>NZ_LR734998.1:98069-140591 GCF_900009265.2 Planktothrix paucivesiculata PCC 9631 | reverse complement strand
ATTACCCATTACCCATTACCCATTACCCATTACCCATTACCCATTACCCATTACCCATTACCCATTACCCACTTTAACCCCTCAATTAACCTTTGATTTTCGGCTTCTGTTCTAACGGCAACTCGGAAATAGCGATCGCCTAAACTGGGAAAACTTAAACAATCTCTAATTAGAATGCGATATTTTTTTAATAGATTTAATTGCAATTTAGAAACCGAAACATCAGATTTTACTAAAATAAAATTAGCGACACCCGCATAGGGTTTTAATCCTGATATATTGGCTAAATTATGATATAATTGAGGTCGGGAATTTTCTAACCAATTCCAGGTTTGTTGTTGAAATTCCTTATCTTTTAAAACAGCAATTCCGGCCGCCACCGCCAAACTATTCACAGGCCACGGATCGCGCCAGTGTTGCCATTTTTCTAAGCGTTGGGGATGGGCGATCGCATATCCTAAACGCAGTCCAGGCAAACTATAGAATTTGGTCAGCGATCGCAAAATCACTAAATTTTCATAGTCCTTCACCCAAGACACTAAACTTTGCTGTTTGGTGGGACGGAGAAAATCCATAAATGCCTCATCCACCACCACCAAAGCAAACTGTTTTAAGGATTCTAATAATATCTCAGCAGCAAATAGTTTTCCGGTGGGGTTATGGGGATTATTGAACAATAACCCCGAGTTAAGATTCAAGGGTTGAGGCATAGAAAAATCCAACTCAACAGAAGCCATCCAAAGCGGACACTCAATCACATTCCCCTCAAAAGCCTTGAGTGCCCGGCCATAGTCGCCAAAGGCAGGAGTCAGTAAATAGGTCGCATCTAGTGCGGCTAGTTCCCGTCCTGCCCAGGTCAGTAACTCTGCTGCCCCATTTCCGGGTAAAATCCAATCCGCCCCAAGCAAGTCCGATCCTGTTTCGCGGTTGATCTGAGTTGCGATCGCTTCCCTCAATTCCCCATAGTCGGGGTTGGGATAGGCTTTTAAATCCCTCAGATGGCTTTGAATTGCATCCAAAGCCGACAAGGGCGGCCCCCAAGGATTAATACTGGCGGAAAAATCCAGAATATCCGAGGGAGAGCAGTCGGCCACGGTCGCAGCCCAAATCAAGTTTCCGCCATGACGGGGTGAATGGGTTGCTTCCACGCCTAGAAATTAGTCCTCATCACTGTCGGGTTCGGCTTTAGTCTGGGCAACTTTTTCCTTGAATAGTTTGCCGGATGAAAAAGCAGGGACTTTGGTGGCCGGAATTTCCATTTTTTCGCCAGTTTTCGGGTTACGACCCTCACGGGCTTTCCGTTCGCGGGACTCAAAGGAACCAAAGCCAACCAGTGTTACTTTGTCGTCATTAGAAACTGCTTCCATAATGGTTTCTAATGCTGCCGTTAACACCGCATCAGCTTGTTTTTTGGTCACACTGGCCCGTTCTGCGACGGCGTCCACTAATTCACCTTTGTTCATTTGAGTTTTTACTCCTTATAATTCGCATGAAGCAATCAATAGTATAGCTGTTGGCTGTTGACTGGTAAGAGCGAAGTGACTGATCTGTTTCAACTTAAAGCGATCGGTAAGCTAGAAATTTGAGTCGAAACTAGGTTTTATCCCCCCAGCCCACGGCTGTTTTAAAGTCGGGTCAGAAAGAGTGATCGCTACTTGATAAAATCATTAATCAATCGCAATTTTTTTGTCAAAAAACAATGATAAATATTCTAATAGAATATCCGAAAAAAGTCAAGAATTTCCGAGGCTCTCAAGGAAAAAGATATCCAATCCGGTCAATATTATTAGCAGTGATAATGGATGAGCAATTGATTGAAAAACTTTAATAAGTACCCTAAAAAATTCAGGAGATAACCAGTAAAATAGGAGATTAATAGTATCTCTATTTAGTTGAGAAACCGGATAGGGATATAAGTCTTACTCCGTAGGGAATAGGAGATATATTTCCTATAATTAATACTATAGCAGTCGCGCCTAAAGTGATGCACGCGACTGCTATAAAAAGCAGGCTACAATTCTCAAACATGAAACAGCCGGAGCAAAGGAGGCAGATGAGAGACAAAGGGCGTAATCAGATCTTGTTTAAGATCTGACCTTCTACCCAGTAATACTGCAATACCTCAAGCCCAACATCCTAATAATTTTGCGACACCGCAGAACTTTCTGGAGGTAGGACGGCCATCGGGTTAATTGCACCTTGGTCATTGGGATGAATTTCAAAGTGCAAATGGGGCCCTGTACTGCGACCGGTGGTTCCCATTTCGGAAATTTGATCACCTTGAGCCACTTTTTGGCCTTCGCTGACCAGGATGCGATCGTTATGGGCGTAAACCGTTAAACTGCCGTCGGGATGTTCAATTTCGACTAAGTTGCCATAGCCTCCATCATTCCATCCGGCATAGGAAACCACCCCAGGGGCAGCCGCCACAATCGGAGTTCCGATGGGCCCCGCAATATCAATTCCCCGGTGCATTCGTCCCCAGCGCCAACCGTAACCGGAGGTTAGAATACCCGATGATGGCCAAATATAGCCATTAAAGCGCATAGACCCACTGGGCAAATAAACATCTGGCCCAGAGAGAGGGGGTAACTGCGGCGAAACCATCTGACCCAAAGCCGCGTTGCTTAAAGGATCGTAAGGCTTAGAACCGACGGGGGCAGTGGCTACCACAGAACGTCTGGATGCGGGTTGCCGTTGAGCAACCGGAGACGTCATGCCATGGGGAGACAACTGAGCTAACTGTTCCGCAGCCAAGTTCTGTTCGGATGGGGCCACCTTTTCCGAGGAATAGGCTTGGGGATTGAACTCAGGATTAATCCGTTTTTGCCGATTCTTTCCGTGGGTCGCCAAGGCTTCAACCTTGGGCTGTTCGGCTGGTTCCACAGATACGTTAAGCACCTGATAGTCGCTCTGAACCTTATATTCTTCCCGTAAGCGTTCGACTTCGGATCTGAGGCGATCAGTATACAATTTGTTGACGGCTTCTGATTTGCGAACAGAAACCGCTTGAACTGCCACCTGTTCAGATAAGGAAGAAAACTTGGCATCAACGGGAATCGCCACGGCTGCGGTTGCTACAGGAGTAGAATACTCGACCGTATCCATCGCCCGGTTCGCCAGTTGATTCAGCGAGAGTTGATTTAAAGTGCTATTGGTGGGAATCGAACTCAGATCAGTCATATCTCCCTCTGGAAGATTAGCAACGACTGTATTACTACTTCTGAGTTCTGAGGGAAGGACTGCCGGAAGCACGGCTTGAGGCAATCTCCCCCCTAAAAGGCCCAAGTCTGTTGGGGCAGAGGCTTGTTGTGGAGAGGGGTCAGCATCTGGACGAACCTGAAGGTCTTGCCATGGATTTGGCGTTACAGAGGACGGATTACTAGGGAAACTACTCGCCAGTTGCTTAGGGATTTTTAGATTCTGATTGACACTCAGAATATTAGGATCAGTTAGCTGATTCGCTCTGATAATGGCATCTACGGAAACATTATGCAGTTTAGCAATTCGAGCTAAGGTATCACCCGAACCGACCTGATAAACTTCCGAGACCGTTTGGGCGCTGGCATCATTCGGAATCACAAACGCTCCAGAAATCTCTTGGGAGAGAGTATCTAAAGAATTAGGATCAGGCGAGGTAGCGGCCCTATTGGTTTGCTCCCCTTGCTGATCAGGGGCAGTTGGAGATCCCGAAACCTCCATCGATGGATATACAGTATCCTGAGTTGCCGAGGTTTCAACCCCAGAAGCAGAAGGAATCTGATGATTGAATTCCGACTGAGATTCGGTCAGCGCAGATGATTCAGGTAACGATTCCGAGGTAACACTCGGCCGAGACTCTGGTATACCCAGGGCTTCTACGCTAGTCTTATCCAGTTTTTTTAACCCTAAATCCCTAGACTGACTCTGGTTATTCGTCGCCTTCTGATCTGTATTCAGACTAGAAAGGCTTCGCAACAGAGACGGCTGCCAATCCGATTTGGATGCTTGTGCGCCGGAGGTTGAATTTCCTGCGACCGGAGAAGATGCAGCCATCGGCCCAGGGGATTGCATCGTGGGACTTGACTCAGAATTGGATAACTCTGTAGCCATGGCGTGATCATTGGCTTTGGGCATAAGGATGCCAGAAGCCATGGCTAAACCGAGAAATGCAACAGAGGTATAAACCTTGTGACTGCCAGAGTATGCGACCTGTTGTTTGGTCTGGCCTGTTGCAGTCTGATCTAAATTGGAATCTAAATTAGGCATAGCAACAGGTTGATCATGATTTGGAACTGTTCCTTTCAAAGAACGACCTCCTATGGAGAAGCGTGCTGACTGTCCTCGAACCGCTCAAGAACCTAATATCAGTGAAATTAATCACATTAATTATTGAATTAAATCACTGGTGATAATCTTGATTACGTCAGATTACCTTGATTTTTCAATTTCGGCAACCAAAGCCAAACTTAGATCAAAATGCGAACCCTGAAAATTAAGGATAGATAAACAATAAACCTTGAGGGTCGAGGATCTTTAAACGTGAGTGAACCCTAATAATAGAGTTCAGATGAGAATTTACACCAGTTCCTACCAGAAATACAACACCGGATCTGGGGATGTGAATTTCTGGGGATCAAGGAGCAACCGGGATTAAATTTAACAGATAAGACCCTTTAGCTAAGGCTAGTCAAGGATTCTAGCTGTTTTTTTAACGGAAAAAAAGCCCCCGTTTAGATGAATAAAATCTATCACTGTCGGGGGAGAATTGAATCCGGTCATTTATAAAAAAAAGTTATCAGATTAGGGTGGATTCTGGGATTAACACAATATCAGCCTTTGAGGGATGGACTTTACCCCAAATAACCGAGTTGGCGGCGTGCCTCAAATAAACTGACCGCAACACTCACGGAAAGATTTAAACTTCTCACCCCGGGCTGATTCATCGGAATATAAACCGTTGCGGTGCAAGTCTCCAACACATCGGCAGAAAGTCCGGTGGTTTCACTGCCAAAAAGTAGCCAGTCGGAATCTTGAAACTGGAACTGGATATAGTTAGAAGCCCCTTTTGTACTAAACCCCAGCAAACGGCCGCCGCATTGTTGTTGATGGGTTTGAAAGCTGGAGAAATCTGAGTGCTGGGTGAGTTTAACGTAGGGCCAATAATCTAATCCGGCTCGTTTGAGGTAGCGATCGCTAATTTCAAAACCCAGTGGCCCGACTAAATGTAATTCAGTACAGGTTGCTGCACAGGTACGGGCGATATTTCCGGTATTGGGAGGGATTTGTGGCTGAACTAAGACAACGTGGGGCATGAGGTAATTAGACCAGGAAACAAGGGCTTTTGGGTCGGATCAACCCGGTTGATGAGTAATAAATCTATAGTTTTTCTTTATACTTTGTAAAGAAATTTATCGATAAGATATTCTCATCTAAAAATGGGCCTTTTTTCAGGCTATCAGGGGTTGACAAATTTGATCTTCAAACTCTTGTTCCTGGGTTGCCATCTCCTGAATCGCCTGTTGAATAATAAAGCGAGGATCATGGCCCTGTTCCGATAGCCGTAACCACTGTTGGGCGGTAGACCCCTCTCGCAGCAGCTTTTTCACCGGAGACAGAAAGCAACTAAACCCGTGTTTTTTGGCAGTTGGCCAAACTTCGGCATAAATTTGTTCAATCCAATCTCTAGCGGAAATCGTGCTACCGTCTTTCCAATGCCGCAGTTGGGCGTCTAAACTCTGGTGAGCCACTAGAATCTCATTCTGATCAGCGATTTCGACTAAATCCTGAGCCCGGCTATTTTCTGGTAATTGACTCTGTTGCAACGGATCAAGGTCAGGATTCTCTAACATTTGCCAGATCCGAGCTTCTAATAACGCTGTGATCGCTAACAGGGCGATGGGGTTGACCATCAAATCACAAATTCTCAGTTCCAGACGGTTTAAATTATAGGGACGGCGATCGCCATTGGGTCGTACCGATGACCACAGGTGACGAACATTCTGCATGGTTTTTTGTTGGAGTTGGGTTTCTGTCCAGTCGATAAAATGGCGATGGCTTTCAAACAAGGGGACAAAAGCCGGGGTTTTGGGGAATAAATGCCAACGGGTGGAATGATATCCGGTCACTTTGCCGCCCAAAAACGGAGAAGAAGCACTCATCGCTAAATATAAAGGAGCTTCCACCCGCACTAAACGAATAGCCCGCATTAACTGTTCGAGGTCAGGGATACCCACATTAATATGAATACTAGCCGTGACTACATCCGTACCATAGGTTTGTTCAATATAATCATGATAGGGATTCTGGGGATCGGAGCGATAAAAATTCTCCGTACCGCCGAGGGGTAGGGTGCTTCCGGGGATAATGGTATAGTCGCCCAACTTTTGTAAATATTTTCGGAGTTCCCGCCGCGGTCGAACTAAGGCACACAACAACCGATCATAATTACACAGGGGGGCGGTGGTGTACTCAACATTGCGACTATCGGGTTCGCGGACAAATCCCTCTAAATCCGCTACAATTTTATCGGACAGTCCCACCACGTCACCTTGGGGAGTTCCGGTATACATTTCCACTTCAAAACCTTTGGATAAAAGCATAGTACAGTTATCAGTAATCTGTTATCAGTTGTAGGGGCGGGTTCATCGAGATTTAGGTGATTAACAAATATCTCACACCAACCTGCCCGTACAAGTTATCAGTGTCAGAGTTATTAGAAAAGAGTTGATCAACTGTTTGCTAATAATTGGATCTGGGTTATTAGAAAATAATTCCTATTC
The DNA here is from genome assembly GCF_900009265.2 of Planktothrix paucivesiculata PCC 9631. Taxonomy (GTDB): domain Bacteria; phylum Cyanobacteriota; class Cyanobacteriia; order Cyanobacteriales; family Microcoleaceae; genus Planktothrix; species Planktothrix paucivesiculata. The sequence goes on along the minus strand of NZ_LR734998.1, from coordinate 133,830 downwards.
TCTATCCTATCATGGATTCTGAACCCCAAGGAAAAATGCTATCGGGTTCATTAGAGTTAAAAATATAGTCATAATCAAAATCGAAGGCTCGACTATGACGGGTGAGGGAGAATCCACAAGCAATCACTTGGCTAGTGGTAAAGGTTGCCATAACTAACTCAATTAATTTCCTTGATTTTATTTCGGGTTTCTGTACATAAAAATCCCGTTTGGCGAAAAATACCCGCTCATCTTTAGGAACAATAATTCCATTAACTTTATGGGCGTGTTGAATCGGTTTGAGATAATTTTTAATAAAATAATCTTGATTAGTTTGTAGGCGAGAGAGTCGTTCATGTTGTACCCAACTCATTTGAAATAGGAGTTTGATCATTTCAAATCCGATAATATAATTAAAAACATTATCTTTGTCTTTTGGGCTTAATGCTAATTTTAAAGCAGATTCTAAATATTGACTGGGTTGGCATCGAGCATCCTGGGCAGAATGAATATAGAATTGTCTAATATACTCTCGCAAAACCAATTCATTTAAGGGGGCTTTTATTTGAAAACCACTGAGATATTGTTTGACTCTTTGCAGGGTATCAATATCTTCTAACATCTTCGCCATTAAACCATCGGCGGTATATTCATCTAAAAATTCCGCTTGTTTTTCCGGGGAAGATGCACATAAAATATAACATAAAGAGAGAACATAACGACGTTCATTCCAAGGTAAACTTTCTGCCCACTGTTGCACTTCTGGGGGGAGTTTATCAAACATCACGTTATGTTTCATCAACCCAAAAACATCTATTTCTGCTTCATCGTTGAATTCAATATTCATGATCTCATCCCCTTCGGCACACTGAATAAATTTTACCTGATTTTAAAGGATTTGAGAGGTTTTTGTTTGTCTGTGACTGAATTTCATTGACATACTCAAGAGTTTATACGGTGGGGGTATCCTAGCCCAAAACCTGTCTATAATCTTGAAAACGTTTAATATTTACCCTAGGGGTTTGGTCTTCAAACCTAACCTTAACTTTAAATAGTGTCAGAATATCCAAACCCGATCATTAAATAGCTTTCATTTCGTTTAATTCTGCTCTAATTTTATCTAAACTGTTATCATAATTAATGTTGTTCTGTTCTTCTTCGTTAGATATTATTTCATCAGCAGCAAATTGTAATTCAGTATTCACGGTATTTCCTTGCTTATTTACATCAACTTGAAATCTGATTTTACCTGAAATCCACTTTCCAGACTTTAATTGGAGTAACTGACCATCTATTCCGTTAGGAGGAAATACTAATCTAAATTGATTTAATTTCAGTTGTATTGATTTATCTGTTATTGTTAAATCTTTGCATAAGATTTCGGACACAATCGCAGTGACATCAGAGTTACTGTAGAGTTTTTGGCTGTAAAAAAGTCTAGTCCTCATATTCTCAGTCATCAACTCTTTCAACCTTGATACCGTAAATGTATCCTTACCCAACATTACAATATCGTTATCCTGTTCTAACTTAATAAACGATTCCGTCATTGATTTAATCCTTGAAATTATTATAGATATCCTATATTTTAATGTGATTAGGTATCTATAATTAATCTTAAAAAAATCGTTGTCGTTGCTCTAGCCCTTCTGGATGCGCTGAAGCGCAACAACATAAAAGGTTTCGTTGTTGGGCTTTAGCCCCCTCTTAGTGCGCTGAAGCGCAACAACATAAAAGGTTTCGTTATCGTTGCTCTAGCCCCTCTTGATGCGCCCAAGCGCAACAACGGTTAGTTTGCGCCTGATTGTAATAATTTTAAAATTTCCGCTTGAATTCGTTGTCTAAAACGCGGATCATTTTGTTGATGACGGGTCATATCATTGAACTGAGAAATTGTTAATCCCTTTGATTCAATAATTCGTTTTGCTTGGTCACAGTAACTCACTGCTAATTGAGGCGCATTTCCGGGTAAGGCATTAAAACTGGTGGGTTGGTCACAAATAATTCGGGGAACATCTCCAACAATTTTTTTAATTTCATTGGCTACTTCATGACGTCGGGATTCTAGGGCCAAGGCTGCCCGGGCATAATTTTTAATCGTTTCTTCACTATAGTTAAAACTATCTTGAGCCTGGGCGGGCGAACCCCAACTTAAGGACGGAAAAGCTTGGGAGGGTGTTTGACTCCATCCAATAAAACCACCACAACCGGATAGAATCGCAACGGTTAAGGATTTCGATAGAATTTGACGAAATAGTAATGTAGTTTTCATAGCAGGTTCATCATATATAGAGTTAAATTTGAGAAAATCTCAGATCAGTTTTGTAGGCGCTGGAGTTCCCCTTGAATCCGTTTTTGTAACGCGGGGTCAGCCTGTTGACTTTGGGTAATTTGATTGAAACGAGTAATGGTTAACTCGTTAGTTTCAATGATAGATTTTGCTTGGGTGCAGTAATTCACCGCAATATCTCGAACACCTTTATCAAGGCTATTAATAGCTTGGGTTTCACTGCAAACCACATTCGGGAGAGACTTCCCGGCTCCAAATATCGCTTGAATTTCGTTATAGGCGGTCTGGCGTCTGGGTTCAATTCCTAGGACAGCACGGGCATAATTCCGAATTTCAGCTTCACTAAATTCTGGGGACTGTTGGGCCAGAACAACGGTATTGAAACCAGAAGCCGTTGATACTAACCCATCTGGGACAACTCCCAACAAAACCGCGCCCGAAGAAAATAGTCCCAGTAGCAGAGCACGGGTAAGGGGGTGTTGAGGCATGAATCGTAAGGTACGCAAAGAATCCATCATATTCAAAGGTTTTGACGCCACAGTAGCTGGTGAAAGTGCTTAGTTATCTTGAATTATTTTATGGGTAAGAAGTTCCTCATCCAAAATTTAAAAACGCTTTAGCTAAGAATTCTATGTCCAGTCACAAGTTTGACTTCAAAAAAACTGAGGGTTTGACTTGTACGCAGAGAAAAACTTGATACTGAAAAGGCTTAATCGCAGGAAGTGAAACTTTTTAGATGGAAAATCTATTGTATCCTGAAACGTTGACCTCGAAAATTTAAAAAAGTATGAAGAAAACAAACGGGGTAATAGCCGCAGGACATCCAGAAACCGTTGCCGCAGGTTTGGCAATGTTTGAGGCGGGTGGTAATGCTTTTGATGCGGCGGTGGCTTGTATTTTGACGGCTTGTGTTACCGAACCGGGTTTAACTTCCCTCGCTGGTGGGGGATTTTTATTGGCTCATACCCATACAAATCAGAATATTTTATTTGATTTTTTTACTCAAACTCCCCGATATAAATGTCCGATATCGGAGTTAAATTTTTATCCAGTTGGGGTTAATTTTGGTAGGATAATTCAGGAATTTCATATTGGTTTAGGTTCGATGGCAGTTCCGGGGGTTTGGGCAGGGGTAATTCGGGTTCATGAAACCCTGGGACGTTTGCCTTTTTCTGTAGTGGCGGAACCCGCGATCGGTTTAGCAAAACAGGGGGTAGAAGTTAATTCTTTTCAGGCTTATACCTTCTCTAATTTGTTACAACCTATTCTATTAACAACGGCGGAAGGACGGGAAATTTATGCTCCTGAAGGTGATATTTTAAAGACGGGCGATCGCTTAATTATGAATAACTTTGCCCAGACTTTAGAGGCTTTAATCTCGGGAGGAAGGGCAGAATTTTATCAAGGAGAAATCGCTCAAAATTTGGTGAGAGATTGTCAAAATAGTGGCGGACATTTAACTTTAGAAGATCTGAATAATTATAGGGTAATTGAACGGGAACCTTTAACAATTAACTATCGAGGAAAAACCATATTAACTAATCCACCACCGAGTGCGGGCGGAACCTTAATTGCTTTTGCCTTAGAGTTGTTATCAGCCGTTGATTTGAGTGGAATTGAGTTTGGGAGTCGCCAATATTTAGAGCTTGTAAAAACCGTCATGCAATTAACTAATATTGCCAGGACAGATCGGTTAGATGGTAATTTATATCAAGATAATATTACAGATACTTTTTTATCTTCTGCCTCTAGTTATCAACAACCGTTAATTCATGCGGTGAATAAATGGGGAAGTACCACCCATATTAGTGTTTTAGATCAAGAAGGAAATGCCGCGAGTGTTACAACTTCTAATGGAGAAGGTTCGGGATATATGATTCCGGGAACGGGAATTATGGTTAATAATATGTTAGGAGAAGAAGACCTAAACCCCCTGGGATTTCATCTCTGGCCGGAAAATGTCAGAATCTCCTCAATGATGTCTCCAACTTTAGTATTAAATCAGGGTAAACCAGAATTTGTCATGGGTTCTGGAGGTTCAAATCGGATTAGGACAGCTATTTTACAAGTCCTATTAAATTTAATTGATTTTAATTTTTCCGTGGAAGATGCGGTTAGTAACCCTCGGTTTCATTGGGAAAATCATCGCTTGGATATAGAACCCGGTTTTGATACTGAAATTATTAATAGTCTTGATTTATCTGAACAGGATATAATCAGATTATGGCCGGAAAAAAATATGTTTTTTGGCGGTGTTCATACTTTAGTTAGAACCGCAGATGGAGAGTTATTTGGGGCTGGAGATGAACGTCGGAGTGGTGTCAGTTTAAAGAGTTAATCAAGGTTTTCTCAGTTTTTGCAGGAATTAATTAATATTTCTTTACTAAAATGTATTAAAAAATACAACAATTATCTGGGAAAACTATACTAGAATACCCATAGTGTTTTATTGTTTAATAATAGACTAACTTGTGGTTTGTTTGAATAGTTTATTGGAATCATCAGACGCATGAAACATATTCTCGTTATTATTCACCAACCTACTTCCGAGACGGGACGGGTGGGACAAATTCTAACATCCTATGGTTATAAACTCGATATTCGCCTTCCTAGTCATGGGGACAGTTTACCGGGACATTTAGACAAACATGATGGGGTGATTGTTTTTGGGGGGTCAATGAGCGCCAATGATGAGAATAGTTTACCCCATATTCGCACCGAACTAAACTGGATTCCTCTAGTTTTGGAGTCTAAAAAACCCTATTTAGGCATTTGTTTAGGGGCGCAACTTTTAGCCAAAGTTTTAGGAGCAAAAGTATCTGTTCATCCCCAGGAAATTCGAGAAATTGGCTATTTTCCCATTACTCCAACGATAGAAGGACAGGATTATTTTAATTCTCTGGAATATGTTTACCACTGGCATCGAGAAGGCTTTGAATTACCCTCTGGAGCCGTATTATTAGCCACGGGAAAAACCTTTGCAAACCAAGCATTTTGCTATGGAAAAACCGCCTATGGTTTTCAGTTTCATCCTGAAATAACTGGGGCATTAATGCAACGGTGGATTGAGCGCGACATGGAACAATTAACTTTACCCGGAAGCCAATCTATTATAGAACAATTAAGAAGACACCGTTTGTATGGAATTCAAGGAGAAAAATGGTTGAAAACATTTATTCCGCTTTGGATTAATTCAATTCAATCGGAACAACGCTTACAGCTAGAAAGACGCTCTGCCTAAATAAAATAGGGAATATAGCAAGTCTAAATCAGTTATACAAATAGCTCGAAAGTGATTTATTTTTCGGTTATTATCACAAGATTTTATGGCTAGTAAATATTCCCTATTACCCATTACCCATTACCCATTACCCATTACCTATTCCCTGTTCCCTTCATCTTAAACATAGTGTAAACACCATTGATTTTTACCATTATGTTTCGCTTGATAAAGGGCTTTATCAGCTTCAGAAATTAACAATTCAGGAGAAGAATTCAATCGGGGAATTTGACTAGCAACTCCTAAACTGAGTGTCACATACTTCTCAACTAAAGAGTTTAAATGAGGAATCTCAAGTTGTTGGACTTCCAGATTAATCCGAGTAGCCACTTGTGAGGCATCAAATAAGGCGGTGCGGGGTAGGATTACCGCAAATTCTTCTCCGCCATAACGAGCGACAATATCACAAGTATTTCTGACGGCTTTTTTAATCGCTTGAGCAACCTGTTGCAAACAGTAATCCCCCATTTGATGACCGTAGGTATCATTATAATTTTTAAAATAATCAATATCACATAAAATTAATGCTAAGGGGGTTTTATTCTGTAGATTTTGATGCCATAGAGATTTCAAACATTCATTAAACCAATATCGATTAGAGAGTTTAGTTAAACTATCGGTAATTGCCATATATTTTAATTCTTTATTGACCTCTTGTAAGGCAATTTCAATCCGTTGGCGTTCTTCAATTTCAAGTTGTAATTTTGCCATAGTTATTTGTAAACTGAGGCTATTTTGCTCTAATAAACAACTGTATTGAATCCCTTGGGATAACTCGGCTAACATATCAATAACTAAATCAGCTTGAGGAAAATTTTTTAATTCTTCTACTCCTAACCAGGGTAAAGGTTTAATTAAATTAGGACTTTTCCAAATAATCTCAAACTGTTTAACTTCGGTGACGCGACCAATATAACAGTGTTTACATAAATGATGATTTGGTTCAATTTTAACTAATCCCCCTGGGGCATGAAAGATTTGATGATAAGCAGCTTGTCGGACTGCATCGGTTTCAAAACTTTTTGCATTTTCTACGGATTGTTTCCAGAGATAAACTTGAAAATAAGCGGCTTCAATGGGATCAGAAGTGACTCTTTCTTGACCATATAAGGCTTTAAAGTTATTAACAAATTCTTGATTATTGGGAGTATTTAAACTTTGAAAATAACTCCAGCCAGCATAGTGACCGATACTGGCTTTACCGATACTCTGAACTTCCGACTCGGAAATACTCATGGCCATAATCGGCAGATCCGATGGTTTAATTCCCGCATGATAATAGCTGTTATAAAAATAAAAATTGCTATCTCCATTTAATGTATTAAAAATAATATCTGGCTTTAGATCTTGGATTTCGTGAATAATATCAGTAAAGTTTTTATCTCCACAGGGAAAATAATGTTCTCCCACGACCGTTCCTCCCTCGTGTTTAAGAAGGGATTTGACTAATTTATTAGCCGTGCGGGGAAATACATAATCCGAACCCAATAAATAAAATCGTTTGCCTAAGTTTTCGAGTGACCAACTAATCACTGGTTGAATTTGTTGATTCAAACAGGAGCCGCTATAAAAAATATTAGGAGAAGATTCTAAACCTTCGTATTGAAGGGGATACCAGAGTAAAATATTAAACTGTTCAAATATCGGTTTAACAGCTTTACGGGCCATCGATGTCCAACAGCCAAATACCGTAGCCACTTGATCAATTTCTAATAATTTTCTGGCTTTGTCTTCAAAGACAGAAATATTGGAAGCACCGTCTTCAATCACCGGTTCAATTTCATACCCTAAAATCCCGCCTTGAGCATTAATTTCTGCGATCGCCATCAAGGTTGCTTCTAACAATGGCGTCGCGCTCATCGCCATAGTTCCGCTTAATGAATATAAAATCCCAACTTTTATTTTTTCCATAAAATTTAATATCCTTGAGAGTCTGGCATGGATGAGAACCTGAACCTAGACAATTAGAAATATTCAATTATCACAGATAGCCGATAACTTTTCGGTTCGTTTGAATACTTATCAACAATGATAAACTTCTTAACGAGTTTCTAGGGTTAACTCATAGTCAAACGGTCGGGAATATTTAGACACCACAACGACTTGATAATCACCAGAATCGGGTAAACGACCTGACCAACGGTTTTTAGCAGAATCTCCCAGCAAGGATTGAGCTTTTTGTGTATAAATGGAAAGTAAAGTTGAGGATTCTGGGGATTTGAGACGCACCCGTAAATCTTGATTTTTATTAAAGCGAGCAATATAGATTTTTCCCTCTCCAGGTTTTAACCGATCTTTTAAGGTTTTTCGAGTTTTTTTAGAAGCAAACTCTACCCGTTCCCAAGCCGTTCCCGCTTCTAAATTTTTAACTATATCATCGGTAACAGCTTGCCAAACTTGTCCTATTGGTAATCCTAATAAATCAGAATTTCTCGATTGTTCTGGAAATAAATTAAAAAATTTAGCGTCTGCTAAATCAGATAAGGATTTACTGCTTAAATTTAACTGATTCGCTTGTGCTTTTAAGCGATATAGATCATTACTATAGGTTCCTAATTTTATCCGAGATTGATCACTAAGTTTCGCTAAATGTTGTAAAAACTGATCTGCAATTTGATCCCATTTTTCTCGCCAAATTGCATCGGAGGGTGTATCTGTTAAGGTTCTTCCCCGTTGTTCGGGATAGCGAGTATAAAATTCTTCGTTAACTAAATTCACAAAAAAGTTGAAATCAATATTTAATAAACGCCGTTGTTCTTGTAATGCTTTTTGTCGTTTTTCCTCCGTTTTTGAGAGTTGGTTTAAATCTTGATTTGCATAATGATTTAACCCATAACGTCCTCCCAACCATCCAAAAATCCCCAAAGTTAAAATAGCAATAAATACCAATAAAGGCATTTTGATCTGAGAAGATTTTGCGGCTTGAGGGGAAAAAGGTTGGGGGAATAAGCTCTGATTTAGGATGGGTTGAGTGGGATTTATAGAGGTTTTTGGGGGTGGATTTATGGCGGAAAGAGCGACTAGAACATCCTGAACCGATGAAAAGCGATCGCTGTGACGATAGGCTAACATTTTATCTAATATTTCCCCAAATTTAGGATTTAATTGGGTGTATTTTCTCCAATTCCAACTTAAAGTTTGTGGATCAATTAATTGTTGGGGTTCCTTTCGGGTTAATAAAACTAACATAGTTGCCGCTAAAGCATACAAATCACTATTGGGATAAACCATACCCAAACGCATTTGTTCATCGGGAGCATACCCCACTTTTCCTAATCTCGTAGGTGAGGGATTTTGACCCCCTTGTACTGCTAATTCCGATTCTACTTTGGCTTGAATTAATTTAACGCCGCCGAAATCAATTAACATCGGTAAACCATCAGCTTGACGTTGAATCATATTATCAGGAGAAATATCTCGATGAATCACGCCATAACTATGAATATAGTCTAATATAGGTAAAATTTGAAATAATAATTGTATGACTTCGGCTTCTGTAAAAGTGTGTTGATTCAGTAAACTCCGATAGTTGAACCCCTCAACATAATCCTGTACAAAAAATAAATAACCTTTATTATCAATTGTTTCTCGAAATAATTCACGAAATCGAGGGATTTGGGGATGTTTTAATTTATAGAGAATCTCCGCTTCTCTCTCAAATAATTCCTGGGATTTTTTTAAAGCAAAACTGCCCTGCACCTGGGGAGAAAATTCTTTTAAAACGCAAAGTTCATCAAACCGATGTTGGTCTTGGGCTAAATAAGTCCGTCCAAAACCCCCATGTCCTAACTCACGGACGATGGCGTAATGGTTTCTCAAAACAAGACCCGGATAAATTAATTGACTCATGGGGTGTTAGGGTGAAAAAATAAATGCTGAATGGTTCCGATCTGTCTAAATTGAGAGTAGCAATTTATGAGGACTGTAGCATGGGCCAACTGCGAGACGAACAACGCCAACGGGCAATTTCCGCCTTAAACGGCTTTTTATTCACACCCCTATCAGATTTAGTTCAACCCTCTAAAGATAGAGGGGTTACTTCTGTTTTACAACTATTTCAAGATGTTGTCACAAAAGTTCCTGCCTATCAACAGTTTTTAGCCTCCCATCATCGGTCTATTGATCAGATTCAAACCGGGGAAGATTTCCAAACTTTGCCCTTAATGACTAAAGACAATTATTTACGTCAATATTCCTTATCCCAATTGTGTCGTCACGGTCAATTAGAAACCTGTGATTTGATTGCGGTTTCTTCCGGTTCCACTGGAAATCCGACATTTTGGCCCCGTTTTATTAGTGATGAATTGCAAATTGCCACTCGCTTTGAACAGATTTTTTATGATAGCTTTCAAGCGGATCAACGTCGAACTTTAGCAGTAATTTGTTTTACCTTGGGAACTTGGGTTGGAGGAATGTATACAACGGCCTGTTGTCGTCATTTAGCCACCAAAGGTTATCCACTTACAGTCATTACCCCAGGGAATCAAAAACCGGAAATTTTTCGCGTAATTCGAGAATTGGGAGAACAGTTTGATCAGGTGGTTTTATTAGGCTATCCTCCGTTTATTAAAGATGTCATTGATACGGGAATTAATCAAGGCATAGAATGGGCAAAATATCAAGTTAAATTAGTATTTGCGGGAGAGGTTTTTAGTGAGGAATGGCGGAGTTTAGTCGGGGAAAGGCTGGGATCAACTCAACCCAATTATGATTCAGCTAGTCTATATGGTACGGCAGATGCGGGAGTTTTAGGGAATGAAACGCCTTTAAGTATTTGTATCCGGCGGTTTTTAGCTAAAAATCCCGATATTGCTAAACAATTATTTGGAGAATCTCGACTTCCTACTTTGGTTCAATATGACCCCCAAAGTCGATTTTTTGAAGTACAAAAAACCGATGATTCTATCATGGGAACCCTATTATTTTCGGGTGATAATGGGATTCCCTTAATTAGATATCATATTGCTGATCAAGGAGGAATTATTGGATTTGAGCAAATGTTAGACTTTTTGAAACAATGGGATTTTGATCCGATTTTAGAATTACAAAAAATAGGCGATCGCGGAATTTATCAATTACCTTTTGTTTTTGTGTTTGGGCGATCGCAATTTATTCTTTCCTATTTCGGAGCTAATATTTATCCTGAAAATGTTACCGTAGGTTTAGAACAACCCTTAATTAAAGATTGGGTGACGGGTAAATTTGTGATGTCTATTTTGGAAGATTCGGATCAAAATCGCTGGTTATCGGTGGTGGTAGAATTAGCACCGGGGATTCAAAAAACGGCGGATAAAAAAGAGGCGATCGCCACTTCTATTTTATTCCAATTAAAACGTCTGAATAGTGAATTTGCTAATTATGTTCCCCCGGAATATCAAACCCCTAAAATCACCCTCAAATTAACCGGAGATGCCGAATATTTTCCCCTGGGAGTAAAACATCGCTATACCCGAAAAAATTAGAAGCATCACCCTAAAGTTAACTATTAACTCCCTGTATATTTACGGAAGTTTTACAAAAACTCTCCCCAAACTTTACAATATCCCCGTAATTCTACGGACGACCCACAGAATAAAATGCTAAATTAGGCCATGGAGTCAATTTCAGCCATCAAGGTGTAACTTCCTATGCTCAATATTTATACTACGGGTCGTTTCCTAGCGGCTTCCATTGGAACAATTGCATTTACAATTACAGGAATAAATGCAGCACAAGCCGCAAAATTTAGCAGTATTAACATTTTCGGAGATAGTCTGAGTGATCCTGGGAATGTCTTTAAAGCTTCTGGTGGTTTATTTCCTCCAGCCCCCTATGACCAAGGACGCTTTTCTAATGGCCCCGTTTGGACAGACTATTTAGCCGATGATTTAGGACTCAATCCTATTCCCTACATGGACACGAATGGCATACCCTCGGCTAAAGGTGTTAATTATGCCTTTGCGGGTGCAACTTCGGGGACAGAAAATATTGCTTATCTCTTTGACCCGGGACTTGCTGGACTACCGGGTGTCAAGACTCAAGTAAATGCCTTGACTCAACCTTTATTAAAAGCAGGTCAAACGGCTGACCCGAATTCTTTGTATGTGCTTTGGGCGGGCGCCAATGATTATACCTATGCAGGTAGTAAAGATACTGCGGGAGTTGTTAATAATTTATCCTGGGCTATCGAAGAATTACATAAGATCGGTGCTAGAAATTTCTTAATTGGCAATTTACCCGATTTAAGCAAAACTCCTTTAGGAAGTAGTAATCCAGGCAATTTACAAGAAACAGTTCAAGCTCATAACACTTTACTAAACCAAAAAATTACAGACTTAAATCAATCCTTATTCAATTCTAAAATTGCCCTTTTTGATGCCAATAATTTGTTTGAGGATGCCCTTAAAAACCCGGGTGACTATGGATTAGCCAATGTAAGCGATGGCTGTTTATTAGTCGCTTGTACTAACCCCGATGAATATTTATTCTGGGATGATTTCCACCCAACAACCAAGGGTCATAAATTAATAGCAGATGCTGCTTATGCAACTATTGAAAAGGAATTTAAGTCTACTCCCGAACCTAGTACAATATTTGCTTTAACAGGAATAGGTTTAGGATTACTTTTGTTAAAGAAAAATAAGAAACTAGCATAAACGAAGCTGAAAAAACTTCCCGTTGTTGGGCTGTTGTTGGGCTTTAGCCGCCTCTTAGTTGTTGGGCTTTAGCCCATTCTTAATAGAGTCTCAGCTAAAAAAAGTCCCCTGTTGTGAGGTTTTAGACCTTGAGAAGATGGGCTAAAGCCCAACAACGCCCAACAACGCCCAACAACAAAAATAGAATTTCATCTTAAAAAATAGCACTGTGTAAATCATTTGGGGTGAGATGGGAATGAATAACTTCACCATCTTTAAACCAAACAATCCGACGAGTTTGGCGGGCAACATCGGCTTCATGAGTCACCATTACGACGGTCATTCCCCCCGCATTTAATTCCGTAAAAATATCCATCACTTCTTGAGTCGTTTGAGAATCTAATGCTCCGGTAGGTTCATCTGCTAATAATAATACGGGACGATTAACAATAGCACGAGCGATCGCCACCCGTTGTTGTTGACCTCCAGAAAGTTGATTCGGTTTATTATTTAATCGATTTTCTAACCCGACTCGAATTAATGCTTGTTTTGCCCTTTCTTTACGTTCAGCCGAAGGAATCCCGGCATACATCATGGGTAAAACTACATTTTCTAAAGCACTTAATTGGGGTAAAAGATGGAATTGTTGAAACACAAACCCTAATTTAATATTACGAATTCGGGCTAAATTATTTTCCGACATTTGCGCCACATTCACCCCATCCAAATAATAAGCCCCTGCGGACGGACGATCCAAACATCCGATAATATTCATCGCCGTTGATTTTCCCGAACCTGACGCCCCCATAATCGAACAGTATTCTCCTTGTTCTACGGTTAAGGTTACTCCTTTTAAAGCCTGAACTTGAATATCACCCATCCCATAAACTTTAGCCACATTTTCCAAATGAATAATCACAGGATTGGGCTGATAATCTTGATTTTCTGTTGGGGTATAAATTGATGTTTTCATCGCTTTAATAGGATAGGATGTGACGCATTACTTGCTATACAATTTATTATAATCGGGTTTACTACTTATTTTTTGAAGACCCAATCGGAGAAACCTATGGTTCTAAATCCTAGTATTATCAATGCGGTTGAAAAACTGGGACATCGGGTGACCAGTGGGGATGTGGCGACTCAAGCGGGAATTGATATTAATATTGCCCAACGGGAGCTTTTAGTCCTAGCCTCGGAAGCCGGAGGTCATTTGCAAGTGGCTGAGTCGGGAGAGATTGCTTTTGCCTTTCCCGGGAATTTTCGGGCAATTTTGCGGAATAAATATTGGCAATTAAAGTTAAAAGACGGATGGAATAAAATTTGGAAAGTTTTATTTTATCTGATTAGAATTTCCTTTGGAATTATTTTGATTGCCTCGATTCTAATGATTGCCGTGGCTATTATTACTATTTTAGTCGTGATTAATAGCAGTCAAAATAATAATAGTTCAGGAGGAAATCGGGGTGGGAGTTGGTTTTGGATAGGTTGGTTAATGCCTGATTTTCGGTGGTTTTATCCTGATAATCACAGTAATTATCAACAGCAGAAAGCCAAGAGTAGTAAAAAGAAACAGATGAATTTTTTAGAATCTGTTTTTTCGTTTATTTTTGGAGATGGCAACCCCAATTATAATTTAGAAGAACGCCGATGGCAAACCATAGGAAAGCTGATTCAAAACCAAGAAGGCGCGATTATCGCCGAACAAATTACGCCTTATTTAGATGAAATTGGGAGTTCAGTCGCCCAGGACTATGAAGGTTATATGTTACCGATTTTAACTCGATTTGATGGCAGACCAGAGGTCAGTCCAGAGGGACAGTTAATCTATCATTTTCCCGAATTACAAACCACGGCTACATCATCCCCATCTCAATCCGTCCCTACTTATTTAAAAGAAAAAAATTGGCGATTCAGTTTGGCAAGTTCCGGCCAAATTATGGGGGCAATTGGTTTAGGGGGGGCGAATGTGATTGGAGCTTTAATGTTAGGAAGTTTATTAAAAACCCCGGAAATTGCTGGATATTTAACTGGATTTTTAGGGTTTATGAATGTTATCTATCCAGTGTTATTAATTTATGGCGTAGGATTTTTAACAATTCCCTTGATTCGATATTATTGGGTTCAATGGAAAAATAAAAATATTAATGGGCGCAATACTATCCGAAAAGAAAGAGCTAATATTTTAGCTGAGGGAGGTTCAATTTTAAGTAACAAACTCAATTATGCTCGTCAATTTGCCAAAAAAACTGTGATTAATTCCGATAATTTAGCTTATACAACTGAAACGGATTTATTAGAACAAGAAATCAACAATTCGGATAAAACCGATACGGAATGGCAAAAACGCTTAGAGGAGAATAATCAAGATAATTAACCTTAATCATACCCCGAGTACCAAATCTAAAATTGTCCGACTTTCATTCCTTGGATTTTAGGTTTTTTATCAAATAAAAATCGAGGTTTAAATAAGGTTTTTAAAACCAAAAAAAGTGATCGCAATTCCCCGGGAGATTTGTGATTTTTCCATTGACCTGGGCGACAAAACAACAATTCCACTAATTGACGGTATTGAGATAAACTCACCGCTTCAAATTCTACCTGAATTGTTAATTTTTCTCCTTGAAATTCAGAGGTTTTGATAAATCCTTGAAGGCTTAAATTTTCCTCAATACAATTTAATTGAAGTTTTTCATGGGGTTTAAAAAGCAGAGGATATTCAGTCATAATATTAATTTCTGCCCCAGCTTCTGATAGTTTGGTGGTAATTCCCCAGACGGTTTGATTTTGAATCTCAAGTTTTACGACTCGACGCAATTCAAACCAATCATAATTATCGGCTTTGGGCGCGTCAATAGTTATTAAAATTGATAGAGTGATAATAACTAAATTGTAAACACCCCAAATTATGCCTAAATTAATGCCACTTTCTGGGTTAATATTTTCTAATTCTGGTGTCCCACCTATTAGGAGTTTAACCACGGCTGAAGCCGTTAATATCCATAACACAATTAGGGGAAAAGCTAAGGGTTTATGCAAAACAAATTGATTTTGTTGAATGCCTTTTTGGGTAACATTAAAACCTTTTTTAAAAGGACTTAACAAAGTCATAAATACCATCAAACATAAATGAAAGCAATGTTGAAGTGAGCAGATTTCATTAAAAATAAATGAACGACTTCGATAATTTAACCAGGAAAAAACGATTAATTGAAATAAGTATATGGGAGCAAAAAAATATAACCATTCCTGCAAAGAAGCTTGAATCGGAAGGATATTAAAGAAAGCATAAATTAATGGCATTGTCAATAGATAAATTCTCAACCCAAACATAAACCAATTAACTAATCCTTCCAAATGAGATAACCGTTGTAATAAATCTAACCCGGGAATTGTTAAGGGGTTAGACTCAATAAAAAAGGCTTGTAATGTTCCCTGTCCCCATCTTTCTCGTTGGGTTAAATGAGCATTAATATTTTCTGCGGCTAAACCCGCACTGAGTTTTTCATTCAAATAAACTAGACGATACCCATAGGCAGATAAACGAATTCCGGTAAAATAATCTTCACAAATAGATTCAGTAACAAACCCTCCAATTTGTTCTAATGCACTGCGACGCATCACAAAAGAAGTTCCGGCACAAACCAAACTGCCAACAGAATCTTTAATTAATTCTAATTGACGATAAAATTGTTCTTCATCGGGAAGCAAATAGTTTTCTAAGCCTAAATTTCGAGCAATGGGGTCAAAATTATAATAACTTTGGGGTGTTTGAACTACAGCAATTTCAGGGTCTTGGAAAAAACCTAAAGTGCGAGTTAAAAAGTTTTTAGTTGGAATAAAATCCGCATCAAAAACCACAATTAATTCTCCTTTAGTTTTAGTTAACCCATGATTCAAATTTCCACCTTTTGCATGAAGATTATCAACCCGCGTAATATACTCACATCCTAAAGTTTGGGCTAATTTTTTAATTTCAGGGCGGCGGGTATCATCCAGCAGATAAATAGTTTTATGGGGATAATCTAACGCCTGACAACCGATAATTGTGCGTTTGATAATAAATTCTGGTTCATCATAACTGGGAATCAGAATATCCACGCTAGGAGTAAAGGTTTTCTCTAAAATTCCCTGGGACATTTGATGGGATTCCCTCACCCTATCTTTGATTTTCAGGGACAAATAGAGTTGTAAACTGGTAGCTGAAAAAATCATCAATTCTACTAAAAATAAACTTAAACTTAATATTGCAGCGACGGGATGAGTTAAATTTAAAGTAGAAACACTACGCCATAATACATATCTAATAATAATCGCTAAATTAATCCCAACAATTAGAGTTCTTGTCCCCGTTTTAGGTTGGGGAGAGAGTTTAATAATTATTCCTGCTATCATCGCAAACACGAGGGTAGGGAGGAATAAATATTGAGTAGAAATTTCAGGAACTTCCGACCACCAAGGAGGATTATCTTGCCATTGAGATAGAGTATTAAAAAATTCTGTGATATTGGGTTCGCCCGTCAACGCAGCAATAATAATAATACTCATCAATGTGATGAGTCCCAAAAATACTAAAGTGGCGGTTTGTGGGAGAGGATATCCCAATAAAACCCAGCGTTTCAGGCGTTGACGACTTAAATTTGACGTCATAATGTGGAAACTCCCGTTAAAACCCACCTGCTCCCGATTGAGTCAGGGGTCATCCCTAACTAGCAGAAGGACTTCTTTACATTATTTAACATTGTTGGGGAAATGACCGGGTTCTGCTATCTCTCCTGGGACTGATTTTTGGTTTCTAGTAGGAAATAAGGTCTAACTTATTCCCAGGTTGTTAATTCTGCCATCCAGTTATTCCAAAGGGTGATTAACTGTTCTCGACGGGTTTCAAAATTAGCTGCAATCCAGATTAAAACCACTCCTAAAATAAACACAATTATCCACTTAATAAAGGAATAAATCGAATTTAAAATAATAAGTTGATTTACAATATTAATTAAAAATACTGCGGTTCCAATATAGAGAAAAGCTCTAATTCTTAGTCCTAATCCAGCAAAAATTATGATTAAATTTAAAATTCCAGGCACAATTCCGTTTCCTTCAGAGGTCGTCATGGAAGTTCCAGATAAAACAGCCGTTCCCAAAACCCTTAATCCATGACGTAAATCTCGATTTTTTTCTAATTTTAAACTCGGTTCAACCTGGGAAAAATAGAGCAATGAGCAAGATATGGGGAGGGTAAAAATAAATATATCATCTGTTGAGCCTAGCCAATCATAAAAGGTAAAACTAATTAAGATTAAACTGAGGTAGGTTAGGCGAATATTTTGAGTTAATTTTGCTAAAATAATATAGAATAAAGTTCCAAAAATCAATGAAAAATACCAGGTTAACTCTTGTTCGGGTTGCAGAATAGAATGGGAACCGATAAGGGTAATTACAGGGAGAATAATAGCTGCTCTTTTCCAAGGTCTAACGGGCCATCCCCAAACATTCCAAGGAAGAATATAAAAGAAATAGGAGAGAATCGAGACTAATGACCCTGACCAGGGAATCAAAAAGTCGCTTAAATCGATTAAGTGCTGTAGATAAATAACTAAACCTGTTGCTTGGATTAAACTAACATAAATCCAAGTTTCTGCGGTGTCTAAATCGGAATTATGGCGACCTTGGAATAGAGCATAACGAATTAATAGTACACTGGTTCCAATCGTTAATAAAAGCTGGGGATTAATGGGACTTAAAGCCACTAAACCTAATAATATACTACTGATAAACCAATGCAAATGGGCAATAATTTTAATTTCAGGTTCAGGAATCCGTAAATAATCTATTAACCAAGGACTAAGAATTCGGTAGCCATACATTAAACTGGTTCCTAATGTGGCAAAAGCAATCAATTGTTCTGTTAAAGTTTGGGCATTAATTTGATAGAATAATATTTCGTAGGTAGAAACAGAAACCCCGACTAATCCTAAATAAACTAGAGGTTTAGTTGTAATATTTCTTCTGCCAATCCCAATTAACATCAAGGCAAATCCTAAAGAGATTAATCCCGTCCAGTTATCGAAGGTTTGAACTCGGAAAATAATGGCTAAAATACCATAAATAATTGGAATAATTTGCCAAGGATTAGGCAACTTTTCAATTTGATAATGCCGTTGCCACCAATCCCCAAATAGTTGAGTTGTTAGTCCTAAAATAATATTAGCAACCGCGAAACTCACAAAAGATTGGTTAACATAAATCAGAATTTCAATAATTAGTAATTCTACAAGCAAAGCCAAACTATATAGTATCCAAGGAGAGAATCCAGACCCAGCTATTTTCCGAGGGTTTCCCCAATCTAATCCTCGAAAACTTACGGCTGTAATTAAAATAATTAGGGTAGAAATTAGGCTAACATTTCTGGGAATTTCATTCAATAAAACCCCAAATGAATTAAGGGTTATTATTGATAGTTCAAATCCTAACAACGTCCTAGCCCAAGCATCAAAGGATTGTTGATAAATTCTAACAATATTGGATTGAGTTACATCATAACGGAATAACAGAAAACGTAATCCCCATAATCCTGTAATAGTTAAACCTAAAAGTATTAACCACCCTTCTGTGGTAATAAAATTTTGGACAGATAGAAACAAAAAGCCTAATCCCAAACCAACGGTAAAAACCGATGATAATAGGTTTTTAATAATTCCCGTATTAACAACCATGAATATTGTTGTTAAACCTAAACTCACTAACCGGATTTGAGGGTGAGTTAGGGTTAAAATATTAACTAAACCACAGGCGATAATACTAAAGATAGCAGCTTTTTTTTGTTGAGATTCTGTAGTTTGTGTCGCTACATAGGTTAATCCTAGGGGTGTGATTAACCAAGCAATGGTTATGGTCTGGGGGGTAAAAAGATTAAAGTTAGTAAAAAATAAAATATAACTAATTCCAGACAATAATATTCCTAGGTCTAAGGCATCTCTACGGATAATATTTCCCACGGGACTATTGACCGTAAATAATAGAAATTCACCGACCATTAAGACTAATAAAATAATTGCCCAATCGTCTGCGGCTAAGTTGGGAAATTGCCAGTAAACCAGATTAGCAAAGGTGACTAATCCTAAAAGATGAGTTCCCAAAACGACAATAGGTTTTAGGGGTTGACGACGACTGATAACAATTGCTAAAGTAATAGTTGAGGCTAACAGATTTAGCGATCGCAATGCCGGATTTGATAGAGATAAACAGGTTAAAAACGCACCAAATATTAAACTCAGAAAATCTCCAAAATGCGCTACCTTTTGTTGCGGACGGCGATAAATCCAATCGGTTACAACCACCATAAAAATTAAATAGGGAAACCAGGTTAAACTCAGTAACGCCCAAGGTGAATCCTGAGAACTGGTTATTTCTACCCCTACACCAATGGCACTTTTCCTTAATTCTGGGGGAATTAAACGACCGACTAAAGCCACCATTGATAACCCGAAACCAAATATTGCCGCCAAATCTCGCTCTCGCCAATATTTTAATAAATGGTGACGGAAAATTACAACCCCAATTCCACTGACTAAAAACCCCTGCCAAGGTTGGGTAAAAACAGTGACTAACCAACCGAAGAATAAAATAAAATAGCTAGAACGATGTAAAATTAATGAGGAAGAAATATAGAGAAATCCGGCAAAAATGCCCAAAGCTAATCCCAGTTGAGTAATATCAACATTAACCACAAAAATTGCCCGACCCAAAAGTACAGTTAAAAGATAAATAACAACAATTTTAAAATCAATCTTTGGGCTAGGAGTAGAGGGAGTCGGCGGAGGGTTAGCAATGGTTAAAAATCCTGTAATAATAATTCCCAAATAAACCGCAATTATGGGAAAACCCGGAATTTGCCATCCCCAGTTTAAATAACTTAATCCTAAATGATTGAAGAAAGAACGGCTTTGGAATTCTCCTTGGTTTCGATATAAAAGTACACTTAAAGCAGTTAGGGCTAGGGCAGCAATGGCAATGGTCAATAACCCCAAGGAATTTGACCATAACTTTAACCCATCCATAGCCCAGAAATTCAGAGGAATTAATAATAAAGTGACTAATCTTAAGGCTTCCGAGGTGACGGGCAAACGGGACTGCTGAGAACCCCATAAACTCGCGCCCCAAAACCCAAAGGTATAGGCTAATAAAATCAAATATTGTCCAGTGGCGGGAAATTTTTCCCACTGACTTGCGGCTAAAACTCCAGAGGAAACAATAACTAAAAATAATCCTAAAAACAATAGCCAACGCACACTCAACTCAGCTTTCAAGGATTCAACTAAATGGGTGGCAAAAGTAGGAAATTGAAAAGCAGGTTGAGGGGATGGGGAAACAACAGGCTTTGGAGTTGTTTTTTCGGTCAAAACCCGTTGATTGTTTCCAGCAGTAACCGTCTTTTTAGGCAGTGGGTCACTCAAATATAGTTCACCAATTTGACGAACTTGTGCATCGGATAATAAACCCAAATTCAACCAAACTTCTAACCCTTCTAATAACCTTGGATTGGTACTATCCGCCTGAATTAAAATACGAACTAAAGGTTTTGAAACAGACATGGGCAAACCGGTTATAGGTTTTTCAGAAAGCGGCGGGGGCGTTCCCTCTTGTTGGTATTAATCAAAAATCTGGCTGTCTATCAGTATTCCCTGTTCCCTAGCACTATATTACAAATGGCAGGGATTGTATCAAAAAATTATAGCAAGATAGGGATTTGCCCCCATAATTAAAATAGAGACGGGCCGGGGCACGTCTCTAAGGTGTTTGTTGGGTTTAACAGAATTAATATTAGAATCCGTTACGCGCCCAAACAACCATGGAAATTGAAAACGTAAATAACACTAACAGCGAAACCCAGCCCAATGACACAATATCCATAGTGATATATAAAAAACGTTGCAGAATGACTCTACCGTAGATCATACCAGGAGCGATCGCATGAACTCTCAATCGGGCTCAAATTTTACGGCATCTGAACGCTTAGAATCTCTCAAGGCAGGGATTATAGCCGGTTTTTGTGTAGGACTGAGCCATTTTATCCTGAGTTGGGTTAACCTCTGGCTGGGGGACACATCTGTTAATGTTCTATTTTCAACTCCCCTAGCAGGAGTTAGTGGGTTTTTGTTTGGAGTCACCTATCGTTATATTATTCGCGGGGACGATAATCCTCAATTAAAATTAGGGGGGATTTTTGCCTTTGGACTGGTGCGCGCCCTCGCAGAAATTGAAGTTTTACTCAATGCCCCAACCCCCCTAGAACAGATAATACTTTTAGGGGGAGAAAGTTTATTGTTATTTGCAATAGCCGGATTTATTTTAGATATAGCCTTACAAAAAGGATGGGTTAAACCCTTTAAATAGAAGGCAATAGACAAAGGAGATTAACTCAAATTCAAAACTTCAAAATCCGGCTGTCCATAGGTCATATTTCGGTCAACGGCTGAGAGAATCTTATAATTAGCAGCCTCCAAACATAAACAATCACAGACCAATTGAGCCACATCCGCCCGATGAATCGTTCCGGCTACCCGATAATTTTCCGTTAATACCCCGTTGCCAGTGGCAGGTTCAGACTTCAACCCCCCCGGACGAATAATCGTATAATTCAGTCCACTATCAATTAAATGCTGTTCGGCTTTTTCCTTTTCCACCAAAACCGATTTTAAGGTTTCAAACGCCTGGGGGGGTAAGGCCACCACACTCTCCCCACTCCCAATCGAAGATACTAAAATAAACTTCCCGACGCCCGCTTTCACGGCCGCATCAGTTAAATTTTTATTGCCTAAATAGTCCGCCCGCTCTCCATCCTTGGGTAAACCGCCAATGGTACTAATCACCGCCGAAATCGTTTCTGGGCCTAATATCGCCTGTTCAACGGCCCCCATATCCAAAGCATCCCCCATCACCACCCGCACCCCCAGGGCTTCCAATTCTGGACGACTATCCGGTGTTCTTAATAGGACTTTGACATTGATTTGCTGGTTTCGCAGGAATTTAACCACCTCTGCGCCCACACCACGACTTGCACCCGCAACAAAAATATAAGATTCTGTGTTCATTGATGTTAAGGTTTCACTAATTGGTAGGTTCGGTGTCTTAATGTACTAGATGCTTAGGTTCATCGAAAATCTCTGATAAATCAATAAAAGCTACAATCGTTTTATATTATAACCTTTCTAAAATTAACTCCCCTATTAACAGTTCTAGCCGTGTCCTTAGAAAAATTATTCCAAATCAGCACCTCGGCGCCGCCGCCAATTCATTGTACCAACCCCGCCTGTCCCCAACCCCGTAACTCCTTGGGGCATCACATTTGTCAGACTTGCCAAACCCCCCTCACCTATCGATATTTGTGGGCGACGGGTTCGGGCGCGGGACAAATTCAACCCGGTCAGTTAGTGGGAAATCGCTATTATGTAACCTTCCCCCAAGTTTGGTTAGATACTAAACCCGGTGCCCCACCCATTTTGCCCGATACCCTCTCGGAATCGATATTATCCTATTTGTATCTCTCTCCCCATCATTTGCATATTCCTGGGGTGTTTGGGGTCTATCCCTTGGGTATTTCTCCCGAAGCAACCGAAACCCTATTATTAGATAACATTCCCGTCGATAGTCGCGGTCAACTATTCCCGACCTTGGTAGAAGTCTGGCCCAAAACCTCCGCCGTGCGTCAGGTCTATTGGTTATGGCAAATGCTGCAACTGTGGACACCTTTAACCGAACAGGGGGCGGCCTATAGTTTATTTGTCAAAGAGAACCTGCGGGTGGACGGTTGGCGGGTGCGGTTACGAGAACTGCATCACGGCGCGTTACAACCAACCCAACGCGATTTAGCAGAATCTTGGGTAGCCTTGATAGAAACGGCCCATCCCAGCCTACAGTATCGTTTACAAACCATTCACCAATTAATGCGTGTCACCGAAGACTCGTTAAAGGAGGTATTGAGTCAACTCAATCAATTATTAATGGAACAGGCGGCCCAACTCCCCTTACATTTAGCCGTAACCGGATTAACCGATGTGGGAATCAAACGTTCCGATAATGAGGATAGTTGTTATCCCCGTCTTCACGATGTGCGGAATTTTGAACTTTATCCGAATGATCAATTAATTCCCCATTTAAGCATTGTTTGTGATGGGGTGGGCGGTCATGAGGGCGGCGAGGTAGCCAGTCAATTGGCGGTACAGTCTTTAAAGCCTTTGATTTATAGTTTGATGGCGGAAATTTCCCAGCAAGAGGAGTTAGCCCCACCGGAATTAATTATCGAACAACTGCAAGAAATTACCCGAGTTGTTAATAACGTGATTGCCGCCCAAAATAATGAGCAAGGCCGAGAATTTAGGCAACGAATGGGAACAACCTTAGTCATGGCTTTACAGTTACCTCAAAAGGTGAAAACCCCCGAAGGTATTGAGTTAACCAATTGCCATGAATTATATCTAGTGAATGTGGGAGATAGTCGCGCCTATTGGATTACTCAGAATTCCTGTCAACAATTAACTGTCGATGATGATGTGGCAAATCGGGAGGTTGGTCATGGTCGAAGTTTATATTGGGATGCTGCTCAACGGTCGGGTTCGGGAGCTTTAACCCAGGCTTTGGGAACCCGAGAAGCGGAGTTTTTACGGCCAACGGTACAACGATTTATTATTGAGGAAGATGGATTATTATTATTATGTTCCGACGGATTAAGTGATAATCAACGGGTGGAACAGTGTTGGCAAGATTTTTCGGCTTCGGTATTAAATGGAGAACAATCTTTAGAATCGGCGGTACAGGGATGGATTGAAATTGCTAATGATAAGAATGGTCATGATAATATCTCGGTTGTACTCACCTATTGTGGGGTATCTCCACAAAAGTTAGTATTAGTAGAAACCACACCTCTAGCCACAAAAACTGAATCTTTGGAATCCGAACCCACGGCAGCCTCTAAGGTTTTGTTATATGATGAATCCATACCTGAGTCCGAGGTTAAACCTCCATCTAAATCAAGTTACAAGTGGAAAGAGGTAGTTTTTATCCTAATTTTATTTGCGATTTTTATTGCCGGAGGTTTTGCAATTTGGTGGCAAATTCGTCAGACTCAAATTAAATCTATTCCTTCGGGTCAACCCACTCAGACGCGCTGATGGGACTGAATTTCCCATAACCTATAGCTGTTCAAAATAGAAGGGGGTTTTGGCGGTCTAAACAGTTTATCTATTAGGGATTGAAATACCCCTATTCCCTATTCCCTATTCCCTATTCCCTATTCCCTGTTCCCTGTTCCCTTCTTAAGCAATATTCGGCGGAATTTTACGGGATTTTGACTGACGCCGTTGTTGATAGTCCTGTAAATAAACCTGAATTAACTCTTGGATTTCACTGCGTTTAATTTCCGTAGCCGACTGAAAATTATTCGGCGTTTCAAAAAAGCATAAACTATCCGGCATTTCTAAAACAACCATTTGAAATAAAATATGAGTCACGGGTAAAGGAATCGCTAAAACGTGAGAATCCGCATCAGGATTCGTATAACTCAAAGCATCTTCTAAGGTAGAAAAAGCATAAATCACCCGTTTTTTAATCTGCGGTTGATCTACATTAATAAACGGTTGAACCACCCAACTTTGGTCTAAAGTTTGCAAAACATAATATTCAGGATGTTCTAATTGTGCTGCTAATAATTTTAACGCAGGAGCGATCGCTTCCACAATTTGAGGAGTTGTTCCATCTTGAGGCGCGTGATCAATTAAAGACTGAATTTGTGGGTCTAAATTCATAGGATTAAAAAAAATAAAGATCAAGAATATTAACACTGGTACGGGCTGGTTCTTTTAGATCTTTGTGAATCACCTCAATCTCGATGAACCCGCCCCTACAAAAAACGATCCGGAAATCCAAGCTAACTCACAGAATCATTGTGTTAGGGTCATTGTAGTAATTAGACATCATGGGGGAAATCTGCCAAACCGAAACCATTTTCCAAAGGCTATTGAGAGAACTGAGTCAATCCACCCGTGCTTCTGAACAAAACTGTCGGGATGTGGCCGAACGAATTACCGAAGAAGCCAACCGCATTTGTACAGAAAGCAAACGGATTCAAGATTCCGGGGATGTAGAAACCTGGGCAATGACACTAGCACAACATCGTTTACAGCAATGTATTCAATATTATCAGCTAGGGTCAAAACAAGGGCCTTTGGAATTACATAGTACCTTGAGCGCGATTGTTTATCGATATATCACTCCTCCTCAAGTCCAATCCAGTTATCAAGCTCGATTGGAATTAATCAAGGATTTTTTACAAGCCTTTTATTTAGAAACCCTGAATGCCTTTCGCAAAGAAGCACAGTTACCGCCGACTTACCGGGCTCGAACCTTGTTAGAACTAGCGGAATATATGGCATTTACGGAACGCTACGGTAAACGGCGAATTCCTTTAGCCCGAGGTCGGAGTCAACAATTGATTATTTTAAGAGCGCAAACCTTCTCTCAACAACAGCCCAAGGAAAGTTTTGTTGATTTAGAATTAGCTGCCCAGGGCGGAGGGAGTGAATCAGAGGCGAGTAATCATGATTCTTCCCTCGGACAAGTTCGGGCTGCTATGGTCATTGAGTCCAACGAATCCGAGTCCGACTCTTTGCGTCAAACCGTCGTAGAGGAACTGATTGCTTATTTAGAAGAACACAAACAAAAAGATTGTGCTGACTATTTTGTCTTGCGGTTACAGGATTTACCAACCCGTGAAATTGAGGAAATTCTCGGACTAACCCCTCGTCAGCGTGATTATTTACAGCAACGATTTAAGTACCATTTACTGCGATTTGCTTTAAGCCACCGTTGGGAATTAGTTCACCAATGGTTAGAAGCAGATTTAGAACGGGATTTAGGATTATTACCCCATCAATGGCAAGAATTCTTAAATCAAATCGGTGCAAATGAGCAGCGTTTATTAAGTTTAAAACAGGAGGGATTATCCGAGGTTGAAATTGCGAAGGTTTTAAATTGTAAAACCGCTCAGATTCAAAAACGTTGGTTCAAGTTGTTAGAATTGGCTTGGGAAATCAGGAATCATTCGGTATCCGGAGCAGGGGCATCTACTGATGAATAACGAAACAAACCAAGAGGAGCAAGCGTTTGAACGCCAATTCTTGGACTGGTTGTTACAACAACACTTGTATGGGGAAAATTACACCCCTACAGGTGTTGAGGCGGAGGCGGGATTAACCCCCCATATACAACTTGATGGGAATTCTCATGGGGAAAACCTAGAGGGGGATGAATTAGATCCCCTCGACTCTGAAGATGAGGTTTTCCACGCCCGCAGTCAATGTTCACCCATAGGAGAAATAGGAATTGTGAAAAACCGATTTGAGTCCGTGTTAAGAGAAAAACTCAAAGCCAGAATCCAACTGAACCCACCCCTGTTTCCGTGGGAACCGATCGGCACTGACTTGCTTAATGAGTACCCCGACGTATTTAGAGAAGAACAGGTTCCCCCTACTCATTTGTGGATGGCTCATCGACAACAATTGAGATGGTCTATGCCCCTACCCGATCAGGTTTTTGCTCAGTTACTGGCTCCTGTGTTTACTCTGCTACAATCTGGCCTCCGAGAAGGAGCCAAATTAGTTCAGGCGGTGGAAACTTTATTTCCCAACGAGTCCCAACCCTTAAATGAATTAGCGGGTTTAGTGATTCGAGGGTCTTTACGGGGATCTTTAGATTTAAGGGAGTCCCAACCCCGTTATGAAACCGCCACCCCGGAACAACAAATGGTGTTGTTATTGTTAGCCACTCAGGAACTTCTGAATACTTTAACCCTGAATTGTCACTTGAATCAATCGACAGTTCATCAGGAATGGTTAACAAGTTTAGGGCTATTTACCGTTGATGTTGACTATGTTGAAACTGAGTCGGGAACAATATTAAAAATCCGGGGTAAACTTCCTGATGGCGGACGGTTACAACTCTTAGGAAATGACAGATCAGTAACGAGAAAACGCAATTCCCCCGGATGTTTACCCCTGGAATTGATCAACCCTGAACCGAATCAGATTTATCGACTTCATGTTTTATTGGATAGCGAGGATCAAAATCCCCTCTGTTTTGCCATTTGTCCTCAACCGAGGGTTGGACTGGAAGTTTAGGTCAGATTGAGTTAGAGTAGGGTGGAACTTTGAACCCCCTAGCCCAGCAAGCCGAAACGATGACAAATTCAATCCCTCTGATTAGTCAATTATGGCGACGGATTGAAGCCATGCCAAAGCCAATCCCTGAAGATTCCCTTTGGCTGCGGATCTTGGTACAGTTATTAGTGATTGCCGGGATTATTGCCACGGACGTTGCTATTGAGGAGCCTCTGAATTTATGGGCAATTCCGGTCAGCATTGTCGGAGCAACTTGGAGTTGGTTTCGTCGTTACCATCGCAATGTGCCTGTTAAATTTTGTATTGCTATTGGGATGTTAATTGCCCTCGCTGCATTTTTTGGGCGACTGTTTGGCGAAATGAATGATACGCGATTAGCGTTAGCGAGATTATTAATAGAATTACAGGTTTTACACAGTTTTGATTTACCCCGGCGGAAAGATTTAGGCTATTCGATGGTAATTGGATTAATTTTAATGGGAGTAGCGGGTACTCTCAGTCAAACCCTGGCTTTTGGGCCTGTGGTTTTAGTATTTTTGGCTTTAGCTTTACCGACATTAATTTTGGATTATCGCTCTCGTTTAGGATTGGGGGATATTCAATTTAACTCGAAAAAAACACCCCAGGAACCCGGAAGCGGGGTAAATTTTAAGTCTTTAGGAATTATTTTTTTAGTGGTTGTTGGATTGGGATTAACTATTTTTACCGTTCTTCCTCGGTTTCCCAGCTATCAGTTAAGAACTTTTCCGGTCAGTTCTCCCGTTGATATGCCGCCCGGACAATTTGATGGACAACGAATTTTAAATCCCGGTTATGTGTCTTCGGGAAATAGTGATCCGAATAACCCCGGTGGGAGTGGCACGGGATTAAATCAGGAAACGGGCGCAGGAACTCTCAATGATACGTTCTATTATGGATTTAATACCAAAATTAATCAGAATTTACGGGGAAATTTAAAGCCCCAAGAAGTATTAAGAGTGCGATCACAAGCCCGGGGATTTTGGCGAGTGGTGGCTTTTGATCAATATACTGGACAGGGATGGGAAATTTCTCGAAATAATAGAACTATCACTTTAAAACGTCCCCGTTGGTCGTATGAATTTAATCTATTTCCAGCATTAACTCAGGCAAAAACTCAGGAAGTCATTCAAAGTTATACCGTACTTCAACAGCTTCCCAGTTTAATTCCGGCGATGAATAAACCGAAAGCAGTCTATTTCCCGACGGAGGAAATTGCCATTGATCCTGATGGGAATTTGCGATCGCCTTTAGAATTACGAGAGGGCATGACTTACACGGTGGTTTCTCAAGTTCCCCTGCGCGATCGGGCGCAGTTACAAGCCACTTCTAAAAACTATCCTGAAGGGATTAAAAAATACTATTTACAAGTTCCCGATCAAATTCAAGAAAGAGTCAGAAAAAAAACCGAAGAAATTTTGGCTAGTGTGAATCAAGTAGCCCAGAACAAAAAACCCTTAGATTCCGATTATGAAAAAGCCTTATATTTAGCCCAGTATCTCAAACAAAACCCTAATTATAAATTACAAGAAGAACCGCCGTTTTTAAGAAAAAATGAAGACTTAGTAGAAGCCTTTCTATTTGGGTATCAAGATAGTCCCGCCGGACAAAAAATTACCGGAGGCTACCCCGATCATTTCTCCACGGTTTTAACTATGATGTTACGTTCAATTGGAATTCCGGCGCGTCTGGTGGCTGGGTTTAACCCCGGAGAATTTAATCCCTTTACAGGATTATATATCGTTAAGAATACCGATGCTTTTGCCATGACCGACGTATATTTTCCCGAATATGGCTGGTTTGCCTTTAACCCCATTCCGGGGATGGATTTAATTCCGCCTTCGGTGGAAGAAGATCAAACTTTTAGTGCCTTAAAAGCTTTTTGGGAGTGGGTAGCAGGTTGGCTGCCTTCTCCGGTTGCTAATGGATTACAAGCAATTTTAGGCAGTTTAATTTTAGGACTATTCCAATTAATTCGTTGGTTTTTTAGTCTGTTTACCCAAGGATGGTTAGGGATTTTTAGCGGATTAATCCTCACAACAATTATGGCATTTTTTGGCTGGTTAGGTTGGGATTTGTGGCGAGGTTGGCGCTATCGTCGCTGGTTAGCAAAGTTACCCCCGGAAGAAAGTCTCTATCAACAACTTTTACAGGTTTTAGCAAGTAAAGGATACCCCAAATCTCCTACCCAAACCCCTTTAGAATATGTGTCCTGGTTACACCAATATCATTCGATTTCCGAAGTTGAAGTGATTGATGAAATCTCTCAGGCTTATATCGGTTGGCGCTATGGCGGAAAGTCGGTGAATCTCAAACAAATGCGACAATTATTAATCAATTTAAAATCATCCCATTGGAAACGCTTGAAACAGCGAAAATGGACTTAATACACAAAACTGTATTTTTGTCAAGCTCGACTCCAATATTCTGAATCTAACCTCTGAAAAATTTGTACAATAGATTGGGTAAAATTCAGGGCTGTAGTATTATGATTACACCAAGCATAGGGGTTTTTTACCCCTATTTTTTCAATAAGCAAAACTTCCCCAGATTATTTTTTTTGTATTATAGCACCAAACCCCGGAATTTCGTCAATAGTTGCGAATGGCATTCAATAACCTCTTGACAAAATTAGCCGAAAAAAATAATTTTAATTTTAAAATTTAAAACTATAGCCAGTTAAAGATAACTTAAACTTATAATTAGCTATTTTGTAGAGATGGACGGCTGAATTTTAATTTCGCCCCCCAACTGTTAACAAATTTTAAGAAAATTTACATAAAATCGGAAAAGGTTGACAACAGCATAAACTTAACTGTGATTGCAAATGACTTGCGAATCTGGGGTTTTTGGCTAGGGGAGCAGCCCGTTTTTCCATTGAACTAGGGGACTGAAGTAGAAGTTCTTAAGATGGTAAAATACACTCTGCTACTCGATTCGCCTAAAAATATCAAATTCTTGTAAATGCTGTTTATGTCAGTTGGGAGAAAAGCGTTGATGAAACGATTAAGTCGCCTGTTGGCTTTGTTGGTTTTGATAGTCGGTTGCTTCGCATGGACTGGACATCAAAATGTTTTAGCTGCAAACGTCAATGTAATGCAGTATGGGGTGATTTCCCCGATCTTAGCAACGGAAGCCCCTCGGAAAAATCGGGTTGACGAGAAAATGGCCACCGTTCGCAATAAATTGGACTTAAATAATAGCGATCTGCGAGATTTTCGTCAATATAAAGGAATGTTTCCGAACTTAGGGTCATTGATCATTAAGAATGCTCCCTATGATTCCGTCGAAGATGTATTAAAAATTTCTGGTTTGACAGAAAAACAAAAAGAAATTCTGCAACAGAATTTGGGTAACTTTACCGTAACGCCTCCAGAATCCGTATTTATCGAAGGCGACCAACGGTTAAATGTTGGAGCTTACGACTAAGCCATTCTGTGGGAATCAGTGTCAGAATATTGAGATTATGTTGACGGACTTACAAAAAGTTAACATAATCTTTAAAGTCAGTTCACTCGGCTTCAATTCGTCACGGAGAGTGTCCAGATCTGTGACTTCCAATAACCTATCCTGGCACTGACCCATGACCCTACTTGATCTTTCCCTCCCGTCCGAGTTTCCCCTCACCTTTGATGTATTGGTGGTGGGAACCGGGGCAGCCGGATTATATACCGCCCTGTGTTTACCCGAACATTTGAGCATTGGTGTAGTCAGCAAAGATGTTTTACCCCTGTCCGCTAGTGATTGGGCTCAAGGAGGCATTGCCGCAGCAATTTCAACCGATGACTCTCCCAGTCTGCATTTAGAAGATACCTTAAAAGCTGGAGCCGGATTATGTGAACGGTCGGCGGTGGAGTTTCTGGTTAATCACGCCCCTGAATGTATTCACCGTTTAGTCGATTTAGGTGTGGCTTTTGACCGCCATCAAAGTCAGTTAGCCCTGACCCTAGAAGCCGCCCACTCCCGTCACCGCGTCCTACACGCCGCCGATACAACCGGACGGGCAGTGATTACGACCTTAACAGAAAGAGTTTTAGAAAGACCGAATATTAAAATTATTTCCCCCGCCTTTGCCCTGGATTTATGGATGGATGCCTCGGGTCAACGGTGTCAGGGAGTTAGCTTAATTCATAATAGCCATATTTATTGGGTGAAGGCCAAGGCTGTTGTCTTAGCAACGGGGGGAGGAGGTCAAGTCTTTGCTCATACCACCAACCCCGGTGTGAGTACGGGGGACGGGGTGGCGATGGCTTGGAGAGCGGGAGCATTACTCCGAGATTTAGAGTTTTTCCAATTTCACCCCACGGCCCTAACCCAACCCGGGGCTCCTCGATTTTTGATTAGTGAGGCGGTGCGAGGGGAAGGAGCCCACCTGATTGACTCCCAGGGACACAGATTTGTATTTGATTATGACGAGCGGGGAGAATTAGCCCCCAGAGATATTGTGAGTCGGGCGATTTTTAGCCATTTACAAAAATTACGTCAAGTGCCAGGAGCCAATGCTGACCGGGTTTGGTTAGATTTACGGTCAATTCCGTCCGAGAAAATCCAGTATCGGTTTCCGAATATTATTCAGGTTTGCCAACAATGGGGGGTTGATATTCTCCATGAACCCATTCCTGTGACTCCCGCCGCCCATTATTGGATGGGAGGTATTGTCACCAATACCCAAAGTCAAACGTCCATCCCGGGACTTTATGCCGTAGGTGAAACCGCAAGTACGGGAGTTCACGGGGCAAACCGTTTAGCTAGTAATTCTCTGTTAGAATGTTTAGTATTCGGCGCTCAAATGGCATCGATTGAAGATCTCGGTTTTGCGGAAACGGAATCGGGTGGCGGGGGGGCTGAGCCCGTATCCCAGTTGGTGTCACCCACCGCCCAATGGGAAGAACAATATGCTACCATTAAAACAATTAGATCTAACTTGCCAGATATCCTGTGGCGTAGTGCCGGGATTTGTCGCCAGTCCGATTATTTGCAGGAGGGATTAATGCAGGTAAGAGCATGGTCTGAAGAATTTTTAGCCCTACCTATCAGCCAATTTCTATCGACTCTACATCCGAATTCTTCGGCTGAACTGGAAATACAAAAAATCGCCCACAGCGACTTGAAACAGTGGGGAGAAACCCATAACTTACTGAGTATTGGGGAGTTGATTTTGAAGAGTGCAGCGTTTCGTTTTGAGAGTCGTGGGGGTCATTTTCGACAAGACTACCCACAGTCAGACCCAAACTGGCAAGTTCATACCTTAATTCAAGAAAACCGAATCTGGAAATCTCCGCCCGTACTGGATTAGGTTCGAGAACCTGAACCGTCACCTTCCGGGGGTTTTCCCGTATCAGGAGGAACGTATTGACAGATTAACTGCGAAGTGTTCAGATGTTGATACAACTGCGTGAAACTGACCTGGGTAGTTTCCCCTAATTTCATCCCAAAGGCGAAAATTAAAGCCCCACTCAAGGGCAAACAGCTAATCAGTGCAATTGTTTTTTTTAATCTTAGGCTTGAAACCATAATCGTTTTACCCCCTAATTAAACCTCAAGTTCTTCAACCAGGGCAGCCAACGATAACAAAACTGCCTTTGTAGTTCAAGTATATCAATTATATTCCGTAATTACACTGAGTTATCAGGAAAAATTGTTGGCACATTTCCTAATTACCAGGCGCGACTGTTATTTTTGGGCTTGATAAAGTTGTTTAAATAGACGTTGCTGTTGATTGTGATCGACAATGGGTTCGGGATAACCGCAGGATTGGCGATCACGAGTTGATATCTTTCCTGTGACTAATAATTCTGGATCTAAACTCCTTAATTCGGGCAACCATTGACGAATATATTCGGCTTCTGAATCGAATTTTTGGGCTTGACTGGCGGGGTTAAAAATCCTTAATGGTTTGGTATCCATTCCACTAGAAGCACTCCATTGCCATCCCCCATTATTAGCGGCTAAGTCCCCATCCATGAGGGTTTGCATAAAATATTTTTCTCCCCATTGCCAATTAATAATTAAATCTTTGGTTAAAAAATTAGCCACAATCATCCGACATCGGTTGTGCATCCAGCCGCTTTCATTTAATTGTCGCATAGCCGCATCAACAATCGGATAACCGGTTTTTCCTGCACACCAATCTTGAAAATGTCGTTTATTATTATGCCAAGGAAAGGTTTTAAAAGGTTCCCGATAGGGGCCTAATTCTAATTCGGGAAAATGATATAAAGCGTGTTGATAAAATTCCCGCCAGGCAAGTTCCTGTTGCCAAGATTGAATCTGGTTTCGGGCTTCATCACTGCGACAAGTTGCCATGGCTTCGAGGGTTTTTTCCCAGATTTTTCTAATACTAATCACCCCAAATTTTAAGGCTGCACTCAGTTGAGATGTGCCATCAATTGCCGGAAAGTTTCGTTGTTCGTCGTATTCATATAAAGCGCGATCGCAAAATTCCTCTAGGCGTTCTTGGGCGGCTATTTCCCCAGGTTCTAAAATTAAGGAGTTTTCCCAAATAAAGCCTAATTTTTGCGCCGAAGGTAGGGGAATAACACCGATTTTTTGGGCTAATTCCTGTTCTGTTTCGGTTAAACCGATGAAGGTGGGAGAGAGGGGAGGTTTGGGTTTGGCTTTGGGTTTCAGACTAAAATTCCGCCAAAAGGGAGTATAAACTTTATAGGGTTCTTGAGATTGGGTAAAAATTTGCTCAGGGGGATGGAATAACTGATCCCAAGTTGTTTTTGTAATAATTCCTATGGAATTTAATGCTGCTGAAACCGTGTGATCGCGTTCTCTAGCAAAGGGTTCAATATCTAAATTAAAGTAAACCGCTTTAGCATTTAATTCCCTGGCTAATTTAGGAATTAATTCTTCAGGTCTTCCCTCTAATATTAATAATTGACTGCCTAGTTTTTTATATTGTGCTTGGAGATATTCCAAACAACCGATCATATAGTGAACTCGCACAGGCGCGATATCATCTCGGTTTAAAATATTAGGATCTAAGCAAAATAAACCGATCACTTTAGAACTCGATTGACAAGCATTGATCAATCCTAAATTATCGTCAATTCTGAGATCCCGTCGATGCCAAAATAAAATTAAATCTTCAGACATAGGATTGGATTTTATTATGTATATAAACTGTATTTATTTTATCATATTTTAACCCAAATTAATAATATAATATTTCAGATTAAATATTTAAAAAAGGTTTAGCTAATAAAAAACTAGAAATCGTTTTAGCATCTACGGGTTCACCATCTAAAATGGCTTGTTCTAGTTCTTTTTGGGTCATTAAAACCGTCTCAATATCTTCGTCATCATCCTGGGCGGGGGGTGTTTCTAATTTTTCTAAATCTTGGGCTAAAAACGCATAAATAATTTCATCACAATAACCGGGTGCTAATATAAATTGTCCTAATTTTTGCCAGCGATGGGCGCGATATCCGGTTTCTTCTTCGATTTCTCGCTTAACAGTTTCGGCGGGATCTTCATTGGGTTCAATTGTTCCGGCGGGAAACTCTAAAGTTCGTCCTGAGACTGCAAACCGATATTGTTTAACTAAGACTAATTTTCCTTCTGAAGTCACGGGAATTACTAACGCCCCCCCTGGGTGACGAATACATTCCCAGTCTCCTTCTACCCCATTAGGAAGACGTAAAGTATTGACATCAAAACTAAATTTTCGTCCTTGATAAAACAGACGATTTTGTAAAATAGTTGGGGGTTCTGATCCGGGTTTTGTCATAATATTAAAGAGCAACTAGGGCTAAAAAAATTAAAGTTTTTGAATCTCTGAACAATCAACAGTTTTCAAAAGTTGAATCATGGTTTTTTGGGTCACAGGATCAACCCAATTCGGGGCGATTTCTGCTAGAGGAACTAATACAAACGCTCGTTCTCTCATCCGGGGATGGGGAATTTTTAACGTCGGAGTTTCCCAGACTAAATTATCAAACAAAAGCAAATCCAGGTCAAGGGTTCTTGGCCCCCAAGGTTCTCGTCTGACTCGTCCTAGCTGACTTTCAACCGCTAATAGTATTTCTAATAGATGCTGCGGTTGTAGTTGAACTTCCAGAATAGCACAACCATTAATATAATCCGGCTGGGGAGGGCCAATAGGAGGAGTTTGATACCAACTCGAACAGGATTTAACCTGGATCTGGGGATGCTGATTTAGGAGATCTAATGCGGTTTTAACTGTTGTTTTAGAGTCTCCTAAATTACTTCCCAATGCGATCGCAACGAGCCTAGATTTCATGGTTTTAGATATAGGAAATCAGGGATGGGTAATGGGTAATGGGTAATGGGTAATGGGTAATACTTCGACTTCGCTCAGTAACAGGGTAATGGGTAATAGACTGACAACTGGTACGGGCGGGTTCTTTTAGATCTTTGTTAATCACTTAAATCTTAATGA
>NZ_LR734998.1:0-97059 GCF_900009265.2 Planktothrix paucivesiculata PCC 9631 | reverse complement strand
GGGGGGGGTTGGGGGGGGTGGGGGTTGGGGAATTACCGGGGTCGGAGGTTCCAGAATATTATCGGCAGTCGTTATAACTTCAGTGGACAATAGGGACGTGCTAGTGGTCGTGGTTTCACCCTCCCTACCTTGGGGAATGGGAGAAAGAATTTCGACCTGGGGGTTAAAGCTGATGGTAATTTCAGGTTGATTATAAAAGGAAGGACTAGAGTTTAACAGGTTAAATACAATATTTGTGCTATTATTTTCTCGAATACGGTGGGCTTGGAATTCATTCATAAGAATTAACCTCGGTTCTCGGTTAAGATTAGCTTAATCTTTATATATCTCATAACTTGAACAGCTTGTAAAATTTTTTTTAGTCAATTTGCGATTTTTTTAGGTTTTTTAAGTATTTTTAACGCTCTATGCAAGTTTTTTTAAACCATAAATTTTTCAAAAGTTCTGTTTATTTGATTGGGGCGATCGCATTTTTTTTATTGATTAATTTTCAACATTCTTGGAGTCAGAGTTTACCCCATTCCCCTGAGATTCGAGGGGTTTGGCTCACTAATGTTGATAGTAATATTTTATATTCTCCCCAGGATTTAACCTCGGGATTGCAACGCTTAAAATCCTTAAATTTTAATACCCTATATCCGACGATATGGCAAGGAGGTTATACTTTATATCCGAGTTCTGTTACTCAGGAAGTGTTTGGAGTTACTGTTGATCCCAACCCGGGATTAGAAAAAAGGGATATTTTGCAAGAAATCGTCACTCAAGGACATCAACAGAATTTTACTATTATTCCTTGGTTTGAATTTGGGTTTATGGCTCCTGCTAATTCAGAATTAGTTAAAAAACATCCGAATTGGATTACTCAAAAACAAGACGGAAGCATGATTAAAAAAGAAGGAGTTGAAGAACGGGTTTGGTTAAATCCTTTCCATCCTGAAGTTCAACAATTTATTTTAAATTTAATTAGTGAAATTGTTAAAAATTATGATATTAATGGGATTCAATTTGATGATCATTTTGGTTTACCTGCGGAATTTGGTTATGATGATTATACCATTAAATTATATCAGCAGGAACATAACGGACAATCTCCTTCTGCCGATTTTCATGAAACCTATTGGGTCAGATGGAGAGCCGATAAAATCAATCAATTCATGAAAAAAACCTTTGAAACCATTAAATCAATTAAGCCCGATTGTATTGTTTCTTTATCTCCAAATCCCTTACATTTTTCGCTACCTGCTTATTTACAAGATTGGTTTACTTGGGAACGAAAAGGATGGATAGAAGAACTGGTTTTACAAATTTATCGCTCTGATTTAAACCGATTTATCACGGAGTTAGAACGTTCGGAAGTAACTTTAGCAAAAAATCATATTCCCGTAGCTATTGGAATTTTAAGCGGGTTAAAAAACCGTTCAACTCCCATGGAGATAATAGAAAAACAAATAGCAGAAACTCGCAAACGTAACTTTGCTGGAGTCTCTTTCTTTTTCTATGAAAGTTTATGGAATTGGTCAGAGGAATCCGCCCAAGAACGTCATCGGAAACTACAACATTTATTCCCAAAGACCTAATATTCCATCCTTTAATGTTTCAGAACTTACGCAAATTGGGGGATGTAACCCTGGATGTAGGGGTAATTCATGAATTACCCCTACTATTGATAGCGGTGATGCGTAAGTCCTGTGTTTGCTACAAATACTTAATCACTATTCCCTATTCCCTATTCCCTATTCCCTGTTCCCTGTTCCCTGTTCCCTGTTCCCTGTTCCCTATTCCCTATAACTTAAATTTCATACAGTCTTCTGAGTAAGGCTAAAATTTGATCGCCGTAGGTGGAATCATCTGACCATCTTCCACTTAATTGTTGAACAAAAGGCGCAATTCCTCGGGTGACAAATTCAAAGCGAGGATCAACAATATCTTGCACTAAAGGTTCATAACTTCCATAGGCTTTTAAATGTTGAATATGGGCTCTGACTCCGATTTCAATTGTCGGGAAAGAAGCACTTTCGGAAGCTCCACCCAAACTTCCTAAACCTCCGAAATTGTTTTGTTCGGGTTTAACAATTCCGCCAAATTGGAGAAAGTTAGTTTCTAAACACATTTGACAGAATCCAATATCATGATTCACTCCTTCTATAGCTGCTTCTTTTCGATAAAGTTTGGCAATTTCAGGAACAGTATTGATCATCGGAGAATCTTGGGTTTTGATAAACATAATTAATTGAACTTCTGTGGTTAAACCATTACCCATAATCTGATCAATCTGACTATGATAGGGACGACTATTAGAACGAAAAACCACACTTCGATTCGGATTATCCCAACCCACAGAAATTCCAAAACTCTTGAAATCAACAGCCCGAATATAAACAATATTATTATATCTAATTCTTCTTACCCGAGCAGAAATTTGTGATAAATTCAATCCAAACTTATCGACTAAATCAATAGGAATATAAGAATTACCATTAACTAAAATTCCATTTTCTCCATAGAGACGACCGTTAATATTAATCCCGATAGAACCATAAACGGCTGTACCTGGGGGAACATTTGGAATAGGATTTGTTGAACTATTTCCTAACCAATTGGTGAGTCCATTGGCAATCCCGATCGCCATATCTTGACGTCGGTTTTGAATTAAAGCGCGATCGGTGGGATTAGTCAGAAATCCTAACTCCAGATACAGAGAAGGAATAGCAATCCAACGGCAAAAAATTAAACTTCCTAAGCCCGTTTCAGTGTCGGGTTTTGCTCCTCGATTGGGGAGTTGGGGGACTTGTTGAAGCAGGGATAATAATAGGGATTCGGCGTCTTGTTTTCGAGATTGATTGTTGGCAATATAAAAAGCTGTAGCACCTCGAATTAGAGGGTTTGATGAGCCTCCCATTTGCAATTCTAAAGCCCTATCTCCAGAGCGGGAATGGGTATTAATCCAATCAATGGTTTGAGTTTGACTCAAATCATCAGGAACCGCAATCACTTGTACACCCCGAGAGCGCAATTCACCGACGACTAAATCCCGAATCCGAATCATTTCTTGGGCTTCGGTTGTCCCTCCGGCAATAGTACCTGGGTCTCTTACACCATTTTCAAATCCTCCATGACCTGCGGACAAAAAAATTCTTGTCATTGTTTACACTCTCGATTTTAAGTTTAATATTAAGGTTAAATATTTTAATTCCCTTTATGGTTTTACACTGTAATCAGGCATTTGTCACCCTAGCTGATCCAAAAATGGAAATTATGGTTGAGTTTTATTCTCAATTGTTGGGCATACAACCGTTAAATTATATTCCCCATCGTTATGCAGAATTTCAGTTACCGAGTTTGAAATTAGGAATTTTTAAACCCCAAACTACTGATATTTCTGAATTTTCTCCGACGGGTAAAACCGGGATGAGTTTGTGTTTAGAAGTCCGGGATTTAGAACAAGCGATCGCCCATTTGGAAAATCTAGGATATCCGCCCCCGGGAGAAATCATCACAGTCGCCCATGGTCGAGAAATTTATGCTTATGATCCCATGGGAAACCGTTTAATTTTATATCAAATTTAGGGGAATTATTCACCCGATTAAATCCAAGAGGGTGTAAAGGCTCAGAATTAACAATAATATTGCTAGTTTTTGGGGGAGTTGTAGACTGGGGGAAGGAATCATCGCTTCCCTAACTAAAATCGAAGTAGATGATCCCGCGACATAACTCATCGACAGCACCAAATAGGGCCATTGTTGATTTCCCATCCAAATCAGGAGTAAAAAAAATCCTAATATTAACATCAGTAACTCAACAAATTGAGGTGGGTTATATTGGGTTGATAACACTAAAGTTTGCCACCAAAAATTCCAACGTCTCATCATGATTAATCATCAACTGTGCATCAGAATTTATTGTAGCCAAGTTTGTTGTCGTAAATCGGATAAAGCTGTTTCTGTTTCTACCTGTTCAAATTGTTGATAAAACCGACCAACATTAAAAAATGGATAGGGAGTTTCTAAGACAACAGCGTGATCGCCCCATTGCTGCATACAAGGAATTAATTCTAGTGGCGCCACGGGAACACAAATCCAAATTGCCATGGGGTGATGAGCTTTTAATGCCTTTGCCGCCACAGCCATGGTCATTCCGGTGGCAATACCATCATCGACAATCAAGGCTAAAGCTCCATGGGGGTTAATCTCAGGACAGGCTGGGGAGAGTCGTTCCCACGCCTGCTGGGCTTTTATCTGAGCCTGTTCTAACATCTTCTGTTGAAGCTCAAGATCGAAGGGTTTGCGTTTCGACCATAGCACATGACCATCGGCAGTAACCGCACCCAAGGCCAATTCGGGGTTATCCGGGAAGGTGATTTTTTTAGCCACAATCACACTCAAAGGAGCGTGCAACCCCTTCGCAATAGGCAAAGCCACGGGTACACCCCCACGGGGTAAGGCATAAACAATAATTTTTGTGTCCCGACTCGGATGTTCTAAACTCATCTGTAACAAAATTTCTTTTGCCAGTTCTTCACCCGCTTGAGTCCGATCTTTAAATATTGGTGTGAATAACATGATCTGCTTGCCCCCGACCATTGCATCATCTCTATGATGACTGTTGCCGTTGAGAGTTGCAACTTCAAAAATTACCACTGGATGGAAAATAGTTGTAAATTGGGTATCGGTTCATCATTAATACCCCATACCCTAAATTCTACTCCATTTAATTATGTCTGATCACGAACAACTGAGTTTATTTAATTTTACAAATACTGAGCCTGCTACTCCATCATCGAATTCAAATCGGGATTTAATTCCGACCGATGCCAAAATTGCCATTCCCGTAGGAACTTATCAAACCTTAGAAGAAATTGCCAACCATTGTAATCATTGTTATCGATGTGAATTAGGGCAAAATCGTACCCATGCGGTTATTGGTCGAGGCAATATTCAAGCACCGATTATGATTATCGGAGAAGCACCGGGGCAAAATGAAGATGAGCAGGGTTTACCCTTTGTGGGCAGGTCAGGACAACTGTTAGAAAAAATTTTGGAATCCGTGGGTTTAAGTACAGAAAAAGAGGTTTATATTTCTAATGCTATTCGCTGTCGTCCGCCGAATAATCGCACCCCGACCCCAGCAGAAATCGAAGCCTGTAAACCGTATTTATTAGAACAAATTCGTTTGCTTAATCCCAAAATAATTTTATTAACTGGAGCAACGGCGGTTAAATCCTTGTTGGGAGATAAACGGGGAATTAGTAAAATCAGGGGGCAATGGATGGAGTGGGAAGGAAGATTATGTATGCCCATTTTTCACCCGGCTTATTTATTAAGAAATTCTTCTAAGGAACAAGGATCTCCGAAATGGTTAATGTGGCAAGATATTCAGGAAGTTCATAACAAATTGAAAGAATTAATCAATGGGGAATAATCGTAGTGAGGCGTTTACGCCTCTATTAGATAGTTAATTCCGAGGTTTGAAAAACAACATTATGGGTCTTTCTATTCTAAGTTTAATTAGATTAAGTTGCAGTTCCCTAGTCGGTAATCCCGTTCGTTCTTTTCTATCAGGAATTGGGGTATTTATGGGGGTAGCCGCGGTGAGTGCAACCTTGCAAGTTAAAAATATTAGCACTGCGGTAATTGCTCAACAATTGGCTGAACGAGATGCACCACAAATAGAAATCTATACACCCTGGAACCCGATTACAAAACAGTCGGTAGAACTGAGTTTAGACGATATCATAATCCTAAAAAAACAGTTGAAAGGCTTAAAATCTATTAGTGGCAGTAGTTGGATATGGTCAGAACAGGCTGTTTTTCAGAATCAGAAAGCCGATCCCTATTTACAGGCTATGACCGTCGATTTTTTAAACACATCAGGACGTAAATTAATTGTTGGACGAGCTTTTAATTCCAGTGATTTTGAAAACTATCAACCCGTAGTTATTATTGATCAATTTTTAGCTGATAAACTCTTTGAAAGTATAGATCCTTTAGGAAAAACTATTTATATTAATTTTAGACCCTATGTAGTGGTTGGGATTGTTGTAACTAAACCTCTATGGAGTGGGCAAGAACCAAAAGGGTTTGTTTATGTTCCGATGGCCATTTATAGTGCAGTTACAGGACAAAAAGAAATCAACAGTTTGCTTTTGCGTCCCTCTAAAATTGAAAATTTAGACCCGATGGGTGAACAGGCTAAAAAAATATTAGAAAAAAAGTTTTCTGGGTATGAATTTGATTTTTATAAGACTGCTGAGGATATTTTGGAACGGCAAAAAACCCTAGATTCTGTGTCTAAAGCCTTATTAGTTGTAGGTGCAATTTCTTTAATTGTAGGCGGAGTTGGGATTGCTAATATTACGATCGCCTCAGTCATAGAACGTACCCCAGAAATTGGACTTAGGCGGGCGGTGGGTGCGACCCAACTAGATATTATGTTACAGTTTATTTTAGAAGCCACTATTTTAAGTTTTGTGGGAGGAACTATTGCCGTTGTCACCGTTCATGGCGCGACAGTTGTTGTGGCTAAACAATTTAAGTTACCCTATGAATTTGAACCGAAAACGGCTGCATTAGCTCTGAGTTCCGCGATATTAGTGGGAGTAGGAGCCGGATTTTTCCCCGCCTTACGCGCTAGTCAACTTGACCCGGTAAAAGCGTTAAGAGGAGAATAAAAACCATTCAAAATACAGAATTATGAGTCTTTCTGGTCTGAGTTTAATTCAATTAAGTTGTAGTTCATTGTTAGGAAGTCCAGTCCGTTCTTTTCTATCAGGAATTGGGGTATTTATGGGGGTAGCTGCGGTGAGTGCAACTTTGCAAGTGGGTAGTATTAGCACTGCGGTGATTCAGCAACAATTAGCTGAACGAGATGCACCACAAGTTCGTATAGTTTCACAGAGAAACCCGATTACCAGACAGTCAGCACCACTAAGTTTAGATGATATCAAAATATTAAACCAACAGTTAAAAGGCTTACAATCGATTAGTGGCATGAATTGGATGGGAAACCAAGAGATTATTTTTCAAGATAACCAAGCGAATCCTGATAGTCTGGCTACAACAATCGATTTTTTAAACACATCAGGAATTAAATTAATAGCTGGACGTTCCTTTAACTCTAGTGATTTTGAAAACTATAAACCTGTAATTATTATTGATCAATTTTTAGCTGATAAACTCTTTGAAAG
Source organism: Planktothrix paucivesiculata PCC 9631 (assembly GCF_900009265.2). GTDB lineage: Bacteria > Cyanobacteriota > Cyanobacteriia > Cyanobacteriales > Microcoleaceae > Planktothrix > Planktothrix paucivesiculata. Next base: position 89,875 of record NZ_LR734998.1, on the reverse strand, counting down.
TATAGATCCTTTAGGAAAAAATGTTTATCTAAATCTTCGACCTTATACGGTAGTTGGAATTATTGATCATAAATATGATGAGGGGGAAGAACCCATTGGAGTTGTTTATGTTCCCATGGCAATTTTTAGTGCCGCTACAGGCAAAAAAGATATTAGAGGTATATCGTTACGTCCCTATCAAATCGAAGATTTAGAGATTTTAAGTAAACAGACACAAAAAATATTAGAACAACGGTTTCCTGGGTATAAATTTTATGCTTGGAATACCATTGAAGACATTTTAGAACAGCAAAAAACCCTGGATTCTGTTTCTAAAGCTTTATTAGTAGTCGGTGCAATTTCTTTAATTGTAGGAGGAGTTGGAATTGCTAATATTACCATCGCCTCGGTGATAGAACGTACCCCAGAAATTGGACTCAGGCGGGCGGTGGGTGCGACCCAATTAGATATTCTGTTGCAATTTATTTTAGAAGCAGCGATTTTAAGTTTTGTTGGGGGAACTATTGCCATTGTCACCGTTCATGGTGCAACGGTTGTTGTGGCGCAACAATTTAAGTTACCCTATGAATTTGAAAATAGAACGGCTATACTGGCTCTGAGTTCAGCTATATTAGTCGGAGTAGGAGCCGGATTTTTCCCAGCTTTACGCGCGAGTCAACTTGACCCAGTAAAAGCCTTAAAAGGAGAATAGGGAAAAATTAAGCATTGATCACAAAATCAGGGATTAAGCATTATGGTAGAACAGCATCATTTAGAGTTGGAATCATCACTCAACTCGGAAAATTCAACGGAATCTGAATCATTCAAGTTTTTACCTTTAGGAATAATTATCACTTTAATCTCCGGTGTAGGTGGGATAATTTTTATAGCCCTTCCCTCTCAACCGATTAATAATCCATCGCCTACAAAGTTAGAATTATTCTCTCCTATAATTCCTGCGGTTCAACCTCCAGCTAATTTTAATCCAGTTCCTCCCTCGGCTCCGATTAATTTTACCACAGGCAATTTAATTGCTCCCACTCCTATCAAATCTAACGATATTTTTGGAATTTTAGAAAATACCAACCCGAATAATAATTCAGTTATTGAATTGAAAACTTTGGAACAAAATATATATTTAACTCCCGAACCTGAACTTTTTAATATAGATAATTATTCATTTAAAGTTGAGCCAGAGGAATCGAACCCGAGGGAAATGATAGAAAATAGTATGACTCCTCTGAATTTAACCGCTAATCGTCCCGAATATCAGAGGATAACTCAACAACTTCCCGAGGTTAAACCTTCTCCCCCGGTTCCGGTTGTTACTGAAATCGATGGCGTTGAATTGACCTTAAATGATGTAATTATTTTGGGTTTAGAAAATAACCGGACGATTAAAAATCAATATTTAGATCGCATTGTCCAACGTCAAGATTTAATTGTTGCGGAAGATAAATTTAATCCTGATTTTACCCCAAGTTTATCAATTAACTGGAGTGATCTTAGTCAAGGAAATTCAACCGTGATGAGCAATGGTTTAGAGTTATCAGCAGGATTAGTGATTAAAATTCCCACGGGGGGAGAGTTGAATATGGGTTGGGTTGGACAGCGACAACAAGAAAATAATTCAGGTTCAGAACGAGATGTTTTAAGACAAAATTTAGCATTAACCTTTAAACAACCTTTATTAAGAGGAGCCGGTGCAAAAGTTAACCGTGCTGATATTGAAGTTGCACGCATAACAGAAACTATTAATTTACTCGATTTGAAATCTACTTTAATTGATAAAATCACGGAAATAATTATATCCTATCGCAGTGTATTACAAGCTCAAGAGCAAGTTAAAATTGCTTTAAAATCTTTAGAAAATGCTAAAAAAGAAGTAGAAAATACTCAGGTTTTTATTGATGCTGGACGTAAACCTAGGGCTGATTTGATTACGGTACAAGCTCAGGTTGCCAGGAGAGAAATCTCCTTATTAAGTTCTCGTAATAGTTTAAAACAACAACAACTCAAGTTGTTGAACTTATTAGATATTGATGAAGATGTTAATATTATAGCTTCAGATCAGGTAGAAATTCAGCCTCAAATTTTAGATTTTAATCAAATTAGACAGTCGGGACTTGAGAATCAACCCAGTTATTTAAAAGCAAAATTGGATTTAGAAAAGGCAAAAACACAATTAATTCTTGCTGAAAATAACCGCCGTTGGAATATAAATTTAGAAACCAGTTTCATTCATAAACCTGCACCAGAAATCACTGAAAACACAACGGACTTACGAGCCGGATTAAATTTTAGTAAAGCCCTGGGCGATCGCAGCATAGAGCGTAATTTTAAAGAGAGTCAGGTTAATGTTTTAAAAGCAGAAAATGATTTAATAGAAGCTAGACAAAACATCGATATTGATGTCAGTCAAGATTTACAAGATATTGAATCAAACTTAAAAAAAGTTGAGTTGGCTCGACGAGAAACAGAGTTAGTTGAACAGCAAATTTTCAACCAAGTGGAGAAAATTAAGTTGGGTGTAGAGGGGGCGACACTTTTAGATCTTGTCAGGTTGCAAACTGACTTAGATGACGCTAAAAATAACGAGTTAAATGCTAAAATAGATTATCTGAATGCCTTAACTAATTTAGAAAAAAACTTGGGAATCACCTTAGATACCTTGGGGATCACCCTAGAACAACAACCTGAACAAAATAATGAATGATTCCGCTCTGATTGAGTTAACCGTAGATACGGAAAATTTACCCCAGGATAAACAGCATCGACGGTTAGATGTGTGGTTATCTCAACAGATTCCTGATCTATCTCGATCGCGGATTCAAAACTTAATTAGCGCCGGATGGGTAAAAATTAATCAACAGGTTTGTACTACCAAAAAAGTATCTGTACAAGGTGGCGATCGCTTAGAAATTATTCTCCCACCCCCGGAACCTTTAGACTTAGAAGCAGTAGATATTCCCCTGGATATTTTATATGAAGATGATTGTCTATTAATTCTGAATAAACCTGCTGGGTTAGTCGTTCATCCCTCCCCAGGACATCAAAATGATACCCTAGTTAATCGTTTATTAGCCCATTGTGATCACTTATCAGGAATTGGCGGGGTACAAAGACCCGGAATTGTGCATCGTTTAGATAAGGATACCACCGGGGCAATAGTGGTGGCTAAAACTGATTTTGCCCTGCAAAGTTTACAAGCTCAAATTAAATCTAAAACCGCCCGTCGTCAATATTTAGGTGTGGTTTATGGGGTTCCCAAAACCGAATCAGGAACGATTAATCAACCCATTGGTCGCCATCCGATTGATCGCAAAAAAATGGCAATTGTTCCCATAGAAAATAGTGGACGGGAAGCGATTACCCATTGGCAAATGCAAGAACGAATTGGCAACTATACGTTAATGTTATTTACCTTAGAAACCGGGCGCACCCATCAAATTCGGGTGCATACTGCTTTTATGGGAAATCCGATTGTAGGCGACCCGGAATATAGTCGAGGAAAAGCTATTGGTGTGAATTTACCCGGACAGGCACTTCATGCTTGGAAACTTACCTTAAACCATCCAATTTCAGGAGAAATAATTGAAGCGATCGCGCCGATTCCAGACACTCTAAAAACGCTTTTAGAAGTCTTACGCCGTCGTTAAAACCGTAGTGAGGCGTTCACGCCTCTCAGGGAGTCCTAAAGGACTCACTACGTTAAAAAAATTAGGGTCTACAAAGGCAAAATTACCGTAAATATTGTTCCCTCTCCCGGTTCACTTTTAACTGTAATTTTACCTTCGTGTAAATCAACAGATTGTTTAACAATTGATAATCCTAACCCCGTTCCTTTAATATTTCCTACGTTACTAGCGCGTTCAAATTGTTGAAATAGTTTATTTTGATAATCTTTCGGTAAACCAATTCCTTGATCGGCCACTTCACACCGGACAAATTGACCCTCTTGGTGAATTGTCAGGCTGACTTTACCCCCATCAGGAGAATATTTGATCGCATTAGATAACAAATTTAATAAAATATGACGCAGTAAATGTTTATCTAAATTTCCCAAAATAACGTCTGGAGAAGTGATTAATACCAGGGGATTTTTAGTATTAGCAATGGGTTTAATTTCTTCGATAACTGCTTGACAAAATTCAACAATTTCTAGGGGTTCAGGACTAAAGATTAGTTTCCCAGATTCAGCCTGACTTAATATTAACAAATCTTCTAAAAGATTGTTCATATTCTGCACGGAGTTTTGAATTCTATCTAAATGTTTTTGCTTTTTATCTTCTGGCCATTTTTCACTATAATCTTTCAACATTCCGGCGGACATTTGAATCGCTGTTAATGGGGTTTTTAAATCATGGGAAGCAATGGAGAAAAACCGCGATTTATCATCGTTAACCGATTGGGCTTCTTGCAAAGAATGCTGCATTTGTAAGGAGGCTTGATGCTTGTTTAAGGCAATTTTAATCGCTGCATGAACTTCTCGCTCCTTAAACGGTTTGAGAATATATCCATAGGATTGCGTTTTTTCAGCCCGTTCTAAGGTTTCATCATCAGCATAAGCTGTTACATAAATAACCGGAATATTAAACTTTTCTTGAATAATTTTTGCCGTTTCAATTCCATCTAAATCCCCCTTAATTACAATATCCATCAAAATTAAATCCGGTTGGGTTTCTGTAACTTTTTCTAATGCCGATACACTAGAGGACGCAATCCCCACCACCACATATTCTAGTTTTTCTAATTTTCTCGCCAATCCTTTGGCAATGATCAATTCATCTTCGACAATTAAAATTTTAATGGCTGCCATTTTTTTCCCTCCTTTCCCTATTAACTATATTAACATTTTTTTGATTGGAGCGGGTTTGGCTGTATACGGATAATCTGTTGGTGCGTGGGAGAAGCTCTACACGCACCCGACAATTGCTTCCGATTAAAACCGATGTCGATATTGGAGTTCGGAAAAACTAACGGTAAATAAGGTTCCGTTTTCTAGGTTGAGGGTGATAGTTCCTTCGAGTTGCTCGGTGAGAGTGCAAACTAATTCCATTCCCAAGGATTCAACATTTCTAAAGTCTACTCCGGCGGGAAAACCGATGCCATTATCTCGAACCGTGAGAATAATTTTATCTTCGGGGTTTTGATGTAGTCCCAGATAAACAATTCCTGAGCGACCATTAGGAAAGGCGTGTTTTAAGGTATTAGATACTAATTCATTCACAATTAAACCGCAGGGTTGAGCAGTTTCAATATTTAAACCAACGGGTTCAATATCGAGTTGAAACTCAATTCGACCATCTTGGACATTATAAGATTCAAACAAATTATCAATTAAATCTTCTAAATAATCTCCAAAATTAATTCTTTCTAAATTAGTTGAACGATAGAGTTTTTCATGAATTAAAGCCATGGAATAGATCCGATTGCGGCTATCGTCCAAAACCTTAATTAATCCGGGTTCCTGAATATAATCCGATTGAAATTCTAAAAGATTAGAAACCACCAGCAAGTTATTTTTGACCCGGTGGTGAATTTCTTTGAGTAAAACTTCTTTTTCTCGCAAGGATGTCATCAGGGTATCTTCTGCTTTTTTGCGTTCAGTAATGTCTCGATACATCCATAAATGACCTTGAGAGACTCCTTGAATCATAATCGGAACATAATCTCGTTCAAAAGTCCGTCCATCAACTAAAGAGATTTCTTCATTCGTGATCAGTCGCTTTCTGCCCATGACTTCTTTATTTCTAATAATAAATTGTGCGGGATCGCTAAATAGATTTTGATATTCAAAGGAAAATGTTTTGCCATCCATACCGATCAGTTTATCGGAGGATTCTTTGATTTTAAATAAATCGCAAAAAGCTTGATTAATTAATACAATTCTCTGAAATTCATCCTTAACTAAAACCCCTAACTGTAAATTCTCAATCAATGTGCTTAATCGAGATGTAGTTGCCCATAATTGTTCTTCAATTCTTTTGCGCTCGCTAATATCAATCCGATATCCAACTATTTCTAAAGGATTTCCTTGGGCATCGAGGATTAATTTAGCTTGATCATACATCCAACGATACCTACCATCCTGGTGTTGAAAACGATATTCATAACTACAATATCCTTGTTCAAACAATGGAGATGATGGAGATAATTGATTTGTAATTCTCCCGATATCCTCCGGATGAATATGACTTAACCAAAATCCAGATTGAGTAAAGTCGGAAACATCATATCCCAAAAGAGTCTTGATATTATCACTAATAAATGTGGTTTGATAGTCTTCCCCTGGTTTGGCACTATAAATAATTCCTGGGCTAGAAAATAGCAAATATTTTAATCGTTCTTGACTGACTAATAAAGATTGTTGAGCCAGAGATCTTTCTTTTAATTCTGTTTGTAATTGTTCATAAAGTTCAGATTGTTGAATCGCAATGGCGAGTTGACTGGTAATTTGTTCTAGTAGGGAAATTTCCCAGGCTTCCCATTGTCGAGGTTGACTGCATTGATGAACAATTAATAAACCCCATAAGGTCTCATTTTCAATAATAGGAACCGCTAGTTTAGCTTGGACTTTAAATTGAGTTAAAAATTCAACTAAACAGGGTAAAATGTGATCCTCGTTAATATTAGCAATTGAGGCAATTTTGCCTTGAATATAATAGCTATGACATTGGGAGGGAAAGATTTCTTCAGAAAAAGTTTTTTCTAAAAGGGAACACCACTCAGGACTAACGGCCTCAGAAATAACACAACCTGTATAATCCTTGTAAATTCGATACACTAATACCCGGTCAGCTTTCAAAAATTGTTTAACTTCCGTTACCATTGTGGATAAAATAGATTTTAGATCCAAAGATTCTCGAATTCGTTGGGTAATGGTGGCAATTAATCGTTCTCGAATCACTTGTTGACCTAAACGTTCCTGGGCTAATTTATTTTCAGTAATATCATTCTGAATTCCTAAATAATGGGTGAGATTTCCCTCCTGATCATAAATGGGAGAAATATTTAGTTCATTCCAAAATAAAGATCCATCTTTGCGGTAATTTCTTAATACAACATTGCAATTTTGTTTCTGTTGTAATCTGGTTCTAATTTGTTTTAACTCGGGCTGATTACGATCCTTACCTTGAAGAAAACGGCTATTTTTTCCCAGGGCTTCTGCCGCAGAATATCCAGTGACTTTTTCAAAAGCTGGGTTGACAAAAACAATGGGATTATCCGGTTGTCGAGCATCAGCAATCACAATACCATTACTACTATAGGCGATCGCTCGTTCACTCAGCCGCAATTGTTCTTCTACCTTTTTCCGTTCTGTAATATCCGTTGCGGCTCCTAAAATTTGTTTAGGTTTACCCTCAGAATTCCGAGCAAAAATTGTATCTCGACTGACCAACCAATGCCAATTTCCCTGAGTATCTTTGATGCGGTATTCAAACTCTAAAATTTCATCGTCCTTGGCTGTGGCAATTTTCTGATAATGTTTTCCTAAACTAATATAATCCTCTGGATGAATCAATTCAGAGAGGAAATTTGAACCTTTTTCTAAAGTTTGTTCTGGCGTGTATCCTAAAATGTTAGTAATTTCTTGATTCACATAAATATTGCGACTTTCAATTAAATCATAAATATATAAAATATTAGGAATAGCGTCAGTAATTCGTTGAATAAACCGTTGACTTTCTTGTAACTCTAATTCAGCTTTTTTGCGATCGGTAATATCTAATGCCGCGCCCGTAATTCCGATAATATTTCCCTCTAAATCCCACAAAGGATCAATGGTTAAATCATAGCATTGAATATCTGCCCCTATATTAGTAGTCACCTCTTTTCGCAAACCCGCTTTTGTGTTCAAAACCTGTTGTTTCAGTTGGGTGAGTTGAATCGCATTTTCCCGGGGAAAAATATCAAAATCCAATTTACCAATCACGGCTTCTGATTCATATCCTCCCGCCGGATTATAAATCCAAGTGTAGCGTAACTCTAAATCTTGATTAAACACAATAATAGGCGAATTTTTTAGCGTAATTTTAAATCGTTCTTCACTAAATCGTAGGGCTACTTCCGTTTGTTTTCGTTCAATTGCCGTTGCTAAAATATTCGCCACACTTTGCAAATAATTTACCTCGTCTTCGCGAAACAGTTGATTTTTTTTACCATAAATTTCTATCTGTCCTAACTGCTGGTAATTTTGTCCCCGAATCGGAATACAAATTCCTTGATTAACAAAATTAAACTTGCCATAATTAAGCTCTTTTGGCTCTAAATCCTCGCTATATTTGCAGGTACAAGAGAATAAGCTAGATTTTAAATCCTCCTGATTATCGGGGACTTGATTTCTGTTTAAGGATAGTGACATTAGGGGTTCATGACTCAGAAGAATATAATTTTTAAGGGGTTCATCCCAAATTGCTAAGGTGAGAAAACAGTCCTCTAAACTATATTCTAAAACTTTGCAATATTCAATGTTTAAATTGTTAGCAATCTGAATCACCACTTCATTAATGAGGGAAACTAAATTGGTTTCTGATAGGGCTTTTTGACCTAATGCGGCGATAATTGCTTGTTGATCAGCTTTATTTTCTAATTCAGACTCTATTTTCTTTAACTCTACAACTTGGCGCTGGAGTTTTTCATTCGTGAAAATTAGTTCTGTTGTCCGGTCAGCCACTCGAATTTCTAAATCTTGATTTAGGGTTTTTAACGCCGCTTCGGCTTGTTGGCGCTCTACACCAGAGGCAATAATATTAGCAACGGCTTGTAAAAAATTAATTTCATCGGCGCTAAAGGTTCGTTGCTCCTGAGAATGAATTCCTAACACCCCAACGGGCTTTTCTTTTCCAGAAATTAAAACCGTTACCCCACTAACAATATCATGATTGGAAAAAAATGCCGAATCGCTAACGCTAAAGCGGGTTTCGACCCGCAAATCCTCAACGATAACGGGTTGTTTCACTAATAATGTATAGCCCGGTTGGGACTGGGGGCTATTGCTCCGGGTAACTCGCCCCACCGAACGAGGACGCAAACCTAATCCCGCCGTTAACAAAAATGTGCCTTGGTTGGGGAGTAATTCCCAAATTTCAATATATTTGATCCCTAATGTTTGTCCCACCAAGGTCACAACCTTTTTGGCCAGATGCCCTAAGTTGGTTTGTGAGAGGGCATATTGACCTAATTCGGCAATCACCTGTTGTTGTCGGGCGCGACGCTTGAGTTCCTGTTGGGCAGTTTCACGAATAGTGACATCCTGCACCAAAGACAAAAGAGAAATAACTCGCCCACTTGAGTTTTTTAAAGCAGAATTGTACCACTCACAATATACTAAATTCCCCTGTTTTGTGTAGTTCCGATTGCAACAGATATTCCGGTTTTCCTCACCATTGAGCAACCGCGACGAGATCGCATTTACCTGTTCTAAATCCTCTGGATATACAAATTCCCAGTTATTCCAATGACGATTCAGAAGTTCTTCTGCCTTCCATCCAAAGATTTTTTCGGCTTGGGGCGACCACCGTTTGACCCGAAACTGCTCATCCCACTCAATCACAGCTAAAGGAGAATTTTCGACGTGAAATGTTAACTGTTGATGGGCTTGTTCTAATTTAGCTTCTATGGTTGGTTGCGCGCTGGGGTCGAGGGGGAGTTGGAGTTCCCGCAGGCGTTGTTGTACCCGTTGTTCAATTATTTGTTCCTGTTGGTCAAGGAGGTGTTGCCTCTCTGCTTTTTTATTATTTTTTGTCATAAATCACCGGATATTATAGTTATTTTTCAAAGAAAAAAAGCCATAGTCAACCGTCAAGCAGACAAAGGTAAATAAACGGTTACAAGAGTTTGGTGATCGCTGGGACTTTCTATGATCAGTTGACCTTGATGAAGTCCTATCAGTTTTTGGACAATGGCTAATCCTAACCCCGAACCCTGTTGTTCATACAATTTGCGTTCAAACTGAACATGGGCTCCAATTTGAGCTATTTGTTGAGGGGTGATCTCTCGTCCATAGTTTTTAACTGATAAAACAAATTGATTATCTTTAACAAATCCGTTAATTTCAATCGGTTGTCCGATGGCGGAAAATTTCATGGCATTATCAACTAATTCTTCAACCAGTTTTTCTACTCTCATTTCTGCCATGGCGATCGCCACATCTTGTAGATTGAGAACTAAATCTGCCTGCCGTTTTTCCTCTTGAACTTGAGCCATTACTTTTTCCGTAATTACTGTTTGCGAGGATCGGGTTTTCTCCTGACGTAAGCTGGCAATCTTTTTGGGATCGGTGGCAATTAGTTCTAATTCCGCATAGAGCAGAAAATTCATTGTCAACCGATATAAACGTTTCCCAGATAAGGAAATTTGCTCGACAATTTCACGGATCTCATTAGTTTCCATGAAATCTAATTCATCGAGTAAAAGTTCCGTTGATGCTAAAATTCCATTTAAAGGAGTTCTTAATTCATGGGGCAAGGAATGGGTAATATTTTTACGGAGTTCATCTAATTTTTCCTGGGAAAATTTTTGAACTGAGGCTTTTTTTTCTAGTTGAGTGGCGATCGCTTTCAGCAATTCCTTGGGGGTAAAGGGTTTAATTAAATAATCATCTGCCCCCAATTCCATGCCCTTTCGCAAGTCTAATTTATCGGATTTAGAAGTTAGAAAAATAAACGGAATGATCTTAGTTTCTGGTGCTTCTCGTAATGCTTTTAATACCCCATGACCGTCCATTTCCGGCATCACCACATCACATAAAATTAAATCAGGATTAGATTTTTGAGCAAGTTGTAAACCGATCTTTCCATTCTCGGCGGACATGGTTTCAAATTCTTCAATTTCTAACAGTTCTAAAATACTCTCGCGAATGAAGTCTTCATTTTCAATTACTAAAATTCTGGTCATTTTGATTTCCTCAATAATTTTGATTCAGGATTATGATGGATGAGGTTGAGAAATATTTAATTGACTTCCACTTTTAACTAAGGTTTGAAAATCCTCTAAATTGAGCGGACGACTAAATAGATACCCCTGAATTTCATCACATTGAAAGCTCTGCAAGATATTTAATTCTTCTTGAGTTTCTACCCCTTCAGCAATCACTTTTAAATTTAACAGATGAGCCATTGAAATTAAAGATTGCGTGATGGTGGCATTGATTTTATTAGTATGGAGATTGCGGACAAAAGATTGATCTATTTTCAGCACATCAAAGGGGAATTTTTGCAGATAGCTTAGGGAAGAATATCCCGTCCCAAAATCATCAATAGCTATGGTTACTCCCAAGGCTTTTAAAGCCTGTAACTGTTGGATGGATAATTCAGCATCTCGAATTAATAAACTTTCGGTTAATTCTAATTCTAAATAATCCGGTTCACAGCCCGTAGTGAGTAAAATTTCCATTAACTTTTGGCATAAATTAGGTGTTTGGAATTGCCGCCCCGATAAATTTACCGCCACGCGCAAACGTCCTAAACCTTGAGATCGCCAGGCTTGACTATGTTGACAGGCTTGAGATAAAACCCATTCGCCAATGGATTCAATTAAACCTGTTTCTTCCGCAATAGGAATAAATTTTATTGGGGAAATCCTGCCCTTTTGGGGGTGTTTCCAGCGAAGTAAGGCCTCCGCACCAATAATATTTCCCGTTTTCAAACTGACTTGCGGTTGATAGTAAAGTTCCAATTCTTCTCTTTCTAAAGCATACCGCAAAGCAACTTCTAAATCAATCCTTTCCGACAGTTGATGTTCCGAAGCAGGAATATAAAAACTATAATGATTTCCTCCTTGTTGTTTAACTTGATTCATGGCTTGTTTGGCCTCCCGCAGCAGGTGTTGAATATCCCGACCATCTTGGGGATAAAGGGAAATTCCAGCACTAACGGTGATCAAAACTTCTCGATTTGTTAACACAAAGGGATCGGAGATCTGCTGTTGTAAGTTTTCAATTACGGTCTTAATCTGTTGTTGCTCCAAAATTGGTGGGAGTAAAATTGCAAATTGATTGCTATCAATATGAATAATAATATTATCAGCAGGTAAACTTTTTCTTAACCGCTCGGCCACCGCTTTCAAAAGGGAATCTCCCCCTTCATAACCTAAAATATCGTTAATTCTACCAAACCGATCTATCCCTAAATAGATAATCGGTATCATCCCATTTTGTTGCCAATTTTGATTAGCAACAGACAGCAATGAAAACTCATCCAACCTTTGTTGAAAATATTCCAACAGGGATAAACGGTTGGGTAAGTTAGTGGGGCTATCTTGATAAATTAATTGATTAAGTTTAGATTCAGCTATTTTTAATTGGTGAGTATAATTAGCTTTTAAAGTGGCGTTTTTTTTCAAACGAATCACAATGGCTTTGAGTAATTCTGTGGGGGTGAAAGGCTTGGTTAGATAATCATCAGCCCCAAGCTGCATTCCTTTTCGCAGGTCGCCGACATCGGAGTTTGCTGTTAAGAAGATGAAGGGAATAGTTGCCGTGACCGGATTTTTTTGTAAAGCAACGAGAACCCCATAACCGTCGATTTCCGGCATCGCCACATCACACAAAATTAAATCTGGTTGATGCTGAATTGCCAATTGTAAACCAATTTTGCCATTTCCGGCATTAAAAACTTCAAATTTTTCTGTTTCTAGTAATTCGATAATGTTATCTCTAATTAAGTCTTCATCCTCAATAACCAGAATTTTAGACATGGTTGTTTATCTCAAATAAATTTTTTATATAAAAAATCGTAGTGAGTCTTTCACACCCTTAAGAGAGTCCTTCAGGACTCACTACGATTTTTTAATTGCGGGCTAAACCTTCTTGACGGGCGGTATGGGTAACGGCACTGGCGACGGCCGTAGCCACCCGTTTATCAAATACCGAAGGCACAACATATTCCCGATCTAAATCCGTGGGAGAAACTAAAGAAGCGATCGCATTTGCTGCTTCTAAATACATGGAAATTGTTAAACTTCTAGCTCCACAATCTAAGACACCTCGAAATAGACCGGGAAAGGCTAAAACGTTATTAATTTGATTGGGATAATCACTGCGTCCTGTTGCTACGACGGCGACATCATTTATAATTAATTCCGGTTGAATTTCAGGAATTGGATTAGCCATAGCAAAAACAATAGGATCTTTCGCCATAGATCGCACCATTTCGGGAGTTACCACCCCAGGAGCACTAACTCCCATAAACACATCCGCATCTTTCATCGCATCGGCTAAAGTTCCCGATAAGTTAACAGCAAATTCCCGTTTTTGTTCGTTAATATCGGTGCGATTATGACTAATAATTCCCTTAGAATCACATAGAGTAATATTACGAACTCCGGCTTTTTTGAATAAACGCGCCATGGCAACCCCCGCAGCACCTGCCCCATTTAAAACCAAGTGAATATCTTCCCGGGATTTTTTGACTAATTTTAGGGAATTAATTAACGCGGCTAAACTAACAATTGCTGTGCCATGTTGATCATCATGAAAAATAGGAATATCTAACGACTCTCGCAGTCGAGCTTCAATTTCAAAACAGCGAGGGGCGGCAATATCTTCTAAATTTATGCCGCCGAAAACTGGGGCAAGATATTTAACAGTTTCGATAATTTTGTCAGTATCTTGGGTATCTAAACAAATCGGAAAGGCATCAATATCTCCAAATTCTTTAAATAGCATGGCTTTCCCTTCCATCACGGGTAAAGCTGCACCTGGCCCCAAATTTCCTAAGCCTAAAACTGCACTACCATCAGTCACAATAGCGACGGTATTTTGTTTAATCGTCAGTTGATAAATTTGCTCTGGATCTTCAGCGATCGCTTTACAAATTCGACCCACACCCGGAGTATAAGCCATGGCTAAATCCGATTGAGATTTTAGGGGAATTTTACTTTGAATACTGATTTTTCCGGCGCGATGGAGATTAAAAGTTCGGTCATAAACCGCTAATACTTTTAACTCAGTTAAATCTTTTACCGCTTGGACAATTTGTTCTGCGTGTTCTTCACTCGAGGCATCCACACTGATTTCCCGAATCGTTTTGTGCAGAGTTTGTTCAATTAAGTCAATTTGACCTAAATTTCCGCCGACGCTGGCGATCGCTTGAAAAACACTAGCCAACATTCCGGCACGGTTAGGTAGTTCCAGACGAATTGTAACGCTATAACTCGGATTCGGTGTTAAGTTAACCATATTCAGTATTAATTAGCTGTCCATTTGGTATGATATCACCGCAGATCAAGATCAGTCTGTAGTGTAAGCATGACATATAGCAAGGGGTAAGGGTTAAGGGGTAATACTGCTATATATCGAATTTTTTTAATACTGCTGTTGAAATTGCAGGTAATAGCTGAGATTCGCTACACTAATATATTGATCGACATATTTCGGTGTAGGTGTTTTTTCCAGCGCCCGCTTTACTTGCTTTTTTCGCTGATTTTTTGAGGGTTCCATAGTGATCATCTCGGGTTAGGATTGGCAATTGATCTTTATTATCTGATCTATTCACCACTTATAATCTAACGTCAATTTATTTTCTTAATCATTCAAAGCGGAATCAGACCTATCCAGTTAAATTACCTATTATACCAAAAATTTAATCGGGGCTATGGTTTCACCAACTCTTGAATTATATCACAATACGGTTCATATTTGGCAAACAAATTTAACAGGATCGCCTCCATACCTTGAATTTTATCAAAGTATTCTGGCTGATCCTGAGCTAAAACGAGCAAGACAATTCAAGTTCCCACGGGATCAACAGGCGTTTATGATTGCCCGGGGAATATTAAGAATTATTCTCGGTCACTATTTAAACCTTTCGCCAGAACGGATTAAATTTAAGTATAGTTCTAAAGGAAAACCTAGTTTAGATCAAGATCCCTTACCGCTACAGTTTAATTTATCCCATGCCCATGGAAAAGCTATTTATGCGATCGCCCTGGAAGAAAATATCGGCATAGATATAGAATATATTCGGGAAATTGAACTTATTTCCTTAGCAAAACGCTTTTTTTGTGAGTCTGAATATCGGTGGTTAAATTCCCTTGATTCAGAAGCACAATATGCTGCATTTTTTCGACTTTGGACGTGCAAAGAAGCCTACTTAAAGGCCACGGGAGAAGGGTTGGTTGGGTTACAGGAAGTTGAAATTTTCACGCCTCTGGATTCCAACCTAAAAATTTTGAAAATTTCCCAGGATTCGGAATTAGCTAAAAATTGGACGTTACAAAGAATTGAAACCGCAGAAAACTATCTAGCAACCTTGGCAATTAAGGGAACAAATTATCAGTTTAAATATAGGCAATGGACTGAAGAAAAAGCCCTAGAATAGACGATGGGAAGGAAAAACGTGGTATTATTATGAGTACACAAATGGAGATGTGATCACATTACAAAGCATAGAATTTGAGTTTCTCATTGAGCTTTTATATGAAGGAATTAGTTTTGATCAAGAGTCAGATTTTGATGTTGTTGAATTGGGATCTCAATCATAAATTCCGATCCTTGTTTAACTTGAGAAGAACACTTTAACTTACCCAGATGTCTTTCCACAACTATTTGATAACTAATAGCTAATCCTAAGCCAGTTCCTTTTCCCACGGGTTTTGTGGTAAAAAATGGATCAAATAATTTATTTTTAACGGTTTCCGTCATTCCCATCCCATTATCAGCAATGATAATTAAAACCTGATTATCCTCCATGACTTCTGTAGTAATCGTAATCGTGGGTTTCCAACAATTCAATGAATTAAAACCGATATCATCTTCAGAATATAACTCTACATCATTAGGATTCAGACTAGAAATAATTTCTTGATTTTGTTCTACGATTCGCTCCTGAATTGCATCAATAGCATTAGTGAGTAAATTCATAAATACTTGATTCATCTGACCTGCATAACAATGGACTAAGGGCAATTCCCCATAGTTTTTGATCACCTGAATTTTTTGTCTTTCTCCGGTTTCTGATAAACGATTTTGTAAAATCAATAATGTATTTTCTAAGCCCTCATGTAAATTCACCTGTTTAACATCTGCTTCATCTAAACGCGAAAAGTTTCTCAGGGATAAAACAATTTGCTGAATGCGACTCGCCCCGACTTTCATGGAACTTAATAGTTTGGGATAATCTCGTTGTAAAAAATCTAAATCTACGGTTTCAATCACTTCTTGAATATCAGAAACTGGATCGGGATAATGCTCTTGATAGAGGGATACTAAATTCAATAAATCCTCCAGATATTGGGCTGCATAATCAACATTTCCATAAATAAAATTAATCGGATTATTAATTTCATGGGCAACCCCTGCCACTAACTGACCTAAAGAAGACATCTTTTCAGTTTGAATTAAATGGGCTTGAGTTTGTCGTAATTTATTTAAAGTCGCTTCTAATTCTAGGGTTTGAGCTCTAGCTAAAGCTGCGGCTTCTCGGGTTTGATTATAGAGTTGGGCTTGGTTAATAGCGATCGCCACTTGCGCCGTGACAGCCTGTAATAATTCAACTTCAGAATCACTCCAACACCGGGGTTCCTGATGATTTCCACAAATTAAAACCCCGATTTCTCCCGTTTGGGTTTGAATGGGGAGAGACAGAACCGATATTAAGCCAAACTGGAGTAAAAATGACTTTCTTTGGGATTCAGGTACATGATCAATCTGATCAATTCGTCCTATTTTAAAATCTAAATTTTTCTCAGATCCCATCCCCCCATCTTCTATAGGATATCGACCTATAATATTAGGAATTGCCGGATCTTTAGCTTCAGCAACAATTTCCCAATAAGCCGCATTAGAATAGGATTGAGATAAATTTTTATAATCTGAATGAAAACCCATTTCTGGCCGTCGATACCAACAAAAATAACATCGATCTACCTTCATTAACTCCCAAACCTGTAAAACAGTTGTTTCTAAAATTGTTTTCAAATCTAAAGAGTTACGAATTTGATTTGCCAAATGATTAATCAGTTTTTCCTGTTGAGCCAATTGTCGAAATCGAGTTCCCGATTGTGCCAATAATTCTTCCGCTAATTTCCGCTCTGTAATATCCTCGTATGTTCCTAATATTCCCACCACATTTCCCTCAGAATCATGAAGGGGAATTTTATTGGTTTCTAACCAAATAATTTTTCCATCAGGTCTTAATTGAGTTTCGATAATTCGATAGCGCGGGGTATTCGTTTCCATGACCTCTTGATCAATTTTTCGATAAAATTCAGCTTCATCTAAACTGTAAAAAAAATCATAATCGGTTTTACCAATAATATCTTCAGGAGACTTTAATCCCGTATCTAAAGCCACTTGTAAATTACACCCTTGAAAGACGGAATTTCGATCTTTCCAAAAAATTCGTTGGGGAATTGTATTCATAATTAATTCCAACATTTGTTGAGATTTTTGATAATATTTTTGACTTTTATTTAATAATTGGTTCAGTGCTTCAAGTTCTTTAGGGGTTTTAAGTTGTAAAAGTTGGGGAACTAAAGGAATAATTGTACAAGCGGTAAAAATTGAAATCAGGGCCGTCATTGCTTTTAATCCTCCGGCTAACCAATATACCGGATACCAAAGGGTGAAAATCGACATTAAATGGCTGAGTCCACAGGCAAAAATGAACGCACTAAACAAGATTAAAACATTAGGGAAGGGGAGATCTTTACGCCGATTAACAAAGTACATTAAGGCGATAGGAATGGAAAAATAAGCGATCGCAGTGAATAAATCCGAGACCAGATGAAGTCCGATTAATTTAGATTCCCAAAGGTAACAGGAACCATGGGACATGAATGCAGTTATGACAACCAGTTGTTGTGAGATCATCCAGGTGGGGTTCATGAGGATTGAGAATTTATTCTGAGGAATTAAAGATACAATAAAATATTGAATTTGAGTTCAAAAAAAGGGAATTAATAATTGATAATAGCACCAACAGTATCGGGTGTTCCTATGCAACCCAGCAAAAATCCCCGTTAACCTTTATAATACAAATTTGGGAGATTAAAAACTCAGCGTCTTCATACCTGAGATAAAAAGCGACACTTCGACAGGCTCAGTGACCGCTCAGGGGAATTTATTCCCCGTGAATATTTCTTTAATCTATGTTAGTATATCCAGTAACAGGAAAAGGTAAACAACCTGTATAAAAACCTAGTCGCCTAACGGCAAAACGCTGAACCTTGACAATTGAATCTATAGGGTTCTACTGCAAAGTTCTAGTTTTCCCCCAGCAGTGGGTAAAAGATTCATGGGAGCTAGACGACCAGTTTTTAAGCAAAAAAAGAACTCGCAGAAATGCGAATAGGGTAGGGCATACCCGAATTTACGCTTGGGGAGAATCCCACCTCTGGTTAAAGCACTGCAAGGTACTTTGATTAAGTGGTTTCGTTGAACCAAGAATCTCAGCGCCTTCAGACCTGAGAGTGTCAAAATGGTATATGTGATACAAATTCCCGATTTAGGCTTCAATGACTACAGAAATTCAAACTGAAATTCAAACGGAGGTTGAGAGACGTCGCAATTTTGCGATTATTTCTCACCCTGATGCTGGAAAAACTACCCTGACCGAAAAATTACTCCTGTACGGAGGTGCGATTCACGAAGCCGGTGCTGTTAAGGTACGCAGAGCCCAACGTCATGCCACCTCAGACTGGATGGCAATGGAGCAACAAAGGGGAATTTCGATTACCTCAACGGTTTTGCAGTTTGAGTATAACAACTGTCAAATTAATCTGCTAGATACACCCGGACACCAAGATTTTAGTGAAGATACTTACCGCACCTTAGCCGCTGCTGATAACGCGGTGATGTTAGAAGATGCGGCCAAGGGTTTAGAGCCGCAAACTCGCAAATTGTTTGAAGTCTGCAAAATGCGGGGTCTACCTATTTTTACTTTTATTAATAAAATGGATCGTCCGGGTCAAGAACCCTTAGAATTACTCGATGAAATAGAAAAAGAATTAGGATTAAAAACCTATCCGATAAATTGGCCTATTGGCACGGGCGATCGCTTTAAAGGAGTATTTGATCGTCGTAAACAAAAAATTCATTTATTTGAACGCAGCGCCCACGGAAGTCGAGAAGCGTTAGATACGGTATTTGACTTAGATGATCCCCACATTCAGGAATTTTTAGATCCCGATCTTTATGAACAATTAAAAGAAGAATTAGAACTCCTTGAGCACGCGGGTTCGGAATTTGATCTGGATTTAGTTCATGCTGGAAAAATGACCCCGGTTTTCTTCGGCAGTGCTATGACTAATTTTGGGGTTCAATTATTCTTGGATTCCTTCTTAGAATATGCCTTAAAACCCGGTTCCCATCTGAGTACCCTGGGAAATATGGAACCCGAGTATCCAGAGTTTACGGGCTTTGTTTTTAAGCTACAAGCGAATATGGATGCCAAACACCGAGATCGGGTGGCCTTTGTGCGCGTTTGTACGGGAAAATTTGAAAAGGATATGACGGTTAATCATGCCCGGACTGGAAAAGTTGTCCGTCTTTCCCGTCCGCAAAAACTCTTTGCCCAGGAAAGACAATCGATTGAAACCGCCTATCCTGGGGATGTAATTGGATTAAATAATCCCGGGGTTTTTGCCATTGGCGATACAATTTATATGGGCAAAAAATTAGAATATGAAGGGATTCCTTGTTTTACCCCTGAGTTATTTGCCTATTTAAAAAATCCCAATCCTTCTAAGTTTAAACAATTCCATAAAGGAGTTTTAGAATTGCGGGAAGAAGGGGCGGTACAAATTATGTTTTCTGTTGATCAATCTAAACGTGACCCGATTTTAGCGGCCGTGGGTCAACTACAATTTGAGGTGGTGCAGTTTAGATTGCAAAATGAATATGGGGCTGAAACCCTATTAGAACCTTTACCTTATACTGTGGCCCGTTGGGTAACTGGAGGTTGGGAAGTTTTAAATAAAGTCGGACGAATTTTTAACGCGGCGGTGGTGAAAGATAGCTGGGATCGTCCAGTTTTGCTGTTTAAAAATGAATGGAATTGTCGTCAAGCGGAAGCCGATCATCCTGAGTTAAAACTGACTTCTATTGCTCCGGTAGTTTCAATTAAACCGTTTGAATCGGGAGAGGAAGAATAAGGCTTGAATCTTGATCCCTGAATAAACAACGCATATACAATTAAACTTGTTGTTGCGCTTAAGCGCACTGACACGGCGTGCCCAAGCGCAACAACGAGCTTTTTGACCACCTACTTACAGGGAAAGGTTTTAAACAAAACACAAAACGAGGATTAATTTAAAACTGTTTTAGATTAAGAATTGGGATCAGATGGAGATTCACCAAATAAATTGTTATAGGTGAACCCGGCGGCAATTCCTCCCAAAATCGGAGCGACCCAGAATAACCATAATTGTTGGATAGCCCAACCACCCACAAATAATGCGGGGCCAGTGCTACGGGCCGGATTTACAGATACATTGGTAACGGGAATTCCGATTAAGTGAATCAAGGTTAATCCTAAACCAATGGCAATGGGGGCAAAGCCTTGAGGGGCGCGGCGATCGGTTGATCCCATAATCACCATTAAGAACATGAAGGTCAAGACAAATTCACCGATCAGAGCAGAAACGAGATTATAACCGCCGGGAGAATGTTCTCCATATCCATTGGTAGCAAAGGGGTTGGAACCACTTCTAAAGGCAACGGGATCAAATCCAGCTTTCCCCGTGACAATTAAATAAATCACTAAGGATGCGACAATCGCTCCAACCACTTGAGAGCCAATATACATGGCTAAATCTTTGCCTCCTGAGAAGCGTTTACCCGCCCATAATCCAAAGGAAACGGCCGGATTGAGATGGCAACCGGAAATATGACCTATGCCATAGGCCATGGTTAAAACGGTTAAACCAAACGCTAATGACACCCCAGCAAATCCAATCCCCAGGGCATTAGTCGTTCCATCTGGAAATGCCGCAGCAAAAACAGCCGATCCACATCCACCAAACACTAGCCAAAATGTTCCAAAGAATTCGGCAATACATCTCTTAGTTAGCGGCATGATTAAACCTCTTGAAAATATATCTGGAGTTGAACTATCAGGTTTAACCCTGATAAGTTTCAGTTGAAACCTACCATAAAATTGTTTAATTTTGGTGTGATATGTGGCAAATTCAGTAAAAATTAATAATTCCTTGATCAATTGTTAAGAAATCATAAAAATTATCATTTATTGTAAAAAATAATTTAAGATGTTATCTTTTAAAATTGTTTTGATTAAGAGATCGGTGATCAGTAAGCATTAGTATAAACTTAAAGCTAAAAATACATGATCAATCTGTTTGTTTTTCAACCTACAGTCTACATTTTATTTATATTTATTAATATTATTACCCTTGACAAGTTAACAAAAATAAGATAATAATTCCCTATCTAATTAAAGTTAGCAAAAATTACCTTATGGAATCTAATCCCCCCCTCAAAACCCTAGGTTGTTTAGGAGATGTCACCCTAGAAACCGATCATGTCCGCTTAAAAGGATGGATAACTTCACTGCAAGGTGAACCCATAGAAGGGTTTAAGTTAATCATTGGGGGGCAAGAAATCACTCAATTCAAAATTGAAAAAAACCTGCCTAGTCCCGATGTTTATAAACTATTTCCCACCTTACCTAAAGCTGACCAAGCTCGATTTTTAATTTATATTCCTGTAGAGGTGGTTGCACCGAATCAATTTAATACTTTAGTACAATTAATTCCTTTAGTCAACGGAGAAGCAGGAGAAGTTTTATTTAATTTATTAGAATCTAGTCTTCCGGTTCCAGAGAAAGAAGACCGAGTAGGAGTCGGAGGAAGTTTTAAATTTGTCGCCTGTGATTTTCTTGGTCATTTTGTGAATAAAGCGCAACTAAAACCCCACGAATCTATTTTAGATGCCGGATGTGGCGTGGGTCGCATGGCCTATTCCCTCGCCTATTATTTAGATGATAGCGCTCGTTATGAAGGGTTTGATATTGTTGAAAAATGGATTAACTGGAATCAATCTATGATTCATGAACATCGACCTAATTTTAACTTTAAATGGGCAAATATTTATAGTAAACGCTATAATACAGAAGGAACAATTAAAGTAGAAAACTATGATTTCCCCTATGCAGATGAACAATTTGATTTTGTTTTCCTAACTTCCGTATTTACCCACTTATATGCGAATGCAGTTCAGAATTATCTTAAAGAAGTTTATCGAGTGCTTAAACCCGGAGGACGGTGTTTATGTACATTCTTTTTATTAAATGAAGAATCAGAAGCCCTGATTAAAGCAGGAAAAAGTTCTCAAAATTTAATCCATGAATTTGAAGACTCATTTTTCTCTAATTTAGAAATTCCCGAAAGTGATATGGGTCATCGAGAAGCCTTAGTTATGAAGTGGATTCAAGCATTGGGTTTTACAGTTTCCGCCAAATATTATGGGTTATGGTGTGGACGAACACTAGCTACCAACTACCAAGATATCTTAATCCTAAAAAAACCGTAGTAAGCCCTTTAGGGCTTTCTTGTATATTTTTAAGTTTTGGGGGATTAAGCCCTGAAGGGCTTACTACAGGTGGAAAGGCGCGAAAAAATTAAGGATAAATTTTCGTTTGGTGTTGTATTACCTACACCATAACAGGCTCGTTTTCGCCAAGCAATAATAGGTAAATGTCCTAAAGGTGCATTCAGGGTAAAATTTAATTCTTCATAATAAAGCCAACTTTCTCCCCGACACCAACCAACTTGGTCACAAAATTTTGGATAATCTCCTTCTAAATTATAGAAAATTTCCCATTGACGGGTTAAACTAAATAATCCCTGACTATAATATTCCCAGAGCCAATTTAGAGTGTTTAAATCCGTACAGGGAAACCGTTCAATATCTTCGGGTCTTAACCATTTTTCGGCTTCTCTTTCGGCAATATATAACATTAATTTCCAGGTATATTCATCGGCGGTTTTCCAATCTCCATGGGCTAATAATTCAATCAGGGAACTGTAGTCTATGCCAATTTCTGATTGAGGAAAATTTTGATCGGATGGGGGAGTTATATTAACTAATAATTCCGGGTTAATACTTTCTAAATAATGTAATATCCAGTCTAACAAATTTTGTAGGTTTTGTCTTTCCCGAGTAGCTTGTTGGAGTTGATTTTCCAGGGATTCTAACCGAGGTAAAAGATCGGCAATAGTTAATCTTTTTTTTGATTTAGAAGGAGTTTTATGTTGGTCAATATCGACAATTTGGCGGTATTTCCAAGTTTGTTTTGCCCAATCTAAATGATTTTGATTCTGTTTTAAACCTTCTGGTATTGATATATGGAATTGTAAATCCCATCCACAGACTAAACAAGTTTGCGGAATCGGTTTTTGATAGTCAGAGTCACAGACTGGACATTGAAAGCTCATGGAATCAAGGGGGTAAAGTCGGTATTAGGGGGTTTGTCGTATGTTAACATTCCGCCACCCTCGAAACCTTATTCCTCAATTTCCTGTCATTTCCTAACAATATTGTATGATTTAGGTATCTGGGGTACTCTTGAGAGAATATTAGGGCAAGGCAGTTAAGGCAAATAATAAGTTATATCTTTTTTGTACAGGTTAGTTGTCCAATCCCCTATTCAAACAATTTATCAAAGGCAATCAATTGTAAATTTTGACTATTTATTGAGGAATAAGAAATGATGAGTGAGTCCGCATTAACTACCATATTAATTATTGATAATCGTTCAATTGACCTACATATATTATTAGATTTATTGAGTCAAAAACAGGTCAATTTATTGTCGGTAAACCTTGATAAATCTGCGGTTTCTATGGAGGAATCCTCTTTAGCTGATTTGATTTTTATAGCGGTTTCCATGCCCGGTGAGAATGAATTTTTGTTTTGTCAACAATTGCAGAGTTCGGGTCTAAATATTCCGATTATTTTAATTACGAACTCCCAGGAACAAGAAACTATTAAAACATGGTTGAGCTTAGGGGTGATGGATTATCTTTTTACTTGCTTAGAAACCGAGGAATTTTTACTTAAAGTTAGTAACTATTTGAGGATGGCAGAAGCTCGAAAAGAAATTAGACAAAGCTATCATTTATTGCAAGAGCAGTTAGAAATAGAAATACAGGAAAAGTTGCAAATTGAAAAAATCAATCATCAATTAGAGATGGCGGTCGAATCCTCCGCTCAAGCATTAAAAATATCCATGGCAGAATCAGAAAATAATAAAATTGCTTTAGAACACTGTTTAAACCAAATTAAGATTATTCAGACCCAGTTAGTGAATAATGAAAAAATGTCAATCCTAGGGCAGATGTTAGCGGGAATTGCCCATGAAATCAATAATCCGGTTAATTTTATTTATGGAAATTTAGCTTATGTTCAAGAATATACCGACAATCTTTTAAATATTTTTGAACTTTATCAACGGTATTATTCTAATCCCCATCCGGTGATTAAACAGCAAGTTGAAGCAGTAGAATTAAACTTTATTTTAGAAGATTTGCCTAAGATGTTAGAATCGATGCAGGTGGGTGCAGAACGAATTCGAGAAATTGTTCTGAGTTTACGCAGTTTTGCCCGTCAGGATGGTTCTAAAATGAGAGCAACTAATCTTCATGAAGGCATTGATAGCACCTTAATGATTTTACAAAATCGGTTAAAACGAAAACAGGATCATCCCGCAATTCATGTAGTCAAAGAATATAGTTCTTCTTTACCTTTGGTTGAATGTTATGGAGGAGAAATGAATCAAGTTTTTATGAATATTTTAGCGAATGCGATTGATGCCATTGAAGAAAACAATCAACAAAAAAATATGGAACAATTGCAGGTTAATCCGGGTCAGATTGTGATTAAAACTGATATTATCAATGATCATAATGTCACGATTAAAATTAGTGATAATGCTGGGGGTATGGCTGAGGAAATTTTAAATAATTTATTTGAACCTTTCTTGACGACTAAACCCGTAGGGAAAGGCACTGGGATTGGTTTATCTATCTGCAAAAATATAGTGGTGGAAAAACATCAAGGTAGTTTACAATGTATTTCTACCCCGGGACAGGGAACAGAATTTATTATTGAAATTCCCATTAAGTAGGTGGTCATAAATAGAGTTAAAATAAGAAATGAAGAAATATCAGAGGAATAGTCATGCCACTGAGGTTAAGAATTCAACTAACAGAAGAAGAAAAACAAGAGCTACTAACTCTGTATCAGCAAGAGAAAGTTCCGAAAAGAACAAGGCAGAGAATAGATATATTAATGTTTAGTGATGGAGGATGGATGGTCTCAAAAATAGCCCAGACTTTAAGGTGTTCAGAAGCCATGGTAAGAAAAACAATAACTCGATGGATAAATCAAGAAAAAGAAGGATTATTTGATGCTCCTCGTTCGGGAAGAAAACGGAGGTGGAAAGAAGAAGATATAGAATATTTAGAAACTTGTATAGAGTCAGATGAAAGAACTTATAATAGCCGTCAACTGTCGGAAAAACTTCTGCGAGAGAGAGCGATCGCACTAAGCGCAGAAAGAATTAGAAAAATCTTAAAAAAAAAAGACTGGCGCTGGAAAAGAACAAAAGCCAGTTTAAAGAAAAAACAGAATCCCGAAAAAACAGCGAGCAAGAAAAGAGATTTGGAGACGTTAAAGCGTTATGAAGAAGAGGGTTTGGTCAGATTAAAATATTTAGATGAGGCAGGTTTTTGTTTATGGAGTCCTGTGAGTTACACCTATGTAAAAAAGGGGAAGCAGAAACAAATAAACCAGACGAAAAAGCGAGGAAAAAGATTGAATGTAATTGGAGTATTAGAAAAAGGAAAAAGTTTTGAGTACGGTTTAAGTTTGTCAGGAATTACAAGTGAGAATTACATAAAATTTATAGATTGGCAAGCGGAAAAAGCTGAAAAGCATTTTCAAAATACTCGACAAATTACCGTACTGATTCAAGATAACTACAGTGTCCATAAAAGTCAAAAAATACAAGAAAAAGAAAGGGAGTGGCAAGACAAAAAATTAGAATTTTTCTTCCTGTCTGCTTATAGCCCTGAATTGAATGAAATCGAACCAGAATGGCATCAATTAAAAACTCATGAACTGGCGGGAAGAATGTTTGAAGATGAATATGATTTGAGCCAAGCTGTGATTCAAGCCATTGAAGATAGAAACGAAAGAAATGATTGTACCTGCGATCGCTTGCGATTTAATTCCCTGAGTAACTCTCAAGAATTATCCTAAACAATCTTTTTCTATTATTGACTTTATTTATGACCACCTACTTACTCAGGAAATGCCGATGCAAAATAATCTGTACAAAAAACAAGTTTCTATATTAAATCAGGGAAATTGATTTGCTATATTTTCCGTTTTTCAACCCTTAATTTGAGGAATTAGATATGAAAAATTTAAACAATAAATCTCTTTTGAAAACAACATTGATTTTATTGGTTTTTCCCTTAATTAATAGTTGGAATTTATCAAAAGTGATCGCTCAAATTATACCCGACCAAACCCTACCTCAAAATACTATTATTACCCCCGATGGTAGTATCATTAAAATAGAAGGTGGAACCCAAAATGGGATTAACTTATTCCATAGTTTTAAAGAGTTTTCAGTTCCCGAAGGTGTGGCTGCCTTTTTCAATAATTCTATTGAGATTAAAAATATTATGAGTCGGGTTACAGGCAATAATATTTCCAATATTCAAGGTTTAATTCAAGCCAATGGTACAGCCAATATATTCTTAATTAATCCCAATGGAATATTATTTGGCCCCAATGCTCAACTAAATATTGGAGGGTCTTTTACTGCTAGTACCGCTAATAGTATTATTTTTGAGCAGGGTGGTGAATTTAGTGCCAGCAATCCCCAAGCACCGCCCCTATTAACCGTTAATGTTCCTATCGGGTTACAACTAGGAAATCAACCCGGTGCTATTACAAATCAATCCCAATCTTTAGGTATAGGAGTTGATGGGAATAGTGCAAAAACAGGATTACAAGTCCAACCCGGTCAAAATATTAGTTTAATCGGCGGAGATGTGATTTTAAATCAAGGTTATCTGACCGCTTTTAATGGTAGAATTGAATTAGCAGCCCTAAAAAATGGCACTTGGTCTTTACAACCCCAACCCGAACAATTCAACGCCCCTACCCTTCAATTCGGCTCAATTAAATTATTAAATCAAAGTCAAATTGATACCAGTGGAGCCGGAGGGGGATTAATTACCATTCAAGGAGGCATGGTTTCCCTCACCGATAGTTCTCGGATTATTTCTAATACTTTAGATGCCCTAAATGGGGCTGGAATCCAAATTCAAGCCGAACAATTTCAATTAGATAATCGTGCTTTTATCTCCTCCTCCACCATTGGCACAGGAAACGCCGGAAATATTAATATTAAAGCCAAAAATTCGATTGATTTAGTCGGAACTCAACCCCTATCTTTCATCGAACAATTATTATCCGAACAGTTTAGTCCCACTAATCTTTATGACGGTATTTTTAGCGTCAGTGTGGGTGAAGGAGCTTCGGGAAATGTCACCCTAGAAACTCAACAAATCCAGATTATGAACGGGGCGACGATTTTAACCCCGACCGTGGGGGTGGGGTCAGGGGGAAATATTAACCTATTGGCCTCAAAATCCGTTGATATTACTAACGGTTCCATTGTAGTCACCGGAACTATTAGCCCTGGCGATTCGGGAGATATCAATATTTTTACCCCCCAATTGCGCGTCCTGCAAGATGGATATATCATCACCAGTCCCGGGCGTTCCGGGGAAGGTCAGGGGGGAAATATTACGGTGAATGCCGATACCGTGGAACTGCGGGGGGTGAAATCGGGCGTCGCTTCCCCGGGGGGATTGTTTACCGCCACCCTGGGTACTGGAGGCGCGGGGGATATCACGATTAACAGCCGGGAACTGACCGTTGCCGAAGGGGCGCAGGTATCTGCTTCGGCTGCGGGGGCGGGGAAAGGGGGCAATTTAACTGTGAATGCGGAATCGGTACAACTGCGGGGCGTGTCCCAGGATGGGCGGTTTTTGAGTGGGTTACTCACCTCATCTTCCCTCTTAACCGTCCAGGGACAAAAAGGCACCGCACCCGCCGGGGATTTAACCGTGAATACTCAACGGTTAGTTGTGCGCGACGGAGCCCAAATTTCGGCGGCCACTGGCGGGGAAGGGGCGGCCGGAAATTTAACCTTAAATGCCTCGGACTCCATTGATGTGGTGGGCTTTGCCACCAATATTGATGAATCGGTGGAAGCTGTTTCCTTTGGAACTATTGGCGATGGTATTGTTCCTAGTTCTATTGAGTCGAATACCAGTGGCGCGGGTAGTGCGGGGGATTTGCGGATTAATACCGGACGGTTAACGGTGCGAAATGGGGCGGAAATTGGGGTGCGGGGAACCAATGAAGGGGCCGCGGGTAACTTGGAAATTCAGGCGGATAGGGTTTTATTGGATAATGACGGAACCATTAGCGCCGCCACGGTAGCCGGAACCGGGGGAAATATTCGGTTACAGGCGCGCCTGGTGGAACTGCGACGGGATAGCCAAATTACCACTAATGCCAGTAACGCCGATGGGGGAAATATTACCCTGGGAACGTCTAATTTAGTGGCTTTGGAAAATAGTGATATTACCGCTAATGCTCAGGCAGGGAAAGGGGGACAGGTGAGAATTAATGCTCAAGGAGTGTTTGGAACCCAGTTTCGAGAATTTCAGACTCCTAACAGTGATATTACCGCCACCAGTGAGTTAGGGGCGGAATTTAGCGGGGCGGTGGAAATTAGTAGTCCAGAAGTTGACCCCAGTGCCGGGATAGGGTCGTTACCGAGTAATTTGGTTGACCCCACCACCTTAATTACAACTCGGTGTTCGGGAAATGAACAAAATCAATTTGTGATTACTGGACGGGGGGGTTTACCTGCGAGTCCCAATGATGCTTTAAGTTCTGAACCCACGGTCATCAATTGGATTAATTTAGTTGAACCCACGACAACATCCCCTGTCACCAGAATATCTCCTGTAGAGACGCGCCCGGGCGCAGCCATGCCGAAGGCTATTGGCACGTCTCTACGGCGAAATATTCAGGAGGCTCAAGGATGGATAGTTCGGGCTGATGGGGTTATCGAATTAGTGACTAATCCTCCCAACGGTACACCACAGCCTACAGGTGTGTTACCTCCTCAATGTTAAGAGGTAATTACGAATTACGAATTACGAATTACGAATTACGAATTACGAATGGGTAAGGTAATGATAAAGGTACTCCCTTCTCCAGGTGTAGAGGTACACAGCAGTTGACCTTGATGTTTTTCGACAATAATTTGATAACTGATGGCTAAACCCATGCCTGTCCCGCGACCAACGGGTTTGGTGGTAAAAAAGGGTTCAAAAATTCGACTCCGAACGGTTTCAGCCATGCCTGAGCCATTATCAGAAATTTGAATTTGTACCCATTTTTTTGGTTGGGAATCGGTGACAATATCCGTATGGATGGAAATTTGGGGTGGGCTGTTTTGTTGGACTGTTTCTAGGGCATCAATGGCATTAATAAAAATATTCATAAACACTTGATTCAGTTGACCGACATAGCAATGAATTAAGGGAATATTGCCATAATTTTTGACAATTTTAATTTTTGGTCGAGACGCTTGGGCTTTGAGACGATGCTTTAAAATCATCAAGGTGTTATCAAGATTTTCATGTAAATCTATGGTTTTAATATCCGCTTCATCTAAACGGGAAAATGAACGCAAGGATAGGACAATATCGGAAATTCTTTGACTTCCGGTTAGCATAGAATTGAACATTTTCTGGAGGTCTGAGGTGATAAATTCTAAGTCTAATTCATCAATTTCGGTTTGAATTTCGGGGACAGGTTGGGGATAATGGGTTTGATATAAGGAAATTAAATGGAGTAGGCTATCTGTATATTCTTTGGCATAGGTGATATTTCCAAAAATAAAACTCACCGGATTATTAATTTCATGGGCAATTCCGGCAACTAATTGACCCAAACTTGACATTTTTTCGCTTTGTAATAATTGGGTTTGGGTTTGTTTGAGTTGGGTGAGAGTTTTTTCTAATTCGGTGGCTTTTTGTTGCAATTCGATTTGAGATTCCTGTAAACTATAGGTATCCTGTTCAATTTTTTCGGCCATTTGATCAAATGCTATAGAAATTTGAGCTAATTCATCTGACCCTTCTAGGCGGCTGCGATCGCTTAAATCTCCCTGAGCTAAATTCTGGCTCACTAATACCAACCTCGAGACTCTTTTGGTTAAGGTCATTTCAAAAAATAACCACACCAATAAACAAATAATTAGCACCACTGCATTCATTTGTAAAGAACGGTTTAAGGCATCTTGATAGGCTTGTTTTTTGGTTTGAGTTAGATCATAAATTGAGAGTAGGGTTCCCACTTGAGGACGCAATTGATTGGGTTTTGGGGGAAGTATGACGGGGGTAATCACCTTTAAAATTTGCCGATTATCTGACCAAACTTTTTCTGTAACTTTGGTTTGTTTAGCCTGTTGAATCTGGGGGTAAAGATAGGAAAAACTTGTATTAATTATGGGTTTTTGTTGTAATTGATAGTAATTGGAAAAAATAACAATATTATTTTCATCTAGGAAAGCTGATAATTGTAAGTTAGGTTCTTCTCCCGTTTCACCAATCACCAACTTTGCCCCATCTAAACTTTTATTATCTATGTTAACTCGCCGTAAAATAAATTCTAAGAGGCCAACAGTTTTTTCACTATAAAAATCTGCCTGTTCTACAACTCTGTTTTCCTGACGTTTGTAGGTTGCGTTTACTTCTGTTATAAAACTATATAAACCTAGTCCACTACTTAAAAATAGAAGTAAACTGGGAATAGTGACGCGCAGAGGTAGACTAAAAGCAAAACGTTTCATGGATTCGAGGTTTAGGGGGAATTAGGAATGGGAATTAGGAATGGGTAATGGGTAATGGGTAATGGGTAATGGGTAATACTTCGACTTCGCTCAGTAACAGGGTAATGGGTAATGGTATTAACTCTTACACTGATAACTGATGACTGATGACTGATGACTGATTATTACTGATTCAATTGAGTGAAAAAACGAGCATCTAATAATGAGGAAAAATCTATATTTGATTGTAGTAGTTTCTTTTCCTGCATTAATTTAGATAATTTATTAGCAGAATTAACCATACTCGGATCGGTTTGCGAGAGAAGTTTTTGATTTTCTGTGGGTGTAAAAAAACTCAGTAATTTGAGAGAATCCAAAAATTCCTTCGCTGTGATTCCTCCCCGTCTTGCCATAATTTTAGCCGCATTTTCCGGTTCTTTTTTTAAATAATCTAATGCCATAAACCAGCCCCGCACTAACTGCTCTAAATCCTTAGATTGAGTTTCTAAGGTATCCTGACGTACCACCAACACATCCACTACTTCCCCCGGTATTTTGGTGGTATCAAATAAGACTTTAGCACCAGTTGCCAGTAAATTAGACCGAACCGGTTCAAAGGTAACAACGGCATCAACTTCACCCTGTTTAAACCCAGCTTCATGTTCCGAGAAATCCAGGGAAACCACAGTAATATCCTGTAGAGAAAGTCCGGCTTTATCAAGTGCCCGACTCAGTATATAAGCCCCTAATGCGGTGTTTTCCACCCCGACTTTTTTTCCTTTAATATCTGCTAGGGTTTGTAACTCCGGTTTCCCGATAATTACATCTGCACCATTGGATACATCTATCAACATAATTGCCCTAACCTCTGGAAAGGTTTCCGCCAGGATTAAGTTTTCATCAATGCTCATCCCTCCTGCTTGTAAATTCCCACTACGCAGCGCGTTACTAACTTCCGTTGTAGAGGGATAATCAACAATATCAATCGAAGTATTTTGATAGTAACCCAACTCCTCGGCTAAATATAAAGGGGCGAAACCCGGCCAATTATTAACGCCTACAAGCAGGGGTATTGTCGGTTGCTCAAAACAACTAACTAATATTCCTAAACCGATACAGATTAACATTCCCAACGAAAAAAAATGAATCAATTTACGGGATTTTTTGGCTGGAATTCTACTATTGTTCATGATTATTCCTCTGATTTTCCCACAGAAAACTCTGAATTAACTGAACTAACTGCCGAATTTGTACGGGTTTAGCCAGATATTCATTCGCTCCGGCTGCTAAACATTTTTCCCTGTCCCCAGCCATTGCAAAAGCAGTGAGGGCAATGATGGGTAGGGTAGCCCGTTGTGGGTTAGCCCGAATCTGGCGCATGGCTTCCAAGCCGTCCATTTCTGGCATGGAAATATCCATTAAAATCAAATCTGGATGCAGACTAACCGCTTTTTGAACTGCTTCGATCCCATTTTTGGCGACTTCGAGATCAAATCCCTTCGCCTGTAGGTAGTTAAGCAGGGTTTGAATATTGTCGGGATTGTCTTCAGCCAGCAAAATTAAAGGACGTTTTGATTGTCGAGGGGTGTTCCCCGACCAGGCTGATCTGTCTAAAAGTTTCGCTGGAGTCAGCGTCGGCAATTCTCTCCCAGGATTCCAAGGGAGGGCGACGGTAAAGCAACTGCCTTTTCCGGGTTGACTGTCAAGGGTAACCGTCCCGCCGTGCATTTCCACGAGTTTTTTAACTAAAACTAATCCTAAACCTGTGCCTTCATAACGTCGGGATAAACGGCTATCAATTTGTACAAACACTTGAAATAATCGGGCTTGATCTTCGAGAGCAATACCAATTCCATTATCAATGACGGAAAAACACACCCTTTTTTCATCGATATCTCCTCTGACTTCCAGGCGCACCCTCCCACCCTCAGAGGTAAATTTTACCGCATTATTGAGCAAATTAATTAAAACTTGACGGATGCGACGTTCATCTACATTCAGGGCTTCGGTGACATCTTCAATCTGATAACTGAGGCGAATATTTTTTTGGTGAGCCTGTTGTTTGACAAAACTTAAACTGTGTTGACAGAGTTCATTCACAGAAACGGGAGAGCATTCTAGGTCTAATTTTCCGGCTTCAATTTTGGAGAGATCGAGAATATCGTTAATTAGTTCGAGTAGGTATTTTCCATTTCTATAAATTAGCTTTAGGGCTTGATTTTGTTGTTCATTGAGTTCTCCAAAGGTTTGTTCTTGTAGGACTTCTGACATTCCTAAAATTGAGTTCAGGGGCGTCCTGAGTTCGTGGCTCATATTTGCTAGAAATTCATCTTTCAGACGGGAAGCCCGAGCAAGTTCGGCGTTGGCGATCGCCAATTGTTCATTGGTTTGACGCAGTTGAATTTCAGCTTGTTGGCGTTCGTGTAGGGCAGCTTGGCGTTCACTAATATCTTGAGAAATACAAATATAATCCCCATCTTCGGTGACGGTAAAGGAAACCTCTTGATTAAAAGTTGTACCATCTTTTCTTAAACCGATGGTTTCTCCCCGCCAGAATTTTTGTTGTTTTAACAGGGGAAATATATCTTTTTCAAACCATTTTACTACCTCCAAAGTATAAAGGACTCGCCAATTTTTAGTTAATAATTCTTCGGGACTACTATAACCAAATAGTTTTAAGTGGGCATTATTCACATAAATATATTCTTCATTTTTTAAAATAGAAATTCCATCAATAGAAGCCTCTACAGCCGCTAACTGACGTTTAAGATTATCTTCAGCCTGTTTGCGATCGCTAATATTTTGAGCCACGCCTAAAATTTGTTGGGTGTTTCCTGATGAATCTCGTTTAAACACAGTAGCATGACTGGAAAACCATAACCATTCCTTATTTTTATGCTGGATGCGATATTCCACGTAACTAATCTCTCGATCACTCATTTGAGCGGTTTCTTCTAGGTGTTTAATGACTGTTTCTTGATCATCAGGATGAAAAAGCATTGAAAAGTTATCCCCCATTATAGATAATTCTAGCGAGGTATATCCTAAAATGTTCGTTAAGGATCGGCTATTATAAATACTGCGATTCTGCTCTACATCGTAGAGATATAAAATATTAGGACTACTATCGGCAATACTTTCAATAAATTGTTCTCTTTCCCGCAGGGTTTCTACTAATTGAGCTTGTTCTAAAGCCACACCCACTTGATCGGCAATTTCTCGCATCAGTTCAATCTCAAAATCCGTCCATTTTCGAGGAGAAACACAGTGATGGGCAATCATAAATCCCCAAAAAATATTATTTTGAATAATCGGAACAATCAATTTAGCTTTAATCTTCCATTCTTGTAAAAATTCAACTAAACAGGGAGTAGTCTCTTGATAGGTTTGGTAGATATCTGCAATAGCTTTTACAGTTCTATTAGAATAAAGTTGTTGATATTCTAGGGGAAAAACTTCTTCGGGAAAGTCAACATTGAGAATGGAATTCCATCCGGGTAATACACTTTCTGCGATCGTCTTTCCTGTTCCATTGTCAAAGACTCGATAAATTAACACGCGATCGCACCCTAAAATATTTTGAACTTCGGTTACAGTAGTTTGTAAAATTTGGTCAATATCTAAAGATTGACGAATTTTTAAAGCGATTTCGGCAAATAAACGGGATTTGCGTTCTTGACGTTCTAATTTAGCAGTTCGATCTAAAATTCTAGTTTCTAATTGTTGATTCAGAATTCTTAACTTATGTTCAATTTTTTGTCGTTCTTTGATTTCCATTTCCGCCGTTTGATAAAGTTGGGATTGTTGAATACCAATTGACAATTGCACCGCAATTTCATCTAATAATTCTAATTCACTGGGCTGCCAATTGCGAGGAGAAGAACATTGATGTGCGATTAACAATCCCCAAATAAAATTTCCATTTTCTCGATTCTGATCTTGAATTAAAATCGGCACAACTAAATTAGATTTAACCTGAAGTCGAGTTAATAATTGTTCATGACATTCTGATAAATTTGCTGTTTGAATATTATTAATAGCAATTTTTTTACCTTGCAAATAATCCAAAGCACCTCCGGCTTTAAAACAAATATCTTCCAAATACATTCCTAAGCAGGAAGTCCAGCCCTCTCCCACCGATTCCGCCACAATTGTTCCATTAAATGTAGAATCAAATTCATAGACTAAAACCCGATCACAATTGAGAATTGTCCGAATATCAACCACGGCATTATTCAGAATATCGGTTAAATTCAGAGATTGACGAATATGCAGGGCGGTTTGGTAAAATAGCCGTTCCCTTTGAACTCGTTGGTGTAATTGCTGTTCTGCTTTTTTGCGTTCGCTAATATCAAAACTAATCCCGACTAAACCGATGGGATTTCCCGCTTGATCTCGAATTAAAGTATCAAAAACATGAATCGGTAAAGTGCTACCATCTTTACGCGAGGTGGTAAATTCTCCTTCCCAATATCCTTTGTTGATAACTTCATAAACAATTTCCTCGGCTAAATCCTGTTGATCCAGAGGAACAAAAAAATTAATAATATTATTACCTAGGGCTTCTTTTGCTGTCCACTGATATAAAGTTTGAGCATATTGATTCCAATAAATTATTATTCCTTCTAAATCCGTGGCAATAATAGCATTCTGTACCTGATCTAAAAGAGAAGCCTGTAAAGCCATTTTAGCTTCGATCAAATTTCGTTCTTGAATCTCATCTTTCAATTTTTGATTAGCCCGTTTTAAAGCATTTGTTCGTTCTTGAATTTTTTCTTCAAGTTTAGTATTTTGACTTTGAAGTAATTGTAGTTTTTGGACTTCTAAATTATTAACTTTTTGTCGCAATACATTCACTAATTCTAATAAATCAATCGGGTTAATTCCTTGCAAAATGCTCGTCGGAGTAATAATTCCTCTGAGTTCCCCGCGATCGTCAACAATCGGTATTCGATTAATATGGTGTTTCTGCATTAACAGATGAGCCGCTAATAATGTATCATTGGGCTTTAGGCAAAAGACGGGGGTGCTCATGAAGCTTTTGGCTTCTAGGTTCCAATCTAAACCTAATGCTTGAAACTTGATAATATCTCCTTCCGTTAGTAAACCCATGGGAATTTTTAATGGCTGTTGATTGCAGATTTTTTCCTCAACTAAAACCACACAACTCACCTGGGCAGAATTGATTAACTCAGCCAATTTTAAGAGGGAAATATTAACAGGTGCTTGTACAACCTTGGAAGTCATTACCTCCTCAATGGTTCGTAGTTTTAATAAATCCGTAGGTTCTAGGGCATTTTTTAAATCTCGATGGGTGAGTAAACCGACTAATTTACCATCGGGATTAACTAAGGGTAAATGGCGAACTTTATGCTTTTGGAGTAGGTTTAAAGTTGTGCTTAAATGGCTAAATTCTGTTTGTTGCAGGGTAATTACTGGTTGAGTCATAACTTCCCTGACGGTCAAACTTTTGAGATCAACTTGTTGAGCAATTAAACGCACAATGTCCCGATGGGTTAATATTCCTATGGGTCGGTGATCTACGGTAACAATTAGACAGGTTTTCCCCTGATTTATGGCTAAGGAATTGGGAGTTAATAAACAGGTGGTTTGAGATTGGTTGAAAATTGCGATCGCCTCACTTAATATTGTTTCTGGCATCACGGTCAATGGATCAGTAGTGATAGCCTTTTGTAAAGGAGAAATAAACAAATTATCAGAATCACTAGACATAAAATTAAGATTTGGGGTAGGTAATGGGTAATGGGTAATGGGTAATGGGTAATGGGTAATGGGTAATGGGTAATGGGTACAGGACTTACGCAGTGACGCTATATGTAGCGTACTAAGGAGTTAGCGATCGCTAACCCAAAAGAAATCTGGAAACGGAGACAGGACTTACGCAAGGACGCTATATATAGCGCATTCAGGATCAGGCGATCGCTTGATTCAGACAGAAGGGCGATATGCGTCCGGCACGCTACGCGAGCGCGCTTATAAAAAGAGAATTAATCTGTGTTTGAATTGATAAGTAAACTAAATAAAAGAAAGCTTGAGAGAGGGATGTTTAAGCTCTTGGCTCAGGTAATCTGCTAACAAACTAGCTTTTAACTGATAGACAGTTTGAGAAACTTTCTTAGCCATACGAGTCAGAAAAACCCAAACTAATAAAGCGCAAGCAATGTGGTTTTTTTGAATACTCGCTTTACGGCATTGGCAAGATTCTATCCCCGTTAATTGTTTAATTTCTCGGTGAAATTCCTCAATTTTCCATCGCAGTTTACATTGAGAGATGACTTCATCTATTGAAGACTGATTTAAATCATTTGTAGCTACATATTCCGTTCTGTTGGCAGAAACAGTTACCCGAAATAGTTTAACTTTTTTATCTCTAGGGAATTTATTTATTTTGATTAGCTTTCCCTGTTTTTCTTCAATTTCAGACCAAATTAACTGTTCAATAGGCTGATATTTTTTTTGACCTCCTGTATCATCAACCAGCCGGTTTTTTTTGAGCGGAACATAATAAATTTTCCCTAAATTATCAATCAAAGCCATTAGCTTTTGGGCTGCGTACCAACTATCCATAAGCACTTTCGCTACAGGAATCTTTTTTTTAAAGACGACATCATTCAGCATATCTGCTACATGATCTAGCTTGGTGTGACCATCCCCATCTGGATCGTAAATTCGATAATCAATCACTGAATAGGATCCGGTTTCAGGATTTACATAAATACAGCTTATTAAACCAATTCCTCGAATCACTCGATGTTCATTGCCGCTATATTGACGGCGGACAAGTTCAATTTTCGAGGAAAATCTTTTGTCGAGTACCGTATCATCAAAAACTAAACAAGCTTCGGGATGGCTCTGAAGTTCTGAATGCACTTTTTCCCAAATCACTTCGGGTGTTAAGTTTTCTGAATTCAAGTAACGATTAATTGTATCATGGCTAAACTCTTGAATATGTTCAGCGAAGTTGGTTAGAGTATAATTGATTTGGCTACTCAGGAGATATTGGCAATAGTATAGATAATTGATGCTCATATTTTTGGGCATAGATTCTGATGCTATTTTAACATTCCTTATTCTCCGTTTCCAGATTTCTTTTGGGTTAGTGATCGCTAACTCCTTAGTACGCTACATATAGCGTCACTGCGTAAGTCCTGGGAGAATAAGGAATGTTAAAATAGCATCAGAATCTATGCCCAAAAATATGAGCATCAATTATCTATACTATTGCCAATATCTCCTGAGTAGCCAAATCAATTATACTCTAACCAACTTCGCTGAACATATTCAAGAGTTTAGCCATGATACAATTAATCGTTACTTGAATTCAGAAAACTTAACACCCGAAGTGATTTGGGAAAAAGTGCATTCAGAACTTCAGAGCCATCCCGAAGCTTGTTTAGTTTTTGATGATACGGTACTCGACAAAAGATTTTCCTCGAAAATTGAACTTGTCCGCCGTCAATATATATGCAGCGCAAAAGTTAATGGCTTTGATTGATAATTTAGGGAAAATTTATTATGTTCCGCTCAAAAAAAACCGGCTGGTTGATGATACAGGAGGTCAAAAAAAATATCAGCCTATTGAACAGTTAATTTGGTCTGAAATTGAAGAAAAACAGGGAAAGCTAATCAAAATAAATAAATTCCCTAGAGATAAAAAAGTTAAACTATTTCGGGTAACTGTTTCTGCCAACAGAACGGAATATGTAGCTACAAATGATTTAAATCAGTCTTCAATAGATGAAGTCATCTCTCAATGTAAACTGCGATGGAAAATTGAGGAATTTCACCGAGAAATTAAACAATTAACGGGGATAGAATCTTGCCAATGCCGTAAAGCGAGTATTCAAAAAAACCACATTGCTTGCGCTTTATTAGTTTGGGTTTTTCTGACTCGTATGGCTAAGAAAGTTTCTCAAACTGTCTATCAGTTAAAAGCTAGTTTGTTAGCAGATTACCTGAGCCAAGAGCTTAAACATCCCTCTCTCAAGCTTTCTTTTATTTAGTTTACTTATCAATTCAAACACAGATTAATTCTCTTTTTATAAGCGCGCTCGCGTAGCGTGCCGGACGCATATCGCCCTTCTGTCTGAATCAAGCGATCGCCTGATCCTGAATGCGCTATATATAGCGTCCTTGCGTAAGTCCTGGGGTAATATTTCGACTTCGCTCAGTAACAGGGTAATGGTTAATGGATAATAAACTGTTAACTGATAACTGATTATTCTGCTTTTAATTCAATCGTAAAAATTGATCCTTGGGGTTGGTTATCGCGAATAGAAAGGCAACCAAAATGGGCATCAATGACCATTTTACAAAAGGCTAATCCTAATCCGGTTTGAGCCACATCTTCAAAGCGTTGACCGGTTTCATATTTTTTAAAAATACTTTCCTTGAGTTCATCTTTCACTCCTTTCCCTGAATCTTGAACATGAACTTTAACGGTATTTGTATTGACTGGATATTCAACTTCTATTAAAATTTCACTGTTTGAAGGAGAGAATTTAATCCCATTATCAAGTAAATTTTCAATAACTCGCTTGATTAAATCAGCATCGGCAACTACTAACCGTTTTACTGTAGGAATTTTAGCAGTAATCTTTATCTCCTTTTTGATAATTTGGGCTTCAAATTCATTAATAACGGTTTCAACTATCAAGGACAGATTAACAGGTTTAGAATTCAGTAATTCCTTACCTGATTCTAGTTT
Organism: Planktothrix paucivesiculata PCC 9631; assembly: GCF_900009265.2. GTDB lineage: Bacteria > Cyanobacteriota > Cyanobacteriia > Cyanobacteriales > Microcoleaceae > Planktothrix > Planktothrix paucivesiculata. Next base: position 50,272 of record NZ_LR734998.1, on the reverse strand, counting down.
AGCCATCAACAGTAAAGAATTAATCAGATTATTTAACTGTCTTCCTGAGTGAGCAATTTGATGAACTTTGTGGGCTTGTTTTTCCGTTAAATTTGTTAGGGTTAGTAGTTCACAAGATAATGAAATTACAAATACTGGATTTCTCAGATCGTGAACTATGGAATAAGCCATATCCTCACGCAATTGTAGCAATTCTTCTAGTTTTTGTTGAGACTTTTCTAACTCATCATGCTGTTTTTTGAGTCGGAGCATTGAACGAACTCTAGCTCTAACTTCTAAAGCACTAACCGGTTTTCCAATAAAATCTTCCGCCCCAGCTTCTAAACATTTAGCTAGGGTTTCTTTAGAATTCAGTGCTGTGATCATAATAATAGGAATCGGTTTCCATTCGGGAATTTGTTTGATTTTCCGACAAATATCCATGCCATTACTATCGGGCATCATCACATCTAATAAAATCAGATCGGGCAAACTTGATTCTAAGAATTTAAACACCTCAAATCCATTGGAAGCATAATGTAATTGATATCCTTCTCGGAATAAGATACCCTCAAAAACATCAAAAACATCTGGTTCATCATCCACAATTAGAATTGAATCAGACTTAATCATAGAGCAATTCCATTTGAGTTGTGTTCAAAATTGTTGATTAAAAGGGAACAGGGAATAGGGAATACAGAGTAATACTTCTGGTTGTTTCATATTAGGATTAAAATATTACAACCTCAGCGCGGGTTGCTATAGTTATTGGTATGAATTAAACTGATCAAAAAGGCTCAATCTTCAATAAAAATAGGGTTATTCCTGCAATTAATAATACAGGCATTAGCCAATCTCCCCAACGCACATAAAGGGTTTGAGTCTGATTACGATAGATTGTATCAGAATAGAGTTGATAGGTATTTTTGTTTGACATCCACTGAGTCTTTCCATGGGGGTCAATAAAGCCCGAATATCCTGTGTTTGTAGCGCGTATTGTCCAACGATGATTTTCAATGGCTCGCATCACATCTAGGGCATGATGTTGAGCTAAAATGGCGGAGGAATAGTAAGCATCATTAGAAGCCGTAATCAGAAATTCTCCTCCTTGGGCGGTTTGGCGGCGGAAATGGTCTGCAAAGGCTGAATCATAACAAATTCCCACCGTGGCTTGACCGAAAGCCGTCTGGAATTGTTGAGTAGGTTGACCATGAATTAATGTGGCTTCTAAAGGCGATAATCGGCTAATGAATTTGCCTAAAATCTCACTAAAGGGGATAAATTCCCCTAAAGGAACTAAATTAACTTTATCATATTGACCGATAATATTTCCGTCCCCATCCATGGAAAATAAACTATTCGTATATCCCCCTTCTTTTAAGGCAAAACTTCCTACTATAGCCGGAACTTTCTGTCTCAAAACCGCTTGATAAAACGAACTATTTTGTCTTTGATTCTGGTCAGTCCAGAAAAAAGGTAGGGCGGTTTCTGGAGTTACTACAAAGTCTACTCCTTGATTAGCTAAGGTAACATATCCGGTTGTATAGCCATTTAAGGCTTGTAGAAATCCCGAATAATTTAATTTAACTTCATTGGCAATATTCCCTTGAATAATCCCCACTTTTAACGCCTGTTCTGGATTTTTTTGTAAAGGAATACTATACAAAATTAACCCCAATCCATGAGCTAAGACAAAAAATAATACCGCTAAAATTAATAATAAATAGGATTTTTGATCTTGAGTCTGAGAATAGTATTTATCCCGATTTAAAATAAAACCTTCCGCCATTAACCCATTTACAATTAATAAACTTGCAGTAATGGTTGTGGGGCCAGAAATTTTACCTAAGTGTAAAATAATTAGATTTCCAAAACTTTGGGTATAGGACAAAGAAGACCACCATAAAGCAGTCGAACCCCACAAAAATTCTAAACCACACCATAAAACTGTGGCGATTAAAACTCTGGTTAATGCTAGGGAAATCTTAGAGAATCTTAGAGCCAATTTAGCTGATAAAATTACAAATAATCCCGTCCAAATTATTACTAAAGCACTCCCCCAAAGGGTGATAAAACTCCAGCAAAATATGGTAATCGCTAAACTGGCTAACCAAGGAACTCCTAACCAAGTCATCGGATGAATTCCCGTAATCCAAAATAGGGCGACTCCGTAATAGCCGATTCCCCAAACTAAAGCTAATAATAAAGGGGTTTTAATTCCTGTAAAACTAGGGAGAGTAAAATTAGATAAAACATTAACCCATAAAGGAACTAACGCCACCCATGCTAACCCCCACAGTCCCCAGGGTTCCGCAGCAATTCCCATGAAAACCCCAGCTATTGCTGTTAATAATAAAGGCTGAATTAGTTCTCGTTTGTTCATAAATAATTACCGGAATCTGGGGTTAATTCAAACTATAGATGTCTTTAGCTTGACCGAAAGCAAATTTGAGAGAAAGACGAATTGTTTTATTAGAAAAGGTGATAAAACTCATTAAAGCCATTAAAGCTAAACCCGCATCTATAGCAAACATAACTGAATAACCTAACTGTTCGGCAAAGATGCCAAAAATAGGGCCAGCTAGGGCAATTCCGACATCGAATCCGGTTAAACATAAGGAGAAAAATTGACCCCGTTGTTCGGGTAAACATCGATCAGTAATTAAGGTAATCATCATGGGAAGCACAACCCCCGCCCCCATTCCTTCGAGTAATGCAGCAAATAAAATAATGTTACTGTGCATAGTTTGAGATAGGAGTAACATTGCTAAAAAATAACAAATTAATCCCCCAGTAATAAATAAACCTCGACCATAACGGTCAGAAGCTCTACCTGTAGGAATACGGACTAAAAAACTAGCGATCGCGGCGGTACTATAAAATAATCCCGCATTAAAATTTAACCCCGATTCCTTCACCGCCAAAGGCAAAAATGTGACTAAAGTTCCAAAGATTAGACCGACCATTAACATCACAAAAGCCGGAACCCTTAAAGGGGGACTCCATAACATTTTAAACAACCATAAACCCTTTTCTAATAAAGAATTAGAAGCGACTTTTTTTGTTGGTTTATTATGTTGGGGTTCCCAAACTTGGCAAATTCCTAAAAATGCTAAAAACGCAAACCCGCTACTAGATAAAAAGATCGGGTCGTAACCCACCATCGCTTGCATTGATCCCCCCACCGCCGGGCCAATAGCCATACCGATCGGAGCCACTAAACTCATATATCCAATAACTTCTCCCCGGCGTTCAATGGGGGCTATATCGGCAACTAAGGCACTGTAGCCTATGGTAAATGCTGCCACACTGATCCCATGAAAGGCTCGTAAACTCAGTAGTAAGGGGATAGACTCCGCAAACAGATATCCGAAAGGTGCGATCGTCCCCACTATTGTTCCGATTAATAAGACTAATTTGCGGCTTTTGCGATCGGCTAGGGGGCCAAACCACAATCGAGACGGTAATAAACCCAAGGCAAAGGCCCCCATCACCCAGCCAATTTGTTGTGTAGTTCCGCCAAGAGATTCAATATATAACGGTAGGGTTGGTAATAGTGTGGTTATCCCTGTCCAGAAACATAAACCGGCGATAAATAAAGCCAGTAAACTGCGTTGACGTTTGGGATCAAAGCTGCGAAAAGTGTTCAAAATATCTATTCCTTAATATTAATATTAGCAATTTGTTGATTAAACCAGAGAGCCGCCAAACCATTCTCTACTTGGGTTAATTGTTCTAAAGTTTGCTCTAAAAGTATAATGGGTAAACCCGAAAGAGCTATAGAATATTCTATCTGTTCATATTTGCCATTTTCTTGTAAACGAAAGGCAATCACCTGTTTTCCTTTAACATCTGTTACCCAATATTCAGGAATCCCTAACGCCGCATAAAGTTGTTTTTTTTCATCTAAATCAGTGGCTAAAGTTGTATCAGAAACTTCCCCCACTAAATCAGGAACCCGCCAACGATTTAAGTCAACCCGACGGGGTTCTCCCTGTTGCCAACGAGGTGAATTTTCACCAATATATAACACCTGATCGGGTGCTGAAGCACGATGGTTTGCTTTTTCCAGTTGACAGCGACCTAATGAACTAAAACTAACAACGGGAAAACGAGTAAACCAAAATGCAAAAACCATGGTAAATAAATCGCTAATACTAGCGTGATTAATTCCTTCTGCACCCATTTCAATTAATAAATAACCTTCCTGATAAAATAACTTAACTCGCTCTAAACTGGGATGATCTCGATAGGCTAAATAATCATCCCAGGTTGCAGTCTGCCATTTTGAACTTGTAGAATTGAGCAATACTGTAACCGAAGATAAACTCATCATAGAAGGAAAAATGTAAAAAATTCAGAAATAAGATCAAGATGACGGGAGAAACAAGAACAACGTTGCTATTAATTATAGCACATTATTTTCAATTTTAGGAAAATCATAAAAAATAATAAACCCATTCTTTTAAACTCCGTTTATTCTACCTTAAAGCTGAACTTACTCATCTTTCTTCCTGTCTTTGTGCCTTTGTGGTTTATTCAAAAATTCCCCATCCTTCACTAAACCAAAAACTGTCATGAAAAAACAAAAATCTTTCTTGGGATAGACGTAAAAAATCAAAAAGATCACAAACATTAAAATACTCATAAAATTAAATAGGAGTCGGTCAATGTTACTCAGAGATAAAGTTGCCGTAATTACGGGAGCGGGTTCAGGAATTGGGAAAGAAACTGCATTTTTATTAGCAAAAGAAGGGGCAAAAATAGCCACCCTCGATCGCACACCGGAAAAAGGTCAAAAAACGATTGATCAGATTAAACAAACTGGTGGGGAAGCGATGATGACCACGGCGGATATTTCCTACCCCGAACAGGTACAACAGTCCATGGATAAAATAGCAGAAACTTGGGGAAAAATTGATATTGTTTTTGCTAATGCGGGTATTAACGGAGTTTGGGCTCCTTTAGAAGAACTTTCCCCCCAGGAATGGAAAGCCACAATTTCTGTTAATTTAGATGGAACTTTTTATACCTTAAAATATGCCTTACCCTATCTGAAGAAACAAGGGGGAAGTGTGGTGATTAATTCTTCTGTAAATGGAACTAGAATGTTTAGTAATACTGGAGCAACAGCTTATGCTTGTACAAAAGCTGCCCAGGTTACTTTTGCTAAAATGACCGCCCTAGAATTAGCGAAATATAAAATTAGAGTGAATGTCATTTGTCCGGGGGCAATTACCACCGAAATCGATCAGAATACTGAACGACAATATTTAGAAAAAACTCAAGAACTCGTTGAATTTCCTGAAGGTAAAATTCCCTTAACTAATGGTCAACCTGGAACCTCTGAACAAGTGGCACAACTGGTATTATTTTTAGTATCCGATGCTTCGAGTCATATTACTGGAACAGAAGTTTGGATCGATGGGGGACAATCTTTATTACAAGGATAAATAGTTCGATTTGATATGATAATATACAGTTAAAATAAAAATCCTATTTATATGCCCCAATATTTCGGACAGTTACACGCCCTAGACGCCAATTGGTCAACAATTGAAGCGGTGCAAAGTGTAGAAATAGGCGATCGCCATCTTCTCTTTAACTGCGGCAATGTCTATGTTAAAATTAGTATATTAGCTAATAATTTAATTAGAATTCGTTATTCTCCTTCTGGTGATTTTCTTCCCCGTCGATCTTGGGCGATTAATTTAGATGATAGTGAATGGCAGCCCACTCCCTTTCAAACTAACCAAACCGAAGAAACTACAGAAATTATTACCGAAAAAATCAGAATATCTGTTCAACATCACCCTTACCGAATTCAATGTTATGATCGGCAAAATCAACCCTTTGGAACCGATGCAGAATTAGGGTTTAAATGGCAACCCGGGTTAACAGCAGTTGACAAAAAGATTGAACCAGAAGAACATTTTTATGGCTTTGGAGAACGCACCGGATTTTTAGATAAAACGGGAGAAATTAAAACCAATTGGACAGAGAATTGTCGCAAGTATGACGCTTTAACTGATGCCATGTATCAAGCCATTCCTGTCTTTATAGCCCTACGACCGGAATTAAGTTATGGCATTTTTTTAAATAGTACCTATTGGAGTCGCTTCGATATTGGAGTCAAAAAACCAGGGATTTTGCAGATAGAAACCCACGCCCCAGAATTAGATTATTATATTATTTATGGCCCGAAACCGGAGCAAATTTTAAATACCTATACCCAACTAACCGGACGAATGCCCCTACCTCCTCGTTGGGCTTTAGGTTATCATCAATGTCGTTGGAGTTATGAATCAGAAACCGTTGTTCAAGAACTAACAAAACAATTTAGAACCCGTAAACTTCCTTGTGATGTGATTCATTTAGATATTGATTATATGCAGGGATATCGAGTTTTTACCTGGAGTGAAAAACGATTTCCAAATCCAGAAAATTTGATTCAAAATTTATCAAAAAATGGCTTTAAAACCGTGACCATTATTGACCCGGGAGTTAAATATGAACCCGAAGCCAATTATACTATTTTTGATCAAGGATTAAAACAGAATTATTTTATTAGAAAACCCAACGGAGAACTATTTCATGGTTATGTTTGGCCGGATAAAGCCGTGTTTCCCGATTTTTTAAATCCCCAAGTCCAAAAATGGTGGGGAGAATGCCATCAAACCTTAACAAATATTGGTATTGCGGGCATTTGGAATGATATGAATGAACCCGCCATCGATGACCGTCCTTTGGGGGATAAGGGAACTAAAATTACCTTTCCTTTAGAGAGTTTACAGGGGCCAAAAGAAGAACAAACAACCCACGCTGAAGCCCATAATTTATATGGATTAATGATGGCAAAATCTAGCGCCCAAGGGTTGTTAAAATTGCGACCAAAACAGCGATCTTTTGTCTTAACTCGGTCAGGATATGCGGGGATTCAACGCTGGTCATCGGTGTGGATGGGGGATAACCATTCGATTTGGGAACATTTAGAAATGTCTCTGCCGATGTTGTGTAATATGGGGTTGTCGGGGGTAGGATTTGTAGGGTCTGATATTGGAGGTTTTGGAGGCAATGCTACACCGGAATTATTCGCCCGTTGGATGCAATTGGGAATCTTATATCCCTTGATGCGAGGTCATTCTGCTTTGTCAACCTCCCAACATGAACCCTGGGCATTTGGAGAACGGGTTGAACGCATTTGTCGGGAGTATTTAGAATTACGCTATCGTCTTTTACCCTATCTTTATACCTTATTTTGGGAAGCGACACAAACGGGCGCGCCAATTCTTCGTCCCCTATTTTATCACTATCCTAATGATAGCAAAACCTATACTTTATCCGATCAAGTTTTATTGGGTTCTGCTATTTTAGCTGCTCCGATTTATCGCCCCGGAATTGAATCTCGGGCGGTGTATTTACCCGCAGGAATTTGGTATGATTGGTGGACGGGAAAACCCCATGCGGGATCACAATATATTTTAGCAGATGCTCCTTTAGAACGGATGCCACTTTATGGAAAAGGAGGTTCAATTATTCCTTTACAACCGGTGATGCAATATGTGGATGAAAAACCCATTGATTGTTTAACTTTTAAGGTGTTTCCCGGGACGGGAGAGGGGATTTTATATGAAGATGATGGTGATTCTTTTGAGTATCTTCAGGGAGTTTATTCAATAACAGAATATCAAGTTTATCCAGAAAGTCAGGAATTAATTATTGAAATTAAACCCCGTCAAGGAGAATGGAATCCCCCTGACCGTGAGATAATTATTGATGTGGTGGGAGTGGGAGAACAGCGTTTTCAAGATGAGGGTCGGGGGAAAATATTAAGGTTTGGTTATCAACCTGTTGTTGGTTTATAGCCCTTGTAAAGATTGCGCTTAAGCGCAACAACGTAATCATGAATTAAGGGTTTAATTGAGTGCCACAGCGTTTACAAAAGCGCGCATCTTGGTCATGAATTGACCACCCACACCCGGAACAAATCGTTTCTATTTGATTAGTTGTTTTGAGTAATTGTTTGATTAAATCCCCTAATTGCCAAGGAATTAAAGCAATTCCGGTTAATATCATTAAGATGGTTAAAAATCTTCCTTTATCTGAGATGGGAGTGACATCCCCAAACCCTACGGTAGTCATGGTAACGACGGAAAAATAAACCGCATCTAAGAAGGTTTTAAAAACCTCTGGGTTAACGGGATGTTCGACTTGATAAATTAAGCCGGAAAAGATAAAAATAATGGTTAATAGGGTAAAAATAATGCGAGCTAAAATGACTCCATCTTCGCTTCTAATCCTAAAAATTGAGATTTTAACATCAATAAATCGAATCAGTCGTAGGATTCTAAACCAACGAAATATTCTTAAATAACTAATATTTAAAAATCTCAAATAACCCTGTAAAATAATAACTAAATCAATAATAGATAAAGGATTGAATAGAAATTCTTTTTTATTATCAGCCGCCCAAAATCGAATTAAATACTCAATTGTAAAACAAATTAAAATCACAAAATCCAGCAATTCTAACCGAGAATGAACTAAATCAGAAATCGGATAGGTTTGGGCGATAAAACTGGTTAAGGAGATTAAAATTAATCCGGTTAAGGTTAAATTAACGGTTTTTCCGATGGGAGTATTAATATCTTCTAAATAAAAGGCGACTTTCTGGCGTTTATGTTCCCAAAAACCGAATTGAGATGGGGATGAAATTGGATCTCCCATAAATTTAGATAGGCTATAAAATAAGTTAAAAGTTATGATCTGATGGAATAGAATTTATTCTATGGATTTTAATAATAACTCTAGGATTTCTTGGCGGTCTTTTTGCTCTGTTTGGGGTTGTTCATCTAACCAAGTAATCGCTCGATTTCTACCATTTTCCGCCGCAATCATTAAAGTTCCCCAGGTCTTTAATTCCAATTGTTCAGGATTTTCTAATAAAGCTGCGTTCAAACGATTTTTAATTCTTCCTCCATTTGATCTTAATAAATTGCCAATTTCCTGTTGATTTCCTGGGCTATTTTTTAAGAACTCTAGGGCTTCATTCCAGCGTCCATCAATCAAACTAGCTAAGACCTGTTGACTGGGACTTGCCCAAGCTGCGATCGCTTGAGCCTTAGTAATTTTAGCATGAAATTCGATTAAATCTAACTGGGCTTGAACCGCCATTGACCATTTCAAATTAGGACTATTTCCAGAGACTATATTTTTTTTCAAGGGTTTAATTAAATCCAATGCTGGTGACCATAAACCACTGCGGGCTAATCTTAAAGCCTGTCGATAATTATAATCATCTAAAAAGGTTTCATCTAAGGAAATCGCAGTTAATTGAATCGGGTTAGGAATAAATTGCAAGGGTTGGACTTGATAAATACTAAACTGAGGCTCTAACCCAATGGTTTGTTCAATTAATAATTCTGGATCTTTGCCTCCAGTCACTTCTTGCCAGATGGGTTGTTGTCCGGCGGCACTTTTCCATTCCAACATCATACTCAAATAATTATGACTCGGATTGTAATGCAGAATCTGTCCATAGGGAACGGTTTTATCTGCGATTATCCGCTCACTATGGACACTAAACCAGACCCCCCCTTGAGGAACTTTGCCTTTAAATTGTGTCAGTCTAGTTAAGGGTAAGGGCTTATTAGAACCCTGTTGATTAGATTCGGTTCCAATTAATGATGCAATCACAAAAGATTCGGCTGGCCCCTTAGTTTCTAGCTGCTGAATTAACCGATAATATTGAGTGCTACCCTGGCGCTGATAGGGGGTTTTAACCGCTTGATAAACCCGCACCTGTACAATTTCCTCGCATACTCCTTCACAGGGATGGGTCACACTCGATTCACGGCTTTTGATAATGGGAATTAATAAATCATTCGACTGTTGAACAGCGCCGTCGGCATTAACAAATAAAGAGTTAAGGGGGAATGCGGATTTTTGCTCATTCACCGTTTTAGAAACGGAATCAACCATCGGTAAAGTTAGGGATTTTCCCACCCTTAATCCTTCAGTTTTGAGGGCTTGATTAATTTCCTCTAAGGTAACAATTGAGTCTCGGCGTTGTAGGGGAATTTGTGTCCAACTGGGTAACAATTGATTTAACCAAACCCCAATATCAGGATTAACAATTAGTTGATAACTAAACCAGGCACAGCCCCCAATTAGGGTCGTACCCCCAAAAAGTAGGGTAAAAGCCACTCCATCGGCAATCCATTTTTTCCAGAATCGGCTGATGGGCTGGGACGATTTGGGTTTCAGGGCTTGGGGGGCTGTTTTTTTGCCCGCAGGTAAAGCAGTCGTTTGGGAACGTCGATTTGGACGCTGCTGTTGCCCCGATTTAGCGGGTTTAGCCGTAGGTTTTTGGGGTTGACTCTTTTTTCTGGGCGAGGGTTGATGACCTGTCTCTAACGGATTCATCATGGGGATTGATAGGATGGAAGGATTCTAACGGCGCAGTAAGACTTGTTCATAAAGTTGACCGGCTCGTTCCCAAGTATATTCAGTTTCAATTAATAATCTCCCATTTTGCGACAATTCTTCCCTCAGATGGGGATGTTCAAACAGTCGGCTGATGGTTTCTACATATTCGGCCACGGTGTTAGCGCGCAGGGCGCGATGGGGGTCATGGGGCCCATCCACGGCCAATCCTTCTAAACCGCGATCGCTGGCTACCACCGGAACCCCGGCGGCCATGGCTTCCAGGGTTTTATTTTTAATTCCGTAGCCACTGCGGAGGGGCGTGACACAGACCGTACCCTGATGTAAATAATCGACGACCTTGGGAACTCCCCCCGTGACGATTACACCGGGATGCTTCGCTAATTGTAGAACTTCGGGAACGGGTCGGGCGCCGATAATGGTAAAGGTGGTATCGGGATAGGAATTTTGCAGGATGGGTAAGACCTCGAGACTGAAAAATCTGGCGGCGTCGATATTATGGGAGGCGTCCATGGCCCCGACGAATACCAGGTTATGATTATTGGGATCAAGCGATCGCATGGGAAATAATTCTAAATCCACCCCATTCGCAACCACATGAATTTCTCCCTGGGGTTGAAATTGGCGAAACTGTTTTTCATCATCTTCGGTGGTGACAACTAAATCATGAAATTTAGCCGCATAACGTTTTTCATAGCGTTCTAGGAGTAATTGTAAATAAATCCGATCGCGTTGGGGATGGGGAGAAGCCCCCATTTCTAAATGATTACGAGTCCAACCGACAACGGAACTATGAATATTAACAACGGTATGAACCTGCTTTAAATAGGACGGTCGAATATAAATTTCATTAACACTATGTTCGCAAGTAATCACATCAACTTTGCCCTGTTCAACGGCTTGATCGATCCAAGTTTGCATTTCTTGGGAATATCGATAAAGGACATTAGGAGGGGTACTTTTGACCAGGGAATTAATAAACCGACCGACTTTAGCCACAGCCCCAGTCGGAGGTTCGGGAGGCAGGGGAAACACCACCAGTTGACTCACCCATTGACGCAATTCTTCTACATCCTGATCACTAACCCCCGAATGTCTTTGGGTAATCAAAGTAACATGATGGCGAGAATGAAGATATTTGAGCAAGTTAAACGTTCTAATCTCCGTTCCTCCTCGACTGGGTGGATAGGGAAATGTAGAGGAGATGATTAAAATATTCATAGGGTGATTCAATCAGAATTAAACAATAGATAACCCAATTGCCTCAAAAGAAGGACTTAGGCTATTGGCGATCAATTTTTTTTACAAATGTTGTATTATTATACAACTCTTAAACTTAATCTTCTCTGTTTTTTGAACCTGAATTAATCAAACTCTTAGAGAATTTGATTCTTGTGACAATTTTAGAACTAGCACAAGGTTCCCCTCAAAGCGGAGTGTTCATCTGTTATGGTAGGGGGCATAACACCCCCAATGCACCGATCTCGCTTCAGATCGGTGTTTTTGTAGATGTTGTTATGGGTTGATTAACTTATTGAAACGGTTAGATGTCGGTGTTCTGGTTTAACGGCTTGCTTTAAGATGGAGATATGAATACAGATTTTACCGATTCCTTACCGAAGTGGCTAAGGTTTATCCAACGTCATCGCGCCAGTCTGATTGCTGTGATTCCCATATCTAGTTTAATCATTGGTCTAGCGATCGCAGCCACATTTCAATACCAAGCACAAGAAGCTAGAGACAGAGTTTACCATACCTATCTTGTCAAAAACCAAGCTCAAGAATTGCTAACGCAAGTTTTGACCACAGAAGTTGTTGTCAAAGATTATGGGTTAACGGGTCAAAAAAAATATTTAGACAGTCACGAAAAAGCAACTAAAAATCTACTTATTTCCTTGAATGAAATGAGAGATTTAGCCAAAGATAATCCGAATACAATTCAAAAACTAAAAACTCTGCAAACGTCTATTGATAAATCTAATGCACTTTTTAAAGTATACTTAAATACAATCAAATCTCCAGTTAAATCCCCCCAGCAGTCAGCAAATTCACAAAATCTTTTACTGGAGATGGGGGAACAAATGCAGATTACTCGCCAGGAGATTTATCAATTAATTGACGAAGAAGAACTGAGTATTGAGGAACGTAGAAAGAATCAAAATGATCAGATTCAATTAACATGGCTATCCATGTTTGCCGTAACCGGACTAGGAATTTTAGGATCTATTTTCGCCAGATATTTAATGCAAAAATTAGATCAACAGTTAGCCTTGCAAATAGCCCAAACCCATGCCCAAGAAAAGCTATTTAGAGATACCTTTGAACAAGCTGCTGTGGGCATAGGTCATATTTCCATATCCCAAAAATGGCTAAAAGTCAATCAAAAATTATGTGATATTTTGGGTTATCCCCGAGAAAAACTATTAAGATATAGGTTAACCGATCTGACCCATCCCGAGGATATTAATAAAGATTTATTGTTATTTAAAAACCTGATTAATCAAGAAATTTCCAGTTATTCAATCGAGAAACGTTATATTCATAAAAATGGCTCAATTGTCTGGATTAATTTAACAGTTTCCCTAGGATCATGGTTAGATAAATCTCCCTATTATCAAAGGGAGGAAAAACGCTATGGTATTGCGGTGATTGAAGATATTACCGATCGCAAACAATTAGAGTTAGAACGCGATCGCTTTTTTGAATTATCCGTTGATATGCTAATTATTGTTGATCGAAATTTACTATTTAAACGGGTAAGTCCCTCCGTAGAAAAAATTCTGGGTTTTACTCCCCAACAACTCCAAAAAACCTGCTTTACCTCCCTAGTTCATCCCGATCATTTAAGTTCCGTTGAACAATCTATTAGTGAAGAAAATACTCAAGAAGCTCTGATCTTTTCCTTTGAAACCCAACTTCGTTGTCAAGATAATTCCTATAAATGGATTGCTTGGAATTGTGTTAGAGTTGCCCAGACTGGATTAATGTATGGAACCGGTCGAGATATTACAGAACGCAAACAAGTAGAAGATGCGATCGAAAGAGAAAGTCAACAACTCAGACAAATTATTACCCATGCTCCCGTAGCCATGGCCATGTTTAATCGAGAAATGAGCTATATTGCCTACAGTGATAAATGGTTATCCGATTTTGGTTTAGTCCGATTAAAACAACAACTTTCTTCCCTTAAACAGTCTGATTCAAAAGTGTTTCCTCAAATGCCTTACACTTGGAAAAAAGCCTTTAAAAAAGGATTAAAAGGAAAGATTATTTCCAATTCTGAAGATATATTTTATGATGCCAATGGTAAAAAAAGTATTATTCGCTGGGCGATTCATCCTTGGTATGAATCCAATCAACAAATTGGGGGTGTGGTGATTGCAGCAGATCGAATTGATGAATTAGTAGAAGCTCGGGAAGCCGCCTTAGAGAATGCCCGGATTAAGTCTCAATTTCTGGCCAATATGAGTCATGAAATCCGCACTCCTATGAATGGAGTTTTAGGGATGGCAGGATTATTATTAAAAACCGAATTAACTCCCAAACAACATAATTTTGTTAACGGAATTCGCATGAGTGCGGAACATTTATTGGCAATTATTAATGATATTCTTGACTTTTCTAAATTAGAAGCGATCGAAGTCAAACTAGAAACACTAGATTTTGATTTGGAAAATTGTTTAGAAACCGTTGTTGATTGGGTGGCAACTCAGGCAGAAGAAAAAAGATTAGAACTCGCTATTATTGTTGATACTAATGTACCCCGTCAGTTACGCGGAGATCCGGGTCGTTTACGCCAAATTCTATTAAACTTATTAGGAAATGGGATTAAATTCACCCCCGCCGGAGAAATCGTCGTCCGGGTGAATCAACTTTCTCATACGTCCCATACAACCCGATTACGGTTTGAAATTTCCGATACTGGTATTGGGATTGCTGCGGAAGAAAAAGATAAGCTTTTCCAGTGTTTTTCCCAATTGGATGCTTCCACCACCCGTCAGTATGGAGGGACAGGATTAGGGTTAGTCATTTCTAAACAATTAGTTGATTTAATGGGCGGTGAGATTGGGGTTGAAAGTAGAGTCGGTAAAGGATCAATATTTTGGTTTACCGCTCAATTTTTAATCGGAGAAACCAAACCTACTCGAGTTGTCCCCCCTAGTTTAATCAATTTAAAATTATTAGTTGCTGATCGCAGTAGTGCAGTTCGTCAATCGATTCGTTTTTTAACTCAATCCTGGGGAATAGAGTTAGATGAAGCCATGGATACAGAATCAGCATTAACTTTATTGGGCCAAGCAGGAACCCTGGGAAAACCCTATGATATCGCGATTTTCGATCAAAAATTATTAACTTTTTATTCAAATAATATTACTGATATTATCCAAAAAGATCACAATTTATCCTCAACAAAATTAGTCTTAATGACCCGGAACAATCACCGAGATAAAGCCGAAAACCTATTAGATAAAGGTATAGCCAGTTATTTAATTAAACCTGTTAGGGCTTCTCGTTTATTTGATGCGATCTTAAAAACCATGGCGATCCAGATTTCATCGAATATCCAACAACAATCTCAAGCTAGAATTGTCTGGGATGACAAATTCTTAACCCCATCTAAACCCCAGTTAAGGATTCTTTTAGCTGAAGATCATCTAATTAATCAAGAAGTGATTTTAAATCAACTGAGTCTCTTGGGATATGAAGCCGATCTAGCGAATAATGGTCTGGAAGCCCTAGAGATTTTGCATCAAAAACAATATGATATTGTGTTTATGGATTGTCAGATGCCCCAATTAGATGGTTATGCCACTACTCAAAAAATCCGACAACAAGAAACTGATCACCATACCATTATTATCGCCCTTACCGCCCATGCCCTACCCACCGATCGGGAAAAATGTTTAGCGGCTGGAATGGACGATTATCTGAGTAAACCCGTCCAAGAGGAGGAATTAGCGGCAACTTTAATGAAATGGACTTATATTATTCATCAAGAAAATCACAAGTCTGACATTTCTCTCCCTTCCTTATTCACAGCGGCTCCAATGGCAACATTCTCCTCTGAAAATTATCCCTTAAATATAGAACGACTCCAAAGAATTTCGGGAGGTAAAAAAGAGTTTCAACAAAAGCTATTAAAGGTTTATATAGACCGAAGCGAACAGGATTTTATGGAAATTCAAGAAGCGATCGCCTGCCAGAATTTCACAGTCCTACACCAATATGCCCATCGGCTCAAGGGTTCTAGTGGTAATGTGGGGGCAACAATGATTTCTCAACTCGCCTATCAACTAGAAGATGCCGTAGAACAGCAGAATATTACCCTCTGTTCCGAATTATTTCAGAGCATTAAACTAAACTTAGAAATTCTGAAAGTTCATATTGAACAGTATTTTAATCAGATCTAACAGATTTTACCAATATTTAGTTGACACTCTCACCGTCTGAAGACAGGCTCGATTCTAACTTCAACCTAGATACTTGCTCCGCCAGGGTTTCCCCAAGTAGAGTAGAGGTTTCTAGTCCATTAGCGTTACTTCGGGATTGCCCATCCCTAGTTTGTTTCCCAAGATTTAGAATATTAATTGCAGCATTTGTATCTCTATGTAACTCACATCCACAATTACAAATATGGGTGCGGGTTGATAGAGATTTTTTTACTATTACCCCACAATTACTGCATTTCTGCGAAGTGTAATGGGGTGCAACCGGAATTGCCAATTTATTAAACTTAGCTGCAAAATACTCTATCCATTTCCGAAACAAATACCAACTTGCATCACTAATTGATTTAGCTAAACAATGGTTTTTAACTAAATTTCTAACACTTAAATCTTCATAGACGACTACATCGTTAGATGTGCATACGTTACGCGCAATTCTCTTTGCGTGTTCATTCCGTTGTCTACTTACTTTTAAGTGTTTTTTGGCGTAAACTTTTCTAGCTTTCCGTCGCCCTGATGAACCCTTAACTTTCTTATAGATTTGTCTCTGAGATTGCTTGATTGATTGTTCAGCCTTTCTCAGAAACTTAGGATTCGTTTCTTGATAACCATTTGAGTCTGTGTAAAATGACTCAATACCAACATCAAGTCCTATCTCTTTACCAGTTTTCGGTTGAACATCGGCGACGGTAATGTTTAGACAAAACTGAGCGTAATATCCATCGGCACGACGAATTAAACGCACTCGTTTTATGTCTTTTGTATTATAAGTATGGAGATCCCACTTCCCCAACAATTTAACTTTACCAATCCCATTTTTATCGGTAAAGGTAATCTGTCTTTTAGTGGGGTGTAACTTCCATCCCGATGTTTTATATTCAACAGAACGGCAATCTTTCTGAAATTTGGGATATCCTTTTTTACCAGAAATCCTTTTCTTACAATTATCGTAAAAACGACCAATGGCAGTCCATCCTCGCTCGGCGGCGGATTGGACTGCCATTGAATTTAGGTCGGCAACAAAGGGAAATTCCTTTCTAAGAGTTGTGGAATATTTGTTTAAGGCAAATTTATCAACTTTTAATTCTCTTGAATTATCCATCCAATACCGAATCGCTTTATTACGAATGAATTGGGTTGTGCGAATTGCTTGATCAATCGCTTTGTATTGATGGGGTTTGCCTTTAACTTTGAATTCCAGAACTATCATAGAAATCTCCTTTTTTCGACCTAACTTATGTTAACATAGATTAGGAAATATTCACAGGGGAATAAATTTCCCTGGGTCGCTTTTGATCTGGTGGTCTGAAGACACGCTTGTTTTCAAGCTCCCAGACTTGTGTTATAAAATCTTAGAATCAATTAATTGCCCGATTTTTTATTTTTCCCAGTTCTATGACCCAGGATGTTCGGCAGTGGCTCGATGAAATTAAGCGCTTGAAACAACAGTTGGCACAAACCCAACGGGATCTCAATGCGGCGGTCGAAAGTTCCGACCAATGGCGACAACGCTACAATACTGAAGCCCAACAACGACGCCAAGAAGCCGGACGCTATTTAGAACAGGTGGGAGAACTGCGAGGCGAGTTAGAACGATGGCAACGTCTGTCTCCCTTGCCTAATGAGCTACAGGTGCGGGTCGCCGTTCGCCAAGAGATTGACCTGTTAAAAACCTTGGATGAAGTTAAGGCAAAATTAATTGAGGTGATGTTAGAACGCGATCGCTCCCGAGAACAAATTCATCAACTGGTTGAAGCCCTCGAAGCCGAAAAAACTGCCCATTTAGAAACTCGTAATAGTTTAACCATGGCTTTAGGGGATACGGTTGATTTACTCACCAAAGCCCAAAATCAATCCCCCTCTGGAACTTCAATTTTCACAACCCTAAACCCTGATTATCAAGGAAATTCCCCCACAACCCCCCAACTTCCCGAGTCCCAAATCCTACCCCAACTTCCCGCCATTGAAAACAGTTAAAACAGTCATCAGTTATCAGTCATCAGTTATTAGTTATTAGTTATTAGCTATTAGTTAACTGTTAATTACCCATAACCCATTCGTAATTCGTAATTCGTAATTCGTAATTACCCTTAACCCCTATTTTATGACCTTAAATTTTGATCAACAAATGATGCAGCAATGCTTAAAATTAGCCCGTCAAGCATTAGGAAAAACTGCACCTAATCCCTTAGTAGGCTGTGTGATTGTTCAAGATGGAAATATTATTGGAGAAGGGTTTCATCCCGGGGCGGGTCAACCCCATGCAGAAGTTTTTGCCCTGAGAAATGCCGGAGAACAAGCCCAGGGATCAACGGTTTATGTCAATTTAGAACCCTGTAATCATTTTGGTCGGACTCCCCCCTGCACAGAAGCCCTAATTGACGCGAAAGTGGCTAAAGTTATAGTCGGAATGGTTGACCCTAACCCCTTGGTTTCAGGCACAGGAATTCAACGGTTAAAAGATGCGGGAATTGAGGTAATTGTAGGCATAGAAACAACCGATTGTCAACAATTAAATGAAGCATTTATTCATCAAATCCTACATCATCAACCCCTAGGAATTTGGAAATATGCCATGACCTTAGATGGAAAAATTGCCACTACAACCGGTCATAGTTATTGGGTGACGGGAACAGAAGCCCGACAAAAAGTTCATCAGTTACGAGTCGCCTGTGATGCGGTAATTGTGGGCGGAAATACCGTCCGACAAGATAATCCCTTGCTCACAACTCACGATGCTGGGGAACCCAACCCCTTGCGAGTGGTCATGAGTCGTACCTTAGATTTACCCAAACAAGCCCATTTATGGGACACTCAAGAGGCAAAAACTTTAGTTATAACAGAGGAGGGTATAAATCCAGATTTCCAACATTTTCTACAGAATAAGGGGGTAGAGGTCGCGGAATTGTCCCCCTTGACACCCGCCCAGGTCATGACTTATTTCTATGAACGTCAATTTTTATCAGTGTTGTGGGAATGTGGGGGAACCCTCGCCGCCAATGCACTCAAAGATGGCAGCATTCATAAAGTTTTAGCCTTTATTGCTCCTAAAATTATTGGGGGAAAAACGGCACTTTCTCCCGTAGGAGATTTGGGTTTTACTCAAATGACAGAGGCACTTTTATTAGAAAGAATGACTTGGGGTTCTGTGGGTTGTGATTTGTGGATAGAAGGTTATTTATCTCCCACTTAATTATGAGTGAAATTGCTGTATTAAGTCTGATGGTCAGTAGTCTAGGAATTGATGCGGTTTTACTCGCTAACTGGCTCTGTTCCATCCAAATTAATTTAGAATTAGAACAGGAGGAGGAAGAAACATTGACTCGCTACGACTCAGAAGATATCAAAAAAATGCGTGCAAAATCCGTACAATCTAACGGCTATTCCAATGCCGAATCTCTTGAACCCTTAGTCAAGGAATGGGAATACAAGATTGTCCGCGCCAGTCAAGATGTATTTCGCAATCCCACGGTTTTTAAACGGTTATGTCAGGAAGAAGCCGAAATGGGTTGGATTTTAGTGGAAAAATTAGATGACCGACGGGTTAGATTTAAGCGTTTAAGAGGATTAGAAATTCAAGAAAACCCCTATCAAATTAAGCAAGATCCCTATCGTTCTACCTATGGAAAATCCAATGATTTAGGGTCTTGGTTAACGGTTTTGGCTTTTATTACTGCGATTATTTTACCCGCTTATTTGGGATTTTCATTAGTTGCCATGAGCTTTAATAAATCCTATCAAAATTCTCCTACAATCATGCAGTCTCCCGAGCCCGAAGTTCCTCCAGCTTCTCCTGGAAACTGAATTAACAGTAAGCTGTTATGTATTTAAACCCTATATTCTAGGAGGAGATCCAAGTCCCCCTTTTTAAGGCCGTGCCCTGAGCTTGCCGAAGGGGGGATTTAGGGGGATCTAATCTTGGCTATAATCAGAGATTTTCGGCTTAAGTTGACACCAATGGCTATCCCCTCACTATTACTGATAGTTATTATAAAAATAATGTTACTTCCACCCCCGAATCAATTACTAGCCAAAACCATTGGGAAACTCCCCTTAAGAACGGTTTTAATCTTACCATTTGTCGTACAAATTACCGCTACAGTGGGATTAGTTGGTTATTTTTCCTTTAAAAATGGACAAAAAGACGTTGAAAATTTAGCCCAACAATTAATTTATCAAGTCAGCAATCGGGTTCAGGAAAATTTACAGTTTTTCTTAGAAACTCCCGAACAGATTAACCAAACCAATTCTAATCAAATTAAATTAGGTTTTTTAAACACAAATAATTTATATCCTTGGGAAAAATATCTTTGGCGACAGGTTAAACTCTATCCCGATATCACTTTTATTGGCATTGCGACGAATCAAAATAAACAACGAACAGGACAAAAACTTATAAATGGGGATTTTCAAGTTAATGTTGTCGGGGATGATGTGGGCAATAATTTCTATACTTTCAAGCTCGATGCTCAGGGAAATCGAAGTCAAGGTAAATTAATTAAAAAAGACTATAATTTACGTCAGCATCCCATTTATTTAAAAGTCCTTAGAGAACGCCAATCTGTCTGGAGTGACGTATTTGTTTCTATGTTAGAACCCAGCTTATTAATTAGTGCATTAGAACCTATCTATAATCAGGAGAAAAAAATTGAAGGGATTTTAATGGCGACCTTGCGGCTTGACCAAATTATTGCTTTTCTCAAAGGCTTAAATATCGGAAAAACCGGACAGGTTTTTATTATTGATCCTCAAGGTCATTTGTTAGCCAGTTCTACCGGAGAGCAACCGTTTAGAAAAGTTGGAGATCAAAATCAACTGTTTTTAGCAACAGCCAGCCACAATCAAGTAACTCAAGCGGCAACACAACATTTATTAACAAAATTTAAAAATATTAATGATATTTCTATCTCCACAAAATTTAATTTTTCTATTAATCAAGAAAAACATTTTCTCAATGTTATTCCTTTTTCTAATAACAAAAAATTGGGCTGGTTAATTATTTTAGTTGTGCCTGAAGATGATTTTTTAGATCAAATTAAAGCCAATAATCGTACTACTTTATTATTGTGTTTATTAACTTTAATAATGGCAATTATTATTGGTATTTTAACCGCGAGATGGGTGACATTACCGATTATTCGACTGAATCAGTCCTCAAAAAATATTGCGGCTGGACAATGGGATCAACCCTTAGAAACCAATCGCCAAGATGAATTAGGAGAACTGACTCGCTCTTTTAATAATATGATTAAGCAATTACAAACCACTTTAACTCAAATGCAAGAACTGAATCAATCCTTACAAATTAGTGAACAACGCTATGCCAGTTTAGCAAAAGCGGCACCCGTAGGAATTTTTCGCACAGATATTAAAGGAAATTGTATTTATGGTAATGACCAAAGCTTTGAAATGATCGGTCTTAGTCCAGAGGAGGCGACGGGGATGGGCTGGACAAAAACAATTCATCCCGAAGATCGAGATCATACCGTTTCCAGTTGGTTAGCATTTCTCGAAGAAGGGATTCCTTTTCAGTGCGAATATCGTTTTCTTAGACAGGATGGAAGTAGTATTTGGGTCTATGGAAAAGCCCTGGCTGAACGCGATAATCAAGGAAAAATTACCGGATATGTTGGCACAATTACTGATATTACCTCCCGCAAAGAAGCTGAACAAATTTTAGCTGAATATAACCAAACTTTAGAACGTCAAGTCAATGAAAGAACCCAGGAATTATTCCAAACTCTGCAACAGTTACAAGCCACTCAAAGTCAATTGATCCAATCGGAAAAAATGGCAGCTTTAGGACAATTAGTAGCAGGCATCGCCCATGAAATTAATACGCCATTAGGGGCAATTCAAGCCTCTATCAATAATAATAGTCAAGCTCTAATTGAATCTTTAGTTGAATTACCTAAACTCTCTCAAAAACTCAATCCAGACCTACAATTTTTGTTTTTTAGTATGTTAGAGCGATCGCGTACCAATCCCCAACAACTTTCCACGAGAGAACAGCGCGAATATAAACGTCAATTAACCCAAACCCTAAAAGATTATCACATCGAATCCCATCGAAAAGTGGCTGATATCTTAGTGGATATTGGGATTTATGATCATCCAGAATCATTTTTACCTATTCTGCAACATCCTGAACAAGAATGGTTATTAAATTTAACTTATAATCTGGCGCGACTGCAACGCAATAATCAAACCATGATCACAGCCATAGAACGAGCTTCTAAAGTCGTTTTTGCCCTCAAAAATTATGCCCGTCATGATAATAGTGGGAAAAAACAATCGATCTTAATTACAGAAGGAATTGATACGGTTTTAGAACTTTATCATAATCAGCTTAAACGGGGAATAGAAGTAACTCGAATCTATCAAATTAACCATCCCTTTGAGTGTTATCCCGATGAATTAATGCAGGTTTGGACAAATTTAATTCATAATAGTATTCAAGCCATGAATGGTAAGGGAACCATCAAAATTTTAGTTGAAGAAAAAGAAACCGAGTTTATAATTAAAATTACGGATTCTGGCTGTGGGATTCCCTCTGAAATTCAAACGCGAATTTTTGAACCATTTTTTACCACTAAACCCCTGGGAGAAGGAAGCGGTTTAGGATTAGATATTGTTAAAAAAATTATTAGTAAACATCAAGGAGAGATCGCCGTTGAAAGCCAACCTGGAACCACAACTTTTACCCTGTGTTTACCTCGCTCTTAGGCTAATAACAGCCTACTTTAATAATTTATGTTAGAATCGATCCATGCCGATACCCGTTTGGGAATTAATACCAAAATCATTAATTAAAATCAAGGATATAAAAAAATGGTAGAAAAAGCAATTATTTGTGTGGATGATGAAGGGTTTATTTTAGAAAGTATCCTAGAACAACTCAAACGTAGATTTGGTAATGAGTATATCTATGAAGGAGCAGAAAGTGCCCCAGAAGCCTTAGATATTATAGAAGATTTACAACAAGAAGCTATTGAAGTATTAATTATTGTTTCTGATTGGTTAATGCCAGAAATGCGAGGTGATGAATTTTTAATTGAAGTTCATCGTCGCTTTCCTAAAATTATCAAAGTGATGTTAACCGGACAAGCGGATGAGGAAGCCATCAAACGGGCCCAAAAACACGCTAATTTATATCGCTGTATTTATAAACCTTGGACAGAAGAAGAATTAGCCCAAACCATTGCCTCAGCATTAGGATAAGTCGAGTTATTGCCCATTCGTAATTCGTAATTCGTAATTCTCATTTCCCTTTTTATGAATAAACAACTAGCAATTTTATGTGTAGATGATGAACCCGTTATTTTAGAAAGTCTCAAAGAACAACTCAAACGGCATTTACCTCAAAATTATGAATTAGAATCGGCAGAAAGTGGCGAAGAAGCCTTAGAAGTGATTGCCGAATTATACCAGGAAGGGTTAGAAGTCGCATTAGTTATTTCCGATCAAATTATGTCAGGATTGCAAGGAGATGAGTTATTAATTCAACTGCATCAAAATTATCCCCAAATGTTAAAAATAATGTTAACCGGACAGGCGGATGTTCAATCCGTGGGTAATGTGGTTAATCAAGCAAGTTTGTATCGTTATATTAGTAAACCTTGGGATGAAACTGACCTAATTTTAACGGTTCAAGAAGCATTAAGACGCTATACTCAAGAACAACAACTTTTAGAACAAAATCAAAAATTACAAGAATTAAATATAGAATTACAACAATTAAATATTTCCCTAGAACAAAAAGTTACCGAACGAACCGCAGAATTAGAACAGGCAAAACAGGCTGCTGAAGTCGCAAACCAGACTAAAAGTACCTTTTTAGCAAATATGAGTCATGAATTGCGATCGCCCCTGAATGCGATTTTAGGCTTTGCTCAATTAATGAATCGAAGTAAAACCCTTTCTCCCGAACATCAAGAACAAGTCGAGATCATTTTACAAAGCGGAGAACATTTATTAAATTTAATTAATCAACTATTAGATTTAGCTAAAATTGAAGCCGGTAAAATTACCTTAAATGAGACTAACTTTAATTTATATAATTTGCTTCAAGATTTAGAGGATATGTTTTCCCTGAAAGCCCAAAATGAGAACTTATTTTTAAAATTTACCTGTGCCGAAACCGTCCCTGAATATATCTGTACGGATCAAATTAAACTGCGTCAGATTTTAATTAATTTACTAAATAATGCGCTCAAATTCACTTCAAAAGGTGGCATAAATTTAACGGTTGCTTGTCGGCTAATTGCATCTTCACAAATTCGACTTATTTTTGCCGTCAAAGATACGGGAGTTGGAATTGAACCCGAAGAAATGAATCAGCTTTTTCAAGCCTTTACACAGACCAAAACCGGAAAAGAAACCCAGGAAGGCACCGGATTAGGTCTATCAATTACTCAAAAATTTGTGCAACTGATGGGAGGAGAAATTCAAGTTAATTCCCAAGTCGGTATGGGCACAACCTTTACCTTTGATATTCAAGCTCACTCTATTGAAAATATAGATTTATCCCCGGAAATTTATCCCAAGCAAGTCATTGGTTTAGTTCCCCATCAACCCGCCTATAAAATATTAATTGTTGATGATAAATTTTCCAATCGGAAGTTATTATTCCAACTGCTTCAACCC
Organism: Planktothrix paucivesiculata PCC 9631; assembly: GCF_900009265.2. Taxonomy (GTDB): domain Bacteria; phylum Cyanobacteriota; class Cyanobacteriia; order Cyanobacteriales; family Microcoleaceae; genus Planktothrix; species Planktothrix paucivesiculata. The sequence goes on along the minus strand of NZ_LR734998.1, from coordinate 25,754 downwards.
TTGGGATTTCAATTAAAAGAAGCTGCCAATGGCAAGGAAGCTGTAGAAATTTTTCAAGGATGGAAACCGGATTTAATTTTTATGGATATGATTATGCCGATTATGAGTGGTTCGGAAGCCACACAACAGATTAAAAGTAGTTCTAAGGATAATAATACTGTAATTATTGCAGTTACAGCGACTGTTTTAGAAGACCAAAAAGCCCAGATCTTTGCTATGGGTTGTGATGATTTTATCACAAAACCCTTTCGGGAATTTCATATTTTTGAGATGATGAAAAAATATCTAGGTCTTGAGTACATTTATGCTGAACCCACCCCCAACCTGTTCAAACCCCCCAATTCTATTCTCACCCATGAGAGCTTTAACCAAATGCCCTCCGCTTGGGTCGATGAACTGTATCAAGCTAGTATGGATTTAGATTATGATTTGGTTTTAGATTTAATTCAAGAAATTCCTTCGGAACAGGCGGGTCTATCCCAGACCTTAACGGATTTCGTTTCTAATTATAAACTTGATCAGATTTTTAATATTATTCAAACAATAAAAAATAATGAATATTAGAGAAAAAAAACAATATTCCGGTGGAATTTTAATTATAGATGATAAACTTGAAAATTTAAAAGTTTTATCCGAAATGCTTAAACACCAAGGCTATAAAATTCGTCAAGCAATTAATGGAACATCAGGATTAAGAGCCATACATTCTGCTCCACCGGATTTGATTTTATTGGATATCAAAATGCCGGATATGGATGGGTATGAAGTCTGTCAACAACTCAAAAGTGATCCTCAGACTGAGGAAATTCCGATTATTTTTATTAGTGGTTTAAACGAAGTTTTAGATAAAGTTAAAGCCTTTGAATTAGGAGGGGTGGATTATATTAGTAAACCCTTTCAAGTCGAAGAAGTCATAGCCCGGATTAAAACTCAGTTTACGATTCAAAGACAGAAAAACCAGTTACAGGCAGAAATTCAATACCGCCAAGCCCAGGAACATCGGTTAAAAATCGAAATTCAACAACGTTTAGTTAAAGAACAAGAATTACAAGCAGAAATTATCCGACGCAAAGAAACCGAGGAAATTTTATATCAATCTCGCGCCTTAATTCAAAGTGTTTTAAATACTTCCATGGATGGAATCGCCGCCTTTCAGTCGGTGCGAGACCCCACAAATGGAGAAATTATGGATTTTCGCTGTTTAGTGATTAATCCAATTATCGGCCAAATTTTGAGCCGAGATCGATATAATTTACAGGGTAAAATTATTTTAAAAAAAATCTTAAAAAAAATAGATATTAATCTATTTAAAAAATTTGTTAATTTAGTAGAAACTGGAGTCCCTCTGATTGAGGATATTTTTTATAAAGGCAAAAATAATCAAGGTTGGTATCATTTTATTGCCGTAAAACTTGGGGATGGATTTTCTGTAGCTATTCGAGATATTACCGAACGAAAACAGATGGAAATAGACCTATCTCGTTTAGCTAGATTAGATGGGTTAACTCAAATTGCTAACCGTCATTGTTTTGAGCAGTTTTTAAATCAAGAATGGCTGAGAAATAAACAGGAAAAACAACCGATTTCCTTGATTTTATGTGATGTAGATTATTTCAAAGCCTATAACGATACCTATGGTCATTTAGAAGGAGATGATTGTCTTAAAAAAGTCGCTAAAGCCATCGACCAAGTGATTCAATCCCCCGGAAATCTACTCGCCCGTTATGGGGGGGAGGAATTTGTGGTGATTATGACCCAAACCCGTCTAGTCGAAGCCTTACAAATAGCCACACAAATTCAGACCGCCATTCGGGAGTTAAATATTCCCCACTCCCAATCCCAAGTCAGTGATTTGCTCACCCTCAGTTTAGGAATATCAACTTTAATTCCAACAAAAGAAAACTCAATTCAAGTATTAATTAAACGGGCAGATGAAGCCTTATATGAAGCCAAACAAAAAGGCAGAAATCGCATTATTACGAAAGTAAACTAAAGGATTGAATCATCTGCATCCCTGCTGCGACAAACCGTTGAAATGCTGCATTTGATTTGAATTTGAAATTTATTTGGCAGATCCATGTAAAGCGATCGCAAGTTTGTGCTCATTTAAGGATAGACTTAAATACATGGAATTTTGGATCTTGATAGATCTTAACCTATAGAAGTTGTTGAGGGACAGCGACACCTTCCAGCCCCATTCGGAGAGCGTCTATCTCTGAACCCCCTGCCGACAAGTGTTCGCGTAACACCTGTGCTATAGGGTTGAAGCGCTGCACCCTTACTTCTTAAAGCTCACTGATCACAATAATTGCTCTTCGTTAGAGGAGGCGGAAGGAGGTATTCGTGGATTTTTGGTCATTGTTTTTAATGGACTTCGTTAAGCAGTTGCAGTCCCCGACACTGGGGTTTTTGATTGGTGGTATGGTCATTGCCGCTCTCGGTAGCGAATTGGTAATTCCAGAGGCGATTTGTCAGATCATCGTCTTCATGTTGCTCATGAAAATTGGTCTGACCGGTGGTCAGGCGATCCGCAATTCCAACCTGACGGAGATGATTTTACCCGCAGCGTTTGCTATAGCAGTAGGGGTTCTTGTTGTATTCATCGCACGCTATACTTTGGCCAATCTGCCGAAGGTCAAAACCGTAGATGCGATTGCGACCGGGGGATTATTTGGTGCTGTGAGTGGCTCTACCATGGCTGCCGCCCTGACGCTACTGGAAGAACAAAACATCCAATACGAGGCATGGGCTGCGGCACTCTATCCCTTCATGGATATCCCAGCGCTCGTAACGGCGATTGTGGTGGCAAACATTTATCTCAACAAGAAGAAGGTTAGTGCAGCAGGCCAGTCTCTCAGCAAGCAGGAGTATCTCAGCAAGCAGCCCGTGGCGGCAGGTAATTATCCCGATCAGCAAGATTATCCCGGCACCCGGCAAGAGTATCTCAGCAATCAGCAGTCTGAGGATAATCGGGTCAAAATATGGCCGATCATACAGGAAAGCCTTCAGGGGCCTGCCCTATCGGCAATGTTGCTCGGCATTGCTCTTGGCCTGTTGACCCAGCCGGAAAGTGTCTATAAAAGCTTCTACGATCCCCTCTTCCGTGGCTTGCTTTCGATCTTGATGCTGGTCATGGGTATGGAGGCTTGGTCAAGGATTGGCGAACTGCGTAAGGTAGCCCAGTGGTACGTTGTTTATAGTGTAGTCGCACCCCTGGTGCATGGGTTCATCGCCTTCGGTCTCGGCATGATTGCCCACTACGCCACGGGATTCAGCCTAGGCGGTGTTGTGATCCTGGCCGTAATCGCGGCTTCGAGTTCAGATATCTCAGGCCCACCCACGTTGCGAGCCGGGATTCCGTCGGCCAATCCCTCCGCCTACATCGGCGCATCCACAGCCATCGGTACACCCGTTGCGATCGGCTTGTGTATACCGCTCTTCCTTGGGCTCGCCCAGGCGATAGGTGGCGGCTAATCTCAGACGGGTCGCGGTCTGTCGGCGATCCCTTGGCTCGGCAGACCAAGCAACTTAATATACAAGACAATACACATAGGTAAGGAGGTAACCAACATGGCCAAGCAAGCCAAAAAGCTCGTCATCGTCACGGAAAAGATTCTGCTGAAAAAGATCGCCCATATCATCGAAGAAGCCGGGGCAACTGGTTATACGGTTCTGGAAACTGGCGGTAAAGGTAGTCGCAACGTGCGCTCGTCGGGACAACCCAGCGTTTCTGACACCCAGGCGAATATAAAGTTTGAGGTGCTCACCCCGGATCGGGATATGGCCGACAAGATTGCGGATCAGGTCGCAATAAAGTTTTTCCTCGATTATGCGGGCATTATCTATATCTGTGAGGCGGAGGTGCTGTACGGACACAGTTTCTGCGGGCCAGACGGCTGTTGAATAGAGACAACGCAGATCTAAAAAGCCGGGGCATGGCCCCGGCTTTTTAACTATATTCCGCAGACTAAGTAGGTGGTCATAAATCAAGAAAAAGAAGGATTATTTGATGCCCCTCGTCTGAAAGCTCATATAAAAATTAACATTGATTTTAATTTTAAAAATCCCTCATTCGTATAATTAAATAATTTACTTACACTATTCGCCAAAACTTTTTGGCTTGATCATCAACTATCCACCAGAACGATAAAAAAATAAAGGATAAAACGATGCAAACAACCACTGATCTCAAAAGTCCCAGAACTGCTGAAAATGACTTACAGGGAGCGAACCAACACCGAGCCGATCCCAACGAGGCAAATCTGAGCAATGAAATATTAACTGATCAACTGCCTCCAGAATTGCTGAGTGCTTATCGAGGTATGACTCAAAGTTCATCTCTATTGTATGGAGTTCCTAACATTTGGGAATCCTCAGAAGTTCAGTACGATCCGGCTCGATCTGTTCTTGACTCGGTACGACGGTATAACACCCCTGACAAGCTGCGAACCCAAGAGCTTGCGATCGCAATTCATAATATCTGTAAGGACTTCGCTACGAAACCGCAAATATCAGTTCAGGATGAAGGCGGTGAGTTTTTGCTCAAGGGATTCCTATATTTGCAGATTCTGATTAAATCCATTACGGCAACTGATTTTATTCTGGGTCTGGGTGGAAAAGCAATTGTTGAACGGGGAGGCGAGCGCTCTGAGCGCAAAGGTGAACTGAGCGCAATTTTGCAAAAAATACAAGTGAGTGAATCTAGTTTAGATTGGGCAGATCTCAGCAATGAAGAACGTTATTTGATTGCAGCCCTTTGCGTCTTTGCGCTCAAAGACAGTAATCAAACAATAATAGAAGAAATTAACCGCACCGTTGACCCCCTACATCTGCCATTAGAATTGGCAAAACGCTTATCAATCTTAGAAGTCAACCTCAAGCAAAGCCATTGTTTTCTAGGTTCTGGAAGCCAACTTCTGGCTAGTAAGTAGGTGGTCATAAATAAAGTCAATAATAGAAAAAGATTGTTTAGGATAATTCTTGAGAGTTACTCAGGGAATTAAATCGCAAGCGATCGCAGGTACAATCATTTCTTTCGTTTCTATCTTCAATGGCTTGAATCACAGCTTGGCTCAAATCATATTCATCTTCAAACATTCTTCCCGCCAGTTCATGAGTTTTTAATTGATGCCATTCTGGTTCGATTTCATTCAATTCAGGGCTATAAGCAGACAGGAAGAAAAATTCTAATTTTTTGTCTTGCCACTCCCTTTCTTTTTCTTGTATTTTTTGACTTTTATGGACACTGTAGTTATCTTGAATCAGTACGGTAATTTGTCGAGTATTTTGAAAATGCTTTTCAGCTTTTTCCGCTTGCCAATCTATAAATTTTATGTAATTCTCACTTGTAATTCCTGACAAACTTAAACCGTACTCAAAACTTTTTCCTTTTTCTAATACTCCAATTACATTCAATCTTTTTCCTCGCTTTTTCGTCTGGTTTATTTGTTTCTGCTTCCCCTTTTTTACATAGGTGTAACTCACAGGACTCCATAAACAAAAACCTGCCTCATCTAAATATTTTAATCTGACCAAACCCTCTTCTTCATAACGCTTTAACGTCTCCAAATCTCTTTTCTTGCTCGCTGTTTTTTCGGGATTCTGTTTTTTCTTTAAACTGGCTTTTGTTCTTTTCCAGCGCCAGTCTTTTTTTTTTAAGATTTTTCTAATTCTTTCTGCGCTTAGTGCGCTCCATCACTAAACATTAATATATCTATTCTCTGCCTTGTTCTTTTCGGAACTTTCTCTTGCTGATACAGAGTTAGTAGCTCTTGTTTTTCTTCTTCTGTTAGTTGAATTCTTAACCTCAGTGGCATGACTATTCCTCTGATATTTCTTCATTTCTTATTTTAACTCTATTTATGACCACCTACTTAATGGCTCAAAAATACATTCTCTATATTGGAACCCGCTCTGTCAGTTTGGAGAGGGATGCAGAAATTAATGCGGCTCGTAACAATGGACTGGATATTTTTCTAGCAGATACCTCCATTGCAGAATATGACGCTTATGGGTTAACCCATCTGATTCAAACGCCCCTCACGGATGAGGATCAAGCATTTAACGACATTTTGGCTTATATTAAACAGCATGATCTTCAAATCGCAGGGGTGATCGGATGGACTGATCCGATTGTTGCTTTGGTATCGAGATTGTCAGCCGCTTTGGGTCTTCCAGGCACATCCCCAGATCTAGCCCATAATGTTCGTAATAAAGCGAATACCCGTCGCATTCTTGAGCAATATCTCCCTGAAGCAAACCCAATTTTTGCCATTGTCAATGATAAAAATAACATCGGTCAGGCTATTGAAAAAGTTGGTTTTCCCTGTGTCTTAAAACCGCCAGGTTCTTCTTTTGGACGGGGGATTTTTAAAATTCGTTCTGCTGAAGAAGCCGAACAACAGATTGCTAACTTTTATCGAACAGTCCGACCTGAAAATGATCCCACTTATGGCTTTTATCAACATGAGTTTATTGTTGAACAAGAACTGATTGGGAGTGAACACTCAGTTGCGGGTATGGTTGTTAATAGTCAGCCGATTATCCTTTCAATTGTTGATAAAGAAAACGACTTGACACTTCCAATTCAGTATCAAAATATTACGCCATCTTTATTAACAACAGAAATTCAACACAAGATTGTTAAGATGGCAAAACAGGCTATTCCCTTGACCGGGATTAATTGGTGTGGCTTTCACATTGACATAATGGTTGTTAACAGTCAACCTAAAATTTTAGAGATTGGCGGTAGGTTAGGGGGTGAATGTATTAACTCTCATCTGATTCCGCTTTCCAATCCTGCCTTAAATCCCTACGATTGCATCATGCAAGTAATTCAAGGACAGAATCCCTTTACAAAAGATGAGTATTATCAGGATACCATTTTTAGATCGGGGTTAAGAGCGTTACTTCCACCCCAACCGGGATGTATTTCTTCTATTAATGGCATTGATGCAATTAAAACCCATCCCTGTTTTCGAGAATTTGCTCAATTACGTTACGTTGGAGATCAGGTTTATTTACCTGCTGAAAAGTTTAACAGCTATGTCCTTGGATATGTTGTTGCCCAATGTGAGCAAACGCAAGACATTGGAGATATTCTTGAGGAGATCGCCGATCTTTTGGATGTAAAAGTTATTTCACCTGGAGCTTAACGCTTGAAATCCCGAAACAGAATCATTCCGTAAACAACATTTAATATTCTCTCAGATGCTTCATTTCATTCAGCATGACAGGAGGAGATTTGTCATTCTGAGTGAAACGAAGAATCTCTAAATTTAGCATTCTCTCAGGATTAACACCAAAATGGAGCAAATTGTTGGCTTGCCAGCAAGGATTAGTCATGATGGCGGGAACAATGATGGGGGGTTACATGGGGGCTAAATATGCTCGTCAGCTAAAGCCAAAATTAATGAAAAAGTTGATAACAATTATTGGTTATTCAATAACCTGCTATTTTTTTATGCTACCATAAGCATTGACCTGATATAATCTCTTAAGAAATATAAATATTTGACTAACTATAAATTAATTATACTTTAACCAATTTAGCTAAATTGCGCCAGAAAAATTAATACCCCGTTTATTGTGGGAAAATATTAGGGAATACTGGGTACAGAATTAGAGGAAACTCATCGTTAATTTCTATTAAATCAGTAGGGCTGAGGAAACATCGCCCTCTTCTTAGCTATTATGCTAGTTGCTTAAGTCCTAAAGGATTCATGTTTCAACAGTCTATTTTTTAATAATTGCAATGTCTAAAACAACTCATCCGTTACAGCGTCTTCTACAGTATGCTCGTCCCTATCAAAAAACGATTGGGTTAGCAACGGTTTATTCAATTTTAAATAAAATCTTTGATTTAGCCCCGCCCGTATTAATTGGCTGGGCCGTTGATGTTGTCATTAACCCCCAGGTTTCCTTCCTGTCCCAGTGGGGAATTCAAGGGGCATTTAATCAATTGTTAATGTTATCGTTTTTGAGCTTAATTATCTGGACTTTAGAATCAGTTTTTGAATATGCTTATAAAGTGTTGTGGCGAAATTTAGCCCAAACCTTGCAACATAATCTCAGATTAGATGCCTATGGACATTTACAAAACTTAGAATTAGCCTATTTTGAAGAACGCAGTAGTGGCGATTTAATGTCAATTTTAAATGATGATATTAACCAGTTAGAAAGGTTTTTAGATATCGGAGCGAATGAAATTATCCAAGTCATTACAACGGTAATTGTAATTGGAGCAGCCTTCTTTATTTTAGCCCCAACTGTTGCTTGGTGGGCAATGTTACCCATGCCTTTTATTGTTTGGGGTTCGGTTTGGTTCCAGAAATTACTCGCCCCCCGTTATGCCGATGTGCGGGAAAAAGTTGGGTTACTGAATGGACAACTGGCTAATAATTTAGGCGGTATTACCACTATTAAAAGTTTTACCGCCGAACAGTATGAAATCCAAAGAATTACCGAACATAGTGAAGCCTATCGCCAAAGTAATCGTCGGGCAATTACCCTATCTTCTGCATACGTTCCGGTGATTAGAAGTTTAATTTTATTTGGATTTATTGCAACTTTATTATTAGGTGGTTTACAAGTCACTTCTGGGGCTTTAGCCGTGGGAACCTATAGCGTTTTAGTGTTTATTACCCAACGGTTATTATGGCCTTTAACCCGCCTGGGAGATACCTTTGATCAATATCAACGGGCTATGGCTTCTATTAACCGGGTGATGAATTTATTAGATACTCCCATAGAAATTCATACCGGGGATATTGCCCTACCCGTGGCTTCAGTCAGGGGAGAAATAGAGTTAAAAAATGTCTATTTTTCCTATCAAAATCGAAATCAGATTATTCAAGATTTATCCCTAAAAATTCCCGCCGGACAAACTATTGCCATTGTCGGTGCTACGGGTTCGGGAAAAAGTACCTTAGTAAAACTATTATTGAGGTTATATGAAATTAATGCCGGGGTAATTACTATAGATGGGATAGAATTAAACCGTTTGAAATTAGAGGATTTACGACAAGCGATTGGCTTAGTCAGTCAAGATGTGTTTCTGTTTCATGGAACCGTTGCCGAAAATATTTCCTATGGAACCTTTGATGCGTCCTTAACTGATATTATTGAAGCGGCAAAAATCGCCGAAGCCGATGAATTTATTCAGGATTTACCCCAAAGATATGAGACAATTGTAGGAGAACGGGGTCAGAAATTATCCGGCGGACAGCGACAAAGAATTGCGATCGCCCGGGCAGTCTTAAAAAATCCCCCCATCTTAATCTTAGATGAAGCGACATCGGCCGTCGATAATGAAACCGAAGCCGCCATTCAAAGATCTTTAGAAAAGATTACCAAAAATCGGACAACAATTGCGATCGCTCACCGCCTTTCAACGGTTAGAAATGCCGACTGTATTTATGTGATGGAACAGGGAAAATTAGTCGAATCAGGAACCCATGAAAACCTCTTAGAAGCACCAGGTATTTATGCGGGTTTATGGCGCGTACAGTCCGGCNTGACATCCCCTCAGACTAGCAGTATCGCTGGTTCCCAACGATAAAACTTGTACTGAGCATAGTCGAAGTATCCGCAAGGCTTCAGTTTTAATATTGATAGAAGCATTTATATCTCGGTCATGAGTTGTTTGACAATGTTCGCAAATCCAACTTCTAATATCAAGTGGTAAACTACCCACTTGATTTAGACAGACGTTACAAGTTTTAGAAGAAGGGAAAAATCGATCAACTTCTTGATAGGTTTTCCCTTCTTTTTCGGCTTTGTATTTGAGCATTGTACAGAACATTCCCCAACCACAATCACTAATCGCTCTGGCTAATTTATGGTTTCTTACCATATTCTTAACTGCTAGATTTTCTACAGCAATCACTTGGTTTTCGTTCACTATCTTGCGGGATAGTTTGTGGAGAAAATCTTCCCGGCAACGAGAGATTTTAGCGTGGACTTTAGCAACCTTTAATCTTGCTTTTTGTCTGCTATTACTTCCTTTTTGTTTGTGGGATAATTTCTGTTGTTTTCGTTTTAAGTTGCGTTGATGTTTAGCAAAATGTTTGGGGTTGCTATACTTGTCCCCATCGCTAGTAATCGCAAAATGAGTTAACCCTAAATCAATCCCAATTGCTTTTCCATTGGTTGATAGGTTGGGTGTTTCCTTGCCGTCATCAACTAAGATAGAAGCAGAATATTTCCCATCGGGATTTTTTGAGACAGCAACGGTTTTAATTACGCCTTGAAATTCCCGATGGCGCAAACAATAAACCAACCCTACTTTACCAGGTAGTTTTAGATAATCCCCTTCAAACTTAACATTTTGAGGATAACTGATTGATTGTCTACCCTGTTTGGATTTGAACCGAGGCAATCTCGCCCGTTTCTCAAAGAAGTTTTTGTAAGATACGGATAAATTGAGAGCGACAACTTGTAAGCATTGGGAATAGGCATCTGCCAACCAAGGATATTCCTTTTTTAATTCAGGTAACAATCCTTGAATTGCTTTTCTGGATAACCCTTTTCCTGTTTGCTTATAGGTTTCTTGACATAAGTTTAGAGCATAATTCCAATACCAACGGCAACAACCAAAGCTTTTGGCTAAGGCGATTTGCTGTTCGGTATTTGGATAGATTCGGAATTTGTATGCCTGAAACATTGTCGCTTTCAAAACTCTTGGATATACTTTAACATATAACAGATGCAGCCAGGAAATGCTAGAATCAACAATGATTTATTCAAAACCAATAAATTTTCGTAACTATATCCTGCTCTTGCCATGTTAAAAGCTCTGTTAGGTGATCCGAATGCGCGTAAACTTAAAAAATATCAGCCTCTTGTCACGGATATCAACATTTTAGAGGAAGAAATTCAAAGCCTCTCGGATGAACAACTTCGGGCCAAGACAGGAGAATTTAAGGAAAAATTAGCCAAAGCCAAAAACCGAGACGACGAAAACCTAATCCTGGATGAAATTCTCCCAGAAGCGTTTGCCGTTGTCAGGGAAGCCGGAAAGAGGGTTTTGGGGATGCGACACTTCGATGTCCAACTCCTGGGCGGTATTATCCTCCACACGGGGCAAATTGCCGAGATGAAAACCGGGGAAGGAAAAACCCTGGTTTCCACCCTTCCGGCCTATCTCAACGCCTTAGCCGGAAAAGGGGTTCACGTGATCACCGTTAACGATTATCTGGCTCGACGGGATGCGGAATGGATGGGACAAATTCACCGCTTCCTGGGGCTGAGTGTGGGGCTAATTCAGCAGGAAATGAATCCCGACCAACGGAAGAAAAACTATAACTGTGATATTACCTACGGTACAAACAGTGAAATGGGGTTTGACTACCTGCGCGACAACATGGCGACCTCCATGGATGAAGTCGTGCAGAGGGTGTTTAACTATTGCATTATTGATGAAGTAGACTCGGTTTTAGTTGATGAAGCTCGGACACCTTTAATTATTTCCGGTCAGGTGGAACGTCCGAGTCAAAAATATATGCGGGCGGCGGAAGTTGCCCAAATGATGGAAAAGGAAGAACATTATGAAGTGGATGAAAAAGGCCGTAATGTTCTGATGACGGATGAAGGTTTTGCCCGGGCGGAAGAACTGTTTGGAGTTCAAGATTTATATGATCCGAATGATCCTTGGGCGCACTTTGTTTTTAATGCCTTAAAAGCCAAAGAATTATTTATTAAAGACGTCAACTATATTATCGGTAATGGGGAAGTCATTATCGTGGATGAATTTACCGGACGGGTGATGCCGGGACGCCGTTGGAGTGATGGTTTACACCAAGCCATTGAAGCGAAAGAACGGGTGGATATTCAACCGGAAACCCAAACTTTAGCTACTATTACCTATCAGAATTTCTTCCTGTTATATCCCAAATTATCCGGGATGACCGGAACCGCAAAAACTGAAGAATCGGAGTTTGAACGCATCTATAAACTGCAAGTTACTATTATTCCCACCAACCGGATTACCGGACGGGAAGATTTACCCGATGTGGTCTATAAAACCGAAGAAGGAAAATGGACTTCCATTGCTGAAGAATGTGCGGATTTACATAAAGAAGGGCGTCCGGTTTTAGTCGGAACAACGAGCGTAGAAAAATCGGAAATTCTCGCGAATTTATTACAACAACGCAAAATTCCCCATAATTTATTAAATGCTAAACCCGAAAACGTAGAACGGGAATCGGAAATTATTTCCCAAGCCGGACGCAAAGGGGCCGTGACCATTTCCACCAACATGGCCGGACGGGGAACGGATATTATTTTGGGGGGAAATGCGGAGTTCATGGGACGGCTAAAAATGCGCGAGTATTTGATGCCAAAAATTGTTAAACCCGATGATGAAAAGGAATTAGCCTTTGTCGGCGGAGCAGCGAGTCGTCGCCCCGCCGCCCAGGGATTTGATCAGAGTAAAAAAGCTAAAACCTGGAAGGTAACGACCCAATTATTCCCGACGGAATTATCGAAATCCACGGAACAAAAACTGAAGGAAGCGGTGGATTTTGCCGTGGGAGTCCATGGAGAACGCAATTTACCGGAGTTACAGGCGGAGGATTTATTAGCGGTGGCTTCGGAAAAAGCACCGACCACTGACCCGGTAATTCAGAAATTGCGCGAGGTCTATAACTTAATTGTTCACGAGTACGAAAACTTCACCAAACGGGAACATAACGAAGTGGTGGAATTGGGGGGACTTCATGTGATTGGGACGGAGCGCCATGAGTCCCGACGCATTGACAACCAATTGCGGGGACGGGCTGGACGCCAAGGTGATCCGGGTTCCACGCGGTTTTTCCTGAGTTTACAGGATAATTTATTACGGATTTTTGGGGGCGATCGCGTGGCCGGATTAATGGATGCTTTTCACGTTGATGAAGATATGCCCATTGAGTCTAAATTGTTAACGCGATCGCTGGAAAATGCCCAACGAAAAGTTGAAACCTACTATTACGATATCCGTAAACAGGTATTTGAATATGACGAGGTAATGAACAACCAACGGCGGGCAATTTATGCTGAACGGCGAAGGGTTTTAGAAGGGCAAGATTTGAAGGAACAAGTGATTAAATACGGCGAACAAACCATGGATGATATTGTGGAAGCCTATATTAATCCTGACTTACCTTCTGAAGAATGGGATTTAGAAAATCTTGTTACCAAAGCCAAGGAATTTGTTTATCTTTTAGCGGATTTAACCGCCGAACAATTGGTGGATTTATCCGTAGATGAAATTAAAACCTTCCTACATGAACAATTACGCAATGCCTATGATCTCAAGGAAAACCAAGTCAATCAAATTCGAGCCGGGTTAATGCGCGAAGCCGAGCGCTTCTTCATTCTCCAGCAAATTGATACCTTATGGCGCGAACATTTACAGCAAATGGACGCGCTGCGGGAGTCCGTCGGTTTACGCAGTTATGGGCAAAAAGACCCCTTAATCGAATATAAGAGCGAGGGATATGAGTTGTTCTTGGATATGATGACCGATATTCGGCGAAACGTGATCTATTCCATGTTCCAATTCCAGCCTCAACCGTCTGTTGTCTAAGGTGTTTACCCATTCTTGATCCCGGCTGTAGATTTTGTTTTTGAGTTTTTCCTTGACATCCCCAAATAATCGTGTATATTTGAGGGGTGTGAGGAGTGAAGTCTGAAAAGAAAAAGCATCTGGGGTCGAAACTCGGCCAGACTCCCAGATGCTTTTTCTATTAATAATTCAGCCCAAAATTCTTAAGAAGGGAACAGAATTAATGACGGGCTTGGGGTTCAGCAATATATTCAAAATCGGGTTCCGAATTCCAAGGGCCGCGACTATCTTTACCGTCACTAGAGAGATTATAGTAAATATTAACCGTTTCGTCCGGTTTAATATTTCCAAAGAACGGATCAGTTAATTTCCCTAAGGAATCTAAGGCTTTCATAAACATTTTGGTGTGGGAAATTTCACGGGTCAGTAAATAGACTAAGGTATCTTTTGTACCGGGGTCAGGCGCTAATTTAACTAACGCTTCATAGGTTTGTCGTGCCCCTGCTTCCGACGCAATATTGGCGCGTAAATCTCGAACCACATCGCCTCCTTCATTCACATAGGCGGCTGTCCAGGCTTGACCTTGAGAATCTAAAAAATGGGGGCCTATTCCCCGAACTGAAAATAAGGTACTGTTAAAGGCTTCCGTTTGATCCACATTTTTTGTATGGGCTTCTATTAGTTTTCCCACCATTTCTAAATGCCCAAATTCTTCCAGGGCAATATCTTGGAGCATATCCCGAATACCGGCATTTTCAACATGAAATGATTGCACCCAATATTGCAATGCTGCCGTTAATTCTCCCGTTGCACCGCCAAATTGTTCCAGAAGTAATTGGGCAAAACGAGGATTGGGTTCATCAATACGGACACTTTTTTCAAGGGGTTCTTTTTTATGAAAAAACATGAAATTCTCCTAATTAAATTAGCAAACACAACCCAGAAATTACATTAAAAATTGCTAAAATGTGTTTTATCTATGGAGTAGTCTATCAACTTCCTATTAACTTAACCTCTGTCTCAATACCGAGTTAAAATTTTCTTGATTTATACCCAATGACAGAGGAAGGTTTGATCGATCATCGCTCGGTAATACGGTCTTGAGAGGCGTAATTGATGAGGCAGATCTCCATTCAATTAGTATCAAAAAGCTATAGCAATCCTATTGGAGTTGTGTTCAAAATTGTTGATCAAAAGGGAACACTGGATCTGGGAACACCGGATAATACTTCTGACTGTTTCATGTCGGTAAAGTCGCCTTGTTTTGGATTGGGTTTGTTCTGACTCGCCCCTTTGGGTGCAACGGTGGGGGATGTTCCGACAAAAACCCATGAAAAAGGTAGCCTCGGTTATTATGGTACAGTCCTAACATCAAGAAAGGCTGTTTTGACCGGGCAAAGGGAAAACCCTACTCATTTTACCCTTGCCATGTTATTCTATCTGTAATGCAAAAAGAGGACTCCCGTTCAACCTGAAAGGTTAACCGCGAGATGAATTTTTGCCAATAAAAAACTGAGCGATAGCGAATCCTTTAAGCCAAATATTGTTAAATTAATAGCAGTAAGTGTTAAAATTATCAGAGCAGTAACCAGTAATGTGGGCTGCTAAAACCCAACTCAGTACCTAGAAAATTAAAGAGTGAAAGTATGGGGTTGTTGGCTGTAAAAACCTAGTCAACGTAAAACTTTCAAGGAAAGGTCAAACCTAGATATTAGCCGTAGGGCATACGGTAACTTGGACTAGAAACCCAGTATAAAACCCTTGTGGAGTCCTTCTGGCGGGGCATTGAGAGCCATCTTGGTGTCTAGTTAAGAGGCAATCACCAAAGAAGCAAGAATCTCCCGTTATAGCCGAAGGCTTAAAGGTGAGAGTGTCAAAGTTCTAGTTATCCCTGAGAGCAGCCGTTAACCAATCAGGTTGATCTAGGTTCGGTATCTTAAATTAATAACGGAATCGATATTTTCAGGTTGTATCAATAATTATTTTTTAGCTCTATTAACATTCTGAGTGATCACGGAAACTTAACCCACTCAGCCTAAATCAGTGCAGAAGGAAACAAACATGATTGCTTTGCCCGGATATCAAATCTTAGCACAAATCTATGAGAGTGTTAACTCCGTTGTTTACCGAGCCATCCGGGAACAGGATCGTTCGCCCGTAATTTTAAAAGTGCTACAGGGAGAATTTCCCCCTCAATCTGATATCCAAAAATATGAACGAGAATATAAAATCCTTCGCAACTTTAATTTAAACAGTGTGATTAAAGTTTATGAACTTCAAACCTACCAAAACACTTTAGTCATGGCCTTAGAAGATTTTGGCGGAGAATCGTTAAAAATCTTGTTAGCTACTCAGAAATTTACTCTATTAGGCTTTTTAACCCTAGGAATTAAAATAGCCCAAGGATTACGAGAAATTCATGCAGCTAACTTAATTCACAAAGATATTAACCCGTCTAATATTGTTTTTAATCCCGCCACCGGACAGGTTAAATTAATTGATTTTAGCATTTCTAGTGGATTAACTCAGGAATCTTTACGGCTCCATCCCCCGCAAAATTTAGAAGGAACCCTCGCCTATATTTCTCCCGAACAAACCGGAAGAATGAACCGCTCCGTAGACTATCGAACGGATTTTTATTCCTTGGGAGCAACATTCTATGAATTATTAACCCAACAGGTTCCGTTTCCCACCACTGATCCGATGGAATTAGTTCACGCCCACTTGGCAAAACAACCAATTCCTCCCCATGAAATTAACCCCGAAATTCCCCCAATTATTTCTCGAATTGTCCTGAAATTATTATCTAAAACCCCCGAAGAACGCTATCAGAGTGCCTGGGGATTAATTGCCGATTTAGAAGATAGTTTTAAACAAGTTCAAGCCACAGGAACCGTTAGCGAATTTCAATTGGGAATGCAGGATATTTCTGACCAATTTAAAATTCCCAAAAAACTCTATGGTAGAGAAACTGAAATTAATACCTTGATAGAAGCCTTTGACGGAGTGAGTCAAGGGAAAACCGAAATTTTGTTAATTGCTGGATATTCGGGAATTGGAAAATCCGTATTAGTCCAAGAAATTTGTAAATCAATTATTGAAAAACAAGGCTATTTTATTAGTGGGAAATTTGACCAATTTCAACGCAGTATTCCCTATTCTGCCCTAGTTAATGCCTTTTCTGAATTAGCCAGATTACTCTTAAGTGAAAGTCAAGAAAATTTAGATCAATGGCGGGAAAAATTATTAAGAATTTTGGGGCCAAACGGACAAATTATTATTGATGTAATTCCCGAAATTGAACTGATTATCGGCCCGCAACCGGCGGTATTAGAATTGGGTTCCACCGAATCTCAAAATCGGTTTAATTTAGTCTTTCAGAACTTTATTCGTCTATTTTGTCAACCAGAACATCCCTTAGTTATTTTTCTTGATGATTTACAGTGGGCGGACTCCGCTACCTTGAAATTACTGAAATTAATGTTAACGGATGAGGCTACCCAATATTTATTTTTAATTGGAGCATATCGGGATAACGAAGTTAGTCCTACCCATCCTTTAATGATGATGTTAGAAGGGTTAAAGTCCGAATCTTTTACCCCAGAAGCTGGTTCTGAAGGCTTAATTCATGAAATTCATCTCACGGCTTTAAATTTGGCACAGGTGACGGCATTGGTGGCCGATACTCTCCATAGCGATCGCCATACCGTTCTCCCTTTAGCCGAATTAGTCTTCAAAAAAACCGAGGGAAATCCCTTTTTTGTCAATGAATTTCTCAAAACTTTATATCAAGAAAAACTTCTGAACTTCAACTCAGAAAAAATTGCTTGGCAATGGAATGTTGCCGAAATTAAAGCACTAGACATCACCGATAATGTTGTTGAATTGATGATTGGTAAGCTCCAAAAACTCCCCACAAAAACTCAACAGGTTTTACAATTAGTTGCCTGTGTGGGGAATCAATTTGACTTAAATACATTATCCTTAATTTATAGTAAGGAATCCGTTGATACCTTCCAAGATTTATTACCCGCGTTAAAAGAAGGTTTAATTAAACCCCTACTGGATGCTGATAATTTGGAACCGGAACAAATTAATCCCTATCTAGTTCTGAATTATCAATTTCTCCACGATCGCGTTCAACAAGCCGCCTATTCCTTAATTGCCGACTCTCAAAAACAATCCGTTCACCTAACTATCGGTCGGTTACTATTAGCTAATACACCGCCCCAATATTGGTTGGAAAAAGTATTTGATTTAGTTGATCACCTGAATGTCGGTCGATCTTTAATTACCGATAAACAAGAAAAATTGCAACTGGTAAGTTTAAACTTAGAAGCCGGAAAAAAAGCCAAAGATGCCACGGCCTATAGTGCCGCCCGGGAATATTTAATTGCCGGAATTGAAATTTTACCCGATAATAGTTGGTTTGAATATTATTCCTTAGCCTTTTCACTGTATCGAGAACGAGCCGAGATAGAATACCTAAATGGAAATTTTGCCGAGAGTGAAACTCTAATTGAATTAATTTTACAACACTCTCAATCTAATTTAGAAAAAGCTGAAGTTTATAATCTACTTTTAATCCAATATACCTTACAATTAAAATATGAAGCCTCTATCAATGCCGGAATTAAAGCCTTAGCTTTATTTGGATTAGATTTACCCACAGAAAATCTACAAACGGTCATTCCCCAGGAATTAGAGTCCCTACAAAAATTGATTAATATTAATAACCTATCGACTTTCCTGGAGCAAAACCAAATTGTTGAATCGGAGAAAAAAATCATCTTAAAACTTCTCAATAATTTAGCCCCCTCCGCCTATGTCAGTAATCCGAGTTTATGGACAGTGGTAATTCTTAATGGTGTGAAAGTTGCGATTAAATCGGGATATTCTCCCGAAGCGGGATTTTTCTATGCCACCTATGGGATTCTAGTTGCTACAATCTTTAATCAATATCAAACCGCCTATGAGTTGGGTCAACTGGCTTTAAAACTTAATAAAAAGTGGAATTATCCCGTTTATAAAGTATCTGCATCCCTAATTAGTTGTCTCAACTATTGGTTAGAACCGATTAAGAATTCAAATGCTTTGGGTCATGAAGGTTATCAATCCGCTTTAGATTCTGGAGATTTGCAATATGCCGGTTATTTATTAAATAATCAATCTCTAAATTTAATGGCGCAGGGTGTAAACTTGCCTAAATTCTTAATTGAAGTTAAAAACTATTTAAAATTTGCCTATAAAACTGACAATCATCTAGTGATTGATACCTTAACAGGACTCCGAGGAATTCTGCTTAATTTAATCGATGAAACCCCAGATTTATTATCTTTTGATGCCCCAGAAATCACAGAAGCTGATTATCTCGAGAGTAGCCAACAAAATCAGAAATTCTATTCTCTGTGTCTTTACAAAATTTTTAAATTGCAAGTTCTCTACCTATATGGTCAGGTAGAAGCAGCCTTAAAACTCACCTTAGAAGTGGAAGAATTGCTACAATTCATTCTGGGATTGATTTCCGTCACAGAATATTATTTTTATTCGTCTTTAATTTTAATTGCAAATTTAGACAAAGTTTCAGAATTGCAACAACAGCAGTTTTTAGAAAAAATTAAAAGTAATCAAGAAAAAATTAAAACCTGGTCAGATAACTGTCCGACCAATTTCTTATCTAAATATCTCTTGGTCGAAGCAGAATTGGCTCGAATTTCTCAAGATTCCTTTGAAGCTATTGATTTATATGAACAAGCAATATCAACGGCACAGGAAGCAGGATTTATTCAAAATGTTGCCCTGAGTCACGAACTGGCGGCTAAATTTTGGATGAATCATCATAAACTTAAATATGCCAATCTTCACCTCAGAGAAGCCTATTACAGCTATCAACGTTGGGGTGCAGTTCGTAAAATTGAACAGTTAGAAAGCCAATATCCTCAACTCAAATATTTAGCCAGCCTTAAACCGTCCTTATTTGAAACTGAATCAATTACTCTAAGTACCTCCCATGGTAGTAGTTTAGCGTTATTGGATTTAAGCACCGTCATTAAAGCCTCTCAAGCTATCTCACGGGAAATTGTTTTAGAGAAATTATTAGCTAATTT
This sequence comes from Planktothrix paucivesiculata PCC 9631, assembly GCF_900009265.2. GTDB lineage: Bacteria > Cyanobacteriota > Cyanobacteriia > Cyanobacteriales > Microcoleaceae > Planktothrix > Planktothrix paucivesiculata. The sequence goes on along the minus strand of NZ_LR734998.1, from coordinate 6,101 downwards.
AATGAAAATTGTGATTGAAAATGCGGGAGCTCAAAAAGGATTTTTAATTTTATATAAAGAGGAAAAATTAGTGATTGAAGCCGAGGCTTCCACGGATACGGAAGAAGTTATTGTTCATCCTAAAATCAACGTTGAAACCTCCCCTGATTTACCTTTAACCGTGATCTATTATGTGGAAAGAACAGGTCATGATGTGGTATTAATGAATGCTACCTTGGAAGGACAATTTACTCATGATCCCTATATTAATAGCCATCAAATTAAATCGATTTTGTGTACTCCAATTATTAGCCAAGGGAAACTTTTAGGGATTTTATATTTAGAAAATAACTTAACAGCCGGAGCCTTTACCTCAGAGCGAATTGAAGTTTTAAACCTCCTGTCTTCCCAAGCGGCGGTGTCTTTAGAAAATGCCCTGTTATATGCCTCCGTGGAAAATAAAGTTCAAGAACGTACCCAACAACTCAACGAAAAAAATTCCCGTTTAGAACAAACTTTAAATCAACTGCAACATACCCAAGCCCAATTAATTCAAAGTGAAAAAATGTCCTCTCTCGGACAGATGGTAGCGGGAGTTGCCCATGAAATTAATAATCCCGTGAGTTTTATTTATGGGAATCTTACCCCCGCCAGTGAATATGTTCGAGATTTACTCCGATTAATTCACGTCTACCAACAGGAATATCCTCAACCTAAACCCTTAATTACAGAAACCATTTCTGACATTGATTTAGACTTTTTAGTCACAGATTTACAAAAACTATTAGTTTCAATGAAAGTTGGGGCTGAACGGATTCGGAATATTGTTTTGAGTCTGCGAAACTTCTCCCGTTTGGATGAAGCGGAAATGAAACCTGTTGATATTCATGAGGGCATTGAGAGTACCTTAATGATTTTACAACCCCGATTCCGAGGGTCGGCCAACAGTACGGAAATTGAAGTGATTAAAAACTATGGTCAACTGCCAAAAGTGAACTGTTATGTCTCTCAACTCAATCAAGTTTTTATGAATATTATTAGTAATGCTATTGATGCCTTAGAACATCGTCGCCATCTTCTGAATCAGAGTGATTATCCCCCCACCATTACCATTTTTACCCAAAAAATCAACCATAATCAAGTTAAAATTGCGATCGCAGATAATGGTTTAGGCATGAGTTCAGAAGTGCTACAACGAATTTTTGATCCCTTTTTCACCACAAAACCCGTCGGTAGTGGGACGGGTTTGGGTCTATCGATTAGTTACTCAATTATTGTTGAACGTCATCAGGGTCAAATGAGTTGTAATTCCAAATCGGGAGAAGGAGCAGAATTTACAATTCTCATTCCTATTAATCAACATTTGGGGGACTGAACGCTTAGACTGATTGACTCGGTTGCAGAATTTTAACTGCAAAAATCATGGGGGGAATTGATGAAATTTATCCGTAATTTGAAATTCAACAAAGGAGAACTTACCCGATGAAAAATCCCCAGCTTTTAGTTGACTGGGGAAAGCGCGAATTGAGAACGTGCGATAGTTTCTACAATCTAACCCCACAGGATTTGCTGAGACATCTACCTTTAGATAGATATGGCAACTGAGTTAATAATTTAGCCAATTGATCAGGATTTTTGTATCTGCCGTTGGAAATCTCCTGCTTTATCTTTAACTTGTCCAGCACCTTTAGAAGCCTGACGTTTAATATCCGTTGAGGTTTTTTCCGCCGCCTTCTCGACTTGATTTAGGGCTTTTTTGGTGTTACCTTCAGCCTTCTTAATGTTCTTTTGGGTTCCTTCCATCAAATCCCCTGCCATTTCACTGGCTGAGTTACTGACTTTTTCTGATACATCTTTCACCCGTTTCACAATATCTTGGTCACTGTTGTTATAGGCATACATCTGGCCTTTTTCCGTAGATTTAACGGGGCTAGGAAGTTCACTGGTTAATCCTTTATCTGGCTTGGGACTGCTCGCTCCCGTGGGAGGATTATTACTACAAGCGGTACTGATAAACATTAATAACCCTGCAAAAAAAACACCTAAAATATTTTTGAAGGATATAGACCGCAGAGCTTGAATTAATTTCTTCATTTTGATGATTCCTAAACTTTGATTAAATCTGTTTGAATTTCCTTTATCACTTACCTACCTTAAAATAAATCAATTGTTTCAACCTCTAGCTCAAGGAATATATTTAATAATATAATCCCATTTTCTTCTATTCATTTCGGTTAAAATGGGATTATATTATAATCTCAACAACTAACCGACTAGGTTGCTAGTGGTAGACCCATTAGAGGACAAACTGGCTCAAAACCCGCCCAGATTGCTTGCTGTTTAGCTTGATCAATATAATCCAACTTCGGGGTCAACTCCGGCAATAATTGGAAAAAAGATCGGCTGGAACATTTGAGAACCACTATCGTTCTCAGGGTTGGATCTTTAACTTCCCTGCAAAAAACAATTAAAATCTGAGAAATTCCACCGAAATCATCTTGGCGATCGCATCATCTGATAGCATCATTGTATAATGGGTCAAGGGTAGGTTTTCACCCACAGCAGAGGAAACCCGAAAAACTAATGGCACGGATACCCATCCATAACATTAGGAATTGTAGAGTAATCTGTATGTTTAACATTTAAAACTGAAATTCTCTATTAGCATGACATCTGAACATATCTGCCAACGCTCCGAAATTCTCGGCACTCAAGTGATTACCCGTGACAGAGGGAAACGACTTGGGATCGTCAGCCAACTCTGGGTAGACGTCGATCAGCGTGAAATTGTGGCGATCGGAATCCGTAATAATATTCTAGCGATCGCTGGAATGCCAAAATTTATGTACCTGAGTAGTGTCCGCGAAATCGGGGACGTAATTTTGGTGGATGATGATACCGTCCTCGAAGAAGACGTGGATGTAGAAAACTACAGCACCCTGATCAATAGTGAAGTGATCACCGAAACCGGGGAACCCCTGGGACGGGTGCGGGGCTTCAAATTCGATACCCGCGACGGCAAAATACAATCCTTGATTATCGCCTCCCTTGGTCTGCCTCAAATTCCTGAACAAGTGATCAGCACCTACGAATTATCCATTGAGGAAATTGTCAGTAGTGGCCCGAATCGGTTAATTGTTTTTGAAGGTTCAGAAGATAGACTCCAACAGTTATCCGTCGGTCTGTTAGAACGCCTAGGTTTAGGAGAAGCTCCTTGGGAAAAAGAAGAGGAGGGAATGTATTATCCCCCAACGGTGAAACCCGCTAACCAGCTAGGAACCGGACTTCCCCAAACCACGCCCCAACGAGGCAGTCGCGCCGCATCGGTGGTTCAGGAAGAATCCTGGGACGAAAATGACGCCTGGGAAGAACATCCGGACCCAGTCGAGCCCCTGCGCCAACCCCAACCGATTTACAATGACTATGAGGAAGAAGATAACTGGGGCGATGTCGAACGGGATGAAGATGACCGCTATCGAGAACGGGAATTAGTTCCGATTGAACCGACTCCGCGTAAAGAACAAAAATTCTATGCCAAAGAGTTAGACTATGAATATGAAGATGAGGTAGATGCCGAAGCTTGGGATGAGGGCGAAAATCCCAAACCCTATCAACCTCCCCGGATTAATATTCCTGAAAAAACCAAAATCCCTGAATACGAGGAATAGGAACGATACTCCACAACCCAATAACCAGATAACCCTCGGCTGAACACTGGGGGTTAATTTTGTTGAATAGGTAAACCCCTGAATTTGTAGATCGTATTTGAGAATACAGAACCATAGTAAGAACCAATGGCAAAAATACTACTTTAACCAGGAAAGACTTTTGGTTTATAGGGAAAGATGGGGTAACGTGCTAAAAAAACTAGGAATTATTGGATTAGTAACATTTATTCTATTAACTGGCCCTCTGACGGGAACAGCTTGGGCGCAAGCAGCAGCAGAAAACCCGATTAATCCCGGAGATACTGCTTTTATGTTAGTTTCGGCTGCCTTAGTGCTGTTTATGACGCCCGGTTTAGCCTTCTTTTACGGTGGCTTAGTGCGCTCTAGGAACATCCTGAATACCATGATGATGAGTTTCATCTTAATGGGCATTGTCGGCGTTACCTGGGTATTCTGGGGATATAGTCTCGCCTTTGATGTCTCAACTCCCGTCTCGGAAGGTTTTGGCCAAGGCATTGAACAATTCATTGGCGGGTTAGATTGGGTATTTTTAAATAAAGTCACAGCCGAGACACCTGATCCCATCGGCTATGCAGCCACCCTCCCCCACCAGTTGTTTATGGTGTATCAGATGATGTTTGCCATCATCACCCCAGCCTTAATTTCCGGGGCGATTGTGGAACGCATCACCTTTAAGGCTTACTTTTGGTTTGTCGTACTCTGGTCTACATTTATTTACTCTCCCTTAGCCCATTGGGTTTGGGGTCGAGGTTGGTTACAAGCCATTGGTGCTTTAGACTTTGCCGGGGGAACCGTTGTCCATATTAGTTCCGGGGTATCGGCGGTAGTTATCGTTTGGATAATTGGCTCGCGGAAAAATTTTATGGTGGTTCCCCATGCTCCCCATAATGTTCCTTTTGTCCTATTAGGGATTGGGATGTTATGGTTTGGCTGGTTTGGCTTTAATGCTGGCAGTGCTTTAGGTGCAGGTTCTTTAGCTACCGTGGCCTTTGTCGCCACCATGGTTTCAGCATCAGCCGGAGGATTGACTTGGGCAATTGTGGAATGGTATTTACGCGGTAAACCAACAGCCGTTGGGATTGCTAGTGGTTTCCTCGCCGGGTTAGTCGGGATAACTCCCGCAGCAGGATTTGTTACCCCCGTTGCTGCTATTTTAATCGGTTCTATCACAGCCGTTTGCTGTTTCTATGCCGTCAGTTGGCGGGTGAAATTAGAATTTGATGACTCTTTAGATACCTATTCCGTTCATGGTATCGGCGGAACTGTTGGGGCTATTTTAACTGGAGTTTTTGCCACAAAAAGTGTCAATCCTGCCGGGTTTGATGGACTTTTATATGGAAATCCAGGACAATTAATTCCTCAAATTGTTGGGGTAGTTGCTACCTACATTTTTGCTGGGGTTGGCACTTTTGTCATTATCAAAATTCTGGGTTCCTTCATGGAACTGCGAGTTAAACCGATGGTCGAAGAACAAGGTTTGGATATTGACCAACATGGAGAAGAAGCTTATGGCGAAGACTATGCTTCAGGTTTAAGTTTTGTAACTGGAAGCTTTGCCGGAAAAGAAGGTTAATTTTAGGATAGGGCCGTTTGATTCGGCCTTGTAAACCCTAAAACCTAACCCACTAAATCCCTTCCCCCGCCAAATCCCGAGGGAAGGGAAATCAATTAATATTTTTAAAATCTCTAATAAATTTAATATTAGAAATTCTTCCGCGATCGCTATAGCAGGGAACAGGGAACAGGGAACAGGGAACACCGGAGGAAAAGAGTTAACCGTCTAGGTTTCAGTATCAGTCTATGTCCTAACTGCCTTGGCGGTTGCTATATTTTTAAAACCCTTAATTCATCACTTGAGAGTTAGCAATTCTCCAAAGTCCATCCCACTGTTCTAAGTTATAACGCACTAATTTTGTATTAAAGCTACTTTCGATAATTTTTCCATTTTTATATAAGGTCGTATCTTCGGTCACTTTGACTTCTATGGTAGCTTTATTTCCTGATGCTGCAAATCGTTCTATGGATTCCACTTTCTGGACTCCATATTGATAATAGCCATTATTTTCCTGTAAAAAATTAATTGCTTTTAAACTATCCGCATATAATACACCCGTAGTTAAATTTCCGAGCGATTCACGGTCAAAGGGAGGGGCAAAAATTCTGGATTTGGTATTTAACCATTGTGTGATTAAATCCGCGGCTTTTCCAATGGTTATGGATTCGCTATTTTGAGTCAGTTGATTGACAATTGGCGGATCTTGTAAATCCCAGGAGGGATTTTTGATCGGGGTTTTTGCTTCAACTATCTGACTCATACCAGAGGAGAGAATGAGAGTTAATGTTAATAGGATTGGTTTCATAATGGGTAATGGGTAATGGGTAATGGGTAATGGGTAATGGGTAATGGGTAATGGGTAATGGGTAATGGGTAAT
>NZ_LR735152.1 GCF_900009265.2 Planktothrix paucivesiculata PCC 9631 | reverse complement strand
GTTTCATCTTCCCCTTTTTTGAGGATTACCTTTCGATTCTTGGCGACTCCCCCTATATATTTTAATCCTTTTTTCTCTAACTCTTGTAAAAAACTTGTGTTATTTCCATACCCGGCATCTGTTAGCACAATTCCCGGTCGATATCCTCTGTCTAAGCTCCTCTCTATTAATTCTAATGCTATTTCTGGTTTCTTTTTAAATTCGGGGTCGGCTTTTCCTAAGGGTAATGACTCGGCTTTTTGATATAATTCTATATCTAATGGTAAG
>NZ_LR734997.1 GCF_900009265.2 Planktothrix paucivesiculata PCC 9631 | reverse complement strand
CTAAACTACCTTTGATTATTTTCAATCCCAATACTTTTGAAATTAGCTATGAAGAACCCTTAAAACAATTGAATTTATTTGATTGAAACTAGCTTTTGATTGAAACTAGCTACCGCTTAATGACGTTGATGTTATTTGGAATCAAAATAATGTATCAACGTCATGCGTATCAATGGACAATTCACAGTGCTTTTGAAGGTGCAGATTTCTGGTTAATTGCAAAGCATAATCGGGATATGTTAGGTAAACCAATTCGTGAATACAAAAAGGGTTGTTTTGGAATGTTAGCTCCTCAGAATATTCACCCAAACTATGGCTTTTATCTTTGCCAATATCTCTACAATGAAGGATTTTGGCGATTTTATTCTCAGGGGCTTCTTGAACTTCAACATTTACGAATTACCGATGTTCGTCGTGTTTTTCAACCCGATAGCTACCTGCTTTCTCCAACTGGAACTCTAATTGTTTTGAGTTCTAGTTCTGTAAGTTCTCAAAGACTAGCTACCGCTTAGATTTAATGAACTTTAATCCTTGCAAAACAATGGAAACTAAACTCAATCCTGAACTCAATCTTGATGTTGATTTGATTATCGAACGACTTCAATCTGATGGGGTTTTTGATTGCGATCGCATTCCCCAACATCTCGTCAAACAAGCTCTTTCCAAATGGCTCTCCAAGATTGAAGACAGCATCAATAATGAACCTGATTGGTGGATTCGACAGTTTGAATCTAAAGCCTTTAAATCTTCTATTGAATCCTTCCTTGATGATTATTCTCAAGATTCTGAAGGTATTGAACACGCTGAAAATCCTGAAAACAAAAATGAGTTTGCTATTCTTTCCTAACAACAAACTCAGACTATCAGGCTGTAAGTAAACCATCAATTCTAATATTACCAGGATTCTATTCTTTTGTCTATAGGATCTTGGTATTTTTTTCAACTAAACCTCAACCAAACTTAAACCAATGATTCCTAACAAATCTCAATTTATTTCTGAACTTGAAGTTGATTCTGAAATTGATTCTGAAGTTAATTATGAACTTTCTATCGAACCTAATCAATCACTCCGAAAGTTTGTTGAACAGAAATTTGTGATTAAATCTATTTCTGAACAATTGATTGAACTTGAATCCGATGCTATTGCCGAAGCATTACAAATTCATCAAGATAACATGAATAACAACAAGAATAATGTTATTTATCAAGATAGCATTGCAAAAGTTGTTATTTGTTTTCGACAAAAATATGTGAGTTCAAAAGATAGTCCTGAACTGGCAAAATTAGAGGAATTGATTCGGTCTGAGGAAATTATTATCCTTAAACGCAATGGCGAAAAACTCAACAAATTAGATTCTGAGATTGAGGAACTTGAGAATCAAATTAAAGCGCTTGAAGTTCGCAAAGAAAAGCTCTTGAGTTCCAAACGGATTGAAAGTTTAAAGTCGGAATATCAGCAATTAATTCAGAATCTTGCCTATAAAGAACCTGGATTAAATATCAGCTTCAAACGATAAATGTTAGGTTATAATTTCAATATAATCTAGCTACCGCCTTGGGTTTTTGGTTGATTTCCTAAGTAAAAAATCAATCAAACTGAAACTAAAACCACTTACAAAATTAGAACAAACCATGAATATTATCCAAATCGACGGATACGGATTTCTGATTCCCAGTTCTCCGAGTCGTTATCGTGGAAATTGCTCAAAAGAATGGGGTTGTTTTGTCACCGGAGAAACCAAAGGATTAAACCATTCTAAAGCTGAAAAAGCGGGATTAACTAAAGGAACTTTTGTTGAAATGGCAATCGTTCAAATTTCAACGAAGACTCTGACTTTTGAACCCAATTATCTTAACGAAGAATTTATGGAAATTTGGGGGATTCCGGTTGGTGGCGAAATGAAAGATCAATTCCATGAAAAGGCTTCTGAACTTTCAACCTTTTTGATGCACCGTCAAAGTAAAGATAAATTTACCACTTTAACGGAACAATTTGTTAAGAATGCGCTTAATAGTTGGGCTTCTGAAGGGATGAAGGATAACTTCAACAAATATAGTTTGGAGAAGATTCGTGAAAGCTACAATAACTTGATTTTCCGATTTGAAATGACCCCAACGGAGGGGAAACACGGGCCGTATTTCTACATTGCCAGTAGCTATCGGGAACCCAATGGCGAACTTGAATTAGCTGCGTTGAAAGCGACAAAAGAGATTCAATCAATGGATGTCTGTAATGATCAACGATTGGTTGAAAATCAAGCGAAATGTTTTGCTGCGATTGCAGAAGCCGAACTCAATCAAGTTCCTGTTGCTCAATTGAATGCAACGAATAACAAACAACTGAAATCTGCTAAAGCCTAATTAACTAGAGTCGGGGAGAAATCCTCGGCTTTTTTTTACCAACATTAACCAAAACAATTAGGAAAAATCAATGACAACTATCGCCTGGACAGATGAGACAATTAACCCGATTGTCGGATGCTCCCGAATTAGTGCGGGCTGTCAAAATTGTTACGCGGCAACGGCAGCTAAATCGGCAAGGCTCCAACAATTTTCTCAATATCAAAAAGTTGGGGAATGGGATGGAACGGTTGAATTTGTTGAAAATCAACTTGATAAAATTTCTAGTTGGAAAAAAAGCAAAAACATATTTTTCTGTTCCATGGCGGATATGTTTCACAAAAACGTCCCATTTCAATGGGTTGAAAAAATATTTCAGGTAATTGAAGAAAACCCCCAACATACCTATCAAATTCTGACCAAACGCCCAGAACGAATGATTGAATTTTTCGATTGGTATATAGCCCGAAATAGTGATCATTCTGTTGGGTTGCAATGGAGTATCCCCGATAATGTTTGGCTTGGGGTATCTGCCGAAAATCAAGCCATAGCAGATAAACGAATCCCTCTACTTATGCAAATTCCTGCAAAGGTACGATTTCTGAGTTGCGAACCCCTACTTGAACCTCTGGATTTATCCAAGTTCTTACCAATCGAATGGTCAGAGCTTGCCGAGGATTGGATTGAATCCTGGCCAGGAATTGGTAGTTATTCTACTAATGATTATCCTAACTGGATCATTGTTGGCGGCGAATCAGGAGCGGGTTCTCGTCCCTGTCATGTTGATTGGATTCGTAGCATTGCTAGTCAAGCCCAGAGTGCTAAAGTCCCAGTATTCATCAAACAGTTGGGAAGTAATGCGATCGCATCATCCCCATATATTGACGGTGTTGCCAAAAGCCATTACAAACTTAAACTCAAAGACCGTAAAGGCGCGGATATTAACGAGTTTCCTGAAGATTTGAGAATCCAACAATTTCCTAGTTAAACTCTAATTAAGCCTTAACTTTCTAACTTTAGAAAACTAAGGCTTTTTTTTACTAGCGATAACAAATTCTAATTCCTGTTATTCTATCTTGTTATTCTGTTATTGCGATAACAAATTCTGTTATTCTCAGGACTTACGCAGTTACGCTATATGTAGCGTACTAATGAGTTGGTGATCGCGTTTGAGTTATGAGCGCGATCGCTAACCCAAAAGAAATCTCGAAACGGATAATAATGAATGTTAAAATGGCATCAGAATTCATGCCTAAAAATATGAGCA
>NZ_LR735151.1 GCF_900009265.2 Planktothrix paucivesiculata PCC 9631 | reverse complement strand
CAATCAGAACGGGAACAAATCTTTAAAGTTCACTTAAACCGCTTACGTCCTAATAATCAATTCAACTTAGAGTTATTAGCTAATCGTTCTAAAGATTTCTCAGGAGCCGAGATTGAGCAAGTAATTTATGATGCTATGCAATTTGGGTTTAGCGAAAGTCGAGAGTTTACAACTGAGGATATTTTAGATGCGATTGATAATTGCGTTCCTCTAGCTAAAATTGCCAGTCATCAGATTGAAGCATTGAAAGATTGGGCTAGTCGTAGTGGGGCTAAATCAGCTTCTTTATCCCCTCAAATAGATAGTAATTCGCTACCGCTTTTAGAAGTTGATTATCAGGATGAATTAACCAACAATTAACTATAACAAAATGCAAGCATTAACAATACAAGAACCTTGGGCTAGTCTTTTAGTCACAGGAAAGAAACGGTACGAAACTCGTGATTGGCAACGGAATTATCGGGGATTACTGGCAATTCACGCAGGAAAACAATCGGTTCATCCTTTTGATTATCCTTTGGGATTAAGTGAAATTCTTGATGA
>NZ_LR735000.1:78362-95385 GCF_900009265.2 Planktothrix paucivesiculata PCC 9631 | reverse complement strand
TCGTAATTCGTAATTCGTAATTACCCATTACCCATTACCCATTACCCATTACCCATTACCCATTACCCATTACCTGTTCCCTGTTCCCTGTTCCCTGTTCCCTTTTTGAACACAACTCAAATAGGATTGCTATATATGAATAATTTGTTTGAATTTGAACAGGATTTTGTTGAATCTTTGCGATGTATTCCGATGATTGTGCGGTATAAGTTAGATAGTTGTGGGGTTAAGTTAAAACTGGAACATTGGAATAAATTTAGTCAGGAGGCTCGTCAACAGTTAGTTAGCAATTCGATTAATACACCGGAAGAAATTGCGGCTTATAGGAGTTTATTATATGAATTAGCAGAACAATATACTAATCTTCCTCTCAAGGATTTACCCATTGAGGATCAACCGCTTTGGTTAGAAACAAAAAAATTACCAGATGACGTACAGCAAAAAGCAGGGGAAATCGGGGTTAAGATTACCTTAAAACAATGGCAAGATTTAACCCCGTTACAACGATTTGCTTTACTCAAATTAAGTCGTCCTAGTCATGAAAACAAAAACTTTTTACCTGCTTTAAGGGAATTTAAAATTTTAGAAAACAGTCTATAGATTTTTTTATTAAAATATAAACTCCCTTTTGAACTTCATCTGTTAAACTTAAATTAGTTTTGCGACTCCTAAACCCATTCCATTAAACTTCAGGGCAGTTTTTTATGGCACACAGTATAAAATCCACGATGCCCCCGCTCGATTCTGTTGTTGATGAAGATGAAGAAGAATCGAATTTAGATTATTTCTATGATGATCCCGGAACTCCCCCGGGCACATTAGATGTGGAAGCGGATGATCCACCCCCAGAAATGGTTTTAATTGATTATAGTGACGAAATGGCAACTCGTTTAACCTTAAAAACACCGGAGGAATGTGCGCCTTATTTAGATACCCATTCTGTCTCTTGGTTAGATATTTTAGGGTTAGGAAATCAAGACACTTGGGATCGGATGGCGAAGGTATTTAATTTACATCCGATTGCTTTAGAAGATGTGGTGAATGTTCCCCAACGGCCGAAAGTGGTGGAATATGAGGGTCAATTGGTGATTGTGGCTTGGATGATCATGATCAAACCCGGCGCCGATCCCCTCCATAAAGAACAGGTGAGTCTGATTTTAGGGAAAAATTATTTACTCACGGTGCAGGAAGAAGCGGACTATGATTGTTTGCAACCTGTGCGCGATCGCATTCGTTATAATCAAGGAATTATTCGTAAACAAGGGGCTGATTATTTAGCCTATGCGATTTTAGATGCAATTATTGATGGGTTTTTCCCGGTATTAGAAGAATATGGAGATCTTTTAGAAGATTTAGAAGACAAGGTTGTATTTAATCCTGTACCTAAAGATCTAGCTAAAATTTATAGTATTCGTCGAGATTTATTTACCCTGCGACGGGCAATTTGGGCGCAACGGGAAGCGATTAATGTGTTAATTCGGGATGGAAGCGATTTAATTAGTCCAGAAGTTCGGGTTTATTTTCGAGACTGTTATGATCATACCATTTTAGTTAGGGATATGGTAGAAACCTATCGAGAATCATCCTCGGATTTAATGGGAATTTATATGTCTACGATGAGCAATAAAATGAATGAAATCATGAAATTGCTCACCGTTATTTCGACTATTTTTATTCCCCTAACCTTTGTGGCGGGGGTCTACGGAATGAATTTTAACTCAGAAAATTCTCCTTGGAATATGCCAGAACTCAATTGGTATTGGGGTTATCCTGTCTGTTTGGGAATGATGTTTTTCATCGCTTTAGGGTTATTTTTCTTCTTCTGGAAACGTGGTTGGTTTAATAATCTTTCCGATCCGCAAGATCAAGAACCGCTCTGATGAATTTGCAAAGTGTGACCCCCTGGGTTAAAATCTCCCTCGATATCGAATTAATTAGTCTACCGGTTGTCTCAAGCCATCCTTCCCATTCATGATCGAAAAAATCAAACCCAATCTAGTTTTGACGGTGGGAGTTGCAACCCTGCTGGTTGGAGGTGGAATTGCAGCATATTACGGTTTAGTTTCGCGTAAATTTTTAGAAGGTGTTCCCCCGGGTGCAAATGTTGTCCCCCAAGAGGCAATGGTGGCCGTATCCGTCTCCACCAATCCCCAAGAATGGGAAAAATTAAAGCAATACGGCACAGTTCAATCTCAGGGGGCGTTGCAAGATATTCTCAAGGGTTGGCAAAGTCGGGTGTTTACAGACAATGGCTATGATTATCAAAAGGATATTCAGCCTTGGGTGGGAAAGGAGGTGATGATTGTCTCTTTACCAAATCCCAGTTTAATCTCAGGTACATCTCCGGGGGCCCAGACTTCTACGACCCTGAATCAACAGGCGATGGTGATGGTGTTTCCGATTGCTAACCCCGCCAAAGCCAAGGAATTGTTATCGCAACCGAGAACAGTACAACCGGGTCAAACCGCCCAGCGCTCCTATCGGGGTGTGGATATTATTGAAACCCAGGGAAATCCTAAACAAAATTATTCGATCGCCGTCCTGGGACAAGATTTTTTAGTTGTTACGACTGATCCGAATGCAACTGAACGGGTAATTGATACCTATAGAGGTTCGGATTCCTTAGCGAAAACCCCGGGATATGCTGCTAGTTTAGAAAAGATTAAAACCCCTAATCCCTTTGCTCAAGTTTACCTCAATATTCCCGTCGCCACAAAAATTGCCTCCTACCGTTCTCCTAATCCGATTCCTGATAAAAATTTAGAACAGGTACAACAACATCAAGGATTAGCTACTAATATTAATTTGGAATCTCAAGGAGTTGGTTTAAAATCCGTATCTTGGTTAAAACCTAATAGTCAGAAAAAATTTACTGTTGAAAATAAAGCTCAAGAGATTCTCAGGCGGATTCCAGAAAATACATTAATGATGGTTTCTGGAAGTAATTTAAAACTGGTTTGGGAAGATTATACTCAGGGTGCAAATGCAAATCCCATAGCGCCCTTTAATCCTCAAGTTTTGAGTTCTAGTTTTAAATCTGCGACGGGGATGGAGTTGGAAAAAGATGTTTTGAATTGGATGGGTGGGGAATTTTCTTTATCTTTGGTTCCTGCTAATCCAAATCCTAGGGCTTTGGAAAGATTTGTGGCGGGGTTAGTGTTAATGGTGAAGGTTTCCGATCGCGGTGCGGCGGATAAGGCTTTAACCCAATTAGATGAGGTGATGAAGAATAAAAAATTTACGGTGAGTGAAACGAAAGTTAAGGATCAATCGGCAGTGCAATGGGTGTCTCCCTTTGGGGGATTTATGGTTACTCGGGGTTGGTTAGAACCGGATGTGGCTTTTGTTACTTTGGGGGGGGCGGTAGCGGATCAAATTGTGCCTTTACCTCAAGCTGCAATCACTGCTAATCCGCTATTTCAGCAAACTGTTCCGATGACATTTAACCCCAATAATGGTAACTTTTTTATGAATATTGAAAAGGTGTTTGATCCGAAGGTCAGAACTTTATCTTTACCCCAACTTCCCCCGGATCAAAAGTTATGGATTGATGCGATTCAATCAATTGGATTAACTACTGCAATTTTAAGCGATCGCACCAGCCGTTATGATATTTTTGTGAAAATCAAAACGCCTAGCCCTCAACTTCCTGCAACTCCGAAAACGGAACCTTGAAAGGCAGGGGGCACTTCGACAGGCTCAGTGGCCGCAGGGGGAGTAGGGGAAGCAGGGGAAGCAGGGGAGGTAAACTTTTGCTATTACCCATTGGCTATTCGTAATTCGTAATTCGTAATTCGTAATTCGTAATTCGTAATTCGTAATTCGTAATTCGTAATTACCCCTTACCCATTTATTATCGGATGCAGTAATTCTAAGCGAAATTCCTGGCGATTTTCAGCTTTTAAATAACGCTGTTGAAGTGATTGCCATTTTTGCCAAGATTCATAGCGTTTTTCCGCTAAAAGATTGATAAAAGTTGGAAGTTTAGACCTAATTTTTGATGGGATTTTATCAGCTATTTTTTCCATCAAAACCATACTATCTTGAATATCTCCTAAATGTTCTTGAATGGCTTTGATATCTTCTAAATAAGTTGAATATTTAGGACTATAAAAGTTAGTAAACAAACTCATTTGATAACGGACTTTTTTTGCTTGTTTTCTTAAATCGTGCAAAGATTCTCCCTGTTGATCTAAAATTATTTCTAAGGTTTCTGAAGTAACTTCAGCAGAATTAACTAGGTCTTGATTGATTCCTACTTGCCAACCCGGATGCAAGAATAAATGACTAATTTGGGGAAGTAATAAATCCGGTAGAACTTCATTAACTGGTAGTTTTTCCAAAGTCGTAAAACTAGGTTCTTTCACCCAATCTTGTAAATCTTCTTTCAAGTTTTGATATATTTTATGTTCTAAAGTCCATGCCACAACTCGAAAAACTTTGTGACGTTGTTTCACCCAATCCATTAATATTTTATCTAAAATATCTTGTTCCGATGGCGGTAATTGGGAATAATAAGTATTTTGTAATATTTCTAATAAAACATCTAAATCTCGCAATTTTCCCAAACGACGGGCAATTCTACCGATTTTTTCATCCTCAGCCGATTCGGGTAATTTTAATACGGGAGCAAACCCAACTACCGCCGATCTTAATCGTCGCATTCCGACCCGCATTTGATGTAATTCTTCAGGATCATGATCTTTCAAAACTTCAGATTCATGACTAATAACTTTTTCCAGATGTTTCTGAATCGCTTGTACTGCCCAATATCCTAAAGTTTCGGTTTGAGGATTAGTTGTTGTTTCCATAATAAACACCCCAAAATTTTAATTAATACTTGTTTTATTATAACAATCTTAAATAGTTTTTTACAGAGAATTTTAAGATTGTTATAATATGGCATTTAGTCATTAATTACACTGTTTTGTAATTCCGTGACTAACCGCTTAATCTGGGTATAGGCTTGCCTGGAAGATAGTGTTCCCTCGGTTTCTAAGCTAAAAATTTGGCTAATATCCATTACAAAGCCGTGCAATTGAGCTTGATCAGAGACAGGAGGGATCTGAGTTTCCCAATGATCAATCTGAGTCTGATCAAAAAAATCTGGGGTTGATCTCATAATTATATCCAAACTCTGCGAATTATAGTGATACTGCTTAATTATACTATCAAATTGGGATTTTAAACCAAAAATCAATTAAAGTCAAGGGATTAAATTATTAGATTTTTTTACAAAAGTTATAATTTGTTTAAGAAACAATATTATCGTTCAAATCTTTATTGTTTCAAAAATTTAAACAAAAATTAACTCGCAGATCAACTAGATTTAACTAACTTTATATAGTCAAATCGTCAACAGGTTGATCATTCTGGCAAATAGGCTATAAACTGATAATTGATAACTGCTAGAGACCCGCCACTAGCCTACAGTATCGCTGCATGGCTGACCGATAACTGATAATTTATGAACCTTGAATTTATTGTTTATGCTTGTCCTCGGGGAGAATTAGCGGAACAAATTGAAATCTTTTATCAAGAAAGTCTGGAATTGTGTGGATTAAATGCCGCCCATAATTATATGCCCCATTGTACCTTAACTGGATTTTTTCAGGATCAAGAGTCACAAACCTCCCTCTATATTCAAGCCCTAGAAACCGCTTATAATACCGCCCAATTAACCGCGATTCCCTTAAAGATTAATGTAAACCAAATGACTTTTCAAGCCACTTGGTATGGTTTGGAATTACAAGCCCCAGGTATTCTATTATTAATGATTCATTTTAGTAAATTAGTTAATTCACCGACTCGTTTAGAAGCCTTGCGATTAAAAACTTGGCTACATTTGAGTTTAGCCTATGAATTTCAACCCCAACACGCTCAAAAATTAAAAGATTTAGCTCAAAACCGAATTAATCCCTACGCCCAAGTGGATTGGGAATTAAGGTTTTATCAGAGACATCCCGATAATTCCTGGACTTGTCATCAATCTTGGCAATTAACATCCTAGACTCAATTGATTTTTGATGCTATTCCAGATAATTTTTATCCCTTGATTTATCCGTCAATTTGATTCATAATAAATACAATGCTTTATCACTTGACCAATGCCAAATTTTAGAAAAATTACCCACGTTATTTACGATTTAGACGGTTTACTGTTAGATACGGAACCCCTTCATACTAAAGTTAATCAAATGGTTGCCAATTATTATGGCAAAACCATTGATCATGCTCTGGGTTGTAAAGTTAGGGGGAGAAAATCCCATGATTCCGTTAAACTCTTAATTCAAGAGTTAGAATTATCGGTAACTGTTGAACAATTTTTAGAGCGAAAAGATGCCATTATTTATCAATTGTATCCCCACGTTTTGCCCTTAGAGGGAGCGGTTTTTCTCACGGAACATCTGGCGGCTCATAATATTCCCCAAGCGATCGCCACCAGTTCAGGAAATCGCCCTTTTACCGCAAAAACCCAGAGTCATCAACAATGGTTTTCCCTATTTCAATCTATTGTTAGAGGAGATGATCCTGAACTAAAAAATGGCAAACCTGCACCGGATATTTTCCTATTAGTCGCTCAACGTTTGGGGGCAAAACCCGAAAACTGT
This sequence comes from Planktothrix paucivesiculata PCC 9631, assembly GCF_900009265.2. Taxonomy (GTDB): domain Bacteria; phylum Cyanobacteriota; class Cyanobacteriia; order Cyanobacteriales; family Microcoleaceae; genus Planktothrix; species Planktothrix paucivesiculata. The sequence continues at coordinate 88,774 of NZ_LR735000.1, read as the reverse complement.
TTAGTATTTGAAGATGCCTTAGCGGGGGTTTCTGCGGCTCGGGCGGCGGGGATGTCCGTAATAGCAGTTCCAGCGTCGGATATGGATCAATCCCTTTATCAAGAAGCCGATCAAATTCTGGGTTCTCTGAGGGAATTTCAACCCGAATTGTGGCAGTTACCCAAGTTTTAATTAATAAATCAAAGATTAGATATTAAAGGGAAATCAGCGATCATAATTTTCGTCTTTTCCCTAATTTTTCTCAGACTAATTCAGCATTTTTAGATGACCTAAAAGAATCTTAACCTTTTTTTAACTTGACATATCAATTTTTTTTGATATGATTCAAACATCCCTAATCATAAATGTCAAGGGGGAAATTTTATGACTCCTAAACTACTCAAACTGCCCAGTTCTCTCAAAACCTTCGTTTTAGCCCTTGGGACTGCTACTTTACTTTTAGCTTGTAGTCAGAATCAGACACAGCAAGTAAAACAGACAAAACCCATTCTGATTGATGGTTCTAGTACGGTTTATCCGATTACAGCAGCCATTGTTAAAGAATACAATGCTCAAAGTCCTGCTGATGATCTCGATGTTAAAGTTGATTTTTCAGGAACCGGAGGAGGGTTTAGAAAATTTTGTGCTGGAGAAACCGATATTAGTAATGCGTCTCGACCCATTCTAAAAGAAGAAATAGAACTTTGTAAAAAAAACAAGATTTCCTATCTGGAATTACCCGTTGCCTTTGATGCCTTAACGATTGTTGTTAACCCTAAAAATACCTGGGTAAATGATATTACCGTTGCCGAATTAAAGAAACTTTGGGAACCCCAAGCTGAGGGAAAAATTAAAACTTGGAATCAAATTCGTGGGTCTTGGCCGAACCAACCGATTAATCTCTATGGCCCCGGCAAAGATTCAGGAACCTTTGATTATTTTACCGCCGCGGTAGTCGGGGAAGAAAAAGCCAGCCGAAACGATTATCAAGCCAGTGAAGATGATGAAATTATTGCCCAAGGAGTGATGAATGATCCTAATTCACTCGGTTATTTTGGCTATGCTTATTATCAGGAAAGACCAGGAGATTTAAAAGCCTTAGCTATTGATAATCAAACGGGTTCAGGGCCAATTATCCCCTCATCTAATGCGGCGGAAATTGAAAAATATCAACCCCTAGCTCGCCCCTTATTTATCTATGTGAATGCGGTCGCTGCTCAAGATAATCCGGCGATGAATAATTTTCTGGATTTCTATATGCAAAAAGCTCCTAAAGCTGTTAAAAGTGTAGGTTATATTGCCTTTGAACCCGATGATTATACCAAACTCTATCGTAACTTTCATAAAACCAAAGTGGGGACGGTATTTGGGGGAACATCGGAGTTTAACTTAACCTTGGATGAAGTGTTAACTAAACGGGCAGAATACTAATTTTTTTAGGAGGTTTAATGAGTAGAAATTTACCTCAAGTTAATCCGTCGGCGGTGCAAGCCGGGGGGAAACTGAGTATTTTTGAAAAATACCTAACGGTTTGGGTATTCTTATGTATTATTGGTGGGATTATTTTAGGGCGTTTATTCCCGGGAGTTGCGGTTACTTTAGACTCGATGAGCGTCCATCAAATCTCGATTCCGATCGCTATTTGCCTGTTTTTTATGATGTATCCCATCATGGTAAAAATTGATTTTACCCAGGCTGCTAACGCTGTCCGCGCCCCTAAACCCGTATTACTAACTTTAGTTGTCAATTGGTTAATTAAACCCTTTACAATGGTAGCCTTTTCTCAGTTCTTTTTAGGCTGGTTATTTCGTCCTTTAATTACTGGGACAGAACTGATCGGAGGACAGGAAGTTTCCTTGGCAAATTCCTATATTGCCGGAACTATTTTATTAGGAATTGCTCCCTGTACGGCGATGGTTTTGATGTGGGGTTATCTGTGTTATGGGAATCAAGGTCATACTTTAGTGATGGTGGCGGTTAACTCCTTGGCGATGTTATTTTTATATGCACCGTTAGGGCGTTGGTTACTAGCGGCGAATGATTTAACAGTGCCTTGGTTAACCATTTTTTTATCGGTGATCATTTATGTGGCATTACCTTTAGCGGCGGGAGTATATACTCGCCACTGGATTTTTAAAAACAAAGGTAAGGCTTGGTTTGAACGGGAATTTCTGCATTATTTAAGCCCCGTTGCTACATCGGCATTGTTAATTACTTTGGTATTACTCTTTGCTTTTAAAGGGGAATTAATTGTTAATAATCCCTTTCATATTCTGTTAATTGCAGTGCCTTTATTTATCCAAACCAATTTTATTTTTCTGATTAGCTATCTGATCGCTTTAAAAATGAAAATGTCCTATGAAGATGCGGCTCCGGCGGCATTAATTGGGGCGAGTAATCATTTTGAAGTAGCGATCGCCACAGCAGTCACTTTATTTGGTTTAAATTCCGGTGCGGCTTTAGCAACAGTTGTGGGGGTATTAATTGAAGTTCCGGTGATGTTAATGTTGGTTGAAATTTGCAAAAAAACTGCCTTTTGGTTCCCCAGAGAACCGGAAAAAGCCAGTTTATTTGATCCGCGTTGTGTTAAGAGTTAAATCAATAAATACCCGGATTTGTTAGATCATTTACAGGAATTACGCTATTAAGAGTAGGGGTAATTCATGAATTACCCCTACATCTAGGGTGACATCCCCAAATTTGCGTGTATTCCTGATTTACCTATTCTAAAAATTGGAGATTGACCATGAAAAAAGTAATGTTTGTTTGCAAAAGAAATTCTTGCCGTTCTCAAATGGCGGAAGGATTTGCTAGAACTTTAGGAGCCGGAAAAATAGCCGTTACCAGTTCCGGTTTAGAAGCAAGTCGGGTGCATCCTACAGCTATTCAAGTGATGGATGAAATCGGAATTGATATTACTAATCAAACTTCTAACCCTTTAAGTGATTTCCAGGCAGAAGATTATGATGCGGTGATTTCTCTATGCGGTTGTGGGGTAAACTTACCAGAAGCCTGGGTAGTTCGAGAAGTTTTTGAAGATTGGCAATTAGATGATCCCGACGGACAACCTTTAGAAACTTTTCATCGAGTCAGAGATGAAATTAAAGACAGAGTTCAAACGTTAATTGATAGTTTGAGTTAACACTTTTTGCAATAATCAGTTGTAGGGGCGGGTTCATCGAGATGCGCGGTAATTAACAAAGACAGGACTTACGCACAAGACCCAAGAAACCGGGTTTCTGGCCCTGATTTTGCGGATGAAATCGAGATTTCTCGTTCAGAAACCCGGTTTCTGCGTAAGTCCTAAAAGATCTAAAAGAACCCTTCCTTACCAGTTATCAGTCATCAGTCATTAGTTATTAGTCCAAAACCTATTACCTATTACCTATTACCTATTACCCATTACCCATTACCCATTACCCATTACCCATTACCCATTACCCATTCCCTAATATATGTTCGATCATCCACCCCGAATTCTATTGTTATACGGTTCTTTAAGAGGACGGTCTTACAGTCGTTTATTAGCAGAAGAAGCCGCCCTAATTATTCAGGATTTTGGTGCAGAAGTGCGGTTTTTTGACCCGCGAGAATTACCAATTTTTGGGAGCGTACCGGACACTCACCCCAAAGTTCAGGAGTTACGGGAATTGAGTTTGTGGTCTGAGGGTCAGGTTTGGTCGAGTCCCGAACTTCATGGTCAAATTAGTGGGATCATGAAAAATCAAATTGATTGGATTCCTCTGACCATGGGGGCGATCCGACCGACCCAGGGCCGAACTTTGGCGGTGATGCAGGTCTGTGGCGGTTCCCAGTCTTTTAATGCGGTGAATACCCTGCGAATTTTGGGGCGCTGGATGCGGATGTTTACTATTCCCAATCAGTCTTCGGTGGCCAAAGCCTATCAGGAGTTCGATGAGGATGGGGTGATGAAGGATTCTCCCTATCGCGATCGCGTGGTTGACGTGATGGAGGAACTCTATAAATTTACATTGTTATTAAGAGGACAGGCTGATTATTTAAGCGATCGCTATAGTGAAAGAAAGGAAAAAGGAGTTCAGGAAACGATGATTGATATTGGTAAAACAATTAATGGGGTTTATGGTAATAAGTTCTAAATTGTAAAGAATTGAAACTTTTACTTGTGACTCGCCGTAAGAGGACTTAATATAAATCCTGTGGTTTTCGTGAACCTAAGCGGGGGCAAAAACCTAGGGGGGTTCAGAAAAAACGCTAGAACCTTGACAAATCAATGGTTTATACTTTTGAGTTAGGTTAATTATTAATAATCTGTCTCAATAATGAGCGCTGAAATGAGGTAATTTTTGAGGTTCACGAAAATGGGCTTTAGAATGACCGTTTCATAAGGGTTTCAGACGGCAGAGGTTTCAATTAAAATAATCCCGCTTGCGGGACTGAAACTGGGACTGTATTTTGTCATGTAAATCAAGAATAGTTGTTTCAATTAAAATAATCCCGCTTGCGGGACTGAAACGTATATCTTTACTCTGTCTGTAGTGTCCAACCTCTGAGGTTTCAATTAAAATAATCCCGCTTGCGGGACTGAAACTTTACAATCGACAAGTAGGTAACGAAATCCGGTAAGTTTCAATTAAAATAATCCCGCTTGCGGGACTGAAACGTAAGTTCCGGCATCAAGAACATCACCGACTGAGCCAGTTTCAATTAAAATAATCCCGCTTGCGGGACTGAAACTTAAAGGCAGAAGTTACAAAAAAGGAAAAACCATTTTAGGTTTCAATTAAAATAATCCCGCTTGCGGGACTGAAACAATAAAATACGGAGGCCCTAAAGAGCCTACTACATTAATCTTTCAATAACAATAATCCCGCTTGCGGGACTGAAACATATCCGAGTAGAATCAAAAACAATCTACTGGGAATTTTTAAATTGTCCATGCCGAAAGTTCATATTATTGGTTTAGGAAGATCGGGAAATGCCGCCGCCCGGTTGTTAAAATTGCAAGGATGGGATGTGATTTTAAGCGATCGCAATTCCTCCTCAACCCTAGAAACCCAAAAACAACAATTAGAAACCGAAGGAATTCAAGTTGAATTAGGACATACTTTTCAACCCGATACCTCCCTCGATTTAATTGTGGTCAGTCCTGGAGTTCCTTGGGATAGTCCGGGGTTAAAAGTCGCCCGAAATTTAGGCATAGAAACCATCGGAGAACTAGAATTAGCTTGGCGAAATCTGCGACATTTACCCTGGGTTTGTATTACTGGAACCAACGGAAAAACTACAACCACCGCCCTCACCACCGCAATTTTTCAAGCCGCAGGTTTAAACGCTCCCGCCTGTGGAAATATTGGGTATGCGGCCTGTGAATTAGCCTTACAAGAATATCAAGGAATAGAAAAACCCCTAGATTGGGTAATTGCAGAAGTCAGTAGTTATCAAATCGAATCCTCCTCAACTTTAACCCCTAAAATTGCTATTTGGACGACCTTTACCCCCGATCATTTGAGTCGTCATTACACCCTAGAACGTTATTATGATATTAAAGCTAAATTACTCTATCAATCCCAAATACAAATCATTAATGGCGACGATCCCTATTTAAGAGAAACCGCCAATCAACGCTGGCTTTCTGCCTCTTGGACAAGTGTTTTAGGGCGAGAAAAATTAGTTGCCAATCCCGAATTAGGATTTTATATTGATAATAATTGGGTGATGCAAAATGGAGATAAAATAGTTAAAGCGGATGCCTTAAAAATGGTCGGAAGTCATAATCAACAAAATCTCCTCATGTCAGTTGCCGCCGCTCGATTAGCCGGAATAGAAACCCCAGCAATTAGTCAGGCAGTTTCTGATTTTCCAGGAGTTGCCCATCGTTTAGAACAGATAATGACTTGGAAAGGAATTGACTGGATTAATGATAGTAAAGCCACCAATTATGACGCAGCCGAAGTAGGATTGTCGGCCGTTAATTCTCCCGTGATTTTAATAGCCGGAGGAGAAGCTAAACAAGGCGAGGATAGGGCTTGGATAAATCAAATTAAAGCAAAAGCCGTTTCAGTATTATTAATTGGAGATGCGGCTGAAGCCTTTGCCAAACGGTTAATAGAAGAAAATTACTCTAATTTTGAAATCGTGGAAACCATGGAAAAAGCAATTATCAAATCCTCTGAAATTGCTCCAAAATTAGGCGCGAAAGTCGTATTATTATCTCCAGCCTGTGCCAGTTTTGATCAATATCAAAGTTTTGAACATCGCGGCGATCATTTCCGTAAGTTGTGTTTAGAATTACAATCAGGTCGGGTTTAGATTATCCGTTAGAGAGGATTCAAAATTAATACATAATCTGCTAACATCTATTGATAATCTTCTTAGTGTCTTTGTGCCTTTGTGGTTGTTTAAATATCCCTATTTTGCATAACGATTTTGAACGATTCTAACTCCTTAGAAAAACCCAGTTCATCCAGTCAAATCACATTATCAACAGCAATTTCTCTTGTAGTTGCTAATATGATTGGGACGGGTGTATTTACCAGTTTAGGATTTCAAGTCCTTGATATTCAGTCGGGTTTTGCCATTTTATTTCTGTGGTTAATTGGCGGTATTTTCGCCCTTTCTGGAGCCCTATGTTATGGAGAATTAGGCGCCGCCATGCCCCGCTCTGGGGGAGAATATCATTATCTTTCGGAAATTTATCATCCGGTGATAGGTTTCCTCTCAGGATGGGTGTCTGTCACCGTCGGTTTTGCGGCTCCTATTGCCGCCGCCGCCATGGCATTAGGAAAATATATTTCCAGTGTATTTCCTGGTTTAAATTATCCCACCATAATTGCTTTAATTGCTGTAGTTTTGGTGTCTCTGATTCATACCCAAACCCTCAAAACTAGCAGTATATTTCAACAGGGATTTACGGTTTTAAAAGTTTTACTGATCATTGTTTTTATTCTGAGTGGGTTAACTTTAGCTACTCCCCAACCCATTGAATTTATACCCCGTTTTAGCGATATTCCGGTAATTTTTAGTTCATCTTTTGGCGTTTCTTTAGTTTATGTGACCTATTCCTATTCCGGTTGGAATGCGGCGGTTTATTTAGCTAGTGAAATCAAAGAACCTGAGAAAAACTTGCCGAAATCCTTGTTAATTGGGACGTTAATAGTTACGATTTTATATCTACTTTTGAACTTTGTTTTTCTCTATACAAAACCGATTGAACAATTAGCTGGACAATTAGAAATTGGTTATATTGCCGCCCAACAAATTTTTGGTAATCTGGGAGCAAAAATCATGGGATTATTAATCGGATTTGGTTTAATTTCTTCTATCAGTTCCATGGTATTAGCTGGGCCAAGAGTTACCCAAGCCATCGGGGAAGATATTCCCTTATTTAGAATTTTAGCTCAAAAAAATCAACATGGAATCCCCTATTATGCCCTATGTTTACAACTAGCAATTGTGATTATATTAATCATCACCGCCAGCTTTCAAGCCGTGATTACCTATTTAGCATTTACCCTAACCCTATCTTCATTAATCACGGTTTTAGGCGTGTTTGTCCATCGTTTTCGCCGTCCTGACGTACCCCGTCCCTATAAAACTTGGGGATATCCCATTACTCCAATCATTTTTTTAGGAATTAGCCTTTGGATGCTAATATTTATTTTTCAGGATAAACCCCTTGAATCCTTAGCCGGATTAGGAACAATTGCCCTGGGTTTACCGTTTTATTTTATTGGTATTCGGAATAAATTGGTGTAATTTATGAAATTCTCAGCCCTATTACTAATCCTTTTAAGTGTTGTTGGTTTGCAGTCCTGTGTTCAAACTGAATCTCAACAAACTATTAAACAATCCCCAAGGATTGAAACCCCAAAAACATCGCCAGAAACACCTCCTCCCCCGATTAGTCCCTTAGACCTGTATGATCAAAAACAAGCGGATTATTTAACGGATACCGCTAAATTAATTGCGGGAATGAAAGTTGATCCAAAAAGTCAATTTTATCCCCTAACTCAATCTAAATTTTGGGTTAATTATCATGGTTTTATTGAGCCAGCTTGGTCAAAACTAGAAAAACAACAACTGGCAAAAGTTAGCGACTGGTCAAAACAGGAATTAGCGGCGATTAATCAATCTAATCCTAGAATTTTTTATCCCTTTAGTGGGCCGGATTTCTTATATGCTAATTTATTTTTCCCGACCGCCCAAGAATATGTGCTGGTGGCTTTAGAACCCGTGGGAACGATGCCAAATTTCAAGGAATTATCAGAAAGTCAGCGTCATCAAAAATTGGGAGATGTGAAAAACTCCCTTTATTCTTTGCTTCAGTTTAGCTTTTTTCAAACTAAAGAAATGAAGTCTGATTTATCTAATCAAGGAGTTTTACCTTTGATTTTATTATTTATGGCGAGGACAAATAATAGAATTTTAGACTTACAATATATTGGATTAGACAAGGATGCTAAAGTTCAAAAATTTGAAAAAGGCATGATTCCCGGGGTAAAAATTGATTTTGTTCCTCAAGGGGAAAAAGAACCTCGAACTTTATATTATTTTTCCGCCGATATTTCCGATGAAGGCTTGAAAAAAACACCCCAATTCAGCAAATTTATCAAACAAATTGAGCAACCCGTTACCTATCTTAAAGCCGCATCCTATTTAATGCACAGACCCGCCTTTACTGGAATTCGAGAGTTAATTCTGGCTCAAAGTCAAGCGATTTTGCAGGATGATTCGGGGATTCCCCTGAACTTTTTTACAGAAAAACAATGGAATTTAAACTTTTTTGGAACCTATACCACCCCAATTTCTTTATTTAGTGTTCGGTATCAACCGGATTTAAGGAAAGTTTATCAAAGCAATGCTGCTGTGAAACCCCTTAATTTTGGGGTGGGTTATAAGTTTGGGGTGAATCAATCTAACATGATGTTAGCAACCAAAAAGCAAAAACCCTAATCATAAGGAGAATGTTGATAGGGTTAGAGGCTATCGGGTTCTACATTACGTTCTTTAAAAATGATAAACAAAAGTTTATTCAGCATTAGTGAAGTTCACCCCCGTTAGGTAAAACGCCTAACGAGAGTTTCTGAAACTCACTGTTGATTACAGAGTATTATTCTCAGAAAAGTCTGTCGCCGTAATTAAAGAACTATTCACCCCCAAAAGTTTAGCAACTTGTTGTTGAGTGCTAGTTACCGTCAGAATAGTATTACCATTTTCCGAAGTAATTTGTAACTGAGCAAAGGTCAATCCCCCCGTGAACACAATTCTGTCTGACCCATCTTGGAAATCCGTAATGGTTTCCGTATCAAATTGAGTCGCAATATAGAATTCATCATTGCCACCTCCTCCGGTGAGAATATCAAAACCCTCAGCACCGACGAGGATGTCATTGCCCTCACCGCCCAAGAGTTGGTCTTCTCCAGTACCCCCATCGAGGAGATCATCTCCTAAATCACCCCAAAGCAGATCATTACCTTCATTGCCATCGACGAGATCGGTTTCTTGACCCCCATAGGCGGTATCATTGCCTGTCCCCCCAGAAACGATGTCAATACCTTCGTTACCAAATAGGACATCATCATCCTCATTTCCTTTGATAAAATCAGTGCCCTTGCCACCGAAAACCAGATCATTGCCTTCATTGCCCTCTAAGACATCGATGTCTTCACCGCCCAAGAGCAGGTCATCTCCTTGATTTCCGTGCAGAATATCCTTCCCTTGAGCACCGAAAACCGTATCGTTACCATCTCCGCTTTGAACTAAGTCATCTCCTAAATCACCGAAGATGAGGTCATCATCCTGACCCCCTAGGACAGTATCATTGCCCTGACCGCCATAGGCTGTGTTATTCCCCGATTCCAGAGTGATAAAGTCATCTCCTTTAAAAGCTGATGCTTTGTCATTGCCCCCACCTGATGAAATCCGATCTTGATTGTCTGTCGCTTCCAAATTATCGGTATTACCCGTACCGTTAACTGGGTTGGCACTCGTAGGAGGAGTCAGGGCATCGGCGTTGATGTTCAGTCCTATGTATAACTGGGTGGGGTCAAACACATACACCGCCGTGGGTTCCGGGGTAGGCTGGGGTGAAACTGTAACAGGCAAGGATTTGAGGGCATCCTCCAAAGCCTTAAAGTCCGGTGTGGGGATTTGTGTGGGTGCGGGTGTGGGTGCGGGCGTTGGTGCGGGTGTGGATGTGGGTGCGGGTGTGGGTGCGGGTGTGGGCGTTGGTCTTGGCGTGGGTATCGGTACAGGTATAGGTGTGGGAATTTGGGTTGGTGCGGGTGTGGGTGCGGGTGTTGGTACGGGTGTGGGTTCGGGTATAATTTCTAGGTCATCATTTTGAATGGAGAGACTGACTGGAGAACCTGTAATTGTAGTTGTCCCGGCGGTATTACCGTTACTCAGACTAAGTTCTAGGGTTTCGTTAGCTTCAACAACAGTATCACCCA
>NZ_LR735000.1:0-78305 GCF_900009265.2 Planktothrix paucivesiculata PCC 9631 | reverse complement strand
TGACTCCAGGGATGTCGTTATCGGTGTTGATGACATCGACATCGGCGAGTTTATAGTTGTTGTAGGTGCTATCGGCACTGATGACGGGGGTACTGAGAATTTTGTAGGACTGATCTCCGTCGGCAGCTAAATCGTCTACCCCGGTGGCGGTGATGGTTTGATAACTGTTCCAGTTAGCGGGGGTAAAGGTGACGGTGGTGGGGGCGACGGTACCTTCGGCGGTGTTGCTACTACTGAAACTGAGGCTGACATCGGCGCTGGGTTGACTCAGGAGGCGCAGGTCAAAGTTGGCTTGACCTCCGGCTTCGCTGGTATTGCCACTGATGGGTTGAATTTGAAATCCGGCGCTGTCGTTGTCGATGATGGTGAAACTGTCTGTAATGTCTGGCCCTAATACGATTCCAGCGCTGGGGTTACTAATGGTCAGAGTCGCGGTTTCGTCGATTTCGTCGAGGTGGTCATGAACAATGGTGAAGGTGACTTGTCCACTGCTGCTACCGTTGGGAATGGTGATTTTGTTGGGGACTGGTGCGATGAAATCGGCTAGACTGGCATCTCCACTTAACACCAGGTCTAGGGTTTGGTCGCCAATAACGGCTGCTGCTGCGGTGGCGGTGACGGTAATACTGGTTGTCCCGGCTTCGCTGCCTGTGGTTTGGGATAGGAAAAGGTTGACGGGGGGAATGGCTGGGGGCGCATCAACGGTTTTGAAGTTCCAGGTTGTATTGCCACTGATACCAGTATAGGGATTTCCGGCTTTGTCTTGAATGGCGGTTGGGGCAATTTCTACATAATAGTCTGTACTTAGGGCTAAGTCGGCGGTGGGATTAAGGATGAGTAGACTGGCGACTTTATCCTTTTTGTTTGTCCCGATGCTGACTTTAGGGGAATTGACATTCAGGGTTTCGACTATGGAGTTATCGGATAGTTTCTTGATCACGATATTACCACTGCCGATCTGAATGGCTTCACTGAATTTAATGATTAAGTTATCTCCGACGGCTACGGCTGTGGCATCATCGGTTGGGGTTAAACTGATTACCACCGGTGGGGTGGTATCGACGGGGAGGACGTCATCATTTTGAATCGTTAGACTGACTGGAGAACCCGTAATTGTAGTTGTCCCGGCGGTATTACCGTTACTCAGACTAAGTTCTAGGGTTTCGTTAGCTTCAACAACAGTATCACCCAGGATTTCGACCGCAATCGTGGCAGTGGTGGCATTGGGAGCAAAATTAATCTTACTGCCCGTAGCACTGACTCCACTACCACTGACCAGAACGTTATTGTAATCTGTACCAACGCTGGCGGTGCCTCCTAAACTGAAATCAACGCTACTGGCCTGTTGAGTCTCCCCGTCCCGGCTAATGGTGAAACTGACGACTTGGCTACCTGTATTCCCTTCTGCAATCTGGGTGCTGCTGCCAATCACATTGTAGGTAATATCATTATCAACAATTTGGGCATTCACCGCACCAATGGGTCGGGTGGTGGGATAGTTAGGGGCTGTGCTTTTAGTAATCGCGTGGGTAATACTACTGCTGTGATTATGTTCAGCAACACCATCATCAATCGCCCTGACCGTAATAGTTTGGGGAGTGATGCCCGTGGTGGGGGTGAAGTTGACGATTTGAGATGGGGCAAAGTTAACGCCGTCTAAGCTGATTTCGGCTTGGGCATCGGAGGTAAGAGTAACTTCGACATTCCCCAGGGGTTGAGTATTTAATTGTATTTCATAAGTATCTGTTTTTCCGGCTTCTGTGAGATTGGTACTGCCTCCCGATTGGGTAATTGTGACTCCAGGGATGTCGTTATCGGTGTTGATGACATCGACATCGGCGAGTTTATAGTTGTTGTAGGTGCTATCGGCACTGATGACGGGGGTACTGAGAATTTTGTAGGACTGATCTCCGTCGGCAGCTAAATCGTCTACCCCGGTGGCGGTGATGGTTTGATAACTGTTCCAGTTAGCGGGGGTAAAGGTGACGGTGGTGGGGGCGACGGTACCTTCGGCGGTGTTGCTACTACTGAAACTGAGGCTGACATCGGCGCTGGGTTGACTCAGGAGGCGCAGGTCAAAGTTGGCTTGACCTCCGGCTTCGCTGGTATTGCCACTGATGGGTTGAATTTGAAATCCGGCGCTGTCGTTGTCGATGATGGTGAAACTGTCTGTAATGTCTGGCCCTAATACGATTCCAGCGCTGGGGTTACTAATGGTCAGAGTCGCGGTTTCGTCGATTTCGTCGAGGTGGTCATGAACAATGGTGAAGGTGACTTGTCCACTGCTGCTACCGTTGGGAATGGTGATTTTGTTGGGGACTGGTGCGATGAAATCGGCTAGACTGGCATCTCCACTTAACACCAGGTCTAGGGTTTGGTCGCCAATAACGGCTGCTGCTGCGGTGGCGGTGACGGTAATACTGGTTGTCCCGGCTTCGCTGCCTGTGGTTTGGGATAGGAAAAGGTTGACGGGGGGAATGGCAGGTGGAGCATCAACGGTTTTGAAGTTCCAGGTTGTATTGCCACTGATACCAGTATAGGGATTTCCGGCTTTGTCTTGAATGGCGGTTGGGGCAATTTCTACATAATAGTCTGTACTTAGGGCTAAGTCGGCGGTGGGGTTAAGGATGAGTAGACTGGCGACTTTATCCTTTTTGTTTGTCCCGATGCTGACTTTAGGGGAATTTACATTCAGGGTTTCGACGATGGAGTTATCGGAGAGTTTCTTAATCACGATATTACCACTGCCGATCTGAATGGCTTCACTGAATTTAATGATTAAGTTATCCCCTACGGCTACGGCTGTGGCATCATCGGTTGGGGTTAAACTGATTACCACCGGTGGGGTGCTATCGACGGGAAGAACATCGTTATCGCTATTGGTGACATCAATATCCTTGGGTTTAATACCGTTAAATCGGGTATCTGCACTGGTAGAGGCGGCGGTAATAATTTTATAGGGTTTATCGCCATCAACAATAGCATCATCAACTCCGGTGACAGTAACGGTTTGGGGGGTATTCCAGTTAGTTGAATTGAAGGTGACGGCGGCGGGTAAGACTGTGCCTTCGGCAAGGTTATCACTGGTTAACCCAAGGCTGACGTCGGCGGTGGGTTGACCGTTGAGTTGGACGGTAAAAGTGGCTTGACCTCCGGCTTCTGTGGTATTGCCACTGATGGGGGAGATAATAAACGCTGGAATGTCGTTGTCGGTGTTGATGAAGGGAATATCGTTGGGGTCAATACCGTTAAAGCGGGTATCGGTACTGGTAGAGGCTCCGGTGACAATATTATAGGCTTTATCCCCATCCACAATCGGATCATCGACTGGCAGAACCGTAACGGTTTGGGGGATATCCCAGTTGGTGGCATTAAAAGTAACGGCGGCCGGGATTACAGTGCCTTCATTGGTGTTATCACTACTCAGGGGAAGGGTGACATCCCCCGTGGGTTGACCGTTGAGATAAATGACAAATCCTCCGGTACCTCCGGCTTCTGTGGTATTGCTAACGACGGGTACTACGATGAACCCAGGACTGTCGTTGTCGCTATTGGTGACGGCGATATCGTTAGGATTAATCCCGTTATAACTGGGATCTTGACTGCCGATGGCTGTGGTGACAATATTATAGGGTTTATCGCCATCAAAGAAAATATCATCGACGCCCGTAACAGTAATCGTTTGGGGGATATTCCAGTTGGTGGCATCGAAGCTAACGCTTTTGGCGGAGAGGGTGCCTTCTCCGGGATTATCACTACTTAAATTAAAGCTAACATTACCCGTAGGTTGACTGCTGAGTTGAATCGTAAAGGTGGCTGTACCTCCGGCTTCTGTGGTTTTACCACTAATAGCAGCAATTGTGACCCCGGCCACGTCGTTATCAAGATTATCAATCCCAATATCGTTGGGGTTAATGCCGTTATAGTTGGTATCGGTACTGGTGGCGGCTCCGGTAACAATATTATAGTTTTGATTCCCGTCAGCAATACTATCATCAACTCCGGTAACGGTGACGGTTTGGGGTTGATTCCAGTTAGTTGAATTAAAGGTGACAGAAGCGGGTAAAACCTTGCCTTCGGCGGTATTATCGCTACTTAAAGGAAGGGTGACGTCGGCGGTGGGTTGGGTTTTGAGTTGGATAGTAAAGGTGCTAGTCCCTCCAACTTCTGTGGTGTTGCCACTAATAGCCGAAATCGTGAACCCAGCCAGGTCGTTATCGAGGTTGTTAACACCGATATCGTTAGAGTCTAAGCCGCTATAGTTAGTGTCGGTGCTGGTGGCCGCGGCGGTGACAATTTTATAAGGTTTATTGCCATCAATAATATTGTCATCGACTCCAGTAACAGTAACAGCTTGAGCAGTATTCCAGTTACTCGGGGTAAAGGTAACGCTATTGGCTGATAATGTGCCTTCGGCGGTGTTATCGCTGGTTAACCCAATGGTGACGTCGGCGCTGGGTTGGCTGCTTAACCGGACAGTGAAGCTATCGGTGGCGGCGGCTTCAGTGGTGGTTAATCCGTTTTTGGGTTTAAGAACAATTCCGGGGGTGTCGTCGTTGGTGAGGGTAACATTCAGGGGTGAACCTGTAATAGTAGCTGTCCCTGCGGGTTTGCCGTTGCTGAGGGTGAGGCTGAGGGTTTCATCGGGTTCGACTTGGGCATCTCCCAAGATTTCAACGGCGATGGTGGCGGTGGTGGCGTTGGCGGCAAAGTTGATGGTGCTGTTTGTAGCACTCACTCCCGTACCCGTGACGTTGGGGTTATTATAGTCTGTGCCATTGCTGGCGGTTCCCCCGAAACTGAAATCAATACTACTGGGTTGTTGGGTTTCGCCCCCGCGAGTAATCGTAAAACTAATAACTTGGTTGCCCGTATTGCCTTCTTTAATGGTGGTGGTGCTGCCAACTACAGTGTAGGTAATATCATTATCGGTAATTTGGGCATTCACCGGGCCGATGGGCATGGTGGTGGGATAGTTGGGCGTGGCACTGGCCGTAATTGCGTGGGTAATACTGCTGGTATGGTTATGTTCGGCTACGGTATCATCTACGGCTTTGACGGTGATGGTTTGGGGGGTTTGGCCGTTGACGGGCGTGAAGGTGACGGTTTTGCTGTTGCCAAAGGTAGCCCCGTCGGTACTAACTTGGGCTTGGGCATCGGCGGTGACGGTAATGGTGACATCACCCAAAGGTAGGGTATTTAATTGTATGGTATAAGTATCGGTAGCTCCTGCTTCTGTAACGTCGGTGCTGCCTCCGTTTTGGGTGATAGTGACGGCGGGGAGGTCGTTGTCGGTATTGATAACATCGACATCGGCGGGTTTGAGGCCGTTATAGTTGGTGTCGGTGCTGGTGGCGGGGGCACTGAGAATTTTGTACGCTTGATCTTGATCAATGATCTGGTCGTCTATCCCGGTGGCAGTGACCTTTTGATAACTGTTCCAGTTAGCGGGGGTAAAGGTAACGGTGGTGGGGGCTACGGTTCCTTCGGTGGTGTCACTACTGCTGAAACTGAGGGTAACGTCAGCCGTCGGTTGGGAACTGAGACGGATGCCGAAGGTGACTTGACCTCCAAGTTCGCTGGTATTGCCAGAAATGGGAATAAATTGAAATCCTGCCGTGTCGTTGTCGGTAATCGTGAAACTGCCTGTGGTGGTTGGCCCTAAGACAATGCCAGCACTGGGGTTACTGATAGCGAGGTTAGCGGTTTCGTCTATTTCATCAAGTTTGTCGTCAGTAATGGTGAAGGTGACTTGTCCGGTGGTGCTACCGTTGGGAATGGTGATTTTATTGGGGAGGGTTCCCACGAAGTCAAGGGCGGTGGCACTTCCAGTTAACGCTAAATCAACGGTTTGGTCGCCAACAACGGGCAGGGCAGCCGTGGCAGTGACGGTAATACTGGTGGTGTTGGCTTCTGTTCCGGTGGTGGGGCTTATGGACAGGTTAACGGCATCAGGGACAGTTGTGAAATTCCATTGCGTACTCCCACTAATTCCAAGAAAGGGATTGGCGGCTAAATCAGCAATAGTTATGGGAGCAATTTCTACATAATATTCTGTGCCCGGAGCTAAATTGGCAGTGGGGTCAATAATCAGTCGATTGCCATTGACTGTGAGACTGGGGGAATTAACCGCTAGGGTTTCAACAATTGAACCATCTGATAATTTTTTAATCGTGACATTGCCCGTATTACTTTTCTGAATAGCTTCATTGAAGGTGACAATTAAATTATCTCCTAGGGCAACTCCTGTAGTATTATCCGTTGGTGATAAACTGGTCAGGACTGGAGGAGTCCGATCAGGAGTTTTGAAATTCCAGGCACTATTTCCACTCAGGCCCGCAAAGGCATTGCCACTCAAATCTTTAAAGGCTGTATTGTCAATTTCAACGTAATATTCTGTTTCCGATGCCAAATCGTTTGTGGGGTTGATAAATACCTGAAGACTAGCTCCACCAGCCGTCAAAAAACTGATGTTGGGTGATGTCACCGATATGGTTTCAAAAATAGAATTATCCGAGAGTCTTTTGATAACAATATTACCAGTCCCTTTAGAAACGGGTTCGTTGAATGTGATATCTAAGTTGCCAAACAACGCTATTTTGCCGATGCTATCATCGGCGGGACTTAGGTTCGTAATGGTGGGTGGAATATTATCAACGGTTGTAAAACTCCAGTCTTTAGCAGTTGTTGCTTTAGAGGGTAGTGATCCAGATGAACTTACAAGCGCGCCTTGAGAAATTTCAACGGTGTATCGTGTTTGTCCTGCTAAATCATTGGTGGGGTTAATAACAAGTTCATAACTATTAATTGTAATATTAGGTGAATTTATATCTAGGATTTCAAAAATATTTCCCGCAGCATTCTTAATAACAATATTGCCAGTGCCTTTGACAATCTGTTGGTTGTAATAGACCGTTAAGTCATTCGCCACCGGAACTTGTACCCCATTATTAAAAGGGAGTACAGCGTTAATCAGAAGTTCTATAGGTGGAGGCGTGGTGTTCTGAAAATATCGGATTGTGCCGTCGGCGTTCCCAACAAAAGCATCCAAGTTTCCATCCTTGTTAAAATCGGCAAAAGTGGGGGTGCTATTAATCCCCAAACTTAGGCTACTGAAGGGGTTGGCGGCACCGATCTGCTGGGTGAAAATTCCGTTGTCGTTTTGAAAGTATTCGGGCGTACCCTGATTAGTGCCAATAACAGCATCCAAGTCCCCATCCTTGTCAACA
Source organism: Planktothrix paucivesiculata PCC 9631 (assembly GCF_900009265.2). Taxonomy (GTDB): domain Bacteria; phylum Cyanobacteriota; class Cyanobacteriia; order Cyanobacteriales; family Microcoleaceae; genus Planktothrix; species Planktothrix paucivesiculata. Next base: position 71,076 of record NZ_LR735000.1, on the reverse strand, counting down.
TCGGCAAGATTGGGCCTACTAAGCGGCCCAATATTTACAACAACATTTAAGGGGTTGGCTGCACCCTTCTGCTCAGTAAAAATTCCGTTGTTGTTCTGCAAATAGGAGATCGTGCCGAGGACGTTCCCAATTGCAGCATCTAAGTCCCCATCACCGTCAAGATCGCCAAAGCTGGGGGCACTATAACGCTGACCCTGGAAACTATTGAAGGGGTTAGTCGCACCCGTCTGCTCAGTGAAAATTCCGTTGTTGTTCTGCAAATAGTTGAGCGTACCGCTGATGTTCCCAGAAAAAACATCCACGTCCCCATCCTTGTCAATATCAGTAAGGGCGGGGGTACTGACAATGCCTTTCCTGAAACCATTGAAGGGGTTGATCGTACCCGTCTGCTCAGTGAAAATTCCGTTGTTGTTCTGGAAATAGTTGAGCTTGCCATCGCCGTTCCCAACCACAACATCTAAGTCCCCATCCTTGTCAAGATCGGCAACGCTGGGGGCACTATTATTCCCAACATCGAAACCATTCAAGGGGTTGTCAGCACCAGTTTTTTCTTGAAAAGTAGCCATATTGATCAATCCTTTATGTAATCGTTCTGGTTAGTTGGGGACTGTGGACTTGGGTGTTTGGTCTGACCCCTTGGACAAGAAAAATTATATCGTAAGAAGTATTCTTGCGGGAAGTCACTTTTTTGCAACCTATACCGCCCCAAATATAACTATCTTGTAGGTTGGTTTTTTTTGCTGTAACCAAACCTACGAAGAAATACCTAGGGTATGGTTTGAAATATTCGATTTTCCAGACCAATACCGATTAACTTATTTAAAATTTAAGGATGCTTCGTTACACAAATCAACATCCATCAAATCCGTAGATGTTCCATCTTCATATTCAGCACGAACATCAAAGATACAACCCGCATCTGAACCCCCATAGTCGGCTTGATCCCACTGAAAATCCTGTTTATCACGATCGCCAATTGCTTCTGGGAGCTCATTATCACCCCAATCCTCTTGATCTGGGGCTGAGATATACACAGCCGTCATCGCTTTTCCACTATTATTAATTACTGAAATGGTAATCACATCAGCTAAAGAACTCAAAGCAGTTAAACCAATTAGGGGCAAAGATAGACAAGTAGAAATGACAATCCGACTGAAAAAATTATTAGCCATTGTTCCAGAATCCTTTAAGGTTGATTATTTTTCTATGAGCGATGATACATCATAAAAGAGAATAAAGTTATTAAGAGAAAACGAAGTTTTTAAAGAGTTTGAGTTTCTTCAGAAATCCAGCTTAAATAACTTACCGAACCTTTGATAATCGGTAAAGCAATAATTTCTGGTACTTTATAGGAGTGCAGTTGTTTAATTCTTATTTCTAAATCTTCAAACTGTCTAATAGCTGTTTTAATGATTAATTGCCATTCATCCTCCCGGCATAATTCTGATTTCCAGGTATAAATAGAATGAATCGGCATTAAACTGACGCAAGCTGCTAGTTTTTCTTCCACTAACACTTGAGCAATTTTTTCCGCTTCTGAACGAGAACTTGCCGTAACAAAAACTACAATATAATCTGTCACCATTGATGTGCTGTTAAATCTGAATTGTGATTATCTTAACTCAACTGCACAGTTTTGAGTATGACCTTGATATAAATTAGAGCAGGTTGTTGCTAAATCCAGATAAAGTTTTAAAGCTTGCGGTAATTGTGCCCCTTGGAATTGAGTATTTTCCAGGGTTGCTCCCAATAGTGAAGCATCTCTTAAATCCGCATCTCTTAAGTCCGCCTGTGATAATTTTGCCCAGTTTAAATTTGCCCACATTAGACTCGCCTGTTCTAAATTAGCTCCGGTTAAATCGGCTTTGGTTAACCGTACTCCTCGCATTTGGGCTTGACTGAGATTGGCATTAATTAGGGTGGCTTCCTCTAAATCAGCCCCATTTAGTCTGGCTTCATGGAGATTAATTCCATCCAGATTAACGCGACTTAATTTAATCCCATTTAAGTAGGCTTTTTGTAAATTAACTCCCGTTAATTCCGCCCCTAATAAATTAGCCCCACTGAGTTTTGCCGAAACTAAATTCGCCCATTTTAAGTTAACTTCGGTTAAGTTTGTTTCTCTTAAATTCGAGAATGGTAAGTTTGCCGAGCATAAATTGGCATTCGGTAAGCTGGCACTTCTTAAATTAGCTCCGGCTAAAGTTGCACCGCTTAAATTAGCATTAGGAAGTTTGGCTTTAACTAAAAAAGTCCCCGTCAAATTGGCTTTGGTTAGGTTCGTATCCCCTAATTTTGCCTCATTCATTTTGGCATAACTCAAATTCGCTCGATGCAAACAGGCTCCATTCAATTTGACCCGACTCAGGAAAGCCCGACTTAAGTTTGCTCCCGTTAGGTTGGCCCTGGACAAATTGACACCAATTAAAATCACTCCCGATAGGTCTGCACCCTGGAGGTCTACTTCTGTAAAATTGGTTTCTCCTTCCTCGTATTGTCTCAAGAGTTGACTCACTTGCATAAATGTATCACTCCGGTTCCCTTGACTTGTATTTTCAATATACCCGGAAATCTTAAGAAAGTTTTTATACTTTTGTGTTTAAGATTCAACACTTCTGGCATAACGGCAAAACGCAGTGGCGATCGCACTCTTTGGGACACCATCGACCTTCCCTTTAGTCATCGAGCCCAAAATGTTGCGATAGTCTCTCAATTGTAAAACTACTCGTCATACGACACGCTGTATGCTGGAGTGCAAAAAGCCCCTTCTCCCAATATGCTGCACTTCTAGGAACTGTTTTAATCCATTCAATACGAACAAGATACTCACACAAATCTGGGTCATTAATGTTTTCATCCATTTTAGGAGCTATAAGTGGAACTTGTAAAATGGATATTTCTTGCCCATCAAGCGATACTTTGAAATCTCTGATAGGGACAACAGTATCTTTTACTACACCAACTCCAACGTAGCCTGTTTTTGGAATGTTGACGAATACACGTGAGCCTGGGAAAAGTGATTTCAGTGTTTGGCTGTACCACTTCCCGTTACCACCTGATACAAAACCGTATTTCTGACAATCATCCCAACTTCGGTGCTCACCTTCACCAAGACTGATGTAAAAGTCTCGCCCATTCCAAGCCTCACTGCCTTTTCTAGCAGTCGATTTACTTACCTTGCGCTCAACATCTTCAGGTTCAGCAAGCCAAGTTCGCGCTAAATAATCGCGATCATCATCACGGAAGAAACGGAAGAATACAGCATTGATAGGCACTCCATAACTATCAGTTAAGTAATTAATGATTCTCTCTGTGCTGGTATCAAGTTCCGATGCAACTACGATCAGTTCGTGACGTTGATTAATTTGCTCTGGTAGACTGCTTCCAAAAGCGTCATCAAAACCTTCTTCTAACTTCTTGCCAGGATTTTTGTCTGAGTAAATAGCTGCAATCTCTTCATAAGAAAGTGATTGAACCCAGGAAGCATAATCAAGTAATTGTGCTACTACTTCACGAGGGGTTCGGCTCTTCTTTAATTCAATAATGGATAAATTCCCTGACATGTCCATCGCCAACATATCGATGAATTTGCCATAAGATGTTGCAACTTGCCGTCCAATTAACATCAATTGAGCAGACAAGATAGAAATGTCTTGAACAAGCGCATCCTCCAACCTTGACTCTGAGTTGATTGCAGAAATCGCTACTTTTTCAGGTTTAGCCCCCAACCGCCAAATTCCTACTTCAATCGGCATTCAATTCACCCAACGAAACAGATTCAAACGAAACAGATCTTCTACAAATACTGCCCTCATAAATAATTAAAAGCCAGCTAACGGCTAAATTGAGCGGCAAGCGATCGCCTTCAACTTAAATTAAACCAAAATATTACCTTTCTGTCCGCTCCAATGATTTGTTATGCCCCGATCGCCTATAAATTACTTATGCTTTGCGATCGCTGATTACCTTTGGGGACTCAACTCAGCCACAATCCCTGAAATCACTTGACTACAAGCTCCATAACACCCCCACCAAAAGCGGCAGCAACGTTGTACCCAATTTTAATCCCAAAGAGTCGAGCATGGGGGTGCTTCTCGCTCAAGAAGTCAGCAGCGCGTAAGCCATTTGCATCAATCCTATAGTCACCTGTCTCAATGTCTATGATGACCATCTTGCCAATATTTTCTTCAACTTCCACTTCTTGGCGGATTCTGCTTTCGTACAGTTGCTCTGCACGTTGAGCAACTTCTTCGCGGCTTAAAAGGATAGCTTGCATAAGTTGACTCCCAATCGCTACATTACCTGTTCTAACCCCTCCATAATACCCTGCAAATCAATAGAATTGTCACTGCCAGACCTGTCAAGTATTATCTCTAAGGTGGGAGTCTTGTGGGTTTTGGAGCAGGTTCTCTAAGTCTGCATTACTTCTATAATATTGTGTTGATTCACTTAGAGCCAGATTTGAGATGCCTAATTCACCGAATCCCAATTCTGAATCGATAGTACGTCCACGACGACGGTTAAAGCGCATCCTGATTTGGGGGGGTGTAGGATGCGGAATTACGCTGTTAACCGTGGGAACAACCGCTAGTTGGCTGATTCGGTATCGGTTAGCCCCCATCATTAGTAATGTCTTAGAAGGGATTCTACAACGGCCTGCTGATGTTGGCCCCGTTGAACGAATTACCCTAAATAGTATTCGTTTTGGTCACTCGTCGATTCCCGCCACCGCCACGGATACGGATAGGGCGGAAGTGGGGGCTGTAGAGGTCAATTTCTCTCTTTTATCATTATTTCAACCTAAAGTTCAACTGGATATTACTCTGGTTGATCCTAATATTTATATTGAACAAAATTCATCGGGAAACTGGATTGATACTAAACTTAAATTAGATCCAAATCCTCCGGTTACGTTGGTTTTTAGAACCATTGGGATTGAAAATGCTCAAATTAATTTAGTGCCCTACGCGCTTTTAAAAGCCAAAGAAAAGCCGATTGTTATTGCGGTGGAGCAAATCAAAGCTAATTTAACCGAAGATCAGCAGCAAATTCAAGCAGATTTAAGGGGAAAATTTGCAGAAACAGGTACTTTTGCGATCAAAGCAGATGCCTTATTAGAAACGGGAAAAGTTAATGCTCAAATTCAAGCTAATCGTTTGGATTTAAGTCATTTAGTTTGGTTTGTAGAAACTCCTGGGATTGCTATTAAACAGGGAAGACTCAATACAAATTTAAACGTTAAATTAAATAATTATAAACCCTTGGATATTAAAGGAACACTAAATTTAGATCAGGTTAAAGTTGCTGTTGATAGTCTTCCTCAACCTGTTAATCTGAGTCAAGCTAAATTGCGCTTTTCAGGAACTCAATTGATCATTGATCAGTTGAATACTACTATGGGAGATTTGGCACTGGGATTAACCGGATCAGTTTTAACTAATTCTGATTTAGACTTGGCTAAAACTCAATTAAATTTGGCAGCTAATTTACAACCTGTGCAAGTTTCAACCCTGTTAAAAACCGTGGAAACGATTCAGGGAAAACCTTTAATTTTACCCTTTCCTGTTGCGGGAGAATTGAAAGCCAATCTTAACTTAAAAGGAAATTTAAACGCCCCTCAACTTTCAGGAAATATCGCTACAACTCAACAAACTTTAGTTGATCGCATTTATTTCGATAATATTCAAACTGATTTTAATATTTTAACTAAACTTGATCCAAATTTCAAGATTTTAGCCGATCCAATTATTCAGATTCAAAACCTATTAATTCAACCTTCCCTTGGGGGATCAGTTACAGGAAAAGGAGAAATTAAATTAGCAAGACTGACGGGTTTATTAACACCCCCGATTAAACCCCAGACGACGGTTGATCAAAAAATACTTCCGAAACTACCGCCAAATCCTCAGATTTCAAAACCCAAAACCGAACTCAATCCGATTGTTAAATTAGATTTTATAGTAGATAATATTCCTGTAGATGCGATCGCTAAATCCTATGAATTTACACCCAGTTTTCCGATTGGAAATCTATCCGCAAATGGTCAAATTTCTGGGGATTTAGAAAACTTAAAAGCCCAGACTCAATTCTCCTTACCTTCAGCTATTTATCCAATTTTAGGGGAAGCTCAACTTTCAGGCAATACGGCGAAAGCACAGATTAAAATTGCGGAAGGAAATCTGAATCTTATTGCACAACAAACTAATAATCAGATTTGGAATGCTGAAGTCATAGCTAATCAACTTTCCCTGACTCCGTTAGTAGATTTGGGTCTATTATTTGCAGCCATTCCTGATCAGACTAAACAACAAATTCAATCCGTTGATTTAACCGATGGTCAGTTAAATTTAGTCGCGCAGCTATCGGCAAATTTGCAAGATTTTTCCCTCAATAACTTAAAAGCAGATAGTCAAATTCAACTTAATTTTCAGAATAGCACAATTAAGGCGATCTCCCAACTCCAAAATGGACTACTACAAACGGATTTTTCTAGCGATAATTTATCTTTACCTCGATTAATTAATATTGGATTACCCTTTGCTAAATTAACCGATGCTCTCACCTCTCAAATTCAGAGTTTAGATATCAGTCAAGGAACTTTACAAATTGATGGATCTCTATCCGGTAAAATTGATAATTTTAGCCCCAATAACTTTAATGGAAATGCGAAAACAGTCATTAATTTAGGTCAATTAGGGGGAATAATTACCACCAATAGTCAACTCAATCAAGGACAATTTCAAGGACAATTTAACGCCCAAGAAATCCAGTTAAATCCTTGGATTAATTTAGGTTTACCCCTCGCTAATTTACCCCCAAACCTCCAGAATCAAATTCAAACCTTAGACTTTCGTAATAGTCGTTTAAACGGAGAAGGAAATCTTACCGGAAATTTAACTAATTTTAATCTTAATACTCTGATTGCTACGGGATTAGCACAGGTTAATTTAGGGAATTTTGGTGGAATTATTAACGCAGAAGGACAATTAGCAAATAATCAATTAACAGGTCAAGTAATCACCGATCAAATTCCTCTACAACCCTTAATTAATTTCGGATTACCTTTAGCCAATTTACAACCTAGTTTATTAGCTGAAATTAACGCCTTAAATTTCCAAGGAGGATTCCTACAAGGGTCAGCAAAAATTAACGGAAATCTCACTAATTTTTCCCCGAATAACTTAATAGCTTTTCTCGATAGTCAAGTCAATTTAGGTCGAGATGGAGGAGTCATTTTAGCAACCGGAGAAACTCGACAAGGACAATGGAAAACAACTATTAAAGGAGATCAAATTGCTTTAGGTCGATTCTCTCAATTAGTCGAATCTCAAATCCCTACTAATCTGCGTCAAAATGGACTATTACAGCAAGCTGAAAATATGCCTTTATTGCGAGGATTATTAACTACTGAAATCACCGGAGAAGGAAACCTTAATAGTTTTAATCCTAAGACTATACAAGCATTAGGTCAATTACGACTCACAGAATTACCGATTATTAAACAACCTTTTGAAGCCATTGCTAGTTGGAATGGTCGAGAAATTAATATTAAAAAAGCGGAAACCCAGGGATTTTCAACCGATGGCTTAATTGGGGTGGAATTTCAAGGAAATGGTATTCCCCAATTATCTAATTTAAACCTGAATGTTCGGGCTGATAATTTTGATTTACAATCTCCCCTAGTTCAAAATTTATTAACGGCTTTACCCTTAGAAATTACCACGGGAGAAAGTGCTTTAGTGGCGGGAATTGTTGATTTTAATGGTAAATTAACAGGAACTCCTTCGGCTTTAAACCTAAACGGAAATTTAAGATTAAATAACTTTGCTGTCCGAGATGTCACCTTTGAACCCATTCTAGCAGGAACTGTTAATATTATTCCGAATCAACAAGTTAATATTGCCTTAGCGGGAGAAAGGGATAAAATAGAATTAGCTTTGGATAATCAGTATTTACCGACTTCCTTTTTAGTAAAACGGAATGATAGTCAATTAGTCGGAAACTCTCAAGGGAATAATTTAGAGATTAATTTAGACGACTTTCCTCTACAAACATTAAGTTTATCTCCCTTAGCTGAACTAAATATTGGACAATTAAAAGGTATAGCATCGGGAAAATTAACCGTCTCTAATTTAGCCAGTTTTGATATTAATAAAATAGGGGTAATCGGAAATATTGCGATCCAGAACCTAATTTTAGGTCATATTGAAACCGATTTATTTTTGGGAAATTTTAGTTATCAAAATGGGATTGCTAAGTTAATTGATGCTGAATTGAGTAAAGGAATGACTCAGATTTTAATTAATGGTCAAGCCAATGTTTCTGAGATTTTAGCGAGTCTTTCTACACCTCAAACCACCAATTTATCTACTGTATCCAATCAATTTGAAGGTACAATTAAAATTCCTCAAGGGAGTTTACAGGACGTTTTAACTGCCTTAAAAATCTTTAATTTAGCGGATTTTGGTCGGGGATTAACTCCCCCAAACTATGGAATAGCGGCCGATGTCAAGCCTGTTCCCGTCGGTTTACCCCCTACTGCTACGTTATTTGAACAATTACAACGCCTAGAAGAAATTAGACAAATTTTACAACAATCCCTAGCAGAAATTGCCGATCAACCCCTACCTCCTTTACAGGATTTAGATGGAAAATTTACCGGGGAAATTGCCTTTCAAGGTTCAATTCCATCGGGAATTAATGCAACAGCAACCATCAAAGGTCAAGACTGGAATTATGGCAGATATACCGCCGATCAGTTCCTATTAGAAGCAAATTTTGCCGATAATGTGGTGCGAGTTGAACCCATCCAATTGCGTGCAGGATCGGCATTATATGATTTTCGCGGACAGTTGAATTTAGCCAATCAACAAACATCAGGTCAGTTTCGGGGAAAAAATATCCGCTTAGAAGAAATTGAGAAAATTGTTGATTTGCCAAATGTGGATTTAACCGGACAATTGAATGTTCGGGCGAGTATTGCTGGAACTTTAGAGAATCCCCAATCATCGGGGGAATTAACCTTATTAGAAGCAACGGTTAATGATGAACCGATTCAAGAAGCTCAAAGCAGTTTTAGTTATAATAATGCTCGACTAAGATTTGGTGGGAGTTTGTTAGTTACCGAAACCGATCCGATTAGTTTTAGGGGAACTTTACCCTTTAAATTACCCTTTGCTAAAGTTTCTTCAGAAAGTGATGTAGTAGATGTCCGAGTTGATATTAAAGATCAAGGATTAGCTGTGATCAATTTGCTCAATCCTGAGTTAAATTGGCAGGAAGGAAAAGGATTAGTTCAATTAAGAATTAGTGGGAGTTTACAACAACCGGAAACCGGAGGAATTAAACTAGATCTGAAACCAGAAGGATTATTTAAAATTCAAGATGCAGTTTTAACCGCCCGCAGTTTAGAACAATCAATTGTCGGATTAAGTGGAACTGCTGTATTTATTGGCGATCGCATTCAAGTAAAAGATATTGAAGGGGATTTACAAGGAGATAAAGGAACCGGACATATCCGATTAAATGGGGTTTTACCCGTGTCTTATCTCTTAGAGGAAAATGACCCGGATCGGTCAACTCCTCTACAATTAGACCTAGAACAATTAACGCTTAATTTACCAGAACTCTATAAAGGAAATGCCGACGGTGCTATTATTATTAAAGGCACAGTCTTAAAACCAAAATTAGGAGGAGAAGTCATCTTAAGTCAAGGAAAAGTGACTTTACCTTCGGAACAAACTGCTACCTTACCCACAGATACAATTAGTACAACTCCACCTCCTGTCGATGTTAGTTTAAATGGATTAAAATTAACATTAGGTGATAATATTCAAGTTATGACTCCTCCAATTTTAAATGCACCTTTAATTAATTTTAATGCCCAAGGAACGATTGAATTAAATGGAAGTTTAGCCAGTCTTGATAATATTCGTCCTCAAGGAACTATTGACTTAACTGGGGGACAGGTGAATCTTTATACCAGTCAATTAAGGTTAGATAGAGGCTATCCCCAACGGGCAATATTTGTCCCTTCCCAGGGATTAGATCCGATTTTAGATGTGCGTTTAGTTACCCGTGTTCCTGAAACTTTAAGGTTTGTTTCTCCCCCTTCAGCTTTTCCGGCGGAACAAACCGAAGCCTTGAGTCCCTCTCGGTTGGGAACCGTTAGAACTATTCGTATTACTGCTATTGTTCGCGGCTCGGCTTCAGAAATTAATGATATTATTAAGTTACAAAGTTCTCCGTCCCGTTCTCAAAATGAATTAGTCGCTTTATTGGGGGGAAGTGTAATTCAAGGCATCCAAGATGATAGTACATTAGTATTAGCAAATATTGCCAGTACCGGATTATTTGGTAAACTCCAACAGAATGTGATTAACGCCACGGGATTAACGGAATTTAGGATTTATCCCTCACGAGTAGCCGAACGCGGTTCCAAGGGCACAGCTTCCGCTTTAGGAGTGGGAATTGAAGTGGGTTTAGATGTGACTGATAATGCTTATGTTTCTTTAAGTCGGGTCTTAGCTGCGGATCAACCGTTTCAATTTAATATTAATTATCGTCTTAATGATAATATATTGTTGCGGGGAGTTACGAATTTTAGGAATGAGAGTGAAATTCGATTTGAGTATGAAACGAGGTTTTAAATTATTAGATTGTTAACTAGAGTTTTTAAGTCTAAATTATCTGGTTTCAAACGATAAACTTTGATAAATCCTTCCGAGGGAGTGGGAGGAAAATTGGCGATCGCTTTTTCCATTTGTTCAATCACAGATTCAGGAACTTGACGTTGGCGATTTTGATTTCGCAGTTTGCAAATTTCTATGGGAGTTTCTAACACCCAAGCTATCCAAGATCGAGGGATTTCAGGATAAATTAGAGCAGTTTTTTCTAATATATCGAGTCGCCAAGGTCGATAAGCATTGGTCGCATCATAAATAATCGGTTGAGAAGATGCGATCGCCTGTTCCATTTCTTGCAACACTTTTTGTTCAATTTCTAACCAATTTCCCTGAATAATTTCATCCCCATAAAGTTGCTCTCGAATTCGATCTGTAGAAATAATTAAACCCTGGGTGAGATCCGCAAGCTGTTGAGCAACCGTTGACTTTCCCGAACCCGGAATACCAACCATAAAATGACAAATCATATTGAATAAAATTAAAATATTTTGCTTGACAAATAGATTTATAAGTGTTATGATTTTAGGGTAAGTGACCCGAGAGCTACTAAGATCATTAATTAAACCTTATTAAAAACTCATTAACAGTAATAATTTCAATATTTTTGAAAGGATTTAATACCAATAAATCTTGATCTCCTGTAATAATTAAGTCAGCTTTCCCACTTACTGCTAATTCCAAGAATTTATTGTCTTTAGCATCTCGACAAATAGTAATTGTTTCAGTAACATTCACTATTTCTGCTTTTTGCCGTAAACTTCCAATAAAATTCAACCTTTTTTCTAAAGATACATATTTATCAAATTTAGGACGAATAAAAGTTTGATAAATTTCGACAAAAGTGCTGTCAGATATCAAGAGAATTTGGCTTTCAGTAACTTGATCAAAAACCTGTTGAGCTTTTGATGCTGATAACAATAAACCACTAATAAAAATATTTGTATCTAATACAGTTCTAAGTTTATTCATCTTCTAATAACTCGGCTAAAATTTCGGGAGTTAAACCATTAACTTTAGCTTCTTCTCTTACTTGTTTAACAATCTCATCAAAATCAGATGGCTTTAATAATTCTTTTAGAATCAGACTACAAACCCAAATTGCTTTTTCTTGTTTATTACTATCCGCTTCCTGGTAAAGCTTCGCTACTTCATTATCAACTTTAATCGTAATTGCTTCCATTTGTTACTCCTGATTTTATCTAAATTAAAATCTATCTTTATTATATATTCTTTTAGAATTAGAATATTTTTCCCAGAAACCGCGTTTATCAATCAAAAACTCGGTTTCCGTATCAGTCCTATTTTAAAAGTTAACTGAATTAGAGCCGACAAGTTCCCCTCGCCCACTGTCCATCCAGCGAAACAGAAACCTGTGTCCCAGGTTGTACGGCTCCTTTTGATAAGTCGATCACGATGATATCAGCGCCTCCCATATCACCCCCCCGATAGACTAATTCTCCCCGCTCGTTGGGTCGATCATATCTTAATTGATTGGTGCGAGGTGGGCCACTTTGAGGGGTTAACGTAATGGTTGTAAATCGACCATCAAGATAACTCACAGAAAACTGCATTCTGTTTTGAGGAAATTGACCCGGACAGTTAAAATTTGTTGCGGCTTCTGCTTTGGAAATGGGTAAAAAGGTTAATATTGCTATCCCATAGACTAAGGTAGATAGGGAAAAAGCCTTAAATTTATTGAGTTTAGCCATCTTGTTGATAGTAATACATTGAACAGGGAAACTATATCATAATAAAATAAATATGAAAGTTAACTATCAAGAAAGAATTGATTAGACATCTCCGAAAATCCTCAAACGCCCTCTATCGCTACTTTTTGAGCCTCTAGCACTCCTGTGCCGGGTTCTCCTAAAGTAACGGATTCATAGGCTTTTTCAGTTACATTAATAATAATTAATGAATTTTATTTCTGATATTCAATCATTTTTCAAAAGTATTCTGGGCAATTCTTAGATGATAATACAATCGCTCCTATTCGCCATCTTATTAGTCCACATACTGTCAAGATTACTGCTTCATAATTTTGGCTCTTTAACCGAAATCTTTCGGAAGCAACTCGATAAATTTTTATCAGTCTTATTAAATGTTCGACTACAATCCTTTGTTTGGCTTTTAACCGATTTTCTTCTCGATGTTCAAGGGATATTTCTTGATTCCTCGGTTTCTTATGTGGTGTATTAATTGCTGTTTCCCCTACATAAGCTTTATCCCCCCTGTATTTTTGATGATTCCCCAATTCCTCCCTTCTTTCTCTCCACAATTTCAGATCGCTTGTTGCTCCGGTATAACCCACAGCTACATCCACTATTTCTTTCCCGCTCGGCATGACAATGACTTGATTTTTAAACGTATGTGTTTTTTTCTTTCCTGAGTAATATTTTTTCTGCTCTTCGTTGTCTATTGGTCTTTGCATGGGCTGTTCATAGCTATCTACTATTAACTCAAATTCCAGCAGAATTTCTTCTACCCACTCCCAATCACTCTCGTTTTTTTTTACTTGCTCAACTAAACTGGCTGGCAGTAATTCTCTGAAGATTTTTATCCAGTTATGGAAAATATCATTCGCTGTTGATTCACTCACTTCAAACTGTAACCCTAACATTTGAAATGTGGGCATCTGATGCAGATAAATTAGAGTTAGTAAGATTTGTTCATCGACAATAGCCTTTTTGTTTGCTGGGGATTCTTGTCCAGATAGCCTCTTAATTTAGTCATCTCTCCTTGGGGTAAAATCTAATTTTACCATCAAGTATCCCTCCCCATTTTTATTTCGGAGATGTCTAATGAAGTCAGAAGGTCAGATAAGTTTTTTTCGAGGTAATGAGTTAAGAGATAACTTGTCATAATCAATGACTTGAAAAAAGTAATGGAATAAAAAAATTGACCCCAAAATCTGTCTAAGAATCACAGAGAGATTCATGACTAAAAAAGTAATAGCAATTGCCGTTTCGGAAGTATGAGCTAGTTTATTCATAATCCGATTCAGGCTAAATCTTCTTTTTCCTTGGCCAAATTTGCCTTCAATAGAATTCCGAATCTTTTCATCTTCTGACGCCTGCTTCTTAGTAGCTTTACTAATATTTACTGGAGGTCTACCTAACGGGGGGCCACTCATTCTAATCCCCTTTTCTTTACACCAAGCTCGGTTGTCTCTAGTTCGGTAAATTTTATCTACATGGACTGACTCAGGATAATGTCCCGTATATTCTTTAAAAGCCTCTATTTGTGCTTTTAAATCACATGATTCGTTAAAATTATCCCAACTAATCCGGTCAAGAAATACATATTCATCCAGACAACTAGCAGACAATTTGGCTCCAAATTCTACTGACGTTCCGGCTTTTCCTCGGACAATTGGACGAATATGGGGTTGGCTTAAACTTACGATTCTGTCGGAAATACTTTGTTTGTTATGATCATACATCCATTGCTGTTGACGATAAACTTCTGATACCACTAATAAACTCTTATATTGTCTGTCATTCAATTCATCCAGCCTCCCTCTATTGGCGATTATTTGGTCTATATGTCCTAAGTTTCGTTTAATATATTGCATCGGACAACCCAATAAAATACTGCAAGTAGGGATTTTCTTTGATTTGTTCTACTGTCTCTCTATCACTTATCCCTAATTTTTCTTTAATGATTAAGGCTCCCAATGCCATTCTAAATGTTTTGGCTGGTGCTCCCATAACAGATGAGAATAATTCTGCGTATTCCGCTTCAAATTCTGCCCACGGTATCCATTGGGCCATGATTACCCACCGATTCTCTTCTGAGAGTTTTCCCTCAAATGGCAGTTTGAACTCTTCGGGTGGTGTCCTTGGTTGCTCGTCTTTACGGTACATTTTCACCGACTCATGCAAGGTTTTTGCGTTATTTTACACCCATCCCTTGCACCTGATTCATTTTTTCTTGTCTTCACCTCCCCTCTGTTCTGGCTTTTCGCCTTTTTTCAGCAAGCCCTACGTATGATGTTTGGTAATCACCGTACTTCTAGGGGGGTGAGGATTTCATTTCATCCCCCACAATAACATTAAGTTGAGCCCCTACTAGCATAATTAAGGAACTAATTTGCAACCACAGTAACAAAACTACAAACGCACCAATTGTACCGTAGGTAATATTAAATTTGCCAAAATAATAAACATATAAACGAAATAAATTAGATACTAAAGCCCAAAATACAGAGGCTAAAATTGCTCCCGGCATCAGAGGAGTTCCGTGTTTTCGGTAATTTGGCGCGTAACGATAAATAAAAGCATAGTTAGTAGAAACAATTCCCAAAGTAATTGGCCAGCGTAGTTTTTGCCAGGTTTCTAATAGGCTTGATTCTAATAAACAATTTTGTACTGGCGGTTGAATCATGCAAATAGCTAAATCCTCTAAGGCACAATTTCCGATGGTTTCAATCATACAACTTTGACGAGCAATTCCTTCAACAATCATATCACTTACTAATACCAATGCGGAAGCTATTATTAATAATAATAGGGTTCCTAAAGCTAGGGATAGGGCAATTAATTTGTTTTTCCAAAAGGGTCTAAGATGAGTTTTTTCCACTCCATGAATATGATTTAAGGCGGTCATCGCCGCACCAATTACACCGGAAAAGACCCACAAAGAAGCTATAAAACTCACCGAAAGTAAACCCGAACTCGGCGTTAGAGATAAATGATCAATTCCATTTCCGATTAAATTCTGGACATCTTCTGGGACAATTTGACTCAGTAAAGTTGCCATTCGGTAGACTTCCGTTTGCAATAATTCAAAGGAACTTAAGGCAATTAATAGGGCTAATACCGCCGGAAATAATGCTAAGGTAGCATGATAAGCCATTTCCGCCGCAAAACCGGGTAGACGCTGTTCTAGGGTAGCCTGAATCAGTTTTTTAAAGGTTGTGGGATTCAAATATAGAAAAAAACGGCAGAAACGAATCATCCGTCGCTGAGTTCTTTTAATCTGTTTCATGAGGATGGGAAACAGGACAATTAATTGCTCCGCGACGAGATCAGCACCGCGCTGAATCAGTTTAACTAAATGGGTATGAATAGCACAAGGTCGCCACTTCACCGATTTTAGATGTCGCCAGAACCCAAAAAAGCTGGCTAGGATCATAAACCTTTGGGATCGATACGGTATTTCTAATGTACTGGACTTGGGAAAGATTTTGTCAAAAAAATAGGATTTTTTTAAGTTCAGAATTGGTTTAGGATCAAATATAGCAATCCTAAATAGGTTATGGTAGGGGCAATTCATGAATTACCCCTACCACAAGGATTAAATTTCAAAAAATATTACTCAAATAGGATTGCTATAGTTGTTAATTTAATTAAACATGAAAGACGCTATTTTAAACACTAAACCTGAATATTCTCCCTTTTCTCAATATTGGTTATTTGATCCAAAGGTAACTTTTCTAAATCATGGTGCTTTTGGTGCTTGTCCGATTCCGGTGTTAGATGCTCAATCTCAATTTCGCCAACAACTTGAACAACAACCTTGTCATTTTTATGCCCGAGAATATGAAATTTTACTCGATCAGGCTAGAGTTGAATTAGCTAATTTTGTGGGTGCAAATCCAGAGGAATTAGTATTTGTTCCCAATGCGACAACGGGGGTAAATACGGTTTTGCGATCGCTGGTTTTCTCAGAACAAGATGAATTACTAACAACCAATCATGAATATAATGCCTGTCGAAATGTATTAGATTTTGTTGCCAGTCGCACCGGAGCTAAAATTATTATAGCAGATATTCCTTTTCCTATCCATTCATCGGAACAAATTATTGATGCGGTGATGGCAAAGGTTTCTCCTAGAACAAAATTAGTTTTAATCGATCATATTACCAGCCAAACCGGGTTAATTTTCCCGATTCAAGAGATTATTAAAAAATTAAATAATTTAGGAATAGATACTTTAGTTGATGGTGCCCACGCACCCGGAATGTTAGAGCTAAATTTACAAGCAATTGGGGCAACTTACTATACGGGAAATTGTCATAAATGGTTATCTGCACCCAAGGGAGCCGCGTTTTTATCGGTACAACAGGATAAACAATCATTAATTCGTCCGGTAACTATTAGTCATGGAGCTAATTCTACCCGCAGCGATCGCTCTCGATTTTTATTGGAATTTGACTGGACAGGAACCCCCGATCCTAGTGCTTATTTATGTATTCCTGAAGCAATTAAATTTATGGGTTCTTTGTTACCCGGAGGTTGGTCAGAATTAATTAAAACCAATCATAATTTAGTGGTAAATGCCCGAAAATTATTATCAGAAAAAATAGGAATAATTTCACCCTGTCCTGATGATATGATCGGTTCAATGGCGGTTTTACCTTTAGGGGAAAGATGGCAAAATTATTCCGATTTGAATCAAAAACTTTGGGAAGACTATCAAATTGAAGTGCCAATTATGCCTTGGGAAGATCAAACTATGTCCTTAATGAGAATTTCGGCTCAAATTTATAATCATTTATCTCAATATGAATATTTGGCAGAAATTTTGTTGGGGTTGTAGTTTAAGATGCGCTGAAGCGCAACAACGGCGCAACAACGGGGATATGATTTAAGGTAGAGTGAATTGAAGTTGAGAGAAAAATAATGCAAGAAGCCAGAAATGTTTTAGGCGGAAAATTGGAAATGTGTTGCTCCGATCCGATGACCGGATTTTATCGTGATGGGTTTTGTTATACTGGGGGACAGGATTTGGGTGTTCATGTGATTTGTGCCCAAGTGACCCCAGCATTCCTGGAATATACAAAAGCCCAAGGAAATGACCTGAGCACCCCCGTCCCGGCCTTTGGGTTTCCGGGGTTAAAATCGGGGGATCGGTGGTGTTTGTGTGCCTCCCGTTGGCAAGAAGCCCTGGATGCGGGCGTCGCGCCCCCGGTGGTGTTAGAATCAACCCATGCTAGGGCGTTAGAAGTGGTTTCTCTGAATCAGTTACAACAATATGCGGTTCAGGGTTAGCTGGAAACGATATAGTAAGAAATTGAAATTATTAACGGTTTTTGAGATCCTATGTTCACCGTAGACATTATTGTTAAATACACTCCCACCCCTTTATCGATTCAAAAAAAATCTGCTGAGGATGCCCAAGGGGCTTACAATCAGATTTTAGAGGCACTCCGGGGAGGAAATGCCCAGGTCTTAGAATTTACCTGCGATAAAATCACAGATAAGAAACTGGCAATTCTCAGTAGTGAGATTTCTGCGGTACAAATTTCCGATAAAACCGGAGGAAATGCCGCGGGGAGACCTCCGGGTTTTGTGGGTGCAAAGGCAGAATAGAGGGAACAACAACGAGCATGGAATCTTCAAGTCCAGCGATACGGGTACAAGAACTATGCTTTAGTTGGCCAAGCGGGGCGCAGGTCTTAAAATCCTGTTCCCTGGATGTTCCTCCAGGTCAGTTTTGGATGCTTTTAGGGACTAATGGCAGTGGAAAATCCACCTTATTGAGACTATTAGCCGGGTTATTAGAGTCGAAATCGGGAGAAATCCAACTCCAAGGACGGGTGGGGTTTGTGTTTCAAAATCCTGATCATCAATTAGTTATGCCAACGGTAGGGGCGGATGTAGCCTTTGGATTAGTGGAGGATAAGTTACCCTGGGTTGAAGTGAAACAACGGGTAGAAGATGCCTTAACGGCGGTGAAATTATTGGAGTTACAGCGACGTCCGATTTATGCCTTAAGTGGGGGTCAAAAACAAAGAATTGCGATCGCCGGAGCCTTAGCCCGACATTGCCAAGTATTATTATTAGATGAACCCACAGCATTATTAGATCCCGATAGTCAAAATGATTTAGTCGTTGAAGTCCAACGGTTAGTAAAAACCCGCGGCATCACCGCCCTATGGGTAACACACCGTTTAGAGGAATTAAACTATAGTGATGGGGCGTTTTTATTAGAAAATGGTCAAGTGGTTGGTCGGGGTGATCCTGAACCTTTGAAACAGCGATTAATGCAAAAAGAGTTAAAGATTTAACTAATCTAATCAATTTTATTTAGGTAAGGATTAGGCTGAATTTAACCACAAAGACACGAAGACACAAAGGAATTTTAAGATGGAGATACACCGATAAAATCAATCATTTGATGTAATGATCCCGGTTTAGTCACAATTAATACAGTAGACCCGGGTTCTAAAACCGTACTCCCATTCGGAATCATCAAATCATCGTGGGGGTGAGGTTGATAACCGACAATGAGAGAACTCTCGGGAAACCGTGCATCCTGAGCAATTTCCGCCACACTCCGACCTGCAACACGACAACGATTAGGAATCGGCAGCTTGAGCACCTCAATTTGTCCTTGCTCAAAGTGCATCATCGATTCCACTTGCGGATACTCAATGGCATTCACCATCGTAGATACCCCTAATTCCACGGTACTCACAATATGATTAGCGCCCGACAAACGCAACGGCTCGGCAAAATCGGGGTGGCGCATCCGACTTAAAATATGGGGAACTCCGTAATGTTTCGCGAGGGTGACCATGGCTAAATTCAGGGCATCACTTCTGAGCATCGCCGCCAAAGAAGTCGCCTTCCGAATTCCGGCCTCCAATAACACATCCGTACTCACCGCACTCCCTTCAAATGCCATCGCCCCAATTTTTTCCCGGGCATAACGACAGGCCGTGGGATCAATATCAATTACTGCCACCGTATGGCCAAGTTCTAGTAACTTTTGGGCTAAACTTAACCCCACTAATCCCCCGCCACCGATTAGAACATACATAGCAATGCCTTAATTTTGGGTTGACATTAATCTTACCGTCTGGCAAGGTTAATTGTTAATATTTAAAGACTTATTATTGAGCAGTATTGAGAGTGGATGTTACCGAATTAGTCAGGATTTCAATTATTCTCCTACTGGTTTCGACGGGTGTGGCACTATTTTCCCGCAAGATTGGGATTCCCTACGTTACAGGTTTAGTGCTGGCTGGTTTGCCCTTTTCAGGATTTCTCTCTAAATCCGTGGGTTTAGATCCGGTTTTAGTGTTCAATCTATTTTTACCCATTCTCCTCTTTGAAGCCGGGATTAATACCGATGTCAGTCGTCTCCGCAGCACCTTTAAACCCATTGCCCTGTTAGCTGGCCCTGGGGCGATTTGTTCCGGTGGAATTATTGCCGTTTTATTGAAATTTGGCCTAGGACTCGATTGGATACCCGCCTTATTTATGGGGGTGATGTTAGCCAACACCGATACGGTTTCCATGATTGCCGTCTTTAAGGAAATTCCAGTCCCGTCGAGACTTTCAACTATTGTGGAGGGGGAAACCCTGTTTAACGATGCGGCGGCTCTGGTGTGCTTTGATTTGATTGCCCAATTTTATACCACAGGTTCCCTTACTGTCCTAGAAGGCTTCCAACAACTGCTGTTTAGCTCCGTTGGCGGGAGTCTGGTGGGGTTGGTCTTAGGCTACTTAACTATCCCTATATTTGCCCGGTTAGATGATCCCCTGAATAGTCTATTACTCACCGTAGCCGTAGCATTAGGCACTTTTCAGGTCGGACATTTGCTAGGGGTATCCGGTGCGGTGGCGGTAGTCGTAGCGGGATTAATTTTTGGAAATCTGGGACTGTCTCGCCAAACCACAGCCTCCAGTCGGATTACCCTATTGAGTTTCTGGGAATATGCGGGTTTTACTGTTAATACCTTTATTTTTCTATTAATTGGGGTAGAAATCAACCTCGTAACTTTCTGGCAAACCTTACCTGCGGTTTTGTTAGCGGTTTTAGTTTACCAAGTCGCCCGGGGTTTAACGGTATATCCCCTGTTAGCGTTGGCGAGTCGGTTTGACCGGGTAATTCCTCTGCGTTGGCAACATTTGTTATTTTTTGGGAATATTAAGGGCTCCCTATCCATGGCTTTGGCTTTAAGTTTACCGACCACACTTCCGGGACGGGATATTTTAATTACCCTGGTTTTTGGTAGTGTTTTAGTTTCCTTAGTCGGGCAAGGTTTAAGTTTACCTGGGGTGGTTAAACGTTTGAATTTATCAACGGTTTCTTTGACACAGCAACGGGTGGAAGAATGGCAAGCGGAATTAATTACCGCTAAAGCCGCCCAGGATGAATTGGATAGTTTATTAAAGTCGGGAATTTTACCTAAATCGGTCTATGAAGAAATGCGTTCCACTTATCAGGTAAAAATAGCCCGATCCGAAAAGTCTTTGCGAGAATTTTATAATCGGCGTCCGGTAGATTTTGAACAGTCTAAGGGAGATTATATTAGTAAATTAGACGCGATTCGGCGGCGTTTACTCTTAGCGGAAAAAGGGGTTCTTAATGAAGCAATGCGGAAACGAATTTTATCAGAAACAGTTGCCCAAAAGCGTATCCAAATCCTTGACCAACAATTACTGAAACTAGAGGATGATTGAAGCAGAATTATGAATACTTACCCACCCTTGAAAATCTGCCCGGCGGTCACATTTAATTCTGGAAAAACTACTGATTCCACTCTTTCATTGTCTCGAAATAGCTTGATTTGATACTCACCATCAATCAACTTATAAACTGATAAAGTTGGCTGTTTGGGAGAACCAATATAACGGCTACCTCCTAACCCCAAATAATCAACAATCCAATATTCAGCAATGCCTAATGCTTCATAATCAATCATTTTGTGGGCGTAATCATCGCGCCAGTTGGTGCTGACAACTTCAACAACTAATTTTATGGAATCTCCTTGAGTAATAACTGATTCTCTTTCCCATCGAGATTCATTGGCTTCTACGGCTTGTTTATCTAATATAATCAGATCAGGATCGTAGCCAGAGTTATTGCTAAATTTAATTGTACATTCTTTGGGAATCAAGTAAGGAAGTTGTAGTCGTCTGATTTCTAAACCTAACTCAATAGTCAGAAAACCGGCGATCGCTGAATGTTTACCCGTTGGATTTGGCATTTCAACAACAACTCCCTGATGTAGTTCGTATTGTCCGCTTTCAGGTTTCCAGTCCAGAAACTGATCAAAATTGATTAACTTCGATATAGTTTGAATCATATAAAAACCTCTATTTCAGCTTTTATTTACAGAAAACGCATAGTTACCATCGGGAAATCGGATAACAGGAACCCAGAAAGGTACTCCATGCCATCCACCTGGAGGATTAAGTTCACCCCTTAATCGAGTCATTAGTAATGCAGGATAATTAGGATTAATACCATAAGGTATATTTCCCTGACCACCTGGTATAACGTTACTAAGTTGCTGATAACTTCGGCTCCCAGCTTTCTCTAAATCGGAATTTCGATTAATAATAACTAATGAGCCAGTATTTTGATATTTATCTTGATTTTGCAGTGCAGAAATGGCTTGCCAAATCAAATCATCGTCCCAAGAGACAACTGATTGGGGTGTTTGGTATTTAAATTGCAAAATCTCTAAAATATCATCAACTGTTACCGTGTATTGTTGTTGTAGATTAGGATATTTAGTCACAGATAACAGGGTATCAAGTTCTTGGGTTTGATTGCCTAAAATCTTGGGATCAGATATTGGTAGCGGTGGGAAATACTGGCTTCCACCTTGATAAGTGACTAAATCAACTGTGTTTTCATTTAAAACATTACGGCGGGTTGGTCTCATTCCTCTTGTCACTAAAGGAATTGTTTGAATAGGTAAATTAGTTGCTTGGCACTGCTCTCTAACTGAATCATCACTGCTATGGATATCAACAAATCTCTGAGCTAAATGATCTGGTAAATAAATCCGAGTAGCCGGCAGTTCATTTTGGCGATATCCGTACATTCTTGCGTGTTGTAAAACGGTATCCATTTGCGGTTGTTGAGCATCTCTACCATAGTAAGTAACTAAAAGATTCTTAACAGTAACACCACGACCTATTTTTGTACCACCTATATAGAGGGTATGTCTTCGTGTTGGAGTAGGTCGAATTCCTTCACCTGTATCAGAGTTAATTTCTATAACTTCGGTGGAGGTAATTAGTCTTGCCATTTCTGTTAAAACAGCTTGAAACGCTGGAACAGTCCGAAAAGTTTGCTGTAAATCATTGTAAGCATCTTGTAATTGTGTTCTGATTGTATGATTCACACCTCTCATTGGGTCATTAGGAAATTGTCTAAGTTGGTTTGTTAGGTCATTCTTAAATTGATCTACCAATGCTGCTGCTAACTGATGATCTGTCTGTCTAAAGCTAGTATGAAGCAGATATGTATATCTTCTAGAATTGCCTTGTATTCTTAAAATTGCTGCTCCTAGAAAAAAGACTAACATTGATTCTATGACTGTATTAGGAATACTTTTGCTAGTCCTCAGTTCATCAAGCTCAATCATTTCTACAAGACGAATATGATCTGAATTATTGAAATTATTGTTAGCAAAAAAGTGGTTACCACCAACATAACCTGTACCTGGTGTAGTGATTACTACAAAATCTGGTCTAAAATCACTTTGACTATCTTGTAATAGCAACGCTTGAGGAGTAGCGGTAGTTTGTAAGTATGTATGAGAATTAAGATAATCTCTTAATTCGATAATTGCTTTATTTACAGCACTTGTAGGCTTATTTTGGTCATTAATATTTGTATCTAAACTAGCTTGATCTGCTTCATCGTCAATAATAATAACTGGTTGGTTTTGCCAGTGGGATTGCCGAATAATATTTAAACATTCTCGCAATCTGCGTGGATGTTTAGAACAGACTAAAGCTAGAGGTAAACCAGAAGTAGATCCTGAAGCTTGTCTAATTTCTGTCTTACCAAAGACTTGAAAACTATCCAGTGATCCTTTAATTCTATCAAGTGTTTGCTCATAGATATCATTCAGATTAGATGTCATTACTATGAAATTATTAAAACCATTATCTGCGGCTAAAGCCATAGTCGCTAGAATAACAGATGTTTTACCGCTTTGGACATGACCGTAAATTAATCCAGAACCATTTTGCGTTGTATCTATACATCTTTCTAAAACTTCAGATGCTGTATGAAGAATCTGATCAAAATCACGATAGGAAATATTTTCTTCATCATGTAAATATTCTCTAAGGTTAACAACATTGTCTCCTTCGTCGGGGGTAGAAATTTGTGCCATAATAGTCAACTTATTAAGTTCTTATAGGAATAAGAAATAAAACCTACACTTTAAGAATACATTCTACCATTCCTAGGGTCAAATAAAAAGGAACGGCAACAATTAGCTAATGCTGTTTGTTGTGTACAACAAAATTAATGGAGAATAGGGGATTCGAACCCCTGACCTCTGCGGTGCGATCGCAGCACTCTACCAACTGAGCTAATTCCCCGTAAGAGTCAAAGAATCCATGTGTGAGGAATGATCTCTGACTCCAACTTTTTATTGTAACACAACTAAACTTGAGATTGCAAAGGTTCCTCTAAAAAATTTTTTTGAATCCGCTCTAATTCCAGATCACTGAACCGATCCACCGCCCAATTGGCCCAGCGTTGCAGGATATGGAGGGGATAGGTATGGGCAACACCAGCGACCTGCATCCCGGCCCGCCCGGCCGCAATAATCCCCACACAGGTATCCTCTACGGCCAGACATTCCGACGGCTGTAAATTCAGGTACGGGTAAGCCTCGTTTAACCGTTGCAGGCCTAACAAATAGCCTTCGGGTTCGGGTTTGCTGAGGGTAATATCATCCCCAGCCACAATCACCGGAAAATAATCTTTCAGCCCACTGCGAGTTAAGACCAATTCCACTTCCGCCCGTAAAGCCCCGGTGACAATTCCTAACTTTAGATCGGCCAATTGTAACTGTTGAAGGAAATTCTCCAAACCCAGATAGAGGGGAAGTTGTTCTAATTGTTCTAAATAATTGCGATAACTAATAGATTTCCGTTCAATTAACTGATTCAAATAGGTATTACTAACAACGCGACCTCGATAGGTTAATAGGTCTGTTAAACAGGCGCGATCGCTCCGTCCTAAAGAAAATTTACGAATTTCTTCGGGTTTAGAACGGAGGTTTTCACTCAACAAAAGTTCGGCAATGAGTTGCTCATGGATCGACTCATCGTTAATAATAATGCCATTAAAATCAAATAGAACTGCCTTTAAACCCATGATTTTCCACGACCCTCGATCTAACGTTCGGTGGCTAACCAAGCCCGCAGAACTTCTCCCACTGACCAGGCTTGGGCAATACAACCCCGGGGGGTACATGGGGGCATTACCATCAAAAATTTCGCTGATTGTTCCCAGTCCCCCGGTGGTCAGATGGTTGCTGATCGGTTCTAGGAAACTGCGGGCCACCGTAGGATTTTGAAACACTCGTAAATGAGCGATGACAAAG
Source organism: Planktothrix paucivesiculata PCC 9631 (assembly GCF_900009265.2). GTDB lineage: Bacteria > Cyanobacteriota > Cyanobacteriia > Cyanobacteriales > Microcoleaceae > Planktothrix > Planktothrix paucivesiculata. The sequence continues at coordinate 46,070 of NZ_LR735000.1, read as the reverse complement.
GGCCCCAACAGCCAAGCCCAAACGGTTCCCTGATGATAGGCACTATCCCGTTGTACCGGATTTCCCTCATAATATCCTCGATAATGGAAATGATTCGGGGCCAGCGATCGCAATCCTGATGATGTTAACAAATACCGTCCGCAGGTTTCAACCACGGCCCTTTGTTGGTCAGGAGATAGGGCGCTGTGGGGGAGGGAAACGGCAAAAATTTGATTGGGACGCAGGGAAGCATCATCACCATAAATCCCATCAATCACATCGTAACAATAGCCCAAGTCTGGATTCCAGAACCGTTCAAACCGAGCTAAGGCGCGATCGGCAAGGGCATCATATTCCTGATAGGGTCTGCCAATTTGACGGGCAAATTTTCCCATAATTCGTAGGGCGTTATACCACAGGGCGTTAATTTCCACGGGTTTACCGATGCGCGGAGTTACCACCCAATCCCCAATTTTGGCATCCATCCAGGTTAACTGCGATCCCTGTTCTCCGGCGTAGAGTAAACCATCGGCCGGATCGAGGTGAATATTGTAGCGAGTTCCTCGACAATGATATTGAATAATATCGGCCAAAACCGGAAACAAATTTTCGACAATATCAATATCTTCGGTGAGGTCATAATATTGACGAATCGCCTCAAAATACCAGAGGGTAGCATCAACCGTATTGTAATCCGGGGTTTCTCCGGTGTCGGTGAAACGGTTGGGTAACATTCCTTCCTCGACACACTTGGAGTAGGTATAGAGAATGGCCCGGGTAATTTGCAGGCGTCCGGTGGTCATGGTAATCCCCGGTAAACTGATCATCGTGTCCCGTCCCCAATCCCCAAACCAGGGATATCCGGCAATAATGGTTTTACCGATGGGATTTTCAGGAATAGCACGATTCACCACAAATTGATCGGCGGCAAATACCAACTGTTGTACCCATTCGGGTACTTCCCTAATATTGCTCGGACAGCTATCTTGCCAATATCCTAATAATTTACGTTCGTAGGTGCGACGGAGTTCGAGGGCTGCTTCGGCGTTTAAACCCGGGTTTGGTTCGGTACTCGCAACAAAACAGAAGGATTCCCCGGGATGCAAGGTAGCGCTGAACGTGGCAATATGAAGATGATCCTCGTGATCCATTAAGCCGCGATCGTGTTCCCTAGCTAAATCAAAGTTATAACACCATTGATGGGTGGGTTGTACCGTTCCCCGATCAGTTAATAAATAAATGGGGCTGGCTTGGGGAAAGGCGGTAATACATAGGCCGTTTTCCACCGCTTCCGCCTGCATTTTCCAATTCCAGGCATGGGTATCGCTATGATAGTCTCGATAATTCACGAACGCTTTTAGGGTCAGGGTGATTGGCCCAGAAGCCCGAGTTAAGCTATAACGAACATAGGTAATATTAGCCTCGGGCTGCATCCAAATCCGTTTTTCCAAGAGGGTGTCCGCGCAGGCAAATTTCCAGGTGGGTATGGTACGGTCTAAGTGAAATTTTTCAATATGATGATGTCCATAACCATTAATTGCGCCCCCACTCCAACGATTCGTATAAAGGGGATAAACTTGTTCATGATATTCTACAATTTCGTCTAGTTTTGTAACTAATAAAGTCCTTCCTAATGGGGGGTTTAAAGCCGCTACTAATAAACCATGATAACGGCGTGTCAGTAAGCCTGCTATTGTTCCCGAAGCATAACCACCGATGCCATTAGTCACTAGCCATTCCCGTGTTTCTGCACTGGTCAAATCACCACAGATTTCTCGTCCAAAATTAATACTCATACCCAATCAGTTATCAGTTATCAGTTATCAGTTATCAGTAATCAGTTAAAGAGTATACAGTTAATTTATTAATTCTTAAACTGCTAACTGCCAACTGGTGACTGAATTATAGCGTTTTATTGTCAAAATCAAAACCCCCAGTTTGTTAAGTTGAATACGGATTAAACAGATTACTCAAGTCTGGGGGAATATTGCCAAGCATTAAAAGTTTTTAAGATCTGTATTCAAGAGTATAATTGAATTTGTATTTTTATGTTCGGGCAATTGCTCAAGATTTAGTTTCATGATAAAATCTAACGTTTTGACACCTTTCCCTATTTTAGAAGACTTACGTTCTGGTCTTCCTAATTTTTGTGGCTGGGAAGCTGAAATTCAAGCCTTAGTTAATCATAATAATCCTATATTTTTGTCTCAAACTAATTTAAAGTTAGATAAAATTAAAGCCGGTTTTGCCTGTGCATTACATTTTCATCAACCGACGATTCCCGGGGGTATTAATGGGGAATTAATTAGCAATCTGCAATATATGTTTGAACACTCCCAAGAGGGTGACAATCATAATGCGGAAGTTTTTGCCTGGTGTTATCGTCGGATGGGAGAGTTTATTCCTGAATTAATTTCTCAAGGCTGTAATCCTCGAATTATGCTGGATTATTCTGGGAATTTGTTATGGGGATTACGCCAAATGGGACGGGATGATATTCTCAATGATCTGAAAAAAATTGCCTGTGATCCCAACTATCAACCCTATGTAGAATGGTTAGGAACGATGTGGAGCCATGCGGTAATTCCTTCGACTCCTATTCCTGATATTTTACTACAAATTCAAGCCTGGCAACATCATTTTGCCTCTATTTTTGGAGAAGATGCTTTAAAGCGAGTTAAGGGTTTTTCTCCTCCTGAAATGCACTTACCCAATCATCCTGATACCTTATATGAATATATTAAAGCCTTGAAATCCTGCGGTTATCGTTGGTTATTAGTTCAGGAACATTCCGTTGAAACCTTAGAAGGTTTAGGATTACCCCACGACCAAAAATATATTCCGAATCGTTTAATTGCCCGCAATTCTCAGGGGGAAACCTTGAGTATGATTGCTTTAATTAAAACCCAGGGATCGGATACTAAATTAGTTGCTCAAATGCAGCCATATTTTGAAGCAAAAACTAAAGAAAAAAAATCAATTTCTGGGGTTAATATTCCGCCTTTAGTATCACAAATTGCTGATGGCGAAAATGGCGGGGTAATGATGAATGAATACCCTCGGGATTTTTTGAGAATTTTCTATGAATTGCGGGATCAAAATAATGGGGTTGTGGCAATGAATGGCACAGAATATTTAGAATTATTAGAAGCGTCGGGAGTTAACCCAGAAGATTACCCCGCTTGTCAAGCTGTTAATCAGCATAAAATTTGGCAAAAGGTTGATCCGAATCAAGCAACACCGGAACTTGTGGAAACAGCGATCGCTAGTTTAAAACAAACCGATCATCAATTTCAAATGGAGGGCGCGTCTTGGACAAATAATTTAAGTTGGGTGCAAGGGTATGAAAATGTTTTGGAACCCATGAAAGAATTAAGTATTGCTTTTCATAAAAAGTATGATTCCTTAGTGCAAGAAAACCCGAATATTACTCAGGAATCTGATTATCAACAAGCATTATTGTATAACTTGTTATTACAAACCAGTTGTTTTCGCTATTGGGGACAAGGAACCTGGACAGATTATGCCAGAGAGCTCTATCGTCGGGGGATGGAAGTTTTAAATTAATGGGTGGGATTTGAGATTAAGGCTGTTGTAAATGAGCAATTTGTTGAGAAAACCAAAAAGCAGCGTTAAAATTATTGGTTTTTTCGAGTTGTTCTAAGGTTAATTCTAATAAAGCGATCGGCAATCCATTTAAAGCAATAGAAGTATTGATTTCTTGATACTTTCCATTCTCTTGTAAGCGAAAGGCGATCGCCCGTTTTCCTCTAATATCAATTACCCAATATTCCGGTATTCCTAATCCAGCATAGAGTTGTTTTTTCTCATCTAAATCTATTGCTAAAGTCGTATCGGCAATTTCTCCCACTAAATCGGGAACTCGCCATTGTTCTAAATTAATTCTGCGGGGTTCTCCTTCTTGCCATTTGGGAGAATTTTCACCAATATAGCATTTTCAAATGAGATGTAAACATAAGTTCCTAGAGAATGATAAAATTAGAGCTAGGTTTAGGAAAAAGATGATATGGAGAATCCAGAAATAAAAAAGGAAATTCAAGAATTGGATGAGTTGATTAAAAGCAATCCCGATTCTAGAGAATTAAAGAGAGCACTAGCTGTAAAATTTGCCTTGCAAGGTTGGGGTTATGAGATAATTGCCAAATCTTTAAATATATCAAAAAGCTTTATTAGTAAGTGGAAAAAAGGATTTACTGAAGGCGGGACAGAAGGAATAAAATTATCTTATCAAGGGAGCAAAAGCTATTTAACCAGCCAGGAGAAACAAGAAGTAATCACTTGGCTCCAAGAACAAAAATATTGGGACTTGTCTGAACTAGAGTGTTATTTAATTGAAGAATATGATGTGGTTTTTCAGTCTCCAACAAGCTATTATAGTTTACTGGCTGAAGCCAAGGTGAGTTGGCAAAAAGCCGAAAGAAAGAACCCTCGTAAAGAGCCAGAAGTTGTGAAGAAAAGGAATCAAGAAATCCAGTCTATCTTAGAGAAACTTATGCCGAAAATTAAGTCAGGAGAGATTGCTGTATATGCTCTTGACGAGGTTCACCTATTAGAAGGAGATCTGATTAGTCATGGATGGGGAGACAGCCAAGAAAGATTAAAAATCCCCCTGAGTAATGAAAAGAATCGGCAAACCTATTATGGAGCTTTAGACCTAATAAACCCCGAGTTAATTGTGCGTGCTTATCAAGCCGGAAATAGTGATTCAACAGTTAAATTTATTCAAGAACTCATTCAACTTAATCGAGAACGACAAATCATTATTTTCTGGGATGGTGCCTCCTATCATAGAAGCGAATTAATGCGGGAATTACTCCAGTCAATTAATCAGGGTTTAACCCCAGAAGAATGGAAGGTTACTTGCCATTTATTTGCTCCTTATGCTCCCGAAGAAAATCCTATCGAAGCCATTTGGTTATCATTAAAAAGCTTACTTAGACGGTGTTACCGCTTCTGTAAGAACTTTACTTTGATGAAGCGATTGTTTAAATGTTTAGTTGATTTCAAGTTGTTCAATTTTCCTGATATCAAAAAATATGATGCTTTTTCATGCCTCATTTGAAAATGCTATATATAATACTTTATCGGGTGAAGCTGCTCGCTGTTTAGGTTTTTCAATCACACATCCTCCTAAAAGATCAACTAACAGATCAGGTTGACGGGCAAACCAAAACCCAAAAACCAAAGTTAATAATTCATTAAATCGAGCGTGATTAATTCCTTCGTTACCCATATCAATCCACAAATAGCCTTGATTAAAACTAATATTATAGTCCTGCAAATGAGGATTATTGACAAAATCCAAATAATCCTCCCAGGTCGCCGGTTGCCATTGAGTTTTCTGAGCAGATTCAGGAATAGAAACTAGAGTTGTCATGGTTTCATCCTAACTGAGAAACAAAGTATAGACTATTTTAACATGGGTTTGAAAATGGTGCGTAAGCCAAGCACACGCACCCTACAAATTAGAACTGTAGTTCTTGTAATAACCAAAATCCGGCAAAAGATTCAGAATTAGGATTAGATTGAACTGCTAAAAAATGTACATTTTTAGCTTTTTGTTTGCTGAGTTCAAAATTTTCGGCTTCTGTTTGGGTTTTACCATCGGGTAAATTAGCTAAAATCCAACTTTCATTTTCCCCAGTTTCTAATAATAAATTAGGACGAGAATCCTTATCTAATCGTAAATAAGCTAACTCTAATCCCGACATCCAAGCGGCTAAAGGTGTGGCCCGAGAAGAATAAATAATTAACCCAGGAATTGGGGTTTCTGGTGTTAACCCAACCATGGGTAATCCGAAGGCTTCACCAAAGCTAATATCCCATTCTGACAGGTCGGAAAAGGCACTCGCTTCTAAAGTGACAAAAGCCCATTTATCCCCCTGCAAAGCATCAGGAAGGGGCTGGGGTTGAGACTCCATAAATTGAACCGAAGGATTAGCCCCCGCTTGATAATTTTCCAACGTGGGATAATAGGTTTCTATGCGTTCGTTTAACCATTGATAAAGAGCATAGGTACGCCGACTTGCAGAGGCAGGAATGGCTAATTCTTTACAGGATTTAGAAATCATATTCGCCATCGGACGACGGAAAAAGCGAATCCGAGAGGGGGGCGTGGGGGCAGTGGCGATCGCATTTTCAATCGCCTCTTTTAGCCAAATCGAGTTGACTTGGTTACTGAGGCAAAACTGGGTGTAGCGAAACATTGTCTCGGCGCTATCTTCAATATTGAGCGGGGTTTCACAGATTAAAACTTCCCAAACTTTCTTCCCTTCTTCGTCCCGCAGGGGGCGGCTATAAAAATCGAGTTCCCAAATAGTTGATTTCATCAATGACTGGATTTTGTGGGTAATTAACATCTAAAAATAAATCCTACCAGCAATTAGGGTTAAGCTGTGGCTAAGGATTCATTTTTTAGGGATCAACTCACTTATTCTATCGTTAAATTAAACGGTAAACGGGTATAAATTCCTTTCGGGTCATTCATTTCTTTAATCATCAATAATTCCTCTTGAAGTCTGAGAAATTCACGGGTGAGGGGATCAACGGGGGTCTGTATTTTTGTTAGGTTATCTCCGGCTAAATTCTCTAAAATTCGTTCTTCTAATGTCCGAGGTTTAGCGGGTTCTTTGAGTGTCCAATCCTCTCCTAAATTGGCTTTTTTTGCCGCCGCCGTGATCGCCGCATCTAAACCCCCAATTTCATCAACTAACCCTAACTGTTTCGCCTGTGCACCCGACCAAACTCGCCCTTGAGCAATTTCTTGAACCTTATTTTTAGGTAACTTGCGACGGGTAGCTACATTAGAAATAAAGCGATCATAAATTAAGTTAACTACCTTTTGTAACCGGGCTAATTCCTCGGGACTTTTCGGCCGACTATTCGTTTGAATATCCGCAAACTTACTGGTTTTAACAATATCCCAGGTAATCCCATTTTTACTAGCAATATCTTGAATATTAAACAGTAATCCAAACACCCCAATTGATCCGGTAACTGTATTAGCTTGGGCAAAAATTTGATCCGCACCCATGGCAATCCAATATCCCCCAGAAGCGGCAAAATTTCCCATAGAAACTATCACCGGTTTCTGTTTTCTAATCAGTTCCACTTCCCGGCCAATCACTTCCGAAGCGGTGGCACTGCCCCCGGGACTATTAACCCGTAAAACCACCGCTTTTACCTTTTCATCTAAGCGTAATTTTCTTAATTCTTTAGCTAACCGATCGCCTCCAATTTGGCCAGAAGTTCCCCTGCCATCCACAATTTCACCTTCAGCATAGACGATAGCAATTTTATTAATACTATTCTGATTTCCATTATTAATATCAGCAACTTCAGGAATTTTTGAATAGGAATTGATACTAATTTGGCGAAATTGTTGACTTTGTTCCTTAGATTCCCCAGTCATTTTTTTGAAGTCTGTAATCACTTCATCACCATAGGCAACCCGATCAACTAATTTTCCTTTTAAAGCCGTATCTGCTAATAAAATACCTTCGGTATTAGAAAAAACTTGTAACTGTTGGATTGTCAGCTTTCGGCTGGGTGCAATAGTTCTTAACCATTCTCCCCATAAATCTCCTAATAGTTTTTGAGTTTGTTCTCGATTTTCTGGACTTAATTTTTTCAGTAAAAATGGTTCAACGGCTGCCTTATATTTACCCACCCGAATCACCTGCACCCCAATACCATATTTTTCTAAAGCTCCGGTTAAAAACATGACTTGGGAACTCAATCCTTTAATATCTAAAGAACCCAAGGGATTAATTACTACTTGATTAGCAACGGAAGCTAAATAATATTCGGGTGCTGTCCAATCAATATCATAGGCAATAATTGTTTTTCCGCTCTGTTTAAATCTTTGTAAGGCTTGACGAATTTCTTTTAAATTGGCTAATCCTGTAGAAATGGGAGTATTAGTTCCTTGTAAATAAAGGGCGACAATTTTATCATCTTTACTGGCTTGATCAATTGTTTGAACTAAGGTTCTTAACTGAATTGAAGTCGGAATATCTTCTGATAAAAGTTCCTGTAAGGCTTCAGAGGTTGAGGGATTGGGCCCAGTATCACTCACACTTAATGCTAAATCAAAAACTAAAACGGATTTATCCTTAACTAATGGCCCCGACTCTTGACTTGCCATCAGAATTACTAGGAAAATTAATCCTCCAATGCCTAGAGTGGTAGTTAAAACCAGTCCAATTAAGTTTCCTAATAAACTGGCAAATGTAAATTTAAAAAAATCTTTCATATTATTATTAATAAAGGGGATAATCTCATTTAATCGGTTGCGGGGTTTAGGGTTTGGATTTCAATGCTCCTGATGTTTGCAAATCATTTAGGGTACGGTTGTTGGTACAAAATAGCACGGTGATCAATTCTGCTTTTAAAATCTCTACTAAAGTATAGACTGCTGCTTCCGATTCGGCGGCGGCTTGCAAAAACGGCCAAGCAAACCCAGTTAAATTCGCACCCAGGGCGATGGCTTTGGCCGCATCTAAACCACTGCGTAACCCCCCCGAAGCAATTAAGGGAATATCAGGAGACAGTTCTCGAATACTGGTGATACAATCGGCCGTGGGTATGCCCCAATTGGCAAAGGTTTCCCCTAGACGACGCTGTAGGGGGTCTTGGGCGCGTTCTCCTTCGATTTTAGCCCAGGAGGTTCCCCCCGCGCCTGCCACGTCAATAGCGGCCACTCCTGCCTCAATTAATCGTTTGGCCATCACGGCATCAATCCCATTTCCGACTTCTTTCGCAATTACCGGAACGGGAAGTTGAGCACATAATTTTTCTATTTTATGGAATAATCCTTTAAAATTGGTATCCCCTTCGGTTTGAATACATTCTTGTAAAGGATTGAGGTGTAAAATTAAGGCATCGGCTTCTAATAAGTCAATGGTTTTTAAACACTGTTCTAAACCATATTCATAGTTTAACTGAACGGCTCCTAAATTGGCAAAGAGTAAAATATTAGGGGCAAGCGATCGCACCGCAAAAGTATCAGCTACATCGGGATTTTCCACGGCAACTCGTTGGGAACCGACTCCCATGGCAATCTGATAATGTTCAGCAACGGCGGCTAACCGACAATTAATTAATTTTGCCTGTTCTGTGCCTCCAGTCATGGAGGAAATTAATAGGGGTGCTCCTAATATTTTACTTAAAAATGATGTGGTGATATCAATTTCACTGCGGTTTAAATCGGGTAAACAACAATGGGTAAAATCATAACGTTCTAACCCCGTTGTTGTTTGTCGAAACTGCACATCTTCTTCTAAACAAATTCGTAGGTGATCAGCTTTTCTATTTTCAATTTGATTAGAAGGTAGCATATCAGTTATAGAGCTAGGGAATGGGTAATGGGGAATTACGAATTACGAATTACGAATTACGAATGGGTAATACTTCGACTTCGCTCAGTAACAGGGTAATGTGTAATGGGTAATAAACTGATAACTGATAACTGATGACTGATAACTGAATTAAGATCGTCGAATATTAAAACAACACCAATCTTGACGACGCCAGAGGGTGGCAACTACCCAACCCTGTTGTTCTAAAGTATCGGCAATGGGTTTAGCTTGATCCATTAAAATTCCGCTTAAAATTGCCCAAGTATTTTTCTTGGATATGGCATTAAATTGAGGAATTAAATCAATAATTACTTCCGCTAAAATATTACAAACAATTCCATCTACAGGTTGCTCTACTGCTTGAATTATCTGCTCAATACTGCCATCTTGAATATGAATTCTTTCCGGTGAAATTTGGTTTAATTCACAATTTTCGTAAGTTGAACGAGTCGCTAACGGATCATTATCCACCGCATAAACCTTAGAAGCCCCTAATAAAATTGCCCCAATTGATAAAATACCAGAACCGCAACCAATATCTGCAATCACCCCCTGGTTGTGTTCTCCGCCTAATCGCATTTCCAAAGATTCTAAACACAGTTGAGTTGTGGCGTGGGTTCCGGTTCCAAAGGCAACCCCGGGATCTAAACGTAATAGGATGCGATCGGGATTTTCGGGTAATGCTAACCAAGCCGGGTAAACTAAAAAGCGATCGCCAATTGGTGTCGGTTCCCAATATTGTTTCCAACTACTTGACCAGTCCTGTTCATCAATCAAATCCCAAGTTACAGCCGGAATTGGCATTTCTAAACATAACGCATCTTGACGTAACAATAAAGCCAGGGCTGCTAAATCTAGTAAATGAGCTTTTTCTTCGGGCAGATAGGCTGATAACAAGCAGGAATTATTTTTAATTTGACTCGCTGTTCCTCGACAACCAAATACTTCCATACGCCAAAAAACAGCATCTTCTAGCATCGGATCACACAATACTTTAATTTCCCACCAACTATTAGCCATAATCAGTAATCAGTTATCAGTTATCAGTCATCAGTCATCAGTGTAGAGACGTGCCCGAGCGCAGCGATGTCGTAGGCTATTGGCGCGTCTGTATCAGTTATTAGTTATTAGTCATCAGTCATCGGTGTAGAGACTGACTAATCGCGAGTTTTTTGCATCGGCTATCCGCCCGCATAAACAGCTAATCAACTGTCAACTTCTTTCACTGATAACTGATTACTGATAACTGATAACTGATTAAAGCGTTACGGTATAAGCATCGCGGATGCCAGAAACCTTAATAATTTCTGCGAGGATACCTTCAGGTAACGGATCATCCAGACTCAAGACCATGACAGCTTCGCCCCGAACAATTTTACGTCCCACCTGCATACTGGCAATATTGACATTAAAGCTGCCCAAAAGTGAGCCAATTTTACCAATAATCCCCGGCACATCCCGATGGAGGGTAAACAACATATAGCGGGTGGGAGGAACGTTAATGGGGAAATCGTCCACACTGGTGATCCGAATTTCCTGATCGCCTAATAGGGCTCCGGTCACTGAATGAGTACCTAAACTCCCCTTAGCTTCTAAATGCAGCGATCCCGTATAGTCCATCAAGGAAGCATCCCGGGTTTCAATCACTCGGATACCGCGTTCCTTGGCTTCAATACTGGCGTTAACATAGTTAACACGCTCCCGTAGGGCTTGGGACAGTAACCCTTTCAGGGAAGCCACCACCACCGCTTGGCTTTTAGTTCCGGCTAGTTCTCCTTGCAAACGGACATCGAGAAAATCGATCCGTCCCCCAGCTAACTGACCCACCATGTTCCCCAAGGTTTCCGCCAATTGCAGATAGGGTTTGAGTTTTTCCAAGACATCGGGATATAACCCCGGAATATTCACCGCAGACCGGGCTGGCAGGCCCAATAACACATCCCGAATTTGTTCAGCGACATCGATCGCCACATTGACTTGAGCTTCCTCTGTAGAGGCTCCCAGGTGAGGAGTCAGAACAATTTTAGAGCCCAATTCCCGCAGGGGAGAATCCGCTTCTAGGGGTTCATTTTCAAAGACATCTAGGGCCGCGCCGGCAATTTGGCCAGTTCGTAGGGCATCGGCTAGGGCTGCTTCATCAATCACACCGCCTCTAGCGCAGTTAATTAGGCGGGCCGTGGGCTTCATCTTGGCGAAGACTTCCGCATTAAAAAGATGGTAGGTTTCTTTGGTTTTGGGGATATGCAGCGTAATATAATCGGACTCCTGAACCAACAGATCCAAGTCCACTAACCGACAACCAATTTGATCTGCTCGTTCTTGGGATATAAAGGGATCATAGGCCAAAAGTTTCATCCCCATTGCTTTTGCTGCGGCGGCAAAGTGGGAACCAATTTTACCTAAACCCACAATTCCCAGGGTTTTCTTGTAAACTTCTACGCCAACGAAGCTTTTACGATCCCACTTGCCACTTTTAACCGATTGGTTAGCATCGGGGATATAGCGAGACATCGATAGCATCATCGCCAGGGCGTGTTCGGCGGCGGCAATGGTATTTCCTTCGGGGGAGTTGACTACAACAATTCCTTTACGGGTAGCGGCGGGAATATCCACGTTATCAACACCGACACCCGCCCGACCAATAATTTTTAAGTTATCGGCGGCTTCAATAATTTCTTGGGTTACACGAGTTCCAGACCGGATCATCAAAGCATCATACTCTGGAATAATCCGCACCAGTTCTTCTGGGGGTAAACCTATTTTGACATCCACCTGAGCGACTTGAGACAGGATGTCTATACCAACTTGATCAATAGAATCGGATACGAGAACCTTAGACATGATTTAGGAAAATGGGTTGCAATTTTTCTGAAAAGGAAACATTACCCCCCGACAAAATCAGCTAGGGGGAAGTCCGGGAGAGTCTGCATTGGTTATTTTTTCTCCCCAATTAACGGTCTATATTAATACCGTAGTAGGTTATTTTAACTCTTAATGGGTATATTCACTGCGAATTATTGGAAAAAATTTAACTTTGCTGGGACGGCGGCGAAAAGATGGGCACCGCAGAAGTGTAGACTAATAATAGATTGATTGCCTATTCCCAACGATAATTATGAACTATCTGGTCACCGTCCTCTCCGATCGCTTTCACGCAGAAACGGCCTATGTTGAATTAGAAAAAGAAGGTGTGCCGACCAATCAAATCAGTATTTTAGGAAAAGGTTATAAAACCGCCGATGAATTTGGCTTAATTGACCCGAATGAAAGCGCCATTAAACAAGTAAAATTAATGGCAACTTGGTTAATTCCCTTTGGATTTGTTTCGGGTTTTGGCTTTAGTTTAATTACGGGATTAGATACCTTTGCCTGGGCGGGAGTTCTGGGAAATCATTTAATTGGTGCGGTGCTCGGGGGAATTTCGGGGGGGCTAGGGAGTATATTAGCCGGGGGTGGTGTCGGATTAATTGTTGGCGGCGGCGATGCTTTACCCTACCGTAACCGCCTGAATGCTGGGAAATATTTAGTTGTGGTTACGGGTTCGGAAACCCTGATGCGTAAAGCTAATCGGATTTTAAGAGACTTAGAACCGGAAAATATTCAAGGTTATACCGTGGGGGAAAATGAATAATTAAAATAGGCGGAATTGTGAATTAAATCCGTTCTTATTTCTGTTCAGTGTTTTTAATCATTTGAGGGTAAAATTTCTCACTAGATTTTGGTTAAAAACGTTATCATAATAATAGCATAAATTTTCATCTTCCCTCACCTAAAATTCCCTAATGTTACCAAGAGAAGAACTCCTAAAAGGCATCGAAAATCGAGATAGTCTAGCCCGGGTGATAGACTTGGCAGAACAAGCCCTGAAAACCTGGGAAATTACCCTAACAGATTTCCTTTCTCCCCCGGAACTCGCTGAGTCTGAAAAGGTGTTTAGCCGATTAACAGAAGTACAAATGCTCCCCTGGGGAGGCTACCCCCAAGCGGAACGCCAACGCTTAGGAATTGCCCGATCTGAACTTCCTATTGATCAAACTCAAGTCAGCGTTGTTGTGTTAGAAATTTCAGGTAATTTTCTCTTTGACCCGGCGACCCATCGGGACTTTTTAGGGTCGATGTTAGGGACGGGAATTGTCAGAGATAAAACCGGGGATATTATTGTTTTAGGAGAACGGGGAGCCCAAACAATTGTTACTCCAGAATTGGCGGATTTCTTAGAGTTAAATTTGACTCAAGTTCGATCTGTTCCGGTGAAAACTAGACGAATTGATCCGGGGGAATTAAAGGTTAGAGAACCCAAGAAAAAAGAGTTAACTACCGTAGAAGCTTCCATGCGTTTAGATGCGATCGCTTCGGCTGGATTTGGGATGTCTCGCAGTAAGATGGTGAGTTTAATTGATGGGGGAGATGTGCGGGTAAATTGGAAGGAAATTACCCAAGCGAGTTATCAATTGAAATCGGGAGATTTGATTGCTATTCGGGGAAAAGGACGTTTAGAAGTTAAAGATATGGCTATTACTAAAAAACAAAGATATCGAGTTGAATTAACTCGCTATCAGTAATCAGTTTATACTAGATAATTTAAGGAGAATATTACTAATGGTAAGACTTTATGATCAATCGTTTGAAATTCTAAAAAGAGAATTGCAAAAAAATGCTAAGAAAGATTTAGTCGGGGAAGTTGGGGCGGGAATTATTCTGAAACGTTTGGAAAAACTGCGGTTACAATCGGGTGAACCCCTGACTTTAGATGAATTAGAAAACTTGGTAGCCGATCAATTTCCTGACTTTAATCAATCGGTTTTAAAGCAAGCTGCAAAAGCAAATCATCCCCCCGGAATTTGGTCTAAAATACTTTTAGGTACAGCCATTTTAGGGGGATTTGTAGGAATTGTGGCTATAGCTAATTTACCCTATCCCATGATTCGCTTTCCCGTGTCAAAAACTGTTCCTATTTTATTAATTCCCAGTTATATTAGTATGGATTATAACTATCGACAAGCCGTGTCCTTAGTAGAACAATCCGATCAATTAATTAATCAAGCTACAGCAATTACAGATATTGAATTAGGCATTGAAAAAGTTGGCAAAGCTCAAAAACATCTGGATAAACTTCCGGTTTGGTTTTTAGGTTATTATCCTCAAGCCTACTGTTCTTTTATGGGTTGTGTTTGGCGATTTACCTTTGATGAATATGAAAGCGCCAGAAAGAATATCGGCCGGATGGAATCTACAATTTTTCAAGAACAAAATGCTTATCAAGTATATACAAAAGCCGAACAATTAATCAAACAATCTCAAAAAAACTTCCCCAAACTGGGCGCGGGAAATGAACAACAACAGATGATTAACCAGTGGCAAAATGCTATTGATCAATTAGATAAAATTCCCCCCTCAACCCTAGCCGGAAAATTAGCTCAAAAAGACTTAGAAACCGCCAAACGAGATTTCCAAGAAAAACTGGGATTTATAGCTGGAAGCATTAAAGGAAATACCTTAATTGATGCGGCGATGCAGTTTGGGATTCAGGCTGCAAAATCCTCTCAAAATCCCCCCCACAGCGCCAAAGAATGGGAAAAAGTAATTAAACTATGGGAAGAAGCAATTCGTCGTTTAGAACAAGTTTCAACGGATAATCCTAGTTATTTAGCTGCTCAAAAAAAATTAGTTGAATATCAATCAAATTTATGGAGTGCCGAAAGTCGTTTACAAGCGGAAAAAGACGCGGTAGAATCAGTTAAACAGGCAAAAGCTGCCATTGCTCAATGGAAAACCTCAGTCCGTTCTACAGATCCTAATATTGGTTCCTTAATTGATCAATTAACTGATATTATTAGTACCTTAGAACAGGTTCCCGCAGGTACAACAGTCAGCGCCGAAGCCCAAAATTTATTAAGATCAGCACGACATACTCGTGATAAGTTGTATATAAACTAACTTGATATTTTGAACCCATTCCGTCCTTGAGACTGATTAATTCTCTATAATTATGAATCAAATACCACAAGATCCTTCTGCTTCTATTTCCTCGACACCAGACCCGGCGATCGATACTGCTAAATTAGTACAATTATTACGTCGTAAAGAAAGAAATTGGGTAGAGTGGGGCGAAGCCTGTGCTACGCTACAAAAATCTGGTTATAATCCCCAACAAATTTTTGAAGAAACAGGTTTTGAACCGATTCAACAAAATCAAGTGATTGTAGCATCGCAAGTCTTTACTTCCTTAGTTAAGGGCAATTTATCCGAAGAAATTCAAGCCCGTTTTCAACAACGAGGTAGTGATATTTTGTATGAATTTCGTATCCTAAATCAAGCCCAAAGGGTAATTGCTACGGAATTTACAGATCAACACAAATTAGATGCAGATGAAGCCAAAGAATTAGCGAAAGCCATCAAAGAATTCTCTCGATTTTCGATTCTTCCCCAAGGTTTTTCTAATCATCCTGGGGATGCTTTAGCCTATCAATCTTGGAAATCCGCAGGACAACAGCATGATTTACAACAGCGATCGCGTTTAATTGCTAAAGGATTAAGATATGCTAACTCCCAAAGTGCCAGACAAAAAATAGAACAACTATTAACAGATTTTTCTGTCACCGCAAAAAAATCCGCTCCTCGTTTACCCGTTTATCGTTTAGAAACCGAAGAAGATTTGCCTCGTTTAATTCCTGTGGCGGGGGAATTTCCCTTAACATTATCCGATCTTAATCTGGTTCCTTTAATTGAAGAATTAGGAGCATTTCTGATCGTCAAATCATCGGGAAATGCGGCTTGGGTAGCAGTTCCAGGATGGCAAGTTATTAGAAATGCAGAAGATCCCGTTGCTATTTTAGGAAATAGTGCTAATTTACCTAATCCCTTACCCGGGAGAACAGAACCGGTTTTAATCATAATTGATCGCTCTCAACGGGAATGGGATATTGATTCTTATTTCTTAGTTGAAGAATCCGACAATTTAGAGTTGCAATGGTTTGATGAAACTCCCTCGATTCATTTACTAGGAAAATTGATTTTGATTATGCGTCCTAAGAAGGTATTGGATGAGGATCAAATTCATGATGTTTGGCAAATTGATGAATAGCAAAAACGGGTTGATATTCCTATAAAATTTATCAAAAGTAAATCCAGTGCGAGCGTCCCCGCTCGCTATTTACATCTAATAAATCCCTGAAAATTTCAAGTATTTAAACAATATTTAAACAATCCACTCCCAGCGATCGAGGACGGTCGCACTACTTGATATAAAATACTAAAATATTCGCCACCAATGATTAATAAAGCAGGTAAGCACTAATAACTTTCACCCATTATCCATTCGTAATTCGTAATTCGTAATTCGTAATTCGTAATTCGTAATTCGTAATTCCCCATTACCTATTTCATTCTATTTTGACGATACCAACGATAACCATAAATTCCCCCTCCAATAATTAATAAATAAGGACTAAAAGCCAATAACCATAAAACCAATCCCACTAATAACCAGGTAAATTCGCCCATTGTATGAGTTGCTTTTCCCCAAGTTTCTTGGACTCTTAAACCTAGATTGTCTGGAGCCGGAGTCACGGAAACTAATGATTCAATCCTTAAATTAATCGTCGAATAAGCCACTTGATTTTGTAAATTTCTTAACTGAGCATCAATACGTTCAATAGATTCTCGAATTGTACTTAATTCATTAGCTGCCTTCAAAACATCCCCAACGGAACCCGAACGCTCCATAATTTTTAAGATCATTTCTTCGGATTTTCGTAAATTTCGTAGTCGCGCCTGAACATCGACTAATTGATCAGAAACATCCTCCGCCGTAATCATTTGATTTTCTACAGTTCCCAACTTTGCTAACGCATTTAAAGTGGTTTCTAAGCGCTGTTGGGGCACTCTAAATTCTAAATAAGCGGTTTGACGCTGACTATTATCCGGGGATTTCTGAGCTTCAAATTTTAAAATATCCCCCTGCTGTTTTTTAATAATTTCCGTAATTGATTCTGTGGTTTGATGAATTGATTGTACGATTAATGTTAATTGAGCGCGTTTAATCAGTTGGGATTGTTTTTTGGGTTCCGTGGTCGTTTGTTGTGGTGCAGAATTAGCCATTTCCAGACCATCTGCTGCGGCTAAAGGTGCGGGCGCGCTGGCGGGGGAGTTGATCATTTTTGCCGAATTAGTTTCATTAACAGCACTGCAACTAGATAGGGCTAAAATTGATATAATTAATCCTAAATAAAATCTTAGGTTTGATCCAGTCTGAGAGCGAATTTGATCAGGATTCATAGTCTTATATTCCTATTATCGTTTATTATTCACTTAATATTGAGCCTAGCATGACAGACGATTTTGATCTCGATCCGGTTTCCGCCGTTAATTCTATCCTAACCCCGCAAATAGCCTTGTCTGATCCCACAACGAACCCATTAGAAAATATTGATCAAATTCGTGCATTCCGAGATCAAAAAATTAAAGAAATTTACCAAAGTTTACGTCCGGGTCAACAACAAATGGCCGATTGGAATGGGGGCCCCCTAGCGATTTCTGCGGTTCCAGGGGCTGGGAAATCAACGGGAATGGCCTTTGCAGCGGCATTAGCGATCGCCCGCCATCAACTCCATTCCCAGCGTCAATTAGTGATTGTCACCTTCACCCGTTCGGCGGCTGCTAATATTCGGGCAAAAGTGAGTCAAGAACTCAAACAAATGCGATTACCTTTAGGGGGATTTGTTGTTTATACATTGCATGGTTTAGCCTTGAATATTGCCTTAAAATATCCAGAATTATCAGAATTAAATTTAGAAAATTTTACTTTAATTTTACCAACTCCCAGTAATAGAATTACCCGTACCTGTGTCGAACAGTGGATTGCTGCTAATCCTCGCCATTATCAACGATTAATTGAGGGAGTTAAATTTGATGGAGAAGAAACCGAAAGATTAAGACGTCAATCGGTTTTAAGAACAGAAGTTTTACCGAATTTAGCTTGGAAAGTGATTCAAGAAGCCAAAAGTTCAGGACTACAACCTCAGGATTTAAAAGCTATTTCCGAACAAATTCCTGATGATTATGAAACCTTAGAAATAGCCGCCGGATTATATGAAAATTATCAAAATATATTGCGATCGCTGAATTTAATTGATTATGATGAGATGATTTTAGCAGCATTAAGAGTTTTAGAAAATCAAGTCATTCGTCAAGTTTGGCAAAATCAAGTATTTGCTGTTTTTGAAGATGAAGCTCAAGATTCCACACCTCTGCAAAGTAAACTATTGAGAATTTTAGCCAGTTCTTCTAATTCTACTGCTGAATTAAAAACTTTAAATTTAGTTCGAGTTGGTGATCCAAATCAAGCAATTAACTCCACATTTACCACGGCTGATCCAATTTATTTTCGTCGTTTTTGTAATGATTGTCAACAGTTAGAACGGTTAGCGACCATGGATCAGGCTGGACGCAGTAGTTGTATTATTATTGATGCTGCTAACTATATGTTATCCTGGGTAAATCGTTCAAAATTAGCCGGAAATGAGCAACCGTTTAGGGAGCAAATGATTCGATTAGTCGGATTTAATGACCACCAAACTAATGCCAATCCTCCCGCATACAGTCGAGGTTTGGAACTGTGGGAAATGGCCGATATTTATCAGACTGTGGAGTTAATTATTGAAAAAATTGCGAGTATTATTGAAGATGATCCTCAAGGAAAATTTGCAATTTTACTCAGGGAGAATAAACAGGGAGAATTTATTTCTAATGTTTTCAATTATCCCCAATTATATAATATTAAAATTCCCGAATCGTTTAAAACCAAAATTCGGATTTATGATGCGTCCCAACAGGCACGAAACTCTAAAATCCCAGCAGAAATTTTATCTTTATTACAATTTTTAGATCGTCCCCATTCACCGGATTATTTAAAATTGGCATTAAAAGTATTAGGCGATCGCAATTTAATTCCGAATTTAGATTATAATAAAATTGCGATTCATCCCGAAGAATTTCTCTATCCTGGCCCCCTTGACCCGCCACAATCTGAAGAAATTCGCCAATGTCGTTATTTTTGTTGTCAATTATTGCAAGCTCGTTTAGAGCTTCCTCCCTATCAATTGATTTCCTTTTTGGCGTTATCTTTAAAATATGAAAAAACGGAATTAGCCACGGCGGATAAATTGGCAGAACGCATCGGTCAAAAAACCTTTGGTAACCATTCCATGGGAACAATTTTAGATGTTTTAAATGATATTGTTAGTTCTGAAAGGTTTGAACCCGTGGATATTGATGATGAAGAAACCTCCAAAGAAAGTCCCTACACCCGGGAAGGTCAATTAACATTAATTACCATGCACAAAGCCAAAGGATTAGATTGGGATTATGTGTTTATTCCCTTCTTACAGGAGTCTACTATTCCTGGGAGTTTAAGAGTTTTACCCCAAGCCAAATTTTTAGGAGAATTTACCCTTTCTGAAGTCGCTCGCGCCCAAATTCGAGCCGCTGCTCATGGACAAGAATTAATCCCTGATATAGCTACTGCTTGGGAGCAAGCAAAGGATTTAAAAACCGCAGAGGAATATCGCTTACTCTATGTCGCCATGACCCGAGCTAAACGTTTTCTTTGGATGTCTGTATCGCGTTTTTCCCCCTACAGTTGGCATAAACCTGAAAATATGCAAGAACAAAAATCTTGTCCAGTTTTTATCGCTTTAAAACAACAATTTCCTCAACATTTTTTAGAGCCATTCTAGTTGTTGGACTTTAGGCTTTTAGATTGGGGAGCTAAAGCCCAACAACGAACTTTTTTAGCCTTGACTTGATCTTAATAGCTCTAATTTGGGTTGAATTTCAGCATCAAATCCAGCAGATTTTAAGGAATCAATGGTTGCTTCGGCATTCTGTATCCAAAAGTCACGACCTAAACAAACCCCTTTATGACTTGACTTAAACTCTCCTTTAACCGTAGCAATAATTGGAATATTGGCTTGTTGTTGATTACCTGATGATTGTTCTTTCAACAGTGCATGAAGTTTTTGAAGTCGGGATAAATCATAGACTTCCTCAAGTTTTAGGTGTAAAAGCACCATCAATTCTGATTCTTCTATGGGTAAATCTTCTAATAAAAGAGGCGAAATTTTATCAATCCGAGGGAGAGTATCGGCTAATTGTAATTCATCAATAATAAGCTGAATTTTATCTTCCTGTTTGTCGGTTTTTCCCGTGATTAAAACGATATTATTTTCACTGGGAAAGGTCTGAATTTCTTGATAGGTTCGAGGAAAAACAATTGCTTCCATTTGTCCGGTTAAATCTTCGATTTGTAGAAATGCCATGCGATCGCCTTTTTTAGTAGTATGTATTTTAATAGAAGTAATCACAACCACCACTTTAACCTTAGATTTTTTACCCGTTAATTCTGATAAAGTTACCCTTTCTTCTATAACAATTGATCTTAAGATAGATTTTAAAGGATGTTCCGAGACATAAAATCCCAGTAACTCTTTTTCAAATTGTAGTTTTTCTTGAACCTTAAAATCCTCAAGTTTTGCGGGTTTGGGTGCATCTTCATGGGTGTTTTTTGTATTAGTTCCACCGCCTAAAATATCAAAGATACTTTGTTGACCCACAGCCCGATCTTTGGCTTTACTTTGCGCCCAAGAAATTAATTTATCTAAATGATCAATGGCTTGGCGACGGTTGGGGTTGAGTTTATCTAAAGCTCCACATTTAATTAAGGCTTCTAAGGCGCGACTATTGACCATTTGTAAATTAATGCGATCGCATAAATCGGGAAAACTCTTAAATTCTCCCCCGTCGTGACGAATTTCTAATAAATGTTCGATCGCACCTTCTCCGACATTTTTAATTGCAGAAAGTCCGAAAATAATACTCTGATCTGAAGGAGTAAAATCCATTCCTGAAAGGTTTATATCGGGTGGGATTACCTTAATTCCCAGGGATTTTTGACAAGATTCAATATATTTTTGGATTTTATCCGTATCCCCACTATTTGCACTTAATAAAGCCGCCATATATTCAACGGGATAATTGGCTTTTAAATAGGCGGTTTCATAGGTGACATAGGCATAGGCCATGGAATGGGATTTATTAAAGCAATACTCTGCGAATTGAAGCATCTGTTCAAATAGTTTTTCAGCGATTTTTTGCCCAACTCCATTTTTAGTTGCCCCATCAATAAATGTCTCCCGTTGCTTATTCATTTCTTCGGCTTTTTTCTTTCCCATTGCGCGGCGTAATAAGTCCGCTTGACCTAACGAATAGCCCGCTAAATCTTGAGCTAATCTCATAATTTGTTCTTGAAAACATAAAATTCCATAGGTTTCTTTTAAAATTGGCTCTAACAGGGGATGGTCATAACTAATTTCATCCCGTCCATGTTTACGATCAATAAATTGGGGAATTAAACCCGCATCTAACGGCCCCGGACGATACAATGCTAAAATAGAAGAAATATCATCCAAACAGGAAGGTTTGAGTTTTTTAACAATATCTATCATCCCAGAAGATTCTAACTGAAAAATTCCATCTAAATCCCCTTTTTCTAGTAATTTATAGGTTTTTAGCACATCTTCAGGTAACTTTTTATGGGTTTTATAGGCATCTTGGGCTTTTCTTTCAATATCAGAGGGAAGTTTTTCAGGATCAATTTTATAGTGATGTTTTTGTTCAATATAATTAACCGCTTTTTGAATCATGGTTAAATTTTTCAAGCCCAAAAAGTCCATTTTCAATAGCCCAACGGCTTCCAAATCCTCCATATAATATTGCGTAATGACCGCCCCATCATTATTCCGTTGTAGGGGAACAATTTCGTCTAAAGACTGTTTAGAAATCACCACCCCCGCCGCATGAACTCCGAAGGTTTTATTAGTACCTTCGATGCGAATTGCCATATCTAACCATTGTTTAACAGTAATGGTATTGACTTCTTCCCCCGCCTCATTATGAACTGCAACTTGTTCATTATCATAGGCTTCTTTGAATTCCGGCGAGGGACTTTGATCGGAAATCATTACTTTCAAACGGGCGGGTTTTCCCCGTGAAACCGGAATTAATTTAGCCATTTTATCCGAATTTTTATAGGAAATTCCTAATACCCGGGCGACATCTTTTAATACCGCTTTTGAGGTCATGCGGTTAAAAGTAATAATTTGAGCCACCTTATCGTCTCCATATTTATCAGTGACATATTTAATCATTTCATCTCGTCTTTCAATACAGAAATCCGTATCAATATCAGGCATAGATTTCCGTTCAGGATTTAAAAATCTTTCAAATAATAAACCATGATAAACCGGATCAATATTGGTAATTTTTAGCGCATAAGCTACTAATGATCCCGCCGCCGAACCCCGTCCTGGCCCGACGGCAATATTGTTATCTCTGGCAAATTTAATATAATCCCAAACCACTAAAAAATAAGTGGAAAATCCCATCTGTTGCATCATTTTAAGCTCATATTCTAAGCGCTCTTTATAGAGAGGTTTAATCTCGCTTCTAGTCTTAGCATTCATTCTTTCTAGTAACCCTTTCCAGGTAACTTCTTCTAAGTAGGTATCCGCCGTATGATCGGCAGGAATGGGATAGTCAGGGATACGAGGTTCGCCTAAAATACCCTTATAGGGTTCAACTTTATTCGCGACTTCTACAGTATTATTAATCGCTTCTTGAATGATATCATTGGGTAGGTGATCAAGAAATAATTGCGCCATTTCTTCGGCGGATTTTAAATATTCTGTGCCGCTATAGCGCATCCGTTTTTCTTCACTAATTAATTTTTGGGTATTAATACAAAGTAAAGCATCATGGGCTTCCACATCATTACAGGAGATAAAATGGGAATCATTGGTAGCGATAATTTTAATTTTTAATTCTTGACTAATTTTAACAATTTCAACATTCACCATCCGATCTTCTGGAGAACCATGGTCTTGAATTTCTAAATAAAAATCCTCTCCAAATACCCTTTGATACCATTTCGCGACTTCCCGCGCCACATCATAACGCCCTTGTAAAATAGCTTGGGGAATTTCTCCCCCTAAACAAGCACTGGTAACAATTAACCCTTCGTGATATTGTTCTAATAGTTCTTTATTAATACAGGGACGGGCAAAAATCCCTTTTCCTTGAAATCCTTGGAGGTGTGAAATGGTGGTTAGTTTAACTAAGTTTTTATAACCTTGGGTATTTTTAGCTAAGACCACTTGATGATATTTTCTTCGGCGCTTATCCTTCTGATCCTGAACTTTAATATCACCATTAATCACATACATCTCATTACCAATAATGGGTTTTATGTTTTTATTGCGGCAGGTTTTAATTAACTCAATGGCGCCATACATAACACCGTGATCGGTAACAGCGATCGCTGGCATTCCTAACTCTAATGCTCGGTCAATTAATTGAGGTAATTGGGATGCCCCATCTAGTAAACTATAATCACTATGAATATGTAAACCTACAAAAGACATGGTTGAGTTCCTTGGTTAAATTAAAATTAAAATTAATTGAGATAAAATGATTGACTTCCGTAATATTAACACAGTTTGGGCTTCTGTATTAGTAGAGACTTTGGCTCGATTAGGATTAAAAACAGCTATTCTTTGTCCCGGTTCCCGTTCTACCCCTTTAACTATAGCTTTTGCTCAACATTCTAGCATTGAAACTATCCCAATTTTAGATGAACGTTCTGCTGCTTTTTTTGCTTTAGGAATTGCCAAAAAATCCGGTTTACCTACGGTTTTAGTTTGTACGTCTGGAACCGCCGGGGCCAATTTTTATCCAGCTATTATCGAAGCCAAAGAAAGCCGAGTTCCCCTATTAATTTTAACCGCAGATCGCCCCCCAGAATTACGAGATTGTCATGCTGGACAAACTATTGACCAAGTTAAATTATATGGTAATTATCCCAATTTTCAAACGGAATTAACCGTTCCTAGTTTAGACTTAGGATTGTTACGTTATTTGCGACAAACCTTAATTTATGCTTGGGAGCGATCGCAATTTCCTATTGGTGGCGTTGTTCATCTTAATATTCCCTTTCGTGATCCTTTATATCCCGTTTATCAACCAGAAACAGAAGCATTAAAAACCCTATTAACCGATGATTTTTTTGGTAAAATTAATCTATCAAAAACTTTAATGTTATCTGATTTTGATATATCCAATTATTTAAAACTATGGTACAATTATTCCCAAGGAATTATTATTTGTGGTGTAGATCAACCTCAAAATCCGTTAGCTTATTGTCAAGCGATCGCCCAACTTGCCAAACACTTAAATTATCCCGTTTTAGCCGAGGGATTATCCCCCGTCAGGAACTATTCTAACCTCAATCCCTATTTAATTTCAACCTATGATTTAATTCTGAGAAATTCAACCTTAGCGGAAAAACTCGCCCCGGAAGTGGTGATTCAAGTTGGAGATTTACCCACCAGTAAAACCCTAAGAAATTGGTTAGAAAAACAACAACCAGATTATTTTATCCTAGATCCTAGTTATCAAAACCTAGATGGATTACATGGAAAAACCACCCATCTTAGGATATCAATAGAACAACTCTCAAAAGGAATTACTCAAGCCAACAATTCAGAGGAAATTATTGTAAAAAAATCTAAAGTATATAGTAATTTTTGGGATGAATTAGAAGCTCAATCCAGAAATACAATTGACGAAAAATTAAACCTGACTACATCCTTGATAGAACCCAAAGTTGCTTGGTTACTGTCTCAAATTTTACCTCAGAATACCCCTATTTTTATTGCCAATAGTATGCCAGTGAGGGATGTAGAATTCTTTTGGTGTCCGAACCATTTAAACATTCAACCCTTTTTTAATCGCGGTGCAAATGGCATTGATGGAACCCTATCAACCGCTTTAGGAATTGCCCATCATCAGCAAAGTAGTATTTTATTAACTGGGGATTTAGCCTTACTTCATGATACTAATGGATTTTTAATTAGAGATAAATTTATCGGACATTTAACCATTGTTTTAATTAATAATAATGGGGGTGGAATTTTTGAAATGTTGCCCATTTCTCAATTTAATCCTCCCTTTGAGGAATATTTTACTACTCCTCAAAATATTAATTTTGCCCAATTAGCAGCGACCTATAATATTAATTATGAACAAATTCAATCCTGGGAACAATTGCAACAACGGTTAAATTTTCTCCCCAAAACAGGAATTAGAATCTTAGAAATTCCAACAAATCGTAAAACCGATTCCCAATGGCGACAACAATATTTAAGAGAATTAGCAGATAGATTAACGTTTTAGAAACCTGGTTTCTTTTTATGACTTTATCCTCTATTATAGAGTATAGTAAGTTCGAGCGATCGCTCCTTATGAACTATTGATCAATATCCTTACCTGCTTTTTTTCTATATCACCTTCTCTCTATCCTGTTTTCCATTTACCTCTAATAAAAATAACTTCAACTTCGTTCCTATGAATACACAACCGTTTTGGCTTCCTTTGGTTAGATCTTTAATTCTTCTTCCGCTTGGAATTCCTGGCTTTTTAATCCTACCATTTCTAATAGATATTTTTATAAGTATATCTGGATCAACTCGATTTATTTGGTTATCAAGATTAGGTATTTTTACTATTTTATGTGTATTAATAACAATAGTTATATGCTCATTGTTTTATCTTTTGAGTCAAATTTTAATAGGTAAATGGCTGCCTAAGTTTAATTTTTTATTGGAAGGAACAAAAGCAACATTTATAATTTTTATTAATTCTCTAATCACTTGGAATATTCTCTTTAAATTTCAAGAATTAAATTGTAAATTTTTTTATGATTTATCTGAAGAAGCAGAGATTTCATATTGCATGGGAATGAAAACTAATCTAGTAATTTCTAATATGCTAGAAAATCCTACTAGCTTAAGTGCATTATTCGTTTTGATAATTTGGCTTATGCTCGCAACTATATTCTACCGACTAGAGAATAATAGTAATCAATCTAAAAATAATTTATCAAAAACCATTGTATTTTTCCTAGTAGGTTTAATTATTAGTTCAGGCATTAAACTCTCGCAAATTACTCCATCACAGAATGTAAATTCTGATGCTTCTGTTACTGAAAACACTGAACAAACTTCTTCCTCAAATGTTCAAACGACAGAAGAAATTGTACCAGAAAATAATGAAGAAAATCAGGATGAAACTAATTATTTTGGAGAGGCCATTGAAACAGCAACAAAAGCTGCTAATTTAGCACAAACGGCTAAAACTTCCGATGAGTGGAAAACTGTTGCAGATGAATGGAAAAATGCTATTGAATTAATGCAGTCTGTTCCTGATTCTTCGGAAAATTATGTGCTTGCTCAAGATCGGGTTCAACAATATCAAAATAATTTAGAGTATAGTCAAAAAAATGCTAATCCCCAACCTAAAAATCCATCCGTACAACCTCCAGAAATTTATTTTCAACAAGGGTTAAATGAAGCTAATACTGCTGCATTTTTAGGACAAACATCTAAATCCAAAGATGAATGGGAATTTGTAGCGAGTCAATGGGAAAAAGCGATTGAAAATATGAAAGCAGTTTCGACTTCTGATATTAATTATGGTAAAGCACAACAACGGGTTATTCAGTATCAAAAAAATCTGGATTATGCTCGTTTAGCTGCTATTCGTGCTAAATAGTCAAACTAGCTAGACAACTTCTGACCTGAAATTGATCAGATTCTTAATCAGTTAAAAGAATTTTTGAAGATTTTAGCCGATGAAAGTTAATTGAGATTAAAATTGAAGAAAATCGATTATCCTATTAAGAATGGTATATTGTAACTGCTATGTCTCTCACCGAAGAAATTCTATCTCAAATCCCGGGAAACCCTTTAAATGGTCTGGTAAAAGCCGATGAACTTTGGACGGGATTGAAAAATAATACTCTCCCCCTTCCCCATACCGTTAAACAGGATAGTCAACTTTTAGAAAATGTAGATTATGATGTGGTAATTTGTGGCGGAACTTTGGGAATTTTAATTGGCGCAACCCTAGCGATGAAAGGATGGCGAGTAGCGATATTAGAACGGGGAAAATTGCAAGGACGGGAACAGGAATGGAATATTTCTCGGAAGGAATTAGAGGTTTTTATCGAATTAAATTTATTATCGGAAGTAGAATTAAAAACAGCGATCGCCACGGAATATAACCCCGCCCGTTTAAGTTTTCCCAATGGCGCTGATATTTGGGTAAAAGATGTTCTGAATATTGGAGTTGACCCAGTTTATTTATTAGAAACTCTCAAAACTAAATTTTTAGAAGTCGGAGGAATATTATTAGAAAATACAGCTTATCATGCGGCTATTATTCATCCTGATGGGGTAGAAGTCATTAACTCCTCTCAGTTTGCAGGGGAGAGGTCAGAAATAATGATCAAAACCCGTTTATTAATAGATGCAATGGGGCATTTTTCCCCCTTAGTTCGACAAGCTAGACAAGGACAAAAACCCGACGCGGTTTGTTTGGTGGTGGGAACCTGTGCGACGGGTTATCCTAATAATCAAACGGGGGATATTTTTGCCTCATTTACTTCTTTAAAAAATCAATGTCAATATTTTTGGGAAGCGTTTCCCGCTAGGGATGGAAGAACAACTTATTTATTCACCTATTTAGATGCTGACCCCCAACGGTTTAGTTTAGAATCTTTGTTTGAAGATTATTTGAAACTTTTACCCGAATATCAACAGATTGAGTTAAATCAATTAACCTTTAAACGGGCATTATTTGGCTTCTTTCCCTGTTATAAAAATAGTCCCTTAAAAATGCCTTGGAATCGTGTTTTTGCCGTGGGAGATAGTAGTGGAAATCAATCTCCGTTAAGTTTTGGGGGATTTGGGGCGATGGTACGTCATTTACAACGATTAACGGATGGAATTGATCAAGCCTTAACTACCGATCAATTAAGTCAAAATGCCTTATCTTTATTGCAACCCTATCAACCTAGTTTGTCCGTAACTTGGTTATTTCAACGGTCGATGAGTGTGGGGATTCAACAAACAATTAACCCCGAACAAATTAACCAATTATTAACTACCGTATTTCAAGGTATGGAACAATTGGGAGAACCCATTTTAAAACCTTTCTTGCAAGATGTGGTACAGTTTTCGGCTTTAACTCAAACCTTATCCAAAACGGCGATAACTCATCCGGGTTTGATTTTTAAAATTATTCCCCAGGTGGGGTTAATGAGTTTAATTGATTGGACAATTCACTACTGGAATTTAGGGCTTTATACGGGTTTATATCCCCTGGGAAAAACCCTAGAACCGATGTTTAAAAAATTACCATCTTCCTCACAATACTATTATTATCGTTGGTTAGAAGCGTGGAAATATGGTTCAGGACAGGATTATGAATAGGGAATTACGAATTACGAATTACGAATTACGGATTACGAATTGGGAACGCCAGATAATACTTCCGGTTGTTTCCTATCAGTTGTAAATTATTACAACCTCGGTTGGGATTTCTATAGTGCTTTATTATTAAAATAAAATAGCCCCTAGGATATAGAGGCTGGGGGGATTATTTCGGTTATAATTTGAATCAGGATCGATTAGGTGCATGGGAATGCACCCTATATCTAAAATGAGTTAAATAACTCCTAAACTAGATAATCCTAAAATCACACCCGCCCCTAAAATATGACCAAAACTTGTGGTTGCTAAAACCGCAGGTAAGCCAAACCCACCGAACATATTAGGTGAGGGTAATTGAGGGCCAGCATTAGGCTGTTGGATGGAAATTTTACCAATGGCGATCGCGACAATATTACACACAATCATCACAATAGCGATGGTAGGACTCCAGGCGTGAGTAACGGGGGTGGCGACGGTGGCGGCTAACAACATCATGGAATGATCTCCTAAAATTTTTTAAACTGTACTCAAGGGAAATTAATCGTTATAGCTAAGATGTTTTACCAAACAAAGGTAATTGATTTTCGTCCTTGTAGCAATACTTAACATTTTCGGACTAAAATTGCTATCCTAGTTTAAAGAAACAGCCCAACTCACCAAACCCCCAATTTTAATATGACTGAACCGCAAACCCGCATCTGTATTCTTGGTGGAGGCTTTGGTGGACTGTACACCGCCTTACGTTTGAGTCAACTTCCTTGGCAAAAATCCGAACAACCGGAAATTGTTCTTGTGGATCAGAATGACCATTTTTTGTTTTTACCCCTGCTGTATGAATTACTAACCAATGAACTCCAAAGTTGGGAAATTGCCCCCGCATTTGAAGACCTATTAAAAGATACTAAGGTGCAATTTTGTCAAGGGGTAGTTAGTGAAATTGAGATAAATAGTAAACAGGTTAAACTCGAAGATAATACCATTATTTCATACGATTATTTAGTTTTAGCATTGGGAGGAGAAACACCTTTAGATTTAGTTCCGGGGGCGAAAGATTATGCCATTCCCTTCCGAACCATTGCCGACGCCTATCGATTAGAAGAACAGTTACGACGATTAGAAACCTTAGAACAAGATAAAGTTAGAATAGCCATTGTGGGCGGCGGTTATAGTGGGGTAGAACTGGCTTGTAAATTAGCCGATCGCTTAGGAACAAAAGGACGAATTAGAATTGTAGAACAAGCGGAGGAAATTCTAAAAAACTCTCCCGAATTTAATCGAGAAGCCGCTAAAACTGCCCTATCTAATCGTCAAGTTTGGCTAGATTTAGAAACAACGGTAGAATCAATTACCGCCGATGAAATTTCCTTAGAATATCGCGGGAAAATTGATACTATTCCGGTGGATTTAGTCTTATGGACGGTGGGAACCCAAGTGTCTCCGGTGGTGCGATCGCTGCCTTTAAAACACAATCAACGGGGTCAAATTGTCACCACATCAACCTTACAAGTGATTGATCATCCTGAAATTTTTGCATTAGGAGATTTAGCAGATACTCAAGACGCCGACGGTCAAAAAATTCCCAGCACTGCCCAAGCCGCTTTTCAAAAAGCTGATTATACCGGATGGAATCTTTGGGCGTTATTAACAGGAAGACCATTATTACCCTTCCGATATATTAATTTAGGCGAAATGATGACATTAGGAACAGATAACGCCACCTTAACAGGTTTAGGGATAAAATTAGACGGTCAATTTGCCCATTTAACCAGACGTTTAATCTATTTATATCGCTTCCCCACCTTTGACCATCAAATTCGGGTAGCGTTTAATTGGATGACCCGACCCTTGCAGGATTTATTAATTTCAATGGAGCAAAAAATGGGAGATAGAGAATAACTCATATTCCGTTGTTGCGCTTAAGCGCATCTTAAAATTTATAGGACTTACGCAGAATACCCAATTATACACCATCTGTAGGGGCGAACGGCCGTTCGCCCCTACTAGATATGGTTGTTTTGCGTAAGTCCTATTCAAATTATTGATACAACTGATTTAGACTTACTATAGCAATCGTAAATATGACTAATTCGCAGAATTCGACAATGGAAAAACCCCGTGTGATTTTTTTAGATGCCGTTGGGACGTTATTTGGTGTGCGTCATAGTGTGGGGGAAGCCTACCGAATTATTGCACAACAATTTGGCGTCAATGCTGAAGCGGAAATTTTGGATAAAGTGTTTTTTAACTGTTTTTTAGCGGCTCCGAGTATGGCATTTCCCGGGGTCGATCCCAGTGAAATTCCCTCCTTAGAGTTTGAATGGTGGAAAGCGATCGCCCAACAAACCTTTAAAACCGTCGGACTCTATGATAATTTTAAGGATTTCTCCGCTTTTTTTCAAGCCCTATATGGTTATTTTGAAACCGAAAAACCTTGGTTTGTTTATCCCGATGTTCCGCCTAAGTTAAAATCTTGGCAAGCCCAGGGAATAGAATTAGGAGTATTATCTAATTTTGATTCCCGATTATATCCGGTTTTAGACGCTTTAAATTTAGCGGAATTTTTTCAAACCGTGACCATTTCCACCGAAGCAGGAGCCGCTAAACCTAGTTCTGAAATCTTCCAAATTGCCTTAAATAAACATCAATCTTCACCGCCAGAAGTTTGGCATATTGGTGATAGTTTTAAAGCCGATTATCAAGGTTCAAAAGCCCTAGGAATACGCGGTATTTTATTGCATCGAGACGAACCCCCCAAAGGGATTTTAGATGAATATGAAAGTTTAGAACAAATTCCTATATCCTAAAGTAGAGACGAGCCACGGCGCGTCTATCCAAGGCTCGTCTGTCTACAGGACACAGGAGTTACAAAAACAGTGGAGTACCCTCGGAAACCCCCAGAAGAACCCCGTCAAAACCGTTCATTGCCGGACTGTTCATGGCCGCTGTGGCCCGTTGTCCCGATTTATCCCTACAGTCAACGGCGCACCCTCCGCACGGAAGTCGTACCCCAGAGCATTTGGACATTTGAGCAGGTACAGGGGATTCTGTATGTGGTGGTTCCGATTCGGATGACCGTGGTAAAACTGGAACAGGGGGGTTTGTTGGTCTATGCCCCCGTGGCTCCTACCCCCGAATGCCTGGGTTTAATCAGAGAATTAATCGTAGAATATGGGGAGGTAAAATACATTATTTTACCAACAATTTCAGGAGTTGAACATAAGGTATTTGTAGGCCCCTTTGCCCGAAAATTTCCCAACGCCCAAGTTTTTGTCGCCCCCGGACAGTGGAGTTTTCCGATTAATTTACCCCTAAGTTGGTTAGGTTTACCCGCAAAACGGACTCATATTCTGCCCCAGGACAGTCGAAATACACCCTTTGCTGATGAATTTGACTATAAAATTTTAGGGCCTTTAGCATTAGGAATTGGACGGTTTGCCGAGGTGGTTTTTTTTCATAAGCGATCGCAAACCCTATTAGTAACTGATACTATTGTTTCTATTCCTGACACCCCTCCGGCTATTATTCAACTCGATCCCTATCCCCTCCTATTCCATGCCAAAGATGATACCTTTCATAAAGTAGAAGATACAGAAATCACCCGTCGCCGAGGATGGCACAGAATTTCATTATTTTCCTTTTATTTTCGTCCCAGTGTTTTAGATACCATAGAATTAGGGGATGCCGTGCGGGAATCTTGGCAAGCGCCCGACCGTTCAAAAAAAGCCTATTTTGGGATTTATCCGTTTAAATGGAAACCCAATTGGCAAGAAACCTTTGAAGCATTAAGCAGAAATGGACAGTTATTTGTCGCTCCAATTTTACAAACTTTAATTTTAAATCGCGCCCCGGAAGAAACCTTAAATTGGGCAAATCAAGTCTCTCAATGGGATTTTAACCGGATTATTCCCTGTCATTTTGATTCCCCAATTATGGCAACACCGGAGCAATTTCGGCAGGCATTTAGTTTTTTAGAACAACATACTAATAATAATTTATTACCCGAAAAAGAATTTGAGTTATTATTAGAAATTAGCGCTATTTTAAACAAATTCAAGATTACACCCCCATCTAAACCTAAAGTTTAAAAAAATATAAAGTAGTAAGCCCGACCGGGCTTTATCCATTAAACTAATCCCAAATCAGGTAAATTATAGCAAGAGGCAATAGGGAATAGGCAATGGGCAATAGGTAAATACTTACTGTGAGCAGCTTTTAGCTTTCAAGAATGTCCTAATAGATGTGGCGACTGCTATATCAACAATTTTAACGGTTTGTAAAACGTTCTTCCATAGAATTTAACTTTTCTTGTAGTTGTTGAAAAACTAATTCACCATCAACAACTTTTCCTTCACGAATTTGCTGTTTTCCCTCAGCAATTTTTTGCCTGAGTTCAATCAGTTGCTTTTCTCTTTCATCATGCTGATCTAAAAGTTGAAATGCTACTGTTAATAAATCATCCACACTTTTATATTTACCTTGTTGGAGTTTTTCAAGAATAAATTTTTCTTGCTCTGGCTTGATTGCAATTTGCATTTTTATCTCCTTATTTTCCAGTTAATTCATAACAACTAGCACTGTCAGGACTTACGCAGTTACGCTATATGTAGCATACTAATGAGTTGGCGATGCCGACAGGTGGCGGTACTGCCATCGCCCTCGTAACTCAAACGAGATCGCTTTAACAGGACAACCTCTTAAAGTCCCCCAATGTTGGGGGATTTAGGGGGCAAATATTGCTGCTTGAGAAATAGTCTCTAAAACTGCTGATCAATCCTTCATAACCTTATCCATTTATCCATTCTAAACAGTATACATTTCAAGCCATCTAGCCCCCTAGCCCCCAACATTGGGGGGAAAATAAATAATTAGGACTTTTTAGGGCGATCGCCTACTTTTGACACGCTATATATAGTGTGCTTGCGTAAGTCCTGACTGTTAGATTTTAAACATTTAGTTTTGGATTAAATCACCTACCTTGTGGCTTAACCAATATATTAACATAAACATTAAAAACCGTAGTAAGCCCTGAAGGGCTTTCTCCATTAAACTAATCCCAAATCCGGTAAATTATCAACAATTTTAACAGTTTTCAAACTAACGGTGATCACTTGACCAATTAACCTAACAATATATTGTTCATCATCTAAACGGTTAGGATCATTGACAATTCCACTACGTTTATCGGTTTTAATTTGATATTGATCAATTACCCAATCTAACGCCGAACGATTTCCTAAACGATATTGAAAGACTTCAGGAGGAATACCGCTTAAGGTGAGAAACTCATTATAAATTATTTGGGTTTTGTCTTTACTAAGTTTCATTTTTTCCACTCGCCAATCTAAAGGAACTTGATCATTTTCAATAAATTTAAGCGGATATTCGGGTTTTTCTTCATAGTTCAGATGCAGGTCTGCTAATTGTTGTCCCGCATCAGCAAAACCGCGAAAATCTGGGGCGTAGGGAATGCGAGGAAGTTCCCGTTTTAGGTTGGCGGCGTAGCGTTCTCGATAGGTGGGATGATGCAATAATCCATAGGTATAATAGAAGATATCCCATTTGGTAATAGTCGGATCTTGGTAATAGTTTCGGAATTGTTCAAGTGACCAGTCGGTGATATTTTCTTTTCGGTTTGTTCCGTCTTCGTCGTAGGTGTAGAATGGGAAACATTGAGAACCACCTTGTGGCATTCTATCTGCTATTCGGTTAACCATTATGGCAAATATAGGAATTTCACTACCTACTTTTAGCCAGATTAATTTATTCTCTTTTTCGGTTTCTGAGGTCGGCAGTATGCAGAAAAACTGACCACGACGTTGATTTAAAACTTCATCAAAATATAAAAATTCTACAGAGAATGGACGATAAAAAGATAATCTAATTCTGTCTAAACTAAATTCTACTTTTGTATTAGATTCAAGACATTCTTTTAGGCGACTACTCCATTTTATTTTAGAATCATCATAGTCAACAAAGTCATCTACTGTATTTTGAGATTCTTTTTTACTATGCCATGTAATAACTTGAGTATTGTAATTGATAATCATGGATTTTATATTATTAATTAATTTATTTTTTTGGAAGTTATACACCCATGAATCTCTCGAAGTTTGAACACCAATACTATAATTTTTAAAAATTGCTGATTCATTAGTTGATTTATCTTTAGTTTCTTTATTTCCTATTGGGATAAAACTTTCAAAATCATCTTGCAATCCTTCTGTTAACCAAGTATATTTTTGATCAGGATCAATGAGTGACCATTCAATATTACTATAGCTTTGCGACTGATCTAAATATCCTAATTTTTCTTCCTTTCTCCAAAATTCACCAACACTAGCATAATAAATTTTTGTATCCTTAGACTGATTGAATCTATTTTTTCTAATAAAAATATTAATACTGACTCCGACTTTAATATCAAAAACATTATGAATACTTTTTGAGGGATCTGTATTTTTTCTAATATTACCACCTAAATCAATAAGATAAATTAAATCAAAATCTTTCTCTAAATGTTTTCTCATACCATCAAAAGCAAGAGCATTAATAAAACTATTATTAGTTACAAGAGAAACTATTCCTTCATTTCCTATTCTATCTGATGCCCAGCGAATTGCTTTAACATAAGGATCAGAAAGGGAATTTTTATTTGTTGCTTTTGAATCTTTAGCATAGGTTTCTCGAATTTGTCGATCAACTTCTTCATATTTCCGATTTTTATTATTATCATTTTCATTAACCTGCCAAGCATTATAAGGAGGATTTCCAATAATCACAAAAATCGGTGAACTTCTCTGACGGTGAACCCTGGCGGTATTTTCAGGCGTAAATAAAGATAACTGTTGCACCTTTTGATCAGAAAAAGTATCCACTAAACAAATACCTTCAAAAGATTTATAATTACCCGTAGCTTCAAAATATTGATGCTCAATATTCATCGAAGCAATATAATAAGGCAATAACATCACCTCATTGCAGTGTAATTCCTGTTCATATTTATAGGGAAGGGCAGTTTTTTTAATTTCCTGCATCACCCGTAAAATAAAATTACCCGTCCCCACAAATGGGTCAAGAATGTGCACACCCTTGTCATTTAATGACTTTCCAAACTCTTTTTGTAAGATATCCTCAACACTTTTCACCATAAAATTAACAATAGGTTGCGGTGTGTAAACAATTCCGTGGGTATCCGCAACTTTAACCGCAAACCCTTGAAAGAATTTCTCATAAACCGTATTCAGAAAATGCTGTTTATCGCTAAACTCATCAATGGTTTGAGCCGCATCTTCCAAAGCGCGATAAAAATAATCAACTTCCCCTAAAAAATTATCTCGACTAAAAGATTTAGACGTTAATGCTTGAATCACCTTTTCAATTTCCACCGCAATAATATTACGACGGGTGAAATCAGGATTATTAAAAATTTGTCTAAAAATTCTTTCTGTTAGCAGATGTTGAATTAACATTTCTTCCACCGCCGCCTCAGAAAGATTCGGGTTAATTGCTTGACGGCAAATTTCCGTAAATTCACTAAAAGATTGAATAAATTTCGGGTTAATTTTGCGTTGGGTTTCGATTAAATCAATCAATTTACCGGATAAATCTTTAACCCGTCCCCCAAATTCTGCCGCCGCTATTTCCCATTGGGCTATTTCCGGGGTGCGATATTCAAAAAATAACTTTAACGTATCTACTAAAATCTGCGGTTTTGTGATATCTTGATCACAGATTTGTTTTCCTCCTTGCCATAAAATTACTCGTTCAGGAGATTGAAAAATAATATTATCTTTCGGATAACCTACCGCAAATTTCTGTTTAATTTCTCGCTCTAATTTATCCTGACTATCTTTCGCTTCCCAAACGCCATATCTAATACTTCCATCTCGAACTAAAGCACCATCAACCCGAATACTTTTACCGTTGGGTAATTTAATTTGTTTTTCAGGAATTAAGGTTAACTCAAATTGCGGACAACAGGCTTTTAACAGGTCTGCAAAGGCGTCTTTAACCGCTAATTCGTGGGAAACTCCCAATCTGGCAAACTGCTGTAAAGCGTCATAATAAGCTCTAATGGGTTTATGGGTGGGTTTCAGGTTTAGCGTCGCCATAGGAAAGAGGTTTTCAGATTTTCTCTGTTAATTATCTCATATTAAACTCAATAAAATGTTTAATTTAATAAAAATTATTTTAAAGAGTAAGAGTGCGCTGAAGCGCAACAACTTATTTCCTGGGGGTAAAATTGCCGTAGTAAGCCCGACCGGGCTTTCTCCATTAAGGTAATCCCAAATTAATAAAAATTATTTGAAAGAGTGCGCTGAAGCGCAACAACGGCGCAACAACGGGGTTAGGGGAGAATTTCTAAATTGAAACCTTTTCCAATTTGAGTGAGTTGATTGTTTTTAGCGTCATAAGTCCAGACTTTCATTTGATTATTCCCTGGGGGTAAAATTGCTGTTGGAACTCGAATCATCCAGCCGGATTTTTCATATTTAGGGTTAGATAAAATTTGGACTACATCGGGTCTAGGAATATTAACTTGACCAACAGCAATTAATTGATTATTTTCCCCTAAACTTAAATAGACTGCATCCGCAGGTTGGGAAGATTCAGGAATAATTGACCACCCACCAATGGATAAATTATCACTTTGATGAATATTTTGGGTAGGAAAGGATTCTATATTACCATTTAAAGATTGAGTTTGAGTTAATTTTAATGGTTGATTATTGCGTTTCCAAAACCAATGGGATTGAACTGTTTTATAAGGTCTATAAGTCGTTAACACATTCTGATAAATCAAAGAAGCGGATTCAGATTTTAACACCTCATCCCAAGGATTTTGATACCATATTTCATTAGTTAATAATAAAATATCAGGTTTAGTTTGATTCAATTCTTGAATTACTGTTTCTTGTGCAACGGTAGGTTTAGCATATAGAACATAACTATATTTAGAACAGGAGGGTTTATCAAATAAATAATACCATAATCCTTCGGAGGTTAAGGTAAAAAAGCAAGATTGTTGTTCAATTTCAGGTTTAAGAGTATTCCATGCTTCTAAATAATCGGGTTTTAAAAGTTGAGAGTCGGGAGTCGATAAAAATTCAGGGAGTTGCGTCAGTTTTTGGATACCTTTAAAAACATTAAAACCGGGTTCTGTTAAGATAATTACAATTAAGATAAAAATAGTTAAACTCTGTTGAATGGGAGTTATATTAAGTGGGGATAACTGCGGTTCTATTTGATGTTTATATCCTAAATAAATTAGGTAAATTACTAAAAATGCCGTAATTAATGCCCCATGATAGGCGTGTCCGATATCGCTTCTATCGAGGGTAATTCTCATGTAAACCGATGCAGGAATCAGAAGTAAAATAATTAGATGATTGTTTTGAATAAAGGGACGGAGTTTTAAACCCTGATTTTTAAAGTCTAAAATCAGGTAAACTAAAACCGCACTTTGAACAAACATCGATAACCAAAAGGTTTGAGAAGTCCAGGTTAATTCTAGGGGAGGAAGGGGAATAAAAGAAATATAGCGTCCATATTTTCCCCAATATAAAACTTGAGAGATAATGGCGTTTATTTGCTCAAAACCTACGATAATTATACTAAAAATAGAAGCAATAACGATTCCAACGAGTGAACCCCTGAACCATAAAATAGTTGTTTTTTTAGGTAAAAATAATGATAAAATAGAAGCAAATAAATAAACAGCTATAAAATAAATTGCTCGGTCATAAATATAGAAAAAACTACTGGGAATTGATGCTCCAATCAACACCGATAACCATTGGGCTTGGTTGGGTTGAGTTTCCGCTATTCTAAAAAACCGTAAGGTTAACGCCAATTGAATAATAAAACTGGTTCCCCTACGTCCATCAAATTTATAAAAAATTCCATCAAAGACACAAAACAAAATACAAGAAATTAAGAATATTTTTAACCTATTTTTATTGATTTTTGCTAAATTAATTAATTCCCAAATTATCCAAAAATAACCCAAACAGGTGATCACATTTTCCAAGTTTACGAATAACCGAGTTAAAGCAATACCATTATTTTGGGTAGCGAGATTTTTTGCTAACCAACTGGGAAGCACATCAACGCCATACCCATGAATTAAAACCGTATTGATAAAGGGTTTGGGAAGTTGGAGAAAGTTCGGTAAAAACCCTAAAAATTCCCCTTCATGGAAAGAATCAATTAAAGTTGAATTAATTCTAAATTGGCTGAAAGGAGTATTTATTAACCAAGTTAGTAATAGAATAGAACTAACTCCTATCCAAGTATAACGATGGTTAAGAATCCTTAAAAGTATTCCCAGGGGTTTATGATTCAGGTTTAAAACCAGAGTCGCAATTAAGGGAGGAATTAGGAGTAAAATAATATATTTGAGATAGTCCGTATAGGGACTAATATTCTCAATACTGGCTAAAGAAATTACCCCCTTTGTATTGTCTCCCAAGGGAATTTTTATCGGATTAATAAAGGGAACTAGAATTAACCAAGTAGCTAAAGTGATTATAAAAATAGCGATTAAATTCACTTTAGCTTGTTGTTTTTGTTCAGACATTATCAGTTAAGATTGCAGTTCAGAAACTTGATTATTAGATTGATTTGAGGATGAGAATGAATACAACTTATGTCCAGTAAAACTAATTAAGGCGACACAAGCCGCACTAACTAAACGGGATAGGGTTGGATGCCATCCTAACTCATTAATTAATAGTTGTAATAGCCCTAAATTAGCTAGTAAACTATTTAAAGCAACCGTCGCAAATACGCCATATTGAACAAACCAGTTTTTCCAATAAATCCCAAATACAAACCGCCGACTTAGCCAAAAATTGGTACTTAACCCGATAAAATAGCTAATTCCCAAGGCAAAAACATACCAGAGTCCCGACTGAATAAGTAGGGAAAATATCAGTACATCAATAATAGTAGCCGCGCCCCCGGTAAATAAATAGCCGCCAAATTCTCGGAGGGTTTTTAAGGTTTGGCGACGGCGGGATAGACGAGTATTCGTGGCGGCGGTGGTGGCGGCTTCTGCGTGAGCTTCTTCCACATATTCGCTATCACTATTAACATTCCAGAGATTATGTTTACCCGGAGTTAAAACATTCTCCG
This sequence comes from Planktothrix paucivesiculata PCC 9631, assembly GCF_900009265.2. Lineage (GTDB taxonomy): Bacteria > Cyanobacteriota > Cyanobacteriia > Cyanobacteriales > Microcoleaceae > Planktothrix > Planktothrix paucivesiculata. Next base: position 6,190 of record NZ_LR735000.1, on the reverse strand, counting down.
CAGCAAAAATTCCCATTAATAAACTATGGTCTTGATTATTATACTTAAATGCCCCATAACGTCCGACTAATTGTAAGTTTTGGAAGGTTTGTAAATAGTCTTGAATTTCCGATAAAGCAGCTTGATAATTTCCTGCATAGATAGGATAGGTGCGGGGTAAACGAACAATAAACCCATCGGAAACCGCTTGATTTTTTAATAACCCAATTTTGCGTAAGTCTTTTTCCGCTAATATTCTCAATTCATCCTCTGGACATTGCCATAAATCATCGCCAAAATTACACCAATATTCACAACAGAGGGGAGTTTGTTCGGTATTAGCTAACATTTCCGGCGACCAATTGGCGAAATTTGTCACCCGTCCCACTTGCACCCGGGGGTCATTAATATATAACCAATTATCAGGGAAAAGATTGCCTCCTTCTACAATTAAATAGACTAAAATTGTATTTCTAAATTTTAGCGATTTTGCAGCATCAATAACTTTTTCAGGAGGGGAAGATTGCAATTGTTGAACAAAATGGGTGAGAGGAATGGAGGAAATAACCCCCCCACAAGCCACGGTATTTTCCTCTTTGGTGATACGATTTCTCAGGGTAATATGGGAAACTTGAGAATTATGATGATGAACTTGAATAACTTCCGTATTTAATAAAATTTCTTGCTGATGCTGTTGTAAATAGTCAGCAATTTTTTCATAGAGTTGACCCGAACCCAAACGGGGAAATTGAAACTGGTCAATCAGATTTTTAACTTTCCCATCATTGCCTAAAAGAGCATTTTTAATCGCTTTTGATAACGATAACCCCTTAATGCGTTGGGCAGCCCAATCAGGACTAATTTCTGTACAGGGAATACCCCATAATTTTTCGGTATAACCTTCAAAAAATATTTCTGATAGTCGTTTGCCAAATTTATTTTCTACCCATTCGGCAAAGTTATTAGCTTCGGGTTTAGGAAATAACCGGACGGCTAAATAAGACAGGACAATTCTTAAACTTTCAACTAACCCTAATGCGGATAAAACTTGTCTAGCTTTTAAGGGATAACTAAAATATTTTCCCCCATAATAAATCCGAGTCAGACGATTAACTGTAACTTGTTCATCCCCTAAAACTTCATCCCAAAGTTGCAAAACCGGAGCAATTTTTGTATAAAATCGATGGGGGCCATAATCTAAGATAAAGCCTTGATATTCTATACTTTTGGCTAATCCTCCGACTTGACCATCGCGTTCAACCACCACCACGGACTGACCTTGCTTGGTTAAAGTATAGGCCGCCGCCAGACCAGCCGGGCCAGCCCCTAAAATATAAATGGGTTCCATCACACCTAAATATTATCGTTTGATAAATTGTCTCTATAATACAAGATTAATTCGATAGTTTAACAAACTCCCCCGACGAATACAATAATAAATCCTGAAAACGGCTAGGATTTTTGAGGGTCAGGGTGTAGCTTTGGGGTTGTACATCGCTAACTTGATAGTCTTTAGTGACCAATGTATTTTTGGGCGTGGGAAAAAATAAGGTTTGGGGATTGGATAATTGAAATTGATATTGGTTAGGTTGGGGGGAATTAACAATAATTTTATCGCTAGGTTCTCGCAGGGTATTCATCATCACTAATAAAATATTATTGCTATAAAATCTCACGGTTTCAAAGGGTTTATCCGTGGATTTCTGTTCAAATTGAACATTAAAACGATTATCAAGATCAAAAAGATAGAGTCCTTGAATTAATCCTGTTCTGTATAGATAAGCCCCTCTAAAATTATCGGGAATGGTGGTAATAATCGGGGATTCTATCGGCATTTTTTGTAAACTAGATAACAGACTTTTAGAAATTTCTCCGGCGAATTTCCAGTTTTGGTTAACAGTGTTGAGAGATAATCCCAAACTCACTAATAAAATTGAGGATAGAATTAAACAGAGTTGAAAATGACTGACCAGAATGGTAAAAATTAAGGCGATATAAATAGAGGTAAAACTAGACGCCCAATATAAATAACGTTCTCCTTGACTATCAAAAGGGGAGACGGAAACATTAATAGCGGGTAACACACAAATCCAAAATCCTACAATAATTAAAAGTAAGGTTTGAGGAATATTAGATTGGAATTGATGACGATAATAACTGACAATTACGGCAAATATAGAGATTAAAACCAAACCGATAAAAGCTGAAATCCAGAAGGTTAAACTAGAGTTGAATTGAGCGGACAAGAAACTACGCAAGGGATAAATAATTAAGTTATATAAAATTTGTATGGGATTAAATTTAAGATGAATTCCTTCTCCATAGCCTCCCACTAATGTTCCTAATTTGAGATATCGCCAAATAAAATAGAATCCTAAAACTGCGATATAAAGTAGACAATTTGTTAAGGATTTCTCAATTTTTTTAGATTTTGTTTGTGAATATTGATAGAATTCATAGGCGATAATTAACCCAGGAAAACTCACAATGGATTCTTTACATAATAAGGCGGCTAAAAAGGCAATTAACGAAATCCATAATTTTATGGGTTTACCAAAGTGTCTAAAGTTTAAATAGGTGCAAAAAGAGAGTAGAGCAAAAAAGGTGGCGATAACATCTGTTCGGGCAGAAATCCAAGAAACGGCTTCCGAATGGGAAGGTAATAATAGAAAAATAAATCCAGCTAAATAAGGAATAAACCGTTTTAATTTTAAATCTAATCTTAAATTTAAACTGAATAAAAATGCTATACTTCCCACCAAAAAAGAATTAGCTAAATGAAACCCAAAATTTGTCAAATGATAACCCAAAGGGTTCAAACCCCAGATTTTATAGTCTAAAAAACTAATCACTCCCAAGAGAGGACGAAAAAACAACGATTTACCATGCTGTTGATTGAACCATAACCCAAACGGCCCTAATTTAGACAATAATGCAATTAAAACAAAATCATCCGAGAGAAAAAAACTATTCAGGATATTAGCATAAGCAATCAACCCAGTGATAGCAATAATTCCAATTAAAAGAACTGAATAAAAAGAGGATTTTGGGGAAATTTTTGTGACCATTAGGGTATTCAAAATAAATTCAGATTTTGATCCTTACATCTTGTAGAATGACAATAGATCAGGAACGGATCAGATAAAATCAGTAAATTTCAACCCTCGTAATATATATCACATCGGTCAAAATCGTTGACCTTCGTTCCTGACGTGCTATGCTCCACATTGAGTGTGTGAATATATATTAAGAGGAGTGAATTTTATGGTCGCAACACCCGCTCGGACTCAGAACTTTAGTTTTCCGCTAAAACCAGCCCATACCGCCCAACCTCGAACCATATCCCATTTTGGCTTTGCCGATCAAGTTGGGGAACTCCCCACCACCCCATTATTTGGAACCGATGGTATCCGGGGACGGGTAGGCGGACTGCTGAACGCGCCCCTGGCTTTACAAGTGGGATTCTGGGCGGGCCAAGTTCTCCGACAGCAAGCCAACCATCCTGGCCCAGTAATATTAGGCCAAGATACCCGCACCTCTGGCAATATGTTAGCCATGGCCCTCTCCGCCGGACTCATTGCTGCGGGCTTAGAAGTTTGGCATATTGGAGTTTGTCCCACCCCCGGTGTCTCCTACTTAACCCTAACCTCCGAAGCCATTGGGGGAGTGATGATTTCCGCCAGCCATAACCCCCCAGAAGACAACGGAATTAAGTTTTTTGGAAAAGATGGCACAAAACTCTCCACCGCCCTCCAACAGCAAATAGAAGCGGGAATTAGGGGAAATTCCGATTTTCCCGTGGTTTATAGCGACTGTGGCCAACACTATTACCGCCCGGAACTGATTCACAATTATGCCCAATCTCTGCACGGGCCATTACTTCCAGCCGTTAATTTAAAGGGAATGCGGGTGGTTTTAGATTTAGCTTGGGGGGCCGCAGTTCCCTTAGCAGCCCAAGTATTTACACAAATGGGGGCGGAGGTGATTTGTCTCCACGATCAACCCAATGGCCATCAAATTAATGTAAATTGCGGTTCTACCCATCTACAAGCCTTACAAGAGACTGTTTTACAACACAATGCCGATCTCGGATTTGCCTTTGATGGGGATGCGGATCGGGTTTTAGCCGTCGATGGCCAAGGTCGGACGGTGGACGGGGATTATATTCTATATTTTTGGGGTCAAGCCCTGAGCAAAGCCGGACAATTACCGAAAAATTTAATTATTTCAACGGTGATGGCTAACCTGGGTTTTGAACGGGCTTGGCAACAATTCGGGGGCCAAATGATTCGGACTCCGGTGGGCGACCAACACGTTCACGCCGAAATGGAACGGACAGGAGCGATGTTAGGCGGCGAACAGTCGGGACATATTCTCTGTCACCATTATGGAATTAGTGGTGATGGGTTAATGACGGCCCTACATTTGGCCACCTTAGTTAAAGATTCCGGTCAGTCTCTAGCACAATTAGTTAATAATAGTTTCCAAACCTATCCCCAACTGTTAAAAAATATCCGGGTTGAGGACGTTCATCAACGGCGTCATTGGCAAGAGTGCGAACCCGTGGTTAAAGCGATTGAAACCGCAGAAGCCGCTATGGGAGATCAAGGGCGAATTTTAGTTAGGGCGTCGGGAACTGAGCCGTTAATTCGGGTGATGGTCGAAGCCAAAAGTTCCGATTTAGCTAACCATTGGGCCGAACAGTTAGTATTAGTGGTTCAGCAATATTTAGCCGTTTAACGGTTGATATTATTTTAAATAAATGATTTATCGCTGGTAGGAAAAGGTTCGATTGAATCCCTATCCTCCAGCGATTTATTTGCCTTTTTTTAACTGACGAGGGGGTTTGGGGGAGCGATAAGTCCCACGCTGAATTTCACAAAACAAAAAAAATAACCAGAAATCAGCGTGCGTTACATGGACTCCCCCAAGTTAATTTTGCGTTTGTCAATCCCGACAAAATTAACAATAATATGTTAGATTATATCAAAGAGTTGAAAGTGACAATGTTTCAAGCATACAAGTATCGCATATACCCAACAACCGAACAGCAAATCGCCTTAGCAAAAATCTTTGGCTGTTGTCGTTGGTATTGGAATTATGCCCTAAACTTGTGTCAAGAAACCTATAAGCAAACGGGAAAAGGATTATCAAGAAAAGCAATTCAAGGATTATTGCCTGAATTAAAAAAAGAATATCCTTGGTTAACTGATGCCTATTCCCAATCTTTGCAAGTTGTTGCTCTTAACTTGTCCATATCTTACAAAAACTTCTTTGAGAAACGGGCAAGATTACCTCGGTTCAAATCCAAACACGGTAGACAATCAATCAGTTATCCCCAAAATGTCAAGTTGGAAGGGGATTACCTGAAATTACCCGGTAAAGTAGGGTTGGTTTATTGTGTGCGTCATCGGGAATTTCAAGGCGCAATTAAAACCGTTACTGTTTCAAAGAATCCCGATGGAAAGTATTATGCTTCTATCTTAGTTGATGACGGGAAGGAAACACCCAATCTATCAACGAATGGAAAAGCAATTGGGATTGATTTAGGGTTAACCCATTTGGCAATTACCAGTGATGGAGATAAATATAGTAACCCCCAACACTTTGCTAAACATCAACGTAACTTAAAACGAAAACAACAAAAATTATCTCGTAAACAAAAGGGAAGTAACAGTAGACAAAAAGCTAGATTAAAAGTAGCTAAAGTCCACGCTAAAATATCTCGTTGTCGAGAAGATTTTCTACACAAACTATCCCGCAAGATAGTCAACGAAAACCAAGTGATTGCTGTAGAAAATCTAGGGGTTAAAAATATGGTTAGAAACCATAAGTTAGCTAAATTAATTAGCGATTGTGGATGGGGAATGTTCGGTACAATGCTCAAGTACAAAGCCGAAAAAGAAGGGAAAACCTATCAAGAAGTTGATCGATTTTTCCCTTCTTCTAAAACTTGTCACGTCTGTCTAAATCAAGTTAGTAGTTTACCGCTTGATGTTAGAAGTTGGACTTGTGAACATTGCCAAACTACCCATGACCGTGATATCAATGCTGCGGTAAATATCAAGAATGAAGCCTTGCGGATTTTGTCGTTGGGAACCAGCGATACTGCTAGTCTGAGGGGATGTCAGTCACCAGAACAAACTTCTGTTTCTTCTGATGCTATCCCCGTTGATGCTAGAAGCCCACACTTACTCGTAGAGAAGTGTGG
>NZ_LR735150.1 GCF_900009265.2 Planktothrix paucivesiculata PCC 9631 | reverse complement strand
GCGTAGCGTGCCGGACGCATATTGCCCTTCTGTTTGAATAATGCGCTATATATAGCGTCCTTGCGTAAGTCCTGATTCTGTTATTGGGTTTATTTTAAAACAATCTCCTAACTCCAGGCAGAACAAAATCTTTATCTCCCCAAATCCCAAGGTTTCCTTGATACGCCTCATATTGTGCCATCAAGATATCCTGACAAAGTAAAATCCCTCGTTTGGGGAGATTATATCTAACTACCGGAAGTAAATCATAAGCTAATCCTTGCCTCAACAATTCAACCTGAATATTCAACTCCCTTGAACCAATAAACCAATCAGCTAATAACCTACCGTATTTATCAGCACCATAATCTTCAATAAAAAACAATTCCTTATTAGAAAATATCAAATCTTCTAAGTATTTCTTAGCTTCTTCTCCCCACTTGGTTCCTTTTTCGGGGCAATCAATCCATCGACATCTTGAATTAATTACTCCTTTTCGATGAATTATCCTGATGGTGTCTGCATCAATAATTGAATGAATCCTTACGGGAATTAGTACCATAAAAACCTCAATATTTTTCAAAAATAATGCGATATTTTTATTCTATATCGAATGTTGCGACTTTCCAACCTTGATAGGAACTTGACCAAACGTAGAGACATAAATTAATAAATATCTCTCTATCTCTACGACTCTTTTGATGTTCCTGTTGATAATAATTTTTGAGGTCACTAATAGTAAATGTTTCCTCAGCAACAACAATATTCCCATTAAGAAGATAGAATCTGATTCTTGAGTTTTCAGAAATCATCATAATATTATTAATCCTGTAAAGCTACTATTGATGGGAGTTTAACAGGTTCACCTAAATAAATTGGA
>NZ_LR734999.1 GCF_900009265.2 Planktothrix paucivesiculata PCC 9631 | reverse complement strand
ACACAAAGACGGCTAGTGATGGTTCTTTAACTAAAACAGTTGAGAATTATGACAATCAACCGTTTTGAATCGTATCTATAACCAAGGTGGAGTTATCAAGGAGCCGTGTGAGGTGAAAGTCTCACGCACGGTTCTGAAGGAGAGTTAGGAGTGGTAACGCTCCTATCGACTCTAACATACCTGGGCCTTAGTCAAGCTCTCCCCTTCTACTATCCCTCTTCTGTCACTTTCTGGCTAAGAGTGACTCGCTCGATTTTTGGCTTAGGCTTCTCTGCCTCCTTGGGTTTCTTCAGGTTGGCTTCCTTCTGAACCGTTCATCGATTCGGATTCAACTAAGGCTTCCAACTTCACCAGTAAAGCTTCTACTTTTTTCCATTTCTTCGGGTCTTTCCAAACTTCGGAACTAGATACTTTCCGAACTACATCTTGTAAGCGCCCTTTAGGAGAATTAGCAATGATAGATTGAGCCGGCTTCGTCAGTTGAGCAATTTTTTCTTTAATTTGGTTTAAACTTAGTTTTTGCTCAATCGCTGATTGGAGTATTTCCCCCCGTAGTTTTTCATCTTTAATCCGAGCGATCGCAGTAGCTTTTGTATAAGCGAGTTCTCCATTTTGTAAAGCCTCAAGAATCTCAAAGGGAAGTTTCAATAAGGGCAAGCGACTACTAACAAAAGACTGCCAACTGATCAAATTTAATTCTTCAAATCCCGTTTGAATCGCGTCACTCAATTCACTAACCAAAACGTTTTGGTTAACTGCTCCTTTAGCTACATTATTCATCTGATACAGCGTAGACTTTACCTCTTCGACTGAAACTCCCACTCGAACAGCAAGCCAATCCAAGATGCCCAATGTTTCCTCAAAGGGATTAAGGTCTTCCCGATAAAGATTTTCTTCTAAAGAAACCAACAACGCTTCTTCATCCGTAAGCGTTAAAATTCTAACCGGAACTTTACTCAACTGAATTTGTTGAGCCGCACGATAACGGCGCTCCCCTGCTACCAATTCATAACGGGAAGGATTGGATGGGTGTTTGCGAACTAGCAAAGGTTCCCAAATTCCATGCTGTTGAATTGAAGTAGCTAGTTGTTCCAAAGAAATTGGATCAAAATGACGACGGGGCTGATGATAACTAGGCAAGACAATTTGATCTAGGGCAAGTGTTTGTGAGTCAGAAGCCGATGGTTCAGACTCCGAGCCAAATAGAGCCTCGATTCCTCGAATTTTATAAGGTTCAGTTGGACGTTTATTCATAATCTCAAAGGTTATTTTTTCCGAGAGCGAGATGGAGTCGAAATAGGTGAGTCTAACAAGGATTCTAAGCCAACAACAATCTCATCAAAGACTTTAAGAGATGGATGTTTGCTGTTCAGACACGCTAGAGGTAAATGCTGTTGAGACGCATCAGCAAAAGCAACCGACCTAGGAACCGGGGAATAAATTCTCCCCACAGAAGCCAATGAATCACTAATCGAGTGTAAACTCGAAGCAGCTTGTCCAGTGCGACTATCATAAAGGGTTGGGACAAAACCCGCAATTTTTAAATGGGGGTTAGCTCGTTTGCGAACGCGCCCAATAGTACCTAGCAGCAATTCAGTTCCTTTGAGAGCTTTGTATTCCGTTTGTATGGGAATTAAAACATGAGTGGATGCCACTAAAGCAATGTAACTGAGAATTCCTAAGCTGGGCGGGCAATCAATTAAAATAAAATCATAGTCTGCTTGCACAGGCTCAAGGGCTACTTTTAACCGAGTATCTCGCATATCGGCTACCACTAACTCCAGTTCAGCCCCACTTAAATTAATATTAGATGGGAGCAAATCCATACGATGCAAAGCATGGTGTAAGGGAAGAGACTCACCTGCCATAAGGGCTTCATAAACCGTTTGATCTAAATCTGCCGGTTCTAATCCCATAAATGCAGTTAAGCTACCTTGAGGATCTAAATCAACCAACAAAACTCGATAATCTTTTTGAGCGAGATGATAGCCTAAGTTCATCGTTAACGTTGTTTTGGCTACACCACCTGACTGGTTAAACAGGGAAATAATTACACTCATACAATCAACTTATATCTTAAACAATCAACTTGTATCTTAAACAATTTTTATTCTTTGTGAACCTCATCTTTGAAAACCTGACTGTTGCTTAGAATGGTGAGCCTCCTGAAGTTGCCGCAATCTAGCCTCCAGGAAAGGCTGAACTTGGGTTTGAAAATGTTCAACTTCTTGGGGTTGAAGACCATAATGTTGCAATTTTTCCAGGGTATCAGCAATCGGCAAAGGTGTATAACAACCCCCTTCATATTTAGCCCGCATTTTAGGAACAGAAGAATCAGTTTCTCCTCGACTGTAAAGGAGTAGTTCTGAGCGAGTTGTATCCCAAACGGCTGTGTTAGACTTGCCAATGGCGATCGATCCTGTGGGAGTGGGTTTTCCTTCTAAATATAGAAAACTATGAACAATTTCCGCGATCGCTTCAGTGCGTTGAGCTTGCAGGATTTGAGCTTGTTGGAATTCAAGGGAGGCTTGATAAGAAGGAGGCAAAGGAACAGCAGAAGTCGCAGGCGTAACGGAGTGAGGAACTGCTTTGAGAATCGATTCTTCTTGTCGAGATAAAATAGATAAAGGTAACTTGGGCTCATACTCAAGCCGTTCAAGGTAGGTATTGGGTTGCCCAGAAGCTTGAAGCAGTTCACCACATCGCTCAAGAAGGGGTTCTAAGACAGAGAGAGGCACTAAATCAGGTTTCATAAACACAACTTCATAACCTCGCTCCCGTTCTAACTCAACCCAATCGGGATCAAACGCTTCTTGCCATTGCACTCCTTGTGCAGAAAGCCATTCTTTTGTTGCAGGGCTCAGTCGAGCATCTACGGATAACCCCAAAGCAGGTTGTTCTTCCACTTGCCCATTCGCTGTTGTCCATTCATAGTCTTCCTTGAGAAATAAAAGAGGCGGTAATTGGGTGAGCTTGGTGCGAAACATTTGAGAATATAGTAACGAAGGAGAAGCAGTGTTGCATTGATCAGATTCAGGAACTAACTTTGTCCAAGATTGAGGATAGACAACCGTATCAGGGTCAACGGTAACGGTTGCTGTAGTAACATGACTATTAACCACAGCCTTTGGAAATTGTTGACCCTCAACCAATAACCCAGCTTTTGAAAGAGCCTGTTTACTTTCTTTTTGGGTCAATACACCCAGAACTTTCCCTTCCTTCATTAAAACAGGTTCAGGCGATCGCTCTTTAAAACCCACCGTTACAGCAACGAATTCATGATTAAATGAACGTTCCCAAAAGGATTTAGAAAGCTTATTAATCCGAAAAGAATTACCCAAAGCCGTTGTCGCAATTAAGTAAGAACCATAACCTTTCCCTTGACGCTGAAGACTAACTTCAAGGGTTTTGCCGTCCACTAACCGTCCTGCCGCCTCAAGAATATTAATAGAAGCTTGATCCAATTCCCCCAAAATCTGATGACCTAATTTAATAACAGGAGTGGGTTCCGGTTTAACAAACGAAAGTGTTAATGACGCCGACTCATCCCTAAAGGTTTGGTTAGCAAAGCTATGCTGTTGAACCTTACCAATTTGAATCGGTTGATTAATTCTCGGATTATTAAGCTGAACAGAAAGAGTATGGCTGGGATTAGCTTCAACCGCAGCGAGTGCTTGAGTTCCAATCGGTAAATGAGCGCTGCGAGACTCAAGGGGAGCAAATTCTTGACCCTCAACAAAAACCAACGGACGATTGTATCGGGGATGATCTGAAGGTAAATCTTGACGGACAAGGATTTCTATAGGTAACTTTTGAGTAGAATCCCATACTCTTCCATAATGTTGATTGGATTCGGCTACATGAATTCCTGTTACTGTCAGATTGGTGAATTGTAACTGTTCAAGCTGTTCAATCACTTGCTCAGGGAAAGCAGCAAACGAGAAGTTAGAAATTTTATACTCAGGGCGATTACCCTTTTCACCACTATCACCCCCTTGATCTTCCCCTCCCCGATTAGCAGGGGGTTTTCATTTTCCCAAATGCGATCGCTATCTTCAAAAAAAATTATCAATTTTTCCGATCAAATTC
>NZ_LR735149.1 GCF_900009265.2 Planktothrix paucivesiculata PCC 9631 | reverse complement strand
AACTCTGTATCAGCAAGAGAAAGTTCCGAAAAGAACAAGGCAGAGAATAGATATATTAATGTTTAGTGATGGAGGATGGATGGTCTCAAAAATAGCCCAGACTTTAAGGTGTTCAGAAGCCATGGTAAGAAAAACAATAACTCGATGGATAAATCAAGAAAAAGAAGGATTATTTGATGCTCCTCGTTCGGGAAGAAAACGGAGGTGGAAAGAAGAAGATATAGAATATTTAGAAACTTGTATAGAGTCAGATGAAAGAACTTATAATAGCCGTCAACTGTCGGAAAAACTTCTGCGAGAGAGAGCGATCGCACTAAGCGCAGAAAGAATTAGAAAAATCTTAAAAAAAAA
>NZ_LR735155.1 GCF_900009265.2 Planktothrix paucivesiculata PCC 9631 | reverse complement strand
ACATTTCAAATGTTAGGGTTACAGTTTGAAGTGAGTGAATCAACAGCGAATGATATTTTCCATAACTGGATAAAAATCTTCAGAGAATTACTGCCAGCCAGTTTAGTTGAGCAAGTAAAAAAAAACGAGAGTGATTGGGAGTGGGTAGAAGAAATTCTGCTGGAATTTGAGTTAATAGTAGATAGCTATGAACAGCCCATGCAAAGACCAATAGACAACGAAGAGCAGAAAAAATATTACTCAGGAAAGAAAAAAACACATACGTTTAAAAATCAAGTCATTGTCATGCCGAGCGGGAAAGAAATAGTGGATGTAGCTGTGGGTTATACCGGAGCAACAAGCGATCTGAAATTGTGGAGAGAAAGAAGGGAGGAATTGGGGAATCATCAAAAATACAGGGGGGATAAAGCTTATGTAGGGGAAACAGCAATTAATACACCACATAAGAAACCGAGGAATCAAGAAATATCCCTTGAACATCGAGAAGAAAATCGGTTAAAAGCCAAACAAAGGATTGTAGTCGAACATTTAATAAGACTGATAAA
>NZ_LR734996.1 GCF_900009265.2 Planktothrix paucivesiculata PCC 9631 | reverse complement strand
AATAGGTAATAGGTAATAGGTAATAGGTAATAGGTAATAGGTAATAGGTAATAGGTAATAGGTAATAGGTAATAAACTGATAACTGATGGAGACGCGCCGTGGCACGTCTCTACTATTCCGCGCTTTTTCTCATATTTTTGCGAAGTACCCAAAGACCAAAACCAATGACTAAACTTAATAACGCAATCTTAGAAATAGGGCCTATATATTCTTCAACCAACTCATAATGGTCTCCTAATAAATACCCGGCTCCGGTTAAAAAAGTCACCCAAAGAGTTGTACCAATGGTAGAATAGATAATGAAAGGAGTTAACGGCATATTATTTAGACCCGCAGGTAAAGAAATTAAGGTTCTCACCCCGGGAACTAAACGACATAAAAAAACAGCCATTCCGCCATATCGAGTAAACCAATTATTGGCTTTATCAATATCTTTTCCGGTCACTGTAATCCATTTTCCGTATTTATCGGCTAAATCTCTTAACCGTTCTTCCCCAAAGAATTTACCCGCATAATACCAAGGAAACGCCCCTAATATTGTTCCGACAACTCCCGCTAAAACCGCCGGAAAAAATTGCATTTCCCCCCGAGATACCGTAAAACCGGCTAAGGGCATAATTAACTCAGAAGGAATAGGCGGAAATAGATTTTCTAAAAACATTAATAATCCAATTCCTAGATACCCCAAGGAACTCATTGTATTAGTAATCCATTCAACCATAATCTTTTCTTAAATTAAGTTTTTAGTCATTCAAAAACCGGGCTTCAGGTTCAGAAACCCGGTTTAAAGGGGGGCTTAAAAATCTATCTCAGAAACCGGGTTTCTTCTTAGATATCTAGCGAAAAACCTTCATATTTTTCGTAGAAACCCGGTTTCTTTGCGTAAGTCCTAAACTGATTTATGTTCCCGATGTCCAAGAGTTAACATACTCAATTTGTTCTGGGGTCAAGCTATCAACTTTAATTCCCATAGCATCCAGTTTCAAACGAGCAATTTCTTTGTCCAGATTCGCCGGAATAGAATGAATTCCCGGTTCTAATTTGCCTTGGTTTTTCACCAAATGTTCACAAGCTAAAGCTTGGTTAGCAAAACTCATATCCATCACCGCGCTAGGATGTCCTTCGGCGGCTGCTAAGTTAATTAAACGACCTTCTCCCAAGACCACAACGGATTTACCGTTTTTGAGTTTATATTCTTGGGTAAAGTTACGAACTTCTTTAACTTCTGTAGCTTTTTCTCCCAAGGTTTTCAGGTCAATTTCAATATCAAAGTGACCTGAATTACAAACCATGGCGCCATCTTTCATGATGTCAAAATGTTCGCCGCGAATAACGTGCTTATTCCCAGTAACAGTAATAAATAAATCTCCCACCGATGCAGCTTCATCCATCGGCATCACCCGGAAACCGTCCATCACCGCTTCAATTGCCCGCACCGGGTCAATTTCGGTTACAATCACATTAGCGCCTAAACCGCGTGCCCGCAGGGCTGTACCCTTGCCGCACCAACCATAACCAGCCACCACAATATTTTTACCCGCTAACAGGACGTTAGTGGCGCGGATAATCCCATCTAGGGTAGATTGACCAGTCCCATAACGGTTATCAAAGAAATGCTTAGTATCGGCATCGTTGACGTTCATGGCGGGGAAGGTTAAAACCCCATCTCTCAACATCGCTCTTAAACGCACAATTCCGGTGGTGGTTTCTTCGGTTGTCCCAATCAAGTCGGGAATTTGGTGTTGGCGTTCTTGAATTAAGGTTGCCACCACATCGCTACCATCATCAATAATAATATTAGGACGATGATCTAAAGCAATTTGAACGTGGCGAGTATAGGTTTCGGCGTCTTCCCCTTTAATCGCATAGACCGGAATTCCGTAGTCAACAACTAAACTCGCTGCAACATCATCCTGGGTAGATAGAGGGTTACTGGCAATTAACACCGCATCGGCGCCACCCAATTTCAGGGCGATGGCTAAATGGGCGGTTTCGGTGGTCACGTGGCAACAGGCGGCCAAACGCAGGCCAGCAAAGGGTTTTTCTTTGGCAAAACGTTCTTGAATCAAGCGCAGCACAGGCATTTCACGGCCGGCCCATTCAATCCGTTGTTTACCTTTGGGGGCGAGGGAGGGGTCTTTGATTTCGTAGTTAATACGGACAGTTGTTGCAGTCATTTTGTAGTTGTTTCCTAGACAGAAAAATTATTTCCAGTTTCTTTGAGAATGCCTCAGTCATCCGGCACACGGGGCCTAACTCAAGCATTCCATTGGTGACGTCCCCATGCAACCGAGGGTTCCTCGTCAAAATTAGCAATTGTTGCAATTTATTAACATAAAGCCTAACGCGAAACTTGTCATTAGGCCAGAGGCAACCGGAAAAAGGGATTCAGGACTTACGCAAAACAACCATATCTAGTAGGGGCGAACGGCCGTTCGCCCCTACAGATGGTGTATAATTGG
>NZ_LR735154.1 GCF_900009265.2 Planktothrix paucivesiculata PCC 9631 | reverse complement strand
ACAAATGATTTAAATCAGTCTTCAATAGATGAAGTCATCTCTCAATGTAAACTGCGATGGAAAATTGAGGAATTTCACCGAGAAATTAAACAATTAACGGGGATAGAATCTTGCCAATGCCGTAAAGCGAGTATTCAAAAAAACCACATTGCTTGCGCTTTATTAGTTTGGGTTTTTCTGACTCGTATGGCTAAGAAAGTTTCTCAA
>NZ_LR735153.1 GCF_900009265.2 Planktothrix paucivesiculata PCC 9631 | reverse complement strand
CAGGGGGTTTTCATTTTCCCAAATGCGATCGCTATCTTCAAAAAAAATTATCAATTTTTCCGATCAAATTCTCTCTAATTTTCATCAGATAAGTGGGAAATATTAAGAATGAACAATTTTCATATTTATTAACAGCAAAAGATAGCCATTGTCTTGATTAATAAGACTTTATGACTATTTATTATTAAATATTTTGAATGTTTTTTTAGAAAAATAGTTTTAAAAACTTAATTAATTCAGGCGATCGCTAAAATCTTTTCCCAATTATTTCCCAACCATGACTGTCCCTCTTTTATTGAGCTAAAACCCAAACTTCTGTATATATTCAAAATTAATGTTACTAATAACGAGAATTTTCCGGCTACGTCTATGCCTTTTATTCTTGATTTATCTTCATTAAAATTCACATCTTTGACCCAATGTACTTGATTTTCAATTAACCAATGTGCTTTAATTTTTTCTGCAAATGTTTTCGCACTTAATTTCTGACTACTAATATAATATAAAGTCTCATTATATTCTTGATCACCCCGAAAACCCGTTCTTTCTACCTGAATAAAACTTTGAAGATGAGGATAATTTTTATGGTTGACATTTTGGCTATCAAATACTGATACTTTTCTGCTAATATTTCGCCCATGACTGACATCTTTTTCTTCATATACCGTTAAAGGTTTTTCGATTTCTGCTAAAATCTTGATCCGATTGTGCAATTTAATTTGATTCCCTTTTACCGTAATTAAATAATTATTTTTGCTCTCAATTATTGCCTGAGTTGTTTCCTTACTACAATGGAGAGCATCGAGGGTAAATACTTTATTTAATAACCCGCATTTTTCTATCATAGACAGAACTTTAGCGTTTTCAGAACTTTGTTTACTTTCAAAACTTTCCGATTTAATTACTAACTTTGTTTCTTGACTAAACCAAGATACCATAATTAACATATTTTGTTTCTGATTTTCATAGTTAGTCAGGGTGTTTTT
This sequence comes from Planktothrix paucivesiculata PCC 9631, assembly GCF_900009265.2. GTDB lineage: Bacteria > Cyanobacteriota > Cyanobacteriia > Cyanobacteriales > Microcoleaceae > Planktothrix > Planktothrix paucivesiculata. The sequence continues at coordinate 439 of NZ_LR735153.1, read as the reverse complement.
TAAAGATTTTCCATCGATCGCAATCCAATCAACGCCTTCTTGTTGCCAATAATATTCCTGGACTATTGACTGAAAAACCAACTGAATTTCTATTGAATTTATTCCGAGCATTACTCGTCTTATGGTACTATAAGACGGCAATTTTTTAGTGTTAGTTTCTAATAATTTAATTAGCTTATTTTCTTCATTTTTTCTAAAATTATCTATTTGCTTATAAGTAACATTGCCAGTTAGCAGTGCTAAAACAATGATAGTCAACACTACCCATAATTCATGTCTTTTACCACGATTTTTCCGAAAATCCTTGACTAACTTCAGTTGTTCGATTATACTGTTTAACATAGTTTTTTAAAATCAAATAAAAGTGATCTTTCTTTGATTTTACCAAAAAAAGATCACTTTTATTTTCTTTTTTACCCCCGACAATGAAAACACCCTG
>NZ_LR734979.1 GCF_900009265.2 Planktothrix paucivesiculata PCC 9631 | reverse complement strand
AGTAATCACCATCAACTCCTATGCCTAACTGACATATCCTAGTTTAACCAAAAATTCATTCAACTCTCCTAAAGTTTGCGATCGCTCCGCCTCCAATTCCTGACTTGAAACCGCATACTTAGGGGTGAAGTGAGCAGTCGAACAGAAACTTACGCTAAGGAATTAATGGAAGGCGTTACTCACGTTTGGGTTTACAATCTGGATGGTGTTGAAATCATCTCAATTAAGATATGGCAGTTACAGGAAAGCTGGAATTAACCCTTAAAATTACGGAATTTCCAACGGATGTTCAGACGGTTGAGAATAACTGGAAGCAATTTACTGTTGACTGTGATGGCAGAATCTTCACAATAACAGTGAAGCCGAAAATGTTCAAAAAACTAGAGGAAGCGCAAGCGAATTATCCGATGTGGGTGGCGGCGATTGCTGGGAAGCTGGGAGAAGCTACTCCCGATGGCTTTGTCTTGGCTGACCCCGCAATTCAAGTGTTTGAGAAAAAACCGAAAGACCCCAAGGAAGCTGCATCTGAGTAGTTGAAATCAAGGGTGTAAAACTGTGCAAGATAAACCTGCAAAAGCCTTATACAGAATGTCATTGGAAGGATAATATTGCCGGAACTGGAAGGATAATATTGCCGTGACTGTAGCTGTAACATTCATTCTGACGTTAAGTAGTCACCCGACATCTGCAACAGTTGGAAGCATAAGATTGCCGTTAACTAAAAATGGAACCATAAAGCTGCCAAAAATTTAAGATTTTTTCAAAAGATGAAGAAGTAAGATTAAGTCAAGCACTCAAGCCAGTGCCAAGGAGACTTGGAGGTAAAAACTTGACCTCACTGCCCAAGAAAAACAAGGCATTAGTTGTGAGTCGTATATTCGTGCGATATGTTCTAGCATCTCTAATCCAATTGGAAGCATAAACTTGCCGAAACGGCAATATTATCCTTCCAATGACAGGTAGATTTTTTAACTGAAGAATTCTTAACGTGTCAGCTTCGCTGTTTGTACGCCATTTAATCCCGGTTGGAGCACAATTATATTATAGTTGCAGGTTTGGGGATTTATAATTGCAGGTCGCTTTCGCTATTTTACCCCTTTAAGTCAGGAATAAAAATAGCTGAATTAATCGGGGTCTTAGAATCCTTATTTTTTAATATAAACTATAATTTTACTAAAACTTCTTGATGAATTAGGTGATAAATTAGATCAGTGACTTGAGAGGCTAATGCTGGACTTTTGAGTAATACTCCCATTTCCATATTCAAGGTCAAAGCATATTCGGTGAGATTGGCACTGGTAATAAATAAATATTTCTGATCCGAAATCACACTTTTAATATGTAAAGAACCATAACGTCCCTGTGGATCATGAAGCCGCTTTTCTACAGGCCAAAGAAAAACTTGCGCGTCTCTGAGGATTTTCTGCCCCAATGCGGTTGTTCCTTTAAAAGACATTTTACCCCCTTCTTCTTGAGTAGTTTCTACAATAATTTTTACTTGAACTCCTCGGTTTAAAGCTTCTAATAAAGCGGAGGCAATTTCAGGGATTTTATAAACGGCAAAACTAATAATAATTAATTGTTGTTGGGTGTCTCGAATCAATTGTAATAAGACTTGATCTGTCCGTCGAACTGGAATCCCTAAAGTGGGTGGGCCTGTCCAAACTAATTCGGCTGCTAAGGATTGTTGAGCGGTTTGAATCGAATAAGCTGAAGCCATTAACGCAGATGCGATCGCACGACTATCCCAATCTGATTGATCTTGTTGCCAAAGGGTAAACAATTCACCCACTAAACGGCGAAACATTGGATTAGAAAGTTGATTTAAAATTTGATCAATGAACGGATAATGGGAATCAAAAACTTGCTCTCCCAAAGAATGAATGACAGAGTTTAACACCAGAGGCGGTAATTCTTGAGCCACCTGATAAATTTTTTCTAACAGTTGACGATTCACAAGTTTTTTTACTCAAAAAAAGCTAAATCATCCCGTTCAAGCGTCGGAACTAATACCGTTCTATCTAAAAATTGATTTCCCCGTTCACAAGAGGTTTCGGGGGCAAATAAACAGGCATGGCAGGCAGCCCAATGTAAGGTCGGAGTTCCCTCCATTGGCTTATGTTCAGCACAGAGGGGATCTGAAGCACATAAACGCATTTGCTCTAAGGCTTGACTGATGTGGTGTCCCAGGGTTTTCGGTTCACCTAAATGGACTAATCCCCCTAATGTGCCTTCACTATCGGGAGTTGCTGTATAAATTAATAATCCGGCTTGGGGGCCATTCTCGTCTTCTGGGGGTTTGGAGTATATCCGTTCTCTAAGACTGGCTGCATTATAACCACATTCAATTGACAATTGACGCATTAAGGCGTGAGAGAAGGAATGAATTAATAAATAACGAATGGAGGGAGAATGAATTTTATCAGGATCTAAATTTCGACTATTAAGCCAATTTTTATGGGCTTCACGGGTTAAAATTTCATGTTTGCGGATACCCGGACGTTGTTCCCATTCTTGTAAAAAAGATTCTTGAAAACGCAAAAAAATTCCCTCCCCTTTAACTTCTGTCGTGGGAACCCAGGTGGGAGGTTTACGACTAATAGAAACTCGATATTCACGAGGAATTTCTCCCGTATCCGCAAAATCCCCAGGAGATTGAATGCGGGTAAAACCAATTAAAGCCCGAACTTCCCTTAGTCGTTCTACTAACACGGTGGGTTCAAAATACGCTTCAAATCCAACGGGAGGTGCGACAGTTCTTAACTGAAATTCTGAATTATTTTTACTGGGGTTAGCGGTTGAAAAAACTTCCCATTCAGGAGTTTTTAAATCCTGTGCATTGTCGTTGGTTTCTAAACCTTGTTGTTGTTGCTGTAATGTATTCCAAATCTCTTCTAAGGAATAATCGGCAAATTCTTGTAGTTGTCCCATTGCTTGCATTGCTGCTAAAATACCTTGTAGAATTTCTCGACTATTTGCTTTACTGAGAACATTAAAATTGCGTTCCACTAACTGCCCTAATACATTAGAATCAACGGGAATGGAAAGAGCGGATAAGGTAATAGAAAACCAACTATTAGAAGCCCCTAATAAAATACTTTTCATTTGTTCTTTACAATCTTCATCAAAGCTACGAAGATGGGGGTGACGAGCGCGACAACGGGGCATATTTTTTTTACCCGAATCTCCAAAGGCATCGGACAGACTTCGGGGCGGAATGTCACACCCTTTACACCGAACAAAAATATCCGTAACGTTCCCTGAAACGCCTCTTTCTTCTAAATATAAAGGCCCTGGACAGGCTGCTTGACCGTGATGAACAAAATAAGACCAGGGAAAATCATCTAAATGTCCTCGTTCACAAGCAACTAAAAAACGGGCAGGAATAACGGCAGGGGGTTTACTGGTTTTGGAGCAATTCTTATGAACATAACGGGTTTCATTAGGGCGATAAGGATTAATTTTGAGTTCAAATAATTGGGAGGCTAAAGGAGCTAATAATCGACAGCGAGGACAAACCATCCAAGTGGGAAACGGAGCCACAGGAATCCCGATTTTAGAGCCTTCATCAAAGGGGTTAGACAGGTCAGAGCTTTCAGGAGGCATAGGAGGTGAAAGCAGTTGTTTAACTTGATGTCCGAGTTCTTTACGAACGGCGGCTAAGAGACGATTTTCTGAGAGTTCAATGGTATGGTTTCTACTCCAGTCTTCTAGTCCCATAACCATTGCAGAAAGATTCGGTAAATCGGCAACCGCTCCAATTCCATAGGTGAATAAAATTTGGCTTGGACGCAGTTCACCGACTTTGGTTTTTTTGGGTGGAGATTGAGTCATGGGATTTACGATTAAGAATGTAAGATTTGAGATTGAGAATTCTAGGTTTATAGAAGATCGAGGGATTTAAGAGTTTTGATTGACAATTTCAGATTGAAGACGTAACTTTTACAATTAGCGATTATTGAGTTATAATTTTCATGAATTAAAACTTAATAGTTGTCAATCTTAAATCGTCAATCTTAAATCCCAAATCTACTCAAACGGTTGAGGTTTTCTATCTCGCTCTTCATCGAGGGGTTGATCTGTTAAAATTAATCCGATGGTCGGTTCAACATTTCTTAATGACGCTAAACAGGTGAAATCTTGCCATTGTCCTTGTCCGGCATTTTCTAATAACTTAATAGCCGTTCCATCCCGTGAAGTTACTTGATATTTTAAAGTGGCTCCCCCAACCAGGGTGTGAGCTTTATTTAACCAAGTATCTAATTTGGCTTCTAATTCTCGACGCACTTGTTGACCTTTTTCAACCCCTTCAATGAGTTCAGCCCGTCGAACAATAACATTAATTGCCTCTTGTATAAACGGATGGTTGCGTTGAATTAAACCAGGGCGATCATTTTGATTAAATTCATCGCCACAGAGACGAACTAAAGACACGAATAACGCACTTAAACCTCGATACAAAGCTCCAGATGCAAAGGGAGTCACCGATAACGCCTCAACGTGCTGATAAAAAGTGGCATGGTAGTGTTCAAACCGTTCATAGTGGGATAAATCCCTGGGTCTAGCCCAGTTATAAACAGTGATCACCAAACCAGGGTAACTTCGTCCGACCCGTGAAGTGGCTTGAATATATTCGGCGGTATTTTTCGGTTGACCACAGGCGACCATTAACCCCAGACGTTTAACATCAACCCCAACGGAAATCATATTGGTGGCGAGAATCACATCCAGGGGGTCGGGTCTTTCAACTTTCTGGCCTGCGTCACGTTTGGCTTTGTTCTCCGCTTCTAATAGGGGGTCAAAGGGAGTTTCTAAACGGTCTAATATCAGGGGAATATCCGTAGAATCCTTACGGGAGGTTAATTCATCAAAGTTTTTTAACTTGCGATCTTTCAATCCCCGTTCACTCATTCGATTTAAACGAGTCCGAATATCATCTTCCACTAACCTTCGTGTTCCCCCCAATTCTCGTAGGGAGTTAAAGTAACCCACCAAGGTCATCCAAGGGTCTGCAACTTTTCCATATTTCTCATACAATGCCTGCGCCGCCGATAACGTCGCTAAATACACCCGAATCATCGTCGCTTTTAACCGCCGACCCGGGGCGCAAATGCCTAAATACAGTCGCCCTGGATGCTCAGGACTCGGTTCTCGACGACGGGAGAAAAAGTTATCTTGAATCTCTAATCCTGGGGGGGGGAAAATATGCAGCTTCCGTAAAAATAGATGGTGAACTTGGGCGGACGCTTGGCGGATGGTGGCCGTTGAAGCAATCACTTTAGGACGGACAGATTGACCATTAACTTCCCAAGTACACAAATGATCCACAACGGTTTCATACAGTCCCACCATTGACCCCAAGGGGCCACTAATTAAATGCAATTCATCCTGAATAATTAAGTCGGGGGGACGCAGGAGAGCATGAGGTCGGGTTTTGGCGGCGGGAAGTTTATTGGTGGCGCGGTGGCTGTCTTTATCGTCTAAGTCGGGAGAGCGGAACCCATGACGGTCACAGTAACCACTCACTTGTCCGAATAACATTTGGGTTTCCCCTTTCCACGGCATTTGGGCAAATTTATCAACGGTGGCAATTAACAGAGTCGGTAAACGCCGATAAATTTCTTCATCAACAACTATAATGGGCAACCCTTCCTGTGGAGACTGTTTGAGGGTAAAGCAACATCGTCCTAAACTATCTCCACAGTAGACGAGGGTGCGTCCTTGTTCTTTATCAACGGGGTGGACAACAATGTGTCTACCTGGGTCGATTTTTGTGCCACACCAAGGACAATTCGTGAGTTGGTGGGGGGAACCCATACCGGAGGGTCGCCCTTGTCCTTTGCTTTGTTTGACAAATTCTTCGCTTTGGCTGGTGTAGTTGGGGGTGCTATTGTTTCCGACCCATAAACCAATCCGAAACGGTTCTGACCCCCATTTTTGCGGGTTTTGGCGGCGGATGACTTCACAGGCACAAATTAAGGTGGTCGCCCGTTGGAACTGTTGCAAGGTCAATAAACGCAGGGTATAGCGCATTAAAACGGCTACCCCATGTTCTCCATCTCGTCCCCCAATAAATGCCTGTAACCGCCGCAGTCCGATGGTATAGGCTGTGAGTCCTAAATAAGCTTCGGTTTTACCTCCTCCGGTGGGAAACCACAGTAAATCACAGACCGCATCCAGAGGGTGAGAACGGTCGGGGTGGTGTAAATCGGTGAGGGCGGGTAAATTGAGGAGAATAAAGGCAAGTTGAAAAGTTCGCCAGCTATGATTGTTCGGGGTATCAATTTCATCTAAATTAGGATCTTTTCCTTGACGTTTGAGTTCGGCATAAATCCCGTGTACACGCTGTCGCCACATGGCTTCATTCATAAATTGAAAGGCTTCTACAGCTTGGGGATTTTGGGTTAAAAGTTGAATCCCTTCTTGGATACGGTCTAAGGTAGTTTGGCAATGATTGAGGGTGGTTTGGGCGACGTTTTGAGAAGGTAAAAAGTCGGGGTTGAGGAGTAAATCTTGCAGTGATTGTTGTTGTTCTTGAATCCAATGTTGATAAGCGGTAATCAGGGGGTTGAGGAGTTGGGGAACCTCGGCAGGTTTGGCTTCCGCTAGGGTTTTCATGTCTAAAATTAACCCGTTTAACTGAGGAATTTCTTCAACGCTGGGGGGTGTAGTTTGCGGCACTTCATAGCGGGGAATCATGCAGGTTTTTAGACCGGAGGCTTGGGTGGGATTGTCGGGGACAATTTCGGCATGAACGCCCACCCCATGTCCGACGGCAAATTCCACTTGATAACGATATAACATCGCCATTTGTTGATTTTCTAGTTGAATAACAGAATCTAAGTTTTGTTGAATTGAAGCAGGTTTTTTAACGAAAATATTAGAATAATTTTTATCAGGGGAATCAATCATTAATTCCGGTTGGAATAACCAAGCTTTATCTCGTTGTTTAGCGGGTTCTTTTTGACCATTGACTAAAAATAAAGTCACAATCCAATCTTGATTATCGAGGCGGCGCATCCGTCCTTTAACGATTACCCCTGGATATTCGGGGTCAACAGTCCATTCAGGGATTTCACCGGATTTTAAGGGTTGAATTTTGGTTCCTTGAATGGGATAGCGTTTCCAAATTCGTTTGGGTTCTGATGTTTCTTTTTCAGTTAAATTTTGTTTCTTTTCTCGTTGATAATGTCCCCATTTTGCGGTAATTTTTATGGCTTTTACATCACTATCAACGCAGAAGGTTAAACCCATTGATGAGGGGAACATGGTATTAGGTGGGGGTATGGTTCCCTCTGTGGTTCCTTCTTCTGAGTTACCTTTTTCGGCGGGGACGAATTCGTCTTGTTGTTCGGGTTGTTCTTCTGGGGTTTTATTGCGAATTAAGGGGGATAATAGTCCGACTAAATAGCGATCTGTTACACTACTTTCATCCACTTCTTCGTCTTCTCCCTCCGCCGGGCCGAGTAAATCGTTGAAAATCATTTCTTCTAATTCTTGGCGAAGTTCATAGGGGGATTTGGGATTTATGATTGACGATTGGGGATTTACCATTGGCGATTCAGGGGGATTAAGTTCGGTCAGGTTGGGATTAATAATAAATTGTTGTTCGATTAAACTGCCTTGTTTTTCGGGTTGATTAGCAGCGATATATTCAACATTAAATAAAGAAATTTGTTCAGGATTTCTGACGTTTTTTTTGGTTTGTTTTTTATGGCAATTATCAAAATAAGTTGTAATTTGACGAATAACTTGATCTGCAACTCCGCTATCATCAGGGATTAAGTTCTCATCCTTTAATTCTATCCCGTCTAATAGAATTTTTAAAGCTGATTCAGGGGCGGAAATCACTGCATTCCAATCAAGTTGAATCTCACCTTTTTTGAGTTTTAGATTGATTTCAACTAAGTCTAAAGTACCAGGGAGAAAAGAAGGGAGTTTAAGGATTTCCATAATAATTACTGATAATTTAAAATATTATATCATTTTTTATAACTCATTTAAACTTAAATCAACCCAGTTCGGATTCATAGACTCTATTAAATTTATTTTCTTTTCTCGTAACCAACCTTTAATTTGTTTTTCCCTGGCGATCGCAGCATGAACATCTGATGTTTCTTCATAATACACTAATTTTGTAATATTATATTTCTGAGTAAACCCCGGAATTAATTTATGTTTATGTTCATACACTCGACGAGTTAAATCATTAGTCACTCCTGTATAAAGTGTTTTAGACTTATTAGTCATAATATAAACATAATAATTTTTCATTTTTATAAAATCTCCTAGCTCTCAATAATAAGTTTATACTATCATTGCTCAGAATGACACATAAAAAAGATTGTCATCCTGAATGTAGCGAAGCGAAATGAAGGATCTCTAGTTAACCCATAATATAGTTAAGAGATTCTTCG
>NZ_LR734980.1 GCF_900009265.2 Planktothrix paucivesiculata PCC 9631 | reverse complement strand
GTGCTCCCATAACAGATGAGAATAATTCTGCGTATTCCGCTTCAAATTCTGCCCACGGTATCCATTGGGCCATGATTACCCACCGATTCTCTTCTGAGAGTTTTCCCTCAAATGGCAGTTTGAACTCTTCGGGTGGTGTCCTTGGTTGCTCGTCTTTACGGTACATTTTCACCGACTCATGCAAGGTTTTTGCGTTATTTTACACCCATCCCTTGCACCTGATTCATTTTTTCTTGTCTTCACCTCCCCTCTGTTCTGGCTTTTCGCCTTTTTTCAGCAAGCCCTAACTAGCTCTAAATCATTAACTGTATTTATATTCATTTCCAATAATCTCCAATAATCTCCAATAACGCGAGTAAGTTAAGCGATCGCTTTCAGAGTCATCGACAATCAACCTTCTGAGTAAGGTGAGTCATTAAGTACGCACTAACATTTGGTGAATCATGATACTGAGTTGGCGGAGTTTGACGGGTTTAGCTAGATATTCATTAGCTCCTGCTACCAGACATCTTTCGCGATCGCCTGCCATTGCTAGAGCCGTCAGCGCAATAATTGGGATATCAGCCAGATTAGGATCGAGGCGAATTTGTTTAATTGCCTCTAATCCATCCATAACTGGCATCTGAATATCCATCAAAATCAAATCGGGATGTTCCGCTTTGGCAAGATCGATCGCCTGTTGTCCATCAGTTGCCAATACAATGCGGTAGCCCTTAGCGTCGAGGTAACTGGAGAATGTCGCAATATTAGCCTCGTTATCTTCTGCCAGCAAAATTAAGGGTGCAATTATTTCCTCAGTTTGGCTTTGACCTATCTGAGACTGTCCTGACAAGTCCTGCTCAGTTTGTTCTTTGATCGCTGGGAAGCCGATATTAATGGGAAGATTAATCGCAAAGCAACTACCGACTCCCAACTCACTTGTCAGTTCTACGTTTCCTCCATGAATTTCAACAAGTCTTTTGACTAAAGCCAAACCCAATCCAGTGCCATTATATTGACGGTTCAGCGCACTATCGATTTGGATAAAGGGCTGGAACAGTTTCTGGATGTTCTCTGCCGAGATGCCTATTCCAGTATCAATCACGGCTATTTTTAAGTAATTTAGGGGCGTTGGATTAGTTGTACTACTTTCACGTTGAACTTGGGATACTTCTAAAGTAATTGTCCCTCCTTCCAGAGTAAATTTAACAGCATTATTGAGCAGATTGATTAAGACTTGTCGAATCCGCCTTTCATCTAGTATTATTTCAGGCAAATGCTTAGGAATTCTAGGTATTAATTGAATTCGTTTTGCTAATGCTTGCTGCTTGATAAATGCTAGGCTCGACTTGCAGAGGCTGTCAATATCTGTCGCTGTTAGCTCTAGCGTGACTTGTCCAGACTCAATTTTGGCAACATCGAGAATGTCATTAATCAATGCTAAAAGATGCCTACTGCTACTCTCAATAGTTTGTAATGCTTTAAGTTGACGCTCATTAATACCGCCAAATACTTCTTCCTGTAGAGCTTCATTCATTCCCAAAATCGAATTGAGCGGTGTCCGCAGTTCGTGGCTCATATTGGCGAGAAATTCGTCTTTGAGTCTGGTTGCACGGGCGAGTTGTTGGTTGGTTTCCGTCAATTGTTGTTGGGCTTGTTTACGTTCCGCAATTTCTTGTTGAGATTCCTCATATAGACTAGCTTGCTGAATGGCGATCGCTAATTGATTCGCAATTTGTTGGAGAAGTTGAGCTTCTGAATCTTGCCATTCTCGCTGTTCTGCACAGGCATAGACTACCAAAACACCCCACAGCTTTTTAGCTCCGTCCGTTGCTACCCAGCGATGATTTTCGCTAATGTGCGACTCTAGGAGAATAGGCGCGACAATTTTGGACTTGATCTGACCTTTGAGCGAGTATTCCACTAGGCATTCTGTCCAAATGTCATTCATCACATCGGGAACAATGCGAGGCTTGCCTTGCCAATAGCAATCGAGAATTTCCTGTGACCAAACTTCGTTTTCCCAATTAAAGTCTTTGAGATTGAGAAAGTTACTATGTACAGATTCTTCGACAATTTGGCTGTTACCATTATCAAATAGTTGAAAGACGATCACGCGATCGCCAGACAGCACATCTTTAACCTGTTGAGTCACCACTGCCAGAATCTCTTTGATACTAAGTGATTCGTGAATTTTATTGGTGATTGTCGCTAAGGTTTGCTGTTCTCGCAATTGCTGCGCTATTTTCGATTGAGATTGCTGACGTATTAATAGTTCCTCTTGAAGTTGCTCATAGAGACTGGCTTGTTGAATAGCGATCGCTAATTGATTAGCAATTTGTTGAATCAGATTAATCTCATGCTCTTGCCATTGGCGAGTATGAGCGCATTGATGGATGCACACTAAGCCCCATAGGTTGTTGCCACATAGTAATGGAATCACCAGATTTGCCCGCACCTGAAATTGAGCCAAGACATCGCGATGGCAGTCCATCAGACCAGCATTATCTATATCATTCAAGACCTGTATTCGACCTTGGGCATAGGCGGCGGCATAGCCTTCGCCAAAGCAATGGTCGTGAATGTGAACTTCCATTGCTGAACTAAATCCATCGACAACGGATTCGGCGACAAATTCACCATCATCAAAATTGGATTCAGGATAGAACTTGAAAATGCCGACGCGATCGCATTGCAGCAATAGCTGAATTTCTTGACAAGCGACATCAAAAATTATTGAGAGATCGAGGGATTGACGGATACGCTGAGTAATTCCTCGCAATAGGGTTTCTCGATTTGCTTGTTGGAGAATAATTTGCTCGGTTTGTTTGCGATCAGTAATATCAAAGTTGATGCCAATAATGCTTAGAGGATTACCACTAGCATCTCGATTCAGCGTTCCATAGGCTTTGATAAAGTGAATACTCCCGTCAGGATGCACAACACGATACTCAGAATCAAATTCTTCTACTTGTCCTGCGGCAATTTGTTGAACCGCCATTTCACTTTCAGCACGATCTTCTGGATGTATTGCGCTAGCCCAAATTTCGTAGACGATCCGCAAGTCTTTTTCTTTACAAACCCCATATAGTTCATACATCCGCTCGTCCCAAAAAGCCATATCTTTCTGGACATCCCATTCCCAACAACCGACCGCTCCAGATTTGAGAGCTAAAGCTAAACGCTCTGTGGTTTTTTGCAGTTCCAGTTCGGCTTGTTTGCGATCGCTAATATCAAAGTTAATCCCAATCATACTTTCAGCTTTACCTTGACTATCTCGCTTAACTCTTCCATAGGCTTTAATGAAGTGAATACTGTGATCGGGATGAATGATCCGAAACTCACAATCATATTCGGTTTTTCCTAAGACAGCTTGTTGGAGTAAAGTTTCAGTAAGATCACGATCATCTGGATGTATTGCGGTTGACCAAATTTCATAGGGCAGATGGGAATAAGTTTCTTGTGAGTATCCATACAGTTCATACATCCGATCATCCCAAACCAGAAAATCCTGTTGAATATCCCATTCCCAGCAGCCGATCGCCCCAGACTTGAGTGCTAAAGATAGGCGATCAGTTGTTTGCTGTAATTGCACTTCAAATTCTTTGCGATCGCTAACATCAAAATTGATCCCAGTAATGCTCTGAGGCTTACCATCTGCATCGCGTTTGAGCATTCCATAGGCTTTGAGGAAATGAATACTGCCATCAGGATGCACAACTCGAAACTCTGTATCATATTCGTCTATTTGTCCCGCCGCAATTTTGCGATTTATTGCTTCAATAGCCTCAGCATCATCGAGATGTAGCGCATTCTTCCAAATTTCGTAAGTAGGCTGAGGGTTTGTTTGGTTGGAAACTCCATACAGTTCGTATACCCGATCATCCCAAACAGCAATATCGCTTTGCAGATCCCATTCCCACCAACCGATCGCTCCAGATTTAAGGGCAAAAACTAAACGCTCTGTGTTTTTTTGTAGTTCTAATTCAGTTTGTTTGCGATCGCTAATATCGCGCAAAATTGAAGAGGCTCCGACCAACTGCCCCGCGTCGTTTACTAAAGGAGAGATGGTTGCCGAGACTTCGATTCTTTTACCTTCTTTGCTGGTAAGGACAGTTTCAAAATGTTCTACCCGCTCTTTTCGCATGATACGCGCCACAATCTGAGGTTCCTCATCCAAGCGGTCAGGGGGAATAAGCATAGAAATAGGTTGCCCGATCGCTTCAGCCTCTGAATATCCAAATAATCTCTTAGCAGCAGAATTCCAACTGGTGATAATCCCTTCTAAAGTCTTAGTGATAATTGCGTCATCCGAGGATTCGACCACAGATGCTAATAGCCGAAATGACTCTTCCTTGAGTCTTAGCTCAAGTTGACTGATCACCAGCCGACTCAAGGCTTCTAGTTGACTGATTTGTTGCTCAGTGAGATAGCGAGGTTGGAGATCGATGACACATAGCGTTCCTAAAGCAAAATTATCATCAGTAATTAAAGGGACTCCAGCATAAAAACGAATATTCGGATATTGTGCGACCAGTGGATTGTCAGCAAAGCGAGGATCGAGGCTGGCATCAGGAACATTTAAAATAGAACCTTCCGCAACTACATGACCACAAAAAGAAATATCACGAGGTGTTTCGGTTGCGTCAATGCCAACGCGAGACTTAAACCATTGGCGATCTTTGCCAACTAATGAGATGAGCGCGATCGGCGTTTCGCATATATCCGCCGCTAGTTGTGTCAAATCGTCGTATACCTGCTCTGGCAAGGTATCGAGAATCTTGTAACGATCTAGTGCTACTAAGCGATCGCTTTCATTAGCTGGAATATCGGGTTTTTGCATAGAATTTGTGAGAGGCATCAATACTGTGTGGACATTTTTTGCAGCTAGGCTATAAGTATAGCAGGGAAGCATTTCCGACAATTGCGTGACTTAATTGGCTGTTAGCGTTTAGTTTAACAACCAATTAAATTTCAGGCGGAATATAGCTCTATACGTGGAAATCAATAAGCTGTTAATTATCTAAATTTTCGAGGCTATCCAAGCCAGTAAGGGGTTTCAGCCTCTAAAATATGCAGTTT
>NZ_LR735005.1 GCF_900009265.2 Planktothrix paucivesiculata PCC 9631 | reverse complement strand
TATAGCGCTACGCATTACAGTTAGGACACTTTTGAGTTCTGAAACCCTTTCACTGCTTACTGTTCCCTGTTCCCTGTTTCCTGTTCCCTGTTCCCTAGCGCGCAGTTAATATAATTAATCACATTGATTTTGAGGTTTAATCCTAGATCAATAAATTTTAATTTGGGTCTATTGTCTAATCGGATCTTTTGCTAAAAGTTTACTCAACTATACGGTCGAAAATTTGCCCAACTCTATAATTTAAGATGGTTAAGGTCATTCACTTTTAACCTAGCAGTAGCTATCCGATTACAAACGATTATCCGCAAAACGATCCCAAGTTCTAGTTTTCACCCTATGACTGTTCTCCCTACTAGACCTAAAATTGGTCTGGGTAGGGTCTTCCCAGAGCAAAAGCGAATTCGGTGTCAACCGAGTTTTCAGCAGTAGGAGCAGAAAAACCAAAATTGTGAAAATTAGCTCATAAAACCGAGAAGGTATGATAAAATCAAAAATTAGAGTTTTTTAGTTTTTTGGACTAATTGCTCAAGCTAAAACTTAGCGGTTTTTGCAGGAGTGGCAGCGGCTCAGATTGATAACTGAAAATAGTTATAGCTGTGTTGTCCCTTCGCCCAATATCACATAGGATTGATCCTTAGTTCTGAAATAGAAATCGATAGAAATTAACACCTATTGACAGAAGTAGAATTTAGCATCAATCTTGAATTCACGCTTAATTGATTAGGTTAAATTTGATATGGTACCCAGAGAATTTTTAAAGACTGTAGCGCTGAGAGTTGGAATTTCCGACAATGAACTCGAAGTCATGGCGCGGGCAATCCAAGGAGAACCGATGACCGCGATTTCCAAGCAATTAGGCGTTCGCAAGGATGCTTTGCAAAAGCGTTTGGGCGAGGTGTATAGGAAATTAAACATTAGTGGTGCAGGCCCCGGAAAGTTAGCCAAACTTCAGCAAAAATTACTCTCAGAATATCAAGCTGACGGTAATAATCACGGCGGCCAAATTAATGGTCAATCCGGTCGCAAAAAGCGGTCTTTGAGTGGCCTTGATCCCCAAGGTTTCAGTAGTAATGTGGTCATTGATTGGGGAAGCGCGCCCAAATTGGGAGCTTTTTATGGCCGTTCGGAAGCCCTAGCCAACTTAAAACAAGGATTAGTCACCGAACGCGCTCACCTGATGATGTTGGAGGGTATGGGAGGGATTGGGAAAACCACCCTGGGGGTAAAATTAGTCCAGGAAATTGCCCCGGATTTTGACCAAGTGATTTGGCGATCGCTCCGAGACAAACCCTCACCGAGTGAGTTTATCGCCTCCGCTTTTCCGGCACATTCTCAGGCTCCTTTAGATTGGGATGATTCGGAACAGATCGCCCAATTGTTAAAAAGCTTATCGGATTCTCGGTATTTGTTGGTGATTGATGAGACAGAATATATCTCTCAACTGGGAAGTAAAGATGCGGCGTTCAAAAGTTATGAATCTTTATTCCAACAGATTAGTGAATCGTCCCATCGCAGTAGTGTTTTATTAATCGGTTGGGAATTTCCTGAGTCCTGGAAACAGTTTGCGTCTAAACCGTCTTTAGAATTAACTGGGTTATCGGAACAAGATGCTCAACAAATGGTTTTATCAGGTCAAGAAACCTTCTATTTAGATGGCAAATTCCTCTCGGAATTGATTCATTTATGTGGTGGTAATCCCTTGATTTTAAAATTATGGGCCGCGAAGATTCCTGATTTCACGATTAGAAATTTGACGAAACTGATCAAGCAAAATACCTTAGTAATTGAAGAACTGGTGCGTCAAGCTCTGCGTTCGGATGAGGAATTGTCGGAGCTAGAAATTCGTCTGGTTTGTTGGTTAGCCGTGAATCAAAAATCAGCTACCTTGAGTGAGTTGGCAACGGATTTGATCCTGTCGGAAACGGAAACCGAAGTGCAGACTTCCCTGGACTTTTTAGTCGAGCGAGCACTTTTAGAAACCAACACTTCCACCTCGGCTATCGCCTATACGGTTAATAGTCATTTCCGAAAAGAAATCTGGTATCAGTTAATGGGTAAATCCTTTAATGAACTGGGTTATAAAAACTATTTAGAAGGGGAATTTCAATCGGCTAAAACCAATTTATTGCAAGCCATTCGCTATCATGGGTCTTTAAGTGCGGGTCATTATAATTTAGGCTCAACCTATGAAAAGCTGGATCAGTTTGAAGAAGCGAGAAAACATTATCAAATTCTAGTTGATGTGGATAATAACCGAGCAGCCCAGGCGGCGGTTAATAATTTAGCCCGATTAGAAATTTTAGATGGCAAAACCGAGGAAGCCATTGATAAACTAGAAAACACCTTGGGACAGGTTAAGGATAAAGGAATTCGAGCCGCTTTATATAAAAATTTAGGGTGGGCTTATTTCCTAGAAAATAATCCGAAACAGGCTGAAGTTGAGTTACGTCAATCCTTAGAATTAAAAGAATCTAATGTGGTGGCTTACTATATTTTAGCTCAAGTTTTGGAAGCCCAAAACCGTCATAAACAAGCCTTAGCATTTTGGAAAACAGCTTTGGAACAGGACGAATTAGATCAAAAATCTAATGGTGTTACCTGGCGTTTACCCGAATTACTGGCTTGGCGCATGACCGCTCGCCAACGCTTACCTAAATAACTCCTGAAAGCCTCCTAAATCGAGTTCCCCGACGGGGGAAATCAATCATGGAGGCTTTGCTTCGCGTCCTAGACTAGAGGGAAAACAATCGTTCAATGGTGCGTTGATTTTCGTCGGGACGACCCACGGTAATTCGCAGCCCTCCTCCGGTGTGACGCACTAATGTTCCTTTGGTTTTTAATTGCTGCATGATCTGATTTAAGGCTTGATCGGAATTTTGTTCATCGGTGAGTCTAATATAAATAAAATTAGCATCACTTCGCCAAATTTTGAGTTTTTTATGCTCAGATAAGGCCTTAATTAAACGAGTCCGTTCGGCTAAAATTTCAGGGATAACCGTCAGTAACTCTTGACGGTTGTTTAAGGCTAATAAAGCGGCGGTTTGTGTGAAACTGGGAAGGTTATAGGGAAGCCGAACTTTTTCTAAAGCGGTGATTAATTCAGGATGGGCGATCGCATATCCAGCCCGCAGGGAAGCCAACCGAAATGCCTTAGAAAATGTGCGTAAAATCACCCAATTGGGATGATTTTTTAACTCCTCTATAACGCTGGTTTGACTAAACTCAAAATAGGCTTCATCAATAACGACTAAAATTTGTTCAGGTAAACAACGCAACCAGTCTAATTCCTTTGGCGTTAAAGCATTCGCCGTTGGGGAATTAGGATGGACAACAAACACAACTCGAATGGTAGGGTTTTCTGTCGTTTCAATAGCTGTTTGAGCTACCTTTAAATCCATTTCAAAGGTATCTTTATCCCGTTCTATACTAACAACTGGAATGCCTAACGTTTGAGCAATAATTCCATACATGGAGAAGGTGGGATTAGCCACTAAAATCGAACCTTCTCCCCCTAAACAAGTGGCAATTAAGAGCGATCGAATTAACTCATCCGACCCATTACCCACGGAAATTTGCTCAGGATTAACAAGGGCTTCAGAATTAGAAATAATCTCATTAATATAATTAGCGATCGCAATTTTTAAGGGAAAATGACTGCCATCGGGATAACGATTAGTTTCAATTTCATGTTCATACGTCCAAGCCAGCTTTTGTTTTAACTCCTCCGGTAAATCATAGGGACATTCATTCGTATCTAAACGGTCTAATATCTGAGTCTCGATCGGACTTCCAGAATTGCCTCCCGGGTGAGGAGCATAGGCCCGAATTTGGTTAAGATCGTTGCGAAGAAAAGACAGCATGGCGTTGAGGTAATTGTAATTTTTTTTAAGTTTAGATAGAATCTATTATCCCTTAATTGATGCGGAAATTGAGTCTAATAGGACTTACACAGAATACCCAATTATACACCATCTGTAGGGGCGAACGGCCGTTCGCCCCTACTAGATATGGTTGTTTTGCGTA
>NZ_LR734977.1:22785-42355 GCF_900009265.2 Planktothrix paucivesiculata PCC 9631 | reverse complement strand
ATGTAGCGAAGCGAAATGAAGGATCTCTAGTTAACCCATAATATAGTTAAGAGATTCTTCGTTTCACTCAGAATTACAAAGGAAAAATACTCAGAATTACAACGGAAAAATACTCAGAATTACAGTTAATAGTTGATTAAAAAAGTTCTAATTGTTCTTTTGATTCATTAGGCTTTTTTTTTGTCGTTTTCTTCTTCCCTTTATCATGAAGTCCGGCTTCAACTTCTTCCGCGTAACGTTGATGATTTAGGTACAACAGTCGGTCTAATATTTCCCGTCTAGCTGCTTCACTAATTGTATACCGAATTCCTTGTTTTGTTTCGTGGAAATTGTGATCTAAGGCGAGATCATCCCAACCGTAAGCCACAGCAACAGCTTGATCCATTTCAATGTGCAGTTCTCGCAATTTTATAATATCTGGGGATTGTTCATCGGGGTTATGAAACCGATTATAGGTTTTGGTTAATCCTTGCTGACGAGTTAACATGATTTGTTGACGATGATTATAATATTTATCGCCAATTTCTTCTAAATTTACGATTTTAGATTGATGATTTACGATTAAGGATTGATTATTGAAAAGGGGGAATGGAAAGGTTTGAAAACAATCTGATGGAGTATAAACAGGTCGCGTCTCTAAACTAGATCCGAAAGTTAATACCCACCAATAATGAAGATTAGAGCAAAGAACGCTAAAAACACTATATTGAGCGGATGCAATAATAACTAATCCCTGATCATAGACTATATCTTTAGGCAAAAAAGTAGGATATTTGGCTTTACTAACTTGAACAAATGCTAACACTCGTTCCATATCTGCGATCGCTTCATAAAGTGCTGGTCGTTTCTCCGCATAATGCCACCAGTAATCACGATAAACTTTACGATTATTTTTATCCCTCTCTGGCTTAACTTTTTCTTCAATAATTTTTAAACAATCTGGATAATCAACAGCATAGGGTTTACCTTTAGGTTTTTTGGGATCATCATGGTCAGCATCTAACGGCCAATTTTTGAAATTAATCACCCAACGACTCGGAGATTGATCTGGATTAGAGTTTAAATCTTCTCCATTCAAATAGGGAAATAATATATCTTGATTTTTAGGATTTTTTTCAATTAATTTTTGAGCTTCTTCCGGTTCCAATACAAAACCCATTCCTAAAACAATTGAACCTTGAAACGATTTATTTTGATTAGCAATTAACCGATAAGGATTACCTGCTAATTTCCCTGGTACTGTTAAAAAGGGTGTAATTCCATTAACAGGTTTTTCATCTAAAATAAAGTTTCCTTGCCATTCCCCTTGACGCATCCAAACAAAAGCGACTTCTAAATTTGCGGTTCCTTCCCATTTTCGGCTATTAACCGCCCGATAAATAACGCCTTTTCTGTCATTCTGAGCATCATTATTGTCATTCTGAGCTTGCGAAGAATCTCTACTATCCTTCACGACCCCACTGAGATCCTTCGTTTCACTCAGGATGACATTGTTGTTGTCATTCTGAGCTTGCGAAGAATCTCTATTATCCTTGACGACCCCACTGAGATCCTTCGTTTCACTCAGGATGACAGTCGGAGTCTGGGGGATGATAGTCGGGGCCTGGGGAATGACAGTCGGAGCGTGGGGAATGACAGTCGGGGTCTGGGGGATGACAGCCGAGGTTTGTAAATTCTGAACCATTTGGTCTAACCCGACTTCTCGTGTATCTCCTTGGGCAATAGTATTGGTTGCAACTAACCCAAAGCCTCCTTTTTCACTTATTAACTGTTGCCCTCTTAAAAAGAAATAAGCACATAAATCGGCACTTCCTCTGACATTATTGGCTAAATATTGAACTAAATAATCTCGATAGGGAGTTCCTAACGTTCCTGTAATTTTTTGACCTCCCATAAATGGCGGATTTCCCACAAGGGCATTAAAACCGATTGTTGATTGACGAGTTACGATTTTGGATTTACGATTCAGGTTAGATTCGGGTTCATTTCTCGCAGTTAGGAAGACTTCAGGAAATTCTAATTCCCAATGGAAGGGATTTAAACTGTTTAAATCAGGTAAAATTTCCCGTTGATAGTTGGTAATACTCGCTTTCCCTTGAGCAACCATTAATAAAGTTAATCGTAGGTCTTGTTGTTCCTGTTTCTTTACATTGGTGAGATAACTAGAAATTAATAAATCTGCCCTATCTTTTAAATCCTTAATTCTGGCATTGGCTTGAAGGAGTAAATATTCTTTTTCCTTTTGGTCTTGGGGACTATTGACGGGTTTCGATTCAATTTGTAACCGAAAATTAATAACTTCATCTAATAATTGTTGTAAATCATCTCCGCCAATTCCTAATTGATAAGATTCCCCCTCAGTTTGTAAATTCCACCGTTTTAACTGTTCTAAATTCACTCCCACTAATGAATCTCCAGCTTTCAAAGCATGGTCTAAAAAAGTAAAAGGTTTATCTTTTTGTAACGTTTCTAACCATAAAGATAACTTTGCCATTTCCACCGCTAAGGGGTTTTTATCCACTCCATAAATACAACGTTCAGCAATAATCCGTTTTGCCACCATTAACCGTTCTGTCGCGTCAATGGGGATAATCGATTCTTGAGGACGAGACTTAGATAATTGACCATCCGGTGCAATCACAATTTTACCTGGATTTGCCGTTTCTGCTTCTTTCCAGGCTTCTATTAATCGTTCTCCTAAATATCGACAAACCTGAACTAAAAACGCCCCCGACCCCATCGCCATATCACAAATTTTCAGGTTTAAAAGTTCCGGCGCGGGAATTAACTTCCACTCGGTTTTCAGTTTTCCTTCCGCCACGCCTTGATATACTAAAGGTTCTAAAGTATAACGAACAATTTCCTCAGTTAAACTTTTAGGAGTGTAATGGGTTCCCGTTTCTCGGCGGTTATTTCCTTGAGCAACATAAACGCTTCCGGTGGGAATAATGACCGGATAACCAAAGGTATCAGAGCGAATTAAATTAACAAAGGGTTTCACCCGTTCTAATAATTCAGAATTATTATTACAAGCAATTAAAAGGTTATCATTCTGAGCATAACCTCTCCTGTCATTCTGAAGATTATTCTTGTCATTCTGAGCATAACCCCTCCTGTCATTCTGAGCTTGCGAAGAATCCCTACTATCCTTCACGACACCACGGAGATCCTTCGTTTCACTCAGGATGACATCATTCTTGTCATTCTGAGCCTGCGAAGAATCTCTATTATCTTTCACGACCCCACCGAAATCCTTCCTTTCACTCAGGATGACATTATTGTTAAAGTTTGCACTATCAACGGCTTTTTTTAACGTCGTTTCAGACCGTCCGGTTAAAGTTTTGAGAATTTTAATGAACTCATTTTCCCCTTTAGCAAAAGCAATTTCTAATTCATCTAAAGTAATTTCAGGTTCTTTGTCTTTTGTTCCTAATAATCCTAAAACCGGAGAAGTTGCCCGAATTGCAGTATGGTCTAATAACCCTTCATACACATGACCAATTTGTTCCACATCTAACGCCCGAAACGATAAGCGTCGGGGTTCTGTTCCACCGCCGGGAACTTTGATTTGTAAAATTTGTAACGCTTCTAATAAATGTAAAACAGTTCTATTATCAATAGGAATGGGTTGGGCGGAAACTTGTTGCCAATTTCCCTCGGTTCGTCCTTCTAAAAAGGGGAATTTATCGGGGTTAAATAAATCGCCACCTAATGCGGGTAAACGCAATAAATCATGGTCTATCCCCCCATAAACCGCCCGAAATGTCGCTAATAAACGACACCAAGCATCATGGCGACGTTCTAAGATTTCTTCCCCATAATGGTCAGCAACTTCTCGCAGTTGTGACCGTAAGGTTGAGACAGAGTAAGATTGATCATAAAGGGACTCGCCTAACCGTAATAAACCTTTTTCTTCGGCTGAAAAGAGAAACACTAACCGCATCATCATAAATAAAGCGGCTTCATAAAGTTGAGTTTGTGAAATATTTTTTAATAAGCTACGGTTACGGTCTTGATCAATTTTATCAATTTTTTGAATTAAAACTTCAACGGCTTTTCTAACTTGATACCCTAATTGGTCAGTAACTTCCTGTTGACTATCGGCACTTTTAACAAATAAAGCTTCTAAGGTTTGGTCATCAGAAACTCCAAAAAAGCGTTGCACCCCTAATAAACTTCTAAACGCTTGGAGGGTAATTTTTTCTTCTAACCATAAATTGGCATACCAAGAAATATAACTAACGGTTGGGGAAGGGGTATTATATTTAATCCCTGGGGCGATTTCATTGGTTCCCGTCGGGGCATTAATTAACATCCAATGTTCCCCATTGGTAATTAATCCTAACCAGACTCCTGTTCCCCGAAGTAATTCCATCATCCGAGTTGCGGGAGACGCTGACCAGCGAGAATTTTTTAGGGTTTTTTCTAACGCTTGTTCGGGAGGATAAATTTGCACCAATAAACGAATTTTAGGGCGGTTTGAATCGGCTGAATCATCTATTGAATTAACAATATAATCCGGGCGCAGGGTTTCTTGATGTTCAGGAATAAAGACTTTTAAACCTTGGGGAATGTTTTGCCCTGTTTTTAGGACTTCATCAGGAAATTCGAGGATTTCTTTTAAAACCCATTCTCCCCAAGTTCGATGAATTCCCACATCAGAATGATTTTCTAGCCATTCTTCATACGCTTGACGTAAAACCCGAAATCGCTCAGGGTCATGGGCATCTAATCCTTGAGGAAAAACCTCTAATAAGGTTTGCAAGCTTAAGAAGGGGCCAGAAGCTTCAATTAAGGATAACCATTCAGCATGATGACGAGCAATAGACATATAAATTAAAAATTGAGGATTGACAATTTAGACTTTTAACTGAGTTTTTGGGGAATAAAATAAGTAATCGCAATGGGGAATAATCGAGCCTTTGGATTAGAAAATCGAGAATAAATCGCTGTGGTTTCTCGTTCAATTTCTTTGGGAATTTGTTCTAATCTTAATTTTAAACTATTGCGATTGCGTTCCAACTGATCTTTTTCTATTGAAGTAAATAACTCTAACTGAACAAAATCCGGTTCATCTAATTCTTGTTCAATACTCCGTTGCAATTCAGTTAAAATTGCCTTGATATCCCCTACTTCTTTTTCACATCGGTCTTGCAAGCTTTTTTCTAAGGAAGTTCTGCGGTCTCCCATTCGTTTGTCTAACTGTTTCATTAAGGGATGAGTATATTGATTCCACGCCTTAACCAACCGTTCTTTCATTTCGTCCGAAACCAAATTAGGAATTGCAGATTGAATCACGTTTTCCAATTTCATCACCTTTAACGGGTTAAATTTTCCTTGTTCTAAGGTTCCCCCGGCGGTGATTAATTCTTCATGTAATCTATGTTGGTCACTCCCTAAAATAACTAATCGCCCGTAAGCTACAACAGCCGGATATTCTAAGATTGAATTCGGAACAACTTTAATCGTCACCCGATGTAAGTTTTTATTCCCTTCCCGTGACCAAACCTCTGCTCGAAGTAAGCGTAAACACATCTGAACCAAGCGATGGTTCAAATGAATTAAAACCAAATCGTCCCGTCCTCTCGTTAAATCAGGGTCAAAAACAATGGGGCGAATTTCTCCGGTGTGGGGATGGGCTAACCCCTGACTGCACGCTGCCCAACTGCCTTTTAAGGGGGGAAGAATAAAAGCTGAAGGATAGTGTTTATAGGGGATTAACGGAGGTTGTCCGGCTAATTCTAAACCAACTTTAACCACAGATTCAATATTACTGGGATCTAATCTTAAGCTAGTGCGGGTTTCATCTAATTGTTCTTTTAATTTCTGAATTTGTTCGCGGATTTTCCGTTCAAATTTCAATAACCGTCGCACAGGTTCACTTTCTTTTTCGGCTTTCGTGGTGTCCAGGGTTTGGCGTTTTCCTAACATCGCTTCTTCGACTTGGATAGCAATTACTAGCCCCACTTTTCCTAAATCTTCACGGATGTTATTCACTTTTAAAGCCGCCCGCATTAAAAATTCTAAATCCCCTTCTAATTCTCCTGGGGATAATCCAACGGTTGATTGTTGCGAGTAACTTTTGCCGACAAAATGATAAATAATTACCTGTTGGGCTTTTTGCCCATGACGGTCAATACGGCCGTTTCGTTGTTCCATGCGGTTCGGGTTCCAAGGAATTTCATAATGAATTAAACGAGAACAATGATTTTGTAAATCTAAGCCTTCGGAAGCAGCATCGGTAGCCAGGAGAATGCGGACATTAGACAGTTCTGGACTGGCTTGGAAGGCGGCTTTAATTCGTTCTCGGTCTTCCGCTTTCATTCCTCCATAGAGGGTCATTAAACGGTCATTTTCCGCGAGTCCTTGGGTGGCTAAAAGTTCATATAACCATTTTTGGGTGGTGCGATATTCGGTGAAGATAATTACCCGTTCCGTAGACCATTGATTATTGGGTTTAATATAGGTTTGAATCCAATTCAGGAGTTCTTTGGCTTTAGAATCAGGAACCGGAGAAGCGGCTTCTGCCCATTGTTTTAAGCGATTGAGGATTATTCTTTCTTCGGGGGTTAGTTCTCGAAATAAAGAAGAAGTAGTAGCGATCGCATCCTCTGTTGTGGTTTCATACAAATCATCATCCCCAAATTCTTCATCAATTAGATCTAACTGGCGGCGTAAAATTCCAGGTGTCGGTTTGGAGACAGTACGAGAGGTGCGAGGTTTAGCTTTTTGTAGAGTTTGATCATGTTTTTCTAAGGTTGTTAAAAATGCCATTGGGGAAGAAAACAGGCGTTTTTTCAATAGTTTTAAAACAAATTCTGTAGCTGTTAATTCGACTTGATTCTGGGGATTTTTTCGCCGGAGTTGAGTATATTGAGTTAACAAGCGATTCGCTTCGCGTTCAGCGTCGCTATAGTTAACGGAAATGGCTTCTAATTGTCGTTCAGGGAAGCGGGGTGTGCCATCCCAATCGGTAATTTCTGATTTTAACCGTCGCACCATAACGACTTGTAATTGATTCTGGTCTGGTGCAACGCCTCGGGCAAATCGTTGAGAATCCAATAATTCTAATAAAGCGGTAAAACTTTCAGGATAACCGTTATGTGGTGTGGCGGTTAGAAAAAGTTTATGTTCAAAATGGGGTTCAATTAAACGAATTGCTGCGGTGCGTTGAGAATCAATGGCATAATTTCCCCCCCCTGATGGGGCAATATTATGAGCTTCATCGACAATTAATAAATCAAAACGACGGGGATAAATCGATTCCCCTTCACTGGGTAGAGCTTCTCGAAATAAGCGTAAGGGTCGATCTCGTTTGAGAAAATCAATTGATGAAATTAACCGAGGAAAATGTGTCCAAGGATTAACGTGCAGTCCCCGATTTCTTCTTAAGTCTCGCATTAAGTCTCGATTGACAATCCGAAACTCTAAACCGAATTTATCCCGCATTTGTTCTTGCCATTGGATTTGCAGAGAAGATGGGCAAATGATTAAAATGCGTTGGACTCGTTGGCGTAAAATTAATTCTTGGGCGACCAATCCCGCTTCAATGGTTTTTCCTAACCCCACATCATCGGCGACTAAAAGATTGACCCTGGGCATTTGAATCGCTCTCACAACGGGGTCAAGTTGGTAATCTTCAATATCGACACCACTGCGAAAGGGAGATTGTACAGAACGGACATCAGCACTGGAGGAAGCTCCCCAACGCACAGCATCGAGAAAGGCATCTAATCGTTCTGGCGCATCAAACCCGTTGGGATAGGGCAGTTCTTTAGATTCATAAATACAAGCCCCAGGTTCCAGTTCCCAGATGACTTGCAATTCCTCTCCTAAACCATCATCTTCGACTGAAGTGAGGGTAACTAAATGGTGTTTAGAGAAGGTAAAACTTAGGGTTAAGGGGTTTTGAGGAAGGGAAGAAGATTCGACATCAATAACTGAAAATCGTCTTCCTCGCACCTCTACAAGTTGCCCTGGGTCTGGAATCGGGGTTGGGGTTGCCATAAACGGTAGGAAAATGAGGAGCGAAAAGAAAGCCCTTAAATCTACTATAGATCCTTTGGAGTTATTACGTTAAGGAGTAGATTAATTAATCCATTTGCGATCTGGAACAACAGAATCGGCAACCCGATCTCTTTGACTCGGAGCCGGAAATATAATAGTTGAGGTTTCTCTTGTTCTGGTACTTACACCTAGGTTTTAATTAAACATTGCCTTGATTTTTGTTCTCCACAGGCGGTTTTTCCTTAGAGTTTTAAGTCAAGGAATAACTGCCCCGGCGAGATATTTCCTCGACTTCGACAATGACAAGCCAGATGGCAACTGGTACAGAGAGCGACTAAATTTTCTAAACGATTATCACTAGGGTCAAGATTCCAATGATGCACTTGCAACACATAAGCTCGGCGTTTTAGGTTGTCGGGTAAGGTTTCTCCCGGTTTTAGACACAAACGACCACATCGTTGACATTGCCAGTTCGCCGCTTCCTTAACTGCCAAAGCTAGTTCTTTCCAATTATCGGGATAACGATTTAAACTCATGGACAGATTTATTAATTTTTATTAACCCTCTGATATTTATTGATGTTTCCCCTCAAGCCTTTCCTACAGTGTAGTTTTTCCTTGACCCGTTGAGGTAATGAATAACATAACCAATAACGTAATCAATAACCGATAACATAACGAATAACAGGAGGTGCAAATAAATCAATATGTCTGGACTCGTTTGGATTATTCACTGAAACCAGATGAGCAAAATAAAAAGGATAAGCAACCCGCAATGATGAATGTAAAAAATGAACTTCATTGTGTGTAACTTTTGCACGAAACCATATTGATTTTTTAAGCCACTTGCAAAGGCACTACCCACGCCCTAACAATCCTCTTAACGGGTATGGGTGCAAATCTTGAAAGTAAACAGACACGGGAAAGCCAAAATACTCAGCCATGATGAAATCCAGATCCTATTTAATGAAGGTTTGCACAACCTCAGAGATAGGGTAATTTTTGCTGTCTGTTTGTTTACGGCGGCAAGGATTAACGAAGCTTGCACCCTTCACACCTTGGATGTTTACGACAGGAGAGGCAACGTTAGAGTTGAGTTAACCTTTCGGAAGTCCAACACCAAGGGAAAACTAGCCACCCGAACCATCCCAGTGATTGATGAGTTGAGGGGGTATTTAGAAAAGTACAGACCAGAAGCGGGTAGAAAATGGTTGTTTCCCGGTGGTGTGTTCCGAGACAACCAAGCCACTCATTTGAACCCTCGTTCTGCCAGTCGGGTTCTTAAAAAAGCTTTTGACCGGGTTGAGATTGATGGGGCTAGTACCCATTCAATGCGTCGCACCGCTTTAACCTTGATGAGTAATGCTGGTATCCCACTCCGAACCATTCAGGAAGTCTCAGGGCATCGCAACCTTGAGCAACTACAGCAATATTTAGAGGTTCAACCCGAACAGGTTAGAGGGGCTGTTTCCATCCTTTCTATGCTTTCCCCTATTGACGATACCCCTGTGAATATACCTGTATTACTTCACAACCCTCCCCCAGAACCTTTACCATCTGACAACAGTAGCCTATAGGTTAACGGGGTAAAGCCGAGATCCGCGCAAAATAGGACACGCTGTAAAGTTTTGTTATAACTAATCGCTGTAACCTTTACACAAATGATTTATGACGATAATCGCCAAAATGCTCAGGGAGAAATTACGAATTTATTAGATGATTTGTTGTGAGGGGCGAGTTTTAACCTAACCTGGTGTAAATAATTTCAGGAGGTACTCGCATCTTCAAGGAAGGTCAATAAATTAGAACTTTAAATTTTAATCGTCAAAAAATATTATGTTACGAGAAGAAGCACAATGGTTAGGAAAAATGATTAATTCTCTTGATGAAAAAACCGTTTTTCCTCTTTTAAATCTTGGGAGTTCTAGCAATATTTTTCGAGAAAAAGAACAACCTTGGATAGATCAATATTTATTCAGATCTCCTAGAGAAAAGGGTAATTTGGTGATCCACGCTGATCTAAAACAAGACGGCGGCGTTGATTTAGTAGGAGACTTAAATGATCTCGTTTTTTTGGAAAAAATTGCAGAATTGAAAATCAAATCGGTTCTTTGTTCTAATTTATTGGAACACATTTTAAATCAAGAGGAAATTTGTCATAATATTAGCTCTATTATTCCCATTAATGGCTATTTATTTGTGACAGTTCCATATAAATTCCCTTTACATTTAGACCCTATTGATACTCTATTTCGTCCTAATATTAATCAATTATGTCAACTTTTTCCTGAATTGGAAATGGTTCACGGCGAAATTATTGAAGGTGGCAAGTTAATTCAGTGTACATCTGTACCACCTTTTCTCTATTTAATAGTAATGATGATTCGACTATTGTTACCAATTTATCAGCCGCTACGATGGCTTAATTCCCTGCGTTATAGTTTATGGTTATTTAGAGATATTTCGGTTACTTGTATTGTTTTAAAAAAAACTCACGCTCAAAAATGATCCTAAATTGTATTACCATAGGCTCAATGCTTGAACTGGACATTTAAGATCAAAAATTGTTAGCATTTTTAAACTAGAATTGACTTTAATAATAGTTCAGGTTGATATTATGATCATATTCCTATACTTTTTGGAGTAATTCCATCATGAAATTAGCAAAACTTATCAATCAAATTTTGAATACTGGACTAATATTTATTGGAGTAATACTTATCATTCTGGCAGTCGCTAGTCAGACACAAGCGAGTGATTGTGAGTTACTAAGTCCCGATGTTGCCTACACCACCTACGAAGGTAGTCATTATTTCTTGACAAATCCTGGCACATGGGAATGTGCACAAAGTCAAGCAGATAGTGCGTACGGGATATTAGCCAGCATTCATGATGTTGAAACAAGCCAGTTTTTAGCTGATACTTATCGTGATGAATACTTATGGATTGGATTGGTAAGAGATGGGTACGACTGGAGGTGGATTGATGGGTCGGCTTTTGACTTTTGGAATTGGGCGCCCGGTCAACCATTGAGCTATCCAAATTATGTTGGTATTCTTAATACGCACGGCAATTTGAAAGCCTTTGCTTCTTCTTCGCCGGACTTGATATATAGAGGGATTGTCCAAAGATAATTCTGTCCTATCCATTGGGGTAAAGACAAGATACGCGCAAAATTTATCACGATGTAAAGTTTTGAGAATATCCCAGATTTTTTCAGGGTGTCAAACACCCCCCGCCGGAACTTTTTACCGTGCCACAAAAAAACATCCCCTTAGCTTTTCGGCTTTGGGGAGTTTGTGTTTTGGGAGTTTTGTGGGCGATCGCACAATCAGGTCAAGCTCTAATAGTTTCAAACCCGTTAACTCGCATCAAGCGGTATGGGTTGCCGTCCAGTTCTACAAATCTAATATCATCGTTCCAACGTACCCAGTGAGCATCTGAATTATCGCCGGCGGGTTTCCAGTTAGTGAAAGTGTGGTTTATTAATTCCGATTGTTGGCTTAATAGTTTGTGAAATTCTGCAAGGTGCGGGGGAAGTTGAACACTATAACTGATGGGTTTAAGTTCACCGGGGGGAACCCATAATGGAGCTAAGTCCCGGCTTAACAGTTCATCGGCACTGCACCCCATCAACTCACAAGCCGCCGAATTGACTAGGACATTCTTGTGCTGAGTCATGTTAACAAGGAAAGTCGGACGGGTTTCGTTCATTATTTCCTCAGCAATTCTTAACCATTGGACATCAGTTAAACCTTTTATCATAGATTCCTCTGAATTTTGTAGAGTTGCAGGGATAGGGATAGATTTTTCACCGTTAGAGCTCGGGTAGGTTATCGTTGCCTCCCTTAATCCCCAATGGTTCAAGAATCTGACAATTGCATCAGTCTGGGAGTCAACAAATTCTAACGCCTGAGAACGCGATGGCAAGGAAAATTTAACCGTTTCGCGCCCTATGGCTATTTGGCATTTAGGACATTGCAGTAGCTTCAACATCTACACCACCGCTTTTGATGTACTTGTCCTGTAGTTCTTTTAGCTTTTCTGGTCTGACATCCAATAGATGAGCGACTTTGACCACTAACCCACTTTGGGGCTTTTTACCGTTCAATAATTCCTTGAGGAACTGACAGCAATCACCCTCTATGTCTTGAGTGTCGTTATTATCTCCATCTACAGCATTTAAGACTATATCAGCAATGTAATCACTCAACGGGATATCAGCCTGAACCGCTTTAATCTTAAGTTCCTTATGCTTTTCAGCCTCCACATAAAAACATATTGGCTTATAACCTGGTTTCTCTCTGGGCATAAAAAATAACCTTAATCATAGTACCAGTGTAACGTTCACAGGTGATGTACGTCCCTATAGTACATCCCTTCATAATTTGTTACGTCTACCCTCTTGTACTATTGAACGTACATTAGTACAATTGAACGTACTTTCTAAAGAACGTACTGTTAAATAACTCTGAGATATCTCTCAGTGGACTCTCACCCATCAGAACCTCGACAAATCAATAGCTAATCTAACCTACCTAATCGGGACGGTTAAGGGCATTTATTAATGTTAACTACACCATAGGAGGTGTTTCCATTGACCACAATCTTAGAACCAGAAGTTATCCCCAAAGGGAGGCGAGTTAAGCTCAAAACTTCAAGCCGTGGCACGGTTCCTTATGTAGACAAAAAGGAATTAGCGACGGAACTAAACCGGAGTAGAACGACATTAAGCCAATGGGAAGAACTGTTAATAAAATATTCCCCTGATTTCCGTAAATTCTACAGTCCCGGCTCTCCTTGGAATGATTTTCAAGCCTACTGTTTAGAACTAATTCATTGTTGGAGGATAGGCATCAAAACCAGGAAACTTCCCCCCGATGCTTACCAAAGTTACGTTATCGAGAACAGTCAACTATTTACTTTGGAGAATTACAAAAATGACATCCAACAACAACGTCAAACCGATGCAACAATCAACAATGCAAAACTTATCGAAGCAGCTTAAAATTAACGAGAAACTATTAATCAAGACTGCCCTTGACCTTGGTTTTGACCCAGACAATTTGACCGAGGGGGAGGGTGTGGCGATCGCCAATCACTTGACCGGAACTTCTCCCCAAAAGCTAAACGGCGGCACAGTTCCAAAGTCAGAAACACCAACCCCTGAGAGCTTCAGCATTGAGGACTCAGAGGAGTTTATCGACTGGGATGAAGTCGAAGCCGAACTCGGACAAGGGGCCTTAGCTTTGGTGAACGAATTGGGATTAAATCAGGACGCCATCAGTCAATCGGATTTAGCTGCCCTGCGAGAATTAGCTTTATCTAACCCAGTTCATCAAAACTTAGCTGACCATATTGGAGCCGTGGGTTCAGTTCAGGAGGGGTTAACCAATGAACATATCCGAACCCAGTACGAAACCGGAACCGCTATTGGTGATGCTGGGAGCGTTGCCCTGATTACCGGGTTATTGCAATCCCAGTTAAGCGGTTTACAGCAAGCCTATAACCTCCAAACTGCAATAAATTCAGACTTCCAAAAAATCATTAATTCCCAGTTAGAAAGTTTGGGCAAAACTAACAAGGGAACACCTGATAAAACTGTTCAGGACTTGGGGAAGCAAGCCACAAGCCACCAACAGAACAGCAAGAAAAAAACAGCAGTTCGGACTCAGAAAGTCGATGTCATGACTATCAAGAAATCATTGAACAAATAAACCAACTAAGAGAGACGGTCATCCTGCTAGAAAGCCGCCTCTCTAATAAATCCAACCATCACGAAGGATTAATTATGAAAGCGATTATATCACGATTCCAGCGCATCCTACGACAACTTGAGGGCATATCACCCTATCAATATGACGGTTTAGTTATGCAAATGATGGGGGGTTTCTAATGGGAATATTTAACGCCATTGGCAGAATATTCGGAGGGAGTAAAAACAATACTGCTACCGACCCTAAAATAGCCATTAAAGGGGATATTTCACCTATCCCACCAAACCTAATCACCCCTGAATACAGACCTCAGAACGGCGTTTATATTAGCACTTCTGCCGACATTTTAAGGGAATGGGAATCAAAGGGCTGGATGATTTCTAAAGATGATTTAGAAACTCTCAAAGCCATGCACAAAACCCTTGAAGGTTACGAGAAATTGTCTCAGGAGTACGGAAAGGAATTGGGAGCTTTTAGTAAAACAGAAGCCAAATTAGTAAAGACTGTAACAGGCACTATCCCTAAAGTTGCGGGTGCTAATTTTGCCCAATATTCCCACAATCAAAAGCTTAATTCTAATATGGACGGAATAGCTGCGGAATATCAGAAAAACATTGCTTTGAGGCAAGCTGAAGCCCAAAAAATCCAACAACAATTATCACAGTTCCGAGCCAAGATGCAACAGCGAAAAGCAGATTTAAGAGGGGGATAGATGTCAAGATTTAGTCTCTACTTTGGGACGGGTTTAGCGAGTACAGGAGCAGGACATTTTTTAAGTCTAGTTTCTCGTTCCGTCCCTAACTTTAGCTGGCTGTATTGGTCAGTTTTTTTATGTCTAATTATCGCTTGCTTGGTGATGTGTACCCGAATAGGAAGGCAAATTTATTCAGGTCAATTTGCAACTTCTCCTAATGTCCTATTAACACTTTCATCAATCACTTTAATTACATATTTAATGGGGGTGATTTGGGGATGGGGGTTTTAGATGAATTTTTAGACTGGTTAGAAAATCATGAAGCTGCTGTGAGTTCCTTGGTTTGTTGCGCTGGCGGGTTCCTTGCCCTTGGTTGGAGTACAGTAAACCCCGGACTTAACCCTAGTCGGTTCTACTCGGCGGGGGTTACTGGACTGTTTGGGGTTGGGGCGATCGCCCTTTCAATTAAGGGCCTGAAGGAAGAAGAACTAAATATTATTAAACGCGACACCCAAGACGAGATTTATGGTCTTTATCAAGCTGCGGAAGTTCAAACTGTACAAAATATTCTGTTCCCACCAAGCCCTATGTCACCGGGGGGAATGAATACTTACTATCAGATGGAATTTAACCAACTCCCTGAACAGTTGGACTTTTACAACTGGGAAAATTTAGCCGATGAAGCTTCTGGAATCTTAGTTGGGGGGAACTCCGGCAGTGCTAAGACTTCACTCGCTGGTGGTTTTATTGTCGGGAAATTAACCGCCGTTACTCCTGCGGAAGTGATTGTACTTGACATTCACCAACAAAAAAATATCATCTGGCAACAGATGGGATTCCCCCGTATCGAGTCCGATGTTCAGGTAATTTATCAAGTTCTCTGTTGGTTGATTGAGGAAATTGAGCGGCGAAAACATCAAGACGGACACCCGATAATTGTCTGCCTGGATGAAATCAACGATACCCTGAGCGAATTGGAACAACTGGATACCATTAGCCCCTTGCCTGGTAAACAAAAACGCAGAAATACTTTTATCTATGCAATCCGCAAACTTTCCAATGCCCGGAAGTTTGATATCTGTTTGTTGGGGCTCATGCAAAGCCACAATACAGAAGCCATAGGCATTGACGGGAAGTTTAGGAACAACTTTTTACTAATACTCTGTGGTGCTTCTGCAAGGGGAGAAATCGACAATAAATGGAAACATGATGACCCTAGATTTTTACACATTAAAGATACAGCTTATTCGGCTGTAATTAGCGGTTCAAACCCTCTCCAGATAGCAGAACATCCCACCCATAAGCACCATGCTCAATACAAGAAAAAAGGTAATGCTCCGGCTAATTTGATTCAGCCTAGATTCTTAGATAAATCATCAATTCCGGTCTTTGAATCGGAACAATCAGAAGATTTTGAGGAGGATTATCAACCTTCAAAACCTGAACCACAGTTACCCCGATTTAATTTTGATAAACCCCCCTTAGATTCTGACTATCCCAACCTATCTATAGAGCAAGCCAAAATAGTTCGATGGGTAGTCAAACAAGGGGGGAAGGTTAGGTTAAATGAGATGTTAAAAGGTTTGACAATTTCAAGTGATGGTGAGAGATGGACTAAGCAAAACTATCTCAATGCTTGCCGTTTCATTGCTGATAAAGGTTATTTGTTGATGACAACTGAGGGGGAAACAATTTGGTTAGAATCTCCTACCCCGTCGTAAACCGTCGTAACGTCGTAACCCCGTCGTAACCCGTCGTAACCCCGTCGTAACCCGTCGTAAAGGCGAGTTAGAGGGGGAAGCTATAACGTTACGACACCTACGACGCTACGATGCTACGACACTTTTATTAATACTAACCCGGTGAAGATATGCAAACAATTAATATTACCCCGACAGCTTCAATACTGGATGAAAACAAACCGCCTAGATTGATATTGTTAAAAGGGATTGCGATCGCTACCATCACCGTTAGTTTAATTGGGGGAATTATTCATGTAGTTAATAGTCGTCAAACTATCACCAAGTCATCTGCACAGCAACAACCTAAACCCAGTATCAGTAATCAGAAATTAACAACACCTACTCAACCATCGGAACCGCCCCTAGTTGTTGTAAAAAAACCACAGAAGCCTATTGAGATTGAGGAGGGATCGGAGGCTTTTTATTGCTTACAGAATAACGGCGGCTCCGGTTGTCTTGAAAGGGATCGGTTTGCTCCTAACTATAAAGTTGTTTCACCACCTGAACGGGTCAAAACTTATGAAGATTATTTGATTCAATATGGGGTGAGGGGTGAAGGATCTTGTGGGAGGTATTTTAATGGCCGTCCAAACTGCTAGGACTTAGACAATCCTGACGGGCTAATGCTTTGGGCTTTAAATCCAAGCGTTTCTCAAGTCGTATGTTAAATATTACTGAGATTGATTGATTTTTCAAACCATTTCGGCTTAAACTGAAATCACCCACAGTAATCTTTGGCAAGGCTTCTGCGGGTGATACTTATTCATTCAACCAGGGTTTTGTGGAAACCCTTTCATAAACTTATGGATATATTAGCACAATCAGGGTGCGATGCAAGCGTTTACTCAACTTTTTCTCCTTATTTTCTCAAGGAACCGCATTTTATTGAATGGCAAGGCTCTGGAGTCCATCAAGATATCATTGAACTAAATGTTGTTTCCTTAGAAGGATATCAACCCGCCGAGTATTTACTTTATTCGCCACAACTCAAGCGACTCAACACCGGAAGACTCAATAGTTCTACCCTCCACACCTATCAACACTTGGAAGCTGGGGGCTGGTATTGTCAGGGTCTAGGAAACTGGGGCTGTTTTAAACCTGATAAACCCAGACAAATCCCAGACCTGAATACCGGGAAAGCCAAGGTCATCAAATACGAACATCCCCCAAAAGTCACCACCAGTATTTTTCAACTCTCGGTATCTTGGCGTATTGGTCTAAAGATTGCCTTGAAACATGGCTTGGTCACCGAATATTCACAACGACTACAACATCATTGGCAACTTCCCTTCAATATTTCCCCGGCGCATTTGCTCAACGGATACGATAGTTTATTAGATTCCTTACTGTCTAAGGAAGATATCGGGTTTTGGGATTGGGTACTAGAGAATAATATTCCCATTACGATTTGTGAAGGGGCGAAGAAAGCTGGTGCTTTATTAACTGCTGGTTATGTGGCCATTGGTTTACCTGGTATTAACGGGGGGGTACGAGTTGAACGAGATAGTAATGGTTTGAAGCTGCGGAGTTTCCTGCTTCCTGAACTAGAACGGTTTGCAACCAATAGCCGACCATTCTATATTTGTTTTGACCATGACCAGAAACGGACTACCCGAATTGCAGTTAATCGAGAAATCTCCAAACTGGGTCAATGTTTGAAATCCTTGAAGTCTCCCCCTTGGGTAATCAGTTTACCTGGGCCAGATAAAGGTGTGGATGATTTTCTTGTCCATCATGGGGAAGGTCAATTTGATGAATTATTTGCTCAAGCTACGGATTTAGAGTATTGGAACTATCAGAAAGAATATTCTATTACTTATCCCGCAACTAAACTTAATAGTCGTTATTTAGACCTGAAGTTTCCAGAACAGGGATTAGTTTGTATTAAGTCAGGAAAAGGAACCGGAAAAACTGAGAATCTCATTAAGTTGATTCAAGAATCCATGGGCATTGGTCGGAAAGTTTTGGTGATTAGCCATCGGATTCAATTAGGGCGCTCAATTTGTAAGAGATTGGGGTTAGTTTGGGTGGAAGACCAGAAGGAAAATCCAGAGGATTCTATCTTTGGTTTTGGCTTATGTATTGATAGTTTACATCCCCTAAGTCAAGCTAAGTTTAATCCTTCGGAATGGTCAGATGCGGTTATTATTTTAGATGAAGTTGAACAAATTATCTGGCATTTACTCAATAGTTCAACCTGCATAGATAAACGAGCCATTTTGTGTCGAATGTTCACCGAGTTAATGCAAACCGTTTTGGGTTCTGAGGGATTAATTATTGCTCAAGATGCTGATTTATCGGATTATGCGATTGATTATTTAATCGATTGTGCTGGATTTAAAGTTAATCCCCAGGTTTATATCAATGAATATAAGCATAATCAACAACGGAAAATTATTGTTTATAATCAATCAAATGCGTCCCATCTGATAACTCAACTCTATGAATCCGTAGGGAAAGCTCCGATTCTCATGGTTTTAGATAGTCAGAAAGTTAAAGGGAAGTTTTCTTGTATTAATTTAGAAAGTCAACTGCAAGCATCTTTTCCTGAGTTGAAGATTTTGCGAATTGATTCAGAAACCGTTGCTGATGAAACCCATGCGGCTTTTGGCTGTATGGAAGATATCAATAATCATATTAAAGATTATGATATTATTATTACTTCTCCCACAATTGGCACAGGAGTTAGTATTGATCTCTACAATCATTTTCAAGCGGTATTTGGGATTTTCCAAGGGGCAATTAATGTTAAAGATGCTTGTCAGTTTTTAGCCCGGGTTCGAGACTTAAATGTTCCTTGTCATGTTTGGGCGGCGAACTATGGTTGTGGTCAAATTGGCAATCGCTGTAGTTATTGGAAACCCTTATTGGCAACTAAAAATAAGGTGTTTAAACGCAATCTTCAGATTCTACAAGAAATTGATTTTAACTTATTAATAGATTTTGATGAGCAACTGACTCCCAAACATACTCAGACTTGGGCTAAATTTGCTGCCCGAGTGAATGCAGGTCAATGGAAATTCCGCCAAACTTTAGTCAGAGAATTAGAAGCGGAAGGACATCTAATTGAAGTCTCAGAAGTTGAGAAAACAGCTTTAGAATGTGAGCGTTTATTAGGTGAAATTCCCGAGTTCACTGAACAATTAAAAGGAACGGTTCAAAAACTCCATCATTTAGAACAAACTGCCAAAAATCACTTAGAGAAAGCTACGAAAACTCGGAATATTAATCAATACAATTATGCTGTGTTTATTGCTATTCAATCCTTACTTTGTCGGGAAAAATACGAAGAAATGAAAACCAAGCGCCAGAAAACTAAAGAGGATTTAGCCCAAGAGCGCCATTATGAAATTTCTTATCGTTATGGGGTAGAAGTTTCGCCGGAATTGGTGTTGAGGGATATGGCGGGGG
>NZ_LR734977.1:14961-16383 GCF_900009265.2 Planktothrix paucivesiculata PCC 9631 | reverse complement strand
ACCTAAATCCTTGAGAACAAATATTGTGGGTTGGTCTTTAGGAGATTTAGCTATTCGAGTTAAAGCCCCCATGGGTTGACCTTTATCAGCATTATTATCATTCCAACCCCGTGCAAAATCCCAAAAATAAATCTGTGATTTTCTAGCTTTTGCTACATTCAAAAGTTCTTCTTCTGCTGGTTCTTCTTCGGCAGACACCACATAAATTAAAGGAAACCTCGCCGCCAACATTAACTCTAATTCTCCCATTCGTCCCCCCATTTATCCTTAATTGCTTGCATTCTTTCTTTAGCCCAATTCATCGCAGCTTGATTGTTTTTGATTTGTTCCTCTGGAGTTTGTCCTAAATGCTTTAAAAGTAGGTTTTTATTGGAGGTTTGAGCTTGAGATTTTATTAGAGCCTTTAGTTCTTCAACTTCTTGCTCTAATTCTCTAATCCTTTCCTGAATATCTTGATTTTCTTGCATATCAGCATTCTGTTATTTGTTATCCTGTTATTCCCATAACAAATTCTGTTATCCCTGTTATTTGTTATTCTGTTATTCCCAAAACACTTTCTGCTATGGGAATAACGTTATTGATTATTTAGCAACTTTTTTCTTACCCGAATTAATAGAAGTAACCGAAGCAGGAATTGGGGGAATGATAGTTTGTTTGAGTTGAGTTCTCAAGTTATTGATTTCCGCATCCTGTTCTACTAACTGGAGTTCAGCTTTATTGAGGGCGGCGATCTTTTCCTCAAGTTCAAATTTAAGTTCTTCTATTTGCTCAGATTCAAGGGAATCAACTTCTAGGGCAACCGTAGATTTTTGTTGGGATTGTAAATTAATAATTGTCTCATTGGCTTCTTTGAGTTGCGATCGCAATTGTTCCATTTGAGATTCCAGAACTTCCTTCTCCCCAATTTGAGATTGCAAGGATTGGGTTTGACTATGAAGCGAGGAAATTTCTCGTTCCCGTGCTTCTAATTGACCATTGAGACGAGAAATTTCACCTTGACGTTCTCGTTCTTTGGTTTCAAGGTCAGAAACTTCAAGTAAACGTTTCTCAGCTTCAGAAAGTTTAACCGTTAAATCATTACGTTCCTGATAGAGAGAATCTAATTGTTGTCGGAAATTATCACTGTCAGCTAACTGTTGACGGTTTAGGTTCATGTAGGCTTCTTTCAACTCAGCCCGTTGGCGCTCATACTCGGACTTATAGAAATCTAATTCAAGTTTGAGTTGAGGAAATTCCTTGAGTTGAGATGTTAAAAGGTCGTTCTCACTAGCTAATTGTTTGAGACGTTCACCACTAATACAAGTATCAGCTTTTTGGAAAGCCAGTCGGTAAGATGCGATCGCCATTTGACGAGCCACAGTTAAATATTCTTCGGGAATATCAGCTTCTTCAAGTAATCCATCATCAGAGGCTTCAAGGATT
>NZ_LR734977.1:7306-8338 GCF_900009265.2 Planktothrix paucivesiculata PCC 9631 | reverse complement strand
ATTGTTTTGAAGAAAGTGGGAAGTTAACTTTTAGTTCTGGTTATGATGATTTACTTGAGGATTTTATCGAGAACTTCATGCAGCTTTACCCACATTATTTTGAAAATAATAATCCCGTCTTTTCTTTAGTAGTTTGTTCGATTATTGATTTAGGGTTGTAGAGAATTATGATAGAAAAACTAATCTTTCCATTGCCACCAAGTTTGAATAAAATAATAGCATCAGCCAGAAGTAATCCGTATAAATCAGCAGCAGACAAGAAGGCTTGGACAGAAGATTGTGAGGCAATTTGTTTGGGAAAAACTCAATTTCATAGTAAAGTTTGGTTAGAGGTCTATTGGTACTTAAAAAGACAAATTGACCCAGCAGATAATTTGCCAGCAACCTTAAAACCGATATTGGACGGCATGGTACGGGCGGAAATAATTGTTGATGATTCAATGCGGATTATTCAACCCCCGATAGTTACTTGGTTTAAGGTTCATAAGGGAGAAAGTTATGTTAAAGTTCTGGTTTCGGACGCTCCAATTTATTTAGGTGAACCTGTTAAACTCCCATCAATAGTAGCTTTACAGGATTAATAATATTATGATGATTTCTGAAAACTCAAGAATCAGATTCTATCTTCTTAATGGGAATATTGTTGTTGCTGAGGAAACATTTACTATTAGTGACCTCAAAAATTATTATCAACAGGAACATCAAAAGAGTCGTAGAGATAGAGAGATATTTATTAATTTATGTCTCTACGTTTGGTCAAGTTCCTATCAAGGTTGGAAAGTCGCAACATTCGATATAGAATAAAAATATCGCATTATTTTTGAAAAATATTGAGGTTTTTATGGTACTAATTCCCGTAAGGATTCATTCAATTATTGATGCAGACACCATCAGGATAATTCATCGAAAAGGAGTAATTAATTCAAGATGTCGATGGATTGATTGCCCCGAAAAAGGAACCAAGTGGGGAGAAGAAGCTAAGAAATACTTAGAAGATTTGATATTTTCTAATAAGGAATTGTTTTTTATTGA
>NZ_LR734977.1:0-605 GCF_900009265.2 Planktothrix paucivesiculata PCC 9631 | reverse complement strand
TTTAGTTATTTAGTTATTTAGTTAAAGTCAGAAAGGTTCGTCAGGTTCAGTGAAGAAGTCAACTGAATTAATATCGTCATTGTACGGTTCAATTACTTTTATAGAAACTGATTCAGATTCAATTTCAAATTCAAGAGGTTCGATAAGACTTGAATATCTTGAAATCAGCTTGCATTTTTCCCGAAATTCTATAACTTCTTTAGTGTCTTCAACATTTTCAATATCTTCAACATTTTCATCCCAAAGATAATCATAAGGAGATGGTGAATTATCAGGACAGAAACAGGGTTTTCCGCCACAATCTAGCCATTGACCATTGAGTTCATTCATGGTAATATTTATGTTAGTTAGAAAAAACGACAAAACACCTATCTTTAGCGGTAGCTACCTCACAAATAACTACAGCTAAAGATTTAATTAGATTTAATTAATTAAGACAACACGACAACGTTTACCAAGTTGTTGAATATTTCGTTTAGTTCCTGGTGATTTACCATCCCAAATAGCTAAACCAAAATCAGCTTGTTGGTGCATTAATTTATCTCTAAGGCTATAACTTCCTTGAACTTTAACGGTTCCCCAATTACCAACATTATTTCTGAGGG
>NZ_LR734978.1 GCF_900009265.2 Planktothrix paucivesiculata PCC 9631 | reverse complement strand
ACGCAGAATACCCAATTATACACCATCTGTAGGGGCGAACGGCCGTTCGCCCCTACTAGATATGGTTGTTTTGCATAAGTCCTGATTTCCATACTAATATGAAACAGAAATCCAAATAATTTGTGTCCATTTTTTAGGATTAATAATTTTGATCATTATTTTGTACAATTCATTTAGACTTGCTATAGTTGATTCAATTTCGAGACTTTTTCCGGCGTGGTTTTTCGGGAAGTTTGATTTAAGCGATTAAAAATATAACGAGAAATATCAGGGAAAACTCGTTCATTTTTTGCATAGGCGGGATCATCTCCAAATACGGCTAAAATATAAATGGCTTGATCATTTAAGGTTCTAACAAAGGCGACTTCTTGACGAGAACGACTGGTATAACCGACCTTAGACCCGTAATAAATATCGGGGGGTAAGGATTCTCCTAAAAATCCTTCAACCGAGTTAGCATCAATATTTTTCCAAGCTTTGGGGTTCAAATCTCGGGTTAATAAATAGGCCATTTTCGTACTCGCTAAGGGAGAAATAGCTTGTTTGGTGTAAATCTCATACATTAATCGTGCGGTTTGGTCGGTGGTGACAAAATTTCCTTGGGAATAGGCGGGATTTTCTCGGAGTTGTAAATCTCTACCTATCGGTTTTTCTCCTACTCCGGTAATCGGATAATTTTTAGTGGTTAAATTAATCCCTGTATAACCGGATTTTTCAAAAAATTGATTAACTTGAATGCGTTTTTCTACCCATTTATCTAATTCGGATGGGTCTAAATTTTCCCCTGATTTAGTTTGGGTAATCGCATCAACAATCCGACTAGCTGAATCATTATCAGAAATTCGCATCATCTGGGATAGGTCGGTATAAAAGGGGGATTCCTTGGGAATATATCCTTTTTCTGCATAGCCAAAAAATTGAACCATCCAAAATAATTTAGCAACACTGGCGGGAAATCTCAGGGTATTATTGTTATATCCGGCGAGGGTATGGGTTGAATTATTACTAACATTAATTAAGGTAATTGATAAAGATTCGGTGGGTAATCCTTGGTTTTTAGCAATATCAACTGCACCGTCAATAATCATTTGTAACTCTTGACTTTGGGCTAAATTAGGGGGCGTTTTAATATTATAAACAACAGTTTGATCCGTATCGGTTGTCGCGGGAGCAGAAATCGGAATTATCTGAGTTTGGGGTTGAGGTTTGGCGGCTGGGAATAAGAGTTTTAATACTCCTCCCACTGTCCAGTTCAGGGTTAGGAATAGGGCAATTAAAAAGATAATTCGAGAGTATTTTAATTGGCTGAATCGCTGGGGAATTCTAGTTCTAACTTGAACAGGCGATCGCCTATTAAAACGACGAGGAACAGAAGAACTTCTCACAGAACGACGACGCTGGGTGATGTAGGCCATATTGAAGAAAAATATAGAATAATGGGACAAAGGGCAAGGCAGGATACTTGATTAGATTAATTAATAATTAACTATCAACAACCTAATTATTTATACCTCAATATTGGATTCCGTGCCATCGGGTAAAGTTAAGGCAATTTGATAGATTTGGCGACGGGGAACGGAGGTGGATTCGGCGAGTTGGCGACTGGCTTCAGACCGAGAAATCCCTTGCTCGAACAAGCATTTAAGTTCAGCTTTAAGTTGATCTTCGGTAATTACGGTTGGGGTTTCGGTGACACCCGCAATCACTAAAGTGAGTTCCCCTTTGGGGTTGTGATCTTGATAGTATTGTACGGCATCTTCTACGGTTCCACGCCAAAATTGTTCATGCAGTTTGGTTAACTCCCGGGCAATCACAATCGACCGTTTCGGCCCTAAAATTAGGGCTAAATCTTCTAAGGTTTCCAGAAGACGATGGGGCGCTTCATATAAAATTAGGGTGCGAGATTCGGTTTGTAAAATGCTTAAACGCTGTTGACGTTCTTTATTTTTGGTGGGTAGAAACCCTTCAAAAATAAATCGATCTGTGGGTAATCCCGCCGCACTTAAAGCCGTTAAACAAGCACTCACCCCGGGAATCGGAATCACCGGAATATTTGCTTCAATACAGGCTTTAATTAACTCATATCCGGGATCGGAAATTCCCGGCATTCCAGCATCAGTAACCAAGGCAATTGTATGTCCCTGATTTAGAGATTCTACTAAGCTAGGAATCCGGCGTTGTTGATTATGTTCATGGTAACTGAGTTGGGGAGTTTTAATCTCAAAATGGTGTAATAGTTTGCCCGTATGACGAGTATCTTCCGCCGCAATCCAATCGACAGTTTGTAAAATTTTTATCGCCCGCAAGGTGATGTCTTCTAGGTTCCCAATGGGAGTTCCTACAATATAAAGGGTTCCAGCTTGATTAGTCATCTTAAATTTAAGGCTCTACGGAAATATAAATGTGATATAAAACACACTGCCTCAAGGATAATATTAGATATGCTTGAGGAGAGGATATATCCAGTTCATTGTTAACCATCAGATCAAGTTTGATTAATCCTAACCCACAACAGTTATGAACTGAACCAAAATGCTGACCATATCAGGGTTTCACACAACTACTTTACTGTATAGTAGCCCCACCAGTTTAGTCTATCGGGCCTATTGGATTCCCCATCAACGGCC
Organism: Planktothrix paucivesiculata PCC 9631; assembly: GCF_900009265.2. Classification (GTDB taxonomy): domain Bacteria; phylum Cyanobacteriota; class Cyanobacteriia; order Cyanobacteriales; family Microcoleaceae; genus Planktothrix; species Planktothrix paucivesiculata. The sequence goes on along the minus strand of NZ_LR734978.1, from coordinate 8,355 downwards.
TGTGGTGCTCAAAGTCCTGGGAGAGCAGGGACGCACCCCAAAACAGGTAGCTCGGTTTCAGCGAGAATATGAACTGATTCAGTCTTTAAATTTGCCAGGAGTGGTTAAGGTTTATGGGTTAGAGTCCCATCATGATCACTCCATGATGATTTTAGAAGATTTTGGCGGATCATCCCTGAGCCAGCTAAAATTGGCTGGTCAGTTAACCTTAATTGAATTTCTGGAATTGGCTATTGGGATTACCAAAATTGTAGGTCAAATCCATGGGTTTAATATTATTCATAAAAATATTAATCCTAGTAATATTATCTTGAATCAAAATACCGAAGTTATTAAACTAATTGACTTTGAAATTGCTAGTATTTTATCTCAAGAAAATCTCAGTTTTATTTCTGCCAATACCCTAGAAGGAACCCTGGGCTATTTATCCCCAGAACAAACCGGACGGATGAATCGAACCATTGATTATCGGAGTGATTTCTATTCTTTAGGCGTAACTTTTTATGAATTACTCACGGGTCGCTTACCCTTTACCAGTGAAGATCCCTTAGAATTAGTTCATAGTCATATTGCTAAAACTCCTATTTATCCCGATCATTATACTAAGTTTAGTCTACCCGAAACCATATCCCAAATTATTCTAAAATTAATGGCAAAAAATGCCGAAGATCGTTATCAGTCAGCCTATGGAATTAAAAGTGATTTAGAACGGTGTTTAGAACAAGTTAAAACTCAAGATTTGATTGAATCCTTTGAACTTGGAAGCCAAGATTTATCGGATAAATTACAAATTCCCGAAAAATTATATGGTCGAAAACAACCCCTTGAAACTCTATTAACTGCCTTTGAACGAGTCACCCAAGGAAATCGAGAATTAATTTGGATTTCTGGTTATTCTGGAGTAGGAAAATCGGCTTTAGTCCAAGAAATTTATAAGCCAATTACGGCTAAACGGGGAATTTTTATTTCTGGAAAATTTGATCAATATAAACGCAATATTCCCTATTTTGCCATAGCTCAAGCCTTAACTGAATTTTGCCATCAAATTTTAACAGAACGACAAGAAGTATTAGAGCAATGGAAACAAAAAATTTTAGATTTTGTCGGGGATAAATGGCAACTTTTAATTGATATTATTCCTGATTTAGAACGAATTATTGGCAAACCTGCTGTCGCCGATAATTTGGATTTACAAGAAACGCCTAACTGTTTTTTACGAGCATTTCAAAAACTGATCCAAGCCCTCACCCAACCCCAACATTCTTTAGTGATTTTTTTAGATGATTTACAATGGGCAGATTGGGCTTCTTTAAACTTAATTAAAACTTTGAGTCAAGATGAAAGCATTCAATATTTAATGATTATTGCGGCCTATCGTCATCATGAATTAAATCTTAATCCCCCCTTAAAATCAACCTTAGAAGCGATTAAAATTACCCAAGACCCCGGAGTTGAAATCAGTCTCGATAATTTAAGTTTATCAGATATTAATGATTTAATCGCCGAAGGATTAAACTGTTCTACCGAAGGGAGTCAATCCTTAACCCATTTAGTCTATCAAAAAACCCAAGGAAATCCTTTTTTTACTCGGGAATTTTTGAAATCCCTTTATACAGAAGGATTATTACAATTTGAGTATCCGACTCAATTATCCTGGACACAGGGGCATAATAAGGGCAAATGGACATGGGATTTTGAACAAATTCAGGCTAAAAATATTACGGATTATCAAGAGATTTGTCCTAAATCTTCCCAAGAACCTCAGCAAATTAACTCAGCTAATTCCTTAGATATTGCCAGTATTTTTAAAGCCTCTCAAGCCCTTTCCCGGGAAATTTCGATTGAGCATTTACTGACAAAAATCATGAAAATTGTTGTAGAAAATGCCGGAGCCCAAAGAGGATATTTAATTTTAGAATCCAATAAACAATGGTTAATTCAAGCCTATGTTACCACGGTTCACAATGGAGTTAAAGTTTTACAAGCGATTCCGATTGAAAGAATTAATCCCCAAACAAATACCCCAGAAGTTTGTAACTCAATTGTTAATTATGTGATTCATACTCAGGATAGTTTAGTGATTCATCAAGCGACCAAAGAGAATAAATTTATCAGCGATGATTATATTATTTTAAATCAGCCTAAATCAATTTTATGTATTCCTCTTTTGAACCAAGGAAAACTGATTGGGATTCTCTATTTAGAAAATAATTTAATGGCTGGAGCCTTTACCTCTGAACGTTTACAAGTGTTAAATTTATTATCTTCTCAAGTGGCAATTTCGATTGAAAATGCTCTCCTATATAAGACATTGGAAACAAAAGTTACGGAACGGACTCAAGCCTTAGAACAGGAGATTTTAGAACGCAAACGGATTGAACAAGCATTACGAGAAAGCCAAGAAAGGTTAGAGTTAGCCATGCGAGGAGCAAACGATGGTTTATGGGATTGGAATATTAGTACAGGCGAAACTTATTATTCCCCTCGCTATCACGAAATGTTAGGCTATACTGAACAGGAATTTAAGCCTAAAATTGATGAATTTATTCAGCGAATTCATCCCGAAGATCAAGAATCTGTGCTTAACCAAATTTATAAATATATTCATCATAAATATGCTAACTATGAAATTATTTTACGAATGCAACATAAACAGGGTCATTATATTTGGATTTTGAGTCGAGGAATTGGTTTACCCGAACGTCCTGGGAAAATGGAAAGAATTGTGGGAATTAATATTGATATTACTGAACGTAAAAAAGTTGAAGAAGCCTTGAAACAGGCTAAGGAAGATGCGGAAGCAGCCAATCGGGCAAAAAGTGAATTTTTGGCAAATATGAGCCATGAATTAAGAACGCCTTTAAATGGAATTTTAGGCTATACTCAAATTTTAAAACGTTCAATAACACCCTCGGAAAAAGATCAAGCCGGAATCCAAATTATTCATCAATGTGGAACCCATCTTCTCACCTTAATTAATGATATTTTGGATTTATCTAAAATCGAAGCGAGGAAACTAGAAATTTCTACGAAAGTCGTCAATTTAGATACTTTTTTACAGGGAGTAATAGAAATTTGTTCGATTAAAGCCAAGCAAAAAGGTTTGGCTTTTATTTATCAACCCCTCTCCCGACTTCCGGTCGCCGTAGAAATAGATGAAAAACGCTTACGACAAATTTTAATTAATTTATTAGGAAATGCGGTTAAATTTACCGACCATGGTGGAGTCACCTTTAGAATTAAAGTCCTAGAAAAACCACCGAATTATTCGAGTTTTTATCAAACTATTCAGTTTCAAATTGAAGATACGGGAATTGGAATCAATCCCGAACAATTAGAAAATATTTTTCTCCCCTTTGAACAAGTAGCAGAAATGTCATACCGTTCCGAGGGAACCGGGTTAGGATTAGCGATTACCGAACGATTAATTAAACACCTAGGAGGAAATTTATCCGTAGAAAGTCACCCCGGAAAAGGTAGCCGTTTTTGGTTTGAATTAAATTTACCAATTTCTACAGAAATACAAACGCCATCTGAACCTAATTCTTTATATTCAATTGTCGGATTCAGAGGAGATAAACGCAGAATTTTAATTGTAGATGATAAACGAGAAAATCGCTTAGTATTGGTGGATTTACTGCAACCTTTGGGATTTGAAGTTGTAGAGGCGAGTAATGGTCAGGAGGGTTTATATCAACTGGAAAACACTCAATTTGATTTAGTGATTGTAGATTTAGTTATGCCGATCATGGATGGTTTTGAAATGACCAGACATATTCGTTTTTCACCGGAATTTAATGATATTCCTGTAATTGCAACTTCCGCTTCTGTTTATCAATGGGATAGGGAACAAAGTCAAAATGCCGGATGTAATGATTTTCTTTCTAAACCTTTAGAAATAGAAGAATTATTTATGAAACTAAAAAATTGGTTAAAATTAGAATGGGAATATAATTATCCGCCCAATTATTTGTCCCAGACTCCATCAGAAAACAACGTTAATTTAGTTATTCCCAGTCCTGAAATTTTATCAACTTTAATCAAATTAGCTAAACGAGGAAGGGTTTTAGAACTGGAAGAAGAAGTAAATAAACTTAAACAGATTAATCCTGATTTAAGTTTATTTACTGATCAAATTAAATCTCTGACCCAGGATTTTAAATTAACCCAAATTAAGGAGTTTTTGAACCAATGTACAATCAACTGATTTTAATTGTTGATGATAATGCTACTAATTTAAAAGTTCTGTCCCAAACCCTAACCAGTGCTGGGTTTCAATTGGCGGTAGCAACCAATGGAGAAGAAGCCTTAGAACAAGTCTTAGAGGAATTACCCGAACTAATTTTACTCGATGTCAAAATGCCTAAAATTGATGGATTTGAGACTTGTATTCGTCTAAAAGCTAATCCTAAAACTAAGGATATTCCGGTTATTTTTATGACGGCACTATCAGAAACCATTGATAAAGTCAAGGGTCTTTCTTTGGGAGCGGTTGATTATATTACAAAACCCTTTGATGAACAGGATGTTTTAGCTAGAGTTCGAGTCCATTTACGGTTAAGAGCGGCACAAAAACAAATTATTTCTCAACAAAAATTAGCCTGTTTAGGAACCATTACCGCCGGAGTTGCTCACGAACTAAGAAATCCTTTAAATTTTGTGATTAATTATGCTCAATCTTCCGTTGATAACTTAAATCAGTTGTTAGTTAATATTCACCCAAATTCAACTTTAGATGCCCCAGAAATTGTAACTCAATTGCATGAGATTATCATTGATGCAGAGGCTATTTATACCCACGGACAACGGGCTAGTCAAATTATTCAAAGTATGATGCAGTTAGCTCATTCTGAACCTGGGGAATATCAATGTGTTAATCTCAATGATCTTTTACATCAAGCGATTAAACTCGCCTATCATAGTTTTCGAGTTAAATATCCAGAGTTTGTGATTAATATTAACACACAATTTGATCCTGATCTGGAGGTCATGGAATTGATTATATCTGATTTGCACAGAGCTTTTATTAATATTATTGATAATAGTTGTTATGCCCTTTATTTAAAAATGCAAGAAAACATAAACCGAGAAGAAAAATTTTATCCCACTTTGTGCTTAACTACAAAAAATCAAGATTCTGAGATTGAAATTAAAATTCATGATAATGGCATGGGAATTCAACCCGAATTCATCGATAATATTTTTACTCCATTTTTTACCACGAAACCCCCAGGACAAGGCATTGGACTCGGCCTATCTTTAACTCATGATATTATTGTTTTACAGCATGGAGGAACCTTACAAGTTGAAGCACAATGGAAACAATATACTGAGTTTATCCTAAAATTGCCTAAAAACCAAAAACAAAATTAATAAAATCGTATTTTTTCTTGAGAAATACAGAGAATTAAATTATACTAAATATCAAATTCTCAAAATCTCAAAGAAATTGTACTTTGCTTCCTTTTTCATCACAGATACTTTTAATAAATTATTCAAACCTAAATCCCATGAACTATTTCTCCGCGCAATCTCCATCTTACCCCACACAACTTCAACTCTATTCCGATTCTGTTGCTATGCCTTTCACCCCTGCTTATATTTTAGTTGTTGATGATGAAACCGAGTTACAACGATTAATTGAAAGACGATTAAAACCTCAGATTGAAACGCGAGAATTTGAGTTTTTATTTGCTAATAATGGTATAGATGCTTTAGATATTTTACGTTCAAATCCTCATATTTGTGTCATTTTAACCGACTTAAATATGCCGGGAATGGATGGCTGGGCATTGCTGGAACAACTGCCTAAAATTGATCCGCTACTGAAAGCCGTTGTTGTTTCTGCCTATGGCGATATTCAAAATATTAGAACCGCCATGAACCGGGGGGCATTTGATTTTTTAACAAAACCCATTAATTTTAAAGATTTAATTGTTACGATCCGAAAAACCATACATATTGTTACTAATAGTCGCCTCCAAAAACAAGAACTTAAAGTTGCTGTTGAGAATTTACAATATCTAGCTCTTTATGATAAACTTACCGGACTTCCCAATCAAAATCATGTGTTAGAATGTATTCGCTCTGCGGTTGATAATCAAGTGGATTTTGCGGTATTTTATTTGGCATTAGATCGATTTAAAGCTATTCGATATGGTTATGGAAAAACCTTGGCTGAAAAGTTTGTAATTCAAGAAGTTGAACGGATCAAAAGCTGTTTGCAACCCTGCGATATTTTAGCTAGAATTTGGAAGGATGAGTTTGTCCTATTTTTACCTAATATAAAATCAGAAATTGTTGCTTTAGACAAAGCCAGTAAACTCCATCAAGCCTTTAAATTATTTCTACCAGAACGCCGAATTACCGCATCGGGAAATACCAGTATTGGCATTGCCTTATCTAGTTTATTATATGAACAAGCGGAGGATTTTTTAAGGGCAGCAGATACCGCAATGCACTATGCTAGAATGCAGAGTCATAAAAATTGTACGGTATTTTTTAATCCAGAAATGCAAGTGGCTGTTTTGAATCGATTACAGTTAGAATCAGATTTAGAAATAGGACTAGAAAATCAAGAATTTCAAGTCTATTATCAACCAATTTACAAGTTAAAAAATAAAAGTTTAGTTGGTTTTGAAGCCCTAGTTCGTTGGCAACATCCCAGTCGAGGATTAATTCCGCCCTCTGATTTTATTCCTTTGGCAGAAGAAACTGGACTTATTATTCCTTTGGGAGAATGGGTACTTCGAGAATCCTGTCGTCAATTTAGTTGTTGGAAAAACCAATTCCCTGAGCAATTTCCCCTAAGTTTGAGCGTTAATTTATCAGGGTTACAAATCTTGAAATCTGATTTTAGTGGCTTAATTGATAATATTATTGAATCTAACATTTTAGAAGGATTCAGTTTAAAACTAGAAATCACTGAAAGTATTTTAATGGAAAACCCCGAAGCTGTTACTCAATACATGAATCAATTCAAGAGTCGCAAGATTCAATTAGTGATTGATGATTTTGGCACGGGTTATTCTTGTTTATCTTATTTACAATCTTTGCCTTTAGATACTTTAAAAATTGATCGTTCATTTATCATAAATATTAATTCTAATCCCAAAAGCTTAGATATCATTAAAACCTTGATTACTTTAGCCCACAGTTTGAATTTAGATGTGGTTGCCGAAGGCGTAGAAACTGAAGAACAAATTAATACTTTAAATTATTTAGGCTGTGAATATGCACAGGGGTATTATTTTTCACCGCCAATTAATGTTGATAAGGTAACTCGGTTATTCCAGAAAAATAGTTAATTTAATTAGATTTTGATGTTTTTGATTTAGAATAAAAATCAGGGGTTTAATAATTTTATGGGACAAGGTTTATTTGTGGGATTAATTACACTCGATCTGATCTATTCTGTTAGTCAATATCCCCAAGAAAATCAAAAAATAGTCGCTTCTGATTATACCGTGGCAGCCGGAGGGCCAGCAACAAATGCCGCTGTTACCTTTAATTGTTTAGGAAATCAATCTATTTTATTAGGGGGATTAGGTATCCATCCCCTAACCCAACTGATTAGAACGGATTTACAGCAATATTCTGTTAATATTATAGACTTAGACTCAACTCGTTTAGAGTCGCCTGCCGTTTCATCTATTATTGTGAATAATACCAATGGCGATCGCACAGTTATCTCAATTAATGCTACAAAATCTCAAATTTTAAACCCCTCAAATTTATCGCAATATTTAGATAATACCGATATTATTTTAATTGACGGTCATCAAATTTCCATTGGTAAAAGTTTAATTCAACAGGCAAAAATCAAACAAATTCCTGTAATTTTAGATGGTGGCAGTTGGAAACCGGGCTTAGAAACCCTTTTACCCGATATTAACTATGCTATTTGTTCTCATAATTTTTATCCTCCCCATTGTCAAACATCTTCAGATGTTTTTACTTATCTTCAAGCGATGAATATTCCTAATATTGCCATTACCCAAGGAGAAAAACCGATCCAATATGTTAGTCTAAAAGCAGGAAGTGGGAGTATTCCTATTCCTAGTATTCAAGCGGTTGATACTTTAGGTGCGGGAGATATTTTTCATGGGGCATTTTGCCACTTTATCCTATCCGAAAACTTCCCCACTGCCTTAGCTAAATCTGCCAAGATTGCGACTGAATCTTGCCTACATTTTGGAACTAGAAAATGGATTAAATTCTTAAATAATTAATAATTCTTGTAGACAATTGCAAACAATTAGGATATAACAGTCATCAGTTAATTACCCATTACCCTGTTACTGAGCGAAGTCGAAGTATTACCCATTACCCATTACCCATTACCCATTACCCATT
>NZ_LR735002.1:178864-197763 GCF_900009265.2 Planktothrix paucivesiculata PCC 9631 | reverse complement strand
ATTACCCATTACCCATTACCCATTACCCATTACCCATTACCCTGTTACTGAGCGAAGTCGAAGTATTACCCATTACTTAATAATTCAACCATTGAGCAACAACCGAAGGCATCGGGAGTATAATTAACAATAATAATCCCAAGGTTGATAACCCAATAACATCTCGAATATTATTCAGTTCACTGACATCATTTAAGGCGGGTTCATCTTGTAAGGGAAAAAAGAATAATAATAGGGCTAAGATGATAAATTCACTGTGAATTAAGGCTAAAATTAAGATTAGAAACCGTGCTACTTGACCGATAATTAGACTGGTTTTTTGACCCAACATAGCATGAACAATATGACCGCCATCTAGTTGTCCGATGGGGATTAAATTAAATGCTGTTATCATTAATCCTAAATATCCGACGATTGCCACCGGATGTAAATGGATTGCGTGTTCAGCAGTTAACCCCGCACCTAATATTAACTTACTCAATACGGTTAACAAAAAAGAAAAACTAGGATTCAAGGATTCAAAATTGAAAAATCCTGAAGTTTTCGGATCAAAGGAAACAACCGTTGACTGACTTAACCCCCAAATTAATAGCGGTAAGCTCATGATAAATCCCGCTAAAACTCTAACAATGCTAATATCAAATAATGCTTGGCGATGGGGAAAAGGCGATCGCATCTGAATAAAAGCACCTAAAGTTCCTAACCAAAAAGGAATCGGGATAAAATAAGGTAAAGTCGCCTTAATTTTATACCAACGAGCCATTAAATAATGAGCCGATACATAAATACTCAGAATCGCCATTAAAGCTATACTATAGGGTAATCCTGCCAATAATAAACCTGGGTTATCTTGCCAAGCATCCAGAGAAATATCTGCCATTTCCACACCCGCAGTTGTTGTTGTAAAGAAAGTAATTACAAATAAAGATAAAGCCAAAATAGGACGAGTTAAGGGTTCGGATTGAAGCGAATCAGCTTTTTTCTGAGAGGGATTAGGGACTAAAGCAAAAAACGGTTTATCTTGAAGATCCTGTTGAAATGCAATTAAAAAGCGATCGCTAAATTTAGCCTGAATATTATCTCGAATCGTTTGATAAGCCTGATCGGGATTAGACCGTAACTGACCCCGACAAATCACCGCTTGTAAGCGATATTCAATATTATGTAAAGGAAACACCGTCCAAGGAAAACAACTGCGAAGAATGTCTTCTTCCTGTTGATCCAGTGGGCGAGGTAAACTGGGTTTTTCTAGGGGAAGAATCGAGTTTGTGGGAGTAGCAATATCTGATTCCGGTGATGGCGGAGGAAGACGCCCCCATTGCACCAAAAACCAATATAAACAGGGACAAACAATAAAGGGAATAATCACTAACCCGGCGGGAATTGGTTTTTGATCATAGATCCAAATCCAAGTCCCCCAAATGAACGCCGGAGTCATCATCACCAACCACAGCAACCAAACCGGAGTCCGGGTAATTTGAGCCACACCCCTTTGTAGAAGCCAGTAGGTCATTAACCCTAAAATTAGTAACCAAAATAACATGATCATTGGTAGTTTTAATTCAGTTAAAATCGACAATTGCACCCTAAAAATTAATCTAATAATATGTTACAGGAGCTTTCTGTCCCCAAACCGCCCCGGCAAGTGCTGGAAAATATTTATGCTTTCCCACCCAACCGGGAAACCTTGGGCGGAACAGCCTATTTCGTGGTAGAAAACCAGATGAACATCTTGATCGATGCTCCTCCTTGGAATCCAACTAATCAGCAGTTTATCGAGCAGTTAGGGGGCGTTCAGTGGTTATTCATTACCCATCGGGCGGCCATTGGCTCATCCCGAGAAATTCAAAAAACCCTAGGATGCAATATTCTGATCCAAGAACAAGAAGCCTATTTACTACCGGAGTCCAACCTAACGGCCTTTGAGACTGAGTTAAAATTGAGTTCCCTGAGTTCAGTTTTTTGGACACCCGGACATTCCCCGGGTTCATCCTGCCTTTATTTTAGTGGGCATGGGGGGGTATTGTTCACCGGACGCCATCTATTACCCAATCTCCAAGGTCAACCGGTTCCCCTACGCACCGCCAAAACCTTCCATTGGCCCCGACAATTAAACAGTGTTCGGTTAATCTTGGAGCGCTTTAATTCCGATAGCCTCAACTATATTTGTCCGGGGGCCAATACCGGAGCCTTACGGGGAGAACGTTTGATTAATCAGGCTTACGACAAATTGGCAGTTCTGGATTTAGAAGCCTGTTGGTTGACCGAAGCGATTTTTTAGTCCACAGGACATTTACTATAGATGCTGACTCCCCTGACTCGCAGTAAAAATTAACAAAAACTAAACTCCCCCAAATGAAAACCGCATCCCCCCTCTGATAGACTAAAACACTGGGAGTGTCTAATAATTCGGCAATCTCAGTTCTTGGGAGGAAATAATTCTGTGGATAATGTTATTGGGTTAGAGATTATTGAAGTCGTCGAGCAAGCTGCGATCGCATCGGCTCGTTTGATGGGTAAAGGCGACAAAAATGAAGCCGACCATGTGGCCGTGGAAGCCATGCGTAAACGCATGAACCAAATTCACATGAGAGGACGGATCGTGATTGGGGAAGGGGAAAGAGACGAAGCCCCCATGCTTTATATTGGTGAGGAAGTCGGGATTTGTACCCAAGAGGATGCAGCTAAATTCTGTAACCCCGACGAACTGCTGGAAATTGATATCGCCGTTGACCCCTGCGAAGGAACTAACTTAGTCGCCTATGGTCAAAATGGCTCCATGGCCGTCTTAGCAATTTCTGAAAAAGGCGGTCTGTTTGCGGCTCCTGATTTCTACATGAAGAAATTAGCGGCTCCTGCGGTGGCTAAGAATCATGTTGATATTAACAAATCCGCCACCGAAAACCTGAAAATTCTTTCCGACTGCATGAACCGCTCCATTGAGGACTTAGTGGTGGTGGTGATGGATCGTCCCCGCCACAAAGAACTGATCAATGAAATTCGGGCCGCAGGCGCACGGGTGCGTTTGATCAGTGATGGAGACGTTTCGGCTGCCATTTCCTGTGCATTTTCGGGAACCAATATTCACGCACTCATGGGCATTGGCGCTGCACCAGAAGGGGTAATTTCTGCTGCGGCCATGCGCGCTTTAGGCGGTCACTTCCAAGGTCAGTTAATCTATGATCCCGAAGTGGTGAAAACCGGATTGATTGGGGAAAGCAGAGAAGGTAATCTGAATCGCCTCAAAGAAATGGGAATCAATGATGCTGATAAGGTCTATGATGCCCATGAATTAGCCTCCGGTGAAACGGTGTTGTTTGCGGCTTGTGGGATCACACCAGGTACTTTGATGCAAGGCGTGCGCTTCTTTAGTGGTGGTGCTCGGACTCAAAGTTTAGTTATTTCTTCTCTGTCTAAAACTGCTCGTTTTGTCGATACTGTTCATATGTTTGGCCAACCCAAAAATATTCAGTTGCACTAAAATTTAAGCATCAGTAATCAGTCATCAGTTTTTGGTTTGGGTTTTTTAACTAACACTGGAAAACTATTAGCGATTTACTGATTACTGATTACTGATTACTGATTTTTGAAACCATATTTATAACAACTGTTGTATGAATATTGCTGTTGTCGGTCTAAGTCATAAGACTGCCCCCGTTGAGGTGCGTGAAAAATTGAGTATTCCCGAACCTCAATTAGAGGCTGCGATCGCTCATTTATTAAGTTATCCCCATATCGAAGAAGTTGCGATTCTTAGCACCTGTAACCGCTTAGAAATTTATTTAGTAGCAACAGAAACTCAACCGGGAATTCGGGAAGTTACCCAATTTTTATCAGAAAAAAGTAAATTACCTTTACAACAATTACGCCCCCATTTATTTACCCTGATTCATGATGATGCCATCATGCACTTAATGAGGGTCGCCGCCGGGTTAGATAGTTTAGTTCTAGGGGAAGGACAAATTTTATCCCAGGTTAAACAAACCCATAAATTAAGCCAACAACATAAAGGAATTAGTCGCATTCTAAACCGTTTATTTACCCAAGCCTTAACAGCTGGGAAACGGGTCAGAACCGAAACCAGCATTGGCACGGGAGCAGTTTCTATTAGTTCGGCTGCGGTCGAATTAGTTCAGATGAAAGTCCAGAACTTAAGTAATTATCGAGTTGCCATTTTAGGTGCGGGCAAAATGTCTCGCCTATTGGTTCAGCATTTAATCTCTAAAGGTGCAAACCAAATCTCTATTCTCAATCGGACATTAGGACGGGCTAAAGAATTAGCAAATCAATTTCCCGATGCTGATTTACGAATTTATACCATGTCGGAAATGATGTCTGTGATGGCGAATTCTGATATTGTATTTACCAGTACCTCGGCGACCGAACCCATTATAGACCGAGCTAAATTAGAAACGATTTTAACCCCATCTCAACCCCTAATGTTAGTGGATATTTCTGTTCCTCGGAATATCGCTACCGATGTCAAGGAATTAGCCAATGTTCAAGCCTATAACGTCGATGATTTAAAAGCAGTTGTAGCCCAAAACCACGAAAGTCGTCGTAAAATGGCACAGGAAGCCGAAGTTTTATTAGAAGAAGAAGTCCAAGCCTTTGAGGTCTGGTGGCGCAGCTTAGAAACTGTTCCAGTGATTAATTGTTTACGCGATAAAATTGAAACCATTCGAGAACAGGAATTAGAAAAAGCCCTATCTCGTCTAGGTTCAGAATTCGCTGACAAACATCAAGAAGTGATTGAAGCCCTAACCCGGGGTATTGTAAATAAAATTCTCCATGACCCCATGGTACAACTGCGCGCCCAACAGGACATAGAAGCCCGACGTCGCGCCATGCAAACCCTACAAACCCTATTCAATTTAGAACCGGAAAAAAATTCGGGTCAGCAATACAGTTAGGTTTGTTCTGTTTTTCCTGAATTTTTACCACTAATAACGCGGTCATCAATAACTATTACTGATGGCCGCGTCTTTTCGTTGTTGCGCCGTTGTTGCGCTTCAGCGCAATCTTGAGGACTAAAGCCCAACAACCCTCTTACCAAGAGACTTACAGACCCATGTAACCTTAAAAGTGGGTGATTGCAAAAGACCTCTTGCAATCCCTTAGCAACGTTGCAATAATAATAAACAGAAAGGCACATTACGAGGGTTTCAAGGAGCTGGAGGTAATGTGTTTATGGGAGCACCATACCTCCAGCGTTCTTGCTTTCTTTCAGTGAAACCCCAAAAAACCAACCGAGTGTTCTGACCCTGGAAGTTCTAAAGATTAAATAGACTGAAGTGTGAATTGATCACAGACACACTCAACTAAAGAAATTATACACAAAAATTGTTTAACAGGCTACATCGTCCTTTAAAAATTAGGGAAATAGTTACATTTGATACCCAAACGGGGGACTTGTATGGCAAGTCCTGTATTTTAGTGTTGAATTGCCGATTTTAGGGATTGACAAAACTGACCAATATCCGCCAACCCTTGTTCCGGCGTCCCTTCCGCCAATCGTTTCACAAAAGCACTCCCGACAATCACCGCATCTGCACCCCAGTCTCGCATTTGGGTCGCCTGTTCCGGTTGAGAAATCCCGAACCCAACCCCAATGGGTTTATCCGTTAGACCTCGCATTTCCTTGAGGATATCTTCAACCCGGGTTTGGACTTGGGTACGCATCCCCGTGACCCCGGTAACACTAACCAAATAAATGAACCCCTGGGACTGACGGGCGATTAACTCAATCCGTTCTTTAGGACTGGTTGGCGCCACTAACAACGTCACTTCTATGCCAATTTGACGAGCGGGTTCCAATAAAGTTTCCGCTTCTTCCAAGGGTAAATCTGGGACAACTAAACCCCTAGCCCCGGCTTGATAAATCTGTTCTAAAAATGGTTTAATCCCTCGATGTAAAATGGGATTATAGTAAGTAAATAAAATAATTGGGGCTTTCAACGTTGGGCTAACCGTTGCCACCATTTCTAATACTTGATCTAAACGAGTTCCCTTTTGTAAAGCGCGAGTAGCTGCGGCTTGAATTACCGGGCCATCGGCTAAGGGGTCAGAATAAGGAACCCCCAACTCAATCAAATCCGCCCCATTTTGATCCAGAATTTGTAAGGCTTTTGCGGTTGTTTCTAAGTTCGGATCACCGGCGGTAATAAAAGGAATTAAAGCACAGTTTTTTTTGTCCGAAGTTCTTAAAGATTCAAAGCATTGAGAAACAGAAATCATTTAAAATTAAACTCAAATAGACTAACTTATTATCCAATAATTAAGCAGAAAAAAGTAAAAGTCTCAATTATTTTTTTCTGCTTCAACTTCCGCTTGCAATTGAGCAATTTCTTCTGGAGTCATTTCTTCCAGTCGTTTTTGAAAAACGGCATCTTCATAGTTTTTCAGTTGTTGGTTATAGGTCATATTTCGACTTCCCACTCGGAATAAATAAGTAAGTAACCAAATAAATAAACCACCTACTAAAAAAGTTTGACTCCAGATGCCAGCATCAAAGCTATTCAGACCCGCCCATTGTAAAATTAGGTAGATCGATCCACCTGTCAAAAAGACGAGCACTCCAATAGCAATAACATCAATTCGTCGCATTAGGTGGCAATTTTTCTAGGTTGAGGACGGAAATTCAAGAAGGGAGCCAGAAGAATTAATCCGGGGAAAAAGAAGAAGACTAAAAAGTACATAAATGCCCGTTCAAAAGAACTGGCCACATACCAACGAGCATTCATATAGGCATATAAGGCAGCCGGAAGCACTAACAAATAAGCACCCGCTAAAGCGGCGTAGAGTAATAGGGTAATCAGTAGCATAATTCGGGTTTAAAAATAAACAGCCACTTAACATCAGACAATTTTAAACTATAGCACCCAGTGGCAGGAATCGGGACAGGGCTGTTTGATTTTCTCCAAAAATGGGTGTGACCTTTCCTCCGACTCCTCTGCTTCAAGGTTTTGTTACAATACTTCATTTAAAGAAATTAAATCATTACTTATCTGTTAAGGGAAGTCGAGAAATTTATTTATTAGGGTTGTGGTTAAATACGTTAGGGTTAAAATTGACGGTTACGGTTGAAGAATAATTCTTGCATTTTTATTAATCCATGACAGTACAACCTAGAGAGATTCGGCGTTACATTACAATAGAGGGTAGAATTCCTTTTGCTGAATGGCTGACTTCCTTTCGGGATTTGAAAACAATCACAAAAATTGAAGCCCGGTTAAAGCGGGTTAGGGAAGGTAACTTAGGGAATTATCGTTCCGTGGGTGAGGGAGTTTGGGAATTAAAAATTGATTATGGCCCTGGATATAGAATCTACTTTGGACAAATCGGTTCAACGATGGTAATACTATTATGTGGGGGTGATAAACGATCTCAAAGTCAAGATATTTGTCGAGCTATAGAATATTGGAAAGACTACAGGAGACGAGAAAATGCTGACCAGTGATAATTATCAAGACTCTCTGATTTTAGCCCTTAAAGATCCGATTCATGCGGCTGCCTATATTGATGCTATTTTAGAAGAAAAAGATCCTGAACCCGAACTTTTGAAACACGCGCTTCAAGATGTTGCAGAAGCACTGGGGGAAGAAAGAATGTCTGAAGAACAGGCTAAACTTCATTTAGAGAAATTAAATTATTTCTTATCCGTTGAAGGAAGTCGAGAAATTTATTTATTAGGACTGTGGTTAAATGCGTTAGGGTTAAAATTAACTGTTACAGTTAAAAACTAATCTTTAAAAAGTTACTCACCTGCTTGTTCTTTGAGGAGATGTACTAAACTATCGGATAACCATAAACCTGCATCACGCAAAGACGGAGAAGCATTAATCACAACTCGCTTAATCAACATTGGCTAATTCCTCAGCAAGTTCTTCCGCAGAATATTGCATAAAATCAACTCGATAACGAGACAAAGCATTGATAAATTCAGTTCGAGTTAAGCCAGCAATTTCAGCAGCTTTTCCTTGAGAAACTTCTCCTAATTCGTACCATTTTATTGCCACTGCTATTCGCATCTCGCGAATAAATTCATCGGGATTCTTACGGAGTGCAGAAAATACAGTTTGCGGGAGTTCAATGGGTATGATCGTCATAACTCTAATAGATTTTAGGGGTAATCTATTTAATTATAGTATAATCTCTAGGGTGAAGGAATAGGTTGTAATAACGTTAAGATTATTTACCAAAGAAGATTATGATCAATTTAGTAAAATTATATCCAACTGCTTTATTAATATTTGTTGATGTATGTTTTAATCTGTCTTGGGTATTTGAATTACAATTAAAGAAGAATGTATCACTTGCGGATTTATTGAAATTCAGGGGGGAGCAAAGTCCCCCTTGTTAAAAACTATTTAGGGAGATCTACTCTCGGCTGTAATCAGCATTTTTTGGCTTAAGTTAACATCAATAGGGGTCGCCTCACCCCTATTTGTTAACAATCAAACCCTAAGTTAAGGCGAAAACAGAGACTTTTCCTGCGATGCGTTTGGCGATCGCAGTTAACTCTAAAGCAGCCGCTGAATTAGGAGCGGAAATCACAATGGGAACCCCCGTGTCTCCCCCTTCTCGGACGGGCATTTCTAAAGGAATAGACCCGAGTAAAGGAACACCTAACTCCTGGGCAGTTTTTGCCCCGCCGCCAGAACCAAAAATGTCGTATTTTTTCTCCGGGGCATCGGGAGGGATAAAATAACTCATATTTTCCACAATTCCCAACACCGAAACCCCCAACTGTTGGAACATTTTTAACCCCTTACGGGAGTCTAGCAGGGACACTAACTGCGGCGTTGTCACGATCACAACCCCGGACATAGGAACAGCTTGAGCCATGGTTAATTGAGCATCTCCAGTACCTGGCGGCATATCCACCAGTAGATAGTCTAACTCACCCCAATTGACCTGATAGAGAAATTGACGAATAACCCCATTTAACATCGGGCCGCGCCAAATTACAGGTTGATCTTTATCGATCAAAAACGCCATGGAAACCAACTTCACCCCATGGTTAAAAGCGGGTTCTAGGATTTCTCCCTGAGGACTTTGCTGTACCATCACTTGAGCATCAGCCAACCCTAACATTGTAGGGTCATTCGGCCCATAGATATCCGCATCAATTAACCCGACTTTAGCCCCCATTTTAGCCAAAGCCACGGCCACATTCACCGCCACGGTACTTTTTCCCACGCCCCCTTTGCCACTAGAAATAGCCAGAATATTTTTCACCCCGGCAATGCCTTGACGGTCTGGCAAAGCCTTTTGTTGAGGGGTTTCGGCCGTAACATCAACAACAACATTTTCCACCCCGGGAAGCTGTTTAACGGCTTTTTGACAATCTTCAACAATAAATTCCCGTAGGGGACAGGCGGGAGTGGTGAGGACTAAGGTAAAACTCACCTCACCCCCTTGGATTTTAAGGTTACGAATCATGTTTAACTCCACCAAACTCTTTTGAAGTTCGGGGTCTTGTACAGGTCGTAACACCTCTAATACGGTATTGATATCAAGCATATTGGATCAAAGTGTTCCCCGTTTGAGGGATGGACGAAGGGCTATTTTAGGGGAAACAAACTCTATTCCCCCTTTTAATTATCAAAGAATTGAGTCATTCAACGGGTGTTAATATTTTGATAATTAGTCTTAAACCTACTTAAACTAACTTAAAATCAAGGTAAACAAGATTTAAGTTATCAAGGTTTGACTGTAATGTGTCCCATTAGCCACTTGACTCAAGGGACACATTACAGACATGATCATAACGCTCTTGCAGATTACAACCGATTGTGTGCCCAACAAAAAAATAGGTTAAAAAAAATTATGACCGCTTCTCAGGTATCGGAAACTACTACGCCCCACTTGATCCCTGTGACTGACTCTCAAACCCGTGTCAGTCAGTTTATGAAACAACTCCAGGATGAAATTTGTCAAGGCTTGGAACAGCTTGATGGCCTGGGCAAGTTTAGAGAAGACGCTTGGGAGCGTCCCGAAGGCGGTGGAGGTCGAACTCGTGTGATCCGCGAGGGCGACGTATTTGAACAAGGCGGGGTGAACTTCTCCGAGGTTTGGGGCGAAACATTGCCCCCCTCGATTCTGGCCCAACGTCCAGAAGCCGCCGGATATGGATTTTATGCCACGGGAACTTCCATGGTCTTGCATCCTCGCAATCCCTATATTCCCACGGTACACCTCAATTATCGTTATTTTGAAGCCGGGCCCGTGTGGTGGTTTGGGGGCGGTATCGATTTAACTCCCTATTATCCCTTTGCCGAAGATGCCCACCATTTCCATCAAACCTTAAAAGAAACTTGCGATCGCCACGATCCACACTATTATCCTGTATTTAAATCTTGGTGCGATGAATATTTCTATCTCAAACATCGGCAAGAAACCCGGGGGGTAGGCGGCATCTTTTTTGACTATCAAGATGGACAAAGCCAACTCTATAAAGGCCCCGATCCGAAAGGGGCAGCCGCCCTGTATAGTGATAAGGTGGGAACCCCTGATCCGAAAGATTGGGACTCTTTGTTCAGTTTTGCACAAGACTGTGGAGGAGCTTTTCTATCAGCTTATGGGCCGATTGTAGAACGCAGGCGTTCTCATGACTATGGAGATCGAGAACGGCAGTTCCAATTATATCGGCGGGGTCGATATGTGGAATTCAATTTGGTTTACGATCGGGGAACGATTTTTGGCTTACAAACCAATGGTCGCACTGAGTCGATTCTCATGTCTTTACCGCCTCTGGTACGATGGGAATATGGCTATGAGCCAAAACCAGGGACTCCAGAAGCAGAACTGTATGAGACTTTCTTGAAGCCTCAAGATTGGGCGAACTGGACTGATCCCAACTCACAGGTCTAAGTTAAACTACAGATCAGATAAGCAACCAAAGCAATATCAAAAATTCCGAGGGGACGGTCAGTGATTCATATCGATCAAAAAGAACATACGACCCAGGATGGCACAAAGGTCATTGTCTTGGCACCAACAGGACGCCTAGACATCACAACAGCTTGGCAATTCCGCCTCAAGTTGCAGGAATGTATATCTAAATTGAGTCGCCATGTCGTGGTAAATCTAGGTCAAGTGAACTTTATTGATAGTTCAGGTCTGACTTCACTGGTTGCCGGAATGCGAGATGCTGACAAAGTGAAGGGCAGCTTCCGAATTTGTAATGTTCATCCCGAGGCCAAGTTGGTGTTTGAGGTGACCATGATGGATTCTGTATTTGAAATTTTTGAGACGGAAGAAGAAGCTCTTGAAGGTGGGGTAAGAGCCATTTGAAGTCAAAATATCCTGGGTTCCTCACCCCAAAGGTCGCCTTTCGGTTGTGGAGATGGGCTTAGGCGCGTCTCCAACCGGGGCTGACCAATAGTTTTTGGGGTTTAAGTTGAATTTTAAGGCAACATTGGCACAAAACCACGGCGTTTTTGAAATTTAAAGGGCCCCAACAGGGCTCCCCATAATGGCTTTCCCGTGTCCGGGTCAATGCCTTTGTCATAGCTCAAAAAACTATCCGCCGTAGCTTCAAACCCCAATTCCACCTGATAGGTTTTGTTTTGATAACTGAAGCAACAGACTTGGTTTTCCGGCAGCACGGCTTGGAAAATATATTGATTCGGGCCAAGGCATTGATAGGTAATCTTGAGGGTGCAACCGGGCAAAAATTCTAATGCTTCAGCGCCCAGATGTCGTAGGCGCTCTGGATCTTGTCCGGCACCTTGCACCGCCTTAATATCCTTGGGCATATAATATTGTGCTTCTAAGGTGGACTCGGAATCAGGATTATGGCGCAACTGAATGAACCGAGGACGGTAGGGTTGATTCAGATTAACAATATTGGCTTGTTCGGCAAACAGTACCAGACTGGGTTCTGGAAACCAAGAGGGGGGAACGGGACGATGCCATAAACGCAAATGGACGTACCAAACCGGATCGGCCAAAGCCTGGGGTTGATTATCAAACTCTCCAGCCATATATTCGGCCAAAGCCCTCAGTTCAGGGGAAATCACCATGGTTATACTCAGTGGTAGTTTTTTCTACGATAGCCGAATCTAAATTCTCGACTTCAAAATCCGACCGCCAAAATTTAGAATGATATTCAGTCCCTTTTAATATTGGCTTGTGAACAACATCCGCACGGTTTCAGATACAAAACGTACTTTTTACAGTCTACATACTCGCCCTATCAACTCGATCTATCGTCGTGTGGTTGAGGAGTTGATGGTGGAAATGCACTTGCTCTCGGTCAATGTTGATTTTAGCTATGACCCCATTTATGCCCTGGGTGTGGTAACGGCTTTTGATCGCTTCATGCAGGGATATCATCCCCTATCTGATCAAGAATCGATTTATAATGCCCTGATCAAAGCCGAACAAGATGACCCGCAACGATATCGGGGTGATGCTGAACGCTTACAGGCTTTAGCCCAAAATCTATCGATTCCCAACCTAATTGAAGGGTTAAAGTCTCCTATCGATGGGGGGTCAGATCAGGAGTTAAAAGGGCATTTGCAAGGGATCATCAATAATCCCAAATTCAAATACAGTCGTTTATTTGCCATTGGTTTATTTACCCTGTTAGAACAGGCTGATCCCAAAGGGATTCAAGATAAAGCCATCCGGGAAAAAATCCTAGGTCAACTGGCTGAAGTCCTCCACTTACCCCAAGATAAACTGCTCAAGGATTTAGATTTGTATCGGAGCAATCTGGAAAAACTGGCTCAAGCTCGGATCATGATGGAAGAAATGACCCAAGCCGAACGCAAGAAACGGGAGAATCGTGCCAACCAAGCCGTCGGAACTTCTCAACAAGATACCTGATATCCTTGAGGTTTTTAAGCCATTGGAGAGAGTGTGAGACTGATTAGTGCTGAGATTCAAAGCATCTATCCATAAGCGCCAAAATAGGAATCCCCTGCCGTACCCTAAAGCGAAGCGGGGGATTCCTGATTTTTAATCAACGGTTCTAACTACCCGTGCGTTCGTAGTTTTGGGCATAGGTTTGTAACAAGGCACTCACCTGAGTTAATACCGTGTCGCCGCCAGCCTTTCCGAGAACAGTTTGATTTTGAGCAACTCGGTTGAGGTTGCGTTCAATCGCCGCTTTGATCTGGCCAGAAATCAGGACTTGCAGTTCTTCTTTAGCCCTTGAACGTTGGAATTGCGCTCCTTCTTCCGTCGTCGCATAAAGGGGCGGAAGACGGTTGAGGGCATAGGCGGCAATATCTCCCACATCTAGGGTTTGTTCGCTGTTTTCTTCAATTTCTGCCACCCGGGCGATCGCTTCACTGAGGACTAATTCCTCCATAACATTAATAAATTGTTTGCGGGGTAAAACAACGACTTCACCCGTTAACAACGCCCCCATCAACCGATCCAAAGCCATATATTCTTCAATGGACAGTTCTGAAGCGGTGTTACAAATTCGTCCAACCTCGGCCTCCATCGAGGGGGTCAGATACCCGTCTCCTAAAGCTTGCTCAACAATCTTTTCAATACTCATAATGCTGTTGCACTTCGCATCATTGTTTTTTTAACCGCTATGCCCCTCAATATTCCCTAAAAAAAGGCTTTTTGGGATCTTCACTACTGGAAGTCACCCCATAGATAGGGAAAACGAGAGCCACCTAAATTTTTAAATACTTAGGGAATTAGCCTAAACCAAGCCACGATCAGTTTACAGTTTTTGGCACATCTCCCGATAATACCATACTTACCGGTGGCTATTTCTCTGTGAATTTAGGGGAGTTGATCGTCTTAATCAATGGCCGCATATCGCCAGGGAACCGGATCAACAGCTTTACCCTGGACATAGAGACCCCAATGCAGATGGGGCCCCGTTGATGCCCCCGATGATCCCACCGTGCCAATCACTTGACCGGGTTGGACAAAATCCCCTTCCTTCACATCAATGCGGCTGAGGTGCATCAAAATACTAGCCACCCCTTGACCGTGATCCAAACCAATGACATTGCCATGAATTTCAAAGCCTTGAGATTCTCGTCCCACCAGGGCAACTCGTCCCGCTGCCGGGGCGACCACTGGCGATCCCATGGCTCCACCATAATCTACACCCCGATGGTAATAATCTTCGGCAAATTCTCCATTGTAGTAACGACGGACGCCATAAATGGTAGTAATTTCTCCGGCATTGGGGCGTAAAAATGGGCCTTTCCAGTATTTTTCGGGAGTTACCAGAGCCTTAAACGCATCCACCCGATCAAATTCTTGATCCGTGCCGTTGAGTTCTTCTTTATCAGGGGGCAGCCAAATGGACTGAGTAGGAAAGGAGCGATCGCGCAACTGTACCTCTAAGTTCTGTACCTGTGTCCCATCATTAATTTGTAGGGGTTTAGTCCCCGGCTGATCCAAGGGTGTCGTCGGTAATAGAGCCCGCATCCGATTGGGAGCAATGGCAAACATCGGGTAGGTTTTGCCCTGCCAAGTCACCGTGGGGGCGGGGGAAGTAGGGGAATCCAAAACCACAGACAAGGTATTTCCTAACTCTGGGACGGTAGGATTCACCCGCACCAGAGCAGCCTGTCCGGGAAGGCAAAGAACTACCCCAACGGTGATTAGGGCTAAAACAAACGATTTGATCCCCCGAGGGACTCTGATTCTCATGTTCTATTTTGTCTCCAATGTTGACAGGTCATCCCCCTAAAATTTTAGGACTGATCCCAGAATCTTAACAATTCTAGTATCTTAAGAATTAGTAATATAATTTCACATTTACTTATTCAGCCTAAAATTAACTGTGCCAGAAGACTTTCGTTTAATTGTAGATTTAGTCCTTGTCCTTGCCGCCGCGACGGTTGGCGGACTTTTAGCCTCCTTACTGCGACAACCTGCGATTTTAGGATATTTGATTGGCGGGATCATTGTTGGCCCGGGTGGATTAGGGGTGATTAAAGAATTAATCCAAGTTGAAACCCTGGCTCAATTTGGCGTGGCATTTCTGCTATTTGCTTTGGGGGTAGAATTCTCTTTTGCGGAGTTAAAAAAAGTCCAAGGGATTAGTTTAGGTGGCGGCGGGTTACAAATTATCTTTACGATATTAATTACCGCCCTAACTATGGGGATTTTGGGTTGGGATACTTCTCCAATTCAAGGCATATTTTTAGGAGCAATTTTATCCCTATCTTCAACGGCTGTTGTCCTCAAATGTTTGATGGAACGCAATGAAATGGCGACTCCTTCAGGACAGATTATGTTGGGGATTTTGGTGGTACAGGATTTAGCTTTGGGATTAATGTTAGCGGTATTACCGGCTTTAAATCAACCCCAAGGGGGGGTTATTTTTGAAGCGGTGGGACGATCGCTTTTATTAATTGGATTATTTGCATTAGGGGCAGTAGTTGCGGGAATTTGGGTGATTCCTAAACTATTACAATTTTTAGCAAAAACCGAAAGTAAAGAACTATTTTTATTAGGAGTTGTTGCCCTATGTTTAGGAATTGCGCTGTTAACAGAACATTTAGGATTTTCGATTGAAATGGGGGCTTTTGTAGCCGGGTTAATGATTTCGGAAGTGGAATATGCCGATCAAACCTTAACCTATGTTGAACCGATCCGCGATATTTTTGCGGCTTTATTTTTTGTCGCGGTGGGGATGTTAATTGATCCGGTGTTTCTCTGGGAACATTTAGAACTAATTATTGGCTTAATGTTGCTCATTGTCGCCGGAAAAACCTTAATTATTATTCCAATTGTCAAACTATTTGGCTATTCTTGGCGAACTTCAATTATCACCGGATTAGGACTCGCTCAAATTGGAGAATTTTCTTTTGTTTTAGCCAGTGCTGGACAGGGATTAGGGTTAGTATCCCGACGGGTTTATTTATTAATTGTGGGGACAACGGCTTTAACCTTAATGATTACCCCGTTTATTTTGCAATTTGCCCCGAAATTATTAGACTGGATTGAGGAAAAATGGGATTTATCTAACCTTTTAGAAAACAGTCAAAAAATCACGAATATTTCCGAAGAATTACCGCAACAAAACCATATTATTGTTTGCGGATATGGTCGAGTTGGTCGCAATTTAGTTAAACTTTTACAAAGTCATAATTATCCGGTTATTGTTATCGATCAATCAGAAAAAACCGTGCAGGAATTAAGAAATAGTCAGATTCCCTATTTATATGGAAATGCAGCGAGTTTGCACGTTTTAGAAGCCGCTGGGGTGGATCGGGCTGCATCCATGGCGATCGCCCTTCCTGACCCCATGAGTACCCGATTATGTTTAAAAAGATCATTGGAATTTTCGCCGAATTTAGATGTGATTGTGATCGCAGATCGGGATAAGGATATTGAGTTACTCTATCAGTTAGGAGCAAAAGAAGTTGTACAGCCGGAATTTGAAGCCAGTTTAGAATTATCCACTCATGTCTTAACAAAAATGGGGTTAGGAGGGGATAAAATTCAACAGGAAATGCAGAAAATTCGCCAAGGTCAGTATTCGGATTTTCGCCCGAAACAATCTGCTCAAGAAGTGGCGCGGGATTTACAGCAAGCTACTCAAGAAATGAATAGTAAATGGTATACTTTACCTGCGAATTCTCCCTTGATGGGAATGACTTTAGAAGAAAGCAATATCCGTCCGATGACGGGAATTAGTGTCATGGCTATTCGACGGTTTACGGGAGAAGAAATTGATTATCCCGATGGTCAAGTTCGTTTAGAAAAAGATGATAAATTATTAGTGGTGGGGGAAGCCGCAGCTTTAGAAACTTTAGATCAATTGGCGAAAGGAGAAGTCACAATTCCGGCGGAAAGTATTTCTTGTCAATGGTTAAATATTCCTGAAAATAGTCCGGTGATCGGTAAATCTTTATCTAAATTAGATTTAGCTAATCGGTTTCGGGTACAAGTTCAAGCCCTGCGTCGAGAGGATAAATTTTATCGCTGGCCGAGTCGAGGTTTGGATTTAGAAGTAGGCGATCGCTTATTATTATGTGGGAGTTTTCATGATTTAAACCAAGCCAGGATAGAAATGATTCCCATTAATATTTCTCCCTTGAAAATTTTAAAGGAAATCGAGATAGTTGATAGTTAATCGGCGGGTGTTTTAAGATATTAAAGCTCTTATACACCCTCAACCTAAAATAATTGTCCGCCTCGAAAACGCCAGTAGGGAAATAAAATTCTGATCAGACTTTGGGAAGCCATAAAAATAGCAACCCAAACACAACTATAGTGGAAAACAAATAGTCCTAAATTAAATTCTGAAGCAGAAAGACCGGGTAAACCGATTGTTTTGATCAGAATTAATAAAAATAATGCTTCCCAAATTGCGGCTAAGAGTTGAAAAGCACCGGGCCAATCTCGATCCCAACGAAGTTGTTGGATTTTAATATAGAGAATGTCCCAAATAAAGCCAAAACAGGTAATATATCCTAAAACCCAAAAGTAAATTGATGGCGGTTGATCACTAATTTTTAACCCCAAAAAGACTAAGGTTACTAAAACACCAATAGTTGCAAATAGGAATAGACGAGTTTGCCACCGTCCGATTAATGTGGGAGTCATAACAGTAATTAAGAATTGTAGAAGATACTATTGTTAATTTTTATTAAAAACCATTGTCCAATAGGGTTCCAATTGACTATAATATTGTACTAGAATATTGATAGTATTGCACCCAGATTCAGCGCCCATTAGGATGGGCGTTTTTTTATTTTGAAATGTTTTTTCCGACGAAAATGTATAATAATCAAGTTTTTAATTGTCAATTATCCGAATACTATTAGGTGAAATAACGACGTTAACGCGATCACCAATTTTAAATTGTTGTAACTCATCTTGATGCCAATTTTGTAGGCGAATCATGATTAGAATATTATTCGTTAAACGTACTCCATAACGGGTATCTGTTCCTAGATAAACAGATTCTTCAATTGTTCCTTCCCAGGTTTGTACATTTTGATAATTTCCTAGATTTTCATGGGTCTTAGGATAGAGTGTTACTTTCTCTGGACGGATAATTAAATTAATTATTTGTCCTTCTATAATCGGTTGAAATACCATTAGATGAATCGGCAGTTGTTCATCAATTAAACCAGTAATTGTTTGTGCTTGAACCCCGGTTACTCGCGCGGCTAAAACGTTAGTTTCTCCAATAAAATCAGCTACAAATTTAGTTTGAGGATATTCATAAATTTCGATGGGGGTTCCTACTTGTAATAATTCTCCATGATTCATAATTCCAATGCGATCAGATAGGGTTAGAGCTTCTTCTTGATCATGGGTCACATAAACAAAAGTAATCCCTAATTGTTTCTGCATTTTTTTGAGTTCTAACTGCATTTCTTTTCGCAGTTTTAAATCTAAAGCGCCCAAAGGTTCATCAAATAGTAATACTTTTGGTTGTTTAACTAATGCTCTAGCTAAAGCGACCCGTTGCTGTTGTCCACCGGATAATTGACGAGGATAACGAGTTTGAAAATCGGTTAATTTAACTAAGGATAATGCTTCTAAAACTCGACTCTTAATTTGGGGACGGGGCAAATTTTCCATTTCTAGTCCAAAGGCAACATTTTCCGCAATAGTTAAATGGGGAAATAAGGCATAATTTTGAAATACGGTATTAACGGGACGATGAAAGGGAGGATAATTTTTCATCGGTTGTTGATGAATTAAAATTTCCCCGGAAGTGGGATATTCAAATCCAGCAATCATTCTTAATGTTGTGGTTTTTCCGCAACCAGATGGCCCTAATAAGGAGAAAAATTCCCCGGTTTTGATTTGCAAATTCAATTGATTAACAGCTAAAAAATCCTTGCTATTTAATCCTTTAAATAATTTAGAAACGTTCAATAATTCAACAGCAGCATTCATGGAATCAGGGGCAGGGGAGGCAGGGGGAGCAGGGGAGGCAGGGG
>NZ_LR735002.1:75990-178583 GCF_900009265.2 Planktothrix paucivesiculata PCC 9631 | reverse complement strand
GGAGGCAGGGGAGGTAGGGGAGGTAGGGGGAGCAGGGGAGGCAGGGGAGGTAAACTTTTGCTATTACCCATTCGTAATTCGTAATTCGTAATTCGTAATTCGTAATTACCCATTACCCTGTTACTGAGCGAAGTCGAAGTATTACCCATTACCCATTCCCAACACCGGCTTTAACTTCTGTCCAAGCTTGATCATATAATTGGGTGGCTTCTCCTACATCTTGGAGATATTGGAGTTTATCAAAAACTTCTGGAGGGGGATAAATTCCAGGATTTTTTAAGTTTTCAGCTTCAATTAATTTCTGATCAATTGCAACTTTATTGGGGGAAGCATAATTAATAAAATTAGAGATTTTGGCACTATTTTCCGGTTCCAAAATAAAGTTAATAAAGGTTTCAGCGAGTTTTTTGTTTGGTGCGCCTTTGGGAATCACCATATTATCCATACCAATAATACTGCCTTCTTTGGGAATAACATATCGTAAATCAGGATTTTCTGCCATAACTTGAAAAATATCGCCACTATATTCCATGGTCAAACTCACCTCTCCTTGATTTAATAATTGCTGACCGGTATCGGGAACAAAAGCGGCAATATTATCTTTATTTTTAATTAAGAAATCTCTCGCTTGTTTGATTTCTTCGGGATTTTTTGTATTGGGACTATAGCCTAAATACATTAAAACAGCCCCCATTGTATGGCGCATATCATCTAATAAACCTACTTTTCCTTGATATTTGGGATCAATTAATGCTGACCAACTATTGATTTCTTCTCCGGTTTTTTTGAGATTATAGCCAATTCCTAACGTGATCCATTGATAGGGAATACTATATTTATTTCCTGGATCATAGGGAGGATTTAGAAATTTTGGTTCAATATTTTTGATATTAGCAATATTAGCCGGGTCTAACTCCTCTAACATTTGTTCTTTTACCATAATTTTAACCATATAATCTGGGGGGAATGCCACGTCATAACCTGGGTTTCCGGCTTTTAATTTAGCATAAAGACTTTCGGCACTATCATAAGTATCATAATTAACTTTAACTTGATGTTTTTGCTCAAAGGCTTTAAGAACTTCTGGGTCAATATAGGTTGACCAGTTATAAATATTCAGGACATTTGCTGTAGGCGTGGTCGGCGGGGTGTTAGACTGATTTGCTGTGCAGCCAAAGGGTAAAAATACACCTAAACAGAATAGTAGAATTAAGGTTAGAATTCGTTTCATGTTTGAAAAATAAAGATTAATGTGTAAGGTGAGTTATGGACTGATTAATTTTAAACTTAATCCCTTGTAAATACAAGCACTAGGAGTATCCTCGCTTACTATCTTACCTTGACTCCCTCTTGTAATTTTAAGGATGATATTACCAATAAAAGAGAAGCGAGTAACATTAAAGTTGAAATTGCATTAATTACTGGACTGACGGATAATTTAATCATTCCATAGACAAATAAAGGTAAGGTTGTTGCACCGACTCCTGTGGTAAAAAAGGTGACAACAAAATCATCTAAGGAGATGGTAAATGCTAATAATGCACCGCTTAAAATAGCGGGAAAAATTAAGGGGAAAGTAATGCACCAAAAGGTTTTCCATTCATTAGCTCCTAAATCTAATGCTGCTTCTTCTAAAGCGGGATCTAAGTCGGATAAACGCGCCCTGACCGTAATAGTAATGAAGGCAATACTAAAGGTAGCATGACTAATAATTACCGATGGTAAGCCTAAAGTCAAGCGAATTCCGGTGAGATTTTCTAGGATTCTAAAAACTAAGGTAAAAAAGACTAATAGGGAAACGCCTAATGTAATTTCAGGAATAATAATTGGTAATAATAATAATGCTTCTAATAATTTAGCACCCGGAAACCTAAATCTCTCTAAAGCCAATGCTACCATAGTTCCTAAAATAGAGGCAATTAAGGTGGAAGCGATCGCAATAATCAAGCTATTTTGTAAGGAATTCCAGAGGCTTTGGGTAGAAATATCGGCGGTACTTTCGGTTAAGCCACTGAATAACTTTTGATACCATTTTAATGTAAATCCCGTCCAATTTGAATTAAACCGAGAGTCATTAAAGGAATAAATGATTAAAATTAAAATCGGTAAGTAAAGAAAAGCAAAAACTAGGGTAGCTTGTAGTTTTAATCCTGTTTTTCCCCAGGTATGAATAAAATTATCTAGGGTTTGAATATTCATGGTTTTAATATAAATTATCTGTATTAGAACTTCTAAAATAAATCATAACAGGAATTAAGACTAATATCATTAATCCCATGGACAAAGCCGAGCCAAAGGGCCAATCCCGGGCTTGTAAAAATTGATTTTGGATTAAATTTCCCACCATAACTGTTTTTGCTCCTCCGAGAATATCCGGGGTAATAAATGCCCCTAAAGCGGGAATAAAAACTAGGATAGATCCGGCAATAATTCCTGGTAAAGTTAAGGGTAAAATAATTCTAAAAAACGTTCTAATATGATTTGCACCTAAGTCTTGAGCCGCTTCAACTAAAGAAAAGTTTAATCGTTCAATGGTGGCATATAAGGGTAGAATCATAAAGGGTAAATAACCATAAATTAAACCGACAATAACGGCGAAGGGAGTAAATAGTAAATTCAGAGGTTCAGAAATTAAATTCAAACTTTGTAAAAAGGTATTAATCACTCCTTCAGAACGAAGAATAACCATCCAAGCATAGGTTCTAACTAGAAAATTTGTCCAGAAGGGAATAATCACTAAAAACAATAACAGGTTTCGCCAACGGCCAGAAGAAATTGCAATAAAAAAGGCAATAGGATAACCAATTATTAAACAAATTAAGGTGGTTAATGATGCTAAACCCAGCGATCGCCAAATAATATTCAGGTACAAATCATTGGCTAATCGTTGATAATTTTTGAGAGTAAATTCCCAAGTTACTCCCCCATAGTTTCCCCGTTCTAAAAAGCTATAAATCAAGACAATAATCAGGGGAATAACAAAAAAAATCAGTAACCAAATGGTAGCCGGAAGCAATAGGATTAGGAGAGTTTTGGTTTTTCGATTTTCCCCGGTGGGATGGGGCAGTTTTTTGAGTAAAAAATCCATAAATTAGCATCAAAACTATTGAATTAAATCGGTAAGAATATTAGGAAATGACGAATGGATGTTCCAGAGTTGATTTTAGATCCAAGATCAGTTATGATGCAACCGGAAAACACTATCCAGCTAAAATTTGCTGTAAGTTACCGTGCAAACGCTTCAGATACCCGAATCGAGCCATCCACTGGTCAAGTCCCTATTTCATCATAAAGACCAGGAATTGTTAACTCTGTTTCAGAATTATCCTGATCAGGGTAAATACTTTGTTGCTATTTTCTGCCGTTACGGTTTAATTGTCTATACTTTAATTCGTCATTCAGTGCGATCGCCTGTACAAGCGGATTATTTATTCTCTCAAACCTGGCGGCATATTTTTTATGAAATGCGACCGTTAAATTTAAGGGAACAAGAAAATACAGAAGGGGGAACAACGCTACAAAATTGGTTAATTAATGTCACCGCAGTTTGTATTAATCAAGCGGAATTACCCCCGGTAGAATCGATTCAATATTCTTTATCTGCGGCTCCTCCTCCTTTGTGGTGTTATGTGGGATTAGTATTAGATCGAATGGAACCTTTATTAAGGTTAATTCTGGTGATGGCACAAACCTTTCATTGGAGTGAAACTCGAATTTCCGCCTATTTACAAGCCGAAGGAGAGTCAGTTTCTCCCAATGAAGTTAAAGAACTATTAAAAGGAGCTTATCGCACGTTAGATGAGAATTTACCTGCTGATATTCGTCAAATTTATTTCAATGAAAATGGCTTAGTTTCCGCCCTCGATCCCGATGTGGATCAACAAATTTTAAAGCCTTAAATTTTGAGGTGCGATCGCCGAATTAAGATTAATTTAAAAACACCGATCCTCCTTGGTTAATATTCATAGATCGGGTATCCAGACTAAAATTGTTTGTCACCTCAAATTGTACTTCTAAAACCCCGGTGGCAGTTGGCTTAGGTCTAACTAATAAAGAACCCCCATCTTGGCGTTGATAGGTGAGAGTAATTGGCAAGGAACCTTGGACTTGAACGGTGGAATTTTGAGCTAATAATTCTTGACGAGTTCCTCCAATTAGTTGATATTGAATGGGTGTATTTGTATTATTAATTAACTTGATCGTGACAATTCCATTAACAGCAGCGACCTTGGCACTGGGTAAGGGAAATCGAGGGGGAAGATCATCTTTTTCTGAGTTAGAGGTTGGCTGAGGTTGGGTGGTTGTGGGAGCAGCTTGGGGTCGTGAGGGTTTCCCAGGAGGAGGGCCACCTGCTAAGGAGATCGCCGATAAACTCGTGAATACTTCACCTATGGCAAGCATTAAGACGATTAAACGAGATACAGTTGATTTCATGATGGATTAATTTAGGATCGGTTGATGTAACCCAGTTTAAGCTAAATTTTCAATTTGAGGATGGGATATTGAGACTTGTTCTATAATAAAGATATCATCCTGATCCGATTCACCCAAATAGGTAACAGGTTAAAACACAATATTGTGATCTTTTTAGCTATGAAATTGCTCAAAAAATTCCCGATTTTCCTTCTAGCATTGAGTGTTTTTATTATCTCGGTTTTGACACTCACCCAACCGATGTTTGTCTCTCGCCAGACCCATCGGTTAATCGCTCAATTGACCCCTATTATTCCTGCTAGAATTGCATTTTTAACCCCTAAAATTTCTCCTCAAACCCTGATTAAACCCGCCTTAAATCTCAATCAAATATCCCCAACCTTAGCCTCAAATTGGACAACGGATCACAGCAAAACCGCCATTACAGGATGTAATTGTCCCCAGTGTCAATTAACGGTTTAATTTGACTGCGCTATTAAGCATCTAATAGTTTGCTACACATTCCCCCCGTAGAGACGTTGTATGCAACGTCTCTACAGGGGAGTTTTATGCAACAGTTATTTCATATAATAACAATATCTACAAAAACTCCTTTGCTGTTTTAATCCAAAGTTCAATTCCTTTTTGAGTCGGTTTACCTGTAGCGGTAAATGTCCAAATATCGCGTTTATGTTGGGGGCCATAACTAATATGAATCGGTTGATTTTTCCCGTAAAAATAGAGAGAATCAAAAGGAAGTTGTTGTTTTAAAATCCAATCCACTAATTGATCACTATCTAAATCTAAAATCAGGAAATCACAGGCCGCCCCTAACCGTTGACAGTAATATTCTCCATTCTTTTTAAGTTCATGGGCAATATGTTGATCTAATTTTGGAGCTACCCGACCATTTTTTAATCCGGTAATCGGATCTTTTTTATCTAAATAAATTCTTAATTCATGGGAACAAAATCCATAAGTTAGCTTAAATTTAGCCAAACTAAAATAATCAATAACCGGATCAATAATATAAAAATTTAGATTTTTTAGTGCTTGAATTGATTCTTTTGAATCAGGATAGGGATTAATTTTATCGGAATATTTTCGATAAGTATTTGTACAGGTACAAAAATCATTTAAGCTAAGATATTTTCCTAATTTAATATTTTTCATAGACAATTTACTAGATTTTTGACTATCATATAAGTAGGTAGTCATAATTATTCGCCCATATAAAAAAGTTCGTTGTTGGGCTTCAGCCCATACCCATGCGCCGCATCGCAACAACAAACCTTATTCTTATTGTTACTTTATTTATGACTACCTACTTAATTGATATTAGTCGAATCCAAAACGACGGCATCTAGTTTTGTAGTTAACCGAAACACCTAATTTTGCCAACCCTAAACGATTATGTCTAACCGAACAGAACCTTCACTTACCCAGGAACTCAAAAGCCATATCCTCATTTTAGGCGGAATTGTGGCTTTCCTGTGGATGATTGAAATTATTGATTTTTTTGTATTTAGAGGCGGTTTAAATCGCTTAGGAATTCATCCGCGCCATATTCAAGGGTTACAAGGGATTTTCTTTGCTCCTTTTTTACATGGAAATTTTAACCATTTAGCCGCCAATACCTTACCCTTAATTATACTAGGTTGGTTTGTAATGTTGCGCGATGTTAAAGACTTTTTCATTGTCACATTCATCACCATAATTGTTAGTGGTTTCGGCGTGTGGTTATTCGGTTCACCTAATACGATTCATATTGGGGCAAGTGGAGTTGTTTTTGGATATTTAGGATTTCTGCTATTAAGAGGATTTTTTGAGCGTAGTTTCCTTTCTATTGTTTTATCCTTACTCGTAGGTTGGCTTTATGGCGGCTTACTTTGGGGGGTTTTACCCTTACAATACGGCATTTCTTGGCAGGGACATTTATTCGGGTTTATCGGCGGTGTCTTCGCTGCACAAATACTGGCTAAATCCCATCGGACTACAGCCTAATTAGATTTTCCCAATAACACTTATAAAAAATTAAATGGACTGGCTTTCTATTTCAGGAAATTGGGTGTTAATTCCTCCCCGTCCTCAAGCAATTGTGCATTTTTTGGGCGGGGCTTTTGTCGCAACTGCACCCCATTTAACCTATCGTTGGTTACTCGAAGAACTGGCATATCAGGGTTATGCAATTGTTGCTACTCCTTTTATTAATACCCTAGATCATACGGTGATCGCTCAGGAGGTTTTCGAGATATTTGAAGATGGATTATATGATTTATATGATCTACAATTATTAAAACGGCGCGGTTTACCTATTTATGGATTAGGACATAGTATGGGGTGTAAAGTTCATTTATTAATGGGTTCTTTATTTCCCCTAGAACGTTCGGGAAATATTTTAATGTCCTTTAATAATTATCCCGCCCGTCGGTCGATTCCTTTGGTTGAACAAATTTCACAATTTATGGATGTAGAGTTTACTCCTTCCCCCGAAGAAACTAATATTTTAGTTAGCGATCGCTATCAAATTAGACGAAACCTTTTAATTAAGTTCTCTAAAGATACTATTGATCAAACTTCTAATTTACATCATATTTTAGATCAAAAGTTCCCCGGGTTAACCACCTTACAAAAATTAAATGGCGATCATCAAACTCCCCTGGGTCAAAATGTCAACTGGTCAGTGGGAGAAACCTTTACTCCTTTAGATGCTGTTGGTCAATGGATTAAACAAGCGGTTTATCAAGATTTAAACCAACTCAAAAAACAAATTTTGTACTGGTTAAATCCGTCA
Source organism: Planktothrix paucivesiculata PCC 9631 (assembly GCF_900009265.2). Taxonomy (GTDB): domain Bacteria; phylum Cyanobacteriota; class Cyanobacteriia; order Cyanobacteriales; family Microcoleaceae; genus Planktothrix; species Planktothrix paucivesiculata. The sequence continues at coordinate 171,376 of NZ_LR735002.1, read as the reverse complement.
TTAAAGTCACCATAAAGCCACAATGGACACTAAACGGGGAACTAATTGTAATTAATTCAGTCTGCTTCTGAGGATCTTGATGACGATCCTCTCCGAATCAACTCGGGGGAATTATAGGGTTAAACGCTAAAATAACAGGAATTCTGAGTTTCCTTCTCCTAACTTTTCTACCGAGAATTATTTGGGGTTAAGGTTATTTTCTGGTGTCAATGTTTTTATAGCTAAATTAAGAAACAATTAATATTTTTTTCATCTTTAATCCGGTTCACGAGCCATTTAAACTGAGTTTATCCTATCCCATCAGATCAGGAAGATTATCTAAAAATAGAATACCTGATGATAACGGATTTTCCGAAAATTATTCTTAATTAATTAATTTTTTGAGTATTTTTGATCACAAATTATGGACTTAATTAATTTTAATTTATACAGAGAAATAAATTTCGATTATTCCTGGGTCTTTGTTTATATAAATTGTTTCTCTGTCGATCCTGATCATTGATCAAATACTGGTATGTAGGGATAGTAGTTTTCAGGCCAGTCCAGCTATTGAAACTTGAAAGATTCGAGATTTCAACTGTAAAAATCTATCAATTTATCACTATACATTAGGTTATTACTATGTCTTTACCCTGTCAAAATCCAACGGAACCCGCCCTTATACAACCTATCCCTGACTCCAAAGATGGAGGGTTTATTATAGAAGGGTTTCTCGATAAATCTAATAGTTTAATTGGTTCTAATGGCAGTGATCAAATTATTCTGAGTAATCAGGATGATGGAGTCTGTGCTAGTGATGGAGATGATGTTATCCTAGCCTACCAGGGCAAGGATCTCCTATACGGAGGAGAGGGAAACGATACCATTTATGCCGGAAAAGGTAACGATACTGTTGATGGCGGAGGAGGAAATGATCTGATCTTTGGAGATGAAGGAGATGACTTCATTTTTGGCGGAACTGGCGATGATGTTTTGTTTGGCAACCAGGGTAATGATTCTATTATTGCAGGTTCTGGTAATGATACCGTCTACGCCGGAAAAGATAATGACACCGTAGATGGGGGAGAAGGCGATGACTTGTTATATGGAGATCTTGGTGATGATGTTATTTTCGGTGGAGTCGGAAGTGATGTTATCTACGGAGGTGAGGGTCAGGATAGCCTATTCGGTGAAGAAGGCAATGACACCTTCTATGGTGGTCAAGATAATGACACTATAATCGGTGGAGACGGAAATGACTTCTTAAGTGGAGATAAAGGAAATGATAGTTTGATTGGCGGTTTAGGGGATGATACATTCAGTTTTGTCTTCGTAGGTCAATCAACACCCAATAGCATTACAGAAGCATTTGGCTTAGATACCCTCACCGACTTTAGCGTTGCAGAAGACAAAATTTTCCTAGATGCGGATTTATTTAATGCTATTAGTACACAAACCGGTGGTTCTCTTGAGTCTGGAGAACTCACTGTAATTGGAAACTTTGATCCGAATAATACTTTAGTTGCAGGTAGCGCCAACCTAGTCTATGACAATGTAACAGGAACATTATATTACCTGGATAAACAAGGACAATCAACACCTGTACTCCAAATGGGTGCAAACTTGAACCTTAATGATGATAACTTCCGCTTAATTTAAGCAAAAATTAACCCCTTTGTTCTCATCCCATCTCCCATGAATAATCGTCCTGTTGACCACACAAATTTATCAGACAACCCTCCTGTATTTCTATCTAATGATACAAACCGAATACACCCATCTGAGGGAAGTCAAGGTTCATCCTTAGCCCTGTCAACAATAGTGATTTCAAATCACCAATTACGGATGGAAATTGAACGCTATGAACAGGAAGTAATTCAAGATCCTGAGTCAGATTTAGCTTATTATAATCTAGCGGTTGCTTTGCAAAAACAAGACTTATTAGACGAAGCTCAAGAAAGCTATCAAATTGCAATTCGCCTGAATCCTGAAGCGATGAATGCCTATCTTAATCTGGGGTTGATTTGGGTTCAGAAAGAGAATTGGGAAGCAGCGATTCAAACCTTTAAACAGGGTTTAATTCATTGTCCACAGTCTGCTAAACTCTATCATAACCTTGCCCATACTTATTTTAAACAAGGCAATTTTGATGGGGCGATCGCGGGTTATTTACAAGCAATTCAACTGCAACCGGATTTAAAAGAAGCCTACTTAAATTTAGGTAAGGCTTTTCAGAAACAAGGGTTGCATGAAGTGGCTATTCAATATTTTAAAAAACTGATTCAGGTTGAACCCCATTCAATTTCTGCCCATAGTGAATGTGTAAACTCACTTTTACAACAGGATCAACTGGCAGAATCCCTGTTTCATTTACAAAGAATTATTGAGTTAGAGCAACCTTTTATGACTGCTTACTGTCAGACTGTTAAACAGTTAAAAGGGGATAACGAACTTGATCAAGCCAGAATTGCCTGTGGAAAATTAATTGAGGGGTTACAACAGAATCCCCAATCCCTAGAGGTTTATCAGGATTTTGCTAAGGTGCATTTTCATCTGGGAAATACTTTAGCAGAATATCGCAATTATCCCCAGGCAGAATATTATTATCGACAGTCTATTAAAGCTGCTCCCCATTGGATTGATCCCTATTTAAAATTAGCAGAATCCTTTGTGGAGCAACAACAATTTGTTTCGGCGGCAATTTATTATCATCAAGCATTAGGAATTAATTCAGAACAACCGGAAATTTATCAACGGTTAACGTGGGTATTAGAACAGCAAAAACCAGACCACAAAAAGCCTAAATTAGCGGGTTTAAAAGTTAAGCTTAATGCTAATTTTGATCAATCGGATTCTAATCATCCCCAATGTCAGGGTTTAGACTGTCCAATCTGTTTAAATCGAGTGTTCAAACTTTTACATCCGACCCGTTTAGATGAGGGAATTTATGACTGTTCTCAACCCAGAGATCTGCCTTGGAATAGTCCCCCCCCATCTATTACCATTATCCCCCATGGAAAGGCCTGGATTGCCCCTCAAAAAAACTGGTGGAATATTTGTAATGCGATCGCAATTCTCAACTCCAAAAATGAACTTTTAACCGATTTATCCCGATTCTATCCCACTCCCTTACCCGGATCTGATCCGATTGATTGGAAACAACATCAAATCTTTTCTTTAGAAGAATTTCCCCCGTTAGAAAAGATTTCTGGTTCCGTCGCCGTGTTATCGGGATTATCAGGAAATGTGTATTTTCATTGGATGGTTGATATCTTGCCCCGTTTTGCTATTTTACAACAAAAACAACCCGATTGGCAAAAAATTGATTGGTTTTTAGTTAATAGTATTAAAGCACCTTTTCAGCGAGAAACCTTACAAAAGTTAGGGATTCCCGAAGCTAAAATTATAGAAAGCGATCGCCATTCTTTTATCCAAGCCAAACAACTGATTATTCCGTCCTTTACCGGGTCAGTCGGATGGGTAACCCCTGAAGTAATCCACTTTAATCGTCAGTTATTTGCTGAGGAGATTACTCCCTCTAATCATCCCTATCCAGAACGCATTTTTATTCGTCGAAATCGAGCCCAATATCGGCAAGTTTTGAATGAAAATGATGTGATTACTTATCTGAGTGAATGGGGGGTTGTTCCCGTTGAATTAGAAACCCTATCTGTTGCAGAACAAGCCAGTTTATTTGCCCATGCTAAAGTCATTATTGCTCCCCATGGTGCGGGGTTGACAAATTTGATGTTTTGTAGTCCTGAAACCATTGTTATTGAACTGGTTTCTCCCCATTATATTCGTCATTATTACTGGGTAATTAGTCAACAATTAAAACTCAAACATTATTATATCACGGGGGAGGTTTTTAAATGTTATCCTTTGCGAAAATTAATGTATCAATCCCCCTTAATTGAGGATATTTATGTCAAAATTAATAATTTAGAAAAAATTCTTAAAATCTTAGATTCTGACCTCCAGAATCAAACCGCAATCTCTCCAGCTTCTACTCGGTTTAATGTCAGAGATCAACCCTTAATTAATCCGGCTGAAATTTCCTTAAAGTTACAACAAATTCCATCCCCAAATCATCACAGGAGTTCAAGTATTAATATGGTTACTACTTCTTATCATAAAAATGGACATCATCGCCACCCTGGAGAATTGACTCTGATCGAAGCTAATTCTTCCGGTAAAAATCCGACTTCTTTAGAGTTATTTTGCCTCTCTAAACAGGAAAATACAACAATTCAAGCATCCAATTTAATTGAAATAGAAAATAGCATTAAAACGGCTGAAACTTACTTTGAACAGAAAAACTATCAACGGGTTGTTCAGGAATGTGAAAAAGTGATTCAACTTGACCCGAATACCGTTGAGGCTTATCACCTTTTAGGAAAATCTTTACAGGGTTTGGGTAAACCGGAAGAAGCCCTAAAATGGTATCAATATATTGTTAATTTTAAACCGAATGAAGCTATTGTTCATGCCAATTTAGGGAATTTATATGCTCAACTTAAACAGTGGAAATCTGCTATTTATTCCTATCAAAAAGCGATAAAATTACAACCCAATTTAGCCCTAGCCCACCGAAATTTAGGAAAAGTTTGGAGTAAAATTGGTAAACCAGAAATGGCGGCTTCTTGTTGGTATCAAGCCTTTAGTTTAGAACCCCAAAATATTAAACCAGAGGAACATCTTTCCCTGGGTAATATTCTATTCCGTCAAGGCAAAATTGATCAAGCCGAAATTAGTTATCGTCGCGCCCTTCATTGTCATGCTAACCCCGTTGAAGTGTATCATAATTTGGGAGAATTATTCGCAGCCCAGGGAAAATTAGCAGAGGCGGAAAGTTTTTATCAACAAGCGATTCATTTTAATCCTAAATCATTTGAATCCTATAATAGTTTAGGAAAAGTATTAGTCGCCCAAGGAAAATGGCAAGAAGTAGTTTCTTGCTATCGTCAAGTCTTGGAATTAAACCCTCGGTTATTGTTGGCATTACAAAACCTAACTCAAGCCCTTTTACATCAAAATAAGGGGATTGATGGAAGTTCGGACTATCGGCAAATCCTATTATTAATGGCAGGTAATTTACCGACTCAATCTGTTTTGACAACGAACATTCCTTCTACAAAGTTAATTCCAGAAACAGCCGTTGCAAAATTCACCGTTACCGAATCTATTTCTCTGGAACAAGCTCATATTTATTATACCCAGCAAGACTATGTACCCTGTTTGCGTTTATGTCAAAAACTTTTAAAACAAAATCCTGGGGATGTTGCTGTTTATCAACTGTTAGCCAAGGTATTTGTTGAACAAAAAAACTGGGGAAAAGCTAAATTTTGTTACCAAAAAGCTATTGCTAAACAGCCAAAAAACGAAAATTTGTATTTAGAATTAGGAGATATTTTTGCTCAACAACAACAATGGCAACAAGCGATTGCCTGTTATCAACAAGCTATTTTAATTCAGCCGCAACCCCAAGCCTATCATCAACTTTCTCATCTTTGGCAAACAGTGGGACGTTCAGAAAATGCTGAAGATTGTCTATATGAAGCCCTACAATTAGCTCCAGAAGAAGCCACCTTAGAGGATTATTTTAGTTTAGGAAATGCCCTCTGGAAACGGGGACAAATCAGTCAGGCGATGATCTGTTATCGGCGGGTATTAGAGCGTGATCCAGAGCAAGTAATAGCTCATCAACGGTTAGCCCAGGGGTTACAACAGCAAAATCAATTAGAAGCGGCGATCGCCCATTATAAGCAAGCCTATCAAGTGGCAATTCAACAACTCAATCCCACCCATCTATCATCGGTAAATACTGATTTTTTAGCATCGAATGAAACAGGTTGGTTAGCCGAAACTCAATCTTTATTGGGAGATATTTATTCACAGCAGCAACAATGGCAAGAAGCCATTATTTGTTATCAAGAAGCGGTGAAATTAAATCCTAAATTAGTTGCAATTCAAGAAGCATTAGGGGATATTTGGTTTGAATCCCAAGACTGGGAATCAGCGATTAATTGTTATCGCCAAATCATCCAATTAGAACCCAATACTTGGCAAGTTTACCATAAATTAGGTGATGCTTTACGAGAACAGGGTCATCTGAAAGAAGCGATTAAAGCCTATCGTCAAGCAACGGAATTAGCTAAAAAATTAGTCCGTTAAAAGCCTAATAATTGAATTTAACAATAGAATCAGGACTTACGCAGCTACGCTATGCATAGCGTAGCTGCGTAAGTCCTGGTCTAAATACCTCAGTCAAGAACTTAAATATCCGTCTTTGAAGCTAAAATTTATTGAGCTTTAAAACTCATGAATTGAGACTAATTTAATCCGGGTGTCTGGCGATTCTCTGAGCTAAATTGCCGAAAATTGCCCGATTTTCTATGAGCTATATATAGCGTAATTGCGTAAGTCCTGTTAATAAGAAGTGCGCTGAAGCGCAACAACGGCGCAACAACGATTTATACACTTCTATCTGATATCGTAGCCAAATAAATTGGGGTCAACTTCGGTTAAATTCAGATCATTTAATCCATATTCTGCCCAACGTCGTGTTACCATTTCGGCTGTATCAATATCTGACTCTAAAGGTTCTCCCCATTCGTGATTAGTTTCCGGGGAGATTTTTGTAGTTGCATCTATCCCCATTCTTCCCCCTAATCCTATTTTTTGACTGGCAAAATCTAAGGTATCAAAAGGCGTATCAGGAAGAATAAAAACATCCCTGGAAGGGTCAACTTTAGAACTAATTGCCCATACCACTTGTCGCGGATCTCTAATATTAATATCCTTATCCACAACAATCACAAATTTGGTATAAGTAAATTGGGGTAAGGCACTCCAAAACGCTAAAGCTGCCCGTCTTGCTTGACCTGGATAAGCCTTATCGATGGAGATAATAGCGGCTTTATAACTTAAGGCTTCCATGGGAAGGAAAAAGTCTACAATTTCCGATACTTGCTGTCTTAAAATCGGGGTATAAATCCGGTTTAATGCGATCGCCATCATGGCTTCTTCTTTCGGCGGACGACCGCTAAAAGTCGTTAAATAAATCGGATCTTGACGATGGGTAATACAGTTAAATCTAACTAATGGAGAATCTTCTACGCCGCCATAATATCCCATGTGATCACCAAAGGGCCCATCGGGTAATATTTCTCCAGGCGTTATCGTTCCTTCTAATACAAATTCCGAGTCCGCCGGAACTTCTAAATCTACCGTTTTACACTTAGCTAATTGTACACCCGAACCGCCATATAATCCCGCAAATAACCATTCGGATAAATCCACGGGAATCGGAGTTGCCGCCGCCATAATAATTAACGGATCAACTCCTAAAGCGATCGCAATTTCTAATTTTTTTCCCTTCTCCGCCGCCTTGCGTAAATGTCTCGCCCCACCTCTAACCGATAACCAATGGACGGTCATGGTATTTTTAGATTGTAATTGTAACCGATAAACCCCGACATTAGGTGTTCCGGTTTCACAATCTTTAGTAATTACTAATCCTAAAGTAATAATTTTTCCCGCATCTTTAGGATAGGGACGAATCATCGGAATTTGGTTTAAATCAACATCATCTCCTTCAATAATAATCTGTTGACAAGGAGGAAAAAAGTTGCGTCCGGGTTTGGCTTTAACGACATCAAATAAAACCTTGCCAAAATCAATAGCTTGGGATATCTTTTTCGGGGGTTTAGGTTGTTGTAACATCCCTAACTTTTTCCCCAATTCCTCCAACTCCTGGGGGTTTTCCATCTTCATTGACCAACAAACCCGTTGTTCAGTCCCCAACAAATTTACCGCCACCGGATAGGGTGAACCTTTAACGTTTTCAAATAACAAACCGGGGCCTCCGGCTTGTAACATTCGATTAGAAATTTCTGCAATTTCTAGGTCAGGATCAACTAAGGTTTGAATCCGGCGTAATTGTCCCCGATCTTCTAACAGTTTTAAAAATCCTCTTAAATCCCTTGCCATTGTGTTTAATAATTGTTAGATCTGTTTTATATTATGACAGTTTCTCGGAAATCATGTAACTCTGGGGAAAATTTATATTTTATTTTGGGTGAATTGTAAGTTTATTGATCCAGAGGCTTTAATATAAGTCTAAAGTGATTGTTAGTCGATTATGTCTCGTTCTAAATCTTTACAATATTACGTTTTTAGTCGTTTACTGTTAGCCCCCTTAATGTTGTGGACGATTACCACCGTGGTTTTTTTGCTCTTGCGCGCCACGCCCGGTGATCCTGTGGATGCGATTCTCGGCCCTCGGGCACCGGCCGCCGCCAAGGAAGCCTTGCGAGCGCAATTGGGGTTAAATGGTTCCCTAGGGCAACAATATTTAGATTATATGGGGAAACTCCTGCATCTGGATTTGGGCACCTCCCTGACCAGTCGCGGCGAAACGGTTTGGCAAATTATTCAAAATCACTTTCCCGCAACGGTTGAACTGGCCTTATTTAGTATGATCGTGGCCTTGGCCGTGGGAATTACCGTGGGGGCGGTGGCCGCATCCCATCCCGATACGATTTGGGACACGGGGGGCCGTTTATTCGGAATTATTACCTATGCAGTCCCTCCGTTTTGGGCGGGGATGTTGTTGCAGTTAATTTTTGCCGTGCAGTTGGGTTGGTTTCCCTTGGGCACTCGATTTCCGGTGACTATTCCTACTCCTGAAGGTTGGAGTGGTTTATATACCTTAGATAGTTTGTTTACGGGAAACTTAATGCAGTTAGGAGTCGCACTTTATTACCTCTGTTTACCTTCTTTAACCTTGGGTTTATTATTAAGTGGTATTTTTGAAAGAATTGTGCGAGTTAACCTGAAACAAACCTTAAAAGCCGATTATGTGGAAGCGGCTAGAGCCAGAGGAATTCCTGAATTAAGAATTGTTTTAGCTCACGCTTTAAAAAATGCCATGATTCCCGTAATTACGGTGTTAGGTTTAACTTTTGCAGCGTTATTAGGGGGGGCAATTTTAACAGAAGTTACCTTTTCTTGGCCGGGATTAGCTAATCGGTTATATGAAGCCATTAGTTTCCGTGACTATCCCACAGTGCAGGGAATTGTTGTCTTTTTCGCGGCTATTGTTGTGGTTGCGAGTATTCTAATTGATGTTCTGAATGCCTGTATTGATCCGAGAATTAGATATTAGGACAATTGGGGTGACGGGGGAATAGAATTGGGATTCAATTCGATAGTATCTAGGGGCAATGGCAACTGGAATCCATCGACTTTTTCAACCCGATTTCTCGCAATTTGACAGTATTCGGGACTCATATCAATCCCGATAAAATTTCTCCCCATTTGTTGAGCAACTTTGCAAGTTGTCCCACTTCCACACATCGGATCAAGAATTAAATCCCCAGCATTTGACCAAGAATAAATATGATCCCGAGCTAATTCACAGGGAAAGGGCGCGGGGTGATTTTTTGCTTCTTGATCTTCGAGATTTTTTCCCACCACATATTCCCAAATATTCCCTTTAATTTTTTGATTCTTTACAGGTTTTGCCATTTTTGAACGTTTTTGATCATCTTTTGAATAATTTTTATAGGTTGTGCCATTTAGTTCTAATCCGGCGTGTAAACAATCTACCATTAGGGCGTTATGGGTAGCGACTTGACCTTTACTAAAAATAAACATATATTCAAATTCATTACTATATCTCCGTCGATAAATTTGGGGGATGGGATTTCTTTTTTTAAAGATCATGGTATCATGAAGATTGAAACCGATTTCTTTAAAAAATATCGCTTGTTTAAAGCTAGTTCCGGTTTCACTTCCCTCAATAGTGGCGTCAGCAACTACCCAAACCATAACCCCCCCTGGTTTAATTACACGGTATAATTCTCCAGCAATATCTTCAAAAGGAAATACAAAACCTTTATATTTTCTCAGGTTATCATAAGGAGGGGAAGTTAATACCATATCAATCCAGTTATTCTCGAAGTTTTTCATCACTTCGATACAATCTCCTTGGACTATTTTATTAATAAATTTAGTCATAGTCATTGAGCTTAAATTTTTGATCATCATCCTAATATAACCCACCCCCATTCTTAACTATTCCAAAATTTGCCTCGAAAATGGATAGTTTTGATAAAATTGGGAATGAGCGATCGCTATAATGATCATTATGGAAAGTCAACCTAGGGAGATTCAACGTTATGTTACACCAGAAGGTAGAGTTCCATTTGCACAGTGGTTAGAAGCAGTGCAAGATAGAACAGTAAGAGCTAAAATTAAATTCAGATTAGATCGAGTTGAGGAGGGCAATTTAGGCAATTATCGTTCTGTTGGTGAAGGAGTATTTGAATTTAAAATTAATTATGGCCCGGGCTACCGGGTTTATTTTGGACAAGTCGGGTTCACCGTAATTTTATTGCTCTGTGGTGGAGATAAAAGCACTCAGCAAAAAGATATTCAAAAAGCAAAAGAATACTGGAGAGACTACCATGCAAGACGTTAAAACTCCCATTACTGATAGTTATCATAATTATTTAATTGAATCTCTCAAAGATCCACAAGAAGCAGCAGCTTATCTGGAAGTTGCTTTAGAAGAAAGTAACGATCAACCTCAATTATTAAAAAAAGTCATTACCAATATTATAGAAGCTCAGTCTCAACTTGATCAAAGTTTTAATTTAGATAACATGAATCGAGAAAAAGTTGATAAAGTTTTAACATCAATCACTTGTACAGAAATTTATACTTTTGTTGAATTACTTAATATTTTAGGGCTTAAAATCTCAATTCAGGTGAAAGAAGCAGAAATAGAAGGAGATGCAGAATAATCGATTTTGAAAAAGTCTGGGCGGGTTTATAAACATCAATTGTAAGTTATAAAGCTCTGAGTGAACCCGCCCCTACAAATCATTTTATATTAACCCTAATTTAACGTGAGTTCGATGGAGTTTGATCGCCACACCCTTCGGCTGACGCTCACGGCGAAGCCACAAGCTGTAAGTTATCAGGCGGGAAGTGAAATTAGCTTGTCAGTTTTAATGTTTATTTAATGCGCGGGAAATTTGAGTTTATTCAAAATGATAAACTGGTTGTTTAATCTCATACAATGATGGCTTTTCAGGTTGATAAGTATAAGCAATCATTCCGGCTACTAAATTCACCATAAAATTACCTACACTTCGATGTCTTGTATGTTCAATTTGGCATAAGTTTTTCAGTTGATCATTCACTGATTCTATTATACCTCTTTTTCTTAATTTCATTTTATCTGACCACAACATTAGTTTATTTTTCATGTTTTTCTTCAGCCTAGTTATCAGTTGTAAACCTTTTTCATGTAATTGCTTAAATAATTTTTCGGAAATATATCCCTTGTCTCCAAAAATTTTTCCCACAATTCCTTCTGTTAATTCTGGGACTACTTTTCGGTCATCAACATTAGCAGGTGTGACTTGAAAATTTAAAATTTCCCCATAGTCGTTGATGATTAAATGTAACTTAAATCCAAAATAAAAGCCAATTGAACTTTTCCCCCATTCCGCTAGTCCAGCAAAGACTTTATGGCTATTTGCTCGATTTTCATGACAGACCTTTAAGGCGGTCGAATCGATAAAACTTGTTCCAGTTACCTCGCCTTTACAACAATATTCAAAGTAACAACATAGTGCTAATAAAGCATAAGACATTAACTCAACAAAACGATTATAACTGACTAAGTTAGGCATAGCTTTTGACCAATATGCCATTACTTGTAATCGGTAAAAGTCTTTAAATGTTCGGTAACGTGAACCATGAAATCCGATCAATATTGTCATTATTTCACTTAAAGTCAAGCGGGTTTTGGGTCGGCTTTGACCCACCACTTCTGGTAACAACATTTGTGCCAATAAGGGTTCAAATACTTGACAAAAGTCATCCAGGTCACAAAAAACTTTTGTTATGTCTAAGTGTGATGCTCTGTGATCCATAAAAGCCTCCTTAATTGTCTAATATTTGCTGGTTACATCTCTATTTTCCCACGCTTACTGATTAGATCATATGCCCAATAGTCGTCTGTTTTGTCGCGATCGCCTGCCCAGTAGTCGTCTGTTTTATCGCGATCGCTTGCCCAGTAGTCGTCTGTTTTATCGCGATCGCCTGCTCAATAGTCGTCTGTTTTATCGCGATCGCACTCCATCGAACTCACGTTAATTTATTTAAAGCTAGGGTAGCAGCTTGCTTTTCTGCATCTCTTATCCTTGTAGCTGTTCCCTGACCATAACTAATACCATTGACTTTAACTGCTACAGTAAAGACTCTATTATGAGCATTTCCAGATTCTTGAATAACAATATATTCAGGATTTTGTTTATGATTAGTTATCGCCCAATGTTGAAAAGTATTTTTAGCATCATTCAATACCTGAGAACAGTTAGCCTCAATTTTTATGGTTTCTAATTGTTCTAACATCGGTTTTAACCATTCCCAAACCGCATCAATACCAGAATCTTTATAATAAGCTCCAATGACCGCTTCTAAGGTATTACTTAATAAAGTTGGATTTGTCCGACCTCCGGTTAATTCTTCGCCTCTCCCTAATTTTATCCATTTTCCTAAATTAAAATTCTGAGCTAATATTGCTAACGCTTCATTACTAACAATTTTTTCTCGTTTCTGGGTCAATTGTCCTTCCTGTTCACCGAAATATTTTTCATAGACATAATCTCCTGCTAAAAATTGTAATACAGAATCCCCTAAAAATTCCAGTTGTTCGTTATCTCCTTGTGTTTTTGTAGGGTTTTCAAACATATAACTGCGATGGGTTAATGCTCGTAATAATAATCTCGCATCTTGAAAGGGAATAATATCTAAAAGTTCTTTCAATTGCTCTCGAATTTGCTCATCGGCTTGAGACATTTGAGCTTGAGAAAAATTAGATTGTTTTTGACTCAGAAGTTTAAAAACAATTTGTTTATGAGCATCAACAGTCTTTTCCTGTTCAGCACCAATTTTCACCAGTAACCGATGAATACTATCTAAAGCGCGAAAAGCGTCCTCTGGTGAAAAGCCATTAATATGCGCCCATCTATTTCGGACTTCAATCAATTCACTGATTAAATATCTTTCTGAAGATAAATATTTCTTGAAAACTTTATCCCAGCGTTGATTGATTATAGTTAATAAAGTAGAAACGTCTTGGAAAATTTCTTCATTACTTCGATTGAAATTGTTCTTGTTTGATAGGCAAAGATTGACCTGAGAAAACCAACTATTACCATAAACTTCTCTCATTTTTTGTTCGACGTAAGGAGAGAGTGCTTGACTTAATAATGTCAAAGATTGACCAATTCTTTCATTATTGCTGAGTTGCATATTAAGTTCATCCTTTTACTAAAATAGCTCAAAACAAAAAGCCACACCTATCAATACCGGTAAATAGTTTGATACCATAGGTTGAGTAACTTAGACCTTAACTACAACTCGACAATATTCGATTTCTGAAAAACTGATATTTTTGTAGAAAGCACAGAAATTATATCCCCAAATTAGCCTCAAAAATGGATATTTTTGATAAACTGGGGGATGAGCGATCGCTATAATGATTAATTAAATTGTAAATATCTGATCATTTTGACTGTTTACTAAACTTTAATACTTCAGACTCTAACCGATCTTCTAACTGATCTTTTGCCAATTCTAAATCATAATTAATTTGAAGGTTTAACCAAAATCGTTCTGAGAGTTCAAAATATTTCGACAATCTCAAAGCAATATCTGCGGTTATCGAAGATTTTCCTTGAATAATCTCATCAATTTTTATCAAAGAAATATGAATATCCTCGGCTAACTTTTCTAAGGTTATCTCCATCGGATTCAAAAATTCTTCTAATAGAATTTCACCAGGGTGAACGGGTTCTAACTTAGGTTCGATCATAATTTTAACGATGATAATCTACAATTTCTACATCTAATATATTGCCATTATCCCATCTAAAACAGATTCTCCATTGCTCATTAATACGAATACTATATTGATCTTGGCGATCGCCTTTTAACTTTTCCAAACGGTTTCCAGGAGGAACTCGCAAATCTTCTATTTTCTCAGCCGCATCCAATATCGCCAATTTACGTTGAGCAATACGTTGTATTGACGGTGGGAGTGTGAGAGAATACTGTCTCCTGAATAAGCGTTCAGTTTCTTTACACCTAAAATTTTGAATCATCCTATTTGATCATAGCAAAATACTATCATAGCGTCAAACACTATTTTGAGTAAAGATTAAATCTTATGATGACTTGCTCATTATTATTTATTCCAAAGTATCAACCTTAGCAAGATGTTGTTTTAACACTTGTTTTAAATAAATCCCCGTATAAGATTTAGCATTTTTAGCAATATCTTCCGGGGTTCCTTCTGCAATTAATTCTCCCCCTTTATCTCCTCCCTCTGGCCCTAAATCAATTACCCAATCTGCACAACGAATTACATCTAAATTATGTTCAATTACTAAAATAGAATTACCTTTATCCACTAATCTTTGCAATACATTTAATAATTGATGCACGTCATAAAAGGATAAACCCGTTGTCGGTTCGTCAATTAAATATAAGGTTTTTCCCGTGGCTCTTTTGGATAATTCTGATGCTAATTTAACCCGTTGGGCTTCTCCTCCTGATAAGGTTGGCGCAGGTTGTCCTAACTGAATATAACCCAAACCAACATCCACTAAAGTTTGTAACCGACCTGCCGCCCTAGGAATATTTTGAAACACTTCTAAAGCCGTTTCTACGGGCATATTTAACACATCTGCAATCGAATATCCTTTATATTTGACCTGTAAAGTTTCCCGATTATATCGGGCTCCTTTGCACACTTCACACTGGACATAAACATCGGGTAAAAAGTTCATTTCAATCACATTAACACCCTGTCCTCCGCAGGCTTCACACCGCCCTCCTTTAACATTAAACGAAAATTGTCCGGCTTTATAACCTCTGGCTTTAGCTTCAATGGTTTCGGTAAAAACCTCTCGAATAATATCAAAAACTCCGGTATAAGTTGCGGGGTTAGATCTGGGTGTGCGACCAATGGGAGATTGATCAATGACAATCACTTTATCTAAGGCGTCTAACCCTTCTATTTGTTTTAAATCCTTGGGAAAAGGCACTTTACGGGTAAAATGATGTTGTAAAGCCGGATACAGTAATTCACTCATTAAGGTAGATTTTCCTGAACCCGAAACCCCCGTAATACTCACCAGTTTTCCTAACGGAATTTCCACGGTAATATTATTTAAGTTATTGCGGGTAGCGTTAATTAATTTAATCTGTTTTCCATTTCCTTTTCTTCTTTCTGTGGGGGTTTCTATTTGTTTTCTTCCTGATAAATAAGCACCCGTTAAAGAGCGCTCAGTTTTTAATAAAACCTCTATATTTCCTTGAGCAACAATTTCGCCGCCATGTACTCCCGCCCCCGGCCCAATATCCACTAAATGATCCGCCGCCCGAATGGTTTCTTCATCATGTTCAACCACAATTAAAGTGTTACCTAAATCCCGTAATTTTATCAACGTATTTAAGAGTTTTGTATTATCCCGTTGATGTAAACCAATACTAGGTTCATCTAATACATATAAAACCCCCGTTAAACCCGCTCCAATTTGAGTAGCTAACCGAATCCGTTGGGCTTCTCCTCCTGATAGGGTAGATGCGGTTCTAGCTAGGGTTAAATAGTCTAATCCTACATCGAGTAAAAATTGCAATCTGGCTCTGATTTCCCGCAGAACTAATTCCGCTATTTTTGCTTGTCTTTCGGTTAGGTTTAACTGATTAATTCGGTTTAAACAATCCTGAATTGAAACCCCTGTTAATTCATCGATTTGATATTGTCCAACTCGCACCGCTAGGGCTTCGGGTTTGAGTCGTTTTCCCAGACAAACTTCGCAGGGTTGATCAATTAAATATTGTTCTAATTTTTGCTTTTGTAATTCGGAAGCACTATCTTGATATTGACGTTGTAATAATGGCAATACCCCGGCGTAGGGTCGATAATAACCTTTGTTTTCTCGATAGCGAGAATCGGTTTCAATTAAAATAGGTTCCTCTGAACCATAAAGGATAATATTTTGTTGTTCTTTTGTGAGTTGATTCCAAGGAGTGGTAATCTCAAAACCAAAGGCTTGACCGACACTATGTAAAATGGATAAATAATAGGAATTATCCTTATCTGACCAAGGAGCAATGGCCGTATAAACGGGTTGAGTGGGGTCGGGAATGACTAACTCCGAGGAAAAGGTTTTGAGATGTCCTAAACCATGACAACTTGGACAAGCCCCAAAGGGAGAATTAAAAGAAAATAACCGAGGAGAAAGTTCTTCCATTACCGCCCCATGTTCGGGACAAGCGAAGTTTTCAGAAAATATTAATTGTGAAGATTCTACCCCTTTAATTGAGGGGGATTCAAAGTTATCTTGTTCTAAATGATCCTGATGTTCTGGATCTTCAGAATTTTCATTTTTTGCATCCGTTGATCTATCATCTAAGAGTTTGATAATTGCAATTCCATTTGATTGTTTTAAACAGGTGGTTAAGGAATCAGCGAGACGTTCTTGTAGTCCTGGTTTTTTAATTAAGCGGTCAATAACAATTTCAATATTATGGCTATGGTTTTTATCTAATTCAATATTTTCTGAGAGTTCCAAAACCTCATGATTCACCCTAACACGCACAAATCCCTGGGAGGCTAAACTTGATAATAGCTTGCGGTGGGTTCCTTTTTTTCCCCTAACAACTGGAGCTAGGATCATGAATTTGGTGCGGTCTGGAAGTTCCATGATCCGATCGCACATCTCATCAATGGTTTGGGGGGCAATATTGCGATCGCACATCGGACAATGGGGCTGTCCAGCGCGACCAAATAGCAACCGCAAATAATCATAAATCTCCGTCACCGTCCCAACGGTAGAGCGGGGGTTATGGGAGGTTGATTTCTGGTCAATGGAAATGGCGGGACTCAAGCCATCGATCGCATCGACATCGGGTTTATCCAGTTGTCCGAGGAATTGGCGGGCGTAGGCGCTCAGGGACTCCACATAGCGGCGCTGACCTTCAGCGAAGATGGTATCAAAGGCGAGGGACGATTTCCCAGAGCCGGAAACGCCTGTAAATACAATTAAGCGATCGCGCGGTAACTCCAAATCAACATTTTTCAAGTTATGTTGTTTCGCCCCCCGAATGCGGATGGTGTTGGGGGAGTTGTTGGGATAGGGCAGGGGGTCAGAGAGCAATTTTGAGTTCACTACATTTCGAGTGGTACAGTCCTTAATTATCTTAGCGTTACCATTGGCTCGGTTGAATGAAAAGGAAACCCAACAATGAATTAAAATCCGTTAATCCCATATATCAAATCTGATATACTGGATTAAATCTGATATATTTAAAAGATGAATCAGCAGGATAAACCCCTAATCTGGTTGCACGGAGAAGTTAGAACTCCACCTTTTAGTCAAAACGCAAGAATTGAAGCAGGTGTTTTCTTAAGGAGGTTGCAGCAAGGTTAAAATTTGGGGATGCCTCACTCTCGACCGATGCCCAGTATTGGAAATAACTGTCATGAATTAAGAATCCGAGATAGTCGTCAAACCTGGCGAATTATTTATCGAATTGATCACGATGCTATTTTAATTGTTGATATTTTTAGTAAAACAACCCGAACCACACCAAAAATTGTTATTGAAAATTGTAAAAAGAGGTTGACGCAATATGACAGAGATTAGTCCTAATCATGCAATGGATCAAGAAAAAAAGAAACGCTTAGAAGCTAAAGGTTGGAAAGTTGGAACTGTTGCTGAATTTTTAAAACTCACACCGGAAGAAGTGTTATTAGTTGAAATTAAATTAGTATTAAGTCGTCATTTAAAAGAACGTCGTCAAAATTTGATGACACAATCAGAGTTAGCTGAAAAAATTCATTCTAGTCAACCGCGTATTGCTAAAGCAGAAAATGGGGATGGTTCGGTTTCTATTGAGTTGTTAATTAAGGCTATTTTAGCTACAGGTGCTACCCCTCAAGAGATCGGAGATTTAATTTCTAGTATAGGGTAATTAACAATATAGAGAGCGATCGCATCATTCAACAATAGGAATTATTTAGATTAACCTTAAATCATATGATTCATAAAACAAATTAATTATGGATTTTTCAGATATGACTTATTATCCAAACAATCAACGATAGAGATTGCTAATTCGTGCATAACTTCTATAGCAGCATCTTCATATTTTTTATATTCTTGCAAGTCTTTGATAATCATCTTTTTACCATGAGCAATGTGATTCCTCCTTTTTACCAAAGCTTTTAACTCTATTTCATATTTTTCAACTAATTGGTAATTCAAACAAACCTGAATAGAGTTTTTCTTTAATAAATTTGGATAAAGATTGGATTCTGTATCGAGTTTAGTTGAAAAATCCAAATCTTCTTCTAACATTTTTTGAAACCCAGTTTGCCCGAATTCCCAAAAGCTATCTATACTTAAGTCCCATTTAAAGCTATTAAGGTATTTTTGTAACGATAGTTTAGCGATTTCTTCTCTACAATCTTTTCTCTTAATTCCTAATTTCTGTAATTCTTCTAAATAAAGATCCCAAGCAAATTTACAAAATCCTTCATAGTGAGCATACAGCATTGCCCACAATGCACGCAGAAGTGCTTGGTATATTACAGAACCTTTAGTAGTTTTTAACACCTGCAACTTTAGTGATACAAGTTCTGCTTCCCGCCAGCTTAAATCATTTTCTAGTTCTTGAGACCAATTACTCATTAGTTTTGAATTAGTTCTAGTAAAGCGTTTTCAATAGTATTAATTCTATTTTTAAGCCAACTTTTTTTATTGGCTCCTGAGCCAGTATACTGCTTAAAGTCATTACTTTGAACCGTTTCAATAATTTTTTGTTTAATTACTTCATCAGAAATGTCCATCAGCTTATCTAAGGCATTACAAGTACCTACGGTAATTGCTTCATAGTAAGCAGGTTTTAAGTTTCCTTTAGGTTGATTATCTTTATAAATTACAAAAGAATTTTCACCTAGTGTTCTGGCAAGGATCTCAAATAAGTTATCAAACTGATTGCTTTCAGATTGATAATCAAAATCAATTTCTTCTAACAGTATTTTTTCCATATAAATATCGAGCCAGTCTTTTACACTTGACTTAAATAAATCTGGAGCGTTTTTAGCTGCAAAAAACCTTAACACTAATTCTTCATCAGCTTTTTCATCTTTATCTTCTTCTGGTAAAGTTTCTATACATTTTCTGAAATTAGGATTAGATGCTTTTTGAGTTAAAAATTCATAAAAATTAATTCCTTTTTCTCCCACCATTCTTGCTGAACAATTACGAATCTCTTGAGGTTCTAAACTTTCACCACCTGTATTCAACCTTTTAAACATATTATATCTTAAAAAAGATTTACTTTGTCTTTTAATGATAACAGTTCTGATTGATGATCTTTTAATTCTTAGTCTAAGTGTTAAAGATAGATCATTAAATAGTTTATCGTCTAGTTCTTTAATTAAATCACACCCTTGCAATTTTAAAGGAAGCAAAGGTTGATCATCTTTGTCTTTCAATTGTGAAGAATCAACAAATTGGATCACTGAACTTACTCTTTGCAGACCATCAATCAATTCAAATACACCGTCGGAATTCTCTATAACAAAAATTTGTGGAATAGGCAATTCTAAAAGAATTGATTCTATCAACCTGGATTTTTGCACATCAGACCATCTAAATAAACGTTGATATTCTGGTTGAATAATTAGTTCATTATTTGCGTGTAAGTTAACAATCTCACCAAAACTTAAATCTAGCGATTCTGTACGAACTTCACCAATTTTTTCATCAATGATTTCTTCAAGAGAAGGCATCTTTTATTTCTCCTTTTATTGCAATTAAGTTTAAAAGCTATCATTCAATTTAATTCTAGCTTATCATAGTCTTTCACGAAGAACCAAGTCAAGCTGTTGAAGTAACTCGGCTACATTCTCAGGGCGATAAAACTCTGTCATTTTCCGAGCTTTCGGTTTGACGGGTAGAACCTTGAAATTAGCATTTTTCTTGGCAACCTTTTCCAAAACAGTGCGATAGGCCATACTGGTCGCGTATCCAATGCAAGCAATATAGTGATTGCTATAACGTTCTAAATATAAGGTCAGACGTTCTGTTAGCAAACTAATTTGAGCATTATTAAATCGCTCTAAGCGAAAATCATACCCCAAGATGGCAGACTCAAGTTCATATTCTTCAGGAACAGGGCCGTAAAGCCCCGATAGGGTAACTTTATGAATCAATTTTGTTTTTTCACCAAAAGTTTCGTCTAAGCGTTGTTTAATTAGACGGTGAGAATGAGACATAGAATAAGGTTTATTTTCAGAACAAGGGATAATTAGTAATATCTGTTTATGTCCTGAAGGGTTATAACCATTGGTCAAAATATTAAAATCCTCAGGAGTGTACTGAAGGGAAACGAAACCTTCAAGCTGATTTTTTTGACTTTGAATAGGAGGAGCCATTGAGATTACTAGGCGTGATAATCTTTTCTGTAAACCATCATCTTGCGTCCCTAAATAGGATAAAGCTGGACGTAAATTAGTAAATTTTTCTGTATGCTCAATAACATACTCCTGAAGTTCATCAGATTTTATAGATTCTTGAGTTTTTTCCAAGATTCTAAAATCCATTTCTAAATTATGTAAAGCAATATCAGCATAATATTTACTTTTATAATGCCCATTGTGAACAGGACGACCGCGAATTTCTGAGGTTAAGGCATCTTGTATATGTTTTAAATTAGCATTTTGACAAATACAACAATCACAAGTTATTTTTTCCATTCCTAAAATTGGGCGAGAACGTCCAGTGAGAGGTTCAATATAGCCCAAACCTCTTGCTTCTTGAATATAACTACTAGAGTCAAAACTATCTACTCCTAGATAAGCTAAGATTGGAATTAAACTCCCTGTTATTCCAAAAACATGAATAGGGATTCTATCAATTTTTTCTTTAGGAATATTTTCCTTTAAGCCTAAAATTAGATTAATAATTGCACTATATTTATGCGCTCCTCTCAGTGGAACTAATGAACCAACGGCAAATCCAAAAGGATAGTTTCTTAATTCTTCTCGATGAAATTTATCAAACACGCTTTTAATATAGTTTCCCATGCTAGTTCTATCTTGACCATGAGCAGCTACATATAGAAAAGGATTATAATCTGAATCATTTTGAAGTATTAAAGCGGTTTCAACAGCATTATTGATACTTTTTAACATTCGTTCTTTAGCTTCAATTTCTGATAATTTAGGCGGTAATGGATAATCTAATGTCGCAATAATCTGTCCTCCAAAATCTTTTTGTAATTGTAATATGGATTGAGGGCCTTGTCCATTTTCAATAGAAAGACCATAAGCTGATAAGTCTATACTTTGGTTCCAGAGTAATTTAAACCCTCCAGAATCCAAAAATAGAGGGGCTGTATAATCAAATCCAGGTGATAAATCCTGATGATAACGTTTAATAATTCCTTGACTTCGCCATTTATTTAATTGATTGGGTCTATCCCGAATAAAATCTAAAAAGTGCAGAACTTGAGATAAAACGGGTAAATTACGACGTAATAAACTATTCTGACAATCAGCTTGTAAAATATATTTCCAGAGACCCCCACCTTTTGCTGTTGTACCCGTTACTAGGGAAACTACAGGAAAGAGAATTGGTGTTTGAATAGATTGGCTTTGAACAAGGTCTAGTTTACCAATGCGACCATATTTAAAACATTGGGCTGAAAACATTTTTTATAAACTTTGTAGGAATAAAGGCCAGTTAATTATAGTATAAAGACAAAATTAACAAGGAAATAACCAAAATAAGCTTCGGTTTTTACCTTGTTATTATCTTGTTTAAAAAATAATTTAACAGAGAAAAATGTTCTCGAAAATATCAAGTTTGTTCGGATTTCGGCAACAGCAAATCAGTTTTGTTTACGGCTTGGTGATGATGTGAGACGATCAAGTTGTGTCAGAGCGATCGCCACAATCAATAATACAATCGCAAAGACTCTGGAGCTATTCAGAGCATGGAGTGGAACACCAAACCAACCCAACTGATCAATGATTAGTGACATCACCATTTGGCTACAGACAACGGCTAATGTGGCTGTAGTTAAACCCAGCTTTGGTACGGTCAACGTACTTAAGCTGACAAATATTGCTCCTAACAATCCTCCTAAAAATGCCCACCAAGGGACATTAGCAACCCTTTCCCAGCCCGGTGATTTGAAAAGACCCGATGCAAGTAAAAGCGTTAAAATACCGAACCCTACCAAGAAATTCATAGCTGTCGCTGCAATTGCAGAGTGAAGGGTTTGTTTCAACCGAGCATTAGCAGCAGATCCAATTGCCAAGAAACTTCCGGCCGAACCCGCCCCAAGCATTGCCAATAAAATATCCATAATATATGAGAAATAATTGATTATTGTCTCAGAAAAAAGATAGCAACGGCTAACAGCCCGACGGCAATACGACGATGGGGAGTCAGACGATGTTTAGGCATTCCTAGCCAACCAAAATGATCGATGATGATCCCTGCGATTGCCTGTCCACCGACCACAAATCCTAACGTGAGGGTTGCTCCCAAACTAGAGATGAAGTAAGCACTGGAGGCAATGTACCAAGCTCCAAATAAGCCTCCGGTGAAACTCCATAGCGGTGCTTGGCGTAGGGTGAAGCCGTCTAAATGACCGAACTTTCCGGTTAAGAGCAAGGTTATTAAAGTTAGTAAACCGACGAAATAGGAAATATCTGCCGCCAGAGGAGCAGAGTTGAGTGAACGTGCCAATTGAGCATTGATGCTGGCTTGAATGGGTAACAACGCCCCACTCAATAACGACAACAGCAGATAAAGACCAATTTGACCGCGCCATAAGGGATTCCGAGAGCCGAACAAAGGTAAGAAGGTCATGGTTGTAGCCGTGTCAGGATGGAATAATTAATTTATCTTGATATCAAGATAGTTGAAACAAAGATAAATGTCAAGAATCTCGATATCAAGATATAATCAGCCTATGAAACACGATCGCATTGATGAAATTTTGGAACAATGGCAACGAGAGTCCCCTGAGCTAGATGTTTCCGCTTTAGCCGTGATTGGACGAGTGTTGCGAATTGCCCGATTATTGGAAAAGCATCGGGAAACTGTGTTGGCTGACTATGGTTTGAATGTGTGGTCGTTTGATGTGCTGGCGACGCTCAGGCGGCAAGGTTCACCCTACCAACTCAAACCCACTGACCTCTATGGTTTGTTAATGCTCTCGTCTGGAGCGATGACGAACCGGATTGATCGCCTGGAACAAGAGGGTGTGGTTGTTCGGATTCGTGATCCCCATGATCGGCGCAGTGTAAGTGTGCAACTGACTTCCAAGGGAGTTGAGTTAATGAATCGGGTCATGCCTGTTTTGTTTGAGAAGGAAACTCAATTTCTTGAGCAATTCAACCCAACTGAAACTCAAATTTTTACTCAATTGCTCCGTCGTTTTTTGCTGTCATTTGATGAGAGCGATCAATGACCTGAAAAACTCTAATTTTTTTCTTAGTCACTATTAGTGACTATCATCGGGTTAGGCTGAGTTGCTTTACAGGCTATTTGGATTTAGTAAATTTCTAGGGTATCATAAACTTGTTTGAGTTAATCCGGGCTGTAGCAGTACAACGGTCAGGATTCGTTGTTTTAGTTGAGGAATTTCTGGGAACTTTAATATCCCTAATATATTCCCTACAATTTCATCGTTAAACTAATCCGTTTTAACTTCTCATTAATTTCCATAACTCGCACTTTAACAACCTGTCCCACTTTAACAAATTTATTCGGATCATCGACAAATTGATCGGCGAGTTGGGAAATATGAACTAACCCATCTTGATGGACTCCAATATCAACAAATGCCCCAAAAGCCACTACATTTGTTACACTTCCTTCTAATTCCATTCCTATTTTTAAATCGGTTATTTCTTTAATTCCTTCTCGGAATGTGGCATATTTAAACTCAGCCCGGGGATCTCGTCCGGGTTTTTCGAGTTCGCTAATAATGTCTTTTAAGGTAGGAATTCCGATGGTTTCGGTAACATATTTATCCAGTTTAACCGATTTAATTTTATCCTTAAATTGACTAATATTATTTAAGGTAACGCCTACATCCTTTGCCATAATTTCCACAACCGCATAACTTTCGGGGTGAACTGCGGTATTATCTAAAGGATTAACACCTCCTCGAATTCTTAAAAATCCCGCCGCCTGTTGAAAGGCTTTTGGGCCTAATTTAGCGACTTTTAAGAGTTCTTTCCGGGTTTTAAAAGCTCCATTTTCATTGCGATAATTAACAATATTCTGGGCCACTGTTGGGGTAATTCCTGACACAAAGGTTAATAATTCCTTAGAAGCGGTATTTAATTCCACGCCCACATAGTTAACACAACTTTCAACCGTATCATCGAGTTTTTTCTTTAATAATTTCTGATCCACATCATGTTGATATTGTCCGACACCAATGGATTTTGGATCAATTTTAACTAATTCCGCTAGGGGATCTTGTAACCGTCGTCCGATACTAATTGCACCCCGCACCGTTAAGTCTAAATCGGGAAATTCTTGCCGCGCCACATCACTAGCGGAATAAATGGATGCACCGGATTCATTCACCATCACTTTGATCGGTTTTCGCTCTAATTTAGCGATAATTTCTGTTATAAATTCATCGGTTTCTCGTCCGGCGGTTCCATTTCCGATCGCGATTAATTCGATTTTATATTTATCAATTAATTGTTTAACTTTTTTCGCTGCTTCTTGACGTTGACCCTCCGCTTGGTGGGGGAAAATGGTATGATATTCACAGAATTTTCCGGTTTCTGATAATACTGAAACTTTGCACCCAGTTCTAAACCCGGGGTCAATGGCTAAGGTGGGTTTCATTCCCGCAGGGGAGGCGAGTAATAATTCTCTTAAATTTGATTCAAAGGTTTTAATTGATTCTAAATCAGCGTAGGTTTTGCGATCGCTTCTAACTTCACTAATTAACGATGTTTTCATTAACCGATTAAAGGCATCTTTCAACATCGGTTGATAAAATTTTCTAATGATCGGATTTTTGGTTTTAATTTCCTGGGATTCTAAATGAGACTGAACAAAATCTTGATCAAATTCAATCTCAACTTTTAAGATTCCTTCGGTTTCTCCCCGCAATAAAGCTAACAAATTATGGGGTCTAATATCCTGTACATTTTCTCGATATTGGCGATACATTTCAAATTTAGTTGTTCCTTCGGGATAGTCGTCTTTAACTAGGGAAACAAATACCCCTCGATTCATTAAATATTCTCTTAAATAGGCTCGTAAATTCGCTTTTTCAGATACGATTTCTGCCAAAATATCAGAGGCTCCATTTAAGGCTTCTTCAATGGATTTAACACCTTTTTCTTCAGAAACATATTTTTCTGCTTCGGCGTTTAAATCAAAAGTAGGGGAATTGGGTTGATTAAAATTGGCAATCCATTGTGCTAGGGGTTCTAATCCTTTTTCTTTGGCAACGGTGGCGCGGGTTCTGCGTTTAGGTTTATAGGGTAAATATAAATCTTCTAGTTCGGTTTTTTGTAAACAGGTTTCAATTTTTTCTCGCAGTTCATCGGTGAGTTTTTCTTGAGATGCGATCGCTTCTAAAATACTTTTTTTTCGGTCTTCCAATTCCGTTAAATAAGTATAACGTTCTGAGATATCTCGCAGTTGAATTTCATCTAATAAACCCGTGATTTCTTTGCGATATCGCGCTACAAAAGGAATAGTTGCCCCTTCAGAAAACAGTTGTAGGGCGTTTTCTACTTGGAAGGGTTTAAGAGAAAGTTCTTGAGCTAGAATTTGAGGAATATTCGACATGAGAAGCGAAATAAAATTAAGTTTAGTCTATTGTTGATTATACCATATCTAATTGAATTGGGGTAAAATCTTCCTATTGTTTATAATTAATATTATTTATGTTATAATTAGTAGACTTTTTGACAAAAGGCTTAATGCGATGGAAACCTTATCTCAAAACAACACTTTATATGAACAAGATTATTATTTATGGTTACTTCAAACTTCTAAACTATTGCAGGAAGGCAAGTTAAATCAGGTAGATATTAATAATTTAATTGAGGAAATTGATAGTAGGGGAAGAAGTGAGAAAAAAGAAGTAAAAAACCGACTAATTGTGTTAATCGAACATTTGTTAAAATTAAACTATTGGCAAACCGAAAAAGAATATAATGCTAGGGGATGGCAGCGTACTATAGTAGAACAACGGTTACAAATAGATTTATCCTTAGAAGATAGTCCCAGTTTAAGGAATTTGTTAGATGAAATATTCCTTGATTGCTATAATCGAGCTAGAAAAGATATTCTCAAAACCTATAATTTATCGAGTGATTTATTTCCCACCGAACCCCCATTTTCTTTAGAGGAGGTTTTAGATTCTGATTATTTACCCTAATTTTAACGGTTCGATGTTCATGTTACCTCAAGGATAAACAATGCTCAACAAATTACTTCTAATATTATTCTTAACCTTAACTTTAGTTCTGGGTTCTGTCCATGCCACGGCCTTAGCTGTTAATATTGATACTGGGGCGAAAATATTTGAAGCGCAATGTGCAGGATGTCATGCTGGGGGAGGAAATATTGTCCGACGGGGAAAAACTTTACAGAAAAAAGCCTTAGAACGTAATCATGTTGATAGTTTAGAAGCAATTTCAAGTTTAGTAACTAATGGTAAAAATAATATGTCTGCGTACAAAGATCGCTTAACAGAAGCCGAAATTCAAGAAGTTTCTGCCTATGTTTTAGAACAGGCCCAAAAGAACTGGAAAAATTAACCGAGTTGCTGAATAGCCAGAAACCCGGTTTCCTCGTTATTTAATTTTTAATTCTGCCATCTTCTAAGGTCAAAATACTATCAGCCACATCCATAATTCGAGGATCATGAGTTACCATTAATACCGTTGTATTTTCTTGTTTGGCTAAGGTTTTTAACAGATCAATCACAGCCCGGCCACTGGTAGAATCTAAGGCGGCTGTGGGTTCATCGGCCATAATTAATGGAGGTTCTCCAGCTAAGGCGCGCGCCACGGCTACCCGTTGTTTTTGCCCCCCCGATAAATCCTGGGGTAGCAGATGAATTTTATCCTGTAAACCGACTTGTTCTAAGCGAGTTTTTGCTTCTTCTCTCGCATTTCTTCCCCTAATTCCTTTAAGATGGAGAGCTAATTCCACATTTTCCAAAGCAGTTAAAGCCGGAAATAAATTAAATCCTTGGAAAATAAACCCAATATTATGTAAACGAAATTCTGCCAATTGAGTCCGAGACAATTTGGTAATTTCTTCGCCCAACAAAAAGACCTGTCCCGCCGTTGGAGTTAAAAGTCCGGCGATAATTGAGAGTAATGTGGTTTTACCCGATCCACTCGGCCCCATTAACAGTTGAATATCCCCTTGTTCGACTTCTAAATCAATATTTTCCAGAACTTGAACCGTTTGCCGTCCAGATTTATAAGCCATTTCCACGCGACAAGTTTGAATTCCAATCGGCTTAACTTTGGCATTGGCTGAATAATATTCAGTCTGATTGGGGGATATAGTAGACTTTGCCTCGTTCACTTGAGTGCGTATCATTGTTACCAATTAATTATGATGTGGGCTTATAACGGGAATTGACAGATCTAATAAACTAAATTACAAGGGCTTATTATCAGTTTACTGAAGAAATCCGGGATTGTCGGAGAAGGAATGGGAACATGAACTATCCTATACAGTTTAGTATTACTATTCTAAACTCAAACGTCCTCAATTGCCTGTGATCTGACTCAACGGAGGAACAAAAACTCATCCTATCAAGCTTTAAACACAATCGCCGGGTCAACTTTAGTGACTTTCTGAATGGCGAAAAACGCCGACCCAGTACACATAACCACCGTTAAGCCGAATACCCCCAAAGCCGATAACGGGGTAATTAAAATCAAAATTCCCTGGGTCGCACCGGCCCAATAGGCAACACCAAAACATAGAGCCATCCCTGGAATATAACCTAAAACCGCCATCCAGAGAGCCTGTTCTAAAATAATTCCGTAAATTACCCAGTCGGAGGCTCCCATCGCCTTCAAAGTCCCAAATTCTTTGAGGTGGTCACTGACGGAGGAATAAAGAATTTGTCCGACCACGACCATCCCGACTAATATTCCGACCGCCGCCCCCAAACTGAGAACAAATCCAACCCCCGTGCGTTTTTGCCAAAAGGTTTGCATGATCATTGACATTTCTTCCCGGGTCAAAACTTGCACATCATTGGGTAAAGTTTCCTGGAGTTTTTGCTTGAGTTGGGCTAAGTCTTGATCGGGTTTAGCTTTAATTAAAACGTATGTAATAGGGTCAGCTAGATTTAATTGTCTTGGGGGCGGAGAATTCAGGGGTTTTTGATTAGAGGATTGATCCTCATAGCTTTGAGTACATTGTAAATCATCATTTTGAAGTTGGCACAGGGTTTGAGTTTTTACGGGGCTATTCACATAAGCGTTAGCATTTTTTAAAGAGGTAAAGATAAAACTATTACTCACAATTGATTGGGTTCCCTGGGTAATTCCTCCTAATTTTGCTTCTAATCCTCCGAGTTTAGCAATATCACCAATATTTTTAATTTTGAGTGCGTTTAATTTGCTCTCATCAACTATAATTGTGTAAGGATTTTTTAAGGCTTGAGCTTCTCCTTGAATAATATTCCAAGGGAAAAATAATTCTCCATCGGGATCGGAACCGACCACAGTAACGGCATGGATTTTATTCTCTAGGGGATCACGCCAACGGGCATTTCTAAAAATAAAGGCTTCGGCTCGTTCAACGCCCTCAACGGTTTGGGCTTGGGTCATTCGTTCTAAAGAAATGGGCATGGTTAACTCTAGGTGAATCATGTCTTTAGAGGCGATCCAAATATCAGCTTTTGAGTGATCAATTAAGATAGAAGAAGACCGAATAAACCCGGTTAAAATTCCATTTTGAATGGTAACTAAACTCACAGCAAACATAATCCCCGCTTGAGCCACTAAAAAACGGGGAATATCTTCAAATAGATTTTTTCGCGCCAGAGAAGCCATAGGTTAGAGGGCAGGGGGGCAGGGGAGGTAGGGGGGAACAGGGGGAGCAGGGGGAGGATAGATAACCCCTGTCGCGCCATGGCACGTCTGTACCTATTGTATACCTTCTTTAAGCCGTGGCTTGTTGGGGAAAAAGTTGGCTGAGATTTTGACGGGATAAGGGTTTTACCCAGGATAACCAAGTGGCTACGGGTTGGAAACCAACGGATTCATAAAGTTTAGTTGCTCCGGTCAAACTATCGGCATCGACGCTGAGTTTGGCGGTGGTGGCTCCGGCTTTTTGCAGTTGGGATAAACCCGCAAAGAGCATGGCTTTCCCTAGGCCTAATTTCCGAAATCCCCGTCGAGTTCCTAACCATTCAATCCAACCGATTTGATCAGAGGTTAATTGACATTTACAGAAGGCTGCAAAGGTTCCATTAGGAGCAACGGCGACTAAATCTAATTCCGGTTGATATTCAGGTTGATTCTGCCAATATTGGGCTTGTTCTAGGGTGAGTTCATGATGATCCCAATGATCAATAAAGGATTCATTAAATAAATCGACCCAAGTAGAAATATCGGGTTTTCCTTGGCAATGGGATAAGCTAAAATCCGAAGGAAATGGGGGGATAAAAAGGGGAGATTCTAAGGATTTCGCCATGGTAATAAATTGACGATCTACTTTGAATCCTTGTTTTTTTAGGAGTTGATTTTGTTGGCTTTGGTTTTCTAAAGTGTAGGTTCGGAGTTGTACCGATTGTTGTTTTTGTTGTCCGATTTCCCGCAGGCGAGTTTCGCACCAACGCAACATTTCTTTTCCTAAATTGCTAGAGCGGATACTCGGATGAATATATAAACCAAAATATCCATCAATTACCATTTTAGAGGCTAAAGGTTCAATGCCCATTAACCCTAAAAGTTGATTTTCTGTATCTGTCCACAGACGAATATCTTTTTGAGGATTAACGTTAGGAGAAGATAGACCTAATTTTAAGTCGGCTAAACTTTCATCTTCGCTAAGATGATCGACGGTTTGACAGGCTTTAAATAAATGGGCGATCGCAGACCAATCTTTTTGACCTTCGTAGGATTTAATTATTAAGGTATTCATAACAAACTGTTCCGAATATTCGGATGGTTTTGACTTAATCTTGAACTGAAAAATTTGTACCAAAAACTGGCGGTTGCGGTAGAAACACAACCCTTGATTTTTCTCCGTTAATCTTAATAACGGAAAGTTTTAAACTAAACCCCAATACTGCCAGAAACACCTGAATATGGAGGTTTCTCGACTGAAATCCGTATGGTTTTGGAGTTAAAAAGCAATTATGATGATAAAACTCTGCTCTGTGTTTGTCCCACAGAAATGTTCAGGTTTTATCGAGTTAGACACTCATAAAAATGGGTTAATAAATTAATTAAATTTTGTTCTCTTAACTTGACTTTATACACAGGTTAAATGGGTATTGCCAGTTCGACCACTGGCCCTTGGAAAGTCACCAAACCCGATATAAAAGTCTTAATAATCTGACTAAAAAGGTGCTATGTCGCTAGGTAAAGAAGAATTTCACCCCCAATGAGGTTTGATTTTCGAGCCCCTCTCAGACCCAACAATTGCAGGCTGGACGATTCCATTTGAGAGCGCGGGACGGATTACAGATGTTTCTACTTCAAAGATAGCCGATCACCCCAATCAGTTGTCAAGGGTTCTAAGGTTAAGATTTGGTTATGCTCTTGTAGTGAGCCCTTCAGGACTCAAAGCCATGCCTCAAAGCCCTGAAGGGCTTACTACCTCTTGTAGTGAGCCCTTCACGCCTCAAAGCCCTGAAGGGCTTACTACGTTGGGATTGATTCTTAATGCGATAATTTGGGTGGTTTGTAAACTCATAAAGTTATTATCACTGATGAGAATGAGCGATCGCCCACCTTCAGGTAAGGGAGAACCCCACGTTAATCCTTCTATATTATCAATCAAAATATTTAAACGGTTTAAATTGAGTAATAATGTTTTTTCTGCGGGTATAATTGCTGATTTTGCTTGTTTTATACTCTCCAATTCTTGAATATTATCGGCTGGCTCTAAGTTAACTAAAAATAATTTAATCGTATATCCTAAACCCAAGGAAAAAGATCGTTCTAAACTAATTAAATGCTGATCGTCAATTGCCAATATATCAACTAAACCCTGTCTATTATACTGTTCTGCAATAAAAGAAGAATTGGCTAAGGGGTCGGTGAGATATAAATACTCTCGATCCGGTTGATTTGTTTGCAAATTATAGCGCAAAATTCGAGAGGGAGTTACCCGATCTAAACTCGCCTTGTCTCCATCTTGAATTAAGGCGTTTTCTGTAGCTGTAAATAAATAGTTTTTATCCGGTGTTATGGTTAAACTTTCTAAGGACAAATTAGAACGGAGTCCTTGATTTTTATTCCCATTCTCATCCATAAATTTATCAGAAATAGGTAAAGAACGTAATAGTTGACCCTCCAAAGAAAACTCCGTAATAAAAGCTGGAATATTTTGATAAAAATTCCCTTCGGAAGCAATAAAAACACTATTTCCAGAAAATGCAATTCCTTCAGGATCAAGACTATCCTTAAGAAAGGGTTCTGCCGTTTCTGTTAATAACGGAGTTACACCAATTACACTTATCCCTGTTTCCGCCAGGGAACCGGAACTTAAATCAATCTTTAGGGTATAAAATCGAGCTTTATTTATATTACTGGGGTCATCGGATATGGCATAATAAACCTGTTGTTCGGGGTCATAGGTTATTCCTGATAAACCACCGACTTCTGTATTATTATAGATCAATCCTGTGGATAAATTCCCTTGTCCCATAAAATCAATTATTGTGGAAATCGCCACACTAGAGGTACTAAAAATCAAGAAGAAGGTTAGGGTTAAAACTATGAATAAAATAGATAATAGAATTCGCATAAAATTCACCTATGCTTTTATTTTTACGAGATAATCTAAGGGATAGGAAATTAATATCGAAGCCCAATTAAAATATTGGCAATAAAAGGTAAAGATCGATTACTTTGTAAGTCCAAAGAATTAGGAGCATTTTTTTGAGGTAAATCTCGACGGAAAAATAACGGTAAGCTAATCAACCCTAAAATGACTACAATAGCTGTGATTATCCAGATTGATAAACGCTTGGGTTGATAATTTCCCTGTTCAATTTGCCAAAAAACTTGATTATAATTCCAAGCTGCAATTACAATAATAATCATTCCGGTAATTACTAGAATAATTCCAATATTATTAGAGTTAAAAACAGGATGAATCCTAGTATTTTGTTGAGTTAAGGAAATCTCTAATTGATTTAAAAACAAACTAAAGCGAGCGATCGCAAATCCCAAAGCAATTAATGAAATAGAGGTTCTTAACCAGGCTAAAAACGTCCGTTCATTGGCTTGATGTCCTCGTTGACGATCAGTTTTTTGTTCTTGAGTCATAGATCTAACTTTCTTTTAAAACGCTATAATTTTCATAACGAATTAATCTATATTATATCGAATCATTGAGAAACTCTGTTAACCATTTTTTAACATGAAATGTAGCGAGACAATCATCTTCATTATATTGAACAATTGCATCCAATAATTTGCGATCGCCTGTTTTTAACCATTGTTCATACCAACAAACAGATTGAGCACCATTTGCTTTCGGATCACGCCATTCAAATCCTAACCATTTCGCCACGGGTTTCAGGGCGTAACTTTCCACCGGAAGGGTCACAGTTTCCGTCATTTTGGCATGGAGATCAATAAATCGTTTTAACACGGGTTTCCACCAATAATCTGGCGTATTATAAACCATTGCCAATCGTTTAATCGTCTTAGGTTCATAGTCACAAAAATGGAAAATAGGGGCGATGGGATACATCCAAACTAATTCTAAAAACTGTTTCCAAATTAGTTCCTCTTGGTTCTGATGTTCTGCCAAAAAGGGATAAAATTTTTGTTGATTTGAACGGTGATCTACAACCAGCATTCCATGAAGATAATCCAAGTTTAATTCCGGTTGAGCTTCAATATCAAAATAAATCTCAACGGGAAATTTTTTTAATTTTGTTTGAGAGTTATCATTAAAAATATCAATCCATTCGCTAGAATTAAAATTTTGTTCAAAACTGATAAATTCTTCCCGACGTTTAATCGCTTTATTCCTTAAATTTGATTCTGCTTGTTTGATAATTTGTAAAGCAATTCCCTCGGCAAATTCGGGATAGACTTCTAATTGTTCAGGGGTGGCTTTAGCTAAGGTTTCAACCGTAGTTAAATTAAGTTCTTGTAACCGTAAATAACGGGTTGGAGTCACCCCGGGAATTAAAGAAATATGATTTTGCGATCGCGCTACACCCAAACAATAACTATGCCATTGACATAAATTACATTTTTGTCTCGCAATAAAAACCTCCGGTTCCTGACGAGATAACACCATGATTAAATAATTATTTAAAACCTTCTGCATCTGCGGCAGACGTTGCTCTAAATTAACCGCATAAGGTGCTTTTCCGCGTAAAATTAACCAGCCTGTTTCTGGCTGTATTCCTTGAATATCTGTTAATAAATAAGCATGAAACGCCGATATCACTTGATAATCGAGTTTAGGACGTTTACCTAACTTAATATCCTGGGAAACATAAATCCAATCTCCAAATTCAGAAGTTCCTGGCTGTTTAACCAATAATTCAGGAGAACTCAATAATCTGATCTGAATCATCTCATCAGATTCTATAGATGACCCATCTAAACTGAAATCAGAAGTATTAATTACCTCGGACTTAAGTAAAACTCCTTGATAAATTCGCTCCACTCCTTGCTGCATTAATTCTATCGTTTGTTTTGCCCCCAACTCCCAATTTTTAAAAAAAGAATTGAGTTTAGAATAGGGATAATTTGATAAAATACTTTGCTGATAGGCAAAACTATCCTGGATTAGTTTCAGTAAAAAATCACTCGGAGGATCTTGTTGAGAAATATCGCCATAACGATCTAAAAATGCCCGCCTCTGACAGCGTTGATAAAGTAACAGTTGTTTATCGGTGATTAACATAATTATTTAAGTGTCAATGATTAATTGTACATCAGATATCCCCTTCAGATTAAACTTAGTAGAGACGTTCCATGGAACATCTCTACAGCGTCTTCCTTAACGAAAAATAACTAACCTTCAATATTATGACAATTCCTTCCCTAGAAACCCATCGCCAAAATTTTCCCGCATTAACGAATAAAGCCTATTTTAATTATGGCGGACAAGGGCCATTATCCCAAATATCGATGGATGCTATTGTTGAGGGGTATAAATATATGCAATTCTCTGGCCCGTTTTCGGGGAAAGTCAACCAATGGCAAAACCAAGAAACCCAATTAACTCGCCATTTGCTGGCTACGGAATTAGGCATCTCACCAGAAACCCTAACTTTTACCGAAAATGTTACTGTAGGCTGCAATATTGCCCTCTGGGGAATTGATTGGCAACCCGGAGATCATCTGTTGATTTCTGATTGTGAACACCCCGGAATTTTAGCGATTATTCAAGAAATTCAACGTCGTTTTGATCTGGAAGTTTCGTTTTTTCCCTTGAGAGAAACCTTAAACCAAGGTGATCCGGTAGCGATGATTTCTAAGTATTTAAAACCCCATACTCGTCTATTAGTCATTAGTCATATTTTATGGAATACAGGACAAGTATTGCCCTTGACAGAAATTGTTAACCTTTGCCACAATAATTATAACACAAAAGTATTAGTAGATGCGGCTCAATCCGTAGGAGTTTTACCGCTCAATTTAACAGAAACTGGGGTTGATTTTTATGCCTTTACCGGTCATAAATGGTTTTGTGGGCCCGATGGATTGGGGGGGTTATATGTTAGCGCTGAATCTTTATCAGAATTATCTCCAACCTTTATCGGATGGCGGAGTATTATGGGGGATGAACAGGGAAAACCCATCGCTTGGACACCGGATGGAAAACGCTATGAAGTGGCAACTTCCGCTTCTCCATTATATGCGGCTTTACGCCAGGCGATCGCTCTCCATCATCAACAGGGAACAGCAACAGAACGCTATCAACAAATTTGTCAAAATAGTGAATATTTATGGCAAAAATTATCAGAAATTCCCCAAATTCAATGTTTAAGAACTTCTCCCCCAGAAGCGGGTTTAGTTTCCTTTCAACTCACTGATGGAAAATCCCATAAATCCTTAGTTAATACTTTAGAAAACCAAGGTATTTTCCTGAGAACTCTCCTCGATCCTAACTGCGTTAGAGCTTGTGTTCATTACCTTACCCTCTCCTCAGAAATTGATCAACTTATAGACGCCATTAACCAGTTTATTGCTGTTCCTTAAACCCCTACGGTGCGTCAGATGTATATCACGCACCACCCCACTACATTAATGATCGGTTATATTTGTTATAATATAATCTAAACATCAAATCATTGTATTTTCCCGAAAATTAATATGACTCTCTTTTCTTCTGAACAACTACTGATAGATATTCAAGAACTACCAGAAGAAGCTCAAGAAATTATTGCTGATCTGGTCGCTGTTTTAAAAAGACGCTATGAAATAGAACAAAAGCCCCCGATTAATTCTCTGCAATTAGAAGATCAACCTTTTATTGGAATGTGGAGCGATCGCCCAGAGACTCAAAATAGTACGCAATGGGTGAGAAATATCCGACAACAACATTGGCATCAGTAACATGAAATCTATTCTAATTGATACAGATATTTTAATTGATTTCGCAAATAACGACATAATTGCTCAAGAACGTCTTGTGCAAGAATCGCAAAAATTATTGCTAACAATTAGTATAATTACTAAATTAGAATTAATGGTTGGATGTCGTAATAAAAGAGAATTAGAATCTTTAGAAAAATTCCTTAAACAGTTTATTATTCTCCAACTAAACCAACAGATATCTATTAGAGCAGAACAACTGATTAATTATTACTATCTTAGTCATGGACTCTTAATACCAGACGCTCTAATTGCTGCCACAGCTATTGAGTACAAAATTCCCCTACTGAGTAAAAACCAACGAGATTATCGGTTTATATCAGAACTCAATTTATGGAAATATCCGTGAGATACCCATCACCCACTAAATTATTTAAAACTAATTTGTACTCGTTATATATTGCTTAATTAAAGGTAAAACAGTATAAAAATTTCCTTGTTGTTCGATTAAACACCGTTTTAATAAAGACTGTAGGGCATTAATTAAATCCGATGAATTAATTCTGCTATTTTCTAACAGTTTAACTAAATTAACAGGATAGCTTTCTTCCGCCAATAAAGATAGCACTTGTTTTTCTATTTCCGATAAGCGATCGCACTGTTGCTGTAAACTCTCTTTCACATCTTCAGGTAACAATAGAGTATTATTCAGTAACACCTCAATTTCACATTTTCCCAAATCCTGCATCAAATTTGCTATACTTTTTAACCAGAAGGGATTGCCTTGATAGTGTTGAATCATTGCATCCCAGTGAGTAATTTCTGTTAACCCATTATCGCTCAATATTTCCCGTGCAGCTACAATATCTAAACCCGTCAGTCGTAAAGTCCGAATTAAAGAATTTTCGCTTTTAACCTCAGTTACAATTCTAGGTTGTTCCCAACCTGTTAACACAACACAACTTTGATGATGTAATTCTTTGATTTGTTTAAATAAAGTGCGATAGTCTTCATATTCTGGTTTATATTTTCCCGCTAATTCGCCGCTACTAAAAAGATTTTGAATATTATCTAAAATAACTAAACAGCGATACTTTTGTAAATATTTAATTAGAGGTAAAAATTTCTGATTATTGGCAGATAAATCTAACTGTTCAGACTGAGAAATTATCCGAATCAAGTTACTTTGAAATTCCGCTAAAGTCGGCGATGAGTCAAAATCACACCAAATTACAGACTCAAATTCCTCCTTAATTTGTTGAACCAGTTTCACCGTTAACGCCGTTTTCCCAATACCACTAATACCCGTAATTGCAATCAAACGACATTGTTCTTGTAAAATCCAATTTGTCAGGGTTTCTAATTCAGGAGTGCGATCGTAAAAAGCACCCAAATCAGGCATTTCACTTAAATCATTATGTAGAGTTTCAGTTGATTTAGACTGAGAAATATTCTCATTTTGGTGATAGGGGTTGGGTATATCAGGCGGATGTCTACTTTCTCCACAAATATTAAAACTATGACTAACATTATTATTATTTTGTGCAAAGTTGAAAAGATTAGAGTCTTGTAACCTCTCTATTGCAGATTTAAAATTAGATTTATTAACATCTTCCCCCAACTTCTCTGAGAGAATCTGCCATAATTTTGATCCTGTATTTCTCACATTACTCTCCGAACAATCAAAATCCCTAGCAATTTGTTTGTACGTCTCCCGTTCCAGTGTTCCCCGCAATACCGCTTCCTCTAAATCATCAAGATGCCTACCCGTTTTAGCAAATACTATTTTATCAGCCACTTTTAACATTTCTTTAAGGTTCATTTGGGCTAGGAGATGGGAGAGTTTTGTGTATTATAGCGTACATGGGCTGATTTTTTTAGACATTTTTGTATATTTTTGTATAAAACTAGATTAAATAGTTTGAAAGACAGTAAAAGTTGTTGACAAAATTGAACATTTTTGAGCTAGACAAACATCAGATTTCTCAATCATCATATAGAAAGTATTACTACTTAACTAAATTTTGGGATTAAACGCTTGTCGTTTTATACCCTCCATTTAGATCAAAGTTACAATCTAAATCGATAATTATATTGCTGGGAGATGAAATAATGAGAGACGATTACTGGATTCAACTTGTGAAAAACGCAGGAGAGGCTGCTGTAATTGCAGGAGCAAAGGCTTTGGGAACAGGTCTTGCAGGAGCCCTTGTAGCTGGAACTATTGGTTGGGTAGTTGCAGGCCCAGCAGGAGCCGCTGTTGGTGCAAAAATAGGAGCCACGACTGGTACAGCACTTGGAGGAAATGGCATTTCTGTCTAATTAAATCCTTAGTCAGTACAAAATTAGGTAGGGTAGGTAATCGTCTATCCTACCTTTTTTGATTTACTTTATAAATCTAATTGATCGCAGTCTTAAAAAAGGAGCGATCGCATTCTTATGATAATTGTAGGGAAAGCGATCTCGTTTCTCATGAACAAATTTTAATTCCCAAAACTTACGGAAAATAACGATAAAATTCTCGACGATATAAAACTCGCATCACTTCTATAAAATCATCATTAACCTCTATTCCAATACGGTAATCGCCGATGCGGATACGATACCGATGACTGTAACCTTTCATGGATTTAATGTCAGAAATCTCCTCCAAACTGTTGATAGCTGCTAGAGTTGTAAACGCAACTTCATAGATGCGTTGGTATGATGTGGAACTCTTAAGTTGCTTCAAGTCTTTTAAAAAAGCCTGACGGTATTGAACTTCCAAGATCATTACTCCTCAAGATAAGCCAAAGCCATCGCTCGATCAAGTAAGGGAGTATTAATAGCTTCATTCATCGCTTTATTCAAACAATAGTCTTCTACCGCTTCCCCAAGTTCCTCCAAGGAAGATTCTTCATCAGGCAAAAGTTGTCGCCATAGAGCAATAGGAATTACCACGGCGATCGCCTCTCCATCTTGGCTCGTCAGATATTCAATATTCAGCATGGTTTCCATTTTAGACTTCAGAAACTATTAGTCATTCTACCTGATCTGCAAGTGATACGGCAAGAAAATCTATCGTCCCACAACAAGAAACTATGATCGCATTTTATTCGTGATAATTGTAGGGAGAGCGATGCCGACAGGCGGCGGCTACCCCATCGCAGTCTTAAAAAAAGAGCGATTAGTGTATGTTGTACAATATTTGTGTACTTTCCAATTTCCCAACTGTCCATTTTACAACCAACGGACACAACCCGTAAACCCCTGATTTTTCTTGAGTTAATCAGGGTTTTACGTTTAAATAGACCCCCCATTTTCTCTCAACCTTGTAGAACTTTGAATAGTAGCACTCACTAACCACCGAAACTATTAAACTCCTCGGTAGACTGAAATCAAAGCATGAGGAAAATGTATGATTTCAAATCGAGTTCGCACCTGTTTAATTGCCACAATTATTCCTTTTATGATTAGTGTGTTCATGCCGATGTCGGGAAATGCCCAAACCCCCAGTAGTAACGGCAATACCGATATATTTATCCTAAAAACCCAAGATGCCAGCCATAATATGTTTCATGTTTCTGTGATTTCTGATTTTGATTGGTTTAATGATGGGGATAAAATTGGGTTAACCGATGGCATTGGTGAAACCGATTTAGACTATAAGGAATTAATGGATTTTGATGGAGATGGAAGGGTTGATGATGTTGTCATTAAAATCAAATCCACCCAAGAAATTTTAGGGGTCGTCTTGAATGCCGATGATTTTGTTTTAGAAGGAGAATTTGTTTCTATTCCTTCGATTTTGACTCAACCTATTGCTTGTTTACCAAAAACCAATACGGCCACCTGTCAAGTTCCTGCTTTCAACCCAATAATATTACAATCTTCATCGAGTGTAACCTCCTCAGAAAGTCCTCAACCCAAAGGAGAAATCAATTCTAAAAATTAAACGGGGCAAAATATTGACCTCTGGGCATCTACCCCCAATCATCGGATCAAATTAACAGTAATTTGTTAAACTATAATAGCTCTTTAAACTTGAGATTTTATTCCGATGAAACGTTTCGATGTTGTGATTATTGGTGCGGGGCCAGCCGGAGGTCAATGTGCAAGAAAACTCACCCAGGCGGGTCAGCAAGTATTATTAGTCGAACAACATGAAACTTTTTCTAAAAATGATTTTTCCAGTGCCGCTACACCGTTAGAAACTTTGGAAAACTTCCATTTACCGGAAACTGTGGTCGGGAGTTTTTGGCAAAATTTAGTGATTATTACTACCAATGTTCATCAAAAATGGCAGTCTCCAACACCTTTGGGGGCTGTTCTTGATTTTACCAAATTACGGGAATTTTTAGCCACAGAAGTTACTACCCATGGCGGCGAGGTTTGGATGGGATATCGCTATCTTAGGCATTTTAAAGAGAATCAAAATACAATGGTTGAATTAAAACAACGGTCTACCGGGGAAATTATTTTAGTAGAAACTCAAGTTTTAGTAGATGCAACCGGGCCGACTCGGGCGGTGATGTATACTAAAAAAGCACCCCAACCTAATTATTTAACGGGAACAGGAATTGAATATTTAATTGAACTTTCAGAAACGGATTATCAAAACTATTCTCAAGATCTAATTTTCTTTTTAGGTCATCGTTGGATGCCCAGGGGATATTCTTGGATTTTTCCCATGGGAAATAATCGCTTAAAAGTGGGGTCTGCTCAATTAAATCGTTCCCATGAATGGGTCAATCAAACTCAGACTTTACGTTCCTATGTGGAATTATTATTAACGGATTATTTAACAGAAATTCCCTATAAAATTATTAATCATCATGGGGGAATGTTAAAATATTCTAGTGGTTTAGAAGATATTTATTATCAGGATAATATTATTGCCATTGGGGACGCGGTTTCTATGGTGAATATGTTAGGCGGAGAGGGTATTCGTCACGGAATGCAAAATGCAAATATTGCTGCCGGATATATTCAAGATTATCTATCGGGAAAAATAACTAATTTTGCCGGATACCGTCAAGAAATCAAACAAACCTATACTCAAACTTGGAACTGGTCAGAACAAATGGGTTTGAGTAAATATTTAAAATATAGTGATCAATCTATTGATAAGGGAGTCTATTATCTGAAGGATTTATCTTCAGAAGATATAATGGCTATTTTATTTGACTATGATTTTAAACGATTATATAAAGCCGGGTTCAAATATTTGCGGTATAAAATTAGTAAGATTTGGACAAGATTAAAACTTAAACTCAATTTAACCTAATTTTGTTTGGGATTATGGGATTAATTTTGATTATAATAGATCAAGATCACCCGATAGGTTGATGGGAGGACAAGCCAGGATGACCCATGCAACGACTGAAAAAATCATGTCCTTGCAGGAGTTTCTCAATTATGATCAGGATACCGATGCTGGTTATGAGCTAGAGGATGGGAGACTTCTATTAATGCCGACTGAAAGCGAAATTAATCGACGTATTGCTTGTTTTTTGTTTGCCTATTTTCTGCAATTAGGTGTTTCCTTTTCTCGGTTAACCCTAAAAACTGAATTGGTCATGATGGGAAGTCGAACTACGGTACGAATTCCTGATTTAATGGTATTAACAGAAACCTTAGTACAGATGATGGAGGGGGCAAGTCGCTCCTTAATTACCCTAGATATGCCACCCCCTCAAATGGTGGTGGAGGTTGTCAGTCCTGGTCAGGAAAATCAACAGCGAGACTATCGTTATAAACGATCACAATATCAAGCCCGAGGAATTCCTGAATATTGGATTATTGACCCCATCCAACAACAGATTACCGTATTTAGTTTAGTAACGGGACTCTATGAACAGGCTATTTTTACAGGGGATATGGTCATAAATTCCGCCTTCTTATCAGACTATAATCAGCCCTCTCCTTTGAGGGCATCACAGCTATTACAAACACAAAATTAACGAGTCAGTTTTACATTATTAAAGCTCAATTTAGACTTATAATTAAATAACTGGCAACAATATTCTACTATCAACTTTAACTCTAAAAATGACCTCAACTCTAACTCAAGTTTATCCGATTATTTGGGAAAGCGATCGCGCTTCCCTCATCGACCAAACCCGTCTGCCCGATGAATATACCCGGGTAGAAATTACCACCTATCAACAAATGGCAGAAGCCATTAAAACCATGATTGTTCGGGGGGCTCCCGCCATTGGGATCGCCGCCGCCTATGGGTTATATTTAGGGGCAAGGGAGATTCAAACTTCAGACCGTCAGGAATTTTTTAACCAACTAGAAACCATAGCCCAAGTCCTACGGGCAACCCGTCCCACGGCGGTCAATTTATTTTGGGCAATTGATCAAATGTTGCAAACCGCAACCGAAACCCCCGGCACAATTGAGGAGATTAAAACAGCTTTATTACAAAAAGCAAATACGATTCGGGAAGACGATATTAAAACCTGTTTTGCTATTGGAGAAGCGGGTTTAATTGT
Source organism: Planktothrix paucivesiculata PCC 9631 (assembly GCF_900009265.2). Lineage (GTDB taxonomy): Bacteria > Cyanobacteriota > Cyanobacteriia > Cyanobacteriales > Microcoleaceae > Planktothrix > Planktothrix paucivesiculata. The sequence continues at coordinate 129,040 of NZ_LR735002.1, read as the reverse complement.
ATTACCTAAAACCCCAGAAAAACTAAATATTCTTACCCATTGTAACACGGGTTCTTTAGCCACGGGAGGATATGGAACCGCTTTAGGGGTGATTCGTTCAGCATGGAATTCAGGACGGTTAAATCGAGTGTATGCTGATGAAACTCGCCCCCGGTTACAAGGAGCTAAATTAACCACTTGGGAGTGTGTACAAGATCAAATTCCAGTAACATTAATTTCCGATAATATGGCAGCCCATTGTATGAAACAGGGGTTAATTCATGCCGTTATTGTGGGGGCTGATCGAATTACAGCTAATGGCGATGCGGCGAATAAAATTGGAACCTATAGTTTAGCAATTGTGGCTAAAGCCCACCACGTTCCTTTCTTTGTAGCTGCACCCTTATCAACGGTTGATTTTAAATTAGCAACCGGGGATGAAATTCCGATTGAAGAACGAGATCCTACGGAACTTTATCAGGTAGGAACTACTCGAATTTGTCCCGAAGGAGTGGAATTTTTTAATCCGGCTTTTGATGTGACTCCGGCGGAATTAATTACCGCTATTATAACAGAAAAAGGGGCGGTTATTCCCGGGGAATTGAAACAATTCTCTATGAGTTAATCAACCACAAAGGCACTAAGGGGTATTAAAGAGTTATAGATGGTTGTTAATATTACCGTCTATTTTTTTATTGATAACTAGCAATAAAGATTTGGTCGGCGGTTAGGTTGATGTTGGTGAATTGTGAGGAAAAAATGCGATCGCTTCCTTGAAATGTGCCGATTTCCGTATAAAAATTATTGACCAATTTTAATACTAATACGGTTTGTAATTGTGGATCAATAATCCAATATTCAGGAATTCCTCGATCTTGGTATTGCATTCTTTTGGCAATATAATCTCTATCTCTTTGTAATTCCCCAGGACTAACTACTTCCATAACAACTAAAGGAGGAGCCATAAAAAAACGTAATGTATTGCGCTTTTCTAATTGTTCGATATGTTCCTCTCGGATAATTCAGGACTTACGCAAGGACGCTATATATAGCGCATTCAGGATCAGGCGATCGCTTGATTCAGACAGAAGGGCGATATGCGTCCGGCACGCTACGCGAGCGCGCTTATAAAAAGAGAATTAATCTGTGTTTGAATTGATAAGTAAACTAAATAAAAGAAAGCTTGAGAGAGGGATGTTTAAGCTCTTGGCTCAGGTAATCTGCTAACAAACTAGCTTTTAACTGATAGACAGTTTGAGAAACTTTCTTAGCCATACGAGTCAGAAAAACCCAAACTAATAAAGCGCAAGCAATGTGGTTTTTTTGAATACTCGCTTTACGGCATTGGCAAGATTCTATCCCCGTTAATTGTTTAATTTCTCGGTGAAATTCCTCAATTTTCCATCGCAGTTTACATTGAGAGATGACTTCATCTATTGAAGACTGATTTAAATCATTTGTAGCTACATATTCCGTTCTGTTGGCAGAAACAGTTACCCGAAATAGTTTAACTTTTTTATCTCTAGGGAATTTATTTATTTTGATTAGCTTTCCCTGTTTTTCTTCAATTTCAGACCAAATTAACTGTTCAATAGGCTGATATTTTTTTTGACCTCCTGTATCATCAACCAGCCGGTTTTTTTTGAGCGGAACATAATAAATTTTCCCTAAATTATCAATCAAAGCCATTAGCTTTTGGGCTGCGTACCAACTATCCATAAGCACTTTCGCTACAGGAATCTTTTTTTTAAAGACGACATCATTCAGCATATCTGCTACATGATCTAGCTTGGTGTGACCATCCCCATCTGGATCGTAAATTCGATAATCAATCACTGAATAGGATCCGGTTTCAGGATTTACATAAATACAGCTTATTAAACCAATTCCTCGAATCACTCGATGTTCATTGCCGCTATATTGACGGCGGACAAGTTCAATTTTCGAGGAAAATCTTTTGTCGAGTACCGTATCATCAAAAACTAAACAAGCTTCGGGATGGCTCTGAAGTTCTGAATGCACTTTTTCCCAAATCACTTCGGGTGTTAAGTTTTCTGAATTCAAGTAACGATTAATTGTATCATGGCTAAACTCTTGAATATGTTCAGCGAAGTTGGTTAGAGTATAATTGATTTGGCTACTCAGGAGATATTGGCAATAGTATAGATAATTGATGCTCATATTTTTGGGCATAGATTCTGATGCTATTTTAACATTCCTTATTCTCCGTTTCCAGATTTCTTTTGGGTTAGCGATCGCTAACTCCTTAGTACGCTACATATAGCGTCACTGCGTAAGTCCTGTAATTGTTAGGTCTGGATAGCGGTTTTTTGGTTCTCCTCTGACTTCTAGTTCTAAACCCTGTCCTCTGACTCTTAAATGACCGATTAGCAAGGCAAATTGTACAAACAAAAATCCAGCAATTGCAACATTTTTTCCCGACTCGGGAGGCACTTGAATTAATTCTCCATTGAATAGTTCATACAAGTTTTCTGTACCATCATCAAAAGATAAGTAGTCTTCAAAATTTTGAAATCTTACTTGAGCTTGAGTCATATTCAATTGATCATTAGACATCTCCGAAATAAAAATGGGGAGGGATACTTGATGGTAAAATTAGATTTTACCCCAAGGAGAGATGACTAAATTAAGAGGCTATCTGGACAAGAATCCCCAGCAAACAAAAAGGCTATTGTCGATGAACAAATCTTACTAACTCTAATTTATCTGCATCAGATGCCCACATTTCAAATGTTAGGGTTACAGTTTGAAGTGAGTGAATCAACAGCGAATGATATTTTCCATAACTGGATAAAAATCTTCAGAGAATTACTGCCAGCCAGTTTAGTTGAGCAAGTAAAAAAAAACGAGAGTGATTGGGAGTGGGTAGAAGAAATTCTGCTGGAATTTGAGTTAATAGTAGATAGCTATGAACAGCCCATGCAAAGACCAATAGACAACGAAGAGCAGAAAAAATATTACTCAGGAAAGAAAAAAACACATACGTTTAAAAATCAAGTCATTGTCATGCCGAGCGGGAAAGAAATAGTGGATGTAGCTGTGGGTTATACCGGAGCAACAAGCGATCTGAAATTGTGGAGAGAAAGAAGGGAGGAATTGGGGAATCATCAAAAATACAGGGGGGATAAAGCTTATGTAGGGGAAACAGCAATTAATACACCACATAAGAAACCGAGGAATCAAGAAATATCCCTTGAACATCGAGAAGAAAATCGGTTAAAAGCCAAACAAAGGATTGTAGTCGAACATTTAATAAGACTGATAAAAATTTATCGAGTTGCTTCCGAAAGATTTCGGTTAAAGAGCCAAAATTATGAAGCAGTAATCTTGACAGTATGTGGACTAATAAGATGGCGAATAGGAGCGATTGTATTATCATCTAAGAATTGCCCAGAATACTTTTGAAAAATGATTGAATATCAGAAATAAAATTCATTAATTATTATTAATGTAACTGAAAAAGCCTATGAATCCGTTACTTTAGGAGAACCCGGCACAGGAGTGCTAGAGGCTCAAAAAGTAGCGATAGAGGGCGTTTGAGGATTTTCGGAGATGTCTATTACTTCATAATATCCATTTTACGCTCAATAGCCCCCGGATAGCTAACAACAGTAAACCTATCTTGACGTGCCATTGAGTCGTACAATGATCTTGATCGGTTTCGTTTTTACTAGGAGACTTCAATGCCAGAGGCAGTGGGTGTCATACAAGCCCTGGGTTTTCCGGGGATTTTAGCCGCAGCAGATGCGATGGTCAAGGCTGCGCGAGTTACCCTGGTTTACTATGATTTAGCAGAACGGGGTGAGTTTATAGTAGCAGTTCGTGGCCCAACATCGGAGGTGGTTCCTGCTGTAAAAGCTGGTGTTGAAGCGGCAGAAAAGACGTTTGGCTGTTCAGTGATTACTTACTACGTTGTTCCCAACCCCCCTGAGAACATTGTAGATGTTATGTCTATTGGCTACACAGAACTGAGTGAACGTTTTCGCACTTAAGATAATTTCTATTTTGCGAAAAATATTCAATTTCCACACTTTTAAAGTCTAGTTAATTTAGGAGAAATTCAATGGCAGAACAAGCAGTTGGAGCGTTAGAAACGAAAGGATTTCCTGGGGTTTTAGCCGCCGCCGATGCAATGGTGAAGGCGGGTCGAGTGACCTTGGTGGGCTATATTCGGGCAGGAAGTGCACGGTTTACAATTATGATTCGGGGCGATGTTTCCGAAGTAAAAACCGCCATGGATGCCGGAATTGCAGCCGTCGATAAAGCCTATGGTGCGGCATTAGAAACCTGGGTGATTATTCCCCGTCCCCATGAAAATGTGGTCGCTGTTTTACCGATTGATTTTAATGAAGATGTTGAGGAATATCGGGCTGCGGCGGAAGGGTTTACTTTACCCAGAGGTCGTTAATTCATTTATTGATATTAACCCTCTTTTGTAGTAGGAAAGGACAACCTTGATTAATTGTTTGCAAGGGTGTCATTTCCCCCATATCGCCCAAACAAAAGAGGGGTAGAAGGGTGGCGGTATAAACTATCAATAATATTGAAATGAGTTTAAGGAAAAAATCAAAGAAGCTAAATGTTTTTGATCGGACAAAGGAAAATAGCCAAATTCATCCGAAAACACCCTAATGCGAAAGCTTCCTTAGAAAGATGGGTAGTTTTAATCACAGAAAACGATTTTGATTCTTTCCCTAATTTAATCTCTATTTTTCCTACGGCTGATTATGTTAGACCATATACCGTGTTTAATATTAGTGGTAACAACTTTCGCTTTGGCGTTACTGAACAAACTTTTCTGGGTTGAGGCCCACCCATTTTAATAACACTTTCCTTGTAACGAGTATGGAGGGACTCGAACCCTAGGTACAGCCTACAACACTGATTCTGTCGTTGATCGCTATCACTCAATATACCTAACCCGAATATAAGGATTGAGTGAATAATGAGTGACAATTCTGGCGGTGTGTATGATGAGTATTCCGATTTGCTCCTAGATTTAAAGCGTACCCAGAAACAATGTCCCAAAGGTGTAAGGATTAAACTAGAAAACGGAAAAACACTATCTTTGCAATTCGTTAACCCTGACACCGGGAATCGTACAACTAAAGGGTTATCCTTACAATTTACTCGAAGGGGATTGCTGGACGCACTTGATAAAGCCTATAAGGTATCAGAAGCGTTAAAACGCTACAATACATCATCAGACTTCTGGGCTTGGTATGACGACAATATAAAGGTTAAAAGTAATACTTTAGAGAGTGATAGGCTAACTTACAAGCAAATATTCGAGATTATTAAAGACAACTATTTTAAAGGTAAGCATAGAAACACTGGTAGACAACGCACGGAGGATCAAAACACGCCCGGTGGTGTAAATGATTGGAGTAGCTTTAACCGTGTCTATGGTGTGGTATTTCATCGGTTTACCGCTTGGGATAGTTACCCTACTTGGGATGAGATAAAAACAGTTTGGGATAGTTTCATTGTAGGTACTAAGTCGTATAAAGATGTTAAGTCGGTAATGTTAGCTATTGCTGAGTTAACCCCGAATAATACTAAATTAATTAAACAGATTAAAAACGTTAATTCGCAGCAAACAATTTTTAATGAAAAACAATCTATCAGCTTAGATGATTTTTTGATCTGGTATAAAGAAGCGTATAAAAGTATTGAATTATTAGAGAGAGAGGATCGGATACTCCCTAAGCGATCTTGGTTGTGGGTTTCTGCTATGTGCGTACTATACGGTTTACGACCCTCTGAGATTGCAGCTAGTTTAAATTTAGATAAATCATACACTAAAGATAATGTAACGGTTCACCCGATAACTGATAAAATCAATAACCCTGAGTGTACTTTGGTAATCGGTGAGTTTACTTACTTTGGAACTAGCACTAAAACAGGATTAAGAGTCATTAACCCAGTACCGTTAAAATACCTCTGGGATGATTTAAAAATACGTGATCCGTTATTACCGATTTATAACCCTAAAAAAGATAGTAAACCCGAAACTATAACCAATGGTTTTGATTTAAACTTCAGTAAACGTATGAATAGTTATAATTGTCCGATAACTCAAAAATATGCTTTCAGACATTTATACAATCAATTATTAGAGATGTGTGGGATTAATACTACTATCAGATCGCGTTTAATGGGACACAGTGAAACCACGAATACAGGTACATATAAGAAGCGTAGAAACTTAAAAACTGAATTAGATATTATTAATAATTCAACAAAAAAACAACCGTTAGATATAGATACAGCCAAACAACGGTTAATTGACAATAATTTTAGTTTAACTGATATTGATAATATTTTAAGGATTATCTATCAAAATTGCTGATAGAGTAGTTTTAACAGTGTAACACCGTTTCATAAGGGGGATTATCCCCCTAGTTTTGTTAATGCCCTTGGTAGGGTTCTATCTGATGCTCATACACATCGCTCATTAACCCGGTAGTATGTGCGTTATCCCATCTGACTTTGTAGATACCCCCCATGTCTCCCCTTCTGGGTTCCTCTATCGTGACAACGACACCAAACCACTTATACCCGTCAACAGTCTGTTGAAACACCTCTATCACCTTGTCACCAACCTTAAACCCTTCTGGTTTTGGTGTCGGTATGGGTTCTGATTTTACATTTTCTGAAGTTTGACAATTTTGCTGTGTAGGCCGTGTAAACTGTGTATCCCCCTCTGTGTCAGGGTTTGAGTTTACACAGCTATCTACACAACTAGGGGGGGCCGTGTAAGGGGGTTGTGTATCTGATGATTCCGTATCGGGAACCGTTACAACAGGGCGCTTATAACCACGCCTACGAATACCGTTGTCATCTTTAATCCCTTGAGCTTTAACCCATTTCAGTTTTAGCATGATGTCAGCTATCTCTATTTCAGCCCTCTTGGTTTGACTCAGGTTGTCTTTTTGAACTCCCATCACGTTCAGTAAATCATCGGTAGCGACACTTATCTTGTCTTCTACGAAGTTCTCAATGTCATCTAACCAGGGAGAATCCCTTGAATACGCTTCATTATTAACATTAGATTGTTTTTGCTCCTCACGATTTAACCACCAAAGTTCACCGTTTTTATAGCATTGTACGGCAGCACCCCAAATCGCGTCACACTCTTTTTCTAGTAAGTCTATAGGGATTTCTTTAGTAACAGAAATTATATGAAACCTCCGCGCACCAGACGGGTCATTAAGCACCCCTAAGCTGTTTGTTGTGCCTGCCATAGCACACATACGAGGCATTGACTCTGTTTTGACGGCGTAAGGTGTTCTAAGTTTGTCGGATGATGTCGATAGAAATGACTTGATTTTACCTGTATCTGTCTTACTGAATGTATAATCTAATTCGGCAATTTCAGCTATCCATGTTTGGTGAAGTTTTAACAATTCATCTTTGTCCCTATCTTTAATACTTATATTGTCACAAAACCAGTTGTCTTTTATTGCCAAAGTTTTGAAGAAACTAGACTTACCGACACCCTGCTCCCCTTGTAAAACTAGCATGGTATCTAGTTTACATCCCGGCTCAAAAACCCTTGCCACAGCACCAGTCAAAAACTTTCTAACAAACGTTTCATATAACGGGTTACTTACTCCAAAATACCGTTTAGCAAAACCGTTAAGAATAGATGTATCAGAATGCTTTTCATTGCATTGACTAAGGTATTCTCTAACGGGGTGATAACTATTCTCCTTTGCGGTTTTAATGACGATAGCTTTTAAGTCTCTCTCGGTACATTTTAACTCAAGCCCAAAGGTTTCATCTAACTCAAGTTTAAAGTCATCAGACCCTATTGATATCCCATCTAATTCAATTTCCTTGGTTAATTCGTTGTGCCGGAGTCTATTGCCAACAACTAGTTTTAATTGTGTGCGTTGCGCTCCCAGTTTACCTATTTTTTGAGGTAAGTCATCTGCATTAATCCCATTATCCTTAAACTCCTGATCAACCTTAGTTAACCATTCAGCAAAAGATTGAACCTTTGATAAAACCTCGCTCTGGAATTGTGGGAACCCGTGGTTAAGGATGTAATCATCTACACCCTTATCTTTTTCGCTTGTCATATTCCAACTAGCTACATAAACAGGATTATTAAACAATCCTAGTTGATGACCGAGTTTTTTTAGCGCATTTTTAACATTTATATTCGTAGCGCTATCACCGTCAAACATCATTAAGAACCCAAAACCCGCTTTAGCGAATTTTTCTAGGGCGTGAACTAAATATCGTTTCTCTTGCGGGTCATTTTTCTTAGGAGTTAAACCCATTTCAACCCCTAGCACAGACACACAGGGGATACCGTTATCCATTACCACCATTGCCTTAAACGCACCCTCTGTTATAGCAATACAGGGTACACCGTTTATCTTGTAAGCCCGTTCCTTCAACTTATCAAGGTTAGTCCAGTAATCGGAATAATCAGGATGAGTTAGGAGCATTGCATCATACCCTTGATCTTCCCTAGGGGTTAAGTATTTTAAAACCTTTTTAGTCCCATCATCTTTAGTTGTGACCTTTGGGCTATCCGGTTTAAACTGCCATTGACCGTTACTGCTACGGATCATAATCCCGTTAGATGGGGGTGCATATCCTAGATACCCCGTGGCGGTCTCCGCAGTCATTGACTCGCAGTTATCTATAACCCAATCAAACGGCAAACCCCGTTCTGTAACCAAGTAGTCCCAATGGGTAACGGTTAACCGAGTATTTTTTTTGAGTTCCCCTAAAGGTTGTGCTTTTTGGTGAGTTGTACTATAATTATTTGTATCAGCACTACTCATCGGTGTTTTGTTTACATTCTTGGTGGAGGTGTTCATATCATCAATATTCCTTTATACGGTTAATCTATTTGAATTTCTATTTATATCTTCAAAGAGGTAGCTTTTACGGGTTGCCTCTTTTTCGTTTGTAAGAAGGTACTCTCTGAAAGTAGCACAACTATCGAGAGAATTTCAACAATAAAAAGATTTATTTTTGAACAGGGAAACCCTAGGGTTTAGGCATTCTGTATCAATACTTTAGGGGGTGTAAGTTTAGGGAAAGATAAACGAAACCTTTAAGGTTTCCTATTACACTCTCGCTAACTCCACTTGCTGTACACTTTTAACTTTTAATCAAATAAAAACTGATAACTGATTTAGAGTAAAAAACTAATTAACGGGTTTTTCGCGAAAAATGATTAATCGTTTAACTCAATAAAACGTTTAATCTCGTTTAATACGTTTTTACCCTTTTTGTAGCTTCTCCCTTTATACCCCATTAACTCCTCAACTATTTTGGTATCTGAGTAACCATCCTCTAAGGCATCAATTACAAGTTCAAACATTTCTTCAGCTTCTACACTTAACCCAGTTTCCGGTTTACTTCCACTTACGGGAATGTCGGAAGTGGGTACTTCCGGTGTTTGGGAAGTGTGGGAAGTTTCCTCATCAAAAACGGTAGTATCGGCTTCTAGTGTCACTTCCGGGTCACTTACACCTTGGGAAGTCAGGGAAGTACCCCGCTCAGTGAGTAAATATTGGGCGATAGCGGTATTCGTACCCTGTGCCAAGAATAAGTCACTAGCTAAACTGTGTTTAAATTCGGCTTGTTCACGTTTTTTAATCGCGTCAATTTTAGGCTTAATTTCTCCTAACTTTGTTGTTAAGTAGAGTGATGTGCCACTCGCTAAAATTGCGTAGGTTATAGAGGTAAATCTAAAAAACTTATGCCAATTGTTAGCGTTTACGTCGCGGGTTAAAAACGGGGTAGCAATCCAGAATGGGAGTGAGGTAGTTAACAGGAAAATGTTAATTAAGTGATGGGTTTTCCAGTTCTGTTTAATTGCTTCTACGTTACTAGATGGATTGATTACTGAGTAACCCATTGAATGACACCCCCTAATGATAAGGCGGTAGCTAAACCGATAATAAAAACTAAACCCAAGACCCATTCTTTATCATCGGTTTTACGGTAATAGATAACCGTTCCTGCGATTCCTAAACCAATAGAACACAGTAAGGAAATAATAAAAAAGAGTTCTCTCAATTGAGTAATTAATAATGCCAGTAAACTAACTAAACTTGCACCACTAGCTACCAATAAAAAGAACCCGACAACGCGATAAAATTGGATCATTTTGGTTAAGGTTCTAATAGCCACATATCTTGAGGGTTGACCCATTCAATACCTTGACCGCTACAGTTTAGGAATTGAACTTGATAACTCCACTTGCTGTGGCTGTGTTCCATGCCTGTCACCCTTGCTGGGAACCAACGCTTTTCACTAGGGTTATCCCAGCTAACTGATGAAAAAACCTCTACCAGTTGACCGATACAATATTCAGGTAATGGGATATCTGTTGACACGAAAAACTCAATTTTGCGTCTTTCAATTTGTGTTACAATCATGTTACAATTCTTTTTAGTTAGTGCAGTAGTTGTACATTTTGATTTGACCCGTCCCGGCATGAAAGGACGGGTTTATGTTTTTGAGTTTTACTTCGTAGAATCTACAATGTAAAACAGTTACAATTGAGCCATTAAGTTAGCGATTGCTTGGTCAGCTAACTGTTCAGACTTTTCTAAACCTTTACCCATAGCTGCATAACGCGGTCTTTTTGCTTGCAAGGCTTTGGCGGTTGTGCCTTTATAGCCTTGAGTTTTAACCTCAAATTCAGCTTCATTACGGATCATCCGTTGCCCATGTCGGTTGATTTTCGCCTCACTGTTAAGGATGATTTCATGCTGATCAGCTGCTTTTTTAGTAGCCTTAGCATTCTGTTTTTTGACCCGTGCTAACTCGCTCAGGCCGTCCGCTTCTTCTGGGGTAAACTCCCTCACTCGGTCACAAACTGGCATTGTCCGATAAGTGTCAAAAATTGTTTCCGGTGGGTTATCGGGTGTAATTGCGTTACTAGCTGAAAGTTTAAAAACATTGTCTTTAGCAATGCCTTTATGCGAACCGTCAACGGGTGCGATTGTTGATGATTTTAAATCATCTCCGCGTAAGAATCCGAGCACAGCTTAATCTCCTTATGAATCAGTGTTACAGCGATATTGTGATAGTGATGTGAGTTGCTAAATAGAAACCTGCTAAGAAGCAAAGTAGGTACAACAAACCTGGGAACAAATAATCAATTATCCCTGTGGGTTTCATAGTGCCAATGCCTCCGATAACATCCGATCACTTTCTTCTAATAGAGTTAAGAAAACAACGGCGGTATCTTCATCCAAGGGCGCGTTCTCAAGTTCCTCTAAATCTGGCAATGACAAGCCTTTGTCCATCATCTTTAAAAGCAGTTGATCACGAATGGGTGTATCGGATTCAAGACAATCGGATAACTGGTTAGCTTCACCTAGGGGAGTTAACGGCGGGATGGGTTCGGACTTTTGGACATAATCATCCGTTGCGGTGTTAACGATACTCTCAATTCGGAACGAGTATCCTTTGGTATCGGCTCCTTTAGCGTTGCAGTTACCCCAAACATCAAAGTAGAGAATTTCATAAACTTGCCATGCTCCGGTAAAGTTCGCGCCGGGTATCATCCAAGGTTGCCACGCTTCAAAACGTGGATCGGTTTCTGCAAGTTCTGGGAGTTTGCTAGGGTCAACGGTTTCAGAACATAGCACCCATTCCCCATCAATCAAGGTATGGGTAGGGTTGTCAAAGGGCAAATATTCAACGGTAGGTTGATTGACTGTTACAGCGATATTTTCTACCGTTTCAACTTCAACGGTTTCAATATTATCAATAGCACTCTCCCAGGTTGCCTTTTTGGATAAGCTACCGTGTTGACGCACTTCATCAGGGGTTAACCCTAATTCAGTAGCTTTAGCTTTAAGTTCTGTCAGTGTCATAATTGAAATGCTCCTAATAACTAGGGGTGAGTACCCACTGGTGTCGGTCGCCAAACTTTTCGCCAGTGGGTTATTTATTAACAGATTACTACTATTTGAATATTAATGCTATCTTTATTAATACAATATACTTATTACCTACTGCTATCGGATAAGTAATACTAATTAGATATAACTACTATATATATAGTAATAACTGCTAGGATACTGTTAATGGTAAAGTTGAGGTATGGCAGTGATAAATAAAATCAAACATTTTTGTGATAACAGGGAGATTACCCCTTACCGACTCTGGAAGGACGTAGGGCTTGCTCCTAAAACAGCTTACGATCTGTACAACAACCCAGAACAGCTACCCTCGTCATCCGTGTTAAGTAGAATCTGTGATAGATACAGAGTCCAACCTAGCGAGTTATTAGAATGGGTAGAGCAAGTAGACTAACCCACCATCACCCCCCAAACATTAAAACCCCTGACTAACTATCTATCAGGGGTTATTTTTTGATTATTTTCACCGTGTAGGCTGTGTAAGTGTTGTAATGCTTATGGGGTAATGGTTACAAGCTATTTAGGATAAAACTGCTAAGGGTGGTTGTGTAAGGTTGTGTAAGGGGGTTGTGTAAACCTCTAACCCTTATATATCAATACTTTCAATTTCCTTACACAGCCTACACAGCTATTTTAGTTAAATTTATTTTTTTACCAGCTTTACCAGGTTAGTTACCAGCTTGTTAGGGGGTAGTGTACCAGCTTAAACCCTTATATAGAGGGAGTCTTTACCAGCTATACCTGCTTTTGACTAAATATAAGGGAAAAATTAACGGTTAGACTTCTCTAGTATCTCTAACACTTTTTTGATATCTGTTTTAATCGCGCCCCCTTTGTTAGCAGGGTGTTTTCATTGTCGGGGGTAAAAAAGAAAATAAAAGTGATCTTTTTTTGGTAAAATCAAAGAAAGATCACTTTTATTTGATTTTAAAAAACTATGTTAAACAGTATAATCGAACAACTGAAGTTAGTCAAGGATTTTCGGAAAAATCGTGGTAAAAGACATGAATTATGGGTAGTGTTGACTATCATTGTTTTAGCACTGCTAACTGGCAATGTTACTTATAAGCAAATAGATAATTTTAGAAAAAATGAAGAAAATAAGCTAATTAAATTATTAGAAACTAACACTAAAAAATTGCCGTCTTATAGTACCATAAGACGAGTAATGCTCGGAATAAATTCAATAGAAATTCAGTTGGTTTTTCAGTCAATAGTCCAGGAATATTATTGGCAACAAGAAGGCGTTGATTGGATTGCGATCGATGGAAAATCTTTAAAAAACACCCTGACTAACTATGAAAATCAGAAACAAAATATGTTAATTATGGTATCTTGGTTTAGTCAAGAAACAAAGTTAGTAATTAAATCGGAAAGTTTTGAAAGTAAACAAAGTTCTGAAAACGCTAAAGTTCTGTCTATGATAGAAAAATGCGGGTTATTAAATAAAGTATTTACCCTCGATGCTCTCCATTGTAGTAAGGAAACAACTCAGGCAATAATTGAGAGCAAAAATAATTATTTAATTACGGTAAAAGGGAATCAAATTAAATTGCACAATCGGATCAAGATTTTAGCAGAAATCGAAAAACCTTTAACGGTATATGAAGAAAAAGATGTCAGTCATGGGCGAAATATTAGCAGAAAAGTATCAGTATTTGATAGCCAAAATGTCAACCATAAAAATTATCCTCATCTTCAAAGTTTTATTCAGGTAGAAAGAACGGGTTTTCGGGGTGATCAAGAATATAATGAGACTTTATATTATATTAGTAGTCAGAAATTAAGTGCGAAAACATTTGCAGAAAAAATTAAAGCACATTGGTTAATTGAAAATCAAGTACATTGGGTCAAAGATGTGAATTTTAATGAAGATAAATCAAGAATAAAAGGCATAGACGTAGCCGGAAAATTCTCGTTATTAGTAACATTAATTTTGAATATATACAGAAGTTTGGGTTTTAGCTCAATAAAAGAGGGACAGTCATGGTTGGGAAATAATTGGGAAAAGATTTTAGCGATCGCCTGAATTAATTAAGTTTTTAAAACTATTTTTCTAAAAAAACATTCAAAATATTTAATAATAAATAGTCATAAAGTCTTATTAATCAAGACAATGGCTATCTTTTGCTGTTAATAAATATGAAAATTGTTCATTCTTAATATTTCCCACTTATCTGATGAAAATTAGAGAGAATTTGATCGGAAAAATTGATAATTTTTTTTGAAGATAGCGATCGCATTTGGGAAAATGAAAACCCCCTGCTTTGTTAGCAGGTAAACCTAGTGCATGGTTCAGGATGATGACAATAGGAGCAACATCACCCTTGTCCAGTAGATGAGCATAGGCTAGTACGTCATCTGCTATGGGTTCAGGTAAACGGTAAATTTTCACGGGTTTATTAACCCATTTTGGTTGACTTAATCCTTCAGTATTCGGATTGTAGTTAGGCATGACTTTTTTCAGTGTTTACTACTGTTTGCTAATATCAGTGTAACACTGATTCAATAGGATCGCTTTTTTATTTTAGTAGCCTGTGCCTTTTCTGGATGAGCTTGTATTATAATCGGATTAGAACGCACAGCAAAAACAATTAAATTATTATGGTTACAAGTACACAATCTTATGAATTTGAAGCGTCAAACGATAAAGACGTAACAAGCGTTTTTTTAGAAACGTTATCGGAGGCATGGTCAACAAAGGATATAGCACCCGATCCAAATTGGTTCCAAGGAAAGAGTGATTTTATATCTACTTTAGGGCAACAGTTAAACTCTCCCAAAGGTTTTTGGGATAAATTAAAAGGGTTTTTATTAAATATAGCTACATCTGCAACAATAGGCGCGGGACTGGGCGCTATAGGCGGGCCGATAGGAGCAATAGGCGGTGCTATTGTCGGAGGTGTAGCAGGTAGCCTGTTTCAACCGATCACCGCTTTGGTAAACTTCATAGGATCAAAAGGTAGTCAAGCTCAAAGCCTTGTACAAGACATATCTATCACCGCTATTGTTGGCGGCGCTGGGTTTATCGCTGCTAAAAACGGTTTAGGATCGGCACTCGGTTTAATCTTGAATCAGACAGACTTTTTATATGATTTTAACTGGGATATACCGGATAGTCAGATCTGGAAACAAATCAAGGGGTTGATCGATGGGTTATATGGACAAGCGGGCGACTTTTTAGGTAGTAGTTTCGCTCGATTATTATTACTCGGTAGTTTAGAACCGCCGAAAATAGAGGTAGATATTAGAGGACTTGCTATTACTTATTCTGAATTTGCAGAAGATAAGAGAGAGGATTTATTAAGCGGTGTTAGTGCGTTTGCATATCAGGGTGTAGTTGTTAGTCAGAGAGTCGGTTTCTTGTTCGCGTTTATGCGCGGTCGGACTGCATTTAGAGACTTTATATTAAAGACTCCCGATATCGAGAAAAATTACCCTAAAATTGCTGCTTTCGCTAAAGAATGGGGAGATGAAGAAAACACACTCACAAAAGAGTCAGAAGTCAAGGACTGGCGTGTCAGTACATGGGTGGAAAACAAATTTGAAGATATCAAAAAAAATTATGGTAGTCAGATCGGGAATTTTATCGAACAGTTTTTTGAAGGGTTTACCGATGAAATTAGAGATATCTTAGAAGACTATGTAGTTTATAAATTCGTATAATTTTAATGGTTAACTGCTACTTCTACTTTGTAATCTACATTGTAAAATCTACAATGTAGATTCTATTATTACCTAATCTTTAACATCTCAAATTTCTGTGTTACTAAACCTGCTTTTCCTTTACTGTGTAACCATACTAGGTACTCTATCGTTTCACTCATACCATTACCGTACTGATTCAAGTAGTCCCTTGTAGAGCGTGATAATGACAGGGTAGTCTTTACCTTCTCATCCGATCCTATATACCGTTTAACCCTACCCTTCTCTAAGTTGTCTAGCTTACTCATAATTTTTACCGTTCCTAAAAAAGTTTTACTTACATCCCATTGTATGTACTTAGGGAAGTAAATATCTAAGTCTCTGGATTGGAGAGAATAAGCTAATCCTTCCACTAATACCACCTATTTACGGGTCATAAGTTTTACTTTAGCGATCGCTCTCAAACCTATAACAATTATCTATATAACCGAATAGTGTTATTACTCATTCAACCCGTTAGACTAATAGGGTATTGAGTGATTATTGAGTGATTTGGGATCAAGTGCTAAGTCTTAACTGAATACTAAAGGTTACAACTACCTTTATATATACGTTCTAACACTTTCCTTGTAACGAGTATGGAGGGACTCGAACCCCCGACCCTCAGGACCGGAACCTGATGCTCTATCCACTGAGCTACATACCCAAACTTTTATTAATATAGCATATTCTGGAGAAAATATCATTTTATTTTGGGAATTATGGACTCAATCCACATTTCAGGGATTCGCAGCTACGGTTATACCGGATATTTACCCGAAGAACAGGTTTTGGGACAATGGTTTGAAGCCGAGATCACCCTATGGTTAGATCTAAGACCCGTGGGTAGTAGTGATGCGATCGCCGATACCCTGGACTACCGCCAGACCATCAAAACCGTTGAGAACGTGATTAAAACCAGCAAATTTGCCCTCTTAGAACGATTGGCTACGGAAATTACCGATACCCTATTACAACAACCCTTAGTTGAAAAAGTCCGGGTGCAGTTAACCAAACCCGCCCCCCCCATTCCTGATTTTAGTGGCAAAATCAAAATTGATATCACCCGTTAAGTCATCAGTTATAGGGGCGGGTTGATCAAGATGCGCGGTGATTAACAAAGATGTAAAAGAACTGGCCCCTACCAGTTATTTATCCAGACAAGGGAATGGGTAATCGAAAATCTGATCAAGGAACTGATTACCATTGGGGCGATGATAGGAGTAGCTTAACGGCTTGTTCGGGGTTGAGTGGGGTTGAGAAGAAATACCCCTGGCCAAAATCACAATTTAACTGTCTTAATTTTTTTAATTGTTGGGCGGTTTCTATGCCTTCTGCAATCACATTCATCCCCATTTTTTGAGCAATATTAATAATCACGGGAACCAAGCCAAATTGCTGAGGATTTTC
The DNA here is from genome assembly GCF_900009265.2 of Planktothrix paucivesiculata PCC 9631. Taxonomy (GTDB): domain Bacteria; phylum Cyanobacteriota; class Cyanobacteriia; order Cyanobacteriales; family Microcoleaceae; genus Planktothrix; species Planktothrix paucivesiculata. The sequence goes on along the minus strand of NZ_LR735002.1, from coordinate 112,037 downwards.
ATCCAATTCCCGAATAAAAGAATGGTCAATTTTTAACGTATCAACGGGGAATGAATGCAGATAACTCAAGGAAGAATAACCCGTGCCAAAATCATCTAAACTGAGTTGAATTTCCCGTTGTCGTAACTGATTTAATATAATTTGTGCGGTTTTAACATTATTCATAATGGCACTTTCTTTGATTTCCAATTTTAAACAGTTATAATTCAGATGGGTTTGTTCAACAATTTCATCCAGTTGAGCAATTAAGTTATTTTGGCTAAATTGTCGAGGGGTGAGATTAATACTAATAGTTAAGGGAATCTCCTGAAATTGTTGTTGCCAACGATAGATTTGTTCCCCCGCTTGTCGTAAAACCCAGTTACCAATTTCCGTAATTAAACCCGTTTCTTCAGCGACGGGAATAAACTCATTAGGAGAGATTAAACCCCGTTGGGGATGTTCCCAACAAACTAAGGCTTCAAATCCCACAATTTTTCCAGTTTTTAAAGCAATAATAGGCTGATAATTCACCCCCAGTTGTTGTTCTTTAATAGCCGTGCGTAAATCCGCATCAAGCTGTAAAAAAGATAAAGCATTTTTATACATAGTGGGATCAAAAACTTGATAACAGGAAATGCCTCGGGATTTTGCCCGATACATGGCCGTATCCACGTCGCGTAAAATTTGTTCCGGTCGGGTATAGTCCGGTTGACTATAGGCCACCCCAATACTGGCATTAATATAAATCGGATAGGAGAGAATAGAAAAGGGTTCAGCCAAGATATTAATAATTTTCTCCGCCGTTTGAATCGCAATTTCCGGCTTAGTTAAATCCCTTAATAAAATCGCAAATTCATCTCCGCCAAATCGGGATAAAATATCAATATTAGATACGGTAGATTGTAACCGTTGGGCAATGGAAACTAATAATTGATCACCGACGGAATGCCCCAAGGAATCATTAATCACTTTAAACCGATCGCAATCCAAAAACAACACCGCAAACTGATGTTTAGGATGATCTTCTAACTGGTTAATAGTCGATTCCAAATGTTGAATAAATAACAACCGATTGGGGAGGTTTGTCAACTCATCATAGAGAGCTTTTTTCAGTAATTGAGCATGAACATCTTCCAGTTCTTGGGTACGTTCTTTCACCGTTTGTTCCAATTCCATGTTCAATTTTACAATTCTTTGTCGAGCAAATTGTAACGATAGTTGATTTTGAACCCGGACTAAAACCTCATCAAATTGAAACGGTTTAGTAATATAATCCGATCCCCCGGCTGCAAAGCCCTTAATTTTATTTTGAACTTCGTCCAAAGCACTTAAAAAAATCACCGGAATATCTGCGGTTTCAGGATTTTTTTTAATCTGTTTACACACCTCATACCCATCCATCTGAGGCATCATAATATCTAATAAAACAATATCAGGTCGTTGAATTTCAATCGCCCTCAAGGCAATTATTCCATTCAAAGCTTGACGCACTTCATAGCCTCGACGGATCAACATTCTGGATAATAAGCGCAAATTTTCAGGATTATCGTCGATAATCAGAATATTGCCTTTAGAAATATCAGGTTGGTTCTCAATCATTGTGTATTTTTCGCAGAATCTTCAGGTTGTTTCGCCCATTCCATCACTTGATCAAAGCGGAAATTATCCACTAAATGGTTCAAATATTGAGCCGTTGCTTCATGTTCAGAAGGAATTTGACTAATCAACTGGAGTAATAAGCGATCGCTACATTGAGCCGCCGCATGATAGAGTTGTTCCACCCATTCCGGGGGCATTACCAGAGCCGTAGCAGTAACCAGAGGTTGAGTCATAGTAACACTATCGCATGAGTCACCGAATCCCGATGATTGAGATAACAATGGGGCCGCGTATTCATACTGTACTTTTAAATATTCACCTATTTTGTTCAAAAGTTCATCCTCTGGAAAAGGCGTATACAAAAAGTCATCACAACCAGCCGATAAAGCCAACAGTTTATCCTTCTCCGACCCCGATGGAATCATCGCCAGAATAATGGTTTGATGGGGGCTCATGCCCTCAAATTCAGCTTCCGACTTGATTAACCCCTCGCCAAGATTTTCATCCGCAAATTCTTCCTGACGAATTTTTTGAATAGTATAACCCTTCAAAATCGGCATCCCTATTTTGATCAGAATTAAGTGGGGTTTCCACACTCGCCAAAGGGTTAAAGCCTGATCCCCATTTTCCGCTTCCCTAACTGTAAAACCCATCTGTTCCAGAAATTCAGTCAAATGGGAACGCCAGGAAATTTGATCCTCAACCACCAACAAGCGATAGTTGAGTTGATTGGGGGATAGACCGATAATTTTCTCCGAGGAAAATACTGGGTAGGGCGGTTGAATTTCTGCGAGTTGAACCGGAATCACTAACTTTAATTTTATCCCCTGATTTGAGGAATGTTCGATCATGATTGTTCCTTCCATCAGGTGTAGAAATTGTTGGCTAATGGGTAAACTTAAATTTTCTGTATGGTGCAAGGTGAGACTACGTTGAATCGATGTAAAGGGCTTAAATAAATCTTGAATTTCTAAGGATTGTCTATTTGATCGGGTGGTTTCAATTTCAAATTCAAGTTGAATATTTTGGGTAGAAGAATTGGACTCCAAACCTGACGATTCCCGAGGAGGAAATAGGGGTTTAACTCTAACTTGCAGCCTCCCTCCTTCTATCCAACTCATCAAATGTCCCAAACAATTCAACAGAATTTGTCGGAATTTATTTTCATCGGTAATAATCCATTGGGGTAGATTTTCAGCCCGTTCTAACTCAAATTCTAATTGCCTGGTTTTAATTTTTGTCCTGAGTAAATCTCGAATATAATCTAACCCTTGGAATAAATCAAAGCGAGTCGGACTTAGGCTAATCCGATCGGCTTCTAGTTTAGACATCTCCAGAATATCATTAATTAAAGCCAATAAATGTTTACCACTCCGATGAATAATTCGGATCTGTTCTTGTTGTTCCGAACCCAGACTCGAATCGAGGTTCATCAGTTGTGTAAATCCCAAAATTGCATTTAAAGGAGTGCGTAATTCATGACTCATATTAGCTAAAAATTCACTTTTAGCTCGGTTCGCAGCATCGGCAGCTTCCTTAGCTTGAGACAGTTCTTCCGATTGTTGTTGAGTATGGGTTAATAAAGCCACTTGTTGCAATGCCACTCCTAATTGGGAGCCAATTTGTACCACTAAATTAATTTCTGATTCTTGCCACTGACGGGGACTTGAATGTTGATAGACCGCCAACAGTCCCCATAATTTTAACTTAGCCCGAACCGAGGTAGAACTTTCGAGTGTAACGTCTACTGTAGGTGAAACCATTTGACAAAAAATCGGCACAATTAAATAGGCTTTAACCTGCATCCGTTCTAATAAATGTAAATAACAATCGGGAAATCCCGCTTGGTAAATATCAGAAATACATAAATAACTCAAACCATCTCGATGAACTCCTTCCTGAATATCTCGGACGTAGGTATCTTGAATTTTATCTTCCTGATTTAAACTCGATAAAACACAATTTTCCGGTTCAAAACTAGACGGATCAAAGTGTAAGTCTTGAATCGATTGATAGATTAAGGGTTCCCAACCCGATGCCAAAGATTCCGCCACAAATTGACCTTGACCATCGGAATTAAACTGATAAATTCCCACCCGATCACTATTTAATTCATAACGCAATTCTTGAGTTGCCGTGGAAAAAATCGTCTCTGCATCCAAGGTTTGACGCATTCTACCAATAATTCGAGCTTGGGTTTGTTGACGTCGGGTTATTTCGCGTAAGAGAATTTCTGCCTGTTTGGTTTGGGTAATATCAATAATTAAACCATCCCATAAAATGCTCCCATCCGCCATCGCTTCGGGACGAGCATTTCCCTGTAACCACTTGATCTGACCTTCATGATTAATAATCCGCCAGGTATAACTCCAAGGCATTAAACTTTCAGCCGAATCACAGATGGAATTGAACACTCCTTGAAAATCTTCAGGATGAACTTTTTCAAATAATTGATGCACATTAATCATCGCCTGGGCGGGAGAAACCCCGTATAAATCCCAACAGCCTGAACTGGCATAGGGTAAACTCATAGAACCGTCGGGATGTAGGACAAATTGATAAATCATCCCGGGTATATTATCCGCTAAATTTTGATAGCGGGTTTTGCTGCGTTCTAAAGCCTGTTGGGTTTCTTCGGTGGTTTGACGAATGGCAATTAATTCTCCTACGAGTTTTAACCAATTCTGGGTTTCTACTGTCCATTCCTGGGCAGCATGAAAGTTCATGATTCCCATAAATCCCTTAGTTTTTCTACCTTTAATTAAGGGAATAAAAATCAGAGATCGACAATTGAGGCGACAGAGAGTTCTTTGATCCTGGGGGAGTAAATCAAAAAACTGATCGAGGTCGGAAATCGCTAAAATTTCAGTCTTTTTCAGTTGTAAGTGTTGATGAATCTTGGGGAGAGTTTGACCGGATAAAATCGGACAATAGTTATGTTCAATTTGTCGGTCTGTTGTTTGCCATTGGGCTGTAATTTTCCAAGGCATCGGTTCAGTCTGAAAATTAAAAATAAAAGCCCAATCAGCGTCAAGAAATTGACCGACTTCTTGCAGAGTCAAACGAATCGCATTTTCTATTTTATCATTAATAAATAGCCGAGAAATATGACTGAGCAGATGATCCACCCGCGATCGGTATTTCAGCAATTCCTCCGCTATTTGGCGTTCTAGTTCCGCACCCGCCCGATCTGCAAAAATTTTTAAAATGGATTCTTGACTCAAATTCAGTTCTTTATTTTGGGTATCGATAATTGTTAATATGCCGATCACCTCTCGAGTCGAATCAAATAAAGGGATTCCCCAATAACTTTGGGCTTTTAATTCCCTTAACTCTAGGTCATTGGGAAATAAAATCTGGACATTTTCACTAAAATGACAGGGTTGAGCCATTTTAATTACCTGATCGCAAGGTCTTCCTGATAGCTCATACATTAAATGCTCCTGCCAGTTTTCTCCATTCCAAAAGGCTAAGGTTTCTAATTTTAAGGGGGAAGATTTTAAGAGTTTAAAAAATCCAGCATAGCGGACTTGTAAGACTTCAGTTAAATAGTAAACACAGGAACGGAAGAATTCTTGACCTGTTTTGGCGGCGGTTCCTTCTACAATCAGTTGTAACGCTCTTTCTGTTGTTTTTTGTTCCGTAATATCCGATGCTGTGCCTCTAATTCCAATCAAATCTCCCTCGGAACTATACAGGGGAAAAGCATTCACTAACAGATGCACGTATTTTCCCTCTTTGGACATATTAATTAGATGATTTCTGACTAAAGATTGACCTGCTAAAATGGGTTGAAAGATTTTCTGCACCTCAGAAACTTGATCCAGGGGAACAAAATATGAAAATAGCTTGCCGATCACTTCTTCGGGTTCATATCCCATAATGGTTTTCACCGCCGGACTCACAAAAGTATAATATCCCTCTAAATTTACTGACCAAATAATATCCTGAGACGTTTCAACTAAATTTCGATATTTTTTTTCACTTTTAATTAAGGCATCTGCAATTTTTTCTTTATCTTTTGGGGATAATTCTTTTTCGCTGATATCATTAATAATCGATAAAATATAGGTTTTTTTTTCTAAAAAGATGATTTCTTCTGACAATAATAATCGTTTGATTTCTCCGGTTTTAGTTCGTTGCTCGACAACCTGATTATGAATGGGGTTTCCCAGTTTAATTTGTTGTTTTAACTCCTGTTCGTCTTCGGAATTGACCCACAAATTTAAGTCCGTCGCTTGTTTGCCCAACACTTCAGATTCTTGATAACCAAAAACCTTGAGAAAACTGGGGTTAACGTCTATAAAATATCCCTCTTTGTAGGTTCTCAAACTAATCGGATTCGGACTATTTAAAAATACCTTAGAAAATTTTTCTTCCAGTTGTTCACGAGTTTGAATTTCAGCTTGAAGTTGGAGATTTTGAAGTTTAAATTGATGGTGTAAACCTTGGATCGTGAGTTGATGATGAATTCGGGCTAGAACTTCATCTTTTTGTAACGGTTTAGTGATATAGTCCGCCGCGCCCATTCGGAAGGCTTTGACTTTTTCCGAGATTTCTTCAATCACACTCACAAAGATCACAGGAATATACTGAGTCCTAACATCGGCTTTCAGCCTTTGACAGACCTCATACCCGTCCATAACTGGCATCATAATATCCAATATGATTAAATTGGGTAGGGTATCTAAAGCCATCTTTAAGCCCAATTCCCCAGAAGTTGCCAGTTGAACTTGATATCCTTGCAAACTGAGAAGTTTCCCCAAATATTTAAGGTTAATCGGGGAATCATCGATAATTAAGATATTAAGTGCTTGATATTCAGTAGTATCCATAATCGGTTATCAGTCATCAGTCAGTGATCATTTGGTAGACGTGCGGTGAGCACATTCATGCTGCCATTGGCCCGTCTTTACCCGTCATCAGGTATCAGTGATCAACTCTGGAACTGATAACTGTTTACTGATAACTGATAACTGATGCTAGGCTTTTTTTAAGAGTTCTGTCCGAATTGAGCCCCCTTTCCATGTCCAGTCCTCCCGTTCTTCGGTGGGGACAAAACAGGCCCACAGACTACCCGGAGACACTTCATAGAAATTTTGAATTTCTGCGATCGCCACATCTCCCCAGGGCGCTCTTACTTGAATCAGATCCCCTAAATTAAACACCTCACCCCCTTGGTTTTGGGCTTCTTGGAGTTCAACCCAAGGTTTAGGCGGGGTGACATCAGGGCGACGGGGTTTACTAAACGAAGGTTTATCCCGATCAGACGGCGAATGGGCCCGACTGATAGACTTTTCACTTCCGGCGGGTGTTAATCGAATCTCCGCGGCCGGTTTCGGTTTAATAATTGCCGGAGTTTTCTCATCCATGAATAAACGGCTCCATCAAAATTGGATATCGGGGGTTCAGATCAACATTCTAATCCAACAAACACGGACAAAAAACCCCAATTGTTAAGAAATCGAGGATTTTGCCCTCCGCCCGTGCCCCCAATTATATATGGGGTCTATCTTGAATATACACACAAAAGAAATTTGCCTAGATAAACGTGCTAGGTTAGTTTTAGGCGATATGCTTGTTTGTAACTCGTTCCCTAGCTTTGCTGTTCCCCGACCGTTGTATCTTTCCGCATCTGAGTTCATCAGGTTGTGTTTTGTACCAGCCAAGATTCACCGTTTCAGGAGTCACCCCGTCATGAATCAAAAACCCCAGGATCTCCGTCGTAGTGCCGCCGAAAAATTTATTGAGTCCTTTGATCAAGAATTATTGCGCGCATTCCAAGAGTCGGATGCAGTGACTCCTAACCTTCAGCCGGCCCCCCCAGAACAAGCTGTTTCGGTTCCCCGTCCTGCCAAAACCCCCGAAGCCATTAGCTTATCGGATTTGGAAGCCGCGATCTCCGATATTGAACAATATCTACATGATCAACATCCTCCCACTTCGGACGAACCCCAAGAATAACTTATCCTAAATTCCTTGGCGTTGGCGTTGGGCTTCATAGAGCATCAGCGCGACGGAAATACCCACATTCAGGGACTCCACCCCTGGCCGTAATGGAATTTGAACCTGATAGTCTGCTAAAGCTTGAAGATCGGGAGAAAGTCCAGCCCCTTCATTCCCAAATACCAGCAGGGTCGGTTGGCTTAGGTCTAATTCCCAATAGGACATCGAAGCCTGGGGGACTGTCGCTACAATTTGTAATCCCTGTTGCTGAAAATGGCTAATATCCGTGGCTAAGTTAGGGCTAACGGTTTTATTTAAACGAAACCAAGCCCCCGCAGAAGCTCTTAAAACTTTCGGGTGGTCTAAATCTACACTATCGGAACTTAACCATAAACCCTCTACCCCCGTGGCTGCTGCTGTCCGAATAATAGTTCCTAAGTTACCCGGGTCTTGCAAGGTTTCTAAAACAATGCCCAAACTTTCCAGGGTCTGGGGCTGGGGGAGTATTCGAGGAGCCAGGGCGATCACGCCATCGGGATGAACAGTGGTCGCCATCGCCTCCAGTACCTCGGGACTCACCCATTCACATCGGGGGGTATGCTGGCTTAAACGTTCCAGGAGCGGTTGATGACGCCCTTGCCAGGAGGAGGTATAACACACCGTTGTTAAGGGATAGTCCACCTCACAGGCTGCTTCTACTAGGTGGGTTCCTTCGAGTAAAAATAACTGGTGTTCCTTGCGTCCCTTGGCTTGATGCAGCTTGCGAATTTGCTTCACCAATGGATTTTGCAGACTCGTTAACATAAGACCTGATGGATAAACAACAATAGGGGCGCGAAAATCACACCCCTAACCGTTCAATGCGGAACCCGGGACTTGAACCCGGAAGTCTTTGCAAACACTAGAACCTGAATCTAGCGCGTCTACCAATTCCGCCAGTTCCGCTTTTTTTATTCAATTGCACAATTATTAATCCTGTCATGGTTTTTGAGATTTGTCAATCCCCCAGGAAACACTGAGGGAAAAGATCAAAAATTGTGCCTATTGCTGTTCATTTAGGGGATAATCAGGATCACCAAGTCCACCCACCCGGTCAGGGGGCCAAAACCGCACCGTTGCCCGACCAATAATATTTTCCCGGGGGACAAACCCCCAATAGTGGCTATCGTAGCTATTGTTGCGATTATCTCCCAAAACTAAATACTGGCCGTCGGGAACAGTCCCCGGCCCCCAGTTATATTCAGGTCGTTCGGCAATATACTTTTCTGGGAGAGGTTGGCCATTAATCAACACCGAGCCATTTTTCACCTCCACCGTTTCACCGGGTAATCCGATAATTCGTTTGATAAAGGCATCTTTATATTGTTTTTTCAGTTCCTCTGTGGGGTTAAAGACCACGACATCACCCCGATGGGGGTTGACCAACTTATAGCCGACCTTATCAATAATCAATCGATCATTAATTTCTAAAGTCGGTAACATTGACCCAGAGGGAATATAGCGAGCTTCTGCAACGAATGTCCGAATCCCTAGGGCTAAAAAGATACTCAAACTAACGGTTTTCAGGATTTCTACCCAGGGGTTTTCTTCCGGTTGAGGAGAAGATTTAACGGGATCTGGTTCTTGATTGGGTAGGCTACTCATAGGCGGGTGGTCACAGAACAAAAAACTATATTCATCATATCAAATTTGTCTACAATTGGGGGGTGATAGTTCCCACCAGTGACAATTCGCGGTTAAATAGTTTTATAACAGATTAGATCAAGGTAATAATGTTTAATTCATACAGTGTATTGATTAATCAAGCTCGGATTTTGTTACCCAATGGTGATTTTTTACTCGGAGATGTTGCTATTATTCACGGTAAAATTGTCAAGATTGCTCCAAAAATTGATCATCAGGAGCTAGGGGGAGAGGATTGGGAAATTATTGATGCCCAAGGGTTAACGTTGTTACCCGGTGTGATTGATCCCCAGGTACATTTTAGAGAACCGGGTTTAGAATATAAAGAAGATTTATATACGGCTAGTTGTGCCTGTGCAAGAGGGGGCGTGACTTCTTTTTTGGAAATGCCCAATACTCGCCCCTTAACCACCACCCAGGCTCTTTTGGATGATAAATTAAGACGGGCTGCGGAAAAATGTCTTGTTAATTATGGCTTTTTTATGGGGGCAACGGCGGAGAATTTACCGGATTTATTAGAGGCAAATCCCACCCCAGGAATTAAGATATTTATGGGGTCAATGCACGGGGATTTATTAATTGATCAAGAAGAAATATTAGAAACTATTTTTGCCAAGGGCGATCGCTTAATTGCAGTTCATGCAGAAAATCAAGCCCGAATTAATCAACGCCGTCAGGAATTTGCCGGAATCACAGATCCAGCGATTCATTCTACGATTCAAGATAATCAAGCGGCATTAGAAGCCACTCAACTCGCCTTAAAACTTTCTAAAAAATATCAGCGACGGTTACATATTCTCCATCTGTCAACGGGGGAAGAAGCGGAGTTATTACGTCAAGAAAAACCCGACTGGGTGACAGCAGAAGTCACGCCTCAGCATTTATTATTAAATATAACAGATTATCAGAAAATTGGCACATTAGCCCAGATGAATCCCCCCTTGCGATCGCCCCAAGATAATCAAATATTATGGCAAGCGTTATTAGATGGCGTGATTGATTTTATTGCTACCGATCACGCCCCCCATACCTTAGAAGAAAAGGCGAAGGAGTATCCGAATACACCATCAGGAATGCCGGGAGTTGAGACTTCTTTACCCTTAATGTTAACACAAGCGATCGCCGGAAAATGTACGGTTCAACAAGTTTCTAATTGGATGTCTACCGCCGTGGCAAAAGCCTATAAAATCCCCAATAAAGGTAAAATAGAAGTAGGTTATGATGCAGATTTAGTCTTAGTAGATTTAAACAATTATCGTCCGGTATTGCGGGAGGAAGTGTTAAGTAAATGTGGTTGGAGTTCCTTTGAAGGTTGGGAGTTAACTGGATGGCCAGAATATACCCTAGTTGGGGGTCAAGTTGTTTATGCAAATCGAAAAGTTAATCCAGAAGTTCGGGGTCAGGCGTTAAGGTTTGATGCTTCTTAGAAAAACCGTAGTAAGCCCTTTAGGGCTTTGTCTATTAAGATAATAATATATTTCCCATAAAAAAGCACACCCTTCGTTTAAATTGTAGGGCGTGTGCTTTTTAGATAATCAGGACTTACGCAGCTACGCTATGCGTAGCGTAGCGTAGCCGTGTATAGAAAATCGCGTTTTCACACTCGGCGGGTATGGAACCCAACTGAACAATTTAAAAACAGACAATAATCAATGTTAAAATAGGAAGATAATATATTCTTGAAAAAAATGAGTATAAATTATTTAGACTATTGTCAATATCTCCTAAGTAGTCAAATCAATTATACCTTAACTAACTTTGAAGTTATTTCGGGTAACTGTTTCAGCCAACAGAACGGAATATATAGCAACTAATGATTTAAGTCAATCGTCAACGGATGAGGTAAAAAATCAATGTCATGCTCGGTGGAAAATTGAGGAATTCCACCCTTGAAATCAAACAGTTAACTGGGATAGAATCTTGTCAATGTCGCCAAGCGAGGATTCAAAAAACCATATTGCTTGCGCTTTATTAGTTTGGACATTTCTCTCAACAATGGCGAGGAAAGTTTCTCAAACTGTTTATGAATTAAAAGGTAATTTATTGTCTAAATACCTCAGTCAAGAACTTAAATATCCGTCTTTGAAGCTAAAATTTATTGAGCTTTAAAACTCATGAATTGAGACTAATTTAATCCGGGTGTCTGGCGATTCTCTGAGCTAAAACGCCGAAAATTGCCCGATTTTCTCTGAGCTATATATAGCGTAATTGCGTAAGTCCTGTCAGTATTAAAATATTACAACCTGGGCGGGGATTGGTATATTTATTCTGATTTATTTGCCCCCAATTGCCTAGGGAACTGACTTTTTGAGCAAAGATTTTTCCAAATAGCCGCGTTTTCCGCTACAATCAAAGGGCTAAAATTCTACGGTTATTATGTCTTGGGGGAAACTCTTACAGCCTGATTTAGTCCTTGGGGATTGCGTTTTGCATTTGACACCGGAACTATTGCGCCGACATGGGATTAGGGGTATGGTGCTAGATGTGGATGAAACCTTAGTTCCGATTACAGAAAAGTCGGTTTCTGAAGATCTCAAAGGTTGGATCGATACCTTCAAACCCGATCTGAGTCTATGGTTGGTCAGTAACAATGTTAGTCAAACTCGCATTGGCAATATTGCCGAAACCTTGGATTTACCCTATATTAGCTCGGCGGCTAAACCCTCCCGGCGCAAACTCAAGCGGGCGGTGGAAGCCATGGATTTACCAGTTGAACAGGTGGCGATGGTGGGCGATCGCTTATTTACCGATGTATTAGCGGGAAACCGTTTAGGAATGTTTACGATTTTGGTGGAACCGATGGTTGATCCAGAAATCACACCCTCATTTAATTCTGTGCGTAATTTTGAGGTTTTGCTCTCCAAAATATTAGGAGCATCTTTACACTAATGGGCATGGAAAACCCGTATATGTACCGGCGAGCGAGGACGCTCGCATTGTTTTTTTCCATGAAGGACGCTAGAAACCGGGGTAGGCGATCGCCAAAGGATGATGGACAAAGGTTAATCCTAACCTGAGTTATTCTAATTTTTCTGCATATAAACTTTGAACTAAATTCTCTAATTTTTCTTCAGAACAACAGTCAATTAACATATCAAAAGCATCCAGCAGTTTAGCGGCATTTTCCCCTAAAATCGGGCTCATATCCCAGACATCCTGCACCCAGTCTCGGGGGAGTTCATCATCAAAAATCATCCGTTCTAAAAGTTGTCTGGCTTCGGTTTTACTCAGGGTCATAATTATTCAAAATTATTCAGATGGGCACTTTAAGTATCATATCAAATTATGATTATGAGTTGGGTTACAGAAGATACAACCCCACTTTTAGACTCAATTACTATAGCGTTCTTCCGCCCAAGGTTCTCCTCTTTTATGATAACCATTTAGTTCCCAAAATCCCAATTGCTCATGCTCCAAAAACTCTAACCCGTTAATCCATTTTCCACTTTTACAAGCATATAAATGGGGAACTACTAACCGCAGGGGGCCACCATGATCGGCGGGTAAAGGTTCATCAAAGAGTTGATAGGCAAAAAAGTTTTCTTCGCGTAAGAAATCCGCCATTAAAATATTAGTTGTATAACCGCCATAGCAATGTTCCATAATATGAATTGCTTGGGGATCAACTTCCACAAACTGCATGAAGTCTGTCACCTTGATTCCTGTCCACTGCACATCTAATTTTGACCAATGGGTAACGCAATGAAAATCCGCAGTAAAGTTAGTTTTAGGCATGGCCATGATCTCCGACCAATTAAAAGTTTTTGGCTGAACTAAACCCCAAACTTTTAACTCCCAATTCTCGATAGAAACCTGGGGCGTTTCCCCATAGGTTAAAACCGGAAATCCTTTGCTAAGATGTTGTTTGGGTGGAACGCGATCGCTCTGATCAGAAGTTGGCTTACTAAAAAATTCACCTAACATGATTAACTCCTAACGACCACTTTTATAATTTTACTATTAAACGCCTAATTTTAATTAGAATTAGATGTGGGGTTGCCAAAAATTGTAAAAGACATTTTTCCGGTTAAGCCACTTTTCCAAGCCAAATCATCCCGATCTCTAAAAAATATTTTTAGATCCCCATCCTGTAACTGAGTTTTAGGGTCAGTGGTCATCCATAACCAGTCATCTGTATGACCCTGGGTATTATTAACAATTGATAGCATATACCGTCCTGCTTCTAATTTAAACGGGATCACCGAACCCCCATAATTAAATACGGGATGGGAGAACCTTTCAATATTAGTTTTAGTTTGACGAACTTCCCTTAATTGTACCTGAAAATGAGGTTTAATTTCCGGTTTTCCCTCAACAATTTTAAAAATTCTCAGAGAGAATTGAGGCTTTGAAGGTTGACCGTCGGGGAAATATTGACCATTCCAATCAATTTGATCAATTTCAACGGTTTCTTGAATAATAAATTCATAGCCAATTTGTTGTTGTCCTGAAAAATATTGACCATCAAAATCACTCAGAAGTCCAAAGGAACCATTACCTTCACCGGATGCAAAAATCACCTCAGCTTGTACCGGATTTAAGGAATAATTAACCCAAATTAAACTACTCAAAAATCCCGTCAAGACCATCGCCGATGACTTGAAAAACCCCACCTTTTTTAATATCATAAAACTTGATAGTTGCCATTAAAAACTCAAATTAAGATACAATAGTAACTGTAAACGTTAACTTAATCTCCTCTATGATACCTGCTCCGATCCCAGACAACGAAAAACAACGATTAGAGGCCCTCTATGACTATCAGATTCTCGATACCGAGGCGGAACCTTCTTTTGATGAACTGACCCTGCTGGCGACCTATATTTGCAAAACACCCATTGCTTTAATTAGTTTACTCGATCGCGATCGCCAATGGTTTAAATCAATTATTGGCCCGATACCGCCTGAAATTAGTCGAGATAGTGCCTTTTGTTCTTACTGTATTTTACAACAGGATTTAATGATTGTTCCTGACACCTTAAAAGATGAACGATTTATTGATCATCCCATGGTTATATCCGAACCTAAAATCCGTTTTTACGCGGGTTTTCCCTTAATCAATGATCAAGGTTTTGCCCTTGGAACTCTATGCGTTATGGATGTTATGCCTCGGAATTTAGCGCAATCTCAAACCGAATCTTTAAAACTGATTAATTATCAAATTATCAGACAGTTAAATACTCGTCGTCATCTGTCTCGTGTTAGCCAAGCTATTGATTATTGTTTCAAATCATTGACAGTAAGCTAATTCTAATTAAGATTTTATTACCGCTTAATCTATGTATCCTAACGTTACGATTATTGAACATCCTTTGGTTCAACATAAACTCACCTTGATGCGACGAGAGCAAACCAGTACCGCTAAATTTCGTCAATTGTTGCGGGAAATTAGTATGTTATTAGCCTATGAAATTACCAGGGATTTACCCCTCCGCAAAGAGTTAATTAAAACCCCCCTATCTACGATGGAAGCACCCATTTTAGCCTCGGAGAAAAAAATGGTGATTGTGTCGATTATGCGGGCAGGTCAGGGGATTTTAGATGGGATTTTAGAATTGATTCCTTCGGCTAGAGTCGGACATATTGGTTTATATCGAGATCCGCGAACATTTATCCCCATTGAATATTATTTTAAACTTCCTGATGATATAGAAGAACGGGAAGTTTTAGTAGTTGATCCGATGATTGCCACGGGAAATACGGCCGTTGCTGCCATTCAAAGATTAAAACAAACTAATCCTTTTTCAGTCAAGTTTCTGTGTTTAATTGCCTCGCCCGAGGGGATTAAACATTTTCATTCCTATCACCCCGATGTTCCCCTGTATACGGCTGCTATTGATGATCATTTGGATGAACATGGGTATATTATTCCGGGGTTAGGGGATGCGGGCGATCGCCTATTTGGAACTAAATAATAGCGGTTGATTTTCCTCGGAACTCTCATCACAAATTAAAGGAATTTTAATGGTAAATTCCGTTCTTTTTCCGGGGAGAGAACTGCAAGTCAATTGACCGCCATGTTTATCCACCACAATGGCATAACTAATGGATAATCCCAAACCCGTCCCCGTCCCAATGGGTTTGGTGGTAAAAAAGGGATCAAATAATCGTTGCTGGATTTCTGGAGGGATTCCCGGGCCATTATCCGCAATCCGAATCATTACCATTTTTTCAGGAGTATTTTCATTAACTAAATCTATGATTTCTGTACTAATATAAATTTTAGGATCAGTAGGGATAGAGGATTGGTTTATGCTTTCTTGTAAAGCATCAATACCATTGCTAATAATATTCATAAAAACCTGATTTAATTGACTAGCATAACAGTTAACTAAGGGAAGATTTCCATAGGTTTTTACGACTTGAATAGATGGATAATTAGGCCTCTCTTTAAAACGATGTTGTAAAATTAGTAAGGTACTTTCAATTCCCTCATGAATATCGACGGGTTTCATTTCCGCTTCATCCAAACGCGAGAAGTTTCGTAAAGTCAAAACAATTTCACAAATTCGTTTTGCCCCTAGTTGCATTGAAGACAGTAATTTGCTGAGATCTTCAGTTAAAAAATCTAATTCGATTTCCTGAATATAATCTTCTATTGTGTTATTAGCTTGGGGATATTCCCGTTGATAGAGTAATAATAACTCTGACAGTTGATTAAAATATTCAGTCGCATAGGTTAAATTTCCTGAAATAAAATTAACCGGGTTATTAATTTCATGGGCAACCCCAGCTACTAATTGACCTAAACTCGACATTTTTTCCGTTTGAATTAACTGGGTTTGGGTGTGTTTTAACTCTTGTAAAGTTTGCTCAAGATCAATATTTTTAGCATTTAGCTCTTGAGTTCTTTCTTGAACTTTTTGCTCCATTAAGTTATAAAGTAAAGCATTTTCTAAGGAAATTGCAGCTTGAGAACATAATAATTTTAAAACCTCTAATCGTTCCGGGGTAAATGCTCCTACGGTCAAGTTATTTTCTAAGTAAAGAATTGCTATTAGTTTCCCTTGTTTAACAATTGGAGTACACAAAACCGACTTTAATTCATGAGAAGTAATATAAATATTATCAGCAAAGCGTTCATCAAGTTTGGCATCCATCAAAACCAGATTAGAAAGGGTTCTCTGCACATAATTAATTATATTAATAGGCAAATCATTATAGGAATTAATTAGAATTGATTCTCCGACAATTACCTGTTCTAAATCGACGGAAGCCGATGCTTCAATGGTTAATTCTCCTCGTTGATTTAATAATAATAAACCTCGCCTTGCCCCGGCATTTTCCATTAAAATTTTCATCAGTGAAGCCAAAAGTTGATCGAGAACAATTTCACTAGCAAGGGTATGGGATGCTTTTAATATTGTCGTTAAATCTAATACACTAGAAGAATTTTTACTGGAAGAACTATGAGTAGAATGGGTTGTTTCTGTGATGCGACTTGAGGAAGTTTTTACTAATAAAAACGAGTATTTTTCTTCAAGATTTTTAACTTTATATTTTGCCCCCCAGCGTTGATAAAGATAATGGGCTTCCACGATATGGACTTTAGCGTATTTCTCCTTACCTTGAGCCATCCAAAACTTCCCAGCTAGTTCCTGGGCTAAGGCTTCATTTTGGATAAATCCATTAATTCTCGCTAACTCAATAGCCTGTTCATAATAATCAATAGCCTGGACAATATTTCCTTCAATTCGAGCTTTTTCAGCTTCAATTAATAACACTTTATGTAAAAAGTTTTCCGGGCAATTATCCGCCCATTCCTGCATTTTAGATTGAAGTAGGGCGAGTTTTTCTTCATATTTCTGTTTCTGGGATAAAGACCCTTGGGGATACAGGGCGATTAAACACAGGGCCGTATAAAAATGATGTTCAACAATAATCAGCATCCCTAAACTATAAGGTAGATATTGTTCGGCTTCATCCAGAAATTTCAAAGCATCTTCCGGTTGTTCATATAGAAATAGCACTTGACTTTTAAAAATATAAAATTGAGCCACCCAAACCAAACTATTATGGGAAAAGCAATCTGCTAAATATTCAGCTTCTGTTAATTCGGAAAGATCAAAATTTAACGGAGATTCCGTAATTTCTACTAAATTTAACAACACCATTTTAAGCCCTAAAATAGCATCATTACCCCACTGATTTTTGTATTTTTTAAAAAAATCTAAGGTGGTTAATACTTTGGCTAATAATTGATTGAGTTCCAGACCTTGATAAAAACTATTAATCTGTTTAAACATCAAAATATAACCAGCAAAGGGAATATCACCGGATTCCATTCCCGCTAAATATCCTTCGTTATTAATTGCTTCTGTGCCTTGAAGGGGTTTAACCCAAGAATGTAAAAAGTTAGCAAGAATAAAACAAGCTTGGCATTTCTGACCTAAACTATGAAATTTCTCACTAATTTTTAAAGCCAGTAACCCAAATTCGTAGCCACCTTGATAATCTCCCCCATCAGAACCTAATAAAATTCCGTAGGTTGAATATCCTTTAGCTGATTCTGGCACATTCCCATATTGTAGATATAAATTGACGGATTTGAGTACAATCACTGCATAGAGATTCTGATCAGTAAAATAAGCAGCAGGATCAATATCTACTAATAATTTAGCTGCCATTTTCTCACGATCATTCGGAATATTAGGTTGATCAATCAGAGCCGAAATAGATCTTGAACCTAAATTTTTAATTGCTTTTTTCCGTTCTTTCTGAATGACAGTTAATAAATTTGAATCGGGGAAGTCAATTCCTAAAAGTTCTAGGGCTTTTCTTCCCTCTTGAATCGCTTTTTCTGGTTTACCCGTTAAACTATATTGAGTAATTAAAATTCGATGAATTTCTACCTTTTTTAAGTTGGTTTTTGCCTGTTCTAAGGTAATTTGAGCTAAGACTTGAGCCTCTTGAGAATCACCGACTATAAACTCAACTTCTGCTAATTCTTTATAAAGAGTAAAGGTTAAGTTATACTGCTGTGTCCACCGACTTTCCGGTAACAGTTTAATTCCTATCTGAAAATAGGCTTGTGCCGCTAAATAAGCCGTGGCTTCTTTCGCTTTCTGACCCGCTTTTAAATTGAGTTTAGCAAGATGGATTTTTTCTGGCTCATCGGTGATTAATTCCCAAGCCATATTTAGATGATCAATAAATTGAAATAGCTGATCATTTTTTTCGGTCTGTGTCATCCGACTTACCACTAACCGACCAATTTTGAGATGAATTGATTTTTTATCAGCTTGCTCAATCAGGGAATAGGCTGCTTGTTGTACACGGTCATGCAAAAATCTATAGTTAAAAATTAACAGAGGTGCTTTAATATCCTGAATATCAGTATTTTCTAACTCAGAGGTAGGAATAATTAACCCTAACTGAATGGCGGGGGATAAAATAGAGTAAATTTTGGGTATAGGTATTTCACAGATACCCGAGAGAGTTTTTAGATCAAAATGATTGCCAATACAAGCACAAAAACACAGAAATTCTTGAGTTTTTTTGGATAATTTTTTTAATTTTTTGAGCATTAACTCCACAACATTATCCGTAATATCTAAGGTTTTAATTTCTTCAATACTCCATTGCCAGCTTAATTGATTATTGTTGAATTGGATAATTTTTTCTTGATATAAATATTTTAAAAATTCGCTAATAAAAAAAGGATTTCCTAATGTTTTTTGTTCAATTAAAGCAGCCAACGGTTCAACGGTTTCTGAACTTTTCTTTAAGGTATCCCCTACAATTTGACTAATATATTCAAGGGTTAAAGGAACCAAATGAATAGTTTTTAGGATGGCTTCTGCTTTTTTTAAGTCATTAATCGTATTAATTAAAGGATGGGTTCCACTCACTTGATTGTCTCGATAAGCACCAATTAAAAATAAATATTGGGTTTCAGTATCGATCATCATTAATTTAACTAAATTTAAGGTGGCGGAGTCAGCCCATTGCAGATCATCTAAGAAAATCACCAGGGGATGGGACTGTTGACAAAAGACTCTAATAAATTTTTGAAAGATTAAATTAAAACGGTTTTGAGATTCGGTTCTTCCCAGTTCTTGAATTTCAGGTTGCGCGCCAATAATAAGTTCCAATTCTGGGATCACATCTGTGATTAATTTTCCATTAGCACCCAAAGCCAATAATAGTTTTTCTTTCCATTCATTCAGTTGGACTTCAGTTTCTGTTAACAGTTGTTGAATTAAGAATTGAAACGCATTTACAATCGCTGAATAGGGAACATTTCGTTCTAGTTGATCAAATTTTCCAGAAATAAAATAGGCTTTGCGATATGTTAAAGGTTTATAGATTTCCTGAACTAAGGAAGATTTTCCAATTCCTGAATAACCGGATACTAACATCATCTGAGTTTGACCCTCACTCACCTGTTCAAAGGCTGTTAATAAGGTCTCAATATAGTGTTCTCGGCCATAGAGTTTTTGCGGAATTTGAAATTGATCCGTAATGTCCTGTTCACCTAAAGAAATCTGAGTAATTTTTCCTTGAGTTTGCCATTGGCTGAGAAATTTTTCTAAATCCGCTTGAATTCCTAATGCACTTTGATAACGTTCTTCTACACTTTTTGCTAATAGTTTCATGACTAATTCAGAAATAGCAGGGGGAATTTCTGGATTAATTTCACAGGCAGGAATCGGTCTTTTTGCAATATGACAATGGACTAATTCCATCGCGTCCAAGGATGGGAATGGAACCTGTTGGGTTAATAATTCATATAATGTAATTCCCAGGGAATAAAAATCGGTTCGATAATCGAGGCAACGGTTCATTCTTCCCGTTTGTTCGGGGGATATATAGGCAAGGGTTCCCTCTAAAATATCAGGATTTTTTAAGATGGGATTTTCTTGCTTTAACCGGGTAGAAATGCCAAAATCAATAATTTTAATTTGTTCAGTTTCAGGATTAAAAACCAGATTAGAAGGATTAATATCTTTATGAATAATATTACATTGATGAATTTGCTTTAAACTCTCAATAATTTTAATTCCCAAATTCAAGACTTCTAGCCAATTTAGCTTCTGCTCCGTGATCAACTTTTTTAAAGATTTACCTCCAAAGTCCTCTAAAACTAAGACCAGATTATTTTGATATTTTTGTAAATCATAAACCTTAATTACCCCTTCTAAACTTAGATTGCTGAGGATTTCATATTCTTGTTGATAGCGCGTTTGTTCTTCTGCGGTGGGATAATCAACTCGCAAAACCTTATGAATAACACTTAATTGATCGGACTCGCGAGTACAGCGATAAACCAGGGATTTATTACTTTCATAAATTAAGGATAAATTTTGGTAGCCAGGAAGAGTTATCATAGTGAAACTTAAAAGTAGGTTAGGTAGCAATTGACCGAGTGGAGGGGTAATCCGATGATTGTGATAAATTATGCCTAAAGTAGTAGAGCTTGCTGTATTCTATTGAACATTTTAACAGCTTTTACAAAAAAAACCTCAGTCGAAAGTAAGATTTTTTAGGAAATAGCCAAGATGAAAACAGTTAAAATTTTACCTAACTATATTAATGGACAATGGCATTTATCCAAGACAATAGATACTTTAGATGTCATTAACCCAGCGACCTTAGAGGTATTAGCAAAAGTTCCTCTTTCTCCAGCGACTGAACTGAATCAGACGGCAGAAATTGCTCAACAATCGTTTGATTCCTGGCGACGGACTCCGGTTACAGAAAGGATTCGTTATCTATTTAAACTCAGAGAATTACTGGAACAAAATCAACAGGATTTAGCGGAAACTATTACCTTAGAATGCGGAAAAACCTGGGCTGAATCTCTAGGAGAATTACAACGGGCGATTGAAAATGTGGAAGTGGCTTGTGGTGTTCCTAGCTTAATTCAGGGTTATAATTCTGAAGATATTGCTAGGGGAATTGATGAAATGATGATTCGTCAACCCCTAGGAGTTGTGGCGATTATTTCCCCGTTCAATTTTCCGGGGATGATTCCGTTTTGGTTTTTTCCATACTCGATCGCCTGTGGTAATACTTGTATTATTAAACCCTCGGAAAAAGTTCCCTTAACGATGCAAAAGGTTTTTGCTTTAATTGATCAATTAGGATTACCCCCAGGGGTGATTAACTTAATCAATGGAGGCAAAGAAACCGTTGATGCTATTTTAGATCATCCTGATATTAAAGCGATTAGTTTTGTCGGTTCCACTGCCGTTGCTAAATATGTCTATAGTCGGGCTGCTGCTAATGGCAAAAGGGCACAATGTCAGGGCGGGGCAAAAAATCCGGCGATTATTTTACCCGATGCTGATTTAGAAATGACCACAAAAATTATTGCTGATAGTGCCTTTGGTTGTGCCGGACAACGGTGTTTAGCCACGTCGATTGCTATTACCATTGGTCAGGCTAAACAGAATTTTACCGATGCGATCGTCACTGCTGCGGAAACCCGAATTGTTGGCTATGGATTAGATAAAAATGTCCAAATGGGAACCGTGATTTCCGCCGAAAGTAAAACTCGAATTGAAGGATTAATTCAACAGGGAAAAGAGGAAGGAGGCACAATTTTAGTTGATGGTAGAAATCCTACAATTTCCGGCTATGAACGGGGTTATTTTGTCCGCCCGACTATTTTACAAGACATTAACCCCCGGGGAGAAATTGCCCGTACTGAAATTTTTGGCCCCGTATTAAGTTTAATTCATCTGAATACCCTAGAAGAAGCGATCGCATTGATTAATCAAAGTGAATATGGCAATATGGCCTGTCTATTTACCCGCAGTGGGGCGGCGGCGCGACAGTTTCGGTATCAAGCTCAAGCGGGAAATATTGGGATTAATATTGGTGTCGCCGCACCGATGGCGTTCTTTCCCTTTAGCGGTTGGAAAAATAGCTTTTTCGGCGATTTACACGGTCAAGGACAGCAGGCCGTTGAGTTTTTTACCCAAACTAAAGTCGTCGTCGAACGGTGGTTATCTGACTGGTCACGACAATTTTAACCCGAGCTTACAGATCATGAATTTAACAAAAAAAGCCTAAACAGATAGCCTTGGAACTATCAAGCTCTAGGTAATCTTGTCAATAATTAGGTCAAAAAATATACTTGATTTTGATTAAAACAATCCGTGAATACTGAGATCTAAGTTAATCAGAAAAAACTATTTGTCAAATTTGAACAACTATGTTATGTTGTGGCGCAAGGGTGCACAAAAATTCTACCTAGCTACTTAGGGATTCATAATTTTACAGCACCAGATTAATCAATTTGACTCAATCACTGTTTGCCCGATTCCTATATTCTCACAGGCATTACCTAAAGCCAGTATAAAGTTATGCTTAGTGTTTTGATAAAACCGATCAAAATACTTAAGTATCTTGTACCTTTTGGCTCTAAAATTTTGCCCAATTTGGTTTAAAAAATCAAAATTTCTTCAAAAATTTTTGTTTAGATTCTAATTAATTCATTGCAGAGCGGAATTTCCTGATCATCGGCGCATTGATTGGTGTCGCTTTTAAGTCCTTATGTCATTAACTTAAAATATGAAAACATCAACTACCGAAATAACGAAAACTCAATCCTTGACTGAAGGAGTAGCAAAACCCAGTTATCGCCCTTGGATTCCGATTATTTTAATCTTAATTTTATCCCTGGGGTTACGCTTATATCAGATTGGTACAGAAAGTCTTTGGGTGGATGAAAATTTCAGTATTCGAGATGCAGAACAACTTAGATTAGGAACTCGTCCCCTTTATTATTTATTACTGCGGTTTTGGATGATTTTCGGAACCAATGATACTTGGTTAAGATTATTATCTGTTCCCTTTAGTTTGGGCTGTGTTTTTCTAACTTATTTAGTCGGGTTAAAAGTTGCATCTCGTTCGGTTGCTTTAATAGCAGCCTTTATGATGGCAGTTTCTCCTTTATTTGTGGGTTATGCTCAAGAAATTCGGATGTATTCCTTGAGTACCTTTTTAACCCTATGGGGAACCTTAGCCCTAGTTAATATTTTAGAAGAAACCACGAAATATTCTTTTCGTCCTTGGATTCTCGCCAGAGGTTTAGCCCTGTTAACCACTCCATTAAATATATTGATTTTGTTCGTGGATTTAATCCTATTAGGATGGAAATTTCGAGAGCAAAGACATCAGTTTCGGAGATTAGGAAAAGGCTTAATATTAATTGGCTTATTTTGGTTACCTTTTGCCTATGTTCTCTGGAAAGCTACCCCCAAGTTTATGAGCAGTTGGGTCGCCAATAAACCCAAACCAGATATTTTATTAATTCCCTCCATTCTCACTGTATTTACTGCTTTCTGGCCCGTGAGTGATTTACCTAAAATGGGTGAATTAAACTTCAGTTTGGCAGCTTGGGGATGGAACGAAACGGTGATGTTATTTTATATGGGTTATACCCTTCTCACCGTATTTTTATTCACCATTGGATTATTTCAAGCCAAGAATCAAATCCAAAAAAATGTTAACCCCCCTAAATTAGTCTGGGTAGCACTTTGGGCCTTACTCCCTTCCTTGGTAATCATTATGATTTCCCATCTTGGAAGCCCGATTTGGCGCGATCGCTATTTAATGTTTGTGGCGCCTTATTATCTGATTTTACTTGCCGTTGGCTTTCGGGAAGTTTGGCATCACTATCGAGTCATTGCTTTAGGGATTATGGCTGTTTATTTTGTAGCCGTGAGTGGCGGACTAACTCACTATTACACCACAACCTATCATGATGATTGGAAAGGAATTGCTCAACTGATTGAAAAAAATGAAAAACCCGGGGATGTAATTGGATTGTATATTGTTGATTGGGAAACCCATTTAACTCTCCCTCGCTATTACAAAGGGTCTGCACCCTTCCACATCATGGGACGGGAAAAATTACCTCGTCCTCCAAAAGAAACCCCCGTTTTTGTATCTAAAGCATTAGACACTTTACCGCCCACAGATTCCCGGTATTGGTTAGTTTTTTATGAACCCTGGGGTGGGGGGATGGAAGTTGTTCAAAGTTTAATCAACAAACGATTTGAAGTGCTAGATATGCAAATGTTTCCTAACTCGGTTAATGATGATGAATATGTCTTTTTAGTTAAACCTCGTTCAACCAGCAAGGAGGCTATTAATTAACCCTTGACCTTGGGGGCGAGGTATCCTCGCCCCTACCTGTTTTAATGGTGGTGGTGATGACCATGATCATGATCGTGATCATGACTGTGGTGGTGATCGTCATGGCTATGAACACTCACCAAGGAAGGATTGACCGCCAAAGCCATTTCATTCAATAGCGCTTCAATTTGGGGATTTGCCCAGTCTGCGGCCATTTTTAGAAACTCGGGATGGTCGTTAACACACTCCATTTGCACATATTGAACATCAGAATATTTCCGACGTAAACCCTCAATAATATGCTCAACATCTAACAGGGTTTCATGGTTTTCGGTGGCAAATCCAATCGGCATAAAGACAATCGCTTTCGCCCCTAATTCAATTAAATTATTCGCTGCCAGTTTGGCGTTAGGTTGTGTCCATTCAATTAACGGGGTATCATGGTTTAACCAACCCACAGAAATTAACGGATAACGGTTAATTAAATTTTCCCGAACCTGCTCATAAAGGGCTTGACTTTCATCAATTCCCGAGGTAAACCCTTTGGCTTTGTGGGGACAACCATGATTCATTAAAACAATCCCAATTTGAGAGGGGAGACAGGATTGAATCAGGTCTTTTTGAATTTTGTCTTCTACTAACTTTCCTAGCAGTTGAATATAGGCAGGTTCATTATAAAAAGAGGGGATATACCGTTGACCTTTTACCCAATGTTCACCTTCATCTGCTAATTTTTCCAGGCCTAAATTCACCTGTTCCACGGCAATTCCACTGGTAAAAATAGAATCAACCACTAACAGAGGATAAATTAACAGTTTATCAAATCCTTCGGCTTGAATTTGAGTTAAAACCTGTTCAGGAAGGAAAGGAGCACAAAAGTTAAAGGCTTTGAACACTTTAATCTGGTTGCCCCATTTTTCTTGTAAATGTTCCTCAATTCCCGCCCGTTGTTTCTCAAAAATGGCATTATGGGGAGAAATAAAATTCCCATGTTGATGACTCCACTCATGCAGATCAAACATCGCTAAAAGTTTAGCCAAAGGTGGATAAATCCAAGTGGGAACGGGGGCAAATTTAGCCGTTAAAAGGTTTAAAGCCTGTTCGTTATAATTGGCAAAGTCTTCATAACTTTCGACTTCACCATACCCCATCAGCAAAACCGCAACTCGATTTTTACCCTCTGCATGGGTCGGTGCTGAATTAATTATTTCGAGTTTTTCAGGAGTGGCAACCACATTTTTGTCCTCACGTTTAAGTGCTACTATCGAGTCCTCCGATGAAACTGTCCCTCTCAGGGGGATATTCCATAAAACGACTCTCCCAGATAGTTTAACATCCCTTACAGGGGGATAGGGAAAGGGAGGCAGGGGGAGCAGGGGAGGCAGGGGAGGCAGGCAGGGCTGTTTCAAAGTCAGGTGAAAAAGAGTAAAGAAAGAGCGATCGCCACCTGATAAAATGGAGAGCGATCGCCATTTTTTTCTAAAATAAAGATGCTAACAAGTTTAATAGAAAATTTAAAAGAAGTCAAGGATTTCCGAAAAAGTCAGGGAAAAAGGTATAGTTTATGGGAAGTGCTATTAGTAGTAGTTTTAGGGGTGATGTCAGGGCATCAAGGATATCGAGAGATGGAATATTTTGTCAAAGCCAACGAAGTTATCCTGAAAAGAACATTCAATATCTATAGCCAAGGAATGCCATCTTATTCAACAAGAAGGAGAGTGATGAGAGGAGTAGACGAGAAGGATTTAAGCAAAATAGTAAAAGAATGGTCAAGAGAGAATTCTCCTAAATTAAAGGGAATAGAGGGATTAGCAATAGATGGAAAAAGTTTAAGAAGTACGGTAAAAGACCCAGGAAATCAGCAGCAAAACATGGTAATAATGGTATCTCTATTTAGTCAAGAAACCGGATTAGTATTAGCGACGGAAAAGTTCGAGAGTAAAACCGGGTCAGAACAAGCTGTAGCCCAATGTATAATAGGAGAATGTGGTCTAAAAGGAAAGTTAATAACTGCGGATGCGTTACATTGTAATGTCACCACAGCCCGAAAGATTATCGAGAGTGAAAACGATTATTTAATTGCGGTTAAGAAGAATCAAATCAAACTGTATAATCAAATTGAAAAAATCACAAAGACGACGAAAGCTGAAAGTATAGATACTCAAAAAGAGCGGGGTCATGGACGAGAAACAACTCGTCGGGTATCAGTGTTTAAAAAATCAATAAAATTTGAAAGCCCTTGGGAACATATTGAAAGTATAATTCAGGTAGAACGGTGGGGATATAGAGGAAAAAAGCCTTATAAAGAAACGGTTTATTATATAAGTAGTATCTGGGAAAAGGCAGATTTTTTTGCCCAAAAGATTAAAGGGCATTGGGGGATTGAGAATCAAGTTCATTGGGTAAAAGATGTGTTATTTAAAGAGGATAGTATGAAAATTCATCAAGTACAAGCGGCGACTAATTGGGCACTGCTCAACACCCTAGGATTGAATATTTTCAGAGGTTTAGGATTTTGGTCAATAACAGAGGGAAGAAGGTGGTTAGGAAATCATTGGGAGAAATTAGTGGCTATCTCTTAATCCGATAGTTAAAAATTAAAAAATAGAGCAATTAATTTAGGAAAAATAGATAAAAATCGGGAATGTAAGTCTTACTCCATAGGGAATAAGAATATTTATGTTGCTTAGATGATATCTCCTATAATTAATATTAATATAGCAATTATATGAAATATTAATTATTCGGAAAATAGCTATCATGTTTGAGAATTATGGCCCAAAAGTAGGCTATAATTTTCAAACATGAAACAGCCCTGGGAGGCAGGGGGGGCAGGGGAGGTAGGGAAGGTAGGGGAGTTAGGGGGAGTATTCACTTATTAGCAACTATCAAACAATGCTATTAGTTTGTCCTGGAATTCATGCACCGGAATTAACGGAATGTTTTTTAAATGGAGTTTTGGAAAATTGGGAAAATCAACAACAATTGGGAGAATTATTGATTTTTCCAACTCAAGATTATCCTGCTTATTCAAGTTTTGATATTTTTAATTTTATATATAAAAATAAGCCCAAATCTGCTATAATGATTATAGCTTTTAGTGCTGGAGTTGTGGGAGCAATAGGGGCGGCTTTAGCTTGGCAACAATTGGGGGGGAAAATTCAAGGATTGATTGCCATTGATGGTTGGGGCGTTCCTTTAGGGGGAAATTTCCCGATTTATCGCATCAGTCATGATTATTTTACTCACTGGAGTTCCGCTTTATTAGGAGGAGGAACAGAAAGTTTTTATGCCGATCCTGCGGTTGAACATTTAGAATTATGGCGATCGCCCCAAACCACAAAAGGATGGTGGATACACGAAACATCAACGGGATTAAAAACCTTAACTCCCAGCAGCGCAACAACATTTATTCAAAATGTATTTAATCGTTTAAAATAGAGAGAAAATTCAACATTTAGAAAGATGACTGTAGCCACAAACCTAAATAAAACCGTAATTTCTGTTAATGGAGTCGATCATTATTGTGAGTGGGTGACAACGGCCAACTCCGCACCCGGCTCAAAACCGGTAATGGTGTTTATTCATGGTTGGGGCGGTTCGGGACGCTATTGGGAAAGCACCGCCCAGGCATTATCCTCGGAATTTGATTGTTTAATTTATGATTTACGCGGGTTTGGACGGTCTAATGTGCCAGAAGTCACGGATAAACCCGCATCAGAACGTTATGAATTAATAGAATATGCTGAAGATTTAGTCACTTTATTAGACCAGTTAAATTTAGACAAAGTTTATATCAATGCTCACTCCATGGGCGGCTCCATTGCCATGTTATTTTTAAATCGATATCCCCAGCGAGTTGAACGAGCCATTTTAACCTGTAGTGGTATCTTTGAATATGACGAAAAAACCTTTAATACCTTTCACAAATTTAGTCGTTATGTTGTCATGTTTCGGCCTAAATGGTTAACCTTAATTCCTGGGATGGATAAAATGTTTATGGCTCGGTTTCTCCACCGTCCAATTCCTCGCCCCTTGAGTCAAGCGTTTTTAGAAGATTTTCTCTTAGCGGATTTTGATGCCGCCTATGGAACCGTATTAACCTCTGTTTCTAAAGAAGCCACGGAATGGCTCCCCGCAGAATTTCAAAAATTAACCGTTCCCACCCTATTAGTGGCCGGAGAATACGACCAAATTATTCCCGCAGAAATGGGACGACAAGCCGCCCGTTTAAACCCTAACGTTAAGTTAGCAATTCTCAAAGATACGGCTCACTTTCCGATGTTAGAAGATCCCGAAACCTACTTAGAAAACCTGCGAAAATTCCTAGACATTTAATTCTCAGGGCTGTCAAGTTTGCTAGTTTCGAGTTTGCGGTTGTTGCAAACGGATTAGAATACATTAAAATATAAAAAAACCCTGTTTTTGGTTAAAAACTTAGTTGAGCCGGAACTATGACATCCTATGCAACCTCCACTGCCAGAGCCGAAATGAGCGAACTCCGGCGATTAAAAGGCTTACTTCCTCCTGAGTTGCAGAGTTGGGTAATGGTGGAAAAAACCGTTGAAGTTAACCCACCCCTCGTCCGTTGCGAAGAAATTGGCAAGGATCAAGTTGAAATTCAAATTGACTTGGTTCGTTGGGAACAGTTGGCAATGGATCAGCGCAATTTGCTATTTTGGCATGAAGTCGCCCGCATTCAAAATGATACGATTCCTAGAGATGGCTGGGAAATGGCCGCCCTCGCCATTGGTTTAGGGGGAGCCGTCGGAGAACTTTGGGTACAAGACGGACTACTACTCTTATTAGCCCTAGCATTATGTGGGGTTTCCGGTTTTCGTCTCTATCAAAAAAATAACGGAGAACGCACATTACAGGAATCTTTAGACGCCGATGAGAAAGCAATTTCTCTAGCCACCCGTTTCGGTTATACCTTACCCAACGCCTATAAAAGCCTAGGAAGTGCCTTAAAAACCCTAGTGGATCAAACCCCTAAAAAACGCCAAAAATCCCGTTATGAAGCTCGCTTACAAGCTCTCAAACGTAGTGCAACTAAAGCCAAAGCTAGAGTCAAAGGGGGAAGTGATACCGCATCCTCGGGTTCAGAAAATGTATTTAATTAATTGATTAATACTAATCATTCTTTCTAGGGTGCGTTAAATAAATGTTGACGCACCCTATAATTTTGGTTTTAAAGTAATAGAAAATAGTGCATAGCCCATGGGCAATGAACAATAGATTTTAGAAAAAAGGAAATTTAGAACACTCTATAAATCAATCCCCATTACCCATTACCCATTACCCATTACCCATTCCCTGTTCCCTATTATGTCTATTATTATTGCTGAACAGTTAAGTAAAGTTTATCCCGTCGCCATCAAAGAACCTGGATTTAAAGGAACCATTCGCCATTTTTTCCAAAGAACCTATCAGAATATAGAAGCGGTGAAAGAAGTTTCTTTTAAAATTGAATCGGGGGAGGTTGTGGGATTTTTAGGAGCCAATGGAGCCGGAAAAACCACCACCTTAAAAATGTTAACAGGGTTAATTTATCCCTCTAGGGGATTTTTGGAAGTTGCCCATCACACTCCCTTTAAACGTCAGCCTAAGTTTTTACAAAAAATTACCCTGGTTATGGGGCAAAAACAACAGTTAATTTGGGATTTACCCGCCTTAGATTCTTTGAGAATTAACGCCGCTGTTTATGGAATTTCTGATAGTGAATATCGTCAACGGGTCGGGGAATTAAGCGAGATGTTATCCCTAGAAGGAAAGTTAAAACAACCCGTCAGAAAACTGTCTTTAGGCGAACGAATGAAAGCGGAATTAATGGCAGCTTTATTACATCGTCCTCAAGTGTTATTTTTAGATGAACCCACCTTGGGATTAGATGTGAATGCTCAAGTCAGTGTCAGGGAGTTTTTAGCCGAATATAATCGCCGTTATCAAGCTACAATTTTGTTAACCAGTCACTACATGGCTGATATTACGGCATTGTGTAAACGGGTGATTTTAATTCATCAAGGACAATTGATTTATGATGGCAGTTTAGATGGGTTATTAGAACAATTTTCTCCCTATAGAGAAGTTACAATTGAATTAGAACATTATTCTGCTGAAGTCTTAGAAAGTTGTCGTCAGAAATTATTAACCTATGCAGAAATTGAATCTATGGAGGGTCAAGTGGTGCGCTTATTAGTCAAGCGGGACACCTTAACGACGACGGTGGCTAAAATATTAGCGGAATTCAATATCTTGGATTTAACCGTCAGTGATCCTCCGATTGAAAATGTGATTGGCCGGGTTTTTCGGGCTGGGGTTGTTGATTAATCAAGGCTGCGAGCACCTTACACGATCATCCCCAAATCGGCAATAGATTACAAAATATTAAGCTGTATTGCAAAGCGTCACAACTGAGGGGGGAAAAATGGTTTCCGGGTGAGGGACTGTGATACCATCACTCATGAATAAAAAGACAAGATAGATTGGGAGAAGACCGTTGACACTACGGGTTGCTGTTGTTGGTTCTGGCCCTGCGGGTTCTTCCGCAGCCGAGACGCTAGTTAAAGCAGGGATTGAGACTTACCTGTTTGAACGCAAGCTGGATAACGCCAAACCCTGTGGTGGGGCGATCCCGCTTTGTATGGTGAGTGAGTTTGACTTACCGGCTCACGTCATTGATCGGCGGGTGAGAAAAATGAAAATGATCTCTCCCTCGAACCGTGAGGTCGATATTTTCATTGAAAAAGAAGACGAATATATTGGAATGTGCCGTCGGGAAATTCTCGATGGGTTTATGCGCGATCGCGCTGTCTCCTTAGGAGCAATTTTAATAAACGGTACTGTTCATCAATTAAAAATTCCTCAAACCAGTTCCGCACCCTATGTGCTGCACTATCACGATCACGGTACGGGAGAGGGTGGCGTTGGTACACCCAAAACCCTAGAAGTGGATGTGGTAATTGGGGCGGATGGGGCGAATTCCCGCATTGCCAAAGCCATTGATGCTGGGGATTATAATTATGCGATCGCCTTCCAAGAACGCATCCGCATTCCCGACGACAAAATGGCCTATTACGAAGATCGGGCGGAAATGTATGTGGGTAACGATGTTTCCCCGGACTTCTACGCTTGGGTATTCCCCAAATACGATCACGTAGCCGTCGGAACGGGGACAATGAAACCCAACCAAGCCATGATCAAACAACTGCAAGCGGGTATTCGTGCCCGGGCAGCCCACCGGATCGAAGGCGGTAAAATTATTAAGGTGGAAGCTCACCCCATCCCCGAACATCCCCGTCCCCGTCGGGTTGTGGGACGAGTGGCTTTGGTGGGAGATGCCGCCGGGACAGTTACTAAGTCTTCGGGAGAAGGGATTTACTTCGCCGCCAAGTCTGGCCGGATGTGCGCCGAAACTATTGTGGAACGCAGCAATAGCGGTCAACGCATCCCGACAGAAGCGGATCTGAAGGACTATATCAAACTCTGGGATAAGAAATATGGCATTACTTATCTGGTGTTAGATATTTTGCAACGGGTCTTCTATCGGACGGATGCCACCCGGGAAGCTTTTGTGGAGATGTGTTCGGATCGGGATGTGCAGAAGTTAACTTTTGATAGCTATTTGTACAAAACCGTGGTTCCGGCAAATCCTTTAATTCAGATGAAAATTACCGCCAAAACCCTGGCGAGTTTGTTACGAGGCAATGCCTTAGCCCCCTAATTAGTTATTAGTGGCTAGACGTGCGGTGAGCGCAGCGATGCCGTGGGCTATTGGCACGTCTGTAACAGCGTAGAGACGTGCCATGGCACGTCTCTACAATTATAAGGAGAAATTGAGTATGAGTCCAACAAACCCGTCTGAAAACCAATTAAATGCGGCGGAGATTTTGCAGTTAGTACAACAGGAAAAAACAGCAACTTTGAGTCATTTAGTTTCTAGTGTTGTTCATGAAATTAATAATCCCTTGGGGTGTATTGCTGGAAATATTACTTATATTAAAGATTACGTTAAAGATTTATTGAATTTAATTGAATTGTATCAAGAACATTATCCCAATCCGGGGGATGAAATTACCGATGAAATTGATTCTATGGATTTAGAATATTTAATTGAAGATGTGCCAAAATTATTAGCCGCTATGGAAAATGGGGCAGAAAGGTTACATCAAATTAGTAATTCTTTACGGACTTTTGGGAGGTTTGAAGGCGATCGCCAAGTTTTATTCAATATTCATGATGGCATTGATAGTGTGTTATTAATGTTGAAAAGTCGTTTCAAAGGAACTAAAATTAGGTCTCCGATTGAAATTGTTAAAATTTATGGGCATATTCCTGAAATTAATTGTTATCCAGGGCATTTTAATCAAGCTATATCTTATTTAATTAATAATGGAATTAATTCTTTAGATAAAAAAGCAGAAGCGCACCCGTCCGATCCTGAATTTAAACCGACAATCACAATTAAAACTGACTTAAATCAAGACTCTGTAATTCTATCCCTTCAAGACAACAGTTTAGGTCTATCTGAAGACGTTCAAAATACAATTTTTGAGGATTTATTAATTACAAAACCTGTATTACAAGGAAGCGAGATTGGTTTATCGGTGAGTCGTCAAATTATTGAAGACCGACATCAAGGGAAAATTAAATGTCAGTCATCATTAGGGATCGGAACGGAATTTATCATCGAACTGCCGATAGTATCCGATTCCTAGACTCAATCCTCCTCCATATCTATAGATACTGGATCTGAATGGAGCAAAACAGCCCTAAATATATAAGTAGAACTTATATTGGTCATCCAAAACCCTGATGTTAAAAGACTTTACAAACCGTAACAAAGCCGTTAATCTAGTAGACATAGATACCAAACGTACCTCGACAAATACATAGCAATCATAACCAACATGACAACCACGATTCAACAGCGCGAAAGCGCCTCTATCTGGGAACGGTTTTGTAACTGGGTGACATCCACCAACAACCGGATTTATATCGGTTGGTTCGGTGTTCTGATGATCCCTACCTTATTAACCGCCACCATCTGCTACATCGTCGCCTTCATCGCGGCTCCCCCCGTAGACATCGATGGAATCCGTGAACCCGTTGCTGGTTCACTGCTATACGGAAACAACATCATCTCTGGTGCCGTTGTTCCTTCCTCTAACGCCATCGGTTTACACTTCTACCCCATCTGGGAAGCAGCTTCCTTAGATGAGTGGCTGTACAACGGAGGCCCCTACCAGTTAGTGATTTTCCACTTCCTGATTGGGATTCTTTGCTACATGGGTCGGGAATGGGAATTGTCCTACCGCTTAGGTATGCGTCCTTGGATCTGCGTCGCCTACTCTGCACCCGTTGCAGCAGCAGCCGCCGTGTTCCTAATCTACCCCATCGGTCAAGGTTCATTCTCTGATGGTATGCCCCTAGGGATCTCTGGAACCTTCAACTTCATGTTAGTGTTCCAAGCTGAGCACAACATCTTGATGCACCCCTTCCATATGTTGGGAGTTGCTGGAGTCTTTGGTGGTAGCTTGTTCTCCGCCATGCACGGTTCTTTAGTTACCTCTTCCTTGGTGCGTGAAACCACCGAAACCGAGTCACAAAACTACGGTTACAAATTCGGTCAAGAAGAAGAAACCTACAACATCGTTGCAGCCCACGGTTACTTTGGTCGTTTAATCTTCCAATATGCCAGCTTCAACAACAGCCGTAGCTTACACTTCCTGTTAGGCGCATGGCCGGTAATCGGGATTTGGTTCACCGCTTTAGGTGTATCCACCATGGCATTCAACTTGAACGGTTTCAACTTCAACCAGTCAATCATCGACTCTACCGGTCGGGTGATTAATACCTGGGCTGATGTGTTAAACCGGGCTAACCTGGGTATGGAAGTTATGCACGAGCGCAACGCTCACAACTTCCCCTTAGACTTAGCTTCTGGTGAGTCCGCTCCTGTGGCTTTGGTTGCTCCTCAAATTAATGGTTAATTTTTAACCTCAATATTCCAAAATACGCTCTCCGAAAGGGGGGCGTTTTTTGTTGTTCAATATTTATGATTAAATGGTTATATCCCACATTCCGCAAATGGGGGCTAAATTTTCCACTAATTCTAAAAAATTGAAAATTCTTACAGTTCTTCGCTGAACTTCCGAGGCTTTACTATCAGATTTTATAGCTAATTTACCGCTATTTAACTAAACATAAATAATTGCTATTTTTTCATAGAAATAGAATCCTCTTTTTTTAACATATTTGTATTTTATAACCAAGTTCGTTCCAGCCAAGAGTTCTCATCTTGACTCATAACTTAGATTTGTTTACAACTATTTTCCCCTTTCTCTCAATCTTTATCCCCCGGAAATCATTAAATAGTATTCACAGCAAGATTTCCCTAAATGCTGCAATATTTCTTGACGCTCTTGGGTTAAGTTACTCACTTGTTTCTCTCCATTTATCCTGACTAAATGCACTGCTTGGAACATTTGAAATATCCACCGCATCGTCGGTTTATTCGTTAATTTTTTGACCTGATTTCTCACCCCTTCTTGGGCTGTTTCTAGTTGTTTTCTCAATTTTCTTTGGGCTAGGTTATACACTAACAAACACAATCCCATTATCATCGCTATTACTTCTACTCTCTCTGGTTTTTTCACGAATACACTCGCTGTGAAAAATAACGGATCTTTTAAAAATCTAAATCCTCTCTCGTTACTTTGCTGCGCTTTATATTCGGCTAATAGCTTTTCATTACTCACCTCTTTCTTGTCTAATATATTTGTCGCTAATATAAATCTTCCTGCTTTGATTTTTTCCGCTTCTATCACTAATTCTCTAGGTTCTATCTCCCCTGTAACTTGATAAACTATTGTCTTTTCTTTGTTGGCTTTTTCAGTTTTACTTTGGCTTTTCTTACTGGCTTTTTCTGTGCATTTTATTTCTTTTATTTGGTGATATTTCCACGATTCTGATAATATTTTTATCCCTATCTCTGCATCGGCTATGCAGGCATACTCTTCTCTTGTTTCGATAGCTTTCGCAGCGATGCTTTGGCGTTTTCTAACTGTTTTTCTACTTGCTCTGATATTTTTGGTTCTTCAGTATNCCTCTTTTTTTAACATATTTGTATTTTATAACCAAGTTCGTTCCAGCCAAGAGTTCTCATCTTGACTCATAACTTAGATTTGTTTACAACTATTTTCCCCTTTCTCTCAATCTTTATCCCCCGGAAATCATTAAATAGTATTCACAGCAAGATTTCCCTAAATGCTGCAATATTTCTTGACGCTCTTGGGTTAAGTTACTCACTTGTTTCTCCCCATTTATCCTGACTAAATGCACCGCTTGGAACATTTGAAATATCCACCGCATTGTCGGTTTATTCGTTAATTTCTTGACCTGATTTCTTACCCCTTCTTGGGCTGTTTCTAATTGTTTTCTCAATTTTCTTTGGGCTAGGTTATACACTAACAAACACAATCCCATTATCATCGCTATTACTTCCACTCTCTCTGGTTTTTTCACGAATACACTCGCTGTGAAAAATAACGGATCTTTTAAAAATCTAAATCCTCTCTCGTTACTTTGCTGCGCTTTATATTCGGCTAATAGCTTTTCATTACTCACCTCTTTCTTGTCTAATATATTTGTCGCTAATATAAATCTTCCTGCTTTGATTTTTTCCGCTTCTATCACTAATTCTCTAGGTTCTATCTCCCCTGTAACTTGATAAACTATTGTCTTTT
>NZ_LR735002.1:0-74642 GCF_900009265.2 Planktothrix paucivesiculata PCC 9631 | reverse complement strand
CTTTATGTTGATGGCGTGTTCCCACTTTTACTCCTTCTAGCCCCAGAAGTTCTGTGAGCATTTTAATTTCCCTGTTTGAAGCCATTGTTACCCCTTTACCCTGAATTTACTCTTTTTCTGGTTTTAGTTAACACCACATATCGCTTAACTGTCAACCGGAAAAAGCTTTTCAGCCATCGCCAGATATATTTTTTGTCTTTATTGATTTTATTAACTATGATTTTAGCATACTAGATACTGAAGAACCGAAATTACATGAAAGATGTTTAGGAAATAATCCTGATTGTACTTGGAAGTTTTGGATGCCATCTTCGTAAGAGGGATAACTTAGATAATCTCGATCGCGCCTCCTCTACCATCCCCAGTAGGAGAAAAAGTGCTTCTTCAAAAACCTCAACCTCACTTTATGGGATAAAAAGCCGACTTACACCCATATAAGTATTAATATCGATCACAATTTCAACCAGACGAATCGCACAACGCTCCCGATATTCAAAGTCATTCAACAAGCGATCGGCATCACTAATAGTAATCACGGGGAGTGATGTAGAAGTTATTTCCTCGCGCATCACTTGTTCCAGAGAGTTATCACCCTTCATACTCCGATTTGCGGTCAATAGAATCATCTGGTTTGATTGAGCTAACCGCCAAACTACCCGATCATCACTATTGATTGGTAAGCCTATTTCATCAAAGGTGATAAATCGAATCAGTACCCAATCTAGCCAGCCACTATTTAAAATACTACCTGAGAGAAGTACGGCGTGTCCTCTCAAATTATGATCAACTAAAAAATTCATAGCTGAGACTTAAATTTGGCTTTTGCAGCTTGAAGTTTTGCTCGAATAGCTTCTTGACCAGGTTGTGGTGGTTGCGCCGCAATTCTAGCAATCAGATCACGATTTTTTTCTTCATAATATAGTCGCAGTTCTTCAGCTTCTTTAAGAACAATTTGATACTCAGCTTCAACCTCAGCGCAATTTGCCTCAATATAAGCTAAAGCTCCATTAATTTGTGCCTCTGTCAAATCAAATAATCCCCTAATAAACTTAGGTGGATATTGAGCCGTTACATAGTCCATGATGTCGTAGATAGTAATGCGTGTACCTGCGATTGTTAATCCTCTTTCTGTGCGGATAATAGCTGTTTGTTCGTTGGATATGGTTGTCATATTTATAGCCTCCTAGAAGTTATTTTTAGATTATAAATAGAGGTAAATACTACGCAAAAAAAATGGTTTTCTGTTCTATATTAGAGCGAATCAAAGGTTTAAGCGATCGCCAACTTACCCAGTCTACCCAGGTTTCTAGTAGATCTTCGAGGTATAGCATAGGAAAACAAACAGCATGAAAGCCCTTTGTTTCAAAATTATACCCAAAAATACTAGAGCGATCGCTTTTATTAATATAAAAGAAGCGATCGCTCTAAATTGTTATGACGGGTGAGGGTTAGAATCCCTGTGTTTTTCTACTTCTCCAATTGACTTACCGAAAACTGGAATTAGGCTTTTTTGTTGGCATTGCGTTTGGCTGCACCGAACAAACCACCGACGGCTATCAGTCCTAAGATTGTAGAGGGTTCGGGAACTGCGGCAGCAGGGGGAGGTGTAATGACTCCAGCTAGTTTCAGTTCGTAGTTACCACTGTGGGAGAAATTATCATCTGCGGCGGTCAAACCAGACCCGGTAGCCAAAAAGTTGTAAAGATAGTTAGTTGTCCCGTTATAGGTATATTTTACAATTTCACTGGCTTGTATGGGGGCAGCGGCTTTGCTGGGGTCGCGGAGGCTATTTAATGCCAATTTCTGGGCGTTATTTAAACCTTTAAATAGCAGTGGGGTGGCATCATAGTGGCCGGCTAACCCAATTTTAATCTCGCCCGTGCTATCATCTTGATTCACGTATGAGATGTTCGGGTCGCTGAATCGTTGCAGTCCACCGCCTGCGTTAAAGGTGTTCCAGGCTAAACCATACAAAGGGGCACTATTCAATACTGAACCATAACCGTTAGCCGTCAACGCATCACCGAACCACTTCTGAGCTAAAGTTAATCCACCGCTCACCGTTGTCGCCCAGTCCGATGCTGTCAGGCTGCTCAGGGTTAGAGATTTGCCTCCAATATCCCCTGTTAAGCTAGTATTATTGCTGAAGTTAAACCCGGCTTTTTCGCTGCTGGCGGCTAACTCAACGTTGCCCGTAGGACTGGCTGCATTACCATCTAAAACCGATTGTAGGTTAGTAACGCTGTTCGGAATTAGAACGGTTTTATTCCCTGAAGTACCATAGGTCAAATAATCACTGGCGGCAGTTCCACCGATGGTCGCATTGGTCAAACTTCCAGCTAAAGCGGGGGTTATTCCAACTGCGCTCATTCCAACTGCGACGGAAGTGCCAATTAAGAGTTTTTTTAATGAAGCTGCCATAATCTTTTCTCCAGGAAGTAGAAGGTTTCTTTAGAATTTTTGTCTATCGGTGATGCTGAATCTAATTAAAACCGATTGGGATAGATAGGTTTGTGATTCATGTCACTTCAGACGGTGATTGTTGACTATGTTTTTTTAATATATTAAAGTTCGACTTTGATGGAGGAACTTTAGCACCCTCGTCTAACACTCAGTCTGGTGAACGCTTTG
Source organism: Planktothrix paucivesiculata PCC 9631 (assembly GCF_900009265.2). Taxonomy (GTDB): domain Bacteria; phylum Cyanobacteriota; class Cyanobacteriia; order Cyanobacteriales; family Microcoleaceae; genus Planktothrix; species Planktothrix paucivesiculata. The sequence goes on along the minus strand of NZ_LR735002.1, from coordinate 72,011 downwards.
AGCCAGTTGGCTTTTGGTGTTCTTGACTTTACCTATTGCTATTATAAACAATACCGGGGAAATGTCTATAAAATTTTGATGAATTTATCGGTTTTTTTGTAAAGCTAAGGTAAACTTTTTATTCCTAATTAAATAGTGTGGATCAACCTCAGTAAATTTACGGAGTTACGATTTTGAATTGATTTAACGCCCTCCGACTATCCGTAAATTTACTGAAAAAAAACCCAGGTTCTAGGGAATTGCTCTAGGAATGGACAAAATTAAACAGGCAGAACACCAAACCCATTAAGGCTTAGAAGGGGACGGGGATGTCCGTAAAAACTCAGCAATGCGGTCTAAGGCCGTTGCTAAGACCTCTGGGGGATGAACTAAGGCAAATCGGACATATCCTTCGCCAGATTTGCCAAATCCTGCCCCCGGAGAAGCGGCGACTCCAGTTTTTTCCACCAGTTGTTGACAAAAACCAATAGAATCCTCTGACCAGGGTTCGGGGAGTTTTGCCCAAATATAGAGGGTCGCTTCGGGTTTCGGGATATTCCAGCCCATATTCTGCATTCCTTGAATAAACACATCCCGTCGCGCTGCGAAGATCTGCATATTCTGGGCAATATGCTCCTGGAGCCCGGTTAAAGCCACGATCGCCCCATTCAAAATGCCTTGATATTGGTTAAAATCAACCACCGCTTTAATCCGGCGTAAAGCCAAAATTAACTCCGCATTACCAATGGCAAACCCCACCCGAAAGCCGCCCATATTATAAGACTTAGAAAAAGTAAAGAATTCAATCGAAACGCTTTTATTCGGATCGGCTTGTAAAATAGATGGGGCTAATTCCGCAATAGTTTGTTCTCCCCGGGGAAAGACAAAATCCATATAGGGGAAATCGTGAACCAATACTAAATCATGGTTTTGACAAAATTCTACTGCCTTCTGGAAAAAGGATAAAGGAGCCGTGGCGGAGGTGGGATTATGGGGATAACTCAAGACCATCATCCGAGATTGTTTTAATACGGTTTCGGGAATATCCTCAAACACCGGTAAAAAGCCATTTTCCGCCCGTAAGGGCATGGGATACATTTGACCTCCGGCTAAATATACGCCGCCCAGATGGGAGGGATAACCCGGATCTTGCAGGAGGGCAAAATCACCCGGATTCAAAATGGCCAGGGGAAGATGGGCCGTTCCTTCCTGGGAACCAATTAATTGTAAAACCTCGGTTTCGGGATCAATGGCAATGCCATAGCGGTTACTGTACCACTGGGCGACGGTTTCCCGAAACTCCTGGGTATTGCGAAATAACAGATAACCATGGGTACTCGGATCGGATAAAGATTCCTGGATCTCGGTGATAATATGATCGGCCACGGGTAAATCGGAAGAACCCAAGGATAAATCAATTAAATCTTGTCCTGCCAATATCGCTTTGGATTTGGCTCGATCCATATCAGCAAAAACATTAGAGCGTAATAGGTCTAAACGGTTAGCAAATTTCATAATGAATTACAAAAAAAAGGGTTTAAAGCCCCTAAGTTTTACCTAGGATTTTTATTCATTCCTATTTATTATAGGATAAAACAACGGTTTTGAATACCAAATTAATGATAAGGGAACAGGTAATGGGTAATGGGTAATGGGTAATGGGTAATGGGTAATGGGTAATACTTCTGGTTGTTTCATATCAGTATTGAAATGTTACAACCTATTTAGGATTGCTATATCAATATTTTTACAGCTAAAATTCAAAAGATGAATTCAGAAGTCAAAGTGATGGCTTCCAGGATTTTGAAATGATAGGAGAAAAGCGATTCACTCATTAATGGTAAGCAGTAAAATAAAATAAATTGCATACTGAATAATGGCGAGATTCTTCATGGCGCGATCGCTCCCTTCAGAATGACAGTGCCAATAATTTTGTATCAGTGCTTAGTCTACATATTTTTGTTTTTGAACCCTAAAAATTAGATCTGGAGCCTCTACCACCCTAATAGCAGGGCTTCAGACCCAATTTAGGGGAGTGTATAGCGGTCTTGAAACTGATTAGGACATCAAGGGCTTGTCCTATAGAGGTGGAATTGTAAGTTTTTATTCAAAAAGCAACTTTTCCTATGCAGATAAACCTGCTTCTAGCCAATCGATTAATTTAGATTTAGGAATGGCGCCTTCATGGGACTGGATAACTTCCCCTGCTTTAAATAATTTTAAAGCCGGAACCCCTTCTACTTTATAGGATTTAACGGTGATCGGATTGAGATCGATCTCCATTTTCACCACTTTTAAGCGATCGCTATAGGTTGTGGCGATCGCTTCCATAGAAGGAGACACAAGCCGACAAGGGCCACACCAACCGGCCCAAAAATAGACTAAAACCGGTGGTTCTGCTTTCAGAACTTCGGAGTCAAATTCTGAATCTTGAATGACAAGAGGGTGATTACTCATAGTTATTTAGGTGATGGATAGACTAGAAATTTTTGCTATCGTTAGATCCAGTTTCAACGGTCTTCAGTTTGGTATCTAAAATTTAATCATATCCTGAGTGTGTGGAGATCCCCTCACCTAACCCTTTCAGGGTTTGTGAAAAGTTTGGTGGGCTTCATGTAGTGCTAATATTGTCAACAAAAGCAATTCCCAACGCTTTTCTTCATTCCCCAAGTCCGGTGTTTGCTGTAACCTGAGAAGGTGCTATGTCAACTTTAGTCATCGTTGAATCTCCAACCAAAGCCCGTACCATTCGCAACTTCTTACCATCGAGTTATCGGGTAGAAGCCTCAATGGGTCATGTCCGTGACCTTCCACCCTCTGCTGAGGAAATCCCCGAAGAATATAAGGGAGAAACGTGGGCAAAACTGGGGGTGAATGTGGAAGGGAACTTTGAACCCATTTACGTTATCCCCAAAGATAAGCAAAAAATTGTTAAAGAACTCAAAGCCGCCCTCAAAGAAGCGGACGAACTCGTTCTCGCTACTGACGAAGACCGCGAGGGAGAGAGTATTAGTTGGCATCTACTCCAAATTCTGAAACCGAAAGTCCCAATTAAACGGATGGTGTTTCACGAAATTACCCAAGAGGCGATTCGTGAAGCTCTGAAAAATTGTCGCACCGTTGATGAAGAACTGGTTCATGCTCAGGAAACCCGCCGCATCCTCGACCGCCTCTATGGTTATACCCTTTCCCCCCTGTTGTGGAAAAAAATTGCTAAGGGATTATCCGCCGGCCGGGTACAGTCCGTAGCCGTGCGTTTACTGGTCAGCCGAGAACGGGAGCGTCGAGCTTTCCGGTCTGGGGGATATTGGGATTTAAAGGCCCTGCTGGAACATACCCAGAGTCGATTTGATTCTAAACTGGTCAGTTTGGCCGGGGTAAAAGTGGCGACCGGGAGCGATTTTGATGAAAGTACGGGAAAAATTGCCGCCGGCCGCAAGGTGGTTTTGCTAGATGAAGCCCAAGCGGACGCTTTAAAACAACGGTTATCGGGTAAACCCTGGACGGTTGCCAACTTAGAGGAAAAAGCCGTTACCCGTAAACCCTCGCCTCCGTTTACCACCTCCACCTTGCAACAGGAATCCAACCGTAAACTCCGGTTAAGTGCCCGTCAAACCATGCAAACGGCCCAGAGTTTGTATGAGCGGGGTTATATAACCTATATGAGAACGGATTCCGTGCATTTATCGGAGCAAGCGATTACCGCCGCCCGGGAATGTGTGGAACAAAAATATGGGAAAAATTACCTTAGTCCCAAACCCCGACAATATACGACTAAATCTAAAGGAGCGCAGGAAGCCCACGAAGCCATCCGTCCGGCGGGAAGTTCTTTCCGTACTCCCCAAGAAACGGCCCTGAGTGGGGCGGAACTCAACCTCTATGATTTAATTTGGAAGCGTACCGTAGCCTCCCAGATGGCTGACTCCCGCCAAACCAATATTACCGTTGAGTTAAAGGTTGAGGATGCCGGATTCCGCAGTACCGGAAAACGGATTGATTTTCCCGGGTTCCTGCGAGCCTATGTAGAGGGTTCCGACGACCCAGAAGCCGCCTTGGAAGACCAAGAGGTATTATTACCACCTCTGAAGGTTGGCGACCATCCCGACTGCAAAAAGTTAGATGTGGTGGGACACGAAACCCAACCTCCGGCCCGATTTACGGAGGCATCTTTAGTCAAAACCTTGGAAAGTGAAGGCATTGGTCGCCCGAGTACCTACGCTAGTGTGATTGGAACCATTATTGATCGGGGGTATGTTCAGTTAAAAAATAACGCCCTGATCCCAACTTTTACTGCCTTTGCTGTTACTAACCTCTTAGAAACATACTTCCCGGATTTGGTGGATTTGCGATTTACCGCCCGCATGGAAGATACGCTGGATGATATTGCTACCGGAGAAGCTCCTTGGTTACCCTATTTGGAAAAATTCTATTTAGGGGAGGCGGGACTGGAACATCAGGTTAAGGATCAAGAAAGTAAAATTGATACCAAAGTCGCCCGAACTATTGAGTTAGAACAGTTGGGGGATGAAGATGATCCGATTCAATATCGCGTCTGTATCGGTAAGTTTGGCCCCTATATTGAGGCGGGAACGGGAGAGGAGATGATTACCGCTTCCATTCCCCAGGATTTGACTCCGGCGGATTTAACCCCGGAGGTAATTCGGGAATTGGTGGGACAAAAAACCGAAGGGCCAGAAAAATTAGGAGTTCACCCAGAAACGGCAGAAACTATCTATATATTAATCGGCCCCTATGGCCCCTATGTGCAGTTGGGGTTAGAAGCCGAAGATAGTAAAAAACCGAAACGGGTATCTATTCCCAAGGGTGTTGAGAAAGAGAACGTCACCCTGGATATGGCCCTGGGGTTATTAGCCCTACCCCGACTATTAGGAACCCATCCTGAAACCGCAGCTAAGATTAAAGCCGCTGTGGGGCCGTTTGGGCCATACGTGGTTCATGACCAGGGGAAAGACGGTAAGGATTATCGGTCAGTGAAAGCCCCGGATGATGTGTTAACCATTAGTTTAGAACGGGCATTGGAACTGTTGGCCCAACCGAAAACCAGTGGTCGGGGAGGACGAGGTAAAAAAGAAATTCCGCCCCTGCGCGAGTTAGGAAACCATCCCGCAGATGATGAACCGGTGAATGTTTATGATGGCCGTTATGGGCCCTATGTTAAACATGGAAAAATCAATGCGTCCTTACCCAAGGATGCGGCGGTAGAAGCGTTTACCTTAGCCCAAGCGTTGGAATTGTTGGCGGCAAAAGCGGATTCGGGTTCGAGTTCTCGGAGTAAGTCTAAAACGACAAAAACAGCCTCGAAAACCACAGCTAAAACCACGAAAACTACAACCAAAAAGTCCTCAACTACTAGCAAAAAAACTAGCTCGTAGCTGTGTTTTAAAGCCAGATTCTTAGTTACACGCTAACTGGGCTTTTATAAGTCTTAACTAGCGTGTAGCTTTATCCTCTGGTTAAACTGTGCCAGAGAATAAAAGTATAAGCACAAAACACCAAAATTCCATGTCTGATTAGACTTGTTTTATCTCGGACTTGATATTCTTTCAGCGTAATCTTTCACTGCTATGCTGAGTTTGGGTTGTTACCCGATCGCGCATCAATGCTGACAATACTTCTAAAAGTTGTTGTTGCTCGTCAGGACTGAGATTTTGAGCCTGACTCAGTACCTCGCTATAAGTAGACATTATGCTTGATGTTGAGATTTTTTTGTTGGTTGTTATTATAGCAATTTAAGAGCTAGGGGAATGCGATCGTCCTTATTTCCTCAAGTGCGATCGCCCATCTTTATTTAAGTATAAAACGGGTTAATCAATGTGAGTTCAGCGATCCACCGAAAATCGTCTATATTTCTTGTAACTAAAGTTTTGTCATATACCAAAGCTGTTGCTGCCATAATAGCATCCCCAAGAGTCATTCTCCTCATCTGTCGCAATGCCACTGCTCGATCAAGTACAGCGTTAGAAATCGGTAAAACCTCCACAACACCAAAAAATTCCTCAAAATACAATCTATAATCTTCAGTTAGCCGATGATAACCTAACACTTCAACGTAACTTATTGCCGATACAACTATGTCATTTTCGCCAATAAACTGCCTAATCTGCGAGTTTTCCAGTTGGGAAGCGTAGATAATAATATTACTATCCAGTAGCATTATCCATCCCTACCTGGAAGTGGACGATCTTGACGTAACTCTCGCTGCCATTTCACCGGATCGCTAATATCATCACAGACATTACTTGCTGCAATTTTTTCCAATATTTCAACTGTTTTTTGGCGGCGAAACTCAGCACTTAGACTTGATCGATCTGCTTGTAAAGTAACGTAAACTCTAATAGGGCGATCGCTCTGTTTGGGAACCTCCCGCGTCCATTCCAGAAGGTTGCCGTTCAATATAGCCTCATATATTCGCTGCATATCATCTCTCAACTATTTTTTTACTATTCTAACCCTTGAATAATTGTTTCGCCCCTTTCTTCCCCAAAGTGCGATCGCCTTTCTCTCAAAGAAACCGAATTTTTAAATAAAACCCGGTTTCTGCACCTTAATATTTGCGTTCTTGGGGTTCAAATAGGGTAATTTTTACCGGACGATAGGCTAAATCAATACCCGCAGGAGAATAATAAGCTAAAGTATGTTTTAGGAAACTTTCATCATTGCGTTGAGGATAATCTTCTCGACTGTGAGCCCCTCGACTTTCTTGACGATTTAAAGCGGAAGTTAAAATCATATTTCCCACAATCATAATATTTTTTAACTCTAACGCCTCAATTAATTCCGTATTCCAACATTTGCCTTTATCATCTAAATAAATCCGTTGATAACGATTTTGCAATTCTTGAATTTGACTTAACCCTTCTTGCATAATACTATCAGTTCTAAACACACCACAATGAGCCGTCATGGCATCTTGAAACTCTTGGCGCAGTTGGGCAATTCTATAGTCTCCCGACTGGTCTAATAACCCTTGTAATTGCCCTTGGGCTTCTTTCAAATAACGCTGTTCATCAATTGTGGGTAACTTGCGATTTTGGACAAATTGGGCAATAGCCGCTCCGGTTCTTTTTCCATAAACCACACATTCTAATAAGGAATTACTGCCTAAACGATTAGCTCCATGTACCGACACACAGGCGGCTTCTCCAGCAGCAAATAAGCCATCCACAAAACTATCAATCCCGCTTAAAACTTGCCCATCAATATTAGTCGGAATACCCCCCATGGAATAGTGAACGGTGGGACGTACAGGCATCGGTTCTACCACCGCATCAATTCCTAATAAACGGTGGGCTTCTTCCCAACAAAAGGGAATCCGACTCATGATTTTTTCCCGTCCCAAATGTCGCAAATCCAGATAAATATATGGCCCCCCGGCAGTACCATCGGGGTTAATTCCACGGCCCGCCCGGAGTTCTAAAGTAATAGCGCGAGAAGTAATATCCCTAGGTGCTAATTCCATCCGACTCGGGGCGTAGGTCGCCATGAAACGCTCCCCATTACTATTAATTAAATAGGCTCCTTCCCCCCGCACAGCCTCGGAAATTAATACCCCCACCGGATATAACCCGGTAGGATGGAACTGGACAAACTCCATATCTTGCAGGGGAACTCCCGCCATTGCCGACATCGCCAACCCGTCCCCCGTTGAGGCGTAGTCATTAGAAGTGGTATTAAATGCCCGACCGTACCCCCCGGTGGCGAACATCACCGCCTTAGCCCGCACAACGGTTAACTGTCCGTCATTTATGCGGAACATGACCACACCCTTCGCCTGTCCGTCTTCTAAGATTAAGCGCAGGACGTACCATTCATCATAAATCTGCACACCATAGCGTCGCAGGTTGTTCACCAGTTCGTGTAAAATCGCATGACCAGTTTTATCGGCGGCGTAACAGGTGCGGTTATGGGAATGGCCCCCAAAGGCGCGTTGAGCGATGCGGCCATCGGGAAGACGGGAAAATAATACCCCCAAATGTTCTAAATCAATAATCACATCCGGGGCTTCTTTGGCTAAAATTTCGACAGCATCTTGGTCAGCCAAATAGTCTGAACCCTTGACCGTATCAAAGGCATGGGCTTCCCAACTATCACTTTCATCAATATTTTTTAAAGTAGCAGCAATACCCCCTTGGGCAGCCACGGAATGGGAACGGATGGGATGAGTTTTGGCAACAATGGCAATATTTAAGCTGGGGTGAGTCCGGGCAATTTCTACCGCCGCCCGACATCCTGCCAACCCGCCCCCAACAATAATCACATCATGTTCTAGCATCTTAATCAGTTATCAGTTATCAGTTATCAGTCATCAGTTAAGGAGTTATCAGTCATCAGTCATCAGTTAAGGAGTTATCAGTTGAGGAGTTATCAGTTGAGGAGCTAATCAATTAACTGTAAACTTCTTAACTATTAACTGATAACTGGTAACTGGTACGGGCGGGTTCTTTTAGATTTTTGTTAATCACCTAAATTTTGATGAACCCGCCCCTACACTGATAACTGATCTGTGCTGTTTAGGAAGCCGGAAATTCAGCACGACTGGGTTCGTCTTCAATCAAGGGATCTACGGATAAAATTTCAATATGGTTAAATAAAGTGGTGACGAATGCAAAGAGCAGGAAAGGTAAAGACAGCACAACAATTAGGCCAACCGTCGCTAAAGCATAAATTTGACGGGTTGTACTCCACAGGGCTAGGCAAGTTGCTAAGGCGATAAAGATGACAATTAACCAAATGATAATTTGGCTATAGATATCGCCGTATGTTAGTGTGCATCGAATACGATACTTTTTCAGATCTTGCATTGGTTCTCTCTTGATAATATTACTTTAAACTTCCAGATTAAGGGATTGATTCAATTTTGGAAAATTTCTCAACATTTTAATCACAGTTGTAATTTAACTTTACATTCTGTCAAACATCCTGCATCGGCCATACTCAATTCTTGATTTTTTCAGGGATTCTTAACATTTAACTACAATCCTCAACCCTAAATTTTTAATTCTTAATACTTAAATGTTTACTCCATATACTTAATCGCGTGACTATTACCTATTACCTATTACCTAATCATCTGAACGAAAAAACAAGAGATTGGGCAGTGCTAACCCCACGGGAATGCCTAGGGTCATCAATAATCCTGTGCCTGCCATGACAATAGTATTAGCAATTAATGGAACATCGGCATGGATTCCTAACTTGATCATTAAAATTAAACCACTTCCAGCCCTAAAAATATAAATCCCAGGAATCATACCCACAACCGCCCCAAATGCAATAGCCGCCGAGGGGACTTTAAATTTTCGAGAAAAATAAACCGTCATAAATCCCACCACCATGGAGGCAATAAGATTTCCCCAAATCAATCCAAATCCCAGATAAACTGAAACAAATCGCATTCCATAACCGACCATTCCACAAAGCATACAAATCCAAATAATCCCTTTTGGCACGTTAAATAAAATGGCAAATCCGGCGGCAACAACTCCCGCAAATAGAATACTTTCGGGTTCTAATTGGGGCGGTTTAAATGAATTAACGGCAACGGGAATATCCATAAATGTACCCGATAATAATAAACCAAATAAAATTGAAATTAACATCATTAAACTAAAATTAAATCGAGCAATTCCTGTAATTTGATGGTTGTAAACCATATCTAAAATAGCATTAATTAAATGCACGCCTGGGACTAACATCATCGAAGGAACTAATAAACAGGGTTCGGGGGTTATTGTTAAACCTAATTTAATGCTAACTCCTCCAATACAGCCTCCTAAAAAAGCTGCAAAAAATGTGATCATAAACCCATTAAACTTACGTTTAGCTAATTCCTGCCGTAAGATTAATCCCAGGGCTGTTGCCACACTAACAATCAAAAATGCCGGCCAGTCTCCTTGAAAAATTTTAGCTAAACTTCCCCCCGCTATTCCTAACATTAATACTAAAAACCATTGGGGATAATTAGGGGGAGAATGATAATTAATCAGTTCTAACTCATCCGTAACTTGTTCTAAAGTTTTATGTCCTTGTTGAATATCATCAACTAACCGCATGACTTGAGTAATCACCATCATATTAATTTTCATCACCGGAATCGGCATACTAATGCGCGAATAGAATTGATTATGGATTTTGGTTGTTAATGTGATGGCTTCATAGGAAACTAATAACCGGGCTTCAATTCCTAAACTATCCGCCAATTGATGAGTGACTCGATGCACTCTTTCGGTTGCAGCACTATTTTGGAGGAGAAGTCGGGCGGTCAATAAAACTAGGTGAAACTTTTGATCGATTTCTGGCAGGACTGTTGGCGTCATCTGGGCTTTTCCTTAAACAGACATTTGATGCTATTAATGTTATGGGATTTGGGCTTAATATTATGGATGGGTTGGAATTACTACAACGGAAAGCAACCGGAGAATGGAATTTTAAAGAAGTGGATTTAAGGGGTGCAGATTTACAAAATTTTGATCTGAGTAGGTTAGTCTTTATTGGGGCGGACTTGAGTGGGGCGAATCTCAGTCATGCAAATTTAAGTCGAGCTTCCTTGCGCGGAGCTAACTTAATGGGGGCGAATTTGAGTTATGCCATTTTGAAACAAACCAGTTTATATAGTGCCCAAATCATGGGGGCAAATCTTTCCCATATCAATCTCAATGGAGCGAATTTAACTCAAGCTAATTTAAGTTATACTAATCTTTATCAAGCAGATTTAAGCGATGCAACTTTATATGAATGTAATTTAGAAAATGCCTGGTTAGTGGGGGCAGATTTACGGGATACGGATTTACACAAAGCCAAGTTTAAAGCCACTAATTTAACCGATGCTAACCTAACCGATGCCATCGGATTTAATGATCAGGATGCGATAATTTGCAATACGATGATGCCCAATGGTCAAGTGCTATTATCAATGTTATAAATTAACCGTTAAGGTTTTTCCATTAACCAATACTTGATCTCCGGTGACTAACTTTCTTCCCCTGCGAGTTTCAACTTCACCATTGACTTCAACATCACCAAATTTAATTAGGATTTTTGCTTGTCCCCCGGTGGAGACTTCACCCATAAATTTCAGAAATTGATCGAGTTTAATGGTTTCAGACATAGGGAATAGGGAACAGGGAACAGGGAACAGGGAATAGGGAATAGGAAACGGGAAACAGGGAAATCCCCACACTTAAAAGTAGGGGATTTGTATTAGGACTTATTGAAACACTGATAACTGATAACTGATTTTATTCGTCTTCGTCCTCGTCGTCCTCGTATTCGTCATCAATTAACTCGTCATCGAGGATAGCCGATAATAAAGGATCATCTTCACTATCTTCAAATAGGACTTTGCTACCTTTTCCTAAACTAGACGGCGCTGCTTTGGGTTCCGGGGGTAATTCCCGTTCAAAACTGTTATAAACCCGGGCAGTTTTGTCATCTAAGACCACATCCCGCAGTTCGTCTTCATCTTCCTCATCCAAATACAACGTGCCGTTATCGAAGCCATAGTCGGCATTCCCGGATTCCTCATAGGCATTAAATCCCGTTCCCGCCGGAATCAGACGTCCGATAATCACGTTTTCCTTGAGACCGCGTAACCAGTCGGATTTGCCCTCAATCGCCGCTTCAGTCAAGACCCGGGTAGTTTCTTGGAAACTGGCCGCCGAGATAAAGCTATCGGTATTTAAGGAGGCTTTAGTAATCCCCAATAACACGGGGGTATATTTGGCGGGCGCGCTTCCGGTAATCGACATGGCATCATTCACCTGTTCCACCTGGCGCAGTTCCACCAATTCCCCAGGTAACATAGTCGTATCGCCCCCATCATCAATCCGAACTTTAGAGGTCATCTGACGGACAATCACCTCAATATGCTTATCGGAAATATCAATTCCCTGGGACTGATACACCGACTGCACCTCGTTAACCAAGAACGCTTGACACTGGCGGAAACTCCCCAAAGCCGCATCATACATTCCTTCTCCCTGTTCCAGATAGTGGTCATAGAACACTTCGAGGATTTCATGGGGATTACTAGGGCCATCGGTCAGGGTTTGTCCGGCTTCTACTTTGTGACCATCGGAGACAATTGGGGATTGACCCGAACCCAGGGGATAATCCGTAACCGTGCCATCATTTTCAATCACCCGCAGTTCGGTGACGTCATCATCCATCGTCACCTGGGCAGTTCCAGGACGTCGGGCTAAAACGCAGGCTTCTTTGGGTTTGCGGGCTTCTAACAATTCTTCAATTCGGGGCAACCCTTGAATAATATCTCCGGTTTTGGCCCGTTCAAACACCAGCAACACCAGGTTATCCCCCCGTTGTACCAAGTCTCCGTCTTTAACGTGGAGAATCGCACCCGGAGACACCCGATAGGGCCGACCTAAGCGCAGTTTGATTGTTATCGGTTTTGTCCACTTACCTGTTACAAAGGCAGCCAAAAGCGTGGCTAAATTCGGAACAATTGTGCTTAAATCTGTTACGTTTAGCTTACCAGAAGACGCATTATCGACAGTTTTGTTGATTTCAAGAATAATTTCGATCAAGCTGTGATATCCATGGACACCCAAAACAAACGCTATTGATTGAGCAACCTGTTGCAACGCTGGAATTATAACTTTCTCTTTAAGGGAACTTTTAGAATACCCTGATAGAGAGGCTATACCGATTTTGGACATGATGCTAACAATAGCTTCCACTGCAACACTGATTGAGCGCTCAATATATTCGTTTTTGAAAACATCAGGTAGCGCGCCGATGATTGTCGGGGTAACTGTACTTACTAAAGTGGGAACAGGAAGTGCAGTTATGGCAGTTGCGCCCAGTTTAGCGATAATCACATTGGCTAAAAGATCTCCAAGAAAGTCAATGACTTTATCAAGTTTCTTTTTCCAATCAGAGTCTAATTTGACATGACTCGATACATGAATAACTTGTCCTGATTGTGTTGCTGTTACTCCATTTGCAATAAGTTGACCTTCAACAAGCAAATCTCCTTCATTAACTAAGGGAATGGTTGTGACTTCTAAGTTCACCTCATCATTCTCGCGTACCACCAGACAACGGCGGAGAATTTCCGACCCAGAGCGAATCCCTTGAATAATCCCGTCTTCCTTACACATGATTTCTGTGCGAGTGACAACGGCGCCTTTCTCAATTTCATCTCCATCCTTGACCAGTAACCGGGTGCGGGTACTACCCTGGGTGGCATCAGCGATCACATCCCGACGAATTACTAAGGATTCTAGGATGACCAACTGTAATTTCATCACATCGGGGTCAGTTTCATCGGGTAGTAACTCGATATCGGCGGCCAATTGCGGGGCTTCTGTGCCAATACTAATCACTAATTGGGTGCGGAGTAGTTCCACCCCTTCCACCGACCGTACCCGTTCCCCATCCTTGTATGTCAAGCGTTGTACCGCTCGCAGGGCAATGGATTCGTTCAGGGATTCTTGAGAAGGAACGGTGGGGTTTTCGGGAACGCTAAACTCCACCACGGGACGCAATAGCAAGGCTGGGCCTTCGGGGGTTTCTACATATTCCACATAACGCAAGTTGTCCGAGATAATCCCGGGGATCACCTCTTGGCCGGGATTGACAATTTGGCCATCAATCGCCATCACCATTTCCGGATCATCCACCAGATGCAGTTCTCCGGGTTTGATTACGATTTCTCGCAGAATATCATTTTTCTGAGTAACTTCAATTACCCCATTACTCTGACAGAAGATATCCTTAACCACTTCCATCCCCGCTTCCACATACTGTCCGTCCTCGGTTAACAGTAGGGAAATATCCTTATTCACCTCATGGCATTCTTCGGGAATCCATAATAAAGTCCCTCCCTGGGTAACTTCATAACCCTGTTTTCCCTTACCCCGTTTGGCGACCTCTACCCCGGCGTATTTAATGATCCCCCCGGTTTTTGTCCGGTAGCTATCATCCATCAGTTCCGCAATCACATCGTGGTTTTCCACTTTGGAACCGGGACTGACTTTGAGCATGAAGCGGTGGTTACTATTGGTTTCAATAATATGTTGTTCCCGTCCCTGCATCTGTATTAACCGCACTAAGGCTTGATCCAGCAATACCGAAGCGGTGATAATCTCAATTTCCCGAGGTAGCTCACCCTCAGCAAACTGTTCCCGAATTCGGACTAATCCCCCATGCTCGGAAACCAGTTTAGTTTGGGCCAGAACGCTTCCGGGTGTAACCGTATCTCCATTTTTGACCAAGGGTTCGGCCGCCGGGGGTAGGTTATATACTTCTCCTCCGAGCACCCAAATCAGACCCCCCCGTTGGGCGATGCGGGTCATGTTCCCTTGACGGTCGGTTTTTTCTTCGGGAACCACATCCGCAAATTTGACTTCCCCAGCTAAGTCCGTGGCCACGTCCTTGGTGGCTTTTTCCGTGGTTTTCCGGGCTGTCCGACCCCCGGCGGCAATTTCCGCTAGGATTTCGTTAGCTTTAACTCGTTGGCCTTCTTGGACAATAATGGTTGTCCCTTGGGCGATACTGTGTTTTTCGGTATTTTTTCCGCCACCCTCGACAATAATTTGGCCCGTGTTTTCCACGATGAACGCATCATCTCCGTGACGGGTACGGAAGGGACGGACTCGCAGGGATTTAGAGAACTTGACCACCCCATCAATTCCGGCTCGGATCATCCCCGCGGCTTCGGCGGTGAAAACCCCTCCGGTGTGGAATGTCCGCATGGTTAACTGGGTTCCGGGTTCGCCGATACTCTGGGCGGCAATAATTCCCACCGCTTCCCCCAGGTTGACGTTATGACCATGGGCTAAACTCCAGCCATAGCAATGTTGACAGACGGAACGGTTGGCTTCGCAGGTCAGAGGCGATCGCAATAGCACTTCCTCAACCCCGGCTTCCTGAATGGCTAGGGCTAACTCCTCACTCACGGAGTGATTTTTAACCGCCTGTTCCGACTGATAGGTGACAATTTCTCCGGTTTGGGGGTGGCGCACATCTTCCCCTAACACCCGGCCCATTAACCGATCTTTAATCGGAATTAACACCCGTTCCCCATCGGTCATACTGCGAGTCCAAATCCCCTTGCTGGTTCCGCAGTCAATTTCCCGCAGGATCACATCCTGGGAAACATCGACTAAACGGCGGGTTAAATACCCAGAGTCGGCGGTTCGGAGGGCCGTATCTACTAGACCTTTCCGCGCCCCGTATGAGGAAATAATATACTCAGTAACGGTTAAGCCTTCCCGGAAGTTGGTTTTAATCGGTAAATCGATAATCTCCCCTTGGGGGTCAGCCATTAGTCCCCGCATCCCGACTAGCTGACGGACTTGGGAAATATTCCCCCGGGCACCGGAGAAGGCCATCATATAAACCGAGTTCAGAGGGTTACTGGCTTTAAAGTTTTCCACCACCCGATCTTTTAGGGCTTCAGATGTGCCATTCCAAGTATCAATAACTTTTTGGAACCGTTCAACTTCGGTAATTTCTCCTTTAATATAACGGCGTTCTGTATTTCTAATTTCTTCTTCGGCTTCTTCTAATAAAGCTTTTTTGGAAGGCGGAATCTGTAAGTCATCCACACTAATAGAAACCCCGGCTTTTGTGGCATAGGTAAACCCTAATTCCTTTAATTCATCGGCAATTTGGGCGGTACGAGCCGTACCATAATTCATAAAAGCCCAGGACATGATTTTTTTTAATTGTCCTTTATCAATAACTTGATTCCGAAAGATTTTTTTGTTAGCCATGATTTTAAATCAGTTATCAGTTATCAGTTAATTCTTAACTATTACCCCTTATCCCTTAGAGGTAATCAGTAATGGTAATGGGTTTTAGTAGGTTTATTTCTTGTCGTGAATACGCCTTAAATTGCTTGTAATTAAAGGCGTATTCTATTTAGAAGAACAATAAACTCTACCCATTACCCATTACCCATTACCCATTACCTATTACCTATTGAATTAGGGTGTCTTGAACGGTTTTATTGAAAATGACGCGGCCTGGAGTTGTCCGAATATATTGAGTTATAATATTTCCCTCCGCATCTTCTCGAACTCGTCGCATTAGTTTCCCCGTTTTTTTGCCCACATAAGTTTTAGTGATTACTCCAGTTAAGTCGTCTTTATGTTCGACGCCTATCTGTTCTACTTCATCCGATAAAATCTCCCCATCAAATCGCACCATTACATAAGAATGTAAACCCAAAGCACCCTGTTTATAGGCTAGGATAACATCTTCTAAATCAGGAAAATAGCGGTGGCTTTGATCCTCCAATTTGGGGTTTTCTGCGGTTAAATAATAACATCCCAACACCATATCCTGACTAGGTGTAACAATCGGTCTACCCGTAGCTGGAGACAGAATATTATTGCAGGCTAACATTAATAACCGGGCTTCTGCTTGGGATTCAATCGATAGAGGGACGTGAACGGCCATTTGGTCACCGTCGAAGTCGGCGTTAAAGGCGGGACAAACTAACGGATGCAGTTGAATCGCCCGACCATCGACTAAAATCGGTTCAAAGGCTTGAATTCCTAAACGGTGCAAGGTTGGGGCGCGGTTTAGCATCACCGGATGTCCTAAGATAACTTCTTGTAAGACCTCCCAAATGCTCGAATCATTCCGTTGAATCAGTTTTTTTGCCGCTTTAATATTGTTGACTAATCCTTGACGAATCAGGCGGTTAATTACAAAGGGTTGGAACAATTCAATTGCCATTTCCCGAGGTAAACCGCATTGGTGCATTTTTAATTTTGGCCCCACCACGATAACCGAACGTCCAGAATAATCGACCCGTTTTCCTAATAGGTTTTGGCGGAATCGTCCTTGTTTTCCTTCGATAATATCGGAGAGGGATTTTAAGGGTCGATTATTTGCCCCCACCACCGTCCGACCCCGGCGACCGTTATCAATTAAGGCGTCAACGGCTTCCTGTAACATCCGTTTTTCGTTACGGATAATAATTTCTGGAGCCAGAATTTCCTGCAACCGAGCTAACCGATTATTTCGGTTAATGACTCGACGATATAGGTCGTTTAAATCGGAGGTAGCAAACCGTCCCCCATCTAACTGCACCATCGGCCGTAAATCAGGAGGAATGACGGGAATGACATTCAAAACCATCCAATCGGGTTTGGAACCCGTAGCCACAAAGTTATCAATTACCCGCAACCTTTTAATATATTTGGCGCGTTTTTGTCCCTTGGCGACGCCGATTTCTTCCCGTAATCTTTCGGCTTCTTCTTCTAAGGGGATATCTTCGAGCAAACGGGAAATTGCTTCAGCCCCAATTCCTACTTCTATTCCGGTTAAAGTGGAATCTTCACTATAAATTTGGTCTTCAATTTCTAACCAGGTATCTTCAGTTAATAACTGTTTATAGGATAGGCCCTCATAGTTGCCTGGATTTAACACCACATAGGCATTAAAATAAACAACCTGCTCCACATCCCGTAATGGCATATCTAATAAAATAGCCATATAACTAGGAATGCCTTTGAGATACCAAACATGGGTCACAGGAGCGGCTAGTTTAATAAAACCCATCCGGTGACGACGAACCCGGGATTCTGTTACCTCTACCCCGCAGCGTTCACAGACAATTCCACGATGTCTGACCCGTTTATATTTCCCACAATGACATTCCCAATCCTTTGCCGGGCCAAAAATTCGTTCACAAAACAACCCATCCATCTCCGGTTTCAGGGTTCTGTAATTGATGGTTTCAGGTTTTGTGACTTCTCCAACCACCTGACCATTCGGTAGGGTTCTTTCTCCCCACTGACGAATGCGTTCTGGAGATGCGATTCCAATTTTAACGTAATCAAACCGTTGTTCAATTTTAGCCATTTTATTCAGGGAATAGGGAACGGGGAATAGGTAATGGGTAATGGGTAATGGGTAATGGGGAATGGGGAATTACGAATTACGAATTACGAATTACGAATGGTTAATAGACTGATAACTGATAACTGGTAGAGACGCGCCATGGCACGTCTCTACACTGATAACTGATTATTCGTCTTCTTCCACTGAACTACTTAAATCATAAGTAGGTTTAGCGGGGGCAAAGTTATTAGAAGTGTAGGTCATCCGGGTGGCTGGGATATCAGCCATCAGGTCTACTTCCACATCTCGACTTCCACCTTCGTCGGTGGTTTCCACTTTATGTACCGCAATATCCAAACACAACGACTGCAACTCCCGCATTAACACCTTGAAGGATTCCGGTGTCCCAGGACGGGGGATGGTTTTACCCTTGACAATGGCGTTGAGGGCTTCGTTTCGTCCCTGCATATCGTCGGATTTCACCGTTAACAACTCCTGCAAGGTATAGGCC
Source organism: Planktothrix paucivesiculata PCC 9631 (assembly GCF_900009265.2). Taxonomy (GTDB): domain Bacteria; phylum Cyanobacteriota; class Cyanobacteriia; order Cyanobacteriales; family Microcoleaceae; genus Planktothrix; species Planktothrix paucivesiculata. Next base: position 53,683 of record NZ_LR735002.1, on the reverse strand, counting down.
GCCCCGAAGGCTTCCAAGGCCCAAACCTCCATTTCTCCAAATCGTTGTCCCCCCTGTTGGGCTTTTCCTCCCAAGGGTTGTTGAGTCACCAAAGAGTAGGGGCCAGTAGACCGGGCGTGAATCTTATCATCAACCAAGTGAACCAGTTTCAACATATAGGCAATTCCCACGGTGACGGGTTGGTCAAAGGGTTCTCCGGTACGCCCGTCATAAACAATGCTTTTCCCAGGATAGTTTTCGTTAAATAACCAATCTTTCTTGGTTTTATCCCGGGCTTCTCTCAACTTCCCATGAACGGTTTCCCGAGACATTTCTGGCCCGTGCATTTCATCAAAGGGAACCACTTTGAACCGTTTTTTCAGGTTTTGACCCGCCCACCCTAATAAACATTCAAAGATTTGGCCCACGTTCATCCGACTGGGTACACCCAAGGGATTCAAGACAATATCCACAGCCCGACCATCGGGCAAGTAGGGCATATCTTCAATCGGCAGAATCCGAGACACAATCCCTTTATTTCCATGGCGTCCGGCCATTTTGTCCCCGACTTGGATTTTGCGTTTTTGCGCCACATAAACCCGCACGACCATATTCGCCCCAGGCGGTAACTCATCCCCCTGTTCCCGGGTAAAGACGCGCACATCAACAACCCGACCTTTTTCTCCGTTGGGAACCCGCAGGGAGTTATCCCGCACGTCCCGGGCTTTTTCTCCAAAAATTGCCCGGAGTAATTTTTCTTCCGGGGGTTGGTCGGATTCCCCTTTGGGGGTGACTTTCCCGACTAAAATATCCCCGGATTCCACCCAAGCCCCGACTCGGATAATCCCGTTTCCATCGAGTTGTCGTAGGGAATCTTCCCCGACGTTGGGAATTTCGCGGGTAATTTCTTCCGGGCCGAGTTTGGTTTGTCGGGCTTCAATTTCGTATTTTTCAACGTGGATGGAGGTGTAAATATCCTCTTGGACTAAACGCTCACTAATTAAAATCGCGTCTTCGTAGTTATATCCCTCCCAGGGCATATAAGTCACTAGAATATTATGACCTAAAGCCAGTTCAGCCCCTTCGGTGGAGGAACCATCGGCTAATACCTGACCCGCCACCACCTGATCTCCTTCATAAACCAAGGGACGCTGGTTTAAACAAGTATCTTGGTTAGAACGTTGATATTTTTGTAACTCATATTCATGTTCTTTGCCCGTGGTATCCATAACCCGGATACAAGACCCATCAATATAGCTAACTTCCCCATCGGTACGGGAGACAATCACCATCCCACTATCCCGGGCGGCTTGGGCTTCTAGTCCGGTTCCCACTAAGGGCCGTTGTGGACGCAGCAGGGGGACGGCTTGCCGTTGCATATTAGACCCCATCAAGGCCCGGTTCGCGTCGTCATGTTCCAAGAAGGGAATCAAGGAGGTGGCAACCGAGACAATCTGTACCGGAGATACGGCGGCATAGTCCACCTGCATCGGAGTTGTGGTAGTGAACTCCTGGCGATACCGCACCGGAACAATCTCCCCTAAAATCGTCCCCTCGGCATCGGTTCTAATATCCCCTGGGGCGACCCGCAGGTCGTCTTCTTCGTCGGCGGTCATGTACACCGCAGGCAAATCCCGGCGGACTTTGCCGTTTTCGACTTTATTGTAGGGGGTGGCAATAAATCCGTAGGGGTTCACCCGGGCTAAGGTTGCCAAAGACCCAATTAATCCGGCGTTTGGCCCCTCTGGGGTTTCAATCGGACAAATCCGACCGTAGTGGCTGGGGTGAATATCTCGGACAGCAAATCCAGCCCGTTCTCGGGTTAGTCCCCCGGGGCCAAGGGCAGATAAACGGCGTTTGTGGGTCAGTTCCGCTAGGGGATTTGTCTGATCCATAAACTGCGATAATTGGGAACTACCGAAGAATTCTTTAATGGCAGCGACTAGGGGTTTGGGGTTGACCAGAGAAGCAGGAGTTAAGGCATCGGCGTCACTTACGGTCATCCGTTCTCGGATAATTCTTTCTAGGCGGTTTAACCCGACCCGAATTTGGTTTTGCAGCAGTTCTCCGACTGACCGTACCCGACGATTTCCTAAGTGGTCAATATCATCGGTTTCACCGATATCAAATTCTAGGTTAATTAAATAATCAATCGCCGAGAGAATATCAACGGACGTTAACACCCGGGTAGTATCGGGAATAGTCAGCCGCAGTTTTTTATTCAGTTTATAGCGTCCCACCCGGCCCAAATCATAGCGTTTGGCATCGAAGAAGCGGTTATTAAGCAACTGTTCTCCACCGGCCACCGTTGGGGGTTCCCCGGGACGGAGTTTGCGGTACAGTTCCATTAAGGCGTCATCTTCGCTAAATTCCCCTTCCCGTTCAATGGTTTTTTCAAAGTATTCGGGGTGACGCAGGGCATCAAAAATTTCGTTATTGGTGAGTCCCAAGGCTTTTAATAAGACCTGGGCCGATAGTTTGCGGGTTTTATCAATTCTCACCCACACTAAGTCATTTTTATCGGTTTCAAATTTTAACCAGGCGCCTCGGTTGGGAATTAGGGACGCGCTATATGTCCGTCGGCCGTTTTTATCAATTTCAGATTTATAATAAACCCCGGGACTTCTCACAATTTGGTTAACGATAACTCGTTCAGCCCCATTGATAATAAAAGTTCCCCGTTCTGTCATTAGGGGTAAGTCCCCAATAAAGACTTCTTGTTCTTTAATTTCTCCAGTTTCTTTATTAATTAAACGAGTCGGAACGTACATTTGAACCGCGTAGGTACTATCCCGCCGTTTGGCTTCGTCAACGTCATATTTAGGACGTTTCAGTTTATAGTCTTTGGCTAAAAAATGCAGTTCTAGTTTACCTGTATAGTCGGTAATGGGGGAAAAACTTTCTAATTCTTCAATCAACCCGGCTTCTAAAAACCAACGGAAACTTGACCGTTGAATTTCAATTAAGTCAGGGAGTAAAAAAGTGGGTTCGTTATGGGTTAGACTTGCCATTTATCAGTTATCAGTAATCAGTTATCAATTATCAGTGATTGAGTTAATTGTTATCAGTTATCAATAATCAGTCATCAGTCATCAGTCATCAGTCATCAGTTAATCGTTAAGAAGTTTACAGTTAATTTATTAACTCCTCAACTGATCACTCCTCAACTGATCACTCCTCAACTGATAACTATTAACTGATTACTGATAACTGAAACAGTTGACAGGCGTTATCGGTGGTTTGTTGAGATAGGGTTTCTAGGGAAATATCCCGCAGTCGGGCAACGGTTTCGGCAACATGGCGCACAAAGGCGGGTTCGTTCCGTTTTCCCCTTTGGGGAACAGGCGCTAGAAAAGGACAGTCCGTTTCGATTAAAATTCGATCAGACGGAACTAGACGGGCGCATTCGTGAATCGCGATCGCATTTTTAAAGGTCACGGTTCCGCTAAAGCTGATATACAGTCCCAACTTCAGAAACTCCTGCTGTTCGTCGGGAGTGCCTCCCCAACAGTGCATTACCCCGGAAACTTTGCCCCGTTCTTGCCAAAATTGCCTTAATAGAGGGATCATGGTTTCTGCTGCCTCCCGACAATGGATAATCACAGGTTTATGCAAACGATAGGCAATTTCTAGCTGTTCGGTAAACACCTGGATTTGTTGATCTCGGTTATCGGCTTTATAGAAATCCAGCCCCATTTCCCCAATCGCAACGACTCTATCATCGGATTGGGCGAGTTGGGTTATGGTTTGGGCCGAGGTAGAATCCCAGAGTTTTGCATCCAAGGGATGCAACCCAACAGCAAAGCTTAGTTCCGGGACTTGATTGGCAATTTCCTGTATTTCCTGAAATTCTCCAGGGTGAACACAGGAATGCACCAAACGGACTACTCCCGCCTCTTGCCATCTCTGCCGAATTGCGTCTAAATCCGATGCCAAGGCTTTGAAGTTAATATGGACGTGGGTATCGATCAGTTGCATAGTCCCTTTACTCAGATTCATCAGCAATCAGTGATCAGGATAAAAACGTGCCGATATCGAGCCATGCTGTTAGGCGATTGGCGCGTTCGTAATCAGTTATTGGTTTTGTCGTGCCAGCGTCCTCGCCGACTGCTTTCTGTTTAGCTGTTTACTCATAACTGATGACTGATTACTGTTGACTGATCACTGATGAGCTAGGCCGCAACAGTTTGGTGGCGCTTTAAGGCTCTAGCCAAGCGAGATTTTTTCCGAGCACCATTGTTAGGATGCAGAACACCCTTTTTCACGGCTTTGTCGATTTTACTAAAGGCAGCCGACATTTGTTGATTTACGGCGGTCAGATTATCGGTTGTAGGGTCAGTCCCGAATTTATCAACAGAGGTCAGACATTTTTTCATTAAAGTCTTGACGGCTGACTTGTAAGATTTGTTACGCAAGCGATTGCGCTCTGCGATTTCGACTCGTTTGACAGCAGATTTGATATTAGCCATAGGTTCTGATTGAAGAAGACGCAGGTATTTCGATTAGAGATACTCAGTTACAGACATACCAATATAGCATTTATTTTGTCAAATTCAACCTATCTTCCTATTTAGCGATAGGAAGAATCAGGAAAATTCTGGATTTGAGTCATTGTAGCAAAAAAAATGGGTTTAACGCCCTCTTATGACTTTGATCCCTTCAGTCACCATCTAGGATAGCTTTTTGTGCTATACTGAACCAGGTATGAATCCCTAGAGTGTTGCCCCTGTGGCTAAAACTCTAACTAAAGTATCGCTTAAGGATACAAAGTCTGGGTAGGGACAAGGAACAAGGGGGAGAAATTCTCCACGCGGGTTAATAAGCCTCGGGGTCAAGACCTTTATCCCTGTTGTCTGTTCCGTATCTACTTCCCGGTGTTTTTTAAGGTTTGCACTCCGAATCACCATGCTGCGAATTATTACTCAGTGGGTTGAAGCACAAGCTGAATTGCGACGGATCTCTGACCGTACCCATGATGACGCCATGATCCATAAAGAAGCAACCGTGCGGGAAGTCTTGCAAACGGTTCGGCGTCAAGGGGATAAGGCACTTCTGCACTATACGGAAGAATTCGATCAAAAAATATTGACATTAGACGAGTTGCGGGTGAGTGGTTCGGAGTTGGACGCAGCTTACCAGCAAGTATCTAAGGAATTGTTGGATGCGATCCAGTTTGCCCGCCAACAAATTGAAGCCTTTCACCGCCAGCGCACTCCTAAATCCTGGGTGCAGTTTGGAGAGGATGATATTGTCCTGGGGAAACGGTTTACCCCCGTTGACCGGGCGGGTTTATATGTACCTGGGGGTAAAGCTTCATACCCCAGTACGGTTTTAATGAATGCGGTTCCGGCTCAAGTGGCCAAGGTTCCCCGGATTGTGATGGTGACTCCCCCAGGGCCAGATTCTAAGGTGAACCCGGCGGTGTTGGTGGCGGCTCAAGAGGCGGGGGTTCAAGAAATTTATCGTGTGGGCGGAGCGCAAGCGATCGCAGCCTTGGCCTATGGCACGGAAACCATCCCGAAAGTCGATGTAATTACTGGCCCAGGCAATATTTATGTCACCTTGGCGAAAAAATTGGTTTATGGCACGGTGGGAATTGACTCCCTGGCTGGGCCATCGGAAGTTCTGATTATTGCTGATGGGGCGGCGAACCCGGTTCATGTGGCGGCGGATTTATTGGCCCAGGCCGAACATGATAGCCTAGCGGCGGCAATTTTATTAACAACGGATTCGGCCTTGGCTCGGCAGGTGGTGGCCGAGGTAGAAAGGCAGTTGGTGAACCATCCCCGACGCACTTTGACGGAAAAAGCGATCGCCCACTATGGGGTGGTGGTGGTTGTCGATTCCTTAGAAGCCGCAGCCGAGTTGTCTAATGAGTTTGCCCCGGAACACTTGGAATTAGAAGTGGCCGAACCCTGGGACTTACTGGAGAAAATTCGCCATGCGGGGGCAATATTTTTAGGTTGTTCGACCCCGGAAGCGGTTGGGGATTATTTAGCCGGCCCTAACCATACTTTACCGACATCGGGGGCAGCCCGTTATGCGTCGGCCTTGGGGGTGGAAACGTTTATGAAACATTCGAGTTTAATTCAGTATTCGCCCACGGCTTTACAGAAGGTTGCAGGTGCTATTCAGGTGTTAACGCTGGCCGAGGGTCTACCTTCCCATGGGGACTCGGTAAGGTTGAGAACGGAACCCTAGAATCAATTTCAAAGGGTTGCAGGTAACGTCTTACCTTTAGAATGGGATTTGTGAAGATTTCAATTTCGGTGACTTTCCAATTGTTTAGAGGGGACGTTTTTGTGCTGAATACGATTTTGGTTGCTGTGGATGATTCACCAACTGCAAAGTTTGTGATTAAGGCGCTGGGTCAACTGCGATTGCAACCCACAACCAACGTGATCTTCTCTCATATTGTTCCAACGGTGGAATCGGATTTTGATCTGGTGGCGGATCGGCCGCGTCCGGGTGCGGATGAGTTTCCCTATGGTCATCTGGAAAAGCAACTGAGGGCTTATCAGGATCAGTTCGATTGTCAGACTGAAATTGAGATTGTAGCGGGTGATCCGGCGGAGGAAATTATTCGTTTGGCTAATATATATAAGGCAGATTTGATTATTATTGGAAATCGCGGACTCACGGGGGTAAAACGAATTCTGGAAAGGTCGGTGAGTTCCCAGGTGGTATCGGAAGCAAATTGTTCGGTTTTGGTGGTTAAGGAAATTTAAAGTTAGTGGGAAGTTGCGATCGCTGAATGTTTTTTAAGTATCAATTTTATATTATTTATTTGAAATAATTTTAGCTTCAACCTCGTTTCTAGCTTCTAGCTAGAAATGCAATTCAGGAGGCTCTGCCTCCTATAACAGAAGGCGGAGCCTTCCAGTAGGCATTCCCAGGCTAGAGCCTGGTAACGAGAGAAACCCGCCCTGTCTGTCCCCAAATGTAGGGGCGGGTTCGAGTTGATTTTGGTGATGATCATTAACCTAAATAAACCCGTCCCGTCTTGTTAATATTAATCAAGACAAAACCCCATAAGCCTAGTTTTTTCATCTAAAATATCCGTGGGGTGGGCCGGGTTTATTAAGATTTTCTGTGAGATTTGAAAGATTTTGTTGAACCCGCCCCTACAGATTGATTTCTTGTGTTCTGGTTGATTTGATGCTATTTTAATTGTTGATATTTTTGGTAAAAAAACCAGAATAATACCAACAATATGTTATAAATCTACCTGATTAACAACCTCTAAAGAAAGATTTAAAGCCTCTGCAATTTGCTCATTATTCAAGCCAAATAGCCGTAATTTATTAATCGATTCCATATTAACTTTGTTTTTTCTGGTTTTGGTATTAACAGTAGAAGGTTGACTTTTATTTGAGGAAGGAGTTGGATTATCTGGACAAATATTGATATAGTTAATTTCTTTACTGTTTTGAAAAGTAGTATTATTATTACCAAGATTTATGTTTAAATTTATTTGTCTATCGAGTACAGATTTAAGATTATTTTTATCAACAGTTTCACCAAAGAAATTAGATAAAAGTTGTAACAGCTTGTAACCCTCATCCTTAGCATGACCCGCAGTACAACCGTAGGTTTCTGCAATGTCAGTATACCTCTGTCGTTTCAGTGTTCCCTCAATAATTCCCCGTTGCAAATCGTTGAGATGTTTGCCAGTTTTAAAGGAGATAATTTCATCTACAAACTGTAATATATCAGGAATGTCCATCGGTAAAGACCTGAAAAAACCTGCTGTTATTATATCCGTCCTTTTCCGTCTTTTTCCGCCCTTCACTAAAATTTTAGAAATTCCCGTCTTTTTCCGCCCTTTTCCGTCTTTACAGATTTTATCTGAGAACCTTAGTATAGTTTAAGACTTAAAAAATGTATTTTGTCTAATATTTATGCCGTTGCCTCTCGTTCCAATCTTTATCGCTTTTGCCGTTGGCGCGGTGGTAAGCGGATCAGTTGTCTCTAACTGGGAAACTATTGTCTATTCCCTGAAGGGAAAGAAAATTGCCGTTTTAGGTGGAAGGAGAGTCGGAAAAACTACCCTTTTAAAATATATGGAAAAGGGGATTTTGATTGAGCGATATAACCAAACTGTCAATATAGAAGATATACAGAGGACGCACATTAAGCTCGGCGATTTAGATATTCTTCTTAAAAAGACTGATGATGTTCCAGGTGGTACAGATCAATATTATAAGTGGAAACAACTCTTTGAAGAAGCTGATTTAGTTTTATATCTCGTTAGAACAGATATGTTGCTAAAGCATGATTCAGAGACAGAAAAAGGGACTGAGGATGATCTAAAACAGATTCAAATCTGGATTAAAGAACTAGGTGCAACAGAAAGAAAGCAATTCTTTATTGTTGGAAATCATTGGGATTCTGATCCCGTCTATAAAAATCTTACTCCTGATCAGAGGGGTAACTACCAGAGCCAATTTACATCCCTTCCCATTGTAAAAAAAATGATTCAGCTTGCTGGAGGAGCAGCTACAGTCAAAGTTGCTCTGGGAAGTTTGGCAAATGAAAACGATGCAGATTATCTAATTCAGACAATTTTTAAGCAGGTGGAGAAATGACAAATTTATCATTTTTTGCTCAGAATCTTGACAATAAATCTCGTGATATTATTATTCAAAATGGAGAAGAATTATATAATGATGAATCACGGCGAAAGCTTGTGTTTGAAATTTCTGAGGTTCGTGCAAAAAAAATAGAAATTGCATCTCATGGCGCGTCCGTTACTGTTCGTTACAGTGATCCTAAATTTGTCATGGAAGTTATACCTGTTGAGAAAGATGAAAGTAATCGTCTAGCTCCAATTGTTATCTATGGAGAGTTTCCAGAGGAATGCCCGTCAAACTGGGTTAATAATGTATGTAATGAGATTCAAGAAGTTGTCTCTAATCAAATTAAGAGAACATTACAAAACGGTACATTAGAATCAATTGAAAAATGGTTGAATGAGGAATTAGACGCAAAAAAAAAGCAGGTGCAGTTGCAAATAAATCTTATCAGTTTGTCAATAAGTCTTTTCGTTCCTTTAGCAGTAAGCTTGCTGATACAGTTTCAAGGGTGGCAATTAACACCGCTACAAATTGGGGGGTTAATAGGACTGAACAACCTATTGATAATGTCCATGCAAATATTCCTGATCAACCCAAATCAGAGCAAATTAAACCTGAAATAATCCCTGACAAATTTAATAATATCAATCAGAAAAAACAGATGAATATTGATGCAGTTTCCCCTAGAAAACGCAAAGCTATTTTAGTTATTTCTTCTCACGATTTGACTCGACTAGAATATACTTCGGGTGGGAATGATTTACTTTTAAGTGATCAGGTTCATCTTTTAGTTCCTTCCGATGAAGTATCAAGTTCTTTAGAAAAAAAATTGGAAAATAGTGGACTTTTGGAAGAAGGATCTTTATTAATTCAAAATCCTTATGATTCATCGGATTATGTTGTTCTTGAGAAATCGGCTTCAACCTTTGCATTAGCAAAATATCTTCATTTTACGACTTTATGCGGGTTCCTCGGTGCGCGAGAAGTTACGGTAGAACAAATCGAAGTCAAAACTTCAACAGGAAAGCAAGTTTATAAAGGTTCTCTAAATAGTTCTGGTGTTACGGGAAATATTGAAGCACAGAGTAAAACCTTGGAACAAATACGGAATCAACTTAAAATTCGGAGTACATTTCCAGGGGGAAATCCGAATATAGAAGAAGCTGAAGCTCATCTAAATAAATATCAACTGTTAAGCGATCATTCTATGACAAGTTTAATTGCTCAAAGATCAGGTAGTAATCCTCTACAAAGTCGAGAATTAACTTTAAGTCTCAGCGAGGAATTTAAGAAAAATTTTAAAGCAATTGCTGATATTAATGTTCCAGTTTATCTTGATTTACAAGCTCAAATTGAGCAAATTAAAAAAGAAGTCTATGAGTTTAATTTAACCGTTAAAGTTGAATTTTAGTAAGCTGTTGAGCATCTCATCTGAAATTTCTGGTTTTATGTTAATATAGTCTAGGGTAGTGCCTGCGCCGTAATGACCAACCCTAGCCTATTTTGAGATGACACCTTCAGAACGACTATTTTTTATTGCCCTACTTCCTCCTAAACCCATTCAAAACCAAATCACAGAGATTAAACAATATTTTGCCCAAACTTATAATAGTCGCCATGCGTTGAAATCTCCCCCCCATATTACCTTACAACCTCCTTTTAAATGGTTAACTGAAGACTTGCCAACTTTAGAACAACATTTAACTACATTTGCCCTAAATCGTGCTTCTATTCCAATAACTTTATCTGGTTTTAATGCCTTTCCCCCCCGTGTCCTGTTTGTTGATGTGATCAAAACACCTGAATTAATTAATATTCAACAACAGTTAAGCAATAGCTTAGAACAACAGCTTAATATTGTTCATCAAGTTTCTAAAAAATATCCCTTTTCTCCCCATGTCACCGTCGCGTTTAAAGATTTAAGTCGAACTGCTTTTGAAACCGCATGGATAGAATTTGCCCAACGTCCGATTTATTTTGAATTTACTGTCCCTCAATTAACCCTATTAATTCATAACGGACAAACCTGGAACATCAAAACTGAGTTTCCTTTCCTTAATTGTGATTCTCGTCTGTAGTCTATTCTTGGCTATTTGATCAATTTTTCGCCGATTTCTAGGGAATTAGCTTGACAAAATCCCCCAGATAGGAGACAATATTCTTACGCTGACCATGGATATACACTTGACCAAAAAATCAATATTTTAATATCAGGGTGACAAGTGGAGTTGCTTCTCAAGATTAATCAAAAACCTCCTACCCTAAATCAAAACTTTCCTGCAACCAAGTTAAAATTTCCCCATTCACCCGTTCTGGACATTCATCATGGGCGCAATGTCCGGCATTTTCCAACTCCACTAATTTTAATTGAGAGTAATATTGTAAATATTGACGAGGGTTAGCAAATTTAACTGGAATCAAACGATCTTCTAATCCACAAAGTAACAAAATAGGAACCGTTAACTGTGGAAATAGACTTTTAACCGTCGGCCCCAACCGGGGATTGCCCATCATCTTTAAAATTGCACAAAATGCCCGGGCAGCACCACGTTCTAGGGCAGGAGTGACTAAAATTCCCACTAATTCATCGGTAATCGCATCAGGGTTATTATAGGCTAACTTTACCCAACGCCGGACAAAACTCGGACGACGAGCCAAGGCAAAAAATAATCTTAAAACCGGAGGAGAAGCTACAATATTTTGTACAGTTTCCACCACGGGAATTGACCAAGGCGGTAACATTTCTAATTGTAATCCCGGGTCAGGAAGACTAATTAAAACTAATCCTTTAGCTAATTTCGGATCTTGGGACGCTACCATTAAACTCACCAAAGACCCAATTGAATTTCCCACTAAAATTACAGGTTCTCGGATAAAAGTTTTCCAAAAATCATAGACCAAATCTACCCATAACTGAGTATTGTAGGTGGCGATCGCTTTTTCCGAACCGCCAAAACCCAATAAATCCAAAGCATAAACCGTATGGGTTTGACTCAACACAGCCAAATTGTATCGCCAATGTCCAATCGAAGCCCCAAATCCATGTAAAAACAATAGAGGGTAACTGGGACTAGAAGATAGGGACAAACCGGGCCGACTATAGGTATATCGAACCCGCCAACCCCGCCAAATCCAATCCCGTTGACAACCTACCTGGTCTTGCCAGCTTGCAGAACTTAACAAATATCCTCCGATCACAACATAACTTTATATAGATAATCTTAACGTTTCTGGAATTTAGGTTAAATTTGGAACAGAATATCGATGGGAATGAGTACAATAGGAAACTGTAGAACCCTATCACTATCATATTTAATCGCTTGCAAACTTCTTTAATGCCTGTGACCGATAAAAAAATCAATCGCAATTTGCCTCCAATTAACGAAAATATCCGGTTTCCTAAAATCCGGGTCATAGACGCAGATGGCTCTCAATTAGGGATTCTCACCCCTCGAGAAGCCTCGCGCATGGCGGAGGAAAAAGAACTCGACTTGGTATTGGTTAGTGACAAAGCCGACCCCCCGGTGTGTCGGATTATGGACTATGGCAAATACAAGTACGAACAGGAAAAGAAAGTTCGAGAAGCCAAGAAAAAACAACACACCGTTGATGTCAAGGAAGTCAAGATGCGCTACATCATTGACGAACACGATTACAAAGTGCGCGTCAATCAAGCCAAACGCTTCCTGCAATCGGGGGATAAAGTCAAAGCCACCATTATGTTCCGGGGTCGGGAAATTCAACACAGCCACCTCGCCAAAAGCCTGCTGGAACGCATGGCCTCCGAGTTACAAGAACTGGCTGAGGTGCAACAGGAACCCAAACAAGAAGGACGCAGCATGATGATGTTGCTCTCACCCAAAAAGTAGAACTCCGGTGTTGAGGTTTGGACTTCTAGGAGGTTGCCTTTAGATCTCAAGTTCAGCCCAAAAACCCTGATTATAGGTAAGATTAGATCCTCCTTAACCAGGGGGATTTTAACTGGTCGTTTCCATCCTTTCTAACTCAAGACACGCTATAAATCGGTTAAACTCTATGGAGAGATCCGATCATCACAAAAAGGGGTTTGGGCATCGCATGGAAAAACCAGTCAGTGGTTCCGCTATGCTGGGACAAGGGGTGCTGCGGGGACTGAATCTCCGTCAGGAAGAAGTAGAAAGAACCCTACTGATGTTTTTGGTCTACACCTTAGCATCCGTGGGGTTAATTTGGTTAGAACTCAGTACCGTGGGTTTATTCCTCGATGAATACGGCGCTGATAAATTACCTTGGATCTATATCGCTAGTGCCGGGATGGGTTCAGGTTTAGGCTTTGTTTATTCGTCGCTGCAAAAGGTTTTTCCCTTACGTCAGGCAATTGTCATTATCTTTGTGATCATGGCAATACCCCTATTTTTATTTCGTTGGGGACTGGGATTATCCGATATCAAAATATTAGGGTTAAGTCTTCAATTTATTACCCTATTTTTAATGTGGTTATGGGTGGAAGCCTCTTATGTTCTCAACGACTTAAATAATGCGATCACCGCTAACCAACTGTTTAATATTCGAGAAATTAAACGCACCTATCCGATTATTAGTAGTGGATTTCTAGTTGCTGGGGTAATTAGTGGATTTTCCCTGCCCCTGCTATTAAGGGTGGTGGGACTCAATAACGTCACTTTGGTTTCTGGGGTGATGGTACTCCTAGCCGCCGTAATTTTATTTTATCTATCCCAACGTTACGGTCAATCCTTCCCCGACTCCACGCGCTGGACACCGGAAGATGAAGAACAAGAATTTAGTACCCGCAATCTCAAGGGCCCAGTTTTGGGTTATGTGATTCCCCTAGTCTCGTTTTTTGTTCTAGCAGAAGCCCTCTATGTATTAGTCGATTTTCAATTTTTTAGTCAATTAGAATTTCAAAGCGATACAGCCGGAGCCAGTGGGATTGTTAGCTTCCTGGGAATTTTTGAAGGGATTTTGAGTGTGGCTCAGGTCTTAACTCAGTGGTTTGGGTCTAGCCGATTAGTTGAACGCACGGGGGTCTTTGTCACCGCCATTGTTTTGCCCGTTGGGGTGATTATTTTAGGCACGATTTCCTTCATTGGGGGAATCACCGGAATATTTTCTGTTTTTATAGGATTTGTGATCCTGCGATTCCTAGATGAATTATTCCACTACACCTTAATTGAAACCACCGGAGCCGTCCTGTTCCAACCGTTGCCCGATCATGTTCGTAGCGATATTCAATCGATGGTGAATGGCATCTTTGAACCGATGTCCACGGGGGTGACGGGGGTACTGATTTTAATTACCCTCTGGGTCTCGCGGTTGATTTTTCCTGAATCGGCCGAAACCCAGTTACAAAGTCAGCAGGGCTTAATGTTCGTCGGTCTGATCATCCTCATGGCTGTGGTTTGGCTATTGGTGGTTTGGTTAATTCGTGCCCAATATGTCAGTTTATTGGTTCGGAGCGCTGAACGGGGACGGCTGAGTGTCTCGGATATTGATATGCCTCAACTCAAGCGCAATGTGGTAGAAACCCTGAAAAAACCAGGAGAAGAAGCGGATAAACGCTCCTGTATTGAACTCCTGAGTCAACTGGATGCGAAAAACGTCGGTGAAACCCTGGTTCCCCTCCTCGATAGTCTCTCCCCGGGGTTACAGCGTCAGAGCTTGGAAATTATGCTCAATCACCCAAATCCTGCCTATTTGGAGGAAATCCGCTCCTTCACTCAGGGGACTTTACCCCCGGAAGTCCTGGCCCTGGCCCTGCGATACCTGTGGTTAACTGAAAGCAGTCCCGATATTGAACAGTTACGTCCCTATCTCCAACCCCAGGTTGATCCGGTGGTGCGGGGGACGGCCGGAGCTTTAATTTTGCGTCGAGGCGATCGCGAACAAAAAGCCGCCGCCACCAATACCATCCGGCGCATGATTACCAACAGCCAAGAACGGGAACGGGTGATGGGAGTTCGTGCCTTGGGAGAAGCGGACTATTTACAAGGACTGCGGCTCTATCTGAACGATTTATTACAGGATGAATCCCTGCGCGTCCGTTGTGCCCTATTAGATGTGATTGCCTCTACCCATTTAGAGGAATACTATCCTTCTTTAATCAAAGCTCTCTCCTATCGTTCTACCCGGGATATAGCGTTACAGGCTTTGGTGAGATTGGGAAATGAGGCAATTCCTTTGTTAATCCAGCAAGCAAGTGATATTTACAAACCAGATTTGGTGCGGTTACAGGCTTGGACAGCCCTCGGTGAAATCGGCACAGCCGAAGCCCTGGATACCCTGATCGGTGAATTGATGATTTCCTGGGGAACTACCCGGCGCAATATCCTCAGAATTTTGCTTAAAATTCCTCAAGATGCCGGAATTGAAGGAGTATTAGATCGGGTCGGACGCACCGGGGTAGAAATTTTAATTGAACAGGAATTAATGTTCATCGGTCAAATTTATGCGGCTTTGCTGGATTTGTCCCTGGAAACCCCTATCCTGTCGGACTCAGACGATGAAGATTCAGATACCTTTGATCCCTTCGATCCGGTTGTCCCTGATATTCATGCTCCCCAACAGTTATTAAAACGCGCCCTGGAAGGATTAGAAATTGATGCGGTGGATCGTTGCTTTCTGTTAATGAAGTTTTTGTATCCCCATAGTTCTGTTCAAGCTGCATCGTTTAATGTCCAGTCCAATTCTTCTTCTAATGTCGCACGGGGGTTAGAAATTCTTGATAACATTGTTGATATTGCCCATAAACGGGCATTAATTAGCATTCTCGATCAGCACTCTAAATTAGAGAAATTGCAGAATTTATCCGATTTAGTCAGCTATCAACCCCTAAAACCCAGCGATCGCCTACGCCGTTTATTAGAGTTACGCCATTTCCTCTCGGACTGGGCTTTGGCCTGTTGTTTCCATTTAGCCAAAAGCTCCCGATGGAGTTTAACAGCCGAACAAGCCTTGATGTGCTTACGTCATCCCACCGGGTTTGTTCGAGAAGCGGTCTTAGCCTATCTAAAGATTGCATCTGAACGGGCTTTGATAGAATTATTGCCAATGCTACAAAATGATCCCGATCATTTAGTCGCAAACCAAGTTGAGGAGTTAATGCTTCAGCTTGGAGTTAAGTAGCGATCAAAGGTATAGAGTGCGGAACACAGAAGTTAATGATTTTCCCCCTATTCCCTATTCCCTGTTCCCTGTTCCCTGTTCCCTCCTAGAAATGAATTTTTTAGTAAACCTATGTTAACCAGCGTTGAACGCCTTTTATTTGTCAGGGGTGTCCCGATTTTTAAAGAATTGCGAGACGATTTTTTAGTCCGTCTGGCATCGGTGATGGATGAATTATCCTTTCCCAATGAACATAGTATTTTTACCGAAGGTCAAGAGGGGCGAGCGCTTTATATTGTGGTTTCTGGACGGGTGCGGGTTCATATTGGCGATCGCAATTTAGCCGAATTAGGAAAGGGAACCTGTTTTGGTGAAATGTCTCTTTTTGATGCCGAACCTCGCTCCGCCACCGTTAGCACCCTAGAAACCTGCGAATGTTTGATATTAACCCAAATGCAACTCTATGATGCCATTGATGAAACCCCCGGAATTGCGATTAATATTATTCGTTTATTATCTCGGCGAATTCGAGAACTGAATCAAAAATTAAATCCGCCTACCCCTCCCGTAGAAGGAAATAAAGTCGTCGAACTGCGACCATCTGCGGGATAGTCTCTGAATCAGAATTTTTAGGAGAATAACCGTTCATACTCTTGTATGTTTAATCCCGAAAAAAATTGGTTTAAGTTAACAGTTACCATTAAAAACTCTGTTATTCCAGCGATTATGCCCCGTGTGATTCTATGTACAACATTGGGCATTGCAATTTCTCTATTCGATTATCATGATTGGCCGATCGTATCGGAAGTCTTTAATTATTTTATTTTTCCTGATTTGGTTCTGGGTTTATTATTAGTTTTCCGAACAAATACAGCCTATGATCGCTTTTGGGAAGGTCGCAAACTTTGGGGAACTTTAGTCAATACCGTGAGAAATTTTTCTCGTCAAATCTGGTTAATAGTTCCCGAAAAAGATATTAATGATACCCATAATAAAATCGTCACATTAAGACTATTAGTTGCTTTTGCAGTGGCAACTAAACTTCATTTAAGGGGAGAGAAAATTAATCCCGAAATTGAGGCTTTAATTTCTTTAGAACAGTATCTAAAACTGCAAACAATGAACCATCCCCCTCTGGAAATTGCCTTTTGGATTGGAGATTATTTACAGGATCAACATAAACAGCATCACCTTCATATTTATCAATTAACTGCTTTATATAAACTTTTAGATACCATGGTCGATGTTTTAGGAAGTTGTGAACGCATTACTAAAACTCCTCTACCTTTAGCCTATCAAATTCATCTCCAACAAATTTTATTAATTTACTGTTTAATTTTACCTTTAAAAATCGTTAATAATCTAGGATTATTTACCGGGTTAATCGTAGCAATTATGACGTTTACCCTATTGGGAATTGAAGAAATTGCCCGCCAAATTGAAAATCCTTTCGGTTATGACGAAAACGACATCCAACTAGATACAATTTGTCAAGCTATGTTAAAAAATATTCAAGATTTAATTTCTCTCCCCCCCAGTGTTCAGACCTATGAACAAGAAATTAAATCTAAACTTAATGATATAGCAGTCGCCCAGGAAGTTAGGACTCCTACTGATTCTGAAACCTAGACTTGTACTCCTCCTATTCCCTATCCCCTATTCTCCATTACCCATTACCCATTACCCATTACCCATTCCCTCTTCCCTTATTCTTAAATAATTCTAAAAATGAAAGGATAGGAATAAGGTTGATCAGGATTAGAAACAACAGAAACAATCGCCAAAATCGGCATGACCAAACTAAAAACGCCTAAAATTACTAATAAAGGAAACCCAATTAATAAAAAAGTCAGCATTGTAAATACAAACGCATAAATGTATAAATTGATATGAAAGTTTAGGGATTCTCTGGCATTGGCTTTGACAACGGAATCTTGAACTAGAAATAAAATAGCAATAGGAATACCAATGGCGATTAAGGTAGCACTAAAAAAGATTGCACCATGACTCAGTACCGATAGAATCAGTCGTTTATCTCGTTCCATGAGGATCACTCCTTAAAGGGTAATTGATTTATTATATCAACCCCGGATAACATTTGTGTTAGACCTCAAATTCAATTACAGTAAAATAGCAGAACGCACTTTTTTAATTTCTGTCTTTATGAACCGTTTAGAGATTGAAAACCGGACAATTTTACTGGCGTTAACGGGTTCCAGGGGTTATGGACTGGATACACCGACTTCTGATTATGATTATCGCGGGGTATTTATTGCCACCAAACCCTATTATTTAGGATTTAATATCATTGAACAAAAAGATCGGGGTTGGGAGACAGAACCGACAGAAAAGTTCCCATTTTTATCTAAAGATACCTGTTTATATGAATTAAAAAAATTCCTGAAACTTTTGATTGATAATAACCCTAATATTTTAGAATTATTATGGTTTAAAGACTATGTTCATCTGACGGAAGTGGGAGAACGATTGAGACAACATCGCCAGATTTTTTTATCTAAAAAAGTCAAACAAACCTATTCCGGCTATGGCTATGCTCAAATTAAAAAGTTAGAATCCCATCGTCGTTGGTTATTGAACCCACCCACCCAGAAACCCACGGCGGCGGAATTTGGGTTAGTGGAAACACCGCCTTTAACCGTTAGTCAGATGAATGGTTTTTTAGAGTATTTATATGGGTTAGTTCGCGATCGCATTGAGTTTTTAGAACCCACCCAAGAACTCTATAAACTCCTAACGGCGGATATCGATTTTAAAGGGATTTTAAAACAGTATCCTTTACCGGAATCTACTTTGGAGATGACTCAAAAGTTATCTAATTCTTCTAATGATTTTATCCAATTATTGCAAAAAAGTCAACAATATCAACGGGCTTGTCGAGAATATCAACATTATCAAGATTGGAAGAAAAATCGCAATCGCGACCGGGCAGAAATGGAAGCCAAGGTGGGATATGATTGTAAATTTGCCATGCAAGCCATTCGCCTATTAAAAACGGGAATTGAGGTTTTAGAAACCCAATCTTTGATTGTAGACCGTCGAGAAACTGGGGATGCTCAGGAATTATTAGACATCAAAAAAGGCAAATATTCCTATGATCAGGTGATGGAAATTGCCAAAGGTTTGTATGAAAAACTCGACCAAGCGGCGGAAAATTCTACCTTGCCGAAACAAGTGGATGCGGAAGTTGTGAATCAACTTTGCATTGAATTAGTATCTCAGCAAGGATTTTAATAGGGAATTACGAATTACGAATTACGAATTACGAATGAATATTAATTGTGAAACTTTTTAAAAATTCCACATCACCGGACTATCATCTAAATAATCCGTAACAGTCCGTCCAATTTTATCGATTTCTGCGATATCTTCGGGGGAAAGATGAATCTGAGTTGCCAGAGTATTTTGTTGGGCTTGTTCAGCATTTCTAAACCCAATAATTGCGTTGGTTTGGGGTTGAGAAATTAACCAAGCGATCGCTAATTGTCCTAAAGTACAGTGATAACCTTCGGCAATGGGTCTTAATTGGTTTAGGGCATTTTGTACCCGTTGATAATGGTCTTTATCGGCAAACAATTTATTTTTAGACCGATGATCTCCTTCAGCAAATTGATGATTAGGGCCGAATTTTCCGGTTAATAATCCTTGGGCTAAGGGAGAATAGGCTAAAATCGAAATATTCTGTTCAATACAATAGGGCATGGCATCTTTTTCTACCTTTCGCCAAAATAAAGAATAGGGAGGTTGTAGACTTTCAATTTTTCCATATTGGGCAGCTTCTTCTAATTGAGAACGAGAGAAATTAGACACCCCAATGGCTCGAATTTTCCCCTGTGCTTTTAAGTCGTTTAAAGCCCTCATGGTTTCTGCAATGGGCACAATTTCCGAGTTCATGAATCCAGAGGGCCAATGAATTTGATAGAGGTCAATATAATCGGTATTCAGATTTTTTAAAGACCGTTCACAGGCTGCAATCACTTGATCATATTTTAAATGATTAGCAAATACTTTACTCGCATAAACTACTTGCCCTCGAACATCCGATAAAGCTTGGGCGACGATTTGTTCCGAGTGTCCTTCCCCATAAATTTCTGCGGTGTCAACGGTGGTAATACCCGCATCAAAGGCGGCACGAATGGCTTTAATGGTTTCTGCATCTTCAATGCCCACCCACATCCGTTTTCCGGCTTGCCAAGTTCCGATTAAAATAGGAGTAATTAAAATATCAGATTGACCAAGAATCCGTTTTTCCATGTTAAATTCCTCAATTATCGGTTATTATTATATCTAAAATTAGAGGCAATTAAAATATTAAATAAACCTATGGAAACCGTAACAAATTATGCTTTAAAGGAATGGGATATGGCGATTCAAGCCTTGGAGCGGGGTGAAACGATTATGTTATTGAGAAAAGGCGGAATTTCAGAGGGAGGAACTTTTCAAATCAATCAGAATCGAGTCCTACTCTATCCCACCTTTGAACATCAAAATCCCACTTTATTAAAACCAGAGTATGAGAATCTTGTGCAATCTGTTGCATCGGGTTGGCATCCTGAAAGCGTTAAAATTAGCAGTTTTGCTGAAATTACTGATATTTTATCATGGAATAATACTAAAAATGAATCTTTAATTAATTCCTTAATAAAATATCATATTTGGAATCAAGCATTTATTCGCGATCGCCTGCAATATAAACCCCATAAACCGCTTTATATTTTATTATTGAGAACCTATAAACTCTCTCAAATTTATGATATTCCCTATCATCCCAGTTATGGAGGATGTCGCTCTTGGATTGAGTTACAAGAAATGATTTCATTAGAAAATATAGCTCCGGTTTTAACTCAAGAAGACTACGATCAACAAGTATCAACTATCCATCAAATTCTTCAATCCTCGTAGTAAGGCGTTCACGCCTCTATTCTTCTTCAGAAAGCCCTGAAGGATATAAATATAAAAATTCTAAAAATTCTGTTCACTTTTTAAGAAAGCCCTGAAGGGCTTACTACGGGAATTTTGTCCCGCAAGCGGGATTATTTTAATTGAAACTTCCTTATTCTTAAAAGAATAGGTTTGAGTCTGAACGTTTCAGTCCCGCAAGCGGGATTATTTTTATTGAAACAATTAATTCAAACCTATCCACGGGAGAAATAATGGCAGTTTCAGTCCCGCAAGCGGGATTATTTTTATTGAAACTTAGGATCTGTTACTAGATTTAAAGAAGGGCCTCAAATCGTGTTTCAGTCCCGCAAGCGGGATTATTTTTATTGAAACTCCTCTATGTGAATCTTCCTCTAGTTTTATATTATTTCAAGTTTCAGTCCCGCAAGCGGGATTATTTTTATTGAAACTCCTTTTGATGATGGTGTCGGTAGCTACCCATTCAATAAGTTTCAGTCCCGCAAGCGGGATTATTTTTATTGAAACTCTGCCGTTTGAAAGCCTGATAGGGCGGTGATTCTGGAGCCCATTTTCGTGAACCTCAAAAATTGCCTCATTTCAGGCTTCATTATTGATACAGATTATCAATAACTAACCGGACTCAAAAATATAAACTATTGATTTGTCAAGGTTCTAAGGTTTTTCGTGAACCCCCCCAGGTTTTCGCTCCCGCTTAGGTTCACGAAAATCATCATAAACCGAAACAATTTTCTTGTCAAGCGGAATCTTATATGATATGGCGATCGCCCCTTAAAACTAAAGACCAATTCTTGCCGCCCACAATAAAAAACCCTGCCTCCAACGGAAACAAGGTTAAGGGTATCCTATTCAATTCAACTAAATGACAATAGCCTGATCTTGGCGGGGATGTTCCGACCCATAGGTAATTGTTCGTTTTAAAGATCCCGCATCCAAAACATAAATCCGTACCGAATCTTCCGTAGGTTTAACTAACTTTTCAATTTGGTGTTGTAGGTTCACAAACTGAATACTGGTTAAAAAACATTCAAACACACTATATTGACACCATTTGCCATAACCTGATAACAATTTATGTAACCTTGTGCGCCGTTTATTTGCCGCTTTGCTATCGGGTAAATCGTAAATCACCAAATAAAATAACGTGTTTTTCATCGTAACACCAAAGGTTTATAAACCAAGTCTTCCTGTAAATAGCGTCCTAATAATCGAGCTTGTAATTCAATCGCCCGCCGATAGGTACACCGATACTCAAAAACTGGATGTTTAAACTCATCATTCATTTTTCGTTCAAAGGCTTGTAAAAACCGCTTACGGCCCTCATCTTTGAGTCGATAAGCACCCAAACTTTCGGTAAAATCCTCCGGTTGAATTTCCCGTTTATTCAATACCGAAAATACCAAACTATCCGCTACCAAAGGACGAAATTCCTCCATTAAATCCAATACCATCGACGGTTGACCCCGACTGACTTCATGCAAATATCCAATATAAGGATCAAGTCCCACTAAATGCACTGCTGCTGTTACCTGTACCCGCAATAAACCGTAGGCAAAACTTAATAACGCATTCACCGGATCGGTCGGTGGACGACGATTTCGACCCGGAAAAAACCAAGGTTCATTTAAGATCGCTGACCACTCCCGAAAATAATCTTTTGCGGCAATGCCTTCCACTCCTCGGACTTCATCTAAAGTGGCTTTTTTAAACACTAACTTTTTATGATCTTTTAAAGGACTATCGGCAATTTTCTGACGATATAAAACCGTAGCTTGATTTTGAATTTTAGCCGATACAATGGTTTTCACTAATTCCAAGCGGCGTTCCGTATCCTGATATAATTCAAACTGGGCTAACCGTAGGGCTCCATTCCGAGAATATCCGGGTAAAGCACTGCCTAAATATTTGCCAAAACTGGTTAAATAGTGAATAGGCATACCCAATTCTAAAGCATAGGTTAGAGCATCTCCAGTCACTTGAGGATTGCCCATTAATACCACTTGTTCGACGGTTTGGGCGGGAACCGATTGTTTATTCCACTTGCCACTTTCTTCTTGAGTTGCGACGGTAAAGGCTTCATACTTTTTGCCTAAAATTGCTTGAGGTTGGGTGATATAAAGAATAGACATTTTAATTTAAACTCCTTGACGAATTAGTTCTTTTACTTCAAAAGGTAGACAAATTCCGATTAAGCTACAGGCTTGACATTTTTTAGAATTGTTAATCGGTAAAGGCATTTTACCCATCGCGGTTTGATGGGCTAAGGCGATCGCTTCTTGGGTCATTTGTCGCAATTTTGGGGTAAATTCAACCCGTTGACGACGGCGATTTCCATGATAAAAAATTTCACCATAGGGAATTTCTTTCCCCGTACGTTCTTCTAAACATAACGCCGCTGCACACAGTTGAAAATGATCATTGAGATGTTGCGCCATTTTTCCTTTTTTATATTCTAAAGGAATCAGTTGACCCTCCCGTTCTTCCACAGCATCAATAATTCCATTCACTTTCAGATCTTCACTCCAGACCCACTGCTGACGGTGAATAATAGTATCTCCTTCAAAAGTCGTTCCTTCTTCATTGATATTTTCATGGAGATAACGCCCCATAATAATATGTTCGTTATCCTGCATTTCCCCCAATTGATACTCTAAATAAAATCGACGGGGGCAATATTCCCAAGCATTGAGATAAGCTAAAGTTAAATCAGTCATCAGTCATCAGTTAACAGTTATCAGTTTTAGAGTTAACAGTGTAGAGACGTGCCATGGCGCGTCTTTTAGTTAACATTTAACAGTTATTGGTTTTCTGGGATAATTTTGCTTGATTCATTATTGCTAATTCTGGTTTTTTTAGGATAGCAAAAAGAATTTTTCCGACTTCATCAGCTAACTGTTAACTGATAACTGATGACTGATTCTCGTTTGTCCCATTCCCATAGCGGTTTTACGACCGATGGCTGAGAAAAAGGCAAAATGGGCTAAGATATTAGCAATTTTTGCTTCTTGATGGTCAGAAAATCTATATTTAATCCATCCTTTTGCCCCAATTTCTATGTTATTTTCCATTTTTAAAGTATGGGTTTCTAAACTATAGGCAGAAACAAAACCTTGCCACGCGATCGCCTCCATTTTTTGTTCCTCCGGTGCAAAGGCATTCCATCGTTTCATCAGACTCGAAAATACTAATTCCGGTGAGGGAAAAAGTTGCACATATTTTTGTTGCTTAAAACTGGTAGGAGAAAGAAACTCTAAGGTAATATCATCGGAATTTTTTGGCAGTTTTGCTAACATTTGATAATCCCCCGAACCCACCCAAGGATGAGTACCGGGTAAAGAATGAATGCCTTTAATAATAAAGGGAAATTTACCTAAAGTTAGGGGTTCACTTCCCCATTGTTCAATGCCACTTAATAGGGGTTCTATCAGGCTTCCATTTAACAAACCAATGCGAAAATAAAACTCATCTCCAGAGCGAATTCCAGAGGTACGACGATGACCAATTAAACCCGATAAACTTATGGGAGAATCCTGACTATTATGGACATATTCAGAAGCATTTGGATCGCCCATTTGTAACCAATATAAAACTTGAGCATGGATCGCCCGCCCTAAAGTTGGAGGTAAATAACCCCGATTAATAGCGGCTATTTGGACAACGATCGCATATAAATTAAAAGATTTCTCAGACTGCAACGGTATTAGCTCCATAAGCCACTCCTAAAGGTAAATTGATCGGAAAAGATAACTCAGTTAATTGTGACCATTCTGCCATTTCTTGCCCCCGATCCGGTCTTGAGATTTCCAAATATTCGCCGATCAATTGTGCCTGACTTAATAAACTAACCGGAGGCATAACAATCCGATTGTATAAAAGTAAGCGACAAGAGGGTGGTAAATCTACGGGATTTAAGGGATGTTTACAGACATATTCTCCCGATTTTTTTTTAATCCCAGTATCGGGAATTGGTGTCACATCTACTTTAATTTTTGCCGCCCATTTTCCTAACCGTATCCAAGCCGGAAATTTCACCTCTGGCGGTGCAATAATATAAGTCCGATATCGGCTACCTACGGCTAATTCCTTAGCTCGACCGTAGTTAATCGGATAGTTGCGACTTGCCCCGGTAGCCCCAAATTGTTTGGAAATACCATAGTAATTTACTTGAGCCGCTTTAAAGGTATTAATTTGATAGGAACAGTGCAAAGGTTCGGCGGGAAAAACGTAAATTTGGGCTCGATTGAGATGGAGTAAATTTTGTTCGCGATCGCCATCTAAATAAGCAGGTTTTTGAGCATTTTTCCCATGCAGTCGATAGGGTTTAGGAATATAAACCGCTTCAAATAACGCATAACTCAAGGCCCAATTATGCAAATATTTTTCCGTTTCATAAAGAATACCCATTTCCCGACTCGCAAAAAAAACATTATCATGCAAAGTCAAATTACAGTGATAAAGAACCATTTAATTTTCCTCAAAAACTTGATAAAAGTTGTTGCGCTTCAGCGCACCCAAAGGTTTAAAAGAAAACAGGAAATTTCCAGCTTAATTTAATCCCAAGATTGTGTGCTAAAGCACAACAACTGAGTGCTAAAGCACAACAACTAATTAAGAACTAGATTTTCCTTTGTTTTTGCCTTTTTCCTTAGTAGTTAAAGCACCATAGGTTTCGGCATAACTTTTCGTCTGTTGATAGAGAGTGGTCAAAGTTTCCCGCAAGCGGGTTTCATCCTGATAAATTGCACTCACTTCTGTTAATAACTCATCCAATTGAGGACGCAAAATTACCTGACTTTTCCGCACGGGTTCCTTTTTAATTAAATGATCAGCCACTTCCGTTGCTTTAGTCAAAATATCACTAATCGGAGCATTAATATCTGGCTTTAACTGATCATAAATTGCCTGGGTAAAATGCAGATTACTAAAGATTTCCCCATCACAAAAAGCAATTCCAAGAATATGATTTGTCATCTTACCTGTGCGGGATTCCTGTGCGCCATAGCGCCGAGTTCGCAACAGATTACCCAAAACATAAATAAACCCTTCAAATGTCGGATCACGCAAAGTTTCAACAGTTGGAAATACGATTTCAGGAAGAATGTGTTCCTGTTCGTTAATAGATGTACGAGTTTTCTTGTCTTCACTCCGCTTTGGATCGTCATAATCGAGTATCATTGTTCCTGCTTCGCCTAACGCATTGAAAGAGAAACTCTTGCGGGAATCTTGATAAGGAGTTAGAGAAAATGCAGAATCAGAATATACTTTAGAGCGTTCTGAACCGCTATCACCAACAGCAAAACCATAAATTACACAATCTGGACACTTGCCACAAAACTGTTCTCCACCATAACGACAGAAATTATCAGCCTTTTTGTCTTCCCCATCTATCAAATTAATAGAGCGTAAGAGTTCGCGTCCGATTAGTCGTTCAGGGCTGACTTGTTTGCGCTTAAACATGACTATTCGAGCGATGAAATCTGATGTATTTAAACCTGCTTGGGTTCGAGTTGTATTTAGTATCCCGTCAGTTTGGAATACTGGGAACGATTGGCTGTGGCGCAGCATTAAGAAGTGGATATATTTGCTAGAAGCAAACGGAGGAATATTGACATGAAATTGAGGTTTAAGTGTTTCGAGAATTGCCATGGTGATCATCTCCTTTAAAGTGTTAGTTTTGGACTTGAGATTGTTGTTGTTTGTCTTGTAATGCCAACCAACGGTAAGCAAATTCTGCCCCCGCTTTGATGCGGTTCCGGTTTTCTTGAAGCAGGGCGCGATCGCCTTTATATTGCTTCAAAAAAACCTCCTCCACAAAGGTTGTCATAAACCCATGAATTGCTTCAAGTTCCTGTTGTTGACGCAGGGCATAATCCACGGATTTATCTTTAATTAAGGGGCGTTTATAGACTTCTTGACGATCCAAAGCATCGCGCAATTGTCCAGCACCTTGAAAGATTAAATCTTGGGGGTCAAGATCATTTGGACTCGATAAAATCACCTCCAAAGCTTTAGTAATAGGTAACAAAATCGAATGACTCGAATCTTTAATATCGACTTGATAGAACTTGCGATATTTTTCGACTAAATCTTTGGTAAATTCCATGGTTTTCTCCATAACATCATCTCCTTTTGACCAAATTTGAGCAAACTCCCAATAGCGATCAATTTCATTGCTATAGGGTTCTCGTTTGTCACGACGAAATCCCTCATTCGCGATCGCAAAAATATTCAACACATTCGTGGCTAAATCCCTCACCGTGCCATTAAACGCTTGCCAACGGGCATCGGGTTTAGCACTCCGATTATCTAAGTGAATGCTATAGGCAATTAACAAGCGTTCTAGGGCTGTTTCTAAGCCATCTAAACGAATAGATGAATCTAAACCGAGTAGATTCCAAAACCCAGCAATTCCGTCTAATTTCACGGTTTCCAGAAACTCTTGATCACTGGTATAAAGAGGATCGGGACTGGTGGTAGCTACGACTTTTACACCTAAAAGTCTGGGCAAAGCTAGGGATAAAAACGCAGGTTCTACCCAAGCATCCGTTACGGTTTTTCCCATGGTTGTTGTGTAATTAATTGCCATAAATGGCAAGTCTTGAACGGAATATTGATGCTTTGCAAACCGTCCTGCTTCTGGTTCATCTTGGTCTTGCCAAGCTAAGGTTTGTAAGCCGTCAATTTGCAAATTAGCATCAATCCAATGTTTACGAACCTCCCAAAGATTCATTCTTTTTAAAGTATTAGTTAATAGTTTCACCGCTTTAGCGGTTTGGGGTGAGTAAACGTAGGCGGGGAAAATATACAGAAAAACCGGTTGTTTATCTTCTAGTTTTCCCGCCGGGGCAGACCAATAAGCCTGCCGTAATAACATTTCTAAAGCCCATATTTTTGAGATTCCTCGTTTAATTTTACCTCCTCCTAGGGCATTTTTATTACTATATTGTTGGGGTTTAAACAACACTACGGAATCCAGTTGATCCTCGGCGGAAAATTCCCCAGAACTTAACGAACAAATCGGTTGATTTGTAACTTTTGCCTCGGTATAAGCCGTTAGTTCATTAGGGAATTTATGAGGAAATGCTGTTAACCCCCAAACCTCTAAATACTGTTCTAAATAATCGCTAAAGGCTTCACGAGTTGGGCTACTATTTTGTTTAAGTAAACCTTTTTCTTCTGCCCAAGTTGCTAGGCGATCGGCAAAAACAGTTAAAAATTCGGTTACTTGTTCTAAATTTAGGGTTAAATGATCAGCCATATAATGAGCAGCAACTCGATACCAACCATAATTAACCCCCCCGGATTGAATTGCTGTTTCTTCTGGGGAAATTTGGGTTTCTAAATTTAGCAGGGTTAGAACTTGGGGGGCGTATTCCCCAGAGGTTTCAAAAAATTGATTTTGAGTAAAAATCAAAAATTCCGCAATTCGATCCGCCCGCAAATCCGCCGCTTTTAATAGTCTTTCTTTTTCAACTTGGGAAATGTCTAACTTTTCAATGCGCTTAGGAGTTGCGTGACTTTTATCATTAGCAACTTTAACTTCTACAACATGGGGAAGTTGTCGAATTAGGTCTGCGGGACTGAATAATTCCAGAGTTTGGGGGGCAACTTTTAAGCCTTTCCCATCTCGGACAAACCCAATATCACCCTTACTAAAATATTCAGCTAGACCTTGAATATTTTTATCTTGATCCCCTTGGATAATATTCTGCCAAATAGCATTTTCAATAGCTCTAAAATCGGGAATTTTGGGTATTTTAGGGGCTAAATAAACTGTACCATGGGCAAAATATAATAGGGGTTCCCAGCCCATTTTTTCGACAAAACTAACCACCGCATTATGAATACGATTAGTCAGCAAACCCCGACAGTCCCGCAGGCGATGGTAAACCAATTTTTTCTCGATTTCTAACCAGTCTAAATGATCTTGTAGGCGATCGCCTCCCGTTTGGATTGCCACATCCGTCGGATCATTAAAATGCACTGCAATATCACCAAAAGCTAACAGGTGACGCAGGGGTAAATCTAAGCGGCGATCATCCTCAATTTGTACCTGAAAATCATCAATTTCCCAATTAGAAATGACCGTATTACTTCCCACATTAAATTGGGTATTTTGGGCTAAATAGGCAATGTCTAGTAAATACTCACGCCACGGATGCCAAAACCCATCAAAATTAAGTTTTTCTCCCCAGGTTTCGCAGACTTGCAAAATTTGCCGAATTTCATGGGCTTTTGGGGATGTGGATGCTTCGGTTTGACCTTGAATGGCTTTATTATAATCATGCAAGGTGATTCCTAAACACAATAGCCTTTTTTCTTCCTCGGAAAGTTGTAAATCATCGGGTAAATATTGACTCAAATTCCAAGCCGTTAATAAGGCATTCAGAACATGAACCTGTAAACCTTGATCGGCTTTATTTGACCACCGTTGAGCTTTTTCTTCGGCATGGCGATCGCCTTGTTTTTCTAATTTGTTTAAATGACTTTTATAGGAACCCCCTAAAGCCGTAATAACTGAAAATTCCCGTTCCATTGCCGGGAGAATAGTCTCAATATAAGAACGCAAAATCGGATCAGTATCTTCGGGTAAGGTTTGAATCAGTAATGTTTGCAGAAGGGTGAGTTTTTCCATGATTTTAAAAAATATAAGGTTGGGCGGTTTCACAAGGTTTGAGTCGCCATTTCATCGCTTCTAAAAGTAAGGCATCTTGATTAAAAGCACAGGCGTAGGCAACACCATCGGCATCGGTTAAACGATATAATCCAAAGGTGGGATTAAGATGCAATTTGCGACTAACTTCCCAATGACTATAGGCTTGACTCCGGTTGACTGAAACAATAAATGCCAGTAATTTCCGTTTCCGAAGACATTTTTTAACCTCCCCTTGGGGGTGTCCGACAATCGTGAGTTTATCGAGTAAAATTAAAGTACATTGTTTGAGTTCTTCGGTTGTGCGATCGCATTCTAATTGCATCTCAAATCGTCGATCTGTCCATTGTTTTATTTTTAAGTAAACTTGGATATATTGATCAGGAAATTCCGTCGCTGGATGGTTAAATTTTTCAGCCGCTTCTAAAAAAGTCTGGGAATCAATAATTTCTACCTCTGCATAGGGTAAAAGTCGTAATAAATCATAGGTATAAAACCGTGAACCCTCCCAAACCGCCGCTTGTAGGTCTGACCCGCCTCGAAATCGTAATAATTCTTCCTGTACCGCCTCACCCGTTGGATTGTTATTTAATGCACACCAATGACCCCGTTTTTTATCTAATTTTTCCCCATAAACCCGTCTTAAATCCTCACTCATATTCTGATGAATTCGCTCCATCACGGCTGCATTTTCCCCGGTCATTTTTAACAACATTCCTTGAGCTTGTAAGGCTCCCCAATAACTGCGATATTGCTCAAATTCCGTCGGGGGATTAAAGGCATCTTCAATAATTTCTCGAAATTCCGTTCGATTTATGTCTTGTCCTTCTGTTAATTTTTCAGCTAATCTAGCTTCAATCCAAGGCGCGCGACCGGGAAGTAATACATAGGCATTGTAACTGGAGAAATTAGGATGACGACCTAATCGACCTAATCGTTGAATAAAGGTGGCAGAATCACTCGCCTCAAAAATCAGCAAATTAATTTTAAAATCCACTCCCACATCTACCGCCGATGTTCCTACTACTAAAACCGATTGTTCAGCATTTTTTAACTCCGTTTGGGTGATCGTTCTTTCCTGTCGATCAATTCGGCCACTAATCTCTCGAACTTTGATTTGATCTTCTGGAAAAATTGCTTGTAATTCTCGAACTGTGCGACTGACTTGGGCGACGGAATTGAGAATAATTAATCCTCGTCCTTGACCTTCTACTGTGAGAAGTTGTCGGATCAGTTCCGCTTGTTCTTTCAACCAGGTTAAACTATCTGAATCTCGATCTAACTGCACAAATTTGAGTTCGACTGACTGCAAAATTTGCCGATATCCGGCCGTGGGTTCAGAAACATAATTTCCTGCTATTTTAGTCACTTGAAATCCCGCTTTTTCTAGGGTGTTAATAAAACTGGGTTTCGGCGTTGCGGAAGTGAATAAAACCTTGATCGGACGTTTACGCGGTCGGTTGTAGCGAATTAATAGCAAACTATTAAGAATAGCGGCTTCTTGATGCACTCCAAAAATATGAAATTCATCGGCAACATAGAGATCGGGATTTCTGGCTAAAAGTGAGGGAAACCAGGCGTGATTATAGGCTGGATTATAATAACGAAAATGGGTAATGAGGTGGAAAATATCGGGGTTTGTCAGAATAACGGGTTTGTGTTCAATAACTTTTGATAATTCCTTAAATTTGTTACTTTTTTCTGCAATTTCTACCCGTCGGGCTAATTCCACACCATACAAACTATCGACGCGCCGACTCCCATCTAAATTAAAATCTTGGCAATAATTTCTAACTTGTTTATCTTGATCGGTGACTAATTCAATGGTCGGATATAGGGCAATTGTCCGAAATTTAGGATTAAGTAATCCCCCTAAGTAAGCCGCCAGGGATTTACCATCTCCGGTAGCTGAGGTGTTAAAGATAATCTCTGCGGGGCCATCGAGCACTTGGGCGCAGGTTTGTACCTGGTGTACGGACAGAGGACAGGAAACCTCTGGATTTTTACCAAAGTTCGTGGCTTGCTGTTTAACTTTGCATTCACCCCGACATCCCAACGGACAGCCCTGGACATCGGTGTTTTGCTGAGAATATAAAGGAAGTAGCGTAATTTTCACGATTCCCCCTAGAATAGTGACGGGTCGTTTATAGTTGTTAATAGACCGATTATGGCACAGCTTTATTTGATGTGCAAGTATAAAAACTAAAATGGCTCGAAAAAAAGAAACCATTACACTGTCTATACCTCCAGGAACGAAGGAGCAATTAGAAGCGATCGCAGCTAAATTCCAGATTCTATGGGGCGATCGCCCTAGTATATCGGGCTTGCTAGTGGCGATCGCCCGTTCAGAATTGGAAGTCGGCGATCGCTTTACCCTCAGTTCAGTGCAAGTACAATCTTTGGAGCAAGGGACGAAAGCCCTAATTGATTCCGGTTATATTAGCGAAGCCCAAGCATTAATGGCCCTGCTCCTAGAACGGGGAAATCTGGCTGACCCCCTGCGTCAGTCCTTTGTCCAACAGATCAGTCAATCCCTCCCGGCTTGGCGGGTGTTACTCGATCAGCAAATTGCCCGTCGTCAACCCTTTCGCCTTCTGTACCGAGATGCCCAACAGCGAGATTGGATGTATACCGTCCGTTATGCCAAAATTTTGCCCCGGGAAAAACGCCTCTATTTGGAGATCTGGAGCGAGGAAACCGAGGGCAACCGGGATTTACCGGAATTGGCCCATAACCGTTCCCTGCGTCTGGATCGGATTGCGGATCTGAATATTCTCCCCGGGGAGGGGACATGGCGAGATGATTTAGATTTTATTAAAGTGTACTTACACTTTAAGGGAGAACTGGCGAATAGCTACGAATCCAAACGGGACGACCTCAGCAGCGAACGGGACGGTGATATCCGTCGCGTGGTGCGTCGGGTGACGAACACCTTTTGGCTGATCCGCGAGGTTTTGGCCTATCGCTCCCTGTGTGAAATTGTTGCGCCTGACAGTGTGCGCGATCGCATTAAGCAAGAAGCGCAAGCCATCTGTCAACAATATGATTAATCAGACGGGTAGAAGCGAGATTCCTTTCACCCGTTGTACTTTTATATTAGTTCCGATGTGGAAAGGGGGTCTTCCATTGATACGGGGACAGAACAATATCCCATTTCCAGAATTTTCCAGATTTTTTTGGTTCAGAAAGAGAGATATTCTACTGTTAACAATAATTCTGGGAATGGAAGAAAGCCCTGAAGGGCTTACTACGGGATTATACTACAATTATTGTTTTCATAACTTGCTTAAAAAAACCTATGCAACTCACTGAACACCGTGCTGATCGCGTTGTTTTATACAATATTAGTTGGCAGCAATTTGAAAATCTCCTGATTGATTTAGGACAAACTCGCGCCGCTAGAATTGCCTATGATAATGGGACTTTTGAAATTATGACCCCCTTACCCGAACACGAATATTATAAAGAAGCAATCGGAATTTCTATTCAAGATATTGCCGAAGAACTAAACATCAATTATGAAAGTTATGGTTCAACAACTTGGAAACGGGAAGCACATTTAGCAGGAATAGAACCTGACAACTGCTTTTATTTTCAGAATGAAGCTAAAATTCGGGGCAGATTACAGTTTAATTTGAATCAAGATCCTCCTCCAGACTTAGCTTTAGAAATTGATATGACCCATAAATCTTTAAATCGCTTTCCGATTTATGCTCGCTTGGGAATACCCGAAATTTGGTGTTACGATTCCGGCGAATTAAAAATTTACCAACTCCAACAGGAAACCTATCGAGAAGTAGAAAAAAGTTCGGTATTTCCGATGCTGCGGGTGCAAGAAATTCCAACTATAATTGAGCAATATCGTCTTGATGGTAAGCTGGCAGTACGGCGGGCAATTAGAAATTGGGTAAGACAATTAAGATAAAAACTAATCAAGTTTCCCATACCTATTTTACTGTTAACAATAATTCTGGGAATAGAAGAAAGCCCTGAAGGGCTTACTACGGGGATTTTTTTAGTCGTTTTTCCAGTTTTCCTAATCCTAAATCAACGAATAATGCTAGGATGGCGGCTGGAATGGCTCCCGCTAATAACAGTTGATTATTAACGGTTGCTAACCCTCTAAAAATTAATACTCCTAACCCTCCCGCACCAATAGCCGCGGCAATAGTTCCTAAACCAATTGCAATCACACTGGCGACTCTAATTCCGGCTAAAATGATATTTAAAGAGAGGGGAATTTCGACTTGAGTTAATAATTGTCTAGGGGTCATGCCCATGGCTTTTCCGGCTTCTAATACGGCGGGATCAACGTTAGTAATTCCGACATAGGTATTCTGAATAATGGGTAATAATGAGTAAAGGGTAATGGCGACAATCGCAGTGCGATCGCCAATTCCCCCAATTAACGGCATCGGAATTAAAAACCCAAATAGGGCTAAACTGGGAATGGTTTGCATAACATTGGCAAAACCTAAAATCGGTTGACTTAATTTAGGATTTCGAGTTAATAATATTCCTAAAGGAACCCCAATTAAAATAGCAAATATTATGGCAATTCCCACTAAAATCAAGTGTTGGGTTGTGCGTTCGATTATTTCCGCACCATAACGGCTCAAAAAATCAATCATTTTCTAAAATAAATATAACTAAGTGGGTAATTTTAAACATTCTAAAAAAGCCTGGGCTTCCGCGTGTTCCGATTGTTTGAAATCCGTAGGAGTTCCTAAAAATACTAACTGTCCATACTGCATTAAACCAATCCGGGAAGCTAATAAAAATGCTTCTTGAATATCATGGGTGACAAAAATAATCGTTTTTCCTAATTGTTGTTGGAGACGGCGAAATTCTCGCTGTAATTCTAGGCGAGTAATCGGGTCAAGGGAGCCAAAGGGTTCATCCATTAATAATAACGGAGGATCAGCCGCTAGAGCTCGAGCCACACCCACCCGTTGACGTTGACCGCCTGAAAGTTCCTGGGGGTAACGATGGGCAAATTGAGCCGGATCTAGGTTCACTAAATGCAAGAGTTGATATACTCTTTCCTGAATGCGATCGCGGTTCCATTGTTGTAATTTAGGGACTAAAGCAATATTTTGTTCTACGGTAAAATGGGGAAATAAACCCACATCTTGAATCACATAACCTGTCTGTCTTCGCAGTTGAATTAGATCCCATTGATGGGTTGATTTTCCCTCCACTAAAACCTCTCCGTCCGTGGGAGTTAATAAATGATTCACCAGTTTTAGGGTTGTGGTTTTTCCACTTCCACTTCTTCCTAATAAAACTAAGGTTTCCCCTTGATAGACTTTTAAATTTAACTTTTCAATCAAGAAACGCTGATCAATTTGATAATTGACCTGACAGAACTCAACAATAACAGAGGGATTCAAAGCCATGATCATAGGGAAATAGCCAGGATTGGGATTCAGAGGTGAACACAATTAGGATTCATTCAGAGAATTTACTGATGAGCTTTTGTATAAAAAAGTACCATACATCCGCAATAATTATCAAAAATTGAATTAGGGTTAATGACAATCATTATAGTTGTTTGGGATGATTTCAAAGCTTAAAAAATAAAAATACAGTGATCAAGGATTGTATTTTTAACGACTCGTGAGTAGCAAAGTTGATCCGATAACAACAGGATAAAACCGTTTATTTTTTAGGATGTTCTGTTAGAATCTAAGCCTAGCATTGTTTTTTTTCAATGCTACATCAGGGAATGGGGAGTAAAGCCCAGGAAAAAAAGACTTTATAGTCTGAGTTTTTGGCTAGACGCAACTCCTATATTATGAAACTCTCTTGACTTTCCCCTGTTTTAATTCACATTGCATCTATCAATATTAACATGAAAAATCCTAGATTGCCCGCGAGAAGCGATACATTAATTGGGAAATTTATTGATCAATTTCCTACTTTTGCTTTTGGATTTATTACGGGATCACTGATTACTGTATATGGAACTTTAACCCAGATCAATTTTTTGAATTATCTGAATAATGACCAGAATATTCTCAAATTTTATCGAGAATTATTGGGATTTTCCCAACCTCCCCTAGAGCAAAATAGACAATATCGCGGATATATTGAAAAATTGAATATTAGTGTTAATCCCAATAGTTTAAATATTTATGTTCTCCCCAAATCTATTTGTGAAGGTGCTATTTTAGAAGGAGATAAAGTCAAGCGTTTACCTTCAGTTGAGGTGATTGGAAAACAAAACTCTGATCGAAATACGGAATTTAATGGGTTTAAACAGCGTATGAATCAAATTATTAGTGATGGATTTGGATATATTGAAGTGGTTAGTTCTGAAGATGAATTAGCAGTAATTGATATTAATTTACTCAGTGAAGAACAAAGTTGTGTGAGAAAACCCAAATATATTCAAGAGTTAGAAAAACTCCTAGAACAGAAAAAGTGGAAACAAGCCGATCAAAAAACTAATCAAGTTTTAGTCAAAATTACGAATCGAGAAAGTGTTGGCTATCTGGATGAAGATTCGATTAAAAAAATATCTTGTTCTTATTTAAGAACTATTGATCAATTATGGAAAAAATATTCTGGCGGGTTGTTTGGTTTTAGTGTTCAAAAGCGAATTTTCCTAGAGACAGATAATCAATTACAAGATGAGGCTCTAGCTCGATATGATCCCAATGCTTATATTCATTTTACCGATTTAGTAAGATGGATTGAATCGGGGAAAGATGGAAAAGAAAAATGGAAAAATTATGATAAAATGACTTTCTCTTTAGAAGCACCGGAAGGCCATCTTCCTCGCCTTAATCAACTTGAAAAAGGCATGAAAATGCAATTAAATTATCAGCTTATGTCCCCTAATTCTCTCTCTTTGTCTTCTCAAGAAATTAAAGCCAGAACTTTGTTTTTTACACAAGTTGATAATTGCAAACTATAGCAATAGTTGTTGAGGATTGCTATAGTAGAGAAAGACTCATTTGCCTAATTTCGGGTTGGAGCGATCGCAATATGCCTATCTCTCGTTATTTACTTTTAATTTTTGGAATCTGTCTAATTTTAGGCTTAATGATTTGGCTGGTGAGTTCCCTATCGGCTCTTTATAGTCAGGTCATTTGGTCAGCAAATCCGATTTTAGCAAATTTGCTACTTTTGTTATTAATTATCTTGTTAGGATTAGCGATCTTTGCCTTTTTTTATTATACTCGATTCTTCCAAAAATCAGGAAAATCTGGCAAAAAACGCCGACCTTTAAAAATACCTTTAGACAAACTAGAAGCAGCAGAAGAATCGTTAAAATCCGTACAACAACAGGTGACTCAAATTCAAGATGAAGTAGCTAAAAAAGCCTTATTGAGTCGCTCCCAAGATATGGCTTCAGAATTAGCTAAAGGTAATATTCAAGTGGTTGTTTTTGGTACGGGGTCGGCGGGAAAAACCTCTTTAGTTAATGCGTTAATGGGTCGGATGGTTGGGAAAGTCAATGCACCCATGGGAACTACCGAAGTTGGCGAAACCTATCATTTAAAATTAGAAGGAATTGAACGGGAAATTTTAATTACCGATACCCCCGGAATTTTAGAAGCGGGAATAGGCGGGTCTGAGCGGGGAAAATTAGCCCGTTCGCTGGCGACAGATGCTAATTTATTATTATTTGTTTTAGATAATGATTTAAGACAATCAGAATATCACTCTTTACAAGCCTTAGTTGAAATTGGCAAGCGATCGCTAATTATTTTAAATAAAAAAGATTTGTATACAGAAGCGGATCAACATATTATTTTAGCCAAACTTAAAGATAGAGTTAAACTATTTTTAGATGCAAATGATGTTATTTCTATTGCAGCAAATCCGCAATCAATTAGATTAGAAATGGGAGAGATAATACAGCCAGAACCAGATATTATGCCCTTAATTCGACGTATCGCCCTAATTTTAAGATCCGAAGGAGAAGAATTAATTGCTGATAATATTTTATTACAATCCCAACGCTTAGGAGAAGAAGCTAGACTCTTAATTGATAGTCAACGCAAACGGGAAGCAGAAAAAATTGTTGAGCGGTTTCAATGGATAGGTGCGGGGGTAATTGCAGTAACACCTTTACCCGTAATTGATTTAATTGCTACGGCGGCGGTTAATACCCAAATGGTAATCGAAATTGGTAAAATTTATGGGTGTGAATTAAATAGCGATCGCGGTCGAGAATTAGCTCTATCCCTAGCAAAAACCTTGGGAAGTTTAGGAGTAGTTAAAGGGGTGATTCAGTTAGTCTCAACCGCCCTACAATTAAATTTAGCAACCTTAGTGGTAGGACGGGCAATTCAAGCGGTGAGTGCGGCTTATTTAACCAGAATTGCAGGTAAAAGTTTTATTGAATATTTTCGTCAAGATCAAGACTGGGGAGATGGAGGGATGACAGAAGTGGTACAACGACAATTTCAGTTAACCCGTCGGGATGAATTTGTTAAACAATTTGTGCAGGATGCCTTTGCCAAAATTATTGAACCCCTGAATTTTAATTCTACTGAATTGGAGGAAGAAGAACAACCCATCGAAGCAGATATTAAACCGTTATTAAAGCGTTATTTAGATGATTGGGAAGATGAGAATACAGTTGATCGTCCTGATTGGTAATTAGTCATTAGTCATCAGTGTAGACACGCGCCATGGCACGTCTCTACGAGTTATCAGTTTAGAAATTAACTGGTAACTAAAATTATATCCCTATTCCCAATTTGTAATTCGTAATTCGTAATTCCCTATTGAATTTCCAGTTGATTTTGAGTTTTAACCAAAGTGCGATCGCCTCGAATTAATTGATATTCTGCTTTCCAAGTTCCAGGAGTTAAAGGTTGTTGAGGATTATTTTTTTTCCCCACATAACCAATCCAAGTTTTACTGGAATCATTCACAAAATTTTCATTATTTAAAACTTTTTGTCCCTGGGGGTCATACAGATTAAAAACCATTTTATCCCCGGTTAATACCCCATAAACCTGTACCCAAAATAACAACGCCGGACTGTCTTGGGGTAGGGTAGTTTGATTAAATTTTCCCTGCCATAATTCATCCATAGTTGGAGGTTGAGCCGAAAATCCAGCCCGAATTAATCCCGTGGGAATATAGGCAAAAGACTGTTCCCAAATCGGGTTACGAGTCACATTACATCCGGCCGTTGCTGCTGGCCCCACAAAGGGATCAATCACTGCTCCCTGATAATTAATAGTTAGATGAACATGGGGAAAAGATGCCAAACCCGAGGCCCCCACCGCCCCTAAAACCGTGCCTTTTTCGACCTGATCCCCGGGTTTGACCTGGACACTTCCCCGGCGTAAATGACAATATTGGGTTTCCCACCCCGCACCATTAGCAATAGAACTATGGTCAATCACCACACCATTGCCACATTCCGTCCCTTCCACGGTCTTTTTATCGGCTTCGGTTTGAATTCGTCGATCCACAACCCCGTCCCGTACACGCAACACCGTCCCCCCCTGGGAGGCTAAGACCGGAACGCCTCTGGCCATGGCTTGTTCATCGGGTATGGCGAAATCCGTGCCTTTATGACCATCGTAGGTTTGCCGTCCACAGCCGAAATCAACGGCATTGGGGGTGGGATCGCGATCGGGATATAACAAAATAAAGCAATCCTGACCCAATTGACAATCAATCGGTTGAGCAAAACGGGGATTTTGGGTTTGGCTGATTAGTTGTTGGGAGATCCCTTGGGCTATGGTCTGAGCTTGCTGTAGGGAAGACTCAGCCGTTTGGGTGACTTCAGGACTCCAACAACTAACTAATGCCGTTAACCCCAAAGTTAGGCAGAATGCTATCGCGTATTTTTTGGCCGTGGAAATCCTCATAAGTAGTAAGCCCTTTAGGGCTATCTTGAAAAGTAGTAAGCCCTTTAGGGCTATCTTGAAACAAAGAGGCGTGAACGCCTCACTACGGTTTAACGGAAGATGATATCCGATTGTACGGTTAAACTGAGGTCTTGACTCGGATTAATCACCACCACATCCACTTTATTCCGTCCAACAAAGATTCCCGTAACTGCGCCGAGTCCCGCACCGACTAAAACTTCTTCTGTTGCGATCGCATTATCCCCAGCAACCGCAGCAATGGCGGTGGCCGCAGCAGCCCCAATGGCTGCCCCACCGATAATAGATGTCGCCGAGGCTCCTTTGCGGATGGTTTCGGTATGGGTTACAACTTGAGAATTGGCATCTAGGCGAAACCGTTGTCGGTCACTGATAATTACTTCACTCGCCACAAATTGAGACCCCCCGGAAGCGGGTTTTAATTGTCCGACAATTTCAGCCCCGGCTGGAATCCAAACCCGTCCCTGAGTGGTTACAATATCCTGTGCCACCGTGATCGTTAGGGAAACGGTTTCATTGGGCATAACCACGATTTTTTCGGCTTCGGAGTATTCCACCGGAATCTGGGTTCCCGCTAAAATTCTATCCCGTTGTAAGGTATTGGGGAAGGCTTGGGCCGTGGCGGGAATAGCTTGTAGTAGAGGTGTGGCCACGGCTGTTGTTAAGCCCAAGGCCAGGAAAACCGACAGTCCTGAACGGGATAATTTAGAAGTTAACATACACTCAAACATCCTTATTTTTTCAAGTTCTGATTTCACTCTTATAACTTAAGAGTCGATAGAATCCCTTTATTGTTCCTTGGAAGATTCGATTTGACCGGACAGAACTTTATTTAATTTCTAATCAACGATACTATAGTGCTACCAATTAAGGTGTTTGACAAGACTAAACCTTGTAACCTGCTCATAACTTACTATTGCCTGTTAATCAAGTAATTGATTCCTAAAATATACTCGATAAAGTTCACAACTATGGACAACAGAATCTCCTTTGATGGTGACAATGCCCATACTATCTAATTTGTACGTTACCACAGAAGCTAATTTAATCGGTTGATCGGCATAAATCACTTGTTTAAATGCTTTTTCAAGTTGCGGGTCTGCCTGTAAAACCGCTAAAATTCGCCGTAGGTGACTACTATAAATTCCCGTTTCTGTTACCGCTTCTTGTAACAGTTGTTTTAGGGTTAATTCCCCTCGACATAAATAGTATAATCCCAGTCTAACTAAAAACGGATGACCGCC
Organism: Planktothrix paucivesiculata PCC 9631; assembly: GCF_900009265.2. GTDB lineage: Bacteria > Cyanobacteriota > Cyanobacteriia > Cyanobacteriales > Microcoleaceae > Planktothrix > Planktothrix paucivesiculata. Next base: position 13,329 of record NZ_LR735002.1, on the reverse strand, counting down.
AACCATTGCCATGAGTTGCTTGGTTTGGGTGGGAGTCCAGTCTAACCCATGACGCAGGGCTAAGGATAAAACCTGTTCAGCATCAAAAGCGGGTAATTTTAAAGGTAATCCTACATTAAAAGGAGATTGATTAATATTTAAAGGAATATAAATTTCCGTAGAATAGGTTAAAACTAAACGTAACTTTTTCCAGGTATTATTACTTTTGGCTTGTTCATACCAAGACCGCAGGAGCGAAAAGAATTCCTCGGCAATATCAGGATATTCAAATAAACGATTAACTTCATTTAATCCTAAAACTAAATTCGTCTCAATTTGTTGTAAGAGATAGGCTTCAAAATAAATCGTACAACTGACTTTACTCCCCATATCTTCATCCCAATATTCATCCAAATTAGGATGAATTTTTAACTTCCAACTAATATTTCGACTAAACCAACGAAAAAATTTATCCACACTCGACAATATGTTTTTTTCCGCCTGTTGAAAATCAATATTAACAGTGCTATAATGATAGGATTCAGCTTGATTAATAATCCTTAAAAGTAAAGAAGTTTTGCCCATTTTCCAAGAGGCTTTAATCCGAATAATACTGCCGGGTTTAGTCACCTCTTCATAGGCAAGGGTTTCAATCGGAGGACGTTCAATATATAATTTAGAGTCTAAGCCCACAGGCGCGCCCGGGAACTCTAAAACAGAGATCAAGGTTTGAGATTGAAACTGTTCTAGGAGTTTTCGTTGGGCTTTGGTTAAAGGACGGGACTCGAACATCTGGCGCAGATTATTTTTGCCAATGGGTTCGTCCCAAAAATCACTCAGGGTTGACCACAGTTCCGACGCCGCCCGACTCAAATATTCTTTGACATAGTTAGTTTCCGATGCCATTAACGCATAGGTTTTACCATCCCAAGAAGAACGTAACACCATTTCTTGGAGGGCTGTCAGACCTTCGGGTAAACTGACTTTGAGAATATCAATGAGTTGATCAATGGTCATTCAGTCAGGTGTTGTGTTCTCGAAGCAATGGCTCACGGGCTATACTGCTATAACTGCCACCCCCAATATCCTTGCATAGAGTTAACCATTTTTATACAACTCCAGTCAAAGAAAGTTACAAGAGGTTAACTTTAGGGTATTGACAAAAATTGTTTTTTATGAAACACCTGTGAATATTAGGTTTTAGGAATTCGTTCCAGAAAGATTCCAGTATTGATATCTGATTTTAGTATTAAATTATACTGATTTCAGGTCGAATCTTGATAGATAGGATTCAAAAACTTACTTTTTTATTCTCTATTGTCTAAACTTCTATTTAACTTCACTGGAATGTTTACTCTAAAAGTCAAAGGAACCCCGATATAATTGAGTTCATACACCCATAATGTTTCTATGGATATTTTATGCAGGAACTGTTCTCTAATTATTTCATTCCCCATGGTCATTGCTATCTGTGGAAACCGGGATTAGTTAGCCTCCACATTATATCAGATGCTGCCATTAGTTTAGCCTATTTTTTAATTCCTATTGAATTAATTTTTATTGTCAAAAAGCGTCAGGATATCCCCTTCGATTGGGTATTTATGCTGTTTGGTTCTTTTATTATTTGTTGTGGGATTACCCATATTATGGAAATCTGGACACTATGGCATCCCCATTATTGGATTTCGGGTTTTCTTAAAGCAATCACAGCGGCTATTTCCCTCTGTACTGCGGCGGTGATTATTGAGTTAATTCCCAAGGTTTTAGCAATTCCCAGTTCAACCCAATTAGAAGCAGCAAATTTTGCCTTACAAGCTGAAATTTCCGAACGAAAACAAACACAAGTAGCCCTAAATCAACTTGCTACTGAATTAGAAGCTCGAGTTCAGCAACGAACCCTGGATTTAGAAAGAACAAATCAACTGTTACAACAGGAAAATCAAGAACGAGATATTGCCCAAACTGCTTTAAAAGCATCGGAAATTAAACTTCGTCAAAAAGCCGATAAACTGGCTAATACTCTACAAGAGTTAAAACACACCCAAGCCCAACTGATTCAAACCGAAAAAATGTCTTCTTTAGGACAAATGGTGGCGGGTGTTGCCCATGAAATTAATAATCCTGTTAACTTTATTTATGGCAATATTGCCCCCACTTGTGAATATGTGGAAAATCTGTTGGAATTAATCCATAAATACCAAAATTATCACCCTAAACCCAACCCAGACATCGAGAATTATATTCAAGAAATTGATCTAAATTTTATTCGTGAGGATATCAACAATATTCTAAAGTCTATCAGATTTGGAGCAGAGCGAATCAAAGATATTGTTAAATCCCTTCGCACCTTTTCCCGTTTAGATGAAGCCGAAATGAAAGTGGTTAATATTCATGAAGGAATTGATAGTACATTAATGATTCTCCAGCACCGATTAAAGGAACAGTCTCAGGGTTCTGAGATTAAACTGATTAAAGACTATCAAGACTTACCCCGAGTTGAGTGTTATTGCGGCCAACTTAACCAAGTATTTATGAATATTTTTAGTAATGCAATTGATGCCCTAGAGGAAAGAAGAACTCAACTTAAAAACCGAGTCAAAAACCGCAGTCCAGAAATCGATATAGTTTCTCCCCCGACCCTGTGGATTAGAACCACGTTAATTAATCATCAGTGGGTACAAATTCATATAGAAGATAATGGTATCGGCATGAGTTCTGAGATGATCAACAAAATTTATGATCCGTTTTACACCACAAAACCAGTTGGTTATGGGACAGGATTAGGGTTAGCAATTTCCTACCAAATTGTTAATAACCATCGGGGCTATTTATACTGTAACTCTCAGTTAGAAAGAGGCACAGAATTTATTATTTCTATTCCCCTCTCAACTTCAATACAACAGGCAACGATTCCCTTTCCCACTTGTGATTTAAGACAAAATCCTTTAACGTCAGGCTTTTTTTGGGATAGTCAACCCCGGGTTATTAATCATTAATTTAATCCCTAAAATATGAAATTATTAATCGCTATGACGGTCATTCAAAGCCATTATCAACCATTTTTAGTTGCCTTCTCCTTCCTGATCGCGGTGATTGCCTCCTATACCGCTTTAGATCTCGCCACCCGAGTCACCCCCGAATCACCCCCCCAAAGTCGCTTGCTGTGGACATTAGGCGGTGCTGTTGCCATGGGAACAGGCATTTGGTCAATGCACTTTATCGGGATGTTAGCCCTGAAACTCCCCCTACCCGTGACCTACAACCTGGTGACTACCCTACTTTCCTGGGGGGTAGCGATTATCGCTTCAGGACTGGCCCTATTATTATTCAGTCGGCCAAAACTCAGTTTAGGGGTGTTTTCCGGCGGTGTGGTCATGGGATTAGCGATCGCCTCGATGCACTATCTAGGCATGGCCGGAATGACCGTTGCTGGGGCGATGATGGCATACAATTTAAAGCGAGTTTTGCTGTCGGTGGCGATCGCGATTATTGCCTCAATGGCGGCCTTGGGTTTGGCATTTTACCTGAGAAATTCCCCCTCATCGGCGTTTGATCCCTGGAAGGTTTGCAGCGCCGGGGTGATGGGCGTTGGGATTAGTGGAATGCACTATACGGGAATGTGGGCCATATCCATGGTCGAACAGTCTTCTGTTCCCGTCAACTTAATGGAAACCAATGCTAATTCCGGGTTAGCGGTACAAATTGGAATTGTCACCTTAATCCTGTTAATTGGAACCCTAGTAATATCGGTTTTTGATCAACGGTATACCAGTCAATTAGTCTATCAAAACGCCCTACAAGAAAGTGAAAAACGCTTCCGTTGTCTGATTCGAGAAATGCCCGTCGGTGTATTACTTTTATCTCCCCAAGGAACGATTATTTTGAGTAACCAATTTGCTCAAAACCTGTTATCACAAACCGAACCAGAATTAGAAGGAAAAAATATATTTTCCCTATCTTGGCAATTTCTTGATGAACAAGGCAATCCCTTAACCCATAAAATGCAACCCATTCATCAAGCAATTTCCCAAGGGAAACCCATCCACAACTTAATTCTGGGACTGACTCAAAGCCCGTCGTCTCAAGTAAGGGCTTGGTTATTATTGAATATTGATCCTCAGTTCAATAGCACAGGTAAATTAGAACGAATTGTTTGCACGTTTAATAATATTACTGAACGGAAAAAACTTGATCAAAAACTTGCCGAATCTCAACAATTTTTAAATACTATTATTGAAAATATTCCCTTAGCTATCTATGTAAAAAATATCGAGAATGATTTCAAATTTGAATTATGTAATAAATCCACTGAAACCATATTTGGAGTTAAAAGAGATAAGATTTTAAGCAAAAATATTTATAGTCTTTTACCCCAGAAACAAGCGGATTATTTTCGATCGCAGATTTTAGAAATTTTAAATCACCAAACAGCCGTAGATATCCCGGAATTTATGATTCATAATCTAGCCGGTAATGACCTTCTATTAAGAACCCAAAAAATCCCGATTATTAATAATAATCAAAAAATTACCCATATGTTATGTATTTCTGAAGATATTACCGACAAAAAAAATACCCAAATTGCTTTACAAGAAAGTTTAGAACGGGAACAAGCCCTAGCAAAAGCAATTCAAAGAATTCGCCAAACCTTAGACATAAAAACAATTTTTTCCACCACGGCTTTAGAATTAAGACGAGTGCTTAATTGTGAACGGGTTGTGGTGTATCAGTTCCGCCCTGACTGGAGTGGAGAATTCATCGCCGAATCGGTTAGTCAGGGGTGGATGTCTTTATTTGAAGAACAAAATACTAATCCCTCATTACAGGAAAATACCACGGAAAATGAACGGTGTACCGTTAAACTCTTTGAAAATAATTCTTCTAACATTTCCCCTCTAGTCCAAGATACTTATTTAAAAGATACCCAAGGCGGTCTATATAGTCAGGGGGTCAACTATCGGGCGGTTACTGATATTTATAACGCTGGATTTAATCAATGTTATATCAACTTATTAGAGAGTTTTCAGGCTAGAGCCTATATTATTACTCCGATTTTCTCTAACAATCAATTATGGGGTTTACTCGCCACTTACCAAAACTCCAGTCCTCGTCTGTGGAAGGAAGTAGAAATTAATATTGCCATCCAAATTAGTAATCAGTTGGGCGTAGCTTTACAACAAACTGAATTATTAGAAACCACCCAAAAACAATCGATTCAGCTACAAAAAGCAGCCGTAGCGGCGGATAAAGCCAATCAAGCTAAATCAGAATTTTTAGCGAGTATGAGTCATGAGTTAAGAACACCCTTGAATGCCATTTTAGGGTTTACTCAATTAATGAATGAAGATCCTTTATTGTCTGCCAAACATCATAAATATGTGGGGATTATCAATCAAGCCGGGGAACATTTATTGACCTTGATTAATGATGTTTTAGAAATGTCTAAAATTGAAGCCGGAAGAACTACCCTAAATCAACATCAATTTGATTTAATTAATCTTTTAGATGGGTTAAAAAAAATGATGCAAATGCGGGCAGAATCCCAAGGCTTAGAATTGAAATTTGAGTATGCACCAGACCTACCCCGTTATTTAGAAACCGATGAAGGAAAATTACGACAGGTTTTATTAAATTTGTTAAGCAATGCCATTAAATTTACCAATCAAGGCGAAATTCGAGTCCGGGTAAAAGGCAAATATCAAATTGTTCAACCCGAATCCTCCTCAGCTTCTAATTTAGAGGATTTAGATGGGGAAAATTTGGCTATTGATTCCGAGAATCAGCAGAAATTAGAGTTTATTTTATTTGAAGTCGAAGACACGGGGGCGGGAATTGCTCCCGAAGAAATTGACCTGCTCTTTGAACCCTTTAAACAAACTGAATCAGGACGAAATTCTAATCAGGGAACCGGATTAGGATTAGCAATTAGTCGAAAATATGTACAACTTATGGGCGGAGATATTCACGTTAGAAGTCAGTTAGGCGCCGGAAGTTTATTTGGCTTTGAAATTCCCACCCATTCCCTAGAGTATTGTTCATTGCCCGTGAATACAAATAAAGTTAAAGCAATTCATCTTGCACCCGGACAGCCAGACTATAAAATTTTAGTCGTCGATGACCGTTTAGATAGTCGTTTATTACTGAATGAATTATTATCAGATATGGGGTTTAAAATTGAAAATGCCGAAAATGGTCAACAAGCCATTGATTGTTGGGAAACTTGGCAACCGGACTTAATTTTAATGGATGTTAGAATGCCCGTCATAGATGGGTTAACCGCTACTAAATTAATTAAAGGTACATCCCTAGGACAAAAAACTAAAATTATCATTTTAACCGCCAGTGTCTTTCAGGAGGATCAAGAACAAATTTTAGCCTGTGGTTGTGATGATTTTGTGGATAAACCGGTACAAATTGAAAAATTACTCGAAAAAATTAGTCACCATTTAAGTGTAAAATATACTTATCAAGAAAATGAAACTCAGTCAGAAGAATCAAGTTCTAATTTCTCCCCCAATTCAGAAGAAAGTTTAAGTTCTCTCCTGACCACCATGTCCCCACAATGGCAAGGAGAACTCTATTATGCTGCGGCTCAAGGAAGTGATGAAAAAATTGGAGATTTGATTGCTCAAATTCCCCCGGAAAATCAGGAATTAATGACTATCCTAAATCGGTTAAACATGAATTTTGAATTTCAAACTATTTTAGAATTCACGAGTACCGAGATTACGACCGGACAACCCTAACCCCATCAAAAATTCCCCTTGTGTCAAAGTTTCAGCTATCCCACTCTGTCGTCAAGTTAGTGATTTATGAACATTAATACCAATAATACCAATCAATTAAAAGCCGATATTCTGATTGTTGATGACAATGTTGACAACATTCGTTTTTTATCCGATTTCCTCGTCCAGCAAGGATATCAAGTGCGGAAAGCGATTAATGGAAATGTGGCTTTAATGGCGGCGAGAACCGTAATTCCCGATCTGATTTTGTTGGATATTAATATGCCCCAAATTACCGGTTATGAGGTCTGTAAAATCTTAAAATCCGATCCCAAAACCAGTTCTGTACCCGTTATATTTTTAAGTGCTGGAGATGATGTCAAGGATAAAGTCAAAGCCTTTGAAGTCGGAGGAATAGATTATATTACTAAACCCTTTCAAATCGAAGAAGTTTTGATTCGAGTTCAAACCCAATTAAAACTTCAAGCCCTTCAGAAAACCCTCCAAACTCAAAATCAAGCCTTAGAAAAATCCGAGGCAGAAGTTAATGCTTTATTTAAAGCAATGAAGGAATCAATTGTCGTTTTTGATGCGGATGGGCATTATCTAAAAGTAGTTACCCCCAATACGCAATTATTATATAAGCCGGAACAGGAAAGAATCGGCCAAACTATTCATGATATTCTCCCCCAAAAACAAGCTGATATTTTGTTGGCAGGGATTAAAACCGCTTTAGAAACCCAGGAAACCATTGAAGTTGAATATAGTTTAATTCTCGAAAATAAAAAAACAGATTTATCCGTTAATATTTCCCCTATTTCCTCTAGTTCAGTCCTGACTGTGATGCGAGATATCAGCGATCGCAAACGTCGAGAAGACGCCCTAAAATTAATTGTAGAGGGAACAGCCTCTAAAACCGGAGATGATTTTTTTCGCTCCTGTGTTCATTCCCTAGCTGAAATCCTGGGGGTTCATTATACTTTAGTAACTGAATTTACCAGTCATAAAAAAAACAAAGTTCGCACCCTGGCATTTTGGGTTGATCAGGGTTTTATTAACAATATTGAGTATGAATTAGTAGGAACACCTTGTGGTCAAGTCATTGGTAATGGAGAATATTATTGTTGTTCTGATCATATTTTTGATCAGTTTCCCGAAATTAAAACTTCACTGGAATCAACAACACGCAGTTATGCAGGAATTCCCTTAATAGATTCCATGAAAAATGTGATCGGTAATATTGCGATTTTGGATACAAACCCTATGATCAATGACGAAACCAGAGAACTGGTGTTAAGGATTTTTGCAGCCCGGGCTGGCGCCGAATTAGAACGTAAAAATACCGACAAGGCTCTCCAAGAAAGTCAGGAACGTTCAGAAAAGTTATTACTAAATATTCTACCTCCATCCATTGCAGAACGCCTGAAATATGATACCAGTTCAATTGCCGAAAAATTCGATGAGGTCACAATTTTATTTGCCGATATTGTTGGGTTTACGCCCCTTTCAAATCGCATTCAACCCGATGAATTAGTGGAGCGATTAAATCAAGTGTTTTCGGTATTTGATCAACTCACAGAAAAGCATGGTTTAGAAAAAATTAAAACCATTGGGGATGCCTATATGGTGGTCGGAGGTTTACCCCTAGCCAAGCCCGATCATGCCGAAGCTGTGGCTCAAATAGCTTTAGATATGCAAGGAGCGATCGCCAATTTTCAAACCCAATATAACGAACCTTTACAAATCAGAATTGGGATTAATACTGGGTCAGTAATTGCGGGAGTAATTGGGGTGAAAAAATTTATTTATGATTTATGGGGGGATGCGGTTAATGTCGCTTCTCGAATGGAATCCTCCGGTTTACCGGGGAAAATTCAAGTCACCGAAGCCACCTATCAACGCTTAAAAACTTCTTACATTTTTGAAGAACGGGGACAAATTGAAGTCAAAGGTAGGGGGAAAATGACTACCTATTGGTTAATTCAGGAAACCCTTAACTCTGGGCATAGGGAATAAACTATTATTATAGGGAAAAACCATAAGACAAAAATCCAATGGGACATATTTTATGAATAGTAATACAAATGAAATTAGTAGATCATTTAACGATAGGGAGTTAAATATAAACTCATCTACCCTTAACTTGACTAGCCTTATGACAGACTCTATCGATGAAATTCTTAATAATGCACCCTGCGGTTTTTTGTCATTTACCGATGATAAGATGATCGCCATAATCAATAATACATTATTAAAATTACTAGGCTATGAAACCCACGAACTCCAAGGAAAATCCATGAACTCAATTTTACCCTTAGCCGGGCGTATTTTTTGTCAAACCCATTTTTTTCCCCTGTTAAAATTCTATGGAAAAGCGGAAGAAATCTATTTTTCTTTGCGTTCAAAAGATGGAACAGATATTCCCATGCTGGTGAATGCAACCAGGAGAGAACATCAAGCAACATTCTTCAATGATTGTATTTTTACCCCAATTAATCAGCATACTCAAATCACAGAAATCTTAAAAAAATTAGCGGAATGGGGGATGGGAAGTCATGTCGTCAATGCCGCTATGAATAATCCTGAACAATTAAAATTTCAACGGTTTGATCGGACTATATTATTTATAGATATTCGAGGATTTACCGCCTGGTGTGAACAGAGAGAACCCGATCATGTGGCCACGGTATTAAATAACTATTATCGTCATGTGGAACCCATAGCAGCCCAATTTAACCCCCTAAAAGTTAGTTTTACGGCCGATGAAATTATGGCAATTTATGCCACACCCCAACAGGGAGTGAAAGCCGCGATCGCCATGCAAAAAGCAGCCTCAGATATTCTCAAATCCGAAAATATTAGTACGGGTTGTGCCGTCCATTGTGGTAATGTCATTGAAGGATTATTTGGCGGTACTGGGGTGAGAACTTATACCGTAATTGGTGATGTTGTGAATACTGCTAAACGTTTAGAAGGTGCGACTCCTGCCGAAGAAATTACGATTTCTGATACAGTTTATCAAAGTATGAGTCATTTATTAGAAGTAGAAGCAAAAAAGCCAATTGATGTCAAAGGAAAAGCCAATTCTTTAATAGCATGGAAACTGATCAAATTTCATCTCAGGGAATAGTGAATCGGTAAAACTTTTGATCACGATCAATTAAAATAAAGAAAACCCAACAGATGATTATGACTGAGAACATTCTGCAAAGAAATAATGTAAAAATTTATGGAAAAGGGACACAACCCCTATTATTTGCCCATGGGTTTGGATGTGATCAAAATATGTGGCGTTTCATCACACCTGGTTTTGAAAATGATTATAAAATCATTGTTTTTGACTATGTAGGGTCAGGAAAATCAGATATGAATGCTTATAGTGTAGAAAGATATGCTGATCTCCAGGGTTATGTTCAGGATATTCTGGAGATTTGTGCAGCTTTGTCCTTAGAAAATATATTTTTTGTAGGTCATTCTGTGAGTAGTATGGTTGGTCTTTTGGCATCAATTAAAGCTCCAGAATTATTTAAAAAGATGGTTTTGATTTGTCCTTCCCCCTGTTATATTAATGATTCATCTGATGATTATATCGGTGGATTTGAGCGCTCAGATATTGAAGATCTACTGGATCTGATGGGCAAAAATTATATCGGTTGGGCGAGTTTTCTGGCTCCCATTATTATGCAAAATCAGGATCACCCAGAGCTAATTCAGGAGCTAGAAGCCAGTTTTTGTTCGACTAATGCGGTGGTGGCTAATTGTTTTGCTAGGGCGACTTTTTACTCCGATAATCGCCGGGATTTACTGAAAGTTAGAACACCCTCATTGATTCTACAATGTACCGATGATGCGATCGCTCCTGTAGAAGTGGGATATTATCTTCAGCGCTACCTCTATGAAGGTACCTTAAAATTAATGGAGGCTACCGGGCATTGTCCCCAGATGAGTCATCCCCAGGAAACAATTAATTTAATCAAAGACTATTTATCCGATAATTTTAAGGAGTAGAGATAGGTACGGTTAAATTTTGTCAACCGCCGGGCCGTAATTGGTGGGATCGGCTTCATAATTAGGAGCAAAAATCCGAATTCCGGCTGTGGCACAACAATCTCGGATATTTTCATTCAATTGGGAGCGAGCTTGTTCAATTCCTTTTGAAGTTTTGCCCTGAAAATACTCCACATTCATATAGGCATTGAGCAAATAGGTAACGTAAACTTCGTTTAGCTCCCCTTGTAGTACGAAAGCTGGCGGAGACTCCAGCATTCCTTCCGTACGCAGTGCCGCTTGGATCAAAGCCTCGTAAGCTTCGCGCCAGGGGACTTCATACCCTAAATACACCGTCGTCCGTAGGATCAAGGGCTGGTTTAATTCTCGATAGCTAAAACTGAAGTTTTCAATCGAACTGGTGCTAATTTGAGAATTGGGAATACTAACAACGACATTCGTAGGAGTCAGGATGCGAGTCACTAGCAGGGTGGTTTCCAGAACTTTCCCAGAGATGTCGCCAATTTTAATCCGATCACCCACCCGAAATGCCCGAGTATAGATCAGAACACTACCAGAAACGAGATTAGAAATAACAGAGGTAGAGCCCAGAGAAATTAGCAGCCCTAAAAAGACAGATATCCCTTGAAACGCAGGAGACTGAAATCCGGGCAGTAAAGGAAAGATAATCACTGCCGCCAAAGCAATAATTAAAAAATTAACCAGCTTTTGGGTCGCATCGGCCCACTCGGCATAGAAGCCCGGTAAAGAAAATGTCCCGGCACTCAATTCTCGGAAGAAAGGTTTGGATAAGCTCAGAAGAAATTTGGTCGCAACAATCACCAGTACAATTGCCAACAAACTGGGCAAATAATTGATAAAAGCTTGCCACCCCGTTTGTAATGTGGCTAACAAATAGCCCTCAAAGGTTTTGGCTAATCCGCTCGTCCAAGGGAATTGTCTAAGGACAAAGGGAAAATAGGCAGCCAACAGCCCTAGAATCATCGCCGCCTGTACCAGCCGAACCAGCCAAAAAATGATATTGTCTAATTGGTTGGCACGAATCAGTTCCCAATTGCCAAACCGCACGGGACGAATATAAGATTCTTCCCAAATTTCGAGTCTCTGGTAAATTCTGGCAAAGACGTTATTAGTCATCAATAAAATAATTATCAGAGCCACAGTGGCTAAAACACTCCATAAACTGGCACGGAGCAAATATTCCAGGCTTCTTTGCCGTCGGTAGCGACTGACTCCCGCCTTGATTTTTTCTAAATACAATGCGGCTAATTCGGGGCGCGGTTTGCCAGCTATTTGGGCATCGGCGTTGGAGATTGTGGTTAAAAAAATATTGCCAGCACGAATTACCGTCAAGGGAATGCCGTCCTTGTCCCCCGTATAGACTTCAAGTTCATTAAGGGATAGGGCTTGGTTGTCAGCAAAATCTTTCAAGCTTTGGCTCATGCGTTGAGAACGTTCTGAAGGAGACGAACCGCCTAACTCAGTTTCAATCACAAATAAAGTTTCGTTCTCTAGTGTTACAGACCCACGGTTAGACTGAATCGCCGGTGAATTGGGTTGAGGGGATGGAGAATTCTGCGCCACTACTAGGGGGATGGCGGTGACAATCAGAAAGGTAACCAGCAGCCAGATGATAAAAGTTTGTCCAATTTTTTTCATAACAATAAGCCCGACCCGATAGTCAACCCGATCAGTTAAAGCATTAGGACATATAGCAATCCTAAATAGGTTGTAGCATTTTTATACTGATATGAAAAAGTCAGAAGTATTATCTAGTGTTCCCCTTTCCCTGTCCCCTGTTCCCTTTTACTCAAAAATTTTGAACACAACTCTAATAGGATTGCTATACTTATCGCATTTTTTGTAGGTCAACCTGGGTAAAATCCTCAATTACAAATGCTACCCCCAAATCTTTTAAACGATTGGGATTATGGGTAGAAGCAACCCCGATGGTTTTAATCCCCGCAGCAATGGCAGAACGAATCCCAGAAGGAGAATCTTCAAAAGCGATCGCTTCTTCTGGTAGAATATTTAACTGTTCCAAACAATATTGATAGGGCGCCGGATCGGGTTTACCGATGCCAATTTCATCAGACAAAACCACACTATCAAAATAGTTCGATAACTTCAGAATTTTCAGGATAAAATCTGTATTTTCCCGAGGCGCATTGGTAACTAAACCTGTTTTAAACCCTTGCTGATTCACCCAAGCCAAAAAGTCCATTAACCCATGTAAAGGCTGTAAATCAGCAGCCAGTTCTCGAAATTTTAATTCCTTTAAATCTACCATTTTCAATATATCTTCATCGGAAAATTCAGGAAATAAATCCCCCACAATTTCCGCATTAGTTCTGCCACTAATCCGAGTTTGATAAAAATGATGATCAATTGTCAATTGATAAATTTCTAACACCTTTGCCCAAGTCAGATAATGCAATGGGTCACTATTAACCAGAGTTCCATCCAAATCAAATAAAATCGCTTTGAGCATGATTATATACAGTATACCACCTATTTATTGCCTGTTCCCTATTTTCTATTCCCTATTACCCATTACCCTGTTACTGAGCGAAGTCGAAGTATTACCCATTACCCATTACCCATTACCCATTACCCA
>NZ_LR735148.1 GCF_900009265.2 Planktothrix paucivesiculata PCC 9631 | reverse complement strand
GATCAGTTAGAAAGTACAGAACTAGGGGAAATTAGGAATAGGGATGTCAGGATATTTAACATTATCCCACTCATCTCCACCACCTCGGCAGGCATGGTTAGGCTCCATACTCGCTAGGGAGGTTAATTGATTAGAAATTAGTAGGGAGTATATTCATTTTTTATATGGCAATACTCCCTAATTGTGTCCGCATCAGTTATCAAAGGGGATTAAATCTAGTTTGATTCGACCAGTGATCATTCATAAAATCATCAATATCGGATTGCTCCATATCAACTGAAAATAAATAAACACTTGTACAAACATCATTAGGTGACATCTTTCTCGGATATTTGTCATTCTCATAAGATTTGGCATAAATCTTCACCCGACCCGTCCAGCCGTTGGGAACCTGGGCAATATCTTTCTCATTAACAAGTCCCATATTGAAAAACCCTGGTTGTCCATCAAACTTCCCTTCAAGACTAACTTTATCCTTGCCATTAACATTAAGAAAACTACTCCTAACTGTTAATTCCTCCCCATTCCAAGCTGAATGTTGGGGACGAGCAAATAGGGTGAATTGAACGGCATATACTGTCAGCATCCAAACCTTTTTATTTTCTAGGTTCTTTAGTTCCTCAATAATCTCATCACAAAATAATAGAAAAACTAATCCCGCCGTTCCACTTTGTGCTAAATGATTGGTTCTCCAATAGGCAGCCGCCCAGGTTTTAGGAGGGTAAGGTTTCCTCAAAGGACTGAGAGTTTCCCTCAAAATAACTTCAGTCGAAGCTTTAAATTTAGCCGTAACTTCTTTAACTAATCTATCATCTTCAGTGTCTCTTTTATAAGCTAAAGCCGCACCCATTTC
>NZ_LR735001.1:163000-200508 GCF_900009265.2 Planktothrix paucivesiculata PCC 9631 | reverse complement strand
GAATGGGTAATGGGTAATGGGTAATGGGTAATGGGTAATTACGAATTACGAATTACGAATTACGAATTACGAATTACGAATTACGAATTACGAATGGGTAATGGGTTTTGGGTGATATTCAGCGAGCGAATACGCTCCCCCTGCCCCCCCTGCCTCCCCTGCTCCCCCTGCTCCCTGCTATAAATTAGATAAATCTTCGGCTTTGAAGACTACTTCTTGCAGTTCACCGGGTTTGCCAAGACTTTTGGCTTCTCCGTTATTAACGGTGACTAGAACTCCTCCAGCATTTCCAGTAAAGACAACCACGTTATCTTTCGCTTTCCAACTGCGTTTTGTTCCTCCTTCTAATGTCCCTTCAAATTCGGTTATACCATCGACTTCAATCTCAACCCAGGACGTCTCTTTCACCACAATGCCCACCTCTACGGTTTTATCTGTCCCTGACTGGGCGGAGGGCTTGGTTTGAGATGCTTTCTCAACGGCTTGCTTTGCCTCGGGAGTCGTCGCAGATGGGGTAGAAGCAACTAACTGACTAGCGGGCTGGGTTTTTGTCTGAACCACCGCCGGACGCAGTTGAGGATTAACTTCCGGTGGGTTGGGTGTAGCCACGGGTTCAGCACCGGATACACCTGCAAAATTAGCGGTTTTATTCAGATAAGAAACCCCATTAATGGCACAAATAATTAATAGGATATAGGTTAAGTAAAGATGGGTGGGTCTTAATTGCGGAAGGGCTAAGAAATTCAGTTTTGATTTCATCCCCACTTGTTGAGGTTCGGGGAGGAAAAAGTTACCTAGTTCTATGCCATTTAAACCTAAAGCATCTGCATAGGTACGGATTAACCCTTGAGTATAAACGGGTTCGGGGAGTTGTTCTATCCTAGCTTCTTCGAGCGCTTGTAATAAATGGGAACGGATTCTAGTATAAGCGGCCACCATATCCAAAGATAGGGAATGACCTAGACGAGTTTCTCTGAGTTGTTCTCCGATTTCTGCTAATCGCTGAATCAGTTCAGGATCATAGGAATTAATGGTGGGGCTAGGATTTTTAGCCATTTTAAACGGTAAGACAAATAAATCAGTTTTCATAATCAATTACTCCTTGATATCTACAGGGTGAACGGGCACACTAACCAATGGGGATGAAATGGGATTTCGTAAAAACTCAATTTCCCAGGCACTCAGGGAACGATACTGACCTTCTGGCAATGGGGATTGTCCAGGGGGTTGAAGTTGAATTGAGCCAATGGCTGTTCGGTGTAATCGGAGGACTGGATAACCCAACTGTTCGGCAACTCGGCGAATTTGCCTATTTCTCCCCTCATATAAAATCACTTCCAACCAGGTTTGGTCGCTTGAATTTTTTTGAATACACCGAACTTGAGCAGGTAGTGTTTTTCTTCCTGCCAATAGGACACCCTGACGCCAAGCCTGTAATATTGAATTCGGTGGATTTCCAGCAACCCAGACTTGATAAGTTTTAGGAATGAAATGACGAGGATGAGTTAAACGAAAGGTTAATTCTCCATCGTTGGTCAGCAATAACGCTCCTGTAGAATCCACATCCAATCGTCCCACCGGATGAATGCCTTGGCCGACTCGCATTTTACGCGGAAGTAGATCCAAAACCGATGCTCGTCCGTTGGGGTCTAAACAAGTTGATACAACTCCTATCGGTTTATTGAGTAATAAATAGATCGGCTCAGGTCGGTGGTCAGGTTTAATTGCTTTCCCATCGACCTCAATTTGATCGCAAGTCGGATCGGCTTTTTGTCCCAATTCGGCTAAATTGCCATTAACCCGCACCCGTCCCGCTTGAATCATTTCTTCCGCGTGACGGCGCGAGGCAATGCCCCATTGAGCCATAATTTTTTGTAGCCTTTCATCCATGCTGGTCGTTAAAGGTTATTGACTACTGGTCGATCAGTTGAAACTATGGCAGGGTTTTGCCATAAGTCTCAAGACTATGTACAAATATTACAACAATCCGCAATTAATCCTACTATCAATCTGAGTTCGGTGTGAAGTAATGTGGGAATGGGTGATTTTGGAGTGGCTATGGCATTGATTCATACTGGGGGCAAACCCCTAATTGGAAGTCTATTATCAAAGGCAATTGGGCTTTGGTTGCGATCGCAAGTTGATAAAATTGATCACCTGCATCTGAATATCGAAGGTAGTAATCGTTCTCTGCTGTCCGGGGATATTCCAGGGGTGTCCGTGGCGGCGGAGAATGCCATCTATCGGGGGTTACATCTCACTCAAGTCCAATTACAAGGGTCAAATATTCGGTTTAATCTGGGTCAAGTCTTAAAAGGTCAACCTCTACACCTGTTAGAACCTTTTTTTGTCACCGGAAATCTACACTTGAATCAATTCGATCTGAATCAATCTTTACGGGCTCCGATGTTAGTCCAGGCATTAAATGAGTTTGTTTTGTCCCTGTTGGTTTCTTTAACCCAATCTTCGCCCGGATCTTTCCATAGTCCCCAACCGTCGGGAAATGATTCTTGGGTTAAATCAGTTCAACGGATTCAAGATGCCCAAATTCTGATGGCAACCGATCACCTAATTTTAAATGCCCAACTGCTTTTCGACTCAGGTGAACTATTATCTTTTCAATTAAAAACCGGATTAAAAATTGCTAATTTCCGTGAACTCATATTAGTTCAGCCTCAAGTTCAAATTTATGACATTAACACTGAACTGCACCTAGATCATTATATCATTGATTTGGGTTCCGATATCAAAATCCAAGACCTAGTTTTATCCCCTGGATTACTTGAAATTCAAGCAATGCTGAAAGTCAATCCTTAATTTTAAGGGGAACAGGGAATAGGGAATACTTTGACTTCGCTCAGTAACAGGGGAATATTATCCGTTTCGAGATTTCTTTTGGGTTAGTGATCTAGTTTGAGTTATGAGCGCGATGGCAGTACCGCCGCCTGTTGGCATCGCTAACTCATTAGTACGCTACATATAGTGTAACTGCGTAAGTCCTGATTAATCAAACCCTCATCAAGAATTTATTGAATTTAATTCTTGATTTTTTTAACTTTAAATTGTTGGGAAGAAAGCCCTTCAGGGCTTACTACGATTTGAGGGGGTTTTTAACTAAATTGACATTATAATAGCGGGGGTCGGAGGTGACTTCTTTTCCGATCCAATGGGGAATATCAATACTTTGATCTTCTGTTTCTAGTTCGACTTCTGCTAAGATTAATCCTTGATTTTCTCCCCCAAATTCGTCAACTTCCCAAATTAAATCGCCGATATTAATTTTATATCTGGTTTTTTCAATTAAAGGGCGATCGCATAATGTTTCTAATAATTCTTGAGCATCTTCAACGGGGATTTTATACTCAAATTCAGCCCGACTGCTTCCCGTTGTTAAGCCTTTAATGGTTAAATATCCTTGACTTCCTACGACCCGCACCCGCACCGTGCGACCGTTAATATTAGCAATATAGCCTTGACGATAGGTTTCTCCTACCCCAAGCGATCGCCATTCATCCCCTGTAACTAAAAATTTTCGCTCGATTTCTGTTGCCATTTGTAGTGGTCTAAAAAATTACCTGTATATGATTATACCATAAAATTTTATATTTTTATCAACAAATAAAAAAAAATCCCGTTGTTGCGCTTCAGCGCAATCTTGAGGGCTAAAGCCCAACAACATACAACATCATGTTTATGTTAATAATAATTCATTTACCAATATCTCCAAAATTGATATAATAATTTTACTGTGAGCGTCATCACTCGCTAGATTAGAAAATAATCTAGCTTTAAAATTTTAAGTTTATTTTATCCATGACTGAACTATTTAATCCTTCTGAAAATGATCATGTTTCTCGTCGTTTTATTCTAAAATTATTCGGTATTAGTGCGGTTGCTGGTGTCTTAGGGTATTCTCGATTCCACAAACCAGAACCCACTATTTTCCAGCCAAATATCATTAATCTACCTCAATTTTTAACCCAACCTAAGCACGTTGTAATTGTCGGTGCAGGATTAGCTGGATTAGCCTGTGCTTATGAATTAACTCAACGGGGATTTAAAGTTACTTTATTAGAAAAATCTCCCCAATTAGGCGGTAAAATTGCCAGTTGGGATATTAAAATTGGGGATAAAACCTTTAAAATGGAACATGGGTTTCATGGGTTTTTTCCTCAATATTATAACTTAAAATCCTTAGTTAAGGAAATCCAAATCGAAGATAATTTTAAATCTTTAGAATCCTACGCGGTGGTTTTTAGAAATAACCAATATCAACCGGAAGTATTTCGCCCTAGTCATTCTGCATTTCCTTGGAATGTTGTTGATTTGGGATTTTCTTCTGCTAATCGTTTAAAATGGGGAATTAATCTGACTCATTTTAATCATTGGAAAGTATTTAGAGAAATTGGTGGGTTCAAAATTCCTAATAGTTTTCAACGCTTAGATGATATTTCCGTTGCTGACTGGGTAAGTCAAGATTTTCCCCAAGGGTTGTATGATTTATATTTTCTTCCCTTTGCTAAATCCAGTTTAAATGCACCGGATAAATTGAGTGTGGGGGAATTAATGCAGTTTTTCCATTTCTATTTTTTTGGTAATCCTGAAGGGTTGGCTTTTAATGGAACTCGGCAAGATATGGGAAGCAGTTTAGTCCAACCTTTAGTCAATGCGATTCAGCAAAAAGATGGGGAAGTTTTAACCGATATTACGGTAAGCAATATTAACTGGAATCAAGGAAAAATTGATTCTATTAGTTATTTTCAAGGAAATCAAATTAATTTAGTTCCATTTTGGGTTAAATCTAATCCAATTTTATCATCAATTACCCCACCTTTACCCGAAAACAAACATTTAGAATACTTTGGGGATGGAGATGATGTTTATGCCGTATCTGGTGAGAATAATCAAGCTATTTCTTTACAATGTACCCATCAAGGTTGCACCGTACAAATAGCAGAAGATGGATATTTTCATTGTCCTTGTCACGGGGCAGTTTTTAATCAAAATGGTCAGGTAATTTCTGGCCCAGCACAACGGGATTTAACACCCTATAAAGTTATGGAAAGAGAGGATAATCAAGTTCAGTTAGTCAGTGTTAATCCTAATACAAACCAGACCCATAATATTCAAGCAGACTATTATATATTGGCGACGGATATTCCGGGTACACAACGATTATTTACGTTGATGACCGGGGAAATTAATCAACAGGTGAAACAACAAATTGAAGAATTACAAGTTGCTGACCCCTTTGCCGTTTGTCGGTTTTGGTTTGACCGAGATTTTCCTTGGGAACATAGTCATTTCACCTCCCTATCGGGTTATGATTTAACCGATAGTATTACTCTTTATCATCGGATTCAAGAAGAATATATTCAATGGTATGAAGAAACCGGGGGGACTGTGGTAGAACTTCATGCTTATTGTTATAAAGAAGCTCAATTTCCCAATCAAGAAACCTTGTTAAAAACTTTTGAACAGGAACTTTATGAAATTGTTCCCGAATTAAAATCAGCTACTCTATTACATCGAGAATTAGTCAATCAGAAAAATTTTGCGGGCTATCCCCCCGGAAGTTATGTAAATCGTCCGGCTACAAATTCTGGGGTTACTAATTTAATGTTTGCCGGAGATTGGGTAAAAATGCCCTTTCCCTGTGGTTTAATGGAAAGGGCTGTAAGTAGTGGATTATTAGCAGCAAATGAAATTTTATATCAGGAGGGTTTGCAAAAACGCTCAATTTTTTCTGTAAATCCAGAAGGATTTTTAAAGATATAAAATTGATTTTACTTTAATTCCGCGCAGGCGGAATTTGTTTGTGTAGCCGCGATTTCAATCGCCCGGTTAATATGAATCTATTAAAATCTCCAAGGTTAATATGAATTCAGAAAAATTATCCCATGCAACTAACGATATTCGACAGTCAGGAATAAACCCGAATCATTGGTATGTTGTAGCAGCGAGTCATGAAGTCAAAACTCAACCCGTAGAAGTAAAATTATGGCATCAAAATATTGTTTTATTTCGGGATAGTTTAGGCAAAATTCAAGCCTTAGAAAATCGCTGTCCCCATCGACAAGTTAAATTAAGTCATGGTAAAATTATCTCAGATTATATAGAATGTGCTTATCATGGTTGGCAATTTAATAATCAAGGAGAATGTGTCATAGTTCCCTATTTAGAGGATAAGCAAAAATTACCTAAAAATTGTAAAATCCGAGATTATCCGGTGCAGGAATTAGAGGGTTTTATCTGGTTATTTCCAGGGAATAATCCTAATTTAATTCAACCCTTAGCAATTCCCGAATGGGAACATTTGAATTATATTGCTACGGTTTCAGTAATTCATTATCAAGGTCATTTTTCCTTTTTAATTGAGAATTTAATGGATATGTACCATGGACATTTACATCAAGATTTACAAGCTTGGACAGATGCTCAGTTAGAAAAAATAGAAGAAACCCCAAACAGAATTGATGCTTATTATCAAGCTCAGAGTTATTATAAAATTGATAAAATTTGGTCAATTTCTCAGTTATTTTTTCCGGGGTTAAGAAAACTTCATTCTGAACCTTTAACAGTTAGTTATATTTATCCCCATTGGGTTTCTACCTTGGGAGAATATTTTAAAATATATTGTTTATTTTGTCCGATTAGTTTAACAGAAACGCGAGCTTATTTAATTCATTTTACCTCGTTAAATGCCTTTTGGCGACTCCATAAATTGCCTATAAAGTTTAGAAAATTTGTCAAAAATTTATGTTTTGGTTCTGCCCAAAACCTATTAGATGGGTTGGTAAAACAGGATATTTTAATGATAGAAGAAGAACAACAAAGCTATTTAGAAAATCCCCAACAAAAAGGATATGAATTCAATCCGACTATCGCCAGTGTTCAACGGTTAATTAACAATCAATAGCAGGGAACAGGGAACAGGGAACAGGTAGGAAAAGAGTTCTCTGGGCACGGTTTTGTTTTAGCATCAATAAAAAAATTTGTTGTTGGGATGAGTGTACCTTGATGGAGCGCTGAAGCGCAACAACGGTGAATTTAGGCTTTTTGCTTCAAAATTAATAGGGTAATATCATCAAACTGTTTTTCTTTTCCTCGGAATGTAACAATATCATTAATCACAGTTTGTTTAATTTCTTCTAGTGGGTGTTGCCAATTTTTAGAAATCACATTACAGAGTCTATCTAGTCCATATTGTTGTTTATTCAGATTAAAGGTTTCTGTAATTCCATCGGTATATAAAACCACACCATCCCCAGTTTTTAACTCAACGGTTACGGAATTAATAAACTGCGTAATATTTTCATCTAAAGCAATTGGAATCCCTAAATCTATTGTATCAATCCGTTCAATATTACCATCAGAACGAACAATCAAAATTTCCTCATGCTGTCCACTAACTGTTAATAAACCTTGATAATAATTTAAAATAGCTAAAGTTAAATTTCTATCCACATTCATCCGTTCAACATTTTTATAAAGAGTGTTGTTAAGAATAGTCAAAAATTGGATAGGGTTAGTTTCTCTAATTTCCGTAAGGGTACGAATTCCCATTTGAGTCATTAACATTAAAATTCCACTTTCTAACCCATGTCCGGTCACATCTCCAATTCCCAATGTCACCACACCATCGGTTTCTAAAACATCATAATAATCTCCACCAACTTCCTCCGCAGGTTCCATAAATCCTACAATTTCTAACCCAGAAATCGCCGCCAATTCCTCTGGTTTGGGTAAAATCATTTGTTGTAAACGACGAGTAACTTCTAATTCTGTTGCTAACCGTAAATTTTCCGTTTGTAGGCGACTAATATTAACATGGGTTCTAATTCGGGCTAAAAGTTCATCCTTAGCAAAGGGTTTCATCATATAATCATTAGCACCCATATTTAACCCTGTGACAATATCTTGAACTTGAGTTTTTGCTGTTAATAAAATAATTGGTAATTCCCTTTGATTAAACTGTTCTCGAAGTTTTTGAGTAACTTCATATCCGGTAATTTTAGGCATCATGACATCCAATAACATTACATCGGGTCTGAGTCCTTTAGCAATTAATTCTAATGCTTCTTCGCCATTACTAGCTTGAAAAACCACATAATGATGTAATGAAAGATTATTCAATAAAACCTGACGATTCACGATTTCATCATCAACAATTAAAATTTTAATCGTTTCTGGAGAATAGTCCACTGACGGCTGAGAAAAAACAGGATTAACAGCTAAGAATGTATCAATTTGTATGGGTTTTAGATAATTTTTAATTTGGTTTTCCGTAGGAATTTTAACCACATTTTCAGCAATAGGTAGGGTAAAAGTAAATCGAGAACCGATACCTAACTCCGATTCCACGGTGATTTCCCCCCCATGTAATTCAACTAATTGTTTTGTAATGGTTAATCCTAATCCAGTACCGCCATATTCTCTAGCGGTTGAACCTTCTCCCTGTTCAAAAGATTCAAAAATTCGATCCAATTTATTAGTCTCAATCCCAATTCCTGTATCAGAAATGGTAATTGCCATTTGAGGTTTTTCAGTTTCAGATAAAATTATTGCTGAAATTTCTACAATTCCTTCTGGGGTAAATTTGATCGCATTTCCAACTAAATTATAGAAAATTTGTTGTAACCGATTTTCATCTGCTTCTGCTAGGGGAAAATCAACCGGAATCCGATTAACCAGGTGTAAATTTTTCTGAGTAATTAGGGATTGGCTTAAGATTAAAACCGCATCAATAATCGCCCGAATATCAATTGGTCGCCGTTGCAATTCTATATTTTGATAGCGCAATTTAGAGAAGTCTAAAATATCACTAACTAAACTAGATAGACGGCGACCACTAGCCACAATCATGGCTAAATTGCTATTAGTTTGGGGGGATAAACCTCCTGTTGCACCATCAATTAAAGATTCAGCAATCCCAATAATTCCATTGAGGGGAGTTCTTAATTCATGGGAAGTATTGGCAAGAAATTCATCTTTTAATTGGTCTAACTTTTGGAGTTCTTGGTTTTTGGCTTCCAAAATAGTAAAGGATTCTTTTAACTGTTTAGCCATACTATTAAAAGATTTTGCTAACTGACCTAATTCATCCTTGCGTTTAAGGTTCAGATTATTTTGTTCCCATTGTCCTTGAGCAATTTTTTTGGCGGCAATATTTAACTGTAAAATCGGCTTAACAATCCATTGTGCAGTCAATAATCCGATTAATGTGGCTCCTACTAATGCCAAACTACATAAGGCAATCGTCGTGCGAATATTGGCATTAATTTGTTTCATAAAATCCGCTTCGGGAACCACGACAAGAATTAGCCAATTAACGGTTTTTCCCTTCTGAAACGGTAACACCTTGACAAAATAACGACTATTATTCCAAATAAAGTCTAGTTCTTTCCCTTGTTTAATTTCCTTGAGATTAATATGGGTCTGGTTTAAATAGTTGGCGGTCGCTTGAGTTAAGGGATTTTGGCTGTTTACCGCCGCAAATAACTGTCTATCATTATTAACAACTAAAAAGGGTTTTTCTAAGGTTGAAGTGGCTAATAATGTGCCATCACTATCGATTAAAAAGGTTTGTCCTGATTTTCCTACCTTTAATTTATTGAGAAAATTTCCAATTCCATCTAACCGTAATGCTGTATTCAAAACCCCTTGAACTTCCTGGGTTTGCGGATTATAAACCGGAAGCAAAGCACTCATTAATAAAGTCGGTTCTAATAGGGATAAATACACCGAACTCCAAGTCGCATCTCCCGCTTTTACGGCATCTTTATACCAGACGCCCTTTCGGGTATCAAAATCTTTAACAATGGTTGCAACTTCGGTGCGATCGCCTTTATAATCAGTTTTATAGGAATAGAAATCAAAATTAGTAAAAGTATCAATCACATTAATTCTTAAAGACCCATCCCCTAACTGTTCCCCCGTGCGTTCTTGTCCAGCAGCATTAGTAATTTTAATAAAGTTAATATCAGGATGAATTTGTACCTGTCTCCAGAGATATTTTTCCCACTGGGTTAAGTTTTCAAACGTCAAAATTCTTGACTGAAGTAAATTTAAGTTGGTTTTATTAATCTTTTCTGGAATGGCTAAATAGGCTTCTAAATTCTGTTCAACTCTCGCACTAATTTCATTTTGTAACTGACCCACCACCTCATTCACTGCCTTCTGCCCTGCCTGAAAAGACAGCCATCCCACAATCCCAACGGCTCCGAAAATTTGCAGTAAAAACGGTATAATCAAAACCGTTCGGATGGGAATCGGACGCTGAGTTTTCCGAACCATCTTAATCCAAATTAACTGAAATTTAGGCAAATAAATTGACATTGAAGATCAAAAATTATGGTGTTTGAGTGGGTAATGGGTAATCAATCAACTCTTAAACTGATAACTGATAACTGATTACTGATTACTGATTCCCTCCCAGCGTTTCATCTGACCGCCATCAATATCAAAGAGGTCAAGCACCCGACAAACGGTATTTGTCACCATTTCATCAATCGATTCTGGCATGGTATAAAATGCCGGAACCGGAGGCATAATAATTCCCCCACATTCAGTCACCGTTAACATATTTTTAAGATGGATAGCATGGAGAGGGGTTTCCCGCACCATTAACACCAACCGACGGCGCTCTTTAAGAACCACATCCGCCGCCCGGGTTAGGAGGCTGCTCGTCACTCCCGTAGCCACCTCAGCCAAGGTTTTCATCGAACAGGGAAGAATCACCATCCCCATTGTCCGAAACGAACCACTGGATATCGCCGCCCCTACATCACCGATAGCATAGCTCACGTCAGCTAAGTTGTGGAGTTGTTTAGTATCCATTTCTAACTCATGGGCTCGGGTGATTTCTCCCGCCCGGGAAACCACCAGATGGGTTTCCACATCGGTTTCCCGCAGGAGTTCCAACAGACGCACCGCATAGATAATACCACTCGCCCCACTAATGCCCACAATGAGACGTTTAGAACTGGTCATATTAATGGCGGCTTCCTAATCTGAATTATTGTATTTTAACCCTAAATAAACATTTTTCAATCAACTTCCTTTCTAATATCACTGCGAATATGTAAATCCCGTTGAGGATAGGGAATTTCAATATTTTTCTCCCCAAAAACTTTCCAAATTTCACAAGCAATCTCGCTCATAATTCGTTTACCTCCGATGGGATGTTCTAACCAGACCGTGATCTCAAAATCTAAACTAGATTCTCCAAAATTAATAAAACTAACCAAAGGGGCCGGATCATTTAAAGTTTCGGGATGTTTATAGATAATTTCCAATAAAATCTCAATGATATTTTCTGGGTCACAATCATAACTCACTCCCACAATCAAAGACTTTCGCACCCGGCGATCGCTCCCCGTCATGGTTTTAAGTTCTTGGGTAAAAAAGATTTGATTCGGAATAATTTTTTCGGAATTATCCCTCATCACTTGTACCGTTGTCGCTCGCATACTCACCTTTTTAACTTCACTGGATTCTCCCCCAATTTCAATAATATCTCCAGGTCTTAACGAACCTTCAAATAATAAAAATATCCCACTAATAAAATTACTAAATACTTCCTTTAACCCAAAGCCAATACCGACAGATAACCCGCCCGTAATTGCAGCAAATGTTGTAGAATTAAATCCTAGATATCCAACAACAACCACAATTCCAAAAGTAATTAAAAAATAACGAATTAAAATCAAAGAGGCTTGGGTACTACCCGAATCCAGTTTCGTGCTATTAATAGTAGTCTGCCAGAGGACATATTGTAAAATATTGACGGCAACAATCCATAAATACAACCCCACGGTACTAATTAAAACTGCTGCTACGGTGACTGAACTGCCAAATAAATTAATCACCACCACTTGCAGAAGTTGATCAAAATCTACAAATAAACTTAAAATTTCTCTCAAAACATATAAAATAAATAACGGTCTAAAAAAATAGAAATTACACTCTTTAACCCGATCAATCGGGATAAATAGACATAAGCTAACTACAAAAATCCGATAAAATAGATAAACCCATAAAATATTAATGGCGATCGCCAGAATTCCGGCAATCCATCCTTGATGAATGAATAAATCGTGAAATAAATTTAATGCAATTAAGCTAAATCCCCGACCCACTAAATCAGGAATTAAGATTAATCCACACCAATAGGGAGCTAAAGTTGTTTCTTGGGCTAGATTAACTGCTAGTTGTGGGAAATTTGCTTTTATTTTTTTACCGACCCAATAGGATAGGCTATGACTGACTAAAATCGAGATCAAAATTACCAACAATTGAATTTGTACCGGAGATCGATTCAAAAAAATTAAGAGTTTAGTAATTTGATCAACAATGAATGTTAAATCGAGTGAATTGGACATATCGGTTTTTTTTAAAGGTTGACTTTATTTCTGATTAACAGTTCCAGTAATCTGAGCGGCAGCATCTTCAGGAGTGATACTTCCCCCCAATACTTGAGGATATAAACTATTGCCCGTCTTCGCCCAAAACCGCGCTGATTCAACTTGGTCTAAAGGAATGGCGATTGCAGTTTTAGATTGCTGGACTAATATTGCTTCTCGGGGAAACAAACGACTATTAACATGAACATTGTTATCAGCCGGAATAAAAGAGCCTTCTAGGAGACTTAACCGCTTACGAGTTTGTTCTGGATTTGTAAAAAACTCAGCCAATTTTAGAGCCAACTGCTGTTGTTGAGGACTCGATGTTCTATTAAACAAAATCACACGGGAATAGATTAAAGGCCCGGCGGGGTTGTTCCCTTCCCCGGGTAATAAGGCAACACCCAAATTATCTTTTCCTAACACTTGGCTGTATTCTGGAAACTGGGAAGAATCACAAAAAACATAGGCTAATCGGTTATTAATAAACCCCTGTTCTAAGTCCTCAATACCATCGCTAAAAACCATATTTGGTTCGTTTTGGGCAATTTTTAGCCACTCCATCCATTTTGCCCAACTTTTTTGATCAAAAACAAAATTACCTTGGGCATCAAAAGATTTTCCCCCAAAAACCTGCACTCCCCAAAAGGTGCCCACAAAATTAGACCATATTCCCACCGAGTAACCAGTCTTGGCTTGTTCCAAGAGTTCCGTTAAAGTTTTAGGCGGTAACTTCACTTTCTTCTTGTTATAGCAAAGAGTTTGAGTCATCACCGAGGTGGGTATACCATATATTTTTCCCTGATAGCGAACATGACTAATCGCCGTAGGAAGGTAACCCGAAAAGTCAAAGTCTTGAATCACCGGAATCAAGTTATCCTGAACTAAACTCGGAATCACCCCAGAAGCAGTAAACAGAAAATCAGGCCCTAAACCTCTCTTAACTTGTGTGCGGAATTGCTGATCTAATTGATCAGTGGGAATATATTCACTCACAATCCTAACATTAGGATATATTCGCATATAATCCTTCAAGGACTCTTGCATCATTTCCTTGATTTTACCCTCAAAGGAATGCCAAACCAAAATCTGCCCCTGAATAGATTGCGGTTGAGGATCAGATATTTTGTCTGCATCCTTGGGACTGCAACTGGTCAAAAATATTAATACTAAGATAATTAACTGCAAAAAACGGTAACGCAATTGATTTTCCTACTCCCTAAATTAAATATTGAAACATTCTATAGCAATCAGCAGTTTACCCTTGACAACTTCTTTCTGTCTTTGGAGTTAAATTCTGCCCAACCCTTACTATAAAATAAGCGATCGCCTTTTTCAATAAAAGCGATCGCTATTTTAATTAAATTGAAATTACTGTTATTTCAACATCCCCGAAACCGAGGCCACCTCCGGTTTAGCAATCCGAGGCGCCATAAATCCCTTCGCATACAAATTAGGATTCGATGAAGCCACCTGAACATAGGACTCCCGAATTTCAGTATTTAGAGCCACAGTGGTGACATCATAAACCTTCGTAACCATTTTAGGATATAACCCAATTCCCACAATCAGCACCAGGAAACTCGCCGCAATGAAGACCTCCCGGGGTCGAGCATCACTAAAAGTCGCTTCTGAGGGGAGTACACAACTGGTTCCGAAACAAAATGCTTCTTGGTCATCAGAACTGGATGCAGTCCCATCACCCAACATACAAGCCGGAGCTTCACCCGTTGCATAGAACAACTGACGGAGCATCGACAGCAAATAAATCGGGGTCAGCACTAATCCCACACCCGCCAAAGCCACCAAGACCACCCGGAAGTTCGAGCTATAGATATCGCTAGTGGTGATGCCAATAAACACTAATACCTCACTAGCAAAACCACTCATCCCCGGTAGGGCCATGGATGCCATCGCTCCGGCGGTAAATAGAGTAAACACTCGGGGCATTACCTTGCCGATATAACCCATTTCATCCAAGATCAGGGTATGGGTGCGGTCATAGGTCACACCAGCCAGGAAGAACAGCACCGCCGAAATCAGACCGTGAGAGATCATTTGTAACAATGCTCCACTCACCCCAATATCGGTAAAGGAGGCAATTCCGAGCAACACAAATCCCATGTGAGACACGGAGGAATAGGCGAGGCGGCGTTTCATATTGGATTGGCCAAAGGAATTTAATCCGCCATACACAATATTAACCACCCCTAAAATAGCCAGAATCGGGGCAAAGTAGATATGGGCATCGGGTAGCATCCCCATATTTACCCGAATCAGACCATATCCCCCCATCTTTAACAGCACCCCAGCCAAAATCATCGAAACCGGGGCAGATGCTTCACCGTGAGCATCGGGGAGCCAAGTATGTAGGGGGAAAACGGCCAGTTTTAAGCCAAAGGCAATCAAAAATCCCGCATACATCAATAGTTCTAGGCCCAGAGGATAATCCTTGAGACCCAGTTCCACCATATCGAAAGTTAAGGGGCCACCGCCATAGAAGGCCATTGCTAGGGCAGCCACCAGGATAAATAAAGAAGCAGCGGCCGTATACAATAAAAATTTAGTCGCGGCGTAACGGCGTTTTGGCCCGCCCCAGATGGAAATTAATAGGTACACCGGAATTAATTCCAGTTCCCAGACAATAAATAACAGCAGTAAGTCTTGAGCCACAAATACCCCGATTTGGGCCGAATACAGCACCAACATCAGGAAGTAGAACAGACGAGGTTTTTGGTCTACCTGCCAAGCTGCAAAAATAGACAGGGTTGTGACAAGTCCTGCCAGAAGTACCAGGGGAAGGGAAATCCCGTCTACAGAAACGGCCCAGTTCAAACCCAATTGAGGCGCCCAGGGAAACTTTTCCACGATTTGAAAAGTTGCACTGCTCGCATCGTAATACTTCAAGAAGACATAGCACATTAATAATAAGTCCGCGATGCCTACACCAAGGGCATACCAGCGCAACTGTTTGCCGTTGTTATCCGGCAGTACAGGAATGAGCACCGAAGCTACGAGTGGGAGCAGGACTATCGTGGTCAGCCAGGGAAATTGATCCGCCATCATGACAGTAAGAACAAATACTTATCTGTGAATAATCGTATTGTACTAAACTTTGTAACGATTTGTATATAAAATTTTACCGTAGACAATTATTCATTATAGTGTATGGTTTTTTTTCAAGCCGTTGCCCTCTGTCTATTCCCGCTTGACTACCCGCAGGGCTTCATTAACTTGAGTTCAGAACTAACCAAACTCAAGTTAATTTGGCGGTAATTCTAAGGCAATATTTCCCAATAATCCCTTACGAAAATCATTCAACATTTGACGGGCGGTGCGTTCGATATCCCCTTTGTTTCGATAGTCGGCCAATTCCTGTAAATAGACATCGCCACTCAGGGCCGTAAATTCTAATTGATACCTTGAAACTAATAAGTGTTGTAAATTAAAATCTTGTAACAACTCGATTAATACTTCAGCAACTTGTTGATTTTCATAGGAGGCTTCCCCAATATCTTCACAAATTGCCAACTTTAACGCATCTTCCTCTTTTCTGATTTTGGTCGGAATTACCCCAGGAGCATCTAATAATTCCAGACTCTCGGAAATTCTCACCCATTTCAAATGACGAGTCACCCCGGCCCGTCTAGCACTATCCACAATTCTTCGATTCAATAACCGATTAATTAAGGCGGATTTTCCCACATTCGGAAACCCAATTACCGCCGCCCGCACAGGACGGGGCAACATCCCCCGTCCGGCCCGTTTTTCATTGATTTGTGACCCGGCAGCTTGGGCAGCTTTTGCCACAGCATCCACGCCATTTCCCAACCTAGAATTCGTAAAATAGGCCGTTTCCCCCTGTTCCTCAAACCACTCCTCCCACTGTTTTTGAATATGGGAGGGAATCATATCCATACGGTTAATCACCAGCACTTTCATTTTACTTCCCACCCACTGCGGAACATTCGGATGATGGGTTGTTAGAGGAATACGAGCATCTCGCACCTCCAAAATCACGTCCACCCGTTTCAGTTGTTCCTGAAGGGTGCGTTCCGCTTTAGCAATATGACCGGGATACCATTGGATAGACATAGGTTAGGGAGCAGGGGAGGTAGGGGGCAGGGCAGAGGCAGGGGGAGCAGGGGGAGCGGGGGAGGCAGGGGAGGCAGGGGGAGCGTCTCACCGTAGTGAGTCCTTTGGGACTCTCTTACAGGTACCAGGGGGAGTAAGCAGTACGAGCGTCCTCGCTTAAGGAACAATCAGGACGGGACAGGGAGACAAATTAATCACACGGTTGGTGACGCTATCGGCGGCTCCTTCTTCTGTTAAACCGATGCCTCGACTCCCCATGACAATTAAATCCGCATTGATTTCATCAGCAACATCACAAATCGTAAAAGCGGGTTTTCCCTCTTTTTCTAGGATTTGAGCCTCAATACCCTCCTTAGAAAACAGGGTTTGAGCCTGTTTTAGTAAGTCCGCCACCGCTTCGGGGGACGTCATTTGTTCAGGATGGGGTTGAGGTTCGGCTACCTCGGCATTCGGCTCTACAACTGCCAAAACATGGAGACTAGACCCAAAGGTTTTGACCAGGTTGGTCACAATTACCGCCGCTTCGTGGGCTTCACGGCTTTGGTCAACAGCAAATAAAATGGTTTTAAACATAATCGCGCATCTCCAAGACGCGGACTTAGGTAGAATGTTTACTGTGAACGATTAGGTGGGAAACCGGATTGGGTTGATAGACAGGATTAAACCGTCCAAAACCTCACCCATGCCACCTAAATTTAATCTGATTTAGACAACAACATATCCTAGGAGGATTATCCTGTGTCAAAAAAAACTGTAGCAGATTTATCCGCATCAGATTTATCTGGGAAACGGGTATTAGTCCGCGTTGATTTTAATGTTCCCCTAGATAACGGTTCAATTACCGATGATACACGGATTCGTGCGGCTCTGCCGACGATCCAAGATTTAACGTCCAAAGGCGCTAAAGTTATTTTAACTAGCCACTTTGGTCGTCCCAAAGGTCAAGTTAACGAGTCCATGCGCTTAACTCCCGTCGCTGCCCGGTTATCGGAATTGTTAGGTAAACCCGTTAAGAAATTTGACGACTGTATTGGGGATGAAGTCGTCCAAGGGGTTGCCGAACTGCAAAATGGCGATGTGGCATTATTAGAAAACGTCCGTTTCTATGCCGAAGAAGAAGATAATGATCCTGAATTTGCTAAAAAATTAGCTTCCGTTGCCGATTTATACGTTAATGATGCTTTTGGAACGGCCCACCGCGCCCATGCTTCAACCGAAGGAGTTACCCATTATTTGCCTTCTGTGGCAGGTTATTTAATTGAAAAAGAACTCAAGTTTTTACAAGGAGCAATTGAAGAACCTAAACGGCCTTTAGCTGCTATTGTGGGTGGTTCTAAAGTGTCTTCTAAAATTGGTGTAATTGAAGCTCTTTTAGATAAATGCGATAAATTGCTGTTGGGCGGTGGGATGATTTTCACCTTCTATAAAGCTCGCGGTTTGAATGTGGGTAATTCTTTAGTAGAAGAAGATAAACTGGAATTAGCCCGGGCATTGGAAGCAAAAGCTAAAGAAAAAGGCGTGGCATTCTTATTACCTACTGATGTAATTGTTGCTGATAAATTTGCTCCTGATGCGGAAGCAAAAACCGTTAGCATTAATGATATTCCCGATGGTTGGATGGGGTTAGATATTGGCCCTGATTCGATTAAAGTCTTCCAAGAAGCGTTAGGCGATTGTAAAACGGTGATTTGGAATGGCCCCATGGGGGTTTTTGAGTTCGAGAAATTTGCCGCTGGAACAAAAGCGATCGCTTTAACTTTAGCAGATTTAACCAAAACAGGTACGATCACCATTATCGGTGGTGGTGACTCCGTTGCTGCGGTGGAACAGTTGAATTTAGGCGAACAAATGAGCCATATTTCCACCGGGGGCGGTGCTAGTTTGGAATTGTTAGAAGGGAAAGAATTACCCGGAATTGCAGCGTTAAATGATGCGTAATTTTAGCGTGATTTACTAAAAATAGTAGGGGATATGGAGTTGTCATTCCCCTACTATTTTTTGCAATCATTGCTTTAGGTAGTGTGAAGGTTGCGATCGCTCAATTTAACAGTATTTGAACAATAACAGCATCTTTATATTAATAGGTTAAAAGCTTGATTCTCAAGTCAAAAACTCTTAATATTAGAAGTATCTACTCGGAAGTTACTTTATTGTCTTCTTCTCCATCCTCTTGGAAACAATTATCAACAACAAATCCTCGGTCATACTTTGAAATTGTGTAACCATATACATTATTATTAGAAAAATTTTTGATAGTAGATCTCTTAGTTAAATACGTGAAAAGGCTTATGGCTGGCAACCACTCAGACTCATTAGCTTTTGAGATTTTAATTTTTTTAACTAATTTTTTCGGCTGATCTTGCGAAATATAATATATTGATCCGATATCGGTATCAATATATTTATTAGGTTTAACTACATATTGTAATAGCTCAGAACTTTCTGGCTCAAGTTTCCATTCATAACACAAGTTATCATTCTCAAGACCGACTTTTGCCCCGATAACTGCACTATGGAGGAATGGAGAGGATGCAAGTAGCAAAAATTCTGCTACTTCTATATAATTTTCAACTTCATCACGATTAACTGCTATATACTTATGTTCTACATCATTTCTTTTCTTGTTTAAAAGAGATATGATGTTTGTCGGGAATATTTCTAACTTTTTAATAATTTTGAGTTTGTTTGGAAAATTTGTTTCAGCTTTGGAAACATAAGCTTCATTTAACCCAAAGATTTCTAAAATTTTTTCAATTGTCAAATGAATAGCACGTTTAGCATTACCTAAAGAGTTACTTGCGCCTCTGCTATTATTTAGTTCAAGATCTGATTTTGCAAAGTCAAGATATTCAAAAGGTTCGTGACCTTTGGGATTTAGTTTATGATAACAAAGTGTAGAAGTTGGAAGTGCATATGTTATCAATGATCTATACCCTTTTGAAAAATCAGCATCTCTATCTCGTAAAATATAGAAATCTTGAAGTTTTTCAAGTTGAGAGTTTTGAAGATCAATAAGCAGTTGAGGTTGGCTTTTTTCCAAAGATTTATTCCCTTGAACTTGATTTTGTATATTATCAATATACTCTTGCAACTGCTCTACAATCCGATCTTGTAATTCAATGGGTAAAGACTCCATCATTTTAATAACATTGGTGATTGCTGGTGATGACATTTGGTAAACTCCTTATACAATCTTTGTCTCTGTTGGCAGGCTATCTTTAATTTTAGATGTAAAATAGTTGAATCAACCCAATTATAATAGATAAATATGGAAGCAACAGATATCAACATTCAACAAATGCCGATTCTTATAGGACAGGAAGGAAAAATTACAATTCTCCAGGTCGCCCAAGATTCCCTTAATGTTAATGAAGGATATATGCTGATCTTAATGCAAATCGGTAATTTGATTTTAATGACTCCTCAACAACCAGAAGTTCCAGAATTGATTAATCAGATTACAACACCAATGGAAAATGAAAATGTCAGTTTGACTAATTTATTAGCAGGTTAGCGTTGCAATTTTTACCTATAACTGAGCGAATACTTCAAACTATTTCAACCAAAATTTAAGCAATTTTAGCCTTTTAAGTTAAAGGAATTTTAATCATAAATTCTGTCCCTAATCCCTCTTGTGAAACACAACTTAACTGACCCTGATGTTGTTGTACAATAATCTGATAACTAATAGATAAACCTAATCCTGTACCCTTTTCAGGGGGTTTAGTTGTAAACAAATAATCAAAGATTTTTCCGCGTATTTCCTCCGACATTCCCAAACCGTTATCTTTAATCCGAATAATGGCGCTATTTTGGCTAGGGTCAACTTCAGTACAAATCGTAATTTGGCTAGGATTGGCTTTAATTTCTTCTACATTCCGTTTTAAATAGGCATCTTCTAAAGCATCAATGGCATTAGCAATAATATTGGTAAATACCTGATTAATTTGTCCGGGATAACAGAGGACTAAAGGTAAATCTCCATAGTTTTTAATCACTTCTATGGGCGAAACTTTGTCATTTCCTTTTAAGCGATATTTTAAAATTAACAAAGCACTATCAATCCCTTCATGCAGGTTAGTTTCTAGTTTTGATGTACTATCCGTGCGGGAAAAAGTCCTTAAAGATACGCTAATTTGACGAATCCGCTCCACACCAAGTTTCATGGATGAAATCACTTGGGGTAAGTCTTGAAGTAAATAGTCTAAATCCACTTCCTTTGCTAGATTTGTAATCACCGGATTTGGTGAGGGAATTTGTTCTTGATAAAGTTTAAAAATTTTTAATAAATCTTGAATATAGTTTTCTGTATAATCGATATTTCCGTGGATAAAAGCCACAGGATTATTAATTTCATGGGCAACTCCCGCCACCAATTGACCCAAGGTAGACATTTTTTCGCTTTGAATTAATTGAATTTGAGCTTGTTGTAGGTTTTTTAATGCTTGTTTGAGTTCGGAAGTTCGAGACTCAACTTGGGTTTCTAATTCTTGATTTAAGTCTTTCAAATTTTCTTCTAAACGGGTTTTTTCGTGAATTTTTTCTTCAAGTAATTGATTTTTATTGGCTAACAGTTTAGTTAAGTTGCGTAATTCTAAATGAACTTTCATGCGGGCTAATACTTCTTCCTTTTGAAAGGGTTTTGTAATATAATCAACAGCACCCAAACCTAAGCCTTTAACTTTATGGTCAGTGTTGCCCAAAGCTGTCATGAAAATGATCGGAATATCGGAGGTTAAGGGGTTATTTTTGAGTCGAGAACAAGTTTCAAATCCATCAATTCCGGGCATCATAATATCTAATAAAATCAGATCAGGAATAACATATTCTATTTTTTGTAACGCACTTTCTCCATCTTGAGCTACTAAAACTTCCAGCCCGGCTTCATCTAAAACGTTAAAAATCACCCCTAAATTGGTGGGATTATCATCTACAATTAGGATGGTATTTCCTGGAAAATACAAATTATTGCTCATGATTGTTTTCCTGATTTTTAATTATAAATTCAGTTGCCGCTTGATAGTCTAATGGGCGAGAAAACAAGTACCCTTGCGCCCAAATACAACCTAATTTTAATAAAATTTCTGCTTGTTCTTGGGTTTCTACACCTTCTGCACTCACTTCTAAATTTAAACTTTTCCCTACTAATAGAATGGTTTCAATTAAGGTTGTATCATCAGGATGATTAATTAAATCCTGTACAAAAGAACGGTCAATTTTTAAGGTATTAATAGGCAAATTTTTAAGCATTTTGATAGAAGAATAGCCGGTACAAAAATCATCCAGACATAAACTAACACCAATTTCTTTAAATAATTGAAAGTTAGAGTCTGGTGTTTTTAATAAACAATTTTCCGTAATTTCTATACTTAAAGTATTTTTAGAGATACCCGTTTCTTTTAAGATTTCTGCTACCTGTTCAAATAAATTCACCTGCCGGAATTGGACGGGGGAAAAATTAACGTTCATTTTTAAAAGGATCTCGGGAAATTGCTCTTGCCAAGATTTCAACTGGCTACAAGCTTCGCGTAAAATCCACCAACCCAAAGGATTAATTAATCCGGTTTCTTCAGTCACAGAAATAAATTGATCCGGGGCAATCATGCCTTGATTATGTCTCCAACGCACTAAGGCTTCCACCGCTTTAATTTTTCCGGTTATGAGGGAAACAATCGGTTGATAATATAAGCAAAATTCCTGTTGCGGAATCGCTTTTCGTAAGTCCTGTTCCATTTGCAGCCGGGCGATGGTGTCCGCTTGCATCTGCGGATTAAAAATTTGATAACTACCACTCCCGAACTTTTTGGCTCGATACATAGCAATATTCACATCTCTGAGAATATCCATCGGTTCCTGATAACCCATGGTACTCGAAGTGATGCCGATACTAGCTTCTACAATCATTTCATAGCCATTAAAATTAAAGGGTAACTTAAACTGTTCGAGGAGTTTTTCAGTTAGGGAAATGGGTGTTTCTGTATCAACTAAAATTACAAATTCATCTCCCCCCATGCGGGTTGCTGTTTGAAACGGTGTTAAATATTCTTGTATTCGCTGGGCGACAGACTTTAACAGTTCATCCCCGGCTAAATGTCCCAAACTATCATTAATAATTTTGAAGCGATCTAAGTCCAAAAACAAAACTGAATAACTGGAATTGGTAGCAATTAAATATTTTAATCGCTGCATCAACCAATCCCGATTCGGCAAACCCGTTAAGGAATCATGCAAGGCATTATATTCTAATAAATCCTGACTTTTGTGCAGGTCTTCCAGGGTTTTAGACAGTTCAACGGTTCGTTCTTTTACTCGGATTTCTAATTTTTGATTCAGTCGTTGTACGTCGGCGCGGGCTTTGGCGTGTTCATAAATTTCTTCTGATAAATGCTGATTTTTTGTCTCTAGGATTTTGGTTAAACGTCGCAGTTCTAAATGGGTCTTAATTCTCGCTAAAACTTCTTCTTTTTGAAAGGGTTTAGTAATATAATCAACGGCCCCTAAAGCCAAGCCTTTGATCACATAATTGGGTTCGGAAAGAGCCGTGATAAAAATAACAGGAATTTGAGCATTTAAGGGATTTTGTTTCAGGATTTCATAGGTTTGAAATCCATCGATTCCCGGCATCATCACATCTAATAAAATTAAATCAGGAGTTACATAGTCGAGTTTTTGTAGCGCGCTTTCTCCATCTTCAGCCACCAAAACCTGAAAGTTTGCTTCGCTGAGAACATCCGTTAATACGCCTAAATTAGCTGGGACATCATCCACGATCAGAATTGTGCTGGACTCTGGAATTAAATCTTTCATCAGTTAACCTCTTTATATTGATTGAGAATTTCCAAGATTTTTTTCTCTTTAAACTCCTTCGCTAATTGTCTTAATTTTAATGCAAAGGGTGAATATTTAGGATCTGTTTCTTCCAGAATTTCTGTTTGTTTGATGATCTCTTTCAAATTGCCTCGCAACGCTAAGTTAAACAGTTGATCTAAGGCTGCGGGTGGGGGAAGAACCAGGGGGGCAGAAGTAGACTTTGTACCTGAAACCGAGCTTGATTCGGCTTGATAAATCCACTGAATTTGCAGATGTACGGATAACTTTTCTAACAGGTCTTCCGCTTGTACGGGTTTGGGTAAAAAATCCACGGCCCCCGCCTGTATGCTTTGACTTTGATGTTCTTCAAACACACTGGCGGAAGAAACGATAATTTTTATATTTTTTACTTCTGGAATATTTTTCCAATTTTTCATGAGTTGAAATCCATCCATTTCTGGCATGACTAAATCCGTAATTACTAAGTTAGGCTGAAGCTCCATAGCCATTTTTAATCCTTCTTGACCATTAACTGATTCTAGGACTTCAAATCCTAAAGGAGTCAATAAATTAGTAATCACAGATCGGTTTTCCCAACGATCATCAATTACCAGAATTTTTTGGGTACTGCCTTGAAATCCAATGATTTTACCATGGTCATTCCTAGAAGTGGTATTCACCCAATCATTAGCTTCTGATACCTCTAAATCAAAGCCAAAAATACTACCCATTTGTAATTGACTGGTGACTTGCAGGCTGCTACCCATCAAGTGAATAATTTTCTGACTGATAGCCAGTCCCAAACCCGTACCTTCGGCTTGAATTCGCCGAGACCCGACTTGTTCAAAGGGTAAAAATATTCTTTCAATTTCTTCTGGGTCAATCCCCACCCCCGTATCTTTAATCGCAAAGCGAATTTTGTAACTAACTTTATTAGAAATATTAACCGTTTTTTCAATTAAAATAACATTGAAAATAACTTCTCCAGTTTTCGTAAATTTAATCGCATTACCAATCAAATTAATTAATACTTGTCGCAGGCGTTTTTCATCCGCATGAATAGCAATGGGTAAATCAGGATCGGGTTGATAGGAAAATTGCAGACTTTTTTGGGCGGCGCGAATCCGACAAATTTCAGCCACAGCTTGGAGAAAAGCCGGAAGATGAAAATCCGTCGGGTAGAGTTCCATTTTCTGAGCTTCTATTTTCGATAAATCAAGAATATCGTTAATTAAAGTTAGAAGGTGGGAACCGCACTGGTAAATAATATCGACACTATTTTGTTCGCGTTCTTCTAATTTTGGGGAACGTTTAAGAATTTGGGCGTAACCTAAAATGCCATTCAGGGGGGTTCGTAATTCGTGACTCATGTTGGCTAGAAATTCGCTTTTAGCTTTGTTGGCATTTTCGGCGGCTTCTTTGGCGGCATAAATTTCTTGTTCAGCCCGTTTATATTCGGTAATGTCTTCGACCGTACCTTCATAGTAGAGAATATTACCATTTTCATCGTAAATTGCTCGCACATTTTCTGAGATCCAGATCATATTCCCGTCTCGGCGATAAACTTGAGATTCAAAGTCGGTAATGCTGCGGTGATCGCGAATCATTTGAATCAATTGATTCCAACGATTGGGGTCTACATAAAAAAGTTGCTGTTTAATTGAAGTTAGATGAGTGATTAATTCCTCTGGAGAGTTATAACCGTAAATGTTAGCCAGCGCTGGATTTGCATTCAGATATTGACCGGTTGGGGTAATTTGGAAAATCCCATTAATCGCATTTTCAAAAATGCTGCGATATTTTTTTTCAGCCAATTGCAATTCTTTTTCAAAGACTTGACGTTCTTGACGGTTAATTACAAAGGCGATTAAAATAGAAAATACCACTCCTAATACTAACAATCC
This sequence comes from Planktothrix paucivesiculata PCC 9631, assembly GCF_900009265.2. Classification (GTDB taxonomy): domain Bacteria; phylum Cyanobacteriota; class Cyanobacteriia; order Cyanobacteriales; family Microcoleaceae; genus Planktothrix; species Planktothrix paucivesiculata. The sequence goes on along the minus strand of NZ_LR735001.1, from coordinate 175,295 downwards.
AAACCCGATGATTTGATATTTTCTATTCAATAACTGGTTAATCCGTTGTTCTAATAAATTATCTAATAAAGGAAAGGCTGTATCGTAAATTTTTAGTTGTGATTCTAGGGCGGTTTCCGCTACTTGTTGATATTTTTGGGGGGACAAGTTGATTTTCTGAATATCAATAATTTCTTGGTTGAGTAAGTTAATAAATTTTTGGATATTCTCAAAGCTTTGATCGATACTTGTTGATAATTTGGTCTGAATTTGGCGGTTAGTATTGGCGGAAACTTGCAACCCTCTTTGGACTTCTTTTAAAGGCGGTGCAATTAAACTCTGAATAATCAACAACTTTGCCTGTTCGCTATCGGTCATCTTTTTTTGGGTGGTGATCCTGACCCCTAAATCCTTAGCCTGAGCCGTATTTTCTATGGTTAAGGGCAGTTGATTCACAATTGTATCCATTAAATAGTAACTATCTAAAGAGGGATCAAGAATTAGATTAGAAACATCTCCAATATGATTAATTAAAGCTAAAATATCATTGATAATTTTTGTATGAGCTTCCCAACTTTTAGCCGGAGACAAATTAAATTTTTCTTCTTGTAATTTTTGCCAGTCGTCCTTGATAGAAGTTTTAATTTCTATCCATTCGGAGCCAACTTTTAGTTCATTTGTTAGCTCTCGCTCGAATGTATCAAGGTTTTGAATTGCCGTTTCAATCTTTTCTCCTTGGGTGATAATTTCTGATGCTAAAGACTTATCCCCATTAAAATATTGATCAACTTGGGTGCGGTGATTAATAATATCGACCAGCAAATTTTTCAAAGGATAGTTATAAGCTAAACCTTGTTTTTCTTTTTGGGCAAAATCAATTTTACTATCAATTTCAGCGATCAGTTGATAAACAACCAGAGCAAAGGGAAAAATAAAAATCAAAAGCAAAGCACTTACATTGATAGTTTCTGCTAGGCGTTGATACAAGGGTTTATTCATGATCTAATGGGAAGCGATAATGATATATTACGAAATATGAAAAAGCATAATGCACTCTCGTCAATACGACTGGAGTTTGGTAGGTCTTGCTTGAGCCCTTATTAATGATCACCCATGGAGATAGCTCATAATAATTTTAAGCGTTATTTCAGAAAATTAGCACAAGCTTGAGAATCTAATTTTAAATAACTCAGAAGTATTTTTTAGGAAACTTGGGATGATTAAAATGGATCTGTTGAATTAGAATAATATTTTGCTGTGATTTTGTGGGAGTATGGCCGGACATAGTAAGTGGGCGAATATTAAGCGCCAAAAAGCAAGAGTGGACGCGGTTAAAGGTAAAGTGTTCACCAAGATTTCCCGGGAAATTATTGTGGCGGCGCGTCAAGGGGGCGACCCGGCGGGAAACTTTCAATTGCGAACTGCGATTGAAAAGGCAAAAGCCGCGGCCATTCCGAATGATAATATTGAACGGGCGATCGCGAAAGGGGCGGGCAAATTAGGATCGGGGGCTTCTGAGTTAGAATTTATTCGTTATGAAGGCTATGGGGTGGGAGGTGTGGCGATTTTAATTGAAGCACTCAGCGATAACCGCAACCGCACGGCGGCGGATTTGCGAGTGGCATTTAGTAAAAATGGCGGTAACTTGGGGGAAACGGGCTGTGTGAGTTGGATGTTTGACCAGAAAGGTGTTGTCACCTTAGCGGGGCCTATTGATGAGGAAAAACTCCTAGAAGCCTTAGTGGAAGCCGAAGCCGAATCCTATGAATTGACTCCGGTGAATGATACGGATGGGGCGGAAGTGTTTACCAATATCGGGAATTTAGAACAGTTAAGTCAAGTTTTAAAAGAGCAAAAATTTAGGGTTGTTGAAGCCGAATGGCGGTGGATTCCTAATAATATTATTGAAGTTGATGATTTGGAAAAAGCGCGATCGCTCATGAAATTAATGAATATTTTAGATGATTTAGATGACGTACAGAATGTCACGGCAAATTTTGAACTATCTGATGCTTGTTATCAAGCTCTTTATAGCGAATGAACTGCTTAACTCCTTTTATAGTAACTTTGGTTGGAATTTGTTCCCTATCTATTCAGGGTTTAGCCTGTCCAACCCTGGCGGTTTCTTCTAGTTTAGAATTTCCTTTAGTTCGTGATAATTTGGAATCAAATACTACAATCTTATGGAGTATTTTTTATTTAGATGCGATCGTCAGACTCGAAGGTTTGAATTTACCCCATCCTAAAACCATCGGTGAGGCAACCATTCCCCTTCAAAAATTAGAAGGAAGTCAAGTTTTTACCCTAGAGCTTTCGATTGGTGAACAATCCGGTAGGTTTTTATTAGATACGGGGGCATCAACAACGATGATTGCCACACCGATTGTTCAGGATTTAGGGTTAAAAGGAGAACCGATTCCGAATCAGGGATTAGACTATGCGGTAGCTGGGGATGATTGTCCGAATATGAATGGGATTTTACACCATTTACCCCCCTTAGTTATTAATCAAGTTCGAGTTGAAGAATTGCGAGGTTTGGAATTTTCTACTACCGTAATTCCAGAGGAATTATCTGGAGTTTTGGGGATGGATTTTTTAAGGAATTTTGACCTTAAGTTAAATCCTCAAACCAGTCAATTACAATTACTCAATCCGTCTGCTTTACCGACTGAATCTGTGGCTAAAGCTATCCCCTTAGAAAGTCGTTTGGGGGTGATGTTAACCTCCGTTAAAATTAATGGTCAAGGGCCGTTTACGTTTCTATTAGATACGGGTGCGGATACCATTTTTATATCTAAACAGTTAGCAAATCAACTGCAACTCGATCATGCTAATCGTCAACCGATCAAAGTTCAGGGTTTTTGTGGGTTAGAAGATGCCGAAGTTTCTCCTTTGGAAACCGTCACGATTCAGGATTATGAACAAAATAATTTAGAGGCGGTTATTTTATCCTCTCCCGTTTTAGATTTATTACAAATTGATGGCATTATTGGTCAAAGTTTTTTAAATCAATATCAACAATATTGGCGGTTTAATCCTCCCACTCAATCCCAAGAGTTTCAAGGAAGTTTATTATTAGTTCCCCTAGAATAATGGCTTCCTGGGTCGTTTAGGGAGGAGAATTAAACTCATCACAAATTTTTTGATTCATATTACTTACATTCGGGCTAGTATCCAAATAATCAGAAAGCTGATCACAAGCCTTTTTAAGTAAAGTATTTGTATTTTCATTCACTTGATTTGTGTCAATTGACCAGATTCCAATTCGACTAGGTTCTGTTTTTTGAATCCCGACTAAGGTTTTGCCATCGGGACTAAAATTGACCGATAAAATTTGTTCTAAACTAGGCTTTAAAGTCGTAATTAAACTTCCATTAATATCCCAGAGTTTAATTGTACCATCGACACTAGCAGAAGCTAATATTTTACTATTAGGACTAAAATTAACTTCATAAATTTGTTTTAAATGTTTTCCTAAAACCACGGAAGTTTCTATGGGTTTCCAGGTAGAATTTTGCTTTTTCCAGATTGCGATTGATTCTCCATCTTTAGTGGCTACAATTAATTGATTATCGGGACTAATACTGACAAAACTAAACCGAATTTTAGCCCCTGTTAGGGACTCAATTAAAAGCCCTTGAGTGATATCCCATAATTTAATAGTTTGATCATTACTAGCAGATGCTAAAACTTGACTATCGGCACTAAAACTTAAATCATTAATTTGTTTTGTATGACCCTCTAAAATCTGTTTTAAGGTTCCATCAATCCCCCAAATCCGAATTTTATGATCATTACTTGCCGTGGCAATTAACTGATTATTAGGGCTAAAAACCACACTCCAAACAGCCGAGGGATGAACAATAGTATTGATTTCTTTACCCTCTAAATTCCAAACTTTTACGGTTTGATCATCACTCGCAGATGCAATCATTGTCTGATCAGGACTAAAACTAACATTATTAACGGTATTACTATGACCCCTAAAGGTTTTTTTAACTTCTCCCTCTAAATTCCATAATACAACCACATGATCATTAGTTCTTAAATCTCGACCGGGAGAAGCAACTAAATTACTATTTTTACCGGAAAAACTACTACTATAAATTTTATAATCTTTGAGTTCAATCATCTGAGGTAAGGCTTGTAAACTCCAAACCCTAACAATGCCATCTTTACTAGCAGAAACTAACATATCTTTTTGTTTAGAAAAATTGACTTGATTAATTCCATCTTTGTGTCCTTGTAGGGTAGAAATTAACACCCCTTCCTTTGTCCAAATTTTAATCATTTCATCCATACTTCCCGTAGCAATTAAACGACCATCCCGACTAAAATCCACACTATTAACGGCTTGTTGATATCCTTCTAACTTTCTAATTAATTTACCCTCTCGATTCCATAATTTTACGGTTTTATCATCACTGGCTGAAGCAATCATTTGACTATCGGGACTAAAACTAATGCTCCAAATCGGGTTAGCATGGGCTTGAATTGTTCTAATTTTTTCCCCCTGACGAGTCCAAATATGAATCACACCATCTTCACTGGAGGAAGCAATAAGTTGATTATCAGGACTAAAAATAACGCTGAGAGCAGGTGTTTTACTGCCGTTTAATGTTTTAATTAAGTTACCATTTAAACTCCAAATTTTAACAGTTTTATCTCGACTTGCGGAGGCGATTTGTTGACCATCGGGACTAAAACCAATCCATTTCACTTCATCGGTATGTCCCTTTAATGTTCTGATGAATGTGCCATCTTTTTTCCAAAGTTTAATGGTTTTATCCTTGCTGGCAGAAGCAATAATTTGACTATTGGGACTAAAGGTGACAAACCAAACAGAATCTTGATGTCCTTTTAAAGTATTAATCAGTTTCCCTTGGCGAGTCCATAATTTAATAGTTTTATCAATACTCGCAGAAGTAATCAGTTGGTCATCGGGACTAATACTCACACTTAAAACATTATTTTTGTTATGTCCATCTAAAATATTTTTTTCTTGAATTACTTGTACTGCAATACTTAATTTACTTTGGGTTTCTTGTTCAATAGCTGATTTAGCCGTTTGATTTGATAAAAATTTTCCGGCGGTGACTAAGGTTAATAGGGCGTCAAGCTGATTATTTTCTGTAGTTAAAGCCGTATATTTAGTGTTTTCTAAAGCTAGGTTAACTTGTTTATTTTTAACTTCTGAAATTCTTAAAAATCCAACTAATGCTAGGGTTGATAAAAGTGCCACGCCACCACCAATTATCGCTGAACGCGCAAAAAAACGTCGAAGTTCTTTATTTTTGGCTTCCGCTTGTTGACGTTTTTGGGTTTCTATTTCTAACTGTTCTAAAATTACAGAACTACGATTCTGACGAATTAAACTAACTAAATAATCATGTACAAGTTGATATCTTTCTGCGGGAATTTCTGGTAAAAGAAAGACCAAACCTGAGAGGACAAAAATTTTCAAAACCGTATCTAAATTTTGATTAATATTCTCAAAATGGTTGGCTATTTCCTTAATCCCTCGAACCAAATCAGCCCGAGTTTTTAAAGGACGAGTATTATTTTCATCCGTCAGTAAATAAAGCACTAACTCAGCCAAACTTTTATTGCTTACACCACAGTCTTGAATCACTTCATCTAAATAGTCTTCAACTAATTTTGTCTTTTGCCCTGCTTTTTGATACTGTTCTAAAGTGTTAATATTTTGCGCTTGTAACTGAGAACCCACAACTTGTAACTCTATCGGTCGAATTTCTCCAAAATCTTCGGCTAAATCTTCAACTAACTGCTCAATTAAAGCGGGTTCAAGAACAAATTGAGTTCTTTCTGTTAAACTTTGAATCACCGATTTTGCTTCTGCTCGTGTAAAGTTGTTAATATAGGATATAATATTTCGGTCTAAAATATTATTCCCAATACTTTCTAAATAGCCTTGACGAGTACATTCTAATAAATAGTGTAAGTAATCTTCTCGCAAAGATAACACAATTTTAACATAGGGAATATCTAAACAATCTTTGATAAATTTATAACAGGTTTGTCGCTGTTCATTATCTTTGCAAGCAAAGAAAAATTCTTCAAATTGGTCAAAGATAATAATTACCCAGAAATTTTGATTGACTAAAGTTCTAATTTGTTCTAAAATCAGTTCTTGATCCTGGAGTAAAGAAGAATCAAATTCAATATTTTTAAAGTCCCTAATTCCCTTGGCTAAAGCTCGGGAAAATTCTCGACTAAAATTAGTATAAACCTGTAGTAATACGGGAATAAAGTAACGAGTCTCAATCGTGGTTTTTTGTAACTCTGGAATAAAACCCGCTTGTAAAATTGAACTTTTACCGACTCCCGACTGTCCATAAATCACCGTTAATCGACAATCCGTTCTTCTAATCCGTTCACATAGCCAATTAACCACGGATAAACGACCGGAGGCGCTGATTTCAGGATTAATAATTTGGGGGTGATTAATGGGGGGTAAACTCGGATTAGTAATGCTTTGAATATGTCCGAGTCTTCCGGCTCCAATAAAGGCTATTAATCTAAATTGTTGTTCAATTTCTCGACATTTTTGTTTGATTTCATAGGAAATTAAATATTCTCCTTTTTGAAAATATAAATCTTGTAAAAGTTGTAAAATTTTAATATACAGGTCTGGGTCATAGTGAGGTTTAGTTCTGGCTTTGGCTTTTTCCAGAATATTAATAGCCTCTTGAGATTGATTCAATTGTTGATAGGCTTGGGCTAGGGTAAATAAATACCACCCTTGGTGATAGGAGGTTTCCCAGTCTAAAATCAACTGTGCTTCTGGGGTTTGAGCTTGATGATTAGAGCAGGTTTTAATCAATAAATTTTGAGCTTTTTCTGCTAAATTTTTGGCTTCTGAGGGAGAATTTTGAGCCAAAGAAACTTCTGCCAAAAAATGATAAGCCCGAGCTTCTCTGAAGGGATAACCGTAAGTCCGATTATAATGAATCGATTCTTTAGCAACGGTTTCTAATTCTTGCCATTGTTTTAATCCAAATAAAATATCAGCTAAAGCATTAATAAATTTAGCCACTAAATCCCAACGGTCAGCTTGTTTAAACCCTTCGATAGATTGAGTATAATAGGTTTTAGCTTGATGATAAGCAGATTCTTTTTGAAATCGATGTAAAATTCCGTAACTGTGCCACCAAAATCCCACATAAAATAGTAACTGACTATGGCGAATTAAATTATTTGTTTGTTGCCAAAGCTGCAAACTTCGTTCATAATGTTGTAAAGAAACTTGATTAGAATGGTCAGAAATTCGACCCAATACAAATTCTAAACTGGCTTCTAGTTCAATATTTAAAGGTTCTCCCCGTTTCTGTAACTCTTGGCGAGCCGATTCTAATTCTAATCTTAAAGGTGAACCCAATTCTAAATCAAAGGAAGAATTATCTAAAAAAATACCTGCACCACTATCTAAGACTTTAACAGAAACTTGGTCTGTCATTTGTTGAATAAACTGTAATAAATCCTCCGTACTAATTTCAAAAGAAATTGCCGTTGACCAACTATGAAAATCCGGGGCCAAGCGAATTAAAGACTGTAAAAGAGAATCTGTCACCCACAATACCAAAGGAAAGTGAAATCTCCGGCGAAATTCCTCCCGCATTTGGTTCATAATTTTAATCAAAATTTCCAGTTGTTCATTTGACTCCAAACCGGATATAATTAATGCTGTCGGCGGATTTTGTTCCGGTTCAATTGCTTTAACTAAGATATTGTAAAGATTCGTTTCATGGGCATCTACTATAATATTTTTAATTAAGTTAGGATGTTCCGCTTGTAATTGTGTAATGACTTTTTCTCGAACAATTCTATAATTACAATGGGCTAAAATCAGAGAAAAATCGTTGTTAAATCTAGCAAAAATTCGGTTTAAAGTTTTTAAAGAATTTTGATTAATTTCTGTTTTTTCTTTCATAAAATTTGGCGGGCTTCCTTTCCCATAAAACTACAACCGTACTCAACTATTAAAGTTGATAGATTAAATTAATCTGTAAACGTTCACTGTGCAACGCCTACATCCCTCGCAAGGATTGATTCTTGTCGGTTGATTAATCTCTATCTACTGAGTACAGCAATTGATAATTCAATTCAGGAATCGGAATGCACCCACAACTGCAATCTGAGTTTTACGTCCGCAGTTCTCTTGATTTTTCTATTTTATAACAATCTTTAATAAATTGTCCGATTTTAGGTTAGAACTTCACTCCGCCAACCTAAAATCTGCTGACTGTTATACATTGTTTATAGTTTATCTAAACTTTCTACAACAACACGACGAAGAATTTCTGTGACTTCTGCCGCCATTCGGGCGTCTAATTCTAAAGCTTGTTGAGTAAAATCCCCCTGATTATTAATAGGAATTACACCCCTTAAAGCTAGTGCTAAGGTTCGGAATTCCGCAGGTTTTTGATTAGTATTCGGTAAGGCGTCAATAAACTGCACAAATGCCACATAGCAAATTTCTACCGTTTGCCTAAGTACACTATCTCCATACCCCATTTTAGAAAGAATAACTGGAGCCGTAATCATCTGTTCAATTCCTAAAGTTTTTAATGCGACATCCACATAGCGAGCCGGGTCTTGACCTAGGGCTTTCACTAAACAATTAAAGTTTTTTTCTGGAAGGTTAGGAAGTTGCGATTGGGCGGGTAAATAATTATGCCATCCGATTAAAGAAATGAGACGAGTTAAATCATAGGCTGAAACGAAGTTATCACCTTTTGGAGTATCTAAAACTGATTTTAAAATAATATTTTTAGTCTCATAATTAATAATCTCAGGATTTAAAAATACTGGGCTTTCCCCATAATCTCCTTGAAAACTTGAGGTTAAATTTCCCGTGATTTTTTGTAGCCATTTCTCTAAATTAGAGCGGGTTTCAAATCGTTTAAATAAAGCCGCTAAAGCGTTGGAACTACCGACTTTACTTTTATAATTAACGACATCTTCAATTGCAGTTTGTAGGGAGAAGTTTTCAGTCCGGTTTTCAGAATTTTGTAACTTTAAATTATTGATATCATATTTAGAAAATTTTTGATCAATTTGAATTAAGGTATTCAGCACCGGAATAATTTTAGTTGTACTCCAAAATTGTGTGGTTTTTAGGGGATTTCTTCCCAGCCAAATCGTTTTGAGTTCTCCTGCTTCAAATTTCCCTAAACTAATACAGGCTTCTTCTATTTGAGGATGGAGAAATGCTAAACTTTCTTGATCAATATAAGGAATTTTTCCCAAGGCAGGATAGGGACTATATTGTAAAGGTTTACGGTTTAAATATTGGGGATAATTTTGAATATGATTTTGATAGGGAGACTGCTCTAATCCTTGATCTAAAAAAGCAAATTTATCTAAATTTGCCCCAATTTCATGCTCAATTTTTTGGAAATTATCGAAGACTTGTTCCCTGTTTTTGGCTTGTTCTAAACTATCGCTATTCATTGAGGATATTTCCTAAGTTAAATAATTAAACTGATAACTGGTAAGGGCGGGTTCTTTTAGATCTTTGTTAATCACCTAAATCTCGATGAACCTGCCCCTACAACTGGTAACTGATAACTGGTAAGGGCGGGTTCTTTGAAATCTTTGTGAGTCACCTAAATCTCGATGAACCCGCCCCTACAACTGATGACTGATAACTGGTAAGGGCGGGTTCTTTTAGATCTTTGTGAGTCACCTAAATCTCGATGAACCCGCCCCTACAACTGATTGATATTTACAACAAATACAACAAAATGAACAGAATAATCCAAACCACATCAACAAAGTGCCAATATAATTCGGCAGCTTCTGGGCCAAAATGGGATTCTTTGCTGTAATGACTGGTTTTGCGTCCCCGCCAGAGAACCGCTAAAATTAATACGACTCCAAAGGTAACGTGCAACCCGTGAAACCCGGTTAAAACATAGAAGCAACTGGCGTATAAATTGGTAGTTAATCCAAACGCTAACTGACTATATTCATAGGCTTGACCCGCCAAAAAGGTTAACCCCATAATTGCCGTAGCAATAAACCAATTTCGCAACGCCGCAGAGTCATTTTTCTTAATAGCAATTGTCCCTTGGTTCATGACAAAACTACTAGAAATCAGAACCACCGTGTTAATAGCTGGAAGCAGTAATTCCCGTTCTGTTCCTTCGGGCGGCCAAACCGGGGACATAGCCCGATAAATTAAATAGGCAGAGAATAAACCCAAAAAGATCATACTCTCCGCCACCAGAAAAACCACCACCCCCAACATTCGCAAATCGGGATGTTCTGCGTGTTCATGTCCAGAGGCAGTGGCCTCTTGTTCATATCCCACAACGGTTTGAGAGTCGTTAATTGCTGAACCTTGCATGAATTAACTCAATAAAGTTGACAGATAAATAATTAGGAATTACGAATCAATAATTACCAGTTAGTGCCAGACGCGCTGCTGGCTAGTCTGCACAAATAATTCGTAATTCGTAATTCGTAATTCGTAATTTATTAATCGTTGATATCCTTTTCCCCTTCTAACACCGTTGTTGAACGGTCGTCTGTAAATACTGTAGAAGATTTGGCTTGAGACATGGGAACCCCAACTTCTTTGGGACGGTCTCCGGTCATTTGTTTTAACCGTTGACGAATAGCCAAGGTTTTACGACTGCCGTAGTCATAGGGCCCGGTTTTGAGAACGGGGGTAACTAGGAAATTTTCAATCGGAGGGGGAGAAGACGTCATCCATTCCAGGGTTAGGGCTTCCCAGGGATTATCGGGAGCTTTTGGCCCTTTGAACCAACTCCAAGCCGCATTAATCAGGAAGGGGAAGGTAGAAACGGCCAGAATATAACTACCCACGGTACAAACCTGATTCAGCGTGGTGAATTGGGGGTCATACATGGCTACCCGTCGGGGCATTCCCTGTAACCCTAAAGCGTGCATGGGCATAAAGGTTAAGTTCGTCCCCACAAACGTGAGAACAAAGTGAACGATTCCCCAGGGTTCATTCATCATCCTTCCCGTCATTTTCGGGAACCAATGATAAATGGCGGCAAACACCCCAAACACTGCCCCACCAAACAGAACATAGTGGAAGTGCGCCACGACAAAATAGGTATCGTGAACGTGAATATCAAAGGGAACCGACGCCACCATAATTCCGGTGACACCGCCCATGACAAAGGTAGCCAGAAACCCCATGGCAAAGAGCATGGCACTATTCAGGCGCAGTTTTCCGCCCCAAATGGTGGCTAACCAGCCAAAGACCTTAATACCCGTGGGTACGGCAATGATCATCGTGGTGATCATAAAAAACATCCGTAACCAACCTGGGGTTCCACTGGTGAACATATGGTGCGCCCAGACAATTAGGCCTAAAAAGCTAATGGCTAAACTGGAATAGGCGATCGCTTGATAACCAAAAATCGGTTTGCGAGCATGAACGGGCAGCACATCGGAAATCACCCCAAAAAAGGGTAAGACCATGATGTACACCGCCGGGTGGGAATAAAACCAGAATAAGTGCTGATAAACCACCGGATCACCCCCGCCAGTGGGGTTAAAGAAACTGGTTCCGGCAATTAAATCAAAGGAGAGGAGAATTAAAGCTGCGGCTAAAACCGGAGTAGATAACAGCACCAAAGCGGAAGTAGCGATCATGGCCCAACAAAATAGGGGCATATCGTTCAATCCCATGGTGGGAATCCGCATTTTGAAAATCGTCACCGAGAAATTCACGGCCCCCAAAATCGAAGAAGTTCCCAATAATAAAACACTGAGAATCCAAATTTCCTCTCCGACCTGGCCCGATAATAGACTTAACGGCGGGTAAGACGTCCAACCAGCTTGGGGGGCTTCCACCAAGAAACTGGCTAACAGCAAAATTCCCCCCGGAGGAATTAACCAAAAACCCACGGTATTCAAACGGGGAAAGGCCATATCCTTGGCCCCCACCATTAAGGGAATCAAATAGTTAGCTAATCCACCACCGGCCGGAACGATCCACAGGAAGATCATCACCGTGCCATGAACCGTGAATAGACTGTTATAGACTTCCGGGGTGACAAAATCGGGATCGGGGGTGGCCAGTTCCGTCCGAACTGCCGTAGCCAAGGCGCCACCGACTAAATAAAAGAAAAATGCCGTAACGAGATATTGAATCCCGATGACTTTGTGATCCGTACTAAAACCAAAAAAATCCTGCCAACGTCTTTCTTCCTCATGATGAGGTTTAGGAACATTGGTTGGGAGATCAAGTTGTGCTTGTGCCATAGGTTTCTGAGGGAATAGGGAATAGGGGGCAGGGGGCAGGGGGGCAGGG
>NZ_LR735001.1:126058-162588 GCF_900009265.2 Planktothrix paucivesiculata PCC 9631 | reverse complement strand
GGCAGGGGAGGCAGGGGGAGCAGGGGAGGCAGGGGGGAGCAGGGGGAGTAAACTCTTTCTATAACCCATAACCCATAACCCATAACCTATTACCTATTACCTATTACCTATTACCCATTACCTATTTACCCATTACCCATTACCCATTACCCATTACCCATTTTTAGTGGTGATGAATTTGGGTAATCACATCAGAATTGACGCCCATTTCGTTGGCATAAGGCGCTAAGAATTCGCCCTCGCTGAGTTCTGCGGGATTAAGCGCGACGGCTTTTTGCAGGTCAGGGTTACTCGCCACTAGATTTTCTGCTACCCAGGCTTGATAATCCTCTGGAGTCTCCACCACCATTTGCGATCGCATCGCCCCATGATAGCTTCCACACAATTCGGCGCAGACAATCGGATAGGTTCCGAGCAAGCTTGGGGTAAACCGAAGTTCTGTGATCCGACCCGGGATTGTATCTTGCTTTAACCGCAATTGGGGAATCCAGAAGGCATGGATCACATCTTGGGCACTCATATTTAACTGCACTTCCTGACCCACGGGAACATGAAGTTCCCCGGCGTTAATGCCTGTTTCTTTGTAATTAAAAATCCAGGCAAACTGTAACCCGGTAACATCCACATTCACGGCCGCGGCTTTCCCTTCTTGGCTGGGAGATGCCCCAATTCCCAAGGCAATTTGGGTGAGTTCTGGGGGATTTTGACCGTCGATTAAGGGGGCTGCGATCGCTGCTCCATTCATTTTGCCGTGGGCGTGCATGGAATGTTGACCCGATGCCATCGGATCAAGTCCCCCCATATTGTTATAGATTTCAAAACTATAAATACCAATTCCCAAAACGATCACCGCCGGAATCGCTGTCCAGACGATTTCTAGGGGAATATTCCCGTGAATCGGGGCCGCGTCGGTGTTGTCATCGGGGCGACGACGAAATTTAATCGCCGCGACCACCAGCACTCCTTCTACCAGAAGCACTAGGCCGAAGCTAATGGTCATCATAATATCAAATAGACCATCGACTTGTGCCGCTTGTTCGGTGGCAGCCACGGGTAATAAATTGTGGTTTTGACCATACCAGAGAGATACGAGAGTAATCCCGATCCCCACCAGTAGGGTCAAAATTGAACTCGGAATTTTCACGTTGATTCCTCCTTATTGACCATCCCCAACACCGATATCGGATGGGAAGATACTGCTATACACATACGCGCTTGTTTAATCTTAATGGCTGGTTGAGAAACCTGAACATCAGGGTTGATTGTCTATCTAAAATCCCGCTTCTACGGTAAAACAGATCACAAAACTCTGGAACGATCTGGGTTGATATTCACAGATTTTCTTTAGAATTTGGCTGTCGGGTCAACGGTCAACCCCGAGCGCACCCCCCAAATCGAAAAACTTATCTTAAGTCTGTTCATCTGCATACCGCATTTTTGACTTAGATAGGTAGAATTAACCATCATGTTTCAATTAGCATTAGTCAAGTGAAATCGGTAGAACCCATGACCAATACTGTCCTTCATGATGCCAGTTTATCCACCCCCCAGACCCAACAGAACGGCTCTAAGGCCCAGGATAGAATCCGCCGTCTGGTCTGGAAACTGAGTATTGCTACCTTACTCTTGATGGCCGTTGGGAGTGCAACCCGAGTGATGAATGCTGGATTAGCCTGTCCCGACTGGCCCCTGTGTTACGGGCAGTTAGTTCCCACCGCCCAAATGAATCTACAAGTCTTCTTGGAATGGTTTCACCGTTTGGATGCGGCTGGGATCGGACTGGGTGCGATCGCCCTCGTGGGATTATCCTGGTGGGATCGACAGCACTTACCTAAATGGTTACCTTGGGCTGCCCTATTTGCCCTGGCTTTAATTCTGTTTCAAGGGGTTTTAGGAGGACTGACGGTGACCCAACTCCTGCGGTTTGATATTGTTACCGCCCATTTGGGAACCGCTTTACTATTTTTCACCACTCTGCTAATTATCGGTTGTTTGCTGTTACCCTATCAAGGCGCGGGAACCGTGGGCAAGCTACCGGGAATCAGTCTTACCGCAGCAATTTTAGTCTATTTACAAAGCATTTTAGGGGCCTTAGTGGGTTCTCAATGGGCTTTACATCAATGTTTGGGAACTTCCCAACTCTGTACGGTGATGAATAGTCATATTTTCGGAGTCGTTCCCCCCACCCTGGCCACCCTCACCCTGATGATCGGGGTTTGGCGAACTTCTGCCTTACATCCTAAACTGAGAACTTTGGGAAATATCGCCGGATTTTGTTTAGTGGCTCAAATTCTTTTGGGGGTCGCCACCTATAAAATGCGGTTACAGGTGGAACCCCTGACGGTTGCTCATCAAGCGATGGGTGCTACACTTCTGGGAACTTTAGTTTGTTTTAGTATTCTCGCCCTACGCGATCGTCAGTTATCAGTGTAGAGACGAGCCATGGCCCGTCTTTCTACTTTCCACCAGTCATCAGTTTTTAGTTTTTAGTGAACAATTTAGGTCATAATTCATGCAAGAAGTGATTCAAACCCAGGTCTCCCGACACCACGAGAATATTTTACAAGTGCTTCAAAGTTATTATCAACTGACCAAGCCTAGAATTATTCTGTTGTTATTAATTACTACCTCCGCCGGAATGTGGTTAGCATCAAAAGGAGAAGTTGATCCCCTATTGTTATTAGTAACATTAACTGGGGGTGCTTTAGCGTCGGGTTCTGCTAATACGATTAACTGTTTGTATGACCGAGATATTGATTACATTATGGAGCGGACTCGTTGGCGGCCGATTCCTTCGGGTCGAGTTAAACCCATGGATGCCCTAATTTTTGCGATCGCTCTTGCTATTACTTCTTTTACCTTACTAACGGTTTTTGCTAACTTATTAACGGCCTGTCTCGCCCTATCGGGAATTGTTTTTTATGTCCTGATCTATACCCATTGGTTAAAACGTCATAGCGTCCAAAATATCGTGATTGGTGGCGCCGCTGGAGCGATTCCTCCTTTAGTGGGATGGGCGGCAGTTACCGGGGATTTAAGTTGGTCAGCTTGGCTATTATTTACAATCATTTTCCTCTGGACACCGCCTCATTTTTGGGCTTTAGCCATGATGATCCGAGATGAATATCAGGAAGTTGGGGTTCCGATGTTACCTGTAATTGAAGGGGATGAAGTTACAGCCAAACAAATCTGGATTTATAGCTTAATTATGGTTCCCTCAACCCTATTGTTAGTTTATCCTTTGCATACCAGTGGTTTTGTTTATGCCGCGATCGCTTTAATTTTAGGGGGGATTTTCCTACAGAAAGCTTGGGAATTATTACAATCTCCCTCAGAAAGAGATGTAGCGCGATCGCTGTTTAAATATTCCATTTTTTATTTAATGCTATTGTGTTTGGCAATGGTTGTAGATAGTTTACCCGTTACGAATGACATGGTGATGGCATTGAGTCAATCTTTGCCCCTGGGATTGCTATAAACTCAACATTTTTAGAGTGGGTGACACCAGAAAGACAACTTAAATTCTGATGTCATCCACCCAACCCAACACGGCTTAGAAAAAGTATTGATAAAACGGGCAACTATTCTAAATTAAAAATTCTAAAATAGAATCTATCTTTTGATATAAAAAAACAATAAATATGAAGATTTTATCTATACTTCAGAATTATTTAAAGACAATCAGATTTTAAAAAAATTTGCTATTATCAAAGGCAAGTATTGGGATATTTGCTGTGCAAAAATTTTTATTCAGGATGTTGATTGGACTTGTATTTGCCCTATTTGGATTAATCAGTTATTGCACCAATGTTGAAAAAAATCCGATCACCGGGGAAGTCCAGCGTGTGAGTCTGTCTCCTAGTCAAGAAATTGTTTTAGGACTCAAATCCCGGGGACAACTAGCGCAACAGTATGGAGGTTTAGATCCCAATTCCAGATTACAAAATTATATTGATGAAGTAGGATTGCGGGTTGTAAAGAAATCAGCCGCAGCCCAATCTTCCTATCCCTTTGATTTTCACCTGTTGCGTGATCCTAAAACCGTTAATGCCTTTGCATTACCCGGGGGACAAATATTTGTGACCATGGCTTTATTTAATCGTCTCAAGTCCGAAGCTCAACTAGCGGGGGTTTTAGGACATGAAATCGGTCATGTGATTGGCCGCCATGGTTCAGAACATTTGGCTAGACAACGGTTAGGATCGGCTTTAGTTAATGCGGTGGGAATTACAGCCAGTGATGACCCCCGGAATGCTCAACAAGCAGCGATTTTAGCTCAAGCGGCGAATCAATTAGTGAATCTTAAGTATGGTCGTGCAGATGAATTAGAAAGCGATCGCTTGGGGTTTGAATTCATGACCAAAGCAGGTTACAGTCCCAAGGGTTTAGTAGAACTCATGCAGATTTTAGGGTCTGCTAATTCGGGGGGAGCTCCACCAGAATTTCTCAGTACCCATCCTAATCCGGGCAACAGGGTAGAACTCCTACAGGCTATAATTACTGAAACTTATCCGCAGGGGATTCCGGCGAATTTGGAAGAAGGACAAGAGCGCTTTGCCCAAGCGGTTCTCACTAACAACTCAGAAAATTAACCCCATGAACTATTGGATTTTATATTGGATTGTGATTGCTTTGATGATGGTGGGGATTATTGGGATTGTTGTTCCTTTATTACCCGGAACCAGTTTAATTTTAGGTGCGATTTTAGTTTGGGGAATTGCCACAAAATTCACGGGAATTGTGACGCCGATGATTGTGGTAATCTCGATTTTAATTGTGAGTATGGTGATTGTCTATTTAGCGACAATTTTGGGATTACAACAGTTTGGGGCGAGTAAGTGGGCGCAGTTTGGAGCCATTATTGGATTGGTCGTCGGAGTATTTGGACTTTTACCCGCTTTACCCTTTGGAGGGCCGTTATTAGGGGTTTTAATTGGGCCGATTTTGGGGGCTTTTATTGGGGAATTACTTTATCAAAGGGATGTTAAATTAACGGAACGAATCAAGCCAGCTTTCAAGGCTAGTATTGGGGTTTTTATCGGTTCAGTTTTAGGCAATGTGATTGAATTGGTCTTAGGAATTGTTGCCGTTGGTATTTTTATTATTAAGACTTGGCCGTTGGTTTCCACATTACAACCTTAAATAGTAGGTAATGGGGAGTGGGTAATTACGAATTACGAATTACGAATTACGAATGGGTAATATAAATAGTTTACTCCCGTTGCTCCCCGATGCTTCCGGTGTTCCCTTTTGCTCAATAATTTTGAACACAACTTAAATATCTTGATAAGTACCTAAACAAAATTAATTACAAATCCTCTACCCTGTTCCCTGTTCCCTCTCCCAACTAGGTAATTTATTTTGTGCAACTACTTAATAAAATTGAACCCATGATCCATAATTTTATTCCACCTGAACGTTTTTTTCCCTATTTAACCTGGAAAGAAATTGAATCAATGCCCGATAAAAATAATGTAGTTATTTTACAACCGATGGGCTCCATTGAACAACATGGCCCCCATTTACCCTTAATAGTTGATGCAGCGATCGCAACGGCCATCACCGGTCATTCTTTAGCCCAAATTAATGATAATATTCCAGCCTATGCTTTGCCCACAATTTATTATGGAAAATCTAACGAACATTGGCATTTTCCCGGCACAATAACCTTAAATTCCCAAACCTTAACGGCGGTATTAATGGAATTAGGAGAAAGTCTTTATCGGGCTGGGTTTAGAAAATTAGCCTTTATTAATGGTCATGGCGGACAACCGCAAATTTTAGAACTGGTAGCGCGAGACTTACATCAAAAATATCAGGATTTTTCCGTATTTCCCCTATTTGTTTGGCGAGTTCCTAACGTTGCTGCGGAACTCTTAACCGCAAAAGAATTAGAACTAGGAATTCACGCCGGAGATGCGGAAACCAGTTTAATGTTGTCCCTACTTCCAGAACAGGTAAAAATGGAACAAGCGGTTTGTGAATATCCCCATTATTTACCCGAAAATAGTTTATTAAGTATGGAGGGAAACTTACCCTTTGCTTGGGTGACAAAAGATTTAACCCAAAGTGGTGTTTTAGGGGATGCAACGGTGGCAACTAAAGAAAAAGGCGATCAAATTTTAGCCTCTTTAGTTAATAGTTGGGTGCAAGTAATTGAGGATTTATATAAATTTCAACAACCCCAAAGATTTAAGGATTAATCAAAAATTCTGGGCAAAAAATAATTTTTAGGCTGACGATCACCCGAATGTCATAACTTATGGCAGAATGTTTTTAACTAAGATAGCTAGGGGCGTGAACGCCTCACTACATCAATACTAAAATTATGATGAATTCATCCTTACAACGAGCCTTCAACCAAGGTAACGCCCTAAAAGTGATTAGTGGTTTAACCAACTTCAACGTTGGGCGGGTCGCTTCCGTGGTCAAAGCCGCAACCCAAGGAGGCGCAACCTTTGTGGATATTGCCGCCGACCCCAACTTAGTGCAGATTGTCCGCGAATTAACCCATCTCCCCATCTGTGTTTCTGCGGTAGAACCGGAAAAATTTGTGACCTGCGTAGAAGCGGGTGTAGACCTGATTGAAATTGGTAACTTTGATGCCTTCTATACTCAAGGACGGCGTTTTGAAGCGGCGGAAGTCCTGCAACTGACCCACGAAACCCGCGCCCTGCTGCCCCATATTACCCTATCGGTCACGGTTCCCCATATCCTCGAACTCGACCAACAGGTTGAACTCGCCCTGGAACTGGTCAAAGCGGGTGCAGATATCATCCAAACCGAAGGCGGAACCAGTTCTTCCCCAGTTCATGGCGGAACATTGGGACTAATTGAAAAAGCAGCCCCCACCTTAGCCGCCGCCTCGGAAATTTCTCGCGCCGTGTCCGTCCCCGTGTTATGCGCTTCAGGTATTTCTAATATTACCGCTCCCATGGCAATTGCCGCCGGAGCCGCAGGCGTTGGCGTGGGTTCGGCTATTAACCGCCTTGATAACGAAGTGGCGATGATGGCGGTAGTTCGGAGCTTAGTGGAAGCCTTAGCCACGGTTAAATCTAACCGAGTTTACGCTTAATATTTTTTGAATCAATTGTAGAGACGTAAAAGTTTCCGTCTCTACAAAATTTAGAAATAAGAACTATGAATAAGTTAGAAACCAGACTAAATAATCTTCGATAAGGCTATAGTTTGGGGAGTTTTCATCCGATACTTCTAATTCTGCTAAAGGAAGGGTAAATTTTCGATTGTCGCTGGCTCGTTTAACATCCACCATAATTCCATCCATTTCATCAAATTTAGGCTGGAAATTTTCTAATATAAAAATATCGGTGTAGGAAGGATTTGTTTTTTTAAGTTCTTCATATTCCTTGATTTTTCCGGGCCCATAAAGATATTCTTCTTCCCAGAAAAACTCCTCCGAGCCACTTAAATAACAAGGTAATTCCAGATTTTCTTTCAAATACTTAAAATATTTATTTAAAGTTTTTGGATTTACCTTGATTCTATTGTTTCCTAAAATTTTCTTGACTCTTTCTTCAAATTCTTCAACATCAAACTCCTCATCCTCATCCTCATCATCATCTCCCACATCAAAGAAATTTTGATTAATTAATCCTAAGGATTCCATTTGTTCGATCATACTTTTTAGAATCATCCTGGGGTCGGAGGAGTCCAGCCTATTTCTTTGTTTATTCACTAAACCCGATACAATGGTTTCATCAATTTGAATCGGTTTCAAATCATCTCCGGGGGGCTGGATTTTTTTTTTGTTTTTGTTTTGATATAGTTTAGGCATTCTGTTACACCAAGCACAGTAGTTATTCGTCTCAACCCTAGTTGATTTTAATTAATCTTTTTTAAGGTTTATAATTGTAGAGACGTCAAAATTTACGCTTCTAGCCATTTCAACCTTAAGATTTTTCCATGGGGAAGGGAGTAGAATTTAGTATATCGTGCTACAGGTATTTTTAACATTCTTCAGGAGAGAAAATCATGGTACAAACACAACCGCCTTCCATACCCGTTATTTATCAAGGACAATTTGGCAATTATACAATTAATGATAGCGATCGCCAAAGTGTGATTATTTACCGCACGGGCTTAATTATAGCAGCCCTGTGCTTCACCCTCGCCGCCGGATTAGTGTTGTTCCAAATCAATAACCCCGGGGTTCTACCCGCATTAACTCCCCTCTACTTCTGTTTTTGGTTGGGTTTAGGGGTGAGTTTATTCACCATTCATATTTATCTGATTCAGTTACACCAACTTCTGCAACTGTTTTGGTTAATTGGTGGAATTGCTTCGGTAGTTTTTGCTCTGGTCGATCCTGAACCCTTAGCATTAACTATTTATCACAACCCCTATAGCTTATTTGGAGTGGGATTTACCTTTGTGGCGTTAACCGGAATTTATTTTAAAGAAGCCTTCTGTTTTAATCGCATGGAAACCAAACTCCTAACTCCTTTAGTTCCGATTTTGTTATTAGGATTTATGGCTGATTTTTGGTCAGTTGATGCTCAGAAAATTTTCCTGGCATTTTGGGCGATTCAATTTATTATTTTTGCAGGTCGGAAAATATTCCAAGGAATTCCCGGAGATATTGGAGATAAAAGCGTTTTTGATTATTTGAAGAATCAACAGTTAGCTTAATACAAAAACCTGGTTTCTTGAAGAAACCGGGTTTTTAATTTAATATAGCTAATCTAATTCCGCATAATCAGGTAATTTTTCTTCCAATATTTTACCGTTTCTAATTACAATCCGATCGCTCTGACACCGGGATAAAATTTCACTTAAATACCTTCCTTGAAAAATAATAAAATCCGCCGGAAGTCCTACGCCAAGGCGTCCGGTATCGGGTAAACCCATAAAATCCGCCGGGATGGTTGTGACAGTCGATAACCAATCTTGGAAAGGTCTATCTAAATGGCAAATTCTCACCGCCATTTTAAAGACTTCTAACCCATCATGGTCGCCAAAACCATAAAACGGATCACGACAATTATCACTAGCAAAAGCCACGGAAATCCCCGCTTGTTTCAATTCATGAACTAAGGTTGTTCCTCGCCAACGGGGGGTTTTTGGATGTTGAGATTGATCATATTGACGATCTTGTAAATAGAGATTACACATCGGTAAACTCACAATTCCAATGTTGGCAGCTTTAACTAATTCTAGGGTTTTTTGAACAATATCCTCCGGTTGTACGGCTAAACTACAACAATGTCCGCAAATAATTTTCCCCTGAAATTGATATTTTAACGCGGCTTCGGCAATTTTAGATAAACAAATTGATTCGGCTTCTCCATTTTCATCGACATGGAAATCTAGGTTCAAACTGCGGTCTTTAGCAATAGCAAAAATTCGCTCAATTTGTTGATCTAAATCAGGATTAATATAAGCAACGCTACCCAAAATTCCCCCTGAATCTACTACTTTATTAACTAATTTTTCACCTTCCGCCGTTAAATAATAGTCTAAGGTAGCTAAGGAAACACCTTGCAAAATTAAGCGATCTTGCCATTCCTTTTTTAATGTGTTAAAAACATCCCAGTTTATATCTATCAATCTTCCTGCCGAATCTAAATGGGTTCTAATCGCTTTGGTTCCATGGACATAACTACACTTTAAGCCAAATTCCATTCGTCGGTAAATATCTTCGGTAGTCCAGGTTTCTTCATCTTTAAAAGTGGCAGTTAAAGCGTCTTCAAAGGTTCCTTTAATATTCGGCGATCGCTCCCAAATATGACCCTTATCTAAATGAGTATGAACATCTACAAAACAGGGCCAAATTTGTTTCCCCTGTAAATCCACCGTGGGGATATTTTCTAACTCAATAGATTCGGCAATAGCAATCTGATTAATGATTCCCGAGGTGATTTTAATATCAACTAAAGCCATACCATCCGTATTAGCTGAAGCTGCGATCGCCCCATCAACATCGGTCAGTACACAAACCGGAACGCGAACATTTTTCAGCCAGTAACAAGAAGTATTTGGAATCATAATTAATTTTAGTAGTTAAAACATCTTTGTCTATGGACTAGGGAACAGGGAACAGGGAACAGGGAACAGGGAATAGTTTGCTGGATTTAGAAGCGTCCTAACTGTAAGGCTATGGCCAAATGAAGCCTGACCATCGGCCCAAACCTAAAAACAATCTAAAAATTTCAGGTTATGTAAAAAATGTATGACAACAATGCAAAATCTTCATGAAACTTTAAGTTTTGTAACATTAGCTACGATTGCATCGGGTATAGGGGTCTAACTTATTCACATTGCTTAACCTTTGGGTTGAGGTCGAGAGCCTCTAAGTTCAAACAAAAGAGATTAATACTCTGATTTTAGATTTGAGTCTCCCGTGATACGGTTTGTGTCCCACAGACCTGTTAATGTTTGGCCAAATTTGATCCAAATTCGAGACATAGCAACACTGAGGAATCCGCTATGACCAGCACAGTCCCGCAAAAAACAGCCACAAACAAATTTGAGAAACTCAAGGCCGAAAAAGATGGTTTAGCGGTTAAAGATGAACTAGAAACCTTCGCCCAATTGGGTTGGGAAGCCATGGACGAAACCGACCGAGACCATCGCCTAAAATGGCTCGGGGTGTTTTTCCGTCCCGTGACTCCAGGTAAATTCATGATGCGGTTGCGTTTACCAAATGGGGTGATCACCAGTGAGCAGATGTGGGTTTTGGGGGAAATCGTGCAACGCTATGGTGATGACGGTAGTGCTGATATTACCACAAGACAGAACCTTCAGTTAAGAGGAATTCGGATTGAGGATCTCAGCGATATTTTTCGGCGGTTTGAAACCGTTGGACTCACAAGTATTCAGTCGGGAATGGATAACGTCCGTAATATCACAGGTTCACCGGTTGCGGGGTTAGATGCCGATGAACTCTATGATACCCGGGAGTTAGTGCAACAGGTTCAAGACCTAATTACCAATAAAGGAAAAGGAAATCCAGAGTTTAGTAATTTACCCCGAAAATTCAACATTGCCATTGGCGGATGTCGGGATAATTCTATTCACGCCGAAATCAATGATATTGCCTTTATTCCGGCATTTAAACAGGAAACTTTTGGCTTCAATGTGTTAGTTGGAGGATTCTTTTCTGCAACCCGTTGTGAAGCCGCCATTCCCCTGAATGTTTGGGCAAAACCCGAGCAAGTTGTCGATATTTGTCGAGGGATTTTAGAAGTCTTTCGAGACCATGGGCCTAGGGGAGTTCGCCAAAAAACTCGGTTAATGTGGTTAATCGATGAATGGGGCATTGAGAAGTTTCGTTCTGAAGTCGAAAAACAAATCGGTTATGCTTTAGAATCTGAAGCGGAAAAAGACGAAATTCTTTGGGAAAAACGGGATCATTTGGGAATTTATCAACAGAAACAACCCGGATTAAACTATGTGGGATTAAATATTCCCGTTGGCCGGTTATCTGCTAACGATATGTTAGAATTATCCCGCATTGCTGAAGTTTATGGGAGTGGAGAAATTCGCTTAACCGTTGAACAAAATGTGATTATTCCCAATATTTCCGATAGTCGGTTAGAAGCCTTTTTAACCGAACCGATTTTGGAAAAATTCTCCGTTAATCCCTCTGCCTTAAGTCGAGGATTAGTTTCCTGTACGGGCGCACAATTTTGTAACTTTGCTTTGGTAGAAACTAAAAATCAGGCTGTCGAATTAGTTAAGGAATTAGAAGCGGAATTAACCGTCGAAAAAACCGTCAGAATTCATTGGACAGGCTGCCCCAACTCCTGCGGACAACCCCAAGTAGCCGACATTGGATTAATGGGAACCAAAGCCCGCAAAGACGGCAAAACCGTTGAAGGGGTGAACCTCTATATGGGCGGAAAAGTCGGTAAAGATGCCCAACTGGGTGAATGTGTCCAAAAATCCATTCCCTGCGAGGATCTCAAGCCCGTTTTGCGACAAATTTTAGTCGAACAATTTGGTGCTCGAGTCAAAGAATAATTAATCTCAAAATCCACATCAACACCCTACTAATACAGAATCAAAACACAGAATATGAGTAAACTTTCACGACGGAAATTCCTGTTCACGGCTGGTGCAACGGCGGCTGGAACTCTAATCATCCATGGTTGTGCTGCTAATAACAATCCTTCCACAACCACGACAACAACCTCTACTCCAGCCCCGGCGGTGAATATTAATCCGGCTGATGCTCCAGAAATACCAACAGCAACATTAGGATTTATTGCTTTAACCGACTCAGCCCCCCTAATTATTGCCTTAGAAAAGGGCCTGTTTGCTAAGTATGGAATGTCTGACGTTAAGGTAGTTAAACAAGCCTCTTGGCCTGTTACTAGAGATAACCTAGAATTAGGGTCAGGTGGAGGGGGTATTGATGGGGCCCATATCCTATCCCCTATGCCGTATTTAATGACATTAGGAACGATTACAAAACAACCCGTTCCGATGTATCTTTTAGCCCGATTAAATACCAATGGTCAGGCGATTTCTTTAAGTAAAGACTATCTGGATGCTAAAATTACTGTTAATGATAGTGCTAAGTTCAGAGATATTTTATTAGCTGCCAAAAATGCCGGAAAGGAAGTCAAGGCTGCGATTACATTCCCTGGAGGAACTCACGATTTATGGGTGCGGTATTGGTTAGCTGCCGGGGGTACTGTTCCTGATACTGATATTTCAATTATTCCGGTGCCACCCGCCCAAATGGTAGCGAATATGAAAGTCGGAAATATGGAAGGGTTCTGTGTCGGTGAACCTTGGAATGCCCAATTAGTCAATCAAAAAGCCGGATATACCGCATTAATTACCGGGGAATTATGGAAAGATCACCCCGAAAAAGCCTTTACCATGCGAGCAGATTGGGTGGATAAAAACCCCAAAGCCGCTAAAGCTTTAACCATGGCCGTATTAGAAGCGCAACAATGGTGTGATAAACCGGAAAATATCGAGGAAATGTGTCAAATTGTTTCCCAAGATAAATGGTTTAAAGTGCCTTTTAAAGATATTATTGAGCGCTCCAGGGGAAATATTGATTTTGGGGATGGTCGGGTGATTACGGCTAGTCCCTTGGCTATGAAATTCTGGCGGGATAATGCGTCTTATCCCTATAAGAGCCATGATAGTTGGTTCTTAACCGAAGATATTCGCTGGGGATATTTACCAGCCGATTTAGATATTAAAGCCACCGTTGATAAGGTCAACCGCGAAGATTTATGGCGAGAAGCAGCGAAGTCTTTAAATGTTCCCGCAGCCGAAATTCCAGCCACACCCTCTCGCGGGATTGAAACCTTCTTTGATGGCGTACAATTCAACCCCGATGATCCTAAAGCCTATCTCAATAGTTTAGCGATCAAAAAAGTTTAATTCCCTCCTAATTACTGTCTGGTGGGGTTATTCAAGGTCTAATATCCCATCATGAAATTTTTGCTACACATTCCCCCGGTAGAGACGTTGCAGGCAATGTCTCTACCGGGGAGCTTAAAGAGAAAAAACTAACTAATTTGTAATCATCATGACTACTAGCGCCAAAGCTAATTCTGATAGTAATAATCCTCTAAATTCTGTTTTCAATTGGTTTAATAATAATCGGAATAAAGTGATCCGTCCTTTGATTGGAGTCTTTATTTTTCTAGCGATTTGGCAACTATTATGTTCAGGAGAAAATCCTAATTTACCCTCTCCGATTACAACCGTTAAAGAATCTTGGGAATTAATTGTTAACCCATTTTTTGATAATGGCGGTACTGATAAAGGGTTGGGTTGGCAAGTCATTGCCAGTTTACAACGGGTGGCGATTGGCTTTAGCTTATCGGTCATTGTAGGAATTTCCCTAGGGATTTTAGTGGGGAGTAATTCCTTTATGTATGATGCCTTAGATCCCCTCTTTCAAATTCTTAGAACAATTCCGCCGCTGGCTTGGTTGCCCATTGCCCTAGCTGCTTTACAACAATCTAATCCGGCGGCTATTTTCGTCATCTTTATTACAGCAGTTTGGCCGATTATTATCAATACCACCGTCGGGGTACAACAAATTCCTCAAGACTATAAAAACGTGGCTAGAGTGTTACGTTTACCCAAACATAAATACTTCTTTAAAGTGTTATTTCCCTCCGCAGTTCCCTATATTTTTACCGGATTAAGAATTGGGATCGGTCTATCTTGGTTAGCGATTATTGCGGCGGAAATGTTAGTGGGTGGAGTTGGGATCGGATTCTTTATTTGGGATGCCTATAATAGTTCTCGAATGAGTGCGATTATCGTGGCTTTAATTTATGTCGGAGTCGTCGGTTTGATCCTAGATAGAACCATTGGTTTTATTGCTTCTAAAGTGGTTCCCGCCGAGCAAAAATAAACCAGAAATGATTGCCGTTTACCTTTACTCTCTCATCTTAAATTATGTCTGTATTCGTACAAGTTGACCACGTTCATCGCGTTTTTAATCTCCCCAATGGAGAAAAATATATTGCCCTGAAAAATATCGAACTTAAAATTAATAAAGGTGAATTTATCACCCTTCTTGGACACTCGGGTTGTGGAAAATCTACCCTATTAAATATTATCGCCGGGTTAGATCAAGCCTCAGAAGGAGGGATTATTTTAGAAGGGCGAGAAGTCCGAGAACCTGGGCCTGATCGAATGGTGGTATTTCAAAATTATTCCCTATTACCTTGGTTAACTGTTAGGGAAAATATCGCCTTAGCCGTTGATGAGGTCTATCGTAAACTGCCTAAAACTGAACGAAAAGAAATTGTTGAAAAACATATTAAATTAGTCGGTTTAAGACAGGCGGCGGATAAACGACCGGGAGAAATTTCGGGGGGGATGAAACAGCGAGTTGCGATCGCTCGTGCCCTATCGATTCGTCCCCAATTATTACTCCTAGATGAACCCTTTGGAGCCTTAGATGCTTTAACTAGAGGCGGGTTACAAGAGCAGTTAATGAAAATCTGCGAAGCCAACCAAGTCAGCGCCGTCATGGTGACCCACGATGTCGATGAAGCCTTATTATTATCCGATCGGATTGTGATGTTAACCAACGGCCCAGAAGCTCATATTGGGCAAATTTTAGACGTGAATATTCCCCGTCCCCGTCAACGGATGGAAGTGGTAAATCATCCCAGCTATTATGCCCTACGGAATGAAGTTGTTTACTTTCTCAACCAACAGAAAAAAGCCAAAAAAACCGTTGGCAAAAAAGCACCGATGGTGGTTTCCAAAAATGGCTTAGAAAAAGTCAATTTAGACCTAGGTTTTATTCCCCTAACCGACTGCGCCCCCCTGATTATTGCCAAAGAAAAGGGTATTTTTGAAGAGTATGGATTAAGTGAAGTTAACCTGAGTCGAGAAACCAGTTGGAAACTGTTAGGTCAAGGAGTCGTAGAAGGTCGTTTAGATGCGGCTCAAATGGTGGCAGGAATGCCTTTCGCGATGACCTTGGGCTTTGGGAAAACTCCAGCGATTCCGATTGTTACGGCTATGACCCTATCTCGAAATGGCAATGGAATTACCCTGAGTAAAAACTTGTATGAAAATGGGGTTAAAACCTTAGCCGATTTTAAAATTTATATCGAAAATCATCTTGACAAAGTGCATACATTGGGCATGGCTCACCCGAGTTCGATGCACAATTTAATGTTGCGTTATTGGTTAGCATCCGGGGGTATTAATCCCGATCAAGATGTTAATTTAACGGTGATTCCACCGCCCCAAATGCAAGCCAATTTAAAAGCCGGAAATATTGATGGGTATTGTGTGGGAGGGCCGTGGAATGCCCGGTCTGTTCATGAGGGCTTAGGATTTGTGATTGCTAATAGTTTTGATATTTTCCCTAATGGACATACGGAGAAAGTTTTAGGCGTAACCGAAGAATGGGCAAATCGCTATCCCAAAACCCATGTTGCTTTAGTAAAAGCATTAATTGATGCCTGTGACTATTGCGATGATCGGCGAAATCGAGAAGAAATTTTAGAGATCTTATGTCGGGATGAATATATCGGATCGGCCCCAGAATATACCCGCTTAGGATTTATTGATCCCGTTGACCGGGGCGATGGTCAACCCCCACAATTATTAGTGAATTACAATCAGTTTTATTTGGATAAAACCAATTGCCCTGATGCTACAGAATTTCTCTGGATCATGGCAGAAATGGCTCGTTGGGGGATTACACCCTTTCCCAAAAACTGGGTTTCTATCCTAGAAAGGGTATTAAGAACTGATGTTTATGGCCAAGCAGCCCGGGAATTAGGATTGTCCGATACAGGACGCGATCGCCAAAGCGTTAAGCTACTTGATGGCACTATTTTTAATCCTAACGATCCGATTAAATATCTCAAAAATCTCAAGATTAAACAAGAAATTCGGATTGAAGAAATTATCCTTGATCCCATAGCAGCCTAGAACATTCTGATCGTCAACCGTTGTTTAGTCTAAAAAATTATGCAAATTTTAGATAGTATTTCTTCCCAACCAATGCCATCCTCAAAATCCGATGCTTTTTTGCTGATTGATCAAGTTTCCAAGGTTTATAACACAGCAAAAGGTGAATATGTTGTACTAGAAGACGTGAATCTTCAGGTGCAAGAAGGCGAATTTATTTGTATTATTGGTCACTCTGGTTGTGGAAAATCCACCCTATTAAATATGGTGGCGGGGTTTAATCAACCCACCACTGGGGTCATCTCCGTTCAGGGACAACTGATCACCGAACCCGGGCCAGAACGGATGGTGGTGTTTCAAAACTATTCCCTCCTACCCTGGTTAACCGCAAAAGAAAATATTCAGTTAGGAGTTGAGTCAGTATATCCTGACAAATCCGCCGCCGAACATAAAACCATTGTTCAAGAAAATTTAGAGTTAGTCGGGCTATCGGAAGCGGCGAATAAAAAACCCTCCCAACTCTCAGGAGGGATGAAACAACGGGTTTCCATCGCCCGCGCCTTAGCCACTCGTCCCCAAATGTTGATTTTAGACGAACCCTTTGGCGCCTTAGACCCCATCACCCGGGAAGAATTACAGGAAGAACTTTTGAGTATTTGGCAGGATCATCGGATTACTGTGTTAATGATTACCCATGATATCGATGAAGCCTTGTTTTTGGCCGATCGCCTGGTAATGATGACCAATGGCCCAGCCGCTCATATTGGGGAGATCCTAGATATTCCTTTCTCCCGTCCCCGTAACCGCGCCAAAATCACCGAAGACCCCCGATACTACGAATTACGCAACCAGGCCCTCGACTTTCTGTTCCGGCGCTTTGCTCACCACGAAGAAGATCAAGAAGATGAAGACACAATTGAACAGACAACCTCTGACATCGGATCTGCACAAAGCACTACAATAGCACCCAGTTCTAGTCCTATTGCAACAGAGGTGTCAAGTATGCAACCTAATAAACCAGATGCTAATGAAAATCCCTATGCTTCCCTGTCTCAACCAAATGTAACCCCCGTACCGGATCAGGTCATAACCTCGGAAGAAATGTCTCCAGCAATAAAGACGGGGGTATTATTTGCCCTTTGGGGGGTGATTATTGCCACTCTAGTCGGGTCATTGATCTTTAACCCCACCTCTACCACGGCCAGTAAGGATGCAGAAACAACCGAATCTGCCTCCCCAACGATGGAAACCGAAACCACCACCGTTACTGAAACCGTAACTCCGGTCACGATAGTCTCTCCCACCCTATCCCCCACCGCTTCCCCTAGCCTATCACCGGATACGGCAACATCAGTGAGTCCCTCTCCCTCTCTGGGTTCAACCCCAACTGTCTCTCCCAATGCGGTGGCGACGATTACCCCGACTCCCGATGCGGTGGCGTCCCCGACTCCCACGACCCCTGCCCCCAGTGCAGTCACCCCGACCCCTGCCCCGACAGTTGCTCCATCTCCCGTGTCTGCTGCGTCCCCAACGCCTGAGAGTGTGGCTTCGGCAACAGCATCACCCTCCCCAACGGTGGCCCAAACCCCCACAACAGCCCCCACGGAAGCGGCAACAACCCCAACAACCTCTCCGACAACACCCCCCACAGAAACGGCAACGGCTACCGGTAGCACGGCTAAAACTCCGAGTGCGGCGGATTTAGAAAAGTTAAATCAAGAGGTTTTTGCCCAAATTAATGAGGCTTGGACAAGCACCCCAGTTACGGCGGTATCCGTTTATCTGGTTAAAGTGAGTCAAACGGGAGAGATTTTGAGTTATGAAGCTAAATCGGCCGATGCAACTCAAAACCTGAATAATACCCCTCTGCCCAAGTTAGTGAAATCCGATGTAACCCAAACTCCCTATACGCAGTTTGAGGTGACATTTACCCCCGTAGGAACCTTGGATTTAAAAGCGGTTCAATAGGGAATATTTTAAGAGAAATTGGGAGTTAATTATTCATCCCAATTTCTCACTCTGAGTTAACAATTTTTATATTAAAAAATTTGGGAATTCGTTGTTGGGCTTCAGCCCACGAATATGGAGGGCTAAAGCCCAACAACTAGCCCAATAACTATTTTATAAATAAAATAATGAAATCGATTAAAACACTTTGTCCTTTCTGTGGTGTCGGTTGTGGTTTGGAAATTCTATCGACAGCAACGACTGATCAAGATATTAAACGAGATGAACATGGAAACCCGATTTGGAAGGTGAGAGGCGATCGCCAACATCCCTCTAGTCTGGGAATGGTCTGTGTTAAAGGAGCTACCGTCACCGAATCAATTCGCCGCGATCGCCTTTTACACCCCATGATTCGAGAAACCCTAGACCAACCCTTCCGTCAGGGGAGTTGGGAGGAAGCCCTAACTCTGATCGTAGATCAGATTCAAACTGTTCGCAATGATTATGGTTCCGATGCTTTATGTATGTACGGCTCCGGTCAGTTTGTTACCGAAGATTATTATGTAGCACAAAAACTATTCAAAGGGTGTTTAGGAACTAATAACTTTGATGCAAATTCTCGTTTATGTATGTCATCAGCCGTGTCGGGTTATGTTCAGAGCTTGGGGTCTGATGGGCCACCCTGTTGTTATGATGATTTAGAATTAACTGATTGTGCCTTTATTGTTGGTAGTAATACCGCCGAATGTCATCCGATTATCTTTAATCGTTTAGCCAAATATCATAAACGAAATCCCCACGTTAAACTAATTGTGGCTGACCCTCGATATACCCAAACCGCCGAAGCCGCCGACCTGCATTTACCCCTTCGCCCCGGAACTGATATTGACCTCTTTAATGGTATAGGTTATTTATTATTAAAATCGGGAGATATAGATACACTTTTTGTGGATGAATGTACCCGTAATTTCAAAGAATATGCTCAACTTTTACAATCTTATCCTCCCGAAAAAGTTGCCGAAACCTGTGGAATTACTATCGAAGCCTTAGAAACGGCTGCCCGCTATTGGCAAGAATCAAAACGGGTTTTATCTCTGTGGTCAATGGGATTAAATCAATCCTCCGAGGGTACGGCAAAAGTGCGATCGCTAATTAATTTGCACCTGATGACCGGTCAAATTGGTAAACCCGGTTCTGGCCCCTTTTCCCTCACCGGACAACCCAACGCCATGGGCGGACGGGAAGCCGGGGGACTCTCCAATCTCTTACCGGGCTATCGATTTGTCACTAACCCCCAACATCGGGCCGAAGTCGAACAGTTTTGGGGTATTCCCCCAGGTCAGATCTCTCCCACCCCCGGACGCACCGTTTGGGATATGATTCTCGGTTTAGAACAGGATCAGGTTAAGTTTCTCTGGATCGCCGCCACCAACCCGGCCGTCAGTATGCCCGACCTGGAACGTACCAAAGCCGCCCTATTAAAATCCCCTTTTACCGTCTATCAAGAAGCCTACTATCCCACGGAAACCTCCCCCTACGCCCATATTTTACTCCCCGCGACCCAATGGAGTGAAAAAACCGGGGTGATGACCAACTCAGAACGGCGTGTTACATACTGTCCGGGGTTTGATGTCCCCCTGGGAGAAGCCCGACATGACTGGGAAATTTTTGCCGATGTCGGGAGGCGTTTAGGGTTTAAGGAACAATTTGCCTTTCAAACCTCGGCGGATGTCTATGCTGAATTTGTGCGGCTGACTAAAGGGCGTCCCTGTGATATGTCCGGGTTAAGTCATGAGCGTTTGCAACAGCAGGGGCCGACCCAGTGGCCCTGTCCAGAAGGGGAAGTTAACACCGATATTTCCTGCAAACGCCTCTACACCAATAATTATTTTGCCACCGCCGACGGTCGGGCAATTTTTGGCCCCTACCATTCCAAAGGTTTAGCCGAACCCAGTGATCCCGATTATCCCTATGTCTTAACAACGGGTCGCCTGTATGGTCACTGGCACACCCTTACCCGCACCGGGAGAACGGCAAAAATTCAACAAATGCACCCCGACCCGTTCATTGAAATTCATCCCAAGGATGCAGCTAATTTGGGGGTTGAAAATGGCCATATTGTGGAAGTGCGTTCTCGGCGGGGAAGTTGTCGGTTTCCCGCTAAAGTCACCGCCTTTATCGCCCCGGGCACCGTATTTGTCCCGATGCACTGGGGGGCATTATGGGCTGCAGATGCAGAAGCTAATCATTTAACCCATCCCCACGCCTGTCCCGATTCCCGCCAACCGGAATTAAAAGCCTGTGCAGTACAGATTAAATCAGTCATCAGTCATCAGTTATCAGTGGGGAACCTTTGATAATTTTTATCGACTATTAGAGTAAGCCAGGAGTTAGAAAAACTGCTAACTTCAATCTACCTCAGAGAACTTAAAAAGTCTGATCAAGACCTTTAAAATCATCTTTTAGGATGAGGCAAATTCCCTGAAAAAACTTTATTATAAAATAGATAAAGGGATTCAAAATTTTATTAAGTTGAGTTGACCTATGAAACCGACATTAACCTTAGCAACATTAGTATTATTAGCGAGTTCAATGCTCCCAGCCCATGCTGTGATGCCTAATAACCGGATTAATACGAATTCCGCCAGACAACCCTCTCAAGATTTAATTCTGGCTCAAAATAACTTTGATCAATATCGTCAACAGCGTCATGCACAGTTAGAACAACAAATGCGGGAGGAGGTGAAAAAACCTCAATATAATAATTTATCCCCAGCCCAAAAAGCTAAAATGATTCGGGATGCTCATACGACTTTGGATAAAAGTTTAGACCGGGAATATGAAACCTGGAAACAACAGCAATCCAATAATAACAATAATGGTCGTTACAACAATAATGGTCGTTATAATAACAACAATCCTAATAATAACAACAATCCTAACAATTTCAATAATCAACAGTCCTTTGACCAATATCGTCAACAGCGCCATGCACAGTTAGAACAACAAATGCGACAAGAGGTTAATAAACCCCAATATCGCAATTTATCCTCATCCCAAAAAGCCCAAATGATTCGGGATGCTCATAGTGACTTGGATAACAGTTTAGATCAGGAATATGAAACCTGGAAAAAACAGCAATCCAATAACAATAATGGTCGTTATAATAATACCAATTCCAACAACCGCAACAATCGCAATAACCCCAACAATCCCAATAGTCAACAATCCTTTGATCAATATCGTCAGCAACGTCATGCTGAGTTAGAACAACAAATGCGACAAGAGGTAAATAAACCTCAGTATAATAATTTATCTCCCGCCCAAAAAGCCCAAATGGTTCGAGATGCTCATACGGCTTTAGATCAACGTTTAGATCAGGAGTATGCAGCCTGGCAACGGGGTGACAATAACGGGAATTACAATGGTCAGTATGATTCAGGAACTTATAATGGGAGCGATCGCTATGATCGTTATAATCGCAATAATCAACCCTATCCTAACGGCGGTTACAATCGTTAATTAGCGATCGCACCCTCTAGGATATCTGGAATCATTGGATCATTGAATTAAAATTTAGGCTCAAAGCTCAAACCTATTAAAATAGGTTGAAAAATTAATAAAGCTAAAACTTTAGTTAGTTAAAACTGACTAAAGTTTTTAGTATTCAGGAGTAAGAATCGAGTTAATTTATTAATTTTTGAAAGTCAAAAGGAGTTTGCTGTTAATTGATAATAAAAAGGGGAAGGTTCAGTTAAATTTATAGCAGATATTCGAGATATTGGTGAACCCGCCCCTACGGGAATTATATTGAATTAAGCGGACATATCGCTTGCCGTCGCCGTTGTAACTCCAACACAAAAAAAATCGTCTTCACGATCTGGATGCTTGATCAGGACTTACGCAGTTACGCTATATGTAGCGTACTAAAATGCGCTATATATAGCGCTACGCATTAAAGTTAGTTAGGGCTGAATGAGGCGTGAACGCCTCACTACTTTTATCTGGTTGATGGTTAATATTAATTTTATGTTAGGCGATCGCTAGTACCAAAATCAAGGCGATCGCAAATAAAATAATAAACGTCCAAATAGAATCCGGTTGATTAAGACGTTTTTGGCGATCGCATTTTAAACACACATAATGATCGGGATCTTGGGAATTTCTCACCCAGTTGCAGAAGGTTTAGAAAACGCGATTTTATATACAGGGCTACGCTACGCATAGCGTAGCTGCGTAAGTCCTGTTGATGATGCTGCAAAAAAATTTAAAAAACTATTGCCGTTAACCAAACTCTTTTGTGTTAATATGTCATTCAAGTAGTCTTTTTGCAGACGCCAAAAAGCGCCCATACCTGAAGGGCGGACGCTAAGGCTCTCGCTTGGCTACAAAGCTGAACGTATGTAGACAAGGATACTTTGATGACTCCTAAATACTTACGTTTTACAACTCTATCTCTCTGTATGATCAGAGTGTCTGATTCAGGTCTCGACGGATTGATCGCGGACACGACTCTGATCCTGTTGCTTCTGGATTTAGCTGCATTTGTCTGGCGGACTCTAGCAGATAAAAACCGAAGAAAGTAGGGGCACAATAAAGCTAACGATAACAACATCTAACTTCAGACATCCAGTTGATCGGCAAATCGACTGGATTTTTTTATCCCCAAGTAAAATACTACACAAGCAGTGCAGCATAGGTGATCAGTCAAGGCTAAGGGGACTTAGCAATCTACATTAGATCTTATATCTCAATGTACTTCAATATAAACATTATACTTTATTTTGTCAAGGTAGATAAAAGTAGATAAAAGTTTTTGTTTAAAGTCAATTAATGTAAATTAAAGTCAGTTAAAGTTATTATTAGAGGTTACTACTTACCACTGGATACAATCATGGAGATCAATTCAGGGTTGGACTTTATCAGTACACAACTGCCGACCAAGAATCTCAAAACCTTGAGTACCCTTGAAACTATTATCTTGAAAGAGACGTGGAAGGGTAAAGATGGCAAAAGTTATGACGAAATTGGAGCAAGCCAGGGGTTTGTAGGTGAAAGCGTTAAGATGGCTGCATACAAACTTTGGCAGAGATTGTCAAACCTATGTGGAGAAAAGGTAAATCGGAATAATGTGCAAGCGGTAGTAGAGCATTACTATCGTTACTATAATAAAGTTGAGATCGCCATTCCCGAAAATATTGCTAATGAAAATAATATTTTTGTTAGTCGGGAAGATGCGTTCGCTGACCTTAAAACCAAAATCAATCAGGGTGCAAAAATTATTTTAATTCAAGCCGCAGCAGGAATTGGTAAAACAACTCTGGCTACAGAATTTCTGAAGAATCAAAACTTTGATAAAATCTTATATTTGACGATGGCGAAGGAAAGAGAAACCATCTCGCCTGTTGAAAGTATTGTTGACGAATGGCTGAAAAAGGATTTTGATGAGGAACCTGGACGGGATTTTATGGTATCCTTGGGACGACTAAAACGATTGTTACAAAATCAAAAAATTGGGATATTAATTGATAACTTAGAACCTGCACTGGATTCTGAATTTAGATTTATTGAACCCCATCGACGTTATATTGAGCTATTGAGGATGTTAACAGATCCGATGGTGCAGTCAGTGACTTTAATTACCAGTCGTGAACGTTTGTGTGAAGGAGATATTACGGTTGAAACCTATCGTTTACCTGGCTTAGACTATTGTGCCTGGAAACAATATTTTGAATATTATCAGATTAATAATCATGATTCTATTTTAACTGAAATGCACAAAGCTTATGGGGGAAATGCCAAGGCGATGCGAATTCTTTGCGGTGCAGTTCAAGAAGATGATCAAGGAGATATTCAAGCTTATTGGAATTGTAACAAAGCTGAACTTTTAGCTAAACCTGATTTAAAAAATTTAGTGAATTCTCAGTTTAAGCGTTTGCAAGAACTTAATCCTTCTGCGTTTAAATTATTGCGTCGGTTAGGTTATTGGTATCAAAATGCTCTGACAGTTCCTTATCAGGGCTTATTATGTTTATTATGGGATTTCAACAAAGGTGAACAACGTCGGGTGATTGAGTCATTAAAAAATTGTTCTTTAGTGGAATTTAAAAATGGTGAATTCTTTTTACATCCAATGATTAGAGAAGAAGCGATCGCACGTTTTAGACAAAGTGAAGATTGGAAAACCGTTAATATTAAACCTGAGAATTTTTGGAAAGATTGTGTTAATAATTTTTTAGAAAATATTGGGGCAAAATGTGAACTAGCTGAAGCCTATTATCAATTGGCTTTAACCTATCAACAGATGGGGGATAGGGAAAACAGCAAACCTAATTTTGATAATGCAATTCAACTGTTTACAGAAATTGAAGCACCTCTACAGGTTGAGAGGGTGATAAAGTCAATCATTAATAAATAATAAATAGGACTGAGGTACACAAACCAAGAAACCGGGTTTCTGACTATTATTTCTGGGATGAAATCAAGACTTATTGTTCAGAAACCCGGTTTCTGTGCTAATCAGCGAGGACAACCTCTTAAAGTCCCCCAATTTTGGGGGATTTAGGGGGCAAATATTGCTGCTTTAGAAATCTGTTCCAAAACGGCTGATCAATCCTTCATAACCTTAACATTCTCAACAGTATACATTTCAAGCCATCTAGCCCCCTAGCCCCCAACATTGGGGGGAAAATAAATAATTAGGACTTTTTAGGGCGATTGCTATTATCATTGGTATGCGATCGCCTACTTTTGACACGCTATATATAGCCTGCTTGCGTAAGTCATGACAGTGTTTAGGTCTAAATAGTCAAATCTCGAATATGGATTAAGTAAATTCTATTTTCTTTCATAATTTAATTGCCTCATTCAATATTTTTTCTCGAATAAAGTAATGTAAAGATTTTGCTGTCACCACATCAACCTTACGATTTAAAATCTGCTCTAAATCTTCAATTAACCCCACTGGAAACCAAGGAGAAATTTTAGAGACATCGTAATCAATTAAAAAATCAATATCACTATTCTCTGTTTCTTCTCCTCTAGCCACGGAACCAAATATTCGCACATTGAATGCTCCATGTTGATCAGCTATTTGCAAAATATCTTCTCGTTTTTGTTGTAGAAATTCTCTAATTTTCATGATCTCAATCCTAATTATTTTTACTGTAATAATTAATAAACCTGCGATCGCTCGTCTCTTAAAATCAATTAAGCTCATCGGCTTGATTAGCTCGATATTTTACCCAATCTCGCCCAAAATCGTTAGAACAATAGTTAAACAATTGTACATCAATAACGATGATAGCCTGTCTAATCTATGGCTTTAAGATAAAATGATCACAGTGTTTAGGTCTAAACAGTCGAAAATCACGCTGATCGATTGTCAAAACAGTTTGAATGTTGAGTCGTTCTGCGATCGCCATGATGCAGGCATCAACAAAATCAATTCTACTATCGATATATTGTTCTAAAATGTTGGCAGTACGCTCAATATCTTCCTCCACCGCGACAATGAGTTCAAATCGACTAGCAGATAAACCGTGCAGAAATTGGACAACGGTAGTAATTCCTGCATCACGACCGATTAAATATGCAATTTCAACTAATGCGACCTGGGGAAGAAAAATCTGTTGATACTGCAAGTAAATGGGAGTCACCTCAGCATGGCGTTGATCCAAACGATTAGCAAGAGCGACAACAAAACCAGTATCGGCGATTACTCTTTCCATGTAAAACCAGAGGTTGAGTTCAGTTCTCGATTCAAGATTTCCTCAGACTGGGTTGCCAAATCGGGTGAACCTGCGAAAAGACCAATTAGGGGGTCTTCTGACTGGGGAATTGGGGCAATTTCTCCTGTCGAGGGTGGCATTTTTTGTTCGACTAACTGCATAATTTGACTAGCTAGATGAATTTGATCGGATAAGCTCAATTCTTGAGCCGCCTTGAGGAGTTCTTGAACTTTCATAAGAGATTTCTCAACCAATTTTATTGAGGGGTTAGATCATACTTTACTATTCTATATTCCCAGAGTGTTTGGGCTAATTTCTAACAAAATTACCAAATCTAACCAACAACAGATAGCCTGTAAGTAGGTGGTCATAAATAGAGTTAAAATAAGAAATGAATAAATATCAGAGGAATAGTCATGCCACTCAGGTTAAGAATTCAACTAACAGAAGAAGAAAAACAAGAGCTACTAACTCTGTATCAGCAAGAGAAAGTTCCGAAAAGAACAAGGCAGAGAATAGATATATTAATGTTTAGTGATGGAGGATGGATGGTCTCAAAAATAGCCCAGACTTTAAGGTGTTCAGAAGCCATGGTAAGAAAAACAATAACTCGATGGATAAATCAAGAAAAAGAAGGATTATTTGATGCTCCTCGTTCGGGAAGAAAACGGAGGTGGAAAGAAGAAGATATAGAATATTTAGAAACTTGTATAGAGTCAGATGAAAGAACTTATAATAGCCGTCAACTGTCGGAAAAACTTCTGCGAGAGAGAGCGATCGCACTAAGCGCAGAAAGAATTAGAAAAATCTTAAAAAAAAAAGACTGGCGCTGGAAAAGAACAAAAGCCAGTTTAAAGAAAAAACAGAATCCCGAAAAAACAGCGAGCAAGAAAAGAGATTTGGAGACGTTAAAGCGTTATGAAGAAGAGGGTTTGGTCAGATTAAAATATTTAGATGAGGCAGGTTTTTGTTTATGGAGTCCTGTGAGTTACACCTATGTAAAAAAGGGGAAGCAGAAACAAATAAACCAGACGAAAAAGCGAGGAAAAAGATTGAATGTAATTGGAGTATTAGAAAAAGGAAAAAGTTTTGAGTACGGTTTAAGTTTGTCAGGAATTACAAGTGAGAATTACATAAAATTTATAGATTGGCAAGCGGAAAAAGCTGAAAAGCATTTTCAAAATACTCGACAAATTACCGTACTGATTCAAGATAACTACAGTGTCCATAAAAGTCAAAAAATACAAGAAAAAGAAAGGGAGTGGCAAGACAAAAAATTAGAATTTTTCTTCCTGTCTGCTTATAGCCCTGAATTGAATGAAATCGAACCAGAATGGCATCAATTAAAAACTCATGAACTGGCGGGAAGAATGTTTGAAGATGAATATGATTTGAGCCAAGCTGTAATTCAAGCCATTGAAGATAGAAACGAAAGAAATGATTGTACCTGCGATCGCTTGCGATTTAATTCCCTGAGTAACTCTCAAGAATTATCCTAAACAATTTTTTCTATTG
This sequence comes from Planktothrix paucivesiculata PCC 9631, assembly GCF_900009265.2. Taxonomy (GTDB): domain Bacteria; phylum Cyanobacteriota; class Cyanobacteriia; order Cyanobacteriales; family Microcoleaceae; genus Planktothrix; species Planktothrix paucivesiculata. The sequence continues at coordinate 135,016 of NZ_LR735001.1, read as the reverse complement.
TTGACTTTATTTATGACCACCTACTTATGAACTGGACACAACACCCGCAGAAGAATTCCAGAGGTTCCCGAATTGTGCAATAATGATCCGGCAGTCTCCCAACAAGTGCGTGCGTCCGATGGCCGAAAGTCCCCAAGCTCCCGATGAACTGATCCAGGTTTTAGCAGAATTTCAGGATCTGCATTTTGAACTCCCTGATCCAGAAGCGGAAATTCCTGAATTGGATTTTGAACACCAAATTGATATCGCTTGGAAGGTTTGCGATCGCTTCGACTTGCAAACGGAAATCTGGCGCGGCAGAATTTTAAGAGTGGTTCGCGATCGCGAGAAAAAAGGCGGCGAAGGACGGGGAACAGGGTTTTTAAATTGGTTAAAAGAAAGGGAAATTAGTAAAAGTCAAGCATACGCTTTAATTGAATTAGCTAATAGCGCTGATGCCCTATTACTTCAAGGTCATCTTAACCCCGATGCGATTAATAATTTTAGTAAACGAGCATTTATAGAAACAGCAAAAGCCCCCGCAGAAGTTCAACAAATGGTTAGTGATGCGGCTTGCAATGGCGATCGAATTACCCGCCGGGAAGTCCGACAATTGAATGATGAATGGACGGCAATGAGCTCGGATTTAATACCCGATAGCATTCGAGAAAAAGCCACGGAGGGCGCAATGCCGCCTCGCTATTTAGCGCCTTTAGTGCGAGAAATGGAAAAACTACCGGAAGTTCATATTACGGAATTACAACGGGAAATGATCGAAAATCCTGATGTAGATACGATTAAACAGTTAACATCGGAAGCGAAAAATTTATCTAAATATTTGGATGCGGCGGGTCAAGTTCAAGCCTTAACTCAGTCTTCTGTGGATATGGAAATGGCATTAGAAGAAGCGCTGCGGGTGGGATGTTTAAATACGGCTTCTGATTTAGTTAAACAAGCCACAGTCCTCGAACAAACCATGGTTAGACTGTATAGCAGTTGGAAACGAGTGGGCAGTTTAGCCGACCGTTTATATGTAGATACCGGAGCAAGTACCCCCCATTTGCGATCGCTTTTAGGCTGTTTAGAACAGTTAGCGGGTCAAATTATTGAAGTACAATTAGGCGATGGTAGTGAGGGCAAAATTCGCTTACAAATTCTATCGGATAACGATTAAAACCAAGCCGTGGGTTGGCGTCAGCCCTATGGTAGCAGCGCGCCCTCGCTCGCTGTGATTTCCTCAACTATAATTTCCTAAACTGTTAAGCATTTTAACCATAGATTCTAGGTAAAATATAAATCCTAGCGATCCAAAGACGCACAGAATCACCCGGGGCTTTGTCAACGCCCTACCCCAAATATTAAATTAAAAACTTAGTTATTATAGAGGATAACTGATCTGATGTAAGATTCTGGAGATCTGAATCAGTTACAAGATCATCTCTTTACAAACATCATCAAAATTGTATGCTAAGTTGCAACGGATTTGAGCTATACAACCTGTTCCCGAGTTCTACTGCTATTTCCTATCCTAATCTATCATCAACCCTGCAAGATCAATGTTTATATGATTGTCAGGTAGATACTTCGGAAACGGGAGAAGTTGTGGCTAATTTTTTTAACTCTAACCCTTTATTACCCGGGGTAATTTTAACAGAAAATAACAATTTTTTTGGGATGATTTCTCGACAACGATTTTTAGAACGGTTAAGCCGTCCCTATGGTATTGAACTATTTTTAAAACGTCCTTTAAAAGTATTGTATCGCTGGGAAAATAAAGAAATTTTAGTTCTACCGGGTTCTACGCCAATTTTAGAAGCCACTCAAACCGCCTTACAGCGTTTACCCGATTTAGTTTATGAGCCCATTGTGGTTGAATTTTCTCCCCAGATTTATCGACTGATTGATATGTACCAACTGTTACTGGCTCAGTCCAAAATTCATCAATTATCGAATCAAGTTCTCCACAAATTATATCAGGAATTACAAATTCAAGCCAGCTTAGATGGATTAACTCAAGTCCCCAACCGTCGGTTTTTTGACCAATATTTTGATCAACAATGGTCACAACTAAAATCCACTGAATTTCCCCTATCTCTGATTTTTATTGATGTCGATTACTTCAAAAATTATAATGATACCTACGGACATCAAGCGGGAGATGATTGTCTTAAACAAGTCGCTCAAGTCATCGCCCAAACTTTAACATCAAAACCGGGTTTAGTGGCTCGATATGGAGGGGAAGAATTTGTTGTTGTGTTACCCAAAATTGATCAAAATGAAGCGGTTTCAATAGCCGAAAAAATCCGAGATAATCTCAAATCTATTCAACTTAATCATCAAAATTCTTCGGTGAGTTCCTATGTCACCTTGAGTTTAGGAATTGCTACCGCAGAATTTGGAAATCCAGAAACCATAAAAACGATTAAAACACCCGGAGATTTAATTATTATAGCGGATCAAGCCTTATATAAAGCTAAAAATCAAGGACGTGATCGGGTGGTTTGTTCGAGTTTGAGACATCCCTATCTCTGGGTAACAAATCCCGCAATTTGACTTCAAAATTCCCGGAAAGACAGCTAAAATTACACAATCATATTGTTGTTTTTTAAATCTGTATCGCGGATGATAGGAGTATGTATCCCCCATTAGTTTAACAGCAGGTAAACAGATTAATAATAGGTTAAATTTTAAATTTTGCTTCAAATTATAAATTATAGAATAAAATGGAGTAAAGGCTTTTCAGGGTGAAACGGTATCCTTTAAGCTGTTAAGGATTTGAAAGACACTACCCCGGTCATCAATATGACTAAATTGTAAAGATTTTACGGTTTTTGAATCGGTAATTTAGATGCAGCAACAGCTATCCAATCAATTGAAATGCAATCTTTCAATCTATTTATCTTGACATGATTATGCTCAATACTTACTCTATGGAAATGTCATCCTTAATGCTTCCTTTTTCATCAATTAATGAATTAAATTTAGGGTCAACCCTGAAAGATTTATCTTTGTATGATGCTCAAGTTGATGTCAATCAACCGGGAATCATTCTGACTCAGAAGTTAGAAGAAAATCCCCTGATTCCTGGGGTGATGCTCACTCAAAATGGTCAGTTTAGCGGAATGATTTCTCGACGAATATTTTTAGAATGTTTAAGTCGTCCCTATGGACGGGAATTATTTTTACAACGGTCTATTCGTTCATTACAACGGTTTGCTCAAAGCCAATTATTAGTTTTATCAGGAGATACCTTAATCGTAGAAGCAGCCCATCGAGTTGTCAAGCGATCGCCTGAATTATTATATGAACCCATTGTAGTTCAGTTAACAGAAAATCGTCATCAACTTCTCGATATTCAACAATTATTAGTTGCTCAATCCCATATTCATCAATTAGCAACTGAATTATTACGTCAACAGGCTCAATCCCAACTGATTCAAACTGAAAAATTAGCCAGTTTAGGAAAAATGGTCGCTGGAGTAGCCCATGAAATCCGAAATCCTGTCAGTTGTATTTTAGGAAATTCTAGCTGTCTCTTAAATTATTATCAAGATTTAATTAAGTTAATTCAAACCTATGAAGACAATATCGAAAAACCTTGTCCGGCGATTGATGATGTTAAAGCTGAAATTGATTTTGAATTTTTGCAGCAAGACTTAGGAGAAGCAGTTAAAAGTATTTTAGTCAGTTCAGAACGTCTGAGTCAACTGGTTAATAGTTTGCATAGTTTTTCTCACATGGATGGTAGTCAACGGCGGGAAATCAATATTCATGATTGTCTGGATGGAACATTATTGATTTTAAAAAATCGTCTAAAACAGGGAATTGAAGTGGTGAAAAATTATGGCGATATTCCTTTGATTAAATGCTATTCTGGTCAACTAAGTCAAGTGTTTATGAACCTAATTTCAAATGCAATTGATGCCTTAGAAGAAATTGATCAAAAGTCTCCCAAAATTGAGATTAATACCCAGGTTAAAACCCTATCTCAAGATCAAATATATCCGGCGCAGTTAGCCCAACTTTCTCAGGGAAATCGATTATTATACTGTTTACCAACTGACAAAGAATCCTTATCTTTGAGTGAGCCAGATATCCTTGATATTGATGTAAACTCGGAATGGCTATCAGTTTGTATTCGGGACAATGGAATGGGTATTCCCCCAGAAATTCAAGCTCGAATTTTTGATACTTTTTTTACCACTAAACCCGCCGGAAAAGGAACCGGATTGGGATTAGCGATTAGCTACCAAATTATTAGCGAAAAACATGGGGGTCAACTGAATTTTATTTCTAATTTAGGATTGGGGACGGAATTTGAGATTTTATTACCAATTATTTAAAACCTGATCACTGATTGTTTCAGGGACTCTAATAAACTTAGAGGTAAATTAAACTGATTGATTTCTCCGATTCCATGATAATCACTCCCTCCTGTTTTTAATAGATTATATTCTTCACAAAGGTTTTCTAACCGTTGAATTTGTGATAAACTATGGTGAGGATGATAAACTTCTAAACCCATTAATCCAGCTTCCAATAATTCTTGAAAAACCGTTTCAACTTTTCCCCCTTGATATAAATAAGGGTGAGCCCAAACCGGAATTGCACCACAGGATTTTAATAATTTAATCCCATCAATACTCGAAAATTTTTCATACTGAACAAATGCAGGTTTATAATCTCCTAACCAGCGATCAAAAGCTTCTTTAGTAGACTTAACATAACCCGCTTTGACCATCGCCATAGCAATATGGGGACGCGCCACCGCCATTCCTTCCCCCATGGGTTCTAACTCAATCGGATAACCCAGTTGAGTCAGTTTTTCTATAATTTGATTGGCTCGATTTTTGCGTCCATTTAAACGTTCTTTGAGAGGATTTTCTAATTTATTTCTATCAGGATAGAACCCTAAAATATGCAATGATCTTTCATTATGAACCGTTGACAATTCCACACCCGGGACAATTTCTATACCGTAGAATTGCGCCACCTGCAATGCTTCTTCCCAACCGGATAAAGTATCATGATCCGTAATTGCTAATGCCTTAACTCCGGCTTCGGCGGCGACCTTTACCAGTTCCGTTGGAGTCAGTTGACCATCGGAGTAGGTGGTATGACAGTGTAGTTCTAACATCGGTTAATTAATCTCCCAGGGATTCCTTTTTTAGAGTATAGTCTGAGGAATCCCTAATCGGAATTAATCCGTCTGAGCGTTTTTTTCCCCCGGTGTGTCCTGTCATACCGTATTTCTTGAAATTACGGTGTGGATAATGTTAATAAAAAAGCCAAATTAGACTCTGCTTTCAAAGCGTGGGGGGCATTAGCAGCCATGATAATAAAAATCCCAGGTTCTAATCTAATATCTTCCCCATTTAAGGTGAAAATTCCTTCTCCTTCTAATACCTGAACTGTAGCATTTCGACTTGAGGTATGTTCAGAAATATCGGTTCCTTTTGCCAGACAAAATAGGGTGTATTGACAGATGTCATTTTTCCACAACACTGAACTTAAAATCCCCGATTCTGAATAGTTGATTTTATCCTTGAGATTTAAGATATTTTCAGTCATAATTGAATCCTTTTACCAAAGTTGATGGGTTTGCAGAAAATCTTGAATAGTTTGATAGAGTAAATGGGCTTGTGCTGGAGAAAATCCCCCGTGACCAGCCCCTTGTATAGTTAATAATTGATTAGATACCCCTAATTCATCTAGCTTGAGATGGAGTTTAACCGCTTGTTGGTGGGGAACTAGCCCATCTTGATTCCCATGAATAGTTAAAATCGGAGGTAGTCCGGGGCGAACATAATTAATCGGGGAAATTTTAGTGGCTAATTCCTGAGTATTGGGTTGTTGACCGAACCACATCAGAGCATAATCTTGGCGGTTCACTCCCAATAAAACATCATTAACATCCATAATCCCAAATAAATTAATAATCGCTGCAACTTTTAATTCAGGTAGGTTTTCATTATTAGCTGTTTCTGTTAATAAATCAAATCCGGCAGAATTAGGTAAAATACTACATAACGTGGCTAAATGTCCCCCGGCTGAACCGCCAATAATAACAATTCTGTTCGGATCAAATTGATATTCAGAAGCATGGGAAAACACCCAACGCAAAGCACACCTAACATCTTCAACCGCCGCTGGAGCTAAAGCCACATTCCCTAGACGATACCCAACATTAACAATCGACCATCCTTGAGTTAAAAACGGGAACAGTTGGGGCAGGACTTCCTCTTTGCTTCCTGATATCCAACCCCCACCATGAACCGCCACCAAAGTTTTATTGACTCCCTGGCGGTTTCGGGGTTTGTAGATATCCAGATGAACTGTAACATCATTAATCCGGCGATAGGGAATATTAGAGAAAACTTCGATTCCTTCAAACAGGAAACGTCCCAGTTCCGCAAAATTAGACATAAATTTAGTTAGGCGTTAAGGCCATGATAAGGGGTGGCAACAATCCGATACAATAAGCCTTAACTATCATAAATGGAGATCAAATACATGACTGGCGAAATTTTCTCAACCGCATTCCTGTGCTTTGCCCTAATTCTTGTGGGTCTGGGTGGGGGCTTTCTGTTACTGAAAATCTAAGACGGGGAATAGGGAGCAGGGGGAGCAGGGGAGGCGGGGGGAGCAGGGGAGGCAGGGGGAGCAGGGGAAGCAGGGGAAGCAGGGGAAGCAGGGAGAAAACTTTTATGTTCCTTTATGTTTCTTGGTCTTTTGCTTGCACGTTTGTTTCCTCTGACTCCGCAATAGTGGATAATCAACTGTCAAATTTTTGTTAAGTTTTGTAAAAAAATGAGAGAATATTTGATAGCATACTTAACAAACTTTAATCTTCAGACTCATATTCATGACTTTATTAATTGTTGGTGGGACTGGCACATTGGGGAGACAGGTGGTGCGTCGCGCCATTGATGAGGGTTATACCGTGCGTTGTTTAGCACGCAGTTACCGCAAAGCCGCATTTTTAAAAGAATGGGGGGCGGAATTGGTTCCTGGGGATTTATGTGACCCTGAAACCTTAAAATCTGCCCTAGAAGGAGTAACGGCCGTCATCGACGCAGCGACAGCCCGTCCTACGGATTCCCTCGGGATTAAACAAATAGACTGGAAAGGGAAAGTTTCTCTGATTCAAGTGGCCAAGGAAGCCGGAGTGGAAAGGTTTATCTTTTTTTCCTTTTTAGATGCGGAGAAATATCCTCAAGTCCCATTATTAGAAATCAAACGCTGTACCGAACTATTTTTAGCCGAGTCCGGTTTAAATTACACCATTTTAAAGCCCTGTGGATTTTTCCAGGGGTTAATCAGTCAATATGCCATTCCAATTTTAGATAAACAAGCGGTTTTGGTTCCGGGGTTAAGTTCTGCCGTTGCCTATATGGACACCATCGATGTCGCTAAATTTGCGGTTAAGGCCCTATCCGTTGCTGAAACTGAGAATAGAAGTTTTCCCATCGTCGGTTCCAAAGCCTGGACAGCCGAGGAAATTATTCGTTTGTGTGAACGGCTTTCGGGTAAAGAAGCTAAAATTACCCGCACCCCCACCCAAGTCCTGCGTCTATTCCGGCAAGTGACCCGTTGGTTTCAGTGGAGTTGGAATGTCTCTGACCGTCTAGCCTTTGCCGAGGTTTTAGCCAATGGTCAATCCCTGCAAGCCTCAATGGATGAAACCTATCAAGTATTTGGCATCGACCCCAAGGAAATCAGCAGCTTAGAAACCTATATGCAGGAATACTTTAGTCGAATTATGAAAAAACTGAAAGAACTCGAATATGAACAGGAAAAACTGAAAAAACGCAAAAAAAGAAGCAATCCCTTCAAGCCCCTCTAACTGAATGCAATCGCCCAAAGACAGAGTATGCTTTAACTATAGCTAAATTTTTGTGTCTACTCAGAATTGGGGTGGAAATTCCAGTTCTGAGATAGACCCTGACTCTGTTTAAACTCAATTTTAAGAAGACGTCGCGTGCCAAAAGTAGGGATTATTTATAATGACTCCAAACCCACCGCTTGTCGTGCTGCTACCGAGATCAAAGATAAGCTGACGGGGCAAGGATTCAAGGTTTGCACTGCACCCGGAACCGGGGGGATATTGGGCTATTCCATGGGGCCAAATCCTTTACATCGGATTCCTATAGATCAACTTGCTCCTCCTGATTTTGATCGGGAGATGATGTTTGCTATTGTTCTGGGTGGAGATGGTACGGTTCTCTCGGCATCTCGTCAACTGGCACCCCATGGTATTCCTCTGTTGGCAGTGAATACGGGTCACATGGGATTTTTAACCGAAACCTACCTGAATCAACTGCCTGCGGTCTTGGAACAAGTTATCGACGGAAACTATATTGTTGAAAACCGCACTATGATTGCGGTGGAGGTATGTCAGTCAGAGGAAGTGCTATGGGAAGCGCTATGTCTGAATGAAATGGTGTTACACCGGGAACCCATGACCTGTATGTGTCATTTTGAAATTAAAATCGGCCGTCATGCTCCGGTGGATATTGCCGCCGATGGGGTGATTATTTCCACTCCCACGGGTTCAACTGCCTATTCCTTATCGGCTGGGGGGGCGGTGGTGACACCCGGGGTGGAAGTGTTACAGTTACTGCCCATCTGTCCCCATTCCCTGGCTTCTCGGGCTTTGATTTATGGGGAAAAGGAACCTGTGATCATTTATCCGGCTAGTCCGAATCAGTTGGTGATGGTAGTCGATGGAAATGGAGGCTGTTATGTGCTTCCAGAATATCAGGTCAAAGTTCGGCGATCGCTCTATCACGCCAAATTTATTAGGCTTCAAGCCCCGGAATTTTTTCAAGTTCTCCGAGAAAAATTGGGCTGGGGACTGCCGCATATTGCTAAACCGACTTCTGTGGAATTGCCGTAGGCAGGGGGAGTAAGAGGGCAGGAGAGGCAGGGGGAGCAGGGGAGGCAGGGGGAGTAAGAGGGCAGGAGAGGCAGGGGGAG
>NZ_LR735001.1:0-126015 GCF_900009265.2 Planktothrix paucivesiculata PCC 9631 | reverse complement strand
GGAGCAGGGGGAGCAGGGGGAGCAGGGGGAGCAGGGGGAGCAGGGGGAGCAGGGGGAGTAGTGCGTACTAACACACTAATAGCTCAATAGTTAAGGAAAAGTGTTAAAACTGTTTTAAGTTTTTTGATCAAAACAAAACAAAATAAATGAATAAGTTGGGGTTAGATCAGCATCCTTCGATCTTAGTTATTGAGCCAGATGAACTGTTAGCTCAACAGATTAGCCTAGATTTAGAAGAAGCGGGTTATTATCCGATTGTGGTGAATAATGGAGTGACGGGATTACATCAAGCAACGGAATTACAACCAGCATTAATAGTCATTGACCGACTATTGGCGGGAGAGTCAGGACTATCGGTTTGTAGTCATTTACGGGATTTAGGCAGCCGGATACCTGTGTTAATTTTAATGGCAAAAGATGCGATCGAAGACCGTATTGCTTGTTTAGAGTCGGGGGCAGATGACTATTGTTTAAAACCCTATCGAACCGAAACCTTTTTGGAACGGATTAATCTGTATTTGCAACCTGCAACTAGCAATAACGAACAATTACGCTTTGGGGAATTAGTCTTAGATTTAGCAACCCGTCGGGCGCTCCGCAATGGTAGAACTATTGATCTAACGATGAAAGAGTATGAGTTACTTAAATATTTAATGGAACATCCGCGAGAAGTATTGACCCGGGAACAAATTTTAGAGAATGTCTGGGGTTACGACTTTCTGGGAGAGTCTAACGTTATAGAAGTTTATATTCGTTATTTACGGCTCAAAATTGAAGATGAAGGGGAAAAACGCCTAATTCAAACCGTTCGAGGAGTGGGATATGTCCTCAGAGACGGGTAATGGGTAATGGGTAATGGGTAATGGGTAATGGGTAATGGGTAATGGGTAATGGGTAATCCTCTTAAATCCGTGATCAAAGTTGTCTAAGATGCTGTACAATCTTTTGTCGCTGATGATAGGGATTTTTTGAGAACATTGAACCTTGAAGTGTTAATTGAATTTGAGGCGGGTTGGCTCTGGACTCGTATCCCAAAAGCCTTAGTTTCTATGGGCTTTGGGATGGTCGGTGTATTATTGGTTAGCTGTTCACCTTTGTTATCATCGGTTTCAACAGCACAACCTCCGAGCCTAGGAACTACGGTTTCTCAGTCTCCGATAATAACCCAAGAAAATCGGGGTCAAATGTTACCAATTACAGCCAAGGCTAAAATTGGCCGTGAACTTATTCAGCTTGAAGTAGCTAAAACACCCCAACAGCAAGCATTAGGCTTAATGTATAGAACCGATCTCGCGGATGATCGGGGAATGTTATTTCCCTTTGCTCAACCTCGAGTTGTGGGGTTTTGGATGAAAAACTGCAAAATTCCCCTAGATATGATTTTTCTGCGGGGTGATGTGGTGAAAGCCATTCAGGTCAATGCTCTCCCCTGTGAACAGGAACCCTGTCCTACCTATGGCCCTGATGTTCCGGTGGATCGGGTGATCGAACTCCGGGGTGGACGCTCTCAGGAATTGGGGCTGAAAGTGGGCGATCGCATCCCGATCAACTTTCTGAATTCTCAGCCCTGAGCTTTAAGTTTAAAAAACTTTACAAAAGTTCATGTAATTTGTTAAAACTTTAATGATAGGGTCTACACAATAACAAATAAATTTGTTAATCTGTTCATTCGGTGAACCGTTCAGCGTACCAGTCGTTAACCCTATACAGTTGATTTATTCTTCTTAGGTGTGAGGAGAAGCAAGCGGGCTAAAAAAATTGATCCACGACAATGATTTTTTGTCAAGGCTGATTTTGAGTCAAGTTCGCGCGTCTTGAACAAGCTAGGGTTAAATAACCGTGAAACTGTGACTCTATATCTTAGAGTTCCGCTACTTCTCTCTGTTGACAAGCAAACTGTTCTGTCGAGCGACGATTAATTTTGATGGCTTCATCTGTCTTAGGGGTTACTTATTCTTTCAGAAAGTGAACCTGTGACAGAAAATTGTGTGGCTACCACTCCATTGTGCGGAATGTTCATCGCAGCTAATGTAGATGCGTGAGAAGAAAACTGGGTAAATAGTTTAGTAATACTTAAGTTTTTCTCCAGCCAAATCAATAGCTACGGATCAAGGTTCTGAAGTTTTAAACCTCAGACTTGATCGGTATATCAATCTATAAAAAAAGGCAATTTGCCGCTTTTATCAAAATTTTTTTTGTTAACCCTTTAATCCTTATTAAATTAGGAGGTGAATGTTAGAATGACACCCAGTAATTACTCTCGATTTATTCATTTTTTGGAGAATGAATTATCCCTATCTGCGGACTCAATTGCCATGGCAGAACGAGCAAATCATCCCACGGACGCTCAACATAAATATCAAGATCCAAGTCCCGTATCCATGACCCTGTGGCAATATGGTTTAGTGACTTTAGAACAGTTAGATAAAATTTTTGACTGGTTAGAAACCGCTTAAAAATTTAGATTTTTAGCAAAAAAGGTGGGCAATAGCCCACCCATAGAATTCTCAAAAATTAAATTAAGATTCTGCTAACACCCGAGCCGCCGCAGCAACTCCAGCACCCGGAGTAAATCCTTGATAACCAAGTTCCTGTAATGCCGCTTCTAAGGAAGCGATCGCCGTTAAAATATCGCGATCGCTCACAAATCCTAAATGCCCAATACGGAAAATTTTACCCTTGAGATGATCCTGTCCTCCGGCCAAAACAATATCGAATTTCTTCTTAACAATAGCCCGAATATCTTCAGCATCTAAACCATCGGGAGGAACAACGGCCGTAATTGCAGGACTCGCACATTCATCGGCGGCAAATAAGGATAATCCCAGGGCTTTTACCGCTTCCCGAGTAACTTTAGTTAACCGTTGATGACGGGCAAAAATATTTTCCAGCCCTTCTTTTTTCATCATTTGTAACGTGACTTGTAAAGCAAAAAACAAGTTCACCGGAGGAGTAAAGGGATTTGTATTTTTCTTCGCCGATTTGCTATACAATCCCAAATCTAAATAATAGCGCGGGAGGTTAGCGGTTTTGTAGGCTTCCCAGGCTTTATCACTTACCGCCACAAATCCCAAACCCGGGGGAATCATATAGCCTTTTTGAGAACCAGAAGCCACCACATCAATCCCCCATTCATCGATGGGAAGATTAAAAGCACCTAAACTGGTGACAGCATCCGCAATCATTAACGCTCCATGGGCTTTAACATGGTGATTAATCGCTTTTAAATCGTTAATTACCCCGGTAGAAGTTTCGCTGTGGGTGATAATTACAGCCTTGATTTCTTTGTTCGTATCCGCTTCTAATTTAGCTCGGAAGGCTTCTGGGTCTAGGGGTTGTCCCCAGTCGACGGTGACGGTATCAACTTCCAACCCGTAGGCGGTGGCGACTTCTACCCAACGTTCTCCGAATTTACCATTAGAACCACATAACACCTTTTCTCCCCGGCTGAGGAAATTAATAATTCCGGCTTCCATCGCCCCCGTGCCACTCACGGTTAAAATTAACACATCATTTTGGGTTTGGTGTAACCATTTCAGGTTTTCCGTCACCTCGGCCATGATTTTGAAAAAATCGCCACTGCGGTGTCCGATGGGGTGTTTGGACAGCGCCAGTAAAGCCTGTTCAGGAACCGGAGTTGGCCCTGGAATCATCAACATTAATTTATCGTCCATGGTCTGTTTCTATTAATAAGGGTTTGGTGTTCTGCATAAATCACAGAAGGAATATTTTTCCTCAAAATTGTGACTTAATTTTCAATTCTTATTTCAACCCTTTATGCGATCCATTAATCCCTTTTGGATTAACTTATTGAATGAACATAAGCGGAAATAGGAATCGGTTCTACCGTTTTCTGATCATATCACTTAATGGCAATCAGTTGATTTAAGGCAACACCAGGATCGGGTTGCTTGATTAAAGATTCCCCAATTAAAACGGCTTTCGCCCCGGCTTGGGTGACTAAACTGATATCTTCACGGGTATAAAGTCCCGATTCACTCACAACTAAAATATCACGGGATTGTAGTTGGGATTGGCGGCTTTGCAACAATTGGCAAGTGGTTTGTAAATCAACAGAAAAATCCTGTAAATCTCGGTTATTAATCCCGATTAAGTTAACACCATCGAGGGTTAATACCCGATCTAATTCTTCCAAGGTATGGACTTCAATTAAAGCGGTCATCCCTAAAACTTTGGCAATTTTTAGGAAATATTGCAGGTCTTGGTCGGAGAGAACTGCCGCAATTAATAAAACCGCATCGGCTCCATAATATCTAGCCAGATAAATTTGATAGGGATAAATTACAAAGTCTTTACAAAGTAGGGGTAAATCAACAACAGCCCGAATTTGAGAGAGGTTTTCAAAACTGCCTTGAAAGAATTTTTTATCGGTTAGAACTGATAGGCAACTGGCGCCTCCTTGTTGATAGGATTGAGCGATCGCCACGGGGTCAAAATCTTCTCGAATTACTCCTTTACTGGGGGAGGCTTTTTTAACTTCTGCAATTACCGCAGGTTGGGTTTGACTGGATTTTAATGCCTCAAAAAAGTTACGGGGGGCGGAAATTGTATTGACTTTTTGCTTTAATTTTTCTAGGGGTAAACGTTCCCGAAGGTCGGTAATTTCTTTTTCTTTATACCAAACAATTTCTTCTAAAATATTCTTAGGTTCCGCACCCGGTATAGCTACTTGATAGCGTAAACCTAAGACTTCAACGGCGGGATTAGGTTGACGACGACGAATTTGTACCATAGAATTTAGCAATATTGAAGATTTAACAGTAGGTTGTCAGAATTAACATTTTAATGGATATTGAGCTTTATTTCAAACTTTTTTCTAGGATCGGGTAGAATATCATCAGATACATTAGAATAAACCATTATTGTCAAGTTGATTTAAAATATTATTAGTAATTAATCTAGCAGTGTGAGGACAATTCCAATAACTATTATGGGCATCACTAGAACTCACAGCCATTGCTAAGTCATTTTGACCAAAATTTCTAGCTATTTTTTCAACCCAGTTAGCATCGTCTAATAAATACTCATCTTCAAATTTTAGATAACTATTTTCAGCCAGATGTAAATTCGCTTTTAAGGGATAAGTAATTAAGTCGGAAGCATGAATTAAATTGAGCCATCTTAAAGGGTGTTCAGAAGAATAGGAATGAGCAAATTGATTGACTTTTTCGGGACGCACATCTAACATCATGTTAATCAATAAAATGGGCGAACCCATGAGCGTGATACTGCTCAAATTAACCTGATGTTTAAGTTTTACATCTGTCTGATTTTGCAATTCTCGAATCATAGATCGAATCGATAAAGCGGGATCTTTCGCTGAAAATCGATCTGAAAATAAAACATCCCATAAAATCACAGTTCCTAACGAATGGGCAACAATATGAAGTTCAGAATCATTGGGGTTTTCCTTAATAAAATTATAGAGTTGTTGAGCGATTGTTTTGCGAATTTCTCGACCCTTATCAGGATTCATATAGGTAAAGAAATCTCCAAGAAATTGAGAAAATAAGCCTTCTCTAAAGGTTCGATATCGAAAAATATCTTCACTAGCAATTTTAGGATATTTCTTTTTAACGGCTGCTAAATCCTCATCAATACCATTCCATATTTTCCCTATATCTGTTAAAGCAGAACCCCAAAAACCAGCATAAAAATGAGGATTCTTTTCTTCCCGGTGACTAAATTCTGTTTTGATAAGTTGTTGTAAATTTGATGAGTAGCAAGCATCCCTTGTGGCGACACCATGAATAAAAAATACAAGCATAATAGAGAATAGGTAAAGTGTTTTGGGGTTGAGTTAGTATTTAATTATAGTATAGAAATTATAAATGATTAAACCAATTTTGATCAATTTCAACGACTTCAATCATTTTTGTTTCGACTCCTAAATTCAAATCTTTGAGAATTTGACAAAGTTGTTCCCCATCAATTAAATCTAATACGGGCGCACCGTCACGGGTTGCTTCTTGTTTGGCTGAACTGGTAAAAGTTCCTGTGGTTAGAAATAAACCTTTATCGGTTCTTCCTACCATAGCACCTCGGAAATCTCGAATTTCAGAAGGGCCAACGGAACCTGTATAACGTTTACATTGAAAGAATACTTGAAAACTCAAAAGGGCAATTTTTAAGACTCCAATTCCATCAATTCCCCCATCTCCTTTTCTTCCGGTTACTTCAACTTTAATAAAGCCCGATTCTCTTAAAATTCGTTGACACAATCTTTCAAAACTATCGGGAGGGATTTGTTGTAAAACTTTCAATAGTTTTTCTATCCAAATATCAGAATTAGCAGGAATTTGATCGTTATCTGAAATAGATTCTATTGTTTCAATTGTAGGTTGTGGCAATACATTAAAATCTTGAACAGATTCAGGAATAACATTTTCAGTTTTCTTTCGTGTTGTTTGATTTACAAATCTATTAATTTCTTTAGGATTAATAACTTGCAGATTTCTACCTTTCTCCGTGAGTGACCATACTCCTCGTCTTACACTTTCTAAAACTCCATATACTTTTAAATAAGTTCTCACCCAACCTAAACGATAGTCAATTTCTGTCTGTGGCCCTTGTTTATGTAAAATACTCTGTTGTTGTTCTGAGAAACTTTGAAGTTGACAGACTTGATCATAAATTTCTTGCACTGTTCCTGACCCTCCTAAAGATTTAAGAGCTTTAATAGTGGGTTCAAATAAATCGCTATAGGAAGGAATATTTAAGGATTGATTCATTGTTTTAGAAGTTGCGATTGAAAATTTACCTAAATTAATGGCTTTAGGTTCTTTATGAAAAATCACCCAACAGGGATTATTAGAACAAAAATCCCCCGTCATATCAAAGATTAACGGGGGATTATTTTAATTACTCATAGGCATCCATTGGTAAGCAGGAACAGATAAAATTGCGATCGCCAAAAGCATTATCAATTCGTCCCACAGACGGCCAGAATTTATGTTCTTTTGTCCAGGGGGCGGGATAGGCGGCTTGTTCACGGGAATAGGGATGATTCCATTCGCCACAAAGTAAGGAAATTGCCGTATGGGGCGCATTTTTTAACATATTATTAGTGGCATCCATCGCCCCCGATTCTATCTCGGAAATCTCCTGATAAATGGCAATCATCGCATCACAAAACCGATCTAATTCGGCTTTAGATTCGCTTTCAGTTGGTTCTACCATCATAGTTCCAGCTACAGGCCAAGAAACCGTCGGGGCATGGAATCCATAGTCCATTAATCGTTTAGCAATATCATCAACTTCAATACCCGCAGATTTCTTCACGCCCCGCAAATCTAAAATACATTCATGGGCAACAAATCCCTGATTTCCTTTGTACAAAATCGGGTAATAGTTATTTAAACGATTGGCAATATAATTCGCATTTAAAATTGCCAATTTTGTCGCTTCTGTTAACCCCTTCGCCCCCATCATAGCAATATACATCCAAGAAATCACCAGGATACTCGCACTCCCCCAAGGGGCGGCGGAAACAGCCCCGGTTTGACTTCCTGGGATATTTACGACCCCATGACCGGGGAGGAAGGGAACTAAATGGGCAGCGACCCCAATCGGCCCCATCCCTGGCCCACCGCCCCCGTGGGGAATACAGAAGGTTTTATGCAGGTTGAGGTGGCAGACATCGGCGCCAAAATCCCCGGGACGACATAACCCGACTTGGGCGTTCATATTTGCCCCATCCATATAAACCTGTCCGCCGTTGCTGTGAATGATATTACAAATGTCTTCAATTCCGGTTTCAAAGACACCGTGGGTTGAAGGATATGTTATCATTAATGCAGCTAAATTATCTTGATGTTTTTCGGCTTTTGCTTGCAAATCATTGATATTAATATTGCCTTGATCATCACAAGCAACCGGAACTACTTTAAACCCGCACATCACCGCACTAGCTGGGTTTGTGCCGTGGGCAGATTCGGGAATTAAACAGATATTTCGGTTTATTTCTCCCCGACTTTCGTGGTAGTGGCGAATAACCAATAATCCGGCATATTCTCCCTGGGAACCTGCATTTGGTTGTAACGAAATTCCGGCAAATCCTGTTATTTCTGCTAACCAGTTTTCTAATTGTTCAAACAGAATTTGATAGCCTTGGGTTTGGTCTTTTGGGGCGAAAGGATGGAGTTTTCCAAATTCTGGCCAAGTTACCGGAATCATTTCCGCCGTGGCGTTCAATTTCATTGTACAGGAACCCAAAGGAATCATCGAAGTAGTTAAGGATAAATCCTTAGTTTCTAAGCGATGAATATAGCGCAGAAGTTCGGTTTCTGAATGGTAACTGTTGAAAACAGGATGGGTTAAATAGGCAGATTTTCGGGTAAATGCAGTTAGGTTTTCTGACGGGTTTAAAACATCTTCAACGGTAAATGTTAATTCAGATTCGGCAAAGATTTGCCATAAATCAATGACATCATTAATTGTGGTGGTTTCATCCAAACTAATGCCAACGGTTTGATCATCAATGACTCGGAGATTGATCTGTTTAACTTGGGAGGCAGATAGAATTTTCGTTAAGGATTTCTTCCCTAATGTGACTTTAATGGTATCAAAAAAGGGTTCTGTTCCTATTACATATCCTAACCGTTTTAATCCTTCTGCTAAGGTTAGGGTTAACTGATGAATGGTTTGGGCAATTTGTTGGAGTCCAGACGGCCCATGATAGACCGCATATAAACTGGCAATTACCGCTAATAAGACCTGGGCTGTACAAATATTACTGGTAGCTTTATCGCGGCGAATATGTTGCTCCCGGGTTTGTAATGCTAACCGCAAGGCGGGGTTTCCTTGGGCATCTTTAGACACACCCACCATCCTACCCGGAACGTTGCGTTTATAGGCTTCTTTGGTGGCAAAATAGGCCGCATGGGGGCCACCATAACCCAGGGGAACCCCCAGCCGTTGGGTACTTCCGACCGCAATATCTGCTCCTAATTCCCCAGGAGATGTTAATAGAGTTAAACTTAAAATATCCGCCGCCACGGTAACTAAAGCCTGATGTTTTTGGGCTGTTTCGATAAAGTTTCGATAGTCATAAATTGTACCATCAGTAGTAGGATATTGCAGTAGACATCCAAAGATAGATGTGCTAAAATCAAAGGTATGATGATCTCCAATAATAATCTCAATACCTAGGGGAATTGCCCTGGTTTTAACTACATCAATAGTTTGAGGGTGACAATCTTGGGAAACAAAAAAGCCCTTAGCTTTGGTTTTAGAAACGGCATAACTTAGACTCATAGCTTCGGCGGCGGCGGTGGCTTCATCGAGTAGGGAAGCGTTAGCTATTTCTAATCCGGTTAAGTCAATAATTAGGGTTTGAAAGTTTAATAAAGCTTCTAAGCGACCTTGGGCAATTTCGGCTTGATAGGGGGTATAAGCGGTATACCAACCGGGATTTTCTAGGATATTTCTTTGAATCACTCCGGGTGTGATACAATCGGAGTATCCCATGCCAATAAAAGAACGATAGACTTGATTTTGAGAAGCGATCGCTTTTAATTGATTTAAAGCCGCATATTCACTTAACGCTTCTGGTAATTTTAGGCTATGATTGAGGCGAATGGTTGAGGGAATTGTTTGATCAATTAAAGTTTCTAAACTAGAAACCCCCAACAATTCTAACATTTGTTGAATCTCAACGGAATTGGGGCCTAGATGCCGTTGGGCAAACCCCTGGGACTGGGGGGGGTTTCCGTTACCCTTGGGGGCGGAAGATAGCATGGTTTCCATCTGGGTGTTCGCTGAGGAAGTAATCTCTAACATGAAGCTCCGATTGATTCAACTCTTTACTTTTCTTAAAATTAGTTTAGCAAAGTTTCAAGACAAGAGATAGGAATAGTTGATCAATTCTCTGTGTCTTTGTGTCTTCGGGGTTAAACTAATCTTGATCTTCGCTCCTACTTTTGAATCATTAATTGTAGGATTAATTTAACCACCAAGACACTAAGACACAAAGGAGTTGTTAACAATAACCTGCTTATTGCTATAGATTTCAGCTAAAATTATATTATGAGTCTAAATTAGTTTACTCCTATTCCGAGCAAAAATGCCCACAATTACTCACACTATGATTGAGCAAAAGTGATGACAGAAACCCGGTTTATTAAACTATCTTTCGGATCTATTTCTGATTCTGAAAGTGATCAGAAGGTTCTCCAGGGAAAAAGCTAGTGTCTAAAACTTTGTCGAGGGTATAGGGACATTCCGTGGGAAAATCCTGATCATTCAGGGAGGTTTCGCGTACAGCTAAGTCAATGCCACTTTGATAACCTTTGTGTAATGCTTCAGGAAGATAGGGTTTTAAACTGGGATTTTCTGTTAGTAAATAGCCAATCTCTCGGCGTTGTTCGCGCAGGGTCACAAACCAACTTTTAGAGCGTTTATTCGGTTGAAACTCCCACTTTAGTAAATGACCGAGTAAGATTCCTAAACGGTTTTTTAACTCTTGCTTTTGTTGCTTTCCCAAAGATTGAATCTCCTCAGCCAAATTAATGATATCAAGGTGATCTAATGCGCCTTCCCGTAGTAGTTTAGCTTGTTGCTGTGTCCATCCATAAAAGTCTTGTTCATAAAGAGAGGAGCTTTTTTGAAAGGATGCGCTCTGTTTTATATCCATAATATTAATTCAGAGGATAGAAGGAATTATATTGTTTTTTAAAATAGGTGTCAAATTGGGCGATCGCAACTTCAACAAAAAAGCAAGCACATCTTTTTTCCGGCTTCGGGATATTACCAGAGAATAAAAAGTACGAGGAGAAAATATAAATTTTCTGCTATAATGGGTGAATAATGGCGTTCCACTAGATGGCTATGTCTTCCATAGAAATTACACAGGCAATTTCCCAAATTTCAGAATTATTTGATTTAGCTATAAATGGAGAAGAAATTATTATTACAGAAAATAAAAAACCTTTGTTGAAATTGGTTTTACTTCGGCAAAAACAATCTCAACGTCCGGCTTTATTTGGAACAGATAAAGGAATTATTTCTATTACTGATGATTTTGATGATCCTTTAGAAGAATTTCAAGATTAGAAATGCAAGTTTTATTAGATACTCATGCACTAATTTGGTTTTTCTCAGGGAATGAAAAACTCAATGGGACGGCGCGAAATTTAATTGAAGATATAAACAACATCAAATATATTAGTGTGGCAAGTGTTTGGGAGATGGCAATTAAGCAAAGTCAAGGAAAACTAACTTTATCGGTATCATTAGAGGACTATATAGCAGAAAAACTCCAGCTAGAAGATTTTAATTTACTAGAAATTAAACTGAGTCATTTAAACTTGGTTTGTCAATTACCTTTTTATTATAAAGATCCCCTTGATCGATTATTAATTGCACAAAGTATCGTTGAAAAAATTTCTATTATTAGTCAAGATTCTGTATTTAATTTATACCCAATTCCCAGAGTAGACTAAGCATTTGTGGATAGCGATCGCTTTTCTATGAATTAAATAAAAAAAGACCGCGCTTTTCAATAATTAATAAAAGAAAGGCTATGGCATCTTTTTATTTCATTATCATGGACACAGCATTCTTGTATGCTTACGAGGTTGTCACCTCATTTCTGAATCATTAATTGATAGCCTTGATGTAGAATTTTTACGGGCTCAGATATCGTTTTAAGAAACTGATCAATTCCTTTACCCGTATCTTCTTCTGGGTGGTCAGGATCTCGATATTCATAATCATCAAAAATCATAATTCCTCCGGGTTTAAGTAAATTCCAAGAAAGCAAAGCATCCTGCAAGACCACCGAGGCTAAATGACAGCCATCAATATAAACAAAATTGTAGGTATTAGGAGTTAGGGTTGCTAAAATTTCTTGGGAATATCCTTCTAATTTAGTAACTTTTTCGGCTACTCCCGTTTTAGTAATATTCCCATCAAATTCCGGTTTAAATCCTAAATCAATACAGGTTATTTTTGCTGTAGCATGGGTTAAAATATGATCCAGTAACCAACAAGCAGACATCCCTTGAAAACTACCGATTTCTAAGCCTTGAATTTCAGGACAATTAGCGAAAGCAGATAGGGCTTTTTCCCAGTGGGGAATGTTAACGGTAAACCAATCTTTTGTAAAACGATACCCTTTTTCCAAACTAGCATTCCATCCCCTTAAATAGTGGGATTTTTGATGGGCTTGGATGGCGGTTTCTACCTCTCCGATTTCCGATAGAAAGTTCCCTAAATGGGTATGAGCATGGGGTAAATCAGGACTTAATAGGAGGGCTTTTTGAGAAGCTGCGATCGCTTCTTCCCATTGTTTTTGATAACTATAAGCTCGACTCAAAGATAAATAGATAAATGGGTTTTTATCTTCCACTTTTAGGGCATTTTGATAATGGGCGATCGCCTCATCCCATTGTTGTAATTTAAACTTAATTTCTGCAATTTGAAAATGGGGCAAATAGGCCGTAGGATTTAATTCGATCACTCGCTGATAACAATGAATGGCATTTTCCCATTTTCTTAATTGTTTATAAGCATTCCCCAAACCCATATAGGAAGTCAACCCTTGAGCATTCCTTTCAATAGCTTGACTATAGGCTTGGGCGGCATTCTCCCACTGTTGGAGTTGAAGATAAACCTCTCCTAAATTATGATAGGGTTCATACCCATTTGGGTTAGCCTGAATTGCATTTTGATAACAAAAAATTGCGGGATTAATTTTCCGTTTTTGAAAAAGTCTATTTCCCAAGGTTAAATAATCAGCAAATGTCCCTAAACTGGGTTCTAAATGTAAGGCTTTGTACCAGAGTTCTTCTCCTTCATCCTGTTGATCAATTTCGATCAACACCTTGGCTAAGTTTTGATAAATTACCGCCAAATTAGGATTACATTCTATCGCCTTTCGATAATTAAAAATTGCCGTTTCCCCGTCTTGTTTTTGACTATAAATATCTCCTAAATTCCCATAGACTTCTGCATAATTCGGCTGTAGTTTCAGGGCTTTTTGATACCAAAATTCCGCCTGTTCAAAATCCTCTTGAACTTGCCAAATTAACCCTAAGGTTTTAGAAATGGGCGCGTAGTCTGGATCTAAATTAAGAGCTACCAAACAAATAGAAAGAGCTTGATCAACCTGTTGATGGACTAAATGATAATTAGCCTGTTGATATAAATATTTAACAAAAGTCTTGGGATTTAAAGATGAGTCCATGGGGTAATTTGTAGTCAAGGGGTGAGGGTTTCGGTTAAGGTAAAAAGATTAAGCCTCAACCGTAAACCCTATCTATTTTTAAATTAACCTAAACGGTGATTACTCTCCATTTGAACAGTGCTTTCTTCGGGGGAAGGAGAGGTTAATAAAGGACTGTTCTTCGGTTTTAATACCGCTTGAATGGTTCTTAAAAAACGATTGGGTTTAGGGACTTGACCATTTAACAATTGACGTTCTTTTACTTTTTTCGCCAGATGACGCATGACGGATAAATCTAATTCATCAATGAAATGATCGGCAATTCTTTCTCCCATGAATTCAATCGCTTCCGAATACTGCTCCATCAAAGATTCTACGGCTTGGGAAGCGTCGGTTGTGATCGGATCAGAAACGGGATTTCGATCAATAATAGGTGGTTGAACTTCTACCGTTGCTTGCACTCGATTGAGGCGATGATTTAAGAAATTTTGATATTCGTCAACGGTCATCCCCAAATTATAAATATGATGATGCACATGATCAATTAAGTCAACTTCCGCCGGAGCAAACAGATCATTTTGTTGGGAAATGCCATGCAAACTTGCCCAAGTTTTTAGGGTATTAGCATCATGGAGTTGATAGCGATCTAAAAGTTGATTGGTTGTCATATTGGTTTCGGGAGTTGGTTTAAAATCACTCATGGATTTGTCCTCATTTACAGCTATATTTGACAGTTTTTTTAACACTTACTCAGCGCAGTTAATTTAGAAATTTATTGAAATCCAAGCTCGGTTTGAATTGTGTTTTTCCTCCAATTGATTACTCTGAAAATAGTTGTCTCTGGTTTTACCTGGGATGGTCAAGAATAGCATCCCGTTGAATCAATGACCCAAAATTATCACCTCAACTTTTGTATTATCCCCGATTTTGGCAAAATTGTATCGGGTTTTCTTTCCCCTTCCCATTTCCTAAAACTTTGGATAAAATTATCCATAATTGGGGTGACACCAATTTGTCGTTATTCAAATCCAAGACTTTGCTATGCCAATTTACGATTATTTTTGTCCCAGCAATAACCAAACCCTGGAAGTGATGCACTCCTATACCCAAGAGATTACCACCTGGGGTGAGGTATGTCAGTTGGCTAAGTGTGACCCGGGAAGTACCCCCAAAGATGCCCCGGTTCGTCGGGTACTGAGTGCTCCCATGTTATCAATTCCCACTTCCAACGCTGATTACAAAAATGCCGGGTTTACCAAGTTGGTCAAACGAGATCAGGGAGTTTATGAAAATGTCACGGCTTCGGATTAATTGAACGAGATTGAGGTTTAGCTTTTTCTTTTTCTGTATCCCCCATAAATCCCTTTAACTTCTGGTGAAAATTAGGGTGTTTTAGGGATAATTTTTTGATTTCATCAGGGTCTAATTCCTGACTTTCTGAAGATTTAAGGATTGGCTCTGTTATTGATGATATATTTTTATTTTGACTTTCTAATAATAAATTTTTGGGAAACCGATGACAAATTAAACGCTCAAAGTCTGAAGTAAAATGAGATACTTTTTTTCCTCGCCGTTGCCAAGATATTAAAATATGTTCCACAGAAATCGCTTTATAGCGTCCCTGATATAAAGATTCTAAAATAGCGGGTAAAAACCAATCTGGATCATAGTGTTTTTCCCAGCGCTCAATAATTTGTTCCGGGGTCTGGTCTGCTAATTCAAAACCATAATATTTCAGCAAATCCGAGGGTTTGACCGAACTAGAAAGGCTCCAAGGATCTTCTATCGGCGCTGCTGCCAGATATTTACGGGGTTCTTCCTCGCTAAAAGGAAATTCTACAGCAAACAGAAAAATCACCTCCTGGGTCTTATGATTATAAACTTTATACCCTAATTTTCTATTTCAGGAGTAGAACCAAAATAGGGGTCTGGGGTTCCGATCCAGTTAAAATCACTAATCCTCAGATTAATACTCCCAATTCGACGCACCGGATTAATCCTCAGAATCAGCCCATAGGTACGGCGACTATATTCTAAGGTTAATTCATTATTTAATGATAAACCATTATCTAAATTAACCGCCGATTCAATCCCAGCCCTTAACCCCCCATAAAGTTGCTGCACTAATCCCATACTTAATACCCGTTGATCGACTAAACGATCAAACAAAAAGGGCGATTGTCCATCTAATACCACTTGAGTATAAAAAAGGCTAAATCCCGTATAGTCTAAAAAGTCTTTAGAAAAATGACCTAATTGTCCTTGCACTCCGACGGAGGTACTCAGATAGGATTGGGAATAATCCTGACTATATTGGGTGGTGACTCCTCGGGCAATAAAGGCTAATTGCACGAAGGGAATCACGGGTCGAGGCGTATACCGTAAACCTTCCGTAGCCGTTGCGGGTAAGCCTTCCCCCCGCCATAATAAAACGGGATAAATTAAAGTTCCCAAGGCTTCATAACGATCTAAGGTGACTCGATCATTCACACGGGTCGGTTTGAGTAATTCCAGGCTGTCGCTATCGGCCGTCACCGATTGATAGGAGGTTTGAAAGCTAAAGGTCGCCCCTTGGTCGTTTAAAGCAATCTTAGGAGAAGTCAGCACCGCCCCTAAACTACTCCAGACGGTACGATATCCTAAAGTTCCATTAAACAGACGGTTGCGGTAACTATATTCCCCATTCAGGGCAAACCCCGCCCCCAATTGTTGACGCACACGCAGACTACTACGGAGGGCCTCTTCATTCAGATCGGGGAAATTTTCTAAGGTATTTATGGATAAAAATCCTCTTAATTCTGTTGTGGGGGTAATTGACCCGGATAATTGGGCTTCTAACCCCAAGGCTTTGGGATCGAAGGGGGCGACGTTCTCTTGAAACGCCCGTTGCAGTAACAATCGGGGGGCGACTCGCAATGTTAATGGGCCCAGGGGAACGGAGGGAAGATTGCCTTGGATATAATATCCCCCAAAATCCCTGAGATCATAACCAATGGAAAAGGGTAGGGGTTCTTTTTCTGTGCGATCAATAACCGTGCGTTCTCGAAATAGAGGCAGGTTAAAGGATTGATCCAGCACCAGCCGGGATCTGGTGGTAATCAGTTCATCCCGCAGGGGAGAAACCCTGGTAAATCGGGCGGTATCGGCCCTTAATTCGAGTTCCGGGGGGGAAAAGGGATCGTTGGTAATTCTCACCTGTTGGGCTTCCCATCCCCCATCCCCAAACAGATCAATCCGTTCGGCGGCAAATCTGAGACGGTTGACGCTCCCTTGTACCCCAAAGGAGTCCCCTCCTCCGGCGGAGACGCTGGCGTTCAATCCCCCATCGGCTTTGACTTTGGCTAAGGGTTGGGCAGCGGTAATCCGATCGCTGATCGGGGCGCTTAGAAGGGGGGTAACGCCGGGAGTTAGGGGGTCAACTACGCTTAAATCCGTGGCAGATGAAGGGGTATAAACAACGCCGTTGGCTTGGTAAACTGACCCGGTACTTTGTACGAAGTTATAATCCATGCGATCGCCCCGAATCACCTGATTTCCCCGGGTTAGGGCCACATTTCCTTGGGCAATCACTTGACGGGTACTCAGGTTAACTTGGGCCTGATCCGCGTCAATTAGGGACTGGCGAAACCGCACTATCACGTTGCCTTGGGCAATGACGATTTGCCTTTGTTGATCGTATTCTTGCCGATCGGCGGTGATTTCTACAATATCTGCGGGAGTGGGAACGGGGATAACGGTGGATTCTGGGGTTGGGGTCTTGGGGGGTGTGACAACGATGGCGTTACAAGGACTCGGACAGGAATCATCGGTATCGGTAAACGAAAAGGAGGAATGGAACCGATATTGATCATCGGTTAAGGGTGGGGGGGTTTCTAAAGTGAGGACAGACCCTAACATTTCTGCGGATAGGGGTCGGGTTGGGTGAATCTGCTCTTCAGGTAAAGGATAGCTGATGGTGCTTTGGGTTTTGACCCGGGAAGATATTTGTGGTGCTAATCCCATTTTCCCCGTTTCAGTAGTCTCGGGTTGGGGAAGGCGACGAATAATGGGGGGCGGTTCAGGCGGTAGTGGCGGGTAGGGCATACTTGCTGTAACGGAACTTCACAGAATAGCCAGAACTCAACCCCTTGAAGGAATAGGCAAAAACAATGTCATTAGTTATCAACTGGTAGGGATGATCACTAATGACACTCCAAGCTTTTATCATATCAGGGATTTTGTTCACAGAGGTTGTCGGCATCTGGTTTTGATGTTCATGCCCCAACTTCTGTTGAGACAACTTCCATGCTGCTTTATTCTAAGTCTCTGCGTTTGGGGTTCCGGGCGGGGTCATTGGACAGGAAACCAAACACAAATAAACTAAAGAAGAACAAAACGACGATATTAACTACGATTTTCAGGGTCAGCATTTGTGAATTTCTCCGAGGCTGTAAGAGTCTATTTATAGCTGCTATGCCGGAGGCACAACTTTACCATCATATCCTAAAATATCCTTTGCTTTAAGGATTCTTTTTCTACCCCCTTGACAGGAATTGATTTTGTGTTATTATTAGGATGGGTGGTCTGTGCGCGCCTATAGGGTCATTTTTGGATCTAGCACTTGCCAGAACGGCTGGAACAACTACGGTACATTACCCATTCCCCATCGTAATTCGTAATTCGTAATTCGTAATTCGTAATTCGTAATTCGTAATTCGTAATTCCCCCTTACTCATAATGGGTAAACCAATACCAGGTTTTCGCGATCGCCTCCTCCACTTTAACCATAACCTGATCTAACCATCCTAAAATCTTCTCCAGAGGATGTTTAATATATCCAGTTGATGTCACCTGGGCTTCTAGCCAGTCGGGTTCGCAGGTAGGGGAAGATGGATTAGGGGAAATTTGATCGGAGTCCTTAACACGAGTTGGTGTTTTTGTCAAGGATGTCGGGGCAGTTGCGGAAATTAAACCGATATTTTCTCGGGTGGTTTTTGGGGGGAAGCGGTTTAAAGAATCTTGAAGATTTTGAAAAATCCGATTATTTTCAATAGGGTTATTCTGGGTTTTCGGTTTTTTGAGTTTGGATAAGATATTATTTGTCCGAGCATCAATGGTTAACTCAGGATATTCTAAGGAAGCAGTAGTTAAAGTTGAAATTACCCCAGGAAATTGTTCGGGGATATCCTCAGAATTAATAGTCTGCTGATGGTCTTTGAAGAAATAATCTATCGCGGCAAAAATCAAGGACTGAACTTGATAAAAATATTGATCAAAACCCGTTTCTAAGGAAGATGCTGATTTGACGGATAAATGGGGATGTTGCCAAGTGTGAATAACGGTTTTTCCCAGGGTTTGACTCTGTTGGACTAAGCTATGGGTAGCTTGGGAGATGGGAATAATAGAATAATCTTCGACTTGCGCGATCGCCGAATCTAGGGTATGAATAAAAGTAGGGGAAGGTTGGGGGAAAGAAACCGACTCAACAAAATTAGACTCCCCAAAACAATTAATTTTTACGGCGACGGGACTGGTTTGTACCCAACATAAGACTTGCCAAAATCCTCGAATCGGCAATACAACATTGATAGGATGGCTAAAAGGTTGTAACTGTGGTTGAAAGGGTTTGGGATGTTGTGCTAAATTTCGATAACAATAGCGATATTCTGCGACTTCTAAACTAATCTGTTGTTGAAGTTGATATTGTTGTTCAACGGTGAGACTATCTAAAATTTGATTATCTTTTTGAACTAATACTAGGGTTTGGGAATCAATTTGACTAGCTACCCCTTGAATTTCTCCTACTGCGGGTTGAGAAGTTATCGAATTTTCTAATAGAGATGGGGTTTCGGTGGTAACGGTATTTAGAATATGAATAATCGGAGTATCAACATTAGGAGGTTGGGACTTGACCTCAGAATTGAGTTGAGGTAAATGTTGTTTAATCGCCGTCCCTAATTTTTGGGTAGTGACTCGAACGGTTTGCAGGATAAAATAAACTGGGTATAGTGCTGTTTGCAGGGCGATATCGGTGGCGAACTTAAAATAGCGCCAACTGCGACTTCCCTCATCGGTAAATTTCTGCGTCGCCTCAGAGATAAAATTAAAGAATCGACTTTTATATGGCCCGGAGTCAGCAACAGACATGGTTATATTAAGTTTGATCTATATTCTCCCTTATTCACTATAACAGTAAATGTCTTTTTCTGCCCCTACCCTGCAATTACAGATTTCGGAAGTTGCTCAACGGTTACGTCTGTTGACTCAAATTAATCTGCAACCCCATTGGCAAATTATCAACCCTGGGGAGTCTGATCACTCAGTTGAAATCAATGAAAAAGGACATATTCCTTGGGCGGCGGGAAAACAGGTTTTGAAATTAAGACAAAAAATTATAGTTCCCTTACAGGGTTATCCGTTAACAGGTTTAACTTTAAGATTGGTATTAAGTTGGTGGGCTGAGGATGCTCAAATCTATATTAATCATCAATTTGTACAGGCCGGAGATCTATTTGATAGTTATACCCGCATTCTATTAAGTTCGGCGGTACAGCCAGGAGATGAATTTGAAATAGAGTTATTTTTAATTAGTCCGGGTCACGACCGAGGAGCATTAGTTAATTCCTACTGTTGGTATGAAGTTTCGGACTCCTCAAAAATTGATCCGAGTTTCTTAGCTGACGAGTTAGAAATTTTAGGGATATTTTTAGCATCGGAAAATCACCAACCCGACCTAGAAACCGACTTAACTTCCCTAGGGAAGATTTTAGATATCATTTCTGGCTATATTCTCCCCCAATATCTTAGTGAATTTGAAAATAGCCTTATCCAAGTTCGCCAGATATTAAAATCAGTTATTCCTAAATTAGACTTATACAAAATTTCCCTACTCGGTCACGCCCATTTAGATTTAGCATGGCTATGGCCGATAACAGAAACTTGGATAGTCGCACAGAAAACCTTTGAGTCAGTTTTGCAATTACAAACCGACTTTCCCGAATTAATCTTCTGTCATTCCTCCCCTATTCTCTATGAATGGATAGAAAAACATCGTCCCGATTTATTTAGTCAAATTCAAGATAATATTCAAAAAGGAATCTGGGAAATCGCCGCCGGACTCTGGGTAGAACCAGAATTGAATATTATTAATGGAGAATCTATCGTCCGTCAGGTATTATACGGACAACGATATGTTTTAGAAAAAATGGGTCAGCTTTCCACCGTTGCTTGGCTACCCGATACCTTTGGTTTTTGTTGGCAATTACCCCAAATATTCCAACAAGGCGGTATTGATTATTTTATTACCCAAAAACTGCGCTGGAATGACACAACTAAATTTCCCTACGGGTTGTTTGAATGGCAAGGGTTAGATGGCACAAAAATTATTAGTTTCATGACCGCTTTAATTGGTGAACGAGTTGACCCGGTTAAAATATTCAAATATGCTCTGGAATGGAAAACCCAAACGGGATTAAATCAGAGTTTATGGTTGCCCGGAGTTGGTGATCATGGGGGCGGGCCGACCCGTGATATGCTAGAAATAACTCGACGCTGGAATCAATCTGCTATTTTTCCAAAGTTTAAGTTTCAAACGGTCAAAGACTATTTAACAGAAGTCCTGAATAATGCCCCCGTATCCCTTCCGATCTGGCGGGATGAATTATACTTAGAATTCCATCGCGGTTGCTATACTACCCACGCAGATCAAAAACGGTTTAATCGTCGGGGAGAAACCCTATTATATGAAGCAGAACTATTTGCAACTATCGCCACCCTCTACTCCGGTTCTATTTATCCCCAACGGCAAATAGAAACCGCTTGGAAGCAAATTTTATTAAACCAATTTCACGATATCCTGCCGGGATCTGCCATTGCTGCGGTCTATGAACAGGCAAATTTAGATTGGGAAACCGCTATCAAAACCGCCGAGGAAATTCTCCACCAGTCTTTTGATGCCATTGTTGCCTCTATTCCTGTTAACTTCCCCTCCCAACTCGACGCCCAACCCATTTTTATCTTTAACTCCCTGAACTGGTCGCGCTCAGAAGTTGTGGCTGTGCCTATTCCTAATTCCGATAGCTGTTGGCAAATTTATGATTACCAGGGAATGCCCCAAACCGCCCAACTGCGGGGGGAAGGGTCGGAAAACCCGCAACTGCTATTCCTGGCAAAAAATGTTCCGAGTCTGGGATATCAGGTGTATTGGTTGGGGCGCAAACAGGCTGAAACCCTTGAAAGGTGGCAAGAAAAACCCTATATGGGCACACCTATTTCCAATTTTACTGAAAGTATAGCAGAAAAAAACGAGATTGTCAAATATTATCAGTTAGAATCCCAAAAGATTAACTTTGAAAATGATATTTTGCGGGTAATTGTAGATACGGAAACCGGAAATTTAGAACAGGTTTTTGACTTAATTAATCAAAGAAATATCCTCCAACCAGGACAGGGAAATCAATTACAAGTCTTTGCAGATTCAGGACAATATTGGGATGGGTGGAATATTAACCCTAATTATCAACAATATCCCCTAAATTCACCGCAATTAGAATCAATTGGATGGATTGAATCGGGGCCGATAGTTTGGCGATTGAGAATTGTTAAAACATTCAAGCAATCACAATTCTGCCAAGATTATATTTTAGAACAAGGTTCACCCCTGTTAAAAATAGAAACCACCGTCAATTGGCAAGAGCGTCATACTTTAATTAAGGTCGCTTTTCCCCTAACAATTACGGCGGATTTTGCCAGTTATGAAATACCCTGTGGAGTGATTCAACGACCTACTAACCCCCAAACCGATCAAGAAAAAGCTAAATGGGAAGTTCCGGCTATTCATTGGGCGGATATTAGTACATCGGATTATGGAATTAGCCTATTAAATGATAGCAAATATGGTTATGATGCTCAACCCGACCAACTGCGATTAACCTTATTAAGAGGTTCAACTTGGCCTGACCCAGACGCCGATTTAGGATGGCATCAATTTAGTTATGCTATTTATCCCCATGGGGGAGATTGGAAACAAGCAAAAACCGTCCAGAAAGGCTATGAATTCAATCGTCCTTTACGGGTTAAAGTCTATCCTCCCCAACCTTCAACCACTAATTTAGAATCATCAGCTTGCCAGAGTTTCCTAGAGTTAGGGTCTGATCATTTAATTTTAATGGCATTCAAACAGTCAGAAACGAAGTCCCAACACTGGATTTTAAGATGTTATGAATGTGAGGGAGAATCAACGAGGTTAGAATTACAGAATAATCTGGGATTAACTATAGATTATTCGGTCAATCTATTAGAGCAACTCCAGGAAACAACTGTTTTTATATCTCCTTGGAAAATAGTTAGTTTTGCTCTAAGTTCTAGGAAGAATTAGAGATAATAGTTGGTGTTGTTATCTTGATCGGGGTTAAGATTAATTTAACCCCAAAGACACGAAGACACAAACAAGAAAGAAGTTATAAACACCTTTGTTGTTGAGTGGGGCGAGTTTACGAATTTGAGGTTAAACAAACTCGCCTTAATATTATTTAACTCCCATGCGAATTTCTGAACAAAAAGAAGCCTGAGTTAACCCCGTATTATTTTTAACAATACTGGTTCTTAATCTCAAATTGGGCATTAAATACCATAACCGTTCTTCTATATACAAGTTAGGAGTTTCTGTGATTACGGTTAACACTTCATCCTCTCCCAAATTATAGCGTCCCGATAGAGATTGATTGGGGTTAGTGCCTTGGGCTTGGAGTAATTGACCGGTTTGGGGATGGTCAGGATTAATAATTGGAACTAAAATAGCCGAGCCTTTTTGTTGATTGGAGTTGCCTTCTGTAGTTCCATCCCAAGTGGAGCTAAACCCCCCAGAAATAGTCGTTGGATCAATATGATGTTGCTGACAAAGCTGAACAACTTTAGCATCGGTTTGGGGTAAACTCTCAATAATCAGATTAGACTTACCCGCCTGTAATTGTCCTGATTTTAAATTGTGTAAAGTGCGTTGAGAAAACCATTTCCCTGCACTTAATTCAAAAAATTCAATAATATTCATCTTTGATAAACTAAAAAAAAGAAAAACTGAGTTCACTTAGTTTTATTGCATACAGAAGTTTGATGCAATGGATTCTCATTGTAGCATAGTCTATTCTAAATTAGAAATAAGGGCGGGTTGAGATGGTTTTTGGGTGAACATGATAGATAGTCTCGAACCCGCCCCTACGATGATAATTTATATAGTGTTTACAATAACTTCTTTGTGTCTTTGTGGTTCAATTAAATAAACCTTCCCTAAACCCAACTTAATGTTCCTTTTTCTCCATCCAGATTAACCATCATACCAACGGGTAAAATAGCATTTGATCCTTGATGACCAAAAGGTAAATTAGAGACGATGGGAATACCTAAATCCTCTAAGCGATCGCGTAATACTTCTTCTAAGGTAAAACTATTATTATTCCCTTTAACCTCACAATTACTAAATCTTCCCAAGGCAATTCCTTTGACTCCTTTAAACCCTCCGACCATGCGCCAATAGGTTAACATTCTATCCAAACGATAGGGTTCTTCATTCACATCTTCAAAAGCCAGAATAGTATCAGTTAAATCCGGTTGATAAGCTGTTCCTAATACATGGGTTGCAACGGTTAAATTTGCGGGAAATAATCGACCCGAAACCCTATTTCTGCCCCAACCTTCTCCTGTTAAAGTATCAAAAAATCCCGTTTCTATTCCTTTAAATAAACGTTTAATTGACCAGTCGGGTTCAGTGGCTAAGGTTGTAATTACCGGGCCATGAATACCGATAATTTGGGGGTGATTAGCAAACGCCCATAATAGTCCGGTGATATCAGAAAATCCAATTAAAAATTTAGGATCTGGGAAAATTGGGGTGATCTTTTCCCAATTCCAACCTTCTAATAAACGAGTTGACCCAAACCCACCCCTAGCGCATAAAATCCCGCGACAATCGGGATCATTTAAGGCTTCTATTAACTGTTGTCGGCGGTTTTCATCGGTTCCAGCTAAATAGCCTGTAACTTGATCAAAACCCGATGTTAATTCAATATTATAACCGTGCGATCGCCAAATTTCAACCCCAGCCTCAAACCTCTCCCATTCTCTTAATGCTCCACTGGAGGTAATAACTCTTAATTTGTCTCCGGGTTTTAGTCTGGGAAAATTGTTCATGATTGGTTGTTTTTTTGGATTATAAAATAATAAGAAAGCCCTAAAGGGCTTACTACGAAATAATTTGCAATAACCATTGTTCCATGCGATCGCCTAATTTCTCTAAAGAGTATTCGGTTTCCGCCTGTTTTCGACATACATAACGGTCAATTTTATCTATATTTTGGATAGCATAAACTAACTGATTAATATTATCAGGTTCTACTAACCAACCTGTAATTCCATCTTGAATAATTTCTGTCGGCCCCCCTCGACGATAGGAGATAACCGGAACACCACAGGCTAAGGCTTCAATAGCCACATTTCCAAAGGCTTCTATCCAACGATGGGTCATCATTAACGCCCGACATTGACCTAGTTTGGCTTGAAGTTTTTCTGTTGATAAAAAGCCTAAATATTCGATAGGAGCATCGACATAATTATTCAGAATAGTTTGCCAATAAATGGGGTCTTGAATTTTACCCATAATCTTTAAGGGTATCCCGGTTTTAACTGAAGCAGCCACCGCATCTTCTAAACCTTTTTCGGGGGAAATTCTACCGACCCAAGCCAATTGATTTTGGGGGTGACTACAAAAACAATATTGAGATAATTCAATAGCACTACTTAAATAAAAATAACCCTCTTTTAAACCAAAGGTTTCCGCTTGACTATGGCTATAAAATGCGATAGAATTAGGACATTGTTGGATCACGTCTTGAACAGCCCTATCCATGACATTTGTTAAAGATCCCATAGTAATTAAATGGATTAATTTACCCCGAAAAAAGGGAGTTAGAAATAAGGGCAACCAATCATAAGCAAAATTCATGATAATATCATACTGATCCGCTATTTTTATGGTATAATTCCACATATTAGCTAATACGGAATTATCAGGTAAAATTACCGGATCTTGACGACTTTGGGTTTGGGCTGAGGTTTGTAATTCTCCTGAAATTTCTACTATTGAAAATGACTCTAATTTAGAATTTTTAGGGGCAACAATAGTAATTTCATGACCCCGTTTTTGCAAAATATTTGCCAGATTTAATACCGTTAATTCCACACCTCCTGCCAACCCAGAGCTTAACGACCCAACAGGAGTTGATACTAATAATAGTTTCAAAGGTTTATCCATATATAGTTATTGTTTTTTGAGTAAATCAACGGCTTCTTGTAATAACCGGATAGCCTGTTCTATTTTACTAAATATTTCCGTTTGACTAACAGGTTTTGGTGTGGGTTTAGGTGTGGTTAATCCTCCCAATTCATTAACATAGCGCAATAAATCCTGATCTCGTCGTAACCATCCCGCTAAGAAAATCTCCTGACTGGGGTTAGCTTTTACCCGTTGATAGCGATAGTCAATGCGACCTTGACAATAGCGTTGGGCGGTTTGTAAATTATTGGCTTTTTCTAATGCGGTTTTTGATTTAGCCCCAAAGTTTCCATCAACAGTTAACCCGCCAATGGCTTCTTGGAGAAATTCTAAACTGCCTCTAACACTAAAATTAACAGCCGTATCAAAATGGGCTACGGCTAAAGGTAAAACCATTAAATCTGCTAAACAGGGTTTCCAATATTGTTCATAATAAACCTGTTCTACTTCACTTTGGGTAATTTGTAAAACTGATTTAGACGGTAAATTTTTTCCCCGTAAATAGGTATCATAGGTGGGTTGAGAAATCCCATAATTAACTGTACCTGCTAAATCTCGAGGATCACCAACACCAGCCTCCCATTTTAAGGTGAATTTTAAAGCAGTTTTAAAGGCTTCAGGATATTCAGACATGGTTTTAATTTAGGTAATGGGGAATTACGAATTACGAATTACGAATGGGTAATAGGAAATATTGCAATAGCGAGCGATGAGGCTCGCCTTACAACAAATTGGAGAACTATCAACACCCAAACAGGAGGATAATTAACTACGCTGAATTTCAGCAAAGATTTCGTTTAAGATTTCTTGGGCTCCTTGTTCTTTGAGTTTATGAGCGAGTTGAATTCCTAAATTTTCCGCGTCATTGGTATTTCCAATTACGGTATCTTTAATTAACCGTTTTCCATCAAGACTGGCTACCATTCCGACTAAAGTGAGTTGGTCGCCCTCAATAGAAGTATTAACTCCAATGGGAACTTGACAACCCCCTTCTAACTCGCGTAAAAATGCCCGTTCAGCATAGCATCTTTGGGCGGTGGGAGTGTGTTCAAGAACCTTAATAATCTCCAGAATATCGCTATCTCCTTCTCGACATTCTATCCCTAACGCCCCTTGTCCGACGGCGTGGAGAGAAATTTCTGGGACGATGACTTGATGAATGCGATCGCTCATATCCAAACGAACCAACCCAGCAACGGCCAGAATAATTGCATCATATTCTCCATTATCCAATTTTTGCAGACGAGTATTCAGGTTGCCGCGAATATCTTTGAATTCTAAATGGGGATAATGATATCTAAGTTGGGCTAGGCGTCGCAGGGAAGAAGTGCCAATAATAGCGCCTGCTGGTAGGGTTTCCAGTTGTTTATCTTTGTGGTTTTCATGAACAACTAAGGCATCGGCTGGATCTTCGCGTTCCGAGACACAGCCTAACATTAATCCTTCGGGAAGTCGAGTCGGTAAATCCTTGAGGGAGTGCACTGCAATATCGCTGCTGCGTTCAAGCATTCCTACTTCTAATTCCTTGGTAAAGAGTCCCTTATCCCCAATTTTAGCCAGGGCGACATCGAGGATTTTATCCCCTTGGGTGGACATGGTTTGCACTTCAAAGGTGATGTCGGGGAAGTGTTTCTGAAGTTCTCCCTGTACCCAATAGGTTTGGACTAGGGCGAGTTGGCTTTTTCGCGAAGCAATGCGGACGGTACGAGTCGGGGCAGATACAGACATACTAAGGAGATAATACAAGCTAATAAAGTCACTGGATCTAGCCTACCGCAAGGAGGGACGTCAAGGTTGTTAAGGTGTGTGACGGGTGGCGGGTGTTGGGTTAAAAGCAAGAGTTGTTACAAAACTTAATGTCTTTGACACAAAAGATCTATAGGTAGGAAAAGCCATCTAACATTGTGAACAATAACCTCTGGTGGAGATAATGATCATGGCTATAACTCAAGATGTCATTACTAAAAAGTTACCTGAGCTTTTAAAAAATTTTCCCGGTCAAGATTATCTTCAATTAGATTTGACAGCAGACCAAAAGGAAGATTTGAAAAAAAATAGAGAATGGAATGTCTTAGTTGCTCAAGCATTAGAAGCAAAATTTACAGGTAAAGATAGTAAATTTGAGCAAGATTTGGAAGATACAGGAATTGATCCTTTAAAAACAAAAGCTATTTGGAAAATCATCGATGAATACACAATATTATGGGAGATTATTCAACTAGCAGAACCATACTTAAAAAAATTCTATACAGAAAGGGCTGCTTTACTCTATCAAGATCTACAGGAACAATCATCACCTCACAATCGTTTCCTTTATAGAATATCGTCTAAAATGTTGCAAGAAAAATATGAATTTTTATCTCCTGAAGATTTATTTATAACCATAGTCAAAGAAGAACAATACACGATATTCATGGATTGTTTGGGGTTGAATAATACAAATTTTTCAGTAAATCAAACTTATGAGCTTTTAACTAATTTTAAGGATTGTAATTTATTAGACCCACAAAATGAAATTTTATCTTCTCATAAATACAAAGCTAAAATTTATAAAATAGTTGATTATGTCAAATGCAATCAACTCAGTTATTCATGGAAGGAAATGATATTCTTTGTTTGCTTTTTTTATATTAGAACTGATTTTCCTTCAGTCAAGCGAAAATTGTTAAATAAATTATGGGAATATTATAAATTAATTCTCTGGGATATTATTCCTTTGGTTTTAACTGGTTTACGAAAGCGAAATTCAAAAACCTGGAAAAAACTCCGATCATACAGATGGAATAATGGTCATAAAATATATGCTGATCATCAGGTTGAAACTTTACCGTTAACCTTAACAGCTTATCATGAGCTTGAGAAAGAAAATCAAGAACACAAAAGTGAAATAGGATACCTAAAAAGGGTTATTCAAGATAAAGATCAAAGAATTCAAGAGTTAGAATGTTTACAAAATCCTTATTCTTCTGATGGAGATGCAATTTGTAACTCATATTTTGAAGAATTCAGCGATTAATCTTGAAAAATGCGATCGCATTTCTTAAAATTAGCCTAATAAATTTCCCTTTGTCATGCTGAACGAAGCGCAGCGTAGTGAAGCATCTCATAGAGATTTCTGCTATAAGCAAATAACTCTTGAGATCCTTCTCTTTACTTCGTTACGCTCAGGATCACATTGAAGGATTAACGGTTTAAATTTGGGAGATGCGATAGAGTATTACTTAAGTTTACCTTATCCG
Organism: Planktothrix paucivesiculata PCC 9631; assembly: GCF_900009265.2. Taxonomy (GTDB): domain Bacteria; phylum Cyanobacteriota; class Cyanobacteriia; order Cyanobacteriales; family Microcoleaceae; genus Planktothrix; species Planktothrix paucivesiculata. The sequence continues at coordinate 97,286 of NZ_LR735001.1, read as the reverse complement.
ATCACACTATATCCTGAACCCCAAGGAGGTTATGTTGCTGAAATAAAAGATTTGCCAGGGTGTATAACCCAAGCTGAAACCCTAGAAGAAGTTATGGCAAATTTGCAAGATGCAAAACACCTATGGTTAGAAACCGCTTATCAATTTGGCGATAAAATTCCAAACCTAGAAGCAAGAATTTAGAGTAATAAAAAATTAGGAGCTTAAAATTAATGCAAACCAATTCAATTACAATTCCAGTTAGTGAAACTTTAAGTGAACAACTAAAAACTTTAGCCGAATTACAGGATAAATCAGAACATGAACTAATTATAGAAGCATTGGAAAGTTACATTCGGAAGTTTATCCCTGAAAAAAGTTGTTATGATTTGGCGATGGAATTAGATGTTATTGGAAGTGTTGTAGATTTACCCACCGATTTGAGTACAAATCCTGATAATTTTAATTAATAATGCGATCGCACATCCAAGAAACCGTCTTTCTAAAGATTAATTCTTGTTGGATTTATGGGCTGAAGCCCAACAACGAGATTTTTAAATCAATGTAAAAAAGGCTATAAAAGAGTTATAATAAAACCAATAATTAATAACCCTAAAACAATCAGCCAAACCTTATTCTGTTGTATCCAAACTCCAATCGTAACTGATAGAGTTTGCTGAGATTTAATCGGATCAGAAATTAACGGTTCTGAACGATTTTGATAGAGGGTACATTCCTGAGCAAAAGGACGTTTGGGAAAGTTGCAGGTACCATCCTCGTGATAGAGACAGGTTTCACAGAGATATTCCTTCCCCGTCGAACGATAGAGGGGAATACCAGGGTGTCCAAAGGCTTTGAGTTGAGCTTGACAATGGGGACAACTTAACGCCTGGGGGTCAATAAGTTGGTGACACCGGGGACAAAGGGACATTTTGAAAATTTAAACCTGGAAAAATCGAATCGGCGAATTGGGGAAAAATACCACAAAATAGAAAATGTGAGTCAGTTTAAACATAAAGCCTAGCTTTATATTTGCACTTTAGCAGCCTAATCAGGTTAGAAACAATGGATAATCAAAATAATTTACTCCGACAACTGTTGATGATTGGGATCGGGACAACCTCCTTAGTGGCGGAAAAATTGCAGGAAGCTACCGATCAGTGGGTCAAAGACGGGACGATGAATACAGACCAAGCCAAAAAGTTTGTCGATGACATGATGCAGGGTCTCAAACTCGATCAAACTAGCTTAGAAGACCTGATGCAGCGCCAATTCCGCAATTTAATGCAGGATGTGGGGGTTCCCCGTCAGTCGGAACTTGATGAGTTACGCGGACGTCTCGACCGCCTGGAACGTCAGGTCAGAGACTTGGAAAATCGTCTTTGGCGTTAAAAAGTTCCCGAATAATGTCAAACTTGAATCTTGGGTTTTCCCTAAAACAACAATCCTAAAGTTACATCATTAGATGCAGGAGGATGAATTTTGCGAGAAATTCTAATTAGCTTAGGGGTGATTATTGTTTGTACGGTTGTGTTAGTTGTAGCTCAAATTACAACATCAGTACAACAGGCACAAGCGGTTAATCAAAATACTCCAATTGCAGTGCAACAAACGGTAGCAACTTCTAGTAGTCCTTTATTCGCACCCGATCTTGTTACCAATGCTCAAACTATTATTGCTCAAAACATGACAAATTCAGAAGAACAGGTAATTACAACGGACTCCGGTTTACAGTATGTGGATTTAACTCTAGGTAGCGGTGACTCTCCTACGAAGGGGCAAAAAGTTACGGTTCACTATACAGGAACTTTAACCGATGGGGCAAAATTTGATAGTTCTCGCGATCGCGGACAACCCTTTCAATTCAATATTGGTATGGGTCAAGTGATTAAAGGTTGGGATGAAGGCGTGATCACCATGAAACCAGGCGGACGCCGCAAGTTAATTATTCCACCGGAATTAGGGTATGGTTCTCGCGGTGCGGGCGGTGTAATTCCTCCGAATGCAACATTAATTTTTGATGTGGAACTGTTAAAAGCAGGTTGATTATTTCATCCTTAAAAGTTATAGACAAGCTCCAATAAACCGGGTTTCTAGTTATTATATATGAAGAAACCCGGTTTCTGTGTATGAATTTAGCTAGAACGGGGATTGGCTAAATTTCTGAATTTAGTAAATTGAGGATCAAATAATAGTTTAATGGTTCCCGTGGGGCCATTCCGATGTTTAGCCATAATAATTTCGGTAATTCCTCGGTCTGGGGTATCGGGATTATAATAGTCATCTCGATAAATCATCATCACTAAATCCGCGTCCTGTTCAATTGAATTGTGGACAACGATGTTATTTGCTACAAAATTATGCAAACTAGGAACCGTTAAATCAAAAACTTCTTCTTCTCCATCAGGTATAATTGAAACTATTTCATCCCAGTTAATATCACTATTTTCTATCGTAGAACCGGGCAAGGCAATAGGACAGCCTCCATTTAACTCATCCAGTCTTTTCCAACCCTGAATTGTCAGGAATTTGTGATTAGTTGTGGCTCTAATTTTTCTTCCTAGTCGAGTTGTTAAGGTAAATACAGGTTTTATACCCGTAGAAAAGGCATTACTCACAATTGCTATTTCTAGCTTCATTGTTTTTTCATTTAATGCCCAAACTGGAAAACCAGATTTACTTATTAATTCTTTAATGGGTACTTGTAATCCAGTATCTGCTAATGTGACTAGACTATCACCTGTTAAACAACCAGATTCTCTTAAATCCGATAACATCGGCCGTTTATTGGTTCGAGATTCAACGCTACGACTTAACTGGGATAGGGCAATTACAGGTACACTTAATTCTCTGGCTAATCCTTTTAATGACCGGGTAATTCTCGATAATTCCTGTACCCGATTATCACTAGCACCTTCCATTAATTGTAAATAATCGATTAAAATTAACCCTAATACCCCCCCATTTTCGGCTTGCAATCTTCGAGCTTTGGAACGCATTTCAGTGACGGTAATATTGGGAGTATCATCAATAAAAATGGGTAATTCTGCTAAGGAACTAATTGCCATGGTTAAAGGTTCCCATTCCGATTGACTAATTCTACCTGAACGAATGCGGTTACTTTCTATTTTTGCTTCACTAGATAATAGTCTTTGGACTAATTGCCCCTTCGACATTTCTAAACTAAAAACCGCAATCGGGAGTTTTTGACCCTTAGCAATATTATGTCCTAAACCGACCGCAAAACTGGTATTATGAACGCAGATATCATTGGCAACAAAATTATGAGTTTCAGGAATGGTTAAGTCATAAACTTGTTTTTCCCCGACGGATTCAATTGAGACAATCTTATCCCAATAAATCTCGCTGGTTGCTAACTGTTGTAAGGGTAAATGATCTAAAGCGGTAGCTAAAGTGCAGAGTCTTTCCCGTGATAATTGCCGTTTACCAACATGAATATTACTATAGCCTGGAATCCCTGCCCTTTTTGCTAAATTTTGCCAAGATTCATCTCCTTTAACCGTTGCAATTTCTTGCCAAATTTCTATGGGAATCAAGTCTCGATTGGTTTGATAGCGTTTATTCATTAACGCATTTTCTATTTTTAAAAGTGTTTCTTCTTTACTAAAAATTCCAATTTCTGAGATAAAAGTTTTAATAGATAAAGCATCAGTAATATCCAGTTGCCAAGCTGTTCGTCTTGATTGTTTGTATTTGACAGAACGCTTTTTTAAGGTGGCAATAATGCCAAATCGTAATAATAAGTGTTGAACTTGTCGGGCTAATTCTTCACTAACACTGGCATAACCCAATTGACATTGACCACTGGCTAATATTGTTGCCCAACCATCCGTTGCAAACAGACGATTTAGAAATAAGGCAATTTGCGATCGCTCTAATTTAAAGATAATTTCAGGAATTGTTTTTTGATGAGATTCTTGTGCTGATAGTCCAAATTGTTCTAACCATTGGTAATGATTATGGGTTAAAACAATATTTTTATCTTTCAACTCTCCATCTCCGAGTAAATAACCTAAAATTTTAACTTGATATTCGGGTAATTTTTCAGATCCAAAACTATCAAATTGACGGGGAACAGCAATTTTATCTCCAGGTTGAAGTTCTGCTAACGGTCGCCATCCTTGAATCGTTAAAAAGGGATGGGTGAGGGTTGATTCTACAAAACGCCCTAGTTTTGTGGTTACTCTAAATACGGGTTTAATTCCATCATCAATAAAGTTAGAAGGTTCAGTAATTTGAAATTTCCAATTATTTCCTAACGTTAAAATTTGAGCCTTTTGACGATTATAAATATCTTCAATCGTGACAATACTGCCATCGGATAAAACAATTTTACTATCAAAACTCAAACATTTCCCCATGGATGGCCGACCCGCAATAATAATTAAATCCGACCGTTGAAAACCTCCTGTCATCGCATCTAAATCATAAAATCCGCAGGGAATACCGGGCAGGGAAATCCCCTCATTGCGGTCTTCAATTTCTTGGAAAGTATCAATTAAAGTTTCTCCAATAGAAACTAAATCCTGTTGCGGTCGAACTTGGGAAATATTAAAGACTTGTTGTTCAGCTTTATCGAGAACGGTTTCTAAATCTTGGCTGGTATCATAAGCCAATTCAATAATATTATGTCCCCCGGTAATCAGACTGCGACGGATTTTTTTATCTAAAATTAATAAGCCATATTGATCAATATTAACCGCCGAAACGGTACGATCTACCAGTTGAGTTAATTTTAATTGTCCCCCCACTTGTTCGAGTAAATTTTGATCCGCTAACCAAGTAGCCACAGTCATTAAATCCGTGGATTTTCCTTGGAAATGCAGGGTTAAAGTTGCCCGATAAATAATTTGATGGGATTTGAGGGCAAAGGATTCTGGTTGTAATAATTCTGCTACCCGACTAATGGCTTCTGGATCGAGGAGAATGCCCCCTAAAATGGCTTCCTCTGCTTCTATGTTTTGAGGGGGAAGGCGATCGCTAATACTGGAAAATTGAGGTTCATTCATCGCATGAGTTAGTTAATAAGCCGATTAGACCATTTTATGTTAAACTCTATTATAGAATATTTATCGATCTTACACAATGCTTATGCAATCTATTAAAGGAATTGTCAGAAATGGGGTAATTTATCCCATTCAACCAATATCTTATCCTGACAACTATCCTGTGATTATTACTTTTTTAGAATCAGAAAAACAGGAGCAATTAGTTGATATTTCTTCGGAGGAGTATGAAACGGGTTGGGATACGTTAGAGTTGGCGTTAAATGAAAATGCTGTAGATACGGGTATCAGAGATTTAGCTCATCAGCATGATCACTATTTGTATGGAAAACAAAAACAAGATGAGTAGTAAATTTAATCAAGTTTTTGTGGATAGTGCAGCTTGGATCGCATTAATTAATACTACGGATGATCTTCATGAACAAGCACAAGAAGTAATGGCTAGGCTCCGTCAAAATAAAACTTTTTTAGTGACAACAGAATTTATTTTATTAGAGGTAGCTGATGCTTTATCTAGCATTAATATTCGTCAAAAAACTTATGCAACACTCAAAGCAATTAGACAATCTCAAGCCATCAAAGTTATTCCTGTTAATCAAAGTTTATTCGATGCAGGTTTAGCAATTTATAACCAACATTCTGATAAAGATTGGGGGTTAACTGACTGCATTAGTTTTGCCGTGATGCAGCAAGAAAAAATCACAACAGCTTTTACATCAGATCGTCATTTTATACAAGCTGGATTTATCAGATTAATGCAGCCTAACTAATCCATAATTTCGTAATCAATAAACCAAATATCGACAGAGCCACAATCCACGATATGACCCTAAACTCATTTTCAACATTTAGGAATTATCGGTTATTTTTCACTTGTAGAAATAGAATTTAAAATCGTATCAATTTCTGTCTGAACTTTATCAATTTGTGAACGAAGTTGATCTAAAGATTGTTTTTCAGCTTGCCATTTTTGAGGCATTTCTTGCTCATATCTATTTTGTTTTTCTAATAAATCATCATAAAATGTTAAATGAAACATTAAAGTTGATAGAGCTAAATCGAAACACTCGTCTAACCGTGGTAAAAGGCTACTTTCCATAAATAAAAGAACTGTAATTGAAAAGTCATCTAATTGATCTTTCTTAACAACCAGAAAACTATCTTTATAAAAAGAATCCCAACTCGGTTTTATTAAATCTATCAAAGGGTTAGAAACGTTGCCTTTTACATAAAATAAAAAATTTCGTTTATAACGAAAATCACTAATTTTAGATAACAAATTATTCTTGTCCTTGATTTGATAATAACTTATATGAGATTCTAATAGATTAATTTGGAAATTATATAACTCTTTATCTAGTAATTGTATATTATGTTTAATTGCTAGAATAATTTGACGATTTTGAACGATTAATTCTTTTTCTAAACCCTTAATTAAACTATCTTTATCTGATAAGCCTGCCTCTTGTTTAGGTTTACCAGTATTTTTTTCAGTAAACCACTGTTTTTTGAGTTCTGTAACTCGATTTTTCCATGACTCTCTAAGTTCTTTAATAACTTCTGTTTTACATTTTTTTCTTAAATTACGAATGCGTACATCTACATTACTAATTTGTGCGATCTGTTCCCAAATTTCCTCCTTGGGGATAGATAAAATTCCAGCTTTACTATTCCAAACTTCTCCAGCCTGATCTAAATCCTGATAACAATTTTTTAGTAATTGTTCTAATTTAACAGCAGACTGTCTCATTTCATCGGTACAAAGTTGAATCGATTGGCTTAAATCGGTTGCTGACTGTTTCAACTCTAAAGATTGATTGTCATTAGAATGGATTAGTGTAACCGCTTGATTAAGAGCAAGAAAGGCTTTGAGAGATTCATTCATCACATTTAATTCCTGGATCAATATTTTTTTTCCCATCAGAGACAGCTTTGAACAGGTATCACTGATATAATTAATTATACTAACTTCTGACACTTAGGTTAACTTAGTTATGGAATCTCAAGATTTAGCACCTTTTTTAAAATCTCTTGGTCTTGCTTTAGATGTGGCATCTCCCTTTGTAGCTGGTGTTCCTTATCTCGGGACTGTAGTAATTATCGCAAAAATCGGGGTCAAAGTCTATCAAGGTAAAGTAGAATCTGACAATCTTAATCGAGACTTAGACTATCTGAAAAAGGGCATGGATAGCTTACAGGAAAAAGCTAGTATATTAGAGTCGGCAACAGCAACCCTAGGAGTCGGTGTTGCTTTACTGGGAATACTTTCCGCACAAAATTTGCAGCAAACTCGCGAAGTCAATCGGAAATTAGATCTAGTTCAGTTAGGGCTTGAAAAAGGATTCACAGATTTAAAATTAATGATTAATAGTCAAGGCGATGAAATTTTAAAAACGATCAATCAAGTGGGTCAAGAAATCCAACAAGAAATACACAGCGTTCAGTTTATTAAGGCTTATGGAATCTTTCAGTCAGTCCATAATGATCGACTCCCATCGGCTTTAATAACACAAAATCCTACAGATAGAAATGATAAATTAAACTTTATTTGGAATAATTTACAAAATTGTTTAGCTATTTATAACAATAAAGAACTGATTTCTTGTCCTTCGATTTTGGGAAAACTAAAGCGATTAGAATGTGCTTGGGCGATTGAACAAACCTTGGCTTTAATTGATATTTTAAAAAATGATTTTGAGGCTTGTATTTTTCAGTTAAATCACCTCAGAGAAAAAATTATCAAAGATTGTCTATACTTAACAGAATCCTGTCAATCGGAAGCAGAAATTGACTTTATATTCCCCAGAATTAACTCTATTATCAATCATGATATGCTTTTAATTGATTTCTGGAAGAATAATCTAAAAGTTATACAAAATTTATCGGTTGAGGATCAAGAAAAACTAGCCAATTTAGATGTAACTGATATTGTTAGTTTAAATCAATCGCAAGAATCTAACGCTTTACAAAAACGATCGCCATTTGAACTTTATCAAGAGTTAAAAGCTCAATCCCATTTTGTGGCTTTGAAAGATCAACTCAAATTTTTAATTAAACCGGAATTACGCTTTGATTATGAATCCTATATTTCTCAAAGAGCGATCGCCATAAATTTTCAAGGACTTGCCCTGACTAACTGGCAAGAAGTCCCCGATTTAACGGTTGCTAATCTTTATTATTATTTCAAAGCCCAAGAACAAAAATAAGCCCTGAACTCAAGTTCGGGCTTAAAGGGAAACCTGTTAAAATTGGTTAAATTGAGTCCAATAAAAATTTACAAAGAAACCACTTCAACTTCTACATCAGCCGTCACGTCAGAATGTAACTTAATATTGGCTTTATAGGTTCCTAATTTACTGATACTAGGGAGAGTAATTTCCCGACGATCAACTTCTTGACCCGTTGCTTGTTGAATCAATTCTGCTAATTCTTTTTCGGTAACGGTTCCAAAAATTGCGTTTTCTTCCCCAACTTGTTTAGCAATTTTGAACACACCCACCGCTTCCAGGGCTTTTTTCTGAGCTTCAGCCTGTTGTTTTAGTTCTAGTTGCCGTTGACGTTCTTCTTCCCGACGTCGTTCTACCTGTCTGAGAATCCCAGGGGTAGCCCGAACTGCTATACTCTGAGGAATCAAATAGTTACGAGCATAACCGGGGGCGACTTCTACGAGATCCCCATTTTTTCCCAGTTTAATCACATCTTTGGTCAGAACAACTTGAGTACGCTTCGCCATGATCAGTTCCTATATTTTTTTTAACCCAAACACTCTATATTAACAAGATTAGGGTGCGATCGCAAGTCCATAATCAACTTACCCCGGTTTAGGGTATTTGTAATCGCGTAGTACAATACAGACTAAGTTGGGTCAGGATTCACCCCGGAGGCTGCTATGCAGAGTATTCAGTTCAAAGGACACATTGGTGAGGATGGAATATTACGGGTACAAATGCCAGCAGAATTTAAAGATAGAGATTTAGAAGCTATTGTGATCTTTCAAGCCTCTAGTGAAACCCTGAAACATGAAAATTGGCAACCTGGGTTTTTTGAGGAGGTAATTGGTGGCTGGGTGGGTGAACCATTAGTCCGAGAAAATCAAGGATAATATGAAGCGATCGCGTTAGCTAACAATTTAGTTTTAGTCACCCACAATACCACAGAATTTAGTCGAGTTCCCAACTTGCAAATCGAAGATTGGGAACTTTAATTTACCCTTAAAATTGATCCTTCATTCCCCGCAAACGGGTAAAGGTTTGGATCGGATCATGGCTATTCACCGCCGTTTGTAGACTGGAAACATCCCAACGCAAAAAAGGATTAGTGCGTTTTTCTAAGCCAATATTGGAGGGAATGGTGGCTTGATTTTGACTGCGGGCTACGGTAACTTGTTGAAAACGATCCTGTAAATCTCGATTATCAGCATCAACCGTTAAGGCAAATTTTAAGTTATTAAGAGTATATTCGTGGGCACACCAAACCCGAGTGGTTTCGGGGAGGTTGCGAAATTGATTTAAAGATGTCAACATTTGTTGGGGAGTACCTTCAAATAAACGACCACACCCTCCGGCAAATAGGGTATCCCCACAGAATAAATCCCCGGGTTGATCAGGATTTTGGGGCGGAAAATAATAGGCAATGTGGGCTTTTGTATGACCGGGAACAAATAAAACCTGCCCAATTTGATCGCCAAATTGAACTTGATCACCCGGTTTTAAAAATACCATTTGACCGGGGATTCTGCCTTGATCGCCCTCACCTCCATAAACGGTAAGATGGGGATATTCTTTAATCAGTTGAGTATTTCCCCCAACATGATCGCTATGATGGTGAGTGTTAAAAATTGCAACTAATTCGGCGTCTAATCTCTGTAAATGTTCTAAAACAGGATAGGCTTCTGCGGGGTCAACAACGGCGGCAATTTTCCGATCGCGATCGTGGAGTAAAAAAATATAGTTATCCGAGAGGACTGGAATTCGTTCAATTTGCATAAAAAGCAATCTCCACTAAATGATTCGATTAGGGTTTAGAATAGTTAAGACTTTGCGGAGCCTAATTCGTTAGTCTAGCAAATTTTATCGCAAAATTAGTCAATAATTAAATTAGAGAGGTTACGGTTAAAATGCTGTGGACACTTCCCACTCGCTCTAAAATCTCAATTAGTCAAGTGACAGATCGGATTGTCAATTCTGGTCAACTGGGTCATGCTGATTATTTGAGATTAATGTCGGCTATTTTATCTGATAAAGATATTACCGAATCTGAACGCAACCAAATTAATCGAGTATTTGATTATGTTCAGACGGGTCGTGTTAGATTTAATGATATGTGAACAGTAAAAATTAATGATGTCAAACCCGATATGAATTTTCCCGAAGTCAATAATTTAATTCCGGTTCCAACCGGGCTATTACAGATTCCTACCCAAGCCAATATTCCAACAGAAATTAGCGAGTTTGCGATTAGATTATCGTTGATCATTCCCACTTATAAAGAAAGTGAAAATGTTAGAGCCATTGTCCAACAATTAACTCAGTTATTAGACGAAGCAATTCCTAATGAATATGAGTTAATTATTGTTGATGATGATAGCCCCGATTTAACTTGGAAAGTCGCGGCGGAGTTAATCCCAGAATTTCTCCCATTGCGGGTCATGCGACGTCAGGAAGAACGGGGATTATCAACGGCGGTGATTAGGGGTTGGCAAGTGGCAAGAGGAGAAATTTTAGGGGTAATTGATGCGGATTTACAACATCCTCCAGAGAGTTTATTGCAACTTTTAGCTGAAATAGAACGGGGTGCGGATTTAGCCGTTGGGAGTCGCCATGTTGAGGGCGGTGGTGTTAGTGATTGGAGTGTGATTCGGCGCTTTTTATCGAGAGGGGCGCAGGTTTTAGGATTAATTATTTTACCCGGTGTTATTGGTAGGGTGTCTGATCCGATGAGTGGCTATTTTATGGTTAAAAGGGAAGCAATTGCTGGAAAAACTCTCGATCCCCTTGGTTATAAAATTTTAATTGAAGTGTTAGGTCGCGGTCAAATTCGTTGGGTGGGAGAAGTAGGTTATATATTCCAAGAACGCTTAGAAGGGGAAAGCAAAGTGACTTGGAAACAATATATTGAATATTTACAACATTTGGTTAAATTACGTTTAGCTAGATGGCCGGTAACGCGGTTTTTGCGGTTTGGAGTTGTGGGTTTTAGTGGGGTTTTTGTCGATATGGGAGTGTTTTATCTCCTCTATACTGTTATTGGTTTGGCTTTAACCCGCAGTGCCATATTCTCGGCAGAAGTAGCGATTATTAATAATTTTATCTGGAATGATCTTTGGACTTTTGGAGATATTTCTAGCCATCAAAAAGGCACGGGAAAACGGTTTAAACGATTTTTAAAATTTAACTTAATTTGTTTATCGGGGTTGATTTTAAATGTGCTATTGGTGAATATTCTGTTTAATTTGTTTGGAATGAATGCCTATTTAGCCAAAATAATTGCGATCGCTTTTGTAACTTTTTGGAATTTCTGGCTAAATTTAAAATTGAGTTGGCGAGTAACGGAAGTTAAGTAATTATAGGTTTTGGGGTTATTTAGGAAAGAAAAAGGATGATTTTTTAACCCCTGGTATAAGCCCAAATGTGATAAAGTACGAGCCAGAGAATTGCGATCGCTTTGAGGGTTGATAATAATAGCTAAAATCAATCCCGTTTCTAAGGTTAAAAAATATTTGATTTTATCATTCATAGCTTGATGTTTAATATTGGGAAAGAATTGATGCTAAAATATTAGCCATTGCTTCTATACTATAGTGTTCTACACAACGTTTTCTGGCGGCTATACCCTTTTCTTGAGCTTGATCAAAGTCGCTGAAAATATGTTGAATCATCTCCGCAATTTGTTCTGGAGAACTGGGTGCAACTAGATATCCTGTATTCCCTAAAATATCAGGAATATCCCCGACATTTGTAGATAAAACTGGTTTTGCCATTGCCATTCCATCGGTTAATTTTAAGGGAAATTGAGCTAAGGCGGAAGGATGATTACGTTGAGGAACCACAATAATATCAGCCGCTGCTACAATTTCAGGCATTTTGGTGACGGGTAAAGGTGGAATTGAAATTAGCCACTGCCCCCATTTTTCTCTGAGTTTTTGATCATAATCATCATAGGGACTTCCTCCAACAATTACTAATCTTAAATCGGGTTGATTGAGAATATCTAAAGCCATTAAAACATCTTCAATACCTTTATAGGGTCGAGGCGCACCAGGAAACATTAAGATTCTATAATCCGATAGGTTATATTGCGATCGCACTGACTCAGAATTATAATTTTCTGGGTTAAATAATGTGGTATCTTTGCCATTAGGTAAATAAATTCCCCCAAACCGTTGTTGAATAAATCCGGTATGAATTGTAATCGCATCCGCCCGAGAAGTTAAGCCTTCCATGGCTTTTAAATATAAGGGATAATCGGGATTTCTTAACGCCCCATTGGGTTTTAAAATATCCCTAGCAAATTGCTTTAAACTGCCGGGTTTATACTGCCATTCATCTCCGCCATACCAACTCATTTCCCAATCATCAATATCGAGAATTAAAGGACGACCCGTAAACATTTTTTTGATTAAACTGATTCCAAAACTACTGGGTTTCGGTTTATAAGCATAAATAATATCGCCATCAATTTTTTGTGAGAGTTGATAAAAACTTTTCAAGACACTGGGATAATTTTTACCCGGGAATACCTGGATTGAAATATCTAAATCAGGCGGTGGAGTAAAAGGTTCAAAGGTTAATCCAATAATTTCTACTGGGTAGGGAATTTTTTGTAGAGCTTGAGCTAAAATAAACGGGCGAGCGCCTCCCCATCTTAATTCATGGGCTAAGTTACAGACCACCAGAGAAACTTTTTTAGACATATCCTATTCCACCTAACAATTAGCTGTTCTTTTAAAATTCAGTGAAAACTTTTCAGCAATTTCCTAAAGATGACCCTGATTTTTATAGCAAAAAAATACTAATTCCCTGAATTTTTTAGGAAATTAAGGAATTAAAATAGCCTGAAGTAACATCATTTTTAAATTGCTCTAACTTTTCTTCCAGGCGAATTGTCAGGCTTTCAATTGCAGAATCTGTACTTAAAACCGGATGGGCTATATTAGCAATTTTAGCGAGTAGAGAAGGGGTTTTAATTTGATTTAACCAGTGATTTAAAGAGACTTTAATGGCTGAACGACTACCTCGAATTCCTCGAATTAAACTAATACCATATTCCGGTGGCTCGTCAGATAATTGTTGTAACCGATAGGGTTGATATTCAACACCAATTGATTGACACCAATCTTGCCATTTAAACTCTAAAATACTAGAAGACGTATGAATACAAACCCAAGGAACTCGTAAAGCATCCGCCACAATTGCACCGTGCATGGCTTCAGTTAATAAAACTTCTGTTTGACTAATTTCTGATATGACTTTTTCAATTGACCACCGGGCATCAATATAGTGAAATCCCAGTTGTTGACACACCTTTTCCCACGATTTTCCCGCTTCAATTGACTGAACATAATGGGGCATATAAGCGAACTTATAAACTTTTTTTAAACTAGGTTTATACAGTCTCCGGATCAAAATTGCCGGGTCAGTAATAGCTAATTCTGGGGATAAATTTAAAGCCTGTGCTGACAATGGCCCTCTGACACAATAAATTGTCCAATTATTATCAATTATGGGTAAACTTTGACCATAACCCACTCCAGTTCCCAAAACAACAATATGGCGGGCATCAGGAACTCGTTTAGGGACAAGATCATTTAATAATGTACCCATTCCTAAAACAGCAATAGTTGTATCCTGATCAAGAATACCAGGAATAAATTGTTCCCATAACCAAGAATTGAGCTCATCACCAAAATTGCTGATTCCTGCTCTTGAACCTTCCGGGATAAAATAAAATAGCTTCATTTATTTCTGTAATGATTGTATGATCGAATAATACTCTATTGGGTTCTGCTTATGTATTAAAATGATCTAAAGACTTCCCCACCGTTTAGCATACTCAATTTTGACGCCAAGGATCGGATTTTCATCTTTTCTTAAGTTAAATCTGTACTCAGGATGACAAAATTCACAAGCTGATGTAAGAATGGTAGCATCTGATCTTGACCCTCTTTTAATTTTAATCAAAATTCTTAATTATGTCTAAAAATCTTAAATTACTTTTAAAATATGCAACGGCTTACCGATTTAAAATATTCTTAACGGTTGTTCTAGGATTTTCCTCCGCTTTATTTAACGGGGTGAGTACAACTTTAATTGTCCCTGTTGTCTTAAGTATATTGGGTCAATCCTTGGATTTAAAGGGAAGTCCTGCCTTTATTAAAGCCTTGATCAGTCCTTTTAATGAAATTGATCCCCAATACCGAGTCTTAGTGATGACCACTGCGATTATATTAGCGATCGCCCTGAAAAATCTCAATAATTACTTAGTAACGGTGGTTTCTGGCTCCTTAACTAAATCCTTAATGTCGGATTTACGGAGGGCTGGATTAGATGTTTTATTAAATGTTGATTTGGATTTTTATACAAAAACAAAGGTCGGAGATTTAGTTAACCGGATTAATACGGAAGTTAGAAAAACAGCCACGGCTGTGAATTTGTTGATTTCCATTCTCACCACATCAATTACTATTTTAGTCTTTGCAGGTTTGCTCCTATCTATTTCTTGGCAACTGACTTTAGTTTCCACCTTTTTACTATCTTTGGTGATTTTATTTAATCAAATCTTTATCAAAAGAGCTAAAAAATGGGGCGAAAAACTTTCTAATGCCTCTAGGGATTATGCCATTGGTATTATTGAAGCTTTGAATGGAATTCGCCTGGTTAAATCCATGGGTCATGAAAATCGAGAGTATGAAAAAATCAGTAAGTTGATTTCAAAATTAGAAAAATCAACTTATAAAAGTGACTTGAACTATGCTATAATTAGCCCAATCAATGAAGTTATTAGTATTATCGTTATTCTTTTAATTGTGATATCAGGTCGGGTGATTTTTGCTGATAATATTCAGGCTTTTTCGGCGATTCTATTAACTTATTTGTTTCTATTATTTAGAACCCTGCCTCTAGTTTCTAGCTTGAATAATGCCCGCAGTCAATTTGCCAATAACTCCGCCGGGGTCACGATGGTAGAAGACTTGCTCCGCCGAGATAATAAACCCTTTATGACACCGGGAACCTTACCCTATAATTCCTTTGAGAAAGGCATCCGTTTTAATAATATTTCCTTTGGTTATCCAGAGCATGACAACCTGGTTCTTAAAAATATTGATTTATATATTCCACGAGGTACAACCTTAGCATTAGTAGGAGGATCGGGGGCAGGAAAGTCAACTTTAGCAGATTTATTACCTCGATTTTATGATCCTAACGAGGGAAGTATTGAAATTGATGGGCTAGATATTCGGGAATATAACTTACAAAGTTTACGACAAGCCATGGGTGTGGTCAGTCAAGATACATTTCTATTTAATTCTTCGATTCGAGATAATATTGCCTATGCCCGACCCGAGGCAACGGATGAAGAAATTATTGAGGCTTCAAAACGGGCTAATGCCCATGAATTTATTGATAGATTACCCGAAGGTTTTGATACTTTAATTGGCGATCGCGGTGTTCTACTTTCTGGGGGACAACGCCAACGACTTTCGATCGCCCGAGCCCTATTAAGAAACCCGGAAATTCTGATTTTAGATGAAGCCACCAGCGCCCTAGATACGGTTTCTGAACGATTAGTTCAAGAAGCCATTGACGCCCTGAGTCGAGAACGAACTACTATTGTCATTGCTCACCGCCTTTCCACCGTTCAAAGTGCCCATCAAATTGCTGTGTTAGAAAAAGGGGAAGTGGTAGAATTAGGAACCCATGATGAATTATTAAAATTAGGCGGTCATTTCGCCCGTCTTTATACCCTACAATTTGCCGAAGAAGCCGCCCGGGATGAAGCCTTAATTCAAAGTTCCTATGAGGTGCGGACTCGTCTAAATCCGATGATTGGTTTCTTACGGTTATTAATCGATGGGATGGCGGATACTCCCGAAGAACAGGAGGAATTACTATTAGAAGCCTATCGTTCTGCTACCAGTATCTTTAAAAATATTGAGTTTATTGAACAGAGTGTTAAACTACGTTTGAAAAAACAATAGGAATAGGGAACAGGGAACAGGGAATAGGCAATAGGGAATAGGAAATAGGAAATAGGGATATGATCTAAAAAACCCGGTTTCTCGGACGACCTGCGTAAGTCCTATAATTAAACGTTCTCCAAAAAATTCCTAATTTCTTGCCAAATTTCACCTAAAACATTCTCTAAACTGTGATCACTATTCAGTTCAACTAATCTGACCCAAGGTCTAGTTTTTAAATAGTTTCGGCTGGCTTGAATCGGGATAACCTCATCATTAATTCCATGTAAAATCAATGTGGGAATCTGACGCCGTAACTGTTCATCGGGGTATAAAGCTAAATCCTCTAAAAACTGATAATGTAAGGGTAAATCCTTTTTTGCAGCATAATGATAGATCGATAAATACCCTTGGGTTTGCCATTGATTTAATTTTTCTTCCCCTAACTTGGGAAACCATTCTGACAAAAAATTGAAAGCAGGGGCCAGTAAAATTAACCGTTTAACCGATAGATTTTGTTCAGCAAATCTAGCGGCGGTTAAGCCACCAAAACTCGAACCAATAAGGATAATATCAGAAGCATCCGGGGATAATTCTGTGGGAATTTGTTGCAGTTGTCGGGTTAAAGTTAAATGGGAAAAATCTCCTTGGTTCAAATCAGGAATGTTTAAATTAATCGATAAGGATGCAAACCGATCGCGCAAATATTCAGCTTTGGTGGAAGCGGGACTAGAAGCAAACCCATGTAAGTAAAGATAAGTTTTTGTTCCCATATCCTGCGATGATTGATTTGGTGATTTGAACCGATAGGAAAGTTAAAAAGATTAGCGATCGCGACGCGGACTTTGACGACGTTCCTGCATTAATTCAGCCAATTGACTGCGTTGTTCTGCGGTTAAAATTTCTCGGGTTTTCAACATCATATTAAACTGAATATCTCCCATTTGTTGTTTTAAGGCCATAAACTGATCATGTTTTTGGCGCAGTTCGCTTTCCGGTGCATTTTTAGCCATTAACCCATTTAATTCTTGCTGAAGTTGACGCATTTGTTCTTGTTGTTGGCGGATTTGTCCCTGATATTCCTGGCGAATTTCTTGAATTTTCTGTTGTTGTTCCGAGGTTAAATTCAACAGTTTGAACATTCGTTCTGAACGGTCATTCATTTGCGGTTGAGTCGGTGCAGCTTGGGCAATCGATTCAGCCATAACCGGAGTTATACTCGTGAATAGAGACGCCATAGACAGTCCAAATATTGCTACAATAGCCCGGGAATTTAGCAGCATAAATTTACCTCAGATACAGTTATCTTTGATTGTAATAGGTTCTTTAGGTATTGACCCAATGCCGAAAAAAAAGTTCAATCTCAAGCTAGAGATTGCTAAATAAACCTTAGCCAATAGTTAAAAGATAGGCTTCATGCAGTTGGAGATTGGGAATAGTTAACCGGACTAACTGTTGATTATTGACGCTAATATTCTCCTGTCGGACTGTGGCTAATTCCTTGATCACCTGCTCTCCAGAATCAGGAATTTTTTGGACTTTGAAGATTAAATTTCCACTGGAATTTGGTAAATTTTTCAGAATTAAGGTAACTCCCGCAGTCGGTGCAGAAAAAGCTTGTTCAAAATAACCGAATAGAATTTGAGCTTTTCCTTCCCGATTGGCACGACTGGCTAAAGCAACAATTTTGGGGTTCGTAGACTGACTGGCAACCCGAGAATTAAACCCATCGGCATAGGCTTTATAAACCCACCAGACGGCTCTAGGTAAAGATAAATCCGGTGTGACTAAACCATCTAAACTATTATTAAAGCAATTATTAGTTCCACTACCTTTATTAATAGGATCCCAGCAGGCTCTAGCCGCAGCATTAGGCCGTCCCAATTCGGTGTAATACAAAAAGCCTAAATTTTCGGCGGGGCGATATTGAGCCGTAGGGCCGATAATTTCATTGATATGAATTTCCTGAATTTTTAGACTTTGGTAATTGGGATTTTGTTGTAAACTCCGACGGGCATTATTAATCCGAGCCGTAATTGAGGTAATATCTTGATCATTGAGTTCATGCCAAGATAAAAAGTTCACTTCTAAATTATTATTTTTGCAATAATTTAGAAAGGCAGTCATAAAATTTTGATCATATTTAGCAATACTCGGGCCACCAATCATCACATTTGGGCCTAATTCCTGACGTAATACCCGATAAGCTCGTTTATAGGTTTCAAAAAACTGTTCCCGGGTTCCTTTCCAAAAGGGATCTCTGAGGTCGGGTTCATTCCAAACATCCCATAATATGACTTTATCTTTGTGTTGGCGGGCAAGTTGTCGGACGTGTTCTTCCCATTTGGCATAATCATCATAGGGCCAGCCTCGGGGGGAGCCATAGCCCCAGGTATCACTTAAAATCAGTTGAAATTTAGCCCCGAGTCCCACCACTCGCGGGTACAATTCCAGTTGGGATGTCCGCCATAATTTAGGTTCTAAGGGCTTAATGATGCTGTCGGGCGGTTGGGTGGCATTTTTACCATATAAAAACCCACTGACCGAACTAATTCCAGTTCTTTGAGCGGCAAAATCAATCGTAATATCGTTTTGTTGTTGTCCCAAAACCTGAAATTGTCCCAGCCCTAAAATACTTAATAAGGTGAGCAAACCGACGAAAACGGGGATAAGTTTTTTCAGTTTGAATTGAGATTCTTTGAATCTTAGATGCGCCGCATTGAACAGATTTAATTTCATAAACTGATAATTAGTAACTCCTAAACTGATAACAGACGCGCCATGGCACGTCTCTGATTATGCTGATTCGGGTTTGGGTAAGGAAGATGGATGTAATAGTAATTCCGCCGTAGAGCGTTTTTCCACCATTTCCCGAGTCACCCGACAGCGTTTAACATCCTTACGCGAAGGAATTTCATACATGACATCTAACATTAATTCTTCCACAATTCCCCGTAACGCTCGGGCGCCGGTTTTGCGACGATAGGCTTCTTGAGCGATCGCTTGAATAGCATCCTCATCAAATTCTAATTGAACATTATCCATCCGCAATAGTTTTTGATATTGTTTCACCAAAGCATTGCGAGGTTCGGTTAAAATAGCCACTAAGGTCGCTTCATCTAAGGGTTCTAAGACCGCTATCATCGGAATCCGACCGATCAATTCGGGAATTAGACCAAATTTGACCAAATCATCCGGTTCCATGTGTTTGAGGGCATCAACGGTGCGTTTATCTTTCGGTTGAACGTCTCCCTGTTGGACAAATCCCATGGACTTTTTGCCCGTTCTGTGCTCCACCAATTTATCTAAACCGACAAAGGCGCCACCGCAGACAAATAGAATATTACTGGTATCAATTTGAATACAATCTTGATAGGGATGTTTGCGCCCCCCCTGGGGTGGGACATTAGCAACGGTTCCCTCTAACATTTTCAATAAAGCCTGTTGTACCCCTTCCCCCGATACATCCCGGGTAATCGAGGGATTTTCACTTTTGCGGGCAATTTTATCAATTTCGTCAATATAAACAATCCCCCGTTGGGCTTCTTCCACATCAAAATCCGCAACCTGTAATAACCGAAGGAGAATATTTTCCACATCTTCCCCGACATAACCGGCTTCGGTGAGGGTCGTCGCATCAGCAACCGCAAAGGGAACCTCCAACATTTTAGCCAGGGTTTCTGCTAATAGGGTTTTCCCGCATCCGGTGGGGCCAATTAACAGAATATTAGATTTTTGTAACTCAACATTACTATCTTCGGCGGGTCGTCCTGTGGTTTTGGTTTGTAGAAACCCTAAGCGTTTGTAATGGTTATAAACCGCAACCGAGAGAACTTTTTTCGCCTCATCTTGACCAATAACGTGGGAGTCAAGATAGGATTTGATTTCTCTCGGTTTAGGGATTTGATTTAAAGCCACTCGTCCAGTCCGTTGCCGCCGTTGGGGAGCTTGGGGGGTTTGGGGACGTGCGGAAGTTGGAGGAGTCGTTGCCGAACTACTGTCGAATAACTCCTCATCTAAAATTTCATTACACAGTTCCACACATTCATCACAGATATAAACACCTGGCCCTGCAATGAGCTTGCGAACTTGCTCCTGGGACTTACCACAGAAAGAACATTTTAGATGGGAGTCGTACTTGGACATAGTTACCTCATCTTAGGTTACGGGAACGGACTCTCCCGGAATCGGAAGACTCTGAGTGCTGGAGATCACTTTATCTATTAGACCATATTCTTTGGCATCTTCTGCGGACATATAAAAGTCCCGTTCGGTGTCTTCCTCAATCCGTTCGATGGGTTGACCCGTGTGTTCGGCTAATAATTCATTCAGCACCCGCTTATGATACAGGATTTCCTTCGCTTGGATTTCAATATCAACGGCCTGTCCCTGGGCTCCGCCGAGGGGTTGGTGAATCATAATCCGGGAACTGGGCAAAGACATCCGTTTCCCTGGAGTTCCGGCGGCTAATAAAAAGGCTCCCATACTAGCGGCCAGTCCGTAACAGATAGTGACAACATCCGGGCGAATTTGCTGCATGGTGTCCAGAATCGCCATGCCTGCGGTCACAGAGCCCCCCGGAGAGTTAATGTAAATTTGGATATCTTTTTCCGGGTCTTCGGCTTCTAGGAATAACAGTTGAGCGCTCAGGGCATTAGCCACATCATCATCAATCGGAGTCCCCAGAAAAATAATCCGTTCTCTCAGCAGACGGGAATAAAGGTCGAAAGCCCGTTCTCCCATGCCCGACTGCTCAATCACAATCGGCACTATATTACTAGGAGAGAAGGTTTCAATCCGGCTATCGCTTGTGACTTCAAAATCGGAATAGTTATCAATTCGGTAGCCCGAAGACTGGGAAAATATCATAAACACCTCATCAAAGAATAGTGGAATCAGAACCGGGGAGGAAACGTGACGATAGGACGGTTCAAAACCCCAAACTCCCAACCCCAACCCAAAATTATAAAAGAATTTGAGAGGAACTGCAAATTGATGTGACCAAAAATACATTAGTCCCTATTCCCCATTCGTAATTCGTAATTCGTAATTCGTAATTCCCCTAGAGCTAACTTCAAAAAATCTTCAAATTTGTTTGCTAGGTTGTAAGAATCCCAGATTAAAATCGGGTACTTAGCCCCGGTTTTTAAGCCAACTCAAGCAAAATTACGCTATGATTTCCCAGAATTTAAAACTTTGGCCTTTCCTCAATAATTTGTATCAACGGATGCAGATTATTAAAGACAAGCCTGTGTCTAATGATCCCCCCTTAACCCTGTGGATAGCTCAGGAGGGAATCACACCGAT
Source organism: Planktothrix paucivesiculata PCC 9631 (assembly GCF_900009265.2). GTDB lineage: Bacteria > Cyanobacteriota > Cyanobacteriia > Cyanobacteriales > Microcoleaceae > Planktothrix > Planktothrix paucivesiculata. The sequence goes on along the minus strand of NZ_LR735001.1, from coordinate 75,797 downwards.
TCGAGATGTACTGATGCAAGAAACCTCGGATCATATTATTTTAAAAGTCTCCATTCCCCACCTCCAACCCGAAGATTTGTCAATTCGAGTTACATCAGAAACCGTGTTTTTATGTGGGGAAAAAATTGAACAGGTAGAGGTGCCAGGGTACTGTGATTTTACCTATCCTTCTCAACAATTTCAATGTCTGATTCCCTTACCTTATTCCGTCCATCCCGAAACCGTAACGGCGGAATGGGAGAAAAATTTGTTATTGTTGAAATTACCCAAGGAAAAAACCGTTTCCCCCCGGAATCAGGGAATTATTGTCCGGTGTTCCTCAGATGTAGAGCGTTTATCTCAGGCTTGGGAGGCTGAGTATAAAAGCTCGTAAATTTTTTCAGTTCAACCGATACCCTGAAACGACAAATCGGGTAAGATATCCTCAACACCTCTGCTACTGCCACTCCTGTTCTCACTGTCAGCCATCGAAAGTTATCCTTTAAAGCCACTCATGCTCAATTTAATCTTCGAGAACCCAGAAAAGCTGCCGTTATTATGGATAATCAACCAGACTTGGAACCCAATCAACCTAAACTTTGGGAATTGCGTTTGTATGTTGCCGGACAAACTCCTAAAGCGATTGCTGCATTCATCAACTTGAAAAAAGTTTGTGAACAGTACCTTGAGGGTCAATATCAAATTGAAATCATTGATTTGTTAAATGACCCTAAACTCGGCCAGCAAGATCATATTTTTGCACTTCCGACCTTAGTTCGTAACATTCCTCGCCCCTTAAAACAAATTATTGGAGATTTATCCAGTCCTGAAAAAATTTTGGTAGGATTAGAATTGTGGAGGGGGGAGGGGTAAAAAAACCCTTAATTTAAAATAAGAGGAGAAGTTGTTTTATGAAATCTTATTTATCATCCCCTCAGCCTAACTTTAGCAAACCAAAAAAGGAGGGATATTATTGCTTCCGTTTGTATGTTGCTGGAGCCAATATTAAATCGATTCTAGCTTTAAAAACTATTAAGTATATTTGTGAAACCTACCTACAAGGGAATTATGATTTAGAAGTGATTGACGTTTATCAACAACCCGAACTCACAGAAGGGCAAAAGATTGTGGCTGTCCCTACCTTAATTCGGCTTCTCCCCTTACCTTTACAGAGAATTATCGGGGATTTATCCCAAACCGATAAAATTCTCATGGCCTTGAATTTATCATTTTAAAATCATGTGGTGTTATACCCTAACAGTTAACTATGGTTAACTTTAACCCAACGGAAACATCAGAAGACCAATTACAACAAGAAGTTGAAGATTTGCGTTTCCAACTCGAAATCGCCAAGGATACCCTGCGGGCGATTGGCAATGGGGAAGTGGATGCCTTAGTCATTGCTGGGTCAGAAGGAGAACAGGTTTATACCCTGCAAGGAGCCGATTCTTCCTACCGGATGCTGGTAGAAGAAATGAAAGAGGGTGCCGCTACGATTACCACCGATAGTACATTATTACTCTATTGTAATAAACGATTAGCGTCTCTACTTAAAACTCCTTTAAAAAAGTTAATTGGGACGGATTTTAAAGAATTTATTTCCCCCTCAGATTTAACATTATTTCAAGCCCTATGTCAGAAGGCAAACTCAGATTCAGGAAAGGCGGAATTAACCTTAATTGCCCGGGATGGGACAGAAGTTCCGGTTTATCTTTCAATTAACATCCTGAATCAAAAAGGTGTGGATGTCGGGTGTTTAATTATCACCGATTTATCAGAGCAGAAACGGGATGAAGATATTGTTGCTCAAGAACGGTTAACTCGATTACTCTTAGAACAAGCAGCCGAGTCTATTATTGTTTGTGACCATCAGGGAAAAATTATTCGCGCCAGTCAGGAAGCTGAAAAAATTTTAGGGGCAAATTTACTCCTTTCTGACTTCGATGACCTGATTAAATTACAACTTTTGCCCCAGCAAAATGGGAGTCAACCCTTACGAAAGAAGGAAAAGAGTTCTAATTCTATTTTTTCAATTACATCCGTGATTAGTGGTCATCCCTATAAAGGGCGGGAGGTTCTATTTATTCGGGAAGATGGAGAAAAAATTAACTTTTTATTAAGTGCTAGTCCTCTGTCAACTCCCCATAGTATTTTTAAAGGTTGTGTGGTAATTCTGACCAATATTACGGAACGAAAATGGTCAGAAGATGCCTTAAAAAGAATTAATGAAGAACTAGAAATCAAAGTTTCTGAACGGACGGCGGAGTTAGAATCTTTAAATAGTAGGTTAAAACAAGAATTAGCAGAACAAGCCAGAACTCAACAGATTTTACAAGATCAAGCTCAACTTTTAGATTTAGCCAATGATGGTATTATTGCGGTTGATTTGAATGATCATATCAACTATTGGAATCAGGGCGCGGAAAAACTCTATGGCTATTCTAAGTCAGAAGTATTAGGGAAAAATTTAGTTGAATTGCTAAAAATTCAATCACCTCAACCCTTAGAAAAGATTAAACAAGAAGTCTTTAAAAAAGGCAACTGGGAAGGAGAATTTCTTCAAACCAATCATCGGGGAGAAACGGTAATTATCCATAGTAGTTGGTCACTCAAGCAAGATAGGGAGGGAAATCCCATTGCGATTCTGAAAATTAATCGAGATATTACCAAAAGTAAACAAGCGGAACAAGCAATTATAGATTCTGGTTTACGCTTGGCTGGGATTTTAGATATGGCTCAGGATGCAATTATTTCTATTAATGAACACCAAGAAATTACTCTATTTAATCAAGGGGCAGAAAAAATATTTGGTTATACGGCAAATGAAATTTTAAAACAGTCTTTCAATTTATTGATTTCTGAGTTTTTATCGGAAGAAGATTGTCAATATAAAACCGAATTATCAGATAATAATTGTTTGATTAAACATATTGGAGAATATCAGGAACTGACAGGTCGCCGTAAAGATGGTACGGAATTTCCGGCGGAAGTTTCTATCTCTCAGTTATTCTTAGAGGAAGGGAAAATTTTAACGGTTTTTATGCGAGATATTAGCGATCGCAAACGGGTAGAAATAGCGATTCAAAAAGCCCAAGAAGACCTAGAAATTAAGGTTCAAGAACGGACAATTCAACTGGCGACTTCCAATGATGACTTAATCCGAGAAATTGCCGAACGGAAACTCTTAGAAAATCAACTTCATGAAATTAATGAAGAACTCGAACAACGGGTAGAACAAAGAACTAATGAATTAGCTAAAGCCATTAAAGATTTGAAACAAGAAGCGATTGAACGGCAAAAAACTACCCTAGCTTTACAGGAATCAGAAGCTAGATTTAGAGCCGCTATTGATGGCAGTTTAGATGCGTTTTTTCTCTTGCAAATTCATCGAGATCAAGAGGAAAAATCAACAAATTTTGTTTTAGTTGATATGAATTCTAAAGCAGAAGAACTGATTTCACAAAACAAAGATAATTTGTTAGGAAAAGAACTCAATTATGTGTTTTATCAAGAGCGTAACTTAGGATATTTTGACCGTTATTTGCGTGCGTTTAAAACTCGCAAGGGCTTTGAGGAAGAATTAGAAATTTCCAACCCCAACATTAAAGCAAAATGGCTACAAATACAAGTGGTTCCTTTGTCCGATGGAATTGCCGTGACCTGTCGTGATATTACAGAACGCAAGAAAACCGAAGAAGCCGCCCAACAAGCCAATGAAAACCTCACGCGCTGGGTGAATGATTTGGAACAACGCAACCGTGAAACCATGCTTTTAGGTCAAATGAGTGAATTTTTACAAGCCTGTAATTCCACCGAAGAAGCCTATCAAGTGATTAATGATTTACTCAAGCCTTTTTTTCCAAAAATATCGGGGGGTTTATTTGTAGCTAGAAATTCTAAAAACCTAGTGGAAATGGTGGCAACTTGGGGTGAGTTACAGGTAATCAGTGAGGCGGTTTTTTCCCCTCAAGATTGCTGGGCATTGCGCCGGGGGAGATCCCATTTTGTTCCAGCTACAACCAGTAATTTATTATGTAAACATATCCATCAAAAAAATTGTCGTCAATATCAATTAAATTCTAATAATTCCAGTAAAATTACTCTTACTTCCCCTACAAAAACCGAACTTCCGGCCTATCCGATGATGGTTGAACATCTTTGTGTCCCCATGATTGCCCAAGGAGATGCCTTGGGATTATTGTGTTTAGCCTCCGAGGAATCAGGACAACTTTCTGGAGACCAACAACGGTTAGCCACGGCCGTAGCTGAACATATTGCTTTAGCCTTAGCTAACTTGAAATTACGAGAAGCCTTAGAATATCAAAGTATTCGGGATGGTTTGACTGGTTTATATAATCGTCGCTATTTAGAAGAATCTTTAGAACGGGAAATTAACCGCGCCCAACGTCAAAAATTTAGTTTAGGAATCGTGATGATTGATATTGATCATTTTAAAAATTATAACGATACCTTTGGTCATGATGCCGGAGATATTGTCTTGCAACAATTGGGAAATATATTACAAAAAAATGTCCGAGGGTCAGATATTGCTTGTCGTTATGGCGGTGAAGAATTTACTTTGATTTTACCAGAAATTTCTCTGGAACTTGTTAAGGAAAGGGCCGAACAAATTCGAGTTGAAGTGCAAAAATTAAAGATTAAACACCATTATCAAGATTTAGGTCAGATTACCCTTTCTTTAGGTATTTCCATGTTCCCCAACCAAGGTTTAACGGGAGAGTCTATTATGCGGGCGGCGGACACGGCTTTGTACCAAGCCAAAGAAGAAGGAAGAAACCGAGTTTGTGTTTTTGGCTCCAATTTTGACCATTCTGCTTAAGTCCGTTTCCTATTCTTAATGTATAGATTTGTTAAGGTTTTCGGAATTTTTCCAATCTTCAAAAGTTCTTCAAATTTGTCTTTTATTCTCAAATCATTATCTAAGTGTTACCGATGGAGTTTGCTCCCTATCCCCGAAACTCATCAGTTGCTAATTCATACGAGGTTTAATAAACTTATATGCCTACCTGTCCCTGCTGTGCATCACCCATGCTCCAACATATTCGTAAAGGTCATCTGGTTTGGAGATGTCGCCATTGTTGGCAAGAAATGCCAGACTTAAGTGCTACTCAATCCTTTAAGCTTAACTATACTTCGTCCTTGGAAAAAAGAATTAAAGAATTAGCTCTAGCCTAAATGAAATGATAGAATCATGGAACAATAGGCAAGTTCCTAGCTAGATTTAACAGAATTAATGCCTGTGTCTGATTAGGTTGTCTGTTTCTAGCTATTACCAGGGTTAAGATAGGGGATGGAACCATTCAATTTTATTCTTGTTCCTCAAGGTCAAGAATACCGGGCGGTGTTAAAGGGATTGCCGCCCATGAGCTCATCCACAATTAAGGTTTTACCCATTCCGATTGGTTCTCAATATTTAACCGTTTATTTAAAAAAATGGCTCAATTCAGAGGTAGTTAACAGTCAGTCTTCCATACGGGTTTTAGTTCTGGGATTATGTGGCAGTTTATCCCCCAATCTCCGGGTTGGGGATGTTGTTGTTTATCAAAATTGTTTACCTTTACTCTCAAACAGTTCTGATCAAGATCCTGAGAATAGTATGGCAGTTTCCTGGGATGATGATTTAGCCTCAGCTTTATCTCAAAAATTAATTTCATCCCATTTAGTTAGGGGGTTAACCACTGACCGGGTAATTACCACCGCCATCGAAAAACAAAAATTAGGCCAACTTTACCCCGTGGAAGTAGTAGATATGGAAGGCTTAATTCTATTAAACTTTTTCACAAAAGCGGGAATTAAAGCCGCAATGGTTAGGGTTGTGAGTGATACTTCCTATCAAGATTTACCGGATTTAACTACAGCTATTGATCAGAATGGACTATTAAAAATATTCCCCTTAATCAAAGTGTTGTTACAACATCCAGTTAGGGGATTAAAACTGATTAGCAGTGGTTTAAAAAGTCTGGCTGTTTTGCAACAACTACCCCAAAAATTATAATATCGAAATTGAGGCGAATAAAATGACCTCGTTCGGGGATATAGTTTACCAAACTTCTTCTCCTTCTGGTTTTCCCCAAGAGATTTCTTTGCTAGGTTCTATTTCACCTGCTAATAATTCATCTAGGGTATATTTTGAAATTTTCTGATTTACAGGCTCTATGACCATTTTTCCATTTTCTACACTGCAAATTACTGAATCATTTAGATATAGTCGCGTGGGTCTGAGAAACAGGGTTTCTTATTGTTGGATTTCATCGGTTAGCTCGTTTACTTCTTCTGCGTTAGCCTCAAAATTAATTCCTTCGTAAATTTCTATCAGTGGCATCTGAAATTCTACGGATTCTAGGGTTAATATAGATTCTTCTAAATCATACTCTGTTAATACCCATTTTCTATTAGAATTTTTAGCAAATTGTTCAATATGATAGCTATATTGGTCAATTAAAATATATTCTTTAAATTCAGAAATTGAGCGATAGGCGAGAAATTTTCCACCTCGATCATAGTCTTTGGTTGAATTAGATAAAACCTCAATAATTACCAGAGGATTTGTCACAACTGTTTGGTTATTTTCTTGATAGATTGGTTCTCCTTGCATCACCATGATATCGGGATAGACATAACGGCGAGTTAGGGGTATCCACAGACGCACGTCGCTAGTAAATAAGCTGTAATTTTTGCCGCGTAATCCGAATTTCAAATTAGCAATCAAGTTAATGATGATGCTGTTGTGGTTAGTTGTTCCGCCTGTCATTGTTACGATCTCCCCATCATGGTATTCACTCTTGTCGATCGCAGTTTCTTCTAATGCTAGATATTCCTCTGGGGTGTAATAGCGTTTTTCGGTTTTGGGTTGCTTTTCGATAGCTGATTTTTCTTGGGTTTGCATGGTCATTTCCTTATGCTCTCAAGTGATTTTATGATAACATGAAATCAGTTAGATTAAATAGCAATAAACATACTCGATCACCAACCAGATTATGACTATCATTGAACAAATATACGAGATCGTTAAAACCCTTCCCCAAGAGCAAGCCCGATCGCGTGGTAATCAGAAACCGGGTTTCTACTGTCAAATCTTATTGATAAATATCCCAACAACCCACTATTTTTTCCCCTCTTTCCTCTTTTTCGGCTAACTCTAGGTTGAGTTTTAATAATTTCTCTAAAAGATCATCATCGGGATTAAATTCATAAGATTCCATTGCTAATTTATCCAATTGTTGATGGAGTTTATACAGTTGACTACTAGGCTCAGTAAAATATTCGTTGTATAATTTGGTGATTCCCCATTGTTTTTTTTCCATTTGCTCTGTCCGATATTCATGGAGTTTAATCATAGTTTCTCTGATTTTTTCGACTACCTTTTTAGTCGGTGTTTGCGGAAAGGGGAAGGTTTCAAAACAGGTTTTATGAGTGTAGCGGGTATCTCCTTTTAAAGTTGAACTTTGTGCTTTTACCCAAATACGATGAATATTTGAGGTTAATATTCCTAATATGTAAAAATCTTCTGATGCAATAATATTAGTAGAATCAGCAGGTAAATCTGTTGATTCATTAGGTATAAATATAAACCATTTAGAATGTCTAGGAATAGCAAAATGGTAAGATAAATTTTTAAGTGCTTTTCTCATAGCAGGACGTTTTTCACCATATTTCCACCAATTTAATTTAGTGACTTCCCTTCGATTTTTATCTCTTTCTGGTTTAACATTAATTTTCAAATGATTAAAAGGTAATTCGTAATCACTAGCATCCTCTAAACTCAAATCATTAAAATCAATAATCCATCGACTCGGTTTTCCGTTAGGATTTTTAGTTAAATCATCTGCGGAAGAAGACAACTTCAAAATCTCTTTATTTTTAGGATATTTTTTTATCCATTCTTGAGCTATTTTATCTGTAATATAAAAATCTTTTCCAACAGGAATAACCCCCTGAAAACATTGATTAAGATTTGCTTTTAAAGTTTTAGCTTGGGTTACATCAGTTAAAGAAGTCAGAGAAGAATTAATAAAATTAACGGGTTTATGATCTAAAAAATAAGTATCAGGTTTGATTTTACACCAATTCACAATACTAACATGAACTGCTGCTTCTCCAGACCATTCCTGAGTTGAAATGGCTTCGTGAATATAACCCCCATTTTCATTGATATAATCTAAAGAAACCTTGCGACTTTTACCCTGACTAATCGAATTAGTCGCAACTAAACCCACTCTGCCATTATTATCAATATTATCATGGGCTAATCTAAACCAATAACTGCAAAAATCCACATCTTTAGGGTATTTTTCAAAGATGCGATCAACATAATTATCTCCCAAATTTAAACGAATATTTTTACCTCCTAAAAAGGGAGGATTGCCAATAATAGCATCAGCTTTTACCCAATCACTAAAAAGAGCATCTTTATAGACAATATTATCATCCAAAGTATCTAAAGGTAGAGCCGCTTCAGTTAAATTAAACTTATCAATTGCCACCTTACGCGCTATCATTAAAGTAACTCTTGCTAACTCCACCGCAAAAGGATTAAGATCCATTCCATAAAACTGATGGGGAGTAACAAAACTGATCTGTAATTGATCAATATTGGTGGTTTTTTTACTCATTATTTTATGAATTAAAAGCTGCTCAATGCGTTTTAATTCCTGATAAGCAATATAAAGAAAATTTCCACTCCCGCAAGCTGGATCTAAGACTTTATAATTTAGTAAATCTAACTGTAATTGATGCAATTTCTTGAGAGTATTTGCTTCCTCAATACGCTCCTCCCAATACTGACTAATAGTAGGGCGAACAATGTTCATTATATCACTTTCTGAAGTATAATGAATTCCGTAGGAATGACGGTCTTTTTTATTAACCGAGCCTTCAAAAATATTCCCAAAAATTGCGGGTCTAACCTTACTCCAATCCTGTCTACCAGCCACATCTAAAAATTCTAATTCTTTCTCAGTTAAATCAATGGGATAAATCGTAGAAAATAGTCCACCATTAAAATAATCTACACCTTTATAACGCCCAGCCGGAGTAATTCCGGTTTGATTCATTTCTCTAAATAATCCCCCAATGATATCATAAGAGCTTAGTTTATTTTGCAGACAATCTTGTACACAAGCAATAAATAAATCTTGAGGTAATAATCCCCGATCTTCGGCAAACATCGCTAACACACACTGTAAAATAAAGCGTTGAGCGATTAGTTCAGAATTAGTTTGTTTTGATAATCTTTGCTGTAAAAGTGTAAATAATTCCCCCATTCTTCGCGCCGCAATTTCAGTAATTTCTACTTGATTATTTCTAAAAACAGGAGTCCGATTTCCCAACTCCATAAAAGCAAAAGCACTCGCTCTTTCTACTAAGTTAATCAGAGCGACTTTATCAACAGGTTCATCTAATTGATTATCAAAATCAAAAATCCAAAATTCATCAAAATTGCAAAGAATCACATAACGAGGGCGATTAGGTACTAAACGTTGCCAATAAGCAAAAGCTTGGGCATAATGTTTATTTAGATCCTCACCCCGTTGTTTCATCTCAATTAAAACTTTGGGTTTCCAAATTAAATCAGCAAAACCAGTTTTACCTTTTTGACTCCCTTTTTTAATCGCTTCCTCATATTTTGCTCCCGCTTCTAAAGCACCCTCATAACCGAATGCTTTAAAAAAACGATCTAAAAAAGTTTGTGCTTCTTTTCTTTCCTGTCCTGTGATATGTTCTTTACAGAAATCAATAAATTTTTGTAAACTTTCCGGTGTTGCTGACATTTAACAATCCTCGCTCTTTTAAAGTGTCTTTTAACGTTCTGGAAATAGCTTACATTCCCTGAATGTAGGTTGATTCACTTCCCCTAAACGGGAGTTTAAAAATCGATCCATCCAATTTTCAAAATAGATCCGATTAGCTTGTTTTTGTTCGGGATCATTAGTATTAATAGAATGGGGTGCTAATCCCACAATTGCCGCCGTCGTTACACAGAACATTGACTTTTGAAAACTTTGGCAAATTTGCACCCGTAAATCATCTTCTCCGCGACAACTATTTTGATAGATATTATGTAAATAATCAGGAAGAAAATGACGCATATCCTGCATTAATTGAGTTGGGGGAATACCTGACCCACCAATGGGTAGGGGATCGGCGTATAATGCACCATAGGCAAAGTCTTTTTGTTCTGTGGGAATTTGATGGGCTTGGGCATTATAAGAAACTGTTCCAGGAAAAGGAGTTCCCCGAAAGAACACGGCTTCAACATAGGGAACTGCGGTATCCATTAAAAAGGTTAATCCGGCAGATTTTGGCAGGATATCATAAACTTGATTATTGATTTTTACGCTATAAGTAATTGGTTGACTTGCCGCTTCTACTAATGCCAATAAAATATGATTGACTACATCAGGAATAGATTTAATTTCCCCTTGATCATAACGATCAGAAAGGGAAATAAACATATCACTCATCACCCGCCAAAACTGACCTAATCCACTATAATAAGCCAGTTGTCGAATTTGTTCAGGTAGAAATTCTGGGAAAAAACGATGGAGGGTTTGAATCATCAAATTTCCCTTAGTTTTGGCTTGAATTGCGGTTTCTGCTAATTGGAGAAATTTAGAAGAATCTAAATATTGATCTAATTTTCCGCCGCCATGCCAAAACATTGTTTTCATACAATATTCGGCATATTCAAAATTAATCCGATCATGCCACAAATATTGCAATATTTTTTTGATATTTACCTCTCCATTGAAATATTTAAAAAAGGGAAATAATTCTAAAAACTGTTCATCGGCAATATAAATTAAATTCTTAGAATAGGCATCTAAAACAATCCCATAACTTTTCAAGATACCCACAACTTCTACCAAATTTTCGGGATAATCAGGTAATAATGCTTCACCGGACTCTAGGCGATGAATATATTCAGACAAAGGATGTTTAGACATAGTAGTAAAATCCGTAAGGTTCATTTTGTTTAAAGTTTTGATTAAAATAGAAAGGGATTTCAGAGTGATATAACAAGCCTAAGAATTAATCTAATAATTGAGACTTGCTATATCAAAAAATTAAACCTTTTCTGCCAGATGTTGAGCAAATAAAGGTTGAGTATGGGCTAAAGCCGTTGTAGAAGCATCAGTTAATCTCACTAATAAGTTAGGTTGAATGCCTAGGATCACAATAATTAAAGCTAAAATCATCGCAGGAATCCGATCGCGCCATTGTACAGAAGGCAAATTCACCACATATTCCGAGAGGCGACCAAAGAAGGCTTTATTAATCATAATTAGGAAATAAACTGAAGTTAATCCAGTTCCAATCATGCACAATAAAGTTTGGACGGGGAAGACTTCCATACTGCCGCGAAATATGATAAATTCCGCCACAAATCCCACTAAACCGGGTATTCCCGCACTCGCCATTACCGCCATAATCATAATAGTTCCAATTAGGGGTAAACCGCGTTCTGGGTTAAGTAACCCTTGAATAATATCTAAATCTCGACTTCCCGCTTTTCGGTATACAACGCCAACGGTTAAAAACATTAATCCAGAGATTAAACCATGACTCACCATTTGCATCACAGCCCCTAACAAACTGGTGGAGTTAGCAGCAGCAAAAGCCAATAAAATATAGCCCATGTGAGCAATAGAACTATAGGCTACCATTTTCTTCATATCTTTCTGAGAAATGGCACAAAAAGCTCCATATAACACACTCACCACTGCCCAACTAGCTACCCAGGGAGCAATTACCGACCAAGCATCAGGAAATAGGCCGACACCAAACCGTAATAACCCATAGGTTCCTAACTTTAATAATACCCCCGCCAACAGCACAGAAACGGGGGTTGAGGCTTCAACGTGGGCATCCGGTAGCCAGGTATGGAAGGGAAACAGAGGAATTTTAATCCCAAATCCAATTAACAGACCGCCTAATAAAATCAGTTGGGTGTTTAGGGGTAAAGATGAGACTCCTAAAGCCGTAGCACTAATGGTATCTAAATCAAAATCAACGGTATGAGTCAGCCAAACAATTCCTAAAAAAGACGCTAAAACTAGAAATCCCGAAACGGCTGTATACAGGAGAAATTTAGTGGCTGCATAGCCTTTGCGTTTGCCTCCCCAAATCGCAATTAACAGATACAAAGGGATCAATTCTACTTCATAAAATAGCAGAAACAATAATAAATTTTGGGATAAAAATGTTCCTGAAATTCCTGCCGATATCAGTAATATTGAGGCGTAATAGAGTTGATGACGACTGATAAATAAATCAGTAATAGCGATCGCAATGGTAATTAATAATCCATTTAAAATCACTAAAGGTAAGGATAAACCATCAACCCCTAAAGTATAATTTAACCCCAAGGGTTTAATCCAAGGAATAAATTCTTTAAATTGTAAAGCCGGATTATCTGGATCAAATAGTCCCGCTAAAACCAATGACCATAAAAATAATCCGACCGTGATGACTAAGGACAATTGACGAGCCCTTTTACCAGATAAATTCGGCCAAAAGGCAATAATAGCCGCACCAAATAAAGGAAGCCAAATTAATACACTAAGCATAAATAAGTTGGTATTGATAGTTGATAGTTAACTTTCGTAGAGAAATAAAGAAAGCCCGGTCGGGCTTACTACAGTTAAAATTGCCACAGCATTAATCCCACCAATACTCCTACTCCTAAAGCAATAGTTAGGAGATAAAATTGAGATTGTCCAGAAATACTGTATTTTAAGCCTTCTCCACTAAACAAAGTGGCTAAACCGAAAACATTAACAATGCCATCGATAATATAGCGATCAATCCAAGCACTAAAAGCGGAAATTCGATTGACAAATAAAACCACAGTTAGATCGTAAATTCGATCAATATAGAAATCGTAAGCGAATAAATCTTGCAATCCTTTCCAGGGTAATTTGTAAGGCTTAGAACCCATCCCATATAAATAAATAGCAGCGCCAATTGTCACCCCAATCATACCTGACATGACCAGTAAAGGAACCGTAGCTTGACGCACAATCTCAGCAAATCCCGTGGGGGGAACTTCCACTAAGGGAGCAGTCCAACTGAGTAATAATTGCCATTGTTGTAACATCAGGGGAACTAACAGGGTCAAAATGGTCATGCTCACCAGGGGTACAGCCATTGGCCAGGGAACTTCGGGGGCTCGCCGGGTTTTTTGTTGGGGTTTTCCAGCAAAAACTAATCCGAAAACCCGGGTTAAACTCAAGGCCGTTAAACAATTAACCAGCAATAAGACTAAAACTAACCACAGAGGAATTGTCCAAAATCCATCGACCCAACGGCGCATCGTCCAAAAGGTTCCCAAGGGCATTAAGGCCACTAAACCCCCTGCACCCACAATAAAAGCGATGGTTGTGGCGGGCATTTTTGACCATAATCCCCCCATCTCCGTTAAATCTTGAGTATTGGTGGTTAGAATTACCGAACCCGCACTCATGAAAATTAAGGCTTTGGCGATCGCATGGGTGAATAATAATAGTAGGGCAATATCAACATGACTTTCTCCTACCGCAATAAACACCAACCCTAAATAGGCACTGGTGGAATGGGATAAGGCCCGTTTTAGATCAATTTGAGCAATAGAAACCAGAGAAGCACCAATGGCGGTAATTGTCCCCAAAACCACTAGGGTTGTGGAGGCTATGGGGGATAGTACCAAAACCGGTTGCAGTTTAATTAAGACATAGGCCCCACTGGCCACTACCACGGAATTTCGCATAATCGAAGCCGGGTTAGGCCCTTCCATGGCCTCATCTAACCAGAGATTTAAGGGAAATTGGGCGCATTTTCCAATCGGCCCAGAAATTAAGGCCAGACCCAGTAAGGTCGCCTGCCAGGGCATTAAGGTGGCGGTTTCGGCCCATCCTTCCAAATCGGAAAAGCTCAAACTTCCGGCCAGGGTGGAGAGATAAACGACCCCCATCAACAGCAACACATCTCCGACCCGTTTGGTTAAAAACGCATCCCGAGCCGCCGTCACTACCAGGGGTTGGGCATACCAGAAGCCCACCAGCAGATAGGTAGAGAGGGTTAATAATTCTAGGAGGATATAACTTAGTAATAACGAATCACTCAAGGCTAACCCACTAATAGCAGCCTCAAAGAATCCCATCAAGCCAAAAAACCGAGCCAGCGCCCAGTCTTTTTCCATGTATCCCAGGGCGTAGCATTGAGCCACTAAACTCAAGGCCGTAATCAGTTCCATGGCCCCTAAACTCACCGGGGAGATTTCCAGGGCAAAGGACAGGTCTAAGCTGTTGGTGTGTACCCAATGGAAAAGGATTTGCTGAATCGGTTCATCCCAGGTAGTGCGGAAAACAACCGAACCATGGACAAGGGCTAAAACCGTCATTAATAGATTAAAGTAGGCCGCGGGTCTTGGCCCTGTGCGTCGCACCAATCCCATTGACCAAGGTAAGGTCAAGATTGCCCCAATTAAGCCATAAAAAGGTATCCACCAACTGGTGTGGAGGAGAAAATCTGTCATTTAACTTAAAATTAGAAAATTTTTAGGAATTCTGAGCTTACTATATCAAAATTTCGGATTCATAGGTCTTTGGGTTGAGTTTCAGCCGGGATTGGCGGTTTTTCATACTAATTAATAGAGCCAAATAGATTAAAAGCTCTTTTAATTAGAGTTGTGTATTTTATGGCACGTTTTTTACTTTAAAAAACTTAACAAAACTTAATCAAAATTCATTATCAACAAAAATAATATTAAAAATGAGAAAATATAATCCAGATTAATATTGTCAAGAGTGTCACCCTTCTCCTATTCTTAGAGAGGGAGGTTCGTTACTATTTCTGTAAATTGAAATTGTAGGTAATCTGCTGATCTCCGTTTCCATCCTAACGGCATGGAAGCAAGCAATAGGAAAATATAACTATTGCCAAATCTAGGGATCAATAAGCCCTAAAATTAGACTTAAAAGGGAACTACAACCTTGAGTGTAGCCCCAAATCCGACGGTTGAATCTGTTGGAAGGTCGCTTATTGCTTATAAATACAGTGTAGTTTGTTCTGTTCATTGATTAGGAGTTAAAGAATGTCAATTGCTGTGGGAATGATTGAAACCCTGGGTTTTCCGGCTGTCGTTGAAGCCGCAGACTCAATGGTGAAAGCCGCTCGGGTTACCTTAGTTGGATATGAGAAAATTGGCAGTGGCCGAGTCACCGTAATTGTCCGCGGCGATGTTTCCGAAGTGCAAGCCTCCGTAGCAGCCGGAGTTGAATCCATCAAACGAGTCAACGGTGGTCAAGTGCTTTCGACCCATATTATTGCCCGTCCCCATGAGAACTTAGAATATGTTCTTCCCATTCGCTATACCGATGCGGTGGAGCAGTTCCGGTCTTACTAGGGACTAAAAAAATAAAACCTTGAATTGACCAGCGTAGAAGTTCGCGCACAGCAATTTCAACCGCAAAAGTCGATTTTAGTTTGAGCGTAATTATCTCTATTTTATGGCGGAATTCCGTAGAATTCCCTAAGCGTTTTGATTGATTTTAGGAGTCAAATTTAATGGCGATTGCAGTTGGCATGATCGAGACTTTAGGCTTTCCTGCCGTTGTAGAAGCGGCAGATTCAATGGTCAAAGCCGCTCGAGTCACCTTAGTGGGTTACGAAAAAATCGGCAGTGGCCGTGTCACCGTAATTGTGCGGGGGGATGTATCCGAAGTGCAGGCTTCCGTATCCGCAGGGGTTGAGTCGATCAAACGAGTCAAAGGTGGAGAAGTTTTATCCACTCATATTATTGCTCGTCCCCACGAAAACTTAGAATATGTTTTACCCATCCGCTATACCGAAGCTGTGGAACAATTCCGCGAAAGCCTCAGTGGGATTCGTCCTTTAAACCGTCCCTAATTTCCACAGGATTTTAAACATCGGTAAATTCACCGTTTATCCTTTTATCCTTGGATGAATCGCTCCAAATTCCCATTTATTCTTCCTCAGACTCATTATGCAAATTGCCAAAGTGATTGGCACGGTTGTTGGCAATCAGAAAGAACCTAGTTTAAGGGGTTCCAAGTTTCTACTTTTACGATTTGTTGATGAAAATGGAGAAGATATCTCCAACGAGTATGAGGTAGCAATTGATGTGGTGGGAGCCGGAATCGGTGAATGGGTACTCGTGAGTCGAGGCAGTGCAGCCCGTCAAGTTGAAGGGAGTGAAAAACGACCCAGTGATGCGGCGGTTGTGGCAATCATCGACACCATCAATGCGGAAAATCGAACGATTTACAGCAAAAAAGATCATTATTAACAGGAAAAAAGTGGGAGTTATTGAGAAGCGAAAAACTTTGAATTTTTAAGAAGGAAAAAGTTAGGAAAGGTGTTATTTATAGGATAAATCAAATTTTGAAAAAAAGTTGAAATTCTGCACCCGAAATTAAAAACTTCAGAACTTCTTAATATTTAACTGAATCAACTTCTTAATCATCCCTTTTGATCCGGTGCAATAACGAACAACTGAAAACAAACAACAAACAACTATTCGGTTAGGAGAAATTAAAATATGGCAGTTCGTGGCCTAGCGGCTCCTCCAACCCCTTGGTCGAAGAACTTGGCAGAGCCGAAAATCGACCCAACGGCTTATGTACATTCTTTTTCTAATATTATTGGTGACGTTCGGATTGGTGCTCATGTATTAGTAGCCCCGGGTACTTCTATTCGAGCCGATGAAGGTTCACCCTTTGCCATCGGGGGAAATAGCAATATTCAAGATGGCGTGGTGATTCATGGCTTAGAAGAAGGCCGTGTTAAAGGGGATGATGGTCAATCTTACTCCGTATGGGTAGGTAAGAATTGTTCCCTCACCCACATGGCCCTAATTCATGGCCCAGCCTATGTGGGAGATAATTGTTTTATTGGATTCCGTTCTACGGTATTTAATTCCAGAGTCGGGAATGGTTGCATTGTGATGATGCACGTTTTAATTGAAGACGTGGAAATTCCCCCAGGAAAATATATTCCCTCCGGTTCAATTATCACTAACCAACAACAGGCAGATCGCTTACCGAACGTTACGGATGCCGATCTGAGCTTTGCTACCCACGTCATCGGGGTTAATCAATCCCTGAAAGCGGGTTATCAGTGTTCTGAAAACTCCTCTTGTATTAACCCGATTCGTAATGAATCGGCGGGGGGTGGTAATGGTAGTGGTCGCGATCGCTCCTATGCCTATAGTGGAAGTTCTAATTTAGCCCCTGAAATTGTGCAGCAAATCGGGGATCTGTTAGCCAAAGGTTACAAAATTGGCACAGAACACGCCGATGTTCGTCGCTTCCGCACCGGATCTTGGCGCAGTGGCGCTCCGATCAATGCTAAAACCACCGGGGAAGTTGTGGCAGCCTTAGAATCTTGCCTGAGAGATCATGGCGGAGAATATATCCGTCTGTTGGGCATTGACTCCAAAAACAAACGTCGTGTCCTGGAAGAAATTATTCAACGTCCCGATGGTGGCGTAGCTCCCAAATCCAGTAATGGAAAAGGGAGTGCTGCGGTGGCTGCTCCTGCGGGTTCGGCTCGTGTTGCTAGTTCCGATCTCGGGGGACAAATTGGCGATCTGTTAGCCAAGGGTTACAAAATTGGCACAGAACACGCTGATGTTCGTCGTTTCCGTACCGGATCTTGGCGCAGTGGCCCTAGCATTTCCGGCTCAGGGGTAGGAGATATTCTTTCTAAATTAGATGCGATCGCCAGTGAGCATCAGGGCGAATACGTGCGTTTAATTGGAATTGACCCCAAAAACAAACGCCGTGTCCTAGAAGAAATTATTCAGCGTCCCGATGGCCGCGTAGCCGCAAAAGCTGGCACTGCTAAGGTCAGCACTGCGGTGACTACTGCTTCGGGTTCAGCCAGTATTGCCACTTCCGGTCTCGGGGGACAAATTGGCGATCTGTTAGCTAAAGGTTACAAAGTTGGCACAGAACACGCCGATGTTCGTCGCTTCCGCACGGGATCTTGGCGCAGTGGCCCCAGCCTATCGGGATCAGGAGTAGCAGAGATTCTTTCTAAATTAGATGCGATCGCCAGTGAGCATCAAGGGGAATATGTGCGTTTAATTGGAATTGACCCCAAAAACAAACGCCGTGTCCTGGAAGAAATTATTCAGCGTCCCGATGGCAAAGTAGCGCCAACGGCTTCGGCTTCGGCTCCGGCTTCCACCAGTCGTCCTAGTCCGGCAACGGTCAGCAGTGGCAAACTAGATAATAGCGTTGCGGATCACGTTCGGGGTCTATTAGCCAAAGGCTACAAAGTTGGCACAGAACACGCGGATGCTCGTCGCTTCCGTACCGGATCTTGGAACAGTTGTGCTCCGATTCAATCTAACAATATCTCCGAAGTGATGGCAGCTTTAGACGGTTGCTTGAACGAACATCAAGGTGAATATGTCCGGTTAATCGGGATTGACTCAAAAGCCAAGCGTCGGGTACTGGAGGAAATTATCCAACGTCCCTAACATTCCTCTATAAAGGGGATTGAGAATTAAAACGCAACGCTAGAGGTTCGAGTAAAGATGAACATATCGCCACCGCAACTCCTAAACCCAGATGTTTATGTGAGTGGCGATGTCACAATTGATCCCGGGGCTACCCTAGCACCCGGGGTGATCCTACAAGCGGCAGCCGATGGTCAGCTTCGGATCGCTGCGGGGGTTTGTATCGGTCGGGGGGTGATTATTCAGGTTTACCAAGGTATCCTAGAGATAGAGACAGGTGTAGTCTTGGGTTCGGGGGTGTTGATTCTGGGGGCGGGAACCCTGGGGGAAAATGCCTGTATTGGTTCAGAGACAACGATCTTGGAGAGTTCTATTGCATCTCAACAAGTTGTTGCCGCGGGATCTTTAATTGGGGATCGCTCTCGTGTATTAGAACCCCAACAGGTATCTCCGCCAGTGCAATCTGCTCCTGAACCCGCGATCATGTCTCCCTGGTTTGAGGAGCCTGCTCCAGTTTTAGACTGGGTATCCCCTACCTCTGTACCAGAGATTACCCCGGTATTGGACGAGATCCCGGCTCAACCGTCGGATATTCCGCCCAGTCCTGCTGAACCGGAAACGGTTGTCCCCTCTAACCCAGAAAAATCGGAGGAAACGGCTCTGGTTCCCCAGTCCCCAGCATCCTCGGAACTGTCATCTGGGCCCCTTCCTCCGGTCATCTATGGAAAAGAACATCTGAGTCATTTATTAGATACCTTGCTTCCCCATCGCAAAGCCTTCAATCAATCCCAGAGTTGAATTACAGGGGAGTAGGGGAGTAGGGGAGGCAGGGGGAGCAGGGGGCACTTCGACAGGCTCAGTGGCCGCAGGGGAGGCAGGGGAGGCAGGGGAGGCAGGGGAGGCAGGGGAGGTAGGGAAAGTCAACCATTACCTATTAACTATTACCTATTACCCATTACCCATTACCCATTACCCATTACCCAAAACCAATTCGTAATTCGTAATTCGTAATTCGTAATTCGTAATTCGTAATTACCCATAACCCATACGCCACATCCGATCTATCGGAATGATTAAAAATGGACGCAAACAGACGAAATTCCGGCCCTTCTGAACGGTCAAACCAGACCGATTTTAGAGATATGGCTTTGGGTTTAGTTTCCACCCAGAGCTTCCCGGCAATTGTGGGAACGGCGGATATGATGTTAAAGTCCGCCGGGGTTCATTTAGTGGGCTATGAAAAAATTGGTGGGGGACACTGCACAGCAATTGTCCGGGGGAAAATTTCCGAAGTGCGTTTGGCGGTGGAAACCGGAGCGCAAACGGCTAAACAGTTTGGTCAATTTATTTCTAGCTTAGTAATTCCTCGACCCTTTCCAAATTTAGAACTGGTGCTTCCGATTAGTTCCCGTTTATCTAATCTAACCAATGGGGCGGGTCATCGTTTAAGTAATCAGGCCGTGGGGTTACTTGAAACTAGGGGATTTCCGGCGATGGTGGGGGCGGCGGATGCCATGTTAAAGGCGGCGGATGTGAGTTTGATGTCTTATGAACGGATTGGGGCGGGGTTGTGTACGGTGATTATTCGGGGCCCGGTGTCCGATGTGGCGATGGCGATAGAGGCGGGAATGTTTGAAGCTGAACGGATTGGGGAATTAAACGCTGTAATGGTGATTCCTCGACCTTTGGAAGATTTGGATCAAACCTTACCTTTAGCCAGTTGTTGGCTAGAACAGCGTCAACCTTTGAGAGTACCAATTAGTGTGAAGGAACAGGAGAAAGAACTGGTAGAAATCCCCGATTTCCAAAAGTTACCGACTCCGGCTCAAGAAGAATATCTGTGACTATCTTGGTAAATCGAATATAGCTTTCGGTTTGATGGCTAACTTCATAACCCAACCTTCTGAGGGCTTTTACTAAATCTTGACCTTGATCAATCTCTAGGTAATTTCACGAAGCAATTACCTTTTACTGAACAATATGCAGTTAAATTATTTTAGGACGTAATATTTGATCAGGAAAATGACAGTGAACAGCATCTTTTATTTCTTGTTTTAAGATTTCTAAATCATCAGCTTTGGTAATAATTGATTCCCCTAATTCCTGGGCAATATAACCCCCTTCAATATCAGATTCTACTAGGAAAATGATTTCCGTCATGGCTTAAATAACCTTTAGGTGCAGGATGATCGCAGTTTCCCTAATTCTATCACTCAAGGCATGATCTAGTTTTTTAGTAATGCTCGAAATCCGGCTTGCTGGAAATGAGTATCAGCAGTTAGAGCATCAGTAATTCCTCGATTCCGCATGACGATAAATGACAGACAATCTACTAAACCCCATTCTTTATCTTTGCGCTGTTTAAACAAATCGAATCCAGCCATATACAAATCATTGGTCAACAATACAATTTCCACATGGGGATCGGCTTCGAGGGATTCTAACAGTTGGATGGCACCCATTCGGTATTTAGATTTAGAAAGTGCATTACCAATTTCTAGTAAAATAGCTTGAGTAGTGACTAAACGGGCTTGACTAGCTTGCAGTTGATCAGCCAATTGAACAGCCCGTGCATGATTTTGATCTGTAATTGAAGAAAGCGCGATGGCAAAGGAAGTATCTAAAAAAACTTCATTCATGATCAGAAACAGTTTCCCCATATAAATACTGATCAATTTTCTCAGACCAATCTGGATTGCCTTGTAGCTGTAGGGACTGAGCGGTTTCAAGAAATGTTTTAGGGGGCTGTTTTTGGGGTAATATTGTTTCAACAATAATTTTAACCCTTGTACCGATATCTAGGTTTAAGGGAGATTCCAGTTGCAGAGATTTACCATCAAATATGGCATTGATTTCTTGAATCATAATGATTAAAATGCTCTCAAGCAAGTTTTTTGCTGATTTAGATTAATCCCATCATAGCATTTTAATTCCTGGGCAATATACCCCCCTTCAACATCAGATTCTACTAGGAAAATGATTTCCGTCATGGCTTAAATAACCTTTAGGTGCAGGATGATCGCAGTTTCCTTAATTCTATCACTCAAGGCATGAAAAGCAACGATTAAACGATTGAAATTTAGCAATTAATCAAACTAACTCGACTCGATAATTCTCGACAACCCACAAGCGATATAGAAACCGGGTTTCTGCGTAAATTTATTGTTTACCACCGACAATCTTGTAGAGAAACTGGGTTTCTCCTCTCAAATCTGGTACTTAAGGTTGATTATTTTATCTAGGGATGGTTTAGGGTATACTTGATATCAAAATCTTTCAGCCTGAGTAGCTTTAATCATACATGAACCGACAGGCGTTGGTAGTCGGCATTAACCGATATCCTGATCTGGAAAATTTGAAAAGACCGGCTTTCGATGCGGAGGCGATCGCCCATCTTCTCGAAACCTACGGCGGTTTTAAGGTACGCCGATTACCTGCTGGTGTTGCTGATCAGAAATTCAAGGTAAATCCTAAACCTGGTTCTGTAGAAGAAATAGTTAATATTAAGGTATTAGAAGAAGAAATTCTCCAACTGTTCGCCATAGGAGAAAAAGATTGCCCTGATACAGCCTTGCTGTTTTTTGCTGGACACGGTTTGCGAAAACCGAGAGGTTTAAAAGAAGGATTTTTAGCTAGCAGTGATACTAATCCTGAGCAAGAATTATATGGTTTGGCTTTAAATTCACTGCGAGATATTTTACTAGAAAGTGATGTTAAACAGCAGATTATCTGGCTGGATTGTTGTCATGGCGGCCAATTTATCGACGTATTAAATAAAGCCGATCCAGGAAATGCAGGCAAGGTGCGCGATCGCTGTTTTATTGCTGCCTGTAGTGCTTCGGAAACTGCTTACGCCACTGGCAAACATGGCGTACTAACTAGCCTTCTTTTACAAGGACTCGATCCGCAGCCGCGTCAAGTTGGTAAGTGGATAAACAACCTTTTTTTAGCAGATTTCGTTAACCAACAAATACAAACGAATGAATACTGGCGAAACTTTCCTCAGCGTCCAGTTTTTAACAATTCTGGCGGAGCAATTCAACTCATCCAGGGAGTAAAAATTGATAATATAGAAGCAGTTAGTAACCAACAACCTGATATTTGTCCCTACAAAGGTTTGCAAGCGTTTGATTTTAACGATACTGATCCTAAGTATTTTTACGGTCGCACGGCATTAACTGGCGAGTTAATTGAAAAAGTAAGAACCGGGAATTTTTTAGCAGTTCTCGGCCCTTCGGGAAGCGGTAAATCTTCTGTTGTGAGGGCGGGATTGCTTTATCAATTAAAATTAGGACAGCGACTTTTACAGAGCAAACAATGGAAAATCTTGCCCGTGATTCGACCCGGAGAATATCCACTGCAAAGTTTAGCAGAAGCCTTTGCCGAAGGCAATAAAACTGCCTTACGTTGGCTTAAGGATGCACTCAATCAAAATGGGGCTGTAGCACTACAAGAGTTTGTAGCAGATGTTGAAGCAGAACGGGTATTTTTGGTAATCGACCAATTTGAAGAAGCGTTTACTCTGTGTCAAGGAACTGCGAAACAAGAGGCAGAACGTCAACAGTTTTTTGAGTGTTTATTAGGAGCCTTAGATAGCACTGAAAATAAACTTTGTGTTGTTATTACCATGCGGGCAGATTTCTTGGGTAAGTGTGCCGAACAGGAATATGCCGGACTTGCCAAAAAGATTCAAGAGCATTTGGTAACAGTTACACCGATGACTTTTGAGGAGTTAGATGAGGCGATTTGTGAACCAGCAAAGCAGGTAGGTTTAGAAGTAGAACGTCGGTTAGTCACCCAGATGATTGTAGATGTGAAAGATTCTGCGGGTAGTTTGCCACTATTGCAATTTTCTCTTACAGCACTCTGGCAGCAGTGGCATCAACAATGGCAACAGGGAAAACCAGGATTATCTAATCAGCTTACTCTTAATTCTTATAACGAATTAGGGGGTTTAAAGGGAACGCTAGAAGAACAAGCTAATAAAGTTTTTAAGAACTTATCGACAGCGCAAAAGGAGATAGCCAGGTGGATTTTTATCGAGTTAACACAGTTGGGAGAAGATACGGAGGATACTCGTCGCCAAGTCACGAAATATCAATTAGTAGAAACTTTGGGAAGGGGGGAATATTCAGAGGATCTGGTTGAGGAGGTGATCGGGATTTTAAATGATGAAAAAGCCCGGTTAATTGTTACCAGTGAAGAAAATGGAGTGCCAGTGGTTGATATTGCCCATGAAGCGTTGATTAGACATTGGGATAAGTTGTGCGAGTGGGTGAATGCGGAGAGAGAAGCGATTAAAGTTAAACGAGATATAGAGAAAGCAGCGAAGGAATGGGAAAGTAATGATTGCCGTACTGAAGACTTATCTTTATTCTGGTTGGGGCGGAAGTTAGAAAGAGCTAATAATTTTTTGTGGAGGCTTCCTCTTTCTTCTCTTTGTGAGCAATTTATTGAAGTCAGCGAAACTATTCAGGACTTATTGTTTAATATAGACTATTCCGAGCTAGAAAAACCTTTCTATGTAAGAAAGCTAAAATACTGGAGAATTGTTGAGGAAGTCGCTCATTTAGGTTTAATTACTACTGTTCGTTCTTCAATTTTGGATGTCCCAAGATTTCGACTGGGACTTTTACTTTGGGATTCAGATAGCATAGAATCAGAAGTTTTGAATTCTGACAGAAATTACGAATCTAAAATACTTCAGTATCAAAGAGCCATTTTACAGGTTGTTTCACAGGAGTTTCCTCTGCTTATGACAACTCAAAAAGAATTTCAATTATTGCAAAATATTTTAAGAATTGATCAGGAAGATATCGCCCAAATAGAGCAAAGGATTTATTCTAATAAACGCAATTTTATACCTGGCAATGACTTTATTGATGTTACTGTTAAAAGAATAGACGGTTGTTTTAGAAAAACTGTTGATATCCCGGCTGATATGATAGTTTCAGAATTTATATCAGCGGCGCAAGAAGTAGCAAATTTAGAGGGTGTACCGTGTCATTTAATTTTGGAGTATAATAATTTAATACTTTCTCCTTCAATGACTTTTAAAGCTCTCGGTGTACTGTCAGGTGACGTTCTTATTCTCAGTCGAATCGTAGGAGGGGGTGGCGGAATCCAGATTGATTCCCATGAGCAATTTGAGCCTGAAATTTTACATTATCCTACAATTGAACAAATTACCATCACAGTGATGACTTATGATGGGTTAAGAAAAGCTGAAACAGATGTGCCTATTAATTTTATAGTAGAAGATTTGATGCTATCAGCATCAGATCATTTTAATCTTTCACGCGATCTCCTTGACTGTATAGTTTTAAAGCGCACTAATATCCCTTTAAATGGTTTTATGACTCTTAAAGATGCGGGTGTACAGTCAGGTGACATTCTTACGCTCATTCCAATATTAGCAGCGGATGGTGATCCCGCTTTTTTATGATTCAGAGAACGCGATCGCCCTTGATCCTTTTTCCGAAACGCGATCGCGCTCTTCTGCTCAGAATCAGCATCGGATAAAAGAAAGGTTATAATTAATAATTAACTAACTTTGAACCAGATATGACTACAGTTGCGATCGTGCCTGTATTTAATACCAACGGTGAGAAATCTTATCGCGCTATTGCCGGAGATCAACAGTCTGTTGGCACAACTGCGGGTCAATCTTTAGATGGTTTGACTACTTTATTAGGCGAAACAAACTTCAGTGCCTTACTAATTATTCAAAGATTTAACCCCGATGAATTGTTTACTGCCGAACAACAAAAACAATTATCGGAATTAATGAATTTGTGGCGTGCCGCACGCGATCGCGGACAAACCCTTTCTTCCAAACAACAAGCAGAATTAGAAACTCTTGTCGAAGCCGAACTTAAAGCGGCTACATTTCGGACATCGGCTCTTGTAAAACAATGATAAATAATAACAAGAATGCGATCGCGTCTGATTCTACTATAATTAAGAGCAATTCTAACTGACTTTACTCCCATCATGAGCCAACCACCTGCTCTCCCTACTCTCCTGGCCCTGCTTCTGGCAATTAGAGATCCAGATGTCACCCTTAACTCTGACCAGCAAGAGGAACTTTTTACAATAGGAGAACAGCTTCAACTCAATCCTGAAATGAGGGACAAAACCCACGCTAAGTTAATGTCTGTGATTGACTCAAACCCTAAATTAAATGAAAGTTTTACCAAGTATCAAACAGCATTAATTAGTTTTCTAGCAACAGAAAATAGTGAAAATTTAGATTACTTGCCAACTTCAGAAGAAGTGTTAGAGGCACTTCAGACTGGTAATGAATCCAGCCAAATAGAAAGGCGAGGTGTCAAACCTAAAAAATCACAACGCTCTCCAAGTCTCACAATTATTAATGATATTGTTGTTCCGATTCTCAAAAGCGATAATCCGCCGGAAGTTAGCAAAAGTCTGTTTCAGCGTCTATTAGAAAAGTTGTCACAATCTTCTACTGATTCAGATACTCAACCACCAACATTACTTCCTCTAATATGAAAGATCATCTGATTTACCCCACAATTGACCTCTATCTCTACGATTTGCGTCAGGGACTAGGGCAGGATTTGGCTACTCGGAAAGAGAATGAGCTAGTATCTTTAAATAAATTGCCTCCCTCTTTACAAAACAAGATTAAGGCATCTCCCCCGCATGAAAAAATGGAGTGGGAAACAGAATTTGTACGGTTATTAACAGAAGAATGCGAATTTATAGAACCGCTCAACCTTCCGTCTGAATATAAAGCTAAATATGAAGGATATTACTATCCGGTGCAACTGAGTGATACTGATGCGCTGATGGTTGACTGTTCGGTGAGCGATCGCACTTCTAATACTTCTATTCAAGAAATAACAACGCTTAAAAAAATTATAGTTAATCAGGTTATCAAAAATCAAGGGGGTAGCTTAGGGCAAACTTGGTTAATTAGTGGTCAAATCCCCTCAACTATTAAAATAGAAGATGTTGAAAACTTGGCTCAAAAATGTTATAATTTGCTAGTAGAAAAAGAAGCAGATTCTCAAGGAAAACCCCAAGGTGAGGGAAAGTTATTAGGGGGAAGATTCTTTGAATGGAATCCCCATAATTTAAACGATACTCCTCAAAAAGCACTCGATGATTTACAGCAAAAAAATCCTCATGTAATCATTATATTATATCCCGACTTAAAGGCAATAGAAAATGCAGCAGAATTAATTGATCACTGGATGCAATTGTTTTGCCATCGCCATAAAATTCTTTGGGCTTATGTACAAAGTCGGCTCGTTAAACGACAGTTAGAAGCTGAATTTGTAGAGGTTCAAAATTACGTCAAAGAGTTTAAAACTCAAGGATACGAAGGATTTAATCTGAACGAACTTAGTCAAAAAGTCAGTGATGCTGATAATCTATTTTCTGATTATGCCATCAATCTCAGTTATTTAGAATTTCAGAGAAGTACGATTGAAGTTAATCTGGATAGCTACCGCCAACAGCTTAAAGAATTAGTTGCTAAAGTATGTGAAAAAAACCCAGAATATGAAGTAAAATGCTTAGAGCAGTTTCATTCCTACGCTCGAAATAAATACTTAAAACAAGTTAATAAAGACTCGGAAAATCTGAGTGCGGGGTTAAAGATGCTAGAAGTTGCAGTCAACTTAATTCGAGTTAACTTGCAAGTCAGAGAAGCAAAGAGCGATCGCACATTTCAAAATACACTGGGTATTGTGGGTGCGGGTTTAGCTGCGGCTTCTGTAACGGCTTCAATTTCTGGACAATTCCCCTATGTTGTTGAACCTGCTACTATTATCAATTCAGGGGAAGTAAAAGCGACTGTAGAGCAGAATTTAGGGCAAGTTTTGAGGAGTTTGACAATTCCAGAATCTTGGTTAATGCCCTCTATTTCACTGGTTTTGAGCCTGATCATAGGCTTGATCGTAGCGGGGTTAACGGGGTTAGTTATCGGGTTGCTGGGATTAGGGAATCATGTTAAGAAGAAATAAGCTATTGAACAGGTTAATAAACTCATCTGAGTGAATATCTTACTTAAATTTGACTATGAAAATTGCGATCGCTCAACTTAACCCCACCGTTGGAGACTTAACCGGAAACGCCCAACGGATATTAGAAGCAGCCGAAAAAGCCTTTACCGCCGGATGTGATTTGTTATTAACTACGGAATTATCTTTGACGGGATATCCCCCGCGAGATTTATTGATTCGTCCTAGTTTTATTCAAGCAGCAACGGAAAAGTTAGAGCAATTAGCAAGAGATTTACCGTCAGCAATTGCGGTATTAGTAGGAACAGTTCAACAAAATTTAGACTATCAAAAAAATGGGGGAAACCCGATTTATAATAGTGCAGCGTTATTAGAACAGGGTGAAATTAAACAATATTTTCAAAAGCGATTATTACCAACCTATGATGTTTTTGATGAAGATCGATATTTTGAACCGGGGTTAGAAAGTAATTTTTTTGTTTTAGAAAATTCTGGAGATAGAATTAAAATTGGGGTGACAATCTGTGAGGATTTATGGAATGATGAATCATTCTGGGGTAAACGGAATTATGCTTGTAATCCTTTAGCAGAATTAGCCGAGAAAAATATAGATTTAGTGGTTAATTTATCGGCTTCTCCCTATCAAGTGGGAAAACAGAAATTCAGACAATCTTTAATTAGTCATAGTGCAAAACGGTATAATATTCCGATTCTATATGCGAATCAAGTGGGGGGAAATGATGATTTAATTTTTGATGGTTGTAGTTTTGCATTTAATAGAAATGGCGATAAAATATTAAGTTTAAAAGATTTTGATACGGATTTTGAGATTATAGAATTTGATTCAAATATACAAGATTTAACTGCTATTTCTGCCCAAAACCAGGAAATAAACTTAACTGAAAGTGAGGATCAAGAAATTTGGTTAGCGTTGGTTTTGGGGGTAAAAGATTATGTGCAAAAGTGTGGATTTTCTCAAGTTATTTTAGGGTTAAGTGGGGGAATAGATTCGGCTTTAGTGGCTGCGATCGCAACGCAAGCATTAGGCAAAGAAAAGGTTTTAGGGGTGTTAATGCCCTCTCCCTATAGTTCCGATCATTCGATTCAAGATGCCTTAGAATTAGCGAATAATTTAGGAATACAAACCCAAACTTTACCCATTGGGGATTTAATGCAAACCTTTGATCAAACCCTAGAACCCATGTTTGCAGAAACCCCATTTGGGTTAGCAGAAGAAAACCTGCAATCGCGCATCCGAGGCACATTATTAATGGCGGTTTCTAATAAATTCGGACATTTGCTATTAACCACAGGAAATAAATCAGAAATGGCAGTGGGATATTGTACCTTATATGGCGATATGAATGGGGGATTAGCGGTAATTGCCGATGTGCCGAAAACCCGGGTTTATTCCTTATGTTCTTGGTTTAATCAATATCATGGGAAAAACATTATTCCTGAGCATATTTTAACAAAACCGCCGAGTGCAGAACTCAAACCTGGACAGGTCGATCAGGATTCTTTACCCCCCTATGAAATTTTAGATGATATTCTATATCGTTTAATTGAAAAACATCAATCCTTAGCTGAAATTGTGGAAGCAGGACATCAAGAATCGGTGGTTCAGAAAGTGATTAAATTAGTAATGATTGCGGAATTTAAACGCCGTCAAGCTGCCCCAGGATTAAAAATTAGCGATCGCGCTTTTGGAACCGGATGGAGAATGCCTATTGCTAAAATATTGAGTGAATTCTAATAATTTTATATTGTTTTTTATTAGGACTTACGCAGAATACCCAATTATACACCATCTGTAGGGGCGAACGGCTGTTCGCCCCTACTAGATATGGTTGTTTTGCGTAAGTCCTGTTTATATTAGATATCTTGAGTTTGGATTCTGATTAAATCCCGTAGCCACATTTGAAAGGGAACATGATCAGAATTCTTAGACCAAATTTGCATATAGTTGTACTGACCCAAATCAATTGGGGGATCAAATATGGTGATCTTAGCTATACTGGCAAATATTAAAGCAATCCGACGGGGTAAAGTCAAAATCATATCGGTTTGACCCACAATTAGAGCCGCAGATAGGAAATGGGGTAACTTTAACCTGACTCGACGTTCGACTCCCAATTCTTCTAAAATGCGATCAACATGACTTTTAGATGATTTCTTAATTGAGTTAATGGGTAAGCCTGTAATCGTAATTAAAGCGTGGGGCCAAGCAATGTAGGATTCCAGAGTAATCCCTTTTTTAATAATAGGATGTTCTACCCTAACAATCGAGACAAAATCCTCCGTAAATAAATTTTCATATCCAAATTCATTAGTTTTATCTAGGTCTACTATCCCCAAACCGAGATCAAGCTCTCCATTTTTGATCCGATCCAAAGTTTCAGGATGCCAGTCATAACATTCGATATCAATATAAGGATTCTTCAAAGAAAGTTCTCTCAAAACTGAAGGCAAGATCACAGTAGTGGCGTAATCTGAAGCGGCGATCCGAATCGTCCCCCGAGCTAATTCCGGGATGAAAATTGGTTCTGTAACTAACTTTTCGATATCAAACAGGATGCTTTCTAGGGATAGTTTCAAAGCTAAAGCCCTAGGCGTAGCCCGCATTCCCGCAGATGAGCGCTCTAGCAAGGGATCGTTAAACATTTTTCGGAGTCTTTTTAAAGCATGGCTAGTTGCGGATTGACTTAAATTCAATTTTTGGCTGGCTTTAGTAACGCTATTTTCCTCCAGTAGAACTTTTAAAATTGTTAACAAATTTAGGTCTATTTGCTTAATATCGATTTGCTGCATACCTATAATTAAAAATATTCATTTTACAAAAGAACCAAGTTAACCTGATAATTCAACTTGTATTTACAAATAGGAATTTTTTTATGACTGAATTTAACAATGGCAGCCTCAAAGGTGGCTTCGGATTTCAAGATCAAGGTACTCGTAAAACTACCAATCCTGATGGCACTGTTTCTACTGTATCCTATTCTGCTTTGAGAACAGCTAATTTTGATGGTAATGGAGCTCATACAGGTAAGGGTTTTGTTAGCATTGACGGGCAGGAAGTAGGTTATAGCGTGACAGGGACTTACAAAGTTGACAATGATGGCACATTCTCTCTGGATGCTACCCAGTCTTATGAAGATGGAAGACCATCTCAACCATACAAACAGTTTGGTGTAGTGATTCGCGGTGGTAATGAAATCCTTGTAATCCAAACAACTGATGGTAAAAACCAAAGCGGAAAATATCAGAGCCAGACTAATTATTAAGAGAAATAAAGAGAATTTTTAAGTCAAAAGATTAAATTTATCCTTACCTCCGTCAATCTTATAGCAACCGCCAAGGCA
Organism: Planktothrix paucivesiculata PCC 9631; assembly: GCF_900009265.2. Classification (GTDB taxonomy): domain Bacteria; phylum Cyanobacteriota; class Cyanobacteriia; order Cyanobacteriales; family Microcoleaceae; genus Planktothrix; species Planktothrix paucivesiculata. The sequence continues at coordinate 44,976 of NZ_LR735001.1, read as the reverse complement.
GTTAGGACACCAGACGGATCTTGGAACCCAGACAGTGAAGTATTTTCCCGCCTGTTCCCTGCTATAAAGTTGCTTTGACGGAGATTTTTCAATTCACAGAAACCTGATTTTGTATCCAAACACTAAAAATTTAGATTGACAAATTTAGGTCTATTTGCTCAATATCGATTCGCTGCATATCTATAATTAAAAATATTCATGTAGCTAAAATAAAAATTTCTAAATTTCATGGGACAATGGCAAAGTACAGGTGAAAGTTGTTTGAATTTCAAAAACAAACAACTTTTTTGGGAATAATGAAATAAATGAAACTGATGTTGATAAAGATAGAGGATTCTTGGTTCTCTAAAAACAACATTTTGTGCTTCCAGCTACGTTTATATCATAAACCCAAAATCTCCCCAAAAAACGGAAACTTACTTAGTATAGGGTGAATATTAACCAATGTCAGACATAACTAATGTTTTAGCGATCGCAGCCGGGGCAGTTCCTGGGGCAATATCTCGGTATCAAATTACCGAATGGACAAAAACCAAATTTGGAACCAAATTTCCCTACGGAACATTTGTGATTAATTTAACTGGATGTTTGGCGATGGGTTTCTTCTTCACCATTTCCAAAGGAATTACAGGCTATCCTAAAGAATTAGATTTACTGATTAGAACGGGATTTTTAGGCTCTTACACCACATTTTCAACCTATGGCTTTGACACCCTAAGTTTATGGCGGAATAAAGAAACCTTTCCCACGGCTTTTTATTGGGCTGGGAGTGCAATTTTAGGGTTAGGAGCAGTCATGGTAGGAGTAGCACTTGCCAATATTGTTGTAGTCCCAACCTCATAAATAGGTTGAAATTTAGCTGACAAAAAACCGCAAATCCTCAATATTTTAGGCAAAAAACAATGGAATTTTTGAAAGGACGTTATTCCCTGGCTATAGCCATCGGGGCGATTTTTGGTGCATTGAGTCGTTTCTATTTCACCGAAGCCGCCAAAGCAATTTTTGGCAAAGATTTTGGCTTTTATGGAACATTCTTTATTAACGTCACCGGCTGTTTATTGATTGCTTATATTTTGACTTTAGCGATCGAGAATATTCGGTTGATCTCCCCGGAATTCCGACTAATGACGACAACGGGTTTCTGTGGTGCCTATACAACCTTTTCGACTTATGGGTTAGAAACCAATGGTTTTTTAACCAAAGGCGATACCACGACGATGTTACTTTATTTTGTTGGCAGTGCGGTAGTGGGAATGATTTGTGTCCAAATCGGTGTTTTATTAGCAAGAGCAAGTCTGCAAAAGACTTAAATTGCGGCGGTTTGTAGTCAAATGAGGCAGGCTGACAGTGGCTGTAATCCTAATTAGTAAAGGAGTTGATGGTTGAGGGAAAATATTTCTAAACTTCAGCATTCTGCTGTTAAAGCAGTGATCAATAAATTATATCTAATTAGTTGCTTGCTGACCGTTAGTTTTAGTTGCTGGATCTATCAAATTTTGCCAGTTCATGCGGAGGCTTTGACCCCGCCCAAAACCTGTCAAATTGGAGTTTATTTGACATCATTGCGAGATTTTAATCCAGCAGAGAACTCATTTGCTGCAAATTTCTGGATCTGGAGTGTCTGTCCTTTTGAGAATATGAAACCTTTAGAAACCCTGAAGGTTTTAGATAGTAAGGAAGTTAGCAAAAATTACGACAGGTTTTCGCGGAATGAAAATCTGTCCGATCTATTTGGATCGAGTACAAATGTCTTCTGGTCTGGACAGGAAATTAGTACAACTCTCTATTACAACTGGGACACAAATAACTATCCATTTGATCGCCATGTATTGCAAATTATACTGGAGGAAACCCAGTTAGATGCTTCTAGTTTCGTTCATACCCCAGATTATGCTGGCTCCAGCTATCAGAAAGATATGAATTTGGCGGGTTGGAGAATTACAGATTTTAGGATTTCTCAAGTTAATTTTCCTTATCAAACTAGCTTTGGTAATCCGTCCATTCAAAAAGATCCCAATTACCGTCGTTCGCGCATCGTGGTTTCAGTTACGATTAATCGGGAGAGCAAAGTTAGCTTCTTTAAACTTTCTTTGGGGGTTTATGCCGCGGTAGCACTGTCAATTATCACATTGCTGCTGGATGAAGATTTTGGGGATCGAATGGGTATTTTTGTCGGAACTTTGTTTGCCGTTTTAGTTAATATGCAAACAGCAACATCCGAGTTAGGAAGTAGTAATTCCGTCACCCTGATTGATTTCATTCACATCATGGCAATTATTTACATTTTCATCACAGCCAGTCTGCTAGTTTATACACGATTTTTAAGCGAATCAGAACAGGAACAATTGTCACGGGATTTAATGCGACGTTTTGCTGTTCCAATCCTGTCCGGTTCATTTGTTGTTCTTAATATTGTTGTTATTGCTCACGCAGCAATCGTGGGTTAAATAAAAATGCTAATTCTACTTTTCTACGCTGGAAAAGACCTGTTTGCGATTAGTAGTTCCTATATTGTTGAGGTAATTCCGCGAGTTAGTTTCAGGAAAGTACATCATGTACCCGAATATGTGGCGGGTTTATTTAATTACCGAGGAGTAATTCTTCCCGTGATTGACATAAGCCAATTAATCCAAGGAACTCCAGGGCGATCGCACCTCAGTACCCGAATTATTATTGTTAAATATCCTAACCAGAAAGGAGTACCACAATATTTAGGTCTGATGGCCGAGCGGGTAACGGAGACTCTAAATATATCAAGTACAGACATTAAAGATTCCAGTATTCGAGTTGATGAAGCACCCTACTTAAGTGGCACAATCATTGATGAAAAACGGATTATTCAATGTCTTCAGCTTGAGAAACTTTTCAGCGATGAACAACACGCTTACCTGCTTATGGGTGAAAAAACTTAATTAAACAGGAGTTCTAATTAATTCGTAATTCCCAATTCGTAATTCGTAATTCATAATTCCCCATTCCTAATACCATGTTTAACAATATTACTAACCGCCTGATCCTAGGCTTCTCTGTGCCGATTCTGTTTCTAATTATCCTAGGCTCCATGCTGTTTTCCGGCATCGGAAACCTAGTCCAATTGCAGTTAGACTCAAAGCAAGCAGGTGATCACATCAGCAGTACAGATGCCTATGCTTACGATGTCGCCAGGATTATCGCCAGTATCCGAGGATATGCTCTTTATCCGAAAGATCCTTACTATCGCGGGACTTATGATAAAGCCAGAGAAAGTATGCTGGCGAACAAGCAGGAATTGGCAACAATTGCCGATCCACAGACGCGAGAAGCTATAAACGCCATGATCCAGATTGGTGATGAGTACGATAGCGTTGCAGCAGGTGTTTATACCCTAGTCGATGCCGATAAACTGAACGAAGCCAAACAACAAATTTTAATTCCTCGGATTGCCAGACTAGCTGAAGCCAGCGAGCGGGCGCATACAATTCTTGAAGCTAAACTAAATGATAATTTACTCCAAGCCCAAAAAGCCAAGCAGTTTCAGACTTTGCTAATCATTTTAGGAACCCTAGTAACGATTGTGGCAAGTCTGGCGGCAGCCTTTATGATCACATTGCCCATCCGACGAGATCTACCCAAGGTGGTGAAAGCAGCAGAGCAGATTGCTGAAGGAGATTTACAACAAACCCTTGAAGTCAGCAACGATACTACCGAAATTGGTAAGTTGATGGCCGCGTTTCACTATATGTCCAAAAAACTGAATACACTGATTCTCCAGATGCAAAAGTCAGGAGTCCAGATCAGTACATCTTCCACTCAAATCGCCGCCGCCGGAAAAGAATTAGAAGCCACCGTTGTCGAGCAACTGGCTTCCACCAATGAAGTCAGCGCCACCTCCCAGCAGATTGCCGCCACCTCCAAAGAATTGGTCAGAGTCATGGAGCAGGTGACACAGATGGCACAGTCCACCGCCACCTCCGCCGGAGCCAGTCATAATGACCTAAATCGCATGGAAACCGTCATGCGCGAACTTTCCGGTGCCACCACCAGCATTACTAGCAAACTAGGGGTAATGAATGAAAAGGCAAATAATATTAATAGTGTGGTGACTACTATTAATAAAGTGGCTGACCAGACTAACCTGCTTTCGCTGAATGCCGCGATCGAAGCCGAAAAAGCCGGGGAATATGGGGCGGGGTTTGCGGTGGTCGCTAGGGAAATCCGTCGCTTGGCCGATCAAACCGCCGTCGCCACCTTAGAAATTGCTCAGATGATTAAAGAGATGCAATCAGCCGTTTCTTCCGGTGTGATGGAAATGGATAAATTCAGTAAATCCGTGGTTGATAGCGTTGCCGATGTCAGCAAAATTAGCGAGCGGGTGACTCAGGTAATTGAGCAAGTACAAGGATTGACCCCCCGCTTCGAGCGAGTGAGTCAGAGCATTGAGGAACAATCCCAGGGAGCGCAACAGATTAGTGAAGCCATGGGGCAACTCAGTCAAGCATCCCAGCAGACAGTAGACTCTTTACGAGAGACAAACAGTGCCGTAGAAAGGCTTGACGAGGCAGCAAATGGATTGCGCAGAGAAATTGCTAAGTTCAAAACCGCCTAGGCTGGGATATAGACACTCTTGCAATAGGGAAGAAATAATTTATTCTTCCTACTCCCCTACCTCCTCTACGGCCACTGAGCCTGTCGAAGTGCCCCCCGCCTCCCCTGCTTCTTCTGTTCCCCGTTCCCTGTTCCCTGCTATATGGTATTAGATAAAATCGCCAGATTGTTAAGCCAAACCATCGGCTTAGATCCCGATATCGCCAGCCCTAGCCAGATTGCCAGATCTGCCGAGACTCGTCGAGTCAGATGTAAATTACCGGATCTGGAAAGCTATTGGGCAAGGTTACAAACCTCCGCGACCGAATTAGAGGAACTGATCGAAATTCTGATCGTTCCCGAAACTTGGTTTTTCCGAGATGGTAAACCCTTTGATTACCTCAAAACATACATCACCTCAGAATGGCGACCGTCGCCAAACCGCAATATTTTGCAAGTGCTGAGTGTGCCATCTTCTACAGGGGAAGAACCTTACTCCATAGCGATCGCTTTACTCGAAGCGGGTCTGCATCCCAAACAGTTCCAGATCGATGCCATCGATATTAGCCATCGATCACTGGCAAAAGCAAGGCGGGGAGTCTACACTAAAAATTCCTTTCGGGGCGAGGACTGGAAATTACGAGCACATTACTTTCAGCAAACGGAGCAGGGTTATGAACTCCCTGAATCTATTCGTAAGCTCGTTAATTTTCAGCAGGGGAATGTCTTAACCGCCCTTGCTCTGACTCAAAAGCAATACAACATTATCTTCTGTCGTAACTTATTAATCTATTTGAAATCCGAAGTTTGCGAACAAGTATTAGCAGCCCTTGATCGCTTGCTAATCCCCTCTGGACTAATGTTTGTGGGAGCGTCTGAAACGGGAAAAATTGTCGCAGACCCCTATAAATCCATCCGTCAGCCCTTCACCTTTGCCTATCGCAAGCAAGAGGGAACAGGGGGAGCAAGGGGAGCAGGGGAGGTAAGGGGCACTTCGATAGGCTCAGTGGCCGCAGGGGGAGCAGGGGGAGTATGGGAGAAGGGGAGAAGGGGCGAAATAATTAACACCCCGACACCCGACAGCCGACACCCGACACCTATTAACAGTCAACAGTCAACAGTCAACAGTCAACCCTCTATTAATTTACAAGCCGTGAGACAAATGGCGGATGAAGGGCGACTAGCAGAGGCAACTACCCTTTGTCAGAGCTATTTGAGTGATCATCCCACCAGTGCGGACGCTTATGTTCTTTTAGGGGAACTCTATCAAGCTAACCAACAAAATAGGCAAGCGGAACAGTGCTTTCAACGGGCTATCTATCTCGATCCCAATTCCTATCCCGCTTTAGTTCACTTAGCATTGTTGAAAGAAAATCAAGGCGATCCAGTTGGAGCAAACCTTATTCAGCAGCGAATTTCAGCCCTGGGATCACGGTTTCAGAACAGACGTTTAGAAGGGGAAACCTAATATGTTCAAAAATCAATCCATGCAGGCTCGCCTGATTGTCGCTTTCATCTTTATGGGGCTTCTGGTGCTAATTGTCGCCTTGGTCGGTCTGAGTGGCAGTTCTCGCTTGAGTAAGCACATTAATACCTTAGCCAAGAATAATGTTCCTAGTATTTCTGGGCTGTGGAAAATTAACGAAGGAAAAACCCAGATTCAATCATCAGAAAGGGGTTTGCTGGATATCAATTTGACCAAAGAAGGGCGACAAGATGAAATCGGTCGCATGGATAACGCTTGGAAGCAAATTCAAGAGGGATTTCATCAATACGAAGCGGCTCCTAAGTCAAGCGAGGAAGAAAAGAAAGTCTATCAAGAATTTTTGAATCAGTGGGATGTGTGGAAGAAAGCCCATGATCAGTTCTTGAGATTGAATCTTCGGTTCGAGAGTCAGGGAAGTGTCAATGTATTGGACAATTTTACTGGAGGATTTCAGCCCGTAGACTCTGGATTAAAAGCCCTGGAAAACCAAGTTGAGGCAAACCGTCAACCATCTCAAGCGGTAACGAATCTGCTATTGACATTGTTAAAAATTAATGAAGACTTGGCATCCCAAACCGAAAAAATCTCAGAACAAGATGTTTCTCAAGTCGGATTTTGGGCTTTTGTGGCGATTATTATTGGGCCGGGAACCGCTATTTTATTTGGAATTTTCTTTAGTAATACCATCGCTAAACCACTTGGGGCAAAGATTGCCGGGGTCGTTGATATTGCTCACCGGATTTCATCGGGAGACTTAACCAGTGAAATTTCCCTAGCCGAGCAGCAAGATGAAGTTGGGCAATTACAGAATGTTTTTTACACCATGAATAAAGACCTGAATGCCCTAGTTAATCGCATTCAACGCTCAGGAAATCAAATCACCAGTTCTACCGACCGAATTACAGCTTCTGGCAAAAACCTTGAAGCAACCGTAGCAGAACAGGTGGCTTCAACCAATGAAGTCACAGCAACGGCCCATCAAATTGCCACGACCTCAAAGCAATTAGTGAAAACAATGGAGCAGGTGGCTGTCATGGCAGAACAGACAACCATAGCCGCAGGTAACAGTAAAGACAATCTGCATCACATTGATTCCGTGATGCGCCAGTTGTTAGAAGGGACTAAGGTAATTTCTTCTAAGCTGGAAGTTATGCACCAACGGGCTAATAATATCAGCCAGGTGGTGACAACGATTACAGTTGTAGCCGATCAAACTAACTTACTGTCCCTGAACGCCGCCCTCGAAGCGGAGAGAGCCGGAGAATATGGGGCGGGGTTTGCGGTGGTGGCCAGGGAGATTCGGCGATTAGCTGACCGCACCGCCGTTGCCACTTTAGAAATTGAGCAGATGATTAAGGAGATGCAATTAGCCGTGTCTATTGGTGTCGCTGAGATGGATAAGTTTACGAAATCCGTCGTTAACAGTGTCGAAGACGTAGACCGCATTAGCGACCAAGTGGCGGAAGTGATTCAACAGGTACAGGGATTAACCCCTCGCTTTGAGCAGGTGAGTCAGAGCGTTGATGAACAATCTCAGGGAGCGCAACAAATTAGTGAAGCAATGGAACATCTGAGTCAAGCATCTCAACAGACGGCCGACTCGTTACGAGAAACCAGTCATGCCTTAGAACAGCTTGACGAAGCAAGTCATAGCTTAAAAACAGAGATTTCACGATTTAAAGTAATAGTATAAAAATAAGGAATTAAATCATGGAAAGTTATATTGATACGGTATCTATCATACCTGATAATTCTGACCCTCCAACTCTCAATGATTGTTGGAATAAAATTGGGGTGATGGGCGATCGCTCCTGTGGCGAACTCAAGACCGTGATCCACTGCCGAAATTGTAAGGTTTACTCTGCCGCGGGACGCAGCTTATTAGAGCGTGAGGCTCCACCCGAATATCTCCAAGAATGGACGGATATCTTATCAGAAGCTTCCACCCAGGAAACCGAAGTCGGAGAAGGCACGTTAGTTCGGGCGACAGACACCCTTTCCGTGATCATTTTTCGTCTGGGTAACGAACGATTAGCATTGCCCGTTAATATCCTCCAAGAAGTCACTCCTCTCTACACGATTCATACCGTCCCTCACCGCAGAAACTCGGTATTTTTGGGATTAATCAATATTCGCGGTGAAACCCTGCTCTGTATTTCGATCAGAGACTTGCTGGGCTTAGAACCCGTCACCGAATCCGTAGATTTCTCGAATTCGATTAATCCCCAACGGATGATTGTAGCGGGGAAAAATGAGAACAAGTGGGTTTTTCCTGTGGATGAAGTTCATGGAACCTATCGCTTCCATCTCAATGAGTTTAAAGACGCTCCCGTTGTCATTTCCAAGGCATCAGAAGCTTACACCAAAGGAGTCGTGACCTGGCAAGGCAAGAAGATCAATTTTTTGGACTCCGAACTCTTGTTCTACACCCTAAGTCATAAGGTTTTTTGATGGAGCAGGGGAGGCAGGGGGGTCATCGGTGTCAACTTAATGCTAAAAGCCTTGAACTAAATTTCAGGCTCAAAGCTAAAACCCGTTAAAACGGGTTAGGAAAGACAGTTTTAGTCATCTTTAGATGACTTTAGCTTTTAGCCCGAACTTTAGTTCAGGGCATCGGGAGCTTAAATTGACACCAATAACCCCCCTGCTTCTCCTCCTGCTCCCCCTGCTCCGCCCTGCTTCTCCTCCTACTCCCCCTGCTCCCCCTGCCTCCCCTGCTCCTCCTCTCCTCCCTGTTCCCTGTTCCCTCTTTTAGGAGTTCTGTATGAGTGATGATTCGATGATCGAGCTATTTCGCCAAGAAGCTCAGACGCAGGTTGCGATCTTGACTCAGGGACTCCTGATCTTGGAAACCAATTCCCAATCCGAGGAAATCTTACAAGCCTTAATGCGAGTCGCCCATTCCATTAAAGGTGCGGCTCGGATTATTTCTCTGGATGCGGTGATTAACTTAGCCCACTGTATGGAAGATTGTTTTGTAGCAGCACAGAACAAGATTATTACCTTGGGCCCAGAACAAATTGATGTTTTACTCCAAGGCGTTGACTTATTTCAGGCTGTCAGTCAAGTCCCCGAAACCGATATGCTTTCTTGGCTAACTGAAAACATTGGAGAGTTTGAGGCCTGCTGTGCTGCAATTAGAGCATTGCTACCTCCAGATTTTAACGCTCGATCATCCTTAGTCAACGTTGATCAGAGTTCGGAGATTACTCCAACTCCTCATCAAGAAAAGGTCGCTTTAGAAGCAATCACTATCCCCAATGATCGGGTTGTGCGGGTTAGTGCCGAGAATTTGAATCGAATTATGGGGCTCGCGGGTGAATCTTTGGTTGAAGCCAATTGGCTGCAACCCTTTGCCGATTCCTTTACGGCCCTCAGATACCGCCAATTAGAGCTTTCCCGACTTCTGGAAACCCTCCATACTGCCTTAGCGAATACGGCGATTAGTCCTGAAAGCCAACAGGTTGTGGATACGGCTCGACAGAAGGCCCAAGAATGCCGGGAAATTCTCACGGATCGTTTGGGTGAACTGGAACTTTATGCCCGTCGCACCACTAACTTGAGCGATCGCCTTTACCGAGAAGTAATCGCCTCCCATATGCGTCCGTTTGTGGATGGGGTACAGGGACTTCCGCGCATGGTTCGTGACCTCTCCCGACGATTAGATAAACAGGTGAAATTCCAGATTGTTGGTCAGTCTACCCTAGTTGATCGAGATATTCTCAAAAAACTAGAAGCCCCCCTGACTCACATGATCCGCAATGCCGTTGATCATGGGATTGAATCTCCAGAGGAGCGTGAGGTATCAGGGAAGCCCGTTGAGGGGACAATTCGCCTGGAAGCGTTTCATCGCGGTGGAATGCTGGCGATTAGTGTTTCTGATGATGGTAAGGGCATCGATCCCAATTACATTCGTCAACATATTGTCGATCGCAATTTAGCTTCATCGGAAACGGCGGCACAACTGACGGAAGCTGAAATCATTGAATTTCTGTTTCTCTCTGGATTTTCGACCACTGACCAAGTGACGGAAATTTCCGGGCGAGGGGTGGGATTAGATATTGCTAAAAGCATGGTGCAAGAGGTGGGTGGCACTATCCGTGCTGTCTCTCAATTGGGAAATGGAACCAGTTTTCACTTTCAGCTTCCCCTGACGCTATCGGTCGTGAGGACGTTGATTGTTACTATTTCTGATGAACCTTATGCCTTTCCCTTGGCACGGGTGGATCGAATTGTTAAACTCGACAAGTCTGAGATTTATGTTGTTGAAGGTCGCCAATATTTTACCAAGGATGGTCAAAATATTGGGTTAATTGCCGCCCACGATATTTTAGATTTGCCTGAAACACTCCCCGATTCCGATGCCCTTTGCGTTGTTGTGATTAGTGACCAATCTAACGCTTATGGTCTTTTTGTAGATGAGTTTCTCGGTGAGCGAGATTTGGTGGTGCGTCCCCTTGACCCCCGTTTGGGTAAGGTTCGGGATATTAGTGCCTCTGCTTTGATGGATGATGGCTCCCCGGTTTTAATTTTAGATGTTTCTGATTTAGTCCGAACCATTGACAATATGCTCAATAGTGGTCAATTAAGACCTGTTGATGTTAATAAAGCCACAAGCAAAAAAGGCAGTGATGTCAAAGGTATTCTGGGCAAACATAAACGAATTTTAGTGGTGGATGATTCAATTACGGTGCGAGAAATGACCCGGAAACTGTTACAAAATCGGGGCTATGATGTTGATGTTGCTGTGAATGGTATGGATGCTTGGACGGCTATTCGCAGCAATTCTTATGATTTGATTGTTAGCGATATTGATATGCCTCGGATGAATGGGATTGAATTGGTGAAGCAAATTAAAGAACATCCTAAATTTCAGGTTATTCCTGTAATTATTGTTTCCTATCGCGATCGCGAGGATGACCGCATTCAAGGCATGGAAGCCGGAGCAAATTATTATCTGACCAAAAGCAGCTTTCACGATGATACATTAATCAATGCAATCATTGATCTGATTGGCAGATAAAAGGCTGAATTCCCCATTCGTAATTCGTAATTCGTAATTCGTAATTCCCAATTCCCAATTCCCAATTCGTAATTCCCTGTTCCTTGTTATAAAGATGAAAATTGCGATTGTTAATGATATGGCTATGGCAGTAGAAGCACTCAAACGAGTGGTTTTAACTGTTCCCAATTATCAAGTTGTCTGGATTGCCCGCGATGGTAAAGAAGCCGTTGACCGTTGTGCAAAAGATACTCCTGACTTGATTTTAATGGATTTGTTCATGCCCATTATGGACGGTGTGGAAGCGACTCGCCAGATTATGCAGCAGAGTCCCTGCATCATCTTGATCGTGACGGCAAGCGTGGGAAACCATGCCGGAAAAGTGTTTGAGGCGATGGGATATGGGGCGCGTGATGCGGTGGATACTCCGATTTTAGGAACTCAAGGAAGCTCAAATTCTCACCAACCCTTACTTGCCAAAATTGTCACCCTCAGCAAGCTGATTGGCAAATCATCGACCCCCTCCACGCCTGCACTCCAAACCTCAAAACTGACTTCATTCTCTAAACCCTCTACCCTACTTCCTCGGCTTGTGACCATTGGTTCCTCAACGGGTGGGCCAAAAGCTTTAGCCACGATTCTCTCCCGACTTCCTGCCAATTTTGGGGCGGCGATTGCCATTGTCCAGCACGTCGATCAGCAGTTTTCTGCGGGTCTGGTAGATTGGCTGAATCAACAAACCCCTCTGACGGTGCGATTAGCTAATATTGGCGATCGCTTAGAAAAGGGTATTGTCCATATTGCCGGAACTAACGATCATCTGAGTATCCGTTCTGATCTCACATTATATTACACAAAAGAGCCTGTTAATTATCCTTACAGACCCTCTGTAGATGTGTTTTTTAAGAGTCTTGCCCAACACTGGCATCATAAAGAAATTGCTGTATTACTGACGGGGATGGGACAAGATGGTGCTGATGGACTTAGGGTTTTACGTGAGACTGGATGGCATACGATCGCTCAGGACGAAAAAAGTTCGATTGTTTATGGGATGCCTAAAGCCGCTGTTCAGTTAAATGCAGCCGTTGAAGTTTTGCCTCCTGAAGCGATCGCTAATACTTTAATTCAGCGAATCAATAAGGGTAGTTAGTTAGGCTGAAGTTTATCCTAAAATATTCCTCTAGTCAACCTTTTTTCTGTTCTAAAATTTTTTAATAAATTCAGTATTTTTACTTAATTTTACCTCTCCAATTGAACCCATATAAAAGTTAAGATTGGGGTCAACTCAAATTAAAAATTAGTATAGATTTAAAGGGCGATCGCATGGTATTCTATACAGATAGATTCATTCTAATATCACCTAAGAATCCTACTATCTACCATGAGCAAGAAAAAATTAATCGATGCTGTAGAAAAACTGTCAAAGGAAGCCCATCGCAGTCAAGAAGAACAGTTTTTTATTAGAATGCTAAAACAGGTTTGGCAAATTGACTGGTCTGTTCCTCCATCTGAGGTCTGGCGTAATCTGACATCCCGAAATCAAGACTATTTCTTTGGTTTTATGGAACTCGATGATGGAGATGAAAGAGAAGAAAACTGGTTACTCGGCTCTTTAGATGCGATCGTTGAGTCGTTGATTGAGAAAAATAGCGATAGTCAATGGAAAATTAAAATTGTAAACACCATTGATGAATTAAATCAATTGCGTTTAAAGATTCAAAAGTAAAGGCTGATATAGCAATCCCAAATAGGTTGTAATAATTTATAACTGACATGAAACGGCCAGAAGTATTATCTGGTGTTGCCCGTGCCCTATTCCCTTTTCCCTTTTCCCTAATATGATAGCGTTAGATTGGCGACTCAAACCCGGATATTTAAACGAAGGTTGCTCAGATTTTGAATCTGTACACATTTTGCTGGGATATTTTATCGCAAATCGTCATTCACCAACCCCCTTACCCAATAAGTCGCTGCTCACGGAAAATGAAGCCTTTGAATGGGGAAAAGGCAGACCTTTAGAAAAGGTGATTAACTGTCAGTCAGATTTTGAATTTCTGATGCAGCATCCTCGGCTTTTTCGGAATGCGATCGCGATTATTGAACCTTGGGAACACGTTGGTTATAATCCTTTAGGGGAGCACGTTCGAGCCTCTCTAAATGTTGCCTATATTGCTCAAACAATTGCGGACTGTGACTCAATTTTGTTTCCTTTATGGTCATCAGGATTACTTGATCCTGAAACAATTATTCCGGTGATTTCTTCAGGGTTGGCGGTGGTTGTGGAAGGCGGAGATCCATCAGTCCGGGATGCTTCTAGCTTTGCAGGAAGCCAATCTTCTCTCGCAGATTTACATTTATTTGTGGAAAAGTTACTGTTATCTCGAACACCCACCAGTGCCCCCGCAATTTTTATTTGTTTAGGACATCAATTAGCTGCCCAAGGACACATTAATCTGATTCAAAAGGCGGTGCAACAGGTGCTAGATTTAAGCCAATTAGAGAACGATTCATCAGGAAAAACCCTCAAAGCCTTGCAAAATGTTTGTCAAGAAATTGAAAGGATTGGGAATTCTCTTTCTGTTAAGAAAAAGAATGGTAATATCGTAGCTCGAAGTTGGCATGATCCTGAATTTGCTGTGGGGCCAAACGAATTTAAAGAAGTGGGCGATCGCCAGTTACATCATTATGAATCCCCTGATAGCGAAAGTTCAGGAATTCCCCAAGAATTAATTACAGTTCATGAAGTAACCGCCGACGAATTTGAAGGAGTGATTGATACTTCCATCGAATACGAACACGAACTAAATATTGCCATGTTTCACTCAGATGAAGTGAATGAAGAAGCAATTCTCTTTGCAAATTGGGCCTATAGATTGCTCCATGATACGATAATTTCCCATCGCCATATTCTCGCCGGAAGTCCCCTATCTTGGCTGATGCAAATGCCTTATGCGATAGAAATTCTGTGTTCAACAGCCCATGAAGATGAAATTCTCACCGAATGTTCTGCTACCTGTATCAACTATAAAGATTTTGAAAGTAAGTTAATTCGGCGCTCCTTTACTTGTCAATTTCACCCGGAATTGTTATCAGATTTGAGGTCAGTAGGTTTTCGCAAACATCCCGAATATTCTGAACTTAAAAAAGATGATGGAGCGAGGTTATTTGCACGGCTTTTATATGCAGGAATGCAGGAATAAACCCGAAAAAACACCTTGCTTAAAGAACCTTAATTAAAAGTTACAATAAAGGAAACGAAATGCCTAAAAAGTGTGATACGATGTTTTGGTACTAAGTTTTATCGTAATCAAAAAAAAGCAACAGGAAATTAACTATGTTAGCCAATATTAGTGAACGTAAAATTCATCAATTGCGATGGGTACTTAGCATTGGTTGGCTAATCTTAATTTTCTCCCTCTTTTACGATCCCTTAACACCTTGGCTAACTTATCCAGATAATACTCTTAGCCCTCTAAAACTTAATTTAGAAAACTGCGTAATAGTTCAAGGAAGTTGTTTAGAAGAAGCCCCGTATGCTTTGGGCGCACCCATATTTTGGGGAATAATAGTTCCTTCTAGTATTTTTATTTTGCTAGTTTTTGGACACGAGTTTTGGCGACGGATTTGTCCTTTATCTTTTATTTCTCAAATTCCACGAGCTTTACAATGGCAAAGACAAAATAAAAGTGTTAATCATAAAACAAACAAGGTAAAAACTGAATTAGTTAAAGTATCGAAAGATTCTTGGTTGTTTGAAAACGCTATTTATTTGCAATTTAGTCTGTTTTTTTTGGGATTATGTTCTCGAATTTTGTTTGTTAATTCTAATCGTTTAGCTTTAGGAATCTTTCTTTTGGGGACTATTGTAGCCGCTATTGTAGTGGGTTATTTATATGGTGGTAAGTCTTGGTGTCACTACTTTTGTCCTATGGCTCCAGTACAGAAAATTTATGGTGAACCTAGAGGATTATTAAATAGCACTGCCCATGAAGATAATGAACAAAAAATAACCCAATCTATGTGTCGTATTATCAGTAGAGAGGGTAAAGAACTGAGTGCTTGTGTCGCTTGTACTAATCATTGCATGGATATTGATGCGGAACGTTCTTATTGGGAAAATATTACCCAATCCAATCGACAATGGTTATACTATGGTTATGTGGGTCTAGTGATTGGTTATTTTACCTATTATTATCTATATGCAGGAAATTGGGATTATTATATTTCTGGAGCTTGGGCGCATGAAGAAAACCAATGGGCAAATTTATTAAAACCTGGTTTTTATGTATTCGGACAAGCAAGTTTTATTCCTAAATTAGTCGCAGTTCCTTTAACTTTGGGAATATTTACTTTAGGTGGATATTGGCTCGGCAAAAACCTCGAAAAACGTTATAAATCTTATTTATTAAGAAACACCAATTCTGTAAATATTGAAATTATCCGCCATCGACTTTTTAGTCTCTGTACTTTTTTTATTTTTAATTTCTTCTTTATCTTTGCTGGTCGAAACTTTATTGCATTGTTGCCATTATTTTTCCAATATCTATTTTCTGTTTCGATTGCTATTTGCAGCACGTTATGGTTATATCGCACATGGGAACGTAGTCGAGATATTTACTTAAAAGAAGGGTTAATCAATCGTTTGCGAAAACAATTACAAAAACTCAAGCTGGATATTTCTCGCTTTTTAGAAGGGCGATCTCTAGCTGAATTGAGTACAGATGAAGTTTATATTTTAGCAAAAGTTCTGCCTGGGTTTAATCAGGAGAAACGGTTACAAATCTATAAAGGAATTTTAAGAGATACTCTTGATGAAGGTTATGTGGATGTAAGGGACAGCTTGGTCAACTTTAAACAAATGCGTTTACAATTAGAAATCTCCGACCAAGAACACGAAACTATTATCACAGAATTAGGAACAGAATATCCAGACTTATTTTCTCCTACAAAAATTCATAGTAGGGAAAATCTGTTGCGGTTAGCTGGTTATCGGGAAACTCTGTTAGAAACAATCCTCAGTTCTTGGCACAATCAACCCGATAAAGCCAAAATAGCAGAATTATTAAAAGCATTTACTGGACAATTTTCCCTTGAGGCTTTAGAAGATGTCTTACAAACTTTATCTCCTGAAGATTTGAAAACTGTTTATACCATTAGAAAACAATACGGTATTACTCCAATGGAAGAAGAAGATGCTTTAAAACATACTGATTCAGAGCAACTCTGGAAAGCGATCACTAATCAACTAAGTTTACTAAATAATTTAGATTCAGAAACAAAAATTTTAGAACTATTTCAAAAATTTGATGCAGATCATTCTGGTTACATTACTATGGAAGAATTGAAACTATGTATCCACCATAATATAGATTCTAATGTTACTGATACTCAAATCGAAGCCATGTTCAAATTAGCGGATACTAGCGAAGACCAACAAATAAGTTATGAAGAATTTTGTGACATTTTAGCAGTTATTGGTTTTTCGTCATTGAAAAACTGAAAAGTAAATTAACAAATTTTTTTCTCCATTAAAGGCAGAGATTAAATCTTTTAAATCTCCCAAATTTGTTAAAAGATACCATCCTTCTTCCTCGCGCTTCCCTATTAGACTAATCATATTTTACCGCAATTTGGCTCCATTCCCTCTAGCTAAGGTTTTTGACGGGGTTGTCACCCCGTGAGCTATTTCCTGCTATATTTAAAAGGCTTGGCCTGTGAGTGCATTATTCGATAGTTCAGTGGGTATTGCAGTTGATTTACTAGAGAATAGATCAGATAAAACTGAACCCGGGCTACGTTCGAGTTTAATTGAGACTGAATCCAGTGTTCCCGCTAATCCCAATGCTTGAGCATTATTGAGAATTGTGCTAGTTAAATTTGTGGTAATATCTTGATAGAAATCGTTAGGATTGGGATAATTTGTGAGAAAATCTGTAGCAAAGTTAGCCAGGGGAATAATATCGGGGAAGGTTCCTAAATTATCAACATGATTAATATTAATCGTTGCATCTGCAACCGTTCCCCCCTGAACAGGTATTAACAGATCTTGGAATTGGAGTTTCACAAGTTGATCAGAATTTCCTGTTGCAGTTTGAATAGATTGACTAACAAAAGGATAGGGCAACACACCAACGGGTTCACGGAGAAGTTCGACGGATAGAGCGTCAAATGTTCCAGCAATTCCCAGGGTTTGGGAATTATTAATAATTGCTTTAGTTAAATTATTGCTAATATTTTGATAGAAATCATTGGGATTGGGATAATTCGTAAGAAACTCTTTAACAAAGTTGGTGACAGGGATGATATCGGGGAAATTTTCTAAGCCGTTAACCTGATCAATACTGAGTACGACATCGCTAACTGTGCCGCTTTGAACGGGTACACCCAGATTTTCTATTTTAAGCCGCAGAGTTTGGTCAAATGTAGCCATAAAACCTCAAAACTAAAGACATGGGTAGTCTAGCATCCTTTGTTATTTTTTAGATGTATATACGTAAAAGTTATACCCCCTATAACTTTTACGGATTGGGCTTTTTAGGTATGTTTGATCTTAGCTGTTCTCACAGTAGAACCAGACACAACATTAACGGAATCACCCGTCTGGATTCTACAATTACCCTGATCTCAACCTCAATATAATTACCTTTGATCCTGCTATTGCTTAACTCAGGGCTAACACAATTCCTATTTTATAAGATTCCTAAATTTAAACATTAATCAAATGTATTTTTAAGCTATAATCCTTTATGATTCTAAGATTTATATTGCCTTTATGGGCAATCCACCCGATAATTTAGGGAATGCAAGAGTAATGACAAATTTAGATCCGGTAAAACTTAAATTTTCCCGCCCACTGATTGAGGTGGGTAGGAAAATATTATTAGTCTCTAATTGTTACCGACCAGCATCTTCTGATGTGATCAAAACTCGCTGACCGAATTCTCCAATCTTAACAGACATACCATCGGAACCATGGAACTCATAACGATCAACAACACCACTGGTTTCAGATTTATTGACTGAAGCAATTTGAAATGTAGGTACATATTTCTTCAGTGCTGTCATTACCGCAGGAGGAACTTCACTTTCGGAAATATCACGTTCTACTTCTTCAATACCACCGTTAGTATAAACATCGACCTCAACTTTCTTCCCGTTTAGGGTGCCTTCAATTTCAATGACGGGTAAGCCATTATCACCCAAATCCCAGTTAGCCATTGTCCATTTGGCATTAGGAAGTGCCCGTTTAGCAGAAAGCAAAACTTGAGGGGGAACATCTTTGATCTGAATATCAACATTTTGTGCTGAGACGGAAAATGTCCCAGTTGTCAATAGTAAGAAACCCGCTAAAATAATTGTCGAACAAAACCCTTTGAATACTTTAAACATGAATTGGAGTCCGTAAAAAATCAGGAATGTAGTTAATCTACCATGCTTGTATTAGATTTTTCTTGAGATAGGTATGCTTAAAAATAATAGAGCTATAATTATAAAACATACGGATTTTTTTGAGGGTGTTTATGGAATTACGTCATCTTAAATATTTTGTTGCTGTTGCAGAAGATCTTAACTTCAGTCGTGCTGCTGTACGGTTGTATATCTCACAACCTGCGTTAAGCCGCCAAATCAAAGATCTTGAAAATGAACTGAGTGTTATGCTATTTTTAAGACAATCGGATGGATTAAAACTCACAGAAGCCGGGAAATTTTTTCTCGAACAAGCTAAAGATATTTTGAATCGTAGTTATGTTTCTGTGCAAACCATTAAGGCTAATTACACCAATCAAGATCAACCTCTAGTGATTGGCTATATCCCAACCATCCTCCAGAGTTTTCTAGGTCAAACCCTACAGAGCTTTGGACTTGCCTATCCTCAAGTTGCTGTAAGTTTTCGGGAGATGTCGCCAAGTGAGCAAGTTAAAGCGTTGCGAGATGGCGGAATTAATATTGCCTTTATGGGTAATCCACCCGATAATTTAGAAGAAGAATTTATGGTCAAATGTATTAAGAAAGTGCCTATTATTGCTCTGCTATCCAATCAACATCCCCTGGCAAATCAAGCCTCAATTAATCTAGCTGAACTTGCATCGGAAAAATTTATCGGGATGTCTGAAGAAACGTTTCCAGGGCGAAATGATCGTATCCATGATGTTTGCCGTTGCGCTGGCTTCATCCCCAATCTACATCTATTTGCTGATAGTCATGCCTCAATGATTGCTTTGGTTGCCACAGGGCAAGGGGTCGCAATTATGCCGAGCGAGGCAGAAGCATTGCCCCATCCTCAAACGGTATTTGTAAAGCTCAACCATCCCCTATACTACTCCCGCTCAACTGCGGTCTGGAGGAAAGAAACACCCGCTAAATATTTAGATAAATTTTTAACAATTCTGTTGAATTATGTTGAATAGTTGTATATAATTATGGTCTACTTATCTTTTGAATGTTAATCAAATTTCATGATCAAATTAATTAAAAACTCAACTTGGTTAGACTTAGCAATTGATTTAAAAAACTCGGTTATTCTAGCTATTTGGCGGCGAGTAATCGGTACGATGATCTTTGCTTTACTGATCACCATTGCCTATCACCAAGGATATGCTGTAAATCAACCGATTCTCTCCACTTTAATTCCTGGAATCGTTCTGGGATTATTATTGGTTTTTAGAACAAATACAGCTTATGACAGATTTTGGGAAGGTTGTAAACTTTGGTATGACTTGATTAATGCAGGTCGAATTTTGTGTCGGAATATTTGGACAATTGTTCCCACAAATAATGCTGAAGACTTAGGGAAAAAAATAGCTCATATTAGATTAGTTGGTATATTAATAATAGCTATTAAATTGCATTTGAGAGATGAAAGTATTGATGATAATATAGCAGTATTAATGAGTCCAGAAGATTATTTAGAACTTCAAAAAGCCAATAATGTTCCCCTGAGAATTATTAATTGGTTTGCCGAATATTTTCGCCAGCTTTATTATGACCAGAAAGTCATTCCCTATAGATTTTTTATTGAACTCAATCGCTCTTTAGACCAAATTATCATGTTATTGAGTGGTTGTGAACGAATTTTAAACACCCCCCTTCCTAGACCTTATTCAATTCATCTCAAACATTTATTATTGTTATATTGTTTTGCTTTGCCTTTTCAATTTGTCAAAGAACTAGATTGGTTTACTATTCCGGTTGTGGGAATTATTAGCTTTGCCTTATTAGGAATAGAAGACATTGGTGTAGAAATTGAAAATCCTTTCGGTTATGATCGCAATGACTTACCTTTAGATCAATTTTGCCAAAAACTACAAGCTGAAATCGAAACAGAATGGGTTGATTTGAATATTTTTACACATAAAAATAGTGAGATTAGGGAGTCAAATGGTCAACTAATTTAAACCCATTGCTTAACTAAAAAAAAGGTTATTATTTCCCAGGTATTTAGCAGAAATGAGTCATCAAATCGAATCAGGATAATCCTAATCATGAATATGAAATCATCTTATTCAAATTCACCTATTGAACTTGTTGAAACGAGCTTTGAGAAAATCAAGCCCCGCGCGGTCGAATTTGTCGCTAGTTTTTATGAAAATCTGTTTGCAGCTTATCCAGAAACTCAACATTTATTTGGAAAAACTGATATGGATAAGCAGGGAAAAAAACTGCTTAACTCTCTAATTCTATTAGTTGAAGGTTTACGCACACCTGAATTGTTAGTTCCCATTCTCAAAGATTTAGGGGCTAGACATAAAGGCTATGGCACAGTTGCAGAATATTATCCCCTTGTCGGCGACATTTTATTACAAACTTTTGCCGATTATTTGCAAGAAGATTGGACTCCCGAAGTTGCACAAGCTTGGCTTGAGATTTATACAACTACCTCTAATTTAATGTTAGAAGGTGCAGGGGTAGATATTTCTCAGTTAAGCCCACAGCCAGAGATAGAAAACCCTCCCTCACCGCCTCAAATATCCATTTCCTTAGCTAAAGAAACAACCCCACAATTATCGACAACTGTACAAATAGAACTTGTTGAAACCAGCTTTGAAAAAATCAAGCCCCGGGCGGTCGAATTTGTCGCTAGTTTTTATGAAAATCTGTTTGAAACTTATCCCGAAACCAAACGTTTATTTGGTAAAATTGATATGGAGAAGCAGGGTAAAAAACTCCTAAATTCTCTAATTTTATTAGTCGAAGGTTTACGCACACCGGAAGCGCTAATTCCTGTTCTCAAAGATTTAGGAGCTAGACATAAAGGCTATGGTACAGTTACAGAATATTATCCCCTTGTCGGTGACATTTTATTACAAACTTTTGCCGATTATTTGCAAGAAGATTGGACTCCCGAAGTCGCACAAGCTTGGCTTGAGATTTATACAACCACCTCTAATTTAATGTTAGAAGGAGCCGGGGTAGATATTGCTGTAAAATCAGAAAAACCGGAAATCAAAGCTATACCCTTTCCCTCAACAACAGGGGAAACTGTCTCACCCAAAGCGGGGAAAATGGGTACAGGGAATACGACGCCTGAGCAACGTAATTTAAGTCCAGTCCTGAGACTGATATTACAACCTCTAAAACCCATTCAAAATAGTTTTAAATATAGTTTACAAAAAATTAATCAATGGTTTTGGGAGTCACCAACTTGGTTAGTCGCTCTTATCATTGTTTCTGTTTTGGTTGGAGTCTTACTGATTAGTCCCGAAGGTTCGTTTGTCGCTAGAATTTTGGGAGCAGTTGAAGGTATTAGTATAATCGCAGCTTTAATTCTATATGTCAAAGAAATTCCTGACCGAAAAAAAGAATTTCATTATCAAGTTTGGAGTGTAATTGATGCGGCTCATGGTGTTAAAGTTAGCCCAGCCAGAATTATTGCTTTACAAGATTTGAATGAAGATGGAGTTACTTTAAATAATTTAGATCTACCCGGAGCAAAATTAGTCAGAATTAATCTTCCTAAAGCTGATTTGAGCGAAGCTAATTTAACTAAATCCGATCTGAATCATGCTGATCTAAATCATGCTAATCTGGGAAATGCTTTACTAGCTCGCGTCAACCTGACGGGGGCTAATTTGAGTTATGCTAACTTGGGTTTTGCTAAACTAAGTTATGCGAATCTGAGTAGTGCTAATTTGAATTATGCCAACCTAATTTGTGCGGATTTAAGGGATACAAATTTGAGTGGGGCAAATCTCAGCAACGCAAATCTGAGTGGTGCAGATATGAAAGATGCTTATTTAACAGGTGCGAACCTCAGAGGTGCTAATGTCAGTGAGTACGACTTGCGTGGAGCGTATCTCAAAGGTGCTATAATGCCTGACGGATCAAAACATCCTTAATCCTAATAATACCTGATCAGTTCTTTTGGCATAAACCTGTAAAAAAAGGAATAAAAATTCATGGAATTTAACAAAAATACCCTAGCCCAAACAATGGCTTTTTTACTCTCAATTCCTCCTGAAAGTAATTTAGCTAAGTTACTAAAATTATGCTTAGTGACTCAATATAATGGGGAAAATTTAGGTCAAAATGCTTTGGAAAAAAGCCAGGAATTAATTATCAACCCCACGGATTTACCCTATTGGATACAAGAAGTGATTCAAAGTAATGATAAAATTACACCGGAAGAATGGCAAGCTTTTGGACAAATGAATTTAACAGAGACTCAGGATTTTATCAATACTTTATTGGAAGAATTAAATAATTTGAAATTGTAATATTAATACAATGGGATGATAGGGATTTACAGCAGCTAATCATTTAAGAATTAGGGAACAGGGAACAGGGAACAGGGAACAGGGAATTAGAAATATGTAAATAATTATGTTTGGGTGCTTATAAGGGTTCTATTTCAATACTAACCCCAGTTTTTTTAGCATCGGGATCAAATTCAACAGTTAACTGAGGTAAACAACTTAAACGGTCATCAATTAACACCCCCGCACCATTTAAGGTTAAAGCATCCAAACAAGCACCTGCTAAATTATCAATATCGGAATTGGTGCGATGATTTCCGAATAACTTGATTACAATTGCTGCTTTGCGTAGGGGGAATTTATGGGTAATATTTTGTTCTGAAATTTGCCGATAAATTTCTACTTCTGCATGATTTCGCCAAGCGCGATAACGGGGCGGTAAATAGGTTCCATTCCGAGTCACTCTAGGACGAGCTTTCGGAACAACAACCCCAGGAATCATTAATTTAATAATTTCTGCGGATTTTTTAGGAGGTTTTGGCAGGTCAATGGGTGGAGTTTCGGGAGGATTAATAGCAGTAAATTCAACATCAATACTGGATTCCGTGGGGTTAATTTGAATGCGAGTAACAGGAGATTCTAATACTTCTAATTCTTCTGGAATAGTCGGGGTTGATTCACTTAAAATTATCTCCGATTCTGGTAGAGAGGAGCCACGGCGCGTCTGGGTATTTAATAAGGGCAATTCAGGTTCTAAAGATAGAACTTGAGGAGATTTTTCCGAACTATTTTCAACTTCATCCGTTAAATTTTTAGCTTGAGAATAGGGTAAAATTGGAATAACTAGGGTTTTTGTCGGTTCAGATTTGGAATCCATGGCTAAAGAAAAAATACCTGGATTTACCCCGGGCATTTTCCGGGCAATTTGCATATACATCGTGGCAGTTTGTTGGGAAAAGGTAAAATGTTCCTGAAACCAAACTTGCCAATGTTCCGGGGATAATTGCCCTTGAACGTGCAGTAACCATTCTCCCGCATTCCTAGCATGAATCAAGGAGGTTTGTGGGGCATCTAAACACTGTTTGTGTTCTTGATTAATCCGTTGAGCAAAATCATCTAAAGTCGGTAAAGGAGGCTGAGAATCGCTCAGGACTTGTAAATAGGTAGATAACATTAAATAAAAGTTTTGAAGTGCAACGGGGCTGCGATAAAAAATTTCCCCCATCGATAAAAATGGGGAAGTTACAGAGTCGGAATGGGGGTAAAAGGGTTGATTCAACTAGGATAATCAAGATAATGATTAATTCAGGCTATTCAGCTAAGTTGTAACATCTTTTATCCAAAATTATCGGTTTTATTTTTTGATGTCTGACTTAACTAAAACTCCTGGTTCTTTCTGCATGGGTAATACATCTAAAATATCGGTTTGAGCGCAATACTGCAAGTCTTCATAACAGCCCAAACGTAATAACCGTTGACCATGACTGGCATGATTTAACAGTTCAAACAGCTTGTTTTGCCATTGGGAATAAAGGGCAATAGCCGCGAAAACCTCATCATTTCCCGCACAATCATCTATGGGATGACCTATTTCATTGAGTAAATTTTGGGCCACTGCTCCCGCACAGGCGGTATCTTCGAGGGAAAAACTGCCTTCCCAACCGGAACCCAATACCCAAACGGTTTCCGGGTTTTCGGCGAGTAAATAGTCTACAACAGCCCGTCGATTAATAAAAGCGGCCGTCAAAACCACAGGGGAGGCTTGTACCCGTTCTAAACTGCGGGTTCCGTTGGTGGTGGTCATAAACAGTCGTTTGTCGGTGACGAATTCCGGGGTACAACTCAGGGGAGAATTACCTAAATCAAACCCTTCGACCTTGGCCCCACCCCGCTCACCGACCCGGATGCGTTTATCGGCGGGCCATTTATCGCTAGTTTGCATCAATGAATCAATGTCGCTGAACACCTGCACAGCCTCGGCTCCGGCGTTTAAAGCGGTGGCGATGGTGGTGGTGGCGCGTAACACATCTACGACGATGGCACAGTCGGGCAGAACATTCGCAGGGGCTAGTTCAGGAGTATGATAGACAAAAAATTTCACGGTTGGGGCTATGCTAGGTAAAATTATCAGTTTTTATTCTACATACAATTTGATCAAAAATTGATCATTAGATTAATTAGGCCTTAAAATTACTAATATTTTTAGGCAACTATAGCATAATTTCATGAAGAATCGACGAATTTTATTTTTAAGTAATGGTCATGGTGAGGATACCTGTAATGGGGAGATTATTAAGGCGTTATTATCCTTAGATGCAACGGTTGAAATGGCAGCTATTCCTATTGTGGGAGAGGGCAATATTTATCAGGGGTTAGGTGTGCCGATTCTGACCCCGACTCAAACTATGCCATCGGGGGGATTTTTGTATATGAATCCTTGGGTTTTTTTCAAGGATATTGCATCGGGTTTAATGGGTTTATTAGGCAAACAATTACAAATTATCGGGCAACGGGCTAGGGATTATGATATTTTAATGGTAACGGGAGATATTGTGGTAGCTGCGATCGCCTATTTTACAAAAAAACCTTATATTATTTTTCTATCTGCCTATTCGAGTTATTATGAAGGTAAACTAAATTTAGGGTTGATTTTGCCTTTTTTGCTCAAGTCTCCTCGCTGTTTAGCTGTGTTTACCCGGGATCAGTTTACCGCAGAGGATTTACAAAAACAAGGGATTAAAAAAGCTCAATTCGTAGGGACTCCCATGATGGATAATCTTACCCCAAAAGGAGTTAATTTAAACCTTGATTCGGAATCTCTAATGATTGCTCTCCTTCCTGGTTCTCGCCTTCAAGAAGCTAGAAATAATTTAATCTTGCTGTTAAAATTAGTTGAGATGATTGATAAAATTAGTTCTCGAAAAATTCAATTTAGAGTAGCTGCGGTGGCTAGTTTAATGACGGAATTAGATGAAATTGCACTATCTTTAAATTGGCAACATCACAACGGCAGATTAACTGATCAAAAGGGTTTAGAAGTTATTTGTTATTCTGATAGTTTTGCCGATATTTTAAATAGGGCTAATTTAGTCATTGGTATGGCGGGAACGGCCAACGAACAAGCTGTAGGTTTGGGAAAACCTGTGATTACAATTCCGGGTAATGGCCCAGCATTTACCTATCGATTTGCCGAGGCGCAATTAAGATTATTAGGATTATCCATTCAACTGATCGGAACCAAACCCGCAGATGATACTATATTAAACCAAGCCGCCCAAAAAGTCAATCAAACCTTACAAAATAGTGAATATTTAAAATTATGTTTAAATAATGGAGAACAGCGCATGGGAAAACCAGGAGGAAGTTTGCAAATTGCTCAGTTTATTAGAAACCGGGTTTCTTCAAGAAACCCGGTTTCTGGGAACCTATAAAAAAGTGTAAATGATCATGAAAAAATTCTTCTTCAGTAGTTTAATCTCTCTATTGAGTTTATCTCAACCCGTTTGGGGTCAAACTAATTCACCCACTACAAAAATTTGTCCTGCGGAATTAGAACCTGCGATTAATGCGATCGCAAATCGTCCTCAATTTCAACAGTCTCGGTGGGGAATTTTAATCGAAACTCTCACTAAAAATATAACCCTTTATAATCGAGATAGTCAACATTATTTTATTCCCGCTTCCACGGCTAAACTTTTAACAACCGCCGCCGCCTTACAAAAATTAGGAGCAAATTTTAAGATTAGAACTTCGGTTTATGGGGATGCTCAAGGCAATATTTATATTGTCGGCAGAGGCGACCCCAGTTTAACAGAAACTCAGCTAAAAGATTTAGCCCAACAGTTAAAAAAACGGGGAATTAATCAGATTAATCAATTAATCGCTGTAGATGGTTATTTTACGGGTTCACCCATTCATCCGACTTGGCAATGGGAAGACGTACAAGCGGGTTATGGAGCTCCCATTAATAGTTTAATCTTAAATCAAAATTCCCTGGACTTAAAACTAACTCCTCAAGCCGTAGGACAACCGCTAAAAGTCACCTGGGTACGACCCGAACAATCAACGGGATGGACAATCGAAAATCAAACTAAAACCGTTAAAGAAAATGAACCGGAATTTGTGAGAATTGGGCGAGATTTCAGCCAACCGATTATTAGAATTTCAGGACAATTAAGAGTTAATGGAGAACCAGAACAAGTTTATGCGGCTGTTATCGAACCAACCAATAATTTTATCCAACAATTCCAGAAAATATTACTAAATTCTGGAATTAAAGTATTAGAAACCTCAATAGCTTCTAATTTTGCCCATCCCCAGGAAGAATTAGCCTTTGTGGAATCTCCTCCTTTATCAGAATTAATTAAAACCACTAACCTAGAAAGTAATAATGTTTTTGCCGAATCTTTATTAAGAACATTAGGGGCACAAAATTCCCGGGTTGATAGTGTGGAATCAGGACTCAAAGAAATTAAATTAATTTTAAATCAATTAGGAATT
This sequence comes from Planktothrix paucivesiculata PCC 9631, assembly GCF_900009265.2. GTDB lineage: Bacteria > Cyanobacteriota > Cyanobacteriia > Cyanobacteriales > Microcoleaceae > Planktothrix > Planktothrix paucivesiculata. The sequence goes on along the minus strand of NZ_LR735001.1, from coordinate 17,732 downwards.
AATCCCAATGCTTATCAACTATTTGATGGTTCAGGACTCTCCCGAAATAATTTAGTTACTCCTTTAGTTTTGGTACAAACATTGAGAATAATGGCGACTTCTCCCATTGCAGAATTATATCAAAATTCTCTGCCTATTGGGGGAGTGAGTGGAACCTTAAAAAGACGCTTTACAGATAATTCTGCCACGGGAATTGTACAAGCCAAAACCGGAACTATGACCGGAGTTACCTCCTTATCCGGGTATATTTCTCCCCCAGATTATCAACCATTAGTCTTTAGTATTACCATTAATCAAACTAATCTATCTACCCAAGAACTCAGACAAGCGGTGGATGAAATAGTATTACTATTAACACAATTAAAATCCTGTCCTTAAACCGTTGTTGCGCCGTTGTTGCGCTTAAGCGCATCTTATTATTCTATTTTAATCAAGATGTGCTGAAGCACAACAACGTTTGGTATAATATTGATTATATTTAATCAATAAAAGTTTAGGATGAACCCACCCACAGCAACTTTATTAGTTTCTTGTCCCGACCAAAAAGGTTTGGTGGCTAAAATTGCTAATTTTATATATTCTAATGGGGGAAATATTATTCATGCCGATCAACATACGGATTTTAGTGCTAATATTTTTTTAACCCGTATTGAATGGCAATTAGAAGGATTTAATTTACCGAGGGAGGTGATTTCACCGGCGTTTAGTGCGATCGCAAAACCTTTAAATGCGAATTGGGAATTGCGTTTTTCTGATACCATTCCTCGGTTATCAATTTGGGTAACAAAACAGGATCATTGTTTATTAGATTTACTCTGGCGATGGCAAGCAAAAGAAATTATTGCTGAAATTCCTCTAATGATTAGTAATCATGAAAACCTCAAACCCCTTGCCGATCAGTTTGGGATTAATTTTCATCATTTACCCATGACAGCAGAGAACAAATTAGAACAAGAAAATCAACAATTAGAACTTTTAAAACAACACCAAATTGATTTAGTAGTTCTCGCTAAATATATGCAGATTTTAACCCCTCAAATTGTCGATCATTTCTCCCAAATTATCAATATTCATCATTCCTTTCTGCCCGCTTTTGCCGGAGCAAATCCCTATCAAAGAGCCCACGAACGGGGGGTTAAAATTATTGGTGCCACAGCCCATTATGTGACCGCAGATTTAGACGAAGGGCCGATTATTGAACAGGATGTCGTGCGGGTCAGTCACCGGGACACCGTAGCAGATTTAATCAGAAAAGGCAAGGATTTGGAACGATTAGTTTTAGCTAGGGCGGTTCGTTTACACTTGCAAAATCGCGTGTTAGTCTATGGAAATCGAACCGTTGTTTTTGCTTAAGTTGTCGGTCAAAAGTAAGGAATTATCAAATGAGTCAAACCTTAGAAGATTTACAGATAGAATGGAACGCCATTCAAGCTCAAATGGATGCGGTCAAAGCTGAATACGATGGGTTAAGAAGTAAACGTTCTAACTTTCATGTCAGCATTTTATTATCCTCTGATTCTTCCCCAGAATCCTTAGCTTCCTTAAAACAACAGGCCCAAGATGAAGCCCAGAATTGGTCATTAAATTTACAACAACTTGACCAAGAAATTCAAGCCACTCGTATTAAATTAAGACAAATTCGGGCTAAATTAGCCGTTAAACAAGCTCAAATTTATCGATTTCAAGCTCAAAAAAATTGGATTGAACTCAAAAAAAATTACGACAGAATTAATCAATTATCTAATCGTTTAGAAGAAGAAATTCTTTTATTCTATAAAACTGCCCAAAACTTTGACCCTATTTCTGAAGAATGGATGCCTAAACATCCTCAATTATTGGAATTAGAAGTCACGAATATTCCCTATATTAAAACAGAGGAGAAACAATTTAAGCTAATTAGTAAACCGATTAATTTTAATCTGGAATGAAGCTAAAACAGGGGCTGACTATTTTTTTGTGGGTAGGAATTGCGATCGGAATTATGGTCGGATGTTATTCGGGATTACCCCAGGATAAAATAGAGCCAATCTCTGTTCATTCTCAACCTCAAATTACACCTTCTCCCGCCTTAATTTCTCCCCAACTGAAGACAATTGATCGCCCTCAACTCTGGAGTCATATTCAAGCGTTGGTTGGAGAAAGATCCCGAGAGTCTGATCGAGAATGGGTGCGAAATTATTTAATCAAACAATTAGAATTATCTAACTTTTCTCCCAGTTTACAATCTTTTGATCAGGGTGTTAATATTGTAGCTGAACATCCGGGGAGTAATCCCCAAGCTGGAGTTATTTTATTAGCGGCTCATTATGATACAGTTCCCAATTCTCCGGGTGCGGATGATAATGCTAGTGGGGTAGCTGTAATTTTAGAAATTGCTCGTTTATTGGCTCAAAAAAACAGCCCTCGTACCTTAAAAATCGTCTTTTTTGATCAAGAAGAAGTTGGACTTTTAGGCAGTTTTGCCTTTACGGAAAAACCCGAGAATTTGATCAATTTACAAGCAGCAATTATATTAGATATGGTAGGTTATGCCTGTCATGTAGCGGGTTGTCAAACCTATCCTTCAGGAATTGCTGTAACTCCCCTTTTAGAAGCCGCCGGAATAGAATTTCCCGACCGAGGAGAATTTTTAACCGTAGTGGGAGAAGTCCAAAATTTAGCGCTATTAAAAGTGTTTCAACTGGTCGATCAATCTTTGAGAAAATCTGCTAGATTTCCGCCCCTGGTTAGTCTCCCCATTCCCTTAAAAGGTCTAGCCACACCGGATGTTTTACGCAGTGACCATGCCCCCTTTTGGTATCAAGAAATTCCGGCGGTTTTAATTACTGATACGGCAAATTTGCGATCGCCCCATTACCATCAACCCAGTGATACGATCGCCAATTTAGATCCCAACTTTTTTGAAGGATCAGCCGAGATCATTTATAATGTTGTTTATCAACTTATGAACTATCAAACCATCGAGTTAAAACCAACAAATTAACATTTTAACGATGAATACAAAAGAAAATCTACGACAATTATTATTCGATCTGGATAATCGAGGTTATAAAGCTTATAAAGATATTGTAGGAACTTATGAATTTCCCAATTTTACCCTAATTATTGATTACGTTCAAGGCGATCCCTTTGCTGCACCCAGTAAATTCCGTGTTCAAATTCCCTCAAAAATTGCGGGATTTTCCCCAGAATTATATCGCACCCGCAGCCGTGAAATTGCCCTAAGAGACTATCTAATTCGTGAATTTGATCAAAATGCCATCGAGATCAGTAGCCATCGGGGAACGGGCAAAAGTGGCATGATTGCAGTCACAAAAATGGGTCAGGAAATATTAGAGCGGACAGCCGCTTCATTCATTAATATAACCGCCCCTTCTCCTAAACCCGTAATTAGTGGAAATCAAGTATTACAACGCGCCCATCCAACCGCTTCCACTTCAGAAAAAGGCGTAGAAATGCGTTTTTTTGTCGGACTTCCTGCCCGGGGAAGGAATATTTTAGGTCGTCAAGCCGCGATGATGATTTGTGATGATATTCCCACCCTTGTAGACCGATCTTTAAGATATGACAATTTAGATGCAGAGGCGATTAAACGTCATGTTGAAACGGCAGAAGATGCCGATTATATACGAGAACAATTAACCGAAAAAGCCTTAGTTGCCTTTGTCGCCAATGGTTCAATTTTACCTCGCCAAAGTGGGGTTGATAGTCACCCTTTAGCTGAAAATGTGATTACGTTTCAATCCCCAAAATCCTTAGAAGTAGAGTTTAATTGTCCCAACCAAGGATTAATAAAAGGCATGGGGATTCCTCAAGGAATCACGTTAATTGTCGGAGGCGGTTATCATGGCAAATCGACCTTATTAAAAGCGATTGAATTAGGGGTTTATAATCATATTCCTGGGGATGGTCGGGAATTTGTGGTTACTAATTCGGCGGCGGTAAAAATTAGGGCGGAGGATGGTCGCAGTGTGGCGGGAGTAGATATTTCTGCATTTATTAATCAATTACCTCAAGGTCGTTCGACAACGCAATTCTCAACAGAAAATGCCAGTGGAAGTACCTCCCAAGCTGCTAATATTATGGAGGCATTAGAAGCATTAGTTTTAGCCGAAAATTCTCCCTCAATTCCGGCGGTCTTATTAGTAGATGAAGATACGGCCGCCACTAATTTTATGATTCGCGATCGCCGTATGCAAGCCTTAATTGCTAAAGATCAAGAACCCATTACTCCTTTTATTGATGAAGTCCGCCAACTTTATACCGATCATTCTGTCTCTACGATTTTAGTTATGGGAGGGAGTGGAGATTATTTTGATGTGGCGGATCAAGTAATTGGAATGGAGAATTTTCAAGCCATAGAATTAACGGAAAAAGCCAAAGAAATTGCCCAGCAATATAGTACGGGTCGCAGTTTAGAAGGCGGAGAAAACTTTGGTGTAATTCGTCCTCGTATTCCTCTGGCCGAAAGTTTAGATCCCAGTCGGGGACGTTGGGATGTGCGGGTAAAGGTTAGGGATGTGGATGAAGTGTTATTTGGAACCCAAGATATTGATCTTTCTGCGGTGGAACAATTGGTTTCTCAAGACCAATTACGAGCGATCGCGGCGGCTATGGTTTATGCTAAACAACAGTATATTGATGGAGAAAAAACCCTACCCCAAATTTTAGATCAAATTATGAATGATATTGCCACCAAAGGGTTAGATATAATTGCCCCCTTTCCCCAGGGAGATTTAGCAATTTTCCGACGATTTGAATTAGCCGCGGCTATTAATAGAATTAGAACCTTAGAAGTCAAATAATCTTAAATTGCTCCTCCCTGCAAAATGGGAAGATAGCCCAACTTTAATTAATTCTCAAATTCATTTATTAATAATTATGTCCCCTATTCCTCTCAGAGTTACGGTTGTTCTAGGTACTCGTCCAGAAGCGATTAAATTAGCCCCTGTCATTCAACAGTTAAAACAAACCTCTGGATTTGATACTCAGGTTATTTTAACGGGTCAACATCGGGAAATGGTGACGCAGGTAATGACGTTGTTTAACTTGACCGCCGATCACGATTTAGACATCATGCAAGCGCAACAAACCTTAACGGATATTACTTGTAGAAGTTTACGCGGATTAGAAGATCTATTTCAACAATTAAATCCCCATTTAGTATTAGTTCAAGGAGATACAACAACGGCTTTTGCTGCGAGTTTAGCTGCTTTTTATCAACAAATTACCCTGGGTCATGTTGAAGCGGGATTACGCACCAATGATCTATTTAATCCCTATCCAGAAGAAGCCAATCGGCGGTTAATTTCTCAGCTAACCCAACTCCATTTTGCCCCCACCGATCAAGGGGTTAAAAACCTGAAAAATTCAGGGGTTTTAGGAGAAATTCATCATACGGGAAATACAGTTATTGATGCTTTATTATCCGTTGCTAAACAACAACCTCAACTCAATATTCCTGAATTACAAAATAGTCCCTATCGGTTAATTTTAGCAACCGTTCATCGGCGGGAAAATTGGGGAGAACCCCTGGAGGAAATAGCAGAGGGATTCCTAAAAATTCTGAATGAATTTCCTGATACTGCCCTATTATTACCCTTACATAGAAATCCAACGGTTCGGGAACCGTTAACCGCCAGATTAGGGAATAATCCCCGGGTCTTTTTAACTGAACCTTTAGATTATACCGAATTAGTAGCGGCAATTGATCGCTGTTATTTTGTATTAACCGATTCCGGGGGATTGCAAGAGGAAGCGCCCAGTTTAGGAAAACCCGTATTAGTATTAAGAACAACCACCGAACGCCCCGAAGCCGTGGAAGCAGGAACCGCTAAATTAGTGGGAACAAAAGCAGAGGATATTTTTACAGAAGCGAGTATTTTATTAACGAATAAAATCGCCTATCAAAACATGGCAAATGCGATTAATCCCTTTGGAGATGGTCAGGCTTCGGAACGCATTATTAATATTATTAAAAAATATTTTGAGCCTGTCAACTCTTAAACCAATTACGAATTACGAATTACAAATTACGAAATTTAGTGGAAAACTGCTGTAAGTGCAACTCCATCCCAAATTTCGCCAACTTTGGCCCCTGATGTTGCACAAAATTGAATAAGTATGTTAGATTAACCTACCAAGTAGAGTCAGTCAGCCTAATCCACTCTTTTTGAATCAGGGAGGAGCGGGGGAACCACTTTTAGGGGCTTATCTTCGATTGTTTACGATTGTCGAGAAGGACATCTCTCAGTCCTAGCCCGTCAGCTAACCCCGTCGGCTGTGAGAGAAGACTGTTGATCGGCAAAGTTTTGATCATTGCCCTCACCGGAATTCTAAAAAAATCAGACTCTGTTATTGATGTTCAATTCGTGATGGTTTTGAACATTTGAGTTAAACACGCTTTTAATAGTGTGTAAAGGTCATAGAAATGGCTAGGTTTTGTTGTTTGCCAATTTTGAGCAATTACAGCATTAATTCTCCATTTTAAAATTAAAAAGGTACAGGGTTTAAAGAACACTAATCCTAAGAAATTTTGGCTGTTCTTTCAATTAACTGTCCCATGTCAAATTGTTTAAACGTCTACTAATTTTAAACTGATGCTATCAATCGAAACAATGAACTCTTTGATTGCTGGAATAACCTTTGTTGGGGTGATTATCTTGATCATGGGGGAGTGGTTACATCTGACCATTGCCGCCTTTTTAGGGGCTCTGATTCTGATTTTTTTCCATGTCATGACCTTGACCGAAGCTGTTAGTTATATCAGCCAAAGTTATTCGACTTTAGCCTTGTTTTTTGGTGTCATGGTTTTAGTCCGTTGCTTTGAACCGACTAAAATCTTTGATTATTTAGCCGTTAAAATGATTTTGATGGCTAAGGGAGAAGGTAAACGATTACTATTAGGAATTGTGGCATTAACAACTCCGATTTGTGCCATGTTACCCAACGCCACAACGGTAATGTTATTAGCGCCTTTAATTCCCCCCATTGCCCAGGATTTAGGGATTGATTTTGTCCCCCTATTAATTTTAATGGTTTTCATTGCTAATAGTGCCGGATTATTAACCTTAGTGGGAGATCCTGCCACATTTATTGTCGGAGATGCGATTAATATTAGCTTTGTTGAATACCTACAACGCCTGAGTATTGGGGGAGTATTAGCAGTCGCCAGTGTGGTAATTTTATTACCGATTTTATTCCGCAAAACCTGGAATACCAAATTTGAACATTTAGAAGATTTACCCCATCCTAAAATTAATCATCCCCGGATTCTCGCCATTGGGGGTTTAATTATTCTGTTTGTCTTCATCTTTTTTGTGATTGGAGAAACCCTACCCATTCCTATTTCTCCGGCGGCGGTGGCGTTATTAGGAGCCGCTTTAGCTTTGATGTTAGCCCATCATAGTAACATTGATACCGTTAATAATATTTTACGAGATTTAGACTGGAGTACCTTGATTTTCTTCATGTCAATTTTTGTTTTAATTGGGGGATTAGAAAAAACTGGGGTAATTAATAGTTTATCAGGACTCCTAGCAGTTATTTTAGGAAAAAATATTGCTCTGGGTTCAATTTTATTGTTAGTAACAGTAGGGATTATTTCTAGTGTTGTACCTAATATTCCCTTAGTGGTGGCGATGGTTCCTCTGTTAAAACAATATTTAGTTAATGTAGGATTTGTCGGTGCAGAAGTTCTTGACCCGGCTTTTAACGGACAATTTCCCCCGGAAGTATTACCGCTATTTTATGCGATGATGTTTGGGGCAACCTTGGGCGGAAATGGCACATTAGTCGGAGCTTCTTCTAATATTGTCGCCGCCGGAATTTCCGAACAACATGGACGGACAATTTCCTTTAAAACCTTTCTTCATTATGGAATTCCAGTCATGGCTGTGCAAATATTCGTGGCGATGTTATATGTCACGTTTGCCTTCTTAATTTAAACCGAGGTCACAACCCTAATTTCTTCTTTCTTCCAATCTAAAACCGCGTAAACTTCTACGGATTTTTGGCGACCTTTAACTTTAATTTCACCTAAACTTTTCAGAATAATCTCATGATGATCGGCGATGGCGGCGGCTGTTGACTCATTAATTAAAATGGTATATTCCGGGTATTCTTTCGTTAAGGTTTCCAAGCGCGCCGCCACATTTACCGCATCCCCAATCACCGTATATAATAACCGTTCTAAGGAGCCAATTTGTCCTGCAACAACTTCTCCGCTACTAATACCAATTCCCGCTTGAATCGGAACTTCACCGCGTATAATTCGCCGTTGATTTAGTTCTTCTAAACGTTCACGCATGGTTAATGCCGCCGCCACGGAACGCCATTCTGTTTCTGCTGGGGATAAAGGCGCTCCAAAAATTACCACAATTGCATCCCCAATAAAATTATTTACATATCCACCCCAAGGACGAATTGCATCGGTCATTTCGGTTAGATATTCATTTAAAAATGCCACCACTTCTTGGGGTTGCATCTGTTCCGATAGGGTAGAAAAATTGCGAATATCGGTAAATAAAACCGATACCCAACAGAGTTCTCCTCCTAATTTTAATTGACCTTGTAATAATTTTTCTCGCACTTCCGGGGAAACCACACGGCCAAAAATATCCCGTTCCCGCTGTCTTTCTCGAAGTCCCACAATCATATTATTAATCGAATGGGTTAAAATGCTTAACTCCTGACAGGTTTCAATTTCTAGTTTTTTGACTTCTAAATCTCCATTTTCAACGCGATGAGTCACTTCTTTAATCTGATTAATCGGTTTAACCAATAATTGATCACTAAGGGTGATTACTAAACCCGTTGTTCCTAAAATCAATATTATTACAAACCCCAATAAAATTTTATTATTTTTTTTGATTGTTCCCATGTATTGATCTTCTGGAATTACTGTTCCGATGAACCAATCTAATTGATTCATTGGGGTTACAGCGCGAGTGAGAGAGATATAATAATATTTACCATTCTGGGGATTTTTAGAGATCCACTGTTGAGGACTACTAAACAGTTTTAGATCTATTGCTCGTTCTTCTAATATTTTTACAGCCATCTGAAAATAGGGATTTTTAGAATTTTTTAAAAGTTGAAGCTGGGGTTCATCTTGCCCTTTAATTTGAATTGGAGAATGCTCATTGGGATCGGTGGAAGCAATCATTTCTCCTTGGGAATTAATCACAAAAACCTCAATATGTGATCGCCCTTTTTGTTGTTCTTGTAAACGTCGAGAAATTTGTTTAAATTCAAAACCTACACCAATCACGCCTAAGAGTACAGATGGGTTTTCGACCCGCCAGTAGATGTTATTTGTTTGTTCTTCATAAAGTGCGATATTAGAGTCAATTCCAGGGGTATTGGTAGAGCGATAAACATAGACTGTCCAAGCCGCTTGACCTGGGGTTTTCAGTGCATCTCGATACCAAGGACGACCCGGAGTATACCAATTCGGTTCTTCAATTTGGGTGGTTTTAATTAATTGCAGTTTTTGGCCTACTAATTCATAGTGATCTGTTGTTTTAATCGCTAATTTTCTTTCTTCATCCCATTGACGAAAATGCAGTTTAAACGTATTTTGCTTTTCAAAAGCTTTTGTTACCCGTTGAGCACCGACATAATCCCCATTCGGATAGGCAAATTGCACAAAGGAAAAGTCGGGATTAGATTGCAGAATACTTAAAAAAAAGCGATCGCGTTCTTCAGGATTATTAATATCTACTATATTACGGTTAATGGAATTTCTAACAAAATCCTGGGTATAGTAAACATTCTCGAATAAATCAGTAAATTCTTTTAATGTTGATAGGGCAATTTCTTCGTTGATTTGAGCAACAATTTTAGTAATATTTTTTTTAGAGGTAAAAAACCAAGGAAAATAAACAATTGCCGTTGTAAAGCTGATGGTTAAAACAATAAAACCAGTTAACATTGTTTTTAAACTTATACTGGTTTTTGTTTTCTGTTGTCCTGTGATTTTTTTCATGGTTATCTGGCGATAAAATTCAGTAGATTAAATAAATTTTTCTGTTTTTATGACTGAAATCCGGTAATTTATCAAGCCGAGGTGTTCCAGTGTGAAAGTTTTAAATTAGATGCTTTAGTTTAATATAACTCTATAGAATAGAGTAGCTAATTCATTAATCTATTACCCTGAAATGATTTTGATCAATTAATACTGGATTAGATCAAGTTCACTTCCTAATCCTATTTGAGCAAAATCGACTGACATATATTATTATATCTGATTTTTTGGATAAGAGTCCGCAAAATCTCAGAATTTATGCCCAATTCCCACATAAAGATGTGGAATTTACCGGACGAAGTTATGAATTTTTAGAAGAATAGCACAACCAGAGTATAATAGGATTTAGAGTTTGGAAAATAATATGTCAATTCCCCCTAGTAGGAAGCAGACATTCATAAAATTGATCGGGATTATTTTTTGTATAGCAACCATTGTAGCCATCCTGGTGACAACGGGAGATTCTGCCATTTCAACTAGCAATATCTTATCGAAGGAAACAACAGGAAAAACTGCCGAAACCCAGGCAATATCTGTCACTTTTCAATCTAATCTCGATCAACCATTACCCACTCCTAACAGTCAGGGAAATCAAGTCATCGACTTACAAACTCAATTGAAAAAACGAGGATATTACCCTGGTGCATTAGATGGAGTTTATGGAGAAGGGACACAAGAGGCTGTTTATAATTTGCAAGTCAGTATGGGCTTAGAGGCAACGGGAATAGTTGATCCTCAAACTTGGCAATACCTCCAGCCCAATGATAGCATGAAAGCTGAGGTGGCTTCCACCGTCGGGTTAACCACTTCCTCTGTTGGTTTGTCCCCCGACCTGCAAACGATTGTAGATCGAAATCAGCTAATTGTTGCTATTTTAGGAATTGATAGTCCTCCATTTTTTGTCAAAAATAAACAGGGTAATTTAATCGGGTTAGATATTAAAATAGCCCAAGATTTAGCCACGGCTTTAGGTGTTTCTGTCAAAATAGATCGGACGGCTAAAACATTTAATGATGTCGTGGATATTGTCAATTCTCAAAAAGCCGATTTAGGGATTTCTAAACTAAGTCAGACTTTGGCCAGAGCCAAAATGGTTTCTTTTTCCCGTCCCTATTTAACCTTAAGGCATGGTCTATTAATCAATCGTTTACAATTAGCAAAAGCGTCAAAAGGGAAAGATACGGTTGATTTTTTAAAGAATTTTGAAGGCAAAATTGGGGTGATTAAAGGATCATCCTATGTGGGATTTACCAAAGAGAAATTTCCCCAAGCTCAAATTGTTGAATTTACGACTTGGGAGGATGTAATTAAAGCCGCAATCAATGGTGATGTTTTAGCAGCCTATCGGGATGAATTGGAAGTAAAAAAAATTATTCTGAATCAACCTAATATAGCATTAAATTTTAAAACAGTTGCCCTCTCCGATAGTTACGATCCGATTGCAATTGCCCTTCCTTGGTCAAGTGAGCATCTTTTACAATTTGTTAATCTCTACCTAGACTTGAACAAAATCAACTATACCGTTGATAGTCTGATTGAAGAATATTCCGATATATTTGGAAAAGCTGGACAACCAAAACAACAATAAATATTCTCCTGAAAATGCTGAAAAAATATTTCAATTTTGAACAATTATTCAAAATATTGCGTCATCCCTTGGCGATTGTTCCAGGAATTATATTAGGGCTATATTTTGGCATATTCCAAAAAGAAATAGCCGCTTTTTTAACGCCCTTTGGCAATTTGTATTTAGCCTTATTAAAAATGTGTGTTTTGCCGATATTATTCTCGGCGACAACCATGAGTGTTGGGCGGTTAATTAGTAGTCAAGACACTGAGAAATATATCAAACGCATTCTGCTGGTTTTTTCTGTGGGACTATTAGCCTGTAGCGTCATTGGTATGACCCTAGCCATCGTTACTAATCCAGGGGGAAATTTAGATGAATCAACTTTAACAGCTTTAGGGGTAATTGTTAATTCATCAGAACTAGATTTAGAAGTCTCTCTTAGCAGTGATAACCCTAAACCAGAAGAAACTTCTATGTTAATCTCTTTTTTATTCAACTTAATTCCTGACAATATTTTTTCGGCTTTGAGCGAGGGTAATACCCTAAAAATTTTGTTTTTTTCAATTATTTTTGGTATCGCTTTAGGGTCGGTAAAAGAATCATCATCTTCTAGCTTGTTTCTGCTTCTTGATACTATTTATAAAAGTTCAAAACAATTAATTGATTGGCTGATTCTGCTCTTACCTTTTGGCTTATTTTGTCTATTAGCCAGCCAAATTGCTAAAACTGGGTTTGGAATTGTTCTGGCTATGGGTGATTTTGTAGGAGTGGTGATTCTTGCCTATGCTTTAATCTATTGTCTCAGTACCTTAGTGGTTTCTCAACAAGCTAAGACTTCCTTCAAGAATGTCTGTATAGCTTTAAAAGAACCCACCATATTAGCCCTAGCAACCCGAAGTAGTTTTTCCTGTTTACCCTCCTCTATTTCCTCCTTAACTGAAATCTTAAAATTTGATCTGCAAACGGTTGATTTAGTCACTCCCTTAGCGATTACAATTTGTCGATTTGGTTCCGTTACTTATTTTGCGATATCTTCGGTTTTTATTGCCCAGTTGTATAACACATCCTTGGGTTTATCTGGTTTTTTAATTATTATTATTGCCTCGATTTTTGCGGGCATGGCAACGTCAGGGACAACGGGGGTTTTAACCCTAACTCTATTAGATTTAGTCCTAAAACCCTTGGGATTACCCTTAGAAGCAGTATTAGTCCTATTAATTGCCATTGACCCGATTATTGACCCTTTCCGAACTTTGTGTATTGTTCATACTGCGATCGCATCAACTGCGGTTATTGCCGATACTAGAATTTTAGTTGAATATCCAGTAATAGATCAAGGAGAAATGGTCTAAGTTGCACCATATCCCAAGCTAAATCTAAAGTAATTTCGGCCATAATTTTCATCGGATCAACCCAAATCAAAGGCAGATCTGTTAAATAATCAAAACCTACAGAAAGTTCTGTGCATCCAGCAATCATTAATTCTGCACCCTGATCTGCTAACCAATGAGTCGCATTAACTAAGATTTCTAAAGCTGGGGCAGAAACTTGAATTCCTGTGGCTTTAATTCCCCAAATCGGATGATAAATGGCATTCATAATCTGGTTTTGTAATTCCGAATTTAAGGGAGGTTGAATCGAATTCAGTCCCAATGCGCTTAGACTGTGGTGATAAAGTTGGGTTTTGAGTGTTCCTGTTGTTGCTAAAACCCCAATATTTTGATATTGCGGATAATGGGTGTGAATGAATAGGCTTGTAGACTTCATCCAATGAATCCAAGGGATCTCTAATTGAGGTTGAACTTGATCATAAAAAGCATGGGAGGTATTACAAGGAACCACTAAAAAATCAGCCCCGGCGGTTTGTAAAATTTTGCCATATTTAACTAACCAGGGGGTGCAATTTTCCGCCTCTCCAATAATACTTTTAGTCCGATTCGGAATATCCGTAGCATTAATTAAAAACCAAACGGGATGCTCTTGATCACAACGGGCTCCTCGCGCTTGATTTAAAGCAATTAAGTGACGCTCTAATTCAATATGAGCTAAAGGCCCTAACCCACCAATAATTCCCGGAATTGCCTGTTGTTTGATTAGCTGGTTCATAGATTAAATACTCACCTTTTATGATCAAATCTAACCTGAATATAATTAAACCGGAAAAACACAAAATTTTTAACTTCTGAAAAACCTAAAAACCTTTCGCTCCAACAGCAAAGGGATTAATAGAATTGAGGGCCCAAGCCCTCACTACAGATGAACTTAATTAATATTGGGTTGAGCTTCCAGAACACTTTCAGGAACTCCTTCAAATTTCTGGAAGTTTCCCACAAATAACTGGGCTAATTGTTTAGCCTGTTTTTCATACTCTTGGGGATCTTTCCAAGTTTTGATCGGATCTAAAATTTCATCGGGAACCCCGGGAATAGTTTCGGGAACTAACACTTTAAAAATCGGATGGGGATTAAATTTTACCGAATCCAAATCTCCATTCACCGCCGCCGATACCATGGCGCGAGTATGGGCAATGGCGACTCGTTCACCCACACCATAGGGGCCGCCCGACCACCCGGTATTAACTAAATAGACCTTAGTTTCTGGGTGTTCTTCCAAACGTTTCCCCAATAATTTGGCATACACCGACGCGGCTAGGGGGAGGAAACATTTACCAAACCCGGCGGAAAAGGTGGCTTCTGGGTCTTTAATTCCCCGTTCGGTTCCCGCGACCTTACTGGTATAACCGGACATAAAATGATACATCGCCTGTAATGCCGTCAGTTTGGCGATCGGAGGTAACACACCAAAGGCATCTGCGGTCAGGAAAATAATAGTTTTGGGATGGCGACCGACGCCCGGAATCACCGCATTGGGGATATATTCGATGGGATAGGCAACCCGGGTATTTTCCGTCAAGCTACTATCATCAAAATCAGGAATACGGGTATCATGATCTAAAACCACATTTTCCATTAACGCCCCAAACCGAATCGCATCCCAGATTTGGGGTTCCTGTTCCCGACGAAGTTTAATAGTTTTGGCGTAACAGCCGCCCTCAAAGTTAAACACCCCATGATCTGACCACCCATGTTCATCGTCCCCAATTAAATAGCGGTGGGGGTCAGCCGAGAGGGTAGTTTTTCCGGTTCCCGATAGACCAAAAAATAGGGCGGTGTTTCCGTCAGCATCCATATTAGCGGCACAGTGCATCGGTAGCACATCGGCTTTGGTCATGAAGTAATTCATCAGGGAAAATACGGATTTTTTGATTTCTCCGGCGTATTTAGATCCCCCAATAATCACCATTTTTTTTGATAAATTTAGAACAATAAAAGCCTCACTATTAATCCCGTCATCTTCGGGATCGGCGTGTAACCCGGGAACCGCAATTACGGTAAAATCGGCATGGTGGGTTTTAAGTTGTTCAGGAGTGGGGCGAATAAACAGTTGTTGTGCAAATAAACTTTGGGACGCTCTTTCGGTAATCACTCGCACTCCATATCGATATTGAGGATCAGCACCAACATAACCATCAAAAATATATAAATCCCGTCCCTGAACATAAGACCGCACTCGACGACACAGACGATCAAAATTAAATTCTGGGATGGGAACATTCATTTGGCTCCAGTGAATTTCCTCCCGACTTTCGGCTTCATCCACCATATATTTATCATGGGGTGAACGTCCAGTATATTTTCCGGTTTTCACACACAGTGCCCCGTTAGCACTCAAAATCCCTTCGGTGCGAGCAATCGAGTGTTCTACTAAAATGGGAATGGCTAAATTTCGATAAACATGACCCAGATTTCTCAGTCCTAATTCTCCTAAACCATAATCAGATAATTCTAATAAAAGCGGTTGTTCTGTATATTGTGTCGGGGTATGATTTGTGGGAAAATCCCCTTGCTGATCGGCTAATCGACTATTAACTAATGTGGGGGAAGACACGTCTTGATAGGGGTTTTGATGAATGGAGCTAGTGGTTTCCATGGTGACAATCTCCAGTAGATAAATATTAAATCTGAAGTTTTCTGAAATTAGGATTAATCAAAAAAGGGTAAAAAATCAATAACCTGTTGAAGTGACAAACTCAGTTTGAAGCCAGTCACTTTTCTCCAACTGATTCGTTTATGTCTGGGTTGGGATTGCCAGTCTAACCCCGGCAACACAGCATGACAGATAACTGGGATATAAATATTCAGAAAAGAAACAACGAGTTTGATATTTAATCTCTAGTTTAACCCTTTGTCGGTCTCTAATCCAGATTGAGTCGAAAGTTAATCAATTTCCATTAGCCTTCGCTACTAATCATCATACACAGGTTTGAATTTTTGAATATTAACTTTTTTTAAAATATTCTTGTATTTTTCTTTCAATTGTTTAAGAAATGATGCTAAGGTGCGGCTTTTGCCTCAAAATTTTATCCTTAGCCAAAAATGTCACAATTCCCTGATATAAACACTAAAAAAACAACACACTTGTACTTATTTTAACAGAAAAACTAAAAATTTTCAGTGAATAATAGGGATCAGTGTAAACAATCATGACAAAATAGGGAAAATTTATTTTCCACCTCTTAGGAATATGTACGACAAAATCACTCCACCGACCACAGGCGAAAAAGTTACCTTCAAAAATGGCGAACCCATTGTCCCGAATAATCCGATTATTCCGTTCATTCGGGGAGATGGGACAGGAATTGACCTCTGGCCAGCCACGGAAAAAGTCTTAGATGCGGCCATCGCTAAAGTCTACGGAGATCAACGTAAAATTAGTTGGTTCAAAGTCTACGCTGGGGACGAAGCCTGCGAACTCTACGGCACTTATCAATATTTACCCGAAGACACCACCAACGCCATCACGGAATATGGGATTGCGATTAAAGGGCCATTAACCACTCCCATCGGCGGCGGAATTCGGTCTTTGAATGTGGCTTTAAGGCAAATTCATGATCTGTATGCCTGTGTGCGACCCTGTAAATATTATACTGGAACCCCTTCCCCCCACAAAACTCCTGAAAAATTAGATGTGATTATCTATCGGGAAAATACCGAAGATATTTATTTAGGAATTGAATGGCGAGAGGGAACGGAAATCGCCGAAAAATTAATTAATTTTCTGAATACGGAGTTGATTCCAGCGACTCCTGAACATGGTAAAAAACAGATTCGTCTTGATTCTGGAATTGGGATTAAACCCATTAGTAAAACAGGCTCTCAACGGTTAGTTCGTCGGGCTATTTTTCAAGCGTTGCGTCTACCTAAAAATAAACAAATGGTGACGCTGGTGCATAAGGGTAATATTATGAAATATACCGAAGGTGCCTTCCGTGATTGGGGTTACGAACTGACAACTACAGAATTTCGCAGCGAATGTGTGACTGAACGGGAATCTTGGATTTTAGGGAATAAGGAAACAAATCCTGATCTTTCTATTGAAGATAATGCCAGAATGATTGACCCGGGTTATGATTCCCTAACCCCTGAGAAAAAAGCCGAAATTTGTCAAGAAGTTGAAGGAGTTCTCAACGCTATTTGGGAAACCCACGGTGAGGGGAAATGGAAAGAAAAAATTATGGTCAATGACCGGATTGCGGATAGTATTTTCCAACAGATTCAAACCCGTCCCGATGAATATTCTATCCTGGCTACAATGAATTTAAACGGGGATTATTTATCCGATGCTGCTGCCGCCATGGTCGGGGGTTTAGGTATGGGGCCAGGGGCTAATATTGGCGATGAATGTGCTATTTTTGAAGCCACCCATGGCACTGCACCCAAACACGCGGGATTAGACCGAGTGAACCCAGGTTCTCTGATTTTATCGGGGGTGATGATGTTAGAGTATATGGGTTGGCAAGAAGCCGCTGATTTGATCAAAAAAGGTTTAAGTGGTGCGATCGCAAATCAAGAAGTCACTTATGATTTAGCCCGGTTAATGGAGCCCCCGGTTAAACCGTTGAAGTGTTCAGAATTTGCCGATGCTATTATCAAGCATTTTGATGATTAATTAATTCTCTATGGGGTGGGCTATGCCCACCTTTATGGGTTTAAATATCACAATCTTCCTATTTTAACATTGATTATTGTCTGTTTTTAAATTGTTCAGTTGGGTTCCATACCCGCCGAGTGTGAA
>NZ_LR735147.1 GCF_900009265.2 Planktothrix paucivesiculata PCC 9631 | reverse complement strand
TGAGCTAGTTTATTCATAATCCGATTCAGGCTAAATCTTCTTTTTCCTTGGCCAAATTTGCCTTCAATAGAATTCCGAATCTTTTCATCTTCTGACGCCTGCTTCTTAGTAGCTTTACTAATATTTACTGGAGGTCTACCTAACGGGGGGCCACTCATTCTAATCCCCTTTTCTTTACACCAAGCTCGGTTGTCTCTAGTTCGGTAAATTTTATCTACATGGACTGACTCAGGATAATGTCCCGTATATTCTTTAAAAGCCTCTA
>NZ_LR735004.1:56100-180371 GCF_900009265.2 Planktothrix paucivesiculata PCC 9631 | reverse complement strand
GGGGGATTTAGGGGGCAAATATTGCTGCTTGAGAAATAGTCTCTAAAACTGCTGATCAATCCTTCATAACCTTAGCATTCTAAACAGTATACATTTCAAGCTATCTAGCCCCCTAGCCCCCAACATTGGGGGGAAAATAAATAATTAGGACTTTTTAGAATGAATCAAATCAACTAAACTAGAAACCTGATGCTCAACTTCCTAGAGTTAGCTAAGAAAACCTATCAGTTCATTCCCCGTTAAGCTGCACTCTCATCAAATGGGATTATTCTGGATTCCTCACACCTGACTTAACCCCATTTTTGAGAGTAACAGCTTATTTTTTATTCCCTGACGGATCACATTTTACTAATAATTCGTTGGACGATTTCTACTCCGGTTACTGCTTGCCAGGCAAACAGTCCCAGGATGATAGTATTCAGGGTAATATGACTATATCTAGCCCAATTAACCCCTTTTTGCATATAGGGAGTTAAGGACGCAGAAATTGCAATCATTCCGGTCATTCCCAGTCCCGCTAATAGGTGGGGGCCGACAAACAGTTTGCCGTTGTTAATATAAGTCACACCCATGCCGCCAATACTTCCTAACACCATTAAAGCCAGTAATATTGAGCCAATTTGGTGATGTTTAATATTGAATTTCCCCTTAATTAACTCTTTTTTGGTGTCTGCGTCCGCTTCCCGGGTACGACGAATTTGCACGCCCAAATACATCGCATAAATGGATAATCCTAACAAAATCCACATCAAGACCGGGTGAAAAAAATTCAGCCAAGGTTTAATCGCTACTAGAATCGGTGAATCCATAATGTCCTCTCAGCAAGCCAAAAAACTTAATAAAACTTAGCATACACCATAGCAATCTTCTTTGAGTTGTGTTCAGTTGAAACCAGCCAATGCTCAACAATAAATTAGCTGTTATCCTAGTTGAACCCTTAATCAAGTTGAGTGATGAAACCCTTTAAACTTCATGCCCCCTTTCAGCCCCTGGGAGACCAGCCGCAGGCGATCGCCCAACTCACCGATAATATTCAAAGCGGGCAACCCTTCAGCACCCTCCTGGGGGCAACAGGAACCGGAAAAACCTTTACCATCGCCTCGGTAATTGAAAAAATCGGACGTCCGACTCTGGTTTTAGCCCATAACAAAACCCTCGCCGCCCAATTATGTAACGAGTTTCGCTCATTTTTTCCTGAGAATGCGGTGGAATATTTTATTAGTTATTACGACTATTATCAACCGGAAGCCTATCTTCCTGTCACCGATACTTATATTGAAAAAACCTCATCAATTAATGAGGAAATTGATATGCTCCGCCATTCGGCTACTCGCTCTTTATTTGAACGGCGAGATGTGATTGTTGTAGCTTCAATTAGCTGTATTTACGGGTTAGGAATGCCCGCCGAATATTTAAAAGCTGCTATTTCCTTGCAGGTGGGAGAAGAAGTTGATCAACGGGAATTGTTACGGGAATTAGTATCGGTACAATATACCCGCAATGATGTTGAGTTAACCCGGGGAAGGTTTCGGGTTAAAGGAGATGTTTTAGAAATTGGCCCCGCTTATGAAGATAGAATTATTAGAGTAGAATTTTTTGGAGATGAAATTGAAGCCATTCGTTATACAGACCCAGTTACCGGCGATGTTTTGCAAAGTTTAGACAGTTTAAATATTTATCCTGCCCGACATTTTGTTACTCCAGAAGATCGTTTAGAAATAGCCTGTGATGATATAGAAGAGGAATTAAAACAACAGGTAAATACCCTCGAAAGTCAAGGTAAACTATTAGAAGCACAACGGTTATCCCAACGCACCCGTTATGATTTGGAAATGTTGCGGGAGGTGGGATATTGTAATGGGGTAGAAAATTATTCCCGTCAGTTGGCGGGAAGACAGGCGGGAGAACCTCCAGAATGTTTAATCAATTATTTTCCCAATGATTGGTTATTAATTGTGGATGAATCTCACGTCAGTGTACCTCAAATTCGAGGAATGTATAATGGCGATCAAGCGCGAAAAAAGGTCTTAATTGATCATGGGTTTCGTTTACCTAGTGCGGCGGATAATCGTCCGTTGAAATCGGAAGAATTTTGGCAAACGGTGAATCAATGTATTTTTGTTTCAGCGACGCCGGGAGATTGGGAAATTGAACAATCTCAAGGTCAAGTGGTGGAGCAAATTATTCGTCCGACGGGAGTAATTGATCCAGAAGTTTTTGTCCGTCCCACTTCAGGACAGGTTGATGATTTATATGGGGAAATTCAAGAAAGAGTGATTAGAGATGAGCGGGTTTTAATTACGACCTTAACCAAAAAAATGGCGGAAGATTTAACGGAATATTTGCAAGAAAGGGGAGTTAATGTTAGATATCTGCATTCGGAAATCCAATCTATTCAACGGATTGAAATTATTCAAGGGTTACAAAATCGGGAGTTTGATGTGTTAATTGGGGTGAATTTATTGCGGGAAGGGTTGGATTTACCCCAGGTGTCTCTAGTGGCTATTTTAGATGCGGATAAGGAGGGGTTTTTGCGATCGCATCGATCACTAATTCAAACCATCGGACGGGCGGCGCGGAATATCCGAGGACAGGCAATTTTATATGGGGATAATTTAACCAAAAGTATGATTAAAGCCATTGAGGAAACTAACCGACGGCGGGAAATTCAACAGAAATACAATCAAAAACATGGAATTATTCCCCAACAAATTATTAAAAAATATAGTAATTCTATTTTAGAATTTCTGGATGTGTCCCGGCGGTTAAATGCTCAAACCACTGGGAAACAGATAGAAACCTTAGAGGAATTTCCCTTAGAAAGTATTCCTGATTTAATTATCCAGTTAGAAACTCAGATGAAAGGTGCGGCTAAAAAATTGGAATTTGAAGAAGCAGCTAAGTTGCGAGATCGGATTAAACAGTTACGGGATAAACTGATTGGACATTAGGTTTTTTTAAAACCACAAAGACACTAAGACACAAAGAAAGAGATTGGACTAGAAACCTCTACTCCTTTGGATCAAAGTCTGGACGCAGCACCTGGAGTTAGAATCGAGCGTGTCTACGCCTTACCGCAGGTACTGCCAACAGACGGTGAGAGTGGTCAATGATTGATTTGTCGTTTACCGTGACCCGAGGTGTATTGATGCCAAAGTCCGGCTAACTCTTGAGCTTGGGGTTGATATTCTGGTAGAATTTGATACATCCGGCGAGGGCGTCCCCGACCTTCCACCTTTTGCCAATATCCCGTAATTGTTCCTTGTTTTTCCAAAAATTTCAGGGCGCTGTAAAGCACCGTATCCGATAATCGATAATTAGAATATTCCTGCTCCAGTTGTTCAATTAGTTCAGTTCCATAGGAGTCCTTTTCGAGCAATACAGATAGGATATAGCAAACCGCCAGTTCTTTATTGAGATAGATAGGGGGCGGTTCTTGGAAAAATTGATAGATTTGTTCAAAGGTCATAAAATTCTCCCCTTGGCTTTAATAATTAGCCGTCGCCCCGTTGGGCTATTCTCTGTAATTCTTCCCCTGGCTATCCTCTATTCATAACAGCATAAATCGATAATTGCTGCATCTAAATTAGCTATGTTCCCATCGTCTGGCCTTGATATTATCAGTTTAACCGTCAACTGTTAACCCTCCTTCGACATTTTTGAACTTTTCTATCATTTGACAACAATCTTCCACAGAAGCTCGATTTTTCATGGCTTCTACTAAGGAAAAATAAGCTAATTTGTGAGTTTCAATTACTGTTTTAGCTTGTAATATTGCCCAACGTTCTTTGATTTTAGCCTCACTCAAAGGGCGTTGTAACTGAGTCCAAATCGCCGTAATTTTTTCTCGGTCTTCCCGGCCTCCTTCCGCCTTTTCAAATACTAAGGTTTCGGCGGCAATTCCCCCCATCCAAACGGCACAATAACGATCTAAAACCTGGGCAGAAATTTTACCTTGTTGTAATTGTTCCCATAATATTTGATCGGCAAACTGCACCCCTCCTTGAGCTTTAAAGCCCTGTTTAAAGGCTTCCCAGCCATTTAAGGCATATCCCTGAATCGGAATTTTCATCAAATAGGCTACTAAAAAATGTCCGGCTTCATGGTGTAAAATTCGCTCCCGAGTAGATGCAGAAGTTCCGGCTAACCTATCAACTAATAAACTCGCCCCCTGACCTTGAAACTGAAAAACATCTAAAGTGGCAACCCCTAAGAAAAAAAAAGTAATACCCGCCGGAACAAAGGGCGAAATATTCAAGATGGGACTCAATAACACCGATAGCGTCATACAGAAAACACTAATGGCAATTAGATTCAAACTGGTGGTTCTCATCAATTTTCCTTTTGGTTTCTGGCTTTATAAAAAGTTTCTAAACTATGGCGGTCTCCCACAAAACGCCAATGCCAGGGTTCATAACTCACTCCCTGGGGATTATCTTTAGGAAAGGATAACTCAAAACTATAAAAAGCGGCATGATCTTTTAACCATTGATAGGCCGGGGTTTCTTCAAAGCTAACACTTAAATCCGTAGAGGGTCTGGCCCCGTCTCCAATATCGATGGCATAACCCGTATGATGTTCACTATAACCCGGAGGAGCACTGACCTCCGCCCGTTTCGTCGCCACCTGTCCCCGTTGGGCTTTAATTTCAAAAAAGATGATTTCCTGGTCTTTAACACTACGAAAGGTGGAAATCGGCACTAAACTGACCCCACTGGCTCGGGCATCCTGTTCCATTTCTTGATAGGCTTTAGCGGCGACCTTGCGTAACCGATGTCCCCCATCCGCCGTAATACTTTTTAACTCGGCTTCCGGGGCTTCGGGATAGGGAAGATGACCCAATAAATTATCGGGAAGGCTAGGAGTCGGAGAACTCGTAGGCTGGGGCGTCACGGATGCGGACACAGAGGGTGAGGCTGTGATTACAGGACTTGGGGTTTCTATAATAGGGAGATCAGACCGAGGAGCCAGAATTCCAAATTGATAATTCATCACTAAAGCAGTACAGAAGGCGACCACGGCTAACCCTAGCATTTTCCAGAATAGCCCTGGCTTTACAGACGAACCCGAGGAAACGACCCCAAGCACGGGGATATCTCGTATCGCCTCGGGAATATCTTCTATTGCTCCATCAGCTACAGTTTCGGCTGGTTTCGGTAGACTAGAATTCTTCAACGGCTTGACTCCTGACATCCATTAAAGTCTCAATTTTATTAGATAATCCCCTATTTAGTCATCCATCACAAGCCTTTCTTGATCAACAGCGAAGGGTAAACACTTTTATGTCTAATTCTGTAAGTCAACTTTTCACACTTTATCAATGGCTGATTGGCGGGGTTTTAATCGGATGGATTTTAGGTCGAAAATTACCCGCCATTGTTCCCTATTATTTAGGTAAAATTTTATATTGGGGTGTGGTTCCGATCGCGATTATTGCTTTTTTGAGAAAAGCAGATTTATCGGGTTCGATTTGGATTGCGCCTTTAGTGGCTTGGGCTGCTATTTTCCTGGGTGCGGGGTTAGCGGCGATAGGTTTATACTGGCAAAGTCGTATTCCTAAATGGGATATTTTACCCCAATCTCTCCCGGGTCAAGGGAGTTTTTTATTGGCGGCTATGGTAGGGAATACCGGATATATTGGTTTCCCGGTGAGTTTAGCATTAGTCGGCCCTCAATATTTTGGTTGGGCGGTATTTTATGATGGATTGGGAACAGTAATTGGCGCCTATGGTTTAGGGGTGGCTTTAGCTGCTAGGTTTGGCATGGGAAAACAAGATCCTTGGCAATTAGTTGGGGTATCGTTAACTAATCCAGCTTTGATTAGTATGGTAATTGGTTTAATGGTGCGGAATATTCCTTTACCAAATCCGATGGAACAGGGGTTACGCGGCATTGCTTGGGGAAGTGTGGCCTTAACTTTAGTGTTAATGGGAATGCGTTTAAGTCAGCTTAATTCCTGGTCTCATTTCCGACCCGCTTCTGTGAGTTTAGTGATTAAAATGTTAATTGTGCCTTTGGTATTGGGTTATGGATTAACACTATTAGGATTAAAGGGATCTCCGTTATTAGTTTTGGTCTTACAAATGGCAACTCCTCCGGCTTTTGCTACTTTAGTATTAGCCGAAGCCTTTAATTTAGATCGGGAATTAGCGGTGACAAATTTAGCTATGGGTTCTGTACTATTATTATTAACCTTACCCCTCTGGTTATTTTTGTTTGGTAATTAGGAGTCAGTATTGGGTTTAAAATTAACTAAGATAGCTTCTTTCTGCTGTCCAATGGCGATCAGAAGATTGATAAATTCTCATATTATTTAAACCGACGGACTCGATCAAGTTAATGATTTCATCTAAGGTATAAGCAGCTTGTAATGAATCTCGAAATAGTTTTTGCTGATGGTCATTACTATCTCCGGCATATTGTTGAACTAAATTATTGAGTTCTGTTTCACTACTCGGTCGAGTTAAATCTCTGAGAAATATTCCCCCCTGGGGTTTTAAAACGCGCTGAATTTCTTGAAAAAAGAGTATCGGGTTGGGTAGATGGTGAACAATACTATTGGAAATTACCAGATCAAAGGTAGCATCGCCATAGGGTAACTGTTTCGCATCCACTTGTTCTAATTTAATTTGCTCCTCTAACCCCGCTTGCTGAATATTTTGATTCCCGATAAATAGCATATTTGCTGATAAATCAATTCCGATAATTTGCCATGGCGATCGCCTTTGAGCAATCAAAATCGGAATCCGCGCTGTCCCGGTTCCCGCATCTAAGATTAATCCGGTTTCCGGCCCTAATTCTAGGGCAAATTCGGCAAATTCTTGGTTAACTTGGCTAAAGTCCATCCCATCATACTCGCTGGCTTCTTCCCAAGTATCCATAACTTCGGCTTCTGGGATACGTTCTATCATTATTATTCACATTAACGTTAATCAAAATTATAGTAAGGTTAATTGGGGGAAGTGGGAAGTCCGGGCAGCTAATACATAGAATTGCTTTTTTGTCAACTCGCCTCAAAATTGCCCCTTGAGTTTTTCCAAAAACCCGTGCATCGCCACGGCTAAATTAAGTCAGGGTTTGATGACTTTTCAGCAATTTACGCCGTTTGAGGATAGGGTTTTAGGGTTAGGTCATACTTCCCCAGATGTTTATTTTTGCCATAATACCCCAAACCCCATGATTCCGTCAAGTAATTGCGAATAATTATTAATAATCTCTGGGTAAAAATCCGGTTTTTGAGCTAAATCTTTTAAAATTTAAAACAAACTCTCTGGAGTTATAATTAATTATTATGTTAACTGGCTTTTGACCCGATCTTTTACAGGACTTACGCACCCAACCAAAGAAACCGGGTTTTTTAGAAAATATGTGGGTCACAACCCAGTATTTTCGGAAAAAACCCGGTTTCTCGAGCCCGATGCGTATTATTAATATGATCAAGACTAAGAGGAGAGGAGACAAATTGCTATAATCCAATTACACGAAGTCGTTATGAGTTGAAAATAAAAATGACCAACCCAACCGTTGAAAACCTGGTAATTATTGGTTCTGGCCCTGCGGGCTATACGGCCGCGATTTATGCTGGACGGGCGAATTTGAAACCCGTGGTCTTTGAGGGCTATCAAATGGGCGGGATTCCCGGGGGACAGTTAATGACCACCACGGAAGTTGAGAACTTCCCCGGTTTTCCCGATGGGATTACTGGGCCGGAATTAATGGATCGGATCAAAGCCCAAGCCGAACGCTGGGGGGCGGAATTGTTTACCGAGGATGTGGTTTCCGTTGATTTGAGTCAACGTCCGTTTACCGTGAAATCCGAAGATAGGGAAATCAAAACCCATGCCATTGTAATTGCCACCGGGGCGACCGCCAAACGGCTACATTTACCCCAGGAGGAAACCTTTTGGAATGCGGGAATTTCTGCCTGTGCTATTTGTGATGGGGCGAGTCCGATTTTCAAAGGAGTAGAATTAGCGGTGATTGGGGGAGGAGATACGGCCACGGAGGAAGCGGTTTATTTAACTAAATATGCCACCCATGTTCATCTATTAGTTAGACGGGATGAACTACGGGCGAGTAAAACTATGCAGCAACGGGTTCTGACCCATCCTAAAATTACTGTGCATTGGCATACCCAGGCGCTGGATGTTTATGGAAATGGCAAATTAGGGGGGATTAAAATTAAGAATACTCAGACGGGAGAACAGCAAGATTTACCCGTACAGGGGCTATTTTATGCTATCGGTCATACTCCCAATACCCAAATATTCCAGGGACAGTTAGAACTCGATGAGGTAGGATATATTGTTACGAAACATGGGACTCCTGAAACCAGCGTTGAGGGGGTTTATGCCGTGGGAGATGTTCAAGATCATGAGTTTCGTCAAGCAATTACTGCCGCCGGAAGTGGTTGTATGGGGGCGATGTTAGCCGAACGTTGGTTATCCCTAAATGGGTTAGGGGAAGAATTTCAACAGACGGAAACTTCAGGAGTGGAAACCCCGAAATCAACCCCACCTCAAATTACGACGTCCGAGAATTTCGATATCCAGAATACTCGCCATACCGGGGGTTATGCGTTGCGGAAACTGTACCATGATAGCGATCGCTTAATTATGGTAAAATATTCTTCACCCACCTGCGGCCCCTGTCATGCCCTGAAACCGATTTTAGATAAGGTCGTGAATGAATTTGAGGGTAAGATTCATTATATTGAAATTGACATTGAAGAAGATCCTGAAATTGCCCAAAATGCCGGGGTAGTTGGGACTCCGACGGTGCAGTTTTTCAAAAACAAGGATTTAATTGAAAACCTTAAAGGTGTCAAACCTAAGAGTTTATATCGAGAATTAATTGAGAAAAACTCATAGAATAAAAAACCCAGCTTCTCTAATCGTAGTGAGTCCTTTAGGACTCTTAACTCAACGGCGAGGAAATAAACCCTAAAGGGCTTACTACGTTCGTAGTGAGTCCTTTAGGACTCTTAACTTAATTGGGTTGGGAGGAAATAAGCCCGGTCGGGCTTACTACGTTTGAGTTAGAATACTTGCTGCATACTGCCTAATAAGGCAATAATGATTTGAGAACCAAATTGCAAGGCAAAAATCGCAATAATTGCGGAAAAATCAATCCCACCCAAAGGGGGAATAAAAGAACGGAATAGGTTGAGATAGGGATCGGTTAATTGGCTTAAGATGGAAAAGGGCGGATCATACCAATTAATAGTAGGAAACCAGCTTAATAAAATCCTAACAAATAGGATTAACATATAAATGTTCAGGAACTGTGCCAGGGTACTCGCGAGTAAACCTAAAGGAAGTGCCATAAAATTTTCTTGATGTTTGACTCAATTTTTAGATAAAGTTATGTTCCCCAGTGTATCACATTTGAAACCAGGGGATAGATTCAAACCCACACTAGAATCGATTAATCATAGGTTTCCGACCCCCCATTGCCATTGACACTGCCTAACTGTTGACGGACATCATCGATAGCCTGATTGAGTTGAGCTATTTTATCCTCCAAACCTAACCGGGCGGTTTCCATATTTTCTCCGGTCAATTTAGCAGCCTTCCCCGATTTTCCGGGTATTTCTAACAAAGGATCAACCCGGTCTTGATTATTGATGCGGTTGGCTAGTACCACCCCTAATACTCCCCCCACCACACCGCCTAGCGTTGCACCGAGGAAAAAGCCGCTGGTAAAACCGTCTCGACTACCCATAATTTAACCCTTCTATCACAATAGTTTGATTTTACAGAAAATTTTGCGTTTAAAGCCCCTAAGTTCCACTTAGGCTTTTTATTCAGTTTGAGGATGTCAAAATAATGATGACAATAGAAATTTTGTAGGAATTCCTTTAGAGGCGGTTTCGGATATTTCTCGGGTTTGGAAATTAATCCCACAAAAACTTTGATAATCTTCCAGAGTTCTCAGGACTCCGAGATCATAAATTTCTAAATTTTCTGCTTCTAAAGGATTAATTCTTAATATTTTTTTGACTCTTTCTCGGGACTTTTGTTCTAATTTGAACCATTCCGAATCCACATCCCAATGTTTTTTAGCATTGGTGCGAGTATAATAGTGGTAAATAGTAATTTGATGGGGATAAAAAATATCCCATCCCTTTGTCCAAGCTCGGGTTGAAAGGGTGATTTCTTCTCCTCTGAAATAGAGAAACGGATCATAGGGAACTTCTAAATAAAATTGTCGGGGGGCGAAGATAAATCCTCCGGCTAGAAACATTCCTAATTGGGGTTCAGAATAGGACGCTAGACTCTCTCCCGCGACAAAACTCAAAATCCCATGGTCATCAAAATGATGGGCGGTTAAACGGGTACTGGGATATCCTGGGGGAATTTCATCGGGGGGAAGATAGGGGGGAGTATAGGCGGAAAGGATGGGTTTGGGGCTGGGACATTGGGCAAGTTGTTTTAATAATAAACTATCCCAACCTTCCACAAATCGATGGTGACTATCTAATTGTAAGATAAAATCTTCATCATGGAGTAAACGCTGACCCAGGGATCTTGCCCAACAGACACCCAGGGATTTTCGAGCATCAATTTCAATCATTTTACAGGGAAATTCCTGCACTTTCTCGGTAATTGTTTCATCCTCTCCGGGGATAAATTGCCAAACAATGCCAAAGGTAATTTTTTCGGGGCGATGGGCTTTTTTTAAGGCATCTTTTAAGGTGGGAATTAGTTCGGAATCTCGATAGGCGGCTAAATGTAAAAATATTTTGGGGTCAGTAAAATTAAGTTTGGTTACTGGAATGGGTTGGGTTTCGGAAGCGGGAGGAGTTTCCAGCGTAAAAATCCGAGCCATTTCTAAGATTTTTAAGGCAACGGTTGCCCTTTCTGATGGGGGTAATTTTTCATTAATTAAAATAGAATCCAAGGTTTTAATTGACTGAGAGACTAATTTTTCTGAGGAAGATTCCATCATGATAACTCACCTCTAAAAATCATAAAAAGATCAGAATAAACGACAGCAGAGGTATGGGATTTTGGTAAATTAAAAGTTTAATCAATAATGGCTTTGAGCAACACATCTGTTAAACTCATGGAATCTAAATCCGAGAGGGTGATGGTATTACAAATATCAAATTTAGCGCCCTGACCTTGTAAATTATGATCTAAGCCCTGAAAAAAAGTGGTGACATCAGCATTAGAACCCACTTGAATTAGTTCAATGGCTAATTCTTCATCTCGGTTTAGTTGATTGGCTGCATCAATAATAATTTGTCTAAGGGCGGTGGGATTTTCAATTTCTCCAGAAGTTACAATAATAATGGTTTCACCATTGGCTTTAGTTTGTGCCGTTGCCCGCCGTCCAAAATAGTGATCGGTGGCATCTTTTAATACGGGAGATAAACGATTTTTCCCCGAAGGTTGATGGTGTTGAAAAAGATAAATAATTCGGTCAGAGGTAACATTTTCATAGCGTTGAAATTGATCGGAAAATAAATATAGGGTAATGCCGTCAAAATCAAATTGTTCGCAATAACTGGCAATGGCTAAAATCGATTCTTGAATTAAATCCCAGCGACTTTTGCCCTTAGATTTTTCAATCGTTGCCATGCTCTGACTACTATCAATAATTAAAGTATAATCGCGATCGCTTAAGACCGATCCTCCTTCTAGCAAAATGTCCATCTGGATTAACTCCTAAATTTTTGATCCTATTCTTAACCTATCAGGTCTGGCGATCGTTGAACTTCCTAACTATGGAATCGGGGAATGGGTGTGTTAGGATACGCAGGTAATGATCCGGTAGAATTTCGGACTCATCTACAGTTGTGGTCTGAAACCTATCCTAGCAATGGGAATTGAACTGAATCTGCAAAGTTAGACGATCACACCGGAAAACAGACTCAGGGCGTTGAAGTTCTCTTTGCATCGTTTGAATCGGATTTAGATCAATCCGTTTCGGTCAGGGCCGTATTTAACGGCAATTGCCCGAAACTAATTTTCTAAGATCTGGGTCATTTTTGCCATCAATGATTCCGTATTTGTGGATGCTTCCCAATGAAATCCAGTCACCCCAACCGTCGTCCCCAGGCGACCCCCCCCGTCAACAAGAAGCAGCCCCGCCCGTTTGTATTGGCGTTGATGTTGACTGGGGTTTTAGCTTTAAAAGCTGACCCAACTTTTTTAAAATCTACCTTTGTTCACAGTCAAGCGGTCATCTCTGATTCCCTGACCGTTACCCAAAAACCTGTTTCCCCGAAACCGATAGAAAACCAACGATTATGGGAAATTCCTGAAAATCCGATTATTGTTTCTGCCATCACCCCGACCTACCGGGTTTTACCAAATCCTTTATTTAAACGTCAGGGACAGTTACCCAAAACCATTCCGGTTATCTATGCAAAAAATTCTTTAAATCCCGAATGGATGGTTAATATCGGTAATCCAGCTAAGGTTTTACCTCCTCAAGTAGATAAGAAAATTCGGGAAACCGTCGGCCAGGAATCGGAAGTTGTTGTCAAAGATCTGAAAATTGTGGAAGCGCGTCAACAAACTTGGCCAGATACCTGTTTAGGACTGGCTACAACCGATGAAATCTGTGGCCAAATGTTAGTTTCAGGGTGGCGGGTGGTGGTGTCCGATGGTCGTCAAACCTGGGTCTATCGCACGGATGCTCAGGGGAGAATCATCCGTTTAGAATCTCAAAGTCATTCGTTAAAACTCCCGTCATCGGTCTTAGAGTCGGTGTTTGAGGATATTCTACAACGGTCAGGTTTATCGGCGTCTCAACTGACTCTGGAGGCGGTGGAGGCACAAATCTGGCCCGATGGTTGTTTGGGGTTAGTCCAACCCGGGACGTTTTGTACCCAAGGTCTGGTGGCGGGTTGGCGGGTGATTGTGGGTCACGAAAACCAGCGTTGGGTTTATCGGACTAGCCAAACGGGTTCTAGTATACAATTTGATCAACCTGCTAGTTCAATTATACCGAGTTTGCGTGTACAATTTTTGAATATTCCTGGGAATAATTTGTTATCCCCTTGGACAAAAACCTTAATTGCCCATCTTTCAACGTCCTGTCAAGTCTCAAATTTTGTTAATTTATCTATAGGGGAAACTTGCTCAAATTAATAAGTTTCCCTTTAAACTTTTTCTTAATGTAAAGTATGACTGATATTAGTGGAACTTGGTTAGGAACCTATTGGCAACAGGGAGTTCCTACTCGTTTTGAAGTAACATTTATTCAAAGCGGTAATTCCCTAGCCGGGAATATTTTAGATGAGGGTTATTTGGGAGAAGCTCAAATTAGTGGGGATGTGCTGGGTCGAGGGGTGAGTTTTACCAAACAATATTTAACGACTTCTCCCGATACGGTTAGTTATACGGGGACAGTCTCCGAGGATGAAAATTATATTCAGGGACAATGGCAAATTAGTCGGTTGTCGTCGGGAACTTGGGAAGCCCATCGCCAAGGGGATAATTTATCCTTAGAATTTAATAACATCATAGTTGAAAAGGTTCCAGTTTTTTCTTAGGCACAGCAATCTTCCTCGTTGTTGGGCGTTGTTGGGCGTTGTTGGGCTTTAGCCCTTCTTCAATTCATGCCCATTACGATCAATTTTTAGGTGATTTCCTGCGTCTACAGCGTAAATATTTCGCAGTTAATACCCCCGTACATAAAGCGATAGTTCCACTCAATAAAAAGGCAAATAACCCCGGATTAATGGATGTTTTAGATGGGGATTGATTAGAATTAATCAAAGGTCTTTCAACATAACCAGAAAATGTTGATGCTGCTATTCCTCCCACACCTAAACTAACTCCTAATATGGCAATTGTTTTTTCTAAGGAGCGATCAATTTCCGCCTGTTCAATTTCAACTAATCCGCGAATGGTGTTAATTAATTCTGAAAACAAATTTTGACCCGGTATTAAATAACCTAAATCAACCTTAATTTGTTCTATAAACTTGTTTTTTGTGCGGGTTTCAAATTTGTTAAGAAAGGGTAAATTATCCTCTGGTATCAGAATATTATTCAATTTATTTAGATAATCTTGATAATTTTTAAGATTCGTTTTTATTGTATTTAATTGCAGTTTCATCTGTTGAATATATTCGCCATATTCAAAGAAAGACTGAGGAATTAAAATCAACTCCTGTTTTAAAAATTCCAGTTTTTCAGTTTGGTTTGGGGATAATTTCTTGAGATTTTCTACTTTAGGTAATAATTGTTTATATAAATCCTTCGCTTGTTGATAACACCAACGAGCTTGAGTATAGCTATACAGAATTTTATGGCGACAACACAACAAATTAATTAACAATTCATAATAGTTTCCCTGTTCTTCTAACATTTGGGTTCGCGGAGAACAATTAAACCAAATTAACAAATGAATCTGGCGTGAGGGGTTATATTCTCCTGTATCATATTCAAAAATCGGACTTCCAAAAAACTCACCTTTTGAGGGAGTATTTTTTAACCACCTTTCTGCGTCTGAACTGGGAAATAACTCCTTAATACAAGCATTGGCAAAATCTTGATAATGATCTGATTCTGATAGTAAAGGTTCCGCAAATAATATTAAGGTTTGTCCTAAATCTGATTTAATATTAGCGGGCAATAAACAATAATTAGGGTTTAAAAAATCGTTCAGTTCAGAAAGGTTAACAACTTCTTCAGGACGACAAAAGAAGGTAATATCAATGGCGTAGGTATCATGAATTTGTAGGGGATAAACTTCGCCTTTGAGTTGGGGTTTATTCAGTTCGGGAATAGCATAAAAATCTAAAACCCGAGCTTTTGGTTTTAAAAGTTCTACATAGTCATTTGGGAGATCATCTTCTCCTGGGGGAAAACCAATTTTTCCTTGATCTTGTTCAAGTCGATTAATTAATGTTTTTAAATGGGGAGAATTTAATGTTTCTCCTAATTCTTGGCATTTTTCCCAAAGGTGATTTGCTGTTTCTATAGGTTCATCCCCTAACGCTAAATTATTTCTAAGTTGAAAAGCAATTAGGGTTAGTTTGGGATTTTTAACGGTTCTTTCTATTGATTGATCTGCCATAAATTAGGGTTTAGCAGGAGGTTTTTTAACAGATTGTTGAATTGCGTTTTTTAACGTTTCTTTGTTAATTTGTTGATTCGGTTCGGGAACATTACCAAAGTTAGTTCCGGGTATACGATCAACTTCTAATATAGAATTATTCAGGATTTCTGATTGAGCATCCACAATTTCATCATGGTTTTCATACCAACTTGCGATCGCAAAGGATAAGGTTTCAAGATCATCGGGTAAGGGTTCAATTAATGCCATTAATTCTTGACGTTTTGACTCGTTAAATAATTGAGGCTGTTCCTGTAACAGTCGCATAAAGGCTTGGAGGTTTTGCTGGTAGAAAGACATGGGCTGATACTCTAACGCAATATTAAATTAATTATATCAAATTTAGGGTTAATTTTGTAAACCCACCCCAAGAAACCGGGTTTCTGGAAGAAACCGGGTTTCTGTACTACCGTCCGATCGCACAAAATGCCGCCCAATAATAGGGAGAAGCAAAG
Source organism: Planktothrix paucivesiculata PCC 9631 (assembly GCF_900009265.2). Taxonomy (GTDB): domain Bacteria; phylum Cyanobacteriota; class Cyanobacteriia; order Cyanobacteriales; family Microcoleaceae; genus Planktothrix; species Planktothrix paucivesiculata. The sequence continues at coordinate 164,839 of NZ_LR735004.1, read as the reverse complement.
GGTTTTTCATTATCATTCATGTTCTTTAAAGACTGACGTAACTGCATTTTATTCCCCAAATCGATCCAAGCTAATAAGTCGGTTTTAGTCGCATTTCTTAACCAGTTTTGAGCATGATTTAACGCGATCGCAACTTCCTCACCCTCCCGCAATAATTGATAAAATCGAATCATTAAAATAGCCGTTGAAATATCACTTACAGACCACAGAGAACTGACAACATTAGTCGAACCCGCCACTAGAAACCCACTCGGTAAACCAATATATTCATCACTATTAGATTGAAAATCAATTAACCCCGTTTCACAAGCGGAAAGGGTGACTAAACGACAGCAACGCAAATCCAATGTAAACACATCCCCCAAGGTTAAACATTCACTCAGATCGAGGGTTTGACCTTTTTCTAGGCGAAGATGGCGACTCGGATCAAGGGGCGAAGGTGGGGATTTTAGGTAACAGTCTGCGAATAGTAATGCAGACAAAATAGGATTCTCAAAATTAAAATAACCGTGACAGGAAAAATGGTGACAATTAGCCGTTTTTAGGGTGGTTTGTTGTTCATTAAAGGTGGATTTTTTGGCGTTTTCATGGACTAGAATATGACTCGGATTAAAATAAGTGCGAATACTGTTAACTTCTAAGTCCGTATAGGCTAAATCTTTTGTCGGATTTTGAATCGCAAATAGTTGAGAAAAATCGGGACGCTGGCGGTTTTTTGCGGTTTGTAATAGTTGACAACTGGGCGCATAACTCACCCCACCGGAAAACAGATCCATTAAAATGACAGACTCCTGTAGGGGCGAGGCGCGCCTCGCCCCTACCCCTGACGAGGAAGTTAACTCTCCTAAACGATCTTGAGATATCGGTAAAGCGTGCAGAGGGAATAAATGCAGAAAACGGTTAGGAATAAGTACCAGACTATCGCATTTTTCCCCGATAGCTTTGAGGAGTTGGTCAAAATGTAAGATTTCCCCCAGACGTTGCAGACGGGAGTTTAGGGTGTTTTGCCATTGTTTTTTATCAGTTCGGTAGGCGTTGAGGTAGTCGTCAGCCCATGCTGTCAGGGCGTTATAGTCTTCGGAGGTGGACTGCCAGAGTTTGATCCCCCCTGCCCCCCTTAAAAAAGCAGGGGGTTTTCATTTTCCCAAATGCGATCGCTATCTTCAAAAAAAATTATCAATTTTTCCGATCAAATTCTCTCTAATTTTCATCAGATAAGTGGGAAATATTAAGAATGAACAATTTTCATATTTATTAACAGCAAAAGATAGCCATTGTCTTGATTAATAAGACTTTATGACTATTTATTATTAAATATTTTGAATGTTTTTTTAGAAAAATAGTTTTAAAAACTTAATTAATTCAGGCGATCGCTAAAATCTTTTCCCAATTATTTCCCAACCATGACTGTCCCTCTTTTATTGAGCTAAAACCCAAACTTCTGTATATATTCAAAATTAATGTTACTAATAACGAGAATTTTCCGGCTACGTCTATGCCTTTTATTCTTGATTTATCTTCATTAAAATTCACATCTTTGACCCAATGTACTTGATTTTCAATTAACCAATGTGCTTTAATTTTTTCTGCAAATGTTTTCGCACTTAATTTCTGACTACTAATATAATATAAAGTCTCATTATATTCTTGATCACCCCGAAAACCCGTTCTTTCTACCTGAATAAAACTTTGAAGATGAGGATAATTTTTATGGTTGACATTTTGGCTATCAAATACTGATACTTTTCTGCTAATATTTCGCCCATGACTGACATCTTTTTCTTCATATACCGTTAAAGGTTTTTCGATTTCTGCTAAAATCTTGATCCGATTGTGCAATTTAATTTGATTCCCTTTTACCGTAATTAAATAATTATTTTTGCTCTCAATTATTGCCTGAGTTGTTTCCTTACTACAATGGAGAGCATCGAGGGTAAATACTTTATTTAATAACCCGCATTTTTCTATCATAGACAGAACTTTAGCGTTTTCAGAACTTTGTTTACTTTCAAAACTTTCCGATTTAATTACTAACTTTGTTTCTTGACTAAACCAAGATACCATAATTAACATATTTTGTTTCTGATTTTCATAGTTAGTCAGGGTGTTTTTTAAAGATTTTCCATCGATCGCAATCCAATCAACGCCTTCTTGTTGCCAATAATATTCCTGGACTATTGACTGAAAAACCAACTGAATTTCTATTGAATTTATTCCGAGCATTACTCGTCTTATGGTACTATAAGACGGCAATTTTTTAGTGTTAGTTTCTAATAATTTAATTAGCTTATTTTCTTCATTTTTTCTAAAATTATCTATTTGCTTATAAGTAACATTGCCAGTTAGCAGTGCTAAAACAATGATAGTCAACACTACCCATAATTCATGTCTTTTACCACGATTTTTCCGAAAATCCTTGACTAACTTCAGTTGTTCGATTATACTGTTTAACATAGTTTTTTAAAATCAAATAAAAGTGATCTTTCTTTGATTTTACCAAAAAAAGATCACTTTTATTTTCTTTTTTACCCCCGACAATGAAAACACCCTGCTTTCCAAGGGGGGTTAGGGGGGATCTAGGACTAGAAAAAAAATCAACGAACTTTCGGTTTTACATAGTGCCAAGAAAGAAACCGGGTTTCTGACCCAATTATTAAAATAAAACCCGTAGGGGCGGGTTCGACAAAATCTTTCAAATCTGACAAATAATCTTGATAAACCCGCCCACCTCACCAAAATTTAATGTTAATAAAACGGGGTTTATATTGATTTCTATTATGGGGTTGGGCGGGTTTATTTAGGTTAATTATTATTAACAAAAATCTCGGCGAACCCGCCCCTACATTACCTAAAACCCGCTTAATGAGTCAAAAAAGGATTTAAAATTTGTTCAAATGTTAATTTTAATTCGGGAAAAATTAGAGAATTTATAATATCTTTTTCTCTAAATTCTACCCCTTCATATAAACCAGAAACTAAGGTTAAAATTGATATTTTCAATGCTTGTGGGTCAATAATCCAATATTCAGAAATCCCTAACGCAGCATATTCTGAACGTTTATAACGATAGTCATCATCGGGGTTATTCGGACTGACTATTTCAACGGCTAATAAAGGCGAATCTTCTAATATGGCTGAAGATAATGTGCTGAGATATTGACGCTGAGTTTCTGTCATTACTAATACATCAGGAATGCGAGATTTTCTGATTCCTGTTCTGACTCCCACAGTTCCAGGTCGCACCACCCAATCTAATTGTAATCGTTGAATTTCTGCTTTTAAGATATCATAGATCAAACATAAAATTTCAGCGTGTAAACCACTAGCAGGTGGCATAGGAATTAATTCTCCGTTGAAAAGTTCATATTTGAGATCGGTATCATCTTTATAATTGAGATAGTCTTCAAAGCTATAGGTTTTACTAACGGTTTGCACCATCATGAGTTCTTAGCCTCTAATTTAGTCCCTCATTTATTCTAGCAAAATTTTTCAAATCTGACAAATAATCTTGATAAACCCGCCCCACCCACCAAAATTTAATGTTAATAAAACCGGGTTTATATTGATTCCTATTATGGGGTTGGGCGGGTTTATTTAGGTTAATTATTATTAACAAAAGTCCCGGCGAACCCGCCCCTACGTTGTCGGGTTAAAAGCCTTATATGTTACAGTCTACAAGTCTCGACGCGAGAGAAGAAACAAACAAGGCTACCTCACCAAACCCGCCCGTTCCAGGCCCACCATTTAGCTGACTTTAATTCTATATTGGGTTGGGGTGTTGGTTTAACTGTTAATTGTAATGCTTCTAATACTTCTTGAGCGGTTTGAAAACAAGTCTCGACGCAAGAGAAGAGACTAACAACACCTCCTCCAAATTCCAAACAATACCTCCAATCACCACCCTCATACCTCCCCCCAAACCCCAAGATAATCACCATACACGGGAGGTGGCCATCGGGTGCTGTCTGATGGAATTTTAGATCTGGGTAGTTCAACCAGCTACCTCCTACACGCCAACCCACCTGATCACCAAACGCTTCCCAGACTTTACTATCATAACGCCGGGTTCCTCCCACACTTTTATAGATGCGCTTCTGTACCGAAAAGCCGAAGCGTCCATTACTATATTTTACCCAAAGTTGGTCAATGGTGCGTAAATCCTCACAGGGAAATTTATCGATATCTTCTATCTCCAAGTAATCCTTATTTCTTCTTGCGGCGACTTCTAACATTTTTTTAGCCGTTTCTTTGTCAGCTTCTTTCCAGTTTCCGGCTTTCAAAAGTTGTTCTAATTGATGATAACTCACACCTTTAGCTGACTTTAATTCTATATCCGGTTGGGGTGTTGGTTTGACTGTTGGTTGGGGTGTTGGTTTGACTGTTGGTTTGACTGTTGGTGGCGGTGTAAATTGTGGTGTTGGTGGTGATATCGGTTTTTGGGTTAATTGTAATGCTTCTAAGACTTCTTGAGCAGTTTGAAAGCGTTTTCTTGTGCCCTGTTGTAAGAGTTTATCTAAGACTTGACCCAAAGTATTATTGACTTTAACCTTTAAATAATCTCGCCACACCCAATCACTTTCACTGACATCAAATAAATCAAACGGTTCAATATTAGTTAATAAATGAATACAAGTTACCCCTAAACTATATAAATCACTAGCAAAAGTTGGTTTTCCCATCGCTTGTTCAGGTGCAGTATATTGGGCAGAACCAATAACTGTTCCTGTCACCGCTAACGCCGTTATAGTCGCCGCTTTAGCTGCTCCAAAATCCACTAAAAATAATTTATTATCGCTTTTTCTTCTAATAATATTTTCCGGCTTAATATCTCGATGAATTACAGATTTTTGGTGAATAAACGCTAAAATTGGTAATAAATCTCCTAACAAATTAACAATTTTAGTTTCTGAAAATGCCCCAGTTTGAGCTAATTCTTGAGCTAAATTTTGTCCTTCAATATATTCTTGAACGAGATATTGACGGTTATCTTGGATTAAATAGGCGAATAATTCAGGAATTTGTTGATGTTTGCCTAAATGTTCTAATTGTATCGCTTCCTGTTTAAAAAGTTCTCCCGCTTTTTCTTGATTATTCGTACCTTGAGCTTGGGGTAAAAATTGTTTAATTACACAATAGGGTTGAGAAGGTTTATGCTCATCAACCGCTAGAAACGTCCGACCAAAACCCCCTTGTCCTAATATTTCTAACGCCCGATATCGATCTGTTAATAGTAATTTAGAACCACACTTTTGACAAAAGGTTGTTTTAGAGTTGGTTTGTAAACAATCGGGGTTAAGGCATTGACTCATAGTTAAGTCTGGGGATAAATAAGATCCTGAGTTAAATTATAGCAGTAAGTGGTTCAGCTTGTACCGATAAATCCCAGAAACCGGGTTTCTGTAATAACTTTTGTTAATAACAGAAAGATCAGTTAAGAAACCCGGTTTCTACTGCTACTTCAGACTATATCTATGCTCCTAACTCCTAAAACCTAACCCTCACAGACTTTCAATTTCGCCCCCGTCGCACAGGCGTGTTCGGCCATGCCCAGGGCCACACCGTCAAATACAGGGGCCGCCCATTCTCGTCCCGCTTGAATTGACCCCGCCCGTTGAATAATTTCCGCCGCTTGGGCCACTTCAATAATTGCTACTTGGGGATTATATTCAGCCGCCCGCTCAATCATCGGATGCCAAGCCAAAGAATGACCCTCCCGGTTATTTTGCCCCCCGCGAACTCTTGGCCCTATATTGACTAAACCCTGCTGTTGATAAAACCCGACTAAACGGTTTTGGATGCGATATTCCCACCATAAATCCCGTTGATGCAGTCCCGTGATTAACATTTGAGCACCAGGGCGAGGGTTAGCGACATTTGCCACATTCGCATCGGCGCTTAAAATCACCGTTTGTACTGAAGAATTGCCCTTATGAACTCCGGCAATAAAATGTTCTAAGGCTTGAAATCCATCAATAGTTTCTCCATACATGGAAATCGTCGGCGTTAACACATAAAATCCTAATGCTTCTAACCGTCGTTGCATTTCTTCAACGGTAATTGAATTCCATACCCGACCCACGGAAACACCGTTAACACTCGCCCCGGACTGTAAACCATTGCTGGTATATTGCATCGGTAAAATAGCAATGGGTTTGTTTGTATTAATCCGAATTGGGGCAACATCGGCATGAGTCCAATTTTTTCCCGTGTAATTATAGCGAACACGATAAATACCCTGTCCGGCTTCAAATTCATAAGACCGACCATCTTCTAAAATGGCGACGGTTTCCGTCGAGTTGGAGTTTTGACAGGCGGAAACCGAACTCGGACAAGGGTTAAGATTCTGTGCGCTTGCTGGGTAGGAAAAGCCTAAAATTAGGGAGGTTAAACAAAGTGCAATCTGGGTTTTCATCGCCAATGAATTGGTTGATTTTTAAGAGGATTTCAGTTTCAACACACGACCTTAACATAAATCAGGAATTTTTGAATCCTAATCTGATTAGATGGCTATAATCAAATTTAACCTAATTCTGGTCAAAAAGTTGCTTGTTTAATTATATTTTTTAGACTTAAACTTAATAAATAAGTAAACCCCGCAACTAAAATAATGGTTGCACCGGACGTTAAGTTAAAAAAGTAAGAAATTCCTAAACCTAGAGTTGTAAAAACTATTCCTAAAATACTTGAAAATACCATCATTTGTTTTAAGTCTTTAACAAATTGTCCTGAAATTGCTGCGGGAATAGTTAATAGGGCAATCACCAGAATTAAACCGACCACTTTCATCACCATAACAACGGTTAAAGCGATCGCCACGATTAACATAAGATAAAGTTGATCTACGGGTAAATTCCGAGTTTCGGCAAAAACCGGATCAAAAGAAATTGCGACTAACTCCTTATAAAACAAAAAAATCATCACCCCAATTACCATATTTAAAATTAACATAATAATTAAATCCGATGGGGGGACGGTCAGAATACTGCCAAATAAATAACTCATTAAATCCACTTTATAACCCGGAGTTAAATCAATAAAAATAATCCCAATTGCCATTCCGATCGCCCACATTACCCCAATAATTGTATCTGCCCGTTGTTGGGTTTTGCGATAGACTAACCCCATGCCCAGGGCAGAAAATACAGAAAATACCATCGCCCCCAACACCGGACTAAAGTTAAAAAAGTAACCCATACCAATACCTCCATAGGCAGCATGGGCAATACCTCCACTAATAAAAACAATCCGATTCACAACAACAAATGTTCCGATCATCCCACAGGCAATACTGACTAAAAATCCGGCAATTAAAGCATTTCTCATGAATTCAAATTCAAATAATTTAATCAATTCTGTTAGCATAATTTTGATAATATCAAGGGTACAATTTGCGGATAATTTCTATAGAAAGTCGGGGTAATTCAGGAATTGCCCCGACATAGATAGAGTTTTTCAACCTTTTATTTTTTCATCTTGATTTTATAGGGTGAATTTTTAGCCTGATTTCTTCGAGATTGAACAATAATAAACAGCCCAATTAATCCTAACCCAAGGGTCATTCCCGGTTCTGGGACACTGGTATTTGTATTCAAGGGATTATTGGGTTTATTTAACTGTTCTTTCCCATCTTCTATCTTACGATTAAATCGATCATTAGAGGCTTCGGCGGCTTTGAGAGCTTGACGTTGTTCATCATTGACTAGAACAATCATAGAAGAATACGGGGTAACAATATTATAGGTTTTTGCGATCGCATGAATCCCATCTAAGTCCGCCAATTGTTGTTCTGGGTTTTTCTGACTTAACCCCTGAACTAATAATCGTGCTGCCATGGGTTCAAAACCTGTTACTTCTGTAGTTTTTTCTGTCGTTTTTTCCATAAACCAACTATAGCCATCCGCCACCGTTAAAACCTGGGGTTTTTCTGGATTTTTGTCGGATTTGGGTTGAGTTGAAATTGCTAATTTTTGGGTTAATTGTTCCGTCGTTGCCAAGCGCTTCATCACTTCAGAAATATCGGTAGAAACCCCGCCTCCATTATTTTGAATCATCCTTAAAGTCCCATCTTCATAAGCAGGCGCCAGGGAACCTAAATGAACAATCCACAGGGGAATTGAAAGCTGAGGAACCCCGGTTTTATCTTCCGATAACTCATAACTTCCCTCATCACTAATTAACACAATACCATCGTAGGTTTGATTGCCACGCAACTCTATAAACTGACGCAACATTTCCTTAATTTGTAGGGTTCCATAAAAGACTTTTTGATTTATCGGAAACTGAGTTAAATCATCAATAAATTCTGGTTTATTGACCTTTGTTGCTGTTACATATAAATCCGCTTGATTTTTGGGAATAATATTTTGGTTTAACCAATTTAAGGTTTTTGCTAATTCCTGTTTATGGTTTTCCATACTGCGAGAGGTATCCAAAATAATCGCAAATCGTTTATTTTGGGGTAGAATATAATCTTTTTCGGCTAAGGGTTTAGCAGTAATTTTGTAATCTGCTAAGGTGACTTGATGGGATTTAATTAGTTGTTGAGCAGCAGGGAAACTAGCCTCTAACCAATCCTTTTCAAAGCCTTTAACTGAGTCTTTATTTCTGATTCTTTCGGTGGTTTTTGTCCAGAAAATATTACGTTTTTCTCCCAATTTAGGCAAAGGCCATTGATTTCCTTGACCCATAACTTTATAGGTTAACCACAGGTGTAATTCTGCCGAAGGATTGGAATTATTTCTATCCCAAGAAACTGATTTGGGTGGAATGGGAAATGCACGCAGTCGGTAATGTTGGGTTCCCACTTGTTCTAACAATGCCGGGTCAACGGGACGTTCCCTTCTAACTTGAGAATTATACACTTTTTGCGCCGCTCCTCGGGGAGAAACGGTAAAGGGAAAACGGGTGACTTTATTATTTGTATCTCCCAACCAAATACCTGTAATAGCGGCGGTTTCAGGTAAGGTGAAAGAGTAAAAAATTTCCTCTACATCGTTGGTTTGATTTTGATAAACTTCGTGGATTTCTACCTCTCCCCAGTCCCCCTGTTCTTGAACAGTAACTTCTTGTTTAGCCAACCAAACTTTTTTCTGATTAATATTCAATAAACCCGCTTTTGCATCATCTAAAATAACCGTCGATTTAAGGGCGTGTTGAATGGCAAGACGTTCTGCTTTTTCAATCGGAGTATCAAAAAAATTAGCATAGAGTTTCTCGGCTTTATCCGCATCTTTCTCTAAATCTCCTTGATAGAGAAAGGGAGATATGAGTTGATTATAACTATTTTGAATCCCATCAAGGAGAGGTTGCGGTAAATTAAAAACATCTTTATACATTGCCTCCATTGAATTACTATCTTTGACCGCTCCTAAATAGCGATAGGGGGATAGATAGGCGTTAATTAATCCTTGGCGAATCGATTTAGACTGGGCTAATAATTCTTGTTTTTGGGGTTCGGTTTGGGGAATATCTTCTAACTTTTGAAAGGCTGAAACTTGAGGTTGATGGAGAAAACTAATTAATAATATGCTCCAAATTGTCACCACACCCAATGAAATTTGGATGGTACGAATCCGACCATATTGGGCGGAAAAATTGCGTAAAATTCGTTGTCCTGAGTGAATATAAAGGGCCACTAAAGCCGAAGGCATTCCTAAAAATAATGTGGCTGTTGCGGCGTAAAGAATCGTCACTACAGCAAAACCTAACAAGAAATTATGAGTTAAATCCCACCACAAAGAATCTAACCACTGAAATGAAAAAAACTGCCTTAACAGAACTACAGCAGCCGGAACTGCATAATAAAGTAGAACTATTCCTAAATAAAATCCGACTAATAACATCAGACTATGAACAGCTAATTGTATTCCCGATAAAATTCGAGAGGTTTTATGCTGTTTTTGTCCTAAATATCCCCAAACTAATTCTACAAAAAATGCTCCGATACAAATTAAAATAGTGCTTAATACAAAACGACTGGCGGGGGTCATTTCCCGCAGAATAAATAATCGCACTAGACAGAATAGAAATAGGGGTGCTTCCACACCATAAAATAACCGGATTAACTCTACAGGTCTTTGATGAAAATGCCGATTTGCAATAATCACGCAAACGGTGGGAATTGCAATTAAAGCCAGGATGGTTAGGGTAAATTCTAGTTCTATTTGTCCCGCAAAGGTGGCTAAAACTAGGAAAATTGCTAGAAAGGGTAAAATCCAAATATAAACAACGGTCAGGAAGGTGATATTCCACAACCAAAAGATTAATTGAAATACAGAATGAATGGTTTTAGTTGTATTCATATTGCTTGATTAAGCTGTTTATGAAGTTGGAGATTAGAACGAACACTATCGCACCCACTTAGTCTTCGAGTTTAACGATCTACAATTGAGTGATCAACGATTACTTAATTGTAGAGATATAAATTTACAATTTGTTATATAGCGCTACGCATTACAGTTAGGACACCTCTAAATCCCTAAATCCCTATTCCCTGTTCCCTATTCCCTGTTCCCTGTTCCCTGTTCCCTGTTCCCCCTAATAAAAAAGCTCAGGTATTTCTACCTAAGCTTTTTTATTTAGATCAAGTGGAGGAGATCCTCGCAGTCAATCCTAATTAGAATGGTGAAAAAGCAGTTTAGTAGCGACCACGACCACCGCCACCACCGCCGCCGCCATAACCGCCACCGCGATTACCACCACCACCAAAAGATCCCCGGTCGCCTCGGTCTTCTTTAGGTTTGGCTTTGTTGACTTTCAGACCGCGACCCATCCATTCCGCACCATCAAGTGCTTCAATAGCTGCGTTTTCTTCTGCTTCAGTTGCCATTTCCACAAAGGCAAAACCGCGCACTCGACCGGTTTCACGATCGGTAGGGAGTTGTACACGTTTAACAGTGCCATACTCCGCAAAAACGCCGTTCAGATCGCTTTCTGTAACGTCATAGGAAAGATTGCCGACATAAATAGACATGGGATATTTCCAAAATCAAAGTAGTGTGGAGGTTAGAATTTCGGAGATAAGCCTGTCCAAACCAAACGGGAAATGCCCATACAGACTACAAACAAAAGCTACAACCGAATTTTACTCTCGGTTAATACTCTAACACAATCTGTGGAAAAAAAGGTATGGATACTCCGAAAATAATTTTCACGATTCAGCAGGATCAAGAAATTGAAAAAACTCTCCAATAAAAAAGCCTAGGTATCAATACCTAAGCGTTTTTATTAAGATGAAATCGAGGCGATTCTCGCAGTCAATCCTAAGTGAAGTAGTCAAAAAGCAGTTTAATAGCGACTACGGCCACCGCCGCCGCCATAACCACCACCGCGACTACCACCACCACCGCTACCACGGTCTTCTTTAGGTTTGGCTTTGTTCACTTTTAGGTCGCGACCCATCCATTCTGCTCCGTCAAGTGCTTTAATTGCTGCTTCTTCCTCTGCTTCGCTGGACATTTCCACAAAGCCAAAGCCCCGCACTCTACCGGTTTCACGATCGGTAGGCAGTTGAACTCGTTTAACAGTACCGTACTCCCCAAAAACATCACCTAAATCTTCTTGGGTGACATCATAAGAAAGATTGCCGACATAAATAGACATGGGATATTTCCAAAATCAAAAACATTGTGGAGGTTAGAATTTCGGAGAGAAGCCTGTCCAAACCAAACGGGAAATGCCCATCAAGACTACAAACAAAAGCTACAACCGAATTTTACTCTCACTGATTACTTTAGCACAACCTGTTAAAAAACAGGCATTGACACTCCCATAACAATCCTATGGATTTGGCTGGGAATTCTTGCTTCACAGAGGACTACTTTTTGTGCAAGCACTTCGAGTTGGATATCCTCTCCACAAGCTTAAAATCCGGCCTGTCTTGCCGTACAAAAAAACCTTTTTCTAGCACTATTCCCGGTAGGGACTGGATTTTCGTGTGTCGAACGTTGTATGGAACAACTTAATAGGGTCGTGAGTAATTCTGTTTATCTCCCCAGCTACCGCCGGAAGATTTGCGATCTTCACGGGGTCTGGCTTTATTTACTTTCAGAACCCGACCCATCCATTCTGCCGAGTCTAACTCATCAATTGCTTTGGTTTCTTCGTCGTCTGTTGCCATTTTGATGAAGCCAAAACCCCGTTTTCTCTGGGTTTCCCGGTCAAGGGGAATTTGAACATCCGTAACGGAACCATATTCACCAAACACTTGCGTAAGGTCGGTTTCCGTCGCGTCGTAAGACAGATTGCCTACATAAATTGTCATTAAGTACCTTTCCAGTCAAAAATCAAGGGGTATGCGGAGATTGGAATTCGGAGGCAAGCGGGTAAAACTTATACCAGAGAGCAAAAACCTTCCTGATGCCGTAGCAAACGGAGCTACCGATATCTAATCTTTGCAGCAATAATAACATTATTTTGGGGAAAAGTTCTATCTATCTTTATATTAGACTTAATTTCTTGAACTTGATTCTGCTTAAACTCAATCCTACGGAGTTTTTCGTTGTATTGTTACATATTGTAAACGATTTGAATTTAACCCACCTGGCTGATTAAAAATTCCGTAGCTTGAGAATGGTCTAGGGGTTTAGAGATTAAATAACCCTGTCCATAATTACACCCCAACTCCGTTAGTTTTTCTAACTGGATTTTAGTTTCAATTCCTTCTGCTACCACATCCATTCCCAAGCTATGGGCTAACATAATAATCGTATGAATAATTTCCGCGCCCTTCGTTTTAGACTGGATTTCCCTAACAAACGAACGATCAATTTTTAAAGTACACAGGGGAAAATTGTGCAGCCGACTTAAAGAGGAATAGCCCGTACCAAAATCATCAATACACAACTCAATTCCCATGGCTTGGAGTTGGTACATTAATTTTTTTTCAAAAGTCAAAGTTTCCAAAAAACAAGTTTCCGTAATTTCTAGTTTTAATTTCCAATTTTTGAGGTTTTTATCATCTATAATTTGCTTCAAGTTTTCGACAAGATTGGTTTGTTTTAAATCGACCGGAGACAGGTTAATATTCATGCTCAAAGGCGGTAAATTAGGAAATTGTTGGTTCCAATCATTAATTTGGTGACACGCCTGTTTAAAAACCCATAAATCTATGAGTTGAATTAATCCAGTTTCCTCTGCAATCGGGATAAACTCACAGGGACTAATGATTTTTTTTACGGGATGATTCCACCGAATTAACACCTCAAATCCCGTGAGTTTTCCTGTGATTAAAGAAATGATAGGTTGATAGTTTAATATAAATTCCCGACGATTTAAAGCCTCTCTTAATTGATTTTCTTGTTCCAAACGTTGTAGGGCTGGAATCTGCATGGCATAGGTTAATACTTGATAACATCCCTTACCTAAATGTTTAGCATTATACATCGCAATATCCGCATCTCTAATCATGGATTCCGCTTGAGAATATCCCATGGAACTGAGGGTAATCCCAATACTAACCCCGGTAAAAATTTGGTTATAGTTAATATAAAAAGGACGTTTAATCTGTTCAATAATTCGTTGTGCTATATTAGTAACTTCATCTTGATTGTGAATATTTTCTAGTAAAATAATAAACTCATCTCCCCCCAGTCTGGCAACGGTGTCTTGAGATTTGGTTTCTGCTCTTAAACGATGAGCTACACTCTTTAATAATTCATCTCCTACTAAATGACCCAAACTATCATTAATCACTTTAAAACGATCTAAATCTAAAAATAAAACTGCGTATAAATATTTTTCTTCCTTTTGATTGAATTCAATTAAATCCTGAATTTTATTTAATAACAAAGCTCGGTTGGGTAGCCCCGTTAAGCTATCGTGAAAAGCATCAAATTTTAGTTTTTCTTCCTGTTTTAATAATTCTACTTGGGTTTTTTGTAAATCTTCTAAAGCTAAAGAAAGTTCAGCCGTTCGCTGATAGACTCGTTCTTCTAATTGTTTATTATAGTTTTCAATAGCTACCTTTGCTTCTTTTAATTCAGTAGTGCGTGCTTCCACACGAATTTCCAACTCCTCAAAAACCCGCTTTAACCGCATAGCCATTTGATTAAATGACTTGGCTAAAATTCCGAGTTCATCTTCTCGATTTAGTTCAATATTTTGGTCTAATTCTCCTTGGGCGATCGCTCGACTTGCTTGACTTAATTGAATCAGAGGAGCCGTAATTCTATGGGCTGTTATTATCCCTAAAGCCATTGCTATTATCAAAGCTAAAATACACAGAAAGAACGTAACCCTTGTATTATTAATAATCAAATTCATAAAATCCCGTTCGGGAACCACAATACAAATTAACCAATCAATGCCCCTGGGATCTAAGAAGGGAACAATCCTGACAATATATCGTTCCTGATCCCATTTAAAATCTAAGGAAATAGACTCTTGAATCGAATCAAAATTTATGAGATTTTTGCGTAAATTTTTAGCAGTTTCTCTAATTAAAATATCATCACTGTCAACAGCTTTTAATCTTTGAATTTTATTATTTTTAATTATAAAATTACTAATATCTGACAAGTATAATGCTGTATCTAGTACGCCTAATAAACGTCCTTCTGGATCATAAAGGGGTAAAACAGCATCAATGGCTAAGGTTTCCCGAGAAAACCAAAGATAAATCGGAGTCCAGATGCCTGTTTTAGCTTGGGTTGCGGCTTGATACCAAGGACGACGACGGGGATCATAATTAGGCAATCTGTCTAGGAGTTTACCCCGTTCTCCTGTTTCAGTTAAGCGGTAAATATGAAACCAATCTTGAGTAGAATTTTGAACAATTTCCAGATTAAATTGTTGATTATTGATTCTTTGAACACCAACATATTCTCCCTGTTCACTTCCCCAAGCCACATAATCAATGGAGGGTAAAGCCTGGAGTTGACCCAGGAAAAACCGTTTTAAACCCGTAAAATCTGTTAGAGAGATAAATTCTTGAGTCACTGCGTTTCTATTCGTCTCATTCATGAGATGAGCCGTATTCAAATAGGTTCTGAGGGATAACTCTATCCTGCTACTAATTTCTTGATGTAACTGAGTGGCTAGATCATTGACTGCTTTTTGCCCATTTCTATAGGAAAAAAATCCGGTTATTCCCACGAATATCGCAATTTGTAGCACAAAAGGAATAACGAGCAGTTGACGCAGGGATAACTTCACCGGTGTCTATCTCCTTATAGGGAATTACGAATTACGAATTACGAATTACGAATTACGAATTACGAATTACGAATTACGAATTACGAATTACGAATTACGAACTCAAAGGCGCGGATTGCTATAGATACACAACAACTGATAACTGATAATAAAATTAGATTTTTCGATCTTCAAACCCAACTCGGGGACAATTAATTTCTAATTCCCAAAAGTCAACCAATCCCATCTTAATAGTTTGGAATGGCACAGGTCGCAGGAAGGGAATCGGATCATAATCGTGGTTATCAGGTTCATCGGGGGGAGTGGTTCTAGGAGGGGCAGAATTAGCCGGGGGACGACGGGACTCTTGGGGCTCATCGCCAGCAGGGTTAGAAGTACCCGCGCGACGAGATCCCAAGGGAACGACTTTATTTTGGGTGGAGGTGGCGGGATCGGAAGTTTGGGCGGGTCTGGAAAGATCCATCTGTGCCGGATAAATCCGTTGGGCCGTCAGTTCTGCCCGCTTTTCCTTAAATCCTTCCTGCCGCTCAATGGTATTCATTCCCAGACGACCTTCGATAATAATTTGATCTCCTTGATGATATTTTTCGTGAACTTCTTGGGCGAAATTACCCCAGGCAATTACTTTTAAAGTAGCTGGTGGATCGACATCCCGGAGTCCGGGAAACTGAACCAACATTTCCGTCAGGGCAATTTGATTATCGGGGGTATAACGAAGTTGCGGATCTTGAATAATCTCCGCCATTAGAATAATACTGTTCATTTTTTGATCAATAAATTCAAGTACAAGGTTAAACTCTCTCCCAGAGTAGAGTTTTTTCAATCATGACACTTTTATTTGAAAATTAAAACTGTTTTTGATTGATTTTTTAGCTTAAATATCTTCTCTATGATCCATGCCTTGGGATTGATTCACAAAATCATGAACTAAATTCCGATATTCTCGCAAAGTGGTATCTACCCAATCGCGATCAATACTATTGGCAAAAATATGAACCTGGGGTTCTCCCGCGTCTGGTAAAACCAAAACCCAGTTATCATCTTGATAGTTAATTAATTTGACTCCATCAATTAATTCTAGGTTGTCGGGGGAATGGGTTTCCACTAAATGCCGCATCAATGCCCCTTTAATTGTCCAGGGACAGCGCACGGTATACCGACGATGAACAACATGGGGTAAATCGGCCCGGACTTGGGTGAGGGAGCGCTCTTGACTGGTTAACATTTCAATAATTTTAGCAATGGAAAACATGGCATCAAACCCGGGATGGAGTTGGGGGAAGATAAACCCCATATCCCCACTGCCCCCTAAAACGACGTTAGGATTGCGGTGACAGGCCTCCATTAAGGCTGTGGGATTGGCTTTGGTACGGATGACTTTAGCATCGTAACGACGGGCAATTTGTTCGATGGCCGAGGAGGTATGAACCGGAACGACGACGGTACTGCGGGGATGGGAAGTCAAGACCATATTCACCATCAAGGAGGTTAAAAATTCCCCTCGGATGGGACTTCCGGTTTCATCAACTAACATAAATTGTTCCCCATTAGCATAAACCTGGGCGCCAAAATTAGCCCGCAGAGCTTCTACCACTCGCCCTAATTGATCGAGCAAGTTTTCCCGTTCAGGAACCGATAAAGCGGTATGGTTTAAACTGGCATTTAAAACCACCGCATCACAGCCAAATTTCGCTAAAAGTTGCGGTAAAATTGCCCCAGAAACCGCATAAACATAATCAATCACAACTTTGGCATTACTGTAGCGTAGGACTTCGCTATTGATGTATTTACTAAAACTGGCACTATAAATTTCCAGTAAATCCACGGTATAACTGACGTTACCAATTTCGGGAATTTGCGCCCGTCTCAGGTCTTCTTTAAAATAAGCTCCTTCGATTTTTTTCTCTTTGGCTTTGGTAATACTAATTCCTTTATTATCGAGAAATTCAATTAATAGATAGTCTGCCCGTTCGGGGGAGAGGCGGACGTGAATTCCTCCAGCTACATTTAGGGTAGGAATAGCCGTGCGTGTGATCGGAATGGCGGTGGCATCTAAGTTAATAATATTGATGCCAACGGACATTAAACCCGCCACTAAAGAACGAGTTACCATCCGAGAAATCGGCCGTTGATCCCTAGAAACTGCTACTAAAGAACCGGGTTTTAAGGTTGATCCAAAAGCTGCCCCCAATTTCACGGCAAATTCTGGGGTAATATCAATATTTGCTAATCCTTGTACCCCCCGTTGACCGAATAAATTGCGTTGGGCCGTATTCCCCCAAATTAAATTAATATTCAGAGTAGCCCCGGACTCAATTTTTTTACTGGGCCAGACCCTTACCCCGGGGCTAATTTGGGCTTCTTCTCCGACGGTGGATAAAGAACCCACCACGGCCCCTTCTAGGACATGGGCACGACGACCCACCCGGGCGCCGCGAGCAATCACACAGGCCCGCAAATGGGCATCATCCCCAATAATTGCCCCGTTCCAAATAATAGGCCGTTTAACATTGGCATCGGCCCCGATGGTAATATTATCGCCAATCACGGTTCCGGCTTCAATTTGTGCCCGGGGCCCAATGCGACAATTACGACCAATTAAAACCGGGGTTTCGATGACGGCTGTTTCATCAATAAACGTATTTTCTCCGATCCACAAACCCGGAGCCCGTTCGGGATAGGGTATTTTCAGTTTGACTTTCCCCATTAAGGCATCATAATGGGCTTCTCGATAGACATCTAAATGACCAATATCACACCAATAATTATTAGCAATAAACCCATACATGGGGATGCCTTTTTCTAGGAGTAAGGGGAATAAATCTTGGGAAAAATCACATTCTTGATCATAGGGAAGATACTCTAAAACTTCTGGTTCTAAAATATAGGTTCCGGTATTTACCGTATCGGAAAAAACTTCACTAGCTGAAGGTTTTTCTAAAAATCTACTAATCCGATGATTTTCGTCAGTAATGACCACACCAAATTCAATCGGATTTGGCATTCGGGTTAAAATTAAAGTGGCTTTAGATTGTTTTTGGCGATGAAATTCAATGGCGGCGGTTAAATCAAAATCCGTAACACTATCTCCACTAATAACTAAAAAGGTTCTATCTAAAAGTTCAGCAATATTTTTTACACAACCGGCGGTTCCCAAGGGTTGATCTTCTTCCACTGCATAGGTAATTTGTACTCCTAAATGGCTGCCATCATGAAAATATTCACGCATGACATCGGGAAGATAATGCAAGGTGGCGATCACTTCTGTAATATTATGTTGTTTGAGAAGATGGATAATATGTTCAGCAATCGGACGATTAAGTATCGGTACCATCGGTTTAGGTAGATCGCAAGTTAACGGTCGCAGTCTTGTTCCCGATCCACCCGCCATTAGCACTGCTCGCATATCTCCTCCTGATTAATTAAGGCTGATTTTTTATCCGGTGTTTTTCAGATTCGCTCACAGCTAGATTTTTGAATAAATCTATTAGAATTAAAATCCTACTCACTAATAGAATAGCAAATTTCTTATGGAATTGCTAAAAATATTAAAACCATTCCCTATGCTAATCGTTGATTTTTATGAAACTTCCCGAATTTTAGCCGATAGAAGCAGTTAGCGGATCAGTTAATCGGCAGATACAAAGGCTTTTTGTCCAGTTGGGAACCGGGGAATCTCCAATAATAATCACCGATCTATCTCCAGATCAATCACCATTCTCAAGGATTAACTGCTAGAATAGACCTATGTTCAATTTGTCTATCATCCTTTAAGTGTAAAATCTTTCAGACATGAATCCCCTAATTACCCTAGTATTGGTCGCCCTGTATGTGGGTGGAATCTGGAAGTTTTGGACGGGGTTTGAAAATACCAACTTCAACCGCAGTTTCCAAAACCGTATGATTTTCTCGCTCTTGTGGCCGGTTTTATTTGTGTTCAATTCCTCCTATCGGAAAAACTTTAAAAAAGCATTGAAAGGGTCAAAATAGATCTATATAGTTAAGGCATGGCTAAATCTTCTAATTCATCGGGTTTTTTCAATTTATCTGAGAGTTCCGACCCTTTGGAAAGGGCGATCGCTTCTATTTCCCATCGTTTTAACCGGGAATATCAAGGGGGATCTTTTGATTTACCTCCAGAAGTTGAAATGATGGAAATTTTTCGCGATCGCATGGCGGGAACTTTATCAGAAAAAATCACTTCCCCCTTTTGGGAAATTGCCAAACCGCAAAAAAATCAGCACTGTTTAGATATCGGTTGTGGGGTGAGTTTTCTAATTTACCCGTGGCGAGATTGGGCGGCTTTATTTTATGGTCAAGAAATTAGTACCGTGGCTAAAGATGCCCTGAATATTAGAGGGCCACAGTTGAATTCTAAACTGTTTAAAGGAGTAGCTTTAGCCCCCGGTCATGAATTGCAATATGAGGCGAATCAGTTTGATTTAGCGATCGCCACCGGATGGAGTTGTTACTATCCTATCAGTTATTGGGAATTGGTTTTAAAAGAAGTCAAACGAGTGGTTAAACCCGGCGGAGATTTTGTTTTTGATGTTCTGATTTCCGATGCTGAATTAGCCGAAGACTGGGCAATTTTAGAAACCTATTTGGGTACAGAGGTTTTTTTAGAACCCCTAGAAAATTGGGAAACTATCATCAAAGCCACCGGGGCTAAAATTTTAAAACGCAAGCCCGGAACCCTGTTTCAACTCTATAAAATCCGGTTTTAAACGGAATTATGATCATTGACCTATTGTTAATTAGTACCCTAGGATTTCTTGGGAGTTTTGGTCACTGTTTGGGAATGTGCGGCCCGTTAACCGTTGCTTTTTCTGTTTCCGATGAATCCCTGTCTCCAGGTAAAATTCCGTTGCAGTTTCATCTACTATTAAATTTAGGCAGAATTTTCAGTTATGCTTTAGTTGGAGCAATGATTGGCGGGTTAGGTTCGGTTTTAATTGCCAGTGGACAAATGGCCGGAATTGGCAGTATTTTTCGCCAAGGGATAGCAATTTTTACTGGAATTCTCTTAATAATTTTAGGATTAGCTCAAATTAATCCAACTGTCTTTCATCGTTTCCCAATTATTCATCCCTTATCCCCGAAAAATTTACATAATCACCTAAGTAGATTGATGGTGAATGTATCTTTACAAAATCATGCTTTTACCCCAATTTTATTAGGATTAGTTTGGGGTTTAATTCCCTGTGGGTTTCTCTACACCGCCCAAATTAAAGCCGCCGAAACCGGGAGTTTAGGCTTAGGTATGCTGACGATGTTAGCCTTTGGAATCGGAACTTTCCCGACCATGTTAGGGGTAGGATTATTAACCGAAAAATTCACCGCCGACCGTCGCAGTCAACTTTTTAGAATGGGGGGATGGATTACTTTATTAATTGGAATTTTAACCCTATTAAGAACCGGAAATCATGTGGATTATACGGGATATGGTTCTTTAATTAGTTTAATGTTGGCTTTAATTGCCCGTCCGATTAGCCGCCTTTGGTCGCAACCTTTAAAATATAGACGCTTTTTAGGAGTCGGAGCTTTTGTATTAGCGATTGTGCATACGGTGCAAATGTTGGATCATACGTTCAAATGGAATTTAATGGCTTTTGAATTTATGATTATTCAACATCAACTGGGCATACTAGCGGGGGGATTAGGATTATTATTGATAATTCCGGCGGCGATTACCAGTTTTGATAAAATCCAAAATTATTTAGGAATAGTTTGGCGAAAAATTCATTTATTAGCCGTACCCGCCTTAATTTTAGTCGTGATTCATGCCCTCTTAATTGGTTCTAATTATTGGGGAGGATTTGACCTGAAATTTTTCGATCAAATTAGAGGTTTTATGTTGGTTACAATCACTCTAATGATATTATTGATTCGGTATTCTGCTGTTTGGTCATTATTGGGTATAGAAAAATTTTATGGTACACCCCTTAAACAAAAATAAGTTTTTAAAATTATTCTTAATATTGGGAATATTCATCCAGCCTTTGGTGGATATGTGCCATGGCAAGTCTCTAATAAGTAGAATGATCGTTAGTCCCGCCATAGCTCATGAAGTAGAAGTATCTGGAGATGTGGCGGTGACATTCCACCTAGAACCAAATCATAATCCCAGGGCAGGGGAAAAAGCCAGGATTTGGTTTGCCTTAACCCGTCGCGGTGGAAAAGTGATTCCCCTATCGGAATGTAATTGTCAATTAGCAATTTATCGGCAACCTCGGTCATCCCAAGACCAACCCTTAATCCGGCCTCAATTAAAAGCAATTTCTGCGGAAAAATATCAGGGTATTCCAGGCGCGGAAGTTATATTTCCCCAAGCTGGAATTTATGAATTAGAATTCAAAGGAACTCCTCAAAAAAATCAGGATTTTAAACCGTTTAAAACCAAGTATGCCGTTACCGTCCGATAAACAGCAATGGACAATAGGCACTTACGCCAAAAGGTTGACTTCCGAGATCCTTGCTGCGGTGATCCCCCTTTCAGATAAAATGGTATACGCGACATCCAACAGAGCAAATATCACCCCAGCAATGGGTGAAAGGAGATCAATAGATCTCCACCAGAGGGCAACACCCTTCTCCTAGTGAGAGGAGATTGCAGGCGGTTTTAACCGCTATGAGTCTGGGTTGATAGGCCATGTCCAATCATTTTCTCTCAGGTCTAAGGACACTGAGTTTCCCAATTCCTATGAGGTTTTTATGAGTGACATCGCAGAAAGAGTCAAGAAAATTATTGCAGAACAATTAGACGTTGAGGAAGAGAAAATTACTCCCGCGGCTAACTTCCTCGATGACTTAGGCGCCGATTCTCTGGATACAGTGGAACTGGTTATGGCATTAGAAGAAGAATTTGATACCGAAATTCCTGATGAAGATGCTGAAAAGATTAAGACCGTTCAAGACGCTATAAACTACATCACAGGAAACCAGCCGTAGACTACATCGACAACCAAGCCAAAGCATCGGCTTAATCTGCAACTGCGGTAAAATCAACAGAATAAGCGGAGGATTAGCCTTCCATCAGTCTTACAGAAATTTTGCTGCGGTACGACTGTCTGGATTAGGCAATCCCAACCCCTGTTAATTAAACTACTATGATTAACCTTGGTTTTGGTTCTCACTGACGTTCTGCATTTTGGGTGATCAATTTTTGAATCGACTATCATGACTACGATGAATTTGAAGCGTGTTGTTATAACAGGTTTAGGGGCAATTACTCCGCTAGGAAATACCAAGGCTCAATATTGGGACGGGTTAATCAACGGACGCAATGGAATTGGCCCAATTACCCGATTTGATGCCTCAAAGCACGATTGTCGGATTGCGGGTGAGGTAAAGGAATTTGACCCCTGTGATTACATCTCGCGCAAGGATGCCAAACGGATGGATCGCTTCGCTCAGTTTGCAGTGGCTGCGAGTCAGCAAGCTGTTTCTGATGCCGGATTCGTGATTAATGACTTAAATGCAGAACAGGTGGGTGTCATTATTGGAACGGGCATTGGCGGGCTGAAGGTGCTTGAAGATCAACAAGAGATCTATTTAACTCGTGGCCCCGATCGCTGTAGTCCGTTTATGATCCCGATGATGATTGCCAATATGGCTGCCGGACTCACGGCAATTCATACCGGGGCAAAGGGGCCTAACTCCTGTTCGGTGACAGCCTGCGCGGCTGGCTCAAACTCCGTGGGCGATGCCTTTCGTTTAATTCAACGGGGCTATGCTCAAGCGATGATTTGTGGCGGCACCGAAGCGGCTGTTACTCCGTTATCGGTGGCGGGATTTGCTGCAGCCCGGGCGCTGTCTACTCGCAATCATGAACCCCTGAAGGCCTGTCGTCCCTTTGATCGCGATCGGGATGGGTTTGTCATGGGAGAGGGAGCCGGAATTTTACTATTAGAAGAATTAGAGGGTGCTTTAAGTCGGGGCGCTCGGATTTATGCGGAAATGGTGGGTTATGGGATGACCTGTGATGCCTACCACATGACCTCCCCGGTTCCTGGGGGAGAAGGAGCCAGTCGGGCAATTTCCTTAGCGATGAAGGATGCCGGAATTACCCCGGATCAAATTAGTTATATTAATGCCCATGGAACCAGTACCTCGGCCAACGATACAACGGAAACCGCCGCAATTAAACGGGTATTAGGGGAGAGTGCTTACAAGATCACGGTCAGTTCAACTAAATCGATGACCGGTCACTTGTTAGGGGGATCGGGAGGCATTGAAGCGGTGGCGACGGCGATGGCGATTGCCGAAGATCGGGTGCCTCCGACGATTAATTTGGATAATCCCGATCCCGAATGTGATTTGGATTATGTTCCTCACCAAAGTCGCGCCCAAGTTATTAATGTGGCGTTATCCAATTCCTTTGGATTTGGCGGTCATAATGTCACCTTAGCATTTAAAAAATTTCAACCGTGATCCGCAATCCCGATCCAGGTTACAACATTTGATCCTAGGGGTTTGGTCTTGTCCCCTGATTTTCGTTTAGGTTTGGAGACCAAACCCCTAGAGTTTTTTGGCACAAATCCTAGTAGGATAGGAAAATCAATAAAATTGAATAATCCCTATTTTTGTAGTTAGCTTAGAGAGGTTATCCTTGAGTCAATCACTAGACGCCATTGCTCCCCATGGTGGACATCTTATTAATCGTATTGCAACTCCTGACCAACTACGGGAATTTTTGGAGAAAGCAGAACATTTACCTATCGTTCAGTTGGATGAGCGATCGCTTTCTGATTTAGAACTAATCGCTATTGGGGGTTTTAGTCCCCTAAGCGGGTTTATGGAACAGGCGGACTATAAAACCGTTGTTAACCAAATGCACCTGAGCAATGGTTTACCTTGGTCAATTCCGATTACTTTGTCCGTATCGGAGGAAGTCGCCTCAACCCTAAAAGAAGGGAGTTTGGTGCGTTTAGATTCCCCCGAGGGTGATTTTGTTGGGGTTTTGGAACTGACCGAAAAATATTCCTACGACAAGGAAACCGAAGCTCTGAAGGTCTATCGCACCACGGACGAAAAACATCCGGGGGTGAAGGTGGTTTATGATCAAGGGGGAGTTAATCTCGCTGGCCCGGTGTGGTTATTAGAGCGTCAATCCCATCCCTACTTCCCAAAATATCAAATTGACCCCGCAGAATCCAGGGGGATGTTTAGGGAAAAAGGCTGGAAAACTATTGTCGGATTTCAAACCCGAAATCCCATCCATCGCGCCCATGAATATATCCAAAAATGTGCTTTAGAAACCGTTGATGGCTTGTTTTTGCATCCCTTAGTCGGGGCGACAAAATCCGATGATATTCCGGCCGATGTGCGAATGCGCTGCTATGAAATTTTAATTGATCATTACTATCCTAAACAACGGGTTATTTTAGCAATTAATCCCGCCGCCATGCGTTATGCTGGGCCCCGGGAAGCGATTTTTCATGCCCTGGTGCGGAAAAATTATGGCTGTACTCATTTTATTGTGGGTCGAGATCATGCCGGGGTGGGCGACTATTATGGCACTTACGATGCTCAATATATTTTCGATGAGTTTGAACCCGGGGAATTAGGCATTACTCCGATGATGTTTGAACACGCTTTTTACTGCAAGGTAACTGAAGGAATGGCTACCAGCAAAACCAGTCCCAGTAACCCAGAACAGCGAGTTCATTTATCAGGAACTAAGGTCAGAGAATTACTCCGTCGGGGAGAATTACCGCCGCCGGAATTTTCCCGCCCAGAAGTTGCTAACGAATTGATTAAAGCGATGAAAACAAATAATCAGTAATCGATTCAGTTATCAGTTATCAGTGTAAGAGTTAATATTATAGTTAATAGTTGATTAGCTGTTTTTTAATTCTGACCTGATCATTGGTAAGGGTTAAAGATACGCCGTAGCAAGTCTAACCACTGATTACTGATTACTGATCACTGATTACTGACTTTTGGTAATGGGACTAAAACGACGGGAATTTTTACAACGGGCTGGCTTACTTCTGGCTGCGCTGGGGATTAATCAAAGATTGTATGATCAGACGAATCAAGCCTTAGCACAGCCAGCCCCACGGAAGTTAGCCCTATTAGTTGGAATTAATCAATATCCAACTACAAATCGGATTGAAGAACCGTTGCAAGGCTGTTTAACCGATGTGGAATTGCAACGGAATTTGTTATTGTATAAATTTGGTTTTCAACCCGATGATATTCTGGTATTAACTGATCAAGCAGCCACTCGCAATCAAATTGAATCTGCGTTTATTTCCCATTTAATCCAACAAGCTCAAATGGGGGATTTAGTGCTGTTTCATTTTAGTGGTTATGGTAGTTGTATTCCTCGGTCTATTTCGGGTTCTAATTTATCTCAAATTCAGCATTCTTTTCTTCCTGTTGATGCGGCTTTAGCAGAACAGGAAATTGTTAATGATATTTTAGAGGATACCTTGTGGTTGTTATTGCGATCGCTAAAAACTTCTAACGTAATTAGTATTTTAGATACGAGCTTTACCTATCCAGGATATCATCAACAAGGGACTCTAAAAATTCGCGCTGTTCCCAGTCCCCCAACCGTTAAAATTAATCTCCCAGAATTAGAGTTACAAAATAAATTATTATCGGATTTAGGTATTTCCCGTGCAGAATTAGAACAACGAAAACCCGGTCAATTACCCGGTTTGGTATTAGCAGCTTCTAAACCCTCCCAAATCGCCACGGAAGGTCGCTGGGATGGCTTTCATGCGGGATTGTTTACCTATACCCTCAGCCAGACCTTGTGGGGGGCTAGTCCACGGCAGACTTTACCGAGTCAGATGAGTCGAGTGGCCGCAGAAGTGGAACAAATTGTTGGCGACCATCAACAACCCCAACTGCGACGCACATTAACCGGGTCTAATAGCAAAACTGA
Source organism: Planktothrix paucivesiculata PCC 9631 (assembly GCF_900009265.2). Classification (GTDB taxonomy): domain Bacteria; phylum Cyanobacteriota; class Cyanobacteriia; order Cyanobacteriales; family Microcoleaceae; genus Planktothrix; species Planktothrix paucivesiculata. The sequence continues at coordinate 138,786 of NZ_LR735004.1, read as the reverse complement.
ATCGGAATTTTCTTTAGGGAATTTATTAGTTAATTCTAGTCCGGTTGATGGTCTGATCACGGGCGTTGATGAGTATGGGAAAATAGCTAAAATTTTATTAACGGGACTTTCTCCTTTTGTATTAGATTCCTATAGTTTAAATAGTGTATTAACAATTATATCAGATTCGGATAATTCAGAAAATCCTGTCTATTTACAACTGCGTTCTCGCACAGGATTAAGTGCTAAAGCTCAAATAAAAACCAAGAATACAACCTCATTATTAGAAATCGGACAAAAGCTGCAAGAATTAATTCGGATTTTACCCACAAAAATCGATTTAAAAATAGCTATAGATTCTCAATTATCTCGAATTGAACGAGTGGATGCAACCAGCGCCTTTTCGGATGCTTCCCGGATGACTATTGTAGCAGGTGATCAACCTGCGGATTATGTTCTGAGTCGGGTTACGGATACCACGATTGCTCAAGCCTTAAATGCACCCCTATCTCCTTTATTTCAGGGTAGATATGGCTTATTTTCTAAGGGTTTAGTCTTACTTCCCGATACGGTTGGCGAAGGAGGAGAAGCCGTAAAAGTTGCGGTGCATCGGTTAATTCCGCAACTAAAAACCCGTTTAGCAATTAAGTTATTAAGATTAACAGAAAATGAGCGTTCCTCATCTTTAAAAGTCAGAGCAACTTTAAATTTATTAGCCCCCCAATCCCAAGTTTTAATCAAACGGGAAACCCAGGGAAGAATTATTAATACAATTAATCCTATTCATTCAGAAAAAACCAAAAATATTAATTCTAGTTCTAGTTCAAATCCATCTATTATTTCAGCTTCGGAAACCCTAGGAATTGTAACGGTTCCCATCGGAAGTCGTTTACAATATAAACTGCAAAATCAGGGAGAATTTCCGGTTTACTTTCTGCTTTTTTCTATTAATAGTAAAGGACAAACTTATATTTTTAATTCAGGTTTTGATCCTCAGCAACAACAGGTTTTACCGGGTAAATCTTTAAGTTTACCTCCTGCTAATGTTAAGAGTGCAAATTCCTCGGCGGAAATTATAGGAGAAACAGTTAAAAGCCCAGTAGGATTAGCAGAAACTCACGTTATTTTAAGTCCCAGTCCCTTTATAGAAACCTTAGCTATTTCCGAGAAGAATTTCAAGGAAAAAGAAGGACTTTTAAAGTTTAATTCAGTTTCTAATCCTTTAGAGATGGCTGATGCAATTTTGCAGGATTTGGGTCGAGGTAGTCAACCTACCTTAGAAAAAATGGGGCTGATTACGGATGATTTAGCCCTGGATATTAATAGTTGGGCGACGTTAAGTTTTGTTTATCGGGTTGGTTAGAAGTTGCGGAAGATGATCTTAACTTATAATTGATTGTTTTTTAGGAGTTGTTAAGAGCGATCACATTTCAATACCTCAAAAAAGCGATCGCCTCTCCAACTTCCCACAAAAAAGCAATTAAATTAATTTAGTTTAATTACTTACTATTCAGTTGTATCTTGCTTTGTTGTTATATCATTATCATTCCATCCTTGCATAGCAGCTATTACTAAACCAGTTATTGGCGTTATACCTATTGCGGTTTCAAGTGCAGCAATTCCTCCAGCCTTTGTAACATTAATAAGTCTCTGTTTTAAAGAAGGATTTTCTTCAATTTTTTCAACTAATTTAGCTGACATCATAAGTTTCTCACTTTCAGTTGGTTTCTCACTTTCTTCGTTAAAATCACTACTTAGAGTTAATTGCTTTAATAGCTTTTGAATTTCTGCCGCCACCTCAGCAAGATTTTGATTTTCAATTGATTGATAGTGAGTTCTATTTTCTGTATTATAAATATCACCACTATATAATACACTGTTGTTATTATTTATTGTAATAGATAATGGGGATATTCTTGATTCTAATATTTTTCTAAAAGCATCTAAAGTATCAAAAGAAAATAAACCTATAATAACTATTAAAACTTGTTTAATTTCTATAGATGTATCTGTAAAAATCAATATAAATATTAAACCAACAATTAACAATGAAAGACAAATACCAACAATCAAGTTAAACATTTTATTGGTTTTATTGTTTTCTAAAGTTTCTTTGATAAGTTCTTCTGACATAGTTTTATCTCCTGTTTGAATTTTAATTATTATTAATTTCGTTTATCATTTTTGGGTTTTAAAGTTTCAAGCATATCATTTGTAGATTGTGTCATGGCTTTCCATAATTCTCCAATATCATTGAGACTATATTGAAGATTTCCTGCTAAACCAAGTATAATAAATAGAGGTGCTAGTAACGGATTAGTAGAACTTATAAAAAGATATAAACCAAAGCCAACACTGCCAATACTAGCAAAAATTTTAGCATTTTCCTTTCTTAATTCTAATTGTCGGTTAAATTCAGTTTGCTTTTGTTCATTTTGAATTTTTAATTTAACAATATCTTGTCTAATTCTCCTCTCTTTTGTGTTTTCTATTCCTTCAAACAGATCAATGATGTTTTTAATTTCTCCTAGACTATTAGATGATTTGGCACGTTCAGCTAAACTTTGACTAATAATTTTTAAATCTGAAATATTTGAATCGGACGAGGGAAAACCATCTGTTAATTCAAATGAATTGACAGGAAGGATGTTTGCTTCTTTTTTTTCTGTTTCTAAATTTTCATTCATGTTAAAAGAATTATGGACATTTAGTAGATTGAAATAACATAACAACAGTTTACTTAAAAGATGATTTGATTATATATCAAGGTGAGTCCATTAAGACCCCCCTAATAATCATACTACACCAAAACCTCCTCTAACTTAGGCATTTCCTCTACAGAAATCACCCGACCAAAATCCTCAAAACCCGCAATCTCATCAAAATTGAGAAACGGTATCAATCTCCTTAAATGGGTCAACTTTGTGGGCAACAATCACCATATATTCCTCAAAGATGATCTTTTTACGCTTATCCCTAAAATTATACTACTTTATTGTCGCAGGATCAATATCTAAAGTATAGCAGAAAGATTGTTTCCATATATATTGACATCCATTTTGCTCTAAAATCTTAATTAAAGCTCTCGGTTTCAAAGAAGGTACGTTTTTAGGCATAAACTTTTCTCAACTCGTAACTGTCTGAAGACTCCGAATCTTCCAAAGTGAGAAATTCATGTAATTCATTAATAGAAATAGGACTGATATAAATATCGGGTTCATTTTCATAAATTTCTGACCATGAATCAATGGCCTCCTTGAGTTTATCAATGGATATTTCGGGTGTATTTCCTTGTCCTACAATTCGATTCTCTAAACACAAAGAAACCCAATAATCTGTACTTTTTTTGAGAATAACAGTGTAAAAATCCATGCTGTTTAACCAGGTAAAAAGATTAATTGCTTTTAAGGGAAAGAGATCCCAATCATTGTTTTTAGTCACAACACCAGTATATAAAACAATTCCCCCCATTCCCTCGCACCGGAAGGGGGGTTAGGGGGGTTAGGTCAACGCCGGAATACCCAAAATATCCTCAATTTTCGGCATTTCTTCTAAGGGAATTACCCGACCTTCATCTTCAAATCCGGCAATTTGATCGAAGTTCAAATAACGGTATAAATCCGCCGCAAACGGGTCAACTTTTTGGGTCACAATTTCCCGATATTCTTCAACTGTTGGAATGCGTCCTAATAACGCACAAACCGCCGCTAATTCTGCCGAACCTAAATAGACTCGCGCATCCTTCCCCATGCGGTTATTAAAGTTGCGAGTTGAGGTAGAAAACACCGTTACCCCATCTTCAACTCGGGCTTGATTTCCCATACAAAGGGAACATCCGGGCATCTCTGTTCTTGCCCCAACCGCATCAAAAACCTGATAAATTCCTTCATCCCGCAATTGCTTTTCATCCATGCGAGTTGGGGGACAAATCCACAGACGAACATTCGTTTTCGCTGCCCCTTCTAATATCTTAGCAGCCGCCCGATAATGCCCAATATTCGTCATACAAGAACCGATGAATACCTCATCAATTTTATCTCCCGTACATTCCGACATTAACTTAATATTATCGGGGTCATTGGGAGCCGCCACAATCGGTTCTTTGATCTGGTTCAAATCCACTTCAATAATATCAGCATATTCCGCATCGCTATCGGCTGTCATTAACACCGGATTTGCTAACCATTGTTCCATTTTAGCCACCCGTCGCATCATGGTTCTGGCGTCTTGATAACCCCGGGCGACCATATTAGTCATGAGGGCAACATTAGACCGTAAATACTCGGCAATGGTTTCTTGACTGAGCTTAATCGTAGACCCCGCACAAGACCGTTCGGCCGTTGCGTCGGTCAATTCAAAGGCTTGTTCCACTTTTAAATCCGGTAAGCCTTCCATTTCCATAATCCGACCATTGAAAACATTTTTCTTGTTTGCCTTCTCCGTCGTTAACTTGCCTTGCTGCATGGCAACGTAGGGAATGGCGTTAACAATATCCCGTAGGGTCACACCCGGTTGTAATTCTCCTTTAAATCTGACTAACACCGATTCCGGCATATCCAAAGGCATCACCCCCAAGGCGGCGGCAAAGGCGACCAACCCCGAACCCGCCGGGAAGGAAATCCCCAGGGGAAAACGGGTGTGGGAGTCGCCCCCAGTTCCCACCGTATCGGGTAACAACATCCGGTTTAACCAAGAGTGAATAATCCCATCCCCCGGACGCAACGCCACACCGCCACGAGTGGAGAAGAAATCGGGTAATAGTTGATGGGTTTTGATGTCAACGGGTTTGGGGTAGGCGGCGGTGTGACAGAAACTCTGCATCACCAAATCGGCTGAAAATCCTAAACAGGCGAGTTCTTTTAACTCATCCCGGGTCATCGGGCCTGTAGTATCCTGAGAACCTACGGTGGTCATCAACGGTTCGCAGGATGTCCCCGGACGTACACCTGGTAACCCGCAGGCTTTTCCGACCATTTTCTGGGCGAGGGTAAAGCCTTTTCCGGTGTCTTCGGGTAGGGAGGGACGGACAAATAAGGTGCTGGGTGCAAGTCCCAAGGCGGCGCGGGTTTTATCGGTTAAGCTGCGACCGATTAATAATGGAATCCGACCCCCGGCCCGGACTTCATCTAAAATCGTATCGGGTTTGAGGGTAAAGGTGGAAATCACCTCTCCGGCTTCGTTAGTAATTTCACCGTTGTAGGGATAAATAGTAATCACATCCCCGGTATTCAGTTTACTGACATCACATTCAATCGGTAAAGCGCCCGAGTCTTCGGCCGTATTAAAGAAAATTGGGGCAATTTTTCCCCCGAGAATATAGCCCCCAGACCGTTTATTAGGAACGTAGGGAATATCATTACCAATATACCATAACACGGAGTTAATCGCTGATTTCCGAGAAGAACCCGTACCGACGACATCTCCGACATAAGCGACGGGATGCCCTTTTTTCTTCAGTTCAGCTAGGGTTTCTAAGCCTCCGGGCATCCGACTTTCTAACATCGCTAGGGCGTGTAAGGGAATATCGGGGCGGGTGGTGGCGTGGGGGGCTGGAGAAAGGTCATCGGTGTTGGTTTCCCCAGGAACTTTAAAGACAGTCACGGTAATGCTTTTGGCGAGTTTCGGACGTCCGATAAACCAGTCCGCTTCCGCCCAAGCGTCTAACACCTGTTTGGCGTAGGGGTTAACTTCTGCTAAGGCCAAAACATCGTTAAAGGAGTCGAAGACTAACAGGGTTTTGCTGAGGGCGGTGGCGGCGGCGGCGGCGATATTCTCATCCCTAACTTTCAGCAGGTCGATGAGGGACTGGACGTTATACCCGCCCACCATTGTCCCTAAAAGGGAAACGGCGCCTTGATGGGAAATTAGGGGGCTGGTGATTTCGTCTTTGGCAATAGCGGTTAAAAAGGCGGCTTTAACATAGGCGGCTTCATCGACACCGGGGGGGATACGGTCTCTGAGCAATGTCATCAAGAATTCTTTCTCCTCCTCCGGCGGGTTTTTCAAAAGTTCGCAGAGTTCGGAGGTTTGTTCGGCGCTCAGAGGAAGCGGCGGAATTCCCAGTTGGGCGCGTTCTTCGGCGTGTTGACGATAGGCTTGTAGCATGGGTTGGGGTGTTCTCCTATAATGGTTTGATTGGTGTGATTTTAGGGCTTAATGGTTGGGTAGGGGTCAACGGCCGTTGACCCCTACAGGTTATTGTAATGGGATTGGGAAATAGGTTAAAGTTATGGGTAAACTAAAATTGCAAAAATTTGTATTTTGGTAATCCTGATGAAAGGTCAAACTCATAAAGGTATTTTAGTTAAATGGAAAGATGATCAAGGTTTTGGTTTTATTAAATCAGAAACCAATAGAAAAGAAGTTTTTATTCATATAAGTGCTATTCCTAAACAAAGTCGTCGCCCCAAAATAGGAGATACAATTATCTATGAATTAAAGATTGAAGATAATGGTAAGTTTAAAGCTAATTCTGCTACGATTCAAGGCGTTAAAATTAAATCTTTATCTAATAAAATAAATACTACTCGAAATAAAAACAAAAATAATAATTTATTTGCTAAACTTATTGGATTAATTGGAATGGGATTTTTTGCAATTATCGCACAAAATTTTATTTCTAGTAGTTCGCCACCAATAGTTCAATCAGTAATCAAACCAGGTTGTGAAATCAAAGGCAACATATCTCAAAATAGTGGGAAAAAATATTATCATGTTCCAGGAATGGAAGATTATGAATCTACGGTAATTAGTCCTGAATATGGTGAAAAATGGTTTTGCACGGAACAAGAAGCTATTTCTAATGGATGGGTTAAAGCACCAAATTAATCTGTAATGGTGTAGGGGTGAACGGCCGTTCGCCCCTACGATGTAATCAAGATGGAATCAACATTTATCATTAAATCTAAAATTATGAAATACAATCCTGATCTACATAAACGTCAATCCATTCGATTAAGAGGATATGATTATTCTCAATCAGGTTTTTATTTCATTACAATTTGTTGTTATCAACGTGAATGTTTATTTGGAAATATTATTAATAGTCAAATGGAGTTAAATAATTTGGGAGGATTAGTTAAAGAAGAATGGGTAAAATCAGCAGAAATTAGAAAAGAAATTGAATTAGGTGAATTTGTAATTATGCCTAATCATTTTCATGGAATTATTATTATTGATCAGGAAATAAATCAAAATGTTGATAATTATAATCATGTTAATACAAATGACGTAGGGGCGAACGGCCGTTCGCCCCTACAGGAAATTCAATCATCACAGCAAGAAATATCAATGAAACCTAAATCTTTATCGTCATTAATAGCAGGTTTTAAATCGGCAACAACGAAGAAAATCAATATTATTCGTGATACACCTAAAAATCCAGTTTGGCAACGTAATTATTATGATCATATTATTAGAAATGATGAATCTTTAGAAAGAATTAGAGAATATGTCCAAAATAATCCTTTATCTTGGGAAAATGATCAATTACATCCTAATAATCCTTCTAAATGGTAATGAGTGCGATCGCTTCTTGGAAGGGGAGATCGGTAATATGTTACAAAAGATTAACCCCGTTGATTAACTGATGACCCATAGTAATATCTGGGTTAAAATCAAGTCTAAAATAACAAACGAGAGGATAATTGTGTTAGAATTGCTACGAACCCTCATTCAAAGTATTCAACCCTTTTTAGTCCCGACTTGCTTTGTTTTGGCTTGGGGATTATTGATTTTGATGACTTGCAGTATTATGGCTGCAATTGGGAATACGGTGAAACAAGCCAAACAAATGCACCAAATCCCTTGTACTCATTGTATATTCTTTACCGGGGACTATCACCTCAAATGTCCGGTACAACCAACTATTGCCCTATCTGAAGCTGCTATTAACTGTCCAGACTATAGTAGTTGTCACCCTACTTCTACCCTCTAATTTACCCAAAAATTCAGGATTTCTGAATTCGTAGATCACATTTCGGAGAATGTATCGATCGTTTTCTCCTGTGCTTTTTTGAAAACATCCTAATAATTGGGATCAAAAATTATAATTAATAATTAAAATTGGCTATCATTTTCAGTGATGACGATGATCGCAAATTAACGTATAATCAAAAACTTAATAGTTAATCCTAGAAACTATGAATATCATCCAACTCGATGTCCGCCTAACTGTTATTGTGGGAATTTTAGTCCTGTATTTGGGAAAATACTTAACTAAAAAGATTAAATTCCTTCAGAATTTTAATATCCCTGACGCGGTTTCTGGAGGTGTCCTCGCCTCCTTGTTTTTTGGGATTTGTTATGGAATTTTTAAACAGCAAATCGAATTTAATCTCTATATTCGCGATACTTTATTGATTGTTTTTTTTACCACAATAGGGCTTTCTGCTAAACTGAAAACCTTGATTAAAGGGGGCAAACCCCTATTCATTTTGTTGGTCGCGGCGGTCTTTTATTTGATTGTACAAAATATGACCGGGGTGGCGATCGCAGCCTTGACGGGGTTAAAGTTGCCTATTGGGTTGCTGGCGGGGTCAGTTTCCCTCAGTGGCGGACATGGGACTGTCATCGCCTGGTCTCCCCTCTTTCGGGATACCTATGGCATTGCCAACGCGCCAGAAATAGGGATTGCGAGTGCCACCTTTGGTTTAGTCTTTGGAGGAATTATTGGAGGGCCGATCGCTAAATTTTTAATTAATAAAAACCGACTCCAAGCTAATAATCCTAATCAGGATTTAACTATTAGCATCAAGGAAGATGAGAAAAATGTCACAATTGACTATAACACCATGCTAAATTCCGTTTTGGTGATTGCTATTGCCATAACTTTAGGACTAGAAATTAATCTAATCGCCACGGCAATGGGTTTAAAATTACCCATTTTTGTCAGTTGTTTGTTAGCTGGAATTATTCTCACCAATACTGTCCCCTTGGGATTCAAACGCTTTCCTTGGCCGTCTGATACTCCAGCTTTGGCGTTAATCTCCGATGTCAGTCTGGGCTTGTTTTTATCGATGTCTTTAATGAGTTTGCAGTTATGGACATTGGTGGATTTAGCTGGGCCGATCGCCCTATTATTGCTGGTGCAGTTATTCATGATCACGGTTTATACGATTTTTGTCGTGTTTCCCGTCATGGGCAAAAACTATGATGCGGCGGTGATTTCGGCCGGATATTCAGGACTGGCATTAGGGGCAACTCCCACGGCGATCGCTAATATGACCGCCGTAACCGAAAATTTTGGAGCGTCACCCCAAGCCTTTATTATTGTTCCGTTAGTGGGCGCTTTTTTTATTGATATTGCCAACGCCCTGATCATCCAAAATTTTCTCGATTTTCTCTCGTAGTCAGCCCTTCAGGGCTGAAGTCCTCTTGAGTTGGGCAAAAAAGAGAGATATATTCGATGGGTGCTGGTTACTCCCCGGAAAGACGACCGATAACCGCCGCCGCCGCCGCTTCACCCGTCCGCACCGCCCCATCGAAAAAACCAGGCCAACGCTCGGCGATCTCTGTTCCAGCCCAATGAATCCGTCCCACCGGGGTGGCAATGGCATCCCCGAAATTTGTCCAGACACCGGGCGGCAGAAAGGCGGCATATCCTCCCCCGACCCAGGGATTAGCGGGCCAGTCCAGAACATCGAAGGTGGTGGGCAGTAGGGCCTGATCCCCCAAATAAGCCGCCAGATCCGATAAAATAGCCGAACGACGTTCAGGCTCAGTTAAAACCTGCCAGTGATGATAGTGATCGCCCATCACAAAAGTAGCAATCACTCCTTTACCACTGCGCGGATCGGAGCTATCGGCAAATAGTTCAATCCACTGGCTGTTACCCATGCCCACACCCGCCAGTCCTTTTTCCCGCCAAAACGGAGATTCATAGGAAATCAGGATTTTGGCTAGGGTTCCCATGGGAAACCGTTGGGTAAGCTGTTGACGGGTTGCTGGTAAAGGCGGATCATAGTTAATCCGACCACTGAGATAAGGCGGCATGGCGACAATCACAAACTGGGCTTTATAGCTGTTTTGCCCGGTGGTGACTTCCACACCGACTTGATCCTGGCTAATCTTGACCACGGGTTCATTGATCTGGATTTGATTCCCCAGTTCCGCCGCTATCACCCCGGGAATCTGTCCCGCCCCACCATGGATCAATTCCGCTTCTGGATGCTCCGATTGTGAGGCACAACGATTCCCCCAAAGGACGTGCAGCAGGGAGACTTCACCGGGTTCGGCCGGCCCCAGGAAGCCAACGGCACGAACCATGTAGGAAAAGTACCAATGACCAAAATCGGTTTTGGTATTTTCACCGATCCACTGGGCAAAGGTTTGAGCATCGAGCCGTTTATGTTCAGGCTCTCGACCGGGGTGTTCCAAGGGCAGAGACTGGGAAAGTTCCTCAAAACGATGCCAAGCCTGGATCGCATCGTCCCATTCTTCCTGACTAATCTCAGGACGTTCTCCTTCGGCAAATCCTTGAAAGAAGCCGTTAAATTCTGACCGATGCCCATTATATAAAAATACTGTTTTTCCCTCTAAAGGTGAAGGAAAGCGAGGGATTTTATACTCATCTAACAGAGCCAGAAACCGATCTTGGGTCGGCCCCACCCATTGACCTCCAAAATCAATATATTGATTCGGTGCAATCTGTTGACCATACATCCGTCCACCAATTCGATCCTGGGCCTCCAAAACCAAAATCTGATGACCCGCCCTTTGAAGGTTACGAGCGGCTATCAGTCCAGACAATCCAGATCCTACGACAATGCAGTCATAGTTGGTAATTTCTGTTTCTAACATAGTTAATGCTTTAAAATTGACTTGATAAAATTGATCTGATTATAGAATTAGATTGACAAAAAATAGGTTTTTCCATCAGTAATAGCTCGGTTGTATGTTAATATGTTCATTGATCTATAAATCACTTGAAAAAGGCAATAACAAAGAATGATCACTCGTCAAGATCTCAAGCAATTACAGTCTCTAATCAATGTTCCTGCCGTTTCAATTTTGTTACCGACCCATCGGACATCACCGGATAATAAACAAGACCCCATTCGGGTTAAAAATTTGGTAGATGAGGCAAAAACTCGCCTGGGTGAAGAATTTTCTCAGAGAGAGTTAGAACCCTTGTTGAATCGACTTGATACCTTGGTGAGTGAAATTAACTACCCCCATACCCTTGACGGATTAGCATTATATGTGAGTCATGAATTTGCCCAACTCTATTACCTGCCTTTTTCTGTCCCCGCACGGGTTGTGATTGATAAAACCTTTGCTACCCGGGATTTAGTCTATGGGTTACACCGAGATCAACGCTATTGGGTTTTTCTGTTAAGCGAAAACTCTACACGCTTACTGGCTGGAACGGGACAAACCCTAGAAGAAGTTGAAGACGGAAACTTCCCGATGCAAATGACTGGCCCGGGAGCGACGGCCCCGATTCCCTTCGATGCGGATACGGCTTACCTCGACGACCGATATCGTCGGTTTTTTCAGCAGGTGGATAGTACCTTCACGGAATATGCCCAGGATGAGTCACTGCCTTTAATTGTGGGCGGCGTAGTTCGCCAAGTCTCCTTCTTCCAAGAGGTTTCTCAATATACTTCAGCGATCGCCGGGACTCTGAGTGGCAATTTTGATCGAGCCAGTCTTTCTGAACTCAGCCTCCAAGTATGGCCAATTGTTCAGTCAGTCCGCGAAGCCAAACAAGCCAGTGCCCTCGCCTCCTTAGATGTGGCCATGGGAATTAAGGCGGTGGTTTCTACCATTGAAGAAACCTGGCGATTGGCCCAGGAAGGTCGAGGCAAATTGCTTTTGGTGGAAAAAAATTACCATGTCCCCGCCATCTTAACTGAAAACGGAGGTCTGGAGTTAGTGGAAGCGGCCGGCGGTACGGAGGTCATGGACGATGCTGTAGATGAAATTATCGAAGCAGTGCTGGCTAAGGGCGGCGAGGTAGCTATTGTAGACGATGGAGCGCTTTCGGCTCACCAAGGAATTGCTTTAATTTTGCGATACTAATTTTTGTAACCTGTGTAGGGGTAGTTCATGAATTACCCCTATTGCCGGATTTTTCTACCGGGAAAATATCCCCGTTCCTCTGAGGACATCCAGAAAGGCAAAAACCGCAGGAACATGGAAACCATTCGACCAGAGGGCGGCACCGATGACTCGTTCCAGGGGGACGGGTAGCGCTCGGACTTGGACTTGCGGCGGAATCGGTAACGCAGCTAAACGGGGTAAAATTGCGGCCCCTAATCCTTGAGCCACCATACTCACAATCGTTGAATCTTCTTTAATTTGATAGGCAACTTTTAAGGATTGTCCTGATTTTGCCCAATGTTCGCGCACCGCAGAAGTACATTCGGCATAATTGAATAAAATAAAAGAGTAAGTCGATAGTTGTTCCCAGCTTAAGGTTTCAGGGATTTGACCAACTGAAGTGGGTAATAAAACCACATATTCATCCCGGGCAATTTCCCATGTTTCAAATTCCTCAGACCGGGGTAAGGGAAGTAACCCAATATCCACTTGACCGGTGCGTAAACTGTGTTCAATTCCGAGGGGATCGGTTTCGGTAATCGTAATTTCTACATCGGGAAAACGGCTACGAAATTGGGCAACTTTTGAGGGGAGGATATGGGTTGCCGCACTGCGAAAGGATGCTACCCGAATTTTCCCCCGGTGTAAGCCTTTTTCTAAATTGACTTCATGATCGATTTTTTCCCGCAGTTCTAAGATTTTACTCGCGTGTACCATCACCCGTTCTCCAATCAGGGTGGGACGAGCGCCAAACCGTCCTCGCAGCAGTAAGGGAAGACCCAGTTCATCTTCCAAAGCCGCGATCGCCCGACTAACGGCGGATTGAGAGATACTTAAACTCAATGCTGCTTCTGAAAAGCTTCCTTCTTCTGCTACTGCTAGTAAAATTTCAAGTTGGTCAATATTCATCTTCCTTTTAGCTGTTCGCTACTCGCCATGAGCTTCTATACTCATCGAGAAAATTTTAACTTGAGTGGGGGTTAGAGGAAATCGAATTCTGTGTCAGAATTGTTTGATCTCATCCTGCGGACTTTTCCCTGGCGAAAAAAATCACAGCAGAGTTAGAGAGTTTTATTATAAATTATATTATACTAACTTTTAGTCAGTGTTTCACCCAAAGTTTCTAGTATAACTGGTTCTAATTGACTAGAATTAATGATTTATTTATATTAAATTCCTCCTGAATAATATGTCTAAACTCAATTTTTTAAATTCTCCGAAAAAATGGATATATTTTTCTGTTTCAGGTGTATTTTTAATTTTATTGCTCTTAGGTTTATTTCGGTTTGACAATAAAATTCGTCGAGGTCATCAAGCCCAAGGTCGATCAATTTTAAAAACTTTGATTAAAAATCAAAATCAACAATTAAAAACCTATGGTAAATTTACACCCAACTTAGAAAACTTATATCGAGGAACATCAAAAGGAATCGGAACCTATAAATTTAAAATGACGGTAGAATCCGATCGGGTATTCTTTGAAGCGATTCCAATTATTTGGCGGCGAGTTAGTTACTCGGGAGCTTTATTTAAGATTAAAATAGATAACTCTGTCGTGCTGGTGGGAGGAATTTGTAAAAGTTCTCGCTCCTCGATGACTGCTCCCACTCCGATTCAACCTCCTTTTCCTAACTTTCATCAAGTGCGCTGTCCTCTTGATGCCGAATTGGTAGAATCGATGAAGTTTTCTCAGTAAAATATAAAATTAATTGAAATCAGGATTAATGTCTAAATTAAAACAATTTTTTGCTCAAAATTTAAAAGTAATAAGTCGGACTTTTATATCAATTTTTATCTGTCTTGGACTATTTTTCTTAATTGCTTATCCTTCCTTTGATGCTAAAGTTCGCAACGTCAAACAAGTGGAAGCAAGACAAATTTTATTAGCTTTCATTGAAAATCAAAATTATCAGTTAAAACATTATAATAAGTTTACACCTAAATTAGACAATTTATATCGAGGAACTGCTCAGGGAACCCGTAACTATCAATATAAAATGAAAGTGGAATCAGATCAAGTATTATTTGAAGCTTCCGCAAAGGTTCCTCGGATTAAAAGTTATTCCGGTGCATTGTTTATCGTTAAAATAGAAAGTTCTATGGTGGGAGTCGGCGGAATTTGCCAAAGCGATGACTTAACCTCTATTCCTCCCACTCCGATTCTACCTCCGACCCCTGGTTCTAAAGTAATTCGTTGTCCTGCGGGTTCTCAATTAATCCAAGTCAGGGAGTTTACCAATTAAAATGATTCAGGATATGACCATATTCCCAGGGTTTCGTATTATTCTATAATTATCCTCTTTTCTCCCCTAAAAATTGCTAACTAACTAGAATTTGAGAAAAATGAATCAATCTAAAAAAAATTTAGGTAAAGTATATTTAGTTGGTGCGGGGCCAGGAGATCCCGGATTATTAACTATTAAGGGAAAAACATTATTACAATTGGCAGATCTAGTAATTTATGATGCCTTAGTTAGTGATCAAATCTTGGATTTAATTAACCCTAAAGCCGAAAAAATTAATGCCGGGAAACGGCGAGGTAAACATTCATTATTTCAAGAAGAAACTACTCAATTGTTAATTGAAAAAGCTCAAATTCATGCCATTGTTGTGCGATTAAAAGGGGGAGATCCTTTTATTTTTGGTCGGGGTGGCGAAGAAATGGAAGACTTAATTAAAGCCGGAATTTCTGTAGAAGTTGTCCCCGGAATTACTTCGGGAATTGCGGCGCCTGCTTATGCGGGAATTCCCTTAACCCATCGAGATCATAGTTCATCTGTTACCTTTGTAACTGGTCATGAAACCGCCGGAAAATATCGGCCCCAGGTGAATTGGGATGCGATCGCCAAGGGTTCAGAAACCATTGTAATTTATATGGGAGTTCACAATTTACCCTATATTATTCAACAGTTAACCCAAGCTGGAAAGTCCCCAGAAACACCGATCGCCTTAATTCGCTGGGGAACTCGACCGGAGCAAGAGGAGTTAATTGCTAGTTTAGAAACAATTGTTCAAAAAGTAGAAGAAACGGGTTTTGAAGCTCCGGCGATCGCTGTCATTGGTTCTGTTGTTAACTTAAAAAAGTGTTAACTCTGATTAAAATAAGGAACCATGAGAATTTTATTAGTTGAAGATGATGAACGGATTACAAAAGCCTTAGCTGAAGCCTTAATGGATCATCATTATGTGGTAGATGTGGTTCATGATGGTCAGATGGGGTGGGAGTTTATGGAATCTGCTGACTATGACCTGATGATATTAGATGTAATGTTACCCGGACTCAATGGAATTAAGTTATGTCAGAGATTAAGACAACAGGGAAAAAGTACACCTGTATTGATGTTAACAGCAAAAGATACCAGTGCGGATAAGGTGTTGGGATTGGATGTAGGAGCAGATGATTATGTGATTAAACCCTTTGATTTACAAGAACTTTTAGCCAGAATTCGGGCTTTATTAAGACGAGGAAATTCCGCCTTACCTCCGGTGTTAGAATGGGGCAATCTTCGCCTAGATCCAAATAGTTGTGAAGTCACTTATGCAGGACAACTTCTATCTTTAACACCGAAAGAATATGGTTTGTTAGAGTTGTTTTTACGCAGCCCCGGACGAGTGCTTTCGCGAGAAATAATTTTAGAGCATCTCTGGTCTTTTGAAGATATCCCCGGGGAAGATACCGTCAAAACCCATATCAAAAGATTGAGACAAAAACTCAAAACCGTCGGTGTACCCTCTACCTTAATTGAAACCGTCTATGGCTTGGGATATCGGCTCAAAACGCGATGCAATTAACCCCCAATTTCGCTCTTTAAGTTGGCGGCTGCTCCTGTCTTATCTAGGAGTAATGATGGCAATTTCAGGAACTTCTATGATTGCCGTCTATGAATTTTTTTCTTTTAGTTTATATCAACAATTAGATCGGCAACTTCTAACATTAGCAGATGCAGCTACCCATAGTTTTTCAGAAGTTAAAGAGCATAAAAAAGCCTCTAAAATGGATGATTTTAGGGGATTAGATGATGATGGAGATTTAGATATTCCCTGGCAAAATATTCAGCAACCCAGTCAAGGAATTGAATGGTTTGATCCCGATCGCCAACTGATTGCTAAAGCCGGAAAAATATTTCCTCCTATTGATTTATCCCATTATCATCGGACTTATACCATTAATAACCAAAAAATTCGTACCCTAACTTTACAGATTAATCGATCATCAGAATCACAATCAGAAATTATCGGTTACGTGCGGATTAGTGAGTCTACAGAATCCATTCAAATGGTGTTAAAAAAATTAAGATTAGGGATGATGTTAGGGGGAATCTTAGTATCAGGATTAACAGCTTTTGGAGGAATGTGGTTAACCAAACAATCTTTAAACCCCATTGAAAAAAGTTTTGAAAAACTCAAACAATTTACCGCTGATGCGTCCCATGAATTGAGAAATCCTTTGGCGGGAATTAGAGCTTGTGTGGAAGTCATTCAAAGTCATCCAGAACGAATTAATCCGGCGGATATTGATAAATTAAAAGCGATCGCTAGTGGTGTAAATCAAATGACTAGCTTAGTGGAAGATTTATTACTTTTAGCCCGCCAGGATCAAGATGATCTTCCCTTAACAACGAATTGGGTGATGATTCCTCTGAATGAACTATTAGAAGATTTAGTAGAATTTCTATCTCCTCAAGCGGAAGAAAAAGAAGTTCAATTAATCTTATATATGCCCACTGACGTTAAAATAAAAGGTGAGGGAAATCAACTTTGGCGATTATTTTTAAACTTAATTGAAAATGCTATTTATTATACCGATACTGGGGGCAAAGTAATAGTCTATTTAGAACAGCAAGAAAAATCGGTTTGGGTACGAATAGAAGACACGGGAATCGGTATTTCTCTTGAACAATTACCCTTTGTTTTTGATCGGTTATGGCGTGCCGATCAAGCTCGAAATCGCCGAAAAGGCGGGTCGGGTTTAGGATTAGCGATCGCTCAAACCTTAGCCCAAAATCATCAAGGAGAAATTACCGTTACCAGTCAGTTAGGAAAGGGTAGCTGTTTTTCTGTCCGTTTTCCGACTCCATCCCACACCTAATACCCCATTGAAATCCTCTAATTTAATCGGCAATATCTCAATCTGTCACCAGTTTGTCACTTTTTAGTTTTATCTTGAGATTTAGGGTAAGAATAAACACCCTAAAAATTTTATAATTATTGAGGTTAATGATATGCAAAATATCCAATTGCGGAAATTTCATCGCAAAATTGCACCGATTATATTTATTCCTTTATTTTTGACTGCTTTTACCGGAATGGCTTATCGTTTGGGAAGGACTTGGATGGGAATGCCAAAAGATAAAGCAGAAATTCTGCTGACCATTCATCAAGGAGAATTTTTAGGAGAAGGGTTAGTCCCGATTTATGTATTGTCAATCGGTTTGGGACTAATTGCTATGATATTTACTGGATTAACCATGGTTCGGTTAGCACAGCAAAAACGGAAAAATAATTTAAAAGATCAGCCTTTAAATGCTAGAAAAATTCATCAAATTTTAGCACCTATTCTATTTTTACCTTTGTTTTTAAGTGCTTCCACAGGTATTCTGTATGCGATCGGAGATAGTTGGTTTAATTTTCCGGGTGATTTTTCTGAACTCTTACTGACAATTCATCAAGGTTCTTATTTTGGCCCCGTTGGGAAAGCAATTTACGTTGCTTTAATTGGTTTGGGATTAATTGGAATGTTAATCACCGGAATCAATCTGACAGGAATTTTCCGTAAAAAACGGGCTAAACTATCAGAAGAATCCTAGGTTTTTCCTAAATCTATGGCGCTAATTTCAGGATTTCATATAACTAGAAATACTACAGATTATCCCCCTAACTTCCATAAAAAAGGGGGAATTTGTAGCCAATATTATCTCTACCCTAATCGGAATTTTAGATTACATCAAGGGTCGATAGACGCGAAAATCAATATTCGGGAAAATATTATCAATAGCTTCCACCTTTTCTAGCCAACCTGAATCCACCTTACCAATTTTGATATCTTCGTAGATTTTGTTAAACCGCATCAGGTGGGAACGGGTACGACGCACGGCGTAGGGGGTCATGGTTCCCGAACTCATGATAAAAGCCCAATCAGAAGACTGTGCTAAGAGTAATTCTCGCGCCGCTTGATTGAGTGCCCGTAACTCCTGGTCGCTTCTGGGTTCGCGACCCGCCATTTTAATCATCCGTTCCGCCGCTTTGTGGAGATGGGGGTAAATCCAAGAATTGGTATGATTTAACCAATATTCATGGAATCCCTTATATCCCCAACTGGACTGGGCAGGATGACAAACCTGTTGGGTGGGAAACTCTTGAAGATAATCGGCCAAATGGGTCATGGCATAAACCTTTTGATTCTCCCAGGTTTTGCGGAATAATTGATCGAGAAACCAAGGCCCCTCATACCACCAATGTCCGAATAGTTCGGCATCATAGGGAGAGACAATAATTGGGGGACGCTGCATAATTCCGTGGAGATGTTCCACTTGGCGCTCCCGGTTCATGACAAAATTAGCCGCGTGTTCGCTAGTTTTAGCTTTAGCCCAATAGGGGTCATAAAGTTCCTTCTCTCCCAGTCCTAGACCCCGACCCGTAATTTTGTAATACTTAATTCCGGTATTTTTGCGCTGACCATTGGGCATGATATAGGGCTTAATATATTCATATTCCGCTTCCCATCCCAAATCCTTATAAAATTCTCGATATTCCGCCGCCCCAGGATAACCCACTTCCGAAGACCAGACCTGCTGAGAAGACTCATTATCCCGGGCAAATACCGCCACACCGGATTCCGTATAAACCGGGGAATAGGTTCCGAACCGAGGACGGGGACGGGCGTAGAGAATCCCATGACCATCGGTGAGGAAATACCGAATTCCCGCATCGGCTAACATTCGTTCTAAGCCATTATAGTAGGCACATTCAGGCAACCAAATCCCCCGAGGACGACGGCCAAAAGTTTCTTCATAGTGTTGACAAGCCACCTCTATTTGTCCCCAAACCGCTTGGGGGTACATCTTCATTAGCGGTAAATAGCCATGGGTTGCACCGCAGGTGATGATTTCTAAATTATTGCTATCTTGAAATTGTTTAAAAGCCGTGACTAAATCGCCTTGATAGCGTTCCCACAGTTTACGGGCTTCCTGCCATTCTTCGGCATAATGTTCGGCCAGATAACGAAGATGAGGGGTTTTTTGATAGCGATCAATTTCCTGTTCAGTTAACTCCTGGAGTAAGCCCAGGTGTTGGTCATATCGGTCTTGAAGCAGAGGGTCTCGCAACATCGATACCAGGGGCGGAGTCAAACTCATGGTGATTTTGAAATCAATCCCGTCCCGCTTCAACCCTTCAAACATTTTGATCAGAGGGATGTAGGTTTCGGTAATTGCTTCAAATAGCCATTCTTCCTCTAATACATAGTCACTTTCAGGGTGGCGAACAAAGGGAAGATGGGCATGGAGAACCAGGGCGAGATAGCCAATAGCCATAGGGATTTAATGGAAATACGCTTGTTATCGGAGCTAGATAGTTCTTCAATATGATTAAGATTTTAAAACGAAAGGGTAAGATCCGAGTCAAAGGAAAATATTATCTTCATGACCTGGCCACTCAAAATAAAAAGGTTACTTTTGATACAGTTGAACCCTGCATCCTAGCCATTGTCCTCACTGGCAATGGGATTTGACAATCCTCTAATGCCTACTTTAGATGCTCAATAGCTTACTGTTTAATTGTGATAGAAATTCAAGCTAAATCAAAGAGTAATATTTCCGCATCGGTTGTGGCAGTCAGGGTAATTTCTGGTTCTTCGGCGATCGCAGCACCATCACCCGCCGTTAAAGGAATTTGATTGAGAATCACTTCTCCTTTAGCCACTTGGAGCCAACCATAACGTTCAGCAGAAAAGGAATAGGAAATCCGATCGCTCGGTTTTAAAATCCCTGCATATAAATTAACATCCTGATGAATTTTCACCGCCTGATCCACCGGATTTCGGGTGGCAATTAATTGGAATTGACCGGAATTTTCTGAGAAATTAAATGATTTTTGTTCATAGCTTGGGGGTAAACCTTGGGTATCCGGTAGCAGCCAAATTTGTAATAAATGAACTTGATCCGTTGCAGAGGGATTAAATTCACTATGACGAATTCCCGTCCCCGCACTCATGCGTTGAACCTCACCCGGTTGAATAATAGAACCTGTACCCAAACTATCTTTATGTTCCAGGGAACCCTGTAAAATATAGGTAATAATTTCCATATTTTGGTGTCCATGGGTAGGAAAACCGCCCATGGGTTGCACCCGATCTTCATTAATCACCCGCAGCGATCGCCATCCCATATATTCAGGATCATAATAGTTCCCAAAGGAGAAGGTATGATAACTTTCTAGCCAGTCAATTTTAACCTGTCCTCTGTCTTGAGACTTGCGAACTGTGATCATATTTTTTCGGGTTTAAACACTACTGTATTATGTATTAATTTATTGTACTCAACTTTTTTAAGATTCAGTCAAGGGCAGGACTATTTTCTTGATCTATAAAAATTACAGGAGCATTTTGCAATCTTTTATAAGTGCGGTAACGATGATAAAATTCACGGTTTTTAAAAAACAGTAGAGAGATAGCTTCCCAAATAAAAACCCATCCACTGATCACCAGAGCTTGAAACAGTACAGAGGGAAAAACCGCCGTTGAATTTTCCGAATAAATGGTAGCCATCCATAGGGAAATCAAACCCACAAAAACAAAATAAATGATCCGGCTATTAGCTTGCTTAATCTCTTTTTTAAAAACGTATATTTTAAAGGTAAAACTATTTTTTATACCCAGGCGTGATTCCTTCTCCATTTTTTCATCCCGTTGTCCCTGGGAAACCATAAAACACAACTCAATCTGTTTTTCAAAGGGGACTTCATCGGAACTTCTGAGTAGATAAGATTCCAAATTCGGGTTTATCTCTCGACGTTTAAAGGGAGCAGGATCCCATTCATTAAAAATATCAGTGTAATGATTCAGCCCGATCTCAATCATATAGAGATGGGTGGATGAATCCAATTTATAGATATCGGTAAAAATCCGATCTTTTTTGTTCATTATTTGCCGCTTTGATAGGTTTTGATCGAAACAACTCAACAACCCTATAAGCCATCCGATTTTATAACTGATAACTGATCAGCTATTGTGCATTTAAACGGTTATTTGCTTCGTGGGTTTCTAGTATGGCGAAGGCTATGGAAATATTGCTGACGCAGGGCTTCCCATCAACTTCAATATTTCCAAATCACCAATTTAGATGCACAACAGCTTAATACCGATACTTGAGCAAGGATTGAACTAGCTGGCTTTGCGTTTGGAGCCCATCATCCGTTCAATACTCATGGCCCCCACACCCAAAATGACTAAAGCCATCCCATAAATTTGTTGTTGCTTAATCGCCTCACCGATAATCCAGAAGGCAAACAAAGCGGTTAATGCCGGGCCAGTTGTCCCAATAATGGACGCCAGGGCAGCCCCGGCCGAACGAATGGCGAAATTATTTAATAAATAACTCGATAGAGTCAGAACACCTAAAACCACACCCCCAATCATTAACCCATTCCAAACTCCCGGTTGAATATTAATCCCCAAACTATCGGGGAGTAGCATCAAACTCACGGAAGAAAAGACAAAAATAGACGCAAAGTTCACCAAACTAAACGGGATAGGATGGAGTTTTCCCGCCGCCACCTGAGTCAGTAACACATAACCGGCAAAAGCCACACCTGCACAGATCGCAGAAATCACCCCCACCTGCACATTTCCCAGGGCGATATTAGGATTTGGGGCCGGTAAACAAAGAATCCCTCCCGACAGAATTATAATCATGGCAATCACCCGAATCAGGGTCGGTCGATCACCAAATAAACCCCAAGAGGCGATTACCGTCACAATCGGATAGATAAAGAAAATCGTAATCGCAATTCCGGTGGGAATCTCACCAATGGCGACATAAATAGCGACTTGAGATAAAAACAAGAAAAATCCACTACCAATTACCGTCAACATTAAGCGACGATCACCGGACTGAAGAAAACGTCGGAGATCACTCCATACCGGAGGATAAAGGAACGTTGCCACAATCGGCATTAGTCCCATGACCACAATCATCCGCAGTAACAGGATTAATAAGGAGTTTCCGATCCCCGGACTAATAATTCCTTCTAGGGAAAATAGACCCAAGATTTCCCTAGGTTGTGGCCCCTTGAGAATAATCTTTAAACAAACGTTAAACAACGATAAAGATATCGCCGACAGTAACGCTAAAAATAAACCCAACTGCACTGGAGAAGACTGGGGTTTAGGTTTAGGACTAGCAAAAGCTTCCGGGCGATTCGTGAGTCCCGTATTCCCAGGGGTCAGGGTCTGATGAGCGTCGCTGGGAAGTTCCCGTCTGGCACTATCCCCCCGTAGGATGGGTTGTTCCACCTGTTCTTGCAAACGATTAACCAGGGTTTCCAGCAAAGTTTCAACCTGCTGTTCCAAGGTTTGCATATTGTTTAACCGTCGAGATAGGTTACTTTGATAGTGACCTAACTCCTCTTGTAAACTTTGAAAAGTTTGGTTTAGGCTAGTTTCCAAAACCGCTTCCAACTCTCGATTATTGAAGTTTTCTGGATCGTGATCTTGACCCTGGAGCAGTCCAGTTGGATCAGCAGCTAATAAAGGCGGATCACTGGCTGCTTTAATTTGATTAATCCGTGCGATCAAAGCTTGTTCAACATCACGCGCCACAATTTGGGTTAGTTGTTTGAGCCAAGCTCGATTGGGAGGAACGCGATCGGACAATATTTGTAACTGCTGGGATTGCAGTCGGCGATATTCCGTTTGTAGACTTTCAATATCCTCAATTAAGCGAACTTTATCCGTTTCGAGTCGTTGGATATCCGACAGATATCTTTCCTTAATCTGGTGATGAAAGGTTTCTAACTCCTGTATCACCGAACTTAGAACTATTTCTGCGGATGTGGTTTCTCCCGATCCTAAAGGTGGCGGTTGATTCTCCTGTGTCCCCATTCGTGATTAACCTCTTATTGATCTGCTGATTCAGCTATGACGCCACTCATACCAACGCTGCATACCGGGTTTCACAATTGATAGACTAGAAAATCCTAGTCTTGACCGATAAAGGCACAACGGGAAAAATGGCAAAGCGAGGGAAGAATTATCCCCAAAAACCTAAACTAAACAATAGCTCATTCTCTAATGATTGACTAAATTTTGCCTATCAAATTAAACCGAGTCCCATCACAACCGTTCAAAACCACTGGAATATTTTAAATAGAATCCCACTCATGATCGCCGCGCTAGGAACAGTAACCACCCAGGCTAAGGCAATGGAACGTAGAGTCTCCAAGCGCACCTCTTTTCCTCCTTGTACGAGTCCAATTCCCACCACACCCCCCACCAAAGCATGGGAAGTGGAAACGGGTAATCCTAAACGCGAAGCCAATAATACGGTGGTAGCCGTGGCCAATTCCGCACAAAATCCCTGACTCGGAAGCA
The DNA here is from genome assembly GCF_900009265.2 of Planktothrix paucivesiculata PCC 9631. Classification (GTDB taxonomy): domain Bacteria; phylum Cyanobacteriota; class Cyanobacteriia; order Cyanobacteriales; family Microcoleaceae; genus Planktothrix; species Planktothrix paucivesiculata. Next base: position 115,175 of record NZ_LR735004.1, on the reverse strand, counting down.
GGGAAATAATATTTTCCCCCACGGTTTTAATCACATTTTTACCCCAGATAGCCAGTCCGGTGACAATCCCACTCCCCCCCAACAGTAAAATCCAAATTGGGATTTCAATATCGTCTAGGGGAACTGAACCCGTTTTAATCACGGCTAAAATTGCTGCTAAGGGAGCGATCGTATTTCCCACATCATTTGACCCGTGGGCAAAAGCCACAAAACAAGCACTAACGACCTGAAACACTGCCAGTTGTTTTTCGATCCCGGGAAATTTTTCCAGTGTTGGATCAGAAATAGAAGGGGTTTGCTGTTGCTCCAATTGTCGCCAACTCCGCCAAGTTAAACCGATCGCCGCGATTCCACCGACGGCTAAAGGAATATCATGGACAGGTAATGTCCAACCCCATTGGGTTAAGGTGTTCTGCAACGGCGATCGCAAAATTGGGAAAACAATCACCCCAAAAATTCCGATTAAAATACTACTCAACCAGGGAATCCATTCTTGGATTTGGCGGTGGGGATCGGGTTGGTCTAAAATCCAATACTTAATGAGTTTATAAAATAGGGCTGAAATTAAACCACTAATCACCGGGGTGATTAACCAACTCAAGGAAATTAAACCGATCGTCTGCCAGTTGACCGCCTTGACCCCGGCGGCAATGCAACTAAACCCAGCGATCGCCCCTACCACCGCATGGGACGAAGATACGGGTAATCCCTGACGGGTGGCAATTTGTAACCATAATCCGGCCGAAATTAATACCGATACCATCCCAATCACAAAGACTTGAGGGGTGGAGCTAAAAACTTCCGGGTTAACCACCCCCGTAGCTAGGGTTTTAGAGACTCGCTCTCCAAAAAAGACCGCCCCGGTAAATTCTAAAATCCCAGCGACAATAATCGCTTGTTTCAGGGTCAATGCCTTGGAACCGACCGATGTCCCCATCGAGTTTGCTACATCATTAGCCCCTAAATTGCAAGCAACATAGAAGGCTAACCCGCACAGCAACACAATTTCAACGATAACTGGAATAGATTGGTCTAACATCTTTGTGAATCCAGGTGAATAGATGGATTTTACAATCCTTTTCGATCTATAATCGGATCTTGTGAGTTTTGGAAAATTATCATGAAAGCGGAAGAAATTATCCGTTCTATTGAAACGGCAGAAATCGAAAGCCTCCGACAGCAACTAAATAAACCCGATCTTCCCGAGATTTATGTCGGTGATACGATCAAAGTTGCGGTCAAGATTCAAGAAGGCGGGAAAGAACGGATTCAGCCCTATGAGGGGGTTGTGATTGCCAAACGCCATGGCGGGATTAACGCCACGATCACCGTGCGGAAGATTTTTCAAGGAGTGGGGGTTGAGAGAGTTTTCCTCATCCATTCTCCGAGAATTGCGAATATTAAAGTCATCCGTCGGGGTAAAGTCCGTCGGGCTAAACTATTCTATCTCCGCGATCGGATTGGTAAGGCCACTCGGGTTAAACAACGGTTTGATCGGAGTCTGTAACTTGGGCAAGACCGGATATTCCATGATTCCCCTCGTGATCATCAAAAAAAGTTTAACTAAATTCTCTAAGTTGTGTTAAGCTAAGTCAGGTAAAAGATCAGCCACTCCGCTATGCGCTCTTAGTTCAGTTGGTAGAACGCAGGTCTCCAAAACCTGATGTCGGGGGTTCAAGTCCTCCAGGGCGCGCTGGATACCTCTAATGCCCAGATGCAAGATTTTCTTCGTCTGGGCATTGTTCCGAAAAGCAACAAATCGGGACATTGTATGGGGGGATTCAGTATGATACCTTAAAAAGTTTGGGCGGATGTGTGACCCTTAGCAGCTAAGATCATGATCGGATACCGTAAGATCGCAAGGGGAGTTCATGGTGGTCAACAAGAAAGAAGAAGTTGCAGTTGAAAATACAACTTCTGGCTTTAACGCTTCTACGTTCCTTAAAGAAACAAAAGAGGAATTGGACAAAGTGGTCTGGCCTGGCCGACAGCAACTGCTGAGTGAGTCGGCGGGGGTGTTGTTAATGGTCACTCTCTCGGCCAGCTTGATCTATTTAGCAGACAACTTCCTTCGTTGGGCGTCGGGGCAAATCTTCGGATGACTTTTACATCAGACGAATCAAAACATTCAGACCTCATGGCGGATACAGACGAACGTTCCCAGGAGTTTTCACCCGGAGAGCGCCGTTGGTATGCTGTTCAGGTGGCTTCTGGCTGTGAAAAAAGAGTCAAAGCGAACTTAGAACAACGGGTACAAACCCTAGATGTTGCAGAACGAATTTTGAAGGTGGAAATTCCCCACACCCCAATGATTAAACTGCGAAAAGATGGCAGTCGTCAGCACGGTGAGGAGAAAGTATTTCCAGGTTATGTTCTCATCCAGATGAGACTGAAATGGAATAACGAACTCAATCACTGGGAAATTGACGATGAAGCTTGGCAGGTGGTCAAGAACACGCCACACGTGATTAATTTTGTTGGGGCGGAACAAAAACGGCATTCCGGTCGAGGTCGAGGTCATGTTAAACCTCTCCCCTTGAGCAATGCTGAGGTGGAACGCATCTTCAGACAAGCGCAACAACAGGAACCGATTGTCAAAGCAGCAATGGCGATTGGGGATCATATCATCGTACTTTCAGGGCCTTTTAAAGACTTTGAAGGGGATGTGATTGAAGTCAGTCCAGAACGGAGTAAGCTGAAAGCTTTACTTTCGATTTTTGGACGGGATACCCCGGTAGAATTAGAGTTTAATCAGGTTGAAAAACAAGGCTAAGGAATGGCAAAAAAAGTTGTAGCAGTTATTAAGTTGGCAATTACTGCGGGCAAAGCCAACCCAGCGCCCCCAATCGGCCCAGCCCTGGGTCAACATGGGGTGAATATTATGGCGTTTTGCAAAGAGTATAACGCTAGAACCGCAGATAAAGCAGGTCTTGTAGTTCCGGTAGAAATATCGGTTTTTGAAGATCGGAGTTTCACCTTTATTCTCAAAACTCCTCCAGCTTCGGTGTTAATCCGTAAAGCCGCCGGAGTTGAACGGGGATCGGGAGAACCCAACCGCAAGAAAGTCGGTAAAATTACGCAAGCTCAGTTACGAGAAATTGCGGAAACCAAAATGCCCGACTTAAATGCCAATGATGTGGATGCCGCCATGAAAATCGTGGCCGGAACCGCCCGCAATATGGGTGTAACCATTGTTGATTAAGCCTGTTTGTGACCGATAACTGCACCCAAACAGTGATCGATCTCAATCGGGGGCTCAATGGCGATGAATCATTGAAGTCCGTAAGAATTTCAAGAAATTTTAGTTAACCCTTTATTGGGGGAGAAGTGCATCTTCGTTACCACCCCAGGAGAGATAAAATAGAATGGCAAAAAAAGAATCACGTCGATTACGAGAACTCAGAAAAAAGGTTGAAGACCGACCTTACGAACCTTTAGAGGCGATTAATCTGCTGAAGGAAACCGCTACAGCTAAGTTTCCTGAATCGGCTGAAGCCCATATTCGTTTAGGTATTGACCCCAAATATACGGATCAACAACTGCGGACAACGGTGAGCTTACCCAAAGGTACGGGTCAGGTGATCCGGGTGGCGGTATTGACGAAGGGGGAGAAAGTCGCCGAAGCTCAAGCAGCCGGGGCCGATCTTGTTGGATCTGAAGAGTTGATTAATGAGATCCAGAAGGGAATGCTGGATTTTGATTGCTTAATTGCCACACCGGATATGATGCCCCAAGTGGCTAAACTGGGACGTTTGTTGGGGCCGAAGGGCTTAATGCCTTCTCCCAAAGGCGGAACGGTGACGACGGATGTGACACAGGCGATCGCTGAATTCAAAGCTGGGAAGTTAGAATTCCGGGCTGATCGCACGGGTATCGTGCACGTGATGTTTGGGAAAACCGGATTCTCGGCAACGGATTTACTGGTGAACCTATCCACGCTGCAAGAGTGTATTGACCGCAACCGTCCTTCTGGGGCTAAGGGTCGTTACTGGCGTAGTGTGTTTGTCGCGTCTACGATGGGGCCGTCAATTGAAGTGGATATTACGGCTCTGCGAGAACTGAAAATTGCAGACCTAGTTTAATCTGGGGATTTCAGCCACCCTTGATGATTGATTTGCCTAGGGTGTGCTGATTTCTCCGGTGATCTAGTCGGAATTGGGGGTTGACAAATCCAAGCAAATATGCAATGATTTAAAACTGCGTATTTAAACCAATAAACGACTAACTCACCGCAGACAGCAGGGGCGAAACGCTTAATTTCCTGCCGAGGTTCAATAAGTTTAAAGCTAAACAATCAGGTTACAGACCTTATTAATCTGTCTGTGTTGATGATTTATGTTTAAGTTTTAAGTCTTGACCTCGGTGAAAAAACCGAGGTTTTTTATGGCGAAATCGCTGCTGTTTAATCGGGGAAGGAGTCAACCGTTGTGGGTCATTCCGTCCCTTGGAGGGGATGAGAATGGACTGCAATGCTACATGGAGGTTCAACAAGAATGGGAAGAACCCTAGAAAATAAACAAGGAATTGTTGCTGAACTTAAGGAAACCCTTAAAGGTTCACAACTGGCGATTGTGATTGACTATAACGGTCTATCCGTTGCGGAAATTACTAATTTACGGCAACAGTTGCGTCCTTCAGGCAGTGTTTGCAAGGTGACAAAAAACACCTTAATGCGAATTGCCATCGAAGGTCAAAGCAACTGGGAGCCGTTGAATGAGTTGCTCAAGGGTTCTAACGCCTTTTTATTAATCAAGGAAGACTTCGGTAGTGCCATTAAAGCCTATCAAGCGTTCCAAAAGGCTTCTAAAAAGACGGAAGTTCGCGGCGGCGTCATGGAAGGCAGACTGCTGAGTGAAAGTGACGTCAAAGCCTTAGGAGATTTACCCTCCAGAGAGCAACTTATGGCTCAAATTGCGGGTGCTATCAATGGTATGGCGACCCAACTGGCCGTTGGCATCAACGAGGTTCCAGGGTCTTTGGCACGAGCACTCAATGCCTATGTCGAAAAAGATCAAGATGGCTCAAACGACGAAGCTGCATAGTTTCTGGGAATGCTTGGCCAACGAGTCTCAAACACAAACCGTTACATTGTCTAGGAGTTTAACAAATGTCTGCAACTACTGATCAAATTCTGGAACAACTGAAGTCTTTAACCCTGTTAGAAGCGTCTGAATTAGTCAAACAAATTGAAGAAGCTTTTGGCGTGAGCGCCGCGGCTCCTGTGGGTGTTGCAATGGTTGCTCCTGGTGCAGCAGCCCCTGTGGAAGAAGTTGAAGAAAAAACTGAATTCGATGTCATCTTGGAAGAATTCCCTGCTGATAAGAAAATTGCGATTCTGAAAGTGGTGCGTGAACTGACTGGTTTAGGTCTGAAAGAAGCTAAAGATTTAGTGGAAGCAGCCCCCAAAGCGGTTAAAGAAGCTACTAATAAAGATGATGCTGAAGCCACTAAGAAAAAATTGGAAGAAGCTGGTGCTAAAGTCTCCATTAAATAGTTTTAACGGAGTTTAGTTTTAGTTTTTTATTCATCCCTAACCTGATTTCTGAACGAGAAATCAGGTTTTTTCATAGGATCAGGAAACCATGCAACGCTATTTTGAGATTTTAATATTATTTTGGGAAACTGCGATCGCAGCCGAACTAGAATATCGAATTAACTTTCTAATTTCTGCTGTCACCAGTTTAGGAAGTTTAATAGGCAGTATTTTTAGCCTATTTTTATTTTATAGAACGGGCTATACTTTTGAAGGATGGAGTTGGGAAGAAGTCTTAATTGTTCTGGGAATATTTACAATATTACAAGGATTTTCCACCACAATATTAATTCCCAATTTGAACAGAATTGTCACCCATGTTCAAGAAGGAACCTTGGATTTTGTATTACTTAAACCCCTGAGTAGTCAATTTTGGCTATCGACTCGGATGGTTTCTCCTTGGGGCCTACCCGACCTAATTTTTGGCTGTTCAATGGTGGCTTATCAAGGGAGTAAACTCGGATTAACCTGGAGAGATTATTTAGCCAGTTTATTACCCCTATCCTTTGGAATGATCAGTTTATATAGTATATGGTTTATTTTGGGAGCCACCAGTATTTGGTTTGTTAAAATTTATAATGTTACGGAAGTATTACGAGGATTATTAGAAGCGGGAAGATATCCCATGGTAGCCTATCCCATCGCCTATCGTTTCTTTTTTACCTTTATTGTTCCCGTTGCATTTTTAACAACTATTCCAGCCGAATCAATTCTAGGAAAAACCGAAATATCCTGGGTGATGGCTTCAGGATTATTAGCCCTGGGATTATTATTAATTTCGGCTAAATTTTGGGAATTTGCCTTAAAATTCTATACCAGTGCATCAAGTTAATTCCAAACTTCAGTTAAATCCAAGATAATCAAGAAAGTTATTTATTTAGGAATTAAATTGCGATCGCGAAGCGTGCCGGAGGCATATCGCACCCACTGCCGAAATCCTCGCCTTGCTGCACTATCTCCGATAATTTCACTTTGTTGTAAAAACTGTAAAATTCCGCCTATAACTGGCAAATTTCCAAAGATCTGGCTAGTTTCTGTTGACAAGTATTCACCTTGTTGTAAAATAAAAATTTGTAGTTTTCCTTCTGTATAAATCCACAATTCCGGTACGCCTAAAGCTAAATAAGCATCGAGTTGAGTTTTTGAGGTAACATCAACTTCAATGGCTAAATCAGGAGGCGGATCAACGGATAAATTAACCCTTTGCTTTCCGATCATTAAAGCAGCATTCTGAATATAAAAACAGTTATCGGGTTCGATCCCTGCTGTCATTTCTGGTCGTTTAAAAGTTGTTGATCCAAAAGTTTGTGAATCTAACTCTAATTCATCCAATAGAATTTTCACAAAATCGCTAATGAGTTCTTTTTTTGTTTCATGTTCTGGTAATGGCATCCGAATTTCTAACACTCCTTGATAGTAAACGACCCGTGAAGCCCGATGTTCTCCCATTTCCTCTAAAATGGCTTCAAATTCCTTCCAACTCACCTGGCGCAAAGTTAGATGTTGTCCGGGTTGAATATCAATTTGTTGTAATTCCAATGTAACAACCATTGCAGTCTCCCTAACTCGCTATTATTGTTAATTCCAAACTTCAGTTAAATCTAACATAAACCCCGGCAAAATATCTTCTCCTGATAAATTTTTGGGATGATTCAGTAATTCTACATTCTGATTTTTTCGATAAATTTCTACGGTTTTATTTTTCCGATCAATTAACCAACCCAAACTAGCCCCATTTTCTATATATTCTATCATTTTAGCTTGTAATTTATCTATTGAGTCATTTTTTGAACGCAATTCTAATACAAAATCTGGGCAAATTGGCGCAAAGATTTCCCGTTCCTCCTGTGTTAGTAAATCCCATCTTTCTTGACGTATCCAAGAGGCATCAGGAGAGCGATCAGCACCATTGGGAAGATGAAAACCCGTTGAAGAATCAAAAGCTATTCCTAATTGATTTTGACGGTTCCATAGCCAAAGTTGTCCGGCTATATCAAGATTTTTATTTCCGGTTTCGCTTCCTGTCGGTGGCATTATAATTAACTCCCCTGTAGCCGTTCTTTCTAATTGTAAGTCTCGATTTATTTGAGCTAACTGGACGAAATCTTCATGGGTGATCGATAGTATTAATGAAGGTGAAATATTGACCGCAAGCGGTTGTAAAAAATTAGCTTGTGTCATGATCTTATCCTATATATAGAGAGTGTTTACAAATTCTTTGTGTCTTTGTGTCTTTGTGTCTTTGTGGTTAAATTAGGCTTGACCTTTTGCTATATTTGAAACCCAGTTCCAAGTAAAAATAGTAAATTTCACTATTCAATCTTTACTCAAAAACTGGGTTTCAAACTCAAAGTTTAGGGTTTTTAGAAAAATTAACTCACTTTAGAGGGTTGTTTTTTCTCAACAAAAAAAGATTCCCGAATTTGTTCAGCAATTTGAGAACTGGTTAAACCTAAATCAGCAAAAGATTCATTAGGTTCGGCATGATCGACTAAAATATCGGGAACCCCGAAACGCTTCACAGGAACTACCACGTTATTATCTAATAAAGCCTCAGCAACAGCCGAACCAAAACCCCCCATTAAACAACCTTCTTCTATCGTCACGACTTTCCCAATTTGTTGGGCTAAAGGCGCAATTAATTCCACATCCAAAGGTTTAACAAAACGGGGATTAATTACAGTAGCTTCAATGCCATGTTCACTGAGAATTTCTGCGACTTGCATGGACATATTCACCATAGTTCCATAACCGATTAATAGCAGATCATCCCCATGTCTTAAAATCTCTCCTTTGCCTATAGGTAAAGGTTCCCAACCTTCTTCCATTAAAGGAACACCTAACCCCGATCCGCGAGGATAACGCATAGCAATAGGGCCGTTTGTATGCTCAATTCCGGTGACTAACATCCGTTGTAATTCGGCTTCATCTTTAGGAGCCATAATTACTAAATTAGGCAAACATCGCAGATAGGCAATATCATACATTCCCTGGTGAGTCGGGCCGTCTACCCCAACAATTCCCGCCCGATCTAAACATAAGAAAACCGGGAGTTCTTGAATACAAACATCGTGGATAATTTGATCATAACCCCGTTGTATAAAGGTAGAATAAATTGCTACAACCGGGCGCATTCCTTCGGTGGCTAACCCGGCAGCCATGGTAATGGCGTGTTGCTCGGCAATACCGACATCAATATATTGTTTGGGCAGTTTTTTCTGGAGAATATCTAACCCAGTTCCCGTTGCCATTGCTGCGGTAATTCCCACAATTCTAGGGTCATTTTCCCCCAATTTAACTAAGGTTTCACCAAAGACTTTAGAATAACTAGGAGGTTTGGGTTTACTCGCCGGAACAGCTTTTCCCGTAGCTAAATTAAAGGGGTTTTGAGCATGATAACCGACTTGATCTTTTTCGGCGATCGCATAACCTTTTCCCTTCACCGTGGCGACATGAACTAACACTGGCCCGGGTATTTTATGGGCTTGTTGAAAAGTATTAATTAATTCTTTTAAATCATGACCATCAACCGGCCCCACATAGGTAAACCCTAATTCTTCAAACACCGCCCCGACTTTAGAAACTGCTAACCGTTTCATCCCCTCTTTCATCCGTTCCATTTCCGGGGTGAGGGCTTCTCCCACAAAGGGTAAATGCTTAAATTGTTCTTCTAAATTATCGGTTAAAAACTGAACGGGAGGAGACAAACGCATTTTATTCAAATAACGAGAAATTGCCCCAACATTGGGAGAAATTGACATCTCGTTATCATTGAGAACTACCATTAAATTGGTATGGGGTAAATGTCCGGCGTGGTTAATGGCTTCTAGGGCCATACCTCCGGTTAAAGCTCCATCACCAATAATGGCAACGACTTTGAAGTTTTCCCCCTTCATATCCCGGGCGATCGCCATTCCTAGCCCCGCAGAAATACTGGTAGAAGCGTGTCCGGCTCCAAAATGATCAAATTTGTTTTCACAGCGTTTTAAATAGCCTGCAACGCCGTCTTTTTGCCTTAAAGTATGGAAATTTTGATAACGTCCGGTGATTAATTTATGGGGATAGGCTTGATGTCCCACATCCCAAATCACTTTATCTCGATCTAAGTCCAGGGTTTGATATAAACCTAATGTTAGTTCCACAACCCCTAAACCCGGCCCTAAATGTCCTCCGGTGGCGGCAACGGTTTCTAGGTGTTTCTCCCGGATCTGGCGGGCAATTTGTTCGAGTTGGTGGATCGACAAACCATGGAGTTGATTCGGATGAGTAATTTCACTTAGGTGCATATTTGTTAAATGCCTACATTTACTATAAATGTCATGGTAGCACCGGACGAGTTAGGGGGAGCAGGGCTGGGCTGTTTCATGTTGGATCATGTCAAATCTCAACCTCTGGTTCTAAATTGCTGGTAATACTCTGAAACAGTTGCAAAGCCGCTTCTAAATCCTCCATAATTTCCGTTGCTAAAACCAACGGTGTCGGGAGGTTGTCAGAGTCCTCTAAACTTTCATCTTTTAGCCAGAAAATATCGAGGCTGAGTTTATCCCGTTGCATTAATTCCTCATAACTAAACGCTTTAAATCGTTCCGTCTCTTGACGTTCATAACGATTTTCAACATTAAAACACTGGATAAAATCTAGTAAATTCTCAGACCGTAAAGGATTAGTTTTTAAAGTGAAATGTTGATTGGTTCTAAAATCATAAATCCACAGTTTCTTTGTCCAAGGGTCAGCACTGGCGGGTTTACGGTCAAAAAATAAAACATTCGCTTTCACCCCTTGGGCGTAGAAAATCCCTGTAGGCAATCTCAATAAAGTGTGTACGTCACAACTATGAAGTAATTTTTCCCGAATCTTCTCCCCTGCACCGCCTTCAAAAAGCACATTATCAGGAACAACAACAGCCGCTTTACCGTTAATTTTTAACAAGGTTTTAACGTGCTGAATAAAATTTAATTGTTTGTTAGGAATGAAAAACCAATAAGGTGACTAATTGAGCAATAGTTTACAGTAGATCAAGGTTTCCAGGTTGTAATTGTGCAAGTTATTTATTTTTCATTCCTTAGAAGTCGTTGCTAAAAAGTCATCCCGTAGATAAACAATTTTTTCTTTATCCGCTTTTCCCGCATCATTTATTCATTATACTCGGAGACTGACAAAAGAGGGATATAGCAAGTCTAAATCAGTTGTATAAATTAACAATTAGAGTGTAAAATAAAAGTTCAAGAAAAACAAGAGGAAATAAAAATGTTAGATATGCCAGAAAATCAAGAATTACGAGAAAAATTAAAAGAATTAGAAGAGTATATCTCTAATATCAAAAATGTCAGGGAATGGAAAAGAGGTGAAGCCGTCAGATTGAGATTAATACAGAAAAGCTATGAAGAAATTCAACAGAGATTAGGAGTTTCAATTAGTTTTATCGCTAAGAGCCAGAAAAAATACTTAGAAAAAGGAATTTCGGGATTAAAGTTAGGATATCAAGGTTCAAAAAGCTATTTAACACCCTCACAGCTTGAAGAGATTGAACAGTGGCTAATTCCCTTAGAAAGACGAAACATCTCCGAGCTAGAAAGGCATCTAATCGAAGAGTATGATGTGGTGTTTAAGTCCCCAGAAAGTTATTATAAAATTTTGAGAGACAGTCAATTAAGCTGGCAAAAAGGCAACCTAGAAAACCCTAAAAAAAAACCAGAAGTAATTGCGAAAAGAAATCAAGAAATTGCTGAAATGTTAAGGGGATTAACAGGGGAGATTGAGTCGGGAGAGCTATTGGTGTATGCTCTGGATGAATGTCACCTGCAAGGAGATGATATCTAAGGAAAAGAAGAGAAAGATTGGTTGATAACTTGTTGTTTATTTGCACCTTATGGCCCGAAAGAAAATCCAGTAGAAGCGATCTGGTTACAAGTGAAAAATTTTATTAGACGGTTTTATTATCGATGTCGGAGCTTCTCAATAGCTAAAAAGTTATTCCAGCTTTTCTTTAAGTTTAATTTGTTCAATCCTCCCAACTTAGAAAAATATGATGCTTTTGTACAACTGATTTAGACTCGCTATATAATAATAAACTGTTCCTTCACCTCAGCATCAGGGGTGACACCTTGAAAATTCGTCGGGTTAATTGTTCGAGTTCCCCGTCCTTTCATTTGTTCAAAATAAATCCGTGATTTCACATCTCGCATAAAAATTAAACATTCCAGAGGTTTAATATCTGTTCCCGTTGAAATCATATCAACTGTAACAGCAATGCGAGGATCATACTCGTTCCGAAACCAACGGATTAAATCTTCAGTTTTCTCCCCCGTCGTGCGATAAGTAATCTTTTTACAAAACTGATTTCCCTTGCCAAATTCCTCCCGCAAAATTCGGACAATATCTTCAGCATGGGAATCATCCTTAGCAAAAATCAAGGTTTTCGGAACATCTGTTCTATTAGGAAAAATCTCAGTAAATAATCGTTCTTTAAACGTCCGAATCACCGTGCGAATTTGGTCAACAGCAACCACCGACCTATCCAATTCCTTCCCAGCATAACTTACATCCTCATCCAACTGCTTCCACCTGATTTCACGGGTTTGACGATTCCTTTTATCAACATAAAACCCCGCTTGAATCGTGCTCCCTTGTTCGGTAATCTGAGTTTTAATCCGATAAACCTCATACCCGACATTCACCCCATCGGCTACCGCTCGTTCATGGGGATATTCCATCACCAAATTTTGATTAAAAAAGCCAAAAGTTTGAATAGAAGGCGTTGCCGTCAATCCAATAATAAACCCATCAAAATATTCTAAAACCTGTCGCCACAGATGATAAATTGAGCGGTGGCATTCATCGGTAATAATAAAATCAAACATTTCAAGCGGTATCTTAGAATTATAAACAACATCCTTGGGATTCTGGTTTTCTTCCTTATCATCAAATTGTGATTTTTCCTCATTTTCTGATTCAAATTCAGCATCACCCCGCAACATTGAATAAAGACGTTGAATTGTAGTAATACAAACTTTATTCACCGGAGCAATTGTATTAGAACTTAACAACTGCACGTTATAAAGTTCAGTGAATTTACGCCCATCATCCGGGGTAACATACTGTTGAAATTCTTTCTCGGTTTGTTCTCCTAAATTCTTTCTATCTACTAAAAATAAAACCCGTTTCGCCCCGGCTATTTTAATCAGCCAATAGATAAAACTAACGGCGGTATAAGTTTTCCCCACCCCCGTCGCCATCTGAATCAGCGCCCTAGGGCGGTTTTCCTTCAAGGAATCAAATAAACCTGCCAGGGCTTCTTTTTGACAATCCCGTAAATCCTCAGTATCAATTGTTGGTAACTGTTGCAACCGACCTCTAAGGGTGTCGGGCTGTCCTAACCATTCCTGTAAGGTTTCCGGTTTATGAAACGCAAACACCGACCTGGAGCGATAATCAGGGTCACGGGAATCTCGAAAATAAGTTTCTCCCCCGGTGCTTTCATAGATGAAGGGCAAGGTTTTCTGGTGACAGGGTAGGGTTTTGGGCAAATTAAAGGAATATTTATCGGATTGTATTTCTACCCCACTGAGGGTTTTACCTACAGGTTTGGCTTCAATAACTCCAACAGCTTTGCGGTTAATAAATAGCAGGTAGTCCGCGAACCCAGACTTGAGGGGATATTCCCGCACGGCAATTCCTAACGCCGCGCTCAAATTAATTTGTTCATAGTCTTGAACTTGCCAACCTGCATTAGTGAGGAGTTGGTCAATTTTCTGCCTTGCTTGTGCTTCGGGCTTCATAATAGGTGCAATCTCTACTAGCCTATTATGCTTTATTTTGTATGAATATGGGATTTAAGCTGAGTATCAATATTTTTAATATGGTTGACAAACCAATCTATCAAATCTCGTTTAACCTGAACTCGAATTAATTCTAACGGTTGCTTTTGATCGATTTTATTATTAATATCTTGTAAGGTTGTTAAAAAATTAGTATGGGCTTTTTTGTTGTCGCAAGCAACGGGACATTTATAGCTATCCATGCAGGATTCTTCGTAATTAAAGTGATTATTTGTATACATTTTTAGAAATCCCATAATCCCGCGAATTTCTTGATCGCCTTTGTGATTATCCATGGCAGTTAATAACTGATCCATTTGATCTAATAACTGTTCATGTTGACAGTCGAGTAAGGGGATACCAATTTTCAAAGACTCATTCCATGTTCTCATATTTTTATCCTAACTTTGGGGCTGGAGTGTTAACTTAAAGCGATCATTTCCTGAAGCCGGATCGTAATCCTTGATCATCATCTTAACCCGGATTTTTAAGATAAATTTAATGATTTAATTGCATTAGTCAGGACTTACGCAAAACAACCATATCTAGTAGGGGCGAACGGCCGTTCGCCCCTACAGATGCTGTATAATTGGGTATTCTGCGTAAGTCCTAATTAGTGTTGCGGTGTTCCATTGCTGAAAAAATAATCGGGCATACTGATTACCTAAAAACTATTTTTTACCTGTCAACCAATAGGTAGTCATTTCTCCTTTTCCTTTAATGGAAATTATGCCCCGTTTTTGAAAATTATATTCATCTTTAATTCTGTGATAAGTGGCTTCTGTGACTTGAATTTGTCCGGGTTCACCGGAAGATTCCATCCGAGAAGCAATATTAACAGCATCCCCCCATAAATCATAAATAAACTTTTTAATTCCGATGACTCCAGCTACTACAGATCCGGTATTAATCCCAATTCTAATTTGAAATTGAGAGTCGATATTAAATCTTTCTAAAGGCACTTTAAATTCTGCCATGGCGGCTTGCATTCCTAATGCCATATCGGCGATCGCTTCAGCATGATTGGCTTTGGGTAAGGGCAAACCTCCAACTACCATATAAGCATCACCAATGGTTTTAATTTTTTCTAATCCATGTTTTTCTGCTAGATGGTCAAAAATCGAAAACATTTCATTCAGAACACTAACTAATTCTATCGGCGGAATTTGAGAAGATAGGGGGGTAAATCCTACCACATCGGCAAATAAAATAGTTACTTCTTCAATCGCCGAAGCGATCGCTTTCTTATTATGTTTGAGTTGATTGGCAATAACTTCTGGTAAAATATTTAATAACAATTGTTCCGATCTTTCTTTTTCTAACCTTAAATCGGCGGTGCGTTCTTCAACTCGTTGCTCTAATTCAGCATTGGTTTTTTCCAACTCATTAAAAGAGGCTTTTAACTGTTGGGTCATCGTATTAAAAGAAGTGGCTAAAATCCCTAATTCTTTAATCGGTTCAATGGGGATTGTTTGCTCTAATTCTCCACTGGCGATCGCTTGACTAGCTTGACTCAGACGTAAAATTGGGGTACTAATCCAACGGGCGGTAAAAATACCACATAAGGTGGCAACTAATAACGCCACAATACATAATAAAATAGTTGTCCGAGTATTAGCATGAATTTCCGCCATAAAATCCGATTCCGGTACAACAACGATAATTAACCAATTAATTCCCCGTTGATCAGATAGGGGAGTGACTTGTAAATATTGTTGTTTTCCATTAATCTCAAAGGTCAGTTGAGTTGAGGTTTTAATCTGATCTAAATTACCAAAATATTTCAGTAAATAACTGGAAGTGGCTTGAGTTAAAATATCACTACTTTTAATTCCTTTAATCCGTTCTGTTTCCTTCTGTTTCGCGTGAACAATAAAGGTTTCTTCTAGGGTTGAGGTGGCGACTAAATATCCATTTCTTTCTAAGACAAAGGTTTGTCCAGTTTTGCCAATTTTTAAGCGGTTCAGAAATTGACTAATGCGTTCTAAAGTTAAATCGGTACTGGCTACGCCTAATAACTGTTTATTGCGATTATAAATAGGTTGGTTGGCAGAAATTACTAAAACTTTAGACCCAAAATAGGCATAAATTTCACTCCAAACGGGTTTTCCTGCTTTGACTCCCGCTTCATACCAAGGACGAACTCTAGGATCATAATTTTCTCTGACACTTAATAATTCATTGCGATCGCCCTGATTATTAGTTAACCATTTATGGAATTTTCCGGCGGTACTTTTATCAACAATATCAAATTCGATCGTGCCATCATCATTGCGATTAGCCCCTACATAATAGCCATTTTGTAATCCAATCCCAATATAACTCGCGGTTTTAAATTGTTTTAACTGACTCCACAGATATTTTTCCATCTGAGGAACATTATCTAGGCTAATTAATCCCATTCTCAGGGTATCAACATTAATTTGATTGATAATGTGGGGGGTTTCTAAATAGGTATTGAGTTCCTGTTGGATGCGGTTACTTAATTCAATTCTTAATTGAGTTGCTAAATCATTAACGGCGATCGAACCATTTCTAAAAGACAACCATCCCGTTAGTCCGACGGATGCAAAAATTTGGATCAGAAAGGGAACCACAAAAACAACCCGCAGGGATAGTTTAGGTGCTTTTTTATTGAATCCTAATAGACGACGAGATAGAGATGCCATAGTGATTGTCCCTGATATCAAAATCAACGATTCGCACCCCCCCAACTATAGGTAATGGGTAATGAGTAATGGGTAATGGGTTTTTGATCCACTTATTAAAGCGTTTGCGCCCTTAACTGCCCTAACTACTCGTCTCTAAAGTGGCATACTTGAAAGATAAGGATCTAAACCCATTACCCATTACCTATTACCCCTCACCCAAGGTTGATTGACCTAATCTTAACGAATAATTATTAATTATTGGATTTGGGTAGTTAATTTATCGCCTAGTTTGGGTTCTGTCCCTTTGAGAATTCGCTCAATATTACTGCGGTGTCGCCAGATGACGTAAATTCCCCCGGCGATCGCAAAAATTTGATAGGCCAGAGGTTCCCCAGTTATAATCATTAAAATGGCAATCCCGATCGCCCCGCAAATTGAACTCAAGGAAACAATTCGAGAAATTGCTAAAACCAGGGCAAAAATTCCTAGAGTTGCTAAGGCTAATTTCCAATCTAAGGCAAATAAAATTCCCAGACTAGAAGCAACGGATTTTCCTCCTTTCCACCCGATCCAAATAGATTTGGTATGACCAATAATTACAATTAATCCGGCTAGAATGGCTATCCAATATTGTAATAGATCGGGATTTTGAATTCCGGCATTTGTAGCCAGTTCGGAGGTAAAAGAGAGGGAATAAGTCCAAAAAACCAGAAAAACCGCTAAGGTTCCCTTTAAAATATCAATCAATAAAACCAGTAAGGCTGGGAATTTTCCCAAGGTTCGGAGGATATTGGTTGCCCCCGTAGAACCCGAACCCTCAGCCAGCATATCAACGCCATAAAACCAGCGTCCGATGGCGTATCCCGTGGGTATGGAACCTAAGAAATAGGCTGTTACTAATAATCCTGCATTAATTAATAACCATTCAATCATGTTTAAAAGACCGTTATTTTAAAGGTGCTGAAGTTGTTAAAATCGTTCAGTAGGTGCTTGTTGGGTTTGGGGGTCGGGGGCGAGCGCCAACCACAGGGGAAATTGCAGTAAAGATAGACTAATTCTATCTTCCATATCATCAATAATAATGAAGGGTAAGCGTCCTTCTTTGACCAAACGATCGGCTTTTTGAGAAAGAACTTCCGCTTCTTCAAATAAAACAATTCCCTGTTCTGGGCCAAAATCTCGACGGTCAATCCCTAAACAATCTTGGAGACCGCGGCGCCATTCTCCCAACCGTTCGGGACTATTGGCTAAAACCAGGGTTCTTAGGCGGTTTCCATAGATATTTCTCAATATAGAAATCGTCGCAGAAGCCACTAATATATTCTGTAAACGACTGCCCATGGTGCGTAAGGCGCCCCGTCCTCCTTGGTTAAAAAACCAATTGGAAACCCGTTTGGCGTGAATCGGTTCAAAGGTGCGACGCAGTTGCCAAGGCGGGCCATAATAGTCGGGGGCGCTGCGATATTGATCGAGAAGTTGGCGAATTTTCTGGGTTTGTTCGGTGAAACCCTGTTCTGAAAATTGTGGCGCGGCGGTGTTTTGGGGATTTTCTGCGGGGATAACCACCTTCGTCACTTCTCGGGGTTGGGTGGGGATTGGGGGTTCGGGGGTGTTTTCCGGTATGAGTTCCAATTGTTCGGTGGTGGCGACTAAATCCTGTAAACTCCCGACTAAATAATCCTTAAATCCCTGGACTCGGATGGCGAGTTCTTGGGAGACCCCCGCAAAGGAGGTTCGCATTTCTTTTTGGATGCGATCGCGACGACGTTCGAGTTTTTCGATTTCGATTTGTAAGCTTTGCTTGCGTTGTTCTAACTGATCTAAGGCGGAGGAGATCAATTTTCCCATGGACTGGGTTAATACCAGTTGTTCCTGTTGGATGCGATCATTGGTTGCTTGTAAGGTGGCAATTCTTTTTTGTAGTTCCTGTTCTTGAATCTGTAATCGTTTCACCCGTTGGTCTAACTGGGTGGTGACTTCTTCGATGGGTTCGGATAACAGACGTTCAGACAAACTCGGTGAGGTTGCGGCATTTGATACAGGTTCAGAATTTTGGAGTTCGTCGGACTCCCAAGGGTCAGCAATGGGTAAAGGATTCATATTAATCGGGTTCTCTGCGGTTTCTCCAACGGAGGAATTAAAGGGTGACGTTGATGAAGAAGTGGCCCCGCTTACGGCTGGGTTTTGATCTTGGATTTTAGTTTCGTCTGAATTCATGAAGTTGACAGTCCCGGTCTAAACACAAGGGGGTGTGATGGGTGAAAGTATAGCGTTTTGTTCGGTTATTGGGGTGTTTAGACAGGTTTGTTACCCTGACCTGTTAGAGTGATTGTAGCATTACTTCAACTTCTGAATTAATTCCATGACTGACTATAGAATCATCTGTATCGGCATAGCTTTACTAAGGCGCGTCCCTACACTGATAACTGATAGTGCGGATACTTGATAACTAAAAATGGGAATAGAATTACGCAGTTACGTCTATTTAGATAATCTTCAACGGCAACACGCAGCCTATATTGGTACGGTGTCTCTGGGTTTTTTGCCTTTACCTGGGGATTCTTCTTTGTGGATTGAAGTTTCTCCCGGGATTGAAATTAACCGAATTACGGATATTGCTTTGAAAGCCACTTCCGTGCGTCCTGGGGTGTTGTTTATTGAGCGGCTTTATGGCCTTTTGGAAATTCATTCCAGCCGTCAAGGGGATACAATTACCGCCGGACGGGCAATTTTGGATTTTTTAGGGTTACAGGAAAGCGATCGCCTGAAACCTCAAATTATGTCCAGTCAAATTATTCGGAATCTTGACCCGCACCAAGCCCAATTAATTAATCGTAACCGTCGAGGGCAATTAATTTTAGGGGGCCAAAGTTTGTATATTTTGGAAGTTCAACCAGCAGCCTATGCAGCTTTAGCAGCGAATGAAGCGGAAAAAGCCTCCTTAATTAATATTCTGCAAGTGACGGCCGTGGGTAGTTTTGGACGGCTATATTTAGGGGGAGAAGAACGGGATATTATGGTAGGTTCAAAAGCTGCTTTAGAAGCCATTGAAAATGTATCGGGACGAGCTTATGGAGGTAGTTTTAATCCCCAATAAATACGATAAAAAATATGGCAAATTCAGAACATTTAGCTTGATTATAGCAAGTCTAAATGAATTGTACAAAATAATGATCAAAATTATTAACCCTAAAAAATAGACATAAATTCGGTGTAGGGGCGAGGCGCGCCTCGCCCCTACGATTATTTGGATTTCCAGCTATTTGTACAACTGATTTAGGATTGCTATATATGAAATCTAATTATTAAAGCTACAAAGGACTTACTTGAACTTTTAGCATCTCCCAAGTTTGTCGTTCCATATTCAAGATATTGCCCACTTCTTGCAAGAGTTCATAACTCTTTAAATCTATGGGAATTTCTTCTTCAATGAGGATATCACACAAAGTCTCTAAAGCTAAATTCCACTCACCCGCATGAATATCTGAAACCATAAATTCTATTTGAGTCTCTGATAGTTGTGGTTTGACGATATTAATAACTTGATGGAGTTTACTTTCTACAATTTTATAATTAAACATTTATTTAACTCCTGATAAAATTGCTAGGGATTCTTAGGCAGATTCGTCGGGAAAGCTGTAATGATTCCTCTCCCATCAGGTTCTACTATTACCCTAATATTAACACTATCTCTAGTTCCTTCAATCTGCCATCTTACGGGCTTACCAGCAATGGTATATTTACTTCCCGGTTGACCTGTTCGCTGAACCCACCGAGAATTAGGATCTTGAATCACCTCCGAAATATAATTAATTATCTGCTCGTCGCTCCAGCTTGCGGGAAATTCACTTTTACCAGAAATTCCTCTACCCGGGCCGTGACCGCCTCCGGTTGTGTCACTATCAAGAATGTGTATCCGTTGCTGAGAGTTAATTTGAGATAGACTATTGACATCAACTCCACTGGGAATATTACCTGAAGAATGGTTGTTCATAGATGGCTTTTGGATATTGCCACAATTTTATTGTCAAACATGGGTCGATCTCCTTTTGGACTTGATCATGATCCCGCTTCACTATATTCGATACTCCGAACGAATTCCACCTTCGCATGCTGAGAGATTCTGAAGAATGTTGTTAATCTGATTTTTTACTGTCGTGGTGCTTTTCTTTTATTAGTAGTATCCCCATATCTTATAGTGCATATATGCCTGGTTCATCGTCATTCCCAGGCATAATTTCCCGGCTGCTTTTCACTCCTTTACTCTCGCACAGATCGGCAAAAGATTCTAAACTTTCTAGTCGGGCTGAAAGTTCGCTCAAACTATCCAAATATTTAGCTACAGCAATTTGGTGATAAGTCCAGGCTAGATCAACTGTTGAATGTCACCTACTCTGATAATCCCAGTACCTCATTGCAAAGTTTACAATTTTTGCCTGCCGCTTGGTAATGGATGTTTCATCCCACTCACTACTATCTGAGTTAGTAAACGTGATAAGTTCTTGCTGACAACGAAATCTTGAATTCTGATAGAAGTATTTATATTTAAAATCAAAATCCCGATTTGATTTCGCTGAATTTTCCCAGGACATATCAAGCGTTAAGTTCCCAATACTGTGGATACCATTACTCCAGAAACCTTCATCCATCCGAGCATGAATTTGTCTAGTTTCTTGGGGAATGATATGCTCAATCGACAGACCTTTGTACTGGCGAAATCCTATCGGTTTATCTTCTACGTACTCAGTTCGTCGAAGATAATTTTCATACTGCCAAAATAGATAGTTTAAATCATTTCCTGAAATAGCTTCATAAAAGTCTGGTGAAATAAGTCTCTCCTCAAACTCACGATTACTACAGAACTCACCGACAATATCCTTGAGACCTGATATTAAAACCTCAAAGTCTCCTTGGAAGTTTTGTGCTAACTCATGTAGTCGCTTTGAAATTCTAGTGTTTTTGAGTTTTCGCTTTCGTATTCCATACACTCTGAAACTTATAATTTCCATCAGTTTCGTTACTCTGCCGAAGTTATAGTTTTCTTGGCTATTATCATGCTTGTAAGATACAATGAGCAGTGGCCATAAATAGGCAGTTCTATTTAGATGGATAAGATTGAGTAAGTTTCCTCTGAGATTTTGGGATACTTGATTAAATATTGCAAAAGTTTTGCTCAGTTGACATGAATACTCATCTATAAATTTTGTTGCCTCAGCAAAAGTAGCGGGACTCGCTGTAAGTGAGTTAATTCTTTCCTTGATCAACGATAAATGACGCGAATAATCCTTTTGACCGTCATTAGCCTCAAAAGCAACATAATGATTTCGCAAGATAAAATCTTCGTTGATAGTAAGTTTTTGAATAGTCTCTTCATAATCCCTGTAAATCTCACCAAACCGATTCTGTATTGTTGTCAGATAGCTCTCTGGATCATTAGCTGCAAGATAAACCTTATACATTAAGAAACTTTTGATTTTTTCAAGACTCGTGAGATCTTTACCCCTGTCATTAGTCGTCTCAAAAATTAGTGTTGCCTCTGCATTATTTAGAACAGCATATGTCAGGACTTTAGCCTTCTCAATCTTCTCCCGAATCTCGCGCAAATTTTCAACATTCCGCGTTTCCAAGTCCTTTTTGAAGAAGTTCTTAGCCTCTAATAAGCGACGTTGTGAAGGGGTTTCAATCAAGCTTTCAGTATCCTCATAATCTTCTAATATACACTTACAAAAAAACTGTTGATCGTATTCCAAAACTCTTAACTTATATTCATTTCGGTACTGAACGTATGTTTCACGAAGAATCGATACATCGTCACCGAAGGAATCAAGTTTATCAAGCAACAGCCGCATGAAAATTGTGAGTGTTGTCAGCCTTTGTTGACCATCTACAATGTTGATTATCTTGAAATATCCCTCGCTGTCTCCTATTTGCAGTAGGATTGTTCCAAAAAAGTAATCTTTGCCTAAAGATTGGTTATCAAGATCGCTAATAAAATCTCGCAGTTGCTTTGTTTCCCATGCGTATGCACGTTGATACTTGGGAATGTTGAAAATTCTGCGGCTCTCAAACAGATCACTGATAGCCTTCTGTCCGTTTTCCATTGTGTTTTCTCTCTAGTTTAAATTAAGTTAACTCCATCACTTATAGTTAATAATTTTGGTTAATTCCACTAAATCCTTAAAAATTTAACGGTAGATGGGGTTGTCGCTCCTTCAGGTCTAGGTGGTTAGTGATGCCTGAGTTTCCCAGATGTTGACGAAAGAAGGAACAGCGCGATCAGGATTGTTTTCAGCAAAATCGAAGAATAACTGAATTTGTTCTCCTACATTTCTAAAGCGATCGGGGGGATCGCCGCCGCCTGGAGGGTTTGTAAGGTTACTCATAGCTTAACTGAGATAGACGTGAGGGTATTGATAAATTATAACTGTTGCAGTCGAGCTTGAACCAATTTTTTGAATATTTGTGGCACAGATTCACGGGATTTACGGATAGTAACGATTTAACAATGCTTTGATATTGCTTTGCTACCCTCGCAATGAGATAATTATTAGGTAGTTTTAATCCCGAATAAATACGATAAAAAATATGGCAAATTCAGAACATTTAGCATTATTACAATGGGGATTTCAACGTTGGCAAATTTGGCGTTCAAATAATCCTAATATTCAGCCCGACTTGTGCGAAGCCAACTTAATGGGCGCTGATTTAAACGGAATTAATTTACAAAATACGGATTTAAGTAAAGCCAATTTAATTGCCACGGATTTAAGCTCGGCAAATCTAAAACAAGCCGATTTAAGTTTAGCTCAATTACACAGGGCAAACCTCAGCGAAGCGTTCTTATTTCAAGCTAATTTAAGTCAAGCCAATCTTAGTACAGCCACATTAAACAGAGCAGAATTGATTGAAACCTATCTTTATCGCACGGAATTTAATAATGCTAAATTGATTAAAGCTCATCTAAATGGAGCCTATTTATATCAAGCTAATTTCAGTGAAGCTGATTTGAGTGAAGCTGATTTGAGATTTACTAATTTAAACAAAGCTAATCTTTATCAAGCGAATTTGACCGGGGCAAATTTAAGAGGGACAACCTTAATTCAAGCTAATCTACAAAATGCCAATTTATCCCACGCCAACTTGAGAGGGACAAACCTAACTAAAGCAGATTTACGAGGAGCAAATCTAACCGGAGTTGACCTAAAATTTGCTAACTTAAATGGGGCTATTCTTTCCTAAATATAGCAATGGGCAGATTAGTGTTGACAACTTCTTTGTGTCTTTGTGGTTAAATTAGGCTTAACCTTTGTCAACATAGCCACAATAACATCCTATTGGTGAATCAACACTTTAATCGCAAATTCCGGTAACGCTAACATCCGACGCCAACGCCAAGGTTCTTGATATAATCGATATAACCATTCTAAATGATATTTACAGAAAAATTCCGGCGCCCGTTGTTTAATTCCTGACCAAATATCAAAACTTCCTCCCACACCTATCCAAATCGAATTCGGGCAAAGATGACGATTTTGACTAATCCAAAATTCTTGACGGGGAACACCCAAACCGACTAATATTAATTTGGGTTGTAAATCTTTTAAAGTGATTTTTAAATCTTCTTCTTCTGAAGCAGACAGATAACCATGATAACTAGAAATTCCCAGACCCGGCAGTTTGTGTTGAATATTATCCGCCGCCTGTTCAGCAATTCCCGGTTTTCCCCCATAGAAAAAGACTAATTCAGAATTGTTTAAATTACCAATATTTTCTATCAAGGTTTCTGCTAATTCAATACCAGGACACCGTTGAATTTTTTTGCCCTTATATTGTAAATAAAGCACTACCCCCGCACCATCAGGAATTACTAACTCTGCTGAATGAATAATTTCTGCTAATTTAGGATCTTTTTCTCCTTGAATTGCCATTTCTGCATTCAAAGTAATAACATGGGTTCCTAACCCTTGTTGCCAACGTTGTAACAACCAATTAGTATAATTATTAGTTAAATGCACAGGTAAACCCAAAACCGGAAAACCGTTAAGCGCAGAATCATAAGGCAAAATAGTTGGACTCATAAATGAATTTTAGTAACCTCATACACATTATTACCGAAAACGCGATCAAATTCCCTGAATTCATTCCTGGGGAATTTATTCCCCGTGAATATTTCCATTTTAATATATAATAGAAGAAGTTAAACATAAACTGAGATAAGACGGCAAGATGCCCTGTCTTAAAAAAGAGGCAGAAATTCTATTCTATCTTGATACTCATCCTCAAATGACCCTTCGGCAATTAAAATCAACTGCTCAATATTTTCGCCAATACTTAACTTGGGACTAAGAATAAAAATCCCAGGGATATGATGACTTAAAGCAATATGATCTGCTAAATGAACTGGCATAGACTTGCGGTTATTCGTTACTAAAATACATTGATGTTCTTCACACCAAAATAAAATTTCAGGATCTAAAGTTCCTTTGGGTGGGGCAGTTATCTCCCCAACGGCTATCACGAATAAATCTGACTGAAAACGGCGTAGTTGGTGGGTATAAATTGGATCAATATTTTCATCAATAAGATACTTGAGCATGATCAGTTGAGTTTGCCAATTTTTGTGCCTTCAATTGTCGCAGTTTCTCTACAATTGGGCGAGGATGACGTTGTTGTTCTGCTCGCATTTTATCGCCCCATTCTAACCAATCAGTCATGTAAGCCTCCACTGCTGGTTTGTTATGCAAGTAATATAAAATTGTGGCATACACCTGTTCTAAAGTTAGTGAAGGATAGGTGTGGGCAATTTCTTCTGGAGTTTTGGCACGAAAAAGGTGGTCGAATAAAATTGTTTCAATGCCGATGCGTGTGCCTTTGAGTCGAATGTCATCCGCCGCCAAAAAATTAAAGTAATCTTCTAGGAGCATGGTTTTTTAATATTTGATTACCAAACCGCCATTTGATTTTATCATTTAATCTTGCAGTCACGGAAGCATCTACACAAACCCAAAGGCAAAACCAACCTTAACTCCCCATCTATTTCAAAGCATTCAGCGCTTCCAAAGGTCGCACCATCCCCCAACCCCAACGGTTATCGGGACGTTGCTCCTCGCCCCCTGGATGATAGGCGGTTTTCTTCAAAACATCAATAATTTTACTCAGAGGCGCTTGGGGATAAGCAGACATCAATAACGCTGCAATTCCGGCGATGTGGGGAGTCGCCATAGACGTCCCATCCATGTAGGTATATTGAAAAACGCCGTTATCCATTTTCACCGGAGGAATGCAGGAATAAATCTGGGCGCCGGGGGCGGAAACATCGGGTTTTGTCACCCAGGCGTTAGGAGAGTCGGAAGGGAAGACCAAACTCGCGCCACTACTAAAAAAGGTAATTCCTAAATTATCCCCCTCCGTGAGTTCCACAGCCCCCACAGAGAAAGAATTATAAGCATTACCTGGGGAACTGGTATTTCCGTGATTTTCGTTCCCAATAGCAACAACGGGTAAAATCCCATATTGATTGACTAAAATATCAAATACTTGGGGAAATAAGGGTTCATAGTAACTAAAACCCAAGGACATATTAATAATTTTTGCCCCCTTTTCCACCGCCCAAGAAATTCCTTCAATTAATGTTAATAGGGTTGCATCTCCGACTAATACCGCAGCGACAATTAAATCCGCTTGGGGTGCGACACCAATAGACAAACCCTCCTCGGTTTTTCCCCCGGCAATTGTCCCGCAAACATGGGTTCCATGTTGTCCACTATCAAAACTAGGAGTAGCAGTAATTCGCCGTCCTAACGGGTCAATTACAATAAAATCTTTTACCCGTCCTTTTAAAGCGGGATGGTCTCCATGGACACCGGAATCTAACACCGCTACGGTAACATTTTTTCCCTGGGTTGTTTCCCAAACTTTAGGAATTTCTAAGCGTTTTAATCCCCAGGTAAGTTTATCCTGTTCTTCTTGTTTTTGTAAGCCGGAATAATCAATTTCTTTCGGTTGAATTAAATGGATTTTTTGGTTAGGAAGTATCGCCATCACATCGGGATGTTCAGCTAAAATTGGTAAACTTTGACGGCTGACTTCTATTTGGGCAATGGGTAAACTCCCCTGACCCACGGGTTCGGCATAAAAGGATTGATTCGTCTTTGTTTGATAATCTTGAATAATTTTATTGGCAATGGATAGATTACTTTGTTCTTGTTTTTTTAAAGTATCAAAATAGGCTGCTGTTCCGGGTTGGGGCATTGACCCAGGAGCCACTAAACCTCTATAAATAACAATTGCATCTTTTTTGCTATTCGGTTGACTATGGGCTAAAAAAGGTTCAAAGGCGGGGGAAATTTTAAATTTATTTGTCATCGGGGTTTGACTCCATTTTAATAATTATCCTCTAAACCAGTGTACTGATTTTGTAACTCCAGGGATAGAGGAGGAATTGCTTCAAGGATATTAGTTTTCCTTTTCTGACTCAAATTTTAAGATTCAGGGGAATTTTAAGACTTGGCAGAGATTCACTATTGTTGTAGGATAAAACAATTCTCACAATCATTGATTATCTTAACTTTAAATTAAGCATTAAGCATGAAAAACAAAGATCAAAAACTGCATCGGGTTTGGGGGATTTCAATTTTATATTTTGCCCAAGGATTTCCCTATACTGTCGTTAATATTATGTCGGTGGTTTTTTTAAAGGGGTTAGGGGCAAGTAACGAATTAATTGGATTAACCAGTTTTTTATCCCTGCCTTGGGTAATGAAAGGATTATGGGGGCCAATTGTTGATATTTATTCAACGAAAAGGCGATGGATTTTAAGAATGGAAATTTTATGTATAATCCTATTCTTTATTTTAGCATTGGGGGTACTATTTCCGCAAGCAATTCCGATTTCTATTGCAATTTTTGCCCTAATTGCTTTTATTAGTGCCACCCATGATATAGCCATTGATGGATTTTATTTAACGATATTAAATTTAGAGCAACAGGCATTTTATGTAGGTGTGAGAAATACTGCTTATCGGATGGCCGTTTTGGCGGGAGGCGGCGGTTTAGTATTTTTAGCCGGATATATAGCGGAAAAATATATTCAGGAGAAAAGTCCGACCGGAGAAATTTTATATAACCCCGTTCAGTTTAATTTATTCGGGTCTAATTTTTCCATTCCTCCGTTACAATGGGGATGGTCAATTGCTTTTGCTATTTCTAGTTTAATCTTTTTATTCATCTACGGATTTCAAAAAATTTATTTACCCCGACCCAAAAAAGTAACGTTTTCAGAAACGGAAAATCTCTCCAATTCCGCTAATTTTATTAACTCATTTAAAACCTATTTTACTCAATATAAAATTGGTTGGACTCTCGCTTTTATCTTATTATTCCGTTTGGGAGATGCTTTAACTTTCAAAATGGCTACTCCGTTTTTAATGGATACGGCTGCAAAAGGTGGGCTAGGCATTTCGACGTCGGAAATTGGGATTTTATCGGGGACAGTTGGGGTAATTTTTCTATTATTTGGTGGGTTATTAGGGGGGTTTTTAATTGCCAAACAAGGGTTAAGAACTTGGATATGGCCGATGGCAATTCTCCAAAATTTTACAAATATCTTTTATTGGTTATTAGCTAAAACTCAACCGGAAATTTTTTGGGCTTATGTTGTTAACTCCATTGAACAGTTTACCTATGGGTTAGGGGTGGCGGCTTATACGATATTTTTAATGCAAACTGTCCGTCCTGAATATAAAGCCTCCCATTATGCAATTACAACGGCATTTATGGCGGCGGGGGTATTAATTCCGGGGATATTTAGTGGATATATTCAAGCGGATTTAGGCTATCAAAACTACTTTTTATTGAGTGCAATGGCGGTAATTCCAGGGTTATTAACTATTTTCTTTATTCCCATTAAAGATCAAGATCATATTACTTATGTTCCCAGACCTGGACTTGATGACGAGGACATAAAATAAAGCACCCAATTAAAAATTGTTGTTGGGTTTTATCCCCAAATATTGAGGGCTAAAGCCCAACAACGAACTTGTTTAGAGAACAGCAATACACTCAATTTCTACTAATACATCCTTGGGAAGACGGGACACTTCAACGGTCGCCCTAGCGGGGGCTGTTTCGGGTTTAAAATATTTAGCATAGACTTCATTAACTTGGGTAAAATCGTTCATATCTTTTAAGAATATTGTGGTTTTTACAACATTTTCCCAAGTAGCACCCGCTTCGGTTAATACCGCTTGTAAATTTGCCATGACTCTTTCGGTTTGTTTGGTGACGTTATCGGGATAAAGAATTTCGTTAAGGCGGGGCTCAAGGGCAATTTGTCCTGATAAAAAGATCATATTATTGACCATTACCGCTTGATTATAAGGACCAACGGGTTTGGGAGCGTTTTCGGTTTTAATGATTTTGCGAGTCATGGTTTTTTCTGTGTCTGATACGGTTTTTATTTTGTCTGAAAATTGAGGAGAGTTGTCTTCAGATTTATAGCGTTCTCCATTAGGCATAATTGCGCCAGTGAAGTCAACATTTTGAAGATTCGCTCCATAAATATTAGCACCCGTTAAGTCAGCTTTCCCTAAGTTCGCACCCTCTAAATTTGCGTTAATTAGATTAGCTCCTCGCAAATTAGCTCTTTCTAAATTAACATTTTTAAGTATTGCTTCTTTCAAATTAGCATTTTCAAGATTAGCACGTTCCAAATTAGCATCTGTAAAATCTAATAATGATAAATCTACATTAGCTAAACTAACTAACCGTAAATTGGATGATTGAAAATTACAGTCTCGAAATTGTCCACCCTCTAAATTAGCTCGACTTAAATCTGCATTTTTAAAATTGGCTCCATTCAGATGAGAACATAATAAATTAGCTCCTGTTAAATTGGCTTCACACAGAGAAGTTTGATTAAGTTTCGCTGATGTTACTTGGGCTTCGCTTAAATTAGCTTTGTCTAACGTACTATTACTTAAATCTGATGAATTTAGGGCTGATTTACTCAAATTCGCTCCACTGAGATCAGCCCACATGAGTTTGCTTCTATCTCCTTGAACATTAGATAAATCAGCGTCATTGAGAAAAGCCTTATTAAGCAATGTACCATATAGGTTAGCCTGAGTAAGAACTGCATTGCTTAAGTCTGTACCGGTTAAATCAGCATTTGACAAATTAATATCTCTTAAATCTGTCCCTTCAAGATCAACACCACTTAATTTTGCTCTCTCAAAGTTACGTTCACCTTGAGCATATTTCTCTAACAATTCTTCAGCGTCCATAATTCACCTTTTGATTATCCTTGTATTAGTTTATCATTAATATGAACTCTTAAATATCCTCGTTCCAAGGCTCTGCCTTGGAATGCTAAATAGAGGCTCTGCCTCTATTATGAATTATGATAGTTTTTGGTGGCAGAGCCACCTTAATTGCATTTCTAGGTAGAACCTAGAAACGAGTAAGAAACGAGGCTTTGCCTCTATTATGAATTATTATAGTTTTTGGTGCAGAGCCACCCTAATTGCATTTCTAGGTAGAACCTAGAAACGATTAAGAAATAAGTAAAATATTATCGTTTGGCTGTTATTTGTTCTATTAAACCCATCAATCCGA
Source organism: Planktothrix paucivesiculata PCC 9631 (assembly GCF_900009265.2). Lineage (GTDB taxonomy): Bacteria > Cyanobacteriota > Cyanobacteriia > Cyanobacteriales > Microcoleaceae > Planktothrix > Planktothrix paucivesiculata. Next base: position 85,559 of record NZ_LR735004.1, on the reverse strand, counting down.
GTTCAGAATACCCAAGCTATTACCTAAATGATCATTAAAGATTGCACCCCTACTAATTAACTCATTCTTGATTTGTTCGGAAAGACCTAGATTAGATCTAAAATTAGCTTTTTTAACCGTAACTTCTTGTATTTTAGTTAGGGTTAAATTTGCCATACTTAAATCGGAGAAATTCAAATTTGCCAGACTCAAATTCGCTTGAAATAGATTGGCTTTTGTTAAGTTGGCTCGACTTAAATTAGCTCCCATTAAGTCAGTTTTTGTTAAGTTAGATCGACTTAAATTAGCTCCCATTAAATTAGCTTGATTTAAGTTAGCTTCGCTCAAATTAGTTTTAACTAAATTCGCTTGACTGAGATTGGCTTCACTCAAGTTAGCGTGACTTAAATTAGCCTGACTCAGATTTGCTCCCATTAAATAGGCTTGACTTAAGTTAAGTCCACTCAGGTCAACCCCTTGTAAATTAGCCTGACTTAAATAGACATGATTGAGGTTAGCTTCCGCTAAAATTGTATTCCCTAAATAGACCCCACTGAGATAGGCTTTACTCAAATTTGCGCCAGTTAAATTGGTTTGACTTAAATAGGCTTCGGTCAAGTCGGCTTCCCCGAGATTAGCCGCGCTTAAATCAGTTCCAATTAGGTTAGAATTACTGAGGTTAGCACCTGTTAAATTGGCATTTTTCAGGTTCGCCCCCATTAAATTAACCCCTTTTAAATTAGCGAGGCTAAGGTTAGCTTGACTGAGGTTAGCTTCCGTAAAATTAACGTGGCTGAGGTTAGCTTGACTAAAATTCACTTGTCTTAAATCGGCTTGACTTAAATCAATCCCTTGTAAATCAATTCCGATTAAATCCTGGTTTGCATCAATCCCAACAAGTTTAGCTAATTCTAATAAATTATTAGTTTCCGCATGAATCAGGGTTTTAATCTGGCTTTTGATGTGTTCTTTTAACTCTTGATCATTCATAGTTAAACCGACCCTGGAATTTGTTTTAAGAGGATGCTCATAGGATCGGGAAAAATTAATCTGGACATTGTTACTGCCATTTTTAGGAAAAAAATCCTATCCCGAATCTCCTATTTTGGCAAATTCTGACTGGGAAGACTTAATATTGCCTGTCTTAATTGTCCTTGATGCTGATTTAATAGGTCTTGACCGGATACGGCATCTAATCCCGTCCACTGCATTAATAGGGCTAACTTAACGGATTTCTCACTTTTTTCTAATAAAATTTCAGCCGTTTCTCGATCAATTTCCGTCAAATCCATTAATATTCTTAAGGAGCGATCGTGTAATTTTTTATTGGTGACCGCCACATCAATCATGCGATTCCCATAGACTTTTCCCAACTTAACCATAACGCTAGTCGAGAGAATATTTAACGCCATTTTGGTGACGGTTCCAGCTTTTAATCTTGTCGAACCCGCTAATATTTCTGGCCCGACTAATAGACGAATATCCACATCCGCCTCAAATTCCACCTGCTCCACCGGAACACAAGCAATAAATACGGTTTTGGCCCCCCGTTGACGAGCCGCTTGTAATGCCCCCTGGACAAAGGGAGTTGTCCCTCCGGCCGTAATCCCAACCACCACATCTAAATAGGTAATTTGACGCAGGGCGATCGCCCCGGCTCCATCTTCGGCTCGATCTTCCAAGTCTTCCGAACTGCGAACTAAAGCCCCCGCTCCCCCGGCAATAATGCCCTGAACCAGTTCTGGAGGGGTACAGAAGGTGGGGGGACATTCAGCCGCATCCAGAACCCCTAAACGGCCACTGGTTCCCGCTCCCACGTAAAATAGACGCCCCCCCTGACGCAGTGCCGCCGTGGCTAGATCAATGGCTTGGGCCAAGGATTCACGGGAACGGGCGATCGCCAGCAAGGTTTGGACATCTTCCCTGTTGAACAAATCGACTAATTCTAAAGAACTCAGTTGATCTAAGTTCTGACTGCTGACGTTGATTTGTTCGGTTAATAAATGTCCCCGGGATTCCCACTGTTCCATATTTAGCTTGACCTACAATCTGTACTCTTTAAACCCAATTATAATAACCCTTCTAGCCGTTTGCGAATATCGTCTAATTCCGGTGAGACAAAATCCGGCTCTTTCTCTAGGGGTTGGTCTTCCTCGACTTGCCAATCCGTTTGATCAACGTTATTTTCGGGAGGAATGGCTAACTCGCCAGACCCAACCAGTTCCCAGTCATAGTCAACCGAAATACAAAATTCCTTAATTTCTTCCTCGTCAATGGCTTCTACCGTAGCCGTTGGGAAATCCTGAGCTTCCAGAAGCACGCCAAAGCGAATGGCATCATCCTCGTCTTCAAATATTAACACTTTATTGCGATCGCCCATCTGAATCGTATGAATTCCTTCATTTTCTGTTCCAGCGTTGAACAGTAGTACATAAACTCGCATAGCTTTGGATGAAGTTGTGATCACTATTGCTTTAGTATTTTACCGCCAAAGGGGGCAATTTTTGACAAGGGCGATCGGATTGTTTGGGTTCCCAGTCTTCTGTAAGATGAAATGGATCGGAAAACTTATATTTTTTAAAACAGTCAATGCAGTTTGTTAATTTAGCTCCTCACTCCTTAGCTTGTCAACGGTTTATTCAAGATCAAACCTTGTTTCCTGATACTTTTAATTCGACTATTTGTGATCAAGATGAAATGTATTTATTTGCCTTAGCGAATCACGGCACACCCGATCGGGCTTGTATTCGGTATTATTTTAATGGGCGTCGGATTTTAGATAGCGTTAGACAGGTTTTAAAGTGGCAGTTTGGACAATTAGATCGGATTTCGTCTTTCTTGGATTTTGCCAGTGGTTATGGTCGTTTTACCCGGTTTTTGGTTCAGGAAATCCCGCCTCAAAACCTTTGGATTTCTGATATTTATGCCCAGGCGGTGCAGTTTCAAACCGAACAATTTGGGGTGCAAGGAATTGTTTCTACCACCTATCCCCAGGACTATCCGATCCAACAATCTTTTGATTCTATTTTAGCTTGTTCGTTTTTTAGTCATCTTCCTGAAGCCACGTTTTTAACTTGGTTACAAAAACTCTATTCCTTATTATCTCCCGAAGGAATATTAATGTTTAGTGTTCATGACCGAGATTTATTACCCGCCCATTTAGCTATTTCTACCTCGGATATTTTATTTATTCCTAATAGTGAAAGTCGCAGTTTAGACATGAACGAATATGGAACCAGTTATGTCGGTGAAAGTTTCGTGGCGCAGAGTTTAAAAACAATTAGTCAGGGCGAAGCAGTTTATTCCCGAATTCCCAAGGGAATTTGTGGCTATCAAGATTTATATTTAGTCACTCGTACTCCTCAAAAACCCCTATCTTCTCTGCAATTTAGTCACCATCCCCAGGGAAAAATAGAACGGTGTAGCTTAACCCCAGAGGGGAATCTATTATTAACCGGAACCATATCAGAAATTAATCCCAACGGTCAATTAGACTCTATTCTGGTTTCAATTAATGGTCAATTTATAGAAAACGGTTTATTTGCTTTTAAACCCACGGATTCTGATACCCAATGGTCTTGGTCTTATCAACTTCCCTTAGCTGAAATTTCCCCACAAGATATTATTTTAATTAAAGCTATTAATCGTCAAGGATTAGAATGGGTTTTTGAGACTACAACCGTAGAAAAATTAACTCAATTCTATACCCCTAATCTTGATCCCGGTCATGGGTAATTCCTGATAGGATCAAAAATTATCCTGATTCTGTATGCTAATCAGAGTCTATTGATTCAGAGGAGCGGAGCGAAAAAACAACACAACCATTTATAGAGAAGTTTGTCGGGTATAAAAAATAGTCAATTGAGTGTAAAATGTTGTTTTTATTCTTGCCCTCGCTTGTTGTTTACCCCGAAGTACAATGTCAAACTTTCCATCTGTATCTATCCCAGTTGCCAGAGAAACGATCCCTGCGACCCCAGCCGTAATTGTCTTTAATGATGAAGTGGATACACTCATCGGCGGTGAGGGTGCAGACTCTTTCTTTTTACGTCGTAATGGAGATCAAATTGCACCCTTAACCCCGGCTGCATCCCTGATTGGGACAAAAAATGATGATATCCTAGAAGGAACAGCGCTTCGTGATGTGATTACCGGTCGAGATGGAAATGACACGATTATTGGTTTCCTGGGAGATGATTTCCTGGAAGGACAAAATGGAGATGATATTCTATTTTCTGGTCAAGGGAGTGATTTACTGATCGGAAATAGCGGATTTGATACTCTGTTTGGTGATATCGGAGTGGATACCGTTTATGGGGGGCCAGAATCCGATGTAATATTTGGGAATAACGACCAGGATACGCTGTTTGGTGACAGTGCAGATGATTCCATTTATGGCGGTCAAGGCAATGATAGTCTGATTGGTGGAACCGGAAGCGATTTGCTCTTAGGCGACCGAGGTGATGATACCCTGCTGGGCATTTCTAATGAGAATTTAGGCTATACCCTGATTACGGATTTTGATGGAAATGAAGATAAGTTACTCCTAGGCGGGACTCGCGATTTATATACTATTGGTAATTTACCTGCTAATGTACCCGCAGGAGTGGCAATTTTTAAACTGAATCCCAATGGGTCACAACAGTTATTAGCCGTTGTTCAAGGGAATATTGCCCAAACATTAGACAGTGATCAATATGTGTTTATTTAATTAATAATTAACTCAGAATCAAAAGGGAACACCGGAACACCGGAACACCGGAACAGAAATAATACTTCATTACCTATTACCTATTACCTATTCCCTGTTCCCTGTTCCCTATTTTTTGAAGAGTTCAGTCGTCGATTTCTGAGTCTATTTTTATCATCTTCCACCGTATATTCTTCCAAATCATCATCTTGAGTCGAAAGAGAGTCTAGCCTTGCTTGTATTCCTTGAATTGCTTCTTCTGTGACTTGAAAAGAATCCTGGAGATCATAAACAATGTCTTGCGCTTCACCAATTCTTGCATAAAATTCAGGAATAAAATCATCTTTCACCCTCTCTAAATGTTGGGAGAATTTACGACTCTCTCGGGTAATTTTAAAAAACAAAATTAAAATACTTAAAACACTAGCACTAGGAACTAAGACAGCAACTAAAACCCAAGTTGATAATAACGGGTTAACTCGCCTAAAACTTTGGGAAATTTCCGTTTGAACTAAATCCCGGATTAAAATGCGATAGCGCCTGGTGGTATCTACACCATCGCCGCTGGTGTAGGATGTAGCTAAGGAATTGTTAGACGGGTAATTAATTAAATCTTGAGATTTAGAGGATTCATAACCCAATAAACCCGGAAAAAACAGACTCAAACAAGCGGAAAAACTAACAAAAATTAATTCAATTATATTCATTTAATTGCAATAATTAGGAGTCGAAATTTAACTTTAAAAAGTTTTTATCCTGTCGAATCGGATCAAAATCCGTTTCCCGTTTTACTAACTTTTGACAGGCTTCGGGATTTAAGCGCGTAGCCCGTTTTAGATTTTCCAGCGCTAACTCCACTTGCCCTTGAACCGCATAACATCGGGCTTTGTTATACCAAATTCGGTAAAAATCAGGACGAATTTTAGCCGCTTGATTATACGATGAAATCGCCTCATCATACTTTTGCAGTTTCGCTAAAGCAAAGCCCCGATTATTCCAGGCATCCATATAATTAGACTTTAAATCAATAGCCCGTTGGTAGGATAAAATCGCGGCTTCATAATGATTGAGTTTTCCTAAAGCCACTCCTCGATTATTCCACGCATCGGCATAATGATATCGCAACTGAATTGCGCTTTCATAGGAAACAATGGCTTCATGATATCGTTGTAATCGGGTCAGTGCTACCCCGCGATTATTCCAAACTTCTGCTAAATCAGGTTTAATTTTTAACGCCTGATCATAACTTTCAATTGCGGCTTCTAAATCCCCGTCCAAAAATAATTTATCTCCCTGTTTTGCTAAACTAATCGCTTGTTTAAGTTCTGCTTCAGGTTCAACCTCTAAGACTGGAGTTTGCTCGGCCGTTGCGTCAGTAGATTTTTCTTCAACTTCAACCGGAGCCGGAGTTTGATTTTTCTCGTTTTCCGAGGCAATAGGTAATACAATCGGAACTGAAACTTCCTCAGCCGAATTTACCGGGAGTGCTGTTTCATCAGTTACAGATTGATCATGAATTTCGGGTAATAATTCCTCAATCTCTGCACCCGATTTATTGTTTTCTGACTGTTCCGCCCAAACCGCTTCCATCACAGGTAAGGGAGTTTGAGTCGTGAGAGTTTGTAAGGTTTCATGGGCTAAATCATTTTTATTTTGCAATTGATATAAAATTTGTCTAGCTTCGGTGAGTACCCGTTCTATCTCCGTCAGGGTATCGGTTTTAAGACTTTCAATTTCCTGCTCTGCGGATGCCGTTTGTTGGGCTAATTTTTTCAGTAAAAACCAAACTCCGCAGGCTGCGATCGTATTTAAAAGCAGTAATAATAGTAAAATTAAACTTAATAATGCCAGATACCGACGGAAGGTATTATCAACCTGATTTTCTACTTGATTTTTAATCTCCTGTTCCCGCACCGAAGATTCTGATAACGGGGAATTTTGAGCTAGGGAATATGGGGATAAACAGGTAAAAAACAGTAAAATGGTAGCGGTAGCAATCGGGCTCCGTTGATCAAATAGCTTAGGTGTGAACTTCCCCACTGTCCCAAATCGACAAAAGGCGAAGGTGAGCGCAAATTTGTTTGTGTTTTTCATATCATCTAAGCGTGAATCGAGGAAATCCAAATTGGATATCCCCAGGATCAAATTATTGAAGAACAGCAAGAATTAAGAAATACTATCATGTCTGAGTGGATCGAGATCGGGACAGTTGTTGCGGCTCATGGGTTAACAGGAGAAGTCCGGGTTTATCCCAATTCGGATTTTCCAGAACGATTTATTGAACCGGGACAACGATGGTTATTAAAGCCGGGACAAACTGAACCCGAACCAGTGGAATTTTTGGGGGGCTATTTAATGCCCAGTAAGGGCATTTATGTGGTTGAAATCGAAGGAATTGAAGATCGGAATCAGGCGGAAGCGTTACAGGGCTGTCCTTTGTTGATTACTGATCAAGATCGTCCCCATTTAGAGGAAGGTGAATTTTATGTTTTAGATTTAATTGGGTTGGAAGTCTTTGACCCGGAAAAAGCGGAAGCGATCGGAAAAGTCATAGATGTGATTTCAGCCGGGAATGATTTACTCGAAGTGGAGTTATATTCCCCGACTCCTACCCAAGACACGCTAGTTTCTGAACCGATTCCCGAGGGGATTCATCGTAAATCTAAGAAGAAACGTAAACCTAAACCCCTACCCACGGTTTTGATTCCCTTTGTAAAAGAGATTGTTCCAATTGTGGATTTAGAACAAAAACGGATTGAAATTACCCCGCCCCCTGGGTTAATTGAGAAAATGACGTGAACGAAACCTTTTATTAACGGGCTGTATGATAGACTCTAATCTTGCTGTCTGAGATCTTGCCATGACTGACTTAATTAACGATTCACTGGAAAACCTACCGCGCGAGGTTAGGGTGAACCAACTTCGCAATTTGATCGAAACCCTGCATATTGCTGATGAAATTGCTACCAAAGGCTACTTAATCAGTAGTTCTGAACTGGCTGATCTCATGGATATTAATGCTAGTGCTGTCACCAGTCGAGGGGATAACTGGGCCTGGCGCAACTGGGAGGTATCCAGAGTGCGGCGAGAAGGTAATCAAATTCTCTGGCAGTTAGAACGAGTTAACTAGCAGTTTGCTGACCGTTGATTGTTTATTGTCGAGTGCTGATTTAGTAAAGTTCTTCCTCATTACGGGGGAGAACTTTATATGCTTTTAATTTTGTCCAAAGTCCAATATTTAGCGATCGCCCTATTTTAAAATTCTGTTTTTAAGATATTTATTAACTTGGGAATTGATCAGAAATCCATAAGGTGAAGGATCAATATATGCGATTAAAACAAACTTATCCTTGGGACTTGGCTTAGTATGGCGACAAGATTGCACATAAAATATTTCCCATTTAGCTGGCATAAAGTTCTAAATTATGGATGAGGATTTTGCAAATGTTCAATAAGTTCTTCGGAATTATCAAAGGTTTTGATCATATCTTCCACATCAATTATATCGTTCTCATCCGCAGATTTCCAGGCTTGATCGTGACTTAAATTTGTCAGTTCTTCAAAAGACAAACTTCTATATTCTGTTGCTGAATAATTTAAACATTCAATATCAGACTCACTCAAAAAATCTGTATTAGGCTCTCTCAGCTTTTTGATGTTATGCTTATCAACTATCTTGAAAGCATGAAGAACCTGTTCAGATATTTCTGGCGCAGGGTTAAAAATAGGAGACAAATCTCCACGCACTAATTTCACTAAATCATAAATCTCACTGGGAACGGGGCCATGTTTCATAGCGTAATAACTATTACCACAAATCAACCTTCCATATTTTTCTAAGTGTTTTTGATCAGCAAAATACAACACCTTAGAAACACTATGAATTGTTGGTTGAACCTTATTCTCTAATAGCTCCAATATGTAAAGAACAGATTCTATACCTTTCTCAATATTAAAATCAAATTGGTATTCCATAGCAACATTTCCCTAATTACACCAACAAACAATTGCTGACAACATTATAGAAACATAAAAATTAAGTAATTATCGCTCTTGGCAAGTAGTAATCGGATGTTTCAATTATAGCAATACTAAGGACAGTTTTAAAAGAGGTAACAATTATTTGCCAACACATTTGGGTTTTAATTCTTTTCGTAGGTTCTCCCTCGCCATTGAATTTGAGTCTGAGTTGCAGATATCCATAATCTTAATACGGCGACTGGATCAGCGAGGGGAGATAACCAAAATACCCAAGGCATTTGAGCTTGACTCAAATCATAGGATAAAGAGATTGCGGCTGTTAATATTATCCGTAGAAATACTAAAAAACCGTTTAATCCTAATATCGTTGAACTCAAAAAACCGGGTAGGGATAGACTAGAGGAAAAGATTAGATTAATTAGTAATAATGGTAAGGGTAAAGCCTGAACTGCGAATAAGAGAAATAAATCTCCCCACAGTTGGGTTTTAGAACAAGCATCTTTGAGATCGAGCGATCGCCCCCAACCCTCCCAAGTATCTTTTAATCCATCATACATTCTAACAGTTAACACATTTGCGCCATCTAAAAACCCAACTTTAAAACCTTGTTGAGCAATATTTCTAGCTAAAGTTACATCATCACAAAAGGAATTTTTAGCACTCGAATATCCCCCGACTTTTTCTAATACCGAACGCCGACATAAAAAACATTGACCATTAGCCATCACCCGTTCGGGTTTTTGGGGTGACAAATCGGGTGATCCAAACCGATAAACTAAAGTCATTAATAGGGCAGGTTGTAACCACAATTCCCCCGGATATTTCAGAATAAATTTACAGGATAATGATAATAAATCATATTGATTTGCGATCGCCGTTTGCACCACACTCGCCACTAAACCCGGTTGGGGGAGCGTATCCGCATCAATGCCTAAAATCCATTCACTTTTTTCAGAACTTTTCAAAAAACCCGTATTGAGTGCCCAAGGACGACCCACCCATTCTGGAGGTAAAGGATCATCTAAAATCAATCTAAATCTGGGATCAGATTCAGCGAATTGTTGAATAATATCCTGGGTTCCATCCTGGGAATGACTATCAACAATTAGGATTTCTCTAACTTCATAACTTTGCCGTGTTAGCCCTTCTAAACAGGGCGTGACCCGGGCGGCTTCATTCAATGTGGGAACCACAATACTTACGGTTCCTAACAGTTCTAAGCTGGGGTTTTGGGGTTGTAGAGGGGGAACCCTAATCGCCCCTTTGAATAACCGAGATAATAAAATTATGGTGGCGGGAATTTGTAATAGTAATATCACCCCAAAAAATAATATAACCCAAGAATTAGTGACTGAGAAATTAGGAATTATTAATAAGATTGGATTCAACATTAAAATTAGTACAGAAAGGAATAGGAAATACAAAAATACAAGGACACAAAGAAGGATAAAAAAGATGGGCTTTACCTTACCCATCCTTTTTAAATCTTCATACTTACTTCACAACAGCTTCAACGGTCGATGGAGTAATACTATCGCTAGATAATAAACTTTCCATGGTATCCAAAGAAGGTTTAGCATTCCACCAGAAAATAATGGCTGGAACCACTCCAAATAGAATACTTAAAGCTACTGGAAATAGGAACCGAGTATCTAATTCGACAACGGTAATCGCCGCTCCAAAAAAGAAATTGGTGATATAAACAATCAGGGGTAAGGTTAATTGGGAGCGAGATAAAGCAATCGGAGTTTTGCGCCATAAAAACGCCCCGACGCTCATAAAAATAAAGCCCGTTCCCATCCATCCGGCTAAATTTCGATAGGGCATTCCAAAGAATTCACCCACTTCTTGAAATTGCCAAAAAGGAAAAGGAGCTTGACTCATGGCGGGGTCTAATACCAAATCCCAAGCGGTTAGTAATACGGCCCCTAATGCTAAAGCCCAGAGTTGACGTATCCAACTGTCTCCCATTTTTAATTTTAAACCAGCCCGGGCTAACAAATAGCAAGTTAAACCCATATAAAACCAAGATAAGGGAATTGTGAAGGGAACCAGTCCGGCTATTTTATAACCTAAACCACTCAAATATTGATAATGACCAAAGGGAAATCCGGTGCTAGTTCCTAAAAGTTCACTGGATAAGGATAACAATAGGGAGGGAATCATAAAGGCTAAGGTTGTTCCTAGCCCTAAAGTGCGATAGCCATATAATGCCAGCGCCGCCGCCCCAAACACAATATAAGCCACACCTCCGGTCGCCATACTCCAGACAAAGATATTCATCCCCATAGGAGGTAAATTAGCGACCAGTTCAGGGTTAGGGAGGATAAACAATAACCCCGCCAGTCCAAATAGGGTTGACACAACGTGAGCCGTGAGGCAAAATCGTTCTGCAATTGACTTGTGCTTCATGGGACTCCTTGAGAAAGTATTAAGATACGCCAAGCGTTTTTGGTGAATTTTACAAATCTTTATATCAGAATATACCCTTTAGCGCTTCTATCGGACGTAATCTGCTGGAAATCCGGGTAGGATAAGTCTTATTAATACTTTGGATGCTCCAAGAGTTGTTTTTGTAATTTAACTTAAGAATTTTAGAATAGACGGGCTGCGGTAGGATGGGAGTGCAAATCGGATGTCGGTTTGCATCAACTACGCACATTTAAAAGGGGAAGTGGTGTAATGGCAGCAGGTTTGAGCCTGGTAACAACAGCCGCATTAGTTTTACTAGGTTTAGGAACATTGGGGCTAGAAATTCAATATCGTCTGCGTCCGGGGAATAAACTAGAACTCACGCGGGGAGAATGGAATCTGGATTTATCCGACGACCGCCATTATGTCTTGCGGGGAGAACTGGAGTTCCAGAACCTGACCTCAAATCTGGAGATTATGATACCGGAAGTCAGAGCCCAACTGACCCTTTTGTCTAAAGCGAGTTTAGACGGGATTAAACATACCATTAAAGTAATTCCCGCCCATATTGATGCAGGTGCTAGGGAAGATAACTATTGGTTTGGGTATATTGTCAAAGCCCAAAAAACCACCCGCATTAAAGTTTTAGTTGAAATCGAAGGAGAAGATCTAAAATCCTTACAATCGGCTTGGGTGAAGGTTAAGTATCTAACCTATGGGCCAGAAGGACGGATTCCTAAAGTTCGCCACCTTGTCCTACCTCTACAATATCCAGATCCGACCATGATCCCCAATAAACGAGTCGTAGAAGGGGTTGCAGAAGTTTATCCGATTCGTACCCATTTATTAACCCATATTGATGATCCCGTCGAGGTGATTAAATGTTATGTGCTTCCCCATGCTCAAGCCGGGGATATTGTCACCTTGGGAGAAACCCCGGTGGCTTTAATGCAGGGGCGATTTTACCATCCGAGCCAAATCAAGCCGGGATGGGTGGCTCAACGGGTCTGTTACTTCTTTATGCCGACCTCCAGTTTGGCCACGGCCTGCGGGATGCAAACCTTAGTAAATCAGGTCGGATCAGCCCGGGTATTATTTGCTATCGTGGTAGGAACTATCGCCAAACTTCTGGGGAAACCGGGGGGATTTTATCAGTTGGCGGGTGAACAAGCTCGACTCATTGATGATGTGACCGGAACTTTGCCCCCCTATGATCAATTTATTGTCCTAGGGCCAGGTGATCCTCAAAACGTAGTGAACACCCTACAAAAAGAAACGGGGTTAGGGGCGGCAATTGTAGACGTGAACGATTTAAAAGCCGTTAAAATATTAGCATCAACCTCCGGTCTTTCTACGGCTTTGATCGAGGAAGCCTTAAGGAGTAATCCCGCCGGAAATGCCGATGAGCAAACCCCACTGGTACTCATTCGCCCTTTATCAAATCAGTAATTCAGTTAGCAGTTATATTATAGGGGTGAGGAAGTTAAGTTTACAGCCATGGGAAACCTCGCCCCCAGAGTATCAGTTGAAAGCTATGATTACCACTTTAATCTTAACTGTTTATAATTAATTAGATAAATATAAAACTAATTCTTGACTGATAACTGATAACCCCTTTACCTGAGTTGATTCAATGAATTTATTTCTTTCCCAAAATCAAAACCAGTTTAATATTCGCCAATTTCAATACCGCGACCTAGAAGCGATTGAACAGCTATATTGCCAGGCTGGTGATCAATCTGATCCTGACACGGAATCGGCCCAGGAGTTAGAACACCTGCGTCGTTGGTATGGGTTGCTTAAATTTTTAAGCTGGTTTCCCAACCCCTGCCAAAATCTATTTAACGCCTATATTGCTGAACAGTTCGGGCAAGTTTTAGGGATGATTAAAGTCTCACCTTTTAACACGACCCGCAGCACTTGGCGAATTGATCGAATATTTGTAGATCGATTAAACAATCACAGTAGTATCGGTTCACAACTGTTACGGTATTGTTTTGAAACCCTTTGGGAAGCGCGAACCTGGCTATTAGAAGTTAATGTTAATGATAGCAGTTTGATGGCACTCTATCGGCAAAATGGATTTCAACCCTTAGCTCAGATGACTTATTGGGTCGTGGAACCAGAATTGCTAAAAACCTTGGCGAATTCTCAACCGGATTTACCCAACCTCTTACCCGTGAGTAATGCCGATGCTCAACTGCTGTATCAACTGGATACGGTTTCCATGCCTCCGTTGTTGCGACAGGTGTTTGACCGTCATATTTTAGATTTTAAAACCAGTTTTATTCAGGCCGTTGTAGATGCAATCAAACAATGGTTTAGTCGCAGTGAACAGGTCAGTGGCTATGTGTTTGAACCCCAACGGAAAGCGGCAATTGGATATTTCCAGGTGCAGTTATCCCGGGATGGCAGTCAACCCCATGTTGCCGAGTTAACTGTGCATCCGGCCTATACCTGGCTTTACCCCGAATTGCTATCCCAGATGGCTCATTTAGCCCAGGAATTCGGCCCCCAGTCCCTAAAATTGGCGTCGGCTGACTATCAACCCGAACGAGAAGCCTATTTAGAAAAAATTGGGGCCGCACGGGTGGAACATACTTTGTTAATGTCCCGTTCCGTTTGGCATAAATTACGGGAATCAAAATCTTCCCTCGAAGGGTTACAATTATCCGATGTCCTACCCAGTTGGCAACCCGCCCATAAACCCGTACCCACTCCGATGTCTTGGTTAGGGCCAACGGTCAAATCTCCTTCCCCAGTACAAAAATCTACGGTGGAGGGGATCTCGGAAACACCGGAATTAGACCCCAAAAACTCAACCCAAAAGTCCCTAGATTTACCGTCTGATCCTGCGTAATTATGGGAAAATCCCTGTTTATTTCCGCCTTGGGATTAGATATTGGTCGTAAACGCATTGGTGTTGCTGGTTGTGATGGCACGGGCTTAATTGCAACGGGACTCACCACGATTCTGCGACGTTCTTTTGCCCAGGATATCGCTCAATTTCAAGAACTGGTACAGCAGAGGCAAGTAGCGGTATTAGTGGCGGGTTTACCTTACCATCTCGACGGTTCTTTAGGTTCTCAGGCTAAATATACCCAAAACTATGCTCAACGGTTAGCCCATGCCTTGAATTTACCCCTGGAATACATTGATGAACGGCTCACCTCCTACCAAGCGGAACAATTAATGATTGCGGATAATATTTCTCCCTCTCGCAATAAAAGCATGATCGACCGCAAAGCCGCCGCCTTGATTTTGCAACAATGGTTAGACCAGAGGAGGCAGGGGGCACTTCGACAGGCTCAGTGGCCGCAGGGGAGGTAGGGGGAGCCGGGGGAGTAGGGGAGTAGGGGAGTAGTGATTATTGTATCCCTGAATAAGTTGTTACCAGTAACGTTTAATATGGTTAAAAATAGTACGATATAAATGATGTTCCCATCTAAATTTCCCGAAGAAAATGGACGTTCTGAGGAAGAACAAGTGACCGTGACCCTGACGGATGAACAGGGGCGATCGCTGGTTTGCGTCTTACAATCCTCAATTGAGTTAGAAGGTCAAGATTATGGATTACTTCTACCCGTGGACTCGCCCATCGAAATTCTAACTTGGAATGACGATGAGGATGATGATGAATCCGCAGTTCCGGTAGAATCAGAAGAAGAAATTGACAGAATTTTTAAAACTGCTAAAGCGGTTTTAGCAGAACACAATTTGGATCTACAACGCACGGGGATTACCCTAACGGTAGCCGGAGAATTACCGGATTTTCCAGAGGAGGGAGACTCGAATCTGGATCTGGATTCTGCTGAACCCGATGAACAAGAATATGAGGAATTGCTGTGGTTAGCTAGTTTCTACCATGAGGAACAGGAGTATGGCATTTACACCCCAGCCGATCCATTTTTTATTCTGGCTAAAGCTAATGAAGAAGGAGAATATAAACAACTATCTCCCGAAGAATTTAAAAGGTTAGAACCTCTTTTACCTTTAATTGAAGATCAACTTTTTGATGCTTTGGATTAATAGATTTAGATCTGTTTCTACTGTTTTTGTGGGCAGATCTTTTCTAATAATTTAGCTAAAAGAATTTCAGTTTTTATGCAAGTTTTAATTAGGGAGAAGTGGCTTGGGAATTGCACCAACAAAGCAGAAAAAAACTCAAGACAGAAAAACGATGAAACGGTTTTCTAAAGGATTTTTTTACCTTCTAATTCTACCGATTATTTGGGGATTCTTCGGATGGCAGGGTTGGGCTTGGTGGAGTTGGGCCAGTGCCGCTCCCCAAACAGAGCAACAGGTTAACTCCTCTGACACCCAGGGAAACAGCGTTAAAATTCTAATTCCCCCGGGAACTTCCAGTCAGCAAATTGGGGAAGATCTGAAGGCGGCGGGATTAATTCGTTCGGATTTGGCTTGGAGACTGTGGGCGCGGTGGTTAGTCTTCCAAAACCCCCAAGGGGATTTTAAGGCGGGAAGCTATTCCTTGGCTCCTACCCAGTCCCTGAGTCAAGTGGCGTCTACGATTTGGAATGGTGAGGTGATGACTCTGAGTTTCACCGTCCCCGAAGGGTGGTCAATTCAACAAATGGCCGAATATTTTGAGGGACAGGGATTTTTCTCGGCGGAGGAATTTCTTGTGGCGAGTCGCCAAATTCCCTATCAAGATTTTCCTTGGCTTCCACCCAATTTACCCTTATTAGAGGGCTTTTTATTTCCCGACACCTATCAAGTTGAAGCGGCTGAAGTTACCCCTCAAGGCGTGATCCGTCAGATGTTGAATCGGTTTCAAGAACAGGCTTTACCCGTTTATCAACAAGCTGCATCTAAACATAATTTGAGTTTAAATCAATGGGTTGCATTAGCTAGTATTGTGGAAAAAGAAGCCGTTATACCGAGTGAAAGAAATCGGATTTCCGGGGTATTTCATAACCGTTTACAACAGGGAATTCAACTAGCGGCTGATCCGACGGTGGAATATGCTTTGGGTATTCGTCAAACCGTTGCTCAACCTTTAACCTTTAAACAGGTGGAAACGCCCTCTCCCTACAATACTTATATCAATGTGGGTTTACCGCCAACGGCGATCGCGAGTCCAGGTTTAGCCAGTTTAAAGGCTACCTTAACCCCGGAAAAAACGGATTATTTGTATTTCATGGCGCGATACGACGGAACCCATATTTTTAGTCGGACGGAGGCCGAACATCAAGCAGCGATCGCTGAAGTTGAACGCAATCTTTCTGCTCAATAGGAAATCCTAAAAAAAGGATAGGAGTGTGGAAACGAGCGGGTATTTAGACCACCAGAAGGAAACACGAAGCTGGGGAATTTATTCCCCTTGAATATAATTCAATCAATACCTGATAAACACTGGATAATATAGCATTAGTCAGTAATTACGAACACTCTACATAACCATTTAATCATAAATATTGAACAACAAAAAACGCCCCCCTTTCGGAGAGCGTCTTTTGGAATATTGAGGTTAAAAATTAACCATTAATTTGAGGAGCAACCAAAGCCACAGGAGCGGACTCACCAGAAGCTAAGTCTAAGGGGAAGTTGTGAGCGTTGCGCTCGTGCATGACTTCCATACCCAGGTTAGCCCGGTTTAACACATCAGCCCAGGTATTGATCACCCGACCGGTAGAGTCGATGATTGACTGGTTGAAGTTGAAACCGTTCAAGTTGAAGGCCATGGTTGATACACCTAAAGCGGTGAACCAAATCCCAATCACGGGCCATGCGCCTAACAGGAAGTGTAAGCTACGACTGTTGTTGAAGCTGGCATATTGGAAGATTAAACGACCAAAGTAACCGTGGGCTGCAACGATGTTGTAGGTTTCTTCTTCTTGACCGAATTTGTAACCGTAGTTTTGTGACTCGGTTTCGGTGGTTTCACGCACCAAGGAAGAGGTAACTAAAGAACCGTGCATGGCGGAGAACAAGCTACCACCAAAGACTCCAGCAACTCCCAACATATGGAAGGGGTGCATCAAGATGTTGTGTTCGGCTTGGAACACTAACATGAAGTTGAAGGTTCCAGAGATGCCCAGGGGCATACCATCAGAGAATGAACCTTGACCGATGGGGTAGATCAGGAACACGGCGGCTGCTGCTGCAACGGGTGCAGAGTAGGCGACGCAGATCCAAGGACGCATACCTAAGCGGTAGGACAATTCCCATTCCCGACCCATGTAGCACAGGATGCCGATCAGGAAGTGAAAAATCACCAACTGGTAAGGGCCACCGTTGTACAGCCACTCATCTAAGGAAGCTGCTTCCCAGATGGGGTAGAAGTGTAAACCAATGGCGTTAGAGGAAGGAACAACTGCACCAGAGATGATGTTGTTTCCGTATAACAGTGAACCAGCAACGGGTTCGCGGATACCATCGATGTCTACGGGGGGAGCCGCGATGAAGGCGACGATGTAGCAGATGGTGGCGGTTAATAAGGTGGGGATCATCAGAACACCGAACCAACCGATATAAATGCGGTTGTTGGTGGATGTCACCCAGTTACAAAACCGTTCCCAGATAGAGGCGCTTTCGCGCTGCTGAATCGTGGTTGTCATTTTGGTTATGATTGCTATGTATTTGTCGAGGTACGTTTGGTATCTATGTCTACTAGATTAACGGCTTTGTTACGGTTTGTAAAGTCTTTTAACATCAGGGTTTTGGATAAAAGTCATAAGTTTTATTAATACTATCGGTCTATTGCCTAAATTGTATGGGGTTTGACCCAAAATCCACAAAAAATACCCCCCTTTCGGAGAGCATTTTTGTTTACTCTGTACTGAATCATGCGGACAAAAGGACTTGAACCTTCACATCTTTACGATACTAGAACCTAAATCTAGCGCGTCTACCAATTCCGCCATGTCCGCGTTTATTGTTCAATACCATATCCTAGCACAGATCCGCAGAATTTAACATTAATAATTTGATTTTACCTGATCGGCGACTGCTTCAATAGCTTGCAGAAGTTGGGTATTATTCCAACCCAAGGCTAGATTAGCCGCGATCGCAGCCCCTCCAGCCCCTACCCCTTCTTTCACATAACCCTGTTCATAGGCTCGCAGTTGCGGATAAACCGAGGTAGAAAAATTCAGTTGCGTGGCTAATAGGGGGACATTTCCTACCAGTTTGGCCAAACCAACCGTATCCCCCGTGGTATCTTCAGCGACCCAACGGGTTGTTCCCACCACCACCCCATCAGCACGCCAAGGAATAGGATATTCAGAGGCGATCGCCTCTACCAAACCATAAACCGCTAACATCTGAGTTCCACCCGCCAACAGCACCCCTACGGTACGACTAGCCGCCAAAGTCATGCCCGCTACCACAATTTGCATCGGATCACCCACCGCGGCCACTAACTCGAACGGATCAATCTTTATCCCCAATAACGGCCAAAACCCGGCTTGTTGTAATCCCGTGGTGGCGATCGCTAATTTTTGGCCATGATTACACTGGGGATGACTACTATTGACCTTATCCATGGCAGAAATTCCTAACCCCAGCAACACCGCTAAGGCCGTAGTAGTTCCGCCCACCACACATTCCGATAAAATCAGATAACTATTTGGGGCATCCTGCGCCATCCGTTCACCCCAGATCAACCCCTGCTCAAACAGATGCTTGACAGTCCCTAAAGTCATGGCAGAACCCGATGTTATACATTTGGCCGCCACTCCCCCCAAGTCAATCGTAGGAACCGCAGGAGCGACAGATAATCCCGCATTGAACAGATACAAAGGACATTTTAAGGATTCCACCACCGCCCGGGAAATTAACACCGGAGAAGCCCCGGCATCTAAGGGTGGTAAGGGATACTGGGGATGGGGTTGGGGCCCATTATAGAGAAACTCAGCATCCGCAACGGCCGTATATTGTCGAGACTCTGGTGTAGCTCCGGCGGCGGAAATCCCTGGAATTAAAGCTGTGGCGGTAAATCCCAACACACAAGCAAATACAGGTTGAGTTCCTTGATAGCGGTGTAACCACTGATTTCCTTGATCGAACTGGGCATAAACTCGAACTGTCATAGATAATAGGGGGAGAGGTGAGAAACAACCGTGGCTTCAGTGATCGTTAGAGGATTTGGGCAGAAAATACGCTAAGATAACGATTGCTGTAATACCAAAATACAGGTTTCAACTGTATTAAATAAAGAGAGAATCTTCTCTGAGCAGCCACTCATCCACAACCTAAATGACATCCAACCAAGCGTCTGACCGTCTTAAACAAAATGTTGAAAGAATTATGCACCTGTGGGAGAACCGGGTTCGTGATGAAGTCAGGGCATCAATACATCAAAACTCTCTTGTCTTGCAAGATTCCCTACCTCTGTTCTTAAACCAAATGGTAGATGAACTCTCAGACACAATGGTCAGGACATCTACCCAAATCAAAGCCGACGAGGTAGAAAGCACTCGGATTGGCAAGCTACATGGGCATGAACGGGCAGGGTATGCTGACTACTGTATGAGTCAACTCATTTGGGAGTATCACATCCTCCGTCAAGTCATCTTTCAAGTTTTAGAAGAAGAATCACCTTTAGGAATTAAGGATCGAGAAATTATTATCTGCTCTATTGAGCAAGCCGTTAATGACGCTGCTACTCAATTCTCCGAAACGCTGCAAGATATTCAAGAACTATTTTTAGTGACGCTAACTCACGACCTCAGAGGGCCTCTTAATGTTGTAAAAATGGGAACTCAACTGACTCTGAGGCGGCTTGAACGAGAAGACACCCATGTCGATGTGGCAACGAGGATGATCAGCGCGGTCAATCGGCTAGATTCCATGATTCAAAATCTGCTTGATGCGAGTCGGCTGCGGACAGGACAGAGCTTAGTAATGAAATTTGAAGAATGCAATTTAGAGGTACTACTTCAGGAGGTAGTAGAGGAGTTGAGCTTCGCTTATGGAGGGCGGTTTGTTGTGGTCTCTGATTCTGAGATCAGGACTTATTGCAGTCCCAAAGAAATACGACGAGTGATTGAAAACTTAGCCATTAATGCGGTGAAATATGGTGATCCTACTACGCCGATTACACTGACACTTCAGCAAACCCAAACACAGGTCAACCTGACTATCCATAATCAAGGTGAGCCGATTGCCCTAGACGCTCAATCAATCATATTTCAACAATTTCGTCGGACTATTTGTGCGGAGGATCAAACAGGCTGGGGATTAGGGTTATTTTTATCTAAGAGTATTATGGAAGCGCATCAAGGAACCCTTGAGGTTGAAAGTGGAGAGGGTAAGGGGACAAGATTTATTATCAAGTTACCCAAGGTTAAGGTTTAAATATTTTCCCATAGTGTCACTCGTAATCTAATAAAACCTGTACCCATTTGGGAGGCCGAGGAATCGGGCTATTGAGACGATCTAATAATAATAACGAGACTAGATGAACCACAAATAAATAGACAATACTATTAATTAAAATCATCAGAACAGCCAGCACCTGCACAAAGACTAAACTGGGTTGAGCCAAAATCCCCAACTTAATAAAAATCCAGTCCGCCACCGCAGTAATTTGGATCGTAGCGTAGGCCCACAAATTCCGCCCTAGCAGGATGGAAAGTAACCAATATTTAAAGAAAAAACCAATAGCAACAATCAAAGAACCCGTCCCAATCGAAAGCCACCAAGGAGATTTGCGTTTCCACATTCCGCCCAAAACCACCCCTAACCAACCATAAGGAATTAAAAATACAATACTGCGAGTTGGCCCCATTAATACCGATAATAATAGAAATGAAGCCACGGCCCCCATAACCGAAGCTCGTTTTCCCCAGCGTAAATATAATAAGGCCATGGGCAGGGAGAAAAACAGCCGCAGCACTGGCCCCATGGGAAAATAATAATTAACAAACCAAATCAAACTCGCAGCACTAGCCAGAAAAGCCGTTTCCACCAGAATTAAAGATTTGGGAGAGGAATCACTCATGCAATAGGGAATAGAAAATGGCGAATGGGGAAGGGGGAAGGGGGAATGGCTGGACTTCAGATCAGACTAATATCCGTTCTAGGGCATGGACATCGGGAATACTCAAAATATCCCGTTCCCGATGAATTAATCCTTTTTTCTCTAATTTACTGAGAACCCGAGTCACCGTTTCCCGGGCCAGACCACTCAAACCACTTAATTCCCGATGGGGAAGATTAGGAATTTGTGTTCCTCCTTGATCTGAAGTTGTACCTTGGCCTTCGGCCAGAAATAGGAGAATATCAGCCACCCGGGAGGTACTATCAGATTCGCGCAGTCTCAGACGTCGATTCACCTGGCGTAAACGTCGGCCCATCAACTGAGCCAGTCGCATTCCCGCCTTGGGTTCGGTGGTGATCAACTCCACAAAATCCTGAGCCGGCATATTCCCAATTAAGGTTGGTGCTAATGTAATAACATCGGTGGAGCGGGGGACTTCATCAAGTGCCGCCATTTCTCCAAATAGTTCACCCTTACCCAAAATATTCAGCGTTACTTCTTTACCATCCAAATTATAGGTACGAATTTTGACCCAACCGTCCAGAATAAAATAAACGGAACTTCCCCAGTCATTTTCTAACAAAATCACTTGGTTGGCTGGATGGTTTCGACCCACAATATGAGAGGTTGCTTTATCCGCCGCCTCCGGTGGCAAGCCTTGAAAAAAAGGCGTTGAGCAGATCATCTTGTGGATGTCAGAGTGATTGTCACGGGAGAAATACCGATCTTCCATGAGGCTGTGATAATACTATAAATTCGCATTGAGCAACGAGCTAATCAAGAAATGGAGTTATCAGTTAATTGCACCCAAAGCAGAATTAGGATTCTTTATGGGTCAATTACCCTAAAATTTCCCGATGATTGTTAACTCGGATTCCGCCTGGTGTTAATGACAACACCGAATCAAAAATTACTAGGCAGTTTTATATTTTAGAGCTATCAGGACATAAAAAAGTTAAACTGGTTTAGTTTTTAACCCTATTGCCTCCGGCGGGTCATGAGCCGATCCATCCGAGATCTCAAGTTAGCTCCTTGATTCCTTCGTGCCAAGCCTAACATATTATGGAGATAACCACTGCTTTAATCAAGGGAATCCTTGAGATTGAGTAATTGTCAAGTGGAAAACCCGCAGAACGGATCAACTTTGTCCCATTGTTAGAACGATATATTGAGGGGGTTCAGCCTTGAATGTTCAGAAAGGTCAGATTCAAGCACTCATCACCGAAATTGACGAGGTTCTCAGTCAGCCCAACTTGCGTTTGCCCTGGGTTGTCTTTGGGGAAACCGTAACACGCTCCCGTCAAGTCCTAGAGCGTGTCCGCAAGTATTTGATTTTTCTGACGGAACAAGCAGACGAGGAGGCTCCCCTCTCGCCGATGGAAACGAATCAGCCGTCTATCTCCCCCGGAACGCGAGAACCCCTGTGGCAAGCCATTCGACGGGAAATGATTTATTTGCGGAGCCATTTGACCCAGCCGCTTCAGGATGAGATTGATCATTTGCGTACCGAACAACGCAATTTGATTCAGGAAATTCAACAATTAGAAGCCCGAAAAGCCCAGGCCCTAGGTCAAGTCTCACCTCAACCCTATCAACAACAACTCAGTCGTGAATTTTTGCAAGAGTTCATGACTCGACTACAAGATAGTCTGATTCATAACGTCACTGAAACTCTAAACCATATTGAAACCCGATTTTTAGATTCGGTTTTATTAACCGAGACTCCCTCCCTCCCGCCTTCGGAACGGTTTGACACACCCCCAGCCTCCCTCTCTAATCTGACTCCGGCCCAACGTCTGGAACAGATGCGACAGTTACAGGCCCAATCCGATCATTTGTTGATGACCTTAGATTCGAGTCTGAGTGTCATTTTTGAAGCCTTGCAACGAAACCTGCAAACCTATTCGGATTCCCTGGGACAAAGCCTAGAACGGATGCACAGTTTGGGAAAACAGGGGGAAGTCATGTTTACCACCTTAATCAACCAGTTAGCCCAACAGGTCGGTCAAGAAACGTCTTCCTATTTACAATCTTCATTACAATTAACTGAATCGGAAACCCCATCCAAAACCGCCGATTTACCCTCTCCTGAGTCTGTAGTTTCTCCACCCCGGGATTTTTCCTCCGCTTTTGAGGGCTTCTTTCCCTATGCGGGGGCAGAAGTTCCTCGACAACGGAATTCTACAATCCCTGCTGATCGGGATCTCCCGGAAGAACAACAATTTAAGATCAGTGATGAATTCCAGGTTGAGTCCAAGGAAAACGTCCCCCTCTCCTCTGCTGCTTCGACTCAGGATGGGTTAGATATCATGCCCGAGGAGTCTCTTTCTCTCGATTGGGATGATTCGGATCAATCGATGGTCGAACCCTCTGCCCCCGATTCAGAATTAGAAAGTCTGTTTGATCTGGCGACCCCGACAGAATCCCCCGGTATTGCCACGACTCAAACCCAAGATGGGGATTTATTTGGGGATGATTTTGATGTAATTCAGGTTTTGGAGCAGGGAAACGATATTTCTAACGAGATTAAGGAATCTGCAACCGTAGAGAATGATACGGAACTCGATTTAGATCCAGAAGATTTATTTGCGGATTTAGAAATAGAAACAACCAAAATTGAACCCCTAGAATCAGAGAATATCGATACCGAATCCTTCGACGAAACGGCCGGTTTCTTGAGCTTAAATAGCTTGGATATATTCAGTCAACCGGATCAAATTGTCCCGATAGAATCGGACTTTTCCTTAACCGCAGATGTTCTTGATCCTGTATCCTTAGAGTCTGAAAACTTATTTACACCAGAAGTTGAGTTAGTCTCTCCCCTAATCGATGAAATCACCGATTCCTCTTTCGCTTATACACCTAATCCCTTTGAAGAAACCTTGGCCGATTTAAGTGATGTTTTTGAAGAACCCACGTTTGAGGCGGTTCCTTCCCCGAATTCCGGTGTGGTCTCGGCGAGAACCCAACAAGAACTCACAGGAATCGCCAGTCCGATGGTGTCTTCTCCTGACCCTATTGAGAACAAAACGGTCAATGTAGAAAAGGATATTTATATTCAAGCTTCACCGGATGAAAATTTACTTCCCATAGATTTGAGTGCCGATAGTGAACAAGTGGATTCTCGTTTATTAATTGATCGCAATACTTTAGAACATTTAGAGGCTGATCTATTTAATTTAGAACAACCTGAAACCACTCAAATTCCCAAACAAACTTCCATAAAATCCACTCCTTCTCAACCTCAATTCACCCTGCAAAATTCACCCCAAAAAGCAGTTATAAAAGTAGCTCAACCCGAAGAAACGATCACTTTTGAAGATTTATTTAGAGATCTGGGAATGGAGCCTAGTTCGGCTCAATCAGTCCCATCTTTTTCCCTTGAATCTCGGAATCAACCAGCGGCAGAAAAGCAAAATACATCAACTACAGGATTGTCAGATTTAACTTTAGATGATGTTTTCAATAGTTTTAATCTATCCGAGGAAGAAAGCCTGAATTGGGATACGGAACAGGAGGGGGATTCACTCAATCTTGAAGCACTAAGTCAGGAGTTTTTTAAAAACTGATCATCGGGATACTTGATAACTAATTATGACTCAATGGTATTTAGGAGTTGATGTAGGAACAACGGGAATATCCGCGGCGTTGTTGCATCGTGAAACCCAGAAAATTTATCCGATTTATTGGCAAGCGGAACAGACAGAACTTTCTGAAGTTGAGGATATTCCCTTCACCTTTCGGCTTCCTTCTCAGGTTTACTATTTAGACCCCGACCAGGATACAACCCAAAGCCTCGTCCAACGGTTTAAACCCTTATTAAATTTGGGTATTCCCTATGATCAATTGGTTGATTCCCCTGAATTAATCCGGCTTCCCATAATTCAGTGGTCAGAACAACAAACCCTGCCCTTGGGGGGATTCCGAGAGGCTTGGACAGCCTTATTATCCACATTACATCCGGGTCGAGTCTTACCCGAGCGCAGAATTTACCCCGCCCGATCTCCAGACCGGGGAACTGCACCGATCATAGCCTTACCTAATGTCTATGCTTTGGGTGCAGTGGGACTCGATGCAGTGGAATTTCAGCAGGCATTAAAGGGTTTAGATGGGGTGATCTTAGGCTGTCCTACCGATGCTACAGACGCCTATCGTTTCAATCTTAGGGAAGCGGTATTAGCAGCCGGAATTATTCAACGTCCTGAACAAATTTTTATAATTGAGGATGCGATCGCCACTCTATTATATCAATTCTATCTCCATCCTCCCGATCCGAATAGCACAATTTTAATTATTAATATCGGTGCGACCACAACGGAAATGGCTGTGGCAAAACTTCCCCAAGATTTAACCGAGTTTACGGCTTCCCAAGTGGTTTGTGATCATTTAGCCTATGCCGGAGATGCCTTAAATCAGGATATTATTACTCAACTATTAATTCAGTCCCAAGGTTTATCCTTCCCAGAACTGGATATTAGGAATTTAGAATTTCCTCAACCGGGACATCCTGATTTAGTCAAACGTTATCGTTTAAAACAGATTTTACACAGTGATCCTGCGGGTTTAAAGCTATTAGAAATTGCAGAAACTTTAAAATTTGAACTGCAACAACGCGATCGCTATACCTTAACTTTAAACAACCATTCTTGGGAGATTTCCCAAAAGGATTTAGAACAAAAGATTTTTATTCCCTTTATCCAACAGTTAAATCAAGAACTCAACCATCTTTTCAGCACCCAGGGAATTTCTCCGATTAGAATTACTCAAGCTATTTGTACGGGAGGAAATGGAACTTGGCCGACCTTAAGCCGTTGGTTACGCCAAAAGTTACCCAATGCTTTGATCACCCAAGATAGTCCCCATGATCAATATAATAGTGATAATAATTATTCCCATTGTAGTCGGTTAGCTTGGGGTTTAGCCCTATTGCCCCTTTATTTTAAAGTCTTGGATCTGTCTCGACATCAGTACAGTGATTATTTTCTTTTAGCGGAACTTTTACGAGTCTTTAAAGAACAACCTTTATCTTTATCAGAAGTTTATCAACTCTTAGAAAATCGTGGGGTAAATACCCGTTCTGTCTCCGATAGAATTCTAGCTATTCTTAATGGAAAATTACCCTCGGGTTTAATTCCTTCACCTGCTGATGCAATTTGGTTAACGGTAGAGTCTCAAAATAATCCTGATTATCAAGGGTTACTCGAAGGAGCATTATTTTATCAAGATGTAGATAATAATTATTTTCTCAGTTTAGATCGCGCCGACCTAACCCGAAAATATTTAGCACAATTAAGTTTAAATTCCCTACAAAATTGGGAAGAACCATTAATCAGTTATCAGTCATCAGTTTAAGAGTTAACAGGCTGTAGAGACGTGCCATGGCGCGTGTCTCTACTCTCTACTGAAATTGATTTCAAGGCTTTTAGCCTTAAGTTTAATATAATATAATAACCGATAACTGATAACTGATAACTGATTTATGAATTTACCGAATTGGATTACTATTTCTCGCTTGTTCGGAATCCCATTTATACTCTATTATTTACATGATCCAACTATTACTAATCGTTGGATTTGTTTAGGAATTTTTTTAGTAGTAGCCAGTACCGATTGGTTAGATGGATATTTAGCTCGAAAACTGAATCAAGTTACAGATTTAGGAAAATTTCTTGATCCTTTAGTCGATAAATTATTAGTTTTCGCGCCCTTACTGGCTTTAATTGAGTTAGGAACAATTCCAGCTTGGGGAGTATTTTTAATCCTAGCACGGGAACTAACTATTGCAGGATGGAGAGTCAATCAAACTCAAATTTCTGGAGCCAATATTTGGGGTAAATTAAAAACAGTTAGTCAAATTTTAGCGATCGCCTTTCTAATATCACCTTTACCTGAACCTTGGCAAACTCCTAGCTTAATCTTATTCTGGATCTCAGTAGGATTAACCCTAATTTCCGGTTTAATTTATCTAATTCCTCAACCTTCTGTAGAATCAAGTGTTAAGAATATCAAAACCTAAAATAATCAAAAACTTAATCTTCCCCATTACCCATTACCCATTACCCATTACCCATTACCTAAATAAATATGGGGCGACAAAAGCCACCCCATATCAAACTATAAATTAGTAGTCAGGATCTTAGTAGTCGAAATCGCCACCCATACCAGCGCCAGCACCAGCAGGAGCGCCGTCTTTAGGTTCCGGTTTGTCAGCAACGATACACTCAGTTGTTAACACCATTCCAGCGATAGAAGCCGCGTTTTGCAGAGCAGAACGGGTGACTTTGGCAGGGTCAACAATCCCAGCTTCAAACATATCCACAAATTCGTTAGAAGCCGCGTTGTAACCAACGTTGAAGTCTTTTTCTTTGACTCGTTCGGCTACCACAGCGCCGTTAACGCCTGCGTTTTCAGCAATTCGTTTCAGGGGTGCAGCCAAGGCACGGGACACAATTAAGGCTCCGGTTAAGGCTTCATGGGTCAGGTTAGCATTAGCCCATTCTTCCAGTTGAGGAGCTAAGTGGGCTAAAGTTGTACCACCACCAGGAACGATACCTTCTTCAACGGCCGCTTTCGTGGCGTTGATGGCATCTTCCAGACGCAGCTTGCGATCTTTCATTTCGGTTTCGGTAGCCGCACCGACTTTGATCACAGCCACGCCACCAGCTAATTTAGCCAAGCGCTCTTGGAGTTTTTCCTTGTCGTAGGAAGACTCGGTTTCTTCCATTTGACGGCGAATTTGCTCACAACGGGCTTTAACAGGTGCTTCATTGCCTTCGGCAACGATAGTGGTGTTATCTTTGGTCAGGGTGATGCGACGGGCTTTACCCAGCATATCCAGCTTGGTGTTTTCCAGTTTCAGACCAGCATCTTCGGTGATTAGTTGACCACCGGTTAAGACGGCGATATCTTCTAACATGGCTTTCCGGCGATCGCCAAAACCAGGAGCTTTCACCGCAGCCACATTCAGCACACCGCGCAGACGGTTAACCACCAGGGTTGCTAAGGCTTCTTTTTCAATATCTTCAGCGATAATCACCAAAGGACGGCCAGAACGGGCAACTTGCTCCAGAACAGGCACTAAGTCCTGAACTAAGGTGATTTTTTTATCGGTAATTAACAGATAGGGTTCTTCCAGAACCGCTTCCATCCGTTCGGTATCGGTGGCGAAGTAGGGGGAGATATAGCCTTTGTCAAAGCGCATCCCTTCGGTAATTTCTAATTCGGTGGTCATGGATTTTCCTTCTTCCAAGGAAATCACGCCTTCTTTACCGACTTTATCCATGGCCGAAGCAATCATTTTACCGACTTCTTCGTCGTTTCCGGCGGAGATGGAACCGACTTGAGCGATCGCTTTGGAATCTTCCACTTGGCGAGCGTGTTCGGCGATTTTTTCGACTAAAAAGGTCGTGGCTTTATCAATACCGCGTTTGAGTTCGATGGGGTTAGCACCGGCCGCCACGTTCCGCAGACCTTCTTTAACCATGGCGTGGGCCAGAACCGTTGCAGTGGTGGTTCCGTCGCCAGCCGCATCGTTGGTTTTGGAAGCGGCTTGACGAATCAAGGCAACTCCTGTATTTTCGATGTTATCTTCTAGTTCAATTTCTTTAGCAATGGTGACGCCATCATTCACAATTTGGGGCGCACCAAATTTTTTTTCTAATACGACGTTGCGGCCTTTGGGGCCAAGAGTCACAGCAACGGCTTCCGCCAGGATATCCATACCACGCTCTAGGGCGCGACGAGCATTTTCGTTGTAAATAATACGTTTAGCCATGTTTTGTCTTCAGGTTTTAGGTTGATAATTAGAATTGAATTACTGAATCTTGGGGTTTTAACTTTGTAGATCGGATAACAAATTTGTGGTGTACGATCTAAGGTTAAAAACGCCGATTAGTTGACGATCGCTAGGATGTCTTTTTCTGCTAACAGAACAAATTCATCGGTACCGAGTTTGATGTCAGTACCAGCGTATTTGGAGTAGAGAACTTTGTCACCGACGCTGACTTCTAGTTCGCAGCGAGAACCATCATCATTGCGTTTGCCAGGGCCAACTGCCACAACTTCGCCCACTTGGGGTTTTTCTTTGGCGTTATCAGGGAGAAAAATCCCACCTGCTGTTTTTTCTTCAGATGCACTAACTTTAACGAAAACGCGCTCACCAAGGGGTTTAACGGTTGATACGCTTAGAGATACAGCAGCCATTTATGAGCCTCCACTTTACATAAATACAAATATTTGGTGATCAGAGCTTTGTCATTTCCTTTGGGGAATTGAAATTAGCACTCTCGATCCCTGAGTGCTAATTTACCGAAAAAAGCGTCCCCATTGCAACAGTCTAAGTTGTACGGGTTCCCGAACAAGGGAGCGGGGGAGCAGGGGGAGCAGGGGAGGCGG
>NZ_LR735004.1:0-55671 GCF_900009265.2 Planktothrix paucivesiculata PCC 9631 | reverse complement strand
GGGGGGAGTAGGGGGAGCGGGGGGGTAGGGAGTATGCGTTGAAGTAGTGTGGCGTTAGCCGTGGGTTCTCAGTCGCTGGTAATCAACAATCTACAATCAACAACTGTTAGGATGGAGTTTTGGGGCTTTTTTGATCAAACTGCGTAATTCTATGTCATCTTCGTTGGAATCTGTGGGTATTACTGCTTCTGAGTCTGATTTAATCAAGGTCGCTCTAGCGAAAAAAGTACAGACCTTGGGATTAGATAAAATTGAGCGTCATATTTTTATTTGTGCGGATCAGACTAAACCCCTGTGCTGTTCTAAAGAAAACAGTTTAGAGGCGTGGGACTATTTGAAAAAACGATTAACTGAGTTAAAACTGGATCAAGTGACCGAGGGTAAACCCAGTTGCACCTTTAGAACCAAAACAAATTGTCTGCGTGTTTGTACTCATGGCCCTATTTTAGTAGTTTATCCCGATGGGGTTTGGTATCATTCCGCGACACCAGAGGTGATTGAACGCATTCTTCAAGAACATATTTTGGGTTCTCAAGTAGTGCAAGAGTATGTGTTTTTAACCCATCCTCTACCCCATGATTTTTCCTAATCCCCCTTTGGGTTAGGGATTACAAAACAGACCTGTTAAAACTTTAAATGTTTTTTTCGTAAGTATTTTTAACTTAAGCAGGTTGAATTTCAGGTATAATCGATCTTGGATAAATTGTTGAGTAATCTATTATACTTACGAATAGATCTATATTTGGGTGATATCTCTTGATCGGAAATAAACCTCTAAACAGATATCACCAAACCAGATATCAAAAATTGACCTTAATGTTGTTGTCGGATTCGACCTTGGAACAGGTTTTAAATGAAGGATAGGAACGGAGAGCAAAAACGACTCATGCTTGTGGATGATGACCCTAACCTGATTTTATTGGTCAGGGACTATTTGGAGTTTAGGGGATATGATGTCGTCACGGCAGAGAACGGTGTAATAGCCCTAGAAATTCTCGATGATGAACTTCCTGATCTGATGATCTGCGATATTATGATGCCAGAAATGGATGGTTATAGTCTGGTGAAAAAAATTCGAGAAGACCCTCGCACCGTCGGGATTCCGGTTCTATTTTTATCAGCTAAAGGTCAAAGTCAGGATAAGGTTAAAGGCTTAAATACTGGAGCAGATGTCTATATTGTCAAACCCTTTGAGCCGGAAGAATTAGTGGCTCAAGTCGAGTCTTCCCTGCGCCAAGCATCCCGCTTGACCAGCCGACAAGGTGCCAATATTGATAGTAATGGCCCGAAACTGCGGGTGCGCCGGAATATACAACTTACCCCAACGGAGTTAAGGGTTGTTCGTTTAGTCACCCAAGGTTTAGCAAATCGTGATATTGCTCGAATTATGAAAGTCAGCCAACGTACTATTGAAAGCCATGTCAGTAATATGTTGGGAAAAACCGGCCTCCATAATCGTACGGAACTCGCACGATGGGCCCTAGAAAGTAAGAAATTTTAGCTCCGTCAGTCACCAAATTGAGGTCTTGGCTGCGGAAAAATTTTAGATAAGTTTCTCCATCAGGGATATAGACTTTGAGGGTTTTTAAGAGCTTTTCCCAAAAGGGCTGAGATTATTGTAAATTTTCGTTAAACCTATAATTAAATATAATCATATATGGTATTTTATAAACATAAAATTATATGAATCACCCAGATATATTAGTGTTGACTGCCAAATTAATGCAGTAGGATCGGATTATATCTTTACATCTATCGAATAAAATGTTTATGGCGAGACAACAGCCTTTGTTGAGGCCTATACTTTATTTGATTATGGATGTTAAGATAGAATATTTAGATTAAATTCATTTCTACAAATATTAGGTCTTAATTTTCTATGCCTAACGTAAAAAACCGTCTTTCTATTTTTGTGGACGGTAACAATATGTTCTATGCTCAACAAAAAAATGGTTGGTTTTTTGATCCCCGAAGGGTTTTGACCTATTTCAAAACAGAACAAGTGGATATTGCCCTTGTTAATGCCTTCTGGTATACAGGACTTAAAGACCCCCAAGATCAACGAGGATTCCGAGATGCTCTGATCAGTCTAGGTTATACGGTACGCACTAAAATTCTAAAGGAATACTACGATGATAGTTCCGGTCGGTATTCCCAAAAAGCGAATTTAGATATTGAAATTGTTGTAGATATGTTTAATACGG
Organism: Planktothrix paucivesiculata PCC 9631; assembly: GCF_900009265.2. Classification (GTDB taxonomy): domain Bacteria; phylum Cyanobacteriota; class Cyanobacteriia; order Cyanobacteriales; family Microcoleaceae; genus Planktothrix; species Planktothrix paucivesiculata. The sequence continues at coordinate 53,467 of NZ_LR735004.1, read as the reverse complement.
TAGAACAATATGATCGGGTCGTCCTCTTTAGTGGAGATGGGGACTTTGAGCGAGCGATTGAACTGTTACGATCTAAAAATACTCATATTACCGTTGTTTCCACAGAAGGAATGATCGCCAGAGAACTCCGTAATGCCACTGATCGCTATATCGATCTTAACGATATTCGAGAACAGATTGAAAAAACGGACTATTAATTTAGGGAACACCGGAACAGGGAACAGGGAACAGGGAACAGGGAACAGCAAATCAGTCAACAGTCAATCGTCCATAAATCAAGGCTTACAAGGAGATTTTCTATTATGAAATTTCAACCTAACCCCGACCGAATTATTATTTTTGATACGACTTTGCGCGATGGCGAACAGTGTCCTGGGGCTACCCTGAATGTGGATGAAAAGTTGGTAATTGCTCGACAATTAGCCCGTTTAGGCGTGGATGTAATCGAGGCGGGATTTGCGATCGCCAGTCATGGGGATTTTGATGCGGTTTCTCGAATTGCCGAAGCAGTAGGTACGGAAGATGGCCCGGTGATTTGTAGTTTAGCCCGATCTGTGAAAGGGGATATTGAGGCGGCGGCGAAGGCGGTTTCTCCGGCTTTCCATCGTCGAATTCATACATTTATTGCTACTAGCGATATTCATTTGCAATATAAATTGAAAAAAACCCGGTCTGAGGTCTTAGATATTACCTCGGAAATGGTCGCCTATGCCAAATCCTTTGTCGATGATATTGAGTTTTCCCCCGAAGATGCGGGACGGTCTGACCCGGAATTTTTGTATCAAGTTTTGGAGCGAGCGATCGCAGCCGGGGCGACAACGGTTAATATACCTGATACGGTCGGTTATACCACTCCGGCAGAATTTGGGGCAATTATTAAAGGGATTAAAGAGAATGTCCCCAATATCGACCAAGCGATTATTTCCGTCCATGGCCATAATGATTTGGGTTTGGCCGTTGCTAACTTCTTAGAAGCGGTAAAAAATGGGGCGAGGCAGTTGGAATGTACGATTAATGGCATTGGAGAACGGGCCGGAAATGCCGCCTTAGAAGAACTGGTGATGGCTTTGCACGTCCGTCGGCAGTATTTTAATCCTTTTTTGGGTCGAGAGCCGGAATCAGAAGCCTCCTTGACCAATATTGATACCCGCCAAATTTATAAAACCTCTCGCTTGGTGTCTAATTTGACCGGGATGTTAGTCCAACCCAATAAGGCGATTGTCGGGGCGAATGCCTTTGCCCATGAGTCGGGAATTCATCAAGATGGGATATTAAAGCATAAACGCACCTATGAAATTATGGATGCTCAATCCATTGGGTTGAATGACAACCTGATTGTTTTGGGCAAACATTCCGGCCGCCATGCGTTTCAATCTCGGATGCGGGAGTTGGGATTTGAATTAACCGACCCGGAGGTGAATAAGGCGTTTATCCGGTTTAAGGAATTGGCGGATAAGAAAAAAGAAATCACCGATTGGGATTTGGAAGCCATTGTTAAGGATGAAATTCAACAAACCCCGGAATTGTTCCATTTGGAATTTGTTCAGGTGTCCTGTGGAAATCAAGCCCGTCCCACCGCCACGGTTACAGTCCGCACGCCCGATGGTCAGGAATTGACCGATGCCGCGATTGGGACTGGCCCGGTGGATGCGGTCTATCAGGCAATTAACCGAGTCGCCAATGTGCCGAATGAGTTAATTGAGTTTTCTGTGCAGTCGGTGACGGCGGGAATTGATGCGATTGGAGAGGTAACGATTCGGTTACGTTATCAAGACCGGGTGTTTTCCGGTCATGCGGCTAATACCGATATTATTGTAGCCTCGGCTCAGGCCTATTTGAATGCCCTGAATCGTTTGTCTGCTTATATTCAGACCCAAACTACACCCCAGTCTCAAGAAGTGGTACAAAGTTCGGTAAGTTAATTAGAAGGGAGTTGGCGGTTAATGGTTAACCGTCAACTTTCAACCCCTAACCCTAAATTTCATGAATCCAGAACCTTCGGAACAAGAGAAAAAAATTAAACAGGAAATGTTGTTGCAATACGAAGCATCAACAATGAAAACCAAAAAAATCTTTATTGTAGTAATGGCAATTTTGAGTTTAGTTTTGGCTGGGTTAGGATTATTGACCTTTAAAAAAGCTAAAACTATTAATACCCCGGTGGAAAGAATACAAAATTAATTTTCAGTGGAGTTGTTTGGTTTTAGCTTTTTCAGTGATTGCTAATGGCTGTATATTATGCTGTTTGAGGGGAATTTTTATCCTAAATTCAGTCCCCTGACCTAATTGGGAATGGCAGGTTAATTCTCCTCCATGTTTATCAACAACTATTTGATAGCTAACGGATAACCCTAATCCCGTGCCTTTTCCCACGTCTTTTGTGGTAAAAAAGGGATCGAAAATTTTAGACTGAATTTCCGAAGGAATACCCAACCCATTATCAGCAATCCGAATTTCAACGCATTTGGTTGGGATGAGGTGAGTGCTAATTGAGATTGTGGGGAGTGGTGAAGTAGTCGCCAAGTTGTGAGCATATTTTCGGTCTTCTAAAGCATCAATGGCATTAACAATAATATTCATAAAAACCTGATTGAGTTGGCTGGGATAACATTCAACCCAGGGTAAATTATCATAATTTTTAATCACAGTAATGGTGGAATGATTAGCATTAGATTGTAAGCGATGATGTAAAATGAGTAAGGTACTTTCTAAACTTTGGTGAATATCTACTGCTTTACAATCGGCTTCATCTAATCGAGAAAAGGTTCGTAAGGATTGCACAATATCTTTAATTCGAGTAGCCCCAAATGCCATGGATTTGATCACATTGGTGGTATCTGTTTTGAGAAATTCTAAATCAATTTCTTCAACAAATTCTTGGATTTCAGGAACGGATTCGGGGTAATATTTTTGATAAATAGAAATTAAATAAATTAAATCTTGAAAATAATTATTAACATGGGTTAAATTTGCAGAGATAAAGGTGACAGGGTTATTAATTTCATGGGCAATTCCCCCCACCATTTTTGCTAAACTTGACATTTTTTCCAATTGAATAATCTCTTGAGAGAGTTGTAATTTTTGTAGGGTATTTTGTAAATCCGCCTCGGTTTGAATGCGATCGCTAATTTCCTGTGTCAGTAAATCATTTGTTTGTGTAATTTCTCTAATCTTTTCTTCTAAACTCAGATATAAATTTGATAACTGTATGGCCATTTGATTGAAATAGTTCCCCACTTCTTCAATTTCATCTCCTGATTGAATTTTAACTCGGTGATTCCAGTCTCCTGCACCCAATTTCTGAACGCCAAATTGTAATTCTCGAAAAGAACGAATAACTGGGAGTAAAATCAAGGCAAATTGTAAGGCAAAAACCAAAAAAATTATCCCTAATATTAAGGTTTGAGTAAAAACAACGGTTTGCTGAATTTGTATAACTTGTGCTTCGGCAACTTGCTCCTGTTGTTGAATACTATCCAATAAAAAATCCAGGGAAACCTCAATATTTTTACTAAAAGAATTAATGGCTCTGATATCCTGTTGCAATCGAGGTAAATCCACTTTTTTATATTCTTTTAAACTATCAGCTAACCGGGTTAATTCTTTCTGTCGTCTATAAATCACATCTAAATCAGTAGAATTAGGGAGGAGGAGTTGCAATTCCTGTAACGTGATTTGAAAACTCGATTTAGATTTCTGATAACGGATCATATCCGTCGGATTATTTCCCAAAAGCAGATAATCCTTGAGTGCCACAATTTGATCCCGGGCTTCAATTTGTAAATTCAAGATCTGATTTAAACTTTGCCGATTTCGTTCCCGATTCTCTTTTAACACCATCTCTGATTGAATAAAGACCGATTGACTCCCATTAAATAGGATACAGACAAAACCAAAAACTAGAACTGAAGATCCAATAAACTTAGTAGAAATTTTCATGGGTTTTGAGCAGGTGATTCTAATAATAAAAAGGCTTGAAGTTTCCGAATTGGTTCATAATCTTCATCTTGAACTATGGTGTAACCCGTTGCCGTTGTTCCCCCTACAGCAACTAACCCTTCTGGAGCATTAATTAAAGCTCGCTGAAATTTTGTTTTTAATTCTAAAGGTAAGGTACTAGAAATCACAAAGGGAGAATTAGGAATAGGATCGGATTCCCAAATCATTTTATATTTGTTTTCGGGAAGTTTATTCTGTTTTACTGCTTCGATATAAACTGATTTATCAACGGCGATCGCATCAACTTTACCTTCAGCTAAAGCGACAATATTTTTATCATGTCCGCCGGAATATTGCACCTGAGAAAAATCCTGATTCGGCGTTATCCCTAATCTTTTAAATTCCGCACTGGGAAATAGAAAACCCGAGGCTGATGAGGGACTGACAAAACTAAAACGTTTTCCCTTGATATCTGCTGGAGTATTAATTCCAGCCTGACGGTTTACCACCATAACACTGGTGTACCAAGGTCGGCCCGTTGTTTTTTCAATATGAGCAACAATCGGCTCTAAATCGGAATTACGTTGCTTGGCTTTAATATAGGCTAAAGGGCCCAGATAAGCCACTTCAACTTGCCCCGTTACCAATAAATTAACCCCGGTTTCATAATCTTTTGTTAACTTAATTTTAACAGTTTGATTGAGTTCTTGATTTAAGTAGTCCTCCAAAAGTTGAATTTTATCCTGTTGTTGCGTTGAACTGACAGAGGGAATAATCGCAATTTCTAATATATTTTGCGGGGAATTAGCAGCAGGAGTAGCACTTTTGGGATTTGATAGGGATACCGTTGACGGGGGAAAGTTAGGAGTACAAGCAACACTGGACAAAAGTACAAAGGTTAACAATACGTTAAAATTTGTTGGTGATTTTTTCATAACTCTTTACCCGTTTAAAATTAGCCCGTAATCGAATTGTAGTGAGGCGTGAACACCTCTTAGCCCTAAAGGGCTTACTACAATATTTTACGCCTCTTAGCCCTAAAGGGCTTACTACTGCTTTAGATTTTAAAAAAATGTTCAAAATTCAATCTCTTGAACTTTGAACATTAATAAAATTGTTAGATTTCCAGCTAATAACTAACTCCACATTCCTACACTTTTAGTGGGTTGGTTCATGAAAGGGGGAAGATCGGAACCCGAATCAGAGGGGACTGTAGGAGAAGCATATTCGGTTGTGGCAATCCCACCTTTAGCTTCAACATCCGGTTCATCGGAACAAAATTCTAAACAAATCCGAAACTTTCCGGTTTTCCAAGATTGACCCGGACGCAATAGTTGACACTCAATTCCTTCCTTAAATAAATTTTCTTCCTCTAACTTGGATTCCATAATTGACAAGAATTCACTTGCCTTAAAGGTACATTGAAACATCAATGCACTTTCACTGGTATTAATCACATCATCATCATTGAGAATAGAAGTAAAATCGCTCATGTTTATGTCCTGAAAATTGTATTTTGTACTAAGGATTAACTCATTTAGAAAAACCAACCGTAGGAATGTAAACCTTTTCCTAATAGATTCACTCCTAAATAGCAGACCCAGACCACGACAAATCCCGTGGCGGCTAAAATAGCAGGTTTTCGACCTTGCCAGCCGCGAGTAATTCTGGCGTGTAAATAGGCTGCAAACACTAACCAAGTAATTAACGCCCAAGTTTCTTTCGGGTCCCAACTCCAATAGGAACCCCAAGCCTCATTCGCCCAGACCGCCCCGGAAATAATTCCGATGGTTAACAGGGGGAATCCTAATCCAATAATCCGATAACTGATATTGTCAATGGTTTCCACTAAAGTTAATCGCTGGGGGGAAAGCAGGGTAGCCGATTCCAGGTTGTCGGTTTTGACGAACTCTAACACGGCCGTTGTGCTATTACCATTGGTCGTTAACCCTTTGGGGTGGGACTCCGCCAGGATTTCTGGAGCATAATTGATGATCTTGCTAACGGGTTTCTGATGATTTCGGGAAATCCGAGTTCCTAAAGAACTTCCACTTAACTCGATTTCCTGTCCCCGGGTGAGAATTAAAAAGGCGATCGCTAACAGAGATCCCACCATTAACGTTGCATAACTCAACATCATGACGCTAACGTGCATCATTAACCAATTCGACTTCAAGGCTGGGACGAGGGGTTCAGCGACGCGCATTTGGGCGGGTAACTTCAGAGTTGCAAACGCCGCAATTCCCATCGCCACTGGAGAGGTGACCACCCCAACCAAGCGACTCCGACTCATTTGTTCGGCAATCAGATGAATAGTTGTTAAACCCCAAGTTAGGAAAAACAAGGATTCATAGAGATTACTAATCGGGAAGTAACCCGCCTCAATCCATCTCGCCCCTAATAAGGCGGCAATAGAGAGATTTGCGATCGCCATTCCCGCAGTTCCCAACACCGATAAATAGGGAAGATTAGGAAATGCTGCCCCCACCCAATACAACAATAGGGTGATCAATAAAATGGCAAAAGAAATATTATCTAATCCATTCTGGAGTACAACCAGATTCATGAACGATTCTCCTGATAACGGTATTGATTACCGACTTTTTTTAACTTTATCTTAAATCTCGCCCCTAGGACTCGCCCTATACCCTAATCGGATAGGTTAGGCTAGAGTAAGATTTCATATTATTAGGGTTGCAGATCCTCTGTAAACCTTGTCCTATTCGTATTTTAGCTTGATCAGAAAAACTTATGACCAACTCAGACAGTCAAATCACCCCGGCCTATTTACAGGAAGATATACAAGAAATTCTCTATATTGCTATTTCTCGTAAACAAGATAACGAGGAAATGACTCGTCAAGAATTGTTAGACATTGCCAAAGATTTAGGAATTTCTGCCCTGGATTTAGAACTGGCTGAACAGCAATGGAAGTTACAAAAACAAGAAGCCAATGAAAAGTTGGTTTTTAATACCTATCGCCAAAATCGACTAAAACAAAATCTGATTCAATTTGGGATTGTTAACTCTTTCTTGATTTTAATGAACTTGGTGATTTGGCATGGAATCGGATTTGCAGCCTTTGTCTTTTTAACCTGGGGATTATTTTTAACCCTGAGAGCTTGGAAAACCTATCAATTAGAGGGCGAGGATTATGAAGTAGCATTCAAAGCCTGGAAATTGAAAAAAAATGTCGGTAAATCGATTAATGCTTTTACTGACAAGGTATTAAAAGGATTGCAGTCTTAAACCAGAATAGGGTTATAGGGGTTTGGTCTTGTTCGTCAACCCCGAATCGGGTTCATCCAGTATTTCTTCCGATTCAAACTGATGGGATAAATTCACGAAATACAAAAGTGCAAATATGCAAATAAATGTTGCAAATCTGCCCATTTTCTGATTTTTGCCGATAAAATAGTCAGTATAGAAGCCTAAATCATCGAGTTGAGGTTAGGAATTATGAATATTTTACGGTCTGTTAAAGAAATGATGGACTATTTAACCGAAGCCGCCGGACGAATGTTTACGGTCGGTGATGATATGTACCCCTCAGTCGGTGTACAACCTTTTGAAACCAAACCCAGCAAAGATCGCAATTTGAAACACTAAGGATAATTGTAATCAAATATGATGATGTGTTTCAAAATCTACTTAGATCCCTCATCGACTCCTATGGGGGATTTATTATTATTTAAGTAATAAAATCTTGAACAGATAGCGACTTGTTTAGAACTTTTTTTTGTCTTCCTGATTTAATTATCCTTACCCCTTATAAAGATATCAGCATCAACTACTATAGCTAAAGAATTTGATTCAGAACAAAAGCCAGAAACGCGCTATTTAAAGGAACTGTTAGATTATCAATCCCATATTTTGAAAAGGTTTCTAATCCTGTGGCAACAACTGCTACAGCTATTGAAACGCCCCAAGTTATTTGATTATTTCCTTGTGTTGCTAATAAAATAAGAGCGCAAACAACAAAGCTAACAAACAGCATTGTTAAAGAACCTTCCCAGCTTTTACTATTCCCAAAAACCTGATATTTATGTTGACCCCATCGTTGACCAATCACCGCCGCTAAACCGTCTCCCCAAGCCATAATTAAAATCCCCAAAGCTGCATATTGAGGTTGTTTAATTGTCCAAAAATAACCAATTAAAACCCCAATACTAATTGCATAAAAAAACGTCCCCAAACTTTTACGCCCCACACTATTAATACTCGGAAGAATCGGGGTTTGATAAGAAATTAGGGCAATAATTCCTGAAATCACACTCGCTGCAATTCCAACCCAAGCCGGAATATTCAGCCACCAAGCTAGTAAAATTACATTTCCCGTACCAATATGAACAATTTTACGCGAAACTTCCGCATTAACTGAAAAACCTCGATTTAGTCCTTCTGCTACTCCTAAAATTAAACCTAACCAACCACCAACTAAGATAATTTCTAATCCTAAGTTATGAATTTCAGCTAAACTCGGCATGGAACTAATGGAATATAAATTAACCTAAATCATTAGTATACGATAATTCTTGCATTTTCAGACATTCCGCAATATCCTTTTCTCTAACCCTTTTATTTGCAAGTATGTCAGAAATTAACTACTCCGATGATTTGTTATCTCGACATCAATTCTTGGTTAAGGAAAAATTTGGTCAAGTCAATGTTTATGGAAAAAATGCTCAATCTTTATTAAATAAAGCAACTGGTTTTATTCGAGATTATGACTTTACTCTTAATCCCTATCGAGGGTGTCAATATGGATGTAGTTATTGTTATGCGGCGGCTTTTAGTCCTAATCCCCAGATGCGAAAAGATTGGGGAAATTGGGTAATTATCAAAGAAAATGCCGTAGAAATTTTAGAAAAAGAGTTGGAAAGATGGTATCGTCGTCATCCCGAAAAACCGCCAAGTATTTATATGAGTAGTGTTACTGACCCCTATCAACCTATTGAGACTAAAGTACAACTAACTCGACAATTATTAGAGGTAATGGTGAAGTATCAACCGATTCTAGTGATTCAAACTCGGAGTCCGATGATTACTAGAGATATTGATTTATTACAACAGTTTAAAACTTTAAGAATAAATCTAAGTATTCCTACGGGAAGTGAAGCGGTAAAACGAGATTTTGAACCGCAATCACCCAGTATTAAATCTCGAATTCAAGCCATAGGAAAATTAAGATATAATATTCCTTTTAAAGCTGGATATGATATTAGGTTCGCGATTACGATTACGCCGCTATTACCAACTTTACCAGAAGATCAAGACGAATTTATTTTAAAATTAAGTTTTGTAGATAGAATAGTAATTCAAGAATTTCATGCGACTCAAGGAAAAAGTTTAGTCGCTTCAACTCGTGAACAAGCGATCACTCTCAAACAAAAATATGCTTGGTGGTATAATCAAGAACAGGAAAACTATTTTCTATTTAAACAGAAATTAGAGTTTCTGCTCGGTGATGTAGAAATTAAAGAGGGACGAGAAGGGTTTGGCTATGATTGATAGAATTATTCAGGGTTGGCGCTCTCTGAAGTTATTTTTAGCTTTACAAAGAGGAAATGAACAACAAGCTCGAAATATTTTACAAGAGATTCGACGCTCAAAAACTGAACTTTCAGGGTTAGAAAAGTTATTTCAAGACAAGTTAGAAACCGATTATCAATTAAAGCAAAAACAGAAAGAGATTTCAGGATTAAAGCAACAACTAAAAAGTTTCTCACAATTAGATTCATTCCCCTCTGAGTTTGATTTTAGGGAAGAAAAGTTGATTATTCCTGATCGGAATATTATTGCTCGAATTACTCAACAATTTAATTTAATTGAGTCGGATGATAATTTAATTCAATGCACAGGAATTGACGCTGATATTTTTAATAATCTTGAGTTGAATTTATCTCGGTTTATTGAAGATGAATTTCAACAAATGAGTCAAAGAAACAATTTTGAAAAATCCTTAAAAGAAGCCGTTGAAGATTTGAATGGCTTGAAATTTGGAGAAGATCCTGAATATAGTTTTGAATTGAGTCCTTATGTTTATTTTTTACGCTATTTTTTAACCAATGTTTATGGTGCTTATTTAGCCTGGTTTTTAATTTATAAAACCGGGTTATTACCCAAACATCTCAATATTTTGGATATTGCGGCTGGCCCTGGTACGATGATTTATGGTTTAGATTTATTCCTTAGAAGTAATTATCAAGGGATGAACTCCTCAGAATTTAAAATTGCCTATTATTCTTTAGAAAAACAAGCTAAATTTCAATATCGGGGACTTCAGTTTTGGCGCCGATATGTTGAGCAACAACTCCAACCGACTAATGCTTATTTTCGCTTTGATACCTGTGACTTATTAGGAGATAAGTCTAATTTTGATAAAATGCCCAAGGACTTCTTTGATTTTATTATAATTTCCCATTGTTTCTTTTATCAACGCCAACTCAGGCAAAAAGCTAATACTAATTTTAAATATATTTTTAATCGCTGTTTACAAACGGACGGTTATGTGTTATTTATTGTTCAAGATAAGAAATTGTTCCAAGGTTTTAATTTACGACATCGCCAAGATTATCACCTAGAATATAATGTCATTAGATCTTTTATTGAAGAAATCGGCTTAAAATTAGTCTGGTATAAATATTTGACATCTACAGGAATTTCAGAGCAGATGACTCCTGCTGAGTTTGGAAAGTTTGCTCGCGAAAAATTGCCTTATCAGCCTTATATTCACCCCATTTTTCAAAAATACTTTAAGTTAAATCAGCATATAAGCTATGCTATTGACGATTATATGATTTTAGCCCAACAAAGATAATAGGGTTTGATTATGTTGATTTTTACTGACGGTTAACCCCGCCCACCAATATAGATTAATCTCAATAGATATGATTGCTAAGTTGTGTTTAGACACTTTAAAAACTGGGTTTATGGACTGGTGAGATTAATTTTAAAGAATAATCTTGCCTTAACGGGTTTTAACTTATATATTGATACTAAATTGCTCCATCCTTGCTGTATTTTCCGTCCAACTCTAATTTACGGGTCACTATGTCACGCAAAAAAACTTTTTTGGAATCCCTCACCCATTGGTTTAGCGACGAAAATTTCTTAATAATATTAGAAGAAATTCAAGTGGCGATCGCGAAAACCTTATCAATTGCCATGATAACCATTATCATAGTTTGCTGTGGTCAGCTAATTTTATATTTAGGCCAAAAATTGTTAACGGATTCTGATCTAATCTTTAAAGATTCTTTGTTTGAAATTTTTGGATTATTTTTAAATATTTTGATTGCCTTAGAGCTTTTAGAAAATATCTCAGCGTATTTAAAAAAACACGTTATTCAAGTGGAGTTAGTGATTGTCACCTCCCTAATTGCCGTAGGACGAAAAATCATTATTTTTGATCTCGATAAAAAAGGCGGTGAAGATTTAATTGGACTAGCTGTAGCAGTTTTAGCCCTGTCAATCAGTTATTTAATTGTTCGACTGCATCACAGTAAGTAGGGGCTGGAAATTTATTCAACAGTTGAAAGATAGATTGATTTAGTCATGATTCACCCTAAATATTGCTTTTTATGGTGGTTCGGGTTAAACTTGAAACCACTTAAAAACCATTTATTGCATCTTTGTAAATTTTTATTTTATGCAAACCGCATTTAACCAATTCTGGCATCTGGTTTCCGGCGCATTCGCCCTCGACCCAGAAGTTTTTGAGCAAATTAATACCTTACCCGATGGCCTCACCGTCGCCTTAATTATTGTTCTCATCGCCGGTTTATCTCAAGCCATTGGACAATGTATTGTTTTATTTGCTAATAAAGTTAAACCCATTCGGTTTATCCTCAGCTTAGGAATTTCTTCGATTGTTTTTGCATTAAGTTATGGATTGTGGGCGGGAAGTATTTGGATTGCAAGTAACCTATTTTTTGATGTTTCTCTGAGTTTTGATCTAATTTTTAGAACCGTAGGACTCAGTTATGCTCCTCAAATGTTAGGGTTTTTAATAGGTTTACCCTATATGGGAATTGCGATTGGAGTATTCCTTTCCATTTGGAGTTTACTCGCTCAATTTGTCGGACTAGAAACCATTGCCGGATTTGAAGATTGGTCTGTATTTATTTGTACTTTCATCGGCTGGGTTGTCCTCCAAATTGTCCAACGAACAATTGGTCGTCCGATTTTAGCCTTTAGTCGTTGGTTATCTAATTCAGTTGCAGGAACTTCATTAATTACTGACCCGAAAAAACTAGAAGAAATGTTCATGTACGACGGGAATGAGCCTCAAATCCTGACCGTCGGCAAGGAAATTTGGTTAGAAGCCGAACAACAAGAAAATATTCCCAAACAAAAAACTTCCTCTGCGCTTAAATTTGTCGCCCTAGCATTATTAGCTTTACTATTAGTTTTTATTTTATATCCTAATTCCAATAACCCCTTAACTATAGGTTTTAGTTTACTCAACCATAGCTTTAGATTGGGCCTAAAATTAGTTCAATTTAGTTTAATTGCCCTATTAATTTCTATTATCCTAACACCGCTAGAATCCTTAACTTGGTGGGCAGGATGGTATGGATCTCAACCATTAGAAAATACCGGAACATTAGTCGAAAATCCTAATATTGATACCCCATTTAATCACTATGTCATGTATTTAGATGGAATCAATCAAGGCTCCTATCAATATTTACCAGAAGTTGAACGTTTTTTAGATGCCCTTGCCCTTGCCACTCCTGATAATATAGCAATTGTTAAAGGGATTATGCCCTATTCTGTGACGAATAAACCCTTAACTGAAAATCGGCTCCTATCTTTTTTGTGGCGGATCATTGACTCCATGGTGGTTCAAAATCCGGCTAACCCCATTGGTTTTATCGTTAATGCCCGAAACGTCGTCTCAGTAGCAGTTTCAGCCGATCCTCGTTACGGCCCAATTCAAAATCAAGGGTTAGCACAGGTTCTGTATAATAGTTTACTCAGCTATGGCTATCCCGTCGGGAGTGAAATTCCGGTGACATTGGTGGGCTATAGCGGCGGCGGTCAAATGTCCATGGGGGCTGTAACCTTTCTCAAACGTACCATTAAAGCCCCAATTACGGTGATTTCTATTGCCGGAGTAATCAGTGGAAATACGGGGACAATGGTAACGGAACATCTCTATCATCTGGTGGGGGATAAGGATGGCGTTGAAAAAGTGGGGGCGATTATTTTCCCGGGACGCTGGCCAATTTCTCTGTTATCAAACTGGAATTTTGCCAAACGGCGGGGTAAAATTAGTTTTATTTCTCTGGGGCCAGTGGGACACAATATGATGGGTGGCCCCATGGGAGATCATCAACTTCCCAATGGCAAAACCCACCTCCAACAAACCGTTGATATTGTAACAGGAATTCTCTTAGAAAATTGGGAAGTTACCGGGTTAGACCCTAATATCTTTAAAAAATCTGGTAACTATGAACTCTACAAAAACGCCCCCTTTAATCAAGTCGCTTATTATCCGATTAAACAAACCCTCAATCCAGAATTATATCAGCCTGTAGGAACCTGGATTGGTCGATTAATTTTACCTAAATTGTCAGAGCGGGAACAAGTAAAGGGAGTGCTGTTTGAGATTTATCATGCCGATTCATTCCATGAACATCGAGTCGGACAAATTGTTAATTTAAGATGGGATTTACAAGGCAATAATGTCAACGAAAGAGTTAAATTAGTCACCCAAGATCTCAACTTTATTGATCAAGTTAAAGTAAGTAAATCCAAAGGAAATATTCACCCCGACCGGATTAATGGTTGGTCAAAAGTTGACCCCTTAGAATCCATCGCTGGAGCCAGACCCCACGATGATGTGATTGTGGTATTAAAAGAACCTGTAGTCTTTAAAGATAACGGATTAGAGCGTCCGAGTCTTTATATTCAACATGATCCCGTTGAAATTACTGGCCGATTTTATGCCCTAGTTCGATTTATTGAAAATTTGGGAAATGATATCTTTTTGGTGCGTCATTATCATCCCTCCTCTGAACAATTTAATGGCATAGAAGAAAAGGTCTATTTACCCTCTGTTATCCCTAACCGAGATGGGGTTTTACCTTCAATCAATCAAGATTTAGAATCCTCTCCGGTTAATGCTTCAGGATGGTATATTTTCGGACAAAAAAATATTGATGGTCAGTTTGTCGTACAGGCGATCGCCCCCTATAGTTTGTTTTCCCTGACTCCCGATTTAATAATTTCAGGAAAACAAAAAACCGTAGATTATATTAATTGGGAATACTGGAAAAATAAAATTACCCCCCAAGGACAAGTTAAAACCATTTTCCTCAACCCGAATCAGGATAATTCCAATCATTATATTGTGCCAGAATCCCTTTGGAAAGAAGGAGAACGGGCTTTATTAATGCACGTTTATGGAGGAATTGGCGGGCCGAATGGAGATAATACTCCCTTTGGGATTTATTTCGGACATTTTGCCTATGGAATTGCAACAGTGGTGCGCGATCGCCTGACCCAAAACCTGCGATTTAACATCGAATATCGCCAAATTTATACCCATAATTCTGATGCAATTATTTCAGGAAGTTTAGACTGGACAAGGTACAGTGGCGATCGTCAATTCGGTTGGTTAGGATGTCGTCCCTTTAACGATATTCTGATTAAATTTGATCCCCTCACCCAAGATTATGATTTTGATGGGTTTAAGTTTTCTCCTTTAGATATTGTTATTAATGAACTGGATATTATGACCGCTCGATATCGGGTGGGAGATGGAACCGGAACTACTTTTGTGAGTGCGATTAATTCCTGTTCTCAAGATTCCAGTCAAGCGTTATATTTATCCCTCACACGGATGTTAGCTCAATTTGAACTCAATCCTTTATTAATGAAATGGTTGCGGGAAAATCCCCACCACGAACAAAGCCAACGATTCATTCAATTAAGAACCTTAGTTGCCAGTTTAGAAAGTATCTTAGTCACTACAGGTAAAGCTCGAAAAGATTGGCGATATGGTTCTCCAACCTTAGGGCGTTTTACTCAAGAAACTCCCTTAAAAACCCTATCTCGATTAAGCTCTAGTTGGCGCTCGTTATTACCGCGATTAATTAACGATAAAATTGCCATGATCTTCCTTCAATTAGGAGCCTATCTCTGGGTTCTCCGCACCAATCAAGTCGGCGGTCATGATCCGACCCTTAAACCTATAATTCCCACGGATTTTTGGTTTGGAGTTCCTAAACTGAAAAATTTTGAATATGATTAATTTTATTAGGAGGGAACCTGATTCAAAGTTCCCTTTTTAATGGAATTTAAGGAGATATAATTTTAATCCCTTTCTTTGTGTCTTCGTGTATTTGTGGTTGCTTCCACATCCTCAACTTCTAGCATTAACCAAGAATGGAGCTAAGCGGGCTCGAACCGCTGACCCCCGCAATGCCATTGCGGTGCTCTACCAACTGAGCTATAACCCCTTGCAGTATTTCAATATAGTCGTTTAATCTATACTTTGTCAAGTGGTAGATGAAAATTTCTTTTCGGAGTGCCGGAGAAAGGTATCCGCCACTCCGATGGCCATTAAAAGTAAGAATAAGAATAAGCGTGTTGAGACATTTGAGCGATGTGATCAATACACGATCCCATCAGGAAGTAAACTAACCCCATGGCAGCCGCGGACAGGGCCACCAAGATCCCGGCCAACATGAAGGAGAATTCTTTACACTCGACAGCTTGCTTCATTAGGTGTAATGACCAAGCAACCAGAGCCACATCAATTATTAGAATAGGGATCAACATAAGTTACGTTTCGTAACATTTCCCCTATTCTAACAGGTGTTCTGATCAGAATGCCAGTTTCAGCAATTTGATAACTCCGTAGCAGATCAGCAAAAAGGATTCATCCCCCACTCCCCATTCGTAATTCGTAATTAATCACAGCGATCGCAATGGCCCTTAACCGTGATTTCATAGGCATTCACCCGGAACCCTGGGGGTAAGGGGTTAATCGGCAAATTACCCAGGACATCCCACTCTAAATCCTGAATTTGCCCACAACACTCACAAACAAAATGGTGATGGGGTTCCACCTTGGCATCATAACGAGTTACCCCTTCATCCAGTAGCACCTCTCGGACTAATCCCACCGATCGCAGAACCGTCAAAGCGCTATAAACACTAGCTTTGGAAGCGATAGGAAGTTCCCGATTAATCTCGGTGAGAATATCATCCACCGTCGGATGATCGTAACGAGACAAGAGATTGGCATAAACCGCAAACCGTTGAGGGGTAATGCGTAACCCCTTCTGCTTCATCATGCGGCTGATCTCGGTGGTTCTATTCTGACCTTCCATAACTTGCTGTATTGAATCTTCCTTTACAGATCATAACATTTATTTTAAGTAACTCAAATTTACATCAATCTTATTCTTTCCCTTGACAAACTTAAAACTAAGAATTATTCTTAGATATGACGAGATGAACACTAGGAGACACAATGGACTTATCCAACGCAGAAACCGCCAAAAACCTCGAATCTGCCTTCGGTGGCGAGTCGATGGCTAACCGCAAATATCTATTTTTCGCAGAAGTTACTAAAAAATTGGGGATGGGAGATTTGTCCAAACTGTTTCGGGAAACCGCCAATCAAGAAACAGAACACGCCTTCGCCCATTTCCGCCTCCTGCATCCTGAATTAGTCGTCGCTGACCCCGATGCCCTATCCGACGAAGAAAAGAAAAAAATTGCCGCCCGGTGTTTGGAGTTAGCAATTGAAGGGGAAACCTACGAATACACCACCATGTACCCCGAATTTGCCGCCCAAGCCCGAGTTGATCGGGATGAGCAGGCCGTGAGTGAATTTGAAGAACAGGAGGCTGAGTCCCGGGAACACGCGGGGATTTTCCGCAAAGCCGCCTCTAACTTTGGCTTGTTGGTTCCGATTGAACATCATCACGCCAACCAATATACAGAGGCCCTGAACACACTACACGGTGAGGATGCGACCCCCAAAGCCGCGTGTTCCGATCCTCAAACGCAAAAATGGATTTGTCGCCAATGTTCGATGATTTACGATCCCGTGGTCGGTGATCCCGATTCCGGTATTGCTGCGGGAACCCCCTTTGAAGCCATTCCTGAAGATTGGCATTGTCCGATTTGTGGTGTGAGCAAAAAGAGCTTTATGGTTTACGAAGAAGCGATCGCAGCCTAACCCGTTTTCCCCAAATCAGCATAAAAAACCCGCCCATCCGATAACTGTCTTCGGGGGCGGGTTTATGTAGGGGTAATTCATGAATTACCCCTACATAGTTAATTTAGGCTTCCGTCGCCCGTTGAGTCGGGGGCATCACCACTTTCTGAGCCAGACCCAAGGTTTTTAGAACCCAAATTGACCACCAAGTCATATCGAGTTCCCACCATTTCCAACCTGCTTTAGCTACATTAGGATAGGCGTGATGGTTATTATGCCAGCCTTCTCCATAGGTGAAAATCGCCGCCCACCAAAGATTCCGAGAATTATCATCGGTGTCAAAGGTGCGGTATCCCCACATATGAGTTACCGAATTAATCAACCAGGTACTATGCCACAACACCACAGCCCGGACAAATACCCCATAAATCACCCATGACCAACCGCCGAGCGCGTAAAGCAGTAAAGCTACGGGAATTTGCATTAACAAATGATACCGATCTAACCAACAATAAAAAGGATCTCGCGCTAAATCCGGGGCAAATCGTTTGTAATGTTCAGCATCAAAAAAGGATGGACGGGGATAAAAAATCCACATCATGTGACTCCACCAAAATCCCCGTTTTGCGGAATAGGGATCTTTATCTTCATGTTCGGTATGGGCATGGTGCAAACGATGTCCGGCGACCCAAAAAATCGGCCCTCCTTGTAAGGCGCAGACCCCAATTAAGGTAATCACATATTCCAACCATTGGGGAACCTTCAGGCTGCGATGACTTAATAAACGATGGTAGCCTAAACAAATTCCAATACTGCCAAAAAACCAGTGTAGAAATATCGTAATTCCTAACGCTGACCAAGAAAAAAACCAAGGTGCTAATAAAGCCAGCAAATGGATAATACTGAAAAACGCAACTGTTAAACCGCTTAATTTTGGTTCATTTTCCGGCGAAGTTGCGACTTGAGATGTCATGAAAATTTCCTCAATCTAATAATGTTTGATCAATCGATGCGGGGTAATCTCGGTTGATTGTAGGATAACATAAATTTTTGTAAACCCTACCCTGCCTGTGAAAATTTTAGATGAAATATTCACCTATTTTGCTGTCCTTTACTAAAGAAATCCCATGAATTAATCTATTTCCTTAGTTCACATTAAAATCAAAATTTATCCTGGGGTTATTGGTGTTAAAATTAAAGGGTCAATTTCCGGATCTTGATAACTCCCTTGATTATGGATCATTTGCACCGCATTTGCCAATTTTTCAATCGGTGAATCCTTCAAGCAAAATCCATTTGCTCCTGCCGATAAAGCCTCTGATAATATTGATTCTTGGTCAGGCATCGCCAAAACTAAAATCTTGGATGGAATCACATAGGAACCCGCCTGAACTTTCTTCACCATGCGGATAAACTTGACCAAATTCATATCGGGTAGGGTACTATCAACCACCGCCACATCAACATCAATCGATTCTAGTAACACTAAGCCGGTTTCGGCATTGGTAGCTTCGCTGGCGACTTCAATTCCGGGTTGCGATCGCAAATTTTTTCTTAGGTTCAGGCGGGTTTCCTCGTTATCTTCAATAATAGCCACCTGAATTGTATCATGTTTTTGTTGAATTTTAGGATAACTTTCACATTCGGATAAATCATTAGCCGCGCCACAGGCTGAAATTGTTCCTAAAAAGTCAATATCTGCCGAATTTTTCTGTTGAGATTTTGTCATTTGTTCCGGGGTCAAAATCCTAGACTCATCAAATCCAAACTCAACCTCTGTATGGAATCCTTTCTGTTTCACCCGTTTCAAATTATAGAATCGTTTATTAAAGGTTGTTTTCACAAATGCCCACAGACAACCGAGTAAATAACGCCGTTTAAATGGATCTTTTTCCAACCAATATTCCAGAAATTTCCAAGAATAAAACCGGGCATAATTTTGCAGCACTCCTTTAAGAACATCTTCCCGGGTCATATTATCGGGTTTAATAATTGGAGTCACAAAATTATAATGGGAATAATCCCGAATTTCCACTCGATCTTCTAAATCTTGAAACAGTTCAGAAAACGGCCAAGGAGTGTACATATTCCAATTGGTCATATCCGCTTTCCAATCCCGCGCCATCCGATAGGTTTCTTTAATGGTTTCTGGGGTTTCATTCGGCAGTCCCATAATAAACTGAACTTCCGCCAGAATCCGATTTTCTCGCAATAATTGAACGGCTTTTTTATTATCAGCAATGGTGGTTTCTTTTCTAAATAAATTTAGGTTTAATTGAGCCGCGGCTTCGGTTCCCAACGACACATGAACTAATCCCGCTTGGCGATATAACGGTAATTCTTTCTCATCTCTGAGAATATCCGTAACCCGGGTATTAATTCCCCAATGGACTCCTAAATTCCGATCCACTAATTCATGACATAAAGCCACAAATCGAGATTTATTAATCGTAGGTTCTTCATCAGCTAAAATAAAAAATCCGATCTGATGATCTTTAACTAAAGTTTCGATTTCATCAACAAAATGTTTCGGGGAACGAGAGCGATATTTTCGCCAGAATTTCCATTGAGAACAAAACCGACACCGAAACGGACAACCTCTGGAATAATTAGGAACGGCAACTCTAGTATTCAGAGGCGTATAAATATATTTATCCCAGTTTAATAAACTCCAATCTGGGGTTAAGGTGTTTAAATCTGCAATCGGAGGATGGGCAGGAGTAGCGACAACTCTATCGTCATCTAAAAAGGCAATTCCTAATATATTATGGCGTTCTATTTCATCCGTACCATTAGTGATTGCTCTTAATAAATTAACGGTTATTTCTTCTCCTTCCCCTCGAATAATATAATCAACCCAAGGAGCTTCACTTAACACTTCCCGATACATATAAGTCGGGTGAACACCCCCCATAATTGCCTTCGCATTCGGGCAAATTTGTTTAACAATTTTGAGGGTATTTTGAGACTTATAAATCATCGGAGTAATAGCCGTTGCCAGGACAATATCCGGTTGACGATCTTGAATAATTTTCGCTAATTCTTCATCCTCAATAAAGTTAGTCATGGCATCGACAAACTCAATATCGGTAAACCCGGCGGTTTTCAACGCCCCCCCGACATAAGGAACCCAACTAGGGGGCCAATTTCCGGCAATTTCAGCACCCCCGGAATGATAATTGGGCTGAATCAACATAATCCGCATTTGCTTTCCTCCTGAAACGTTCTGCTTGTTTCCAGACTTGCGAAGCAATTCAGATTGTATAACTATATAGTGATTGAACAGAAAATTTAATAATAATTTAACACTTCGTCGTGAGGCGTTCACGCCTCTAAGCCCTTAAGGGCTTACTACTAAGTCATGCTTCAGGTTCCGTATCTTCAATTTCCGAAAAATCTACTTGTTCATAAAGTTCGCTTAAAGTAAATTGGAATTCAACGGAAGCCAGGGAGATGACATCCTGCACTGAGTCATATTCGGTAAATCTCCATTGTTTTTCCCCGGTTTTTGAATAGTGTTCCAAATGATAACCATTTTGGTCAATTAAAATATATTCTTGGAATGTGGGAATAGAGCGATACAAGCGAAATTTATCAGTTTTATCGTAACCTTCGGTTGATTTTGATAAAACCTCGACGATAATTGTGGGGTTAGTGACAGTGGTGGTATTTTTTCCTTGGTAAATGGGTTTTTCTTGGATTACCATCACATCAGGATAAACATAGCGTCGGGTGGCAGGTATCCATAGGCGAACGTCGCCGATAAATAGCCGATATTTTTGTCCTTTGATGGTCAAAGGGAATTTTTTGTAAAAATTTCCTGCAATTTGGTTGTGGTTGGTGGTGCCACCCGTCATGGGTATAATTTCTCCATCGTGATATTCGCTTTTATATTCTGCGGTTTCCTCTAGGATGAGGTATTCTTCCGGGGTGTAAGTGCGTTTTTGGGTTTTGTTAGCTTCGAGTAGTTGCATAATATATTCCTCTATATTAGAACTCTTGCAAAATAATTTTATGGTATTATGGTGAGTTTTGCTCAATTTCATAAAATCCCAGAGACTAACCATTCTTCACAAACTTTTGCTAAAAACTCCATAAAATGGTAAAAATTGAAAGTGAATTAAGACAATAACTCGGCGATGAACACTCAATTTTATCTAAATTTGAAACCTCCTGAATTTAAACGGAGATTTGGTGTCAAGATTCAAACCTTTCAAGCAATGGTTAATGCCATAGAGCAGTTCAGGTTAGAACATCCTAAAGATAGGAGAGGACGTCACACCCGCCTGACTCTCCAAGAGCAAGTTTTAGTAGCCTTGGAGTATTGGCGAGAATACAGAACATATTTTCATATTGGGACAAATTGGGGAGTATCAGAATCAACTATTTGCCGAATTGTTGCTAATATTGAATCAACTTTAATGAAAACAGGAAAGTTTCGGATTCCGGGAAAGAAAGCATTAATTCAAGATTCTGGCTACCCCGAAATCGTAGTGATGGATGTCACGGAAACGGCTATTGAAAGACCGAAAAAAAAACAGAAAAAATATTACTCAGGAAAGAAAAAACATCACACGCTCAAAATTCAGTTAGTAATTGAGCCAGAAACTAAACAGATTATTTGTACAGATTTTGGAGAAGGACATTGCCACGATTTCAGCTTATTCAAAAAAAGCAAAATTCATTTTCACCCCCAAACTGATAGTTTACAAGATAGTGGCTATCAAGGGATTAAGGATTATCACTTGAATAGCTATATACCTAAAAAGAAACCCAAAAATGGCAATATTTCCGTCTTAGAAAAAGACTATAATCAAGCTTTAGCTCATCAACGAATTGTGATTGAACACGTTAATCAGAGCCTCAAAATTTTCAGGATCTTATCGAGTCGTTATCGAAATCGTCGTCGCCGTTATGGTCTTCGTTGTAATTTGTTGTCAGCCATTTATAATTATGAGTTGACACTCTTAGTCTGAAAGTGAAAGTTGGGCATTATAGCATAGATTTTTTTTGCAAGAGGTCTAGTATATAATTACACAATTTTTACACTAAAATATTTTAGAGTAATTGTCAATAAGTGTTTATCTCTCTTTTGTCGCTCTCCCAAAGGTTTCAAAGCAGGTGTTATGGGTATAGCGTGTATCTTCTTTTATGGTAAAATTTTGTGCTTTCACCCAGAGGCGATGTATGTTTGATAACAAAATTCCTATTACGAGTGCGAAACCCTAGCAACTCTGCACAATGTTCCCAAAAAACGCCACCTGCAATAACAGAAAGCCACGATTAGTAATTATCAACAATTACTGAATCAAGTGCAAGTTCTCCATTCCAGTCATCACGCCCGTCAGCCCTGAAAGGCTTACTAAAATTTACGTTTGTAAATCATTAATATCATCATTTTCGGGACGAGCATTCTCAGGGGGTAAAAAATCAGGATTAAGAACTTCTTCTACCGTAAAGGGAGACTCAGGGGGAAATAGATTAATAGATAAACCTGTTTCATCGGAGGCTAATTTTCTTGCATTTTGATAAGATTCATTAAAAATCTCTTCAAAAAAACGATATAAACTCGGACTGGTTTTGAAGGTATCTTGGAGACGTTGACGATGTTCTGTAATGGTGTAACGCCAACTATTTGTTCGTTTTTCCGGCTGATATTTATACTTGAGTAAGTGCATGACAAGTATTCTTAGATTACTTTTTAAAGCATTTTTCTCACTTCTCCCCATACTTTCCAGTTCCTCTAGTAAGTTCTCTAAATCTACTTCGGCAAATTTTCCCTGTTTTAATACATTGATATTTGTCTGTAACCACAGATAAAAATCCTGATCATAAAGGGATGTTATTGCAGTTGTCGTTGATTGAATAGTTGTCATTTTGTTTGACTCCCTTTCTCTTATCTACATAAGTCTAACAGATTGCATAATTTATCGCTATATAGAGTCAATAAATCCGGTTTATAACCTACTCACTACTTTGAAGCAGTTGCTCATTTCGTAGTTAGTTATGAAGGAATCGAAGCCCTGAAGGGCTTACTAAGAAGTTAATTATCTTCAAAGGTGACATCTTCATACAAAGCCCCGATATGAGTGCGAAAATCAATACTGGTGAGATGAATTTCATGGCCTGGATGATAGAATTGTAATACCCAAAAACCTTCGTTATTGCGACGAAAACAGTCTACACGCTGACGTTTTTGATTAATTAAAATATATTCTTGTAAGGTTTCTAATTCTTGATAGTCGGCAAACTTATCGCCCCGATCAAATGCTTCTGTTTTTGGAGATAAAACTTCGACAATTAAACAAGGATATTTTTTATAATTTGTAAGTTTTTGATCTCTGGGATCACAAGTCACCAAAATATCAGGATAATAATAAATATTAGCCGTATCGATTTGGGCTTTCATATCGGACATATAAACCCGACAACCCCGCCCTCGAACATGATTTCTTAACGCGGATGCTAAATTTAGACATATCGTAACATGGGCATCACTTGCCCCTGCCATTGCATAAACTTGTCCGTCAATATATTCATGTTTGATAGGGCTGGTTTCTTCCCCTACTAGATAATCTTCTGGAGAAATGTAAGTTTCGTGTTGATGAGCAATCATAGTTTTGAAAATAAAGTTATTTTTAGTTAATTCTAACATTTTGTAGTGAGGCGTGAAGGACTCAAAGCCCTGAAGGGCTTACTACGAATGGTAGAATTTGGTGGTTTGTTGAAGAAGGGGAGTATCGTGTTAAAAACTTCAAAATGGTTTTATCAAACCTGCATTTATATCAGTTCATCCTTAATATTCTGGGGTTGCGCCAAACCCTCCTTGCTGGTTTTACCTACCGAACAGTCCGCAGTCTCCGAAACCCCAAAACCCATCCTAGAAAAACCTGTTAATAGTTTAGGGGGTTATTTCTATTCCAACGGCGAAAACGCTTTGGGGCCGTTTACCCAGGGAATGCTGCAAAAATGCCGGGACTTAGAGGGTGGCCAGGTTTGTAATACCCGGGAATGGCCCGAACCCTTATTTATCAAAGCCTATGGAGACGGGCGTTGTCCTAATGGGAGTCGCCTAAATCGAATTTTGGGTTACTGTGTGGAGGGAAAGGAAGCGTTAGGGCCTTTTTCCCAAGAACTGGTTGCCGCCTGTCAGGATGCTGATGGGGGTGATGCTTGCGGGTCAACTCGCTGGAGTTCCGCCTTGCTGTATAAATTAATTCAGGATCAAAACCCGGTAGCCGGTCGTCCTCCTCAGTTTGTACTACTGGCTTTTGATGGCTCCTATTCCCTAGATGCGTGGAAAAAATCTCGCAACTTTACTCAAAGTATGGCTAAAAAAAATATCCCGGTTCACTTCACCTATTTTATTAGCGGGGTTTATTTTGTGAATAACAAAGATCGTACCCTCTACACGGCTCCGGGGGGCAAGGGTAAAGGGCGGTCGGCCATTGGTTGGGGTGGTACGACGGCGGAAATTAATCAGCGTTTGGAACAGGTTAATCTAGCCTATCAAGAAGGTCATGAAATTGCCTCCCATGGGGTGGGTCACTTTAATGGAAATCGTTGGAGTGAGGCGGACTGGAAAAAAGAGTTTGACTATTTTGATCAGTTTATTTTTGATGCTTATAAAATTAACAATTTACCCGGTGCTTTTGTCTTTGACCGCAGTGCTATTCAAGGGTTTCGCGCGCCTGAATTGGGTCAGAGTCCGGGTTTATATAAAACCTTGAAAAAAACCGGATTTCGCTATGATACGAGCAAAGTCGCGTCGGCAAATTACTGGCCGAAACTAGAAAATGGGATTTGGAATTTTCCCCTGGCTTCTTTAACGACGGCTATCACTCGCAAAAATGTTCTATCCATGGATTATAACTTTTACTATCTCCATTCCCAGGGTAAACCTAACTCTGGTAATGTTAAACGCTACGAAGAAGATACTTTTCAAACTTATTTAAAATACTTCCAGCGCAACTATTCTGGCAACCGCGCACCCGTGCATATCGGTCATCACTTTTCGGCTTGGAATCAGGGGGCTTACCAGAAGGCACTGTTTCGCTTTGCTGAGGCGGTTTGTGGGAAACCGGAAGTCCGATGTGTCACCTATAGTGAGTTGGCGGATTTTATGGATTTGCAAACGCCGGAACAAATTGCTGTTTATCAGAAGGGGGATTTTCCTAAACTGGATTTAAGGAAAATAAATTGAATTCTGTTCTAATTTATCCAAATTTATCAGAATTTATCGGAATTTATCGGAATTTTATGACTCGTAAACTCCGCAATGTCACAAAACATTCAATTGCTTTCAATAAAACTATATGGTAGTGTAGTTTTATAATCAATCATGATTCCTAAAGGAGTGAAAAACTATGCTTTTTCGCCAACTGTTCGACCCGGAAACCAGTACCTATACCTATCTGATCGCGGATGAAACCAGCAAAGAGGCGGTTTTAGTCGATCCCGTATTAGAGCAAGTGGAACGAGATTTCACCCTGTTGCAAGAGTTGGGGCTGACCTTGCGCTATTGTTTGGAAACCCATGTTCACGCCGATCACATCACTGGAACTGGGAAATTGCGAGAACTAACTAAATGTCTGGGAGTTGTTCCAGAAAACGCTATTGTTAATTGTGCCGATCGCTGGATTAAAGATAGAGAAATCTTAGAGATTGGGGATGTTAAAATTGAAGCGATCGCGACTTGGGGACATACCGATAGTCATGTCGCTTATTTAGTTAATGGCGATCGCATTTTAACCGGGGATTCCTTATTAATTCGAGGCTGTGGACGCACGGATTTTCAAAGTGGAAATGCTGGGTTACTTTACGATAATATTACCCAAAAATTATTTACCCTTCCCGATCAAACTGCCGTCTATCCTGGTCACGATTATAAAGGCAGAACGGTTTCTACTATTGGAGAGGAAAAACAATTTAATCCTCGTTTTGTTGGTCATGATCGAGACAGTTTTATTGACATGATGAATAACTTAAATTTACCCGACCCTAAAAAAATTGCTGAAGCCGTTCCCGCCAATCAACAGTGTGGAAATAAAGATTAAAATGATCAAATTTTTGAAGTTCACTTTAAACATCCTATCAAGATATTGTATAATACAATAGGTCGGGTTAATCCAAATTAATTAATTTGTCAATTCTAAAAATATGGTTAAATCTCTTGGTGATCGCTTACAGTCCATTGATTCTCAAACCTTAAAACAATGGCTAGATCAAGACAAAATTACTTTGATTGATGTTCGAGAACCTTCTGAACACGCTGGGGAATATATTGCGGGATCAATTCTAGTTCCTTTATCCACCTTTGACCCCGCCAATGTAGCCTCGGATGCCTCTAAACCCATTGTTTTGTATTGTCAAACCAGTAACCGGAGTGGACAAGCGGCTCAAAAATTATTGGCGGCGGGATTTGAACAGGTAAGCCACCTACAAGGAGGATTAAATACTTGGAAACAAGCCGGATATCCAACAGTTATTAATAAAAATGCTCCCATTAGTATCATGCGACAGGTACAAATTGTCGCCGGGTCATTAATTTTAACTGGAACTTTGTTAGGGGCATTTGTTTCTCCAAACTTCCTATTTTTAAGTGGTTTTGTCGGAGCCGGATTACTATTTGCCGGAATTAGTAATACCTGTGCGATGGCAATGTTATTGGCAAAACTCCCCTATAATCAGCGCGTTTAATTAAGGAATAATGCGACAATATTTTCCGATTTTAAACTGGGGATTGAATTACAAACGAGAAGATTTGACCGGGGATTTAACCGCCGGAATTATTGTGGCGAGCTTGTTAATTCCCCAGGGAATGGCCTATGCAATGCTGGCAGGTTTACCGCCCCAAGTGGGACTCTATGCCAGTATTTTTCCTCAGATTGTTTATGCCTGTTTAGGAACAGCTTCCATGCTGTCTGTGGCTCCGGTGGCGGTGGATTCTTTAATGGTAGCAGCAGCAGTTAGTGCGATCGCCACGGAAAACACACCGGAATATTGGGGATATGCTTTAACCTTAGCATTATTAGTCGGAATTATTGAACTTTTAATCGGAATTTTCCGGTTAGGATTTATCGCTAATTTTCTGAGTCAAGCGGTAATTTCGGGGTTTATTAGTGCGGCGGCAATTTTAATTGGATTTAGTCAAGTTAAGCATCTTTTGGGAATTAAAATCCCTCAGACGGAATCTTTTTTTGATACGGTTGTTTCTATTATTAAAGCCAGTCCCAATCTGAATATAATCACTTTAGGGTTAGGGATAAGTAGTTTAGTTCTCCTATTATATTTTAATCGCGGTTTAGGACAATATCTTAAATCTAAAGGGGTTGAGGAATCGATTATTATTCCCCTGACTAAAAGCGGGCCGCTAATATTAGTCATTCTGAGTTCTGTTATCGTAGGGGTATTACATTTAGATCAGGGGTTTGGGGTGAAAGTCGTGGGAGAAATTCCCCGGGGATTTCCACCCTTAACTTTACCTAATTTTGATTTAAACCAAATTCAATTATTAGGAACTTCTGCCTTAGCGATTAGTTTTGTGGGGTTTATGGAAGCCTTTTCCGTGGGTCAATTTCTGGCTAGTAAAAAACGCCAAAAAGTTGCCGCGAATCAAGAATTAATAGCCCTAGGAGCCGCGAATATCACTGCTTCCTTTACCGGAGGCTACCCCATAACGGGGGGATTAAGTCGTTCTGTGGTTAACTTTTCTGCCGGGGCAAATACGGCCTTAGCTTCAATCATTACGGCCTTATTTCTGATGTTAACGGTTTTATTTTTTACCCCTTTATTTTATTATTTACCGCAAACCAGTTTAGCTGCAATTATTTTAGTTGCCGTGGGAAATTTACTCGATTTTCCTACTTTAAAGCGGTTATGGAATTATAACAAACTCGATGGCATTACTTGGGGTAGTACCTTCGTGGCGGTGTTGCTAACCAGTGCTGAACAGGGAATTATTTTTGGGGTATTGATTTCTCTAGTTTTACATTTAGCTCGCACCAGTAAACCCCATATTGCCATTGTGGGACGGGTAGGAAATACGGAACATTTCCGCAATATTTTACGACATCCGGTAACGACTAGCCCCCATATTTTGGCACTGAGAATTGATGAAAGTTTGTATTTTGTGAATACTAAATATTTAGAAGATTATTTATTAAAATTAGTAACAGAACAGAAAGAAGTTGAATATTTACTATTAGTCTGTAGTGGGATTAACTCAATTGATGGCAGTGCTTTAGAAACCCTACAACGTCTGATAGAGGATTTACACCAAATGAGAATTGAGTTTTATCTTTCTGAGGTTAAAGGCCCCGTTTTTGATCAATTAGAAAAGGTGGGATTTGTGGATAAATTAGGACGCGGTCGCATTTTTTTAAGCACTGACCAAGCAATAAAAGAATTATCTCAACGGGTTTCCCCTTCACCCTGAATTGATGGGATAGTGCTGTTTTCTGTTCTTTGTGACCTAAAGATGGGATAATTTAATTATCTTGAGCTTGTGTTGAAAAGGATGCTGATGCACGATTCTACTGTAAAACCGACCACCCGTAATTTTTCACTGCTCGCGCCCGTACCTGAAATTCATTTACTATCTGGTCAGGATGTTTGTGAACAGGAAGGAAAAGTAGCGTTTGGGAGTCAAGATTTTGAGGTTTTCCGTAAACTTGACCAAGACCGAAATGATCGGGTCGTTAAGGTTTTTATCTATGCAACTTTGCAGGAAAATCGTTCTTTTATTCCTAAAGTCACCTGGCAAGCCTTATATATTGGTCATGTAGACTCCCGCCGCGGTCGCCATCCCCAAGGCATGAAATATCGTCCAGCTACGGCGGCTAATGATGCGCCAAATTTTGCTATCTTTTGGGAGGTAACTGACCTCAAACCCTTAGACACTCCTCTGAATATTTCTAATTTTAAAGCCGTGGGTAAAAAAGAAGCTTTTCAATCTCGATTTATTCCTGAAAAACCTTTAATCATTCAATATTTTTAAGATATCCATAAATTTGGTATAAATTTTTCATGAGGTCAACTTAGACATTTAGTAAAACGTTAAAGGTTATTTTTTCCTTCTGAAGCTGACCTTGCTTAATTTTTCCCAAGTTAAGGATAATTTTTAGTAGGGTTTTGTTTGTGTAGCAATAAGTTAAAACCTATTGCAAAAATAACCTATTTTAAAATTAAAATCTAACTTTTTATTCTTTTCATAGCAGAAGGGGAAGGGTATATTTTTTTCTGAATTAATAATTGACGTTCTAACAACCGTTGTTGATCATTAAATCCCAAAATTTTAGCAGTTACTTTTCCAATATTAGTGATCGGTTCAATTAGAGAATTATTTAGTCTAAAATGTGTTCTCCAACTATCCCAACGAGGGTGAAAAAAGCGGACAAATTCTTTGTTTTCGATAATAATTGAACCAATATCACTTCCTTTAAAACGATTACAATAGACACAACAATAAGCGAGATTATCAGCCTCAGATGAACCACCGTGTTTAATACTAATAATATGATCAATCGCACAGCCTAAAATCGTGTCTTTTTCAGAAATTAGGCAATATTCACATAAATGATCGGCTCTTTGTGCTACTAAAAGACGAATTTCTTGAGTTAAATAAGGACGCTCCATAATTAAAATTTAAGCCCCCTCTTTAATAAATTCATAGGCCTGAGCTTTTGCTAATCTTAATAAATGTTCTAAGATTAAATAATGATCTAATTCTAATTTTTCTTCTGGAGAAATATTATTACTTTTTTCAAGAAAAATTAAATCAGCTACTCTTTCTTTAACTGCTTCTGATACTTGAAATTCAATTAAACTTTGAGATGTCATGCCACCAGCCAGAAAATTAATTATTTCTTGATCAGCTAGATTAATGCTAATTTCTGTTTTCATAAGACGTTCTCCTTAACCAAATATAGTTTAACATTTTTTGATCATCATGCTGTCATAGAATATTTGCGATGGGGTAATATATGAAGATTTCTTAACAAGAATTTAAGCTGACTTTGCTTATTTTTTCCCAAGTTCTGATCTTATAGCGCGATCGCGCAACTACTATGAATCAAAATCAACTACAATTAACTTGTACTCATAGTCGTACAAGTAACAACAATGAAAGTAGTAACGTTTAGCGAAGCGAGAAGCCAATTAAAAACGGTGTTAGATCGGGTAGTTGAAGATGCGGACTACACCATAATTACCAGACGCGATGCTGATCATGCAGTAGTCATGTCCCTTGATTATTTTAATGGTTTACTGGAAACGGTTCATTTATTAAAGTCGCCAGCCAACGCTGCTCATTTAGAACGTTCCATTGCCCAATATAGGCAGGGGAAAGCTCTTGAACATCAGTTGATAGATGAGTAACCGCATATTGGCTTGGACTGACGAGGCTTGGGACAATTATATTTACTGGCAAAATCAGGATCGAAAAACTCTCAAAAAAATTAATAAACTGCTAAAAGAAATCAAATGACTAAATTAATACAAGAAACCTTTGAGCAAATTTCGCGGCTTTCTGAAGATCAACAAAATACTCTTGCAATATATCTACAGAAGCATCTGGATGAATTTTTACAAAAAGCTGAGAAAGAAAAGCGAATTGAAGAACAAACTTATACGATTAATGATTTTAACGAGGAAACACAACAAGCAATCAAGAATATCGAAGAACAACAAAATTTAACAGTTTGCAATAATAAAAATGAGCTTTATAACGAATTAGGTATTTAATGCTATCACCTATTTTTGAAAATCAGTTTAAGAAAGACATCAAACGTTTACAAAAGCGGGGCAAAGATATGTCAAAGCTAAAAATGGTGATTGAAAAATTACTAGAAAATCAAGAACTAGAACCAAAATATAAAGATCATGCTTTAACAGGTAATTGGAAGGGATATAGAGATTGTCATATAGAATCTGACTGGCTTTTAATTTATAAAATCTCAGAAACCCATCTTTTTCTAGCTCGTTCAGGTTCACATTCAGATTTATTCTAAATTTTTAAGATATCCACAAATATCGTTTTATTCATCTTCATCCGGCGGGATAATTGATGGTTAATCAATATCAACCATCAATTATCAACCCAAAAACCCTAATCCACTGCTTCATTAATCGGGTATCGGTCTATTAACTGACGGGCGCGCAGGGCGTTTTGTTTTAAAGATTCACTTAAATAAGGAACGTGAGGGATTTGAGAGAGAAAATCTAAGGTGCGTCGGAACATTCGGACAATATCCCCCTCGTCTAAACTGGTATTAGAGACTAACTCTAACCAATCGGTTTCTAAGGCCCACTGCTCAATCAAACCCGTCAAATCCCGTTCCAACCAGATGGGCAAAGCCACCCGATACCGTCGCTGCTGTTTAAACAACTCCTGACGCAGATGGCGCAACTGTCCTAGGGCGTTTTCTACCTCCTCCGATAAGTCATAGCGCGTCCAACTATCGGGACGGGAAACCTCCGTAACCAAAGCTGCACAGGCCGCCGCTAAATGGTGGGGGTCGAGTTGGTCAAAAATCCCCGACTTCAAGGCTAACCCTAACCATAATTCGTTATCTCCGCGCAGGGCGGCGGTGGCTTGTCCTAAGTCCGTGGGTCTTAACTCATCTAGGGCTTGGAAGTATTGCAAAATTGAAATTAAAGCCATAAATTCATCCCAATGACGGGCTAAATCTTCCTCTAATTCCCCTCGCATTTCTTCAATCATTTCATTTAATTCTGCCCAGCGTTGCCAACGTTTTAAGAGTTTACTGGGTTTACCCCATTTATGAATAGGATGGGCGTCTAATTCTAACTCTAACCGTTCGACTTGTTCCTGTTGAGCGATGACTTCTGGAGGAGGTTCAGGTATATTTAATTCGGGAATTTGTTGGGTAATGGCGATGGTTAATTCATCTCCTTTGCGACATTGACCGAGTTTAAAAGGAATATTGGGGATTTCCAGATAATCGACATTTAAGCGTTTAGAATCGGGTTGCACCATCACAATATCAGCCGCACTCACCACATACCAGCGATTATCCCGTCCCAAACACAGGAAATAGGGCGCCTGTCCCGAACTGGGGGTTTTGGCGACTAATACGGCGGGAATGGGGTCAGACTCCAGACTGCGGGCGGTGGGAACGTTTTTCCCCCGTAACCCCACCGTTGTCCCTAAGCTCGTCGCCTCCATCAAGTTAGCCATCCGGTGCATTCGGCTATCTTCGGCTTGCTGTTGCAATACTTTCAATAAACGGCGTTCTTCCCGTAGGCGGTCATAAACTTTTTCAAAACTGGCTAAGGTTTCTTCCAACAATGCCATATTTTGTTCGCCCCGAAAGCCAAATTGGGCTTCAACTAATGCCAATTCTGCCCGCATGATCTCAATTTCTTCTTGGGCAGGAATTAAATTAATTGTAGATAAATATTGTCCGAAACTTCGTTCAACTAATTCCTTAGATTTTTCTAAACTATGTCGCTGTAATAAGTTCAAAACCATGCCATAACTGGGGCTGAATTGACTTACTAAGGGGTCGGGTTTAGATGTTGCTAAATAGGCGGCTTCCTTTGCCCCTTCAAAGGGGGTTTGTACCGTTACCACATAGCCTTCCGTATCCATGCCGCGCCGTCCCGCCCGTCCCGACATTTGCAGAAATTCCGAGGCTTTTAACAGGCGATGACCGTCATCGGTGCGTTTTGATAAACTAGAAATAACCGTAGTTCTCGCGGGCATATTAATCCCGGCGGCGAGGGTTTCCGTGGCAAATACCACCTTAATTAATCCCTGTTGAAATAATTCTTCTACTAACCCTTTCCAAGTCGGTAAAAGTCCCGCATGGTGGGCGGCAATTCCTTTATATAAAATTTCGACTTGCTCGGGACGAATGCCTTCAGGACTTGAGGCTAAAAACGCATCAATTCGCTCTTTTAATCGGGCAGTTTCGGCTTCATTCACTAAGGATAAATTACGCACTTCTGCAACGGAGCGATCGCATCCTTTCCGACTAAAGATAAAATAAATAGCAGGTAGCATATCCCGTTCTTGCAGATGGGAGATAATCGCGCCTAAACTGGGAATATCATTGCGTCTACCCCGTTGCGGAATCCCTTTTTTTTCTTTGAGGCGAGGATTAATTCGTTTGCGAGAATCATCTAAAAGGGGAAAGAAGCCCTTAATATTGCAAAAGTGATATTGTAGCGGTACGGGCCGAAAGTCAGAATAAATTAATTCCGTGGGGCCATGAACTTGAGAAATCCAGTGGGTTAATTGTTCACTATTGGCCACGGTTGCTGATAATGCCACCAATTGAATTTCCCGGGGACAATAAATAATCGATTCTTCCCAAACCGTCCCCCGTTGGCGGTCATTCATATAATGGCATTCATCCAAAACCACCGCCTCTACCGATTCTAGGGAAGTTCCGACTTCTCCAATCGGTGTACCATAGAGCATATTACGGAAAATCTCCGTGGTCATCACCACCACCGCCGCGTCCCGGTTAACCGAAATATCCCCCGTCAGTAACCCGACGTTTTCTACGCCAAACTGCTCTCGAAAATCCCGAAATTTCTGATTGGATAGCGCCTTTAGGGGTGTAGTATAGAATACCCGCCTATTACCTGCTAAAGCCCGATGGATGGCATATTCTCCTACTAAGGTTTTTCCCGAACCCGTTGGCGCACAAACCACAACGGACTTTCCATCATCCAACGCTGTAATTGCATTGCATTGAAACTCATCCAGGGGAAATGGAAATAGGGCGTTAAGATCCGGGCAGGGATTGTTTTCGGTGGAGTAGGACACAGGAATATAAATAATAAGGCTAATTTTAACGTTAAAATCCCCATTGTAGCATGGATTTTTTTCAAAAGAGTACAGACTGAATTAAATTACCCTAATTTTTAATAATTTTATGATTCCCAATATTTCAACTATTCCCTTGATTCAACTCGCTTCTGGCGATCAATTATTTATTCAAGGTTATCAGTTTACAGGCGAAAATCCAGGCAAAAAGGTTTATTTACAATCTAATTTACACGGGGCTGAGATTAGTGGAAATGCGGTGATTCAGGATTTAATTAATTTTTTAATCACCTTGGATAAGACTCAATTAACCGGAGAAATTTTATTAGTTCCTGTTTGTAATCCTTTGGGAGTGAATCAGCGATCGCATTATTTCTCCTCCGGTCGATATAATCTTTATGATGGCAAAGACTGGAATCGAATTTTTTGGGATTATGAAAAAACCGGAGCCGATATTGGCGAATTTGCCGAAGATTATCAGGATTTAGAACCCGATGAAATTAAAGAAAAATATCGTCAAACTCTTTTAAATCAATTCCATCAACTGGCTAAACCGATCAGAAGTTCCCCGGGAGTTTCCTACAATAATTATTATCGCTATCAACTGCAAAACCTTGCCATTGATGCTGATTATGTGATTGATTTACACAGTTCCACCCATAACGCCCTCGACTATTTATATTGTTTTCATAGTCGAGAAGAAAGTGCTAATGCCTTTCTATTGGATACGGGAATATTAATGAATGATTATGATGGGGATGCCTTTGATGAAGCCTTTATGAAGCCCTGGTTAGCCTTAGAACGGGAATTAGCTAAACTGGGAAAAAATATCAGATTTGAGATGGAATCTTGGACATTAGAACTAGGTTCGGGGTTAGAAATGAATCCCGAATCTGTGCAGAAAGGAGTTAGGGGAATTAAAAATTATCTGGCAACTAAAGGACTGTTATCAATAGAAGATTTTCCCTTAGCTTCTACCTCAAATCATCGGATTCATCTTACCCCAAAAGATAAAATTCAACGCTATTATTCTCCCGCCGGAGGCATGATTAAATTTTACGTTAAACTGGGAGAAACTATCCATAAAAACCAGAAACTCTATACTATTTTGAGTTTTAATAAGATTGGGGAATTACCCCAAATTCGAGAGGTTTGCGCCGAGGCGGACGGACTCATTTTCGACATCAGCAAAAATCATTCTGTAAATCAATGGGATTATGTTTTAGGGGTAATGCCGTCTTAAATCCTAGTTTTTTGCTAAACTAATTTCTGTAAAACCACTAAATATCCCATTAACATTGTGTTAGACGAAGCCGCTAAAAAAACAATTCTGCGTAAAATTCCCCACGCCCTCTATATTTGTGGAGTCAAAGAGGGAGAGGAAGTCAATGGTTTTACCGCCAGTTGGGTGACTCAAGCCTCCTTTGAGCCGCCCTTAGTGGTCAACTGTGTTAAAAATGATTCTAAATCCCATGCCATGATTAAAACCAGTGGTGTGTTTGCCCTCAGTTTCCTGGCTGAAGGCCAAAAAGACATCGCCCAGAAATTCTTTAAACCCCAACATCGAGTGGGAAACAAATTTGAAGACATCGAATTTTACTTAGGAGAAACGGGTTGTCCGATTATTTCCCTCGCCCTGGGTTATGTAGAATGTCAAGTCGTGGGTTGTGTTGAACATGGCGACCATACGGTATTTGTCGGGGAAGTCATCGCCGCAGGTGTTCATCAAGAAGCGGAAATTCTCAACCTCGCCAGTACCGGATGGAATTATGGCGGATAGGTAGGGGAGCACCGATAGATTTAAGAATTCTTCTCCTCTTAACCTGTGGTAGGGGCAATTCATGAATTGCCCCTACCACAAATATTTAGGATTGCTATATATTAATGTTGAGATATTTCCATGGCTTGAATAATTTTAACGGTTTCTATACTAACAGTACAAACCCGCATTAATAAATTAATTACCTGTTCTTTATAGTCCGCAAATCGATAATTATTGAATTGTTTGGCGATGGTTTCATCTTTGGGTTTTTTCTCTTTATATTGGTCTAATATCCATTCTAAGGCGGAACGATTTCCTAGGCGATATTCCCAGGCGGTTTTAGGAATATCGGTTAAGCTGGTAACGGTATCGAGGATAATTTCATTTTTGATTTTATCGGCTTTTAATTTGGGTTTGGGGTTGGTGATTTCGGTTTCACAACTATTAACCCGGGTTAGGGGATAGGGGTTAATGGTTTCATAGTTAATATGAAGTTCCATGAGTTGTTTTCCATAAGTCACCCACTGTGGAAAGTTATCATAAAACGGAATACGGGGAAAATCCCGTTTTAGGTTTTGTTCATATTTTTGTCGATAGATGGGATAATGTAAAACGGCGTAGGTATAATGGAAAATATCTATTTTTTTAATATCTTTATCGTTGTAATGGGTTTGAAATTGCGTTAAACCCCAGTCGGTAATATTATCAATAGGATTTCCTTCTTTATCATAAGAGTATAGGGGTAAACATTGAGAATCACCTGTTAAATGAAGGTCAATAATAGTATCGCTTGCTAAACAATGAAAGGGTTTAGGATTTCCTAATGCCAAAAAAGCAATATACAAATTTTCAGAAAGATTGGGTTTAAAAATTTCAAACCATTGATACGTCATTCCAATAAAGTTTTTATCAAAATAAAAATACTGTTTAACGTAAGGTCTATATGAATTTACAATAATTTGATCAAAATTAAATGATTTTGCAATTCTTTTTGCTAAATATTTAGTTAATTCTCGATCCCATTTAACACTAAACTTATCTTTGTAATCATTATCTTTTAACGTTTCTTGATAAACGCTAATTAAATATTTCATTTTTTCGGTTAAATTTTCTAAGGATAAATCATAAACCCATTCATCCCGTTGAGTTTTTAGCCCAGAAGAAAATAGTTTAAATACTGCGGTTTCTGCTTTACCGCTTTTAACTTCTTTATCAATTAACGGTAACAAACTATCAAAATTATTATCAGTTTGATTAATCCAGTTATTATTTTTATCAGGGTTAATATGTTGAAAATTTAGTTGATTAAATTTAGTTTTAGCTAAAAAGTTTAATTTTTCATCAGAGGTATCAAACTCCGATCTTCTTGTATAAAAAACTCGACAACGTTCTTGATTATTTTCAGATTTTTTGACTAAAAAACTAATCGCTACTCCGGTTTGAATTCCAAAAACATTATTAACATTTCCCGATAATTTAGGATTAGTTCTAACATTTCCGCCTAAATCAATAACATAAATTTCGCTAAATTCTTGACTAACAACTTTTCTAAATCCATCAAAAGCTTTAGCATCAACAAAAGAAGAATTAGTAATAAAACAAATAATTCCATTCTTACTTAATCGATTTGAAGCCCAGCGAATAAAACGGGTATACATATCATAAACAACAATCTGATTTTGAGATTTTCCCTGTTTAATGTAAGTCTCTTTTATACTATTATCAATGGCTTGATAATAACGATTTGCATTATTTTGATTAAAATTTTCCTGTTTAGCATTATAAGGAGGATTTCCCATAATAACCGATATCTTGCGATCATTTTGTCGTTTAATTCTAGCGGTATTTTCCACCGTCATCGAGAATAAATCTAACTGTTTATCCGCAAAAACAGTATGATCTAAAGTATCCATTAAACAAATATTATGAAACTCGGCATAATTCCCCATTTTTTGCTCATAGGTGAACTCAATATTTAAGTTAGCGATATAATAGGGTAAAATTGCCACTTCATTACAATGGATTTCATGCTCGTATTTATAGGGTAATTGAGCTTTGGGTAAATATTCAATTAATTCAGTAATAAATGTTCCTGTCCCCGTGGCGGGATCTAAAATTTCGACATCCTTATCTGCTAAAATTTTACCAAAATGTTTATGCAATAAATAATCCGTACTCTCAATCATAAACCGGACAATTTCATTAGGAGTATAAACAATTCCTAACTTATCCGCCGCTTTTGGGTTATACGCTTTATAGAAATTCTCATAAACCGCTTTAAGGAATTTTTGCTTTTCGTGATGATTATAAATATTAGCTGCGATGCGTCGAATAACCGCATAATAACGCTCAATAGTGCTTAAAGTATTGCGTTTCGTCGCCCCGGTAAAAAAGGTTTCAATAACCGCTTGTAACTGACTAGCAATATTATTTTCTCGGTGAAATTGGGACTCATTGAAAATATTAATAAAGATATCTTCAGTTAAGATATGCTGAATCATCATTTCTCGGATATCTTCTAAACTAATTTCTGGGTGAATAGAATCTTGACAAACCCGCAAAAATTTATCCCGCGCTTGTTGAAAGGGTTGATTAGTAGTAGACTGTTGATCAATTAGCGATCGCAAAGTTGTTAAAATTGTCGGTAAATCTTCTTGAAAATGGCTAATAGCGTCTCTAAAATCTCGAACTTCTGGACGCAAATAGTTAATAAAAGCATTAATAGCGTTATCCAATGCTTCCGCATCTCGCATGGATACCCGCCGAATTTCCCCTCCTCCTTGAATTAAAACGGCCGTTTGGGAATCTTCAAATAAAATATTATCATCGGGATAACCTTTCGCCAGTTTTTTCTCAATTTCTAAATCTAAATTATCATATTGATCCTTACTTTCCCAATAACCATAATCTAATCTGAGAGCATCTTTAATCGTCCCATCGGGATATACAAGTTTTCCCTTTTTTGTCTTATATTCTAACTCAGGAATTAAGATAAAATCTTTGCTTCTACAATAGTTATTTAACAGATTTTGAAACGCCACGCGGATAGAAGTTTATTTGCGACTTCCCCCATATTGAATAATTTGATCAACGGTATTATAATATTGATGAATCAAAAGTTTAGACATAAATCGCCCCTATCCTCAAAACCTATTGATCAAAGTAGAATGATCTTTAGGTATATTATAGGAGCATTTACGCATAGGGATCGAGAAACCGGGTTTTTTTTGTGAAAATACTTCGTTGTAACCCAAATATTTTCTCAAAAACCCGGTTTCTTGGGTTGGGTGCGTAAGTCCTGTTAATGTAATAATTATTCAATAATGGATTTTAATTTCTTCCTACAGTCCTTTTTAAATGGTTTATCCATTGGGAGTGTTTATGCTATTTTTGCCCTGGGTTATACCCTAGTTTTTTCAATTTTAGGGGTGATTAATTTTGCCCATGGTGCTATTTTTACCTTGGGGGCTTATTTTACCTATATCTTATCCGGCGGCGTATTTGGATTTAATGGATTATTAGCCAAGGGAAAATTACCCTTTGAATTGCCATTTTTTATCGCCTTAATTCTTGGGAGTATTTTAGCCGGGTTAGCCTCAATTGTCTTAGAAAGATTAGCGTTTAAACCCTTGAGAATGAGAGGAGCAGATCCCCTATTAACCCTAGTTTCAAGTTTAGGGGCTGCGGTGGTGATTGTCAATACAATTCAATATTTAGTCGGAGCAGAAATTTACACCTTTGCTGATAATATTTATGGCAATATTCCCGCAGCTATTAATTTTGGTACAGCCACAAAACCGATTATGATTAGAAGCGTTCAAATAATTATTTTTACAGTTTCTATGGTAATCGTAGCTTTATTAACCTATTTAGTCAATAGAACTAAAATTGGTAAAGCCTTACAAGCAGTGGCTGAGGATGAAATTACCGCCAGCTTATTAGGAATTAACCCAGAACAGTTTATTATATTAACGTTTTTTGTCAGTGGATTTT
This sequence comes from Planktothrix paucivesiculata PCC 9631, assembly GCF_900009265.2. Taxonomy (GTDB): domain Bacteria; phylum Cyanobacteriota; class Cyanobacteriia; order Cyanobacteriales; family Microcoleaceae; genus Planktothrix; species Planktothrix paucivesiculata. Next base: position 13,792 of record NZ_LR735004.1, on the reverse strand, counting down.
TAGCAGGACTCGCCGGAACTTTAGTGGGGTCTAGTGTGAGTATTGCGGGGCCGTATTTTGGTATTGCTTTTGGTTTAAAGGGGTTAGGAGTCATCGTTTTAGGTGGGTTAGGGAGTATTCCGGGGGCGGTAATTGGGGGATTATTATTAGGGTTAGCAGAAGCTTTTGTTCCAGCCGATTTTTCCGGTTATCGAGAAGCGATTTCCTTTGCTATTCTATTAATAATGCTATTAATTCGACCCCAGGGATTATTAGGACGTAAACGCATTCAAAAGGTATAATTCATTCCATGATTAATTTTTTCAACACCTATGGTTTTTTACTCGTTTCGATGTTATTTGGAGCGATTTTAGGGTTATCTATTTATTTACCCTTAATGGCGGGTCAACTCTCCTTAGCCACCCCTGGATTTTATGCGTTAGGGGGTTATATTGCTGCGATTTTATCTACCCAGGTTTTTAAATTCACAGGGACTCTTTTTCCTTTACATTTTTTATTCTTAGAACTCTTGATTACCGCTCTAATTTCTGCTATTTTAGCAGTAGGATTAGGAATTCCGGTACTTCGATTACGGGGCATTTATCTGGCTATTTCAACTATTGCTTTAGTCGAAATTTTACGGGTTTTAGCCTTAAATTTAGAGATAACTGGGGGGGCGGTTGGTATCTTTGGGATTCCCCAACCCTTTGCAACGCCCCTGGAATATTTATGGGTAGCAATTCCGCTATTAATTCTGAGTATGGTATTTTTATACCGCTTAGAAAAAATTAAAGCTGGACGCGCTTTTAGTGCGATTCGAGAAGATGAATTAGCCGCCGATTCCATGGGGGTTAATCCTACCTATTATAAAGTGTTATCCTTTACCTTGGGGGCAATTTTAGCGGGATTAGTGGGAACTATTAGCGCCCATTTTCTCAATACTTGGAATGCTCGTCAAGGCACTTTTGATAGTAGTATTATTTATTTAGCGTTTGTTTTAATTGGCGGGTCAAGAACCTTTTGGGGGCCAGTTTTAGGGGGAATTATTCTCACCGCTTTACCGGAAGTTTTACGGGGAATGGGAGAAATTAGTGGTTTACCCTTTTGGTTAGCCCAATTCCTATTTTAGAAGTCCAAGGTTTAACCCGATATTTTGGGGGATTATTAGCCGTTGATCAGGTTTCGTTTGCGGTTCAAGATCAAGAAATATTCGGTTTAATTGGGCCTAATGGGGCGGGAAAAACCACCTTATTTAATTTAATTACCGGGTTAATTCCTCCCTCTCAAGGATCATTAATTTATCAAAAAAATTCTATTACTCAATTAAAACCCTATCAAATTGCTGAAAAAGGGATCGCCAGAACCTTTCAAAATCTCCGATTATTTGGCAATTTATCAGCTTTAGAAAACGTTGTTATTGCTCGTCATATCCATAATCAATCTAATCTGGTTTCAGGGGTTTTAGGCTTACCCAAAGGGAGAAAAATAGAACAGGAAAACTATCAAAAAGCCAGGGAATTATTATCAATTTTTGGATTATTAGAACGGGCGGAACAAAAAGCTTGTAATTTTGCCTATGGCGACCAACGACGCTTAGAAATTGCTCGTGCTTTAGCCTTAGAACCGAAATTATTATTATTAGATGAACCAGCCGCGGGAATGAACCCCAGCGAGAAAAAAGAACTCAGTGATTTAATTAGAAAAATTCGAGATCAATTTCAATTAACAGTAATTTTAATTGAACATCATGTACCTTTAGTTATGGGGTTATGCGATCGCATTGCGGTGTTAGACTTTGGAAAATTAATTGCTTTGGGAGAACCAGAAATTGTGAGAAATAATCCGGCGGTAATTGAAGCCTATTTAGGAGATGAATAAATTATGCTAGAATTAGTCACAGTATCGGTTAATTATGGTTCAATTCAAGCCTTAAAAGAGATTAATATTATTGTTAATCAAGGAGAAATTGTTACTCTAATTGGAGCGAATGGAGCCGGAAAAAGTACCACCTTAAAAACCATTTCTCGATTAATTAATCCCCGCCAAGGAAAAATTATTTATCAAGGAAAAAATATCACTGATTTACGTCCCGATCAAGTTGTTAAAATGGGAATCGCCCAAAGTCCAGAAGGTCGCCGAATTCTAGCTCAACAAACCATATTAACCAATTTAGAATTAGGGGCTTATACTCGCAGCGATCGCTTAGGAATTAAGGCGGATATTGAAAAACAATTTATTATTTTTCCTCGTTTAGCAGAACGAAAACATCAATTAGCAGGAACCCTAAGCGGTGGAGAGCAGCAAATGTTAGCGATCGCCCGGGCCGTAATGAGTCGTCCTAAGCTATTATTATTAGACGAACCCAGTTTAGGGTTAGCTCCCCAAATTGTTCGAGAAATCTTCTCGGTAATTCGTCAACTCAATCAATCCGGTGTTACTATTTTATTAGTAGAACAAAATGCCCATTTAGCCTTAGAAATTGCGGATCGAGGTTATGTTTTAGAAGCCGGATATTTAACCTTAACTGGAAAAGCCTCTGAGTTATTAACAGATGAACGAGTTAAACAAGCTTATTTAGGTTAAAATAATGTTATCCAAATTGATCATAATCTGGACAATAAGATGTTAAGATGAGAAAATTATACTAAGGTTTAAACAATAGTCTAGATGAATATAAGGAGCAATCCTACTTATGCGCTTAATTTCTCTCCGTAACCTTCGTACTGATACGGCTAAATATCCTGATGTTAAAAAACAGATTGATGAATGGTCTGCACTTGTCAGACAGGCAAAGTGGAAGAATTTAGAGGATGTCCGCAGAATTTACCGAAATGCTGAAGCCGTGAGTAATTTTACTGTATTCAACATGAAAGGTAATAATTATCAATTAATTGTAGGGATCAACTACGAAGAACAAATCGTTTACTACAAATATTTTTTAACTCAAATCAGCCCTCAAGTGATTGAAACTGAGGAGGAGTATGATCGTATTTTAGCTATTGTTGAACGATTAATCTTTACTCAAATTCGCATCCCTGAAGAACGAGCGTTATTAAAATTACTCGTGCAGTTAATTGAAAGCTACGAATCAGAACACTATCCCAACTCTCAAATCAGGGACTATCCCAACTCTCAAATCAGGTACTATCCAACTGCAATCATAGATCCAGCGATTAGAAAATTACATCCCGAATTGCAGGAAGCGGCTTATCTCATAACCGAAAAGCCTGTGGATAAAGTAGTTGTGCTTGTTCCTGGTGATTCTGTTGTCTTGGTTGAGTATCAGTTGAGTATCAGATTGATTGAGACAGGTGGAGAAGATTCAAAGGGTCAACAGTATGCAGATTTAGAACTCATGTTCTCTGATGGAAAAAGCTACAATGGAACCCGGTATAACCCAGGAGATACTGGCTTTGTACCTAACCCTAACAACTACCCAACATTGGCTCAACAAAACTTATTACATTGCGCTCAACGAGTATATCGTACCCATCGTTTATGTACAGGTGAGATCAAAAGTTTACAAATTATTGAGCTTGCCGGTGGTTATAGAAACTATCTGGGTCGCAGTCGGTTTTATGAACAATGCCTGTTAGATGGCTCTTTTGATACTTATTATGAGGAACACTGTGATTTTGGTATTGTTCGATTGATGGAAGGGATAGTGTATAACCTGCCAGAATGCAGCTTCCTCCTAGGGATTCAAGACTCAAGGGTTCGGATTGAAATAGTTAGTTTAGGAAACAACCAATATCAGCCAATATACTACGAGTTGATATGATTTTGAATCAATCCTAATCCAGTTTAAATTTTAAATTGAGGTGGGAAATCAACCAACCACCAAAACGTTTTTTCGGGTTCAGGTGGAAACGCTCCCAAATAGGGGGGATTTCCTTCTGTAATTGCAGGGGAATTCGGTTGTAAATAGAAATTAGCTGAAGACGGATCTTGAAAATTAGGATTTGCTTCAATAAAATTATTACCTTTTGTACTATAAACATAATCCTTTGTCCATTCTTCTAAATAGACTGGGTAAGTTACAACTTGAGATTGAAAGATTAAATTATTGTCAATTTTGATATTTTTTAAGGTAAAGTCGTTTTCCTGAAAATCTCGACTAAATCCAATTTGAAAATATTTATTTTCACTTAAAATATTATTCTCAATCACTAAATCTTCTACCTGAGTCGAATAAAGATATATTCCTCCGGTTAACCAATAAGGTTGAGGTTTATCAACTACGCCATAACCATTAAAAACAATAGTATTATTATAAATTTGGATATTTTTTTTCAGTCTATCCTTTCCCCATCGAGATAGAAAAATCCCTGTTGCTCGATTATTATAAACTAAATTATGATGAATTTTAATATTTTCTATCCGGGGGCCATTTTCTGCGGAAATTGCAATCCCTGTCTCACATTCCTCAACAATATTATGATCAAACTCAATATTTTCTAAAACTCCAAACCAAGAATCAGCATAAAGTCCCTGTCGTCTTAAATGATGGGTATAATTGTGATGAACTCGACCATTAACACAGGTTTCTTTACAATCAATTCCTTCTTTTTCACTATAACAAACGAGATTATAAGCGACTTCAAAATCCTTAACCCCTGCTAATGTAATGGCTTCATGGGGTGCTTGTCGCCGAGAAGGTACATTAGGATGTTGAATTCTAAGATTAAGTCGATTAGCATTAATAACCGTATTTCCTATCACTTGATGCTCATAACAGTTATTCCAAATTGCAATCCCAGAAGAAAAGGTATTAATTGTAGTATTATTATAGAAGTTAATATGGTGACTATTTCTAACTGTAAATCCGGCATTATGGGAATTCATCACCGTTAAATTCTGAATCAAAATATAACTTTTATCGATAATTAAAAATGCGCCTTGATCATGGGCATAGGGAGGGGAACCCGTTGGAGGTTCTACAAAAATATCATCCGCATCAATGATTACCTGTTCTCCAGGGTATCCAGCATAAATAATCCACTGATTCGGAAGTCCTGAAAATTGAGGACGAATTGGTTGATTAATTTTATATTTTCCTCCTCGAATATAAACTTTATCTCCCGCTTTGAGGGTATTGGCTGCTTTTTGAAGGGTTGCCCAAGGTTGGTCTAATGTACCCGAATTATTATCATTTCCGGTCGGTGAAACTGAATAAATTTTTTCTAAAGAGTTGGAGCTTTCACCCAGAGCAACTTGATAAAAAATCGGCGGTACAATCAACGTTGTAGCCGTTGTTGTGAGAAATTGTTGTAGAAATCGGCGACGGGTTGGGTTCATTTTTGATTATTCCTTTCTACCGTAGAGACAAGACCCACTCTGCGTGTTAAATGTCGGCGAAAACCATTCCCAAGAAAAGTTAGAGAAAATCTAAAACTTCAAAAGAAATCAAGGGACGTTGGGTTCTCTAGCCTACTTTTAGCTTTATAATTTAATTATAGGGTTCTGGTGTAACTTTCAAACCTGATTAAAAAATATGCCTAATGCTAAAGGTTGCCAAACGATGGTGCGACGCACCTTTTTATTATTCTCCTAGCCCTAACCCTTCTAATATTTCATTAAATTCAATACAACCTGTAAAAATTCTTCAGAAAAATCTGTTTGGAATTTCCTTCTATCAAACCATTATTAATTTAACTGATCCTGAAAATTTGATAACTATTGGATTAGCGAATAACGCACCTCAAGCGAATAGTAGTCAAAAATCTTTCGGAGATGAATCTTTCACAAACTTTGTCAAACGGTATCCGGCGGCGGTCGTTGCGAATGGCACTTTTTTTAGTAAAGATGCTGAAAAACGAGTCATGGGAAATATGGTTGGGGAAGGCAAATTTTTAAAATATAGTCGTTGGGAGAATTTTTGGACAACGTTAGGGTTAAAAGCGGGAAATCGACCGGAAATGATTACTGCTATAGCGCTACGCGCAAGGGAACAGGGAACAGGGAACAGGGAACAGTAAGAAGTGAAAGGGTTTCAGGATTTAGAAATGTCCTAACTGTAATGCGTAGCGCTATAGACTCGAAGGAAAGCCAGAATGGAATCAACATTGCAACAAGAAGCGGAAGTGATGAAAGCCATTGGATGTTATGAAGCGATGAATTTAGATGGCGGTGCGTCGGAAGGGTTAGCTTATCACGGAGATATTTATATTAATCCAGGGCGAAATTTAGCGAATGTGATTGTGATTTATGATCGCAATTATCCTGCGCCAACTCAACTTAAAACAGCCTGGAAACAGTTTAAAGCTGGTCAACGTCCCCTGATTCCAATTAATAGTTAAATTCCTATTAATTATGAACACTTCCATCGGGTAAAATCGCCCCGGCTAATTTAGCCCCGGTTAATTTGACCATAATTTTATCCCCAATTCCTACCTTAGCGCCAGTTAAATCTGCACATCTTAAATCAGCGCCACTTAAATCGGCCCCAATTAAATTAGCTTCTTGTAAATTAGCATAGGTTAAATTAGCCTGTAAAAAATTTGCCCTAAATAAATTCGCCTTATATAAACAGGCGGCACTTAGGTTAACTTTATGCAGAAACGCATCACTTAAATCGGCTTCTGTTAAGTCCGCACCGCTTAAATTGCGACTGGAAAAATCCCTTTCTTTTAAATCCGCACCTTTAAAACTTAATCCACTTAATTCCGTCGGTCTATCGGGGGGAGGAGTTGGTGCGGGGGGAGTTGGCGGTGGGGGCGTAACCGGAGGTTTACTACTAACTGGGGGACGTTGAAAATTATTATTTTCAGAGGTTTTTACGCGACTTTGATAGGGAGAAGATTGATAAGTAGAAGGCGGTTTTTGATAGGTGTAGGAATTTCCCACACCATGGGAGGAGACTCTGGAATGGGATTCTGCACGGGAAACAGTTGAGGAATGTTGAGTTGAATTTGAACTTGATCGACGCAATAAAGAACGCAATTTTTCCCTAGCTTGATTGATTTCCTTGAGTTTTTCCTCAGCGATTTTTTTTAATCGTTGATTTTCTTCGGGAATGCGATCGGGATGCCAAATAAATGCTAAGTCTTTATAAGCCTGATCCACCGATTCTAAGGAGGCTCCAGGCTTCAAATCTAACACTTTATAATAGTAATTCAACTCACTGGGAGTGATCATGGCAGGAGTCCGCAATTAAGAATTTAGCTAACAATCTATATTAGTGCTACAGCTTAACATACATCTATACATTGGGGTTTTTTAGCGCCGAAATACCCCTAAACCATTGTGAACTGGGGCGGCGGTATCGGGGATACGGTTTAAAAGTTGACCCCCTAAAACTAAATTTGTCGAACTTCCCCCGTCTAAATTTAGCGCATCTGTGGCTCCTAACTGCCCCATTAAGAGCGCCATTTCGGTTAATTTGGCCCCCACCCCTCCGACGCGGTTATGGACGGTGGCGATGATCCATTCGCCCTTGGCGGTGATTCCCACGCCGCTACGAATGGCCGACTGATCGGCAAAGGCGGGACTAAACCCTTCCGCGATCGCATCTACCACCACCTGGCTGTTTTGTAATAATAATGGCCCCCCGCCTAAAATATGGGGAAAGGAATTAAAATCCGATGGGGTAGTTTGGGATTGAATTTGAATAGATGTCCCCACAGAAAACGAACTTAAAACACTCCGAAAAGATCGCAAAGTTAATAAATAACCGGTTTTAGGAATAGGAATGGTGGTGGTTGTATTCGTGAGTTCCACTTGTTGTTTAACAATATTATTTTCTACCACAATTAGAATTTCATTTGCCGTTAAGGGGGTATAACTTTCGCCCCATTCAGGAGTATAACGAGCAATACCCGCTTTCACATATCCGGTATTAAGTAATTCACACTCTAAGGTCTGTCCCGATGAGGTCATTAAGGTTTCTTTTAAACTTAAACGAGCAATTTTGAACTGTCCCGAATCATTCCAAGCGATCGCACCTCGGTTTAAAATTGGCCCTGAAAACCATTGATTTTCCCGGCGAATTGCTCCTAAAGGTAAAAGATTATTCCGGTTAAAATATCCGGCATTAATTGCCCCTAAACATTGAATATTATCAACGGTTTTGGCTAAACTGTCAATACCTTTCATTCCCGTTTGACTTGCCCAAATCGGTCGTAAATTCAAGCCAAAATCAGGATTTATAGTTAACCAAACCACGGGAAAACGGCTATTATTTAAAGTCATATATTGTTGTCGCCAACGTAATCCTTTTGCCCAGGTAATATCCCGTTCAATTAAGGGATCTTGGCGCAATTCAACTACAATCCGATTGGGATTATTCAAGGTAGAAACTTTTACCCCATAACCATCGGGCAAAGTTCCTTGAATCACGGTTTGATTATTCACAATTTTTACCAGAGGACGGGAGGTTTTTTGAGTTGTTACTGCGGTTTCTCCTTCGTTTTGTTGTTCAGAAGTTCCAGAATTAGGTGTGGGTTGAGATTGTTCTTGAAAGGGTTTGGCAATAGTTGGATTTGTTGTTGCATCGACCACCACTTCCCATTGAGTATTCTGTTGATAGAGTTCCCAGGGAGTCGGTTGATTTAAGGTTATTGTCATTTGGGAAATATTAGCACGTTCCTCAAAGTTTAGGGTTTGAACAATGCCAATTTTAGAAATAATATTAAGTGTATTTTCTTGAATTTCCAAATCCCAGGCTGATAATTCCGCTAATTGATCAATTTTCACATAACGATATTCGGCATCAAAAAAAGTCCCCGGAGTTGAATGTACAGCAAACCAACTCAAAGGTTGAAGACTAGCTTCTGTTGTATTTAAGGGATTAATTCCTAAAACTTGCATAATTCCCTTATCACTAATTCCGGTATTTGTAGCAATTCCTGAACTCCATTGACTCCAGGGTAATTTCCATTTTCTCCCATTTACAGAAAGATGGGTTCCCGTTTTAATAATTCCGGTTTTAGCTAAGGAGACAATATATTGAGAAATAATCGGATTGGCTTTTTTTAGTAATACTAAAGCCTGATAAATAATACTAACCACTTCTCCCCGAGTTGCATTAGAATTAGGATTAAAAATTTGGGGATGAGGATAATTAACCACTAATTCAGCACTCGTTGCGGTGATCATAGCTTGAGTTGCATATTCAGGAATTTTATCGCCATCATCGTAAATATATTTTAGGTTTAAACTCTTTCCTGTGGGTAAGTTTAAACCTGATACCAATGCTAATAATACCTGTAAGCGAGTCACCGGACTTTGAGGAAGAAAGTGTCCATCAGGGAACCCCGAAATAAAGCCAGATTCATAGGCGGTTTTAATCGCTTCCGCCGCCCAAAACTCCTCGGAAACGTCTTTAAAGGGAATATATTCACGTTTAATAGAAGTGGGAAATGCCACTTTTAAAATAGCTGCAAATTCCCCCCGAGTTAGATTTTGATCGGGGCGAAATGTATTATCTTTAAATCCACTAATTAAACCTTGAGCTTGCAAACGTTGAATAAAAGGACGCGCCCAATGTTGGCTAATATCTGAAAACAACGGTTGTGAACTGGTCATATTATATAAGGGAACAGGGAACAGGGAACAGGGAATAGGGAATAGCGAATAGCGAATAGGGAATAGCGAATAGGGAGGAAAAGATTGTACTATCTAGGTTTAATTAAATAAATGAAAAAACTGTAGGGGTTTGGTTTCTAAACCCCAAGCCTGAAAAGGGTTTCAACTGCAAAAACTTACAATAAGATATTACAATCTATTTAAGATTGCCACATCACCATCAGGATTCCTGATTTTCCATAACTTTTTGTAGTTTCTCCGCAATATCTTGCCAATTTTGAGCCAGATCTGTACTCCGATCTTGTCGCAAAAATTCTGCTTCTTTAAAACAATGATTGGCTAAAGAATGGACAAGATTCTTAATTCCATGTTCCTCAATTAATTGATTTAAAGCCCGAGTTAACTTTTCGCTTTTAGGTTCCGTCATATTCTGCTCACCTCATCATTCAGTGGTTACAAATTCCATAATACCGCCATTTGTTACCCGATGGATACCCCCTAACCCCCTGTTTATAAGTAGTTGCACAAAATAAATTACCTAGTTGGGAGAGGGAACAGGGAACGCCGGATCTGGGTAGAGGATTTGTAATTAATTTTGTTTAGGTACTTATATACAATCAAGAATTTACTGGCTATAGGAATAAGGGTTAATCTGATTTAATTTTTCTCCTAATTTTCGTTTGGCTTCCATAATTTCATAGGTATTTTGTAATCTCAAAAAATATCCTTCTGAAAGTCCAAAATAACGACATAAGCATAAATCTATCTCAGCCTTAACCGGACATTTTCCCTTTATAATAGCATGAATTTTATTAGAATTAACATCGATTGCCGATGCCAAAGTGTTTTGATTAATTCCTAATTCTTCTAAAAATTCATGTTCTAAGATATCTCCAGCATGGGGATTATAGAGTGAAATTTTATTCATGCTTTTTATTAGTTGTAAGTAGATGTTCGTAATTATTTGAACAAATAAAAAAGTTTGTTGTTGCTGCAAACCCCCTAACTGGAGAGCGCCGCATCGCAACAACGAACTTTTATAATCACCTACTTAGTTAAGTTTGATTTGTTCTCGGGAGTCAATCACACCTTGAAAATAATTTTTGATTAAATCATTATCTATTGTAATCACACCATCTTTCCCAAACCATTGATCAACAATAGCCACGGATTCTTTATCCCCTAAAACATAACCTTGCATCAATTTAACGATCGCATAATTCACCCGATCTAAAAAAGCAGAATTATTTTCAGGGACGATACAAGCAATTCCTTCCCGGGTATAGGGAAGATTTGGAACTACTTCTAAAGCATCGCGGTCAGGGAGAGTTTGTCGAGTTCCTTCTAAGAGAACTCCATCGGAACCAAAAGCATCAATTTGACCCTGTTTTAAAGCAGCAATTCCTTCGCCAATAGTCTTAAACTTGACTATTTTGGCTTGAGGTTGTACGACTCGAATAGTTGATTCACTGCTGCCATTTTCTAATACACCAATTTGTCGATTTACTAAGGATTCGGGTGTGCCTAAATTACTGCCTTTTTTAACTAATAAACGGGTTCCTGTCACCCCATAACTCACGGAAAAATCAACATAGCGATCACGATTCCAAGTAAAAGTCACATCCTCACAAACAATATCAACATCCCGCGATAATACTTTAGGAATCCGCTCCCCGATGCTAATAGGAACCAGTTCTAAAGTAATCTCCCGTCCTAATTCCTTGGCGAGTTGGGCTTTAATTTGATTCAGGATATCAATGGAATACCCCACTAATTCTTCCTGATCATTCACATAGGAAAGGGGAATAAAATCTGTTTGAACTCCGGCGGTTAATACCCCGGTTCGGGCGACTTTTTCCATCACTGTTTCTGCCCAAGCCGGACTTGATAGACCCAGAGAAAAAACAGCACTCAAAGCAGCGATCGCAATTTTTTTAGATAAAATCATTTTTTCCTCACACAACTTTAATAAAGTTTTCCCAAGAAAACATACGCCATTATATCAAAATTTATGTTATAGTGCCAGAAAAATTATCAAAAAAAGGAGTAACCACTTTGAAAATTAGTACAAAAACTGGATTAGTGGGCTTTTTCTTGGCTCTAAGTGCTTTAAATATCCCTGCTGCTAATGCCACAGTTAAAACCACAGATTCAGCACTCGCCTCGACAACTATTGAGTCCCGTTTGTTAAGAATTACAAAGACTCTAAGAGAGCGAGAAAACCAATTACCAGAACAACCAGAAGCCCTAAAACCAGGAGAAGAAATCGCTGGAGCCTGGGGGAATGGTGGGGGTGGGTTCGTCAATCGTGGGGGTGGTGGAAACTGGCGCAATGGTTGGGGTGATGGGGGTCGCTTTATCAATTCCCGTTAGTTCTGTCTAGCCTGTTTAGATGTCATCCTTCTCTTGAAAAAGGCGTTGTGATCGTGAGCAACGCTAGTTTTTTAACCTTTTTAAATCAATTGATATCAAAAATTATGCTATAGTGCCAGAAAAATTATCAAACAATAGGAGTAACTCTTTTGAACATTAGTACAAAAACCGGATTAGTTGGCTTTTTCGTGGCTCTAAGTGCTTTAAATATTCCGGTGGCTAATGCTACAGTTAAAACCCCAGAATATACAACCATTGAGTCTCGTTTGTCAAGAATTACAGAAACTTTAAAACAGCGAGAAAACCAATTACCAGAAACATCAGAAACCCCACAACCCGGAGAACAAATCGCCAGGGGAGCCTGGGGAAATGGCGGGGGACGGGGAGGCTGGGTCAATCGGGGTGGCGGGGGTTCCTGGGGAAATGGGGGAAGTTGGCGCAATGGGAATAACTGGCGCAATGGCTGGGGTGATGGGGGTCGCTTTGTGAATATCCGTTAGATGTTATTCTCTCTCTTAAAAGGCGTTGTGATTTCCAGCAACGCTAATTTTTTAATACTTTTAAATTCATTAAAATCAATGACAAATCCAACTTTATTAAAACCTCAAAAAATTGATCTTAGCCAATTCGGCCCGATTAATTTAGTCGTCATTCAAGCCACATCTTTTTGTAATCTTAATTGTGATTATTGTTATTTACCCAACCGAGACTTAAAAAATACGCTTTCTTTAGATTTAATAGAACCTATTTTTAAAAATATCTTTAATTCTCCTTTTGTCGGAGATGAGCTTACCGTTTGTTGGCACGCAGGGGAACCCTTAGCGGTTCCGATTTCTTTTTATGAATCGGCATTTAAACTAATTCAAGAAACCGATCAAAAATATAATCAAAAACAAGCAAAAATCTGGCATTCCGTTCAAACCAACGCCACTTATATTAATCAAAAATGGTGTGATTTGATTCAAGAACATAATATTTGTGTTGGGGTGAGTTTAGATGGGCCGGAATTCATTCATGACGCCCATCGTCAAACCCGAAAAGGAACAGGAAGTCACGCCCAAACTATGCGAGGAATTTCTTTCTTGCAAAAAAACGATATTCCTTTTTATGTGATTTCCGTTGTTACTCAAGATTCCCTGAATTATGCTGATGAAATCTTTAATTTTTTTAGGGACAATGGGATTTATGATGTGGGATTTAATTTAGAAGAAATTGAAGGAGTAAATCAATCATCAACTTTAGAAGCCGCGGGGACATCGGAAAAATATCGCTCATTTATGCAGCGTTTTTGGGAATTAACCTCAGAAGTGCAGGGAGAATTTAACCTCAGAGAGTTTGAGGCTATTTGTGGTTTAATTTACTCCAATTCCCGTTTAACTCAAACGGATATGAATAACCCTTTTGTTTTAATTAATATTGATTATCAAGGAAATTTTTCTACCTTTGACCCCGAATTATTATCAGTGAATATTGAACCCTATGGCAATTTTATTTTAGGGAATGTTTTAACGGATAGTTTTGAGTCCGTTTGTGACACGGAAAAATTCCAGAAAATTTATGCCGATATGCAGGAAGGGATTAAATTATGTCGTGAAACCTGCGAATATTTTGGAGTGTGTGGGGGCGGTGCGGGAAGTAATAAATATTGGGAAAATGGCACTTTTGCCTGTAGTGAAACCATGGCTTGTCGTTATCGGATTAAAGTTGTCACCGATATTATTTTAGATAAATTAGAAAACTCTTTAGGGTTATAGTCCTACGCATTATAGTTAGGATACTTCTAAATCATGAAACTCATTCCCTTGTTACTGAGCGAAGTCGAAGTATTCCCTGTTCCCTACTATACAGGACTTACGCAAAACAACCATATCTAGTAGGGGCGAACGGCCGTTCGCCCCTACAGATGGTGTATAAT
>NZ_LR735146.1 GCF_900009265.2 Planktothrix paucivesiculata PCC 9631 | reverse complement strand
ATTCAAAACGGTTGATTGTCATAATTCTCAACTGTTTTAGTTAAAGAACCATCACTAGCCGTCTTTGTGTCGTGGCAATGTTTGTGTAAAAGTTGAAGGTTATCATAGGTGTCTTTTCCGCTCTTTGAACTTCGGTAGTTGCCTACTTTGTGTTGTTGGATATGGAACCCTAGAAAATCAAACCCAGTATTCCCTTCAATTTCCTTGAAAGTGTGGGTTAATTTAGTTTTGCTTGGTTTTAATCCCAAACCCATGTTACCTAACCAATCAGCTATTATTTCTTGACATTTTTTGACTACGTTTAAATCCTCGTGCATTATTACGAAGTCATCAGCATAACGGATTAGATTAAGAGATCTGCGGTTATTCCGTTTATTCCCTTTCAGAGTTTCTGCATATTGCTTTACTCTTTCCTCCATACCATGTAAGGCAATATTCGCAAGTAGAGGTGAAATAACTCCCCCTTGTGGTGTACCTTCATTTGTATGGAAAAGTTCTTTTCCCTCCATATATCCTGCTTTGAGCCATGATTTTATTAAACGGCTTAATGTAGGATATGTGTGTAATTTGTCAATTAGTGCTTTATGGTTTATGCGGTCAAAACATTTAGCAATATCAGCGTCCAGCACATATTTTTCTTTTTTGCTGATACTGTTAAATATTGCTTCAATCGCATCGTGACATGAGCGTCCTGGTCTGAACCCATAACTGTTTGGCTCAAATTTAGCCTCCCATTCTGGTTCTAATGTTAGTTTGACTAATGCTTGTAATGCACGGTCATTTATTGTGGGTATTCCTAATGGTCTAGTTTCCGTTGAACCGGGTTTGGGAATTTGCACTCTACGAGTTGGCTTTCCCTTGTTGGTTAACTTTAACTTGCCTACCAATTTCATTCGTTGTTTAGGATTCAGTGTTTTGATTCCGTCCACTCCGGCTGTATTTTTACCTTGGTTATCTTGTGTTACCCTTCTGACTGCAATACATTTAGCACTCCAGGAATTAATCAGGGTTTTCTGAAGTTTGCGAACTGCTTTAACATCGCCTCGTTCACTCGCTTGAAATATTCGTTTTTGCAACTTGAAAGTGACCCGTTCTAACTTGCGCCAGTTAAGGTCTTTCCATTCCACCGTCTGAGTTTTAATCAGCGTTTTAGACATATTCATTGCTACTTACTTAATTTCTTTGAAGTTATCGAGTGTTTGTCAGCATATCTTTACCATTACAGTAAAGCATTCGCTTTTAACACCATCCCCCTCTTACATAAAGTTCGTTAGCTGCTTACTGGATTATTCGACCTTTCCAGAGTTATGTAAGAGTTACTTCGTTCCGATTACACATTATTAAAGTCTTTAGCGTGATGCTCTCCACCGGGTTTATTGGGCGGTGCTTATAAGTCGATTCCCGAATCGCTTATGCCCTATCCTTGCCTTTTGGCTTGGTGTTATTCAGTTTTAACCCTGAATAAGCCATTACACCATTATACTTAACGATGGTTCGGACACATCTTTGCTTACGCTACGCATGGACTTCTTGCTTGGTAGTTACCAGTTTTGGCTACCAGTAGTTCTTACCTTTTAACCCCGCTTTAATCTGTTGGTTGCTACCCATACAAACTAGGGGTTATGCTTTCACCTCAGCACTTGAGGGATGGGACTTAATTCACAGAATTTCACCCATAAATGTAATCAGTTGTCACCAGTCTTATCAACTGAGCTAACCGTCCTATAAGCTTTTCAGCTTATTTTAAGTTAAACGAATCGCACCAGAAATTAATATTCGCTACTCTCCATTAAAGTCCCAACTCTCCAAGTGGTATTAACATCTTCAGGACTGTTGGCGCCAATTTCTTCCCCTTGAAGCCAAGCGGATTTCTCAAAATAATCAATTTTGAAAAAGTAGCGATCGCCGTCTAATTCTAAAGTCACAAAATCTCGTTCTCCGTAAGGGTCATTATCCGGTGAAAACGAGTTAAATTCCTTCAGCAATTGTAGAAGTTGTTGTTGCTGTTCAGGAGGCAGAAGCCCAACACTATGGGACAAATGAATAGCTCCGACTTGTGAATTTTGAGAGCGTAATTGATCATTAAGACGAGCAATTTGTTCAGCTTTTGTTAAGGTGTCAGTCATATTTTTTTAAACAATCTTCACCCTCAATCGGCGCGTTAGCGCGGAAGTTAGGTGAGATGAAGAGCTTCCCAACCCACAATAATCCCAGAAAATGAACTGCGATGGCGTAGCCACCGCCTGTCGGCATCGCTTAAACCCACCTATTCCAAAAAAAGGAAAAGAGGCAGACGGAAGGGACATGGTGGAAAATTTTCCACCATGTTCACCTCTGATCAGATAATGCGGCTAATTTTGGACATCGGCAATTAAATTGACTCAAGGCGTTGAATAATAGAAAAATCTAATTAATCTGTTAGAGTCGATAGGAGCGTTACCACTCCTACCTCTCCTTCAGAACCGTGCGTGAGACTTTCACCTCACACGGCTCCTTGATAACTCCATCCTTGTTACGGATACGATTCAAAACGGGTTATTTTCATAATTCTCAATTATTGGTAATTGCTTACTATTAGTTGAAAAACCATCATGAGCCGTCTTTGTGTCGTGACAATGTTTGTGTAGAAGTTGTAAATTATCATAGATGTCTTTTCCACCTAATGATGTTGGTTTAATATGGTCAACTTCTACAGTGTCTGTACTTGTGAAATACAAACCACAGTGAGGACAAATACCCTTTTGTTTTTTGATTAATTTGGAAACTCTGCTAGGAGTTTCAGGATATTCGCCTCGTCGTTTACTCCAGTAAGTCCAGTCTCCATTAAACGGACTAGCCTCTCCCTTGACCTTTGTATGCCTTACGATTGGCGTACTGGCGTGTTTGAGTAATTCCATTCCGTTTTCTGTACTGAAGCACCAATTTCTGTCGCCTACTGTTCTCCAGTATTTGTCTTTATTAATGCTCCCTTTTCCCCTTGTTCTTGCCCATGTTCTCAACTTGTTATAGGTTAGTTCATCTACTTTTGAAAAGGTTTCTTTACTAACCACTGTTGAATAATAGTTTGACCAGCCCCTAATAATTGGATTCAGCTTGCTAATTAGGGCAGCTTGTGGGGCTGTCTTATGGGTATCTATTACTTCAGCTATCTTGACAAGATGAGTTTTGATTTTGGCTTTTGAGGGTGTGATTAATGTGCTAAAACCTAGCGGTGTTCCATTCGTGTTGTTCGCACATCGGTAGTTACCTACTTTGTGTTGTTGTACATGGAATCCTAAGAACTCAAACCCAACATTTCCATCAATTTCATTGAGGGTGTGGGTTAATTTTGTTTTACTTGGTTTTAATTCCAATCCCATGTCACTTAACCATCCTGCTATTATCTCTTGACACTTTTTGACAACGTTTAAATCCTCATGGATTATTACGAAATCGTCAGCGTAACGGATTAGACTAAGGGCTTTTCGGTTATCCCGCTTACTCCCTTTTAGAGTTTCTGCATATTGCATGACTCTTTCTTCCATACCATGTAGGGCAATATTCGCAAGTAAGGGTGAAATAATCCCGCCTTGTGGTGTACCATCATTAGTAGGCGTAGAAATAGCGAAGCTGACACCAAGTGCAAAGTAGCCAGTTAAACTCCTTCTGTCATTGGAAGGATAATATTGCCGTTTCGGCAAGTTTATGCTTCCAATTGACTCCGGCAAATATATGCTTCC
>NZ_LR735003.1 GCF_900009265.2 Planktothrix paucivesiculata PCC 9631 | reverse complement strand
AACATAATCTTTGTAACGCCTAGCAATTTGGCGCGACAGAGAAGGGAAATAAGTGTATAAATAGCTGTTATTTTTGTAGCCAAGCCGTCGGACAACTTCTAGTAGAGACGGCGGTGGAAATTCTTCTAATGCTGCTTCTAAAACAGGTTGAATTCTTTGTTGACGCTCCAGTTTTCGATAAGCA
Source organism: Planktothrix paucivesiculata PCC 9631 (assembly GCF_900009265.2). Classification (GTDB taxonomy): domain Bacteria; phylum Cyanobacteriota; class Cyanobacteriia; order Cyanobacteriales; family Microcoleaceae; genus Planktothrix; species Planktothrix paucivesiculata. The sequence continues at coordinate 3,915 of NZ_LR735003.1, read as the reverse complement.
GCATGATTGAGTTGAATTTGAGAGCAGAGGTTGGGAAAATGATATTGCAGAACTAAAGAACGATAGTTAAGACGGCGTGCAACATCCTGCAAGGATGGTGGTGGGGACTCCTGAAGTACCTGTTGAAGGACTAACTGAATAACTTGTAATTTTTCTAAATCTAATCTTCTTAAATGTTTTCTCGTTTGAGAAGCTGGAGAGGGTAAAATTACAGATTGGTTCAAGCCATCATCAGCTAAGAATTCTTCAGTTAAAAAATCCACCAGAGAGATTTGTAACCGCTCTGTGAATTGTAATAGTTTATCAAGTTGCGGTAGAGTTGCGCCCTGATACCAACAACTCAATGTTGCCACATGAATTCCTACAAAGCGAGACAAAGCAGTAACATTACCTCCATAAACTTGATGAATATAACGAGAAAATATTTGCTGAAGTTTATAGCCTTCAATAGGTAAGTCATGACCAGATGCTAACGTAATTAATTCGCCAACATTGTTGAGTATATAACTGAAGTGATTGTCAAAGGTTTCTCCTTCCCTTAAGCCAGCAACAGCTTTTTTGCTAGAGCGTTTTCCTAACCAATGACCACATTTATTACAATATCCAGGTCGCGAGTTTCTACAAAGAACTAACTGCTGCTGATGACAATAAGGACACTTAGAGAGTAGAGGATGATGGTGGGAGGGACAAAACTCAATAATTTTAATTGACCACAGCAGGGGTTCATAGATAGTTTGTTCAGTATTTAGCCATTCTTGATAACAAATAGGACACCAAGCACGAATGGGACGGAGTAAGCTTCTTTTAGAAACAATTTCTGCTAATGGGAGTAAGGTAAGAAAACGCAAATCCTTCTGTGAGGTGAGAGCTTCTAAAGCCATTACTAGATGCGTCGCCGTCAACCCCATACCATTAATTGCAGTTCTATCTCTGTCAATCCCACATACTTTACTAATACTCTCAAATTGAGCGAATGATAGCCCTTTTTCTCTCCTAATTAGGGGAGCAATTTCAGTGAGAAGCACTTGAGAGACATTAACACAGTGTTCTTGAGCAAGTCGAATTAAGTAACTCGTTAAGCTTTCTGTATATGGAGTGCCAACTCCAATCGGTTCTAGATGATAAAAACGACTTCTCGGAGGAATTGTAGGTTTTTGCACATCCCAAGATGGATAGAGAGTAAGTCGAAATTGTTCCATATTACTTAACTCCTACAAGGGTGTCGCTTGGGTTTGGGTTGACCGACTGGTTTGGGTCTTTTTCTGTTTAAATTGTTGCCCGAATGGAAGGAGGGAAATAGCTGCGAATTCAAGCTACTTTTTCCGGGTGTTACTGACAACCCTAATTCAGCACGTAGTTGTTCGACTTCGGCTTCAATTTGAGCATGATTGTACTCACCCTCCTTAATTTTCTTAAGTATATTCCGGCATTGAGCCACTCCTAAAGCTCGTCGCTCTAAATGTTTTTTTCCTACAGTAACAGCACCTTCTGCTATCGCATCTGCCAGGGCATTTCTCAACCAATTCTTAAGAATACCCACACAGCCTAAACTCCTCTCATAACAATAGTCCCAATTTGATACTAAATCGGGTGCTTCTGGTAATGGCAGATGTAATTGAAAACCCCAAACCACACTTTGGAATATTTCTCTATCTTCTTTAACATCAGCATGATATCGAGGAAAATGTACATAAACACTACGTCGGCTCAACTGGTCGCCGACATCGTGCAGAGTGAGTAATTCGTAAGTCCCAACTAACCCATGAACTACCTCTGTACGGTTAGCTAATGACTTAATTGCTTCTGGTAAATCTGTGAGTTTTCGTCCACTGGCAAGCATCAGTAGATGGTGCGCTTCATCAATAAAAAAGATTTTCGGTTTTCGGTGTTTTAAAGCTTGTTCTAATGCCCAAGCTAAATCCGTTTCAATCACTTTAGATTCAATGATAACTTGACCATTCTGATTTCGATAAATTCCTCTTGTCCCATAGTCTATTTTCTGGTCAATCAAGGGTTCGTTGAGAGCAAATAAACAACGTTTAATATGGTCTTTGGAGTTAAACAGCCCTGATTTTTGGATGACGGCTTCAACACTAGCAACTGGTATGCAACCGGGGTTAGTTTCTAGTTCTTCTAACGTTGACTCAATCAACCATTTTTCAATCAACAATCGCAAAGTTGTTTTTCCAACTCCAGTCGGCCCATAAATAAAAATCACCCGCGATTCTCCCGACTGATTAACTAACAATTTGAGTAAATTGACGGCTTCGTCTAAGCGGGGATGTGCCATTGTGTAGTTGTCAAAATAAGCCAATCTCTCTTCTGGAGATTGGGTCAGTAGAGATGGAGGAAATTGTTGAGGATAAGACATGATTAATAAGAGTCAAAAAGTTGCAGTTCCTGGGGATTAATCGAGAGACTGTTGGCACTGGGTTGGAAGGTTGAAGAACTCTCTTGAGTTGCCGGACAGATTGTTTCTGATTCTGGCAATTGGCTATCAATTTTATTGGCCACAATTCCATAATCAATGACTCGAAAAACTTCCATCATCTGAGCATCCATCAGTCGTTGTGAGAGGAGAACTTCTTCCGCCTCTGCACTGGTTAAAAATTCCGCTAACTTTTTGGCTCTAACTAAGAATTGCTTTTGATGATTTTGTTGTCGTTTTTGTAACTCGGCGGTGGCTAACCAAATCTCTTTTTCTGAGCGTCCTTTCAGGATGGAATAATATTCGCTAATACACTTAACCCATTGACCTCGGACATAGGCATAGGCAGTACCCGCATCAAATGGGTCGTATCTGATATTGACATAAGTGTGATGAATTTCTGGGTCTTTAAAGGTATTAGACCAGTAGCGAATACCTCGAATTTGTATTCCTTGGCTGGGGTGAACTTTGACTTGTCCTTTGGGTGTACTTGGTAAGGTTAATAGTTTCCAGTTTTCGTCATTACAAATTTGCCGATGGGAACGATTGCCGTATTCTGCTAACCCCGTTGTCAAAGCTGACTGAGGGGAAACTCCCAAAGCTGGATGTGGGGTGGTATCGTACTCTGAGTAAGCCCATTGGCATAAATACTGGTACAAACTACCTAAAGTCCACACTGCCAAATTTTTGGGATTGACTGATTTTGTGACTAACCTAACGTTTTTTGTGATTTGGGTATTCCCTGTCAGATTGTAGAGGAACTGGGTATTGGCAGTGCCAAATAATCGTTCACAAACTCCACTAAATCGTGATGCTGCTGGCGGTCGATGTTTGAGCGTGCATTCAAACCAAGCTAATAAGCTTTCAAAGTAGATACTGTGAAACTCTTTGCCGTTGTCGGTGATGATAATTTGCGGTAGGCGAGAATGCCGCATGACGCAAATTCGCAGTACCATCATACAACTGCGATAGGAAGGTGGGTCAAAAGTCATATAAACGGCTAGAATTCTCCGGCTGTAGGCATCGACGAGAAAGGTTGCCCAAGGTCTACCCAGTACCAGTCCGGTTTTTGAACACCGTAGCTCTATATCTAGCTGGGTATGGTCGATATGACCAATCTCGAAGGGGCGGTCTCCATGTCGGGGAGTGGTCAGTTCTAATTCCCAGTAAAAAGGTTGCTGTGGGTAAGCGGCTCTTTGTCCTTGCCGCTTCAGGGTTTGAGTGTAGCCTGAATGTCGTTTGATTTCTTGAATGAATGTCTTGTAGCTAGGAATTTGATTCTCTGGAATTCCGGCAGTTGAGCAGGCGTGGACAAAAGCTCCATAAACTTCTGATTTTCGTTTTTGTTTATGGGTTTCGTAATCTTGAGTAATAAACTTGGTCATCAATTCTAAAATCTGTTGGGGCAGTTTGCGGTAGCGGTTGCCCTTGGCATGAGAGGTTGTTAGCAATCCGATGTAGCCATAGCCGTACTTTTGCTGCGCGAT
>NZ_LR735009.1:260271-367361 GCF_900009265.2 Planktothrix paucivesiculata PCC 9631 | reverse complement strand
AATTATACACCATCTGTAGGGGCGAACGGCCGTTCGCCCCTACTAGATATGGTTGTTTTGCGTAAGTCCTGTCTGTGCAAACTCATTCCCTGTTCCCTGTTCCCTATATATCACGAAATCTTAACACTCACTTGAGAACTGGAGAAATTTCTGTAACAATAAATACAGCAGGGGAAATATTTATGAGAAATGGGAGCAAACTGGGGAATAAGTGTTTGTTGTTCAGTTTTAGACCGATGAAAACAGACTTGATATCCCGACTCAAAATATCAGCGCTGTTTGTAGTGCCTAAACCCTCTTAAAAAGGAGTGTTTCTTATGAAAACTAAATGGGAAATTTATCAAGAATTAGAATTAATTCCTGATACGGTTTCATCCCCTGGGGATGAAAAAAGAATATCAAGATTTTATCGAAGTCAAATATGGCGATCGCTCGTTAACCATTGTACCACAAATTTATCAAATAAACAGATATTTAATCATCTTAATACCTGTTTTGAAATCGATCTTTGCGATCCTAATATAACCCAAAAAAATAATTTTTTCAAAACCATTTGGCTGATTTTAAATCAACCCATTCAACCCTCTCATTTTTTAAATCAATCCAAACCTTATATCTGGAAAAGTCATAACTTTTTAGGGAACACTCAATGGCATATTTATGATCCCAAAAGTGGATATACCTATGATTTAGACTCGGAAGAAGATGTTTTAGTCTGGTTAGAAAAGCGAAATTATCATTAATGAATTGAGCGAGATTGAACTTTTCTCAAGGCTTGAATCGTGTTTATAGTATGATCTGCCACTTGGTTAATTTCTGATTCTGTGGTGAACCGACCCAAACCAAAACGAATCGAAGCATAGGCTAAATGATCGGAATGACCTAATGCTTTTAAAACGTGGGAGGGTTCAATTTTTGTTGAGGTACAAGCGGAACCAGAAGACACGGCCATCATCGGTTGTAATCCTAATAATAAAGCCTGACCATCAACGCCGTCAATACTAATGTTTAAATTTCCCGCTAACCGTTGGGTAGGATGACCGTTTAAATAAATTCCTTCTAGGGTTGATAATTTATTCCAAAGGTTTTCCCTCAGTTGAATTAACCGTTGAGTTTCAATTAATCTTTCAGCTAAAGCAATTTCAATCGCTTTAGCAAATCCCACAATTTGAGGCGTACATAAAGTTCCTGAACGCATTCCCCTTTCATGCCCCCCACCATGGATTTGAGCCGCTAATTTAACCCTAGGATTCCGTCGGCGAACATATAACGCTCCGATGCCTTTGGGGCCATAAATTTTATGGGCGGTTAAAGACATCAAATCAATATTAAGTTGCTGAACATCCAGAGGAATTTTACCTATAGCTTGGGCGGCATCGGTATGAAATAAAACTCCCTGACCATGACAAAGTTCTCCAATTTCAGCTAAGGGTTGCAGCACTCCAATTTCATTATTAGCCGCCATAATTGAGACTAAAATCGTATCGGGACGAATGGCTATTTTAAGTTGATCTAAATCTATCATGCCATCGGGTTTAACCTCCAGATAAGTTATTTCAAACCCCAAAGATCCTAAATAATTACAGGGATCGAGAACGGCATTATGTTCGGTAATCATAGTAATAATATGTCTACCTTTATTAAAATAGGCTTCAGCTACTCCCTTTAACGCTAAATTATTAGATTCCGTTGCCCCACTGGTAAAAATAATTTCTTCGGGAGAGCAGTTAATCCCATTAGAAATAATTTCTCTGGCTTGTTTAACGGCGGCTTCAGCTTCCCAACCATAAATATGATTAATACTGGCAGGATTGCCAAAATATTGGGTAAAATACGGCAACATGGTTTCTAAAACCAAGGGATCAACGGGGGTTGTAGCATGACAATCGAGATAAATTGGACGTTCAGACATCGTTATTAATAATCATAGGTTAATTTTAATCTCTGATGTTTAAGTGTAGTCTATTTTTTTAGAATCAAACCCAGAAACCCTTTATTATTGTATAATACAGATTATAGTGCTATTCATCCTTCCGTATTTTATGACCGACTCAAAAAACGCTTTAGATCTGTTTCGGACGGCCTATGAACATCGTTATACTTGGGACTCTAATTTCCCGGGTTATCGCGCTGATATTCAACTTAAACAGGGGGATGAAGTCTACACAGGACAGATTCAGATTAACCCGGACATGACCGTAGAAGTGACCGAAATTGCCGACGAAGAAGTCAAGCAAAGCGTCTATACCCAACTGCGGGATATAGTCACCCATCGCAAACGCAGTTCTTTTGAACAAGCCCATGGAAAAAACAAATTTAGTTTAGGAGAAATCGACGATACGGGGGCTTTAGAAATCCTGGTCGAAGGTGATGCGATGGGATCAAATTATTCCGTCCGTGGCGATCAAATTTCCCGAGTTAGCCGGGTTATGGGTCGGATGGCATTTGTGATTAATACCCATGAAAGTTTAGACACCGGAGAAGGTTACGCAGCCAGCCGTTATGATGCGGTATTCCGCAACCCTCAAACTCAAGAAATTATCAAGGAACTCGAGTTTGAAGATACTTTTGAGAAATTCGGTAACTATTACATTATGACTCGCCAAGTTGTTAACTCCAAAGAAGCCGAGCAAGTGATGACAAAGGAGTTTAACTATTCCCAAGTCAAATTGCTTGAACCCGTTGCAGTTTAACTGGGATCAGTGATCAATAAAGTGGGATTCATTTATTCCCAAATAACGTTAGGATGAAACTATCCCAACCCGATTTCTGTACTATCAATTTAAGGTAAATCATGACTACACTAGCACTAACTGAAGAAAACGTAGAGACTGTTTTAGATGAACTGCGTCCTTATCTGATGGCGGATGGGGGAAACGTGGAAATCGTTGAACTTGATGGCCCGATTGTCCGACTCCGACTTCAAGGAGCCTGTGGTTCCTGTCCGAGTTCGACGATGACTTTAAAAATGGGAATTGAACGCCGTCTACGAGAAAGAATTCCTGAAATTGATCTGGTTGAAGCCGTTGCTTAGGGGATTTTTTCCCTAACAGATTGTCCAAGGTTCAATTATTCATAATAATGAACTTTGGACTCGATAAATCTCCCCTTTTTCTCTCTAATTTTCGTCCCGTCCATGCGTGTTTTATTGGTAGAAGATGATCAGGATCTAGCTGAGACTTTGGTAGAGGCTTTAGTTCACCAAGGTGATACTGTTGATCGGGTAAAAGATGGGATTTCGGGATGGGAAAAAGCCGAAAAACTGATTTATGATCTGATAATTGTAGAGGTGGAATTACCCGAGTTAGATGGGATAAGTTTATGTAAAAAACTGCGATCGCAAAATATTATAAATCCGATTATTTTATTAACAGCTTCTGATCATCGAGGAGATCAAGTCATAGGCTTGGATGCGGGAGCGGATGATTATGTCGTTAAACCCTTTGATATTCAGGAATTATTAGCTCGAATTCGGGCTATATTTCGCCGACGTCAACCCACGGTCTCCATCCTTTTGGAATGGGAAGATCTGCATTTGAATACGAAAACCTGTGAAGTTATTTATCGGGAAATGCTCCTGAATTTAACCCCGAAAGAGTATGGATTATTGGAACTATTTCTCCAACATCGTCAACAGGTTTTTAGTTTAGACCTAATCCTAGAACAACTCTGGACATTTGAAGATCCCCCAACAGAAAATGCTGTCCGAGCCCATATTAAAGGACTCAGAAATAAACTTAAAAATGTCGGTGCTCCCGCCGATTTAATTGAAACAGTTTATGGCTTAGGATATCGTCTTAAACAGCAATCCTACCCTAAAACTAAACAATCAAAAACCAGTATAAAACCTCCGGTAGATCAATATAAACTCAATCAAGCCACCATTGAAATTTGGCACAGATATCGAGGCAAAATTTGCGATCGCATTACCCTACTAGAAGAATTTCATCGCTCCATTCAAAAGGGAAAACCCGATCAAAATATTCAACAAAAAGCCCAACAAGAAGCCCATAAACTGGCTGGGTCTTTAGGAACATTCGGCTTAGGAGGAGGATCTATTATAGCCAAAGAAATCGAACAACTCTGTCAAAATTCCACCTTAAATCTAGCAGAAATTACCCTATTTAAAGAATTAGTCTTGAAACTCAGACAGGAAGTTGAACAATACTCTCCTCCGGCTACCGCAGAAAACCCCCAACCCCCCCCGATCAAATCCGATCATAAAGTTTGGATTATCAGTCAGGATCAATTATTAATTGAATCCGTAGAAATAGCGGCTAAAAATTCAGGAATAGAAACCCAAATTCTCACCGATTTATCCTTAATTACAGCCCTGCAATTACAATCCCATAAAAAATCCTATCCTCCCTTGGTATTTTTAGATTTTGACTTCTATTTCTCCTATGAGTTATTAACCCAACTAACCCAACAAACTCCCCCGATTCCTGTAATTGTTTTAACGCAACAAAAAAACCTAACCCAACGGGTAAAAGTCGCCCAATTTGGCGGCCAAGGATTCCTAGAAAAACCCATCACCTCCGAACAAATTATTAAACTGATGATGGATACCTTTCGTCAAAACTGTAGCTTCAATGCTAAAGTTTTAATTGTTGATGATGATGCCCAGATTCTCGCTACCTTTCAAACGCTGCTGCAACCTTGGGGAATTCAAACCTTTACCGTCGAAGACCCCCGACATTTTTGGGAAATTCTCGAAACCACAACCCCCGACTTACTCATTTTAGATATTGAAATGCCCTATTTAGATGGGGTTGAAATTTGTCAAATTGTTCGGGCTGATTCCCGTTGGAAAAGTTTGCCCGTAATGTTCCTCACCGCCCATACCAATCGAGATCTACAACATCAAGTTTTTATGGTCGGTGCCGATGATTACTTAACAAAAACAACAGAAGCTTCTATCCTCGTCAATCGAATTTTAAATCGATTACGGCGAAGCCGAAGTTTACGAGAATCCTCAACCCAAGTTTAGTGGCTTTTCGCCTATCCTAATTAGCCTCTAAAAATTATTAAAATTTTATTAAAATGATTGATCAAAATTCTGAAACTAAAACTCAATTGATTGCTTCCCTACAAGCAATTAATCAACAATTAATTCAAGAAATTCAAGAAAGACAACGGGTTGAGGAATCCTTGCGAGAGAGTTGTCAAAGGTTGAAAACCTTGATTGATACCATGGGGGATTTAGTCTGCTTTAAAGACGCTTCAGGACGTTGGTTAGAAGCTAATCAAGCAACCTTAGAAGTCTTTCACATCCCGACAGATTATCAGGGAAAATCCGACGCAGAATTAGCAGAATTACTAGAACAGATTCACGGTAAAACTTTCTATAAAAATGCCTTAATTAATTTTCAAAAATCCGATCAAGAAGTTTGGGAAAATCAGCAACCTTGTCACCAACAAGAAATTATTCCTGATATTAATGGCAACTCCAGAATTTTTGATATGATTAAAGTCCCTTTATTTCATCCGAATGGAGAACGAAAAGGATTAGTGATCTTAGGACGAGATATTACCGAACATCAACAAGCCGAAAATGCTTATAAACAATTAGCTGCCATTGTAGAATCCTCCGAAGATGGAATTATTGGTAAAACCTTAGAAGGAAAAATTATTAGCTGGAATAAAGGGGCTGAACAAATTTATGGTTACTCCGAAACTGAAGTGAAGGACTGTCCCTTTAGTTTATTAACTTTACCAGAAAGATCCAGCGAAGTCCCTCAAATTTTAGCCAGTATTCAATCGGGGGGAAGTATTGATCATTATGAAACCGTTCATATTCGTAAAGATGGACAACATATTGATGTTTCTTTAACCATTTCTCCGATGAAAGATGATCGGGGAAATATTACGGGAATTTCTACTATTTCCCGGGATATTAGTTATCAAAAAAGAATCGAAAAAACCCTAGAACAACTCCGTCATCAAAATGAATTAATTTTAGATTCAGCCGGAGAAGGAATTTGTGGTTTAAACCGAGAGGGAAAAATCACCTTTGCTAATCCCGCCGCCGCTAGAATGACCGGATATACTGTCCGAGAATTACTCATGAGTGATTGGCAAAAAATCACGCGGGGAGTTACAGTCATTTTGACTTCCCATACTCTCCCTGAAAAACCCACGAATTTCGGGTATCAACCCTTAAATTATCAACAAAATTCTCAAATTTTTGAAACCTTAAAAGATGGTTTAGTTCGCCATATTGATCAGGAAGTATTTTGGCATCGAAATGGGTCTTATTTCCCCGTCGAATATGTCAGCACTCCCATTCAAAACCAAGGAGAAATTATTGGGGCTGTGGTCATCTTTAAAGATATTACCGAACGGCAAGCCATGGAAAAAATGAAAGATGAATTTATCTCCGTTGTTAGTCATGAACTGAGAACTCCTTTAACCTCAATTCATGGGGCTTTAGGATTATTAGCCAGTGGATTATTAGATACCCAACCCGAACGAGTTAAACGAATGTTTGAAATTGCCGTTACCAATACAACCCGTTTAGTCCGTTTAATTAACGATATTCTTGATTTAGAACGGATGCAGGCTGGGCAAATTACCCTAGATAAAAAATACTGTGATTTAGCCGATTTAATGGTTCAAGCGAATAATGAAATGATGGGAATGGCAGAAAAAGCGGGTGTGAATTTATCAATAAAACCCCTAAGCGTTCATCTCTGGGTCGCCCCAGACCGAATTATTCAAGTATTAACTAATTTATTAAGTAATGCCATTCGATTTTCCGGTGCTGATAGTTGCATTTGGTTTGATGCCACACTCCACCATTCCACTTCCTTGGAAGTTTTAATTACTGTCCAAGACCAAGGACGGGGAATTCCGGCCGATAAACTGGAAACCATTTTTGGTCGTTTTCAACAGGTGGACGCCTCCGACTCCCGCCAAAAAGGCGGAACTGGACTCGGACTCGCTATTTGTCGCAGCATTGTGCAGCAACATGGGGGGCACATTTGGGCGGAAAGTCAATTGGGCAAAGGAAGCACCTTTTTTGTGCGTTTACCCGTTGTGGCGGAAACCGGAGAAGATATGGATTTTCAGTAATATAAAGTTTTGTAAAAAAAACCGAATTTTTCTCACTATTTTTCTTTTCTTCACAAGATCTTCATGTTTCCCTCCTATTCTAAATAGTGTAGTCCACTGCACTCACAGCCCTACTCACTGCAACTCACCTAGGAGGTGGAGATCATGCCCTCAGTCTATCTTATGCTTCTGACTTTTGCCCTGGGTTCTATCTGGATCTATACACAAACCTCTAATGATATTCCCTTCGTGTTAGCCGGGGTAATTGGACTCATCTGCCTAGTTTGGGGGTTTGCCTTCGCCCATTGGAGCCTTCAAATTCTGATTGTACTGGGGTTATGGCGTTTATATAAAGTTTATATGCCGGAAGAAGTTAACCTGAGTTAATTTTAAATCCTTTCATTTATTTCTAATCACGAAAATCCCCCAAACACTAAGAATTTGAGGGATTTTTGCTATTTTAGGGGTAATTTGGGTTCTGAGGTTAAGTCCCAGAACCCTTGAATGTGTTGAAAACAATCCGAACAACTTACATTAAACCTAATTGAGACAGAATCCCTTGACCAGTTAGGAATTCCGTGGCTAAACCAATAGCGAACCCTAACATGGCTAAACGGCCATTCCAAGTCTCCGCGAAGTCTGTAAACCCAAACTTGGTATCTTTGCTTTCCATAATCAAAAAATCTCCTGTTTGCTTGAGCCAACTACATAAAAGTTAACACAGTTTCCAGAAGTTTGCAACTTTTTGTTAAGAAAGGTTGACAAAAATCCAAACCCTTATCTATAAGTACATTCTTTCTGTTCCCCATTCGTAATTCGTAATTCCCCTAATTCTTGTAAATTCGGTTGATCAGCCACAGTGCCCCAGCAATCCCAATAAAATGAGCCAAAATCGTATGGGTATTGGCTAGAACCACGAAAAAATCCAGGGGTTGGATAAAATCTTGCAAGTTGCCAGAAGGGGAGAATAAACCCCGAGGTTGGGAAATCGCTTTAGCTAAGAGAATCCCATTAATCGCTTCCGAAGCCAGCAAAGTCACCGCCATGCCAGTTAAATTACTGGTTAACCCTGTGCGGATGCGTTTGAAAGTTTCTCCCCGACTGGGACGGGTGATCCCCGGTGCTTTCAATCTACGGGCCAAACGAGTATAACCAAAGGCCTGAAAAATACTAAATCCTAAAATTACTAATCCGATTAAGGCAAAGACCAAACCCCCACCAATTCCCGATGTAGAGGCCGTTGTTCCCGTCGCCCCGCGACTAAAAACTAAAATAGCGAAAAGCTGAATAATAAACGAAATTACCCATAAAACCAGTTGTGTCCAAAAGCAAATCCAGCCTGTGGTACGCAGGGTAGAGGCAACTCGTTGAACCGAATTCGGAATCGGTGATGGGTCAGGTATATAGGACATTTTTTATGCAATCAGGGGGTAGAATCAAAATCAACGCACGAAAAACCCAAGGAATTCAATATGAACCAACCCCAACCGACGACAACCCCTAACCTCAACGAACCCAAATTTGGATTCAATCAATATGCTGAACGGTTAAACGGTCGAGCCGCCATGATTGGTTTTTTGATCACCTTGGCGATTGAATACTTTAGCGGACAAGGTTTATTATCCTGGCTCGGGTTGAGTTAATACTACCAAATTGATTGATGATTGGTCATCAGTCTTCCGTTGCACCGAGTCAGGGATAATTTAGGGTACAAAGAGTCTACGCACCCAACCAGAGAAACCGGGTTTTTTTACGAGGTTTCTCGGGCCCCATGCGTAAGTCCTATCAAATCCAGACTAAACAAAATCCTAAGTTTCCCCCTGCGGCCAACGGATGACCAATCACCCAAATCCAGTCAATCCCTATAAATTAGGTTAAATTAGGATTAGATGAACTTTCAAGTGAAGAAAACTATAAGATAATTCTGTCGGAGCCAACTCCGAAAGAGTTTACCGAAATTAACCCTGAAAAATTTAGAGTGAAATTGTGATGAATGCTTTATGGCCGCGTGTTCTCAGGTCTGTTTATCGTCGAGAACCTATTGTTAGTTTTGTAGTCACGGTGGGAACCGTAGATGCAGTCATTGGTGGAGTTAGTTCCAGTTTATCCTTATTAAGTTTTGGACTCTCTACCGTTGGGGTAATCTTGGTTTTGCGGTGGTGGATGGGTCAAAAGTCTAAACTTGAACAAGCCGAAACCGCCCCAGAATACGCGCTTCCCCCGAGTTCGGCTCGTTCTCCCCTGCCTAGACTTACGGATAAAAAACAACGTTCTTCCTATTAAATCTATTAATAGTTAGTTAGGGTTACGGAAAATGGATGTTGTGATTGCAGATGAAAGACTAAAAATCGGTGATGTCGCCCAACGAAGCGGTTTATCCGTAAAAACCGTTCGTTATTATGAAGAAATTGGCTTATTAGCGCCGACCGTTGAACGCTCAGACTCAGGATATCGACTTTTTGAGCCGTCGGTGGTTCACCGCTTGGGCTTTGTTAGACGCGCTCAAGCGTTGGGTTTAAGTTTAAATGAAATTAGAGATATTTTAGAAATTAGCGATCGCGGGGAACTTCCCTGTGAGGAGGTTAAACAACATTTAGCGATCAAAGTTGAGGAGATTAATCACCAAATCAAAGCCTTGGAAATTCTAAAAGGCGAGTTGCAACAACTACTAAACCATTGGCAAGATCATCCTTCATCAATGCCCATAAAAACCACGATCTGCCCCAATATTCAAGCAGAATCAAGTTAACACCCTCCGCTCTCCTTGACTTCTTCCTCATCCCATTTCTCTCGAATCGTGCAACCCCGGCCCCTTTTTTGAAAGGGGGTTAGGGCGATCAATTCCCGGCCACTTCACCCAGAATGGGGATCAGGATTTAGGACGGATAAAACCAATCGAATGTCTAAAAATCAAGACTTGTAAGTTGTTTGAGTCCTGTAAGCAAATACAGTTAGGATCTTGCCAAAGAACAGTTCCTACGAGCAGATCATTCGTGATCAATTTAACTTCCACCAAGTTTTTATCTTTGGTATACCCTTGAACTTTTCTAATGCTGGGTAAATCCGTATTAAATTCAGACATAAGGAGTTGTTTTTAATTCAACATTAAAAGGATAATAGAGAAGGAGTCAGGGATTTTCAAGTGCTTGATTAACCCTCGACAATGACGCCCAAAGTTAAAATAACCCGCTTCAGTGGAGGAGTTCATGACCATTACATTTACGAAATATCACGGTTTAGGAAACGATTTCATCCTGATTGATAATCGTCATCAGTCCGAACCCCTAATCACCCCAGAACAAGCCATAGAACTGTGCGATCGCAATTTTGGTATTGGTGCTGACGGCGTGATATTCGCCCTGGCGGGAACCTCCAACACCGACTATACCATGCGAATTTTCAACTCCGATGGCTCGGAACCTCAAATGTGTGGAAACGGCATTCGCTGTCTGGCTAAATTCATCGCTGAACTGGAAAACCGCGATCAAATTACATCCCCAGTTAGCTATAAAATCCATACCCTAGCGGGTGTAATTACTCCGGTCTTACAAGCCAACGGCCAAGTTAAAGTGGATATGGGAGTTCCGCGACTTTTAGCCCAGGAAATTCCCACCACCCTCGCCGCGGCCGATCAGAAAGTGGTTGATGTTCCCTTACTTGTGGCTGGACACCCTTGGAATGTCACCTGTGTGAGCATGGGAAACCCCCATTGTATTACCTTTGTGGAGGATGTTGAAGAAATTAAACTCGCAGAAATCGGCCCATTATTTGAGCATCATGCCGTTTTCCCCGAACGCACCAATACGGAATTTATTCAAGTGATTAACCGCAATTATCTCAAAATGCGAGTCTGGGAACGGGGGGCTGGAGCAACTCTCGCCTGTGGAACTGGAGCTTGTGCGTCTGTAGTTGCTGGAGTTTTAACGGGAAATTGCGATTTTATTGCTACAGTGGAACTACCGGGAGGTTGTCTTGAAATTGAATGGTCAAATCAAGATCAACATTTGTATATGACCGGGCCAGCACAACGGGTGTTTACCGGGAATTATTATTAGCAATCACCGAATTTAAGAGTTAAAAAGGTAAATAATATGGGTGGAGGGATTTATCTGATTCAGGATGATGATCGGCTGGTTGAAATGATGGAACAGCCCTACGATTCTGAAGACCAAATACAGGAATTATTAGAGACTTATCCTAATCTTTTAGCCGGGGATGAAATGGATCGGGTACAGACGCGCCATGGTACATCTGTACGACGATGGTTATTAATCTCCCGGGACGTAACCCTTCCGGCGGAGGAAGATAACGGGGGTCGCTGGTCAATGGATCATTTATTTCTGGATCAAGATTCTATTCCTACGCTGGTTACAGTTAAACGCAGCCGCAATGCGGAAACTCGACAAAAAATGATTGGTCAGATGTTAGATAATGCGGCAAATTTAGGATTATATTGGCCGATAGAATCAATCATTTCTCAATTTGAAGCCAATTGTCGAGATCAAGGTCGAGATCCAGAACAAGTATTTGAAGAATTTCTGGGTTCGGATCTGAATGAAGATGGATTTTGGCAAAAGGTTAAAACCAATTTGCAAGCGGGAAAACTGCGTTTAGTATTTGTGGCGGATGAAATTACCAGTCCCTTAAGACGGGTGGTAGAATTTCTGAATAAACAAACGGATTTAGTCGAAGTTTTGGCTTTAGAAATTAAACAATATGTCAGTCAAGATGGTTTAAAAACCTTGGTTCCTCGATTAATTGGTCAAACAGCCGAAGCCCAACAAAAAAAATCCAGTGCTACGGGAGAACGCCGTCGTTGGGATGAGGTTTCCTTTTTTGAAGAACTCCACCTGCGTCGGGGAGAGGATGAAACACAAATAGCCCAAGAAATTCATAACTGGGCAAAAATTCAAGAACCGGAAATCATTATCCAATGGGGGACGGGAGATATTTATGGTGGGTTTACGGCTTTATTAAACCAAAAAGAAAAAGGTCGAAAACAGTTAAAGTTATTTACCGTTGATATTTCAGGACGTTTAGAAATTTCTTCTAATAAATATGGTTCTCAACCACCTTTTGATCGACAAGAAAAATGGTTAGAACTCAGAAATAAATTGAGTGCGATCGGTTTATCTCTCCCCTTAGAACCCACGGAATATCGAGAACCTACATTACAGTTATCCAACTTAGAAGATCAAACCGTATTGCAACAAGTTCTAAAAACATTTGATTGGGTGATTTCTATGATTAAAGCCTGAAGGAGTAAACCCACCAAGGCCAAAAATTATCGGTGTTAGATAAGAGTTAGAGAGACGCGCCGTGGCACGTCTCTACATTAATTACTGTTAGCCTAGAACAAAATTACTCTCACCAATCAAGCTACTATTGACTCCAAACAGTTCAGCCAAATGTTGTTGACTGCTGGCGACTTTAATCAGAGTCGAGCCGTTAAAAGAGGTAATTTGTAACTGTTCAAAAGTTAAGCCTCCGGTTAAAGCGATAATATCCTCTCCGTTAGTAAAGTCGGTAATCAGGTTATTCCCAAAACTACTGGCCAGATAGAAGCGGTCATTACCCGCACCACCTGTTAGGGTGTCATTGCCCCCGGCTCCGACTAACCAGTCATTACCCTGACCTCCGGTTAAGATATCGTTACCCTCACCGCCATCGAGGGTATCATCCCCTAAATCTCCGAATAGGATATCATTGCCCTCATTTCCATCTACAAGGTCATTGGCTTGACCGCCATAGAGGGTGTCATTATCTGCACCACCAGACATAGTGTCTTGGTCTTCTCCACCCAAGAGCAGGTCATCACCTCCATTGCCTTCTAAGACATCGCTGCCCACATCTCCGAATAGGCTGTCGTTATCGTTACCGCCTCGGAGGGAGTCATCGTTTTGACCGCCAAACAGCTGATCATCACCGTCGCCTCCTTGCAAAAAGTCATCATCTTGACCGCCTAAGAGGATGTCATTACCGTCATTTCCGATTAGGACATCTTTGCCTTCATCCCCAAAAATGAGATCATTATCCTCACCACCGATAATATAATCATCTTCTTTACCTCCATAAGCGATGTCATCTCCGCTACCGAGGTCGAGGTAATCATTGCCTTTATACCCGTACACCTGATCATTTCCAGCACCTGAGTTAATCCAGTTATTCTCATCTGTGCCGAATATTTCATCATTATCACTCGTCCCCTGTTGGGCTTCTCCACTGGGTTCGGTTGTGTTTAACGATAGCCCAACAATAAAATGCGAGGGATCAAATACAGCCGTTGGTTCCGGTGTGGGAGTAACTGTTGGTTCCGGTGTGGGAGTAACTGTTGGTTCCGGTGTGGGGGTTTCGGTGGGCTCGAATGTAGGAACGGTAGGTTCCGGTGTGGGAGCTACCGTGGGTTCGGGTGTAAGAGCTACGGTCAGACTCACGGGTGTCGAAGCACTCGAAACGTTCCCGGCATCATCGGTAGTCGTGACGGTGAAATCATAAGTACCTTCGGCTAGGGCCGTAGATGGAGTAAATGTCCAGTTCCCATCAGCATCGGCTGTAGCCGTACCGATACTGGTGCCATCTTGCAGGATCTCAACGGTACTATTGGCTTCGGCTGTACCGGTCAACGTCGGAGTGGTGCTGTTGGTAGTGCCACTGCTAGTAATCGTCGGCACAGTTGGTGCTGTGGCATCGACGGTGAGACTCACGGGTGTCGAAGCACTCGAAACGTTCCCGGCATCATCGGTAGTCGTGACGGTGAAATCATAAGTACCTTCGGCTAGGGCCGTAGATGGAGTAAATGTCCAGTTCCCATCAGCATCGGCTGTAGCCGTACCGATACTGGTGCCATCTTGCAGGATCTCAACGGTACTATTGGCTTCGGCTGTACCCGTAATAGTTGGGGTGGTGTCGTTGGTACTGCCACTGCTAGTAATCGTCGGCACAGTTGGTGCTGTGGCATCGACGGTGAGACTCACGGGTGTCGATGCACTCGAAACGTTCCCGGCATCATCGGTAGCCGTGACGGTGAAATCATAAGTACCTTCGGCTAGGGCCGTAGATGGAGTAAATGTCCAGTTCCCATCAGCATCGGCTGTAGCCGTACCGATACTGGTGCCATCTTGCAGGATCTCAACGGTACTATTGGCTTCGGCTGTACCGGTCAACGTCGGAGTGGTGCTGTTGGTAGTGCCACTGCTAGTAATCGTCGGCACAGTTGGTGCTGTGGCATCGACGGTGAGACTCACGGGTGTCGAAGCACTCGAAACGTTCCCGGCATCATCGGTAGCCGTGACGGTGAAATCATAAGTACCTTCGGCTAGGGCCGTAGATGGAGTAAATGTCCAGTTCCCATCAGCATCGGCTGTAGCCGTACCGATACTGGTGCCATCTTGCAGGATCTCAACGGTACTATTGGCTTCGGCTGTACCCGTAATAGTTGGGGTGGTGTCGTTGGTACTGCCACTGCTAGTAATCGTCGGCACAGTTGGTGCTGTGGCATCGACGGTGAGACTCACGGGTGTCGATGCACTCGAAACGTTACCCGCATCATCGGTAGTCGTGACGGTGAAATCATAAGTACCTTCTGCCAGGGCTGTCGTCGGGGTAAATGTCCAGTTCCCATCAGCATCGGCGGTAGCCGTACCGATACTGGTGCCATCTTGCAGGATGTCAACGGTGCTATTGGCTTCGGCTGTACCGGTCAGAGTCGGAGTGGTGTCGTTGCTACTGCCACTGTTGCTAATTGTCGGTGCTGTCGGTACGGTGGCATCTATGGTGAGGTTAACTGCCGTGGAAGTTGGAGAAATGTTACCTGCTGCATCGGTAGCTGTGGCGGTAAAGGCATAAGTGTTGTCTGCCAGAGCCGTAGTGATGGGAAATGTCCAGTTACCAGTTGCATCGGTGATAGCAGTGCCGATACTGATACCGTCTTGCAGGATGTCAACGGTACTATTGGCTTCGGCTGTACCCGTAATAGTTGGGGTGGTGTCGTTGGTACTGCCACTGCTGGTAATTGTCGGCGTCGTCGGTACGGTGGTGTCTACGGTGAGGTTAACTGCCGTGGAAGCACTAGAAACGTTACCCGTGGCATCGGTAGCTGTAGCGGTGAAAGCATAAGTGCCTTCTGCCAGAGCCGTAGCGATGGGAAATGTCCAGTTACCAGTTGCATCGGTGATAGCAGTGCCGATACTGATACCGTCTTGCAGGATGTCAACGGTACTATTGGCTTCGGCTGTCCCTGTAATTGTGGGAGTGGTGTCGTTGGTACTGCCACTGCTGGTAATTGTCGGTGCTGTCGGTACGGTGGCATCTATGGTGAGGTTAACTGCCGTGGAAGTTGGAGAAATGTTACCTGCTGCATCGGTAGCTGTGGCGGTAAAGGCATAAGTGTTGTCTGCCAGAGCCGTAGTGATGGGAAATGTCCAGTTACCAGTTGCATCGGTGATAGCAGTGCCGATACTGATACCGTCTTGCAGGATGTCAACGGTACTATTGGCTTCGGCTGTACCCGTAATAGTTGGGGTGGTGTCGTTGGTACTGCCACTGCTGGTAATTGTCGGCGTCGTCGGTACGGTGGTGTCTACGGTGAGGTTAACTGCCGTGGAAGCACTAGAAACGTTACCCGTGGCATCGGTAGCTGTAGCGGTGAAAGCATAAGTCCCTTCTGCCAGAGCCGTAGCGATGGGAAATGTCCAGTTACCAGTTGCATCGGTGATAGCAGTGCCGATACTGATACCGTCTTGCAGGATATCAACGGTGCTATTGGCTTCGGCTGTACCGGTAATAGTTGGGGTGGTGTCGTTGGTACTGCCATTGCTGGTAATTGTCGGCACAGTTGGTGCGGTGCCATCTATGAGCAGGTTAACTGGACTTGAAGCCGGAGAAACGTTACCCGCAGCGTCGGTAGCTGTGGCGGTAAAGGCATAAGTGCCGTCTGCTATGGCTGTAGCGGGAGTAAATGTCCAGTTCCCCGTCCCATCCGCCGTAGCTGTACCAATACTGATACCGTCTTGCAGGATGTCAACGGTACTATTGGCTTCGGCTGTCCCTGTAATTGTGGGAGTGGTGTCGTTGGTACTGCCACTGCTGGTGATAATCGTTGGCTGTAATGGAGCAGTAATGTCTATTGTCAGGTTAACTGCACTTGAAGTTATGGAAGTGTAAACTCCATCCGTGGCAGTAGCTGTGAAAGCATAATTATTGGGGTCTGATAGAGCAGTGGGGACGGTAAATATCCAATTACCAGACGCATCAGCCGTAGTCGTACCGATACTGGTGCCATCTTGAAAGATGTTGATAGTGTTATTGGCTGCTGATATCCCTATGATATCGGGGGTGGTGTCGTTGGTACTTCCACTAACGGTGGTAATGACAGGGGGGTTGATGGGGATGACGTTCATCATCGCAGGAAGTGTGCGGGTACTAAAAGCCGTTGTTCCTCCATTGATGGTGGTGTCAGCTACCCCCCCATCCGTTCCGGTTGTCTGATCCCAAGCGCGAAAGATTATATTTCCAGAGGGGCCTTGGTAGTTGAGATTAGGGACAAAGCGGACTTGGTTATTGGCAGTGCCAGCTAAGAGTAGGGCGTTAGTTTCAGAGGGAGTGCCAAAGGCTGTCCAGGTAGTACCCCCATCAGTGGAATATTGCCAAGTGCCGTTGGTATTGTCCACTCCAATAACGGCAATTCCTAGAACATCTCCATCAATGTCAGAAATAACTCCGGTGAAAGTTGGATCGGAGATACTGACTCCGGGGGGGTTGGTGTCGTTCACTACGATCCCCGGTAATCCAGAGGGTTGCAAAGGTAAACCAGGGTATACTAAGCCATTTTGTACTTGCCAAAAGAAAACTCCAGGCTGGTTGATATTGGATTGTGATTCTATGTTCTCAATCCCGACGGTTCCTGATCCTGGTACTTCAGAATAGTTGGTCAAGTCCCCCGCAGTCCAACCCGCAGTACCATAAGCACTGCCGCCAGACGCACCCCAAGCCAAATCTTCATAGCGCAATTCAATCCCAAAATCGCCATTCTCCAAGTCCCATAGCCGGATCTGATAGGCATTGGCAGTTGTGGCTGCCTGAGCGTAATCTCTTACGTCATCAAAAGTGATGGTAACGACACCGTTGACAGCATCAAGGTCATAGTAAATCAGGTTGGTTCCTGTGGAATTTCCGGCAGGATCGAAGGATATGGGCGCTAGGCCTGTATAAACGTCGGTATAGTGGGCGGCAATCATCGGAGTGGTGGAACCTGCGATACCTGTTGGGTCATAGCTACTATTCCCAGTACCGAAAGTGACGTAGCCGTTGGAACCGATATAAAAATCGGTAGCGGCATTCCAAGTATTGTTGAAAAACTTGAAGCCATTGGGAAAGATAGAAGAAACATCTATCTGCCAGAAATCATCGTCCACGCCTGGTTGAACGTTTTCCCCAAACCCTTGAGTGCCGCCGAGTCCGTTATTGATGCTGTTGCCAGGGAGGAGACGCACCAGGCCCACATCGGGGGCATTGTTAAGGATGCCTTTATAACTTTGCATCGCTGCTGGTGCAAATGCCAGAGATGCTTCAATCTTGCCCGTGGCGACTTCTAAATTCCAGTCGCCCCCTAATTCAGCATTACCTGTGGGGGTGGCGGAGGCGGCGATGTCTGCACCCGTAATTTCACTGAGTCGTTTCAGGAAGTTTTGGCCAGCTTCTCCTTTGGCGACTTCGCAGCCATATAATAAAATGTCGGCATTTTGGGTTAGGGCTTTTCCCCACTGTTTTAGCTGAGGGCTGAATTTTTCTAGGTTATTGCTATTGAGGGATTCTTTGCCCAGGTGGAGGCTGGCTGGGCTACCGTGAGAAAGAATATGTATCGCTTCAATATCTTTTTGATGAGCTAAGGCATTAGTAATTTGATTGATGTAGTTTAAATTATCATCTAAAATAACAATCTGAGCAACATCGGTGTTTTCAATTAGGCTTTGATAGTCTTGTACTGAGGAGTCTACGAAAATGATGGATTTGTTCATTGTTGGCAGGTTCATAATTGCTGAAATTTCTGATATGTGTTGTTTCGATTTAAGTCCGGCTGGGGTTGAAACCCCGGCATATGAAAATAAGTCCTCTTTATTTTCGCCGATGGCTTTCAACACTCGACAAAATGACTATGCTCCCGTCGTTAGTCAGAGTCCTGTAAAAGTATAGTAGTAAAGTGATAAAAAAAGAGCTTTTACTGACCTCCTATCATAAGGTTTAAAGTTAGAATACTTTGTCATCCATTCCCTGGGTGTAGATCAACCCACTCAAGTAGGTCACAAAAGACATTTATACCTTAAGGCAGATGACACCTTATGTTTGCCCTGTTAGCAACATAGCAAGGTTACTTTTGCTTGTCAATGGTTTATCCCCTCAATGACAAATCTTTATATTTCTTAGGAGTATTATCAAGAAACTATTAAAAAAGTCTCAGCGATTTACCATGGCCAGAGGCCGGGTTAATGATATTTGTTTGTAAAACCAGTCCCTACATTTGGGATATGTTAAAGATATATGTCTTGAGATTCAATAAACAAAGAATCCACTAACCTTTAGGTAGTGGAGTGTCAATCAAATATAAATCAGTGGGGATATTTTACCTATAGTTGGTAAACTGCAATGCAGACGGATAATCTTCTTCTTTTAGACGTTGAATTACTAATTGTAAGTCATCTTTAGATTTGGCTGAAATCCTAACCGAATCACCCTGAATAGATGCTTGTAACTTTTTAAATTCATCCTTAATCAGTTTAGTGATTTGTTTCGATACTTCTTGAGTTAAACCTTTTCTCAGTTTAATTTCCTGCCTAACTCGATTCCCACTCGCAGATTCTACTTTCCCGTAATCAAAAATCTTCAAAGAAAGATTACGTTTAGCGGATTTAGTTTGTAAAATTGTATGAATTGCATCTAGGGTAAACTCGCTATCTGTATTAACAATAATCGCCGTTTCCCCTAATTCTAAGGTAGTCTTAGTATCTTTCAAATCATAACGGCTTTTAATTTCCCGTTCGGTTTGATCAACAGCATTGACTAATTCCTGGCGGTCAAAATCACTAACAATATCAAATGAATAAGTAGAAGCCATAGTCAATTGCAATTATTTAATAAAAAAATTTATCAGCGTAAAGACGTGCCAAGAGCGCGTCTGTACGAGTGACTGATTCAACATTGGCATTAACTACTAATCCAAATAGAATAAAGTCACAATTTTGCGCTGATTTTCCGCCTCCTCACAGGTGCTCAGAAGGGTGACACTATCATGATAGGCAAAACAGATTAACTGTTGACACCGAGAAATAATCTCTTGGTTGCAAAACCCACTAGCTTCAGCTAAGGATAAATCGTCACCCTTGGGACTTTCCACCACATGAATCACTTCTTCCAACTGCTGGCGGGACTCCCTGGGCTGACGTTTCATGCTTTGGGGCAAAATTACCGTCAACAAATTGGGGTTAGCCCGCATCGCGCCTCGAATGGCCGCCGCGTTCGTTCCCGTTGAACCCGATGTAATCAAATGATTCCCTTCTAAAACCAAGGCATAACTCATCATCTCGATCAAGTTTTGATGGGTTAGGGGAATATGGCGGGAACCCAACAAAGCAACACGCTTGGAGCCAGTTTGTTGAATGGCTGCCAATTCTTCTAAAAAGTCATCTACTTTCGGCAGATTGATAGATTGGTTCAAGGATAATTACAAAATATAATCAGGACAATCCTGTAGATTCTAGCAAATTCAGCGACAATTATTCGGAGTGCAAGTAAAGTTTTTATCTGATTTCATTAACGGCGATCATTATGACAGCAACAACCGCTCAACCGACCTGGAATCAACAGTTTACCACCCCCGCCACCGAGTTTCCGCCCACGCCCTTACCCATTTTGTCGGGAAAAATTCCGTCGGGGTTACGGGGTTCTCTGTATCGCAATGGCCCAGGACGATTGGCACGGGGAGGACACCGAGTCGGACATTGGTTTGATGGAGATGGGGCAATTTTAGGGGTTCATTTCACCGAAAAAGGGTCAACCGGGGTCTATCGTTATGTTCAAACCGCCGGCTATCAAGAGGAAGAACAACAAAACCGCTTTATTTATGGCGGCTATGGAATGAAAGCCTCGGGAAACCTTTGGGAACGTTTTCGTAAACCCCTAAAAAATGCGGCGAATACTTCAGTTTTAGCTTTACCCGATAAATTATTGGCATTATGGGAAGGGGGACAACCCCATAGTTTAGATTTAGAAACCTTAGAAACCCATGGACTGGACAACCTCCAGGGTTTAGCTCAAAATACCCCCTATTCTGCTCACCCTAAAATTGATCCCGAAACCGGGGATATTTTTAATTTTGGGCAAATTTTGGGGCCGAGTCCTGAGTTAATTTTGTATCGGAGCGATCGCACAGGTAACATCAAACAACAAAATAAAATTCCTCTGGATGGCATTTCTGCCATTCATGATTTTGTCCTAGCGGGTGAATATTTAATTTTTGTAATTCCCCCACTGCGGTTAAAACTTTTACCCGTATTTCTTCAGTTAAAATCTTTCAGTGAGGCTCTCTCCTGGCAACCCCAAACCCCCACCCAAATTTTAATTATTGATCGTCATAATTTAACCTTAGTGAATCGGATTGAAACCGAACCTTGGTTTCAGTGGCATTTTAGCAATGGTTATGTTGCAACAGATGGAACGGTTATTGTTGATTTTGTCCGATATCAAGATTTCCAAACCAATCAATATTTAAAAGAAGTTGCCACCGGAAACACTCAAACCTTAGCCAAATCAACCTTATGGCGGATGATATTGCAACCTCAAACGGGTAAATTACTACAATTGGAAGAACTCTGCGATCGCCATTGTGAATTTCCCTCGGTCAACCCCCAAGAAGTGGGAAAAAAAGATCAATTTACCTATTTATCCCTTCATAAATCCGGTATTAATCCGGCGGTTGAAATGTTTGGCACGATTGGACGTTTTAATCATCAAACCCAAACCTTAACCACCGCCAATTTAGGGGAAAATCGTTATCCGATGGAACCTTTATTTGTTCAAGATCTCGATCATCCTCAACAGGGTTGGGTTTTAACCATTGTTTATGATGCTCGGCAAAATTCCAGCGAAGTTTGGATATTTGATGCCCAATCTTTAGACACGGAACCTGTTTGTCGGTTAGGATTACCCCAGGTAGTTCCGAATGGATTTCATGGAACTTGGAAACCGGCGACTTAGGTTTGTATAGTCAGGCGAAATCGGTGGGGGATAACCTCACCCATATGTAAAAATAATAAACAAATAAGAAAACGTATCCGGCACAAAGTATGGCTGTGGAGTCTCGATATCATCCTGCATCCCTCGAACAAAAGTGGCAACAAACCTGGGAAGAACAGGGGTTGTATAAAACCCCAACCGATAAAAATAAGCCCAAATTTTACGCACTCTCCATGTTCCCCTATCCGTCGGGGAGTCTACACATGGGTCACGTTCGCAATTACACCATTACTGACGTGATCGCCCGACTCAAACGGATGCAAGGCTATCGTGTCTTACATCCGATGGGGTGGGACGCCTTTGGACTCCCTGCCGAAAATGCCGCCATTGACCGAGGAATTCCTCCGGCGGAATGGACATATCAAAATATTGCCCAAATGCGGGAACAACTGCAAAAGTTAGGGTTCTCCATTGATTGGGAAAAGGAAGTGACCACCTGTTCCCCGGAATATTACCGTTGGACACAATGGCTGTTTTTACAATTCTATAAGTGTGGACTCGCCTATCAAAAAGAAGCCGCGGTGAATTGGGACCCAATTGATCAAACGGTGCTGGCTAATGAACAAGTCGATAATGAGGGAAGATCTTGGCGGTCTGGGGCTATTGTTGAACAAAAATTATTGCGTCAATGGTTCCTAAAAATTACCGATTATGCAAATGAATTGCTCAATGATTTAGAGCATTTAAACGGTTGGCCGGAACGGGTTAAATTAATGCAAGCTAACTGGATCGGACAATCCATTGGGGCGCAGTTAGAATTTCCCATTGTGCCTATCCCCATTGTGCCTACCCCCATTGTGCCTATACAGAAAACTACAAATCAAAAAAAGGTAAGCAACCCTTTTAAATCCTGGTTTCTGGATAGTCGCAGAAGTATTTCAGAAATGAGATGCCGAGATTTTGTTCGAGGAAGTTGGCTACATGATCGCAATAAGCGGTGGTTGGAAAATCATCCCCAACATAGTCCAGAGATATCGAATGAAAAAATCTCTGTCTCGAGCACTTGTCCTGATGATGAAAAAATCTCTGTCTTCACAACCCGTCCTGATACGGTTTATGGAGTTTCCTATGTGGTATTAGCCCCGGAACATCCCTTAGTTGCTCAGGTAACAACTCCCGAACAAAAAGCCGCCGTAGAAGCATTTATTCAAGAGGTTAAAAACGAAAGCCAAACCGATCGCACCTCGGAAGATAAACCAAAACGCGGCGTTCCTACCGGGGGAAAAGTCCTTAATCCTTTTAATGAAGAAGAAATTCCGATTTGGATTGCGGATTATGTTTTATATGGATATGGAACAGGCGCAGTGATGGGAGTTCCAGCCCATGATCTGCGTGATTTTCAATTTGCCACTCAATATGATTTACCCATCAAACAAGTGATTGTTCCCGATGATGCGGATAATGATAATGAGGAAAATGATCGGATCACAACGGCCTATACGGGGACAGGAATTTTAGTCGAATCCTGTAATTTTAGTGGGGAACATTCCGAACACGCCAAACAAGCGATTATTGAGTATGCAGAAGATGAAGGATATGGCAAAGGAATTATTCAATATCGCCTCAGAGATTGGTTGATTTCCCGTCAACGCTATTGGGGAACTCCGATCCCGATTATTCATTGTCCGAATTGTGGGGCGGTGGCTGTTCCTGATCAAGATTTACCTGTAAAATTGCCGGAAAATGTCAAATTTAGTGGTCGAGGTTTATCTCCTTTAGCCCAATTAGAAGATTGGATTAATGTACCTTGTCCGAGTTGTGGAACTCCGGCTAAACGGGAAACCGACACCATGGATACGTTTATTGATTCTTCTTGGTATTATCTGCGCTATCCCGATGCCAAAAATGATCAACAAGTCTTCAATCCAGCGATTACTAATGATTGGATGGGGGTAGATCAATATGTGGGCGGTATTGAACACGCCATTTTGCATTTATTGTATTCTCGATTCTTTACTAAAGTGGTGCGCGATCGCGGATTATTACATTGTAAAGAGCCCTTTGAAAAGTTATTAACTCAAGGGATGGTGCAGGGAATTACCTATAAAAACCGCACCACTGGAAAGTATTTTTCCGCTTCCCAAGTGAGTCCGAGTAATCCCCAAGATCCGACAACGGGAGAAAAGTTAGAAGTCTTCTATGAGAAGATGTCTAAATCTAAATATAATGGGGTTGATCCATTAGAAGTGATGGGTAAATATGGGGCTGATACCGCCCGAATGTTTATTCTATTTAAAGCCCCTCCTGAGAAGGATTTAGAATGGGATGATGCCGATGTTGAGGGACAATTTCGCTTCTTAAATCGGGTTTGGAGAATTGTTACTGAATTTGCTGAAATTACCACTTCTAAACCTAAGAATCGAGAATTAAGTAAAGTCGAAAAAGACTTAAAACGGGCGATTCATACGGCTATTAAAGAAGTCAGCGAGGATTTAAACGGAGACTATCAATTTAATACTGCTGTATCTGAATTGATGAAACTTAGTAATGCTTTATCAGAGGCGAATTGTAAGGAGTCTATCGTTTATTCTGAAGGCATTGAAACCCTGTTGAAATTATTAGCTCCCTTCGCTCCCCATATTGCGGAGGAATTATGGCAATTGATTGGAAAAACGGGTTCAATTCATACTCAAATATGGCCTGAGCATGAGCCAGAAGCCTTAGTAGTGGATGAAATTACCTTAGTGATTCAAATTAATGGAAAAACCCGTGGGACGCTGCAAGTCCCAGCAACGGCCGATCACCAAACTTTAGAAGAATATGCCCGAAATTCTGAAGTCAGTCAACGTCATATTGGAGATAAAACCATTAAAAAAGTGATTGTTGTCCCGGGAAAATTAGTTAATTTTGTTGTAGTCTAACTCAGCCAGGTTAAAATACTTTAAGATTCCTCCAAATTTTTCCGGTTTGGGGGTTTTTTATTCAGAATAAATGAGGGATTAGGATTGATAACACCAGACTGGGGAACGAACACAATATATTCTAAATTTGATATCATGGATAATACGGATAATCAGACGACCACAAAAAACGGTTTACGAGTCTCAAATTTTGCGTAGGTAACTTGATCATGAAGGGATGAGAAGCTCAAAAATTTTGGTATAGCTTGCTTATCTTTAATCAAGTTTAGTCTTTCTATAAAAAATCAACTGATCTTAATTGTTGAAAAAGGAAATTTCATGTTTAATAATAGCAAAAAATTTTATGACCAAGGCTTAAAAAAAGCACGCCAAGGTAATTATCATGGTGCTTTGAAGGATTTTGATCAAGTGATTAAATTAAACCCTAATTATGCTAGTGCTTATAATAATAGGGGTCTAGTTTATTATTATTTAAAAGATTATCAAAAAGCGGTTAGTGATTTAACAAAAGCCTTACAACTGGAACCCAAGTTACCTGATGCTTATTTGAATCGAGGGAATGCTTGGAGACATTTAGGCAAATATGAAAAAGCGATTCAAGACTTTAAAATTGCTCTTAGTTTTAATCCCCAAAGTGATGCGGTTTATAATAATTTGGGATTAGCGATCGCCCAATCAGGACAATATCAAAATGCTATTGATAATTACAATCAAGCTCTATCTTTAAATCCTGAGAATCATAAAACCTATTATAATCGGGGTCGAGCTTTTTATTTATTAGGAATCAAAGAAAAGGCTTTAGATGATTTCAATAAAACTACTGAATTAGAATTGAATTATATTAAAGCCTATATTAATCGAGGATTATGTCATTATCAATTAGGCAATCATGATCGGGCTATCCGAGATTATAACCGAGCATTACAAATTGATGCTTATAATGTTTACGCCTATTATAACCGAGGTTGTGTTTACCATAATTTAAAACAATATCAAGCAGCAATTGATGACTTTGATCAAGCTCTAAATATTGACCCCAACTTTATTAAAGCCTATTTGAATCGAGGGTTATCTCGTTATAAGCTAGGAGATGAATCGGGAGCCAATAAAGACTTTTATCATGTGATGTGTGTTAATTCAGATACCTATATTCATTATCAAGCACAACGGGGGATTTCCGATTCGAGTCCCTATGCTAAAAATTCTCCTAAAGTTGATATGCAACACGGGGGAGAATATTTTTATACTACATTTCTGAATGGATTATGGGATGCTGAAGACCTACAACAAAGGGAATCAACTATCTGTGAAGCTGAATTTCTCAATGAATAAAAAATAATATATCAATTCTATTTGAGTTGTGTTCCCTATTCCCTGTTCCCTGTTCCCTGTTCCCTGTTCCCTATTCCCTCCCTATCTGTAAATACCCTGGGGTTTTAACTCAATAACATATTTAAACTAATGAATAATAAAAATAAAGCAAAAGCCGTCCGTAACTTTTCCCCTGAAATTAAATGGGAAAGTGATGTCCCTAAAAAAGCTCCTAAGATTGTAAATGGGGCAATTAATAATAATGATGGCCAGTAAATATATCCAATAAACCCCGGAAAAAAAGCCTCACCATGAGAAGATAACAGAAAAGCCAAGGTTCCTAAAATGGAAATCGGTAAACTAAAAGATGAAGATGTACCCACCACTTCGTACATGGGTAATCCACAATAAATTAAAAAAGGAACACTAATTGCACCGCCTCCGACTCCTAGAAGACCTGACTTAAAACCAATTCCTAACCCGACGGCGTTGATTATGGCTAATCCGGGTAAGGATTCCAACTTTGCTTTGGGTTTAAAATCTAACAATAGTTTAACTGAAATCAATAATAAAAATAATCCAAAAATAATTTTTAGTACGGCACTGGATAAAGTATCATCTAATAAAGCACCTAATAAAACTCCTAATAAAATCCCCGGAATAATTTTCCAAAAAACTCCCCATTGCACATCCCCTTTAGAATGGTGTGCCACAATCGAAGAAGTCGCCGTAAAAGTCATTATACTCATGGAAGTGGCGATCGCACTGTGCATCACCAGATCGGGCGGAAAGTCCATTAAATTAAAAATATAAAATAACCCAGGGACAACTAACATTCCCCCACCAATCCCGAGTAATCCGGCCGTTGTTCCCGCAGCTAGTCCTAATGTTGCTAATAACACCCAAGGTAGAATCCCCATGATCATCAAAAAATATCCAGTTGAAAGCAATAGGTCAAATGTATTCTGTCACAAATTTTTATAGCGCGCTTCCCCCCAGCTGATCTTCCCTGGAATTAATTCCGATTAGCCGATGAACACTAAGCTGTAAAATAGTGCAAAGTGCAAATTGACAACAGTAACGGCCCTCAAGCTAGTGTGAGAGGGAAGGTTAATATCTGACTGTTTCCGTCCATCGCACGTAAAAAAAACCAGCAAGTGATGTATTCGTCACATTTTGTTAGTTAAGAGCTTCGGTATTATAAGGGAGAACAAACGAATGTATCGTCCAAGTGGAATTGGTGTTGCAACCAAGACGGGAGCTAATGGCCGCGTCTTCATCTTTGAAGTGGAGGGACTCCGACAAGGGGAGAATACAGACAAACTCAATTTTCCGATTCGTCGCAGTGGTGTCGTTTACGTCACCGTCCCCTACGAACGCATGAATCAAGAAATGCGTCGGATTGCCCGGTTAGGAGGGAAAATTGTTAATATTCGCCCCGCCGGTGAACCTCAACCAGAAACGGCTGTAGCGACTGTCAGTCAACATCAGAGCCAACCATCGGTCGAAAAAAGCCAACCCATGACTGACACCAAGGCTAAAACGGAAATACCCGTTAATATCTACCGTCCCAGTAATCCTTATATTGGGAAATGTATCGAAAACTATGAACTCGTAGGTGAAGGCGGTTCGGGTACTGTCCGTCACCTTACCTTTGACCTTTCCGGTGGCGATTTACGCTATGTTGAAGGTCAAAGTATTGGGATTGTTCCGCCAGGAAAAGATAACAAAGGCAAACCCCATAAGCTAAGACTGTATTCGATTGCCTCGACTCGTCATGGTGACAAACTCGATGATCAGACTGTCTCCTTGTGTGTTCGTCAACTGGAATACAAACATCCTGAAACCGGAGAAACCGTCTATGGGGTTTGTTCCACCCATCTATGCAATTTAGAACTCGGGGCGGATGTGGCCATCACCGGGCCAGTGGGTAAGGAAATGTTATTACCTGATGATGAAGAAGCCACTGTAGTGATGATGGCAACGGGTACGGGTATTGCACCTTTCCGGGCTTTCCTGTGGCGGATGTTTAAAGAACAACATGAAGACTACAAGTTCAAGGGTTTAGCTTGGCTATTCTTCGGAATTCCTTACACCGCTAATATTCTGTATAAGGAAGAATTGGAACAGTTACAACGGGAATTTCCTGATAACTTCCGCTTGACCTATGCCATCAGTCGTGAACAACAAAATCCCGAAGGTGGCAAAATGTATATTCAAGATCGGATTAAAGAAAATGCCGATGAACTGTGGCAATTAGTTCAGAAAGAGAATACCCATACCTATATTTGTGGTCTTAAAGGTATGGAAGGCGGAATTGATGAAGGTATGACCTCGGCTGCGGGTAAATTTGATGTGAACTGGAGTGATTACCAGAAAACACTCAAAAAAGGACATCGTTGGCACGTGGAAACCTACTAAATCAGTTATCAGTTATCAGTTACCAGTTATTAGTTACCAGTTATCAGTTGCCAGGTTAATAATTTAAGTTGAAAATCACCGATTATAAACTGGTTCTTAGCTGTTTTAAGTTAACTGCTTATTGTAGTTAACTTAAAAATAGTTCTTCAATGACAACTATTAACTGATAACTTAAAAATAGTTCTTCAATGACAACTATTAACTGATAACTTAAAATCAACTATTTACTATAATAACTAATAACTAATGATTGATAACCAGCAACTAATAACTAATAACTAATATTGATAATTAATAACTGATGACTGATGACTGATGACTGATGACTGATGACTGATTATTTTATGATACCAAAAACTGGCATTGAAATGTACCAAAAGCGACTTTTTGCCATATATAAAAGTCAAATTTATACTAATTTAGATGATGAAATTGACCAACTAAATTATCAAGATTGGCTAGATATATTAAAGCAAGAATCTGATTTAATCCAAGATAAAATTGCCAAAAATTCCGATTCATCTCGTCTGAATATTTTATTAGGAGATTCCCTTAGTATGTGGTTTCCCAATAATTTATTACCATCGGGAATATTATGGTTAAATCAAGGTATTTCAGGGGATACGACAAGCGGAATCTTAAAACGTCTGGATATTTTTGCTAAAAATAATCCTAATAATATTTATATTTTAGCTGGAATTAATGATTTAAAAAGACAAGTTACAGTTAAAGAGATATTAGAAAACCATCAAAAAATAATCGATTATTTACAATACCATTATCCTAATACCCGTATTCTAGTTCAATCTATTTTTCCGACTCAACTCCCTTCAGAAACCCTAAATTTTTCGATTCTAAACTCTTTAATTAAAGAACTCAATCAAAAGTTAGCCCAACAAGTTAACGACCAAGGAAGCATCTATTTAGACTTTTACCAAAGATTTACCAACACCCAGGGAAATCTCCGTTCTGAACTCACAACCGATGGCTTACACCTGAACCTAGAAGGTTACAAAGTTTGGCAATTTGCCCTCAAACAAACCGAATCTCGCCTATCCAAAAATCGAGATTCTAAATATCAAAAATGGTTACAAAAATCATCAGAATTGCCCCTAGATGGACAATCCTACCGTTGGATTTCCTATCAAGTTAAACCGGGAGATACCCTAAAAAAAATTACCCTAAAAGCATTAGGACGAGAGGATTTTGATTATTGCGATTTAATTGCGATCCGAAACGACTTAACGTCAGACGTTCTCCTGATCGATGACCCGATCGAAATCCCACAATTAATCCCAAACTGAACTAGAGGGTTTGGCGAGAAACGAATTTTTCCAAGTCAGCCTGAGTTTGTTGTAGCATTTGCTCACGAGAATCACGAGCCGTCGTCAGGTTGGGAACTAAATTACGAGCCTGTAACGTCATATGCAGTTGTAAATCTGCCACATAAGCACTTACGCCTTGATGATCAGAAGCTGTTAAGTATCCCATCTCTAACTTCACAGGTTTTTCTCCCTTTACGCTTAACTGTGTTTTTTGGTCACTGGGTAGAAGGTATCACGTCTGTTGCCAAACTGTATAATCCCGCAACGAAGTTTAACGGTTTTGGGGATAATCTTTACAGTTTGTTACAAATCGAGGAAGATGGGAGGCAACTAAACGACTAACCGCTAACCATTGCAATATTGAGATTTGTTAACAAACCGGGGACTTATGGGTAAGATCCTGGTGATGTTAAGAGAATTTCTGTTAGAGGGAAAAATGACCGTACAGGACTAACCAACCCGGGGATATTCTATCTACCTATCCACCAGATGGGGGTTTACTTGTGGTTTGTATCATTAAAATACAAAAAAATCGACATTCAACCGGGTTCACACTTAGAATCAATTACCAACTTTAATTAAACTCCGTAAATATGGCACAACTTATTGGAACTGCGGGCAATGATTTCCTGAGCGGGACACCTGAACCCGATGAAATCCTAGGATTTGCAGGAAACGACACTTTAGAAGGATTAGGCGAAAACGATACCCTGAATGGCGGGCAAGATCAGGATTTGATTTCCGGGGGTAATGGCAATGATCTGATGTTTGGGGATCTGGGAAATGACACCCTCAAAGGAGAAACCGGGGATGATATTGCCTATGGAAATATTGGAGATGATCAACTCAGTGGCGACGAAGGTGACGATATCCTCCATGGTGGACAAGGGAACGATACCCTATTTGATAGCAGTGGAAATGATCGCCTATTTGGAGATAGGGGAAACGACCTTCTCTATAGCGGAAGCGGGAAAAATGAACTCACCGGTGGAGGAGGTTCCGATGTATTTGTCATCGGTCGAGAACTGATTGATAGTGAAGTTGATAGTATTACGGATTTTAGAATTGGAGTCGATTTAATTGGACTAACCAACGAATTAAAATTTGCTGATTTGCGGTTTGTGCAAGTGGGAAATGATACCGTAATTGAAGATAAAATTAGCAATCAACAACTAATTATTGTTCAGGAAACCCAAGCTACAACCCTGAATAATCAAGCCAACTTTACCCAATCCATCGAAACCGTTACCCCAATTATTGAGTTTACCAATACCGATTCCCTATTTGTTCAAGAAGGCGAAACACCCGCCCTATTTGTCAATATTCGACGGGCAGGTTCCCCGTTTAATACGGTGAGTGCCCAACTAGAATTACAACTAGACAGCGCCACCGGTAGTGACGTTAACCTAGAACCGATAGAAATTATCTTCCAACCTTACGAAACTTTTAAAATCGTTCCTATTCCTTTAACCGTTATTGATGATCGAGAAACCGAACCCAATGAAATCTTTAAGTTAATCTTAGCCAATCCCACCGGAGGAGCTACCCTAGGAGAATCCCAAAGCATTAATCTTACTCTACAAGACAATGATAGTAGTTCCCCGGGAACTCTCCCCCCGACCAATTCGACGCCGCCCATCGTTTTCCCGATTGGGCCCTCTGCATCCGAGATTAGTCTGTCCGTTGCTCCCCCGACCCTCCTAGAAAACAGCGAAGAAAACTTTGTTTATGCCTTTACACGGGCGGGAGGTTCCCTAGACCTACCCATTAACGTTAACTTCACCGTCGGAGGAACGGCGATACTAGGGGAAAACTATACCGTTATTGACAACGAAACCTTTACCAGTAGCGGGGGTAGTGTTTCCTTCCCTGCCAATAGTACCCTCGCCACCCTCACCCTCGCTCCCATCAATAACGATGATTTTGAGGAAGACCCCTTAACTATTGATATCACCTTAAGGGAATCGGGGTTTTTATACACCGCCAATCCCCAACAATCCGGCGCCATAGCCAGTATCCAGAGCGAAGATCTGCCCCCCAAACCCCCGGTTTATAACTTTAGTCAACCGGAATTTTCTATCTTTGAAGGTGATCCGAACATCCCTCAGCAGGCGACAATCACCGTTAACCGGACTTTTGATACCAGTCTGCCATCGAGTGTTCGGATTCTCCTGACTCCAGGACTAGAAAACGGGGGAACACCCGGCGTTGACATCGTACCCACGGAAATTTTCCTAGAATTTGCCCCAGGTCAGAGCGAGAATACTTTCCAAATCCCAATCATTGGTGATGACGAGATTGAAGCTTCCGAGGTACTTACCTTATCCTTCGATCCAGAAGGTTTTCAACCCACGGGACAGCCGGGAACCCTTCATCCTACAGCTAACCTGGTGATTAATGATGATGACGGCCCCACCACCTATGATTTTAAACAACCTCTATTCACCACTCTCGAAGGCAACTCCAGTAACATTACTCAACTGGTGGAAGTGGATCGTTCGGGGGATATTAATGTTAATTCCTCCGTTGAAGTCAACGTAACTGGGACTAATGCCATCCCCAATGTAGATTTTGTTCCCGGGCCAATTACCGTGAGCTTTACCCCGGGACAAATTGCCCAAACCGTCCCGATCACTATTCTCGGCAACCTCACACCGAATCAAAACAGAACCCTGAATCTCTCCTTCAATCCCCCCCTAGGGACTTTGGTGGGAAATCTCCATCCCACCTCAGAGTTACTGGTGATTGATGATGATAACGTTCCGACCTACGACTTCACCACTAACACTTATCAAGTTCGAGAAGGAAACAGCGATATTACCTACGGTGAAATTACGGTTATTCGTTCAGGAAAGGTTGATATTAACTCATCGGTGACGGTGGACTTAAACCCTGCGGCTCAAAATGGAGCCACTTCAGGGGAAGACTTCACCCCCAGTGCTATTCCCGTAGAATTTGCGCCGGGGGAAATTAGCAAAACGGTACAAGTCACGATTAAAGGGGATGAAACATCCGAGTCTACCGAAACCGTAGTTCTATCCTTTTCTGGCTTTGACAACAATGGACAAACGGGAACCACCGTCCCGGAAGCTGCTCTAATCATTGATGATGATGATTCCCCACCTAGCTATAACTTTGCCGAGGGCAGCTACACCGTAGATGAAGGAGATAGCACTAGCCTGTTTAATCAAGTTCAGGTGATTCGCTCCGGGGATCTGACTCAAACTTCTAGTGTGGATGTGGTATTAACCAATGGTACGGCGATCGCGGATACGGACTTTACACCGGGGCCCCAACGCATTCAATTTGCGGCTAACCAAGACAGGCAAACGGTATTGCTGGGAATTATTGGTAATATTAAGGTTCAACCTGACCGAAACTTTCAACTCTCCTTTGCCAATTTTGACAACAACGGACTGGCGGGAGAAAATATCCCTACCAGTACCGTTACCATCAAAGACGATGACAAAGCGACTCTCAGTTTAACCACCGTAGAAGCGACGGCCACCGAACCTGTCACCACAAAAGTTGCCGATGAACAGCCCAAAAACGGAATTTATCGGATTAGTCGCGCCCCGGATACCTTTGGGGATTTAACCATTAACCTCACCCTAGAACCCGATAAAATTAGCGCGGCGGACTATACTTTGACCACCTCGACGGGTCAAACCGTAGTGGTCAGTGACACCTCCACCGCTACTCTTACCCTGCCCAATGACCTAGCCAGTATGGATATCATCTTGACTCCGATTGATGATATTCAAGCCGAAGCCGACGAATCCCTCACCCTAGTTTTAGCGGATGGGGACTACAAGATTGATCCCGAGGAAAATACGGCACAGGTGACAATTCTAGCTAATGATACCGCCGTGACTCAACTGGGAGATACGACCAGCAAAGCCGCCGAAGACTATGCCACCCTGGAAGGTTCCTTACGTCAGGCGATTCTCAACGCCGAATCTTTACCCGGAGAAGATACGATTACCTTTGTTGAGCAAGCAACTGCTGGGGTGATTAATCTGGCGGGGGCTTTACCCGGGGTCAGTAGTGATGTAATTTTTGATGGGCCAGGAGCCGATCAACTTACCATTCGTCGAGATACGGGCGGAGACTACAATATTTTCACCGTTAATGGGGGGAATGTCACCTTTGAAGGATTGAAACTGAGCAATGGTTTCCCCGCCGGAACCATACCTAACACAAGCAGTACGACCACAGGAAGTCGAGGCGGTGCGATTAATATTACTTCTTCTACCAGTAAGGTTAAGGTACTCGACAGTTGGCTCGATGGAAACCAGGCGAATAATGGAGGGGCGATCGCCAACTCCGGCCAACTCACGGT
Organism: Planktothrix paucivesiculata PCC 9631; assembly: GCF_900009265.2. GTDB lineage: Bacteria > Cyanobacteriota > Cyanobacteriia > Cyanobacteriales > Microcoleaceae > Planktothrix > Planktothrix paucivesiculata. The sequence goes on along the minus strand of NZ_LR735009.1, from coordinate 333,762 downwards.
TCAAAATAGTACCATCAGCAATAACATAGGGAGCAACGGTGGTGGAATTATTGTGATTGATGGTCAAGTCCAAATTATTAATAGTACGATTGCTAACAACAAAGGCAACATCGGCGGCGGCGTGTTTAACTCCGTTGCGGACTTGACCATTACCAATAGTACGATTGCTTTCAATGATGCGGCTGGAAACAGTGGTGGGGTCAGAAATATTGGGGGTTTAGCCAACCTGAAAAACACAATTATCGCCAGTAACACCTCCCCTCTTGACCCCGATGTGGGAGCCTCCATAGAATTTGCCTTTAAGAGTGGTGGCAATAACATTATTGGAGACGGAACCGGAGGAGAGGGTTTAGTTAACGGGGTAAACAATGATCTGGTGGGTAGCGGTACGACCCCGATTGATCCCTTACTCAGTCCCTTACAAAACAACGGGGGTAGCACGCCAACCTTGGCTTTAGCCAGTACCAGTGTCGCCATTGATACCGGAAGTGGTAGCTTTGCCAGCCCCTATACCGACCCTGGACAATTTGACCAACGGGGCACAGGCTTTAACCGAATTATTAATAACACCATTGATATCGGAGCCTTTGAATCTCAACTGTTCTAATCAGTTATCAGTGTAAGAGTTAAGCTGTTGTGCATTTAAACTGTATATTCTAGGGGACGCTCCCACTACGAGGAATTTGCAATTTCCTAACTACAACTAGATGCACAATAGCTTATCAGTTATTAATTAAAAGTTAATAGACTCTTAACCAATAACTGATAACTTCTTAACTGTTGACTGATAACTGTTGACTGATAACTGATAAAGCCTACTTCGTTGCCGCAGTCCGGGCTGCCGCAGCTTCATCCGGGTGAATATTCAGACGGGTTAGATTAATCCGACCTTTACTGTCAATTTCCCGAACTTTGACAATGACCTCATCCCCAACCGAGACTTCATCTTCCACCCGAGGAACTCGATAATCGGCTAACTGGGAAATATGAATCATTCCTTCTTTGCCCGGGAGTAACTCCACAAAGGCGCCAATCGGAATAATCCGAGTAATCCGGCCTACATAGACATCCCCGGCATTGAGTTTGCGGGTCATGCCTTGAATAATTTGATAGGCGCGGGCGGCATTTTCACTATCGGTGGAAGCAATTGTGACCGTGCCATCATCATCAATGTCAATCTTGACTCCGGTTTCTTCGGTAATTCCCTTAATGGTTTTCCCTCCAGGCCCAATCACCAAACCAATCAAATCAGGATCGATTTTCAGGGTTAATAACCGAGGGGCGTAGGGTGATAAATCCGAACGAGGTTTGCCAATTACCTCTAACATTTTTTCCAGGATATGCAGTCGGGCAGGTTTAGCCTGATAAATGGCATCCGCCACCGTCTTCATCGGCAACCCGGTGATTTTCATATCCATTTGCAGGGCAGTGACTCCACTATCCGTCCCCGCCACCTTGAAGTCCATATCTCCTAAAAAGTCCTCAATTCCTTGGATATCAGTGAGAATCCGAACTTCTTCTCCTTCTTTGATTAATCCCATCGCCGCCCCACTCACGGGCTTGGAAATAGGAACCCCGGCATCCATCAACGCCAAAGTTGATCCACAGACCGAACCCATAGACGTTGAACCATTGGAAGACAACACCTCTGAAACCACCCGAATCACATAGGGGAACTGATCCTTAGAAGGTAATACCGGAACTAAGGCCCGTTCCGCTAAAGCTCCATGACCAATTTCCCGACGTCCGGGCGATCGCATGGGTTTAGTTTCCCCAACCGAATAAGGGGGAAAATTATAGTGGTGCATATAGCGTTTTTCTTCCTGGGGATGCAAGTCATCCAAATCCTGAGCATCTCCGGGGGTTCCCAAGGTAGCAATCGACAACACCTGAGTTAAACCGCGATTAAACAGACCACTGCCATGCACCCGTTTGGGTAAACAACTCACCTTGCAGGAGACTGGACGCACTTGATCTAAGCTACGACCATCGACCCGCACGCTATCTTGAACAATTTGCTGACGCATCAAGGTTTTGGTGATGTCCTTGAAAATCTGACTCACCAACTTAGAATCCTCCGCTACCGCCACCCGGATCGGATCATCTTCGGGTAAGGCTTCAATCGGAGCCATAATCTCAGTTGCCTTGATTTGATCTAGGTTGGCATCCCGGGCGGTTTTATCCAGGTCATGTTGCTTGAGAACCTGTTTAACCGGGAGAGTCACGCGATCGCGCACAAACTGAATTAACCCCTGATTTCCCTCGGGAGGTTCGCCGGGTTTGATCTCAATCCCCAAGTCCCGCATTAATTCTTCTTGGGCCTTGATCAAATCACAAACCGCCTCATAACCAAAGTCGATCGCTTCGATAATATCCTGTTCTGGCAGTTGGTTAGCCCCCGCTTCTACCATGACCACGCCATCGGGAGAACCCGCCACGACTAAATCTAAATCCCCATTTTTGACTTCCCGGTAGGTTGGGTTAATAATAAAGTCATCTCCGACTAATCCTACCCGTACCGCAGCCATGGGCCCAAAAAACGGAATTCTTGCTAAAATCACCGCCACCGAAGCCCCCGTCACCGCTAACACATCCGGGGGAACCTGTTCATCCATGGACAGGGTTGTAGCCACCACTTGAATATCATCCCGCAACCAATGGGGAATCAAAGGACGCAAAGGACGATCAATTAAACGACTGGTGAGGGTAACGCGATCGGGTGGGCGACCTTCCCGACGTAAGAATCCCCCTGGAATTCTTCCCCCTGCATACAGTCGTTCCTCATAATCCACCAACAAAGGCAGAAAATCCAATCCGGGTCTCCCTTCGGCGCGAGTCGCAGTCACTAGAACTGATGTATCTCCCGACTCGATTAACACGGCTCCACCTGCCTGTGGCGCAAGCAAACCTATTTTGAGTCGAATATCCCTTCCATCAAATGATATCGACTTAATGATCTCTTCCATGTATTTTATCTTCCTTCTTCTTCCACTATTCTCTGATATTGTCGCCCTCTTGACATCCTCCACTGCCTTATCTACGAATAGATTCCCAGGCTGCTCCTTTGGGGATACATAATCGGGGTTGACGCTTCATCGATAACCGCCTAACTTCTTAGGTCTTAAGCTTTCTCCACGCCCGCATAGAGTCTCCAAATGTCGGTGCGGCGACTTTGACATTATACCAAATCAAAAGCCTCAGCCGCCGCTTATCCGATAGAAGTCAGGATGATCAGGTTGTGATCGGTTTGTACTTTAGTTTTTTTTATCCGATTTTGAAATAGCCCTGGGGGGTTAGGCGGGATCTAAGCCTAGAAAAAAATTAACAGAAAGAAACCGAGTTTCTGCTATAACTTTTACTAACCGAAAGATAACTCAAGAAACCCGGTTTCTGATTCTTTGGGTAGATTTCTAAACTCCGTTAATAAATCAAAGAAGTTTTTAAAAGCATCGGTTTCATCACTAGAATACAGTAAAATAATTTTTGCCCAAGATGCAGAGGTATTTACCCCAAATTTAGTTTGTAACCAAGGCTGAAATTGTGCAAATTCCATTTCTTGTTCGCTTTCAGGAAGTTCCATCGCTTCACAGGCGTATTGATAACCACACAAAAACATCAATAAATTGTTAATATTAGGACTTCCAATATACATTCCGGGTTTTTGTTTAATCTTTTCGAGTAAGTCGTAGAGGTTGGTCATCTTTTTTCTCCAGAAACATTACAGTTAAAACTTCTCAATTTCTTCTATTATAAACTTTCCGCTTGGACAGTCAAAATCGGCAATCCACTGTTCTCTAGTTAATCCAAAATTGGATAATTTGAGCAATTTTTTGATAGATTTGTTCATCGGTAAATTGGGAATTATTGGACATTATTGGGAATTAAGAACATAGATACCAAGTTAGGATTTGAATTAGTCTCAATAGAAACATCCTCTGGATCTGAATATCGAGAAAATAATTCGTTTAAAGCTTCTTCTCCCGATATTTCGCCTTGACTAATAAATCTTTCAATCTCGACAGATCCATCATTCAAAAATTCAACTTCCCAACGCTCCCCAGGAAGCGCAACACTCACCATAATCGCCTCATCCCGATGATGAGCTAGAGAATAGCTAATTTCTTGTTGATCTAAATTTTGTAAGAAACCAAGAAACTGATCAAAAATATCATTTTTCATTTATCAAACCTCCGATCACCCACGCCTCCTAAAAACCGGGTTTCTACCTTAACCTTTGCTACTAACAGAAAGCTCAGTTAAGAAACCCGATTTCTAACCCAATTATTAAAATAAAACCCGTAGGGGCGGGTTCGACAAAATCTTTCTAATCTGACAAATAATCTTGATAAACCCGCCCTCACCCCACCCAAATTTAACGTTAATAAAACCGGGTTGATATTGATTCCTATTATGGGGTTGGGCGGGTTTATTTAGGTTAATTATTATTAACAAAAATCCCGGCGAACCCACCCCTACATTCAATTGATGTCATAAATCTTTACGAAAATCTGTGGGCCTTATATGTTAGAGTCTACAAGTCTCAAGGAGATAGAAGAAGCTAAAAAGCTGCGGCCCATAAATCGGCGGCAAGAGATCAGTTCCATGGTTCAGTCTGAGCCAAAGCCAGACAGCAAGCGGCGACAAGCGATCCATAGCTCTAGCCCACCACCTGTGGTCGTAACCAACCCCCCAAGGGAGGTGACCCACTGGTGCTGTCTGATTGAATTTTAGATCTTTGTAATCCAACCAGCTACCTCCTACACGCCAACCCACCTGATCACCAAACGCTTCCCAGACTTTCTCCTCATAACTCCAGCTTCCTCCCAGACTTCTATAGATGCGCTTCTGTACCGAAAAGCCGAAGCGTCCATTGCTATATTTTACCCAAAGTTGGTCAATAGTGCGTAAATCCTCACAGGGAAAATTATCAATATCTGAATCCCTTAAGTTTCTCTCCTTTGTTCTTCCGGCTACTTCTAACATTTTTCTAGCCGTTTCTTGGTCAGATTCTACCCAATTTCCGGCTTTCAAAAGTTGTTCTAATTTATGATAATTAACGCCTTTAGCTGACTTTAATTCTATATTGGGTTGGGGGATCTGAACAGGTTGGGGTTGAATATCGTTACATACTACAAGTCTCGATGCGAGAGAAGAGAACCACCCCCCCCACTCAATATCCAAACCCCAAAATATCCCCCGACCTGACCACATAATGGTATGCTCCTGCTGCACACGCGGAAGGTGGCCCAGTGGTGCTGTCTGATTGAATTTAAGCTCATTGTACGAAAACCATCTACCTCTATCTCCAAATACATCGTAGTTCCACCATCCACTTCCTATACGCGCCACACGCCAACCCACCCGTTCACAAAACGCTTCCCAGACTTTCTGATCATAATTCCGGGTTCCTCCCACACTTTGATAGATGCGCTTCTGCACCGAAAAGCCGAAGCGTCCATTACTATATTTTACCCAAAGTTGGTCAATAGTGCGTAAATCCTCACAGGGAAAATTATCAATATCTTTTTTCCTTAACACTCCCTCCTCTTTTCTTCCGGCTACTTCAAACATTTTTTGAGCCGTTTCTTGGTCAGCTTCTTTCCAATGTCCGGCTTTCAAAAGTTGTTCTAATTGACGATAATTAACACCTTTAGCTGACTTTAATTCTGTATCGGGTTCGGGTGTTGGTTGGGGTGTTGGTGGCGGTGTCAATTGTGGTGGACGATAATTAACACCTTTAGCTGACTTTAATTCTATATCCGGTTGGGGAATCTGAACAGGTTGGGGTTGAATATCTAATAATCTCCAAAACTCCGCCATTGTTTGAGGACGTTGTTCCGGTTCTAACCCCAAGCCTTTTAAAATAGCATGATTAATTTTATCACTAATTTTAACAATTTTATTAGGCGGAATTAAGGCTTGATTTTTCAACTTTCGAGTTAAAGCCTGGGTCGGCAATTGTCCGGTAATGGCATAATATAAAGAAGCCGCTAAACAATAAACATCAACCGTAGGTTTCCCACTCCCTTCTAGGAATTGTTCATAGGGGGCAAAGTTTAAATTAGCCGGATGTTTTGAACTCATCACTCTGGGCATAATTTCCGCAGCCAGTCCAAAATCAATTAACACCGCCGAGGTATTATTCCTTAACATAATATTCCCCGGATGGGCATCTCGGTGAATAATTCCAGCGTTATGAATCATAACCAAAGCATCAGCAATTTGACGAATAATATTAACCGCGTCTGCTTCCGATAACCGACCCTTTGTTTGCACAAATTCCCATAAACTCTGCCCCACAATTAAATCCATGACTAAGCAGTGAAGCCCATTTTCTTCAAATAAATCACTAACTCGGACAATATGGGGATGGGAATTTTGGCAAAGTCTGGCTAAGGTTTTACCTTCTTGAATAAAGCGTTGAACATATTTGGGATATTCAGGGTCATTTTGTAGACCCGCATTGGGAGTTTTCAGAACAACTTGATGATCTAAGTCCAAATGTTTGGCTTTGTAGGTGATCCCAAAACCCCCTTGTCCCAGAATTCTTTCAATAATATAGGGACGTTGACGCAACTTGTAGCCCGGTGTCCATGACATAGAATTTTAGAGGTGAGTCAATCTATATTATTGTAAGCGATCGCAGCTTGAAATGAATACCTAGAAACCGGGTTTCTGTCATACCAACAGAAAGATAAATTGAGAAACCCGGTTTCTGATCCTGAGTGTGTTTATAGTCCCAATTCTATTAATAATTCCTGCATCATTTCCCAGGTTAACCCCTGTTGAATATAATGGGGATTGGTGGGATTGTAAGGACTCGATAGACGATCAATTTCCAGGATTTTAGCTGTGTTAGGAAGAACTGAAATATCAGGATCAAAAGCAGTGGGACGCATTAACGAACTAGAAAATCCTTTAAAAATCGCAATTTCATCGAATTCGCCCTCGATTTCAATTTTAACAATTAAAACTTCTTGAGGACGTTTAGTGGTATATTGTTCTAAGCGATTCACGATTAAAAATTCCTAATGACTTGAATTAAATGGGGCTAAATAAGATGATTTTTGTAAGGGAAAGGTAACAGTAAAAGTAGCTCCTTTTCCCTCGCCTTCACTTTCAGCTTTAACTGTTCCTTGCTGTAATGTTACTAACTTTTTAACGATCGCTAATCCTAACCCTAATCCTCCATGTTGTCGAGTGATGGAACTATCAGCTTGTCGAAAAGATTCAAAAATAGATGATAAGGAATCGTGGAGAATGCCTTGACCCGTATCCTGAACTTGAATACAAGCTTGAGTTGAATTGGCAGTTAAACTAATTGTTACCGCTCCTCCCGGGGGTGTAAATTTAATCGCATTATCCAAAAGATGCTGTATAATTTGTTGTAGTCGATCTGGATCTCCTGCCACAGTATCAACAGATTCATCTACTTTTATTTGTAGCTCAATTCCTTTACTTTTTGCCACGGGTTCAAAGATTTGTAAAACCGATTGAATCACCGACTTTAAATGCACTGAACTGAAATTAATCTTAGTTTTTCCCTGTAATAAATTGGAAATATCTAATAAATCTTCAATTAGTTTCGTCAAAGATTTAGCATTACGTTCTATGGTTTCTAAAGCGACTTGAGAACGTTCAGGGGTTAAAGAACGAGTGCGCAACAGATATAACCAACCTAAAATAACATTTAAAGGCGTTCTTAATTCATGGGAAACGATGGCTAAGAATTCATTTTTTAACTGATTAGCTTGAGCTAATTCTTCCGTTTGTTGCTGAAGTCCAGTTAAAGCTAATTGTAATTCCCGTTTTCTTAAGGCTAATTCCCGGGCTAAGGTTTCTAAATCAACACTTTGAGTGGTTAACTCCTGCTGCAATAAATCTCTTGTCCGTTTAATGATAATCCAATTACTTACCCTCGCCCGTAATTCTTCTACGGAAAAGGGTTTCATCAAATAGTCCTGGGCTCCTTCTCGTAACAATTGTACCCGAGATTCATCATCTGTTTTAGCAGTTAAGATCACAATGGGAGTAATATTCAATTCTGGATAAGTGCGAACTTTCTGCACCATTTCATCCCCACTCATGCCCGGCATCATAATATCACTAATAATTAAATCGGGATGAAGGGCGAGCGCTTGGTCTAAACCTTCTTCTCCATTGGTAGCAATGGCGGTGTTATAATCCGAGGCTAAAGTTGTACAAACAAAATGACTCATAGTTGGATTATCTTCTACTACTAATACCAAAGGTTTTTCCGGTTGGGAAAACATCGATAGGGATGGCTCAGATCCTAAAGTTTTTAGTTCATCTAACCAAGGTTGAAACTTCTTATTAATATCTATATTCGGAGTAAAAATCAAGGATTCATCTACCGTTTCAGATATTATTTTTAAGGGAAACTCCACGATAAACAATGCACCTTCCTGGGGTGCTTCCTCAACGGTAACATTCCCTCCTTGAAGCTCCACAAATTCTTTAACAATTGCTAATCCTAATCCTGTCCCACCAAATTGCCGAGTTAAACCCGTATCAACTTGACGAAACCGTTCAAAAATAACCTGTCTCAGTTCCGGCGGAATCCCAATTCCAGTATCTTGAACCTGTAGGATTGCCCAAGGAGAATTGTTTTTTTCGGATACAGATAAACAGCAAGAAATCTTACCGCCTATTGGTGTAAATTTAAAGGCATTAGAAAGTAAATTCAATAAAACTCTTTCTATTTTTTCCTCATCTATTTCCACGCAAACAGAATCGGGCGTACTCACCATAAATTCTATATTTTTTTGCTGTGCTAAACCTTCAAAATTCGCTGCTATAACTTGCACTAACTGAGTAATATCTACAACGCTATAGTGAAGTTTCATCTGACCTTCAGCTAATTTTGAAACATCTAATAAATCATTAACTTGTTTGAGTAATAGACGGGCATTTTGTTCAATAATTTTAATATTTTGATAGTGTTTTGGAGTAATTTCTGTTGAGGCTAACAGTTGTTCGGTCGGCCCTAAAATCAAGGTTAAAGGAGTCCTCAGTTCATGACTAATATTTGCAAAAAACTGGGTTTTTAGGTGATCTAATTCCTTGAGTTGACCGTAAATACTTTCTAATTTTTGATTAGCAACTTCTAAATTTTGATGACGTTTTTCTGACAGATGAGCAGCTTCAATTAATCCCACAGCTTGGGGAACTAAAGGCGGTAATGCCAAAGCGGTAACGATGGAAACAAAAGCCGTAATCACTTTAATCATCCCCGATAACCAATACATCGGATGCCAGAGTGTCCATACCTCCATAACATGAGTAATTCCACAGGCAATAATAAAGGTTCCAAAGGCTAAAAACATCCAATGAAAGGGGATTTCTCGACGGGATTTATGAACAAAATAAACTAATGTAATCGAAATCGAAAGATAGGCTAAAGCAATCATCAGATCGGAACTAACGTGCATCCACACCAGTCCGGGTTTCCACAGAAAACAATGACCATGGGGAATAAAACCAGACCCATTAAATAGAATTTTAAAAACCTCTGGTACAAGGATTTCAATTAAAATTGGAATAGATAAGATAACAAGAGGAATTGAGAGAATCGGATCGAATTGGGTTGTGATCATCGTCACTACTTATATCCTGAAGATGGGTATTTAGGGTATGTATCTCTTTAGTCTAAGCTACCCCAGAACAAGTTGTCAGTCCAGGTTAAAATTGTTTATAAATTTTAATTAATTGTTTAGCTGCAAAAAGTAGAGTTAAATCTGGAATATTATCAATTCAATTCTTATTAAAGCCGATATTGACGATAAACCTGAGCCGTCGCCCGATGGAGAGCCGGGACGAGAGACTCAAGATTATCAAGTGGGAACTGATTTTCAAGGGTGCTGTCTAGGGGCAGTTTGCAAGAGTTTTGACACTCCTCGCGCTAAAGCGACGAGGATTTTTAAGTAGTCCAAAGGCGAACCCTTAATGGCGTAGTCAATGCGCCACTACTGACTCCATTGAGATTTAATCCCAATGTTGCCGATACTTTACGAATAATATTAGCTGCTGCGTTACAATCCGCATTGATATATTGATTAAATGCAGTGCGGTATAAACCCCGTTTAACTCGTTTTCCTGATGATTCCCAATTGTCGGGTTTTTCACCGAATTTAGGGAGAAAATCCTGATCAACAAAACTAGCCTTTGAGGTATAAGATTCCTCGGTTTCTACAAACTCAATCCCATAACGAGAACAAAGTTCTTGAATCCGAGACTTCAATCGAGCGGTGGGAATCTGAATAAAGTTTTGATTCCCTTTATTCCCAAGGGTAGCACCGTCTTTTTGTCCTTGATTCCAACCAAAAACAATTCGACCAATGCTATTTTCGATACAATGATTGATCACCAACCTAGCAGCTTTATTAATGGCATCTCTAACTTGGCGATTCCGTTTTTCAGTGAGAGCGGATAAAGAATTACTCCAAAAACCCTGGGGTTTATCATGTTTATGATTAGCAACTTGCTTGTTATACCATTGATTTAAGGATTTCAAGTGTTTGCCGTCAATAATAAAACTGGTTCCTATATTACTTATACAAGTTAACCAGTTATCGATTCCATGATCTATTCCTAGTACCTTGTTTTGATCTAATTCAATATTTTCTGTTTGAACTTGGTAAACAAACTCGGCATAAAAACATTTATTCCGAGGAAGAATACGAACCTCTTTGATTGAATCCCAGTTGAGGTTAGACGGCATGGGTAATAAAAATGAATCAATCCCAAACCATACTTTAACCTGATTTCCTAATGGAATTCTAATTCCCTGCGGGGTTAACTTTAACCATCGAATTGGATAAGAAACTGTAAATAGCCCTTGCTTTCTATATTGAGGAGGACGGGGCTTTTCTTCTAGCTTTCCAGTCTTCCATAATTTTACAAGTTCTTTATAAGAACTCATGGCTTCTACTACTGAATTACAAGTTTGTTGGGCAGAAGAAACATACATAGCCTTAAAATGCCGATTAGCACTTTTAGACATCTCAGAACAGACGGCTCCCCTATTAACAAAAACTTGCTTTTTGAAAAACATTTGCCTAGCGTAATAAAGAGCGCAATTGTAGACCTTGTTAGACTCTAAACAAAGATATTTGATAATTGCCTCAATATCAGGAGTGGCATGAATTAGAATCTGTTGACATCCATACATCTTTTTGTTGTTTGCTGTAAAATAATCAACATTATAGCTATTAAATGTATTGAAGATCCACATCACCATTAATTGAATGCGGATAAATCCGCCGAGTTACTTTTCCGCCTCGCTCTAAAGGGACGAGGCTACCAAGTATCCCGTGCCTTTCTTGTGTAGAATAGGAGGTTATTATAAATCAACCTTATCCTAAATACGGTGGCTCTGTGACAAAGTATGGATTCCGTCGGGGTGACTGAGTTAATTTGCCTCAAGGAATCGGCTATGTTAGTGGCAACACTGACCCACGAATATCTGTCAGCGATGCTAACGGTCAACGGTTAGGGCAGATAACATCTAGCAATGTTACTTTAGATGGTTGAACCGGATTGATTATTTTTAGCTAGATTAAGGTAAAGCCGTCCTCCACTTCGCTGGCATGACGGAGTTTCAAACCCATTTTTTTGATGACAATGCCACAGTTTGACCAAACCCATGTCCCTGCATCGGAACCTAATCAGGAAGTTTCGAGTCCTGCACCATCGGAAAATTCCTTAGAAACTGCGGTAGAGAAAACCGCCGAAACTCAGAAATCAATCCCGTTGAAACTTCCGGCTTGGTTTTGGGGTTGGCCGTTTCTGTGGCTGATTGTCTTGCTGGGGTTTGGGACAATGGGAACAGGGGCGTTGTTGTGGTTATTGACCATGCCACCCGTCCCAAACTGTGATGATATTTCTTCCCTGTCTCCCGATAGCGAACACCTCTATTGCGCTGACATGGCCACGAAATCGGGCAAAATTGAACCGCTACGTCAAGCCTTTGCCTTGGTTGCCAGTTGGCCGGCTGACCATCCTCTCCAGGGACTCGCCCAGCAAAAAATGAAAGAGTGGTCACAGACTTTAATTGCGATCGCCGAGCAGAAGATTGAAACCGGAAATTTAGAAGATGCCTTAGCTATTGTCAAGATTGTCCCGAAAAATACGCCGGCTTATGAATCGGTTGCCATTGCAATTGACGGATGGAAAAATAATTGGGATCGAGGGCAAAAAATTTATGATCAAGCTAAAAAAGCAATGCAAGCTTTAGATTGGAAACAAGCCTTTGAATATGCCCAGGCATTATCCCAATTAAATAATAGTCATTGGAGTGAAAAACGGTTTAATGAAATCATGGATCGTTTGAGCTTGGAGCGTCAAGGGAATCAACGTCTAAATGAAGCCCGGGAGTTAGCGAAGGAAAACACCCCGGAAAAATTAGCGGAAGCGATCGCCTTAGCCAATCAAATTGATAAAAAACTTTATATTCAAGCCGGAGCGATTAAAGAAATTAAAAATTGGAGTCGCTCTTTACTGGATTTGGCAGCCAAACAATTAGAGGAAAAAAACCTAGACGGTCTAACCACAATTGCTAGTTTAGTTCCTAACTATTCGCCTTTATATTCAGAAGCGCAAAATTTAATTTTAATGGCGCAAGTGAAAGCCCTCAGTTGGAATCAAGCCAGTAGCAAACCAATTTGGCAACAAATGGCAATTCTCTGGGAAGGACAAGCGACCCTTGATAAAATGGGCAATCGACCCCTTCCATACGAGCAAGCCAAAGTAACCTCCAAAGAAGTCTCGGGACAAATTCAAGATCTGGTTAATTTACAGTTAGCGACGGCGGTGGCTAATGTTCAACATCCTTTGGCTTTACAATTGGCGATTGATCAAGCTCAGATGATTACCCCCCAACAGCCTCGGCGGGTTCATGCTCAAACCTTAGTTGCCCATTGGCGCAAGGAAATCCAACGTCTTGAGGATCGCCCCTATCTGGCTTTGGCTCAACGGTTAGCCCAGACCGAAACCCCCGAAGGATATACCCAGGCGGTACAACAAGCCCGTCAAGTGGCGCTAGGGCGTCCCTTGCGGGTGGAAGCCCAAACCTTAATTGCCGAATGGAATAAACGGATTGAGATTATTGAAGATCAACCTCTGTTAAATGAGGCATTAGCCTTGGCAAAGGCAGGCAACCTCAGCGCGGCAATTGACAAAGCCTCTAAAATTGGCAACCGTCGAGCCTTGCATAAGCAGGCACAGGATAAAATTTCCGGTTGGGTGGCGACGGTTCAAACCGCCGAAGATCGGCCCATTTTGGATCGAGCTTATAATTTAGCGAAAAAGGGAAATTTGAGTGGGGCGATCGCCGAAGCCTCTCAAATTCGCTATGGTCGGGCTTTATATTCTGAAGCTCAAGGGGTGGTGGCCGGTTGGGTAGCCGAAAGGGATGCGTCAATTGCCAGACAAGCCCCTGTAGAACCCGCCCGTTCTGTGTATCAAGATTCCTACTCCAATGATTCGGGTAATTCTAACTATTCCGAACCGAGTTATTCCGAACCGAGCTATTCCGAACCCAGCTATTCCGAACCGAGTTATTCCGAACCGAGTTATTCCGAACCGAGCTATTCCGAACCGAGCTATTCCGAACCGAGCTATTCCGAACCCAGTTATTCATCCGAACCCGCAGCACCTGCGGTGGAAGAAGTCGCCCCCGCTCCCGCTCCCGCCCCAGCCCCAGAAGCAGCCCCAGAAGCCACTCCCGCCGCCGGAAATGATGCGCCCGATCCCAATTTATTCTTGGAGTAGGCTATCTTGGTTATTTCTGACAGGACTTACGCAGTTACGCTATATATAGCGTACTAATGAGTTAGCGCTCGCGCTCGTAACTCAAACGAGATCACTTTAACAGGAGAACCTCTTAAAGTCCCCCAATTTTGGGGGATTTAGGGGGCAAATATTGCTGCTTGAGAAATCTGTCTAAACACTATACATTTCAAGCCATCTAGCCCCCTAGCCCCCAACATTGGGGGGAAAATAAATAATTAGGACTTTTTATTTTTAGGGCGATTGCTATGATCATTGGTATGCGATCGCCTACTTTTGACACGCTATATCTAGCCTGCTTGCGTAAGTCCTGTCTGACTTAAATTGGGATGCCCTAACTCCTGTTTTTTTAAGTAGTTAGGGCTAGTTAAACTCCTTGCTTAAGCCGCAACTAAACCATTATGAATTAATAAAGGTTTGGTACTCGGTTCCCGGCCTCGGAAAGCCTTAAAGACTTCCATGGGGTGCAAACTTCCCCCTAAAGCTAACACCGTATCTCGGAAGCGTTTTCCCGTTTCAGAGACGGCATTTTCATTGTTTAATCCGGCTTCTTCAAAGGCGGCAAAGGCATCGGCACTTAATACTTCTGCCCATTTATAACTATAATATCCGGCAGAATAACCCCCGGCAAAAATATGACCAAAGGCACATAAAAAAGCATCTTCAGGCAAAGGTTTTAAAACCATAGTATTCTCGGCAATCCGATTGCGAACATCACTAATCGTTTCATTGTTTCCCGGTTGATAACGGTGATGTAATTCAATATCCACCAAGGCAAAATGTAACTGTCTTAACATGGATGTCCCACTCATGTAGGTCTTAGCCACTAATAACTTTTGATAATAATGTTCGGGTAAAGTTTCTCCGGTTTGATAATGTTTTGCCATGCCGAATAATGTGGCTTGGTCATAACACCAATTTTCCATAAATTGGCTAGGCAATTCCACCGCATCCCATTCCACATTATTAATTCCGGCCGCTCCAGAATAGTCAACGGTAGTTAACATATGTTGCAGGCCATGACCAAATTCATGAAATAGGGTTTCTACCTCGCCAAAGGTCATTAAACTGGGTTTATCATCGACTGGGGGCGTTTGATTACATTGTAAATAAGCAACGGGTAATCTGACTTTAGTTTCGCCATTTTCGACAAATTTAGCCCGGTTAATACAATCATCCATCCATGCCCCTCCCCGTTTTTCTGCGGGGCGACTATAGGCATCTAAATAGAAAAATGCAATGGGATTTCCGCTTTGATTTACAACTTGAAAATAACGAACCTCTGGATGCCAAATCGGGGCTTGACCATCGGCGGGAGTAATCGTAATTCCAAAGATCCGTTGAACTAATCCAAATAACCCATCTAACACTTGAGGTAAGGAAAAATAAGGCCGTAATTCTTCATCGGTAAAGGCAAATTTTTCTTCCCGTTGTCGTTCTGACCAAAAGCCGATATCCCAATGTTGTAAATTCTCAGCTTCTGCCGCTCCTTTTGACCGGGCAAAGGCTTTTAAATCTTCAAATTCCTGTTGAGTTGCCTCATAACTAACGATGCGTAATTCTTCTAATAGGGCTTCTACGGCTTCCACATTAGGAGCCATTTTGCTCTTTAAACTCAGTTCGGCAAAACTATGGAAACCGAGAATATTAGCTTTCTGTTTTTTAAGTTCTAAAATTCGTTCAATTAGGGGAAAATTATTCCATTCCCCACTAGATGCCCGACTAATATAACCGCGATAAACTTGTTCCCGTAAGTCTCTCCTCTGACTATATTTTAAGAAAGGGCTAAAACTGGGTGAATCTAAAGTAATTCGCCAGGGGCCATTTTCGGCGGTGGCATTTTCTGACCCCGATGCACGAGCAGCTTGAGCGGCTAAACTGAGTAAACTTGGGGGTAAACCCGCAATTTCTTCTGGTGTTGTTAAGGTTAAACTAAAGGCTTTTGTCGCATCTAAAACGTGATTAGAAAAGTTAGTTGAAAGCTCGGCTAATTCTAATTGAATTGCATTAAAGCGATCGCGATCTTCGCCTTCTAATCCCACGCCAGATAATTCAGCATCTCGTAAAGCCGTATCAATAATTCGTTGTTGAGCCGAATCTAAGTGATCCCATTCTTGGCTATTTCTTAACTGTTTAAAAGCCTGATAAATTGCTTTACTTTGATTGAGTTTATTGATAAATTGAACAATATTAGGCTGAACCGTTCCATGGGCTGTTCTCAATTCCGGGCTATTTTTTACCCCCATTAAATGACCCACAATTCCCCAACTCCAGGTTAACCGTTCCTGTAGTTTTTCTAAAGGTTCAACTAAATCTTTCCAAGTGGGTTTGACATCGGTTTCTAACTGAGTTAGCTCCTGTTCTAATGCTGTCAAGAGTTGGGTAATTCCAGGAACAACGTGATCCGGTGTAATCTGTTCAAAAGGGGGTAATCCCTGACCGATGAGTAACGGGTTTTCTGTGATTGTTGGACTCATATTTTCTGATTTTCAATTTAGGGGGTCTAATACCTTATAGAGTATCAGAAAATTGGTATTTTTGCAAAAAAAACAGATCACTTTGACATTGGATCTTCAATTTTTTGAGTTTTTCTTTTTAGGATGTTTTTCTCCAAACATTCAATAATTTTATCAGAAACATCAATACCTGTAATTGTTTCAATTCCTTCAAGTCCAGGGGATGAATTCACCTCTAAAACTAATGGCCCTTGATGGGAACGAATTAAATCAACTCCGGCTAATTTTAATCCCATGACTTTTGCTGATTTTATTGCCATATTCCGTTCTTCTGCGGTTAATTTAACATTTTCTGCTCTGCCACCTCGATGCAAATTAGCGCGAAATTCTCCCGGGTTACTGATGCGTTTCATCGACGCCACCACTTTATCCCCAATTACCAAACACCGTAAATCTTCACCATTAGACTCATGAATAAATTCCTGAACTAAAATATCAATATTTAATCCTTGAAACGCTTCAATAATCGATTTAGCTGATTGATAACTTTCGGCTAAAATCACCCCCATACCTTGAGTTCCTTCTAACAGTTTAATAATTAAAGGCGCGCCTCCCACCTGTTCAATTAAACTATCAATATCTTTAACAGAATTAGCAAATCCGGTTTTAGGTAAACGAATTTTTTCTTTCGCTAAACTTTGCAACGCATTTAATTTATCCCGAGAACGGGCAATGGCTTGGGATTCATTTAAGGTAAATATTCCCATCAGTTCAAATTGACGGACAATCACGCTTCCATAAAAGGTTTTTGACGCGCCAATTCTAGGAATAATAGCATCAAATTCTTTTAAATATCTGCCTTCATAAATCACAGTTGGACTCTGAGAACTCAAGGAAATATGACATCTTAAATAATCAATAATCTCTATCTCATGCCCCCGTTGTTCTCCTGCTTGTCTGATTCTTCTAGTTGAATAAAGGGAACCGTCTTGGGATAATATCGCAATTTTCATAAATAAACTTTGTCTTAAATGCTGGATTTTTCTGCTATAGGACTTACGCAGAAACCGGGTTTCTGAACGAGAAATCCAGATTTCATCCGCAAAATCAGGGCCAGAAACCCGGTTTCTCTGGTCTTGTGCGTAAGTCCTGTGCTATCAAGAATGACTTAAAAAAGATTGATGACAGTCAATTAAAAACCGTCCTTTAATCGCTTGTCTTCCTAATAACATCCGAAATCCCATGGCATCCCGATTTGTTAAGGTTAACTCAATTAACCATTGTTTTCCCATCATTTCAATATTTGTTAAAATCACAGGTCGTAACTCCATAAGTCCGCCGGAATTACGCACAGTTCGATATTCTATTAAGTCTACTTCAGCACTGACCGTATTAACTGTATTCCGTTGAATCGGATGGATTTTAAACCGCACCCGTTGTTTATTCTTAAATTCCAAAATATGAATATCAAAAGCGTGCAAACTTGATGACGGCGCCCCCGTATCAATTTTGGCTTTAATTTCTCCAATTCCCAAACCAGGTAACGCTACCCATTCCCGCCATCCAATTGTTAATAATTTGGTTTTACTCATAATTTGTTGTTGGGCTTTAGCCCTTCCTAAGAGCGCTGAAGCGCAACAACGGGCTTAGGTTTTAGGGTTTTTGGACGATTGGGAGAACTATAGGATTTAGCGCCTTCTAAGAGCGCTGAAGCGCAACAACGCGCAACAACGCGCAACAACAACGGGCTTAGGTTTTAGGGTTTTTCGGACGATTTGGAGAACGATAGAAGGGACGTTTAACTACCGTTGCTGGGTAGGTTTTGCCCCGAATTTCAATATCTAAAGATTGACCAATTTTAGATAATGTTGTGGGAACATAGGCCATAGAAATGGCTTTTCCTAGGGTGGGTGATAGAGTTCCACTGGTAATTTCTCCCACGGTTTCACCATTAAATAAAACCGGATATCCGTGACGAGCAATATGGCGTCCTTGCATTTCTAACCCGACTAATTTTTGAGTTACTCCGGCAGCTTTTTGCTGTTCTAACGCTTGACGACCAATAAATTTTCCCTTGGTGTCCCAATGAATAATCCAATTTAAACCCGCTTCTAGGGGAGTAGTCGTTAAACCAATATCTTGTCCATATAATGCCATGGCTGCTTCTAAACGCAGGGTATCTCTGGCCCCCAAACCACAGGGAATCACACCCGCAGTGGCTAAACTTTTCCATAACTCCACCCCAACAGACGGAGCCACCATCACCTCAAAACCATCTTCTCCGGTGTATCCGGTGCGGGCAATAAAGGCGGGTTTTCCTAATACGGTGGTGGTAATATGACCAAAAAACTTAACCTCGGAAAGATTATCGCTGACAAAAGGCTGTAATGTGGCTTCAGCCTGGGGCCCTTGAACCGCTAATAAAACTTTATCTCGGGATAGGTCTTCTAATATTATCCCCTGATCCTCAATATGGGCACTAATCCAAGCTTTATCGCGGGATTTAGTCGCCGCATTCACAATCATTACCCCTTGCGGCAGATTCGTTACCGGGTCAACCCCCTGATCATAAAAAATGATATCGTCTAAAATTCCCCCCTGGGCATTTAAGAGGGCACTATATTGGGCTTCACCCGGTTGTAAACGGCTCAAATCTGAAGGGACGAGAGATTGTAAGGCATTAATCAGGTTTTCCCCACGTAGAATAAATTTGCCCATGTGGGAGATATCAAACATTCCCACCGCTTGGCGGACAGCTTGATGTTCTGGGTTAATTCCGCTAAATTGAACCGCCATTTCCCAACCTGCAAAGGGCACCATGCGGCCATTCAGTTCAACGGAGACGTTATACAGGGGAGTATGAGAAAGGGTCGTTGTCATTTTGGTTGTCGGGTTTCGGTTTTCGGGTGACGATCGGGTTTTGGGTCAATCGTTGAATTTCTCCCGTCTGACCATAATACTACTGTTGTTCAACCAAGTCTTAATGCCCAACACCTGAGTTCTGATATTAGAATGGTTAGAACCGCTCAATTGTCGTTTTACAGGATTTATTCATGTCAATATTGGCAGCGATCGCTGTTCTTGCAGTATTAATTTTTGTTCATGAACTGGGGCATTTTTTAGCCGCCCGTCTCCAACATATCCATGTTAATCGCTTTTCCATTGGCTTCGGCCCGATATTATGGAAATATCAAGGATCAGAAACCGAGTATGCAATTCGAGGTTTACCCTTGGGCGGATATGTGGGGTTTCCCGATGATGATCCCGAGAGTACGATTCCGAAAAATGATCCCAATTTACTCAGTAATCGTCCCGTTTTAGATCGGGCGATTGTGATTAGTGCGGGGGTGATTGCTAATTTGATTTTTGCCTATTTTTTATTGGTGACTCAAATTGGAATTATTGGGGTTCCCAGTTTTAACCCGGAACCCGGGGTAAAAGTGGCAGAAGTCACTCAAAATGTGGATTCCGCCGCCAACCGAGCCGGAATTGAATCTAAAGATATTATTTTAGCCGTAGATGGTCAGGAATTAGGGGCTTCTGAAACTTCAATTAAAACTC
This sequence comes from Planktothrix paucivesiculata PCC 9631, assembly GCF_900009265.2. Lineage (GTDB taxonomy): Bacteria > Cyanobacteriota > Cyanobacteriia > Cyanobacteriales > Microcoleaceae > Planktothrix > Planktothrix paucivesiculata. Next base: position 313,936 of record NZ_LR735009.1, on the reverse strand, counting down.
TGATTGCAGCTATTCAAACCCATCCAAATCAACCTTTATCAGTACAGATTAAAAGACAGGATCAATTGGTATCGGTTAATGTGGTTCCCGATTTAGGAAGTGATGGGAAAGGTCGCATAGGCGTACAGTTAACCCCAAATGGAGCAATTGTTCGTCATCGAGCCGCTAACCCAATTGAGGCATTAAGTAAGGGTGCAACGGAATTTCAACGGATTATCAACTTAACTGCATCTGGTTTCGGACAACTAATTAGTCGATTTAGTGAAACCGCAGAACAGCTATCTGGCCCGGTGGGAATTGTCAAATTTGGGGCGGATATTGCCCGTTCTGATCCGTGGAATTTACTGCAATTTGCGGCGTTAATTAGTATTAACTTAGCCTTCATTAATATTTTACCGCTTCCGGCTTTAGATGGCGGTCAATTAGCCTTTTTGTTATTTGAAGCCCTGAGCGGTAAACCCTTACCCGAGAAAATTCAAGAAAATGTGATGCAAACGGGTTTAATGTTGTTGTTAGGATTAGGGGTTTTCTTGATTATTCGAGATACGATTAATCTCACGGATTTCGGTTGGGTGCGATCGCTCTTTCAACAGTAAATAATCAATATGGTGACTCAGAAAAAGCGGAGCCCCAAACAACGAGCACTAGAAATTTTATTGCGACTAAAACGCTTGTATCCCGATGCAACCTGTAGTTTAAATTATCAAACTCCGGTGCAATTATTAGTCGCCACCATTCTATCGGCTCAATGCACCGATGAACGGGTAAATCAAGTGACTCCGGCTCTATTTGCTCGGTTTCCCGATGCCCAAAGTTTGGCCCAAGCCGATATTACCGAACTAGAAACCCTGGTGCGCTCAACGGGGTTTTATCGGAACAAAGCCCGCCATATTCAGGGTTCCTGTCAACTGTTAGCGGAAAAATACGGGGGACAACCGCCTAAGTTGATGGAACAACTCTTAGAACTCCCTGGGGTGGCTCGCAAGACCGCTAACGTGGTGTTAGCCCATGGTTACGGGATTAATATGGGGGTGACGGTGGATACCCATGTTAAACGGCTGAGTCAACGGCTAGGATTAACCACCCATACCGATCCAATTCGGATTGAACGGGATCTGATGCCTTTAATTGCCCAGGAGGATTGGGAAAATTGGTCAATTCGCTTAATTTATCATGGTCGGGCCGTCTGTACAGCGCGTAGTCCAATGTGTTATAATTGTCAATTGTCTGATTTATGCCCCTCTGCCCAAGGATCAACCGTCCCCACCGCAGGAAAAAAACTTGCTAAAGCATAAATAATTATTTACAAGGAGAACAGCCTTAATATGGCTAAAAAAAGCATGATTGAGCGCAATAATAAGCGCAAAAGAACGGTAGAAAAATATGCGGAAAAACGCGCTGATCTGAAAGATCAGTTCGAGCAGGCCGGGTCTCAACTGGAAAAAATGGAAATTCACCGCAAAATCCAACAACTCCCCCGGGATAGTTCCAGAACCCGTGTCAGAAACCGTTGCTGGTTAACTGGACGCCCCAGAGGCTTCTATCGGGATTTTGGATTATCTCGGAACGTGATTCGGGAAATGGCCCATGCTGGGTTATTGCCGGGTGTGGTTAAGTCCAGTTGGTAATAGACTAACATCTATAACCCTTATGGGCGGGGTCTTCTCGCCCTTAATTTTTCCTAAAATTCAAGTTATAGCACTACACATTACACAGACGCGCCAATAGCCTTCGGCATCGCTGCGCTCGGGCACGTCTCTACTAAATCTGTGCAAACTCATTGTTACTGAGCGAAGTCGAAGTATTCCCTGTTCCCTGTTTCCTGTTCCCTGTTCCCTATATTGACTCGAATGTTGAACGTCCACAACAGCGTTCAATTCCTAAGCTATCTAATAATAAATCGCTGACCGCATTGGCGATCGCAAATTCCCCAAAAAAACTTTTAGAAAAATCAAAGGATTCCATTTCCGTTACAATTGCTAGTACCAAAGAACCCACATCATTTTCCCCTTCCATGCGTTGACGAACATAAATTTGAGCAGCCCGTTGGGCAATAATTTCATTCACCGCTTCGGGGATAAATTGTTCATCTAACCAACGATTTAAGGTTTGTTTTAACCATTCCCCTTCCTGTTCTAAATTCTCACTCGGGGGTAAGGTGATGGGTGCAATGGGTTCGTTCATGGTTTTTTTCTACATTCTAATTTTAGTTTTGAACAAGAGTGATAATCGGAGAATCTTTCCCCTTATAGTCTTCTGATATTTTGGTTTTCACTAATTCAGCAAATAACCGATTAATTGCGGATTCAATAGGATTAGCTTCTCGTTTAAAGCAAACCTGAAAACTCTTAGCTTTGTCATAGGTTTTGGTTTCTTTCCTATAGGTTTTTTGGGTTTTGGCTTCTACAAAAACCGAAGGTTCGGGACGTTTATACCAATAGAGTTGATAGGAATGGGTTGTATCATTCCCTTTAAATTTAATAATATCATCCCCATATCCTGGGATAGTGAGATAATATAATTCACCTCTTTGATACACTTGGAGATATCCCCAGGTTTTTTCGGTTTTGTTCAGCAGTTTAGTTAGGGTATTCTCTAACATGAAGGAGGAGTTAAGGTTTAGCATAGATGAAAAAATAACCTTTAGTATATTAACAAAATTATAGCAAAGTTTGTCACCTATGCAATATGATGTCACCGCCATTATCCAAGGATATGCACAAGGATACTTTCTGATGGCAAATGATGGGGAACATAGCTTAGAATGGTATTCTAGTCGAAAACGGGCACTAATTCCCCTGGATGAGCGATTTCGTTATCCGAGTTCTTTGCAACGGGTTTTAAATCAAAATCGGTTTACCGTGGCGATTAATCGAGATTTTACTGGCGTTGTAGAAGGCTGTGCTAATCGGGAAGAAACGTGGATTTCTTCGGAATTAAAAGAAATTTATCATACCTTGAATTATGCCGGATTTGCCTATAGTTTTGAAACTTGGCAAGGAGATGAATTAGCCGGAGGTATCTTAGGAATTGTGATTGGCGGGGCTTTTATTGGGGAATCTATGTTTTTTAGAATCCCCGAAGGTTCCAAGGTGGCAATGGTGAAATTAGTGGAACGATTAAGACAGAAAAACTTTATTTTATTTGATGCCCAAATGAATAACCCTCACCTAGAACGATTTGGCTGTTATGTTATTAACAATAAAGAGTATAAAGCCCTTTTAAAAAAAGCTATTACTCAACGCTGTTTTCTGACTTAACGATTGATCAAGTAGTGAGCCCTTCAGGGCTCAATTAAATCTTTGTTAATCCCATAAATTGAACTAATTCAGGTAATAAAAAATAGGTATTTAAAATTCTATCCCTGGTTGAGCTTTAATACCTTGTTCCCGAAAAGGATGTTTAATTAAAGACATTTCGGTGACAAGATCCGCTTGTTCAATTAAAGCCTGGGGCGCACCTCGACCCGTTAAAATAATATGGGTATCCTCGGCTTTTTCTGCAATTCCAGCGAGAACATCTTCAACGGGTAAATAACCCATTTTAATGGCGATATTAATTTCATCGAGTAAAATTAATTTAAACTCAGAATTTCTAATAAAAGTTAGGGCTAAATTCCACGATTCCCGGGTTTTTTCTATATCTCGATCGCGGTCTTGGGTTTCCCAAGTAAATCCTTCCCCCAACGCATGAAATTCTAATTGTTCTGGCCATTTACTAAAAACCGCCTTTTCTGCGGGTTCCCAGGCGCCTTTAATAAACTGAATAATAGCCACCCGATATCCATGACCCAAAGACCGTAAAACCATCCCTAAAGCGGCGGTAGTTTTTCCCTTTCCGTTTCCGGTATTAACAATAATTAATCCTTTAGTTTGATTGCGTTCGGCTACTCTTTGATCCTGAACTTCTTTGCGCCGTTGCATTTTTAAACGATGTTGTTCGGCGGTAAGATTTGATTCGGTTGTTGTGTTGTTTTCCATGATTATAATTTGATGGGTTTTTATGAAAATCCTAACTTTTTATCATTAGGAGGACTTGAATAACTGCTATTTTAGATTTTCCCAATATATTACCATCCGACTTTAAGAACTAGATAAAATAATCGGGGGTGTTTTAATTTTAGGTTGATTTAAAGCCAAATCATATTGAATTTGTAAATTCATCCAAAACTCAGGCGAAGTTTGGAAAGATTGAGCCAATAACCAAGCTGTTTCCGGTGTAATCCCTTGTTTTCCTTTGACAATTTCATTAATTTGCTGCACCGGAACCCCCAAATGTTCCGCTAAAGCCACTGGAGTTAAGTTTAAGGGAATAATAAATTCTTCCGATAAAATTTCCCCGGGATGGGTGGGAATTCGGTTTTGAGGTAACATAGACAATTTAATCATGGTAATCAACAATTTTTACAGCCAAAACATTGCCATTTTGCCATTTAAAAATAATCCGCCATTGATCATTAATTCGGATACTATAAAAGCCTTTTAAGTCTCCTTTCAAAGATTCTAAACGATTTCCTGGCGGAGAACGTAAATCCTCCAATTGATAAGCTGCATTCAACATATCAAGTTTTCGCACCGCTACTTTAATTAAGTCCGCAGGAAATTTGCGGGTTTCTCGACTGGAAATCCCCTGAAATAAATCCTCAGTCCGTTTATCGCCAAAGGTTTGAATCAAAGGTTAATCAGCAATCGGTTTCCTCTATAATTTTAACGGATTTTCGCATATTTATTCAATCCTATGATAATTAGCGAGAAGATTTACACTGATCGCAATGACCACATCCTTGAGACTGATTTTCTAAGTTAAACCCAAACGCTTGTAATAAAAACTTCCACCGACATTGACGAGTTTTTAAGTATTGATTCATTTGTTGAATTGCTTTATTATTCTGGTCTTGATGCAATTTTTTGGGTTGAGATAGGATTTCATAATCAAAGGGATTTCGCCAGATTAATCGTCCTTGAGCGTGTAAAATAGAAAGGGCGATCGCACTATTTTTAAATTGTTCTGATAGAGTTTCTATATTTCCAGTTGCTGGGAGTTTTTTAATCAGTTGATTTGCCGATTGATATTGTTTTTCTAGGTTTTCGATTAAATATTTTTGTCGTTGCTTATCTTCAGGATAGAAAAAACCCGTGGGTTCGCTAATAATAGTTAAGGCGATCGCGGGTTTCCCATCTCTCCCCGCCCGTCCGACTTCTTGAATATATTCTGATAATAAAAAAGGAGCTTGAAAATGGCATACCCATCTCACGTTACTCTTATTAATTCCCATACCAAAGGCACTACTACAAACCACAAATTTAATCTTTTCCTGTAACCAATCTTTTTCTATTTTTCGGCGTTCTTCTGAACTTAACCCCGCATGATAAGCAACAGTTGAATATTTTTCTGTTTGTAACCATTGGGCTAATTGTTCACAGTCTTTCCGAGTCCTAGCATAAATCAAACCCGTTTGATTTTTTCGGGGTTGAATAAATTGGATTAACTGTTTTTTTCGTCCTCGGGGTGTCCAAACAGTTTTAATATTTAATTCTAAATTAGATCGATAGGGACTAAGGAGAAATTGCTGAGGTTTTTGCAGTTGTAAAACCTGTTTAATTGTCTCTTGAGCATCATGATCGGCGGTGGCGGTAAAGGCGGCGATCGCGATTTTTGTCCCTTTAGGTTTCAGTTTTAATAAGGTCGAACGAATTGCCCCTAACCGTCGATAAGCGGGGCGAAAAGTATCCCCCCATTGTACTAAACAATGAGCTTCATCTAAGATTAAACCATTGATTAGAATATGGGGTTGAGAAATCACACTCCAGACGGGAGAACTTAATAAGGTTTCGGGAGAAAGGTAGAGGAGTCTTAATTGATTTTTCTCAATTAAACTTAAAGTTTTTCTGCGTTGTTGGGGCATTAATTGACTATGAATTAAGGCAGCAGGAAGGCGCAGGTCTTGAAGTTCCTGTACTTGATTTTCCATTAGTGCCACCAGGGGCGATATAATTAAAGTTAATCCGGTTTGTAATAGTGCTGGCAGTTGAAAACAGATAGATTTTCCGCCCCCGGTTGGCATGACAATTAAGGCATCTTTTTTATCTAATAAGCTCTTAATAATTTCCCCTTGGGGCGGTCGAAAATCATCATAACCCCAAATTTTCTTAAAGGATGCTTTAACCTGTTGCCAGTCTGTAGATGCTTCCATAACACATTTCCAAATTTGACAAAATTAACTAAATATGAGATAGTTCGTTGTTGCGCTGGTTGTTGCGCTTCAGCGCAAGAGCAGGGGGCTAGAGCATCGACAACGTTTTATATCTGTAACTATTTTAAGAGGATAAAACATGAGTTGTGTTAGAAAAACCCTATCGTTATCAAAAATTAATCTATCTTATTTAGAATGGGATTCTAATATTAAAAGTTCCTCAAATACCAATATTTTATTATTACATGGGTTAGCAGATCAGGCTTTAGTCTGGAAACAATTAGGAGAAAAATTAAGCGATCGCTATCATATTATAGCGCCGGATATGCGCGGACATGGAGAAAGTAGTAAACCCGACCATGGCTATACCTTTACCGAAGTTATTGAAGATTTAGAAGCCTTAATGGAGCATCTAAATTGGTCAAAAGCTAATATTTTAGGGCATTCTTGGACGGGAAAACTGGCAGCAATTTGGGCAAAACAAAATCCTAAACGGTTTAATAGTTTGATCCTAGTTGATCCGATTTTTATTATGAAACTTCCGGGTTTGTTTAAATTAACTTTACCGATTTTATACCGTCAGTTAGATTGCTTAAAATTAATAGGGCCATTTGCTAGTTTTGAACAAGCAGAAGATCAAGCTAAACAATTAGCTCAATTTTCAGGATGGAGTGATTTACAACAGGAATTATTTATATCGGGAATGGAACAAAAACCCGATGGAAGTTGGGGAAGTAAATTTGAAATTCCGGCTAGAAATGAAATTTTTGAACAGGTTATGGAAGTTCCTGGGTTAACCGAAAATATTGATATTCCTACGTTATTAATTCAACCAGAAAAAGGTGTAAATCGGATGGAATGGCAATTAAAACCATATAAACAGTATTTAACTCAGTTAGAAATTCAGCGTGTGGCGGGAAATCATTGGTCATTTCTAGTCGAAGCTGAAAGTTTTAATCAAACAGTTGAAAGGTTTTTAAATAGTCAAGTTATGGTAAACTGATCATAATAAAAATAGAGGTAAAATTATGGATTTAGAAATTATTGCCCATCGAGGTTTTTCGGTGATGGCGCCTGAAAATACCCTAGTTGGGTTTAATGCTGCGTTGCAACAGGGGGCAAATTCCCTAGAATTTGATGTACAAATTTCTGCGGATGGAATTCCGGTTATTTTTCATGATCAAGAGTTAAACCGAATTACGGGAGTATCGGGTAAAGTTTCTGAAAAAACCGTTGCTGAATTGAAAGAATTAGATGCGGGATCGTGGTTTGCAGAAAGATTTGCTGGGGAAAGTATTCCGACTTTAGAAGATGCGATCGCAACTTTTCAAGAAGTTAAGGATTTTTTATATTTTGATGTTAAACCAGACCATCAATGGTCAGACTTAGAAATCAAACAGTTAGGCGATTTATTAATTAATAATAACCTGATCAACAAGTCGATTATGACTTCATTTAATCAGGAGTTTTTAGATCGAATTCGGGGTTATTGTCCCGAAATCACCTTGGGATATTTTTTAATTGATTTTCAGCAATTTGAACAACAATTACAAACAGCAATTAATCAAGGAAATGCTATTTTAACAATAGATTATCCTGTGGTTTTAGCCCATCCCGAAATCATTGATAAAAGCCGAAATCAGGGGATAGATATTGTGGTTTGGACGGTGGATGATTTAGAGGATTTTAAAAAGTTAGTTAATCTGGGAGTAAAACGGATTATTACAAATTCATTAATTGGTGAGATTGAAGTTAATTAAATTTAACTTTAAATTCCGGTTACAATTTCCCAAAAATAGGTTTTAAAAGTTGTTGAATTAACAGTAATTTGCATTTCTTTTCCCCAAGTATAGACCTTGAAATTAATCAAATTACTGTTGAGATTAATTTGAATTTTATCTAATAATGCGACCCAATGATTGGGATAGGGAAAAACGGGCGGTTGATTTAGGAGTAAACCCGAATCATTAATTAAGGCAAAGGCGACACCACCGGATTGAATCATCTGATTGGCCGTTTCAATAGCTTCTAAATCCCCAAATAAGTAAGCATTTCTATAATTAACGGTTTGATAGCCTAAAATTTCTTTAATCCATCCTGCCATTTCCCAGGTTTTGGTAATTCCAGCTAAATTTCTTAACAGTTGAGGGGCATTTGGATCGATAGAAAAAATCATATTTTCTGACTCTCTGAGGGTGGATAATACCATCCAATCGATTTGAGGAATTTGGAAATTTAAGCGACTTTCTTGTAACTTGAGAGGCGGGGAAATCCAGCGATTTGTTTGGGTATGAAATCCTCCAATTTGAAACAGATTTCGACAGAGTTGAATATAAGCTAGAGGATTTTTTCTAATTAGTTCAAAAATAATTGCTGCTGGGCCACAAAAGGGTTGAGTCCCTTGATTAATATTAAAAGGATTAATCAGACGCGATCGCAATTCTGCAATAATTTGTTGTTGATCTAATCCCTTCCAAACTCCCGATATTTTGGAATTTTCAAACTCAGTAATTGCTATTTGTGCTAGTCTTAAAATATCAGAATTTGCCGTCATATTCTATAACTGATCAAGAGCAGATTTATTTTGTAGTTCGTTCTGAAATTTCATTTCCATTTCTAATTCTTTATTCAAGAAATAGTTTAAAAATGTCCGAATAACGGCAATAGCTCCTAACTTCCCTAACGCAACAAAAGACGGTGTAATTGTTGTGAAAACAATATCCGCGCCCAACTGAAATTCCAAGGCTAAAGCTAACCAACTGCCAAAGTTAAGACGTAATTCTATAAAGGGAAAAAATTGCCGACGGCGGAAACTTGCTAGGGCTATTTTTAAGGTAGTGATTAATCCCAACAAAACACAGAAAGCGGAAAGGGTTTCTAAACAAAATCCTAGAAGATGAACAAAGGAAGATAAACTATTTTTTAAAGGTTCTAAACCCATCATAAATTTAGGGATTAAAAATTAACTCAGTGCCTCAGATAAATAATCGGCGGCGGCTTCAACTACGGCGATCGCATTTTCATACATCATCCGAGTCGGGCCTAAAATTCCCACACTTCCAACCGGAATATTATCCCGTCGATAGGGTGCAGAAACCAGGGTACAACCTTGAATGGGTTCTAAAGGATTTTCCGACCCAATGCGAACCGTAACCCGTTGTTCTTGTTTAGGATTAGGAAAAATTAACGGCCACAATTGTTCCTGTTCTTCCTCTAATAAGTGCATCAAAGTTTTCACCTGTTGCAATTGGGAAAATTCAGGTAAATGTAAAACTTCAGCAATGCCACTAATCAGAATTGGAGTATATTCTGGGGTTTGGCTGCGAAAACTTAAATCCGTTAATAACTTTATTAAAAACTCAGAATAGCACTGAAATTCCCGATCTAATTCACTCCAATCTAAAATCGAAAGTTCAGAAATAGATTTGCCTCGAAGTTGAGCATTTAAAAAATTAGAAAGCAGTTGTAATTCCTGTTCTAAAACCTCTTGATCTTCGGGTAAAAGATTAACTCCCATGGCCTGAGAATCCGAGGGAGAATTCGCTGGAGATAAATCAATTAAACTGGACTGAGTTTGATAGGAATCTGTCACCACCACTAACATGATTTTCCCCGGTTCTATAGAAACCAAATGCAAATGTCGTAACCGGGTAGTAACAGTTTTCGGGAGTGTAACTAAGGTAATATATCCACTCAAAGTTGATAAAATTTGCGACGCCCCCCGCAAAACCGCTTCCAAACTACAGTTTTTTAAATTCAGTTGTTCGCGTAACAGGTGCAGCGCCTCATCCGCAACGGTTTCTGAGGGCGTAATCAGTTTATCAACATAAATCCGATACCCCGAGTCCGAGGGGATGCGTCCGGCGGAGGTATGGGGCTGATACAGAAGTCCGGCCCGTTCCAAGACTCCCATGCCATTGCGAATAGTGGCGGGACTGACTTTGAGGTTGTATTCTTCCACCAAAGCCTTAGAACCCACGGGTTCCGCCGTCGCAATATAGTGACGAATGGTTGCCCAGAGAATATGATGGTGTCGCTCTGTCAAATGCACTTGTGTAAACATTTATTTTTGATACAGATTTGACTGATGAAAGTGCGCTATGGAATCCGGCAACTCTGAAATTTACAGAGGTTGATGACTCACAAAATTTTTAACAGAGTTTTGATATCTTAAGATAACAGATATTTCAATGAAACTGGGAAATTTAATCCCATAATATTATTATCTAGGGAAATTTATTCTAATGGCGACCATGCCTTTTCAGCTTGTTCGACAACATAGGCGGCAACGGTGGTAATTTCCCTAGCCGTTAACCGACTTTTAAACGCAGGCATAGCATTTTTACCATTGGTGACTTGATTAATAATTATAGCTAGAGGGTTTTCTTCATATCCTTTTAAGTATTTAATCAACGCTTCTTTTTTCAAGGTTTTATTAGCAACAATTACGTTATTCCCGTTAATATGGCAGGCTGCACAGGAGTTGGAAAAAATGGTAGACCCACTTAAAATTCCTTCTGCTAATGCGGATTTAGACAAAAGGAATGTTAATAATAGAAAACTTAAAATAAAGACTGATAATAGCTTTTTCAATGGAGTCTCCTTGAATCAAAAATAGCGCATAAGAAGATTTTACTCTTTAAGTTGTGCAAATTGACAACCATTCCCCTATTCAAAGAAAGGTCACGTCTCAAATCTAAACAAATCGGCTGGGCATCAGTCAGAAAGTTTCCAGGAGTCATTCTCCCAACCCCCAATTTTCGTGATGGGGATTTCCCTGTTGCCTGCTCCCCTTGACCTTTTGTGATCTATCTCACTTATTATTAATGATATAAATCACATCCATAGGAGCATATAAATCATTAAATAGAGTGAATTAGTGCCTAATTTTTAGACCCCGTAATAAGTTGCCTTTTAATATGTCTATATCTGACCCCCCATCACTTTCCGGCTTGAGTTTCAAGCAAATCATTGAGAAAATTCTCAAGACTAAATCCATCAGTCGTCAAGAGCGATATGCCATGAGATATTGGTTATTGCGCCAACTTGATGAACAGGAAAAACACTTAGTTTCTACTCTCCAAAGAGCATTAAGTACCGGGCAAATCAAAATCGTTGATTAGTCGTTATCCTAAAGAGTTAAACACACGGATTCTGGCCATTCTCGGCACCAAGATTTCATTTCTATGGCGACGGGGAGATGAATACGATTCCAACTAAACAAACCGGAGTTAATTTCTGCATAGGAGCCTTGATGAAACTGGACTTCTCCCGGGGATAAACCACTTTCTACAAATTTAAAGCTTAATTGAGAGGAGTTCAGTTGCTTTTGAAATTGGTTTTTGAGCCAGTTTCTATGGATAATTCCGGTATAGGTACTGCGAAAACTTCCGGCAAATTCCTGACAATTCCACATAACTAAATTACAAATTAATCCTAGGGTTTGTTCATCGGTAAAAGGTAAATTTTTAAATTCTGTTTGAAAATTTGATATAATAAATTTATCAATAAAAATAGTATTTTTATAATAGTTTAAAATGGGATTAAAAAAATCCATATTTTCCGATTCATCAGTACAAATTAATAAAAGTTCTTCCGGTGGAAAGATTTCTTTTAGGGTTTTTAAGATTAAATAGGGATGGTCGGCTTCTCGATGGGGAATCCAGTTTCGATAGTCGGTGAGACGAATATGAATCCCATTATATTGTCCGAGGGTTTGAGAAATTTTATCCGCTAAATTCCGATAAATAGGTTTAAATTGAATTGCTTCCATTAGAGCATATATTGACAGGGAAGGAGGATAAAAAAAACGAGAATAATAGGCTAAATTACAGGCACTAAATTCTAAAATATCCTGTTCAACATCCTGTATAATAAGACGATTTTCGGCAAAATCCGATAAAACCTGGGAATTAATTATAATGTTATTCGGAACAAAAACCGCATTTACTAATCTAACCTCACTCCGATAATGACTCAGACTTTTTCCTTGGGTTTCTGCCAAAAATTCTGAATAGTTTAAAATCGGAATCGGAAGTTTATCCACTAAATCTAAAATTGTTGGAAGTTTATCAATATTAATAATATGTTTGCGACTTTCAGGCACGGATAAAAAATAGCCTCCCCGCACAGGTAAGATATTTTTATCCTCTCCCACAGAACCATAAAAAACTAATTTTCGTTGGGTGAGAAAGGCTAACCCAACGGCTATTTCCAGCCCCATTAAGTTATTGTTTAATCCTGATTCATAATCTTTATATAACAGATAGCGTGAGGTCATAAACTCGAAAATAAAGATACTTTAGTTGAAAAAAAGTTAATTGCACCCCACTATTTTAAATAACTAAACTTACCATTTTTTCCGGTTTCATCCATTTTGATTTGAGCAACATAAAACTTTTCCTGCACTACTTCACCTTCGGGGGTAAAAGAAATATTGCCTAAAACTGTTTCATATTTTCCTGATAAAATTGCTTGATTTAATTGTTCTCTTAACTGTTCTAAGGATAAACCATCGAGTTTATTTTTTTGGTCAACGGCTTTTAACGCATCTACAAATACTTGAACTCCGGCGAAGGCTTGGGCGGTGAATTGTGGGGGTTCTTTTTTATTTTGGGCTGCGTAGGTTTCGCGAAAGGTTTTATTAATCGGATTATCAATTTCAGGACTATAGGCTTGGGCAATAATTACCCCATCACACTCTTTTTGACAGACGGAAAAAATATTAGAAGTATTTAAACCATTTCCGCCAATGATTAATCCTTGATAGCCCAATTGTCGTAACTGTTTGATTAAGTTTCCTCCATCCGCCGCCAGTCCCGAAATAATAATTAAATCCGGGTTTAAATTAATCGCTGCGGTGGCTTGATTTTGAAAATCGGTGTCGGTGGTTTGGAATTTCTGCACCGTCAACAAATCCAGGTTTAAATCCTTAACCGTTTGTTGGAAAGTCTCCGTTTCTGATTTACTAAAAGCGTCATTTTGAGCGTAGAAAACCGCTACTTTTTTAATATCAGGATTGATTTTTAATGCGGCTTTTACAGCATTCGGGGCGACAACTGCAACGGGAGCAGAAACCCGGGCAATATAATCGCCAATTTGAGGAACGCCTTTCGCCGTATTAGAAGGGCCTAAAACCGGAACCTTTGCCCGTTCTGCAATCGGGTCAGCGGCAAAGGCTTGTTGAGATAAAGAAGGGCCTAAAATTCCGACAACTTTCTGTTGATTAATTAAGGTATTAAAGGCATTAATCGCGCTTTGTTCATCGCCTCCGCCATCTTGAAAAGCTAATTTAATTGGGGTTCCATTCACGCCTCCTTGTTGGTTAAAATATTGTTCAGCTATTTTCGCCCCAATCACCTGTTCTTCTCCTAATAAAGCGGCGTTACTGGTTTGGGCAAGAACGACTCCAAGCGGAATTACTTTAGAATTTTCAACGGTATTTGGGGTTGAATTGGGATTAGAAGCGGTGTTATTTCCCGAGGGTTCAGAGGAACTACAGGCTAATATTAAAGCACCGGTTATTCCTGATAACAATAGAGCGATAAATGGTTTTCTTTTAATCATGGCAGTAAAAATGATATAAAAATAGTGAGTTGTTATTTACTCAATAGATAACCTGATTATACAACTATTTTTAATTGTAGACAAGGGGATATTGAGAGTAGGGTGGTAAAATTAGCGAGGATGATGATAGTAGTAAAGTTAGCGAGCGAGGACGCTCGCACTAAGTAGGTGGTCATAAATAGAGTTAAAATAAGAAATGAAGAAATATCAGAGGAATAGTCATGCCACTGAGGTTAAGAATTCAACTAACAGAAGAAGAAAAACAAGAGCTACTAACTCTGTATCAGCAAGAGAAAGTTCCGAAAAGAACAAGGCAGAGAATAGATATATTAATGTTTAGTGATGGAGGATGGATGGTCTCAAAAATAGCCCAGACTTTAAGGTGTTCAGAAGCCATGGTAAGAAAAACAATAACTCGATGGATAAATCAAGAAAAAGAAGGATTATTTGATGCTCCTCGTTCGGGAAGAAAACGGAGGTGGAAAGAAGAAGATATAGAATATTTAGAAACTTGTATAGAGTCAGATGAAAGAACTTATAATAGCCGTCAACTGTCGGAAAAACTTCTGCGAGAGAGAGCGATCGCACTAAGCGCAGAAAGAATTAGAAAAATCTTAAAAAAAAAAGACTGGCGCTGGAAAAGAACAAAAGCCAGTTTAAAGAAAAAACAGAATCCCGAAAAAACAGCGAGCAAGAAAAGAGATTTGGAGACGTTAAAGCGTTATGAAGAAGAGGGTTTGGTCAGATTAAAATATTTAGATGAGGCAGGTTTTTGTTTATGGAGTCCTGTGAGTTACACCTATGTAAAAAAGGGGAAGCAGAAACAAATAAACCAGACGAAAAAGCGAGGAAAAAGATTGAATGTAATTGGAGTATTAGAAAAAGGAAAAAGTTTTGAGTACGGTTTAAGTTTGTCAGGAATTACAAGTGAGAATTACATAAAATTTATAGATTGGCAAGCGGAAAAAGCTGAAAAGCATTTTCAAAATACTCGACAAATTACCGTACTGATTCAAGATAACTACAGTGTCCATAAAAGTCAAAAAATACAAGAAAAAGAAAGGGAGTGGCAAGACAAAAAATTAGAATTTTTCTTCCTGTCTGCTTATAGCCCTGAATTGAATGAAATCGAACCAGAATGGCATCAATTAAAAACTCATGAACTGGCGGGAAGAATGTTTGAAGATGAATATGATTTGAGCCAAGCTGTGATTCAAGCCATTGAAGATAGAAACGAAAGAAATGATTGTACCTGCGATCGCTTGCGATTTAATTCCCTGAGTAACTCTCAAGAATTATCCTAAACAATCTTTTTCTATTATTGACTTTATTTATGACCACCTACTTACATTTAATTATAATCATCAAATAAAGTGTATTTTTCTTCAAATACCTCTTGCCAAGATAAAGATATTAGTGAGCATTTTTTCCCCATTTCATCCTCAGCATCCTTGAGTGCCCGTTGAAAACATTGTTGCCAAATTGAATCAATAAAATTTTGGTTTAAACTGGGAACTTCTTCTTGAATATCAGCAATTTCTTGACGCGATGAACGAATACTAATAGACCAACTGCCACTCCGTTTTTCCGGTTGACATTTCCACTTAATAATGTGCATCATTAACCGGGTTAACTGACTTTTTAAAGCTAATTTCTTGGATTTTCCCATAGATTCAATTAAAACCGCTAACCCTGCTCCCGCTTCCATAAATTTTTGCTCCTCTAATAACTCTTGAATGGCAACCGCGGCTAAATATTCAGAACTCGCGGCTAACCATTCCCAATCTTTTCCAGTTTGCATAATAACTCCTAAGTTTAATTATAATCAAATAAAGTATATTCTTCTTCAAATACCTCTTGCCAAGATAAAGATATTAATGAGCATTTTTGATTCATTTCTGTTTCCGCTTCTTTAACCGCTTTTTCCAAACATTTATCCCAAATTGAATCAATAGTATTTCGGTTCAAACTGGGTGTATCTTCCTGAATTGCTTCAATTTCACCCCGCGCTGATAAAATTGTAATTGACCAACTAGAAGTTCGTTTTTGGGGTTGACATTTCCACTTAATAACATGAGCCATTAACCGAATTAACTGACTTCTTAACGCTCGTTTATCAGATCGTCCCATTGCTTCAATTAATGCCTCTAAACCTATCGTAGCTTCCATAATATTTCCCTGTTTTAAACAGTTCTTAACTTCTAATGCCGTCAGATAATGAGAACTCATGGCTAAATCTAGCCAATCCATTTGAGTTGACATAAACCCCTTCTCCTTAATTATAATCAAATAAACTATATTCGTCTTCAAATACTTCTTGCCAAGATAAGGCGGTTAATTGACATCTTTTGCTCATTTCACTTTCCGCTTGTCTGATAGCTTTTTTAAAAGAAGTTTCCCAAATTGATTCCAAGTAATTTCGATTTAAACTGGGAACTTCTTCTTGAATATCAGCAATTTCATCTCTGGCGGAAATAATCGTAGTTTCCCAACTAGAACTCCGTTTTTCCGGTTGATATTTCCACTTAATAATGTGCATCATTAACCGGGTTAACTGACTTTTTAAAGCTAATTTCTTGGATTTTCCCATAGATTCAATTAAAACCGCTAACCCTGCTCCCGCTTCCATAAATTTTTGCTCCTCTAATAACTCTTGAATGGCAACCGCGGCTAAATATTCAGAACTCGCGGCTAACCATTCCCAATCTTCTGATGTTTGCATTTTTACCTCAACAGAAAATAACTCAAACCATAGTTTTAATTTTATGTCAAGTTTTTGGGATTGAACTTAACATTTCTATTTAATTTAACAAAATATTGCTCAAAACTTAAGAATCATTGCAATTAAACAATGTTATTATTGTTTTAGTGTCAAAATGAATTAAGAAATCGGGTTTTTAGCCGTCGTTTAGGGTCTAAAATCAAGATTTAGGGTTGAGAAACCCGGTTTGGTGCAAGCGATCGCCATGTATAAATACTCATAGCGATTGGCACAATTTCTGAGAACATAAAACAAGCTGTCCTGATCACCTATCAACGGAGAAACACGCTATGAAATTAGCTTACTGGATGTATGCTGGCCCTGCCCATATTGGAACCCTGAGAATTGCCAGTTCCTTCAAAAACGTTCACGCCATCATGCACGCCCCTTTAGGCGATGACTACTTCAACGTCATGCGCTCTATGTTAGAACGGGAACGGAACTATACCCCCGTCACCGCCAGTGTCGTAGACCGGAACGTTTTAGCCCGGGGTTCCCAAGAAAAAGTAGTTGATAATATTATTAGAAAAGATAAAGAAGAACACCCCGATTTAATTTTATTAACTCCTACTTGTACCTCCAGTATTTTACAAGAAGACTTACACAATTTTGTTGAACGCGCCCAACTCGATTCCAAAGGCGATGTCATGTTAGCAGACGTGAATCATTATCGTTTTAATGAACTGCAAGCCGCTGACCGAACCTTACAACAAGTCGTTCATTTTTATATTGAAAAAGCCAAGAAAAAAGGCGATATCCCTGAAGGCAAAACCGAAAAACCTTCCGTTAATATTATTGGCATCTCAACCCTGGGTTTCCATCACCATCATGACTGTACCGAGTTAAAACGGTTAATGGTAGATTTAGGAATTGAAATCAATGAAGTTATTCCCGAAGGAGCTTCAGTTAATAACTTAAAAAATCTCCCTCGCGCTTGGTTTAACTTAGTTCCCTATCGAGAATTAGGGTTAATGACGGCGAAATATTTAGAAGAAGAATTCGGAACTCCCTGTGTCGATATTACCCCGATGGGAGTGGTGGAAACCGCCCGTTGTATTCGCAAAATTCAACAAGTAATTAATGCCCAAGGAGCGAATGTTGATTATAGCGAATATATTGATAATCAAACCCTGTATGTTTCTCAAGCCGCTTGGTTTTCCCGTTCCATTGACTGTCAGAATTTAACCGGAAAAAAAGCTGTTGTTTTTGGGGATAATACCCACGCCGCCGCCATGACTAAAATTCTGGCGCGGGAAATGGGAATTCATGTTGTTTGTGCCGGAACCTATTGCAAATATGATGCCGATTGGTTTAAAGAACAAGTGAGTGAATATTGTGATGAAGTTCTGATTAGTGAAGATAACGGTCAAATCGCCGATATGATTGCCAGAATTGAACCTTCTGCTATTTTTGGAACTCAAATGGAACGCCATGTCGGAAAACGTTTAGATATTCCCTGCGGTGTGATTGCTTCCCCGATTCATATTCAGAATTTCCCCATCGGTTATAAACCATTTTTAGGCTATGAAGGAACCAATCAAATTACCGATTTAATCTATAATTCCTTTACTTTAGGAATGGAAGATCACCTATTAGAAATCTTCGGCGGACACGATACCAAAGAAGTAATTACCAAAGGAATTTCGGCGGGTTCCGATTTGAATTGGACGCGAGAAGCTCAAACCGAACTGAATAAAGTTCCTGGGTTTGTGCGCGGTAAAGTCAAACGCAATACCGAGAAATTTGCCCGGGAACGGGGTTTAAACGAAATTTCCTTAGAAGTAATGTATGCGGCAAAAGAATCCGTAGGAGCTTAATTTCCGGGTGGGCTATGCCCACCTTTTTCAGCATAAAAAATCCCCCGGTGACGGGGGAAAGAAAGAGTTAATTTATAAGGCACTGGAATCCAAACTTTTTGCTTCTTCCTCGGTTTGGGGTAAATGTAAACCACATTCTTGTTTCAAGCCCCGGAAACGAGTATCCCGTTCGTTTTCATCCGTTGCCATTAAAGGACGGCTAGAATGCCAATCTCCTACGGTTGTATAACCCAGATCAAAATAGGGATGGTAGGGTAAATCATGGGCAGTTAAATATTGATAAATATCCCTAGAATTCCAAGACAAAATCGGATGAACTTTGTATCTTCCCGACTGTTGAGCAACTGGATTTAAGGTTTTACGATGGTGGGTTTGATCGGCGCGTAATCCTGCTAACCAAGCGGTCGCCTTTAATTCTTTTAAAGCCCGTTGCATGGGTTCAACTTTCCGAATTTTGTCGTAATAGTTTAAGGATTCAATATCATCTTTTTCCCATAATCGTCCGTGTAAGGCTTCCATCCGCGCCGGACTGACAGGAGATTGATAGACTTTTAAATTTAGGTTGAGGCGTTCGGTTAACTGTTCGGCAAAAATATAGGTTTCTGTGGGTAAATAACCCGTATCGACCCAAATAATCGGAATATTCGGCACAACATCAGTTACTAAATGTAGCATCACCGCGGCTTGAATGCCAAAACTGGTACTCATAACTAGGCCATTCCCAAACACTTCCGCCGCCCATTTCACAATAGTAACGGCATCGGCATCAATCAATTGTTGGTTGGTTGCATTCAAATCGAGTTCGAGTTGTGGAATCGTTTGAATTGCCTTATGCTCTGAGGCTTGATCCCGATGATCACGATGCTGTGTCCAAAGAGTGTGACCGTTAGTAACGGGAGAAGATATAGACCCGAGATTCCCGTTGACATTGGGATCAATCAGATTCAATTGTGGCATAGTTTTTGTGGTTTCCCTTGTTAGTAAACGATAAAGGGCCTTGGGAATTGACTTAACACCCGACTACCAGAGTTAGTCATTTTCGCGCTTTCTAACCTTATGCAAAGGGTTTGGAACACCCCTACAGCTAACCCGACCCTTGTATTTGGTGATTTTATGGGTTCTGTTGTAATTTTACAATAAATCGTTTGTGCAATGATCGGAAATTGACCGCTAACCGATGACTGCTAACTGTTAAGTTATGCTGGTGTTGCTGATGTATGCTCATGGTTTCTGTATGACTAGCACCCTAACTTCTGTTCCCTTTGTGGATTTGAGTTTGATCCACGAACCCCTGAAAGCCGAAATTCAAGCCGCCATCCTGACGGTAGTGGATAAGGGCGACTTTGTTTTAGGTCACGCCTTAACAGAATTTGAAATCGCCTTTGCTAAAGCCTGTGGAGTGCAGTATGGGGTAGGAGTAGCCTGTGGAACCGATGCGATCGCTCTGGGTTTACAAGCCTGTGGGATAAAACCTGGGGATGAAGTTCTAGTTCCGGCGAATACCTTTATTGCCACACTCATTGGAGTATTACACGCGGGAGCCACTCCCATCCTAGTCGATTGTGACCCCCATACAGCCCTGATTGATCTTAATCATGCCGCCCAGGTGGTAACACAAAAAACCAAGGCAATTATTCCCGTGCATCTCTATGGCCAAATGGTTTCCCCCCATCAACTATTTGCTTTTGCCGCCGCCCATAATTTAATCATTTTTGAAGATGCAGCCCAAGCCCATTTAGCCGAGCGAGAAAGTTATGGTGCCGGAAGTATTGGGTTAGCAGCGGCTTTTAGTTTTTATCCCAGTAAAAATTTGGGCTGTTTTGGGGATGGGGGAATGGTTGTGACCCAAAACGAAATCGTGGCTCAAAATCTGCGGAGTCTACGCAATTATGGCGCCCCTCAAAAATATTTACATACGGAAAAAGGAACGAATAGCCGTCTCGATACCTTACAATCTGCAATTTTAAATGTTAAGTTACCCCATTTAAACACTTGGAATCGCGATCGCAATTTTGCTGCGGAAAAATATGATGCCTCACTTCTATTATTGCGGGAACGAGGTATTATTCCCATTGAAAATCAGAGTGCCGATGGTCATGTTTATCATCTCTATGTAATTAGGGTAACGGAGGAATGTGCTATTAACCGTGATACCCTGAAAGACAAATTAACGGAACAGGGAATACAAGTCGGAATTCATTACCCTATTCCTTGCCATCTCCAACCCGCTTATCAATATTTAGGTTACAAACAAGGAGACTTTCCTCAAACTGAAAAATTAAGTCAGCAAATTTTATCCTTACCCATGTATCCCGGATTAACAACCTACCAAATTAATCAAGTATTGACAGCCATTCAATCTGCCATTGGTGCTTAAAATCAAGCAATTATAGGGTGCGTGAGTACCCTATAAATCATCGACTATAGCGCTACGCACTAGGGAACAGGGAACAGGGAACGGGGAACAGTAAGCAGTGAAAGGGTTTCAGAACTCAAAAGTGTCCTAACTGTAATGCGTAGTGCTATAAATGTCCCCGAACTAGAGCATAAGTTGGGGAAAAAGGCAGGATTAAACCATTAACATTTAATAATAATTATGCAAATGAATCGCCAAATTCCCACCCATTTTGACAAATATTTATTAAATTGGATTATTATTTTGTTAATGGTGTTGCTGTATGCACCCCTGTTAATTCATTGGTATGATGGCTGGCTGAATAAAACTATCGGTATTGAACATGAATATTTTAGTCATGGTTTAATTGGTTTACCCTTTGCCGCTTATATTACCTGGACAAAACGCCATCAGTGGAAACGTTTAACGAATACTAGCCATCCCTTAGGAATAGGCTTAATTGTGATCAGTAGTATTTTTTATTGGAGCGGTTTATCGGATTTAGTTAATCTTTCTTTTCCTGTGATGTTGGCGGGACTTTGCCTAGCGTTTAAAGGAATCAGTGGTTTTCAATTACAAAGAATGCCCTTAGTCTTTGTATTACTAGCAACCCCTAATCATTTACCGTATTTAATCGAACCCTTAGCCTTACCCTTGCAGAAATTTATTGCTAATGTGGCTGGATTTATTCTGATTCAATTTGATTTAGATGTCCATGTAGAACAAATTTATCTGTTTGTGAATGATCAAATTGTGGAAGTTGCCCCCCACTGCGCCGGGCTAAAAATGTTATTTACCAGTTTGTATGTAGGATTAATGTTGCTGTATTGGACAGGAATTTTAGACTCCAAAAAACTGAGTATTTTCTTTTTAGTGAGTGCGGGCTTAATTAGTGTGATTGCTAATATTATTCGCAATACCTTATTAACCCTGTTTCATGGCACCGGTCAAGACGGTTTATTCTCATGGCTCCATGAAGGTTGGGGCGGAGATTTATATTCAGCAGCGATGCTAGGTTTATTAGTAATATTAATTAATGGCTTACAACATTATGTTCCTCTGGATTCCCCAGATACCTTAGAAAACCCCAATCAATAAATAATAATTTAATGCAAATACTTGATATGAAACCACAACAAAAACAGTCTAAAATTATCATTATTATCCTCATGATGGTGTTATTAATCGGTGCTGCACTGCCAGGCTATATCAATAAAAAGTGGCCATGGATGGATATGCCCCAACTCCAAACCCTGCCCCAACTTCAAACCGTTAGAAAAGAAGGGTTAACCATTCCAGGATGGCAAACAATTAAAATTGAATCGATAGGCGCGGGGAATAAACAGTGGTTAAAACAGGAAGTAAAACGGGAAGATCAGAAGGCAATAGTATTATTATTTCCCCAAAATTACTATAAAGATCAGCCTCAACTCGAATGGATGGATATTAATGGATTTCTCGGATGGAAAACCGATAATTTGAGTTTCGATCGCTTTTCAGTCAAATCCACCTCCGGTGAAATGAGCCCGGTTGAAGTTGAAGTCCAATTTTTTAGGGCTTGGAATTCAACCCAGACCTGGGCCGTTGCTCAGTGGTATGCTTGGCCCAATGGTGGAGATCCATCGCCGAGTCGTTGGTTTTGGGCAGATCGCGCCGCCCAACTCAGTCGAAATCGCTCCCCCTGGGTGGGTGTCAGTCTTTTGATTCCGATTAAACCCTTAGATAATATTAAAGATGTCTGGCCCGTGGCCGTTTCCCTGGGTGAAAGTATCCAAGCCTCCCTAATGGCTGAAGCCCTAGCTATGGGGGGAAACAGACAACAGGAAACACCGGAATAGATAGAAAAAGGTTTACGGTTTTATCCTAACTGCGTAGACACCACAATTGCAGCAAGCAACGCTCGTAAATTATTGAACATGAATCAATATTCTCGCCAGACCCTGGCATCCCTATTTCTCACCAGTCTCTATTCCACCAGTTGGATCGTCTGTTTCGCCGCCTTGCTGTGGGGATTTCCGGCCCGACAACGGGTTTTAGCCCAGACCGTCACTCTGCCGGAAAAATGTGTAATTCCCCAAGGGGTAGCCGCCCAACCCTATCCGGGGGGACAATTACGGCCCCCAAGCTTTCCCCAACCCACCTGGCCCCAACTGATCCAACTGTTTGACAGGGCCGGAAATCCCGTCTTAGACCGTTCTGGAGCCGTTGCACCCCCGATTGATAATATTTATTTCCGGCGTTTAAGTGAAAATCGCGGGGTAAATTATCGTCTTGGCCCCGGCGATCAACTCTATATTGATGTGTTTATTAATGGCCAGCGTTCTAATGATCTCAGCGTCCCCGTCACGGCCGTTACCCCCGATGGTGCTATTTTATTACCTTTAATTGGAGCGATTCGGGTTCAGGATTTAACCTTGGAACAGGTACAAAGGATTATTAATAGCCATTTAACTCCTTTTGTGCAAAATCCCCAAACCAATCTTTCCTTATTAACCCAGCGTCCGGTCAGGGTGACGGTGACGGGGGAAGTGGCTAGACCGGGATTTTATCCCTTAGCCAGTCCCGAACTCCCGATCGCCCTGACAACGGCCCAGGGAACCACAACGGCCGCGGATTTAAGAATGATTAAAATTCGGCGCACCCTAGCCAATGGTCAGGTGGTGGAAACGGATGTGGATTTGCTAACACCCTTATTATTAGGTGTCAGACCCGTAGATTTGTTACTCGAAGATGGGGACGTGATTGTGATTCCTTCCCAGGAGGTGCGAGCCTATCAAGGGCCAACTCGGAATATTTTAGAAACCTATAGTTTGGCCGCCGCCCCTACGGCCGTCAGTGTCACCATTGTGGGAGATGTCACCCGACCGGGATTTTATCAACTTCCCCCCGGTAGTGGACAGGTAACAACGGCTATACAGGCTGCTGGTGGGGCAAGAATC
The DNA here is from genome assembly GCF_900009265.2 of Planktothrix paucivesiculata PCC 9631. GTDB lineage: Bacteria > Cyanobacteriota > Cyanobacteriia > Cyanobacteriales > Microcoleaceae > Planktothrix > Planktothrix paucivesiculata. The sequence goes on along the minus strand of NZ_LR735009.1, from coordinate 290,265 downwards.
ACCTCGGATTTACGGTCGGTTTTGATTTGTCGGATTACGGCCGATGGTCGCTTAATCGAGGATATTATCGATTTGTACACTCCAATTCAAGAGGCCACGGCTTTACCGAATGTATCGTTACAGAATGGCGATGCTATTATTATCCCGAAACTACAACCGGATGAACTAGAGGGTTATGATCAACGTTTGGTAGCGACATCGACCTTAGCTAGTCCCCAAATTACGGTGAGAATTTTGAGTTATCCTGTGAATACAGTGGGAACGGTAGCATTACAAAATGGCAGTAGTTTTATTGATGTATTAAATTCCGTTCCTTTGAATTTATCGGATTTGCAGGAAATCGCTTTAATTCGTTATGATCCAGAAACCGGAAAACCTACCAAGCAAATTTTAAATGGTAAAAATGTATTAGCGGGGGATGGCACGGATAATGTTTTATTACAAGACAATGATGTGATTGTTGTTAACCGAAATTTGGTGGCTCAGGTGAGTTTTGTTTTAAATAATTTTACCCAACCTTTTCGCGATATTCTCGGATTTCTGCTATTTTTCCAACAGTTACAAAGCGGAGTAGAAAATCTATTTAGTCCCAGTGGTAGTAGTGGTGGCAGTAATAATAGAAGATAATCAGTTACCTATTCGTAATTCATAATTCGTAATTCTATGACTTTACCCATTGTTAAACGATATTTAATTGCTTTTGATCAATATAAATTGGCGGGTTTTGCCACCTTTATTGTCGCGTTAGGGGCATCGGGAGCCGCTGCAATGTTGATGGAACCTCCAGTGGCTCCTCCCTATAAAGCAACGGGTATTTTAACCGCCCAAAGCAGTCCGGTGATCTTTTCTAAAACCGGGGAGGTGATTCAACAACAGGGACAACAACTAGCACCGGAAATGTTGCTTCCTCAAAGTATTGTGGGGCCGATGGTGAAGGAATTTAAGATTGTGCCGGAGGAGTTGAAGGACAGATTAGGGATTAAACTAGAACCGGCTATTCCTGCGACAAAAGAGCTTCCCGGTACTCCGATGAAAATTACGGTTTCTTTTCAAGATTCCAACCGAGAACGGGCTGTTGTATTTGTGAATCAACTGATGGATAAAATGCAACAACAAAGTCGGATTATTAACGCTCAACAATTGAATAGTATTATTAATCTGATTCAAGAACGTTTAAAACCGGCTGAAGCAGAATTGAGAAAGGCAGAAAAAGCACTGGAAAATTATGATAAACGCGAAGGCGCGACGATTTTAAGTTTAGAAAGTGGCTCTTTGCCCGCGGCAATTTTAGCCAATGAACAGCAACAAAAACAGATTCAGTTACAGTTAGATGCCCTCGATGCTCAAGTGATGAGTTTAGAATCTCAGTTGGGATTAAATGCGGATCAGGCTTTTGTTTCCCAAGCCTTGGCGACTGATCCGATTATTGCTCAACTGCGGGTGCAACTGTATGAAATTGAATCCCAATTAGCAGTTTTACGCAAGGATTATAAAGATCAACATCCTTCAGTGGCGGAATTAGTTAAACGTCAACAAGCCGCCGAACAACAGTTACAATCTCGAGCGTCTGAGGTGTTAGGTGGCGATGGAATTGCCGCTCCTTTACGTCAGGTCGATCAAATTCGGGTTGATTCTTCTCTTGACCCAACTCGCCAACAATTAGCTCAAACTTTGATTGGGTTAAAAACTCAAAAGGAAAGTTTAGAACAACAATTAATATCATCCCAAAAAACGGGAGAAGACCTCAAGCGGAGTTATGCTGATATTCCAAATAAACAATCGGAAAAACAACGGCTAGAACAGCAAGTGGCTTTTAAAAAAGCGTTGTATGATCAAATGCAGGCGAGGTTAGTAGATGCCAAAGCAGCCGAAGCTGAAATTACCAGTAGTTTAGCGATCGCCAAAGAAGCACAAGCTCCTGATATCGAAATTCCTAAAGCGTTGAGTATGGCTTTAATGTTGGCAATTGGAGGACTAGCAGGGGTTTTAGGCGGGGGGGTGATTATTTTTATCCTGGGAATGCTCAGTGGCAAATTCTACACCTGGGAAGAAATTCAAGGAGCGTTTAAAGAGCGAGAAATTCCGCTTTTGGGAGTGGTTCCTAATGTGTTTTTATTCCCCGAAGATTATGTTTTACCCTTGTTACTTAAACGCTATTCTCCCTATCTGGAATTTTATGAAAAAATTCGCAGTAATTTACAACGGGTGGGGAATAAATCCCCTAAAGTTATTTTAATTACCAGTGTAGGAGCGGCGGAAGGAAAAACTTTAAGTGCTTATAATTTAGCGATCGCCGCGGCTCGCAGTGGTAAACGTACCTTATTAATTGAAGCGGATTTGCGATCGCCCTCGGAAGTAGAATCCCTGGGATTACCCCTCGATCCCCAGAGTGGGGTAGAACCCCTACAATATTATGGGGATTTATATGGTTGTATTCGTCTAGTTCCCGATGTCTCTAATTTATACGTCATTCCCAGTCCGGGGGGAGTGCGTCACCCAGCAACGGTTTTAGAATCTAGTGAATTACGCCGCCTATTAGAAGAAGTCCGCTATCGGTTTGATTTTGTGGTGGTGGATAGTCCGGCCTTAGAGGGCAATAATGATGTTTTAACCTTGGAACCCTACACCGATGGGATGGTGATCGTGACCCGTCCGGTTTATACCTCCTCGGGGCTATTAGGGGAGGTTACGGACAGATTAATGGATACCGAGGATGAAGATCCCAAAAAATATCGTCCGCGACTTTTAGGGGCGATTGTGAATGGGGCCGATGTTTTTGTTGACTACTTTGAAGAAGACTCCCTCGAACATGACCAACCGGTTCGAGCTCAACCTCGTCCTCGACCCGCATTAAAACCTAAAGCACCCCATAAGAAGCAGAAACGATTACCCGCTAGAGCGCGGAAGTGAGTAGGGAATTACGAATTACGAATTACGAATTACGAATTACGAACAGGGAATAGGGAGTAGGGGGAGCAGGGGATGGGTAATTACGAACAGGGAACAGGGAATAGGGAGCAGGGCGAGCGAGGACGCTCGCTAAATATCACCCAAAACCCAAAATCCAAAACCAATTCGTAATTCGTAATTCATAATTCGTAATTGATTTGGGATGTTGGGTTGCAAAATCAAAAATTGTGTTATAGTAGTAAATGACCTGGACTTATGCGATTGGAACGCCCAAATCTTGTCAGAACCGGAAGGTAGCAGCAATACGGGATGCTTCTGATAGGCGTAAACTCCGGGTCACTTTTTTGAGACGATATCGCGATTGAACACGGATTACAGACAAAGTTGATTAACTGTTAGCCAGCAAGTGTGTAATTGATAATAATAGTTTTAAGAAACTGGAGTCATTATGGCGGGTTTCGGAGATCTTGTCCAAAAAGCGGTTTATCTAGGGGTCGGTTTAGCCTCCTATGCAGGGGAAAAAGCGAGTAAAACCCTAGCTGAGTTACGCACAGATGCCCAAAAATTAGCCGATGAGCTAGTTAAAAGGGGGGAAATGACCACGGAAGAAGCACGTCGTTTTGTGGAAGATACGATTCAGCAAGTTCAACAACCGACGAATGAACCTGCGCCTCCACCCAAAAAGCCCGAACCCCGTTTGATTGAAATTTTAGATGATGATGATGACTCTGATCACAAAGATGATGGAGTTGAGCAGTTAAAAGACAAGGTGCGGGATTTACAAGAGGAATTACGTCGCCTTCAGAAAGATTAGGAAGTTGACCCGACAAAAAAATTCAAGGTGAAGGGTTAATTCGATCGCGCTATACTGGAATCCTGGTATAGCTGTTTTTTGCTATATTTTATATAAATTATTCAGAAAACTGGTTATCGGTGTCATGGAAGATTGGTCAAGAAGTATTGTAGAAGCGATAGAAACAACCATTTCTGAAATGGAGAAGTTTTTTACAGACGTGACTGAAGAATTGAACGAAATATTAGACGGACTCACCAAGATTTCGGAAGAAATTACCGATGAGGTACAAAATAAAATTCTTCCCGAACTGGATGAATATATCAATGATATCTTTGAACCGATTATTGATATTTATTTTGATCTGGATTTAGGTCTGGATTTAGATATCGATAGCGAAGGCGAACATTTTGATCCCTTTGTCACATATATTCAACCCACAGAAACCAAACACCCCGCTTGTCGAGGATGTCACCATTATCACGGACAAGTTTATGGGGGAAATTTATTAGTTTGTGGAATGCACCCGATGGGGTCGGAAACCGAAACTTGTCCAGATTGGGAAGGGGAATAGTCGCTAATCGGCATTGGTTTTTTCGGTGTTCTGATCTGAAATCTCATTGTAGATCAGAACTTACGCATCACCGCTATCAATAGTAGGGGTAATTCATGAATTACCCCTAAATCTAGGGTTACATCCCCACATTTGCGTAAGTCCCGGTAGATGCTAGGCAATGTGGTGGGCGGCTAAGTTTTCGCTCCCCCTGACCACAAACTGAATATCTGTGTTATTTTAATAGAGTTAAAACAAAAATGACTCGCTTTAATAGAGCCAGTCTCGATAAAAACCGGACTGTATCGATTTCAAGGTTAATCGATACTGACAACTTGTAATATCCAATTTCCCTTACCCATTCCCCATTACCTCGCTAATTCTCGTGTTAGAAGCCTTTGTCTTTGCCACCATACTATGCGGGTTTTTCGGAATTATCCTGAAAAAAAACCTGCTGATGAAGACGATCTCGATGGATGTCATGAGTACGGGTGTGATTAGCTACTATGTACTGGTCGCCTCCCGAGACGGTTTGTTCACTCCGATTCTTGCGGATACCGCCCATCCAAGTTACGCCGATCCCGTCCCCCAAGCGGTGATTTTAACAGCAATTGTGATCGGTCTTTCAATTCAGGCCTTAATGCTAGTCGGAGTCATGAAACTCGCCCAGGATAATCCCACCTTAGAAACTAACGAGATCGAGAAAAATAATACACCATGACAACTCTAGCCCTAGTTTGGATTGGACTGCCCTTTTTTCTGGGTTTTACAATTTATCTTCTCCCCCAACTGGATAAAGTTTTAGCACTAGGGATGGCAATTATTTCAATAGGATATGGGTTACAAACCTTACTGAATCCGTCTCCGTTGAATTTACAGTTACTCGATCATTTCGGGGTTAGCTTAATTATTGATCAACTCAGTGGCTATTTTATTTTAACCAATGGGCTAGTCACCGCAGCAGTGATCCTCTACTGCTGGCATACCAATAAAACCAGTTTTTTTTATACCCAAGTTACTCTGTTACACGGTAGCCTGAATGCCGCGTTTATCTGCGCGGATTTCATGAGTTTATATGTGGCATTAGAGGTAATTGGAATAGCCACCTTTTTGTTGATTGTGTATCCCCGATCTGATCGGTCAATTTGGGTAGGGTTGCGCTATTTGTTTGTTAGTAACGTCGCCCTGCTGTTTTATTTAGTCGGGGCGGTATTAGTCTATCAAACCCATCATTCCTTTGCCTTTACCGGTTTACAGGGTGTGCCACCCGAAGCCGTCGCCCTGATTTTTTTAGGACTATTAATCAAAGGAGGGATCTTTATCTCTGGGTTGTGGCTGCCCTTAACCCACTCGGAAGCAGAAACCCCCGTATCGGCTTTAATGTCTGGGGTGGTGGTCAAAGCCGGGGTATTTCCCTTGGTGCGTTTAGCCCTGATGATTAGTGAGATCGATCCCATTGTCCGTTTCTTTGGAGTCAGCACCGCCCTGCTGGGGGTGTCCTATGCCATGTTTGAAAAGGATACTAAGCGGATGCTGGCTTTTCATACCATTTCCCAATTAGGGTTTGTTTTAGCAGCACCGGAAGTGGGAGGATTTTATGCCCTCACCCACGGCTTAGTTAAATCCGCTTTATTTTTGATAGCGGGGACTTTACCGAGTCGGAATTTCTCAGAAATTAAACATCAGCCGATGAATACCCACCTCTGGATCGCGTTGGCGATCGCGAGTTTTTCCATATCGGGTTTCCCCCTATTGTCAGGTTTTGGGGCAAAGGTGTTAACCATGAAAAATCTTTTACCTTGGCAAGTGATCGGCATGAATATAGCCGCGTTGGGTACGGCCATCTCCTTTGCCAAATTTATCTTTTTACCTTTTGGGGGAGAGGATAAAGTCAGAAAAAGCTTTTGGCCAGGGATAATTCTACTCCTAGCGGGTTTGGTGGGCGCCAATATTGTCTACTATCAGGCTTATACCCTGGCTAATATTATCAAACCTCTGATCACGATTATTCTGGGTTGGTTAATCTATGTTTTCGGGATTCAACGGTTATCAATTAAACTCCCCCGGGTCATCGAACAATTTGAGCATTTGATGGGGGTCATGAGTCTGATGTTAATTCTTTTATTCTGGATGGTGTGGTCATGATCGGCTATCTGAATCTAATTTTACGGTTAGTAATTTGGTTTCTACTAACAGCCAATTTTAGCCTGACCAATATTATTATCGGGGTCGCAATTGCCTTGCTTTTACCCGGTTTGCGTAAAACGCCAACGGTGTTAACCGATTGGTTATGGGTTTTTTATGAAATTGTGATCGCCATTCCTCAAGCCTATGCTGAAGCCTTTGAAATGATCTTCCGTCCCCATAATTACGAGGAAATCACCCGGGAAGAAGTCAAACCTCGCCGGACACCGGGCTTGATTTTTTTAGATATCTTTTTGATTACCTTTACCCCAAAAACTATTGTTGTTAAATACCACGAAGACGGTTGGTATGCTGTCCATTGGGTACGACGGAGGAGAGCCAGATGAAATGGGTTTTGATTGCCATGATTATTGCCTTATTAATTCCCATATCAGAAGCCTGTTGGCAAGAGGATGATATTTGGGAGAAGATGTTAGCCTTTGCCAGTATTGCGACAAAGACATCGGTGATGATTTTAGTGATCTCAGTTTTACGAGATGACTGGATGATCGGGATTGTGGGAGTGATTATTCTCAGTGTTGGCAACGCCGGATTTATGTTACTAGCTCACCTTTTAAAAAGGATGAATGAACAACAATGATCGATTTATTTGGCTATTTTCTCATCGGTATAGGACTCCTATTTTGGTTTTGGGGAACCATTCCCTTAATGGGAAACCGATCCATTTTATTCAAACTCCATAGTCTTTCCGTCTCCGATACCCTAGGATCGATGGCTATTATCGCTGGGTTACTCTTGAAAATTCCTCGGGAATGGCCCTTACTGATTCTCGCCCTAATTTCCCTGGCGATCTGGAATACTATTTTGGGGTATGTGTTGGCTTACTGTTCGAGTAGCGAGGTCGATCATGGACGATAGCTATATTAAAATTATCACGGCCTTACTTCCCTTGGCGGCGGCGATGGTGGTATTGGAGGCAAACCCCTATCACGCTTTGATTGTGCGGGGGATATTAGGAGCGATCGCGGTCTTACTCTATACGGTTTTGGGTGCGCCAGATGTGGCCTTAACCGAGGCGTTAGTCGGAACCCTGTTAGCGATTACCCTCTACGCGGTGGCGGTGCGTTCCTCTCTGGTTGTGCGTTTGGGGGTGATTCAAGACCTAGGAAATGAGCCGATCCTAGATGAGTTTCGCAAAATTTTCAGCAAATATCATCTGCGGTTAGAGTTAATTTCCTATCAAGATCAAGACAGTTTACAACAGGCTTTAATCGATAAAGACATTCATCTCACCTGTATTCAAGCCGAACCCGCTCAACCCTATGAGACTCTTACCCGCATTCAGCGTTTATATGAGATCATGGAACCTCAATTTTCCGCATCTACAACTCGTTTAACCTATGTTAAAACACCACTATCGGGGGAAAAATAGTGATGAAATGGATTTATATCTTAGCCGGAATTCTGATTTATGCTAAGTTTTTAATTCTGCCCAATCCTGAATCTAGTGCATCAGTTTTGTCGGGGGTGGAATCAATTGTGAATGATAGCGGAATTCCTAATGCAGTCACAGCCATTATTCTCAGAAATCGACTCTACGATACGATTTTTGAGGTGGTGGTATTTACCATCGCCACCATGGGAGTCTATTTTCTCCTCGGCAATGAGAAACCCTTAGCCAGTATCCATCAGTTTAGTGATCAACCCTCAATTATTTTAGCCCGTTTGGGAGCGACAATTAGTGCTTTAGTCGGGATTGAATTAGCCATTAGGGGGCATTTGACTCCGGGGGGAGGTTTTGCGGCCGGAGTCGCTGGGGGAACCGCGATCGGTTTAATTGCAATTACTTCCTCCCCCGATTGGATGATGGGGATTTATCAGCGATATAGAGCTTCGTTCTGGGAGAAAATTTCGGTTTTAATCTTTATAGTTTTATCTCTGATGACTTTAGCGGGTTTGGAGTTACCCCCGGGACAATTTGGAGATCTATTCAGTGGCGGGGTAATTCCTGTATTGAATATTTTAGTCGGAATTAAGGTAGCCCTGGGCTCTTGGGCTGTGATTTTGTTATTTATTCGCTATCGGGGATTGTTTTGATACTTCAAACCCTCCCAGAGCTTGAAAAGCCCATTAAAGTTCTGTAATTTTACTGATTGACAGAATCATGCGTCCGATTGAGGTGATTACCTCTAAATTAGAATGAATAAAAAAATTTTTGAGAATTTGCGTAATTTTGTTTCTGGGTGGCTATAAGTCAGTATAGCTAATCATGAGGTATTACTGACCATGCGTTACAGTAGTTTAGGCCCCGGTGAAGACGGTTACGACAACAACGACCACGAATATAACTCCGACCGAGATGCTCAGGATAGTTACGATGATTACCGAGAACAAAACGACTTAGATCGGGAATTAGAAAGAGATTCAGAACGGGAGATGTGGGAGGGAAACGAATCAGATTCGGACTGATAGCGGCATCACCCCTGGGTTTTAGAGAGCTTATTTTAGCGAAATAGCTCGACTAACGAGGGGGTAGATTGAGCCTAAACATTAAAAAAGATGAAAGTTCCGTAATTTCACTGATTTACAAAATCATAGACAAGTTATAACCTTTAATATATGAGCGAACTGATGATAAATGCGATGTCCTGATTGTGGCGACCAAGCAATTCCGTAGTCACACCACTGGCGTATAGCTGAAATTCATCATCTACTACTCTGAGTTGCTATTTCTCCGCTACCTATTAATTTAATCCAAATATTACTGATAGTCCTCTCATCAGTTATTTCTCCCATAACCCCTAAATTGCAACGATTGATCTGGATTGAGATTTATTCCTTAATCGTCCCATTCATCGCTACTCGGTAAATTCCTCTATTTTAGGGGGACTATAAACTCTAACTTGGCTCTGATGGATTCATTTGTTATCGAAACTGAAGTTGAAAGCCGTTATGATCGGCATCATTTAATCGATTGGTGGCAACAAGAACGATTGAAATCTGCAAAGGTTTTAATTGCAGGAGCAGGTGCATTAGGAAATGAAGTTCTTAAAAACCTAGCCCTTGTTGGTGTTGGTAATATAACTATCATTGACTTTGATACTGTTTCTATTACCAACCTGACCCGTTCTGTTTTATTTCGAGAGTCTGATGTTGGATTGCCAAAAGTCGAAGTTGCACGTCAACGAGCTTTAGAAATTAATCCCGAATTATCTATCCAAACAATTTACGGAGATTTGGAATTTGATCTCAGTATTGGAGATGTCCGAAAACATGACATTATTATTGGCTGTTTAGATAGTGTAAATGCACGCTGGGCTATCAACCAAATGGCTTATCGCGCTGGAATTCCTTGGATTAATGGTGGTCTTGGTGTAGGAGAAGGAGAAGTTAGTTTTTTTGACCCTAAAACCGAGGCAGCCTGTTATGAATGCAGCATTTCTAATGCAATGTGGGAACGACGCAACCAACGTTATTCTTGCCAAGGAATGAAGCGGAATATTCCTGAAACCGCAATGCCAACCACTGCCACAATTGCTTCCATTGTTGGAGCGATGCAGGTACAGCAAGCCTTACTTTATTTACATGAACAACCGGGTTTTCTCAACCCTGGAGAAAAAGTCTTTTTAGGCTTAAATCCTTGGATGGTATTTAAAGTACAAATTCAACGCCAAGAAACTTGTATTGCTCATGATTTAGCTCTTGAACCTCAAGTTCAGATCGGTTATAATTCTAATCTGACAATTCAACAAATTCTTAGGCAGATTGAAGAATCTGGATTTCCAGAACCGATTCTCTCATTGCGAAAAGAAATCATTAGTACAATGCAATGCTTGAATTCAGAATGTGGTTATCAAGAGCGCGTTAATCTTCCTCTAAGTCGATATTCTGAATCTAAACTGGCTTGTCCTAAGTGTCACCAAGAAAGAAGTTTTGAAGTGATTCAGAATTTTTCACTACAGGAATGTGGAGAAGATTTAACCTTGGGAGAATTATGTCTACCAGAGAACGAGATACTACATTGCAAGACCTCGAAAGGTCAAATCGCAATTCAGTTTTGTCCAATTTAGGAGTTAGTATGTCTGATTCAATTTCTTTAGTAATTCGCTCGGCTGATCAAACTCGTAAAGCGTCTGTGACTTTGCCTAAAAATCTCAGCGTTGAAGAACTGGTTCAAGCTACGCAACAACGTTGGAACCTTCCCGGTAAAACCAGTTACGCTGTGCGTTTAGAAAGAACAGGCCAACAACTTGATCCAGGAACAACACTAGGAACAGTTGGGGTTATGGAAAATGATGTTCTCGAAGTTTATCCTATTTTAGAGGCAGGTTGATTATGGGAATTCGTGAAACACGCTTAGAAAATGACTTTAATGAAGTTTCACAACTGATTGCCAATTCAGGTGGAACTATTGCTTTAATTTCTAGCCAAGGTAAACCCGCTTATGAATATGTGATTGAATACCGATGCAAAGGAATTGAACGACTGCAAGGTAATGATCCAGTTTTCCGCACCAATCATCGAGTTAAAATTACTCTCAGCAATGACTATCCAAAAAATTCACCTTCTGCTGAGTTTTTAACCCCTATTTTTCACCCAAATGTTTATACAAACCAACGTGTTTGTCTGGGTTCCTATTGGACAATGGCAGAAAATCTTTCTGAATTAGTGATTCGGATTGGCAAAATTATCCAGTATTCCAAGGACGTTCTAAATTTGAATAGTCCTGCTAATCGTGATGCCAAAGACTGGGCTAATCGGAACCCTAACCGTTATCCGGTGGATAATCAAACCTTCAAAAGTGCTAAAAAGCCACAAGCTCAAATCGTTTGGAATGATGTATGAACTGGAGTACAACTTTCATTGAAAAACTAGAGAAAATATTGGCTTTTGTAAAAGCTATGATGGCAAAAAAAAATGATTCAGAACCCTTGGTTTTGCCTCAAGCACAAGAAAATTTAATGCCGGAAATGCTTGATCACGATGAATCAAATCCAGATGGATATAGTGTAGAAAAACAGGAGGTGATTAAATCTCAATCTGTGATTGAATGGGTAGAATCTGAGGATGTTTTTAAACCAACAGAAAAGCCAATTCAAGAATTTATACAAGAGCGCAATATTACTCCAGAATACCCTAAAGTTTATATTTTAGAAGATGCTCTAAAAAAGCTAAAAGAGCATTTACAAAGTAACTTAAGGGTTGAACAAGGGGGAATTTTATTTGGTAATGCTTACACTGATCCTACCTGTGGGATTTATGTGGAAGTAACAGCCGCTGTACCTGCACCCGCAACCATTGGAACTGGAGCATCTTTAGAATTTACACCAGATTCTTGGGTCGGAATTATGAACCACGCTAAAGCAACTCATCCAGAAGCAAATATTATTGGCTGGTATCATTCTCACCCTAATATTGGTGTATTTATGTCGGGAACAGATATGCGGACTCAACGCTCTTTTTTCCCCCATCCTTGGTGTTTATCCATTGTCTGTGATCCAGTACAAAATACAATTGGTTGCTTTTTAGGGGAAAAAGCTCAAAAAGTCCAACCTAATTTATTTAAGACTCAAGACACAAGACAAGAAGCCGTCAAATCCGATACCAATTAAGAGGAGATCACAACTTCAAAATCCCATAGATTGTTTTTGAGCTTTAGCTCTTACTAAATATCCTAAAGTTTAATAACAATCTATGAGAACAATATTATTATTTTTGAATCCCCCTAAAATTTTTAATCAAAATGAAATGGTTGTTAATTTTATTAGATAATTTTTATAAGTTAATAACCTAAAAAAAGTATTATAAACGTATTTTTAAATAAACAATTTATTTTTTATTTAACTACCAGACCAAACGGAAAAAATAGACCCATGAGTAATCAACAGACTAATAACACAGGAGTAACTTGCGGCTGTATATGTATAAGTTTAATCTGTTCATTTGTCTTTTTCTTGTGTTTATTCATTCCGCCCTTCTTGTGGTTTATTATTATTCCAATGGGTTTATTCTGGATTATATCTATTGGTAGATCTATTGGTAGTAATCAAGCATCTTCCAGCAATATAGAATCTGCTCCTCAGCCTTCTACTTCTCAAATGCAAAATCAACCCAATACTACAAGCTCGTCTTCTTCTACAACTGTAGATAGGCATGGTATTAGTTGGATAGAAAATCCCACATCTACAACATCGTCATCATCACAGACATCAAATCCTATTGTTGATCATGATTTTTTAAGAGGAAGTCAACACTTCTTTGATATTGATGAACTGTTGAGAAACTTAATTGGACAAAAAGATTTAGTCAGTCGAGAAGAATTTAAACCCGGAGAAACAATTTATCTTTGTGTTCGCTGTCAACTCGGCTATCATGAAGAAAGTTACCGATTTCTCAATAATAGATGTAATCAATGCGAAACAAATGATAAAACAAAAGCCTATACTTTACCCAAACAGCCGTCTTTTAACGACTATTATAATCAGGCAATTACTCTGGTTAACCAACAAAACTATCAGCAAGCTATTGAACAGTTTACAAGGGCATCAAGCCTTAATCCTAATCATTCTGATGCTTACGTTTGGCGAAGTTATGTTTATAATTCTCTAAAAAATTATGAGCAAGCTCTTAATGACTCTAACCAAGCAATTAGGCTGAATCCTAATGATGCTAGTGCTTATATTAACCGAGCATTTGCTCAGATAGAATTAGGAGAGTATCAACAAGCTATTGATGACTGTAAAAAAGCGATTAGACTTAATCCTAATCATGTTAATGCTCATCAACATCTAACTAATGCTAATAATCGTTTATTTGAGCAATGTTTTAATCATGGAAATACTCTGTTTAACCAAGAAAAATATCAGCAAGCTATTGAACAGTTTACTAGAGCATTAAGTCTTAAGCCTAATCATGGCAATGCTTATAATCACCGAGCAAATGCTTATAATTATCTAAAAAATTATGAGCAAGCTATTGACGACTGTAACCAAGCCATTAGGCTGAATCCTAATGATGCTAATGCTTATTGTAACCGAGCATTTGCTCAGATGGAATTAGGAGAGTATCAACAAGCTGTTGATGACTGTAAAGAAGCGATTAGACTTAATCCTAATCATGTTAATGCTCATCAACATCTAACTAATGCTAAGAATCGTTTATTTGATCAATATTTTAATCAGGGAATTACTCTGGTTAATCACAAAAAATATCAGCAAGCTATTGACAAATTCACTAGAGCATTAACCCTTAATCCTAATCATATTCAGGTTTATGGTTGGCGCAGAGATGCTTATATTCAATTAGGTCAATATCAGCAAGCAATAGAAGATTGTACCCAAATTATCAGCATTGATCCTCTTGATATTCCTGCTTATGTTAGACGAGGTTTTGCTCATCTGTCATTAGGAGAATATCAACAATCTCTTGAAGATAGTAATAGAGCTATTAGTCTTGGTTTTAATCAGACTACTGCTCATAGCTGGTTATCTCAAGCCTACGTTCAACAAGGTGATGCTCATCAGGCTTTAGAAATTCGAGCTAAACTAGATGCTTTACAGAATAAAGTAACCCAATCAAGCCAAGTTTCCCCAAAGATTTTAACATTCGATGAATTTTTGTGTTTAGATCGAATTGTTGAGAATCAAGAAAATACTGCTCAGGCTAACAAAATACTATGGGAAGATATTCCGAAAAATATTCAACTCAATGTTGAAATCGATAACTTTTCTGAAAAACAAGATGATAACCCATTTGAAATGGAATTTTTACCCCAGAAAATACCTGATATACTACTTGAATCTAATGAGCTTGATATTGATGCAAGTTATGATCCTTTTAAAATTGAAATTTTAATAGATCAAGTTCATGAAGATATTGAAATTCTATTTGAGGAGGCAGATCATGAAATTTCTACTATTGTTTTAGTACAAGAGCTACAATTAGCCAAAGAAAAATTACAAGCTACAGATTATGAAGCAGCGATTGAAAAATTTAATTTAGTTTTAAGATATAACCCTGATGAACTAGAAGCCTATTATCATCGAGGAATAGCTTATGCTGTATTAGGTTTATATTCAAATGCAATTCAAGATTTTAATACAACTATAGGGTTAAATAAATCCAATGCTGAGGCTTACTTTCAACGAGGTATGATCTACAAACAAACAGGAGATTATAAACAAGCTATTAGAGATTTTGAGTTTACTTTATTTTTTAAACCCAATCATTCTCTAGCTTACCAAAACAAAAAACAATTGATGAATCTTTAATTACCCAAAAACCAGGAGATCAACATGAAAAAATTCTACTGTATCGAACCGGATTTATGTATGAGTCAGCCAGAACTTATTATTCAAAGTTCCAAAGATATAGTTTTACCTAAATATCTTTATACACAACTTATTTATCTCAAAAATGGTAATTTTGCAAATGCAACCACAACTGCAACTCAAATACTGGATGTTTTGGAGGCGGAAGTCCATTCTAATGATTTAATTTTTAGAAACCTTAATAATGGAATCATCTATTTTATCAATGAAAAAATTTATGGCGATCAGTTGAATATCTTAAATATACCTTTGGATAATAATAACTTATTAGATTGTTATTTGTTAAGTTCACTGCATCTTGCGGAAATCCTTGAATCTCAAATAGTATTCCTGGCTAGTAGTCCAGAACTACGGAGAAAATGCCATTCCCTCAATATGGAAATAATGGTTGTAGAGGAATTATTTGTTGGGGGTGAAACTTGGTTTAAACCTGAATTGTTTTTACCGTTACAGGAGTCAACAGTACAACAGGAAGTAACTGTACCAGAAATTACCCAACAAGAATCTAATAACCGAGAATCAACCCTTAATAATATCGCTGAAATCCCATTTGTTATAACTGAACCAGAATCTCCCCAAGATAATTCTTTACCTTCTATTCAATGGCGAGACATCCCAATGCCGCCAAAACCTAATAATATTCAGTGGATAGATGTTATTTGAAATTCATAATCTCCCATGTTGGGATTGTACCATTTTCGATGAGAACCACCGCCTCGCCTTGAAATTTCTTGGCATCCCATTTGTTTTAATTTTTGTGCTACCTCTCTATATTTCATTTTATACCAATGGGAATTAAACTTTCTGTCCACAGGGTCATATCTTCTCCTATTGGCTTTAAAACAGCAGGTAAGGGTTGGTTTAAATCTTGATAGGCTTCAATTAAAACTTGTAAAGCATCGGATACATTAGGAATAACTTCTTCTAAAGTATCAGCTTCAGTAATTAAATTGGGCAAAAGAGGACAAGTAATTGTATAACCGCCTTCGGGTTGAGGTTCTAAAATTAAGGGGAGTTTATAAATGGCATTCATAAGTTATTAAACTTGCTTTGATTTGATTGTATCGCTGGTTAAGAAAAAAGTGGTTATCTTATATAAATAACAAAAATCTGCCGAAACCTTATATTTTTTAAAAGTCTGTTTCGGCAGGTTAATCCTTAACTGTGATGTTTCAATAAACGGGTTGATAAATTGCAGCCTGAGTTATCCTCAACGGAGGATAATTTTAAAATTGGTTTCTCAGAATCCAATTGTTTCAACCCGAACAAAAATAACAGCAATTAACGGATATACTCTTTCAAAATGCTATTGCGGTTAGGATGACGTAACTTTCTTAACGCTTTCGCCTCTATTTGACGAATCCGTTCACGGGTGACATTAAAAATCTGACCAATTTCTTCCAATGTCTTCATCCGACCATCATCTAGCCCATAACGCAGACGCAGTACATCTCTTTCCCTGGGACTGAGGGTATCTAATACATTTTCTAAGTCTTCTCGTAATAGATTCTTAGACACTTGATCTTCAGGAGTTTCGCCATCGGATTCAATAAAATCTCCTAAACGAGAATCTTCCTCTTTCCCAATCGGGGTTTCTAAAGAAATCGGAAGTTGAGCCGATTTAGCAATAAACCGTAACTTCTCGATGGTCATTTCCATACGAGTCGCTATTTCTTCTTCTGTGGGTTTGCGACCCATTTCTTGAGATAATAACTTGGTAGTTTTTTTAATCCGAGAAATGGTTTCATACAGGTGAACTGGAAGCCGAATAGTCCGAGATTGATCGGCGATCGCTCTAGTAATGGCTTGACGAATCCACCAGGTCGCATAAGTTGAAAATTTGTAACCTTTTTCGTGATCAAATTTCTCGGCGGCTCTAATTAATCCTAAACTGCCTTCTTGAATCAAGTCTTGGAAGGAAAGACCCCGATTCATATATTTTTTGGCGATGGAAACCACCAGTCTCAGGTTAGACTGTACCATCTTATCTTTGGCCCGACGGCCAATATAAAGACGGCGGCGGAATTCTGGTAGCCTCATTTCCACCGCGGTTGCCCATTCTTGCTCATTGGGTTCGCGGTCGTAATGTTCCATCAATTTTTCCCGAATTCGCTCTAGTTCGAGTAAGTCGGCAATTTTACGCGCGAGTTCAATTTCTTCATCTGCGCGCAATAAACGAATCCGACCGATTTCTTGCAGATAGAGACGAATCGAATCTTCCGTAAAGTGCTTTTTCTTAGTTTGGGTTCGACGGCGAGCTTTAGCTCCTTTTGCAGCTTTGCTCTCGTCATCTTCCTCCCCGATCACATCCTCTAAAGGTTCTTCTTCTTCTTCAATTAGATCATCTGCATC
This sequence comes from Planktothrix paucivesiculata PCC 9631, assembly GCF_900009265.2. GTDB lineage: Bacteria > Cyanobacteriota > Cyanobacteriia > Cyanobacteriales > Microcoleaceae > Planktothrix > Planktothrix paucivesiculata. The sequence goes on along the minus strand of NZ_LR735009.1, from coordinate 273,182 downwards.
TGGTTCATCAATATCATCTAAATCGGTAATAGAGGATTTCTTTTTATTTTCAAGGCTATCAACTGGTTTCCCAGGTGGGGTAATGGCGGGTTTATTTTTATTGTCAGGGCTAACAACTTCTTTCTCCTGCATGATGATGGAGGATTTATTTTTATTGTCAGTGCTAACAACTTGTTTATCCGGTGGATGTGTGGTTGCGAGTCCGTTGTTACTTTGGGTCATGCCGCGTTCCTCATGCTCCTCAATTAGTAAAAATTAATTACAGAATAAAGATGTCTATTAATAGACTCCTGAACCAGTGACACACCGAATCCAGGTTTAAATATTTTACCCAGCGAGTTACTGAGTGAGTCATCGTAACCCACCTCAGTCCTAGCATAGTGAGGGCAAATATTCAAAGGTGATCATTGGATGACGCCAAGACCTTTTCGATTGTAGCCTTTTTGACAAAAATTGCACGGTTTGTCAAAAAAGAAATCCGATCATCGTTCATTCACCGACGGAGAATTGATCAAGTAGGGGGTCGAGTACAACTATCTAACCTGTTTGATTGTTCTTTCCTGTAAGTTAACTTAAATCTCCCCGTTTGGGACTCAATCAAACGTTAAATCACGTTAAGTTTTTGACGTCGTTAGGTTGAATCATTATTCAATATGGGGGAGATAAGTTCTACATAACGCCTCTACCCTTAGAGGGAGAGAAATTTATCGGGATCAGGAAATCAAGTTTTATTGCTTGCTGGATTTACTTTTTGCCTCTAAGGTTTCCAAACGACTCCTCAAATCTTGATTTTCCTTTTTCATTTTGTCGAGTTCCTCCCGCAGTTTTTTCAACGCTGGTTCAGAACCAATTTTTCCCTGAACAGTCTGAATTGCTTCTTCCGCCCGACGGCGAACTCGTCCATCTAGGGTTTGATCTGCTAAAGATTGCAGCACATCCATGGCTTTCGGGGTTTCCATCTGTTCTAGGGAGGCAACAACGGCCACTTGAGTCAGGAAAAAAGCCTCATTTGATAGTTCTTCCAACCGTTGTACAATTCGTTCGGTATTGGTGGGGGTTTGACCAGTGGAAATACTGCCTAAAGCCCGAATTGAAGTTAACCGCAAAGCCTGGGGAATACCGGGGGCGGTATATTTTAAAATCAGGTTTAAGGCATCTTCTGAGGTTTTCATTTTACTCAGTCCTGAAATTGCCCCGGAACGCACCACCTCATTCCAGCCTTCCCGTTCTTTCAGGACAGATTTTAACAGTTTAACGGTTTGTTCAACTAAATGTTTATCCTCCAGATGAGTTGCGGCAATTTCTCCCAGGGCGGCGGCGGTTGACGCTTCCACTAAATAACTCGGATCTCCTTTTTCTAAAAGGGGTTTTAAGACTTGATAACTTTCGGTGGTTTTTAGTTTGGCTAAACTATTAATCACTGCCCGTCTGACCCGGGCATCACTGTCATTTAACCCTTCAACTAATCCCGGGAAAACTTGATCTAATTTCACCCGCACAAGTTGTTTTGCCACTTCTACCCGTACCCCCCAAAAGCCATCATTTTTTAAAGCATTTGCTAGGGCTTTAACGGCTTCTAATCCGCCTTTTTTGGCTAAGGCTTTAGCGGCATAAATCCGAGAAATAGGATCAGGATCATGGTGTAATTGGGCTTTTAATTCCGCCACCGCATAATCCAAAGTTACGGTTTTGAGAATATTATTATTAACATCAAAACTAATAAAAGCGGGTTTTTCTTCTAAGGGAAAATAGAAGGTTTGTTCCTTTTCATGAACCTGCACGGTAAAGGTTTTAAGTTTTACCTCGGTTTCCGGGGATTTTTTCTCTGGTTTATAGCCGAAACCAATGGGAATTTTCAAATCAAACAGGTTTGTCTCGCTGAGTTTATCGCTATCTTTAGCTTGATTTTGTTTAATCGTAATTTTGGCTAATTTATTATGATTATCCCAACTATAAGATACTTTATAATCAGGATGTCCGCCCCGGAATACATATTGATCAAATAGGGGGAGTAAATTAGCTCCGGTTGATTTTTCCAGCGCCCGTAATAAATCAATAGTTTCTACGGTTTTATGAGCATTATCCTTAACAAAAGTTTGAATCGCTTTTTTAAAGAGTTCATCTCCTAATTCAGTTCTAATTAGATGATAAACACAAGCGCCTTTTTCATATAAATGGCGATCGTAAAGTTCAATTGCTTCCCGATAAATATGGGTGACAATGGGGCGACGGTAGCGAGAACTATCCTCGGAAAAATAGTTTCTGGCTTGATTTAAACGATAATAAGCCGCGTCGTCTTTGCCATATTCCTGTTCCGTCCATAATACCTCAGTATAGGTCGCCATGCCTTCTTTAATCCAGGCGTGTGACCAATGTTTAATTACCACTAAATCCCCGAACCATTGATGGGCTAATTCATGGGCAACTAAACTTTCTGTGTTACGATTATCTAGGTTGGCTCGTTCATCTAATAAACAGCGATCGGTTAATAGGGTTGTAGAGGTATTTTCCATCCCGCCAAAAATGAAATCATCTACACAAACTTGAGCATATTTAGGGTAGGGATAGGTATAACCAAAATATTCAGAGAAAAATCCAATCATTTTTGGAGTTTTTCCCATACTTCTTAGAGCATCTTCTTTGCGATTTTTCTCAAGATAATATAATACGGGGATTCCATTCCATTCGTCTTTAATTTCGGCAAAATCTCCCACCGCTAAAGTCATTAAATAAGTGGGATGCACTTGTTTTTGTGACCAATGATAAATTTTAGTTTTGCCTTTGGTTTCAGTATTAATTAATTCACCATTAGAAATAGCTAAATATTGTTTAGGAACTTGTACCCGAATTTCTGACGTCGCCAGTTGTCCGGGGTAGTCAAAGCAAGGGAACCAAAACCGAGAATCTTCATCCTCTCCCTGTGTCCAAACTTGAATCGGTTTGTTAGGATAATCTTTATTTGGACTAATAAAATAAAGTCCGCGTTGGGGATTGGTAACGGAATAATTAATGACAATTTTAATTAATTGATTGACGGTTGTGGGTTGATTCAGATAAATCTGTAATTGTTCGCCATCATAGTCAAATTCCTGCTGATTTTGCTCTATTTTTACGTCTTTTATTTCTAAGTTAACGGCATCTAAAGTTAAGGTTTCTATGCCACTTTTAATCGGATTCAAATGTAGGGTACAAGTTCCTTGAAAACTTTGATTAGGAATATCGAGAACTAAGTCCAGAAAAATATGTTCTACTTGACCCGGACGGTCAGGGTTATAGTGGGGACGAGCGCCAGGTAACTCAAAGGATTTGTGAGTATTGGTTTCTGGATCAAAGTAAAAATTCAGCATCGAGTACAATCAAGCTCAAGAATAAGGGATAATAAAACGCTAATGCGTATTGCTTTATTATATAGCCATAGCAATCCTATTTGAGTTATGTTTAAAATTCTTGAGCAAAAGGGAACAGGCAACAGGGAACAGGCAACAATATCAATCAGCTTGACCGATTATAATAAAACCTGCCCAATGTTTAGGTTGAGGATAATTTTTCATCGTGATTAACATTGCTTGGCGCAAGGCTTGGGCTTGATCATTGGTTTGTTGGAGTTGCTGATAAAATGTTTGCATTAATTCAAAGGTGGGAATATCGTCAACTTTCCAGAAAGAGACAATTAAACGGGGAACCCCAGCAGCGATTAAAGAACGAGATAACCCTAAAATTCCATCGCTGGTAATGCTTCCTGCTCCGGTATTACAAGCACTTAATACAACTAAATCAGCCGTTAAATTTAACCGGAGAATTTCCTCGGATGTGAGTAACCCATCATCGGATACTGAGGGGGAAAGGGCGATCGCACCGGGAATTCCAGACTCAGTTAAATCACTCAAGATTCCGTGGGTCGCTAGATGAATATAATGGGCATTTTCTATTAGTTGAATAACCTTAGATTCCGTGGCATTTTCCCCTAACAACGGTTCGGTTTCCATTAGTTTAGCAATTGCGATCGCTTCTTTCTCACTAGCCGGAAGTTGTTGTAAAAATTGAGGTTCTTCTCCGGGTAATAAAGCTACTTTCGGCATATTAGGATTACCGACAACTAAAGCGCTCTTTTCCCCATTTCTGGGCTGTTGTTTTTGTTGCTCTGCGGTTAATTGTAATAGTTGAATTGATGGAGCAGTTAAAATAGTATGATTTTGAATTAAATACTTTCCTTGTTCATCCACTAAAGCCGCAAAAGGAACTAATAATAAGTCTTGATGGGGAATAAAAATAATCCGATCCTGGGGATTTTTCGGTAATACATCCGCAATTGGGGCGATTAAAAGCTGGTATAATTTATTTAATTGTTTATTGGTTACATCATCTGCTATTAGCGCTGAAGTCCCTGAATCTAGGCTAACACGAGTTCCCCGAACGAGTTCATTTAGGGGAGGCAACGGTGGGAGTTCTTCTCGACTTAACATAGGCACGAGGTTATCTGTCTTTAAATTTGTTAAATCAACAGACCGAAACTGCACGCTACCATCGGGTTTAATCACCCAAATTAACAAGGTAGAGTTTTGCTTAAATTGATCAACAATAACTGAATATTCAACTAACGTGGCATTTTGGATTTTAGCAACTTTTTGAATATCCGAAAAATTAGGGGCTTTTACAGAAATTGATATTAATTTTTCCGGTGATATATTATTTTGCGCTACCAACTCAACAAACGCTCTGGCTCGACCGCGTTCGGCAACTTCTAAAGCTTTCTCAATTTGTTTTTGCTCAATTAAAACCTGTTGCAAAACGCCATAACTTTTTGAAAAAGTTTCTAAGAAAGAGACTTTATTGGCATCACTTAACCCGGGACGTAAAGACTCAACAATTGCCAGGGCAGAATAGAGAGTTTGAGTGGCTTCGTTCAATTTTCCCACTTCAAATTCAGCCACCCCTAAATTAATTAATGTCACCGCTTCTCCCCGTTTATCTGGGATTTTTCGGCGAACTTCTAAGGCTTTTTTATAAAACTCGAAAGCTTGGGGATATTGATTCTGAATCCGATAAATATAACCGATATTATTTAACGCTTGCCCAACCGCTTCTAAATCTCCGACTTTTTCCATTATCAGTAAGCCTTCTTGATATAATTTTAATGCTTGATTATAGTCTTTAAGCCGTTCATAAACTGCCCCTAAATTAATTATAGATTGACCAATTCCTTGAGCATCCTGTTCTGTTTTGGCTAATTTTAAAGATTGCTCAAAGGCAAGTTTGGCTTGTTCATATTCCCCTAAATAAATATAGGCTGTAGCGATATTATTAAAAATAATTCCTTCCGTCCAGGGATCATCTAGGGTTTTAATTACTGTTAAGGCTTGTTGAAAATAGGATAATGAGTTTCGATGCTGTCCTAAAACTCGATAAATCGAGCCTAAATTAGATAAAATATTAACTTCGCCAGACTTTTCTCCCAGTTTCTGAACTAATTTTAAAGATTGTTCAAATCCTTGAATTGCTTGGGGATATTGACTTAAACTTAGATAAGCAGTAGCTTGATTATTTAAAGCTACACTAATACCCGCCTCATCGTTTAATTGTTGATAAATTTTCAAGGCTTTTGTAGAGGTTTCTAATGCTAAATTATTAGCACCTTTATTCCGATAAACTAGGGCTAAATCATTGAGAGTTGCGGCTTCTAAAAATTGATTGTTTTGTTGTTTTGCGATTACCAATAATTTCTCTAATATAACAATAGCTTGGGTGAAATTTCCTTGATCAATCTGTTCGTATGCCCTATCATACATCTGATCTAATTCAGCATGGGACTGAGCGAATGCTAAAGGCATGATCAAACCCCATTGTAATTGTATCAATAATGTAACCGCACCCATTCCCCAAGAGCAAGTCTTTAGTCCCATAACGTTTATAATCAAAAAATAGCTACTTTATTTGATAGAATTTTAACTTATATTGGGACTCCCCTACTATTTCATCAAAACAAAGTTAATCCTAAATCTAAACTAAAATCGAAATGACTGGACTTGATGAACAACTGCGTCAATTAACTACTGAAACTTGCAAACATTCTCCCACAAGTGTAGAACGTCGCAAGGGTTTTACCCAAATTATTCGCCTCATCCAAAAATCCGGTAAATTGTGGCACGAGTCCACCCTAGACTACGAAGACGCATGGCAACATACCATGACTTTTTTGTATCTAAATCTTTGTGAAGCGACTACAGCGGCGCAGTATGACCCAGCCCGAGCGAGTATAATCACCTGGCTAAATGTTTATCTAAAAGGACGGTTAAAAGACTGTTATCGAAAACAGCAACAACGGCAATATCGTTATATTTCTATTGATATTCCCCTGTGTGAAAATATTAATTTGATCGATACATTAGAAGCACCCCCCGATATTCCGCCGATGTTAGAAGAAGTTCGTCACTGGGCACAAACCGATGCCACTGGAGAGTTGCGCAATACTCACGTTCGCGGGCGTCCCGACATCACCTGTCAATTGTTAATTTTAAGTCGCCTCCCACCCGAAACCCAGTGGCAGGAACTCGCGAGAGAGCTAGGAGTTCCACTGAGTACCTTAAATAATTTTTATGAGCGAAAATGTCGTAAGATTTTGCGTAATTTTGCCCGGTCACAGGGATATCTTGAATAGTAGGCAGGAAAGAGAAATTGCTTCTGCATTAATTTTGGCAAATCACTTGAAGCACCCAAACATAATTATTTACATATTTCTAATTCCCTGTTCCCTGTTCACTTTTTTAACTCGGTAATTTATTTTGCACAAGCACTTAAAAAAATTATGATTAATCAACGTTTTAATTTAGAAGATTACAGTTTACAGATTATCATATCCCAAGAAGCCAGGGATATTGCCACACAATTTGCCCTACGACATCCCAAAGGAGGTAAGCGAGAACAGGTTTATCTCAATACCTTAGCTGTTTGGGGAGTTAATTGTTATTTAGAATGGATGCAAATTGCCACGGAATTAGAGGCGAGTGATAGTTGGAACCCTATTATTCAACTCTGTGCAAATGTGGCAGATTTGCAAATAACAGGAGTGGGACGTTTAGAATGTCGTCCAGTGCGGGAAGGAGAACAAACGGTGAGCATTCCCCCAGAGGTCACAATTGACCGTATTGGATATGTGGTGGTGCGGATTTTTGATACTTTGAAAACAGCAGAAATTTTAGGCTTTATCCAAAGTATTACTCAGGAAATTTTACCACTGGAACAGTTACAACCCATCGAAGGATTATTAGTTCACTTAAATTCACCTCAACGGGCAGAATTTAAAACTCCTGTGCGATTAAGTTTATGGTTAATCGATGAATGGACAGGACTTTGGCAGTCGGTTTCTCGACAACCCGCTTTAGGATTAAGAAGTTCATCTCGTAGTGATCAGGAGTTTATTCAGGGGGCAAAATTAATTGATTTAAAAATGCAGTTGGGGAGTCAATCTATTGTATTGTGGATAGCATTAACCCCAGAAACAGAAGGACAAATTGCGGTTAGGGTGCGGTTATATCCTGTCCCCCAAGACCGTTATTTACCTCCCAATGTGCAACTAATTTTATTATCAGAAATAGGTGATATTTTATCAGAAGTTCAATCCCGTTTACAGGATAATTATATGCAACTGCCTCGGTTTCGAGGAATGCCAGAAGAACAATTTAGTATTACCGTCCGTTTATCTGAGGCATCTGTTACAGAAACATTTATTTTTTAATATGAAATTCCTTAATGTTTGCTACATATTTCCATGTAGAGATGTTGCATACAAAGTCTCTACATGGCGCATCTATACTTAATAAAACATGACAGAAAAAATTGTAATCATTGATTTAGGAAAAGGTTCATTAACGGCTGGATTTCCTTTAGTAACAGCACGACTATCGGATTTAGAAAATCCCCGTCCGATTAAAATAACGGGTTGTTTACCAGCCGCACCAGAATTGATCAGTTTTTATCAATGTTGGCGGTTTATTTATCAAGAAATCTATCACACTTTAGGCATTCCATCTCGAATTGAATTAGAACAAGAAGATATTACCCATGTTTCTGAAGTCGAACTTCAGGAAATCTGTACCCAATATATTCATCAGTTTAATCAATGGCTTAATTTTGCCGAATTTCGCACCATTGATCAACAGTTACGTTCGGCGTTACAACCCACTGATGAAATTCAAATTATTTTAGAAACCTCGGATTTTCAAGTCCGACATTTACCCTGGCAATTATGGCATTTTTTTCACGATTATCCCCGCGCAGAATTAGCCCTCAGTCAGCCCCAATACACTCGCAAAACCTCCGTATCCGTCCAAGGTTCCAAAATCAGAATTTTAGCTATTTTAGGGAATAAAACGGGAATTGATATTGCAGAAGATCAAAAGATTTTAACCGCTTTACCCCAAACAGAAACATTTTTTTTAATCGAACCTAATCCACAACAACTAGATCAGGCTTTATGGGATAGTAAAGGTTGGGATATTATGTTTTTTGCCGGACATAGTGACAGTCAAGACCAGGAAAGATCGGGAACTTTTAAAATTAATCATCAAGATAAAGTCTCTATTAAAACCTTATTGCCTGCGTTTAAAAAAGCGATTGAAAACGGGTTACAAATTGCTATTTTTAATTCCTGTGATGGTTTGGGTTTAGCCACGGAACTCGCCCAATTAAATATTCCCCAAACAATTGTTATGCGCGAACCTGTGCCTGATGTTGTGGCACAGACTTTTTTAAAACATTTTTTACAGGAATTTTCTCAAGGTCAATCTTTATATTTAGCAGTGCGACAAGCGAGAGAACGGTTATACATCTTAGAAAATCGCTTTCCCTGTGGCAGTTGGTTGCCTGTTATTTGTCAAAATCCGGCTATTGTTTCTGTCAGTTGGCAAGAGTTAAAACGTCGTAAAAATCTGCATCAATTACCAAGTTTTGAGTTAAATAAAATTAAGAAAATCGGATTGATCAGTTTAAGTATTACTCTTTTAATCTGTTTAATTCGTCAGGGAGGATGGTTACAATTTTGGGAGTTAAAAGCTTATGATGGGATGATGCGATCGCGCCCTATCGAAAGACAAGATAATCGTTTATTGTTAGTAACAGCTTCAGAAGCAGATATTCAAACCTTGGGTGCTTGGCCAGTTTCCGATCAAATTCTCACTGAATTTTTACAAAAACTTGCCCAATATCAACCCCGAACCATTGGATTAAATTTTTATCGAGATCTGCCCGTTGAACCGGGATATCAAAGATTAATTAATCAATTTAAAACCCAAAATAATCTATTTTTAATTTGTAAAAAACCAGATAAAAATGATTCTGGTATGGCTGCTCCGCCCGATGCTCCCCTTTTGCAAGTTGGATTTAATGATGTGATGAAAGATTTTGATCAAATTTTGCGCCGTCAACTTTTATTTATTAGTAATTCTCAAGGATGTCAAACCAAACGTTCTTTAGCAATTCAACTCGCCTTTCATTATCTAAAACAACAAGGAATTAAACCCCAAAACCTGCCACCAAATCAAATTAAATTGGGTAATCTGATTTTAAAACCGATGAAATCTGATATTGGATTTTATCCAAAATCGGATGGAAAAGGATATCAAATCATGCTAAACTATAGATTATCAGAACCCATTGCCCCAGAAGTAACCTTTAGACAAATTCTGAATGGCGAAGTTGATCCCAATTTAATTAAAGATAAATTAGTTTTAGTCGGTGTTAATAGCATCAGCGTTAAAGATGAAGGTCATCGCACTCCCTACAGCCCAGATCAAGAAGTGCGAGGATTCATGATTCAGGCGCAAATGGTGAGTCATCTTCTATCTGCGGTTTTAGATCATCGTCCATTGTTACAAGTCGGGTCAAAATGGACAGATGCACTCTGGATCGGGTTGTGGACGCTGTTAGGGGGGGTTTCGGCTATGTTTATAAGCGATCGCGGAATTATAATCACCTTGGCAACCACAGCCGCCGTCTTCTGCGCGGTGTCTTGGGGGTTGTTTTTGGGGGCGATTTGGACTCCTGTGGTTCCAGCGTTATTGGGGTTGGTGGGGGCGGGGGTTTGGGTGTGGCGATTACAGTTGAATAAAAAAATCTAAAAATTGCGTAAAACCTGTGTTGTTGGTCAATAAAGATATTAAGGTAGATTCAATTCCACCAATTACTAAAAAATACAGGATTTTACTCTCATCCATGAAGCACCTGAAGTTATTTTTATTATTCGTTTTAGCCGGAATTTTAATCCCATTAAATTCAACAAAATCCGGCGTTGCCCAACACCCTTCATATTCTCAAAAAGTCGCCGTTGAATTTCAAGATCCAAATCCAGATGCACCGAATGAAGATCGTCAAGGTTCTTCCAGTCGCACCAATTGTCCGGCGGTTTCTAAACCCTTAACGGCACTAATTCCTAAATCTAATATGGGGTTAACCTTATCAGGATATCCCACATTTATAGTTTATGTTCCTTACAGTTCAAATCCCGTTAGAGAGGTAGAATTTGTTTTATTAGATGAAGAAGATAATAAAATTTTTCAGCAGAAAATGCCTTTGACGGGAACCCCTGGAATTGTCAAATTTAAGTTACCTCCATCCGCACCGATGTTAGAAGTGGGTAAAAAATACCGTTGGCGATTTTTCTATCAGTGTAATCCTAGATTGCGGGCTGAGGATGATGGAGTTGAAGGAGCGATCGCCCGAATTAACCCCAGTGAAACCTTAATTCGTCAGTTAGAAACCGCCACCACACCCCTAGAAAAAATTCAAGTCTATGCTCAAAACGGATTATGGTATGAAACCTTAACTTTATTAGCACTATTGCGACAGGAAAAACCTCAAGATCCACAGGTTTTACAGGAGTGGAAAGAGTTATTAAATTCTATTGGGTTAGAAAGTTTAGCCGATGAACCCCTGAGTCCTTGTTGCAAACCCTAGAAACCGGGTTTCTTCTCCCCCACTCAAATAGTCCTGTTCATTAGATATTTGAGTTTGACGGAGTGGAGTATGATTGCGTGGCCACCACCTGTCCGCATCGCATCTCAACAGCAGCAGAGTAGGAGTGCGATCGTGTAGCCACCACCTGGGACGACATTGCGCCTCAACAGCAGAGAGGGTGAGTGATAATTGAATCTAAAATTTGAATAAAATGTTAGATATTACAGAAATTTTGGGTAAACGGTCTTAAAAATAACGTTAAATTATTAAATTAGATCAGGAAAAATAGAGGTTTGATTAAACATTTATATAACCTGATATAGCAATTTCCAAGCTAGTGAGGTACAATCAGAAAATGATAACTAACTAATCCAGAAAAAAAGATCAAAGCCTATTCTGTTAAGATCAGATAAAAACTAAAAAATTATAGATATTTATACTGAAAATCATCTGTTTTACTTATTGTTGTCACCGTACCTCACTAAACCAGCAAATACTATAAAGTGTTGAGTTAACTTGTCCAATTACGGAAACCAGAAGTTGATCAAAATTTCTGATTTTCTTAATATTTAATCCTAAATAATCACTCCTTAACCTCAACAGATTAAGATTTGTGGTAGAAAAACCGTATCAATTCTAATATAATGTTATCATCCTGTAACAAATGGGTTGCCACGATGCAATCCCCCTCCTAAGATCTAAAGATTGAAACAGAAAATCAGAGATTATTAAAATATGAAGCTAGCAGCGCGAGTAGAAAAAGTTCCACCGTCTGTAACGCTGGCGATCTCAGCGAAGGCAAAAGCAATGAAAGCTGAGGGGATGGATGTCTTAAATTTTAGCGTAGGCGAACCGGACTTCGATACCCCGAAACATATTGTTGCTGCGGCGAAAAAAGCCTTGGATGAAGGTAAAACTCGCTATGGCCCAGCAGCAGGGGAACCCCTGTTACGCTCCTTAATTGCTCAAACCTTAAGTAAAGAAACAGGTTTAGACTATAAAAGTGACAATATTATTGTTACTAATGGCGGCAAACATTCCCTCTATAATTTGATGGTGGCGGTGATTGATCCCGGGGATGAAGTGATTATTCCCTCTCCCTATTGGTTAAGTTATCCTGAAATGGTAAAACTGGTAGAAGGGATTCCGGTTATTGTGCCAACGGGTGCAGAAACGGGTTATAAAATTACCCCGGAAATGTTACGGCAAACTATTACACCCAAGACCAAACTTTTTGTTTTAAATTCGCCTTCTAACCCGACGGGAATGGTCTATACCCCAGAGGAAATTCACGCTTTAGCTGAGGTAGTTGTGGAAGCGGGTATTTTAGTAGTTTCGGATGAAATTTATTCTAAAATTATTTATGATGATGCTCAACATTTAAGTATTGCCGCCGCTAATCCCGAAAGCTATAAATACACTTTAATTAGTAGTGGTTTTGCTAAATCCTTTGCCATGACGGGCTGGCGTTTGGGATATTTAGCGGGGGATATAGATATTATTAAAGCCACCACCCGCGTACAAAGTCATAGTACCTCTAATGTTTGTACCTTTGCTCAATATGGGGCGATCGCAGCTTTAGAAAATTCGTTAGATTGTGTAGAAGAAATGCGTTTAGCTTTTGCAAATCGGCGAGAAGTAATGTTCAAGTTATTAAATGCAATTCAGGGGATTAGTTGTCTCAAACCCGATGGAGCATTTTATATGTACATTAATATTGACCAAACCGGTTTAAATTCCGTTGACTTCTGTAATTTATTACTAGAAGAAAAACACTTAGCCGCCGTACCCGGTCACGCTTTTGGCAATGATGATCATATTCGTTTATCCTACGCAACGGATTTAATTACGATTGAAAAAGGCATCAAACGTTTAGAGGAATTTGTTCAATCTAAAATTGGGTAATAGGGAACAGGGGGAGCAGGGGGAGTAGGGGGAGCAGGGGAGGCAGGGGAGGCAGGGGG
>NZ_LR735009.1:240324-259821 GCF_900009265.2 Planktothrix paucivesiculata PCC 9631 | reverse complement strand
ATTCGTAATTCGTAATTCGTAATTACCCATTACCCATTACCCATTACCCATTACCCATTACCCATTACCCATTACCCATTACCTATTACCCATTACCTATTCCTATAGATAAACCACCAAAAAGCCTGGTGATTTTACATAACCAGGCTTTGGTAATTTTTAATCATAAATTCTTCTAGGACTAAGGTTAACGCAAATGGGTTTTACCACTGCCTAGCTGAATACAAATATCTGATCAAGGAAGGGACAATTCTTAGAACTGGCGCATTTCAGCTTCCAGAACACGAACCAAATTCTCGTCTCCATTGGCTCTAGCAACTTCCAAGCGGTGTTCCAGTCTTTTTTGGATATTGGCCCGGTGGACATCGGAGAGTTTAATGGAGTTTTTGCGTAAATTTGTGTTTAGCATGGACTTTTTTAGATAATTTTTTGTGCTTACCCCTCTATTATATAGCTCCTTTCATTCAAAATAGATGGCATAGGTAAAAAATCTTAAAATTTTGTAATGTAAGCTACAGCTTTTTCTGAAAAAACAAGATCGAGTATTTATACTTAGGCAAATTTGAGGGATTTATGGAAATTGTGTCACCCTGCTGCGGGCTGATTTATTTTAGATCCCAGCTTTTTTCAACCCTCAACCCTGATCATCCCACGAATTTGATCGGCCGTTGCGGGGGCTAATAACACACCATTGCGATAATGTCCAGTGGCTAATAGAATATTCTCAAACCCGGGTAAATTCCCAATCACAGGGGCTGGAATCCCGTCAGGGCGGGGACGTAACCCAGACCATTGCTTAATAATTGTGGCGTTTTCCAAAGCTGGACAGATTGCGATCGCACCTTTTAATATTAAATCTAGTAGTTCAGAATTAGCTAAAATCTCATCTCCGTGTTCGGGAAATTCCACCGTTGCCCCAATCCAATATTCTGCATTTCCTAACGGTACAATATGAATATCATTCCCCGTAATTACAGGTTCAAATCCCAAATTTCCCAAGGTTTCCCGACAACGAACTTGCAAAGCCTGTCCTAAAACTGGACGAATATTAATTAATTTTTCTGGCTCATTTTCCCTAGGAATTGCAGAAATTAACGGCGTTGTTCCTAACCCCGCAGCCACCACAACCCAATCACTATTTAACTCTCCTGTAGTGGTTTTTATCTGTTGACAAACTTGCTGATTATTTGGTGTTTTTACAGTTTCTAAAGATTCCACCTTAACACCGAATTGAAAAGTTACTCCCCGACTTTTAGCCGCCTCGACTAACGCCAAAGTTAAGACCGTTGGATCAACCTGTCGATCCTGGGGAGAATAGACCGCACCTAATACTTTTTCAATATTAATCTGGGGATATTTAACCTTAACTTGAGCCTGATCTAACCATTGCAATTCTAATCCTTGACTTTGGCGTAAATTGATTAAATTTTGCCATTTTTCTAATTCATCTTCCCCATAGGATAATAATAAAATTCCCTGCCGATTAAAAGGAATAATTTTACCCGTAATTGCTTCCAATTCGGGAATTAAGGTTTCATAACGCTGCATACTAAACTCCCGCAGTCGCCACGCCCTGCCTTTAGTTTTTTGGCTAATAATTCCCATCAAAACCCCCAAAGCCGCGCCCGTTGAGCCTTGAGCCGGAGGATTTTGATCAATAACAGTAATGTTTAAATCTGGATTTTGGGCGAGTTCATAGGCAATTGTTGCCCCGACTACACCGCAACCAATAATAACAATAGAATTCATAAAAAATCTTAAAAAAACGTTGTTGGGCTTTAGCCCCTCTTACCCGTTGTTGGGCTTTGGCCCTTCTTAAACGTTGTTGGGCTTTAGCCCTTCTTACCCGTTGTTGGGCTTTAGCCCTTCTTCCTATCCGTTATTAGGCTTAAGCCCTGAGAAATAAAAGAGCGCCCAAGCGCAACAACGGAAATAAAAGAAAGAGCGCGCTAAAGCGCAACAACGGAAATAAAAGAGTGCGCTAAAGCGCAACAACGGCGCAACGGCGCAACGGCGCAACAAAATATTGAGTTTGATTAAGCGTTAGGAACTAAACTCAAGAATGAATCTAAATCTTTCAGCGCTTCTTGATATCCTGATGCCGCTTGAATGGGATCACGAGCTTCTGCCGCTTTAGAAACCGTAACTAAATGTTCAAACACTTCTCTCGACAATTTAGTCGCTTTCGGCTGAACATCGGGCAACAAATTTTTAGTAATATAATTCATTTCTTGCAACAATGAACCCAATGGCCCATGTACAAAGGCATCCACTTGTACCCAATTCCGAGCGCTAATATACCGGGGAAGTTCGGTGGTAAAGCGATCGCGCAGGGCCAAAATATCAGAGTTATGTTTTTGGATCTGTTGAATTTGAATTTCCGTGTAGGTGGTGGGAATAGCCGCTTTTGGAGAACTGCAACCGACCACAAACGTTGTGACTAGGGCTAAGACACAGGCCAAAATTGAACGATAAACTTTCATATCCTAACTGTTTTTCACTTTACTAAAAAAAACACATCCCCCATCTATATCCGAGCAGGGATTCTAATATTGTTGCAGATTCGGGGACATTTGGCTAACTTCTGGCTTTGAAGTCCTTAAATTTTGTCTGAAATTCATACATTAACCGATTAACATTATTCGTTTCACTCGGCACAATATCATATTCCCATTTTCGTTTGCGACTGGCCAAAAGTTTACCAACAGCCGGGGAAGAACTATTAGACACAAAATAACAATCCCCTGCTACCCTTAATTCTGAAGAAAAAGCCAGAAAAGTTTGGGCAAATTCTAACCGCAATTCCGAGGCGTAATGGTGACAGTTTATCGCCATAAAAATCCGAGATGCCCGGGGTTCTCTTTTATTCGTCCGACAACTCTCGGCTTCCATTTTATAAACAACACAAACATCACAATCATATAAAACCCTTAAACGCCCATGAATTTTAACTCCCAAATGAATTTCTAAAGGAGGTTTTTGTTCAAATTCAATCACAGCATGGGTATAGGGTTGGGTCAGATCATAAATTTGTCCTGCCCGTCTGCGAAACACTAAGGTTTCTGGATTTCTTTTCAAAACATCTTTATAATAAACTAAGGCTCCTTCATTCCGAGCCGCTTTGATAATAATATTGAAAATGTAGAATTTAAACCAATCCTCAAGATCTCTAGCGGTTTGCAGATCGGGATTTAAAGTTTGTTTTAACTGTTGATTGATATTATCTAATAAAGCGGTATTAATCGACATGGGTTTCCATCTCCTGACGTAATTGTTCTAGCAATTTTTTTAATTCTTGGCTGTGTTGTTGGCGACTATTAACAGATTCCATACTATATTTAAACAATTTACCTTTTCCATCCACCGAGGAGGTAAATCTCAATTCCGGTTTTAAATCACTATTTTGGGTTTCATGGCCGAAAATATCCATGATTTCCGTTTCGATTTCTCCGGTATTAATGACGGATTTCTCAATGGCATTAATTAAAAGGAATAGTTGTTCTTGAGGTGTATAATAATTTAACTTTAAATCAGGAGATTTCCGTCCTGATACCAATTCTTCGGTAGTTTTTCCGGCACTAATAACGTCGGCAACTTGTTCGGTTACCCACCCCAATTTTATAGAGTTTAGCATCTCTACAAGTGCCTGATAAACGGCTAAACAATCTTCTGGATTCATGATGGTTTCTGATGAGTTTCGACACTGCGCGATCGCTCACCTTTCTCTATTCTAACAATTTTTTGTAAAAATGACTTAAAAATCAACTTTTTTTGGAAAAAGCCAAAAACCCCTGATTTTGGGGATGTGTAGCGGAGCGGTGTAGGGGCGAACGGCCGTTCGCCCCTACAATATGTTTCCGTCCCCTTGCGGGGAAAAGGTAGAAACTAACCTGACTATGACAACAAAACCATTGCGTTGTCTAACTGCTATCTTCCTCGGTTTCCGTCCCCTTGCGGGGAAAAGATAGAAACTAACCCTACCCTTCTGGAAACCTTACCCTATTTAGTTTTCAAAGTGCGTTTGCGCGAGACTACGGATGTATGGCTGGTATAAAAACGAAAATAGGTTGTTTTCAACTGCCCGAACCTGTAAATTTCTCGGTATTCAAGACTATAACCGAATTTACCTAACGAGTCAACCCCCAAATCCATAAAAATCTCAAAAAAGCTCCTATTCTGATGGAATTGGGTTCTCTAGCTTCGTGCGACAACAAATAAAAAAAATTTACAAAACATTACAATCCCCTAAAACCCAATACAATAGGACGCTCAACCCCAATTTGTTAATCAAATCCGAGGGGCGAATGGCCATTCGCCCCTACTTGGTTTAAGCTTCTGCTGTTTCAGCTAAAATCGAGCTTCCACCGGAGCTTGACTTTTCAGGAATTCTGTATTGACCCCCGACTCCCGCACTAAGACAATTTTGCCCGTCCGAGCAATTTCCCGAATCCCAAACCGACTTAAAACCTGGACAATAGCCACCATTTTTCCCGGGTCGCCCACCACCTCAATAGTTAGGGAATCATCCCCAATATCCACAACCCGCGCCCGGAAAATCTGCGCTAACTCAATAATCTCAGAACGAGTGGCACTACTATTGTAATTAACTTTCAATAGCATTAACTCCCGTTCCACACAGGGAACTTCGGTAATATCCTGGACTTTCAGAACATTGATCAGTTTGTAGAGTTGTTTAGTCAACTGTTCAATAATATGGTCATCCCCAGGAACCACCATTGTAATTCGAGAAATCCCCGATTGTTCCGCCGGGCCAACGGCTAAACTCTCAATATTGAACCCCCGACGGGCAAATAAACCCGCAATGCGCGTCAGGACTCCGGCTTCATCTTCCACTAAAACAGATAGGGTGTGTTTCATACTGGCTACAAATTTATCTGGGACTACACTCCCGACTTAAAACTAACTATATTAATCACTGATTGTACACCGAATCCAGAGCCACAAAACTATCCCCCGCCAGTCCCCTATCCCACTGAAGGCAAAAAAATTTTCTCAAGGTATTGACAATAATTATCAACAAAGTTATATTAATTTTCAGTGTTCTCCTCTCAAAAGGATCGGCAAACGGGGCAGTCGGCAATGGTAGGCTGACCCCGGATTTCTTGTTTATAGGGAACAGGGGGCAGGGGGGCAGGGGGAGCAGGGGAGGCAGGGGAGGTAGAGGAAAGAGGGGAAAGAGGGGAGGCGTCGCTGGTCGGTAATAGCTAATAGTCAACATTCAAGGCTTTTTCGTTAAAAGGGTGAAAATTGAACTCTCTGATTTGGGCGTAAGACGCTACACTGTACAGTCAGGAAATGCTTAAGAGAGTTGACAGTCATGCCTGTTTCTAACCTATCCCAGTCTTTTGCTCGATCTGGTTCTGACTCCGATCAGGAATTTGATGTGATTGTCATTGGTTCTGGTATTGGGGGACTGGTGACGGCGACCCAATTGGCGGCCAAGGGTGCTAGAGTTCTTGTCCTAGAAAGCTATATCATCCCGGGCGGCAGTTCGGGATATTTTGAACGGGACGGATATCGATTTGATGTCGGTGCATCCATGATTTTTGGCTTTGGGGACAAGGGAACAACTAACCTGCTCACCCGGGCCCTGGAAGCCGTAGACATGACCATAGAAACCATTCCCGATCCGGTTCAAATTCATTATCACCTACCCAATGATCTCAAATTACGGGTACATCGAGATTATGAGAAATTTTTGCAAGAACTGATAACCCGCTTCCCCCAGGAAAAAAAAGGGATTCGTAAATTTTATGATGAATGTTGGAACGTTTTTAACTGTCTGAATTCCATGGAGTTGCTATCTTTGGAAGAACCCCGTTATTTAATGCGGGTATTTTTCCAAGAACCCGGTTCTTGTTTAGGGTTAGTCCGATATTTACCCCAAAATGTTGGAGATATTGCCAAACGTTATATTACTGATCCTGAAGTTTTAAAGTTTATTGATATTGAATGTTACTGCTGGTCGGTGGTTCCCGCCGATTTAACTCCGATGATCAACGCCGGAATGGTATTTTCCGATCGCCATTATGGAGGAATTAACTATCCCAAAGGAGGCGTCGGTCAAATTGCGATTAAATTAGTCGAGGGATTAGAAAAATTCGGCGGACAAATTCAATATAAAGCCAGAGCTAAACAAGTTGTATTAGAAAATGGAATAGCCGTTGGAGTAGAACTGATTGATGGTAAAGTTTATCGAGCGAAAAGAATAGTTTCTAATGCCACCCGTTGGGATACCTTTGGTAAATTAATCCCCCCGGAATCTATGCCTAGGGCGGAAAAAAAATGGCGAGAACGCTATGAAAAATCCCCCAGTTTCTTGAGTTTACATTTAGGAGTAGAAGCCTCCGTCTTACCGCCAGAAACCGATTGTCACCATATTATTGTGGAAAATTGGGATAAAATGCAGGAACCCGAAGGCACAATTTTTGTCTCCATTCCCACTTTATTAGATCCGAGTTTAGCTCCAGAAGGCTATCATATTATTCATGCCTTTACTCCTAGTTGGATTGATGAGTGGGAAAAATTACCCGAATCAGAATATGAAGCCAAAAAAGAACAGGCGGCGGGCAGAATTATTGATCGTTTAGAAATACTATTCCCCGGGTTAGATGCGGGTTTAGACTATATGGAAGTGGGAACCGCGCGATCGCATCGTCGCTTTTTAAACAGACAGGATGGAACTTATGGCCCCATCCCCGCCCATAAATTAAAAGGACTCCTGGGAATGCCCTTTAACCGCACATCCATCCGGGGGTTATATTGTGTCGGTGATAGCACTTTCCCAGGCCAAGGATTAAACGCTGTCGCCTTCTCCGGCTTCGCCTGTGCCCATCGGGTCGCCGTTGATTTGGGACTATAATCAGTGATTACTAATTACTGATTTCCTCAATAATACGTTCTAGGGCCTTAACCGGGTCATCGGCGGCGGTGATCGGGCGTCCAATAACTAGATAATTTGCCCCGGCTTTCAGTGCTTCAACCGGGGTAAAAGTCCGTTGTTGATCGCCTTTTTCTGCCCAAACCGGACGTACCCCCGGACAAACTAATAGAAAATCATCCCCACAGGTTTGACGCAGTTGGGCGACTTCTTGGGGAGAACAAACAGCCCCCGCTAACCCGCTTTCTTGAGCTAATAAAGCCATTTGTAAGGCATATTCTGGTAATTCTAAAGGCACTTTTAAATCAAAGGCTAAATCCCTAGAATTTAAACTGGTTAATAGGGTAATAGCGATTAATTTGGGCACGGGATAACCCGCCTCCTTTGCACCCGCTTCGGCGGCAATTTGTGCGGCTTTCAGCGCTGTTTTTCCGGCCGTTGCATGGAGGGTAATTAAATCCACACCATATCGAGAAGCAGACCGACAAGCGCCAGCAACCGTATTAGGAATATCATGGAATTTTAAATCCAGAAAAATGCGTTTTTCTTGGGACTTGAGGAAAGTTAAAATTTCTGGGCCACAACCCACAAATAATTCTAAACCCACTTTCCAGAATGTAACTTGAGGCAATTTTTCCACCAAGGCGATCGCATCTTCTTTTGTGGAAACATCCAAGGGAACAATAATTTTGTCTAAGCTCATTTTCAATTATAAACAGTAGTAAGCCCTTTAGGGCTAAGAAACCGTATGAGAGTCGTGAAGGACTCACTACGAGATGAAACCGTAGTAAGCCCTTTAGGGCTGAGTCGTGAAGGACTCACTACGAGGGAAAAAGCGATCGCTAAAATCCCAATAAAATATATAGTTTATAATATCAGGATTCAGTAAATTAGAGGCTAAGAATTCATGATGGTGCAAACCGTTACTAAAACCTATAGCTTTGAAGACTATCTCAATTATAAAGATGATACCGATCTCAAGTCTGAACTATTTAATGGAGAATTAATTCAGATGCCCCCGGCTAGTGGTTTACACGCTGAAATTTTACGTTTAATCTATGATATCTTAAAAGCAGAAACTCAACGATTACAGTTAGATTGGGTTGTGCAACCAGGAACTGTGGGAGTTAGAACAGGAATCAGAAAATCACGCATTCCTGATGTATTAGTAATGACGGAAACTCAACGTCAACTTCTGAGGACATTATCCTCCGCCGTATTAGAAGATTCGCCTTTATTAGTCGTTGAAATTGTTAGTCCGAATAACCCCGATGATGACTACCGTTATAAACGTTCAGAATATGCAGCATTAGGAATTCCTGAATATTGGATTATTGACCCCCAAGCATTAAAAATTTCAATTTTAACCTTAATTTCAGGTTTATATGAAGTTATAGAAATAAGAGAAAAAGATCCTATAAATTCTATAACTTTTCCTGAATTAAAATTAACTGTCGAACAAATTTTAAATCCCTTTTAGACTCGTTCCCCCTCGTCGCCCTCGTTTCTAGGTTCAACCTAGAAATGCCAAAAGGAGGCTCCGCCTCCTATTATAATAAAATTAGAGGCAGAGCCTCAAAATCAGCATTCCCATGCAGAGCATTGGAACGAGGAACTAATTAATTAAACGGATAAATTTCTTCTTGCCAACTTGCAGAACTTTACCCTTTAATTCATCAATAGAATTAAAGATTATATCAACTTCAGAAATGCGATCGCCATCTAATTTAACCGCCCCTCCTTGAATTTCGCGCCGCGCTTCACTGCTGCCTTTACATAACTTACTCGCACTGAGAATATAAAATAACTTCGCCGGAAATTGAATCTCAGCTAAGGAAAACTCTGGGACAGCTTCTGCGGTTTTAGCATCCCCTTGAACTAAGGTTAAAGACGCTTTTTGAGCCTCTAACGCCGCTGCTTTTCCATGGAATTGAGAGGCAATTTCTAACCCCAATAACTTTTGTTTTTCCCTAGGATTCTCCGGTAATTCATCCAAGGGAAGATTAGTTAATAGTTCAAAATATTGGTTTAATAGATTATCTTGAACCTTCTCCAATTTGGAATACATCGCTAAGGGATCTTCCGATAACGCCACATAATTTCCTAGGGATTTCGACATTTTTTGTACCCCATCCGTCCCAATTAAAATTGGCATTAATAGCCCAAATTGAGGTTTTTGTCCAAAATGCCGTTGTAGATCCCGTCCCACCGCTAAATTAAACTTTTGATCCGTCCCCCCGATTTCAATATCCGCCCCCACCGCCACGGAATCATAACCCTGCATTAACGGATAAAGAAATTCATGCAAATAGATCGGATTTTCCTGTTCAAACCGCAGGGAAAAACCCTCTTTGGCTAACATTTGTCCGACGGTCATGGTTGCCAATAATTCTAATATTTTCGGTAAATCTAATTTTGATAACCACTCCGAATTGTAGTGAATTTCCAACCGTCCGGGGGTATCAAAATCCAAAATCGGACGCAGTTGGTCTAAATAAGTTTGAGCATTTTTCTGGACATCTTCAGAGGTTAATTGACGCCGAACTTCTGATTTTCCTGTAGGGTCGCCAATTCTAGCGGTAAAATCCCCAATAATTAATACGGCGATATGACCCGCATCTTGAAAAGCCCGTAACTTGCGAATCGGGATACTATGTCCCAAATGAATATCGGACGCCGTGGGGTCAATCCCAAATTTAACTCTCAGGGGTCGGTTTGTGGTTAATAATCGTTGACCTAAATTTTCATCGGGGTTGTGAGAATTGATCATTTCAGGGAAAATCTCAGTAATCCCTCGGCGAAGGGTGGGAAAATTTTGTAGAGACGCCGCCAATTCCATTGGTACAGACGAGGGACTAATAGCCATGATCTTAAAATTCTTTTGCCAATTTAGGGTAAAATCCGTTAACCTTGATCCCGGATAGGAAATTTTTTTGATTTATTATGTAGGTACTTCACCTGCACAATGTCAATGTTATATGCTATCACCAGAAGCTAAAAAAAGTTATATTTCTGTCTACAAGCCCTAGATGTTGTGTAGCCCTGTGTTCATTGAGGGAGTAAATTAAACGTGTCATCAACTAATGCAATCCCACGCGATGTTAGGGTCAACAACCCCTCAACGTTGTTTGACTTTGTGCAGTCGGTCAGCAAAGTAACGGCCGGAACCTTACTCGGCGTTACCATGTTAACCAGTTCAGTCGTGGCTGGAGGGTTAGTCGGTTTGGCGGTCAGTTTCCGTAACCTTCCTGATGTGCGGGTATTACAGAACTATGTGCCCACGGAAACCACCCATATCTATGATATCAAGGGGGTTCCTCTGGCCAGCCTCCATGATGAAGCCAACCGTGAAGTTGTATCCCTCAACGAGATATCTCCCCATCTAAAACGGGCTGTGCTCGCGATTGAAGATAGCAACTTTTTTGACCACAAAGGCATTAACCCGACGGGGATTGTGCGGGCATTTGTTGCTAACTTAGAGCGGGGTTCCACGGTGGAAGGGGGTTCTACCCTGACTATGCAGTTGGTGAAAAACCTATTTTTATCCCCGAATCGTACCATGAGCCGTAAAGCCGCAGAAGCGGTGATGGCGATTCGTTTAGAACAGATTTTATCAAAAGACGAAATTTTAGAACTGTATCTGAATCAGGTCTATTGGGGTCATAACCTCTATGGGGTAGAAACCGCATCCCGCAGTTACTTCAATAAATCGGCGAAGGATTTGACTTTGGCGGAATCGGCGTTAATGGCGGGCCTGATTCCTGCACCGGAGGATTATAGTCCCTTTGCGAATTACAAAAAAGCCAAACAAAGACAGTTAACGGTTTTGAAGCGGATGCGGGAACTTCAGTGGATTACCCCCCAAGAAGAAGCCGAAGCCAAGAAACAAAACTTACTGGTGGGTAAAATTACCTCCTTTAGCACTAGCCGTCTTCCCTATGTGACGGAAGCCGTTGTACAGGAGCTTTCGGAGCGTTTTGGTCGGGAGGCGGTGCTCAAGGGCGGAATGCGGATTCAAACCACCATTGATATGAATTTTCAACGGATGGCTGAGAAAACCGTTAGTGAATGGCATGAAAACCTTTACTATCAAGGCATTTATAACAGTTTAGAAAATGGCCAAATTGCTTTAGTTGCTATTGATCCCCGCACCCATTTTGTGAAGGCCATGGTGGGGGGAGCCGATTATAAAACCAGTCAGTATAACCGAGCGATTCAAGCCCGTCGCCAGCCCGGATCGGCGTTTAAACCCTTTGTTTACTATGCCGCCTTTGCCAGTGGCAAATATGGCCCAGATTCGACGGTTTATGATAGTCCGGTCAGTTATCCCGATGGCTATGGCTACTATTCTCCCCAAAACTACGGGGGCGGTTTCTCCGGGGCGGTGAGTGTGCGCTCGGCTTTAGAAAATTCCTTGAATATTCCGGCGGTTAAACTCGGTCAGGAAGTGGGACTGAATCAGGTGATTGAGGTGTGTCGAGTCCTGGGGATTAAGAGTCCGATTGAACCTGTGATTTCCTTACCTCTGGGCTCGGTGGATTTAACCCCGATGGAAATGGCCGGGGCTTATGCAACCTTTGCCAATGATGGTTGGCACTCTGACCCCACCTTTATTGTGCAAGTAACCGATAGTCAGGGTAATATTTTACTGGATAATACCCCCAAACCTCGATTAGTCTTGGATCAATGGGCTGTGGCATCCCTCAATAGTGTATTACAAGGAGTAATTAGTCGGGGAACGGCGACTCGCGCCCAAATTGGACGTCCGGCGGCCGGAAAAACCGGAACCACGTCTTCAGAACGGGATATCTGGTTTGCGGGATATACTCCCGATTTGGCCACGGCGGTTTGGGTCGGAAATGACAATTATACTCCCCTGAGTTATGGATCAACTGGAGGAACAACGGTGGCTCCCATCTGGCGTGATTTTATGTCACAAGCCTTAAGTGGAAAGCCCGCAACGGCGTTTAAACCGGCTTCAGCCTATACCAAACCCTAGGGGTTCCTGGGGTTCTTACCCGAGTTAACCCCAGGAAGTCAACAATTTTTCTCGGGAGGAGAGTAGAATGAAGACAGCACCACTGGCTGCGTAAGCCTGTGTCGGCCTTGGTAGCAAGGGGCTTAAAAGTTATTCTTGGAATTTTTGAGCGATAAGTGTTTGGGAATATGCTGTAGTAGCTATTCCTTCGGGTTGGAAATTTTTATGGATTAGGATCTAACTTGTTATGGAAAAGAATACATTTTCTTCAGCGAATACAACTCAGAAAGTGGAAGTTTCAATTCACATCGATTCTGAGTTACTCAATCAGATTAAACATCTTACTAATGACCCCAGCAAGGTGATTGAAACTGCCCTGCGCCAATGGCTTAGAGGAGAGCGTCCCGAGGATGAATTAGCCTTGACACTGCAAAGAAATCCTCCGGTTCCGCCCCGAGGCGAATGGAACGATTAAATCAGTTATCAGTTATCAGTAAAAAAGTGAATAGTTAATTAACTATTTGCTGTTCACTACGTAGTCCCTAATCCGAATGAACTTAGACGAGAATTCTCAGTTTGCAGGTTCGACTTCGGCTGATCAGATTTGGCAAAACTTGGGTGCTGATCTGGTTTTTATTCAAAATGCCGCTGGTCAGTATTTATCCTTTTATTGGCAACTAAATGATCGCTATTCTTTACCTGTAGATACGATTGTCGGATCATCAATTAGGGACTACTTTAAACCGGTTATTTTTTCTCCCTATCAAGACCGAGTGACCCGGGTTCTAACCAGTTTAATTCCCGAGAGATTTATTTATTCATTTGCCTATGAAGATCAATATATTCCATTAGAATTGACCATGACTCCAATTCTAGTCTCTAATGGAAAACCTGATAGGTTATTGGTCATGGGTTGTGTTCTGGAACAACCTGAAGAAAATTTAGACTTGAGTAAGTCGGAGATTGTTGCCTATCGTTCCCTTCCTTCCAATTTGGAGATCCCGCAGAAAATGCTGATCCAAATTGCCGGTACCATGTGTCGGACGATCTCTCCCAGTTCCCATATTTATCAAACTTTATTAAGTCAAATTGCCCAAAAAATTCGTCGCACTTTAGATTTAAAGCAAATTTGGCAACAAACAGTTAATAGTTTAGGCCAGGTTTTGGGGGTGAGTCGTTGTATTATCTGCCCCTATCGATTTGAAAAAGGGGATAATTGGAATTTACAACAAACCCAGGTAGTGGCAGAATATCGCCGATCAGAATTTCCCATGATGTTGGGTTTTGATTTGGCCATTGCTAATGAGTTGGGATGGACGCAGGCTTTAGCAACCCTAGAACCGGTGGTGGTCGAACGAACTTCCCCGGAGAAAGATCCCTATAAACGCTATTCTATTTTAGTGGTGGCCACCTCCTATCAAGATCAGCCCAATGGAATTATTAGTTTGCAACAGTGCGATCGATTTCGACAATGGACGTCGGCGGAAGTAGAATTTATCCGAGAATTAGCCACCCATGTCGGAACTGCGATCGCCCATGCCACCCTCTATCAAGAACTAGAAGAAGCCCGCATGGAAGCAGTGGCTCTTTCTCGATTAAAAAGTGAATTTCTGGCGAATACGTCCCATGAATTACGGACTCCTTTAAATGGAATTATTGGGTTTTTAAAGTTGGTTTTAGATGGGATGGTGGATGATCCCGAAGAAGAACAAGAATTTATTCAAGAAGCCCATCGCGCCGCTTTACACCTATTAAATTTAATTAATGATGTTTTAGATATTGCTAAAATTGAAGCCGGGAGAATGGATATTGACTTGGCTTTAATTAAGGTGAACGAACTTTTAGATGAAGTTGAACATTTTACCCGGGCCCAAATTCAAGAAAAAGGATTGACTTTTACCATCCAAAAAGCAGTTTATGAGGATGAAGTCATTGTCTATGGAAATTATCAACGGTTACTTCAGGTGATGTTGAATTTAGTGGGAAATGCGATTAAATTCACCCATGAAGGGGGAATTAATATTAGTTTAGGTATCCTCAAACAAACCTTTGTTTTTCAAAATCAAGAGTTTCCGGGGGTAGTAGAATTTCGAGTAGCTGATACCGGAATTGGGGTTCCCATTGAAAAACAAGATCGACTCTTTAAGGCTTTTTCTCAAGTGGATGGGGGCTATACTCGTCAATATGGGGGAACGGGTTTAGGATTAGTCATTTCCCAAAAATTAGTCCAAACCATGGGAGGAACGGTTAAGTTTTATAGCCTCGGAGAAGGATTAGGATCAACGGTAACATTTACGGTTCCTTTGTATCAAGAACCGTGTAATTTGACATCCTCCTCGCCGTAAACGGATGGGGATTCCTCACCACGCCACCTTTTTAGGATGGTCGCCCCATGGGGATAAATTACCATTGCCGATTGCCCGTGGCCTTGAATCTCTTAAAATAAGTGATCCTAAACAGCAACAAAATATTTAAGATGACGTAATTTCATGAACACCCTAAAAAAATTGGTATGTTTGATGATTATAGCTATATGTTTTTTAAGCATATATATCTCAAAAAAAATTCAATACAAGCATGGTATATTGACTAGATTCATGATTTTTTGAGTAATCAAATTTATGTTTAAAGTATTTCAAGGGTTTTGTCCGACAATTGTTTTAGCGGGTTTCTTATTACTATTGACAAGTGGGAAATTTTCTGTATCAGCTTAACTCTGAATATTTTGTATATTAGATTACAATTTGCCATGCCAAATTCCTCTAATATACAAAGCCTGAATAGGAAATTGCCCATACTCATATATTCATCGAATCGCAGTCAATTGTTAATTTTCAAGCATTTTTACCTACTGCTCGATGTTTCAATTTAACCGATTTATGGTTATAGATATGGTCAAAAAAATAGCCTATTCTGCGAGCAAATTTTTAAGTAAAATCCCTAAATACTCATCGTGAAAAAAAATTTCAGTAGACGCAAATTCTTAGTTTATGGTTCGGCGGCCTTTGGCAGCACTTTTCTTCTCAAAGGGTGTGCCAACCCTGCCGCCAATAATACTACTACCACTACCACTACCACTACCCCAACCCCAACCCCTAGTGGCGATACTATTAAGGTGGGAATTCTTCACTCCTTGAGTGGAACAATGGCGATTAGTGAAACCACGGTTGTTGAGGCAGAAAAGTTAGCCATTAAAGAAATTAACGCCAATGGTGGCGTACTTGGTAAACAAATTGAAGCCGTCGTTGAAGATGGTGCTTCTGACTGGCCAACTTTTGCCGAAAAAGCTCAAAAACTGATCGACCAAGATAAAGTTGTCACGGTTTTTGGTTGCTGGACATCGGCAAGTCGGAAAGCTGTAAAAGATGTATTTGAATCCAGAAACCATATGTTATGGTATCCGGTTCAATACGAAGGTCAAGAATGTTCTAAAAACATTTTTTATACAGGAGCCGCCCCGAACCAACAAATTGAACCCGCCGTACAATGGTTATTTGATAACAAAGGCAAGGAGTTTTTCTTAGTAGGCTCCGACTATGTTTTTCCCCGCACAGCCAATAACATTATTAAAGAACAATTAGCCGCCATTGGTGGCACAACCGTGGGGGAAGATTACTTACCTTTAGGCAATACCGAAGTTACTCCAATTATTACTAAAATCAAACAAGCCTTACCCGATGGCGGTGTGATTTTTAATAGTTTGAATGGAGATAGTAATGTGGCTTTCTTCAAACAGTTACAAGGGGCGGGAATGACCCCGGAAAAATATCCCGTGATGTCGGTCAGTATCGCCGAAGAAGAAGTCCGACAAATTGGTAAAGATTTCCTACTGGGTCACTATGCCGCTTGGAATTATTTCCAAACCGTTGACACTCCCACTAATAAGAAATGGGTGGAAGCATTTAGAGCCGAATATGGGCCAGACCGCGTGACAAATGACCCAATGGAAGCCGCTTATTTGATGGTGTATTTGTGGAAACAAGCCGTAGAAAAAGCCGGAACTGCTGATGATTTAGAAAAAGTCAGATTAGCAGCCATTGGTCAAAGTTTCGATGCTCCTGGTGGCAAAGTGACGATGTTCCCCAACCACCATATTTCTAAAACTGTGCGTATGGGACAGGTGCGGGATGATGGATTATTTAATATTGTTTGGGCAACAGAAGGCCCGGTTGATCCCGTTCCCTGGAACCAATTTGTACCCGCTACAAAAGGTTTTGGTTGTGACTGGACAGATCCTAATAAGGGGGAAAAATACAAAATGGAAACAACCTAATTAATCAACTTTAATCCCCAAATTAGATCCCCCCTAGCCCCATTAAAAAGGGGGGAAATTGAAGTTAAAGTCTTCCTTATTAAAAGAGGAAATTAAAGAAGTCAAACTCCCCCTTTTTAATGGGCATTTAGGGGGTTCTACCCTTAGAAAAGATCAAGGAACTTTCAGTTTTCTGACCTAATTTAGAGTTTTTTCTTAAAAATGCAAGATTTATTAATTGCTATCTTCAATGGAATTAGCATTGGTTCAGTGCTGTTAATGGCAGCATTAGGACTGGCGATTGTCTTTGGACTAATGGGTGTGATTAACCTCGCCCATGGGGAACTGATTATGTTAGGAGCCTATACAACCTTTGTGGTTCAAAATATCTTCAGACCATTAGGAGAACCTCTATTTAGTACCTACATTTTTTTCGCTATTCCCATTGCTTTTATCGTCACAGCCCTGGCGGGATTAGCCTTAGAAAGAGGGGTGATTCGGTTTTTGTATGGAAGACCCTTAGAAACCTTATTAGCAACTTGGGGTGTGAGTTTAATTTTGCAACAATTGGTTCGCAGTGTGAGTACCACCTTTGTGATCGGAATTGTGATTTTTTGTTTACTATTTTTTGGGGGATTATGGGTACTGCGGCGACGTCCCAATTGGGATAATATGCAACGGTGGGCAGTTTCGGTTTTATTCCTATTATCATCAGGAATAGGTCTGACAATTGGATTAATTATTGGGCAAAGTCAAAAAGCCCTATCAAAACCTTGGTTTAGTGCCAGAAATGTCGATGTTAGTGCCCCGCCTTGGTTGCGAGGAGGCTTAGAATTAGGAACATTTCAGATTCCCTATGCCCGGGTTTTTATTATTGTTTTAACGATTTTTTGTTTAATCGGAATTTATTGGTTTTTCAACAAATCTAATTGGGGATTAAGGATTCGTTCTGTCACCCAAAATCGTACCATGAGTGCCTGTTTAGGGATTCCCACCGACACCGTTGATGCTCTAACCTTTGCCATCGGTTCAGGACTCGCCGGAATTGCCGGATGTGCGATTACATTATTAGGTTCAGTCGGCCCGAATACCGGACAAAACTATATTGTGGATACCTTCATGGTGGTAGTGGTGGGAGGAGTAGGAAATCTCCTCGGAACTGTGATTGCGTCCTTTGCCATCGGTGTTACCAGTTATTTAATTGGTTCAGGAACTCTGGCGTTATTATTAACCAACATGAACGCCGCGCCTTTCTTTGTTGACTTTTTCAACTTTTTTGCCACAACCAGTATGGCAAAAGTATTAGTTTTCGTATTAATTATTGCCTTTTTACAAGTTAAACCATCAGGAATCTTTCCACAAAAAGGGAGAACAGCCGAACTATGAATAATGATATTATTCTACCTCAAACCCAGAAGCAGAAACACAAAAAAAAGCTGATTGAAGGGTCAATAATTATGGCACTTGGCTTGTTTTTTGCCATAATTATGCCCTTAATCTTACCTACTTTTCGGTTACAATTATTGGGTCGATTTCTCGCCTTAGCGATCGCCGCCTTAGGAATTGATTTAATTTGGGGATATACGGGATTATTGAGTTTAGGACATGGGATCTTTTTTGCATTAGGAGGTTATGCCCTAGCCATGTACCTAAAATTGCAACTTCCCCCTGGAGAAATCCCCGATTTTTTTACCCTCTATGGAGTCAATGATTTACCCTGGTTATGGAAACCCTTTTATTCCTTCCCTTTCACTCTATTTGCAGTAATTATTATTCCGGGGATTGTTGCCGGATTATTAGGCTATTTAGTCTTTAGAAACCGAATTAAAGGGGTATATTTTTCAATTATTACCCAAGCGGCATTAATCGTTTTCTTTAACTTTTTTAATGGACAACAACAACTGATTAATGGAACTAACGGGTTAAAAACCGAAACCGATAAAATCTTCGGATTTGTTGTCGGATCTGCCCCGGTTCAGTTAGCATTTTATGAAATCACAATTCTGTTTTTAATTGCTACCTATTTAGTCTGTCGTTGGCTAACCAGTGGACGGTTTGGTAATTTATTAATAGCGATTCGAGATGATGAATTTCGGTTGAGATTCTCCGGTTATAATCCCACTTGGTTTAAGGTTTTAGTCTTTTCAATTTCTGGAGCATTTGCCGGAATTGCGGGCGCATTATATACCGTCCAAACCGGAATTATTACTCCGAATGCCATGGATGTTGCCTTTTCCATTGAAATGGTGATTTGGGTGGCTGTGGGAGGGCGAGGAAGTTTAATTGGGGCTATTTTAGGAACCCTATTAGTCCGCTTAGGAAGAACCGTATTAAGTGAACAATTCCCCGAAGTTTGGCTATTTTTTCAAGGGGCATTATTCTTAATTGTCGTAACAGTATTACCCGATGGAATTGTGGGATGGGTCAGAAACTTTAGTTTTGATCAAGTTCGGGCTTTATTCGGATCTCCTAAACCCGTGGCGACCTATCCCCGTTTAGAAGAAGACCCAGAAATTAAGTTAGAAAAAGAAGAACTTGAACAGAAAATAACCAAAGATTAAAACCATGAGTGCTAAAATTTTAGAAATTAATGATGTCACCGTCAGTTTTGATGGATTTAAAGCCCTCAATCACTTAACATTTAGTATGGATGTGGGGGAATTGCGAGTAATTATTGGCCCTAACGGAGCGGGAAAAACTACTTTTTTAGATGTAATTACGGGCAAAGTTCAACCCACAAGCGGACAGGTATTTTTTAAAGGGCGTAATTTAACCAAAATGCCCGAATATCAAATTGCTTGTTTTGGAGTTGGGCGGAAATTTCAAACCCCTAGAATTTATCTAAATTTAACCGTTAGAGATAATTTAGATTTGGCTTGTAACCGCAATAAAAATGTTTTTCCGACCCTATTTCAACGGACAACCGGGGCAGAAATTAGAAACGTTGCGGGACTATTAGATACAATTGGGTTAATTGCTAAAGCAGATTTTCCGGCGGCGTTACTCTCCCACGGGGAAAAACAACGGTTAGAAATTGGGATGTTAGTAGCCCAATCTCCCGATTTATTATTAGTAGATGAACCCGTAGCCGGACTCACGGATGAAGAAACGGAAAATGTAGGGAATTTACTGTTAGCTTTAGCAGAAAGTCACTCAATTATTGTGATTGAACATGATATGGAATTTGTTCGACAAATTGCCAGAACAGTGACGGTTTTACATCAAGGTTCGGTATTATGTCAAGGGGATATGGATGAAGTTCAAAATGATCCTCGGGTGATTGAGGTTTATTTAGGAAAACAAGAGGAAGAGGAATAGGGAGCAGGGGCACTTCGACAGGCTCAGTGACCGCAGGGGGAGCAGGGG
>NZ_LR735009.1:170475-239948 GCF_900009265.2 Planktothrix paucivesiculata PCC 9631 | reverse complement strand
GGCGGGGGGAGCAGGGGGAGCAGGGGGGGTAAACTCTTTCTATTACCCATTACCCATTACCCATTACCCATTACCCATTACCCATTACCCATTCCTAATTACCTGCTATATCAAATAAAGTTTAAATTTTAATCCTAGGAGGATTTGCAAAATGTTCGGAATAACAGAAGGGGCGGTTATGGAATCTGTAGCACCGCCAGAGATTATGTTAAAAGTATCTGGATTAAATGTTTATTATGGAGAAAGCCATATTTTACGCGATGTAGATTTAAACGTTACCCCTGGACAAATGGTATGTTTAATTGGCCGAAATGGGGTGGGAAAAACCACGCTATTAAAAAGTATTATGGGGTTACTCAAACCCAAAACTGGGGAGATTTATTTTCAAGGTCAACCTATTACTAAAGTTGCCACGGATAAACGGGCTAGATTAGGCATTGGTTATGTTCCCCAAGGACGGGAAGTTATTCCCCGGGTGACGGTGAAGGAAAATCTATTATTAGGGTTAGAAGCATTACCCAAAAGACCGAAAGGAAAACCAGAAATTCCCGATGAAATTTTTGAATTATTCCCCGTTTTAAAAACTATGTTATCTCGGATGGGAGGGGATTTAAGTGGCGGACAACAACAACAGTTAGCTATTGCTAGGGCGTTAATGGGAAAACCACAATTATTGGTTTTAGATGAACCCACCGAAGGAATTCAACCTTCCATTATTTTAGAGATTGAAGCAGCAGTGCGGGGAATTATTCAGAGAACTGGAATTTCTGTTTTATTAGTCGAACAACATTTACATTTTGTCCGCCAAGCTGACCGTTATTATGCGATGCAAAAAGGTGGAATTGTTGCTTCCGGTGCTACCCAAGATTTAAGTCAAGAAGTCATACAAAGATTTTTGGCTGTGTAACCGCTCTCTCTACCTGTTTCCTATAATCCTATCAGCAGTTACACTGTATATTAACCTTCTTTAACCCTACCATGGCTAAGGGGAATGTAGGGAAGGGTAATCCTATTTATAGTGAAAAAATGAGCCAGTTATCTGCTATTAATCTCGGTCGTAAAATTCAATCTCGATGGGTTTGGCGAGGGGTTAATTTGGTGTTATCACCCGGATTATGTTTGGGTTTAGTCGGGGCGACGGGAACCGGAAAAACCCTGTTAATGCGAGCCTTGGCGGGGTTAGATCCCTTTGATGAGGGGGAAATTAAACTGGGAAATCGCCCTTTAAATCAATGTTATATCCCTCAATATCGTTCTTTAGTTATTTACTTACATCAACGCCCAGTTTTATTAGAAGGAACGGTAGAAACTAATTTAAAAATGGTTTATAATTTATTAGTTCATCGTCAAAAATATTACAATCCGCAACGGGTAGAAAACTGGCTTTTAGATGTGGGGCGATCGCCCGATTTCCTCAAACAATCAACTCAAAATCTATCAGGAGGAGAAACCCAATTAGTGGCTTTAATCCGAGGATTACAATTAGATCCTTTAGTGTTATTATTAGATGAACCTACCGCTTCTTTAGACCCTAGAACTACACAACAAGTTGAGTCTTTAATTCAACGTTGGTTAACTGAAAACCCCGAACGAGCTTGTATTTGGACAAGCCATGATCCTAAACAATTGCGTCGGGTAACTCAAGTTCAACAAGAATTAGTTTCTGATCAATAATTATATCTGATTCCTCCTAAAATGTCTAGTAGTTATATTCCGATTAGTCCAGAACAATTAGCCCTATCTGTATTATTCATTCTGATTAATATTGTCCTATCTTTAGGACTTAAATTAGGTCTAGCTCAATCGTTAGTTATTGCTAGTGTGCGAATGGTGGTGCAGTTATTATTAATTGGATATGTCTTAAATTGGCTGTTTACCCTATCTAATCCTTTTCCGATTATTGCCTTAGCAATGATCATGACAACAATTGCGGGAATTTCTGGTGTTAATCGAACCTCTCGGAGATTTGTCGGAATTTATTGGAGAAGTTTATTGTCAGTTTTTATATCCTCTTTTCTGATTACTAATTTAACGACCTTGGGAATTATTCAAGTGAAACCTTGGTATGATCCTCAATACTTTATTCCTTTGTTGGGAATGGTATTAGGAAATACGCTCACAGGAATTTCTTTAGGATTGGATAGATTCATGGAATCCTTAGTTAATCAACGTCAAAAAATAGAAACCTTATTAGCATTAGGAGCAACCCGTTGGGAAGCAACCCATGAAGAAGTTAAAGCCGCTATTAGAACTGGAATGATCCCCATGATTAACTCAATGATGGTGATGGGAATTGTCAGTTTACCTGGGATGATGACGGGTCAAATTTTAGCGGGTGCAAATCCTTTAGATGCGGTGCGTTATCAGATTATTATAATTTTTGCGATCGCCTCCGCCACCGCTTTAGGAACATTAGGAGTAGTATTATTAGCTTGGCAAGCTTTACTTAATTCTTCCCATCAACTTTGTTTAGATCGGTTAACAAAATAAGAAATTTTTAACTTCAATTATTCCATAACCATATACCCTGGCGGGCAAGAACGCCCGCACTAAAGGGATTTAAATTAATAATTAAAACAAGAAATAACGCTGTGCCATGGGTAAAACCTCCGCCGGTTCACAGGTTAATAATTGCCCGTCCGCTTTCACTTGATAGGTTTCTGGATCAACCTCAATTTTAGGTAAGGCATCATTTAATTTCATGTCTGCTTTACTAATATTTCGAGTACCAGAAACCGCAACACATTGTTTTTTTAACCCTAATTGTTCGGGAATTTTGGCATCTAAAGCTGCTTGAGACATAAAGGTTAAAGAAGTAGATGAAATTGCTTTTCCAAAACTCCCAAACATCGGGCGACCATAGACAGGTTGAGGAGTAGGAATACTGGCATTAGCATCGCCCATTTGTGCCCAAGCAATTAACCCGCCTTTAATCACTAATTCCGGTTTTACACCAAAAAAAGCAGGTTTCCATAAACACAAATCTGCTAATTTTCCTTCTGCAATTGACCCCACATAATCAGCAATTCCATGGGCGATCGCCGGATTAATTGTATACTTAGCAACATAGCGTTTTACCCGAAAATTATCATGGGTTTCTGTGGTATTTTCCGGGTCAGTTAATAGCCCCCTTTGTACTTTCATTTTATGGGCTGTTTGCCAAGTTCTAATAATAGTTTCTCCCACCCTTCCCATCGCTTGAGAATCAGAAGCAATCATACTAAATGCCCCTAAATCATGCAAAATATCTTCGGCGGCAATAGTTTCTCGACGAATTCGGGACTCCGCAAAAGCCACATCTTCTGGAATATTCCGATCTAAATGATGACAAACCATCAACATATCTAAATGTTCTTCTAAGGTATTCATCGTATAGGGACGGGTGGGATTTGTAGAAGATGGTAAGACATTTTTCAGGCCACAAACCTTAATAATATCCGGTGCGTGACCCCCTCCAGCCCCTTCGGTATGGTAAGTATGAATCACCCGATTTTTAAACGCTTCAATGGTCGTTTCTACGAACCCTGATTCATTTAAGGTATCGGTATGAATGGCAACTTGAACATCATATTGATCAGCAATTGTTAAACAAGTATCAATTGTCGCCGGAGTCGTTCCCCAATCTTCATGTAGTTTTAAACCCATCGCCCCCGCCACAATTTGTTCGACTAAACCTTGGGGTTGACTACTATTTCCTTTGCCTAAAAATCCCAAATTCATTGGAAACGCTTCCGCAGTTTCTAACATCCGATAAATATTCCAAGCCCCCGGGGTACAAGTAGTAGCATTGGTTCCCGTTGCCGGGCCAGTTCCACCCCCGATCATTGTTGTAATTCCTGATGCAATAGCAGTCTCTATTTGTTGAGGACAAATAAAGTGAATATGGCTATCAATTCCTCCGGCGGTGAGGAGCATTCCTTCTCCGGCGATCGCTTCAGTAGAAGGGCCGATAATAATATCAATATTATCTTGAATATAGGGATTTCCCGCTTTCCCAATTTTATAAATTTTTCCATCTTTTATCCCCACATCTGCTTTAACAATCCCCCACCAATCTATAATTAAAGCATTCGTAATTACTAAATCTACCGCCCCATCTTCCCGGGAAATTGGAGATTGTCCCATGCCATCTCGAATTACTTTTCCGCCCCCAAATTTTACCTCATCCCCATAATTTGTATAGTCCATTTCGACTTCAATAATTAATTCCGTATCTGCTAACCGAATGCGATCGCCCACCGTCGGCCCAAAGGTTTCTGCATAGGCCCGCCGATCCATTTTATAACTCATTTTTAACTCCTTCAGTAGTAAGCCCGACCGGGCTTTCTTTTATCATTTAATTCTACAAGCCTAAGTCAAACTAAAATTATTTTTTCTTCTTCCCCTTGTCTTTTTTATCTGTCTTAACCTTCTCTTTTTTATCCTTTTTATTTTCTTCGGGTAAATTCAAATTTAACTGGCCTTCCACTAACCCGTTAAACCCATAGATTTCTCTACTTCCAGCCATTGTCACTAACTCAACTTCCTGTTCATCTCCCGGTTCAAATCTAACCGCAGTTCCGGCGGGAATATTTAACCGCATTCCTTTAGTTTTTTCTCGTTTAAATTTCAAGGCTTCATTAACTTCATAAAAGTGATAATGTGAGCCAATTTGAATTGGGCGATCGCCTGTATTACCCACTTTAACCTTTAACGTCGGACGACCTACATTGAGTTCAATTTCACCTGCTTTAACAATTAGTTCCCCTGGAATCATGGGTTGTTTCCTCTTATAATATTAATATTGCAAATCTGATCGCTTTATTATACAATAATTATATCCCATTGAAAACATTTCTTGATGTAGTTATCTAGGATTATTCCTAAGTTGGCAAGAATGTAGGGATAAAAAACATTGACATCGAGATTTTATTGATTTAAAATGGGAATAAGCCATAATATTAGTCACAACAACGATATAATCAAGATGGATACTCAACAGTTAGAAAAACAACTCAATAATTTAAAACCTGCTGAAAAACTGCAATTGATTCAAACCCTAGCTCACAATTTAAGCGATGATTTTTTACCCAAAGAAACCTCTGAACCTGACTCAATTGCTAATGTGGGCCGTGTTCCTATTCCGGTTTGGAAATTAGTTGGTTATCGCCGTTTAGGTTGGAGTGATTTGGAAATCTTAGAAAACTTTCCGCATTTACAAGCTGAAGATTTAGAAACTGCTTGGGACTATGCAGAAACTTATCCAGATCAGATCAATCAAGAGTTAGAATTATATCAACAGAATCAACCTTTATCCGTGAATTATTCCCCTTGGGATGAACTTATAAACTTGATTGATCGTTGTACTGTTGATGTATAAATTATAAATTAATATTACACTGTAATCATTAATCGCTCAAAAATCAGTGAAAACACGTATGGTAATTTATTTTAAATTATTTTATAATCCGTTGTGAATAAATTTATATCATATATATTAATAGGGGTCGTCGCTATAGTAAAATTTTAAAAACAGACCAATATCTACAAGAATACAAAATTTATCAAGATAAACTTTTTAAAAAATCTATGCAACTTTCAGGCAATAGTCAATCGATACGTCCTCCAAAAATTAACAAACTGTTTAAGAAAGGGCGGAATCAATGGGGGTTTGGTAGTGAAGAAGCCTTAGAAGATTTTATTTGGGATAATTTGAGCAATTTATTAGAACTTACACCTTTAAAACGTCAATATAAAGTTAATGGAGGTTTTTGTGATATTTTAGCATTGGACAAACAGAAACAATTAGTTATAATAGAACTAAAAAATGTAGAAGATCCAAGAGTAGTGCAACAGTTAACTCGTTACTATAATAATCTAATTACTGTTAAGCCTTTTGATTTAGGGATTGATTATAGTAACTCTATTCGATTAATGGCTATTATGCCAAGTTTCCATCAACAAAATTTTATTGATCAAGAATATAGTAAACTAGCTTTAGAGTTTTTATGGTTTAAAATCGTTAAAGAAGAAAGCCGTTTCTTTTTATCTTTAACTCATCTTGATACTAAGCAAGTAACCCAAGCAGAAATTCCTTATAATGAAAATGAGATCTCGGATCTGGAATCCAATTTATCTGATCCACCCGGCTTTTTATTGACAATCATTGAAAATCAATCATCAGAGCAACAAGAATATATTTTAAGGCTGAGAAAATATATTTTATGTTTTCATGAAAAAATTGAAGAAATTAATAGCAGACGAGGAGTTATTAAGTACGGACGAGGTAAAAATAATATCTGTATTGAAATTTGTCAGAAGATAGGTTCTAAAGACCCAGATCTATATTTATATTTACCAATTCCAGACAGACGAAATAGAAATTTAAAATATGCTATCGGTAGAATGGTAATTTTTTTGAAAAATGATTGGAAAAATATCTACTGGATAGGTTATATTTCCCAACAAAAATTATATTCATACAAACATTTTGAAAAATTTATTCAAGTTACAGATTCTACAGAACCTCCTAGTCAGCTAGAAAATCTAGTGAATATAGCTTTGGAACATTGGTTAGAACGGCTTTAGTTGTTGTCGTCTATGTAAGCGTAGCACACCTACTCTATTATCTTAAAGAATAAAAAGTTGGTGCGTGTGGTTTAACCTTGCATATCTTACGAATTTGTTTGAGGAATAGCAGAAAGTAAAGAACGTAACGCATGATTAACCGCTTCAGACGTTTTAAAAACTTCAGCAACATCAGGATCTAATGTAATGGTAATTAAAGATTCTGATCTAATAATTTTGGGTTCCAATCGTTTGTTTTTCATTTTCTAAATGAGCAGTTGCTATTAAATGATTCAATTCCTCTATCGCTATTAAAACCACACTTTCCCCTTCAGCACGATTAATAACAATAATATCTCGATTCGCCACAACTTGGTCAAACAATTGAGTTATATTTTCCTTGGCATCTTCCCAAGAAATTTGATTAAATTTTATCAGATTTAGCTTTAATTTTTCCTCTAATTCAACTGGATCAGTAAAAACTTGATGAAAATGACTACTAAAATAAACTATTTCATAATTAGGTGCTAATTCCTGATTTAACTGTTTCCATAAACTTAATCCTTGCCATTCAAAATGCTCTACTTCTTCCGGTGTAACTTCAGGAGAATCAGAAGGATCAGCAAAGTTTAATCGTGCATCAAAAGCATCAGCCCAATGATACAAACGTTGAATGATTTCTTGACTTAAAGGTAAAGATTCTGGATCTAAATCACCCACTTGATCAGGTTCATCCCACCATAAAGGATAACATCCATAATCTGTCATCAGTCTAATTTTTTTAGGCATATAATTGAACCTCTATAAAGATTATTTTAGTTTTGTTCTCGGATTTGCCCCTACAATATATCCATTATTACCCATTGTAACTGCAATATATTTGATCTCACCCTTATGAATAAGTTGATAAACTGGACGGGGGTTAACTGTGTCCCTACCTTGGAAACTAACAATGCTTCCTTTGGTAATTGCTCCCATAACAACATCAACAATTTCATCTACATTGATTCCTATTCTAGCAAATTGATCGGCTTTCGCTAAAATATGCTGTAAACCTCGGTTTTCATCTCCCGTTTCTAAGAATACAATTTGATCATCCGCACATCTAGCAATTCGCACAATCTTTTCAGGATTATGCCTGATTCCTCTGGCTTGAAGTTCTGCAATTAAGGCAGATCTTTCAGTTTCATAGTCTGGCGCTTGAGTCAAGGGCTTACCTACTATAATGTTAAAATTATATAATAATATTATAACCGCTTAAAAAGTGCACCCAAAATTTTATTAATCAATAAAAAAAGTGCGAGGAGCAAATTGTTAATGATGGATTTACTCATCAATTAATTGCACATTACGCACCAGAAAAACTATTTAATTAATAATACAAATTGGGTCTTTATTTTGAACTTAATCCTCATCCCAATAAGATTGGTTATAACCGAGTTTTGTTGCTGCATCCCGTTCCTTTTGGGTTAATTCCTCCCAATATTTCTCATTAGAATCGGGAGCTTCAGATTCTTCTTCCCAACTAGCTTCATTCCAGCCTAAAGTGACCCACAAAGCTTGCTCCATATCGTTCATATCTGTCCAACTCAAATCATCCCAAGTGTCACCTGGATTACTGGCAATATTCCGAATACTTGACATACATTACCTCTTATAAATCATATAGAACACTAAGTTAACCCAAACTAGCTGAGTACAACTTATGATCAATTCTACCAGCACCTGATACCAGCTTTCGAGTTCTCTCCCAACTGAAGTATTTGGAGAGTAATTTTTTCGACCGACATGGAATAAATTCCCATCATCAAACCCCGGGGCGGCAGTTTTTCTTAATAAAAGATGGTGCGAGGAGCAAATTGTTAATTACTGGATTTACTAATTAATTGCGCCTACGCACCCTAACATTTTTGAGTTTAGGTTTGCGGTTGACTTAAACGCTGATAAACTGTTGCTAAACCGTTCGCATCTCCCACATTTCCCGGAAATAAAACCACAGGTAAATTAGGATAAAGGGGATGATTAGAGGAAGTTTTAACCATTGAACAACCTGCCAAAACTTGACCTAATAATCGGGCTGTTTTTAAAGCTAATCCTTTACTCAATACATCATTAGAAGTAATCCCCCCTTTACTAATTAAAAATCCAATATCGGGCGGTAAACCTCTGACAATATCCATTAGTAAGTCTGAAACTTTAGCCCCAAAGGCTAACCGAATTTCTACCGTATCAAATTGTAATTCTTGACGACTGGTATAAATTACCGGAGTTTGACCTGCATTATGAATAGCATAAATTTGGTCTAAAATCTGTTGTAATAATTCCTGTCTTTGAGTCTCACTTTCTTCTAATAAATGGGAAACATCTACCTCAATTCCGACTATTCCAGGTGCTTGTAATAGTTGTTCTAATTGTTGGGTAGATTTTTTAACATGAGAACCCATAATCACCACCCCAGGTTTCCCATTGCGCGTATATTTTCCCATTTCTTCGGCGGGAATCGGTTGATTTCCTAAAGCCGCTAAAGAGGTTAAAATACTAGCCGCACTTCGGAATAAAAAGCGTTTTCCTTGACTGGCGGCGGTAATAATATCAGAAGCTAATTGATCAAAATCCGCTTGAGTTTCACCATCAACAACCACGCATTGATTCCCGGTTAATTCCATTAATCGAGTTAATGTCCCTATCCGAATATCCGCTAATAAAAATTGTTCTACTTTTTCCGAAGGAATCAAACCTTTCGTTTTTTCGGTGACATAATCGGGTAAATAACTATGTTGATAAGCAAAGACAGAATCCTTGGCAAATTCGGTTAAATGAACTGGAGTTTCTACACCATCAATGATTAAATAATGAATACTATTGCGGGTAATTCTTCCCCCTTCAAAAAAAGCAGGAACCAGAAAATGAGCATCAAAGGGGCCAAGTTCCTCCGCAATCACATCGGTTTCTACGGGATAGTGACCTCGCAGGGTAGAATCGGAACGACTCACCACCAGAAAGTCAGTAATGGACTCCGCAGCCAGGGCTAGTTTCAAATTTTGGGTGACTTCACGGGTGACGGCGGCGGCCTGGTCTGGGGTTAGGGCTCTGGTATTAGTCAGAATAAAGAAAATCGGAGATTGGTCAGCCAGTCCAAGTCGCAGGGTTTCCACATCCCACTGGGTCAGGAGTAAGCAACTATGGACGGTTTGGGAACCTGTGGGGTCATCATCGAGAACAATAATTTTAGGTCGCATTGGTATTTTAATCAAAATATGTTGAGGCTTGGGGAGGGTTTTCAATATATTAACAAAAGCCTAGCATTTAATGGGATTTTTTTTGCTCCTGAAGTTGCCTTAATTGTTGATGAACTTCCGAGGCTATTTCAAAGGCTTGATAAAGGAGGATTCCCTGTTCTTTTGTGGGTTTTTCTGTTTGTAAGAAGGTGAGGAGGGTAAAATTTGGATCAAAAAAATCTGGATTTTTAGCAATAAATTTTTTATGTTTTTTCAAGATACGTTCTATTTTTAACCCCCTAATTAATTCGGCTCTAATTAATTTCAAGGATTGAATAATTCTATCTCGATTTTCTAATTTTGCTGGGGGATGTTCCGTCGCTTCGAGTTGATTATAAATATTTAAGGCTTTGACAATGGCATTATAACGATCAACTTGATTCAAGAGTTTGACACACTGGGGACGGGTTAAAGTTAACCAAATTTTGATAATATCTTCAATAATTAATAGAAGGATAATAATTAAGTAAATGGTAATAAATATTAAGGAAAATTCTGGGAAAATTAAACTCCAAATCCAATAACTAATTAATAATAACCCGGCAATAATTAAGGTTTTTAACCCTTCCCCCATCAATTTTTTAGCGATCGCAGGTCGGTACAGGAAATTTTTATGAATACCACTCCAATGTTTAATTTCCCCTGAAGTAATTTCTAATCCCTCTAAATCAGTCATCAGTTATCAGTCATCAGTTATCAGTTAAAGAGTACACAGTTAAAAAATATCACAGTTAAAAAGTATCAAGGTATGGATCAAGAGTTAACTATTGACTCTTAAGTCTTAAACCTTAACTCTTACACTAATAACTGATTACTGATTACTGATTTTACTGTCTGGCGGAATTTTTTGCCGCCATTGGTATCAGTTTTTGTACGGCATTATTGGTATTAATAGCTTTCTGATATGCCCATTCTGGACAGGCGGGTAAGGATTTTTTGCCTTCACTATAGGAAAAATTAAGCTGGGTTAAATCATTAAATTCCTCTTGAATTGATCGAGGTTCTAAGCGACATTTGAGAATAAAAGAGTCATATTGATCTGCCATTTGTTCATAGACCCGAGAAGCATTCAAATGATTATTAGCCCTACCATTAGGATCTAAAAAAGTCAAGAGAGGGGCGAGAATTGCCACTAAAATTGCAATAATGACAGATACTAATTTATACTCTCCCCCTAAACTATTAATGGCTTGCACACTAGCAACAGCCGCTAAAATTGTACTAGGAATCCCAATATAAAGATGGGCGGTTGACCAACGAATTGAAACATCAATATGAGCTTGACTCAAAACCCTACAAACAGTTTTTCGCTCAACGGCCCGATAAATGATATCTTCTTGGACAACATAGGGGAGGGGTTTATTTAAACTTTCTTCTGAAGCAGGAGAGGAAGTCATAGGTTGATTAATATTATCATCAGGGCTACTGGATGCACTCATGGTTTTTTATAGGAGGGAACAGGGAATGGGGAATGGGTAATACTTCGACTTCGCTCAGTAACAGGGTAATGGGTAATGGGTAATGGGTAATGGGTAATGGGTAATGGGTAAGAAAATATTTCATCCTCTAGGTTTGAGTATCCTGTGGGATAGGGGAAAGATGAGTTGAGAAAGAATAATTCTATCAAATTAAGTTCAATTCTTGATCCGGGATGGCAACCTGCACCCATAAAATAAATGTAGTTCCC
Source organism: Planktothrix paucivesiculata PCC 9631 (assembly GCF_900009265.2). Classification (GTDB taxonomy): domain Bacteria; phylum Cyanobacteriota; class Cyanobacteriia; order Cyanobacteriales; family Microcoleaceae; genus Planktothrix; species Planktothrix paucivesiculata. Next base: position 228,437 of record NZ_LR735009.1, on the reverse strand, counting down.
GGGAAACGGCCATTGGGTTTGTCCCGATCCGGGGATGTCCACGCAGGATTGGCGGGGGAAAAGACTTGAATTTCTCCTTGCATTTGTTGAATTAAAGCCTTGGCGATCGCTAACCCCAACCCCGTCCCCGGAATTTCAGAATTCCCCTGAACACCCCGATAGTGACGCTCAAAAAGATGCTCTAAATCTTCGGGGGGAATGCCTGGGCCAGTATCACTAATTCCAATCCCCACTTGAGGGTTTAGGTTTTTGGACTCTAGGGAAGGGGGGGCCAGTTGAACTCGAATATAGAGTTTTCCCCCAGGGGGAGTATATTTGAGGGCGTTATCCAGGAGGTTACTCAGAACTTCCCGTAGGGCTTTAGCATTGCCTTGGATCGGGGGCAGATTTTCAGGTAGATCGACTTCACAGCCGAGTTTTCGTTCCTGGGCGATCGCCTGAGCCGATATAATCAAAGGTAATAATATCTCGGATAAAAAGAGGGGTTCAAGTTGATCACAAGCGGGCAGTAGGGGCAAGATAGGAGCCGAAAATAAGCAGGTTTGAGTCCTAGGGGTCGCCACTTCCAGCGTCAGAGGCAAACTCAGGGAGGTTTCGGTATATTCTAAGGTTTGATCCGCCTGTTCTAAGAGTTCTTGAATCCGATCGCTCTCGCGTAAAATCCCCTTAGCAATGGGATAATTTTTATCTTCAGGTAGGAGTCGCTTTAATAATAATTTACCAAAGGTACGAACGGCCGTTAGCGGGCTTTTAAGTTGATGAAAAATATTATGCAGTGCATCAGCCTGTTGTCCTTGCAGATGTTGTTGTCGGTCTAACTGTTGCTCAAACCATTGGGCGCGTTGATCTAAAATACAGCCTAGGGTGAGGGTATGGGCGATCGCCTGAAGTTGAACATATTCCTCCGCATTCCAGGGTCGATCATTGCGTCCAGTGACTAAAAATCCCAAGACCACATCCTCTTGAATTAAAGCCAAAACCTTTTGACTCCGTTGTTGTCGGGGGTCTTCGGTTGACCCGGGAGTTTCTGAACAATCATCAATTTCCACCGCCGGTCTTAATATCTTTCTTTGTCCGGCCCGTTCTATCCTTAATCTAGGAGGTAAACTGGGGATAAACGTTTCAGGTAAACCCATCAAACCCCGAATATCCAAATTATCCAGGGATGTTTCAGGATAGCTGGCAATAGGAATCAGTTTTTTATGTTCCTCATCTACCCACGCCTCTGCCAGATAGACCACACTCAACGACGCCCCCAAACTCGCCGTCAATGACAGTTGGGTGCGACACAGTTGGACAAATTCAGCACTGGCTGTGAGCATAAAATTCAAAGGCTAAATAGGTTATAGGTAATGGGTAATGGGTAATGGGTAATGGGTAATACTTCGACTTCGCTCAGTAACAGGGTAATGGGTTATAAGCCATAGGTTATAGTTTACTCCCCCTGCTCCCCCTGCTCCCCCTGCTCCCCTACTCCCCTTCCCGATCGCCTTCTTTATCAATTTGTGTCAATCTATTAAAACAGCTTGATATTTTGAACTAGAAAGGATATAATTCTCTCGGATTTTGTAGCTATATTTACAACCCGCCTGCTTAAAAAGGAGGTCAACAAGTTGGCTAGAAGACGTAAGCGTAAAAGCCGTCGCAGACAAGAAGGACGTAGGATTTTAGAATGTGTGCCTCAATATAGCATCTCAAGTGGCGAAGATAAACCCGTAACGGCCGCTCGTAAGTTTATCCACGCTGAAGGAATTATTCCTCCGGCTCTGCTTCTTGTAAAACGAAATGAGCATACCACAGATCGATACTTCTGGGCTGAAAAGGGTCTATTTGGAGCCCAGTACGTTGAGGAGAATCACTTTTTATTCCCGAGTTTAAAACAGCTTGTGGAGAAAGCCACATTGGTTTCCTCTGCTTCCACAGCTAAGGGGGTTTGAAATCGAGATGTTGTCTGCAACATCCCATCCTCTTAATGAAAGGGTTTGATAATCCAGAGCTTTTCTTGAGCCGTGACACCTGATGAGAGCCATGAGCAATATGAGCTTCAGTCCTTAACTCTGATAAGGCAGGCGCGAAGGAAAAAAATTAGTCCGTTGATTCTGGGTGCCGGTTGGGGTTAATTCTGTTGATTCTTGCTGACAAGTTGGAATTACTCCCCACCCCAGTACCACGAATCAAAATTGTTCTAATTGTGGTAGTTATATCCTGAATAAAGATTCAAGACCGTTGGCATTGTTGTCATGTTTGCGGTTTTGAACCCGGTGGGAATTAAAATTATTCCCAGGCTTTGAGGTTGAGTGCTTGTTTAAGCGTCGCCAGTTCGTCTCGGTGAGCAGTTACGGTAATTAAACTTTGAGTTTGGTTGCCCTGATCAATGACGTCATCCAACTTGAGACAGACCTGTTCTGGACGCCCGGAGCCTTTCCAATAAAACCAACCACCTAGGGGCGAAAGCAACACCAATCCCCAAAACAGTTGGCCTACGCTGGGCACAACCATCGATAGGACTAACCCCAAACATAATAGCCCTACGGCCGTTAACAGAGTTAGGAAGATGGCTAAAAACCAACTGGGGCGCACTAGCCCTTCAAAGGTAATTTGATTGTTTTCCCGATTTAACTCCGTAATCCGATAGGCTCGGGAGGCGAAATATTGTCGGATTTGTGTGAGCAAGGATTCTGCTCCCTGTTCGGCGATCAGTTTTTCCTGTTCTATTCGGTCTTTAGTTGAAGCTCGAACAAAGAAGAATAAGCCAATCACCATTAACAGTGTCAACACAAACGTAGAAGGGATTACGGGAGTCATAATAAATTAAGCCACTCTAGTTTTAAAAATTATAAGACGAATCGGGGAGATTAAAAACGAGCGTGTCCCCCATCTTCACGATGATACTACCCCGTATAGATTATCAATCCCGTTGTTGCGCTTCAGCGCAATCTTCTCTAATTCTCGTTGGGAATCCTTCAGGGAATTAAATGAGCAACCTAATTAATCATTAATTAGGATCAGGATTAGGATTAGGATTAGGGTTAGGATTAGGATTAGGGTTAGGGTTAGGATTATTTAAAACTTCATTAGCCGAAATTCCCTCCCCTTGAAATCCAAAATACCAAAGAGTCGCGGCTGCTTCCGCACGAGTCACAGGTTTTTTAGGTTGAAATAGAGTTGTGTACCCAAAAATCCGGCGAATATTAGAATTATCCGCATTATTATAGTCTTCTAAAATAGCAGGTAAAGCCCCCGGATCAATTTTAGAGGTATCTTTAAAACTCCATCTTTCTTTAACTGCATCAATATTAGCTTTGGGTAAAGACTGTCGAGTATCTAAAGGCACTTTCCAAGCAATTAAATCCTCCCGGGTTAAAACAGAATCGGGACGAAATTTTGTTACTGTATTATCTCCCGATAAAGGACTCTGAATTAACCCAGCTTCTGCTAATCCTTGAATCTCAGCAAAATTCGGATGATTTTTCGGTACATCTGTAAAAATCGGTTGGCTATTCCCCGCCGCTAACCGAATTTGTTTGGCGGGGTTATCGGCATATAATTTATTATTCACCTCTACCAACCAACGAGCATATTGACTACGAGTAATTGTACCATTCGGATTAGGTAAAATTCCAGTTTCTTGAGAGTTTGGAGCTTTAAAAATACCCAATTTTGCAATATCAGCAACAGATGAACTTAACTCTGGAGGAACAGAATTATTGTCCGGTGTTTCAGTATTAGGGATTGTCTTAGGGGTGGGTGATGGAGAGGGAGAGGGAGAGGGAGAAGGTGATGGTGTTGGCGTCGTAACCACCTTAACGGGAATGGGTTGATAACGAATTTGAAAATATGTTTTTCCATCCCCTTGAGCATTCGGTTGTTGGACAATAGTAACTTTTAAATTGTCTTTTTTGGCATTCAGATTATCGTTATTTTCTGTTTCTAAATTATCGATAATTTGCCATTTTTTTGTCTCTAATTCTTTTTTGTAGAAACTTTGAACCGCATTACTGGGATCAACCGTTTCCCAAAGGGTAATAACAGCCGTTTTATCTGTAGTTGAAGGCATCACCTCTCGTAAAATAGCATTTCCATAGAGTGGAATTTCCGAGGGAAAATCAGCCGGAAGTTCCACCACAGGAATTACAGGTTGAGGGGTTTTAGTGGGTGTGATTATGGGTTCTGGTGGGGGAGAATTGGTTTCTAATTGAGGATCAGCTTGCAGGGAGTTTTTGATAGCTTCCCCCGTGGGACTATTGGCACAGGAGGAGAGGGTAGCGATTAAACTAACAGTTAAACCAGTCAATAGAAGAATGTGTTTCATTAATATAAGGAATGGGGAATGGGGAATTACGAATTACGAATTAATACTCCTTAATTATACCTCTTGGTGTCCTTGTTCCTTGGTGTTTCCTTCAAAAATTATATCCGTTAAAACTTGAACCAATGTTTGCAACTGGATGGGGGTGTGAGTTGCCATTAGGGAAATCCGAATCCGACTGGTATTGACGGTGGGGGGACGAATCGCGGCGGCAAAAATTCCTTGTTCTTTGAGTTGATCTTTGAGGGTTAATACCGTGGCTGCATCTTTAATCGGAACACAAAAAATCGGGGAAAGGGTGTGGGAAATCGGTAAATTAGATGTTTTTTTATGGTCTTGAAATAGGGTTTCTAAAGTTTTCACATTCTGCCATAATTGTTCCCGGCGTTGGGGTTCAGTTTGCACAATCTTAATTGCTGCTAAGGCGGCGGCGGTATCCGCAGGACTTAATCCGGTGGTATAAATCCAACTAGAGGCACGATTTCTTAAAAAGTCAATTAATTCCGCCGATCCCGCTACATAACCCCCTAAACTTCCCAAGGCTTTACTAAGAGTTCCCATCTGAATTAAAGGCTCTCCCGTACAGTTAAAATGGTCTACACATCCGGCGCCATTTTTACCAAAAACCCCGGTTCCGTGGGCTTCATCTACTAATACCATACAGGAAAATTCTTCCCCTAAATCAAGTAAATCATGTAGGGGACATAAATCCCCATCCATGCTAAATACACTATCGGTAATAATCAGTGCTTTGCGGTGGGGAAGACGATTTTCTTCTAATAGTTTTCTCAAATGTACCGGGTTATTGTGTTGATATTCTAACACGGTTGCGCCACTCATTTTCGCCCCATTTATCAGACTAGAGTGGTTATATTCATCGGATAAAATCAAATCCCTTTGTCCGACTAAAGCCGCAATTGTGCCAATATTAGCTAAATAACCGGAACTAAAAACCAAAGCATCTTCGGTTTGTTTAAAAGCAGCGATCGCTAATTCCAAATCTCGATGGAGTTGGCGATGTCCAGTTAACAGTCGAGACCCCGTTACCCCCGTACCAAATTCTTGAGTTGCGGCGATCGCTGCATCAATTAGCCGTTGATCTCCGGTCAATCCCAAATAATCATTACTGGCAAAATTAATTAAGGATTTACCCTCTATCATCAGAGTCGATCCCGGTTGACTTTCGACAGTTTGAACCGAACGATACCAGTCCGCTTTATGAATGGTATGGAGTGCTTTTTCAATCCAAGCATAAGCATCATTGATCATGTTGAATATCATCAGAATAGGGTTGACTAATTTCGGCACTTTTGCCCCGAACTGGGGGTAATTTATCCACTAAACCCATATCAAAAGCAATATCGGGTAACTCTCCAGCAATATAATGTCCAGGTTCAAAAATGCGACTGGGAGTAAAACATATTTGTCTCAATTCGACCGTTTCTGTTTGTTCAAACATTCCTCTAAATAGTTTACGTTCTAGTCCCATGATTAAACCTCCTTTATTTTAGCAAAATTCGATTAAACCTTTTCAATCATAACCGCAAAATCAATTAATGATCAAGATCCCTAGAATGTTCCAGAGGTTGATCAATATTTTTACCACAATGGGGACAAATTTTAGGATCAATGGTTTTATTTCCTCGTTGATTCAGGGCAATCACTTCCGTAAAACCCGAGGCAATAATCCCCGCAGGTAAGGCAATAAGTCCAATTCCTAATAACGCTAAAATACCCCCTAATAATCTTCCCATGGGAGTAATAGGATAAACATCTCCATAACCCACCGTTGTTAAGGTAATTACCGCCCACCACATTGACGCCGGAATATGGGGAAATTTATCCGGTTGTGCTTCATGTTCGGCAAAATAAATTAAATTTCCTGAAAATATTAATAAAAAAATTACCATATCTAACGTTAAGATTAATTCCTTTTTTCGCAGTCTAATAACTTCGGTTAAAATTTGAGTGACCTGGGAATAACGACCTAATTTTAAAATTTGTAAAAAGCGAGTCAATTGCAAGAGTTTCATCTCTTGAAAATTGCCGGGATCAAAAGGAAAATAAAAGGGTAAAAAAGCAATTAAATCAATAATTGCTAGGGGAGTTAACATATATTTTAGCCTTCCCCAAACCGGATGACGATATTTTTTAAGGATCGTACATGACCAGACCCTTAATATATATTCCAAGGTAAAAACCCCCAGCGAAAACTGATTAAATACAAGTAAACTCGTTTTATAAACTTTAAATATTTCATCCATCGACTCAATACCAACCGCTAGAGTATTTAAGGTAATTAAAAAGATTAAAAAATATTTAAAAAATCGGCCTAACGGGTGTTGGTGTTCCTTCGTCTCTAAAAGCAGAAACACACGATGCTTCAATTTTTTAACCATATTATCCCATTCGTGCCAAGATAGAGTATTAAGTTCAGTTAATATCATCTTATGGGTAAACAGCGAGTTCTATCTGGAGTACAACCGACCGGAAACCTACATTTAGGCAACTATCTAGGTGCAATTCGCAACTGGGTAGACCATCAAGCGCAATACGATAACTTCTTCTGTGTTGTCGATTTACACGCCATTACCGTCCCCCATAATCCTGCCACCTTAGCAACCGATACCTACACCATTGCCGCCCTTTATTTAGCCTGTGGCATTGATTTAGCCTATTCTACAATTTTTGTTCAGTCCCATATTTCCGCCCATACTGAACTCGCCTGGCTCCTGAATTGTATCACCCCAATGAATTGGTTAGAAGATATGATTCAGTTCAAGGAAAAAGCAATTAAACAGGGGGAAAATGTCAGTGTTGGTTTACTCGATTATCCCGTATTAATGGCGGCGGATATTTTGCTTTATGATGCGGATAAAGTTCCCGTCGGGGAAGATCAAAAACAACATCTGGAATTAACCAGAGATTTAGCCGTCAGGTTTAATCATTTATTTGGAAAAGGAAAGACTTTGTTAAAATTACCCGACCCTTTAATTCGTCCCGAAGGTGCTAGGGTAATGAGTCTCAGCGATGGGACTCGCAAAATGTCAAAATCCGATCCCTCCGAATTAAGTCGGATTAATTTATTAGATGATCCTGATACAATTACTAAAAAAATTAAACGCTGTAAAACCGATGCAGTTCGCGGTTTAACCTTTGATGATCCAGACCGTCCAGAATGTCATAATTTATTGATGCTCTATGGAATTTTAGCGGGTAAAACTAAAGCAGAAGTTGCAGCAGAAGCTCAGGATATGGGATGGGGTCAATTTAAACCTTTATTCACAGAAACTCTGATTGAAAATCTTCAACCCATCCAAGCAAAATATAAAGCGGTGATGGATGATAGAAGCTATTTAGAATCGGTGTTAAAAAACGGTCGAGAAAAAGCCGAAGTGGTGGCTAATCAAACCCTAACTCGCGTTAAGGAAGCCATGGGATATTCCCGACCTTTATAAGTTTAATTCCGATGAATTTTAATTGATCATCCCTATTTGATGATCTGATTCAGGAACTTTCAACCGGGCTACAAATTCTAAACATTAACCTTTGAAAAACCACCTTAAACTTTAAGAATGAATCGTTTCCGCACTGCTTGTCAAACTTTAGATGAATTTATTGTAACGGCGGAAGTCGCCCCCCCCAAAGGCGCAGACCCTAGCCACATGATTGAAATGGTCAGACTCCTCAAAGGTCGAGTCCATGCGGTTAATATTACCGATGGGAGTCGGGCTGTTTTAGGAATGAGTTCCCTGGCCGCTTCAATTATTTTATTGCATCATGGGGTAGAACCGATTTATCAATTGGCTTGTCGCGATCGCAATCGCATTGGTTTACAAGCGGATTTATTAGGAGCCCAGGCGTTAGGAATTAGAAATGTTTTAGCCTTAACTGGTGATCCGGTAAAAGCTGGAGATCATCCCGATGCTAAGGCGGTTTTTGATTTAGAATCTGTGCGATTATTACAAGCAATTGATAAACTGAATCAAGGTAAAGATTGGAATAATAAAACCCTACCCGATGGCGCCACGGATTTATTTCCGGGGGCGGCTGTTGATCCCCAATCTTCCAGTTGGTCAGGGTTAAAAAGTCGATTTGAACGTAAAATAGAAGCGGGGGCGCAGTTTTTTCAAAGTCAATTAATTACTGATTTTGATCGATTCGATCAATTTATGACTGAAATTGCTGATAGTAGTAAAAAGCCGATTTTAGCTGGAATATTTTTATTGAAATCTGCTAAAAATGCTCGATTTATTAATAAATATGTTCCTGGGGTTTGTATTCCTGATGCAATTATTGATCGTTTAGAACAGTCTAAACACCCCCTAGAAGAAGGTATTTTAATCGCATCGGAACAGGTTAAAATAGCGAGAGAACTCTGTCATGGGGTACATATTATGGCGGTTAAACGGGAAGATTTAATTCCTAAAATTTTGGATTTAGCAGGAATTAAACCTTTGTTTTAATATCTAAGGTGAGAGCGAACACATCTAACAACTTGATGGTTTTGGGTTTCATAAACATCGAGTCAGCTTTGTTTGGTTAAAATAGCAGTTATTCTCATTGCTAAGGAAAAAAACGATGAAAGGGATTCAATTTGTTGTGAATGAGGCGGGGGAAAAGCAGGCGGTATTAATTGATTTAGCAGAGTGGGGTGAGTTGTGGGAAGATTTCTATGATGTGTTGGTAGCTCATGCGCGTCAGGATGAGGAGGAGGTGTCTTGGGAGGAATTAAAACAGCAAATTGAGTTAGTTAGAGGAACTCTAAGTCAAAATACAATCAATTAACCTATTATGCAAAAAGCCAATTTTAATCAAGTTTTAGAAATGGCAGAATCTCTGTCTGAGTTAGAGCAAGATTTTTTAATTGAAATTCTCCAAAAACGATTAGGAGAAAAAAGGAGAAAGGAAATTGCCGCCAGTATTGCCGAGGCTCATGCAGAATATAAGCAGGGAAAAACGCAAAAAGTTACGGTAGATGAGTTAATGGCGGATTTAGATGAATGAATTTAATTACTTCATCGGCTTTTAAACGCGCTCTTAAAGCTACAGTTAAGAAGAATCCTCAGTTGAAAGCAAGGATTGCAGAAAGATTAAAATTGTTAGAAAGGGAACCTTTTAATCCTATCTTGAGAACACATAAATTAAAAGGAGATTTAGCGGGGGCTTGGTCTTGTATTGTAGATTATGATTGTCGCATTGTGTTTAATTTTGTGAGCAATGAAGACACAGGAGAAGAAGATATTTTACTGATTAATATTGGAACTCATGACGAAGTTTATTAAGGATATCACAGCCTAAACTCCAAGAAACCGGGTTTCTGCAACAATCTTTGTATCCTAACCCAGATTTAAGGAAGAAACCTGGTTTCTGAACTCCCTGTTGAGCTAGACTAGAAACCGGGTTTCTGCAATAATCTTTGTATTCTAACCCAGATTTAAGGAAGAAACCCGGTTTCTGAACTCCCTGTTGAGCTAGACTAGAAACCGGGTTTCTACAACAATCTTTTTATCCTCACCCAGATTTAAGGAAGAAACCCGATTTCTGAACTCCCTGTTGAGGTATAATTTAACCAGACTTGCATTAGGGAGTTAGGGTTATGACTAATAGTTCCCAGGACACGCCGAATAAACGGCCTAATCGTTTTTAAAATAATCTCTATCTCCTCTATTTCCCACCCCTAACCATGAACGAACAACGCCTCAACGCCTATCTAACTTTAATTAACAATCTTCTCGCCTGTCCCAGTGGCGAAGAATCGCAAATATTACAGGACAATCAAGAATTACTGGATCAAGATTTCCTACAGGTTTTATTAGCAATATCCCAACAATTGCAGGAAGACGGAAGACAACAAGATGCGGAATTTTTAATCAATTTAGCAGAACAATTATCGACTTTGCTAGGTAAAACGAATTCCCCTGAAGATTATTCAAACTTTTTAATGGAAGTTTTGCAAGCCGTTTCAGAAAGTGGAGGTAATCCTCAAATTGTTTATCCCCTACTTGCCAAAAATCTCGATAAACTTGATGAAAATTTAGCCGATATTTTAACGAAGTGGGCAATTGCTAAATTTAAAGAATTTCCCGTAGAAAAAGCTACCTATATTGCCGCAGATATTGTCAATTTTGGTGATTTAATCCAACAGTTTCCCCTGGGAAGTCGAAAGAACAATTTAGAAATTAGTATCGCAGCCTACCAAGCCACTTTAGAAATTTATACCCGTGAAGCATTTCCGAAACAATGGGCAACCATTCAAAATAATTTGGCTATTGCCTATTGGAATCGAATAAAAGGGGAAAAAGCCGATAATATTGAATCGGCGATCATAGCTTACCAATCGGCTTTAGAAATTAGAACCTATCAAGCTTTTCCTCAAAAATGGGCAGACATTCAAAATAATCTGGCTGGTGCTTATAATGATCGAATAAAAGGGAAAAAAGCCGATAATATTGAACAAGCGATCAAAGCCTGCCAAGCTGCATTAGAAATTAGAACCCGTGAAGCTTTTCCTCAACAATGGGCAATGACTCAAAGTAACTTGGCTGTTGCCTATAAGAATCGAATAAAAGGGGAAAAAGCTGATAATATAGAACAGGCGATCGCAGCCTACCAAGTGGCTTTAGAAATTAGAACCCGTGAAGCTTTTCCTGAAGAATGGGCAGAAACTCAAAATAATCTGGCTGGTGCTTATAAGGATCGAATCAAAGGGGAAAAAGCCGATAATATTGAACAGGCGATCGCAGCTTACCAAGCTGCTTTAGAAATTAGAACCCGTGAAGCTTTTCCTCAAAAATGGGCAGACACTCAAAATAATCTGGCTTTTGCTTATTATAAAAGAATAAAAGGGGAAAAAGCCGATAATATTGAACGGGCGATCGCAGCTTACCAATCGGCTTTAAAAATTAGAACCCGTGAAGCTTTTCCTGAAGATTGGGCAGCCACCCAAAATAATCTGGCTCTTGCCTATTCGGATCGAATAAAAGGGGAAAAAGCGGATGATATTGAATGGGCGATCGCAGCTTACCAAGATGCTTTAAAAATTTATACCCGTGAAGCTTTTCCTCAACAATGGGCAATGACTCAAAATAATCTGGCTATTGCCTATAAGAATCGAATCAAAGGGGAAAAAGCCGAGAATATTGAACAGGCGATCGCAGCCTACCAAGCCGCTTTAGAAATTTATACCCGTGCAGCTTTCCCTGAAGATTGGGCAATGACTCAAAATAATCTGGCTGGTGCCTATTATGGTAGAATCAAAGGGGAAAAAGCCGATAATATGGAATCGGCGATCGCAGCATCTCAAGCCACTTTAGAAATTTATACCCGTGCAGCATTTCCTTACAATTATCTAGGAACATCATTTAATTTAGGACTGGCTTATCAAAAATCTCAACAATGGCAATTAGCTTATGATACTTTTTATAATGCCATTGAAACCGTCGAAGAAATACGGGCGGGAATTGTTAAAGGGGGAGATGCGGATAAACAGAAATTAGCCGAAGAATGGCAAGATCTTTATCAACGAATGGTGGAAGTTTGCATCGAACTGAAAAACTATACCGCCGCCATAGAATATGTTGAACGCAGCAAAACCCGTAACCTCGTTGAACTGTTGGCAACCCGTGACCTTTACCCCAAAGGGGATATCCCCCAAACCGTCCTCGATGAACTCGACCGTCTGCGTCGAAACATCGAAACCGAACAACGCCGCCTGGAAATCGAAGAACGCACCCGCAACCGCTTTGGGGACGGGACAACCGGAGAACGTAGCCCCAATATCGCAGCCCTGCAAACCCCACCCCCAGACCGTAGCCGTCTCAACGAACTGCGGCAACAACTCGACGACCTCATTACCCGTGATATTACGCCCATTGACGGTGATTTCCGCCTCACCCAAAAGGTTCAACCCATCCCCTTTAGCGATATTCAAGCGTTGACGGGGGACAATACCGCCATTTTGGAATGGTATATTTTAAGCGATCGGTTTGTGGTATTTATTGTTACTCCACCTCCCCTAACCCCTGCTTATCAAAGGGGGGAACCGGAAACTTCAGAACCCCCTTTTTTAAGCAGGGTGTTTTCATTGTCGGGGGTAAAAAAGAAAATAAAAGTGATCTTTTTTTGGTAAAATCAAAGAAAGATCACTTTTATTTGATTTTAAAAAACTATGTTAAACAGTATAATCGAACAACTGAAGTTAGTCAAGGATTTTCGGAAAAATCGTGGTAAAAGACATGAATTATGGGTAGTGTTGACTATCATTGTTTTAGCACTGCTAACTGGCAATGTTACTTATAAGCAAATAGATAATTTTAGAAAAAATGAAGAAAATAAGCTAATTAAATTATTAGAAACTAACACTAAAAAATTGCCGTCTTATAGTACCATAAGACGAGTAATGCTCGGAATAAATTCAATAGAAATTCAGTTGGTTTTTCAGTCAATAGTCCAGGAATATTATTGGCAACAAGAAGGCGTTGATTGGATTGCGATCGATGGAAAATCTTTAAAAAACACCCTGACTAACTATGAAAATCAGAAACAAAATATGTTAATTATGGTATCTTGGTTTAGTCAAGAAACAAAGTTAGTAATTAAATCGGAAAGTTTTGAAAGTAAACAAAGTTCTGAAAACGCTAAAGTTCTGTCTATGATAGAAAAATGCGGGTTATTAAATAAAGTATTTACCCTCGATGCTCTCCATTGTAGTAAGGAAACAACTCAGGCAATAATTGAGAGCAAAAATAATTATTTAATTACGGTAAAAGGGAATCAAATTAAATTGCACAATCGGATCAAGATTTTAGCAGAAATCGAAAAACCTTTAACGGTATATGAAGAAAAAGATGTCAGTCATGGGCGAAATATTAGCAGAAAAGTATCAGTATTTGATAGCCAAAATGTCAACCATAAAAATTATCCTCATCTTCAAAGTTTTATTCAGGTAGAAAGAACGGGTTTTCGGGGTGATCAAGAATATAATGAGACTTTATATTATATTAGTAGTCAGAAATTAAGTGCGAAAACATTTGCAGAAAAAATTAAAGCACATTGGTTAATTGAAAATCAAGTACATTGGGTCAAAGATGTGAATTTTAATGAAGATAAATCAAGAATAAAAGGCATAGACGTAGCCGGAAAATTCTCGTTATTAGTAACATTAATTTTGAATATATACAGAAGTTTGGGTTTTAGCTCAATAAAAGAGGGACAGTCATGGTTGGGAAATAATTGGGAAAAGATTTTAGCGATCGCCTGAATTAATTAAGTTTTTAAAACTATTTTTCTAAAAAAACATTCAAAATATTTAATAATAAATAGTCATAAAGTCTTATTAATCAAGACAATGGCTATCTTTTGCTGTTAATAAATATGAAAATTGTTCATTCTTAATATTTCCCACTTATCTGATGAAAATTAGAGAGAATTTGATCGGAAAAATTGATAATTTTTTTTGAAGATAGCGATCGCATTTGGGAAAATGAAAACCCCCTGCTTTTTAAGGGGGATTTAGGGGGATCTAATCTCAGCTATAATCAGGGTTTTTTAGCTGAAGTTGACACCAATGGGCGCGCCCAATGAGTGCCAATTCTGTGATAAAGTTAAAAATTGTAAAGAAAATGAGAGTCTGATTATCTCTCGGTTAACAAAAAACCAATATTGCTCACAATTATAGACACTTATAGGATCTACCATGCAACAGAATTGGCTAAACAGATTGCTTCTCTCTATTGCTATATTAGCTATAACCCTCTCCACCTGGGCAATTACCCCGGTTGCTTATGCGTTTAATAATCCAGATTTACTTCCTGAAATTCAAACCCCTGTCATTGACCTGGCGGGAATTTTTACCGATGTCCAAGAAAATATCTTAGCCAAGGATATAGAAAACTTTGAAACCGAAACGGGTTGGAAAGTTAGGGTATTAACTCAATTTGACCAAACCCCCGGTCGCGCGGTTAAGGAGTATTGGGGACTGGATGATAAAAGCGTTTTAGTCGTAGCTGATGAACGGGGGGGTAATATCCTCAACTTTAGCGTCGGTCGTCAGGTTTACCCGTTTCTGTCTCGGACATTCTGGGTGGAGTTACAAACTCGCTTCGGAAATCAATATTTTGTTAGAGACAATGGGGAAGACCAATCAATTATTCAATCTATTGATACTATTCAAGGCTGTTTAATTCAAGGAGGTTGTCGGGTAGTTCCGGGGCTTCCTCCAGAACAATGGATTTTAACCCTAATTACTTCTGCTATCGGTGGGATTATTTGCGGTGTGGCGAGTATTCCCCGCAAGTCTGGACAATTGATTTCCTGGCAGTGGGCGTTAATTTTCTCGCCGCTATGGGGAATTTTATTTATTGCCTTCGGAATTGGCCCGGTGATCTCCCGTACCCAAGAATGGCTTCCCCTTGTCCGCAATATTTCAGGGTTTTTAATTGGTTTCTTGGTAGCCTATCTGACTCCGTTATTAAATCAGTCCTTCTCCCAGGAAGGTTGAGCAGAGTAAGGAAAGTCGGTGGGAGTTAATAGAGTCTGACCGATTTTCCCTCACTTTTTTGGCAATCACGGCAACAACCTGATACACTGGGTGAGTTGTAATCTGGTTGCCCTAAGTAAACTTTACTTAAGCCCAGAACTTCAGTAATAATCGGCGAGTCACAATGGAATGGCATATTACCGATGCCCAGAGTTTAGGAATTATTGACGATGAAATTGGCGATCATGTCCTTTCGCCAGCCGAATATGAAATTGTGCGTCGAGTGGTTTATGCGACGGCGGATTTTGAATATAAAAGTTTAGTGCGGTTTTCTGACCAAGCTTTACAAGGCGGGGCGGCGGCTTTAGCAGCCCGGACAACGATTGTGGTGGATGTGCCTATGGTACAGGTGGGGATTACTCCTCGAATTCTTTCCACGTTTGCTAATCCGGTTTATTGTTCCATGGAGGCGGTAACTCGACCGCAACGGGAAAAAACTCGCTCGGCTTGGGGGATTGAGACGTTAGCAAGGCGCTATCCCGAGGCGATTTTTGTGATTGGTCAGGAACAAACGGCCCTTTCTGGGATAGTCGATTTAATTGAGGCGGAGGAAATCAAGCCCGCTTTGGTGATTGCCACCCCTTCGGGTTTTGTTGGGGCTGATGTGGCTAAGTCTCGTTTGAATGATTCGATGGTTCCCCATATTCGGATTGATGGACGCAAGGGCAGTGCGGTAGTGGCCGTGGCTTTGGTGGATGCTTTGGTTGATCTGGCTTGGCAAGCCTATGGTCGAGAAGGGAATGGGAATTAATCAATTTATTTAACCACAAAGGGGTTGAAAATACTAAGTTATTAGTTAGCCCTTATCATATTTTGGTCTTTTTGTCAAGGGGTGTGCGGAAAGGGTGGAATTTAGAAAGTTGATGATCGGGTTTTATTCGGGGTTGTTTTTGGGGAGTTTGGTTGATTTTTAGAGTTTTTATAGGGTTTGGGGCTTCTGATTTGGGGTATTGTTATAAGGTATGCAATCTTAGTCTATTTACTAAAACTCTAACATTCGCTGAAAGTATTGTCAAGTCGTGAGCTTAATAGAAATTTTTCTCATTAGCAGAGCTTTTATTAAGAATTGTGAAATGGGGCTAATTTTAAATTTTAAAATTGTTCGATTGTAGGTATTAGATTATTTAATCTATTGGGGAGAAATTGTCCGGTTAGGGTTGGTCATCATCATAAACCTGATCATAACCGTTTGCGGGTTGATAACGTTCAATGGCAGAAGTTTGGGGAGAAGGAGGTGCTTTTTTGGGACGACGGGACTGGAAACGATGGCTAATTTCCTTGAAAATATCTCGACGGACGTAGGGATAGTCACTAATCCAAAGATTTTGACTAGGAATATAGATATCGGAAACTTCATTAATTTCGCTTAAATCATCTAAATAAGACATCACAATCATTTGGGCAACTTGACCCCGACGTAAGCGTTTATGGTTGCGATTTAGGGGAGCTTGAATTAAGGTACTAAACCCGGTAGCATCTCCGACTTCTACATTAATTCTTCTTTCCAAGTTTTCAATAATAATTAGTTCTCCGCGCTTGTTCACAGATTCCTGTTGTTCTGTGACCGCTTCACTAATATAGAAATCCAGAATTTTTCCCTGTAAAAATCCCGCATAGGGATATTTTCGATATTTAATATTCCGCCAACTGGCTTCCCAAACGGGCATCCATAACCAATATAAAGAGGAGATAATTCCAGCGATTAATACTAGAATTCTCAGGGTATCTCCTTGTACGGTATATTCCAGAAAAATCCAAACCGCTAAACAAACCGCCGAAACCAATAGACGTTTTAAAAAATCTCTGGGTTTTCCCCAACAATACTTATATTGTTCACCTGTAGCTACAGATGGAATTAATTCTTCAAAGGTTTGACGAGTTATGGGAATAAGCATTTTGTTTAATTACGAATTACGAATTACGAATTACGAATTACAAATGGAGAAAGATATAGAATCTTTAATAAACGAAACTCCCATGGTAAATTAGCATGATATTGATTTTATTAGAACACTGGAAAAATGAATCATTATTCCCTATTCCCCTAAATCAGTTATTATAACATTCAAAAAATCAATCATCATTACCCATTACCCTGTTACTGAGCGAAGTCGAAGTATTACCCATTCCCTACTATAAAATTTTTTCCAATCCATAAACCAAGGTTTTCAAGGCTAAGACTTTGCGAATCGCTAGTAGAACTCCGGGCATATAACAGGAGCGATCGCTAGTATCATGACGTAAGGTATAAACTTGACCTGCCGCCCCAAAAATTACCTCTTGATGGGCAATTAATCCGGGTAAACGGATACTATGAATTCTAATTCCCTCTCCGGCTTCGGCGCCCCTTGCCCCGGTTATTTTTTCGGTTTCTGTTACTAGGGGAGAATTATAGGTTTTCCCTAATTCTGCTAATAATTGCGCCGTTTGAATGGCTGTACCACTGGGAGCATCGGCTTTTTGATTATGATGTAATTCGATAATTTCCACATGATCAAAATAGCGAGAAGCGGCAATAGCGGCTTGTTGTAATAACACCATGCCAATGGAAAAATTAGGAATCAGCAAACACCCCATACTGGCTTTATCCGCAAATTCCGCTAAGTCTTGAATTTGGGCCGGACTTAACCCCGTAGTTCCGACAACTGGACGCACCCCATAGGCGATCGCCGCCCGAATATTGTCGTACACTGAATCAGGATGGGTAAAATCTACCATCACCCCGGGCTGTTTTTCCTGGGCTGCCATCGCCAACATTCCCTCTCGGTCATTGGTAATCGGAACTTCTAGGGGGTCAATTCCCGCCAAAGTTCCCGCATCCTGTTCTTGATAAGCCAGGTTATGATCAATCGCCCCCAACAATGTCATATCGGGAGATGCGGCGACCGCTTTAATCACTTCGCGGCCCATTTTTCCGCCGGCGCCATTAACAATTACAGGAATAGGAAGGGAATTAGTCATAATAAATTCAATAGGTCTCAGTCAAAATTTCCAGTCACAGAAAAGATTTCGCGTAAATTATACCTAGAACGAGCATTTAATTAAAATCATTCCCGGTATTTGCATTTTACCTTAAATTCATGTTTTCTCGAAAGTTGCGTTTTCTCAAAACTTGGTTATCTTTACCGAAGCCCGGAGATCAAGGGAAAGTTTTACCCTCCTTAGTCCGGTTATCCCCGGCTTTATCGACAAGTTTAATAGTTACGGTGTTTGTGGTCGGATGTCAAAAATTAGGCTGGTTAGAACCGTTAGAATTAAGAATGTTTGATGCGTTGGTCTGTTTACGGTCTATTCCTGAACCTGATCCTAACTTATTAATTGTTGCTATTACTGAAGATGATATCCAATCTCAAAAACAATGGCCTTTGACCGATCAAGTTTTGGCGGAGGTTTTTTCTAAACTTCAACAACATCAACCCCGGGTAATTGGCTTGGATTTGTACCGAGATTTACCCCTAGAACCGGGTGGTGCTGAACTATCACAGCAGTTAAAAGCAGATAATGTTATTGTAATTACCAAAATCGGAAATCCTAAAAATCCCAGTGTGTCACCTCCCCCGGGAATTTCTCCCGAAAACATTGGATTTAATGATTTAGTATTAGACCCGGATGGGGTGGTGCGTCGCCAGTTATTATTTGCCAGTAGCCAGGATAAGCAAACGGTTTTTGCTTTTTCTTTACAACTAGCATTAATTTACTTAAAAGCCCAGGGAATTGAACCTAAAAATAATAGCCAATATCCTCAATATATGGAACTGGGAAAAACTATATTTTTCCCCTTAAAATCTGGAGATGGAGGCTATGGTAATATTGATGATCGAGGATACCAAATTTTACTCAATTATCGCACTCCAGAAATTGCTAGAATTGTCAGTATCGGAGAGGTTTTATCAAATCAAGTTAATCCCGATTGGATCAAAAATAAAATCGTTTTAATTGGGACAACCGCCCCGAGTATTCCCGATGTTTTCTTAACCCCCTATAGTATTAAAGCCGGGGATGATTTTAAAATGCCTGGGGTACTAATTCATGCTCAAATGGTAAGCCAGATTATTAATTCTACCCTAAGTTATCAATCTCCCAATCTATTATCTACTTCAGATTTATTTAGGTTTATGCCTGAATATTTAGAACTATTCTGGATAGGGATTTGGGCAATAGCCGGGGGGATATTAATGTGGAAAATTTCCCATCCTCTGAATCAGGGGGGAGCTTTAGCAATCGGAATTGTGAGTTTATTGGGAACGAGCTACGGGCTATTTTTATTAAATATTTGGGTTCCTATTATTGCTCCTATTTTTTCCTTATTTTTGTCAGGAACAGGGGTGATTGCTTATAAACAAATTCATAATTCTTTGCATGATACCTTGACCGGATTACCTAACCGGATTTTATTTTTAGACCGAGTGGGATGGGCAATTACAAATACAAAGAATGAGCAATCTCAATGTGCAGTTGTGTTTTTAAATATTGATCGATTTAAGCGAATTAATGATAGTTTAGGATATGCAGCGGGAAATCAATTATTAATTGAGATTGTCCAGAGAATTAAATATTGTTTGAGAAATAAAGATATTATTGCTAGGTTGGGTGGGGATGAATTTGCGATTTTAATTGAACATTTAAAGTCCCCTGAAAATGCCATTTTTGTCGCTAATCGC
The DNA here is from genome assembly GCF_900009265.2 of Planktothrix paucivesiculata PCC 9631. Lineage (GTDB taxonomy): Bacteria > Cyanobacteriota > Cyanobacteriia > Cyanobacteriales > Microcoleaceae > Planktothrix > Planktothrix paucivesiculata. The sequence goes on along the minus strand of NZ_LR735009.1, from coordinate 208,927 downwards.
ATTGAAAATACTCTCCTTTCTCCTTTTAACTTGAATAATCATGATATTTTTATGACTTTAAGTATGGGAATTGCTTTCAGTCAAACCGCCGAAGGAAAGGCAGATTATTTATTAAGAAATGCCCATACTGCCATGTATCGCGCCCGAAGTTTAGGAAAGGGAATGATACAGGTTTTTGAACAGACCATGCACGTTAATTGCATTGAGCAATTAGAATTAGAAACCTCTTTAAGATTAGCCCTAGAACGTCAAGAATTTGTGTTATATTATCAACCGGTGATTGAATTGAAATCCGGTAAAATTTCTGGGTTTGAAGCCTTAATTCGTTGGCAACATCCCCAGGAAGGATTAGTTACTCCAGAACGATTTATTGCCACAGCAAAAGATACAGGATTGATTGTCCCCATGGGTAAATGGGCAATTCAAGAAGCCTGTAATCAATTGAAAATTTGGCAACAACAATTTCATTGGCAACCCGAATTGATTTTAGGAGTTAATTTATCCGCTAGACAGTTTTTTCAAATTGATTTAGTCGAACAAATTCAAGAGATTATTCACACTTCAGGAATTAACCCAACTGGGTTGAGATTGGAAATTACAGAAAGTGTGATTATGGATGATTTGAATGCTACTATTAATTTGTTAAATCGGTTAAAAGCCTTGGGGTTAAGATTAAGTATTGATGATTTTGGTACGGGGTTTTCTTCCTTGAGTTATTTACCTAGATTTCCCATTGATACGCTGAAAATTGATCGGTCTTTTGTCGGACAAATAGAAGCAGATGAAGCGGGAGAAAACTTAGCCATTGTCCGCACCATTATTCGGTTAGCTCATGCTTTAAATAAAGAGGTGATTGCTGAAGGGGTAGAAACAGCCTATCAACTGACACAATTACGGTCTTTAGGATGTGGATATGCCCAAGGTTATTTCTTTCTTAAACCTGTTCCTCCAGATATTGTAACAGCTTTTGTTGAATCTAATCCTCAATGGTAAAATCAGTCATCAGTCATCAGTTATCAGTTTATTACCCATTACCCTGTTACTGAGCGAAGTCGAAGTATTACCCATTACCCATTACCCATTACCCATTAATAAAATGAACGATGCTCGACAATATGCCCCGGCGACAGAACGAAATCAACAACCAATTTTAGAGGTCTTAAAACGGGTACTTCCAGCCACAGGAACAGTTTTAGAAATAGCCAGTGGTACAGGACAACACGCGGTATTTTTTGCTCCAGAGTTGCAACCGAGAAAATGGTTGCCATCGGAAGTTAATCCGATTTTGCAAGCCAGTATTTTAGCTTGGGAAACCTATTTTCCTTCAGATAATTTATTTCCTCCTTTAGAATTAGATGTACAAAAATCTATTTGGTTAGTCGAAAATCCCGATTTAAAATTGCCCTTTTGCTTACAGGAATTTCCGATTACTGCGATTGTTAATATTAATATGATTCATATTTCCCCCTGGTCAGCTTGCCTCAAATTAATGGCAGGTGCTAATCGAATTTTACCCCCAGGAGGAATTTTATATTTATACGGCCCCTATAAACAAAATGGTAAACACACCACACCTAGTAATCAAGATTTTGATACTTCTTTGCGGTTATCTAACCCAGAATGGGGAGTCAGGGATTTAGAAGCGGTGAGCAAAATTGCAACATTAGAAAATCTGCAATTAGTGGAAGTTGTCACCATGCCAGCTAATAATTTATCCTTGATTTTTAAGAAAATATAGGATAAAATAAATTAGGGTTAACAAGTTGCAACCTCTATCATTTCTGGCGGAGAAAAATCCGAGCTAATCTGAATATCATGGGTTTTTGATTGTCTCCCGGGCACAGGATTTGTTGGTTCTGGATGGCGAGATTGAGGAACTTGTTGTTCTAATAAATTCTGAATATCGGGAGGGAGAGTCACATCAGGAACACTTTGTTGAGATAACCAAGCAACTCCTCCCATAGAACTTGCTAGAATAGCCGCATAACCCAAATATAAATGGGCTGAATTGAGGTAAAATTCTGAATCAATATCAACCTTAGAATTAAACTTTCCTACGGGTTGATTAAATTCCAAACAAGGAAAAGATGATGCCATTTTTCCCCCTTCTAATCCCAAGGCATTCGCCACCCGATAAATAAACCCGCGAATATAAATATCTTCCGGTAAAGTCTCAAGTTTTCCCTGTTCTAAAGCCTCTAAATGATGCAGAGGCACTAAAGTAAAATAGTGCATTTGCTGTAATGTAAGACTATAGGATTCTCTAGCTTTACGCAGTTCTACCCCAATTTCTTGTAAATAGATCTTTTGTTTTTCCTGAATTTGATGGTTAATTTCTGCTTGATTCTGAGGTTTAGTTTTAGTTTTAGGAATATTATCTAATTCAGAAACACTCGGAGTTTTTTCTGGAGATTCTACCGTTAAATCCGGTGCTTGATATCCCGCAACTAACCCCAGGGGAGAAACGACAACAGTTTGAATTTCTGTAGGAGTAGAACTATCGGGATCATGCGAGGGAATAGCAGTTACGGAAATAGAATGATTAGCAGCAGAAGACAGGGTAGAAATAATCGCTGTTTCTTGTCTGGCCATTTGTTTTAAAGACAATTGAATGGCTTCTCGTCCCACGGCTTTAATCACAATTTCAGCTTTACTAGCCGCCTGTCCTAACATTTTTTGTAAACTTTTTAGAGCAATATTATAGACTTCACTACAATATAATTCCGTTTCAATTTGACGCACTAGGGAGCGTAAACCTTCAGGAGAGACCTCTGCTGTTGTCGGTGCTGTCACACCAAAACCATTGACCGGATTTAGTTCCATAATTGATACCCCGCCTCAATACCACCTATCTAAGTTCCTTTCTTCTATGGTTTGGTTGTGATTCCGGATGCGGAGGTTGTGAAAAAATCTTTTGGCTCAAAATGTTTCAGCATTTTTTAACTGAATATGTAAAAATAAATTACGTTAATATTGGAAATTGAGAGTAAACTGTGAGTTCAACTGTCGTCACGCCAAAAGATACACAAACAACGGTCAACCTGTCTCGTCGTCCTGTTTTTCCCTTCACCGCAATTGTCGGCCAGGAAGAAATGAAACTGGCTTTAATTTTAAATACTATCGATCCTAAAATCGGTGGTGTGATGATTATGGGCGATCGCGGCACAGGAAAATCCACCACCATCCGGGCCCTCGCTGACCTGCTTCCCGAAATTGAAGTGATCGCCGATGACCCCTTCAATAGCCATCCCACCGATGCGGAATTGATGAGTGATAGCGTCCGCGAGCGTCTGAGTCAACATCAGGATATTCCCGTATCTCGGAAAAAAGTCCCGATGGTGGATCTGCCTTTGGGGGCCACGGAAGACCGAGTTTGTGGCACAATTGACATTGAAAAAGCCCTATCTGAAGGGGTGAAAGCCTTTGAGCCCGGACTTCTGGCCAAAGCAAATCGGGGGATTTTGTATGTCGATGAAGTCAACCTCCTGGATGATCACTTAGTTGACGTCTTGTTAGACTCGGCGGCCAGTGGTTGGAATACCGTAGAACGGGAGGGCATTTCCATCCGTCACCCCGCGCGGTTTGTGTTAGTCGGTTCAGGAAACCCCGAAGAAGGGGAGTTACGTCCACAATTATTAGATCGGTTTGGAATGCACGCCGAAATTAGAACCGTAAAAGAGCCGAATTTACGAGTTAAAATTGTTGAAGAAAGAACCTCTTTTGATCAAAATCCTCAAAGCTTTTTAGAAACCCATATTAATGACCAAAACCAATTACAAAATAAACTGGTAGAAGCGCAAAATCTTCTGCCCTCTGTCCAAATTGATTATGATTTACGGGTAAAAATTTCCCAGATTTGTTCAGAATTAGATGTGGATGGTTTACGCGGAGATATTGTTAGTAACCGGGCGGCTAAAGCCTTAACAGCTTTTGAAGGACGCACAGAAGTCACCGTCGATGATATTCAACGGGTGATTACCTTATGTTTGCGTCACCGTTTACGCAAAGATCCCTTAGAAACTATTGATTCTGGTTTCAAAGTTCAAAAGGTTTTCCGTCAAGTCTTTGGTTTACCTGATGCCTAATTAATGCTTGACAAAAATGGTGCGTGGGCTGTTGGCTGACGCACCTTAAATTTTATGAAAAAAATAATTTTAGGTTTTGATCCGGGTTTAGCAATATTAGGATTTGGGGCAATTGAATGTCAAATTAATGATAAAACTCAAGAGCAAGAAGCGGTTTCTTTAATTGATTTTGGAGTGATTAAAACCCCTGCTAAAACTGAATTAGGCAAGCGTTTATGTATTATTTATGAGGATTTAAACCAGTTATTAACCCAGATAAAACCGGATTTAGCTATTGTGGAAAAACTCTTTTTTTATCGCATGGCAAATACTATTGCCGTTGCTCAAGCCAAAGGAGTGTTATTATTAGTCTTGGCTCAACACCAAATTCCGTTAATTGAGTTTACTCCCGGTCAAATTAAAAAGGCTTTGACGGGACATGGCAATGCGGATAAATATCAAGTTCAAGAAGCGGTGGCTCGGGAATTGAATTTAACAGAAATTCCTAGACCTGATGATGCTGCGGACGCTTTGGCGGTGGCATTAACAGCTTGGTTTGATCCTGATATAATTTTCCAATACGAATTAATTCACTGAAGTATAACGGATTATTTATGATTATTCTCACATCTCAGGAAATTGCTCAATTTCGCTCACAATTAGCTGAATATTCCGTTGCTTTAGAAGCCTTAGATAGAATTGAAAATTGTGAAGGAGATCTCGAAGATGCGGCCATTGAAATGGCAATTTATGTGGGTCAGTCACCCGATACTTCTGAAAATTGGTTAGATGGTTTAGCCAAACGATATCGGGTTAGTTTGTGTAATAAAGACCTGCGGGAAGAATTAATTCAGGGTAATATTACAGCAATGGTAGAATCTCTAATTGCTGAAAATCAATGTCCAGCCCTATTAATTACTCCGGTTGTCATTTATGCGGTGAAATCGGGAATTGATCAATTTTGTCAACCTTTAGAATATAAATTATAAGGATTTGGTGACAAAACAAACCCCGGAAACGAAGATTTTACCCTAAAATTTAGAAATCAAACACAAACCGAATTTAGGAGTAATTTATGAGTCCAGAAACCTTAGTCAAAAAAGAGCCTGTCACCAGCGATTTTAGTATTGATGACTTTAATTCCCATGTCATGAATACCTACGTCCGTTTTCCCATTGCCTTAGAGCGGGGAGAAGGGTGTCGCGTTTGGGATACTAACGGCAAAGAATACCTAGATTTTGTCGCCGGAATTGCTACTTGTACCCTGGGACACGCCCATCCGGTATTAATTGAAGCGGTCACCAAACAAATTAAAACTCTGCACCATGTTTCTAATTTATATTATGTTCCCGTGCAGGGAGAATTAGCCAAATGGTTAACAGATCATTCCTGTGCTGATAAAGCTTTTTTCTGTAATTCTGGAGCGGAAGCAAACGAAGGAGCGATTAAATTAGCTCGCAAATATGCCCACGAAAAATTAAATATTGAAGACCCAGTTATTATCACCGCCCATGCCAGTTTTCATGGTCGAACTTTAGCTACAATTACAGCTACCGGACAACCTAAATATCAAAAAGGTTTTAGTCCGTTAGTACCTGGGTTTGTGTATGTTCCTTATAATGATATTCAGGCTTTAGAATCAACAATTGCTGATGTTGATAAAGACGGGCGACGGGTAGCCGCGATTATGTTAGAAGCGCTGCAAGGAGAAGGAGGTGTCCGTCCTGGGGATATTCAATATTTCCAACGAGTTCGGCAAATTTGCGATGAAAAAGGCATTCTTTTAATCTTAGATGAAGTTCAGGTTGGCGTGGGTCGCAGTGGTAAATTATGGGGTTATGAAAATTTAGGAATTGAGCCCGATATTTTTACCTCGGCGAAGGGTTTGGGCGGTGGTATTCCCATCGGGGCGATGATGTGTAAAGGGTTTTGTGATGTTTTTGAACCTGGAAGTCATGCGTCTACCTTTGGCGGAAATCCTTTTGTTTGTGCGGTGGCGTTGGCAGTTTGTCAAACCTTAGAAACAGAAAATATTCTGGAAAATGTCCAAAAACGGGGAGAACAACTTCGCAGCAAGTTAACAGAAATTGCCCAAAAATATCCTGATTTAATTGCCGAAGTCCGAGGCTGGGGTTTAATTAATGGTTTAGAATTAAAAGAAGATGTGGAATTAACCTCTCCTCAAGTGGTGAAAGTGGCAATGGAAGCGGGGTTATTGTTAGTTCCGGCTGGCCCGAAAGTGTTACGTTTTGTGCCCCCTTTAATTGTGACGGAGGAAGAAGTTAATCAGGCGTTACAAGCGGTTGAAAATGCCTTAAAACAGTTAACAGCTTAATTTTATAAATTCCCTATTCTTCTTTCTTGAAGAGGGAGAAGATAGGGAAAATCAGATAATTTTTGACTCCCTATTTAATAAATTATTGGCTTTTTAATCGGATAGCGATACAGACAAAAAGCATTAATTTTAGTCTCTAACGTAGAAATAGGATCATCTAATTTCTTCTCTAATTGTAGCTTTTGCTGCTGATAATTAAGAAAAAAACAATAATAATAGGTCAGCTTTGATTATGACATATTGTGTTCTGAACTTTTAAGTTATACTCCATTGGGAGGTAAACTCTATCCTGACTTTTTATAATTATGCGATCGCTCACCTCTGTCAGTATCAAATCCAAATTGATCATGATGCTGCTAGCCGTCAGCAGTTGTTCAATTTTAGTAACTGCTTATTTAGGGTATCGGAGTGGAAAATTAAATCTAACACACCGAGTATTTAATCAGTTAACGAGTGTTCGCGCTTCCAAAGCTTACCAAATTGAATCCTACTTTAAAAATATTCGCAATCATACCCAAACCTTGAGCGAAGATCCAGCAATCATCGCGGCGATGCAAGAATTTGCAACGGCTTATCCTCAACTCCAAACTATTAATATTACACAGAGTTTTGACCCCAAATTAATCACTTACTACCGTGACAAATTTCTTCCCCGCCTCACCGAAACTGAAGAAGGTTCACCGATTTTAGAATCCTATCTACCCAAAACAATCGCTTCGCGCTATTTACAATATTATTATATTGCTGATAATCCCCATCCAGTGGGTAAAAAAGAGGCCTTAGATTATGCCAAAGATGGGAGCGAATATAGCAAAATTCATGCTCGCTATCACCCTATTTTTCGCAATATTATTCAGAAGTTTGGTTATTACGATATGTTCCTAATTGATCCCCAAGGAAATATCGTTTATACCGTTTTCAAAGAAACTGACTTTACAACTAATTTGGAAAACGGCCCCTATCAAAATAGTAATCTCGCTGATCTATTTCAGAAGGTAAAAGAAGCACAATCAAAGGACTATGCCACAATCATTGATTTTCAAGCTTATGCTCCTTCCTATGGCGCTCCAGCCGCATTTATCGCGGCTCCTATTTTGAATCAATCTGAGCTAATTGGGGTGTTAGCTTTTCAACTTCCAGTTAATGAAATTAATCATGTAATGACGGGTAATCAGCATTGGGAAAGCGATGGTTTGGGTCAAACCGGAGAAACTTATTTAGTCGGACGAGATACCTTAATGCGTTCCATTTCCAGGTTTTTAGTACAAGATCCAAAAGGCTATGCTAAAGCGTTGAGATCCCTAGGAATGAGTGAGGCAGAAATCAACCGAATCAATCAATATGGTACGTCTATTTTACAACAATATGTGAGAACAGAAGCCGTTGCCGATGCGTTAAATGGTAAGCAAGGAACTCGAACTATTAGAGACTATCGAAACATTCCGGTTTTGAGTTCCTTTGCACCCCTTCGCATTGACGGATTAGACTGGGTGATTTTATCAGAAATAGATATATCAGAAGCTTATGCTCCGATTTATTCCTTTCGGAACCAAATTCTAATTTCAGCGACATTACTAATGTTATTAATAACATTAATAGCCATGGTTTTAGCCAATTTATTTGTGAACCCGATCAATCAATTAATTAAGGGAACCCGCAAAATTTCCGCCGGACAACTTGATGCAATCGTACCTTTAGAAACGGAAGATGAATTTGGAGAATTAGCAAAATCCTTTAATAAAATTGTACGGAGTCTACAGGCTCAAACCTTACTGGTAGAACAAAAAAATCAGGAAAATGAAGAATTATTGTTAAGTCTTTTTCCTACTTCAGTAGCAAAACGGTTTCAACGGGGAAACAAAGATATGGCTGAAGATCTATCAAATGTTGCTGTTTTGTTCTCCGATTTAACCGGATTTTCTAAACTATCTAGCTCCTTAAGTGCTAATGAATCCGTCGCTATTTTAAATGATTTATTCACCGCATTTGATGAAGTTGCTGAACGGTATGGGATGGAAAAAATTAAAACAATTGGAGATAGTTATCTAGCCGTTTGTGGGCTTTCAATTCCTTATCTTGATCACGATAAACGCGCCATTGATGTTGCCTTAGAAATTTTGATTATTGTGCGTCGATTTAGTCATGAACGGGGATTATCCTTGAATATTTCAATTGGTATTAACGCTGGGGATATTATTGCGGGAATTGTAGGTCGAAATCGCTGTATTTTTGATGTTTGGGGTGATACGATCAACCTGGCTACAGCCCTGAAAAATGCCTGTCCACCCGGCAGAATTTTAGTATCTCAGACCGTTTATCGTCGGCTTCAGGATCTTTATCAGTTTGAGCCAATATCGGAGAAAGAAGTTAATGGTAAACCTAAATTGAATGGGTGGTTATTGAAAAGTAAACACTCACCGATTGAAGTTGAGAGCTTGGGAATTTTATGAATAAGTTTATAGGCATTTTAAACCGAATCTTGAAAGCTGAAAGCTAGACGGTGAAGTCTTTTCCTCCGGTGTTCCCAGTTAAGCTGTTCCCTGTTCCCTGTTCCCTGCTATACAATGAACCCTACAATTATTCAAAGTAATTTATTTATTTGGTCAATCACCCTTGCGGTTGGATTTCCTTTTTTGATTATCGTTCTGGGGGAAATTATCCATCGATTAAAAAAACGGGGTAAACCTCTAGCAACAACCTTACAGGTGGTGCGAAATTTGGTTTTACCTGTCCTTGTGTTCTTGCTGTTTATGCAGTATGTTCTCAAACTTGATCATAATAGCAATTTAATCAGAACAGTGCAAACTTTGTTGTGGATTTTCGTGATTCATGCTGCACTTTCTCTACTGAATGTTATCTTATTTGAACAAGCAGAAGCTGATACTTGGCGAGCTAGATTTCCTAAACTTCTGATTGATCTTTCTCGACTATTTTTGATTTTGGTAGGAACGGCGATCGCATTGTCAAGTGTTTGGAATGCAGATCTGGCAGGTTTAGCAACGGCATTGGGGGTTAGTTCCATCGTCATTGCTTTAGCACTTCAAGATACATTGGGCAGTATTATGTCAGGAATTGCACTGCTATTTGAGCGTCCATTTACCGTTGGAGATTGGTTAAAAGTAGGAGATACGGTCGGACAAGTTATTGATATTAATTGGCGTGCAGTGCGCCTACAAACCTTTGATCGGGAAATGATTGTAATTCCCCATAAAGTGATTGGTGGAGAAACCATTCATAATTTTAGCCAACCCTTACGGCTTCATGGAGAACGGATTCAAATTGGGTTTTCCTATAATGATCCACCGAATTTAGCCAAACAAGTTTTAAAAAGCACAGCCCTTTCAACTCAGGGAATTTTAAGCGAACCCGAACCGGAGATTTTTACCCTTTCTTATGATGATTCTAGTGTAACTTATGAGGTAAAATTTTTTATTGAAAACTATAGCGAATTGGAGAAAATTCGGGATCGGTTTATGACTCGAATTTGGTATGCAGCCCAACGCAATAATTTAAAAATTCCCTTTCCAATTCGCACTTTATATCATACTCGTGGCTCGAATTCTCGATTAGAAGATCCTTCCAAAAAATTTGCTGAAACCCTACAATCAATTCCGGTATTTGTGCCTCTCAAAAAAGAACAAACTAACCTAGATAACCTGTCTCAAGGGGTTATGCTTCATCACTTTGGTACAGGAGAAAAAGTAATTCAGCAAGGCTATCCAGGTAACGATCTCTATATTATTATTTCAGGAAAAGCCCTTTTAACAACCCCGGATGCGTGGGGAACTGAATGCGAAGTATTGTCACTGAAAGCAGGAGAATTTTTTGGGGAAATGGCTCTTTTTTCTGGTGAACCTAGTACAGTTTCTGTAACTGCTATTGAAGATCTCGAAGTGATGATCTTTTCTTCGATTGTTGTTAATCAAATGATTGAACGGCAACCGAGTTTTGCTCGTGAGATTGGTCAAATTTTAGAAGTTCGCAGAAAGGCAATTCAGGCAGTAAAACAGTCCAGTGTTTAATTGAATGGAGGCTAAATTCTATCCATCATCCTTAGCAGACCCGCGCTCAAAATGGTGTTGATGACACAGATGCTCACTCCCCTTACAATTTCTGCCCTTGCCCCATAATTGATTTGAGGTTATACTAAATTGATCGAGGTAAACCTACTATGACTACAGCGACTTTAACCATACCTGAACAACGCACGGTTTTAAATCAAGTCAGTTGGCAAACATTTATTAATTTATTAAACGATTTAGGAAATAATCGCCTGATTCGTTTATATTATGATCAGGGAGTATTAGAAATTATGACTCCATTAGGAGAACATGAAAATAATAATCGGTTTATTGATGATTTAATTCGGGCTATAGCAGATGAATTAAACCTAAATTTAAAAAAAATGGGTTCTTTAACCTTAAAACGAGAAGAATTATTAAAAGGTGCAGAACCGGATTCTTGTTATTATTTGAATAATGAACCCTTAGTTAGACATAAACAGAATATTGATTTGGAATCAGACCCACCTCCTGATTTAGTATTGGAAATTGATATAACTAGCAGTTCCTTAGATAAACAAGCGATTTATGCTGCTTTTGAAATTCCTGAACTATGGCGTTATACGGGTCAGAAATTAGAGGTTTTTGTTTTAGATAAAACCACTCAATCCTATCAAAAATCAACTCAAAGTTTACATTTTCCCTGGCTGCCTTTAGAAATTATTCCCCAATATATTCGTCAAGGTTTGCGGGACGGAGAAACTGCCACCTTAAAAGATTTTAGACGTTGGGTTCGTGAACAACATCATAGTGAGTAATAATGAAAATCCTATTATGGTTTATCCGTAATTGAAATCAGATAGGGGTGATAAGCATTGGGTTTATAAGACCCTACCCAAATTTCATATTTTCCCGATAACCATTGACCTTCAATACTAGGATTCATGTCTTTAGCATCATCACTACACCAACTTCCCCCCGGCCCTCGAATCACTAAAACCGTATCTTCGCTACTTTGGACTTGCAGTTTTAAATAATCAAAAAAACTGGTTAAAATTACCGTATGATCCGGTTGTTGATCCACATAACCCTGACAAGTTCCGGTTTGGGTTTCTTGGCGTCCAGCGATATCCTTAGCCAAAGTTGGCCCTCCACTTAATCCCCGAATCAACAGAGGGTTAGGTCTGAATTGAGGACTGAGGCTGATATTTTCAAACATGGGGGTGGATGCGCCGTTAAACGGTTGAGCTTCCACTGAACGAGGCAGCAATAACCCAACCGTCACCATCACAACGCCCAATGCTAAGTTTTTGAGAGTGGCATTAGTCATTGTTACAACTGTTTAGTTTATGATTTTTTACCCAGGATTTCTTCTTTGAGGGTATTAAAATCTGCACTGAGTTCTTTGCGATTATCTGCTTTGAGAAGATAACGATAAATAAACCAAGCTGAGTATCCTAAACCAACGGTTTCAAAGGTAGGTTTGATTAGAGGAATTTCATTGATAATTTCTACTAATCCTACTAAAATTTTGAAGGTAATTAAGAAGGCAACGATTAAACCGACCGTGGTTAAAGGACGTTTGTAATCTTTAAAGAAACTTCCTAAATTTTCGGGGAGTTCAGATAAAAATGCGAGAATTTCTTCTTTCATAGGTTGTACAGATTGGTTAACAGAATCATAGGAGAAAGTCGTTGGAGAATCAATCACCACTTCAACTTTACTGGCACTGATCGGTTCAGCATTGAATAAAATTTCCGTTGCTGAAGTATTCACCCATTTCGGTTGATCTTCAACCAAGGGTTCGGGTGTGGGTTCTTGGGCGATCGCTTCCGGTTCTTCCTCTACCATAGGAGGTTCTTCTGCTACGGTTGGTTCCACAACAATAGGCGGTTCCTCAGCAACAGGTTCTTCCACAACAACAGGTTCCTCAGCTACGGGTTCTTCCACAACAACAGGCGGTTCCTCAACGATCGGTTCCTCAGCTACGGGTGCTTCCACAACAACAGCAGGTTCCTCAACCATGGGTTCCTCAGCAACAGGTTCTTCCACAACAATAGGCGGTTCCTCAGCAACAGGTTCTTCCACAACAACAGCAGGTTCCTCAATCATCGGTTCCTCAGCAACAGGTTCTTCCACAACAATAGGCGGTTCCTCAGCAACAGGTTCTTCCACAACAACAGCAGGTTCCTCAATCATCGGTTCTTCAGCAACAGGTTCTTCCACAACAACAGCAGGTTCCTCAACCATGGGTTCCTCAGCTACGGGTTCTTCCATAACTATAGGAGGTTCTGAAGACGAGGATAGGGAAGTATCAACTTCCGTTTCTTCCTCAGATTCTGAGGTAGGAATTGGATCAACTGTAGGCTTAGGTTTTTTAGATTGGGAAGAATTGCCTTTTGCATCGGATGATTTGCGAGATCTGGGAGAATTTGCCATAATATCTGCCTCGTTAAATATTAACCCTGTAAAACAGTTTGAAAACGAATTAAATCAATCCCTTTTTGATGGAACAATACCCAAGATTCAATTAAATCTGGGCCGTGCATTGTCCCCATCAAAGCTGCTCTAAGCGATCGCATTACTAACCCTTTTTTGACGTTTGTTTCTTTCATCGCACTATTAATTATTGCTTTAGCAGCATCGGATGTTAAGGGTTGATCTCGTTGTTGGGTTATTTTATCCTGAATTGCCTGCACAATGGCGATCGCATTTTCCTGTTGCAATTGAGTTCTTGCTTCTTCGTCTAACTCAACGCTTTCCATAAAAAATAATCGGCTCATTTCCACCGCATCTTTAAGAGTTGTTAAACTAGGGCCAATTAATGCCGTAAGCTGTTCTAACCAAGATTGATCGGTATTAGAGTCAAATTGATAACCCGCTTCTTGCCAATAGGGGATTAATAACTGAGTTAATTCTGGGATCGGCATTTTATGAAGATATTGGCTATTAATCCAATTTAATTTATCCCAGTCAAACTTTGCCCCGGCTTTATTAACTCGATCAAAACTAAAGTGTTTAGCTGCGGTTTCCAAGGTAAATAATTCTTCCGTAGCATCGGGAGGAGTCCAACCCAATAGGGTCATATAATTAGCAAGAGCTTCGGGGGTATATCCCATAGTTCTAAAATCAGAAATCGAGGTCACACCATCCCGTTTGGATAATTTGCGACCCTCCGCATTCAGAATTAAAGGAGTATGACCAAATTGGGGAATATTGGCATTTAAAGCTTCATATAACAGAATTTGTTTAGGAGTATTAGAAATATGATCTTCCCCTCGAATCACTTGGGTAATATTCATATCAATATCATCAACAACCACCACAAAATTATATAGAGGTTGCCCAATTTCGCCACTACCAGAAGCCCGGGCAATGACCATATCACCGCCTAAATCACTGCCCTTCCAAGTAACTTTTCCCCGCACTAAATCATTCCAACTAATTTCTCGCTCATCGTCTATTCTGAAGCGAATCACCGCCTGACGACCCTCGGATTCAAAGGCGGCTTGCTGTTCGGGTGTCAGATGACGATGGCGGTTATCATAGCGGGGGGCTTCATTTCTCGCCTTCTGCCCTTCTCGCATGGCGTCTAGTTCCTCTGGGGTGCAATAGCAACGATAGACTAAGCCTTTCTCCAGCAGGGTTTCGATCGCTTGCCGATATAATTCTAACCGCTCGGATTGATAAAATGGCCCTTCATCCCAAGTTAGGCCTAACCAAGTTAACCCGGTGAGAATATTTTCCGTATATTCGGGGCGAGAGCGTTCTAAGTCGGTATCTTCGACCCGCAGGACGAAAGTGCCTCCTTGGTTGCGGGCAAATAACCAGTTAAAAACGGCAGTTCTAGCAGTTCCTATATGTAAATTTCCGGTGGGACTTGGAGCAAGACGAACTCTAACAGTCATATTGATATCAATTCTTAATTTAACATAGTCGTAAAAACGCACTGATACAGCTATCCTACCATTATTAAGTTCCCTTTCGATAGAAATTTTTCTCTAAAGCAGGTTAATAGTCAAGGTTTTTCAAAGACTAAAAAATGTTGTTGGGGTAAAAAATCTTGGGTTTCTTTCCAGTTTAAACCCACGGCTGCCATTTCTTTTTTGACTTGTTTTTCTGACATTTTGTGGAGTCCTTTAATAAAAATCAATGGATTTTCTTGGCGATATTCTAATAATACCACCCGTCCCCCAGGCTTTAAGGCTTGGACAATTCCTTGCATCATTTCTTGGGGATATTCAAATTCATGATAAGCGTCAACCATTAGGGCTAAATCAATGGTAGATTCTGGTAAATTCGGGTGATCTTCGGTTCCTAAAATTGGTTGAACATTTTGAATATTTTCCTGGGTTTTCACAAAATTCATCAGTGCTAACATTTCCGGTTGTACATCCACAGCTAAGACTTTTCCCTGGGGAACAAAGGAGCTAATTCTAAAGCTAAAATATCCCGTTCCCGCCCCAATATCGGCGACAATATCAGTGGGTTTTAAATTTAAAGCAGCGATCGCTTGTTCCGGTTGTTCGGAGGTTTCTCGACTCGGACGTTCTAACCATCCGGCTCCTTCATGGCCCATCACCTGAGCAATTTCTCTGCCTAGATAAAATTTCCCAATCCCGTCGGGACTGTGGAGGGTGCGGTATTCATAAACAGAATCAACTTTTGGGGCAGTTAAGGCAAGGGTGGGATCGGCGTTGAACAGACATCCCAACAAAATCACCACCACGCTATAAAGAATAGGGGATAAATATTGATATAAAGATTTGCTCATTGTTTACTTAGCTTGCAACTCTTGTTAAACTATAAAAAATAGCACAAAATAAAAATTAGGTGCAATTATTTTATAGGAGAATTATACCTTGCATCAAGAATATAACAAATTAGTCCGCGATCGCATCCCAGAACTGATTCAAAAATCAGGATTTCAGTATAATATTACAACGTTATCAGAAATCGAATATCGTCAAGCCTTACGGGATAAACTAATCGAAGAAGCCCAGGAAGTAGCTCAAGCCTCACCGGGGGAATTAGTCCGTGAATTAGCGGATTTATTGGAAGTGATAGCGGCATTAATGGAAACCTATGGCATTGAAGATGAACGGATTTTATTAGAACGGGATCATAAACGGGCAGAAAAAGGCGGATTTGAACATAAAATCAAATTACTTTGGACTGAATGCACTTAATTTTTATGCTGATTAATTATGGCTGTTAGTCGAATTAGAATTGCTAAAGATAAGGCGGAATTAGTGCGATCGCTCACCGAAATAGAAGGCAAAACCGGGCCGTTTCAAACCTACGCCGACGTCATTGCCTTTGCTGCCTTATTAGGAAAACGACGGCAAAAACGGATGACCGTTGATGGACTTTCTAAGCGAGATCCCGGGCCCATTTCCCTGGAAGTTTTTATTTCTCGGGGGTATGATGGAATTATTAAATTAGTAGCGATCGCCGAAACCGAAAATATCAAACTTTTATCTCCGTTTGACCTAGAAGCGGAAGAAGAAAGAGCCTTAATTTTTGAAGAATATGCCAATGGCGGGTTGGAAGTTCTACAAGATGAATGTCGCGGGACTGTGGATTATTCCGATCGATTATTATTAATCTTAATGGCGGAACGCGATCGCTCCTCCGTACCCGAAGGAGAATTTGATTTAAGTCGTTTTTTAGGTTAACCCATTGGATATTAATGCAATTAGGCTAAAACCCGATTAAGGATTAGCAAAAGTATTAATTTCCCCCCCACCAATATAACGACCTGGAGCCTGGTTAGGAACGGAAAAATTAGGTTGGGGCTGACCAATTTGACCCTGTTGGATATTAGGATTCAGATTACTAGGAGTCATATAGTTATTGGGTTGAACCGGTTGAACAGTGCTGTTAATCCCCGTGTTAGGCGTAACGGAATAGGAGGGCGGGGTATTATTTAACGGCAAAGAATTAAAGTTAGAATATCCACCCATTGGGGGCGTTCCAGGTGTAACCGTTGGCACGGTGGGAAGCACAGGAGGCAGGGTGACATTAGTTTGATAGGGATTCGGAGCCAGGGGAACTATACCAATAGCTGGATTGGGATTGCTTCTGGGAACGCTCCAACTGGGTTGGGTTGCCCCTCCTACAACCGTAGGACTTCCGGTAAACGGTGTGACACCCACGGTTGTTGGGGAGATGGGATTTACGGCCGAATTCGGATTCACCAGACTATTCGGAGGTGTATCAGTAGAATTTGTTCCAGATATGACCGAGTTATTTGTCCCATCCGTGGTATCCGAGGGCGAATTCCCGTCCGTGTTTTGGGTTTCCTGGGTTTGCAGATAGTTCTGCATGGCTTGTTGTAGGGAAGTTTGTGGCGTTTCGGGATTTTCGGTCGCTGTGGAGGGAGAACCTAACCCTTTTACACCTAAGTTAGAACCTGAATTGGTTTCTATGGGGGAATTTTCCGCCGCCCGATTCCCCAGATTAGAAGGTTTTGGGGAATTTCCCTCTAAAGAGGCTGGAGTTTTTGAGGGCAAGAGGTTGAGGAAACTGTCTAATAAAGGATTAGACCCAGGAGTCGATTCAGTTTTTTTAGCCTGATCCTGAGCCGGTTTGAGTAAACTATTATTCACCTCAATATTCGTATTCAGCGGCCCGGCTAGGGAATTATTACCCCCCAATGCTTCGAGTAGGACTTTAGAGTTATCAATATCCGCGGCAATGGATTGTTGTTCCGGGGTGAGTTGACTGCCAGAATTCCCGGGATTCAGGGTGGAATCTGGGTCTAAGCTAAACCATTCGGGGTTTTCAGAAAACTGCCAAAAGAAAATCCCCACCACCGCCAGAACACCGACAGAACCCCAAATCCGAGGTTGGAGGAGAAACCGCAATTCTTCCCCCACGGCACGAATAGATTCAGGAATTCGGTGATGAATTGACATAACTGACAAACAGCCTATTGCTGAATTGAATGTTCACGGAGCTATAACTGTTGGGTTTTATCCCTCAACCGCTAACAGACAAAACCCCCTATGATTATTCTAGCCTGTTAATTTGATCCCTAACTTCATCGGTGCGAGGTAATCCCCATGGAAAAAAATATAGAAATTTTAGCAAATCGAGAGGAACTCATTGATCGAGCTTTAGAAATCCTTCTGGCTAAAATCGCAGAAGCACTGGAAACTCGGGATCAATTTACGATCGCCTTGGCCGGAGGGAGTACCCCCAAACCCCTATATGAAGCCCTGGCGCGACAACTTTTACCCTGGGATAAAATTCATGTTTTTTGGGGAGATGAACGCTATGTAGCCCCAGATCACCCCGATAGTAACCAAAAAATGGCAGCGCAGGCTTGGCTGGATCGGGTAAATTTACCCGCCACCAATATTCATCCGATGCCAACCTTAGCTAATAATCCCATTGCCGATGCAGAACAATACAATAGGGAGTTAGTACAATTTTTTGCCCTCAATGCCGGAGAGTTCCCCGCTTTTGATGTGGTTTTATTAGGGATGGGAGATGATGCTCATACCGCATCTTTATTTCCCCATACCGCAGCCTTAACCGTTGAGGATCGCTTAATTACCGTGGGCAATAAGGACGGTCAACCCCGAATCACCTTTACAGTTCCCTTGATTAATCATGCCCGTTGTGTCCTATTTATGGTCACGGGGTCAAATAAGCAAGAACCCTTAGCCCAGGTGTTCGCAGCCCAAGGGGATGCCATGACCTATCCTAGCCGCCTAATTCAACCCCTAGGGGAACTATGGTGGTTATTAGATTCCGAAGCGGGAGCGAAACTCGCTTAAAATTGGCCCCAATTAAGCATCTAAAACCCTAATTTTACTCAAATTTGTTGATATAACTCCTATGATTGTTTGTCCGAATTGTAGTCATCAAAATCCCGAAGGGGCGACGCAATGCGAAGCGTGTTATACCCCCTTGCCCTCCACCACCAGTTGTCCCCATTGTGGGGCGACAATACAAACGGATGCGGCTTTCTGTGGTCAGTGTGGGTCGAATTTACAACCCGCTACGGTCACTAATGAGGAGGAAATGCAGGCCGTAATTCCGACGGTGGTTTCGCCTCCGAATGAACCCACACCGGAAGTGGCGGTGAGTTCGGGGTTGAATTTAGAGAAATCTCCCCCTCCGGTGGCGATGGAAACGACTCCCCCAGAAGTTCCGGTGGTCATTCCTGAACCGCCTCCGATCCCAATGAATCTGGGTTCCCAAAGTTCTGCTACCCAGTTACAGCAACAGACGGCTAAGTTAATTCATGTCCAAACCAGTACGGATGTGGAATTACCCCAAAATGTATCAGTGATTCATTTAGGAAAACCGAATGATTTAGTCCCCCCCGATGTGGATGTTTCAGGATTTCCCAATTCGGAAATTGTGTCTCGTAGCCATGCGGATATTCGCCTGGAAGGAGATGCGTATTATATTGAAGATGTGGGCAGTTCTAATGGCACTTATATTAATAATACGGCTCTGCCCAAGGGGAATCGTCATCGGTTAAAACCCGGCGATCGCATTTCTTTAGGGAAAGGGGATTTGGTTTCGTTTATTTTTCAGGTTTCCAAGAATTAAAACGATTAAATGCTGATGTCAATCGCCCTCTAAACCTGATTAGTTGATCAGTTCTAAAAGCTTTTAGTCATGGAATAGAGGGTTTTGTCAACTATTAATAGCTTATCTAAGGGTATTGCGGTGTTCCCTGGGATAAAATGGGTTTTAGGCATAGCTGTTAATGGTTAGATTGTGCCAATGTGATTAGATTAACCTTATTACATCCTCTCCAATCGATTCCTGTCCGCAGTTGGCTATTTGACCAGGACAAGGTAATTCGGATTGGGCGATCGCTGAAAAATGATGTTGTCCTGTATAGTGCAGTTGTTTCCCGTCATCATGTCGAAATTTGTCATGTCGGTCAAAATTGGCTGGTTGTGAATCTGGGAACCAATGGAACCTATATCGATGGACAAGCGGTTAAACAAATTCGTTTAGTTGATGGACAGGTGATTCGCTTGGCTATCTCTGGCCCTAAAATTCTCTGTAATATTCTACCTGATGCGACGGAATTGGTTTTAGCCGCAGGAACAGACTTAGATCAATCGGAACATCAGTGTCAATCTCCTCCAAAACCGCTTTTTCCCCATCCCAACGAGGATACAACCGTGGTTGATCAGGATCAACACCTAACCCGCCCTACCAATCACTCGGCTTAAGCGGATACCATAATAATCGAGTCAGTGCTATTCCGCCCAACCCAGCTACAATTGTCCAAACTAGGAACAAACCTAAAACATCTCCCAGAAAAAAGCTAGTTCCCTGACGGATCATTGCTCCAAACATCCAACCAATAGGTAATGCAATTCCCCAAGCGAGTGTGGTAGCTATCATCCATCGCCAGGCGTGAAAGACTTCGGTGCGTAAGACCAACCATTGTCCTAAACTTAAACACAATCCTAATTTCACCCCTTCAATTAGCCCATAAATTATTCTCGGGGTTAGACTCAAAGTGCGCGGAGTGACCCAACCCAATAGTCCCAGAGGAGTGAAGGCGATAATGCTCCACAGGAAAACATGAATAAAAATCCAGCGCCAACTTTGGGTAATATACTGTTTTAAAACAAACCATTGAGCCAAACTAATAATTAATCCGCCAATGGCTCCTTCTAAGGCTCCTAAATCGGGTCTTTCTCCAATTTCTATCCAAATTAAACTAACTAAAAAACCCACCAAGGTGACAAACATCCACTGGAGAATAAATCCTAGATCGGTTTGTATATCTAAATTATCATATACCCATTTCATAATACTTGAAAGCGATCGCCTCTAAAGTAATTTAATAACGGGTCATCCTGTTGATTTAAGACCCAATTAGAAATTAATTGAGCCGTAACCGGAGCTAATAAAATCCCATTCCGATAATGACCCGTTGCTAGGGTTAAGTTTGTCCAAGAACTCTGACCTAAGATGGGCATTGAATCGGGGGTTTCCGGTCGAAATCCCCACCAAAATTCTTGAATTTCAAACTCTTTTAAACCTGGATATAATCGAATTGCTCCTGAGAGTAACGCTTCAATTCCATTCGGGGTTAAACCGGAGTTAAAACCGACTTTTTCCGATGTCGCTCCAATCACAATTAAACCATCTCGACGCGGCACAATATAAATATCTGAACCGAACAAAACCTGTTTTAAAGGTAACGTTTGAATAGGGTTGGGAACCCGCACTGATAACATTTGTCCCTTTCGGGGATAGACGGGAATTGATAACAATTGTCCCGACCAAGCACCCGCCGTTAAAATATAATGATCCGCTCCAAAATTACCTTGATTTGTCTGAATTTCTGTGATAATTTTATTAGGAGAATTTACCAATTTTTCTACCGTAACTCCCTCAACTATTTTAACTCCTAATTCCTGAGCCGCCCTTTGCAATATTTTAATTAACCCCCGACGGTTATCGACTTGACCATCCTGGGGAAACCACCAACCCCCGACCACATCAGCCCCTAAGCCCGGTTGTTGCTGTAAAATGGCTTCGGACTCTAACCAATAGCTGGGGGTGTCTTGAGTGGCCTCTAAACGGGTACAGGGGGGACGTTCATAAACCGGAGATAAAATACCACAAGGCCAATATCCCGTATCTAACCCCGTGATTTCCTCCAGTTTGCGCGTCCAGTCATTGTAGAGGGCACGACTGCGTAAACACAATTCTAGCATCGGGCCAGGGGGCAGTTGTTCGGCTTGGGGGGCTAACATTCCCGCGCCAACTAAACCCGCCGCCTCTTGGACATCCCGACTCAAAACCGTGACCGTCGCTCCCCGCAATTTTAATTCAACCGCGAGGGACAAGCCAATCAAACCACCACCGATTAGGATAATTTCACTATACTGTTGCATAAAATTTTAAAATTTATCTTAGGAATTGAATCTATTTTCTATTTTAAACTTTTAGGGTTGATTTTTCTATAGGTTAACAATGATTAAACGATTTTTTACAACTACAGTCTCCGCCCTGTGTTATTCTTTGATTGATTATCGGTTTAAAGATTCTCCAATTATCCAGTATTTCCCTAATAATTCAGCCGTTAATTTTGTGATTGAACAACAGAATCGAATGCCGGATTATCTGAGATTACCTTTATTGATTTTAACATTAATTTTTGATATTTGGGGACTCCTGCGTACAGGTTCTTTCTTTCATTCTCAATCCCCATCTGTGCGTCAACAGCTAATTCAAGCCTGGAAAAATTCCCCTTTTCAAATTTGCCGAGACTTGATGCGATTTTATGAAAGTCTAGTGGTATTATATTGGCAATCTAATTATATAAAATCCTTGAATTATATCTAATAATTATTATGTCTGAATCTAACCTAATTTCCCCATCTGAATCTCCTTTAAAAGTTGAAATTGCTGTGATTGGTTCTGGCCCAGGGGGAGCGATTACCGCCTGTTTATTGGCGGAAGCTGGACGGGATGTTTTATTAATTGAAGAAGGAGCCTATTTATCCCTAGAATCCTGTGAACCTTTTTCTGTTGAAGAAATGATCCAAAAATATCGCAATGGCGGATTAACTGCCGCTTTTGGACAGCCCAAAATTCAATATGTGGAAGGTCGATGTGTGGGGGGAGGAAGTGAAATTAATAGCGGTTTATATCATCGTACATCCTCTGATATTTTAGCACAATGGAGTCAAGAATTTGAAGTAGAATCTTTAACAGAAGCCGATTTAATTCCCCATTTTGAAGCCTGCGAACAAGCGGTTAATGTCTGTTATTTACCAGGAAAAGCTCCCAGTGCTTCCTTGAAATTACACGAAGGTGCAACCCGTTTAAATTGGCAATCTTTAGAAGTGCCTCGCTGGTTTCGTTATCAAGAATCATCGGATCAAAATCATGTTCCTAAAGGGACTCGACAATCAATGACAGAAACTTTTATTCCTAGAGCTTTAACAGCAGGATGTAAACTATTAGCAAATACCTGGATAAAAAAGATTCATCAAAGCGATAAAAACTGGATTTTAACAGGTTATCATCAAGTTAATAACTCTCCCAAACAACTGATCAAAATTCAAGCAGAAACAGTATTTGTTTGTTGTGGTGCAATTCAAACTCCAGCCTTATTAAGACGCAGTGGAATTAAAAATAATATTGGTAATGCTTTAAGAATGCACCCAACAGTTAAAATAATTGCTCAATTTGATCAAGATATTAACACCTTAGATATGGGAGTTCCTGTCCATCAAGTTAAGGAATTCTCTCCTAAATTTAGTTTTGGGTGTTCCATTAGTTCTCCTCCCTATTTATCCGTGGGAATGACTGACCATCCTAACTATACAGAAGAAGTACAAAAAAAATGGCAAAAAATGGCAATTTATTATGCTATGATTACAGGGGAAGGTTATGGTACAGTGAGAAATATTCCCTTTTGTCGTGATCCTTTAGTTCGTTATAAATTAACATCTCAAGACTTAAAAAATTTATCAGAAGCATTACAGAAATTAGCCCTATTATTATTTGAAGCGGATGCTAAAATTCTTTATCCTAGTATTTCTAATAGTTTCCCCTTGACTCATCCCAAAGATTTAGATAAAATACCCGAAAAACTTCCTATAAAACAAACTAATTTAATGACAGTTCATATTTTTTCCTCCTGTCCCATGGGAGAAAATTTACAAAAATGTGCGGTTAATTCCTTTGGTAAAGTGCATGGATTCAATAATTTATATATTGCTGATGCCAGTTTACTTTGTACCGCACCTGGGGTTAATCCTCAAGGTACAATTATGGCGATCGCGCGTCGAAATGCGTTAAAATTCCTCAATCCCTAATCCGTTGTTGCGCCGTTGTTGCGCTTAAGCGCATCTTATCAACATAAGATAGTGCCACATCACAACAACTGTAATTGTGCTGAAGCACAACAACAAATAAAATTATGATCAAATTCAACACAAATTTAGTTTTGGTTACAGGTGCATTAGGTTGGTTAGGAATTAATTTAGTCGAATCTTTAGTTAAAGGATTAGCAGATTTTAAACCCCTAAATCAACCTCAAAATCATTTAAAAATTCGCTGTTTGATTTTACCGAATCAAGATCCAACAGTATTAAAAAAAATATCAGATCAAATAGAAGTTTATCAAGGAGATTTGAGAAATCCTCAAGATTGCGATCGCTTTTGTGAAAATGCCGAAAATGCTATTTTATTCCATACCGCCGGAATTATTCATCCTCAAAAAATATCCGAATTTTATCAAATCAATGTAGAAGGAACAAAAAATCTATTAAATTCGGCGGTTTCTGCTAAGATAAAACGAGCGATTATTGTATCTTCAAATTCTCCCTGTGGTTGTAATCTCCATCCCGATCATTTATTTGATGAAACCTCCTCCTATCATCCCTATATGAACTATGGACGTTCAAAAATGTTAATGGAATTAGCCGTAAATAGCTATCAGCAACAGGGAAAAATTGAAACCGTGATTATCCGTCCCCCTTGGTTTTATGGCCCCCATCAACCCCAACGTCAAACCCTATTTTTTAAGATGATTAGAGATGGCAAAGGGCCAATAGTTGGAGATGGGAATAATTTACGATCCATGGCTTATGTGGATAATATTTGTCAAGGATTAATATTAGCAGCAATCACCGAAAAATCCAACGGAGAAACCTATTGGATAGCGGATGAAAAACCCTACTCCATGAATGATATTATTAAGACAATAGAACATTTATTAGAAGCGGAATTTCAACAATCCTGTACTCATAAACGCTTAAAATTACCCGGTTTAGCTAGTGAAATTGCTTTAGTAGTTGATGGAACATTACAAAGTTTAGGATTTTATCATCAAAAAATTCATGTTCTCTCAGAAATGAATAAAACCATTGCTTGCTCTATTGCTAAAGCTCAACGGGAATTAGGTTATAATCCGACCATTGCTTTAGAAGAAGGAATGCGAAGAAGCCTAAAATGGATCTTTGAGAATTATGGGGGATTAGATTAATTATGGTTAGTCATGTTGTCGTGACAGAAGGGTTAGTTTTTCGGGAAGAATTAGCCCAATATTATTTTTTATCGAATTATTTTGAAGCGGTTTTAAAACAAGTTTTAAAGCAGGTTTCTGAGCATGAAACAATCTATATTTCTCCGGGGAATTGTTTCGGTTGTCCTGAATCAGAAGAAGATTATGCCGCAAAATATCTAATTAATCATCGCCCTGAACTTCAGGTTTTTGTTCCTAAAAATATTAAAGATCGTCCCTATCTTGATACCTTTGATAATGCTAGATTACTCAGAAAATGCCTAGAAACAGAAGGAAGATGGCCCCTAGATGATGTGATTTTATACTGTAATCAACCCCACGCTTTTCGCAGTAAGTTGATGTTTAAATTCTGTGGCTATAAGATTCAATCGGTGATTACTTCTGTTCCTGAAATTAGCGATCGCAAAATGCCACTCCGTCTTTGGTTTTATCATTATTTACCTGCAAATTTACTTTACGAATTAGTGGCTTTAGTGTATAATATAATCAGATTTTATCAATTAAAAAATAGCTTTTAAAATTAACAATAAAACCATGAAACATTTAATTACCGGAGGGTCGGGATTTTTAGGAAACTTAATTGCTAGACGATTATATCAACGGGGGGAAGATGTCAAAATTTTAGATATTTGGGAAGATTTAACCCGTCCCCCAGAGATTGAATTTATTAACTGTGATATTTGCGATTGCGATGGGGTAGAAAAAGCCATGAAAGGCATTGATATTGTCCATCATAACGTGGCTTTAGTTCCCTTAACTAAATCGGGGAATAAGTTTTGGGAAGTCAACGTAGAAGGCAGTAAAATCGCAGCCGAAGCAGCGATAAAAGCCGGAGTTAAAACTTTTATTCACATGAGTTCTAGTGCCCTATTTGGGGAGGCTGAATGTCCGATTACTAATAATACCCCTACCAAAGCGGTTGAAATTTATGGACGGGCAAAATTAGCGGGGGAATTAGCTGTTAGAGAGATTTGTGATCAAGCGGGTTTACCCTTAATTGTAATTCGTCCTCGGACGATTTTAGGCGAAGGCAGATTAGGAATTTTCCAGATATTATTTGAATGGATTCAAGAGGGAAAAAATGTCTATGTGATTGGCAGTGGTGATGTTAAATTTCAATTTGTCCATGCCCATGATTTGATGGACGCCTATCTTTTAGCTTTGGATTTAGGTCAACCTGGAATCTATAATGTGGGAAGCGATCGCTTTGGCACATTACGAGAAGGATTAGAACATTTAATTGAATATGCCGAAACCGATTCTCAGGTTAAAAGTTTACCCACGGGATTAACTATTGGAACATTACAAATCTTAGACTGGATGGGATTAAGTCCCCTGGCTCCTTGGCATTATTTAACCTATCACAAAGAATTTTATTTTGATGTCGATCCCCTGCTAAAATTAGGCTGGAAACCTAAATATTCTAACGATGAAATGTTCCGTGAAAGTTATGATTGGTTTAAACTAAACTATAATCAACTGCAAGCGGAAAAAGCCGGATCTGCCCATCGTCGCCCGGTGAAAGAAAAGTTACTTTGGGTGTTAAAACAACTATCTTAATTATACACTGTGAATAACATTAACTCAATCAACTGGATTTCCTGGAGTTTGGTTTTAATTGCGGCTATTAATAGCGGAATCGGTAACTTATTGCTGAAAAAATCTCGCCTAGAAGCTCCCGACCCAAGTTTATTAACCCTGTTATTATCCCCTTGGTTTATGGCAGCTATTATCGTTTATGGGATTAATTTAATTGTGTTTGCCAAAGCTCTTGATAGTTTACCCGTTTCTACCGCCTATCCCGTATTTGCCGCCATTGGTTTTAGCTTAGTCGCCTTAACTGGAAGTCTTTTATTAGGAGAGCGTTTTGGCTTGAATCAAATGATGGGATTAGGTTTAATTGTTACTGGAATTATTGTTATGTCTCGTTAAATAATTTATTATTTTTAATCCTATGAAAACACCGAAATCAGAGGATTCTAAATCAATATTAGAAACCCATGATTATCAAACTGCTCCCGAATTTATTCCCGTGAAATCCTCAACTTTGCCCCCCCTAATTAAACTGATTCGCCCCCATCAATGGACAAAAAATTTATTTTGTTTAGCCGGACTTTTATTTGGTGGGAGACTATTAGAACCCCAGTCCATTCCATTATCAATATTAACAGTTATTTTTTTCTCGGCTATGGCTTCGGCAATTTATATTTTTAATGATATTCAAGATCGGGAACGCGATCGCCTACATCCCAAAAAAAAGTATCGTCCGATTGCCAGTGGTCAAGTTTCTATTAAAACCGGATTAGCGATCGCATTTTGTTTAACAATACTTTCCCTTTTAGGTGCTTATGGGTTAGGAATCCCCACATTGATCTGTGTTTTACTCTATGCAATTAATAATATTATTTATTCTCTAAAACTCAAAAATTCACCCCTATTTGATGTCAGTTGTATTGCCTTTGGTTTTGTTCTGAGGCTATTAGCAGGAATTTATTCCTTAGGAGATATGCCGACGGCTTGGATTGTTTTATGTACCTTTTTCCTAACTCTATTTCTAGGCTTTTCTAAACGGCGTTCGGAATTATTATCTTTATTACATCTTCAAAATAATCAAGAGAATTTTTATCCTGAAACATCCCTACAGCCCGACTTAAAATCACCTAATTCTGAACCTTCTTATTTAGAGTTATTCTATCAACGGGGAAGCAAAAACCAACAGCGTCCAGTTCTCTCCCAATATACCTTACCCTATTTAGATTCTCTGCTAAATAGTACGGCAACTATGACGATTATGTGCTATGCTTTATTTACAATACAATCGGGTAAAAATCCTTCTTTAGTAATTACAGTTCCCATTGTTTATTATGCGGTGATGCACTATAAATGGTTAGTTACGGTTTTAGCAGATGGGGAAGAACCCAGCCAGATTTTAATTCAAGACCCGACAATTAAATTGAGTTTGATGATCTGGCTAATTTCTTATTTAGTAATTTTGTATTTTAATATTCATTTATTTGATTGATTTATTCTCCAATAAACCACAAAGACACGAAGACACGAAGACACGAAAGCTGCAACTTCTAACACTTCTGAGGGAATTTCTTCTGGAATTTTAGAGTGATCACCGATTAATGACTTATGATTAAATCAGAATAGATTAGCTGGAACTTTTAGGACTTAGACAATGGTATCTCCCGAATCCTCATCAATGTCTTCAGATTCACCCTTAGCACCCCTCAAAACCTGGCATACCTTGAGTGCTGACAAAGCTCTCCAGATCCTAGATACCGATAGTGAAGCCGGGTTAACGTCAGAACAGGTAACTCAACGTCAGCAACAGTATGGTCTGAATGAATTAAAAGAAGCTCCTGGTCGCAGTACCTTGGAGATTTTATGGGATCAGTTCACGAATATTATGCTCGTGATGCTGATTGCCGTGGCCATTGTATCGGCCGTGATTGATTTTCGCAAAGGCAACTTCCCCAAGGACGCCGTTGCCATTTTTTCAATTGTGATTTTGAATGGGATGTTGGGCTATTTCCAAGAAAGCCGGGCAGAACAGGCTCTAGCTGCCCTGAAACGAATGTCTTCCCCTAGAGTTCGGGTGGTGCGGGACGGCAAAATGCAAGAACTGGCAGCGAAAGAACTGGTTCCGGGGGATATCATGTTTCTGGAGGCTGGAGTCCAAATTCCGACCGATGGTCGCCTAGTTGAAGCCCAAAATTTGCAGGTGCGTGAGGCGGCCTTAACGGGGGAAGCAGAAGCGGTAATTAAAAAACCGAGTATGGAATTATCCGAAGATGCCCCTTTAGGCGATCGCCTGAATATGGTATTCATGGGGACGGAAGTGATCCAGGGACGGGGACAGGTCATCGTCACTAATACCGGAATGACCACGGAACTCGGACGCATCGCCGAAATGATCCAGGGGGTAGAAACCGAACCCACTCCCCTCCAGCAACGGATGACCCAGTTAGGGAATGTTTTAGTTAGTGGGTCTTTGGCCTTGGTTGCCCTAATTGTAGTGGGTGGGGTGATCAGAACAGGCAGTTTTCAGAGTTTAGAAGATTTATTAGAAGTATCCCTGAGTATGGCGGTGGCGGTAGTTCCAGAGGGTTTACCTGCGGTGGTAACAGTTACTCTGGCTATTGGTACACAAAGAATGGTCAAACGCCATGCTTTAATTCGGAAACTTCCGGCGGTGGAAACCTTGGGTTCTGTAACAACAATTTGTTCGGATAAAACCGGAACTCTCACCCAAAATAAAATGGTGGTGCAATCGATTCAGACCTTTGATCAAGTGTTTCAAGTCACCGGAGAAGGGTATGATCCAGTAGGGGAATTAATACCGATAACTTCTGAACAAAATAACACAATTTCCTCAGATTATAAAATTTTAGAACCCATTTTAACTGCTTGTGTTTTGTGCAATGATGCTCAATTACAACAAGATGATCATAAATGGATTATTCTAGGAGATCCCACGGAAGGAGCGTTATTATCCTTAGCGGGAAAAGTAGGTTTATTTAGAGATATTCAAAATCACAAAAAACCTCGTGTTGCTGAAATTCCTTTCTCCTCAGAACGTAAGCGAATGAGTGTGATTTGTCAACAACTTCCAGACCAGGAAAGTCCAGAATGTGTGATGTTCACTAAAGGATCACCGGAGTTGATTTTAGCTCAATGTACTTCTGTTTTGGTGGGAAATCAAAACGTTCTTTTAGCAGAAGCAGACCGTCAACGAATTCTCGAACAAAATAACCAAATGGCGGGGAAAGGTTTACGGGTTTTGGGATTTGCCACTCGATCTTTAACAATATTACCGCCAGAAGGAGAGGAAGAAGGCTCCGAACAGGAATTAGTTTGGTTAGGATTAGTAGGAATGTTAGACGCGCCTCGTCCTGAAGTTCGAGAAGCGGTTAAACTATGTCGAGAAGCCGGAATTCGTCCAGTGATGATTACTGGAGATCATCAATTAACTGCAAAAGTTATTGCTCAAGATTTAGGCATTGCCGAATTAGATTCTTTAAGTTTAACAGGTCAGGAATTACAGAAATTAACTCAAACGGAATTAGAACAAAAAGTTGAAGATGTGAGTGTCTATGCGCGAGTTTCTCCTGAACATAAACTACGGATTGTTCAAGCCTTACAAAAAAACGGCGAATTTGTAGCGATGACTGGGGATGGTGTTAATGATGCTCCGGCTTTGAAACAGGCAGATATCGGTATTGCTATGGGAATTACCGGAACTGATGTTAGTAAAGAAGCCAGTGATATGATTTTATTGGATGATAACTTTGCTACCATTGTTGCGGCTACAGAAGAAGGGCGAGTTGTTTATAGTAATATTCGCCGTTTTATTAAATATATTCTCGGTAGTAATATTGGGGAAGTGTTAGTGATTGCGGCTTCTCCCCTTTTAGGCGGGGGTGTGCCGTTAATCCCTTTACAAATTTTATGGATGAACCTTGTTACCGATGGTTTACCCGCTTTAGCATTAGCAATGGAACCTGCTGAACCTGCGGTGATGCAACGTCCTCCTTATAATCCCCGTGAAAGTATTTTTGCGCGAGGATTAGGGTTATATATGGTGAGAATTGGGATTGTTTTTGCCATTTTAACGATTGTTTTGATGGTTTGGGCTTACAACTATACTCAAGGCACTCCTGACCCCGAACGTTGGAAAACCATGGTATTTACTACTTTATGTTTAGCCCAAATGGGTCATGCTTTAGCAGTTCGTTCCGATACTCAATTGACCATTCAAATGAATCCTAAAACCAACCCCTATTTGTGGGGTGCAGTAGGATTAACTACGGTACTTCAGTTACTCTTAGTTTATTTTCCTCCCTTCCAAAGTTTCTTTGGAACTCACTTTTTAAACTTTACTGAATTATCAATTTGTTTCGGTTTTAGTGCCTTAATGTTTATCTGGATTGAAATGGAAAAACTGGTTTATAAGTGGTGGATAAATCGTAGATAGGTAATTACGAATTACGAATTACGAATTACGAATGGGTAATGGGTAATGGGTAATGGGTAATGGGTAATGGGTAATGGGTAATAGAAGAAACCCTGATTTTATTTGTGAGGTTAGGATAAACTGAACCGAAATAGATATAGCCATCCTAATTCCATTTATAATTCCTTAATTCACCAACATTGACGTTTAACGGGGTTAATGGTAGGTTTGCACAAGAACAAAAGGCACACCGAAATCAGCAAACAATCAATAGAGTGGGGATAATATAGTACCGAGTGCTATTTATTCCTATCCCCTTGGATGTAGTCCTGAGTTGGGGACTCCCTATCCTAGTTGTCCTTGGGAGTCAATGTCTATCACCAGACTCAAATCCACTATAGTAGTATTCCAAATTATCAAACTAGAATATTCTATTAAGAATTTCTATTCCTGTGTTTTAGTGTTTCCTGTCCTATACCATAAATCCCTCCAAAAATACTTATGACTTACTTGAATCTGATTTCATTTTTAGGAATTTTTGGCCTTTGCTTTATTGCTTGGTTATTTTCAGAAGATAGACGAGTTGTCCCCTGGCGAACCATGGGTTTAGGGATTGGCCTACAGTTAGTTTTAGCCTTTCTGGTCTTTCTATTTCCACCCACGAGAACGGCCTTAGAATGGTTTAGTAGTCTTCTCGATAGTTTATTTTATGCTGCGGATACCGGGGCTAGATTTGTCTTTGGAAAAAATATTGTTCCCCTTCCCGGACAAACTCCCGATGTCAATTTAGGTTATATTTTTGCCTTTCGCGCCTTACCCACGGTGATCTTTTTCTCCGGTTTAATGGCACTATTATATAACTTAGGGGTGATTCAAGTTATAACGAATGTTTTTGCCAAGTTATTCTATAAAACCATGCGCTTAAGTGGAGCGGAAGCCTTAAGCGGCGCAGCAAATATTTTTGTCGGAATTGAAGCGGCTATTGTGGTCAAGCCCTATTTAGAAAAAATGACCCGTTCAGAATTATGTGCCATTTTAACCTGTTGTTTTGGAACGGCTGCTTCCTCAACTTTAGCCATTTATGTTAGTTTTTTGAAACCAGTTTTTCCTAATATTTTAGGGCATTTAGTTTCCGCTTCTATTATGGCTATTCCCGCCTGTTTTGTCATTTCTAAAATTTTAGTTCCTGAAACCGAAAGACCCCTAACATTAGGGATGCTCCCCGAAGAAAAAACCGAAGAAAACTTAATTACGCATGAAGGTGAAAAACCTGAATTAGAAACCGTTGGCGGTGAACTTATAGAACGAGTTAGTCCCCTAGATTCAGCAATTATTGGCGCATTAGATGGCGTAAAAATGTCCGTTGCCATTGCTGCGATTTTAATCTTAATTTTGGGATTACTGTCTTTGGTTAATCAATTTTCAGCTTGGTTGGGTTTATTACCAAGTCCAGTCGGAGACTTTTTTCAAGTTGTCACTTTAGCGAATATTTTGGGATTTATTTTTTATCCTGTAACCATTTTAACTGGAGTTCCCTTTGAGGATTCTTGGACAGCTTCAGTAATTATTGGTCGTCGTTTATTAGAAACAGCCATTCCCCCCTATCAAGCCTTAGCAGAAGCCGCCAAAGCCGGGTCAATTACCCCGAGAACCGTGTTAATTGTGAGTTATGCTTTATCGGGTTTTGCCCATGTTGCTTCCGTGGGAATTTTCGTCGGCGGAATGGTCGGTTTAGTCCCCTCCCGCCGGAAAGATATTTCCGAATTGGGTTGGAAAGCCCTATTGGGGGGAACCTTAGCCACGATGATGATTGCCTGTTTAGCTGGATTCTACGATAATGGAAATCCCAGCATTATGGGAGAACCCGCGGCCACTCCTCCGGCCGTCAGTACGCCAGCAGCCCCAAATACAACGGTTTCCCCCGCCCCAACTCCCGCGCCTAAAGTCAGTCCTTCTCCGAAACCGACTGTTTCTCCCTCTCCTAAGTCTTAATGGAGCAGGGGAGGCAGGGGGAGCAGGGGGAGCAGGGGAGGCAGGGGGAGCAGGGGGAGCAGAGTATAACCTATAACCTATTCCCTATTCCCTATTCCCTATTCCCTATAACCTATAACCTATAACCTGTTCCCTGTTCCCTGTTCCCTGTTCCCTAACCCTAACCAAAAACACAAAATCAACACCTGATTTCACTCACATGACGAACATTGTTCTAACACTTGGGATTGTTATTCTAGCTTTAATTGCCTTCATTTTTGAGTGGCTTCCTGTTGATTTAACGGCGCTTACTGTCACCGTTGTTTTAATGCTTTTGAGGTTAGTCACACCCGAGGAAGGAATATCCGGGTTTGGTAACTCCGCCACCATTACGGTGATGGCAATGTTTATTTTAAGTGCTGGAATTACAAGAACCGGGGTAGTACAAACCGTTCGAGATTGGTTATTGAAATGGGGAGGAACAACAGCCAGCCAACAAATTTTAGTCATGGGGTTAATTGTTGGGCCGATTACTGCTTTTATTAATAATACCGCCGTTGTTGCAATTTTCTTGCCGATTGTCGAAGATTGGTGTCGCAAACAAAAAATTTCCCCCTCTAAATTATTAATTCCTCTATCCTATTCGACGGTTTTGGGGGGGATGATTACGGTTATTGGGACTTCAACAAACGTTTTAGCAAGTGGTATTTCCAAACAAATGGGATATGGGGAATTTCAGTTATTTCAGTTTACTGTATTAGGAATTATTACTTTTACGATTGGGATTGTTTATTTAGCTGTGGTTGCCCCTCGACTTCTCCCCGACCGCAAACCCGCAAATTTTGATATTCTGCAAGCCGAATATGGTTTAAAAGATTATGTGAGTGAATTAGTCATTACCCCCCGTTCTAGCTTAGTGGGACAAACCCTTAAAGAGAGTGAAATTCAACGCAAATTTGACTTAGATGTGTTAGAATTGATTCAGAATAATATGCGGTTTGCTCAACCTTTGGCTGATAAAATATTAAGTGTCGGAGATATTTTAATTGTTAGAAGTAGTCGAGAAGATTTACTAAAAATTAGAGATGAAAAAGGCTTAGATATTCTTCCCGATGTTAAATTTAAGGAAGAATCTTTAGAAACTATTTTGAGTTCTGGACAGGAAAAAATAGCCGAAGTTTTGATTTTATCCAATTCTCGGTTAATCGGAACCACTTTAAAAGATTTAAGATTCCGTCAACGCTACAACGCCACGGTTTTAGCCATTCGTCGAGGTTCAGAATTAGTTCAAGGGCGATTAGGGAAAGTTACCCTCCGATTTGGAGATTTATTATTACTTCAAGGGCCAAAACAAAGTTTTATTGGGTTACAAACCACCCGAGAACTTCTGGTTTTAGAAGAACGAGATGTAGAAACACTGAGACAGGATAAAGCCTGGATTGCTCTGGGGATCGTTTTGGGGGTTATTATTCTAGCAGCCTTTGAAATTATGCCCATTTTAGTTAGTGCTTTAGCGGGTGTAATTTTAATGGTAATTACCGGATGTCTCAAACCCGGAGAAATTTATGGTTCTGTGCGTTGGGATGTGATATTTCTCTTAGCGGGATTAATTCCATTAGGAATAGCGATGGATAAATCCGGTGCGACCCAATGGTTAGCGGATACTTTAGTAGGTTTGGGAGGCAACTTATCGGGTTATTGGATATTATTATTATTCTATATTGCCACATCCATTCTGACAGAAGTTCTTTCTAATAATGCCACGGTTGTATTGATGATTCCCGTTGCGGTAAAAGTTGCGGTTGCATTAAGTTTAAATCCCTTTGCTTTTATGTATGCGGTAACTTTTGCGGCTTCTAATAGTTATATGACTCCCATTGGTTATCAAACTAATACAATGGTTTATAGCCCCGGAGGATATAAATTTTTCGACTTTACCCGGGTAGGTGCTCCCTTGAGTATAATCTTAGCTATAATTACCCCCTTATTAATTATTTGGCTATATGGATTATAGTAGTAAGCCCTTCAGGGCTAACGGTTTTTCCTATTGACTTTTGAGTCTAAATTAGGATTACTATAAAAGGATTTTAATATGAAAAAATCAGTAATTTTGTCGGGTTTAATCGGGGTTTGTGTGGGGGATGCGTTGGGTGTTCCGGTGGAATTTACCAGTCGCCAAGAACGTCTAAAAAACCCCATCACAATGATGACAGGCTATGGAACCCATCGACAACCCCCGGGTACTTGGTCGGATGATAGTTCCTTGATGTTGTGTTTAGCAGATAGTCTCTGTCAGGGCTATAATTTAAAAGCGATCGCGGCATCTTTTTGTCGTTGGCGCTATCATCAAGAATGGGCAGCCCATGGCGTTATATTTGATATTGGAGGAACCACTAATAACGCAATTAAAAACCTCCAAAATGGGGTAAATCCAGTGGAAGCGGGAGAAACCGATGAACGTAGCAATGGCAATGGTTCTTTGATGCGGATTTTGCCCATGGCTTATTTATATTCTTCCGTGTCATTCTATCAATTAATCCAGTGGGTGCATGAATGTTCCTGTTTAACACACGCTCATATTCGTTCCCAAATTGCCTGCGGAATTTATATTAGTATTGCGGTTAAATTACTCCAAGGATTAGACCTGAAATCCGCCTATCTTCAAGGTATAGAAGCCGTAAAACCGATTTATTATCATCCTAGTTTAACCGTAGAATCTTCTCGGTTTGACCGCATTTTTAGAGGTAATATTGACCAGTTATCAATTGATGAAATTCAATCGGGCGGTTATGTTATTCATACTTTAGAAGCCTCGTTATGGTGTTTATTAACAACATCTTCATACTCAGAAGCAGTTCTCAAAGCTGTTAATTTAGGAGAAGATACCGACACAACAGCCGCAGTCACAGGAGGTTTAGCCGGAATTTATTATGGGTTTAATAATATTCCCTCAGAATGGGTGGAACAAATAGCCCGAAAAGATGATATTATTGCCTTAGCTAATCGATTAGAACAAACAATTAAGTGAATCTAAATGGATTATAGTAGTAAGCCCTTCCGCTTGAGACAAAATTCTACTGTTTCTGAAATATCAAGAGACTTTGAGGTATTACCAGCACGAATATAAAGCTCTGGTTTTTTATCTTTACCTTGCATGAAAGCTATTATATCTGACTTTCTGATATTAATTGCACAAACTGTTTTGCTGTCTATAGTCTCAAATCTAACTGTAACTAACGACATAAATCCAGCACCGATGCGATCGCAAATCAGATTCACAATTGTCTGCTCAAATTGATCTTGAGAACTTTTGGAAAGTAAAGCCAAATCTTGCTCTAAACCAAAAATATTACCATTATCTTCAACTCCAATAATTAACGTTCCCCCTTCAGAATTAAGAAACGCGGCTATAGTTTTGAGGACACTAAATCTCAAGTCCTCATTTTTACGATTTTGTTTAACATCCCATTGCAAAGTGCTTTTGTACTCTAATATTGGACTTTCTGGTAATTTTATAAGCTGGGAAATTGGTTGTAAATCACCTATTTTTCTGATAGTAGTTAAAAATCGTCTCAATTTTCGCTGCTCCAGTAATGCGTTGAGACTATCTTCTTTATCTGCTGTTTCGATCACGGTCTTATTAATAACTGCAATGTATTTTCCCCAGTAATCTTTTTCTAAACTTTCCAGATTCTCAGTTATCCATTGTTCATTGTGGACATTACCCCAGCGATTAAAATAGGTAATCGCTTCTTCAATAGAATCATGTACAGCATCAAAGACATTACCCCGCATATTTTTAGAAATGTAATCCCAAGCGCCAAATTTAAACGCATTACGGCAATCTATAACAGTATCATTAGCAGTTAGGATAATTACTACTGATGAAAGATTAAGTGCTTTTACCTGCTCAACAATCGCAAATCCACTGTCATCTTGCTCCATCCGCATATCAGCAATAATGACATCAAAAGGATTACATAACTTTTCTGTTGCTTGAGCGACACTAGAAGCCGTCTCAATATGAAGATAACCGTAATAATTCAACCAATCCACCAGTTCACTGAGGAAACCAGAATTGTCTTCTACCAATAGCAAATGCACGTTTTCTGTCTGCATAATTCTGTGATTTTAAGGGATTGAGAACAGGAAAATAGAAACTAAATTATACTGCTAGCTAGTATATCCCTATATTGCAACTGATATCAAATCTAACAAAATTAAATATTTTCGCCTTTTGTGTAGGGAATATAGATTTTAAATTTAGCTCCTTTCCATCCAGTTTCTTGGATGTATCCGTTCATCTTCGTTAATGTTTTGCGGATGATAAATAATCCCAAACCGCTACCATGACCTTCGCTTGCTGTAGTTTTTAGAGGTTGAAATATCCAATCCTTTTTATCTAAAGGAATTCCTTGACCGTCATCACTAAACTCAATTAATAGATATTTCTGTTCACCCGGAATAGTAGCACCACGAATTCCTGAAGGATTAATAACATCCTGTGCTGTCATCAAAATTCGTAAATCTAGTTTTTTGGCATTGTGTTTGAGAGAATTTTCTAATAATTCATTTATAATGCTTTTTATTTTCTCCTCATCACCATTAAATTCTGCGTCACCATTTTGAATATCCAGAGTAATGGAAGCATTCTCAATATTAGGGTTAGCTTCCCATTTCTCAAATAGTTTTTTGACTTTAAAGTGATGATTTTTAATTTTGATCCCTTCGTTAATTGCTTTAAGATCACTGAGAGCAACTTGAGTTAATTCTAGCTGTGCTAATAGTTTCTCAAATTGTGGATAGTGAGGAGCATCAACAACAAGTTTTTTGATGGCACGTCTAGTTTTAGACTCAATAATTGCCAATTGGTTATTAACAAAGTCAGAAATATCATGAGCAGTTTTGGAAATAATTTCTAAAATTTGCTCGTATTCATCATCAGAAATAGTTGCTATTTGAGATTTTTCTAATGCTCTGCGGTGGTTAACTTCTTCAAGTACATCTTCAATATCAGCAATGATACCTGTTAGTAAAGGATCTTCTGCTTGAGAGAATCGCAAAATTCGGTAAGCAATTCCTTTGAGAATGCTGATTTCATTGGCAATTTTATGATAAATTGCTCGATTCAGCATCTCGGTGTCATTTAAACCACTTTGGTAATCTAATTTGACCATTTTAAAGTAGTCTTCTTGACTTAAATTTAGCGTCAAAATTTCTATTGCTTGAGAGTAGCTTGGTGATTCCTCAGCAATCTGTTGTAACAACTTAACAGCAGTTTCATTATGAGGATTATGAGCCAAAATACTTCTGGCACTAAATAGTAATGACTGCTCTATATCATCTGAATTAGCAATTGCTAAATTAAAATATTTATCTCCCTGTTCATAAGATTTCAGACAATAGTAAAGTCTTCCTAAAATGATATGAATAACATTTACATGATACTGTGGGAGATTATCAAAATCTATCGCTTGAAGTTGAGATATGGCATCTGTGTATCTACCCAACTCCTCTAAACATCTAGCGTATATAAAAAACATATAATTATCAGGTTTTATTTGTAATAATCGCTTATAAATTTTACAGGCTTTTTCAAATTCTCTAGCATCTGATAAAATTTTTCCATATTTACTTAGAATATTAGCATATCTAGCTATGGTAATAAGATCATCAGGTTTTATTTGTAAAGACCGCTCAAAAATCTCACAAGATTTTTCATTATTACCAGATTCTGCTAATGCTTTACCATAACTAGTTAAAGTTTTTATATCATTAGGTTCACATTCTAAAGACCGCTCAAAAATCTCACAAGCTTTTTCATTATTACCAGATTCTGCTAATGCTTTACCATAGCTAGTTAAAGTTATTATATTATCAGGTTCAAGTTGTAAAGACTGCTCAAAAATTTCACAAGCTTTTTGATTATTTCCAGATTTTGCTAATGCTTTACCATAACTAGTTAAAGTTTTTGTATTTTTAGGTTCAAGTTGTAAAGACTGCTCAAAAATTTCACAAGCTTTTTGATTATTTCCAGATTCTGCTAATACTTTACCATAACTAGTTAAAGTTATTATATTATTA
>NZ_LR735009.1:159300-169944 GCF_900009265.2 Planktothrix paucivesiculata PCC 9631 | reverse complement strand
TAAGTAGGTGGTCATAAATAAAGTCAATAATAGAAAAAGATTGTTTAGGATAATTCTTGAGAGTTACTCAGGGAATTAAATCGCAAGCGATCGCAGGTACAATCATTTCTTTCGTTTCTATCTTCAATGGCTTGAATCACAGCTTGGCTCAAATCATATTCATCTTCAAACATTCTTCCCGCCAGTTCATGAGTTTTTAATTGATGCCATTCTGGTTCGATTTCATTCAATTCAGGGCTATAAGCAGACAGGAAGAAAAATTCTAATTTTTTGTCTTGCCACTCCCTTTCTTTTTCTTGTATTTTTTGACTTTTATGGACACTGTAGTTATCTTGAATCAGTACGGTAATTTGTCGAGTATTTTGAAAATGCTTTTCAGCTTTTTCCGCTTGCCAATCTATAAATTTTATGTAATTCTCACTTGTAATTCCTGACAAACTTAAACCGTACTCAAAACTTTTTCCTTTTTCTAATACTCCAATTACATTCAATCTTTTTCCTCGCTTTTTCGTCTGGTTTATTTGTTTCTGCTTCCCCTTTTTTACATAGGTGTAACTCACAGGACTCCATAAACAAAAACCTGCCTCATCTAAATATTTTAATCTGACCAAACCCTCTTCTTCATAACGCTTTAACGTCTCCAAATCTCTTTTCTTGCTCGCTGTTTTTTCGGGATTCTGTTTTTTCTTTAAACTGGCTTTTGTTCTTTTCCAGCGCCAGTCTTTTTTTTTTAAGATTTTTCTAATTCTTTCTGCGCTTAGTGCGATCGCTCTCTCTCGCAGAAGTTTTTCCGACAGTTGACGGCTATTATAAGTTCTTTCATCTGACTCTATACAAGTTTCTAAATATTCTATATCTTCTTCTTTCCACCTCCGTTTTCTTCCCGAACGAGGAGCATCAAATAATCCTTCTTTTTCTTGATTTATCCATCGAGTTATTGTTTTTCTTACCATGGCTTCTGAACACCTTAAAGTCTGGGCTATTTTTGAGACCATCCATCCTCCATCACTAAACATTAATATATCTATTCTCTGCCTTGTTCTTTTCGGAACTTTCTCTTGCTGATACAGAGTTAGTAGCTCTTGTTTTTCTTCTTCTGTTAGTTGAATTCTTAACCTCAGTGGCATGACTATTCCTCTGATATTTCTTCATTTCTTATTTTAACTCTATTTATGACCACCTACTTAACAATTTTGAGAGTATTTGCATAAGCTTTATCACTAAACCCAAAATTTTTTAGAAGTCTTATCAAGCGGACATTTCAGCAAAATCCAATGATATCATAAAAC
Source organism: Planktothrix paucivesiculata PCC 9631 (assembly GCF_900009265.2). Lineage (GTDB taxonomy): Bacteria > Cyanobacteriota > Cyanobacteriia > Cyanobacteriales > Microcoleaceae > Planktothrix > Planktothrix paucivesiculata. The sequence continues at coordinate 168,655 of NZ_LR735009.1, read as the reverse complement.
AACGTATTACGGCAGGTGACAGATGACAATAATAAAAGTCTTTTGGTGTAGGATTTGGTTATATGCTAGTTGCTATAGTAAGCATTTCAGACGATGTTACTTTCAAGGGGTCTTAGGACTGAAAAACGCGATCGCAACGCCACCCCTACCACTTAATACATTGTGGTGTTTGTTAACGACATCCTCATACTCAGAAGCTGTTCTCAAAGCTGTTAATTTAGGAGAAGATACCGACACAACAGCCGCAGTCACAGGAGGTTTAGCTGGAATTTATTATGGGTTTAACACTATTCCTTCAGAATGGGTTGAACAAATAGCCCGAAAAGATGATATTATTGCCTTAGCTGATCGATTAAAACAAACAATTGAGTGATTATCTAAGATAATATTAACTCTGATTAAAAATGACTCAAATCGCCCTCTTTGGAACCAGTGCAGATCCTCCCACTTCAGGACATCAAGCGATTCTGCTTTGGTTGTCTCAACGATTTGATAAAGTCGTGGTTTGGGCATCGGATAATCCCTTTAAAACCCACCAAACTTTATTAGAACATCGAATGGCGATGCTATCATTATTAATCGAGGAAATCAACGCCCCTAAAAAAAATATTGCTTTGCATCCCGAACTTAGTAGTCGCCGAACCTTAGAAACTTTAAAAAGGGCTAAAAACTATTGGTCTGATGCGGACTATACTTTAGTAGTTGGTTCGGATTTAGTTCAACAAATTCCCCAGTGGTATCAGATAGAAACCCTATTAAAACAGGTAGAATTATTAATTATCCCGCGACCGGGTTATCCGGTGATAGAAACGGACTTAGAAAACCTCAAAAAATTAGCCGCGACCTTAACTATTGCCACCATAACGGGTTTACCAGTTTCCTCTAGTCACTATCGTCAAACAGGAAATATAGAAGTTTTAACGACCCCGGTACAAGATTATATTAACCGAGAAAAATTATATGAATAAAAATTTGATCTTAGAAGATTTTAAAGTGGGTGTTGATAATGTGATTTTTTCGGTTGATACCGGACAAAATCGCCTATTAGTTTTATTGGTCAAACGTAAAGAAGAACCCTTTATCGAGACTTGGAGTTTACCCGGAACTTTAGTTAAAAAAGGAGAATCTTTAGAAGATGCAGCCTATAGAATTTTAGCGGAAAAAATTCGGGTTAAAAATTTATATTTAGAACAATTATATACCTTTGGGGGGCCAGAACGTGACCCCAGAGAAGCCCCAGATTCCTATAATATTCGTTACTTATCCGTAAGTTATTTTGCGATCGTTCGGTTTAAAGAAGCGGAATTAATTACCGATAGAGTAACCGGAATTGCTTGGTATCCCATTGATAAAATTCCTAATTTAGCCTTTGATCATAATCAAATTTTAGACTATGGTTATCGTCGATTAAAAAACAAATTAGAATATAGTCCTGTGGCTTTTGAGGTTTTACCGGAATTATTTACATTAGGGGATTTATACCAATTTTATACTACTATTTTAGGAGAAGGATTTTCCGATTATTCTAATTTTAGAACCCGGTTACTCAAGTTAGGATTTCTCTATGATACCGGGGTAAAAACATCCCGAGGGGCGGGTAGACCCGCAAGTTTATATCGATTTGATGCGGAAGCTTTTGCCCCCTTAAAAGATAAACCCTTAGTGTTTGTTTGAATTTAACCTTGAACTAAGCTATACTAACACCTGAGTTTTTACCCCGACGATCGCCCCATTAAAGCCCATGACCACCCTCAACACGATTTGGCAACAATTTACCCTACAAAATCTATTACTCTACCAATGGCGCAATAGTAGTTTTCTCTACCAGGTGACGGGATTTTTACACCAATGGCGACAGGGGAGTTGGTTATTGCAGTGGGGGGAACCCTTGGGGGCATTATTAATCACTATTGTATTTTGTTTAGCTCCTTTTGTGGGAACGGCATTAATCGGGGTCTTATTAATCGCTTGTGCCGGATGGTGGCTATTATTAACCCTAACGGATGAACCCTCACAAACTGCATTTACTCCCATACATTTAATCGTTTTATTATATTGGGGAATTTCCACCGTTGCCACGGCTTTATCTCTGGTTCAAATAGCAGCTTTTAGTGGCTGGACGAAATTAACTCTCTATTTAATTTTATTCGCTTTAATGGCTAGGATCTTGCGTTCGCCTAAAATTCGCTCGATTTTTATTACCCTATTTTTACACACGGCTTTATTCGTGAGTGTCTATGGTTTAAGACAATGGTTTTATGGGGCAAAAGCCTTAGCGACTTGGGTTGACCCCACCTCTGCCCAATCTAACTTAACCCGGGTTTATAGTTATTTAGATAACCCGAATTTATTAGCCGCCTATTTATTACCCGCAGTCAGTTTAAGTTTGGCTGCATTCTTTGTTTGGAAAGGCATTTTACCCAAGGCTTTAGCATTAACCATGATCGTTGTTAATTCATCCTGTTTAGTCTTAACTTTTAGTCGAGGAGGATGGATTGGATTAGTGCTATTAATGTTTACTTTTTCAGTCTTACTATTATATTGGTTAAGTATTAGTTTTCCTCCCTTTTGGCGACAGTGGGCTTTACCCTTGGGATTAGCAGGATTAACCCTTTTTCTCGTCTTAGCAGTGGTATTTGTTCCCCCTGTGCGCGATCGCGTGGCGAGTATGTTTGTGGGACGGGGAGATAGTAGTAATAACTTTAGAATTAATGTTTGGATGGCAGTCATTGAAATGATTAAAGATCGTCCGATCTTAGGAATTGGCCCGGGAAACGTAGCTTTTAATCGGATTTATCCCCGTTATATGCAGCCTCGTTATACGGCTTTGAGTGCCTATTCTGTAATTTTAGAAGTGGCAGTTGAAACCGGAATTGTCGGTTTAAGTTGTTTTCTCTGGTTATTAACCGTAACCTTTAATCAAGGATGGGTGCAACTAAAACAACTCCGACAGTTAGGAAATTCCCAGGGATTTTGGTTAATTGCAGCCATTTCTACCCTAGTGGGAATGATGGGCCATGGTTTCGTTGATACGGTTTTATATCGTCCCCAAGTCAATACTCTATGGTGGTTAATGATTGCTTTAATTGCCAGCTATTATCAACCCAAACCTCGGATTTTAGCAGATCAAGTTTAAAAGAATAATCCATCAATTCAGCCATTAGATTCGTTTATACAGTGTCTGGGCTGAGGTATTCACGGGACACAGGGACAACCCCTGAGCAAAGAGGCTGTAATATTTAAAGCCCTGGACGTCCGCAAATTTACCATTGTAGAGAAACAGCGATCGCGAAAAATCCCAGTAATTTCCCTTAGAAGCTCTTCCATTTTAAAAAAAAACCTGTATTATGTGTAAGATGAACAATGAGAAATTATAAACTTGCCTTAACTGCTCAGGAAAGTCGTGTTTTCTTCGGGGTATAGAAACCAAAAATCCGCAACGGAATGACTGAAACTGAGTTAAAACTGTTGCGGTGAAAACTGGGATAGTTTAATCTCTATTCGGGTTTAATGGCTAACATACTATTAAGGAACATTTCTGAGATTAGGGTCTGTTTGTTCTCAATTTCGTCATCCACCTACTTTCAATTTTCTTGAGATCTCCTATGAAAAACTTAGCCCTAGTATTTACAGGTTTAGCCATAGCTTCTTCCTGTTTATTAACTGGTTGTGGCGGAGCTCCCACCACCGAAACAACTCCTCCTCCAGCGGCTCCTGCCACCGCTACCCCGGCTCCCGCTACCCCGGCCCCGGCAGCTACCCCCGCTCCTGCGGCCAAATAAAGAAAATGCTTTTACAGGGTTAAAATTGATTTCCTCTCCTAAGTCATGGGAGAGGAAATTTTTTATGATTCATAGGTAATTTGCTCGGATTTATATTGGGGCGGTTCGACATGAATTAAAATTCTGACGGGGCTAAATTCTTGTCCTAATGCCGCTTCTACTGCTTCTGTAATACTGTGCGCCGTTTCCACATCCGTCGCTTCAACAATTAAGTGCATTTCAATAAAAACCTGTCGTCCAATCATTCCACGGGAGGCGATATCATGACAGTTTACGACGCCTGGAACAGACATGACAATCTCTTTAATAGTTTCCGGTGCAATTACCATTTGATCCACTAACCAAGGCAAATTTTCCTTTAATACACTCCACCCACTTTTAAACACTAATAAGGCCACAGGAAAGGCTAAAATCACATCTAAATATTGCAGTTTTGGTAAATTCCACACGGTTCCTTGCCAAATTCCAATTAATCCGGCAATCACCATAATTGTCACCCAAACATCACTCATTGTATGTTTAGCATCTGCTATTAAAATCGCACTACCTAAACGCTTCCCAGCCGCCCGTTCATAATAAGCCACAAAAATATTAATTCCTAAAACAATTAATAATATCCATAATTCATTAGGGGAAATTGTCACCGGTTCACCGCCTTGAAATAGGCGTTTTATAGCTCCACTGAAAATTTCAAAACAGGCAATTCCCAAAAAAACACCAATCCCTAATGCTCCCAAAGCATCAAATTTTTGATGTCCATAGGGATGTTCGCGATCGGGATTGGGAGAGGCAAAATGATTAGTAACTAACCCCAAAACATTATTAGCACTATCAGTAACACTATGCAGAGCATCGGCCAGTAAGCTCAAAGAACCTGTCATGTTGCCTACAATCACTTTAATCATCATTACTAACAGATTTAAACCCAGTGTTAGTAACAAAACCCATTGAATTTTTGCTCGATTATCCTGAACCATAAAATTTTTCCTATTAAGTTTTGATGGTGATCAAAAAGTGTTTTTAATATATCACTCTATTTAGTTAATCCAACTATTGAGATTAATTTTCACTAAAAATACAAAAGTTGATTTGGGTTAATTTGACGGTAAAATTAGATTAAAGGATTTCAATTATTGTTTTAAATCAGTCTTTTATGTCTATTCCTCCACTCACGATTAATTTAACCCAAGGTTCGGTTTCCCTGCGTTTTACCCCCGAAGCGGCTCAGAATTTAAAAGGGGTACTGGATGAATTAATGCAAAAACTCAAAACCGTCGCGGCAAAAAACGCCCCAGGAGGGGCAGGGGGTAAACCTACGCCTCAAAAACCGATGGAATATCAATATACCGGAGATATTTTTTTAGAGGTTTTCTGTAATCCTAATATTTGGCCGAGTCCCTTTGCCGCCAAAGTCTTAATTACTGTCCGGGATGAACGGATTAAACTGACCACGGAAGCCGAACTCACCCGGATTATTGAGGACGTGAATCAATACCTCGACCAAGTTCGGGAATAAGCTGTTAGAATGTACGGGAAAAATCGGTCTACTTGGCGGGTTAGCCGACTAATTCCCAAAGAAGCCCACCACAAGCTGATTTCAACCCAGCTTGTATTGTAGTTGCTACTAGAAAAATTTCTTAACGATTATGAATGCTGAACAATTAACCGACTTATTCCATCAGGGATTTCGAGTTACCCTGGGAGCAACATCTTCCCTAATCGAGCTTCTACAAAATCCTTACAAACGCAATGAGAATCTGGGAAAAATTCAGTCGCAGTTTAGCGAATTAACTGAAGAATGGGCGGAAAAAGGAAAAATGACCGAACAGGAAGCTCGAAATTTTGTGGATACAATTCTTTCCCAACGTTCTCCCAATATTAATACAGACACGGCAACAATAGTAACAACTTCAGCTTCCGTTGTTACCTCCAGTGTCCCCTTTGGTTCAGACCCAGAACCCGTGAAGGAAATTAAAGAACTCACAACCCAAATTGCCGAGTTACGAGAGGAATTAAAACGCCTGCGGGACTCCCATGCTTCTGAATAATTAGGGCGATAAATCCTGCTTCCACAACTCTACTGATCAGCACCAGTATTGACATGAATTGGGCTCAAAACTGTGGAGCGGATTTATCGTGATTAGTATATTAAATGATATCAAATTGCAGAACCCATCTCAATATTGTTTAACTTCATGTTGCAATTGATAACGCATCGCACGCACTTAAATTTTTACTTTATTCTTGACTTTGGAATCTCAGACGTCGCACAACTCTCCTTTAAGTTAGAAAGATCCACTCAAGGATAGTTGGATCGAGTCCGTGAATTCACCTGAATCGGCAGGGAAACTCATTTTCGACCCTAGGAGTCAATACAAAACAGACTTATAATGTTTGAAAGATTTTGTGTGTTTTCAAATTTAATCGGGATTTTAGTCGTTATCCCAGGTTTCATGGCCAATTAGGTCGCCAATTCGGTCTCGGAGTAAGAAGTCGCATTCTTCCAACTCACACTCTACACAGGCCCATTCCCGCGCGGGAATATATTGGCAGAGTGTATAGATGGGTTGCTGACGGCTAACAACCCCTTTACTAACGAGTTGACGGGCTTCGTCTTTGATCACATCTAATGAAAACTGGACAGTTGTGTAAGTCATAATTCGCCCTCTTTGGCGTTGCCGGAGAAGTTTTTGGCATCACACCTAGTGTAATCTAAAAATTGATTTTAGGAAATATTTTTTTTCAGTATAGGCCAATACAAACAGCCAGGGTTTTCCGATAACAATATGCAAAGTCACTGGACACAAGCCACCGATGTAGGTTAAGCATCAGGGAATGGGTAATGGGTAATGGGTAATGGGTAATGGGTAATGGGTAATGGGTAATGGGTAATATGATTATTAAATTGTAATTAAATTCCCCAAAGGACTTTCAAGGCAATCTCCTGGGCCGCCGGAGTCTGACCATAGGAGAAAACATAGGGAGTTTTAGGGAGAATTTGGGGTAAAAACTGTTCTAGGGTGTAGGGACTCCCGTAAATCACCAAAGCTTGTAAACTATCCTGCTTCAATAGAATACTTAACCAATTTTGAGCAATTTCTGTTAATCCCGAACTATCGCGGAAGGCATTAGCTCGAATAAAAATTTGCAGTAATGTGGGTTCAGAAGACTGCTCAAGATCAGAAAATTCTTGATAATGACAATCAATCATTTGTAAACGATAGCCTAACTGGGTTGGACGGGCGATCGCCGGAGTATGATTTCCTAAAATAGAACAATTGAGCAAATCATCCACAATTACTAAATTACGGCAAGGTTGGGGTGGGTTCGGAATCTGTAACGGTAAAGTTCCTCCCTGTTTGAGAGAATCCCGTAAAATAGTTTGAACCAGAGATCCAGACGCAGGTTGAGATAGAGAATAAAATAATTTCTGGGGATCATGACTGGGGGGACAATAGGCGGCATCTGGTTGCCAGTCGGGGAATACCTTCGCCTTAGCCTTCCTAATGCGCTGTACAGAGGCTGCAATCCGTTCGCGCGAAATCCGACCCTCTGTTACCGCAGCACAGACCGCATCAATCGTGACTTGGGGATCAAGAGGCATTAATAAAACATCAGCCCCGGCTTCCACGGCTAAAATTGCGGCTTCTTCGGGAGTATAAAGTTTTGCGATCGCCCCCATCACCAAAGCATCCGTCACCACTAACCCCTGAAAACCCAAGCGTTGCCTTAACTGTTGCTGAACAATCACCGGGGATAAAGTAGCGGGATTTTTACTATCCCAAGCCGGGATCAATAAATGGGCCATCATCACCGAATCCACACCCGCAGCAATACTCGCCACAAACGGAGGTAATTCGACTTCAGCTAAACGTTGATCACTATGGGGAATAACAGGTAATTCCAAATGGGAATCAATCGCCGTATCTCCATGACCCGGGAAATGTTTAGCCGTAGTTAACACCGGATAACCCTGACATCCCCGAATAAAAGCCGTGGCCAAGTGACTAACCCGTTCTGGAGTTTCCCCAAAAGAACGAACATTAATTACCGGGTTTTTAGGATTATTATTCACATCAACCACCGGAGCCAAAACCCAATTTAAGCCCAGGGTCAAAGCTTCTTGAGCCGTAATTGCCCCTATTTTTTCCGCATAAAATTCCGCTTGTGATCGGGATTGATCAGCTAATGCACCAATAGCCATCAAGGGCGGAAACCAAGTCGCCCCCGCAAAGCGCTGACCGACCCCTTCCTCCACATCTGCCGCCACCAACAGGGGAAATTTAGCCCAAGATTGCAATAACTGAGTCCTAATCGCCAACTCCGCCGCACTGCCATCCACCAGAATCACCCCACCCACACCCAAGTCATGTAACCAATGTTCCAAGCGCTGTGCAGGCGGTTCCCAAAGGGAGTAACGAATTTGATGATCAAACAAAAAACCAGAGGCACGAACCACAACCATCTGGGCAACTTGTTCAGCGAGAGAAAGAGTCATATTACAAATTACGAATTACGAATTACGAATTACGAATGGGTAATGAATGGGTTTTGGGTAATGGGTTTTGGGTAATGGGTAATGGGTAATACTTCGACTTCGCTCAGTAACAGGGTAATGGGTAATAGGTAATGGAAAGAGTTTACCTCCCCTGCTCCCCCTGCTCCCCCTGCTCCCCTACTCCTCCTCCCCCTCCCCATCCGGTTTCCGGTTCTGGGAGAGTTCGTTTAATAGAATTAACATTTTGTCTCCGCGCTCCAAGGAACGATCTTCTAAAAAAACCACTTCAGGAGTTCGACGCAAACGGACACGCTGACCAAGAGAAGAACGAACATAACCCGTTGCCGATTTTAAGCCTTCCATGGTTTCTCGTCTGGCTTCTTCGGTTCCATAAATACTGACAAAAATTTTGGCGTGTTGGAGGTCGCCAGAAACATCGACATCGGTAATACTCACCATTCCGATTCCAACCCGGTCATCTTTGATCCCATCCAGTAATATCTGGCTGACCTCCCGCTTAATTTGTGCGGCCACCCGGGAAACTCGGCGATCTGTAGCCATAATTACTACCCCCTCAAACGGTCTTGTTCTTCTATAGTCTCAAGTTTAGCGTGGTTATTTCTCTTTTTGGCGACAAAATCCCGATGAATCAAGGGACAAAGCCTCGTGATATCTTACAGAAAAAGTTAATTATTAGGGTGGTTAATGGAAAAAAAGTTTGAAATCCGGCAAAAAGTCAGGGTAATAGCGATTCCTCCATATCTGAAAACAGCAGAACCCATGCCAATTTTACGTCCATCCAACCTGATTAATATTGGTGAAGTTGGGATTGTAATTGATAGGCGACCCGGTGGATATTGGGGGGTTTTATTCCAAAAAGGAGCCTTTTTAATCGATAGCCAGTATATTGAATCGCTGAAATCCTGAATATATTTTAGAGCCACAAACAAAAGTGATGCCACCCATTAATTAAAAAGATGGCATCACCGGGATCAAAGCGTGATTTTCAGACTCACACCCTTACCACAAACCACGGACTGGGGGTGGGGGTGGTGCCAGTGGTGGGGGTGGGGGT
>NZ_LR735009.1:0-158914 GCF_900009265.2 Planktothrix paucivesiculata PCC 9631 | reverse complement strand
GGGGGTGGGAGTGGGGGCCGTGGCGTTGGAGGCGGTGCTGGGGGTGCTGCCGGGAAATCTACTTGTTGTAGAGAACACCCGCCTTTGCCAAATTGAGAAGCCTTTTTAAACAGAGAATCGAGATTCCCCGCTAGGCCTTTGACTTTATCTACCGTCTCAGGAATATTACCGACATCAATATACATTCCCGGAACAGGATAGTAACTCACAATATCCAAGAAGGAGAGTTTACCATCTTCACTCAGGGCATTAATTAGAGCCGCCCGAATCGCTTTACCATTGGCAACGCGACGATGGGTTCTAATGGTTGTCCCGATGGTATCGGTTAATTCCTGACCTTCTGGGGAATAGATAATGCAAGCAAAGGGAACTAAATCAAAGCCGACTTCTAGGCTCATCAGACCGCGAAGGGTATCCGGCTCAATTTTAGAAGCCTTAACGATTTGGCTAATCGTTTTGGTCATTTCCCCAGTTTCAGCGAAATTCTTTAATTCACTGACCAAGATCGGAACTTGGAAGGGGCCATAGGTGAGAATCACCCGATCTTCTCCACAGAATACCGTGCGATCCGGGTTAGGAAAGTTGGCAATCGGTGAAGGAGTTTGGGCATAATCCGACGACGGCGGACAGGAGCCGGGGTGGTGAGCTTGGGCTTGGGGAATGGGAACAGCAGCGTTGCTAACTAATGCTCCAGCCAGTATCCCCAAAATCCATTTTGGTTGTAGTCTTTGAGGTTTTGGTCTTTTCATATCAACTGAACTAACAAAAAAATTAGTGCGTTTTGACTTAACAGCTTAAAGGGTGTTGCTTAGTTTCACAAGAGCAAAGTCAAACTTTTTGGTAAAAATTGGGAATCAGACCTGGGAAATCCTTTGGGAGTGGGGGGTGTGGCTAAAAAGAAACTTAATTCCCCAGATCACTTGGGTAACAAAATTAATAGGGATTTCAGAGCTTGTAGTGCTAACAGCAGGACAACTGTACCTGCCATAACAATTGTGGCCGGAACTAAAACACTTTGTAGACGGCGCAGGGTTTGTTCAAGTTCCTCCTCATAGTAATTTGTCAGTTTTTGCAGGGCTAAATCTAATTGTCCGGTCGCTTCCCCCGTCCGTAACATTTGCAGGGCTACCGCAGGTAAACGACCTTCTAGGCTTTGACTGAGGGTTTTTTCGGCGGGAATTTGTCCTAATGCCATGGTAATGCTGGCTTTCATTTCCGATTTAGGAATATGGGCGCGAACTAATTCCAATCCAGCTAACAAGGACATCCCACAAATTAAAGGTAGTTTTAATTCTCCTAAATACAACATCATCCGGGCGGTAGAAATTTTTTTAATAATTGATAAACGGGGCAAAATTTTAGGAATTGCTAATATAATTAGCGCAAAAATTCCTAATATCAAAAACCACCACTGACCTGATAAACCCGATAGATAAAATAGGGTCAGAATCAAAAGGAGAATACTAATGCCAGTGGTAATTGCCGCAAGGGTTACAGACCGATATAGATTTTGATGGCGAGCTTTTCGTTCTTCGATCTCAGAAATTCGATAGCAAATTTCGGGTAACATTCCTTGAGATTCGCCCAAGGAAATTAGACCAATTGTCCAACGATCAAAATATCGGGATGCTAAAGCCAAGGCTGAAGCTAAATCGCCCCCCCTGGATGTTGCTGCTGTCATTTTGTTGAGATAGCGTCCGAGTTGTGGATAACTATCTTTCCCCACCAAAGTTAAGCTCTGTTCTACAGTTAAACCGGAGTTTAACAAGGTTGCTAATTGAAAGAAAAAAAGAGCCTTTTCGCGGGGATTCATTCGGGAACAGGGTATGACTGCATTGGGCAGAGGTTTGACTGAAGGCTCTATTTTGCCAAAAAGGAACCCTAGAATCAAGAGGTATTGACAACGCAACGTAGTAAGCCCTTCAGGGCTATCTTTTCTCAATTGAGTTAAGACAGGCGTGAACGCCTCACTACGAACGTAGTAAGCCCTTCAGGGCTATCTTTTCCCCATTGAGTTAAGACAGGCGTGAACGCCTCACTACGGGAGTTAGTGTGGATTATTTTTTAACTTTAGATTAACTCGATTTCGATGAATAACTGCTTCAGCAGAATTGGGTTGCATTTCCAACGCTACACCATAGGAAGAATTGGCATCTTGATAGCAATTCATCTGTTCAAAAGTCATACCTCGACGAATCCAAACGGCATAATAATCGGGTTTTCTTTGAATAATTTTATCATAAACACTTAAGGCATCCTGATAACGTTGGGCTGATTCTAAGGCGAGTCCCCACTGTAACCAAGTAGAATAGGAATCGGGCCAAATTTTAACAGCTTGATTAAAGGCTTCGGCGGCTTCGGAATGCTTTTGAACCGCTTCTAGGGTTTTCCCTAAATGTACCCAGGCTTCAAAATTATCCGGTTGCACCCTAATCACTTTTTTATAAGCAATAATCGCCTCATCATAACGTTCTAATTTTTCTAAGGCTTCTCCCCGTTGGAGTCCTGCTTTTGTGGCTAATTCCGTATCTTCTGTGGTCATTTGTACCACTTTATCATAGGCAATTAAGGCTTCTTCAAATCGATCTAATTTTTCTAAGGCTTCTCCCCGACAATTCCAAGCATCCATGAAGTCGGGTTGAATTTGCAAGGCATTATCATAGGCGATAATTGCTTCTTGATATTGTCCTAATTCACATAAACATTTTCCTCTACCTAACCAAGCTTCGGGAAAATTAGAGTTTAATTGAGTAGCTTTATCAAAAGATGCGATCGCGGCTTGATATTGTTTTAATTCTAATAAAGTTTGAGCGCGACTAATCCAAATTGCGGCTAAATCGGGATTAATTTGTAAGGCTTGATTTAAGCAGGTTAAGCCTTCTTGATGCTGTTGACTATTTAACAAAGCCATACCTTTATAAAACCAGACTTCATAATCCTGGGGTTGCAGTTGAATTACGGTATCATAGGAGGTAATAGCTTCAGAATATCGGCGGATTTTTTGTAAGGAAATTCCCCGATTAAACCAGGCTTGATAACTTTTGGGTTGCAGTTTAATTGCTTGATCATAAGATGCGATCGCATCGGCATATTTTTGTTGACTTAATAACATTTCACCCCGATTAAACCAGGCTTCATAATTAGCAGGTTGCAGTTGAATTGAACGATCATAAGAAGCCACGGCATCGCTATAACGTTCTTCATTCATTAAAGCATTACCTTGATGATACCAAATCGCGGAAATATTGGGTTTAATTTCAATTGCTCGCTTATAAGAAGCCGATGCTGCTTTATATTGTAATAACGTTTCTAATGCCAACCCCCGTTCATACCAAGATTCAAAATTTTCGGGTTCAATAGTAATAGCTTTATCAAAGGATGCCACCGCTTCTTCAAATCGTTCTAATTTGGCTAAAGCAATGCCTCGAAATGTCCAAGCCCAATAATCTTCGGGTTTAATTTTAATTGCCCGGTCATAGGAAGCTAAAGCATCTTTATATTGTTTTAATTTGCGTAAACTATTACCCCGTCGTAACCAGGCAGAATACCAATTGGGTTTAAAATTAACAGCTTGATCATAACGTTCAAAGGCAAATTCATAGCGCCCTAATTTATAGAATCGATTGCCTTGATTATATTGCGGCCATGCTTTAAAAATGCCTAAAAATCCTAATCCCGAAGCGGGGGGAGTTTGTGGGGGGGTTTCCACAGGAAATAAGGAGGAGGTTAGTTCTTCCGACATGGGATGGTTGACTCCTGACCATTGAGTAATAGTTCAATTTTACTAGGGTTGCAGTCTGACTGTTACAATGTTTCGTTTTTATACACATTTTAATGTTTTTGTCAATCCTCGAAATGCGATATGTTATTTGTATTTATTATAGAAAAAATTTTTGATTTAAATAAAACTTATGAGAAAACTCTGGAAATTTAGGGCATCATGATCACAGAAGGATAAAAACCTTTGCAAAGGACTAGATTCTGGCCAGATATCTTGTTGCTTAGGCTTTAAAACCTTTAATCTTTGTGGTGGACTACAAATTTTCTACGGGAACTTACAACGGTATTTCGTAGACACTACATAGACGGCTGCCCACGTTGGGTTTTAATCCCAAATGAGAACAATGAATAAGGTTAATGCTACCATGTCCTACCTCACTTTCCTGATTCGCGGCATCACATCTGTTGAACCCGCTCCTGTGTCCCAGTCTGGCCCTTTTCCCCCACAACGTCGATTTACACCCCTACGTCCGCTTCGCCATTGGTTAGAAAGTATTAAAATCCAAGACCCCAAATTAGCCCACCGTTTGTGTCAACTAATTCCGGCTCAATGTCCATTTGAACGAGATATTAAAGTATTAGGTCGGGTGATTTTTCATATTCCACCTTTATGTAAACTCAACCCTTTTTATGAAGAATTAGTCTATCTCCGGTTTCAAGCATTGTGTTATTTGGCGGATGAATGTGGAGAAGATATTTCGGCCTATTGTTAGAATAGTTGACGGTTGATTGTTAACAGTTAACCGTCAACTTCTTTTTTATTTTTCAACTAACCATTGACCGGAAAAAATACTTTTAACCGCTAGGGAAATACGCTGTAAATCTTCTTGTAATAACGGTGGCCATTCAACGCCTCGGTTACGACCCGCGGCAAATTGTTGCTGACTTTCCATGACTAACTGATGTAGGGCTAAGACTAAAATTTTCTCAAAACTTGTATTATCTTTTAAGGTATCATAAGCAATTTTTAAGGATAATAAAATAGAGGTGACTTGACCAGGGATAGGGGGTTGGCCCTGTTTCAAACGAATTAAAAACGCATCGGGGTTTTTTTTGGTTTCTAATGCCATGCCTTGGTCAATTAAAAAATTATAGGCTGTTTTGTAATCCATTGCAATTAATTTGTGAAGTTGTCTACAGTCAAATTCTATAGCAATAAAGCCTAATTTTACCACAAAGACACGAAGACACAAAGAAGTTATAAACAATCATTTGCTTATTGATATAATGGGGGATGGGCAATAATATTATACTTGATAAAATGATTATAAAAACAGAATCGGGGATTGGAGATTAGAACTATAATTTCCTTGGATTTTGACGGTAGATTCGGCTAAACGTAAGGTTAAGGATAGGCGAACTTTACCACTAATATTACAGATAGAGCGATGAATTAAATCATCGGTAAAAAAGATAAATTCTCCGGGTTTTAAAATTATGGGTAAGGCGGATTTTTCGATTTCTGTTTTGACTTCAAAAAAAGGATTTCCACTAAAGGGATCATTCATTTTTACAGGGCATAAATTATGATATTTTTTCGGTAAATATTCAAACCCATTTCCGGCATTGACTTCGGTTAAGGCAATATAAACATTAATTGTTTTTCCGGTTTTTGTTAATAATTGAGGATATTGATCTTGATGCCAAAGGGGAATTAATTGTTTTGCTGGATAATTAGCCCATAATTCTGAACGCCAAAGAAAGGGCGATTCTCCTAAATATTCCCTGGCTTTTTCTAGTAAATATTGATTTTGACATAGTTCTAAAATTACGGGTGAATCTAAGTGTCTTTCCATATTAAATTGTCGTTTATATCCTTGAATTAACAGTAATATTAATGATCCAAAATCCCTTTTTTTTATAAATTGATAACTATTAGAAAATACATGAATCGGAGAACGGGGTAAAACTGTAGTAAAGATCTGTTTTTGAATTTCTTGTAGTTGGGTTTGGGTTAAATTTAAAGAATAGGGCCCCCAGATGCCATCCTCTGAATTATAAATAGTTGGGGTTTGGGAAATGGGGTTAGATAATCCTGTCCAGAATAAACTTTTTTGCCATAATTCCTGAGCTAAATGATCATTTTGCGCCAAGTTTGTTAAGGGCATGGGTTGAAAATTCAGATTTAAAAATTGACCATTGATTAATTTATATTCGGGGGTTGTTAAAAATTTAATCAGATTACGACTAACTTTTTGGGGAGAGTTTCCAACCTTTAAAAATTGGCTTAAACGATGGGATAAACTAATATTTGATCGGACAAAACCTGGATGCAAAGCATTAACTCTGACGGAGGTTTGATGTAAGCTATTTTCCAGCAGATATTGCATTAATAGTAATAAACAAACCTTAGAATCAGCATAGAGTTTGAGAAAGTTAAAGGGTGTTTTTTGTATCCATAATTTCCAGCCTAGATTTTTTGACCATAGGGCCATATCGGAGGCGATAAATAAAATTTGACTCGCTGGTGATTCCTGGAGTTTATCTAATAGTAAATAAGTTAGTAAAAAATGTCCTAAATAATTAGTTCCCCAAATTAATTCAAATCCTTCTTGAGTGGTTCCAGATTGATTAAAAATTCCAGCATTATTAATTAATATATTTAAAGGAAGTTGACGTTCTAAGAATAAATTAACACAGGCACGAATTGAATCTAAAGAGGCTAAATCTAAGGGTAAAAATTCAACTTTTCCTTGATTTGTTTGTGTTATAATATAATTAATAGCTTGCTGGGCTTTTCGTTCGGAACGACAGGCAATAAAAACATGATTTCCCTGTTTGGCTAGTTCTAAGGCTGTCATTAAACCGATTCCAGAACTTCCTCCTGTGACTAGACAAATTTGTGGGTGCATATTCTTTTAATTCAACAAAAATAAATAAACAAAAATAAATAAACAAAAATAACGCAGAGACGCGCCGTGGCACGTCTCTACAGGGATTTAGGGCAGGTTTATTCTATTCCCATTCAATGGTTCCAGGAGGTTTAGACGTAATATCATAAACGACCCGATTCACGCCCCGAACTTCATTCACAATCCGATTAGAAATCAATTCTAATAAATCATAGGGAACCCGTGACCAATCGGCGGTCATTCCGTCTTCACTACTAACAAATCGTAGGACAATCGGATAGGCATAGGTACGATGATCTCCCATGACTCCCACACTTCGCACCGGAAGTAATACGGCAAAAGCTTGCCAATAATCGTGATAAACCCCACGTCTATTGATTTCTTCTCGGACAATTAAATCCGCATCTCGCAGGATATTTAACTTTTCGGCGGTGACTTCTCCTAATATCCGAATTGCTAAACCTGGGCCGGGAAAAGGATGACGCCGGACAATTTCTTCAGGTAAACCAATCGAACGTCCGACTTTTCTGACTTCATCTTTAAACAGTTTTCTTAGGGGTTCTACTAATTTAAACCGTAAATCTTTTGGTAATCCCCCCACATTATGATGACTTTTAATTTTAACCGCCACCCGTTCCCCACTTTTCGGGTCAACATTGGTATCTGCGGACTCAATAACATCAGGATATAAGGTACCTTGAGCTAAATAATCAAAGGGCCCTAAACGCACGGATTCTTCTTCAAAAACTCGAATAAATTCTGCACCAATTCGTTTGCGTTTTTCTTCCGGGTCGGTAATTCCTTCGAGTCGTTTTAAAAACCGTTCCCGGGCGTTGACATATTCAACGGGAATGTGAAATTGTTCATGGAATAGTTTAACTAATCGTTCGGGTTCTAGCTTCCGCATAAACCCTTGGTCGATAAACATACAAGTTAACTTATCACCGATGGCACGGTGGAGTAAAAATGCTAAAGTTGAAGAATCAACTCCTCCAGAAAGTGCTAATAAAACCCGTTTATCCCCAACTTGCTTACGAATTTCTCGAATAGATTCTTCTACAAAAGCTTCGGTTGTCCAGGTAGGATGACAGCGACAAATATGGTAAACAAAATTACGAATTAGGGCTTGACCGCCAATAGAATGAACGACTTCGGGATGGAATTGTACTCCATATAATTTTTTCTCATGGTCAGCAATCGTCGCCGAGGAAGTATTCTCGGTATGGGCTAAAATCTCAAATCCTGCGGGTAACTGGGTGCAGGAGTCGCCGTGACTCATCCACATGGTCGCCCCCTGTTCCACGTTGGTCAGCAGGTCTGTGGGGTCATCAATCTGTAGGGAGGCTTTTCCGTATTCGGCTCGTTTAGCCCGTTCTACCGTGCCTCCTAGCTGTTTGACCATGAGTTGCATTCCGTAGCACACCCCTAAAACCGGAATTCCTAACTCCCACAATTTCGGGTCACATTCGGGCGCGCCGTCATCATAGACGGAATTTGGGCCACCGGAAAGGATAATGCCCTTGGGGTCGAGTTCCTTGAGTTTTTCGGCCGTTGTCCGGTAGGAAATGACTTCGGAATAAACCTCGGTTTCCCGAATGCGGCGGGCGATTAACTCGGAATATTGGGAACCGAAATCGAGAATCACGATCATTTGTCGGTTCAATTTTTCTACTGAAATATCAGTATTTTCGGTTTGAGTTGGGGTTTGAGTCTGGGGAGACATATTGAGTTTAATGGGTTTTAATTGTAAGGGTTAACCAAGTATAAACTTGATGCTTGTATCCAGTTACCATAACAAATTTACTCTAAAATTATATCAGCATTTTCACTTTTAATGATAATTTTACGCTGGCGGTCGAACAGGACTGAACCCACCTTGACGTTTTTTTCGCATTGGGTGTAAATATAGGTCTGGGATCGTTGATCAATTGTCTTTGCCATTTCTCCATAGACCCGATTGACCCAATTTTCTCCTTTGATTGCGTCTAATTCTCGCAAATATTGTAAAGCATCCTCGGCTGTTGAACAATTAAAAATTCTTTGTAGATCGAAGGTCGGTAATCCTAAGTTAGCACAATGGGCGGTTAATATTTCTAATCGTCCATCGGCAATATGATGGTGGGTATGGAAAATTCCTCCGGCTAATTTGATTAATTTGCCATGATAACCAAATAATAGGATTGACTTAACTTCTGCTAGGGCGGCACAGACTAACATAGGCCCTAACCAATTGGCGGTTTTAATCATTTTTTCGGGAGAAATCCCCATTCTTGCTGCTAATTCTAGTCCATTTTCGCCAATACAAAATACCAAAGAATCAAATTTTTTTGCTTTTTCTTGGAGTTGAATTTTATATTGTTCTAATTGTTCGGGAACGGTTAAGGGTTGAGAAATACCTGTGGTTCCCAGTAGAGATAATCCTTCAACGATGCCAAAGGCAGCATTAGAAGTGCGGGTTGCTAGTTGTTTTCCTTTGGGTAAAATAAAGGTAATTAAAATAGATTGATTGGGGGGTAATATTTTCTCAATATTGGCTAATAATAGGGTTTTTGCATAACGATAGATCGCTGTTTTTCCAGTCTTTTGATCATAGCCAATTCCTTCTCCTCCTTTAATAAAAATAGCTTCGGAAAGTTGATCCCCGTGACCCGCAAGTTCCATCGGTGAACTATCCAACCATTCCACCATCGCCCAAATCGGAGTATTTCGGGTTAAATCTAAATTATCCCCCGGATCGGAACGGGTAATAGATAAAGCCGAATTATCGGTTAAAATCGCTATTTGTTCAATCGGAATATTAACGGTTTCTGTCGGTTCAATTAAATCAATAGATACCTGTTCAATGGACTGATTTCTACTGTTTAAATATTCCAAAGCCGCCACCGCCGCCGCGCAAGCAAAAACGGGTAGAGTATATCCAGAACGAGGTTGATTTGTGGTCATATTTAAGCCGTTAACCTAATATTTTAAGATTTTAGACTATTTTGAGTAACTGTTACCACTAATCCGTTATCCTAGAATTTGAACAAATTACTCTGAAAAATTATGACAACTGATATTAACTGGGATAACTTCTGTGCTGAACTCTCAGGAATTGAAATGATTACGGATAAAACTCAAGTCAAAAAACTATCCCAAGACTATTATCATTTTAGCCCAATTTTGCAACCGTTACTCCAGGATAAAACCGGAGATATTGTGGTACGTCCGGCAACGGAAGCCGAAATTTTACAAGTGGCTAAAATTTGTGTAAAATATAAAATTCCTCTAACAGTTCGGGGAGCGGGAACGGGCAATTATGGACAATGTATTCCCTTGGAAGGCGGGGTAATTTTAGATATTTCTAAATTGAATAATATTAAATGGATAAAACCGGGTTTAGCTTGCATGGAACCTGGGGTAAAAATGGCAACATTTGATAAACAAGCGAGGGAAATGGGCTGGGAATTACGCATGGTTCCTTCTACCTATCGGACAGCAACTATTGGGGGATTTATTGAGGGGGGAAGTGGGGGAATTGGTTCGATTAATTATGGACAATTACGCGATCGCGGCAACTTACAAGCAGCACGAGTAGTAACCCTAGAAGAAGAACCAAAAATCATTGAATTAAGAGGAGATGACGTACAAAAAGTCAATCATGCCTATGGGACAAATGGGATTATTACCGAGTTAGAAATACCCCTAGCTCCCGCCTATCCTTGGACAGAAATAATTGTCACCTTTAATGATTTTATGACCTCGGCTCGATTTGGTCAAGATTTAGCTTTATCCGATGGAATTATTAAAAAATTAATCTGCGTTTGTGCCTCTCCTATTCCGTCCTATTTTGCAGCATTTAAAGATATAATTCTAGGGGGAAAACACGCAGCATTATTAATAGTATCTGAAACCAGTTTAGAACCCTTTCAAGAATTAGTAAAGGAGTATCAGGGAGAAATTTGTTATCAAAAGTCATCCCAAGAAGCCGGGAAAGGAACAACAATCATAGAATATAGTTGGAACCATACTACCTTACACGCTCGCAGTATTGATCCCTCTATTACCTATTTACAAACCCTCTTACCTGCGGATCAAAAATTAGAACTATTGGAACATCTCTATAATCATTTTGGGGATGAAGTGATGCAGCATTTAGAGTTTTTAAGACTACATGGAGAAATGCACCCCGCTTCTTTACAGTTAGTGCGATTTACCACAGAAGAAAGGTTAAATGAAATTATTCGTTATCATGAAGAACGGGGGGCGGTTATTTTTAATCCCCATACCTATATTTTAGAAGATGGCGGGATGAAAATGGTTAATTTAGAACAATTACAATTTAAACAAAAAGTTGATCCCTATGGGTTATTAAATCCCGGGAAAATGAGAGCTTGGTTAGAACAATAAAAACATCTTTAACTATAGCAATCCTATTTGAGTTGTGTTCAAAATTCATGATCAAAAGGGAACAGGGAACAGGGAACACTTCGACAAGCTCAGTGCAAAGCAGGGAACAGGGAATAGGGATAATACTTCTGGCTGTTTCATATCAGTATTGAAATGTTACAACCTATTTATGATTGCTGTAGCAACTCCTAAAAATCGGGTTTCTGTATAAACTTTGATTTTTAGTAAATAACGGTAAATAGAAACCCCGTTTCTCTGTACTTAGGATTTTTAATTTGGAGGTTGATTATTTACCCATTTAAACCATTGTAAAAGCGATCGCCATCCCTTTAATTTTCCTACCCCGGGCGCCGAAATAGCAGCCAAACTTTCCAGGGAAATTAACGCCGCATATTGTAATCCCAAAAAGCTATCGACGGCCGCATAGGGGCCGCCCAAAGTAATTGCACCCGAGGCATAAATCCGACCCCCTAAAACATCATTTTTCACCGGATAATTACGCAGTTCCACCAGTTCAAAATCATTCGCCACACTCAATCTTCCTAACGCATTTAATGGCAAATTGTAATGAACTACTAAATCCTTTAATAAGGGATTTGTATTAACTTTAGCCTCTAATCCAGTCGCATCAATAATAAAATCCGCCTCTAACTGAAGGTGAGCATTTAACCCATGTTCTCGAATGGTCGTTAAAGTGCGACCTGTAGGGCTAGGTTCCACCCGTTCAACGGTTCCAAAAGTAATCCGATACCACCCTTGTCGCAGTCCTTGATTAACAATATTTCGCCAGTCGGTTCGGTTAGCGGTGGTAGTTCCTCCCCACTGTTCTAAGAGTTGTAATCGTTCTTGGGGATTAGCTACTTCTAATTGTTGGCGTAAGTCACCACCCCAACAGGATTTAGGCCAGTTAAAAGGTTGAAATTCAAAATGATTTTCAATAGTTCTTTTAGCTTTTTGAAATTGATTTCCTTGGGCTTTAGGCGATCGCATTAAATGTAAAATTTCAATCTGAGAATTTTTCGCCCTCGCTTCATAAAGACGCTGTAAAATTCGAGAAGCCACAATTCCCCGACCCCGGATAATAACTGTTCCCCCCGATTGTTCTAAATGATCATAAATATGTTGATGATATTCATAGGCATTGACAACGGATTTAAAATCTTGGGTTTGTTCTCGATAAGTCTGTAAATCTGGAAGAAATTGAATCGCCGGATAACCCGTTGCTAAATGAACATATTGGGCAATAACAAAAGCATGATCTCGACGATTTTCTGTCGAACGAGAATAGGCAATCACATAACGTCCATCGGTGGTCTTTCTAATATTTTTTACCCGTCCATAGCGATAAATTTTTGACCAGCCAATCCGATTAGCTTCTCGATCAATTGCTTGAAAAACATCACCGGAACGGGGGGTATAGGTTTGGGAAAAAGTCGGTTCACTAAATACTTGCCAAAGCAAATTTAAAGCGGTGAAAAATTTACCTTTACGCCATTCTGTATAGGATTCTCGTAGGGCATAACTCGGCCAGCCCCAAAGATTATCGGGACAGGAATCGGAGTTAGACCGCAACCGTTCATAGGTAGGAATTTGAGAATTTAAACACAATCTTTGATAACGGGTATAGGGTTGATCTTCCATCCCTAACGCCATAATTTGATTAGATTTAACACCGGAGATTCTCAGGCAATCAACCCAAATAAAACTCCCTAATCCTGCCCCAATAGTTAGATAATCTATTTGCTCAATTGGTAATCCTGTGGCTTGTAATTGAGTTAAAGAAACTTGATCAGGATCAAGAAAAAATTGGGGGGGAAAACTCTCCTGATAGGGTGGGGAAATGGTTGGTAAAGAAATACCTGAATCGGGTAAATCCGTTTGAGGACTAAAGGAAATTTGAGATGATTTTTGATTAGGAACTGTAAAAGTACGGGTAATAAAAGAAATCGTAATATTATATTCACCAATTTGTAAAGTATCTCCCTCTTGAATAGAACAACGATTTTGCATGATTCCATTGACTAAAATACCATTGTGACTTCCGGTATCTGTCACCATCAAGTTTCCTTGTTCCCGGGTAATTAACCCATGAAAACGGGAGACTTTTTCCCCCGTTAAAACAATCCGAGAAACCTTTTCTCCATTCACCGTAGAAGGCATTCGTTCAAAAACCCTTCCTAATGCAATGGGTAGGGTTAGAACTGGGGTTCGCCATTCTCCTGTTTCTAAGTTTTGCCAACTCAGTCGAATTTGCATCCGTTTTTTGTCTTAACTTTTTAGGTTGATTGATTAACTGGATAAAACCACACTCACTGCCGCTGCTAAGGACGTTCCACACCAAGGACAACCTATATTTAACTGTTCATAAGAGGAAACGCGATCGCACTTAGGACACTGTAAACCATATTGTACAGGATTGGGATGAACAGGGGCTTTTGGTGTTAATTCATCGGGGGAAAATAATCGGGTTGGTGTTATTAAAAAATGTTCAAAGTCAATCGCAACAACTTCTAATTCCTGCTCTCCTAATTGTATATTATTTCCTGAACTTAACACAACTTCACCCGTCATTAACTTTTGATTATTAATTATAGGTGGGTTAGTTTCTCGTAAATTTTTCAGATAGAATTTATGATTAGCTGGATGAAAAAAAATTTCAATATGTAATCCCGATACCGTTGGATGGGATAATACAATATCACAGCGTGTCGGATCTCGTCCAACCCGATAGGTTTTTTGATCATTCAGGATGTGGGTGTGGGACTGACCTGCTTCTGTCCACTTTAGCGTCAGTTCATTCATGGGTATTAATATTTAAACATCAAGGGTTTTTATTCCAGTTGACTGAATACTATTTTAGGTGATCCTTAACGTTCAATTCTATCCTAATTTTCTGATATAATTGGTTTTATGGATCAAAAATGATCACGCTTAGATCTTAATGATTTGGGATAGAAGAAGCGATCGCCGTTCAGACTCTATAGTCTATCATATTAATCATGAATAAACTCTTAATTACGGGAGCTAGTGGTTTTTTAGGATGGCATCTTTGCCAACTTGCTCAAACTCAATGGCAAGTCTACGGATTAACTCATTCTAAAACTATTACTATCCCTAATATTAATTTTTTAAAAACAGATTTAACCGATATTCAAGCCCTTAAAACTCTGTTCCAAGACCTTAAACCAGATGCTGTTATTCATACGGCTGCTCAATCTCAACCCAACTTCTGTCAACAGTATCCTGACATCTCCTATCAAATTAATGTTATCGCTTCTTTAGCAATTGCCAAGCTTTGTGCTGAGTTTAATATTCCCTGTGTCTTCACTTCAACGGACTTAGTATTTAATGGTTTAAATCCACCCTATACCGAAACCGATCCCGTATCCCCGATTAGTTATTATGGGGAACAAAAAGTATTAGCTGAACAGGGAATGTTAGAACGCTATCCTCGAACAGCAATTTGTAGAATGCCCTTAATGTTTGGGGATGTTCCTAACCATGCTACCAGTTTTATTCAGCCTTTTATTAAAACACTAAAAGAGGGAAAAGTATTAAATCTATTTGTCGATGAGTTTAGAACTCCCGTAGGGGGAAGTACCGCCGCCAAGGGATTATTATTAGCCTTAGAAACCACATCAGGAATTCTGCATTTAGGAGGAAAAGAACGGATTTCCCGTTATGACTTCGGCTTACTCATGGCTGATATTTTAGATCTGCCAAAACATTTAATTCAACCCTGTTCTCAAGCAAATATTAAAATGTTTGCCCCTCGTCCGCCCGATGTTTCCTTAGATAGTTCTAAAGCCTTTAATTTAGGCTATCAACCTCTATCAATTGGGAAAGAATTAAGCAGATTATTATAAATAAATCAAAACAATATTTCAAATTTTTGCTATTTTTATAATGGCTCTTTAGAAAAAAGGGCGATCGCAATAAAAAGTAAGTAATTTTTTTTGCTACACTCAAGGTATCATCCTAGTGGGACTTAAACAAAAATAAGGAGGGAAATAGATGATAATGATTATAGAGCAAGCAGATAACGTTAAAGAATAACCCATGAAAGAGACAACCCCGGCAGCGATGCCCCCTTGCTTCGATAGATGGTGTGGTCGATTTGACGATATTTTCGGCCATCAAGCCCAAAAACGGGAATTTAGGAACTATTTAGGGGGATTATTGGGAGAAAGTGAGCGAAAAAACCTGTCGCAAATGGCGAATAACGCCGTAGGGGTAACTTACCACCGATTACACCACTTTTTAACCGAAGCTCCTTGGTCAGCAATGAAACTAAATCAGCGTCGGCTGGAGGTGATGAATCAGTGTAAGCAAACCCAGATTAGTCGGGGATTTGCTCTAATTATTGATGATTCAGGACATCGAAAAAGCGGAAATTTTACCGATGGAGTCGGACGACAATACATCGGAGAAATCGGAAAAACCGACAATGGAATCGTAGCAGTAACGAGCCATCTATACGATGGCAAAAAAAGCTTACCATTAGATATAGAATTATATCAAAAAGCCGAGTCATTACCCTTAGGAAAAGCTGACCCGGAATTTAAAAAGAAACCAGAAATAGCATTAGAATTAATAGAGAGGAGCTTGGAGAGAGGATATCGACCGGGAATTGTGCTAACAGATGCCGGCTATGGAAATAACACAAGTTTTCTACAAGAGTTAGAGAAAAAAGGATTAAAATATATAGGGGGAGTCGCTAAGAATCGAAAGGTAATCCTCAAAAAAGGGGAAGATGAAACAGAGGAAACTCGATTAGATAATTTAGCTAAATCGTTGCCCCAAGGAGCTTTTAGTGAAATTCAACTCCCAGTAGAAAAAACCAAAACTGTGTGGGTAGCAACACAAGAAATTGAATTATCAAAGTATGCCGGGAAGAAAGTAATAGCCATCGTCATGAATGCTGCCACTTTCGACCAAGCCAGTGATATTGATTATTTAATGACTAATGTTGAGGTTTCAAAAGCCACAGGAGAATGGATAGTAACGACCTATTCACAAAGAAATTGGATAGAAGTTTTTTACAGGGAAGCTAAGGGGTGGTTGGGGCTCAAAGAATATCAAGTCCGAGATAAAAGAAGTTTAATCAGACATTGGATTTTGGTGNGACGACAATACATCGGAGAAATCGGAAAAACCGACAATGGAATCGTAGCAGTAACGAGCCATCTATACGATGGCAAAAAAAGCTTACCATTAGATATAGAATTATATCAAAAAGCCGAGTCATTACCCTTAGGAAAAGCCGACCCCGAATTTAAAAAGAAACCAGAAATAGCATTAGAATTAATAGAGAGGAGCTTAGACAGAGGATATCGACCGGGAATTGTGCTAACAGATGCCGGGTATGGAAATAACACAAGTTTTTTACAAGAGTTAGAGAAAAAAGGATTAAAATATATAGGGGGAGTCGCCAAGAATCGAAAGGTAATCCTCAAAAAAGGGGAAGATGAAACCGAGGAAACTCGATTAGATAATTTAGCTAAATCGTTGCCCCAAGGAGCTTTTAGTGAAATTCAACTCCAACTGGAAAAACCCAAAACTGTGTGGGTAGCAACAAAAGAAATTGAATTATCAAAGTATGCAGGGAAGAAAGTAATAGCCATCGTCATGAATGCTGCTACTTTCGACCAAGCCAGTGATATTGATTATTTAATGACTAATGTTGAAGCTTCAAAAGCTACAGGAGAGTGGATAGTAACGACCTATTCACAAAGAAATTGGATAGAAGTTTTTTACAGGGAAGCAAAGGGCTGGTTAGGGCTAAAAGAATATCAAGTCCGAGATAAAAGAAGTCTAATCAGACATTGGATTTTGGTATTTTGTGCCTATACTTTTATTCTCTGGCATAGTTTAACTGGAGGGTTAAGACGTCGATGGGCGAACAAACCCTTAAACACATTTGTTGATGCCCTTGAAGCCTTTCGCACAGCGATTTCTTTTCGATTTGTGGAGTGGCTCCAACATAATAGGGATGTATTTGCAGCCTACAAAGCAAGTTTAGGCTTGATTTGGGCTTGATTTTTGTTTAAGTCCCACTAGTTTGTAATCCAGATGAACACGATCTCGATCGCTATTTCAGATGAGCGCCTTCTCAAGTTACAACAAGTCGCCAACGAACTGAATCTGTCGATAGAAGAATTAGTTTTAATAGGCATAGAAAACTTCCTCGCACGGGGAGAATTTTCTTCACCAAATACTGCTAAAAATAGCCTTAACAACAATGCTGAAATTTCCACAGAGGTAGTTGAGAAATTTTATGTACTAGCCTCCGATTGGGAGAAAGAGGTTTCTGGACTGTCTTCAACTGCCCAAATGTCTGAGCATCCGGCTTATCAGGAAATTATTAATATGGGAACTAAAATAGTGCCGCTTTTGCTATTAGAACTGAAAAATAATCCGCTTTACTGGTTATCCGCGTTGAGTGCAATTACGGGTGAAAATCCGATTAAACCAGAACAAAGGGGGCGGGTAAAACAGATGGCATCAGCTTGGATAGAGTGGGGTAAAAATCAAGGTTAGCTGGGCTGGTTGGAAGATATTGAACACGAACTGGATGGATTGAAGGGAGATAGGTACGGAGTTGTCGCTCAAATTCTCAAACGTGCGGTAAATTAGGAAAGGGCGATCGCACTTTCGGAAAAAAAGGGCGATCGCATCTTCTAAATAAAAAAATGATCGCCCGATAAAATATCAAAAGGGCGATCGCATCTTCTAAATAAAGAGCGATCGCTACTTTAATGGAGGCTCGGCCTCTTTTTGGTATTTTGACGTAGACCATCGGAACGAGTCAATCATTAAAATCGACAACGCCATGAATAAGGATTTGTCCAGTTTGTTGTTTCAGCAAATGCTTTTGGATTATTATATTGGACTTTGCAAGCTTTTGTCATATCAACTGAAAAATTCCGTAATGGGATTAAATTAAAAGCATCGTAGACACTACATTTCCAAGAATAAGCATTGGAACCCGCTAACCTTGCTTTTATGGATGGGTATAGGAGGTATTGATTTTTGCAAGCTTTTTGTACATCAATACCGCCAAGGACTCCAGCCTCCGCAGGTAAAGAAATAAGACTGGATGCTAAGATAGTTAAAACTAGACTCGGTAATTTTTTCATCATGGTTTAATAGATGCTACTTGATTACAAGGAATTGAAACGACTTGATTTTGATTGGTGTAAACTAAAGCTTGTGCATAAGAAGATCCGTTTTCTTGTTGTGAATTTGCTACACAACAGATTATTGTTTGAATAAAATCTTCAGAATTTTGTGATTTATACAAGCTGGCGTTCACTTTATATTTATTGTCTTCACTCACTAGCTGTTCTTCTAACTGGGAATTTTCATCTCCACTAATTGTTCCAGTTGCTTCATAATTTGCTTGTTGAACGTGCAAACAACTGGATGTATAGATCTTGGGTTCAACTTCTTTCGCTTTTTGAACCTGCAACCAATAAATTGGTACTCCAATAGCAGCTAGAGCTCCCATAATTAGTATTACAACTAAGAGTTCTATTAAGGTAAAACCTCCTTCATTTAGATTATGGATAGGAAATTTAGGCTGATTTTTTTTAGCCATTTCACAATAAATACTGGTAATTGATTAACTTCAAGTTATTTAAAAGATTAACTTTAAGTTATTTAAACTATGAATCAAAAAACTGTTTTTGTCAAGCTATAAAATATCACTTTTAAGCAGATAATTAAAATTGTTTTCGTCATAAATTGTCATAATATTTTGAAAAATGTCAGGTGAAATCACAAAAAGTCTGATATCCTAGTGAAAATACTGATATTTTGTGGAGTTATGGACATAGAAGAATTCTTAAAGTTAGCAGACAATGTGGTTTTTTCGGAGACAGAAAAACATCTGGATGATCTGCAAAAAGCCGTCTTGCGCGGTGTATGGGATGGCCAAAAATATTCTGAAATCGCAGAAGAATGTTATCGTACCGAGGCTTATGTGAGAAATTTAGCCTCAGAATTATGGAAAATATTTTCAGGTATTTTAGGTGAAAATATTAGTAAATCGAATATTAGATCGAGTTTAGAACGATTACAATCAGCTTATTTTTTGAATTATAATGAGTCTGTAAATCTTAGCCATGTTAATATATGCAATAATAACTCATCATCAATCATACCAACAGAGCGATCGCCTTCTCCCCCAAAACAACAACAAATTGACTTAGGGACAGCACCGGATCTTAAGAAAATATGCGATCGCACTCACGAACTAAAAACCCTACAAAATTGGATTATTCAAGAAAATTGTCGCCTAGTTTCTATTATTGGATTAAGTGGAATTGGTAAAACTACCCTAACTCGTTATTTGATTCAAACCTTACAACCGGAATTTGAAGCAATTATATGGCGAAGTTTTTGTATTTCTCCCAGTTTAGAAATTACCCTCAAAAATTTATTATTATTTTTATCTAATCAATCCTTAACAGAATTACCTGTTAGTTTAGAAGAACAATTATCTTTATTAATCGAATATCTGAGAACAAAACGCTGTCTGATTATTCTGGATGATCTGCAAACCTTACTCAATCAAGGAACCCTAGCCGGACAATATCATCCTGACTTTAAAAATTATAGCCTATTGTTTAAATTAATTGCTGAAACCTCCCATCAAAGTTGTTTAATTCTCAATAGTTGGGAACTTCCCCAAGATATTGTTACTTTAACTGATGATAATGCACCCATTCGCTGTTTAAAGTTATCGGGTTTGGGTTCAGCAGCAATGGAAATTTTACGCGAAAAACGATTAAAGGATGAGGAACAATGGCATCTGTTAATTGAGACTTATCAAGGAAATCCCCTATGGTTAAAAATCGTTGCCAACATGATTCAAGATATTTTTAGGGGAAAAGTTGCAGAATTTCTCAAATATGATAATCTATATTTAGGAGAGGAATTAATCGAAATTTTAAAACAGCATTTGGATCGGTTATCAAAGATTGAAAAAACCGTAATCATAACTCTGAGTCCAGAAAATCAACCGACCGGAATTGCAGAATTAATAGAAATATCTAAATTACCTGCAAAGGATGTGTTTAAAGCTATACAATCTTTAGAACGCCGTTGTTTAATAAAAACTGAAGAACAGCAACAGCAAACCTACTTTAAGATTTCTCCCCTCCTGAGACAATTTGTTCTTTCAAATAACTGAGATAATCTGTTAATTTTTAATTACTATAGTCATTATTGATGATATAATAATTGGTAATTTTAGAATAAAATTTATATTTTGATCGGGGATTATCCCAAAAATGGTAATATCAGCAATTAGCTGGTTTAATAGACACCGATGGATATAGCAGAGTTAGCAGCCCCCTTAGAAACCTTTGGACGGCAAAGCCAATTTCAACAGATCACCCAGGCCTTAGCCCGTGATCGAGATTTGTTAATTGCCGGAGTGCCCGGTAGTGGCCGCCGAACCCTGGTTAGAAGGGCAGCGACGGAAGTTGGGGCAAAAATTATCGAAGTGGACTGTATTCGGGCAACCGATGGCCAGCGCTTGACGCAACTGTTATGTGAGGGCATATCCCAGGCGGTGAAAAGTCCCCAAGCCATTGAGTGTTTGCAACAGTGGACAAGTACGGAGGCGGCTCAATTTTTTGCCTGGCAGGGAAATTTGGCCAAAAGTTTACGGTTAATTGCCAAACCGGAAGATGTGTGGCAAGCCTATCAATTATTAATTCATTTTCCCCAACAATTAGCGGAATTTGTGGAGCGACAAGTGGTATTAATTTTGCAAGGATTTCCCCATATTCGCTCTTGGGATCGACAGGGAGATTGGGAAAAGTTATTACGCCAAGAAATTCAACAGCAAAGTTCTGTAAGTTATGTTTTAGTTGCTACTTTAGCAGAAACAAGCAATCAAGAGGAGTTTCATCAAAATTTAGATATTGTGCAGTTAACGCCCTTATCAAATGATGTGGTTGCAGCTTGGGCTCATGGGGTTTTACATCGAGAAAATTTGACGTTTGATCCGCGATCGCAAGCATTACAATACTTTTTAGAAGCGGTACAAGGACATATTGGAGATGCTTCGGCGTTAGTCCGTCGGTTGTGTAAAGTTAAAACTACAAATGGCTTAATTGGAGATAATGAAATTGAAGAAACTTTACAGGAATTATTGGCAGATTTTTCAACGGTATTTGAGTCCTTATTAGTATTACTTCCATCTTCTCAAGCTCAATTATTAGAGTCTTTAGCCTTAGATCCAACGGACAAACCCCAAAGTCGAGAATATATTACTAAACATCATTTATCGCGAGGTGGCAGTTTACAAGGAGCGATTATTGGTTTACAACATAAAGGCTTAATTTATGGTTCAGAATTAGGCTATAAATTAGCGTTACCTTTATTTGGTTTATGGATCAAACAACGGTTAAGTTAAATTAAAATTTATAGAAGTTGGTTCTGGGATCTTGATCCGGGTTAAGGCTAATTGAACCACAAAGACACAAAAGACACAAAGAAGTTGTAAATACGCTGGCTGCTCATTCCTATAGGATAAAAATTAATGTCTACTGATATTATTATGAAAAAAACGGGTTTATTTTTATTATTGTTTTTATTAACAGGTTGTGAAATTTTATCGGAACATTGGCGACAACTTTCGACGACGATGAATATTGTTAACTCCAGTTCATCTAATAAAATTGAACAATGTGGCGAACAACCTTCTGGAAATATAGCTCCTCCTAATATTAAGTTAATCAATTTAACGGCGGTTAATACTAAGGAATCGGGCCAAATTCGCCAAGGAAGTTATTTAGGTTATCAATTTCCTGCTAAAGCGGGTCAACAGTTAAATTATCGGACGGAAGATAATTTATGTATTTGGGTTTATGCACCCGATAGACAACTAATTAAAACCAAAGATTTGTCCCAAACGGGTCAATATACAATCGTTTTAACGGCTTTAAAAGGGGCGACAACCTTTGATCTGAAAATGAGTTTAAGTTCTCGCGGCGCCACAGGAACACAACCCTTACAACCCCTACCTCCTTTTGCTAATTCTCCCACCACTTCCCCCACCACTTCCCCCACTCCTTCCCCTACTCCAACTCCTTCTATTTCTCCTCAAGCCAATAACGCCACCGAAAGAGTTACATTTGACGCAGGAGAGACGGGAGCGACGGTTACAGGTATGATTAAACCCGCAGAAAAACGACAATATAAATTAGAATGTGCCGCCGGACAAAAGATGTCGGTTGATGTGACGGAAGGAACGGTAGATATTAATATTTTAGATCCGAATGGTAAAAATATTGGTACTATTAAAAATAGCAAAAATTGGCAAGGGGAATTACCTCTTGATGGAGATTATACCATCGAAGTTTCTGGCTCAAAAGCAGCTAATTTTAAACTTAATGTTGATGTTCCTGCATTGTAACTCTATTCCTGAGATTATGATGTTAGAATATGATATTATAGAGGTATATAAAATTTTGTTGTATGAGTTGATATGACTGTACAATCGGTTTCTCGTTATGTGAGTCGTAACCCTGAAATTCTTCAAGGTGAACCTATTATTTTAGGAACTCGAACTTCAGTACGAGCTATTGTTGGGTTATGGCGTTTAGGAATCTCTCCTGAAGAAATCCCGATACATTTACCCCATCTAACATTAGCACAGGTTTTTGATTCCTTGAGTTTTTATTTAGATAATCAAGAGGAAATTAATCATTATATTGAACAAAATCGCATTCCTGAAGAATTAGTTCATCCTGCTGTTAAAGCGGCTATGAAAAAAACATGAAATTATTTGCAACACTATATACAGATGAAGATGTTTCTGTTTTAGTTGCAACTTTACTCCGTAGTAGAGGTTTTAATGTGACAACATCACTAGAACAAGGAATGTTAGGAAAATCCGATCAAGATCAGTTAATTTATACAGCAAAATCTGATCGATGTTTACTAACTCATAACCGAGTTGATTTTGAACAGTTGCATTTAGAATATATGGCTAAAAAACGGAACCATTCAGGAATTATTATTGTCCCTCAAAAAAGTCCTCATGAAATCGCTCAACGGGTTGCTATTTTATTAGATACTCTAACTGCTGATGAAATTTTTAATCAACTTTTGTATGTTTAAATTGACTTTAATATTGCAGTGTTAAAAAAAATATTATAATTAATTATATTATCTTATTAAGTAGAAAAAATGAAAAACTTTATTGATTTATTCTCTGGCGCCGGGGGAATGTCCTGTGGGTTAGAAATGGCAGGATTTAACTGTTTATTGGGAATAGATTTTGATAAATATTCCTTAGAAACCTTTCAAGCTAATCATCCCCATTCTCAAACGATTTTAGGAGATTTGCGGGAAATTAAAACCGAATCAATTCAAGATATTATTGGGAATCAAATAATAGATTTAATTTGTGGTGGCCCTCCTTGTCAGGGCTTTTCAACTATTGGGACAAACGATAAAAAAGATCACCGAAATTTTTTATTTTTTGAATTTTTGAGAATGGTAGAAACCTTTAAACCTAACTTTATTATTCTGGAAAATGTTACCGGGTTATTGGCAAAAAAGAATGAAAGTACATTAACATTAATTATTAATAGTTTTAACCAATTGGGTTATACTGTGGATGTTAAGGTATTATCCGCCCATCATTATGGTGTTCCCCAAGCCAGACGACGGACTATTTTATTAGGAAATCGTTTCGGAGTTGGTAATATTTATCCAGAAAAACGATTTAAAGACTCGGAAAAAGATCCTGATCTTTTACCCTTACCTCGCACCGTTGAATGGGCGTTTAATACTTTATTAGAGTTTGCAGGTCAAAGTTTTAACCATGATTTGAAAACAGCCCAAATTAAAAACGAATTAGAAAGAGAAAGAATCCATTATATCCCTGAAGGGAAAGGAATTCGTTATGAACGGGATCAGTTAGCCTATCTCCCGCCTTCGTTATGGTATGATGTAGATTGGAAAAAGATTCGAGAAGAACGATTTCGAGAAACGAAATTAAAGCGTTTAGATAGTAATTACCATTCCGGGACAATTAACACCAATAAAACCACCTATTATCATCCCACAGAAGATCGTTATCTCACCCCCAGAGAAGCCGCCGCTATCCAATCTTTTCCACCTGATTATGTTTTTTATGGAACATCCTCTCAACAATGGCGACAAATTGGGAATGCAGTCCCGCCGTTATTAGCTGCATCTGTAGGAGAGGCTATTTTAAAGTTAGATAAACTCAAAGATAACCTAGAAAAAACCTATTCTATCCCAGATTTTCAAGCAGTACGTTCCCAGGCGTTTAATTATCGGTTTAAGGAAAAAATAACCGAACAACAGCACTAAATCCAGGTAATAACGGGGATGTGATTTCATCCGTTTCTAATAATGTTGCAACTTTAACTAATTGTGCTTGTTCCCGGCGATAAATTTCAACTTGTTTCGTGAAATAATTAACAATCCAATATTCCTGAACTCCGGTAATAGAATAGAGTTTTAATTTAGCTTGTTTGTCACGGCGTTCGTTTTGTTTTCCGGGGGATAAAACCTCAATCACTAATTCCGGTGCTCCGGTTAAATGTCCGGCTTCATCTTCAATTTGTTCGAGTCTTTCATGACTTACCCAAACCACATCGGGAATAACACTATCAATATCAGAAAAGATTAAACCAGGAGCAAAAATTGTGACGCCTAAACCGCTTGACTGTGAGGCTGTATGAAGTAGCGCAGCAATATTAACACAAGCCTGTTGATGGCGACGATGGGGAGAGCGAGTCATAAAGAGTTCTCCATTGAGGATTTCATAACGTATCCATTCGTTTTCCGGTAGTCCTTCGACATCTTCAATTGTCCAACGTATTTGTTCTAGGGTTTGACTCATCATGACCCCCTTTTTAGGTTTAATCGTTTCAATTATAGCAGAAAATGGTGTATTTTCAATACATCATAAATTCAGGACTTCCTAAAATTAATGCTCCTCTTAAATTCGGGGCAGTTTTATCTAAAACGGAGCGAGTTTGAGGGGAGAAATTATTTTCTAATGTGGAGGCTAAAAAATTAGCATCAATGGGTTTTCCCTCGTCAAGTAATCCGTTAGATAAGGGAACAGATAAACTACTGCGTCTTACCATGGCGTCGGGATTTAACCAAGCGGATTGAATATTTTTATACCCATCGGGAGACGGACAACCATAGAGGGGCATTCCTAATTGATTTAGGATACCATCTAGGGGTTCAAAATTGGTGACAGTACCGATAATTCTCATGACTGAAACTAGATATCGATAGGGGGTTTTAAATTTAGTTTGATAAATATTGGTTTGCCAAAACTCGGCACTTGCAAATAGGGTTTGCAGAACAGTTGCAATATTTCCATTGCTATCTAGGAAGGTTTTAGCTAATTTTTTAACTAGGGAATCAGGAGGAGTATCACTAACAAAATTTTGAGCTAATTTATAACTAATATGTTGGGCTGTAGAAGGATGTTTGGCTATAATATTAAGAGCTTCTTCCCCTTCATTTATCCCACTGCCTTTAATTGAATTTCCTAAAAACATTTTATCACTAAAATCATGGCGGGTTTCATCAAAATAAAATCCCGATTTAGTTGAGGTTTTTTCAATCGGTTGAAATAGTCCCCATCCGGTTAAAATTTTAGCTAATTCAATAATATCTTTTTGGCTATAACCGCCATTTACTCCTAAAGTATGTAACTCTAATAATTCCCGAGCATAATTTTCATTTAACCCTTTAAATGCGCCCTTTGCGCCCGAACTTCCCGGGGCAGTATTTTGCCAATTATCTAAATAGACTAACATGGCGGGATGTTTGGCAGTTGCCCCTAATAATTGTCTAAAGTTTCCTAAAGCATGGGGTCGGATAGCGTGTTGTTCATAGGAACTAAAAAACTGTCGAGTTAAATCACCTTTAGTCGCCAATACATTAAAATGGTTATACCAAAAATCTACCATTACTTCTTCTAATTGACGAGGACTGGCAAAAGCTCTTAATAAACGCCCTCGTTTGGCTTGCTGGATGATTTTTTGATTAAAACTTTGCTTAATTTTAATCATGGATTTACTATCTAAACCGAGGTTTTTGGCTTGTTCTAGGGTTTGTTTTTCGGCTAGAATAACTTCACCCGGTTGCCAAACCAATGTATTTAACGGATTGAGTTTTTCAGTTAAATCGGCCGGATAGGGAATTGTTTGCGGTTGCAGTTGGGTTTGAATATAGGCTTCAATTCCCATCTGTTGTACCTGTTGAATTTGTCCCGGGGTGACACCAAAACTTAAACGATTAATTAGATGAAAAATTTTAGGTTCAGTCATAAATCAGTTAAGTAGTTGCACAAAATAAATTACCTAGTTGAGAGAGGGAACAGGGAACAGGGAACAGGGAACAGGGAACAGGGAACAGGGTAGAGGATTTGTAATTAATTTTGTTTAGGTACTTATCAGTTAACAGTTACCAGTTATCAGTATAAGAGTTAATACTTGATTTCTTCCCCATTACCCATTACCCATTACCCATTACCCATTACCCATTCCCCATTATTACCCATTCCCTTCAATAATAAATTCTAACAATTGCCCCTGAGAACTGCCAAATTTTAACTGCATTCCCGATATTAACGGAATTTCTTGATGGTGGATGCGTTGCCATTCTTGAGTATGAAAAATTAAGGTTCCATAGCGAGAAAAATCCCTTAAAAAATAATTAGGTTGGGTTTTTCCATCGCAACTATGACGACAAAAAATTTCCGCGTGTTTAGAAGAAACCCACTGTTCCGCAACAATCACATCATTCCCTTCTCCGCGACCCACCCGCATTAATCCGGTATCAATGGGCCAAATCTGGGCAGGGATAGGACTCGCGGGACTATAAAGCCGTAGCCAGGCCCGAGGAACATCCCCAAACCCCGTCACCGAACTAATTGGCATTTCTGTCTTAATCTTTTCTAGCGGCTGGACTAAGACCCCGTTAAATTCCGGGTGCATATATAGTATCGGTAACGTCCAAGCGGGTTGATTAAACTTATATAGGGCTAACAAATGCTGACGGGCCATGGCCACGGCCTGATCCACGGGGAGACGTTCCCCTAAAGCTCTAGCAAAGGCTTGAATAAAGCTTAACGCCTCGGCGTCGGTAATGGAGTCCCGCATTCCCAACACCGCCGGAACCCCGTGATGAATTAATACTTTAGCTAAACTACTACTAGGAATAGCTTGAAATAGGGAATTAGAGGGGGTTGACACCGTTTCTACGGCTGGGTGAGCGCTCCAACAGGCGTTAAACACCGCTAGGATAATCCCACATCGGACTAAGACCTGGGCCAGTTCCGTCCCATTAATAGTAGTATCGGGACGCAGAAATAATAACCCACCATCGGGGGCGGGCATTCCATGTCCAGCATAAAATAAAACGTTATAGCGGTCGGTTTCTAATTCGGCAATCAGTTGTTCAACGGTCGGTTCAATTAGGGTTTTAACGCCGCAGGAAATCTCGCTCTCGACTCGATTTCCCAGGGTATCCATGCCACATTGTTCAAAGGCTTTACTGATGGCGATCGCTTCTTTTTCTAAAGCCAATTTAGATAATTCAGAATTAGGAGACACCCCAGGGGTTTGACTTTCCCCCAACACCAATAAAATATTTAACCCTTGGGCGGCCAAACGCTGGGGCAGAGGGTTAACATCAAAGGTCGTGCGACTAAACCACAGATGTTGACTCAGGGAAATCGCCGGTTGACCGCCTTGGGATTGCATCGTTTCCCAGGGAATAGGGATTAAATCCGGGTCTCGTAGGTCTAAGCGAATGCGGAGGGGTTGATCCTGGCCAATGGCAATCCCCTGACTTCGGTGTAAACTAGCTTGAATTGACCCCTGAAATAACCATTGCCAGAGATTAATCCCAAATTGCTGCATTAAACGGGTAGTATAACTAAGTTGTTGCCCCGAATTGGAAGCAGCAGTTAAGGACAAATTGGCAGGAGGAGAACACAAACCATTGGGAATACTATGGGGCGAAAATAGTTCTAACCACGCTTGCCAAGTTTGGGAAAGGGGTTCGGGCCAGCTACTATCATGGTGAACATATCCATTCCAGTCGGGAGATTGTACCACCCAAGTTGCAAAATGATGGGCAACGGAGGTATTCATCCGAGCGATCGCAATACTTAAGCAAGGGGTTTCTGAGGGGGGCATTCAACTGAACACACAGTTTTATTGGGATTTTCTGCTAGTTTATCGCGTTTTTAGCACTGGCGATCGGTTATTTATGCCAATTAACGATAATCTAGGTTAAACATTATCTCAAAGGCAAAATTTTTTTGTGGGGGGACGGCGCGCCTTGCCCCTAGGATGAATTAGATTTGGTGATTCCCAAACCGACAGAGTTCATTCTTTCTGCTCCGATGTTTCCTATTCCACAACAGAATTATTCAACCAGAAAAGGAGTTAGACCGTTGAATACAGCAATTGATAATCGAGAAAACTTGCAAGGAGTGAAAGGCGTGCATCTTGATATTTTATCTGGTCAAAGCTACCCCTTGGGAGCCACGGTTTATGCCAATGGGGTGAATTTTTGTATTTTTTCTAAAAATTGTACCGCTATAGAATTACTTTTATTTGATACCCCCGATGCCCACGAACCCACCCAGGTGATTCCCTTTAATCCTAAACATAATAAAACCTTTTATTATTGGCATATTTTTGTGCCGGGAATTCAAACCGGACAAATTTATGGCTATCGAGTTTATGGCTTATATGAACCGGAATTAGGCTATCGTTTTGACCCTGAGAAAGTATTATTAGATCCCTATGCGAAAGCCATTGTTAACACTGAAAATTATAGTCGGGCTGCGGCTTCTGTTCCCGGGGATAATTGCGCCCAAGCCTTAAAAGGAGTGGTCGTTGATAAGCGAGGTTATGACTGGGAAGGGGATAAACCTTTGGAATTGCCCTACGCCCAAACGATTATTTATGAACTGCACGTTGGGGGTTTTACGCGCAATCCTAACTCGGGAGTTGCCCAGGAAAAACGGGGAACCTACGCGGGATTAATTGAGAAAATTCCCTATTTAAAAGATTTAGGAATTACCGCCGTTGAATTACTCCCAATTCATCAATTTGATGAACAGGATGCGGTTCCTCCTCGGAGTAATTATTGGGGATATAGTACCATTTCCTTTTTTGCTCCCCACCGCGAATATAGTTCTAATCGAGATGCTATTGGCCCGATTAATGAATTTCGAGATATGGTCAAGGCTTTTCATAAAGCTGGAATTGAAGTGATTTTAGATGTGGTTTATAACCATACCGCCGAAGGGAATGAAGAAGGCCCGACGTTATCCTTTCGCGGATTGGATAACAGTATG
Organism: Planktothrix paucivesiculata PCC 9631; assembly: GCF_900009265.2. Classification (GTDB taxonomy): domain Bacteria; phylum Cyanobacteriota; class Cyanobacteriia; order Cyanobacteriales; family Microcoleaceae; genus Planktothrix; species Planktothrix paucivesiculata. The sequence continues at coordinate 129,499 of NZ_LR735009.1, read as the reverse complement.
TATTATATTTTAGAGAAAGATAATCCGGCTTATTATAGTAATTATAGTGGCTGCGGAAATACTATTAAAGCGAATCATGAAATCTCAGGACAGTTAATTATTGATAGTCTGAGATATTGGGTTTCCGAAATGCACGTCGATGGATTTCGCTTTGATTTGGCTTCGATTTTATCCCGGGATAAAGAAGGAAATCCGATTGAAGATGCCCCGATTTTATGGATTATTAAATCCGACCCCGTATTAGCCGGAGCAAAATTAATTGTTGAAGCCTGGGACGCGGGAGGATTATATCAAGTTGGCTCTTTGGCAGGCGATCGTTTTGGGGAATGGAACGGACAATTTAGGGATGATGTCCGTCGTTTTGTCAAGGGAGATGAAGGACAAGTTGAAAAGTTAGCCTATCGAATTATGGGGAGTCCTGATATTTATCCCCATCCCGATCGAGAAGTGCATTGTAGTATTAATTTTGTGACCTGTCATGATGGTTTTACTCTGCAAGATTTAGTTTGTTATAATGAAAAACAGAATGAGGCTAATGGAGAGGAAAACCGAGACGGTTCGGAATATAATTTTAGTTGGAATTGTGGCATTGAAGGGCCAACGGATGACCTCTATATTCAAGCATTACGCCTGCAACAAATTAAAAATCTTTGGGTGATTTTATTATTATCTCAAGGGACTCCGATGATGTTAATGGGGGATGAGGTTTGTCGGACACAATTGGGAAATAATAACGCCTACTGTCAGGATAATCCTTTGGGGTGGTTTGACTGGAGTGATGTGGGGAAAAATCCTGATGTCTTGCGGTTTGTAAAAAGTTTAATTCGCTTTAAAAAAGAACTCCATCTCTTTCAATTAGATGATATTTTAGAAATGAATGTAGAGAGTAATTCTCCCTATGTGATTTGGCATGGAGTGAAGATGGGAAAACCTGACTTACATGACAGTTCTCGCACCATTTCTTTTAGTTTATATCATCCCCAAAAAGGCGAACATCTCCATATTATGTTAAATTCCTATTGGGAACCCCTGAACTTTCAATTACCCCCCCTATTCAAAGTGGGAGAACGTTGGCATCGTTTGGTAGATACGGCCTTAGCCGTTCCTAATGATATTAGTCGCTTAAAAGTTGCCCCTCCGATCACAGGAAGATATTATCATTTGAGCGCCCGTTCTGCTGTGGTTTTAATTGCTATGGTAGGGAAAACTGGAACACCGGAACACCGGATATAACTACAAGATGTGGGGGTAATTCATGAATTATCCCCACATTTTTAAAAGTGCTTAATCACTTAGTCGCTAAAATAAACGAACTTTTTTATCTGTGCGAATAATTATGACCACCTACTGATCTACTTAACAACTATAGCAATCCTAAATAGGTTGTAACACTTTAATACTGACATGAAATAGCCAAAAGTATTATCCGGTATTCCCTGTTCCCTGCTTTGCACTGAGCTTGTCGAAGTGTTCCCTGTTCCCTGTTCCCTGTTCCCTGTTCCCTGTTCCCTGTTCCCTGTTCCCTGTTCCCTTTTGATCACGAATTTTGAACACAACTCAAATATGACTGCTATAGATTAAATTCTGCAATGACTGGAAAATGATCCGACGGCCAAATATAATTAACTTGATTAACGTCAATGTTCACAGATTTTAATAACATCCGATGATCATAATAAATCGTATCGACCGAGGCGATCGCTTCACCTGTAAAATCATGAAAGGTTTGTTGAAATTCTAAGGGAATATCGGATAAACTATCGAGTAATTGAATGCCATTAGCAAGGGGTTTTAATAAAGTTTGACGTTCTTCGCTATGGGGTTCAGCGTTAAAATCTCCGGTTAATATTAATAAGGAATGTTCGAGATTAACTTGATTTAAGTATTTTTGAATTAACGGAATACTCAATTTTCGAGATTGTTGACTATAATAATCTAAATGGGTATTAAAAACGGTGATTCGTTGTTGGGTTTCGCTGGAAATAAATACGCCACAACTCACACATTTAGGAGCCGTATTTCCCCAGTCTGAACTTATACTTCCGACCAATTTAGGAGTATCACTTAACCAGAAATCTTTTGATTCAATACATTCAAATTTTTGGGTTTGATAAAAAATAGCACAATGTTCTCCAGTTCCATTGCCAATTTGATCCGTACCAATACTTTGATATTCGGGTAATAATCTGTGTAAATCTAAGATTTGATGGGCTTTTCCTTCTTGAGTTCCAATAATATCAGGGTTATATTTTTCTATTAATTTAGCGATCGCATAACGGCGAAAATTCCAGTCATTATTGCCTTGATCTGGCTTGTCATAACGAAGATTTAAAGTTATAATTTTCATAGGGTAAGATTAAAGCGATCGCCTCCATTTAAAAAACCGTTCTAAAAGCGTTTGTTGCCAAGTATTTGCTGCATATTTTTGTTTTTGTAACAATAACGCTGCCTTACTATTCACTTCTGATAAAGTCGGATAAATATGAATCCCTGTTAAAGCCGAAACCTTCAAACCATGAGACATCGCTAAAACAATTTCATGAATTAAATCTCCGGCGGATGCCCCCACCAAATGAGCACCCAAAATTTCACCATTACTCCGAGTAATAATTTTAGCAAATCCTGGGGTTTTTGCTTCAGCAATCGCCCGATCAACCCCCGCAAAAGGTTGTTTTAAAACACAAATATCCTCGCCATACTGTTCCTTTGCTTGTTCTTCTGTTAACCCGACTCTAGCTAATTCAGGGTCGGTAAAAGTTGCCCAAGGTATGACCCGATAGTTAACTTTACTAAGGGGAAAAAATAGCGCGTTCGTTAACACCACAACGGCCTCATAACCCGCAACATGAGTAAATTGATACCCCCCAATCACATCCCCACAAGCGTAAATATACGGATTAGTGGTTTGGAGTTTATCATTAACTTTAATCCCCGATTGATTAATAGTAACACCCGCCGCTTCCAAATTCAAGGATTCAATATTCGGAACTCGTCCCACGGAAACTAAAATTTTATCAGCTAAAATAATATTGTTCCCCGCAATAATTCTCTTTTTGCCATTTTCAATTTCTATGCGTTCCGCTTTGGTGTTATTTAAAATAACAATATCTTCTAATAATAATTGATCTTGAACTACCTTTGCCGCTTCGGGATCTTCTTTCGGTAAAATCTGATTTCGACTCGATAAAATTGTCACCTTTGACCCTAACCGAGAAAAGGCTTGTCCCAATTCACAGCCAATTGGCCCTCCTCCAAAAATTGCTAAGGATTCAGGACAATCTTGTATAGAAAATATCTGTTCATTGGTAAGAAAACCCGCTTCATTTAACCCCGGAATATTAGGAATAGCCGATCGGGAACCCGTGGCAATTACAAAAGCCCTAGCGGTTAGTTTCCGTCCATTAATACTAAAGGTTTTTTTATCTAAAAATTCACCCTGTCCAAAAATAACTTCCACCCCTAAAGATTCAAAGCGTTCGGGAGAATCATGGGGCTGAATAGTAGCAATAACCTGTTCAACATGACTGGCAGCTTTAGCAAAATCAATGTTATAATTATCCGTATAAATCCCAAATTTAGCCGCATTTTTAACTTCATAAGCTACCCGGGAAGCATGAATTAAAGACTTACTGGGAACGCAACCAAACCATAAACAATCGCCTCCTAGGCGATCGCGTTCTATTAAAGCAACTTTTGCCTTTAATTGTGCCGCAGCACTGGCAATTACTAACCCCCCCGAACCGCCCCCAATTACCACCAAATCATATTCAACTGCCATAATTTTACCTTAAAATTGTAGAAACTGGGTTTCTTCAGCTATCTTTCTATTATGCAGCAAAGGTTAAGGCAAAAACCCGATTTCTTGGAATACTCAACATTTAACACTTGTGCTATCGTTTAATGTCCTATCGATCATAAGGTAGAAGTTTCTATGAAAGAAAGAGGGTATAAATCTAGTCAGCAATATGCAGTCGGATTATTTTAGGACGGAATGTTTGATCAGGAAAATGACAGTGAACCGCATCTTTTTCTTCTAAAGTCTTTCCTGTAGAAATACAACCGGGTAAATCAGGAACATAAGCAGAATAATTGCTCTCAGCCTATTCAAAAATTGCAATATATTCTTTCATTGTTTATCCTTTAATTGTGGTTGTTTCCAAATATTTTTGAGTCTCGATACAACTGTGGGGGCTCAGAAACCGGGTTTCTTCAACGAGATTTCTGTTATGCAGCAAAGATGACGGCAGAAACCCGGTTTCTCGGTAAAAGGGCTAGAGAGTCCACGCAGGCGGGAGGGAAACAACACGAAAACCGTGGTACTTGCTCCGATGGCCCGGCCCGTGCCAGTCAAGACAACTGGCACTGCGACAATCCCGGGGATGATTGGCCCACGAACCTCCGCGCATCACCCGGCTATTAGTATTTCCGCCTGACTCCCAAACACTGCCATCTGTCGGCGCACCCTTATAATTTTCATGCCAAGGGTCGGCGCACAATTCCCAAACGTTGCCGTGCATATCGTATAATCCAAAGGCATTTGGAGGGAAACTACCGACATCGGTGGTTTGTCCACGATCGGTTCCTTTTGGCCCACTGCCGTAAGTACAAGTTGCGGGATAATTAGCTAAATCGGCTGTAATGGTTTCGCCAAAATGGAAAGGACTTGTAGTTTTAGCACGACAGGCGTATTCCCATTCCGCTTGACTGGGTAAACGATAGGTTTTGCCTGTTTTTTGGGAAAGTCGCTGACAGAATACCTGCGCGTCGTTCCAATTTACCATCTCAACGGGTCGGTTTGCGCCTTTAAAATTAGAAAAGTTATATCCCATAATAGCTTCCCATTGAGCTTGAGTAATAGGATATTTTGCCATAGAAAATGCAGCAATATTAACCTGATGTCGGGGATATTCGTTGCTTAGAGCATTTGCTTCATTTTGGGCTGCACCCATCATAAAATTTCCCCCAGGAATGGATACCATTTCTAAACTGATATTATTGCCTAAATCTTCTTTAAAAAATTCAGCCCGACAGTGTTCTCGTTTGGTTTCATTTCCTTGGGCGTTAACAGTAATTACATCAAACTCAAATTCCTTTTGCTGACGTTTTGTTTCTTCCTCCTGACCTAGGTTATATTGATAGGCATTGTCAGGATGATTATTCATCGCTATTTTCCAAAGGGTTTGATTTGATGAGGAAACAACCCGCAATCCGATGTTCTTGAACGTACCGGTCGGCCAGGTCTTGAAACGAGTGGCACTGTGACAAGACCAGGGATCGTCGTTCCACGAACCACCGCGCATCACCCGGCTATCAGTATTTCCGCCTGACTCCCAAACACTGCCATCATCTGGCGCACCATTATAATTATCATGCCAAGGGTCAGCGCACCATTCCCAAACGTTGCCGTGCATATCGTATAATCCAAAGGCGTTGGGCTTCTGGAAACTACCGACATCGGTGGTTTGTTCACGATAGGTTCCGTCTGTTCCGTTATAATTAGCTGAATAGAAGTGAATGCTTTCGCCAAAATGGAAAGGACTTGTAGTTTGAGCGCGACAGGCGTATTCCCATTCCGCTTCACTGGGTAAACGATAGGTTTTGCCTGTTTTTTGGGAAAGTCGCTGACAGAATTCCTGCGCGCTGTACCAATTTACATTCTGAACGGGTCGGTTTGCGCCTTTAAAATTAGAAGGATTATATCTCATAATAGCTTCCCATTGAGCTTGAGTAATAGGATATTTTGCCATAGAAAATGCAGCAATATTAACCTGATGTTGGGGATATTCGTTGCTTTTAGCAAAGGCTTCATTTTGGGCTGCACCCATCATAAAATTTCCCCCAGGAATGGATACCATTTCTAAACTGATATTATTGCCTAAATCCTCTTTAAAAAATTCAGCCCGACAGCGCTCACGTTTGGTTTCATTTCCTTCGGCGTTAACGGTAATTACATCAAACTCAAATTCCTTTTGCTGACGTTTTGTTTCTTCCTCCTGACCTAGGTTATTTTGATAGGCATTGTCTTGATGATTATTCATGGCTATTTTCCAAAGGGTTTGATTTGATATTGTAGCGTAGTCATCTATAGTTGTGTCGAGTCCCGACCCGGAACTAAAAATTAATTTTTATTAACTTATAGAAATCCGTGTAGAGGTTGTAATATTTTATCGTAGGAGTTTAGTTTCAAAACCCTATTCCCCTTGGGTTTAAAAACCAAACTCCTACAGTTTTTTTCACTCTATCAGCTTGCAACTTTTCATTTTATTCCCTTTAATATTAAGGGTTGGATACCGGATTAATATCTGATTGCGGTTGAGCAAAAAACAGCTTACTAATCCAACTGGTCAGAATATGAGACAATAATCCAAACGGCCCAGCAAATAAACAAAAAGCTAAGGAATGACTTGTCCAAATTCCGGTTTTTTGTCCATCCCAATAAATCCAACGTCCCACAAATAAATCCATAACTAAAAAGTGAATCCATCCCGTGGCGGCGGCGTTTTCATCGGCAAAGAAATGGGCAATATCTGATAATTTGGGATTAGATAAGGCGGCTGCATTTTCGGGGGTAATACTGCTAATGAATAGATATAAATAAACGCAAGCTAACAACACAAAGGGAAGATAGGACTCCATGACTTTTCGAGTGACTCCCCAGTTAGGCAAAATAATCATTAATGCCCAAAAGGGAAGGACAAAAATATTGGCGATGTTAAAAATTTGATCAATGGCAATAATCATGGTTAGAATTTCTTAGATCAAGGGTTAAAATATCCCTATTCTAAAATATTTTTTAAATTTAAGCCACTTTAGGGAAATTTATGTTATGCTACGCGCAAGTTAATCTAGCTAATTTTTTGCTATGAATGCCCACGATCTGTTTCTGTTGTTGATTTTATTGTTCCCAGGTTTAGCCCTATCTATTATTATTATGGGAAGCTTTGCCGCCGGAGGTTAAGAGGTATTTTTTACCCCACTATCGGGTGCGTAGGCTCTATGCAACACGCACCATTCGATAATTTTTGATTTATGAGAGGCAGAGCCTCAATATGGCATTCCCATGCAGAGCATTGGAACGAGGGTTAGGCTCCTTTAATAGTTTGGATTTGTTGACGAAATTGATCGATTTTATCAAATAAATCCCCTTGATTAAGGGTAGTTTCTTCCCCTGTTTTCAACCATTTTAACTTCAGGGTTTGCTGTTCGGCTTCGGCATCTCCTAATACTAAACAGGCGACAGCACCACTGCGATCGGCTCGTTTAAACTGTTTGGCGAAGGCACTACCGCTTAAATCCAGTTCCACCGCCAAGCCATTTTGACGCAATTTTTGGGCTAAAATTAAAGATTGAGATTCGGCTAAATTCCCCCGAGAAACGATATAAAAATCTAAGCTAGAACTAGCAAGAGAGTTTAATTGTTGTAATAGAATTACTAACCTTTCTAACCCGATCGCCCAACCTACGGCCGGAGTTTCTGGCCCCCCTAATTCTTGAACTAAACCATCATAACGACCGCCCCCACAAACCGTTGCTTGAGCCCCTAAATCATCGGAAATAATCTCAAAAGCCGTATGGGTATAATAATCCAATCCTCGGACTAATCTCGGGTTTAAACTGTAGGGAATTTCTAAGGCCGTTAATAGCTGTTTAACCTGTTCAAAATGGGCGCGAGAATCTTCTCCTAAATATTCTAAAATACTCGGAGCCCCTTGAACAATTTCTTGGGTGCGCGGGTCTTTACTATCTAAAATTCTTAAAGGATTTCGAGATAATCGATCTTGAGAATCGGGATCTAATTCGTCTTGATATTGAGTTAAATAATCAACTAACGCTTGACGATAGCTTTGGCGATCTGTTGAATTTCCGACGGAATTTAAGTTAAGGTTTAAATTCTTTAATCCCAAGGTTTTTAATAAATTTGTGGCGATCGCAATCACTTCCACATCAGCCCTAGCGTCCCGACTTCCTAACACCTCAACCCCAATTTGATGAAACTGTCGTTGACGTCCGGCTTGGGGTCGTTCATAGCGAAACATCGGCCCGGTGTACCATAATCTTTGCAGCCCTCCCGTCCCATAGAGTTTGTTTTCAATAAAGCTACGAACCACTCCAGCAGTTCCCTCTGGACGCAGGGTAACTGAACGTTCACCCCGATCAACAAACGTATACATTTCTTTCCCGACAACATCGGTCGCCTCGCCGATACCCCGTTCAAATAAAGCCGTTTGTTCAAAAATTGGCGTGCGAATTTCTTGATAATTTGCCTTGAATAAAATATCTCGGGTGATAGACTCAATCCATTGCCAGTATCCGATTTCATCAGGCAGAATATCCCGAGTTCCTCGTAATGCTTTAATCAGTTCCATTAGTTTCCCAATTAATCGTTAGTCCTGTGGCAAATCTATTGTTTCCCAGGCACCATAACGATCGTTATAATACGCCAAAATTTGATCAATCCGTTGACGAATTTCCCGATTTGGGGTGTGATCATATTCAATCCATAAACTACCCACCTGACTTTGGGTATAATCAAATTCCGGCGGGACTTCATCGGGACTAATATGGGTGGGAATTAACCCCGTGTCCACTCCTTCCACCTGTCGTAAATGGGCAGCCACTTCTCTATAAACTGTTAAGGGAAGTTTCGGACACCGAACTTGATAGCGGAGTCGTTGTTTTTGTTTAACTGTTTGCATTCAAAATTAACCTATTTTTTCCGCTATTCTACCGAAGAAGAAACGATCACTTCTGTTTCATCGTCAGTGGTCACAAGCGGTAGAGAACAACAATTAATATCATCCAGACAAACCTTTCCCCATTGCAATGCCCAACGAACTAAGGAAACTCGGTTTTCCGTTGCAGTTTTTGTCAGAATGTTACTGATATGATTATCAACGGTACGCTTACTAATTTCTAGTTTCTCTGAAATCTCTTGATTCGTTAATCCGCTTGCAACTAGCTCTACAACTTGCAGTTCTCGATCTGAGAGTGAAACAGGTCTGTGAGAATTGCGTTCCGTCATATTAGCTTCCAATTTCTGCATAACTACCTATTTATTATTCTAAAGGGAACCGTCAACAATATCCTTTATTTGATCAAACTCAGGAATTTCTAATAAGCTCTGGCTTTACAAGACATATAGCAGGGAACACCGCAACAGCGCAACACCAAAACAGGGAACAGGGCCGAAAACTTCACTGTAAGGGTTGCTGGATCAGTCTTTTCCTAACCGTTGGGCGCGACCGTTATAACTGGTGTATATCAAATTTAGCAGAAATGCTTATCAATGTTTTGTTAATTTTTTCTCGATTTCGACCAAGGAATTACGAATTACGAATTACGAATTACGAATGGGTAATGGGTAATGGGTAATGGGTAATGGGTAATGGGTAATGGGTAATGGGTAATGGGTAATGGCAAGAGTTTACCCCCCCTCCTACCCTGCCCCTCTACTCCCCTGCTCCCCCTGCTCCCCCTGCCCCCTGCCCCTTACTCTCCACAAACAGGTACGGTAAACACGCCAAAAAAATTTTGTCAAGCTATTGCAATATTTTTTAACTATCTGTTACAATCGTTTACATAAAGAACAAACTAAGTCAGCTTAGGAGAAAAATAATATGTTTACAGTTTTAATCTCTTTATTCGTCGTCGGTTGGGTTGCTGCTGCGGTGATTGGGACTCAGGCTTACTTCCTGGGTGAACAAACCAAACCCATTCACCAACGGAACTGGAATTCTGCCTCCTTCGAGCAAATCGCCCAGTCCGTCACCGGTCACGAAACCGACTATGCTGTCCGGGTTCCCGCCTATAGTTTGGATGCTTACGCCAGCAATAATTTAAGTAATTAATTCCCAAACGCTTCAGCTATAAAGACAAAAATAAGTAACGTTTTTACTCCTTCAATTAGTGGAAAATTGAAGGAGTATTTTTTGAGAATTAGTAAAAACCGGGTTTCTCAAGAAAAATTTTTGATTGTTACCAATAGATAACCGCCAGAAACCCAGTTTATTTGTTTAGTTTAAAGGGAATGCCAAATTTTTCCGCCATCAGAAGAATGAAAAACAGCATTTTGCTCATTTACCCCATAAATAATCTGGGGATTTTTAGGATGAGTTGCCAAATATAAAATAACACCTTCAGTTCCGGTTCCAAATTTTTCCCAAGTTTTGCCACTATCAGAACTTTTATAAATTCCAGGGTCAGATTCTAACAACCGATATCCAACCATCAGCATTTTATTATTCTCTGGAATTAAAGCCAAACCAGTAATTAAACTGGTATCCGTCCCAGGAATTAATTCCCAATTTTTACCCCCATTTTTACTTTCATATAAACCTCCTTGAGTAGTCGCGAAAATCTGTTCAGAATTTTCCGGGTTAACGGTTAAACTAAAGACCGCATTACCCAAACCAACCGGGGTAATCGATTCCCAATTTTTACCGCCATCTTTTGAAACTAAAAATCCCTGTTCTCCCGATGTTGCCCAACCATAAATCAGATTAGGATTACTGCTAGAAATGGCTAAAGCATGAAAATCAACCCCGGATTTAGACAGAACTTTCCAAGTTTCCCCGTAATCTTCTGTAACTCGAAATCCTAAATTTCCTCCGGTGTGGGGATGTCCGCTAGAATAGAGACGGTTACTATCAGTGGGATGGGCAGCAAATCCCATATAATCGGAACGATCTTTACCTACCCAAGACCATTTTTTATCTTTAGAATATTGGATTAATCCATGATGGGTTCCAATATATAAAATATTAGGATTATTTGGATCAATTGCTATCCCATGAATATGATTCTCCGTTTGCCAATCTGTTGCTGGAGTTAGGGTAACTGTAGGTGGTTCTGTTGTAGAAATTTTAGGGGTTGAAGTGGCAACAGCATTAGGTTGAGTTTCAACTTTAGGCTGGGGAGACGAACAACTAATTAGAGATAACGTCAGGATCAAAATTGCCAAATTTTTTAAGGTTTTCATGATTTTTTCCTGGTGATAATTGGGTTACGGTAACTGATGCTGAACTTCTAGGACTCCTCGAATCATATTCATCCCACAACTAAAGGCATATTCTCCCGATTCTTCAGGAATAAACTCAATAGTTGTGGTTTGATTTATCGGTAAATCTTGAGCAATATTAAAGTCAGGAAACAGAACTTTATCTAAGCAATGACTGGGATCTTTACGAATAAAGTTGAGACGGACTTTTTTACCCAATTGAACGGTAATGCGGTTAGGTTGATAGCCTCCATCCACTAAAATATCTAATTCTTGAGTATCTTGATTAATTGTTGCTTTTTTGGCTTTGGGTTTACTCAATAAAAACCACCAAAGTTCTAATCCAATTAAGGCTAACCCCCCCGCAGTCACCGCCATTTTAGTTGATAAGGGCTGTTCAATAGTCCGTAATTGATTGTTAGCGGGTTCTGTATGGGATTCCATTGACCGAACTGGGGCAGAATTTCCCATTAAAATCGATAGGAAAATTCCGCTCAATTGTAATCCGATTTTTAGTTTTTTGTTCATGATTTGTTCTCCTGATTCTAATAATACTCAAACCCAAAGGGTGAAATTTTTTCTTCCCTATTCCCTATTCCCTGTTCCCTGTTCCCTATTGTTTTTAGAAATTAATTCAGTTTAAACTGACGTAACCTTAACGCATTCGTAACAACAGAAATTGAACTCAGTGCCATGGCTCCTCCAGCAATAATTGGGTTCAGTAACCAACCCGTTAAAGGATATAAAATTCCTGCTGCAATGGGGATTCCCGCCGAGTTATAGATAAAGGCAAAAAACAGATTTTGGCGAATATTATTTAAGGTAGCTTTGCTAAGTTTAATAGCCGTAACTATCCCCATTAAATCCCCTGAAATTAAGGTAATATCACTCGCCGCGATCGCCACATCTGTTCCAGTTCCAATCGCCATTCCCACATCTGCTTGAGCTAAAGCGGGAGCATCATTAATTCCATCCCCCACCATTGCTACAATTTGATACTGTTTTTTTTGCCCTTTCCGTTCAGCTTGCAGGGATTTAATTATATTGGCTTTTTGGTCGGGACGAACTTCTGCAAAGACCCGTTTAATTCCCACTTCCGAGGCGATAGCTTGGGCAGTTTTTTGATTGTCTCCCGTTAACATTACCACCTCTAACCCCATTTTTTGTAAGGCTTGAATTGCAGGCTTTGAAGTGGGTTTGAGTGCGTCTGAAATAGCAAATAACCCTTCGATTTTTCCCTCAATTGCTATCCAAGCAGTTGTTTTTCCTTCTGACTCCCAACTTGATTGATACTGTTGCAAAAGTTCGGTTTTAATTCCTAATTCTTCCATCCAGCGAGAGGTTCCGATTTGTACTAATTGATCCGAAATATAACCTTGAACACCCATTCCGGCTAAGGCTTGAAAATCATTAATTGCAGGTAAGGGAAAATTAACTCCTTGGGTTTTAGCATATTCAACAATTGCTTCTGCTAAGGGATGTTCCGATTGTTGTTCAATAGCTGCGGCTAATTGTAACAATTTTAATTCATGATCGTTGTTCGTTCCTCCAATCGTTATATAGTGAGTAACCGTGGGTTTTCCTGCGGTTAAAGTTCCGGTTTTATCTAATACAATCGTTTGAATTTTATGGGCTAATTCCAAACTATCTGCTCCTTTAATTAAAATCCCATGTTCTGCCCCTAAACCCGTTCCCACCATCACAGAAGTCGGTGTGGCTAATCCCAATGCACAGGGACAAGCAATAATTAAAACTCCGACGGTGGTGGTAATAGCTAAAGTTAGATTTCCCGTTAAATTAAACCAGAGAATAAAAGTAGCGATCGCGATCGCAATTACAACCGGAACAAACCAACCTGTAACCTGATCTGCTAATTTTTGAATCGGCGCTTTTGAGCCCTGCGCCTGTTGAACTAACTGCACAATTTGCGCTAATACCGTATCTTTTCCCACCCGTGAAGCTCGAAATATAAAACTTCCAGTTTTATTGATTGTAGCTCCAATTACTTCATCCCCAGGATATTTTTCAACGGGAATACTTTCCCCCGTCACCATTCCTTCATCAATCGTTGAATTTCCTTCAATTAATTCTCCATCAACGGGTATTTTTTCCCCGGGACGCACCCGAATAATCTCCCCTACTTTCACCGCTTCAATGGGAATATCAATTTCTTCTCCAGACCGAATTACTCGGGCAGTTTTAGCTTGTAATCCCATTAATTTCTTAATGGCATCGGAGGTTTTTCCTCGGGCGCGATGTTCCAATAATTGACCCAGTAAAATTAAGGTAATAATTACAACCGCAGATTCATAATAAACATCCGCCGATAGGCCTTGATTGAGGAAAAATTGCGGAAAAAAGGTAACAAAAACAGAGTACAAATAAGCGGCTCCTGTTCCTACTGAAATTAAAGTATTCATATCCGCCTGATGACGTTTTAACCCTTTCCAAGCTCCCAGAAAAAAGGATTGACCTGACCAGAATAAAATCGGCGTAGTTAGGATTAATTGTAACCAAGGGTTGTGCATCCAGGGGGGAATAAAAGGTAAATTTAAACCCGTCATCATTGGTAATCCTCCGATGACTAAAAACACACTGACAATGGCACTGATTAAAACTTTTTGGGTTAACTTTTTCTCAATTTCTCGGTTATCTTTTTCGCTATTTTGAAGATCAGATGTTGTATCTTCTATGGGTTGAGCGGTATATCCCGCATCTGTAACCGCTTGTTGAATTTGATCAATAGTTGTTTGATGCGGATCAAATTCAACCGTTGCTTGTTCCGCTCCAAAATTAACGTGACAAATTGCCACCCCAGCAATATTTTGAATCGCCGTTTCGATGGTATTGGCGCAGGAGGCGCACCCCATTCCTTTTAATCGCAAATAGCTTGTTTTCATGGTTGAAACTCCATTTTGAGTTCAGTTCAGTGGTGCGTGTCTTCGGTTTAAACACCCCACAATGTTCTTGACTTTTATTCTAAAGTCTCCTCTCCACTGGAGTGTCAAGGGGGGAATGGAAAATTAAATTCCCCATCGCCTATAACCCGCTAAAATGCAGGGGTAAAAGGACTGTAGCGGTTGTTCCTTGGTTAATTTGGCTGTCTAAATAAATTTGGCCGTGATGGTTTTCCACAATAGCTTGAGCGATCGCCAGGCCCAAACCAGACCCCCCACGATGGCGATGAGTCCGAGAGGGATCAACCCGATAAAACCGATCAAAAATATTAGGTAATGCTTCAGTTGGAATCCCAATTCCTGTGTCTTTTATTATAACTTGTAATCCTTCAAATTTCAAGATAGAATTTGATTTTTCCCAGGATTCTGTCACCTTTCCTAATGTAGCTTGTCGTTTAGGTTTAGCAATAGGTTTTAATTCAATTTTAATTGCACCGCCCGAAGGAGTATACTGTATGGCATTACTGACTAAATTAGTAAATAATCGCACCAATTGATCCCAATCTCCCTCTAAAGTAAAGGGTTCATTTTCCTGGGAATAATTGCTATCAGAATTGAGAATAATATCCTCAAGATTCTCAATAAAATCTAAGGAAAGTTGAATTCCTTCTTGAGTTGCGATCGCTGTTTGTTCTTCAACTACTTCCATTAATAAACCATCCAAGGGGAGAGAAATAAATTGAGGTTGAACAATTCCGCTATCCTGTCTTGCCAAAAACAATAAATCATCCACTAACCGACCTAAACGGCGAGTAATTCGTTCAATAACTTGTAATTGTTGTTGTTCTGAAGTGGATAAATTAGGTTCAGCTAAAGCCACTTGTACATTAGTTTGAATCATCGCAATCGGACTTCTTAATTCATGGGAAGCATCGGCGGTAAATTGTTTCAATCGTTGGTAAGAATCCCGCACAGGTTCTATGGCTAAACCCGATAAAAACCAGCCAATGGTAGCAACACCAATTAACATTAAAATAGTACCCAAAACCAAATCAAAAATTAACTGTTGAATGGGTTTTGTAACTTCAAACCAAGGATGACTAACTCGTAAATAACCCAATACTTGTCGTCCGATTTCCACCCGATCAGTAACTTGTCTTAAAATCATTTCTGAAACATTATTATCTTCAGAAATATGTACTGTTTCCCCGTTGCTGTTCGGATGAAGCGGAATATCTAAAGGTTGGGAAAAAGTAGACCATAATAATTCTCCTGTTTGATTAAACCATTCAATATCAATATGATCGTCTTCAACGGTATTCAAATTATTTCTAAAACTCGCTTCAACATTCACTTGAAATTGACCTCCTAAAACCGCCGGAGACATAGCTGGAGGAGTCGTTACGGGTTCAATCACTAAAGAACGTTCCACCACCTCCACAACGTGATTTAAGGTATCATCAATCCGTTCAATTAAGGTATTTCGCACATAGAAATAAAATCCACTGGCGAATAGTAATAATAAAATAGCGGTAACTGCGGTATACCAAATCGCTAACCGTTGTCGGGTGGCTTGAAACATAAGTTTAAAAAATTTGCTAATCTATAAATAGGTTACAATTCTATTTTAGGATAGGGAAAATACAATGATTTTACAAGTTGAAGAAAAAAAGATCTATACTCTGGAAGAATACCTCGATTTTGAAGTTAATTCTTCAGAACGCCATGAATATATCAACGGTGAAATTAGACCCATGACCGGCGGAACTCCCAATCATAATCAAATAGCCCTTAACTTGAGTGGAACACTTAACCTTGCCCTGAAGCGTCAACCCTATCGCGTATTTGTTACCGATCAACGTCTTTGGATTCCCACAAAACGCCTCTATACCTATCCTGATATTATGGTAATTCAGGGTGATATTCAACTCCAAGAAGGGAGAAAAGATACAATTACAAATCCGTTAATTCTTGTAGAAGTATTATCCGCATCAACCAGAAACTACGACAAAGACGAAAAATTTGCAGCCTATCGCACCCTTCCCACTTTTCAAGAATATATTTTGATTGATCAATATAATATTCAGATTGAACATTATTATAAAACCGATCAAAAACACTGGATATTTATGGAGTATAATAATAGCAATGAAACCTTAGTATTTAACTCGATATCTTTTGAAATTGCCGTTGCTGATATTTATGATAAAGTTGAGTTTTAATCCTAAATATTATATAAGCGTGCTAACCTGGGTGATAAAAAAACATGATTTAAGTTATTAATTACCGAGTTTTAATTCTACTATATTTAACCTAATCTATAGTTTATAGTTTCATCTTTTTAAGAACCCGACTAGGAACTTCTTTACGTTCAACAGGATATCCATGATAACCACCAACATTATCAGGTTGAAATTCATAAAACTTACCATTTTTATATCCATAATATTGTTTTCCTTCAAACCAATTATTACGATAGCTTTCATTAAAAACCTCTTTAGCGTCTTCCTTACTTAAATTCATCAAGGTTCCGTGGCCTCCTGGCTCATGTTTTTGACTAGCTTCGTATTTAGGTAGTAACTTTTTAGCTTGACTAACATCATTAAAATTAGGAATTTCTATGAAATGATATTTTCCATCTGTAGTAAATTTGATTTTAAGAGATTCTTTTGAGAAAGCAGGAGCTTTTGGTAAACTAATAATTTTGCTCATAATCTGATCATAGATTTGGAAATATATAACACCTGCTAAAGAGCTTTTAGAAACATCTTTTTCATGGAATTCACATTTAAAAAAAGCAATTTCTTCTCTTTTTAATTTGTCCTCAAGTTCGTGATCAATAAAAGGGCCTTTCCAAGTTATTTCTAAGAACAGGCTAACTTGATTATTTTTTTTACCCTCTAACTTTTGTTTGTTCTGCAACCATTCTCTTACTGTTAAATTTTGTGAAATTCGACAAGTCCAAAAATTACTATGTATTCTAACTGGAATTCCTTTATCAATTTTCTTAAATTCTTCAATTATTTCAAATACAGCAGTCATCAAGTTATCTGCTTCATCATAATTATTTTCTGCTTGTCCAATAAATGAAAGTTCATTAATCACGAGGCGCATTATAAGTTAACTCCATTAAGTCATTTTCACGTTGATCAAAAAAGCCTTCAGGGGATTCATCAATCCGCCCGTCTTGATCAATATTAGGAGATATTATTTCTGTTAACATTTCTCCTTGTATTTTTTTCCGTTTAAAATAGTGAATTTGTACTTCTTTAGAATTTATTTCACCATGTTTAACAGCTAAACAAATCCCATCCAAAACATGATCACTATGGGTTTCCACAACAACTTGAATCCCACAACTCGCTGCAATTCCTAACAGTTCACCAATATGAGATTGTCCTTTAGGGTGGAGATGAGATTCTGGATTTTCAACAAGAATTAAAGTTTCAGGTTCAGCAGCCAAAATAGCCACTAAAATGGGTAAAGTGTAGGTGACTCCAAAACCCACATTAAAGGGACTATAACCTCTACTTCCTTTAAAAGAATATTTAAGTCTTACACGCTGGGTTTGTAAGTTTGGTTCAGTATTAATTAAAATTCCAGGGCTTATTTCTCCCATCCAAGCATCAACTTGATCTTTTAAACTAATTGATTTTGCCTTGGGATGACTTAATTTTTGATTGTGAATATCTTTATTTCCAAAAGCATCTAAAAAATAAGTTGCATACTCTCCATTTATTCCAAGTTGTTTTCTTTGAATTACATCAGACTCTGACATTGGGTATGATATTTGAGGCCCAATTCGTTCTGCTTTTAAGTAATAAAAATTATCCTTAAAAATGCTAGATTTATAAATTTCAGGCTCAACTTTCTCTGATACCACTTTTAAAATATCTAATTCTTTAGAAGAACTAAAGCACCATATTCCTTTCTGTTCATTTTCTAAATCTATTTCAAATCCAATTAATTCATCTTCTGCATACTCAAAAAGTGCGTCTTGTCCTGCACCAATATATACTTGTTCATCATTTAAAATTAAACCCTTGTTAGGAAGCAAGTCTTTCTGGTATGAACGACGTAACAGCATCAAAGCTTGTAATACTGAAGATTTTCCTGTACTATTCAAACCTGATAATAAAGTCAAAGGTTTAAAAGAGAAGCTTTGATCTTGAAAAGATTTAAAATTGATTAGCCGTAAATTTTTAATCATTACAACACTTCCTTAATAATTTTTTCAATATGGGCTAAACGTTTTTTTACACTTTCTTTATTTCCTGTCTCTCTATAAATTTTAGCATCAAAGTCACCGTTTTGTTTTCTATTTAAAAGATTATAATATAAATTATCTTTGCGATCAGCTAAAATTTGTATAGCATGATCATCTAATCGATCTAAGTTAACAGACCAAGCCTCAAATAGAGCTTTATTGATAGGATAGCGTCTTTTCTGCTCAGGTGACTTGGGTTTACGAAAAGCATCTTTACCGAATATTTTAAAAGCTGCATCCATCGCTCGTTCAAAACGCTGTCTTAATAATTCAATTTCTGGCTCACTCATTTGGTTTATCTGAGCCATTTTGTCATTTAAAAAAACATCATAATCTTTAAAATTATATTCAAAAGCATGACTATCAGTTAAAGCTAAAAATCTCAAAATACACTCCTGAGCCAACATTCTTTCATCTTTTAAACTTTTATCAGTAGCGTTTTTAAAAGGCTTTGATTTTGTTAGATATTTTAATAAATTTGTCGCTTGACCTGGATTTTTCGCATAACGTATTTCCTGTGATGATAAAGGAAGACCACCTAGATTAATTCGCTTATATAAGCTAAAAATAACATCTTTAGATGTTCCTCTTAAGATTAAAAATATAGTTAATTCTGTTTCTCTAATTCGTCGCTTTAAATAATTAGGAATATCGGAAGATTTGGCTCCATTAAGCTGATCTAAAAATTCCAAATTTTTTAATTCTAAGGTTTCTTCTATTAAAAATTCTTTAAAAGTTGTTAACCGTTGTATTCCATCAATAACAAACCATTCTTTTTCATTGGTTGCATCAATATAAAACGGTGGAATTGGAAAACGAATTAAAACAGATTCGATTAATCTACTTTTAGCTACTTGAGTCCAAATTCCTTTATTTCTCTGAAACTCTGGAGCTAAATTCAGTTGATTATTTTCCAATCTCGTTAGAAGTTGCTGAACCGTCATGGGTCTAGTTGAAACACTAATAGAATCAGGATCAAAAAACTCTGAAATTGTTAGTTCATCATTGTTAAATAACATAATAATAAACAAAAATTAAATTATAATAGATTCTTAAATTCGTCTTTTGTTAACTGACAATCACGCAAAATCTGAGAAAGCAATCCAGTTCCTATCGTTTCACCTGAGTGCACAGGTACAACAGTACGTCTACCATCAGGATGAATCAGAATATGATGAATACCTTTCACCCTAGCAATAACAAAACCTATTTTTTGTAAAGTTTTGATTACTTTAGTTCCTGTCAAACTAGGTAGCTTACTCATACTTGCACTGAAACTTTCTGAATACCAATAAACTCTAATGATTCATTTTCAGAATTTTCAAATTCTAGGCAAAGTTCTATCGCCTCTTGAATCCGTTCTATAAGCTCATCAAGGGATTTTGCTTGTGTATGACAACCTTTCAAACTAGGAACTGAAGCCACAAAGTAACCATCAGAATCTTTTTCAATCAGTACATTAAATTCTTTAATCATTTTCTAACCTCTAGTAAACCAAAATAGGAGCAAGTCTTACCTTGCCCCTATAATCATAGATTGATTTTGGCTAATTTTATCAATTAAACCTTTGCATCTTCCTTAACTAACTTATCCCAACCCAAATCCTTGAGACTGTTATTCCGACGTAACGGCCGAGTTACTAACTCCAGAATATCCCGTGCATTGGTAAACCCGTGCATTTGGGCAAAGGTGAATTCCACCGACCATTTAGTATTAATACCCCGAGCTTCTAAGGGGTTAGCGTGAGCCATTCCGGTAATGACTAAATCCGGTTTTAAATCATAAATCCGTTGAATTTGATTGTAATTATCTGGTTTTTCCACAATTCTTGGCAGAGGAACACCCATCTCATGACAGGTTTTTTCTAATAGTTTTAACTCCGCATCTTGATAGCGTTTATCCATATAAGGAATCCCAATTTCTGGGCAAGTCATCCCGCACCGAATTAAAAACCGGCCCAAGGAAACCTCCAATAAATTATCCCCCATGAAAAACACAGATTTTCCCCGAACAATTTGAAGATAATCTTCCATACTCGCCCAAATTTGAGCTTCCCGTTCATCTAAACCCTGGGGTTCAATATTAAAAACAGAACAGATTTTTTCAATCCAAGCTCGAGTTCCATCGGGGCCAATGGGGAACGGCGCACCAATTAATTTACACTTGCGACGCCGCATTAATGTGGTGGCAGTTCGAGATAAAAAGGGATTAACTCCTGCTACATAATACCCTTCTTCTAATACAGGTAATTCTGTATAGCGTTTTGCCGGTAACCACCCGGAAACTTTAATTCCCTGTTTCTTCAATTCTAAGGTTAAATTAGTAACAACTGGATCAGGTAAAGACCCAAATAAAACTAACGGCGGATGATTTACATATTCCGATTCTTCTTGAGCAACATCTTCTTTTTGTCTGCCAAAATTCATTAATTTTTGAATGGCATTCCGTTCATTTTTTTCCGTTTCTGCTACGGGTGCTTTATCGGGACAACGGGCGGCCATGGCTGCTAATACCGTATCTTCCCCTTGAGTAAAGGCATAATCTAACCCATTAGCCCGGGCAACCACAATCGGAATTCCCAGTTCAGATTCTAATTTCGGCGCTAACCCTTCCAAATCCGTTTTAATAATTTCAGTGGTGCAAGTACCGATCCAAACAATCACACTGGGGTTGCGATCGCGTTTAATTTGTAAACACAACCGCTTTAATTCATCATAATCATTGAGTTTAGCGGAAATATCCCCTTCTTCTAATTCCGCCATCGCATAACGGGGCTCGGCAAAAATCATCACCCCCATGGCATTTTGCAGAAAATAGCCGCAGGTTTTTGTCCCAATTACTAAAAAGAAACTATCTTCAATTTTTTGGTATAACCAAGCGACACAACTAATCGGACAAAAGGTGTGATAATTTCCGGTTTCACACTCAAAGCTTAAACCTTCCGGTTGTGGTTGAGCAACGGTCATAATGTTCTCCTCTTAATCGGATGTTTTGTACTCAAAATTTGACAAGAATATCTATGACTTTGAATCGGCACGATCCAAAGTCCAAACCCGATTAAGGATTAGGAAACTAAGTCGGGAAATTATTTAAAATCCGACAGGGAAATTTCATCATCATCGGAAGAACCGGTTAACCCTTCGATATCGATATCATCCATATCCCCGGTGGTTAAATCCCCCATATCGTCGAGATTAAATTCCCCTAAATCATCATCTCCTAATCCCAAATCATCTAAATCGCCTCCAGCATCCAGACCTAAGCCATCGGAGGAACTATCTTCTAACCCGAAATCACCGAGATCATCATCCAGACCGGAATCCGTATCTCCTAATTCCAAGCCTCCGATCCCGTCTGAACCGAGGTCGTCCCCTTCTAACCCAAAATCATCCATCCCGCCTAAACCGATATCATCGGAGGAGTCTAAGCTCAGATCGAGATCGGCTGAACCATCATCTTCCCCCAGTTCGGTCTGAACCTCATCGTCCCAGACATCGGATTCGGTCTCCATGTCCAATTCCGCCGATGTTGTTTCCGACTCTAGCCCAAAATCCAAATCATCGGACTCCAAACTCATATCCAAATCATCGGATTCAAGTTCATCGGACTCCAAACTCATATCCAAATCATCGGATTCGAGTTCATCGGACTCCAAGCTCATATCCAAATCATTGGATTCAAGTTCATCGGATTCCAAGCTCATATCCAAATCATCGGATTCAAGTTCATCGGATTCCAAACTCATATCCAAATCATCGGATTCGAGTTCATCGGATTCCAAACTCATATCCAAATCATCAGATTCGAGTTCATCGGATTCCAAGTCCATGTCTAGGTCATCAGTCCCCAGGGGTTCTGATTCATCCTCCAACCCCAAATCAAAGTCTTCCTCGGCGGCGGTAGCGGTCTCTGTGTCGATATCTAAATCCAGATCCTCATCCAGATCCCCCATGCCCAAGTCATCATCGATGGCGATATCTTCTTCGAGTTCGATCTCGAATTCATCTTCATCCAGGGTTTCCTTCATCACCACAGCCCCGCCTACAACTGCCGCAGCCCCGCCTACAGCCGCCACAGCACCCGCAACATTGAGTTTTTGTGCTGGGGTGATGTCCTCCTCCAAACTCAATGTTTCTGGAGGTGCTGGAGGATGATATCCAGGGACAGCCTTGGCCACGGATAGGGGTATTTCCGGCGAGGGAGCATAACCCGGGGCAACGGCTGGGGCTTGATAGGCTGGAACCACAACGGTTGCAGGCTGTTCCGATGTAGACCTACCCGCCAACGCCAAATCCGGGTCAAAATGTAGCCCTAACACCTCAATCAGTTTTTCGGGATCGGGATTGAGCCTCGAAAATGGCAACATCAATTGGGCTGCCTCGGGGTCAAGCGCGTTGATCGTTCCCAAAATGAGGGATGAGGCAGGTCTTCGACCGCCATCTGGGGTCGGGATTGAATTCAAATCCATTTGCAGCACCAGCCAATCCCGATTGGCCTGGTAATATTGCAACCACTTATCTTTAAGTGCGACGGAAAAGTCTTTGAAGAAAGCCATAACCTCTATATCCTCATCCTGAGATAGCTAGACATATTAAACCATCATCAGGTCTAGCTCAGGATCGTGACTTTGAACAAGGGGTTGACTCGGATTTAGATAAAAATCTGATAACAATGAGAACAATTCCCGATCCGGGGTGTCTTGGGGGACGACTCCTTCGGGTTGGGATAATAGTTGGTCGGCAATATTTAGGTAGTAGTCACAGACATAGTTGAGGGAGGGATCGGTTTCGGCCATCTCAAATAGGGTTTTTCCTTTGACCCGAGAGACACGAATATCTTCGATTAAGGGCAACACTTCTAAAACGGGCATGGGAACAGTTTCAATGTATTTTTCAATCAAATCCCGTTTGGATGTGCGGTTGCCAATTAAACCGGCTAACCGTAGGGGGTGAGTCCGGGCTTTTTCTCGGACTGAGGCGGCAATCCGGTTGGCAGCAAACAGGGCATCAAAACCATTATCGGTGACAATCACGCAATAGTCGGCATAGTTGAGGGGGGCAGCAAAACCACCACAAACCACGTCCCCTAAGACATCAAACAGGATGATATCGTATTCGTCAAAGGCGTTGAGTTCTTTCAGAAGTTTAACGGTTTCTCCCACGACGTAACCGCCACATCCTGCACCCGCCGGAGGGCCCCCAGCTTCGACGCAATCAACCCCGGCATAGCCTTTGTAGATCACATCTTCTGGCCAAATATCTTCGTAATGAAAGTCTTTTTCCTGCAAGGTATCAATAATCGTGGGAATTAAAAACCCCGTGAGGGTAAAGGTGCTGTCGTGTTTGGGATCGCAGCCAATTTGCAGGACTTTTTTACCCCGTTTGGCTAAAGCGGCAGAAATGTTACAGCTTGTAGTTGATTTACCGATTCCGCCTTTACCGTAGACTGCTAATTTCACGATTGTTTCTCCTTATCGGTTTTGATTAAAAATTGTTGATTGGTGGCAGTGGTTTTCTTGGTTTGATACAGCCATTATTGTCTAACTACCCCAGAAAGGAAAGGGGTGATTTGAATGGATAGGGCTATAAATTCAAGATTTATCGCGTATTAATGATTAATTTTAATTATATCAAATCAGAATCAATTTTAAGACTCAAAGTAATAATTTTTTAATTTTTTATGTTATTTTTTTTATAAAAATAGTTACAATAAGCAAAAAAATAAAGACTAGGTTGGGTTGAAATGTCCAAAAGTTACCTCCATAAAACCCTTTACCCTAATCAGTCATCAGTTAAAGAGTGATCATTGACTCTGGTATCCCATCGTAATTCAGGAATTTTTGGCCCAAAGGACTAAGCAATTTTACTGATTATTTACCCTAAAAATTCCTTGATCAAAACTAACCCCGTTAAATGTTAATTTTTGCAAATTTTTCCGCAGAGGATTAAAAACCTAGTTTCTTGAAGAAACCGGGTTTTTGGGGCGTACCTCCATATTTCAGCATAATTTATAAAGAGAATACGGTTTTTAGAGTTTTAATCTGATTTTTACTAACTCCACAGTCAAGGTTTGAAATAGGATTTAAACTTTTCCATTTACCTTTAGGGGTTGTAAACAGAGTATCAGCTAATTGATCCGGATCTATTTTATCAAATTTATCTATTTTATTAATAGATAAATAATTAACTCGATCAAAAATTTGATCTCGGTTGGCTTTTTTAATAGATACACGTTCAGGTGCTGGCAGTGGCGGTGGCAGAGGTTCTGGTTTACAGTAAAAGACTTGTTTTAAACAGTCTAATTGGTTTTCTTTTGTAATTCCGCATTTTAACTTTGTAAGTTTATTAAAATCAGCCCAAGTTTCTCGATCAGATTCAAGAATACGGTCTGTTACTTTAATTAAATCTACTTTTTTTAAAGGACTGGTAGATTCAGATTGTAAATAGCCGAGTGCTGCTAGAATTGTATCTCTGGAAGCTGTACATAAATTAACAAGCGGATTAGTTTCTCTTGTTAAAATTTTAGCTTGTTCAATATTAGAAGGTTTGGGATCAATAATAATACACCAAACCCGCTCTAATTGTGCTTTTTGAGCCGCTGCATAGACAAAATGGTTACTCACCGCTTGATACTGATAATCTGCAATTTCCTGCACAATCACCGGAACCCAATTTCGTCCCTCTGCTTGTAAAATAGCTTCGGCTGCACCTAACACTAAAAATTCTTGTTCCGTAATTTCTTGTCCGGGTTCAATATCAATTAAAGGCAAGTGCATTAATTTACCAATATTATCAAAATCACTCATAAAGAAAATACTCCTGTGCTAAAGAAAGATAATAATTGTTTACAGTTTTATGCTTAAATACGGCAGGTATGCGTTCAAAAACGGCACTTGCAACAATAGCATATTCTGGAATACTGAATATTGTTTGATCTGGGGCACCTTTTGTATATTTCGGATAAAAGTACGGTAATAAATCACGATTCAAAGAAATGATCGACTTAATTTCACTGTTTGCACGTTTCAATGAAGTCTCTGTTGGTTTATGTTCATTAAAAAAAATAGGCAGAGGAATCGGGCCATACTCTCCTTTTTTATCTCTTACTTCTTGAATTTCAGGAATAAATTCTAGGATGACTTTCCTGGCATTTTTTAATGAGGCAAAATTCGTGTGTTTAGTTGGGATTAAAACAACATCAGAGGCATAAACACAACTTTGGCTAAAAAACGTCCAGTTTGTCGGTGCATCGATTAAAATATAATCGTAATTACCTTTTAAAGTATCTAATAAATCTTTTAACCTTGCAGGCCCTTTTTGAACTTTGACGTGTTGGTCATCAAGCATAAATTTATCTAAACCCGAATCTGAAGGGATAACGTCAAAAACTCGAACCTCTCCAGATTTAGTTTTAATTTTAAAAGGCTGAATGGCATCTTTAATGTTTAAAAACCGATCAATTAAACAATCAGATAACTTGGTTTTTGTAGGTTGTAAACCCAGTAAATCTGTTAAGTCTCGCTGTTGAGGATCAAAGTCAATGACTAAAACATTCTTTTTCTGTCTCCGTAAGATAGAAGCTAGATTGATTGTAGTTGTTGTTTTGCCCACACCTCCTTTATCATTGTAGAGACTAACGACTAAAGCAGGTAAAGGATTCTCGATCAAATCTTTAATACGAGTAACAATATCTAGGATATTATCATTTTTAATTAGCCAACAAGGTGTGGCAGGATGAACAACCTTCCCATGTCGCCGAAAAAGTTGAATATGGATTGAATTTGTAATAATTCCCCATTCAGCAGTTTTACAGTTAGGGGATAGCAAATATTGTTTAATTTGGTTGTGAGTCTTTTGATAGGTTGGTGTTTTCTCCAGAAGATTTATTCTCGCTCCCGTACCAATAGCTCGACCTTTAACTTCTACCAGTAGATAAGGATTGGTTTTTGATTGATTAAAAGTATCACTGCCTTGGTTTTTCCGAGAGGCAAAATCTACTGTCCCGGAACCCGTAGGAAATTCGGGGTATTGTTCCTCAATACTAAACCCTAGAGCCTTTAACAAGGGCTTAACAAAGTAATCGCTAACAATAGCTTCTGAAGCTAGATCGGGTATACTGTCTAAAATTCTATTCCAGTTTACATCAGTCATATAAGTATAGATAAGACTATGGGAGATTGCATTAATTTATCTCAATGTAAAAGACAATCAAAATTTAGATCCACTTTGATTATTATTTGAGAATATTATACCAATCTAAGTGTTGATAAGTAATAATTTTTTCTCAGATCCTCATAATTGGGTGATAATGTTAAGTTACTAATATTTTGTTCCCTCGTCCCTCGTCCCTTAGTCCCTCGTTCCAATGCTCTGCATTGGAATGCCAACTTTGAGGCTCTGCCTCAAACAAAAGGAGGCGGAGCCTCCATTAATATCATTTCTAGGTAGAACCTAGAAACG
This sequence comes from Planktothrix paucivesiculata PCC 9631, assembly GCF_900009265.2. Taxonomy (GTDB): domain Bacteria; phylum Cyanobacteriota; class Cyanobacteriia; order Cyanobacteriales; family Microcoleaceae; genus Planktothrix; species Planktothrix paucivesiculata. The sequence continues at coordinate 102,880 of NZ_LR735009.1, read as the reverse complement.
AGGAGATTGAGGTTAATTATTTTTATTTGAAATGATTTACCCAAGAATATCAAGACAAGGGAAATACGGTCGCAGAATTTAATCAATTGAAAAAGTAGCTTCATCATCATCCGTTTATTGATTAAGGAGTATAAGTCACGCTAAAATAAATCCCATCATCTTGAATATTATTACCCCGATCGCTAATACTAATTAAGGGAATTCCATAGTCTAGGCGAAGATTTAACCCGTTAACGGGTTGCCAAATTACTCCCAGTCCTGCACCTGCTAAAAAGGTTTTACCAATAATTCGGTTAGGGTTGCGGTCGTGGTTCCAAACCCCACCAAAATCGAGAAATGGCGCCAGTTGAAATACGGGTTCGGAGTCCTGATTGCGATCGAGGGTAATCCGATCTTCCAGGGAAATCCGAAAGCCATTATCCCCAGCCCGCACATTTTGACGATATCCTCTGAGGGATAGGGCACCACCTATAACGAATTGTTGCGAGGGAAATAACGGATCGGCCGATAATTGAATATCCCCTTGGGCAATTAGGAGATTATTTTCCCCTAAACGTTGTACCCGTTGGACTTGACCTAACCAACTTAAAAACGCTGCATTGGGGGTGCTGACATCGGTGGCGCCGAGGATATCTAAACCGAGGTTAAATTGCGATCGCAAGGCCCAAGCCCCTTCTGCGTCCCGAACCACATAGTCCTGTCCAAATTTCAGTACACTGGTACGAGTTACCCCCCGATTATCAGGCCCGGAGGCAAAGGGTTCTCCGTTATTATCTAAAAAGGTTTGACTATCTTGGAAGGCAAAGCCAAAGGATAGGGCAAATTCAGAGATTGGGTTACGGATAATTGGTTGACGATAGCTAATTTCATACCGTTGGGATTTCCCCTCAATATTCAGGGCGTTGAAGGGCTCTTGGGTAATCCGATTTTGGTAAGGTTGAACTCGCAGTTGTATCGTTCCGTTCATGGGGTTAATCGGAATACTATACAAAGCATCGATAATATCCGATTCCCCATCGGCAATTAGGCGAGTGGTATTATAAGATAGTCCCAGGAAGTCTCCGCGACCAGTGAGGTTGAGATGGCGCACACTCAGGCCCATGCGTTCAGACCCAATACTCGGCGGCGAATAGTTATCCACATTCAAACTCACCCCAAAGGGAGGGGCTTCCACAACCCGCACAATCAGAATACTCTGACCTTCTTGGGTTCCAGCCCTGAGACTGGCTTCTATGGTTTCAAACAGGGGGTTAATCCTGAGTAGTCGCAATTGGTCTTCTAAGGCGGCGGTACTCAGGGGTTTAGCAGCACCTAAATTAATTCGACTGGTGATATAGGAGGGATGGAGGCGTTTGATTCCTTCGACTTCAATATTTTCTAAGGTTCCTTCAATCACCTGAATCTGTACAATGCCATTATTGATGGTTTGTTCGGGAACAATTGCCCGAGAGGTAATATAACCCCGTTCTAAGTAAATGGCTGTAATTTGATCGGCGACTTGCCTCAGTTGAGTAAGAGTAAGGGGGCAATTCTCTAGGGGATTAACTAAGGTTTGAATTTCCTCTAAGGTGAGAATAGTGCTACCCGTCACGTTAATCCGTTGAACCGAAATCGGGGTTTCATCCGGGGGCGGGGTCGGGGCGGGGGTCGGGGTGGGAGTTAATTGATCCGGGGACGGGGGTTCGGGTTTGGGGGGAATCGGAGGTCGAGGTAAAAAGCGATCGCGATTCGGATCGGGTTGGGGTACCTGGGGCGGAATATTAATCGGTGAGGCTTGGGCGAAGGTAGGACAAGTGATCAGATCACAAAATTCCCCGGAGGCATCTGGTCGGGAAAAATCCCCAAACCTCAAGGTATGTAGCGATCGCTGGGAAAGAACATCACGAGGTTCAGAAGGCGTAAGGGTTGAGGAGGAAATCTGATGCTCGAGGGTTAGAGATTCCGCAGCCAAAGAGAGTGGCGTCGGAGATTCTTCAGAAAGACTTTGACGAGGAGGGGACACTACCAGCAGTATGGTACTAGCTACTATTGCCCCGCAGTGACGAAATTTTGTAAAATTTTCACTCCTACCCATAGAATGCCTATTTTTTTATCAGTTATTAGTCAACAGTAATCAGTTATTGGTCAACCGTCAACTGTTATTAGTTACACCCGTAAAATTATAAATTTTGTCCGGTTACAATGACTGTATATTTCCGATTACGGAGATTACTGATTGGTTTGAATTTTTAGGATAGGAGCATCGAGAATAGCTTGAGCTTTTTCCTTTTCAACTTTAGTTTGTTTTTGAGATGGATCAAAGCCAATTGATTTTAATAGATTGTCCCACTGATTATTAACGGATAGATTTTCCGAATCGTTCAATTTTAAGGTTGCTAAAGTTGATATTGTTTCATGCCAAAGTCCTTGTTGAGCATATATTTTTAAACGTTCTAAGGGATCTTGAGTTTGTCCTAATTGGAGTTTTTGAGACGGACTCAAAGCAACGGAATTGATCCATCCACTGACCAGACGATCATTAGAAGGAGCATTAGAAGGATCATTAGAAGGATCATTAGAAGGATCATTGACCTTACATTTAAGGGTTATATACCAACGATAATTTTTATTGTCTTGTAAGGCCAAAAATTTAGAATTCTCAGACCATTGAATTCCCACAATACCAGGACGATCAGTGCTGAGGGAAAAGGAGGTTTTGTAAAGGGTTTTATCCGCTTCATCTGCGATCTCAAATTCCACTGTCTGTTGATCGATTATCCCGGGAATATAAAGAAAAAATGCGGGTTTACCGGATGCCGTGCGCCCCATTGTAGACTCGGGAATTAATGCGGTCAGACTGGGACAAGGCCCACGAGTTCCGCCGCCTTCCCGACGTCCGGGGACTCCCCGTTCGGGTGGGGTAAAGGCATTCCAGTTTGTGAACGGTGAATCACTACTTGGGCTGGGTTGTTCAGGTTGCTGAACCCGTTGCTCTGTCCCGAAATCAACCGGATTCTGTTCATTTCCCCAATTTTGAGGCAAAGACGCTGAACGGCCTGGGGCTACACTTGAACTAAAAACAACCCCAATTTGTAACAATAACGTTAGTCCAAGGGTTGCACGGTGGAGGAAAAACATTGGCATAGCCATAATTAGTCACGCTTGCCGATGGGCAGAGTAGCATTTATTGACATTACTATTGTATCTAATGTTCCTGCAAAAGTTGTCAAAATCTGTGCTTAATCTTAAATGTTTGAGTCTGAATTGGATTTTAGGAAAGTTTGGGCTTTGTCTCCTATCCTAAGTCGCAGGTTTGACATCATTCGAGCAATAAATATCCGGATTTCATCTATAATCACAGTTTCTATGAATCTTAACTCATTGACCTTTGGGAAAAATAGCAGTTTTAAACCTCGGACAATTCGACCCATTGGGGTTTCTGCTTTATATGGTCTAACCGGTTTAGGAAATACCCTCTTGGCGATTGATACCTCCCGAGGATTTTTACTTCAAATTGACCCCAAAACCGATAATGCCACGGTGGTTAATCCTGATTTAACTTTGGCCTTTAGAGATGTGACCGGTTTAGCAATTGGGGGTGATAACCTCTGGTTTACTCGCGGCAATGAGGTCTATTTTTGTCCGGGGGTTGTTCAAGGTAATTCTATTATTAATCTTGAACCTCAATTGTTTATGCAATTACCCGATGTAGTTACCGGAATTGCGGTTTATGAATCTACTCTTTATTTAGCCTGCGATCGCATTGCTTCTATTCTGGTTTATAGTCAAAATACTAAACGGGAAATTACCCGCTTCTGTGCTCCAGGAATTGGGGTAGAAAATCTAACAATTAGAAATGAAGAATTATGGGTTTGCGATCGCGAAGAACAGACGGTTTATTGTTTGGAAAGAGCCACAGGAGAAACTCGATTTAGTGTCTTAACTCCTTTTGAATCTCCCAGTGGTTTAACATTTCATACCGATCCAGAAACGGCAGAAGAAGTTCTCTATGTCGCCTATGCGGGCACTGAACTTTATATCCGAGATAATCCCAGTTCCTATGATCAATTTGAATTGGCAAAACGCGATCGCACCTTTATTCATCCCCTCTCTTTTCATTTTAATTCTCAAGAAAAATATGCCACCTCTAATGGCTATTTGATTGAAATGTCCTATGTAGAGGAGTTAGAACCCTTAGATGCGGTTCATATTGAAAATTTAGAATGGCGCATTGCCTTACCTTCTAATACAAATCGTCAGAAGGTTTTAGAGGTTTCTGCCATTGGAATTCCTTTTCGAGAAGAAGTTGAAGATGGGGAAAAAGTGGCGGTATTTCAATTTAATCCTTTGACTTCGACGGAACGTTTGATTTTTGGTTGGAAAGCATTATTAGAAGTTCGGAGTATTAAATATCAAATTCATCCCCGTCAGGTGGAAAGTTTACCTAAGATTCCCTCAGATATGCCTGAAAAATATTTGGTGGATGATGATCATTTAGCCATGGATACTGCTACGGTTAAAGCCGCTGCTAAAAATGCTATTCGCAACGAAACCAATTTTCTACGAAAACTTTTAAGTATTCGTAATTATGTCTATGATCAGTTATCCTATAGTCTGACTTCTAAGATTGAAAATCCCGATGTAGTTCTGGAGCGAGGCATAGGTTCCTGTGGGGAATATGTGGGGGTTTTATTAGCTTTATCCCGATTAAATGGTATCGCTTGTCGAACTATTGGACGTTATAAATGCCCACAATTTGCTGACCGTCGAGGAGTGCCTTTACAACCGGAATATAATCATGTTTGGCTGGAATTTTATATCCCGGGTTTTGGTTGGGTTCCGATGGAATCTAACCCCGATGATATTCAAGAAGGTGGGCCCTATCCCCTACGGTTTTTTATGGGATTAGCTTGGTATCATATTGAAATTGGCAAGGGTATTCGTTTTCAACGATTGACCAGTGAAGGGGTTGATGTTGACCGCGAAAAAGTGTCTTTGGGAACCTTAGCCATTAATCATGTTCGGTTTACCATTTTAGATGAGTTACCTGCGGTTTAAACCTTAGAAACCTAGTTGATGGATTGATACTTTTGCCAAATTGTTGTAGGGTGAGTGACAATTAATAAATTAATTTCACGCGCCCTACCGTTTGAATTAAAATAGATAAAAACTGGATTTTTAATTGACCTATGGAAGTTTTACAAGAGTTAACTCTGATTGAAATTTTGGTATTGGTGGCTTTTTCCATGTTGATCATTTTTACCGGGGGTGTTCTATATTTAACCGTAGCGGAATGGCGCGATCGCCGACGTCGAGAAGATGAAAAACGTCAAGGTTAAATAATGGGTAATAGCTAATTACGAATTACGAATTACGAATTACGAATGGGTATTCGGCTGGGGTTTGGGCGGGTTTTTATAATTTGTTGATGGGTGTTAAATATTCAGGTGAACCCGCCCCTACAGCAATTATTTGCTGCAATCCGCGTGAATTCGGCATTTCTGGTGTGTGTGATGTGGAGTTTATTTAAGTAGGTTGGAGTCAGTTTCATGAAGCGGATAGAGTACAATGGGCACACAGACCTATGAGGGTTCAATTTCAGCGTCCACTACTCAATTGCACCAACCAGTAGCTATTTTAGAGTTTCCAACGTCATAATGCTGATTGCCAAACTGTTAACTTCCATCTCCCTTTCCTTGGGATTCACACTCCTGTTACCCATGGCCCTAGTCAGTAGTTTGATCACAGAGAGTGTCGTCGGTGCTGGGCCGAGTTATGCCCAAGCTCCCCCAGCCAAAAACGCCGTCGGGCGGGCGATGACCGTGCGCTCGGATATTCAGGAAGCTGATGCTCAAACGGGAATTGTCACCGCTCGGGGTAACGTTCAAATTAATTATCCCGCCCGCAGTATTCAGGCTACCGCAGCCCAAGCCCAATATTTTAGTCGAGAACGTCGAATCATTCTCAGTGGAAATGTATTTGTTTTGCAAGAAGGAAATACCATTCGCGGGGAAACCGTTACCTATTTAATTGATGAGGGGCGGTTTATTGCTCTACCACAGGGGGGTGGACAGGTGGAATCGATGTATTTAGTCCCCGATGAAAGTGCCGGCCCGAAAAACGCCACCGTTGAACCTTTTAATCCTAAACCTGCTTTTAAAACCCCATTAAGCGCGCCTTCAGCACCGCGTAATCCTTAAATTATTTCTAACAAATCTGGTTATGAAAATAGTGCTGGAGAATATTCACAAATCCTACCGTAAACGCATTGTTGTTAGTCGAGTCAATCTATCCGTTTCCCAAGGAGAAATTGTGGGATTATTGGGGCCCAATGGTGCAGGTAAAACCACAACTTTCTATATTGCAACGGGATTAGAAAAACCAACTCAAGGAAATGTTTATCTAAATGAAATTGATATTACCCATTTACCTATTCATCAACGCGCCCGTTTAGGCATTGGTTATCTGACCCAACAGGCGAGTATTTTTCGACATCTGAGTGTCAGGGATAATATTTTGTTGGTGTTGCAACAAACCCATGTTCCTCGTCACTTGTGGCAAAAACGTCTCCATACTTTACTAAGAGAATTTCGCTTAGAAAAAGTAGCCTCGACTTTAGGTTATCAGGTTTCTGGGGGAGAACGACGGCGGACGGAATTAGCCCGGGCTTTGGCGGCGGGATTAGAATTACCCCAGTTTTTACTATTAGATGAACCCTTTGCTGGTGTTGACCCCATTGCGGTTTCGGAAATTCAAGAAATTGTAGCCGCATTACGCACCCGCAATATGGGAATTTTGATTACTGATCATAATGTTAGGGAAACTTTAGCTATTACAGACCGAGCTTATATTATGCGCGATGGGCAAATTTTTGCCTCGGGAACTGCTGAAGAACTCTACAATAATCCCCTGGTGCGACAGTATTATTTAGGTGACAATTTTCAAGTATGAAAATTACTCTTTCTAAGTCTTTGATTTCTGGTAAATTTTTCCCTCCCTATATTTCAATTTTAGATCGCTATTTAATTCAAGAATTGATTCCACCGTTTATTTTTGGGGTAGGATTATTTAGTTCCGTGGCTTTAACTGTGGGTACGGTTTTTGAGTTAGTTCGACAGGTGGCAGAGTCTGGTTTATCAGTAGGGATAGCTGTTCAGGTATTTCTCTTAAAAATGCCGGAATTTATTGTTTTAGCTTTTCCCATGGCGATCATTTTAAGTACCTTAATGGTTTATGGACGCTTATCAAGTGATAGTGAATTAATTGCCCTGAAAAGTTGTGGAATAAGTTTATATCGGCTATTAGTTCCCACATTAATTTTTAGTTTAATGATCACAGCTTTAACCTTTGGGTTTAATGAAGTAATTGTTCCGGCGGCTAATTATAAAGCCTCTGTAACCTATGAACAAGCATTAAATGAAGGCGACCTTCCTATTCAAGAGGATAATATTTTTTATCCCGAATATGAAAAGATTAAAATAGAGGGAACGGATAAAAAGTTTAGTCGCTTAGTCCGGCTATTTTATGCCCAAAGATTTGATAATGGTCAAATGTTGGAAGTAACAATCTTAGATCTTTCCCAACCGGAGTTAACTCAAATTATCTCGTCAAAATCTGCTAATTGGAATTTTTCTGCCAATACCTGGGATTTCTTTAATGGTACGGTTTATATTGTAAATCCCGATGGTTCTTATCGGAATATTGTGCGTTTCGATCATAAACAAATTCAACTGTCTCGAACTCCTTTAGATTTAGCTTCACGGAAACGGGGTTTTGATGAGATGAATATTGCTCAAGCTCAAGATTATTTACAATTAATGAAATTGAGTGGAGATCAACAAAAAATCATTAAAACTAAAGTTAGAATTCAACAAAAATATGCTCTACCTTTCTCCTGTGTCGTCTTTGCTTTATTGGGTGTGGCATTGGGCAGTAGACCCCAAAGCACCAGTAAAGCTACCAGTTTTGGGATTAGTGTAATTGTGATTTTTGGTTATTATTTACTATCTTTTATTACTGGAGCATTAGGTCAAAAAGAAATTCTGACTCCCTTTTTTGCCGCTTGGTTGCCGACATTTTTAGGAATTGGAATTGCGAGTTTTTTATTGGTTCGTTCTTCTAAGTAGGGCTTGCTGAAAAAAGGCGAAAAGCCAGAACAGACGGGAGGAGAAGACAAGAAAAAATGAATCAGGTGCAAGGGATAGGTGTAAAATAGCGCAAAAACCTTATTAGTTGGGATAATTTTAACGAATCATCTGACTTAAAAGCACAAATAGAGGCTTTTAAAGAATATACAGGCTATTTCTTTTCCTTTTCTGTTACTTTTTCAGCAAGCCCTAATTATTCGCATTTATAGAAAAATTGTTGTTGATGTTTGAGGCTTTATAAGAGATGCGCTTCAGCGCAACAACGGCGCAACAATCTTATTGGTTTATTGATGGCTTAACTGTTCATAATCTGGACGAAACCATTGCGGTAAACGGGATAAATCTTGAATTTGTAATTGTTCAGGGCGACAATATAATAACACCGCCAATAGAGGTTTAATCGTCTCTATTTGAGTCAATCCTTGATTCATTTGAGAGGCTAAGGTTTTAATGAATTGCTGTTCTGTAGTTGTTAAAGTTTCTTGAGAAAACCCACTATATAATAGGGTTCGATAGGTTTGACCGACTGAACTTTGATAAACCGATTCTAATTGTGTGGTTTCCAAACCTAACCAAAAATCAGCAAATTGTCGGCGAATTTGACGTAAATCCTCAACAATAGCAACGTTAGCCGGATCAATTTTATATAAATTCACACATCCAATTAACCGATTTTGGAAGGATTCAATAGGAGTTAAGGGTTGATTTTTGCCAACATCCGATACCGTTACCTTTTCTAAAGCTGACGGATTTTCAAATACCCGTTGATATTCTTTTAATAACCATTCAGGTAAACGGGTTTCTGCATTTGCAACTACCATTTTTCCCGGGGGATAATATAACATTAATACCATTAAATGATTTAAAGAATCAGACTGTTTAAGTCCAATCGCCTGTTGAGTAATTTGGTTAACTAATTGTTCTTCTTCAGTGGTTAAAGGTTCCCCTTGAATCCCTCGATTTAAGAGAATTTGATATCCTTTTCCTAAATCCGTTGTATACATTTTTTCTAAATGTTCTGCTGGAATTTTCAACCAATGTTCCACCATGATTTTCCGAATAGAACGCAACTGATCAACAATAAGTTGATTATTTCGTTCTAATTCATAATAATTAATATTAGTTACCAAAGCCGATAAATACTGTTGAATTGCTTCTCGACTATTGAGTTGAATAGATGGCGAGTTTGGTTGGTTTTGTTGCCAAGTTTGGAATAACTGTTGGAAAATTACACCCATTTTAGCCGAGTAGGTGCGACTATCCAAAAATTCAGGATTTTGCTGCATTTTTTGTTGAATTTCCTGGCGTTTTTGTTGTCGCAGTTGAGGATTATTAGCGAGAGTTGTAGCTAAATTAATATAGGATTCTTCACCATTGGCAATTAAATCATCAAGAGAGAGCGATCGCAACAAAGAAGCCGCCATCAAGGAACGGAATGACCCACTATCTCGCACCACAAAAATCTCTCCCGCTTGGGATGTGGTGGGAGAAAAATTAGGAATCACATCCCCATCACGGACAACAGGAACTAAACCCACTTCTAAGGGATCAACTAAAGAATTGACCCCAGAAAAAGGGTAGGAATCTAAATAAATATCCGCTAATTTCAGATATTCTTTAATATCACTACGACTTCCTTGGGGTTTAATGAGAATTAAACGACTCGGATCAACCCCATATTCTGCTAAAACTTCTTTAAAATTATTAATCCAGGGAAGCGCCCGATATTGGGATGCCCAATTGGGGTTAAAGGGATATAAAACTAATACAGAATCAGGAACTTTTGCTAATAGTTTAGCCCAGGTTTCTCGGAGTTCAGGAATAATTTTATAGAAATTTGCACCGGAGATAAAAACAACCGCTTGTTCAGAAATTCCTAAACTAGAACGATGGGGAATGACTTGGGGAAGTTCCGGGGGAGTTGCATAATAACTAAAACAGTGGGCTGTCCCTTCTAAAAGAATTAATTTTTCCCGATATTGGGCTTGGGGATTCTGTTTTATTTCCGTTAAAGTTCCTGAAATATAGTAATCCATATTCCGCATTCCTGTAGTTACGCAGGATGATGTTGATGTGACTTGAATGCGGGCTAACCGATGTAATCCTAAGAGCGTTATCCCGTGATTAACAGCCGTTACATTAGTTCCAATTAAGAGAATATCTAAATCATCATTCCGAATTAATTGAACCTGTTCTGAGATATTTTTAGGCAGTTTTACAAAGCGTTCTACCCGACTTTGGCAATACTTTTCTAGGGGATGATTATTTGATTGTAGAGTATATAAAATCACCTCAAATTGAGTTGAATCTAAATACTCAAAAACTGGTAGAGTTGAGTAGGTTTCGGTTTGAGGTAGGAAATGGTTACTTAGAATTCCTAAGCGAATTTTCTGACGAGTTGGACGCTGGGGAAACTGATAATCTAAGGAATACCCCAAATGAGTTAGGGCGAATTCGATAATTTCCGCCCGTTTAATATAAATATCTTTGAGATTAGCCGTATTAAAATATAGGGGAATAAAGTTAGCTATTTGGGTGAATTTCCACGCTAATTCCTGCCAAATTGGAAACTCAGGATGACTGATAAACCGCTCATGAATATAGTGAATCCAATTTTCTAAATAACGATAATATAGTTCAGCTTCTCCTAACTCTTGGAAAAACTGAGGGACGGCTAACATAAACTCAAAATAATCCGGTAAAAACCATTTAGGAATCGGAGCTTGAATATACCAATTAGCTGATAATTGATAGGGATAACTATATAAAATAATTGCCAATAAATGCTGTATGCTTTTAGGTTGATTTAACCCTTGTTTTAGATAAGCATACCAATCTTGAAGTTGAGCTTTTTCTAGGGATGTTAAGGCTTCATTTTTTAACCCACTATTGAGTAGGATTTTATGGGCTTGACCAATTTCTCCGCCATAGGTTTTTTCTAAATTATCTGATTCTAAAGCCAACCAATATTGAGCGACAATTTGCCGAATTTGACGCAGGGAATCTGGGTTATTTGTTTTCTTGTATTCTTCAGTTAAACGGGAAACTTCCGCCAAAATTTGAGCCGGAGTTAAGGTTCTGATTTGAGCTTTGGGTTGTTGAGGACTAAATAACTCAATAATAGCTTGTTTAACAACATCAGATTGACTACACTTTAATGCCTCTTGAATTTGAGCAATTACGGCTTTAGCATCACCATTAACTAATAGTTGTTGAGCGGTATTAATAGCATATAAACCATAGTGTTCTCGGGCTTTATTTGATAAATTAATCGCTAAATTTTCGGGTAAATAGGATTGAGAGAGTTCAATAGATTTTAAAGTATCTGAAATATTAGCCCCAATGGAAATTAACTTAGAACTTTCTGAAGTTGAATGTAAACGATAACAGGCTAAAGGTTGAGATTCATAGGCTACAGGATAATAGGCGGCAATTCGTTTCCACATTTCCCAATCTGCTGCGGAACCTGCATTATCAGAAAATCCTCCTAATGTTTCATAAACACTGCGTTTAACCACCATCGCAGCAAATTGAATGCGCTGCATCACAGCAATGCGTTCTAACCAATTAGAAATAATCCCATTTGTTTGTTGTTCTAACGCAGAAAGGGAGCGTTGTTTTCCCTGTTCATCAATATAATAATGGCGACAAAATCCAGCCCCGGCGGTGGGTTCTTTTTCTAGTAGTTCTCGCATCCGAGTATAAAATCCAGGGAGGACTAAATCATCCTGATGTAAAAGATGAATCCATTGCCCCGTAGACCGTTGAATACAATCATTCCAGTTAGGAATTAACCCTAAATTTTGCGGTTGTCGATAGAATTTAACTCGATTTTTACCGATGTTTTTAACGATAGCTTCAATCTCTGGATGAGTTGAACAATCATCAACAACAATAATCTCCATTTCTTCAGAACTGGGGGCTTGACTCAGAACACTATTTAACACCTGTTCGATATATTTTTCACCGTTATAACTAGGAATAATCACCGACCAACAGGGTCGAGGTTGAGGGGAAAAAACCGGATTAATTTTAGGTGAATTAAGTTGACTGAGTTTAGATAAATTAATATAAAGTTGAGACTCATCAATTTTTTCCATTCCCTCCCCTTTGAGTTGAATTTGCTCATCACAAGTTTCTATGATTTGGGGTGATAATGTTTTCATAAATTGAAATCGGGTGGCGGGGTCAGAAAAACGGTTCCAAATTCTTAATAAATTAGTTTGTACTGTTTGTTGATAGGTTCCCAATTCAACTACAGAGTTTAATAATTCCGTGATTAATTTGATATAAAAGGGTAAATGAAACTGTGATAAAACCTGATTCGCTAAATCACAGGATAAATTATTGACTAAAATTTGATAGTTTTGATCCGTGGGTTGAATTTGAGCATGATTCAAAAATTGAGCTAATTTTTCCCGGGAGGAGGTATATCTTTTAAAGATTAAAACTTCTTCTTCACGACTTAAATCTTGTTGATGACTTAAGGAATTTTCTGATAAGTTCAAAGTCCCTAATATTTCGGGAATAAAATGGAATTCTCCCCCATTAGCAATTCTAATATAAAAGTCTTGATCTCCTCGAACTTTCAAGGTTTGATCAAATAATCCATAATTATTATGTAGGGATTTTCGCCACATTGGTTGAGAACCTACTTGGGCTGAAAATAATAATTTTAAACGACAAAATTCCGGCCATTTCCAGTGAGGTTTGCCATTTAATTGCTCTAAATTAACAGTTTCTCCTAGTGATACCGCTTGCTGATCGGCGTGTACTAATACGACTTCTGAATGTTCATCTAAATAGTTAGATAATCGTTCTAAAGCATTTAATTTGAGACGATCATCGGTATTTTGATTGGTGATATATTCACCCCGGGCGATCGCAATTCCCCGGTTCCATGCTTGATAAATGGGTTCCCTTGCTTCAGTTTTAATATAAATAATCGAGTCAGGATATTGTTGTTTAAACCTAGAAACAATCTCTCGTTCATTTTCCTGGGAACCGGAATCAACAACAATAATCTCTAATTTTCCTTGTTGAAATAAAGTTTGATCAACTAAATTTTCTAACCTTCCCGACATCATTGATGCCGAATTATAGGTAGAAATAATCGCAGATACTTTAATTTTAGGGTCGGTTAAAGCCTTTTGTTTTAAGGCTAAAAATTGATGATCTTCCAACACAATTACAGGGGGAGATGGTTGATCAGAAATATATTTTCCTTGCTCAATTAATTGCAATTCCTCTTGAACAATTTGCTTAACTTCTTGAAAATATTGCTCTCGATAAATTTTAGAACGTTGGGTATCATAGGTACGAAATCCGCCGATTAAACTTCTTAATAAATACAAAGGAGCATAACGAGAAAAACGCAACCACAGTTCAAAATCCCCCGCTAAATTGAGATTTGTTTGTAATTTTGATCCGGCTTTTTCCCAGAGCGATCGCGTCCAAAATGTACTTTCTTGTTGAATCCAAGTATGTTGTAATTGTTGATATTGTTCGACCCATTGTTTATCTAAAAGCATTTTTCTTGACCATAAAGGCGTCTGCATTTGACTATGAATATGTCTTCCGTTTCTAGCCCATTCCGTCGGAATTCCCATCACCCATTCCACCTGTTTATTGTGACCAAATGTTGCCGCCAGTTTATAAAAAGCATCGGGATGATATTTGTCATCGGAATTTAACCATCCCATAATTTCACCGGTTGTTTTTTGAAATCCCGCATTCACCGCCGCATAATGACCGCCATCCGCCTGACTTTGCCAATGGGTTAAATATTTCTCATGTTTTTTAATAATTTCAACGGAATTATCCGTACTTTCCCCATCCATAATCATGTATTCTAAGTTAGGATAATTCTGACTCAAAATAGAATCAATACACTCCTCTAAAAATTCACCTTGATTTAAAGACGGGGTAACAATAGAAATTTTAGGTAAAGATGAATAAACTAAAATTTCAGGAGATACAGATCTGACATTGGTGGCGGATTTTTGCCAGAGGATATTATAGGAAATCGGTTGACCAAATTCTTGATAGGATTTTTGGGTTGTGGGTTGCCAAAACTGGCGATAGGCTGTTTCTGACATTCCATATAAATCAGGATCACGTTTAATTTTATCAAAATCAATTCTGGAATTTAAGGTTTTTTGGGTCTTAAATAAATAGGGTAAAAATTGATTTGTCCAAACTTCGCCGGGCTTCACCACCACATCAAAACAATGTAAGGAAAACCCCAAGGGTTTTAAAATTCGATCCATATCTTGAGTGATGTTTTGAAAGGTTGTTTCATCCTCCATAATATGTTCCAGGGTAGAAATACTAAAAACACAATCAAAATATTGATTAGGAAGTTCAGGGTTAAAGTTACCAATATAGTCTAAAACAATCCGAGAGTTGGCATAATTTTGAATTTGATTGGGGCCATTTCCTACGCCTTCAAATTTATCTAAATTCCAGCATTCATAGTCCTGTTTTAATGCTTCTAAAACTCGAGAATTTCCCCCACCAATTTCTAACAGTTTTGAACCTTTAGGGAAATTTTGGATAATAAAATTATAGACCAATAAATCTTGATAAATTTTCAGATCACAAGCATCGGGATTAATATTACTATAGGCTTTAAACCGTTTAAATTGATTAAAATGACTGCGTTTAGAATAGGTAAAGTCTTGAAAATCCAGTGATTTTGTTGATGTTTTTAAATTTTGCACGGTTTGAATTAAAGTCTGTTGAATAATGTCAGCCATTTTTGACCAGGAATATTGAGAAGATTGTTGTAAACCCGCTTGAATTAACGGTTGATAAATTTCAGGTTTTTGAATTTGTTCTAAGGCTTGTAACATTTCTAAAACCTGGTCTTCATCCACATAATAAGCGGCATTCCCCGCGATTTCTGGAATTGAACCTTTTCGACAGGTAATCACCGGACAACCGCAAGCCATCGCCTCTATAATTGGCATCCCAAACCCTTCATATTTAGAGGGATAAACTAATGCAGTTGCGCCGGAATAGGCCTGTTTTAATTCTTGATCACTGAGTTGTAATAAATGAATTCTAAACTGTTGAGTATAGGAATAAAATTCAGCTTCTAAAGTGGGCTCTCCTCCCACACAAACAATTTCAAAATCCCGATTATTTTTCAGTTGAGTTAGTGCTTTAAAAAACAATAGAGTATTTTTATATCCTCCCGCACCTAAGCGTTGACCGACTAAAATAAAATAGGGTTTATTGATGCTATATTTGAATTTAAACTGTTGAATAGCTTCCGCTGTTGCGGGGGAAAATACAGCCGGGACACCACAATGGGCGACGGTAATTTGATCTTTATTAATCTTAGGGAAAAAGTGAATTAAATCTTGGGCTGTGTTTTCAGAAATCGTAATATAAGCCGATGCGTGTTCAATTCCATGATGTTTTTCTTGCCACATGGGAATCGTTAAATCCAGTCCTAACTGCTCTGGAATCATATCATATCCCATAAATACTGAAGGAGTTGTTAGGGGAGTCGTATAATAGGTGGAAATAAACAGATCCGCATTTTCTTGATCACAGATTTTTTGTAATAGTTGGCGATCTTCTACAATTTTATCATAACTATATTCGGGAATCTGATAATATTTAATCCCAGGAATTTTAGGGGTAGTCCCTTCTCGGTCTAAAACAATAATTTGTTGAGCAAAATCTTTTGTAGACCATTCTTCTAGTAAAGATTTCCACACCCTGGCAATTCCCGTGTTACGAATTTGGAAAAATACCCCATCAATAATAATTTTAATTGATTGCTGATCAGAATTTATCGATTGACGATTGGCCACAGCTTTTAAAAAATCTTGTTGCGTGAGTGAGGGTAAAGTCTGGGGGGAAATTTCTATAGATATAGCATTTTTCCATGCTGATCCTGATATTTTATGTTCGGTTAATAGATGTAAACTACTACCATCAGAATATAAATTTAACTTGAATTTTTCAGCTATTTTTAATAACGATTGATAGGTATAAATTCCAATATGTTGACCTTCATGGAGAGCATAATACCACCATTGATCCGGTTGAGGATGATCCGCCGGAAGCAGTTGGGTACTGAATAATAAATTTTTAGAAAACTTTAATAATTTTTCAATCTCCTCCAGGGGATTAACAAAATGTTCAAACACTTCAAAAGCCGTAACTAAATCATATTTTTCTTGTTGATTTCCTTCAAATCCCTGATAAAATATATTTTGACAATATTGATCATAACCATAAAAATCAAACCCCAAATCCCGCATCAACCGCACAAATAAACCATAACCACAGCCATAATCTAAAAACTTGCCTTGAGGATTAAAACAGGATATAATTAACTCTTGAGTGATTTGAGAAAATTTAAAATTTCGGGCTACTAATCCCACATCACTCATGGCAATCGGATCAGCATAGGCCTCATCTAACCAATAGGGTTTTTCAGTTTGGACAAATCCACAAACCGAACATTTAAAATAATCAACACTATAGCGATTTAAGACCGTAGCTTGAGCAAAATAAGGGGATATAGAACCACAAACTTTACAAAAGGAATTTTGGGTAAATTTTGATTGACTTTTAACTTGCACTGTGGTTTGACCTTAAACTCAACTGAGGGAAAAATCTTTTACTATATTACTGCGCGCGAGTGCCAAAACAATCAAGGGCTGAACGCTTGAGTGATTGAGATCACCAAACAAGACCCGATGCACTGTTGATGAAAAATACGTTAAGATTAGTAACAATACCATAACTAATGAGTCCTGTGGACTCGCCGCAACAGTAGGAGGATAGACCTCGGTGAATAAACGCTGGAGAAATGCGGGGTTATACGCCCTGCTTGCCATTGTCGTCTTAGCATTAGCAACTGCCTTTTTTGATAAACAGCCCCAAACTCGGGAAAGCTGGAAGTATAGTACCTTTATTCAAGAAGTCAAGAGTAATAAAGTTGAACGGGTCAGCCTCAGTTCTGATCGCTCCAGAGCCCTAGTCACGGCTCAGGATGGGAATAAAGTTATTGTTAACCTTCCCAACGATCCGGCTCTGATCGATATCCTGACCGAAAATAATGTTGATATTTCAGTTTTACCCCAAAACGATGAGAGCTTCTGGTTCAAAGCCCTCAGCAGTCTGTTTTTCCCCGTTTTACTCTTAGTGGGGTTATTCTTCTTACTCCGTCGCGCTCAAAATGGCCCCGGTAGCCAAGCCATGAACTTTGGCAAGTCTAAAGCCAGAGTGCAGATGGAACCCCAAACCCAAGTCACCTTCGGGGATGTGGCGGGTATCGAGCAAGCTAAACTAGAACTCAGCGAAGTCGTGGACTTCCTGAAAAATGCCGATCGGTTTACCGCCGTTGGGGCAAAAATTCCTAAAGGGGTGTTATTAGTCGGCCCCCCAGGGACAGGTAAAACCCTCCTAGCCAAAGCCGTCGCCGGAGAAGCGGGCGTTCCCTTCTTCAGTATTTCCGGTTCGGAATTTGTAGAAATGTTCGTGGGTGTGGGTGCGTCCCGGGTGCGTGACCTGTTTGAACAGGCGAAAACCAATGCCCCCTGTATCGTATTTATCGATGAAATTGACGCCGTAGGTCGTCAACGGGGTGCAGGTTTAGGCGGTGGTAACGATGAACGCGAGCAAACCCTGAACCAATTATTAACGGAAATGGACGGGTTTGAGGGCAATAACGGAATTATTATTATTGCTGCTACCAACCGCCCCGACGTCCTCGACTCCGCCTTAATGCGTCCGGGTCGCTTTGACCGTCAAGTGGTAGTTGACCGTCCCGACTATAACGGCCGGGCAGAAATTCTCCGCGTCCATGCCCGGGGCAAAACCTTGGCTAAAGATGTGGACTTAGATAAAATTGCCCGTCGTACCCCTGGGTTTACCGGGGCGGACTTATCCAACCTGTTAAACGAAGCCGCTATTTTAGCCGCCCGTCGTAACTTGACGGAAATTTCCATGGATGAAGTCAATGATGCCATTGACCGGGTGTTAGCTGGCCCCGAGAAGAAAGATCGGGTGATGAGCGAAAAACGCAAAACCCTGGTGGCTTACCATGAAGCCGGACACGCCTTAGTGGGGGCCTTAATGCCCGACTATGACCCCGTACAGAAAATTAGTATTATTCCTCGCGGTCGGGCTGGGGGGTTAACCTGGTTTATGCCTAGTGAAGAACGGATGGACTCCGGTTTGTTCAGCCGCTCCTATTTGGAAAATCAAATGGCCGTGGCTTTGGGTGGCCGGGTCGCCGAAGAAATTATCTTTGGAGAGGAAGAAGTCACCACTGGCGCTTCTAATGACTTACAACAGGTGACTCGGGTGGCTCGTCAAATGATTACCCGTTATGGGATGAGCGATCGCCTTGGCCCGGTGGCTTTAGGGCGTCAACAGGGGAATGTGTTCCTGGGCCGGGATATTATGTCGGAACGGGATTTCTCCGAAGAAACCGCCTCCACCATTGATGCTGAAGTCCGTGTCCTGGTAGATGCTGCCTATAAACGGGCAAAACAAGTATTAGTAGAAAACCGCCATGTTCTCAATCAATTAGCTGATGTTTTAATTGATAAAGAAACGGTGGATGCCGATGAATTACAAGAACTGTTAGCCAATAATGATGTCAAAATGGCGGCGGTTGTTTAATTCGATTTCTAAAAATTGAATCCGTTTAAATAAAAATAGGGCTATTTCTGTTTTCAGAAATATAGCCCTATTTTTATGGAAGTCGCCCCTAACAGTTAGGAAAAAAACTGCTAAATTCTTTTCTTCACTGTTGCCTGTTGCCTTTTCCCTGCTTTGCACTGAGCTTGCCGAAGTGTTCCCTAATTTTGGTAACTTTGAACCCTTGGGAATTAACGCAGAAAGCAAGCCACAAGCCACAAAACAATAAAAGTAATAAAAGCAATAAATCGTTCTACCGCGATCGCTCCTGCTAGTGAACTCAATAAACTTCCTAATATTAACCCTCCAATTAAACCCGCAACGGTTAGCAAAACTGCTCGACCAAACTTATTTTCCTTACGGTTGAGAAAATAAAGACAAGATCCCACACCCAGGGCTAAAGTTAGCTGTAATAACGAGATCCCAAAACCCGAATACAGACTCAAACCCGCCAATGTAACATAGGCGCCAGAAGGCCATAATAAATCAGCCCGACTGGGAGTATCCAACAGTTGGCTGAACCAATTCGGTTTTGAATTCGCCGCAGGTTGAACACCAGAGGGCGGAGTTGGAGCTACTCGTTCGGGAAAACGAATTCGTTCCGGGACTTTAATTTTGCCCTCTTGTCGCATTTTTAACCGATCCATCAAAATGGCATCATAGGCTGCTTCAATCGATTGCAGCAGCTTAACTTCGCCACTATATTGCTGTTTTAGGCGATCCCGGGCTACCTGAATTTCATCAAAGGAGGCATCAAGGGTAACCCCAAGCTGTTCGTAGGGACTTTGCTCGCTCATCAGACTTTTTCTTATACCGTTTTATTTATTGTAAGCTTAACTCAATCTTGATCCAAACCGTTGATCGATTAATCCTACTGACTGACAATCCCTGACCACTGCACCCGTTTTAATTGTTCCCGACGGTAGGAGAAAAAAGCCTCCGGGTCTTGATAGGTACAATGGGGAGCGATCGCCACCTGTTCCGGTGCAATTCCTAACTGTTCTAGTTGTAGGCTATTAAATCGTCGCACATCTAAACGGACTTTATTCGGCTCCGGATCGGGAAGTAGGGGGGAATTGGGGAGGTGATAGACGGGTTCTAGTCCCTCGGTATCAGAAATCAAACTTTGGGCTAACTGGGTCGCCACATCTAAGGAAACTTGATACACCTGTCCCGAAATAGCTGGCCCTAATCCTATCCGTAAATCCTCTAATTGACTCCCCTGGGCTTGAAAATGAGCGATCGCTTCAGGAACAATTTTAGCCGCCGTCCCCCGCCATCCGGCGTGAACCGCCGCTACCTTCCCCGTTTGAGCATCGGCAATTAACACAGGAACACAATCGGCCGTAGCTACCCACACCGCCTCCGAGGAGTTTTCCGCAAATAAACCATCCGCTTCCGCCAGGAGTTTATCTTCCAATGCTAAATGATCCACGGGGTCAACGGTTCCGGTTTTCAATACCCGATTTCCGTGTACCTGCTTGACTCGATACACATTCACCCCAGGTTGTAAAACATCCACTAAGTCCGAGGGAGTTCGAGGACTAAAGGAACGGGTAAAAAACCCATGTTGCCAATCTTTGAGCAAACTACAGGTTAAATAGGGTAATCCATCCCAGGTTTGCCAATGCCAAGTGTGCATAAGATTATGATTACGAACTGTTGCGACTACAAACTGCCTTGATTTTAACCCTCGATTAAATAACTTGCGTGACCTTCAACTTATCCCGTTTAGAATCTGCCCTACAAACCCTCGTAGAGACGTGCCATGGCGCGTCTCCCCATGGTAAGTCTCTACCGAATATTCATTATTTTGATAGCTTAATTTCTACTAATCAAACCGCCTGGGAACTCTTAGAACAGGGGGAACCGCCCGGAACTGTAGTTATCGCCGGACAACAAACGGCGGGACGGGGACAATGGGGCCGACAATGGCAGTCGAGTCAGGGGGGGTTGTTTTTATCAAAAATTGTTGAACTCAGGCTTCCCGTGACTCAAAAAGCCCAATTGAGCATCAGTTCCGCTTGGGGTATTGCCACAGTTTTGCGCGATCGCTCCTGTCCCGTACAACTTAAATGGCCGAATGATTTAATCTTAAATCAGCGCAAACTCGGCGGAATTCTTACCGAAACTAAAATTTCGGGACAGCTTATTACTCAAGCGGTGATCGGAGTTGGTTTAAACTGGGAAAATCCCGTTCCTGAAATGGGGATTAATTTACAAACCTTTTTTGCCCATTCTGCAACACCTCCGGCGATTCAATCCCTAGAATTCCTTGCTGCCCTAGTTTTACAGGGATTAGACATCGGGATTCAACACTTATCCGATGCTAAGGTTAAGAAAATGTTAAAGAGTTATAATCAACTCTTAACCTGTATCGGAAAACCGATCAAAGTTGGGGATCAAATCGGTGAGATTATCGGAATTTCGGAACAGGGGAACCTACGAATTGGTCTTTATCCCAAAACCGAAATCGGTTTTTATCGAGAAATTGACCAACAGCCCGGTACAATAAGTATCGGCTACAGTTAAACGCTTAGATCATCATTGGTTGTGAGGAAGATGACGGAACAGAAAAAATATCCAACATCCGATACCCGCCAAGGACGTTGGTGCTTGGGTTTAGGAAGTTATACCCTTTTGGGTTTAGGTTGTCTAACAGGTTTAGTTCTATTCAGTAGTCGGGTAATTGCTACGGATGAATTTTCTATCCCTGTGGAAGCTGAACCCGTGGAGGCGTTTGTTCCCAGTGTTCCTGAAGCGACTACGGGATACAGTGATAGCTTTATTGAACCTGATCTTCAACCCGAGCCCACCTACAGCGAACCTGACGCTGTTCCAGACTACTCTACACCTGATCCAAGTTATTCTGAACCCGCTTATAATCCTGAACCAGAATATTATTCGGAACCCTACACCCCCGAAATTCCTAATATTGTTCCCGCACCTGAACAGGAGATTGTTTTTCCAGACATACCCCCGGCGGCCGAGTCCCCAGCCAATGCTTATATCGATCCCACGGATTACCAAATCGGCGCGACGGAGGGATATACGGACGGCTATGAAGCTCCCTCTACGGTAGTATTCTCCGAACGTTCAACCGGATGCGAAGCAGCTTTGGAATTGGGACAAGCCGCCGGAGATTTATGCGCCCCGGTTTATCCCTCGCCAATTTATCAGGCTGAAAATAATCAAGTTCCCTACATTGGTAATACTCCCTACATCGGCAATACTCCCTATACTGGCCATACTCCCTACATTGGCAATAATAATTTAGGCTCCATTCCCAACCCCTTACTAGACGGGGGAAATACCGCCTATACTCAGCCCAATTCCTCCTACTCTAATGGGTTTGTTGCCAACTCCCCAGCCTATACGGGTGGCGGTTATGAAGCCAACTATACCGACACAGAGCAACCTCAAGCCGTTGATTATGGTTATGGCGGGTCATACTCCGGGGAAGTAGCCGTTACCGGGTTTAGCCCGATTCAAGTTGGCCCCATGGTGGTCAGCAGCATGAGCAATTCCGGTTTGACCTATTATAATCGCACCCAACGTCCGGCGGCGGTGCGGGGAAATGGCAATAGTAGCCTACTTTTTCCCTTAACTATTCCCTCCCCAATTACCTCTTTATTTGGTTGGCGTCAGCACCCGGTTTTGGGTTATGGCCGTTTTCACACCGGGATTGATTTAGGTGCCGATGAAGGGACTCCCGTTGTGGCGTCCTATTCGGGGCAAGTGTCCGTCGCCGATTGGTTAGGCGGCTACGGGATGGCAGTGGTACTAAACCACTCGGAAAAATCCCAGGAAACCCTCTATGGTCACCTATCGGAATTATTTGTTAAACCCGGAGAGCAGGTTAAACAGGGGGAAGTGATTGGACGGGTCGGAAGTACGGGGGTATCAACCGGGCCCCATTTACACTTTGAGTTACGGAAGTTAACCAGTCAAGGTTGGGTAGCCATTGACCCCCGCAATGATATTGAGGTAGGTCTGGCTCAACTATTAAATACCATGAAGGTAGCCCAGGTTCCCTCCTCGGAATTTATTGCCAAATTAACAGAAGATGTGGAAACCGGAATGCCTAAATTACCCCCGTTACCGCCCGGTGTGGATGTGATGATTCCTAATTTAGAACCTCCGACCCTTAACTTTGGATTTGTAGAGAATCTTAAGAGTCCCAGTTAATTTATCAGAAAAATGGGTTTAAAACCTCGTCCTTCTAGGAGGAATTTTTATTAATATAAATAACAAAACTACCGAATTACTTTGGTTTTTTGTTAATATATTAGTGGTTGTAAAAAGACCCGCCCGAATCAAAGATACTCCGAAATAAATAACAAGGTTGAAAGTCCTGCGGGGTTGAGATTAGAAACTGGGGAAGCGGATGTAAGGCAACGGGAAGTCCATCCTTGAACGCATTAATTAACAAATCAAACAAAAAGTTTAACTTGTGAACGAGGTTAAACTTAAGTCGCGGGAGGGCATTTCGAGACTTAAAACGGACGTGGAGACAGTGTAAGACTGCTTTTAAAGTAGCAACAGTCTGCGAAGCGTCAACCCCATTCAACGACCATCCTCAAAAGGTGGCGTGGTGAGGAATCCCCGTCCGTTTACGGCGGGGAGGATGTCAAAATTCACCAGAAATTTCTATTTTTTGGCGGGGTTGTTACCCCGTCAGTTTTTTTATTTCTATTTTGGTATTTTCTGTTATAGTTAATCATCAAAAAATTCAGGAGGTTATAGTTATGTTTGTTAAAGGAATTAAAAAAGGCAAAATTATTGAGTTGTTGGAGGAAGTAGATTTTCCTGATAATCAAGAGGTTTTAGTAGAAATCAAAAAAGTTAATAATTTTTGGACAGCTTACCAAAATTTTCGAGCTAAAATAGAACAGGAAGGGATTATTTTTGATGATGAGGATTTTGTAGATTTACGGGATAAGTCACCGGGGAGAGAAGTTAATTTATGAGTTTAATCTATTTGCTGGACACAAATGTTATTTCTGAATCTATGCGTCCTGTTCCGAATCCCCAAGTCGTAGAAAGATTGAGGATTAATGAATTAAAAGTTTGCACAGCTACCGTGGTTATTCATGAATTATTATATGGGTGTTTGCGTTTACCGGAATCGAAAAAACGTAGCTTTTTTGAACAATATATTAATGATTTAGTAGTAAATGTTCCTTTATTTGATTATGAGTTAAAATCTGCGCAATATCACGCACAGCAAAGAGCAAGATTATCTAAGGTGGGTAAAATTCCTGCTTTTGGTGATAGTCAAATAGCTTCTATTGCTTTTACTAATGATTTAGTTTTAGTAACTAATAATGTCTCCGATTTTCAAGACTTTGATGGGTTGAAAATAGAAAATTGGTTTCATTCTCTTTAAAGGAATGGTTTGACTATCGGAGTTCAATGGCGCGATCGCCTCTAGCAGCGCGTAGCTCATCGCATCATTCAAAATTGATCGGCGAACCCGCCCTTACGGGTTGAGGAATTAACGTATTATACCAATAGGGAATAATCGGAAATTATCTTAAGAACAAATATCAACATGACTAATGAAATTGTAGTTGTCCGAACAGGTATCCCCCCCGAACAACTTCAGGCTAGATACTCCGATAACCTAACTACGCTGAATGAATCACCTGAAGGGTTACGCACCTTGGCAATTTTAGGCAAGACTTTTTACTGGCTTTTGAACTTAGAACGAGTTCAATCTTGTCAAGAAGTACATATTTATAATTGGGAAGGAACCCAAAGGATTGTTGCACCGATTACACCAGAGGAATGTTATACTATTGAATTCCTGGGTAGATCTAAAACTATTATTGCTTTTAATCCGAAAGCGGTTTGCTTTCAGATTGTCGATCCTCCTAAAAGGTTTGGGCGAAGTTCTGCTTTTTATGAATAATTAGGGCTTGCTGAAAAAGTAACAGAAAAGGAAACGAATGATTAACTAGCTAATGAAGTCAGAAGGTCAGATAAGTTTTTTTCGAGGTAATGAGTTAAGAGATAACTTGTCATAATCAATGACTTGAAAAAAGTAATGGAATAAAAAAATTGACCCCAAAATCTGTCTAAGAATCACAGAGAGATTCATGACTAAAAAAGTAATAGCAATTGCCGTTTCGGAAGTATGAGCTAGTTTATTCATAATCCGATTCAGGCTAAATCTTCTTTTTCCTTGGCCAAATTTGCCTTCAATAGAATTCCGAATCTTTTCATCTTCTGACGCCTGCTTCTTAGTAGCTTTACTAATATTTACTGGAGGTCTACCTAACGGGGGGCCACTCATTCTAATCCCCTTTTCTTTACACCAAGCTCGGTTGTCTCTAGTTCGGTAAATTTTATCTACATGGACTGACTCAGGATAATGTCCCGTATATTCTTTAAAAGCCTCTATTTGTGCTTTTAAATCACATGATTCGTTAAAATTATCCCAACTAATCCGGTCAAGAAATACATATTCATCCAGACAACTAGCAGACAATTTGGCTCCAAATTCTACTGACGTTCCGGCTTTTCCTCGGACAATTGGACGAATATGGGGTTGGCTTAAACTTACGATTCTGTCGGAAATACTTTGTTTGTTATGATCATACATCCATTGCTGTTGACGATAAACTTCTGATACCACTAATAAACTCTTATATTGTCTGTCATTCAATTCATCCAGCCTCCCTCTATTGGCGATTATTTGGTCTATATGTCCTAAGTTTCGTTTAATATATTGCATCGGACAACCCAATAAAATACTGCAAGTAGGGATTTTCTTTGATTTGTTCTACTGTCTCTCTATCACTTATCCCTAATTTTTCTTTAATGATTAAGGCTCCCAATGCCATTCTAAATGTTTTGGCTGGTGCTCCCATAACAGATGAGAATAATTCTGCGTATTCCGCTTCAAATTCTGCCCACGGTATCCATTGGGCCATGATTACCCACCGATTCTCTTCTGAGAGTTTTCCCTCAAATGGCAGTTTGAACTCTTCGGGTGGTGTCCTTGGTTGCTCGTCTTTACGGTACATTTTCACCGACTCATGCAAGGTTTTTGCGTTATTTTACACCCATCCCTTGCACCTGATTCATTTTTTCTTGTCTTCACCTCCCCTCTGTTCTGGCTTTTCGCCTTTTTTCAGCAAGCCCTAGGTAGAACCTAGAAACCAGGGGCCGAGGAGAGTTTTAGGAGGAGATCGCTATGAGTACCAGAATATTTTGACGACTTGTATGCAAAATATCAATAATTTTTATAGATCACAGATTGAGTTTTTTAAAATTAATAAATCTTTTCCAATTGTCTAAAATCCCGTTCCACTTCTGCCCATAATGCCCGATTATGGGGATCAGTTTTTAAGGCTTTTTTTAAATAATTTCTCGCCTTTTCAACCTGCTTTTCCGTAATTAATTGTCGTCCCCAACGCTGATAGGAAATCGCTTGCCATTGGCGAATTTCGGGATCATGGGGAATACGTTGGGCTAACCCTTCAATTAATGCGATCGCCCTGGGAAAACGCTTAGATTTTAATAGATTTTGTAACTCTAAATAGAAATTTTCCTTGATTTTTTGCTCCTCCGGCGTTAATTCAGGATTAAACTCAATCGGCGGACTTTTGGAGGTAATTTTAACTTTTGTTGATTGATATTGGGGAACTTTAAACCCCGATGTCACGGGTTTTGTGGAAGCCGTAACGGGTTCTAATTCTGCTTCGGGTTTAGCAATAGTTAATAAAAATTTATAGGCTTCTGTAATCGCCATAAACTTCTCTCGGGCGATTTCATTGCCAGGATTGACGTCAGGATGATATTGTCTGGCTAGTTTACGATAAGAGGTTTTCACGGCCTCCAAACTTGCCCCGGATCTTAATCCTAATTGTCGATAATAGTCAGTTATATCCATCACTAATTTTATCAGTGACTCAATTTAATAATATGGGAAGTAAATTGCACAAATAGAAAAACAATTAGAGGATAAATGGATGGGAAAAACCCATCCAATATTATAGTGAATTGTTAACCCTTAACCTGCGGTTAAAGCCACGGTAGCCCGTTCTTCAATCACCTGGTCAATTAAACCATAATCCTTGGCTTCTGGCGCAGAGAGGAAATAATCCCGATCCGTATCTTTCTGAATTTTCGCCAAAGTTTGCCCAGTGCGCTGCACTAAAATATCATTCAATAAACTGCGGATTCTCAAAATTTCCCTGGCTTCAATTTCGATATCCGTAGCCTGCCCTCTTGCCCCGCCCAAGGGTTGGTGAATCATAATTCTGGCATGGGGTAAAGCCAAACGTTTTCCGGGGGTTCCTGCGGCCAATAGAAAAGCTCCCATGGAAGCCGCTAAACCCACGCAAATTGTGACCACATCGGCCTTAATATATTGCATGGTATCGTAAATCGCCATCCCGGCTGTTACCGATCCCCCGGGAGAATTGATATACAAATAAATGGGTTTATTAGAATCTTCCGAATCTAAATAAAGCATTTGTGCCACAATTCGATTAGCCAAACTATCGGTGACTTCTTGACCCAAAAACAAAATCCGTTCTACACCTAAACGGGTATAAATATCAATCCATCTTTCGTATTGACTACCTGGAAGACGGTAAGGAACACTCGGAATCCCAATCGGCATAGCTTTTACCTTTTTAACTTCAATTAATTTTAAACCGTTGCTACCAATGCGGGCAGTTCTTTGCGACTTTTTAACACCTTATCAATTAAGCCATATTCCTTGGCTTCTTCTGGTGTTAAATAGAACATCCGATCGGTATCTTTAGAAATTTTTGCCACCGTTTGTCCGGTACTTTTTGCTAAAATTTCTAACATGGTTCTCTTATTATCGAGAACTTCCTTCGCCCGAATTTGGATATCCGTTGCTTGACCTCTTGCCCCACTTTTGGTTTGATTTAAAACAATGGTGGCATTCGGTAAACTTGCCCGAAAACCTTTAGTCCCGGCAGCTAAAATCATGGCTGCGGTTCCCATCGCTTGACCGATACAAATAGTATGAACTGGAGGCTTAATATAGCCCAAAGTATCGCAAATGGCAAAAGCTTCAGTCTCAAACCCAATTGCATCTCCTCCATACCAGGAAGTTCCCGTAGAGTTGATGTAGAAATAGATAGGTTTATCAGGATCGTCGAACTGTAAGTAAAGCAGTTGAGCGATAATTAGTTCAGTAACATCAATTCCGACTTGACGTTTGATGTCATCGGACGAATACAGGGGAAGTCCCAGATAAACAATCCTTTCCTTCAACAGAAGGGATTCTAAGTCTGGCGGGGGAGTCCGAATTGGGCTATCGGTGTAAGAATATGCCGATTGCACAGCTTGAATGGGTTCTCTCATCAGGAATTCTCAACCTTAAACTTATAAAAATAGTAGCGCAACTTCAGGTAATCCTATGAAACTCAGTTTACAAGCAATTCTTAGTGATCCCAACTTTGATCTGTCCGTTGGTAACAGTCAACGTCAGTTGGCGATCTCCATTTCGGCTTTTCCCTCCCAAAGTGATGCCGATGTTCCTTTGAATTTGTGCCTGATTTTAGATCATAGCGGTTCTATGAGTGGAAAACCCCTAGAAACCGTGAAACAGGCAGCAATTGAGTTAGTCGATCGATTAAAACCGGGCGATCGCATTTCTATTATAACCTTTGATCACCGCGCTAAGGTTTTAATTCCCAATCAAGATATTACGGATTTGGAAAATATTAAACGGAAAATTCAAGGCTTAAAAACCTCCGGGGGAACGGCCATTGATGAAGGGCTAAAGTTAGGGATTGAGGAATTAGGAAAAGGTAAACAAGAAAGAATTTCTCAAGGGTTTTTATTAACCGATGGGGAAAATGAACATGGAGACAATAATCGCTGTTTGAAACTCGCCAAACTCGCTGCTAGTTATAACTTAACTATTAATACTTTGGGGTTTGGAGAAGATTGGAACTCCGATGTTTTAGAAGAAATTGCCGATGCTGCGGGGGGAACTTTAGCCTATATTGAACATCCCGAACAAGCCTTGGATCAATTCAGTCGTTTGTTCAATAAAATGCAGTCGGTGGGGTTAACAAATTCCTATTTATTATTGGATTTAATGCCCCATGTCCGGTTAGCCGAACTCAAACCCATCGCCCAAGTTGCCCCCGATACGATTGAGTTACCGATTCAAAAAGAAGGAGATAAATGGATTGTCCGTTTAGGGGATGTGATGAAAGATATAGATCGGGTGGTTTTAGCTAATTTATATTTTGATAAATTTCCGGCCGGAAAACAAGCGATCGCCCATGTTCAAGTCCGCTATGATGATCCTTCCTTAGATTTAAAAGATTTATATTCTGATTTGGTGATTGTAGAAGGTAATTTTGTGAGTTCCTATCAACCCAAAATGGATGGGTTTGTGCAACAACAAATTTTAACCTTAGCCAAATATCGTCAAACTCAAATTGCTGAAACTAAACTGCAACAAGGCGACCGGGCGGGGGCAGCAACCATGTTACAAACCGCCGCTAAAACCGCTTTACAAATGGGGGATAAAAACGCAGCAACAGTTCTACAAACCAGTGCAACTCGCTTACAATCAGGAGAAGAATTGTCCGAAAGTGATAAGAAGAAAACCCGGATTGTGTCTAAAACCGTGTTGAAATAATCCCAGGAGTTGCCCAGGTAGGGGTAATTCATGAATTACCCCTACCTGGGTTACAGTCCAAAACGACAAACGAACAACCAAACGGAGCCAAAACATCATGACCGCTAACAACCTTAACAACCAACCCGAATCACTTGACGATCAGATTGCTGCATTTGAAGATTCTATTGAGGCAATCAAAGCTAAAAAATTGGCTATTGTGTCGTCGCTTGAGTCGGAATATGCTGCTACGATTGCACACTGTAAGCAAACTATGGATACTATGATTAAAGCCGGGTTAGACCCCCGGACGCTCGCCCGTGATATCACGGCACTTTATGCTCCTTCTGTTACAACAACACGGGCAACAACGACCCGCACAACAGCAACCGACGGAACAAAAGTTAACCGTAAGTTAAACCGTCCCGGCCCGCATACAAAAGGGGGTAAAAATTGGGCAATCTGTGATGATATCCTCCAACAAAATTACGGTGACCTCTCAAAAGTCACCGGCGCGGAAGTAGCACGTCGGGCCGAGATTGCTTTCGGTGAGATTGCCACAAATGCTAAGTGGCATTATGGTAATTGGAAAAAAGCACAAATGATTGCTATTTCCCCCGCTCCGATTGTGGAACCGTATGATTGCGACTTTTTAAAATGGACAGAAGAAACTATCACCCATTTACAGAATCGAGACTTTAAACAGTTAGATATTGCCAACTTAATAGAGGAAATAGATTCTTTGGGGAAAGCGCAGAAAAATGCCTTTAAAGGACAAATTAGGGCATTAATAGAACATATTATGAAGCGCTACTATGTTGATATGCCCCTAGAATATCATGGCTGGGAAAGGACAATTCGCAATATTCGCCCCGAAATTGAAGACTTGATTGAAATTTCTCCTAGCTTACAGAATGACTATCCCCAAGTCCTGGATACAGTTTATCAGCAATGTCTGAAAAAGCTGCAACCCGAATATAAAGACACAAAATTTCCTGATACTTGGCAATTTACCCGCTCCTTAGATGACCTTCTTAACCTAGATTTCTGGGAGTAAGGCAAAGCAGTTAGGAAGCGAGGACGTATGAATACGCCCCTGCTATACGTTGTGAATTAAACACCCACCGGACGCCGTTCTAATACCACTTCAAAACCTTCTCCGGGCTGGGGATTGAGTACCCGGGTGGATAGATTTTCTTTAGCTAACATAGACCGAAAATCCTCTAAATTACCACTGACTTTTAATAACGAAACTAACCACCCTTCATAAACCACATCCCCGGCGGCGGCCGTGGGTAACATCACTTGGGGACTGACTAATTTAGCTAACTCCAAGGCTGTTTTTTGTCCGCGAATAATTGGCCCAATTAACGGTAAACTAATATCAATTAATGGGGTAATAACGACATCAATGGGGGCTAGTTCTTTTAATAGAGAATCATGATATCCATGGGGTTCATAATAAACAGTATTTTCTGTTATTAAATCTTTTAAAAGATAGGCATTTTCAAGAGTTGTTGGGCCGATGGGAGAACCTCGCAAGGATTTAATTTCTACCTGATTTTCTAAACAATAGGTTTGTCCATGTTCCAAAGCTTGTAAGTAGGTGGTCATAAATAAAGTCAACAATAGAAAAAATTGTTTAGGATAATTCTTGAGAGTTACTCAGGGAATTAAATCGCAAGCGATCGCAGGTACAATCATTTCTTTCGTTTCTATCTTCAATGGCTTGAATCACAGCTTGGCTCAAATCATATTCATCTTCAAACATTCTTCCCGCCAGTTCATGAGTTTTTAATTGATGCCATTCTGGTTCGATTTCATTCAATTCAGGGCTATAAGCAGACAGGAAGAAAAATTCTAATTTTTTGTCTTGCCACTCCCTTTCTTTTTCTTGTATTTTTTGACTTTTATGGACACTGTAGTTATCTTGAATCAGTACGGTAATTTGTCGAGTATTTTGAAAATGCTTTTCAGCTTTTTCCGCTTGCCAATCTATAAATTTTATGTAATTCTCACTTGTAATTCCTGACAAACTTAAACCGTACTCAAAACTTTTTCCTTTTTCTAATACTCCAATTACATTCAATCTTTTTCCTCGCTTTTTCGTCTGGTTTATTTGTTTCTGCTTCCCCTTTTTTACATAGGTGTAACTCACAGGACTCCATAAACAAAAACCTGCCTCATCTAAATATTTTAATCTGACCAAACCCTCTTCTTCATAACGCTTTAACGTCTCCAAATCTCTTTTCTTGCTCGCTGTTTTTTCGGGATTCTGTTTTTTCTTTAAACTGGCTTTTGTTCTTTTCCAGCGCCAGTCTTTTTTTTTTAAGATTTTTCTAATTCTTTCTGCGCTTAGTGCGATCGCTCTCTCTCGCAGAAGTTTTTCCGACAGTTGACGGCTATTATAAGTTCTTTCATCTGACTCTATACAAGTTTCTAAATATTCTATATCTTCTTCTTTCCACCTCCGTTTTCTTCCCGAACGAGGAGCATCAAATAATCCTTCTTTTTCTTGATTTATCCATCGAGTTATTGTTTTTCTTACCATGGCTTCTGAACACCTTAAAGTCTGGGCTATTTTTGAGACCATCCATCCTCCATCACTAAACATTAATATATCTATTCTCTGCCTTGTTCTTTTCGGAACTTTCTCTTGCTGATACAGAGTTAGTAGCTCTTGTTTTTCTTCTTCTGTTAGTTGAATTCTTAACCTGAGTGGCATGACTATTCCTCTGATATTTATTCATTTCTTATTTTAACTCTATTTATGACCACCTACTTACTTGAGTATATCCCAACTCCTGAACAAGTTTTGCCGCACTAGGAGAGCCGACAACGGGGATATTTTTGTTCAGTTGTTTTAAGGTTTCAGGATGGGCGTGATCTTCCAATCCCTGAGATAATAAAATTAAGTCAATCTTTTCAGGAATGGGTCGGGAATTTCGTCTTTCCCCCTTAAATAACCAAGTTTGATTCCCAAAGGTTAATGCACCCACTAACCAAGGGTCAATCAAAATTTGTTTTCCGCCTATTTCCAGTAACCAAGAGTTGCTATCGAGCCAAGTAAAATACATAGAGGTTGATTCCATTAAAACACTACTATTGTAGAAAAAAATCAAAAAACTGGCGAGTAATATTAAATCCCTATTAATTGGCTGGTAAAGATATCAACTTACACAGCCAAAAATTCAAGTTAAGAGCGAGTTTGACTGGCTTGCAACTGTTGTAACAGTTCTTCGGAGTTTTTGGCAGGTTTATTACATTTTAATCCCTGACAAACTAAGCCAATAATATCATGAGAAAGCGTGTTATCAACTTTAAAAATAGTCGATGGGAAATACTGCACACCTAACCCTGAAGTTTGTTCGGTAGAAGTTCTCACCAGGGTATTATTTCGATACCAGTCTAAGGCTGTAAATAAACTAGGACAAGCTTGGGGGGATTTTTGGATCACGGAACTAAAGGCAGTTAAACCTTGTTCGGCTTGGTCTAAAAATTCCAGATTTTCTGTTAATAAAAACAGCCGCACTAAATTAGCAATAGCTACCCCATTTGCCGAAGGAGTGGCATTATCAATATAACTGCGTTCTCGAACTAATAAGTCTTTTCCGGTGTCTTGGGCGGTATTAAAATAGCCTCCCAATTCCACACTCCAGAGTAAATTATTAAATTCTTCTTGAACTTTTTTCGCCTGTTCTAACCAATAATCGGGTGATATTAAAGCAGGGGTTACGGTTAAACTGGCTTGGTGTAAATCAATCAAAGATTTAACTAATAAGGCATAATCTTCAGATTGAGCTACAACATCGGGTTCTCCTTCATAATTGACTCGATGTAAACGTCCATCTACCCATTGATGATTTAGGATAAATTGAGCCGCTTTTGTGGCTAATTCTAAATATTGAACTTCCCCAAAAACCTTCGCAGCTTTGGCTAAACCGGAAATCATTAAACTATTCCATGCTACAATCATTTTAGTATCTGTAACCGGAGGAATTCTACCTAACCAATCATGGGTTTTTGCCTCCTGATTATTGCGGGCGGCGGTAAAGAGTTTCAAGGTTTCTGGCATTTCCCCATACCGGACTTGAAACAGTTTTTCCAAACCAGATTCGATGATATTACTTAACTCATCTGCATTGCAACGTTGTAAGACATTTTTACCTTCAAAATTTCCCGATTTTGTAATAGTAAATTGTTCTTGTAGGGCGGCATATTCTTCTGGAGTTAATGTTTTTTCCAGTTCACTATTATTCCAAACATAAAAAGCTCCTTCTTCCGGTTCTAACTCCTCGGCAGTAGTAAAATTATCGGCATCTTGGGAAGCATAAAAATACCCTTCCGGGGCGGTCATTTCCCGTTTTAACCATTCAACAGTTCCCTGAATTGAACGTTTAAAGGCAGGTTTTTGAATACCAGCACTCCATAAATCCGCTAAATATTCAACAATTTGCCCGTTATCATAGAGCATTTTTTCAAAGTGGGGAACTGTCCAAGTCGGGTCAACCGTATACCGATGAAATCCCCCGGCAACGTGATCATAAATTCCCCCTAATGCTAAGTCTAAACCCCGTTGGGTACAGGCTTCTTTGCCATCATATTTTGACTCAAGATTAAACCTAATTCCCCGTAATGCCATCTCGGAATAGGGAATCATGGGAAACCTTGGCCCCCCATATTCATGGCGACTAATCACCCCAGTATTGGCATCTAATCCTATTTTTAATAAATCTTCGGTTAATTCAGAAATGGGTAAAATTGTAGACCGTTGCAAGTTCGTCATGATTTCATCTTTAAACGCTTGCAATTTGGTTTTTTCTAAGTCATAAAATCGACGAATAGCTTGTAAAACTTCTAAAAATCCAGGTCTACCATAACGGGGTTCTAAGGGAAAATAAGTGCCGCCATAAAAAGGGATTCTTTCATCAGGAGTTAGGAATATATTTAACGGCCATCCCCCCTGACCCGTCATCATTTGTAGGGCTTGCATATAAATACTATCAATTTCTGGCCGTTCTTCTCGATCAACTTTAATTGGCAAGAAATTTTGATTCATATATTGAGCAATTCCAGGGTCAGAAAATGCCTCTCCTTCCATGACAGTACACCAATGACAACTAGAATAACCAATCGAAAGAAATATGGGTTTATTGTTCTGATTTGCTGTTTCTAAAGCCTCATCACACCAGGGCCACCAATCAATGGGATTTTCTGCGTGTTTACGAAGATAGAGACTTTTGGATTCAGAAAGACGATTAACCATGAGATATACCTAAAGATGTTTTGAGAGTTTAATATTAAGTAGAGACGTGCCATGGCGCGTCTTTGCCAGGATTATTAATTATATCAAATCTGGGTATGGATTTTTTGATTAGCAATTCATGGTTTAATATGTAGAGACTTTGCCTGCAACGTCTCTACGGGGATTATTGATTATATCAAAAATTTAAAATTATGGTTTCTCGACGACGGTTTAATCAACTTGCGGCTTATTTTTCTTTGGGATCTTTACTTCCTTCTGGTGTTTCTGAATTGTTTGATTTTAACACAACTGAAGCAGAAATTCAAGAGAAATTTAAAACTTTATTATCAATTTTAGATCCAGAAACTGAGTTATTAATTCCGACCTATTTGGGAAATGATCAACGGCGTTTTTATGGGCGAGGAATTCCTGAAAACCTGAAAGAAATTCATAAATTCCCATTAGGAACAGGGGTAACTTATGTGGGACGTACCCGTAAAGTTTGGAGTGGGGCGGGATGGACAGGACAACCAACTATTACCCGCGATCGCGGCAAAACCTATTTAATTATAGGAGCATTTGACCATTATTTAAGAAAAATAGAATTAGATACTCAAAAGGAAATTTGGAGATATAAATTTGATGATGTAGTTAAAGGAACCTCAAGTATTTATATTGATCAAACGGCAACGGATGAGAACCGAATTGTCGTTTTACAGGGGAGTCGTAGCAGTATGTCAAAAGGAGGATTAGCCACCAGTTTTCGGGCAATTTCCTTTAGGACGGGAAAAGAAATCTGGAAGTTAAATTTACGTTCTACCCCCAGTTATAGTCGAGATAATGATAGTTCGCCCTTATATTTAGGGGATGGAGTTATTTTTAATGCGGGGGAAAATGCGATCGGTTATTTTCTCAATAGTTCGGTGAAAACAGCCGAAAAAAAATCAGGATTTTTACAACCTAAAATTTTATCAGAAGTCAAACTTTATCAGGATGGAGATAGTAGCAGACATGGGGGAAATTTAGTTAGTGAATCCTCTCCGTCTCGGTTAGATAATCGGATTTTTATGGCATCGGGTTCGGGACATATTTATGGAATTGATCTAAAAACTAGACAAATTATTTGGGATTTTTATACGGGTTCCGATATTGATGGGTCGGCGGTTATTTCTCAAGATGGTAAGTTATTTTGTGCTATCGAAAAACAATATATACCGGGAAATGGAGGCGTTCTTAAACTCAATCCTAACCGAGAACCTCAAGATAGTTTGGAATGGTTTTTACCGACAAAAAATCAAAAGTTTAATACCTGGGATGGTGGTATAATAGGTTCTGTGGCGTTAAATGATGAATATAACCCCGATGGATTTCCGGCTATTTTTGCCACCAATGCCATTGACGGTTATTTATATATTGGTTCTCAAATGATTACTACCGGAAAAACCGTAACCGGGCCATTAGGAAAGGGAGAATATAAAACCCCTTTAATATTAGTCCAAGAAAAAATCGGAGCCTCGATTTCAACTCCTATTTTTACCGATGGTTATAAATTAGTAACGGCGGGATATAATGGGGTTTATTTATTTAATTTATATTGGGAAGAAGCCAGAGCAAATCAAAGCAATGCTATTCCTAACCAACGGGGGGAATATTATCGGTTAAGAGTCGAAGAAACGGGACGATTTAAACCGGAAGTTTCCTTCGAGTCAACTCCTGTGGTTTGGAATAATCAGGTGATGATTTGTGGACGGGATGGGGGATTATATACGTTAGGTTAAAACATCAGAAACCGGGTTTCTGGTACTTATACACTACTCGATGGCAATTTTATCAATCTCTTTCATTAGTCTATCAGTCTCCATCAAGGCAACAATAATTTTTTGGTAATGGAATATGTCTTCAATTTCTAATTTTCGGTCTTTGCGGTCTTTGAGCCATTTTTGAGCGGGTTGATAGCCACCAATATAAAAGTTATAAGCTATTTCAGGAACATGATTAAAATATTGGGTGTTGTTGATGTAAACTTTACCGTCTTGATACTTTGGTTTTGTGACAATATTATCTCCGTCTATAGGATATTGTGTAATATATTTTTCAACCGTTGGGCTTTCTAATAAATGGATTTGTCTAATTTCTCCACCTAATTTGACCAATTGCCAAAAAGTGTTTTGGTCTTTGGGATAGGGGACTCTGGGAAAATCAATTTTTAGAAACTCTTTATATTTTTCTCGGTAATTTGGCGAGTGTAAAACTGCATAAATATAGTCTAAAATATCTAGGGGTGCAAATGTGTTTTCTGTCGTTTCTTTCTCGTTAGTAAAAGTTAATCCTAATTTTTCTGCTATTTGCCTTACAATTTCTGTATTTAGGTTTGGTGTTCTTTCGGATGTTTGCCCGATGGTTTGTTGTTCGTTGGTTTCGGGATAGAGATATAAGGGGAATGTATTTGCATTATCAAGCGAAGAAATTATACTCTTATCCGTTACATTATTTGTAATATAATAATTCTGAGCATCTTCATTTCTGCCAATTTTAACAAGATTTAATGCAAAGTTATTTGACTTTAAAAGATTGTCCATTACCTGTTTCCTACTTCTAAAAACTATGTTGTCTTGAAAGTAGATATATCTTATATCAAAGGGACGATAAGAAATTTTTTTAAGAAAGATTTCATCAAAAGCGGGTACTAAATTTCTTTGTTCAGCAACCTTCCATTGGTAATTATCTTTTAAATGATATTTCGATTGAAACTCAGTTGTAATAATATTTTTATCACAAAAATCCAATATCCTTTTACTTAAAGTTTCTTTGTCAAAGTCAATAACAAAACCATCTCTTGCAGATGTGATGCCCATAGATTGAACTTTCAGTAAATCACTTACAAGAAATCCTTTATTATACTCTGAAATTTGACTATTGCTTTTTGGCACAAAGAATAAATTCGGTTTAACGGGACTTAATTCATTGTAATCAATAGTTTTTATAGAATTTTCAATTAAAAAATCATATTTAAATTCTCTTTTGCCATACAAGTCAAAATGAAATACTTTTCCTAATTCGTTTGCCTTTTTCTTTCCTGTTTTTACGAAAATATTAATTGAAACACCTTGCATAATGTCAAATACATTAACATCAGCATTTCCATCAGGTGCAGTTTCTTTTTTCTTGCTATTTCCGTGTAAGTCTATAGTATAAATTTTGTCATAAGTTTTTAGCAAATTCCAACGCATTCCCCGAAAAGTTGGGTTGTCTAAAAATCCGTGGGGATTGATAAACGCCAAAACACCACTTCCATTTTTTTCAATAAAATGCTGTCCGTAACGCAAGAATTTAACATAGTCATCATTTAACCAATGTTTGCGTTCATTAAAATGTACGCCATCAATATATTTATAATCTTCAATTAGTTTACTAATCCATTCGCCATTATTAGATGAAATTCCGCTATAAGGTGGATTCCCAATAACACACATTACAGGCGTATCTCTTTTAATATAATTCGCTTCATTCGCTTCGGCACTTAACCAACTTGCAAAAAGCGTTCCCGTGTCGGGGTGCTGTTCTTCTAAGCTGTTAGTAAGGTAAACTCTAAACCGTTGATTTGTAGTCGGTTTGTAGCCCGTTTCTGTTAATAGTAAATCTAATTGAAGATGTGCCATGGCATAACTCGCCATCAGCAACTCAAAACCGTTGAGACGGGGCAATAAATGGGTTTCTACATAATTGCTCCAAATCCCTTGTTGTCCGACAAATTTGTTATGAATATGTTTAATAACTTCCGCCAAAAAAGTTCCAGTTCCGGCGGCGGGGTCAAGGATTTGGACTTTGTGAACTTCCTGCTCAACCTGTTTTCCCTGCACATCAACCTTGATTTTAGTTTTGCTAGAGTCCGCCAGTCCTTGGGGTAAATCAAATTCGGTTTTTAAAATATCATCAACCGCTCTAACTATAAAATTTACAACGGGTGCAGGTGTATACCAAACACCACGAGCTTTACGCAATTTTGGGTCGTATTCACTTAAAAAGGTTTCGTAAAAATGGATAATTGGGTCTTCCATTTTTGTAGATTTACCGTAATTCTTTAAAATTTCTCCGACATTACAAGCTAAAAATATTTCTAAGTAGGTGGTCATAAATAAAGTCAATAATAGAAAAAGATTGTTTAGGATAATTCTTGAGAGTTACTCAGGGAATTAAATCGCAAGCGATCGCAGGTACAATCATTTCTTTCGTTTCTATCTTCAATGGCTTGAATCACAGCTTGGCTCAAATCATATTCATCTTCAAACATTCTTCCCGCCAGTTCATGAGTTTTTAATTGATGCCATTCTGGTTCGATTTCATTCAATTCAGGGCTATAAGCAGACAGGAAGAAAAATTCTAATTTTTTGTCTTGCCACTCCCTTTCTTTTTCTTGTATTTTTTGACTTTTATGGACACTGTAGTTATCTTGAATCAGTACGGTAATTTGTCGAGTATTTTGAAAATGCTTTTCAGCTTTTTCCGCTTGCCAATCTATAAATTTTATGTAATTCTCACTTGTAATTCCTGACAAACTTAAACCGTACTCAAAACTTTTTCCTTTTTCTAATACTCCAATTACATTCAATCTTTTTCCTCGCTTTTTCGTCTGGTTTATTTGTTTCTGCTTCCCCTTTTTTACATAGGTGTAACTCACAGGACTCCATAAACAAAAACCTGCCTCATCTAAATATTTTAATCTGACCAAACCCTCTTCTTCATAACGCTTTAACGTCTCCAAATCTCTTTTCTTGCTCGCTGTTTTTTCGGGATTCTGTTTTTTCTTTAAACTGGCTTTTGTTCTTTTCCAGCGCCAGTCTTTTTTTTTTAAGATTTTTCTAATTCTTTCTGCGCTTAGTGCGATCGCTCTCTCTCGCAGAAGTTTTTCCGACAGTTGACGGCTATTATAAGTTCTTTCATCTGACTCTATACAAGTTTCTAAATATTCTATATCTTCTTCTTTCCACCTCCGTTTTCTTCCCGAACGAGGAGCATCAAATAATCCTTCTTTTTCTTGATTTATCCATCGAGTTATTGTTTTTCTTACCATGGCTTCTGAACACCTTAAAGTCTGGGCTATTTTTGAGACCATCCATCCTCCATCACTAAACATTAATATATCTATTCTCTGCCTTGTTCTTTTCGGAACTTTCTCTTGCTGATACAGAGTTAGTAGCTCTTGTTTTTCTTCTTCTGTTAGTTGAATTCTTAACCTCAGTGGCATGACTATTCCTCTGATATTTCTTCATTTCTTATTTTAACTCTATTTATGACCACCTACTTAGGAACCAAATTTTCAATCAGTTGTTGTAAATCGCCCCGAAACGTATGTTCAGTTGCATTACCTAATTGATAACGCTTATTGATATTTTGAATGTATTTTTCTATCATTAGTTAATTCATTAAAGATGATCGCCTTGCTTCTATAAGCCCTAGTCTAGCTTGAAAAACTGATAATTATTCAGGACTATCAATTAAGTTTGGATTTTTAACAAAATTTTGCCTTAATTCTTGAGCTTTTTTAATAAACTTTTCATCAAAAGTATAGAACTCCAAACAATCTTGACTAGCTGCTAAATGAAAAGCATCCGCAAAATCCAACCCTTGCTCATGCCATGCTATAGCTTGTGCAATTAATCTAGCATTATTCAGATGAACATTGGGCAATCCAAACAACATTTTAAAGGATTGACAAATGGCAGCAGGTTTAAACTTGTAAGCAAAACGTAATACCCACTCAGTCTCTAAAATAACCGTATCAGGAATAAAAATATTTTGAGTTTGAAAGAGATCTCGACTTTTTTCAAACTGGAACTGATCGTCTTGAGTTAAAAAACGCACCACAATATTAGTATCAACTGCGATCATACCATACTTCCTCAATACCCTGACGAATTGCATCATTAAATGCTTCAATAGATTGGGGTTCACCTTGATACTTTAAACAACCTGCCACCTGCTCTAATCGTGTTTCTGGAAAAGGTTTTTTTGCTTTTAATAAAATACCTTCTCCTGTGTCTATGACTAGAATTTCTTGCCCTTCTTGCCAACCATATATCGTTTGTAAAGATGGCGGGATTTGAACTAAACCCTGACCAGATAGTTTTGTGATTTCCATAGGTTCCATTGTTTACTCGATAAAATCATAACCATATTATAGAAAAGTTGTTCTATTTTTTAAAATGCGATCGCCCTTTTCCCCACACCCAAAACCGTAACAGACATCGAATCAACCCCCCCCCCAATGTCAGGATTTCCCCAGGGGGATGATCGGGCCAGGATAAACCCGCTAAAATATTGTCCAATTTCAGCAACCCTAAGTTCTTATTAAGTTTTGCGCTATCGGAAACATCCAGAGGGAAAATATCAGCAAACCGTCATCAATACAACATCACGAACTCAGCGCGAGTCTGTATTCTATATACCTGGATGATCCTTTACCATTGATTGATGCCCACCCAAGGAGAATAAATGCCTGAATCGTTAATTCCGATGAATGAATGTCCCATCCAAATCGAGGATGATCGGACTGGAACCAGTGTGCCAACGCTGAAACGGGCGTTTGCCGATAATCTATTCTATGAGCTTGGCAAATATGAAGCCATTGCCTCCAAGGAAGATTTTTATATGGCCTTGGCCTATACCCTGCGCGATCGCCTGTTAAGCCGTTGGTTAAAAACCTTTAAAACCTACGATGACAATAACGTCAAAATCGTTTACTACCTATCGGCCGAATTCCTGATGGGGCGACACCTGGGGAATAGTTTAATTAACCTCCACCTGTACGATCGCATCCGTCAGGCCGTCGAAGAATCGGGACTGGATTTAGATGAACTCCTCGAACAAGAACCCGATCCCGGCTTAGGAAATGGGGGTTTAGGACGATTAGCCGCCTGTTTCCTCGACTCCCTCGCCACCTTAGAAATTCCCGCCGTGGGCTATGGAATTCGTTATGAATTCGGGATTTTTCACCAAATCATGCAAGATGGCTGGCAAGCCGAAATCCCTGATAAATGGTTAAGATTTGGTAATCCTTGGGAAATTCCTCGCCCTGACCAGGCGATTGATGTCAACTTTGGGGGCCATACCGAAACCTATCACGACGAAAAAGGACGGGAACGGATTCGTTGGATTCCCGCCAAAACCGTGATCGGGATTCCCTACGATACGCCCGTTCCCGGCTATGATACCAACACCGTCAACCCCCTGCGACTGTGGAAAGCTGAAGCCAGTGATGCCTTTAACTTTGACGCCTTCAACGCCGGAAATTATGATGGGGCGGTCGCCGATAAAATGCGATCGGAAACCATCTCTAAAGTCCTCTATCCCAATGACAATACCCCCCAAGGGAAACAATTGCGCTTAGAACAACAATATTTCTTTGTGGCCTGTTCTCTGCGGGATATTATCAAACGCCATCTCAAACACAACACCAGTCTTTATAACCTGAATGAAACCGCCGCCATTCAGTTAAATGACACCCACCCGGCTATTGCGATCGCGGAGTTAATGCGATTATTGTTAGATGAATATGGCATCGATTGGGATTCCGCCTGGCGCATCACCCAAAAAACCTTTGCCTATACCAACCATACTCTATTACCCGAAGCCCTAGAAAAATGGTCTGTGGGTTTATTTGAGTATTTGTTACCCCGTCATCTGCAAGTCATCTATGAAATTAACCGCCGTTTTATTGAAGATGTGCAGCGTTGGTATCCCGATGATGATCAATTAGTCGGACGCCTATCTTTAATTGAGGAAAGCGGAGAAAAATACGTCCGCATGGCCCATTTAGCCTGCGTCGGTAGTCATGCGGTGAATGGCGTCGCCGCCCTACATACGAAATTGTTGAAACAAGATACCCTGCGGGACTTCTATAAACTCTGGCCGGAGAAGTTTTTCAATAAAACCAATGGTGTCACGCCTCGACGGTGGATTTTATTAAGTAATCCCACCTTGTCGGAGTTTTATAGTTCTAAAATTGGGGACGGTTGGCTCAAAAATTTAGACAAACTGCGTCAATTAGAAGCCTACATTGATGATCCTGAATTCTGCGAACAGTGGCATCAAATTAAACTGTACAACAAGAAACTGTTAGCCGATTATATGTTGAAATTTAATGGGATTGAAGTTGACCCCCATTCTATTTTTGATATTCAGGTAAAACGGATTCACGAATACAAACGTCAACATCTGGATGTTCTGCATATTATCACCCTTTATAACCGGATCAAACAGAACCCCAATATCAACATTTATCCCCGGACTTTTATCTTTGGGGGGAAAGCGGCTCCGGGTTATTTCATGGCAAAATTAATCATTAAATTGATTAATGCGGTTGGGGAAGTTGTGAATAAAGATCCCGATGTCCGGGGACGCTTAAAAGTGGTATTTTTATCCAACTTTAATGCCTCTTTAGGTCAACGAATCTATCCAGCGGCGGATTTATCCGAACAGATTTCCACAGCCGGAAAAGAGGCTTCTGGAACTGGAAATATGAAGTTTGCCATGAATGGTTCCCTCACGATTGGAACTCTGGATGGAGCAAATATTGAAATCCGTGAAGAAGCGGGTTTTGAGAATTTCTTCCTGTTTGGATTAACCGCAGAAGAAGTTCATAATTTGAAATCTAATGGCTATAAACCCAGCGATTACTATAATCATAACCAGGAATTGAAAGCGGTAATGGATCGCATTTCATCTGGTTATTTCTCCCATGGTGATCAGGAAATGTTTAAACCTTTGGTAGATTCCTTGATGTACCACGATGAATATATGCTTTTCGCTGATTATCAATCCTATATTGATTGTCAACGACAAGTGAGTCTGGCATTTCAAGATTCCAAAAAATGGACACGAATGTCAATTCTCAATGCCCTGCGGATGGGTAAATTCTCTAGCGATCGCACCATTAACGAATATTGCAACGAAATCTGGAATGTTAAATCCGTCCCCGTAGAAATGGAAGGATATAACCCAGAATCCGCCGGATTACGAGTGGGAATTTAATCCAAAAGCTAATTAAAATCAGGTGAATTTTATCTGATAGATTTCTGATAGTTTCCCTCCCCTTTTATTAAAAAAGCACTCCTTGATCTCAATCAGGAGTGCTTTTTTACTGTTACCTATTACCTATTGCCTATTGCCTATTGCCTATTGCCTATTGCCTATTCCCTGTTCCCTTTTCCCTGCTATAAGTCGAAGCAACGTGCAATTCCTTTAACTGTTTTTGATCCACGCCCGAAGGAGCATTAGTTAATAGACAACCCGCTTGCTGGGTCTTAGGAAATGCAATCACATCTCGAATCGATTCCTCTCCCGATAATAACATTACTAACCGATCCAAACCGTAGGCAATGCCACCATGGGGGGGAGTTCCATACTCAAATGCCTCTAATAAAAAGCCAAATTTGTTATAGGCTTCTTCCATCGTTAATCCAATAGTTGAAAATACCTGTTCTTGAATCTCCCGTTTATAAATCCGCAGACTTCCGCCGCCAATTTCATAGCCATTTAAGACTAAATCGTAGGCTTGCGCCCGGGCTTGGGATAAATCATTAATATCATCGGGATGGGGGGCCGTGAAGGGGTGATGGAGGGCTTCTAAGCGGTTTTCTTCTGCATTCCATTCAAACATCGGAAACTCAACAATCCACAATAAATTATTTTTACTCGGATCAATGAGTTCTAATTCCTTCCCAATAAATAGACGTAAACGGTCTAAGGTTTTATTAACTGTGGCAATATCCCCTGCCCCAAATAAGAGTAAATCCCCCGGCTTGGCATG
Organism: Planktothrix paucivesiculata PCC 9631; assembly: GCF_900009265.2. Classification (GTDB taxonomy): domain Bacteria; phylum Cyanobacteriota; class Cyanobacteriia; order Cyanobacteriales; family Microcoleaceae; genus Planktothrix; species Planktothrix paucivesiculata. Next base: position 58,406 of record NZ_LR735009.1, on the reverse strand, counting down.
GGTGCGGGTTAAGATTTCCTGTTTTTGTTCGGCGGTTAAGTTATCTTTAATTGCGCCAATCGTATCAATCCCATCCTCCCGGACTCGGATAAAAGCTAACCCTTTAGCCCCGGCTTCACTGGCTTCTTTAAACAAATCCCCACCGGGTTTAATTCGCATATTAGAAATCGCATCATTTCCACCAGGAATCGGTAAAATTTTAACAATTCCTCCCGATGCTACTGACCCGGAAAATACCTTAAATCCACAATTTTTAACAATATCAGAAACGTCTACTAACTCTAAACCAAAGCGGGTATCGGGTTTATCACTGCCATAACGATCTAAGGCTTCTTTATAGGTTAAACGGGGGAAAGGATGGGGAATTTCAATCCCTTTAACGGTTTTAAAAATATGGGCAACTAAGGCTTCATTTAACGCCAGAATTCCTTCCTGGGTCATGAAGCTCATTTCCATATCTAATTGGGTAAATTCCGGTTGGCGATCGGCGCGTAAATCTTCATCTCGGAAACACCGGGCAATTTGATAATAACGATCAAATCCCGATACCATTAATAATTGTTTAAACAGTTGGGGCGATTGGGGTAGGGCAAACCATTCCCCAGGATTAACTCGACTCGGCACTAAATAATCCCGCGCCCCTTCAGGAGTAGAACGGGTTAAAATCGGGGTTTCAACTTCGATAAACTGTTCCTGATCTTCTAAAAACCTTCGCATGGCTTTGACGACTTCATGGCGCAGGTGTAAATTCCGACTCATGCGTTCTCGACGCAAATCTAAATAGCGATATTTTAGGCGTAAATCTTCCCGAACTGTTTCGGTTTCGGAGATGGAAATTTGAAAGGGTAATTGTTTTCCCAGTCCATTCAAAAGTTCAATCTGTTCGGCGTAAATTTCGATTTCCCCGGTGGCTAATTTGGGGTTGAGGGACTCGGGAGGACGTTGGGAGACTCGCCCGGTGATTTTCACCACATATTCATTTCGCAGGGTTTCAGCGATGTTGTAGGAGTCGGGGGTTCGTTCGGGGTCGCTGACAATTTGAACAATACCCGTGCGATCGCGTAAATCCAAAAAGATTACACCCCCATGATCACGGCGTCGATCAACCCACCCGCAGAGGGTGAGAGTTTCGCCAATATGGGTTGATCGTAGATTGCCGCAGTAGTGGGTTCGCATGACTCTTAATAAAAGCTAGACTAAGGTTTAAATCAGGGCAACTTATCAGTATAGGTGAAAGGTTGTCGCCCGTGATCACAAATCCCTAAGATTTAGGTATTTCCACAGGTAAACAAACCCTAAAGATACTTCCCTGACCGATTTGAGATTGCACTTCAATTGTGCCTTTATGGGCCTCTACAATTAATGAAACCAGGTGCAATCCTAACCCACTCCCCGATCGCTTATTATTACCTTGGCGGAATCGTTCAAAGATCAGTGCTTGATCAGCCGTAGAGATGCCGATCCCGCTATCTTCAACCTCCAAAATCATCACTTTTTCCGGGTGAAGGTCGGAGCTTCGCTGCAAACGAATTTTTACAACCCCCTGATCCGTAAATTTAACCGCATTCCCGACTAAATTTGTCACCACTCGTCGGATTTCTAAGGGATCGCCCAGAATTATCGGGGGATGGGTCAGACTATCCGGGGGAGGGGTAAACTCAATCACCAATTCTTGATTTTGAATCAGGGGGGTGAGTTCGGTGATCACTTCCTGAATCAGTTGACCCCAATCAAAATAGGAGAAGGTTAAGGTTTTGCGACCCGCTTCATACCGATAAACTTCCAGTAAGGTGTTGACCATTTGCAGCAGGTTTTGGTTACTTTTAATCATCGATGCGATCGCTTCTTGCATCGTGGGGGAGATTTCCCCTAAAGCACCTTGTCCGAATAGATGTAACATTCGATCGGCAGCGACCAAAGGAGTTCGCAGATCATGGGTCAGGCGGGAAACAAAGTCTTCCCGTTGTCGAGACATCGCCTTTTGTTGATCAATGCTATGTTTAAGTCGAAGCAGTGATCGGACTCGGGCTAGAAGTTCATCCACCTCTACGGGTTTGCGAATGAAATCATCCGCCCCGGCATCTAATCCCTCAACCACACTAGAATGGTGATGGGCGGTAATTAATAAAATGGGGATAAAGGGAAGATGGGGATTAGTGCGAATCCTTCTAGTGACTTCATAGCCGTCAATCCCAGGCATCATCACATCCAATAAAACTAAATCAGGAGGATCGGTTTTAATTAATGCTAGGGCAGAAATGCCATCGGATTTACAGATCACTTCGTATCCTTCTTCGGCTAGAATGGCCTCCACTAAAAATAGATTATCGGGGGAATCATCCACGGCTAAAATTCGATCGCTGGATTTGGGAGGGGGATTAATAGAACGAGGCATAATTTTGAAAAGTTTTTTTCAATAAACAACGTGATCAGGTTAGTATGAGTCTGGAATTTGTGATTAATTTTAACAACAAATTCCCCCATAATAAACACAAAAAATAATAAACTTTTACCATGACTAAAATTAGTATTGTTCTTGTAGAGGATCATGATTTAACCCGCGTGGGTTTAAGGACAGCCTTGGAACAGGAAAGTAATATGAAGATTGTTGGCGAGGCAGCCAATGGCAAAAAGGGTTTAGAAATTCTCAAACAAACCCAGCCAGATATTGCCATTATTGATATTGGTTTGCCCGATATGGACGGTATCGAATTAACCCAAAAGTTTAAACAACATATTGCGGCAAACCGGGCGCGAGAAACGAAAGTTTTGATCCTGACGATGCACGATAATGAGGATGCGGTGATGGGCGCTTTTGCGGCCGGGGCCGATTCCTATAGTGTTAAGGATGTGAGTCTGGATAAACTCAAGGAAGCCATCAATACCACCTATGAAGGTAATGCTTGGATTGATCCGGTAATTGCCCGCACGGTTCTCAAGCAAGCGAAGAAAAAACAACCGGATATTCCTATTCCCGCGCCTGGGGATCAGAAAACGGTGATGATTAATGCGGTAGAAGCCGAATATCAACAATTTCTGGAGTCTTGCCCGTTAACGGAACGGGAATTGGAGGTTTTAGAACTGATTGTGGCCGGACGTAGTAATGCGGAAATTGCCGAAAAACTTTATATTACGGTGGGAACGGTTAAAACCCATGTTCGGAGTATTCTGAATAAGCTCTGTGCGGATGATCGGACTCAGGCCGCAGTTCGGGCTTTACGTTCGGGTTGGATTGAGTAATATAGCAACAGGCCAGAGGGAAGAAAAGATTTAACCTTCTGGGTTTGAGGATTTGTTGCTCAGGAAGTCCCCGTCAGTTCAGGGCGAGGATTTTGTCAAAGCCTTAAATTTTGACGGGGTTTAAAGGTTTCAATTTGACGTAATTTCTCATATAATTCTCTCTCTTGAGGGGTAATATTTTTAGGAATAACTACTTGAATTTCAATTAATTGATCTCCCCTTTCTCCTTGAGGATTGGGATAACCTTTATTAGCTAATCGTAACCTTTGACCCGATACTACCCCCAAGGGTAAACGCATTTTAACTAAACCATCTAACGTGGGAATATCAATTTCTCCCCCCAATACCGCTTCCGTGGGAGTGACTGGAATTTGACAATAAATTTCTGATTTTTCCAACCGAAAAAAGGCATGGGGAGTAATATTAATTTTTAGGAATAAATCTCCGCCATTCATTCCTTGATTTTTCAATCTAATTTGTTGACCCTTGACCATTCCGGGCGGTAAATCCACTTCTAAAGAGCGTCCATCTTCTAAACGAATCCTTTCTGTCCCTCCAGTATAGGCTTTTTCTAAAGGTAAAGTTAATCGCGCCTCAATATCCCGTTTAGTTTCCCGGGGAGTGGGTTTATAAACCGCTTTTGTCCGAGGAGAATTATAGGGGTCAGCCGCCGTCATTTGAGGGGCTTTCGGGTCAACTGTTCGGACTTCTCGCCGCCGTCCTAATAATTGATCAACGAAAGTATCAAAATCAGAAAAATCCCCATAATCTACATCTTCAGTTTGAGAAATTGTCCGACGACTTCCCCAATTTTTAATCCCGGAAAAAGCATTTTTTTGCCAATCTTGAAACCCTTTTTGTTTCCAAAATTGACTATAATCATCATATTGCGCTCGTTTTTCAGGATCGGATAGAATATTATAGGCTTCTCCAATATCTTTAAAAGTTTCTTCCGCTTCCTTATCTCCTGGGTTTAAGTCGGGGTGATATTGTCTGGCGAGTCGTCGATAAACTTTCTTAATGTCATCGACGGATGCTTCTCGGGAAACCCCTAAAATCTGATAATAATTCCGAAAATTTTGCATAGGTTAAATTTAGGTTACAGTATAGGTTTTGTCAGCAGAAACCAGGTTTCTAGGGTTGTTACAACCAATCATCATCATCATCCCAATTATCATTTTGAGAATAGCGACGAGAGCGAGTTGTACCCCCGCCTAAACTACTACCATTGTTATTGCGTTGTTGGTCATAACGGGGATAACTGCGAGTTTGAGGTTCGTAGGGATCAACACGACGTTTTTCACCGGAAAAAGTTCGGCGAATTGAACCAAATAAATCATCCTCATCATCCTCCATGGTAAAGACGGAGACTTCCCGACTTAACTCATATAAAGCGTCCTGTAAATCCACACTAATTTGATCAATTCCTCGATCATCATCCCGTTCTAAACTATCTCTTAAAGACCGAATTAAGGTTTCAATTCTTGACCGTTGACGTTGAGCAAATTGCATTCCATAATCTAAGGCAACTTCCCTTAATTGTCGTTCGGCTTGATAGGTTAAGGCTTGGGCGCGGTTGCGTTTTTCGACTTTTTCCCGTTGTAAACGATCCACTTCTGCATATTTTTCCGCATCCCTAATCATGCGATTAACTTCGTCTTGAGATAGGGTAGAAGCACCTTGAATAATTACACTTTGTTCCCGTCCGGTGGTCTTATCTAAGGCGGTGACTTGTAAAATACCATTGGCATCAATATCAAGTGCCACTTGAACTTGAGGAACCCCCCTCGGTGCGGGCGGAATTCCAGTTAATTTAAACCGTCCTAAAGATTTATTATCAACGGCTAATTCTCGTTCTCCTTGTAAGATATGAACTTCTACTAAGGTTTGGTTATTTTCAGATGTTGAAAAAATATCAGAACGTCGCACAGGAATAGTAGTGTTACGGGGAATTAATTTTTTCATTACTCCCCCAATCGTTTCTAATCCTAAGGATAACGGAGTCACGTCTAATAATAAAATATCCCGCACATCTCCGGCTAAAATTCCCGCTTGAATCGCCGCCCCAACGGCTACCACTTCATCAGGATTAACTCCTTGATTCGGTTCTAAATCAATTAAACTTCTAACTAATTGTTGCACCATGGGCATTCGGGTAGAACCGCCCACTAAAATGACATCATCAATATCATTAGAGGTTAATCCCGCATCGGCTAAAGCCTGTTTCACCGGACGGCGTAACCGTTGAATTAAATCCCCACATAACCCCTCAAATTCCCCTCTAGTTAGGCGAATTTCCAAGTGTTTCGGGCCGTCTTCGGTAGCGGCAATAAAGGGTAAATTAATATCCGTAACTCCCACCCCAGAAAGCTCTATTTTAGCCTTTTCTGCGGCTTCTGTTAAGCGTTGTAAAGATTGGCGATCGCGCCTTAAATCCACCGCTTCTTCTGATAGGAATTGTTCGGCTAACCAATCGACAATTTTCTGATCAAAATCCGTCCCGCCCAGTTGGGTATCTCCACAGGTCGATTTAACTTCAAATACCCCTTCCCCGACCTCTAAAATTGAGACATCAAAGGTGCCGCCACCCAAATCAAAAACTAAAATCGTGCCATAATCTTGCCGTTCTAAACCATAAGCCAAAGAAGCCGCCGTCGGTTCATTTAAAATGCGTTTAACGTCTAATCCGGCAATGCGTCCGGCGTCTCTGGTCGCTTGTCTTTGAGAATCATTAAAATAGGCGGGAACCGTAATTACAGCCCCAGTAATTTCTTCCCCTAAATAACGAGTTGCTTCTTCAACTAATTTTTTTAAGATCATTCCCGAAAGTTCTTCCGGGGCAAAATCCTTATTAACTCGGGGACATTTAATCCGAATATTATCGGTTTCATCCCGTCGCATCGTGTAGGGAACCCGTTTAGAGGCGGCGGTGAGGTCAGAATAGCGACAACCCATGAGTCGTTTTACGCCATAAAAGGTGTTTTGGGGATTCAAAACCGCCTGTCGTCTAGCCATCTGTCCCACGATGCGTTCTCCTTCCTTGGTAAACCCAACGACGGAGGGGGTGGTTCGCATCCCTTCAGAGTTAGCAATCACAACGGGTTTTCCGCCCTCCATGACCGCAACCACAGAGTTTGTTGTTCCCAAGTCAATGCCGACTACCTTGCCCATGCGTTGCTTATCTCCTTGTCTATAGGGTTTCTGGCTAGATCTATCCTATTGTATCGTGTTGTTACGCCATGTAACGTCTGACCCATCCGGTTAACCCCCAGGGGTAATATTTTCGGGAGTATTGAAAAGATTACAGGAGTTAACTATGCAGACGGGAGTTAAAGGTTTAAGTTACCCTGATTTTTTAATTGAAAGTCTTAAAGACCCCGAAGAAGCCGCCGGGTATTTAGAGGCAATTATGGAAGAAAAAGATCCTGAACCTTTATTATTCAAACAGGCTTTGGCAAATGTAGCAGAAGCACTAGGGGAAGGCAAACTATCTCAAGAACAACTTAATCAACATTTAGAAGCATTAGAACAGTTATTATCAATTGAAGGAAGTCGAGAAATTTATTTATTAGGGTTGTGGTTAAATACTTTCGGGTTAAAATTAACGGTTGCGGTTGAACATTAAAATCATAACTCGCTATGAAACCTTAGGGTGGGTAACTTCCCTCAATTTTTGATTATGACCGAAATCATTTCTATTATCACCCACCATAAAATTAACATAATTATTCATGTTAAGGCTTTTGGCACATTGATGCTTACCTACTTATTGAAGTTTTGATGCAATCAGACCAACAAGCACCAGAAGACCTAATACTCTACGAAAGTAATTAACGCCTTGAAATAATTCTTCCCAAGCCCAAGTAAACAAGGAGCCAAAAGCTATTAGGTCTAATCCTAGATTAATCCTACCTGTTGTAAAAATTATCTTTAATAAACTAGCTACAATCCAGACAATCAGGGGTAGGTTTGGCATCTGAGCGAGAACAATTTTGCCTTCACTGTCCCGGAACACTTTATCAAACAACGTATTTTCCATTAGTTTATGCCGTAAATGCAATAAAAAGATTGACCATGCCTCAAAACAGTTTACCGTTGATTAAGTAACTTTAACTGTTCAAACCAGACTAAACTAATCCCGCCACCAAGTAGACAAATAGCAATATCAATTGGATGCAGAAAAGAGAAGCTAAATAATTGACGCAAGAAGGGAACATAAAGCACCATCGCCAGAAAAAATATTCCTCCACCCATAACCCACCAAAGGGCAGCATTAGGAGATTTAAGTATTTTTAAGCTCAGGGGCGCCGAAGAACTGGCACTCAAAATCAGTCCTAAATTGGCTAAAATTAATGCCGTAAACGTTAACGCCCGGGCATCAAGTTCTCCTTGTCCGCGATAGAGCGAAATCACAAAAATTACGAGAACAATCGTTAAAATTGCCCCTCCTTGTAACATCGCCAAACCAACAGTTTTCCTACCAAATAAGGGATCTTTAGAATTGCGGGGAGGACGCTTCATTACTGTTTCTTCTGCGGGTTCGGCTTCTAACACAATTGAACAAGCTGGATCAATAATTAAATGTAAAAATGCAACGTGAACCGGAAGTAATACTAATGGTAACTTAAACAATACTGGAATTAAAGACATCCCAGCAATGGGAATATGAATTGCTAAAAGATAAGCCATAGCCTTGCGAAGATTATCAAAAATTCGCCGCCCCAGTTTAACCGCTTGCACAATTGAAGAAAAATCATCATCTAATAACACTAACGCCGCCGATTCCCTAGCCACATCTGTGCCTCTTTCACCCATCGCAATCCCGATTTGGGCTGATTTTAAAGCCGGGGCATCATTGACACCATCCCCGGTCATGGCAACGACTTCTCCTTTGGATTTTAAAGCATTAACTATCCGTAATTTTTGTTCAGGAATTGCCCTAGCAAAGATATTCGTACTTTGAATCCGCTCCTGAAGTTCAGCGTCACTCATCCCATCTAATTCGGCCCCAGTCACAATCGCCCCCATTTGCATCAATCCAATCTGACGGGCAATGGTTTGAGCCGTGCCCGGATAATCCCCGGTAATCATCACGACTCGAATCCCGGCGGTATAACATTCTTGAATCGCGGCCGCCACGGTTGGACGCACTGGGTCGGAAAGTCCCACTAATCCTAGAAATTGAAAGGGAAAGTCATGTTGCTGATCGGGTAAATGATCGGGACTCACGGAGGGATGGGGAGGTAAAAATGGGGGTGGCGCATCAAGTAAAGATGATGCGGCAACACCTAACACCCGCAATCCTTGCTCTGCCATTTTAGTAATTTGCGTGGCTAGAATTTGCTGTTGTTCGGGGGTAAAATGACAGAGATCGGCGATTGCTTCTGGCGCTCCTTTGGCAGCAATTTCATATTGTTTACCATCGGCTGATTGCCAAACATGAGACATTGCTAATAGATCCGGTGAGAGGGGATATTCTCGCAACAGTTTCCAATCGTTATGTAAATGTTCGGTATTAGCGAGGGAGCGCTCGCCCAATTGTTTAAAGGCTTTTTCCATCGGATCAAAGGGATCTCTTTGACTTGCTAAAATAGAAAATTCTACTAATTCATGTACTGATTCTGGAAGCGGTTTTTTTGAATCTAATTCTAAATTATAGGGCTGAGGATTTTCTTCTTGGTTATAGGCAAATAGTTGTTGCACCGCCATAATATTCTGAGTCAGCGTCCCCGTTTTATCCACACATAAAACCGTTGCGGAACCCAAGGTTTCCACCGCCGAAGTGCGACGGGCTAAGACCTGATTTTGAGAAATTCGCCAAGCTCCTAATGCCAAAAAGATGGTTACAACAACCGGAAATTCATTCGGCAAAATTGCCATGGCTAAGGTAATTCCTGCCAGAAATCCTTTCAGCCAATCTCCTCGCGTGAGTCCATAAATTACTACAATCACCACACACAGGAATAAGGCGATACCAAACAAACGGCTCACCAACTGATTCATTTCCAGTTGCAAAGGGGTAGCTTCTGGCTTGACTGTTTGTAAAGCCTTGCCAATCTTGCCCATCTCGGTTTGAGCGCCGATGGCTTGGACTTGAATAATTCCCTGTCCCTGAACTACTAAGGTGCCAGAATATACAAACGGTAACTCATCTCCCCCCGGACGCGCCATTTCCACGTTACCAACCGCGGCAACTTTGCGAACAGGTAGGGATTCCCCGGTTAATAACGACTCATCGGTGGAGAGGTTTGAGCAAGAAAGCACAATGGCATCCGCAGGTACGCGATCGCCTTCTGCTAAGACTAAAGTGTCTCCCCGAACCACTTCTCGCCCAGCAATCCGTTTTCGCTCCCCATCTCGAATTACCAAGGCGCGAGGACTGGAAAGATCCCGTAAGGCTTCTAGGGCGTGTTCGGTTTTGCCTTCTTGGTAGAGACTAATTCCGGTGATAAAAAAGACAAAACCTAATAAAATCAGAGCTTCCTGGAGGTCACCTAAAACCCAATAAATAACTCCGCCACCAACTAGCAAGAGGAAGATCGGATCTTGGATAATTTCCCAAGCGATCGAGAAAAGATTACGAGATCCCGCCGAAGGAAGTTCATTGTAGCCTTCCTCTTTGATCCGCGCGATCGCATCTTGTTCAGATAGGCCAGTGACGGTATTAATATCAACTTGTGAAACCATAATCCCGTTTTTTCCTATTAAATTTAAAAAACAGACCAATTCCAGTTGATGTTAAATGCCAAATTTGAGGAATTCGTGAGGTGAGATAAATGTTTACCCTGATTCAGTTTCAATTCTATTTAATGATAGGAAGGATTTGATTAGATTAAAATTGGCTCAACAACAGTTCCTGGAGAACCCGCGCCGACAGTCAACTGGCAACCCCCCGCAGCAGAATTTTTGATCTTGTTTCGTTGGAATGTAACAAGATGTAACGTATAATCAGAAAAAACATTAAGAAAACATTCACAAGGGTTATTGATGCGAGTTGCGATCGCTGGAGCAGGTTTAGCGGGACTGGCTTGTGCCAAGTATCTCACCGATCTTGGTCACACCCCCATCGTCTTAGAGCGACGGGACGTTTTAGGTGGGAAAGTCGCAGCCTGGAAAGACAAAGACGGCGACTGGTACGAAACCGGATTACATATTTTCTTCGGCGCCTATCCGAATGTGTTGCAGTTATTCAAAGAATTGGACATCGAAGATCGGCTGCAATGGAAAGAACATTCCATGATCTTCAACCAACCGGAGAAACCTGGAACCTATTCTCGGTTTGATTTTCCTGATCTTCCCGCCCCGATTAACGGGATGGTTGCCATTCTTCGTAATAATGATATGTTGACCTGGCCGGAGAAAATCCGGTTTGGTTTGGGATTAATTCCCGCCATGCTCCAGGGTCAGAAATATGTCGAGGAAATGGATAAATATTCTTTTTCCGAATGGCTGAAACTCCAGAATGTTCCGCCCAGGGTTGAGAAAGAAGTGTTTATTGCGATGTCCAAAGCCTTGAATTTTATCAATCCCGATGAAATCTCCTCAACGGTAATTTTAACGGCTTTAAACCGTTTTCTCCAAGAAAAAAACGGCTCTAAAATGGCATTTTTAGATGGTTCTCCTACGGAACGTTTGTGTCAACCTATTGTTGATTACATCACCGAACGGGGGGGAGAAGTGCGTTTGAATGCTCCAATTAAGGAATTCTTACTCAACCCAGATGGAAACGTCACCGGATTCTTAATTCGCGGGTTAGATAATACCGCCGACGAGGTGTTAACGGCCGATCTCTACGTTTGCGCCATGCCCGTTGACCCCCTGAAGGTGATGTTACCCCAACCTTGGCAACAAATGGACTACTTCAAACAGCTAGAGGGCTTAGAAGGGGTTCCGGTAATTAACGTGCATTTGTGGTTTGATCGCAAGTTAACAAATGTTGACCATTTGCTGTTTTCCCGTTCTCCCTTACTCAGCGTCTATGCGGACATGAGTAATACCTGTAAAGAGTATTCCCATCCTGACCGTTCTATGTTGGAATTGGTATTGGCTCCGGCAAAGGATTGGATTAGTAAATCGGATCAGGAAATCGTGGCCGCGACCATGGCAGAGTTGGAAACACTCTTTCCCGAGGAAATTCCCCACAAAGCCAAATTGCTGAAATCCCACGTCGTGAAAACGCCGCGTTCAGTGTATAAAGCGACCCCAGGGCGACAAGCCCATCGTCCCTCCCAAAGAACGCCGATCCCTAATTTCTATCTGAGTGGAGACTACACGATGCAGCGTTATCTCGCCAGTATGGAAGGGGCTGTGCTTTCTGGTAAGCTAACTGCACAGGCGATTCAAGAAGATATAACTTCTGATCGGTTTTCGGCTTTAGCGACTCCCGAGGCTGATGTTGCTTGCCCAACTTCTATCCCTTCCTAGCTTATCCACTGTCGGTCAGCAGAACAACGAATGCTACAACTTTCTAAAACTCCGTGCATGAGAACTCTGGCATCTTTGGAAGACTCCTATGAACTCTGCCGTCAGGTTACTGCGGAGTATGCCAAAACGTTTTATTTAGGAACTCAATTGATGCCAGAGGCCAAGCGTCGGGCTATCTGGGCCATCTATGTTTGGTGTCGTCGAACTGATGAATTAGTCGATGGGCCCATGGCAGCGACGACGACGGAGGAAACCTTAGATCGTTGGGAAGAACACCTAGAAGCAGTATTTGCTGGACATCCAAAGGATGATGTGGATGTGGCTTTGGTGGATACCCTCCATCGTTTTCCTTTGGATATTCAACCCTTTAGAGATATGATTGCGGGTCAACGTATGGATTTATACCGCAACCGCTATCAGACGTTTCAGGAGTTGGAACTCTATTGTTATCGGGTGGCGGGGACGGTGGGGTTAATGTCAACGGCGGTGATGGGTATAGAACCTCCTATTGTTACCCCCTGGAATCCTAACCCAGAAATTATGATTCCCGATCAAGAAGCGATCGCGTTAGGAATTGCCAATCAACTCACCAATATTCTGCGGGATGTCGGCGAAGATGCGCGACGGGGCCGGATTTATTTACCCTTAGATGATTTAGCGTTATTTAATTATACAGAAGCGGATTTATTAAAGGGGATTGTGGATGACCGTTGGCGAGGATTAATGCGCTTTGAAATTCAGAGGGCGCGGAAATTCTACGCGGAAGCAGAACGGGGAATTAGTATTTTAAATCAGGATATTCGCTGGCCAGTTTGGACGGCGTTAATTTTATATCGACAAATTTTAGATGCGATTGAAAAGAATGAATATGATGTTTTTAGCAAGCGAGCCTATGTCCCTAAATGGCGAAAAATGATTTCATTACCCGTTGCATTATTAAGAGCAAAGGTTTTATAGGTAGGAATGGGTAATGGGGAATGGGTAATGGGTAATGGGTAATGGGTAAGAATTAATTAATTAATCAATTAATTCTTACACTGATAACTGATGACTGATTTAGACCTTCACTGGACGCTGTTTTAAGACTACTTCAAAGCGTTCTCCTGGGTTGGGGTTAAGCACCCGGGGGGATAGGTTTTCTTTGGCTAACATCGACCGAAAATCCTCTAAATTACCACTGGCTTTTAGGAATGAAACTAATAAGCCTTCATAGACCACATCCCCGGCGCCGGCGGTGGGCAACATTACCTGGGGACTGACTAATTGAGCTAACTCTAAAGCCGTTTTTTGTCCGCGAATAATGGGCCCAATTAAAGGTAAACTAATATCAATTAATGGACTAATCACGACATCAATAGGAGCTAGTTGTTTTAACTGAGGATCATGATATCCATGGGGTTCATAATAAACCGTATTTCCTGTAGTTAACTCCTTTACCCAATAGGCATTTTCAAGCGTTGTTGGGCCAATGGGAGAACCGGGAAGGGATTTAATTTCCACTTGATTCTCTATCTGATAAGTGGCTCCATGTTCTAAGGCTTGAACTTGAGTATATCCTAAGCCTTGAACCAGTTTAGCGGCACTGGGAGAACCCACCACGGGGATATTTTTATTCAGTTGTTTTAGGGTTTCAGGATGGGCATGATCTTCCAATCCCTGGGATAATAAAATCAGGTCAATTTTTTCGGGAATGGGTCGGGGATTTCGTCTTTCCCCCTTAAATAACCAATGCTGATTCCCAAAGGTTAATGCACCGACTAACCAAGGGTCAACCAAAATTTGTTTTCCGCCTATTTCCCATAACCAAGAATTACTATCGAGCCAAGTAAAATACATAGAGGTTTATTCTGTCAGATTACTACTATTGTAGAGAAAAAATCAAAGAATATTAACGCAAGTCACGACCTTTCTACAACAATTTAACTAAATGGGCTAATTCCGGCATAATTAATTGTTGCATTGCCAATTTTACCGCATTAGAAGATCCAGGAACTGAAAAAACTAATTTCCCTTGATAAACTCCAGCTACTGCCCGGGAAGCGATTGCTCTTGACCCTATTTCATGATAACTCAAAGCCCTAAAAATTTCCCCAAATCCGGGTAAAGTTTTTTCTAATAATTGTTCGAGGGCATCATAGGTAGTATCTCGAGGTGCAATTCCGGTTCCCCCATTAAAAATACAAGCATTCAGTTCGGGAATTTGACAGAGTTTTTTTAATAGTTCTATAATATCTTGCGGCTCATCTTTAATAATTTGATAATTGAGAATTGGATACCCGGCATTTTGTAGAAATTGGCGAATTAATTGACCACTTTTATCAGTTTCTGGGGTGCGAGTATCACTTACCGTAATCACCGCACAACTCACCCGCACTTCTGAATTATCGGGATGGGGAACGGTTGAAATCATAGGGTTAATAATAGGGAATGGGTAATGGGTAATACTTCGACTTCGCTCAGTAACAGGGTAATTCGTAATTCGTAATTCGTAATTCGTAATTCGTAATTCCCAATTCGTAAGAGTTAATTGATTTAATTAATTAACTCTTACACTGAATGACTAATAATGGGGATAATTGATAGCTGAATTAGGATTTACTAAATTCTAATCCTTTAGCTTGGGCATAACGCTCCATAAATAACATAAAACGTTCCCATTCTTCAGGAGATTTCATTAAATGAATTGCCTCAATTTCCGTAGGTTTTCCATTAATAAATTTAGCGTTAACCTCACGGGTCACGATTTCCCCATCATCATCAATCATATACATTCCCGTGATGTCTTCGGTGGCATCATCTGCTAAGGCTTTAGGATTGAGAAAATAAAATTTTGCTGTCCCTTGACTGCCATCCCGTGAACGAGTTAGGCGAACATCGGGAATTGCATCTTCATCAATCCCTCTTGAAAACTGAATTTTAGCTACCATATTGTTTTGTTAAACCTTTATCGTGTAAGAGTTAACATCTAATTGTCTCATAATATGGCAATCAACGATACTTTGAAGCTATTGAGGATTGATAGCCGCCTGTCAAAGCGTGAAAAACCAACGGGAGAGTTAAAATAGACCTAAGCCCAGCACCAACAGGAATTACCCATCAGCTTTATAGAAAGTAGGGGCAATTCAGGAATTACCCCTATCTATTAAGTGGCTGAATACTATCGACCAAAATAAACAACTGCGCGAGATAAACCGGAACTTTGCAGGTAAGTTTCCCATTGTTGGGCTAACTGTTGATTAGCAAAGGGGCCCACAGCAACAAAGGGATTAGAAGTTGCTTGTTGCATCTGAATACTTTGGGAAGGAACGCCCAAAGCCACGACATTTTCAGCAACAGAAACCAGTTGATTTCTTTGGCTAGGAATTAAGATAAAATAGCTATCAGTATTACCTAATCCTAAACCCGAACCGGGGAAGGATGGCAAGGTAGTGGGGGGGATATTGGGAATACTGGCTAAAAACGCTTGTAGTTGGGCGGTACTGTTAATAACGGTCGAAGAAATCCCCCCTAATGCTAACTTTTGTCGGAGTTGGTCAGCATTAGACTGATTCACAAAACTGCCCGCTTGAATAATTAATTGTCCTTGATAGGTTGATGTTTGTGCATTAGGAGAAATTTGGCGAACGGCACTTAAAGAATTGGTGGTCGGACTCACATAAACTTGATATAATCCCAAGTCCGTTGTGATGGGAATTTGACCCGGTGGAATCGAAGTTCTAATCACTTTAATATCCGTTTGGTCAGGAGGAATGACCATGGGATTAACCTGGACTGGACTGTTTAAATTTTCTCCAGGTTTTAAGTTAATTATTTCTCCTTGAACTCCTTGTTGTCTTAAGTCTTGAATCAGTTTTTGGGCTTGATTTTGATTAAAATAAATTCCCAGATCAATAATGTTACGATTATTATATCGTTGGAGCATGGCTCCGGGCTGAATTTGCTGCACTACTTCTAGTAGAAAAGGACTTTCCCCATTCACATAAACCCCATAACGTTCTTGAGCTAAAACCGGGGAAACCATTCCCCCATATCCCCCCCATAGTATTAGGCTAGAAAAGAGAGGTATTTTCCAAATCAATTTTGTTAAGCGATTTGTTTTTTTCTGTATTACAATAGAATAGACTGACATTTTGGTGTCCTCCCGTTTTGAGTCGGTTCGGTTGATGTTGGCAAGTGAGCCAGTTCAGATTAATCAAAACTGGCAGATCAGTCAAGATTAAAGTTAGGTTAGTTGATCAAGATTAGCAAGTTATTCTAATGCAATTATGAGCAAAGTTGTTGTAGGTCTTTCCGGTGGAGTCGATAGTTCCGCCGCCGCCGCCCTGCTGCACCACCAAGGGTATGAGGTGGTGGGCTTAACCCTTTGGTTGATGAAGGGAAAAGGACAATGCTGTTCGGAAGGGATGGTTGATGCAGCCTACATTTGTGAACAATTAGGTGTTCCTCATCATATTGTGGATAGTCGAGATTTATTTCAAACCTATATTGTAGACTATTTGGTGGATGGATACCGGGAGGGAATTACGCCTTTACCCTGTTCTCAATGTAATCGGACAGTTAAATTTGGCCCGATGTTAAATTATGCCCGGGAACAGTTAGGAATTGATCGGATTGCCACGGGTCATTATGCTAGAATTGATTACGATGAAAAGAGCGATCGCTATCAATTAAAACGAGCCGTAGACCGCAATAAAGATCAGTCTTATTTTTTATATGATTTAACCCAAGAGTTACTCGCCGGAACCCTATTTCCCCTGGGAGAAGTATTAAAAACCGAAACCCGTAAAATCGCTAATCAATATGAATTAAAAACCGCCGACAAACCGGAAAGCCAAGATTTATGTTTGGTGGAAGCCAATGGCTCCATGCAGGCTTTTTTAGATAAATATATTACGGGTAAAACCGGAGATATTATTGATACCCAGGGGCAAGTTTTAGGACAACATGAAGGCATTCATCATTACACGATTGGACAGCGAAAAGGCTTAGGAATTTCTGCCCCTAATCCCTTATATGTGGTCGGAATTGATGCGGGTCGAAATCAAGTGATTGTGGGGGACAGAGAGAGTGCCGTCCAAACCGAATGTACTATTAAAAGAGTCAATTGGGTGTCTATTTCCCCACCGAATACTCCCATTCGGGCCGAAGTTCAAATCCGCTATCGGTCGCAACCCGAACCTGTCACTGTAATTCCGATTCATCCCCCAGATGGAGCAGAAATTGATCCTAAAATCGGTTCCTGCGTTAAACTGATTTTTGATGAACCTATCTTTGGAATTACTCCGGGTCAAGCGGCGGTTTGGTATGACGGAGATTTGGTGTTAGGCGGGGGAATTATTGAACTGCAAAAATGAATTTCAGCGAAGGGGTTAAATTGAATTAACCCTTTTCGCCAATTCAGAAAATAGAACCAAAATTATCCCTAGCGTAAAAGTACGGATTAATCGGGATTAATTGTACTCCAGATAACAGTAATATTACGCATATTTTGCTAAATCTAGTTTATAATTGTGACTGAATATCAAAAAAAATAATTCCGAAAAATCACGGATTACAAGCTCGGTCAATTTGTGCTAAAAAATGCAGTAACGCCGATCTCAATCTCTCAAATTTAAGGAAAATAGAGGAACTGTGACCCAAACTTTAACCCCGTCTAATACTATTCGTAATGTTCATCGCACAGTTCTCGATAACGGAATTGTGTTGCTGGTAACTCAAAATCCGGCGGCTGATATTATTGCAACTCGTTTATTTTTACGTACCGGAAGCCGTTGGGAACCCCAGGAAAAAGCCGGACTTTCCCATCTGTTGGCGACGGTATTAACCAAAGGCACAGACCATCTTTCTTCCCTAGAAATTGCCGAACAAGTTGAATCAGTCGGGGCTAAATTAAGTGCAGACACATCAACGGATTACTTTTTACTGAGTTTAAAAACCGTTGCTTCCGATTTTCCAGAAATCTTAACTTTAACGGGTCAATTATTACGGTTTCCCTCCTTTCCCGAAGAAGAAATCGAACTAGAACGCCGCAGCACCCTCCAAGGAATTCGGTCACAACGGGAACAACCCTTTTCCGTCGCCTTTGAACAACTGCGACAACAGATGTATCAACATCACCCCTACGCCCTTTCCACTCTAGGAACCGAAGCCAGCGTTTCCCAACTCAGCCGCGCCGACCTTCAGGAATTCCATCAAACCTATTTTCGCCCTGATAATTTAATTATCTCCATCGCCGGACGCATTACCCCAGAAGATGCTATCGAACAAATTCAACAGGTATTTGCTGACTGGAAGGCCCCTCAAACCCCCTTACCGACATTATCCCTACCCACCCTAACATCCTATCCCCAAAGTTCCATTACCCCCCAGGAAACGCAACAATCGGTGGTGATGTTGGGCTATTTAACCAGTTGCGTTAACCATGAGGACTATTCGGCCTTAAAAGTTTTAAATACCTATCTGGGAAATGGGTTATCTAGTCGGTTATTTGTGGAATTGCGGGAAAAACGGGGATTAGCTTACGATGTATCGGCATTTTTCCCCACCCGTCTCGACCAGTCTCAATTTGTGGTTTATATGGGTACGGCACCGGAAAATACCGAAATTGCCATTGATGGGTTACGGACTGAAGTAGAACGTCTGGTTAATACTCCCCTAACTCCCGATGAGTTACAAGTGGCTAAAAATAAACTGTTGGGTCAATATGCTCTGGGGAAACAAACTAACTCCCAACTGGCGCAAATTTATGGCTGGTATGAGTGTTTAGGGTTAGGGATTGAATTCGATACGCAATTTCAGAATAATATTGCGGCGGTGACTTCGGCCGAAACCCTGCGGGTCGCTAACCACTATTTTATTGAACCCTATCTTTCCGTTGTTGGCCCGGAAGCCTTTGTTAATTCCTTTTCTGTTTCCCCGTCCTAGGGGGTTTTCTGAACATCAGGGGGGAATAGTGGGAGCTTTCTCCCTTGGGAACATAACTCTAAGATTGGTTTTTCATATATTCTTTAATCACAGGTTCAAGACTCAAGTAAGATTCTTTATTATTCCTCGCTTGTTGAATTAAACCCCGTTTTTTTAAAGATTGTATCGCCCTGAAAAAATCGGTATCAGATGAAAACTCTGTGGGTTTACTCAAAATATCTACTGTTTTATCTTGGTTTGCTAACCACAACATCAGAAGTTGTTCGGATTCGGATAACCGTTGATCATGTTGTTTAATCAGAGGTTCTAAATCTCCTAAAAATAGAGTTTTATAGGATAAAAATTGCTCAACACTACCATTAAACAAATCTTTTATCGTAGAAGCAATGATATTTAACCAGAGGGGGTTGCCACTATAAAGTTGAATCAGTTCTGGCCATTTGTGTTGATCTTTGAGTTTTCTGTCCGTTAGGAGTTGGGTAGCTGATTCACCTAAACCTTGGATTTGTAGCGTTTTACAATAGCGGTTTTCGGTTTCTAAGTTGGCGATTTCGATCGGTTGTTCCCAACTGAGGAGGAGGAGACAACTATTGTGGGGGTGCGAGACGTTCCTGCCAAAGTTTAGGAATAAACCCCGAAATGTAAGCAGGGAGATAGGTTTAGACAATTGGTGAATGGGGACTAAACCCAACATAAATCCAATCAAATCTATCTTAACTTTGAAAATGTAACCCTAAAGGAGGGTTAATCTCGGAGTCAATGGTGCGGCTTCCCGAACATCAAAGTACGGTAGCCCATTCCAAAGAGATTCGGCAATTCCCACAGTGTCAGACTGATTATCAAAACACTGAAGCTGGGAGTAACGGGAAATCAGGTATAAGTCAAATATCTAAGAAGTTCTCTAGCCAATTGCCCAAGAATAACGAAAGTGAATATCCGGCTTGAACTGTCGTAATAGTTAAGTAGCGAAATTGACTTGATACGCTGCATTCAAAAGAATAAGGGGAAAAGATAGAAAGTTGCATAGCTTTTTATAAAGGTAAGGTTTTCTCTACAAACACTTACTAAGACTTCCGAAAAGTACCCCGGCAGATAGGATGATTCTAAAGGCAATAACCCCATTTTCAAGGAACGTTAAAACCCCTCATATACCCCTACAGAGGTCGAAGACTGTAGGTAACCACAAATCTAAGGCGTATGTTATGAGGGCGAGAGATGGATTCTGAAGCCAATGCTTAAATGTAATATTTAAGATATGCCTATAGAGTCCGATTTAGTTGTTAGGTAAAGTTGTTATTAGCAGTATAAACGGTGAAAACGAGTATAACCAAGACTACGGAAGCATGGAATACAATAAATTGGGCGAAAGTTCAAAGAAAAGTGTTTAAGCTGCAAAAGCGAATCTACCAGGCATCATTATCGGGACAAAATGCTAAGGCTCGGAAACTTCAAAAACTTCTAGTCAAGTCATATTATGCCAAACTCTTATCTATAAGAAGGGTAACTCAAGATAATCAAGGCAAAAGAACAGCCGGGGTAGATGGTGTCAAATCCATCACACCCAAACAACGATTAGAACTTGCCCAAAACTTGAATAAATACCAAAAGGCGAAACCCCTCCGACGGAAATGGATACCCAAACCCAACGGTGAGGAAAGACCCCTAGGAATCCCAACCATAAGGCAAGCCTTGGTTAAGTCTGCATTAGAGCCACAATGGGAAGCCAGATTCGAGGGTGAAAGTTACGGGTTTAGACCCGGACGCTCATCCCATGACGCGATGTCACGAATCTTCCAAAGTATCAACAAAGGTAAATATTACATCTTAGATGCTGACATCTCAAAATGTTTTG
Organism: Planktothrix paucivesiculata PCC 9631; assembly: GCF_900009265.2. GTDB lineage: Bacteria > Cyanobacteriota > Cyanobacteriia > Cyanobacteriales > Microcoleaceae > Planktothrix > Planktothrix paucivesiculata. The sequence continues at coordinate 37,966 of NZ_LR735009.1, read as the reverse complement.
ACCAGATTAACCATGATTACCTACTGTCTAAAATTGATTGTCCATCAATAATAAAAGCCCAAATCAGACAATGGTTGAAAGCTGGAGTGATGGATAACGGCATATTTGAAGCAACAGAGGCAGGCACTCCACAAGGAGGTGTCATCAGTCCTCTACTAGCCAACATCGCACTGGATGGAATGATTAGGTTAATTGGAGAAAATTTTCCCAAAAAGGCGAATAGAGTCCAAGCCCAAGTCATTAGATATGCCGATGATTTTGTTGTAGTTAGTCCACAACTTGAAATTATTCAACAGTGCCAAGCTGCCATCGAAGAATGGTTAAAACCAATCGGGTTAGAACTGAAACCAGCCAAAACCCGTATATGCCACACATTAAGAGAAATCGAAATAAATGGCGAAAAGGTAAAACCAGGATTCGACTTTCTAGGATGGAATTTTCGACAATATCCAGTTGGTAAACACCACTGTGGTACAACAGGAGGAAACACCAAACCATTAGGATTTAAAACCCTAATTAAACCTAGTAAGAAGGCAATTAAAGCTCACGCGGACAAGGTAAAGGAAGTGATTAAAACCCACAAAACTGCACCCCAATACGCATTAATCAAACGCCTGAATCCGCTAATCAGAGGATGGTGTAATTACCATTCCAAAGTTGTTTCCAAAGAAACATTCTCCTCTTTAGACCATATTACATGGCAAAGATTAAGAGCATGGACAGTTAGCAGATGCGGTAAAGCAGGTTACAAGAAACTTAATAAATATTACAGAAGAAACGGAAATAGGGCATGGAGTTTTGAAACCAAAGACGGTTATAAACTACTAACTCATGCAGAAACACCTATCACCCGTCATGTAACCGTAAGACCTGAAGCATCACCTTATGACGGAAACTGGACATACTGGAGTACAAGGAAAGGAACATCTTTTGATGTACCTAAACGAGTAGCAACTCTGCTTAAAAAGCAGAAAGGTAAATGTAACTACTGTGGACAATATTTCACCCCAGAAGATATTGCAGAAATCGACCATATCATCCCAACATCGAAAGGTGGAAAAGATGAATATAAAAACCTGCAATTACTACATCGCCATTGTCACGATACTAAAACGGCAACTGATGGTTCCTACGAAATAGCATAGGGGTCAAAGAAGCCTGTTGCTCTGATGAAAACAGTCAACTAGATTAGGAGCCGTGTGCGATGAAAGTCGCAAGCACGGTTCTGGATGGGAGTTGGGGGTTGTAAAGCCCCCTTCGACCCCTACTAGATCGGCCAATTTCGGTTATGAGTTTACCATAGTTTTCATATCCGGGGAGATAATTTCCGACGAATTGACGGGGGGTTAAGGTGTCTTGGAAGTCGTCGAGGATGATTAAGCAACGGTGCGATCGCAAATCATCTAGGATGGAATGGCGGGACTGTAAATAGTTGATAATTGATGGATTTTCGCTCTTGTGAGTTGGGGAGAAAAACTCGATGAGGTTGGCTTTGAGGGCGTTGAGAGTCGGAAATTTGCGATGAGTTCGCCACAGGATACAATCAAAGTTATCTCTGATTTGTTCTACCAGTTGTCTAGCGAGGGTTGTTTTACCCATACCCGATAATCCGGTTACAGTAACAATACGGCTATTTTCTGTGAGTATCCATTGTTTGAGAGTAGTGAGTTCGTCGGTGCGATCGTAGAGGCGATTATCGTATTCTGGGGCTTCGCTGAGGTCGTGGCGGGGTTGAGATTCTTTGCTAGTGGAAGTCGTGGCTGATCGCTCTGTGGACTTCTGGGGATGATTGTATACTTCGCCACAAAAAATTATATTATTGCCAATATTTACTCCGTCACTAAAATAAGAAAATATTCCATTTTCAAGAATAGACCGAACATTCTTTTTTTTTACATCTTCTCCCAAGAGTTCAGAGAGAAGTTCCCATAATTCTGATGCCATTTTCCTAACATGATCAGGACTACAGTGATAGTTATCAGCGATATCCTTGTATCCTCGAAATTCCCATGTACCCTCCAAAATAGCCCGTTGCAGTGAGTCCAGATGTTTTCCTGTCTTGGCAAAAATCAGGTCATCCGTCCACTTCAAGGCTTCTTGAATCTCCATAGTTCATAGATTGGGTTGTAGTTATGGCTAGTCTTACCTCATATTATCCCACATTTTCCCCTTTTTAAACACAAAATCCCACATTTTCCTATTTTTTCATTTTTAAACCCTTAATAAATACCCCCCTAAATCCCATTTTTGTAGGGTTGCAATATAAAAGTTAAAGTTAGATAATAACCAACAATAAGAACTTAATACTATTAGGGTAAGTAATAAACATGGCCAAACAAAAACTCGAACGAGTTAAAACACCAACTGGTTCTGAATATGAATGTGTTTGGGATGATCAAACAGGTGATGTTTACGTCGGGAATGAACACGCTGGCAGAGCAGTATCTAAGGAGGAAGCATGGCGTAAAGGCAACTATTACGCAACAACTCTAAAAAAAATGAAATAAGGAAATGCAAATTTTCTTACAATCTAACCAATAAAGTTTTCACTGTATAACTGTGCGTTTTTATGTCAATTTAAACGCATAAATAGTCATTACAAAAGTTTTAAATACATAAAAAAGGAGCGATCAACTATGTCAGATATTGAAAATATGCAGATACAAAGGGCTACACAAGCAAGCAATGAAGTCTCGCGATTAATGGGGAGAGGTGAGTATTACAAAGGGCGAGGAGATAATGCTCAAGCCCTGAATAACTATATTAGTGCTCTTGAAGCATATGCGGGCTATGCGGAAGCAAAATCCGAAATTATCTCAGTTTCTGCCGTTATGGGATCTTCCCAAGGCGAAATTATATCGTCTGACACTTTCAGGACTTACGCAAGGACGCTATATATAGCGCATTCAGGATCAGGCGATCGCTTGATTCAGACAGAAGGGCGATATGCGTCCGGCACGCTACGCGAGCGCGCTTATAAAAAGAGAATTAATCTGTGTTTGAATTGATAAGTAAACTAAATAAAAGAAAGCTTGAGAGAGGGATGTTTAAGCTCTTGGCTCAGGTAATCTGCTAACAAACTAGCTTTTAACTGATAGACAGTTTGAGAAACTTTCTTAGCCATACGAGTCAGAAAAACCCAAACTAATAAAGCGCAAGCAATGTGGTTTTTTTGAATACTCGCTTTACGGCATTGGCAAGATTCTATCCCCGTTAATTGTTTAATTTCTCGGTGAAATTCCTCAATTTTCCATCGCAGTTTACATTGAGAGATGACTTCATCTATTGAAGACTGATTTAAATCATTTGTAGCTACATATTCCGTTCTGTTGGCAGAAACAGTTACCCGAAATAGTTTAACTTTTTTATCTCTAGGGAATTTATTTATTTTGATTAGCTTTCCCTGTTTTTCTTCAATTTCAGACCAAATTAACTGTTCAATAGGCTGATATTTTTTTTGACCTCCTGTATCATCAACCAGCCGGTTTTTTTTGAGCGGAACATAATAAATTTTCCCTAAATTATCAATCAAAGCCATTAACTTTTGCGCTGCATATATATTGACGGCGGACAAGTTCAATTTTCGAGGAAAATCTTTTGTCGAGTACCGTATCATCAAAAACTAAACAAGCTTCGGGATGGCTCTGAAGTTCTGAATGCACTTTTTCCCAAATCACTTCGGGTGTTAAGTTTTCTGAATTCAAGTAACGATTAATTGTATCATGGCTAAACTCTTGAATATGTTCAGCGAAGTTGGTTAGAGTATAATTGATTTGGCTACTCAGGAGATATTGGCAATAGTATAGATAATTGATGCTCATATTTTTGGGCATAGATTCTGATGCTATTTTAACATTCCTTATTCTCCGTTTCCAGATTTCTTTTGGGTTAGCGATCGCTAACTCCTTAGTACGCTACATATAGCGTCACTGCGTAAGTCCTGACTTTGTTTGAATTATTTGGTTTGTTACAGTTTATTGCTTCGTGCTGCAACAGTGATTCGATAGTCAGAGCATATATTGACTCTAGGCTTGTGCAGATTTACCAATGGCTTGACCAGTACGAAAAATTTTTTGATGAAAATACCTTACAAAGATATGAAAATATTGGGAATTATGTCAGAGAAATTGAACCCAATGTCAGTAAAAATAAAGAACGATTAAGCACTCTCAAGCCTATCAAAGAAGAATCAGATGAAGCACTCAAGATTATCAGAAAAGCATTGTCAAAAATATCCTATACAAAAATTTGCCCCTTAAAGTTAGAAGAGAGTAGCGGTTGTTTCATTGCAACAAATGTACTATCAATTAAGCCCCGGTGTTGCTGAATATATCAACCAAAAACCAAGAATTAAGAGATTTGTTAGAGGGCAACTCGAAAGTTTAGCGACGTGGATGAGAAATCAAGGAATTACAAAAAATTAATTGAGCAACCCAGTTAATAGTCGGTGCTAGTTTTCCAAAACTGCGATCGCTCTTTTATTTCCCAGAAATGCGATCAAAGATGTTGATAGAGCGATTTGCTAAACTAGATACTATCAGATATCCTAAATACATAACAATCATTTCCTGAAAATATTGATGAAAACTAAAAGTTTAACTGCCATAATTTACAGGGAAGATGATATGTACATAGCCGAGTGTCCAGAAGTAGGAACAGTTGACCAAGGCGCAACTATAGAAGAAGCGATCGCTAATCTTAAAAAAGCTACAAGACTCTATCTTGAAGAATATCCTTTAATGATTGTGTAGGGGCGAGGGAATTACCTCAATTAATCCAGTCTGGAAAGCCTGATCGTAAGTGATAATAGGCAGTTTTTCTAGTTCAGCTTGAGCCATCAGCATCCGGTCAAACGGATCTCGGTGTAAAATGGGCAAGTTTCCGGCTCTCAGAGCATGAGCGACCGTGATGGTAAGTTCGTTAAACTTGGCTTGGTGTAATGTGTCCTGATAATGCTCAACCAGAAATTTAGCTTCAGGAAGTTTCCCAATACGGTATTTGGTAGCAATTTCCCAAGCGGAAACACTGCTAACTAAAATATTATGGTTCGGATGGCCAATGATATCTCGGCATTCTTTGTTAAGTTTGAGGTCATTAAAAAGCCACCAGAGGAGAATATGAGTGTCAAGGAGGTAGCTCATTCCCATTGCTGGAGTTCCTCTTCGGGTAGGGGCTCAAAGAATGCGTCCCCCAGTTTTCCGGTGAGGAGTCCAGGGATACGAGGTTGGCAGTTTTCAGAATTTAACCCTAAACGAAAATCCTGAATCATGTTATAAATTTCTGCCAGTTTGTCTTCTGGGATATCTTGGAGTTCTTGCATGATCTGATCGATTATCATAAATCCTCCCAGGTTGAAAAAATATACAAGGCAAGTTCTAATTATTCATCCAACAAATCCTTGATTAGCAGTATTATTGTCAGATAAAAATAATAATTGTTTTATCTTTATTAATATCAACATCTTAGAATTATTATAGCATAACTGAGATCAATTATCAAGTATTGGTCTTTGATTTTTTAGAACTGCGATTGCATTATGGCAAAATAAAAATCAAAAAGACCACAGGTAAATATCATGTCATCCCTCGCACCAAACCACGCACAACAAAATCCTGAAAATACAACAATCCTGGTTAGTCAAACGTCAGAAATAGAATGGGAGTTTGCGGAAATCTGGGTTGATCCTTGGCTTTCTCCCCCCTATATTTTAATGTTAATTAAAGAACAGTCGGGTAAATTTTCGATTCAAAATCCTGCACAAAACTATAAAACTATTTTTACCAGCGAGACTTACGAAGAAAGCCAAATGTGGTTACTAGAAGATGAATATGAGCGAGTTAGCGGTCGCTTTTGTCAACCTGAATGATAGCAAAAGCGATGCTACGCCCAGCCGAAAGCGATCGCACTTTTGAATTGAGAAACCCCGTTGATAGTTGGTGTTAGTTTTCTAAAAATGCGATTGCAAAACCCAATAATCAATCTCGCCATAAAGCCTACCTGCTCAAAAAGAGCTTCTGTACTGATAACTAATAACTGATTTAAAACTCAATGGTTTGTGGCGCTCTGGGGAAAGGAATTACATCTCGAATATTACCCATTCCCGTCATAAATTGTACCACTCGATCAAATCCTAATCCGAATCCGGCGTGGGGGACGGTTCCATATTTTCTTAATTCTAAATACCACCATAATTCCTCTGGATTAATTCCTAAAGTTTTCATCCGATTTTCTAACATTTCTAACCGTTCTTCCCGTTGGGAACCTCCGACAATTTCCCCAATCTTTGGAGCTAAAACATCCATCGCCCTAACGGTTTTTCCATCCTCATTTAAGCGCATATAAAAGGCTTTAATTTCTTTAGGATAGTCCGTAACAATTGTGGGCTTTTTAAAGTATTCTTCGGCTAAATAACGTTCATGTTCTGATTGTAAATCTAAACCCCAACTCACCGGATATTCAAACTGTTTATCTGCTTTTTCTAAAATGGCGATCGCTTCAGTATAAGTAATTCGTCCAAACTCATTATTAATAATATTATGAGCCGTTTCTAATACCGATTTATCAATCCGTTCATTGAAAAATTCCATGTCTTCAGGACATTTTTCTAATACTGATTTAAAGATATGTTTCAAGAAATCTTCCGCTAAATCCATATCTCCTTCTAAATCACAAAAAGCCATTTCTGGTTCAATCATCCAAAATTCCGCTAAATGGCGAGAAGTATTAGAATTTTCTGCTCGAAAAGTTGGCCCAAAAGTATAAACATTCCCAAAAGCCATCGCCATTATTTCCGCTTCTAATTGTCCACTTACGGTTAAATAAGCGGGTTTCCCAAAGAAGTCTTGACTATAATCTACCTGTTGAGATTCTGTTAGGGGAATATCCTTTAATTTAAAATTAGTTACACTAAACATTTCCCCCGCTCCTTCACAATCACTGGAAGTAATAATAGGAGTATGAACCCATAAAAAACCCCGTTCTTGGAAAAATTCATGCACCGCCGAAGCACAGGCATTTCTAACCCGAAAAACTGCCCCCAAGGTATTAGTCCGGGCGCGTAAATGTCCAATTTCTCGGAGAAATTCAAAGGAATGACGTTTTTTCTGTAAAGGATAGGTTTCGGCGTCCGCATCCCCATAAACCTTAACTTGAGATGCTTTTAATTCTATCCGTTGTCCCTTGGCGGGAGACTCGACTAATACCCCGGAAATTTCTACCGAAGCACCTGTATTGAGTTGTTTTAAAATATTCCCATAGTCTGCTAAATCAGGATTTAATACTACTTGCAAATTAGCCAAAGCTGAACCATCATTGATTTCTACAAAGGTAAATTCTTTTAATTCCCGTTTAGTTCTGACCCAACCCTGAATTGTTACGATTTCGTCGGGTTTACCCGTTCTCAACAGTTGAATAATTCTACTCACGGTCATGGTTTTATCCTTTTTTTTAGTAATCAGTCATCAGTAGGGACGTGCAACGGCGCGTCTGTTAACTAAACCCGTGTTCAGCTAAAAACTCTGGGGTAATTTCTGTTAAGGTGGAAATAGCCGGAATATTATCATGATAACTTTCAATTGCATTCAAGTTTCCTTTGAGATAAGTTTGGAGAAATTTGCCGACATATTTTCCTAAAATATCTGCTTCAATATTAACCCAACTTCCCGGTTGTAAATCGCGTAAATTCGTTTCTTGATAACTATGGGGAATTACGGCCACTTCAAACCAATTACCCTCAAGATCACAATCAGAAATTGTTAGACTAATCCCATTGACTGCAATACTCCCTTTTGGCACAATATAAGGGGCGATTTGACGCCGCCAAATATTGCTGGCATTAACGGGAGCGCCAAACCGCATTTCCCAAGAACTTGCTGTCGAAGTAACGGACTGGAGACACCCGACTCCATCAATATGACCTGTAACAAAGTGTCCCCCTAATTTACTTCCGGCTCTCAGGGACGTTTCCAAGTTAAAATAACCTTCTAAACTCTGTCCCAGTTTTGTCCGGTTTAACGTCTCAGGAGACGCCGTGGCGATAAACGCCTTGTCCCGAATTTCTACCACCGTCAGACAAACTCCATCCACTGCCACACTATCGCCGATGGCTAAATCCTTTAAAATTAAGTCCACATCCCCCAGGACGCAACTAATTTGGAATTGATCTTGTCCTATAGGTTGAAGGGTTGCAAGTGCCTGAATAAGTCCTGTAAACATAGAGCAGTTAGTTGTTAAAGGTTGAGGTGTTGATGGTTGAGATGTTAAGGGTTAATGGTTAACACCTTAACGGCTAAAATCCCATGTCGATTCGGACAAAAATCAAGGCATACTGGAATAGAGTTGGTATGATTGTTTATAACTTAACCACTGAGTTTGTCGGGAATATTTGATATAGAGGCTAATAAACCCAATGATTGAAATGAAAGTCGCTGGAATTGCACTTGACGCGGCTACACGCAGCCCGATTATCCTACTGCGGGATGCGGTCGAGAGACGTGCTTTACCGATTTATGTGGGCCAGGATCAAGCAAAATCGATCCTTGGTGCTTTAGAAAATCATAAACCACCCCGACCCCTGACCCATGATCTATTTGTTAATCTTCTCGAAACTTGGGATATGACCCTGGAAAAGATTATCATTCATTCCTTGCAAGATAGCACGTTCTATGCAGTGTTAATTGTGCGTCAAGGGGAAATTAGGAAGGAAATTGATGCTCGTCCTAGTGATGCAATTGCTATTGCTTTACGCACCGATAGCCCCATTTGGGTTATGGAAGAAGTAATTGCAGATGCTTCTATTCCTGTGGATAGGGACGCGGATGAGGCGGAAAGACGGGCGTTTCGAGACTTTATCTCTAACTTGAGTCCTTCGGATTTAATCAAACGTTCAGAATTGAATAAAACCGATGAAACACAATAGGAGAGCAGGGGGAGCGGGGGGAGCAGGGGAGGCAGGGGAGGCAGGGGAGGCAGGGGGAGTACAAGGGGAAATGCGTCTTGACTTGCTAATAACCAAAAACTAATAATAACTAAGAAGCAAGAGTTAATCATCAACTAATCATCAACCTATCAATAATGCGTTATAGACGGTTTGGGAAAACGAACCTGGATCTTTCTGTATTTTCCTTGGGTACAATGCGTTATTTAGCATCTTCAGAAAATGCTTATCTAACAATAAAAAAAGCGATCTCTCTGGGGATAAATCATATTGAAACCGCACAGGGTTATGGTCAAAGTGAATCTTTTTTGGGGGCGGCAATATTAGGGGGTTTGTCAATAGAGCGATCGCAATTTTATATTACAACTAAAATCACCCCCAATTCTAACCCGGATGTGTTAGAAAAAAAAATTGATCAATCCTTAGAACGTCTAAATTTAGATTATCTCGACTGTCTAGCCATTCATGGAATTAATACCCGAGAACACCTAGAACAAACCCTCCAAGGACTATCAGGAGTTGAGAAAGCGATCGCCGATGGTCGAGTTCACCATTTAGGATTTTCAACTCACGCTCCCCTAGAGGTAATTTTATCGGCAATTGAAACAGATTTATTTCAATTTGTCAATCTGCATTATTACTATTTTTTTCAAAGAAATGCGATCGCCATTGAGTTAGCTGCTCAAAAAGATATGGGAATATTTATTATTTCTCCGACGGATAAAGGAGGACAACTGTATTCTCCTCCAGAAACCTTAAAAAAACTCTGTGATCCGATTTCTCCCCTAATATTAAATTATCGATTCTTATTAAATGATCACCGAATTACAACTTTAAGTTTAGGGGCGGCGACCCCCGATGAATTAGATGAATCTTTAGAAATTGCTAACCAAGAAATTGAATTAACCCGGGAAGAAATAACTATTTTCAACAAATTAGAAACCCAAAAAATAGAACGTTTAGGAACAACAAAATGTAGTCAATGCGATCAATGTTTACCCTGTCCAGAACAGATTAATATTCCCGAAGTCTTACGATTAAGAAATTTAGCCCTGGCTTACGATATGATCGAGTTTGGAAAATATCGTTATCAAATGTTTGAAAATGCCGGTCATTGGTTTCCAGGGAATAAAGCAAATCGTTGTAACGACTGTGGCGACTGTTTACCCCGTTGTCCTGAACAATTAGACATTCCCAACTTATTAAAAGAGACCCACGAACTGCTCAAAGGTACAGAAAGAAAACGACTTTGGGAATAACAATTATTTTCCTTCGTGTGTTTGTGGTTAATTTAATCCTATCATAATTTATGAATTTTATCAAAAAATTAGCTAAAATTTTTATCTATATGTTGATTTTTAATAGTTTAATTTATCCAGTGCGATCGCAAACATCTCCAGAAAAAGATAGTTTAACCATTGACTTGAATAAACCGACAAAACCCTGTTTTTCAGAAGATGCTGTTTTACCCTCTCCTGTGCTTTCTCAAACCGAACCGAGTATCCCTAATCTTTGGTTAGCAGAAACACTGTATGAAGATCCAGTTATGAAAACTTGGTATATTGAAAATAGTCTAGTGCAGCTTTCACCCAATCTTTATTTAGATTCTTCTATAACATTAGTCGTAGATCGAGAAAAATGGAATGCACAACAGTATTTAGGACAATATGTATTTGTTAATCGATTTGCTACCGTCGCCCAAAGTTATGGTTATAATGTGCGCGTTTGTAATCTTCAAGGAGATTTACTTGCCTATTATTACTGTGATTTCAGCACATCTCCTTTAGAGTGTAACGTTAAAATTCGATCAACGGGTTTAAGAAGACGGGATTTTAAATAATGGAGAGGCGAACCTAAACCCGTACAATATTTGTGAATAGAATTGTATTTAGGATATAAGTTCCAGTGGCCAATCCATTTATAACCGTCAACGACGAACCCATTCTTTTAAGTCAAGCCCTGAAATACCTACAAACGGCGGGGAAACTACAGCCGATGCTAACCGATATTCTACGGGAGTATATCCTGGATCGGGAATTGCAATCCCGAACGGATTTGGATGTCCCTGCTGCTAGTATCGAACAATCCGTGGTGAATTTCAGATTAGAACGGAATTTAAGTGATCCCCAAGCCTTTCAACAGTGGTTAGAAAGTAACCGCATGACCTACGAAGCCTTTCATCAACAAATTCTGTCCGGGTTTAAACGGGAAAAACTCAAACTCTCGATTGTACAACCTCAACTTGAGGAGTATTTTAAACAACGAAAACCTGCTTTAGATGCCGTGGTTTTATCAAGAATTTCCTTAAATGACTATGAACTCGCAGAAACCTTAGTATCTCGTTTAAAAGAACAGGAAAGCCGATTTGAAGAATTAGCCCGAGAGTATTCTATTACGAATGAACGCTCTTTTGGTGGGATGATGGGGGCCGTAGGTTGGTCAACTATTCCCGATAATCTCAAGGTGATTTTACAGCAAACCCCACCCGGACAAATTGTTGGCCCGATGGAAGTGGAGGGAGGCTGGTGTATTTTCCGAGTGGACGAGTTTTTAGAAGCCTCCTTAGACAACGCTCAAGTTAAACAACGGTTGCAAAACGAATTATTTGAACAGTGGTTAAATCAACAACTACAATCGACTAAAATTACCCTGAATATTCAAGATTAATCGGCTTAAAAATATAGGAGTTAGAACCCATCCTAACTCCTATATTTTGATCATCCTTAAACCTTTTGAATTAGTCTTCTTTTTCCTTCGGCCCGAATACCATTTGCACCACCATGGTTTCTCCTCCCTCTTGATGATATCGATCGGCCCATTGTCGAATAATTTCATCTAATTCTTCAATGGCTCGATCAATGCGTTCCGGGGGCACATCTAATTCTTCTAAAACCCTCATGACCCTTGGTTGACGTTCCGCCCAGTCCTTCATTAATCTAAAATATCTGGCTGTATCTTCCACCATAATAAAAGTTCTTTCCTCCTGATCTTCAGGGGAATAGGTGGCGCGGTTGAGGGCATAAAACGGCATTCCCCAAGGGGATTCGATTTTGATTACGGTTTCAGAATAGGTTAAACGGCGCTTAATATGTTCGGCTAAAGCTTCACTTAAAGGCATTCTGCGATTGGGTTCTAAATCTTCCTGAGAACGCCTATGTAAAAAATCAATTAATTCCATAAATTGAAAGGAATTAATTAATTGAGCATCGGGTAAAAATTGAGGAAGTTTACTTTCAATTACCCGTTTTTCTTCTTGAGTTAAACTACTCCCTGAAATCCGAGAACGTCCCGGTTGCCAAGGATAATGTTCTAACCAAACATAGGGAAACTGAATCAAATATCGAGGTTCTTGAGACCCCAACATTTTTAACAGTTTGCCTTCGGTGAGCGCCTGTTGTACTTCTTCAACAATCACCTTAACTCGCTTGGGTTCAATATGGTGCAGGTGTCCTGTCATTCTCAGGTTTTTTCCCTGTTCCATATAGGTCATATAAATGGCACATTTTGCCGCCGTTGCAGCCGCATCGAGGAACGCCCCATGTCGATGTCCACTGGTTCGCATGGCGCTAAAAGCCAGATATAACAGAATCTGATCCATAGCACTAGGGCTAAGACTTTTGATCAGATCAGTGTCTTTTGTCATAGAAACCTCATAGAAATTTAGAAACGAACGTGGCTTTAGTCGTGAGCAGAAAAGAGACTGAAGTGATGTCAGTCGCCTACAAAATTCTCAAGTTGATGACAGCAACAAATCAACGATAGCACCGTCATGAGTCGGTAGGCACTTGGTGCATTGTTGATTAGCCTATCAAAATTAAGTAGATTATTTAGCACCCTTGGCACTCAGGGTTCCAATATTAATTGATTAATCACACAAGTCTATTCTATCTTAAATATTGTTTGCAACAGCTTATTACGCCTCATATTGCCGATTAGATTAATTGGGGTCAACCCATTAAAGATCAAAAACACCCAAAAGCCCAAAAAACCATTAACCTCCCTAGCCTAATGCAGATAGCTAGGGAGGTTAATGGTTGTGGAAGTTATTTTGAACCCTTGGGACTTTCTGGGTTTGTTAGCTTAGTCTATGGCCTCGAAGCCCTCAGCCCAAAAGACCAAGTTAGGAGCGATTCATTTGATTGGCCATATCGGTAAACATTCCCAGACTCGGCCCGGGCCGACGACGGGGGGTGGAGGCTTGGGGCATTAAATATTCCGTAGAAAAGTTCATCCCAGCAGGGGTTTTAACCGGGGTGTTCAGGGGGGTGGGTTCCTTGGCGGGGGCTGGTTTCGGGGCAGCAGGAGCAACGCTTGTAGTTTGGGGTTTAGCCACGGCCGCCGTTTGGGGTTTGGCTTCTACGGGTTTGGCTGATTCCGCTTTGGGTGCGGGTTTAGACTCGGCTGGGGGTGCTTTTTTATCTTGAGCATCGCCAAACTCTAAATAATAGTCATCTTTTTTCTTAGAACCGAAAATTTTATTTAACATTATACTTACTCCGTCGTTATTTTTAGGAAGTTGAAAGCCTTAAGCCCTAAATTCAGACTAGGGAAAAACGCAAGATTTGTCTATAAAAATTTACATATTGTTACATTCTGCTTGAACAAAACTCCCGAATTTCCTGGGTTTTGGTAAAAAATATCTCATCTGTTTGCATTTATTTACAAATTTCTCAGAATAGGAGTGAGCCATTGATCTTAACCAGTCCCTGGACTGTCCCGGGGGTCAATCCAGAATCTCCCGTGATAGTCTAAGTTTGAACTAACTTAATCCAATTTTAAATCCGATGAATAATAGCAACCCTCGCAATCCGGTTTTATTGATTCACGGTATATTTGATACCAAAGCGATTTTTAAAACCATGACCGCCTATCTCACCAAAAAGGGATGGGATATTCATAGTCTGAATCTGATTCCTAATGATGGTCGATTTGGGTTAGAAGCCTTAGCTCAACAAATTGCAGCCTATGTAACCCAAACTTTCGCCCCCGAACAACCGATTGATTTAATCGGGTTTAGTATGGGAGGAATTATTAGTCGGTATTATGTCCAACGCTTGGGAGGAATTGAACGAGTCCAACGGCTGATCACGATTTCTTCTCCCCATCACGGCACTTTAACGGGATATCTTTACCCCACCTTAGCCGCCTCTCAAATGCGTTCTAATAGTCCGTTTTTACAAGACTTAAATCGGGATTTAGAAATCCTAAACTCGATCAATTTTACCTCAATTTGGACACCTTTGGATGGGATGATTGTTCCCGCCCAAAGTTCGCAAATGCCTATCGGTCAAGAATTCACGGTTAATGTTTTTCTTCATGCTTGGATGGTGACTGATAATAAATCTTTAGTCCTAGTCGAGAAAGCCTTAAATTCACCGCTAAAAACCTTAAATCCTTCAGGAACACCCGCTACCCTTTAAGGGGATAACGGGTAACAAAATAGGGGTTTAAACGTCTCCCACCTGGGCGTATTCATTACAGCCAAACACGGCTTCAAGATGACAGTAATATTTGAATTCTAATAGATTATAAAACGGATCTTCTAAGAAGAAAGTGCGGTGTTCCGTGGGTAAACCGGGGAAACGGCGCTTGGGTTCTTGGTAAAATTTTAGGTGTTTTTGTTGGGCGGCGTCTAAGAGAGTTTCCCAGTCGGCTTCAGCCGTAAAAATTAAGCCAAAGTGTCGGGGATAAATTCCATTTTGGGGCGTTAGGGGTTCTTGACTGACATGGGCCACAATTTGATGACCGTAAAGGTTCATAATGATAGAATTGCGGCTTTCCCGGCCGATTTCGCAGCCTAACCCGTCGCCATAAAAGGCTTTTGTTTCTTCGATATTGTTCACGGGAAAGGCAAGATGGAATAAAGTTTTGTTCATGGTTTTGAGATCCGATTATGATTTATGAATTAGTGTGGCTTAATCCTTGGGTATTTGCGATCGCTTTAAATACAGTTTTAATTAGTTTGGGGGTAATTGCCGCCAAAAAGTTATTAACTCCCGCCGGATGGATTCATGCTTGGATCTTAGGGGTGTTAATTTGGGGGTGTTTGGGTTGGCGGGGTTATCTAATTGTGGTGTTCTATTTTTTAGTGGGTTCGGGTGTCACCCGAATTGGCAAAGCCCAAAAGGAAGCCGCTGGAATTGCGGAAAAACGCGGGGGGGCTCGGGGGCCAGAAAATGTCTGGGGTTCGGCCTTAACGGGGATGTTATGTGGGTTAGGGGTCTTTTTTCTACCCCTAGGGTTTCCTGATCTTATAGAAATACAATCTTGGATACCGCTATTAATATTAGGATATGTTGCCAGTTTTAGTACCAAATTATCCGATACCTGTGGCAGCGAAATTGGCAAAGCCTACGGTCAACAGACTTTTTTAATTACTACCTTAAAACCCGTTCCTAGGGGGACAGAAGGGGCGGTCAGTTTAGAAGGAACCTTGGCGGGGGTTGGGGCTTCTATTGTGGTTTCTGTGTTGGCTTGGAGTCTGGGTTTAATTGATGTTTGGGGAATCCTTTGGAGTGTAATTGCGGCGTTTGTTGCGACTAATTTGGAAAGTGTGATTGGTGCAACCTTACAAACGAAATGGACATGGTTAACCAATGAAGTTGTTAATTTTATTAATACTTTAATTGGGGCAATTACCGCGATTTTTTTTGCCTATCTTTGGCAATTATTTTAAGGATTTAGGCAGTAGGGGTAATTCATGAATTACCTCTACTGCTGGGAAAATTTAACGATTCATTTGACGATTAACGGTATCAATTTTTTTAACAAAATAATCCTCACGGTATTTTAACTGTTGGGCTAATGCTAGTCCTTGTTGGAAGGCTGCGATCGCAGATTGATAGGCTTTTTGTG
Organism: Planktothrix paucivesiculata PCC 9631; assembly: GCF_900009265.2. Classification (GTDB taxonomy): domain Bacteria; phylum Cyanobacteriota; class Cyanobacteriia; order Cyanobacteriales; family Microcoleaceae; genus Planktothrix; species Planktothrix paucivesiculata. The sequence continues at coordinate 22,176 of NZ_LR735009.1, read as the reverse complement.
ATAAATAAATATCCCCAATTTGATCATAGGCATTCATCATGCCATAATAATTATACCCTTGTTGATTGACTAAAACTTGGGCTTGATAAATGTCTAAAGCCGTTTTAATTTGATTTTGAGAGCGATAAAGTTTACCCAGTCTTCCCAAGGCTTCACTAGCGTTATCAAACTGTTGAATAGAGGCAGCAATACTATAGGCTTCTTGATAGGTTGCTCCCGCTTGTTCAAATTGTCCTAATTTTTCATAATTCCCACCAATTCCTAATTTAATTTCTGGAATTGCTAATAAATTTTGCTGAGTTGCATAATAGCCTACCAGTCTTTCTTTCACAGCAATAGCCTTTAAATATTCTGCAATTTGTTCATAAATAAAAGCTAATTGTTGTAGCGATCTTACCTGACTCGCCGGGGGTGTGGGGTTAGGATTTTCGGCGGTAGCGGGTTGGGGTTGAGCAGGTAGAATATCCCCTTGAATGGCGCGGATTTCCTGTTGTAATTCTAACAATTTTTCATAGGTTTCTGCTGCATTGGGATAATCTAACCACATCATATAAATTTGAGCAATTTCGTTTAAATATTGTTCCTCAGCTAAAATATCATCGCTTTGATTAGCAGTTGCTAATAAAGATTCATAGACAATTAAAGATTGATTTTTAGCTCTAATATTCTTAAAGGTTAATCCCAAGGATTCCCATAATTTAAGATCATTAATCTTTTCCGTATTAAGTTTTTTTACAATTTGATCCAGACGTTCTGTGATAAACTTTATATATAGTCGCTGACTATTATTCCAAGCAATTAAACCGATACGATTTAAAGCAGCAATTTCTGGAGCTAATCCAAAATAACGACGAATTCTTAACTCTCGATTCCATAATTCAAAAGCCCCCGGAATATTTCCAGCAGCTAATAATCCTGTAGCTTCTGCATTGAGTTTAACTAATTCAGGTTCTAAGATTTGTTGTTGACTTTGACCCAAAACTTGACCCTCGGGGGGAGGTGCAGGGAGTAAAGGATCGGGTTCTTTACTGAATAATGGGTTAGGGGAAAAATCATCTAGGAGAGGTTTTTCGGGTTCGGTTTGTTTTTCTTTTTGAGCGATCGCAACTTCCAGATTAACCCCACCTGATAATAGGATAAAAACCGGGATTAAAATAAAGTTTAGTCTTTGAATACTGCGAGTCTTTAGATTAATCATAAAATTAGAGCCTTAATATTTAAAATATAATCTATTATTGTATAACTATTTTTCCCCTTTTGCAAACCATCAAATCAGTTTTGCTGGGCTGAATTGACCGAAAAAGCAATAATATGGGATAATCAGAATCGGAGCGTTAGGGAGGAGAGAAAGTTGAGAGTTTGGAAAAAATGGGTTCAAAGTCTGATGGTTTTAGGCTGTAGCTTTGTCTTTTTAACAGCTTGTTCCGTTCCCCAAGTATCGGCGGAATCTCGGATTTTTGTTGATTTATCTCTAAACTTTTTAGGGAAATATGAACTCTCAAAATCCCTTATATTTAATGATCAACCCGTCGGTAATTTTTCATCCCTAACCTACAAAATACCCGGTTATGGAAGCCCCACGGATGAAGGAATTAGGTTTTATGGGTTAACCGATGCTTCCGCAAAAATCCAGACCATCAAATTCGATTTAAACCCTTCCGGGTCGATGAATTTACAAGATATCAGCCTAGAAAATTCAACTATTCTCAAAAATCAACAAAATCAACCCCTATCGGACACTAATATTTATCCCGATAGTATTGCCTTTTCTCCTCGAAATTCCGTTTTTATTTCCACAAAAACTTTAGAAAAATCCGAGCTTACTCCGTCTATTGCCGAATATGATTTAACAACCGGACAACTGAAAAATACAGTTCCCCTTTCCTCCTTTTATCTTCCCCAATTCAACGACTCTGAACAAATTCGAGGAATAGAACCCCAATTCGGCTTTAAAGGCTTAACTATTTCTCCCGATGGGTTTAGTCCCGATGGTCGAGATCCCTTTCGGTTATTTACTGTCACCGAAAAACCATTAATTCAAGATCGAGATCCAGAGGATGAAACTAAATTAAGATTATTACATTATGTAATAGCAGATCGAGCATCTTTTTTGGTTTCTGAAACCCTCTATCTTTTAGATAAAACCTCTCAAAAGTTAGTTAATATTGTAGCAGGTCAAAGCGGAATTTTTCTAAGTTTAGAACAATCGGGAGACAGTGGAAAAATTTATCAATTATTCACCGGAGATGCAACGGATACCTCCCGCATTGCAAGTTTAAAAGGAGACTTAAGCAAAATCCAACCCGTGCGAAAAAAACTATTATTAGATTTACAAGACATAGGAATAACTGTCCCCAATTTAACCGGAATGACCCTAGGATCTCGTTTACCCGATGGCAGTCAAAGTTTAGTAATTTTAAATCATCAAAATGATGGAACTGAGTTTTTCTTATTCAGTTTGAGATCAGATAACATAAGAGATTAGAAATTTTTTCTCCTGATTTCTGATTCCGTTGTATCCTAAAAAACGAAGTTAAGCAACTTTGATAAACGTCATGACTCATTCCACTGATATTCTCAAACTAGCGAAATTAATGGCGGCGGACTTTAGTAACCAAGCCCAAGCCTTTGAAAACCCGCCGTTTTTTGCCCATATTCGGGTGTGTATGCGTCCCCTACCAACGGAATTATTAGATGGGGTGAGCTTGTATTTAGAACAGGCCTATGATATTAACTTAAAACAACCCTATCGAGTGCGGGTATTAAAATTAGTTGTGGTAGAAAATCATATTGAAATTGAGAATTATGTGATCGAAAATGAGGCCGAATTCCATGGTGCATCCCGGGAACCGGAAAAACTTCAAGGGTTAACAAAAGAACGATTGAAAAAAATGGAACAATGTTCTTTTATTACCCATTGGACAGGAAAGGGTTTTAAAGGGGAAGTCGAACCCGGTAAAGGATGTATGGTAGAACGCAAAGGGAAAGTCACCTATTTAGCCAGTGAATTTGAAATTGACGAACACCACTTTATTAGTCACGACCGAGGACACGACCCCGAAACCGATGAACAACTGTGGGGCGCCTTGGCTGGGCCATTTCAATTCGTGCGCTGGACAAGTTTTGCGGACGAGGTAAAAATTTGACCCCCTTTCCTGATAAATTTACCGAGTATTAGCAGATCAAGATTCAACAAGTGTATTTATGAAAGTCCTGGTTATTGGTGGTGATGGCTACTGCGGTTGGGCGACAGCATTGTATTTATCCAATCGTGGCTATGAAGTCGGTATTCTGGATAGTTTAGTTCGACGTCACTGGGATCAACAGCTTTGTATTGATACATTAACTCCCATTGCTCCGATTCAGCAACGAATTCAGCGTTGGCAAGATTTAACCGGAAAATCCATTGACCTATTTATTGGGGATATCAATAACTACGATTTCCTGATTAAGAGTTTACTCAAGTTTCAACCCGAGGCCGTTATTCACTTCGGAGAACAACGTTCTGCACCCTTCTCGATGATTGATAGAGAACACGCGGTTTTGACTCAAGCGAACAACGTAATTGGGAACCTAAATCTGTTGTATGCAATGCGGGAACATTTCCCTGATTGTCATTTGGTGAAGTTAGGAACCATGGGAGAATATGGAACCCCCAATATTGATATTGAGGAAGGCTATATTACCATCGAACATAACGGTCGTAAGGATACTTTACCCTATCCCAAACAACCGGGGAGTTTCTATCATTTATCCAAAGTTCATGACAGCCATAATATCCATTTTGCCTGTAAAATCTGGGGTCTGCGGGCGACGGATTTAAACCAAGGAGTGGTTTATGGGGTGTTAACAGAAGAAACCGGGATGGATGAACTTTTAATTAACCGTCTCGACTATGATGGCGTGTTTGGAACGGCCTTAAACCGTTTTTGCATTCAAGCCGCCATTGGTCATCCCTTAACGGTCTATGGAAAAGGCGGACAAACTAGAGCTTTCTTGGATATTCGGGATACGGTACGATGTATCGAATTAGCCCTAGAAAATCCCGCCGATGTGGGACAATTCCGAGTCTTTAATCAGTTTACTGAATTGCATAGCGTCGGTGACTTAGCCCTGATGGTAAAACAAGCAGGAATTGCCTTGGGTTTAGATGTGGAAATTGAGAATATTCCTAATCCTCGTGTTGAATTAGAAGATCATTATTTCAACGCTAAAAATACTAATCTATTGGATTTAGGATTACAACCTCATTTTCTCTCTGATTCTTTGTTAGATTCTTTGTTGAATTTTGCCATTAAGTATAAGCATCGGGTTGATAATACCCAAATTATGCCTAAAGTTTCCTGGCGCAATCCCGGTTAATTTAGGATTATGTTTACTGTAGAGAAGGGTTGGGATCTCTACAGTAAGCCTTTTATTTTGTTATAATACAATGGCTAGTTCTATATCTTATGTTTCCCTTTACTCCCCCATTGGTTTTAGCAGAAATTATTACTATTCCCCCTCCAAATTCAGGGAAACGATATATTACCCAAGCGCAAGAAATCCGGGTTTTGCCGGGACAACTCAATGAAATTCCAGTTTTTAATAGTAATAGTCCCGAAGTTGTTAAAGGGGAAGGAATTTTATTATCTACCTTTCCCCAAACCGCTAAAAAATTCCCGAATGCCCATCTAAATGTTCCAATTAGTGGCGAGTTTGAATTTTTTTCCCATCATATTGCCCGTCCGATTAATAAACAACAAACTTTATATCAAGGCGTATTAGTTTATAATCCCAGTTCTCGACCGGTGACTGTTAATATTCTCCAAGGGGTGAGTTATGTGACCTCACCGGACGCGCCTTTTGTGGAACTCCCCTCCATGGTGGAAGACCCCCAGGGTCGGGTGTTTTCTGGGCCCGGGTCTCGGGTGGCGGGGGATATGTTGCGGGGAAGACATCAACGCAGCTTTCCTGAACAAATAATGATTGGGCCCCAACAAACCCAAATGTTATTTAGTTTGCCGATTCCCACGGCCAGTGCCCGCTCAACCCTCCTCCGATTACAAAGTAACGGCCCCGTACATATAGCGAATTTAGTGCGATTTAATCCCCCGGCGGGTTCTCCGATGATCCCCCCTATTCCGAGGTTTTCCCCGACTCCTTTTTTAACCTCCCCTACCTCACTTTTTAGCCAATGGCAGGATTTTTTAAATCTAGGAAAACTCGCTGAACCCCGAGATGTGATCCCAACTCCCGGGGAAAATGTCTATACCGGAGAAAAGGTTTATGGTCGTGTGGCCGGGGTATCTGTAGGCTCTGAATGGACGGGAACAGTGGTAGACCGTCCCGGGATGAATTATTTAACCCTTCCCTATCGGGGATCGGCTTTTTCCTATCCTTTAAGTACGGTATCGACGGCAACATTAGGAACCCAGCAGGTTCAAAGCGCACCTTTATTAGCTCGTTATCCAGATACGGCTTTGCGTGCTCACGGCAATTACGGGGTGCGTTATAACCTCACTTTACCCTTATATAATTCTACGTCGCAATCCCAAACGGTGAGTTTATCAATTCAAACTCCGTTTAAACAAAACGTCGCATCGAATCGATTAACCTTTATCGAACCACCCCAGGGACAGGTATTTTTCCGAGGGACGGTGCGACTGAGTTATGTTGATGATTTTGGACAAACCCAACAGCGTTATTTTCACCTTGTCCAACGTCAGGGACAGCAGGGGGAAGGGTTAGTTACCTTAAATTTACCCGCCGGGGGCTCTCGTACCGTAGGAGTGGAGTTGATTTATCCTCCCGATGCCACTCCGCCCCAAGTCTTAACGGTGAAAACCTTGGACATTCAGAGAAACTAATTCAGGACTTACGCAAATTGAGGGATGTAACCCTAGATGCAGGGGTAATTCATGAATTACCCCTACTATTGATAGCGGTGATGCGTAAGTCCTGTAATTGAGAAATGCGGTAGCCAGAAGCCCAAGAAACCCAGTTTTTTTTGCCTGAGTTAACGGTTTAATACCCGTTTTAGAGCCGATAATAATAACAGCACATTTTCAGGACGGCTATTATATCCCATCAGTCCCACTCGCCAAACTTGACCCGCCAATTCTCCTAAACCATTGCCAATTTCAATATTATATTCGGTCAAAAGTTGACGGGAAATTGCTTTTCCATCCACTCCTTCAGGAATACGAACCGTTGTTAAAGTCGGTAAACGATAATCTTCATGAACATGACAAACTAATCCTAACTCCTCTAACCCCTCCCATAATAATTTAGCATTAGTTAGATGACGATTCCAACTGGCTTCTAATCCTTCTTGGGCTAAAATTCTCAGGGCTTCTCGCAACCCATAATTCATATTAACGGGGGCGGTATGATGATAGACTCGATCCTGACCCCAATATTGGGAAAGTAGAGAAACATCTAAATACCAATTCGCCACTTTTGTCGGACGATTTTTTAAGATTTCAACGGCGCGAGGACTCATGGTAAACGGCCCTAAACCCGGGGGACAGCCTAGGCCTTTCTGACTACAACTATAGGATAAATCCACACCCCAAGCATCTAAAAATAGAGGTACACCGCCTAAACTGGTGACGGTATCTACTAATAATAAACAATCAAATTCTCGACACAATTGACCTAACCCTTCCAAGGGTTGACAAGCACCCGTCGAGGTTTCCGCATGAACAATGGCTAAGACCTTGGGACGATGGGTTTCTAGCCCTTGGCGCAGTTCTTCCAAACTAAATACCCGCCCCCAGGGTTTCACTAATTTTCGCACATCAGCCCCATAACGGCCGGCCATATCCACTAACCGATAGCCAAAATACCCCATCACCCCGACTAAAACCACGTCCCCCGGTTCAACAATATTAGCTAGGGTCGCTTCCATGGCAGCGCTTCCGGTGCCACTCATGGGGATAGTCATGGGGTTATCGGTTTGCCAAGCATACCGCAGTAGGGTTTGTACCTCGTTCATCAGTTGCAGGAAATAGGGGTCAAGGTGTCCGATGGGGGACATCGCCAGCGCTTGTAATACCCGTGGGTTGGCATTAGATGGCCCTGGCCCCAACAACAGACGAGGCGGGACATTCAATTCCGGGGGAATGATGCGGTTTTTATCACTAACGGCGGCAGGAACTATACTCATAAAATCATGGTTTACTCAATACTATGATTTTGCTGTAAAATGACCGAAATTGATGTTAAGAAGATTGACATTTTTCTATTTATTTGATGGAAAGTAGTAAGCCCTTCAGGGCTTAATTCATATTTGCGGGTAAATTTATTACTCATAATTAGGATTGATGAGTCAGCCCTGAAGGGCTTACTACAAATAGGCAATAATCAACATTAAAATTCCAGATTACTTTTTTTGTTGCGATCGCACATTAAATTAACCTTAAGTAACGCGCCTTGACAATTTAATGCTAAAATGTTTCAGGGCTGTCAATACCTCTGGCATTATGGTTATCGATCCTTTTTCCATGATTCTGTTGCCCGTGATGATCAACATCGTCACGGCTCCCCTTGATGTCAAAGTTCTCTTAAAGAGGCTTAAAAATCGGGAAAAGCCCATTAATCACGACTTACAAAAGGCGATTAAGATTGCTTACTTGCAAGCGTTACTAGAAATTACCCAAGAGTTTAAAGCGGGAAGAATTGAGTCATTTCGCCTTTATTTACCGACAGAACTTGATCAAAAAATTGAATACTGGAAAACCGAGTTAAAACAGGTAAAAAATGCCAAAGACGAGACAGAGATATCATCTCCTTTGCAAGATACGGCAGAAATTGAGCAACTCTTATTGTCTCATGGTAAACCGATTGGAGAACAGATACAAGAATTAGAAACCCGACTAATTAGCCAAGCTTTAGAAGGAATTGCTGATATACCACCAGATTACCAAAATCAAATACAGACTAATTTATTTGCCAGAATATACGCTCATTTTGTCGAGCAATTAAAAACTAATGACCGTGCCTATAGAGCTTTTGAATTAGAATATTTACCAACCATTAATGCAAGTTTAACAGAGATTGGAGTTGGACAAGAGCAGGTTGCTTTGACGATGACAGATATGCTCTCAGTGGTTAATCGCACTGACCAAAATGTGCAAAAAATTATTGATATTCTCAACCCCAAATCCTTGACGTTAGAAGATTGGCAAGAAATTTGTCGTCAAAACCTGGCGCAACAAAAGCAACCCACTACCTACCCATTTACTAACGCCTACGGGGTGACACCGCAACTGGATGTATATGTTCCTTTAGCAATTGTTGAAAGCAAACCGCCCAAACTTCCCTCAAGAAATCAGCAGGAAGAAAAGGAAGGAGAAAAACTTATTCCCATTGCGGAAGAATGCCTTTTTGAGGATGTATTGCGACAAGGGAAAAGCCAAATTAGTCAAGGGCGAAAAATAGCAATTATTGGCGAACCTGGTTCGGGGAAAACCACGCGGTTACAGAAAATTGCCGATTGGATTTTAGAGCAAGATTTGGGGTTGCCAATTTGGATATCTTTGGCAGATTTAACCCAACCAACAGTTTCCCAATATATCGAAGAAATCTGGCTGAAACAAACAGGTAAAAGCCTCACAATTGACGAACTCACCCAACAGAAAGAACGGATTTGGTTATTGTTAGATGGGTTAGATGAAATGACATCGAGGGTAGAAACCGGCCATGTTTCCGCACTGTTGGGGGGATGGGTGCAAGCGGCGCGAGTGGTGGTGACTTGTCGGGTGAATGTTTGGGAAGCGGATAAGAATGGTTTTTCGGGGTTTGATGTGTTTCGGAATCTTCCCTTTGAAGTAGAGCAAGTTGAGTTATTTATCCGGCGTTGGTTTGGGAAAACTCAAAATTAACTTCAGTCTTGAAGTTCAGGAATATGCTCATTTTCATAATGCTCGATTAAAACACCGAGAATATCCATGAGTGAGGCGAGGGGATGTTGTTCGTTTTCGCCAACTTCATCAATCAGTTGATCGAGCCATTCCACAAGCCGTTGATAACCTGCTTCATCCTGGGGAATGATTAATCTATTGGCTAAGGGTTGCCATAGTTTTTGGGTTTCATCTATACTCAACATTTTGACTGCCTCCATGTTCCTCGATCGTACTCTGTGTGGGTAAGCACTGCTCGAATATAAAGCTTTTGTCGATTATAATGAATGGCAGCAATCAAGCGGACTTTATTACCGCCAATATTGAAGACAGTAAGATTACCAACTTGGTCAGCACTAGGAAATTCCCTGCGGAGTTCAGCGAAGGAATTAAATGTCTCTGCTTTGACAATTTGATACCAACGAGCTAATGCACTTTTTGCATCTGGGTACTTTGTCGCAAATTCATTGAGACGTTTACGAGTGATGACGTGCATAATCAAACTGAAGGATATTAGCTAATTCTCTCACAGGATTTGATTTATAATGTCGCCCATGACTGCATCTTTGCCTAGTCTTGCCGATTCTTTGATTCAAGCACTACACCAACCCGGACAGGAAAGGTTGCTAGATTTGGTGCGGAATCCTTTACGCCTAACCTTGCTCTGCATAACTTGGGATGGGACTTTACCAGAGACGCAAGCTCAATTATACGAAAATTATCTGAAAAAGTTTTATGGCTGGAATCAAAATTTGCAGGAACTAAGAGATTGTGCAGAACGTTGCCAAACAAATATTACCGCTTTAAAAAAGCAGCTAAATCAACAACTTGGGGAATTAGCAAAAGCTGCCCTTGATTTACCGCAAGAGCGTTTTCGCCTGTCTCAAGCCTTAGTTGAAAAGTATTTAGGTGAAGAACTTGATGATCAATCTTTATGCTATATAGCCTTGCAGTTAGGCTGGCTGAACCGAGTGGGTAAAGATCAACGAGGTCAGTTTATTTTTGATTTTTATCATGCGACTTTTCAGGAGTATTTTGCAGCGTTAACTGTAGATGATTGGGATTATTTTTTACCTCCGAATCATGTTAATTTTCCGGTGGCGGGGAAGGAATATCGGATTTTTGAACCGCAGTGGAAGCAGGTGATTTTGTTGTGGTTGGGGCGAGATATTGCAAGTGAGAAGAAAGAGGAATTTATTCAAGAGTTGGTTGATTTTAAAGATGGAGTAATATATTTTTATGAATATCAAGCCTATTTTCTAGCAGCAGCAGTAATTAATGAATTTAAGGCTTGTTCCCTCGCTTTAGATATTGTTAGGCAAGTGGTGACGTGGGGGTTTGGTTATTTTAATATTGAGAAACAGGAATGGCAAAATTTTATCGATCCGATTAAAGAAGGGACGAGAAAGACGATACCAGAAACGATTCGACCACTCGCTATTACAGAACTTATTAAAATTATTGAAAATTGCCCAGATGAATATATCCGTAAGCAGGCTGCTGAAAGTTTAGGGAAAATCGGACAAGGAAATCCTCAAGCCATTGCTGCTTTGGTCAAAGTTATCGAAAATACTGAGGATGAATCTACCCATTGGCGGGCTGCTGAAAGTTTAGGGAAAATCGGACAAGGAAATCCTCAAGCCATTGCTGCTTTGGTCAAACTTATCCAAACTACTGAGGATGAATATACCCGTTGGCTGGCTGCTGAGAGTTTAGGGAAAATCGGACAAGGAAATCCTCAAGTCATTGCTGCTTTGGTCAAACTTATCGAAAATAATGAAGATGAATCTACCCATTGGCGGGCTGCTGAAAGTTTAGGGAAAATCGACCCAGGAAATCCTCAAGTCATTGCTGCTTTGGTCAAAGTTATCGAAAATACTGAGAATGAATATACCCGTAAGCGGGCTGCTGATAGTTTAGGGAAAATCGGACAAGGAAATCCTCAAGCCATTGCTGCTTTGGTCAAACTTATCGAAAATACTGAGGATGAATCTACCCATTGGCGGGCTGCTGAAAGTTTAGGGAAAATCGACCCAGGAAATCCTCAAGTCATTGCTGCTTTGGTCAAAGTTATCGAAAATACTGAGGATGAATCTACCCGTAGGGAGGCTGCTGATAGTTTAGGAAAAATCGACCCAGGAAATCCTCAAGTCATTGCTGCTTTGTTCAAAGTTATCGAAAATACTGAGAATGAATTTACCCGTAAGCGGGCTGCTGAAAGTTTAGGGAAAATCGATCCCGGAAATCCTCAAGTCATTGCTGGTTTGGTCAAAGTTATTGAAAATACTGAGAATGAATTTACCCATTGGCGGACTGCTGATAGTTTAGGGAAAATCGACCCAGGAAATCCTCAAGCCATTGCTGCTTTGGTCAAACTTATCGAAAATACTGAGGATGAAGATATCCGTTGGCTGGCTGCTGAGAGTTTAGGGGAAATCGGACAAGGAAATCCTCAAGTCATTGCTGCTTTGGTCAAACTTATCGAAAATACTGAGGATGAAGATACCCGTAAGCGGGCTGCTGAAAGTTTAGAGGAAATCGGACAAGGAAATCCTCAAGCCATTGCTGGTTTGGTCAAAGTTATTGAAAATACTGAGAATGAATTTACCCGTTGGCAGGCTGCTGAAAGTTTAGAGGAAATCGATCCAGGAAATCCTCAAGTCATTGGTGGTTTGGTCAAAGTTATCGAAAATACTGAGGATGAGGATACCCGTTGGCGGGTTGCTGCGAGTTTAGGGAAAATCGACCCAGGAAATCCTCAAGCCATTGCTGCTTTGGTCAAAGTTATCGAAAATACTGAGGATGGATTGGCTCGTTGGCTGGCTGCTGAGAGTTTGCAAAAGATATTAACCACACCCAAACAATATGCAGGGGTCGTCTCAGCCTTAAAAGATAGCCTCAGCGATGAAGTTTACCAAAACGACTTTAGGCGATTTGATGAATGCTACAAAGTCCTTTGGAAATGTGCAGCCAACCTGCCCTATCCCGAATTTCATCAAGCATGGGATCATCCCCCCACCACTCCCCATCCCGAAGTCCCAGACCAGACTCCAGTGGGGAATAATTCAACCGTTGAAAACCTGGAAAATAAACAGCTAGACCTTTCCCTGCAACTGCAAAACCTGCCGATTTTTTGCCTTAATGCCTATATCCTAGCCACCGAAACCGACACCAGCGAAATTGCCCAAACCCTTTGTCAACTCATCTGGGACAAAGCCTTTCCTGATCAGGACTATCCTCAAGAAGTCACCACCGCCAGCAAACTGCGTGAACACCTGAAAAAACTCAAACTCACCCGAAATCAACCGAAACTCAACCTTCTGGTCACCCATTGCGAACATCCCACCGATGAACTTATTGCCTTTTGCCACAAACTCACCAATATTCTGTCTATTGCTTGGCTAACGGACAAATCCCTAGAAGCACCGTTAAAAGGCTTTCCCCCCCATCAACCTAATCTGTTATCTGCGATTCAAACTTGGTTAGAGGAGACTTGAGAAGATAAGAAACCGGGTTTCTGAGACAGTTTTGGCAGCTTACCCAAGATTTAATTAAGAAACCCGGTTTCTGTTCTGGGGATACATTTTCTACGAAGAAGCAAAACCCCAAGATCCGCACTTAATTCAAACTATTATGACTTGGCTACAAAGGACTATTTTATAAGATTAATAATCTCAACTATCCCTAAACTTAGGACACACTTCAAACGCTAATTGTGAACGATAAAAACAGACATCAAACTCCAGAAAAAAGTTTAACTGACCTAAAATAATAGGCGGATCGTTAGATTTAGCCCAAGCAAAAGCTAAACGAACAGGTGGAAAATCGCTAATTTGTCCTACAACAGCTAAACCCCTTGCTTCCACTGGCGCAAGATTACCTGCTAACGGAATTGAAAGTGTTTGCTCCTCCCAAACCGCTCCTAACGCTAAACCAACATGGTACGGTAAAATATTAAGACTCGCTCCCGTATCTAACAAACCAACAACTTCTAAAACACAATCACCATAGCTTAAAGTTATGGGCACACAAGGAAAAACATTAGCCTCTCCTACTTGATTCCTTCGTTCGATAAAAGAAAATCGTTTAGCATTTCGCATTTTCTTTCGCTTCTTCTTGTTCTAATAAGCTCATTAATTTCTGAGCAGCGTCACCATAATCATAAGGCGACCAAAGACGATAAACAACCTCATTATCTAATGAATTTAAACCTTCTTCTTTCGCTAATTCGGTCGTTAAAAACTGCATCATTTCAACTTTCTCAGCAGGGGATAACTGCCGCAGTTGCGCCAATAATTCAGGATTTGACATAAAACAACCTTGAATTCATTTTTCTATCTTACCACTACCCCAAGGATTTCACGAAATCCGCCACCGATATCACCGACTCACCCCATCCTAATATTCCAACCTTCTCACCCCAAGACCCGCACCTAATTCAAACTATTATGACTTGGTTACAACGTACTATGTTAGAAACTTAATAATCTCAACTATCCCTAAACTTAGGACACACTTCAAACGCTAACTGTGATCCATAAAAACAAACATCAAACTCTGTAAAAAAATTAGTCCGCCCTAAAAGAATTGGAATATTATTTACCCTAGTCCAAGCAAAAGCTAACTGAACTGGCTCAAACTCCCCTACTGTTGCCAAAATTAATAACCCTTTTGCTTCAGCACTTGCTAAATTACCCGCTAAAGCAATAGAAAATCTTTGTTCTTCCCAAATAGCCCCTAATTGTATTCCAATATTATACGGCAGAACATTTACACTAGCTCCTGTATCGAGCAAACCCATAATCTCAACCGAACGATTTTGATAAGTTAATGTTAAAGGCAAATACGGAACATCGGCTAAAACGCCAAACTCATCCCGTTTAGGTTGAAAAGAATATCGCCTACTATTAAACATTTTGAGTTTGCTTTTGTTCTATTTCTAGTAACTGCATCAATTGTTCTGCTGCACCATTAGACGTATGCACTGCACTAATAATTTCTGCTGCTTCATTACCCATTATAATTCCTTCTTCTTTCGCCAATTCAGCCGTTAAAAACTGCATCATTTGAAACTTCTCCGCACGGGATAACTGTTGCAGTTGCGCCAATAATTCAGGATTTGACATAAAACAACCTTGAATTCATTTTTCCATCTTACCACTTTTCTGTGACAATCTGATTATCTGTTCTAAAGATTCATTCATATCAAATCTAGGTAATTAATCATTGTAGTAAGCCCTTCAGGGCTTCGTCCTAGTCATCCCATTGAGAAACCGGGTTTCTGAGATAGTTTTTATTAAAAATAGACATATTTTGTTAGAAACACGGTTTCTGATCCTAATATTAGAAAGAAAGCCCTGAAGGGCTTACTACGGTTAGGTGTGTCGTTTTTGATGCCAATTCCAAGCATGGGTCATAATATTTTGAAGATCGGGATATTGGGGATTCCAACCTAATATTGTTCGGGCTTTTTCCCCACTTCCAACTAAACTAGGTGGATCTCCGGGGCGGCGATCGCATTCAATCACTTTAATCTCTTTTCCCGTAACTTCCCTAGCGGTTTCTATCACCTCTTTAACAGAAAATCCTTTCCCATTTCCTAAATTAAAAACATCCGTTTTTCCGCCATTCAATAAATATTCTAACCCTAAAATATGGGCGGTTGCTAAGTCGGTAACGTGAATATAATCTCGAATACAAGTGCCATCGGGTGTGGGATAATCGGTTCCAAAAATCGAAATAGAATCTCGTTTTCCTAATGCCGCTAATAACGTTAAGGGAATTAAATGGGTTTCGGGATTATGATCTTCTCCTAATAACCCTTCTGGGTCGGCTCCGGCGGCGTTAAAATAACGGAAACGTACGGATTTAAAATCATAGGCGACATCAAAATCCGATAGAATTCTCTCTACCATTAATTTAGTTGCGCCATAGGGATTAATTGGATTTTGTGGATGATCTTCAGGAATGGGAACAATTTCAGGAACTCCATAGGTAGCGCAGGTTGAGGAAAACACAAATTTATTAATTCCTGCCTCTTTCATCGCTTCCAATAACGTTAAAGTTCCCACCACATTATTGCGATAATATTTATCAGGATGGGTGACAGATTCCCCCACATAAGCATAGGCAGAAAAGTGCATGACCGCATCAATTTTGCGACTGGAAAATAACTTATCGAGCAACGGACGATCATTAGTATCCCCAATAATTAATTCCGTTTTTAAGACCGTTTCCACTAAGTCTTGATGTCCATAAACTAAATTATCGAGAATAATCACATTATACCCGCAACTTTGTAGGGCTAAAACGGCATGGGAACCAATATAACCCGCTCCTCCGGTCACTAAAATAGTTGCTTTATCTTCAGACATGAATATATGCTCCTTTGTTTTATTCAATGAATTTAATTTAATCTTCTAACCGTTGAACTGAAACATCAACCGCTTGCACATCAATAGTCCCTGGAGGAGTCAACCGACTAAAACGCCACTGTTCAATTTTTAACGGTTCTCCACAGTTAGGACATTGAAATTGAGTGTTATTAAAGGCTGGAAATTCATGGCCACAAACCGGACATTGATCTTGAATTAAATTGCGTTTTAACCACCACTGCACACCCAAAATGACCAAAATCGGAGTAATCGCAATTACCGCAATTAAAATCAGAACGCCCTTGACTAACCAACCCAGACCAATAGAAATTAAAATGCCAATTACAGCTAAAGTAATCAGCCAATTAGTCAAACCAGAAAGTCTGATTTGTAGAGTTTTGAACCGCTCTTGGTTCACAGCTATCTCCTTAATTATTCAAGCCAGATTTAATCTGATGGAACTCTTAAAAATTTGAACTTTGATATTTTAATGTCTATGATACTACTTTTTGATCCAGCAACTCCTGGACTCGGCCCTCAAAGGCGGGTTTTCCGAAACTTGCTAAACAGTGTTGCCTTAACCAAGGGCCATTACAGCGTTGATCCTCACCCTTGAGTAGTTGAATACAAGCCTCTGCAACGGCCTCTACATCGCGGTGAGGCACTTGCCAGCCCAATTTTCCATCCTGCAAGGGATCGGCCGAACCATCGCTATCCCCGGCAATTACGGGTTTCTCGCAGGCCATCGCCTCTAAATAAACAATCCCAAACCCTTCTTGAGAGGGCATAACATAACCATCACACACCCGATAATGATCGACTAATTCCTCGGTGGGAACAAATCCGGCAAAAATGACCCGATCGCTGACCCCTAAATCCTGCGCTAACTGTTGTAATCTAGGTTGGTCATCCCCCCGACCAATAACTAAATATTTGACATCAGGAAAAACTTGGGCAATTTGAGACAGGGCGCGAATCGTGACATCAACTCCCTTATAGGGATCACCTTTCCACAAACGGGCAACGGTCATTAATACCCGGGAATCCTGTAAATGATAGCGTTGGATTAAGTCCTGGGGTTTGGGGCCGGGGGTAAATTTTTCCCCATCCACCATACAGGGTAACATTTGAAACTGATCGGGATTTAACTGATTAGCAGCACAGGCTTGATCCCGACTATATCGGCTAATTGTCCAAATTTGATCAGCATTTTGCAGGGCTTTTTGATATTTTTTCGGCAGGGGTTCCCAGACTTCTTTACCATAGGTTAATACGGTGTAAGGAATGCCCAAGGGTTGACAAATTGTTTGCACTAAATGAGCTAAATTAATATGACCACACAGCACCCGTCGAGGGCGATATTGCAGGGCATAGGTGAGTAAAGCGGTCGCTAATTTAATCCTTCCCCAGACAGGATTTTGAGATTTAAAATACCCAAATTGAAACGAACTGGATGGGGTTTCCAAAGGGTTAGGACATCCGGGATGATCGCGTAAAATTAAAACCTGATTCTGGGGATTAATATTAAGGCTTGAGGAAGGCGAAATAGGTTTAATAGTTTGGCACGCCTCTAATATATCTTTAACATAGGATTGAATCCCACCTTCACAGGAAAAAACCGCTAAAAAGCACCAAAGTAAACGATTTTGATCTAAATTTGGGTATTTGTTTAATAACATAGCTAGGTTTCAAGAATAATATTGTTGTTGTATTTTGTCTTTCCTTCTTGTTTCCATAAAAAAGGATACCTGTGATGCTCCCAGACCTAGCCTAACACGCTATCCCGGTAAACCGCACAGGTATCATATCATCAAAAATTTTAGGAGGATGTCGCCTAAAATCCCAAAGTTAAAGACTTATCAATGGGAAGGGCGGCACCAATTCCTAACCACAGGGTTACTAAAGTTCCAAATAAGAAAACAGCCGTTGCCACAGGACGACGGAAGGGGTTTTGGAACTTATTAACGTTCTCAATCAAAGGAACCGCAATTAAACCCACGGGAATCGAAGACATCAACATAATTCCTAACAATTTATTGGGAACAACCCGCAAAATTTGGAACGTTGGCCAGAGATACCATTCGGGTAAAATTTCTAACGGGGTGGCAAAAGGATTAGAGGGTTCTCCAATCATGGCGGGGTCAAGAACAGATAACGCCACCACTAAACCGAAGGTTCCCAAAATCACAACCGGGAACGTATATAACAAATCATTCGGCCAAGCCTGTTCACCATAGTAGTTGTGACCCATGCCTTGAGCCAATTTAGCGCGAAGAACTGGATCACTGAGATCCGGCTTTTTTAAGATGGACATAATTAAAATACGCTCCTTCTGGGAAAATTTAACCGATTATTGCTAGTCTTTTGAGTTTAACAAAAGCTACTCCCAAACCGTTAGAGAAAAGTTAACTTTCTCGAAATGACCACCGATGCAGGAGTAGCGATCAACCAAACCCTAGCCCATCCCTGAAATTTAGAGGGGGCCAGAAATCCCTTGCTTCCGAATCATCAGGAAGTGGGCTAACATAAAGACCGCAATCAGCCAGGGCAAGACAAAGGTATGTAAGCTGTAGAAACGGCTTAGGGTGCTTTGACCAACGGCCGTACCACCCCGCATCAGTTCCACAATGGTTGAACCGACAACGGGAATCGCTTCAGGAACCCCGGATACAATTTTCACAGCCCAGTAACCGACTTGATCCCAAGGCAGAGAATAACCCGTTACCCCAAAGGAAACGGTAATCACCGCTAAAACCACACCCGTGATCCAGGTGAGTTCCCGGGGTTTTTTGAAACCGCCGGTGAGATAAACGCGGAAAACGTGCAGGATCATCATTAACACCATCATGCTGGCAGACCAGCGATGGATAGAGCGAATTAACCAACCAAAGCTCACATCCGTCATAATGTATTGAACGGAAGTGAAAGCTTCTGTGACGGTCGGTTTATAATAGAACGTCATCGCAAATCCAGTGGCAAACTGGATTAAAAAGCAAACTAAAGTGACTCCACCCAAGCAATAAAAGATGTTGACATGAGGGGGTACATACTTACTCGAAATGTCATCATCAAGTGCTTGGATATCCAGTCGCTCATCAAACCACTTGAAAGTCTGAGATTCTTTGATTCCCTTAGAAAACATGAAGCTAGAATT
This sequence comes from Planktothrix paucivesiculata PCC 9631, assembly GCF_900009265.2. Classification (GTDB taxonomy): domain Bacteria; phylum Cyanobacteriota; class Cyanobacteriia; order Cyanobacteriales; family Microcoleaceae; genus Planktothrix; species Planktothrix paucivesiculata. The sequence continues at coordinate 3,763 of NZ_LR735009.1, read as the reverse complement.
CCTAAAAATAAATGGCTGCCTATTATTATTCCTTTAAGACATCATGAATCGATATCTTCAGATGGGACTATCTGAAGCCAGAGAACTCTGGCAATCAACAAGCCATCACTATAAGGAACAGGGGGTCGGTTTCATCCGATTGACAGCTTAGGCTAAAAGACTTGCGTGTTCTCCCCTACCATAAAAAATGTAACATAACTTCAACTCAATTTTCACAAAAGTCGGGAATCAACCTGTCCCGGATCGAATCCCCCAGGGCTGAGGCTGAAAATCAAGCTGTGAAAGGTCTTAAATCGGTTGATCCCCCCATCTAATTTAAAAACAAGGTTAAATCACTACCATGTACAAGCGCGTTTTCCCGATCGCATTTCTAATTATTCTGCAAGTTAGCTTAATCTGGATCACTTGGACAAATCCGGTTCTGGCCTTGACCGAAGACCAAAAAATCTTGAGTGAAAGTTGGCGAATTATTAATCGCGCCTATGTGGATGAAAGTTTCAACCATCAAAACTGGTGGTCTATCCGCGAGAAACTCATCCGGCAACCCTTAAAAAACCGCGAGGAGACATATTCTGCCATTGAGACGATGTTAGCCAGCTTGGATGACCCGTTTACCCGGTTATTACGACCGGATCAATATCGCAGTTTACGGGTGAGTACCTCCGGGGAATTGATGGGGGTAGGATTACAAATTGCCCAGGACGGGGAAACCGGAAATTTAACCGTTATTGCCCCTATTGATGGTTCTCCCGCAGAGGCGGCGGGTATTCAACCCCAGGATCGGATTTTGAAAATTGATGGCTTGGCGACCTCTGAGTTAACTCTGGATGAAGCGGCGGCGCAGATGCGAGGGCCCAGGGGAAGTCAAGTGACTTTAACTGTATTACGCCCTGACCACAAAACCCCGAAAAATATTATTTTAGTTCGCGATCGCATTGCCCTCAACCCCGTAATTACCGAACTGCGTTCTGATTTGGGAGAGACTCCATTAGGTTATATTCGTTTAAATCAATTTAGTGCTAATGCTACCGAAGAAGTAGCCCAGGGAATTGAATCTTTAGAAAAAAAAGGGGCAAAAGCCTATATTTTAGATTTGAGAAATAATCCGGGGGGATTATTACAATCGGGGATAGAAATTGCCCGACTTTGGTTAGATGAAGGGACGATTGTTTATACTGTTAATCGTCAAGGGTTACTGGGAAGTTTTGAAGCGGTGGGTTCGGCTTTAACTCAAGCTCCTTTAGTGGTATTAGTTAATCAAGGAACTGCTAGTGCCAGTGAAATTTTATCCGGTGCTTTACATGACAATCATCGAGCAACTTTAGTGGGGGAAAAAACCTTTGGCAAGGGGTTAATTCAATCCTTATTTGATTTATCCGATGGTTCGGGATTAGCGGTGACAGTTGCTAAGTATGAAACACCCAATCATACTGATATTAACAAATTAGGAATTATGCCCGATCGCGTGATTCCTTCGGAGCCGTTACTCAGAAATCAAGTAGCAACGGAGGCAGATCACCAATATCAAGCCGCTTTGGAATTGCTGTCTTCTCAATTTGTGGTGGCTCAGAAATAATGGGTAATGGGTAATGGGTAATAGGTAATAGGTGATAGGTAATGGGTTTTGGACGGATAACTGGTACGGGCGGGTTCTTTTATATCTTGGTTAATCACTTAAATTTTAATGAACCCGCCCCTACAAATGATGACTGATAACTGATAACTGGTTTTTGTATGTTGGATTATGATTTGGTGATTTTAGGAGGGAATTTAACGGGACGCTATGCAGCCTTATTGGGTAGTCAAATGCAAGGGCGAATTGCTTTAGTCGAACCGGAAAAAACGGCGTATTCCGGGTTATTTTCTAGGGTTTTATCTCTCCCTAAACTTGAACCGATATCGGTGTGGGGCGGGTCGAATATTAAGAGAAAACCGCTTAAACCTTGGGTCGATTTGGTTAGAAACAATTGCGAGGAAATTTATTCCCATCAACGGTTAGGGGCTGGGGGTGTGGATGTGATTGTGGGTGAGGGTGAATTTATCAAATCTCCCGGTTTGGGATTTAAAGTTAATAATCGGATATTGCGATCGCGCAATTATTTATTAGCCCCAGCTTCCATCCCTAAAATTCCCCCCATTGAAGGGTTATTATCCACAGGATTTGTCACTCCAGAAACCCTAGATTTGTTTTTAGAAAAATTGCCGGATTTATCAGAAACAATTCCCCAAAGTTTAGCAATTATTGGCGGTGATCCTAAAGGAATTGAATTAGCCCAATATTTTACTCGTTTGGGTTTAGAGGTGATCATAATTACCTCAGCTACTCAAATTTTAACCCAGACAGATCCCGAGGCGGTACAGTTAATTCAGGGTCAATTAGAAGCCGAAGGAGTCAAGATTTTAACCCAAACTCCAATTATTCAGGTTAAAAAAATTGCCGATAAAAAATGGATTCAAGCGGGAAATACGGCTTTAGAAGTTGATGAAATTTTAGTCAATTATGGTTCTCAAACCGATGTGGAATCCTGGAATTTAAGCGAGGTCGGGGTTGATTTTAAAGGAAACAATTTATGGGTGAATCAAAAACTACAAACTACTAATCCTAGAATTTATGGGTGTGGACAAATTTTAGGGGGATATCCTTTTGAACATATCGCCCAATATGAAGCACAAATTGCCCTGAAAAATGCCCTATACTGGCCAAGGTTTCGGGTTGATTATCAAGGCATTCCTTGGGCTATTTTTTCCGATCCCAAATTAGCACAGGTGGGGTTAACAGAAACCCAAGCTAAACGACGTTATGGAACTCAAGTGATTGTATCGCGACAATCCCTAAACATGATCGCTCAGGCGCAAATTTCGGGAGAAATCACGGGATTTTGTAAACTCGTGGGTTTAGCTAATGGTAAACTTTTAGGGGCTACGGTGGTGGGTTCCCAGGGGAGTGAGTTGATTAATACCTTGGCTTTGGCAATTCGTCAAGGGGTAAACCTTAAAATCTTAGCTGAACTTCCCCCGATTTTTCCCAGCTTTTCCGAGGTTTATCATCAAAGTGCGATCGCTTGGACACATCAACGTCGTCGTCAAAATAGGGTATTATTTGATTGGACAGAAAATCTGTTTCATTGGCGACGATATTGGGGCAATTAAAAATTAAAATGTCTAACATGAAAGTTCAAAAAAAACAAGCTTTTACTCAGGTAACGATTGTCGGTTTTAGTCTGTTATTATTAACTGTTACGGGTTGCCAAAAACCAGCGGCTCAAGTTCAGTTAGGTCAAGATCAAGAATGTTTTGGATGTGATTTTAGTGGAAAAAGTTTGCAAGGGCAAAATTTAACGGGCGCTAAACTGAATAATTCTAACTTTAGTCAAGCGGATTTAAAAGGAGTGAATCTCAAGGGAGCATTTTTAGATACTGTTGATTTTACCGGGGCTAATTTAACGGGGGCAGATTTAAGTGAAACTACTTTAAATCAAGCTAATTTAACCGATGCTAATTTGAGTCAAGCGAATCTGACCGGGGCATTTATTCGAGGAGCTAAACTGAATAATGCTAAACTGAATGGAGCCACCTTTAAAGATGCGGATTTGAACTCAGCCGATTTAACTGGAGCAGACAAGAAAGGAGCTAATTTTCAAGGGGCAATTATGCCGGATGGTTCGATTCAGAAATAATGTATAGAAGGGAATGGGTAATGGGTAATGGGTAATGGGTAATGGGTAATACTTCGACTTCGCTCAGTAACAGGGTAATGGGTAAT
>NZ_LR735008.1:256311-299690 GCF_900009265.2 Planktothrix paucivesiculata PCC 9631 | reverse complement strand
GAACAAACTTCTGTTTCTTCTGATGCTATCCCCGTTGATGCTAGAAGCCCACACTTACTCGTAGAGAAGTGTGGGTAGTTCACCAGCCCCTTGAAACTTGATCTATAATGGGGCTAAATTCATGCTCTGTTCCCATGGTTACAAAAGCTAAAAAAAAGCGAAAAACCACTCAAAAAAAATCTAAATCCAAGAAACCGACTTTAAGCAAACAAGAAATTAAACTTCGCCAAAAGCAACGGTCAAAAGCGATTAAGAAAGTTATATCTTCCTCGTCAGGAATTATTACTGCTGCTGTTGTTGTGGGAGCGATTTTATTTGTGGTTGCTGGCCCGAAATTAGCGATCGCCGGGGGAGGAGGAATTTTAATTGTAGCCCTATCCTATCTTTACCCAGATATGGCATTATGGGGGTTTTTAATTTATTTACCATTTAGTGGCACAGTCACCTACTGGATTGGTGGCGGAAGCCCCATATTTCAACTTGCTAAAGATGGCTTTTATTTTCCCGCCTTATTTGCCAAATATAAGGAATGGAAAAGCAAGCGAATGCCGATGATTGTTCCCAAAGGATTAAAGCAACCTTTGATGGTACTTCTCGCTATTTGTGGTTTAACTTTATTATTAGTAAATGGATTACAACAACTCAAACCCGAAGGCGACAAACCGATTTTACTCGGACTCATGGGGTTAAAATCTTTTATTGGATACTTGCCCTTAATTACCTGTGCCTATTATCAAATTAAAGGTAAAAAAGAACTCTTATTTTTAACTCGTTTAACCCTGGTTTTAGCCATAATTTGTTGTGTTTTAGGAGTCATACAATATCAATTTCTAGCCAGTGGCCGTTGCCAAGGAACCGATCACCTTACCGGGGATGATTTATTCAAAGCCACTCTGGATGCTAAATGTTTTGTAGGTGGATCTTTAGTTTTTAGTCCCTCTCAAAATATGATTCGTTTACCCGGAACCTTTGTGGCTCCTTGGCAATGGGCCTGGTTTTTAATTGCCAATGCCTTTTTTACCTTTGCTAGTGCTTTTAGCGATCCTTCTCCCCTGTGGCGAATGACGGGTTTAGTCGGAATGGCACTGGTATTTGTTAATGCCGTAATTTCCGGTCAACGAATTGCCTTAGCATTGGTTCCCGTTGTCACTATTATCTTGTTAGTTTTAACCGGACAAGTTGCTAACTTAAAAAGATTTCTTCCCATCCTCGCCGGACTGGGTTTAATCTTAGGAATTGCGGTAGCAGCCAGCCCAGCATTTTTACAAGAACGAGTCGATAGTTTTGTCAGTCGTTGGAATGCTTCCCCCCCCACCGATTTCATTTCCGAACAGTTTGGACATAGTAGCGGCGGACAAAAAGGGATTTTAGGAAAGGGACTGGGACGAGCCACAAATGCCGCTCGTATCTTTGGGAAAACCGCCTTAATTGAAACCTACTATCCTAAACTGATTTTTGAAATTGGGCCCTTGGGAGTTGCCGGTTTTCTCTATTTAGTGACTACCATGGTCGTTATTGGGTTTAAATCCTATCGTTCCGTTAAAGATAAAAATTTACGTAGTTTTGGGGCTTGTTTTTGGGTTTTTGTGTTAATTATTAGCTACAATACCTACTATTACCCCCTAGATGTTGATCCGGTTACAGTTTATTATTGGTATTTTGCTGGGGTACTCTTTAAACTCCCCGAAATTGATCGGGAAGAACGAAAAAAACTGCTCGAAGCTGGGGAAATCGATCCCGAGACTTAAGTGATTAGCGGGGTGCATTGAGATCATTTTTTTAGAAAAACTATTCTATCACTATTTAAACCTAATATTGGGAGAAAAAATTAATGAATTTACCGCTAATTTCTGTGATTATTCCCACCTATAATCGTGAACAAGTCCTACGGGAAACCTTAACAGAAGTATTACAACAAACCTATCCCAATTTTGAAGTTTTAGTAGTTGATCAAACCTCAACCCATGAACCCGAAACCCAAACCTATTTAGAACAGTTAACCCAATCTGGAAAAATTCAATGGTATCGTTTAGATTGGGCGAGTTTACCCGGGGCTAGAAATTACGCTGTTCGACGTTCTCAAGGAGATATTCTCTTATTTATTGATGATGATGTGCAACTTCCTGAAGGATTTTTAATGGCCCATGCTCGTAATTATATCCCCGGAGAAACCGCCGCCCCCGAGAAAATTGGCGCCGTTGCGGGACGAGTTTTTGATCGGATGAAATTAGGTGATTCTGGGGGAGAATTAACTATTGAAGATTTACCCCTGGAAGCTCAAGATCCGGGTATTGCTTGGTATCATATTGATTTAGTTCATACCATTAAACCCCAACAAGTTATTTCCGCCAGAGGATGTAATATGTCCTTCCGGCGAGAAATTTTTGAACAATTTGGTTTAACCTTTGATGAACGATTTAAAGGCAGTGCGGTGCGAGAAGAATCGGATTTTTGTTTAAGAATTAGAAAAACTGGATATGTTATTTGGTACGATCCCGAAGCCTATTTAATCCATTTAGGAGAAGAAGTTGGAGGCTGTCATGATATGAGTACCCGTTCCGTACAATATCAGATTACCTTTTACCATAATCACTTCTTAATGGGGTTAAAAAACCTAACTCCGGGTCAATGTTTCCGCTTTTTTGCTAAACTATTTGATTGTCATGTTTTAGGACATCCTCCCTGTAATAAAAGTGGTTCTCCCCTCAAAATTATTAGTCGTTTATTCTTCTATAAATTAGGCTTAATTAAGGCCCTAGGAACCTGGATCACCTCCCTCTGGGATCAAGGACAAATCTACACCCAACAAGACCCCTAAGCCGTTGTCGCGCCGTTGTTGCGCTTAAGCGCAAATCTTATAAGAGGGACACTCATCCCAACAATAGTAAAATGTTTAATAGTTTGTCTGCTTAAGCGCAAATCTTATAAGAGGGGCTAAAGCCCAACAACAAGCCCAACAACAAGCCCAACAACAGTAAAATCATAAAAACATTAAAAACCTATGAGAATTTTAGTAGCCAGTCATACCTATATTGTGGACTTAAATCGGGAAAAATTTAGAGCATTAGCCCGTTTACAACCCAATATAGAAGTAACAATAGTTGTTCCCAAACGTTGGCGACCCGGAGGCGTTCAGAATAAAATTATTGAATCTGAATATTTAGATGAAGGTAACTTTAAAGTGGTTCCGATTTCTAATTTTAGTGAAAATAATCAAGGCTTACTAACTTTTGGTTGGGATTTAGTCTCTCTCCTCAAAACCTTTAGACCGGATATTATTCAAGTTGAACAGGGTTCTAAAGCCCTTACCTATAGTCAATTGATTACTTTAAATAATCTTTTGGGTTTAAAAGCAAAAAATATCTTTTTTACTTGGTGGAATTTGCCTTATGAATTAAAATTCCCCGTTTCTCTCCTCGAAGCCTATAACCTAAAAAATACCGATGGAATTGTGGTGGGAAATCAAGATGGAAAAGATATTTTACGCCAAAAAGGATATCATAAACCCATTGAAGTTATGCCCCAATTAGGCATTGATGAACAGTTATTTAAACCCGAACCTCAGCCGGAATTAAAAGCCGAATTAGGAATTAAGCCCGATGAATTTGTAGTGGGATTTGTAGGACGTTTTGTTGAAGAAAAAGGATTAATGACCTTAGCCAAAGCCTTAGCAGGATTAAAAGAATATCCTTGGAAATGGGTATTATTAGGTCGGGGAGAATTGCGATCGCAACTCCTAGAAATAGCCGAAAAATTTGGATTTCAAGATCGATTAATCTTAATCGAAAGTGTCCCCCATGATCAGGTACAACGCTATATTAACCTGATGAATACCCTAGTTTTACCCTCCGAAACCACCTACAAATTTAAAACCCTAACCGCCGCCGGATGGAAAGAACAATTTGGTCATGTTTTAATAGAAGCTATGGCTTGTCAAGTTCCCGTCATTGGTTCCGACTCCGGTGAAATTCCCCATGTTATTGCCGATACCGGATTAATCTTTCCCGAAGGAAATGATCAAGCCTTGCAAAACAGCCTGAAACAGTTAATCACAGATCCCGAATTAGCCAAACATTTAGGAGAAAAAGGGTATCAACGAGCCATGACCCACTACACTAATAGGGCACTCGCTCAAGAATTGTTAATCTTTTATCAACAATTACTATAAAACCAATAAATTGATAATAAATATGGCTAAAATCACATTTTTTTTCCCGACTAACCTATGCACTCTCTTGTACTTTTTGCTCCTCTGGCCCCTCCCCACCCTCGCCCAAGAATCAGAACCCCAAGCTCCAGATCTCAACCCTAAATTAAACATCGGTGTAGTACAGCATTTTGGGGAGAAACCCACCGACCAACTGATTCTCAAAGCCCAACCCGGAGATCACCTAACCCTGAAATTTCCCACACCCGAAGGGGAAAAACAACTCCATACGGAGACGGTGATCCTGAAAATGGGAGTTGAACCCTTACCGGAACCGGAAGTTTCCGAACGAGTGGTTTTGAGCACCCACCGTAGCTATGAAAATGCCGAAGAAGATGCTGAAAAATGGCGATCGCTCGGTTTAGAGGTGGAACTGGCCCAACCCGATCGCTGGCAAGTTTGGGCCAAACGCAGCGTTTATCATACGCCTTTGTTGCGTCGCTGGTTAATCGATAGTTTACAGGCCCAAGGCCATAAAATTCCCCGCCTGGAAACCCAAGTGCTCACCCAGAAACGGACTCCCTATTGGATGGCCGCGGGATATCGCTACAACCGCAATCAACTAGAGATTACCAGCCCCCAGAATGTGATTCAAGTTAGTCAAAAAACCAATGACCCCGAACCTTTGGTTTATGGGGGGAATTTGCGACTCCAGCCCGACGCCTACGGAACCTATACCCTTGTGAATAACGTGCCGTTAGAGACCTATTTACGGGGCGTCGTACCCCATGAAATTGGAGCTTGGCCCCCGGCAGCCTCCATCGAAGCCCAGGCCGTTCTAGCGCGAACCTACGCCTTGCGAAATCTGCAACGGTTTGAAGCCGACAACTATCATCTGTGTGCTAATACGGACTGTCAAGTTTATAAAGGATTAACGGAAGTTTATCCCAGTACGGATCAAGCGATTGATGTGACTAAAGGGTTAGTTTTAACCCAGAATAATCAACTCACGGATGCGGTGTATTTTTCCACCAGTGGGGGAGTCACGGCAAATTATAATGATATTTGGAATGGAGAACCCCGGCCTTATTTACAAGGGGTGATTGATGCCCCGAATAAAATTTGGGATTTATCCCAACAAAATTTAGCTTTAGAACCGAATTTTAGAAAGTTTATCAATCTGAAAAGTGGATTTAATGAAGCGGGACAATTAGATTTTCGTTGGCGGGAAGAAACTACCTTAGAAGCCATTGCCGAACATCTACGATATTACTTAAAACGGCGTAATCTTCCCCAGGCTAATTTTAAAACCGTTAAAAAAGTTGAGGTGGTGGAGCGATCGGCAACGGGCCGAATTTTGAAAATGACAGTAACCACGGATCAAGGAGTTTTAGAAATTGCCAAGGATGAAATTCAAAGTGCCTTTTTACCACCGATTAGCACCCTATTTTATATTGATCCTGTTTACAATCCGAATAAAACTCTCAAAGGTTATGTTTTTGTTGGCGGCGGGTTTGGACATGGGGTGGGAATGAGTCAGACGGGATCATATCACCTGTCAAAATTAGGATGGTCAAGTGAACAGATTTTAAACTTTTACTTCCCAGGAACCCAACTACAACCTTTAAATTCATCCATGCTGTCGGGGAATTAATTATATTGCTCAGGAATTTCGACAAAAAATCCAAAAAGACCGCCATCGCTGCTAACCCCGCAAGGGTTTGGCAGTGATGGGATCAACAAAATTGAACTTCAAATCGAGAGCAAATTAATATAAATCTTCTTCTTTATTCGTCTCGATCACACAATCAGAAGTGGGGTAAGCTACGCAGGTTAAGACATATCCGTCTTTGATTTGGTCATCATCTAAGAAAGACTGATCGGATTGGTCAACCGTACCCGATTCAATTTTACCTGCACAGGTGGAACAAGCACCTGCACGACAAGAGGAGGGCAGTTCCAGTCCGGCTTCTTCTGCCGCATCTAAAATGTACTCATCATCAGGGACTTCAATTGTATGTTCGCCCTCGGGAGTTTTCAGTGTGACTTTGTAAACAGTAGCCATGTAGTGATCCTCTCATGAATTTCGATAAAAACTCTAAAAATCCCCTATCCCCAGCAAAAACTTTGATTATCTTTGGTCGGGATTGTAGATTTTCTTCGCCCTCTGATATTACGAGAAAAAGCCAAGGTTGTAAAACCCGATTGGGTTAGGTTTTGAATTGTATTTGTTATAACTTCTTAGAATTACATCTTAATTACTTATATTTAGTTCGAGTATTGCTCCGATCAGTTATTTTAGGCAAAATTAACCCCACCTCTAACACCGCAAAGGTTTAGGGGTGGGGGTCATCAAAAGCGTTAAAACTTTAACCTAGATTATAGTTCTTCTTCTTGATGAGTTAGGATCGTGCAATCAGAAGTCGGGTAAGCCACGCAAGTTAAAACGAATCCATCGGCAATTTGGTCATCATCCAAGAAATTCTGATCGTCTTGGTTGACCGTACCTGAAACCAGTTTACCTGTGCAGGATGAGCAGGAACCTGCACGACAGGAATAGGGCAAATCAATCCCTTCGTCATCTACTGCTGCGTCCAAAATGTAGACATCATCAGCGACGGAAATGGTTTTGTCGCCATCTGGGGTTTTCAATGTGACTTTATAAGTGGCCATGTAGTGTTCCTCTCGTAAATTTCGATAAAAATATAAAAATCCCTTATACAAGTCAAAAGCATTAATGGGCTTTTGGCTGCATTGCAGATTTTTTTCTCCTCTCGATATTAGGAGAAAAAGCCGAAGTTGTAAAACCTTGTCAACCTAGATTTAGAATGGGATTTGTTATAAATTTTTCTAATTGCATCTTGATTACTTATATCTAGCACCCTTGTCCCTAACCCTGATATCATGAGTCGATTTTTATTTTCCTCTGTTGGTAAGGTTTCCCAACCTCTACAAGTGGGAATTGTTGGTACTGGATATGTGGCCAAAATGCGGGCGGCGGCTTTAAAAACCGATTCGCGATCGCAACTGGTGGCCATGGCGGGTAATACCCCTACCTCCACCATTGCCTTTAGTCAAGAGTTTGATGTCACGGTTTTGGCTTCTTGGGCCGATTTAGTCGAACGGCCAGATATTGATTTGGTGATGATTTGTTCGGTAAATCGAGATCATGGCAAGATTGCCCGTTACGCTTTAGAACAGGATAAACACGTTGTCGTCGAATATCCCCTAAGTTTAGATCCCGAGGACGCAGAATCTTTAATTAACCTGGCTCAAGAGAAAAATAAACTCCTCCACGTCGAACATATTGAATTGTTGGGGGGACTGCATAATGCGATTAAAAATTCCCTGGCGGCCATTGGTCAAGTGTTCTATGTTCGTTATGTTACGATTAACCCCCAACATCCGGCCCCGGCTAAATGGACATATCAACCGTCTTTATTTGGTTTTCCCATAACTGGAGCATTGTCCCGTTTACATCGATTTACGGATTTATTTGGAACGGTAGCTAGTGTCAATTGTCAAGCCCAATATTGGGATATTGAACCGGATCTTTATAAAGCTTGTTTATGTAATATCCGGTTAATTTTTAATAATGGCATCCTGGGAGAATCTGTTTATGGGAAAGGGGAAGTTTTTTGGCAGTCTGATAATACTTTTACCCTCTATGGTGAACAGGGAACCTTAATTTTTACTCCCGCAAAGGGTCAACTGATTCAAAACGATACTATTCAAAATATTGAGGTAGCTTCCCGTCGGGGATTATTTGTTAAAGATACCCAGATGGTTTTAGATTTTCTCTATGAAGGCACACCCCTTTATGTTAGCCCGGAAGCGAGTTTATATACCCTAAAAGTGGCGGAAGCGGCGCGAATATCTAGTTTATCGGGGGAAACAATCAAGATTCATTCTTAGATTTAGATTATTTCCTAACATTTATTGGGGTTAATTTACAATAAAACCCAACACTTTTTTATAGATAGAAACCGGGTTTCAGAAACAATATAGATAATATAGATTTTTTACCCTAAATCAAGGCTAGAAACCCGGTTTCTGCGATTATTTGTGTTGTTCTAAATATTTTTGTACTCCTTTGCCCATATCTATCAAATTGGGTTCGAGTTTACTTCCTAGGATTTGTTCAAACAAACTAGCTAATTGAGTCTTGAGAAAATCGGGAATTCCATCAATTTTACTGGGGTCTAGTTGAATTTCTCCTCGTGTTTGAATCAGGGTATTATTTTTATCCTCTAAAAAGCTATTTTTCCCTGAACATTGGAATGATTCTGTAAAAATTTGGGTTTTAATTTGCCAATCTAAGGTAAAGTCTTGATTATTCCAGGTGTCGTATTCTGTCCAACGCAGTTTGTCCTGTTTTAATACATTTTCAATCAGGGCGGGAATATCTTCATCCGATTGCCAATCATAAACAGTATAAACCGTATCGGCTTCTACCCGACGAGAGACTAATTTAACATCATTTTTATTCGGTAATGAGTTAACTACATCCATTAAATTGTCTCTGTAGGTACTAAAAACCAGGGGACGAGGGAAGGGAATTTTGATGTCGGTGGCAAGTTTCATAATTAAGTTAGGTAAAATATTCTAATTTGATATTATACACTTTAAAAGATTAGGATTTCAGTTCCAAAAACTCATTTAAGTTTTCAAAAGTTCCCCCATAGGTAATTGTAGGGGTATCATAGCCTTTGAGATTAACAGTATATTGTTGAAAATTTTGTTTAGGACAAGCCTGGGCTAGATATTTATAGGTAGTTTCTCCTAATGCAATATCCATACCGATTTCTTTAGTCGAAGATTCTAAACGAAATGCTGCATTGACCGTATCTCCCAAGGCTGTATAATCCGCAGTTCCACCGCTTCCAGTATTGCCGACCATGGCATATCCGGTATTGATTCCCGCACCGACTCGCAACGGGAAAGGTAAGGGATAATGATTACTCAGTTCTATTGTAATTTTATGTAATTGACTTAATGCGTTAGCAATTTTTAACATTTCTTGGGGAGTGACTCCTTGGGTTCCATGAAACCAAACGGCCATAATTGCATCGCCAATATATTTATCAACCCAACTGCCATTTTCCCGAATAATTTGTCCGGCGTGACGAAACCAACGACCAATGACTTCAGATAAAATTCGTTCATCTAATTGTCGAGTTAAAACTGTAAAATCCCGAATATCCATGACCATGACCGATATCAAACGGCGAACCGTTAAGGTGGCGGTAAAATCTTCAGATTCGGGTTCGGAAGGGTCGGTTTCTTGGGTGACATCAGGACAATAGAATTCTACTTCCATTTGTCCGAAAACAATATGGTCTCCATTATGAAGGGTAATAGGAATAGTCACCCGCCGACCATTGACAAAAGAACCATTCCGACTTCCTAAATCAATTAAAAAAAACTCTCCATTTTCCATGCGTTGTAACATGGCATGGTTACGAGACATCCATCGGTCTTTGACGACAAAAGTGTTGTCCTCACTGCGACCCAATGTCCAGTAATTTTTACCCATCAGTGGTAAATAGCGATTACCACCTTCGGTATGTAAGACTAAATGGGGAGTTGGTTCCAAGGTCGTATAGCGCGCGATAGAGAGCATTGGGGGATTAAAAAGCCACACCGAATATTGCCACAATTTTGAGGGGCTGGGTGCGGAAGCCAAGTCCGCACGTTCAAGGGTCTAACCTTGAGTCACCGAAAGCTCCGATTTCGATAAAATTGCCCCCTGCTGTTGGAGGTAACTGAGTAAATCTAAACTTATATTAATTGCACCTGTAAAATTGGCTTCCTGAACCGTTGAATCCGTGAAATTAGCATCTTTCAAATTAGCTCCTCTGAGATTCCCATGATTCAAATTCGCTTCCACGAAATCAGCTTTTAATAAAGTGGCTCGACTCAGATCAGCATAACTCAAATTTGCCAAGGATAAAGTCGCCCCACTCAAGTCCGCCCCACTTAAGTCGGCTCCACTCAGGTTAGCCCCGGTTAAATCCGCCCGGGTCAAATTAGCCCCACTCAGGTTAGCCCCACTTAAATTAGCACAGTAGAGGTTAGCACCAACAAGATCGGCATTGTATAAATTCACCCCAATTAAGTTAGCCCGAAATAAGTTAGCCCGAAATAGGTGACATCGAAATAGGCTGGCTCCACTCAAGTCAGCATTATTAAAATCAGCCCGGAATAGGTCTGTATCTCGAAAATCGCGCTTTCCCGCTGCATAAGCACTCAAAACTTCTTCATTAGTCATATCTTATTTTCCCAACTTTAGGATCTATTCTATTGTCGCCCAAAAATAGGTTATCAAGCCCTCTCCTTCTGCTTGGGCCTTGAATCTGTCAACTTCTAGGGCGGTGAGTGTCAAAACTCCCTCAAATCAATGCTAATCTCTACAAAAGCGGTAAATTGGTGTTTGGTTAGGATGACTCCCCATCATCCACTTCAGCCTTACCAATGGATAACCCAAAAACCCCAACTTTACTTAGGGTTAAGGTGGTTGAGGCAATAGGGCTTGCCAATTGCTGATCAGGTTGTACCAGAACTGCCATCGGCTTTAATATTTGCAGACTTGCTCACATAATTTACGAGGTTCAGATCAGATGAATAAAGAACAACTGGTTCAAAACACAGCGATTAAAGCTGGTGTCACCAAAAAACAAGCGGATCTAATTGTTTCAGCTATTTGCGAATCGATCATGGAAGCGGTGGCGGATGGGGAAAAAGTGACTTTGGTGGGTTTTGGGTCATTTGAAGCCAGAGAACGCAAAGCCCGCGAAGGTCGTAATCCTAGCACGGGCGCGCCCATGACCATCCCAGCAACCACTGTTCCGGTATTCTCTGCGGGTAAAGCCTTCAAAGAGCTAGTTTCAGGGGTTTCTGATGAAGTGGCTTAAGCCTTAATCAGTGATCAGTGATTAGTGTGGAGACGTGCCATTGGGGAGTTAATTCCGCTCTTGCTATTGGCGCGTCCCTATGAGTGAGTTAATGGTTGATATTCCTAAGCTGTTGAGTATTAAAACCTTCTACTTGACCGATTCAATCAGACTGCGGGATCAATTAACGGGGGGTTTGGAGTTGCCCTCCCATGCAGCGAGGATAACCCTTTTCATCGCGTAATTGTAAGGTTTGATTTCCTTTTTTAATCTCTCCAACCATTATAATGGGTTGTCCTCCTCTGTTGACTCGCATTCCCGTCACTTCTACGGTGTCATTGGGTTGAATTTGAAAGTTTTGTTGTTCTAAATACCACCGGGGGCCAAGATGCAGTTCTAGGGTTTCTGTATTCGTTTTCATCAATAAATGAACCCCTTGAGACATTCGATTTCCTCGATTTCCGGCTTGTATTTCTGTTACTATTCCTTGAACTGTTTCTACACGACTCGGATCATACATTGACCCTGAATATTGCCCATTTCCCCCTGAACGTCCCCATCTACCTTGACCCATCATCGGATGGTTTTGACCCATGAGTTCGCGGCAGGGTGGCTCAAAATCATTGTCATTGTTCGGAGTTGGCTGGGGAGAATTTGAGTTAGGCTGTGCAAATAGAGGCGGGGAATTACTCAGGGAAATAAAAGCAATTCCCGCGACTATCAAAACACCTGCAATCTGAGTTTTAGATAAATTCATTTTCATAATTCAGTCCTCCTAATCAGTTAACCAATTTTACTGACAGTTATATGATAAAGTATCCCCTAGGGGGAGAGTCCCGTTAAGTTGATAAAACTTTAAAAAACATAGCAAAACTTCATCTGATTAAGAATAGATTAGTTTGTTGATTTACCTTGAGAATAAGTTATAAAAGTGGGGGTCGGTTTTAGGGGAAATCTAACAGTAAAAGTGCTACCCTTTCCGGGTTGACTTTCTACCTCAATACTACCACGATGGGCTTGAATAATAGCTTTAACAATGGCTAATCCTAAACCTGAACCTCCGGTTTTTCGAGAGCGATCGCTATGCACCCGATAAAACCGATCAAAGATGCGATTTTGTTCATTTAAAGGAATACCAATCCCCGTATCTTTAATTTGAATTATTGCCTGTTGATGACGGCTATCTAAAGATAAAATAATCTGACCACCGGGGGGAGTATATTGAATTGCATTAATAACTAAATTAAAAATAACTCGATAAATTTGTTCTTCATTTCCTATTATATAAATGGGTTCTGTACCTCTAATTTCTGTTTTTAAAAATATTTCGGCATTTAATACCATTGTAGCTAATTCTTCGTGAGTATCATTAATTAAATCATTTAAACAGCATGATTTTTTGGATAAGGATACGGTTGCTTGATCCATCCGAGATAATAATAATAAATCTTTGACTAATTCGGAAAGTCGATAATTTTGTCTTTCTACGGTTTTTAAAGTTTCTTTGGCTTCATTTTCGCTCAAAGGTTCCAGTCTAATTGTGGATTCTACGGTGGCACGAATGGCCGCTAAAGGTGTTCTTAATTCATGGGCTGCATCGGCGGTAAATTGTTGAATTTGTTGATAGGAATAATAAATCGGTTCCATGGCAATTCCCGATAATTTCCAACTGGCAAACCCTACTAAAATTAAAGCTAGGGGTAAACCAATAACCAAAATTAATGTTACAATGATCATATATTGATCAAAATCTTGGAGCGATCGCCCTAATTGTAGCGTTCCCCAATTCTGTTGATTTCGGGTATGTAAAATTAAAGAATATTGACGATAGCGAATTCTTTTTTTATCCCTGAAGGTTTGCCAAATTTCTCCTTTAGAATGCGGAAATAAATCGAGGCGATGGGTTCCGGTAAAAGCGACTAAATCCCCTGAATTATTTAATAAACGAATTAAATAAGAGTTATTGTGATAGGGTGCTAATCGATGAAACTCTTGTCCATTTTTATCAATAATAGGTAAACAATTAAATTTTGAAATAGGATCATTTAAGGGTGTCTTTTTATCGGATTTGGGATCGGGATAGTGAGTAAAAACTAACTGAATAAGCCCGGTATTTTCGGATTTTATCAAACACAAATCAGGAATAATTCTTAAAACATCTGGTTCTAATTTTCCTGGCTGTTGTAGAACCGTTTCTAAACTATCATGTAATGCTCCCGCAACGGATTCTATTTCTCGATCCAAGGTACTCCAATGGGCGTGGGCGATCGCTTCATAAACTCCTAAACCGCAAATACTGAGGATCACTCCCATTACCCCAGCATAGTAACAGGTTAACCGTAATTTTGTACTTTTAAAAAGTGAGTTTTGATTCATTAATTATTATCTATAATAAAACGATATCCTAACCCATAAACCGTTTCAATTAAAGGATCACAACCGATTTCAGAAAGTTTACGTCTGAGTAAACGAATTTGAGCCGCCACCACATTACTTTCCGGTTCTGAACCCACTTCCCAAAGTTGACCTAAGAGTTGATCTCGGGTAACAATTTGGTTAGGATGTCGCATAAAATAATCTAACAATTGAAACTCTTTCTGGGTTAAACGAATGGTCAAAGGATGATTCTTATATTTTTGAGAAGAAAATGTATATAATTGATAATCTAACATCAGATGATTCAGCTTTAATTGTTGGGGTTGCAGTTGAGGAGAACGCCGTTGTAAAGCGCGTAAACGGGCTAATAATTCTCCCATGCCAAAGGGTTTAACTAAATAATCATCCGCCCCCGCATCTAACCCCATAATTTTATCCGCTTCCGTATCCTTTGCTGTTAACATTAAAATCGGGATCAAACTCCCTTGGCGTCGTAGTTTTTGACAGAGTTCAATTCCCGATAACCCAGGTAATAACCAATCAAAAATCGCCAAAGTGTATTCCGTCCAGCGATTTTCCAGATAATTCCAAGCCTCTGTCCCATCCTGAACCCAATCTACAATATAGGCTTTTTGCGTTAATATCCGTTTAATGGCTTCCCCTAAATCGGGTTCATCTTCCACTAATAAAATTCTCATGGGTTAAAATGTCTAAAATGATCTAAAATTCTTTCCTGTATAAACGACCAAAATAGTGCTATGATTCGCCGACGTTCAACTCCTTGGATTCATCAAAAATCAAGATTTATTATTGCTAGTCTAGCTGCTTTTGGTGCAGTGATTACCGCCTATTTAACCCTAGTGAAACTGACGGGGGGAAATGCGGCTTGTCCGATAACCGGGTGTGATCAAGTTTTGTCAAGTCCCTATGCGGTGATCTTTGGTTTACCCTTGGCGTTATTCGGGTTTGTAGCCTATATTATTATGGCGGGGATGGCAGTTTCTCCGTGGTTAATTAACCCGGAAACTCAAAAAAGTTTAAGAACAAAAACAGAAGATTGGACGTGGCTCTTGATTTTTGCTCAAGCCACTGCCATGATGATTTTCAGTATTTATCTAATTTATTTAATGGCATTTGTCATTAAATCTCTGTGTATTTATTGTATTGCTTCGGCTATTTGCTCCTTGGCTTTATTCATTTTAGGGTTATTGGGTCGAGATTGGGAAGATCGGGGTCAACTGTTTTTTATTGCCGTGGTTGTAGCCATGATTACATTAATTGGAACCTTGGCGATCTATGCTCCAATTAATAGTCCTCGCGCCGAAAAAAATACCTTTCAAATTACAACTACCTCTGAACCAGCTAATATCGAACTGGCTCAATATTTAACCCAATCTGATGCTAAAATGTACGGGGCATTTTGGTGTGAGCATTGCCATGATCAAAAAGAATTATTTGGTCAACAAGCGGTAGAAAAATTAACCTATATTGAGTGTGATGAAGCCGGAAAAAATCCTCAACCTGATTTGTGTAAAGCGAAAAGTATTCAAGGTTATCCCACCTGGGAAGTTCAGGGTCAAATGTATTCAGGAATTCAAAGTTTAGAAAAATTAGCGACGGCTTCAGGATATAAGGGATCTCGGGCTTTTGGTGCTCGTTAATATCAATCAAAACCCACAAACTTCGTTGTTGCACTTTAGTGCCAATTCCTAAAAGTAAACCCTAACTGAAATCAGTTTTAAGTTAAACTTGTCGGGTGTGGCTGTGCTAAAGCGCAACAACGGAATATAATTAGGTTAGAATTTATGCAGTTTATACCGAATTTCAACAAATCTCGTCGCAATTTCATACAATTGAGTGCTTTAGTTGCTGCTTCTTTTCCCCTTTGGTTAAGTTGTCAAAATAATTCTCAGGCTATTTCAGAAAATATTATTATTATTGGTGCGGGAATTGCGGGAATTGCGGCGGCAAAAACCTTAAAATCTCAAGGATTTAAAGTTACTATTTTAGAAGCTCGCGATCGCATTGGGGGTAGAATTTATACAGATAAAACTTTAGGTTTTCCCGTCGATTTAGGGGCATCATGGATTCATGGAATTCAAAATAATCCGATTGGCAAACTAGCCCATGACTTTAATATTGGTATTAAACAAACCAATGATTATCATGTGGATTTCTATACGAATAATCAAAATAAAATTCCAGATTCTGAATTAGAAAAAGCTGAATCCCTATATGAAAAAATTATAGCCAGGGCTAAATCTTGGAGTGAAAATCAAGAGCAAGATGTCTCAGTTAATCAAGCTGTTAACCGCTTTTTTAAACCTGATAATTTATCACTCCGTCAAGCTAAATTAGTCAATTGGTTATTAACTTCAGAAATTTTAATTGAGACAGGAGCAGACTTAGAAAAACTTTCAATTTGGGAATTGGATGAAGATGAAGCTTTTGACGGAGAGGATTATCTTTTTCCTAATGGTTATGAGCAAATTATTCAAAACTTAGCCCAAGGACTAGAGATTAAACTTCAACATCCCGTTACTGAAATTCAGTATAATAATCAACAAGTTACTGTAAAAACTCCTCAAGGTGATTTTTCAGGAAGTGCGGTATTAATCACCATACCATTAGGCGTATTAAAAGCCAATCAAGTTAAATTTATCCCAGAATTACCCCAGGACAAAAAAACGGCAATTCAGAAATTCAACCTGGGAGTTTTAAATAAAGTTGTGCTCAAATTCCCTCAAGTATTTTGGGAAAAAAGTTATGAATTTCTAGGATATTTGCCTGAAAGTAGCCCCAACTTTACAGTATTTATGAATTATGATTATTATAACTCATCTCCGATGTTAATGGCTTTAACCGGAGGGAGTTTTGCCCGCAGTTTAGAAACCATGACTCAACAACAATTAACCGATAAAATCATGGCAGTTTTGCGAGAAATGTATGGCAATTCTATTCCTAACCCCCAAGAAATATTAGTCACTCGTTGGAGTTCTGATCCCTATACATTGGGTTCCTATTCCTATATTCCCCCCGGAACAACGGCGAAAGAACGAGATAGTTTAGCCTCTCCAGTTAATAATATGCTATTTTTCGCTGGAGAAGCCACCTCTCGTCAATACCCGGCAACCGTTCATGGAGCCTATTTATCAGGATTAAGAGAAGCACAACGAATTCAACAAATTTTTATGAATTGATTTAACTTCTCCTATTTAACTGATTTAGGATGATTTAAACCGGAATTGCTAATATCCATACTGCGAATTAAGTCGGAATTAGCTGGTTTTTTACAACCGCTCAACATTAAAATCAGAAAGAACAAACCCAAAACAAAAATTACTGCCCAAACTCCATCAAAATTCCAACCTTCATCTTTTTTGATAAAGCGTTTATTACATTCTGGGCAAAAACTTTCCCGATGTTTATCAGGATCAGGATGAGAAATAATATTACACATTTTTTCGCCTTTCCGATTTTTGCGACATTCCATAAAACCTCCTGTTTAACTTTCAATAGAAACTAATAACAAAACACTTCCTAATGCAAAAACACTAAGCTCAATAGCGATTTCTTCTTGTTGGCTCATTTTTCCCCAATAGTGAATACTAGCTAAGAGTTTTTCCCAGTTATTCGCTAAGTTTTTAACTTGAGTAAAAGACTTTATCAAAACCAATTGATCAGGGATAATTTCACCGTTTTGGTTTTTCCACCATCCCAGAAAATCGGGTAAGACTGTTGCACCGCCCAAAATATCGGCAACATTCTTTGATAACCCTTGAATTTGATTAGAATACTGTTGAGGAAAAGGGATAGCAATACAGGATTCACAACAGCCAATATTAGGGGATGAAGACTGGATAATCTCTAAAATCGGGGGAACAATAACGGAGTTTTGGGGAAAGGCGATCGCATTTTGATTTAATTGTTCAAATGCTGTTTTTAAGGTGGAATTATCTTGTGCCATTTCCAGCATAATCTCTTGAATGTGTTGCAGTGTCATCCGTCCTCCTAATTGAGTTTAACGATAGCTTGTGTAAGGGCGAGACGCACCTCGCCCCTACGGATTTTTGTTTAATAGGGCAAGGTTAAAACGAGTTTCTGCTCTGTAAAACCCCCTAAATGTAAACAACTTGCTGCCTGAAGAATTAGTTCAGAAAACAGGATTCTGTGATATAATGAATTGTTAGTTAGAGTGCAGAAATATTGACAAGCTGCCAACTCCCCTTCCCAAGAAAAATCCCACCCTCCTAAGATATGATGGCTGTCATGAGTAGCCCGGAAATAAAGATTTTCTTGAGAAGACAACACTACGGGATCATTAAAATCAGTGCTGATTTTTAATACGCCTGTTTGACGGACATCTTCAGTCATTTCAGCAGCCGTTTTATATGGTTGTCCTGCAACATATTCGACTGGAAACGGAAGTTCTTGATAAAGTTGGCCTACCCATTTACTAAACCCTTTTTTATCGGAATCGTTGAGGGTATCACCAGGGGAATCCTCGTAGTGAATGGCCAGGCGATTCTGATAGTTGGGACTAGATTTGGCCCTTTGGAAATCAAAAAAGATCGATCGTTGAAATCGAGTCGGTGATGCTGTTAAACTAGACATAAGTAAATTTGTTTGGTCGTTGGTCAATCAGTGATCAACGGCTTTCCTACAGAGAGGTAAACCGTTGTGCTATCAAATTTTCGAGGTTCGGTGAGGTTAAGGAAACTAACTCGGTTTTGCTAATCTCTCAACCTTTAAACACAATGTACAACGGGCTTTTGATATCCTCTATAAATTGGAAAAACTTTCCACTGTTGAGGAAAAGAGCGGAAAATTTTTCCAGTTACTTGTCAAATTCCTTCCTGTGTGTCTAACCTAAGTTGTTAACCCAATATGAAAGTTCCTCATCCAGATATTTTTTTAGACTGGTTACAAAAAGAATACAAGTTAACTTCTTTGCACAAGGAGATTTTAAAAGCAAAATATTTAAGTTGTGATGATGAAATTTTGAATGATAGAGAAGTAAAAAATAAATTAAAGAAAGACAATACTAGAACTACTCGTAATATTTATATAAAAATTCAGGATCATTATCTTGAGGAAATAAATAAAGACAAGAGAGAGAATAATTTATCTAAATTCTGGGAAGAACAAGGAACTGAAAGAGAAAAACTATTTTCAAAGTGGCTACAAACTCAATATGCAAGTCCTGAGTTTCAGCAATATCTGACAGAACATACAGACTCAAATCAGGAGGAGGATGAACAAGCAGAACAAGTTTATCAATCGCTTCTACGACTTGATTTTAGAACGCCTTCCGGTATTTTTGCGGATTGGGAACAACAGAATAAACCTGCTGCTTGTTTATTAGTTTATGGCAAAGAAAGGCATGGTCAAAACTGGATTATTAAGAGATTGATGACTAAACCAAAATATTCTAAAAAAATAATTTATAGATGTTCTTTTAGATCCTATATATCTGACTCGAAAAATCTATGGAAATGGCTAGGTGAAAAAGTCGGAGAACCATTTAATACAAGAAAATTATTAGAAGAAAATCAACCTAGGATTATTAGGGCTTTAAAAAAACAGCTTCAATATAATAATATTGTTTTAATTTTTGAAGATTTACAAGCAAATAGTTCAGAATATCCTCAAGAATTCATTGATCAATTTTGGTTTCCCTTATGTGATCGATTGGTTCCACGACAAGCACAACCTAATTCTTGTAATAAGCTCCTAGTTTTTTTATTGGCTTATGAACCCGAAATTGAAAATTGGTGTCCAAATTGGGTCGGTAATATTAATGAAAATTGGTCAATAACAGAGCCGATAAAATTACCAAAACTTAAACTAATTTGCCCAGAAAATGATTTGATTCCCTGGCTAAACCAAGAAACTGATTATCTTCCCCGACACTTAACAGTTAATCCTCGGAAAACGGCTCAAGAGATTTTATCTAAAACAAATCAAGGAGTTCCTGAAACTGTTTTAATGTATATTTATAGTGATTTGTGCCAGTATGATCAGTCAATATTTGAGTCTTATTCAATCTTAAAATGAGGTAAAACAGATGAAATATGCTATTTTCGATGCTCGCTATCATTACACAGGAACAAAACCCGAAAAACCTGTGGAGTACGCTGATAAAAAGGTTTATCCCTATATTGCTAAAGAAGGGTTAATAGAAGCCGTTAATTTAGCGATAGAATTAGACCGACCTTTACTATTAAAAGGTGAACCGGGATGTGGGAAAAGTTGTTTAGCTGCGGCGGTTGCTTATGAATTAGATTTACCTTATTTTGAGCGCACGATTAAATCTACCAGTCGAGCTTCAGATTTATGCTATCGATATGAAGGAATTAAACAACTTAGAGATGCTAATTTAGCTCAACTTAATCGGCTTTCAGAGAAAAAAATTAAACAATTAGATGAGCCTTCTAACTATATCATACCAGGGATTTTTAAGCAAGCCTTTGAAACCCAAAAAAGAGCCGTTGTTTTGTTAGATGAAATTGATAAAGCTGATTTAGATTTCCCTAATGATCTCTTGGAACTTTTGGAAAAAAAACAATTTGTGATTGAAGAAATAGGAGAAACTATTCAAGCTAAATATTCCCCTATTATTTTTCTTGCTAGTAATGATGAACGAGATTTATCCGATGCGTTTTTACGCCGTTGTTTAGTTTATTTTCTTGAATTTCCTGAATCAGACCAACTGGAAAAAATTTTAGAAAGTCGTTTTAATGATGTGCTAGATCAGAATTTGGTGAAAACTGTAATTGAACGATTTGAAACTCTACGAGAGGAAATGAGCGGAAAAAAAGTTAGCACCAGTGAACTAATTGACTGGTTTACAGTTTTAAAACGCTATGATAAAGATCAAGTCATTCAAGAATTAAACAAGGGTGGATTACCCTTTTCTAGTGTTCTGCTCAAGAGTTGGGAAGATCATCAGAATTATCTATTAGAAAGAGGTGAATTAGATGAGTAAACTTCCTCTCTATGAATTATTTTCTCAACTTCGTGAAGCGGGGTTTTCTTTAGGAATAGATGAATATCAATTACTAATAGAATCTTTAAAACGTGGGTTTGGTGTCGAGAATTTATCGACTTTAAAACGTTTATGTCAAACCCTGTGGGTTAAGTCTGAAGAACAACAACGGATTTTTAATGATTGCTTTGACTCCCTGATTTTAGATTGGAAAAACCAAAGCGTGAAACGAATTTCTGGCGGAGTTTCAGATTCCCCTTTATCTGCTGTTGAAATTTTATCCCCAACTACCCCAACTCATATAACCCCAATTGAACAACCGCAGCGTTTACCCGCAGAATCTATTCTTGAATCTTTTGATCAATGCCAAAATATAGATTATAGTAATGAAAATGATAGTCAAAAATTAGCCAGTCAAGAAATAGCTGAAAATCCAGTTCCAGTATCCCCTAATTTAACAGAACTTCCGACAACAGCAATTTTAGACATTGAAGATGAAGTTCAAGTTGTTGCTGCGGTTAAAACCAATTATTTTAAAGTTTCCGATTATTTACCCGTTAGTCGCCAACAAATGAAAAAAACTTGGCGAAATTTACGACAATTGAAACGAGAAGGAAGACCAGAAGAATTAAATTTAGAAGCGACTGTTGATCAAATTATTCGCCAAGGAGTTTATTTAGAACCTGTTTTACAACCCAAGCGAGTTAATCAAATTCAATTATTACTTTTAATTGATCATCGGGGTGCAATGATTCCCTTTGAAGCATTAACTGAACGCTTGCGAGAAACATTACTCCCAGGAAAAAATCTTAGTAAAATTAATCTTTACTATTTTGAGCAATATCCTAATGAACATCTCTATCGTGATCCTTATCATCGCCAAGGTGAACGAATTAGCGAGATATTGTCTCAACTCAATCCTCAGAAAACGGTGGTTTTAATCATTAGTGATGCAGGTGCAGGACAAAGAAGTAAAAACCGTCAACAACTAGCCGAAATTCAAGCGTTTTTGCACCAATTAGTTCCTAGTATTGCTTTATCTGACTTTACAGGTGTAGATGCTTCTATTCTTCTAAAAGGTCAAAATCAACAACCGCGAGTGCGTCAAATTGTTTGGTTAAACCCATTACCTGAATATCAATGGCGGGGAACACTTGCAGAAAAAATAGCTAATATTGTCCCTATGTTTGAGTTAAGTTATCAAGGGTTAAAAGATACTATTCGGGTACTTAGAGGAGAAAAAATTAAGAGGTTATATAGCCGTTATCGACTTTTAAAAAAAGGTCAAGAAAACGGAAGAAAGTTAAATCTAATTAAATCTGATTTACGAGAAAATTCAGTAAAAAAACAGATACAATCTTTTTGTGAAATCTATGGTCAATCCCATCTCTATTTTGCTTATCACGCTGCTTTTCCTTTAACTTTAACCCCAGATTTGGCTTACTGCTTATGGAAAAATTTCACATTAGATTGCCAAAATAATCCCTTAGAGATTCCTTGGGAAGCGGTTGCTAATTTATTGCTTTCGAGTTTATGTAAATCCATTGATGATGGCTTATATCAAATAGATCGAGATGTCAGGAATGAGTTGCTCATGCAGTTAAAAACCGATGAGAATTTTCGCATAGAACGCTTTTATCAGTTATCGGATTTTCTCTTAACTTATGTCGAAAAAAAGCTGCAACCTAGTCTTAACCCCATTCAGCAAGATTTAGCAAAATCCCAACGGTGGTTAGCGCTCAGTTATGCACGAAACCCTCAACCTGCTGCTCAGGAAATTGCTCAAGCTTTGCAAGCAGCTTATGAAAATAAAACTGAACAAATGTGGTTAATTTCGGTTGTCGAGTCCTTGGCAGAACCTCTGATTGATAATGGTTTTGAACCCTTGTTAACTTATGGTCGAGGCATCAAAAAATATAACCAAAGTAACTCAGAAGAAAAGCTAGAAGTGGCTAGGGAATTGCATCGTCAAACTCCTATTGTAGTTGAGGGAATTTCATTACCGCTTCCAGAACTTCCGACACCAGAACCCGATGTTATTCTGGTTCCAGAACTTCCGACACCAGAACCCGATGTCGATCTTCTTGAAAGTTTGCTAACCTTCTCCTTTGAAACCGTTACTGTTAATAAAAAGGGTGAAATAATCAAACGGGAAACCAAACAAGCGCGGTACTTCACCGAAGACTTGGGGGATGGAGTCACATTAGATATGGTTTATATTCCAGGGGGGACATTCCTCATGGGTTCACTGGAGGGGGAAGGAGACAAAGATCAACGCCCCCAACATCAAGTTACAGTTCCCCCCTTTTTCATGGCTAAATATCCCATCACTCAAGCCCAATGGAAAGCCGTTGCTAAATGGCCCAAAATTCAACGGGATCTCAACCCTAACCCTTCTAACTTCAAAGGAGATAACCGACCCGTAGAAAAGGTTAAATGGTACGATGCAGTCGAATTCTGTGCCCGACTACTCCAACGCACCGGACGCCCCTATCGTTTACCCTCAGAAGCCCAATGGGAATATGCTTGTCGTGCTGGAACTCAAACCCCGTTTTACTTTGGGGAAACCCTAACCAGTGATTTAGCCAATTATCATGTAAGCAGAACCTATGCAGACGAACCCAAGGGGAAATATCGAGGACAAACCACCCCCGTTAATGAATTCCCTCCCAATTCCTTTGGGTTGTATGATCTGCATGGCAATGTCTGGGAATGGTGCGCTGACCCTTGGCATGAAAACTATGAAGGAGCGCCAACACAAGGAGAAGTTTGGGATGAGCAGAATAAGAATGATAATCGTTATCAAATCTATAACATTGAAAATTTAGTCAACTTATTAAGCGATGAAAGAAAACACTGTCTGCGGGGCGGTTCTTGGGTCAACTATTCTGATGACGGCCGTTCTGCTGATCGTTGGGGGTGCCCCAACGTCTTCGGCCGCAGCAGCGGCTTTCGGGTTTGTTGGGTTGTGGGTGCGTCGTAGGTTAGCGTGCAGGATTCTTAGCCCTTTTTTCTTTCGCTATTAATTTTGATTAAACCCCGTAGGGGCGGGTTCGCGTCAACCTAAAATTCCCACCCCAAAATGTCCTAAACTTGCCCTGAACCCCGCAATAATTAACAAATAATTGGATATTCCGGTGGGGTTGGGCGGGTTTATTCAGGTTATTTATTATTATCAAATATTGTGGCGGGGTTGGGCGGGTTTATTCAGATTATTTGTTAATATCAAATATTGTGACGGAACCCGCCCCTACGGATTAATAAAAATAGCCATTAATTTTGATTACACCCCAACCCCAGGGGAAGATCCCCCTCTATCCCCATTAAAAAGGGGGACAGGATGTTAGGAGAAATTTGTGGCAAATTAATCTACAATATCTCGAAGCATCCAAATATCTAAACCCACGTTTGCATAACGAAGTGCGGCATCATTAGTCAGAAAAACAGTGCATCCGGCTTCCACGGCTGTCGCTAAATGTAAAGCGTCAATCAAGCCCAAATTGCTACTCCCTCGCAACCGGGCTGCTGCAATCACAACCGTCTGAGTCACAGCGCAAAACCTCAGATGGGGGAAGCAGGGTAGATCCTGAGCGTACTCCTGGGCAATTTCGGGATATCCTTCACGCAAGGGCTTAACCATTAATTCAGCCAGCACCAAGTCACAGGCGACACCTTGACACTTCCCCTGCTCGATCAACTCAAAAACTTTTCGAGCCACCTCGCCAAACTCCCGATTTCCTTCTAAAGCATAAATGAAAATCACGCTATCCAAAGCGATTGTAAGCCCATCAAGGTCTGCTAATCGCGCCATGAATCCCGCAATGAGCGAACGTAGGCGACGGCATCAACCCCTTGCCAGAGGTTTTGATGTTTGGCAAACAAGCGTGATGTGTAGCTAGGAACTGGCATCATCACCACAGCACCATCTACAACTTTGACTTCCAGCGCATCACCCGGCTTCAACTTCAATGTTTCTCGAATTGTCACCGGAATCTCGATTTCATAGTTGCCACTCAGTTGAGCTACAGTCATGGGTTAAATCTGAAGAATTTTTTTTATTTTATCAGAAAAATGGGTTTTAAACCCCGTCGTTTGGGCTTTAGGCGGGTTAATTTAGGTTATTTATTATCATCAAATATTGTTACAGCACCCGCCCCGACCATCCAATCTAATAAAATAGGATTAACTAATTCTGGAGCTTCATCTTGGGGACAATGACCCACACCTTCTAATCGAATAAACTGTTTAACCGTTGAATATTGTTTAAATTGTTCTCCGAATTCTATCGGTTCCCAAGGGTCATCGGTTCCCCATAATATTATGGCTAAACAGGGTAATTTAGGCAATAAATCCTCCGGTAACGGCCCCTGAGAATAGCGGGTAAAGGCGGCAAAAACCTCCACCGCTCCTTGATCTTGGGCAGGTTTTAATAACATTTCTACTAATTCATCTGTAACGGCTTCATCCCGTTTATAGGCTTGTAATAATACTTTTTTAACAGTTTTTGGGGTTGCTAAAAGATTAAAAAAGAATTGATTAAACCAGGAATATTTTAATAACTCTTGAACCACACTGGAGCCATAATTTCGATACCAAGGAAGTTCCGAGCGTTTGCGATCGTGTAATAATCTTAAAGAACAGTTTAATAAAGCAACTTCTCGAACAATATCAGGATAATCAACAGCCGCTTGCATCACCGCAATACAACCAATGGAATTTCCCACTAAAAACACTTTATCTTGAACAATTTCTCGACAAAAATCAGCAATTTGTTCTCCCCAAGTTTCAAAAGTATAACCCATTTCTTGACTCGGTTTTGGTTTTGCTGACCCCCCAAACCCAATTAAATCTATAGCAAAAACTCGACAATGTTTTGCCAATTCAGGAATATTTTTTCGCCAATGACCCCAAGACGCCCCAAACCCATGCACCAAAACCACCGCCGGGCCATTATTGCCTTCGCTGACATAACAAATCGGGTATCCTTTCCAAAGCCAAGTTTGCGGTACAGATGAAGTGGTTAACATGGGGAATTATGAATGGGGAATTACGAATTACGAATTACGAATTACGAATGGTTAATGATGATTTATTCTTTAACTGTTATTATTATAGCAATAAATTATTCTATTTTCTGATTCTGTGTCAAAATTAAAAGTTGTTAGTTTCCTAAATTAAAATGACATCAACTCTCCCGACGACTACTACTATAGACTTTTTGGGTTCTGAAATTGTACCAGAATATGAAACCGCTAAAGTTGTGATTTTACCGATTCCCTATGAAGCCACAACCAGCTATAGAAAAGGATGCGAGAACGGCCCCGAGGCAATGCTGGAGGCTTCCCATCAGTTAGAATGTTATGACGAAGAACTTGATCGAGAAATCTGTTTTGATGCGGGGATTTTTACCCATGCTCCGATCGCAGATACTCGCCACGGAAAGACCGTTTCCGATGCCGAAATGTTGCGGGTGACTCAAGAAACCCTCCAGTCTTTAATTGAACAGAAAAAGTTTGTGATTTCCATTGGGGGAGAACACAGTATTACCGAAGGAGTTGTACAGGGATATCGTCAAGTATATCAAGAATGTTTTACCGTGGTTCAAATTGATGCCCATGGGGATTTAAGACATGAATATCAGGATACAATTCATAGTCATGCTTGTGTTATGCGTCGGGTTGTGAATATGGGATTACCGACGGTGCAAGTAGGAATTAGAGCCATTTGTCAAGAGGAAGCTGACTTAATTAAGGAGAAAAATTTAACAGTTTTTCGAGCAAGAGAAATGGCTTTTAATCTGGATTGGATTGAAAAAGCGATCGCCAGTATTCCAACAGAAAAAGTCTTTTTAACTATTGATGTTGATGGCATTGATCCGAGTTTAATTCCGGGGGTAGGAACTCCTGAACCGGGCGGATTAAATTGGTATTCTACCCTAACCTTTTTACGCCGTTTATTTGAGTCTAAAGATGTAATTGGGTGTGATGTAATGGAATTAGCCCCCGTGGTTGATTCAGTGGTTTCTGAATTTACCGTTGCTAAATTAACCTATAAATTAATTGGCTATCAAACCGTGGCTAAGGGATGGATTAAGGATTAAAAATTAAGGATTAATGCTTGAGGGTTGAGGAGAGCCAAAGCTGGTTAACTTCAGCCCCAAACCTCGCTTTTTTGCCTTCCCCTAACCGATGGAAACCGTCGAGGAATCAAAAAGATAGTCGGTTTCCGCACAATTCCAAGCCTTACCATCTAATGCCATTTGTTCAATCAAACTGGCTAGACGTAGGGCTTTTAAGGCTTGTTCTCCGCCTACAGAGGGTTGATTTCCTCCCCGAACACAACTGACAAAATGTTCTAATTCAGCGTGTAGGGGTTCGATATTGCTGGTATGAACTTTTTCAATTAATCCATCTTGGCGATAGAGAACTTGACCATAATTAGTAACATAATTCGCCGTAGTTTGTCGATGAATTAAAATTTCATTATTGAGAAAATCGGCTTCAGTTAAAGAGTTTTTGCAATGGGCAGCAATAGAACGTAATTTACGATGGGTGACTTTACTACTAATTAAAGTTGCTACCACCCCATTTGCAAAACCGAGGGTAGCCGTCACATAATCTAAATACCCAGAGTCGGAAGCTCGACTACCACTAGCTGTTAATTTAATCACGGGAGCGGCGACTAAATCTAACATCAAATCAATATCATGAATCATCAAATCCAAAACTACCGAAACATCATTAGCTCGGTCAGAATAGGGACTCATGCGACGGGCTTCTAAGGCTAAAACTTCCTCGGTTTTTAAAACTTTACTAAATTCTTGAAAAGCGGGATTAAATCGTTCAATATGACCCACTTGTAAAATTCGCTGATAGTCGGCGGCGGCATTGACTAACAATTCTGCCTCGCCAATACTCGCAGCAATGGGTTTTTCAATTAAGACATGAACCCCGGCTTGTAAACAGGCCATCCCCACGGGATAGTGTAACCGAGTCGGGACTGCGATGCAAACAGCATCTACTAAGGGCAAAAGGTCTCGATAATCTTCAAAAAACCTAACTCGGTACTTACTAGCGGTATCGAGTCCCCGTTCAACATTGACATCGGAAACTCCCACGAGTTCCACGTCCTTGAGCATACTCAAAACCCGGGTATGATGCTGCCCCATATTACCTACACCGATTACACCAACTTGAATCGGGTCAAGGTAATTTCTTCCAGTCATAGCATTTGAATATCCAAGGGACATCCTATTTTGCACTCCTCTACTCTCCTCCACCACAGAAATTAAGCCCATAGGCTGTCCATCAGTAGTGTAAATCCATCCAGATACTATCACAGCCTTGGATTTTGTAAAGAAATTTTAATCAGGGATTGGCAGTTGGGTTTTAGTCAGGAAGGACGCACTCCGGGTAACTTCGCCAACGCCTAGCTTTCACTATTTTTGATTCATCGAAGGTTGAAGCATTCCAGCTTTAGCCGGTGAGAGTGTCAATAAAGATCCGATTTATTTTATAATGTGTTTAGCTGTAATCCAGAATTAGTGCCTAACCCGTCCCTAATTAAATCAAAGGTTGGGAAAATTTCACCCATGAAATTAATCACGGGGTTAAGTATAAATTATGAGTTCACCCTGTAAAAAACTAGGTATTCATCATGACAGTTAGCTCATCTACACCAAAAAAGGGGGATGCCCCGAAGCGAACCGGTGAAACAGCAAACTCAAATCAAGATAATAAAACTGAAGCTGATCAGATTAAAGTAGATCTTGTGGAAAAAAAACCAACTACGGATATGAGCCAAGAAACAAAATTAGATATTGTGGACAAACCTGCAAAAAAAGGCTCTGAAGCCAATACTGCACCCACCCAAATTCAAGTCGCTTCAATGGCGACATATATGAATCGTCCCATTGAACATAGCTATCTTGAAATTTCAGGAATGCTATCACCAAGACGTCCTATTTTTAAAGCGAATAGTGCTAGTAATGTGTCTTTTATTCATTTAGAAGATGCGGTGGGAGGTTTAGCCCATCGCCCCATTGAAGTCAGTCATTTAGAAATTACTTCAATGATAATGAACCGTCCTATTGCCAATAATGATATTGATGATCCCTTCACTTTGATGGGATTTTTGGATTAAACTTCCAATTGAATCATTTTTCATAAAAATCGGGTTTCTGAACCAAGGCTTATGTTTTAATTCATGAGTTAGATAGCGGAAATCCGATTTATTTTATTTCTGTGTTCTTGGCTATAATTTCTATCTGAGCATAAAATGTTTGATTCCTTAAATGACCCTTCTGTGATTTTAACTTTGGCAATTCTTCATGGTGTTATCGGTGCGATCGCAGCTTTTGTAGCTCGAGAAAAAGGACGTAATTATTCCCAATGGTTAATCATTGGATTAATCGGTGGAACCCCGGCTTTAATTGTAGCATTATTATTAAAACCTACTCCTGATAATTCTTGATTGGATAATAGAATTAAGGACAGATAAAATGGATTATCAGACTTTATTTAATACAATTGAAATCTTGGTTTTGCAACATTCCCCCAGTGGGGTAGAAGCGGAAATTAATCAAGGTTTATTAGAACGATTTTCTCAACTGGGAGTAAAAGTTTGGCAAGATCAAGCTGATAATATTATCGCTAAAATTCCCGGTCAAACTTCCGAAAGAGCGCTCGCGATTACCGCCCATAAAGACGAAATTGGCATGATCGTTAAAACCATTGGAGAAAAGGGAAGGGTTGCGGTTAGAAAATTAGGCGGTTCATTTCCTTGGGTATATGGAGAAGGAGTCGTCGATTTATTAGGTGATCATCAAACTATTAGCGGTATTTTGAGCTTTGGATCTCGTCATATTTCCCATGAATCTCCTCAAAAAGTTTACCAAGAAGAAAAAGCCTTGAAATGGGAAGATACTTGGATCGAAACTCAATGCACCCGCGAAGAATTAGAAATTGCAGGAATTCGCCCGGGAACCCGGGTAGTTGTGGGAAAACACCGTAAAAAACCCATCCGAATTAAAGATTATATTGCTAGTTATACCCTCGATAATAAAGCGTCTTTAGCAATTTTATTAGCCTTAGCAGAAACCGTCAAAAATCCCCCTATTGATGTGTATTTAGTGGCTTCGGCAAAGGAGGAGGTAGGGGCTATTGGAGCCTTATATTTTACCCAAAGACAAACCCTAGAAGCGTTAATTGCCTTGGAAGTTTGCCCCCTAGCACCGGAATATCCCCTCGAAGGCGATGAAAAGCCGGTGTTGCTGTCTCAGGATAACTATGGCCTTTATGACGAGGGTTTGAATGGTCAATTGCGACAGGCGGCAACCACCGCCGGAGTGCCCTTACAACTAACGATTCTGAGTGGCTTTGGAAGTGATGCTTCTATTGCGATGAAATTTGGCCATGTAGCCCGGGCTGCTTGTCTCGCGTTCCCTACCCAGAATACCCATGGCTATGAAATAGCCCATTTGGGGGCGATCGCTAACTGTGTTAAAGTTCTACAAGCCTTCTGTGAACAGGATTTCAGCCTCAAATAAAAAAGATCAAAAAAAAATTTCCAAAAGGGTTGACACCGATAAGAAGATAGGCTACATTAATAAAGGTGAAAGGCAAAAGACCTAAATTCAAACGGGTCAAAGCCAACAACCAAACGACCTAAGCCCCCATCGTCTAGAGGCCTAGGACACCTCCCTTTCACGGAGGCGACAGGGATTCGAATTCCCTTGGGGGTACTAAATATAAAATAAAGCCTGGGATTAGTAATGAGTCTCAGGTTTTATTTTTGCGCTCAGAGGATGAGTTAGCCAGGGTTTAACCACAGGGTATCCAAATAATCAATCCGGGCGGAGGGACTCAAGGCTGTTAATACCTGTTCTCCGTAACTCCGATGGAAGACCCGACTATCAAATAGTGCCACAACCCCCTGACTATCCCGCACCGTAGCAACGGCCCGTTGGAGTTCACTTAAGGCTTTTGGTAATAAATAAAACCTGAACCAATCCAGATGTCGTTGTTTATAGTAGGCAACCTGTCCCGCCACTAAGGGATCTTCTAAAGAAGGGATGGGTAAAGTTGCGATCGCTAACAAATAGGGTGAGGGTAAACGGCTCTGATGCTGTCGCCAAAACTCCCAACCTGTAACTAAAACCCCATTTTCTGGTAAATCCGTGGTTTCTACCCGCACCCGCGAACCAAATTCCGCCGCCATGGCTGTACTAACTTGGGCTTTTAACGGAACATCTCCAATTAATAAAACACTGAACCCCCGTACCGATACACTCATACATAAAATAGTATAAATCTCTTTAATCAAAGTTATTTTATACTGAGGCGTATTCGGCAGGGGAAAACGGGATGGGATATAAAGTTGAATCAGTTGGCTTTGTCGATCTGGGGTAAATTTCACCGAGGTAATCTCCCCAAGTCCCACCAGCTTACGATAAATCGGAGCCTGTTTTTCCAAATCTAAAGCTCCTCCAATTAAGACCACGGGCTGTTGGGGCCAAATCCGACTTAACTCCGATGCCACATCCACCGGCCCACAAAAAAGAGAAAAGGTTCCTAATGTCCGATCCACTACGACCCATTTTAACGGTTCCGGTCGTTGCCAACCTTGCCAAAACCTCTGCCATGGAGCCAAGGTGGGCCCAACAACTCCATAGAGTTGCTCAATAATTTTCTGTTCTGGACTGTCCAAAACATAGCATTGATAGGGATTGGGTGGATGTTGGAATAAGATCCGAGTCAGGTGTATGCGGGTATCTCGAATGATTTCCGCTTCTTGGGGTTGCTGTTCCATGAGATGATTCCAGTCCTGGGGATGCAAACTAACGGTTAGGGTTTGGCGTGTCCAGGTTTCTAAATCATCGACCCCATCAATAACAGTGAGAACCTGGTCAGGAAAGCCGTGATCATTCCCGAGGCGACTGGATAACCAGGCTGAGGGGGTGGTGAGCAAGACCCCGGAAAAGCTATAATCTGGCCAGCGATCGCCCCTAAGAATGGGTTTATTAGCAATCAGGTCAGGATGGTTGAGGGTTTCTGGGTTAATCCAGGGTTGCAAATCCAGCCGTTGAAGTTCGTCCAAAATCCCATCGGGGGCCACTACAATTACCGGTTGATGCCAGACTAATAACGGTATCCAATAACTCAACCGATAGGAATGCTCATAGTGGCTGGGGGGAATCCCCGTTTGAATTAAAGCATCCCGTCCCAAACGTAACGCCCGAGCCACCAGGCGAGCCATCGTCAGATGATGGGGCCAAAAGGCTTCGGTCTGGGACTTGAGCAGGTTTCGCAATAAATTATGGACTTCAACTTCTATCAAATTCGTTCAAAAATGCAAACAGTAATTGTGAGATTCACCCTCAACGACTAAGATAATCAAAACTTTCAATAAAATCAATCACTTGTTGTAAATCCGGTAGGTGAGATTGATTAGAATTGAGGGTTAAATCAACATCAGTTTGACGACTGGATAGTTCATCAAACCGTTTCCCAAAATTAGCATTATTATGAACCAGTAAGCTTTGTTGGCTGCTATTTTTTAATAGGGTTTGAGTGGCGGATTTAAAAAATATAGACCGGGAATCACTTTGATTTTCTTTAACTAAGAGTTTAAATTCATTAGCTTTAACAATCACTTGATTCATAGCTGTTAAAATTTGAATTGTGCGATTTTTACCTAAATTTTCTTCTTTGATTTTTTTCACTAAATTAATAATATTTTTTTGAGTTGCCGAAGCATCATCAAAGGGAAAAATAGTCATACAAGCCAGGGGAAATAAATATTCTTCCCGTTCGACAACAAAGGTTAAGGTTGTGCGCCGATAATCAACCTCAATACTTGGTGGACGATTCATCACGGGATAGACTTGGGCTAATTTATAATAGATGGTCATTAAAGTTAAACTGGACTCAAAATCCAACGGAGCATCAATAAAAATTTGTACCAGGGGAAGACTTTGATTAAAGAACTTTTTCAGCGTTTCAGGATTAAAATGTACAACATGACTATGATCTCCATTGGGGCTTAAATCAATCCATTCACATTTGAGATCTTCGGCTTTTAAACTAAATCGATGTACTTCATAAAGTTTGGCTCCGGTTAAGGTGGCTCCCGATAAATCGGCCCCTACCCAGTCCGATTGAATTAAATTAGCTTGGGTTAAATCCGCATGAACAAAACTAGCTTTGACTAAATTAGTATTACTTAAATTAGCCCCAGTTAAATTAGCCCCGCTCAAATTTGCTTCACTTAAATTGGCTCCTCCTAAATTGGCTCCCCGTAAATCGGCCCAGCGTAAATTTGCCCCCCCTAAATCCGCCCCACTTAAATTGGCATGGGTGAGGTTAACCTGGCGCATTTCTGCATAGTTAAAATCGGCTTTGGGTAAATCGGCTTTAGTTAAATTGGCTCCCCTTAAATCCGCTTTCCTAAAGCAAGTTCCCACCCCAAAAATAGCGCGTAAATTCGCCCCACTTAAATTCGCATAGGTAAAATCGGTTTGTTCAACTTTGGCTTCTCTTAAATCCGCCCCATTTAAGTTAGCTTTAATTAATTTAGCTTTACTCATCAGGGCTTGAATTAATTCCCCCCGAATTAGTAGACTTTCAATCAGAGAGGCTTCGCTTAAATCGGCTCGGACTAAATTACTAACATTGAGGGTAGCTCGATCTAAAATTGCGTTACTCAAATTAGCATTACTTAGTCGAGCAACATTAAAATTAGCTCCGGTTAAGTTACAGCCACTTAAATTAGCAGCAGTTAAATTAGCCACCATAAAAGAAGCCCCACTTAAATTGGCTTGACTCAATTTAATCCGGCTTAAATTATTTTCATTCAGGTTAATTCCACTGAAATCTCGATCTCCTTCTTGATATCTTTTAACAATTTGGTAGACTTTTACTAATTCACTTTCTATCATAAGAGTGATCCTTTAACCCTGGTTAAATGAACGATTATTGATTCTCGGTTATGGGTTCAACATTTATAAAAAAAACTAAAATCCCCTAATAAAATTTAGGATACTTTCGGTGTCCAGAGGTTTAGGATTGAGATAAGGATTGTTCAGGGATTCTGAACTTTCTGATGATTCGGAAGAACATCCTAAACTTCTGCCGAAATAAGCATGGCTATGCAGGATTAAATTTTGATGACTAGAACTTCTGAGTAAGGTTCTGGTCGGATTGAAAAAGAAAGGCGTTGAGGTTTCAATTTCTGCTTGCGAAGATTGGGGAAGTTTAATATCACTCAACAAACGAATTTGTTGAGCGATCTCCACTCCTAATTGCACAATTCGATTAGATAACTGTACCGGAAAATGACCACAGTTGTCTGGAGTTAACTGTTTAATTGCGGTTTCAATTGCCTTTTGGGTAACATCAGCATCCCTAAAGGGTAAAATGGCAACATAAGCAACATTAAATAGTTGTTCATTGGATTCAATTTTGAATGAAATTACTGTGCGCCGGGAATTAACTTCCAAGGTCGGCGGCTGAGTCAGTAAGGAGGATTGTTGTTGCAAATAATGATAAATTTTAGCAAGAATTGTGTGAGCTTCAAATCCCAATCGGGTATCTACACTAATTTCCACGGTGGGAAAGGTAGCATTAAAAAATTTATTTGCTTCTTTAGAACTAAAGGTTTGAATCTGATTACTGTCTCCTAGGGGACTTAAATCAATCCAGTCACAGGTAATTTCTTCGGCTTTTAAATCAAAACGAGATACTCCATATAATTTAGCCCCGGTTAAGGATGAACCTGTTAAATCCGCTCCGGTACAATCGGAATTAATTAAATTGGCTTGGGTTAAATCGGCATGGATTAAAACCGCATTCATCAGGTTAGCACCACTTAAATTTGCCCCGCACAAACTCGCCCCACTTAATCGAGCTTGTTCTAAATTTGCCCCACTTAAATTGGCGCCATTCAAATCGGCCCAACGGAGATTTGCCCCCCGCAGATCGGCTCCACTCAAATTAGCTTTAGACAGGTTGACCTGTCGTAATTCACCATTACTTAAATTCACCCCTCTTAAATCGGCTTTGGTTAGACAAGCTCGATGTAAACTCGCCCTTTCTAAATTAGAACCAATTAAAATCGCATCGGTTAAATTAGCCCCATTCAAATTGACTTGTTCCAGGTTGGCTTGGCGTAGGGTTGCTTCTCGTAAGTCCGCTTCGCTGAGATTTGCTCCCATCAATAAGCCATGGCTGAGATCGGAACGCATGAGTTCAGCCCGAATCAGAGAAGCATTGATTAAAGACGCTTCTCGCAGATCTGCCCGAATTAAATTGGCAACATTGAGAACCGCATCATCGAGTCTAGCGCGGGTTAAATTGGCACCACTCAAGCGAGCAACATTGAGTTTAGCCTGAGTGAAATTGACATCAGAAAGATTGGCGCCACTGAGATTTGTAATGCTCAAAATGGCGTGACTGAGATTGGCATGACTGAGATTGGCTCGACTGAGATTGGCTTCACAAAGCAAAATCCCTGTAAAGTCTCTTGTCCCTGATTTATATTTGAGCAGAAGTTCATCGGCATCCATGCCTTCTAACTCTCCAAATTAGTGAGGTGGGTTATAGAAAATTATAACAAAATATGGTAGAATATATCCATATTATTCAATCAGAAAAATATCTATAAAAATATTTATTCAAACTTTAAAGATTTAAACAATCTGTTTTAAATTTAACTAGATATTCCAGAGTTTAATGAACAACTAAACCGTTTTAACTGAACTTGACAAAATATTGTAAAATTGAGCTTTAAGTGATAGATTTAATAACGCTTTTCCTTAACAGTTTTAATGGAGTCTTTAATTGATGAATATTGGTATTATTGGACTGGGTTTAATTGGCGGATCACTCGGTTTAGATTTATTCACCCATCGACAACAAACCCAAACCCCAATTCCCCCATGCCATTCTCCGGCATCCCCACCCCTATCCTATCGCATTTTGGGTATTAGTCGTAAACAACAAACCTGCGACGTTGCCGTTGAACGTGGGGTTGTCGATGCGGCCAGTGTGGATTTATCTTTGATGGGTGAAGCGGATATTATTTTTATTTGTACACCCATTGCCGCGATCGCTCCCACCATTGCGGAATTAATTCCCTATTTACAACCCCATACGATTTTAACGGATGTGGGTTCTGTGAAAAAACCGATTGTAGAAACTTGTTCACAATTATGGCCGAATTTTGTTGGGGGACATCCCATGGCGGGGAATACGGAAACCGGAATTGACGCGGCCCAACATCATCTATTTATTAATAAACCCTATGTGATTACACCTACGGATCATACCCCCCCAGAATCGATTAAAATTGTAGAATCTATTGTCAATTTATTGCAAGCTAAAATTTATCATTGTCAACCGGAAGAACATGATCGGGCCGTGGCTTGGATTTCCCATTTACCTGTTATAATTAGTGGCAGTTTAATTGCAGCTTTAAGATTAGAAGATAACCCCGATGTTGATCTATTAGCCCACTATTTTGCCAGTTCAGGATTTAGAGATACCAGTCGGGTTGGGGGGGGAAATCCAGAATTAGGATTAATGATGGCAAAATATAATCGAGAAGCCCTATTGCGATCGCTCAAATCCTACAAACAAACCTTAGATCAAATCACCGATTATATTGAAAAAGAAGACTGGCAAACCCTAGACAAACAATTACACCAAAACCATTCAGATCGACTAAAATTTGACTTCTAACCCGTAGTGAGTCCTTCAGGACTCTCTGATTCTATTTATTAGAGATTCCCCTTCCCCCTCAAAAACGACGATTAATAACTAAATCCCATAACCTTTGAGGTAAGTGAATTAAATGGTTTAAAAGTTCCTCGGGCCCAATTCCAAAAACAAGCTGTAAAATTAATACAATAATTGCGATCGCAATTGCCGTACTCACACTCGATTTCAACACCTGAACCGCCCAGGCAAACACCAACCAAGCCACCAATAAAGAAGCCAATAAAATAATTAATTCAATCATTATCAATTAAACTTGTAAGTGCTGGTGCAAAATAAATTACCTAGTTGAGAAAGGGAACAGGGAACAGGGAACAGGGAATAGGGAATACTTCGACTTCGCTCAGTAACAAGGGAATAGGGAATACTTCGACTTCGCTCAGTAACAAGGGAATAGGGAATCACCAAATGTGTAAATAATTATGTTTAGGTACTTAGAATATTGTAGCAAATATTTAAGGATTTCATATTAATTAATTGCATAAATATACAGAATTATACAAAAAAAATACCCAGATTATAAGGCTTAAAAACACCTAAATTCCCCGATCAGGGGGAGGAGAATACCTCGCCCCTAGTGTTAAATTCCTAGCCTTTTTTACAACAAAAATTAGGTGTCTGAATTGGATTCGGGGGAATTTTTGGGTATAGATTTTAACTGTTTAGGTACAATCGGAGGAATCGGTTGGGAGGGGGAATTTTTATGACCCATGGTTTCAATAGTTTCTGCCAAATCAATCCCCGTTGTTTGCTTTAATTCCGTTAAAAATGCCGCCAACTTTGTCGCAGTTCCTCCTTGCTGACTATTGATAACCGTAACATTATCCACTTCCACTTGAGGAACCGTTTCCACAATAGTTTTTAACAATACTTCTAATTTTTGATAAAGGAAAATCTCCCGGGCATTTGACCCCGCTAACTTCCAAGATTCAGCTAATCGTTTAGTCGCTTCCGCTTGAGCTTTTCCAGCTTCCAGTATTTGGGACGCATTCCCTTTAGCTTCAGCCATAGCCCGTTTACATTGAGCCTCAGCAGGGGCAACTACATCCGCCTGTAACTGTTGTTCTACTTGCTTAATTCGGGCTTGCTGAACTAACACCTGAGCCTGGGTTTTTGCCACCTTAGAAGCCGTTTCCGACTCCGATTCCGCAATCACAGCTTGTCGTTTAGTCACGGCATCTTTAACCCGTCTTTCTGCCTCGGCTTTGGCAACTTCAATATCCGTTTCTAACTTTTTCAAAGACGTATTTTTTTCATTCTCTGCGGTTTGAATAATTGATTCCGCATGGGCTTTAGCCTCAGCAATTCGAGAATCTCGGAATAAATCTGCCCGTTGTTTTCTGCCGATAGAATCCAAATATCCCACTTCATCAAAGATATTTTGAACTTGCAAGGTATCTAACACTAACCCCAACTTTTCTAAATCATCTTCTGCTTCCACCAATAAACTCTTAGCAAAAGCTAATTTATCCCCATTCACCTGTTCCGGGGTTAAACTGGCTAAGACCCCGCGTAAATTCCCTTCTAAGGTTTCTTTTGCTAATTGTTCAATTTCCTTCCGACTCTTTCCTAATAACCTTTCAATGGCATTATGAATAGTTGGTTCTTCCCCGGCAATTTTAATATTAGCCACCCCTTCAACGGTTAACGGAATCCCTCCTTTAGAATAGGCATTGGAGACTTTTAACTCAATAATCATATTGGTTAAATCCATCCGAAAAGCATCTTCTAATAAAGGAATTCTAATGCTACTTCCCCCTTTAACTAAACGATACCCAACGTCCTTTCCTCCTTCAACACTGCTACGACTTCCAGCAAAAATCAAGACTTCACTGGGTTGACAAATATAGTATAGGTTGCGAATAATTAAAAATCCCGCCCCCGTTCCCAATCCCAAAATCCCTAATAAGGCAATGATAATTCCCATGTTTGAAATCTCCTAAAATATGTTGTTGCGCTTAAGCGCAATCTTTAAGATTTAAAGCTCAACAACGTTAACTTCCCAAATCAAGATAAGAGGGCTAAAGCCCAACAACAGCCCAATAACGTGATTATTTTGCCGACAATTTA
This sequence comes from Planktothrix paucivesiculata PCC 9631, assembly GCF_900009265.2. GTDB lineage: Bacteria > Cyanobacteriota > Cyanobacteriia > Cyanobacteriales > Microcoleaceae > Planktothrix > Planktothrix paucivesiculata. Next base: position 261,443 of record NZ_LR735008.1, on the reverse strand, counting down.
ACCCCCAAAATATGCTCAACCGTTTCCAGAAATTGCCGAAAAATTTCAGGATAGATATTAACCACACCCGCCACGGATTTACCATCCCCACTATCAATAACATTAATATTTTGTAACTTCACCCGGTTAGGAACCTTCGCCGCTTCGCGGAGAATCATTTCAATTTGTTGTAAATTAAATAATTCCGAAGCATCTGATCCTGTTTCCTGCCAAACTTGATTTAATAAATCCGTTACCGTCGCCGCCGCCAAAGCATTTTCGGTTAAGGATGCCGCCTCTCCTCTGGCTCTTAATTCCTGCGCTTGACGTTGAGCATCGGCCGGTAAAACCTCATCGGATTCTAACCGTAACCGCTCTAATTCTGCGCGAACTGTTTGTAATAATTGTTCCGCTTTTGCCCGGGCTTCTTCCCCGGCTGCGGTGGTTCTTTCTTCTTCTGAACGGGCTTGCTGTTCTAATTCAGCTTTGATTTTTCTCAGTTCATTTTTCTTCTGTAAAACAATAGTTTGGGCTTGGGTCTTTGCCACTTCTGCTTGTCGCCGACAGTCGGCTTCAGTTTGTTCAGCTTCGGCCATAGCATTAGATTCGGCGATTTCCGCATCTCGCACAATTAAAGCAATTTGACGGCGACCAATGGAGTTAAGATAATCCACATCATCGGACACACTTTGGATTTTTAAAGTATCTAATTGTAAGCCTAATTTCGATAAATCCCGGGAGACATCTTCGGCGATACTTTCGGCAAATTGTAGACGATCTTCGTTTAATTGTTCTGGGGTTAAAGTTCCCACCACACCCCGTAAATTTCCTTCTAAGGTTTCCTTAGCAACCCGAGAAATTTCTGAACGATCGCGCTCTAAAAACCGTTCGATCGCATTTCCCACAATTTGTCGATCATTAGATATTTTAACATTAGCGATCGCCTGAATATTTAACGGAGTTCCGCCTTTAGAATAAGCATTTTTAATTTCCACTCGCACGGGCATTGTCCGCAAGTCCATGGTTTTGACGGTTTCTAAAATTGGAATACACATTGTCCGACCGCCAAAAATTACCCGATAACCCAGTTCCTGTCCCTCTTTATTCCGACGTTTGCGACCGGATAAAATCAAAATTTCATTGGGTTTACAAATTTGGAGAAAGGTATTCATAAACCACAGAAAAACAATCACACCAAAAATAGAAAGGGCGACGGGTAAAGCCGCTCCAATACTGCTAGAACTATTATCAGGAGGATTATCCGCGTTAGGAACCTGAGCAACTTCTGTAATCATTGATGAAGTGTGAATTTTGGGAATATAATTTTGGGTCATTTTTACTCCTGTGAATCAGTTAAGGGGGAACGGGGAAATCTCCATGATTAAAATTAGGGGATTGGGAGAGTATTAATTATCTATTATCTTGGATCTTTTGTGGATTCTCCTCAATCTTAATCCTTAATTCAAGTTTTCCTCGGAAATTACTAAGACCTTATTATGACTTCTACCAACAACAAAAACCTTATCCCCTTTTTCAAAGCTCTGGGTATCTTCGGTAATGGCGACAACATCTACCATGGATTCCTTCAGATATAATCGGACTTTACCTTTGCAGTTTTGATCAAAGGGAATTTCAACGGTTCCCGATAATCCAATCAGATCTTCAGATAAAATTAAACTATTGGCTTGTTGTCGGCGAAGTTTGCCTAAAATTCCGACAATTATGGTTCCAAAGCTAACTCCAATTCCTAGGGAAATAGCAAAAATTAAGGGAGGAGGCAAGAACGGATTAAGTTTTGTTAAAACAAATCCAGTTAAGCCAAAAAAACAACTCCCAAACGTCCAAAATCGCAAACTAAAAAATGGTAAGTGAAATACTGGTTTAGGGGATTTGCGATGGGTTCTGGTGGTGCGGGTTTCTGCGTCCTTTGCTGGTTCAGACAGTTCCACATCCATCTCAAAATGAGTATCAAAATCAATCCCGTCTAGTCCAGCAAAGACTGATAAAATTACAAAACCCCCACCAATAGCAAGACAGAATAGATACAGCGTCAGCATAATGGGGTTCCTATGTGCGGAAAAACCATTGAAATAATTCTATTGTGACAAAGATGGGAGAAAATGTAACTATTTTTGTTAAGAAAGTTTGCAGTTTGATCGGGATTAATTAGTTAAATTTCATTCCCTACTTGTCTACTTCCTTCTTGGCCAAGGAATTTGATCCAGTTCAACTAACTTTTGAGAAACCGCCACCGCCCCATATTGATTTAAGTGACTTGGATCGGAAAAATAATCATAGTTTTGTAACCATTCTCTGGATAAATCAATAAACAAAAGTTCGGTTTCTTGACTAATTGATTGCATAAAATATTGAAACTTTTCTTCGTAAGCCATCCGTACTTGATCCAGATAATCCTCAGTCAAAGGCATATTAACAAACACCAAATTTATATTTTTAGAGTCTACATATTCAATTAAATTTTTTAAAGCTGTGGTTTGTTTTCCCTCTAATTCAAAACCTTGATAATCCCCATCATAATAGCCAGAAACTTGAGAATGATTTTGATAATAAACTTCCGGGCTAAATTGAGTAGATAAAGGTAAAAATCCACTCGGTAAAAATTCAGAGGTTTTCAGCGATTGGTCATTAAAAGGTTCAGCTTCATCAACGGGGGATTCCATCTGGCTTTTAAATCCTTGTCCCCTGACTATGGACTGTAATAGAAATTGTAGGCGATCGCGTTTTCCATAAACTTTTGATCCCCCAACAAAATGTTGATTTAATTCCGTTTGAAACTCCTCAAAATTTAACTCCCCCTGACGAAATTTTACCGCCAAACTTCCTAAAGTAGATTGCCAATTTAGAGCCGATGGTTCCTGATCCGGTAAAGAATTGCCCTGGGGAGTCTCTATTTGAAATGTTCCCTGGGAAATTTGTTGATAACCTTCCGAGGCAGAAATTGTTTCATAGGTACGATCAACTCGACCACTATTAAGAGCGCGCACCCCATCGGCTAGAATAATTAATTGAGGTAATTGTTCCGGGGGTAAAATCTGACGAATAATTAAATCAACGATTTGTAAGGTTGCCCCATTTACCCCAAAATTATAAACTTTTAATTCCCCATAACCTCGGGCTTTCAACTCCGTTTCTAAAACCTGCGGATCAATCCCCCGTAAAGCCCTAGAACTGCCAATAATCAGAATATCCGGGGGGCGTTTTTCCCTTAAAATAAAATGTTGATATCGAGCCAACTGCTCATCTAATTGGGGGCTTTTAAAAGTTGGATAAAGCAATTGGGCTAACTTACAGGCTTGTAACCCTAACTTTGTATCCGATAAATTGCATTTTGGCGTTTTTCCGCTAGAAGAAATAAAATTACTTCCATTAAATACATCATTTTCCGAGGAATTGGCTTGAGTTTCCCTCAGATCGGAAGCAACAACAATTTCTGAAGTTTTTTCCTCAAAATCAGTGGGATTAGTCGGCGGGATCACCGCTTCACCCAACCCATTGATTGGAATTTCCCCTAACCATTCCCCCAGGATTTGATCCACCTGTACAACCCATAATCCCCCCAAGGTAGCCCAAACTAAAGCCAAGGCAATTTTTTGATAACGCTGGATTTTGCTGGGGACAGAAACCATCATCGCCGCCCGAGGAACAAATAACCGGGTCGTGACCAACCCTTGGGCGAGAACTTCAGCCCCACGACCGAAAACCTCTCCCCAATTGGGATAGAGCAGGTTGAAGCGTCGGGGAACATCCGCTTCGAGATGATCCAGGTTTAAATCAGGGCGCAGGACTAAACCGTCGGGTAGGGATGACTTTTCTCCCAGGGTTTCGCCTTCCTCCGGGGGACTAACAAAATCCGGTAAGGTTGAGGGGACAGTATCAGGTTGACTGGTTTTTAAATAGACCCCATAGCGCCAGAGAGGCAGTTTCTGTCCTGAACGACGGCCATAAATTCTCACCCCGGAAATCCCACTAATCCGATAGGTGCGTAAAAATCGAGCAATCACCGGGGCCACCTGAGACTGGGACGGACAAGTAGCTCCCTCGGTCATGACGTGCAGTAATTCGGCTTTTTGTAATAAAAGTACCCCAATCCCGCCCGTGGCTAGTTTTAGCTCTAAATCGGGATTAATTAAACGACTCAGAACAAAACGCAAGGCGGAAAGATTCCCTTGTTGGGCTAAGGTTAGGGCCGTGGGCTGGAGGTCAGAATGTTGGGCGGCGGGTAAATTTAACCAATCCACCCAAATCGGAGCGCCCGGTTTAGGTTGGGTGGCGGTGGTTTCTAAACCATAGACCGTGGCGGCGGAAATTCCTTGAGGAGCCAGGATATCCAATAGGGGGATAACAATATCCATCACCGTCTGTTTATCGGGAACCTGACGCCTGCGGCTTTTGGTTGCACCGTTCGGTTGAAGGCAATGACAGAACAGATGCAGGGTGGATTCTTTCAGGGTAGTTCGGACTTCTACCTGAAACTGACTCAATTTGTCATTCAGTAAGCGGGCGATCGCCTGTTCATCTCCCCAGCGTCCCCACTGTTTGAGAATCCGATCCGGTGGGGTTAAATCAATCCGTAACATCCAGTCCGGGGTAGATTCCCCTTGGACTTGCAACAAAATACAAGCATCCCGGAACCCTTCAAGCTGCAACTGTCGCAACCGTTGAGCAATGGGTTGGGCTAATAGGGAGGGATCGGGACTATAGGCCGATTCACACAACACCCACAGCCGCCGCCCCGATGGATTGGTTTCGGGTAGGGCTTCGGTTTTTTTCCCTTTCGGGGATTTTTCCCGAATTGTAACTTTCACCCCCACCCCCAATCCCCCTAAAATCTCGCTGAGGTAGCTGGCGATCGCATCGGGATAACCCTGGCGCGCCAAACTTTCAGTCGAAACCTCAATGGCGACAACTTTTGAGGGTTGCTGATCGGTTATGGACGGTTGTGTATCAACGGCCGATGGTGGTGTAGGAGCGGTTAACTCCTGGGTATCAGGGAGGGAGGACGCTCGCACTGCTTCGGATGCTTCGGTGTGAAATTCCAAAGGCATAGAACTGAAGGCCAGACCTTCATCGGCAAGGGAAGAAAATGGTTCAGGTTCAGGTTGAATCGTCTCCTCACCCCCCCCTGCTTCCCC
>NZ_LR735008.1:109935-255901 GCF_900009265.2 Planktothrix paucivesiculata PCC 9631 | reverse complement strand
CCTGCTCCGCCCTGCTTCTCCTCCTACTTCCCCTGCTCCCCCTGCCTCCCCTGCTCCCCCTGCCTCCCCTGCTCCCTGGGGTTGAGGACGTCTAAACAGGCTGGTAATTTTTGTGAATGGGTTCTGTCTCGGTTCAGGAATCGGTGGAAGATGTTCTACTATTGGGGGGCTTTCAACAGCCTTAGAAGCCTCTGTAGATGTCTGAAATTGTAATTCTGTATATTCGAGCTTGACTGTCCAATCCGGTCGTGCCGCCCCCAAACTTCGACCCGATAAAAAAATCTTGTAAATCGGTTGATTGGGGGGGAGTAAAACCGTTAGATTAGTTTGGGTTAAGGCCCCTGAAAAATTAGATGTAGTGATTTTTTCATCGGGACTGATCGGCGCTTCACACAGAACGTGTAAATGATTCCCACGCAAACGGATTTGAACCTGCACATCCGCAAGTCCAACGGCCTTTTCTGCCCATTGGGTTAAGGCTAAACCCTCTCCGGTTAAAACTGTTTTATTGGCCTTCAACTCAACTCCCTACCCATACCAAACTGCCCGGTTTTTGAATTTCATTCCTACTGAATTCTAATCTCAAGGGTTAAGGCCTGGAGATGGGTTTAGAAATAGGACAACGCCCATGTTAGAATTCGACTACAATTTTGGCATGATTCGTCCAAAGTTTCGAGCAACTCCCCGTTGTTGCGATATGGCGGAAATTATCTATACAACCCCCAACTCCCCATTTTTGCGTTTAAGCGCAAATTATCTATGGAAACCACCCCCACCAATAATCATCCAGCCAAAAGTCCCGACCCCATTGCTTTTCCCCAAGAGTGGTTAGTCAGTTTCGCCACCGCACCCCTATTAATGGCTGCCCTCGGAACCAAAGCACTCCATGATTTTATGTTGAACCTGAGCACCAACAGCGAGGAAATTCTCCGAGGCGATCGCCTGCCGATTCTGCATTTTCCCGAATCAGACAAAAATATACAATAGAGAACGGTGACGGATTTGACTGCAAAGTTCTGTGATTATGCGAGAAATTAGGCAATACAATAAACTGGATATTCTTGCAACACACACAGGAAAAGACGATCATGAGTTCACTGCTCCAATCTTCCGAACAGTCTCCAAACACGGTCGTTTCATCAAATCCGCCAACTACCAATTCGGATTTATTTTTGCGTAATCGTCTCAAAATTATAGAGGATGTCTGGGAGTCCGTCCTCTGTCAAGAGTGTGGTCAACAACTGGTAGATTTACTCCATCAGTTAGCATCAATGACTTCACCGGAAGGACAAGCTGAGGAGTTCCAGGGATCGGATGCTCTCAAGTTGATCGAACAGCTTGATATTAACCAGGCTATTCGGGCCGCCCGGGGATTTGCCTTGTATTTTCAACTGATTAATATCGTTGAACAACACTATGAGCAACGGGAACAACAACTGGCCTATAACCATGGGAAAGGCAAAGGAAAGTTACCGATTTCCCCGGTAAAATCCATGTCTACTTTCGAGTCTCGGAATCAACGTTTTTCCGATCAAGAAGAAAGTCCCCTACCAATAACCAATGTAACCAATTACAGCGAACAGGATCGGGAGTTAGCAACATTCCATTCTCTGTTTCCGATGTTGCGACAGTTAAATGTTCCCGCCCAAAAGATCCAAAGGTTATTAGATCAATTAGATGTGCGGATGGTATTCACAGCCCACCCGACGGAAATTGTTCGCCATACAATTAGAACTAAACAACGTCGTATTGCCACGATCCTTGAACAACTCGATCAAATCGATGAAAGCTTTGATGGACTCAGAACCGAGAGTGTAGGGGACTCCTCTACCCTGTCGGAATTAACCGAAGAACTCCATGAACAACTAACTCAAGAAATTCGGCTTTGGTGGCGTACCGATGAACTCCACCAATTTAAACCTACGGTTTTGGATGAGGTAGATTATTCCCTGCACTACTTCCAGGAAGTGATATTTGATACCATTCCTCAACTTTATAAGCGCTTAAAACACGCTTTAAATGTTTCTTTTCCCTATCTAAAATTACCTAAACATGATTTCTGTAAATTTGGATCTTGGGTGGGTGCAGATCGAGACGGAAATCCCTCGGTGACACCGGAAGTGACCTGGAAAACCGCTTGTTATCAGCGTCATGTTGTCCTGGAAAAATATATTGAAGCGGTCAAACGCCTCAATCGTTTATTGAGTTTATCCTTACATTGGAGTGATGTTCTTCCAGAATTATTAGAATCTTTAGATCGAGATCAAGGACAATTACCCGATATCTATGATCAAACCGCCATTCGCTATCGTCAAGAACCCTATCGTTTGAAACTTTCTTATGTGCAAAAACGATTGGAAAATACTCGCGATCGCAATTGGCAAATGTACAATAATGCCGAAATGTCTCGCATCCGAGAGCGTCTAGTTCCTGACCACGAAGCGACTAAATTATATCGTTCGGGGAATGATTTCTTGGCGGAGTTGAAAATGATTCAACGCAACCTGGAAGAAACGGGAATGACCTGTCAAGAACTAGAAAATCTGATCTGTCAGGTGGAGGTTTTTGGGTTTAGTTTGGCCCGGTTAGATATGCGTCAAGAGTCTTCGATTCATTGTAATGCTCTCAACGAAGTTACTGACTATCTGCAAGTCTTACCCAAACCCTACACCGAGCTTTCAGAAGCCGAAAGATGTGTATGGTTAGCAACGGAACTCCAAACCCGTCGCCCCCTAATTCCGGCGGAATTACCCTTTTCTGAAAAAACCTGTGAAACTATTATTACCTTTAGGGTGATGCGGGAGTTACAACAGGAATTTGGGCCAGAAATTTGCCAAACCTATATTATTAGTATGAGTAATGAAGCCAGTGATTTACTGGAAGTTTTACTCTTGGCAAAAGAAGCCGGACTTTATGATCCAGCGACCGGAATTGGGAATGTGATGGTGGTTCCTCTATTTGAAACCGTAGAAGACCTCAAACGCGCTCCCCGGGTGATGACCACCTTATTTGAATTACCTTTATATCGGGCAATGTTAGCCGGAGGTTATGAACAATATAAACTCCTTAGTAATGATCCTGATCAGTCTTTACAAGAGATTATGTTAGGCTACTCCGATAGTAATAAGGATTCGGGTTTCCTGAGCAGTAACTGGGAAATTCATAAAGCCCAAAAAGCTTTACAAAATGTAGCTGAATCCTATAAAGTCGGTCTGCGAATCTTTCACGGACGCGGGGGTTCGGTGGGTCGAGGCGGTGGCCCAGCCTATAAAGCGGTTTTAGCCCAACCGGGTCGCAGTATTAATGGCCGGATTAAAATTACCGAACAGGGGGAAGTCCTGGCGTCTAAATATTCCCTCCCGCAGTTAGCGTTATTTAACCTCGAAAGCGTCACCACCGCAGCCATCCAGGCTAGTCTCCTGCATAACGGGTTTGATGAGATTGATCCCTGGAATCAAATCATGGAGGAGTTATCAATGCGATCGCGGGCGCACTATCGGGCTTTAATTTATGAAGAACCCGATTTACCCGAATTCTTCCATCAAGTTACCCCGATCCAAGAAATTAGCCAACTGCAAATCAGTTCCCGCCCCGCCCGTCGTAGTGGGGATAAGAAAAAGGATATTTCCGGTTTAAGGGCGATTCCTTGGGTATTTAGCTGGACTCAGAGCCGTTTTTTACTGCCTTCTTGGTATGGGGTAGGAACCGCTTTACAGGCATTTATTAACGAAGAACCCCAGGAAAATCTGAAACTCCTGCGGTATTTCTACATTAAATGGCCCTTCTTTAAAGTAGTGATTTCTAAGACGGAAATGACCTTGGCCAAAGTTGATATAGAAATCGCCCATCACTATGTCCGGGAGTTAAGTCATCCCGATGATCTCGAACGGTTTGAGGTATTATTCCAACAAATTGCTCAGGAATATTATCTCACCGTGGAGTTAGTCCAAGAAATCACCGGACATCAACGACTATTAGAGGATGATCCCGTCCTACAGCGTTCGGTACAGTTACGCAATGCCACTATTATTCCTTTAGGTTTATTACAGGTAGCCCTGTTAAAGCGCCTACGTCAACACGGAAAATCCGTGGCTTCGGGTGTTGTTCATTCCCGGTATAGCAAAGGTGAATTACTCCGTGGCGCCCTATTAACTATTAACGGTATTGCCGCCGGAATGCGAAATACAGGCTGATCTTTTCAGTCATCAGTTATCAGTTATCAGTTATCAGTTAAGAAGTTATCAGTTAGGAAGTCAACAGTTCTGTTCCCTGTTCCCTGCTTTAACTGATTAAAAAGAATAAACTTTCCCCTGTTCGTCAATATAAATTGTCCGTTTCTGGCTGGGATTATCTGCACTGGTGGGACTAATTTCAACGGTTAATATATTTTTAGGGACAACTTGAAAACTATAAATTAAGGGGTAAGTATTCTCCGGTGTATTAATTAAAATTGTGCTGGTTTCTTCGGGCTGATGTCCAACTCTGACTAAAAATTCTTCGGTCTTGCCCGGTGCTAACCTCTGGGAATTATCGTTAGCTAAGGCATAAACCAGGGTTTGATTAGTTTTGTTCCGTAGTCTGACCGTAATCAATTGGTTCGGATCAACTTTTGCCTGTACACTCCAGTCTGAGGGTGATGATGTTTTGTCAAATGGTTGAGCAATACTCGAAGAACTCAACCCGACACCCAGAGCCACCATCAGCGTCACTAAGGCTAAAATACGATATTTGAACATAAACTCACTTCAACGCAATCACCCCTCCATTAATCCGCCTGTCACCCTTCGATCCGGAACCTGTAACGGGGATATTTGCCTTGCGGTCAATGAAAAAATATGATATTGCATTATAATTCGTCAGGAGTGAGCGCCAAGCCATATCAATTGCTGCCGATCGCACACTAGATAGCTGAGTTTACTTGATTCTTGTCCAGTCAATCCTAATTTATGCAATCAAACCTTGTTCGTCTGAATATTCCCAGTGGTTGGGCAATTACTCATAACTGTTTTGGGGATGAAGATCCGTTTGTACAGGATGGTCGGATTCTCAATCAGCAGTTTTATCATGAAAACTTGCTGGTAATTCAATCCATTGAGTTTAAGGAAACAGACTGGATTATTAATCAAAAGGGTTATACCTTAAAACTCGGTTGGTATCCCCATGCTAATCCCGATGGATGCTATCGGTTGCAGTTATTACCCAGAGATTCTGAGCAAGAGGGACTAGAATTTCAATCTAAAGACCGGGAAAGAATTCGTCAAGTGATTGAACAGTGTTTTGATCTGATTAGTCGCGGGGTTGAGGGTGAGGAAATTAAATGGACTATTGAACAGAGTGATAAAACCTTTGAAAAAACTTCTCGTTTAGGATCGGGAATTAGAAAAAAAATTCAAGATTATAACCGATATCGAAATCGATTTTATTATGGTCAACTTTACTCCTTATATCCCCCGATTTATTATGAATTAACTAATATTGTTTACCGGAGTGCCAAAGCAAATAAAATTGCGTATAATATGCCCACGCCAGATAACTCCCATCGAGCGTAATTGTTGAAGCCACTATTCATAGAACGTTGTAGATATAGGAAAATTAAGGATGTTTACTGTGTCAGAACAAAACCCGGAATTACTTTCTCAAGAATACCCATCGGATCGGGCTGTGTTTGATGTTCTCATTGACTTTATGACCCTAGACGGTTGGGTTTATAGAGAAATTGAACATCGGAGAGTCTTGGCATTGGGTGTAGAGGGCAAAAACGGCCGATTTGATTGTTATACCATTGTCAGGGAAGAAGAACGGCAAATTGCGGTTTATTCTATTTGTCCGGTGAAAGTTCCTGAGTATAAACGCTACAATATGGCGACATTTATTACCCTGCTCAACTATGGGACAGTGGTAGGAAATTTTGAAATGAATTTTCAAGATGGTGAACTTCGATATAAAACCAGTTTAGATGCGGAAGATGCGTCTCTAAATCCGGCATTGATTAAACATTTAATTTATACCAGTGTCTCAACTATGGATGACTATTTACCCGGGATTTTATCGGTAATTTACGGTAATATTTCCCCAGAGGAAGCCTTCCAAAGAACTCAATATTAAGATCTTGCAAAAATATTGAAATTCCTGTACTGCGTTGGCGTTAGCTTGGCGCCAGCAGCGCGTCCTCGCTCGCTAGAGTTTGGGAAATAATTTGTTTTTCGGCTCTAGCGATCGCCATATATGTGGATTCAACGGCATCTAAATTAACAGAAATAGATGTAATTCCCCATCGGACTAAATCTTCGATTAATTCAGGATATAAAGCCGGAGCATCCCCACAAATTGAACAAGGAATATTAGCGGTTTTTGCCATTTCAATTAACTGTTTTATCGCTTTTTTCAAGACCGGATGATTTTCATATAATCCCGGAAATGTTTGCATTTGATTTCGATCAACTCCAAACAATAATTCAGTCAAATCATTAGTTCCAATTGAAATCCCTTGAACCCCAGCTTTAACATAATCAGGTAATAAAAATAAAACCGAAGGAACTTCCGCCATTATCCAAACTTGAAACCCCGGATAATTGGTTAATTCCGATGCTTCAATTCGATGTTTATAAATTAAAAACTCCTCCACAGACCGAATAAAGGGTAAAACCAGATGAATATTTCTATCCCCGGATTCATATAATTCTAATAAAACTTGAAGTTCTAAATCAAATAAAGCCAAACGTTCTAAAGATGGAGATTCGGAAGCTATAAAATTTCCTCCATCAATCCCACTACCCTGCTTACTAATGTGGGGGGGATAAAAATGAGTTAATCCCGAGACAGACTCTCCTACTTCTCGTAAATCTAATGCTCTATAATAAACAGGTCTAGGATATAAAGTTGTAGCAATTCGATGAAATTTCCTCGCCATTTTTTGAACAAATATTGATGATTTTTCTAGGGAAATCCAGTCATTAAAATTATAGAATTTGCTCCCTATTTTCTGGGAAATCCAGGGATTTATAGCCAGATCTTCAGAGCATTCTAATATTTCAATAGCCATTAATTCGGAACGGAGTAAACCCACGCCATCAATTGGTAAAGAATCGAGTCGCTTGATCGAACTCAATTGACTCATATTAACCATCAGGGCTGTAGAGTTGGTATTTGAGGAGATGGGGATCGATTTTTCAGCCTGAAAACTCTGTTGTGAAAATATTTTATTGATGGGATACTCATGTTTAATAATATAAACTTTACCGTAATTACCATCAACAACAATGGATTCACCCGTTTTTATTTTCCTGGTTACATTAACGATCCCACAAACAGCAGGTATACCTATTTCTCTGGCTACAATTGCCCCGTGACTGGTCATTCCTCCCTGTTCAGAAACAATAGCAACACTCTGCTTTAATAAGGGTAAATAATCCCAATTAATCGCGGAAACAACTAACACAGTATTCTCCGGTAGTTGGGATGGGATCGGATCTGTTTCCCTGAGAATATATGCTGTTCCTTGAGCTTTTCCACAGGCGAGAGCCAGTCCTTGAAAATCATGTTTATGGGGACTATAATCTGAGTCCATGGGCTCAGAAATAAGACTGGTTTCTGAATATTTTACCCTGACTAAATAGAATTGAGCCTGTTGCTCGGGCGAGGGTTTCAATAGACGCCAATCAAACCGAGTTATTGCTGGATGAGACTGTACAATTTGTTGAGTAATCTGGATTAACTGTTGTAATTGTTCCGGGGTTAAGGAAAAAGTTTGTTGGTGTTCAGAAATTAGGGTAGCATGAATCGGAAATTGAGAAATAGGAGTTCCGAATTGCTTTTGGGGAAGGGGATATTTTGTGGGTTGATGGGGAGAAGATTTTAAATCATATAGAATAGTTTTAGAGCCTAATTGTTGTTGTTGAATCATTCCTGTTTGGGGTTGAATTAAATAACTATCAGCATGGCTTTCTCCCCACAATAGAGAAAATTCTAAACCCCAAGTAGAGCTTATTTCCCAATAGTTAGGCGTAATTTTTACAAAACCAGAAGCGATCGCCGACTGGAGAGGTTGAACCAAGACTACAGGATGTAAATCTTGTAATTCTATCTTGTATCGTTGCCAATATAATAAACTTTTAGCCCGAAAAAATTCACAGTAAGCTTGTTTTAACCCGAATAGAGTTCTGGGAGTATCCGCCCAGCCCATAACTGATTCAAATAGCCCCGATATTTGTAAGGAGCCAGATGTGCTTAAACTGGGATAAAACATTAATGCTGGAGTTTGTAATCGATCAATGCTGTCTTGAATTTTTTGACTCCAGGATGGGGGTAAATGACTTTCAATTAGTTGTTGACAAAGATGTTGAGCAATAATTTGTAATTGACGGGGTTGATTGATGTCAAAATATAGAGATGATTCGGGTAAATCAACAAATAGGGGTTCTAACCAATCAATGGTTTGTAAAAAGTCCCAAAATAACTGATCCGTAACCACAAAACCGGGTAAAACCGGATAACCTTGACGCAGTAATTGGCTTAAATAAAAGGCGGGCTCCCCGACAATATCGCGATGCTCTGGTTGAATTTCGTGAAGCCCGTAAAAATTATCCACACTTTAAACTAAATTTAGTTACGATTTGATCCGATCAGTTCAACAATAGAAAATAGTCATAGGGGGAGATATAGCAATCCTAAATAGGTTGTAACATTTCAATACTGATATGAAACAGTCAGAAGTATTACCCCTGTTCCCTGTTCCCTGTTCCCTGTTCCCTGTTCCCTTGCGCGTAGCGCTATAGAAACCTGGTTTCTCGATCAAAACCTCCCCTCCCTATCTCAAAACCTTAACTGTGAAAGCGATCTTAAGTTTATTTCTCAAACCTAACTGTCTGTTATGTAACCGACCCGCAAAAACAGAACTTTGCGATTATTGTGAACGACAGTTACTTCGTTGTCGATTTCCCCCGGGGGCTAAATTTGCCTCCGAGGTGCCGCTTTGCGTCTGGGGACAGTACAAAGATGTTCTCAAACGGGCGATCGCGGCTCTTAAGTATAACAATCATACCCAATTAGCAAAACCTTTGGGCTATGGATTAGCAGAAACTTGGTTATTGACACCCGGGTCGATCTCCCCTGTCACCGTGGTACCCATTCCCCTGCACCCGGATAAGTTGAAAAAACGCGGGTTTAATCAAGCTGAATTGTTAGCAAAAAGTTTTTGTCAATTCACGGGTTTATCCCTATCTGCTCACGGTTTAGAAAGAATTAAACAGACGGAAGCACTGCATGAACTTTCGCCCGATCAACGTTTAAAAGAAATGCAAAATGTGTTTAATTTAGGTCGGGATTTCCGGCGTCGCCCCCCTCGGGGTTCGGTTTTAATTTTAGATGATATTTATACAACGGGTGCTACGGTTAAATCAGCAATTTCTGAATTAGAAAAATCGGGAATTTCTGTGGCAGGTATTGTAGCGATCGCAACTACTCAAAAATCAGTTATCCATTAGTGTAGAGACGTGCCACGGCGCGCCTATCCTGGTTATCAGTGTATCAAAAAAATCCCCTCAATCAAGTAAAATAAATATTGATTTTAGTTGACAATAGCCAACAATTGCTTTATTACTGATTACTGATAACTGATTAATGATTAAAAATGAGTTTAATTTTAGGAACTGAAGCAGCAGATAATCTAGCTGGATTGATTGAAAATGATGAAATTTATGGTTTAGGGGGAAATGATACCCTGCAAGGTCTTGGCGGCGATGATACGATCAATGGAAATATAGGGGAGGATATTATTTATGGCAGTCTAGGAAATGATATTTTGTTTGGTGGGAAAGGAAATGATATTTTAATTGAAGAATCGGGTAATAATCAACTTTTTGGTAACTTAGGTTCAGATTTATTATTTGGAGGAATCAATAATGATTCTTTGTTTGGGGGTCAAGGAGGGGATATCCTAGCAGGTGGAGGAGGAAATGATTATGTTTCCGGTGATATTGGGGATGATTTTATTGCGGGAGTTGATGTTAATTCCGCTAATCCAGGATCGGGGGAAATTGATACTTTAGTTGGGGGTGTAGGATTAGATGGATTTTATTTAGGGAGTTCTGATTCTAGCACCTATTATTCAACTGGAGGTTTAACGGATTTTGCTTTTATTAGTGATTTTACTGTAGGGGAAGATTACTTTGCTTATAAAACTAATGATGTAATTACTTTTAAGGATTTAACCTTATCAGGGTATGGAACCGGAGCGGGTATTTATGTGAATCAATCGGGTTTAGAAGAACTGATTGCATTTTTACCTGAAGTTCAAGCTAATCAACTCGATTTTAATAAAGATTTTAAACCCATCTGATATCAGTCATCAGTTATCAGTTAACAGTTATCAGTTAGGAAGTGAATAGTAGACAGTCTATTATCAGTCATCAGTAATCAGTTAACTGTTAACAGTTAACTGTAGTGCTAAACAGGGGATAGGGAATAGGGAACAGGAAACACCGAATCTGGGGTAATACTTCTGGCCGTTTCATATCAGTATTAAAATATTACAACCTCGGTGCTGGTTGCTATAACTAATAACTCTTAAACTGATAACTCTTAAACTGATAACTGATGACTGATCACTGATAACTGATCACTGATTCTTTGCGTATTGTTCCGCACCCAAACCAACTAATAGATGTAATATGCCATTGGGTAAACGTAAAATTCCTTCTACACCCGCGGCTTTTAATGCGTCTTCATCAATCAGGTTATTATCAATAACTTTAACCCGTAATCGAGTTAATGCCACTGCATCAACGCTTTGAATATTCTGTTTTCCTCCCAAGGCAATCATGATCTGCTGAATCCGATTTTTTGCCTCGGAATCTGAGATAATGGGAGTTGAAATCACTGCTTCGGTTGAATTAACCTCTGTAGTTTCTGGTGCTATTTCCTCAACAAAATCTGCCTCTGGCCCGGCATTTTTCAGATATTCCATCATATCTGTTTTTAAGTTTTCTGAACGGGGGCCGAATATGGCTTGGGCACTATTTCCCATTTCTAAAACTCCCGATGCTCCTAATGCTTTGAGTCGGGCTTTATTCACCTTTTTAATATCATGAACGGTGATTCGTAATCGAGTAATACAAGCATCCAAAGTGGCAATATTACTGCGTCCGCCAAACGCTCGAACTAACTCCATGGCCAGACTTCCTACACCTGTTCCGGGCGTAATCGTGGTTACGGTTTCTACCTCATCTTCTCGACCCGGAGTGGAGAAATTAAACTGTCGGATTCCAA
This sequence comes from Planktothrix paucivesiculata PCC 9631, assembly GCF_900009265.2. Lineage (GTDB taxonomy): Bacteria > Cyanobacteriota > Cyanobacteriia > Cyanobacteriales > Microcoleaceae > Planktothrix > Planktothrix paucivesiculata. The sequence goes on along the minus strand of NZ_LR735008.1, from coordinate 244,636 downwards.
AGTAAAACACACAGAAATATAAGGCGGCAAAAAACGGCCCTAAAGCGGGAATTAGCCACGCTTTTGTGCCTAATCCATTAAACAGGAAAAAGTCAATAAATCCCTGGGAAAAGGTAAATCCCATGCGTCCGCCCAAGGCAACAAATAACCAATCACAAAAGCCCGCCATCACCGCATGAATCGCGTATAAAGGCGGGGCTACGAACATAAATGAAAATTCAATCGGCTCGGTAATTCCGGTTAGGAAAGAGGTGAAAGCGGCGGAGATCATAATCCCCCCAGTTAACACGCGATTTTTCGGTTTTGCCGCCCGCCAAATGGCGATCGCCGCCGCCGGTAAACCAAACATTTTGAACCAATAAGCCCCCCCTAAAATTCCTGCCGTTGGATCACCTGCAAAGAAGCGATTAATGTCTCCGGTCACGATTCTATTGGTAATGGGATCAAGAAATGATCCGATTTGAAAAAAGAAAGGAACATTCCAAATATGATGTAATCCAAAGGGTAATAATAACCGTTCTACAACCCCATAAATTGCGGCGGTAAGACTAACATTGCCACCGGATGCGGCGGCATTTGCAGCCGTAGAAATCGCGGCTCCAATGGGCGGCCAGACCACACTCATTAAGACTCCCATGGCGATCGCCGCAAAGGAAGTTACAATCGGAACAAATCGTTTTCCCGCAAAAAATCCTAAATATTGAGGTAATTGAATTCGGAAATAACGGTTAAATAAATAGGCGGCAACACAACCCATAATTAAGCCGCCAAATACCCCCGTATCTAGGGAAGGAATGCCCATAACAGGTTTTAATTGTTCGGGATTCATGCCAAATAAAGTAGTAGAAGCCGCCCCCAAAGAAGCGATAAAAACCACAAATCCCACCGTTGCAGCTAAGGCAGCAACCCCGTCATTTTCCGCAAATCCAATCGCAACGGAAATCGCAAAAATAATCGGTAAATTGCCAAAAATTGCATCCCCGGAAGTCTTCATAATGGTTGCCAAACCTTCAGGTAGCCACCAAAATTTAGGGGAAGAAATTGTTCCCGATGCTAGATTTTGTAACTCAATTAAACGAGCGCTACCCAATCCTAATAATAAGCCTGCAATGGGCAACACCGAAACGGGAAGCATCAGAGACTTTCCCATTTTTTGTAATAAAGCAAAAGCGTTTTTGAACATCGTTTTTCTTAAGTAGTGAGCCCTGAAGGGCTCTATTAGATACTATTACTGACAACTGAAAACTCCCAAACTGATAACTCCTAAACTGATAACTCCTAAACTGATAACTCCTAAACTGATAACTCCCAAACTGATAACTCCTAAACTGACAACTTCCAAATTGGTAACTCCTAAACTGATAACTCCTAAACTGACAACTCCTAAACCGATAACTCCTAAACTGACAACTTCCAAACTGATAACTGATAACTGATGACTGATTAAAGTGCCCGCACATCCGCCCCCGTTTCTGCATTTAAAGCTTTTTGGGCTAATTCTTGACACTCAACTAAACTTAATTCTCGGATTTGTGCCTTAATAGTAGGAATACTCGGAACACTAACACTTAACTCCTTCACCCCCAAACCAATTAATAAAGGAATGGCTTGAGGATCACTGGCAATTCCGCCACAAACCCCCACCCATTTTCCTTCTTTATTTGCTCCTTTAACCGTTAAATCAATTAATCGTAAAACCGCCGGATTTAACCCATCTACATAGGGCGCTAATTTCGGATGTCCCCGATCCATTGCTAAGGTATATTGGGTTAAATCATTAGTGCCAATGGAGAAGAAATCAACCTCTTTAGCAAACTGTTCCGCCATGACAGCCGCCGAGGGAACTTCTACCATAATCCCTATAGAAACCGGGGGAAGATTTAAATTTTCCCGTTCTTCTTCTAACATGGCTTTTGCCATTCTAATTTCTTCTAATCGGGCAATCATCGGGAACATAATTCGCAACATTCCCGCCTCCGCCGATCTTAAAATAGCCCGAAATTGCGTTCTTAAAAGTTCAGGACGATCAAAGCCAAATCTAATTCCCCGTTCTCCTAAAAATGGGTTTTCTTCATGGGGAATAGGTAAGTAGGGTAAGGGCTTATCTCCACCTACGTCTAACGTCCGAATAATTAACGGTCTATCCTTCCCTAAAACCCGAGCAATACTACTATATATTTCCGTTTGTTCGTCTTCTGTGGGGGCAGATGTCCGCTCCATAAACACAAATTCTGTTCGCAATAAACCGACACCTTCTCCTCCCAATTCTACCGAAGTTTCTGCCTCAGATTTGCCCCCAATATTGGCAACAATTTCCATTCGGTGTCCATCGGTGGTGATGGCGGGTTCCATGGCATTGGCTAAGTCGGTTTGCCGTTTTTTAGCAATTTCAACTAACAGGGTTTTAACCCGTTCCATTTCCGCCGTCGTCGGATTTAATTTTAATGTGCCTTTACTGCCATCTAAAATAACAGGTGTGCCGTCGGCTAAATCTAATACTTGAGGTTCGGTTCCAGCGATCGCCGGAATTTCCATGGAACGAGCTAAAATTGCCACGTGAGAAGTCGAACCCCCGGCAACGGTACAGAATCCGATCACTTTTGACCTATCCAAAGTTGCCATATCCGAAGGAGTTAAATCCTCAGCAATTAAAATAGTATTCTCAGGATAAATCGGCCCAGTTAAAGTCACTCCGGTCAAAATTCTGAGCACCCGTTGCCCCACATCTCGCACATCATTTGCCCGTTGGGATAACAATTCATTTTGCAATTTTGCCAGTTGGGCTGCACTATTTGTAAAGGCTTGTTTCCAGGCAAAAGCCGCACTTTTTCCCTTATCAATGGTGCTGGTAGCAATATCAATTAATTCGGGATCTTCTAATAATTCTTGATGGGCGGCGAAAATAGCTGATTTACTCGGATCGCCCTGGCCATGAACATTGGCCCGTAACGCTTCTACCTCTAATTGGGCCTGTTCGATCGCCGTTTCTAACTTACGCCGTTCTGTATTGGGGTTTTCGGCCTTTTCCGTCACCTCAATTTCCTGTTCCCTCACCCGGAAGGTTTGACCCACAGCCACCCCGGAGGATGCGGCTACCCCTAAAACCACATTAGGATCGTCCGAACGCCGACGGGGGGCGGGATTTGAGATTTCTCCTTGGGCGACACTGGCCGGGGCGGAAATGGGGAGACTGCCTTCTTCCCCCAACCCGGAACGCATGGCTTCGGTGAGTTCGGCGATCGCTTCAGCCGCATCTGGCCCCTCGGCCACTAAGACCACCTGATCGCCATTATTGACTTCCATGGCCATTAACCCGACCACACTCTTAACATTTGCGTCTTGTTCGCCCCGTTGTAACCGAATTTTAGATTGATATTTTTTAGCTAAATTTGCTAATACGGCCGAAGGTCTAGCATGGAGTCCGGTAGGATTAGGAATAATAATTTCATCGGAGGTAATTGTCTCGGCAGAAATTGGGTTATTTTCAATAGCTGTTGCGGCGAAAGTCAGTTCTAAAATAACTGTTTCTCCAGCCACAACATTACCCGAACTAGCTTGAAAACTTGCTAATTGATCACTATTCGTAATCACAATTTGGGTGAGCAAACTTTTAGCATTGAGAGCGATATAATCGGGATCAAATTCTATTAAGGGATCGCCTGTTTGAATGCGATCGCCCATTTTAACTTTAGGACTAAACCCTTGCCCCCGTAACTTAACGGTATCTAACCCAATGTGCATTAATACTTCTAACCCTTCTGGGGTTTTTAATGTCACCGCATGATGGGACGGATGCAGTTGGATCACTTCCCCATCACAGGGGGCAATTAACACCTGACTCACGGGGTCAATGGCAATTCCATCCCCCACCATTTTTTGAGCAAATACGGGGTCGGGAACCTGTTCAATGGGTAGAATATGTCCCGATAAAGGTGCTTTTAATAGAACGCCAATCCCTTTGGGAACTGGTGTTACAGTATTAATCATTGTGAATTCCTGTTTAAATGGTGTTTTTTAATCTGGGTGGGTTGTTTAACTCTGGATATTGTTTAAGATACAATTAACCCTTTGCCATTGTTCAAAAGTTTCTATTTTGTTTTAATTTGAAACAATTCTTAATATATACTGGTTTTCAAGTGGGGATTAAAAACCTATTTTCTTTGAAAAACTTAATTTTTTAGTAGAGATTTTTCCCTAAATAATCGCAATTTTTCTATGGTACATTGGTTAAACTGTTGGGAACCAAAATTTAAACCTGGGGCGTTATTAAAATGGTTTTCTTATCGATTTAACTGATTTTAATATCAATTATTCAACAGGATAGAATTATTTTTCCTATCCTGTTTTTTATGATAGCTTTGTGCGTTCAGACATACCCAAAAACCGGGTTTTTATTCCTAGAAACTGTACATCTGAAAATCGCTATAATTCCACTTCTACGAATAGAAGCGACTCCCGTAATTGTTAAACTTGAAGTATATTGTCTAGGAAAGTTTATGTGATCGCTTGCTTATTTCTTCTCCTTAATAACAAATAGTTACCCACTTGTAAACTTTGCCTGGGCTGCACGAGTAAGACCACTCAGCAGACTGAGACATTTGAGCTTGATTTGAGACGATCAGGGTGGGGTAAACATGAACTTTGCAGGAATAAGTTCCTGACTTATTGGCGAAGTCCATTTCGTTTGGGTATTTGAGTACCAACAACTGCATCAAGACATCATAAACATTCAAGCCAGACAGACACAATGACATATAATACCGGAACAGTGCTGTGTTCAGAAACTCAGCCTGTGCCCAGCTATCTTCAGCAGAGCCGTCTAGCCAAAGCATATCTTCTCCACTGTGACCTACACCTTTCGCATAACTGGGCAAATTGCAAGACAACAAATACTGTTTTAACTCTTGAAAGCCCGGATAGCTTTGGTCGCTAATCTTGTCAATAGACATAGGTTCTCCCGTTTCTATGTAAAATAAATTTCTCTAATCTGGAGAATAAACTAATAGTAAAGTTAACAGCAATTAAAAGTCAAGGAAAAAAATTAAACCTCTTATCGCTCTGTTTGATAACTAATCAGAAACTAACTTACCTTTGCGAAAGTTAGCTTCCTTTGATAAAATGTTCTAAATGCGATCGCCCTAATCTAAACTTATTAAATATCACCTTAGATTAGGATTTATTATAACCTTTTTTTCACTATTTAACAACAACTAGAACTCACAGGAGCGCAACAAGAATCATCGGAATTAGTGATAGTAACGTGATAATGTTCTCCCTTGGTTTCTTCCGGTTTACGAATAGCATTCCGTCTACAATCGAATTCTGGGGCTGATTCTAGGGGGATAGTTTCATGGGGTAAAATTCCTAAAATATCTTGATGATAGGGGCCGTTTATGTTATTATAAATTTGGTAGGTTTTATCACAAACTGCCATCCGTTCCCCCCGATATAAAATATGTCCGTCATCGTCCATTACTTGTTTCCAAGGCCCTTTATAAATCACGGCTTGGTTTACATCTAAACAGAGGCCGTCTTTGCCTTTAAAGGCAGTAACTGTTAGGGAACGAAACTCAATCCCATCAATGACTTGCCAAGGTTCTTCCTGTCGGGCTAATATCTCAATCCCATAAAATCCAGCCTGTTCAAAACGTTCTAAAAACTCATTTTCCCGAAAAGCTCCCGCAATACAACCACTCCAAAGATCGGGATCATTTAAAATCCTAGGTGTGGGATCTTGATCGCAAACAATATCAGAAATAACCGCCCGTCCGCCGCGTTTTAAAACTCGATAGATTTCTTGAAAGAGTTGATCCTTATCCTGGGGACGGACTAAATTTAAAACACAATTAGAAATAACAACATCAACACTATGGTCAGCAATTAAAGGATTATGTTGACGTAAGCGATCGCATTCTAACTCAAATTTCCCCAGATCTTCAATTGATTGAATCGGATTAACCGTTAACCACCGTTGCACTTGATCTAAATCTAAGGCTAAATCCTGAATTTTTGCCTTCACAAAACTTGTATTAAAATATCCCAATTTCTGAGCCATTTCCGGTTGATGGCTGCGGGAAAGAGCCAACATTGTATCATTAAAATCCACCCCGATCACTTGACCGGATGACCCTACTTTTTGCGCGATCATATAACAATTTTTCCCCGCCCCGGAACCTAAATCAACTACAGTTTCCCCCGGGTTAACATAACGGGTGGGATCACCACAACCATAATCTTTATCTATAATTTCCTGGGGAATAATTTCTAAATATTGATTTTCCTGATATTCCACCGGACAACACAGAGAAGGTTGTACCGTTTGCGCTCCGGCTTTGTAGCGTTCAATGACTGTTTCTTCAATATTGTAGTTCATAGAATTACGAATTACGAATGGGTAATAAACTTTTTTAGTCAACAGTTATCAGTTATCAGTTAAGACAAGTATTAGTTAAGAACAATGGGTAATAGGTAATAAATTAACTCTCACACTGATAACTAATGACTGTTAACTATTAACTGTTAACTGATGACTGATAACTGATAACTGAATTAACCTCCCCAGATTTTTTTAATCACTTGATCGGGAGAGATATCAGAAATTTTACCCGAAGGTGATTTAATCCCAATAACCCGATCGCTTTTTGGTAATAATTTAGCGGGTTCTGTTGGGCCAAATAAGGCGATCGTATAGGTTCCCACCGCAACGGCCAAGTGCATCGGGGCGCTATCGGTACAGAGCATAAGATTTGCCGAGGCGATCATCGCCGATAATTTACCAATATCCTCCGGTCGGGTGACTTTAACCTGGGGACAAGATTCGACAATTTGCTGCACTAAGGCCCCATCTTCTGGCCCCTGGACAATGATCACGGGGAGGTTAGGTTGGCGCTGTTGAATATCTTGAATAATTTTTTGCCAACTGGCCACGGGGTAGATTTTATCAATGCCTTTTTGTTTGGCTAACTGGCTAGATCCCCCATGAATCAAAATATAACCACTATCCTTGACTCCTAACCTTTTCTGTTCGGCTTCTCCCCAGTCCAGATCCAATTTAGGCACATTAATTGATAATCCTGAGAAGGGGGTAATAATATCCAACCCTTTGAGCAGGTCATAATACATTTCGGCGGCGTATTGCTCTAGTTTTAAGGGGACTGGGTTGCTAATAAATAACCCCTCACCCCCGCCTGCGTAACCAATGCGCGTGGGGATACCCGTTAACCACAATAACAACCCCACCGTCCAACTTTGACCCAGGGATACCACCACTTCATATTCCCGGTCACGGACAATTCCTAAAAAATTTCCCCAGTCGGCCAAACTGTTCCGTCCCTTGAAATCATAGGTTAAAATTTCAGAAACGGACTTACAAACTCGATAAGCTCCCCTGGCTCTGGGTTCTACCATAACAGAAATTTGGGCTTCAGGATAGGCTTGCTTGAGGCCATCAAGGGTGGGAAAAAACAAGATTTGATCGCCTATTCCACCTGGGACAAGGGCTAGTATTCTCATAATTAAAGAGTTAATCTACAAGATCAGCTTAATTCTAATACGAACACAGAATTGTCAATCTTACCTGTAAATTTTCACCATGCACTTATTAATTCCGGCCGCGGGTATGGGACGCAGAATGGGGAGCGATCGCAACAAATTGCTCCTGACCCTATGGGATAAACCCCTATTAGCTTGGACACTCGAAGTGGCGGAGGCTTCAGCTTGTATTGACTGGATCGGGATCATGGGTCAACCCGTGGATTTTCCCGACTTCCAGGAAATTTTGGCCCAGGTTAATTTAACTAAACCCGTGGAGTTAATTCAGGGGGGCGAAACCCGTCAACAGTCGGTTTACAATGGTTTACAAGCCTTACCGCCGGATGCGGAGCGGGTGTTAATTCATGATGGGGCGAGATGTTTGGCCACACCGCAGTTATTCGAGCGCTGTGGGGTGGCTTTGCAGACCTGTTCGGGGTTAATTGCGGCCATTCCAGTTAAGGATACAATTAAGGTTGTCGATGAAAAGGGGTTAATTTTAGATACACCCGATCGTCAACAATTATGGGCGGCGCAAACTCCCCAAGGGTTTGAGGTGAAATTATTAAAAGAGTGTCATGAGCAGGGTCGTCAACAGGGTTGGGAAGTCACCGATGATGCAGCATTATTTGAAAAATGTGGATTATCCGTTTATATTGTGATCGGAGAAGAAACTAATTTAAAAGTTACTACTCCTGTCGATTTAAGTGTCGCTGAATTTATTTTAAAATCAAGACAATCAATGATTAGTAATCCGGTTTAAGGAAAAGGTTATCCCGCCCGTCATCAGTTATCAGTAGACAATAGAAAATAGGTAACAGTTAACAGTCAACCGTCAACTTTAATTAATCTATGACTCCTAAAACAACACCTAAAAAAACTCGGAAATCAATCTTGATTGATGAGTTTATTAGTTTGGCAATTGTTAATTTGTATTTAGCCTTATCCTTTAGCCTTTTAATCACGTTGAATTCCCTGGCGTTATTAAAACATGGGATTGACACTTTTAACTATGGGGTTGCGGTTGTTGGAGCTTTCATCATAGGAAAAGTGATTGTTTTATCTGAAAAGCTGCCCCTTGTAGAACGCTATAGAGATAAACCCCTCATTATTTCAGTTGGTTATAAGTCAATTTTATTTACAATTATTGTTTTAATTTTTAATGTTGTAAAACATTTTATTATAGGTTTGTTTCAACAAGAATCTATAGTTGGAATTTTAATAGAATTGAAAAATTATTTTTTTAACTTTGATCTAGTTTATCAAATCTTATGCGTGTTCCTTGTGTTTATTCCTTTTTTTACAGTGCGAGAATTGGATGAAATTTTAGGGAAGGGGATCTTATTTAACTTATTTTTTAAAGATAGAGTTTTAAAACATAATTAATATCAAGGTTTCCTGATCAACAAGTAGAATACTATCGCTATCGCTCTACTTTTTCCAGGGTAATTTTGTTCCCATTTCTGTTAATGCAGACAGGATTAAATAGAGCGTTAAAACAACAATCCCTAACAGAAATAAACCCAAATCTTGATTCATCTAATTCTAAAACCTCTGATTTAATTTTAGATCTGATTCCCCTAAATCCTCCCCTGCCTCCCCTGCCTCCCCTGCGGCCACTGAGCCTGTCGAAGTGCCCCTGCTCCCCTGCCTCCCCTGCTCCCCCTGCTCCCCCTGCTCCCCCTGCTCCCGTTCACGGGAGGTTAGGGGGGATCAAAAAGTTAGTTAAATTGACTTAACCGTTGTTGGAGAATTTCCGCTTGTTTTTCCGCTTCTGTTAAACTATTGCGGGTATTTTCTACAACTTCTGGTTCCGCACGGTTAACGAAATTCGAGTTATTCAAATTCCGTTGTAACCCTTGAATTTCCTTTTCCACCTTGGCTAATTTTTTCTGCAATTTCGTTTGAAATGCAGCTAAATCAACCACCCCCGCTAAAGGCATTAATACCTGCACAGTTCCCACCACTCCCGCAATACTTTGTCCTTCATTTCCAGTTAACTTCTGTGTAATGGTTAATTCTTCAACTTTCCCCAACTCTTGAATATAGGTTTGTCCTTGTTTCAAAATTTGCTGTTCTTTCGTGCTGTCGCTTTGCAGAATAGCATTAACCTTAACCTTGGGTTTAATATCTGCCTCCGCGCGTAAATTTCGGACGGTACGAATTGCCCCAATAATTAACTCAAAATCCGCCTCTAGTTTCGGATCAATAATGCTGATAATTTCACTGGATTGATCTTGACAAATTGTGGAATAAATGTTAGGACTTTCAATGTTTTTATCTGCTGTTTGACTCCCGATAAATTCCGTTTTCCACTCCTGTAAAATCTTCGCAAGTTCCGCCCGTTGGGACGCTTTTAGCAGATATCGATACACAAACCAACCCGAATAACCCATCCCAATTAGTTCAAAAATGCTAGAGATTAAGGGTAATTCGTTAAGGGCATTTAACGCCGCCACAAAACATTTAACCGTTAAAAAAGCAACGAAAAATAGACCCGTCAGAATCAGGGGTTTTTGATATTGTTTAAAGAAACCTCCTAAAACCTCCGGTAATTCAAACAAAATTGTGATGGATTGACCTAAAATTGAATCAGGATCATTAACAAACTTTCCTAACCGTTGTACTTCCAGGTCTAATACATTATCTTCTACCACCACCGGATAGGGTTGCAACGCTAAACAAGATTCTTCTCCCGTTTGGGTTAAACTATGCCAAATTTCTTCGGTAATATGGGGCATAAACGGATGGAGAAGTTTTAAAATCCCTTCTAAAACATAAGCTAAAGTTTGTTGGGAAACCTGACGAGAGGCGTTATTTTCTCCTTGTAAACGGGGTTTAGCTAATTCAATATACCAATCACAAAAATCCCCCCAAATAAACTCATAAATGCCTTTAGCTGCTTCACCAATCCCGTAATTATCCATATCTTCACGGGTTTGTTTGACGGTTTGGTTAAAGCGAGATAAAATCCATTTATCACTCAGTTCTAATTGATTAATATTGGGTTCTCCTAACTGTTTAGGAGATTTCCCGTCTAAATTCATCATCACAAACCGAGAAGCATTCCAGAGTTTATTAGCAAAATTTCGAGATGCTTCAACAGATGCAGATTCGTCGGTTTCTCGATTATATTCTAAACGAATATCCTGCCCTGCGCCGATGACTTCTTTCATTAAGGTAAACCGCACCGCATCGGTTCCGTATTTATCAATTAGTAATAACGGATCAATGCCGTTTCCGGCGGATTTTGACATTTTTTTGCCATTTTCATCCCGAATTAACCCGTGAATATATACGGTTTTAAAGGGCATTTTATCGGTAAAATATGCTCCCATCATCGTCATCCTGGCAACCCAGAAAAAGATAATATCAAACCCCGTTGATAGGGTACTGGTAGGATAATATTTACTTAAATCTAAGGTTTCTTCCGGCCATCCCAAGGTGGAAAACGGCCATAAACCGGAGGAAAACCAAGTATCCAAAACATCAGGATCTTGTTCTAAAATTACTGCTTCTCCGAATTTGGCGATCGCTTTTTCCTGGGCTTCTGCTTCAGTTCTAGCCACTACAAACGGCGTATTATCGCTAATTTTACCCCCCGTTTCACTAACAGCATACCAAGCCGGAATTTGATGCCCCCACCACAATTGTCGAGAAATACACCAATCATCTAATTTAACTAACCAATCTCGATAAACCTTTGTCCAACGGTCAGGAACAAAGACGGGAGAATCCTGTTGGTCTAAACAATTTAACGCCTTATCTGCCAAGGGACGAATTTTAACAAACCATTGGGTTGATAATAGCGGTTCTACTGGAACTTTACCGCGATCGCTATAGGGAACCGTATGTTTATAGTCTTCAATTTTAACTAAAAATCCCTTATCTTTCAGGAATTGAATCAGATTTTTTCGGGCGAAAAATCTATCTTGCCCGGCAAATGGCCCCGCATTTTCATTTAAGGAGCCATCCTGATTCATAATATTAATCATCGGCAGTTGATGCCGTTGACCCATTTGAAAATCATTAGGATCATGGGCCGGAGTTACCTTAACACAACCCGTACCAAAATTTGGATCAACAAAATCATCCCCAATAATCGGAATTTCCCGTTTAATAATCGGTAAAATTACCGTTTTCCCAATTAAATCTTTATAGCGAATATCATTAGGATTAACTGCCACCGCCGTATCCCCTAACATTGTTTCCGGTCGGGTGGTTGCCACTTCCACATAACCCGTACCATCGGTTAAAGGATAGCGAAAATGCCATAAATTCCCATCAACTTCCTTATTTTCAACCTCTAAATCCGATACCGCCGATTGACTCGCCGGACACCAATTAACTAAATATTTACCCCGATAAATTAACCCATCTTCATATAATCTAATAAAGGCTTCTAAGACCGCTTTTGATAACCCTTCATCCAGGGTAAATCGTTCCCGTGTCCAGTCACAAGAAACCCCCAAACGTCGCAACTGATTAACAATTGTTCCGCCGGATTCTTCCTTCCATTCCCAAGCTCGTTGTAAAAATTTTTCTCGTCCTAAATCGTCGCGGGTTTTCCCTTCTGCTTTGAGTTGTCGTTCTAAAATTGTTTGGACTGCAATACTGGCGTGATCCATCCCGGGCAAATACAGCGCGTTATGACCCTTCATCCGATGATAGCGAATTAGGGCGTCAATCAGGGAGTTATTAAAGGCATGACCGATATGGAGATTTCCCGTGACGTTGGGCGGGGGAATCATAATACAATAGGGTTCCCCGGGTTGGTTGGGGTCAGCTTTAAACACCTGATGGGCTTCCCAATACTGTTGCCATTTGGCTTCGGTACTAAAGGGTTCGTATTTTGTGGCCTGGGTGGGAGTCGTTGCAGTCATGGGTTTGGACAAGATGGGCAATTTTAGACAATCCTTTCTATTCTGCCATATTTGGGCTAGGGGGCTGCTCCCTAATCCTATAAACGCTAAACAGTATAGGTTTGAGCGATATCAAAAAAAGTTTGAAAAAGGGGTTGACATTCCCAGAAAAAGCGAGTACATTAGTAAATTGTGAGAGGCAAGCAAACAAAACACAAACGGCTGCAAACCTCAAACCCAGGTGAAAGTTTATAGNATTAGTGATAGTAACGTGATAATGTTCTCCCTTGGTTTCTTCCGGTTTACGAATAGCATTCCGTCTACAATCGAATTCTGGGGCCGATTCAATATAAAACGGCGACTTATGGGAATACCAATGTCTACTCATTTTCAACCCCATTTTCGTTGATCAAAATATCTTGTTCCTCTGCTTCTACATTAAATTCCACACGACTTTGTAAAACGATTTCTTCAATAACAGATGCACCTTTACCCCGTTCTAAAACCCTATCAAAATGACTGATCAGTTCGGGAATATTAATCACTTCTTCTACAGATTCCATATATTTTTTAACAATGGCTTTAATATTATATTTTTCCGTCGCTTTTTCTCTGATTTTGTTTAAGATTGTTTCAACGGTATGTTCTGTTTTCACAACAAAAGTAATTGGATATCTCTGAACCTTATCAATATCGAGAAAATATTTACCTGCATCAAGAGTTTCTGTGACTTGAAAAAATCTTCCCAGGGGTTTCATTACAAAGTCTATACCCCCATCGTTTGCGTTGGTTCGACCCGTTTTATATAAAACTAAATATTCCACATTTAGTTCATCGGGTGACCAACCCCAATATATTTGTTGGTCTGCATAATATTCCTTCAAAATGGCGTAGCTGACAATTTCAAAAACTCTTGCATCTATATTAGGTTTCAGTAAATCTTTAATAAATTTAACCGCTTGTGAAGGATCTTGTTTCTGAATATCGATCATCTGTTGACAATAGATCATAAAGTTATTGAATGCTTGACCACGCGCTGCTATATAAGCATCAATAATATCTTTAATCGCTTCAGCAATATTTATTTGAGAATTATCAATAGAACATTTTAAGAGATTTTCATTAATCCAATATTTATTGGTTTTAGAATCTCTGATTATAGGTACATAAGATGATGTGGGAAAGTATTTTTTAAATTCTTCATTTAGTCTACTATTGAGGGCATGATTTTGGAGTTTACTTCCAAATGGAAGTTCTCGTTGTCTCTGAAGAAGTCTTGTAAATTTTGCTCCTTCATAATCACTATAATTGCCATTAATATGAAACTTATTATTTAGATAGTCTTCGACCAAGACATATATAGCATAATGATTTGCAAATCCTGCTCGTGACTTGGAACCACGATTAGCAGCTTTTGTCTTAATATTTAGATATTGTAATAACTCGCTAGAATCCAAGATTTTACTTCCCTGTTCAGGAAAATATATATTTAAAATTTCAGTAATCTTATCGGTAAATTCATGCTGTACTGTCGGCATTAAAAAGCTCCTGTTGAATGAAATCAAAATTTTGAGTGTTTTTATTTCTTCTAGTCTGTTTTTTCTGTGGAGGTAATAGCTTCTCCCCTTTATATTCTTGCCATCCCAGAACTCGCCTCAGACCAATTTTAAGATACTCCTCTTGAGATTCTATACTAATAGAATTTCTTCCTAATCGTTTGGCTACCGCACCTGATGTAAATGTACCTCCAAATGGATCAAGTACAATACCACCCTCCTGACTACTAGCAAGAATTATCCTCTCTAGTAATGCTTCAGGCTTTTGGGAAGGATGGTTTTCGTATTCTTTCATAAGATATCTAACACGAGGAAAATACCAGACATTTCCGGGTATTTTTTCCGAATTATAGGGACTAGGAACCGATTTTCTATAATCAATTAACTTTCTTTGTGCGCCTGTTTTTGCTTCTACTTTAATATTATTTGAGTTAAATACATAATTACTCTTATTTTTAACGCAATAAAGTAGGGGTTCATACATTGATCCAAAGTATTTTTTGGCTTGAACTCCTGAACTATCATAATGCCATATAATGCGACTCAGAATTACTATTTTATTTCTTAAATAAAGATCAAAATATGGCATCGCTTGGGTACTTGCCATCACATATAAAGTTCCATTGGGCTTTAATATCCGAATACACTCATCCAGTAATTTATAAGCCCATACTGCATATTCCTCATCAGACTCCCATTTGTCGTGGAAATTTGAGAATTGTTTCCCGATATTGTAGGGAGGATCGATAAAAATTAGATCTACAGATTCAGATGTTATTTCACTTGACAAAATAGGTAAAGAATCACCGTGAAATATAATATGTCCCTGGTCTTCATATCGTTCAAACATTACCATTGTTTAGGAAAGTAATTTATAAACCCATAAAGTGTTTCCAGCTATTAGCGATCGCCCTAATCTAAACTTATTAAATATCACCTTAGATTAGGAATTATTATAACCTTTTTTTCACTATTTAACAACAAGTAGAACTCACAGGAGCGCAACAGGAATCATCGGAATTAGTGATAGTAACGTGATAATGTTCTCCCTTGGTTTCTTCCGGTTTACGAATA
The DNA here is from genome assembly GCF_900009265.2 of Planktothrix paucivesiculata PCC 9631. Lineage (GTDB taxonomy): Bacteria > Cyanobacteriota > Cyanobacteriia > Cyanobacteriales > Microcoleaceae > Planktothrix > Planktothrix paucivesiculata. The sequence goes on along the minus strand of NZ_LR735008.1, from coordinate 229,614 downwards.
GCATTCCGTCTACAATCGAATTCTGGGGCCGATTCAATATAAAACGGCGACTTATGGGAATACCAATGTCTACTCATTTTCAACCCCATTTTCGTTGATCAAAATATCTTGTTCCTCTGCTTCTACATTAAATTCCACACGACTTTGTAAAACGATTTCTTCAATAACAGATGCACCTTTACCCCGTTCTAAAACCCTATCAAAATGACTGATCAGTTCGGGAATATTAATCACTTCTTCTACAGATTCCATATATTTTTTAACAATGGCTTTAATATTATATTTTTCCGTCGCTTTTTCTCTGATTTTGTTTAAGATTGTTTCAACGGTATGTTCTGTTTTCACAACAAAAGTAATTGGATATCTCTGAACCTTATCAATATCGAGAAAATATTTACCTGCATCAAGAGTTTCTGTGACTTGAAAAAATCTTCCCAGGGGTTTCATTACAAAGTCTATACCCCCATCGTTTGCGTTGGTTCGACCCGTTTTATATAAAACTAAATATTCCACATTTAGTTCATCGGGTGACCAACCCCAATATATTTGTTGGTCTGCATAATATTCCTTCAAAATGGCGTAGCTGACAATTTCAAAAACTCTTGCATCTATATTAGGTTTCAGTAAATCTTTAATAAATTTAACCGCTTGTGAAGGATCTTGTTTCTGAATATCGATCATCTGTTGACAATAGATCATAAAGTTATTGAATGCTTGACCACGCGCTGCTATATAAGCATCAATAATATCTTTAATCGCTTCAGCAATATTTATTTGAGAATTATCAATAGAACATTTTAAGAGATTTTCATTAATCCAATATTTATTGGTTTTAGAATCTCTGATTATAGGTACATAAGATGATGTGGGAAAGTATTTTTTAAATTCTTCATTTAGTCTACTATTGAGGGCATGATTTTGGAGTTTACTTCCAAATGGAAGTTCTCGTTGTCTCTGAAGAAGTCTTGTAAATTTTGCTCCTTCATAATCACTATAATTGCCATTAATATGAAACTTATTATTTAGATAGTCTTCGACCAAGACATATATAGCATAATGATTTGCAAATCCTGCTCGTGACTTGGAACCACGATTAGCAGCTTTTGTCTTAATATTTAGATATTGTAATAACTCGCTAGAATCCAAGATTTTACTTCCCTGTTCAGGAAAATATATATTTAAAATTTCAGTAATCTTATCGGTAAATTCATGCTGTACTGTCGGCATTAAAAAGCTCCTGTTGAATGAAATCAAAATTTTGAGTGTTTTTATTTCTTCTAGTCTGTTTTTTCTGTGGAGGTAATAGCTTCTCCCCTTTATATTCTTGCCATCCCAGAACTCGCCTCAGACCAATTTTAAGATACTCCTCTTGAGATTCTATACTAATAGAATTTCTTCCTAATCGTTTGGCTACCGCACCTGATGTAAATGTACCTCCAAATGGATCAAGTACAATACCACCCTCCTGACTACTAGCAAGAATTATCCTCTCTAGTAATGCTTCAGGCTTTTGGGAAGGATGGTTTTCGTATTCTTTCATAAGATATCTAACACGAGGAAAATACCAGACATTTCCGGGTATTTTTTCCGAATTATAGGGACTAGGAACCGATTTTCTATAATCAATTAACTTTCTTTGTGCGCCTGTTTTTGCTTCTACTTTAATATTATTTGAGTTAAATACATAATTACTCTTATTTTTAACGCAATAAAGTAGGGGTTCATACATTGATCCAAAGTATTTTTTGGCTTGAACTCCTGAACTATCATAATGCCATATAATGCGACTCAGAATTACTATTTTATTTCTTAAATAAAGATCAAAATATGGCATCGCTTGGGTACTTGCCATCACATATAAAGTTCCATTGGGCTTTAATATCCGAATACACTCATCCAGTAATTTATAAGCCCATACTGCATATTCCTCATCAGACTCCCATTTGTCGTGGAAATTTGAGAATTGTTTCCCGATATTGTAGGGAGGATCGATAAAAATTAGATCTACAGATTCAGATGTTATTTCACTTGACAAAATAGGTAAAGAATCACCGTGAAATATAATATGTCCCTGGTCTTCATATCGTTCAAACATTACCATTGTTTAGGAAAGTAATTTATAAACCCATAAAGTGTTTCCAGCTATTAGCGATCGCCCTAATCTAAACTTATTAAATATCACCTTAGATTAGGAATTATTATAACCTTTTTTTCACTATTTAACAACAAGTAGAACTCACAGGAGCGCAACAGGAATCATCGGAATTAGTGATAGTAACGTGATAATGTTCTCCCTTGGTTTCTTCCGGTTTACGAATAGCATTCCGTCTACAATCGAATTCTGGGGCCGATTCAATATAAAACGGCGACTTATGGGAATACCAATGTCTACTCATTTTCAACCCCATTTTCGTTGATCAAAATATCTTGTTCCTCTGCTTCTACATTAAATTCCACACGACTTTGTAAAACGATTTCTTCAATAACAGATGCACCTTTACCCCGTTCTAAAACCCTATCAAAATGACTGATCAGTTCGGGAATATTAATCACTTCTTCTACAGATTCCATATATTTTTTAACAATGGCTTTAATATTATATTTTTCCGTCGCTTTTTCTCTGATTTTGTTTAAGATTGTTTCAACGGTATGTTCTGTTTTCACAACAAAAGTAATTGGATATCTCTGAACCTTATCAATATCGAGAAAATATTTACCTGCATCAAGAGTTTCTGTGACTTGAAAAAATCTTCCCAGGGGTTTCATTACAAAGTCTATACCCCCATCGTTTGCGTTGGTTCGACCCGTTTTATATAAAACTAAATATTCCACATTTAGTTCATCGGGTGACCAACCCCAATATATTTGTTGGTCTGCATAATATTCCTTCAAAATGGCGTAGCTGACAATTTCAAAAACTCTTGCATCTATATTAGGTTTCAGTAAATCTTTAATAAATTTAACCGCTTGTGAAGGATCTTGTTTCTGAATATCGATCATCTGTTGACAATAGATCATAAAGTTATTGAATGCTTGACCACGCGCTGCTATATAAGCATCAATAATATCTTTAATCGCTTCAGCAATATTTATTTGAGAATTATCAATAGAACATTTTAAGAGATTTTCATTAATCCAATATTTATTGGTTTTAGAATCTCTGATTATAGGTACATAAGATGATGTGGGAAAGTATTTTTTAAATTCTTCATTTAGTCTACTATTGAGGGCATGATTTTGGAGTTTACTTCCAAATGGAAGTTCTCGTTGTCTCTGAAGAAGTCTTGTAAATTTTGCTCCTTCATAATCACTATAATTGCCATTAATATGAAACTTATTATTTAGATAGTCTTCGACCAAGACATATATAGCATAATGATTTGCAAATCCTGCTCGTGACTTGGAACCACGATTAGCAGCTTTTGTCTTAATATTTAGATATTGTAATAACTCGCTAGAATCCAAGATTTTACTTCCCTGTTCAGGAAAATATATATTTAAAATTTCAGTAATCTTATCGGTAAATTCATGCTGTACTGTCGGCATTAAAAAGCTCCTGTTGAATGAAATCAAAATTTTGAGTGTTTTTATTTCTTCTAGTCTGTTTTTTCTGTGGAGGTAATAGCTTCTCCCCTTTATATTCTTGCCATCCCAGAACTCGCCTCAGACCAATTTTAAGATACTCCTCTTGAGATTCTATACTAATAGAATTTCTTCCTAATCGTTTGGCTACCGCACCTGATGTAAATGTACCTCCAAATGGATCAAGTACAATACCACCCTCCTGACTACTAGCAAGAATTATCCTCTCTAGTAATGCTTCAGGCTTTTGGGAAGGATGGTTTTCGTATTCTTTCATAAGATATCTAACACGAGGAAAATACCAGACATTTCCGGGTATTTTTTCCGAATTATAGGGACTAGGAACCGATTTTCTATAATCAATTAACTTTCTTTGTGCGCCTGTTTTTGCTTCTACTTTAATATTATTTGAGTTAAATACATAATTACTCTTATTTTTAACGCAATAAAGTAGGGGTTCATACATTGATCCAAAGTATTTTTTGGCTTGAACTCCTGAACTATCATAATGCCATATAATGCGACTCAGAATTACTATTTTATTTCTTAAATAAAGATCAAAATATGGCATCGCTTGGGTACTTGCCATCACATATAAAGTTCCATTGGGCTTTAATATCCGAATACACTCATCCAGTAATTTATAAGCCCATACTGCATATTCCTCATCAGACTCCCATTTGTCGTGGAAATTTGAGAATTGTTTCCCGATATTGTAGGGAGGATCGATAAAAATTAGATCTACAGATTCAGATGTTATTTCACTTGACAAAATAGGTAAAGAATCACCGTGAAATATAATATGTCCCTGGTCTTCATATCGTTCAAACATTACCATTGTTTAGGAAAGTAATTTATAAACCCATAAAGTGTTTCCAGCTATTAGCGATCGCCCTAATCTAAACTTATTAAATATCACCTTAGATTAGGAATTATTATAACCTTTTTTTCACTATTTAACAACAAGTAGAACTCACAGGAGCGCAACAGGAATCATCGGAATTAGTGATAGTAACGTGATAATGTTCTCCCTTGGTTTCTTCCGGTTTACGAATAGCATTCCGTCTACAATCGAATTCTGGGGCCGATTCAATATAAAACGGCGACTTATGGGAATACCAATGTCTACTCATTTTCAACCCCATTTTCGTTGATCAAAATATCTTGTTCCTCTGCTTCTACATTAAATTCCACACGACTTTGTAAAACGATTTCTTCAATAACAGATGCACCTTTACCCCGTTCTAAAACCCTATCAAAATGACTGATCAGTTCGGGAATATTAATCACTTCTTCTACAGATTCCATATATTTTTTAACAATGGCTTTAATATTATATTTTTCCGTCGCTTTTTCTCTGATTTTGTTTAAGATTGTTTCAACGGTATGTTCTGTTTTCACAACAAAAGTAATTGGATATCTCTGAACCTTATCAATATCGAGAAAATATTTACCTGCATCAAGAGTTTCTGTGACTTGAAAAAATCTTCCCAGGGGTTTCATTACAAAGTCTATACCCCCATCGTTTGCGTTGGTTCGACCCGTTTTATATAAAACTAAATATTCCACATTTAGTTCATCGGGTGACCAACCCCAATATATTTGTTGGTCTGCATAATATTCCTTCAAAATGGCGTAGCTGACAATTTCAAAAACTCTTGCATCTATATTAGGTTTCAGTAAATCTTTAATAAATTTAACCGCTTGTGAAGGATCTTGTTTCTGAATATCGATCATCTGTTGACAATAGATCATAAAGTTATTGAATGCTTGACCACGCGCTGCTATATAAGCATCAATAATATCTTTAATCGCTTCAGCAATATTTATTTGAGAATTATCAATAGAACATTTTAAGAGATTTTCATTAATCCAATATTTATTGGTTTTAGAATCTCTGATTATAGGTACATAAGATGATGTGGGAAAGTATTTTTTAAATTCTTCATTTAGTCTACTATTGAGGGCATGATTTTGGAGTTTACTTCCAAATGGAAGTTCTCGTTGTCTCTGAAGAAGTCTTGTAAATTTTGCTCCTTCATAATCACTATAATTGCCATTAATATGAAACTTATTATTTAGATAGTCTTCGACCAAGACATATATAGCATAATGATTTGCAAATCCTGCTCGTGACTTGGAACCACGATTAGCAGCTTTTGTCTTAATATTTAGATATTGTAATAACTCGCTAGAATCCAAGATTTTACTTCCCTGTTCAGGAAAATATATATTTAAAATTTCAGTAATCTTATCGGTAAATTCATGCTGTACNTATGGCTCAGTGGAACCACTCCGATCCATCTCGAACTCGGAAGTGAAACGCTGATACGGCGAAGATACTTGGCGGGTAGCCGCCTGGGAAAATAGCTCGGTGCCAGGTTAATAATCAAAAACCCCTTCCAGTGATAAATCGGAGGGGGTTTTTGTTATCAATAGTTTCTGCAACGGCTGTTTGATATTCGTGCCTACAGACTTAATCTTCTCGGGAAAACTCATACAAATTTTTCCCGGTGGTCTTAGCGCGATACATGGCTGCATCTGCTAACTTAATCAGGGTTGACCTATCTTGGGCATCCGTGGGGTACAAACTAATACCGATGCTGGTAGTAATCGAAATTTTGTGTCCTTCTAAAACGGTTTCTTCCGTAATGGTATCAAGGATTTTTTGGGCAACCCTAGCAATATCTGACTTACTGGGAATCCCCGGCAGAATCACGGTAAATTCATCCCCCCCCAAGCGAGACACCGTATCACTTCCCCGCAGACACCCTTTGAGTCTGTCCGCAATAGTTTTAAGTAGTAAATCTCCCACCTGATGACCGAGATTATCATTCACATCCTTAAAGTCATTTAAGTCTAAAAATAACAGTGCCACCATTCGATTTTGGCGGTTTGCCCATTCGATTGATTGAGTTAACCTTTCTTGGAATAGGGTACGGTTGGGGAGTCCAGTTAGGGGGTCATGTTCGGCGGAAACCCGTAATTCTGCATTAGACCGTTTGAGTTCGGCGGCAATTTGTTTTAAATTATCTTCTAAAAGTTTCCGTTCGGTAATGTCTCGAATCACTCCTACTAAATAGACATTTCCGGCCGCGTCTCGGTGCAGCGATCGCTTGGTTGCAATATAATGGGTAGTACCCAAAGCATTGGTTAACTGTTCTTCATTTTCCTGTTCCCAGGTAGTATTAAAAGCCATTTCATCTTGTTGGCGAAACATTTCGGCTTCATGTTTAGGAAAAAGTTGATCATCGCTTTTTTCCATTAATACATTCAACGGATAACCCACAAATTTACAATAGGCTTGATTTAAAACTATTTTCTGATGGTCTTTATTTTTGACAAAAATCGGGTCAGGAATAGTATTAATAATACTTTGTAAAAATTCGGTAGACCGTTTTAACTCCCCTTGTAAATGGGCTAAATGGGCAATAATCACGCCCGCCGACCCCATTAAAGCCAGATTAGCCGGAATCACAGGAATCCACCAACCTTTAAGAAAAGCCAGATAAGTTACCCCGCCGATCCCAATACTAATTAAAATAATTAAAGACACCGAACGACGGAGGGATTGGAGTTTCCAACTCAAGGCAGCCCCCACCCAAGACCATCCGAAAATCCACAACCATTCTAAGGGTTCTGGCCAGACTTTAATTAGGGTTCGACCATCCAAAACTGAACTAATAATTTGACTGGTTAATTGGGCTTGTAGTTCAACACCATACATCGGTTCAGAAGACTTAAATATCCCATCACTATAGGAGGTAAATTCTGAATCTTTAATACTCGGAGCCGTGGAACCAATAATCACAATTCGATTTTTAATTAAATCAGGAGAAACTCGACCTTCCAAAATATCCCGCATCGGAATAGAGGGGAATGTTCCCGTCGGCCCCCGTAGGTTGACTAAGAATTGATAACCGCCATTGTTGGCTCTAATATAGGAACCATCATTAGGTTTAAACCAAGGAAATACAGTATTTTTGATTTTTAATTCCTTGGGATTTTTCGGAGAAGGTTTAGGTATAATTCCTTGATTTTCGAGATAAATTAGAGCCAGTTGTAAAGCAAAACTTGTGCGAAATTGTTGATCTTCATTGTTAATATATAATAATCCCCGTCTAACTTTACTATCGGCATCTCGCGGGACATTATTAAACCCAATTTGGTTTTTTTGTACTAAAATTGGAGACGATTTAACCTGCGACTTTCTGTTAGTTTCTAATAATTCAATCCCGATTAAATTAGGAATCGTTTCAAAGGCTTTTGCTAATTCTGCTTGTCCGGGTGCGATGGGCAAATCCCGATAAATATCTAAACCAATGGCTTGTGGTTGACCCTGATTAACTTTTTGTAACAGTCGAGCCAAAGTTCTATCAGAAGTTGGAAACCCATACTCTTGTAAATCCTGTTCATCAATCCCGATAATTAAAATCCGATCATCTACAGATTCTAAGGGACGTGCTCGAAAATATTGGTCATAAAGCGCCCATTCGGACGGTTGTAAAATCCCTAAAAATCTAATAAAAATCACCACCGCCGTCACACCAGAAGCAGTTACTAATACTCGACCTTCTTGAGATAACCAGCTTTTAAGTGGGACTCGACGACAATACTCTTTAAATCTTTTGAACATCGGTTGCAGCCATCCTCCTGTCGATTGAATGTCAAGTCCTAGGGGCGGATACTGTAACTGACCCTGGGTAATCCGCCCCATCTCTAGTTGATCAATCGATCAAAACTTGAAGTTTTGTTGCCCCTGATAGTTCGATAATTCAGCTAATTTTTCTAAGGGTTGAATTCCCGGGTACAATTTACCCCCAATTTCCCAAGTGGGGAAACCCTGAATTCCGGCTTTTTCGCAAACTTGGGTTTGAGAATTTTTGCCATCACTCGTACATTCAATATAGTTAATCATAGCAAACGCCTCCTTCCCAAAGAGTTGTTTTTGGTCGTAACAGTGGGAACACCAATAGGCCCCATATTCCTTTGCCCCGGTTTGGGTCAAGTGACGAGCTAAAGCAATTTCGGCTGGCCCGGATGTGGTAGTAATCGCTAACCCGGTCTGACCATTACTGTTATCCAAAGAGTTAGGAGCATTGGCAACATCAACACTATTGTACAAACCTAGGGCAACAATGGCCGTAATCATCGCTATCCCAAGACCCGAGAACCAAAGTTGACCCAGATCTTCCCAACTGGTGCCGATGAGAGTTAAAACAAATAGACTCAGACAGAACAGGGCCGAGGCAATACAGTAGGGACAGATTGCTTGAATTCTAAAAAATAGCAAAAACATCAAGTAACTACTGAAACAGACCATTGCAGTAGTTACAAGGAATAGAAAAAACCCCGTTTGAGCTTCAACTGTTTGGCGACGGGCTTTTTCTGTCACCGGGTTAACAATCAAAGGAGCAACGGCTAATAGCAAAACCGTGGTATAGGCTAAAAATCCAAATAAAGTTAGGGGTAAACCTAAGACCGTCGCATAAGGACTATTGAGAACCTCCTCACAGCCAGAAGTGGGACAAACCGCCGTCCCACCAAGGAGTTTAATACTGGTTAAGTAGATATTTTCGATCATACCGATAATCGCGATCGCCGCGATCATCGGCCGTGACCAACGGTAAACCCAAGGGGTAGAACGTCCCATAAATCAGTGATCAGTAAACAGTTATCAGTTATCAGTGTAAGAGTCAACAGTGAGGCGTCAAGACTATCAACTCGCTATTTCACTGATTATTTCTGGCTGGGACTAATGACTGATAACGGGTACAGCCGTGCCATGGCGCGTCTCTACTGATAACTGATTCAAGCTCCGGTGGGTCGTTTCTACAAACTGACTAACTCGACTGGGATCAATCGCTTGATGAATCTGTCCATGGCGTTTTAATGAACTGGACACAATCACCCCATCCGCTGCTTGCATCAGGGTTCCGACGTTTTCCCAACTGGCGCCACTGCCAATAAATACAGGGGTTCCCATAGCCGCCGCCTGAGCCAGTTCTAAATCTTCTAAACTGGGGGGGCTACCCGTAGACCAACCGGAGAGAATTACCCCATCGGCCAAGGCCCGCTCAATCGTTTCTTGGACAGCCGTGGTCAGGTTAGGAGATCCTAATGGACGACCATGTTTGACCAAAACATCGGCTAAAATTTTGACATCACTACCCAATTCCCGTCGATAGCGCAGGATTTCATGGGCGTGACCTTCAATAATCCCTTGATCCGTGGCCATGACGCCGTTTAAGACATTGACGCGGATAAATTGAGCACCCGTACAGGCCGCAATGGCTAAGGCACTATGGGCATCATTCCGCAGCACATTAATCCCTATGGGCAGCGTGACTAAGTTCATAATCCGCTGCACAATCAGGGTCATGGCGCTGACAACGGCTGGATCAACTTGATCTTTGGCAAAGGGAGCATCAAAAAAATTTTCGACGATGATGCCGTTAACCCCACCGGAAGCCAAGGCGGTTGCCTCTTGTTCAGCGCGGTCAATAACTGTTTTCAGGTTTCCTCCCCAACGGGGAGAAGTCGGTAGAGGCAACAGATGTACAACACCGATAATAGGATTAGGAGTTTTAAAGATTTGATCTAAGTCCACAGATTTACCTATGACCACCAAAGTTTTGCCACCTTACCTCTAGGCTCAAAGTAAAGGCAGAGTATGGAGGGTTTGAAAATTAATAAAGACATTACATTATACAGTTATCAGTTATCAGTTATCAGTTATCAGTGCAAGAATTAACAGTCTTTAAGTCTTCTGGTTCAGGAGTTGGATAGAATCGGTAACGGTAGGTTTTTTCTGTCATGTCTTAACATTCTCACACAAAATCTGTAATTTGTTTTTTTGGGTCGCCATTCATCTCGACGCCAACGTTCCTTATGGTGCGGGTCTTCTGGCTCCCATTTTTGATAACTGATAAAAAAATGAAAATTCTTCTAGTCCTGTTGGGAATATTGCTGGGTGTTTTGATGGCGATGGAAATGGGGTTACGCCTGGGTTGGGGATTGGGTTCTCCCGTCCTCTATTTGGCGGACTCGGACATCGGCTATTTATTAGCCCCCAACCAAAAAACCCGTCGTTATGGCAACTTAATTAACATTAACCAGTATTCGATGCGAAGTGGGAATATTAGTCCACTGCCAACGGCTGGGACTCGACGGGTGATGTTATTGGGGGATTCTTTGGTGAATGGGGGATGGTGGACAGACCAATCTCAAACCCTCTCGGCCTTAATGGGTAGACAATTGGCTGCTGCGGGCAGTGGGGGGAATTGGGAAGTCCTGAATGTGGCTGTAAATTCCTGGGGGCCACCGAATCAACTGGCTTATTTACAACGGTTTGGGCTGTTTGGTTCCGAGGTGATAGTCTTGTTGATCAATACCGATGATTTATTCTCTGGAACCCCAAATCCTGGCGTTGTCGGACGCGATCGCAACTACCCTAATATATCCCCTCGTTTAGCTTTAATAGAGGTGTTTAACCGCTATTTAAAACCCTCTGCACCGATGCCGACCGTCGCCCAACCTCAACCTTCTGACCCGGTGGGATATAATTTGGAAAAAATCCAAAGAATTCAAGCCCTTGCTCGGCAAAATGATGCTGACTTGATTTTAGCAATGACACCTTTATTAAGGGAAGTCGGTGAGCCGGGATCGCGGGATTATGAAATTAAAGCCCGTCAACGATTAATGGAAGTCGCACAAGCTGAAAATTGGGTTTATATTGATTTTTTGCCGATCTTCAAAGCTGCTGCTCAACCCGAAACCCTCTATCGAGATCATATTCATTTGACGCCCTCTGGCAATCAATTAGTCAGTGAAACCCTGAGTCAAAGGTTAACAGAAGCCTGGAAAATCCAGAATAAAAATAGATCCTGATTTTCTCCCGATTTTTTATCCGTTTGGTTCCATATTTATCAAAAATAACTAATATTTATTTTTGGTTCAAACCCCAAGAGAAGAATGAGTTTTTCCCTGGGATTTTCTAAAATCCTTGACTGATGTTAGATCTTCAATTAATCTAGTTAGTATGCTTGATCAACTCATCCAATGGCTGGAGATATCCTCAAGGTGATTGATCGGATTTTTTCCATCGAATTCGGTTAACATGAGGTGTAGACCTATGAAGATCAACATTTAATCAGGGTCAATTAAATCTAAATACAATTCACTATTTTAAGAAGGTGAGAATATTAACTATGCCGGGTACTTTAATTAATCGCTATGCTCCTGATTTTGAATTACCAGGAATTGATGATGAAGTTCATCATTTGGCTCGTTATTTAGAAGAATATAGAGCCGTTGTTGTAATTTTTATGTGTAACCATTGCCCCTATGTTCGTTCATACTTACATCGCCTGAAGCAGTTACAACAAGACTATCGGGAACAGGGTGTAATTTTAGTTGGGATTAATGCCAATGATGCCACCCAATACCCGGATGATAGTTTTGAGAATATGAAAAATTTTGCCATAGAACAGGGATTAAATTTTCCCTACATTCGAGATATTACCCAAGAGGTAGCCCATTGTTTTGGGGCGAGTAATACCCCAGAAACGTTTTTATTAGATCGGTCAGGAATTGTCCGCTATCAAGGCTTAATTGATGATAGTTCCCAACTGGCGGAAAATGTCACTGTCCCCTATTTAAAAAATGCGATCGCCCAACTCCTAAACAACGAACCGATTACCACCGAATGCACCGATGCGATCGGTTGCTCGATTAAGTGGAGATATTGATATCCCTCTTCTGTCACTCTCCGGTTTTTCCTATGATTAGTAATTTCCAAAGCCACGTTATAGTCAACTATCTGGGATGGGGCGATCGCATTTTAGCCAATTTCGCGCTCTCAGGAATTGCTACTCGGAAAAAAATAGTGTGATCGCTTGCTGTGTCTACGCTCTAGGACTGAAAAAATGCAAGATTTTTCGGAGAGTGACAGAAGAGGGATACCAGAAGCACTTGAACTATAGATCCTGATATGATAGCCCCAATGTCTGGGCGACGAGTAACGATCAACCTAATCCGTTCAGGAAAATTGGCGATACTGATGAATACAAAGGCTATGGGGGTATAAATGGGAACAGCGTACAAACGCATTTTACTTAAATTAAGTGGCGAAGCCCTGATGGGAGATTTGGGCTATGGCATTGATCCATCGGTGGTTCAAGAGATTGCTCAAGAAGTAGCCGAAGTGGTTAATCAAGGAGTACAAGTCGCTATTGTGGTGGGTGGCGGTAATATTTTTAGGGGGGTGAAAGCCGCCGCCGGGGGCATGGATCGAGCCACGGCCGATTATGTGGGGATGATTGCTACGGTGATGAATGCGATTACCTTGCAAGATGCTTTAGAACAAATTGGGGTTCCGACCCGGGTGCAAACGGCGATCGCCATGCAGGAAATCGCCGAACCCTATATTAGACGAAAAGCCATTCGCCACCTAGAACTAAATCGGGTGGTTATTTTTGGCGCGGGTTCGGGAAATCCTTTTTTCACCACGGACACCACCGCAGCACTGCGGGCGGCCGAAATTGATGCGGAAGTGATTTTTAAAGCGACCAAGGTAGATGGCATCTATGATAGCGATCCCAAACATAACCCGGACGCCAAACGTTATCAAACATTGACATACAGCTACGTCCTCACCCATGATTTACGAGTGATGGATAGTACAGCGATCGCGTTGTGCAAAGAAAATAATATCCCTATTGTTGTATTTGATCTGACTGTGCGGGGAAATATTAGCCGGGCAGTGAGTGGTGAACCTGTTGGAACCTTAGTTGGAGGTTGGTGTGAAGTTAGCTGAAGTTGAAGAACACATGGTTAAGGCATTGGAGGCGGCTCAACGCTCCTTCAATACCATTCGGACGGGGCGGGCCAATACCAGTTTATTAGATCGAATCATCGTGGAATATTATGGGAGTCCCATGCACTTAAAAGCATTGGCGAATATTAGTACCCCCGACTCCACCACGATTGCAATTCAGCCCTTTGATCGAAATAGCCTCAATATTATTGAGAAAGCGATTTTGATGTCCGATATTGGGTTAACCCCCAATAACGACGGTTCCGTGATCCGTCTGAATATCCCCCCTTTAACCAGCGATCGCCGGAAAGAATTAGTCAAACAAGTGGCTAAATTAGCTGAAGAGGGGAAAGTGGCCGTCAGAAATATTCGTCGGGATGCGATTGATTCTATTCGGAAACAGGAAAAAAGTAGTGAACTCTCAAAAGATGAATCTGCTGATTTGCAAGATTCCGTTCAAAAACTGACAGACAAGTACATTGCTAAAATCGATGAAGCCTTGGCTGTCAAAGAAAAAGACATCACCACTGTTTAACTGAGTTTGAGGGTTGGGGCTTGGTGATTTACGGTTAACACTCAACCCTCAATAAACAACAAAATCCCTAACATATTCATGACAACAATATTTGACTGTATTATTGTTGGTGCTGGCCCGGCCGGAGGAGCAGCAGCCTATCATTTAGCCAAACGCGGGCGTTCTGTTTTAATTTTAGATCGATTTGCCTTTCCTCGATTAAAACCCTGTGGAGGGGGAGTTTCTCCGGCGATCGCCCAATGGTTTGATTTTGATTTTAGTCCGGCAATTTCGACAACGGTGGAACGTATTCGCTATACTTGGCAATTAGATGATGCCGTTGAGTCTGAAATTCCCACGCCGATGTGGATGGTACGGCGAGATGTCTTTGATCAATTTCTCGTGGAACAGGCGAAGGGTCAAGGAGCGCAATTCCAGGACAATACAGAAGTTACCGGGATTGAATTTAAAAGCGATCATTGGCAAGTAAATACTACCACTGAACCCCTAACCGCTAAATATTTAATTGGGGCTGATGGGGCTAAGGGTTCAATGGCGAAATGGCTGGGCTTGAAACAGTCTAAACTGCGCCAAAGTCAATTTATGGAAGTGGCAACGGATCAATTGTTGTCACCCAGTTTTGAATTTGGCATGGTAAAAAATGGTAGTATTTGGGGATTCCCCAAGGCCGATGGTTATTCCCTGAGTATTGCGACTTTTATCGGGGGAGAGCCGAAAGATCTGAAGAAAGACTTACTGGATTACGCCACTAAAGCCGGTTTAGGTCATTCGACCGTTTATGACCATCCTCTGTGTCTCTGGGATGGAGATAAAACTTTACATACCCAAAACGCTGTACTTGCCGGAGAAGCCGCCAGTTTAGTTGATCCCTTATCAGCAGAGGGAATTCGTCCTTCCATTTTAAGTGGGGTCAAAGCGGCAGAAGCGATTGATCAAGCCTTAGGCGGTGTGGGTAATGCTTTAGAAGGCTATACCCAGACAATGAAGGAAGAATGGGGTACGGATATGGTCTGGGCCGGACGTCTGGGCGGTGCATTCTATCGGTTTCCCAAAGTCGCTTATAAGGCTGGGGTAAAAATGCCCGCCGCCACAAAAATCATGAGTAAAATTTTCTGTGGTCAACTCCGTTACGGAGATATTGCGAGTAAGGCAATTAAACAATTAATGCCCTTTTAGTTAGTTATCAGTTATCAGTCATCAGTTATCAGTTCCTAGTTATTAGTTATCAGTGACTAACAACTAATAACGGGTACAGACGCGCCATGGCACGTTTCTACTGACAACTGATAACTGATCACTGATGACTGATGACTGATTAGGTACTTATTATGAATCGGTTGGACAATACACAACAACTTCAATCTAAATTAGATCAACAGGTCTTGCTACATCGGATTACGAACCGCATTCGTCAATCCCTAGAATTACCCGGAATTTTAACCGCCACCGTTGCCGAAATTCGTTCATTTTGGGGAACCGATCGGGTGATGATTTATCAATTTAGTCCCGATGGTAGTGGGGAAGTGGTGGCCGAATCTCGCGATCGCGATCACCTTCCCTCCCTGTTGGGATTACATTTTCCCGCCGATGATATTCCGCCCCATGCTCGGGAAATGTTTTGTTCCCTGCGTCAACGCACTATTATTAATGTCGGTGAGGGAAAATTTGGGATCAGCAACGACTCAGGAGAAGCCGAAACCCCATCTGGGATTGACTATCGCAGCCTTGATCCTTGCCACCAAGCCTATTTAACGGCGATGGGGGTACAATCTTCCCTGGCGATTCCAATTTTACTAAATCCGCCCCATAACCTAGTCGGTGAAACCCCTCTACTCTGGGGATTATTAGTTTCTCACCACGCCGAACCCCAAGCCATTGCTGAAACCGATATCCAAGTAATCCAGTTATTAGTAGATCAATTGGCAATTGCGATCACCCAAGCTAATTTATTAAGCCAAACTCGACAAAAAGCTGGACAGGAAGCCACAATCAATAGTATTGCTTCTCTACTCCATGAACGCCCCACCATTGAACTACAAGAGGCATTAGAAGCCACCGTTAAAGCTCTGAGTGGAGTGGGGGGACGGCTCTATATTCCGGCTTATTCCCTGAGTCCCACGGAGGTGTTCACGGCGGGTAAACAGCCCCATGCTCCTATGGGTAGTGCTTCAGGTATTTTAGAAGAACATCCCCTCTGGCAACATTGGTTAAGTCAAGGTTATGGAAATCCGTCCCATTATTCGACTGCACCGAATCAATTCCTATCTCCTTGGGTGATCACCGATGTTTATAAGGAATATCAATGGCGAGTTTTAATCTCAGCCTTTCAGTCCACATTAATTCGAGGATTATTAGTTTTACCGATTCAATCTCGTCAGCAATTATTGGGGGTGCTGACTATTTTTCGGGAAGAAATTGATACAGAAACTTTGTGGGCGGGAGAATTTGATCCCAGTATCAAACAGATGATGCCCCGGCAGTCTTTTGAAATTTGGCGAGAGTCTAAACAGGGACAAGCTCAATCTTGGACAGAAACAGAATTAACTTTAGCCACAGCATTAAGCCGTAAATTTGCTATGGCAATTCAACAGTATCGACTATATCAAGAAGTTCAAACTTTAAATATTAATTTAGAACGGCAAATTGCCGAAAGAACCTCTCAACTTCAACGCTCCTTAGATTTTGCTAAAACCCTAGAACGAATTACCGATCAAATTCGTCGGACGCTGGATTTAAACGCTACTTTATCTTGTTTGGTTCGGGAAGTTAGAGTTTTATTAGATACGGATCGGGTGGTGATTTATCAACTGATTAGTGGACAGGCGGGGGAAGTTGTATTTGAAGATCGAGGGAAATCTATTGGCTCGATTTTAGGGATTAAAACACCCGATGATTGTTTTCCGCAGGAGATGGCGGATCTTTATAGACAAGGAAGAATGCGGGCTATTTCTGATATTTATAAAGAAAATTTAGCCCTGTGTCATCAAGAATTTTTAGAAGATTTGTGCGTGAAGGCAAATTTAATTGTTCCGATTAATCAAGAGTCTAAACTTTGGGGATTATTAATTGCCCATGAATGTACAAATCCTCGTAATTGGGAAGTTGAGGAATTAGATATTTTACAACAATTAGCAGATCAAGCAGCGATCGCAATTTATCAAACAGAATTGTATCAACAAAGTCTTCAATCTGCCCAAAATGAACAGGCAAAAGCCCAACAACTTACCCAAACTTTAAATGAGTTACAAAAAACCCAAAGTCAACTAATTCAAACCGAAAAAATGTTAAGTTTGGGGCGGTTAGTCGCTGGAATTGCCCATGAAATTAATAATCCGATTAATTTTATCTTTGGTAACTTAATCTACACGGGGGAATATAGCCAAAATTTATTAAATCTGATTCAACTCTATCAACATTATTATCCGTCTCCGCCGCCAGAAATTGTTAAATATATCAGCACTATTGAGTTGGATTTTATTACCCAAGATTTACCTAAAATTGTGGAGTCGATGCAAAGTGGGGCTGATCGCATTCGTCAATTAGTTCTATCTTTACGCAATTTTGCCCGATTAGATCAAGCGGATTTAAAATTTGTTGATCTTCATGAGGGGATTGAAAGTACATTATTGCTGTTGCAACATCGTCTTAATCTTGATTCATCAGAGGGGCCAGAAATTCAAGTTAAGCGAGAGTATGGCAACCTTCCCCCCGTGGAATGTTACGCTAGTTTGCTCAACCAAGTGTTTATGAATCTTCTAAGCAATGCCTTGGATGCGTTAGCATTAAAAAGCACCGGAGCCAATCAGTCCTATCCAGAACAGACACAACCATCTTTAGAAATCCGCACAAGCTTGAAGGATGAAATTACAGCATCCCCTAAAGTTGTGATCTCGATCATTGACAACGGAGCAGGTATTCCTAATGCCGTACTTACCCATATTTTTGATCCGTTTTTTACTACAAAACCGGTGGGTCAGGGGACGGGTTTAGGGTTATCAATCAGTTATCAAATCATTGTTGAAAAACATCATGGATCGCTCAAATGCCTCTCTAACTGGGGAATAGGAACAGAATTTAGAATAGAAATTCCCGTGCGACAATCATTACCTGATCTAGCCATGGATTCGTGAATGGCAAAATTCATACCCAAGATTTTAAGTGATGTTTTATACTGTAGATAAGTTGGCAAACTGATGACATTAGGCGCTTGTATATGATCGTAAATCGACATCAATGGAAGCAGTTACGAGAATGCTGTCTCAATGACAGTACCTTTGCCCAATTGCAGGGAATTTTAAACCTAAAACTCTCACCTTATGAACTAGAAACATCCAGTTTGAAGACTTGGGAAGATTTACAGGATCTCGCAGACAATAGTGAGGATATTTTTGTCGAATATGATATTAATTTATGTTATGTTAAAATTAATTTAGCCGGAGCGATCGCCCTGGGTATTCCTCCCTCTGAAATTGTGGGAAAAAGAAATCAGGACTTTTTTAATCAGCAAGCTGGGGAAATAGATAAATTTGTCGATTATGTTTTAAAAACAGGCGAAAATATTCGGGTAAATCAAGAAATTTCTTTATCCAAGGGAGCCAAAATTTATAATAGTTTATATACTCCGATTAAAGATACTAATGGGCAAGTGACAGGTGTGATGGGAGTTTGTCGAGATGTCACCCATTTAAGACAGCTTCAAGACACCTCAAATCCTATCTTAATTCAAGCTCAAATGCAATCTCAACATTATCAGTGTTTAACAAAAATAATTAAGAAAATTAATCAATGTTTGCAGTTAGATACCCTCTTACAAACCACAACATTACAACTTCAACAATATCTGAATGTTGATCGGGTAGGAATTGTGCAGTGCTATGGGAATGCGGAAAGTATCCGGGGAAAATATATTGCTGAAACCGTATTACCTGAGTTTAAATCCCTGTTAAATTTCGAGATCACAACAAAAGAATTATTGGGGTTTAATCCCGCCGAAAAAAATCAACAAGCTCTGGTAGTTTCAGATATTTATTATAGTGGATTCAATCCCTTAATGTTCCAATGGATGAGGGATTATCAAATTAGAGCCAACTTAGGAATTCCTTTATATAAAAAACAACACTTATGGGGATTTTTATGGGTATATAATCACCAACGCCGAGATTGGAAACCCGATGAAATTGAATTTGTCAGGGAAATTGCTAAATATTTAGAGACTGCAATTGAGCAACGAGAGTTAGGTCAAGCAATATCTCAAGAATTGGAACAACGAAAAACATTAACCAGGGTGATTAGTCGAATTAGAGAAACCTTAAATCTGGATCAGCTTTTTCAAGCTACTGTAACAGAGGTTAGACAGCTTTTAAATGCGGATCGAGTAGGTGTTTTTTACTTTAATCCCAATTCGGGATATGGGGAAGGAGAATTTATCTCGGAAGATGTAGTTGCCGGGTTTGGTTCAGCTTTAGCTCAAAAAGTAGAAGATCATTGTTTTTCTGATCAGTTTTATAATCTGTATCAACAGGGTAAAATTAATGCGATTCCTGATATTTATCAGGCTAATTTACAAGATTGTCATCGGCAAATTTTAGCCCAGTTTCAAATTCGAGCTAACTTAGTTGTTCCCCTGCTCAAAGGTCAAAAACTTTGGGGTTTACTCTGTATTCATCAATGTAAATATCCTCGCTATTGGCAACAATCAGAAATAGAATTTGTCACTGAAATTGCTAAAAATTTAGAAGTGGCTTTACGACAAATTAATTATATGGAACAGGTTCAAGAACAGGCAAAAAAAGTGGCGCAGTTAACTGAAAGACAAAAATCAAGTGAGCAGCAAGAATTACTCTATCAAGTGATTGAAAAAATCAGAAATTCTTTAGATATTTCTACTATTTTTAATACGACTGCCGCCGAAGTTAGAGCATTTTTAAATGCAGATCGAGTTGTGGTTTATCGCTTTAGTTCCGATTGGTCGGGTTATTTTGTTGCTGAATCCGTGACTGAGGGATGGAACTCTTTATTTGACACGGTTCCCATGATTCAAGATAGCTATTTACAAGAGACATTAGGAGGACGGTATCGAGACAATCAAACCTATGCTGTTGATGATATTTATACCGCCGGACATAATCCTTGTCATATAAAATTGCTGGAACAATTACAGGCTAGATCCTATATCATTGTGCCGATTTTACAAGGACAATCCCTCTGGGGATTACTCGCAGCCTATCAAAATTCCTATCCTCGTCATTGGGAGGATGAAGAAATTAAATTATTAGCTCAAATTGGGACTCAATTCGGAGTAGCTTTACTCCAAGCAGAACTGTATGCAGGGACTCAAAAAAAAGCGGAAGAATTAGCTCAAGATTTACAACAAACCCAAAGTCAACTGGTGCAAAGTGAAAAAATGTCGAGTTTAGGGCAGCTAGTGGCTGGAGTCGCCCATGAAATTAATAACCCGGTTAATTTTATTTATGGAAATTTGAGTTATGTCACGGACTATACCAGGGATTTATTAGAGTTAGTCAAATTATATCAAAAACAGTATCCTGATATTTCAGAGGAGATTGAAAATAAAATGGAAGACATTGAATTTGATTTTATCATAGAAGATTTACCTAAGATTTTATCTTCGATGAAAGTCGGAGCCGATCGCATTCGGCAGTTAGTTTTGTCTTTAAGAAATTTCTCCCGTTTAGATGAATCTGAGGTGAAAGCGGTTGATATTCATGAGGGGATTGATAGCACTTTATTAATTCTCCAACATCGCTTAAAATCTAAACCTGATCGTCCGACGATTGAAGTGATTAAGAAATATGGAAAACTTCCTAAAGTGGAGTGCTATGCTGCTCAATTGAATCAAGTGTTTATGAATATTATTAGTAATGCTATTGATGAACTAGAATCCTTATCTAAGGAGTCTTTAGATACTAGATATTTAGCCATTTCAATTCAAACCCAGTTAGTGCCACCAAGCCAAGAACAACCGATAGAACGAGTTAGAATTATTATTCAAGATAATGGTCATGGCATTCCTGAACCAGTCAAAAATCGGGTTTTTGACCCATTTTTTACCACTAAACCTGCGGGTAAAGGCACGGGATTAGGGTTATCGATTAGTTATCAAATTGTAGTAGAAAAACATCAGGGAATGATTGAATGTCAGGCTTTACCGGAAGAAGGGACAGAATTTATTGTGGAAATTCCGGTTCATCAAATCGGATAATAGAGTAAAGTTTATTTACACCAACCTATTACCCATTACCCATTCCCCGTTCCCTGTTCCCTATTCTATTGAGTTTTACTGACCCATTCTACTATACCATCGGCTAAGGTTATTGCTAGTTTTTGTTGTTCTTGGGGATTAACAATCCATTCAAATTCTTCGGGATTAATCATAAATCCTAATTCTAATAACAAAGATGGGGCAACCGTAGGACGAGTTAAGGCTAAATTATTCCAAAATACGCCATAGGAAGGACGGTTTAGTTTATTGACTAAATATTCATGTAAAAAGACGGCTAAATCATGGGCTTGAGGGTTATACCAAAAGGTGCTTACTCCTTTTGTTTTGATGGCATCTCCATTATCGGGTAAGGCATTATAATGAATAGAAAGGGATAAATCCGGTTCCTGTTGATTAATCATTTTTACCCGATCTTGAGGGTACAAATCTTCATCCCCGTTGCGGGTCATTAATACCGATGCACCGCGTTTAATTAGTTCGGTTTCTAATAGTTTAGAAACCACTAAATTAACATCTTTTTCGGGATAACCAGTTGGGCCTTTTGCCCCTAAATCATTGACGCTACCATGACCGGGATCAATTAAAATTTTTAACCCCGATAAGGGTAAATTCGATTGGAGGTTTGGGGGATTTTTCAGAGATAAAACTAAAGTTGTGCCATCATAACGGAGTTTATAACCCCATTGTTGTTTGGTTTTAAAATGAAATGTATATTGCACGGCATTTTGTGATTCTCCTCGGGGAGATAAAATCGGTTGCCAATCCATACGGGAAATTAAAGGACTATCATTAAACCGAATCGTATCGGTTTTTGCTGTTGTGTTATGGAGGGTTAAGGTTAAACTCTGATCTTCTTGTTTAACGGTGATTGGAACTGGCACTTGTAGAGGAAAAGAAACCTCTAACCAATCCCCAACTTGACGAGAACTAGCACTTCTAATTAAGGAATTCGGCGGGACTGACTCGGTGATGATCCGGGTTTCATTGGCTTTAATCCACCCCCCATAATCAAGACGTAAATAATCTCCTTGTCGTCCGATAATGGTGGCACGGGTTCCCTTGGGTAAAGGAGTTAAACGGGAATGATCGCTAGTGGGGCCAGTGCGGGCTACGCCTTCATCTGCAATAATTTCAGCCACTTCAAATTGAATGGGAGAGAGCAGAGAAATTTGCCCCGTTGCCCGTTGGGTAATAGTTTGATTATTCAGGGTGAGTTGATAGTTGGGTTGACCTAAATCTAAGGGTTTTTTGGGATCGGAAAATGGCAAATTCTCGGCGATTTTTCCACATCCTTGATATTTTACAGTGTTAGATTTTATCGGTTGATTGGTTCCAGTTAAAACCGCTTTGTTATCGGGTAATTCTAAGCTCTGGGACTGGGGGGATAAAGATAGGATTTGTCCGGCTAATTCAACAGAAACCGTTGATTTTTCTGGGGCGATCGCACTAAAACAAATTAACTCACCGGGCAGGATAGACAGATTCTCAGCCGGAGTCAATGAATCCTTTAAAAAGCTGACATTATTTCCCGGGCTCGCTTCAGTGGAAATTCGAGTAATATTAAGTTTGATTTTTTGATCTTTGTAGCGTAAAATGAAATTGTTTTCCCCAAGCTGCAATGGAAATGTGGGTGCAAAGTGACCAGCTTGGCTTCGGGGAACCACTTGGCCGTTAATCGAGACTTCTCCATCGGGTGTTGCTGTTCCAATCAAAAAAATACGGTCAGAGGTGGTTTTGTGATCTGGCGGCGGATAAGCAACATATAAAGGTTGTTGGGCCGATGTTGAAGATACCAAGACCATACTGATTAGCGTTGTTAGTCCTAGAATTCGTTTCATGAGTGTGATTTGAATTGGTGCTAAACCCATTGTATCGATTTAGGGAGTATGGGTATTACCCTCCATGTTTTCCGGGTTTTAGCTACGATTAATTTTTATTGCTATTAGACAATAGGAATTGATTGCCATTGAGGTTTTGAATTAGGGTATTAGGGTGCAGCCAGTACCAATAGCCGCAAGGAATCCATACTATGAACCATGAGTTTTTTAGCTTAACAGAAAATGATTATATTGTTAAGTTGGGTAAAGATGCCTTCACCATTTCACGATTAAAAGAATTAATTGCCATACAGTTGGAGGAGCATATCATTAATTATGGAGACTTTTTTAATTTGACTTTTTCTCCCGCTAAACATAATGATTTCTGCTTTGATATGCGGAGTGTCCAGTTAATGTTTCCCTTCGAGGGAATGAGCGGTTATTTACTTCCCTTGGGTTCTAAGGATTGGATTCCGGGCCAGGTTAGAGTTCAAGCCAATTTAAAACTAGATCCTGACACCTTGGAGCAAAGTTTTTCCGTTGATATTCAGTTTGCTACGGATGAACCCCGAATAATGGATATTTTTCACTATCCCAGCAATTTTAAGGAAGATCAAATTACTAATCACGGGCTTTCTTCCTGCCATTTGCTCCATCAATCTTAAATTCTAATCAATTTAGAGGGTCTAATTTTTGGACACCCCGCAGTCAGATAGGATTGAATTCTATCTGGCTGTAGGGTGCTGCTCCAAAGCATACCCCGGTTTTTATTTTTTTAAAAGGCAAATCGCAACCAACGATTGAGGGTATTGATAGAGCGATCGCACACAGAAGGTTGGGGTATGCCCTGATTTTGACTTTCCCATTGGTCAATTAATTGTCGGCCAAGGGGAGTGAGGCGAAAACTATCCGTAATCCCCTGACCATCAACTTCTCGACGCAGCACCCCCACCTGAATCAGCCATAACAGGGTATTTTCTGCGGCTAGTTCAGTTAGGGCTACACGGGTATAGGCAGAACTGACCCCAGACTCCCCCGCAATTACAGTCAGACTGACACTGTTAAACCGGATCGTTTGGAACAGTAGCAGTTGAAAGGGAGAACACCGGATCGCCCGTTCCGCCCGTTTTAAGGTGCGTTCAGAATATGGAATTAAAGACTTACCGGGAGATTCCAAAACGGTCATAACGCTCTTAATGGGATAACGTTCTTTTTTGTACTGTATCCCAGATCAAGGGTTAAGAGCGAAAGAATTGATGGCGATATAATACCATCTCACCGTGGTCAGGAACCCAAGCCACCCACTCATCCTCAGTCACCTGACACAAGAGCAACGCCTGATCATGGCTATAGGGATTGGGTTTTTCCCCCATCTGCACCCAGGTAGAGGGAGCAAATTCCGAGGCATACCCAACAATAGGTTGCCATTGGGGTTGAATCTCTGTATCCGCTTGTTTGAGATTAAGTTTCATAATTTTTTGTCCCTGGTCAACCATTGATGCTCAAGTTCTAGGGTTTTGAACCTGATCAATAAAATTATTTCTGTATTCAGAGTTACATAATTATCGATCAAATCCCAGATCCTGTTGCAGAACTTAACGTTTTGATCTGGGGTGCTCAATTACCCCTTCCAAACAAAAACCTTAGCTTCATATTCAGGTAAATCGAGCAGAATATTATCATCTCCCGATTGAATATCATAATTACTTGTCCACTCATGCCAAGTCCCGTTAGCTGGGAAGTTAGGAACTTGATAACCTGCAAAATAATGGTCAGAGAAATTCACCAGCACCACGATCCTTGATCCTTCATCATTCCATCGGGTATAAGCTAAAACTTTATTATCAGGATCTTCATGGAAAAAATCAATATTGCCACTATATAAAGCATGATTAGTTTCCCGTAGAAAAATCAAGCCCTTGTAGTATTGAAATAAACTCTGATTACTCTCATTTTTCACGAGTTTCCAATCGAGTTTCGCAGATTCAAAGGTTTTGGGTTTATATTCTCCAAATTCTTCTCCCATCCAAATCATCGGAATACCTACGGCCGTGATTAATAATGCCGCCCCTAATTTCACCCGTTTAAAAACTTCATCATCAAAAATACCCCGATTTCCTAACTTCACAATCAAACGATTATGATCATGATTGCCCAAATAATTAACAATATTATTCGGCCCCATAAACCCTTGACGTTTACCATCTAAAACATCTTTTAGTTGTTCTAAATCAAAGGTATCGCCACACAAATGATCCGTGAGAGTATGATAAAAACTATCATGCCAACAGCCATCCATCGGCCCATCACTGTTGGTAATAGTGGGGGTTTCCGGCACATATTCAGCCACATTATAAAAGGGTTTTATCCCAGCTTCCTGTTTAGCTTCCTGCACGACCCAACTCATAAAATCATAGTTGCCAATTTGCTTGGCTCCATCATAACGAATACCATCAATATGATATTCTTTAATCCAAAATCTCACCGTATCACCGATAAATTTGCGAGCCGGATAAGTGCCTAATTGCTCATCATACTGTTCATAATTAAATTCAGGCCCCCAGTTATATTCCGTATCTTGCTGGCTATGGTGATACCAATAATCATGATCAATTTGAGTTAAAGGACAGGAGGCTTCGGAATGGTTATAAACCCCATCAATTAATACTCGAATTCCTCGGCCGTGACATTCATCAATCAGGTTTTTTAATTGTTCGGTTGTGCCGTAACTAGACTCGGACGCGAAGAAATACCGAGGATTATATCCCCAACTATGATCCCCTGGATGTTCTTTGACGGGCATTAATTCAATCGCATTGATTCCTAATTCACACAAATAATCTAACTTTTCTATAATGTGCTGATATTTACCCCGGGAATAGATGTCATCTTCTCCCCCCGAAAAATCCCCGACGTGCATTTCATAAATCACTAATTTATGATCAGGGGGTAAGGGTTTGTCATCATTTTTCCAAACATAAGTATCAACAATTTTTTTCCCGTCTTTAATCCTAATAATGCCGTTTTGAGTCTTATCATCAATATCCGTGGCGTAGGGGTCAACAACTTCTATCCACTCATCGGGTTCTAAAAACCAACTTTTTGAACGGACTCGAAATTTGTATTGATAGATTTCGTCTTCTAACTCAACTTGAGTCCGAAAATAACCCTTGTCATCCTTTTGCATCGGAATATCTTTCCAGTTAGAAAAATTTCCGATTAACGCGGCTTCTTTGTTATAAGGAGCAAAAAGAGAAAATTCAATTAAATTAGACATTTTTTTATTGATAAATTTACCTGTATCCCTGATTATATAGAAAACCATTCCATAAATCATCTATCAAAAGAATGAGACATGATTTATTTGTGAGTTATTCATATTTTTATATTAGTCTTCAAGTTTAATT
Source organism: Planktothrix paucivesiculata PCC 9631 (assembly GCF_900009265.2). GTDB lineage: Bacteria > Cyanobacteriota > Cyanobacteriia > Cyanobacteriales > Microcoleaceae > Planktothrix > Planktothrix paucivesiculata. The sequence continues at coordinate 203,213 of NZ_LR735008.1, read as the reverse complement.
ATAGTTCAAGATGGATTTAATTGAGTAAAATAGAAATTGATCTAATAATTAATTCAGGAATCAACTAATGTCAGAAGGTTTTTTACTCAGTCGTCTACTTTTGCGTTTTGATGCGACTAATGATCTGTTGTTACATGATTTATCTGCGGTGGCATTAACACCCGATGGCAACTTATGGTTGGGAGCCGATGAAGGCACAGGAATTGAGCGATTTTCTCCCCTGGAACCTTCGGTTTTTGGTCAGCATCAACATTTTGAATTAGGAAACTTTATTCCTTTGAAAAATCAAGACGAAGAAATTGATATTGAAGGATTAGATTATGATGGTTCCTATCTTTGGTTAGTCGGTTCCCATAGTCTCAAACGTAAAAAACCGAATGGAAAAGATTCCGGTTTAGATATTGAGCGTTTAAGCCAAATCAAAGCCGAACAGAATCGTTATCTTTTAGCCCGTATTCCGATTAAAAATGGAGAGTTAGTTGAGTCTTTTTCCTCTCCTGAGTTGGGGAGTCAAACCTTGAGAGCCGCTGTTCTGCAAACGAATGAAAACGGTAATCAATTGATGGAGGCTTTAAAAACAGATGAACATTTAGGTTTATTTATCTCAAATCCTCTCCCCTCCAAGGAAAATGGATTAGATATCGAAGGATTAGCGGTGGATAAAAATAAAATTTTCTTAGGATTACGGGGGCCGGTTTTACGGGGATTTGCGATTATTTTAGAACTAGAAGTCGAAGAAAAACAACCCGGAGTTTTAACCCTCAAACAAATAGGAGAAAAGGGGAAACCCTATCGAAAGCACTTTTTTGGATTAACGGGTTTAGGAATTCGAGATTTATGTTTACAGAGGGAAAATTTAATGATTTTAGCTGGGCCGACCATGGATTTATCAGGAATCTCAAAAGTCTATCGTTGGAAAAATGCTTTAACTCAATCTGGCAATACGATTACGGATCTTAATTCTGATCAGTTAGAGATTTTATTCGATATCCCTGCTGATGTGGATGGGGATAAAGCCGAGGGATTAGAACTTTTTAATAGTTTAGGACAACCCGGTTTATTAGTGGTGTATGATTCGCCTAATCCTACGCGAATTATATCTGAGCGGGAAGTGTTTGCAGATATTTTCCATTTGTCGAGGTAGGAGCACAGAAAATAATCCCCAAAAAATAATAGAGAGTCGCAACCGATAAATCGATTGATTTGACTCTCCGTTTCCACCAGACTAACCAGAGGGAATAAAGGATTGCACCCAGTACGCTTACTAATATAGGGTACGTCCCTTTAGTCATGCCTCTATCTATAGATAGAGATTGACAGAAAAATTTTAAATCATCAAACGGTGTAGGAGAGTTAGGGAAATAGAATTCCCAAAATATCGGGTTTGACTCGACTTTTGAGTCAAGTGTCGGGTCAAACACCCAAGGGGCCGTGAGCTTCTAAAGATAAAATTCAGGTTTTAAATCTCTTTCCATTAAAGATTCTACGGCTTTTTGAGGAGTAATTTGATGATTTAAAAGTTGATAAACTTGCCAAGAAATCGGCACAGGAATTCGTTCTCGATGGGCAATTTCAATTAAAACATTAGTGGTATTTACTCCTTCGGCCGTGCTCCCTAATTCTGTTAACACTTGTTCTAAGGTTTTACCTGCTGCTAATCCATAACCTACACGATAATTACGGCTTAAAGCACTATTACAAGTGGTTAACATATCCCCTAAACCGGATAACCCAAAAAATGTTTCTGTTTTCCCTCCTAAATGGGTTCCAATTCTAATAATTTCGGTTAAGGCACGAGTTAATAAGGCGGATTTAGCATTAGTTCCTAATTGTAATCCATCACAAACCCCGGCCGCGATCGCAATTACATTTTTTAAGGTTCCTCCTAATTCTGTTCCCATCGGATCGGAACTGGTATAAACCCGAAATCGATTAGAAGCAAATACCCTTTGCACAATCTTTGCTGCCTCTAAATCTTCACTGGCTACCACCGTGGCGGCAGGTAAACCTTGTTGAATTTCTGCGGATAAATTCGGCCCGGATAAAACCACAATTGGATGGTCAGGAAATCCCCTACCCCAAAGTTGAGAAGGGGTACAAGTGCTATCGGGATCTAAACCTTTTGTAGCGGTGACAATCGGAATTTGATCGGGTAATTTTAGGCTGTGAAGTTGATCGATAGTGGCGGTAACTCCTCTCATCGAAATCGCCGAGACTAAGACATCAATAGAGTGAATACTTTCGGCTAAGGAATTACCTAAACGCCGTGACCACAAATAGACGGTATGACCATTATAATTAGCTAATTTGGCTAAGGCGGAACCCCAAGCTCCCGCACCTAAAATGGCTATTTTTAAGGGTGGATTAGATACAGAGGAGTCAGACATGATGGTAGAATATTTTTAGAAGGTTGGATGATAATATTGAATGCCGTCAAAAATTCCAGTAACTCCCGGGTAATTACTGTAATAAACATTTTTTAAAGGTTTAATTTTTTCGACTAATTTTAATTCTGAGTTTGCCACCGCAATACTTTTAAGTCCGGTTTCAAATAAGGATAAATCATTTAATGAATCTCCTGATGTAATCACTTGAGGGGAAGCAATATTTAAGTAATTCATTAATTTGAGCAAAGTTGAACCTTTGGCAACGCCTTTGGGTAAAATATCTAAATACTTATCCCCCGAGGTAATACAATCAAATCCCGCATCTTGAATTTTTTTAATGATTCGGTCTTGATTTTGATCGGGTTTATAATAATAAGAAACTCGATATTCAGGCGATAGGGGTTGTAAGGTTAATCCCGGTTCATCGGCTAAGATTTTTCCAGCAAATTCACTGGAATTTCCCCAAAGATTAGCAATCCAATTTTGGACTTGGGCAACGGGTGTTAAGGTTTTTCCCTCATAAACCGTTGTTCCCACATCGCCAATAATATAATCTGGTCGAGGAATGATCAGGTTTTTTTCTTCATATAAACGCAGGGTAAATTCTAAACTGCGACCGGTGACAAAAATTAATAATAAGCGATCGCGTTTTGACTGCAAATAGTTATAAAATTTCTGTTGTTCCTGTGGAGAACCCCCTAAAAATGTCCCATCTAAATCCGTTGCTAAAACTAAAGTGTTTTGGGTGATCATGGTTCCGTTTTGAGTTATCCTAAATCTATCTATTGGTGATCATAAGACAAACAGACACACAGTAGTAAGCCCTTTAGGGCTATCTAAGTTTTTTTTGTTGAAATTGATTATGAATATCAGTTTTTTAGCTAAGGGTTTAATCATTGGTTTTTCCATTGCTGCCCCAGTTGGCCCGATTGGAATTTTATGTATTCGCCGTTGTTTATCTCAAGGTTATTGGGCGGGATTTTTTACCGGACTAGGGGCGGCTACTGCTGATGCCTTATATGGCTTTCTTGCCGGATTTGGATTAACCCTGATTTCTAATATTTTGGTGAGTCAACAACTCAAATTAAAGCTGATGGGGGGATTGTTTTTGTGTTATTTAGGATTTAAAATTTTCTTAGAAAATCCCCGAGAAGCAACAATAAATTCATCAGGTAAAATTATAAATGCCTATGCTTTAAGTTTTTTTCTAACGGTTACTAATCCGATCACTATTCTATCTTTTATTGCTATTTTTGCCGGATTAGGGGTGGGGAATGAAAACAATTATTGGGACGCGGCTACCCTAGTTTTTGGTGTGTTTCTAGGGTCGGCACTCTGGTGGTTAATCTTAGTCAGTGGGGTCAGTTTATTTCGGGATCAAGTCAATACTCATACGTTACAGTGGATTAACCGCATTTCAGGGGTTATAATTATTGGGTTCGGTTTGACTGCATTATTAAGCCTCATCATAGGTCATTAAATTATATAGAAATAATAAAAATTATTCAACTTTTAACTCCAAAGCCGGGAGAAATTTCTTTAAATTCTGTAAAGATTTATCTTGCCAAGCTACTTCTTTAGACCCTAAAATAATTAATTGAATATTGGGTTTTTTCCGTAATCCCATAACAAATTTTGACAATAAACTAATCCCAGAACTATTAAGAAATGATAGACTTCTTAAATTCAGTGTCATGATTGCTGGTTCCGTTGCGGTTACTTCTTCGAGTAAGTCTTTAATCGGTTTATATTCAACTGGCCCCCCTAAACTTAGTTCTCCTTGAAAACAAATTGTTACAGATTCGGGATCATATTGAACAATATGGTCTTCACCTTTAATTTCTTGTAATACCATTTTTTACCTCTATCTAATTCTGCAAATACACTAATTCTACACTGTTACTTGAGCCATTGTGGTCACTAAAACCAGAGTCACTTGATTGGAGATGGATTCAAATTTCCAACCCAGTTGCGCTTGATAATCATTAATCATCGTGAGTAAACCCAAACCGGAAGCATTATCGCTGTCATCTTCAACACTCCGTTCAACTTGATGAAAATATAATTCATTAGGATCTTGATGCAATAATTCTTCAATAAAATCCTGAAACTTTTTGGCTGCTTCTAAGCTAATCGAATTCGTGGCAAAAATAGCGGCGGTAACTGTGTGTTCTTCTTCAATAAAATGAATCCCAAATCTGATTTTAGATTTCACACTTTCATCATTGAATTTCATGGCATTTTCTAATAACTCATTAGCCACATAACTCACCGCTCCTTTCCCTTCTTGAATCCGTTTTTCCCGAGTCGGGTTATCCCCATCCAAAGGTAAGAAAGAGGAGAAATAATCGGCAACAAAATGGGCTGATAATCGATTATTTCGCCAACGCTGTTTAATGGGTCGGGATGTGGGAGTAAAGGTCAACTCTAGGGAATCATGATCGGGAGGGAATTGGTGTAAAAATTCTCCGAAAATTTGGATCATAATCACTTAACCTTTGGCTGAACTAATTAGATCAATAATATACTAATCCTACTCAAAAGCGCGGACTCTTATAGTTTTCAAATTATAGCAGACTTCAACAGTTTAGTAAACAAAACTTATGTTTTTCTAACTTAAAATCAGAAAATAATCAAATCCTTGACCAGAGGGAGCAAAATTCATATCGCAAGTCAGAGAAATCAGCTTTCCCTAGCGTTGTTTTAAAATCAAGAGGGTAATATCATCAAATTGTTTTTGTTCCCCCATAAACAGTCGAACGTCTGCAATCACATCCTGCTTAATTTTCTCTGCCGAATTATCCCAACTTTTACTGATAACTTCACAAAGTCTTTCCAAACCATATTGGGATTTTTTCATATTTCTAGCTTCGGTAATTCCATCAGTATAAAGAACAATAATATCTCCGACTTTTAACTCAATCATCACTTGACCAATAAATTCAGAAATATCCTCATCTAAACCGATGGGTAAACCTAAATCTATGGTATTAATTCGTTCAACCTTTCCCCCGTGACGCACCACTAATATTTCCTCATGCTGACCAGTAATACTTAGATGCCCATTTTTATAATTTAAAAGTGATAAAGTTAAATTTTTATCAGAATTCATTCTTTGAACATTGCGATAAATTGCTCGGTTTAAAATATTTAAAAACTTCACTGGATCACGTTCTTGAATTTCCTTCAGCACTCGAACCGCAGCCTGGGTCATTACCATTAAAATTCCACTTTCTAATCCATGACCGGTGACATCTCCAATCCCAATAGTAACCACATCATTCATATATAAAACATCATAATAATCTCCTCCTACTTCGTAGGCAGGCTCCATATAAACCGCAATTTCTAATCCTTCAATTAAAGCTAATTCTTCGGCCTTGGGTAGAATTAACTGCTGCATTCTTTTAAGTAAATCTAGTTCGCCACTCATCCGATAGTTGTCAGCTTTTAACCGTTGATTTAAAACCAAAATTTGAGCATGGGCAGAGGCTAATTCCGCCGTTCTTTCTATGACTTTTTGTTCTAAGTTTTCAAAAGAATCTTGAAGTTGATCCGCCATTTTATTAAAAGAATGAGCCAGTTCTCTGAGTTCAATAATTCGTTTAACTTTAACGACTTGATTTAAGTCCCCAGTTGTGATTTTTTGAGAAGCTCGATTCAATCTCAAAATCGGTTCAGTAATCCAATGGGCAATTAAAATTCCCATCCCCGTTGCGATCGCTAATGCCACTAAACATAATAAAATAGTTTTATGAGTATTAGCATTGATTTCTCCCATAAAATCAGACTCAGGAATGGCAACTACAATCAACCAATTTAAGCCTAATTTATCTTGCCAAGGATTCACCCTAACAAAAATATTTTCCCCATCCAATTTAAAATTTAAAGATTGTTCTTTTTGAATTCCGCTAAGGGTGCTAAACCGTTTTAACAGATATTTACTTGACCCCTGAATTAACGGATCACTACTTTGAAAAGCACTCAACCGTTGAGCTTCTCCATTAACTTCTAAATAGGGTTTTTCCTTACTGGAACTCGCAACAATTAAACCATTGCGTTCTATAATAAAAATTTTACTCGCAGGTGTAACTTTTAATTGGTTTAAAAAATTACTAATTTGGGTCAAAATTAGATCAATTCCGATCACTCCCACTAAGTTTTTTTGTTGATTATAGATAGGAGAACTAAAAGCAATAGAAATCACTTCCGGGCGATCGCCCCACTGATAAATTTTACTCCAAATCGGTTTTCCCGCCGCCACAGCATCACTATACCATTTATCTTCTTTATAAAGATATTTTTCGCGAGTAATCAGGGTTGTGGGATCACCTTGATCATTTAATAAATAACGGTTATAATAAAAGTTATCCGTTGGTTTCATTACTTCTACATAGAGGGTTCCATCATCTTCTCGACCGACTCCGAGGAACAGATTATCCACCGTACCTAAGTTAAAATAGCCCAGGGAAGGATAGACTTTCATCTGTTTCCAAAAATGGCGTCGAATGCTGTCCAAATCTTGGAAATTTAACAATTCCAATTCCATTAGATTCAGGTTGACTTCATTCACCTGAATGGGCAATGCTAAATAATGATCTAACTGTTGACTAATGCGATCGCTGACTTCATTTTGGAGTTGATTTGCTAAATCATTAACCGCCCGTTGTCCATTTTCAAATGATAACCAACCGACTAATCCAACGGCGATAAAAATTTGGAAAACAAAGGGAAAAATCAGCAGATTTCTCAAGGAAATTTTTTTAAACAATGGTTTAACCCAAGGATGGAGAAATTGATTTGACATAGGCTTTATTTCCAAAGGGGAATATAAATCATCAGTTGTCATGCGTTGTTGTGATGCGGCACCATCTTAAGATTGCGCTTAAGCGCAACAACGGCACAACAACAGGTTTTTAACAAATATCCCATTTTTGACCATAATCTCGCACAGGATATTCAACCCAACAATTTCTTAACCAGTCTCTCCCTTTTTCTTCTAAATATCTATGAACACTACTATTTTCCCAAGAATAAGGGGAATCTGTAAAGCCATGTTTAACCGGGTTATAATGAATATAATTGATCACTTGATAATAGTGTTGGTTATTTCTAATAGCGCGATCGCTATAACAACACCATAATTTACCTTTGACCTGATCTTCTAAATTCCATTGACGGGCTGTTCTCCCGTGAATTAATCTTAACTGTTTCCCTAACCATTCAAAATCAACAGTTGATGTTAAAATATGATAATGATTGGGCAAAATCACCCAAGCTATAATTTCAATTTCTTCCTGAGTTAATACCTCTGAGAACTCCTGAAAAAGTTGTTGACGACGGGCGACAGTATGTAAACGATGTTGATGTTCATAGCAAGCGGCTGTTAACAGATAAAAAGGTTGATTTTCAATTAAATGGGGGGGACTATGGCGTGGATATCCCTTTTGTAAGCGTTCTTCTATTAATTTTTGCCGTTGTTCAGGGTTGAGTTTACGATACTCGTACATTTTTTTCCTGATTATCTGTAGTAAAATTGTTGTTAGACTTTAGCCCCCAAAATTCAGTGCTTCACAACAATGGTTGCATCATTCTATTATAAACTACGTTGTTGTGATGCGGCACTATCTTAAGAGTGCGCTGAAGCGCAACAACGGCGCAACAACGGCGCAACAACGGGGTTATTTCTTTTTGATTACTAATAAAGTAATATCATCAAATTGCTTTTGTTCACCCATAAATGATTTTACATCCTCAATCACAGCATTTTTAATTGCTTCTGCTTCCCGATGCCAATTTTGACTAATAATAGTACAAAGTTTTTCTAGTTCATAGAATTTTTTCTCCATATTTTGGGCTTCGGTAATACCATCGGTATATAAGACGATTCCATCTCCATGATGTAATTCGATCAAGGTATTATTAATAAATTCAGAAATATTTTCATCTAAACCAATGGGAAAACCTAAATCCATTGTATCAATTCGTTCAACTTTTCCTCCTTGACGAATAATTAAGATTTCTTCATGTTGTCCACTAATACTCAATACACCTTCCGAATAAGTTAAAATAGCCAAGCTTAAATTTTTATCAGAATTCATTCGTTGAATATTATAATAAATCATTCGATTTAAAGTATTTAAAAACTTGATGGGATCATGTTCTTCTACTTCTTTTAATGTTCTAACTGCTGCTTGAATCATCACCATTAAAATTCCACTTTCTAATCCATGACCTGTGACATCTCCAATGCCAATAGTAACGATTCCATGCGTAAATAAAATATCATAATAATCGCCCCCAACTTCATCAGCAGGTTCCATATATCCCACAATATCTAAATCTTTAATTTCCGCTAATTCCTGGGGTTTAGGAAGAATTAATTGCTGCATTTCTCGTAAAATATCGAGTTCTGCACCCATGCGTAAATTTTCAGCTTTGAGTCGAGTATTTAAAGTACCAATTTCTTGATTAGCGTCCGCCAATTGTCCGGTACGTTCCTTGACTTTTTCTTCTAAGGTATCAAAGGACTCTTTCAATTGTCTCGCCATGCCATTAAAAGAATTTGCTAAGATATCTAACTCTTTAATTCCTCCTACTTTGACTTGTTGGTCTAATTCTCCTTCTGCTAATTGATGGGAGGCTTCATTCAGTTGAAAAATTGGTTTTGTAATCCAACTAGCGGTTAAAATTCCCATTGCTGTTGCTACCGCCAAGGCAATTAAACACAACGCAATAGTCATTTTAGTATTGCGTTTAATTTCTGTTATAAAATCCGATTCCGGGACAACAACCACAACTAACCAATCGAGTCCTTTTTGATCTTGAATCGGTAAAATTTGAGCATAATACCATTCGCTATTCTGTTGAAATTTGACTTGTTCACTATTTTGAATAGCCACAAAACTACCAAACCGTTTCAGAAAGGCTTTAGCCGTGTGGCGAATCGTGATATTTTCACTTTGATTAGCTGGAAACCTTTCAACTTCAGCATCTTCTCCTTTCCATTGAATTTTAAAAGGTTTTTCAATTTTAGAACTGACAACCAAATCACCCGAACGTTCAATAATAAAACTCTGTCCATGGGGACTAATATAGAGATTTTTTAAAAATTCTCTAATTCTTAATAAAGTGATATTAATACATAAAACTCCTTGCAATTTTCTGTCATCTTCAAACACTGGTAAAACTGCTGATATTCCTAAAGCGGTATCTGTATTTTGACGAGAAAAGAAGGGATAAATTGAAGTCCAAGTTGGTTTTTGGGCCTGTTTTGCCACTTGATACCAAGGTCGTTTACGGGGATCATATTCAGCTTGTTTTACAAATTCAGCCCGGTTTCCTTGGTCATCTAAACGGTAAATCTGCCGCAGAGGTTCCGTCTCAATGGTACGAATTTTTAGCTGAATTTCCCCCGTTTCTAAATGTTCAACCCCAATAAATTCTCCCTGTTCGTTGCCGTAAAAAATATAACTTTCTAAATCTCCCTCTAACACCAGATTCCAGAAATAGCGTTTTAGCCCTTCAAAATCATTCAAATCTAAATTTCCGGCTTTAATATTATCTTCCGTAACTCGCAGAATTTGAAAAGATTTATTAAAATATTCTAAAACATGATTTTCAATCCGCACACTCACACTTTGAATTAACTGTTGGGCTAAATTTTCAACGGCTTGTTGACCATTTCTAAACGAAAAATAACCCACTAATCCCACGGCGACTGTAATTTGCAAAATAAACGGAAAGACCAAAGCCGTTTTTAATCGGATTTTTCCTAAAGGCCGAAACCTCAAATGGGTTTTGCTAGAAAAATTCATAGACCTATTTTGTATCGCGTATAACGTCGCCAAACCAACAAATTCCGAGGGGAGAACCGGGGTATACTAAAATAGTGAAACATTTTTGAATGATTTCTGCGTGGAACTCTCTTGCAAAAGTCAGTATGCCCTTCTCGCCCTGATGGAGTTGGCAACTCACTATGATAACCCTGAACCCCGACAAGTGCGGCAAATTTCAGCCCAGCATAACATTCCCGATCGCTATCTGGAACAATTACTAGCAACCCTGCGGCGCTGTGGGATTGTTCGCAGTCAGCGAGGTTCTAAGGGTGGCTATTATCTGGGAAAGGAACCCGGGAAAATTACTCTGTTTGATGTGCTCAACTGCTTAGAGGGATCAGATCCCGAAGTCTCTACCCAAAATTCTTGCCCCAATACCGTTGAAAGTACGGTGATCTGGGAATTTTGGCGCGAAGCAGAGCAAATGGCGAATTCTGTATTACAAAAATACAGCTTAAAAGACCTTTGTGAACAAAGAGATGCACGACAACAGAAGGATATTATGTACTACATCTGAATTGTCGGGTATGAGTTCCTGAAACAATTTGTATCAATGTTCTTTATCTTCTAGTGAATATGCGTATCGCCCATAACATTACGGAATTAGTCGGTAACACTCCCCTAGTCCAACTCAACCGGATTCCCAAGGCGGAAGGGTGTGTGGCTCAAATTGTGGTCAAATTAGAAGGCATGAACCCCGCGGCTTCGGTCAAGGATCGAATTGGGGTAAATATGATTAATGTCGCCGAAAAAGAAGGACTGATTACCCCGGGTAAAACCGTATTAGTCGAACCCACATCGGGTAATACGGGAATTGCCTTGGCCATGGTGGCCGCCGCTAGGGGCTATCGTTTGATTTTAACCATGCCCGAAACCATGAGTTCAGAACGGCGGGCGATGTTAAAGGCCTATGGGGCCGAACTGGAACTTACCCCGGGAATTGAGGGGATGAGTGGCTGTATTCGCCGGGCGCAGGAAATTGTGGAGACCCTGCCCGATGCCTATATGTTGCAACAATTTCAGAATCCGGCTAACCCCCAAATTCACCGCAAAACCACCGCCGAGGAAATCTGGGCCGATACCGATGGATCGGTGGATATTTTAATCTCTGGGGTGGGAACCGGAGGCACCTTAACCGGGATAGCCGAAGTTCTGAAACAACGTAAACCGGATTTTCAGGCGATCGCCGTAGAACCCGCCAATAGTCCGATTTTATCCGGGGGTAAACCTGGCCCCCATAAAATTCAAGGGATTGGGGCGGGGTTCGTTCCTCCGGTTTTGAATGTGGATATCATTGATGAAGTAATTCAAGTTCGAGATGAGGATGCCATGGTTTTTGGCCGTCGGATTGCCCGGGAAGAAGGGATTTTATCAGGAATTTCCACCGGGGCTGCTTTATGTGCAGCAATTCAAGTGGGTAAACGTCCTGAAAATCAAGGCAAACTGATTGTTTTGATCCAGCCAAGTTTCGGTGAACGGTATTTGAGTACGCCTTTATTTCAAGAGTAACCAAGGGCTGACGGTTAACCGTCAAGAAATATTAACGGAAATAGTTAGAATTAAGATATTGACAGAATCATGTTCTGAACTTCAGGGCTGATTCTGTTTTTGAGAAACCCGTACCCGCATCTGTTATGTTAACTGGCCCAAAAGAGGAAACGGCACAACGCAATGGGGAAGTCAAACATCCCATTCAGTTCTCGGAGGTTCCCCGACGTCGATGGAAACCCTGGATGATTGCGATTTTGGTTACGGGACTATTGACTATTCCCGCCAGCTTTTATTTAGCACGGAGTCGTAGCCAAACCAAGCCCGACCCGATCGCCACCCTCACGGTTCCGGTGGAGGCCAAGGATTTAACGGTGAAAATCACCGCTAGTGGCGTGGTTCAACCCGTGCGCCGGGTTAACCTCAGTCCTAAAACCCAAGGGCGGTTAGCACAATTGTATGTGGAACAGGGCGATCGGGTGGAGGCCGGTGATATGGTGGCCCGGATGGAAAGTGGGGAAATTGAGGCCCAACTGTTCCAAGCCCAAGCCCGTTTGGATCGGGTTAAAGCTAATTTAGACAAGCTGCAAACCGGAACCCGACCGGAGGAAATTGATCAAGCCCAAGCTCGGTTAAATCAGGTTAAAGCTAATTTATCCCAACTGCGATCGGGGACTCGTCCCGAAGAAATTGCTCAGGCTCAAGCTCGGTTAAGAGAATCTGAATCTCGGTTAAGAGATGCTGAGTCAGGGAGTCTAAATGATGAAATTGATCAGGCAAAAGCTCGAATTGATGCCAATAAAGCGGAATTAAAATTAGCGACGGAACGGGTACAACGGTATCAAGATTTAAAAGGAGAAGGGGCAATTTCTCAGGATCGATTAGATGAATATTTCCGCGATCAACGACGGTTAGAAGCCTTACAAAATGAAGCGGAAAAACGCTTAGAACAATTACAACAAAGTCAGCGATCGCAAATTCAACAACGCCAAGCGAATGTGGAACAGGAACGTCAAGCTTTAAATCAACTAAAAAACGGTACTCGGTCTGAAGAAATTGCTCGTTCAGAAGCGGAAGTTGCGGAAGCCGAAAGTAAATTAGATCAGTTAAAAAATGGCACTCGTTCAGAAGAAATCACCTCGGCAAAAGCGGAAGTTGCTGAAGCCCAAGGACAGGTAAAATTCTATCAAGTACAACTGGAAGATACCAAAGTTCGCGCTCCCTTTTCAGGAATTATTACCCAACGTTATGCCGTGGAAGGCTCCTTTGTAACTCCGGCAACTTCGGCTTCCGATGCCACTTCTGCCACTTCCACATCGATTGTAGCTTTAGCCAAAGATTTAGAAGTTTTAGCCAAAATTCCCGAAGCCGATATTGCTCAAATTAAACCCAATCAACCCGTTGAAATTATTGCTGACTCCTATCCCGATCAAGTATTTAAAGGTCGGGTGAATATTATCGCCCCCGAAGCGGTAAAAGAAAGGGATGTAACCTTATTTCAAGCTCGAATTATAATCGAAACTGGAAAAGATCAACTTCAGTCGGGAATGAATGTGGATTTACGGTTTATTGGCGAAAAACTTAAACAGGCTTTAGTTGTTCCCACCGTTGCTATTGTTACTAATAAAGGTCAAGCGGGGGTTTTACTTCCCGATAACAATAATAAGCCCCAATTCCACCCCGTTACCGTGGGTTCCCAAATCGGGAATCAAATTCAGATCTTAAAAGGATTACAAACCGGAGATCGGGTGTTTATCGAGTTACCCAAGGGACAGAAATTAGACGATATTTTTAAGGATAAAATAGACCCCTAATCACAACAGGGCTGTTTGATGTCCCCTGGAATCTACCGGATCACCCACTCAGTTCTCCCAAAATCTCTTAAAATAACAAAAGACCATCAATATCAAATTTAGTCCCCTTGAGGAGGATAAAATAACAATGCCTTTATCTGTTGGCACAACCGCCCCTAGCTTTACAGTCAAAGACACCCAGGGAAATACCGTGTCTTTGTCCGACTTTTCCGGCAAAACCGTTGTCATGTATTTCTACCCTAAAGATGATACCCCCGGTTGTACTAAACAAGCCTGTAGTTTCCGCGATAACTATACAGAATATCAAGGCAAAGATATTGTGGTTTTAGGGGTGAGCATGGATGATGAAGCATCTCACCAAAAATTTACCGAGAAATATAGTTTACCCTTCCCTTTATTAGCCGATACTGACGGAGCGATCACCAAAGCTTATGATGTAGAAGGCGGTGGCTATGCTAAACGGGTGACTTATGTGATCGATGGCCAAGGAGTCATTTCCCACGTTGATGCAGCCGTTAAAACTGAAACCCACGCCCAAGATATTTTAGCGTTTGTGGGCAGTTAATTGTAATTGAAATTGTCTGTATTTCTAAGATAGCCGCCCATAGAATATTCTGGGGCGGTTTTCTTGCTAGTTTTAGCCTTTTATTCCTTTAGATCATAGAGAGTTTTAATCATGGTAACTTATCTCGGCCCCAGCAATATTCTGATTGATCAACCGATTGTTTTAGTGGGAATTTATGATCGCCAACAGTGTCAAACCGTTGTGGTTATGGCAGAAGACAAATATCCTCTGACTGTTGATTTGAATGGGAAAGCCGGAATTTGGTCTGTCAGCTTGGAAAATGGATTTAATACGGCGGGAAAACGATGGTTAAGACTTCAAGGAAAAGATTATAATAATAATATAATAGCTGATTCTGTGATTGATTTAATGGTTAATCAAGAAGGAATGAATACCCGCTCTGCCTATAGGGTTATGCCGCAACAAGACACATTATTAAAAATTCAACCTATTGATTCTTCCCAATTAAATGATCGACAAAAAGAATCCTTTAAAATTGGGGAAAATTTAGTAGTAGATAGCATAGAATTAGTCAATGATCATCTTAAACTAGAACTGAATAACCCCTTACCCAATTTAGGAAAATTCGTCTATGTTTATCAACCCCATATTATAGTCACAAAAGGCTCAAAACTATTATGGTTTAATCCCAATCAACTCCCCGAACATAGTCCGGGGAATCAACTATTATGGGTGACACAAACTACCCCGATAAAAATGAAACCCGATGATTTATCTCAGTTAGCATCGGATCAATTTATTGAAATGCCTCAAGGTAGTGCTTATAATATTATTGGATATGCCTGTGTTGCCGAACATTTTCGCGTCACTCTCAATCAACAATTCCCCGGTTTTGGTCAATCTGGATATCTCTATCGCCATCACGTTAAAATCTTAGAAAATAATCAAGAAATTCCCTTTGATAATAATGCAATTACCTGCATGATTATTAATACCACACCCTTAAAAAAACGTCCAATTGATTCAGCTTATCTGGAATCCTCCGAAAAAATTACCCTTCCGGCGGGAATGATTTATGGTATCCAAAGTTATACATCAGAATCCGGTCATATTAAAGTGACTTTAACCGAAAATTTTCCCGATTTTGGCAATACTGGATATTTGTATCCCGATTTTATTACCTTGAGTCGGGGGAATCTTCCCTTAATAGTTAATAAAACCTTAACCTATCAAGGAGCAACAGAAGTTTTAGTCAATACACCCGTGGTCTTAAAAGGAACATTTGATCCCAATACCACGGCCGAAATTACTTTATTTGCAGAAGATCGCTATGCTTTTAATATTAACTTAGATCGGGAAAAAAGCACCTGGGAAACTCAAGTTAACTCAGGATTTAGTGATGCAGGATATCGGTGGTTACGATTAAAAGCTATTGACTCACAGGGGAATGTTACCGCCAGTCGAGTGATTAATATTACGGTCAGTGAAAATCCCATGACCGTCGGAGAATCTTTAACTTTAGATATCCTTGAGGATACCTTATTTAAAATTGTTCCCTTTGATTCATCTTCCTTAAATCAACAGCAAAAAGTAGCAATTAAAGCGGGTCAAACCTTCAAAGTTTTAAAATATGGTTTAGTGGACGGTCATCTAAAAATCGTATTAGAAAATGCGATTCCTCCGGTGGGAAATTTTGGTTATATTTATACCAATCATTTAAGATTGAAAAAAGGATCGGAAGTATTCCGTTTTGACCTAGAAGAAGTTCCCGATACCGATGTTAATGCTCAAATGTTAGTGACAGAAACCACAAAAATTAAAGCTCAACCTGTTGATTCTTCTGATTTAGAACCTCGACAATTTGAACAATTATTATTAGGACAAACTTTTGCTATTAAAGGTTATGCTTCAATTAAGGGGCATTTTCGAGTCACTTTAGCCCAATCTATTCCTAATTTTGGAACAGTCGGTTATGTCTATTGGCAGCACGTTAAATTAATTCGAGAGGGTCAACAAATAGGTTATGATCCTGATGCGATTACCCTAACCGTTTTAGAAAAAACTGTCTTGAAAAAACAGCCGATTGATTCTAGTCAACTCAAAGAATTTGACCGCACAAGTTTACCTTTGGGACGGGTTTATGGTGTAAAAAGTTATGGTTTAGAAAATAACCATGTTAAGGTTTCTTTATTAGAAGAATTGCCTAATTTTGGCAATACAGGTTATATCTTTCCTAACTATGTCAGATTTAAGCGGGGAGGACGAGTTTTTAACCCCCTACCGCCTCAAGTTGAATTAAATGTACCCTACTTTTCTCAACGAGATAATCCCCGTTTTTATTGGTCTACTTGTAATGTTACGTCTATTGCTATGGTGATGTATTATTATGGTGTGCGATCAAAGTGGGGCGGACAATTAGAAGATGAATTATTACAATGGTGTTTTAATTATGCGGGAAGTGGGTCTCAAACCGATCATAATGTATTATCCGCTTTAATTCGTGCCTATGGATTTAAAAGTAGTTTTAGCACGACTCGATATTGGTCAGATTTGAAAAATGAATTGATTAATCGTCGTCCGGTTGTGATTGGTGTAGATACGACTCCATCGGGTCATATTCTAACAGTTATTGGCTATAATAGTCAGGGATATATTGTTAATGATCCTTGGGGAGATGCCTACACAGGTTATTCTAATACCGAGGGTCGGCGAATTATTTATTCCTATGGTTATATGAATCAAGTGGCGGGGCCAGATGGTTCAGTTTGGGCCCATTTTATTGAACCTTAATTAATTTAGGGAATAGGGAATAGATAGGGCGGGTTTATAGAATTTTTTTGAGGGTATCAAAGATTAACAGGACTTACGCACAAGACCAAAGAAACCGGGTTTCTGGCCCTGATTTTGCGGATGAAATCAAGATTTATCGTTCAGAAACCCGGTTTCTGAGTAAGTCCTAATTAATTCGGAACCCGCCCCTACGATGGCAACTTTTAGGACAAAAATAGTTTATAAGCTGGGTTTTTATTTTCATCCCAATAGCGATAACCCAAGGTTTCTAAAAAGGCTTGCCATTCTCCCATTTCTTCAGGAGGAACTTGCATTCCTACCACAATTCTGCCATAATCTGACCCATTATTCCGATAGTGAAATAAACTAATATTCCAGTTAGGACTCATCGAACAAACAAACTTCATTAATGCCCCCGGACGTTCGGGAAATTCAAAGCGATAGAGTAATTCATGATGGGCTAAAGCAGACCGTCCTCCGACCATGTGCCGCAGGTGTAATTTAGTTAGTTCATCATCGGTTAAATCAATAGTTTTAAATCCATTTTCTTCAAAATATTCAATAATTTGTGCCGCATCTTCCCGATTTTTAATCTGCATTCCCACGAAAATATGGGCTTCTTTTTCATCGGCAATACGATAGTTAAATTCGGTTAAATTGCGTTTCCCAATACATTCACAAAACTTCCGTAAACTGCCAGGTTCTTCGGGAATAGTAACAGCAAAAATTGCCTCCCGGCGTTCTCCAAATTCGGCTCTTTCTGCCACAAATCGCAGGCGGTCAAAATTCATATTAGCCCCGCAAGCGATCGCAATTAAGGTTTCTCCTTCAATTTGTTCTCTTTCTACATAAGCTTTAGCTCCCGCTATGGCTAAGGCTCCCGCCGGCTCTAAAATGGAACGGGTATCCTCAAAAACATCCTTAATTGCCGCACAGGTATCATCCGTATCAACTAATATAATTTCATCCACATATTCTTGACATAAACGGAAAGTTTCTTCCCCCACTTCTCGCACCGCTACCCCATCGGCAAATAACCCAACCTGTGATAATTTAACTCGATGTCCGACTTTTAAAGATTGTGACATCGCATCGGCATCAACGGGTTCAACTCCAATAATTTTAATTTCAGGCCGTAATCTTTTAATATAAGCGGCAATTCCTGAGATTAATCCCCCGCCACCAATGGCAACAAAAATAGCATGAATTGGTTGTTGATATTGGCGTAAAATTTCCATCCCAATTGTACCCTGTCCGGCAATCACATAGGGGTCATCAAAGGGGTGAATAAAGGTTAATCCTTTTTCGGTTTCTAGTTGACGAGCATAGGCACAAGCTTCATCAAAGGTATCTCCATATAATACGACTTCACCACCTCTTGCTTTAACCGCATTAACTTTAACTTGAGGCGTAGTTACGGGCATCACAATAATAGCTTTTGTGCCTAATTTAGATGCACCTAAAGCCACACCTTGGGCATGGTTTCCTGCTGATGCTGCTATCACTCCTTTCTTTAATAAATCCGGGGTAAGATGCGCCATTTTGTTATAAGCTCCCCGTAATTTGAAGGAAAAGACCGATTGCATATCTTCTCGCTTCAAGAGTAGTTTATTATTCAGGCGTTTTGAGAGGTTAGGAGCAGATTCTAAGGGTGTTTCTTGGGCAACATCATAAACACGGGCGGTGAGAATTTGTACTAGGTAATCGCAAAGCATGGGTTCAGAAATTGGCAGAATATATTATAATTTTAATATATTAGTGGCGTCAGGAGTCAATATCAGTTGTAATTCCTTGTCAGAGATATTTATTATGAATCCTAATATGATTAACTAATAAGAACACAAAAAAGGTTCTATAAGGAGTTAGTCGTCTGAACAAGGAGCAGTTGCAAAAAGATGCGAGGTACATTCGAGAAAGATACATTAAAAAACCGATTCGTAAAGGCAATGTTGCTGTTGCTGAATTACATCTCCATAATGGTACATCCTTGGGTGCGGGAGCTACATCAAGAGAGCGTCCGATTTCGCTCCCTCTACCTAAGACAATTTGAACCTACAATTGACTCTCGTACTCAACTTATAATGGATACGGATGCTGAATACAAAGTATTATCTATGATTGCAGCACCACTTGAAATGTTTTTTGAGCTAACAATTTCAGGGAATCTCTATCTTTACACTGAACTTCAACCCTGTGAAAGTTGCAACTCTATTATCAATCAATTTAAGGATAAGTTTCCTAATATCACGGTTGAACTTTTTTGGGAATTACCTTATCCACCCTGAGCATTAAAGGAAGAATCTTCATGAAATTAAGATCAAATCAAATCAATCATCAGATCAAAACCTCTTTCATCAATCCTATGACTGATGATTTTAAAGATTTACTGAATCAAATTCAACAAGAACATTATCCAGAGCTTTATGAGTCTGAAACTAATAGTACAGTTCCACTTTCTGATGTTTTAAATCAAGTATTAGAAGGGTTTAAAGTTGGTAATTCCACAATCTGCCATCTTCGTTATCTCTGGATGACATTAATTTTAACTATGGCAGTAGAACCCACATTAGAATACTACTATCCTAATGATTCTTTAACAAAAGATATTATAACTTCTTTGGAGTTATTTATAATCAATTCTGACAACATTAACACAATTGATAAAAAATATAAAAATAATTTAATTAATGATTGGTACAATAAAGTTATAGAACACTATGAATCTTTACCTTATCCAGAAGTTGTTAGTTTTCAAGTGATTTATGAGGCGATTGATGTTTTTCAGAATGCAATTCGTGTTTTTGATTATGACCAAGCCAAAGAAGCCTTACTAGAAATTTTAGAGGATTGTTTAGAAGGTTATGCAATTTTTCCCGGTTCGGAGGGAAGACGAGATTTATTTGATTGGTGGCTGCTGGAGGTTGTTCCTGCAAGTTGGAATTTATCACCTCTAAAATCTTTCTATGGAGTGGATCGGTTAATTAATCAAGATCAGATGACAAGGGAAAATAGGGGTAAAGATTTTTTATTTTAATAAAAATGGGCGATCGCTTAATTTTAAATTTTTATAAAGAATTCCTAATTGTCCGATAAGAATAAAATAATATTATAGAAGAAAAATAGAAAATTAAAACTCTGAATTTATGGATAAATCCATTGTACAGTTGGTTGATGAACTTCCCGCCGATAATATTACGGTGAAAGTCTTGAATGCTATTGATTATTTAATGCCGGGACAGTGGACGAATTTAGTGGGATTTGAAAATAGTATCCAAACAATTACCGGAGAAACAGATGCTCAAGTGATCCAAAGAATTCGAGATCGGGCTGTGGTCTTGTATCATGATCCCAAATATGGCTATCAATCGGCGGTTCAAATTTATCAAACCATTGATACGGCGGATGTGGCAATCGGAACGGCAGCCTTAGCCAATAAAATAGGAGAAAAAATCAGCTTTCTGTCTATTTTAAGCAGTATTACGCCTAAACCTGAAATGCTCCAAAGCTTTGATTTAGCCTTGAAAATTGCGGGGGAAATTGTTGCTTTTTGCAAGTTAAATGGCATTCCCCAACCCAACCCCCAAGAATTTGTTAAAGCCCTGAATAATAATTATCAAGATGCCGCTTTAATGCGGATGGTGGCTTTAGTTTGTTTGGATGGAATGTTACCTTTAGGCCCTAACTTCTTGAGTAAAATTCATCAAACGATGGCTCAAGCAGATACCAATATTCTAACACAAAATCCGGTATTTTCATCCCTGAGTAATTTTATTCCTGGGGGTACGCCCTCGGATAAATTGGGTTTTATCAATCAAGGATTTAATGCGGTTCAAGGTTGGATTAATAATCTAGTGACCAAAACCGGAATTACACCCGAATCAATTTTTAATGCTTTGGGAAATTCTATTCAAATAGCGGATGATAATTTAGATTTTGTCGCGGCATTTATTGATCAAAGCACGAATTATTATCAACATACGGGGATTCAAACCGTTGCCCGGAAGGTAATTTTACAAGCTCAAGACTCTGTAAAATCTTAATTACCTGCTACAATTCCATCGGTTAATCCTAATCCTTCATCGGCTTCTGTTACTTCTAGTTCTACTCCCTAATACCCATACAACCCGCCCGAGCGGGTTTGATTTTAGGATTGTTTTTGATAAGATTAATTCAGTATTAATATGGAACCTCAAAAAATTTATCCTTGTCGCTGTTGTGGCTATTTAACCCTAATAGAAGAACCTCCAGGGACTTATCTCATCTGTCCGATTTGTTTTTGGGAGGATAATGAGGACATGAATAATTGGAGTGTTTGGACGGGTTCTAATCAAGTCAGTTTACGTCAGGCTCAAAAGAATTTTTTAGAGTTTGGATCTTGTAAACTAGAATGGTTAAAGGATGTGCGATCGCCTACGGTTGACGAGGTTAGAAACCCGAATTGGGAACCGATAGAGGTTAGGGCAAAAAGAGAGGCTTTATTATTAATTGAAAAAATTAGAGCAGCATTTTTAGAGGTACAGCTAGAAGATGGAATTACGCTCCATGAAGCTCGCGCCCTGGATGATTATACAGATACGGAAAACGCTAGAATTATTGATTGTCATATTCATTGGTTAGATATTCCTGATAGCTGGATTGAAGATTTTTATGAGGCTTTTTCCTTTTTAGATGCAAAAGGATTCAGACATTATATTCCAGCTTATATGATTTGGTGTCTGAAAAATTATGAGCATACAACTTCGGCGTCTTTTGACTCTACTCTTTATGTTCTGGAGCGTATTTTTAATACTCAAGATGAGTATTATCGCCCCAATTTTAATATTTTAAATCAAGTGCAATTAGAAGTTATTCAAGAATTCATGACTTTTATGGAAATCTATAGTCCGGGTTAATATTATCCACTCGGGAACCGAACTTGATTATAATAATTGTTGAGCATAAGCGATCGCTTGTTCAATTGTGGTAATTTTTCCTTCAATTTGTCCTAACTGAATTTCTAATAGGAGTTCTCCAATTTTGGGACTCGGACGGAGTTTTAATGCTTCCATCAATTCATTTCCGGTTAATAATAATTGAGGATAGGCGATGGGATCATTGGGATTCAAATAACGATTAATTAAAGGAGAAAGAGTTTCTAGGGAAAACCCAGCCGCCATCGCTCTCACAATTACAGCAGGGAATAAGATTCCTAACCCTTGGAATAAAAAATATTGTTCTCTTAAAGATAAATCTTTGGTTTTCAATAGATTGATTTGAGATAAACCCTTGAGAATTGCTAAAACACTTTTTAACTCTATTTTACTAAACTTTAACTCTAGTAATTCTGCTTCAGCCAAAGTTAGATTCTGATTGCATAAACAACTTAATTTTGCTATTCCTAAAATCGATATTTTTAAAGTTTCTCGCAATCCTCGGGATAATTCCTGGGATAATTGAGGATAAATTTTTCCTAAGTTTTCAGCAGATAAATCCATTTGGGATAAGTGCTGAAACTGTTGATTGGCACTCTGAAACCAAGGAGAAATTAAGCCAACTTCCCAAGATTTTTGTATTATATTCGTGGCATTAGGAGTATTGAATAAATAGACTAATTCCGTGCGAATTCGCTCAACTGCAACCTGACTTAATAAAGGAGCAAATGCTTGAATAGCAGCCTTTGTTTCCGCCTCAATTTCAAATCCTAATTGAGCCGCTTGACGATATCCCCTTAACAATCGTAACGGATCATCCTGTAAATTTTCAGGGGAAATCATTTTAATTAAACGCCGTTGTAAATCTTCTTGACCCTTGTTAGGATCAATAAAAGTTTGTGTAAACGGATCAAAAGCGATCGCATTTACCGTAAAATCCCGGCGGCGTAAATCCTGTTCTAAACTATTGCCTTCAGCTTGAGCAAAGTCAACCGTTATATTTTTAAATACAACCCGGGCAATTTGCCGTTCCGCATCCAATAACACAAAACCAGCGCCATAATATTTAGCTAGGGTGCGTGCTGTTTGAACCGCATCTTGTAACAGGACAAAATCCAAATCCAAATCCGTAACGGTGCGACCCACTAACCCATCTCGCACAGCACCCCCGACTAAATAGGCGGGTTGCGGTAACTGACTCAGTTCAAACGGCCAACGGGCGGGAGAGAAGACATCGGGTAAAGCTTCAGACATGGCAATAAAAATCAACAAAAAAGTTCGTGCTAGTTTAGAGCTACCTAAGTTAAATTAACATCAAAGGGATGGGCAATTGTTTCCATCCTGGGCAAATACAGAGGAGAAAATTATGTGTATTTGTGTGAATTGTTATTATGTGGATGACTGCACCACCTACCACGCCGTAGAAACCCAGCATGAAGAACGTCATTTGACTGAAAATCCCAGCTTTGAACCCACCGAACCCACCATTAATGTCAATATTCGTACCCCGAATGACCAAGATATTGAAATAGAATGGGATGTAGTCGGATGTCTGAGTTTTAAAGCAGAAAACGGTAAATGGGCAAAATTAAGACCCGGGGAATTGGTTCCAACGTAATTGGGGTAGGCAAGGGGAGCAGGGGGCACTTCGACAGGCTCAGTGACCGCAGGGGAGGCAGGGGAGGCAGGGGAAGAAGAAAATAATTGACACTCTGTACTCTGCACCTTTGCTTCACATCTTACAACCCCCTGCTTCTTCCCACACCCTGATAATTTATAAATCACCGTATAACAAATGAGTTATTGTTTTAATCCAAATTGTTCTAATCCACCGAATCCTGGTGATGGCAAGTTCTGTCAACAGTGTGGTTCTAAATTGTTACTTAATTCTGTGTCTGTTCAGGGTGAACCTATTATTTATCGAGGGATAAAATTAATTGGGCAGGGGGGATTTGGGCGCACATTTTTAGCGGTCGAGGAGAGTCAAACCCTAACCTCTGATTGTGTGATTAAGCAATTTTTTCCCCAAAGTAGAAATATACAAAAATCCACGGAACTTTTCCAACAGGAAGCCGAACGATTACAAACCTTGGGACAACATCCCCAAATTCCCAAGGGTTTAGGTTATTTTCAACAAGACGGCTATCAATATTTAGTTCAAGAGTTTATAGAAGGTAAAAATTTAGCTCAGGAGTTGGAAGAAAAAGGAGCCTTTGATCAAGAAAAAATTATTATTATTTTGAAGGATTTATTACCAGTTTTACAGTTTATTCAAGAGCATAAAGTTATTCATAGAGATATTAAGCCTGAAAATATTATTCGTAGATTTGATGACCAAAAAACTACCGGAAATTTAGTTTTAGTTGATTTTGGAGCAGCTAAATTAGTTACTGGCGGAATGCTTCCCAAAACTGGAACTATGATTGGCAGTGCGGCCTATACCGCCCCGGAACAATTAATGGGAAAAGCCGTTTTTGCCAGTGATTTATATAGTTTGGGCGTGACTTGTATTCATTTACTGACAAATGTTACGCCCTTTGATTTGTTTGATAGTACGGAAGGAAATTGGGTTTGGCGAGATTATTTGAAAACTCCGGTTAGTGATTCATTAGGACAGATTTTAGATAAAATGTTGCGGGGTGCAACCCGTCACCGTTACCATTCCGCCTCGGCAATATTGCAACAGCTTAATCCTAAACCAGATTATGTGCGGGCGATGCCGGGATTAACAATTAATCCTGAAATGGGATTTAAACCCTTGGTAGAAAATCCAGAATTAATCACTCCTTCCCCCGCTATTTCCACCGAAGTAATACCTCAAATTTTGGAAGTTCCTCCCATCCCGCCGCAGAATAAAATCACTCAAATTCAAGAGGCAATTGAAAAACGTTTAGAGGACTATGGCATTGTTCAAGTACAGGTAAATCAAACCCAAAGAAATCAGTTAACGATTGTTTTGAATCGAGATGAAAACAGAGATATTCAATATAAACAATTAGTGCCTGTAATTGGCTATGAATTAACTCATTTTCAATTGAATACGATTGAAAAAGTCAAACTTTTGGGACGGGTGAACAATAACGAGGTTCCTGAATGGCAATCTTCGTTAAAGGTAGATAAAAAAACACAATTAAAGAATAAAATTATTAGATTTCAAAATAATAACGTTTTCTCTCTCTTATCCCAACTCCAATCTCCCCAGTTTTGGATTAACCAAATTCAAAGGCGAGAGTTTTGGATAGATGGGTTAATGGTGGCGATGATTGTTTTTATTTTTGCTGATAAAATTATTATCTTAAAACCGATCATTTCGTTATTGATTGCGGGAGGATTTTGGGGGGTTAAATATCTGGTCAATCGTACCCATCCCTTGAATATCAATCAACTATTTATCACAATCACTACTTTGTTTTTGGTGTTTGGCTGGTTAGACTTAAGAATTTGGGTGCAGGGATCTTTTGGTATAATCTTAGCGGGCTTGTTTATGTCCATGCCTATTTTCTTTTCCCGTCATTCCTCTTAACCTAAACTTAAACAAAGTGCCACCTATTTCCGCCCAAACCTGTTACGGTTTAGCCATCCATACCAGTAGTCCTGATTTGGGATTAGCAATCAGTAATTTTCAGGACGTTAAACGCTGTCAATCCTGGGCATTAGGACGGGATTTATCTACCCATTTACACTCCTATTTGTCAGAGTTTATTCAACCTCAAACCTGGTCAGATTTGGGATGGATTGCGGTGGCTAAAGGGCCAGGAAGTTTCACCGGAACACGGATTGGGGTCGTAACAGCCCGCACCTTAGCCCAAGGGTTAAATATTCCTGTTTTTGCGATTTCTAGTTTAGCAGCGATCGCCCAAAAAGAACAGTTTCACTTGATACAAAATCAAGATAAAAATTCAGTAATTGCCTTAGAAATGCGGGCGCAAAGAGGTCAACTTTTTGTGGCAATTTATGGTAAAAATAAACCCAGTGATTTTAGTTTAGTTCCCCTCTTAACTGATAGAGTTATGTCCCCTGAACTATGGGAAAAAACCTTAGCTTCTTGGGACAGTCCTTATCATCGGGTGCAGATAGAATCAGGGTTAGGAGAAACCGCCCTCCAGTTATTAGAACTAGGGTATTTACATTGGAAATCAGGAAAACAACCCCACTGGTCAGAAGCTCTACCCTATTATGGACAACATCCCGTAGACCTCTAATAAAAATTTCAGGAAAAATGTAATGTTCAGCATAATTAATTCCTCTGAGTATTTGACCGATTTATTTGGTAATTTACCTATCGATAATTTCCTGCTCCAAGCTCCAAGCACTCCAGAAGTAGCAACCCAAATCAATATCTTACAGGCATTTTTTTTGGGATTAATTCAAGGAATAACAGAATTTTTACCCATTAGTAGTACGGCCCATTTAAAAGTAATTCCTGTGGTCTTAGGTTGGGGCGATCCGGGTACGGCATTTACCGCCATTATTCAGTTAGGGAGTATTGTGGCGGTGGTTTGGTTTTTTTGGCAAGATTTAACTCAAGTGGTCATGGGTTCATGGCGAGCGATTCAAAAAAAAGATTATGATTCCATAGACTTTCGTTTGGCTCTGGGAATTTGTTTGGGTACAATTCCTATTTTGTTTTTTGGGCTATTAATTAAAATCTTAATTCCCGATTATGATAACTCTCCATTGCGGAGTCTGGGAGTGATTGCGATCGCCTCTCTGGCTATGGCATTTCTATTAGGATTAGGCGAAAAAATAGGAACCCGAAAACGGGATTTTGAACATCTAACACCACGAGATGGAATATTAATGGGATTGGCAGAAGCCCTAGCCTTAATTCCTGGAGTATCCCGTTCGGGTTCTACCATTACCGCCGGATTATTCCTGGGTTTAGAACGGGCAACCGCCGCCCGATTTTCCTTTTTATTAGGAATTCCAGCCATTACCATAGCCGGAATTGTAGAATTAAAATCGGTGTTTATCGATGGAGTTGGAAATATACAAATCCTGCCTTTATTAGTCGGTTTAATTTCCTCTTGGATTTTTTCCTATTTATCCATTGCTTGGTTAATTCGGTATTTACAAAGCAAAAGCACCTGGATTTTTGTTTGGTATCGTCTCGCCTTTGGAGTTGCCATTTTAACCGCCCTTTGGGGAGGTGCATTAAACAATATTTAGAATCATCATCCCGTAGAGACGAGCCACGGCGCGTCTCTGTATTCGTAATTCGTAATTCGTAATTCGTAATTCCTATATGATTAATCCCGCTAAAATTACCACCGTATTACCCAATTCCATCGCCGCAGAAATTGGCTTTGAACCCGGAGATGCGATTATTTCTATCAACGGACAACAACCCCGAGATTTAATTGATTATCAATTTTTATGTGCCGATGAATTTTTAGAATTAGAAGTATTAGATACCCAAGGAAAAACTCATAAAATCGAAATCGAAAAAGACTATGATCAGAATTTAGGATTAGAATTTCAATCGGCTTTATTTGATGGATTAATTCAATGTAATAATCGTTGTCCCTTTTGTTTTATCGATCAACAACCCCCCGGAAAACGGGAAACCCTCTATCTCAAAGATGACGATTATCGCCTAAGTTTTCTCTATGGTTCCTATTTAACCTTAACTAATTTATCGCCAAAGGAATGGGATAGAATTTCTCAAATGCGCCTTTCTCCCCTGTATGTTTCCGTTCACGCCACCGAACCCGATATCAGAATTCAGTTATTAAAAAATCCCCGAGCAGGACAGATTTTAGATCAACTCAAATGGTTTAAAAAAAATCGCTTACAAATTCATGCTCAAGTCGTCGTTTGCCCCGGAATTAATGATGGTAAACACCTGGAACAAACAATTTTAGATTTAGCCCAATTTCATCGCGGGAGAATCCCCACCGTTGCCTCCATTGCCGTTGTTCCAGTGGGGTTAACTCGCTTTCGTCCCAATCAAGATGAATTAATTCCTGTCACCCCCGAAAAAGCCCAAGAAATTATTACCCAAGTTCAAACTTTACAACAAAAATTTCAACAGGAATTAGGGTCAACCTGTGTTTGGATTGCCGATGAACTGTTTTTAATTGCTGGAGCCGAATTACCCCCCGAATCCCATTATCAAGATTATCCTCAAATTGGGAATGGAGTGGGTTCCATTCGCAAATTTATCAAAGAATTTGAACAAGCGGTAAAAGACTATCCTCTGCAATCTTGTTCTAGCCCCCGTCAGTTCACTTGGGTGGTGGGAAATGCGGTGGAAAAAGCCTTTCAACCCCTAGTTAACTCCTTAAATAATATTTCAGGACTAACAGTAAATTTAGTTGCCTTAGCCAGTCAATATTGGGGTCAAGAAATCACCGTTACCGGTCTATTAACCGGACAGGATTTGCGACAAAAATTAACCGGAAAAATATTAGGAGATGGCATTTTATTACCCTCAGTCATGCTCAAACAGGGAGAAGCGATTTTTCTCGATGATATGACCGTGGCAGAACTCGCTGAACAACTGCAAATTCCGATTTTTCCGGTCAGTAATGTTCAGGAATTGCTCTCAATTGCCCTGGGGAATTAATAGTTATCAACGAAAAGTGAAAACTTTGATTTATTTTAGGAGTTTATAATAGGGAAAATAACTATCCCGTAAATTTTTCCCCAGAGGACAATGGTATTTTCCCAAGCGGTTGCATTTTTTTCCCCCACCGACTGCATTGATCGTCATTTTTTGAGGGTATCGCCCGATACCCCTGTCCTGGATGTAATTCAACAAATGACTCAAAACACCAGGGATACTCAGCCCAAACCCGATCCAAGCTGTGTGTTGGTTTTGGAGGATCAGCAATTAGTGGGGTTATTAACCGAACGGGATTTTGTCAAATTGGCGACCCAAGCGCGAAATTTGCAGGGGACAACCGTGGGGGAAGTGATGACACGGGGGGTGATTACGGTTCGGGAACAGGACATCAAAGAGCCCCTGGAGATGATTTCGATTTTACGTCAACATCGAATCCGACATTTACCGATTGTGAATGAACAAGGAAAACCTCTCGGGATTATCACCCCCCAGAGTATTCGAGGCGTATTAGAACCCGCAGACATTCTTAAGTGTCGAACCATTCGAGAAGTGATGGTTACAACCGTAATTAGTAGCTCCTTAAAAACCAGTGTATTACATTTAGCCGAACTGATGACAAAATATCGAGTCAGTTGTGTGGTGATTGGTAAAAAAATAACCGATCAAAAAATTCGTCCCTTGGGAATTGTGACGGAACGGGATATCCTGAAACTTCAAGCTTCAGAATACGATTTAAACCAGTTACAAGCCGAACAGGTGATGAGTCATCCCTTATTTTTGATTGATGCTAATGCTTCGCTTTGGGAAGCACATCAAGCTATGAAACAAGGAAACATTCGGCGGCTAGTGATTGTCAATGAGCAAGGATATTTAGCGGGGTTAGTCACTCAAACTACGATTTTACAAGCCATTGACTTGAGTGAAATTCAGACGGTTATTTCAGCATTAAAACAACAATTAGAAAAACTTCAAAGCGAAAAAATTAATCTATTAAAGACTTTAAATTCTGATTTGAAACAAGAAGTTAACAGTAATATTAATAAACTCAAAGAACAAAATCAAAGATATCAACTATTAGCAGATACGGTCTTAAGAATTCGTTCCTCATTAAGTTTAGATGAGATTTTGAATGCCACCGTCACCGAAGTTCGTCAATTGTTAGACTGTGATCGGGTGATTATTCAGAGTTCAGAGAATCCTGGAAAAATTATTGTAGAATCCCTTGCGCCGCCTGAATTATTAACCTCAAATCCCCTGGGAATCACTTTTTTTGAGTCCTGTGATCCTATGTCCTCTGATTTGGTCATTCCGATTACGGTAGAAAATCAATTCTGGGGATGTTTAATTGCTCAGAATGGGGATAAAATTCGAGAATGGCAACCGGAAGAAAGAGAATTTTTAGAAAATTTATCGGTTCATGTTGCGTTAGGAATTCAACAAGCTACTCTCCTGGAAAAAGTTCAAAAAGCCAATCAAGAACTCGAAGCTAAAGTTCAGGAAAGAACAATTGAGTTAGAACAAACTAATCAACAGTTAAGGGAAGAAATAGAACGAATTAAACGCACCAAAATATTATTAAGAAAACAGGAAGCGATTCTCAGAAGTTTTTATAATTCTTCGCTGATGATGATGGGGGTAGTTGAACTTTTAGAAACGGATATTTTACACATATCTGATAATGCAGCTACAGCTAAATTTATGGGTAAAAATACAGAAGATATTCAAGATAAATTAGCCAGCGAATTAGGGAGAAGTTTTGAAGATATCCAAACTTGGATTAACTATTATCGGGAAAGTCAACGGTTAGGAAAACCCATCCAGTTTGAGTATGAACATACTCGAGATCATCAGACAAAGCAATGGTTATTGGCAACGGTTTCTTATATTGGTTTATCCGAACAGCATCGTCCTCGATTTTCCTATATTGTTGAGGATATTAGCGATCGCAAACGTTATGAAGAATCCCTCCGTCAATATGAACGGATTGTTGCTAAAACCGCCGATTGTATCTGTTTACTAGATCAAAACTATAATTATAAAATTGCTAATCCAGCTTACTTAAAACTCATCGATAAACCCTTAGAGACCGTGATTGGTCATTCTATTATTGAAGTTTTAGGAGAGCAAATGTTTAATCAAACCCTAAAACCCTATCTCGATCAAGTTTTAGCCGGAGAAGTGGTACAAAAAGATGGCTGGATTAATCTTAATTCCGCCGGGAAATGCTATGTCAGAGGCACCTATACCCCCTATTTAGATGAACAAAATAAAATATCTGGAGTTCTTGTTAGTATTCAAGATTTAACTCATTTAAAACAAACGGAAGATGCACTCAAACACAATGAAGAACTGTTTGCTTTAACCGTGCAGCACGCCCCCGATGTCTTTGTGATTTATGATCCAGAACGGCGATTTGAATATGTCAATTCACGCACCGTAGAACGAACAGGATTCCCCAAAGAAAAATTTATTGGTTATCGAGATGAAGACGTTTATCCCCCAGAAGTTTATTCTCAATACCTGCCCTTATTAACTCAAACCATAAGTACAAAAACCTTGCAAATTGGGGAATTTACCTTGCAAATTCCCGGGCTAGAACCCTATATGATTGTTGTTAAATATGTACCAGTTTTAGATGATCGGGGGGAGATTGAACAAATTTTAGGGATGACTTTTGACATTAGCGATCGCAAACGAATTGAGGAAACCCTACGTCAACGGGAAGCCCAATTAAAAGCCCTAGCTGACAATATTCCTGGAACAATTTATACCCATATTAAATGTGCCGATGGTTCGAGTTATATAGAATATATGAGTGATGGTTGCTTAGAAGTATTTGGCTGGAGTGCCGAGCAAATTATCAAGAATCATAAAATTTTAGAACCGGGGTTTTACCCTGAAGATATTAAACAAGAACGAGAACAAAAAATCAGGAATGCAGTGACATTAACTCCTGTATTTTGTGAACTGCGCTATCGAATGCCCAATGGGAAATTAAAATGGCTTGCAGAAGCTTCTCGCCCCGAACGTCGAGACAACGGAGATATCGCTTGGCAAGGGATTATGTTAGATGTGAGCGATCGCAAAAGAACCGAATTAGAATTAAGAGAAACTAGCGATCACCTGAATTTCCTGCTGAATTATTCTCCTATTGTTATTTTAAGTTGTCAAGCCGAAGGCAATTATCCGATTACTTTTGTTAGTAAAAATGTTCAGGATATTGTCGGATATGATCCTCAAATCTTTTTAGAGGATTCTGGCTTTTGGATTCAACAGATTCATCCTGATGATCGGGAACGGGTTTTAATCAACTTAGCCACTCAATTTACGGAAGATTCTTATATCCATGAATATCGCTGGCTCAAAGCCGATGGTCAGTATGGCTGGTTTCTTACCCAGTTAAGAAAAGTCAAAGATGAAACCGGAAATGTGACCGAAATCTTAGGGTACTTAATTGATATTAGCGATCGCAAAATCTTAGAACAGGAATTAGCGACATTACTCGAACAAGAAACCCGTCGCAGAGAAGAACTTACCCAGAAAAATATCGACTTAGAGCAAGCGCGCCGGGAAGCCGAAATAGCTAACCAAGCCAAAAGTGAATTTCTAGCGAATATGAGCCATGAAATTAGAACACCGATGAATGCCATTTTAGGGTTTACGGATTTATTACAATCGGTGGTGACTGATCCTAAAGCTCGGCCCTATTTAGACGCGATTATTACGGGTGGTCGTACCCTACTGGCCTTAATTAATGATATTCTGGATTTGTCTAAAATTGAATCGGGCAAACTTGAATTAAATTATACTCGCGTTAACCTGCGGGTGATGATTAAAGAAATTCAACAGATTTTTTACCCGAAAGCTTCAGAAAAAAGGTTAGTTTTGCAAACTAAGATTGATTCCCAACTTCCCCAAACTGTTTATATTGATGAAACTCGATTACGTCAAATTTTGTTTAATGTCATTGGTAATGCCCTTAAATTTACCAACACCGGAGCAATTACGATTTCTACCAGGACTCAAGCTTACCAAACCTTAAACGGTGAAAAATTTTGGTTAGAACTTATGATTGAGGATACGGGAATTGGCATTGCAGAAGATCAGCAAAGTCTGATTTTTGAAGCCTTCATTCAAAGTTCAGGACAAAGTAATCGTAAGTATGGAGGCACAGGTTTAGGATTGGCTATTACTCAGCGCTTAACTCAGATGATGGGGGGAACCGTATTGCTTCAAAGTCAGCTTGGGAAGGGGAGTATTTTTACTTTTGTCTTTCCCGAAGTATCTCCGGCTCAAAATCCTATTATTCCGCAATCTAATTTGAGTGAAGATCGCAATCTGAATCAGTTTAAACCGAGTAAAATTTTAGTGGTGGATGACATAGAATCCAACCGAAAATTGATTCAGGGATATTTTGCTAAAAGTCACCATCAATTATGGTTTGCGGAGAATGGAAAACAAGCGATTCATCAGGCAAAACTTAATCAACCTGATTTAATTTTATTGGATTTACTAATGCCCGAAATGGATGGAAGAGTTGTGGCTAAATGTCTCAAACAGGAGCAAAAAACCCAACATATTCCCATTGTTATTGTTACCGCTTCCTGTCAAACTCAAGAATTGAAAGAACTTCAAGATTTTTGTCAAGGATGTCTGCTAAAACCCGTGAGTTTAAAACAATTAGTCACGGAAATAAAAAAACATTTACCCCTAAACTCTCAAACTGCTATGGTTATGGCAAATGATCAAGAGACGGATGATCTATTAGTTGATCTGTCTTGGGTCATTGGATCAGCCGCAGCACAAGAATTTCTTTTAAAACTTAAATACGAGGAAGAACAGGTTTGGAATACGTTAAGAAAAACCTTAAAAACTCGAGATTTACAGCAATTTGTTCAACGCTTACAAACCTGGGGGCAACAATATCAATATCAGCCTTTAATTGAATATGCCGAAGTCTTGGAAATGCAGTTAGACGCATTTGATTGGAATAATATTCCTGAAACCGTCAATGCTTTTCCTCGGATTATAGAAAGTCTTAAAAATGATGTTAATCAGGAGTTGAATTAATGAAAATGGACTTATTTATCCCAGAAGATTTTTTTATTTTGATTGTTGATGATATTACGAATAATCTAAAATTAGTTGGAGAAATTCTTGATAGTCTGGGCTATAATACCACCTTTGCTACCAGTGGTTTTCAAGCGTTAAATCGATTAAAAGATAATAAAATAGATTTGATTTTGTTGGATTTAATGATGCCCGAAATGGATGGCTTAGAGGTTTGTCAATTTATTAAAAACGATCCCGCATTACAAGAAATTCCAATTATTTTTCTCACGGCTAGTTATGAAGAAGAAAAATTAGTTGAAGCGTTTGAATTAGGGGCTGTAGATTATATTACTAAACCTTTTATTAGAAATGAACTCTTAGCACGAGTTAAAACCCATTTAACCCTAAAACAAACAACAGATAATCTCAAAAGAGCTTTGGTAAAACTTCAACAATTATCTCAACTCGATCCCCTGACCCAAATTTTAAACCGTCGTAGCTTTTTTGAATATATTGAAAACCAATTCAATCGAGC
The DNA here is from genome assembly GCF_900009265.2 of Planktothrix paucivesiculata PCC 9631. Taxonomy (GTDB): domain Bacteria; phylum Cyanobacteriota; class Cyanobacteriia; order Cyanobacteriales; family Microcoleaceae; genus Planktothrix; species Planktothrix paucivesiculata. The sequence continues at coordinate 169,305 of NZ_LR735008.1, read as the reverse complement.
GATTCACGATAAAAGTTTATTTTCTTTACTGATCTTAGATTTAGACCATTTTAAACAAATTAATGATAATTATGGTCATTTAACAGGCGATCAAATTTTAATCAATTTCACTTTAGCCATTCAGAATTATCTCCGATCCAGTGATTATTTTGGGCGCTATGGCGGAGAAGAATTCGTAATTTTACTCCCGGACACCGATCAAGCAGATGCCCTGAAAATTGCCCAGGAAATTTGTGATTTAATTGCTCACCTTTCCATTCCCACGGAAAAAGGGAATTTAAACATCACAGTTAGTATTGGAGTCGCAGTTTTTAGACCCCAGGATACTCGAATTGAGGATATTTTTGATCGGGCCGATCAATGTCTATACCAAGCCAAAGCCCTAGGAAGAAATACTTGTTATGCCGAACAATCTCAATTATAATTTTTCACCTTGTCTCCCGGTATTGCTAAACTGAGAACAATCAATATTTTAATCGCGGAGGATTCTATTTGTGGACTGGCGAGTTCGAGCCATTCGTGGCGCAACGACGGTTTCAGAAAATTCGGTTGCAGCCATTCGAGAAGCGGTCATAGAATTACTAGACGAATTGGAAACCCGTAATCAACTTGATCCTAATGAAATTATTAGTATGACCTTTTCTGTCACCAAAGATTTAGACGCTATTTTTCCCGCCGCGATCGCCCGTGAGCGTCCTCAATGGCAGAATGTTCCGTTATTAGATGTTCAACAAATGTACGTCGCCGGCAGTTTAGAAAAATGTATTCGCTTCTTAGTTCATGTTAACCTACCCAGCGATAAAACCCAAGTTTATCACCCCTATTTAAGAGCAGCAGAAAATCTCCGTCCCGACTGGAATTTAAACCCAGTTCATTCTTAATAAAAGGGGAATGGGGAATAGGCAATGGGCAATATTTTATCCCTTATTTTCTATTCCCTATCCCTTCTTGAAACCCCTATTCATAGCTTTATCCCGACACGGGATAACCTACCCTGAATTTACTCTTTTTCCGTGGCTAAAGTCACCGAATCGGATTTGCGATCGCGCCACCAAGCTAACATTGTACTGGCAATAAAAATACTAGAATAGGCCCCAGCCGTGAATCCCACTAATAAAGCTAAGGCAAAATATTTTAGGGTTTCACCGCCAAATAGGAAAATACAAATTAGGGGCAATAGGGTAGTTAAAGTGGTATTAATAGACCGGGTTAAAGTTTGTCCCACCGCATCATCCACCACTTGGTTAATATGCAGATCAGGATTTCGGGCAATCACTTCCCGAACTCGGTCATAAATTACCACCGTATCATTAACAGAAAATCCCACAATTGTCAACAGAGAAACCAGAAATAAACTATCAACTTCTACCCCTAAAACTAAACCCAAAATTGAGAATACTCCTAGGGTCACAAAAACATCATGGAATAAAGCAACAAAGGCAAAAAAGGCATAGTCCAACTTAAACCGAAAACTTAAATAAACTGTAATTCCGGCAAAAGACAATAATAAAGCAATTAGTCCCGAGATAAAAATTTGACGACCAGTAGTAGGGCCAACGGTATCAATTTGAATCCCTTTTGGGTCAAAGGCTCCGATTTTTTGACTTAAAGCCGATTGTAAATTGCTTCTTTCATCAACGTTTAAAGTTTTGGTGCGAATCGAAACAATTTGTTTATCTTTTTTGCTCGAATCTTTATCTAACAGTTGAATCGAACTATTTGCTAAACCCTGACTCGCTAAAACTTCCCGAACTTGAGTAATCTCAATCGGGCCATCACAATTATTAGCAACCGAACAATCCAATTCTAATTGGAGGCGAGTTCCTCCTACAAAATCCAAGGCTGGACGTAAGGGAGCGCCAATATCTGGCCGACTCCAAGAAATTCCCATAGCGACAATTCCCGCCAGAATAACCGCGCCGGAAATCGTCCACCATAGGTTACGTCGTTTAATAACACTAAAAGCCATAAATTAGTTGACCGTTGACTGTTGACTGTTTACTATTCCCTTGTTACTGAGCGAAGTCGAAGTGTTCCCTATTCCCTAATTACTAACTACCGAGAGATCTTTTTTCAAATTCGGACAAAACAATTCCGGTTTTCTTAACTCTGGGAAATCAAGAGATAGGAATAGGAAACTGCGACTACAAGTAATAGCAGTAAACATACTAACCACGACTCCTAATCCCAAGGTAAGAGCAAAACCTTTGACTAATCCTGTTCCAAACCAAAACAGGGCTACACAAGCAATTACCGTGGTCACATTCCCATCTAAAATACTACCAAATGCCCGATAAAAACCCGATTCCACAGAACGGTATAGGGTTTTTCCCGCCCGCAATTCCTCACGGGTTCGTTCAAATATCAGAACATTAGCATCCACCGCCATCCCAATACTCAGAATAAATCCAGCAATTCCAGGTAAGGTTAAAGTTACCCCCAATAAATTAAATAGGGCTAAACTTAATAAGGCGTAAATAATTAAAGAAAAATCCGCAATTACTCCGGGTAATCGATAATAAACAATCATGAAAATCAGGACTAGAATTAAACCCGTTACCCCGGCGTAAATACTCCGTTGAATACTATCCCGTCCTAGGGTAGCCCCCACGGTGCGGTTTTCCACAATTTCCACGGGAACAGGTAAAGCTCCGCCGCGCAATTGTACCGCTAAGGAATTAGCTTGTTCGGCAGTAAATCGACCCGTAATTACCGCCCGACCCCCGACAATTCCTGTATCAGCAAAATCCACCGGAACCGACGGAGAACTTAATAAACTATTATCCAGAAAAATCCCAATAGTTCGACCGGTTCCCGCTAAATTTTTAGTCAGTTCAGCGAACCTTTCCCCTCCTTCAGAACTAAACACTAAACCGATATTCCAGTTTCCTCCCCCTTGTACGGGTTCAGGATAGGCGTCTTTTAAATCTTGACCTCTCAAAAGAGGAGTATTATAGAGTTGGGCGATCGCATCATTACTTCTATTTAAAGATTCGATAGCGGTGGCTAAAGTTTGAGAATCACCCTTTTTTTTAGCATCCTCAATTTGTTGTTTAATTCCCTGTTGGACTTGAAATTCTACCGCTAACTGTTGTTCAGTTCCCGATTTTTGTTCCCGGAAATCTAACTGCGCCGTTCCTCCTAAAACCCTTTCCGCTTCTTGGGGGTCATTCACCCCTGGTAACTGCACCAAAATCTGATTTTCTCCTACGGTTTGCACCAGTGCTTCCGATACCCCCAATTCATTCACCCGGTTTTCAATTACACTTTGAACCGAGGTCAGAACCCGTTCATCAATCACAGGAACCGCTTCCGAAGGTTTCAATTGAACAGTAAGTTGGGAACCTCCCCGTAAATCTAAACCCAGCCGAAAAGGAACATTAGTTAAGACTATAATAGAGGCAATTAGCATCACTAAAATCAGAATTAAAGCAGATCTTTGTTTTCGCATTTTTATTAATAATTAGTAGTCAATCAGTTATCAATTATCAATTATCAGTAGAGACGTGCCCGAGCGCAGCGATGCCGTAGGCTATTGGCGCGTCTGTATCAGTTATCAGTCATCTGGCAACTAATAACTGATAACTGATAACTGATTACCGATAACTGATAATTGATTTAACTCCTTCCACAATTTGTTCCGGTTGAACAATAGTTAGTCTCTCTAAAGCACCGTTATAGGGTGTAGGAATATCTTGGGATGCCAATCTTAATACAGGCGCATCCAGTTCATCAAAAAGACGATCATTAATTGAAGCCGTAATTTCTGCCCCCAGTCCCCCGGTTTTCATACATTCTTCCACGATAACTACCCGATGGGTTTTGCGAATCGATTCCCCAATGGTTTCAAAATCGAGGGGTTTAAGAGAAATTAAATCAATCACTTCCGGATCATAACCCTGTTTGACCAAAGCAGGAACCGCTTGCATGACGTGATGGCGCATCCGAGAATAGGTCAGAATTGTTACATCTTTCCCCTGTCTGACTATTTCCGCCTTATCGATGGGGACAATATATTCCTCGTCGGGGATTTCTTCCTTGAGGTTGTATAACAGAACGTGCTCAAAAAATAGCACCGGGTTATCATCCCTAATCGCGGCTTTGAGTAATCCCTTAGCATTATAAGGCGTGGAACAGGCGACCATTTTCAAGCCGGGAACCGACTGGAAATAGGATTCTAAGCGTTGGGAGTGTTCCGCCCCCAGTTGACGGCCCACACCTCCAGGGCCACGAATTACCAGAGGCATTTTAAAATTTCCCCCGGAGGTATAGCGCAGCATTCCGCCGTTATTGGCAATTTGGTTGAAGGCGAGTAACAAAAATCCCATATTCATGCCTTCAATAATCGGCCGCAACCCTGTCATTGCAGCACCAACAGCCATTCCTGTAAAACTATTTTCGGCAATCGGAGTATCTAAAACCCGTAATTCCCCGTATTTTTCATAAAGATCTTTTGTAACTTTATAGGAACCGCCATATTGACCCACATCCTCCCCCAACACAAACACGGAGGGGTCACGGGCCATTTCTTCATCGGTTGCCTGTTTGAGGGCGTTAAAAAGTAGGGTTGGTGCCATTGCAATTGTTGATAAGCGATTGTGGATCACAGCTAATCTTACCCGAAAACGAATCCTCAAACCCACCAGGGTAAACTCTTGTCTTCCTGTGTTGCGGTGTTCCGGTGCGATATAGCGCTACGCATTACAGTTAGGACACTTTTGAGTTATGAAACCCTGTTCCCTGTTCCCTGTTCCCTGTTCCCTAGCGCGTAGCGCGATATCAGGGATGATTTAACGATGGGCTGAATTTTTTCTTTCCAACATTCTGACGCAAAACAATAATATAAAAGCGATCGCCGTCATGATCAATACCATCATATTCGCTAGTCCATACTCTTGCCTCTGCACCGCATCATAGATAGCCAGAGGCAAAGTTTGAGTCCGTCCGGGGATGCTACCACAGACCATCACCGTTGCCCCAAACTCTCCTAAACCTCGGGCTACACTCAATCCAAAACCTGCCAAAATACCCCGATAGGCAAGGGGCAGGGTGATACACCACAGCAAATCTAATCGAGAACAACCACAGATCCGGGCTGCATCTTCTATCTCAGAGTCAACATCACAGATCGCCACTCTGGTTGACTCCACCATCAGGGGCATGGCCACAACGGCCGCAGCGATCGCCCCCGCTTGCCAAGTGAATAACAGATCAATTCCTAGCCATTCTTTGATCGGGCTACCCCGTCCCAAGCTCAACAACAGGAAATAGCCCACCACACTAGGCGGTAAAACCAGGGGCAAATTCAGCAAAGTTGAGAGAAAAATTTGCCCTGGGAAGTTATTTTTTGCCAGCCACAGGCCCAAACTCAAACCGATAAACAATACGGCAATACTGGCGGCGAGCGTAACTTTCAATGACAAAATTAGAGGGGCTAAGATCACTTAATAGGCTCCTCTCCCGGCAAAATAAAACCGTATTTCTGCATCAGAGGGCGACCCTTTTCACTATTAATAAAACTAGCAAACTGTTTAGCAGCTTCGGGGTAAGGGGCATTTTTAGGGACGGCTAACATCTGTTCCAGGGGTTTATGCAAATTGTCGTCAATTAGAGTCCATTTACCCGGTTTATTCATACTGATCGACAAAGCCACGATCGCCACATCCGCATTACCGGTTTCGGCATATTGCTGAGTTTGTCGGACATTTTCACCTAAAATTAGTTTGGGTTGGAGGGTTTCCCAAATCCCCAGCGATTGTAAGGCTTCTCTGGCGGCAATTCCATAGGGAGCGTGGTCAGGATTAGCGATCGCAATTCGTTTAACTTCTGGCTTCAATAAATCTTGAAGTTGTTTAATTTCTAGGGTTGCCTCCGGTCTTTGCCAGAGTGTAATTCGCCCCACACCATAGAGGGCTTTAGTATTAGAAATAATCAGTCCCTTGGCGTCTAAATCTTCCACAAATTGTTTATTAGCCGCGGCAAATAAATCAACGGCCGCGCCCCTATCGATCTGTTGGGCCAGTTGTCCGGTGGAACCCAGATTAAGTGTCACCTGATTTCCGGTTTCCTGTTCCCATAACCTACCAATTTCGGGAAAAACATAATTGAGATCGGCAGCAGCAGAAACAATTAAACTGATCGGGGGCGGTGGCGAGGAAATAGTTTCTACAGAAGTTTTTTGATTAGCAATACCACAGGCTGATAAAATTCCTATAAAAAATAGAGATAGCCATAACCATTGATATTTTTTCATAAAATCTATAAAAATATTGGGAAGGGATTGAAACTGCGACCAATTGTACTTCCCTATTAACCTGCGATCCCACCCCAAGAGCGATCTCCAATCATCAAAATGACACAAAATGGTAAAAATAAGTTAAGCTAAGTAAAAATTATCAAATTACATTGTTTGATTTATGAATAGTCTATTATCTGAACAAATTTTACCCCTAACTATTTCCGAAAAACTTCAATTAATAGAAGATATTTGGGATAGTGTTGTTATGGATGCCGATCAAATTCCTTTAACTCAATCTCAAAAACAGGAATTAGATCGGCGTTTAGCATCTTATCAAAATATTGAAAATGAAGGTGAATCTTGGGAAGTAGTTAAGCGAAGAATTATTAAAGATGACATATAAAATTAAAATTTCCGAGGAAGCTGAATTAGATTTAGAGGAGGCGTATCGGTGGTATGAATCACAAGTTAACCAACTCGGATCAGAGTTGATTCGAGTTGTAGATAAAAATTTAGCTTTAATTCAACAAAATCCTCTCGCTTATCCCATTATTTATAATTACGAAACGCTTTTGTGACAATCGATTTCATGACTTGACCGGAAAGACTTCATCCAATGAAACGGTGTCACCGTCTGAGATTTCCTGCCGAACCATGTCAGCTAATCGATCCCACTGCTCGTCTGTGGTTTATTCAAACTGCTTTGTCCATCTCTGTTCGTCTTTCAGTTCAGCCATAAGACGCAATGCGATCGCATCTTGCTGGTCGGCAGGAAGTTCTTGGATTTCTGCAATAACTTGCTTGAGGAGTTCAGTCATGATTCCAGGCAATAGATATATTACACCATTCTATATAATACTAACCAAAAATTCATTAAAATATGCTATAATTTGAAAAAACAAATTTGACATTGTAAAACAATGAAATTATCAATTGATGACGAAACTACAAAAGAAATGCTGACAGAAATAATGGTAGAAATTATTAAAACCAGAAAAGATTTATTTTATGATCTTATCCTAGAAGCATTGGAGGAAATTTCTCTAGCTAATGCCATTAAAGAAGGACGACAAGATGATTTTGTTTCTGAAGAAAAAATATTTGCTTTATTAGATAGTGAAAATTAATGAAAATCAAATTCGAATCAAGATTTGAAAAAGATTTAAGAAAAATTAAAGATAAAAAAGTTTTATCTGAGTTAAAGCAAATAATCATTCAATGTAAAACAACAGAAAACCCATTAGAAATTAATCATCTCAAAAAATTACAAGGTTATGATACATTCTATCGTATCCGTTTAGGCAACTATAGGATAGGGATAGAATTGAGTGAAGATACAATTATTTTTACTAGGTTTTTACATCGAAAAGATATTTATAAGTTTTTTCCTTGATTAGCAAAAAATGTGTGATTGGCAATCAATGAAAGTAACTGTAGGGTTGGCAATCAGCGTTAAATGGTGATTATTAAGGAATAACTTTTATAATTGCCCACCACAACCAAAAATCCACCAACTCCCTCAAAAAAGCGATCACACCTCAAACTTCCTTCAAACAGTGATCGCATCTCCAACTCCCACAAAGAGCGATCGCAATAAAAATAAATGTATATAATTTAGTGGGTGAGAATCAAAGGTTTAAAAGCATTGCCCACCCTACGAACTACTACCAGAAAAATTATTCCAGTCTAGTCCAAGTGGATGTTGCTGGTGCTGTATTCACTCCACAACCATGCCAACCTTCTTGCCAGAATCTCACATTATCATTGTCAATCACTCTAATGTAACCTCGAACTGAAGTCTTGCAACCGGTGGAGTAATCTATGCGTGTCACTGTTATATTAATTCGATTCGGATCTTTAGTCGAGTAAGATCCCTGTATAATATGATTGAAAGAACCATTATCACAATTACCTTCAATAGTAGTTCCATCATCGTCCAAGAAATTGATTGGACAGTCTGGACTTCCCGTCCATTCACCAATAATGTTGAAAGAACCAGCATAAGCTTGTGGTGCTTGTAATAAAGCTGTTGTAATACATGAACCAGCTAAAAGCAGAGAACCAACTAATAAATTTGCTAATCGTTTAGATTTCACGACGTTAACCGCCTATATTTTGTAAATTACCTATATTATCTAAATAAACCAAGCTAATTACTATCCTAAAAAGCCCTATTAAATCGTGTCTTTTGTTAAAAAAATCTAAAGACAATATCGTAAAATATCGTAAAAAGTCCTATTAAATTAAGCTATAATCCTGAAAATCCCTACTCTATCTAATTTATATGACTATTACAGAAATTTTACAAATCGCTGATCGCTTAGTTTTCTCACAAACGGGAAAACACTTAGATGATCTTCAAGAAACGGTGATTAAGGGAGTATGGCAAGGTCAAACCTATCAAGTAATAGCAGATGAATGCCAGTATAGTGAAAGTAGAGTTAGGGATGTGGGTTATAAATTATGGGAAATTCTATCTGCACAATTAGGAGAACATATTAATAAGTGTAATTTTCGCTCTACCTTTGAAAGATTAGACTTAGCATTATCACAATTTATTGATATACAAAATAGTAATGATTTTAGATTTTGTTCATATCCGCACCAATCTCTTAATAATGATCAAAAAGTTCAAAGTAATCAGCAACACCCCTATTGTAATTTAAAAGAAGCCCCTAGAATCAACCACTGTTACGGACGAGAAAACCAATTATCAACTCTCTCCCACTGGCTAGAAGACCGTAATACTAACCTAATATCAATTTTAGGAATAGCAGGTATTGGTAAAAGTACATTAGTACGATACTTTCTTGATCTTAATACTCAACCTTTTGATGTAATCATTTGGAAAAATCTTAAATTATCTCAATCTTTTAATTTTAATATTACTGAAATTTTAACTAATATTCACGCTAATAATACTGAAAATATTTTCAATAAATTTATGAATTTACTACATAAAAAACAATGTTTAATTATTTTTGATAATATAGAGGAAATTTTTATACCTGAACAATTAGCAGGAATATATAAACCTGAATATCAAGATTATCAAAAGATTTTCACCATGATTACCCAAACTGAACATCAAAGCAAAGTAATTTTAGTTAGTCAAGAAAAATGTACTGAAATGCACTGTTTAGACAAACAACTATATCCGATTAAATACTTAGAATTATCAGGTTTAGATGATATTAAAATTTTAGATAATACAGGTTTAAATAATCAAGATAGTTGGTTAAAATTAATTCGGCTTTATGAAGGTAATCCGACTTACTTAAAAAATATTGTTAGTTTAATTCAAGATGTTTATGATGGTGAAGTAGCTGATTTTTTAGAAGAAAATAGCTTAATTATTACTCAAACTATGGAATCTCATTTTAATGATTTATTTAATAGGCTATCATCAATCGAACAGCAAATTATTTTAGAATTGAGTAAATCAGATCAACTGATATCAAGAGAAGATTTAAAACAAAAACTACCTTTATCTTCAGTAGATTTTGTTAAGGGTTTACAATCTTTACAGCAACGGTATTTAGTAACAAAAATCAAAGAAGAAAAAGTTATGTTTAAATTGTCTCCATTTTTTCGGGAATATGTGAAAAATCGCTGTAAAGATTGATGGTAATTTAAGCAATAGCAAACTCAGTTAATTTACGAGTTTCAGGATCATAAAAAGCTAATACAATATCCTCTTTCGGTACACCTTCGGTTAATAACTCATTAGCAATACCTTCCTCTGTCCAATCTTCCTCAATATAAATTTTCTCATTTTTAATGCGGATATGAACTTGAATATTTCTAATTTTTTTCTTGCCTTCCCAACCCATAAATAGCCAAAAATATTGATCATGTATCTCATCAAAAACTAGACAACTTTCTTGATCTAAATTTGCTGAACCTGAAACCCATTCATGATATTCTGTTAATACCTTTTTAATAGAATTACGGTATTTTTCTAATTGAGCCATTGTAAAATTTCCTCCTTGTAATTTTTTAGTTGAGTAGGTGAGCAATAAAGACCCCGCAATAATAATACTAACCAAAAATACCTTGTAATAAGCGATCGCATCTCAATCTACCATCCCCAAAAAGCGATCGCACCACTAACTCCCCTCCCAAAAAGTGATCGCACCCCAAACTTCCCTCTAAAAAAGCGATCGCATCTCAACTCACTTTTAAAAAAGCGATCACACCTCAAACTCCCCACATTCTCAAGCGCGCACCGCTACGCGGATCTCTGCGAGATCGCATGACCAACTCCCCTATCATCAGTTTTTTGACTCAATTGCTACTTAGTACGACCATTCTGAATTATAAATAGAGGGCTACCCTGAAAATTCGGATCGTAATCTGAGATTGTGCCTAAATTATTTCACAAAACCTGATGAGCTAGGTTTATCTTCTAAGCACAAGCCCCAGCTATCTCCAAATAAGTTTAGTTTTTGCTAAGTTCAACTACCGCACTAAAATTTGTGGGAATATCGCAACGACCGTCTGTACCTGTATAGACTGCTCTTGCTGTGTTATTGCTTCTTTGAGTCAGAATTCCACTCATCATTGTGGTACAACCATTTGAACGGTTTGTTCTCTTTGTGGTTATATTCCAAATAACTTCTCCCCCATTTCTAGAAACTAAAGTACCCTTTGTTAAATGAGTAAAATATTGATTTTCATTATTATCATCTGCAGAGAAAGCTGAATTGTTACTAGCTGTGACTCTTAAAACTCCCCATATATTTATGCCACGATAAATCCCCGATATACTAGGAGAAGAACGGTTACACTGTGGACATCCAACCTCTGATTCTGCTTGTGCTAGGTTTCCACTAGGGAGATGAATATGAGGACAAAGCTCTTCTTTACTTCCCCATGGCGTTCTAACAGGACACTTAATGTCAGCGAGTACCCTTTCTGATAATAAAGCCGATGTGATAGATAAACCAGCTAAAAAGAGAGAACCAACTAATAAATTTGCTAATCGTTTAGATTTCACCACGTTAACCGCCTATATTTTGTAAATTACCTATATTATCTCAATAAACAAAGCTACTTGCCATCCTAAAAAGCCCTATTAAATCGTGTTTTTTGTTAAAATAATCTAAAGACAATATCGTAAAATATCGTGAAACGTCCTATTAAATTAGGCTATAATCCTGAAAACCCTTGCTCTATCTACTTTGCATGACTATTACAGAAATTTTACAAATAGCCGACTACTTAATTTTATCACAAACGGGAAAACACCTAGATAATCTTCAAGAAACGGTGATTAAGGGAGTATGGCAAGGTCAAACCTATCAAGCAATAGCAGATGAATGTCAGCATAGTGAAAGTAGAGTTAGGGATGTAGGTTATAAATTATGGGAAATTCTATCTGCACAATTAGGAGAAGATATTAATAAATCTAATTTTCGCTCTACCTTTGAAAGATTAGACTTAACATCATCACAATTTATTAATATACAAAATAGTAATGATTTTAGATTTTGTTCATATCCCAACCAATCTCTTAATAATGATAGACAAGCTCAAAGTAATCAGCAACAACCCTATTGTAATTTAAAACAAGCCACAAAAATCACTCATTGTTACGGACGACAAAACGAACTTTTAACCATCTCCAAATGGTTAGAAAACCCTAATATTAACTTAATTTCAGTTTTAGGAATTGCAGGTATTGGTAAAAGTACATTAGTACGATACTTTCTTGATTTGAATACTCAACCTTTTGATGTAATCATCTGGAAAAATCTTAAATTATCTCAATCTTTTAACTTTAATATTACTGAAATTTTAACTGATATTATTCACGCTAATAATAGTGAAAATATTTTTAATAAATTTATGAATTTACTAAATAAAAAACGATGTTTGATTATTCTTGATAATATAGAGGAAATCTTTATACCTCAACAATTAGCAGGAATGTATAAACCTGAATATAAAGATTATCAAAAACTTTTCACCATGATTACCGAAACTGAACATCAAAGCAAGGTGATTTTAATTAGTCAAGAAAAATGTGCTGAAATGCAATGTTTAGATCAGCAATTATATCCGATTAAATCTTTAGAATTATCAGGTTTAGATGATAATATTTCAATTTTAGACAATAATTGATAGTAATTTAAGCAATAGCAAACTCAGTTAATTTTCGAGTTTCAGGATAATGAAACGCTAAAACAATATCGGATTTAGGTACACCTTCGGTTAATAACTCATTAGCAATGCCTTCCTCTGTCCAATCTTCCTCAATATAAATTTTCTCATTTTTAATGCGGATATGAACATGAGTATTATTAATTCTCTTTTGATTAACCCAATCTACAGACATCCATAAATAATGATCATGAGTTTCATCAAAAACTAAACAAGTTTCATATTTTTTCTTAGATGAACGATTAGCAAGATAATCATGTTCTGTTAATATCTTTTTAATAGTTTGACGATAATTAGTTAATTTATCCATTGTAAAATTTCCTCCTTTTCCATATCAACAACAATTAACAATAATTGATTTAATTGAACTGATTATCGGGTTGTACAAGCCCAGGTTTCAATTTTGCAAGTCCCGGTACCACATTCAATTAGAGCATTAGCTTGGGCTTGTTCAGGAGTGATCGCCCAACCCCACCCGATAATTCCTTCTGGATTCTTAGCAACTGCACCACAGGCATTTTTAAACCAAACCTGGACTTTACAATCGGATTTAGCACATTCTTTCAAAGCCTTTTGTTCAGCTTCTTTTCGAGTCGGATAATCGTAACCATAACCCCAACCTCCCGATATTGAGGTGGCGATCGCTCCATAACGATCGGGTTGAGCTAGGGCGACCCCGGCCATTAAACTTTCAAGCACGAGAACAGAAGCACTAACTAATAGAAAATGTTGTTTTATCCAATTTTTATTCATTCGGTTTCCGAGGTATTTTGTAAGGGTAAATAAATCGTCATTATGTTCCTTTGTTGCGGGCGCTGTTTAATTACCAGTTTCCCACCTAACGCATGAAATAGATTTTTTGTCACCGCCATATTTAGGCTTAAACTTCCCGTTTCCGGTTGGAACATTAATAAAGGCCCTATTGATTTTAATGGAGATTGGGGAGACACGGCAAAGGGGGAATTAACTTCTTTTCCGGGTTGGGATTCTAATTGTAACTTTAATTGATGTCCTGCTAATCTCACGCCGACTTTAATATGGCTACCACAGGGAAGACTGCGGGTAAAATTATCAATAACTCCAGTTAAGACTTGATCAAGCATAGTCGGATCGCTGATTACCGTTGGTAGTTTATGCGGCAAAATTACCTCTAAGGTTTGGTTACGCTGACTGGCTTTTTTTTGCCATTGAGATAAACTACTTTGAAACACATCTCCTAATGACATTGCCGTTAATGGTAGGGATTTCTCCTCACTATTTCCTCGACTATTTTGTCGGCTTTGTTCTATTTCTAATTCAACAGCCCGGAAAATTAAGTTAAACCGATCAATTTGGGTAGTACATTCTTGATCAATCATTTCTAAACGTTTATGAATTACTTCGGCTGGTAAATTTGGCCGTTTTAATAGTAACCGTGTTAAGGTGCGAATTGTGGCTAAGGGTGTCCGAACTTCATGGGCGATCGCTTGTAATAATTCGACTTCTGCCGTTTGTATGGGGTTGTCGGGAATAGTTGTTTCTAGCCCGGAAGCATAAAGTTTTGGACTCTTATTTTTATCTGAATTAGATACTTTTTTGACGGCAATTTCAACGGTTTTTAACTGAGTAGTTAAGGGTGCAATTTCTGGGGTTTTTTCTACTTCTAAGGATATATTATTTAATAATAAACGACTAAATTGCATTACGGTTTTATAATTAGGTTCAATTGGGATAAACTGAGCAATACTCTCCTCTAATTTAATTTTTTGTCTGGCTACTTCCATTTTTAAATCAAGGTTTGCTGTGGATTTAATTAATTCCATGCGATCGCGCAATATTAATAATGATTTTTCCACAATATCAGGATCAAAAGAAAATAGAAAAGCCGGACTTCCAGTTAAATCCTGACCCAATACCATCACTAAACTAAACTGACTTGTTAAAACTAAACAAAACTGTTCTTTAACTAAAGGATCTTTTCCGTGTAAGGGACAGGCTTTTGTTTCAGGCATAGAGTTATAAAATTCCTCCGATGCCGGAAGTAAGGCTTTAGGATGGCGTAATTTTAAAACTAATTCATCCCCTAATTTTGACAGGTCATGGGTAAAAATTTGAGTAGCAAAATGAATCGCTAAGTGGGGATGAATTAAAACTGGAACTGGCCCGGAAATAATTAATCCTAGATGGAATAATGGATCGGAACTTGAAATAGAATTTTCTGCTAATATATTAATATTGGATTGGAGTTCTTCTAATAAAAAATTCATAGACTTAACTCCACTATACCATTCTTTTTCTGCCTTTAAAAATTGTTTGACTTCGGAAGAAAGATTAGAATTAATTTCTGAATGATACAAGGATTTAGACGAATAGGAATAACCTAATTTATGGGTTTCATCTTCCGCCAAAATCTGACTGAGCGTTGGTAATAATATTTGGTTCATCATCATCCCCCTAAAACGAATTATATAATTTAGCAATAACTTTTAGAAATAAATCAAGTCTCACTCCCCGACAAACGCGGTTTGTTATGCCTTCACCATAGCGACATTTGCCCAATTCGTATATTGGTAGAACCGAACCCCCTAGGGGTGAAGTTTCCCCCGTAAGGGGGCGAGGGGCAGGGGGAGCAGGGGAGGTAGGGGGACTATTCTGGAGCGGTAATATATCAAAACCTGAATATCTCCAGAGTCAATATCCGCTCTCTGAGGCAAAATAGGGAAATACAGTCAACCTTGCTGACCATTATGCCTAGTTTGCTTGCCGATGTGAAGAATCTGTTAGCGGATTTGATGGGGCGTTACCAGTCCCAAGTAGATTACTTAGCAATTCGTCTGGAGGAAGCCGAAGAAACCGATATATTATTACGAGGAGAGCGAATTGAAACCTTGAGTGAAGGACTTTCCATCGGCGGTCAAGTTCGGGCTTGCTATCGAGGGGGATGGGGTTTTTCTAGTTTTAATCGCCTTTCAACCCTAGAAGATCGCATTAGTGAAGCGATCACGGCCGCCAAACTTATTGGTACGGAAGAAACTATTCTGGCTCCGATTCCTATTATTCAAGATAGCTGTAACCTACCCTTAACGGGAACCGATCCCCGTCAAATTTCTCTGGCGCAAAAAAAAGAATTATGCGATCGCTACGGCCAAATTCTTCGCGGTGTTGACCCCTGTATTGCCACAATTTCCGTCCGCTACAATGACAGTACCCAAAGAATGATTCTGATCACCTCAGAAGGGACTCTGTTAGAACAATCTTGGGTCGATATGGAAATGCGCTTTGCAGCCACGGCCAGAAATGGGGAAACCGTACAAACGGGACGAGAAACCACAGGCTCCCGTAAAGCCTATGAAGACCTGACAAATCTCGATCAGCAGGTTCGTAGTGCGGCGGGGCGGGCGGTTAACTCCCTGGCCCTTCCCCCCGTGAAAGGCAATGTTTATACCGTTGTCATTGACCCCATTTTGTCGGGTTTATTTGTCCATGAAGCCTTTGGTCATTTGTCTGAAGCGGATATGACCTATGAAAATCCCGACTTATTAGAAGTTATGACCTTGGGCCGTCAATTTGGCCCCAAAAATCTACAAATCTTTGATGGTGCAGTTCCCGGGGGACATCGGGGAAGCTATAGCTATGATGATGAAGGAACTCCGGCGACTACCACCCAACTGATCCAAGATGGGGCTTTAGTCGGTCGCCTTCATTCCCGTGAAACCGCAGGTAAATTAGGGGAAATTCCTACGGGAAATGCTCGTTGTTTGAATTATCATTTTCCCCCTTTAGTCAGGATGACAAATACTTGGATCGAACGGGGTGATACTTCCGTTGAAGACTTATTTAGTGATATTAAAGAAGGGGTTTATGCTCGTAATTGGTTAGGGGGAATGACCAATGGTGAAATGTTTACCTTCACTGCGGGAGAAGCCTGGATGATTAGAAATGGCAAACTAGAAGAACCTGTTAGAGATGTGACGTTATCGGGAAATGTCTTTACCACCCTAGCAGATATTGAAGCTATTGGTAATGACTTTTATTGGGATGAATCGGGGGGGTGTGGAAAGGGGGGACAAAATGGTTTACCCGTGGGCTGCGGAGGCCCTAGTTTACGGCTTCGCAATGTCGTTGTCGGAGGAGAAGCAATAGAATAGAAAAACCACAACCAGATTAATTCATTTTCATCGGTGATTAGTTTTCTCGTCGTCCATCACCGCGTTTAGGAGCAATATCCTCGGTATTTTTATCGTCGTGGTCGTGATTGGCAATTTCTATTTGATCCGAGTTCAGAGACACAAGGAATTCTCTGGACTCGAAGGACTGAATTTCTTGTAAATCACGCTGTTGTGTTGTTTGAGGTTGGGGGTCAAAACTCTGATGCAAACCCACGAGCGGAAGGATGACTAAGACTGTAAGAAGGTTAAACATTTTGAGTTCAGAGATTAGGATAACTAGCTGTAAATACCAGTGTTTTAATTCCTGATCCGGATCGTTAATTAAATCCTGATCGATCATCCCCTGATCAAAGATAAAAAAATGGAGTAAGTCTCAGATACTAAAAAACCTATCGGGATTATCCTCTTGGTTTTTAACTCACTCCTCCCTATTTCTAATCATGATCATTAACGTCCACTTCCCCGATGAGGAATGCCTTGTGTATCAAATTCCGTACTGGTTTGAGTCACAATAAAAGCCACTTTTTCACCTTTTGAAACTGAGGTATAGTTAACAGGATTAAGATATTGACGAGTCATGGCAGCGACTAACAAAGTAGATAATAAAATAGTGCTGTAGATTCGCATAAGAGTTGTCCGTATTAGAGTGTCCATTCTCTAATACAAGTGGGATGAAATTGATCCGGTAAAAAAGATAAACTTTTGCGGGATTGCTTTTGAGTCTTCTAATAGTGTTAAATTAAAGAGATAAATCTTGTGATTAGGAATTGGGTAAGCGATCGCTAGTTATGACAACTCAAGAACAAAAACATCCTCAATACAATACTGACCGAAAGATCGTTCTTGGCCTTTTAGAGCAAGAAGCAACGGACTATAATCTCGTAGAATTAGCCCGTCTAAAAATTCGCTATCGGGGTTTTCCTGGTGCAAAAGATATTCAAAGCAATTTAGAAAGAATCTCAGAAATTTGGGGATATACCGACGACACTTTATTTGAAAAAACTCGCGAAATTCACGCCACTGGTCAAATTTATCGAGGCAAAAAAAACGATCAAGAAGATTGGATTTGAAGGGTGTATGCTTTATTCTTCACTGTCAAGATCGGACTCTCCGCCTAAATCCCAATCAAAATTTTCTTGGCTTGCTGGGAGTTTTGTGGCGATTTTGTGCAAAGATAGAAAGACTGTCTGATCAGATTACCAGTAACACTTACAGGTACTCTTACCGGGGAGTTAGAGAGGAAATACTAGGTTAAAATTTATGAAGGCTGGCGATCGCGTTTCTGTTAAAACATCTGTTGTCGTTTATGTCCATCCCGAACACCGAAACCAGGAGTTCGATGCTAAGGGATTGGAAGGAAATGTTGTATCTGTTATTACCGATTGGCAGGGAAGACCCCTTAGCCCGAATTTGCCAATTGTTGTGGATTTTGGGAATAAGTTCAAGGCCCATTTTCGAGAAGATGAGTTAGAATTGATACAATAGTTTGAGAAGACAGGAGACCGGAGAATTTTGATCCATAATTTCTCCCTGTCTCCTATTTTTTACCTAAAAACCAACCGAGAATATTAATATCCCTTCGCATTTTTTCCAGTTCTTGACGGTGGCGTGCTGCTGTCTGATAATACCAGGAACAATATTGAGCAAATTCATCCCGATATTCAACTTCTTGGTGAAATTCACGGGTAAGTTGATGGACTTGGAGCGCTTCTACCACAGCCTGATCGGGTTGTTTAACCGTCTGTTCCCATTCAAATGGCATGATCACACAATCCTAGATTAAGGAATGCTTTTACCTTAACACAGTTATCAGTCATCAGTGTAAGAGTTGATTTATTACCCCTTCCCTATTCATAATTCGTAATTCGTAATTCGTAATTCGTAATTCGTAATTCCCTATAACCAACCTCGAAACCGATAAACCCCTAATCCAATATATTCTTTTAAAGCTTGGGTAGTTTGATGTAGGGAGAGGGTATCGGGTATCCAACTGAGTAAAATTCCTTGCCAAGTTTTTTGAGCTTGATTAATTTCAGAAGGAATCATTAGAAAATCCGTAGGTGCTGGTATAACATCGATTCCTAGACGCTTAAAAATTAATAGCGATCGCGGAGTATGTAAAGCAGAAGTAACTAATAAAATCGGCCCTTGAATCTTATTTTCTTTTAAAATACTCTGCACATTCACCGCATTTTCATAGGTATTTAATGAAGTCGGATCTTGTAAAATTGCGGAGGAAGGAACACCCATTACTTCGGCAATTTTAGCCATATCTTGAGATTCGGGATCACCCCCGCCTTGCCAATTAATTCTACCCCCACTTAATATTAACCAAGGGGCTTTTTTCTGACGATGTAATAATGATCCATATAAAATGCGATCGCCCGCTTCCGAGACATCCACCCAAGGACGCGGGGGTAAAGCGGGTTTAGTCCCACCTCCTAAAACAACAATCGCCGCAGCATTAGGAATTTCAGTCTTGGGAATATTTTGAGATTCCAGAGATCCGACTAATAACTGAGCTACTCCTCGACTACTTGCTAATAATAAAATTACTAGGGCGCAACTGATCACGGCTCCTGTCCATCGAGGATATTTCCACAGGGTAAATAGAGCTACAAACATTAATAAACAACTTAATCCCAAGGGGTAAATAAATAAAGGTAAAAGTTTAGATAAAAATAGAAACATAGTATTTTTTTTAGTAGAGCGAGAATGGGTAACTGTAATTTATTTCTAGGTTTGTATGATAAAATTAACAATAATTGTAATTTCTGATTGTAGATAAGTAAATAATTTATTCAACATTTTATTAATTAACTTCAGGCATGAGATCAACCCATTACCCTGTTACTGAGCGAAGTCGAAGTATTACCCATTACCCATTATTCAGCTTTTATTTCGTTTGAAAATCCAACCTAAAATGGTTGTAGCTTCGGTGGGACGCCGATTCAATTTAGATGGAGGGGGTAAGAGCTTGGATTTAGTTAGAATATCAGAAAGATTATCGGTGATGGCTTCAATTTCAAAAGTCTCCGTTGATTCTGGTTTCTGATCTATTTGCCACCATTTAACTAAACACCCTACACACCATCCCGAGATAATTCCTAACTGTACACTGGTCAGTACCACATCTCCTACAGCCAGAAAACAGACGGTAAAAAATAATCCCGTTCCCAATCCTGCACGCAATACTGTCGATGATTTTAACATATATTTTTTCAGTTGATATAGTTTCCTTCCTGGCTTAGAGGTCAGATTTCATGATTTTAAGCAATGGAAGAACTTTGAGGAGGAATAGGGCAATAATTAATGGGTTTATCTTCGGGATACTTTGTGGCAAATTCAACATTTTGATACAAGTGACTGATCATTTGGTTTCCCTCTATAGTAAAACTTAAATAATGCAACCCCGTTTGAATATATTGGGCTACAATATTTTTAAAGAAATTCGGATAGGCTTGTCTAATATGATCAGGATGGTGATAGCCAAACTGTCGATTTGATCCGGTTTCTTCAAACTCTTGAAATAAATCGGGCATTTTATGGAGATATTTGGGATCAGCTAATTGACCAATTAAATCCGCCGCCCGAATTAAACCCGGATAATCACTGGTATCACGATGTTCTTCATCATTAGGAACAGGGAAACGAGTTAACTCAATATAGTGTTGAATTGTGTTAGTATTAACCAAGGGATTACCCTCAAAATATTCTCCAATAAACTGTTTTCCTCGATCAACATGATAGGGTGTTAAACTAGCATCGGTTGTGTCAGGTGGAAGTTGAATCACTTCTCTATTTTTTCCCGTCGTATAGATTCTGTCTTCAATTTTATCGTCACGACAAATGCTTTTAACATAGCCAATATCGTGACAAAGTAAAGCAATAATAGTATGGAGCCACTCTTGAGGAAAAACATTTTTTTCACTCAGATATTTTCCCCGCAAAATTGCTTGTCCAGTTAAAGTGACTAAAATGGTATGTTCTACGTTGTGGTAGGGTGCATCACTTTGTAAAATTCGATGCAAAGTAAAGTTCGCTACTTCAACTATCAAGTCTGCATAGTCAAGTTGTTGCTGGCCATAAACTTGATAGTAACCTCTGTATAAACGATGAATGCAGTCTTGAATCATCAGAGTTTGAGTTCGGTGGCACATATAGAGGGTTTTCCTTAAAGATAGAGGGGATTTTCCATTCAATTGTGATCAAGAATGGATTTACTTATATCTTGATTCAATTTGAACCGAATGAAAACCAGAAAAGCTCATTAGTTTTGCCAAATTTTTACCGACCTGTAAAATTCCCCCAGGCTAAATTGATATTTTATCCTAAATTCTCTGCTTAAAACCTCATAAAACCTCAGAAATATTCAGGAATTACCAAGATTTGATTGACTTTTATCACAATTCTCTATCCACTTTCAGTGATTTCACTCACACCGGGATCAAAATCAATACTTATAATTAAAATGTACCTGTTCCTAAAGGGTATAATGGTCACGGATGGGAGAGGTTTGTGCAAAAATCTTGATTAAAATTGTAACATCATCAGTTTGATCACAGTATTTTTTATGAATAAACTAAATATATTAGAACTAGACTATGGATGCTAAAGCAGCATTAGAATGGATTGATCAATTGATTTTTGAACATCAGGGTAAGCATTTCAATGATTTAGAAAGGGAGGTTTTTATTGGCTCTTGGGAAGGAAAAAGTTACCATGAAATTTATCCTTTAAATCCTAGCTATATTGAAAAATATGTGGGCTATAAACTTTGGCAGAAAATCTCTCAAACTTTTGGAGAAAAAGTCACAAAAAAAACGATTAGAGGCGCAGTGGCACGCTATCAAAACCAAGATGATTGTATTCAGTTGAGTCAAATTCCTGGGGAACTACTGCAACTCTCTCCCCATTCTTATCGAGTATTTATCAGTCACGGAAATACTGAGTTAAATATTAATTTTGCACAGCAGTTAGAAGCGATTTTAATTCAAGTTGGACATCATGTATTTTCAGCCGCTTGGGAAGTCACCCGCTCTCAAATTAATCAACAGGAAACAGATTTTTTAGCTGAAATTGATACAGAATTAAAACATTGTGACTATTTTATTTTACTGTTATCCCCTCAATCAACCCTTAGTGAAATGGTGATTGAAGAATTGCGTCAAATCCGAGAATTACAAGATACTCATTCTCACCGTTTACCAATAATTATTCCAATTTGGGTGAATTGTCCGGCAAATTTACCCTTAAATCATGATCTAAGAAGTTATTTATTGGGAACTGTTCAACGCACCTGGACAGGTCAACAAGATACGACTTTAATTATACAAGAAATTCTGGGTTTTTTGCAAGAATCTATTCCCGAATCTTCGCCCCAAAATTTACAGTTAAATTGGGATGAATCTGAACTCGAAGAACATCCGAATTTAGCAATAGAATCCCATCAACTATCCTCGGTTTTTTCCCTTGCAATTAAACCCATTTATTCCTCGGAAATTCCCTCTCCCCTTCCCGTAGCAGAACCGGAATTACCCAGTGGACAAGTCCGTTTAGAATCGGTTTTTTATATTAAACGGGTTCCCCATGAAGATCAATGTTATCACGAAATGACCCATCCGGGGGCATTAATTCGTTTAAAAGCACCCCGTCAGATGGGAAAAACTTCACTGATGGCGCGAATTTTAGAACAAGGACGGGAACAGGGTTATCGCACGGTTCCTTTAAGTTTTCAACACGCGGATAAATCAATTTTTACTAACTTAAATCATCTGTTACAATGGTTATGTTCTAAGGTAACTCGTAAATTAAAATTAGCCCATCACGTTCCTGATTATTGGAGTGATACATTTGGGAGTAAAGATAATTGTACAGCTTATTTTGAGGATTATTTATTATCAGAAAGTGATACTCCTTTAGTCCTAGGATTAGATGAAGTAGATCGAGTGTTTCAATATCCAAATATTGCCGATGATTTCTTTAGTTTACTCCGAGCTTGGTATGAAGAAGCTAACTATGGAGGAGGAGATAGTGAACTCTGGGCAAAACTGCGATTAGTAATTGTTCATTCCACAGAAGTTTATATTCCTTTAGACATTAATCAATCTCCATTTAATGTCGGTTTACCGATTGAATTAACCGAATTTACCGCAACTCAAGTTAACGAGTTAGCACACCGACATGGATTAAATTGGGGAGATATTGAAGTCGAAACTTTAATGAGAATAGTGGGTGGACATCCCTATTTAGTTCGAGTAGCACTTTATCATCTAGTTCAATATTCCATGAGTTTAGAACAATTCGCAGAAATAGCACCAACAGAAGCCGGAATTTATGGCGACCATCTCCGCCGACATTTATGGAATTTACAACAACATCCTGAATTAGCTGAATCTTTTTATCAGGTGGTTTGTTCTCCTCAACCTGTGGAATTAGAATCAATTTTAGCGTTTAAATTACATAGTTTAGGTTTAGTTCATTTGCAAGGAAATGAAGTCACTCCTCGCTTTGAACTTTATCAAAACTATTTTGGTCATCGTTTAATGAGTAAAACCTAATAATTAACCTAAATTATATGAATTTAACCTCTATTCCAACCTATCATTATAAAGTCGGTGGACATCTATCTTTAGATACTCCTAGTTATGTAATTCGACAAGCCGACAGGGACTTATATGAAGCCTTAAAAGCGGGAGAATTTTGTTATGTTTTGAATGCGCGTCAAATGGGAAAAACCAGTTTACGAGTCAGAACTTTACATCAACTACAAGATGAAGGTTTTGCTTGTGCGGCGGTAGATTTAACAAAAATTGGTTCCCAAGATATTACACCCGATCAATGGTATGCGGGAATTATGAGGCGTTTAGTCACCAGTTTTCGGCTTCCCATTCATTTAAAAGCTTGGTTACAAGAACGAGAATTTTTACCCCCCATTCAACGGTTAAGCGAGTTAATTGAACAGGTATTATTAGACTGTATTCAACAACCGATTATTATTTTTATTGATGAAGTTGATAGTATTCTTAGCCTAAATTTTTGTGTGGATGATTTCTTTGCATTTATTAGAACTTGTGACGAATATCCCTTATTAACTTTTGCCTTATTAGGGGTCGCCACACCCAATGATTTAATGCAGGATAAAAGCTGTAACCCTTTTAATATCGGTCGTCCCATTCAACTGAATGGATTTTGTTATCAAGAAGTGCAACCCTTAATTAATGGATTAATCGGGAAAATTAGTCAGCCTGAATTAGTCCTAAAAACTATTTTAGACTGGACAGGAGGACAACCTTTTTTAACTCAAAAACTCTGTTATCTAATTCATCAAAAAGTGATTGAAAATACTCAATATTTGGATATTCCTAGTTCTCAAGTGCAGAGTTGGGTTGAACAGTTAATCCATACCCGTTTTATTGAAAATTGGGAATCTCAAGATGAACCTCCCCATTTAAAAACCATTCGAGATCGGATTCTAAAAGCCGATAATCGGATTACATCTCGCTTAACTTTATATCAAAATATTTTGCGAAAAGGTAGTATTCCTACGGATATTACTGTGGAACAAATGGAACTGCGATTATCGGGATTAGTGGTTAAACAGGGAACCGATTTAAAAGTCTATAACCGAATTTATGAAACGGTTTTTAACGAAAATTGGTTACAAAAAACCCTAGCGAGTCAAGAACCAAGTTTTAATCAAATTATTGCGGAAAAAGAACAAAAACTCCTGTCCATGTTGCGAGAAATGGAAGGGAAAGAATTTGATGATATTTTAAGTGAAATTTTAGGTTCAATTGCCTTAAAACTGGTAGAATTAATGTGTGTGGATCGGATGACGATTTATTTTATTGATAAAGATAAAAACGAAATTTGGTCAATTAGTACCCGATTCACCGGAAATCAAACCACAAAAATTTCAATTTTAGCTAATAATCAAACCGCCGGACGAGTTACGATTTATAAAAAAGCGATTCCCACGACTTCAGATTATTCTGCGGATTGGTATTCGATTTTTGCCCAAACCCAAAATCCTAGAATTGGGTATCAAATTTATAATCAGTTAACCCTTCCTCTGGGAGAAGATCATCAAACAATTTTTGCTTTTGTTCATTTAGTGAATAAACTTAAAAAAAATCATTTTTCCGCCGATTCTTTTCAAGATAAAATTGATAAAGCTGGATTTACTGAAATCGAACCTCAGCAATTTTCACAATATGCCCCCGGTTTACAACGCATTTTGACAAGCTGTTATGAAAGTTATAAACTAACCCAAAAAATACAAGCATCTGAAGCCTTAACAGAAGCCACTAGAACAGTTCATCAAAGTAGTTTAGACTGTGAAGAAATTATTCAACGGGTGATGAAAGCTGCTAAAAAATTGATGAATGCGGATCGAAGTACCCTATGGTTATTAGATAAAATTACCCAGGAACTTTGGACACAAATTCCCTTTGAAGACGGATCTATTCGAGAACTGCGATTAAAAATCGGACAAGGATTTGCGGGAAAAGTTGCAGAAACGGGAAATACTTTAAATATTCCCTTTGATTTATATGCTCATCCTGATTCGGAAATATCGCAAAAAACCGATCAAAAAACCGGATATCGTACCTGTAGTTTATTGTGTATGCCTGTTTGGAATCCCGATGGTGAATTAATTGGTGTAACTCAATTAATTAATAGGCGCAAACAGGGTGAATTTCCCGAATATGAACCCGATGATTGGCCGACAGCACCGGAATGTTTTGAAGCAAGTTTTGATGCTAATAGTCAAAAATATATGCAGATTTTTAATTCCCAAGTCGGGGTGGCTTTATATAATGCCAGACAATATGAAGCGATGAAACAACACGCCGAAAATACTCCCCAAGGCGTGATTAGCCAAACCTTAGCCATGTTAAATCAAGTTATGGATGGACAGGGGTTTGATGAAATTTTAGATGCCACATTACGGTCAATTACCTTGAAAACCGGAAAGTTATTAAATGCAGATCGCACAACTATTTTTATGTTAGATGAAGAACGGAATGAATTTTGGTCAATGATTGCTGAAAGTGAAGAAAATTGTCCTTTAGAAATTCGAGTTCCGGCCGATAAAGGGATTGTGGGAGAAGTCGCTAGATTAAAAAAAGTCGTGAATATTCCCTATGATTTTTATGATGATCCTAGATCAAAAACTGCTCAAGAACAGGATCAGAAAAATGGTTATCGAACTTATTCAATGTTGGCTTTTCCGTTATTAAATGAACAGGGGATTTTAGTGACGGTTGTGCAAGCGATTAATAAGTTAAAATCAGGATGCGATCGCAGTCTTCCCTTATCAGAAAAAATCGATCATCAAGGATTTACCAGTGATGATGAACAACAATTTTTAGAAAATGCTCCCTTAATTCGGATGATTTTAGAAAGTTTTTGTTCCTATCATAAAACCGCCAGAGGACAAAGAGTTGCAGCCGCTCTAATGGCCGCGACTCGTTCTGTGAGCCAAAGTAGTTTAGAACTTGATGAAATTCTCAAACGAGTTATGGCTGCCGCCAAGGATTTAATGATGGCAGATCGCAGTACATTATGGTTATTAGATCGGCAAAATAATCAACTTTGGACTAAAATTACTTTTAATGATGGTTCCGAGCATGAAATTAGAATTCAAGTGGGTCAAGGGTATGCGGGAAAAGTTGCGGAAATGGGAGTTTCTTTAAATATTCCCTTTGATTTATATGATTATCCTGACTCGGAAACGGCTAAAAAAACCGATCAGAAAACGGGATATCGTACCTGTAGTTTATTGTGTATGCCTGTTTGGAACCCCGATGGTGAGTTAATTGGTGTGACTCAATTAGTTAATAAAAAGAAACCCGTTGAAGATGATGATCAAGTATTAAGTTATGATACGGAAGTTCCCGAAGCATTTCGAGTCAGTTTTGATAGTAATGATCAGAAATATATGCAAGTTTTTAATAATCAAGTTGGGGTAATATTACAAAATGCTGAACTTTTAGCAGCCGTCAAACACCAGGAAAAAAGTTTCCGCGAAAAATTCAATCAAGATAATAGGGAACAGGGAACAGGGAACAGGGAATAGGGAATTACGAATTACGAATTACGAATGGGGAATAGAAAGAGTTTACCTCCCCTGCCTCCCCTGCGGCCACTGAGCCTGTCGAAGTGCCCCCTGCTCCTCTGCTTCGTCTACCCTTACCATTCCCGCTCTAAACGCGGGGGTAAACGCAATTTGGGAAACTGATAAAAGGTGTTTCCTTCATCATCAATTTCAGGGAATGCTAAAAAGACTTGAACTTGATGATCTAAATATTTTTGGGCGACTTCGGGGCTAACTCCGGCTAAAGCTGATAGTTGAATCAGAGATACTTTACCTCCTTGGGCTGCAACTAATCGATAAAATGCTGAATCTAATTGACGTTGTTGTTCTCGATTATTGCCTAAATTTACAATTAATAAAGTTACTAATACACCCAAACCAGCAATGGAAATTAACTCTAGGATAGCCATAATTAATAAACAATAAATTAAACAAAAAATGAGGTTAACAATTAACAGTTTATCGGTTCTGTTAATTGTTAATAATTTACCCGAAATTAAGAGGGTTGCACAAGATTATCAGCCCCTCGAATTACTTTTGCCGATTCAATTACATCTCCTTTCCGCAGTTCTTCTAAAACTTCTTTTCCTTCGGTGACATAGCCAAAGACAGCATAACGACCATCTAATAAATTAAGTCCAGCCGGAGTTAATTCCGGTTCAAATAGGAAGAAGAAAACTTGAGAAGATCCGCCGTCGGGAATGGCTTCTGGACGGGCTAAGGCTAAAGTTCCAAAAGCAGAAAAGGGTAAAACCGGATGATCTTGATAACGACCGATTTCTTCAAAGGTGGTATTATAAATGGGTGCTTGATCTCCCTGGGCTAAAATTTCTAAAGGAATCCCCCGATATTTTCCGGTTTTAGGATCAATAAAACCATCGTCCGCTCCTTCAGGATCTCCGACTTGCAGAGCATAGGATTCTTCTGAACGAATGAATTTTAAGCCATCATAAAATCCCCGTTGCACTAAATCAACAAAATTACCCGCCGTCACCGGGGCACTATAACCATCCACAACAACAGTTAAGTTACCTTTGTTAGTTTTGATTTCAATGGTAGCCCGACCTTTCAATTGTGGCAAATTAGAATATTCGGCGGGAACTTCAAAGGGAAATTCCTTAACCATTAATTCTTCTAATGTGCCAATATTATCTAATATTTTACCCCGGGTTAATAGCAGGTTTTCCACGCTTTTAGCTTCAACTGCTGCCCGCAAGCTATCAATATTTTGTTTAATTTGTGCAACTAAAACTTGAGCTTGGGGTTGGCGTTCTTCGGGAATATTGGCTAATAATTCTGCCTCTTTGGTGGTCAAAACCCGAGAAGCG
Organism: Planktothrix paucivesiculata PCC 9631; assembly: GCF_900009265.2. Lineage (GTDB taxonomy): Bacteria > Cyanobacteriota > Cyanobacteriia > Cyanobacteriales > Microcoleaceae > Planktothrix > Planktothrix paucivesiculata. The sequence continues at coordinate 141,324 of NZ_LR735008.1, read as the reverse complement.
GTGGTGATATTGCCGTTAATATTACTCCAGCGTTTTCCCCGCAGTTGGGACTGAATCCCTTCTAAACTCGCTTGAATTTTTCTCGCGGCTTCGTTATCAATGGGCAGAGCATAGCGTAAGAGGGCTTGACCATCGGTGATAGCGTTTCCTTGAGGTAGGATACTTTCGCGTTTTGGGGAACTGTCACCCTCCCACCAGGCGGCACTCAGACCTACGGATAAGGTAAATAGCAGCACAGCCACTAAACCCGTTCTCAACCAATGTTTATAGGTGTTTCTCATGGAATTGGACAAATGCAACATAAATCTTAACTTTTGTTCTCTATACTGATCTTGCCACTATTTAGCCCGTTGGCACGGGAAAAAAATTAATCCTCTGTTCCCCATTCCGGGGTACAATAGGATGCCGATTATTCTGCCCAGGTATTAGTTTGCATGATTTCCAGTAACGACTTTCGCACAGGTGTCACGATTGTATTAGATGGTTCAGTCTGGCGTGTAATAGAATTTCTGCACGTTAAGCCCGGAAAAGGTTCTGCTTTTGTGCGAACAAAGCTCAAAAATTCACAGACAGGCAGTGTAGTAGAACGCACTTTCAGGGCGGGAGAGACTGTTCCTCAAGCGACTCTGGAAAAAAGCGAAATGCAACATACCTATAAAGAAGGGGAAGACTTCGTTTTTATGGATATGGAAACCTATGAAGAGGCCCGTTTGAAGGAATCTGAGATTGGCGATCGGGTTAAATACCTCAAACATGACATGACCGTTAACGTGGTTCGTTGGGGAGAGCAGGTTCTGGAAGTAGAACTCCCGAACTCTGTCACCTTAGAAGTGGTCGAAACCGATCCCGGAGTCAAAGGAGATACCGCCACAGGGGGGACAAAACCCGCTATTGTGGAAACAGGTGCTCAAGTGATGGTTCCCTTATTTATTACTAAGGGGGAACGGATTCGGATTGATACCCGTACCGATAGCTACCAAGGTCGAGAATAAAAACTCGCCGAACTATGATTTCATATTTTAGCGGTTTAGGCTGTTGGGCGATGGGTTAAACACACACCCAACGGACTGAATCAAGATAGACTGCAAATTTAGGGGAGACATACCAACTGTGCAACTAGATTTGAACCAGCTTCGTGAATTGCTGGCTGATCTCGATAAAACTAACATTTCAGAGCTAACACTCAAAAGCGCAGATTTTGAACTGACTGTTCGTAAAGAAGTTTCGCCCGGATCTCAAACTTTGTCCCCGGTTGAAACCCTGTTAACTGCTGCGGGGGTTGGTTCACAGTTGGTGTCGTCTCCGGTGATACCCACTGCGGTTGTCGCTCCAGTTGGGGGAACTCTGACTACAGAGACCCCAGCAACGCCGTCGGCACCGACTCCTCCACCCCTTTCGCCGGAATCGAAGTGGGTCGAAATTACTTCCCCCATGGTGGGAACCTTCTATCGTTCTCCCGCCCCGGATGAACCGCCATTTGTGGCAATTGGCGATCGCATTTCTACGGGTCAGAGCGTTTGCATTATTGAAGCCATGAAGTTGATGAATGAAATTGAAGCCGAATTTTCTGGCCAGGTAATGGAAATTTTAATTCAAAATGGTTCTCCCGTTGAATATGGCCAGCCATTAATTAAAATTAAACCCGATTAAATCCCCGGGTCTATTGGCCAGCCATAGCCACCGAGATCAAAAATCAACCTAGGTATTTTCAAATCTCCTTAAAACTGAAATTCCTGATCAAAAGTTGAGCGAGTGATCGGTTGGGGAATTTCTAAGCCTTCTCCCCCCAATACTGTTAAAGGTTTCCCGGCAACGGATAGCCAAACTTTGCCATTGGGGTTAAGCGTCGTAGAGGTATAAACGATTTGTCCTAGGCGTCCGATCATGGATGCACTACCTCCCCCTTGGGTGAAGTCCGGGGATAGGTCTACATAAATGTCATCGTTGTTGGTGGTTAAGTTCAGGAGTTTTGTTCCTTTGGGAATTTCACTCAATTGATTTGGGTCGGAAGCCCCGGCAAATAATTGATCCAGGGCGATATTTAAAAATACCGTTGGGTCGTTTTGGGCTTGAATTTTTATCGGTTGGGAAACAATTGCAAATTGACCGTTTTTATCTTCTACCCAATAGAGGTTTAGGATTTTCTCAACGGTTGGCGATGGCGAGGGGGTGGGCAGTGGTAAAGTTGGGGTTGGGGAGGAAACAACCGGTTCTTTGGGAGAACGGGAGCTTAATGTCCACCAGCTTAACCCCGCACCCACAGCAATTAAGCAGGCGGCAATTCCTGCCATAATTCCAACGGGAATAACACGAGTCTTTTGGGGATCTTCCATTGATTTTAAATTTTATGTTTCATAGCAACTGAAATGCTGATCAAGGTCTAACACAGAAAAACCTGACTAGGAATACACCAAGCCAGCCTCAAAGATAATATACTATAATTGCCCTGAAAATATTGATATCAAAAATATCCAATTTACTAACCCGTAGTCAGTGCAATATTTAATAGACTGACTACAGATTAATGACTACTGATCACTGATTAGTCAATAGCTTTTTTAGTTGCATCCTTCACATCTTCAACCGTATGACGGACTTTTGCTTCGGCTTGCTTGGCTTGTCCTTCCGCTTGAGTTTGGGGATCTCCAGTCACATCTCCCACTGCTTCTTGAACTTTACCTTCAATATTTTTAGCGGTTGCTTTAACGCGATTTTCTAAACTCATGATATTCTCCGTATTGGCTTGATTCTGGTTAAATAAACCGAATTGAGCTACACTGATTTTTTTACAGTTTGCTTCAGTTATCTATACAAATGATAATAGTAAACATAGGGAAAAGAGTCTTCCCTTAGACAGATATTGATTAAACAAAATAAAATTTTATCAATGAGTTCGGATCAAGATTTTAGCTTTTCAGGATTCTCCTATTTTCCTAAAGGTTAAGTTAAGAAAATATAATAATTATCAGTATTTATAATTATTCGACTAAAATATGAAGGTATCCATCAGAAATTTGACCGTTGTTCAGACCGGACGAGGCAGTGTAACTCTTGGTTTCAAAGATTTTTCAAATTTTGTTTGAATTGTAATCCCTCATTCGATCAATTCAAACCTTGAACTGCGCGTGTTTCATGAATCATCAAGGTATTGTGCAATCATGAAAAATCAATCAGAATTTAATCTCATATTAGGAACCCATTCTTCTGATCTGATTGACGGCACATCGGGTCAGGACAAGATTTTTGGACGTGATGGTGATGATGATATTCGTCCTGGCGAGGGAAACGATATCGTCCATGGTGGTAGAGGAAACGATCTGATTTTCGGTGGTGGCTCCACTGATGCTGAGGACAATGATACTCTGTCTGGCGAACAGGGTGACGACCGAATTTTTGCACAAAATGGAGACGATCAGATTTTTGGTGGTATCGGTAACGATAGTCTCGGTGGAGACCTGGGGAATGATCTCCTTGAGGGTGACTCTGGCAACGATACCCTCGATGGTGGTAGTGGCAATGATTATTTGAGAGGTGGCCCGGGGGATGATCTTCTACTGGGCAATGGTGGTGTTCAAGGTGTACCATCCATCACTTCTCCATCCAATGATATCCTAGTAGGAGGGGCAGGCAATGATACCCTAGACGGTGTATTTGATCTCGTCACGGGTTCCTCATCGGGAACAGATGAAATAGATGTCCTGATTGGAGGAGGAGGGAAAGATACTTTCATCTTGGGCAAAAACCGGGTGTATTACGACGATGGGGATTTATCGTCTGCTGGACTCAAGGATTATGCACTGATTAAAGATTTTCAAAAACATCAAGACACGATTCAATTATTTGGCAATTCTAATGACTATGTTTTAGGGGTATCTCCTTTACATACTTCTGACACAGGCATTTTCCGAGACACCAATCAGAATAATATCTTTGACGCTGAGGATGGCTTGATTGGCGTTGTCTCGGGCGTGAAAAATTTACGCTTATCAGAGAGTTATTTTAACTATATGAGTTAGTTGTGAATAATACTCTGTTCCCCACCTGATTTATAGCAGTTGCCATAACGCTTAGGACTTATATTCAGTGTCTTCCCAGGGGAATGAAAAGTCTATATTTTGTCCTAATAGTCCTGTCAGTTACTATAAATCAGGTTGGGAAACTCTTGTAAAATTGGGGTTAATTTGGAGATGGGGATAACAAAATTAATTGTCGATTAATTAGCGATCGCACCCCCGCTAAATCAAGAGATACTTGAGTTAAAATTTCCCCGACTGTTCGAGGAGATTCTGAACTGAGATCACAGGCTTTCAGAAACTCAAATTCAGCGTCAGATAAACTGACAATTTGATAATTATAGTCAAATAAATTCTGACTCGGCCAGCCATTCATACAAGGACTACGTTCAGGAATAGCCGCTAATAATGCCTGATCACTTAACCAATTATTCCTGGGTAAAGGCGAACGTCCGAGGAAAAATTCATAGTGACTCATCTCAGGATCGAGAAGTTCAATTAAACGATAGCGTTGGCGATCGCTCAATTGACTAGCCCTTTCCACCAACTCCGGTGAATCCCCAATTAATCGCTCCAAATTCCAATAATTCGGATTAGAAAAACCCAGAAATTCTAAACCAGAAGCATCAATTAACTCAAACAAATTGTTAATATCGTAGTCAATTTCTTGAGGATGAACATACATATCAGCAAAACATTCATCTCGCTGATTTTCTAGTCCCCAACGTTTGGATTCATAACTGACTAATCGATTGGTTTCCGGTAAAGCTTCAAAAATCTGACGGCCAATTTTTACCCCGTCTTTATAATCCCCTTGTTTTTCACCTTGTAAAAGGGCGATCGCTTTTTGCATCAACTGAATTTCCCAGCGTCCCAATTCAGCATAGACAAAAATGTGCATTAACCCTCCGGGGGCCAACTTTAACGCCAAGGTTTGAATTCCGCGAATTGGATCGGGTAAATGGTGCAAAACACCCACACAGTTAATAAAATCGAACTGTCCGGCCAACTGTCCCGCATCATAGAGACTCAAACAGCGAAATTCTGGGGAGGGAGTGCCGGGGGTAGAAATTCCAGACCGACGACAGCGTTCTATGGCTGTTTGGATCGCCCCTTCACTCAGGTCAATCCCGAGAACCGATGCTTCTGGGTTGAGTTGAATTAAATACTCCGTACTCGAACCCGTGCCACAACCAGCATCTAAAATAGAGATAGCTTGGTTTTGGGGTTTCTGACCCGTACAAAAACTATAGGCCACGGGCCAAGACCATCGCCAGTTATACCCGGGGGGCGGTTCATCCAGCAGGGGGTCAGGGGGAAAGGGATAGATGTCATAAAGCCGTTTAACCGCAGAACTCACTTCTTCCATCGTTGTAACCGATTAAAAATTTAGGGATTGATTGCTGTACAGTAGATCAAGAGATCAAAGTTTACTTTGGGTTGAGGGTCAACTGCCAACGGTCAAAAGTGACTACGCCCCCAACGTAACAAAACTTATTCTTTTTTCTCAGATAACTACACTCAAGTCTATACAATAATTGTCGGTACGCTTTTTTATAAATGTCTGGTTAATTCAGCCAAAATCATTTTAATCTGAAAGATTAAATTGGCAACAACTCAAGCGCGGATAGGGTTGAAAGCGCAAGGGCGATTCAGCCGGGACTAATCCGTTTATTGTTTGAGAACAGTACCATATTTCAGGTTCCATACTGTTAAAGATTCAGATAGGGAGCAATAGAGATCAAATGAGTGTAAAAGCAAGTGGTGGAAGCTCAGTTGCACGTCCGCAACTATATCAAACCGTACCCGTTGCCACCATTTCCCAAGCGGAGCAACAGGATCGCTTTTTGGGCAAAAGCGAATTAAGTGAACTGGCAACCTATTTCAGTTCTGGGGCGAAACGTTTAGAAATTGCTCAAATTCTGACACAAAATGCAGAATTGATTGTTTCTCGGGCTGCTAATCGGATTTTCACCGGAGGTTCACCTCTGGCGTTTTTAGAAAAACCGAGCGAAACTCCCACATCCGAAATGGTGGCGGTTGGTGGCGGTGGCAGTAATGTCGCCGAAGGCATGAAACTAGGAACGATTTCCTATGCGGAGAGCCGAGGTAACAGCCTGTTAGAGGGTTTAAAATCAATTTTTGTAGACGCCGGATCGGGGCCAGCGGTATTTTTACCCCCCGGTTTCGGGCCGATTAACGTTTCTCGTTATGGCCCGAGGAACATGACCAAATCCCTGCGGGATTTAAGCTGGTTCTTGCGTTATACAACCTACGCGATCGTGGCAGGTGATCCGAATCTGATTGCCGTTAACGTCCGGGGATTACGAGAAATTATTGAAAATGCTTGTTCTAGCGCGGCGACTTTGGTAGCCCTGCAAGAAATGCGTCGGGCTGCTTTGGGCTATTTGAAAGAAGACAAAGAAGCTCAAGAAATCGCTCTGCAATATTTTGGGGTATTAATCACCGAATTTGAGGCTGCCACTCCTGGGACAAAGGTTCGCCAACGTCCTAACAGTAGTGACAAACAAGGGTTAGCACTACCTCAAATTTACTTTAACGCCGCCGAGCGCCGTCAGAAGTTCGTGATGAAACCCGGATTGTCTTCGACGGAAAAACAAGATGTGGTGACAGCCGCCTATCGCCAAGTGTTTGAACGGGATATTACCCGCGCCTACAGCTTGGGAATTTCCGACTTAGAATCCAAAGTGAAAAACGGCGAAATCTCTACCAAAGAGTTTATCCGCCGCTTAGGGAAATCTCCGTTGTACCGGAAGAATTTCTATGAACCCTATGTCAATAGTCGGGTGGTGGAACTGGCAACCCGTCACTTTTTAGGTCGGGGTTTAAGTTCTCCTGAAGAATTTAGCAAATATTTCGCGGTTGTGTCCAAAGGAGGCTTATCGGCCCTAGTGGATGCGATGGTGGATTCTGAGGAATATTCCGATTATTTCGGAGAAGAAACCGTTCCTTATTTACGCGGTTTGGGTCAAGAAGCCCAAGAATGCCGTAACTGGGGGCCACAAATCGACCTGTTTAACTACAGTGCTCCTTTCCGTAAAGTTCCCCAGTTTGTGACCTTGTTCGCAGACTATAAACAACCCCTGCGGGATCAGCACGTTTACGGAACTGGGAATGATCCTCTGGAAATTCAGTTCGGGGCAATTTTCCCGAAAGAAACCCGGAATCCCAGTAACCGTCCGGCGCCCTTTGGCAAAGATACCCGTCGGATTTTGATCCGTAATGGGGCTGGAATCGATAACCAGTTGAGCAACCCGGCAGCCCGGGGGAACAATCCTGGGTCTTTGGGGCCGAAGGTGTTCAAACTGGATCAACTGCCCGGCGGCTATATTAGCAGTCGGTTCAAGCGCAGTGGTAGCAGCAAAGGAACCAGTGTTAATTACTCGGAAACCTCTACCCAAGCGGTGATTCTGGCGGCTTATCGGCAGGTGTTTGGCCGGGAACTCTATGAAGGTCAACGCCAAACCGTTGCGGAAATTAAGCTGGAAAACGGCGATATTACCGTGCGGGAGTTTATTCGCGCCTTAGCCAAGTCCGATGTTTTCCGTAAGATGTATTGGACATCGCTGTATGTGTGTAAGGCGATCGAATATATTCATCGGCGTCTGTTGGGTCGTCCGACCTACGGCCGTCAGGAAATGAATACCTACTTCGATCTTTGCTCCAAGAAGGGCTTCTATGCCCTGGTGGATGCCATTCTCGATGGTCAGGAATACAACGAAGCCTTTGGGGAAGATACGGTTCCTTATGAACGGTATTTGACTCCGGGGGGTGTGTTCCTGCGGACGGGTCGAGTTGGTGCTTTTGCCGAGAAAAACCCGGTGGGTACGGCAGTGGTCACGCCTCGGTTTATCGAACTCGGTACCCCAGATCAAAACAAGGGTGAGATTGAGTTAGATAATCGCATCGCTCAAGGTGTCAGCAAACGACGCCAACAAAGCAAGGTATTCAAGCTGACGACGACCACCGATAAAGTGGCTCTGAAAACCCTAATTCAAGCCGCTTATCGTCAAGTTTTTGAGCGCAATATTGATCCCTATGTGAATAGAAATGAGTTTACGGCTCTGGAAAGTAAACTGGGGAACAATGAAATTAACCTGAAAGAGTTTATTGAGGCACTGGGAAGCACTTCTCTGTATATCAAGGAGTTCTATACCCCCTATCCCAATACCAAGGTGATTGAGTTGGGAACCAAGCATTTCTTGGGTCGCGCTCCTCGTAACCAGGCGGAAATTCGGGAGTATAACCAAATCCTGGCAACCAATGGCTTGAAAGGGTTTATTAACGCGATGGTGAACAGTGTGGAATATGCTCAACTGTTCGGGGAAGATACGGTTCCCTATCGTCGTTACCCGACTTTACCTGCGGCTAATTTCCCGAATACGGAACGGTTGTACAACCAGTTAACCAAGCAAAATGATGAGTTAGTGGTTCCTAGTTTTGAACCCGTGGTGGCAACTGACCGCAGCTAAAATCAGTGATCAGTGATCGGTAAACAGTTATCAGTGTAAGAGTTAATTAACTATTAACTCTTGATTTTTTTACTAATGACTGAAAAACTGATCGTTAATTGTGTCCCTCTGTATTCCTACAGGGGGATTTTTATTTTTCTGAGTATAAAAAATTACTATAGCGTTAGGGAACAGGGAACAGGGAACAGGGAACAGGGAACAGGGAACAGGGAACAGGGAATGAGTTAAAAGTATCCTAACTGTAATAGACATCTCCGAAAATCCTCAAACGCCCTCTATCGCTACTTTTTGAGCCTCTAGCACTCCTGTGCCGGGTTCTCCTAAAGTAACGGATTCATAGGCTTTTTCAGTTACATTAATAATAATTAATGAATTTTATTTCTGATATTCAATCATTTTTCAAAAGTATTCTGGGCAATTCTTAGATGATAATACAATCGCTCCTATTCGCCATCTTATTAGTCCACATACTGTCAAGATTACTGCTTCATAATTTTGGCTCTTTAACCGAAATCTTTCGGAAGCAACTCGATAAATTTTTATCAGTCTTATTAAATGTTCGACTACAATCCTTTGTTTGGCTTTTAACCGATTTTCTTCTCGATGTTCAAGGGATATTTCTTGATTCCTCGGTTTCTTATGTGGTGTATTAATTGCTGTTTCCCCTACATAAGCTTTATCCCCCCTGTATTTTTGATGATTCCCCAATTCCTCCCTTCTTTCTCTCCACAATTTCAGATCGCTTGTTGCTCCGGTATAACCCACAGCTACATCCACTATTTCTTTCCCGCTCGGCATGACAATGACTTGATTTTTAAACGTATGTGTTTTTTTCTTTCCTGAGTAATATTTTTTCTGCTCTTCGTTGTCTATTGGTCTTTGCATGGGCTGTTCATAGCTATCTACTATTAACTCAAATTCCAGCAGAATTTCTTCTACCCACTCCCAATCACTCTCGTTTTTTTTTACTTGCTCAACTAAACTGGCTGGCAGTAATTCTCTGAAGATTTTTATCCAGTTATGGAAAATATCATTCGCTGTTGATTCACTCACTTCAAACTGTAACCCTAACATTTGAAATGTGGGCATCTGATGCAGATAAATTAGAGTTAGTAAGATTTGTTCATCGACAATAGCCTTTTTGTTTGCTGGGGATTCTTGTCCAGATAGCCTCTTAATTTAGTCATCTCTCCTTGGGGTAAAATCTAATTTTACCATCAAGTATCCCTCCCCATTTTTATTTCGGAGATGTCTAATGCGTAGTGCTATATAACCCATTACCCATTACCCTGTTACTGAGCGAAGTCGAAGTATTACCCCTTCGTAATTCGTAATTCGTAATTCGTAATTCCCTCCCCATGTGGAAATCAACATCTACCCCAAATTCCCAGGGTTCGCTAAATTATAGGGAGGTAGTGTTGATTATGGAAGGATGATATGACCAGTACCAGTAATTTCCGTCAAGCTGTACGAGAGGCTAGAAATGAGGCTATTGTTGGCCCTAATGTGATTGCTAACGCCTTACCCTATGTGGGAGGCGGGTTAATTCTGACCGCCCTGGGTACTTTTGGGGGTCTGAATGTTGCCGCGGCTAACCCTGGATTATTTATGACGACCTTCTGGGTCGCCTTCATTGCCCAAATCGCTTTGTTTTTTGTGGCTTCGGGTATCGCCAACAAGGGTAATAATCAGGCGGCTTTACCACTATTAGCAACCTACAGCCTACTAACGGGCTATACCCTCACAGGTCTAGTAGCCCTGGCATTAGGTACAAGTGGTGTTGGGGTCTCTGGAATTGGGGTGGCGGCTTTAGGATGTGGAGTCACCTTTATCGGGGCGCGTTCGATTGGGTCTAACCTCTCCGAGTCCGATGGGATGGCTTTGACCAAAACTATCCGTCTGGGAATTATTTCCCTATTCGTGGTGATTTTAGCCCAATTTGTCCTGAGTTTCTTTGGAATCATTGCCCCTTCTTGGTTAGAAATTGGGATTTCTGGCCTGGGAGTGTTGCTATTTGTGGGGGCGGCGGTGGTTGATTTTTATTTGCTTCCCCGTGCTTACACCGACAAACAGTATTTATCCGCCGCATTATCGATGTATTTGACTTACATCAACCTATTTATCTTCATTCTGCGCCTACTGATTGCCTTTAATCGGGATTAATTTTTAGCAGAATAGAAAGCGCTCGGAGCAAGGCAACACAGAGGAAAATCTAGCTTTGTTGCCTCAGTCTATGTCAAACACCGTGAGTCGGGCGATTACTATAAATTAAGGGAGTGGGTGATAACCCGCTCCTTTTTATTGGGGTTTTTCTCCATAATTTCTCGGAGATACGATGTTCTTTTTTGCTAAAAAAGTTCCGTATAATTTCTGATGGAAAAACCCAGCAATTAGGCTATTAATAGATTAGAGCTTGAATCAAGACAATTTAGGCTTTAGTAATATGCTTTTGTGGCTTCTTGGCAGTATGCCACGTTTGGATTGGTGCTTTCCTGTGGTGGCTGGGTGAAAGCGCCAATCTATTTATTACAATAGGGTGAATCTGAGTCAATTCTAAATATTGAGAATAGGGAAACTCTGATTCAAGGTTTTTCGTCAAATATATAGTGTAGCCTGACTTGATTATGATAGGGATGTATCTACTAATATGCACCCTTTGAGAGTCTAAAAAATGCCTGCTGTTTCAACCTTGTGCTTTTCTGGATATTTTAATTTAACCCTCGTTTGGCTGGGATTATGCTTAGGAAATGCTTCTAGGATAGTTTTTCCTATCAAAAATGAGGTTAAATCCCTTCTTTTTAATCAACACCAGAATGGGATTTTTTCAGAAATCAAAAGTTTTGCCCAATTCTATACTATAATCTTAGTCTTTTATGGACTAATAACAGTATCATGTTTTTCTCAACCCTTAGATCAAAATGATCAAGGGTTGAAATTTTCTGTCCAATTTCATGGGAAATTGCGATCGCTAATTCTATTTATTTTAGCCCTCGACAAAAAAGGCTAGAAGATTAAAAAAATATCCCAGATAACCGGATATTTATGAACTGTGATTGAAAAGATAATTGTCTGAAAATCATACCTAAAATTAGGATTACTCGTAATGGCTGCCGTAATTGTTACCAACTTAAATGATAATGGGACGGGTTCTTTAAGAGAAGCGATCGCCCTAGCTCAACCCGGAGATATTATCCAATTTGATTCGAGTTTAGCAAGTTTAATAAATCCTACCATTAAACTCACCAGTGGTCAATTAAATGTTAATAAAAGTGTTACCATTGATGGACTAATTCCGGGTACAGTTCCCACTCCGATTACTATTAGTGGTGAGAACCAATTTCGAGTATTAGAAGTTCAAGCTGATGCTCAAAATCAACCGACGAATACAACGCTTAAAAACCTAATTATTGTTAATGGAAATGCCCAAGGAGTTGAGCAAGAGGGTGCAGGGGGAGGAGTTAGAGTTAAAACATTGAACACTTTAACTTTAGAAAATAGTCAAGTTAATAATAATATAGCTCAGTATGGAGGAGGTCTTTTTGCGGGCTATAGAACTAATACAATTATTATTAATAGTAAATTCGATAGTAATGATGGAACACCAGGAGGAAGTGAACGAGGTGGCGGGGCAATTTCTACCGATAGTCAAACGGATCTGACGGTTATTGATAGTGAATTTACTAATAATAAAGGAATTAATGGCGGAGCCATTTATAGTGTTATTTGTGATTTAAATGTTCAGAATTCTAAGTTTATTAATAATACTTCTGTTCCCGGGGCAAATATTAACCTTGGCCCTGCTATTTCTAATGGTTATGGGGGTGCAATTTTTTCCGATGGTGCTAAATCAGAAGGAACAGTAAGAACAATTCAGATTAATAATTCTTTGTTTGATGGAAATACCGCAGCCGGACAAGCAGGGGGGTTATATTTATATGGTTATTCTCCCGATAAAATGATTGTTGAAAATAGCACTATCATTAATAATAGTGTTGTTTTTAATGATAAAGGTGATAGTTATGGGGGAGGAATTAGACCGGGAAACAATGGAAATTTCACGCTTAAAAATACAACTGTTGCGAATAATAACGCTTTGAGTCAAGGCGGTGGTTTGTGGGTTGGGGAACAAATTCCCATGACGATTATTAATAGTACAATTTCAGGAAACAGGGCTGAATCTGAAGATGGAACAAAAGGCATAGGCGGAGGAATTGCTCTGGCTAATGGTACAACTGCTACCAGTATTATTAATACAACAATTGCTAATAATTATGCGGGTTTTTTAGGTGGAGGAATATCATCGGGAGGAACAAATGTTACGTTAACCAATACACTTTTATCTAAAAACACAGCATTTAATGGTGGAAATACTTGGAATACAAACCATCACGTTACTGCTCAACTTAACAACGGTAGTGGAAATATTCAAACGACGGAATTAAACCCTAATGATATCAAAGCAACCGCTAATATTCAGTTAGTTGCTGATGCTTTATTGGGGGATTTACAACCCATTAATGGGTTATTAATTCATCCACTCTTAACAGGAAGTCCCGCTATTGATACAGGAAGTAGTAATAATTCACCTACAACGGATCAACTCGGTCAGCTTCGCCCTATGGATGGTGATCAAAATGGTACAGCAATTATTGATAGTGGTGCTTATGAGTTTTCAGTGGTAACTCCCGCGCCAACTCCCGCACCAACTCCCGCACCAACTCCCGCGCCAACTCCCGCGCCAACTCCCGCACCAACTCCCGCACCAACCCCAGCACCAACTCCCGCGCCAACTCCCGCACCCACACCAACTCCCACAGCACAACCTATTCCAACACCCACACCAACTTCCGCACCAGGCGAAACAAGCGGACTTGAATTACAAGATCAATGTATTGATATCCCTAATATCATACCTGCTAAAAATCCTGTTGTTAATACTATTTTTAACCCCGAACAAACTAATGGGTTAGGAACACCTGAAGCAGATGGGATTTTAGGTCGAGATACTGACGATATTCTCTATGGTTTAGAAGCAAATGATAACTTGGATGGTGGGTTTGGAAATGATATTTTATTTGGAAATCAAGGAGATGATTATATAACCGGAGATTTGGGAGACGATAGTATTTATGGAGGTCAGGAAAATGACTTTGTTTTAGGTGAGGATGGTGATGATATTATTTGGGGAAATTTAGGAGATGATAACCTTCAAGGCGGAAGTGGAAATGACATTATTTATGGAGGTCAAGGAAATGATTTAGTTTGGGGAAATCAAGGGAATGATACTCTTTTTGGAGATTTAGGAAATGATACTTTAGTTGGGAATGAAGACAACGATATTTTATTTGGAAATCAGGGAGATGATTTATTACAAGGAGGATTTGGAAACGATATTATATATGGTGGACAAGATAATGACATGATTTGTGGAGGGGAAGATAATGACCTAATCTTTGGTAATTTAGGGAATGATTTTTTAAAGGGAAGAACAGGTAATGATACTCTCTATGGCGGCCAGGGAAATGACACGCTTTTAGGGGGAGATGGAGATGATTTGATTAGTGGAGATTTGGGAGATGATTTATTATGGGGAGGGAAAGGACAAGATACTTTTGTTTTAGGAGAAAATCAAGGTAATAATTGGATAGATGACTTCACCGATGAGGAAGACTTTATCGGTTTAACTGGAGGATTAACTTTTGAAAAATTAGAATTTAACCAGGTCGAAAACAATACTTTAATTCAAGTTTCAAGTACAGGGGAAATTTTGGCAACCTTAAAAGGATTTAATCCTAATTTATTAACTTCTGAAGATTTTATTGGTTTAGCTTTTAACCCGAACTAAGGTTTGATTTATCCTTAAAAATGAAACAAATTTTTGTATTATTTTTAAGGATGAAATATTGTTAAAATTCTATAAATTGAGGATGAAATAAAATGGCAAACTTGATTGTTACTAACTTAAATGATAATGGTGTGGGTTCTTTGAGAGAAGCGATCGCTGAAGCTCAACCTGGGGATATTATTCAATTTGATTCGAGTTTAGCCAATGAACCTAACCCAACTATTCTACTCACCAGTGGCCAATTAAATATTAATAAAAGTATTACCATTGATGGACTCATTTCTAGTGCAACTCCTGGTAAAATTACTATTAGCGGAGACAATCAATTTCGCGTCTTTGAACTTCAAGTTAGTCCCCAATTTCAACCCACTAATACAACCCTAAAAAACCTGATTATCACTAATGGGAAAGCTGAGGGAATTAATGAAGCGGGTGCAGGGGGTGGAACTCGGATGCAAGGTTCAACCAACCTGAGTTTAGAAGATAGTGAACTGAATAATAATATCGCTCAATTTGGAGGCGGAATATATACGGGTTTTAGGAGCAATACGGTTGTTATTAATAGCAAATTTAATAATAATGATGGCACATTAGGCGGGAGTGAACGGGGAGGCGGTGCGATCGCCACAAAAAGCGCAGGTTCTCTCACAGTTACTAATAGTGAATTTACTAATAATAAGGGAATAAATGGCGGTGCAATTAATCATTTATTGGGTAATTTAACTGTTGATAATTCCAAATTTATTAACAATACTTCTGTTCCAGGGGGTACAATTCCAAATGGTTCAAGTAACTATCACGGCGCAGGTGGAGCCATTTACACCGATGGTGCAAACGCTTCTGGAGCTAATGCTACCCCAGGATCAACAGGTGGAATTATTCGGATTAATAACTCCGTATTTGATGGAAATACGGGTTCTGGACAGGGGGGAGGATTATTTCTATTTGCCTATCCTCCCGATAAAATTATTGTAGAAAATAGCACAATTATTAATAATACAATTCAAGCCAATAATAACGGCAATTCTTTAGGAGGAGGAATACGTTCTGGAAATGCTGAATTAACCCTAAATAATACAACATTTGCTAATAATCGAGCCTATAGTCAAGGTGGCGGTTTATGGGTGGGTGAAACCTCTCCTACTACCATTACAAATAGCACTTTTTCAGGAAATCGCGCCGAATCTATTGACGAAAATAGTGGTTTAGGGGGTGCAATTACCCTCGTTAATGGTACTAATTCAACTAATATTATTAATACCACAATTGCCAATAATTATGCTGGATTTCAAGGAGGTGGATTTTGGGGAGGGGGTACAAATGTTACCTTGACAAATACGATTTTATCCAAAAATATTGCTAATAATGGCGGAAATCCTTGGAACGTTAAACACCATACTGGAACCGAATTTAATGACGGTGGCGGTAATATTCAAACTAATGAATTAAATTCTAATGATACGAAAGCAACTCCTAATATTCAATTGGTTGCTGATGCTTTATTAGGGGATTTACAACCCATTAATGGGGTTTTAATTCATCCATTATTAACAGGAAGTCCCGCTATTGATACGGCAAATAATGGGACTTAAACAAAAATCAAGCCCAAATCAAGCCTAAACTTGCTTTGTAGGCTGCAAATACATCCCTATTATCCTGGAGCCACTCCACAAATCGAAAAGAAATCGCTGTGCGAAAGGCTTCAAGGGCATCAACAAATGTGTTTAAGGGTTTGTTCGCCCATCGACGTCTTAACCCTCCAGTTAAACTATGCCAGAGAATAAAAGTATAGGCACAAAATACCAAAATCCAATGTCTGATTAGACTTCTTTTATCTCGGACTTGATATTCTTTTAGCCCTAACCAGCCCTTTGCTTCCCTGTAAAAAACTTCTATCCAATTTCTTTGTGAATAGGTCGTTACTATCCACTCTCCTGTAGCTTTTGAAGCTTCAACATTAGTCATTAAATAATCAATATCACTGGCTTGGTCGAAAGTAGCAGCATTCATGACGATGGCTATTACTTTCTTCCCTGCATACTTTGATAATTCAATTTCTTTTGTTGCTACCCACACAGTTTTGGGTTTTTCCAGTTGGAGTTGAATTTCACTAAAAGCTCCTTGGGGCAACGATTTAGCTAAATTATCTAATCGAGTTTCCTCGGTTTCATCTTCCCCTTTTTTGAGGATTACCTTTCGATTCTTGGCGACTCCCCCTATATATTTTAATCCTTTTTTCTCTAACTCTTGTAAAAAACTTGTGTTATTTCCATACCCGGCATCTGTTAGCACAATTCCCGGTCGATATCCTCTGTCTAAGCTCCTCTCTATTAATTCTAATGCTATTTCTGGTTTCTTTTTAAATTCGGGGTCGGCTTTTCCTAAGGGTAATGACTCGGCTTTTTGATATAATTCTATATCTAATGGTAAGCTTTTTTTGCCATCGTATAGATGGCTCGTTACTGCTACAATTCCATTGTCGGTTTTTCCGATTTCTCCGATGTATTGTCGTCCGACTCCATCGGTAAAATTTCCGCTTTTTCGATGTCCTGAATCATCAATAATTAGAGCAAATCCCCGACTAATCTGGGTTTGCTTACACTGATTCATCACCTCCAGCCGACGCTGATTTAGTTTCATTGCTGACCAAGGAGCTTCGGTTAAAAAGTGGTGTAATCGGTGGTAAGTTACTCCTACGGCGTTATTCGCCATTTGCGACAGGTTTTTTCGCTCACTTTCTCCCAATAATCCCCCTAAATAGTTCCTAAATTCCCGTTTTTGGGCTTGATGGCCGAAAATATCGTCAAATCGACCACACCATCTATCGAAGCAAGGGGGCATCGCTGCCGGGGTTGTCTCTTTCATGGGTTATTCTTTAACGTTATCTGCTTGCTCTATAATCATTATCATCTATTTCCCTCCTTATTTTTGTTTAAGTCCCACTAATCAGTTTCAAGTTATTTCTATATAATAATGGGACTTAACTCTCTTTTGTCACTCTCCGAATTAAGCTAGTAGTAAATCAACTAATTTATCCAGAAGAATAAAAGGGTTTAAATTCATTCATTATATATAACCGTCAGAATTGAAACGTCAAAATTAAAGATGATCATAAAAAGCAAAATCCGCGACGTTACTCCCTGCTTCATCCATGAGGCATTAAGCGGGAGTCGGGGCACGGTAGATACAAAAGCAGTTTTCAGGTCTTGAAAATCACCAAAACTAGAGCTACGATGTCCGTTTTTTGCGGAAAGCACGTCTTTGACGTTGATTAGCGATCGCCTTACGCTTACGCTTCTCTGGAGGGGTTTCAAAGTGACGGTTTTTTCTAACATCCGCCAAAATACCAGCCTTAGAAACTTCCCTCTTAAAACGTCTTAAAGCTGACTCTAGCTGTTCATTTTCACCCAGAATAACTTGGGTCATGTCCTCTCCTTAAATGGTCTACAACAACATTTGAAAATCTTTTGTGAGTTCTAAACCCCCTTCATGCAATATTACAGCAAGGGGCAATATCTAGTCCATCTTGCAATGGCTACAAAGCAGATAATATATTAGGTTCGGTGAACCTAGAAACTCAAGTTTATCGGCTCACCGAACTTATAATTCCAGTCGCAATAGACAGAAATAGCAAAATCCAAATCACATAACCCGGGATAAATGCTAAAACAGATAGACCCCTGAGCGTCCATAACAAGACCAGTAGACCGGTTATAGAGGCAAAGAGGTAGGAAAAAATCAACTTTTGGGAATCACGAGATCGAGTCACAAATAGTACGGGTTTTAAGACGCTACGGATCTAGCTTAACCTAAGACCTGAAAGCTATTAGAAGTAATTAAATTTGTCTGTACACCCGCCAGACGCACTAGGGGCTGATCTCCCAGATTAATTAAGGTGGAAGTTCCCTCTTGGATAATAGTCAGTTGGTTCAGTGTTAGACCATTCGCCAAGACCAAGAAATCTTCTCCTACTTGGAAATCTGTAATCTGGTCGAAACCAGTATCAGCACCGATAACAAAACGATCTTTACCTATACCTCCGGTGATCAAATCATCACCAAGATCCCCAAACAACCAATCATCCCCAGCCCCGCCGTTCAAGGTATCGTTCTGTTGTCCACTGTAGAGGCTATCATTACCATCACCGCCACAAAGTAGATTTTCTCCCTCATTAGCCAAGATCAGGTCATTGCCCGCACCGCCACTGAGTTGATCTCGGTCGGAACTATTCCCCACAATATTCTCACCTCCGACACCCCCATAGATTGTGTCATCCCCATCGCCAGCGCAGAGGATATCCGTGCCTTGGTCACCATAGAGGAGATCATTTCCCCCATCTCCATAGAGGACATCATCTTGTTCACCGCCATAAACCGTATCGCTACCCTCACCCCCCATCAGGGTGTCGTTATTGCGGTTACCATAGATGACATCATCTCCGGCTCCGCCCCAGAGTAGATCGGGGCCATCTCCTTCGTTACTCAGAGGATCGGTTTCACCATCGATATTCAGGTTGTCACCATAGAGGGTGTCATTGCCTTCATCCCCATAAATGGTATCCGCCCCTAACTCCCCTCGAAGCAAGTCGTCGTCTTGGCCACCAAAGATAAAATCATTGCCCGTACCACCATAGACCGTATCGTTACCGATACCTCCGTGCAGTAAATCCTCTCCGGTGTAGCCATAGAGGACGTCCTGTTCCTGGGCTGGGATCGCCGAATCATCACTAGGACTGCCAATCAAGGTATCGTTACCATGGTCGCCATAGAGGGTATCGCTACCGTGGTCTCCAAATATCAGGTCATCATCCTGACCGCCATATCCAATATCATTGCCATCTCCCCCCAGCAGGGTATCGTTGTTTTCGTTACCCGAGAGAAAATCATCTCCGGTGTCCCCCAAGAGTAAATCCCGTCCTTCTAAGTCCTGGGAAAGTGAAGGATCATCAATTCCCGCTAAGAGGATATCATTTCCCTCTTGACCTTGCAGGGTATCGTTGCCATAACTCCCCCGAAGATAATCATTACCCAGTGCCCCTTCTACTAAGTCATTGCCCGATGTGGCATCAACGGTATCATTCCCCTCGCCAGCATAGATATTGTCATTCCCTGTAAAGGCGGTAATCCAATCATCTCCACCAAAGGCAAAAATACTTTGATCCAGAACCGTTCCCGTCAAGGTATCGTTATCCTCTGTGCCGTTAAGGATATTTGAGGTTGGGTTAGGAGAAATTAAACCCAGTACAGGGGGTTCAGGAAACGCCACGTCTAGGAGTTCAGGAGCCGGGAGACAAATACCACACTCCTGGTTTGGTGCAGGTAACGGTGTTGAGGTGGGCGCGGGAGTGGGTTCGGGGGTAGGAGTGGGTTCAGGGGTGGGATTAGGAGTGGGACTGGGTATCGGTTCCGGAGTGGGAGTCGGAACGGGACTGGGGGTGGGACTAGGTGTGGGACTAGGTGTTACTGAGGGTGCGGCGACAACAGAAATATTGAGGGTTGCCACATTGGAAGTTGCACCAAAACTATCGGTTGCTTGATAATTCAGAACAAAGGAACCCGTAAAGTTAGGATTGGGGGTGAAGGTTAGGGCTTGGACTTGTTCCGGGGTGAGTCCTTGTACCTGAGTTGGATCGGTAATGGGGGTTTCACCTAGGAATAATGTTCCTTCTTCAGCAGTCGGTAAGTTGGTGAGGTCATAGCTAACAACGGTTCCAGTCAAATCCGTTACTACTAAATCCGGTAATTCTACCGCACTAGAATTATTGAGCACTCCCTCGAGGGTGACATTTTCAGCAATAGGGGGTTGATTGGGAAGGGTGATCTCAACTTTGGCTGGATTGGACACCTTGCCTTGATCGTCTTCGACGGTATAAGAGAGGGTGGCAACTCCAGCAAACCCAGAAACCGGGGTAAAGGTAATATTACCCTGATCATCAACTTCAAATGTCCCTTGATTCTCCAGGGTGAGTGTTTTTTGTTGGCCTGGAGTATTCGGATCGAGATCAACCGTAGCAAGATTGATCGTGCCATCGGCATCAGTAGTTTGATCCAGAACATTAAAGCTGATCGGGGTATTGGCGGTGGCTTCCAGAGTCTTGCTTGTGGCCACGGGGGGCTGATTCGGTATGGGCTGAAAGTTTAAGTTGACAGTCGTCCCAGTTGATGTAGCGCCTTGATCATCCGTGACCGTGAAACTAAAGCCACCGCCATCGAAGTTACCTGTAGATTGAAATTGCAGTTGAGAGGCTTCTTCTGGGGTCAAAACCTGATTGGCGGTTACAGGTTGACCATTGAGGAGCAGTATCCCATCGGCCGGATCGGGCAGTTGAGTTATCGTAAAACTAGCGATCGTACCATCGGCATCTGTTCCCGAGAGGGGTGGCACGTTGACGGTGCTATTGGGTTGTACGGACAGAGCCAAATCGTTAGCAACCGGAGGCAAATTCACATCCAGGGGAACTAAAGACACCGTAGCCGCTGTCGGAGAAATCAATCCTTCGTTATCAATGGTTTTATAGGCAAAAATAACCTCGTTTGAAGAACCTGTAGATTGAAATTGCAGTTGCGTTGCCTCTTCGGGGGTGAGGATTTGATTCAGTTCGACAGGTTTTCCATTCAACAGCAGCACACCATCGGCGGGATTAGGCAGTTGAGTTATCGTAAAATTAGCGATCGTACCATCGGCATCCGTCCCCGATAGCGGGGGAATGAACGAGATACTATTGGGCAAGAAGGGAACGTTCAGGTTATTGGCGGTAGGAGGTTGGTTAACATCCACCAGGACTAAATCAACTATTGCCGACTGCACCGAAACCGTCCCTTGATTATCTGTCGCGGTGTAACTGAAGCCACCGCCGTCAAAGTTTCCTGTAGCTTGAAATTGCAGTTGAGCAGCCTGTTCGGGTGTAATAGTTTGATTCAGGGTGACAGGGTTTCCATTCAGTAATAACACCCCATCTGTCTGATCAGGTAAATTAGTAATCGTATAATTTACTATGGTTCCATCGATATCTGTTCCCGATAAGGTAGGTGTATTTACGGTGCTATTGGGAACAACAAGAGTATTTAAGTTATTGGGAATCGGAGGTTGATTGACGGGAGGTTCAATCAAGCCAATGCTTCCGGCTCCGGCAGAAGTCAAGCCTTGATTGTCCGTGACTGTGTAACTAAAGCCACTGCCATTAAAACTACCTGTAGATTGAAATTGCAGGCGAGAGGCTTGTTCAGGCGTTAAAACCTGATTAGCTGTTACAGGTTGACCATCCAGGAGCAGCACCCCATCAGCGATATCCGGTAAGCTAGTAATCTTAAAGCTGGCAACTGTGCCATCGGGATCAGTTCCTGATAAGCTCACGGGCACAGTGGTATTTGGGGTGACAGAAATGTTCAGGTTATTCGCTACAGGCGGTTGATTCACCGCCGGCGAAATTAAGTTAACAACGGCAGGACTTGGGGAAATTAAACCTTGATTATCCGTAACCGTATAAGTAAAACTACCACCATTAAAGTTGCCTGTGGTTTGGAATTGCAGTTGAGCGGCTTCTTGAGGCGTTAAAACCTGATTTACCTGCACAGGTTGACCATTGAGCAGCAATACCCCATCGGCTACATCAGGTAAGCTACTAATCGTGATATTCGCTACCGTTCCATCAGGATCTTGTCCAGATAAGGAAACCGTCGTCGTACTATTCGGAGTTAAAACCAGGTTAATATTATTAGCATTCGGAGGTTGATTCACCACAGGCTGAATCAAAGTTACCGTAGCCGGGGTGGCGTCAGTGGCTCCTTGATTATCCGTGACCGTATAACCAAAACTACCCCCATTAAAGGTTCCTATGGCTTGGAATTGCAGTTGAGCGGCTTCTTGAGGTGTTAAAACCTGATTTAACTGTACGGGTTGACCGTTGAGCAGTAATACCCCATCAGCGATATCCGGTAAGCTAGTGATGGTAAAACTGGCAATACTACCATCAGAATCACTTCCCGATAGTGAGACTGGAATCTTACTATTCGGTAAAACCGCAGCATTCAGGTTGTCTGCTACTGGGGAAATATTTTCCGGTGCTGGTGTGGGTACGGGGGTGGGTACAGGGGTGGGTGCCGGAGTTGGTACGGGGGTAGGCGTTACCGTTGGTTCCGGTGTGGGCGTTACCGTTGGTACGGGGGTGGGCGTTACCGTTGGTTCCGGTGTGGGTTCAACGTTGATGGTGAAGGTGTTATCACCACTAAAGACGGTTCCGTCACCGACTTGGAAGTTGAAGTTGGCGTAGTTCGTGCCGTTTTCGTTGGGGTCGGGTTGAAATTGCAGTTGAGCGATATTGGCGATGGGGATGTCTAGTCCCCCTACGGGTAAGCTGGTGACGGGGCTACCGTTGTAGAACAGTTGACCGTTAGCAGGAAGTTGGGTAATTTTGACCGTTTGTAGGGTGTCTCCATCGATATCGTTGAAGGGGAAGTCACTGCTACTGAAGGTGTAGGGGACGCTGGGGTCTTCTGGGATGGTGGTGGCGTTGGGGCCGCTGGTGGGGGGGTCGTTAACTGGAGTGACGTTGATGGTGAAGGTGTTATCACCACTAAAGACGGTTCCGTCACCGACTTGGAAGTTGAAGTTGGCGTAGTTCGTGCCGTTTTCGTTGGGGTCGGGTTGAAATTGCAGTTGAGCGATATTGGCGATGGGGATGTCTAGTCCCCCTACGGGTAAGCTGGTGACGGGGCTACCGTTGTAGAACAGTTGACCGTTAGCAGGAAGTTGGGTAATTTTGACCGTTTGTAGGGTGTCTCCATCGATATCGTTGAAGGGGAAGTCACTGCTACTGAAGGTGTAGGGGACGCTGGGGTCTTCTGGGATGGTGGTGGCGTTGGGGCCGCTGGTGGGGGGGTCGTTAACTGGAGTGACGTTAATTGTGAAGGTGTTATCACCACTAAAGACGGTTCCGTCACCGACTTGGAAGTTGAAGTTGGCGTAGTTCGTGCCGTTTTCGTTGGGGTCGGGTTGAAATTGCAGTTGAGCGATATTGGCGATGGGGATGTCTAGTCCCCCTACGGGTAAGCTGGTGACGGGGCTACCGTTGTAGAACAGTTGACCGTTAGCAGGAAGTTGGGTAATTTTGACCGTTTGTAGGGTGTCTCCATCGATATCGTTGAAGGGGAAGTCACTGCTACTGAAGGTGTAGGGGACGCTGGGGTCTTCTGGGATGGTGGTGGCGTTGGGGCCGCTGGTGGGGGGGTCGTTAACTGTAATTGTACTAACAGCCGGATTAACATTGGTATAAATACCATCACTAGCAGTTACGGTAACTGTCCGATCGCCCCCCGTAGGATTTACTGAAGTATTCTTGTAGGTAATGCCACGTAATAAAGTTTGTAAGTCAGCCGTTGGAATAACACTGCCACCAGGTCGAGTTATTGTAACTAGCTTGAGAGTGTCATTATAGACAACATTGAAACTGGTGCCACCTACTGTAATTGCTGGTGATGTTTTGTTTACATTTAGGGGAAAATCTACATTCCCAATTGTTAATACTTCTGCAACTCCATCGGAAACATTAGAAATCTTGAGGGTGAGGCTGATAATATCATCATTAGGATCGCTGACTGTAGCAAGACTATTACTAGCAATATTAACTGGAATAATATCGCCTTTAGTAAAGATTGTACTGTAGTTAAATCCATTAATACCCTGATTATCATTGAGGTCAACAACGGGGGGTTCAGTAATAATACTACTTACTAATAACCCACCGGTAATCAGATCTAACCCACCACCATTACCTGTATTTAATGGAACATTGGTTAATCCAATACGATCCATCGCAGAGGTAACATCCGGGGGAAATAGGGCGTAACCATAGAAGGTATCCCCTGGATTGATACCTAAATCTGCAAAGCTAACATATACACCAAAGATATTTTGTAAGCCGGCTTCATTTGAAAAACGTTGTACTGTATCTGGTGGGGTATTGTTGTCACTACGACGTGTTATTTGTCCTTTAGGGATAGTAATTCCAGAATCCCCCCAGTCTGTTGTATTTACGGTGACTAAATTTCCAAAGCTCAGTGGGTTATTACCGGCATCAATTCCTGTAATTGCTGCGATTTTAACTGAGTCGAAGTTAGTAGAATTAGATCGATCTCCAATAAAAAAGCCAACTTTGGTATGCTGTGTCGGTGCTGTTAAACTTGATGTTGATACAAAGTCCGCCCGTTCAATATTATTATTATTAGTATCATCCCTGTTAGTAAATAGATTGTCAACCCCCATATTCAAAATAGGGCTTAACAATGCCTTTTCCATGTTGTCCTGATAGCTGGGTTTCATCGTAATCGTAGTACCACTGCCACTACCATCGAACCACAGGGTGTTCATTACCCCTGTTACGAGGGGATTATTAACTCTTTTTAACTTGAGAATATCTAAATTAGCAACTACATTGTAAGTATCTACACCAGCTTGAAAAGAAGTTAACTTTACGTCATTTCCTGTTCCATAATTCATTGTATAGTTTGTACCCGAATTACCGGCATTAGCACCGGCAGCACTGTAGCTAGAAAGTACCGCAGTGGAGGTAATGGAGGTAAAATTAGTTGCTGGTAGAACCAAAATACCACTATAATTTATAATCGCATTTTTACTAAAAGCTAAAGCAGTTTCAATATTTCCAGTTTGAACTTCTAATGCCCAGTTTCCGCCGAATGCTGTGTTTCCAGTTAAGTCATTAGAAGCGGCGATATCGGCTTGAGTCAGTTGGGATAAATTTGTAACGAACGATTGTCCTAAACTTCCAGACGCAACATTACATCCGTATAATAAAATATCAGCATTTTCACTTAATCCGGTTTGCCATTTTTGGAACTGTTCAGTATATTTACTCAGGGTATTTTGATCTAAAACTGTATTGCCCAACCGTAAACTCCCACTTTCACCATGAGAAATAATATGGAGGGCATCGATATCTTTTTGGGTAGAAAGAATAGAACTAATTTGAGCGATTCCATCTTGATTTGGATCAAGTATAATAACTTCTGCACTGGGATCAACCCCTTGCAATAATGTTTCGTAGTTTTCGACACTAGAATCGATGAAAACGACAGTTTTCACTTGATCTTGAATAGAATTATGGTTAGATGACATACCTGATTTTCCTTGGTTTGGCTGGTCTTTCAACAAATGTATGGGTTAATTAAACTTGAAATTTAAATTTTTGCACTTGAGGGAAACTGATACAGTTATGTGATACTCTTAGCACTAAACAAAAAGCGTACACTCTAATATCTACAGTTTACTCTGAGTCTAAATGCGGAAACTAGGGGTTTTGAAGACGTGCGTACCAGATCTAAAACTGTCATACTTACGATTGACAGAATGTCGAAAAAGTGTTATGGATTTTCTAAGTGATCACAAGTGTTACTGATTTCGCTGAAATTGAATAGAATATAATTGGCTAAAATATTAGGAAAGAATATCCTCGTAACCTGGCATAGAATATAGTATAAACTTCCCGGCTAAGAGCGACCTCACGGATGTCTCTAATTTCGTCTAAACATAACTTAACCAAAAGTAAAACCGCCCCTGCCACTGTCCTGTCTTTGTTTAATCGTTTAAGCATTCGGCAAAAAATTGGCTGGGGTTATGGGTTGGTCATCGGGGTTGTCCTTATGGGTGTAACCTCAGCATTTCTGGTATCGACCTATTCGGTGCGACCTTTGCGTACTCAATTAGCCATTGACCAGAAAAAAGCCAACGTTCTCGATGGACTTAGCCAAAGTCTGCTCCAGTTAAAGCATCATCAGGATAATCTGGTGCAGTTCTTGAGTAACGGCAAGGATATAGAAAAAATTGAACGGGGAGTTTCCGCCCTGCGTTCAAATATCTTTGTGATGAATAATCAATTGCAACAACTCCAAGATATTCCTGAAACAACGGATATTAAAATTCAACAGGATTATCAAGCCTTACAGGACTTAACTCAACGCTATAAAGAACGGTTGACTAACTATTCAGAACAGTTTGAAACCCTGATTCAAACTACGGAAAAACCGAATCTGAGTCCCCAAATTTTACAATCGGTTCAAAAATCTTTGATTAACTTGAATCGCAGCAGTGGAATTATTCAAGTCTATCCGGTTTATGCTGAAACAACCCAACTGGAAAATCGATTCAGAAAGCGGGCTGAAATGGCTCTGAGCGATTATGAAAGAATCGAGTCTATTCGTAATAATATTATTATTATCACGGTGGTTTTATCCAGTGGATTAGCAATAATATTTGCAATTTTTACGGGTCATATAATTGCGACTCCCTTAGATATTATGATTAAGGTCGCCGAACAGGTGAGTGAAGAATCGGATTTTGCTCTGCAAGCTCCTGTGACCAGTTCCGATGAAATTGGGGTGCTCACCCAATCTTTAAATCATCTGATTCAACGGGTAGCTGAATATACGGAAGAATTACAGAAAGCCAAAATTATGGCGGAGGCAGCTAACCGTTCTAAGAGTGTGTTTTTAGCCAATATGAGTCATGAACTTCGCACGCCGTTAAATGCGATTATTGGCTATAGTGAAATGCTGCATGATGAATCGGAAGATTTGGGATATACGGACTTTTTACCTGACTTAGAACGGATTCAAACTGCTGGAAAACATCTGCGGGATATGATTAGTGATATTTTAGATATTTCTAAAATTGAAGCGGGTCATGTTACTCTCTATTTAGAAAATTTCCCCGTTGATAAACTCATAGAAGATGTGATTACCACCGCTACACCTTTAGCAGAAAAAAATAATAATGTTTTGAAAGTGAAGATGAAACCCGATATTGGAACCATGTATGCCGATATGCCAAAAGTTCGACAAATTCTGTTAAATTTACTCAGTAATGCTTCTAAATTTACCGAAAAAGGAATCATTTATTTAATTGCTGAACGCACTCAAGAAAAACCCCCGATTCCAGAAGATGATGAATTTATGTATGGAATGGTTGCTAATTCCTCTGAATATTTAGTGTTCCGGGTTAAAGATTCGGGAATTGGGATGACCGAAGATCAATTACAACATATTTTTAAACCCTTTATTCAAGCAGATGTTTCTACAACCAAACGATTTGGCGGTACTGGGTTGGGACTAGCTATTAGTCAGCGTTTATGTCAAATTCTCGGGGGGGTAATTACGGTGGAAAGTCAGATGGATGAGGGTTCTATTTTTAGTGTTTGGCTTCCGGTTCATGTTAAGGGATAGGGAATTACGAATTACGAATTACGAATTACGAATTACGAATTACGAATTACGAATGGGTAATAACTTCGACTTGGCTCAGTAACAGGGTAATGGGTTAGGCGGTGGAGGAGTGGACTTCCAAAAGGAGATTAGAATTGCGTCTAAACTCTTGTTTTAAAGGTAATTCTATCACGAATTCCGTGCCTTTTCCCACTTCAGAAAAACAGAAAAGTTTGCCATGATGTTTAGCAATAATTTGATAACTAATTGCTAATCCTAAACCCGTACCTTTCCCGACTGGTTTGGTGGTAAAAAATGGTTCAAATAAACGGTGTTTGACCCGTTCCGTCATACCATTTCCATTATCAGTAATTCGGATAACTACTCGGTTAGCTTCATTCAATTCTGTCCGAATCCTAATTGTGGGGGAGGTAGCAGAAATTTGCCATCCGGGTGCGGGGGAATTATGATGGGGAAGGGGGTGCAAAAACTTAGATTCTCCTTCTAATACGGCATCAATGGCATTATTTAAGAGATTCATAAACACTTGATTCAACTGACCCGGATAGCATTCGGTTTTAGGAAGGTTTCCATATTCTTTAATGATTTCAATGGGAGGATTTCGTTTATCCCGGGGGTTATTCGCTTGGGGGCGTAGTCGATGTTGTAAAATCAATAAAGTGTTTTCTAAGCCATCATGAATGTTAACGGGTTTCATGTCAGCTTCATCTAATCGAGAAAAGTTACGCAGTGATAGCACAATTTCCCGAATCCGGTTAGCCCCGACTTCCATTGAGGATAAAATTTTGGGTAAGTCATCGAGAATAAAATCTAATTCAATGGTTTCTCGATGTTGTTTAATTTCGCCATGGGGTTGGGGATAATGCTGTTCATAAAGGGCGATTAATTGCAATAGGTCTTGGATATATTGACTGGCGTAGTTAATGTTGCCATAAATGAAGGTAATCGGGTTATTAATTTCATGGGCAATTCCGGCGACTAATTGACCTAAACTGGATAATTTTTCGGTTTGAATTAGTTGGGCTTGAGCCTGTCCTAATTCCATTAATGTTAGTTCTAATTGTTGGGCTTTGGCTCGTTCTCGGGCTTCCGATTGACGTAAGGCTTCTTCGGCTTTTCGCCGATCGCCAATATCTTTTACAGTCCCGGTCATTCTCAGGGGCTGTTGCTGTTCATCCCGCACCACTACTTTACCCTGATTCAGAATCCATTTCCATTCCCCAGAACGGCTTAACATCCGATGTTCAATTTGACAAAAGGGCGTTTTTCCCTCTAAATGTTGTTTGAGGACTTCAACGACTTGATCCCGATCTTCTGGATGAACTAACTTTAACCAAGAGCGGGCTTTTCCATGAATTTTGTTAGCTTCATACCCCAACATTGAACTCCATTGGGGACTAAAATAAACCTCTCCTGTGACTAAATTCCAATCCCATAATCCTTGATCAGTTCCAGCTAAAGCTAATTTTAACCGTTCTTCACTGGCTTTCAAGGCTTCAGAGGCTTGGCGTTTTTCGGTAATATCAAAAATGGCTCCATTTAACCAACAAATTGAGTCTTCTTCGGTGAAAATAACCTGTCCTTTTTCATATACCCAACGAATACTGCCATCAATTCTAATTAAACGGTATTCTAAAATATAGGGTTGTCGAGATTCAAAACTAACCCGAATTTTGCGTTTAACTTTCGCCAAATCATCGGGATGAATAATACTATTAAAGGAGCGAACTCGATTTTGAATAAACTCCGTCGCCGGATATCCGGTAATCACTTCAATCCCTTGACTGAGAAACACCATCATCCGATCTTCTTCTAAAACCCCTCGATAAACTGCACCCGGAATGTTAGCAACTAGGGATCGATATTCTCCTTGACGTTCTCGTAATTTTCGTTCAATTTGTTTGCGATCGCTAATATCTCGGGCAAAGGCACATTGATATTCTCTCCCATTAAAATTCAGATGATTAATCATAATTTCCACGGGAAAAATCCGATTATGTTTGGTGCAATGACGGGCCTCAATATTCAAAGAACCACAACGTCTTAAAATCTTCCAATGTAATGACCAGGAGGAGGCTGGAAAATCTGGGTTAATATCATGAATGGTTAAACTTAATAATTCTTCGGGTGCATAACCCAGAGAACGACAGGCGGCGTCATTGACATATAAAATTTCTCCATCTTCTCCCACCCATAAAATAGCATCCGCCGCCTTATCAATAGAAAATTTAGTCAGTTTTAAAACTTCTTCAATGGGTTGCTGGAAATCTAGTTTAAAGGGAAAAGTGGCATCCACTTTAAACAAATTATTAAAATTAGATCGCAGTTTATCTAATGTGGAATGGGATGGAGAAATTTTATCCTCAGTTTCATCGGTGGTTAAGGAATCAATCAAGGGTTTTTTAACTCGGTAAGAATTAATTATCTGAATTAATCCCCCGATGCTAAAGAAAAAGATTAAAGCAATAATAACTTGACTTTCTCCTAATGCTTTATTTAGGGGATATTTCCACATTAATAAATGGATTAGATGTAGAGTTCCATTGGCAATCACAGCTAATCCTAAAAACCCCAAAATTCTGATTAAGGGTTGAGAATCAGCCCAATTGATGTTTAAAGATTTTACCACCTTAGACAGAAAGGAAGGTTTTAACCGAGGGGGCGTTAATAAATGATTAATCAGTAAAAAACCTAAAACATAGTGAATAAAAATGATCAGCAATTCTGAACTAAAAGTCAGAAACTCCATGGGAATATTGCTGATGGAATTAGGGGAACAGAGGGGTGATAATCCTAGTAAAGTCATGGGATTTTTAAAAAAGGCTGAAAAAAATTTTAAACATCCATTTGATCGCCGTTCTCAATCGGGTGAAGTATAATCTAAGTCAGGAAAAGCCTGTGCAGCATTACCGTCAACGATTGGACTACATTCCGGCACGAGCGATTAACATAAGATTTTGTAATACCAGCTAACGCTGTTGTTCTGTCACCCTGAACTTATCGACTTGGTTACACCAGTCCAATTGTAAGAAATTATTTGATGTTATTCTACAAATTGCTAAAAATTGTTGTTTTTTTATATATTTATTTGAAGTTTCCTATAGTTTTATTTCACTTGGCCTAATTTGTCCTAACTGATTCTCTGGCAAAAATTGTTTGACCTTTGCCCCAAGCCTTCTCCTACCAGCCGAGGGGAGTAGAATTCCTAATCTTAAATCTCCAAGGAATGTGAACTACCCACACTTCTCTACGAATAAGTGTGGGCTTCTAGCATCAACGGGGATAGCATCAGAAGAAACAGAAGTTTGTTCCGGTGACTGACATCCCCTCAGACTAGCAGTATCGCTGGTTCCCAACGATAAAACTTGTACTGAGCATAGTCGAAGTATCCGCAAGGCTTCATTTTTGATATTGATCGACGCATTAATATCACGGTCATGGGTAGTTTGACAATGTTCGCAAGTCCAACTTCTAATATCAAGTGGTAAACTACCGACTTGATTTAGACAGACGTTACAAGTTTTAGAAGAAGGGAAAAACCGATCAATTTCGATATAGGTTTTCCCTTCTTTTTCGGCTTTGTACTTGAGCATTGTACCAAACATTCCCCAACCACAATCGCTAATTGACTTGGCTAGTTTATGGTTTTTAACCATATTTTTAACTCCTAGATCTTCTACAGCAATCACTTGGTTTTCGTCAACTATCTTGCGGGATAGCTTGTGTAGAAAATCTTCTCGGCAACGAGCAATCTTAGCGTGGACTTTGGCAACTTTTAATCTTGCTTTTTGTCTACTATTACTTCC
>NZ_LR735008.1:65000-109872 GCF_900009265.2 Planktothrix paucivesiculata PCC 9631 | reverse complement strand
GTGAACTACCCACACTTCTCTACGAGTAAGTGTGGGCTTCTAGCATCAACGGGGATAGCATCAGAAGAAACAGAAGTTTGTTCCGGTGACTGACATCCCCTCAGACTAGCAGTATCGCTGGTTCCCAACGATAAAACTTGTACTGAGCATAGTCGAAGTATCCGCAAGGCTTCATTTTTGATATTGATCGACGCATTAATATCACGGTCATGGGTAGTTTGACAATGTTCGCAAGTCCAACTTCTAATATCAAGTGGTAAACTACCGACTTGATTTAGACAGACGTTACAAGTTTTAGAAGAAGGGAAAAACCGATCAATTTCGATATAGGTTTTCCCTTCTTTTTCGGCTTTGTACTTGAGCATTGTACCAAACATTCCCCAACCACAATCGCTAATTGACTTGGCTAGTTTATGGTTTTTAACCATATTTTTAACTCCTAGATCTTCTACAGCAATCACTTGGTTTTCGTCAACTATCTTGCGGGATAGCTTGTGTAGAAAATCTTCTCGGCAACGAGCAATCTTAGCGTGGACTTTGGCAACTTTTAATCTTGCTTTTTGTCTACTATTACTTCCACTTCGACTACGCTCAGTGCAAGCCTTTTGTTTACGAGATAATTTTTGTTGTTTTCGCTTTAAATTGCGTTGATGTTTAGCAAAGTGTTTGGGGTTACTATATTTATCTCCATCGCTGGTGATTGCCAAGTGTGTTAATCCTAAGTCAATGCCAATTGCTTTTCCATTGGTTGATGAATTAGGTATTTCCTTACCGTCATCAACTAACACCGATGCGTGGTATTTCCCATCACGATTCTTTGAGATAGTAACGGTTTTGATTAGCCCTTTAAATTCTCGGTGGCGACGACAATAAATCAACCCCACTTTACCGGGTAATTTCAGGTAATCCCCTTCAAATTTAACACTTTGGGGATAACTGATTGATTGTCTGCCATGCTTGGATTTGAATTGAGGTAATCTTGCCCGTTTCTCAAAGAAGTTTTTGTAAGCGGTAGACAAATTGAGAGCGACAAATTGTAAGCATTGGGAGTAAGCATCTTTTAACCAAGGATATTCCTTTTTGAGTTGAGGTAACAATCCTTGAATTGCTTTTCTGAATAATCCTTTTCCCGTTTGCTTATAGGTTTCTTGACACAAATTTAGGGCATAATTCCAATACCAACGGCAACAACCAAAGCTTTTGGCTAAGGTAATCTGCTGTTCAGTCGTTGGATAGATTCGGAACTTATACCCTTGAAACATTGTTGCTTTCAAAACTCTTTGATATACTCTAATATATTATTGTTAATTTTGTCGGGATTGACCGACCAAAATTAACTTGGGGGAGTCCATGTAACCCACACTGATTTGGTGGTTGTTTTTTTGTTTTGTGAAATTCAGTGTGGGACTTATCGCTCCCCCAAACCCCCTCGTCAGTTAAAACTATTGATTACTCCCCTCCCTGCTCTATCAGGACTTACGCACAAGACCAAAGAAACCGGGTTTCTGGCCGGTGATTTTGCGGATGAAATCTGGATTTCTGGTTCAGAAACCCAGTTTGGTGCGTAAGTCCTATCTATTTAACTCAAGACCCAGTTAACCAACATTCGGACTCCGTAACCCGTGGCTCCAGCATTATTATAACCGTTGTCTTTATCAGCCCACACCGGGCCAGCCACATCTAAATGGGCCCAGGGGGTTTTTTCCACAAATTGTTTGAGGAATAAGGTGGCTGTGATTGACCCTCCCGCCCTTGGCCCGGTATTTTTCATGTCGGCGTGGATGGCTTTTAAGCCTTCAAAATATTTTTCTTCTAAGGGCATCCGCCAGAGTTTTTCCCCTGATGTTTTGGAGGCGGTTTCTAACTCCATTGCTAACTGATCATTGGGACTCCATAACCCGGCAATATCATCTCCCAAAGCAACCACACAGGCGCCTGTTAAGGTGGCTAAATCAATCATGGCATCTAACCCTAATTTGTCAGCAAAAACTAGGGCATCGGCTAGGGTTAATCGTCCTTCGGCGTCGGTATTATTAACTTCAATAGTTTTACCATTAGATGCTTTGAGAAAATCCCCCGGGTGCATGGCGCGGCCGCTAATCATATTTTCTGTAACCGCACTAATAAAATGCACTTCTACATCTGGTTTTAACTGACCAATCGCTTTAGCCGCCCCAAAGGTAGCCGCGGCGCCACCCATATCTACTTTCATCATTTCAATGCCGCTACCACTGGCTTTAATATTCAACCCACCGGAATCAAAGGTTAAGCCTTTACCAATAATGGCTAATTTGCGACGGGGAGTGACCGAGGGATGATAGATTAAATGAATAAATTTAGGGGGTAAATCCGAGGCTTGGGCAACACCTAAAAAAGCACCCATCTCCAATTTTTCGCAGTCTTCTTTTTCCAAAATATTCAATTCTAAGCCGTATTCTTGGGCTAGGGATTGAGCCATTTCTGCCATCGTAATTGGGGTGACTTCATTGGCGGGGGCGGCGACTAATTCCCGGGCTAAAATTACCCCAGAACAGATTTGTTGAGCATGGGTAATAGCGGATTCTGTTCCTGGTAAACCTAATAATTCAATCTGTTCAATCCCGTGACCTTTTTCGTCGGTTTCTGACTTAAATCGGGTATCTTGATAGAGGGCTAATTCTATACCTTCAGTAATAGCTTGGGCGGTGGTTTCTGGAGTTTGAAAAATAGGTAAGCTCACCCCCAGACTTTTTCCTTTGAGGGATTTCGCAGTTTTGGCAATACTGGCGGCGGCGCGGCGTAAGCTGTCTAATTTCAGATCTTCGGATTGACCTAAACCTACTAAAATTACTTTGCGAATCGGATTATTTCCGCCCACACGAGTCGAAATATTACTATTTGCTTTTCCTTTAAATTCGGTTTCTACGATTAATTCTTTTAAAGTTCCTGCTAGTTGATCATCGAGGGTGGCTAAGTCTCCGGTTAATTCTATCTGATCTTCAAATAAACCCAAGGCGAGGATATCTCCTGACCAGTTCAAGAAGGATGTGTTAGTGGCTTTAAATTCCATTGTTGTTTGTGTTTGAGTTACTTTAAAAACTATAAACTGTTTTTGAGTTCAGGAGTGAGGGAAAATTTCAGGCTGTGACTCTGTTGATACATTGCTTTGAAAAATTTTAATTCGGTGATGACGAAATATGATTTATTTTGTCCAGGTTTCTTGCCAGAAATTTCCCCCAACTTCGACTCCACCTAGGGAACTGGTGGCTTCTAAGATTATACGATTTCCTGCTTTTAATTGCAAGTGAATTTTTCCTTGCATGGTATCTCGACAACGAAAGATTAATCCGTCTTGGGTTGGTGCTCTTAATAGGGTTCCAGGGTGGTCGGTGGTGGCTGTTAAAGAGACTTCATAGTGTTGATTTTTGGCTGTCATTTGCCATTTTCCCCAGGGTTCGATTTGCCAACTAACTTCTGAATTCCAGGGGACAAATTCATAGAATTTTCCCTGGTAATGAATACCAATTAAAGCCACGGATTCTGACCAGAATAACACATCTCGAATCCCGCCTCCGGCTGTTAATGCTAAATCTGTTTCTCCGTCAAAGCTATTACAATTTACCCAAAACCATTGTTTAGGAAAACTCCCGCCCCAATTTTTTTCGCCATAGGCAGGGGCATTTTCAAATTGATAAATTTGACCATTCCAATCAATCCAACCTGTGGCTAAACCATGGGCCATTAAAATTTGCCATCCGGGTTCAAATATTTGTAAAAAAGACAACCATCCGGCGGTTGATTGTTGCGGTTGATGGGAATGTCCCCAGCCATAAATCGGTTGAATTGTATAGTGCCAATTGCAATATTGGGAAGTCCCCGGATCGGCTAATTTTCCTTGATGTAAGGTAGCTGTTCCTTGATAGCCTTGTTGAATCGAATTTTCAAAAATTGCGGGTTCTAAATAGCTAGGAGGGGCGGTTAAATCGGTTTTTCCCCAATGTCCTAACCCCAGTTGATCGGAGGTTGCCCAAAAGGTTTTGACATCGGGAAAGGTGCGACACAAATATCCATCATCGGGCCCTAAAATTTGTGCTCCGCCTCCACTTTGGGGTTGATTTCCGATGGGATCTTCGATAGAATACATGAAGGCAAAGGTCTGTTTTTCTTGGGGTAATGTGACTCGATAGTACCACCCTTCAAAAAAACGGCGATCGCTGCCATCCCAATGATACCCACTATGGGGGGTTTGTAAAGCGTTCTGTTGACGATTAAAATTAAACATCAAAATCCTCAAAAATAATTGATAAAAATTAAAATCGTAGTGAGTCCTTCAGGACTCTCTTAATATTAGATTAAGACAGCCCTAAAGGGCTTACTACGTTTGTAGTGAGTCCTTTAGGACTCTCTTGGATATTGGATTAAGACAGCCCTAAAGGGCTTACTACGGTTTGTAGTGAGTCCTTTAGGACTCTCAAGGTTGGCTGTAAAGCATTAGCAGTAAACAGCCAACACCTGCTATCAATTGCCTCTGGAGGCTTTAACATTAGGGACAGCAGAGCCATAATTGACTCGACAACCCAAATTCAATAAACTAGAACTACATTCTAACGGGACAACTTGATCCCCTAATAAGGCACTACAACTAACATAATTATCGTTATTAGTATCTTTCAAAACACATTCAATGGGTCTAGCGCCGGAACTTTTTGTCCACATTTTCATCCCCATTTCCGCTACAAAATGTTGATAAAAGAAGGCAAAAATTCCTACTGCTAAAACTACAATTCCCAGTAAGCTAATTCTGACTGTCCAATTACTCAGAATTTTACCGATAAACCCTTTAATACTGTCTAGTATTGATGTTGTCATCGAGGTGGGTGTCTCCGTCGGTTGATTATCTGTCATAATATCTTTCCTTTAAGATAATTGCTGCTGAGGTTAAGCCCAATTTAAGGTTAACGCCCAGGATCTTACTTCTGTATTTTAACTGAATTTACTAAAAATTAGATTTGATTAGGCTAAATCTCCCTGAAGGTGTAAGCTGAGGGAAAATATAGGACGCGCAGATATCATTACAAATTTTCTATTTTTCGGTAGGGGTGAGGTCTTCTCGTCCTCAAGAAAAACTTTTCTATTCTGTTTTAATTTGTGCTAATAAATCATAAAAAGGTTGCCAATTATCTTCAAGGGTAATTTGTTCCCAGACTGCTTCAATTTCAGGACGAATAATCATAACTTGAGGATTATAATAGTTTAATCGTTGTTTAATTTGCTCTAATTCAGGATAGGATAGGGTTTGTAAATGATGATAATATTGCTGTCTCCAAGCATCTAAATGTTCCATAGGTTCAGCATCTTTTAATATATTCTGGGGTTGGTCTTGCCATTGCTGACAAAATTGTTCTCGCAGTTGCATAAAAAAGTCGGGATAACTAACTCGATTATTTTTGAGTAAATTAATTGTAATTTGTAATAATTCCTCTGCTTCTGGGGTGGGAAGTTGTTCAAACCCTAAACGATTAATCATCCGTTGACGATAGAATTCTCGATAATACTGTTGAAAAGGGTCTAACGCTTTTTTGAGTTCTTCTAAAGGTATAACTAAAGATAACGGTTTTTGCAATAATTCTAAGTTTCCTTCACAGATAAAGGGTTGATTTCCATAACAATATAACTTTCCATAATCAAAATAGGCGGCGGTGAATTGCAGGTTATAATCAGGCATAAAAGCGTAGGGGCCATAGTCGAAACTTTCCCCGGTAATTGACATATTATCGGTGTTTAAGACCCCGTGACAAAACCCCGAAGCCATCCATTGAGCGGCTAATTCGGCGACTCTTTTGACTAATTCGGTGTAAAATAAAATATAGCGATCGCTGTCTAATTTTAGGTTAGAATAGTAGTAGGTAATAACGTGATCTAAGAGAATTTCGATTAGATCTTTTCGTTTAAAATAGTGCAACCGTTCAAAGGTTCCGAAGCGAATATGGGAGCGACTAAACCGGATCATCACGGAAGAACGGGTGGGGGAAGGTTCATCTCCTCGCCACAGTTGTTCCCCGGTTTCAATTAAGCTTAAACACCGAGAGGTTTTGACCCGCATCCGATGCAACATTTCGGCGGCTAAAACTTCCCGCACGCCACCTTTTAAGGTTAATCTACCGTCGGCATTTCGGGAGTAGGGAGTTCTTCCCGATCCCTTTGTCCCGAAATCATACAATTCCCCCTCAATTCCCCGGGTTTGACCATACAAGAACCCCCGTCCATCCCCCAAATAGGGGTTATATTCTCTAAACTGATAGCCGTGGTAACGCATGGCTAACAGGGGACGCACGGCTTCAAATTTGCCAAAGGCTTCAATAAAATGGTCGTCGGTAACGGTTTCGGGGTTGAGCCCTAACTGGGTTAATACGGAATCATTGCGGAACCGGAGTTGGTACATCGGGAACTCCGCCGCCGTTACAATATCGGAATATTCACCGCCTAACGCCTCAAATGCGGGTTCATAGTCGAGGTGCAGGAACGGATTAGACATAAAATCCCCAATGATAGTCTATTGACAATATTACCCCTATTTTGAAAAATTGTCAATTTGTGAGGTGAAAAAATCCCTGATCGGGTATGAATTGTTAACGGATAAATGGTATTATTTTTGAGGTGGATCTCGATACTTTTCAATCCACTTATTCAATAGGAGGAAAACCAATGACGGAGTTAATTAAGGCTATTCAAACGGGGGATATTGATCTGGTTAAAATAGCTTTAAGTCAAAACCTAGATCTTAATGCTCAAAATGAACAGGGAAATACGGGATTAATTATCGCTATTACTTTAGGGAAAAAAGATCTAGTTAAACTCTTAATAGAAGCGGGGGCAGATGTCAATGTAACTGATAATGATAATTGGACTCCTTTGATGGAAGCGGCGGCAAGTGGTTACTTAGAAATCACGGAGTTATTATTAGATGCGGGGGCAGATATTCAGGCTAAAACTAATTTTGGGTTAACGGCGTTGATGGGGGCGGCTGGAAGCGGACATAAATCTATTGTGGAGTTATTATTAAACAGTGGCGCAGATTTAACTGTAAAAGATCAGAATAGTTGGACGGCTTTAATTTGGGCATCTTCGGAGAAACATACAGAGGTTGTGGAATTAATTAAAAAATATCGAGATCGGCATTAAATTTTCTGAGGGATATAATTTAACCACAAAGACACTAAGACACAAAGAAATGGAAGGGTTAATCACTTTTAACTTATGCCGACTACATCCGAAAGTTTGCAACGGTTTGTTGATTATTGTCAACAGTATATTACTGGGGATGAAAAGGCACAGGCACAAATATTTTTAGACCGTTTTTTTCAGGCTTTTGGATATGAAGGAGCGTTACAAGCAGGTGCAACTTTTGAACAACGGATCGCAAAAGCTGGGAAATCAGTAAATATGGGGTTTGCTGATTTACTCTGGAAAAATCGTGTTTTAATTGAGATGAAAAAACGGGGAAGCAATCTTCAAGATCGAGATTATCGTACCCAAGCAGAACGATATTATATTAGAATTAAAAAAAGCGATCGCCCTCGTTATGTCATTTTATGTAACTTTGATGAATTTCATGTTTTTGATTTTGATAACCAACCGGACGATCCTGTTGATATAATCGGGTTAAAAGATTTACCAAAACGCATTCCAGCTTTTAGCTTTCTGGAGGCGAAAAATCTCCGCCCTCAGTTTAAAAATAATCAAGTTGAAATTACAGAAAAAGTAGCTATCCAGTTAGGAGATATTTTACAGTTATTGTTAGAGAGAGGAAAAATAAATTCTTTTAAAAAATATACTTTCTTCCAAGCAAAACGCTTTATTTTACAGTGTGTTTTAGGGATGTATGCGGAAGATATTGGTTTACTTCCTCCGGCAATGTTTACGGGTTGTCTACAAGATTGTATAGAAAATCCAGGCTATACCTCTGATATTTTGGGTGGACTGTTTCAAGCCATGAATCAACCTGGAGTTGTCCCTGATGGACGCTATCTAGGAGTAGAATATCTTAATAGTAGATTATTGGATGAAATTCATCCGATTCAGTTAGAATATGGGGAGTTAAATCTATTATCAGCTTGTGCGGGTCAAGATTGGAGTAAAGTCCGGCCTTCTATTTTTGGAAATTTATTTGAAGGCGCTTTGAATTATACTGATAAAACTAAGGATAAATCCAAACAACAACGTCACGCCCATGGCATTCATTTTACCTCGGAAGCAGATATTAGAAGTATTGTATTACCCACAATTCGAGAATATTGGTCAGATAGAATTAGTGAAGCTAATACCTTAAAGGGGTTACGAATATTATATCATGAATTAATTAATTATAAAGTCCTTGATCCGGCCTGTGGTTCGGGAAATTTTCTCTATGTTGCTTATCAAGAGTTAAAATATATAGAAAAAATACTCTTGGGAAAAATAGCTAATTTTGAGGATATTTCTAGTTATACTCAAAAGGTCAGTCCTCAACAATTTTATGGCATGGATATTAACGCTTTTGCTGTGGAATTGGCGAAAGTTACGTTAATGATTGGTAGAAAAATTGCTATTAATCAATTAGGGTTAAATGAGTCCTCTTTACCCTTAGATACTTTAGATAAAAATATCATTTGTGCGGATGCTTTATTTACCAATTGGGTGCAAGCGGACGCGATTATTGGAAATCCGCCGTTTTTGGGGAGTAAACACATTCGCTTAACTTTAGGAGATGAATATGTTAATCAACTATTTAAGCGTTTTCCAGGGATTAGAGATGTTGATTTTTGCGCCTATTGGTTTAGATTAACCCATGATCATTTAGGGGATAAAGGAAGATCGGGTTTAGTAGCGACTAATTCTATTAGTCAAGGTAAAAGTCGGGCGGTTTCTTTAGATTATATTACGGAAAATGGCGGTTATATTTATTATGCTATTTCTTCTCAGCCATGGTCGGGAGATGCTAAAGTTCATGTTAGTATTGTGAATTGGTCGAAAGAAAAAACTCATCATTCTATTTTAGATGGCAAAGAAGTTACTTTAATTAATTCTTCCTTACAGTCCACGGTAAAAGTTTCCCAGGCGGTGAGACTGAAGGCAAATTTAAACCAATGTTTTCAAGGTGTAATTCCTTTGGGGATGGGTTTTATTATTGCGGCAGAAATTGCTCAAGAATGGATGAATAGAGATCAAAACAATCGAGCTATTTTAAAGTTGTTTTCCATGGGGGCAAATTTAGCTAAAAAACCTTTAGGAAAACCGGAAAGATGGATTATTGATTTTAATGAAATGACCCTAGAAGAATGTCATCAGTATCCGTTACCTTTTGAGCAAATTAAAAATAATGTTAAATCTGAAAGACTGAATAATCGAGCTAAAAAAGCTCGGGAATATTGGTGGCAATTTTTCGCAACTCGGCCGGGAATGAGATCCGCGATCGCTAATTTATCTTATTATTTAACAGTGCCTCGATTATCAAAATGGGCAATTTTTCTTCCCGCATCTATTGAATGGTTAGCGGGAGATCAATCGGTAGTAGTAGCAACGGAAGACTATTATATCTTAGGAATTTTGTTATCTGATATTCATAGAATTTGGGTGAAAGCGCAAAGTTCCACCTTAAAAGGGGATACCAGATATACTCACACTACTTGTTTTGAAACCTTCCCCTTTCCTCAAACTCCTGGAAAAAATACAATTGAAAATATTAGGAAAATCACAATGGAGTTACATGAATATCGCAGTCAAGAAATGATTAAAAAAGGCTGGGGAATTACTCAACTTTATAATAAATATTACCATGAACCTGCATCAAAACTATATAAATTGCATCAAAAACTAGATCAGTTAGTCAGGGAAGCATATCATTTTAAATCCGAGGATAATATTTTAGAAAAACTCTTAGAGTTAAATCAGGAATGTGCGAGGAAAGAAAGTCGGGGAGAGTTGGTTATTGGTGCAGTCGGTGATTTTTGAAGTAACCACAAAGGCACTAAGACACTAAGAAAGTCATAAATAATCATATCTGACATAAATTTGACTGCGGATATCAGCGTCATAGCTTCCTAACCACTGATCAGAAAGTTTTTCAATTTGTTCAATCGCTGCTTCTGTATCTTCAATTGTTCTTGTTAGGTAAACAACCAATTGGGACTCAGCTAATTCTGGATCTAAAATCCAGTCAAGAAATACATTTGATTCTGGGAAATATTGGCTGATTAAATCTTTACCTAATACCAAAATTGATAATAGATTTGGATGAATTGCTAAAAATTGAACAACATCATGCTCACGGCGAAACTGATAGAATAATTTTAAATCATCTATGTCCGCTTGATTGACAACTAGAGATTGGGAGATAGTGCCGATCATAGTATTAACCAAACTTGATGGAGTTACTTGAATCTTAACACAACCTATTGCCCAAACTATGAGTCACCATAAAAAATTCTCTACTTTTCATGATTTTATGCTTCATTTTCTTAGATTGATTCCTAATCTTTCAAGTTGCTGCAATTTCTAGGAGTTATTTAGGCATCCTCTTTACTTTCCGTCGCCTGTTGTTCAAATTCTCTAATGATGCTCCGAATGTCATCTGCGGCAATATCGACTTGTTCAGATTTGGCGTAAATCGTCAGTAAAATAATTGCCGTTGCTGTTTTGATGTAGTAAATTAGACGGTAGCCACCACTTTTACCTTTCTGAATGTCGCTATTTCGGACTCTTAGCTTGAAGACTACATAACCAATTTCCGGTATTTGATCTCCTGGTAACTCTCCCCGCTCAAGTTGTTCGATGATGGGTTGTATATCATTCCGAATACTGCGATATTTCTTGACAAGAGTGTGTAGATTTCGTTTGAATATTGGCGAAACTTCAACTTGAATTAAAGGCTGTTTAGACATCTTCAATTCCTTCCCAAAGTTGAGCAACTGGAATAGTTTGTCCAGTCATTGCTTCCTGCCAAGCTTGACGAAAATCTGCCAAGACTTCTGTTTGAGATTTATCATCTAGATCTGTCTGTTCTGGAATTAAAACAATGACTTCTACACGACTATTTTTATCTGTTATGAGAGGATGATCTAAGGTTAGTTGTCCTTGATCATTAATTATTGCCATGACTTTCAATGCTTTCATTGCTACTCCAAAATGATTCAAGTGGTAGTTTGTAGGTTGACTCCTAATCTTTCAAGTTGTTGATTTATCCAAATAGTCGCTGTCTGCTCATCGGTTTCAATTGCTCTTTCTACTCCTATTTTAGCAATTTCTAGGAGTTGTTTAGATTTTTGCCGATTCTTTCTTATTGCAAATAATTCCTAAATAATAAAAAGTTAAAAAAGTCAAGAAATGTAAAAAATAATGACATTTTTCTTGTCGAATTGTTGCGAAGGGTCATCAAACCTGCCCAGAATACCCATTTTCTGGTAAGAATACTCAAAGGTAAGTCCTAACGATCTGGCAATGCCCATCGCCGATCACCTTAAGAGAGAAGCAGACAAAAAAGGAACCAATTAAGATATGTTTACTTATGTAAAACCCACCATTAGACACATCAAGCCAGATGACCTAAACGGGCGACAACTGATGAAAGTTGTCTATGTGGTGTTAGAAGCGCAATATCAGAGTGCCCTATCGGCGGCAGTCCAGTCCATTAATGCTAATAACCCTAATGTCGCTATCGAAATTAGCGGTTATTTGATCGAGGAGTTACGATCTCCCGAAAACTACGAAAGTTTTAAACAAGATTTATCCCAGGCGAATATATTCATCGCCTCCTTGATTTTTATTGAAGATTTAGCCGATAAACTCGTTGAGGCCGTAGCCCCCTACAGGGATAGCCTGGATGTGGCCGTGGTGTTCCCCTCCATGCCTCAAGTCATGCGTCTGAACAAAATGGGGACGTTTTCGATGGCGCAACTGGGACAAAGCAAAAGTGCGATCGCCCAGTTTATGAAGAAACGTAAAGAACAGTCGGGGAGTTCTTTCCAAGACGCCATGCTAAAGTTGCTGCAAACTTTGCCTAAAGTCCTGAAATACCTGCCGATGGACAAGGCCCAGGACGCCCGCAACTTTATGTTATCCTTCCAATATTGGTTAGGGGGTTCTTCCGATAACTTGGAAAACTTCCTACTGATGTTAGGGTCAAAATATGTGTTTAAGGGCAAGGACAAGCTGCAATTTGCCGATCCCGTCACCTATCCCGATATGGGAATATGGCATCCCCTCGCCCCCAAAATGTTCGAGGATGCGAAAGAATATTTCCAGTGGAATAATAGCCGCGACGATATTTCCGACGACCAAAAAGATCCCCTCGCCCCCTGTGTGGGTTTAGTCCTACAACGCACCCACCTGGTGACGGGAGATGATGCCCATTATGTGGCAATGGTACAGGAACTCGAAGCATTAGGGGCGCGAGTTTTGCCTGTGTTTGCGGGCGGGTTAGACTTTTCTAAACCCATCGATGAGTATTTCTGGGATAACCCCCCGAAAGGTATTCCACCCCAAACTCTTGTGGATACTATTGTCTCGTTAACGGGTTTTGCTTTAGTTGGTGGCCCGGCTCGACAGGATCATCCCAAGGCGATAGAATCGTTAAAACGGATGAACCGCCCCTATATGGTGGCTTTGCCTTTAGTCTTCCAAACCACCGAAGAATGGGAAGAAAGTGATTTAGGTCTGCATCCGATCCAAGTCGCCCTACAAATTGCTATTCCTGAACTTGATGGGGCCATTGAACCCATTATTATATCAGGACGGGATGGCACAACCGGAAAAGCGATCGCCTTACAAGACCGGATCGAAGCGATCGCCCAACGGGCTTTAAAATGGGCGAATTTGCGGAAAAAACCCAAATTAGACAAAAAAGTGGCTATTACCGTCTTTAGCTTCCCCCCGGATAAGGGAAACGTCGGGACAGCAGCCTATTTGGATGTGTTCGGGTCAATTTATGAAGTGCTCAAAGCCTTGCAGGGCAATGGCTACGATATTCAAAACCTGCCCGAGTCCGCCGAGAAACTGATGCAGGAAGTCATCCACGACGCCACCGCCCAATATCAGAGTCCCGAATTAAATGTCGCCTATCGGATGTCCGTGAGCGAATATGAACAGTTAACCCCCTATTTTGATCGCTTAAATGAGAATTGGGGGCCACCACCCGGAACTTTAAACACCGATGGCGAGAATTTATTGATTTTCGGCAAACAGTTCGGTAATGTGTTTATCGGAGTTCAACCTACCTTCGGCTATGAAGGCGACCCGATGAGGTTGTTGTTCTCCCGGTCAGCCAGTCCCCACCATGGCTTCGCCGCGTATTACACCTATTTAGAAAAAGTCTGGA
Organism: Planktothrix paucivesiculata PCC 9631; assembly: GCF_900009265.2. Lineage (GTDB taxonomy): Bacteria > Cyanobacteriota > Cyanobacteriia > Cyanobacteriales > Microcoleaceae > Planktothrix > Planktothrix paucivesiculata. Next base: position 96,542 of record NZ_LR735008.1, on the reverse strand, counting down.
AAGCCGACGCGGTATTACACTTTGGAACCCATGGCTCCTTAGAGTTCATGCCGGGTAAACAAATGGGGATGTCGGGAGAATGCTACCCCGATAATTTGATCGGTAGTATTCCCAACCTGTATTACTACGCCGCCAATAACCCCAGCGAAGCCACTATCGCCAAACGTCGCAGTTATGCCGCGACAATTTCTTATTTAACTCCGGCTGCGGAAAACGCTGGGTTATATAAAGGACTGCAAGAACTCAATGAATTAATTGGGTCTTATCAAACCCTAAAAGATAGTGGTCGAGGCGTGGCAATTGTTAACACCATTATCGATAAGTCCCGAATGGTGAATTTTGACCAAGATATTAGCCTGCCCGAAACCGACGCGGCGGAATTAACCCCCGAAGAACGGGATCATATCGTTGGACAGGTCTATCGGCGGTTAATGGAAATTGAGTCGCGGTTGTTACCTTGTGGGTTGCACGTTATTGGTAAACCCCCCACGGCCGAAGAAGCGATTTCAACTCTGGTAAATATCGCCAGTATTGATCGCGAAGAAGATAATCTACTCAGTTTACCCCGAATTATTGCTAATAGCCTCAACCGTGATCTTGAGGAACTCTACTCCAACAATAACTTAGGACTGTTAGCGGATGTGGAGTTATTACAGAAAATCACCGAAGCCTGCCGCGCGGCAGTTATCGCCTTAGTTCACGAACAAACCGACGCCGAAGGACGGGTTTCCTTAGTCTCCAAACTCAACTTCTTTAATATGGGTAAAAAAGAACCCTGGATTGAAGCACTCCATGAGTTCGGTTTCACCAAAGTTGACCCCGAACCCATTAAACCGTTATTTGAGTATTTGGAATTCTGCTTACAACAAATTTGCGCTGATAACGAGTTGGGCTCCTTGCTGCGGGCGTTGGAAGGGGAATATATCATCCCCGGGCCAGGAGGCGACCCCATCCGTAACCCCGATGTGTTACCGACGGGCAAAAATATGCACGCCCTCGATCCCCAGTCCATCCCCACGGCGGCGGCGGTCAAGTCTGCTCAAATCGTCGTAGAACGGCTGTTGGAACGGCAAAAGGTCGAAAATGGTGGAAATTACCCCGAAACCATCTCCGTCGTCCTCTGGGGAACCGATAACATCAAAACCTATGGGGAGTCCCTGGCTCAAGTGATGTGGATGGTGGGGGTTAAACCCGTACCCGATGCCTTGGGACGGGTGAATAAGTTGGAGTTAATTTCTTTAGAAGAATTGGGACGACCTCGAATTGATGTCGTGATCAACTGTTCTGGGGTGTTCCGCGACTTATTTATTAACCAAATGGCGCTATTAGATAAAGCGGTAAAAATGGCAGCCGAATCTGATGAACCGTTGGAAATGAATTTTGTTCGCAAACACGCTTTAGAACAGGCGAAGGAGTTAGGAGTATCGGTCAGACAAGCGGCAACTCGGGTGTTTAGTAATGCTTCGGGTTCCTATTCTTCTAACGTGAATTTAGCCGTTGAAAATAGTAGTTGGGAACAGGAAACAGAGTTACAGGAAATGTATTTAAAGCGTAAATCTTTTGCCTTTAATTCAGATAATCCGGGAATGATGGAACAGGATCGAAATATCTTTGAGTCGGCGTTAAAAACCGCAGAAGTCACATTCCAAAACTTAGATTCTTCGGAAATTAGTTTAACGGATGTTTCCCATTATTTCGATTCTGACCCAACGAAATTAATTGCCAATTTACGCAAGGATGGCAAAAAACCGACGTCTTATATTGCGGATACCACAACAGCAAATGCTCAAGTTCGGACGTTATCGGAAACGGTGCGTTTGGATGCACGAACAAAACTTCTTAACCCGAAATGGTATGAAGGAATGTTATCCCATGGTTATGAAGGAGTGCGGGAGTTATCTAAGCGCCTTGTTAATACAATGGGATGGAGTGCAACGGCGGGTGCGGTAGATAATTGGGTTTATGAGGATGTGAATGAAACGTTTATTCAAGATGCAGAAATGCAGAAACGTTTGATGAACTTAAACCCCCATTCTTTCCGTAAGATTATTAGCACGTTGTTAGAGGTTAATGGTCGCGGCTATTGGGAAACTAGCGAGGAGAATTTAGACCGTCTGCGGGAGTTATACCAAGAAGTTGAAGACCGTATTGAAGGGGTTGAATAAAACCCTTTAAAATCCCGATTCCCCTCGGTATAAATATTCTATGCAATATTTTTATCGGGGGGATATAATTTTTATTTAGGATATCATTTCAACCCATTGAAGGAAAAAATATGGAATCATCAGTTGCAAATTTACCTAAAATTGATGTTCGTGCTGCGGTTGGTTTAGCCCAACAATACTTTAATGATTTACAGGATATGCTCGGTTATCATGTTGAATATTTAAGATTAGAAGAAGTAGAATTATCTCTGGATAAACAATTTTGGTTAATTACATTAAGGTTTGAGCATAAAATTCTCAGTAATAATCCTATTATGATGGAAATAGCTCTTAAATATGTTAAAGAATATAAAATATTTAAAATTAATGCTGAAACCGGAGAAGTTGAATCAATGAAAATTCGAGAACATTGAAATTAGCTATCAATTTTGCTCAGACATTCCGAATTATTTTTAGATTTCTAAGGCAAAATTAAAAAACCATATCGCTCAAATTTTTTGTGAACAATATGGAATCAATTTTGTCGAAACTGGGGAATTAAAATTTGTAATTGCGAGCACGCCTACCCATAAACAACAAATTTTAGAAGGAGTGACTCAGTTAATTCATTTAGTTAGATAACAATTTTCTCAGGAATCTTATCGGTTACAAATATTAAACTTACGGGTGGATACTTACTACCCTTTGACTGTGACTAATCAGTTGCTATAGTAACAAATAGTTTAAAGATGGGATTTAAGATTAAGAGCGATCGCCTATTTTCTGTAACTCGTTCCACTAATCCTCTACGTCCTAAAGATTGAATTACTGTTAAAATATCTTCATGGGAGCTTTCAAAATTCGATAATAACTGCCTCATTTCTACAGGTTCAGTAGCCTGAGCTATCCTAACAACAATTTGTTTTTCCGGTTTAGATAACCTTTGCCAATGTCTTTGTAACAGAGGTTCTATATCTCCCAAAAATAAGATATTACAGGCTAAAAATTCAGTTACACTACTATTAAATAAATCTTTAATTGTATTAGCAATAATTTTTAACCACACTGGATGACCTTGATAGAGTGCAATTAGTTCTGACCAATTTTCCTCATCCATTAATCCTTTTTCTTTCAATATTTTTTTGCCTTCTTCCCCTAATCCTTTTAGCTGTAAGGTTCTGAGTAGAGAATTTTTAGCTTCTAAAGTTGCTATGTCTCTGGGTTTTTCCCAACTGAGCAGAATTAAACAACTGTTATGGCAAGAGGTAGCAATTTTCTGAAAGAATGCGGTATAATCATCATAATATTGTTGATACTGACCTGCTAATTTTTCATAGCTAAAAATACAATGTACATCATCCAAAATCAACAAACATCGTTCAGAACTAAAATAGTCTAATAGGGTCGGTAAGGAGATATCTTGATATTGAGTGATTGATTCAATGATATTCGTTTGTAGGGTTAATAATTTAGGCGTATTGCTGAGACTTCGCCAAATAATTAGATCAAATTGATCTTTAATTTGGGAGATGAGTTGAACTGTAAGCGAACTTTTGCCCATTTCACTCAATCCATAGATTGTGATCAGACGAATATTTTCTTCTAATATCCATTGTTTTAAAATAGAAAGTTCAGAAGTGCGATTGTAGAAACTACTGATTTCAGGTGCTTCTTTTAAATCATAATATTTTTTAGGTTGAGTTGAATTAGATTGATTGTTGTTAGATGAGTGTGACTGCTCTTGATTAGGACAAAAATTTAGGTTATTAACAGTTACATTACCTTGGACAGTAGCTGATGTAAAATTATTAAATTCTAGTTTATCTAACTTGGCTCTAACATTTGATTTTGTTAGATTTTCTCCTAATTCTTCTGACAACAATTTCCAAAGTTTAGAACCGATATCCCTAACATAACCTTCACTAGAATAAGTCTCCCCGGCAATTTTTGTATAGGTGTGACCTTGTAATGTTCCCTCTAGTACCGCTTTTTGTAGATGCTCCAAGTGTTTTCCTGTATGAGCAAAAACTAACTCGTCTGCTAGTTTTAAGGCTTCTTCAGTATTCATAGGCTAGGGGTGTAATTTTGTTTCCCGAATTATATCCGACTTTCTAACAAATCTTACAATTCTAACAAAACATCTTACAAAATATCTGATATTTATGACAACATCAGACTCAAGATTAGAGTGATAATGTTTATATTAAAGACAAAGAGGGAAAAAATATGACTTATGTAAATGACAAGTATGCTTCGTTTGTAATTGAGTTTAATAATAAATCTGTCTCTGATCCTGCGGGAAATTACGGAGGAGAATGTGTTAGCCTAACCAAAAAGTTTATTAATTATCTAGGGTTATGGTATGACCCAGTATGGGTTGGTTCTGGTGGTAATTATTCTCAACCCGCTTTTGATGCGTTTAAAGCTGGGCAAAATGAAATTTTAAATCATACGGGAGTTGTAATCGGGAAAAATTACACAACCCAGATCATCTCAGATTATACTAAACTTAAAGCAGGAGATCTGGTCTTTACCAATTCTTATGATTACAGAGGAATGACTACCTCTCATACAGGAATCGCAACAGGTTCTTATACAACTACTGATTTTCAAATATTTGATCAAAACTGGCCTACTGGAGATAGGGCGGGATATGATTCATTGAACACATCATATTTTCGGGGTGCTATACGAGTTGTTCTTGACGGAGAATCAAATCGTCCTAATGTCGATTTTAATAATGACGGTAAAGCAGATATTTTACGTCAAGAAAAGTCTTCTGATGGTGTCAGAGATGTGGAAATTTATTATTCTGAGGGAAATGGTTTCAACTCTCCTGTTAGTCTCTCTAAATGGCAATCGGCTTGTGTATCTAGTTTTCAGGGGGGTACTAACCTAATAATTGGTGATTTTAATGGAGATAAAAAAAGTGACATTTTACGCCAAGAAACTATTGCTGACAAGAACTCCGATGTTGCGATTTTGTATTCAGATGGACACAATTTTAATGTAGCCTCAAATCAACTTCCTGACCAATCGGCGATGTATGCAGGTTTTCAAGGAGGAACTAAACTCCTAGCTGGTGATTTTAATGGCGATGGGAAAGACGATATCTTACGTCAAGAAAAGTCTGCTGATGGTGTCAGAGATGTGGAAATTTATTATTCTAAGGGAAATGGTTTCAACTCTCCTATTACGCTCTCTAAATGGCAAGCGGCTTGTGTATCTAGTTTTCAGGGCGGTACTAATCTGATAATTGATGACTTCAATGGAGATGGCAAGGACGATATTTTACGCCAAGAAACTATTGCTGATAAAGTCTCTGATGTTGGTATTCTCTATTCAGATGGATACAATTTTAATGTGGGTTTAAATCAACTTCCTGATCAATCGGTAATGTACGCAGGTTTTCAAGGTGGAACCAATTTAATTTAACGTAAGTTATAGCCCCCACTATCTAAAAATATAAAGAACACCCGACACATAGCTGTTAACCTGTGGGGTGTTTTTTATATTATTAAATTCTTAATAAAACGTGAATTAAATGGGTTGAATGCAGGTTAAATTAAGTAATTCTAATCAAGATAAAAATACCATAAACTATGATTTAAAAAAGTTGATAAATCAGGTTTCTAGGTTTAATCAAAATCAAAATTTGTAATTGCGATCGCGCACCCACAAACTAATAGGAATTGCTTTCCCCTGAGAATTAACTTTAACTTCTACGACAAAAGATTGTTGATTATTCCCTTGAGCTTCTGTAATCGTTTCATTAACCTGATTCCGTTGACTTTCTGGCATATAATATCGTTCTAAACCATATTCAATATTCCATCCCGTTGATTTTCCCTGTAAAGCAATTTGATTTTTAGACAAATTCTGAGGATATTCCGAGCTCACTATTATGGGTTTCCAAGCTGAGGGACGTTGGGATTTTGAGGGGGCTTCCGGCTGTTCTAAGGTGACATAAATTAACGTTCCCTGGGGTAAATATTCCGCCCCTTTAGCAACTTCTTTCCAACCCGGAAGCTCTTTGAGAGTATCAACACTCGAAATATCATAACTCAAGATTTGATAATACCCTCGAAAAAAATCATAGGGGTCAACGGGGGCGGTTTGTAAGATGACTGTTGTTCCCGTAATCTGGGTATAAAAGGCTTGGGAAGGAACGGCTAAAATCAGAATTAATTGGAACAGTAAGGGTGTCCAAAACTTCCAACCTAGAATGCTTTTTTTGGCAACATCAGACTGGGTTTCAATAGCGGTAGATTGACGATTACTAAGATCATAAGGATTCATTGTTTTACTCCTAATTTAGTTGGAATGATTAACGATTTTGGGTTTGACTGACGGCTGATAAATGGCGTTCAAACCATAATCCAGCCAGAATTACCCCCACACCACATAAGGTAAATACAAAGGCTTTTAGAATCAGTTCCGTATTATATTCAAAGGTACGACTCATAATTTGGGTAACTAATAAAATCATCCCGCCCCAAAAGGCAAAACGCCGAGTTTGGGCAAGTCCAATTCTAATTAATCCCGTTGCCAATATAAACATCTGTACATTAAGCAAAAATGTTGCGATTTCAGGAATTTCATGGATTTGTAAATGCCAGAAAAAGATTAATCCTGTTAATCCTAAAAATCCAGCGATAACACCTGTAACCGTATCAAATCCCCATTTATTCGGGTGAATAGCACCGGGTTTAATCAATTGAAACCATTGCCATAAAACTATTCCTAGAAAGATATAAAAATCAATCAAAAGGAAGTTACTCATGAACATTGAATTGTTTGAATTGTTCTCTAAAAGATCATTCCAAACTCCGTTAAAAGATAAACCAAAAAATACAATACTTAACTGAATAATGGAGAGAGTGCGGGCTGAGGGTTGAAAGGGTCTACTATCAATCATCGGCCATAAAATATCATCATAACTCCATAGTAAAGCGGGGGTAAAAATGAACATGATAGCGAAGATTAATCCTTCAGGTAAATCAGAATTTAGCAAGGGAAGAATGCTGATTTGTAAAGCGGGAATGAGAATCAGTAAGGTCATAATAAATAAGACCCGAGACTGACAGCGATAGGCGAGGGGAATGAATAGAAATCCGGCAATTAAAGGAGTATGTTCTAGGAATAAATGTAATATAGAAAAGGGTTGAGGAGAGAATAAATTAGATGATCCTATCCAATAACCCAGACCATACAATAGTAGTCCTAAAAATCCTAAAGAAGTTAATTGCAGACTATAGGACATGGCTAAAACACCAATTCCCCAGACTAAAAATAGTTCATAAACTGAACCACTTTGATGAAAAATTTGCCCCATCAAGGCAATATTTGCCCCTAAAATTAAGGCTCCAAACAGTAATAATCCTTGACCTAATTTTTGTTTTCTTCCTACTTCTAAGGAGTCTGATGGTTGCTGCCATAAATAAAAGCCGGCGGCATTGACTCCTATAAATAAACTCAGAAGTAGGATTACTTTAACGGTTTTTGACCAGTCCTGCCAGTTAGCTGCCACAAAGGTAATGACACCTAAACCTAATAGAATGCCGCCCAACCCCATTAAAATCATCACAAACCGACTACTGGCGGCGGTTTCAAGATGATTAAATTGATAGCGGGTGGCTAACTGTTGATAGACAAAATCATCAATGATTTGTTCTTCTTTCCAGAGTTGGGCTTCGTGACGAAGTTGGCGACGGAATTTTTCGTTGATCATTTGGGGTAGTATTAAACGATATTAGGGGAATTTGAGGACTGTTTATCCAAAGGATAGAATAGTATTTTAGTTTTAACCTAGATCTTTAGAAAGTACAATTCTGGTTTTAATTTAAAATCAGGTTGAATAGTTAGGGTCTGTGACAGATTTTTAACTTGCACAGGGTGAAAAATACTCAAAATTCTATATAGCAATTCTATTGGAGTTGTGTTCACAATTCGTGATTAAAAGGGAATAGGGAATAGGAAAAATCGGATAATACTTATGATTATTTTATATTAGTATTAAAATGTTACAACCTATTTAGGATTGCTATAGTAACTTTTTCTAGGATTCATGGGCTAAAAAAGTTAGCATTTTTTCAAATACTTGGACGGCTAGGTCTACCCCATTATCTCTAGTAAAGATATCATAATTGGGATGGGAATTAGCTTCGATAAACCAATATTGATGATCTTTGTCTATCGCAATATCTAATCCGGTATAGTTTAAATTTAATTCTTGAAAAATAGGTTGACAAAATGTTTCTATTTCTGAGATAATTTGACTATCATTAATATGTTTAGCTTGCGCTCCCTGCCAATGCAAAGGGCTTAAATTTCCGGTAAAAGTTGCCTGACTAATATCTTTTTCATATAGTAATATTAATTTTTGATTTAAAAAAACGGCTCGATATTCTCGTTCAATTATAATATATTCTTGAGCGATCGCCACATAGTCATAATCCTTATGATCAATATTAAAAATTGTGGTTAAGGAGTTTTGAATATCCTCAAGGTTATGACATAAAAAAACATAGTGTCCACCGGAACCAGAATTGCGTTTAACAATTACAGGAAATCCAAAAACTCTCTCAATTTCTTTCGCAATATCGGGAATAGTTTTAAACTTTAAATAATGTTGATAGTTAGAGTCACAAAATGGCGAAAGAAAACCTAGGGTTTTCGGGGTTCTAATTTTTTTGTGTAAAATTGAGTAGGTATAGTCTTTATCTTTAAGAATTTTAAAAATCGATTGATCTACTAAAGGCGTGCTATAATTACAAAAATAATAATTTTTATCTAGTTTAACCTTAACTAAATTCTGATCAGAATGCAGTATTTCATAATCGATCTTGAGATTATGGCAAGCCTGAAGTAATAACCTAATATTATTTAACATAAAAATAGCCAGGAATAGGCAAGGGGGAATTACGAATTACGAATGGCGGGAAAATCTGCAAATAAAAATCGGAGATGGCTGGAAAGACGCTGTAAAAACGCTTAGGCTATCTCCTAATTCCATGATCCGTAGGGTTACCGTGTTGGAGGATTTCCCTGTACTTGTTGACGACCATTCCGAATCACTCGCATCATTTCATTTAACTGTTGTTCGATACTCCCTAGGACGTGATCTGCATAGTCATCGGCACCGTTTTGAATTTCTTCACATTCTGCCATAGTTCGCGATCGCATTTCCTCCAATTCCTGTTGAAGACGATAACGAATTTGTTCAATTTCTGATAAGGTTTGTTGCTGAAGCGTATCACATTCATGTTGAACCTGTTGACGCAATTGATCCGCTTCCGATTTAGCTTGTTGAATTAAACCCATCTCATTTAATATTCGAGCGGCTCGTTGTTCCGCCACATCGATAATTTCCTGAGCATATTCTTCCGCCTCTTGCAGAATTTCATCCTTATGACGGACGATAATATCTGACTCTTGAAAGGCACTGGGTAAATTCAATCGAATCAAATCTAATTGATCCAGTAATTGTTCTTCATCGACTAAAGTGCGTCGAGTTAATGGGATTCTAGGACTATCGAGAATCATCTCCTCCAGTCGGTTAAGTTCCCGTTGGATATCAATTCCAGGGGAATTACTGACCGTCGTTTCCGGTTCTACACGGAGTCCATTTTGTTCGGGTTCTAGTCTTGGGGTTGATTCCTGGCGTAACATTTATATAGTTCTTGAGCAATGTGATTAGGAACAAGATGATCAACAGAACCTCCAAATCGGGCTATTTCTTTGACAACACTACTAGATAGGAAGCTATATTCCTTTGAGGTTGCCAAAAATACCGTTTCAATTTCTGTTGATAGGGTTTTATTGATATGAGCCATTTGCAGTTCTAACTCAAAATCTGAAAGAACTCGCAGCCCTCGAATTAACACTTGAGCATTCCTTAGTTTTGCATAGTCTACCGTTAGACCGTCAAAACTGGCTACTTCCAGATTGTTCAGATGTTGGGTACTGTAGCTTATTTGTTCCATCCTTTCCCCTACCGTAAATAAAGGCTTTTTATTCGGATTTCCCAATACCGCCACAATCACCTGTTCAAATAGTTTACAGCCTCGTTCAATGACATCTAAATGTCCTAACGTAACCGGATCAAAGCTACCGGGATAAAGGGCAATCACGATCAAGGCAAGATTAAGAGGATTGCCAAATTATAGAACGAAGGGGGCAGGGGAAGTGGGGGAGGGCAGTTTAGGCACTGAAGGGGGATTTACCTTCTTTGAACTGGCGGGCGATACCTGCACTATCGATGCCGGCGATGCGGAAGCGACGATCTAAATCCGTGGGGTCGGGAGAGGTTTTTTCGGCTTCTTCCATGGTGACCCGGGCGGCAATCACCTGTTCAAATAGGGCTTGGTTAATCAGTTGCATTCCTTCATAGGTATCTGATTCCATTAACTGTAAAGCATTTTCCTCATCGCCTTTGAGTAGATAATCTCGCATGGCTGGAGTATTAACCAGAACATCGTGAACCGCCACCCGTTTATTATCAACGGTGGGAACTAATAATTGAGCAATCACTGCCACTAAGGAATCACAAATCTGAATCCGCACCGTCGGTTGTTCATCCACATTAAACAGGTTTAACAGGCGATTAATGGCATTTAAAGCATTCCGGGTGTGGAGAGTTCCTAAAACTAAGTGACCCGTTTGAGCCGCTTGGAGGGCCGTATTAACGGTGGTGCGATCGCGCATTTCCCCAATCAGAATCACGTCGGGATCTTCCCGCAGAACCGCCCGTAATGCGTTATTAAATTCTAGGGTATGTAACCCTACTTCCCGTTGACTAATCAAACACATCTTGGAGGGATGAACAAATTCAATCGGGTCTTCAATGGTTACAATATGTTTTTTAGCCGTCTCATTCAGGTGACGAATCATCGCCGCTAGGGTGGTGGATTTCCCCGAACCCGTTGGCCCGGTGATTAAAATTAAACCCTGGGGATAACTAATAATATTTTTCAGAACTGGGGGTAAGGCTAATTCATCAATGGAGGGAATTTGTAGATGAATTAAACGTAAAACCATCGCGCCTCCGGTCAGGGAATCAAAACAATTCACCCGACAGCGCACTAACCCCGGATAAAATACCGCCGTGTCTAATTCCTTTGTGTCCGCAAACTGTTGGCGTTGATGGGGAGTCAGAACTTCATCCAAATAATGTTCAAATAGTTCAGGAGTAACTTTAGCTTGCTCCTTGACCCTAGCTATTTGACCTTGAATCCTAAATCGAGGCGTATGTCCGACCCGAATATGAATATCTGAGGCTTTTTTGCTATAGGCATCTTTGACCATCATTTTGATCGAAGATGCAGAATTGACAGTAAGAGATGAAGGCTCCACACCACTAGGAGGTGGAGGCATTTTCGGGACTGGCTTGGGGGAAGCGGAGTTGGTCATGATTTTTTAGCTGACTTCAACACAATTTGGCATTAATTAAATTATAAAGAATATATATCTCTCCCGTCGGCTTTGTAAAAATTTCGTAACCCAACCCCAATCTCCTTGGTTCTCAATTACTTTTTACCATGAAAAAAAATCGGTTTAAATTGCAACGTTGGTTAGAATTTCATGCCGTAGCTCCTGCTTATAGTGGAGGATTACTGATTGGATTATCTATATTTTTCTTTGGCTCGGCTACTAATACAATGGCGGGATGGTTATATGTAATTAGTGGAATTAGTTTTGCTTTATTAGCGATCGCCGCAATTTTACCTCAACGTTCCCTATTATCCATAAAAATTAAACGAGAAATAATTCCCCCTGTGAGTGTGGGAGATGATTTAACCGTAGAATTAACGATTGAAAATTCTACTCATCAAGCTAAAACTCTGATTCAAGTTCAAGATTTATTACCCCCAAGTTTAGGAGAATCTGCCACAGTTATTGAATTTTTACCCCCCCATCAATCTCGTCAATGGGTGACTTATATTCCCACCGAAAAACGCGGAATTTATCATTGGATGGGAGTACAATTAAGAACCGCCACACCCCTAGGATTATTTTGGTGTAGTCGGAAACGAGAAGCACCCGCCACGGCTATTGTTTACCCGTTAGTTTTACCCTTAACTACCTGTCCTATAATTGATGAAATGGGGCAGGATTATAACCCGAATGTTTATGAAAATCGCCAGTTTCAAATGGCAACAGAAGGCATTACCCGGACTTTAAGACCCTATCGTTATGGTGATGCTACCCGTTTAATTCATTGGCGTTCGAGTGCCCGTTATGGAGAATTACGGGTCAGGGAATTAGAAACCTCCAATGGAGGTCAAGAAGTTATTATTGGTTTAGATAGTAGTTTTTTCTGGCAACCCGATGATTTTGAACAGGCCGTAATTGCCGCAGCTTCTTTATATTTTTATGCGTCCCACAGTCAATTAAATGTGCAGTTATGGACAGCAAAAACCGGATTAGTTTCGGGAAATCGAGTTGTTCTTTATACCTTGGCAGATGTTAACTTAGGGGAAGATAGAGTTGTGGAAAATCTCCCTAATTTTCCGATAATTTGGTTGACTCAGAATCCTGAATCTTTAAAACAATTATTCGCCGGAAGTCGGTGGTTGCTCTGGCCAAATTCTGCTGACCTATTATCTAGGGAAAAAATTGATCCTCAAAGCCAAAAATTATCTAATTTAGGGTTAGATATTATTCCCAATCAACCCCTAAAATCTCAACTTCAGTCTTCCTTGAGAAAATCAAATTTTTAGCCAATTTATCAAGATTGACTTATTCTGTCACCTGGTCTTTTATCTATCCTTTCTGCGGTTTCTTTTCAAATTGACACCCATTGCGGTACAATTAAAATGATATTGTTATACAAATTACACGCCGATCCATGACCCCAGAAACTAACGATAAATTATCCACTCAAAAGAGCCTAATTGCAATGAAGCAGTTCTCCGAGCAGTACGCCAGACGCACGGGAACTTACTTCTGCGCCGAACCTTCAGTAACTGCTGTTGTGATTGAAGGTTTAGCTAAACATAAAGACGATTTAGGAGCGCCCCTTTGTCCCTGTCGTCATTATGAAGATAAGGAAGCTGAAGTTAAAAATGCCTTCTGGAATTGTCCCTGTGTTCCCATGCGAGAACGCAAAGAATGTCATTGTATGTTATTCCTAACCACCGATAATGATTTTGCTGGAGATCAACAAGAAATTTCCCTAGAAGAAATTGAACAAGTTCGCTCTACTCTGTAATAATAATTAGGGTTTGGTGTCGGTTTTAGGTGTTTTTTTTAGAAAAAAATAGAGTGAGTAGATTCTTACTTATCTCTGGGTTTGGTTTGGGAGTTTAAATCTATGGAAGCGGAAATTCCCCGGGAATTTTGGCAAGGAGTTGAGGAATTTAATCAACAACAATTCTATGATTGTCACGACACTTTAGAGGCTTTGTGGATGGAAGCACCCCAACCGGAGAAAAAATTCTATCAAGGAGTTTTACAAATTGCCGTCGGGTTGTATCATTTAAGCCAAAAAAATTGGAAAGGGGCTGTTATTTTAATGGGGGAAGGACTGGGAAAGCTAGACTATTATTATCCTGATTATAGTGGGATTAATGTAGAACAATTGATGGATGAAACTAGCCAACTTTTAAAAGCATTACAAATAGCCGGGGCTGAAAAAGTAGAGGAGTTTTTACCATTAATGCAGCCTCAAGGAGTTGTCCAGGGTTTAAAATTACCGAAAATTCAAAAAATAGGTGATGGGTAATACTTCGACTGCGCTCAGTAATAAGGTAATGGGTTGATAAATCGACTATTGACTCTGACACAGATAACTGATAATTGATAACTGATCACTGATTCCAATAGCTATGACTAAATTACGGGTGGGATTATTATTTGGTGGCTGTTCTGGGGAACATGAAGTTTCGATTAGTTCGGCGAGGGCGATCGCAAAAGCCTTAACCAACGATGAAAATACAAGTCGATACGAACTGTTACCCGTATATATTCAAAAAAATGGGGTTTGGAAAGATAGCGCCATTGCCCAACAGGTTTTAGAGTCAGGAAAACCCCTATTAACTAGCGATGAAGCTCAACCTGGCGATCGCATTCCTCAAAATATTAATTTATCAGAAATTGACGTTTGGTTTCCTATTTTACACGGGCCCAATGGAGAGGATGGAACGATTCAAGGACTATTAACTTTGATGCAGGTTCCGTTTGTGGGTTCTGGGGTTTTGGGTTCTGCCATTGGTATGGATAAAATTGCGATGAAAATGGCATTTTCTCAAGCGGATTTACCCCAAGTTAAATATAAACTGGTGATGCGATCGCAAATTTATTCAAACCCCTGTATTTTCCCTAAATTATGTGACGAATTAGAAGTGGAATTAGGGTATCCGTGTTTTGTCAAACCCGCTAATTTAGGGTCATCCGTTGGAATTTCCAAAGTCAGAAATCGCCAAGAATTAGAAACAGCCCTAGATAACGCAGCCAGTTATGATCGACGGATTATTGTAGAAGCGGGAGTTATGGCTAGGGAAGTAGAATGTGCCGTATTAGGAACAGATAGACCCAAGGCTTCCGTAGTGGGGGAAATTACCTTTAATAGTGATTTCTACGATTATGAAACTAAATATACTGAAGGCAAAGCCGATCTATTTATCCCGGCAAAAATTAGTGATGAAATTGCTAATAGAATCAAAGAAATGGCGGTTCAAGCATTTTTAGCTGTTGATGCAGCCGGGTTAGGACGGGTTGACTTTTTCTATGTCGAAAAAACCGGAGAAATTTTAATTAATGAAATTAATACTCTCCCTGGTTTTACAGCTACAAGTATGTATCCTCAACTTTGGGAGGCAACGGGGGTTTCTTTCCCAGAATTGGTGCATCAACTCATCCAATTTGCCCTAGAAAGATATTCAGAAATTAAACGGGATTAAAACTAGGGGGAAACGGAATTATTAATTCTTAGTCCCCAATTCGTAATTCGTAATTCGTAATTCGTAATTCCCTTAGATTAGTGCATCGGTCTGGGATAACAGGGACGACAAGGGGAACCGATACAAACTTGGCCAGGGGGCATACTTTTAAATACACTACTACGCGCGCCAATAACTGAATTTGCGCCAATTTTAACCCCTGGCCCAACAAAACAATCCATAGCCACCCAAACCCCATTTTCAATCCCAATTGGGGCTGTTTGCAGTTGAAACCCAGGGTCTTTAACATCGTGACCTCCGGTGCATAAATAGCTTTTTTGGGAAATCACGCAATGTTCTCCCACGGTAATTTCATCTAAGCTATAAAAAACCACATCATCCCCAATCCAACTGTAATCCCCGATGGTTACTTTCCAAGGATAGGTAAATCTGGCGGTGGGACGCAGCACAACCCCTTGACCAACTTTAGCGCCAAATAATCGTAGGATTTGACAGCGTATGCCGTTAAACGGATGTAAGCTGAGGGGAAATGCGATCGCTTGCACTAACCACCATAACAACACAAACCAACCCGGTTTTCCCCGATCAAAATTAGATTGATCGTATTGGCGTAAATCCACAAAAGTTGTTTTTTCTTCCAACATAAATTAATGGGGGATCGGGGGTTTAACGGGTTTTGGGGTGACATTTAATTGGCCGCCAAATGTACGCAATTCAAATAATTTCACCCCGATTTGATATTCATATTGGCTTAAAAGACGGCCGTAAATATATCCGGCTTTACCATCTAAGAATCCCAAGCGGATGATATAAAATATAATAAATCTTAGTAAGGGTTTAAAGGGTAATCTCACCCAAATTTTCTTTAAAAATCGTTTGCGTTGAACTGAATCCCCAAATAGATCAGCACCAATAGTTTTGCTATCATCTGTCCCCATCAATGTATTATAATAAACCCGAGCTTCCCAATTAGAATAACGGTTATGACGTTCAATCCAGTGGAATAAATCTCTAAAATCTTCATGGAGCATATCATTTTTGAGATATCCCACTTGACCCGAAGACATAACAACGTGTTCATGAACTTCGTTATCTCCCGTATTGGGAACATCTTCGGTGTTTAAGTTTTCATAACGGCCTAATTTGTGTTTGAACAAACGCAAATTCCAGTCGGGATATTTACCCCCATGACGCACCCAAGTGCCTAAAAAGAAGACTCGACGGTTAATATAATATCCTGTATATTCTGGGTTTTTGATTACTTCGGCAATTTCATCCCAAGACTCAGGCGTAATCCGTTCATCACAATCTACAATTAACACCCATTCATTTTTAAAAGGTAAGGTTTCTAATGACCAATTTTTCTTTTTCGGCCATCCCCCTTTAAAATAAAATTGAACCACTTTAGCCCCATAATCTTCGGCGATTTCCACACTGCGATCGCTACTTTGGGAATCAACAACAAAAATCTCATCAGCCCGGGCTACACTCGCTAAACAGGCGGGTAAATTTGATTGTTCATTTCTGGCTGGAATCAACACAGAAACGGGAAGTTTGGAGGGGTTAGAATTCATAATTAGCTATCTCGTTATCAATAAAAAAAATAGATCCAAGCTGCCCCGATTTGGAATGGGGAATTAGGCTTGATGGGAAGTTGATGGAGACTTGAGCATCCCTGAAATAGCAGCCCCCATATAACCAATCTGACCGTAAGCATACACAAAATTTTCAAAACGTTGAGCCGGATCACCGAAAAACTTCAGAGATTTATAGAGACCCCGCAATAGATTCTCGCTTCCCCGTCGGATTTGAGCCGGGCCCGCCCGACCTTCAAGCTGTTCTCGATTATATTCGCTAATCCCTTGCCACCAGCCTCGACGCAAATACCACCCCGCTTTAGTCCGTTCAACCGATACATGATGACCGACAATGGCCTCGGGGAGATAGGCGACTTGCCATCCTTGTCTCAGGACTAATTCTGTCATATAGAGTTCGCCATTGGACAGTAAATTTTTACCCACCCGATCCAAATTCAGTTTAAATCCTCCGACTTCCTCTAAAACACTCCGGCGGATGGAGTAATTTAGACCCCTGGGGGTTTGGCCAGCATTTTTAATGAATACGATTTCATCCCCTAAATCATAAGCCCCCAAAGCATCAATTAAAGTGGGGGATAACCAATTGGGTTGAGTAAATCCCTCCGGCCAAATTAAGGTCACTTTTCCCCCTGCTACGCCCAGTTTTGGGTTGGTCTGATAGGCGGAGTTTAAACAACTTAACCATTGAGGCGGAGCGAGGGCATCATCATCAAAATAAGCAATAATTGAGCCAGTGGTTTCCTGGGCTCCTCGGTTGCGGGCGACATTTAAGCCCAAGGTTCCTTCGTAGACATAGCTTAGACGGGGATGGGGCATTCGACTCTCGACAACTTCACGGGTGCGGTCGGTCGAGGCGTTATCAATAACGACGACATCAAAATCGTCAAATTCTTGATTGAGGATGCTATCCAGGGCTGAACCCAAATAACTATCCCGATTATGAGTACAGATAACAACGGAAATATCTGGCATAGTTTCAAGCTTTTAGAATTGATCACAGGGATATTAATATCGCTAATTCCGCAGGTTCGGTAACTGCCACAAATGCCTAATTTAAAGCCACCCTATCTTAATTCTACTTCCTTTAGGAATTAGACTGATGGGAACTGACACGAGTTAATAACCACAAACTCACGACAATTCCGATTACTTCCGCAGCCATGGCACTTAGCATAGCCTGAATCGCAATTAAATTAAACGGAGTCACAATAGAACCGGGATTCAAAACCGTTGTCCCCGGGGTGGGAGTCAGAATTTTAGAACCTCCTGGGGGTAAGGTCAGCATCCGATATAATAAAGTTCCTACAATTAAGAAACCTACTAAAATTACACAGGTCATGCCGATAAGATTAATCACAATTCCAATCCATAGGGCCTGAACAACTTCTGTTTTTAGAGGTCGTTCGTTAGGATCTGCTAATTTACTGCCAATTTGAGTATATCGGAAACACCAATAAATTGTAAAAATTAAAGTAAATAAACAGCCGTATCCTAAAATAATCACCAAGGGAGAATTTTGTGGATTAGAAGGGGAAGCCGGTCTTAAAAACAGAACGAAAATTAAAAGCAATATGGGAATGATTGCCAAGATGGACTGCATCCAAAACCCCATATAACCCAAACGACGAAAATCTAGGGCAATTTCCTGAACATTAGGAGAATTTGAGTCATAATTTGTATCGGGATAAACCATTTTTTTCCTTGGGTAATTATCAAAAATATAATGGGTAATGGGTAATAGGTAATGGGTAATGGGTAATGGGTAATGGGTAATGGGTAATGGGTAATGGGTAATGGGTAATGGGTAATGGGTAATAGCAAGAGTTTACCTCCCCTGCTCCCCCTGCCTCCCCTGCTTCCCCTACCTCCCCTACCTCCCCTACCTCCCCTACTCCCCCTGCTCCCCCTGTTCCCCTAACTCCCATTGATCTAATAAATCATTGACTAAAAGCTCCTGAATCCAAGTTTTACTAACTACGGTTAAGGGTAAAGCTAAAATTAAGCCTAACACGCCGAAAAAGGTGGCAAAAAAGATTTGGGCAGTTAAGGTAATCGCGGGTAACAGATCAACCTGTTTTTGCATAATTAGGGGACTTAACCAATAGCTTTCTAAGTTCTGGATAATAACGTATAAGATAATGACTGCCAAGGCTTTCCAGGGTGTATCTAATAGGGCAACAGCAACGGGAAAAATTACGCTGGCGGTTGGCCCAATATTAGGAACAAAATTAAAGATTCCCGCTAATAGGGCATGGGCAAATACAAAGGGAATTCCCAAAATCAATAGACCAATGGCGCTTAAAAACGCCACAAAAGTCGAAGTAATTACAATACCTCCCATCCATTGTAATAGAACTGTTTCACATTCAGACAGAATAAAATCTGTCCGATGACGATAAAATGAGGGAAATAGACGAACAAATCCCCGGCGATAAGCCAAAGGATCTGCTAATAACATTAAGGTAAATATTAATACCAATAGAAACTGTAAAAAATTACCAATCGAGTTAGAAAAGAATGCAAAGAAATTTCCTAATAGCTTTTGAGCCAGAGGCCCAACTTGTTCCACCATTTGGGTAAAATTCGGCAGTTTAATATCCAGATTTGGAAGCCAAATCGGAGGATTCTTAATTACATTGTTTAGCCAAATCAGAAATTTATCGTACCCGATGGGAACCAGTTTAATCAGTTCTTGAAACTGACCCCAAAACGGAGGTAAAACTACACTAATTAACACCGCACCCATAACCCCAATTAAAGTTAGGGACAAGACAACAGCCCACCCTCGCTGGAGTCCAAACCGTTGTATCCGACGCACTAAACTGTTAATTGCAATTGAGAAAACAACCGAGGTAAACACCAGTAGTAAGATCTGCCTAAACTGCCATAGAATAATTAGAGCAATAATTAAACAAAGAAACCCGATCCAGTCTGCTAGTTTCAAGAGATTAACTCCTTCAATATGCTACAGCCTCAACTTTTAAATTGGGAATGTTGTGATACCCTTACTATCCATTCCGATGCAGTACGAGTGGTTGCGATTAGTTCTGATGGCCAACTTCTTGCCAGCCGTAGTGATGACACCACCTTACAACTCTACAACTTGAAAACCCCCTGCAAGCCTATAATTCTAGCTGATAATTTAGACCGGGAATATCCGGGCTATGGGTTAACATTCAGTCCAAATTCTCCCATACTAGCGATTGAATCTGACAAAAATGTTCATCTTTGGAATATAATCACTCGCCAAAATCAGGTATTGGACTTAGGATTATCGGTTCCGATTTGTTCTTTAGCCTTTAGTCCCAATGGCCAACTTCTAGCAACGGGAAGTTTTGATGGCATGATTGGGTTTTGGGATCTAACCTCTAATCAACCTCTATCCCCTTTAAAAGCCCATTCCTTTCCGATTTGGTCATTAGCTTTTAGTCCCGATAATTTGTTCCTGGCTAGTGGTTGTGGAGATGGGACGGTGGGATTATGGAGTTTAGATCACCGATATTCCGATGCTCTTTTAGTGGGCCATTCCTTCCCCGTTTGGTCAGTGGCTTTTAGTCCCGATGGTTTGACTTTGGCGACTGGGAGTGAGGACAAAACCATTAAACTCTGGTGGCTGGAAATTGGTCAGGAGTTAGCCACTTTTATTGGTCATTCGGCTGCTGTCGAATCCCTAGTTTTTTCTCCAAACGGTAAAATTTTAGTGAGTGCCAGTCGGGATCAAACCTTAAATCTATGGCAAATTAGCTCAGATTTGCAGGTAGGAAACCGATTAGACCCGGTTCAAAGTCTTACAGGTCATACGGGTGCTATTGGAACAGTGGTCTATAGTCCTGTTGAGAATTTGATTATCAGTGGAAGTACGGATGGCACGATTAAACTTTGGCGACAAAGGGGTTGAGGGGTTGACCGGAGCAGGGGAGCAGGGGAGGTAAACTCTTTCTATTACCCATTCGTAATTCGTAATTCGTAATTCGTAATTCGTAATTCCCTTACGGCAAGGAATGTCCGGTTTTGTTATGAATAAAATCTAAAATTTTAGAATAGGCTTCAGCATTGGTTTGAGGGTTGATAATAATGGGTTCTTTCCCATCGGGAAGCCAGAAGGTAATTCGTTGACTCGAATCAATGACAAAGGTATTCAGACGATTCAAGTCAATAATATATTCATGACGTTCATAAATAATTTTAACCCAATAGTTTGTTGGGCAATGGGTCGTAATTCTTTGAATATATCCCAAAATATCCTCATAGGTTTTGGGATTAGTTTGACAATTAATGATCATTTGTTTGCCATTAGCTGGCAACCAAAAGGCAATCCGTTGGTTAAATCCAGAAGCAAACGCACTCACGCTGTCGAGATCAACGAGATAGGTTTCTCGCTCATAATTCATTTTGATCCAGTACGCCACAGAACCTCCTCAGACCTGTGAATCCTTCCGGGGACTCAACTCGCTTGTAAATCGGATCAACAGACCAGAGGACAATGATCGCTTACCCATTCTGTATCATTATATAATAATGATTGAGCAGATAGGATCAAAATCTCCCCTGAAATTAGAAATTTATGCCCTGCTCTTTCTTTCTGACTGAATTAACAATTTTAGGATAATTCAGCCTAAGAATTAAACAGGGAATTGGAATGCAACCCGGTCGGGTCTAATTCTCCATGGGTAGGGTGCTGTTGAGTCCTAATAAATGGGTTGCTGCGGCTACAAATCCTTGAAATAGCGGGTGAGGACTATTGGGTCGGGATTGAAATTCGGGGTGAAATTGGGTAGCCACGAAAAAGGGATGGTTTGATAATTCAATGATTTCTACTAAACGGCCATCGGGAGAGGTTCCACTAATTAGATATCCAGATTCTAAGAATAATGTCCGGTAGGCATTATTAAATTCATAACGATGACGATGGCGTTCATAAATAACTTCCTGTTGATAGAGTTTAAAGGCTAAAGTATCTGGCTGTAAACGGCAGGGATATAACCCTAAACGCATGGTTCCTCCCAAGTCTACTACATCCTGTTGTTCCGGTAATAAATGAATCACAGGATTAGGGGTTTGGGGATCAAATTCCGCACTATGCGCCCGCTCTAATTTAGCAAGATGACGAGCCCATTCAATTACAGAACATTGCATCCCTAAACATAAACCCAGGAAGGGGATTTTGTGTTCTCGGGCATATTGAATCGCCATAATTTTACCATCGGTTCCTCGCTGTCCAAATCCGCCGGGAACCAGAATTCCTTGCACATTTTTGAGATAATTTTCCGGATTATTGCCCTCAATATCTTCGGAGTTAATCCACTCTAAATGTAATTCTGCTCCTTCCTGGACGGCTGCATGACGCAGGGATTCTACCACGGATAAATAGGCGTCTGTTAACTGAATATATTTCCCTACAATCGCAATTTTGATTTGAGGATGGGGGAGGGGACATTTTGTATTTGAATCCCGATGATAAAGCCGATCAACTAATGTTTGCCATGCGGTTAAATTCGGTGGTCGTTGTTCTAATTGTAACAGTTTTAAACTCTGTTCGGCGAGTCCTTCTTTCTCCAAAAGTAATGGAACTTCATAAATACTATCTGCATCGGGGGAAGTAATTACACAATCAGCTTCTACATCACAAAAACCCGCAATTTTTTCTTTAATTCCGATGGGGATTTGGCGATCACAACGACAAACTAAAATATCCGGTTGAATCCCAATAGATCGTAATTCTTTAACTGAATGTTGGGTAGGTTTGGTTTTCATTTCCCCGGCCACCCCAATCCAAGGAATTAATGTAACGTGTAAATAAATAACATTTTTCCGACCCACATCCTTCCTAAATTGACGAATTGCTTCTAAAAAAGGTAGGGATTCAATATCGCCAACGGTTCCTCCTACTTCCGTAATTACCACATCAGGATTCGTATTTTTTGCTACTCGATGAATCCGTTCTTTACATTCGTTGGTAATATGAGGAATGACTTGAACCGTACCTCCTTGATAGTCTCCCCGACGTTCTTTATTAATCACCGCTTGATAAATTGCCCCGGCTGTGACACTATTAAGGCGAGACATGGAGGTATCGGTGAAGCGTTCATAATGTCCCAAGTCCAAGTCCGTCTCCGCCCCATCTTCGGTCACAAAGACTTCGCCATGTTGAAATGGACTCATAGTTCCCGGGTCAACATTAATATAGGGATCGAGTTTAAGAATGGATACGGAATAGTTCCGCGACTTGAGCAGACGTCCTAAACTAGCGGCAACAATTCCTTTGCCAATACTCGATACCACCCCACCGGTGATAAAAACAAACTTAGTCATAAAAAATTACCTGAGCGTCTCCAATGCTCTATCAATTGTGCCATAAAACCTGACAAAAATTCGAGATAAACTCATATTTATTACCAAAAGTAGTAAGCCCTTCAGGGCTTCTTAATTCTTGATCTATAAACCCATAATTAATCATAAATTATCCGATAATTCTAACTCCAAATTAATAAAAATTGCAACCAAAAGCCCGAATAATGAGAAAATAGGAAAATTGGGATCACCCTGATCACAACAAAATGCACTCATTCACGATTTTATGAGGAAAAAGATCAAATGTTCAAACGAATTTTAGTAATGGCTTTAGTCTGTTGTAGCCTTAGCTTAACAGGTTGTATATCGGTGGGCATGGGATTAAATAGCTTTGTGGATACCGCCGATGGCTATGAATTTATCTATCCCAATGGATGGACACAGGTGAGTGTCTCCAATGGCCCCGATACGGTACTACACGATATGATTGAACAAAGTGAAAATGTCAGTGTGGTGATTAATCCGGTTTCTAATCCGAGTCAAACCCTCGCAGAAATTGGCACTCCCACTGAGGTAGGATATACATTAAGTAAAAAAGCGATCGCTCCAGAAGGTTCAGGGCGTACCGCAGAACTGATTAGTGCAGAATCTTTTGAGAAAGGATCAAACCTTTATTATTGGTTAGAATACGCGGTACAACTTCCAAACGAACAAAAACGTCATGATTTTGCTAGTGTTACTATTAGTCGCGGAAACCTATTTACATTAAATGTTTCTACTACTGAAAAACGCTGGCAAAAAGCTCAAACACTCTTAAAACAAGTGGTGCAATCTTTTAAAGTTTATTAATTTAGTTTCATGAATCAGCCTAATCGAATCACATTTATTTTAGCTTCTGCTTCCCCGGCGCGTAAACGGTTATTAGAAACCATTGGGATTCAGCCGATTATTCTCAAAAGTGATTTTGATGAATCTCAAATCGAAGATTCTAACCCGGTAGAATTAGTCAAAAAACTTGCCCAATGTAAAGCAGAAGTGATCAGCAAAAGATTAATGAATCAACCTACAAATCAGGGGGAAATTCTATTGGTTTTGGGGTGTGATTCGGTTTTGGCTGTTGAGGGTGAAATTTATGGCAAACCTGCTAATATTGAGGAAGCGATCGCCCGTTGGCAAACCATGCGGGGTCAAGTTGGGCAACTCTATACGGGTCATGCTTTAATTAATATTTCTACCGATCAAATATTAGTCTATTCTCAAACTACTAATGTCTATTTTTCTGATGTTTCTGATAGCGAAATTAAAGCTTATGTTGCTACGGGAGAACCTTTAAACTGTGCCGGATGTTTTGCAATTGAAGGTAAGGGCGGTTTATTTATTGAAAAGTTAGAAGGATGTCATACCAATGTCATAGGATTAAGTTTACCTTTATTAAGAAAAATGATCCAAGAATTAGGATATAACATTACTAACTTTTGGTAGGAATGCGCCCACCCTACGGTTAAGTTAAGAGGCAGGAGAGAGGAAAGATTAAATATTCTAGGAAAAACAGTTTCCAAATAAATTGATAAAATCCGGTGATGGATTGTTTATTGCTTAAATCAACCTGGAAACTTCCCCACCATAATACGGTTAATAAGACTAAATGACTGAATCCTAAAAATACGGGATTGACTGAAGATCTTAATAGAAAACTTCCCAGAATCATACTGAAATAACAAACTGTTAATATTGATCGAGATAAATTAAATACGGTTACGGTTCCTAATTTGATGGTTAAGGTGTTAATCTGGAATTGGCGATCGCCTTCTAAATCAGGAATATCTTTAAAAATTGCGATCGCTACGGTAAACACTAAAACAAATAAAGTTAACGCCCAAACCGCAGGGGTAATTATCGGAATTGATGATATTGATTTTCCCGATAAAATCCAACTCAGGTGTAAATATAATCCTAAATTAACAATAATTCCTCTAACAGTAAAAATACAAAAAGCTGCCCAAAAGGGAAACCGTTTTAGCCGAATAGGTGGTAAGGAGTAAGCTGTCCCTAACAGGAGACTAATTGTTACCATTCCTAATAAATAATAGCCTTGAAACGCTGCAATAGTTAATGCTAAAATTCCGGCTATTCCGACAATAATTTGAGCTTTAAACGGGGAATATTCCCTCGCTGCTAAGGGTAAATCAGGTTTATTAATCCGATCAATTTCAATATCTTCCAGTTGATTTAATCCGACAATATAAATATTTCCACCAATACAAGCTAACCAACTCCAAAATAAAGCTAGTAAACTGAAATTAAACCCAGAAAATTGTCTAAACTCACCAATAGCAATTAAATACATCCCCAACACACTTAAACTTGTACCAATAATTGTATGGGGACGGGAAAACTTCCAAAAAGAGTATAACCCCGGAAATCTTTTTTCAATCAAATTAGGAGAAGAAATCACCATAGATACAGAAGAAGTTTTAGTCATATTTTCAGGATGATTTAATCCAAAATCACAGCTTCTAAATGTTATCCTATTCTTTGGTAATTTCTCACTCTTAAGTCAATTAATATTATTCCGGTGATTGTAAGCGCCAACCGGGTTTAATTACTTGACGTTCCCGGGCAATAACTAAACTATCATCGGGGACATCATCCGTAATAGTAGAACCCGCCGCCACGGTAACATCATTTCCCAGGGTTAGAGGCGCAACTAAAACACTATTTGATCCGGTTTTAGTCCGATCTCCAATTGTTGTCCGATGCTTTTTAACCCCATCATAATTAGCCGTAATTGTTCCTGCTCCAATATTGACATTGTTGCCTAATTGTGCATCTCCCAAATAGGATAAATGAGCCATATTAGTCCTATTTCCGACTTGAGTATTTTTCAATTCTACAAAATTCCCAACCCGACATTGTTCACCAACTTTTGTATGACCCCTTAAATGAGCGTATGGCCCAATACGGGTTTTATCAGCAACAACACTATCAGAAACTACGGAAAACTGCACCGTGGCATTTTTTCCAATCTGACTATTTTCAATCAGACATCCGGGGCCAATTCGACTTCCGGTTTGAATGATTGTGTTTCCCCGTAGGTGGGTTTGGGGTTCAATAATTACATCGGGTTCCAACTTGACCGTATCATCAATCGTGACACTATCGGGGTCAATAATAGTGACTCCGGCCGCCATCCAATTAGTTTTAACCCAATCTTGTAAAACCTTATAGGAATTAGCCAGATCTTTACGACTATTAATCCCTAAAATTTCTCGATAATCATCTACATCCACTGCCATCACTTTATCCAGATGATGCACCGTATCAGTGAGATAATATTCCTGTTGATCATTATCGGCTTTTAGGTCGGGTAAAATTTTCGCTAACTGCGGCCAATTAAAACAATAAACCCCGGCATTAATTCGATGATTTTGCCTTTGAGCATCGGTACAATCTCGATGTTCAACAATTTGATTCACTAAATTTTGACTATCACAAAATACCCGACCATATCCCGTAGGATTAGGGAAATGGGCTGCTAATAAAGTCGCGCCGTTTCCATTTTCTTGGTGGATTTTAATTAACTGTTCTAAGGTGTCAGGACGTAATAAGGGAACATCCCCATTTAAAACCAGTACATCCCCAGTAAAGTCCTTTAAATGGGGTAGTAATTGTTGAATGGCATGACCTGTCCCTAATTGTTCGGTTTGTTCAACAAATTCTAAAGTTGGCTGTTCCTGGGTTTGTTGCAGACTGTCGCGAACTAAATCAGCCCCATAGCCCACAATCACTAATCTACGGGAGGGTTGCAACCGGACACAACTCTCTAAAACCCTTTCAACTAAAGTGCGTCCCCCCAATTCATGCAGAACCTTGGGAAGATCAGATTTCATGCGAGTTCCGCGTCCCGCCGCTAAAATTGCTACCGCTACCATTTACTGTCTGGGTGTCAATTGTAAGTAACAGACACGATAATCGCATCCTCAACCATCTTTTCACAATATGGACTCACTGCGCCATCGTTTCTTCCAATGGGACGTGGGCTCGAGGGTGCAGGTGTCTTGTTCAGCTTGACGACGCAGAATAATCATCTCCGCCGTATCGGATAAATTGGGATCTCGATAGGGGACGGCGGCCCGGGTTTGTAGATGTTCTAGTTCTTTGGGAGATAGGGGGGGTAAACTGCTGGGGTCGAAACTGGCTAGGGTTCCGGGTGTGCGCCGGCCCACGGGAGGGGTAGAAGCAATATGTAGTCCCGCTTGAATTAAGGCACTTCTGGCCGTTGCCGAACAGGAATAGGTGGCCAGATGTCCCTGGGGTTTGAGACATTGGGCCACTCGGGTTAAAAATTCTACTGTCCACAGTTGGGGACAATGGGCTGGAGAAAAGGGGTCAAGAAAAATTCCATCGGCTTTAAATCCCGAATTATAAACGGTTGAAATAGTATTTCTAGCATCATCAATTATTAAATTAGCGTTGAATAACTCTGTTTTCAGACGATGATTTTCGGCAAGTTCTTTTAATATTTCTTGAATATAATTAGGATAGGCACTCAGGAGATTATATTCTAAGGTTACTTGGGGAATACGTTGATCAAATTCTAAACCAATCCATTCAATTTTACAATGGGGGTTCACTTCCCAAATAGCGGTTAACGCTGCTGCTGTGTTATAACCTAAACCATAACAAATATCTAGTAAAAATAGGGGAGAGGTTGCGGCTTTTTTTCTTAATTGTAAAGGTTCGACAAATTTGCATTCTGCTTCCTGTTTCGCGCCGAAATGACTATGAAATAATTCTCCAAATTCCGAGGAGAAAAAAGTAAACGAACCATCGGCAGTTAATTGAGGGGTTAATTCTTCATTGTGTATCATTTTTCCTCTTTTTGACCAACCGACCAAAGCTACAATTATAGGAATGTTCTTCCCCACAACCCTTGATAGACGATTTAGTTATTTTAATTATATAGCTGGGAACACAGCAACAGGCACTAGAAGCAAGAGCTACGAGGTTTAACGGCTCATGCTTTTCCCTAACGGCTTTGAATACTCTTATATCAGGGCGAACGATGGGACTTGAACCCACGAGTGGAGGAATCACAATCCTCTGCCTTAACCACTTGGCTACGCTCGCCGTACATTTTTTAATGTAGCACAGGATCAGAAAAATGACTAGGGGGTTGAGCAAAAAAATTAAAATTTGCCGATCCCCAGCTATCCCAAAGCCTAATCAAGATATTTCCTGATCAGACAAAACCTCTAATAAGGCATAACGAGCAACCCCGAAACAAGTTCTAGCCTGTTCAATTTCGGATAACTCAGACCAACTGGTCGCTTCCATGATAGCTGGATTCGATTTTCCGGCGTCCATTTCTGCCCCTCGCATCGCATACGCAAAAGGACGGGCCAAAACCTGCAAATCTTCTTCTGACCATTGGGGTAATAGTTCTTGAACACAGTGGACTAATTGATCAGCCAGGGACAAACTTTGTAAAGACACTTGTTCCGTCATACGGGTAGCCACTCTTACCAAACGATTTAACAACTCATCAGGAATTTGTGGTGAAAAGCGTTGTAATAAAGATGTTTGCAAACGGGTGGATGACCAAACCTGATTGATTTGACCCATAAACCGTTCAGATCTATCCGCCAGTTCCTCCTCCGTAAACACCATCCCAAAAGCATCCTTAGCATCTTGCTCTAAAAAATAGGCTTCAGCCTCAACTGTATAAGGATTCCACGGGTACAACAGATCCTTGGGGAATAGACAATCGAGCAAATCCCATTCCGCTTGAATTTCTGAGTTGTCAGCATCGTTAATCATAATAGGAGCCTTTAGAGAAATTTAGGATATATCGGATTTTAGACCACTAACCAACCGCGCCCAATCATTTTCAGAGCCTCTATCCTATATATAGTTGGTTCACATCGATCAGCGAGGTTAACACAGGTTAGGCTCTAAGAACACCACAATCGATACTCAGAGCAAATTATCCGACTGTTATCAGTTCAACAATGACGACCTCTGGGTCTAAGCCTTCGCCTTAAACGACGTTTCCCTCAGCAATTGACGCTAAATTGATCCTTGCTTCCCGTACCTACACTAACACCTATAAAAATTCCGTAAGCCATCAAACACCAGTAAAAATGCTCAATCAGGAATTTGTCTTGGACTAATATCCAGGCAGAGAAACTGGAAAGGGGATGAAAAGGTGAATTTGAAGAGGCGAAAACTTTTTTTCCCAAAAGGGTTGACAACCTTGGGAAAGACTGATAGATTTATAAAAGTGTCGAAAAACAAAAGACACACCGAACCTGGACAACTAAAGAGTTTGAAAGCCAAGTTAAAACATTCTTTATCTCGTTATTAAAGAATTGATTCTTAATCAGGGAGTTTAACACAAACTTTCTGAGAAAGCAAGAAATTCTAAAACTTTGAGAAACAAGTTTTAGAGCCAAAACAACAGATTCTTCAAAATGGAGAGTTTGATCCTGGCTCAGGATGAACGCTGGCGGTCTGCTTAACACATGCAAGTCGAACGGAATCCTTCGGGATTTAGTGGCGGACGGGTGAGTAACACGTAAGAACCTGCCTCTAGGACGGGGACAACAGTTGGAAACGACTGCTAAACCCGGATGAGCCGAAAGGTAAAAGATTTATCGCCTAGAGAGGGGCTTGCGTCTGATTAGCTAGTTGGTAAGGTAAAGGCTTACCAAGGCGACGATCAGTAGCTGGTCTGAGAGGATGATCAGCCACACTGGGACTGAGACACGGCCCAGACTCCTACGGGAGGCAGCAGTGGGGAATTTTCCGCAATGGGCGAAAGCCTGACGGAGCAAGACCGCGTGGGGGAGGAAGGTTCTTGGATTGTCAACCCCTTTTCTCAGGGAAGAACAAAATGACGGTACCTGAGGAAAAAGCATCGGCTAACTCCGTGCCAGCAGCCGCGGTAATACGGGGGATGCAAGCGTTATCCGGAATGATTGGGCGTAAAGAGTCCGTAGGTAGTCATTCAAGTCTGCTGTTAAAGAGCGAGGCTTAACTTCGTAAAGGCAGTGGAAACTGGAAGACTAGAGTGTAGTAGGGGCAGAGGGAATTCCTGGTGTAGCGGTGAAATGCGTAGAGATCAGGAAGAACACCGGTGGCGAAGGCGCTCTGCTGGGCTATAACTGACACTGAGGGACGAAAGCTAGGGGAGCGAATGGGATTAGATACCCCAGTAGTCCTAGCGGTAAACGATGGAAACTAGGTGTGGCCTGTATCGACCCGGGCCGTGCCGAAGCTAACGCGTTAAGTTTCCCGCCTGGGGAGTACGCACGCAAGTGTGAAACTCAAAGGAATTGACGGGGGCCCGCACAAGCGGTGGAGTATGTGGTTTAATTCGATGCAACGCGAAGAACCTTACCAGGACTTGACATCTCTGGAATCCTGCTGAAAGGTGGGAGTGCCGTAAGGAACCAGAAGACAGGTGCTGCATGGCTGTCGTCAGCTCGTGTCGTGAGATGTTGGGTTAAGTCCCGCAACGAGCGCAACCCTCGTCGTTAGTTGCCATCATTAAGTTGGGAACTCTAGCGAGACTGCCGGTGACAAACCGGAGGAAGGTGAGGATGACGTCAAGTCAGCATGGCCCTTACGTCCTGGGCGACACACGTACTACAATGCGAGGGACAGAGAGCAGCCAACCCGCGAGGGAGAGCGAACCTCTTAAACCCTGGCACAGTTCAGATTGCAGGCTGCAACTCGCCTGCATGAAGGAGGAATCGCTAGTAATCGCAGGTCAGCATACTGCGGTGAATCCGTTCCCGGGCCTTGTACACACCGCCCGTCACACCATGGAAGTGAGCCACGCCCGAAGTCATTACTCTAACCCGCAAGGGGGGAGGGTGCCGAAGGCGGGGTTGATGACTGGGGTGAAGTCGTAACAAGGTAGCCGTACCGGAAGGTGTGGCTGGATCACCTCCTTTTAGGGAGACCTACTTTTGAGTCGAGTGCCCAATCCAAAAATACAGCACCCTCAAAAGTCATCCCAGGTCGTTACGAGAAGAATGAAAAACACAACAACAGCTTTCAAACTCCGAAGTCCGGTTCAAAACCTAGGACAATTCAGCACCTAGCTTCTGTAAATAAAAAAGAAGCCAGAATGCTGGACTAGCAAGTCCAGACAGAACCTTGAAAATTGCAGAGAAACAAAAACTGGCAGTAGTTCGTAGTTAGAACTCCCAGCCGAAGGAAAGGAAACTAACCCTAGGTGGAGAGAACTAACCAAACAAGAACAGAAATTCTCGAAAAAAGAGAAAGTGGTCAAGATAGAAAGGGCTGACGGTGGAAACCTTGGCACACAGAGGCGAAGAAGGACGTGGCGACCGACGATAAACTCCGGGGAGCTGGAAGCGAGCGACGAGCCGGAGGTGTCCGAATGGGGCAACCCAAAAACAGCCCACTGAATCAAATAGGTGGGCATGAGCGAACCGGGCGAACTGAAACATCTTAGTAGCCCGAGGAAAAGAAAGCAAAAGCGATTTCCCGAGTAGTGGTGAGCGAAAGGGAAACAGCCTAAACCAGTCGGTTTACCGATTGGGGTAGTGGGACAGCGACACTGGACTTAGAGAG
>NZ_LR735008.1:0-60000 GCF_900009265.2 Planktothrix paucivesiculata PCC 9631 | reverse complement strand
TTTTTACCCTTAAAAAACCTTAATTTTTAATTCTTAATTTTGCCGATCGCCCTAGGATGGAGAGATGATGAAAAATAACGGGCGTTCTTCAGAACACCCCTGTCGTTAGTGGAGAAGGTAATTTCTATGCCATCCTTGAGATATGCCTATTTTCCGGGCTGTGTTGCCCAAGGTGCTTGTCGGGAACTGTATCAGTCTACGCAAGTTCTTTCCGAAGCGTTAGGCATTGAACTCATTGAACTGAAAAAGGCATCTTGCTGCGGTTCAGGAACCTTCAAAGAAGATTCCCGACTGTTGGAAGATACGGTCAATGCCCGGAATATTGCTTTAGCAGAAGAATTAAATTTACCCTTATTAACCCATTGCAGCACCTGTCAGGGGGTAATTGGTCATGTTGACGAACGGTTAAAAGAATTTCAGGAAAATGATCCGGCTTATCTTGAAAAGGTGAATGGATTACTGAGCAAAGAAGGCTGCTCACCCTATCAAGGGACAACGGAAGTTAAACACCTGCTGTGGGCCTTAGTTGCCGATTATGGTTTGGTTGAAATTGAACGCCAAGTCAGTCGCAAACTCTCCGGCTTAAAGTGTGCTGCCTTTTATGGCTGCTATCTCCTCCGGGCTCAAACCCATTTGCCCTATGATGACCCCCACAGCCCGGAATCGATGGAAAACCTATTTCGGGCTGTGGGGGCAACTCCCGTCTATTATCGGGGCAGAACCCAATGTTGCGGTTGGCCCCTATCAAGTTACGCGACGGAATCGGCCTTTCAAATGGCTGGAAAACAAATTCAGGATGCTATTGACAACGGTGCAGATTGTATGGTAACACCCTGTCCCCTGTGTCATCTAAATTTAGATTCTCGTCAACCGGAAGTCGAAAAAGTGATCGGTCGTCCCTTGGGTTTACCCGTTCTCCATCTTCCCCAATTAGTGGCTTTGGCCCTGGGGATTGACCCCCAACAACTCGGTTTAGACCACCATGTTGTTTCCACAAAGTCGGTTTTGGAAAAAATCAGATAGTTGACAGTTCAGGTTTAGGCACTCAATTGTCAAATTGTTTAAAGTTTTATTTCCTTATGTGTATTGGAAGTGAAACACTGGGGTATTGTGATGCAATATATGGGATGATTCCGCTCATATTAAGCTGGACTTCTAATCTGTACTTAGGGCAGAACTTGTAACATTTTGATATCTACTGGAGAAATCATTCAATGTCTCATTCAGTCAAAATTTACGATACCTGTATCGGCTGTACCCAATGCGTGCGCGCTTGCCCCACTGACGTCCTAGAGATGGTTCCCTGGGATGGTTGCAAGGCAGCACAGGTAGCGTCCTCTCCCCGCACCGAAGATTGTGTCGGTTGCAAACGTTGTGAAACTGCCTGTCCTACGGATTTCTTGAGTATTCGGGTTTATCTCGGTGCTGAAACCACTCGTAGTATGGGTCTAGCCTACTAAACTCTGCCCCAAAGCAGTTGTTTATATTAATCCATAATGTACTGCTTTCACCGGAAAGACTACAGTGGGTTCAATCTTCATGGAGGGGGGAAATTCCACCCTCTTTTTTGTTGGGGGTGTTCCTGGTTAACTGAAATTCGATACCGGAATATAAAGATATCGCGATTGTTAAGATAGGGGGAATGAACTCGGATTAAGATTCGGGAGCCACTGAAACAGGAGATGTGAGATTCATGTGTGGAATTGTAGGTTACATTGGGACTCGAATTGCCAGTGAAATTCTCATGGCTGGGTTAGAAAAACTGGAATATCGGGGTTATGATTCGGCGGGTTTGGCGACAATTTGGGAAGGGAATATTCATTCTCTTAGAGCTAAGGGAAAGCTCCATAACCTACGGGAAAAATTAGCCCATGTTGAGATGCCCTCTAGTATTGGAATTGGTCATACACGCTGGGCAACCCATGGCAAACCAGAAGAACGAAATGCCCATCCGCACTTGGATAATAAAGGACGAGTGGCGGTTGTTCAGAATGGAATTGTGGAAAATTATCGGGAATTACGAGAAGAATTAAAAGCTAAGGGTTATGAGTTTAAATCCGATACGGATACGGAAGTGATTCCCCATTTGATTGCTGACTTTTTAGCCACTCCAACTTCTGAAAAAATATCTTTTTTAGAGGCTGTGCGTCAAACGGTTAATCGTTTAGAAGGAGCCTTTGCCATTGCGGTTTTATGTGCAGATTCTCCCAATGAATTAATTGTGGCTCGTCAACAAGCTCCTTTATCTATTGGTTTAGGTCAAGGAGAATTTTTCTGTGCATCGGATACCCCGGCTTTAGTTCCCTATACCCAAGCGGTTTTAAGTTTGGAAAATGGGGAAATGGCTCGTTTAACCCATTTGGGTGTAGAAGTTTATAGTTTTGCGGGAGAGCGTTTACATAAAGTTCCTCGGATTCTGAATTGGAGTCCCACTCTGGTTGAGAAGCATATCTTTAAACATTTTATGTTAAAAGAAATCCATGAACAACCGGGAGTTGTTCGGGATTGTTTGCAAGCCTATTTAGATCCAGAATTGGAGTTAGAACCGGAAAAAATAACTGAAAAATCTAAAGCAAAAAAACGCCCTTCACCGATTCATTTAAGTGTTCCTTCAAGCTGGTATCAAGATTTAGAACAAATTGAAATTCTAGCCTGTGGAACCAGTTGGCACGCTAGTTTAGTCGGGAAATATTTGTTAGAACAAATCGCCAATATTCCTACTGCGGTACAGTATGCGTCTGAGGCCCGTTACGCACCGACTCCCCTACGACCCCATACTTTAACGATTGGGGTTACGCAGTCAGGAGAAACGGCTGATACCTTAGCTTCCTTAGCTATGGAACAACAACGACGGGTTAATACCCCGGCAAAATACGCGCCTAAACTATTAGGAATTACGAACCGTCCTGAAAGTTCTTTAGCCCAATTAGTTCCCCATATTATTGATACCAGAGCCGGAATTGAAATTGGGGTAGCTGCAACCAAAACCTTTGTTGCTCAATTAGTTGCCTTTTATTTATTGGCTTTAGATATTGCTTGGCATCGTCAAAGTTTGCCGGAATCTCGCTTACTTGAAATTATCAAGGATTTGCGACAACTTCCGGCTCAAATGGAACAGTTATTACAGGGTCAAGAAAAACATATTGAGGAGTTAGCCTCTGATTTTAATGAAACCCAAGACTTTATCTTTTTGGGCCGAGGAATTAATTTTCCCATTGCTTTAGAAGGGGCATTAAAATTAAAAGAAATTAGTTATATTCATGCGGAGGGATATCCGGCGGGAGAAATGAAACATGGCCCCATTGCTTTATTAGATGAAAAAGTGCCCGTAGTGGCGATCGCCATGCCCGGAACAGTGTATGAAAAAGTGATTTCTAATGCTCAAGAAGCCAAGGCAAGAGATGCTCGTTTAATTGGGGTGATGCCCCTAGAAGAACTCGAAGCCAAGGAAACCTTTGATGATGTTCTAGCTGTTCCGATCGTGGATGAAATTTTATCGCCGATTCTAACCGTAATTCCTCTGCAATTATTAGCCTATTATATTGCAGCCCGAAGGGGTTTAGATGTGGATCAGCCTCGAAATTTAGCTAAGTCGGTAACGGTTGAATAAAACCTCTGATCTTCAGTTATCAGTTAACTTTTAGACTGATAACTGATTAATGATAACTGATTACTGATAATTAATAATTTATGTCTCAATTTTTATCTTGGCTTCCTGATAGCCCCATTGTTTCTTTTACGATTTTATTATTAGTTTCCTTAGCGATTCCTCCTTGGTTTGAACGATTAAAATTACCAGGACTGGTGGGATTATTAATCGCAGGAGTTGCCTTAGGACCCCATGGATTAAATTTACTAGAACCGACTTCTGAAACTATGAAACTATTTTCAGATATTGGTAAAGTTTATTTATTATTTGTAGCAGGATTAGAAATTGATCTCGAACAATTCCATAAAAACAAACATCGGTCTTTGGGCTTTGGATTGGCGACATTTCTTGTGCCTCTGATCACGGGTATATTAGTCGCCTTTGCTTTTGGATTTGGGCCTAATGCTGCTATTTTAATGGGTTCTATTTTATCCTCCCATACCCCTATTGGTTATCCAATTATTCAACGGTTAGGATTAGTTGATGCCGAATCCGTTGTCGTTAGCATTGGGGCAACTGTCTTTACAGATATTAGTGCTTTATTTGTGTTAGCTATCTGTGTTTCAATTCATGCTGGTGAGTTTACTGTGCAAGGATTGATTTGGCAATTTTCATTATTAGGAATTTATTCAGCGATTGTTTTATTGGGATTTAGTCGCTTAGGAAAAATCTACTTCCAACGCACAGGAGATGATGAAAGTAATCAATTTCTCTTTGTTCTAATGGTTTTATTTGTGGCATCTGTGGGAGCGCAAATCATCAAAGTTGATATGATTGTGGGGGCATTTTTAGCGGGGTTGGCAATTAATGAAGTGGTGGGAAATAGCCCCGTTAAAGAAAAAGTGGAATTTCTCGGGAGTGTATTGTTTATTCCCTTTTTCTTTGTGGCTATGGGACTATTATTAAATGTTCCGATTTTTATTTCTACATTAATTAATAGTTTTGAATTGACTTTATCGATTGTTTTAGGATTGATTGGGAGTAAATTTATTGCGGCTTGGATTGCGAAAAAACTTTATCGTTATAACTGGAATGAAACCATGGTGATGTGGTCGTTATCCCTACCACAAGTCGCCGCCACTTTAGCCGCCACCTTAGTCGGTTTACAAGTGGGATTACTCACAGAAGCTATCTTTAATAGTGTGATTGTCATGATGGTGGTAACTTCCACTTTGGGGCCATTATTAACTCAAAAATTCGCCCCGAAATTGCGCTTAGTAACTCCCTTATTAGAAACCTCTGAATCGCTGTTATGGTGGGAAAATCGCTCTCAAGTTTCTCTACTCGAATCCGCCACTCCCTTTCGAGTTGTTGTTCCCGTTTCTAACCCTAATACAGAACGCTATTTAATCGAAATGGCAGCGTTAATTGCCCGTCATGAATCCGGGGGAATTATCCCTTTATCGATTGCAACTCAAGCCCAAATTCATCTGGATGAACCGGAATTACAATCAGCCCTAATTAATAGTCGAATTTTACTAAATCAAGCCTTAAAGGTTGGGCGAGAATTTAATGTAGAAACTAAACCCCAACTGCGGATTGATAGTGATGTTTCCACGGGAATTGTGCGTACGGCCTGTGAACAAAATGCCAGTCTAATTGTCATGGGATGGGGTCATGATCTGAGACTGCGAACCCGACTCTTTGGAAATGTGATTGATAGTGTTTTTTGGTCTAGCCATTGTCCGGTCGCAGTCATGAAATTATTAAAAGAACCTACTGCAATTAAAACAATTTTAGTTCCGGTTAAAACCCTAACACTACCAACAATTCGTACAATTCGTTTTGCTCAACTTTTAGCAGATACTAACCAAGCAAAAATTACGGTATTACACGTTTATTCTCCTCAAGCTCAACCGGAACAAATTGCCACAATTCAAGCCGAACTCAATCAAGTTATACAGAATGCGGACTCTCAAGTGCTATCGGAGATTAAAATTATTTCTTCTAATGATATATCTTCTGTGATTTTGTCAGAAACCCAACAAATTGATCTGATTATCTTGCGATCGCAACGTCGTCGCACCGCCGGAGGATTGGAAGTTAGTAGTGTCACCAGCGAAGTGATTCATCAACTCCCTTGTTCAATGATTCTATTTGGAGAACCCCACGAATAGAAAAAGAGATGGGCTGTGGCTCATCTCTATAGGGAAAATGAATAAAAATTAATGGTCTTAATTTTCAGGTTGCTGTACAATTAACACAGAACATTTAACATGATGAACAACATAATTACTCACGCTCCCTAAGAACAATTCGGCTAATTCTGAACGATTGCGTCTGCCAACAATCACTAAATCAGCACCCCATTTTTGGGTCATTTCTCGAATCCAATACCCCGCTTCTCCCACTTGATATTCGGTTTCAATTGTAACTCCCTGCCGTTCGGCATAACTGATAAAAGTTGACAACCACCCCGAGACTTCATCAATTTCTTTGTCAATTAATTCGTGTTGAATTTGGGCTACTTGATTTAACCGTTGACCATATAAGTCCCCCGGGGAACCCAAAATCATCGGTGATACACTAATACAATGAAACAGTTTTAACTGACTTTCGTACAGTTTCGCTAGTTCTACACCTTGACGAAAAACAAACTCTGCTTGGGGAGTTCGATCAATTGAAACTAAAATTTTTTGATAGTCCATTTTTTTGTCCTGCTTAATTGGTTTTAACTCCGTTATCGGTGTGGTAAAATGCAAAAAATTTTTATGTAAAAGGAATTAATTCCCTGTCCCTATCTTAAACTATAGATTAACATTTTTGGTTCAAGGAATGCTACATTTGAAGGTTGGGCGATCGCTGACCCGGTTCAACCTCGCCTCAACTAATCTGTTTTGTTAATACATGAAGATTATGAGTCAAAACTACCGCATTACTCTACTTCCTGGCGATGGAATCGGCCCTGAAATTATAGCGGTGGCGGTCGATGCGTTAAAAGTCGTTGGCAAGCAACTGAATATTACCTTCAATTTTCATCAAGCCTTGATGGGAGGAGCCGCCATTGATGCTACCGGAGAACCCCTACCGCCGGAAACCTTAGAACAGTGTCTCAAGAGTGATGCGGTGCTGTTAGCAGCAATTGGGGGATACAAATGGGACAATTTACCCCGGCATCAACGGCCAGAAACTGGGTTACTGGGGTTACGGGCTGGATTAAAATTATTTGCTAATTTACGTCCAGCTACAATTTTACCCCATTTAATTGATGCTTCTTCCTTGAAAAAAGAGATCGTGGAAGGGGTGGATATTATGGTTGTCCGCGAACTCACCGGGGGAATTTATTTTGGACAACCCAAGGGAATTTTTCAGACGGAAACGGGGGAAAAACGCGGGGTGAATACCATGGCCTACACCGAATCTGAGATTGATCGGATTGGCCGGGTTGGGTTTGAAACGGCCCGGAAACGTGGGGGTAGACTCTGTTCTGTAGATAAGGCCAATGTCTTAGATGTGTCTCAGTTATGGCGCGATCGGATTATCTCACTTTCTTCCGAATATTCCGATGTTGAACTATCTCATTTATATGTTGACAATGCCGCGATGCAGTTAGTTCGTGCCCCCAAACAGTTTGATACGATTGTGACGGGGAATTTATTTGGTGATATTCTCTCCGATGTGGCGGCCATGTTAACCGGAAGTATCGGAATGTTACCTTCTGCGAGCTTAGGAGAATCTGGCCCTGGGGTGTTTGAACCCGTGCACGGCTCGGCCCCCGATATTGCCGGACAGGATCGGGCTAACCCCCTAGCTCAAGTCCTGAGTGCGGCGATGATGTTACGCTATGGCTTAGATCAACCCGTGGCGGCGGAAAAACTAGAAAATGCGGTTTTAAAAGTCTTAGATTGGGGATATCGTACCGGAGATATTATGTCTGAAGGGATGAAATTAGTCGGTTGTCAACAAATCGGAGAAATGTTGTTAAAAGCCCTAGAAGAAAATTAGTTCACAGCCCCAATAATAAAGAGCGCTCTCCCCCTTTCAGTTCAACAGAGCGCTCAGTCCCCAAAATTTCATCACAAAAGTATTTTATCACAACAGTCTCAAAAACGATAGTACCGTGGGGTAGAAAAGTTTACAGGATAACACGAGAACACCAGAACACCAGAAAAACAATTTTCAAACATCGACTTCTTGAACACAATAACGGGCGCGTCCTTGCTGTTTAGCATCATACAAAGCCAGATCCGCAGCGGCAATTAAGCTGGAGGAGGGGACTAGGGACGAGGGGATGGTACAGGCTACTCCTAAACTCAAAGTTAGCCATTGACTCACCCTAGAATCGGCATGGGGTAATTGCAGGTGGGCAATCGCATTTTGAATGTGTTGCGCCAGATTAATCGCCTCATCCCTAGTAGTATTCGGCAAAATAATGGCAAATTCTTCACCGCCATATCGAGCTAATAAATCCGCAGAATTGTGTAAAATCTCCTCAAGGGCTTGAGCGACTTTTTTCAAACAGCTATCTCCAGCCAAATGTCCATAGTAATCATTGTATTGTTTGAAGTAGTCAATATCACATAAAATCAAAGCCAAATCACCTTTTTCTACTTGTAAACGTTGCCATTCCTGTTCTAAATATTGGTCAAAACGACGACGATTAGCAACTTGAGTTAAACCATCAATGGTAGCTAGGCGGAGTAATTGTTGGTTAGCGACTTGTAATTCTTGATAGAGTTCAGACTGTTGAATCGCGATCACTAATTGATCCGCGATCGCACAAGTTAACTCAATTTCCGACTCTTTCCAACCCATGGCATCCTGATGTTTCAGTAATCCCAAACAGCCCCAAATTTCCGATCCCACCCGTAAAGGAATCGGTAACCAACTTCCTAAAATTCCGGTTAAACATTGAATTTCCTCACAATTAGGAAGATCAAAATCATCAATTTCTAAACAATAGAGTTGTTGAATCTCAGACAAAATCGGAGAATTAATATCACCATCATAACTACAGGAAGCCACCTCTTGCCATTGTTTAGTTTCGGGAAGATATTGCAAAATACAAGCTCTCTCCAAATGGAATAAATTGATAATTTCAGTAATAGCCATGGAAAAAATTGTATCCAAATCCAAAGATTGGCGAATCACTTGAATTACCTGATTTAAGATTTGGGCGCGACGGGCTTGATCTTGAGTTTCTTGATAGAGTTGACTTTGTTGAATCGCAATCCCCACCTGTTCGGAGATTTGTCTAAGTAAGTTAGCCTCCCATTTTAACCAACGGCGTAAACCTTGATTTTGATTAACAATTAAAAGTCCCCACAGATGATTCCGTTCAAATAAAGGAACCATAATCGCAGAATCAATGTCCCAATATTTTAAAAACTCAAACATTTCTGGATGAATCGGATCATGATTGATATTATTGATTACTCTAAGCCGACCTTGACTAAATTTTTCATAGGATTCTAAAGAAATTAAAGGCGTCTCAGATTGTTTGGTTTTCAACAATTCATTCGAGTTGGTTTGGGCAATAATTTTGCCTCGATAATCTGGAAAAATTCGATAAATAAAAACTTGATCACATTCAAGTAATTGTTGAACTTCCATAACTGTTGTATTCAGAATATCGTCTAAATTCAAAGACTGACGAATTTTATGAGTAATCTCCCAAATTAAATGTTCTTGAACAATCAGTTGACATAAGGTTTTTTCGGCTCGTTTTAGGGGAGTAATATCTTGATAAGTCGATAAAAACAACGGGTTTTCCTGATTTTCCATCATTACCGTAGATAAAAGCAAGGTTTTTAACTCTCCCTTTTTAGTGGGAATTGTCGTTTCTGCATTAAAGATTGAACCGGTTAAAGCTACCTGTTTTAATCGGCTTTGAGCCTGACTATAGGATTCAGAACTCGGATATAATAAGGCCAGAAAATCCTGATGAGATTGAGCATCTTCTAAAGAGTATCCCGTGATTTCTGTCATTTTAGAATTAAAAATATAAAAATTACCTTTTTGATCACTCAGGGTAATTCCACTACCAACGGTTTCAATGACTGTTTTTAAACGATTTTCGGTGGTTAATAGTTGTATTTCCGCTTCTTTGCGATCGGTAATATCCACGAAGTAACCAACAATTTCAGAAACATTTTTTGCTTTATCTTTGATTAGGCGCATTTCCACTCGTAACCAGCACAAGTTTCCATTAGCGTGTACAAATCGAGCTTCATGAATATGGCTTTCTTTCGCTAATAATTGCCCAAAAGCATTTTGCCATTGATCTTGATCAGAAGCAGGAACATAGGTATGCCAAATATCCTTTTCCCTCAACAATTGCACAACATCATATCCTAATAAAATTTTAACGTTGTCACTAATAAATGTGATTTGGTAGTTGGGTTGAGGTTGACAACTGAAAATTACTACCGGACTGTTATGCAGAAGTTTGTTAACCCGTTGTTGAGTTTTTATCCCCGAATTGGTAAGCTTCTGATTGTTCGGTGTTGGTTTGATCGAATCTGATTTTTTAGTTGGAGAACATTGGTACTGCATAGAATTAAGTTGATGAATAATCCACCCCATTCAAGTTCTGATCAAACTCATACTTTTCTCGGCTAATCAATACGAATTGATCTACTGTCATTATTTTCATTTTCATTAATGTTAAAAATGTCAGTATTTTAGAGAGTAATCAATCTTAGCCTAAATATTCTTGAGTTTTCCTCTGTCTATGGCTAGGAAAATTGGCTTATTTTTTTTAAAATAATACATTTTCCGACGAGGATTATTCCCCCGTGTTCACCGTTCAACATGGGGCAAAAAATGGGTTGGTATGCAAAAAAGAATTGATGTGGCAGGCAGTATTATGATCAAACTTCAAGCTGGGCTTGATGAGGTACTGGAGATTTTATCCCGATAAACTCCCGGTTTTTTTGACAGCAGTTATCGTTGAACTGATACGCTATCGTCAAAGTTTGCAGGTGGTTGGACAAGAGCAAAATCAGGATGTTCTACCTTTGATTCAAACCGGGTTAGTTACCGTTCCCAACAGAGTTTGGCTGTTTTGAATATTAGAGTTTGACTTAACTGGCTCTGATCCTAGCATATTGTGGGTCTGTTGGCATCTATTCTGACTTTGGGATGGAGTTGATTCAAATTAGGATCAAGATAATCGTCACGCTTCTCAGTTTTTATCCGACTTTTTATCCTGTGGTCATGTTCCCAAAGATGGGAATTTATATCGAAATTGTAATCTTTCATTTGAGGGGTTATACCCCTCAAAAACCTTTATTTTTTCACAAATTCTAACGTTTTAATAATACCTTTATCTTGATCCTGATCAGTTGATATTCTCCTTGATCTTTTAATAATTGATAATCAGAATTTTGTAATCCAAGTTTGGTTATATCTTTGGGTCTGGTAATAATTAAAACCGTATTAACCGGAGTATCTAAAGGAAATAATTTTAATAATCTTTGCTGAATATCATAGGTCATAAATTCTATAGTTTGTTGGGTATAATAGACCAGACTTGGTTTAAATACCCCAATCACTAATAGGGGTTCATTTGGTTGATGAACTTGGCGCACCGTAGTTGATAATTGTCTCAGGGGTAAGTGTCTTTGAGTATCTAATAATTGACCCACAGGTAAAGCTGCTAAACCCATAAAAGCAAAGAATCCTAGGGCATTTCCCGCCCAAACTGCCCGTCGCCATTGGGGTTTTAATAAGCAATAGAGAGTAATTCCACTAGCAATCAACCAGATAATTCCTGATACGGTTGTTAAATGACTGCTTTCTAATATTTGAGAAAAATTAGGGGTATCATCTCCGACTAATTGATGACTAATAAAACTGGCGATCGCTAATACCAATAAAATTAGAACATTAACAAAACCTGTGATTAAAAACGGCAAAGAAATTTTATTTTGATTAGACTCAATATTATTTTGTTGATTTCCCCATAAACTAATTAAAATCACTCCTGCCGGGATCGAAGGTAAGATATAACTAGGTAATTTCGTCGCCGAAAGACTAAAAAATCCAAAAATAATCACCAACCAAAATAGAGCAAATAAACCTAAATGTTGTGACCGATCCTGCGATCGCCAATCTTGGATTTTCCAAAATTTAACTTGATAAATTGCTACAGGTAAATACACCGACCAAGGTAATAAAGCCACTAAAATCACGGGAAAATAATAAAACCAAGGGCCAGGATGATTACTGACAACACTGGTAAACCGGGCAAAATTATGATGCCCAAAAAATGTATCTAAATAGGCTTGACCATTAGCCATAGTCACTAAAACAAACCAGGGGACAGCAATGATTAAAAATACCAGACTTCCCTTTAATAACTGCATTTCCCAAATAACTCTTTGCCATTGTTTTGTATAAATTAGAAATCCCCCAATAATCAAAATCGGCAAGACAATTCCAATCGGCCCTTTAGCTAAAACCGCTAAAGCTGCAAAACTATAAAATATAAAATACCACCCCTTTTGTTGACGGGTTTTCGGTTGAGCATAACCCAAGAAAAATGCCAATAATGAAATAGTCAGACAGGAGGCTAGAAGCATATCAGAAACCCCCGTCCGCCCCCAGGCAATCCAAGCCGGATTTAGAGTCATCATTGCCATTCCCCACCACGCTCCTATCCAACGCTGACGGGTGCGAGAAGATTCTGTTTCTAAAGATATCAACCCACCGAAATAACGCAGGGTATAAAATACTAAAAAAGTAGATAATATTGCGGCTATGGCGGAAGGTAATCGCGCCCCCCATTCATTCACCCCGACGGTTTGAAACCCTATTACTATTAACCAATAAATTAAGGGCGGTTTATCAAAGCGGGTTTCCCCATTCCAATAGGGGGTAATCCAATCACCTGTTAGGTGCATTTGTCGGGCGGCTTCGACAAACATCGGTTCGGTTTTATCGATTAAACCAATATCGCCTAAATGAATTAAAAATGCGATCGCACTCAATAACAATAATCCCAAGATTGAAACACCCCAAGTCAGCTTAGGGTACTTTTCCCAGGATTTCCAAATTTTTTTAAAGGATGAGTTTAATTCCGATTTTTGACTGTTCATTATTCCCTCACTTTTTGATTTTCACGGGAAACTTTTAACCAAGCCAAACTAATCGTTAAACAGATATAACCTAAACCATAACCTGCAAGGATATCACTGGGCCAATGACATCTTAAATAAACACTACTAAACCCAATAATTAATAACCAAATTGTCGCCAATCCGTAAATATAGGGAGTAGCTTTGGGATAACGTTCTGCTAACAGATAAGCGACAAAAAAATAAAATAAAATATTCCCCGTCGCATGACCACTGGGAAAACTTCTCCCGACGGATTTTACGAGTCGATCTAAAGGGCGACTGCGCTCAATCATTGGCTTGAGAATTCTATCGACTAAAATCAAAATTCCCAAGGTAGAAAAAGCCAAAACTTTAGCTTCTATCCAGTACCGTTTCCAAGCCAAAAAACCCAAGGTTAAAGCCACAATTATCGCTGTGCCTTTGACCCCCGTTAATAAATAGAGAAATCTAAAAAAATCATCCCAACTATCAGGAAAAATCCGATGGGGAACTTGAATTAAAACTTGATCTAAAACTAGATTTTCATTAATCGAGACTCGAATCGAAAGTAAAATAAATGAACATAAAATAGCCAGACAAATCCAAAGTTGCCGTTGAGGAATTGCTTTTTTAAACGAAATGAATTGATGAGTTAAAGTCAAACGCATTATTTTCTACGTTCACAGATCAGCAGTTAAGGAATTTTCGATTATACAATAAGTTGAGATCCGGGG
Organism: Planktothrix paucivesiculata PCC 9631; assembly: GCF_900009265.2. Classification (GTDB taxonomy): domain Bacteria; phylum Cyanobacteriota; class Cyanobacteriia; order Cyanobacteriales; family Microcoleaceae; genus Planktothrix; species Planktothrix paucivesiculata. The sequence goes on along the minus strand of NZ_LR735008.1, from coordinate 46,576 downwards.
TTAATCCTGAAAAAACAGAAGTTAAAAAAGTTGTTTAAGTTTTCGAGGTATCGGAGAAAAAGAACTAGAATATCTAATCAGGAATTAATGAGGATGGGAAAATCGATGCTAGATACCCTGGATCTAACCTTATCGCTGGATAAAGAAAGCTACAAAAGCCAAATAGAAGCGTTAATGAAGGAGTTGCGATCGCTTCAGCATACCTGTCGAGAAAAAAAATTACCAATTATTATTGTTTTAGAAGGCTGGGCCGCCGCTGGAAAAGGGGGACTGGTTAAGAAAATGGTGGGATATATGGACCCGAGGGGATTTGCTGTCCATCCGATTTGGCCATCAACCAATGAAGAATCCCGCTATCCGTTTCTCTGGCGGTTTTGGCAAAAATTACCCCCCCAAGGCAGTATTGGCATTTTTTACCATAGTTGGTATACCTACGTTTTAGAGGATCGCTTATTTGGGCGACTGGAAGAACAGGAAGTCCCGATGGCGATGCGACAAATTAACGCCTTTGAACGCCAACTGGTGGACGATGGGGCAGTGATGGTGAAATTTTGGATACATTTGAGCAAAAAAGAAATTAAACAACGGCTGAAAAAAGCCTCCGAAGACGAGTTAGAAGCGTGGCGGGTGCGCTCTGAAGATTGGCAACAGGCAAAAAATTATGATACCTATAGAAGCCTAGCCGAAGAAATGGTAATTCATACCGGGACAGGTTCGGCCCCCTGGACATTAGTAGAGGGAGATTGTAAACGCTGGGCTAGGGTGAAGGTATTATCAACGGTGGTGGCATCGATAAAAGAAGCCTTAGACCGTTTAAATATTCAGTTACCCCCCGTATTTACACCGTCCCAAACCCATTTAGAACCCACGGAACCCCACCCCCTAGCGGCGGTTAATCTGAAATTGGCTTTATCCCCGGAAGACTACAAAAACCAACTGCGTCATCAACAAGCTAATTTAGGTCAACTCCAACAAACCCTATATCAAAAACAAATTCCGGTTTTAGCTCTGTTTGAAGGTTGGGATGCGGCGGGTAAGGGAGGCGCTATCAAACGATTAACCGATATTTTAGATCCGCGCAGTTATGAAGTGAACACCTTTGCAGCACCCACGGATGAGGAAAAAGCTCGTCATTATCTATGGCGCTTTTGGCGACGGTTGCCGGCGGCGGGTAAACTGGGGATATTTGACCGCAGTTGGTATGGTCGGGTTTTGGTAGAACGGGTTGAAGGTTTTGCTACAGAATTAGAATGGCGACGGGCCTATCAAGAAATTAATGAATTTGAAGAACAGTTAACCAGTGCGGGCTATGTATTAGTTAAATTTTGGTTACATATCGATCCCGAAGAACAGTTAAAACGGTTTGAGGAACGAAAAGAAAACCCCTATAAACTCCATAAACTCACGGAAGAAGATTGGCGCAACCGGGAAAAATGGCCCTTATATGAAGTCGCTGCTAATCAAATGGTTCAACGCACCCACACCCCCTGCGCTCCCTGGACGTTAGTAGAGGCTAATGATAAATATTATGCCCGGGTCAAGGTTGTTGAAACTGTTGTTGAGGCGATTCGCCATCATTTAAAACATCATTAACGGGGAATTACGAATTACGAATTACGAATTACGAATTAGTGGATGGGGAGGCTAGGCACGGGGGCACTACCCCTACAAAACCCTGGTTTCCCTGAGAATGAAACGGCCCTGGGGTTTGACCATGATCCCATACCCAATTGAGAGGCGCAAGCAGTTGCCTATTGCCCATTCCGGCGTTCCTGAGTGATCTTTGATGATTCTGTTTATAACTTCATGTTTGTCATCTTAACTCGAGTTTTATTTCTGTTGCTAGTTGCTGCCATTATTTTTAAAGCCTGGGAAATTTTGGGTGATAAGAATAATGGCTTATTTAATCGCTTATTATTTGTTCTGTTTTTAATTTTAATTGTTGTCGCCTTCATCTCACCTGATAGTCAAGTGGGAGCAGTGGTACTGGGGATATTATCTATTCTGTTTCGACCTCTGGGATTATCAATTTTGCTGTTATTAATTGCTTCTATTTTTATTAAAAATGGTAAAATTGATAAACCCGGCCCGAGTTTGATTTTAGTAGCATTATTAATTTTAATTGTCTCTAGTACCCCCGTCTTTGCCAACTGGTTAGCTCAACAGGTGGAAAGAGTGGCATTAAAAACCGTACAAACGGATTTATGTTGTGGAGAACGGGCGGGAGCAATTGTATTATTAGGACAGGGAACCACAGAACCTAAATTATCCTATCGCAAACAAATTCAATTAACCGATACAGGCGATCGCATTCCCTATGCAGCCCAACTGTTTCGACAGGATCGCGGGCCGTTTATTATTGTTAGTGCTGGCCCCCGTCATGAATTAGTCAATCCTTTAATTGAAGCTAATGATGTTAAACAGCTTTTAGTTTATATGGGGATTCCCTCCGATAGAATTGTATTAGAAACCCATGGGGGAACAACCCATAATAATGCCGTTGAAATTTACCGAATTATGCAAAACCACCGTTTAGGTCGAACCATTATTCTGGTAACTTCCGCCTTAGAAATGCGTCGAGCTAGTCTGGCTTTTACCAGAGTTGGGTTCAAAGTAATTCCAGCACCCACTAATTTTTATACATTTGTTCATCAGAAAAAATATCTGCGTCACATCACCGGGGCTGATTTTGCTCCCAGCGCTGAAGCCCTATTACTTACCACTAGAGTCATAAATGAATATTTTTTAACCTTCTATTATTTTATCCGAGGGTGGTTAGCACCAATGATTTAAAATTGAGAATCTTGATTATGGGGACGGGGTAACAAGTCATGATTGGGAGATGAACCTAATTCGGTACCCTGACCCACAATTACAATCAAAAAAAATAGAATCAGAAATAAAAATCCCAGGGTTTCCCAATTGGAATTAGATTTTTTCTCCTGTCTTATGGGCTTAACATCAAATTGAATTTCTATCTTTTTACCCTGAATTGGGCCAGCTAGTTTAATACTTCTACAGGTAATTTGATCGGGGATATGCTCTTTTTGTGACATGATGCTTACCCAAGTATAAGTCTTGTACTGATTCGCTAATCAACTACAACTGGGTTGACTCAGATTCGGGATTAAATCCTAATGGGACTTAAACAAAAATAAGGAGGGAAATAGATGATAATGATTATAGAGCAAGCAGATAACGTTAAAGAATAACCCATGAAAGAGACAACCCCGGCAGCAATGCCCCCTTGCTTCGATAGATGGTGTGGTCGATTTGACGATATTTTCAGCCATCAAGCGCAAAAACGGGAATTTAGGAACTATTTAGGGGGATTATTGGGAGAAAGTGAGCGAAAAAACCTGTCGCAAATGGCGAATAACGCCGTAGGAGTAACTTACCACCGATTACACCACTTTTTAACCGAAGCTCCTTGGTCAGCAATGAAACTAAATCAGCGTCGGCTGGAGGTGATGAATCAGTGTAAGCAAACCCAGATTAGTCGGGGATTTGCTCTAATTATTGATGATTCAGGACATCGAAAAAGCGGAAATTTTACCGATGGAGTCGGACGACAATACATCGGAGAAATCGGAAAAACCGACAATGGAATCGTAGCAGTAACGAGCCATCTATACGATGGCAAAAAAAGCTTACCATTAGATATAGAATTATATCAAAAAGCCGAGTCATTACCCTTAGGAAAAGCCGACCCCGAATTTAAAAAGAAACCAGAAATAGCATTAGAATTAATAGAGAGGAGCTTAGACAGAGGATATCGACCGGGAATTGTGCTAACAGATGCCGGGTATGGAAATAACACAAGTTTTTTACAAGAGTTAGAGAAAAAAGGATTAAAATATATAGGGGGAGTCGCCAAGAATCGAAAGGTAATCCTCAAAAAAGGGGAAGATGAAACCGAGGAAACTCGATTAGATAATTTAGCTAAATCGTTGCCCCAAGGAGCTTTTAGTGAAATTCAACTCCAACTGGAAAAACCCAAAACTGTGTGGGTAGCAACAAAAGAAATTGAATTATCAAAGTATGCAGGGAAGAAAGTAATAGCCATCGTCATGAATGCTGCTACTTTCGACCAAGCCAGTGATATTGATTATTTAATGACTAATGTTGAAGCTTCAAAAGCTACAGGAGAGTGGATAGTAACGACCTATTCACAAAGAAATTGGATAGAAGTTTTTTACAGGGAAGCAAAGGGCTGGTTAGGGCTAAAAGAATATCAAGTCCGAGATAAAAGAAGTCTAATCAGACATTGGATTTTGGTATTTTGTGCCTATACTTTTATTCTCTGGCATAGTTTAACTGGAGGGTTAAGACGTCGATGGGCGAACAAACCCTTAAACACATTTGTTGATGCCCTTGAAGCCTTTCGCACAGCGATTTCTTTTCGATTTGTGGAGTGGCTCCAACATAATAGGGATGTATTTGCAGCTTACAAAGCAAGTTTAGGCTTGATTTGGGCTTGATTTTTGTTTAAGTCCCACTAAGCAAAAAAAATCTGTAGAGTTTTGGAAACCAAAGCCCTACAGTCCAAGATTACAAATTGTTTCAGAAGATCAAACAGGACTTACGCACAAGACCAAAGAAACCGGGTTTCTGGCCCTGATTTTGCGGATGAAATCTGGATTTCTCGTTCAGAAACCCGGTTTCTGGGTAAGTCCTATCAAACTTAAATCTAGTTTCAGGCAGAACCCTGGGACTAGATTTAACCCTAATTAATCGTTGCGGAATTTAGATAGGAAATTGCGAAGTTGTTCCCCCGCCACATCTCGTCCACCTAAACCGAAAGCAATGGCGATTGCCACCGCCACGGCTCCTAACAACAAACCAAAAGCTAAATTGACAATATCACTGGCAATTCCCATTTGTTGTAGGGCCATGGCACCGACAAAGATAATAATGGCAATACGAGCCGCCTGGGCTAACAGACTCGATTGACGAGTCCCAGAACTTACAATTAAATCGTGGGCTAAATTGGCAAAATACAACCCAATTGCAAACACAATCACGCCAATCAAAACTTGACCCGCGATCACAATGATTTGATTGATAATTAAAGTTAAGGCAGCTAACCCCAAAATATCCGTTGCCGTAACCGCCGCAAACAACATAATACCGACCAACACCACAATTCCGATTAACTCAGAAGGAGTCCGTTGGGTTAATGGGGCAGAAACGGGAGGAACTGTATACTCGTTAGTATCCGGGGTTTCCGTGGGAGTGTACTCGTTAACAATAGGAGATTCGGGAGTATGAATCCCCAACCAGCGAAACACATTATCAAACCCCACACTGGTCAAAATATTCGTGACCAAATTGGCGATAAAACGGCCAATAAAATAGGCAGCAATTAAAACTAAAATTGCTAAAAACAGTTGGGGTAAGACGTTAAAAATTTCCGTCAGCATTAAAATTGCTGGGTCGGAAATTGCGGTAACTTGCAGGGCTTCTAAGGCAGAAATCGCAGTGGGGATCAAAATTAAAACATAAACAATCAATCCAATAATGGAAGATGCTTTTTGATTCCCTGCGACCTGATTTAAGCCGAAACGAGTTCCAAATTGATCAATTCCTACCGCGGCTAAGAGGTTAGTAACAATTCGACTCACCACTTGAGCTACCAGCCAACCTGCACCCGCAATTACTAATGCGGCCACAATATTCGGCAGAACTGCCAGGATTTGATAGAGCATATTTTGGACAGGCTCTAATAATCCTTGTAGCTGAAGGGTACTCAGAATTGCTGGTAAAAATAACAGCACCACAAACCAATACAGGGCATTCCCTAGGGTTTCACTTAGGGAAAATTGGTCGGGAGAGACAACCTGATTATCATTAACTTGTTGATTTAAGCGTTCATCAAGACGAAGTGTTCGGAACAATCGAATCAATAAAGTTCGGGCAATAGTGGCTAAAATCCAAGCCGCCGCAATTAAAATCGTCGCCCCAAAAATTCGGGGTAAATAACTGGTGACTTGGTTGAGTAAATTGGTTAGGGGTGTGGATGCTGCGGTCAACTGAAGCTTATCCAGAAACGCAACCACCGCAAAGATAAAAATAATCCAGAAGGCGACGGTTCCCGCCCAAGATTCTACCGGAAGTTTGTCTTCTGGTCTTGTTGAACCTGAAACCCAATCGGCAATTTGGTTGTCTAAGCCTGTTTTTTTAAACAAGCTTTTAACTAAAGATTGAGCAAATAAGGCAATTAGATAACCAACCAGTAGAATGGCACAAGCTAAGGCAATATCCACCACGGAGGCTTGACCTAACTTTAGGTCATTGATATTGGTGGGGAAGGCTAAGGGGTTATCCTGGGCAAAATAAAGGGGGGATAGGGAGGATAAGTCCTTTCCCCAAAAGGGTATTAATTGATCGATTCCATTCATAATCGTTCCAGTAACTTATTCGATGTTTTGATACTCGTGCGGTCTGGTTTGAACGAGAGTGCATCTTAAGTCTGGTTAAAATGGCAGAAAAAACCGCTAAAATTTAAGGTTTTTTTTGTTTTTTGATGCGCCCCTCGTTTATACTAAGACTCTTTCATGTTTTTCATGAAATTAATCTGCCTATAGCTTGAAGGTTATAATGCCATATCGTCAAGTTTTTGAACAATCTATTTTAATTTCCGCCAATTCCACGGTGGTGGAACGCTGTTTTACAGATTTGGAACTGATGCACCAATGGTTGAATCCGATGTTACGCTGTGAACCAATTGATAACTGGGATACAAATGTGGGTGGGCGATGTCGATTTGTTATTCAAATTCCGCTATTCCAACCGACTTTGAAAACGGTGGTTTTGGAACGGGAACCCGGATTAATTGTTTGGGGATTTGAAGGCTATTTTAAAGGATGCGATCGCTGGGAGTGTATACCAGAAGCCGCAGGAACTACACTTTTAAATCGATTTGAATTTGAAATCCCCAATCCTCTGATTAAATTCGGTTTTAATCTATTTGCAGCCGCTCTCACTAAAGCGGATATGGAAGCTCAATTAAGACGCTTAAAACAAGTAGCAGAAAGGCTTTAATCAGTTATCAGTCATCAGTTATTACCCATTCGTAATTCGTAATTCGTAATTACTTAGGGCCTTAAAATAAAAAGGGGTTTTTAACTTCATAGTCAAAACCCCTTTGTTACTGTTTAAAAAATTAAAGGTTCAATTATTTGCAAAGCCGCATTTGAACAGCCGGTTGAGCTTTGAGGAAAGCGATCGCTTGATCTCCTAGACCCGAAACATCATTGTAGAGATTGATCAGATCTTGAACATTAACGGTAATTGCGGTAACTCCTCGGTAGCTTAGGAGCAATTCCAAGATTGAAAGTTGACCATCACGGGAGGATTCGCGTAAAGCGGTAATCACTTTATCAACCGCTAGATCAACCGTGCTTCCCGTAGAAACAAATTGATTAAAAGCTCCTACCAATAATCTGCCATAGGTGGAATCTAGCAGATCATTAACAATATTATTAGGAATTTCTAGGGAGAAATTCAGTGCTTTCTGGAATTGTTCAACCTGAGCGGGAGTCAGTTTCGCTAAGGTAATCATAGAACGCAGTTGATTAGACTGTTCTCCCGTTTGAGCAAAGGTTTGTAAATCAGCAGTGGCTAAGGATATATTTGCTGGGCCATAGATTAATCTTAATTCATCAATAGCCGGGGACGGTTGGGCGAATATTCCCAAACTAATTGTTAATCCCAATACTATTGCTAACCCTAGGGATATATATTTAGATAGACCCTGAGTAAAAAATTGATAGGGGTTACGAATGCCCCGCAACCAACGCCCTGAATTTGAATTCATTTGTTCATTCCTCACAAGTTAAATTGATTAATACAGTTCTGTTGTTGTCCCATACTATAAGTCTGTTTTACCCCTATTTAGGTTCCTTTAGATAGAGACTTCTCAAACTGTTAGATATTCTGGCTCATTTGAGCCAGTATTTGCCGAATTATAGCAGCATCTTGAGCCGTCGGTAGAATTTCCAAATAATTCTCTAAATCTTGCGGTGCTTCTGCTTAGGTTTATTAAGTTAAAACTCCTCGGTTAAAAAAGGATTTTCTTTCGGAAAAGAGGGTAAATCAATAGATGCTAAAGACTCTAATTTTTTACGCCGTTGAGGATAAACTAGGGGGGCTGGCCAATTAGTGCTATTTTCTTTCTGATCAGGTTCTTGTACAGCTACAGCACTCGCCATTTGAGATTTTCCGCCACTTAAATTAAAGGATTGTCCCCCCATTGATTTTGTGGATGGGGGTTCAATGGTTGGATCTTCGGATATTGGTTTGAGTGAAAATAGATCCGCATCTTCTGAAATAAAAGAGGCATATTCTAGGCGAATCCGTTCTAATTCTCCTTCTAAAAATCGAGGTTGAGGCAATTCTTCTACTGGAATCTGATCGCCGGAAACTGTTAACTCTATGGGGAGGGGAAAACCGGGATCGGAATTGGGATGGGATCTCAAGGATTCTAAGCCTTTAGATAGATGTAAATCCTGCCCTAATTCTGAAGATATGGAATCAGAATCCGTCGAGGAAGTGACCCCATCCTCAATCAAATTGAGCGGGTTATGATGGGGATTTAAAGCATCTGACCAAGGTTGCACAGGAGGTGCTTTTGGGGTTAGAAAAGCAGACGATGGCGAGGGGGATTGTTCTTCCCTAATTGATAGGGTTTCTAGGGTTTGTTTTCCGGTTTCAAGTGAGATTTTATTTTCTAAACATCGTTCTAAAGCGACTTTAAATTGAAGGGTTTGGCGCTGTTGACGATGTAGCCGCGATCGCAATTCTCGATTACTATTTTGAAATTGAACTAACTCATGGAACTGTTCATTATAGCGCTGTTGAGTTAAGGCCGTATCCCGTTCCATTTGGGCCAGTCGAGTTTGGGTTACTTCCCATTGTTGGGTTAAGGTTTCGACTAAAACCTGTTGTTGTCGAATAACTTGATTAGCAATTTCTAACTTTTTAAACAGTCGTTTAACTTGATCTTGGGTCGCCCCTAATTCTTGGTTATGTTGTAATAATTGTGTCTGTTGATCCTGTTGATTTTGCCGACTTTCATCTAATTCTGCTTCTAATTCAGTGACTCGATTAATTAAGTCTCGGTTACATTCATGGAGAATTTGCACCACTTTTACCGGATTTTCTTCCCCTTCTCCTTCCACTGACATCAGGGAAGCACTGGCCATTTCATTCCCCTGGGAACCCTGAACGAATATCTCCTCTGGAATCACCGACTCCTCTGGTTTGGACTGGGTTTCTGCTTGTTCTAACTCAGTTACGAACTGGGTCAATAATTCCTCCAGGGGGATCGCGTTGGGAAAGTTGACCGTTTCCCACTCCTGATCCCTGGTCGCATCGGGACTCACGGATTCCTGCGATGGGGGAGGATCTGGGGATAAACAGGCTTCAGTAGGCTGATCCAACGATTCAGGAGTGGGGACATCGGCTTCAGACATGGCTTTATTTATTGGGGTGATGATTGGAAATTCTTGAATACAGGGCGAAATGTATTGTCACTGATATTAAGGGAAATGCCAAATTAAGTCAAGTTAGAATGACTACAGCCTGTTTAAATCCGTTATCATAATTTCAGGCGTTTTTTAACTCGATCAATTCTCGGCAAAGCCAAAAAGTAGGGCCGTTTCATTTTAATAAAAAAGCTAAAATAAAACAGCCCTTGAATAACGAGTTATGGGGAATTTTAAAACTCTACTGGAATTAACTGTAATCGCCCTAAATCTAAATCTTCCGAAGGAATAAAACGCACTTCTAATAACGCCATCATATCCTTAAATTGCGGTTGACCCCGGGAAGCTCCCGTTAATCCCATCGCAATAATTAAACCACACCAACCCTTGGTTTTTTTACAGCGCTGTTCCCATTTTTTTCGTGCTTCTTGATGAACCGGATCATCTTCTACAAACTCTCCAAATAAATGCAAATCTCCATCTTCTGTTTTCAGAATTCCCAGGTCATAATTGCAGCCACGGGTCGGATCTTCCCCCGGATTAAAACAAATTCCTTCGAGTCCTCCAGCTTCTTGTAAACTACGAATTAATATCTCGGCTTTCGGTTTAGTTGTTTGAATCACAACCACGGGTAAACCGTCCCCGCCCTCTGCAATTTCTGTTTCTGCGGCTTGATGAAATTGGGTATTACTCCGCAAATATTTAGTCGTTTCCCAAGGGATAACCCCCAAACTCAAGAAAGACTTGGGCGGGACTAAATCATCGCGTAACCGAGGAACATCAACTTCCATTTCGTCATCATCATCCGAGTCATCGTCTGCTACCATTGACGCCAACTCATCGGCAATATCGGGTAAAGTTTCTACCTTCACCGACACTTGTTTTTTCTCCCCATCGGGTAAATCAAGGGGAATTCGATACTTACGGTTAAGACTGGGGAATTGATATTTAGCTAGTTTTTGACGATGATCCCGTAAAAAGCGATGCAGGGCTTCCAAGGCAATTAAAACAATCGCCGCTTCTTCATCATACAAAATTGAACGTAACCCTTCTAAGGGGTGAAGATTGCCAAAATTCGGTTCAATTTCTGAGGTTGATAAACTGGCGATACTGACAAAATCATCATCATCTTCATCCTCATCCTCATCAAAACCATCGGTGCGATCAAAGGTGACAAATAAACAATCTTGAGTTAAAAATGCTTCCTCTAAATTTTCATAGGATTTATTGCGAACAATTCTTTCTCGAAACCTTCTTAATGAGTCCAAAGAACGATATAACAATACCCCATAATCCATCCCCAGTTTCCCCAGGGTGGAAATATATAAAGTATTAATTCCAAATAGATTTAATTCAACCGAAATAATCTGATGATCTCCTAAATGTTCCCAAGGAGCATCTTGCCAAATTTGATAGGCTTTTTCCGTCACAACTTTCGCATATTGGGCCGGGAGTTGGGGAGGACGACTTTGGGCCACTTCCTGTAACCCCCGAAAAATTTCATCAATCAGAGGTAAATCCGGGACATATTCAATGACTATTTCTAAATCTTGGAGAATCCCCCGCAGGAAAAATTGAATTTCCCGATCTTTGACCACTATTTTTTGGGGACGGGCTACGGGCGCCGGACTTTGGGGATGTTCAATGGCTCGGAGTAACGTCCGAACAATTGCTTCTGGCCCCATATCGGGTGCAACCATATCCATTGCTCGCACCATCCCCTGAGAACCATCTACCCAGATAATACATTCGCCCGCCGCTTCAGAATCTGTGTCGATATTAGAACGGGTATCGGTCGCCATTGGACGCCGATCTCCTTCCCACACACTGGGAATTTGAGGTAAATTTTTGAGTCTACGAACGGTTGAGTGATTGAGAGTTGCCATCAAATTAATCTTAATCTTGGGGTAGTTTCACCAGTTTCGATGGTGCCGCACAACGAATAGCTTAAACTCGCCATATTGTAATGCAATGCTTTGTCTACATTCTAATATAAAGCTGTCCTAGAAGGATGGGGCTTTAGGCCCAATTTTTCCAAATCCTGCTGGCTTAATCGGACTCTGATTCGGATGGGTATGAAATTGACTGATTAACCCCAAGGTTCCTTCGTGGTTAGAATAACACAAACTGGCTAAAACCAACTTGACCCCAGTTTTTACCGCTATTCCTGGCTAAATTGGCGGTGAAAAACAAATTTTTGATTTTGATTAATCGAATAACCTGTGGCAGAATTCATCAGTTGATATACTTTTTCATTGGCGGCAAAACCTTGCTGTTTGAGATTGGAGAGTGTAACCTGGGTTTTTTCAACTGCTTCGGCCACGGGTTCTAATTTTTCAGACATTGATCTTTGTCGTTCTAAACGTTGGGTTGAGTTAAATAATCTCCCTAAACCATTAATTAAGTTTTTGATGCTATTTTGCAATTGTTCATCCCCGGTTAATTGGTTCAAATCCGCACTAATTTTTTCCAGGGTTTGTAAGGTATTCCGGCTAGAATTTAAAGTTTCTTGAATTAGGGATAAATTTTCAGGATCACTCACTGCTTTTGATAAATCTCTGAGGCTTGCTGAGGCGGCTTCGGCATTGACTGAGGCGGCTTCCAGGTTTTCAATAATATTAGCCTGTTGTAACTGAGTCATGATCGGGGTGAGAGTTCCAACTAAAACACTCAATTCCTTGGTGGTTTGATTGATATTTTCTAAAGTGGAAACTAAACTGGAGCGATTATTGGCTAATAATCCACTAAATTGATTACTAAGAGCACTGACTTGATTCGCCGCCTGACTGACGGAATTGGCAGAATTAACCGTAGCTTGAGCAACTTCTTTTGTATCTCTTTGAACAAAAGTTGAAAGATTAGTCATTTCTGAAGTTAAAGCATTAACTCCTTGACTAACTGATTGATTTAATCCGCCAATTCCTGTTCCTACTGATGTATTTAATTGTTCAATTTCTGACTGAGTAACCGCCAAAAAATTTGATATTTCTCCACTCAATTTTACCGCTTCTTGAGCAGCACTTGCACTGGTTTTAGCTGCGGTATTTAAGTTGGCAAACAGTTCGGGATTGCCATAGATTTCTGAAAATTGATATAAACTCCCAATCAGTTTCATCACATCAATCCCAATTTCTCCAGAAATTCGTGTATTATTACACAAAATTACTTCAGGACAATCGGGACTCAGAGGATCAGCATTTTCCAGGGTTAGGGAAAAATTTCCTTTGGGAATAATATCAATATATCCTTCATTTAATAGACCAATTTGGTTAGATTGGATGATGACATTCCGAGGAATAATAAAACTACTGGGTGTAATTTCTAAAATGGCATCAACGGAATTTAAGGAGGCTTGAAGTTGAATCACTCGACCAACCTTAACCCCTCGATATCTTACCACGGTTCCGATTTGTAAGGCAGAGACGTCTGGAAATTCTGCAATAATTGTATAACTACGACTTCCTAAGCTAATATTTTTCAGCCATAAAATTACAGCCCCAAGCAAACCTAATCCTAACAAGACTAATAACCCAACGGAACCTTCTCGAATTGCTCGCGATCGCATACTTTTCTCTCTCAAAATCAAGGTAAACTTTTAACATGATTAATCTGGTATTTCCCTTTAACTTAACTGGACAACAACTTGATTATCTAAAAGCAGTTTATCGGTTAATAAGTCTTCAACCGTAATTCGTAACAATCGTTTTTCATCCACTTGAAATAACACCTTAATCCGATCACTTCCCGGGTTTCCAGGGGGGGTTAATTGAGCAATAGTTCGACCGCCTGGAGTATCATTCAAAGATTGAACAATTTGGCTTTGATCTAACCGACGAGTGACTAAGCGATCGCCATCAAAATAAACCTCTGTTCCTCCAGTCTCATCCCCCAATTCTCCTAAAATCAACTCAATACTAGGTTGATTTTCTAAAGATGCACCCAACAATAATTCTATGGGTGTGGTGATCGGATAGGGTTGACCTGATCTTATAATTGAATGCCAACTATGGCAATTATCCTGACGATTCCAATAGCGAACCCCATAACTATGATATAAAAAATCTTCTATTTTTGTCCCTTGATTTAGTTGTAAAGCTCCATGGGAAATTGCCTCAAAAGGTTTTTCACAGCGAATTTTAGCACTATCAAAATACTGCTGAATCCAAGTTTGTACCGATGGAATTTGGGCACTTCCTCCCACTAATAAAACAGCATTAATATCAGAAATTTCAATTCCTTGACGGCGAGCTTGTTGGAATACTTTACCAATAGAATCATCTAAGGTTTCAAAAAAATTAGCCCGGCTCAGAATACTTTCAAATTGATTACGGGTTAAGGTCAATTCATAGGTTTCTAAGGTTTGGTCATCGAAATAAACTTCCGTTGCTTGGGTTTGTAAAGATAATTTAATTTTCAAGCGTTCAGCTAAACGAGTTGTTAGGGCTGTTTTGGGTAAACCTTGGGTTTTAGCAAAATAATCCAATAACCAATAATCAATATCAGAACCGCCTAAATTTTGTCCTGCTTTGGCTAAAACCCTAGCTGTTTGTACCCGTTGTCCTGATGATTCTGCAAAGGATTTTTGCCCCCATTTTAAAATAAATCCTAACGGTTTTTTATTACTATTAGCTTCTAAACGAACTAGGGAGAGATCTAAGGTTCCTCCGCCTAAATCAATTACCAGTAAAAGCTCCCGATCGGCTAATCCATACCCTAGAGCCGCCGCCGTTGGTTCATCTAATAGTTTTACCTGTTCTACATTCAGGGATTCAGCAACTTTTCCTAACCAATGACGATAGGATTCAAAGCTATCAACGGGAACCGTAAAGACTAAGGAATCAACCTCTATTGGGATTTGACGAATAGCATTCACAATTCCAATTAAAAATAACTCTCCTACTCGTTCAAAGCTAATAATCTGACCATCAATTTCTGGCAAAAATCCCTGAATATTACTCCCAATTCCCCGTTTAAAATTCCTAAAAAATCGAGGATCGTTACTAATATCATATCCTCCATCCCGTACTTGCTGACCCAATAAAATTTCGGGTTGAATCCCATTTTGTAGATACACTAAACTCGGAATTAGGGGCGGATTTTGGCTGGAAATTTGGGATAAATCAGCCAGTTTTAAAGTTTCGGGTTTTTCTGTCGCCAAATTCCAACGGGAAATCACTGTATTACTGGTTCCAAAATCAATCGCAATAGTCATTTTTCTAAATACTTTATAATAGAAATAACTAAGAAGTTGCTTCTTTTTCTAAGATTAACGTCACCGGGCCATCATTTTCGATCAAAACTTCCATCATGGCGCCAAATTTCCCCGTTTCTACTTTTAAATCACTCAAGCGCAATTGTTCAACAAAGTGTTGATAAAGCTTTTCAGCCCTTTCTGGCGCTGCTGAACGATCAAAGGACGGACGCCGACCCTTGCGACAGTCTCCATACAGAGTAAATTGACTTACCACTAATAATTCACCCTGAATTTCTTGGATGGATTTTTCCCACTTTCCGGTGTTGGTTTGGGGATCGGAAAATAATCTTAATTCTAAACATTTTCGCACCATCCAGTTAATTTCTATTTCGGTATCTGTTTGAGAAATTCCCACTAATAGGTTAAGTCCTCGCCCAATTTGACCGATAATTTCACCCTCGATAGTAACTTGAGAAGCATTAACTCGTTGAACAATTACCCGCATATCAGTCATCAGTTATCAGTTATCAGTCATCAGTTATCAGTTAAGACTTAGGGTTAACCATTTCTTTGTTAACTGTAAATCTTAACTGTCAACTATTAACTGTTACTATTTGCCAAAGCCTTTTCCTCGACTGGTAGAGGGAAGACATAAACAATGATTGAGTTGCGATCGCAGGGTTTCATGATCTAACTCTTGACCAATTAAAACTAATTGGGTTTTGGGTTCAGTTTTCCACTCATCATCATCAATAGAAAACCGTTTTCCGCTTAGATGAAAAATATGGCGTTTGGGACTTTCATCAAACCATAAAATTCCTTTAGCGCGAAATACACTCGCGGGAAGTTGGTTATCTAAAAAGTATTGAAATTTTCTCAAAGAAAGGGGTTGATCACTTTGGAAAGAAAGGGAGGTAAAACCATCATTTTCTAAGTGATTAGAATGATCATGATGGTGGTGATGCTCATGGTCATGATCGTCGTCGCAATGGTCATCACAGACATGATCTTCATGGTCATGGTCGTGCTCATGTTTGTGCTCATGATGGTCGTGTTCATGGGATTGATCATCAAAATATTGATCAGATTGAAATAATCCCACACTCAGAATTAAAGGTAAGGAAACTTGAGAGTTTTGGGTGCGTAAAATTCGGGCATCTTTTTTCATATCCCGAATTCTAACTTCTAATAAATCCACCTCCGCTTCATCGACTAAATCGGTTTTATTTAAAACAATAATATCCCCATAGACAATCTGACTATTAGCGGCTTGGCTATTGAACAAATCCAAACTAAAGTTAGCACAATCAACCAAGGTGACAATAGAATCTAAACGAGTCATATCGCGTAATTCTGTACTTAAAAAAGTCAGAGCGACCGGAAGCGGATCGGCGAGTCCGGTGGTTTCTACCACCATGTAATCCACTTTTTCAGGACGTTCTAAAACCTTATAAACCGCATTAACTAAATCTTCATTAATGGTGCAACAAACGCAACCATTACTCAACTCAACCATCGTATTATCTTCATCGGTACTGACAATCAATTCATTATCAATACCAATTTCACCAAATTCATTCACCAGGACGGCGGTTTTGATTCCCTGTTGATTCGATAAAATATGATTCAGCAGGGTGGTTTTTCCACTTCCCAGGAACCCGGTAATAATGGTAACAGGCATTCCCCGCTTGGGGTCATCGATGATTAATTCTGTCTTAGGTGTCGCGGCCGATTCCATAGGGGTACTACCAAAAACGTCAAAAACTCAAACTTATAATTTTCAGTGTATCGTATTATTCCTACGATGACAAAGTTTCTACCTGGAAATCTCAAAAAAATTTTTGCTTAAAATTTCAAAATTAAAGCTGATGGAATAAAACCTTTAATAACTGCTCAACCACAATTTTCCAGGTGAATTTTTTTGAGACAAAATCAGGCCCAATTGTTTGTAAGGATTGATAAAGGGTTTCTTTTTGAATCACCATTTCCATTAACTGTAATAAATGTTCCTGGTCGGGTTCTAAAAAGAATCGAGTTTCCCCTGTATTTAAGGTTATTTGCTCGAACTTACTTCTAATTTTATAGACTAATGTGTCATCTGTAAAATCATCCGTTGGCCCCCCATCGGTGCAGATAACGGGAATACCCGAGGCGATCGCTTCTAATACCGGAAGATTAAAACCTTCAGCAGCATAGGGAGAGACATAGGCATCGGCGGCTTGATATAATTGTGCCATTTCTCGGGAGGATAAATTCTTACCAATATAGACCATTCGAGAGGAAATCCGTTGTATTTCTGTCTCGTTTAATGTGTCTTGTGTAGCCTGTTTTAGATAGTCTTTAGAAGGAAAAATAGCATCTCTACCTTTTAAAACTAATCGAGCATGGGGATATTTTTCTGTAATCTGAGCAAAGGCTTTTAAAATTCGATCAATTCCCTGACGTTCATTCCACATTACGCCAATATTTAGGAAAATAAAACAATCATTCCAGCCTAATCTTGTCCTGAGTTCCTGTCGTTTTTCTTCCGGTAAAGGATGATAAATATTAGGATCAATTCCTAAAGGAATAACGACTACTCGTTCTGGAACAGCGCCACTGCGAATAAATCCTTCCCGCGACCAATGGGAGGAGGTAATAATCAAGGTATCAGAATTACGATGGGCTTCTCTAAAACATTCAATTTTCATCCCATTAACAATAGAACGGGGTACAATTCCCCATTCTGTACAGCCAAAAATGGCGGTTTTTTTACTATTAGAATCAGTAGTTAAATTAAAGGGACAATAAACCCGCAGGGTAACATCGGCTTGTTGATCGGTTTGAGGAGCCGGAATACGGTCTAATAAATCTTCGGCTTCGACACTTAATAAATGTTTGCTCGGTTTCCAATCTGAGGTAACATATTGAATATCTTTATGAAAAACTTTTAACGCAGGATATTTGATCATTTCCAACAGTTGATAACTGTTAATAAAAGAATAGGAATGGGGAATATCTCGCCATCCTTCCACAATAATGCTGTGGGGAGAGGATAAAGAAACAGAATCTTTACTAACAGGATTTGCCCAGGAGCGGGGTGAGGTTTCTTGACAAACTTCTAAGAGTTGATCCACGGTATGTTTCCAGGTATAATGTTGATTAACCCATGGAGGAGCCGTTTTTCTCGCCTGTTCTCGCCAGGGAGAATTATTAATCACTTGTGCCATTAATTCTGTCAGATGTTCCCAGTTGGGATGCAAGAAAAATCGACTTTGATTTTGAATAACTTTGGTTTTAAATCGAGTCTCTATTTTCAAGCTAAACTCTGGATTAATAATTTCTTCTGTGGCCCCTCCTGGGGTATAAATGATCGGTAATCCCGATGCTGCTGCTTCTAATACGGATAAATTAAATGCTGTAGCAATATCCACCGCTAAATAAGCATCAGAAATTTGGTAGAGTTGGGCTAGGGATGTACAGGATAGGGTTTGATTAAAATAGGCAACTTTCTGTTTTACTTTAATCACTTCTTCTTCGGTTAAAACCTCCCGACTGGCACGGGTTAACCATTGATTAGAGTCATAAAAAAAATCCGATCCTTTTAAGACTAATCGAGCTTGGGGATATCGTTCTATAATATTAGCAAAAGCTCTTAAAATAGGTTTAATTCCATCTTGATCCTGTAAACTTCCGACATGAAAAAATATAAAATAATCTTCCCATCCCCATTGTTTTCTGAGTCGATTTCTTTCGGTTTCATCTAAGGGATAATAAATTGTGGGATCAACACCCCAAGGAATCACCTTTATTTGTTCAGGATTTAGACCACTACGGATTAGTCCTTCCCGTGACCATTGGGAGGGTGTAATAATAGTAAGATCGGGATTAATAATTTGATTTTTTAAGTGAAATAGGGGTTTCAGTTGGGCGGAAGAATCAATTAAAATTCCCCAGGGTGCGGTGGCATAGACCAGGGTTTTTTGACTGTTAGAGGCTTTAAAATTAAAGGGTTGGGAGATACGAATGGTCAGATCAACCGGGGAATTAATAGCTTGAGGAATTTGTTGTAACTGGGTTTCTAATTCCGTTGGAAATAATCCGTTTAAATGTTTCCACTGGGGTTTTAAACCCGGAATATCTTGATGGGTTATTTCTAATTGCGATCGCTTCAACAGTTCTAACAGTTGGAATTGATTAGTGATACTATAAGTATGGGGAATAAAACGCCAACCTTCAATACGAATTTTCATAGATATTTTTTTCCTTAAATATAAACTAGGTAATTATGAATTACGAATTACGAATTATGAATATGGACTATTCCCCCTCTTTTTAATGAATAATTTCTCTTGACGAATGTTCCCTTAATGATTAAACTAAATCAAGTCAATGAATAGAATTAAAACATAGTTTTCGATCAGGATCAACCCCAGAGACTAACTCACAGTCATCCTATGAAATCTGAACGACGTATTTCATTTTCCCTCTCTAGTCTACTTCTGATTTTAGCATCAGTATTCTTACTTATTCTGCTCTGGCAACTACGGAGTTTAATCGTTCTATTAATGATTTCTGTGGTTTTAGCAGCCTCCATTGTTCCGATTGTAAATTGGGCGCAAACCAAACAGATTCCGCGATGGTTAGCTGTTATTTTAGTCTATTTAACCTTAATTGCCGGATTAACCGGATTTGGATTAGTCATTGGGCCGGCTGTGGTGGATCAAATCACCTTATTAGTTAGTCAATCTCCAATTTTTGTCGAAAAAATTATTGAAATTACAACGGATCTAGCGGGTGGATTAGGAGGGGATACCTCCGCTTTTATTGAACAATTAATCGATACTCAATCCTTAACCAGTTGGGTAATTCGTTCGAGTCAACAATTAATTTTACGGTCTTATGGAATTACCCGAGGAATTTTAGGCGCGGTTGCCAGTTTAATTTTAGCCCTATTTATTTCCGGTTATATGGTGGCTGATAGTAAAACCCTAATTCATAGTTTAATTCAATTTTTCCCCTATCCTTGGAATCAACGATTAGCCGCCCAAGTAAATCCGATTAGTCAACGGATGGGAGGTTATATTCGCGGCCGAATTTTAGTCTCGGCAATTTTGGGGATTGCCACCACAACGGTATTAGGATTTTTAGGATTAAAAGACTTTGCCATTGGTTTAGGAGCGATCGCTGGAGTCACTAATTTAATTCCCTTTTTGGGCCCCATCTTAGGGGCAATTCCTGCCTTAATTGTAGCTGTAGCAAAGGGGGGATTTTTAGTGGTTTGGGTGTTATTATTGTATGGAATTATTCAAAATATTGAAACCTACATTCTCGATCCTTTGTTAGTCGGTTCTTCCGTTGGAATTCACCCCCTATATCAGCTTTTATCCGTCTTGGGCGGAGTACAGGTTATGGGAATTTTGGGGGCCTTAATTGTACCCCCTTGGTTTGCGGGAGTGGCGGCATTAGTTGAAAATCTGTATCTACAACCCAAATTAATCGCCGAACAACAAGAGGAAAGTTCTGCCCCCGGTGATGGGGTATCGTCGCCCCAAGGCAACTAATTTTTCAATTTTGATAACTTCCCAATTCCAGAGGCTAAACTAGATCCGTTGCCCCAAAAAAATATTCGGAAAACTAGCCGCCCTAGCTCTGTTTTCCCCAGGACTTAAGCATCATCGCCATAGAGATAGAGAGTTGGGGTAATTCATGAATTACCCCGAGTTATGGGTTCAAATCCCCGTAAGTCCTGTTCCTATGACCGCATCCCGAATTCTTCAACCCTGAGATTCTATGCACTACGCGCTCCAACGCCAACTCAAACGCCTGGGTCTTGATCGACAAACTCCTCCGGTTGATATCGCTACATGGCAAGAATTTCTGGAAGTGGTTAACCACAGCTACAATGAAGCCGATCGGGAACGAAATTTAATCGCGCGATCGCTCACCCTATCTTCCCGGGAAATGTTGGAGTTATATAACCAACAAACTCAAGAATCAGAAGCCCGTTTACAAAACGAACGGAATCGAGCTAAATCGGTGATTAGTTCCCTGGGGGCGGGGTTATGTATCTTAAATCCCCAGGGCCGTTTGTTATCGATGAATCCCGAGGCGGAAAGGCTCCTAGGATGGTCGGAAGTCGAATTGGTAGGAAACCCGGTTTTAGAGTGGATTGGAGAGCGATCTCGATTATCCCTAGATAGGTTTCAACGGCTGACCGAATCCGCCCCTAACCCCGGAGAGTTGACATCACTCCTGGAACCGATCAAATCCAGTGATGATCAATTTCTCTGTGCCGATGGTAGTATTTTACCCGTTTCCTATGTATTAACTCCGATTTTAGAACAAAACACTTTTATCGGAGCCGTCTTAGTATTTTTAGACATTACCGAACGCAAACAAGCCCAGTTAGAAGCTGAACGATCGCTCTCCCTCCTGCGCGCCACTTTTGATTCCACCGATGCGGGAATTTTGGCCGTGGATCGCACGGGTAAAATCTTAAATTTTAATCAGAAATTCGTGGAAATGTGGCAAGTTCCCACTAGCCTATTCAAACCTCCCCATGATCAATCTGCCTTAGCCTTTGTGTTAAGACAATTGAAAGATCCACCTCGATTTCTGAAAACGGTAATGCAGCTTTCTTCTGAACCGCAAATACCAACTTATGATGTCGTAGAGTTCAAAGATGGCAGGATTTTTGAGCTATATTCCCATCCTTCCCAAATGGGAGAAAAATTAGTGGGCCGAGTCTGGAGTTTTCGAGATATTACCCAACGCAAACGAGTGGAAAAAGCCCTACAATATCGAGTAGAATTTGAACAATTAATTACCCATTTATCGACTCATTTTATTAGTTTAACCACCGATGGGATTGAAAATGGTATTCAACAAGCTTTAGAACGAATTAGTGTATTTATTGGGGTAGAACAAAGCTATTTATATTTATTCGCCGATCAGGAAATCCAGATGAATTCGATTTATCAGTGGTTGGCGATCAAAAGTCTCAATCTGGGCGCACCAGAAAACTCCAGATTAACTGATTTATTAAAGAAAATATTACCCTCAAAACTCTATCTCTGTGATCTTCCTTGGTTGGAAAAACAACTAAACCGCTATGAAAATATTTATTTAGCTGTTCAAGATTTACCCTCAGAAGCATTGAAGGATTTAGAATATTTACGACAACTTCATCAAAGTTTAGGATTATCCTCCTATTGTGAAACCGATACTTCTCCTGCAATTCAATCGATTATTCTAATCCCTTTAGTCTGTCGTCGCTCCCTTGTGGGTTTTTTGCGGTTTGATTCCATCTATTCTAGTTATACTTGGTCATCGGATAATATTGCCCTTTTGAAAATGGTGGGAGAAATGTTTTCTAATGCCATTGAACGCAAACAAACGGAAGAATTTTTAAGAAAAACCGAAGCTAAATATCGCAGTATTTTTGAAAATGCCGCCGAGGGAATTTGTCAAACCACTCCCGAAGGAAAATACCTCAGTGCTAACCCGGCATTAGCCAGGATTTTAGGCTATAATTCCCCCGATGATTTATTACAGACCATCACCCATATCGGTCATCAATTGTATGTAAATCCCCACCGTCGAGCCGAATTTATCGCAGCGATTCAAGCCCATAATTCAGTTTCGGGGTTTGAATCCCAAGTTTATCGCCAAGATAAAAGTATCATTTGGATCTCAGAAAATGCCCGGGCGGTTCGGGATCACACCGGACAACTCCTCTGTTTTGAAGGCACAATTGAAGATATTACCGAAAGTAAACAAGCCGCAGAAGCCCTGAAACAAGCCAAGGAAGCCGCCGTTGCCGCCAACCGAGCTAAAAGTAGCTTTTTAGCCAATATGAGCCATGAACTCAGAACTCCTTTAAATGCGATTATTGGCTATAGTGAGATTTTGGCAGATGAAGCGGGAGACTCGGGTTATGAAGATATTGTTCCTGATTTAGAACGGATTCGCACGGCTGGACGGAACTTATTATCTCTGATTAATGATATTTTAGATATTTCTAAAATTGAAGCGGGGCGCATGGATTTATATTTGGAAACCTTTGAGATTCCGATGTTAATTGAAAGTGTGGTAGCCACGGCTCAACCCCTGGTGGATAAAAATCACAATACATTGGAGATTCACTATAATCCCAATACCCCCACCACCATGCTGGCGGATTTAACTAAAGTTCGACAGGTCTTATTGAACCTGATTAGTAATGCGGCTAAATTCACATCAGAAGGCCAAATTACCCTCGATATTTGTCTAGCCCAAACCCTGCCCTGGGGAGAAATTCACCCCCAGAATTTAACCGTCGATCCCGAATCCGACTACATTGCCTTTCAAGTCAGAGATACCGGGATTGGGATTACTCCCGAACAACAAAAACAACTGTTTCAACCCTTTACCCAGGGCGACGCCTCCACCACTCGCCGTTATGGGGGAACGGGATTAGGACTCACGATCAGTCAGCGCTTTTGTCAAATGATGCAAGGCTATATTAGTGTCAATAGTGAACAGTCCAAGGGTTCCACGTTTACCGTCTACCTTCCCCTATTGGTTCCCTGCCTCTTACCAGATTTGGAAAATCAGGGTTTAAATCCCGAGTCCGACCCCGGGGAACTCTTGAACGAAATTGAGCCCATCAGGGTTGAATCCACCTTGACAGTTAATAACTCATCGGCAACGATCTTAGTGATTGATGATGATCCCGATACCCGCAATTTGATCGAGCGATCGCTAATTCGAGCCGGAATGCAGGTACAAACCGCAGCAACCGGGGAAGAAGGACTTCAGCGCGTTCGAGAATGGCGTCCCGATGCCGTGATTTTAGATATAATTTTGCCTAAAATGGACGGTTGGGCGGTATTATCAACATTAAAAGCCGATCCGAATCTAGCTGAGATTCCAGTGATCGTGTTATCGTTCATCAGCAACAAAAATCGAGGGTTTGCTTTAGGTGCATCGGACTATTTGACAAAACCTTTTGACGGGAAGCGTCTGGCTACCCTCCTGGGCAAATATACGCCCGACCCCAAGCGGGATATGCTGCCCCTGGCTAATCATATTTTAGTCGTTGAAGATGATCCGATCATCCGACAAATGTTACGCGGATTATTACGGAGACAGGGTTGGATAGTTCAAGAGGCGGCCGATGGTCAGGTAGCGTTGCAACTGATTCAGCAATCCCCGCCTAGACTGATTCTGCTTGATTTAGTCCTGCCTCAAAAAAGTGGTTTTGAGTTAATCCATGACCTTCAAAAATCCGACCAGTGGGCAAATATCCCAATTATCGTAATTACGGCGGCGGAATTAACCCCCACAGAATGGATGCAATTGCGCGGCTATGTGGAGCAAATTCTTCAGAAAGGTAGTTATAGCAGTGAAGATCTTTTGAGAGAAATTCATATCTTGTTAAATGCCAGTCTGAAAATGTTTCCATTCCGCTCTACATGATCAGATTAGGTATATCGCTTGAGCAACTCACTAGACGATATGCCACGATTGTAGCCACAATTAAGTTAGATTAATTCTGTCCGCAAAATCGAGCGTGTCTAAGCCTTACGGCAGGTACTATCAACAGATCTGAGAGTGTCCACAACATTCTAAGGCTAAACCATCAACATTGAGATCAGATCATGGTAAAGATTTTGCTAGTTGAAGACAATGAAATGAATCGGGATATGCTCAAACGACGCCTATTCCGAAAGGGATATGAGGTATTTATTGCCGTAGATGGGGCTGAGGGGGTGGAACTGGCCCGTTCTCTGGTACCCGATTTGATCCTGATGGATATGAGTTTACCCGTGATGGATGGATGGGAAGCTACTCGACAAATTAAGGCAGATGCTAAAACTGAAGCTATTCCTGTGATTGCATTAACGGCCCATGCAATGGCAGGCGATCGGGAAAAATGTTTAGCGGCCGGATGCAATGATTATGATACCAAACCCGTAGAATTTCCCCGTCTCTTGGAAAAAATAGAAGTCTGTTTAAAGAAAGCCACCGCACCCTAAATAGTTATCAGTAAACAGTAAATAGTTATCAGTCAAGAGAAAATATCGATCTCTAATCTGAACTCTTACACTGATTTGATAAGAACCCTAACTGGAGGCGTGGTACTTGTTGTTAATATCCCAGGACGATAGTAGGAGCCACGAATTAGAGATGGACGCCCAACCCGATCGCGTGCTAATTGTTGATGATAATGAAGTAAACCGTGACCTACTTGCTAAACGACTTCAGCGCCAAGGTTATGGCGTGATCGTGGCTTCTAATGGCTTTGAAGCTCTGGAAATGATGGCATCGATGTCCCCAGACTTGGTGTTACTAGATATTATGATGCCTCAAATGAATGGCTATCAAGTCTTGGAAACTTTAAAAGCTGATCCCGCCCTGCGTCATATTCCTGTGGTGATGATTTCGGCGGTTAATGATATTGATAGTATTGTTCGTTGTATTGAATTAGGGGCTGAAGATTATTTATCCAAACCTTTTAATCCGGTTTTATTAAAAGCTAGAATTAATGCCTGTTTAGAAAAAAAACGCTTACGGGATCAAGAACAAGCCTATTTAAAAAAGTTAGCGGAAGAACAGGAAAAATCCGAAAGATTATTATTAAATATTTTACCCGAAGCGATCGCCCAACGTCTAAAACGCGGAGAAAGCACCATTGCCGATAGTTTCGCCGATGTGACGGTTTTATTTGCAGATATTGTTAATTTTACTAAGTTATCCGCTAATTTATCCCCCGCTCAATTAGTGGAAGTTCTCAACGAAATTTTTTCGGCTTTTGATGAATTAGCGGAAAAATATGGCTTAGAAAAAATTAAAACTATCGGAGATGCTTATATGGTGGTTGGCGGACTTCCCACTCCTCGCTCTGACCATGCAGAAGCGATCGCAAATATGGCTTTAGATATGCAAAGCATTATCGGTCAATTTCGTCTCCAAGACAATGAACCTGTACAAATGCGAACCGGAATTAATATCGGTGCGGTAGAAGCGGGAGTCATTGGTACCAAGAAGTTTACCTATGACCTCTGGGGAGATACCGTAAACACCGCTAACCGCATGGAGTCCCATGGAGTCGCAGGCAAAATTCAAGTCACAGAAACCACCTACCAACGTTTAAAAGATAAATATATTTTTGAGGAGCGCGGCATCATTGAAATTAAAGGCAAAGGCGAAATGTTCACCTATTTCCTCACAGCCAGAAAAGATTAAATTGGGTAATTACGAATTACGAATTACGAATTACGAATGGGTAATGGGGATCGCGGATTTAAGAGGATTTCACGGATTTTAATCTGTGTTAATCTGCTTAAATCCTTCGTCGTAAAATAGTTAAACTTAATCCAAATAATCCCAAAGATAGAGATACGGCGATCGCTGTAACTAAAATTAAAGGTTGGGTAGCTTGACGAACTGCGATCGCACAAAGTGCCCACATAATAACAAACGGATAGGCAATTTCATTCCGTTCAATAATTAAAATAGCGGCTAAGGTTCCGGCAATTACTAATAAAATAGCTGTCCATAATTCCGGTGAAATTCCCCCGCCTTGCCATTGCCAATTTTCCAAGACTAAAGCTACATTTACAATGGTTGCAACACTAATCCAACCCAAATAAATACTAATCGGAAGATCAACATACCAGCGTTCTTGTTTAGATACTCTAACTTTTCCAATATTTAATCGTAAATAAGCCACAATTAAGGAATTTAAAATGGCTATCATTGCCCCCAGGGACAAAAAAAACATCTGATATTGAAATAAAACTACCCAAATTATTTGGGCAATACTGGCTAAAACCAAGGCAAAACCTAACTTCTCTAATCGCGGATTTTCCTGGTTTTGAGGTAAAAATTGATATCGGGCAAAAGCGAATAAACCTAGATAAATTAAGCCCCAGATCGCAAAAGCATAATTAGCCGGAATAATTTTAACTTCTCTAAAAATTGTATTAGAAATTTCTCCAATGGTTAAGCCATTGAATGGTGCTAAATTAGCTAATACATTAACTGCAAATGCGAGGATTATGGCGATTAAATTTGCCCATTGTCTGAGGTAACTAAGATCAGAGTCAGAAGAATTAGTCTGCATTTCGCTTGGAAAATAAAAACAAAAAAATCCACCAGACACGATCAATTGCATCTGGTGTATCTATTTTAATCGGTAGAAACCGTTATTCGTTGAATCCTATTCAACGCCCTGGGACACCGAAGGGCGAGGAACCACCCGACGATTTAATTTGGGTTTAGAGGACGGGAGTGGCATTTCTTCCTCCTCGGCCGGGAAGTCGGAATCTAACCAACTGGGGCGAGTTTGGTCGTAGGCCAGTTGTAAGGCCGCCGCCGCGATCGCTTGGGGATCGTATTCCTCACTCAATTGGGCCACAATCGGAAGGAAAGAGGCAACTCGTTCACCAGTTAAGGCTTCTTGCACTCGTCCTTGTAACCGTTCAATATAACGGCCTTCAATTTGCGATCGCTTAGGAATCGACAACACCGTAAAGTTATGATTCAAATGGCGCTCAATTAACCGCAGTTTCCGGCGATCAATCGGTTGAATCAAGGTAATGGCAATGCCTTCGCGTCCCGCCCGACCTGTCCGACCAATCCGGTGAACATAACTCTCGGCGTTATCCGGTAAATCGTAGTTAATCACGTGGCTGAGATGATCTACATCTAAGCCCCGGGCAGCGATATCCGTGGCCACGATCCAACGTACCTGACGGCGACGGAATCGTTGCAGAAGCCGTTCCCGTTGGGTTTGGTTCAAGTTACCATGATATTCGTCAACACTGTGACCTGCGGCTTGCAGGAAAGTGGTTAACTCCGCAGCAGCTTGTTTCGTGCGGACAAAAATAATTGCTGATTCTGGATCTTCTAATTCTAAAATCGGTTGCAACGCCCGGGCTTTTGACCACCCACGGGGAGCCATATAAGCACGCTGTTCAATGCGTTTGGGGGTAGCTTTGGGGTTTTCCGCTTTAATGGTGACTGGATTTTTGAGGAATTTCTTCACCAGTTTCCAAATCGAAGGCTCCATGGTAGCCGAGAAAAACGCCGTTTGCCGATCTTCAGCTACGGATTCCAGAATTTTTTCTACATCCTGAATAAAGCCCATGCTTAACATTTCATCGGCTTCATCCAACACTAACCACTTAATCCGATCAAATTTCAGATTACCTCGGTTGAGTAAATCTAAAATCCGTCCAGGTGTGCCAACGACAATCTGAACGCCCTGTTGTAACCGTTGGATTTGTCTGTCAATGGACTGACCACCATAAACGGTTAACACATACAAACTGCGATCATCGGTCATTTTCCGAATCGCTTCTTTAACCTGCATGGCTAACTCCCGAGTTGGGGTCAGGATTAACGCTTGTACGCCCTTTGCACTTGTATCCAGTTGCTCCAGAATGGGCAATGAAAAGGCGGCTGTTTTGCCCGTCCCGGTTTGAGCCAGTCCCACCACGTCCCGTCCAGACAAAATATGGGGAATTGCTTCGACTTGAATGGTGGTTGGCTCGCTAAAGCCTATTGTTTCCAGATAACTAGCACGTTCTTCGGAAATTCCTAAGCTTGCAAAAGATGGACTCATTCATTCTCCTATCTATGTTTTTTTGCCCGGTTCCTGACCTTGCCCTATTCATTTGAGACACTTTTACTACAATGCAGAGGTTTATTAGTTTTGCTATAACGCTTGACGTAGCTCTCTACAAACGTTGAGTTACGCTGTCTCTCGGGCATCTTGGAACCTATTTACATTCCAAGGTCTTCAAAAGTTCCTGAACTCACTTTTCGTCACAACCGGTGAGGTTGTTTAGTCAATCAGACTCTTTATAGACCATCTCTCTCTAGGATAACGCTTAACATTCAGAAATATAACAACAAATTTCTTAAAATTTGCGGCGATTTCGGTGAAATGCCTTAACTGTCAGCTTTTAAGGGCTAACGTTTTATTCTAAGACGTAACCATAGAGATCATAAACATCGGCATCAGTGATTTGGACTTTCACCATTGAACCCAAACGAGCATCGCCTTCAATATAGATTAAACCATCTACTTCGGGGGCGAAACGGGAAGAACGACCGATCAGTTCTCCGGTTTGCGGATTTTGTTGTTCAATGAGAACGTCTACCACCTTGGCGATCGATTTTTGATTTTGCTTGAGGGAGATCGGTTGCTGTACCTCCATTAAGGCATCCCGACGGGCATCCATAACTCCCTGTGGCAGTTGATCCGGCAATTTATAAGCGGGGGTTCCTTCTTCGGGAGAGAAGGTAAACACGCCAACGTGATCGAATTCATGGCGTTGCACAAATTCGCGCAGGTGTTCAAAATGTTCCTCAGTTTCTCCTGGGAAACCAACAATAAATGTGGTACGAAGCACCGCATCCGGGATAGCGGTTTTCAGCGTTTCGATAATTCGATCGTTGACTCGCCCTTGCCAAGGACGGTTCATCGCCCGTAACACATCGGGGTGTGAATGTTGCAGCGGTAAATCTAAATAGGGTAAAACGTTGGGGGTGTCTTGCATTGCTGCAATTACTTTTGGGGTTAACCCCGTTGGATAGGCATAGTGCATACGTATCCAGGGAATATCAACTTTTCCTAATGCCCTTAATAATTCTGCCAGTTTGGGTTCACCGTAGAGATCCAGTCCGTAGTTGGTCGTGATCTGAGAAATGAGAATTATTTCCTGAACCCCTTGCTCGGCTAATTGCTGGGCTTCAGTAACAATTGATTCTATAGTACGTGATCGTTGGTTTCCGCGCAAGTGGGGAATGATACAAAAAGCGCAACGATAGTCACAACCCTCTGCGACCCGCAGATAGGCAACGCCTTCACTGGTGGTACGATAACGGGGGACGGTTTCATCGGCGATATAGGTGGGTTCGGCAGAAACTTCTTTAACTCGTTCTCCCTGTTCCACCCGTTTGATCACATCGACAATTTTATGATAGTCTCCGGTTCCAACCACCGCAACGGCTTCGGGGAGTTCATCTAATAGTTGTTCTTGGAAGTGCTGCGCCATGCACCCGGTAATCACAATTTTCTTCTTGGCGTCGGCTAATTCTACCAGGGTGCGAACCGATTCTTCCCGGGCGGCTTCAATAAAACTACAGGTATTGACAATAACGTAATCCGCTAATTCTTCGTTAGAATCAACCTGATAACCGGCCTGCACCAATAGACCCAAGATGTGTTCGGTATCAATGCGATTTTTTTCGCATCCGAGGTGAGAGATTGCAATAGTTGGCTGAGTTGCCATTCTAATAAAATTCTGTATGAAAATTACACAACGAATCTTGGATTATACCATATATTTCAATCTTTGGTTAAAATCCGTAGGGTGAGGCTATCCCCGCGCACGCACCAAAACTGTTGTTGACAAAAAAACCTTGTTTCTGAATCAGTCGGTGACTATTTCAAACTAGGCGCAATTAAAGTTAACTGAATTTCTCGAATAACTGTTTCTAAGTTAACTGGATTAAGACCAGATACTTTTTGGTAAACTTCTACAATCTTTTGAGAAAAACTGTAGACTAATTTATTCTCCATATACAAAGGATGACCAATATAGTGAGAGTCTTTCAATAATTTATTCATTTTACTTAATCGTTTAGGAGGAATAATTAAAACCAGACTTTTAGCCAGATTTGGAAATATTTCTAATAATTCCATAAACCTTTCAATTCCGGTTGTAATTGGGGTACTTGTTTCGACTTCAAAAGCAAAAACGGGATCACCTTGATTGTCAAACCAAATTAAATCAATTTGCTGAATTTTATTTTTTTGCCAATCTGTTAGAGGTTTCTGAATCGGCAATTTATTCAAAGATAGCTGATTAAAAGATTCTCCATTCCAGTGACTTGTAGCTTGTTCTTTTTTGCCTATATGAACTTTTAAACCTGCCGATAGAGCTATCTTAGCTAAAATATAAATTATACAATCGTGTTCTATTTTATTAGGATCTTTAGGAAAATCGAGACTTGGAAATAAAGGATTTTCAAAGGAAATTCCTAAATCTAATTCCATTTGAATGATATCAGATTTACCAAATTGCCAGTGTTTACCATCGGGGGAATACGCAATTTTTTCTAAAACATTTAAAATGGTTTGATTGGCCGGGGTTGTGCCATTAATTAGATTTGGCATTACATTCAATATAATTTGATCGAAGGTGGCTGATTTTTCTTGTCTTTCTAGGAATTGTAAGTAATCTATGAGATAAAAACGAATCCGATCTTCCAGAGGAATAAAACAGCCTATTTTTGTATTGGGTTTAATCTTCCAAAGATGATCCAATTCAGAAAATATAAATTCTTCATTGAGAATAGGTGTAATATCATCTAATTGTTTTTTAACCTGATTCAATAAGCCGTTTTCTAACAATTTAGGAATTAAAGCATTATAAATATCTTCTGTAGAAGCACCGGAATTTTTGACAATGATTAATTCAGCTACTTCTTTAATTAATTGTACAACATCAGTACCGACTTTAGTAATAGCGATTGTTTTAGGATTTCTAACTTTTATGAAATTTAATACTAACTCACCCGATAAAACTTTGAGGGGGTTTTGTCGTTTGTATAAAGAAGGTGTACTTGAGGTCTGAATCGCACAATTAACATACTGAA
This sequence comes from Planktothrix paucivesiculata PCC 9631, assembly GCF_900009265.2. GTDB lineage: Bacteria > Cyanobacteriota > Cyanobacteriia > Cyanobacteriales > Microcoleaceae > Planktothrix > Planktothrix paucivesiculata. Next base: position 15,256 of record NZ_LR735008.1, on the reverse strand, counting down.
ATCCTGAATCTTGTGCTGATTTAACAATAGCATCCCAAAAAGCAGGATCTTTGTGAGCAAAGACAATACTCATCCACCGATCAAATTTAAGAACTTTGAACATTTCAGCAATAGAAGCATGGAGCAAATTAATATAATCTTGTTTGGATTTGTTTAAATCTCCGCCTTCAATAACTTCTAATTGTCTAGCTTCATCACTGACTTCAAAACCTAGCCAAGCATTCCACATTGTAGACAAATCCAGATAGGCGATATGTTTACCATAAGGGGGATCAGTATAAATATAATCAATAGACTCTGGCTGAATTTTATCAGTTAAATTTGTAGCTGAAACATTAAATATAGAGAAGTTATCTTGATAAAAATTTCCAATTAATAAGTTAGTTTCTAGTTTCGCCTGAACAATATACTTAAATTTTTGTTCAAAAACTTCCCAAACATTTAGATCAAGGGTTTGTGGCGGAATCCAATAACTATAACGGTGCATAATTCCACTATTTCCCCTGCTGGCTTTTCGGCCATGAGTAGAACTAAATGTTAAGTTAGTTTTGTTTAAACTGGCGGAAAAAACAAATTTCATCAAATTTTTAATGGTTAAATCTTGAATTATATTAATTTCATTTAATAATAATGATAAACAGAAAAATTGACGTTTAGTAAATAGTTGTTCAATATAATCTGGCTTGCCATTTTTAGGCATTTTCACGTTTTGAGGATACCAATATTTTATTTCTAAATTTTCTGCTTCTTCGTCAGAAAGTGAATAAGCTAAATTAATGGCATCTTTGCATTTTTTTTCTATTTCATCGAAAGCAATTCTAAAACTCTCGATATTAATTGGACTAACAGCAATTTGAGAACAGATAAAATTAGCCATTGGGTTAATATCACAGTGAATTGCTTGGCGACGCAAGACCAAAGATTCAACGGCTGTGACTCCTGACCCCCCAAAAGGGTCTAAAATAATATCTCCGGGTTGGCTAAAAGTGCGAATATATTCTTGAACAACATTCCACGCACGTCGAGTAAAATAGGGATGGCTACCCCAATGACGTTTTGCACCTTGTTTCTTAGGTTCGATGGGTTGACTAATAGGTTGAATGTTCTGATAATCAAAATATTGTGAGGGTGTCATCGTTAATTTGAGAGAATATTTTATTTTCTGTAAAACATTATACCTGTTTTTAAGACTATAATATTTTTTCTAAAGTTACCAATCTTGTATCCCAAAGTATTACCTTTGATTTAGAATTGCCAGACCGATAGATATAAATTAAATAAGGCAGTGGCTACGCGATCGCATTTTTGGTAATATAATCTCAAAAATCAGGAGAGTTTTTTATGTTCTTAAAGCAAATTTTATTACTCGGAACTATTTTATCTTTAGGGGTAACTTTCCCCACACCTGTCAAAGCAGAATCTACTCCCAAACCTCAATTAGAATTATCTCAAGCATCAGTTTCGGAAAGCAAACGCAAACTGATCAGAGAATTAATAGAGATCACCGGAGGAGAAAAACTATTTAGACAGATTAGCCAGATTACATCTGCCCAACTTCAACAAGAATTTGGGGGCATTTTAGAATCTATTGTGCCAGAAAGATCAGGAATTTCCCCAGAAAAAAAACAAGAAATGATTAATCAAATTAACCAAGATATGACTCGAATTATGACCAAATATAATCAACGGTTAATGGAAAAACTTGATTTTAACGAAATTATGGAAAAAGTTTATTATCCCCTGTATGATAAATTTTTTACAGAAGAAGATTTACAAACCCTGATTGACTTTTATCAAACACCGACAGGCAAAAAAACTATTACTGTTATGCCCCAATTACTCCAAGAATCAATCCAACTATTCTCCCAAATTATTCAACCTCAAGCTACCCAAATTTTTAAAGAAATATTTCAACAAGAAATAGACCGTTTGAATTCCAAATAATTATTTTTTTTATTGAACACAGCGATCGCCATTTTCCTATCCCTTTTTTAATTCAAGAGCGATCGCTACCAATTAATTATCGTTAGCATTCGTATCCAAAACATAGCGATTACCACTCATCCCGTAGATGCCTCTGTATTATAACTGCTTCTCCCTGCCAATTTAACCGCCCTACCAAATCAGAGAAATCATAGTTTGATTTTTGCTTACCCTCTGATAAAACTGGATTCATAACCGCTAAAATTTCCTGTTCTTTTAGTAATTGTAATGCTGCTAGTATGACTTCAGAAGCCGATGAATATTTGCCGTTTTTGACCGTTGACTGAACAAACTGCTCAAGTTCAGGAGTTAAGGAGATATTCATAATAATTTAGAGGGTTACATCTTAGGGTTTACAATAGAAAATGAAACAGCCCTACCCTAATAAATCTAACATGAAATCCGATCTTTTTTCCATCTTAACTCACGGATTAATTGTCTCCTGTCAAGCACCCATTGATTCCCCCCTCCATGATCCAATTGTCATTGCAGCCATGGCTAAAGCCGCCGTTAACCAAGGAGCATTAGGGGTGAGAATAGATACCCCAGACCATGTTCAAGCAGTGCGTCAACGGGTTTCTCAACCAATTATTGGGTTATGGAAACAACAAATTCCTGGGTTTGATGTGTATATTACGCCTCGATTTGAAGACGCTGTGGCGATCGCTAACTCCGGGGCCGATATCATTGCAATTGATGCTACTTTGCGAGAACGTCCCCAAGGAGAAACCGTCAGGAATTTAATTGCTAAAATCCATCAAGAATTAGGTAAATTGGTGATGGCGGATGTGGATAGTTTAGAAGCAGCTATAGAAGCCTTAGAATCGGGTGCAGACTGTGTGGGTACAACCTTATATGGGTATACAAAAGCCACCCAAAATCAATCTCCTCCCGGTTTTGATTTATTATCCCAAATGGTTAAACAATTGCCGATTCCTGTAATTTGTGAAGGAGGAGTTGCTTCCCCCCAAATGGCTAGAAAAGCCCTAGATTTAGGAGCCCATGCTGTGGTTGTAGGTACGGCAATTACGGGAATTGACTTATTAGTTAAAGCCTATCAATTAGAATTATCTAAAAATCTTTGATCGAGTTTTGCTAATAATGCGCCTAATGTTTCAGAAACAATACTAACTAAACGGTAAAATGCGATCGCACCGAGTAAAATACCTGGGGAAAATTGTTGACTCAATAGGGCTAAAATAGTGGCTTCAAATACCCCTAACCCCCCCGGTGCGCCCGGAATTAATAGCCCCAATAACCAAGCAAAACTATAGGCTCCTAATAACATAGGAATTTGCTCGAAGTTGAGGGGAGTTAGGGCGAGTAAAGTCAACATAAAACCCGACCATCTTAATAGAATAAAACCCACTCCTCCCAACAGGGGTTTGAAGGGATAATAGTCTAATTGACAGGAGGCTTCCTTGGGAAAATTAGAGAGTTGTTTTTTAAATTTTGCGGTTTCTAAATATTTCAGAATTGGGTTTAAAATTCGGGGATGAGCCCCAATTCCTAAAGCGATTAAACAGATAATTTGGATAATCCAATAGGGGGTATGATAACTGACTAACGCCACGCCTAACGCGGCGGCTGCCATCATTAAGGGTTCGAGTAATACACTCAAAGCGGCGGCTTCCAGGGCAATTCCAGAGTCTTTCAGTGCCACAATTCGACCATAGAAATGCCAAATATTCCCCGGCAAATATTTAGCAATATTAGTAATTAAATAAAGTCGTACTCCCCAACGGGATCTAATGGGTTGCTTAAATTCTTTAATAATAATCAACCAGACAAAAGCTGACCAAACATGGGCAGAAAGGGTAACAAAAAGAGCTAAACCGAAATAAATCCATCCCGTTGAAGTAATATTAATTTCAGAAATTTCTTGCCAATGTTTTCTGAAGTTCGCAGCCAAGAAAAATAAAGTTCCTCCGAGAATTAACCATCGTAAATAAGGTTTAACCAAGCTGAGTAAAACTTTTGCCGCTTGCATGATTCCCTGTAAAAATTGAGGTTTTTTATCGGGTTTTGATGGCTGAATTTTAAGTTTTGTAGGTTGCATTTTAAAGTGAAAATAAAGATAATTAAACAGTAGGTTGATAACTGGAAATTATTCGTCCTGCTCCTCGCAATTGTTTAAAATAATACTGAATACACGCATCGCCTTCGAGTGATAATTCATCAATTTTAATTCCATTGCGACCGTGTTGACTTCCTGAACTATGGATATATTGTTTATCTCCCAAATATAATCCAACATGGGTGGCTTTTTCAACTGTTCCAAAAAATATTAAATCTCCGGGTAAAAGACCAGAAAAATCTAATTTTTCTCGATCAAAAGCTAAGGGTTGAGCAAAGGCTTCCTGTTGATAGGCATCCCTAGGAATCCAAATCCCAACGGCAGCAAATGCGGCTTGCATTAAACCCGAACAGTCATAATTAGGGCCGATTGTTCCACCCCAAAGATAATAATTAGGGGTTGCCATTGCGGCTTGAGTAAACTCAATAATTTTAGGAATTATAGCTTGAATTTCAGCCTCTGACCAAATCGAGGGGAGATAGGGTTGAGTGGCAATATCTAAATGATTTTGATCCTCAGTGCGTAACCAAGCGGTATAATTATCTTCACATAATTGAACTAAAATATTAGGTGAATTATGAGTGTGATTATTTTGTTTAGGAAGTAGACGTAAATGACGATATGCAGCCACTTGGGTTGCTAAAGTTTGGCAATCGGCTGCATCATAGAGATCTAAATTTTCTCTACAGGAATACTCCATCGGATCTGATAAAGGTTGGGCAATCATAAATTAAGTTAATAGATATTAACAGTTAAGGGTAGGACGAGTGACCCTAACCTAAAACCTGACCACTGACACCTGAAAGCTAAAATGACTTTTTTCCATTCCGATGAACAACTACAAAATCAAGGCATTGGCATTATAGATGCAACTCGTACCCAATTTCCAAGTTTAGCCGCCAATCAGGTAGCCATGACTTGGTTAGTCTATGACCCGCCGATTTCAGTCAATACCGGGGGCGCCTTAACTCCGGAGGAATTTTGGAAATATCCTGTTCGGGGATTTAACTATCGGGGGATTGAACCCATTTATCCGGCTAGTATTGTGAAGTTATTCTATCTCCTAGCGGTTTTTGAGTGGAAAGACAAGGGAATGTTACGCACAACCCCAGAACTTGAAAGGGCGATTCGAGATATGGTCATTGATTCTAGTAAGGATGCCACCAGTCTAGTGGTAGATGTCCTAACTGGAACCACAAGCGGGCCAGAATTATCCCCAGGGCCCTTTGAAACCTGGAAAAGTCAGCGAAATTTGGTGAATCGTTATTTACAAACCCTGAATTGGCCAGAATTTGAATCGATTAATGTCAATCAAAAAACTTGGTCTGATGGCGCCTACGGTCGAGAACGGATTTTTTTAGGAGAATTAATGGAAAATCGTAATATGTTAACCACGAATGCTACCGCTAGATTATTGCATAGTATTATTGGAGGGGTGGCGGTTTCTTCTGTCGCTTCGGGTCAGATGATGGAATTAATCAAACGCAGTCTTGACCCCAAAGATTTAGCCGAAAATCCTGATAATCAAGTCACGGGTTTTTTAGGGGGTGGATTGCCTAAAACGGCAAAACTCTGGTCAAAAGCCGGACATACAAGCCAAGTTCGTCATGATGCGGCTTATATTGAACTTCCCTCGACTCGACCCTATGTATTAGTGGTATTTACGGAAGGAAAAGCCCCAAGTCAGAACCGGGAGATTTTACCATTTATTTCTCAAAAGGTGGTAGAAGCAATCAAAGGTTTATAAATTCGTATCAAAAGCTACAGTGAACCGTTCTCTAAAACTCCTATATCTCAAGTAAGTTTCAAAAAAACAGGGGAAAAAGGCTGTGCGATTTCAATTTTACGATCCAGGTGAATTCTACGATGAACTTTTTGTCGCGAAAGGACAACCCCGTCCCCACGCCGTACCCTTAATTGATCGGATTAATTCTTTATCCCCCGGGGATTTAGAAATTCGACAGGAAGCGGCCAAAACAGCAATGATGAAATTGGGCGCGACCTTTAACGTTTATAGTGATAGTGAAGGGACGGAAAGAATATTACCCTTTGACTTAATTCCTAGAATTGTTTCCGCTTCAGAATGGTCTCATTTAGAACGAGGATTAAAGCAGCGTATCCAAGTCTTGAATCTATTTATTGATGATATTTATGGAGAACAAAAAATTGTCAAAGATGGAATTATTCCTGAAGAATTAATTCTTTCTTCTAAAGGGTTCCTGAAGCCTTGTATCGGGTTAAAACCGCCTAAAAATATTTGGTGTCATATTACTGGGACAGATTTAGTTAGAGATCGAGAGGGAAAATGGTACGTTCTGGAAGATAATTTACGCTGTCCCTCGGGGGTTTCTTATGTTTTAGAAAATCGCCGGGTGATGAAAAGCACATTTCCCCAACTTTTTGCTAAATTAGGGATTCAACCCGTTGATGAATACCCCAGTCATTTATTAGATACTTTGCTCAATTTAGTCGGAGATCATATTAGTAATCCGACGGTAGTTGTTTTAACTCCTGGGATGTATAATTCTGCCTACTTTGAACATTCCTTTTTAGCCCAACAAATGGGGGTAGAATTAGTCGAAGGACGGGATTTAGTGGTGAGTGATGGCTATGTGCAAATGCGAACCACGAAGGGATTAAAACGGGTGGATGTGATTTATCGTCGAATTGATGATACTTTTATTGATCCGTTAGTGTTTAATGCCGAATCAATGTTAGGAGTTCCGGGGTTAACAGAAGTCTATCGTAATGGTCGAGTTGCTCTGGCGAATGCGTTGGGAACTGGAATTGCGGATGATAAAGTGATTTATGCTTATGTTCCCCAAATGACTCAATATTATTTAGGAGAAGAACAAATTTTATCCAATGTTCCTACCTATTTATGTTGGGAACCCAAACAATTAGAATATGTGCTAAATCATCTGGATCAATTAGTTGTTAAAGCGGCGAATGAAGCGGGAGGATATGGGATGTTAGTGGGAACCCAATCTACCGAATTAGAACGTCAAGAATTTGCTGAAAAAATTAAGGCGAATCCCCGAAATTATATTGCCCAACCGACATTAGCATTATCTCGAGTTCCCACCTTATTAGGAGATAGTTTTGAAGGGTGTCACGTTGATTTAAGACCTTATATTTTATATGGTGAAGATATCTATGTTCATCCGGGGGGATTGACCCGGGTAGCGATGAAAAAAGGGTCATTAGTTGTTAATTCTTCTCAAGGAGGAGGGAGTAAGGATACTTGGGTTTTATGTGAATAAATCTGGATCACGGATTTTGATGGATTTCATGAATTTTTTTGGGGTGGGTTCATCCTATTCAATAGTAAACCGTTAACCATTTTTAATATGTTAAGTCGTGTTGCAGATTCTATTTATTGGTTAAATCGTTATGTGGAACGGGCGGAAAATATTGCTCGTTTTATTGATGTTAATCAAAATTTGTTATTAGATTCTCCCTCCGGTGTTCAACAACAGTGGAAACCGATTGTGGTTACAACGGGAGACTTAGAACTATTTAAAGAACGCTATGGAGAAGCGACGGCAGAAAATGTGATTCGGTTTTTAACTTTTGATAGTAATTATCCCAGTTCTATTTTATCTTGTTTACGGGCTGCCCGGGAAAATGCTCGTTCAGTTCGAGAAATTATTTCCTCGGAAATGTGGGAACAGGTGAATGAATTTTATATGATGGTTAGAGATGCGGCTTTAGGAGATAGTTCCTATCAACTCGCGGATTTCTTCTATCAAGTGAAAATGCGCGGACACCTGTTTGCTGGGGTGATGGATGCTACGATGTCCCATAATGAAGGGTGGCATTTTGGCAATATGGGGAGATTATTAGAACGGGGGGATAAAACCTCTCGAATTTTAGATGTCAAGTATTATATTTTGTTACCTTCGGTACAGGATGTGGGAACAACTATTGATGAAATTCAGTGGATTGCATTATTAAAATCTGCCAGTGCTTATGAAATGTATCGGAAACGCAAACAACACCGAATTACGCCTTCTCGGGTGGTGGAATTTTTAATCTTAGATCGGGAGTTTCCCCGTTCAATTGAATATTGTTTGTTACAAGCGGAGCGATCGCTTCAATGTATTACCGGAACTAGCCCCGGAACCTGGCAAAATCCCGCCGAACGGGAGTTAGGACGGCTACGTTCTGAACTCGATTATCTGACTATTGAAGAAATTATGCAAAGGGGAATTCATGAATTTTTAGATGATTTACAAAATCGGATGAATCATGTCGGTGAGCGAATTTATGAAGATTTTTTTGCCCTGAAACCGGTAGTTAGTCCCTTTGTCCAGACTCAGACTCAAGCGAGTTCCTGATGATCCCATTCGGTGATTTTGCTCTGGTGCAACCCCCCAGACTTTCAAATCTTATGTTTCAATGGCCACAACTATTCCAGGCTGATCCGATCTGAAATTGACCGTGGCGATCGCCAGAATTAAGCCTGAGCAGCAACTTTTAAAATTCGTGAGTTGCCATGACCGCGCGTGGTAAAATGTGTAAAAATTCGCCCACATAATTTTTCCCAGAGGTATATTAATTCATGGAAGCAACACTGCTGTTAGCAAAGCTACCCGAAGCTTACTCTATTTTTAGCCCGGTTGTTGACATTCTGCCCGTGATCCCCGTATTTTTCCTGTTGTTGGCTTTTGTTTGGCAAGCCTCCGTGGGATTCAAATAAGAAAACAAGTTTAAGCTATCAGCGTCCAGTTAGAAACTTGTGGGGTTTTCTCAACCCGATCTAGGGTTTAACCTCCCAATCTTTTTAACTTCACGCTGATAGCCTTTTCTAGTTAATATTACTTGCTTCCACCCATGGCTTTTTGGAAAGCGGGTCTTTCGTTTAAACGTTGAATATATTCTAAAACCGCCGGATAGGGGCTTAAATCCAACTGCAACATCAAGGGAATATAAGCCAAAATCGAACCTACTGCAATATCAGCTACGTTTAATTCATCACCCATTAAAAAGGGTTGTTGACTCAAAATTTTATTTAAAGGATTGAGTAAACGAGGGGTTTCTTTTTCCCGATTCGCTTCTATAAAAATCCCCGTTCCCAACGTAGCATTACCAAATAATACCCATTGTGTAATGATAGCTCGTTCTTCAACAGAACTGGGTAGTTTACCGTGTTTGTCGGCTAAATATAATAAAATCGCGCCCGACTCCCAGAGTTGAAAATCATCTTCTACAATAGCAGGAACTTTACCAATCGGATTAATTGATAAAAATTCAGGTTGCAGGTGTTCTCCCGCCGCCATATCTAACAAAATAAACTCGTAGGGAACCCCAATTTCTTCTAAATACCATTGAACAATTGAAGCCCGACTGCGACCGCCACCATATAGTTTTAACATGAATCTTTATCCTTTTTTAAGATGAGAACTTTCTAAAAAAGTTTATCATAAAATTAGAAGGAGAAAACATGATTAATATTCAGACCCAGGAAAAAAACCGTGTTTGATAATATCTGCAAATTTCTAGCGGAGAATTTTTCCGAGGATTTAGCCAGTTGGTTATTAGGTTTTCCGATTCAGTTAACACAACTGAGCCCAACGGAGTTATCCTTAGAACCAATTCGCGCAGATTCCTTAATTTTACTCCAATCTGATGAGTTGGTATTGCATACGGAATTCCAAACTCAACCGGATGCGATGATGCCATTTCGGATGTTAGATTATCGAGTTAGGGTATATCGACGGTTTCCTCAAAAGTCAATGCGTCAGGTGGTGATTTATTTACAGCCAACAAAATCCCCTTTAGTTCAACAAAATACCTTTAGATTAGAAAAAACCTCCCATGAATTTGAGGTGATTCGTCTTTGGGAACAGCCAACAGAGGAGTTTTTGAGAATTCCTGGGTTATTACCTTTTGCGGTATTAAGTCAGACTAATGATCCCGCCCTGGTATTAACTCAAATCTCCCAAATAACTGAACAAATTGCAGATCGGCGAGTTCAAAGTAATTTAATGGCTGCATCTGCAATTCTCGCCGGATTAGTGTTAGAACCCGAAGTCATTCAACGGATTATTAGGAGCGATATTATGCAAGAATCCACCATGTATCAAGAAATTCTACGACAAGGGAAAGAACAGGGTCGTGCTGAAGGTCTTACCGAAGGTCGTGCCCAAGCCTTAAAACAAGTGGCAATTCTATTACTCAAAATGGGCATGAGTTTAGAACAAATTGCCGCAACAACACAATTAACTGTTCCTCAAATTCAAGAGTTACAACAAACCCAAGAACAGGAAAATCAAAATAATTAAATATGGGGGCAAGTTCCTAGATATTCAGTGAATACCCTAGAACTTCGCCCCGATTAAAATCTCTTAAATATAGCAATCGTCAAGGCAGTTAGGACAAAGACGGATGTACCGAACCTAGACTGTGAAGTCTTTTCTTTTCCTCCCTATTCACTGTTCCCTGTTCCCTGTTCCCTGTTCCCTGTTCCCTGCTATAGAATTACAGAACTTGGTGAGTATAAGCGTGTTGTTTGACATTATCTTCAGTCCGAATCATTCGCTCGGAATTTAAAACCCGTTTTCGTTCTAAGGAGTAATTAAATTCTTTAAAACTGGTTCCTAAAGGAATATGAAGTTTAGCTTGGGGTCGATTCTTGTAAGTGCGAGTTGCGGCGATCGCGCGATCGCTAAAATTCTCACAAAAATGGGCATCTGTTGTTAATTCTGCGGGAATTTTAGCCTCTGCGTTCATCAAAATAGAACCTAATGTCACCGCCAAAGCTACCTCATAGGAAGTCGGAACTCCTTTAAGAATTGCTTCTAAAGCCGCTGAGGGAATGGGTTCAACCACTTTCACTTGATGAACTTCCCCATCTTCTTTAACAAAACAGGTCGCTAAACCAATGACGACATAATCATCAGTCGAGAGATCAGGGGCGTTAGGATAAGCTGTTGCAGTTGTCATAAAAATTAAAAAGTTCAGAATTCCAAGAATCATTCGCTGGTTGCATTGTACCAAGTTCCGATCTTCCCCACCTGAACCGAATTAGACCCGGAAAGTGTCTAAACCCTTACCTGAGTTTAACAACAGGGATATTGTTAAACTCATCGAGCTTCACATTTTGCTAAAATATTTAACCAAACTTTATCAAAATTCCCCTGGGGTTTTCCGTTGGGCTTGAGCAATGGCCACTGTTACCGCCTGTCTGATCTGAGGCGTTGATACCCGATAAATTTGCTTAGAAACCAGTAAGGTTTTGACTCCAGCAGCTTGTAAGGCGGCAGCTTCGGCCACACTCGGCGTTCCGACTGCTGTTCCCACCCGATCAGAAGGGTTAGGAACCTCCACAGACCGCAATAACTCCGAGGAGAAGGTGCGTAAGGGCCAATTTTTGACTTGGCACAATTCCACTAACCCGGGTTCCTCGCCTTTGATATCTAAAGTGGCAATACCAGCGATCGCATTTTCCTCTAAATTATACTGTTGTAAAACCTGCTGAATGGCTGTTTCAATCAAACTTCTGGGGGTTAAATGTCCACAACCGACACCGACCCACAACACCTGGGGAAACCACGGAGTTTCAGGAGTATCAAATTTTACCATTTTCTGCAATTGGGAAAAATTCATCGGGTAACAGTAATCGATTAAGATAGAGAAATTGTTTCTTTGATGATCATTAATGGAAAAAAACTCCTATTTATACAATTATCGGGTATGGGGGCATCCTTAAACAGACCAAAACTTCTGAGCCAGTTGTCAATTTTTCTTTTAGGTAAAAAGGCGGAGCATCTATAATGGATCAGAGAACAGAATTATTATTAAAACTCGATATTTTTAAAGAATTTTATACCGAAGAAATCGAAACAATTAGCGAATATTTTTCGATTCATAAGTTCTTTGATTTACAAGTGATTATGCCCCAAACCGGTAAGGATTCCTCCTTTGGGATTATTCTATCTGGGGAAGTCAGCATCAGTGATGACCAGATAGAAAATTCCAGTCGTACTAAAGGAGATATCCTGGGGGAAATGGCATTTATTCATGGTTTTCGGTCGGATTTTATTGCCGCGAGTGATGGGGCGATCGCTATTATGACCTTTGATGATATTGAAAAGCTCAAACTCAAACAACCTTATTTAGCGGTTAAATTAGTGGATTTTGTAACCCATAATCTTGTTAATAATTTACGCAAAAATGACAAAAAAGACAATACAGAAATCCTAGTATTATTAGCCGATGATCATTTATTTTCAGATTTAATTAATTTAATCAAGGATCATCTTCATATTATCAATAACTTTTCCATTGTCACCTCCGAAAAATTAAAAACAACCTTAGAAGAAAGCACAAATTTAACTATTAGTCAAGTGATTGAACCCGATAGTTTGATTTTGGGTGAAACCGCTATTGGTCATCAAATTCTGTTAGATCAAGTTAAAGCAATTATGTATCTTCGAGATCCGGTGAAAGTCGAATCCAATCCCGCATCCGTTGAAGCCCTATCGCGATTATGTGACTTACAACAGGTTTTATTTGCAACTAATTTATTAACGGCAAATGCTATTTTTCAGTATTTAGAATAAAATTGATTAAGCACAGGAGATCATCCCATGAATCAACGAGTTTTAATCCTAGGAGGCAGAGGCAGAATAGGTAATAGTGTTGCCGAAGATCTTGCCCAACATACCGCAGCCCAGATTACCGTTACGGGACGAACACTGACGGAAAATATAGGAATTAATCCCCGATTTCAACAGTTAGAATTAGATCTGAGTGATCAAGCTAAATTAGAAACAGCGATCGCTAATTCCGATTTAGTCATCCACTGTGCTGGGCCGTTTCAATATCGAGATTTAGGAGTTTTAAAAACCTGTATTCAACATCACGTTAACTATATTGATGTCAGTGATAATCGAGGCTTTACCCGCCGGATGTTAGACCATTCTGAAGCGGCAAAAAATGCCGGAGTTACGGCTATTATTAATACGGGTATTTTCCCCGGTATTTCTAATAGCATGGTGCGTCAAGGTGTGGAACAATTTGATCACGTCGAAAAAATCCACTTAAGTTATGTAGTTGGCGGGTCTGGCGGGGCGGGAATCACCGTTATGAGAACCACCTTTCTCGGGTTACAATCTCCCTTTCCAGTGTGGATAAACGGACAATGGCAAACGATTAAACCCTATAGCGAACGAGAAACCATTGAATTTCCTCCCCCCTACGGAAAAACCGGGGTTTATTGGTTTGATATGCCAGAATGTTTTACCTTGGTTGACTCTTTTCCCGTTAAAACAGTGATTACCAAATTTGGCACTATTCCCGATTTTTATAATTATTTAACTTGGAGTGTCGCCCATTGGTGGCCAGAAAGTTGGCTGAAAAATCCCGCCGTGATTGAGTTTTTATCCCAGGTCAGTTATCGGATGACTAATGTAACCGATCTTTGGAGTGGAATAGGGGTAGCAGTTCGTTCCTGTGTGACTGGAATTAAACAGGGAAAAACCATTGATTTTTGTTCTACAATTGTTCATGAAAATACTGCTAAAATTGCCGGAATTGGCACCGGAACGATTGCGGAACTTTGCTTAAAGGGTAAACTGCAAAAGCCCGGAGTTTGGCCTGTAGAACAGGTACTTTCGACTCCCTTATTTGAAGCCGCCTTGAATCAACGTGGCGTTAATATTCAAACCAATTTTAATTAGAAATTAAACAGACTAACGCAAAAACGGAGGGCGTTTAGTATCCGTGTCCGTTTTGTTTTTAGCCGACTCAGCCAGAAAACGTTTTAAAGCTTTTTCACGGTTTTTCATAAACGCCCCCCAAAACCCCGGTTGAAACTCATCCATCGTTTTCGCTAAAGCCCAAACATCGATGGCCAGGATGTTATACATTCGTTCATCTTCGCACTTGAGAGTATTAATCTGTTCTAGCAGCTTGCGTTTGATACTGGCAATCGATTGATCTTCATCGTTGGTGGTCATATTGAACGTTTAATAAAATGGCGTAGCAGTTTAGAATCAACAGAGTGAGTTCTAGCAGAATACTTTTGATTAATATGTTACGTCAAACTTCTTTGGGCACCCTGGGTTTAGTGGTGGGTGGAATCTTAACTGTAGTGGGTTTTGCCGCCTATTTTGCGGATAATGCCACCTTAAACTTAGCGGGATTTTTCTATGGAATTCCCGTCTTGTTAGGGGGTTTAGCCCTGAAAGCGGCCGAACTCAAACCCATCCCTTTTACTCAAGAGACATCCCCGGAGGTCTTAGCCCGCCGAGAAAAACAGGCTACAGACACCCAAAATCAAGTCCGCAAGGATATCACCCGATATCGCTACGGCCAAGAAGCCCATTTATCCGATGTCCTCGAACGTATGGGACTAAGCCCCAACCGTGAAGAACGTCCTCTCCTGCAAGGTGTGCGAGAAACCTTAATTAATGATTCCTATTCGTTAATTTTACAGTTTGATTCTCCATTTATGTCTCTGGAAAATTGGCAAAAAAAACAAGACAAAATTGCTAAGTTCTTTGGCCCTAATTTACAAGTTGAAATTAGCCAACCCCAAGCAGAACAAATTGATGTGGCTTTAATTTCCGATCAGCATTAGTTTTTATTTCTGGAAAAGATAAAATATCTAAATGTCCGGGCGGGTTCGGTAATATTTTTTATTCTTAACCACAAATATTATAAACTCGCCCAACTCTCTCTATTAATCAATCAGTACCAATTTAACCAGAAAATCATTATTGGAGGGAAGGGGAGAAACTTTAAAATCTGATGATGTTATAATTAAGGTGGCAATTTTCACAGATCATATATGTCTGAAAGATTAGAAACTTCAAGACTTCAACAAGCGATTGATACAGTAGAATCTCTATCCTTTGAGGAGCAAAACCTAATCGTTGAAATCTTAGTTAAGCGCCTACAAAGAAACCGTAGAGGAAAACTACTACAAGAACTTCAAGAAGTTCGACAAGAAGCCTCAGAAGGCATGATTAAAGTGGGTTCTGTAGATGATTTTCTTAGGGAGTTAGATACTTGACAAGAATTGCTTGGACTCCTAAATCTTTAAGATGCTACATCTAAAAATATAATTTTACTGTTAAATATTGGCAACCCTGATGATGTCTACTAGACTTGAATAGGACTTACGCAGAATACCCAATTATACACCATCTGTAGGGGCGAACGGCCGTTCGCCCCTACTAGATATGG
>NZ_LR735011.1 GCF_900009265.2 Planktothrix paucivesiculata PCC 9631 | reverse complement strand
AACTCTAAGTTGAATTGATTATTAGGACGTAAGCGGTTTAAGTGAACTTTAAAGATTTGTTCCCGTTCTGATTGAGTCGGTAACGATAGCCAGAACAATTCATCAAGTCTGCCTTTACGGATTAATTCAGCAGGTAAAAGCTCAACATTATTAGCAGTGGCAACAACAAATACGGGAGCGGTTTTTTCAGCTAACCAAGTTAATAATGTTGCAAATACCCGCCGACTGGTTCCTGAATCACCATCTGATTGATTGTTACTAAAACTTTTCTCAATTTCATCAATCATTAAAACAACTGGCGCGATAGCTTCAGCTAATTTAATTACCTGCCTGACCCGCGATTCAGATTCACCAACAATCCCACCAAATAACCTTCCAACATCTAATCTCAATAAAGGTAATTTCCATTCGGCAGCTATGGTTTTAGCACTCAAACTTTTACCTGTGCCTTGAATACCCGCAAGTAGCACACCTTTGGGACTTGGTAAACCATACGCCCGGGCAGCATCAGTGAAGCTGTGCGATCGCAATCTCACCCAAGCCTTTAAATTCTCCAACCCCCCGACTGACTCTAACCCTGATTGATGGGGAATAAACTCTAAAATGCCTGTTTCCCGAATAGTCTGACGTTTTTCCTCGATGACTACCCCAATGGCACTTTCATCAACTTTCCCCGACCGTGCGAGACACTTGGCTAATACACGGGCTATCCGACACCGAGTTAATCCCTGACAGGCTTTAAGAAGTTGTTCCAGGGCTTCACCTGATAGTTTTAACTTTTTGCCTACCAGATTATTTACCAATAAAGAAATTTCCTCAATGCTGGGTAAATCAAAATCTACAATTGTTGTTTCTTCTCTGAGTTCAGTTGGTAATCTCAATTGATCACTTAGAATCACTAAACAGCGACGGTCACGACTCATTTCCCGGGCTAGATTCTTGATTTCCCGAACTAAAGGTAATTGACCAGGATTTATCTGATTATTAGAACCCGGCGCAATCNCGCCATTTGACGAGCCACAGTTAAATATTCTTCGGGAATATCAGCTTCTTCAAGTAATCCATCATCAGAGGCTTCAAGGATTGCCGAAACTAAATCCTTATCGTTCTTACCTTGTTTGAGACTTGATAAATTCTCAGCCCGCCATTCCTTTAATAAAGCGCAAACCGTATCAGCACTTCCCCCAATCCCATAGATAGATTTAAGTCCGGCTTGTACTGACCGCACCACAATCCCTACCCGATTCTTTTGTAGAACCGCACAGGTTGTCTCAATCATCCCCGCCGTTACTTCCCGATAATTGGTTTTCTCAATCTCAAACCCAGTTAAATCAAGGCTTGTGAATGTTGTTGGTAATTTCATAGGTTTTTTCCTTACGCTTTCTATTTTAGGATAACACATTTACATAAAAGCGCAAGTTTATTTACAACAAAATTATTAAGAGGGGTCAAGTCGGTCGGCTAAAGCCCGAAGTACATGGGCAATCTGTTCGTGTGAAAGTCCGGCAATTTGCTGGGTCAAACGTTCCAACGGGTCGCGCCGTCTGGCACCTTCTAAGTAAGAGAGGAATTCATCTAGGCTTTCGCCTCGTAATTGGGCGATCTGTTCTAGGCTTTCACGTTTCGGGGCAACTTTGCATTTTTCCCAGCCAATAACTGTGGGCCTAGAGACTCCAATGATTTTTGCGAATTCCTCATGGTTGCGATCAGCCCGTAAAGCTTTTACGGCTATTGCAAACCTTTGTCTATTCTCTAAATTCATACAATCACCTTGTTTTTGTCAAACTTTATCAAAACTTTACTGGACATAAATACGCAATTACATTATATTAAAAGTGTAATTTCATTTTTGGTATAATGAAACCCACAAATCCAACAGGCAGAGTAAGAAAGAGCATAACTTTATCTAACGAGATAGATATGCAGCTTCGCATCGAATCAGCAAGAAGAAGAATCAGTGCATCTCAGGTAATTGAAGAAGCACTAATCCAACTTCTAAAAGTTAATCAGTAAATTCTTTGAGTCTGAAGGAAAAGCTAGAGAGATAAATAAATGTTAGCTCAAAACTCCCAAAACTCTAAGGATTTATTTAATTGGATTAATTCAGAAGATTTATCCAAGTGTTTATGCGGAGTCAAATACTCAATCCCCGGCTTAGATAGTTCCCTTTGTAAATTCTGCGGCTGGCAAATCCATCGCCATGAATTAGTCCGCCAATACTGCGAATATGGCCACCTCGAAAAAGGTAAATCCCTCAAATTAAACCCAGATGATTTGACCGAGGCTCAAGCTAAAACAATTTTGTTGAAGTTCACCAAATCTAAGTCCAAATCTACCAAAGGATAAATTATGACCTCAACTTTAGTTTTTCATTCAGCCAACGATTTACCCATCGGGCAACGGCGGGGGGACGGATATTTCAATGCCACTGCTCTCTGTAAGGCGGCGGGGAAAAAGTGGAGTCACTACTTTGAAAATGAAACTACCAAGGAATATCTTGCGGCCCTCTCCGAGAATCTAGGAATAGAGATTATCGCCCGAAACCCGTTAACCGGAAA
>NZ_LR735010.1 GCF_900009265.2 Planktothrix paucivesiculata PCC 9631 | reverse complement strand
ATTCGTAATTCGTAATTCGTAATTCGTAATTACCCATTACCCTGTTACTGAGCGAAGTCGAAGTATTACCCATTACCCCCATTCTGCCACTGACTCACTAAAGAAATTGCCCCAATCAAAATTTTATGCTCTTGAATTTGAATCCGCGCGTGTAAAGTTTCGGGGGTATCATCGGGTAAAATCGGAACCGCCGCTTGCATCAAAATCGGGCCGCTATCGACTTCTAATTCGACTAAATGAACGCTACAGCCTGTAATTTTTACTTGAGCTTCTAAGGCCTGTTCTACCCCCCTAATCCCCGGAAAACTGGGTAATAAACTCGGATGTAAATTAATAATTTTATGAGGAAAAGCATCCACTAAAACTTGCGTGACAATCCGCATCCACCCGGCAAATACAATCCAATCGACATCATGTTCTTGCAAAGTTTGAACAATAGCTTGATCTAAATCTTCTCGTTTTTTATAGTGACGATGATTTAAAAGAATGGTTTTAACGCCGAACTTTTCCGCTCGTTCTATGACTTTAGCATCGGGATTATTATAAATTAAAACTTGAATTTTAGCATTGAGTTGTTGGTCTTTTATAGCTTGAGCGATCGCCTCAAAGTTTGTGCCACTTCCAGAAGCCAAAACCCCAATTTTTACCGGAGATCCCTCCACGAATAAAGGCGAAGGAATTGCTGGAGAAATTAAACAACAGGTAGAATCAATTTCGCTCATATTCCTATCCATTGAGTGTTTGACCCCGATATAAATTAACCCAACCATTGTAAAATACTTTGATGAAACTTTATCAAAATTGATTCAGGTTATGGCTTCTTCACCCGGTTCTCGGAAACAGCTTTTGGATCAAGATGCGATCATGGCTTGGATTTTTCTTGCCCCGGCTTTATTGCTGATGGGGGTATTTATTTTAGGGCCAATTCTCTATTTATTTTACCTGAGTTTCACCCAAGGAAGTTTTACCCGTTCGGGAATTTATGGGGTGGGACTGAATAATTATTTTCGTCTATTTCTGAGTCCTGATTTTTGGCAAATTTTATTAAATACCGCCTATTTTACGATCGCAACGGTGATTCCGAGTTTAATCATTCCTTTGGCTTTAGCGGTACTTTTAGATCGGACTTTTGCCCTGCGAGATATTCTGAGAACTGCCTATTTTATCCCCTCCATTACTTCTTTAGTAGCGGTGGGATTAGGATGGCGTTGGTTATTTCAAACCCAGGGGCCGGTTAATCACCTTCTAACCCAATTAGGATTTGATCCGATTCCTTGGTTAAGTAGTACCACCTGGGCTATGCCAGTGTTAATTTTACTGAGTATTTGGAAACAATTAGGCTTTAATTTAGTGGTGTTTTTAGCTGGGTTACAAACCATCCCCCAAAGTCGATATGAGGCGGCTCAATTAGATGGAGCTAATCCTTGGCAGCAATTTTTATATATTACCTTACCCGGGTTACAACCGACGATGGTTTTTGTAACAGTAACCACGGCAATTTTCACCTTAAAAAGCTTTGAACAGGTTTATGTAATTACCGGGGGCGGCCCTTTAAATTCAACCAATGTTTTAGTCTATTATATTTATGAACAAGCCTTTTCTCAATTTGATTTTGGTTATGCCGCAGCCGCAGCTAGTATTTTATTAGCGATCGCCTTAGTTTTAGTTTATATTCAACTCAAACTATTTGAAGAAAACGAATCTATAAACAATTAGCACAAAGAATTCCCGAAGCGGCAACCGCCGGAACTCCGATTCCAGGTTGGGTACTATCTCCGACTAAATATAAGCCTTGAATTGGGGTGAACGGCCCGGGAAATCTGCCTTTTCCTGCTTGAATAGCGGGGCCATAAGTCCCTTGATACCTGCGTAAAAATCGAGCATGGGTGAGGGGAGTTCCAATTAATTCTAGGGTAATCCGTTGACGCAAATCGGGAATAATTTTTTCTAAAGCTCGATAGAGAGGTTCGGCTTTTTGGCGTTTATTTTGAGGATAAAACTCATCTTTTGACCATCCCGCAAAAGGTTCTAAAGTATAAGCATGAATCCCATGATATCCGGTTGGAGCTAAGTTTTGATCCCAAACTGAAGGAATCGAAATCATACAGGTATTGCCCGGAATTGTAATATCAATATTATTGTCATGTACCACAACATGATGCCCCGTTAACCCCTCTAATCCTTCCGATTTTATCCCTAGATGTAGGTGCATGAAACTATCAAGGGCTGGTGTCTGTAAACAGGTATTTCGATAGGTTGCTGGTAAATCATTTTGATCTAATAAATGGGTATAGGTATCCCAAATCGTGGCATTAGAAATTACAATCGGGGCGTGAAATTGTTCTCCTTTTCGAGTTTGAACGCCATAGACTTTTCCTGATTTAACTAAAATTTGATTAACGTGGGTTCCTAACTGAATCTTGCCCCCAAATTTAGTTAATCCTCTAACCAGAGCTTGAACAATTGCTTGACTCCCACCGATGGGATATTCAATCACAGAATTAATCCGTTCTCCGAACATAAAAGCCACTTCTGGAGTGATCGTTGCTTCCGCTTTTAATCCTGATAATAAAAAACATTCTAAATCTATTAATCTTCTCACCCAAGGATCTCGAACAGTTTGATCAACAATTTGACCGACAGAACTCGAAATATCCCCCAACAATGGTAGCAATTTTAATACAGAAAAGCCATAATTAGTGATTAATTTAAAAATTACTTTCCAGTCTGCCCGTAACTCAATAGCGGGAATTTCTTTTAATCCTTGATAGACCTTCAATAGCCGTTGTTCAAACTTAGCAAATTCCCGTGCTCCTAGGGGTGAAAATTCGGCGATCGCCCTCTGGTAATCTTCGCTACCCCCATAAACCGCTAAACGACCATCGGGAAAATGATAGTGTCCTAGGGGGTCATAAACCACCGTTTCCAGGGACTCTCCCAGCCTTGTTAGAACTTGCCGCAAAGGGTTTAAACCCTGGGAATCACTCAGCCCACAATAAAAGGATGGCCCCGAGTCAAAATGAAACCCCCGACGGGAAAAACCCTGGGCAGCCCCACCGGGTAGGCTGTGACTTTCTAAAATGAGCACTTGTTTGCCAGAATGAGCCAATAGCCCGCCCGCAACTAGGCCACCGATTCCACTACCAATCACAATCACATCAAAACTTTGCATCCGTATGAATTCCGGGTTAGGGGAGTCACAAAAAATCCTCAAGCTATATAAAAAATAGCGTAAAATAATATATTAGGCTGCTACGGATTAAAATTGTATTCTAAGATGGGAGAATCAAGAATGGTCAAACTAAAATATAGATTTTAGTTTTTAGAATTAAGATATGTTTGAGCGGATCATCAGGGATTTTGCATTTTATTTTGAATAGTCCTTTAACCGGATGTATTCCGTTATTTCCAAGACCCTCGTGCCGAATACCCCTAAGTCACTTCCCAAAGTGTTGACTTTCTGTATTGGAGACCCAAATGCCGACCGTATCCCGCCTAAATGAGATTGCTCAAAATTTAGAAACCGATCCGAATATCACTCGGATTAAGAAAGTTCTGTTATGTGCTTATAGTGGAAAATGGGAGAATGATTCCCATATCCTAGATAGCATCAATTTGACTATTTTACTCCAAAATATTTGTCAAAAACATCCTCAAATTGAACCGCTTAAAATTATTCTCAATAATATTTTATCTCGTCTGAATAAAAAAAATGAATATAATTTGGTTTTAAATACGATTGAAAATCAAATTAGTCAACTCTATGTACAGTCTAATCCCAGAGAACTTTCTGAACTTAATCAACTCTCAATTACTGCTTCGGAAACCATAAAAATCAGTCCAGAGGAGTTAAATTCTCTATCTTCAGCCTATTCAAGTCAGGGTGTTCCGGTCAATCAGATTCGCCATATCTCGAATTTGTTTGATGTGCGGTTTAAAATCATGCAGCACACCAATCCTTTGCGGGCAAAACTGGTGATTTTTTCGAGTTTAGAACGGGAATTTAACTATAGAGAGGAAGACTGGTCACAACTGAAAAATCAAAGTTTAGATGATTTACTTCACGAACTTTTACAAACCTTTCCTAACTTAGAGCGGCTCAAATCCCATCTTTATAAGATGGCAGAATATTTAGAAGATACGGACGAAAATATTCAAGTCGTGACGGTGATTTTAGAGGCCCTGACCCCCTATTATGAACCCAAAAATAAATCCTCTTGGGATTCGGGGTTGAATGTCCCGGTGGGAAATACCTCCGTTCCCCGATCTTCAATTTTGCAGCAACAGTTTTTAACCAATCATGCTATTGATATTAATGAAAGTGAAACCGTGCATTTATCAACCCCTAATTCTCCAAAATTAGGGTTGGGTTTACCGAACACTCAACATTTTACAATTAGTGAAAGTAGTTTTTCTGATTTCACTTCCGCCACCGCTTTTAGTAATATTGATATCCCGCCCACGGATTCAGCAGAAATGAGTGCGGATCTCAGAAAAAAACTCATCCTAGAGCAAGAAGTTGAGCAGATTGTGGGATATAGTGTGGCAGATACCTTAGTGCCATTAACCACTATTTTGAAACATCTGGAACTAGCTCTGAATGAACAATTAAAAACTCATCCGCCGGAAATTCAATTAGAGATTAAATATAAATCTTTAAGACGGTTTATTCATGTTCTGCAAGGGAAAGTTGGAGATTTGGCGGCGGTGATTCATCAATCGGAAGTGGAAGAACAGCAACGATTATCTCAGAATAAGACAATAATAGTCGCTGGGGGGGAAGACCCAGACCACCTAGAACCCCGACTCAGCCAAGCTCAATTGTTAGAACTCGCGAAACAGGGCCATGCAAAAGCGATCGCCACGGTGATTAGCCAATCTCTCAAACCCCAAGGAATTAACACTCTCGCAAAGTCAAAAGAGGGTTGTTTGCACATTATACTAGAGTCAGATCAAGTGCCAAATCAAGCCTCTATGAGTCAATTTGTCCATCAAAAATTGCTGGATTTGAAAATTCAATCAATTCAGAAGGTGAAAGTTTACGCTCGAACTCCTAGTAGTAAGTCAATGGCTTGGGTTCAAGAATTTACCTATACGGGAACTCATAGATAATTAATCATGGATGAGGAAACATTACTCGAACAGTATCGAGCCGGACAAAAGAATTTTAAAGGGATAAATTTACGGGGTGCTGAACTGAGTCGTGCGGACTTAATTGGTGCTAACTTAACTGGTGCAGATTTGCAAGGATCTAATTTTGTTTTAGCCTATTTGAATGGGACTAACTTTTCCCGCGCTAATCTTAGAGGAGTTAGGTTTAATGGGGCGATTTTAAATAAAGCGAATTTGAGCAGTGCTAATCTAAATGATGCCGAATTTCATGGCACAAATTTACAAGGAGCAGATTTTCGCAAAGCTAATTTAGCCCTGGCAACTTTATTAGATGCAAACCTGATTCAAGCGGATTTAAGAGGAGCAAATTTACAAGGCGCTGACCTAAGAGGAGCCTGTTTAAGAGGAGCAAATCTTCGGTATGAACCCAGAATTTATGAGAGTGTAAATTTACGGGGCGCGGATTTAAGGGGAACGGATTTACAAGGGGTAAATCTAACCGGGGCCGATTTAACTCGGGCGAATTTAAGCGGTGCTAATTTAACAGAAACCGTCTTAAAAGGGGCAATTTTGACTCAAGCTAATTTAAGCCAAGCTAACTTGCAATCAGCCTTTTTAACGGAAGCAAATCTCACGGGAGCCAACTTAATTGGAGCCAATTTAAAAAAAATTAAACTAGAACGGGCGATTTTAATTGATGCCCAATTACCTGGGGTAGAATTGTGTGATGCCATTCTCCCCGACGCTCAACTGAGTAATGCTAATTTAAGTAATACGGATTTGAGTCGAGCTAATTTAGTTCGCGCTGATTTAACCCGCACTAATATGACTGGAGCCAATCTTACCCAAGCTGATTTAACTGATGCTTCCGTGGCTCGAACTAATCTAAGAAATGCTAATTTAAGTTATACCTATTTAACTCGCGTAGAAATTAGTAGTGCGAACACGGCTGGAGCAATTTTGCATGGGGCAATTATGCCCAATGGTGAAATTCATGATTAATAATTAGGAATTAATTCCTTTTTTGCCATCCTGTCGTCCTAACTCATAAATTCCGCCACTAATACAAGCAATAATTCCCACACTAATTGACCAACTTTTATCTAAGCCGATCTCAATTCCCCAATTACATAAAACTCCCATAATTAAAAAGGGAACAATACTAAATAAAGACGCATAAAAAGCATTTTGAGATTCTCGAGCTTGGCGAGTCCGTTCATATTCAGCCTCTGAAGTATATAACATTTTTTCCGCATAATTAAACCAACGATTTAATTGATGGGTAACCCATGCACTCACCGGAGAAAATCCCCAATATAATGCTAAAGACCAGAGCGTTGCCCCGGCAATGAATTTAGGGTCAAAATGGAATTGGAAGGGGAAAATATCGAACAACATGGACATAAAATTTAAGATATTACAGAGGTTTTCCTATTGTAATTGAAAAAATTGCTAAAATAGAGAGAGAAGTTATAATCATGTGATATGAACATTATTCGTTTAATTGCTGCGGTTTTTTTGCCCCCCTTGGGCGTTTTTTTGACCGTGGGTTTTGGGGGAGCCTTTTGGCTAAATATTCTCCTAACCCTACTGGGATTTATTCCTGGGATTATTCACGCGGTTTGGATAATTGCCAAAAGCGATCAAAATTAACCTAGGTCTGCCTAAACTCCTCCTGTTTTTATCCTTATTCTAAAAATGGGAGAAAGTTTTATTAATCAGTTATCAAGTATCCCGATTATCAGTTATCAGTTATCAGTTATTCGTGTTATTCTGATGAAAAACAATAAAACCCTGATCACCTAAGCCATAATGGAAACACTAACTCCAAAAATTCTCATTCAAAAAACCGAAAACTCCCGTCTTTCTTCGGAAATCTTACATAATATTCCCTTTGGTCGAATCTTCAGTGACCATATTTTTATTGCCACTTATGATAATGGGAATTGGCAAGATCTGAAAATCATGCCCTACGGCAATTTAACCCTGGCTCCAGCCATGGCTGTTCTCCACTATGGTCAAGCTGTTTTTGAAGGCATGAAAGCCTATAAAAGTGCCACGGTCGAAACTTTAATCTTCCGACCCGATGCTAATTTTAGACGGATTAATCAATCGGCTCATCGATTATGTATGCCCCCGATTCCTGAAGAAATTTTTATGGAAGGATTAACGGAATTAATTCGTTTAGATTCCGGTTGGATTCCTGAATCAGAAGGAAGTTTATATATTCGTCCTTTGTATTTTGCCACCGATGAATTTATTGGTTTAAAACCTTCAACTCACTATACTTTTATTATTATGAGTTGTCCGGTGGGAGCCTATTATTCTGAACCTGTTAAATTAATCGTTACGGATAAATATATTAGAGCTTGTGAAGGGGGAACCGGGGCGGCAAAATGTGCCGGAAATTATGCCGCTAGTTTATTAGCTGATCAAGAAGCCAAAGCCTTGGGTTATGATAGTGTGATTTGGCTTGATGGTGTCCACAAAAAATATGTGGAAGAATGCGGGACAATGAATTTAGCATTTGTGATTGATAATGTAGTGGTTACGCCTAAATTAACCGGAACTATTTTAGAAGGAATTACTCGGGATAGTGTGTTAAAGTTATTCCGAGATCAAGGAATTAAGGTAGAAGAACGGTTGATTTCTATAGAAGAAGTGGCAGAAGCCCATGATCAAGGGATTTTACAAGAGGCTTTTGGCATGGGGACGGCGGCTACTATTGCCCAGGTTTCTAAAATTGGATATCAAGGACGGGATTTAGTTTTACCCCCGATTTCTGAACGTAAATATGCTCCATCAATTTTAGAACAATTGGAAGCCATTAAAACCGGAAAAACACCCGATCCCGATCATTGGATTTACAAAGTTTAACGGAAATAGGTGGGTCTAAACCCACCCCCGGGGAGACTATCCCAACCTTTATAGAGATTAAATTTCAGATTTATCAACTAGAACAGGGTTGGATATTAAATCCCACGTTATTATTAACTTCAACTGCACAAGAAGACTCTATTTTTCCGCTTTGGTTGCCTCTATTTCCTGAGATTTCATTCCCCTGACCGCCTAAACTTCCTTTTGCAATAATATTCCCAGAAACTTGATTATTAATAATTTTAACCTGATTCATTTTATAGGGTTGATTATTCGTATCTGCCATCACAAAAATATCTGAGTTGAGAATTTGATTATTTTCAATAGTAGCAGAATTAATTTCTTGAACTTTATAAAGTCCAATATAAGCATTCCCTTGATTATTCGTGATTTTAACATTTTTAACCGTTGTTCCGCCACAACATTCTTGCATTAAAATCCCTTCTCCATCCACACTTAAATACTGAGTATCCCCAATTTTGTGTCGATAAACTTGATAGTTATTCCCCTCAACTAAACCATTCCATCCTGAAAAGTCAATTGCCCGATTTTCTAAGGTAACTGCCCCCGTTGCTTCCCGTGTCCCGGTGGGGTCTGTCCACCATTGTTTATTCGGTTGGTCTTGAATTTCATTATTTTGAATGATTAAACCGTCTCCAGCCGCATGAATAGCAACTCGCATTGTATGGTAAACCCAATTATCTCTAATTACAATTCCTGTTCTAAAAAGTCCGGGCTCAGTAGTCGGAGTTCCAGCTAATTTAAACCCGCCTTTTTTGCCCCCTCGGTTAACAACAATTCCATAATGATTTCCATAATGAAACGGAACTTTACCGCCGTCTTGATAGGTTAAAATAGTCTTTTTATCTCGGGACTGTAACTTATATCCCGGTTGTTCATAATTATCGGTAATATTATCATTAATTCGATTGTTTGCCACTAAAATATTTTCATAACCCGTGAGTTCAATATTAGACGCAAATCGATGACTATAGCGTTGCCAAGGGTTCTGAAATTCCAGTTTAGGGACTTGAGGATCGGGTTTAGCAACGTTATTACTCCGAACTCCAAAAATGATAATATTACTATTTTTCTGGGTATCTATATTTCCCACAATATTAATTGCAGCCCGGTTAATATCAAGGTTGATAATCCCCATATTACTATCTTGATCCGGTGTCAGGGTTTGAATACTTTTAAAAGCGGTTTCATTCGGGGTTCCCTCTCCTGAAAGTTGGGGTTCATATTTAGGGAAAACTAATTTAGCAGGGGGATGATAATTATTAGCTTTTGCCGATTTTATTGCCGGAGTTTCCCCCCGAATCACAACACCAGATTTCAGTTTTATGCTATCATTAAAATTATAGGTTCCCGATGGAAAATAAACGACTCCACCGCCCTGATTAAAGGCTGCATCCCTGGCAGCATTAAACTGTTCTACTAAATTTGAACCGGAGAAATCTTTGATATTGTAAACACAATTCCACGGAATTTTATTAGCCCAAGAATAGGTATTATTTCCATAGAAAGTGGCGATCGCATTATCGGTTTCTCCCCCCTGGGGACTGCCACATTTAGCCAAACTGATTGAGGATTCTGTGGTCGAACTATTAGATAAAAATAGGGTGGTAAAAGCATAACCCGCTACCGTTAACCCCATAACAATCAGGGTTCCCAGGAAAAAGATCATAAACCGTTTAATTCGTTGTTGACTCAGCATAAATTTACGGTATTAATTGTTAACTAAGGCTTCTATATCCTCAATGGATGTGGGTAAACTTTGGGTTAAAACTTCTGTTCCTGTTTCCGTGACTAACACATCATCTTCTATTCTAATTCCTCGAACATCAGCAAACTGTTCTAAACGTTCCCAGTTGACTATTTTTTGATAGGTTTCTCGATTTTTAGGATCATTTAAAATAGCCGGAACTTGATAAAAACCAGGTTCGATAGTCACTAACATTCTGGGTTTTAAGGGACGATTTAAACGCAGAAAACACCAGCCAAACCGTTGACTTCTGACCCGTCCGGGTTCATATCCAGCTAAATCCCCTAAATCTTCCATATCATGCACATCTAACCCTAATAAATGCCCGATTCCGTGGGGAAAAAATAAAGCGTGGGCATCCTGTTCTACTAAATCCTCTGGATTTCCTTTTAATATTCCTAAATCTCCTAATCCTTGGGCAATTATTATGGCTGCAATTTGATGGATTTCTTGATATTCTATTCCCGGTTTGATCGAATTAATACAGGTATCATGAGCCTTTAAAACTACTTGGTAAATATCCCGTTGAGTAGGAGAAAATTTTCCCGAAACCGGCCAAGTTCGGGTAATATCCGCCGCCCATCCCATCGGTGTTTCTGCCCCCACATCTGCTAATAGTAAATCCCCTGGTTGTAAAGGATGATGATAGTGTTGATTATGTAAAACTTCTCCTTGTACCGTGACAATACTATTATAGGAACAGGTCATATTATGACTAATAATTACCCCTTCCATGGCCCCGCGAATCTCTGCTTCTAATTGGGCTGTTTTTGTTACTTTCATCCCCTTTTTATGGGCTTGAATGCTAACTTCTGCGGCTTGACGCAACTCCTGTAACCCTAGTTCATCATGGGTTAAACGCAAATAAATAATTGCCTGTGTTAATTCTAAATCAATGCCTTCGGGCTCTTTTGCTGATCGTAAAGGACAGTTTAATAATTGACGTTGTTCGTTGGCGGTTAGGGGATTTTGTACCACAATAGTCGCGGCATCTTCAAGATGATGAGATAATTCTGATAAGGGATAGGAAAAATCCGCACCCATAAGTTCTGCAATTTGATTTCTGTGGGGAATTTCGCCGTGCCAAAGGGCACTCCCTGGGGGGGCATCATCCATAAATAATTCTAAGCGACCTTCGGATAAACGAATGGCTGCATTTTCTAAGGGAAATCCGGCAAAATAAAGAAAATGACTACTAGCACGAAAGGGATAAATATTAGCAGGAAAATTGCGAGAACTGACACAACCAGACCATAAAATTGCCGGAAAATCAATTAAATAGCTGAGTTTTTGGCGGCGATGGCGGAGGGTATCAATCAGTAATTGAGAAGAATTAAATAACATAATTAAATCTAAATCTAGGTAATTTTAATTTAATTTAAACGATTGTAGGGTTTAAGTCGTGAATATCCGACCCGGAATTCTAGGTTAAAATAAGTTAGAATCAAACGGCACAAATTGAGGAGGACTAGACCGCCTCAACCTCAAACCCAGGGAATCAAGACGATGGCATCTTTTAAACCCAACGATCATCACTCTATTCAAGCGGTTGATTGGCCGATTTCTCAACTACCGGGCTTGAATTCGGATAATCAAACCCGATTAGACAATTATGGCATTAAAACCACCCGTCAACTGTTAAAAAAAGGCAAAACTCCTGCCGAAAAAATGATTTTGGCAAATCTGCTCCAGATTAATATTAGAGATATTAACAAATGGATTGCCATGGCGGACTTAGCGAGGATTCCTGGGGTGGGTTGTGAATATTGTGGACTTTTGCTCCATGCGGGAGTTAGCTCAGTCCACCATTTAACTCAGTTATCCGTCCATCGTTTACATCAACAAATCCTACGTTTTTATGTAGTTAATTTACAGCGTCGAGATTTATGTCCGTCCGTTGATCAAATTCAACAATGGGTGCAACAGGCTAGATTTTTATAGGAGTTTTTTAGTCTTTTACTAACACTCCATTCAAGAAAATATCGGCTAATCCTTCTGCCATTTCTTTCATCGCTTGGGGGGAAGCATTGGGTTCAAGAATGGTATTATAACTAAATCCAGCAATGGCAAACATCCCTAAAAAAACTTGGGCAATAATTTTAGGATTCATGGGACGATAAACCCCTTTTTGGATCGCTGTTTCAAAAAAAGCCTCGGTGACATCGATCATTTTATTAATAATTTCTGATTGAATGCGATCGCGTAATTCAGGATGAACTTGAGCTTCTAAAAAACAAATTCGCATCATATCCGCATTATCATGGAGATTGATCAGGCGTCGATGTAACAATTGTGACACGGCTTTATAGTTACTAATCTCACTTAATTCTGTTAATAAATCCGTTAAAATTTCCACCCATCCCTCAATCACAATGGCAATTAAAATCGCTTTTTTATTGGCAAAATGTCGAAACAAAGTGGCTTCTGCGACTCCGGCCGCCGTCGCTAAATCGCGGGTGGTGGTACTCTCATAGCCTTTCTGGGCAAATAACCCCCGCGCAGCCCGTAGAATCTGGTTTTCTAATTCCGATGCTGTGGAATAATGGAGATGCGACATAACTTTCTAATCTTATGTGGCTCTGGTTTGAGCCTATCATTTGTCAAAAAACCCGGTTCAGAAACGATATAACTCTTAATGCTTTGATCTCTGCGGACTTACGCACCCAACCAAAGAAACCGGGGGTTTTTCCGAAAATACTTCGTTGTGACCCACATATTATCTAAAAAACCCGGTTTCTCGGGCGACCTGCGTAAGTCCTATCT
>NZ_LR735160.1 GCF_900009265.2 Planktothrix paucivesiculata PCC 9631 | reverse complement strand
TTAACGTGAGTTCGATGGAGTTTGATCGCCACACCCTTCGGCTGACGCTCACGGCGAAGCCACAAGCTGTAAGTTATCAGGCGGGAAGTGAAATTAGCTTGTCAGTTTTAATGTTTATTTAATGCGCGGGAAATTTGAGTTTATTCAAAATGATAAACTGGTTGTTTAATCTCATACAATGATGGCTTTTCAGGTTGATAAGTATAAGCAATCATTCCGGCTACTAAATTCACCATAAAATTACCTACACTTCGATGTCTTGTATGTTCAATTTGGCATAAGTTTTTCAGTTGATCATTCACTGATTCTATTATACCTCTTTTTCTTAATTTCATTTTATCTGACCACAACATTAGTTTATTTTTCATGTTTTTCTTCAGCCTAGTTATCAGTTGTAAACCTTTTTCATGTAATTGCTTAAATAATTTTTCGGAAATATATCCCTTGTCTCCAAAAATTTTTCCCACAATTCCTTCTGTTAATTCTGGGACTACTTTTCGGTCATCAACATTAGCAGGTGTGACTTGAAAATTTAAAATTTCCCCATAGTCGTTGATGATTAAATGTAACTTAAATCCAAAATAAAAGCCAATTGAACTTTTCCCCCATTCCGCTAGTCCAGCAAAGACTTTATGGCTATTTGCTCGATTTTCATGACAGACCTTTAAGGCGGTCGAATCGATAAAACTTGTTCCAGTTACCTCGCCTTTACAACAATATTCAAAGTAACAACATAGTGCTAATAAAGCATAAGACATTAACTCAACAAAACGATTATAACTGACTAAGTTAGGCATAGCTTTTGACCAATATGCCATTACTTGTAATCGGTAAAAGTCTTTAAATGTTCGGTAACGTGAACCATGAAATCCGATCAATATTGTCATTATTTCACTTAAAGTCAAGCGGGTTTTGGGTCGGCTTTGACCCACCACTTCTGGTAACAACATTTGTGCCAATAAGGGTTCAAATACTTGACAAAAGTCATCCAGGTCACAAAAAACTTTTGTTATGTCTAAGTGTGATGCTCTGTGATCCATAAAAGCCTCCTTAATTGTCTAATATTTGCTGGTTACATCTCTATTTTC
>NZ_LR735079.1 GCF_900009265.2 Planktothrix paucivesiculata PCC 9631 | reverse complement strand
ATTACAACCTGGAAACCTTGATCTACTGTAAACTATTGCTCAATTAGTCACCTTATTGGTTTTTCATTCCTAATATAAAATCAGATTTTGCCGTTGTTCTGAGAGAAGGTTGACAATTGAGATCGGGTTTTGCTATAATCCAACATTGTGCAAATCTAACTTCCTTGCTGCTTTAGCTCAGTTGGTAGAGCGGTTCACTCGTAATGAACAGGCCGTCGGTTCAAGTCCGATAAGCAGCTTTTTAATTTCTAATCTGTATCGCTTGCTGTATCAGTCTTTCACCTTGACCCGTTCATTACGAGTGAACCGCTCTACCAACTGACTACTCAATAGTTACTCATTTACAAATAATTATAGAGTCTTTTGAGTAACCTTCTCCACGGTGACGAGTAATCTACCTATATAGTTATATAGACTATTGTTATTTGTTATAGGTTTAAGAGCGATCGCTAAAGTAAAACTTATGACCCGTGAATAGACAATATTACTCAAAGGATTTAGCCATAATTCTCTCCCGATCCGAGAGAAGTTTGTAAATCTTCCCTAAGTACATACAATAGGATGTAAGTAAAACTTTTTTAGGAACGGTAAAAAATTATCATGGGTAAGCTAGACAACTTAGAGAAGGGTAGAGTCAAGCGGTATGTAGGGACGGATGAGAAGGTAAAGACTACCTTATCGTTATCGCGCTCTACAAGGGACTACTTGAGTCAGTACGGTAATGGTATGAGTGAAACGATAGAGTACCTAGTATGGGTACACAGTAAGGGTAAAGCAGGTTTAGTAACACAGAAATTTGAGATGTTAAAGATTAGGTAATATAAAAATCTACAATGTAGATTTTACAATGTAGATTTATAAATATGAACTTAGTATACTACTTTACTGAATCAGTGTTACACTGATATTAGTAAACAGTAGTAAACACTAAAAAAAGTTATGCCTAACTACAATCCAAATACTGAAGGATTAAGTCAACCAAAATGGGTTAATAAACCCGTGAAAGTTTACCGTTTACCTGAACCCATAGCAGATGACGTACTAGCCTATGCTCATCTACTGGACAAGGGTGATGTTGCTCCTATTGTCATCATCCTGAACCATGCACTAGGTTTACCTGCTAACAAAGCAGGG
>NZ_LR735078.1 GCF_900009265.2 Planktothrix paucivesiculata PCC 9631 | reverse complement strand
GATTTGTAGTAAGGTAGTGCTTGCTGAGGGAATAGTTCACTAAGGAGCAATTCAATGTCTTATGCAGATAAAGAGCATATCAGACAGGTTTTTGAAGAAGTCTATTCATCAAATACTCGTTCGCGTGATTTAGCAGGTTATGGAGGTATGTACACAGAAGATGCGCTGTGGATGATGCCTAATGTTCCTGATCGGCGTGGGGTATATGACATTGTTGAAGGATTTGCAGAGTACATTTCTAATCAAGAAATAGATCCAATCTTCACCGCCGAAGAAATTGAAGTTATGGGCGATTTTGGTTATGTTCTTGGGATTAGCCTCTCTACGATTTACCCTCAAGATGGCAGTCCTTCTAAACAGTCCAAATGTCGAGAAGTGTGGTTAATGCAAAAAGAGGCGGGGGAATGGAAA
>NZ_LR735007.1 GCF_900009265.2 Planktothrix paucivesiculata PCC 9631 | reverse complement strand
CATATCTAGTAGGGGCGAACGGCCGTTCGCCCCTACAGATGGTGTATAATTGGGTATTCTGCGTAAGTCCTAATTAATAACGGGGATTTAGGGGGATCATAACTAAGGTTTAGAAACTAATAAAGTTGTCGATGCACTGCGACCAAATTGTTCGGGAGTATGTTGTAATTTCGCTTCTGCACCCGGCCATAAATATTCCCCAGGAGTAACAGAACGAACCAAATAATGCAGTTGATAAATCCCTGGTTCTAAGCGATCGCTATAGGCTGTAATTCGGTCATTGTGAACCGTTTGATAATTAATTTGCCAACTACTTTCTTGCGCTTCTACTGCTAAATTACTGGTTTTAAAACTAGCATCAATCGCTTCAAATCCGGCGGGAAGGGGGTCAGTAATCATGACTTGATCAATAGGATGATCGGTAATAATATCTAAACCGATATCAAACACTTGTCCCGGTGATACCTTGAGCAGATCTTTAGGATTATTCAAGTCAATTGTTTGTAAAATTTTATCCTCATTAGCTGGGCGAATTGTGCGGGTAATTCTTAACCCATTTAAACGTCCGGGTTGATTTCCTTCTAAACGATAACGATAGGCGACCCAATAATTTAGTTTGCCTTGATTTGACGGTTCTAAAATTAAATCATTTTTGCCTTTGGGTAATTCTGACATAGGTATATTTAAACTAAAATTAGAATCTTTATACCCTTTGAATTGAGTTTCTCCTAAAGTTTGATCTGCTAAAGTAATCGCCACCTTAAAGTTAGGGGGTGTCGCCTCAGTTTGACTATATGCAGTTAAAGCTGTTAACGCCTGGGCGTTATCATAACTGCCTCCCCAAGTTCCATCTCGACGCAGATTTAATAAACTTTCCACCAGCTTATCAACGGTGGCAGATTGGGGATTTTTTGTTAACAATAAACCCAAGCCTTGGGATTGAATTGCTGTATCAGAATTCAACCAACTATAGCCTTGAGGTAAGTTCAGAGTTGCCGTTCTTCCGGTGACGTAAATCTGTTTTTGCACTTGCTCAAATAGAGTATCATACTCCTGTTTCCATTGAGGAAATTGAGATAAATAGCGTACCAGTTTAATCTGGGTGAGGGGATCAAATTGATCGAAATTTTGCAGAATATCATCTAAGAAATCACTGCGTTTTTCTCCGAGTTTATCTAAAGCAATTAAAGCATTTAATCGGATTTGATTTTTGCACACTTCATCCGTACAAAAATCATATTTTAGGGGATCATTTACACCTTGAGTTAAATAGGTTTTTAGAGAATTAATCAACTCAGAATTAACCGAAAATCCCGCGTTTTGAGCTTGAGCTAAGGCGTCTCCTGTATAAGCGGAAAGGAAAGGACTAGAGACTCTTGAACCCGGATAGGTTGCAATTCCACCATCTTCCTGTTGCAATTCTTCAATATTAGCTAAAGCGGTTTTAGCCCGTTCGGATAACTGCAAATTACTGAAATTTTGACCGTATTTTTTACCCAAAATCTGCATATTAGCAGCAATGATTAATTCACTAACAGCAGGTTCCAGAAACGGCCATTCTTCTCGATTAAAGACCTGTTGAGCGGAAGCGCTCAGTTGAGGAATTAGGGTACTGGCTAAATTAATATCTAATCCTCCGAAATCAGGAACCACTTTTTTACTAATATTTAGTGGAATAGTAACAGTATTAGTTGTTCGTCCTGACTCAACCACCTGTTCATTCACGTCAAAAGTTTTAACTTTTAAAGGAACTTCAAACCCATCGGATTTACCATTAAATTCCGTGGTAAATTGAACTTGAGCTTCCCCCGCTTGTTTAACTAAAATTGGAAAGCGATAGGCATTTGTTCCCGCTTCGGCGTTAGTTTTTAAGGTCTGTTGATTGGCGTTTCCAGGGGAAAACTGAATTCCACCGTTAACAGTTCCCGTAATATTTAATTTGCCCTTTTCTCCGGTTAAATTGGTAATTGATAATCCGGCTAAAATGCGATCGCCAGGACGGGCAAATTGTGGTAAAATTGGGTTAGAAATTAAGGCTTGAGTAGTCATAAATGTGGTTTCAGCCGAGCCAAATTTTTGGTTTCCATCCATTGCCACCACCATCACTCGCCAGGTGGTTAAATCATCAGGAAGTTTAAAATTAACCGTGGCTTTTCCTTGATTATCGGTAATAATTGAACCCTGATAAAAGGCTAGGGCTTGAAAATCTTTGCGAATTCGAGTATTAGCTGTAGCCGTCGATAAACCGCCTCCATAACCCCAACCTTTTGCTAAGGAAGACGCCATTTGACTTAAAATCACCGCCGGACGATTATCACTAAATCGCGTGGAAATCGGTTGTTCTGCATAGACGGTTTCTACTAAATTCGGAGGTCGATAATTATTGAGTTGTAAAACTGAATCATTCACCACCATGACGGTAAATTGTCCCCGCAGGGGTTGATTTTTGGTATCAGTTAAAGTCAAGTCTAAGGTTTGTTGAGAACCCGGTTCTAGTTTGGCTTGCTGGGGATTAACTTGCACTTGCAAATATTGATCTTCTAGGTTAATTTTAAAGGGTGTAAATCCAATTTTAGCTAGATTTTCTAAACTCCCAGGTTCGAGTTCAGAAATTGGTTTTCCTTGTCGCACTAATACCGCTTCAACTGCCGCATTTGGTAACATTTCCGGGGTAACTTGAAACTGAATTTCTGGCGCGCCTCCTTTAACTTGAATCACCTTTTCATAAAGAGGTTTATCCCGCACCACAGCAAAATATAATTCTCCTTCAGGATAGGGAGATTGAATTAAAGCGGTTGCAGTTTCCCCGGGTTTATAGGTGGTTTTATTCAGTTTAATGGTTAATTTTTCTTCATCTCCTCCCCAATAGACTAACCCACTTCCTGTCACCCAAATTTGTAAATCCGTGGCGGTAATTTCATTATTTCCATCGCTAAAATTAGCTCGTATTCGATAGGAACCGGACTCTGGAGCAGTTAAATCAATGGTTT
This sequence comes from Planktothrix paucivesiculata PCC 9631, assembly GCF_900009265.2. Taxonomy (GTDB): domain Bacteria; phylum Cyanobacteriota; class Cyanobacteriia; order Cyanobacteriales; family Microcoleaceae; genus Planktothrix; species Planktothrix paucivesiculata. Next base: position 3,158 of record NZ_LR735007.1, on the reverse strand, counting down.
GTTCCTTCTGACCCGACTTAACATCAACTTGAGCAACGGTTTGATATTGAATTTGATTTTTAGGGGTTCGCGCTCCTTCAACAACTCGCGTTACTTGGCTATAATCCATTTTTTGCAGTTGCAAATTTACCCCAATATTTTCTAAGGGTTTTCCTTGAATATCGGTGACAATCATCTCAATGGGAAACGCCTTACTCGCTTCGGCAATAAATGGCGTTTTTAACCCAATAAAACGGTCACTGGGAAGGGCGGTAAAGGACTCAGAATTGGCAACGGATAAGTTAGAAATATCGGTTACTTCTACATCGACTCGATAGGTCATGGGATAGGGTAAATCCTTGGCTACGGTAATAGTTTTGCTCCCCTGACCTTGAGCATCTAAAACTTGATTTTCCTGTAATACACTATCAGAAACATTGGGTTTTTCTTCTGGCCAAAACCATTGACGACCAAAGGAATAATTTTCCCATTCTTTCGGAACAAAATCCGTTGCACTCCGAGTTACATTATATTGAGCAGCACCCTGGGCGACGGGAGCACCAAATAGATATTCACTCTGAGCATTGGCCGTGATTTTATCTTCAATTTGGGCAAACTTTTTATCTAAATTGAGGACAACTTTAAAATTAGGGGGTTTAAATTCAGCTACGCGAAATTCTCCTAAAAATTCCACCTCATTATTGTCTTTTGCCCGAATAATATAATTTCCTAAAGATTGGTTTTCTTCTAAGGAAAATTCTACAGAAAATGTAGCAAATTCATTGGTTTTATACTCTCCTAATTCTCGCTTTTGTTTTTTAGGATTTTCCAAGGTGACTTGATAGGTCTGATTTTTATTAGGTTTTAATGTGCCATTTTCTAGGGAATAGGCGACACCAGTTAAGGCAACTTTTTCTCCAGGTTGATACAGTTGACGGTCGGAAAAAATCACGCCCCGAGATAGGGTTTGTTTATCTTCCCAATTGGCATCAATTCCATATCCGTATTCTCCACTATAGGATAATGTGCGGGTAAAAGCCCAATCTTTGCCTTCTTTAGCAATCACTAATAATTCCGGTGGTTTGGCAAATCTTTCCCCCTGCATACAGGATTTTAATTGTTGAGAATTTAAGGATAATATACCTTGATTATCAGTAATTCCCGTTGCACAAGTTTGGGTTTTAGTATAGGATTTAGCATCGAGTTGAGAGCGATAAATTTCAACGGTTGCTCCTGCAACAACGGAGCCATTATCTAAGTGATTAACCCGCACCAGTCCTGACTCTGGAAACCATTGGGCAAATACCCCTAAATTAGTTAATTGTATTAAACCATTAAATTGTGGCTCACTCCATTTTTGTTGACCTTCCTGTTGATAACGGGTGGTTTTAGCCGTCACTCCGTATGCTAACATTCCCGTATTTCCCCCTAATTTTTCTCTTAAATTAATTGAGGTTTCTTGAATATTATTTTTAGGGTTGGGAACAGCAAAAGTCGTCCATTTTTCCAAGGGAAGTAATAGATTTTTTCTGCCATTGTCTCTCAAATAAGCGGTATCAGTATAAACTAAATCCGTGGGTTTCACTACTTGATAGGCGGCTCGATATTTAGATTCTGGTAAATTTAAGGTGGAAATATTGAGTTCTAAATTCTGTTGAGCAGGGAAAATATTTAATCCCGAAGGAACGGAAATATCCGGGGTTAAATCTCCGGTTTTATAGTTAACCGTAACAGGTTTTCCTAATTTCTGATTAAATTGATCTTCAACTTCTGCACCTATGGTAATGGTATAATTAGTTTGGGGTTCTAAAGCCCAAGGATTGATAGTAACTTGCTCATAATTATCATAGGCTTGGATGGCTTTAATTTCGGGTTTAGGGGCGGGTTTAATAGTAATATTTTTTAGGGCAGATTCCGCAATAATTCCGTTATTAAATTGCAGTTGAGGATTGCCCGTAACAAAGCGCCCGGATGTTCCTTCTTCTGAGGCTTTACCGGGAAGTTCTAAACTAACAAATTTTAAAGTATCATAGGTTCTAATCGGGCTAGAAATCTCAACTTGAGTTTCTAAGTTTCCTTGAGCCGGACGTAATCCTGGGGTAATTTTAAATTGATATTGAGTGGCATTTTGTAGGGGTTGTTTGGGAGTAACAATATATTCTGGGTTTTGAGTTGCTGAATTGAATCTTTTTAAAGGTGCAATGGGGGCTTGATTGTCTTCTGGCTGGGCAATTTTAACCTCAACAGGAATAACTTGATTGTTTTTTTGAGAAATTAGTTGTAAGTGTTCTTTTAAAGAGGTTAAATCTAATTCTACATTGGAATTAAATTTCAGTTCAGGATTTAACCCGAGGGGATTTTCTGGAGAACCAGGTTGTTCTTCACTTCCGGGTAAATTAGATAATTTAATCGGCTCCGTGGCAAATGTCCAGCTAATATCTTGGTCTAATTGATTTTGGTTTAAATCGGTCAATCCTTTTTTTACAGTAACTTGTAAACGAGTGGCTAAGGGTAAGGCTTTATCGGCTTGAAATCCTATCATTCTAGGTGTTAAAAATCGAAACTCACCAGGTATTTTGGGGCTAATTTCAAAGTTATTCAAGAGTTTGTTCTGTGAGGCACTATCTAAACTTTCTAGGGGAATTAAAGGCTGTTTAAAAATAACATGAATTTGACTTAATTCTGGAGTCTCGCCCAGAGGATTAATTGTTTCTATCCATTCGGGGAGTTGAGGTTTGGGCAGGTCAGCTACCATGGGGATGACTTCGCTCACGGGGGAGTTACTGATAATTCGGCATCCCACCAAGGTTAATATAAATAGAAAAACAAAGACAAACCGCTTGCGAATTAGGCGAAATCGGCTAGAATTTATCATCGGATTTTATTAAAATAGTTTCTTCTGTAATAACAGATATTTTAAGCAAGATTCCAGAATATTGCAGAAGATTTAATTTTAGTTTATGTTTGAGCTTCAAAAATGGTAAAAAACCTAAATCTTTGATCAGTTTTGTTACAAAAATTAATCTTAACTAGAGATGAGTTTGTTGATCATCACAGTTGATTTTAATATTCTCTATTCTATAATAGAATAGATATCCATTACCCTGTTACTGAGCGAAGTCGAAGTATTACCCATTCGTAATTCGTAATTCGTAATTCGTAATTCGTAATTCGTAATT
>NZ_LR735077.1 GCF_900009265.2 Planktothrix paucivesiculata PCC 9631 | reverse complement strand
CTGCGGCTTCATCGTAGGCAGCGATCGCACTATCGAGATTGGCGGCCGGGTTGATCCCCATCTGGGCTTGGGTGAGGCGGGCATTTCCCAGGTTATTCAGGGTTTGGGAGAGGTCTTTTTCTAACTTCAACCGCCGCATAATTTCTGCGGCTTCATCGTAGGCAGCGATCGCACTATCGAGATTGGCGGCCGGGTTGATCCCCATCTGGGCTTGGGTG
>NZ_LR735006.1 GCF_900009265.2 Planktothrix paucivesiculata PCC 9631 | reverse complement strand
CGACCCCTTGACTGTTTCAATCTCTTTACTGAACCTAATGATTTAGATTTACGTTCTATTGAGATGGAAATTGTCCTCAAGTATCGTGAACAATTTAATCTCAAAACTGACATTCTGCGTAGCTCCTGTCTATGGGAGATTCAAAAATTAGTTCAATACGGTCAAGAAATCAATAAACAGTAATTGGGATTTACCAGCTACCGCTTAAATTTAATGAAGTTTTTTTGAACTAAATCAATGATTAGAATTCCACCTAAATTCGGTTCTAAAGCTCCTAAACCTGAACCCGATAAATCCAAAGGCAGTGTTTTTGACCGACTGAATGCAAAACTTAAATGGGAACGAGAAAATATTCAACCCCATTTAAAAGATTTATTTCCTTTGTATGGTCACAACTGCATTATCTTCATGCCGACTGAGAACACTTTCTACTATACAGGTGCAGGATACGGTAATTATCTAACTGAAAGGGATGATGATTACAACAGAATTGGAGAAATCTTAGCTCAAATCTAATTCAATTAAGCGGTAATTAGAAACTTTAATGCTCTAGCTACCGCTTGAATTTAATGAAGTTTCTCTTAACTAAATCAAATGACTGAATCAAATACTGAATTAGAAATGTATTCGAGCTTTTGCTGTTTCGAGCAGGAAGCAATTGAACAAGCTCTTAAAGAATCTGGGATTAATTATCGAATCGAATACTTTAAGGGATTTAATGACCTCAATTGCTTCAACCTCTTTGCTCCCCGCAACTGCGAACTTTCTGTTAATCTTGAAGAAATTGAACTCAAAACTGTGCGGGAGTATCGGGAACAATTCAATCTTGAAAACGCAAACCTGTATCAGCTTCAAGCCGCTTTTCAAGCACTCCAATAAATAACTTGAGCGGTAGGTCGCTATCGCGATAATTCAATGAAGTTTCTTAACTAAATCAATGAATACCATAACTTTTGCAGGAATTAAAGGTAAAGTAATTAAATCAAGTCCTCATGGTAATTATCTTACAGTCGAACTTAGCGATCGCATTACCATTTGTGGAACCAAAAACAATCAATTTAATTGGTCAGAGGCTCCTGATTCTGATTCGGGATTTACCAGTTTTATTGCTTATATTGGTTCGACAACCGAAGAACAATCAATCCTCTATGACCAAATTCAATTCTATGGGGGACATATTCAGGAGTTCCGTGATTCTAAACGTAATCCCTCTTTTCCCTTTGAATTTAAAGTTAAAGAACTCTCCATTGATAGTTTGTTAAATCTCTTTAATGAACTTCAATCATAAATTCAATAACAAATAACAAACCAATAATGTTACTCAAGGGAATAACGTTATTGGTTTTGCTATTGCGTTCAATTCTGTGCAAATTAAGGATAACACAAATGAGAGATAAAGTAATCAAAATTTGTCAAGCATTAGATTGGCAAGGAGAACGAGATACCTGGGAATCACCAGACGGTAAAGAGATTCCGTTTATAAGATTCTCTAAGTTTATAATGCCAGAGAACGATGACATGAATAGTTACTACATCCAGATAACAATATGGGCTAAAAACGTTTCTCTCGAAATCAAAGAATATTGTGGGGAATGCGGCCCAGAAATAGATTCTGATGAACGATGGGCAATGAGTCGTACCTTCAGAATCGCCAAAGTTCCTTATGCAGAATTTATTGAAAGAAGTAATGAATTAATTCAACAATTGGAGAAAACATTATATGAGAAATTCACCCCATAGTTCCAAATCCAAGCACATTCAATTACAATTACCGTTATTTCCAAAACTCAAAAGGAATCAGAAAGTCAAGATTAAAGGCTTAGATTCCGATGGCGAATATCCTAATCTTATTGGGAAATTTGGGATAATATTTGCCATTGCCAATAATGGGATTTGGGTAAGATTCCCTGGTTGTTATTTGGGGCGAACCAAGAAGCGTAAAGTAAAACTAATTTTGCTTTATTCTATTTGGAGTATAGAGTATTTCAAAGTTTCTGAATAGGGTAGCTATCGCTAAAGATAGGCGTTGTTTCTTTTTCTTAATACAATGTCTATCCTTATTCAAACTAAAGCTCAAAAAACAACCTCAATTCTTGTAGATTGCTTCCGAATCCTGGCTTGGCAACATTATAAGAGTACCAATAAAGGCTTGAGAATTGAAGGTAAAGAAATCAATGGTTTAGAACTTTATGAAATCTTCAAAACCGAATGGCTCAAGCATGAAATCAACAAAATGGATTTAGCTAAAGTCCAAAAGTTCATCAAAGACATGGGTTATACCGAAGATGAACTTATGGAAATTCGTTCAGATTATTACCAACAAAAATCCAATTATCAAGCCAAAGAATCTAAATCAACTGAATCAAAAGTTAATCAACTGAAACAAAAGTATCAAGAAGCTGATTCCGAATACGAGCCCAAACCTTTCTAAACCTCTTAACTAATTAAGTCTTAGTCTCTTTGTGAGATTAAGGCTTTTTTTTATCCTCAAAGTTAGTGGTGAGATGCTAACGCAAGAATCGATGAAGTTTTTTGATAACAAACAATGACTAACTTTCAATTTCCAATTCTAAACATCAAAATAGTTTTCCCTGTTCTTCGTAAAAACCGAAAACATTTAGTTGATATGGGGAAAGAATTTCAGACTTTTGGCTATACTCCCCAAAGTTTTCGGGAGAATCTCTGGCATCAAATTCAGAACAGTCGATTAGACGAAAAGCAAACACGAGAATTTAAGTGTTTGAGAAGTATGGCAATGAATCACAAGCAGATAGCTTTATTGATTAAGGATGAGGAGCAACGGCCCTATGCAGAAATAATCATTCGAGCAGTTAGTTTTGTTCATCGTATTGAATCCCTAGCCCCATTAGGAGGTATCGACTCTCACGACAAAATGCAACCCGAAGCCTTCTACGAACTATTGAAGCAATTAGGTTTTAAGTTGAATCTCGTTAAACCCTAATCAATAAACCCTTAATTAATTAGATTC
>NZ_LR735076.1 GCF_900009265.2 Planktothrix paucivesiculata PCC 9631 | reverse complement strand
GTTCCGCTCAAAAAAAACCGGCTGGTTGATGATACAGGAGGTCAAAAAAAATATCAGCCTATTGAACAGTTAATGTGGTCTGAAATTGAAGAAAAACAGGGAAAGCTAATCAAAATAAATAAATTCCCCTCATATAAAAAGGTCAAACTATTTCGGGTGACTGTTTCTGCCAACAGAACGGAATATGTAGCTACAAATGATTTAAAT
>NZ_LR735013.1:111442-144919 GCF_900009265.2 Planktothrix paucivesiculata PCC 9631 | reverse complement strand
AATTATACACCATCTGTAGGGGCGAACGGCCGTTCGCCCCTACTAGATATGGTTGTTTTGCGTAAGTCCTGTCTATTTAAACCGTTGTAAAGGAACCGTTTTCGGATCAAGAATTTTGGGACTGAGACTGCCAAATTTAATCGCTAAAGACATTTTATCTTTATTTGAGAAAACGTGGGTGACTTCTCCAATTCCAAAGGTACGATGAAAGACTTTATCCCCAACTTTCCAGTCTTTAACATCCGATTCTAACTTAACATTTTTTGCGGGTTGTTTCGTCTCTGTGGGTGATTTTGTCTCTTTTTTAGTTCCTTTATTTTTAGTTGTTTTGGGTTGAATGGGAGGAGTATACCCATGAATTAATCCTTCGGGTAATTCCTGCAAAAACATCGAGGGGATACAGGATTCTAAAGTCCCCCATAAACGCCGTTGACAAGCATGGGTTAAAAATAATTGTTCCTGGGCGCGAGTAATCCCAACATAACATAAACGTCGTTCTTCTTCTATTGATAAGGGGTCATTTAAACTGCGATAATTCGGGAAAAGTCCCTGTTCTAAACCGACTAAAAAGACAATCGGAAATTCTAATCCTTTGGCCGCATGGAGGGTTAATAGGGAAACCGCTTGTTGTCCTTCTTTTAAGTTATCTAAATCGGACGCTAAGGAGGCACTAGCTAAAAATCCGCCTAGGGTATTATCCTCATATTCCTCTTGAAATTGGGAGACGGCATTCGTCAATTCTTTAATATTTTCTAAGCGGTTTTCGGCTTCATCGGTTCCTTCATTTTTTAGGTCCTGAATATAACCCGCATCTAATAAAACTCCTTCTAAAATTTGCATGGCGGAATGATCTTCGATCCGTTCTTGCCAAGTTTTAATAGTTTGAGCAAATTGATTGACGGATTTGGCTGAACGTCCGGCTATGGTATTAACAGAATCCTCATCACTAATCACTTCCCACAGGGGAATTCCTAACTGTTGAGACGCATTCATTAACCCGTCAATGGTGGTTTTACCAATGCCTCGACGGGGAACATTAATAATTCTGAGCAAACTAATACTATCGGCGGGGTTGGCAATAACTCGTAAATAAGAGATGGAATCCTTGATTTCTTTGCGGTCATAGAACCTTAATCCCCCCACAACGGTATAGGGAATATTATTCCTTAATAAGACATCTTCTAGGGCGCGAGATTGGGCGTTGGTTCGATATAAAATGGCGAATGCCCCGTAATCTAATTCGGGATTTTTTTTGCTAATTCCTTGAATTTGTGATAAAATGAAGTTAGCTTCATCTACTTCGTCATCTGCCCGATAACAATAAATGGGTAGCCCTTCTCCTCGGGTGGGACGGAGGATTTTATCAATGCGTTCAGTATTTTGTTGAATTAGATGATTTGCGACTTGTAAAATATTTTCCCGGGAGCGATAATTTTCTTCTAATTTAATCATTGTGCGGGTATCGTCATCGGGTAAGCGATCGCCAAAATCCTGTTGAAATTCTAATAATATTTTATAGTCCGCCATCCGAAACGAATAAATCGATTGATCTACGTCTCCCACGACAAAAATAGAGCGATTTTGCCAATTTTTAATGGTTCTTGGGTTTTCACCATTGGTAACTAATAATCGAATTAAGTTATATTGGGTGCGGTTAGTATCTTGATATTCGTCTACTAAAATATGACAAAACTTTTGATGCCAATAGGCTAATACCTGTTCATTTTGACTGAGTAAATCAACGGTTATTCTAATTAAATCATCAAAATCTAAAGCGTTATTTGAAGCTAATTTAGATTGATAGGAACTATAAACCTCTGAAACGACTCGCCCATAATAATCAGGATTTTCTCTAGCATATTGTTGAGGAGAAAATCCGAGGTTTTTAGCATTACTAATCGAATATCTAATTTTTTTAGGCTCAAATTTCTTATCGTCTAAATTCATATCTTTGAGAACGATATGCTTGACTAATTTTTGAGCATCATCTTCATCAAAAATTGAGAAATTCTTATCCCACTTTCTGCCACTTTCGTCTTGATATTTATTAATATCATATCTCAAAATTCGAGCGCACAAACTATGGAAGGTTCCCATCCATAGATGTTTGCTAATACTGCGATAAACCTTTGATTTTAATCGGGTTTGCTCATCGGCGGCTAAAGCGGATAAGGGTTTTCCAAATTCCAGTTCTGCCTGTTGTTGAGCGAAAATCAACTCCACCCGCTCTTTAATTTCCTTCGCGGCTTTATTAGTAAAAGTCACAGCCAAAATATTCTCAGGATGAACCCGATGGCTGCGAATTAAATTAGCGATGCGATAGGTTAAAGCCCGTGTTTTACCCGAACCCGCCCCCGCCACCACCAGCATCGGCCCACAAAAATGTTCCACCGCTTGACGTTGGCAGGTATTAAGATGGCTAAGGAAATCAATGGTTTGAGTCATGGCTACAGAAAACACAGGAATTCAATTAATTCTATCCTATCTATAGCCGCGAATCGGGAATACCAGAACTAGAATGACTTAAGATTTTTGAATTCTGTTATAGGTCTCCTGAACAACATCAAGTAAGGTTAACACTTGCTGCCATCCGGGATCTCCAGTCCCATTATTGCTGTGATGTTCTGCGGTTAAACGGTCTTTTAAATGCTTAAATAAATCATTAACCGATAAAACAATTTCCCTAGAAGCATCTTCTTTATCGTCTGCATCATCGCCACAATCGTCATCTTCTCCAGAATCTTCTACGTCTTGATGAATATCCTGGGCGGTTTCCGCTAAAGTTAAAGCCCGTTGAGCAATATTTTCCGGGAGTTTAGGACTTTCTCCTAAAGCAATCCGAGACAATTCTAGCAATAGTTGACGGACTTGTTCAATCCATTGGGCTTGCTGAGATTGCCAACCTGTGTTGGCTGATTTTTGCAGAATATCTTGGGCTTTTTGGGCTAAAGGTAAAGATTTAGTGGAAACACTGTCGGGCAATTTAGGAGTATCTGCCAAAGAAGCGCGGGCTACTTCAATTAAGAAGTCATGGACTTGCTTGACCCACTCAAGATCGGATAATTGTGAACTTACTCTAGGCATATCTTAAACTCTGGTGATTTTTTACTCATAAATGTGGAACATCAATACACAGTCCTCCATTATTCTCCGCAGGTCGCACTTTGTCTAAGGTGGGGGATTTTGGGCAGATCAGTTCAAACAAATGTTTTCAGGGTTAGATTTTTTCAATCCCTAACATGAATCTAAAACCCAGTTTATCAAAAAACCGGGTTTAAAAGTTTCAGTCCCTCTCTAGGACAGCTATTGATTTACTTCTCTGTGAGATTCCACACCCCTTCCCAGGTTTCATCCGGGGGTTGGGTGGTTTCATACAGAATACAGCGATCAACGTGCAGTTTAGCCGCTTTATTTTTCGGATCGATTTCTAAAACCGTCAGAAATTCCCGTTTGGCAGTCCTCAAAGATTGTTTGGCTTTGTCGGCAAATTTGCGTTTAGCTAAATCAACCATTTTCCGAAGTTTTGGTAGGGGCATTTCTGCGGCTTCGTCTTCTAACATTTTTTGGGTATTCACATCGGTTGTAAACTGTTTGAGTTTAACGATGAGTAATTTTTTAGTTTCCCGAGGAGTAAATCCTTTGACTTTTTCCGGTAAAAGGGCTAAGGCTTCCTCCGTAGGCATCCGTTTAAAGTCTTCTAGGGCTAACCGCTTGATGATATTTTCATCTAACATTTCGGTTAGTTTCTCCAAAGAATTTTTTAATAACATTTGTCCTAATAAATCCTTATCATCGTAGGAGAGTTTTTTCATTTGAACTTCGGAGAGATCTTCGAGTTCTTCTAATAAGGGCACTATTTCCTCTGCGGTTAATTTTTCCGTGGCGGGTTTGAGGTAATATTCCCGTCCTAGATGATAGTGGTCGATGATCCCCTGTTGTTTTTCGGAAATTGGTCGGACTAATTTCCCTTCCCGAATGCCAACGAGTTCATAAATTCTCACCGGTTGGCTTTTGCCTTTAACCGTGATGAAATCGAGTTCCCGCACAATTACCCGATCAGCATAATGGATATAGGTATTCTCACTAATTACGATATCCGTGCCATATTGTTTACTGGTTCCTTCTAAACGGGATGCGAGGTTAACTCCATCCCCAATAGAGGTTAATTCCATCCGTTTACTCGACCCAATATTTCCCGATACCACTTCATCGGAATGGAGGCCCATACCAATACCAATGGGCATTAAACCTTGGGCAACCCGACCTTCATTGTATTCGGCTAGACGGTAGCGCATTTCCACGGCCGCTTGCATCGCCATCCAGGGATGATCCACAAGGGGGGCGGGAGAACCAAACACGGCCATTAACGCATCTCCGATATATTTATCCAGGGTTCCTTTATAGCCCAATACGGTGTCTACCATTTCCTCAAAATAGGAGTTGAGCATGGTGACTACTTCTTCGGCTTGCAGTTTTTCTGTTAAGGTAGTGTAGCCGCGGATATCACTAAATAAAACGGTAACGTCTTTGCGTTTTCCACCTAACCCGGTATCCCCACTGGCTAACAGTTGTTCAGCGACTTCTGGGGTCATGTAGCGATACATTAAGTTCTTGATTTCTTTCTCGCCACTGATATCTTCCATGACTACTAACGCCCCACTAACTTTTTCTGGGTTATTAATATCAGACATGGAATTAATCGATAAATTCACACTCCGAGAGGATTCATTTGTCTCCGAGAATAAGGTTTGATCGGGGTAATATTGTTGCCGATCTTTGGCATCTTTTGGGTCTAAGGAGGTATCAAACCATTTGCGGAAATCTCCGTCTTTGACCTGAATTAAATCTCGGACAGAACGCCCTTTAACAACATCTTCCTCTCGGATTCCTAGGAGTTCCATGGCACAATCATTTGTGGCAATCATGCGACCTTCTTTATCCGTAGAAATGACCCCATTACTGAGCGATCGCAGAATATCTTTTTGCCGTTGTTCCTGTTCTTTGACTTTTTGGAACAATTTGGCATTTTGTAGGGCAACCCCGGCTTGAATATTAAACGCCTGCATGAATTCTAAATCATTACTATTAAAGCTGGCTTTCCATTGTTCCGGGGCTTCTGGCCAATCTGCTGGATTATAGGGAGGATGCTCTCCTTGTTTTTTCTTATTAATTAACTGAGTCACCCCAATCAGTTGATTATCGGCATTATAAACGGGCGTACATAACATACTGCACGTCCGATATTTCGTTCTTTGATCCGTTTCTTTAGAGGTTTGGGAACGAGGATCGTTATACAAATCAAAGGGAATTAATAAAGGTTCACCACTTTGGGCAACCACTCCAGCAAATCCGGCGTTTCGAGGAATCCGAATTTCTACTAACTTTTCATTAATCGGAATTTTTGTCCAAAGTTCTCCTTTTTCTTCATCTAATAACCAGAGGGTACTGCGATCGGCATTCATTAATTCTTTTGCCTGATCCATGACATTTTTTAGGGTTTCCTCTAAGTCCAAACTACTCTTACTTAGGGCATTAACCGCATTCATTAAAGCGGCCGCAGCCCGTTGTCTGACCGTGGCGGCATAGAAGGAACGAGAGGACTCTAAAATCAGGCGAATCGAAGGAACAAATTCTTCAAATAGTTTTTCATCATCGGCGGTAAATCCGTCAAAATCTATCTTTTCATCTAAGGGTTCATGGGGAGCAGCATTCAGTTTTAATTTATTCAGTAACTGTACCACCGCCACCAAGCCATCTTCATCATTTAAAAGAGGCATAACGACCATCGTATAAGTCCGATAGCCATTTCTCTGATCCATTTTCTGGGCAGCGGCCGAACGCGGATCATTATAAAAATCGTAGGGAATATTAACGACCGTTCGGGTTGTAGCGACTTCCCCAGCAATGCCTACGGTGGATGGGATTCTCAATTCTAGGGGTTTACCATCCTGTCCGCCCGCGACAATTGACCAAAGTTCGTGTTTTTCTTCATCTACTAGCCAGATCGTTGTCCGATCGGCATTCAACAGTTCCCCTATTTTAATTGTAATCGACCGCAACATTTCATTGAGGATTTCCTCAAACCCCTGAGCATCGAGCAGATTATTCAGCATCGATAGGGTTTGATTAACGGTTTTTAGTTTTTCCTCAACATTTTTAACAACTTCAACGAAATTATCTTTGGTTAACGGAGCCAGAAAAGAGGAGAAACTTCCGCCTCCAGCACCCGTAGGAACTAGCCCACCATTCGTTGATGTGGCTGGTTTTTGAGAAGGGGTGTCACCCCCTACTGGGTTTACAATTTGATTGCCGTTTCGATTAGCTGTAGACTCCACAACGGGCGTTACATCAATCACTTGTGATGAAACCACCGTTGATTCTCCTGATTTAGAATTGGTCGGGGATGCAGATTTCATAGGGGTTTAAGACATAGATTGGGGTTCAAACCGTCTTTTAGGGAAAGATTAATATTTTTTTAAGTTTTGAACTATCAAAAGAAAATAGCCCATGGACAATTACTGTTTACCAGTTTACGTTGAATATTGACAAGTTGCTAGATTTAATCCCATTTGGGGCAAGCCCGGTTTGTCAAACCATTGTTGCATTTAGTATAGATTCTCGTCTGTGTTTTGTTCTACCAATTTTGAAAAAATAGGGCCAGAGGTAATAGGGATCACAGATTTAAGAGAATTTACGCAAATTTGGGGATGTAACCCTAGATGTAGGAGTAATTCATGAATTACCCCTACTCTTCATAGCGGTGATAAGTAAGTGCTGTTTAAGAGGATTTCACGGATTTTAATCTGTCAGGACTTACTCAAGCAAGCTATATATAGTGTACTTGCGTAAGTCCGGTGATAGTATAAAGATTGCCTAAAATTATGCCTTAACATTTGCCGATATGCCTTTAAGTTGGAATGAAATTAAGCAAAGGGCGATCGCCTTTTCTAAGGAATGGGAAACTGAAACTTCAGAGAAGTCAGAGTCACAATCATTCTGGAATGATTTTTTTAATGTGTTTGGCATTTCACGGCGGCGGGTGGGAAGTTTTGAGCTACCGATTAAAAAGGCAGATAATAAACAAGGCTTTATCGATCTTTTGTGGAAAGGGATGATTTTGGTGGAGCATAAGTCTAAGGGCAAAGACTTAGATAAGGCTACACAACAGGCAAAAGATTATTTTCCCAATTTAAAAGAGCATGAATTACCAAAATATATTTTAGTTTCGGATTTCCAAAAATTCCGGCTTTATGATTTAGATACGGACGAAACTACAGAGTTTGAGCTAAAGGATTTTGTAAATCATGTGCATCTATTCGGCTTTATGGCCGGATATGAAAAACGGGTTTATAAGGATGAAGATCCTGTCAATATTAAGGCGGCGGAATTGATGGGAGAACTGCACGATCGCCTCAAAGAAATTGGCTATATAGGGCATGATTTAGAGGTGTATCTGGTGCGGCTATTGTTCTGTATGTTTGCTGATGATACGGGGATTTTTAATAAGGGAATTTTTTGGGAATATATCGATCTGCATACCAAGGAAGATGGCAGCGATTTAGCGATGCACATTGCTTCGATTTTCCATGTTTTAAATACTCCCAATGATAAGCGGTTAAAAAATTTAGATGAGAATTTAGTGCAGTTTCCCTATGTGAATGGGAAGTTATTTGAGGAGACTGTAAAACCTGCGGCGTTTGATAAACCGATGCGTGAAATGTTGTTAAAAGATTGTGGGTTTGATTGGGGTAAAATTTCCCCGGCGATTTTTGGGTCGATGTTTCAGGCGGTAATGAATCAGACGGAACGGCGCAATTTAGGGGCGCATTACACTTCTGAAAAGAATATTCAAAAGTTGATTAAGCCGCTTTTTTTGGATGATCTTTATATTGAATTTGAGAAGGCTAAGGGTAGTAAGGGCAAACTAGAAACATTACATAAAAAGATTGCCAATTTACACTTTCTCGATCCTGCCTGTGGTTGTGGTAATTTCTTGATTATTACCTATCGGGAATTGCGAGATTTAGAAATTAAAATTTTGCGTGAATTGTATAGAAAAGACGAGGGTTTTGTTGATGTAAGAATTTTTATTCAAGTTGATGTAGATCAGTTTGCAGGGATTGAATATGATGAATTTGCGGTGCGGGTGGCTGAGGTGGCGATGTGGTTAATTGATCATCAGATGAATGTGAAGGTGGGTAATGAGTTTGGGCAGTATTTTGTGCGGTTGCCATTGAAGAAATCCGCGAAGATTGTGCATGGTAATTCGTTGCGGATTGATTGGGAGTCTGTTGTTGCAAAAGAGAAGTTAAATTTCATTTTGGGTAATCCTCCATTTGTCGGGAAACATTTACAAAATACTCAACAAAAAGCAGATATGGGGTTGATATTTGCTGGAGTGAATGGTGCGGGTGTATTGGACTATGTAACACCTTGGTATATTAAGGCAGCACGGTTAATTCAAAATACAGATATTCGTTGTGCTTTTGTTAGTACAAGTTCAATTTCGCAAGGTGAGCAAGTGGGGATTCTCTGGCGAGAGCTTTACAACAGATACAAAATTAAAATTCATTTTGCTCATCGTACTTTTAGTTGGAGTAATGAGGCAAAAGGTAATGCGGCTGTACATTGTGTGATTATTGGCTTTGGGTTACAGGATATTGAAAATAAGAGAATCTTTGATTATGTAGATATCAAGGGCGAACCAACGGAAAAAAGAATTAGAAATATTAACCCGTATTTAGCTGAAGGGAATGATTTAGTTGTATTAAAGAGAACTACTTCAATTTGTAATAGCTCTGAGATGCTTAAGGGTAGCCAACCCACTGATGGAGGTAATCTCCTAATGACTGATGAAGAGAAAAATGAATATGTCAAGCAAGAGCCAGATGGATTAAATTTTATTCGACCATTTATCTCAGCAGATGAGTTTTTAAATGGTAAAAAACGTTGGTGTTTTTGGCTTACAAATATTCAACCCAATGAACTCAAAAAGTTACCTTTACTTTTAAAAAGAATAGAATCTGTTAAACAAATGAGGATGATGAGTTCTAAAATCGCAACAGTTAAATGGGCGCAATATCCAACTGTTTTTACAGAAAATAGGCAACCTAGTAACGATTACATTATCCTGCCTCGACATTCTTCAGAAAATCGAAAATATATTCCTATAGGTCTTTGTAAAAAGCATGAAATTGTTGCTGATAGTTGCAATTGTATTCCTAATGCAACTCTATATTTATTTGGTATTCTCACTTCAGAAATGCACATGACTTGGGTTAGATATGTCTGTGGAAGATTAGAAAGTCGTTTTCGTTATTCCAATACAATCGTTTACAACAATTATCCATTCCCTGAAAACGTCAGCGACAAACAAAAGCAAAAAGTCGAAACTGCCGCACAAAAAGTATTAGACACAAGGGAAAAATATCCTGATAGTAGCCTCGCCGATCTTTACGATCCTCTCACCATGCCGCCCGACTTGGTAAAGGCACATCAAGCCCTAGATAAAGCCGTAGACCTTTGCTATCGTCCCCAACCTTTTGTTAGTGAATTAAATCGCATTGAGTATTTATTTAGCCTCTATGAAACCCTAAGTGCACCATTGCTCAAAGTCGAGAAGAAAAAGCGAGTTAAGAAAAAAGATAGTTAATAAATTAGATGATCTGGCGATCGCTATTCGGTGTGAGTAGTGATTTTTAGGCGATCGCTTTTGCTGTATTTAGATGTACAATTAGATATACAGATAGTGCGAACCTTATGGCTAACTTGCATCAAGGTATTACCGAGGCGAAATCAGCATTTTTAGGTGATCGTGATGTTTTGGCTGTTGAGGGGGCGATCGCTCTAAAACCCAAACCGAACTCTATGTTAGAATTTTAAATATTTTAGTATCTACACAATATGAAAAGCCAGTTATTAAAATTAGCTTTTGAAATAGAGCTTCAAGACGGAGAAAAATTTACAATACCTAGCTCCATAATAGAAGGAATCGGCAAAGGTAAATGGCTTATTACTATTCAGCCAAAATCAGAAACAGAAACAGGCGATCGCGCCCATGATGCCTTTTTAAAAAGTTATTCGTCAGAAGATGAAGGATTATATGACGACTATTAAGGCAGGAGAAATCTGGGTTGCATCAATTCCTTTTACAAATGGCATATCTTCAAAAAAGAGACCCGTATTAATTCTTTGGCTAGATGAAGCCGATCTTATATTAGCAGCAGTGACATCTGCACGGCCGAGAACACAAACCGATGTTTTACTAAAAGACTGGACAACCAGTGGTTTACGAGTTGCCTCAACTGTGCGTTTATCACGACTTGATTGCTTAGAGAAATCTTTACTAATTACCAAATTAGGGCAGCTATCTCAAGAAGATGCTGATAACTTGCGTGAAGTATGGAACACTCATATCAAACCTCAGTTTTGAAATAATGCGATCGCGGTTTGATTTTTTTGAAGTGGCGATCGCTATTCCTGTGAGTTTTGATTTTAGGCGATCGCTTTTGCCGTATTTAGATGTACACTTAGATGTACAGATAGATTCAAAAATAATGCTATCCAATATTCCGATTACAGAAGCAAGAAACGAGTTAACCTCATTACCTGAAAAACTTGCCCAGCAAGGCGGTACACTGGCAATTACCCGCAGAGGCAAGCCTGTCCTAGCTGTGATGACATGGGAACATTACGAAGCAATACTCGAAACCATAGAAATACTTGGTGATGCGAACCTTATGGCTAACTTGCGTCAAGGTATTACCGAGGCGAAATCAGCACAAGGAATAGATTGGGAATCAGCTAAACGAGAATTAGACCTGTGATGTATCGCGTCGTCATTCAGCCCACGGCTTTCAAACTATTAAAAGAAATTAGCGATCGTCGTATCCTTAAAAAAATTAGCGATCGCATTGACAAGCTCAAAGAATCTCCCGAAATCCAGGGAAAACCATTACTCGGTGAACTAGATGGTTATTACAGTGTGCGTGCAGTTGGACAAAGATATCGCATCATTTACGCGATCGAGCAAGCTCAAGTCACTGTCATGATTGTAGCTTTGGGAATTCGGAAGGATGGTAGTAAACAAGACGTATATGCTCTTGCCAAAAAGCTATTGAGATTAGGGCTATTAGACGAGTCAGAGGAGGATCAAGATGATGATTAAAATTCAGAATTAGAGAATAGAATTTTGGGTATTGGGAAGTGATAGAAAAAGCGATCGCTAAAGGAGAAAACAACTATGGCAAGACCTGCAATTCACGCTGGCGAAATCTTATCTGATGAACTAGAAGAACACAGTCTTTATCTAAATTATATCGCCATCAAGCTTTCTAAACAATAAGCGATCGCACTAATTTTATTTTCTTAGCCAATTGATTAAAAGATTTTTAATGCGTATTAGTCTTTCTGGTGAGATATTTCCTAAACGTGCATTGATTACAGATGATTCGACACTTGTTAATCGTCCTAGCCGAATTAAAGAAGCCACTTTAAGTCCAGTAGTAAGATAGTCAGAATCTGAGGTATTAATAATTTCGTCAAATCCTAGAGTAGCTTGATGGAGACGAGAAGAAATTAAAGCAAGTAATAAATCACGATGGCGACTTGGTGAAATAGCAATAATTAAAGCTGGACGTAGTTTTCCTGATTTCAAGTCTGCTTGAGGAAAACGAATTAGAACAATATCACCTGGTTTCATGGTTGATAAATTTCTTGAGCATCTGCTAGGGAATATTCAATTTCATCTTCTTCTTTGAAAAATTGCTCTAATGAAAATTTTTGCCAGTCTTCATCTTGCCAATTAGTATATTCTAAAATGTTGTTTGGCTCAGTGGCAATTAATCGGGTAAAGTTGGCAATTTTTTCAACAATGTGATCAGGTAATCGGTCAATCTGTTGGTGAAGTTCTTCACGAATTGTAGTAGACATAAGTTAAATTATTTGATTAAGGTGTAAAAATAAATACCTATATAATTTTACCAAATCATCCCCAAATTTAACACAAAACCTTTTAAAACATCTTCCCCCGAAACCGTAGCGGGAGAATCCAAAACTTCAACCTCTTTTCCTGGTCTATAAATCTCTACTTGACGAGATTTACGATTAATTAATATACCCAAACGCAGACCATTATCTATATATTCTCTCATCTTTTCTTGTGTAGTCTTCAAACTATCACTAGGAGAAAGTAACTCAATTACAAAATCAGGACAAATAGGGGGAAACTTTTGTTTTTCCTCATCAGTTAAAGCATCCCATCTTTCCAACTTGATCCAAGAAGCATCAGGAGAACGATCTGCACCATTTGGTAATTTAAAACAAGTCGAAGAATCAAAAGCAATGCCAGTACCATCAACATCAGTCCAATTCATTACCTGTTGAGTGATTCTCGCATTTTTGTTTCCTGTTTCTCCTCCCGTTGGTGGCATAATTATTAACTCTCCATTGGCATTTCTTTCAAATCTCAATTCCCGGTTGTTTTGACATAGCTGAAAAAATTGCTCATCAGTCATTTCTATTAATGATTTCAAATTGACAGTTAAAGCATTCATAGTCCTATCCTCATTGAATGTTCATGGATAAATTTTAACTATCTCATATCCTATTACATATTATTAGTTACCAATTAATAGCTTTATTTTGTCATAATTTTGGAGTTTTTGGTGTCAAACCTAATTCTTCATCAAAGCAGCTTGGGTCAAAAGGGACTCGGCAAAGGCGATCGCTTCTTGGGCTGATTCTCCACTGGCCAATTGAGCCAATTCTTCCCGACGTTGGGAGGAGGTTAACTGACTGACACGAACAACGGTGCGGGTTTCTGGGGCCTGGGAATTGGGTTCTAAGTCGGTTTGGATGGTTTCTTTGATTACCCGAAAATGATGATCTCCCATGGCCGCAACTAGGGGCTGGTGGGTGACACAGAGGACTTGATGGCGCTGACTCAGTTGGTGGAGTTTCTGGGCAATGGCGGTGGCCACTCGTCCCGATACCCCAACGTCAATTTCATCAAAAACTAAAGTTCCTGACCCAGCAATTTGGGAAAAACAGGCTTTTAAGGCTAGTAAAAACCGACTCATTTCTCCTCCCGATGCGATCGCCCCCAAGGGTTGCAGGGGTTCTCCTGGGTTGGGACTAAAGCAAAATTGAATCTGATCCGCCCCCATAGCGGTCGGGGAAATCGGATGAATTTCTGCTTGAAATTTAACATTATTCATCGCTAAAGGTTTGAGTTCTTTTAGCAAATGGGTTTCCAATTGATGGGCGGCTTTTTGGCGCAGGTCAGTTAGATGTTGACAGGTTTCTTTAAGCTCTTGAACCGCTTGTTGATAGGTCTGTTCTAAGGATTCAATCGATTGCTCTTCATCTTCTAACTCTTTTAATTCCTCTTGAATGCGTTGATAATATTCGATAACTTGTTCTAAAGTTTGCCCATATTTTCGACAAATTTGTTTTAAGTCTCGAATCCGATCTTCTACTTCTTCTAACCGTTGGGGATCGGATTCTAATTGTTCTCCATAACTGCCAATTTGTCTTCCGGCTTCGGTAATTTGAGCCATGGCCTCACTAACTATTTCTAAAATAGGTTGAAGTTGGGGATCATATTCGACTAAATCACTGAGTTTGTTTTCCGCTTGGCTTAATAAATCCGCCGCAGCTAACCCGGTTTCACTTTGATATAGGGCTTGATAAATTTGATAACTTTGTTGTTGGAGTTCAACAATATGATTAAGTCGTTGATGTTCAATTTGTAATTGTTCTAATTCGTCTGCTGTGGTTAAAGTAGCTGCATCTAATTCTCGAATTTGATAGGTTAATAAATCCAACCTTTGTAACCGTTGCTGTTCAAATTGACGGCGTTTCTCTAGGGCATGACTACAGGTTTGAGCTTGGGTATAAGTCGATGCTACAGCTTTTCTAGCTTTGATTAAGGGTTGACCGCCATAGAGATCTAACCATTCCTGTTGTAGTTCGGGTTGACCGAGTTGTAAGGTTTGTCCTTGGGCGGTAATTTCAATTAAGCGCTCGCGCAGTTGTTCAATTAATTTGCGATTGACTAATACTCCATTAACGCGAGATCGACTGCGTAGTTTATCCCCGGTAATTACTACTTCCCGACTGCAAACAATTAAACTTCCATCGACTAAATCAATTTCTTGTTCTGTTAACCAATTAAACCATTTTTTGTCCATCTCAAATGTTGCTTCTAATAGCGATCTTGTAGCTCCTGTTCTGATCGAACGACGGTCTACTTTTCCCCCTAAAATCGCATCAACTGCATCTAAAATAATCGATTTTCCGGCTCCAGTTTCTCCGGTAAATACATTTAAACCCGTACCTAAATCTAAATCTAAATGATCAATTAAAGCAAAATTTTCTATTCTTAGAGAAAGTAACATATTAATCAGTTATTAGTTATCAGTTTTAGGAGCAAGTTCTGTATTCATTACCTTAATTTTGAGCAACTACGCACGGGATGTCAGAAACCGGGTTTCTTCTGAGATATCTAGCGATAAACCTTCATCTTTTTCGTAGAAACCTGTTTTCTTTGTGTAAGTCCTATAGTCAATCATTGATCTAGCTTGCTGGAGATAAGGTTAAAATAATCCGAGTTATAATTTGTTGATTTTCTCCCAGTTCTATTAGGAATTTCCCTGCCATTTTTTCTAACATTTGCTGACAAATTAAAAGCTGTTGACCTGGGGGAGAAGATAGGGGAGAGGGAGCAAGTAAATCGGGAGAATGACCGATTTTTAACTCAAGAATTAGTTGAGGATTGATTATACCATAATCTGTGATCATCAGTTCTAATTGATGGTCATTTAAAGGCTGAGTGATGATCTCAATAATGCCACCGGGTTCAGCGCGATGACAGGTGGTTAGGAGGATTTCATAAAAAACAAGTTCTAGTTTAATATGATCGCCAATAACATTAAAATTTTCCTGTTGTTTAACAACTAATTGGATTTGTTTGTTTCTAATTATAGCATTAATTTTTTCTCGCACCCTTCGCAGTAAATTAGTAATCGGAATAATATCATTTTGATGCTGGAGTCGCCATTGTTCCTGTTTAATTAAAGAACTGGTGGAGGCTAAAGCACTTCCCATTTGACGGAGTAATTGTTGATAGCGTAAATGGGCAAGTTGTGTTTTTTGTGGATCGGTTGATTGAAACGGAGATTGATTTAATTCGTTTAACTGTTTCAGTCCTCCGCCTACGGTTCGATACAATTCTTCTAAGCGTCGTTGTTTATACCAATTCATCCATTGTAATTCTTCATGTTGAGTTGTTAAGACCTCTTGAATTCTGAGATAGCGCCGTGACCAAGAAAACTGCATGATCAAGGAATTAAGCAGAGTTAAAGATAGGCCAGATTCTGTTTGAATTTGCTCAGGATCAGCAACAATCAAAATACCCGTAGGATCGTGTTCAGAAGCGGTATGCAGGGTAGTGACTAAAATTTTATCGACGGTGCTTGTAAACCATTGGCGAGTATAAGCAGATAACTCCTGTACGGGCCACCAAAACATTGTTTTTGTTGATAAAGCGTGTTGAATTAAAGGATCTTTAGCGATAGAAATTAACCGATCTGAGTCAATATAAAATTTTGATTGACGAGCAATACAATGGGCAACTTTTGCTTTTTTGGCTCCTTCTGGCCAGGTTAATAATAGAACTAAAGGACTTTTTAACAATTGGGCTATTTTTTCTGTGAATTGTTGTTCTAGCGGTTGTAATTGCTCAGTTTTTTCTAAGATTGACCAGCCCTTCTCTAAGGCTTGATTAAATTCTTCTTGAGATTTAATTCGTTGATTTAACTTCCATTGACGGAGAATTACGCTTAATTGTTGACCCACAATTTTAACTAATTCCTGTTCGGTTCGATCCCAAGTTCTGGGAGCATCATGACCGATTAATAACCACTCTTGAGGTGTATTGTCTTGTTGATTTTTTTCCGAAGTCAAACAAGAATTAATCGGGCAAAGAATGAGCGATCGCACTCCGGCATCCTTGAGTTGATTGCGCCAAGGTTTTAATTTTTCATCTTCATCATAATTTTCAATTAGCAAAATTTCATTCTCATTTTTTAAAGATTGCCAATCTTGGGAACTCAGAGAATCTAAAGGCGAAAAAATTGCGTTTCTATTTAAAGGATAATATTGATAAATAATCTCAAATTTTGCCGTTTTAAGATGACGTTTAATTAGTAGAAATCGTCCCGTATTTAATCGCTGACATAAAAGATTAGCGGTAGTTTTCAAAGAAAGTTGCCAATCTTGATCATCAACAATAGCACGGGTTACTTTAGCTGTCAGAGACTGATCCAGTTCAGCTTGTCGAATTTTAACTTCCATTTCCGCTAAGGGGGCGGTTAGGGAAATTAATTGCCCCACACCTCGCAAAAATTGTTTTTCATTTTCCTGCCAAATCCTGGGATTTTGACCTTCAACCGCAATAAATCCTAACATTTCTTGATTAAAAAGAATTGGAACTGCTAAGAGGGAACGGGCGCGAATTTTCTCCATTAATCGTTCCGTTGTATCAGCCCTAAGAGAACTATAAGACTCTCCAATTGACACTAAATGATCGGCAATTAAAGCTTGATAAAATTCTCCTAAATCCTGGACTGTCACCCCGGAAGCGGCTTGTTTCATCAAACTCACACTGGGAAGTTTTTGTTGATTACTGGCCCGTCGCCAAAAATAACGCCCTTCTCGATAATACCAATAGACATTGGTGCGGGTGGGTTCAATAAATTCATGGGTTGTTTCCACCGCCACTTCTAAACATCGATCCAAAGTATTTAGAGTTCTAAATTGAGTTAAAAGTTTCAAAAAAGGTTGGTCAGGTCGTTTGGTTTGTTGATACATCCAAGTGGTTTCAATTTGAAATAAAGAAGCAGCCAAGGTTCCTAAAACCATTGAAATTAGTTCTTTTTCCATCGAACTTGGAGAAATTCCCCACTCCGTTGATCCTAATAAAACCACACCAAAACAGCGATCTTTATAGCGCATGGGAAATAAAATTGATCCCTGAATATTAAAGGCTTGGGCAGCTTTTTGCCACTCTCCAGCGCGACTTTCTGATCGTAGGTCGGGAACAACTAAAGGCCGCATTTGAATCACTAACTGTTCAAGTAAATCCCCAGGAGATAAGACAAATCTTTGTTTGATTAACCAATTATCTTCGGTGGGTGTGATTCCGCCTTTTCCGATTAAACGATGATCTAAACGATCATACAAACCAATCCAAATTAAACTATAATCAAACTCAGTTTTTAAATAGTTTAAAATCGTTTCGATTAAAACATCAACATTATCTTCATCTTGTAGGGTTTGGAGAACACGCCCCAAGGTCATGATAGGTTGCTCTAATGCGGTCGATTCTTCAAGCTGACCCATAATAAACTCCCAAATCCTATCTTTTAATTAACATTCAAAATTAAAATTTTAATTAAGATCCTAAACCCGTGCACTTTTCTGGTATAGGGTAGGAGAAATACTCTACCCGTTAGTCTGGTTGATGGTTCTATCTTACCCTTAGTATTTCACCCTTTTACTCAAAAAATAGACTAAATTAAAATCTGGGAATTAAGACATAAGCAGAGGAGACTATTTTGGATATTTACCGCAGCGCCGTTAAACCCCTTTTATTTTATGGACTCAAAATCGATCCAGAATGGGCGCATCATCACGTTTTACAAGTCCTGAGTTGGATTGACCAAAATCAGTCTCAGTCACCGATGAATTGGCTAGAATCTCAACTTAAACCCTCATTCTGTTTACAGGATATCCGTTTACAGCAACAATTGTGGGGTTTAAATTTTGCTAATCCCGTGGGTTTAGCCGCCGGGTTTGATAAGGATGGGGTGGCGGCCGGAATTTGGCAAAGTTTCGGGTTTGGATTTACGGAATTAGGGACTGTCACCCTCCATCCTCAAGCGGGAAATCCTCAACCGAGATTATTTAGATTAGTTGAGGATGAAGCCATTTTAAATCGCATGGGATTTAATAATCAAGGGGCGGAAATCTTGGCGCAACGATTACGGGAAAAACATCAACAAAAATTTATAATTCCCGTTGGAATTAATTTAGGAAAATCTAAAATTACTCCTTTAGAAGCCGCCGCCGAGGATTATTTAGGAAGTTTTAAACTGTTAAAAGACTATGGCGATTATTTTGTGGTGAATGTTTCTTCTCCTAATACCCCCGGATTGCGATCGCTCCAAGATGCGGAACAATTAAGTAAAATTATAGCGGTTTTAAAAACTGAAAATACGGATAATAAACCGATTTTAATTAAAATTGCACCGGATTTAGAATGGGATGCGATCGCCGATGTGGTAAATTTAGCCCAAACCTATGAATTAGCTGGAATTATTGCTACTAATACCACCATCAAACGGGAGGGATTAAAAACCGAATGGCTACCCCAAACCGGAAGTTATATTACCGAAGAAGCAGGCGGAATTAGTGGCGCACCCCTCAAAGAAAGGTCAACGGAAGTGATTCGTTGGATTCATCAAAATACCCAAGGACAACTTCCTATTATTGGAGTTGGCGGAATTTTTACCGCCGATGATGCTTGGGAAAAAATCACCGCAGGCGCTTGTTTAATTCAAGTTTATACAGGTTGGATTTATGAAGGGCCAGGAATGGTAAAAAGAATCTTAGCAGGACTCTTACAGAAATTAGATCAATATGGTTTAAATTCAATTTCTGAAGCCGTTGGTTTCAAACATTAATTAGGGCTTGCTGAAAAAGTAACAGAAAAGGAAACGAATGATTAACTAGCTAATGAAGTCAGACAAGCTCGGTTTTCTCTAGTCCGGTAAATTTTATCTACATGAACTGCCAAACGGATAATAGTCTGTGTATTCTTTAAATGCCTCTATTTGTACTTTTAAATCTGATGATTCGTTAAAATTATCCCAACTAATCCGGTCAAGAAAAATAAATAAAGGGTACAGCATCGCCATACCCTAATATATCAAATCCTAAAATTCAGTAAACAATCCCTGTAGAGACGTTGTATACAACGTCTCTACGGGAATTTATTTGGCTTTGGCAACGTCCATAACTTCATCTAACAACGTGCCAGCTTCTTCCATTTTGCCAATATCAAGAATGGTTTTAATCACCGAGTCAGGATTCAAACTAATTGAATCAATTCCTAACTCCACTAAGAACCGGGCAAACTCAGGATAATCACTGGGCGCTTGACCACAAATCCCAATCTTGCGACCATATTTTTTAGCCGCTTTAATTGCAATAGTGACCATCCGCAGCACGGCTTCATTGCGTTCATCAAAGATATGAGCAACTAACGCAGAATCCCGGTCTAAACCTAATGTTAATTGGGTTAAATCGTTAGACCCAATCGAGAATCCGTCGAACACGGCGGCAAATTCATCGGCAAAAATCACGTTACTGGGAAGTTCACACATCACATAAACTTCTAAACCATTTTCGCCCCGTTTCAGTCCGTGTTTTTCCATTTCTGCTAACACTTTCCGACCTTCATCGGGGGTACGACAGAAGGGAATCATCGGGGTGACATTAGTTAAACCCATTTCGTCCCGAACCCGTTTCAGGGCGACACATTCTAACCCATAGGCTTCGCGGTAGTTGGGGTCGTAGTAACGGGAGGCACCCCGCCAACCAATCATCGGGTTTTCTTCCTTGGGTTCAAACTGACGACCACCTAAGAGGTTAGCGTATTCGTTACTCTTGAAGTCGGACATCCGCACAATCACCGGATTCGGATAGAAGGCTGCGGCAATCATCCCGATACCATGGGCCAGTTTATCGACGAAGAAGTCCGGTTTATGGTCGTAGATTTTGGTCATCTCGGCGATTTCCCGTTTGGCTAACTCATCTTCGAGTTGGTCAAATTTCAACAACGCTAAGGGGTGGGCTTTAATATGGTTAGCAATAATAAACTCCAGCCGCGCTAACCCCACACCATCGCAAGGAATCGAAGACAAACCGAAGGCTTCTTCGGGGTTGCCCACGTTCATTAAAATTTTCGTCCGGGTTTTGGGCAGATTATCGAGAACGGTTTCTTGGATTTCAAAGGGAACTAACCCCTCATAAACCCGACCTTCTTCTCCTTCAGAAGAGGAAACGGTAATTTCTTGGCCGTTTTTAATTACTGAGGTGGCATCACCGCAACCGACAATGGCGGGAATTCCCATTTCCCGGGCAATAATTGCTGCGTGGCAAGTCCGTCCGCCCGCGTTGGTAACGATGGCGCTGGATTTCTTCATAATCGGTTCCCAGTCGGGGTCAGTCTTGTTGGTGACTAACACTTCACCCGCTTGGAATTCATCAATTTTATGGACATCCAGAATCACCCGGGCTTTGCCTTGACCAATCATTTCACCCACGGCCCGACCGCGAGACAGAACCTTACTGGTTCCGAGCAGTTTAAAGTTGCGGAGAACGGAAGCAGATTTCTGGGATTGCACGGTTTCAGGACGGGCTTGGACGATAAATAATTGTCCGGTAATTCCATCTTTTGCCCATTCAATATCCATCGGAGTATAAGTACCCCGGACTTGCGAATAGTGGTTTTCAATAATACAAGCCCACTTCGCCAATTGCAGAATTTCGTCATCAGTAATACAGTATTTATCCCGTTCGGACTGGGGAACTGAGATATTTTTAGTTAATTTAGAACCTCCGATGTCATAGACCATCTTCAGTTCTTTGCTGCCTAAGCGTTTTTCTAAGATGGGACGGAACCCTTGCAGTAAGGTCGGTTTGAATACAAAATATTCATCGGGGTTCACCGTACCTTGAACAATATTTTCTCCTAAACCATAGGCTCCAGTTACTAAGGCGGCATTTTTGAATCCGGTTTCGGTATCAATGGAGAACATCACCCCGGAACAGGCGAGGTCAGACCGTACCATTTTTTGCACACCGACGGACAGGGCCACGTTAAAATGGTCGAAATTTTTAATCGTGCGATAGGAAATTGCCCGGTCGGTGAAAATCGAGGCAAAGCATTTATGGCAGGATTCTAAAACTCCTTCTTCGCCATAAACGTTTAAGTAGGTTTCCTGTTGTCCGGCAAAACTGGCATCGGGTAAATCTTCGGCGGTGGCGGAGGAACGCACAGCAACGTCTACATCATTGGAATAACGTTTGCATTCCTCCTTATATTCGTCGCCAAATTGACTGCAAAAATCGCCGTCCGTGCTGTAGCGTTCGCAGAGTTTTTTATAAGCGCTGGTAATCGCTGCTTCTAATTCGGGTGGAAACGGAGTGTCTAAAATTAAGGAACGAGCCTGTTTCCCGCGTTGTCGCAGGTTGGGCATATCTTCAACGTCGAGGTCTGCAAATAGTTCCCGTAGTTTTTTCTCTAAACCCGCAGACTCAATAAAATAACGATAAGCATAGGCAGTGGTGGCAAATCCATTCGGAACATTAACGCCTTGGGAGGTGAGTTCTCGAATCATTTCGCCCAAGGATGCGTTTTTCCCACCGACTGAGGGAATATCAGAAATTCCCACTTCATCAAACCACAGTACAAAAGCTGTTTCTTTCGCTTCTGAATTTACTGTTTCAGTCGTTGCATAAGTGTTAACCATTTTTAAAATCCTCCAATTGGAATGACTGTTTTATTAACATTCAGTCAATCTTTATTGTTTATTTAAGTTCAAACTTAGATCAGAATGTATTAATCTCTACCTGTACATTCTAAGTTAAGTTTTTCTAAATCATTCTTGAACTTTGCAGTTCTTAAGATTACCTTCTGTTTTTCTCTCTAGGTCTGAACTTTTCTTCTGAACTGAGGGTTTTTTGCCTCTATATTTAAGACTACCACCTTCTATCCCTATTACAATATAGGTTCTTTTTGTTTCCATAGTAACCTAAAGTAAAAGATTATTGCTATCAGGGAGTTATGGGCTATTTTTAAAAAAGATTAAGTTCTCAAAACCTTGAGAATTAACATTAACAAATGTTGCGAAGGAATATGAATAATTGTATCAAAAAAAGCCACACTGACGTTCCACAAGTCAACTGAGTCTAAATACTGGTCTGACTTAATCTGTTATCAGGTTTTATCCCTTTTGGGGGGCGGCTGTCCTGACTCGCCGGAAAAGGCCGAAAATCCCAGAGTGTAAGAAAAATCCAGCATCCTACATTAAATGATTACTGCTTTCCATATTTTCCGTAAACCGTTCAATTACTAATCGTAAAATTGATAATCCTAAAACAATTAAAAACAGAACTAACCCAATGGTACAAGCATAACCTAAATCTAACTGTTGGAAGGCTCGTTCATACAAATAATAAACAATCGTTTTAGAACTATTTCTAGGCCCTCCTTGGGTCATAATATAGACTTCTTCAAATACCTTAGTTGAAGAAATAGCCGAAATTACCCCAACTAAAACCATATAGGGTTTCATCAAAGGTAATGTAATATCCCAATGTTTTTTAAACCCATCCGACCCATCAATACTAGCGGCTTCATACAGTTCTAAGGGAATACTTTGTAATCCTGCTAAATAGATAACCATATAATAGCCTAACCCTTTCCAAATTGTCACCGCCATCACACTAAATAAGGCGACATTGGGACTGGTTAACCAAGGAATAGGCGGAATAGCAATAGCGTTTAAAAGTTGATTGAAAAACCCATTTTCTGCATATAACCATTTCCAAGCAATTCCCGCGACGACCATGGAAATTACAACCGGGACATAATAAGCGGTTCTAAATCCATTCATTCCCCTTAATTTTTGATTAACTAAAATTGCTAAGGTTAGGGGCGCAAACACTAACACAGGAACTACTATGATTAAATACAAAAACGTATTTTTTAAGGTTTCCCAGAATACCTCATCTGTCCATAACCGTTGAAAATTTTTTAACCCAACCCATTCGGGGGGCGTGAGTAAATCGTAACTAAATAAACTCAGATAAAATGCTTGTAATGCTGGCCAGAATACGGTTAAGGTTAGCATTAACAAAGCGGGAAATAAAAATAAATAAGGGGTAAAAACGGGTTTAAACTTTAACATCATTTCCCATTAAATAATAAAGCTCGTTGTTGGGCTTTAACCCTCAAGATTGCGCTTAAGTGCAACAACGAATTATGGTTAGTCGGATTTTAACGTTGTTGGGCTTTAGCCCTCAAGATTGCGCTGAAGCGCAACAACGAATTATGATTAGTCGGATTTTAACTCAGAAAATAAGTCATCCCAATTTCCTGAAAATTGACTATCCGGTTCTGTTTTAACTTCAAATGTCGTATTACAAGCTGAAGGTTGATTTAATACTTGGATACATAATTCCGCCATATCCTCTCGACTCACTTGCCCTTTAATCGTATCACCTTGAGCAAATTTTAAAGCCGAACCTCCGGGTGCTTCTGTTAACGCACAGGGACGAATAATAGTATAGGGAATACCGCTAGAACGAATCACATCTTCTCCTTTTAACTTCCAAGTTAAAATCCCTCCTAATTGTTCGTTTAAACGTACCGCAGGCGGTTCTTCTGCTAAATTTAATCCTGGTTTCCCTGGACGAGTTACCCCCGCCGAACTTACCTGAACAAACCGAGGTAATACCTTCCCACCATAAGCCTTAATAGACTCAATTTCTAATTGAAATAATCCCGGTTGAAATTTAGGATTTAAAGCTCCATCATATTCAAACTTACTCAACATTAACTGGAGGGAAAATACCTGACTAGAATCAAAAGGTTTTCCGTCATTTATAGTTTTAGCTCGAAATACAGGGATTAATTCCGCAAACGGAATTCTAATGGTAATCGGAATATTATAAACCGTATCAAAAGAATAACAATATCCCACACTATCCCAACCATCATTACAGCGAATAATAAA
The DNA here is from genome assembly GCF_900009265.2 of Planktothrix paucivesiculata PCC 9631. Lineage (GTDB taxonomy): Bacteria > Cyanobacteriota > Cyanobacteriia > Cyanobacteriales > Microcoleaceae > Planktothrix > Planktothrix paucivesiculata. The sequence goes on along the minus strand of NZ_LR735013.1, from coordinate 121,052 downwards.
TTTATATCGTTTTCCATCCCCCTTAACTCGTAACTCAATTCCCTGATAGTCTGATAAATCTAAACCGGGTTCAAAATTGCGAGTTCTCACCGAAACAAATCCCCCAGAGTTAGCCGTTGAAACATATCCGCTAAACAATCCACCATCGGGGGTTAATTTTAACGAACTTTCACTAATACCCCCCATGACAATATCATCTAATGCTCCCCAAATTTCCTTAATCTCCTCCGTGGGTTTGGTAAAATCAAACAAAATTTTATCCCCAGCTTTCTTGAGAGTTACAGGTAAAGCATGAATTAAATTTTGGATGCCTTGATATTCTACTAATTCCGGCACATCAACCACTTCGGGTAAATAAAACTTAATTCCTTGATAATATTTTTCTCGGTTGGGAGTATCTCCCTCCACGGGTTGAACTTTAGTTCCACTACAACAAATAATCGTGGTAACATCTTGAAAAATGGCTGGAGTTAAGGTTTTGGGAATTGTTAAATCCGCTTCAATTAATTCTACCGTATCCCCTAATATTGTTCTAGCTCTTTTAATATCTCTCACCAAACAACGCAGGGTTATTCCCCTTTGTTGTAAGCGTTTTACTACCCGTTTTCCCACACCTCCCGTCGCCCCAACTACTAATATAATATTGGGTTTCTGTTGCGGTTGTTTTTTCCCTATTCCCAATAAATTTTGAATCCAACTAATATTACCAATAAAAGGAATAACCCCAAAATAAGCCAGGGTTTTGAGAAACCGCCCCCCATCCCATTGTCCTTTTTGTTGCTCTACCATTGCCTTCTCCCGATAATTTTGTTAAAGGAGTATTCCTATAGATATAAGATATATAACCAATTTAATGGTAACAGAAGAAAGCCAAAATTGCTCAAGGTCTGTGAAATCGTCAATCCTTAAAATTATGGCCTTTCCCTTCCCCAAGTAGAAATATCTGTGTTAAGGTATCTGTTGATTGCATATAAACAAAAACCATGGAAAATATCGATTTAGAAACCGCGATCCCCGTCGGACTCGCCTTAGTGATTGTTGTCGGTAGTTTTTTGATGATGTTTACTAATTTTTGGACAACTAAGAAACGATAGCCATTAAAAAGGCTATAATTGAAAAGTCCAAACTATAAAAAATATTTCATCTCTAGCTATTCTCAAAAACCAGAGTTTTGATCATGATAGATTTAACTACACTTGCTGAATTTTCTCGAAATAATTGTTTAGGAATTTGTGCGTTTTTAATCCCGTTTAATTTATTGGCTACCTTACAAACCTTAATTTTTATCGGTCTAAATCGTCCATCTTCTCAAATCCTGTTAATTTCTGGGTTTGCTAGTTTATATTCGGGATTGATGGTGCTGCACGTTTTCAGTTGGTTTATGATTGGTGTGGTGATGATTCCTACTTATATTCTATTATCCCTGGGAACAACCTGTTTAGTGATTAATATTTGGGCGATTAAATCCCCTAATAATTTAAAATATTTTATCAAAAAAACAGTTTCATTGGCTCAAAAAATAATGAGCAAATTCCAGAATCCAGCCTTTAACTAAGTCTATGGAATCTTCTGAAACCATATCCCCCAAAGTCCTATCTTCTGGATGGTTACGACGGGTTCACCATATTGCGTTAAATGTTGTTAACTTACAAAATTCTCGATATTTTTATGGTACGATATTAGGGTTACACGAATTAGTTGGGGATGAAGTTCCCACTACCTTAAAATCCTTAGTGGAAGCCGGGAAAGTCGCTAATTTTGTCACCCCCGATGGCACAGTTATTGACCTGTTTTCCGAACCCGAATTAACTCCACCTAATCGAGATCCCAAAACAGCATTCACCCGGGTCAATCATCTGGCTTTTGATATTGCGCCAGAATATTTTGATCAGGCTGTGGAAGTATTGCGATCGCATAGTACATCCCATTCAATTATCATCGATCATGGCCCCGTTACTCGCCCCACCGGACGCGGAATTTATTTCTACGACCCCGATGGTTTCATGATCGAAATTCGCTGTGACCCCCCATAAAACCCATTACCCTGTTACTGAGCGAAGTCGAAGTATTACCAATTCGTAATTCGTAATTCGTAATTCGTAATTCGTAATTCCCCAATAAAAAAGACCAGCGCAAAATCTCAATCGCTGGTCTTAATTTATGGATACCGTTGTTGTTTCGATTTGAAGATACCTAAACGCTGCGTTCTACATCAGCCTGCGGGTAGAAATTTTCAAATCTCACGTTAACTATTGTATCAAAGGTTACTCATTTTTTTTACAAGAATTTAACTTGAGGCGGTACGAGTCAACAATTAACCCCGATTAGCTTGTTGAACTTGTTGATCATACATCGAGCGTAACACCCGACCGGGATCAACCCAACGGCCATTATGCTTTAAGCCCCAGTGTAGGTGGGGGCCACTGGTTCGTCCTGTCATCCCGACCCGAGCAATTCTCGTCCCGGAGGAAATCTGTTGACCTTCCCAAAGTTGAATCCCCCCCGGTCGGTCAATAAAATAAGTCCCTTGAGCGTTTTTTTCCACACTCCCTTGAACATGACAATAAATATGTTCCCATTGACCAGACTGGATGGCAATGCCCGTACCACAACGGTCATCTTGCCAAACTTCCACCACCTGACCCTGCCACCAACTGCGAATATAACTGCCTTGGGGGGCTGCCAAATCTAAACCATAGTGAAACCCCGACCCCCGATACCCAAACGGGGAGGTGTATTCCTGAAACCCCTCAACGGGAAAAGAAGCTCCCGACCAGTTTAAACCCGTTGCTACCTCAGAATTTTGAGCTTTGGCGAACTGTTGTTTCCATCCCAGTCCCCCAAAACCCAGACCGATTAATCCTGCCAGTAAAATAAGATTACCTGGGCGTAGTAATTTAGACTTTGCCATTTGTGACTTTACTCCTCGATCACCAAAAGGGTTTATTAGTGGGATTTTTTATAATTAATTTTTCAGCACACCGGAGGCGGGTATCGGGATGTATTGTACTAGATTTTGGTTAATTGTTAACACTCTCCCACCTTAAAATAATGGGAAAGTGTTCAAATAGATGACTATTGATTAAGCGTTAGTCCCTTTGCCAAAGAATTTCGGCGGTTCAGCTAAGGTATAAATTTCGGTTTCGGCGTCGATCGCAGCCCGTAAATGTTTAGGAGTTTGTAACATTCCTAACATCGTTATCCCATCAAACATCCGTAGCCCTCCGGTGGTTTGCTCTTGTAAAACCTTATCAACATTTTCCGGTTCAGGGCGGGTATTAATCGGTTGGGCAGAAACGATAATAAAACTCCAGGGACTTCCGTAAGTAGAAATATAACTGGTATAGGAGTGAACATGGGGAAAAACCGTTTTCAGGGTATTCACCAGGCGGACGTGCAGTTTCATCTCATTCGGGGAAACCGGGCCAGCTTGAATCACCCCATAGCCCTCGGGGGTTAAGATTTGACGAATTTTTTCAAAATATTCTTTGGTAAACAGTTTAAAGGATGGCCCATCTTCAATCGGATCGGATAAATCAGAAATCACAATATCCCATTTTTCCTGAGTCTGATCTAAAAAGTCGATGGCATCCCCAATAATTAATTGGGTGCGAGGGTCATCAAAGGCATTTTCGTGCATTTCTGGGAGATATTCTTTGCAGGCTTCGACCACATCCCCATCTAAGTCAATCATGGCCACGGATTCAATGGTTTTCCAGCGTAAAACCTCCCGAATGGTCGCCCCTTCTCCGCCGCCCAAAACCGCAACTTTTTTGGGAGACCCATGATAGACCGAGGCGACATGAACTAAGGGTTCATGATAGAGAAATTCATCTCCGGTACAAGATTGCCATTTGCCATCGAGAACTAAGGCTTTTCCATAGGCGCCGGTTTCCACCACATACATATCTTGATAGGGGGTTTTTTTATAAGCTAATACCTTGGTAATTCCATGAACATAAATATCCCAAGGTGTGATATACTCACTCACCCAAAAATCAGCTTTTAATTCGCTACCCGACATAATTACTTCTCCTTAAAAAATACAGATCCAATGTTCTAGGGTAGAGCATTCTGGATCTGCCACAAAATGTTAAAGTGGCTTAACTTAACCTTAATCTTATACTTACTAATAAGTCTCTAATTAGCAACCCTTGTTCGTTTCCGCCAAATTGTATAAGGAATAGATACAAAGGCGGCAATTAAGGCATAGGTAATCAGCGAATCAATAATCCCACCTTTGATATAATCGAGATTGGGAAAATTCAGGCTGACCAATAGAATTGCTAAACCCCCATTGCGGGTCGCCGTTGCATAGGCCAGAACCGTTTGAGTTTCGGGTTGGGGGCCACCCAAGAAATGACCACAGGCCAGGGAAGCAATCGAGAGAAAAGCCATCGCCAAGTAAGCCCAAAATCCAGCATTCAGAACTTTTTCTAGGGTGACGGCGAGCAGAAGAATTACAACCAGCAAAAGCATCAATTTCGCAATTTTGGTTACGGGCTCCACCAAATCCTCTGCAAGTTTGGGGGCATATTGAGCCAGTAAAACCCCAATTCCCATGGGCAACACCTGAGCAAAAAAGATTTGTTTGGCAATTTCTTGGGGTGACAACCAGGCTTCATTGGGGGAGAACTGAGCCAAAATCAGAGCCGTTAAGGGAATACTAATAATTGCCAGAATGCACACCGTAAACTGTAAGCTGGCGACAAATTTGGCATTTCCCCCCGCTTGTAGGCTTTTAAACGGAATCATCGGCGCACCGGGACAAGTAATCATCGCCCAAATCCCAATGTGTTGTGCCACGGTCAACCCCGGAATCAGCATGGTTAATGCCCCTAATAAGGGCACGGCAATAAATACTGAAACTAGCGATCGCAGCAGGAGAGAAGGTTGCTGACCCAACCAGATCACATCCTCAAACCTCCAGCGAATGGCCATCGAAAACATCAGAGCAAAGATGGTTAGTTTGGCATAATTGATAAATATTGTCCTAACTACGGCAAGGGTGGGGTTAACGGGTACAGTTTGGTCAGAGATCCCCGGAACTTTTTGGGCAACCTCAACCTGATTACTCCCCTGGCGGTAGACCACCGTTTCCCCCTTCAAAATCGTTAACTCCGAAGCACCCAGCGGATTAATCACGACGATATATTTTTGGTTATTGATCGCCGCAACGTATTTAATCGGATCTTTTTGGGGATTTTTAGCCCGAGTAATTGAAACTGGGATTTTTTTAAGGGTTAGAGTTTTATTTTCCCTGTCATAGATATTGATATAAGCCTTGTTTCCTTCTCGAAACACCCTCACCGCATAACGGTCATTTTGAAACAACAAAGCTGTATCGGCCGTTGGGATGTCAGAGGGGGCACTGGGGGAAGGTTGCTCCGAAGTTGGCACCTGGGCTATTAACTCCTGACCATAGACTGTTTGATTCATGGCTGAATCAGGATTAGTTATGGCAAAGGATGCAGAGTGCAGTGTCACGGTCAGAATCACCGTGAAAACTGCCAGAACACCGATCAGAAAAGCTCGGCTGGAAATTCTTTGAGAAATCGGATGGGGTTTTAATGGAAACATAAATGAACTGTCCCGGATAATAAGGAGAAAAAGTATCTGCCGATACAATTTGTTGGGATAATAAATAATGAAAACCCTGATTTGGTTAGATTATAACCTTGCGTAATCACCCCGAATAAAATTGCATCATTCTTTGGGCTTAATATTGTTTCCCAATGTGAAGTTAAAATGTATTTAGGATAGATTTGTTTGACTAAATTTTGTACCGTGGGAGATCCGTACCGTATTTAGGTTTTTTTGTCAATTCTGATTAACCCCAAAGCAACTATACTCTCAGTAATGAAGATTTTCTCAACATTTTAAATAGTTTTATAAAAGTAAAATAAGGGGTTGAGTAAATCTCTATCTTCAACTAGATGAAATAATGCTTCACCAGATGGTATAAAAAGAGTCCTGTTTCCTAATCACCCAGGAGTCAAGATCGCCTTTTATCGCCCGAATCAACCTTTGGGCTTTAGCGCAAAACCTTCCTCTTGAAATCAGTCTAAACTTTCCTTGACTTTTAGTTAATCATCAACAGAATGTTGCATAATAAAAAACGACAAGTAAATTCTGCCTTACTGCCACCATGAATACTAAGACCGTAAACTATGCTCCTATGGCTCCCGTGTCTTATTGGGATGCACAATTATACGATAGTCACCATAGCTTTGTCTCAAATTTAGCTGTGGATCTCTTGGAATTGCTTGATCCCCGTATAGGAGAACACATTCTCGATCTCGGTTGTGGTACAGGTCACTTGAGTTACAAAATTACAAACACGGGGGCCGAAGTTACGGGGATTGATCATGCTTCAACCATGATTAAACGAGCCAGCCAAACCTATCCCGGTCTAAATTTTTTGGTCATAGATGCCTCTAAATTAGCCTGGAAAGAACAATTTGATGCGGTATTTTCCAATGCGGTTTTACATTGGATTAAACAACCGGAAAAAGTCATTTCTGGAGTTTATCGAGCATTGAAACCCGGGGGACGTTTTGTAGCAGAATTCGGCGGGAAAGGCAATATTGATACAATTATTACAGCAATTGATCAGGCTTTAGATGCTGCGGGATACCCCAAAAATAAAACCCTGAATCCCTGGTATTATCCGAGTATTAGTGAATATGGAATGCTTTTAGAAACCCAAGGATTTGAGTTAAAGCTGGCAACCTTGGTGGAGCGTCCGACTCCATTAACTAATGGAGAAAAAGGCTTAAATAATTGGTTGAGAATGTTTGCTGGAGACTTTTTTCAAGGAATTTCAGTATCAGACCAACTACATATTATGAACGATATCGAAACTCGCCTCCGTCCCAAATTATTCAAAAATGGGACTTGGATGGCTGACTATAAGCGAATTCGGATTGTAGCTAATAAAATTAACTAATACATTCAAGGGGAAAAGGGCATCTTCTAATCAGTTTTATCCCTTTTCCCATCGTTAATTAGTTCGTCTTAATTACCCCTACAATCACGATGGGAAATTTATATATTCGCCCAACCAGAATAGATTTACTCAGGAAAATCCGGTAAAATCCAAGTGGGAGGCTGCATTCTTTTCTTCCGCATCGCTTCCTCCGCCATTTCTAACATTTGGTCTAAGGATGTGTTGTTAATAAAGTTCTCCGTTTCTGGGATATATTCTCGATTGGGGCATTTATCCCCCAAAACACAGCCATTTATACAGGCTTCTGCACAGTTAATGGATGTTTCCATGGGTTTCTCCTCTGTTGCGTTATCGGTCTTAGATTTGGAATGGGTTCGAGTTTCTCAACATCAAAAATTTTAACGTGAGTTGAATCAAAAAATCGATAAAATTAAGTTCAACTGGGTAGACCCGTTAAGACTGGTGAATTTTAGTAAAAAATCTATGAATAATTTTATCCAACGGCTAAAAAATTTACCCTGGTCGTCTTTGTTACAAACTGTTGCCTTGACTTATTTAATAGTGGCGATCGCAGAGGTTTTGACCCTCTGGGTCATCACTCAATCTCCAGCATTCAAACAAATTATGCTGCTTTTATTGACTCCTCCCCTGGGGATGTTGATTTTATTTGCCGTAGGGGTGGGAGTGGGAGTCTTATCAATTTATTTAATCGAAATTCAGCCCTCTAAAGTTTTCCTCAACGTCCCGTGTTTATGGGCATTATTTATTGGTTTATTAATTGTTTTATTCCTGTATAAATCTATATTTACTCCTGTGATTTTCCTCAGTACCTCTCAAATTACCACCATGGGAATTTTAATCGGTCTATTTTGGAAAGGGAGACCCTATTGGCGTTGACTTTTCTCCAAACCAATAACTCCCGATTTTCTGCTTCAGGATGCCACTTCATCCCAAATTTTCGCCAGATTAGTTCACGCGACTACTTGACAAAAATCTCGATTTAGGAGACAATGCCCTTATGGCTAACATGAGCATACACTTGACTTTTTAATCAACGTAGCAACTCACTCAATATAGCAACCCCCTAAAAGTCAACTATTTCGCCACAATCCTTAATCCTTCTCGATAATGAGCGATCGCTGTAATCACAGCAACGGAAAAATAAAACATCCGAATTCCCCAAAAACAAACCCCCATAATAATTGTAATTAAAGTCGGGGGAATCCCACTCACCCGCACAAATTTAGAGTTAACTTGTTGTTCCAAACGTTCCAATTCCTGCATTTGAAGTTGTCGCGTCGGAACCATTGGAAATTGTCCGGTATATAAATAAAACCCGAAAACCCCCTCCTGATTAATTCTACGTTTGAGAAAAGAATCGGCTACCGTTTGCGCTTGGGGAAAGGAAAGATCATCATCCTGAGCAATATCCCCCACCCAAAGATTGTATTTAACCACTTGAGGAACTGCTAAAATAATGGGAATTAAAATAATTAGAAAAACCGTACTAATTTTTTTAGCATCTGGAGTTGGTAACAAACCCGTTGCGACTCCTAATCCCATCCCCAAAATCGCAAACACTAAAATATTCAGTAAATCAATAATTTCTAAACCCCTGAGTAAATCGCCAAACATAAAAATGGGGTAAACAAATCTATGGGCGAGCTTCAGGACTAAAACCTTAATGGCGATCGCCACGACCGTCAAGACCAATGCAGAGAAAACAAACATGAAAGCGCTGATGACATAAATCGTAATGCGCTTTAGTAGTTTGGGTAAATTCATTAAAGAGACTTAAAAGGTTAAGGGGGACTCGGGGATTGGGTTAGGGACTGTTGAGCGAGTTGGGTGATTTGGGCGATCGCCAACTCAGAAGGTAAGGGCTGACCCTGAGTATGTAACCATAACAAATACTCAATATTTCCGGCGGGGCCTTGAATCGGCGACCAAGTTAAATCTCGATATTGCCATCCCAAGGACATCGCAGCAGAACCCACTTGAAAGATAGCACGGGCGTGATCCTTAGAATCTCGGACAACTCCCTTTTTACCCACCCGTTCCCTACCCACTTCAAATTGAGGTTTTATTAACAGTACCACTTCCCGATTCGGCTTTAACAATTGCCACAACGCGGGCAAGATTTTGGTTAAAGAAATAAACGAAACATCCACAACGGCAAAATCAGGATAATTTTCCGGTGGATGGGTTTCTCCATACAATTGATCGGGGGTTAAATAGCGCAGGTTTGTCCGTTCTTTTAAAACCACCCGAGGATCATTTCTAATTCCCCAGTCTACTTGTCCATAACCCACATCAACGCCATAAACTTTTTGAGCTCCGGCTTTTAATAAACAATCGGTAAATCCTCCGGTGGAAATTCCTCCATCTAAACAGATGCGATCGCTCACCTCAATTTTAAATTCTTTCAAGGCTTTAGCGACTTTTTCTCCTCCTCGGGAGACAAAAGGCGATCGCTGTTTAACCTGAATTTTAGCTTCTACATTAACTTCTGTTCCCGGTTTATCAATCATTTGTTGATTGACTAAAACTTCCCCCGCCTGGATCAGTCTTTGAGCTTGCTGGCGGGAGTCACATAAATTCCGGTCTACTAATAAGGTATCGAGTCGTTGTTTCACAGGGAAGGGGGAGTAGGGGAGGCGG
>NZ_LR735013.1:74587-111047 GCF_900009265.2 Planktothrix paucivesiculata PCC 9631 | reverse complement strand
GCAGGGGAGGCAGGGGAGGTAGGGGGAGCGAGGAGAGTTGGGAATGACTGATAACTGATGACTGATAACTCCTAACTGATAACTGATGACTGATAACTGATGACTGATAACTACTGATAACTGATTTTACGCTGTGATCCACATCACTTTAGGGCGTGAGATTAATCGATATTTCCTATTATAAATATCACTAATTTAAAACTCATTTTAGGAGTTAATTAATGTTAAGATTCTGTTAAGTTCAACAGGAGCAAATTATGAATACCCTCCATCCCTTTCCCCTTCCTGATCCAGACAATAGCTCCGTTTCCCCCCTAGCTGTTTTAAGTGGAGAATTGATTCATATTATTTATCCCAACGGCAAAGTAGAAATGACTACCGCCAAAAATATTGAGAAAAACCCAACGGAACACAATCTTGAAACCTGTGTAGTTTGGGGTCGATTTGAAGAATTTTAAGGGCTATTTAAAATACCAGACCCCTAGGGAATTATCTGCTAAATTGTTAATCCAAAACCCTGAATTAAAGCAAATTAAGGCGATGCTTCCTGGTTGTTAGCGATCGCCCTATTATTGCTCAACTTAACTGAGCGCAACCCCTATGAATCCAATCGGTGTTTTCGCCCAAAAAATCGAGTCCAGGATTAAATATCCTGTTCACTCAATTCGCGAATTAAATGATCAAAAGGTTGTTCTAAATAATCTCCCGTGGGCAAACCAGCGGCAGCAACCTGTTGGGTGACCAAGGCTTTCAGAATCCCGATCCCGAAAACAGTAGGGCCAACGGGAACGCTCAACGAATTGTAAGTTTCGCGTAAACCTTGCAGCACCCGTTCATCCAAAACATCCATATCCCCAGCCACCAGAGCATAGGTTGCATAGCGCAGGTAGTAACCCATATCGCGTAAGCAAGCAGCATACCGACGGGTGGTGTAGGCATTTCCCCCGGGACGAATCAACTCGGGAACTTCCTCGAACAAAGCCAAAGCAGCCTGTTTAACCAAATCAGCCGCATTGGAGTTAATCACCCCAGCCGCTTGAACTCTGACTGTGCCGGTTGCAAAATAGGACTTGAGTTGATCGAGGGCGTCCCGATCCAAATACCGACCGGTTCTGTCGTAATTTTTTATTAAGCTGGTAACGGCGTCTTGCATGAAGTCTATCTCCCTTATAATATCTTTCAATTATTCTGAAGTCGCGACGTGTTGTATTGTAACACTCAATACAAAACTTAATCAATCTGAGTCACTATGATCAGCCAGATGCTTTGTCAGTCCAACTGCCAAACTTGTCAGAGATAATCCAGAAGATTTTTGAGGAGATATTCATCCATGCCAGAGACAGCCCAAGAGGTCTTATCGTTAATCGAAGACCAAAAGATTCAAATGATTGACTTGAAATTCGTGGATATGCTAGGAACCTGGCAGCATCTAACGGTACATAACAGCCAAATCGATGAATCCTCCTTTACAGACGGCGTACCGTTTGATGGTTCCAGTATTCGCGGTTGGAAGGCCATCAACGAATCTGATATGTCCATGGTGCTAGATCCAAAAACAGCTTGGATTGATCCCTTCATGGCAGAACCGACTCTGAGCATTATTTGTAGTATTCAAGAACCCCGTACCGGAGAACCCTACAGTCGTTGTCCCCGGGTGATTGCCCAAAAAGCCATTGATTATTTAGTTTCGACCGGAATTGGGGATACAGCATTCTTTGGCCCGGAAGCGGAATTCTTCATTTTTGATGATGTTCGCTACGACCAAACTCAACATTGTGGCTATTACTATGTCGATTCCGTTGAAGGTCGTTGGAACTCTGGACGGGAAGAACCCGGTGGTAACTTAGCCTACAAACCGGGCTACAAAGAAGGCTATTTCCCCGTAGCTCCCACGGATACGTTCCAAGATATCCGTACCGAAATGCTATTAACCATGGCAAATTGTGGAGTTCCCATTGAAAAACATCACCATGAAGTGGCTACCGGTGGACAGTGCGAACTCGGTTTCAAATTCGGAACCCTGATTGAAGCCGCCGACAACTTGATGATCTACAAATATGTAATCAAAAACGTCGGTAAAAAATACGGCCGCACTGTCACCTTCATGCCTAAACCCGTGTTTGCGGATAACGGCTCTGGGATGCACACCCACCAATCCATTTGGAAAGATGGTCAACCCCTGTTTGCTGGCGATAAATACGCAGGCTTCAGCGACATGGGGCTGTGGTACATCGGTGGAATTCTCAAACACGCTCCGGCGTTGTTGGCCTTGACCAACCCCAGTACCAACTCCTACAAACGTTTAGTTCCTGGCTATGAAGCTCCGGTGAACTTAGCCTACTCTCAAGGGAACCGTTCAGCCTCTGTACGGATTCCTCTGTCGGGAAATAACCCCAAAGCCAAACGTTTAGAGTTCCGGTGTCCTGATGCCACCGCTAACCCCTATATGGCCTTTGCAGCGATGCTCTGTGCCGGGATTGATGGGATTAAAAACCAAATCGATCCGGGTGAACCCTTGGATGTGGATATCTACGATCTCAGTCCTGAAGAACTGCGGAAGATTCCTTCCACCCCAGGTTCTTTGGAATTAGCCTTGGAAGCCTTGGAACAGGATCACGCTTTCTTAACTGAACCCGGTGTGTTCACGGAAGACTTTATCGCTAACTGGATTTCCTACAAACTCGATAACGAAGTTAACCCCACCCGTTTACGTCCGACTCCCTACGAGTTTGCTCTCTACTACGACTGTTAATTTTTGTTAAATCCGTTTATCGGAATTAACGAAAAGCCCCACGCTGACTCGATGGGTTGGCGTGGGGTAAATTATGATCTAGGTTGTTGACACTCCCCACAGCTAAAACCTGGGGGATTCTTGGTTCAGTGATCCAACTTGCTAATATTAGGTATGACTACCAATAACAGATGGGTTCTAACCGATGACTCAACCAACTGACTCCCACAATTCTCCGTCTACGGGTGGCGGTTTGCCCGTACTGCAATATTGGGCAGAAAAAAGTCTATCCCCTCAAGGGTTAAAAATCTGGGAAAAGTTGAATCATAAAAGTAGTTGTTTATCCTGTGCCTGGGGGACGGGGGGACAAAAGGGCGGTTTTGTCAATGAAGATGGAGAATATTTACAACGTTGTGCGAAAAGTGTAGAAGCGATCGCCGCCGAGTTACAAGCAGGCATTAAAGCGGATTTTTTTCAACACTTTACTATTCAAGAATTACAACAATTAGACTCTCAACAATGCGATAGTTTAGGCCGGTTAAGCTATCCGATTATTTTAAGAAAAAACAGTTATTATTATGAACGAATTAGTTGGGAAGAAGTTTATAAAATAGCCGAAAAAGACTTTAAAAAAAGCCCGGAAAGAATAGCCAGTTATAGCTCAGGGCGATCCTCAAATGAAGCTGCTTTTCTCTTGCAATTAATGATGAGGGCATTAGGGAGTAATAACTTAGCCGATTGTTCCGATTTGTGTCATGCCCCTTCTACGGTAGGTTTAAAAGAAGTTTTTGGCAGTGGTACATCCATGGTCAGCCTGGAAAGTCTGAAGGAGTCCGATTGTGTGGTTTTAGTGGGTTCAAATGCCCCTGCTAATCATCCCCGGTTAATGAATGAATTAATTAAAATTCGGGATAAAAATGGTATAATTATTATTATTAATCCTCAAATCGAAATCGGGTTAGTTAAATTTGCATCCCCTGCCTTTCCGATTAAATCCTTACTCAAAGGCGGCTCGGATATTTCTACCCTTTATTTACAACCGATTCCTGGTAGTGATGTGGCGGTATTTGTGGGGATTCAAAAATCCTTAATCGAACAAAATTTAATTGATTTTGAATATTTAAACCATCATACCGACGGCTGGCAAGAAGTCATTCAACAGGCTAAAAATACGACTTGGCAAACCATTACCCAAACCTGCGGTTTATCCCCAGAAGAAATCGAAGAAGTCGCCTATACCATTGGAAAATCAAGTAAAGTTGTCTTTGCTTGGGCGATGGGAATTACTCACCATACCAACGGAGTTGATAATGTTAAAAGTATTGCTAATACTGCTTTAATTACGGGGAATGCCGGGAAATTAGGAGCGGGGACAATGCCAATTCGCGGACATTCTAATGTGCAAGGTTTTGGCTCCATGGGAGTTACAATTCGATTAAGTGAAGCCATCAAACAAGGCTTAAAGCAACTTTTAGGACAAAATGTTACCGAAACTAAAGGTTATTCTGCCCGGGGTTTAATTACGGCTGCATTGGAAAAAAAAATTGATACGTTATTTTGTTTAGGGGGAAATTTATATGCAGCTAATCCCGATTTAACCGAGACAAAACAGGCTTTATCTAATATTGAAACGATATTTTATGTTGCCACAAAACCAAATTTAGGTCATTTTCACGGTTTAGCTCAGGAAAATACTATTATTCTTCCTGTATTTAATCGGTTTGAAAATCCTCACCGCACAACGACCGAATCCGGTAATAATTTTGTGCGTTTAAATGAAGTTGGGACAACTCATCTTAACTCCCCCGAAGCCGATTTAATTTCAGAAGTTGAATTAATTACAGAAATTGCTCATCGCCTACTGGGAGAAAATCCCATTGATTGGAAACGTTTACAAGATACCCAGTATATTCGAGAGTTAATTTCTAAAACTATTCCCGGTTACGCTAAAATCGCTGAAATTGACCAATCTCAAACGGAATTTACCATTGAGGGGCGTATTTTTAACCAACCTCATTTTGCCACAGCTAACGGTAAAGCTCAAATGACTATTACCCCATTACCGAAATTAACAATTCCCAATAAAGAATTTTTTGGAGTGAAAGAAGATACTCCCGGTTTAGTATTAATTTTAGGCACCGGTCGAGGTTACGGACAACATAATACTGTTGTTTATAATTCTGCCGACAAATATCGAGGAATCCCTCACCGTCACTGTATTTTAATGAATATTGAAGATATAAAAAATGCGGGTTTTCAACCCCATCAACGGGTAAAAGTGCGGGGCGATGCGGGGGAATTAGACCCTATTGAAATTATTGCGGGTAATATTTTACCGGGTGCAGCATTTATGTTTTATCCTGAAGCTAATATTTTATTTAAAGCAGAAATTGATCCTTTAGCAGAAACCCCTGCTTATAAGAGAGTCCCTATTTTTGTTTATGCAATATCTTGATCAGATGAAGAAATTGTGCGTTGGTTTTTTGCTTCCCAGTAGAATAGGAATAAAACAATAGTGGGGATGATTAACAAAATATTAATAATACACTCATTGATAACGGCAATTAAAAAGTGTTCATCTTTTCCCAGTATTAAAAGTGGTAGATAGAGAATTAAAGAGACTATGACAATGGCTATTAAGATCCCAATAAACGTTACAATTATTGTTCCTAAAATATGCCATCTTTTTCCTTGGGTCAATTGTGAACTCAGTTTTCTCGCACTTTTCCCGGCTACACCTTCTAACACGACAACAGCATCAATTAATGCAAAACGTAAGGCTATAATTATACCGGGAATCACGAAAAAAATAAACCCAGGCAACATAATTAATGCAGCACCAATACGAGTGCCTAATACTTTAAAACTCCTCCGTGCAGCATAAGTCATCGATTCTTGATAGGTTACAGATAACCCTTGTTTGAGTTGAGAAACTGCATAAAGAATTGCACCAACATAGAGAGGCTCAAAGGCTAATTGGATTGCATTGGATACCCTATATTCCTGCATGAATATCCTAAGCTCATCTCCTCCAGATGTCTCGGGAAAAACATATAAACGTAAATAAACTAATAAAATTGATCCAGGTAACCAAACTGTCAATACAATGGAACTTAATAGGATAAAATTGGCACTGAGTAAGCCCATTGCTTCGCGGATCTTATTAATCATATCAGTAATAATTACTGGCTAAATTGACTTTGTATAGCAGGGAACAGGGGGAAGACTTCACCGTTAGTTTTACTGGGTCAGTCTTTATTATAAGCCTGAGTGCCGTGATTGCTATACCTCTTAAAATTCTATCTTTAACGACTGGCATGAATTCCCCTTTCTTTTAATTTGTCCATAAAAAATTCTTCTAAGGTTAATCGGGCTAAATTTAGACTCAAGAGTTGAGCATCCATTTCTTTTAATACGACAAAAAACGCTTCTGGATCACCCTTGAGATGTCCTTCCCAATAATCTTGATCGATTTCTAAATTCGATATCCAATTTTGTAAAATATTGACATCTCCTCCTTTTCCTTTAACAATATAGGTTTGAGTAGTTCCCAATAAATCATCCAACGAACCCATACTAATCAGTTCTCCTTCTGCTAAAATAGCAATGCGATCGCAAATTTTTTCCACATCGGATAAAACATGACTATTAAAAAAAACCGTTCTATTTTGTGCTTTTAAAGATAAGATAATTTCTCGAATTTGATACCGTCCCATCGGGTCAAGTCCTGACATCGGTTCATCTAAAAATACCACTTCTGGATCATTAATTAAAGCCTGCGCCATGCCCACCCGTTGTAACATTCCCTTAGAATATTGACGCATTTGTTTTTTAATCGCGGCAGATTTAGCTAATCCGACTAAATCTAATAATTGGGGGATGCGTTGACGCTGAACAGATTTCGGAATTTGAAACAGTCCGGCGGCAAATTCTAAAAATTCCCATCCGGTGAGATGATCATAAAAATAGGGATTTTCTGGTAAATAGCCTACTCGCTGTTTAATGTGGCGATCGCCAATCGGTTTACCTAATAAGATAGCCGATCCTGATGTTGGGCGAACAATGCCTAATAAGGTTTTTAATAATGTGGTTTTCCCTGCCCCATTTTGTCCTAATAAACCAAAGGTTTCTCCCGCATGAATGCTTAATGTACAACTTTTTAAGGATTCAATCTTTTGATTCATCCAAAAACCCGTGCGATAAAATTTTCCCAAATTCTGGGTTTCCACAACGGGGTTTAACGAAGACATTGAAGCTGAATCTTTGACCTCGATAGCCGAATTCATAAGCGTTAAGGATCAAGTACAATATTTAAGCGGTTATATTCTATTTTAATACAACAATCAATAGTAGTAGAAGAAATTCTTAGTAAGCGCTTTAGGGCTATTCTGAGGGCTAAAGCCCTCACTACGAGGTAAAATCTTTTTGCCCATTGCCCTGTTACTGAGCAAAGTCGAAGTATTGCCCTGTTACTGAGCGAAGTCGAAGTATTGCCCATTCCCTGCTTTTTTGTGGTTTAATTAAGATCAAATTTCCTCAAAACTAGAGTATCTTGACAGAGGCAAAGTTTACCACTCCGTGATCTTGAACCCCTTCTTCAATAAGAATCCGTCTCCCAATCCAACCGAGAATCCCCGTTTCACCGGTTGGTCATTACAGGATCGTGATCCCGACTATATCCGATTCTTAATGCCGTTTTTGGGTTGGTTTTATGACCATTATTTTCAAGTCCAAACCTCCGGTTGGGAGAATCTCCCGCCTCAAAACAAAATGTTATTGGTGGGTTCCCATAATGGGGGTTTAGCCGCACCGGATATGTTTATGGGCCTGTACGCTTGGTATCAGCGTTTCGGAAATGAACGATTACTCTATGGACTCATGCACCCCAAGGTTTGGCAGGTCGCTCCAGAAGTCGCGACATCGGCGGTGCGTTGTGGAGCCGTTATCGCCCATCCCCGCATGGGTATGGCAGCCTTGCGACAGGATGCGACGGTTTTGGTCTATCCGGGGGGCGGTGAGGATGTATTTCGGCCCCATGCGTTACGCAACCAAATTTATTTCGCTGGTCGCAAAGGGTTTATTAAGTTAGCCCTGCGGGAGAAAGCCCCCATTGTTCCGGTGATTTCATCGGGTGCCCACGATACCCTAATTGTGTTGACAGATATTTACGACTGGGTAAAACAACTCCATCAGTTAGGAATGCCCTGGTTATTAGGTCTTGACCCAGAGGTGTTTCCGATTTATTTGGGATTACCTTGGGGTGTGGGAATTGGGCCTTTACCTAATTTTCCCCTTCCCGCTAAAATCAAGATTCACATTTGTCCAGCGATTGAGTTTGAACGCTATGGACGGGACGCCGCCAATGACCGGGAGTATGTAGATATTTGTTATCAACAAGTGAAAACAGCAATGCAACAGGAACTGGATGATTTAGTTATCCAATAAATTCTAATTACACCGGACGTAACTCTTAAACTGATAACGGGTACGGGCGGGTTATTTTAGATTTTTGTTCATTACCCAAATCTTGATGAACCCTCCCCTACAATTGACACAGCACTACGCATTACAGTTAGGAGACGCGCCAGAGACGCGCCATGGCACGTCTGTACTAAATCCAGTAAGCTCATTCCCTATTCCCTATTCCCTATTCCCTATTCCCTATTCCCTATTCCCTGTTCCCTGTTCCCTACCCCTATAATAGATTATTGCGATAAACAACGCAGGATTTTAGGAAGTTTCATTGTGAAGGTAGACCCTTTTCCCAACTCACTCGTAACCGATAAATCTCCTCCCATCATTTGGCATAATTTTTGAGTAATAGTTAACCCTAAACCCGTACCTCCATAACGACGAGTTGTAGTTTCATCTGCTTGAGTAAAGGGACTAAAAACCGTTGCTAACTGTTTGGGACTCATGCCAATTCCAGTATCTATCACCTGAAAAATAATCACCGTTGAACAACTTTTTGGAACATCAGGAAGACAACAAGCACTATTAACAAATTCTTCATTCACCGTGATCAATTCCGGCTCTAGCATCGAATCTATATTTAGATTAACCGCGTCTTCTCCTTCTTGCCAAACTTTTAGGATTATTTTTCCCTTTTCTGTGAATTTGCAGGCATTACTCAGGAGATTTAATAAACATTGACGAACTTTAGTTAAGTCAGTGTGCATAAAATCAACACTTTCTGCTACCTCTATGATAAACTGATCGGAATTCTTATCTGCCGCCGGATTAACCGTAGTTTCCACTTCCCACAGTAAGGTAGAAACTTTGAAAGTTTCTAAATGAAAATTCATCCGACCTGCTTCAATTTTAGAGAAATCTAAAATTTCGCTAATCAAAGTTAATAAATGTTGTCCCGCCACATGAATATTTTTTAAATCGATTACAAATTCATCTTGATTTAAAACTTGAGCATCTTCAATTAATAATTCACTATAACCTAAAATAGCATTTAAAGGAGTCCTAAGTTCATGGCTCATATTCGCTAAAAACAAACTTTTAGCATGGTTAGCAGTTTCGGCGGCTTCCTTCGCCATCTTTAATTCTTCGGCCTGTTGACGCTCCGTAATATCATTAGCCATCATCAATAAACAACCAATTCCCCCTAAATCAATTAATTCAATAGACACCAACCAATTTCTAATAATTCCTGATTTTTGGCGAATTTTTAACTCAATATTACCAATTTGATTCTGGCTTTTTAATTGTTTTTTAAGTTGCAGATGTTGTTGAGAATCAACCCACAGATTCAGTTGTTCTGGGGTGTGATTTAGTACCTGCTCTCGCTCCCAACCAATTTGACGTAAAAAACTATCATTAACATCTAAAAATAGTTCATCTACCAGAGTCATAATACTAATTCCAATCGGACTAGCACTAAAGGTTTTTGAGAATCTTTCTTCACTAGCCCGTAAAGCAATTTCTGCCTTTTTCCGGTCTGTAATATCTTGAATTGTGCTAGTAATATGACTTCCGGTAATTACCGCCTGTTCAAAAACAATCCGCTCCTCACCGGAGGCTAATTTTAACCGATAATCAATACAATAAGGTTTTTGCTGAAATAAGGCTTGATCAAGGTAACTTTGGACATAAGTGCGGTCTTCAGGATGAACAAATTCCAAAAATTGGGGAAAACTTGGTTTCACATATTTAGCCGTTGTGTCCAAAATCCGATAGAGTTCATCCGACCAAAATAATTCATAGCTGCTAATTTTCAGATCCCAATGACCCAACTTAGCAATCCGTTGAGCATTTGCTAAACTGGTTTCACTATTTCTGAGGCGAGTTTCCGCCTGTTGACGTTCTGTAACCGTGGCGGCTAAAACTAAACCCGTAATTGCCATAATCAGAATAAAGGCTTGTAGAGAAAAAATTTGAGGGGTATCCGTACTGCGACTAATAAATGGCCCACTCCCGCGCACCACTCCCCAAACCGCAAAACTAGCCGTAATCAAATGACCAATGGCCGTTCCCCGTTGACCAAATCGCAAGGAAGCCCAAACAAAAAACGGAAAGGGCAGATATTCCAGGGGAAAACCAATAAATGCCGACCGAGTTCGAGAACAAAATACAAACCAATTTAAGCCTAATAACAGCAACAACCAAACCCCAACTTCTAACTGACGTAACCAAGAATTCCCAGGAGAGCGTTCAGAAAGACGTAATCTAGTTGTACCCAGGGATAAACTTTGGGACAGGGCGTTAAGAAAAGACCAGACCGGGGAGGTAGGAGTTTGACAGCGATAATAATACCGTTGAAATTCGCTACCCCAGGTTAATAATACCGGGGTGAGAACTAATACCCCCGTAGCACTTCCTAACCACCCAGCAATCCAAATTTGGGTAAAATCTTCCCAAGGTAGCCAACCACTCAAACAAGCTGTGAGGATAGTAAGAGTGGGATTAATCAGCGTAGCAATCATTCCCCCTACAATAATTAGTCCCAGAACATCTTTGAGGTGTTTGAGTTGGGGAGAAAAGTCAATGCGATGGAGTAATTTACTAACTAAACAGGCTTGTAACGTCACACCACAACTAGACAATACCCCAATAAACAGAGGCATTTGGTCAGTGGCAATTAGGGAAAAAAACGCCCCCAGGGTAATTGCTGGCCAATATTGATAACCACACAACAGAATAATTCCTTGGGCGACTCCCGCATTCGGCCAGAATAGGGCTTGGGTGGAACCCAAGATTAAATATTCAACCGTCACCTTGCCAACTATCCAGTAGAATACTGCTATCAAACTAACTGCAACTAAGTATCGGCTACTTTTGACCTGAGAGCGTTCAAGGAATTTCATTTTGGTTGTAAGTAAGCTGATTATAAATATTCGTGGTAGAGATTATTTTTGATCACCACTTAAATCTTAATTTCTGTATATAATTAACGCAGATTTTCCGTAAATACACTGATTGTTTGAGAAAATCCAGTTATTTAAAAACTACGGTATCTATATTCCATCCTAAATGCTCCCTGCATCATTTCAATTTTAACAGATATAATCGGAGAAATATACCAATAGTTCACTCGTGAAATTAGACGCTTTTCTTGATTTAATTACTCTGGGATCAGAATTCATCATTCATGGTTGGAGGTTGGGCGGGGATAGAAGCAATAATCGCATCAATCACCTTACTCACCGGAATAATTTGTAACCCTAAATCCGCCGGACTCTGACCTTTAGGGATAATCGCCCGTTTAAATCCCAGTTTTGCCGCCTCCCTTAACCGTAGTTCCAATTGAGACACCGGGCGCACCTGTCCCCCTAAACCGATTTCCCCAATTAAAATCGTCCGAGGGTCAACTACCCGGTCACGGAAACTAGCAACAATCGCAATCGCTATCCCCAAGTCCGCCGCCGGTTCTTCGACCTTTAACCCCCCCACCGACGCCACATAAGCATCCAATTTAGATAGGGGAATCCCCACCCGTTTTTCTAAAACCGCTAAAATTTGTAATAATCGACTACTATCTACCCCAGTTGTCGCCCGTCGCGCTGAACCGTAACTAGCCGGACTAACTAAAGCCTGAATTTCCACCACAATCGGCCGAGTTCCTTCTAGGGCTACCACCGTTGAGGTTCCCGGGGAAAAGTCATCTCGATTACCTAAAAATAATTCCGAGGGATTAGAAACTTCTTTTAATCCATGGGCGACCATTTCAAACACCCCGATTTCATGGGTGGCGCCAAAACGGTTTTTCATCGAACGTAATAAGCGATGGGAAGCAAAGCGATCGCCTTCAAAATATAATACCGTATCGACTAAATGTTCTAAAACCCGCGGCCCAGCAATGCCCCCATCTTTGGTAACGTGACCGACAATTAACAGGGTAATATTTTCCCGTTTAGCTACTTGCATTAACGCCGACGTACATTCCCGCACCTGCGCCACCGAACCCGGTGCAGAGGTGAGACTGGAGAAAAAAACCGTCTGAATACTATCAATTACTGCTAACTGCGGTTTCAGGGATTCTAACTCTCTTAAAATTACTTCTAAATCGGTTTCAGGGAGTAAATATAAATCTTGTTCCTGATGAGAAATC
The DNA here is from genome assembly GCF_900009265.2 of Planktothrix paucivesiculata PCC 9631. GTDB lineage: Bacteria > Cyanobacteriota > Cyanobacteriia > Cyanobacteriales > Microcoleaceae > Planktothrix > Planktothrix paucivesiculata. The sequence continues at coordinate 98,757 of NZ_LR735013.1, read as the reverse complement.
CTCGCAGATTCCGGCTTAGTGGTTGTGTTTTCGCCGTTTTCTGCGGATGTTGGTTGTTTGGGTTGATGATTTTTCAGTTGTTCGGTAAAGGGGTCAGTGGGGGTTGGGGGATGTTGACTGCCATTTTCGGGTTTAGTTTCCGGTGTAGTTTCGGTTTCGAGCTCCTCACCAACGCCTAAACGTTGCGATCGCAATTTTACCTGTTGTCCCGATTCCTCCGCCGACACATACAAGACCCGATTGGTGTAGGACAAAAGATTAGCCACCTGTAATAATAGGGTAGACTTGCCAATCCCGGGTTCCCCCCCAATTAAAACCAAAGACCCGGGTACAATTCCACCCCCCAAAACCCGATCTAACTCTCCATAACCCGATGGCATTCGAGATTGGGATTGATCGGAAATTTGGGATAATAGAAAAGAAGCACGGGGTTGTCCCGGTTTAGTTACTTCGGCCAGACCCTCGGGGTTTTCTCCCTGGAGGTGACTCCAACTAAAGCGTTGGGAAGGCGTAGGCGCGGGTTGTTCAATTTGTTCTTCTAGGGAATTCCAGGCATGACAAGCGGAGCATCGGCCAAAATATTGAGGAAATTCGGCTCCACATTCGTGACAAACATAAAGGGTACGAGACTTTGCCATGTCATCAGTTATCAGTTATCAGTAATCAGTTATCAGTATAATCAGTAATCAGTAATCCGTAATCCGTGTAAGAGTTGTTAGGGTTTTTTAGTTTTTTCAGCTATTGGTGGCTGATCATTCTTTTCTTTACTAATAACTGATAACTGATTACCGATATTAGTGGCTGGTCTTACTATTGTTTGATCAAAACTGTAACTTAATCTAACTAAGGGAGTGTTGAAATCCATTGGAAAATCATAAAGAAAAAATTTTGGTTGTCGATGATGAGGCTAGTATCCGCCGGATTTTGGAAACTCGCCTTTCCATGATTGGTTACGATGTCGTAACCGCAGCCGATGGAGAAGAAGCCCTAGAGACCTTCCGCAAAACCAATCCTGATTTAGTGGTTTTGGATGTGATGATGCCCAAATTAGACGGGTATGGCGTCTGTCAGGAGTTACGCAAGGAATCCGATATTCCTATTATCATGTTAACAGCCTTGGGGGACGTGGCGGATCGGATTACGGGTTTAGAGTTAGGGGCGGATGATTATGTGGTTAAACCCTTTTCTCCCAAGGAGCTTGAAGCTAGAATTCGCTCCGTATTACGTCGGATTGACAAAAATGGAACTTCGGGTATTCCTAGTTCTGGTGTCATTCAGGTTAGCAATATTAGGATTGATACGAACAAGCGACAGGTTTACAAGGGAGATGAACGCATCCGCTTAACGGGGATGGAATTTAGTTTATTAGAACTCTTAGTCAGTCGTTCTGGTGAACCTTTTTCCCGTTCTGAAATTTTACAAGAAGTTTGGGGATATACTCCAGAACGTCACGTCGATACCCGGGTGGTAGATGTTCATATTTCTCGCCTCCGGGCGAAGTTAGAAGATGATCCGAGTAATCCCGAATTAATCTTAACCGCACGGGGAACAGGATATCTATTCCAAAGGATTATTGAACCCGGAGAAGTCGGCTAAAAACCGGATTCTGATCCCCCTAAATCCCCCTGAAAAAAGGGGGACTTTAATTTTAAAATTCCCCATTCGTAATTCGTAATTCGTAATTCGTAATTCCCTACTATACTTTCATGGCAAAATCCGATCGCAATCAAATATTAAGATTACTCCCTATTTTTGCAGGTAGTTTGGGCGGGATATTACTCCTAATAAATCGGCTCCTAACCCCCGAATTATTCAACTCTCAAGCCCGTTCCGATGCCTTGGGGGTGATTTTAAGTGCGGTGTTGATTTTAACGGGGTTATTGTGGCAACAAATTCAACCCAAATCACCGGATGCTGTGGATTTAATCGGAGAACAAGGGTTTGAATTAAAACCGGATTTACCCCAATTAGTTCAAGCGGAATTAGCTTGGGCTTCTCATTTATTATTAACCAATACCGTCACCCGTTCTGTTGTGGTTTATTATCAGGGGGAAGTGTTATTAAGGCGAGGAGTATTAGGAAATAGTTCTCAGGTTAAACCCGGGCCAATTTTACAACGGGTGATAGACAAACAGAAACCCATTTATTTAGTGAATTTAGCCTTATATCCGGGTAGAATTGAATTTGATTATTTACCCGAAAATACCCAGGGCGTGATTTGTCAACCTCTCGGTGATGAGGGGGTTTTAATTCTGGGCGCTAATGCTCCTCGGAGTTATACCCAACAGGATGAAAATTGGGTCGCGGGGATAGGAGATAAGTTAACTTATACATTATCTAATCTTCTCAATCAATCTTCAATTCTCACCTGATGGCGGAGTTATTCAATCGCACACAAAAATAAAACCGATATCGGTCTATTTTAAGATAATATTATCAACAATTCTGGATAATCAAATGTTAGTTTGGGAGTTGAGGTCATGGAAATTATATTTGAGTCTACGGAACAATTTGAGGCGGATTTAAAGAACCATAGTGAAGCGGAACATGATATTATTGTACAACAACTTCATGAATATTCTGCCTTATTATTAGAAGATAAAAGGGATCAAGAAAGAAGAATCCATCAGTTTCATCAATTTGATGGCTTAGAGGATTATGGGTCATCTCTCTATTCTTTTATTGTTAATTATTACCTGCGAGTGATTTTAACTGTTGATAATGATCCTTTATTTGATCGGATAATTATTACTTTATTTAGAGTGGTTGATAGTCAGTTTGTGGCTGAAATTTATCAACAAGTTGGAGAATCAATTTATCAGTCTTTCTTACCCCCCAAACCCTTAACGGAGGTCAAATCAAATCATGTTACAGTCGCTACCAGCACTCATTGATGAACGCGGGATTATTCGCAAAGCCTTAAAACTACTTCCTTTGCCATTGCGAGGTCGTTTTTTAGAGGTTTTAGCCGAACTTCAAGACGAATCTTGCTATCGCTATCAACGGTTTTATAAAACCAAACTCAAACGCATCAAGGGCACACAAATTCCCCTTTATTGTGCAAAAATTGATGATGCAGAAAACTGGAAACTTTATATATCTTATCAAGAGGGTAAATTATATTTAGAAGATATTATTCATCCTGTTTATAAAGCCAATAAAGATAAAGATAGTTTAGATATCATTGCCGAATTGAATGATTTTTAGGAGGGAACAGGGAACAGGGAACAGGGAACAGGGAACAGGGAACAGGTAATAGGTAATGGGTAATGGGGAATAGGGAATAGGGAATAGGGAATAGGAAGGAGGATTAATATTTTACCGTCTAGGTTTGATGATCAATCTTTGTCCTAACTGTTAGGCGCGACGGCTAATAACTGAACTATTCCCCTGTTACTGAGCGAAGTCGAAGTATTCCCTATTCCCTATTCCCTTTCTTTAAGATGGATAAACTTGACGATAATAGGCTTGATATTCCTCTGATAATAAAGGTTCCCACCAACTGCGATGGGTCAAATACCAACCAATAGTTTGACGTAAGCCTTCTTCAACGGTGACTAAGGGCGCCCAGCCTAATTCCGTTTTAATTTTAGTCGCATCAATGGCATAGCGTCGATCATGTCCAGCCCTATCTTTAACAAAGGTAATTAATTGATTAGAAGGTTTCACGGGTAAATGAACGGCTAATTCATCCATAATCCGACATAACATTTTAACTAAATCAATATTCTTAACTTCATTATTTCCCCCAATATTATAAGTTTCTCCAATTCTTCCGTTATGAATCACCGCATCTAAAGCTCGACAATGATCTAAAACATACAACCAATCTCGCACATTTTCACCGTCGCCATAAACCGGAAGGGGTTTGCCTAATAAAGCGTTAATACACATTAACGGAATTAGTTTTTCAGGATAATGATAGGGCCCATAATTATTAGAACAATTAGTAATAATTGTCGGCATTCCGTAGGTATGATAATAGGCGCGAGCTAAATGATCACTGCCCGCTTTTGAGGCGGAATAGGGACTATTAGGTGTGTAAGGAGTCTGTTCGGTAAACGCATGATCATTTGGGCCCAGACTTCCATAGACTTCATCGGTGGAAACGTGCAGAAACCGATAATGTTCCGGTTGACCCTGGGCTATCCAATATTGACGAAAGGCTTCTAATAGGGTAAATGTCCCGACTACATTGGTTTGTACAAAAGCACCGGGGCCAATAATTGACCGATCAACATGGGATTCTGCGGCAAAATGGGCAATAGTATTGATCTGTTCTTCTTTCAATAAACTATCAATTAAAGGGCGATCGCAAATATCCCCTTGCACAAACCGAAAATTAGGATTATGTTCCAAACTAACAATATTTTGCAGATTTCCCGCATAGGTCAGCGCATCTAAAACCACAATCCGGTCATCGGGATAGGCGCTAAACCAATGATGGACAAAGTTTGAGCCAATAAACCCGGCGCCCCCAGTAATCAGAATGCAATGGGGTGAACGGTTGCTAGTGTTATCGTAACTATACTGAACGGCCAAGGTTATATCCTCCCAAGATCTGTCTATAAAAATAATACTGAAAATTCTGTTTCAAGCCCTGATCCGATAAACTCTTGATCATTGTACTCGTTGCAGTGGCTAACTAAGGGAAATTGTGCCAAAAAACAGAAAGTTGATATTGACCCTAGAATGCCACTTAATCATAAGATATTGAAGTGGTTGTTAGGAGATTGGAGTGAGTGACTATCAGACTATCGCCTTGGCAAAAACTGGTGATGCCAATGCGATCGCAATTTTAATCAACCAAGCGTTACAATCCAAGGGAGTGAGCGCAAAGGTGACTCGTCAAGACGATCATCTCCAGGTCGTTTTGGAGTCTGAACAACTTCCCGATATTCAAGGGAGTGTTCGGGTTGTTCAGAATGGGTTAATGCGGTTACAATCCCCTGTAATTGGGTCGGTGACAATTTCTGGAATCTGTCGCGGTCAAAAAAAACCAGGCTGGACACAAACCCTAGTCTTGCGGGAATCTATCCCAACACCCCCAGAACCTCAAAAACCTCCAAAACCTCCAAAAAATCAGAAGATAGGGTTATCCTTTCCTAAACTAACCTTTCCTGCCCTAAAAGTTGCCCTTCCTAAACCTCAAGTTTCTATTTCTAAGCCTTGGTTAATTGTGGGTTCTGTTAGTTTAATGGTTTTACCCCTATCGGGAATTCTATTTAATCAAAATCAAGAAAAAATTAATACTTTTTTAACAGAAATCCCTCAAGGAATATCTTCAAGTTTAGCTCAAATTCCCGCCTTTTCCTTTTCGACAGAAACCATTACCACACCCAACCAAATTTCTCCCACCACCACCCTAAAAAATCTCAATCAAGTCTCTCAATTAGCTCTAAAAACCCTAGAAAATCCCATTAGTCCAGATTTACGAATTACCATTCGGGCCGTCGGTGATATTATTCCTGGGACTAATTATCCCTCTAATAAATTATCCGCTAATAAAGCCGCTTTATTTACTGGGGTTAAATCGGAATTGAAAGGCGATATTGTGTTTGGAAATTTTGAAAGCACTTTAACTAAATATCCTAATAGTGCTAAAAATATCGGTCGTGGCTTAGTCTTTGCCTTTCGGACTCCTCCCGAATATACGGCTTTACTCAAGGATGCGGGGTTTAATATTTTAAGTGTGGCAAATAATCATTCCTTTGATTTTTTTGAAACCGGGTTTAAAGATACTATTCAAAATATTAATCAGCTAGGCATGAAGGCGGTCGGAGAAAAAGGAAAAATTGTTTATGATGAAGTTAAAGGGGTAAAAACAGCGTTTATTGCCTTTAGTAATTATGATTATCATAATAATTTAAGTGATATTGAAGCGGGAAAAAAATTAGTTACACAAGCTCAAAAAAATGCCGATTTTGTGGTTATTTCTTTTCATGGTGGGGCGGAGGGAACTGGAGCTTTAAATGTGAGAAATAAAACTGAATATTTCTATGGGGAAAATCGCGGAAATTTAGTGCTTTTCGCCCATAGTATGATTGATGCGGGGGCGGATTTAATTTTAGGTCATGGCCCCCATGTTCCGAGGGCATTGGAGTTATATAAAGGGAAATTAATTGCTTATTCTCTGGGGAATTTTATGGGATATCGAACTTTATCAACCAGTGGGGAGTTGGGATATTCTTTGATTTTGGAAGCAAAAGTTAATCCTCAAGGAGATTTTATTGAGGGTAAAATTATTCCTGTTCAGTTAAACTCCCAAGGGATTCCTAATTTAGATAATCGTGATAAAAGTATTAATTTAATTCGCAATCTCACCCAAAAAGATTTTCCTAAAACCCCTTTAAAAATTGATAATGAAGGCAAAATTTTGATCAAAAAACCCTAGAGAATCAGTTATCAGTTATCAGTTATCAGTTATCAGTCAACAGCACTGGCAGAGACGCGCCATGGCACATCTCTACACTGATAACTGTTAACTGATGACTGATAACTGATTTCTGCTATACTATGTAACGAATTGTAAAAAATCTTTCCTTTTTGTCATTCATTATGATTTCTGAACCTCTTATCGTTTCTCCGATTTATATTGTTGTTGTTAGTTCAACGGTCTTGGCCGTGTTATGGGGCATCATTTTCAAAGATATGTTAGAATACAAGGTTTCCCTCTGGAGTGATAGCACTCAACCTTCGACTTCTATTAATTATAAAACCCCCAATTTAATTATTGCTTATTTGGGGATGACCCTATTAATTATAGTCTCCGTCAGTTCGAGTTTAGCCGTCTTTATTCCTGTATATTGGATTGCGGGAGTTATGGGTTTAGTGGTGGTGATTCCGACTGCATTATTAATTTGGTTTCAATTAGGTTCAATGCTCAATTTATTGGCTACAAAAGGCTACGCAGCAATTGATATTGATACCTTGTTTCCTGAGCAATCTTCTGAAAAAATAACGAATCCAACTATTAGCAAAAGTGGGAGTTAATTAATTTCCTCTAATTGTTATTGACGGTTAGGGGAAGCCCTCAAGGGCTGACTACGGTTTTGGACTTGACAGAAATACCACTCATCAACGATAATAGGAGATTGTGTCTAAACCTTGCTCGGAACAGGTGCAGACATGGCAAAGGCTCAAAATTAGGGGAAAGTGAAAACACTTTGAACCGTTGAGCTACCTGTACGGCAACCTTAACCCAAAATTACATGACTTACGCAATTATTGAAACAGGCGGTAAACAAATCAAAGTAGAACCCGGTCGTTTCTACGATATTGAACTGTTACCCGTCGATGAAAATGAATCCGTTATCATTGATAAAGTTCTGTTAGTCAATCATGATGGTGAAGTTGAAATTGGTCAGCCCTTAGTGAATGGGGCCACCGTTGAAGGGACTGTACTGCGCCATCTGCGGGGACGCAAAATCATCGTTTATAAAATGCGTCCGAAAAAGAAAACCCGTAAAAAACAAGGTCATCGTCAAGAAATTACCCGTTTGATGATTGAATCTATTAGTCTAAATGGGTCTGTGGTGGCGAAGCGGGAAGAAAAACCCGCAGAAGCTGCAACAACAGAAGCATAAAATTAGATTGTGATTGAATATCTGAAATACTGATCATTTAATTGGGAGAATAAAATGGCTCATAAGAAAGGTACGGGTAGCACTCGTAACGGTCGCGATTCTAACGCCCAGCGCTTGGGTGTCAAACGTTTTGGCGGTCAAGTGGTGCGCGCAGGTAATATTTTAGTGCGTCAACGGGGTTGCAAATTCCACCCGGGTAATAACGTCGGTATCGGCAGTGATGACACTTTGTTTGCTAAAGTCGATGGTGTTGTTTGCTTTGAGCGTAAAGGCAAAACCCGCAAAAAAATTAGCGTTTATCCTGTGATTGAAGCCGAACTTGTAGCCGTTGAAGCTTAATTAATAAAACCTGATTTTATTGAATTCGGAAGCGGGCTATATTAGCCCGTTTTTTATTAAAAAATTCAGAGCTTAATCCTATATATCTGAGAAAAAATGTTTTTGGGGATTTTGTTAAATTCGCCACACAATTAACAGACTCTAATATGTTAAATATTACAGTGTTTCAGTTTGTATAACTGAATAAGTTGAAATTTCATATTCTCATAAAATTCATGGGCATTAATCAGTGGCTCAAAATAATTTAAAGGGTTATTATCTATGAAAAACATCTCACCAGATAACCATCATATTCTCTTTGATGATTCTCGGGAAAAAGTCGATTTCAATCAACTTCAAACCCTATTTAAAATCGCTGCATTTTGGGCAAAAGAGCGAAGCCCAGAAGATCTAAAAATTGCCATTGAAAATAGTGAACCTGTGGTGACAGTTTGGGATTATGAACAGATGATTGGATTTGCTCGAGCCACCTCCGATGGTATTTATCGAGCTAGTATTTGGGATGTGGTAATTCATCCAAATTATCAAGGTAGTGGATTAGGCAGAAAATTAGTTCAAACAGTATTAAGTCATCCTAAAATGTGTCGAGTTGAACGGGTTTATTTGATGACCACCCACCAACAAAAATTTTACGAACGCATTGGGTTTGAATATAACTCAAGTACAACCATGGTCTTACATAATCAACCCTTAGAAATTAATCGTCAGAAAGTAGAGTTAACAACGGTTTCCTAAAAAATCAAACAAACCGGGTTGCTGAATAAAAATCTTAATTTGAGTTGAGCAACCTGGTTTCTAGTTTCCCCTTCGCGATAAAATTGAATATTAATCCATCAGATATCAAACCCATGACGGTCAGCACAACTTCAGAGCCCGAATTGATGTCCCGCTTCATTAATGGGATTTTAGCGATTAAACCCCTCAGTAATTTTGCTAAACACCAAGCCCGACAAATGATGATTAAACGGGCGGAAGCCATGGGAGTTCCCTGGCGACAACAGACCCAAACCTTGTTATCAAGAAATTGGGATGGGGAATTAACCCAAGTTCAAAACCCCAATCTGCAATATCCCGATTATTACCTCACATCCTTCCACGCTTATGATGCGGGAAATCTAAGCTGGCAAGCCGCCGTGGAAGTGGAAGTGGCCGCATACTCGGTTCATGCTAAAATCTGGCCAGAGGCGGGGGCTAAGGGCGATGCTAAACTCCGCCAAAGTTATCATGATCTTTTAAAAGCCCAATTACCCACCCCTCCCCAGGATATTTTGGATTTGGGATGTAGTGTGGGGATGAGTACCTTTGCCCTGCAAGAAATTTATCCTGACGCGAAGATGACAGGTGTAGATTTATCGCCCTATTTTTTAGCGATCGCTACTTATAATACACCACAACAATCTAATTTGAAATATACCCCTAAATGGATTCACGCCACGGCAGAATCAACGGGTTTACCCAGTGCCTCTTTCGACTTAGTTTCCCTGTGTTTAATTTGTCACGAATTACCCCAATCTGCCACCCGTGAAATCTTCCAAGAAGCACGGCGGCTGTTGCGTTCCGGGGGTTATTTAGCAATTATGGATATGAACCCTAAATCAGAAATGTTCAAGAAAATGCCCCCTTATATTTTTACCTTGTTAAAAAGTACAGAACCCTATTTAGATGAATATTTCACCTTAGACATAGAACAAGCCCTAATCGATGCCGGATTTCAAAGTCCTACGGTTAATTTTAATAGTCCTCGTCACCGGACTATTATTGCTTCAGTTGGGTAAATTTGAGAGGATGGATTGCCCTTCATTTCAACTCAATACGCCTTAGTAATAGAAGATTTTGGGGGATATCCGTTGATAAATATTTGAAAATAACCCCGGGTAAATCCTTGCCTTTAGATGAATTTCTAAAAATTATTATTCAACTGACAAAAACACTACAGAATTTTGATCAAAATTGCGTTATTGATCAAGATATAAAACTCGCTAATATTTTAATCAATCTTAACACAAAATAGATTCAATTAATTGATTTTCGTATTTCTTCCCACTCACCCCGAGAAACGCCAGAAATTCCAAATCCCAATATCTTAGAAGTGACAACGGCGTTATTTTATTACAGGCAAATATGATTCATTTAAACGCAATACCCATTGAGTTCATTTGTAGAAGCATTTCGAGACTTAATCCAGCAAATCCGAGCAGAAGAGGTTGAGGAATAGGGATTTGATCATTTGTTTACGCCTAAAGATATAGGTAAAGGTACGGGTTTAGGATAAGCGATCGCCCGACTAATTATTGTGGAAAAATACTCTGGTATAATAGATGTAAGTTCAAGTTTGGGTGAAGGTACAAAATTCACAATTTTAATTCCTTGTTAATATCGGGTAATGAGTCTAATCTAAAAGGTTATAACCATGGTCGTAAATTTAGTGGGTTATGAAATTAAAGAGCAGTTATACATAGGGACACGCACTGTAGTCCATCGAGGTATCCGTACTGACGACTCAGTAACTGTTGTGATCAAATTCCTGCGAAACGAATATCCAACTTTTCATGAACTCGTTCAATTTCGTAACCAATATACGATTGCCAAAAATCTTGACTTTCCCCATATTATTAAACCCTTGACCCTAGCAGTCTATCAGAATGGCTATGCCTTAGTGATGGAAGACTTCGGCGGAATTTCTCTTTGTAATTATCTCCCAACCATCCTAGATAAAAATCCTCAATCTAAATATTTGCCCTTAGCAGAATTTCTGGAAATCGCTATCCAACTTACCGATACTCTACACTATCTCTACCAAAATCAAATCATTCATAAAGATATTAAACCTGCTAATATTCTGATTAATCCTGATACCAAACAAATTAAATTAATTGACTTTAGTATTTCTTCCCTCTTACCCAAAGAAACCCAAGAAATTCAGAATCCCAATATCTTAGAAGGCACATTACCCTATCTGTCTCCCGAACAAACGGGACGGATGAATCGAGGTATAGACTATCGGAGTGATTTTTATTCCCTCGGTATCACTTTCTATGAATTGTTAACGGGAATATTACCCTTTTCTGCGGAAAATGCCATGGAATTAGTCCATTGTCATCTCGCCAAAAAACCGAAATCTATTCATCAAATTAATCGGGAAATTCCCCTAATTTTATCAAAAATTATCAAAAAACTGATGGCAAAAAATGCCGAAAACCGCTATCAGAGTGCCTTGGGAATTAAATATGATTTAGAAAAATGTTTAACCCAATTTAAAACAACTGGTCAAATTGAGTTTTTTGAATTAGGAAAAAAAGATATTACAGATCGTTTCCTGATTCCCGAAAAACTATACGGTCGAGAACAAGAAGTTGATCAACTTTTAGCCGCTTTTGAAAGAGTTGCACTATCATCATCTTTCACTGAAAAGCAAGAGGCGGAAAATTCTCCTCTATCGAGTAGTGAAATTATGCTCGTTGCTGGATTTTCTGGAATTGGAAAAACGGCGGTTATTAATGAAGTTCATAAACCGATTGTTCGACAACGGGGATATTTTATTAAAGGTAAATATGACCAATTTCAACGGAATATTCCCTTTTCGGGATTTGTGCAAGCCTTCCGCGACTTAATGCGGCAATTATTATCGGATTCGGATATTCAATTGCAAATCTGGAAGGATAAAATATTAGCAGAATTAGGAGAAAATGGACAAGTTTTAATTGATGTGATTCCCGAGCTAGAAAACATTATCGGGAAACAACCTAAAGCCCCAGAACTTTCAGGGAGTGCGGCTCAAAATCGGTTTAATTTATTAATGCAGAAATTTGTCCAGATTTTTACCAGCAAAGATCAGCCTTTAGTGATATTTTTGGATGATTTGCAATGGTCAGATTCTGCTTCCTTGAATTTGCTGCAACTGTTGATGCAAGATACGGGACATTTATTAATATTAGGAGCTTATCGAGATAACGAAGTTTCGCCGATTCATCCCTTTATGTTAACCGTAGATCAAATTGTTAAAAGTGGGGCTACGGTGAATACAATTACTTTGCCCCCCTTAACTGAATCCGATCTGAATCGATTAGTGGCCGATACCCTCCATTGTGAATTACTCCTAGCGCAACCTTTAACCGAGAATGTTTATAAAAAAACTAAAGGAAATCCCTTCTTTGCTACTCAGTTTCTTAAAGCCTTATATGATGAAAAATTAATTACTTTTAATTGGGATATTCAGCATTGGCAGTGTGATATTGCTAATATTAAAGCCCTATCGATTACCGATGATGTAGTTGAATTTATGGCGTTGCAATTACGCAAGTTACCCAGAGAAACCCAAGACGTTCTCAAATTAGCCGCTTGTATCGGATCACAGTTTGATTTAGGGACTTTAGCGGTCATTTCAGAAACCGATAAATCCCCGGCATTAATAGCAGATAAACTATGGAAAGCATTAGAAGAAGGCTTGATTATTGCCACCACTGAAGTTTATAAATTCTTTCAGCAAAATGATCATAATTCCACCGTTGATCAAGTGGCTACCCATGCCAATTACAAATTCCTCCATGACCGCGTTCAACAAGCGGCTTATTCTTTAATTCCCGATGAAAATAAACAAGCCACCCATCTCAAAATCGGACAATTATTACTCAAAAATTCCACAAATATAGAGCAGGATGATAAAATCTTTGAGATTGTTAGACACTTAAATCAGGGTCAATATTTAATTACCCAGCCCGAGGAACGTCAAGAATTAGCAGAATTAAACTTAGTAACCGGACGAAAAGCCAAAGCATCCACCGCTTATGTTGCGGCACTTGTTTATTTGCAAACTGCTAGAGAATTACTAACAACTGAATGTTGGCAAAATCAGTATAAATTAACCCTAAATATTTATATTGATACGGCTGAAGCTCAATATTTAAACCTGGACTTTGAGCAGTCCTTGAAATTAGCTGAAGTGGCAATGAAAACGGCTAATAGTTTATTGGATAAAGTAAAAGTTTATGAATTGCAAATGCAGATTCATATTGCTCAACTTGAAATGTTAACAGCCGTTAATATTGGGTTAGAAGTATTAGAAAAACTCACCATATCTTTACTAACAATCGACGTAGAGAAGGAATTAATTGTTGATTTACCCAATCTTGACAATTTAGATGATTTGCCAACTATGACAGATCCCTATAAGTTGGCGGCCATGCAGATTTTAAAAATTCTTTGCGCGCCCGTATTTATGGCAAAACCAGAGATTTTCCCCCAAATTATTATCACCATGATTAATTTGTGTCTACAACATGGCAATTCGGGAATATCATCTTTTGCTTACGGTTTTTATGGGTTATTGCTAGTGGGATTTGGTCAATTAGATAGGGGTTATCATGCGGGTTTAATTTCCTTAAAGCTCTTAGAAAAATTTAATGCCAAAGAACTCAAAGCCAAAGTTTATAACTTGTTTAATTCTAATATCCGCACTTGGAAAGAACACCCTAGAAACAGTGTCAATCCTTTACGAGAAGCCGTACAAGCGGGGCTGGAAGTCGGTGATTTAGAATGGGGGGGATATTGTGCTGCTAATTTATCGAGTTACTTATTTTTTACGGAAGATAACTTAGAGTCATCTGTCAAGGAACAGAAAGTTTATATTGATTTGTGTATTCATATTAAACAAGAAATTCCGACTCATTTTTCCCAAGTCTGGCGACAATTAGGTTTGAATTTACAGGGTGAATCGGCAGATACCTTATTATTAATTGGGGAAAGTTTTAATGAAGCGAAAATTTTGCCCCGCATGATTGAAGCTAAATCAGGAAATGTTTTATTTGTTTTTTATGTAGCAAAAACAATTCTACTCTACTTGTTAGGTGATAGTCGCCAAGCCTTAAATAATGTGCAACTTGCCCAGGAACAAGCGGGGGCTGCTTTTGGTTTCATGCAGGTTGTCTTTTTGAATTTTTATCACTCGCTTATTTTGCTTAATCTTTATCCTACAGTTTCCCCGACCGAACAACAAGACTATTTAGAAATAGTTAATATTAATCAGGAAAAAATGAAATTTTGGGCGGAGAATGCCCCCGAAGTCAATCAACATAAATATGATTTAGTAGAAGCGGAAAAAGCCCGAGTCTTAGGGATGAATTGGCAGGCGGCCGAGTTGTATGAACAGGCTATTTTAGCCGTTAAAAAACAAGGTTGTATGGGGGAAGAAGGACTAGCTCAGGAACTCGCGGCTCAGTTTTGTCTGGAATGGGGAAAGGAACACATCGCCCGGGATTATTTGATTGAGGCCTATTATGTTTATAGTCGTTGGGGAGCTAAGGCGAAAGTTGACGCTCTGGAAAAACGTTATCCTCAACTCCTCGCGCCCATTCTTCAACAACATCATACTACTAATTTTTTCAAAGAAACTATGGCACGAGGAACATTCACCTCTACAAAAACCTCCACCAGTAACTCTGAAGTATTAGATTTACCGACCTTGCTCAAAGCCTCTCAAGCGATTTCTAGTGAAATTGAACTCGATAAACTGCTCACAAGTCTATTAGAAATAGTCATTGCCAATGCCGGGGCAACTAAGTGTGTATTGCTGGTTAAACAAGATCATTCTTTAAAATTAGTCGGTTTAGTGGAACTGGGAAAATCTCCCCAACTCCTCTCGTCAATTCCCCTACAATTAAGCCCTGATATCCCAATGAGTTTGGTTAATAATGTTAAGCGGACTTTGCAACCTCTGGTAATTGAAGATGCTCGAAAAAATTCTGATTTTGTAGCGGATGATTATATCCAAAAATACCAACCAACGAGTATTCTTTGCATTCCTATTATCAATCAAAGGCAGTTAATCGGAGTTTTATACTTGGAAAATAAGTTGACCGTAGGAGCGTTTACCAGCGATCGGATTGAAGTGTTAAATTTGATTTGCTCTCAAGCCGCTATTTCCTTAGAAAATGCTCGTTTATATCAAGCTGCTCAACAGGCTTTGATTGACCTACAACACGCCCAAATTCAAATTATCCAAAGTGAAAAAATGTCGGCTTTAGGGAATTTAGTCGCCGGGATCGCCCATGAAATTAATAATCCCGTTAGTTTTCTCTCGGGGAATATTCGACCCGCTTTGGATTATATCAATGATTTATTTCACTTGCTCGATATCGTCCAGGAACAATATCCCGAATTAGACCCAAAAGTTCAACAGCAAATCACAGCCATCGAACTCGATTATATTCGAGAAGATTTGCCCCAATTAGTCGGCTCGATGACAGAAGGAGTGAAACGAATTCAAGACATTAGTAGAAGTCTGAGAAATTTCTCCCGTGCCGATCAAGACTATCCGGTTGCCTGCAATATTCATGACGGTATTGATAGCACTTTAATGATTCTCAGACACCGCCTTAAAGCTAATAATATGCGTCCAGAAATTCAGGTGATTAAAGACTATGGTGATTTGCCCCCAATCCAATGTTATGCAGGACAACTGAATCAGGTATTTATGAATATTTTAAGTAATGCGATCGATGCCCTAGAAGAATCAAATCAAGGACGGAGTTATGGAGAAATCCGGGATGAAATTATTGTCAAAACCGAGTTATCTGATGATCAAAAACAGGTCATTATTCGGATCAAGGATAATGGAATTGGCATGAGTCAACAGCTACAAGACAAGATATTTGATCATTTGTTTACGACCAAAGCAGTCGGTAAAGGGACGGGTTTAGGATTAGCGATCGCTCGACAAATTATTGTAGAAAAACATTCTGGTATAATAGAGGTGAGTTCAAGTTTGAATCAAGGTTCAGAATTCATGATTTCAATTCCCTGTTAATGTGGGATGATCAAGTTAATTTAAAAAGTGATAAACATGGTTATTAACTTAGTGGGTTATCAAATCCTAGAAGAATTATATGCAGGTACACACACCCGAGTTTATAGGGGTATACGGAGTCATGACCAAGTGAGCGTTGTGATCAAAATTCTCCGCAATCCCTACCCTACTTTTGATGAACTGGTTCAATTTCGCAACCAATATACGATTGCCAAAAATCTTGATTTTCCTGGAATTATCCAACCCCTAGAGCTACAGCTTTATGAAAATAGATATGCCTTAATTATGGAAGATTTTGGGGGGATATCCCTCTATAAATATCTGAAAATAACCTCAGATAAAAAAACCTCTTATAAATCCTTGCCTTTAGCTGAATTTCTGGAAATCATGATTCAACTAACGAAAATTATCAACTATCTTCATCAAAATCGGGTGATTCATAAAGATATAAAACCCGCCAATATTTTAATTAATCCCGACACTAAACAAGTTAAATTAATTGATTTTAGTATTTCTTCCCTATTACCCCGAGAAACCCAAGAAATTCAAAATCCCAATATCTTAGAAGGTACACTACCCTATATTTCCCCCGAACAAACCGGACGCATGAATCGCGGGATTGATTATCGGAGTGATTTTTATTCCCTGGGAGTCACCTGCTATCAATTATTAACCGGAAAACTCCCCTTTCAATCCTCAGACATCATGGAATTAGTCCATTGTCATCTGGCTAAACAAGCAATACCGATTCATCATGTTAACCTGAATATTCCGATCATTTTGTCAGAAATCATCAATAAACTGATGGCAAAGAATGCCGAAGATCGGTATCAAAGTGCTTTAGGGATTCAATATGATTTAGAGCAATGTTTAACTCAATTACAAACAACAGGCAAGATTGAGTATTTTGAAATTGGCCAGCAAGATATCAGCGATCAATTTATTATTCCTGAAAAACTTTATGGTCGAAACCAAGAAGTCAAACAACTGTTAAATGCCTTTGATCGAGTCAATCTTCAAGGGACAGAAATGATGTTAGTTGGGGGTTTTTCTGGGATTGGGAAAACCGCCGTGATTAATGAAGTTCATAAACCCATTGTTAGACAACGTGGCTATTTTATTAAAGGCAAATACGATCAATTTAATCGTAATATTCCTTTCTCCGCATTTGTCCAAGCATTTCGAGACTTAATAGAACAATTATTATCAGAATCCGATGACCAAATCCAAACCTGGAAAACCAAAATATTAGCCGCTGTTGGAGAAAGCGGACAGGTTTTAAGTGATGTAATTCCTGAGTTAGAACAGATTATTGGAAAACAACCCCCCGCCATCGAATTATCCGGGAATGCCGCCCAAAATCGCTTTAATTTGCTATTTCAAAAATTTGTCCAGGTTTTCACCCAGAAAGAACATCCTTTAGTCCTATTTTTAGATGATTTACAGTGGTCAGATTCTGCTTCCTTAAACTTACTACAATTATTAATCCAAGACAGTTTAGGATATTTATTAATTTTAGGAGCCTATCGAGATAATGAAGTCTCCCCTGTGCATCCGTTTATTTTAACCATTAATGAAATCCTTAAAACCGGAGCAACAGTTAATACAATTACCTTGCCTCCCTTAACCCGATTAGATCTAAATCAATTAGTAGCAGATACCCTCAATTGTCAACCTGATTTAGTGAAATCTTTAACTCAATTGGTGGAGCAAAAAACCCAGGGAAATCCTTTCTTTGCCACTCAGTTTCTCAAAGCCTTATATGAGGACAAATTAATTCAATTTGACTCGTCTCAACTCCTAAAAAATGGCTCAAAACTTGGCGGATGGCAATGCGATATGGCTCAAATTGAAGCCTTATCCCTCACCGATGATGTCGTGGAATTTATGGCATTGCAATTACAGAAATTACCCATCGAAACTCAGAATATTCTAAAACTTGCCGCTTGTATTGGGGCTGAGTTTGATTTGAATACTTTAGTGATTATCAGTGAGAAATCACCAGAAATCACGGCGACAGCTTTATGGACAGCATTGCAAAAAGGTTTGGTGATTCCAACAACGAAAATCTATAAGTTTTTTACTCAAAACCATCAAGAAGAAGTTTTTAACACTTCTATGAATCCCGCTTATCGATTTTTACATGACCGGGTTCAACAAGCTGCTTATTGTCTAATTGCCCCCGAAGAAAAGCAAAGCACGCATTTTGAAATTGGGACATTGCTCTTACAAAATTTCTCTTTAGCCGAGCGAGAAGAACGAATTTTTGAAATTGTCAATCATTTTAATATTGGTAAAGTCTTAATTCTTGAAGCAACTCAAAAACAAGAATTAGCAAAACTAAATTTATTAGCTGGAATTAAAGCCAAAGCTTCGACTGCCTATTCCGATGCTTTTACCTATATTACGACGGCTATGGAACTTTTACCCATGGATACTTGGAAAAGCCATTACGATTTGAGCCTGAACTTGTTTAAAGAACGAGCCGAACTAGAATATTTTCAGGGTAACTTTGACCAGGCAGAATACTGGCTAAAAGAGGCTTTGGAAAATGCCAAATTACCCCTAGAAAAAGCTGAAATTTATAATATGGCGATCGTTCAATATACCATGCAAGCCAAGTATCCAGAAGCCATTCAATCCGGTCGTCAAGCCCTGGCTTTAGTGAATATTGATTTACCTGAAACCGATTGGGAAACAGTTCGGGATTTGGAACTGGCTCACATTCAAGAAACCTTAAAAAATCGCCTATTTTCTGACTTAATTGATTTACCCCTGATGACAGAAATAGAACCAAAAATGGCCATTAAATTATTAATTGCTATGGGGCCACCCACCTATCGTTCCCATCAAAGATTGTGGTCGGTGATTTGCGCGAAAGCCGTGAATTTGTGCTTGAAATATGGAAATACCCCAGAGATTGGATATATTTATCCTGCCTTTGGAGGCTTACGTGGATACGCTTTAAATAATTATCAAAATACAAGCCAATTAATCGATGTCACCCTGGAGTTAATGCAAACTTTTAATAATAAATCAGCCGAAAGTGTGGCTTATTTAATGATTGGTAGTTCCTTAAGGCATTGGTCACATCCGCTTAAAATAGCCAGTGAAGATTATAATTCATCCTATCGCGTGGGTTTAGAATCCAGTAATTTGCAATATGCAGCCTATGCCTTTGGGCATAATATGTATTGTCGGTTTTATCAAAGTGTTTTCCTGGAAAAACTATTGGATGAAATCACAGAATCCTTAGCTTTTAGTCGGAAATATAAAAATCAGTGGGCGATTGATTTATTTTTGGGAGGTCAAATCATCTTAGCTGAATTAATCGGCAACACGATTAACCTCAAGGAATCTGATTATTTGCAGGAATGTCATGAACATAAAAACTGGCAAGTGATCTGTATTTTTAATATCTTAAAAAGCCAACTTTTGTTCATTAATGAACAGTGGGAACAGGCATTTTACTACAGTCAACAAGCGGATGCTGAGATTATTAACGTAGCACCTCAAGGTTTGTTACCCTATGTTCACCATTGTTTCATTCATGCACTATTACTAATTAAACGTTATCGCAATCTACCACAGGAGCAAAAACAAACCTGTTGGGATAAAATTTCCCAGTATCAGCAACAATTAGGCATTTGGGCACAAAATAATCCAGTTAATTTTTTACCTTTATCTTGTTTAGTGAATGCCGAAATAGATCGACTTTCTGATAATTTTTTAAAGGCGATGGATAATTATGATCGGGCTATTACCGCCGCCAAAAATAACCAATCTATCCAAGCAGAAGCCATCGCTAATGAACTCGCAGCCAAATTTTATCTCGACTGGGGAAAGGAAAAAGTTGCCTCTGGATATATGCAAGAAGCCTATTATTCCTATGCCCAATGGGGAGCTAAGGTTAAAGTTGCTGATTTAGAAAAAACCTATCCTCAATTACTAAAACCGATTCTACAACACCCTCAACCAACTAATCTATTTGAAGAAACAATTGGACGAGGAACAATGATTTCCACCCATACCTCTAGCAGCATATCAGAAGTCCTTGATTTGAAGACATTGATCAAAGCTTCTCAAGTGATTTCCAGTGAAATTGAACTGAACAAACTTCTAGTGACTCTATTAGAAATAGTCGTTGCTAATGCGGGGGCAAATAAATGTGTATTACTACTCATTCAAGATGAATTACTTCAAGTAGTCGCTGAATTAAAAGATGGGCAATCCTCAGAAATATTACCCTCAATTGCTTTAGAATTTAGCCAAGATGTTCCCATTAATTTAGTCAATAATGTTAAGCGTAATTTAAAACATATTGTCCTGGAGGATGCTAGGATGAGTAGTCGATTCATCGCTGATATTTATATTCAAAAAAATCAGCCAAAAAGTGTTCTTTGTAGTCCGATTATCAATCAAGGAAAGTTAATTGGAATTCTATATTTAGAAAATAATTTAACCGTCAGGGCTTTTACCAGTGAACGGGTACAACTCTTAAATCTGATTTGTTCTCAAGCTGCTATTTCCTTAGAAAATGCCCGTTTATATCAATCCTCCCAACAGGCTTTGATTGACCTACAACAAGCCCAAATTCAAATTATCCAAAGTGAAAAAATGTCGGCTTTAGGCAATTTAGTCGCAGGTATCGCCCATGAAATTAATAATCCCGTTAGTTTTCTTTCGGGTAATATTCGACCGGCTTTAGATTATATCAATGATTTATTTCACTTGCTCGATCTCGTCCAAAAAAAATATCCACAATTAGACCCAGAAGTTCAACAGGAAATTGAAGCTATTGAACTTGATTATATTCGAGAAGATTTACCCAAATTAGTTGCTTCGATGTCCGAAGGAGTGAAACGAATTCAAGACATTAGTATTAGCCTGAGAAACTTCTCCCGGGCTGATCAAGACCATCCGGTGGCTTGCGATATTCATGAGGGAATCAATAGTACCCTGATGATTCTGAAACATCGACTCAAAGCCAATGAAAAACGCCCAGAAATTCAAGTGATTAAGGACTATGGAACCTTACCCCCCATCCTCTGTTACGCCGGACAGTTAAATCAGGTATTTATGAATATTTTAAGTAATGCGATTGATGCGGTGGAAGAATCTAATCTGGGAAAAAGTTATTCAGAAATCACTGATCAAATTATGATTAAAACCAGATTATCGCCGGATCAAAAACAGGTAATGATTCGGATTAAAGATAATGGAATTGGGATGAGTCAGGAGGTAAAGGAAAAGATATTTGACCATTTGTTTACTACAAAAGAAGTCGGGAAAGGTACGGGTTTAGGGTTAGCGATCGCCCGACAAATTATTCAGGAAAAACACTCAGGGACGTTAACGGTAAACTCCAGTTTGGGTCAAGGTTCGGAATTTATAATTGTCATTCCCTGTTAGTTTTAGGATTGTTATATAGCGCTACGCACTAGGGAACAGGGAACAGGGAACAGGGAACAGTAAGCAGTGAATGAGTTTCAGGATTTAGAAGTGTCCTAACTTCAATGCGTAGCGCTATAACGGAAGAACCAAGTTATTTTTTAGTAATTTTTGCTTTGATAAATTCTCTGAATGCTTTCTCAGCCTCAATTTCATCTTGTTGGGCTTGCTCTAAGAATTTATATAAATATTCCTTTTCAACTCCAGGAAAAGTAGGACTGCGATCGCGCTCTTGATAAGTATTTTCTTGGAGTTGGTAAATTCGCCATTCTAGGCCATTATAGCTCCAAAATTCAGGAACTCCCATAGCTGCATAAAGGCGATTTTTGTCAATATCAGTGTGGGTAATATCGACTTCTACTACGAGATCCGGGGCGGGATCTTCAGCTAAATTAACTTTACGCCCCGCTACTTTCGCCTGATTTTGAATATAGTAGGCATTATCGGGTTCAGCCCCTCGATCTAAGTCTTCTCGATCTAGGGTCGTCGATCTCATGGATTTGAGCTTCATTCCCATTTCTCCCACCAGAATACGGACAAATAGACCAATTAACTCGCAGGCAAATTCGTGACTTTCTAAAGGCATACTAATTTCAAGAATTCCATGATCATAAGTCAGATGAGCGGCTCGACTTTCGGGTAAGGCGTGAAGAATTTGTTGATATCCTTGCCAGGTTAAACCTCTTAGGGTGACGCGCTTTTCGCCCAAAAGTGATTGGTGAATTGGGGGTGCGGTAGCTACCATATTATTAGGTTTGGGATTAATTTTGTGTTTTCTAATTACCAATTATAGCAGTTTTTAAATACGCTACGAGTCACTGGGAAATTCATCCATAGGACTACCTAATAATTTAAGAATAGTATCAACATGATTTAACTCTCCCACAATCCGCCGGACGGGTTTGGGCCAGACTTTAATTAAGGTGGGGGTGGCGGAAATTTGATCGGCTTCTGCTAAGTCGGGATGTTTTAAAACGTCAATCACTTTTAAAGTGTAAGGATGACTAATTGAACTTTCTAAGAGTTGATGCAGGGTTTGCAAAGTTGTTTGTGTCACCAGACTATGACCGGAGACAAATAACCGTAAAATATAGCCTTTGGTTTCCGTTCTTTCTAGTTGGGGAGATATTAAAGAAGGTGGGGGTTCCGATGGGTTTTCGGCGCTGGGGAAATCATCACTCAAACTGTTTTTTTTGACCTGAACAATCAGATCATGATTCTCCCACAGTTGGGGAAACTGCTCATAGTAAGTCGCAATAATTAAAGGGTTACAAACTTCTTCAGAATTTTTTGTGGGTTGCCAAACTAAATCCCCCGTATCAAACAGGGTATTTAATAAGGTTTGGTATTGCAAAACTGGCGGATAGGCTTCTGCGGAAAACTGTATCTCCTGGGTTTGGGGGTTGACCCATTGATCATAGGTAGCGGTATAGCAAGGAATTAAAAAATGAGGAGGTTCAGGTAAACCCAGGAATTCCTGTAAATAAATACACAGATCAGAATGCCAACGACGCTGTTTATTCGGGTCGATACAATAGACTAAATCTCCCCCGGGGGTGAACAAAGCGATCGCTTTAAATGAATGATTAACCGTAGACTGAAATAAATTCAAGGTATCATTCCATCTATAAAAATGGGGAATGGGGAATGGGGAATGGGGAATGGGGAATGGGGAATGGGTAATTACGAATTACGAATTACGAATTACGAATGGGAAAACGGTTGAATCGTGACCTTAGCTTGAAAAATAATCTAATACTTATTAAGTCAAGGATCACGATCTACCAATATTTAACTTTATGCGATCAAAGCCCGATTCCGGCTAAAACTTTAGATTTTTGTTAGACTCGCCCGCGCAACATTTGGCTCATCTCGTTGGGGAAAGGAGAGACCTCCAAACAAATCTCCTCCGTAATTCGTCCTTCCTGATAAAGTATGTAAAGAGATTTGTTCATAGTCGTCATCCCTTCATAGGTATCTTTGAGCATAATTTGATTGATGTCTTCAAACTTGTCTTTCACGATATATTCCTTAATCACATCCGTATTGATCAGAACATCGTGAAAAGCAGCCCGTTTACCATCGGTGGTTTTACACAACAATTGAGCAATAATAGCCACCAAAGATTCGGAAATAGATACTTTAATCGAAGGTTGTTCCTCGGCGGTAAACATATCCAAAATCCGAGTTAAGGTTTTTACCGCACTATTGGTGTCAGGACTTACGCAGTGACGCTATATGTAGCGTACTAAGGAGTTAGCGATCACTAACCCAAAAGAAATCTGGAAACGGAGAATAAGGAATGTTAAAATAGCATCAGAATCTATGCCCAAAAATATGAGCATCAATTATCTATACTATTGCCAATATCTCCTGAGTAGCCAAATCAATTATACTCTAACCAACTTCGCTGAACATATTCAAGAGTTTAGCCATGATACAATTAATCGTTACTTGAATTCAGAAAACTTAACACCCGAAGTGATTTGGGAAAAAGTGCATTCAGAACTTCAGAGCCATCCCGAAGCTTGTTTAGTTTTTGATGATACGGTACTCGACAAAAGATTTTCCTCGAAAATTGAACTTGTCCGCCGTCAATATAGCGGCAATGAACATCGAGTGATTCGAGGAATTGGTTTAATAAGCTGTATTTATGTAAATCCTGAAACCGGATCCTATTCAGTGATTGATTATCGAATTTACGATCCAGATGGGGATGGTCACACCAAGCTAGATCATGTAGCAGATATGCTGAATGATGTCGTCTTTAAAAAAAAGATTCCTGTAGCGAAAGTGCTTATGGATAGTTGGTACGCAGCCCAAAAGCTAATGGCTTTGATTGATAATTTAGGGAAAATTTATTATGTTCCGCTCAAAAAAAACCGGCTGGTTGATGATACAGGAGGTCAAAAAAAATATCAGCCTATTGAACAGTTAATTTGGTCTGAAATTGAAGAAAAACAGGGAAAGCTAATCAAAATAAATAAATTCCC
>NZ_LR735013.1:0-74404 GCF_900009265.2 Planktothrix paucivesiculata PCC 9631 | reverse complement strand
CTCCGTTTCCAGATTTCTTTTGGGTTAGCGATCGCTAACTCCTTAGTACGCTACATATAGCGTCACTGCGTAAGTCCTGGGTGTGTAAAGTTCCCGAAACTAAGTGACCCGTTTGTGCCGCTTTTAAGGCAATTTGCATCGTTTCTTTATCCCGAATTTCTCCCACGAGTAAGACATCCGGGTCTTGACGCAAAGCTCCTTTCAAAGCATTAAAAAACTTCAAGGTATGACGTCCGACTTCTCGGTGTTTAATCAGGGATTTTTTACTTTCATGAACAAATTCTACCGGGTCTTCAATAGTAATAATATTGTAGGCATAGTTGCGGTTCATGTAGTCAATCATCGCAGCTAGGGTAGTAGACTTACCTGACCCCGTTGGCCCGGTAACTAGAATTAATCCCTTGTGATATTGACAGATTTTTTTAAATACCTCTGGTAACTTCAACTGTTCCAAAGTCAAAATCGACGAACCAATCAACCGCAACACCAAGGAAGGGCCATTGAGGGCGTCAAAAATGCTAATCCGAATGCGGACAAAACCTAAATCCGCCGCCCCGTCAAAGTCTAAGTTTTCTTGAAATTGTTGGATTTCCTCATCGCTTAATACCTCCATCAACCAACTCATAAAGGTATTTAAGTCGGTGTTCGGCCACTCCAAAGGCACAATATCCCCCCGTTTACGAAGGCGCGGTGGCTCATTCACCCCTAAGTGAACATCCGAAGCCCCCTCCTCGTTGGCTCGTTTGACAATATCTATTAATGTAGGATTTCCCGGACTCGGGCCCCTATTTCTGGGTGCGACCATCACCCTTGTGGTTGTCGCGGTAGCCTGAGCCGGTGCAGAAAGAGTTGTTGCAGTGGTCGCGCCCGGAGGTGGAGGTGCTTTAGGTGCGGGTGGACGGGGTGGAACCCCTGGAACTCCCGGAACAGGTGGACGAGGCACAGGTGGACGCTCTGATTGTGTCATATCGCGTGACCTTGAATAAAAACAATTGATTTTAGCTGAAATCTTAAAATCCCATATCCCCAGTTTACCCCCCAATCCGGTGTTGTCGCAAACAATATCAACAAAATTTTGATAGTGAGGGTGTTTAGGTTCTATTCGGTGTTAGTTTTCTCCTGAATAATGATAAACTTCAACCAGAATCAACGGTTGTTTATCATTATTTTATTTGAGTGAATTAGTATGAACTCAGTGGATTTAGCCTTTACTTCTGCCCTAGAACAAGCCCAATTAATTCGCACTAAAGTTATCTCGCCTTTAGAATTAGTTAATCTTTATTTAGATCGAATTCAACGGTTAAATCCTCTATTGGGTTGTTATTTTACCGTGATGGCAGATAGGGCTTTAGCATTGGCGAAAACCCAAACCGAACAATTAATCCAGATTTCAGATATTCAGGATTTACCACCTTTTTTTGGGGTTCCCATTTCTATTAAAGATTTAAACCCCGTTGCTGGGGTCGCCTGTACCTACGGTTCCCGGGCTTTAGTTGATAGAATTGCCACCTATGATGATGGGGTGGTCAGCCGGATTCGTCAAGCCGGATTTAATATTTTAGGGAAAACGGCGACCTCAGAAATCGGTTCCCTACCCTACACCGAACCCGATGGTTTCCCTCCCGCCCGTAACCCCTGGAATTTAGACCACACCCCCGGAGGCTCCAGTGGTGGGGCTGCGGCGGCCGTTGCAGCCGGGTTGTCCCCTGTCGCCCATGGGTCGGATGGTGGAGGGTCGGTGCGCGGCCCAGCTTTTTGTTGTGGTTTGGTGGGAATTAAACCAACTCGGGGGCGGGTTTCCCATGCTCCGGTGGGGGACTTCCAAAGTGGGATTTCTACCGATGGCCCCCTGGCTCGTACCGTGGCCGATGCCGCGGCTTTACTTGATATTATGTCGGGATATATTTCGGGTGATCCCTATTGGTTGCCCGATCCAAATCCTTCGTTTTTAGCCGCCACTCAACAACCACCTAAGTCTTTAAAAATTGCGATCGCTACCTCTATTTTACCCGGCAGTTCCCTCTCCCCAGATTGTGAACAAGCCTGGAAAAATACCGTGAATCTCCTCGAACAATTGGGTCATCAAATTGAACCCATTAATCCCGATTTTAGTGATATTCTGGAGCCCTTTATTGCGGTTTGGAAATCGGGAGTCGCCGCGGCGGGAATTCCCCAGGAGTATTTGGGCTCAGTGAATCAATGGTTAATGTCAACTGAAATCACCGCCGGACAATATTTGCAAGCGGTGTCTAAAATGCAGGTCGGCGGTCGTCAAATTGTGGCCTCTTTAAGCCCCTTTGATGTGGTGGTTTTACCGACCTATACGCACCCAGCAATTCGGGTGGGAGAATATGCCCAACTTTCCCCCCCAGAAACCTTACAACGGATTACGGAATGGATTTCTCCCTGTCCCGGTTTTAATGTTAGTGGCCAACCCGCGATCGCGATTCCCACCGGATTTACCGCAGAAGGTTTACCCGTAGGGGTGCAGTTAGTGGGAAAACCAGCCTCTGAAGCCACTTTAATCGCTTTAGCAGCCCAACTCGAAGCCGCACAACCTTTTTCACACCACCGCCCCCCGATGGCGATCGGATAATTCGATGCTAAACTTTTGGGATTGTTTAACCTCGATCTGAGATTATGGTTCAAATTCCCCGTTTTGCTTCCCCGCAGCGCGTCAAACGCCAGTGGAAACAATGGTTATTTCCCTTGAGTCTTTTCACAACTACTATTTTAAGCGGTTTTCCTCTGTTTACCCTTCCCCTGCGGGCTGCGGAATCCGTTGTGATTAGACAGGGATTTATTTATGCAACGGTTTCCGTCAAAGACTTAAAAGAATTTGCAGAAACGGGGAAAGTTCCTATCGGTTTATTGGGTTATTTTAGCTTTTTAAAGCCTGAACAAAAGCAACAGGCTTTAGGAGCTTTAAATATTAAAATTAAAATTAAAATTAAAAATGAAACCGTTGAAGAAATTGTTAATAGTCAAGTGGGAACTAGATTATTAACCGATATTGATACAATTATTTCTTCAGATAAATCTCAAGGCGGAACCGCGATTAAAACAGCTATTCTGTCTTCTGCTAAATCTGAACAAGGCTTATCCGTTATTAATTTTTTAGAAAACTATCCTTTACCGACTATTGAGATTAATCTTCCGCGAGCTTTTGCGGTTTTAACACGATTAAATCAAGGATTTTGGCAAACTCAACGCTTACTTTTAGAAGTCTTACCTAAACTCACCCCTGAAGGATCTCAAACTCCATCAATTCCTTTTGATCCGAGTCAAATCGGGCCAGGAAAAGTTGAAATTACCCGCATAGAATTACTGGACAAACAACGCGATCGCAATATTCCCGTTTATATTTATTCCTCCTCAAGTGCCGCACCCGATAAACCCTTAATTTTGTATTCCCATGGTCGAGGTTCGGATTATCAAGAATTACGATATTTAATGGAACATTTAGCCTCCCATGGCTATACGGTTATTGTTCCTGAACATCCTGGGAGTAACGCGACTTTTGTGGATAAGAATTTGTTTTTATCTCCTACAGAAGTCATCGAACGTCCCCAAGATTTGATTTTTACCTTGAATGAATTAGAAAAACTTAATATAAATGATCCCAGATTTAAAGGTAAATTTAATACCAATAATACTTTAGTTTTCGGATATTCTTTTGGCGGAACAACAGCTTTAGCTTTAGCTGGAGGTGAGTTCCAAATTGATGAATTAAGGAAAAGTTGTGATCAGAGTTTTATTACCTTTAGTTTAGGAAAAGCTACCCAATGTTTAGCCGCAGAACTCCCGAATGATCGCTATCGGTTTAGTGATCCTCGGATTAAACGGGCGATTTCCTTTGCTCCCACTGCTTCGGTTATATTTGGAAAAACCGGATTAAATCAAGTTCAAGTTCCGACGGTAATTTTAACTCAATCCGCCGATAAAGTCACTCCGGCATTACCCGAACAAATTGCTATTTTTCCCCAAATTAAAACCGAAAAATTATTATTAGGGGTTTTAGGAGCAACCCATTTAAGTGTTAGAGATCCCGGAACAATTGGGGATCAAACCTGGATTCCTGTAACTCCCATTTCCGGCGGTGAAATCGTGGGAGATGCCTCACAAGATGTTAAGAATTACGCCAAAGCTATGGTTTTAGCCACGGCCGCCCAACTGACTCCCGAAGCCGAAAAATATCAGGTATTCCTGACTCCAGAATATTATAAATTTATCTCAACTCCTGCTTTTCCCGTACGTTTAATTACTGATATTCCCCCAGACATTCAAGTGTTTATCGAGGAGTTATTAAAAACTCAGTATTAATGGGTATAATCACAGTTAGGGTGTACAAACCTTTCAAATCTGATTACAATAAACTCCCATAAATATCTCTATCTTAAAAATCGCTTATGACTCCTAAAAAAATTCTAGGCTGGGGCGCCATCGCCTTGGTTGTTGTGTTTATCCACTCGGGTGATACGTTCAAATTTTTACCCAAATCCGCCAGAGATGCCAGTAAAACCAGTCGTGAGTTTGTGGTGAGTTTATGGCCGAAATGGTTAAAACCTAAAGATACTAACGAACAACGGGAGAAAGAAATTGAAAAACTTGATAAGGGTCAGCCAGTAAAATAGGGCGGGAGCAGTGGAGGCAGGGGGAGCAGGGGAGGCAGGGGAGGGAAGGAGTTAGAAGTTAGGACTTAGAAGTTAGGACTTAGGACTTAGAAGTTAGAAGTTAGGAATAAATAATTACTCCCCCTGCTCCTCCACTCCTCCACTCCCCCTGCTCCTCCACTCCTCTACTCCCCCTGCTCCTCCTCCCCCTGCTCCAACTACTCTAATCCTTCTTCATCCAGCTAAACATAGCGCGTAGGTCTTTGCCGACTTCTTCGATGGGATGTTCGGCTTCTTGACGACGCATGGCGGTGAAACCGGGTTTTCCTGCTTGGTTTTCTAAGACAAAATCTCTAGCAAATTGACCAGACTGAATTTCGCTGAGAATTTTCCGCATTTCGGCGCGGGTTTCGTCGGTAACAATCCGAGGGCCGCGGGTATAATCTCCATATTCGGCCGTATTAGAAATACTATCGCGCATTTTGGCTAAACCGCCTTCCACGACTAAATCTACGATTAATTTAACTTCGTGTAAACATTCAAAATAAGCCAATTCCGGTTGATAACCAGCTTCGACTAAGGTTTCAAATCCGGCTTTGATTAAAGCACTTAAACCACCACATAAAACCGCCTGTTCACCAAAGAGGTCGGTTTCAGTTTCTTCGCGAAATGTGGTTTCTAAAACGCCACCACGAGTGCCACCAATGCCTTTAGCATAGGCCATGGCCAGGTCGCGGGCTTGTCCAGAGGCATCTTGATACACCGCAAATAAGGCGGGAACTCCTTGGCCCTGTTCGTAGGTACGACGGACTAAATGCCCTGGGCCCTTGGGGGCTACCATGACCACATCCACATGGGCAGGAGGGACAACTTGACCAAAGTGAATATTAAATCCATGGGCAAAGGCTAAGGTTTTGCCTTCGGTTAAATAGGGTTCAATTTCGTTTTTATAAACGGTTTTTTGCACTTCATCGGGTAGCAAAATCATAATGAAATCAGCAGCCTTTGCCGCGTCTTCCACACTATGCACCGCTAAACCGGAGTCTTTGGCTTTGTGTGCTGATTTACTGCCGGGATATAGCCCCACAATCACATTCACGCCACTATCTTTTAAATTGAGGGCATGGGCATGACCTTGGGAGCCATAACCAATAATTGCAATAGTTTTACCTGCCAAAATATCTAAATTGGCATCGGCATCATAATACATTCGAGCCATCTGGCTTCTCCTTCAAGTGCTGATTGGGTGTGTATACAAAACTCCCATCATATCATTAAAACTAATCCTGGTGCTGACAAGTTAAATAATAGGGAATGGGCTATGGGCAACATGGGGTTATGGGCAGGGCTGTTTCATATTTGAAAATTATAGCCTACTTTTGGGCCATAATTCTCAAACATGATAGCTATTTTCTGAATAATTAATATTTCTTATGATTGCTATATTAATATTAATTATAGGAATTATCATCTAAGTGGCATAAATATTCTTATTCCCTACGGAGTAAGACTTACATTCCCGATTTTTATCTATTTTCCCTAAATTAATTGCTCTATTTTTTCATTTTTAACTTTCGGATTAAGAGATAGCCACTAATTTCTCCCAATGATGCCCTGACATCACCCCTAAAACTACTACTAATAGCACTTCCCATAAGCTATACCTTTTTCCCTGACTTTTTCGGAAATCCTTGACTTCTTTTAAATTTTCTATTAAACTTGTTAGCATCTTTATTTTAGAAAAAAATGGCGATCGCTCTCCATTTTATCAGGTGGCGATCGCTCTTTCTTTACTCTTTTTTACCTGACTTTGAAACAGCCCTGGAGGAGCAGGGGGGCAGAAGCAGTGCGTTGGCGTTAGCCCTGCGTAGCAGTGCGTCCTCACTCGCTTAATATCACCTAAAACCCATTCGTAATTCGTAATTCGTAATTACCCAAAACCCATTACCCATTCTCCATTACCCATTGCCTATTATTATACTATCTTAATACTAACAAAAGGGTCTGCAATAGCCCAATCACAACCCCTAAAATTCCCCCTAAATTTACAATGGCTTGCAATTCACTTTGAACGATACCATTAATGGCAGCTTCCATATTTTCAGGCGAAGTTTCTCGGACTCGATTAATAATCACCTGATCGATGTTCAAAATAGGAATCACTTGAGCCATAATTTTTTCTATATCTTCTTCTAAATACCGTTCTAAAATTAAAGCTAATTCCTGACTCACTAATTCTAAAGATGTATTCATCACGGGAGATGTTTGTAACCGTTTTAAAACCCAATTTGAAATATGATCCCAATTGATGGATTGAGTTAAATCTTGAATCACATCAATACCTTGTCCTTGAATATAGGTGATAACCGCATCTCTGAGGGTTTTTCTTAACTGTTTAACGGTAGAAACAGGTAGATTTTGTAACGAGATATTTTGTAACCACTCTTGTAGTCTTTCGCGTAATCCCAAGGATTTAATTAATTCTGTTAATCGTCGATTAGTTTCCTCTTTTTCATCTAAACAAAAGGTTCTTAAGCGAGTTAAACTATGCCGTAAACCCAATAAATTCGCCACGACCCAATAGGTTCCACTACTTTGTTCTCGGAATCCTTCATCAATAATAGAAATATTTCTATCCGTCAGAAAATCAATTAAACCTTGTCGCAAAACTTCCGGTGTTATTACAACCTCTAACAGCCATTGAGATAACTGTTTTGATTGTTGATTACTTAATTGAAATTCTAATAAAACTTGATCAAATATTTGATTAATTTGAGGAGCCAAAAAATCGTCTTTTCGGGCTAAAACCCTTAATATTCTAGGTAAAGACTCCCCAATAAAATCCCGTAAAATTCCCGCTAAGATTTTAGCGGTTTTTGGTTCTGTATCTGCTTTAATTTGATCTAAAGCCAGTCTGAGAAACCAACTAATTGCCGCTTGCATCCGTTCAGTTTCGAGCAAACGACGCGCTAATTTTTGTAATTCTTCGGGAGTCAATAAAGACCCCATAATGGTATCAGAAATTCGTTTAGCTAAACGTTCTTGATTTCTGGGAATCAAACCGGGGGTAAACGGAAGTCTACGGCCATAAATATGTAGAGGTCGATAGGGACGAAATAACATTTTAATGGCTAAATCATTGGTAAAATAGCCAATAATTCCACCGACTATCGGAGGCGTAATTAAAACCCACTGTTCAGAAAAATTGATCATTCTTATCGTAGCAGCCCGCTTGTTACCATCTGGTGCATTAGCTAACTTAGAAAACAGATCAAACACTCAAAAATTAACTCACTGCCCTAGAACAATCTTTTTGCCTATGGTAGTGTTTCCTTTGGTTATTACTAATATTCCCATCATACCGCTTGCGATCGGGTAATGTGTGGCGGTGGAAAATCCTGCTTGCTGGGCCAACAGAATTTGTTCTGTGCCGATCGGAAATTGATCCAAACTGGGGTTAATATAAGCGTATTCTTCCCGAAACCCAAATTTATCAGCCGTCTCAACCACAAAATGCTGTAAATACCACTGTTGAAAAGTACGCAATAGGGAACCTTGGGGACGGTGAAAATCCAAAATAGCAGCCTTCGCCCCCGGTTTGAGTACCCGATGGAGTTCCTCAAGACTGCGGGGAATATCTACAACATTCCGTAAACCGTAGCCCATGGTGGCACAGTCAAAGGTGTTGTCTGCAAACGGCAATCTTAATACATCCGCTTCTAGCCAAGAGATCTGAGCCGTTGGAATGGTAAAAGGTCGGGGTCGGTGCTGGGCAATGTCCAATTGACAACTCGAAAAATCCACGCCAAACACCTGTCCGGGGGCTCCGACCTGTTGTGCTAATAACAGGGCTAAATCTCCACTTCCACAACATAAATCCAAAGCGGTGTCTCCGGGTTTAGCCCCACTCCAGCCCACGGCCATTTTTTTCCAAATTCGATGTTGTCCCAAACTTAACCGATCATTTAACTGATCATAAACCGGGGCGATGCGATTAAAAATCCCTTGAATCGACTTATTTTCCTTTACCATTCCTCTAGTTACCTATTACCTGTTGCAGTGTTCCCTTGTTCAAATTTAGTTTACAGATTAATGCCCCAGACTAATTAAGGCCAAAGCCATTTGTTGAGCGACTAAATGAACCGTTGTCAAATCATCGGGACTCATCTGACAAGGCTGTTTCCATTGTACTGATAATAGACCAATGAGCTTTTCCCGATAGGTAATCGGAATATTGATATGGGCTTGAATACCCGAACTTTGATAATGGGCTAGGGTAGCCAAGTCTGGATCAGTCGTAATATTAATTGATGCTTGTACCGTTCCGGTCGTTATGGTTTTCTCAACCAAGGGATCAATCTCTAACCAGTTTTCCACAACACCCGTGGAACTATAATGACCTTCTATAGAAGTTAAGCGATTGTCTTTAATTTGTTGCAAAATGCAAACATCCGCCCCGAACTCCGATGCGACGGCTGCACACAGGGTAGTGAGTAAACCTTCTAGGGTCGTCGCTACTTGGGCTGCTTCCATAATCGTCGCTAACAGTTGGGTTTGAGCCTGAGCACGATTAAGTTCTGCGGTGCGTTGCTTGAGCAATTCATAGGTTTGGGCGGCTCTTTCGACCACAACTTTGAGTTCATTGGGATCCCAGGGCTTTGTAATATATTTGTAGACCTGCCCCGAATTAATCGCATCCACCAAGTCCTCAATATCTGTAAATCCGGTTAAGATAATTCGCACGGTATTGGGGAACTCCGGTACAGTTTTGCTGAGAAACTCTGTACCTTTCATTTCTGGCATTCGTTGGTCGGAAATAATGACTGCCACTTCTCCTTCCGCAGCCAAAATTTCTAAAGCCTGACCCCCGCTTTCTGCCTTAAATACATTAAAGTTACGTCGAAATGTCCGATAGAGCAGATCTAAATTATCCGGCTCATCGTCAACGACCAACATCTTAGGCTTTTTGGGTCTTTGATGGTTCATGAGTTGGAGCTTAACACTTTCTAGTTGGGGAATTTCAACTTCCATCTATACCGATTCTTGTTGCAGAACGTTTATTGATACCAGTTATCAGTTATCCGTGATTAGTGGTTAGATCTGCCATGGCGCGTCTAACCACTGATTTTGTGATTATAACTGATTACTGATTACTGATTACCGATCACAGAACTGACCCAGATCAACCCGCCACTCACCAGAAGCACGATGATTAAAGCGATCCCCAAAAATTGATTGTCTCGAGTCTTCACCCCGTCCAAAGAGTTGACAATAGGCGAAACGGGGGGTTTGGGAATCGGTCGAACGCTTGCCACGGAATCGTTTTGAGAGCGGGAATTACCTGGGACATCCAGATGATCCAAATCAGGAATTTTGACAAATCCCTCCGGGTCAATGTAGAGTTTGGGAGCTTCCAGCACTTCCAGTAAACGACGAGCCTGTTGACGGGTTGCAATATGAGAATGACGGGTCAACTGTTTGCATAAAGCGATCGCATCTTGCCTTTTTCCCGAGGCTTCCAATGCGGTGACTAACCAGATTTGGATCTCTCCACCCAGACGAGTATTGGCTTCGGTGCCTTGGAGAGCCTGTTCTAAATATTGAACCGACTCCCGATAACGTCCCTGTTCAAAGGCAAACTGACCGGCTTGGTACGCAATTTTAACGGGTTCTAAGGGTTCTTGAGTCACGATTTTGCCCATTTAAAACTCATCATAGTTATTCCGAGGTGCGCCTTCATCCGAATCGCGCTTAGAACCCAATAGATCCAATTCATCAACCCGAATCACCGGTTTTGAACGTTGAGTACCTGTACTGCGATCTTGCCAATACTCAAACTTTAATACTCCTTTAATCCCAATTAAACT
Organism: Planktothrix paucivesiculata PCC 9631; assembly: GCF_900009265.2. Lineage (GTDB taxonomy): Bacteria > Cyanobacteriota > Cyanobacteriia > Cyanobacteriales > Microcoleaceae > Planktothrix > Planktothrix paucivesiculata. The sequence continues at coordinate 63,924 of NZ_LR735013.1, read as the reverse complement.
GCCCTTACGGACATAGTTGGCGGCAACTTCTGCGGTTTTTCCCCAAATTTCTAAGTTAAACCAATCGGGTTGATCCGTTTTTCGACTCCGACGGTTAACTGCTAAGGTTAGATTACAGACGACACTACCGGTTTCAAAATATTTCACCTCTGGATCACCACCAGCGCGACCAACCAAAGTAACAATATTTAGGTTCATAAGAAAATAATGATGGAATAGTGGATATCGAGGTTCTTCAGACCTTGGATCAAACACCAGGATCACCGAAACTAAATCCTTTGTATTTTTAAATTAATAGCACAATTGCCGACGCCCACCGCGCTAACCCCAGCGATGGCGGAGAAGAACCCGGGTTTTTGCAAGAACTCAATTTACTAATATCAGCCTTAATTCAAAGACCCGGTTTCTGTTTTTTCGGGAAACTCGCCGGGAGGTTATTTCTCGTGACTTATTTTTTGTTGGTTTTGCGTCTGGAGTGCTATTATTGTGACAGGTTTTTAAATTGAGCATAATTAAACAACGTCAAAACTTAACTAAATTGGTTAAGTGCGGAGTCACACCTAACCGTGTTACTGTTTGAGAAAGCTAAATTGGAACAAAAACCTAGCTACAAATTAACAACGACTCTTCAACCTAGATCTGGGTTCTCGATCAATGTGAGTTATTGCCTTAATCCTAAGTGTCCAAATCCAACTGATCCGGCAAACGAGAATCGGCGCACTTGCTGTCAATGTGGCTCAGAACTTTTGCTGGAAGGACGCTATCGTGTGATCAAACAACTGGGAGGAGGAGGTTTTGGCAAAACATTTGAAATTGATGATCAAGGCAAATGTAAGGTCGTAAAGGTTTTATTAAAAAACCATCCTAAGGCTGTCTCCCTGTTCAAACAAGAAGCCAAGGTCTTGAGTCAACTGAACCATCCGGGAATTCCTAAAGTTGATCCCGATGGATATTTTACCTATCTTCCCAAGGGGAGCGAAGAAGCTCTCCACTGTCTGGTGATGGAGAAAATTGAAGGGCAAAATTTACAAGACTGGATGAAGGAACGGAAAAAAGAACCCATCAGTCAAGAACTCGCTTTGGCATGGTTAAAAGAATTGACCGAGATCCTGGAGCAAGTCCATAATTTGCAATACTTCCATCGGGATATTAAGCCTCAAAATATTATGAGGAAACCCAATGGGCAGTTAGTATTAATTGATTTTGGAACTGCCAGGGAAGTTACAGAGACTTTTGTGATTAAGATCAATGAGGGGCAAAATGTAACCGGGATCGTTTCCCCTGGATATACACCGCCAGAACAAACCAATGGCAAAGCTGTTCCTCAATCCGATTTTTTTGCCCTAGGAAGAACCTTTATTTATTTATTAACGGGAAAACCTCCCACAGCTTATCCAGAAAACCCCCGAACTGGAAAGTTATTATGGCGAAAGGGCGCGCCTAATCTTTCTGATCAATTTGCATCAACGATTGATTATTTAATGGCTCCTTTTCCTGGAAATCGGCCCCAAACTCCACAAGCAATCTTACAATGTTTAGCCGATATTAAGCCCGTGGGCGCCCAAAAGGAGGCGGCTGAACCCTCCCCTAAAGATAAAAAGACACCTGAGCCTAGTTTGTTGGAGCGTTTGCAGGGGTTTAATTTTTCTATTCCTAAAATTACGTTTCCTCAAATTCAGCTTAAATATTTCTGGGTTTTAGGAACATCCTTGATGATATTGGGCGGAGTTTATACCCAAATTGATGGCTATATCCGTTATGGATTTATTCCGGTTAATCCCATTCTGATTTTAAAAGGGTTACCCGGGAGTATTTTTTTAGAGGGTTATGAACGAGCAGTTGGTCAAATTTATGCCGTGGCGATTAGTCCGAATAATAAAAATCTAGCGGTGGGGAGTTTTGGAGCCATTAGAATTTGGGATTTAACCACAGATGTTAAACCTCGCACCATTGCAGCCCATTCCAGTTGGGTGAAAGCTTTAGCGATTAGTCCCAACGGTGCAACAATTGCCAGTGGGAGTAATGATAAAACTATTCGTTTGTGGGATTTGAAGGATGGAAATAGAATCCGAACCATTGAAGGACATACCGAAGGGGTAAATATCGTGGTTTTTAGTCCCGATGGTCAAACCTTAGCCAGTGGGAGTGACGATAAAACTATTCTCCTTTGGCCTTTAAACCCGGGCGGTCGACAATTGAAATTTGTGGGTCATGAAGGCAGCGTTCATGCCCTGGCTTTTAGTCCTGATGGTCAAACTCTAGCCAGTGGGGGATCAGACCAAACTATTCGGTTATGGAATTTGCAAACGGGGACTCGCAAGCGGAGTATATTGGGTCATGACGGGCCTATTAATGCTGTGGTTTATCATCCCGACGGGAAAACCCTAATTAGTGCCGGTGATGATGGTACTGTTCGGTTGTGGAATCCGAATACCGGGGAACAAAAAGCTCTCTGGAAAGCGAATAATAATCCCGTGAAATCCTTGGCTATAACTAAGGATGGTAAAACCCTTGTTAGTGGAGGTGATAGTGTGATTGTTTGGGATTTCAAAACGGGCAAAAAACTAGCCACGTTGTGGGGTCACTATCAACCGATTAATGCTTTAGCTGTAAGTTCAAATGGCGAAATTATTGTCAGTGGAAGTGAAGATAAAACGATTAAAATTTGGAAAATGCCTCAATCAGTAGTCAGTGATCCGTAAGCTGTTCAGCAGTTAAACTCTATCTTTTGAACCTATCTTAATAGTCTGATATTTGATATGATCAATTAAATTAATAAATTAACTTTATGCAATCTTCTCGATTCCAAAAACTGCTAGGCTATTTGCGTCCCCATAAGAAAGCTACAATCTTAGGAATTGTGGCATTATTTATGGTTAATCTTTTAGGGGTTTATATTCCGATTTTGATTCGGGATGTGGTGAATGAACTACAAGTTGCGATTAAATTTAATACGGTACAAAATCAGGTATTCTTAATTTTTATTTTAGCCTCCATTATGTGGGTGATTCGGATGCTCTCCCGAACTATCACCTTTGGGGTCGGTCGTCAAGTTGAATTTGATTTAAAACAAAAGATTTTTAATCATTTACTAACCCTAGAATCCTCCTATTTTTCGGAAAGTACCGTGGGAGATTTAATTAATCGGGCTACCAGTGATGTTGATAATATTCGCCGTTTATTAGGCTTTGCAGTTCTGAGTATTGCTAATACCATTTTTGCCTATGGTTTAACCCTTCCGGTGATGTTAGCAATTAACTTGCGCTTGACTCTATTATCAATTTCTGTTTATCCTTTTATGTTGATTTTAGTGCAGGTTTTCAGTGGGAAACTCAGAGATCAGCAAATGACGGTTCAGGAAAAACTATCAAATATTAGCGATTTAATTCAAGAGGATATGAGCGGCATTTCTTTAATTAAAATTTATGCTCAAGAAGAAAATGAACGCCGAGCCTTTGCTCACAATAACCAACAGTTATTTAATGCTAATTTAGATTTAGCTAAAACCCGAAATCTTTTGTTTCCAATTTTGGGGGGAATTGCTAGTTTGAGCTTTTTAATTTTATTGGGAATTGGGGATGAGTTTATCGCTAATGGAGAACTAAGTATCGGTGATTTTGTAGCATTAATTTTATATGTGGAACGTTTAGTATTTCCCACGGCTTTATTAGGATTTACAATTACAGCCTATCAACGGGGAGAAGTGAGTATTGATCGAGTTGAAGCCATTTTAAGTGTTGAACCCCGGATCAAAGATTCTTTAGAACCTTTACCTTTACCCACCCCGATTCAAGGCTGGTTAAGTGCTTTTCATCTGAATTATACCTACCCCAGAAGCGAAGTTCCGGCTCTCAATGATGTTAATTTTATGATTAAACCCGGGGAAACCGTTGCCATTGTTGGGCCGATTGGGGCGGGTAAATCGACTTTAGCTAATGCTATTCCTCGGTTATTAGATATTAAGATTGATCAATTATTTGTCGATGGTCAGGATATTACGCAATTAAAGTTATCGGATTTGAGAACGGCGATCGCCTATGTTCCTCAAGAGAGCTTTTTATTTAGTACCAGTATTCAAAATAATATTGCCTATGGAAACCCCCTAACTGAACAATCAGAAATTGAAATAGTCGCTAAAATTGCTAAAATTCATGAGGAAATTTTGAATTTTCCTAAACAATATGAAACCCTGGTGGGAGAACGGGGAATTACTTTATCCGGTGGACAAAGACAACGAACTGCTTTAGCCAGAGCACTATTAGTAGATGCACCGATTTTAATTTTAGATGATGCTCTTTCGAGTGTAGATAATCAAACCGCTACGGAAATTTTACGAAATTTAAAACTAGGAGTTCAACGCAAAACCGTTGTTTTTATCTCCCATCAAATGTCGGCGGCTGCCATGGCGGATCGGATTTTAGTCATGGAAAAAGGCAGTATTATTCAAACCGGAACCCACACCGAGTTAGTCGCTATTAAAGGATTATATCAGACTCTTTGGAATCAACATAAATTAGAAGAATTATTAGTTTAATGTCAGTTGGCTCAAGTGCGATCGAAGATGTATGGATATCTTAACTAAAATTTAAACTGATTATAAACTCCAGAATTTAGGATGATCACCAATCAACAAAATTAGAGAACGGATCAGATTTTTGTAAAAGGTTGTATGAACACTAAGAGCAAAATATACAGCCTATACTTTGCCTTGAATGTATAGATTTCATTGATCATTGATTACTAAGGTGATTCGATGCGTTTATTAATAGTGCAGTATGGTGGGGATTACCGCGAAGCCGTTAAACGCTTTGCTGCGGGTGGTGAGGAGACTTACTACGGTCAAAAATATTCGGTTGATGCGGTTGCCAAGTTTGGGAAAAAAGCGGATGAAGTTGCAACTTTATGTTGTCTGACCGAACATCCGTATAACGAGAGACTGGAGAATGGAGTTCGCGCTATTGGTACAGGGTTTACCCGGAAAATTCAAAATCAGAAGTTGGTAGGGTTAGCAAAACAGTTCCAACCCACTCATTTAATTCTGAGAACACCGAATACAGCAATTATTCGTTGGGCAATTCAGAGCAAGTTGAAAATACTGCTGATGTTAGCAGATTCTTTCAATTCAAAAGGCTTACGGGACAAAATTCGGTACTACCAATTGGCAAAATTGCTGAATAATTCCCAGATTGAATGGATAGGAAATCATGGCGTTACTGCGGGTCTATCCCTTGCTAATATTGGAGTTAATCCAAACAAAATTATCCCCTGGGATTGGCCCTATGAAATGACTCCTAACTTTTTTCCGGCTAAAAATTTACAATTGAATCAAGAGACTTATGAAATTTTCTATGTCGGTTCAGTCATAGAATCTAAAGGAGTTGGTGATGTGATCAAGGCGATCGCACAACTCAAAACACAGGGATTATCCATTCGCTTAAAAATAGCAGGTAAAGGTGATATAGAAAGTTTTAAGAACCAAGCTAGGGATCTAAAGATTGAAAATTCCGTAGAATTTTTGGGATTAGTGCCTAATAAAACTATAGTTCCTTTAATGAGAGAGGCTGATCTGGTAGTTGTTCCCAGTAGACATGAATATGGTGAAGGATTTCCTAAGAGTATTAATGAGGCTCTCTACTCCCGAACTCCAATTGTTGCTTCCGATCATCCGATGTTTTTGAAAAAGTTAAAAAACCGAGATAATGCCTTGATTTTTAAAGCTAATGACCCACTTTCTTTAGCACATTGTGTTAAAGAATTATTGTCAGATCCGGCACTTTATCACAGTCTTTCTTCAAGTTCTGATGAAACGTTAAAAAGTCTACAAATTTCTGTAAAATGGGCAGAATTAATGAATAAATGGCTATTCGATTCCCCCGAACATCAACAATGGTTATTTGAACATAGACTCTCCTCTGGTCAATATCGGGAGTGGCCAAACCTGGCAAACTGATGACTGAGGCATCATAGCTAAGTTGATTCAACGAAAGCTCACTTCATAGATCAGTATGGGCTTTTGTATCAAGTATATCTTGAGTTTTTGATCCGGGTCACCAAGCCGGTAAATTAGCATCTTGCTCACAAGTGGAAAGCGGTAATTGTTCAGTGTTTTGAACCCGAGTAATTCTCATTTGGTTACTGTCGGTATCCACATCTAAACAGGCACAGGCATATCCATAATTGCCATTGGTTTTGACATATTCTGTCCTATCAAGATCGGGGATATTTTCCATTCCACTGGCTTGATATCCCCCCTGAACCGAAAGAGTCCAAGTCCCGTCTGTGTCTTTTAAATACCAATTGGCGGGAGTAGGATTTATTAACCACCCACATCGGGTTTCTAGGGCGTTAGCGGGTAGAATAACAGTAAAAAGAGATGAAACAACTACAGGAAGCAGAAGGTTTTTTTTCATTGTTTGATTTCTTTTGACTAACATCGGGCTCCACACCTTCTAATCATGTTAATATAAAATGGAATTATAGCAAGCCTAAAAAGATATCAACAACCCATAAATCTTCCTAAGAATAAAATTAGATCTGTATTGCGATCGCGAATAAAAAACAAAAAGGGTTGATCTGCATAGAAATCCTCATAATCGGGTACAGAAAAGCACCTGGAGATTAATGCAGTAACAGCCGCCGCTTTCGTTCCTTCTTCATCCACTTCTAAAAAGGTTTGGTGAATAACTTCATCAATCTGAATCTCACCATCATACATTTTTTGAAATTGAGCATTTGCGTTAAAAGCCCGGGGCATTCCTAAATCGGATAAATATTTTTTTAAGGAAAATCTAGTCTCAATTTTGAATTTTGGCATCAGTAAATTACAGGAAGTAGGCGAAAGTTGAGCTAGCCATTGATTCAGTTTTTCATAACTTAATTGGGATTCCAAAAAGGGCAGTTGATCATGAGCAGCAGGAAGTAGAATCACCATTGAGAATTGCTGATTCCGATACGGTAACTCAATGATTTGTACCTGGGGTACTCTTTCCTGTTCATCCAATCTTGTTTGAAAAAATTTACTTTTTTCACCCTGCTCAACATTAAAGCAACCATAGTTAAATTTTTCTTCTCTCATGTTCATAAAGGGAATTTTTATTTTTGTCCCCTCTAATTGAGTAAAATCCTGGTCATGGGTATTTTGAGGATTAAATTCATGCAGCCAATTGCCTCGAAAATAAATCGCATTGATTAAAACTAGGATAGTAGTAGGATTAATATCTTCAGGTTTTAAGCAATCTTTGATTTTTTGTCCAGTATTATTTTCAATCCACTGGTTAATTTCTAGCCTAACTTGTTCGGATTGTGTAAAATCTACAGGATGGACAACTTCACCATAGAATTGATTTAAAGTTTCTAAAAAAGTTGGTTTAAAATCCACTTTTTTTTCTTGCCAAATACTATTGGCGATCGCAATTTCTACAGGTATACCTTGCTTATAAAGCAAATTTAATTGTTCAGCAGTTGATTGTTCTTCTTGCCATAAGTGCTCTTGATAACTTCTATAATATTCTAAAGTTTGGGCATTCGGTTGCTTTTGTAATTCTTGAAGTCTGATCTTATAAAGTTCTTGTGCTTGTTTACCAATCTCTTTAAGATGTTGCTCAATTTCTGCTTGTTCTTGTTTAATTTTAGGATCAGTTATAGCTTTAACTTGGTTATAGTTTTCGTAGCACTGTTCATGAATAATTTGACGTTGTTTACTATAATTCATCTCGGCTTCATAACTTAAATGACGATAATCGTCGGATTGTTTTTGAATCAGTTTAAGATTTTCTTCTAATTCTTTAATTTGATTATTAATTGCTAGTTTATTTTCAGAAGATTCTGTAACTAAGTTGATTAAATTTCGAGTTAATTCTGCAACCATAGGATGAACATTTTCTGTTAACCAAGGCGAATCTAAAGACTCAGCATTACTTACATTTTCTGGCAAACATAAAACCGCTCTCATTTGTTGAGCCGTTTCCCCATTTGCTCCTTCTAATGCCATTAATAACGGAATAAAAATAGAGTAAGGGGACAAAAATAGATTGTTAGGTTTATTTTTATTATCTTGGCTGAGTTGATGATATAAATTCAACCCCAAGCTATTAATTGCATCACTCACTGGATTTAAGGAGTTGATCATAGGAAATATACTCATTAGTTTGCGGAACTACAGGAGGTTAAAGCCTACAAAAAAACAAATCAAAGGGGCGGGTTATTGAAATACCTTCACGTTTGTGACATCACCCGCCCATCAATGTTAATTATGCCGACTCATGTTGTCGATGCCAAGCGGGATGCCATAATATTTCGGCTGTGGAACGTTTTTCTACCATTTCTTGGGTGATCACACAGTGAACCACATCCTTTCTGGAGGGAATTTCATACATGACTTCTAACATTAATTCCTCTAAAATTCCCCGTAAGGCTCGCGCCCCGGTTTTGCGACGGAAGGCTTCTTTGGCAATAGCTTTTAACGCTTCGGGTTCAAATTCTAACCGGACATTATCCATGCGTAATAGCTTTTTATATTGTTTAACTAAAGCATTACTCGGCTCGGTTAAAATTTGCATTAATGCCCCTTCATCTAAAGGAGAAACCCGAGTTAAAACGGGAAGGCGGCCAATAAACTCAGGAATTAAGCCAAATCTTACTAAATCTTCCGGTTGAACATGATACAAAACTTCGTCGGACTGGAGGGGAGCAATCGGAGTTTTAGGATCTTCTCTGGACTGCACAAAACCGAGGGATTTTTTGCCTAAACGTTGTTCAATTAGTTTTTCTAAACCCACGAAAGCGCCGCCACAGACAAATAGAATTTTGCTAGTATCAATTTGGATAAAATCTTGATAGGGATGCTTACGTCCGCCCTGGGGAGGAACATTAACTACTGTTCCTTCTAACATTTTTAATAGGGCTTGTTGTACCCCTTCTCCAGACACATCTCGGGTGATGGAGGTATTTTCACTTTTGCGGGCTATTTTATCAATTTCATCAATATAAATAATCCCTTGTTGTGCGGCTTCAATATCAAAATCAGCAACCTGTAATAACCGCAATAAAATATTTTCCACATCATCCCCAACATAACCGGCTTCGGTTAAGGTTGTCGCATCGGCAACGGCAAAGGGAACATCTAATAATTTGGCTAAAGATTGGGCGAGTAAGGTTTTACCGCAACCGGTTGGCCCCATCAATAGGATATTGGCTTTTTGTAATTCTATAGCATCATCAGCCTCGGTTTCAGAAGCTTTTAACTTTTCTACACTCAGGCGTTTATAGTGATTATAAACCGCAACGGATAGCACTTTTTTTGCCCCATCTTGACCGATGACATGATCATCTAAATAGTTTTTAATTTCGATGGGTTTAGGAATGGAAGTCAGAGAAAATCCTTTATTCGTAGACTGTTTGGAAGAACTTACTCCCGGTTGTCCTGTGACAGAAGCCGTAGCTAGATTTTTGTCCGAAAATTCTTCTTCTAAAATCTCGTTACAGAGTTCGACGCATTCATCACAGATATAAACACCAGGGCCTGCAATTAATTTGCGAACTTGCTCTTGAGATTTACCGCAGAACGAACATCGTAAATGAGAATCATATCTGGACATATTGAATTAATTTTTAATTAACAACTGCTGGTGGTTTTTCCCTAAATAGGGGAGATAGACTGAATTGGGTCACGACTGAGACTGGGGTAAATTTCCGAACATCCACACGCCAGATCAATCCCATACTATCTTTCCCTAAACTAACACTAAATGAAGAAAACGTGGGAATTATTAGTTATTTTTTTGTAAAGTTCAGATTAAACCGGGGCTGTTGGGAGATAAACTGTAAATTTAGAACCGACACCGAGTTCGCTAGAAACGCTGATTTGTCCTCCCAGCATTTTGCAATAGTGATGGGTAATTGCTAAACCCAAACCCGTGCCGCCATACTCCCGACTTAAAGAATTATCAACTTGGGTAAAGGCTTGAAATAAATTTTTCTGCTGTTCACGAGAAATACCAATTCCGGTGTCCGTGACTTCAAAACAAATCCAGTCTAAATCTTGATTCTGTTCTCGCTTTAGGCTGAGGGTGACTTTCCCCTGATGGGTAAATTTTAGAGCATTACTCATTACATTATAAAGAATTTGTCGAATTTTAGTGATATCTCCCTCCATGATATCCAAATTATTTTTACAACAAATTTGCACCGTGTTTTGATTTTGCTCGGCGAGGGGTTGTAAGGAAGTCACCACATCATGAACAAAACTAGCCACTTCAAAGGTTTCTAAAGATAAAGGCATTTGTCCGGCTTCAACCTTACATAAATCTAGAATATCATTAATTAAGGTAAGTAAATGGTAGCCTGACTGATGAATTTTTTCCACATCGGGTAATAGGTCATAGAGTTTTTTATCCACTACTTCTTCAAGTAATAAATCGCTAAAACCGATAATGGCGTGTAGAGGTGTGCGTAACTCATGACTCATGTTTGCTAAGAAGGTACTTTTAGCTTGGGAAGCGGCTTGAGCTTGATGTAAAGCCGTTTCTAAAATCCCTTCTACTTTCAACCTTTCTACCATTTCTATTCGTAACTGTTGAACAGCTTCTTGTAATTCTTTTGTGCGTTTTTTAACTCTAATTTCTAGCTCATTTTTGACCTGAGCTAATGCTTTTTCAGCTTTAATCCGTTCAAATCGTTCAATCGCTAAGGCGACTAAATTCGCCAAGGAATCAATAAATATTCGATCTTCTAGGCTACAGTCCTGTTGATCGAGGGGATATTCAACACAAATAAACCCAATAATTTTGCCATCTAACCAAATGGGTCGATCTAAACAGTGACTCAAAAAAGCAGCCAGACTATTATCAATCAGTTCCGATGATTTAGATAAAGATTTAGTTAATAAATCGAGAGGATAAAATGAGAATTTTTTCAAATTAAACGGATTTGAACACAGGGAAATATTATGATTAATGATTGCTGATTCATCGGGTGAATGATGATGGGTTTGACGTTCATACAAATCTAAACAAGTCCATTCTAAAGCATTTTTTTTAACCCAAACTTCATCTCCCAAATCGGCGTTTAAATCATTGACTAGCTCGTGATCGGACACCGCATCACCCAAGCCACTATGGAGCCAAACACTCACTCTGTCAACGTCTAAAGTATGAGCCGCAGTTTCGGTAATTTGACGAATAGCCGTATCGATATGATCAGAATTGCGGGTTTGTTCTCGACTTAAATCCCGTAGGGCAACATTTTGACGATAGAGGCGTTCTGTACTCAATTGTAGGGTGGCTTCGGTTTTTTTTCGCTCCGTAATATCATGGAAAATTGAAAGGATGGCTCGCTCGCCTTGAAAGGGTAAAATTTGGAAGGAACCCATCACCCAAAAAGGAGTTGCATCGGTTTTTCTGACTTCTAATTCATGGTTATAAACATAGCCTTCCGTGATAATTTTATCAATTAATTTTTGTCGATCTAAGGCAATAGGATAAAAATCCAGAGTTGTGATAATTTTGATTTGATTCAGGGGGAAATTAAATAACTGACTGGAGAAAGAATTAGCGTATAAGATTAAGCCATCAGATAGACGGCTAATCATGATGGGAATAGGAGTTACCTCGGCGATCGCTTCAAAAATTTCCCGTTGTGGCATCAAGAGTTCAGGACTATCGGCAGAAACAGGAGGTTTGTTTTTCTGTTTTTCATACCAAACTTTAAGGTCAACGGTCGTATTTTTCCAGGTTTCAACTTCTGGAAAGTGGGTTTGACCCATAAAGGATTCTGGGGAAAGTTTTTTTTCTGGCATCATTCAAGAGTTTAAAGGTTGAACTAAAGGTTTAATCAAAAACCCATTAACGGGTAATTTGCCAATAGCAAACTAAGGGAAAATCGACTCATATATCACTAATCAGCGTCAATCCAATATTCTCTGGTTGATATTACATAAAAGTCCGAGTCCTATTCTTCCGACCCCCATGAATTTGAGGAAGAAGTCGGAGTCAATTCGTATCGTCGCTTACATTTTCCCTGCACCCTGTATGACTTCGATAATTCTGAACAGTGTAGAACAGGATAGTCGGGTTTGGGCACAGATACCAGGATTTTATTTACAAATCCGATTGCATTCTAGCTTAATCAAAAATTTGATCAGCCTTTAGGCACAGAAAATGAAAATATTCCTCTAATTCCCAAGCTGTGGGATATTAATTCTTGCACTCTCACCGGATGGATGTTTGCTGTGTCGTTAACATACGCAATGGTTCATGAATGGTTAACACCCCTGGCAACGGGAGGTTCAGAACTCGTTGTCCAGGAAATTCTCAACCATATTCAGGCGGATGTTTACTCATTAATTGATTTTGAATCCACCAACCCCGATAGCTATTTATATCAACGCTCCATTGGCACAACCTTTCTTCAGCATTTCCCCAAAGCGCGTTCCGGGGTGCAGAAATATCTGCCTTTGCTCCCCCTGGCCATTGAACAACTCGATGTCCGAGGGTATGACGTGATCCTCTCCTCCTCCCATGCGGTGGCGAAGGGAGTGATTACCAGTCCCCATCAACTCCACCTCTGTTACTGCCATACACCCATGCGCTACGCCTGGGATTTAACCTTTGACTACCTGAACAGCAGTTCGGCTGGAAAGGGGCTACAAGGGGTGTTTACCCGCTATCTGCTGCACCGTTTGCGCCAGTGGGATGTGATCTCGGCGAACCGGGTGGATTATTTTATGGCGAATTCCAAACATACAGCCCGACGAATTTGGCGCTGTTATCGTCGCCGGGCTACGGTGATTTATCCCCCGGTACAGGTAGAACGTTTTCAGTTTCAACCGCAAAAACAGGATTTTTACTTAACGGTTTGTCGTTTGGTTAGTTATAAAAAAATTTCCTTGATTGTCCAAGCCTTTAACCGCCTAGGATACCCGTTGATTGTGATTGGGACGGGGGCGGAATTGAACGCCATTCAACAAATGGCTAAACCCAATATTCAGGTTTTAGGGTGGCAACCCAATGAGGTCGTAGACCAGTATATGCGGGATGCCAAAGCCTTTGTTTATGCCTCCTGTGAGGATTTTGGCATCGCCCTAGTCGAAGCTCAAGCCTGTGGAACTCCGGTAATTGCCTACGGGGCCGGAGGTGCTTTAGAAACCGTGCGAGATCTGCGACAATATCCAGATTCAGCAACGGGTTTATTATTTTCAGCCCAAACTGACGAAGCCCTAGTGGAGACAGTAGAAGCCTTTGAGGAGTCTAAGGACAGGTTCAACCCCGAGATGGCTCGATTAAATGCCACCCAATTTAGCCCGAAACAATTCCAAGAACATTACTTGGGATTCGTAGAGCATTGCTTACAACAATTTCAATCGGGCAATATCAGCTAAAATGCCAATTAATTTCGGACTTATGAAAATCCGTTCCCGATTGCAGAGGCTTGAAAATCCAAGAATACTTAGATTTCTGGGTAACAAATTTAGCTGTTTCCCCCTCTGTCCTTGAGTTTTCCCGTCCTCAAAGGAACGATTTTCTATCCGAATTTTGACGAACTAAAGCCGAATTACCTATATTGGGTGTCTTGAGGCTTTATGATCAGGACTGTGTGTGGTGTGAATTGAAGGAGTAAGATGACTGCCAATAGCCAACTCATCTTTGGTAAGGGACTTCGGCGTGGGTTCACAAGGCGAGGGGTTTTACCCTTGGCCTATCGAGCGGTACCTGAACGCCTCTCTCTACAGCGTGTAGATGAGGAATTTTGGAAGCGATTATTTGATATTGTCTTCTCTCTGTTTGTTCTGATTTTATTCGCTCCGGTTTACTTAATTTTGGCTCTGCTGATTGCATTAAGCTCTCCAGGGTCAGTTTTTTATGTACAGGAACGAGTCGGAAAAAACCGCCAGTTATTCGGCTGCATTAAATTCAGAACCATGGTGAGTAATGCCGATGAAATATTAACGCAAATTATGGAAACTTCTCCCCATTTGCGAGAGGAATTTCAGAGCAATTTCAAACTCAAACATGATCCTAGAATTACTTGGATAGGTCGGTTTCTCCGGGTGACAAGTTTAGATGAATTTCCCCAATTTTGGAATGTTTTAATAGGAGACATGAGTGTAGTCGGCCCCAGACCTTTAGTGGTGGAAGAACTACACAAATATGGTCGTCACATGGATAAAATCCTAACTATTAAACCTGGACTCACTGGACTATGGCAAGTTTCGGGGCGCAATGATATTCCCTATCCGCGTCGAGTTCAGATGGATTTATACTATGTCACTTTCAAGAATTTTTGGACAGACTTGGGAATTGTCATCAAAACAATTGGTATTGTGATTTTTCCTAAAAATAATGGAGCTTATTAGTTCAAACAGAAAAATACATAGGTAATTTTATTTCCCCTTAACTCTTTTATCGATGGGTTTAGGGGTTTTATTTTGAGTCTAATGGAAGTAGACTAGAAGATATAAGTTAGGTTTAGATCTCCGGTTTCTAAATTAAACGGATAGAAGTAGAAATTGATCCTAACCTTGAATTAAACCTGATCTCAGGTTAATTTGGGTGTAGCTACGGCTAGAACACTCAAAGGTCTAGCAAGACTTTGACGACTAAATCGCTGAATCTATATCTAGGGTGCATAATCAACACACTTCCCTGATTAGTTATTATATATAATTAAACCAGGGAATATTAACCCACAAAACTCTAAGGAATTCTTGAAATGACAGAACGGAAACGGGCATTGATTACTGGAATCACGGGTCAAGATGGCTCATACTTAAGTGAATTGTTACTAGAAAAAGGCTATGAAGTCCATGGGATTATCCGCCGATGCTCTAGTTTCAATACCGAACGCATTGACCATATTTATAAAGACTCTCACAACCCTGATGCTCGGTTATTTCTACACTATGGAGATTTAACCGATGGCACAACTTTGCGGCGGATTATTGAAGAAGTTAAACCCGTAGAAATTTATAATCTGGGTGCTCAATCCCATGTTCGGGTTAGTTTTGACTCTCCAGAATATACGGTTGATGCCGTTGGTATGGGGGTATTACGTCTATTAGAAGCAATTCGAGACTATCAACAACGTACCGGAATTGAAGTCCGATTTTATCAAGCGGGTTCCTCGGAAATGTTCGGGAAAGTGTTAGAAATTCCCCAAAAAGAAACCACACCATTTTATCCCCGTAGTCCCTATGCCTGTGCTAAGGTTTATGGACATTGGCAAACCGTAAACTATCGAGAATCCTATGGTTTATTTGCCTCTAATGGGATTTTATTTAACCATGAAAGTCCCCGTCGCGGCCCTACTTTTGTTACCCGCAAAATTACCCGGGCGGTGGCTCGAATTGTCAAGGGAAAACAGAAGGAAATCTACTTAGGAAATCTGGATTCCAAACGGGATTGGGGCTATGCTAAAGATTATGTTCGAGCTATGTGGCTGATGCTCCAACATTCTGAACCGGATGATTATGTGGTTGCTACCAATGAAACCCATTCGATTCGGGAATTCCTCGATATTGCCTTTGGTCATGTTAATTTAGATTGGCAAAATTATGTCAAATTTGATGAGCGTTATCTGCGTCCGGCGGAAGTCGATATTTTAATTGGTGACGCCACTAAAGCCAAAGAAAAATTAGGCTGGGAACCGACTGTTACCTTTGAAGAATTGGTGAAGTTAATGGTAGATTCCGATCTCAAAGCCTTAGAAGAAACTGAAGAAACCCACCATCAATTTGATTAATTACGGATACAGTAGAGGCTAGATTTATGAGTCCATTAGATTTAACAAATAAACGGATTTTAGTAACAGGAGGTGCGGGGTTTTTAGGGCGTCAAGTCGTAGCTCAACTACTGCAATCGGGCGCTGATCCAAATAAGATTATGATTCCTCGTTCTCAGGAGTATAATCTTTGTACCTTAGACGCTTGCCAAAAAGTTGTTCAGGGTCAAGATATTGTGATTCATTTAGCAGCCCATGTGGGTGGAATTGGCTTAAATTTAGTCAAACCCGCCGAACTTTTTTATGATAACTTAATGATGGGGACTCAATTAATTGAAAGTGCCTATCGTGCGGGGGTGAAAAAGTTTGTCTGTGTGGGGACAATTTGCGCCTATCCAAAATTCACTCCAGTTCCTTTCAAAGAAGATGATCTTTGGGAAGGTTATCCCGAAGAAACTAACGCCCCCTATGGAATTGCTAAAAAAGCCCTATTGGTGCAATTACAATCCTATCGTCAACAGTATGGTTTTAACGGTATCTATCTGTTACCCGTGAATTTATACGGCCCAGAAGATAATTTTGATCCGAAAAGTTCCCATGTTATTCCCGCATTAGTTCGCAAGGTTCATGAAGCTCAAAAACGGGGAGATCAGACCCTTCCAGTTTGGGGAGATGGCAGTCCAACCCGGGAGTTTCTGTATTCAACCGATGCCGGGCGGGGCATTGTGATGGCGACTCAATTATATAATGAACCCGACCCAGTTAATTTAGGCACAAATCACGAAGTCACAATTAAAGACTTAGTAGAAACGATTTGTGAATTAATGGAATTTCAGGGGGAAATTGTCTGGGAAACCGATAAACCTAACGGTCAACCTCGCCGTTGTTTAGATACAACTAGAGCTAAAGAAAAATTCGGGTTTATGGCAGAAGTTGGCTTTAAGGAAGGGTTGAAAAATACCATTGAGTGGTATCGTCAACACGGGGAGTAATTGTTAACCCATAGGGCTTAGTAGGATGGGTTATGCCCATTCTACTATTAAAAAACGTCCTTTAAAATATGTTTGTAGTCTCATAATATATTCCCTCTTTATTGATAGGTACTCGGATTTTATTTTAATAAATGCAGGCGGTGCATATTCATAATGAAAAATATTCATATTACAAAAAGATAAATTTATAAAGTTATTCTGTACTATCAATTATTAATCACTATCATTAGAGATCAAAAATTAATGAGCAATCCCGTGCAACTTAACGCCGATACCTCGACTAATCCCATAGTCAGCGTCAAAGTCAATCGAACTATCATCTCTGAAAATGGTGGGGTAGGGGCTTTCATAATCCGACTCAGTGAGCCTGCACCCAGCACCGGGCTGAATCTGAATATCAGTGCCCTCGACAGCGATAATGCCGGGCCAGATGTCACCAATACTAAGAGTACAAATCTAAGCATTCAAATGGATCCGGTCACCAATAAACCTGCTGCCCTCACCATTGTCCCAGGTGCCACCGAAGCCAGACTCATCCTGACAGGCATACCTGATAATGTAGTCGAAGGGGATGAAGTCAGTACCCTCAGCTTGTTACCCGGTACAGGCTATACCGTTGCACCCGGCTTTAGCACCGATGCGATTACAGTGACTGAGAAACTCGTGGTGAGTGTCACGGCTAGTCCAAATGCGATCGCTGAAAATGGTGGGGTAGGGACTTTCACCATCAAACTCAGTGAGCCTGCACCCAGCACCGGGCTGAATCTGAATATCAGTGCCCTCGACAGCGATAATGCCGGGGGAGATGTCAGCAACACTAAGAGTGAAAATCTAACCACTCAAATGGATCCGGTCACCAAGAGACCTGCTGGCCTCACCATTGCCCCAGGTGCCACCGAAGCCAAACTCATCCTAACTGGGATACCTGATAATGTAGTCGAAGGGGATGAAGTCAGTACCGTAACCCTGTTAGCCGGTGAAGGCTATATAGTTTTACCGAGCCAGAGCACCGATGGGATTACGCTAATTGATGGTATTATCAGCAATCCCAGCTTACGGACTGCGACTCAATCACCTTCCTTTACAACTGGTGCTGCTGATCCCCTGACCGGTGAAAACCTGGGGATTCGCTTAATGAACTTAAATACAAACAGAGGTACAGAAGTTGACTTTGATAATATTAGTCTAAAAGCTCAAAGTTTAATTACTAATTCGATTACACCTAATCAAGCATTACTCAGTCGCCCTGAAGTGATGCTCAGTAGCCATCAAGATAATGACCTCCTCTATAGCAAAGTCTTGTCTCCCATGATGTTTAGTAGTAACGAGAATAATACAATTTACCCTAATAATGGGAATGGGTTTTTTGTGTAATTAGGGTATTTTAAAATTAAGTTTTGCACCTTTTTTTACAAATATCAAATAAACCCCTTGTTGTTGGAATGAGTGTCCCCAAAAAAGACAGAATTCAAGCCCAACAACTGGGGAATTTCGTTTGTTACTGCCAAGACCCCTAAAAAAGACAGGGCTAAAGCCCAACAACGAACAAGGATAATTAGCTTGAACTCAAGACGTTTGATTAGCAGAATAATTGTAACAAATTATTGTCAATTCTTGTTGATTTAAGAGGGATAGTTTATAATACTATAGTGACATGAATTAGAACTAAAACAGAATTAGTTATTCCTTCAGATTCCTGACTGCTGCGGTGAGTAAGAGTGTTCGTTTTGAACAAGGAGCAAACCGTGATTACTACAGCGATTTTCCCAGCCCGATATGTTCAAGGTAGTCATGCCATCCGGTTCCTGGGTGAAGAATTGAGTCGTTTAGGTCGAAAAGCCCTGGTGATGATGGGGCCAGTCATTTTTCCGAAATTGCAACCCATTGTTGAAGAATTCACCCAGGGAAAAATAGAGATTTATCTCGAACGCTTTGGAGGTGAGTGTTGCGATCGCGAAATTGAACACATGGTCAGTTTAGGTAAAACTCAGGAAGTTGATTTAATTGTGGGGATTGGCGGCGGAAAAACCATCGACACGGCTAAAGCCACCGCCTATCACCTGGAACTGCCCGTGGCGATTGTTCCGACCATTGCTTCCACCGATGCCCCCTGTAGTGCCCTATCTGTGATTTATACCCCGGAAGGGGTGTGGGAGCGTTATCTAGTCTTACCGCGCAACCCTGATTTAGTGTTGGTAGATACCGATATTATTGCCCAAGCCCCTGTACGGTTCTTGGTGGCCGGGATGGGAGATGCCCTGGCAACTTGGTTTGAAGCCGAAGACTGTCAAATTAAACGCGCCAAAAATATGACCGGACGCATGGGGCCCATGACCGCCTTTAGTTTGGCCCATTTGTGCTATGAAACCTTGCTCGAATATGGGGTTTATGGAAAAATTGCCTGTGAACAACAGGTCGTTACTCCCGCCTTGGAACGGATAATCGAAGCGAATACCTTACTGAGTGGGTTGGGTTTTGAAAGTGGTGGACTGGCCGCCGCCCATGCCATTCATAATGGGTTTACGGTTTTGGAAGAAACCCAAAAATTCTGGCACGGTGAAAAAGTCGCCTTTGGGGTTTTAGCGATGTTGATTTTAACCGATCGCCCGAGTCCAGTGATCGATCGGGTGTTCAGTTTCTGCGAGTCCATCGGACTGCCTACGACTTTGGCGGATATCGGACTGGAAGGAGTCAGTCGCGATCGCCTATTATTAGCCGCAGAGCGGGCTTGTAGTACGGGTGAAACTATCCATAATGAACCCTGTGAAATCAGTCCTGAAACCGTTCTGGCGGCTATGTTAGCAGCAGATGCCCAAGGACGGCGACGGAAACAATTCTAGGTTGATTTTCTAATAATTTAGGGGCGATCGCTTTTTGGGGAGGTATAAAGAGCGATCGCATTGATTACTGATAACGTGGAGTATAAACCCATGGCTTTTTTTCCCCTTGCTGAATCATCCGAGTTTTACTCGATCCGATTAAAATAACCGTCCGCATATCGGCATCTTCAACAGTTAATTCTTCTAGGAATTTAATCGTCACAGTTTGCCCTTTTCTCCCTAAATTACGGGCTAAAATAATAGGGGTTTGGGGCGATCGCCAATTTAATAAAATCTCTTTTGCCTTCAACAGTTGCCAAGTCCGATCCTTAGAAACCGGGTTATAAAATGCGATCGCTAAATCCGCTTCTGCTGCTAACTCAATCCGTCTAGCAATAGTTTCCCAGGATTTGAGAATATCAGATAAAGAAATCACACAAAAATCATGTCCTAACGGGGCTCCCACACTCGCCGCCGCCGCTTGCATAGCTGAAATCCCAGGACATACCTGAATATCCAGGGTTTCCCATTGCGGTTTTGCCTTTTTTTCTAATACCTCAAACACCGCCGCCGCCATAGCATAAATCCCCGGATCACCGGAAGAAACGACCACCACTGACCGCCCCTGGGATGCTAAATCTAAGGCCGTTTCCGCCCGATCTAATTCCACCCGATTATCCGATTCATGGCGAATAATTTCCGGTTTCCGCAGGGATTCTACCAAATCTAAATAGGTTTTATAACCCACCCAATCCGTTGCGGTTTCCAGCACCTCTCGCACTTCTGGGGACATCCAACGAACTGCACCCGGCCCCGTTCCCACGATCGCTAATTTCCCCGGATTTAGCCCGGTTTCTGGCGGGGAAATCGGGTTTTCTGACCCTAGAATAGTGGGGTAGAAATCCTTTTTTTCCTCCGTTGAGTTGCCCTGATCTAAGAGATAAACCAAAGAATTTAAACTCGGTTTTGCTAATTCTAAACTATTATGATCTCGAATCTCAATAGTTAATTTCCCATCAGTTGTAAAGGGTAACTGACTCTTTTCTAACCAGTCGGCTTTACCGATTAATTTTACTGTTTCCCCCCCCAACAAATCAGCAATAAAAGTTTTAGCATCATCGGGATTAACTAATTGATAACCCGCCGGGGGAGATAATAACGTGGTTTTAAATCTAATCTCGCCACTGGTGGTAATTGCCGGGGAAATATTCAGGGTTGAAGCAATTTTACGGGCTAAATCATTTACTCCTTGTAAACCTCCCAATAAAGGCACAACAGCACTACCATCTTCCGCGATCGCTAAAACCGGAGGTTCGGTATTTTTATTGATTAATAAAGGAGCAATTGTCCGAATCAAAATTCCCGCCGCACAAACTCCAATTATCGGTGTTCCCGTTTGGAATAATTCTCGCACCGTTTCCCCAAAATTAGTATAGGTTAAATCCGCCGATTGGGTACGATTAATTAAACCATAAATCATCCCTGAACCGATGCCCTCTTGAATTTTCCGAGCAACTTTTATACTGGTTTCTGTTAGAATAATAATAGCAGGTGGTTTCATTGCGGTTGGGTGATACTCGGAACTAAAATTAATGACCAATAGGTGACAGCTTCAGGATCAACTTCAGTAATCGGAATAATTTTCTGATTTGGTAAAGTAGCTCTTTCGATATAAAGGGCGCGATTTAATAACCCTAATTCCTCTAAAATATCCCGAACTTTAGCAAAATGTCGGCCTAATTTAATAATAGCCGCCGCGTCAACTTTGGAAAGGCGATCGCGCAATATTTCCGCCTCCAATGTGCCGGGCATAATGCTAAAAACATCATTGCGATAGGTGATCGGCACGCCCAACATGGCGGCACTGGCCATCACCGAAGAAATTCCGGGGACAACTTCAATGGCAAACCGCCCCGCTAGGCGATTAAAGATATACATAAAACTGCCATACAGCATGGGATCGCCCACACAAAGCACCGCCACATCTCGCCCCAGACTCAACTGTTCGGCAATCTTTTCGGCCGCGATATCATAATAGGGTTGGGAACTGCGCTCCACACTAAAGGGTAGGGGCATGGGAATTTCAATTTGATCGGGGCGAATAAAATCAGCCACGATCGCCCGGGCCAAAACCTTGCCATTTTCTAAGGTCGGATAGGCAATGACCGGCACGGCGGTTAGAATGCGGTGGGCTTTGAGGGTGAGTAATTCGGGATCTCCAGGGCCAATACCCAATCCATAAAGTCGTCCTAATGGGCTCATAATTCGTTTTCCTTTGCTAAGGCGTTGACTGCTGCGGCTGCGATCGCACTTCCCCCCCGCCGTCCGTGCAGGGTGATAAAGGGAACGCCGCGACTATTGGCTGCTAATTCGGCTTTTGATTCTTCTGCCCCCACAAACCCCACGGGAAAACCCAAAATTAGGGCGGGTTTTGCTATTCCCAAATCCAGTAATTCTAGTAAGCGAAATAGGGCGGTGGGAGCATTGCCAATGGCAACTACAGCCCCGGCTAAATCCGGTTTCCATAATTCTAACGCCGCGGCCGATCTGGTATTATTAATTCGATGGGCTATTTCGGGAACTTCTGGATGATTCAGGGTACAAATAATCGGGTTATTTTGAGGGAGTCTTTTGCGGGTAATCCCATTAGCAACCATCTGAGAATCACAGAGAATTTTAGCCCCATTTGTAAGGGCATCCCGTCCAATTTTTACCGCATCGGATGAGGCTTCTAAATCCTTAACAATATCGGTCATTCCACAGGAATGAATCAAACGCACTGCCACATGAGCTAAATCCTGGGATAGATTTTCTAAGGGAGTTTCAGCGCGAATCATCGCAAAGGATTTTCTATAAATATCGTCACCATTTCGCAGGTAATCCAGCATATTAATTGTTTGATGTTTAAAAAATTATTCGGGTTGGGTTTTATTGATATCAACACAAACTTTTTTAATTAATGGAAGAATATCAACCAGTTTTCCCTCACCCACTTGATGATTTAACGATGCTTGACCCTTGCCAATATAAACTTGATACCCCTCAACTCTTTTGCCATTTTGTTCAATTGTTGTTCCTAGAAGTGTAATTTCTGCCGGACTCGGTTGGGCGCATAATTTATCACAACCGGTTAAATGAATATTCACGGGGGAATTCAGCGTTAACTGTTCCTTGAGATAATCTCCTAATATTAAAGCATGGATTTGAGTTGCAGTTGCCGCCGCCGCACACCCGGGTTTTCCCGCACAGGCGACAATTGCCGCATCAACTAAAGAATTCGATAATCCGAATGGGGCGAGTTTGGGCAATAATTCTGGTACTTTTTGATTGGGAATATCGGGAATTAAAATAGTCTGCCAAGGAGTTAAACGTAACTGACCACTTCCAAAAGTTTCGGAGATTTCTACTAATTGCAATAGTTGATCTGCCGTCAATTTTCCTAATTTTAAGGATAAGCCTAAATAGGATAATCCGGCTGGTTTTTGGGGATGAATTCCTAAATGGGCATAGGGTTGAGAGGGTAAGGGATTTAAAGTTTTTAATACTGTCTTTTCTGCGTCAGAAATTAGAGTTAAGGGATGCTCTAAATTAGCATTAACCGCTTGCAGATATTTTTCCACTCCCCAATCTTTAAGTAAGTGTTTCATCCGATATTGTTTACCCGTTGGAGATGGATTTTTCTGAACATAATCGATATAAACGTTAACCAAAGATTCTACTACAGACAAACAGTTTTCTGGCTTAATTAATATTGGGGTAGGATATAAATTTTTATCCCCTCCGAGGGCTAACTGGAAATAAATATCAGAGGTTGAATTGATAGGATGCTCAAGAGCAATTGCTAAGAGTTGAATTTCATTATAACGGTGTTCCCACGCAATCGGTGAACGGGTTCCAATTCCCACTTTTCCCCCGCCATCAATGCCAATACTAAATTTAGGACTCAGTTCAATAATTGAGGGATGATTCTGAATAAAATAATCTAATTTTTCAACTAATGGACGAGTATCAATTAATTCTTGAGGATCAATTCCGGCGGTGGGACTAGCCATAATATTCCGCAGGTGATCGATCCGAGGATCGGATGCGGCTAACCCCAGGTTTTGTAAGGTTTGAAATACGTCTAAACTGGGGGAAGTTTGTACCGCCCGAATTTGCAAATTCCCTCGATTTGTGACTTGTAGGGTTTCACTTCCCCACTCTTGGAGTAATTGGGCGATCAATTTCCCTTGTTGAGCATTCAGCCATCCCCCAGGGGTGCGAATACGAATTAAAAACCCATCTTGGGCGGGAGTCCCATAAAATAACCCCGGACAAACATTTGATTTAACTAACCAATTCACAGTTGTTTTTTCTCCATGCGACGCAGAGAATTAGTTAGAAACAAGGGTTTTTTTGCTATTAGTTGAAAACCGTGTTTCTATCCAATCTTGAACCGCTTGAAATTGGCATTCTGACTCGCAAGGGAAAAGGTAAAAAGGTAGAATCCAATTATTTTTTCCTTGATTACAGTTGCGGCACAGTAACGGAATCTCACCGGACTTTCCCAACAACAAGCTAGGAAATTATACCATAGACTATAGTTGACAATAATTTTTTTAATTATGAGCGATCAGGATCAGCAGCATCCATGGCTATCGGTTGTGGGAATTGGGGACAATGGACTAGAGGACTTAACCTCCGTAGGCCGGAGTCTCCTCTCCCTTGCCTCTGTAATTGTTGGCGGTGAACGTCATCTTGCCATGCTTCCTCAAGAAGATAAGCAAGAAAAAATTCTTTGGTCTTCTCCGATTGAAAATTCAATTAATGAGATTGTTCATCGTCGCGGTCAGGCTGTCTGTGTTTTAGCCAGTGGTGATCCGATGTGTTATGGCATTGGCGTTACCCTAACTCGTCATATTCCGATCAACGAAATAACGATTATTCCCTCTCCGTCTACCTTTAGCCTCGCCTGTAGTCGTTTGGGTTGGTCACTTACGGAGGTAGAAACCTTGAGTTTATGTGGTCGCCCTGTGGCTTTGTTAAATGCGATACTGTATCCAGGGGCTAAACTATTAGTGCTCAGTGCTGATCGACAAACCCCCGCGATCGTCGCCCAACTGCTAACCCAACAGGGTTTTGGGGAGAGTCCGATGGTCGTGTTAGAACATCTAGGAGGAACCCAAGAACGCCGAATTGAAGGGACTGCCGGCGCTTGGAATGCCACGGATATCGCGGATTTGAATGCGATCGCCATTACCTGTATTTCCTCCCCAACCCTCTCTTTTCCCCCTCGCCTCCCGGGACTGCCCGATCTTGCCTATCGCCATGACGGACAATTAACGAAAAGGGAAGTACGGGCGATTACCCTGGCGGCCCTGGCTCCCCTACCCGGACAACTGCTGTGGGATGTGGGGGCGGGTTGTGGCTCCATTGGGATTGAGTGGATGCGAAGCGATCGCCGTTGCCAAAGTATTGCGATCGAACAGCACCCCACCCGATTACAATATATTGCTGATAATGCAACGGCCTTGGGAACTCCTAACCTCAAAATTGTGGCGGGAAAAGCGCCGATCGCCCTCCAAGATTTACCCCAACCTAATGCTATTTTTATCGGTGGGGGAATTACAGTCCCCGAACTTTTAGAAACCTGTTGGCAAGCCTTACCCTCGGGCGGTCGTTTGGTTGCTAATGCTGTTACCGTAGAAAGTGAATTAATCATATTTCAATGGTACAGTAAATTAGGGGGAGAACTAATTCGCATCGGGATTCAAAGGGCTGAACCGATAGGCAAATTTTTAGGCTGGAAAGCCATGGCTCCCGTAACTCAATGGGTTGTTTTAAAACCTTGAAAATATCTAAATTGAAACATTATCGATTCACGAACGTTATTGACAGATATAATTTAATTGAGTTTGATTATTGGTTTTTCACCCAGGAAAGAACACTTTCTACATCCGTAACGGTCTCTCCTTCAGGAACCGGGGGACGTTGTATCATGACAATGGGTAATCCTAACTCCCGGGCGGCGATAATCTTGGCATAAGTCGCATCACCTCCACTATTTTTACTAACAATTGCCCCGATTTGATGTTTTTGTAAAAGCGATCGCTCTGACTCCAAAGAAAACGGCCCCCGTTGCAAAATTAACTGTCCGGGGGGGATGGGTAAATTGGGTTCAGGAGGGTCAATCATCCGCATCAAAAACCAGATATTTTTTATATGGGCATAAGCGGGGAGTTCTTGCCGACCAATGGTAAGAAATATGCGTTCAGCTAACCCTGGTAAGGCCTTCGCCGCGGCTTGATTTGTGTTTACCTCAATCCAGTGATCTCCTAATACTGGTTTCCAAGCGGGACGAATTAGCATTAATCGGGGAATCCCAGATTTAGAGGTGGCTTGAGCAGCATTAAAAGAAATTTGGGCGGCAAAAGGATGGGTAGCATCAATTAACAGATCAATGTGTTCTTGGCTTAGATAATCTGCTAATCCAGCCACTCCCCCAAACCCTCCGATCCGAAAAGAAACCTGGCTAGTTTGAGTCACAGGTTGCTGAGTTCGACCTGCTAAAGAAGCGATCGCCTCCACACCCGGAATTTGATTAATTTGAGTTGCTATTGCTACCGCTTCGGTCGTTCCGCCTAAAATTAAGACTCTTTTTTGATGACTCATAAGTATAGCAAGCAACACAGAAAAAAGTTATTTCTATCTTACTTTAATTGTTAATAAATTTCTCGAAAATATCGCCAAAGTCTTTACGAACATAAGTTTTATGAGCTTGATCGAGCCAATGAAAAGCATACTGGTTAATTGCTTTAAATTGTTCTTCTAAAGCGGAGGCAGTTGTAGAACGGTTAATGGCGTTTGTTGCTGTATTTAAGCTGGTTTTAGCATATTCGTAATAAATCGCATTTTCATGCTGAATGGCTGATATTGTAATTAATGCTTTATACAAGTCTTTAAGTTTTTCGATAAAGGCTTTACCAACATCAATGGAATAGGAATGTTCACCCATAGTAAATTTGATTTCAATGTCCATATCTAAAGTTCCTGCTGTTTCTAGCTTCACATTTTTAATGATATGATGATTGTAACTAAAACGGTGTAGCAAGCGTTTTTTGCTAACAGCAGAAGTGCCATCAAGATGAATCAAAGCGCGATTAGTAAAGCAATATTCATCGGTTTTTGACTTAATTAGAAAATAGATTTTTTCCCCTTCTTCCTGGATGATATAATCATCGGTATCTACTTTGTCATAGTCTTTGGGTTGGATGACAGCACCAATATCACTTAAACCCAAAACATCCGCCGCAATATTTTTGAACATATATTTGCCTCTGCGATCGCATGAATAACATTAACTTAATTATATCCGACATTCCACACTTTAAAAGAGCAACAGACTGTACTACATAAATTTCGATAGATCAGTATAAATACTTATCTATCTAATTAATTAGAATCTTCAACAAGAGGTTCGATTAAATCAATAATTTGCTCAAATTGAAATTGACGCACCAGTTTAGTCAAACTTTTAGGGAAAGCAGCTTCGGTTTCGGGAATTTCTGAGATTAATCTCACGATTTGCTGCTCATCTGCTTCGAGAACTGCTTGATATAATCTGAGCAGCCATGCTTGGGGCATGATTTGAAATTGTTCTGTAGTTAGTTGGGGTAATTCATGAATTGTTTCTCCTATTTTACTATTCCCATCTGTCATATTTTCATAAATATATTTGACTCCTAAATGCTTTGTTAAGATTTCAAAAATTGTAGATTCTTTAAAGGGTTTTCTCATAAAATCATCACATCCTGCTGATAAAGTAATCGCTTTTTCTTCTTCTAAAACACTGGCAGTTAAAGCAATAATCGCGGTAGCATTACCTTGAGTAGTTGACTTAATATATTTAGTAGCTTCATAACCATCCATTACAGGCATTCTCATATCCATAAATATTAAATGAGGTTGCCATTCTTGCCAAATATTAATAGCTTCCTGTCCATTACTGGCTTGTTTAACCTCAAATCCTAAAGGGGAAAGTAATTTTGTTAATAATTGGCAATTAATCGCTTTATCATCTACCGTCAAAATTTTGTAAGTCGGTTGATCGGGTGCTAGTGCTAATACCCATTGGGAATTAATTTGTTCAATTTTAGTTAATTCTTGACCTAATTGTACCACAATCGAAAATTGAAAAGTTGTACCTTTCCCTAATTCACTCTCTACCGTAATATCTCCTCCCATTAACTGCACAAATTGACGACTAATCGCTAATCCTAATCCCGTTCCTTCTTGGGATTCTCGTCCTGATTCGGTTTGGGAAAATGCCTCGAATAATTTAGTTAATTCTGCTTGAGAAATTCCTTTACCTGTGTCGCTAATTTGAAAATTTAAAGTCTGATTTTGGTTCTCTTTATTTTCCTGGCTATTAACCCTTAAAATCACTTCACCTTGAGATGTGAATTTAATCGCGTTGCCTAATAAATTCAGTAAAACCTGACGTAATTTTACGTCATCAGCATAAATATAACGCGGTAAATTTTCACCCCGATCAAAGATTAATTCTAATCCGGCATTAAACGCCATCAGATGAAGCATATCTTGCAAATCATCTAATAATTGATCTAGATCAACATCTTTTTGATTTAAAGTAGTTTTTTGGGCTTCAATTTTGGCAAAATCTAAGACATTATTAATTAAATTTAATAAATAATCACCACTTCGTTGAATAATTCCGGCATTTTTATATTGTTCAGAAGGTAGATTTTTTGTGCGTAACATTAACTGAGAAAAACCAATAATGGCGTTTAATGGACTCCGCAATTCATGGCTCATATTGGCAATGAAGGTACTTTTTGCTTGATTAGCAACTTCTGCTTTTTCCTTAGCAATAGATAATTCTGCGGTGCGTTCTTCTACTCGATTTTCTAAGGTTTCAAAAGATTCTTGTAACTGTTTTGCCATTTGATTAAAAGAATCAGCTAGAGTTTCGATCTCAGAAACTCCTTTGATTTCGACAACCTGATTAAATTCACCATCAGCGAGCGCACTACTAGCTTGACTTAATCTGCGTATTGGTGCAGTAATTAAATTTGAGGTAATAATTCCTAATCCTGTAGCGATTATTAAAGCAAATAAACTCAGAATCAGAGTTGAATGAGTATTCTCATTAATTTGTTCCATAAAATCGGCTTCTGGAATCACCACAACAATAATCCAATTAATTCCTCTATGATCATTTAATGGTAATACCTGTATAAACTGTCGTTGACCCTTCCAATTAAAATCTAACTGTTCTGATTTTTGAATATGTGTAAAGTCACCAAAATGCTGCTGCAAATATTGAGATGTCTCACGGATTAAAGAGTTACTGCTTGCCAATGCTTTAATTAAGGTTTTCTCCCTATCTTTTCCCATAGTTAATGGTTCTTGAGTCGAACTAGAAATGATTAAACCAGATCGATCCATCACAAATGCCTGTCCTGTTTTACCAATAGTCAGACTCCTTAAAAAATTCCTTAAATTTTTACTAAAAATCACATCATCACCACAAACACCGATCAAGTTTCCTTTTTGGTCATAGACAGGTTCACTAGCAGTAATTGTCGGCTCTCCCGTTGCAAAATCTAGGTATAGTTCACTCCAGATCGGTTTACCTGCCTTCACGGCGGAAAGATACCAAGGGCGTTGACGAGGATCAAACTTTCGCAATTTTTTATTAATTTCTTTCCGATTACCCCAATCATCTATTCTATATCGGTGAAAAAGATAATTGGTTTCCTGATTACTAGCTGCCAGATATAACGCTGTGTCACGGTTCGATACACCCAAATACTGTCCTTGAGAATTACCACAATAAAATGAATAAATAAAAGGAAATTTTTTGACTTGGATTAATAATTGTCTAGCATTACTGGCTTTCGCCATATCAAATTTACCTTCGGCTAAAGAGGCGGCATTAATTTCATTGAGAATATGTGGCGTATTAATATATTGTTTTATTTCCCCATCTATCTGTACTGAAATTTGTTGACGTAGTTGAGTTGCTACTTCGTTAACCGCTTTTTGTCCATTGCGTAGTGAAACATAACCAACTAATCCTACTGCTCCCACAATTTGTAAAATAAAGGGGATTATTAATACTAATCTCAGGGGGATTTGTCGAGTTTTTTTTTGTTTTGAGGTGCGATCGCTAGTCATCATTAAGTAATCAGGAATTTTATTTATAAAAATTATCAATTATCGCTTGTCAATTGTCCATTATTAAAGGTTCGATTAAATCAATAATTTGTTCAAATTGATATTGACGCACCAGTTTAGTCAAGATTTTAGCTAAAGCAGCTTCGGTTTCAGGAATTTCTGAGATTAATCTCATGATTTGCTGCTCATCTGCTTCGAGAACTGCTTGATATAATCTGAGCAGCCATGCTTGGGGCATTATTTGGAATTGTTCTGTAGTTAGTTGGGGTAATTCATGAATTGTTTCTCCTATTTTACTATTCCCATCTGTCATATTTTCATAAATATATTTGACTCCTAAATGCTTTGTTAAGATTTCAAAAATTGTAGATTCTTTAAAGGGTTTTCTCATAAAATCATCACATCCTGCTGATAAAGTAATCGCTTTTTCTTCTTCTAAAACACTGGCAGTTAAAGCAATAATCGCGGTAGCATTACCTTGAGTAGTTGACTTAATATATTTAGTAGCTTCATAACCATCCATTACAGGCATTCTCATATCCATAAATATTAAATGAGGTTGCCATTCTTGCCAAATATTAATAGCTTCCTGTCCATTACTGGCTTGTTTAACCTCAAATCCTAAAGGGGAAAGTAATTTTGTTAATAATTGGCAATTAATCGCTTTATCATCTACCGTCAAAATTTTGTAAGTCGGTTGATCGGGTGCTAGTGCTAATACCCATTGGGAATTAATTTGTTCAATTTTAGTTAATTCTTGACCTAATTGTACCACAATCGAAAATTGAAAAGTTGTACCTTTCCCTAATTCACTCTCTACCGTAATATCTCCTCCCATTAACTGCACAAATTGACGACTAATCGCTAATCCTAATCCCGTTCCTTCTTGGGATTCTCGTCCTGATTCGGTTTGGGAAAATGCCTCGAATAATTTAGTTAATTCTGCTTGAGAAATTCCTTTACCTGTGTCGCTAATTTGAAAATTTAAAGTCTGATTTTGGTTCTCTTTATTTTCCTGGCTATTAACCCTTAAAATCACTTCACCTTGAGATGTAAATTTAATCGCGTTGCCTAATAAATTTAATAAAACTTGACGTAATTTTATCCCGTCACCATAAATATAACGCGGTAAATTTTCACCCCGATCAAATATTAATTCTAATCCGCCATTAAACGCCCTTAAATGTAACATATCTTCCAAATCATCTAACAATTGATAGAGGTCAAAATCCTTTTGATTCAGAGTAGTTTTTTGAGCTTCAATTTTAGAAAAATCTAAAACATTATTAATTAAAGTTAATAAATATTCCCCACTTCGTTGAATAATTCCCGCATTTTCGTATTGTTCAGAAGGTAAATTTTTGGTGCGTAACATTAATTGGGAAAAACCAATAATTGCATTTAATGGACTCCGCAATTCATGGCTCATATTCGCAATAAATGTACTTTTTGCCTGATTTGCTACTTCTGCTTTTTCCTTAGCAATAACTAATTCTGCGGTGCGTTCTTCTACTCGATTTTCTAAAGTTTCAAAAGATGTTTGTAACTGAATTGCCATACTATTAAATGAATTGGCAAGAGTTGATATCTCTGTAATATTTTTAGTTCTTATTAAATCATTTTCTTGATCAGACTTTTGCCATTCTCCTAATGCTAAAGCCTGACTTGCTTGACTTAATCGTAAAATTGGTTTAGTAATCCATCGTGCAGTGAGAATACCAATTATTGTGGCAACAATAAGAGTTAGGCCACACAAGACAATTGTTAAATGGGCATTTTCCTGGATATGTTCCATGAAGTCAGATTCAGGAATAACAATAACTGTTAACCAGTTTAAATTCTGTTTGCTGACTGGAAGAACCTGCACAAAATATTTCTGACCATCCAATGACAAATTAAGTTTTTGAATATTTTGAATACTTTCTAGTTGAAAGTTATCTGTTAAATATTGGGAGGTTAAGCGAGTGATTTTATTTTTACTAGCTGTTGCTTTTAAGCGGCGGGAACTAGCATTAACATTTTGAGATAATTTACTTTTAGCGGTAGTTATAAATGGTACTTCATTAATAGAATTAGCAATCATTTTTCCTTGTTGATCTATTAAAAATGCTTGCCCTGTATCCCCAAATTTTAGACCTTGAAGAAAGTCTCCAAACTGAGTTAAATATAGACCAGAAACAAGTACCCCTTGAAATTTTCCCTGTACATCTTTAAATGGCAAATAATAAGCTGAAAGCAGAAGTGGGTGATCTTTTCCCCGTGCTAAGCTGACCACAATATTCCAATTTCCCGTCTTCGCTTCCTTTGCAGCACGATACCAAGGCTTCCCCCCAGGAGGGTCATTATGGGGATTATAGTCAGTCCTAATATCCAGTAACTCATGAGTTTTACCTGTGATATCTGCTAGGTAACGATAGAAATTTTTACTTTTTGAAGTATCTAAAATCCTAACGGTAAGCTGATCAGATGCAGATCGTGAAACTGATATAAAATCTTTTCTTTCGTTAGAAATAAACGCATTACTGACACTAGGAAAAATTTGTAATTGCTGGGCAAAGTGTGTTTGCAGAACTGGTAAATTTTGGTAATCTAAAATTCCTTGACGGATGAGGGAGGCATTAGTTTGAGTAAGTTGTTCGGGTGCTTTGAGATAGCTGTTTAAGTTTTGTTCAATGCGATCGCCGATTTCTGACATCAAAGATGTTGCCATATCTTCCACTGCTTCTTGTCCACTGCGATAGGAAAGATAACCGACTAATCCCACAGCGCCCACAATTTGCAGGACAAAAGGGACAATTAGCAGTAATCTTAGGGGAATTTGTCGAGTTTTTGGGGTTTTATCGGCGCGATCGCTAGTCATCATTAAGTAATCAGGAATTTTATTTATAAAAATTATCAATTATCGCTTGTCAATTGTCCATTGTTAAAGGTTCGATTAAATCAATAATTTGCTCAAATTGAAATTGACGCACCAGTTTAGTCAAACTTTTAGGGAAAGCAGCTTCGGTTTCGGGAATTTCTGAGATTAATCTCACGATTTGCTGCTCATCTGCTTCGAGAACTGCTTGATATAATCTGAGCAGCCATGCTTGGGGCATGATTTGAAATTGTTCTGTAGTTAGTTGGGGTAATTCATGAATTGTTTCTCCTATTTTACTATTCCCATCTGTCATATTTTCATAAATATATTTGACTCCTAAATGCTTTGTTAAGATTTCAAAAATTGTAGATTCTTTAAAGGGTTTTCTCATAAAATCATCACATCCTGCTGATAAAGTAATCGCTTTTTCTTCTTCTAAAACACTGGCAGTTAAAGCAATAATCGCGGTAGCATTACCTTGAGTAGTTGACTTAATATATTTAGTAGCTTCATAACCATCCATTACAGGCATTCTCATATCCATAAATATTAAATGAGGTTGCCATTCTTGCCAAATATTAATAGCTTCCTGTCCATTACTGGCTTGTTTAACCTCAAATCCTAAAGGGGAAAGTAATTTTGTTAATAATTGGCAATTAATCGCTTTATCATCTACCGTCAAGATTTTGTAAGTCGCTTGTTCGGGTGCTAGTGCTAACACCCGTTGGGAATTAATTTGTTCAATTTTAGTTAATTCTTTACCTAATTGTACTGGAATCGAAAATTGAAAAGTTGTCCCTTTTCCTAATTCACTCTCTACCGTAATATCTCCCCCCATTAACTGCACAAATTGACGACTAATTACTAATCCTAATCCTGTTCCTTCTTGGGCTTCTCGTCCTGATTCGGTTTGAGAAAATGCCTCAAATAATTTAGTTAATTCTTCAGATGAAATTCCCACACCAGTGTCAAGAATACTAAAATTTAAACTATATTTTTCATCTATTTCATCGGCTGTTGAGTTCACACTCAAAACCACTTCACCTTGATGGGTGAATTTAATCGCATTACCCAATAAATTTAGTAGAACCTGACGTAATTTTACCCCATCTGTATGAATATAACGCGGTAAATTTTCACCCCGATCAAAGATTAATTCTAATCCAGCATTAAAGGCTATTAAATGTAACATATCCTCTAAATCATCTAATAATTGATATAAGTCAAAATCTTTTGGATTTAAAGTAGTTTTTTGGGCTTCAATTTTGGCAAAATCGAGAACATTATTAATTAAAGTCAATAAATATTCCCCACTTCGTTGAATAATTCCCGCATTTTCGTATTGTTCAGAAGGTAGATTTTTTGCGCGTAACATTAACTGCGAAAAACCAATAACTGCGTTTAATGGACTCCGTAATTCATGGCTCATATTGGCAATAAAGCTACTTTTAGCCTGATTAGCAACTTCTGCTTTTTCCTTAGCAATAACTAACTCTGCTGTGCGTTCTTCTACTCGATTTTCTAAAGTTTCAAAAGATTCTTGTAACTGACTTGCCATAATATTAAATGAATGGGCAAGAGTTGATATTTCTGTAATATTTTTAGTTCTTATTAAATCATTTTTTTGATCAGACTTTTGCCATTCACCTAATGCTAAAGCCTGACTTACTTGACTTAATTGTAAAATTGGTTTAGTAATCCATCGAGCAGTAAGAATACCAATTATTGTGGCAACAACAAGAGTTAGACCACACAAGACAATTGTTAAATGGGCATTTTCCTGAATATGTTCCATGAAGTCAGATTCAGGAATAACAATAACTGTTAGCCAGTTTAAATTTTGTTTGTTCACAGGAAGAACCTGCACAAAATATTTCTGACCATCCACTGATAAATTAAATTTTTGAATTTTTTGAATATCTTGTAGTTTAAAGTGATCTGTTAAATATTGGGAGGTTAATCGAATGAGTTTATTTGTACTAGCGGTTGCTTTTAAGCGTCGTGAATTAGCATCAACATTTTGAGATAACTCACTTTTCGCGGTAGCTATAAATGGTACTTCATTAACAGAATTAGCAATCATTTGTCCTTGTTGATCGATCAAAAATGCTTGCCCTGTGTTCCCAATTTTTAGACCTTGGAGAAAGTCTCCAAACAGAGGTAGATATAGATTAGAACCAAGTACCCCTTGAAATTGTCCCTGTGCATCTTGAAATGGCAAATGATAAGTTGCAGACAGAAGCGGGCGATTTTTTCCCTGTGATAAATTGACAAAAATGCCCCAAGTTCCGATCTTGGCTTCCCTTGCCTCACTATACCAAGGCTTCCCAGGAGGGTCATTATGAGGATTATAGTCAGTCCTAATGTCCAGTAACTTATGAGTTTTACCTGTTATATCTACTCGGTAACGATAGTGATTATTGCTTTCTGAAGTATTTATAATCCTCACAATAAGCTGATCAGATGATAGGTCTCGTGAAACTGATATATAGTCTTTTTTTTCGTTAGCAATTTTCACCATACTCACACTAGGAAAAATTTGCATTTGCTGGGCAAAGTGTGTTTGCAGGGCGGGTAAATTTTGGTAATCTAAAATTCCTTGACGGATGAGGGAGGCATTAGTTTGAGCAACTTGTTCCGGTGCATTGAGATAGCTGTTTAAGCTTTGTTCAATGCGATCGCCTATTTCTGACATCAAAGATATTGCCATATCTTCTACCGCTTCTTGTCCACTGCGATAGGAAAGAAAACCTACTAATCCTACTGCTCCCACAATTTGCAAGACAAAGGGGACAATTAGCAGTAATCTTAGGGGAATTTGTCGAGTTTTTGGGGTTTTATCGGCGCGATCGCTAGTCATCATTAAGTAATCAGGAATTTTATTTATAAAAATTATCAATTATCGCTTGTCAATTGTCCATTGTTAAAGGTTCGATTAAATCAATAATTTGCTCAAATTGAAATTGACGCACCAGTTTAGTCAAACTTTTAGCCAAACAAGATTCGGTTTCAGGAATTTCTGGGATTAATTTCATGATTTGCTGCTCATCTGCTTCGAGAACTGCTTGATATAATCTGAACACCCATTTCTGGGGCATGACTTGGAATTGTTCTGTAGTTAGTCGGGGTAATTCATTAATTTTCCCTCCTATTTGACTATTCCCATCTGTCATATTTTCATAAATATATTTGACTCCTAAATGCTTTGTTAAGATTTCAAAAATTGTAGATTCTTTAAAGGGTTTTCTCATAAAATCATCACATCCTGCTGATAAAGTAATCGCTTTTTCTTCTTCTAAAACACTGGCAGTTAAAGCAATAATCGCGGTAGCATTACCTTGAGTAGTTGACTTAATATATTTAGTAGCTTCATAACCATCCATTACAGGCATTCTCATATCCATAAATATTAAATGAGGTTGCCATTCTTGCCAAATATTAATAGCTTCCTGTCCATTACTGGCTTGTTTAACCTCAAATCCTAAAGGGGAAAGTAATTTTGTTAATAATTGGCAATTAATCGCTTTATCATCTACCGTCAAGATTTTGTAAGTCGCTTGTTCGGGTGCTAGTGCTAACACCCGTTGGGAATTAATTTGTTCAATTTTAGTTAATTCTTTACCTAATTGTACTGGAATCGAAAATTGAAAAGTTGTCCCTTTTCCTAATTCACTCTCTACCGTAATATCTCCCCCCATTAACTGCACAAATTGACGACTAATTACTAATCCTAATCCTGTTCCTTCTTGGGATTCTCGTCCTGATTCGGTTTGAGAAAATGCCTCGAATAATTGAGTTAATTCTGCTGGAGAAATTCCTTTTCCTGTGTCGCCAATTTGAAAATTTAAAGTCTGATTTTGGTTCTCTTTATTTTCCTGGCTATTAACCCTTACAATCACTTCACCTTGAGATGTAAATTTAATCGCGTTGCCTAATAAATTTAATAAAACTTGACGTAGTTTTACTCCATCAGCATAAAGATAACGAGGTAGATTTTCTCCACGGACAAAAATCAATTCTAATCCCGCATTAAACGCTCTTAAATGTAACATATCTTCCAAATCATCTAACAATTGATATAGATCAAAATCTTTTTGATTCAGAGTAGTTTTCTGAGCTTCAATTTTAGAAAAATCTAAAACATTATTAATTAAAGTTAATAAATATTCCCCACTACGATGAATAATACCAGCATTTTCGTACTGTTCAGAAGGTAGATCTTTTGTGCGTAACATTAACTGCGAAAAACCAATAACTGCGTTTAATGGACTCCGCAATTCATGACTCATATTAGCAATAAATGTACTTTTAGCCTGATTTGCTACCTCGGCTTTTTCCTTAGCAATTGCTAACTCTGCTGTGCGTTCCTTTACACGATTTTCTAACTCTTGATTTAATTTTTGTAACTGCTTTTCTGCTTGTATCCGTTCACTAACTGTAGCTAATAATACTAGATTAGTAATAGTTGTTACAGCCATAAATGTTTGTAATAATAGAGTTGCCTCGCTGATATTACTTGTTCTTGCTATAAATGGGCCACCATCATAAAAATTTGATAAAATCGAGATCATTGATACTAACAATGTAGCGATAATCGAGATTCTTTGATCAAATTTTAAAGTTGCCCAAATAATAAAAGGTAAAGGCAAATATTCTATGGGATAATTGGCAAGATGCTTATCTATTTTTTGAAAAAAGATTAGAGAACTAACAATGGTAATTATACTCAACAGAAGCAAAGATTTTACCCTTTTTCTCAGTAATTCTGGTTCGGATAAAATTTGCTGATCGGGTAGCAACTTATTTGGATATAACAATAAAATTAAGGGAGTAAAAATTAATATTCCCATGACATTTCCTAGCCACCAATTCCAAAAAAGATTAATAAAATTACTCCAATCTCCTAAAGGAGATACACAAACAAAATCACGCCACATCCCTTCTTTAAATAAACAAATAGTTGAGACTTGCAAAATTGTTTTAATTTGAGTAGAAATTATCGCCCCCCAAAATATCAACTTAAAGACATCACTTAAACGATTTAAACGGCGATCAAACTTAAAATAACTTAAACATTTGACTGCAAATATAGTTTGTAATATTTCACCAATTGCAGGCATAATTGATGTAGTAAAATCAAACTCATCTGAAAAAAAAATGATGTTTAATAAGATAAAACTAATGACTATACCGGGCCAAACCCTAATCCCAAATAATAACATTAGTGCTAGGGCGATTCCGGCAGGTGGCCAGACAGCTAGAGCAAGAGGATCTATTAACTGAAGTTTTATTGCTAGACTCATCCCTGCAATATAAATGACAGTAAATGTGATGAGTTGAAACTTATAGTTTCTGGATAGCGATCGCCGAATTTTTTGCCTTAATTTCATTGATAAATTTTAAATATTAAAAAAAATCCCTGGTTTATCAGGGAAGATCACAAAATTAACACTGATAACTGGTACGGGCGGGTTCTTTTATATGTGTTGTTAATCACCTAAATCTCGATGAACCCGCCCCTACAAATAATTACGCACCGCCCCGTAATTTTTCTAATACACTCCGATCCTGTAAGGTAGAGGTATCTCCGGTAATTTCCTGACCCGCAGCCAGCGATCGCAATAACCGCCGCATAATCTTCCCAGAGCGGGTTTTGGGTAAATCATCCGTAAACCGAATTTCCCCGGGACGGGCTAAAGCCCCAATTTCACCGACAACGTGCTTTTTCAATTCCTTAGCCAACTCCTCCGAGGCTTCCTTGCCTTCCTCCAAGGTGACAAAAGCCACAATCTCCTCCCCCTTAATCTCATCGGGTTTACCTACCACCGCCGCCTCAGCCACCGCCGGATGGGACACTAACGCCGACTCAATTTCCATTGTCCCTAAACGATGTCCCGACACATTGATCACGTCATCCACCCGACCCATAACCCAGAAATAGCCATCCCGGTCTTGATGGGCTCCATCCCCGGCAAAATAGAGGGGAATACCGTCTTTTGGTTTCAAATATTCCCAATATGTCCGACGGAAGCGGTCAGGATCACCATATATCGTCCGCATCATTCCCGGCCAGGGATACCGCACCACCAAATAGCCCCCACTATCATCGGTTACGGGATTTCCTTCGGTGTCCACCACATCCGCTAAAATCCCCGGGAAGGGTAAGGTAGCCGAACCGGGTTTGGTGGGAGTCGCCCCGGGTAAGGGGGTAATCATGAACCCGCCCGTTTCCGTTTGCCACCAGGTATCGACAATCGGGCATTGACCGTTTCCAATAACTCGTTGATACCACATCCAAGCTTCTGGGTTAATGGGTTCTCCCACGGTTCCTAAGAGCCGTAGAGAGGATAAATTACGGGACTTGGGATGATGTTCCCCCATTTTCATAAATGACCGAATCGCGGTGGGTGCGGTATAGAATATCGTCACCCCGTATTTTTCCACCACATCCCAGAAACAACCCGGGTTAGAAGTACGCGGCGCTCCTTCATACATTAAGGTTGTCGCCCCATTGGATAAGGGCCCATAGACAATATAACTGTGTCCAGTAATCCAACCGACATCGGCCGTACACCAATAGACATCGGTATCCTGTAAGTCAAAAGCCCATTTATTCGTAATGTGGGTGTAGAGGTTATACCCGCCCGTGGTGTGGACAACGCCCTTGGGTTTGCCCGTTGTTCCACTGGTATACAAGATGAACAGCATATCCTCACTATCCATCGGTTCGGCGGGACAGTCGGCGGAAACCCCCTGTCTGAGATCATGCCACCAATGATCCCGTCCCGGTTCCATATTAATTTTTTGGTTAGTTCTTTGTACCACTAAAACGTTATCAACGCAGGTCGCCCCCGCTTCAATGGCCCTATCCACCTGTTCTTTTAGGGGAACAATGGCATCTTTGCGCCAGCCCCCATCGGCGGTAATCACTAATTTGGCTTCCGCATCGACTAAGCGATCTTTGAGTGCTTCTCCACTAAACCCGCCAAAAACAACGGTATGGGGCGCACCAATGCGGGCACAGGCTAACATGGCAATGGCGGCTTCGGGTATCATGGGCATATAGATGCCAATCCGATCGCCTTTTTGCACTCCTAACTGTTTGAGAACGTTCGCCATTTGACAGACTTCTCGATGCAGTTGGAAGTAAGTTAAAGTTCGGGTATCGCCCGGTTCTCCTTCCCAAATTAAGGCGGCTTTATTTTTCCGCCAAGTGGTTAAATGCCGATCTAAACAATTATAGGAAATATTAATTTTGCCATTGACAAACCATTTGGCAAAGGGTGCTTGCCAGTCTAAAACCTGATCCCATTTTTGAAACCAATGGAGTTCTGTTTCCGCTAGTTCTGCCCAGAACGCTTCGGGGTTGGCTTTAGCTTTTTCATAGAGTTGTTTATACTCCTCTAAGGTTTTAATGTGGGCATTCTGGGAAAACTCAGAATTAGGTTGAAACAACCGATTTTCTTGCAGAATCGATTCTATCGTAGGTTGTGACATAATCAGTTATCAGTAATCGGTAATCAGTTATCAGTGTAAGAGTTAAGAGTTAAGAGTTAAGAATTGGCTTGATAATTCTTAACTTTTGTGATTACTATTTACTAATTACTGTTTATGGAAATGATTGGTCAATTATTAGATCGAAGATACCGGATTGTTCAAGTCCTGAGTTCAGGAGCCTTTGGACAAACCTATTTGGCTGCGGATACCCGACGTCCGGGTCATCCCCAATGTGTGGTCAAACAATTGCGACCACCTAATAATAATTCTAATACTTTAAAGACCGCATTACGATTATTTCGCCAAGAGGCAGAAATCTTAGAACGATTGGGAAAACATGATCAAATTCCCCAATTATTAGCTTATTTTGAAGATCACAATCAATTTTATTTGATCGAAGAATTCGTTAGTGGACAGCCTCTTATGAAAGAGTTGGTTCCTGGGGTTCCTTGGTCAGAAGAACAGGTGATTTTATTAATCGAAGATATTTTAGAAATTTTAGTGTTTGTCCATGATAATCAAGTGATTCATCGGGATGTTAACCCTTCTAATTTAATCCGTCGTAAATCCGATAAAAAATTAGTATTAATTGATTTTGGTTCCGTCAAAGAAGTCAGTACCCGACTCGCCGATGGTAATGGTCAAGGATTACGAACCATAGCCACGGGAACTCCGTTTTATATGCCCATTGAACAGTTCCAAGGTCATCCTCAATATAATAGTGATATTTATGCCGTGGGGATGATTGCCATTCAAGCCAT
This sequence comes from Planktothrix paucivesiculata PCC 9631, assembly GCF_900009265.2. Lineage (GTDB taxonomy): Bacteria > Cyanobacteriota > Cyanobacteriia > Cyanobacteriales > Microcoleaceae > Planktothrix > Planktothrix paucivesiculata. The sequence goes on along the minus strand of NZ_LR735013.1, from coordinate 23,102 downwards.
TACAGGGTTAGAAGCTTCAGATTTACCTAAGTTACAAGATCCAAATTTATCGAGCACCGGAGAATTGAGTTGGCAAAGTTATGCCAAAGTTAGTGCGGGATTAGCCCAAGTGATTGATAGAATGGTACACCCTTATTATAGCAAACGCTATCTGAATGTTATTGATGTTTTAGATGATTTAAGAAAGGCGACGGGACGTTCGGGATTTAATATTAGTAAGTTAAAAAACTTTCCGGTTTACCAAGAGGAAAAGCTACCGATTCCTTGGCCAAAAATAGGCGCCATCACGATCACCGGATTAGTGGGTTTAATTGTAATTTTTGGGTTAATTCAAGTTTTAAATCGTCCCAGTCCTTTGAAAGCTCAAAATACGTTTAAAAAAGGTATCGAAAAATCTGAGGCTGGGGATGCAAAAGGCGCGATTAGGTTATTTACTCAATCGATTAAATTCAATCCAAACAATCCCGAGGCTTATCACAAACGGGCTAATTCCTATTATGATTTAAAGGAATATAAACAAGCTTTAGAAGATTATACAAAAGCGATTGAACTCGACCCAAACTATGTGAATGCCTATTTTAATCGAGGGTTAACCCGTTATGATGTGAAAGATTTATCGGGGGCTTTAGCGGATTTTAACCAAGTCTTAAAAAAAGAACCACAGGATGGAGATGCTTTCTATAAAAGAGGTTTAATTCATTATGACTTAGAAGATTATGCCGCCGCTATTGAAGATTATAATACGGTTTTACGACTGCAACCCAAACAAGCCAAAGTCTATCGCGCTAGAGGGACTGCATTAGTTAAATCCGGGGATTTACAATCAGGAATGGCCGATTATACGGAAGCGATTCGCCTAGAACCTAAAAACCCTATAGGGTATTATGATCGAGGTCGGGCGAGATTTCATTTAGGAGATTATCAAGGCGCCTTAGGGGATTATAATACCGTCTTACAAATTGATCCGAATAATTCGGAAGCCTACGCTAATCGTTGTAGTGTTTATATCAATTTATGGGACTATAATCAAGCGATTAAAGATTGCACGGAAGCGATTAATAGAACTCCCAATGAAGTCGCCTATAATAATCGTTGTATTGCTAATTTGAATTTAAAAAATTATCCCCAAGCGATTGAAGATTGTTCAAAAGCTATTGAAATTAAAGGAGATGATTATAAAGCCTATAGTAATCGAGGATTAGCCCGTTCCGCAGCCCAGGATTATGAAGGAGCAATTGCCGATTATACCCAAGGAATTAATATTAATCCCAATGACGCCGAAGCTTATGGAAATCGTGCCCAAGTTCATGTTAGAATGAAAAATTATGATAAGGCGATCGCCGATTATGCCCAAGCCATTCGTCTGAAACCTAACTATGCTGCGGCTTATTATGGACGAGGATTAGTTAGAATTGAAATCGGTGATAAAAGTGGCGCTATTAGTGATTTTGAACAGGCGGGCAAACTCTATTTGGAACAAGGCTTAACGGGCGGTTATAAAGATGCCCAGTTCCAAATTAAACGGTTACAATCGGGGGGGTAATTGAGTTTATCTGCCAATTCGATTGGTAAAACCAGAGGCTTTAAATTGCTTGAGTTGCAGAGGAGTTTCCAGGTTAGAAGGAACAGAAATTCTAAACTCAAAATCACTAATACCCGGGGGAACTGTATCAATATTCCCTAAGCGTCCTCGATTTTGCATCACAGGGTTATTAGTAGCATCATAAATTCTACCAAAAATATCGGCATCTACAACGACTTTTCCCGATGTATTATTGGCTTTTCCGGTAATAATAAAACAGTAGGCATCCTGACTTGACCCACTAGATACATAGCCTTCTGCTAATTCAGGAGGACAGTCTTTATAACTTAAATCTTGGAGTTGAATGGGAATAGATGCCCAAGCGGGAGGAGTCCAAAAACTGGCAATTAAAACCCAGAAACACAGGCAAAAAATAACGGGTAAAATTCTAAATTTCATGGGAATTTTAAATTATTTTAGATTTAGATATTGTTGCAGAGACTGACGCATAATCTCGATAGGAACAGGTTGCTGTAACCATAATTCTAAGGCAGCGGCTCCCTGAATTACTAACATTGGTAATCCATTTAAAATTATCGCACCTCTGGCGGCGGCTAAATTCAAGAATTGGGTAGTTTCAGGAATATAAATTAAATCATAGGCGATCGCACCTAGTTTAATTTTATCCATCACCGACGCTTCAACCGGAGACTCCCCGACGTGAGGATACATTCCCACCGGGGTTGTATTCACCAGCAGGTCAGCTTGGGGAAGGAGACTCGATAATTGTTCCCAGGGACAGGTTTTGACCGCTACCGAGAGGGGGGACGCGATCCAACTCTGTTGAAATGTGGCCAATTTCTGGGGGTCACGACCCACCACATAAATTTCCCCGATCCCTAACTGGGCACATCCGGCCACCACCGCCCGCGCCGCCCCACCATATCCCAGAATCACAGCCACCTGATCATTCCAGTTTTGATGATGCACCTCTAAGGGAGTCAGAAAACCCACAACATCGGTATTTGTGCCACTCCAGCCTTTTTGAGTCCGCCAAACAGTATTCACCGCCCCGACAGATTGGGCTAGGGTGGTTACTTCTGATAAAAAGGGTAAAATCGCCTGTTTGTGGGGAATAGTAATATTAAATCCCTGAATTCCCATGGCTGCAAATCCTTCAAGGGCGGTTTTTAAATCCTCGGGAGAAATAGCAAAAGGCAGGTAAACATAATCCACTCCCAAATGGGCGATCGCCGCATTGTGCATCACCGGAGAAAGGGAATGTTCAATCGGATCACCGATTACTCCTAATAGTTTTGTTGTTCCTTTAATCATAATATTATTAAATAGATTTACAGTCTTTTTCGCCATCCTCATTCCATATTCTTTGATATTTTCTCCTATTTAATCAATTCTTGCCATTCTAAAATAATAGGAGAAGGAAGAATTAGAGTGTGTTGTTGATCCTCTAATGGTAAATGTAGTTTTACCTGTTCTGTTGAGGAGAGTTGAGGCAAAATTTCCTTGAGGTTATATTCAGCAACATTAGCGGCTGGCGACTTTTTAGCAAATTGATCCTCAGCTTGAAACAGTCTTCCTTGAGAAGTCATAATTTCTAACCCTTGAGGATGAAGAAATACAGCCTGATTCGGAAATCCCACTAAACGTAAATTAATGGTGTCAATTTGATCATTCTTGACCCGTTTAAATAGAACAACTTGCCAAGCAGTCCCGGTTTCGTCTCGTAAGCTATGACGGGATTGATACAACATTTGTCCAGGGGCTTCCTGTTGCTGCCCGATAGTGGCGTGGGCCGGTTCTAGGATGAAAAATTGGCTCCCTAAGCTTAAAAACAACAAAATCATCCCGATGACTACGGTTTGGGTTAATAATTTCAACATCATTCCCCTGCTTGTAAATTATTCCTCTCCTGATGTGAGAGATGGCGATATATTAGCATAGATTATCTTTTTCTTCAAAAAACAATATTTTTTTTATTTGAACCCTATATACAAATTTAAAAAAATAAAATAGTATAACTATATGGTTGTAAAACCAATTAGCGAAATACCGCACCTTGAAAATTACATACGCAATACATAACTCCAATGACAACTTCCATTCAAAGACAGTCAAGTGAAAACTTGTGGGAACGGTTTTGTAACTGGGTCACAAGTACCGAAAACCGCCTGTATCTGGGCTGGTTTGGGGTTTTGATGGTTCCGACCTTACTGGTAGCCACCATCTGCTTCATCCTTGCCTTTATTGCCGCACCTCCGGTGGATATCGACGGTATCCGCGAACCTGTTTCCGGTGCACTGCTCTACGGAAATAACATCATCACGGCGGCGGTTGTGCCTAGTTCCAATGCCATTGGTCTGCACTTCTATCCCATCTGGGAAGCCGCAAATATTGATGAGTGGCTGTATAACGGTGGCCCCTACCAAATGATTGTGTTTCACTTCCTGATCGGCATTTTTTGCTACATGGGTCGGGAATGGGAATTATCCTATCGTTTAGGGATGAGACCTTGGATTGCTGTTGCCTATAGTGCTCCTGTAGCTGCTGCTACTGCGGTGTTGCTGGTCTATTCCATTGGTCAGGGTTCTTTCTCCGATGGTTTACCCCTAGGGATTTCCGGCACTTTCAACTTTATGATCGTCCTGCAAGCCGAACATAATGTTTTAATGCACCCCCTGCATATGTTGGGTGTGGTCGGTGTTTTTGGTGGATCTTTGTTCGCAGCCATGCACGGATCGTTAGTGACATCTTCTTTAGTTCGTGAAACTAGCGAAAATGAATCTCTAAACCAGGGTTACAAATTCGGTCAAGAAGAAGAAACCTACAACATTGTTGCGGCTCATGGTTACTTCGGTCGTTTAATCTTCCAGTACGCTAGTTTCAACAACAGCCGGAGCTTACACTTCCTGTTAGGTGCTTGGCCGGTGGTTGGGATCTGGTGTGCATCCCTAGCGGTGGCTTGCTTCTCTGTCAATCTGAATGGTTTTAACTTTAACGAGTCCTTACTGGATGCAGAGGGTCGAGTGATTAATACCTGGGCTGATGTGATCAATCACGCCAACTTGGGAATTGAGGCAATGCACGAACGCAATGTCCACAACTTCCCCTTAGACTTAGCTTCTGGTGAATCTATTCCCGTAGCTTTAGTTGCTCCTAAAGTTAATGCTTAATTCTTGACTTAAATCATAAAAAACGCTTTCCGAAAGGAAGGCGTTTTGTGGTGTCATTTTTTTGTCCATAGCGCGTAGCACTATAAAAATCAAAAATAGCTAGGTAAAGCCCAGCTAAAATCCGTGCAATCGCTTTAATCCCTATAAATTCCTGTTCAAAATTCCTGAGCTTCTACCAAAATCGGATTAACGTCATACCAAAAATGTTGGGATTGATGATATTCAAACACCCATAAACTTCTTAATAGGGTTTGATATTCCATTTGACCACTTAATTTTTTGGTTGCTGCAACTTGACGCAACATTTCTCTTTCATTGGCTTCAATTGCTAAGGTTAATTGGTGACGCCGTTGCAAAATTACCTCCTCTAAGGACTGTCTGGTTAATGGAGGATCTTCTCTTTGTAAACAGCTATATAACAAAATTAGTAAACTCCGAACATGACCACCACTAATTGTACAAAGTCGATCTAAGGTGTCATGATTATCAAAAATTTGTGTTACTAAATTTGTATATTCTTGGGAATCAATTCCCGGAAATGCTCTCGCCATTACCATGTGTCGTAATAGTTCAATCCCTTCTTCACAGGGTGTTCCATCTTCAAATTTTACCGTAACCATGGGTAAGGTTTTCGGGTCACTCCCAAAGCGATTCATCAGTTGTCCCAAATCATTAGAAAAAATTAAACCTAATGGAATCGTATAGACAACATGACAATTGAGTTTATTCAGTTGTTCGCCTCGATCAATAAATAAATATTCGGGTCGTGGACGTCCGGTACTCATTGGGCTACCAGAGATTCGGTCTAAATTATCAACAATGACCACCAAACCCTTTTTCCCCATTTGTTTCAATTGCCCGATTGAGGGTTCCAATAATTCTTTATTAATTGCCTCTAAAATATTATTGGTTCGAGGTTCTAAATATTGACGTAATAAAGATCTCAAATCTGGGCTATCTTTGGTTTTAGCGGTAATATTACCAATTCCCGTGGAAAGGGAAAACTCTCCTTCCGTATTCGCACTAACTGTGCCAATTCCAGGTAAATTCAGATCTCCTTTTAAATCAATTTCTGTATTTAAAACCCCGATTACTCCACTTAATAAACTCTTAAAACCTTTAGGTTGTAATTTGATTTTTAGCAGTTCAATACTTTCGCTGACTTGACGGGCGATCGCTAATAAAATATCCGTGATATCCACATCCCCCATATCTAAATCCTTACTCGACTCAAAATAAACGACATGGAATCCTTCTTTTTTGAGTTGAGATTGAAGTCGGAGTAATTCCGTTGATTTCCCTGATCCAACATGACCGGTAAAAAGTTGACAAGTGGGGCGATCGGGCGATAAACGGGTAATGGTTCGGGAAATTTGCTCAATCAGTTTCCCTCCCCGTGCGGGAGAAAAATCAATATAATATTGTTTATCTTCCGGGTTTTCCACATCTAGGGTTTCAGCCGGATTAGAAGCTTTAAAAAAACGAGATAAATCAAGTTCCATTGTTGTTAAATAAAGTTACAAATTTGACAGGATCTCTATTACCCTTAGACCATAAATCGATGTTTCAATGTTCCCGATTTTCTGCGATTCAATATAAATCTTTAGTTTCAAAGGATTAGTAGGCTAACCACAACCCAAAACTAAAACCAAGGCCGGAAATTATCCCTAAAATCAAAAAGGTATAAAACCCATTGTACGACGCCAGTAATTTTTCCCCGGCTACCATTTGCGCCACGACTCCGGCAACCAAGGCGATCGCACCCCAAGCTGCAATAATCACTTCTGGCTGTAGGCGTTCGATCACCCGAATCATGGCTTTTTGTCCCGCTCCCATCCAAGCCCCAATCCATCCTCCTAATACTAATCCAAATAAACTCCCCGTTCCCAGTTTGGCTCTGGATTGAAACATCGCATCCAAAATAATTCCTAACATTAATCCCATAATTACCCCAAAACCGCCACCCACAAATGAACCCACCCAATTTCCCCGGCGAGTTCCGGCAATTAATCCGGCAATGGCGGCAATTCCCATCAGCGTCAATAGTCCAATTAGCGATTTAGAGGCTGTTTCTGAGCCCGCGATCGCCCCTAATCCGATGCCAACCATCCCCCATACTGTTGCGGTAATCATGCCCCCCGCTTGATTTCCTAGAACCCAACCTGCGATCGCCCCAGCAAACATCAATGAGATTAACCAAGGTTGGGAGGAATCCGAATCCTCACTGGCGACCAAGGTAATCGTAAACCAAGCAATTAGGCCAAATATCCAAACCCAGAAGGGAATCTTCAAAGTTATTAAAATCCAAGCGATCAGGGTATAACAAACAAATACCGCCGTGAGCCAGNGGGCAGGGGAGGTAGGGGAGGTAGGGGAGGTAGGGTGAGTTAAATGGGTTTTTAGGGTTTCGTAGGCATCGCTAATTTCTTTGAATTGAGCTTCAGCCTGGATTTGTAAGGGAGAATTTTGGGGATAGCGATCGGGATGCCATATCAATGCTAGATGGCGATAGGCTTGTCTGACTTCCTCTAAGCTTACTCCGGGTTCTAGGTCTAAGATTTTATAGGACTTTTCAATCTCCACGTTTGAAATTTGTTGACCTTCGCTGATTTTTTACTACTCACAATTATTGCAATAAAGAATAAACTCCTTGCGGATTTAATTGTCTACGACAAAGTTCTCGGCGTTCTAAATTATTGGCGTAACATTCATTTACTTCAATTTTTTCTCGATCTAAAGAAATTAAACTATCAATTAAAATTACCTCTGATGGACTGTTGACCCTGTGACCAAATATGCCTGTTTCTCCCGGTTGAAGTTCCGTTGGGTTAACCGTTGCTTCTAAAGTTTCTAGTTCTACTAACTGATCATTCTGTTGTTGATATTCTCGATAAATAACTTTTGGCGATCGCATGGGTATTGAACTGGTATTTTTTACTTTACCCTCAATAAAATAACGCACTACACTTCCTTCTCCAACGCTCACTAACCTAACATCACTAAACATTGAGGCTGCATTTTTAGCAATCGTCACAGATGTAGATTGTTGTAATAAATTTTGACGAGGAGAAATCGGATTATTGTTAATTGTTTTTAATGCGGGAATCAGTCCAGCAATGATCACAAATACTAAAGCCCAAGGTAAATCAATTGGCATGATGAAATCCCCTAAATCAGAATATTATCCTAATAAATGCGGTTCTGCTGCGACAATTTTGTCATATAACGACTGAAAACTAAACCACCCCAGATAAGCACTGCCAACTTGACTAAAGGTTAAATGAATCGAAAGGCGGTGGCTAACCGTTGCTGACGATGCAGGCGTTCATCTTCGATTCGTTCAAAGGTGGGGGGCTGGGGTAGGTTAAACTGAATCATGATTTCCTAAATGGGTTTCTGTCTTCTGTTGTAGCTCAGGTTGAGGAGCAAAAAACTTTTTTTGAAAAAGGGGTTGACATTCCCAGAGAAAGGGAGTAGATTGGTAAGTTGTGAGGGAGAAACGAGCGAACCAAAAGAACGCCAAACCCTCAAAAACAGGAAAAGTTTTATAAAGCTTTCCTGGTGCCTATGGCTCAGTGGAACCACTCCGATCCATCTCGAACTCGGAAGTGAAACGCTGATACGGCGAAGATACTTGGCGGGTAGCCGCCTGGGAAAATAGCTCGGTGCCAGGTTAATATCAAACAAAAAACCCGCTTCCAGTGATAAATCGGAAGGGGGTTTTTTGTATTTTAATATCCTCAGAAACCCGGTTTCTCATCCAAATTTGGGATAAGAATAGGGAATCTGTACAGAAACCCAGTTTCTTTGACCCGTTTGATCCGTCAAACCCCGTCAGCAAGAGGAATCAGAGGATCAAAAAAACTTTTTTGAAAAAGGGGTTGACATTCCTAGAGAAAGGGAGTAGATTAGTAATTCGTGAGGGAGAAACGAGCGAACCACAAGAACGCCAAACCCTCCAAAACAGGAAAAGTTTTATAAAGCTTTCCTGGTGCCTATGGCTCAGTGGAACCACTCCGATCCATCTCGAACTCGGAAGTGAAACGCTGATACGGCGAAGATACTTGGCGGGTAGCCGCCTGGAAAAATAGCTCGGTGCCAGGTTAATATCAAACTAGAGCCTTCTTCCAGTGATAAATCGGAAGGAGGCTTTAGTATTAGAAACCGGGTTTCTTTCAAGATTTAGGATGGCAAATCAGGGTTTATATAGAAACCGGGTTTCTTGTTTCTTTGCCCCCGGTATTATAGGATGTTTTGACATTCCTAATAGATTAAATATGAAGGCAATATTACCCCCGAGGGTTATTTTAGATCCCCTATTACAACAATGGTTATTAGAAGATATTGGACGAGGCGATCGCACGACCGCAGGATTATTAATCGGAAATCAGATTAAATCTGCCGATTGGATTGTTAAAGAAAAGGGTGTAATTGCCGGATTACCTATAGCTGAAAGAGTGTTTAAACTGTTAGATAATCAGATGAAATTTACTTTTTTAGTTAAAGAGGGAGAATCCTGTGAAAAAGGTAGAAAAATAGCTATTTTAGAGGGGAGTTTAGAAGCGTTATTAATGGGTGAAAGAGTAGCATTAAATTTAGCGATGCGACTGAGTGGAATTGCGACGGCGACAAGGAAATATGTAGAAGCGATCGCTGATTTACCCTGTCAATTAGTTGATACCCGCAAAACCACACCCGGATTAAGAGTATTGGAAAAATATGCAATTCAAGTGGGAGGGGCAAAAAATCATCGGATGGGATTAGATGATGCAATTATGATTAAAGATAATCATATTGCGGTGGCGGGGGGAATAGCAGAAGCGATTACTACAATTAGAGAAACAATGCCCTATCCTTTAACTATTGAAGTGGAAACAGAAACCTTAGAACAGGTTAAAATAGCGTTGGAAAATCAAGCGGATATTATTATGTTAGATAATATGTCCTTAGAGTTAATGAGAGAAGCTGTTGATATAATTCGTCAAGATAAGTCCCGAATTAAAATAGAAGCATCAGGAAATATTACCTTAGAAACTATTCGTTCAATTGCGGAAACGGGAGTTGATTATATTTCAACCAGTGCACCGATTACCCGTTCAAATTGGTTAGATTTAAGTATGAAAATGTAGATTTTACCATGGGGGCGAGTTCGCCTCGCCCTAAGATCGCTTCTCTATTCCTAATCTCTACTTAGAAATAAAATGTACCCAAAAACTACCATCTGGCATACAAACGCGGCGGATTAATAGATAGGAATAATTCAAATAAGACCCACTCAAATCCGTGCGATAACCGGAGGAAAACCATTCTCCATAGGGATCATGAACAATAAACCCATATTCGTCATACCCGACCACCGGCATAATATGACCAAAGGAGGTAAAATACCCATGAATAACGGCGGGATTTCCGGCCGCAATCCAATCTTTAATATCCTCGATTGTGGCATTTTCAGTAAAATAATCCTGACAACCATAATCGCGAACAATTCGAGCTAAATCGTAGGGATTATGACGACTATAGCCTTTATTAATGGCGTATTCATAGAGTTCATCTTCAAACTGACCGACACTGGTTTTGCGACGAGCTTTAAAATATTCCAAACACATCGCTATGGAAGTTACGTTACAAGATCCCGTGGGATTAAACCAATTATCTAATTGAGACTTAAACGGAACATTGAGACGGGCACTTTTGGGAAGGGGTTTGGGATAAACCCGGCTGCCATTTTCATAAATTTCGGCGTGTTCTCCCCAAATATATAAAACAGAATATCCTCCGTAGGATTCAGTGCGTAGAGCGACTCGTAAATGTCCCCGAATCGGATCATAAGCCAAAACACTAAATTCTTGAGCGGCGGGAATCAAAAATTTTTCTGAGTCATTGAGTTGGGAAGAAGCAATGGGTTTAACCTTAAAAACTGTACTTTTAACGGTTTTTAGAATCGGGGTGGCGATCGGAATCTGGTCTTTTCGGGTTTCGATTAACTTTTTAGCTGTAACTGCACCCAGATAACCCGCTTCACCACACTCCATCAACTTTTGAAATTGGTGTAATCCAGCCGTTGATTTTGGGCCAAAAATCCCATCTACAGGCGGATCAAGCAGTCCTAAATCAATTAGTCGAGTCTGAATTTGACGGGAAAGATCGTCGTCTTCAGAAATGCCTTTAATATCATATCGAGTATCTTTACCGAGAAAATCTTGTAGTCTCATAAGAAAAGGATGGGAGTCATGATCAGCGTTGCACGATTTTACCATTATTTCCAGAAACTTCCCAACTCTGGGTTTTATTTGATTAAAGTAAAGTCATTTTTTTACTTTTTCACTGATAACTGATCGCTGATTACTGATGACTGTTTGAGGAAGGTTTCAAGATGACAATTCCATAGGCATCAGGAGACAAATACCGTTGTGCAGAGTGTTGAATGGTTTCTGAACTTAACCCTTGAATATGATCGGGGTAATGGAGACCCGCAGCTAAATCTCCCACCAAAGATTGATAGTATCCATACAAACCAGCCCGATCACTCGGGGTTTCATTTCCAAAGATAAATCGATTGGCTACCTGTGTTCTCACTTTGGCAATTTCGTCTTCAGTAATTAATTCGTTTTGAATTTCACGAATATGATCGGTAAGAATCGCCTCAACCCGCGCTAAATTCTCTACGGGTAAACGGGCCGAAATATAAAATACGCCCTGCCAACGCTGGGTCATATTACTCGCAGAAATGGATGACACTAACCCTTGATTTTCTCGTAGATCTTGAAAGAGTCGCGACGTTTTTCCCTGACCCAAAATATAAGCTAAAACATCTAAGGGATAGGTTTGAGGGAGTTCTTCTAAACCCGGAACACGCCATAACATCAATAATCGGGCTTGTTCTAAGGTATCATCGATGATTTCTTGACGGACAATTTCCCTAAAACTGGCTTCAGGAGTCCAGGGTTGGAGTTGGGGGAGCCCAGAATCCTTTGATGTGGGGGAATAAACAGAACCCACGGCATTTTCTACGGTTTGAATCAGAGTTTCCACGGGTAAATTGCCTACCACCGCAACGGTCATGGAGCGCGGCTGATACCAAGTGCGGTGGAAGTCCCGCATTTGTTGGGATTGTAACTGCTCAATTACTGCTGCTGGCCCTAAAACCGGACGCCGGTAGGGGAGTTGCTCAAAGGCGATTTCCATGGACTGACGGAAGGAGCGCCGACCTGGGTTATCTTCAGCCCGACGAATTTCTTCTAAGACTACAAATCGTTCCCGTTCAAACGCCTCGTCCGCCACACTGGCATTCATCACCACATCAAACTGCAACGGAGCTAAATCCGCAAAGTCTTGGGGGGCAGTGGTGATGTAGTAATGGGTATAGTCCTGACTGGTGGCTGCATTCGTGACCGCGCCCCGTTGTTCGATTTTTTGCTCAAATTCTCCGACTTGCAGATGGGGTGTGCCTTTAAAAACAATATGTTCTAAAAAGTGCGCCATGCCGTTGATATCATCGGATTCAATGGCTGAACCAATATTAATCCAAACATTGAGATTCACCGCATCAACGGCTAACTGTTCTGCCACAATGGTTAGACCATTAGGGAGTTGATGAACAGTGGGGGTATTAATCGGTCGAGGCAAAGATGGTTTGACGAGGATAGAAGTCATTTAGTTCAGTAATCAGTAATCAGTTATGAGTTATCAGTGGTTAGACCCGTCTTAGCAAAACCCAATATCGTTAGGCTAGGCGCGTCCCTACCAGTTATTCGTTGATAGTTGATAGTTGATAGTTGATAGTTTTTATTGTATTGTAAGTTATTAGCTAAAAACCGACAACTACTACACTTATAACTGTTTACTGATAACTGATAACTGATTATGGCATTTTTTCGTCAATATATTGCCCCGTTGATTGTGGTCATGATGTTTTTATTTGCCCTGTTCGTTGTCAGTGCGCGAATTTTTCTCCCTGGAGATATGACCGCCCCAGCCCCCATGGGCACGGTGATCGCGCCGACTGGATCGGATCTATTTTTTGTTAATCCTATCCGTGTCTGAAGTTTTTATCCCCGGTTATCATCTGCGCCAGGGGTCACGTTTAGATCGGGCTTTATTACTCAAGTTTGTGTACAGAACCTATAAGGAACAATTCCCTGAGCAAGAGTTAAGCCATCTAGCCTCCACCGTTGAGCAGTATTTTTCGCCTCAAACTCCTTTATGGTGGGTGGATGAGTTCGACCCAGACCGTTCCCCTGCCGGACAAGTGGCTTGTTTATGGTTAGGCAATGCGATTGATCTAACCGATGGAGAACGCACGGCCCATGTTTTTTTGTTGTATGTCGCACCGGAACACCGAAAACGGGGTATTGGTTCAGCTTTAATGGTTCATGCTCAACAGTGGGCCACCGGACGAGGCGATCGCAAAATCAGTCTACAAGTTTTCACCCATAACCAACCCGCCCTGAATCTGTATCAGAAACTCGGCTATCAACCCCAATCTTTGTTGATGCAGAAAATTCTATGGTGAGTTAAATATAGTCCATTAAATCATGTAAATTAATAATATGGAGGATGAAAAACTGAGCAGAATCAATACTAAAGACCCGTTAGAGAGTCCTTTGGATCAATTGGATGATGGCGAAATGGCCCAACCCGATCCAGAGGAGATGTTGCTGTTGTTAACATCTCCTGAATCTCAACAGCGCATGATTGCAGCCCGGGCTTTTTGTGAAATTCGGGACGAGCGGGCTATTCCTGATTTAATTCGACTCCTAGAGGATAGTTGCCCTTTGGTGCGGGTGAGTGTAGCCTATGCTTTGGGACGTAACTCCAATTCCCAATCGGTTGAAGCCTTGATGGCACAATTGCATCAAGATTGGAATGGCTATGTTCGGAAAGGAGTGGTTTGGGCTTTGGGAACCTGTGGCGATCGCCGAGCCTTGGAACCTTTACTGGATGCCCTGAAAACCGATATTCCCGCCGTGCGTCTCTGGGCGGCGAGTTCCCTGGGTCAAATGGCAAAAGTCAGTTATGATGCCGTAATTCGGGCGATTCCTCCGATGATTGAAGCGATGCGTCAAGATTCGGTTCCGGCGGTTAGAAGTAACTGTGCTTGGGCTTTGGGCCAACTGTGTCGGGAACTGCCCTCGAATGTTGTTTATGCTGTCGCTATTGATGCCTTAATTGAAGCCCTAGAAGAAGATGAGGATGTAGGGGTTAAGGATGATGCTAAATCATCTTTATTAAGAGTGGGTGATCCGCGAGGCTTACAAATTATTGAAGACTTGGAAATGGACGGTTTATTATAATCTTTTGTGGTCGTTATCGATAAGGTCAACCGCAACGCCGTGTTGCCTCAGCTTTTGACCTGGGTAAAACCAGGTGGGTACCTCGACCAGACTTAAAGTTTCCGAGTCTAAGCTCGGTTTACTGCCGCCTGCAATTCTCTTGGTTCCCGTATTCTTAAAGCTATAGATCAAAAAAACATATCGGCAAATCACCAACGTCGCAGCAGAACCTTGAGGTTATTATAACAGATCTTTCTGGGATAGCAAGGAGATGGGGGAGAAAGGAACAAACATGAACGGGCGTCCCCAGGATGTTAGCCCTCGAATCTAGGAATTATCCCTGCGTCAATTTTCTAAACACTGGATGGGACTCGAATTCGTTTGGATTGAGAAATTTAAAGGGCAGAAAATCCGAAAAAATATCAGGTTTTATTTTAGCTATATGCAGATCTAAATAACAATTCAAATCCGTAGAGAGATCACTGGATATGCTATGTCTTCCTTCTTCTATACATACTCGGGTTGTTACTCCTGAACCTGCGAAAAAATCAACCACAACCGAACCAGGGTAAGACATCCCACGGACAATTCTTCTAATCACTTCCGTTGGTTTTTGAGTCGGATGTCCTACTCTTTCCAGGGAATTACCATTTAATCTTCCCATCTCCCAAACATTAGTGGGATTTTTGCCTTTATTAACAGTCTCAGGATTGAGTCTTTTATCTTTTAAGTAAAGGTTTTTAGTCTTTTGATCAAAAGGAATACGAACAGCATCTAGGTCAAAAATATATTTTTTTGTCTTGGCAAACCAGGCTATTTCCTCATGTCGATTGGCAAAGAATCGATGGGCACTCATGCCATTTTTATAATACCAAATAATCACATTTACTAAACACATTTTACTATGATGGCGCATATACATCATAATTTCTAATAAATCACCACTTCCGGCTTCACTTTGATATTGAAATCCCCCAAAGATCACCAGATTTCCAGTATTTAATAGGACTCTTTCACTCTCAATCAGCCAATTAGATGCCCACTTAATATAATGATCAAAGTTATCCCATTCAGCGAGATTTATATTATAAGGAGGATCGCAAACAATAAGTTGAACAGAGTTTGAGGGGATTTTTTTAAGAAGTTCCAGACAATCGAGGTTCATAACCGCATGAACGGTTTCTTGATAGTCTTTGACTTCTATTTCCAGTTCAGAAGTGTGAAACCCATGCCGCTTTCGCAATGCGTTCATCCCAATATGTCGTGTATTTCTGTGCGATCGGTTAGCCATATTTTTTATATAGAGGATATTTTTTTCCTCTATATGGCAAAAAAGAATAATCCAGTCAATCTGAGAATGAAGTCTTTTTCCTGGCTGTTAATAGGAATAATTTAATCCAAGGAATTATTATTAGATTTATCTAAAATTTGATTAAATAAACTAGAAATCAAAGAAAGAACAATTGAGCCAAATAATGCCGCCCAAAAACTAGAAATCGAAAATCCAGGGGTTAAATAGGCGACTAAGGAAATAGAAATAGCATTGACCACCAATAAAAATAAACCTAAAGTTAGAATAGTTAGGGGAAGGGTCAAGATGGTAATAATCGGTTTAATGATAGCATTGACAAATGCCATAACGATCACTCCAATGGCAGCAGATTGCCAACTGCTAATGGTAAAACCCGGAACAATTTGGGCGGTTATTCCCAGCGAAATAGCAGAAATGATCCAAGTGACAAAAAAATTGATCATAGATGTTTCCTCAGAATAAAAATTAAAGCCTCGGTTGTTTTTAGAAACTTGTTATTCTAAAATAACCTGCTTCTGGATCATTTATTTTACACGATTATTCAAAAATTGGGTATGGGAGAAGTTAACATAACTATAAAGGATTTGATTCTAAAGTGGAGCAGTAAACAGATGATCAGACTTGGGCAATTCATCGTTTTAATGGTGGCTGTAGTCCTATTTGCTTTTCCGATTCCTTCCTGGGCGGGAAAAAATCCAGCCCATCTGTTTTTTAGTCATAGTTTGCTACAGGGACGGGATTTTTCTAATCAGTCTTTACCGGCGGCGGAATTTGCGAATTCAAATATGGAATTAGCAAAATTTGATGATTCGGATTTAGAAGGAGCGATTTTTAGTAAAGGGATTCTAACCAAAGCCAGCTTTAAACAAGCAAATTTAACCTATGCGATGTTAGATCAAGCGGATTTTACTGATGCCGATTTAACTGATGCTGTGTTAGTTGAGGCTTTATTTTTAGGGTCAACCTTTCGTCGTACAACCATTGCAGGTGCTGATTTTAGTGATGCCATCTTAGACAGAGAACAGATTCGACAATTGTGTGAAGTTGCCAGTGGAGTCAATTCAACGACTGGGGTAGCAACTCGTTACTCTTTGGGATGTCGATAAACCGGATCAAACCCAGGGAAATAATCCTACTTTAATCAATAATGTTTGGGTTATTTTTCCTGAGTTTAAACTCAATATAAACCTACTATTTTTTGATGAAATTAATAAAAATTTCTCCTGTTGAGTAAATTTAACCCAACTCAAAATCAAAGTTTAACTAAACTAATTTAGTCGCTTTAATCATGTGATAGGCAATTAATAATTGGGTTAAAGCTAGGGGATAGCTTTGTAAAATTTCTCCGGTTGTACCAGCTAAAATTCCCAAATTTTGATTCCCTCCAGAACTACAGAAATTTTTCAAACTCGGTAATTCATTACATAGCATCATTTCTAATGCGTTGACTTGTTCTAAAGTGGCGTGACTATCGATTTCTAGGACATCTACGGGTTTACCCATATCTCGATCTAATCCCAGACGCACAGCATCAATATGATGACCACTTTGTTGATTGAAAATTTCACTAAAATCTGGGTGAGGAATGGTCGGACGCAAAACCAAACGAACGTTTAAGCTGGTTCCATTTTCATCATCTGGAGGATAAAAGGTAACAATAACATCGGCTGATTTTCGTTGGGGACGAATAAAATCTTCTGAGTCAGGTTCCCGTTGTTTTAAAGCAAGAATTACATCTTCTTCGCTGTAACCCCGTTTCATTGTATCTCGTTTGATTTTCCATTGACATCGGAGGGATTCAGGGGGAGCTAAATACACTTTTACATCATAATTATCCCGAATTCCACGAGTTGCATAACCCAGTAAACCTTCGACAATCACAAATCGATTGGGTTTGATATATTCAGGGGGTTGAAATGTTCCATCATGATGATTATAAATGGGTTTAAGAATAGACTGTCCGGTTCTCAATAAAGTTAGATGTTGCTGCATAATATCCAGATAATTACAATCTGGATTCAAGGCAGTAATATCCATTTCAGCCCGTTGTTTGCGATCATAACGATGATAGTCGTCGGTACAAATTACCGTTACATTTTCTTCCCCCAAGACTTGAGCAATTCCTCGGGTTAAGGTAGTTTTTCCCGCGGCACTGTCTCCAACAATTCCTAAAATAATCGGGCGATGTGTCATCTCAAACCTCACGCAAAAGGAGAAACCGCAATATTTTAATTGGCGGCAAAAACCTGACTTATAGTTAAAAAACTTCTGCCCCTGTTTGGGGAATCCACAGAAATTAGACTAATATTAGCATGATATAGCAATCCTATCGATTTTCCTATAGCTAATCAAAAGATATTTCTGGTAACGAGTCTAGGTCAAGGGTGAGTGAAGATTGCAACGAAGCATTAAAAGTTGAACCCTGTCCCACCTGACTTTTCAGTAATTGTAAATCTCCTCCCATCATTTTACAGAAATGACGGCTAATGGCTAAACCTAATCCCGTCCCTCCATATCGGCGGGCTGTCGAATTATCTCCTTGAATAAAAGCCTCAAAAACGTATTTTTGTTGTTCTTCAGGAATCCCAATCCCCGTATCTTGAATACAGAAATTAATCTGATAACTCTGTAAAGAATTAGAGGTTGAATTTTTAGAATTTAAAGAATCGACAGGGTCATTAATCTTTTCACGGGTAATTGTTAAGATAATTTGACCCTGCTGTGTAAATTTAGCCGCATTACTCAGGAGGTTAAATAAAATTTGTCTAACTTTAGTTGAATCTGAATAAATCAAACTTAAACCCGAATCATAATTCAGGGTTAAAACATTGTTATTTTGATTCACTAAAGGTTTAACCGTCGCAACGACACTTTCAATTAAGTCCTTTAAATCGAAACTTTCTAAGTAGAGTTCCATACGTCCGGCTTCGATTTTTGATAAATCCAAAATATCATTAATTAATGATAACAAATGTTTTCCGGCTGTATTAATCATTTCTAAATCAGTCACAAATTCATCCTGACCTAAATCCTTGGCATCTTCCGCTAACATTTCGCTATAGCCTAAAATAGCGTTTAAAGGTGTTCTTAACTCATGACTCATATTTGCCAAGAATTGGCTTTTTGCCAGATTAGCAGATTCTGCTGAATTCTTGGATTGTTCTAACTGCTGAGTGCGTTGATCAACCTGTTCAATTAAGTAGTTAACCGAGTTAGCTAAGGAATAAATTTCATGAATATCGGTCTGGAAAGGAACTCGCAAATTATAGTCAGACTCCTGGGCAACTTGTTCAGCCACTTGTTGGGTTATACTTAGGGGCTGAGTAATTGAATGGGTGGTTTTTATGGCAGCAAGAATAGAAATTAGAACGGATAAAAAGGCACTAACTATAATAATTAAATTTTGGAGTTTCCGAGCATTTTTTAGTGCTATATCACTCATTTTTTCTTGATTTTCTGCTTCTTTCAACCATTGTTTTAATTGATTATTTAATTTTTCCAAGGTTTGAATAGATTGCTGATCAGACAATAAATTCAATGACTGATAAATTGCCTGATTTTTTAGGTTAGAGGATAAATTAGGTGAAATTTGTTTTAATATATCAAGAGTTTTAGTGTAAATTTGTAAACTATCTTGATAGGTTTTAAAAAACGATTTAACTTCCGTTGTTTCTGCAACCAACCAGCTAGGATTTTGATCAATAAAATCTTCAATTTCAATCACAAGATTTTTGAGTTTAGTTAAATCCTGAGCGATATTTTTTTTCTCCTGATTCCAAATTTTAGGTTGATCTGTGGAAGAAATTAAGTGATAACTCTGCAATTGTATTTTGAGAACAGTGGTATTAAAGTTATTGAACAGTTGGGCTTGTCGGCGAGCATCCGATAATTGATAATAAGCCTGTTTTTGGTAAATATCGGCTAGTAATAATCCCGTGATTGAACCCATAAAACCAATGGCAATAGCTAAAAAATAACCATAACCAATTTTTTGATAAATAAACCAACGATACCCTGAATGTTGATTCCGTCGAAAAGGATTATGTTGCTGGAGATAACCCTTAAAAGAATGGGCTACAAGGCGTTTAGTCTCTGGGTTCGTTGTATTAGATTTTAAGTCTTCAAATGGCATTAGCCTATACTCCTTTTCCCTCCTATGTTAAGTTTGATTAAAGAATATTTTCCTGGTTCATCTTGTTAAACCTTAACCTTTAAATTTTAAACTCCCAGAACAGGGTATGGGCTTGACCAAACCCATTTTCATTTTAGGGTGCGACCCCCAACTACAATTGTGACATGGGTGTGTTAGTGTTACGACTGATCTCAGTGATTAAATCGTTAAATCAAAATGTGAAAAACCCTCCAGCTTAAACTGAAGGGCTATCCAGACATAATATTCAAGATTTTAATCGATTTAGACAGCCCTAGGGACTTAACTGAACCCGACGGGAAAAGTTTGTTTAGCAAACCGACCCCTAGCTGTCACAATCTGTGATCTCAATCCCCCAAAAGCAATCACTACTTTCCAACCGCAGCCGGTTGCAGTAAAGCGGCTTTGAGTAATTCAGCTTTATCGGTTTTCTCCCAAGGTAAATCTAAATCTGTCCGGCCTAAATGACCATAGGCAGCCAAATCTTGGAAAAAACGACCTCCCCGCACACCGGGTAATTTTTGTAAATTAAAAGCCTGAATCATTCCCGCCGGGCGCAGTTCAAAGTTATTTTGTACAGCCTCGAGCAGTTTGTTTTCATCCACCTTGCAAGTTCCAAAGGTTTCAATTAAAATGCTCACGGGTCGAGCCACCCCAATCGCATAGCTCAACTGAACTTCACACTTATCGGCTAACCCGGCAGCTACAATATTTTTCGCCACATAACGGCAAGCATAAGCCGCGCTGCGGTCTACTTTCGTGGGATCTTTCCCAGAAAATGCCCCGCCCCCATGACGGGAATATCCGCCATAGGTATCGACAATAATTTTGCGACCCGTTAACCCGGAATCTCCTTGAGGGCCACCAATTACAAATTTACCCGTTGGATTCACTAAAAAGCGAGTTTGGTCATCGGGTTTAACCGCAATATCCTCGAATACGGGTTGGACAACGGCAGACCAGAGATCGGCTTTGATTTTTTCTTGTACCGCCGTAGTATCGGTAATGTCCCCAATGGTCTCGGTATGTTGAGTTGAGACTAAAATGGTATCAATTCCCACGGGACGATCATCTTCATAGATTACGGTCACTTGGGTTTTACCATCGGGACGTAAATAGGGAAGTGTCCCGTTTTTCCGCACCATTGCTAATTGCCGAGAAATCCGATGGGCTAAACTGATCGGCATAGGCATCAGTTCCGGGGTTTCATTGCAGGCAAAACCGAACATAATCCCCTGATCCCCAGCACCAATAGCATCAAGTTCTTGGTCGCTTAACAGTTCTCTGGCTTCTTGGGCTTGGTTCACCCCTTGAGCAATATCAGGAGACTGTTTATCTAGGGCAATCAGAACGGAGCAGCTACTCGCAGAAAAGCCATTATCTGCATCAACATAACCAATTTCCGCAATTTTTTTCCGAGCTAAATCAATATAGTTAATTTGCGCGTTGGTGGTAATTTCACCCGTGATCAATACTAAACCGGTATTGACAACCACTTCTGCGGCTACACGGCTTTTAGGATCTTGAGTTAATAAGGCATCTAAAATCGTATCGGAAATTTGATCGCAGATTTTATCGGGATGGCCTTCAGTCACGGATTCAGACGTAAACAGGTAACGGCGAGACAATAATCATTCCTCCTTGTATTCGAGTGAGATTGATTCAGCAGAACCGGATTGAAATTACACTACTACAGCATCATCTCTTAATTCTCATCAAATCCGCAAGTTCCCTTTCACCGATCCGACGGATTCTATTATAGAAAGTTGCGACGATCAGCAATTATACAGGGGTTATTCCCAATTTACCGAAAATTATGGGTTTAAAGCCCCGCCCTTTAGCTGAGTGGAGGGCGGCTTTGGTAGCCAGATTGTCAATGTTAAAACTCAAATTGTTTTAAAAATCCCCGTCGCGATATTCGCCCAGAGTATCAAATACGGGCAATAGCGGCGATCTTAATCAGCTTATTTGTGTTGAGTCCATCTAGTTCATTAAGATTTAGCCAACCATCTTTAACCAAACTGGCAAAAACAAAAATTAGTCCTGAATATTCATAATCATATTTGCCATCTATATTGTGTCTTCTAGCACTTAAAAAGTCGTGCAAACGCCAGATATCATCAATTTCTACAATCGCACTTGATTGTTTACGAACTTCGTCTATCAAAGCCTTTATTTCTCGTTTATAAGCCATATCAAAGGCAGCTTTAGCTACTTCTTTTTCTGCCTCAGACCATTCAATCTCATTTACTTGCATCATTACTAAAGTTAAATAGACTCTAAAAAACCCACACAATTAGAGTTTTGTCTGGGTGGCAACGGGTTTAAACCCGTTGCTAGATTAAATTAGATTCGTTTATTAATTAACGAACTAAATTTAACAACTCTTTAGGTGATGCTAACAAGTCAATTGCCACAAAGAAAATTTTATTTTCAGGACTTAGCAAAAATCTCCAAGCCATATTCATGCCCACACCAGCACCAAACCAAGGAGTTTGCACTTTACCAGTTACTTTGATTTGGGTATAACCACCATCTGCGGGTTCTGTTACGCCTCGCTCTGGAATCAACTTGAGATTCTGACACTCTTCTCGGAAAAATCGAAGAACAGCATCTTTCCCCACAATTGGTTTCTGAAAAGGAGGTTGAAGCGCGCCATCGGGGGTGAATAACTCAATCAGCACATCAAAGTCATTGGCGTTCATGTTATTCATGTAGTTGAGAACCGTGGGATTATCAACGCCTTCGATAGTAACTTGAGTCCGTTGTGCCATATCTCTAGGAACAACCACAGGTTCAGAAACTCTCTGAGAACTATCAAGCTTACTTGTATCAAATCCCATGTCAACAACGCAATTGCGTAAAACAGTGATTTGTTGACCTGATTCTAGTGCTTGAATTGCTTGCAGTACAGAAGCTGCATTAGCTGATAGCTTATATCCTGATGGAATTGGAGCGACAATTCCTTGAGCCATCCATTCTCCAAGCTGATACCAAAAACCTAGCTTAATGTTGGCAGTCCAACTACCGTAAGCTCGTGAAATTGGTGTATCGGTTCGGTTTGCCAAATCACACATGACCTGTGTTTGTTCTTGGAAAGACATTTGCCGAATTTGATTCATCGTTATTTCAGCAAACTGCATATTAGCCGCGCCTAAAGCAGCAACGGTAATCGTTTTACCCATTTCAAGGTAAGCAAACCAGATTAATGCCAGTTGATCTTCAGCATTAAGTTGATTGAAGCGGGCAATTGTAGCTGGTACTACGTCAGCAGTTAAAGTATTTGGAAAAATCCCACGGGCTGAATCGACTGTAAATGACATAAAGTAAATTCCAGACTAAAATTTGGACAAAAACCAATCCTGAGTTTCAAAACAGGGGATGAACTTTAACAGAACATGATCTTAAAAATTGCTCATGTTTTGACTATAGCACACAAATCTTAAAGAAAGTACAAAAATCTTTACATAAATTTTCAGACAACATTACGATCTTGGCGAAAAGTAGTGGCAAAATTCAGGGTTAGATCCTAGTCGAGTTGGTAGAGGCGTTTTGATATCGCCGTTGAAACAGGACTCACGCATCACCGCTATCAATAGTAGGGGTAATTCATGAATTACCCCTACATCTAGGGTTACATCCCCAAATTTGC
>NZ_LR735159.1 GCF_900009265.2 Planktothrix paucivesiculata PCC 9631 | reverse complement strand
ACTTGCATGTGTTAAGCAGACCGCCAGCGTTCATCCTGAGCCAGGATCAAACTCTCCATTTTGAAGAATCTGTTGTTTTGGCTCTAAAACTTGTTTCTCAAAGTTTTAGAATTTCTTGCTTTCTCAGAAAGTTTGTGTTAAACTCCCTGATTAAGAATCAATTCTTTAATAACGAGATAAAGAATGTTTTAACTTGGCTTTCAAACTCTTTAGTTGTCCAGGTTCGGTGTGTCTTTTGTTTTTCGACACTTTTATAAATCTATCAGTCTTTCCCAAGGTTGTCAACCCTTTTGGGAAAAAAAGTTTTCGCCTCTTCAAATTCACCTTTTCATCCCCTTTCCAGT
>NZ_LR735012.1 GCF_900009265.2 Planktothrix paucivesiculata PCC 9631 | reverse complement strand
CATTACCCATTACCCATTACCCATTACCCATTACCCATTACCCATTACCCATTACCCATTCCCCATTACCCATTACCCATTCCCCATTCCCCATTCCCTTAGATATTGTGCCCAAGCTCTAATCTGTTGAGCCATCTGGCATCAATTAGGGTAGAATAGGGATTTCCAAACAGATCAGCATAATCTGGTTAAATCAGATTCAGTCTGATAGAATCTGAAAAATTCAAGAACCACAGACAATCTCACGAAAATCAAGTGAGTGGATCATGTTCGGCGGCTTGTCCGTTTCAGCCTGTAGACTGGATAGTCCCGACACTTCCACCGGCCAACTAGGAACAAAACCAAGATCAAAAAAATCCTAGATTTTGATTGATTGTTGTAGGTTTCTAAAAGTGCTTGGTAGAATGTCAAAATTAGACCCGTGTGAGGAGCAAATAGAGTGTCGAAAATACTACTGAAAGCATGGCTACTCAGTCCTGCCGTCTTAGGAGCTAGTTTATTAGCCCCGACCACAGCATTCGCAGAGTTACCCGTGACTGAGGCTCAATCCACTGCAATTGCAGCGGCAACCGAAGTATCTGCCTTGGCAGAAACCCCTTTGGAGCCCATCCAAACTGAGTTAAAAATCAGTGAGCAAGTCTCTGTAAGTCCTCTGGACACCTTGACCCTCACCCCACCGCAACAATTAGCTCAAGTTCCCGTGAACCCCCATGCTGGAGTTGGGCCGAGTAGAGGCATCGAAACTCCCGCTAATAATGAGATTCCCTTAGCGGATCTCGACGCAGCACCTCAAAGCGATGCGGTTAATAACGCCGAGGTGATGCAACAGCTTAATGAATATGGTCGTGAAGGTCGGGGCAACAAGCGCCAAGCTCAAGTTACCTCCGTCTCCCAACTATCCGACGTTCAACCGACGGACTGGGCGTTCCAAGCTCTACAATCCCTGGTAGAACGCTATGGGTGTATTGCAGGATATCCCGATGGAACTTTCAAAGGGAATCGTGCTTTAACCCGTTTTGAGTTCGCTGCTGGGGTGAACGCCTGTTTAGAGCGGATTAATGAACTGATTGCTGCCTCAACCAAAGATTTAGTCACCCGTGAGGATTTGGCGCAACTGCAACGCCTCATGGAAGAATTTGCAGCCGAATTGGCCAGTCTGCGCGGAAGAATTACGGTATTAGAAGCCCGCGCTGGGGAACTCGAAGCCAATCAATTCTCTACCACCACTAAACTGCGGGGAGAAGCGGTGTTCTGGGTTGGAGATGCCCTTGGGGATCGGGCTACAAATAACGTCGTTGGTCAGTTTGCCCATAAGAGTGATGACCCCGCCGAAGCCTATTTTGGCTACCGCGCTCGTTTAAACTTTGATACCAGTTTCACCGGCCAAGATTTACTCAGAACTCGTTTACAAGCCAACTCCATACCGGATTTGAGTGCTTTTGATGTCTCCAATACCTTAATGTCTCGGACGGGTATTGATGGTGAGAGTGACGGCGTGATTCTGGATACTCTGGCCTACCGTTACCCTATCTCGGGTGGAAAAGGTATTGTTTGGGTCGGCGCGAAAGGGTTAGTCTTGGATGATATTCAAGAGGTTGTCACTCCCTTTAGTGATGATGGAAGCGGTTCAATTTCTCGGTTTGGACGGTTTAACCCCACCACATTCCAAGGCCCTTCGGGTGCCGGTTTAGGGCTGAAATATGCCTTTAGTCATAACTTCAGAGCCAATATCGGTTATTTGGCGGATGATGTTTTCGCTTCTGATGCAAGTCAGGGTAACGGGATGTTCAATGGCAGTTACAGTGCCATGGCCCAATTGGTGTTTGCACCCAAGGACAACCTAACTTTTGCCGTGGATTATAACCACCGTTACTTCAGCAACGATAACATTTACGTTTCTGGCGGTACGGGCAGTTGGGGTGCTAATAAACCCTTCGGTGAAAACGCCACAACTTCTGATAACCTAGGGGTACAAATGAACTGGAGAGTGGCTCGCAGCTTCTCCATTGGCGGTTGGTTTGGGAGTACCTGGGCTGACCAAAAACGGGGAGGAAACGACACTGCTAACATTATCAACTGGGCTGCGGTGTTAGGGTTCCCCGATATTCTCCGCGAAGGGGATGCTGGCGGTTTAATTGTCGGGATGCCTCCGAAAGTCGTCAGTCATGATATTAGCGGCTTGGAAGACAAAGACACGGCTATTCATATTGAAGGCTTCTATCGCTTCCCCTTCAGTGAGTACATCTCTGTGACACCGGGTTTCTACGTTGTGACCAATCCTGATCACAATAGTAACAACGACACAATTTTTGTGGGAACACTGCGGACTCAATTCCGCTTCTAATTTCTTTTAATTCTATGATAAACCCAGTTTCCTTGAGAGGCTGGGTTTTTTTGTGACTTTTAAGATTGGGGTTTTGATCCGGTGTTCCGAACATTAATTAATTTGTTGAGAAGATCAAACCAAAAGGAAGAACCCATGGAAATTGCGATCGCAGTTAATCCCCATCCTAGTATAACTTTAAATAGTTGAATCCCCAGATTTCCGCTTAAATTAAACTGTTGATTTAAGTTAGATTGACCCCATCCTAAAGGCAAGGAAGAAAAATCTAATAAATAAGAATAAAGAAAATTTTCTGTTAAGTCTTGACAATCTTTTGTAGAGTTAACCTCGGAGTTTAAACAGTTATTTAGGGGAGAATCAGGATTTTTAGTTAATACAATATTAATGGTTTGACTCAGATTTTCTTGTAATACAGGTTCTTGAAAAAGACGATTAGCAATATTTAAGGTATCTGCATTTAATCCCATGGCTACGATAAACCCAATGGCCAGTGTAATCAATTTAACTTGACGTTTATAGACTCCCGATGCCCTGGTCATGGATTGTTCAAACCAATCACTGATAGCTGTTTCTAAGGATTCAAAATTAGCAGTATCTCCGGCTTTGTTTTTGGTTTTTATGGCTAAAATTTTAAATAGTTTAATTTGATCAGGATCAAAAAACTGTTTGATAGCTTCTGAGTTAATCGCTCGAATAAAATCATCAATAGTTAAACTATCTATTTCTGGTTGAACTCCAGATTTTTCTATAATGACACTAATTAATGCTAAAGCAAAAGTTGTACTCGGAATATAAGATGGCCCAACGGAATTTTTATTGCTGCGTTGTTTATAATCTTTCCAAGATTTAATTAAAGGGTATTGGTATAGAAGTTCTGTGGCTGAATCTCCTAGAATAAATTGGATAGAACGATATAAATTTTTAGCCCTCCAATCAAAAATTGAACTGGCTAAAAACTCTTGTATTTCTGATATTAATAAGCTCAGAAGTAAATAGATAAAAAATAAGCCGATCGCAACATTAAGCGTTGAGGGAATATTCATATTTGGTTAAAAGTGGGGAGAAATAAGAGGAAAAAAGCCCGGTCGGGCTTACTACAATTTTGGGATCATTGTATGATATCAATTAAAATTAACATAGTTTTAAGGATGTTGAATTATGCTTCAATCTAAAAAAATACCTCGTTTAGCGATAACATTAGGTGATCCATCGGGAATAGGGCCAGAGGTAATATTAAAAGCCTTAGCTGCTCCCGCACTACATCAACAGTGTGATCTAACTATAGTGGGAAGCGATCGGATTTTACACAAAACCTATCAGCAATTACAAACCCAGGGATTTCAGGCGGCAAAACCCGAGCAGTTACAGGTGATTAATTTAGATCCTGATCCGCGTTTACCGCCATTAGAAATTGGGGTCGGAAATCAAACCAGTGGGGCGCTCAGTTTCCAATATTTGGATACAGCTATTACCCGAACTTTACAAGGAGAATTTGATGGAATTATCACTGGGCCAATTGCCAAAAATCTCTGGAATTTAGCGGGTTATGATTACCCCGGACAAACGGAATTTTTAGCAGAAAAAGCCCAGGTTAAAAAGTTTGGAATGTTATTTGTAGCGCGATCGCCCTATACTGGCTGGACATTAAGAACCTTATTAGCGACAACCCATATTCCCTTATCCCAAATTTCCCAAACCTTAAACCCGGAATTAATGAGTTTAAAATTAGAGTTATTTGTTAAGTGTTTACGCCATGAATTTGGATTAGAAAATCCTAGAATTGCTGTGGCGGGATTAAATCCCCATAGTGGGGAAAATGGACAGTTAGGAACAGAGGAAAAAGACTGGTTAATTCCCTGGTTAAATCAACAACGCGATCGCTATCCTTATATTCAATTAGATGGCCCCATTCCCCCTGATACAATGTGGGTTAAGCCCGGTCAGGCTTGGTTTAATTTAGGGAAAAATGCCCATGATGCGTATATTGCATTATATCATGATCAAGGGTTAATTCCTGTCAAATTAATGGCATTTGATCGAGCGGTAAATACTACAATTGGTTTACCGTTTATTAGAACATCTCCTGATCATGGTACCGCCTTTGATATTGCCGGAAAAGGCATAGCTGATGGGTCTAGTATGAAAGCAGCTATAGAATTAGGCATAGAATTAGTCAATAATCGTATTAACCCTTAATTCAGATGGCAACCTCAAATTCTAAACCGTCTATTCTCTGGTTTCAGTTAATCGGATTATCCTTAATTCAAGGAGCAATTAGCTTAACTTGGTTACTGTATAGATTATATGTTCCTCAACTTTTAGCTTCCTTGGGATTTCCGGGTTTATTCCCAACTATTTTAGTAATTGAAAATGCGTTAGGAGTAATTATTGAACCCATAGCAGGAAATTTTTCTGACCGTCAACGGCGATGGCTAGGAACTCGTTTTCCCTTAATTAGTTTAGGGGTAATTTTAGCTTCCGGTTTATTTATAGGAATTCCCGTCTTTTATATTTTTGGTCAATCTTTCAATTCCATACATTGGATATTCCCAATTTTATTAATTTTATGGGCCGTTGCTATGGCGGTTTTTAGAAGTCCGGTTACGGCTTTATTAGGTCAATATGCAATAGAAACAAAACTTCCCCAAGCCATGAGTCTTTTGATTTTTATGGGAGGTATTATCGGGGCAATTCGTCCTATTTCTAGTAAGTTTATTCTAGGTTTAGGATCGGGAATTACTTTTACGATTGGGTCTTTGGTATTGTTGGGTTCCGTGGGAGTTTTAAGGTATTTTAATCCTGATTTAAGCGTTATTCCTCAGTCAGAAGAACCTGCTCAAAAATTATACCTGAGAAACTTAGTTTTTATTGCGTTCTTAGGGTTATTTGTAGCCTGGGAAACTCGATTAATTTTAGGAGAAGTTTTTCCTCAAGTAATTAAAAATTCCGGTGGCAATGTTCAATGGATCATGTTTACTGGATTAATTTTATTAGCATTTGCTTCCATCCCTGCGGGATTATTTGCTGTTAAAATTGGTAATAATAAAGCAACCTTAATCGGATTAATAACAACAACTATTTTATTATTATTATCGTCTTTTATTGTGAATAAATCTATCATTATTCTGATTAGTTTATTACTGATTGCCAGCTATAGTTTAGTTGCTAATGGGATTATCCCCATTGCCTTTTCTTTGATTCCATCCCAGAAAGGAGGTTTAGGAATAGGAGTATATTTTGGGGCCTTTTCTTTGGCGATGAGTGGATATGATTTAATGGTTAAACAACTGGGAAGTGTTAATCTAATTATCGGTTATCGTTTAGGAATCATGGCATTTTTAATCACAACTTTTTTAGTATTATTTTTGCCTAAATTAACATTTTCCAAAATAGTAGAATAAAGACAATTCCTGATCTATTTTAAAATCAACCTTAACCAATGTCTAAATTAATAATATCCTCAGAACAAATTCAAGCTATTTGTAGCCACGCTGAACAAACCTATCCCCAGGAATGTTGTGGCTTATTAATGGGTAAAATTAACCAAAATTATGATAAAATAATTGTAGATATTATTCTAACTGAAAACGCTTGGAATCCCGCAACTGCCAAAACCTTTGAGGAAGTAGAAACTACTAATAAACCCCTTACCTCAGAACATCGGTTTACGATTTCTCCTCAACAAATGATTCAAGCTCAAAAACAAGGACGCGATCGCAATTTAATCATAATAGGTATTTATCATTCCCATCCCGATCATCCCGCCATTCCCTCTGAATTTGATCGAATTTATGCTTGGTCAGACTATTCTTATATTATTATTTCTGTAGAAAAAGGAAAAGCTACCGACTTACAAAATTGGAGTTTAGATCAGAATCATCAATTTCAAGCTGAACCTTTAATCAGAGATTAACCCATCTTCCCCATCATCAGGTATAATATATAGTTTTGATGACCTAAACCCCTAAAAGGGACGGTTATATTTTTTGTCAAAATTGCTATGCTAAATCCGAATCTGGATGAAATCCAGTTAACGAAAGACGACTACGAACGGTACTCCCGCCACTTGATTTTACCAGAAGTCGGTCTGGAAGGTCAGAAACGCTTAAAAGCGGCGAGTGTGCTTTGCATTGGAACCGGGGGATTAGGTTCGCCCTTGCTGCTGTATTTGGCGGCGGCGGGCATTGGACGCATCGGAATTGTTGATTTTGATGTGGTCGATACCTCCAATCTGCAACGCCAAATTATTCACGGGACTGCTTGGGTGGGCAAACCCAAAATTGAATCGGCAAAAAACCGGATTTTGGAAATTAACCCCGCTTGTCAAGTTGACCTCTACAATACCCGCATCAGTTCAGAAAATGCCCTCGACCTGCTGCGACCCTATGATGTGATTGTAGACGGAACCGACAATTTCCCGACCCGATATTTGGTGAATGACGCCTGCGTGTTGCTGAACAAACCCAACGTCTACGGGTCAATTTTCCGGTTTGAAGGACAGGCAACGGTCTTTAACTACCAAGATGGGCCCAACTACCGAGATTTATACCCCGAACCCCCACCCCCCGGAATGGTTCCCTCCTGTGCAGAAGGCGGGGTTTTAGGAATTTTACCCGGTATGATTGGCGTCATTCAAGCCACAGAAACCGTTAAAATTATTCTGGGTCAAGGACGAACTTTAAGCGGACGTTTGTTATTATATAACGCTTTAGAAATGACGTTCCGGGAGTTAAAATTACGTCCCAATCCTGTCCGTCCGGTGATTGAAAAATTAATTGATTATGAGCAATTCTGCGGAATTCCTCAAGCACAAGAACAGGAGGCTAAACAGAAAATGGATATTCCTGAAATGACGGTTCAGGAACTGGAAAAATTACTCGGCAGTGGGGCGAAGGATTTTGTATTAATTGATGTGCGTAATCCCCATGAGTATGAAATTGCTAAAATTCCAGGTTCGGTGTTAATTCCTTTACCCGATATTGAACAGGGCAAAGGTATTGAACAGGTGAAAGAACTGTTAAATGGTCATCATTTAATTGCCCATTGTAAATCGGGAATGCGTTCTGGAAAAGCCCTAGGAATTCTGAAAGAAGCCGGAATTTCCGGGACTAATCTTAAAGGCGGAATTCTGGCTTGGAGTCGAGAAATTGATGATTCTGTTCCCGAGTATTAATTAAGGTTGTTTGGAACGAAACGAGTCTCACGAAAAGACGAGAAATGCTGGATTTGAGTTACAGACTCGTCTTTTTTATTGAGGTAAACTAGACCCAAGCAATCCTAAAAGATTTAGGGTAGGGGAAACTCATGAATTGCCCCTACCCTAATAGTTTTAGTCATAAAATTGATGAATTAATCTTGACGTTTGCGAAGGCGGCTACCGATTGCAGTCAGACCGACCAAAGCTAAACCTGCAAGACTACCGGGTTCGGGAACAGAAACGCCACCCGCTAGAGCAACACCGTCATTTCCACATTCTATGAAAAGGTTGGCCATATAGTTATAGTTGCCGTCGGCGAGTCCCAAATCCGCTTTATTCAGGCTAAAACCAAGGGTTTGAGATCCTTTAGCGTTGAAGAACCCAAAATCAAGTCCTTGACCCGTTAAGACAGCCGCAGATAGACTTTGAATCCCACCCAATTTGTTAGCACCGGAGTCAATCACATTCAGGATTGTTCCTTGACCGAAATAATTGTAAGCCGCAGCTTTGGTAGCCAGGTCAGTGCCTTGGGTGTTAGCTTTATCCCATCCATAATCGTAATATTGTTTTAAACTGCTATAGCCCGCATTGACACCTGTAACGCTGACACCTTTGACATTTCCATATAAACCTGTGGTAGCCACTTGGGAGTCATTGGTTCCCGCAAAACGAACTCCAAATAAGCTTCGTTGATTACTAGCGGTTGTGAAGTTTTTGTTCGTAAAGTTTAAGAATAAATCTCCCCAACCAATATTTTTATCGGCTGCTGAATTATTAGTTACACCTGTTAAAGGAGTTCCACCGGTGAGGGCGACAAAAATATTCTCGCTGGTTTCTTTAATCGCAATTCCTCTAATATTATAGCCTTCACCACCAGAGCCATCAGCGAAGGAATCAATTCCGTAGTTCCATTGATTATGTAATTGTCCAGCCATCGCCGGAAGACCGTTTACAGAGACTAAACAAAGACTAGCTACTGTGGTTCCAATTAATTTTTTTAGGGTTAAAGTTTTCATAAGTTGACTCCTGGGTGCTTCGGGTTGGGGCTTTCTTCCTTTCGATAAATACACTATAGTCGATGGCTGTTAAAGGAATGATATTGAAAATGCCTTAATTTGTAAAGTATTGATAAAAGGATTTAAACCCTGATTCTATAGTTTTTTTACTTTTTGTAACCCACTTAAACTATCTAAAACCGAGTAAAAATGCTGATCATTTTTATTAAAATTAAAAATCTCAATAATAGAGATTAATTTTCTCAGTGTTATTACGCAGATGAGAATTATAGCACTAAGCATGAGATCGCTTTAACAGGACAACCTCTTAAAGTCCCCCAATTTTGGGGGATTTAGGGGGCAAATATTGCTGCTTGAGAAATCTGTCTAAACACTATACATTTCAAGCCATCTAGCCCCCAACATTGGGGAGAAAATAAATAATTAGCTATTATCATTGGTATGCGATCGCCTACTTTTGACACGCTATATATAGCCTGCTTGCGTAAGTCCTGATTAAGCAAACTCATTCCCTATTCCCTTGTTACTGAGCGAAGTCGAAGTATTCCCTGTTCTCTAGCACCACGCGCTATATCAACAAAGATTAAGGAATGTTCTTATTGACTTTCAGCGATCGCTTGGGTTAAATCCATAATCAGATCATATCGAAAATTATCGGCTAATTGGATTAACAATTGACTAATGGGTTGATGAGAAACCGGAATTTTTTTAATCGCTTGATTGACTAACTTAGAATTAAGTTTCTGGGAAGCCTGATATAATTCTTGAACAATTGATTTTGGCAACAATGCTAATACTTCCGGGGTTAATTCAGCCAGATTATTTAATTGTGGTGGAGAACTATTTACCTCCGGTGCATCTTCCTCATAGATAAAACTAACTCCCAAATACTCAGAAATTTTTTTAAATAACAGATCTACTCGAAAGGGTTTTCTGATAAAATCATCACATCCTGCTGATAAAAACACGGATTGATCCTGTTGTAATGCACTGGCTGTTAAAGCAATAATAACAGTTGATTGACCTTGGGGCGAATGCTGTTTAATTCTTCGGGTTGTTTCATAACCATCCATAATTGGCATTCGCATATCCATAAAAATCAAATTCGGTTGCCAATTTTCCCAAATGGTAATGGCTTCTTGACCATTTTCTGCTTCTCTTAATTGAAATCCTAAAGGTTTTAAAACCTTAATTACTAACTGTCGATTTGTCCAATTATCATCAACTACTAAAATCCGATAGCTGGGTTGATTGGGGGCTAAACCGATGACTCTTTGGGGTATTTCTTGACAACTAACATCGGAAAAAATAGCTAATTTAGCTTGAATATAAAAGCGAAAAATTGTGCCTTTTCCTACTTGACTACTGACGGTAATTTCTCCTCCCATTAATTCTACAAACTGTTTGCTAATGGATAATCCTAATCCTGTTCCCTGTTGAGATTTACGTCCGGTTTCCGTTTGGATAAAGGGTTGAAAGAGTAACTCTAATTCCTCTGCGGAAATCCCTGACCCCGTATCTTCAATTTCAAAGCTGAGTAAAACTTGATTTGAAGAAATCCTATTATTTAAAGGTTTAACTTTTAAATTAATAGATCCCTTATTAGTAAATTTAATTGAATTTCCCAATAAATTAATTAATACCTGTCGCAATTTACTTTGATCGGTTTCAATATATTCAGCAAAACCCAAGTCAGAAATAATATTAAACTCTAAACCTTTAGATTTTGCTTTAAACGCTAACATATCTTGAATTGAATTGAGGAGAGAGGGTAAATCAAATTTAGAGGGATTTAATATAATTTGTCCGGCTTCAATTTTAGACATTTCCAAAACATCATTAATTAAATTCAATAGATGTTCACCACTGCGACCAATAATGTCTAAATGCTCTTGATGTTCTGCCAATAAAACCTGGGGATTTCGCTTTAAATCCCGTTCCATTAGTTGCGTAAATCCCAAGATAGCATTCATCGGGGTTCGTAATTCATGACTCATGCGGGCGAGAAATTCACTCTTAGCTCGATTAGCGGTTTCTGCGGCTTCTTTGGCTTGTTGTAAGGCAATTTCAGCTTGTTTGCGATCGCAAATATCCCGGACAATTGCACAACCATATTCTTTATTATTATATTCTAAATAACTCAAAGTAATTTCTACACTAATTTCTTGACCAGTTTTGGTTAAATGAACCGATTCAAAAGTAAAAGAACCCTCTTGTTTTAACTCCTCCCAAGAAATCGGCCATGCGTCTTCTAATGCTTGGGGATCAATATCTTTAACCCGCATTTTCAATAATGCTTCGCGGGAATATCCCAAAGTATTACAAGCTGCTTCATTAATATCAAAAAATTGTGCGTTACTATCTGTAAATAAAAAATAATCTCTGGATTTTTCAATAGAAAATTGCGTTAATCTTAACTTTTCATCAATTTCTTTTCGTTCCGTAATATCTTCAATTACCCCCAAAATTCCAATCACATTTCCCTCAGAATCCTGCATGGGAATGCGACTAATATCTAACCATAATTTTCGCCCATCAGCAGAAGGTTTTTGTTTAGGTGCAATTAAGTGCATTTCCGCTTGTTTGGAAGCCATCACCCGCCGATCCTGAGTCCGAAAAAAGTCCCCAATTTTAGGATCAGAAAATAGATCATGGTCAGTTTTTCCGATCACATATTCAGGACTTTCTAACTGTGCCGCTTCCGCCCAATTTGTATTACACCCCCTAAATACTAAATTCGTATCTTTCCAAAAGACTTGCTGGGGAATATTATTTAAAATTAAACGTAAATATTCTTCCCGCTCCTTAATATTTTCCTCGGCCAATTTGCGCTGGGTAATATTCTGGATTTGACCCATAACAGAACGGGGTTTGCCCTGAGCATCTAAACGTAAATAACCATTGACAATCGCATAAACCCAGTGTCCTTGTTTATGTTTATAACGGTTTTCAATTTGAAATTGTGATATTTTTTGAGTAATTAACTGATTGAAAGATTCAAAACTAATACTTTGATCATCAGGATGGGTAATCTGATTAAATTGAAATTCGATCAATTCAGCTTGAGAATATCCCACAAACTTACAAAAAGAAGAATTAACTTCTAAAAACTTCCCCTCCAAGGAAATTTCTACCATGCCAATTGGTGATAAATGGAACAGGTCTCGCCAATGGGATTGACTTTCTTGCAGTGCCATTTCCAGTTGCTGACGTGCTTTAATTTCCGTCGTAAGTTGTTCTTGTAAGACTTGTATTTGTGATCCTTGAGAACGTTTCATATCACCCTAATCCAATTTTGGTAATGTAAAATGGAATGTGGTTCCGATTCCCCATTCTGATTCTAACCAAATTTTTCCTTGATGACGTTCAACTATTTTTTTACAAATCGCTAACCCTACCCCACTGCCGGGATAGTCTTGATAGGTATGAAGACGCTGAAAGACTTGAAAAATCCGATCAAAGTTTTCGGGTTTAATTCCGATGCCATTATCTTCCACCCTAAATAGCCATTCTTCGGGTTTTTCCTGAACAGAAATTACAATTTTAGGCTGAATATTAGGACGTTGATATTTAATCCCATTGCCAATTAAATTCTGAAATAATTGTCCCAGTTGAATCCGATCTGCCCTGAGAGTGGGTAGGGTTTCGTGAGTAATGATAGCACAACTTTCTTCAATGGCACTATGTAAATGACCTAAAGATTTTCTCAAAATTTCTTGACAGTTGGTAATTTCAAAATGACGTTTTTTGGTTCCGACTCGACTATATTCAAGTAAGTTTTGGATCAGTTCTTGCATCCTAATCCCTTCTTCTAAAATCGGGGTGACATATTCCTCAGCTTCTTCTTCTAAATTGATTTCGGATTTTAATGCTAATAATAATTCTGCAAATCCGGTAATCGTTTGTAAAGGTTGCTGTAAATCGTGAGAAACGATATAGGCAAATTCTTCTAATTCTCGATTGGAACGCTGTAACTCTTGGTTTAACTGTTCTAGTTTAATATTTTTAGTTTGTAATTGTTGTTGTAAACGGCAAATAGTCAGTTGATTTTCAATCCGGGCAAAAACTTCTTCCACCTGAAACGGTTTAGTAATATAATCCGCTCCTCCCACATTAAAGGCTTTAACCTTATCGAAAACATCATCTAAGGCACTTAAAAAAATCACGGGGATTTCTGCCGTTTCTGCTTGATTTTTCAACCGTTTACAAACTTCATACCCATCCATTTCCGGCATTTTAATATCTAATAAAATTAAATCCGGTGGTTCATGCTTGACCGCCATTAATGCTAAATTTCCATTAATAGCACATTGAACCTCGTAGCCCTGTTCGCTGAGGGTTTTTGATAACAGCCTTAAATTATCGGGGGTGTCATCAACAATTAAAATATGACCTTGACAATCTGACATAAATTTTTTACCAAAAATCTGGGTTTAAAGTCTCGCTTTTTTAGAGGGACTTTTCCAGAATAATCTACTAAAATCCAGTTGGGGAAAAAAATTATTCCAAAGGAATAGGGGGCTAGGACGTAGATAGGGGAATCAAATTAAGCCAAAAACCCCTGAATCCCCCTGTTTTATCAAGGGGGATTGGAAAATCTTCACCTCGGATGGCTTTTACTGGCCTTCTAAACTGTCCAAACTGAGGGGAACCATATCGCCTTGAAACGTGAGTCCTAGAAACATTGCTTCTTTGGGTCGGATAATATTGCCTGTTAAAACGCAGCGTTCCTCCTGTTCTGCAATGGCGGAAATGTGGGCGCGGATATCTTCTCGGGTCAGGGATGGCCGATAATCTCCCGATTTTTGTTGGACATAATTCCAGAGGATGTCTCGAATCAATGCTTGATAGCCTTTGTTCTTGGCTAGTCCTTTTAATCTCTCTTTGAGATCCCGTTCTAGGCGAATGCTGGTGACTTCCATATCGGTGGTTGAAGTTTTGGGAAGGGTATACATAATTTTTCTCCTTGAAAAAGTAGACGTTTGTGTAATATTAGTGTAGTATAAATAACGTCAGATTAAAACTATCTAAAATTAAGGTTTAGCTTTCCGGTGATCAACCTATCCACACTTCGACAAAACTCCAATCGTTTCAAGGATTCTGGCTCCTACAGTGGAGTCATCCACTAATCGTTAACCATCAATCACTAACTATCACAGGACTTACGCACCCAACCAAAGAAACCGGGTTTTTTTACGAAAATACTGCGTTGTTACCCACTTATGTTCTAAAAAACCCGGTTTCTCGGGCCCCATGCGTAAGTCCTATATCAACTATCAACCCCTCACAAACCTTTGCTTTTTGCGAAAAGGGATCGATTAATCCATGCTGAAGTTAACTTATACCGAAACAACTTTTCATCTCGAGCGCCTGAGTCAATCTCCAGAGCAATTGGTGGCGCTGCGGGTGAAGTTGGCAATGCGAATGGGCCAAACTATGGTCGTGCAACCCAGTTCCGCCTCGTTTCTATTACCAGTGGGTTTACCCGCCCTCTCAATGTTGGAGGTGGCAGTGCGTCAACAGCAGTCAGAAGCGATCGCCTTATGTCTGGCGGATGCAGAGACCATCGAAGTTAGTTTAACCGGAACTTGGATCACGGTTGATCCAGAGGGTGAAACTGGAATTTTTCTGAGTGTTTTAGGCGATCGCACGGAATCTTTACTCTATCATCTCTGGCAAAAAGCCTATGGTAGTGCTTCCGTGGTTCGAGATTATTAATTAGGGCAGGGAACAACAGAAGGAATGTACCCGATAGATTTGGGCATTAGTCTATATTCCGGTGTTCCTTCCCTATTCCCTATTCCCTGTTCCCTGTTCCCTGTTCCCTATTTCCTATTTTTGATAAATTTCCAATGGCAAATGATCCGGATCTTGAAAAAATGTATATCGTTTTCCTGTAATTTCATCTAAACGAATCGGTTCTACTGCAATCCCCTTTCCCGATAAATCCCTAACGCTTTGGTCGATATCATCTACTTCAAAAGCTAAATGTCTTAAACCACAGGATTCCGGTTTATTCGGCCGTTGGGGAGGATCAAGAAAGGAAAATAACTCAATCTGATCCTGGGTTCCCACTCGCAGATCTAATTTATAAGAATTTCGTTCTTTTCTAAAGGTTTCTTGAATAATTTCAAACCCTAAAACATTCACATAAAAATCCTTAGATTTTTGATAATTAGAACAAATAATTGCAATATGATGAATTTTATTAATTTTCATACTTTTGAATACAATCCCTAATCATTGACGTCCAAAATTTGGGCCTTTGCCAACGGTGTTAACTTCTGCTATTCTATTAAAGTGTATACTCAAAAACGCTTCAACCCAACTTGCTGTATTCGTCGCTACAATCTTGGCCCCGTCTAGCCATTGGCTGCAATTTTTCTTCCTCAAGACCTAGACTAAATTCCAAATATAGAGTATAATTATTGACAATTCCCAATCAAGACGCTATATCTAGTGTTTGGGAAAATCATCGTGCAGAATCTAGGTGTTTGCCCATGTCTCATAATTTAATTCAGGCTGGAGTGATTGTTCCGAGTCAATGGCCCCTGGCCCGTGTCTGGTTGGAAGTTGCTACCTTACTGAGTATCGCACCTCGAAACATTGAGCGCCTAGAATTCTGGCAACACCAAATTTGGGTAAAAATTGAACAGAAAAAAGCCATTTTTGTCAGTTATCGTCGCCTCCCCCTCTGGAAAGAAACGGGGTTAGATGCCATTAAAAATTGTAGCGATCGCCCCTACTTAGATCAACTGGGGGAAATGCTCAGTTTAGAAGTGAAACAATACCCAACCCAGTATGAATCCTCCATCCTAGAAGCATGGCGGTCTGCCTGGGCGCAGAAATCCCAACAATTAAAACTGGAAGCCCAACGCCAAGCTCAAGAAGAAGAACGTCTCAGACCCCTGCGGGAGCGTCAACAAGCGGCTCAACAATGGCATGACGGCTGGAAAACCATTTTGCGTTACTGCAATAGCTTTGATGGCTTAGAACGTTTAGCCCCGGAACTTAAACAACAAAGCCAAGAATTTGCTGATCTGCCCCAAGGGGAAACGGCCATGGAACTTTGGCATCAACGATGGCAAGAATTGACCCACGCCACGGCTTAGTCTATAGGGCTAGGGAATAGGGAACAGGTAATGGGTAATGGGTAATGGGTAATGGGTAATGGGTAATGGGTAATACTTCGACTTCGCTCAGTAACAGGGTAATGGGTAATACTTCGACTTCGCTCAGTAACAGGGTAATGGGTAATGGGTAATGATTTTCAGGATTTAGAAGTGTCCTAACTGTAATGCTTAGTGCTATAGTGCATCGGGTGTTCTTTTATTTCTAACCCAAACTTCAAATCCTGATTAATTATGATATCCCCATTAACCATTCCCGATGCTCAATCTATTTTAAAGGGCTTTCTTTGTACAGATGCAATTCCCCCTATTTCCGATTCAGAAAAGGCTAAGATTCAAGCAGCTTTATTATTACTTAACCGGGAATCTGAATATCAAATGATTGGCATTTGTGCTGATTCCATGGCCGAGGCTTTAAGCGCATTAACAGATTATTTAAAAGCCTTTGAATATTCAATTAATGTAGAAGATCATGCCTTAGAACCTGTCTCGGAATCGGTCTATTTAAAATTCAATGGTCGCAGTCAAAATTTCTATATTAGTCCCTATTTAGAAAAATATCGTGGGGTGCTAATTTCTTTTCAATCCACCGATGAAAATGGAATTAATGGAGTATACGGACATTTTCCTTTAGATTTATTTGCCTAAATTAATAGTTTATAAAGTTCAAAATTCAAAATTTAAACCGTTTTAAACTTTGAACTTTGAACTTTAATTCTAGTAGACATCAACCCTTAAACCACTGCACCAGCAGAGGGTTGAGGGGGTTGAGGGGGTTGGGGAGGTGCGGGTGCGGGTGCGGGTTCATTAGAAACGCCGCCATAACCATCCATTACATTGTTGTAAAGTTGGATATACTCTCTAGCGGAATTTTCCCAACTAAAGTTTTCACTCATCGCCCGACGTTGCAGTTCTCGCCATTGATCTTTAAACCGGAAAGCTTCAGAAGCCCGAACCATTGAGGTATAAAAATCTAGGGGTTCATAGCGATCGAAACAGTATCCTGTACCCTGATAATTAATCGGATCATTATAGGATACCGTATCAACTAAACCGCCCGTCCGTCGAACAATCGGAATACAACCATAACGCATCGCCAACATCTGACTAATGCCGCAGGGTTCAAACCGACTCGGCATCACAAAGGCATCACAACCCGCATAAATCCGCCTTGAGAGGGCATCATTAAACAATAATTGCGTCGTCATCCGACCCGGATAACGGGAAGCCATGTGCCATAATTGGGTTTCATAATAGCGATCGCCCGTTCCTAAAACAATCAATTGACAATCGCTATAGGATAGGAATTGATCCATAATTTGAATTACCAGATCAATCCCTTTTTGTTCCACCAATCGCGTGACCATCCCCATTAAAAAAGTATTAGAATTAACTTCTAATCCCACTTCTTCTTGAATGGCAACTTTATTGGCGCGGCGATTTTCCAAACTATCAGCCGTAAACCTTTCGGGAATATAAGGGTCAGTCGCTGGGTTATAGGAATTCGTATCAATTCCATTTAAAATTCCCGTCATTTTGCCACTGACAAAGGAAAGTAACCCTTCTAAATTTTCCCCATAAGCTGCGGTTTGAATTTGTTCAGCATAAGTCGGTGAAACCGTTGTTACTCGGTCAGCCGCTTGTACTGCCGCCGCCATGGTATTGTGACCTTGCATATACCAAGGACACCAAGTAATTCGTTCCAAATACCAACGCCAAGGCCCTTGATATGCTAAATTATGAATAGTGAAGATTGTGGCAATATCTGGTGTTTCTTGCATCCAGACGGGGATCATTCCAGTATGCCAGTCGTGGCAATGAATGATATGGGGTTTCCAATAATTCCACGCAAATTCCGCCGCGCCACTAGAAAATAAAGTGAACCGCCACTCCTCATCCTCTCCGTAATAAACGCGACGAGGCATAAAAGAGGGATGCCCAAATAAATATAATGGCACGTCCGTTTTGGGAAATACCGTTTCAAAGACAGCAAAACGCTGATACATGGCATTTCCCCACCAGATCGGGTCTTTTGGGACTTTGATCTTATCGGCGAGAAAGCCATAATAGGGCATAAAGATCCGCACATCGTGTCCCATTGCCCGCAACACCTGCGGCAATGCACCGACCACATCTCCCATCCCACCTACTTTTGCTAAAGGTGCCGCTTCTGCGGCGACAAATAGAATTCGCATTTTAATTTTGCGTTCCCTTAGTTGCTCCGTAACGTCATCATACCTCTGGTGGGCGTACTATTGAAACGCTTTAATCTAGTTTACTGAATTAGCGATCTAGGTTAATCGAAAAGGTAATGCTCACTTCAAAAGAATTTCAAAATAGTATTGTATGTTGCAGTTAGCAGTAAATTTTACCGAAATCAACTGAATTGATGCTGTAGCTAGAGATTCGGTTATCAATGCCTTTTCGCAGGAGATTCAAAAAATGCTTGATCAACTGCTTAATTCTATTTCATCTTGGAGTGGGTTTTGCCGGGTATTTACCCGACTTTCCCTCCTGAGTACGACTTTAGCCTTAACTATGGTGGGAGGAGTCGCCTCGGCGAACACCGTCTTAGTTTCACAAAATCCTCATAATCCTGATTCGGAAACCGCCGTTGTCCAACGTAATTTCCTTAAGGATGGGGTTTACCTCTATGGTGAATCTCCCCAACCGGAACAAATTGGACAGTCTTACATGGTGTTTGAAGTTAAACAAGGTCAAGTAATTGGGGCGTTTTATATGCCGCGCTCATCTTTTGACTGTTTCACGGGAGTTCCCCAAGGAAATCATCTGAGTTTAAATATTATTGATAGTTATACTCAAGAGACTCATTCCTATCAAATTGGGTTAAATAATACGGCGGTTGTCGCTACCGTCGGAGGTCAGGTGAGCGAAAATAATCTAGTTTTAGAAGGATTTCATCGTCTTCCTAATCCTAGCGAAAATGATACTCGGATTTTGAATCAATGTAAAGCCCATCTGAATTCAAGGCTTTAGCTGAAACAGCCTCAAACTTAAGGTTTCTGTTTTTCTCGATAAACTCGAATTAATTCTGCACCAATACTAACGGCAATTTCTTCGGGAGTTAGTGCGCCAATTTCTAATCCGATGGGAGCATGAATTTTTTCGAGTTGATGGGGAGAAATTCCAGATTCTTGTAAATCTTGGTAAACCCAGTTAATCCGTTTTTGACTCCCTATCATTCCAATATATTGATAGGATAGATCCCAATTTAAAATTACCTTTAAGGCTTCAATATCATAAATATATCCTCGGCTTACCAAGGCAATATAGAGATGATCATGGGATGGTAGTTGTTCTAAAACATGGCTGACACTTTGATTAAAAATTTGAGCATGGGGAGGAAATCTTTGTGGATGGGTTAACTCAGTCCGAGAGTCTTGGATTATAATTTTAAAGCCAATAAAATCAGCTATTTTAGATAACTTTTCTCCGACATGACCCGCGCCTATAATTAATAAAGTCGGCGAGGGTTTCAAGGTTTCTATAAAGGTTTGATCAGAGATTATAATTGGGTTATTTTCGGGCAGTAAATACGGAAAAGTTTGATCAAAAGAAGTTACAAT
The DNA here is from genome assembly GCF_900009265.2 of Planktothrix paucivesiculata PCC 9631. Taxonomy (GTDB): domain Bacteria; phylum Cyanobacteriota; class Cyanobacteriia; order Cyanobacteriales; family Microcoleaceae; genus Planktothrix; species Planktothrix paucivesiculata. The sequence continues at coordinate 86,324 of NZ_LR735012.1, read as the reverse complement.
AATTGCAGATTTACCTATTTCTAAACTCTGTAAAATTTTTTCCGTTAATGCGATCGCTTTTTTCCCTGCCCATCTTTCCAATAAAACCTGCATTAATCCCCCACAAACCCCCTGGGTTTCACGGTCAGGAGCACCGGATAAATCAATTTCAACTAATTGCTTTTTTCCGGTTTTTAAAACTTCCCCAGCTTGCTGAATAACTTTAAATTCTCCCGCGCCTCCTCCAATAGTCTCAAAGGTTCGACCATCGGCACAAATTAACATTTTAGCCCCCATTTCTCGCGGGACTGAACCTTTAACCCGGGTGACAGTTGCCACCACCACATCCCCTTGATTTAAAACTTGAATCAGTTGTTGATAGAATTGAATCATTATAACACAAGAAAGTCAAGTAATCAATAGAAAACTGGATGAATAACTGCAATTATTTTAAGAATAAACTGAGTTTAATTGTACCTGTTCAATAGCATTTAAAATGGCTTCTGGCGTAGCAGGAGAAGCTAAAAAAACCGAATCCGTTTTACCAAAAGCTGCAATAGCTTCTTTAATTGCTTCTCTGACAGAAATGGCTAACATAAAAGGAGGTTCTCCCACCGCTTTACTACCATAAATTACCCCATCCTGGGCTGCCCGTTTTAATAAGTCAACTTTGAAATTTTTAGGGACTTCTTTAATGGTGGGAATTTTATAGGTACTTGGAGCAAATGTTTTTAATCTTCCTGAGTCATCCCAAATCAATTCTTCCATCGTTAACCACCCCATTCCCTGGACAAAACCTCCTTCTATTTGTCCCCTATCAATTAAAGGATTTAATGATTCTCCCACATCATGAACAATATCCACTTGGCGCAGTTTAAATGTCCCCGTAAATCCATCGATTTCGACTTCACTTACCGCTGCTCCATAGGCATAATAATAGAAGGGTCTACCCTTACCTATTTTCGGATCATAGTAAATATTAGGAGTGCGATAATAGCCCGTGGTAGACAAACTTACTCGTTGATTATAGGCTTGTTTAACTACTTCATTAAAAGCTATTCTTTGACTAGGATAACTTTGACAATAAATCCAATCTTGCTCAAAAACTAATTCTTGAGGTTCATCCAAATTTAACAACTTTGCAGCGACTTTTGCTAGTCGTTTTTTCAGGATTTCACAAGCATTTTTAATCGCTTGACCATTTAAGTCTGAACCACTAGAAGCAGCCGTAGCCGAGGTATTAGGTACTTTATCCGTACTCGTGGGCATGATTCTAAATCGTTCAATATTCACCCCTAAAGATTGGCAAGCAACCTGTAACATTTTAGTTTGTAAACCCTGACCCATTTCCGTCCCCCCATGATTAAGTTGAATACTCCCATCTAGGTAAATTAAAATTAAAGCACCTCCTTGATTATATTCGGTTTTGGTAAAGGAAATTCCAAATTTAACCGGAGTAATTGCTAACCCGCGTTTTTGATAATTATTATTTTGATTAAATTGCGCTATTTCTATTTTTCGCTCGGCAAAATTAGAGTTTAATTTAACTTCTTCCCAAACTCGCAAAATCCGATTATCAAAAATTTCTTGACCATAATGGGTAGTATTCGTTTCTGCTTCTCCGTGATAAAAATTACGTTCTCTGACTAATTCAGGGGGTAAACCTAATTTACGCGCTATTCTCCCTATTATTTCTTCAATAATAGCCATTCCTTGCGGCCCACCAAATCCCCTAAAAGCCGTATTAGAAACCTTATTAGTTTTCAGGACTTGACCTCGAATTTCTAAGTTTGGAATATAATAACAATTATCCAAATGAAACATCGCCCGTTGTAAAATAGGGAAGGATAAATCCGCACTCCAACCCCCATCGGAATATAAATCAATATCTAAGGCTAAAAGTTGACCTTTTGAGTTAAATCCCACTTGATATTGACATAAAAAAGGATGTCGTTTTCCGGTGGTAATCATATCTTGATCTCGTTTGAGTCGAACTCGCGCCGGACATCCGGTTTTTTGGGCGGCTAAAGCGGCTATAGCTGCGGTAGGATTAGCTTGGGTTTCTTTGCCTCCAAACCCTCCTCCCATGCGTAAACAAGTGACAACTATTTGATTTCTGGGAATTCCTAAAACCTCGGAAATAATCGCTTGAGTTTCACTAGGATGTTGAGTAGAAGCATAGACTTGATAATTGTCTTCAACATTGGGAATAACCCAACTAACTTGAGTTTCTAAATAAAAATGATCTTGACCTGGAATTTCAATCTCTCCGGTTAAAATAAACTCAGATTCCTGTAAAGCAGAGGTAATATTTCCCCGACGCATAATATTTTTATCGGCGTGAACACTATTATTTTTAATTGCGTCTTTAATTGTTAAAATCGGGGTTAATACTTCATAGTCAATTTTTATAGTTTCGGCTGCTTTTTGGGCTGTATTTTCCGTTTCTGCAACCACCCAAACTACAGGTTGACCCCAATAGTTAATTTCATCAGTAGGTAATAGAACTTCATCGTGTTTAATGGTTCCTGTGTTATTATTGCCTTTGATATCATTAGCTGTTAAAATAGTAATAAGACCTGGAATATTATCTAAGTTTGAGCTATCAATTTTTAATATTTTTGCCTTAGCATAAGGGGATAATACAGGCCATAAATATAACATTCCATTGGGTAATCTTTGGTCATCGGTATAAATCGCTTTTCCCGTAACATGACCAACAGCACTTTCATGGGGTTTAGATTTATTATTATCTTCCATATTTTTATCCTTAAATTCGTTGTTGCGCGTTGTTGCGCTTCAGCGCAATCTTTACAAAGCCACTCATTTGTTGTTGCGCTTCAGCGCTCCCAATAAGGGCTAAAGCCCAACAACGTTTTATGGGGGAGAAAACTCTAGGAAGAACTTTTCAAACAAATTAGCAACTAATCGTTTTCTATAACTAGCACTTCCTCGTAAATCCGTCAAGGGATTAAAAACATTTTTTAACCTCATTTTAGCTTGTTGAATTGTTGCCAAATTCCAAGGTTTTCCGATTAACATTTCTTCAATCTCAATCGCTCTTAAGGGAATTGCTGCGACTCCACCATAGGCGAGTCTAGCATAAATAATTGTATTATTTGTATCCAAATCAATTGTAAAGGCTGCGGACACAATACTAATATCATCGGTTCCCCGTTTTCCGACTTTATAAGATTGACTCAAACGCCTCACCGCATTTTTAGTAATCGTTTTAGGAATAATAATTGAAACAATCACTTCTTGGGGTTGTAATTGGGTTTGACGATAACCCTTAAAAAATTCATTGATAGAAATTATTCGTTCTCCGGTTAAACTTTCTAACCGAATTTGAGCATCTAAAGATAATAAAACCGGGGCTAAATCTCCAATAGGAGAAGCTGTAGCAATATTGCCTCCAATAGTAGCACGGTTACGAATTTGTTTACCCGCAAACCAGGTTAACATTTCATCTAAACTCGGGAATATTCCCCTTAATTGTTCTTGAATATAACTCAAAGGAATAGCAGCGCCGATTTCTATAGTCTCTGAATTTTGTTGAATTTGTTGGAGTTCTGCAACGGATTCTAAAGAAATTAGAGTGGGAAATTCTTGGCGATGATGACTTATTTCTAAGCCTAAATCTGTTCCTCCTGCAATTAATTGAGCTTGGGGATACTGTTGTAAAAGATCTAAAACCTCCGAGAGTTGAATCGGACGGAAAAACTGTTGACAAGAAGTAATATATTTGATAGAATTAAGTTGTAAATTAATCTCTTGTAAACGTTGGCTAAACTGATCGCAAACATGGGAGTTATTAACGGCTTCTGCGGCTTTCATAATCGGTAAATAACCCGTGCATCGACATAAATTCCCTTCTAAAGATTCATCATCAACTTTACCGTTATAGTACGCAGAAAATAAACTCATAATAAAGCCCGGGGTACAATAGCCACATTGGGAACCCCCCAAACTAACCATCGCTTCCTGTACCGGATGCAGACCGTCTTTCCCAACACCTTCAACGGTAATTATTTCCCGCCCCACCATCGTTGCTAAGGGAATTAAACAACTATTGATTGCTAGATATTGGGGCCGTCCGTCCGCCCCCTGACCGATAACCGCAACGGTACAAGCACCACAGTCCCCATCCCCACAACCTTCCTTTGTTCCAACCCTTCCACTACTTCGCAAATATTCTAATAAAGTCAGGGTGGGAGAAAGGTCTTGGATATCGACTTTTTGACTATTAATTATTAGGCTAAAAGTGTTATTTTGCATAAGGTATAGTCTTTAGAAAAGTGTTTGTTGTTGCGCTTCAGCGCTCTTTGTAGGGGCACTCATCTCAACAACTTACTTAGATTATTTCAAAAATATCAAACCACTATATAAATGAAAGGCATTATCCCAAAGACTTTCTGATTTTCGAGATAAATCAATATGGGGTTTAATCCGACCGAGAAATTGAGTATAATCTAATGTGGTTTCGGCAAAAGGTGTAAACTCAGACCAGAGTTGAGCATGAGTTAAGAATAAATTTAACTGTTCTTTTAACAGATTCCAATGAATTCTATTGGTATTTTGGGAAGCGGGTAAGGTTTCTGGGGAAAATTGAGTAAAATCAATCCCTTGGTGAAAATCATAATTTTGGTCACAAATTCTTAAAATACAACCCCGTTTAGGCAAGTGTAAATCATAGATTTGAGCATAATCTTGGGTGGTTTCTTTATGACGAAATCGTTCGGATTTGGGGCGCCGGGGATCATAATCTAAGGATTCTACAAATATAGGTAATAATCCCTCAACCCGTTGGGTAACTTCTTGCCAATTAAAAGTCATAGACCCTAATTGCTCTTGTTCATTTTGACAAATAATAGTCGGTTGAGGTGATAAACTTTGAATCGATTTGATCCGAAAAACCTGGAGTTTTTGAATCTCTGTTAAAGCCACCCAAAATACCGGAATTCCGGCTTCTAACATTTCTTGACCATAAACCTTTAATTCTCCCATTTCCCCAGTTTTATACAGTCGCCAACCCCGACTTTGTAGCTGCATTCGGGCGGTATAGGGATCGGTTTTTAACATTCGGGCTAGGGTTTGGGCGGCAATTTGTTTTTTTTCTGGGGCCAAAGGTTCTAAAATTAAAATCCCTAATTCTTGATTTTTCGGGTCAGCTTTAGCTTGAATAATTGCTTCTTGACGTCGATTTTGTTCAATATCTTCAATCCGTTGTAACCCCTGACGCGCCTGGGAGACAATTTTAGGGTTTGTCGCATCTTTAAGTAATTTCCGATAAACCTTTTCGGCGGTTTCTAATTTATCTGTCCCTTCATACCAACGCCCAGCATACAACTGTACCCAAAAATTCTGGGGTTCTTGTTTTTGCAGTTGCTTGAGGAGTTTTGCGGCTTGGCGGTAGTCCTGACGGTCTAGGGCTTCCGCGACTTCTTCAAGTTCTTTCATGGTTTTACCTCTTGCCCTAATATTATTGTGCCATTTATTTTCTAATAAAATCACCTCCCCGTAATTAACAGGAAGGTGAAAATAAAATAAGGATAGTTAAATCAACTTATTTGGGGCAAACGGAAATATTATTAGCATTCAGAACAACTGTTCCAGCGCTTTGCTGTTGGATTAACACGGGGTTGCCTGTATCAGTTTTGATGATTAAAGGACTTAAAGCCAGACATCCTTGAACCAATTCGCCCCATTCTTCCACTTTGCGAGTATATTCAGCCCGAATCCGGGGAACATCATCCAAGGTAATACCATTGGGGATTGGAGGTAAGTTAGGGATAAACACCGTATCGGTAATCACCGCATCACTGGTGATGCTGCTATCAGCCCCTAAGTCATACATAATCGGAAACTTGAAGGCTGCGGGCAGGGTTCTATCGGGGAAACCCAGGTCGGGTAAACTGTAATAAATCGGGGGGTCAACCCGTCCAAGATCTGGATCTTTGGGTTGATATTTATAGTCGAAGTCAGAGGGAACTACAGGTACCCCAATAGGATTTTGAGCGACAGCAGGTAACTGTGAAGCTACTGCGATTAGGGCGCATAGGCCACCAACCAGTTTAGAATTCATTGTTTTCATCTCCTCAATCTCACCAACGTAAAAATTAACGGACTCTGGATGTAAGGTTGATTCTGGTGTGATCAACATTACTGCCACTCGGCTTTACAGAACTATAACCTATCTTAACCCAGATTCAGAAAGGGTTTCTGCGATCGCCTTGAGTTCGAGTAGGTTTCTATCTTAGATTTGGATAGAGCTACCTGGCAACTCTATCAAATTTTACTCTGTATATCAAGGGAAAGGGGCTTGGGTTAGAATAGCAGGAGATTATCACAACTGGAACAGAACTTGAATGGATGGGTCTGAAGGTGTAACAATTCCCTTACCGCCAGAGGGATATAAATCGGGGTTTGTCGGAATTATTGGTCGCCCGAATGTGGGGAAATCGACATTAATGAATCAGATGGTGGGCCAGAAAATCGCCATTACTTCCCCCGTAGCTCAAACGACGCGCAACCGTCTGCGGGGGATTCTGACGACGGATGAGGCTCAAATTATTTTTGTCGATACCCCCGGAATTCATAAACCCCATCATCAACTGGGTAAGGTTTTGGTACAAAATGCCAAGTCGGCGATTTCCTCCGTTGATGTTCTGTTGTTGGTGGTCGATGGGTCTGTGGAGGCTGGCGGCGGCGATCGCTATATTATTGAGTTACTAGAACAAGTCAAAATTCCGGTAATTCTGGGCATGAATAAATTGGATCAACAGCCAGAAGATACGGTGATTATTGACCGGAGTTATGGTCAACTGGCTCAACCCCATGAATGGCCCGTGGTCAAATTTTCTGCATTAACTGGGGATGGTGTCAATGATTTGCAACAATTATTAATAGATCGTTTAGATCCTGGCCCTTACTATTATCCCCCGGATTTGGTAACGGATCAGCCCGAACGCTTCATTATGGGGGAACTAATTCGAGAACAGATTTTACTCCATACCCGGGAGGAGGTACCCCATTCCGTGGCGATTTCCGTTGACCGGGTGGAGGAAGACCCGAAAATTACTCGGATTTTATCTACTATTCATGTTGAGCGTCCTTCCCAAAAGGGAATTTTAATTGGCCATCAAGGCAGTATGTTGAAAACCATTGGTAGTGATGCCCGACAACAGATTCAAAAGTTGATTGATGGTAAGGTCTATTTGGAGTTGTTTGTGAAGGTGCAACCGAAATGGCGTCAGTCCCGCAGTCAGTTGGCGGATTTGGGGTATCAGGTCGAATAGTGGTTTCTAGGGGATGGGTTACATCAGCTTTTAATCTTTTGAAATCCTGAAACTTTTGGGTGCTTGCGTCCTCGCTCGAAGCGAACATTTTACGACGGGTTAGGCGCGCAAACCGAAATAAGTTAGAATTAAATCCCTATTTCCGGTATTACTAACTTCGTGAATTTCCCCGGGTTTCACCGCAATACAAACCCCAGGTTTTAAGTCATAATCTTTACCGTCAATACAAATATTTCCTAAACCCGATTCCACAAAAAATACCTCACACATATCAGTATGGGAATGACCACCCGCCACCTGTCCCGGGGCAAAATACGCTTGGGAAAAATTAGTTAAGTGGGGTAAATCCCCTAAACTTAACATGACCTTTTTTTTAATTGCTGGGTTATGGGAAACTTCCTGTTCTGGAATTAGGTTTAAATCTCTTATTTTCATAAAAATTAACGATAAAATCTAGTTTAATTCTAACAACTTTATATCAATTTAGTCAATAGATTGAGCCAAACAATCTTTGACTTTTTCAATAGCTGCTTTGGGAGAATCCACAATAAAAACTTGTTTGGGAGCCAGAGATTTAAAAAACTGTTGACTTTCCAAAGTTTGATTTAATAAAATAATAGGCTTATTTTGTTTAATTGCTAAGGCAATTTCTGAAGCAGTTCCGGCTCCGATTCCACAAGCAATAATAACATCGCCAGATAAGACATTAATCACATTTCTAGCTTGACCTAAATTTGTAAAAATGGCAATATCAACCGCTTCAGACATTCCTTGAGCATCGGCATTCGGTAAAATTCCCAGGGTCAAACCATTGGCTGCTTTTGCCCCTTGGTTTGCCGCTTCCATCACCCCATTATTACTTCCCCCGGTTAATAATACCCATCCTGATGCAGCAATCAATTGACCTAGTTGATAAGCATTTTCTACATCATGGGAAGTTGCTGTTTTTCCTGGCCCCATAATGCCAATGATAATTTTTTTCATAAGAATATGATAATATGCCCTACATCCATTAATCTATAGTGATAGGTAATTGCTGATTGTTTAACTTTGATAAATCTTAATATTTGTTATGAAAAGTAAACTCAAACTCAAACCAGTATCCGAGGATGCCTTAATTGAGATGCGGCAGAATTTGATCGCTGAATCTACACTGTGTTTTAATTATATTATCCTGGTGATTACGGCTTGTTTAATTGCTACCTTTGGATTACTGAGTAATAGTACCGCCGTGATTATTGGGGCGATGTTAGTAGCTCCGATTATGTTACCCCTGCGGGGATTAGCCTTTGGTCTTTTAAAAAGTGATGAAGAATTATCTCGCCGTGGTATTATTTCGATTATCGTGGGAACGGTGGTGGCACTAATATTATCAATGACATTGGGAAAAATAACGGGAATTCAAGATTTTGGCTCAGAAGTTTTAGCCCGAACTGAACCGACATTAATTGACTTGGGAATTGCGGTTGTTGCGGGGGGATTAAGCGGTTTTACCAAGGTAGAAAAGGGGATTAGTGACGCGGTAGCGGGAACCGCAATTGCTGTGGCTTTAATGCCGCCTTTATGTGTGGTTGGTTTAACCTTATCCCAGGGTTATTTTGATTTAAGTTATGGCGCAACCTTGCTTTATTTAACTAATTTAATTGGGATTGCCTTAGCTTGTATGATCGTTTTTATTGTAGCCGGTTATTCCCGACTGCGAAAACAATTTGCTTTAACTTTATTTATTGCTGCTGCTTTAGCTATTCCTTTAGGAATTAGTTTTTTACAGTTCGTAACTCAACTGCAACTACAAACTGATTTAAGAAATATTTTTGAACAGCAAACCTTAACGGGACAACGGGTAGATTTACAGGAAACTTATATTAATTGGAAACAAAATCCTCCTAAAGCCTATTTAAAAGTTCGCTCAACCGACCCTGTAACTCCCAGACAAGTCCGTTTAGTTGAAGATTTTATTAATCAAAAAATGAGACATAATTTCTCCTTAGTTTTCTTAGTGGAGGAGGTCGAAAGAGTAGAAGCCGAAAAGGAATAGATATTAACCCTTAATTCTTATTCCTTTTTGCCCTATTACCACCTGTTATTAAAATCCACCAAAATCAAGGGGACTGGATACAGGACTGGTGAAAACAAAATAAATAATTCCCGACCCTAATAATGTAATTGCTAAACTAAAAAGAATCACCCAACGATCAGGAGGTTCATAAGAATCTTCTTCGATATCTCGACGGACAATAAAATATTGAAACGTCGATAATAATACAGTTAATAACCCGACCCCGGAAAATAATAATCCTAATTTCCAGCCATAGCCGGGGCCAGGAACAGCAACGGGTTGAAACGCGCGCAGACGTAAAATTACCACCCCAAATCCCATTAAACCAACCGCAGTTCGCATCCAGGCTAGATAGGTGCGTTCATTGGCTAAATGATCTCGAACCCGGGAGGGATTGAGTTTTTTTCGCTTTTGATTAGTTTCAGGTTTAGAGTCTGATGATTCCATCACCTTAGAGGTGTTAGTTTCGGTATAATCTTCAGTTTTCATAGTTTAGAATTAGAAAAAAATAGAGAGAATTATCGTAACTTATATTGTTGAAATTGCCAGTAGTCAATTTATTGTTGAAGGGTTTTAGTAATAACCTCTTAATTTTTGATTTCAAGTTTGGCTTTTTTGTCACGGCTGGAAAACAAAACCCAAGCATAACTAATGAACAGAGCTAGAAGTGCTAATAAAAGGTTTTCTTTGACGATAAAAACTCCTAAACCAATTAACACACAGGGAACAAAAGTATGACCATACCCGGTTAAAATTCGGGAAATAGCGGGAAAATGGGTTAACTGATAAGCCAGATAACACCAAACTCCGACCAGGAATAAAAATGTACCGATTATGGTTAATAAACTGTCTAAACTACTACTGGCAAATAGGGTAAAATAAATCGCAATATTATCACTCCCATTAGCAACTGTTACCGCCGCAACTCCATAGATTTGAGGCGATAAAAAATTTCGAGAGAAGAAAGAATTATCGGATATTTTTGGAATCTTGACAGTCTTAGGGGTTTCCGTCTGATCTGTTTGGGATTTTAATAGATAAGAAATTCCAAAAATTACCGGAACTACACCTAACCAGCGAATTGCATCAGCAGGAATCCATAAACTGCCAAAAAAACCGGGCAAACTCACAAGTAATATCAGAATAAATCCTAAATATTGACCGATGATAATGTGCCGGTGGCGGAAGTTAGTATTAACTTTGGAAAAAAATAGGATGAGAATGAGAAGATCATCGACATTTGTGGCGGTAAAGGTGGCAATTCCGGTAAAAATATCAGCAATTAATGGGTTCATTTTTTCTGTGTTTTTTTATTCTTATTCTTCCGAATTTGTACCCTCGGTATGTGTGGGAGTTTTAGGACGGGAGATTCGTTGCTGTTTATAAAAGGGTCGATAAACTCGCAGCCGATAAATTGAAGTCCCTTTAACTTTTTTGAACCCCCTTAAAATTAGTAAAGTCATTAAGGTTCCGATTAAACTCATCTGCCATAATCCACATCCGGTGGCAGTGCCTAAACCGGCGGTTAACCATAAAGCTGCTGCTGAAGTTAGCCCTTTAACTTTGGGTTTAAGATTGGGTTTTGACTGTTGAAAAATAATGCCTGCCCCGATAAATCCCACCCCCGTTGCAATTCCTTGAATTGTACGACTCAGGGCATTAGTTGAGTTAATATCAAATCCTGCTTGTAGAGGAATCATCACAAAAATTGCTGCACCCAAACTAACAATCATATAGGTTCTAAGTCCGGCTGGTCTACTGGGTTGCTCCCGATCTAATCCAATCACACCTCCAATTAACAACGCTATTCCTAAGCGAAAGATAATGGTTAACCAGTCATCAGACGGAAAAAACATGGGGTTAGCATTGGCACTCATTGATTCTATAATCCCTACTAATTATCTAATTAAAGTTCTGGATTATTCTCCACAACCTGATCATCAAGTTTATCAAGTTAGTCGTCAAAAATCCTAACCTGTTAAATTTCATAGTGCCAAAAAGGTTGATGTCCTGGAAGAATAATAAATTGCCGATTCAACCGTTCAATAATCCCTTGCTGTTCAAATTCTTTTAAAAGTCGGGTGACAGTGACTCTTGTAGTCCCAATACTTTCAGCAATTTCTTGATGGGTTAAATGAAATTCAATCAGTTGACCATGGGGAACATCGCTACCAAATTTGTTGGCTAATAATAGGAATAGTTTATGCAAAGCTTCATCAACGGGACGAGAATGGACAATTTCTAAGAAGGTTTGGAGTTGATGAATATGTTGAATTAATAGGGGATTTAAGTCATCAAATTCGCCGATGGCAACGGAGGTTGCCTGAACTGGGGTGACGCATTCCATATAGTAAGGGTCAGATTTCGATAAAACCCGCGATACCACATCCCCGACGCCCCATAAACCCAGGGTGACAACGGTTCCGTTTTCCAGGTAGGTGAAGGTACGCACAACACCAGACTCAATTTTCCACAGGTGATCCCGTCTTGCCGGAAGTTGGTCACGGCGTTGGAAGTAACGCTGTTGCTGACTAAATTCGGGTGCAATCCTTTGGGCTAAAGTCATCTAAGATAGGGGCTAAGTGAAATTAAACTAAAATTGTAAAGCATATTACCTGAATTTGCATTAGAATACAATTTTGATTGTATTAAATTGTCGTTAGTCCCCATTCAGACTAATCTCAATTCCCTGATCATGCGAGAGGTGAGTGATTTTACAATGGCTGGAATGACCCTAGAACAACTGCGAATTTTTTTGGCGGTGGCGGAACATCTGCACTTTACCCGGGCGGCGGAAGGACTTTATATTACCCAGCCTGCGGTCAGTGCCGCGATTCATAGCCTAGAAACGGAATATCGAATTAAGTTATTTCATCGAATTGGTCGCCATGTTGAAATTACAGAAGCTGGACAATTACTGCAAATTGAAGCCCAAAAAATTTTGGAACAAGTGGGTTTAACGGAACGGGGATTAAAAGAGTTAAATAATCTCCAACGGGGGGAACTTAAATTGGGCAGTAGTTTAACGATTGGTAACTATTGGCTACCGGAAAAAATTAGTCAATTTCAACGGCAATATTCAGGAATTATAGTTAATTGCACCTTGGCAAATACGGAGGAAATTTGTTTAGGGACTGCCAATGGACAGTTTGATTTAGGGTTAATTGAAGGGGAGGTTAAACCGATTTTGCAAAAATCATTAGATCAGGAAGAAATAGGGAGCGATCGCCTATTAATTGTGGTTGGACAATCCCATCCTTGGTTTAAGCGAGAACAGGTTGATTTAGCAGAACTCAAAAATACAGATTGGGTAATGCGAGAGACGGGTTCGGGAACTCAGCAACGCTTAGAAGAAGCCCTAAAAAATTGGGGAATTAATCTGAATGAATTACAGGTTATTTTAGTTCTCAATACCGGGGAAATGGTGAAAGCCGTTGTTGAGGAAGGTCATGTCGCGGCGGGAATTTCTGAACTGATGGTCAAAAAAGAATTAAAACTAGGAATATTAAAGGCAGTCAGAATTATTGATCATCGTAAAAGTTTAACTCAAGAATTAGAGTTAATTCGACCTTTTGTTAAAATCAAACACTGCCAAAGGTTTCAAACTAAAATTGCTCAAACCTTTGAAAAAATGTTATTATTAAATGATATCAGTTTGCAAAAATCAGCCTAACTTTAACAGGACAACCTCTTAAAGTCCCCCAATTTTGGGGGATTTAGGGGGCAAATATTGCTGCTTGAGAAATCATTCTAAACCCTATACATTTCAAGCCATCTAGCCCCCTAGCCCCCAACATTGGGGGGAAAATAAATAATTAGGACTTTTTAGGGCGATTGCTATGATCATTGGTATGCGATCGCCTACTTTTGACACGCTATATCTAGCCTGCTTGCGTAAGTCCTGTTTAATTAATGATTAACTAAGGTATCTAAATTGAATCGATGAATTGATTTATCATCCCAAACTAAGGGCAATTTCCCATTCCATTGATCAACCATTTGTCTTTTTAAGATCTGTGGAGTTAAGGTTTTTTGCAACACGGCGTTAGCTTCCGCTTCTCCTTTGGCTAAATTCACCTTAACTTCAGCTTCTTTAATGGCTTTTAACACTAAAAATCCGGCTTTTTTAGCATCCTGTTCCGCAATTTGTTTGGCTTCCACCGCATCCATAAACCGTTGGGAAAAATGAACATGAACCAGGGAAATATTATCGACTTGAATATGATAATTAATCAGTTGACCTGTTAATAAATTATCCACCTCGGATTTGACATTTTCTCGACGGGTAATAATTTCTTCGGCGGTATATTTTGCCATCACAGCTTTGAGAATTTCTTCAATCACTGGATTAATAATTGCCTCGATAATCGTTTGTTCGTCCCCAATTTGTTGAAAGGCTAAATTAGCTTCTTCAGGAATAATATGCCAATTCAAAGCAACATCGGTAAAAACTTCCTGTAAATCCTTTGAGGAGGCTTCGGCGGATATTTCCTGTTTTTGAATTCGGACATTTATCTTTTGTACGGTTTGCGCCACCGGAATAATAAAATGTAATCCTTCTCCCAAAACTTGGGTCTGAACTTTTCCAAAAACCATCAAAATCCCCCGTTCTCCAGCTTTAACAACCACCAGGGGATTAAAAAATATCAGGAATAATAGTAACAAAAAAATCAGATTAACGGGTTTGAATAACCCTGAATAGCTTGGCATTATCGGATCACAATTCAGTGCTTAGATATCTTAGAAGATTGATCACTAACCAGGATATCAAACTGATGCAGATTTAACAATAAACTTGCCAGAACCGCCCAAGTAATTGCTAAAAGCCAACCGCCTAAAATATCACTAGGAAAATGCACCCCTAAATACAATCTTGTCCAAGCAATGGTGAGGACAAACAATCCCCCCAAACCAATAACTAACCCTCGCCATTTTGTCTTCCAAGTTAGAATAACTAAAGCAATAGTAAACGCCATACTTAATAGGGCGTGACCACTGGGGAACGAAAAATCTGTGGGTAAGGGATGGGTAGATATCCCAAAATCAGGCCGCATCCGATGGAAGAAAATTTTAGTGGATATACTAATTAGTCCACTTCCCAAAAGAGTTAAAAAGAAATATAAGAGCGATCGCCATTTTTTTTGATATCCTAAAGTTGAAATAACTGGAGTTGCCAGCCAGAATATTCCAGGGAACATACCCGCACGGGTGAGGATAAACACCAGTTTTTCAAGTTGTGTTTGCCTCGGAGAATAAACAGAAAATAAAATCGATACATCCCAAGATAAACCACTGGCATTTTCACCGATTTTCAAAGCTAAAATAATAAACAGGAGCAGGGGTAAAGAAATTCCTAATACCAAAAATTGCCAATGAACAATTAACCAATTTTTAACAGAATTTAATTTAAAAAATGATGATAGGCTGGCATTGAAATTAGACATTATCAATTTTCTCCAAATTAACGATTAATGAGGTAATAGGGAAATATCAATAACATTCGACTGAACTAATGCAACCATAACCACAGTAAAGGCGGTGGAAGAAACAACACCCAGCGCTAAATCTTTTTTAATATTTCGCTCCGGGGCAGAAGATTTAACCACATTCATGGCTCCATATTGCATGAGTAAAATTCCGACTAAATTAGAGAGCCAATACCCCAAAACAGAGCCCGGAAAAAATAAGTCCTGGGATAATTTACCCAACACAAATCCAAACCCATAAGCAATGGGTAAGTTAAAAATTAAATCATTCCACCAGCACAACGGAGACATCATAAAACCCAGAAAAACTAAGATTCCACCAATCATTTTTTTAGACATAAATACCTCTCTTGTTTACAGGTTTAACTCAGTTGCTCTGAAATTTTATCAACCATAATCGGAAAAAGCCGAAAAATGGCGCTTTTGGCCATGATCTGGGGATTAGATCGAGCTTTGCAAAGATTGTATATGAATCTTGTCTGAATTTCAATACATTTAGAATTAAATTATTTTCCTGAGTCCCAAGTTGGGCCGATTAAAGTCCCTCGCAGTTGCCAGGGGGGATGGGGCGGAGCCTTAATCTCCAGTTGGCCACTATAGAGCTTTTGTTGAATATAGGGACTTTCCAAAACGGGCCAATTTTCCAAAACCCGCTTTTCTCCATTAATCAGGGCGTCCCCAATCGCCCCATTTTTTTGATAGGTTAGAGTTAAGCGATCGCCCGCCAAACTTTTATAACTTAATTTCCCTTGATTTTTCCAATCTTGATCGACAATTTCGGTTTGATCTAATGCCTTTTTCAACTGTTGTAAATTCGGATAGTCAGACACCGCCCCAACATCGGTGATCCAAGCCGTTTGATTTCCCATTGCTGCTAGGGCTTGTAAATTAGGTTCTTTGTCAGAAATTGAGGATTTTAACTCGATTTTATCCCCCCAAGGTCGAGCTATTAACCAAGCATTATGAATTTTCCAAATATACCAATTATTATAGCGTTGGGGCTGACCGAATTGTTGAGGTAAAACTAGATGGGATGCGGTCGGAACTCCGGCTTTTAAATCCGTTTCATTTAAAATTAATTGTAGGATAACTGCACCCCGTTTCTGAACTAATTGATCCCCAGGACTGCGACCGGTGGCTTGGGGGCCATGATAGGTTCCTGCTAAACTAATCACTGCATTTTGTTCACCCTTGGGATCACGCACCACTAATTTATAAGTAGCATATTGGGCGCGAATTGTGCCTTGAACTTGATAGACTCTACCAGGTTCTAATAGGGTTCCTAAACTATAGTTTTTTGTGATATAAAAATCTTCCCAAAGGCGGTTACTTTCATGATAACTATAATAGGCTGGATGGCTGGCTCTAGCTTCAAAAGGGAGGGCAATTTCTTTCCGGGCGATCGCTGTTAAAATTTCAGGAGGACGATAGGAACTCAGGGCCGCAGGTAAGGCTAACCAAGCATATTGATCATCCATTTGTTCAGCAAATTTAAGTTTTTCTCCCCACCATAACCAAGCCACAGCAGTTAATCCATTATTCCAAGTATTGCGGTCAAATCCTCGACTTTCTGCCCCGCCTGCGGTTCCCCAACTCAAGCGTAATGCCATATTTGTCGCATACCAATCTAACAATCCTTTAGCTAATTCTCGTAGTTTTTGATCTTGAGCAAAATCATATAAATTTAACAATCCACTAATACTATATCCATAATAAATAGAGGAATGAAATTCTCCCTGACCAATAGTTAAAAACTTATTTAATTCTGACCGTAACCAGGCTTCATTTGTGGCAGCACTGGCGGGACTTCCCACGGGAAAACCACTAGCATTCATCAGAGCTAAACCCGATGCCCGTTGCATAAAAGCATGGTTTTCTGTTCCGCCTTCTGTCCATTCTAAAACCCCAGGAGATTCTAATTGACGGCGATAGGCAAGTTTAACCTCTAAAGGCATTGTATCTTTAAATAAAAAGAAAATTCGCACATCTAAAGGGGCGCGAAAATGATAAAGATCCTGTTTATCTTGATCCATTTTTAATAAAATATCCCAACTCTGTTGCGGGTCATATTTTTTTCCTTCGGCTTGATTTTGCAGACTTAATTGAGATAAAATAATCGGTAATAAATATTTATGGGGATCACCTAGTTTGATTCGTCGCCACCAAGCATCCTTTTCTTCTAAATTAATGGCGGCTAGTTTTTTTCTAATGGCTAAACTTCTAGCTTGAAAGGCAATTTCTGCGGCTGATTTTTTATCGTTTGGTTGGGGAATAATAAAATTTGATGGTTGAGTGGAATAAAAAATAGAATCTTCTAGGAATGGGTTAAAAACCTCAGTCTCTAAAGAGGAATTTTGCGGTTGATACTCAGAGGAATAGAAGCGACAACCAAGAGTAACGATAAAGATAGTCGTTAACCCAATAATTATTTTAAGGTTTGTGTTCATGAAATTTTCAAGGTTTAAGATAGGAAATCATTTTTTTCAGAGATGCTGAGTTATAAGTTTGAACATTTAGGATAAAATAGAAAACGAAATCAATCAGAGGATGTGTCAGATGGGATATGCGATCGATGTTGATCAATCTAACTTTGAACAAGAGGTTGTCAAGGTTTCCTATAAAAAACCTGTATTGGTTGACTTTTATGCCACTTGGTGTGGCCCTTGCCAAATTTTAAAACCGATTTTAGAAAAGTTGGTCAAAGAATATGATTTTATTTTAGCAAAAATTGATATTGATCAAAATCCTGAATTAGCTAGTCAATATCAGGTCGAAGGTGTACCCGATGTCAGAATTGTTGAGCAAGGAGAAGTGCGTCCAGGTTTTGTCGGTGCATTAACAGAAATTAAAATCAGAGAAACCCTAATTCAAATGAATTTACAATCTGATTTTGAACGAAGTTTAGAAACCTTAAAAAATGCGATCGCGGATCGAAAATTTCCCCAGGCTAAACAATTACTAGATCAGTTATTTTCTGAATATCCAGATAGCCCGGAAGTGGTGTTAGAAGCGGGTAATTTTTTAATTGTGATTAATCAATTGGAAAATGCCGAAAAGATGTTAAATACAATTCCAGAAGATCAGGGAGAATTTTTCCTCAAAGCTCAAGCATTGAAACAATTAATTCAATTCAAAAAAGATGCGGTTTCCTCTGGAGAGAGTGAGCTAGAACAGAATTATGCTAAAGCCTGTCAATTGACTTTAGATCAAGCCTATTCCGAGGCTTTATCTTTGTTTTTAGAGATTGTATCAACCCATCGTAAATTCAAAGAAGATGCTGCTAAAAAAGCGATGTTAGCTATTTTTAATTTACTCGGCAATGAACATCCTCTAACCCAAGAATATCGCAAAAAATTAATGCTAGAATTATATTAGATAGCAGGAAATAGGGAGAGGAAATTTAACGTTTCGTTATAACTTAAAATGGAATCGGCAATTTCCGTGCTTTTCCATTAATTGTTTTTCTCTAAAAATAATACATTATGACCAATGCTTCACTGATTTTAGGGGAATTAAATGATCGGGATATAGACTGGATGGTGACAGAAGGTAAACGAGAAACCATTCAAGCTGGTGCCATTTTGATCGAAGAAAATCAACCCCTGGATGCTCTATATATTGTATTGAGTGGAAGCCTAAATGTTTCTGTGGCTTCATTAGGAAATCAAATTGTCGGAAAAATTGGCGAGGGTGAGGTATTAGGAGAAATGTCTTTTGTTGATGGACGTTTACCTTCTGCTACGGTACAAGCCGCGCAAGATTGTTATGTATTATCGATTTCTCGACCTTTATTATCTCAAAAATTAGAAGAAGATGTTTTATTTTCTTTGAGATTTTATCGCGCCATTACTAAGTTTTTATCCTCTCGTTTACGGGCAACGGTTAACAATCTTGGCTGTGATGAAAATACTAATTTATTGCCTAATAAACTCCCTCAAAATACTGTCAAAACCGAGCAGGATAATCGTTTAGATTGGATTATGCAGCGTTTAAGTGGATAATGGGACTGGGTATTTTAGATAAATATTAATATGTATTGATGTTTAAAAAAGGAGAAAACTATGATTTTATCTCAAACAAAAGGTCTAATTTTTTTATCAATGGCGTTAAATTTATTCGGTTTTGGTGCAGTCAATTTAGGACTCAATTCTGTCCTTTCTCCTGTTATCTTAGCGGCTCAACCTCCAAATAACCTGGCTAAACAATTAGTAGGAAAATGGCAAGTTCCCACTAATCTTTCTTCGGGTATTATTTTTACTGAGGATGGCAAGATTTATATATTTGTAACACCTATTGAAGCGATCCAATTACAATACACGATTGATCCAACTTTTAAACCCGGATTTCTGCTGTTTCGTGATGCTCAAGGAAAAATTGTCGGGACGGCTATTTTTGAATTACAAGAAGATGGACAACTTCAGTTAGACTTAAATATTACTGGAGATGAACAACCCGCTATTACTACTTTTAAATCTCAACCTTTACTATTTAAAAAAACCTCTGAAGACCCGAGAATTGCTACTTCAGTTAGGATCAAAACGCCGACAGCATTAGAATTAAAAGAACAAGCTGATCGAGATACCCAATTAGAAGCAAGACAATATATTGAAATTATGAATCGAGGTAATGAAGCGAATTATACTAAGTATAATGTTTTTAGTAATAACTTAGAAGAATTTATTAAAGGTCTGCCTGAAGAAACTCGAAATTATCGCTATAATATTAGAGTTATTGACGAAAAAAATATGGTTCAATCGGTTGCTGTCGCTAAACGGGATGGATTAAAAAGCTATATTGGAGTGGTTTATATTGAATCTTCACCGATTAGCACTATCAACACAAAATCAATTATCTGTGAGAGTGATCAACCAACTCAAAAAGTTCCTAATCAACCCGTATTATTCAGCACTCAATCGGCTAATTGTCCGGCGGGATATTCGAGAGTAAAATAGGCATTATTTTTCTCGGGTTTAGATGAAATGCTGAAATATTGACTATACAATATAGCGCTACGCAGTTGAAATATATACAGGACTTACGCACAAGACCAAAGAAACCGGGTTTCTGGCCCTGATTTTGCGGATGAAATCGAGATTTCTCGTTCAGAAACCCGGTTTCTGCGTAAGTCCTATCTAAATACAGTAGGGGCGAACGGCCGTTCGCCCCTACTCGTACCAGAAGTGTGGGTAGTTCACGACGCAGTGACTTCATTGGTCAACGGATTTCCCTGCTCAAAATCAGAAAAATTAGCAATAGTTGTCCGAGCAATATCATCTAAAGCATTCTCCGTAAAAAAGCCTTGATGGGCAGTAATCACAACGTTAGGAAAAGATTGCAGTAATTGAAAAGTATCATCTTGAATAATTGTGGTAGAAAGATCCTCAAAGAATAGTTTGTCTTCTTCTTCATAAACATCAATCCCAACATAACCGATTTTCTCGGATTTAATCCCTTCAATTACGGCTTTAGTATCAACTAATTTCCCGCGACTGGTATTAATTAACATTACCCCAGATTTCATTTTAGCAAGGGTTTCTTGATTAATCAGATGGTGAGTCTCAGGAAACAAAGGACAGTGGAGAGAAATAATATCCGAACGTTGCCAGAGTTCTTCTAAAGAAACATATTCAGAATTTTCTAATTTCTCAAAATTGGGATTAGGATAAACGTCGTACCCTAAAAGATGACAGCCAAATCCTGCCATAATTTGAGCAAAGATCTGCCCAATTTTTCCCGTACCTACCACCCCAACGGTGCGATTATGCAGGTCAAATCCTAACAATCCATCTAAGGCAAAATTATCATCTCGAACCCGATTATAAGCCCGATATAATTTGCGATTCAGCATCATAATTAATCCCACGGCGTGTTCAGCTACAGCATAGGGAGAATACTCGGTGACTCGTACTACTTTAATTCCTAACTGAGCGGCAGTTTTGAGATTAACATTATTAAAGCCGGTGCAACGCAGGGCAATTAACTTGGTGCCTTGAGATGCCAAAATTTCCAGGGTTTCTGTTCCTAAATCATCATTCACAAAAATACAAACCGCCGGAAATCCCGCCGCTAGTGATGCGGTTTGAGGTTGCAAACGAGCCTCAAAGAAAACAAACTCGTGACCGCCTTGGGAGACTTGATTCTCTAACTCAAGAAATTGACGGTCATAAGACTTGGTACTAAAAACAGCAACTTTCATGGATTAATTGTTAAACGTTACAACATCTTGATAGAATAACAGAAGAATTTTAAGAAATATCATTGCCCCTAGGATGAATTTTTATAATTAAAACCCCAGAATGAACACAGCAACTAAACCTATCAATCCTGCAAATATTAAATAAAAAGTTACGGGTAGGAGTAACTGACGTAGTAAAATCCCCTCGCGCCCAATCAATCCTACCGTAGCCACCGCAGCCACGATATTAGAGACCGCCAGCATATTGCCCGCCGCCGCACCGACGCATTGTAGGGCCAGAATCACCGATGTCGAGAGGCCACTCTGTTCTGCCACCCCAAACTGAAACAAAGAAAACATCATGTTGCTGACGGTGGTACTTCCGGCGACAAAAGAACCGATCATCCCAATCACCGGGGCAAAGAAGGGCCAGACTTGACCCACTAGCTGGGAAATCCCATCGGCTAAAGTTAGGGGCATACTGGCTAGTCCCGAACTATTCACACCGGAGTTAATAAATACTTTGGCCATCGGTACGGAAGTTCCAATCGCTAAAGCGGTTCCCAGTAACTTTTGTAGGGCTTGGGCGATCGCTCTTTGCATCTGCTCCCCCTTCATTTGATGCAGGAAGTAGGTGATAATTACCACCACAATAAATAGAGTGGCCGGGAGAAACAGGGGTTGAACCGAAATACTAATCTCCGTCCCCAAAATATTGGAAAAGGGGATTTGGACAGATTGCAACCACCGACGCAAGGGCAGAACTCGCAACCGGGACATTACCAGCAAAATCCCTAAAAGCAGGTATGGTGTCCAGGCTTGCAGGGCTTTCATCGCCACCGGGGTCTGGGAAATTTCTGGCGTGGATGTTCCTAGCCAAGCCGGTGACCACCGATCGCGATCGGGAAAATCCCAGAGGGTTTTCGGGGTGAGAAATTCTCTCTTAGCAGCAGGAATCACGATCAACATTCCCACCAAACCTCCCATCAGAGAGGGAAATTCTGGCCCGATGAAGATGGCGGTCAGGGCATAGGGAATGGCAAAGGCGAGTCCGGCAAATAGGGCGAACCCAGCCGCAGGTAAGGCATCTTTCCACGATTTGGCATCCCCAAAATAGGCCGTCACCAACCCAATTAACAGCAGGGGCATGAAAACCCCAATTACTCCTTGAATCAGTCCGATCTGGGCTGCAATAACGCCGATATAATCGGGGAAATCTAACCCTAAACGGGCAATTTCCTGTTCTACGGCGGTGCTCCCTTCTAATCCATTACCAATTCCGATTAAAACGGGTGTTCCGATGGCACCAAAGGCTGACGGCGTGCTTTGAATGATCAGTGCAGCCATAACCGCGGCCATCGCTGGAAACCCAATCGCCACCAACAGGGGTACACAAATCACGGCGGGTGTTCCAAAACCGGAAGCCCCCTCGATAAAACTACCAAATAACCAGGCAATCAGAATCACTTGAATTCGACGATCGCGGGAAATCCCTAACAACCCTTGGCGGATTTTGCTAATCGCCCCGGACTCTTGCAGGGTATTAAGTAACAGAATTGCACCAAATACAATGTAGAGAATTTCCAGGGTGACGATTAATCCTTCCACGGTTGATGCTGCAATATGAACAAAGGGGACTTTCCAGATCACCATGGCCAGGGCTGCTGTTACTAAATAAGCCACGGGCATCGCTTGGGTGGCGGGACGATTGGCAACAACCAATAGAAAAAAAGCGGTTAAAATTGGGGCAAAGGCGAGTAATGAGTAGAGGAATAATTGCATAGAATGAGTAATATTTGTTTGACCGACTTGGGTTAAATATCTTGTAGCATTATTGGGTAAGGGAATCAATCTATTGATCGAGGATAGGCTGTTTTAAAATATAATTTATAAAACTTTATTCAAGATAAATTATCGGGTTATACAGATTTAAGAATAGAGGAGTATATTTTTTGTGGAAGAACGAACATATTGGTTAGCATGGTCACAGATTAATGGGGTGGGTTCCATTTCCATTCAGCGTCTCAAACAGCATTTTCAAGAATTAGAAATTGCCTGGAAAGCAACGGTTAATGAGTTAATAGAAGTTGAAGGTTTTGGCAAGCCAACAGCCGAGAAAATTGTCCAACAGCGATCGCAAATTAATCCCCAAGAATTATTAGAACAACATACCGCTAAAAACCCCTGTTTTTGGACTCCTGCCGATGCCGAATATCCCCGATTATTATTAGAAATTCCCACCTTTCCTCCGGTTCTCTATTATCGGGGAAGGGTTGAAACCCTTGAAAATCAAGGTGTTACTCCGACGGTTGCAATTGTGGGAACCCGTACGCCAACGGAATACGGGTGTCGCTGGACTCGTCAAATTAGTACAACCCTAACCCGTCGAGGATTTACGATTGTTTCGGGGATGGCGGCGGGAATTGATACCCAAGCTCACCGCAGTTGTTTGGAGGCCGGAGGACGAACCATTGCAGCGTTAGGAACTGGGGTAGATATTGCCTATCCCAAGGAAAATCGTCAACTTTGTGAAGCAGTGATTAATCAAGGATTATTAGTTAGTGAATATCCGTCGGGAACTAAACCTAATCCCCGTCATTTTCCCCAACGAAATCGGATTATTGCGGGGTTAAGTCGGGCTGTTTTTGTGATGGAAGCACCCCAAAAATCCGGGGCATTAATTACGGCCCATGTTGCTAATGAATTCTGTCGAGATGTTTATGTTTTACCCGGTCGTTTGGATGATCAAAATTCTCAGGGGTGTTTGAAATTAATTAATGGCGGGGCAAGTCTAATTCCGGTTAATTTAGATGAATTACTTGAACAATTGGGGGCAATGCCACCTTTAGATGAACCTCAACAATTATCTTTATTTGAAATTCCGGTTCAACCCGCAAAATTTATACCCGATTTAGATCCCGAATTATCTAAAGTATTACAAGCTCTTTCATCAGAACCTATGGGTTTTGATCAAATTATTCTTGATCTAAATTTAGATGCTGGTAACGTATCGGCAGCATTATTACAATTAGAATTATTAGAATTAGTGGAACAATTGCCAGGGATGCAATATCGAAGATTAACTTAAAAAAGTAGGGGTAATTCATGAATTATCCCTACTTTGTCATTTTTTTACAACTGATGACTGATGACTGTTTCTGTTCTCAATTCTCGTAACATTTTGCTAGTTCCTGCATCAATTGCTTTTTGAACTAATTGGGGAATCAGTTCCGTTAGGGATAACTCAGGAAAGGTAGGACTATTAACAGTTTCAGTGTAACCTTGAGCAGAAAGTAAGTAAATTTTTAACTGTTGATTTCGATAAATCCAAACTTCAGGAACTCCGATGGCTTCGTAGACATCTAAAGTCGTTTTAGAGGTAACATCCGCTTCTATTGCTAAGTCGGGCGGTGGGTACTGTTTTAAATCTAAGTTGGTACAACCTTGCACCCGTTGGGCATTTTCGATATAAAAGCAGGTATCGGGTTCTATTCCGCCAATGGGTGGACGTTTGAGGGTCGTTGAACCAAAATCCTCCCAGTCCCGCCCTTGAATTTCAAGAATCGTGGTTAGAATATAAGCGATAATCCGATGGGGACGTTCATGCAGTGCCAAAGGGGACATAATTTCTAGGGTTCCTCGGTAGTAGGTAACGCGGCTGTTGCGTTTTTCTCCCAAGTCGATCAGAATTTGTTCAAAATCCTGCCAGGACAGGTTAGAAATAGTAATCTGGCTACCCGGAGTGAGTTTAATAGCTTGAATAGGAAAAGTTACACTCATGTTTTTGCCTTGTGTGTTAATTCCTGGGCTGTTTGGTTAATATTAATCCTCGAAACCTGTCCCACATCTTAGGTGAGGATATTATTTTTGTTTGGTATTAGCTTTTTTCTTGGCATCCTTAGCTGCCTTTTTAGCTGCTTTCTCCGCTTCTAATTTGGCTAACTGTGCTTGTTCTTTCTCCTCCGCCAGTTTATCGAGATAATAGTGATAATCCCCTAAATAAACCTGAAACTCTCCATCCCGAATTTCGACAATTTTATTGGCAACTTTAGAAATAAAATACCGATCATGGGAAACAATTAAAACCGTCCCATCATAATGTTGAATTGCTTCCTCTAACATTTCTTTGGCAGGAATATCTAAATGGTTTGTGGGTTCATCTAAAATTAAACAGTTCACCGGTTGCAGTAATAATTTTGCTAAGGCTAACCGGGCTTTTTCCCCTCCACTCAAGGCATTAACCTGTTTTAAAACCGTATCGCCACTAAATAAAAACCGTCCCAACAAAGTCCGAACTTCTTCATTTTTCCAGTCTGGAACTTCATCATGGATGGTATCCATAACGGTTTTTTCTAAATCTAAGGCTTCCGCTTGATTCTGTTCAAAATACCCCGGAATCACGTTATGTTCTCCTAAACCAACCTTGCCTTCGGTGGCCTCTTCTAAACCCATAATTAAACGCAGTAGGGTAGATTTTCCGCAACCATTCGGCCCTAAAAAGGCAATGCGATCGCCCCTTTCTACTAATAAATCCGTCCCTAAAAACAAGACTTTGCTATCATAAAAATGGGTCAAATCTTGAATATTGACGACTTCTCGGCCACTTCTCACCGCAGCCGGAAATCTAAATTTCAGAGTCCGAGAAGAAGAAGTGGGGGCTTCAATTCGTTCTATTTTATCCAGTTGTTTTTCTCGGCTTTTAGCTTGGGTACTGCGAGTGGCACTAGCCCGGAATCGTTCTACAAAAGCCTGTTGTTTTTCTAACTCTTTTTGCTGGCGATCATAAGCACTGAGTTGAGCTAATTCGGCTTCTTCTTTTTGTTGTAAATAAGCGGAATAATTTCCTAAATAGGTTTTAGAAACCCCATGTTCTGTTTCCACAATTTGGGTACAGAGACGATCTAAAAATTCTCGGTCATGGGAAACAATTACCATCGGTGTTGTTAACCCTTTGAGATAAATTTCTAACCATTCAATGGTTTCTAAATCTAAATGGTTAGTCGGTTCATCTAATAATAATAAATCCGGTTCTTGCAGTAAAATTTTACCTAAACTCATACGCATTTGCCAACCGCCACTAAAGGCACTGACTAAGCGATCGCCATCTTCCGACTCAAACCCCATTTCCGGTAAGATTTTCTCAATTTGAGACTCTAAGGTATATCCCCCAATGGCGTCAAAATCTCGATGTAAACGATCTAATTTTTTGATTAATTGATCTAACTCCTCTGGACTGGCGGTTTGCATTTCATGTTGTACCTCGGTCAAGGATTCTTGAATTTGATTGGCGGCTTCAAATACCGTCCAAAATTCCTCCCGCACCGTATGGGTCGGGTTGACTTCAAATTCCTGGGTTAAATAGGCAATTTTCAAACTAGACGGACGAATAATTTCCCCCGAAGTCGGTTCCATTTCTCCGGCAATAATTTTTAATTGCGTTGATTTTCCTGCCCCATTTACCCCCACTAAACCCACGCGATCGCCCGGTTTAACTTCCCAATTCACATCTTTAAGAACTAAACCCGTAGAATAAATTTTACTGATATGCTCAAGCCGTAACATTGCTAATCTCCTTAACTATAATAAGATGAATATTTTCTTAATAAATTGAAGTAAACCTAAACATTTTTAACCTGATTCAGGCTAAATTTCAAGTCAAAAATTTTTTAACCCCCTAAGTATTAGCTTTGATTTTTACCTCCCCTTATTGCTTTTATAGGTTTCCACCGCCTTCTGAATAATTTGTTTGAAATCGACCGTATCCCAAGGCTTGGTAATACACTTGAAAATATCAGCCGCCGCTAGGGTTGCAGAATCAACATCCAAAGCATCTTCAGAATAACCCGTTAGTAGAATTCTAATGGTATCTGGGAAAAGCTGGGTAACTCGGCTGAAAAACTCAATTCCGGTCATTTCCGGCATACTTTGATCAGAAATAATTACCGCCATTTCCCCTTCTGTATCGAGAATGCTCAGTGCTCTGGTTGGACTATCGGCTCTAAATACCTGAAATTCTCGACGAAATGTCCGATAGAGCAGATCAAGATTATCTTGCTCATCATCAACTACCATGAGTTTCAGTTTACTTTCAGGCATATTTTTATCTTTATTAAAAAAAACATAAAACTAGATAAAATCCTGGGTTCACTCATCGCAGTTTGGGAAAATCACAAAATCAACTGCTACCCTAATTGTACAAAATCGGGCGAACCTTCATCTGTAAAAATTTACAAAAAAGGCGAGACTCTGAGCAGTTCTCGCACTTTCCGCATCCCGGGCTGACTTCAATGGCGCTCTCGGTGATCACACTCGTCAAAGCCAAAACCCTTTAAATTACACTGAAACTGGACTGGATGTGGAATTTGCTAATTCAGCTAATCTTTCCTCTTGATCCTTAACAATACAGGCACTGAGTACACTTTCCAAACTTCCCTCCAAAATCGTAGCTAGAGTGAAGTTTTCACCTAAGCGGTGATCGGTAACTCGACTATCTTTATAGTTATAAGTCCGAATTTTTTCAGAACGTGACCCGGTTCCCACCTGGGAACGTCGCATAGAAGTTACGGCTTCCTGTTGTTCCCGCAGTTTTGCTTCGTACAACTTGGCCCGTAAAATTTGCATCGCCCGTTCTCGGTTTTTTAGTTGACTCCGTTCTTCGGTACAGAAAATCCGAATCCCCGAAGGTTTATGGAACAGGTCAACGGCCGTTTCCACCTTGTTGACATTTTGACCCCCCGCCCCGCCGGAACGAGCCGTGGTCATCTCAATATCCTTGGGGTCAATCGCGATTTCCACTTCATCGACTTCAGGCATAATGGCTACCGTTGCCGTAGAAGTATGAACCCGACCACCCGCCTCCGTTACCGGAACACGCTGAACCCGATGAACTCCCGCCTCAAACTTGAGTTTACTGTAAACGCTGTCCCCTTGGATTTCTAAAATTGCCTCCTTAAAGCCGCCCATATCAGCGACGGACTCACTGACCATACTGACCCGCCAGCCTTGAGTTTCGGCATACCGGGTGTACATTCGGACTAAATCCCCGGCCCAAATACTGGCTTCTTCCCCTCCGGTTCCGGCCCGAATTTCCAACATGATGTTTTTATCATCGTTGGGGTCACGGGGCAGTAACAGAACTTTCAGGCGAATTTCAAGCTGAGTAATTTTCGCTTCTAACTCCGCCACCTCTAAGGAAGCCATTTCCCGCATTTCCAGGTCATCTCCGGCTTCCTTCATCACTTGACGAGAGCCAAGCAGTTCTTCTTGAGCCGTTTTCCAGTCCTGATACGCTAAAACAATTTCTTCCATGGAAGAACGCGCCCTAGCCACCCGTTGAAATTCATCCGGGTCAGTGGCCACATCAGGGTCAGCTAAACGCAGGGTTAACTCATTGAAGGTTTGTTCAATCGATTTAAGTTTATCGACAAGATAAGCATCAGCCATAATCTCAGTTGTCCTTTGTCAGTTCGGTAAAGACGCGCTGCTGGCACGTCTCTACTCAGAAATTCAAGATTTAGGGAACCTAAATCTGATTCACCGGCCGCACAGGGCGAATTCGACATCAAATCAACCCTATTAGCCCTGGATTTAAAACAGTCAGTTGTCTGGCGTGAACGCTATGGACAACTAACGACAGACAAATGACAACCTTGCTATTTCTCAGACTGCTTATCGTCGATCATCCCGTATTTCCGCAGGAAGCGCTCAACTCGTCCTTCTGTGTCTAGGATTTTCTGATTTCCGGTGTAGAAAGGATGATTTCCTGACCACACATCAACATTAAGTCGAGGCTGGGTAGAACCAACGGTGGTGACTAATTCACCGTTGCAATAGACTTCGGCCTCTGGATACCATTCAGGGTGAATACCAGGTTTAGGCATGGTTTTGACGTTCTAAATTTTACGAGTTGTTAACTAACAATTTTAACACCGGATCATTGCCCGGTGAGACACCGAAACGGTAAACCCATGGGGTTTTAACGTTTGGAGTATTGAGGAGCTTTACGCGCTTTGCGTAAACCATATTTTTTCCGTTCCGTAGCCCGGGGGTCACGGGTTAAGTAACCTTCGGTTTTCAGGGGTTTACGGTTATCGGGGTTGAGTTCACACAAAGCACGGGCTACACCCAAACGGATGGACTCGGCTTGGCCGGTTAAACCACCACCACTGGCATTGACCAAAATATCATAGTCATTTTCTAGGCCCAGGGTTTCTAAGGGAGACTTAGCCGCGGATAGATAGCCCTGGTTATATTGCAGGTACAAATCCCCATCTTTACCATTAATGGTTAATTTACCCGTACCCGGAACGAGTCGAACCCGGGCTACAGAAGATTTACGACGGCCAGTTCCCCAGTAAACGGCACGACCAGTATCAGTTGCTTGCATTAATTACCTCCTGTTGGAATAGTATTGATGATTAAGGTTTCGGGTTTTTGAGCTTGATGGGGATGATCAGGCCCCGCATAAACTTTGAGTTTGGTAAACAGGTTCCGTCCCAAGACATTCTTAGGTAGCATCCCCTTAACGGCTTTTTCGATAATTCGTTCCGGGATGCGGGCTTGCAATTTCTCAAAGGTTTCAGTTTTCATTCCCCCCGGTCTACCGGAGTGATGGCGATATAATTTTTGGCTGCGTTTTTTACCCGTAACTTCAATTTTTTCCGCATTTACAATAATTACAAAGTCACCCGTGTCCATGTGGGGGGTGTAAATGGGTTTATTTTTCCCCCGAATAATCTGGGCAACTTCAGAGGCTAAACGACCTAAACGCTGGTTAGCCGCATCAATGACGTACCATTTGGGTTCTAGGGAGGCTTCTGAAGGAAGGAAGGTTTTTGTGCTCATTCTTGATTGTCCTTAAATTTAAGAATAAATGGTGTGTTGGCTTTTCAGGAGTTAAACCAGACTCGGTGTACCATCAACCAACGACAAATTTAGGAAAGGTGTCGAACCAAATATCTGGCTCAAAGGGAAACTCTGGATAACCAACCCGCAGTAGGCAAAGTCCCGGGGCGGGCGCCGCATATTTGACCAGTTCTCGGCGTTCTTGAGTCCAGATGTCTCGAAACTCCTCTAGGGAGCGTTCCCCGTTACCCACCTGTACCAGTAACCCGACTAACAACCTCATCATCCCGTATAGAAATCCACTGGCTTGTACTTCGATATGGATAAAGGGATTTTGGCGTTGACAACTGACAAACTGTACATCTACCCAAGCGTGAGGCCGGGAGGTGCCACTCCTTTGAAACGCCGATAAGTGGTGATATCCCACTAACTGTTCCAGGGCGGCTTGGATTAACTGTTCATCTAAAGGGTGATGATAGTAATGCCAACTGAAAGGACGGACAAATAGGTTTGGTCGAGCATCTGTATAGAGGGTGTACCGATATCGACGCCATTTTGCTGAAAACCGAGCGTGCCAGGAGCTAGGAACGGAGGCAGATGCCCGAATCAAGACATCCTCGGATAAACGGTTATTGAGAATGGTCGCCCAACGATAGTCAGGAATATAGCTGGGGGCATTGAAATGAGCCACTTGTGCCGCCGCATGGACTCCCGTATCGGTGCGACCCGCTGCGTGGAGTGTCACTGGAGCTTGAGTTACCGTTGCGATCGCGGTTTCAATTTCCTGCTGCACTGTCCTCTGATTCGGCTGTCGCTGCCAACCTTGAAAGTGAGTTCCCTGATACTGAATCACTAAAGCAATACGCTGTTGATCCATCACATAAATCAGTTGTCAGTCAACAGTTATCAGTTATCAGTTAACGAGTTATCAGTTAAGACGTTATCAGTCATCAAGTAAGAGTTAAAAATAGCTCATTAACTCTTAACTCTCGCACTGATAACTGTTTACTTTTAACTGATAACTGATAACTGATTACTGATTACTAATTACACCAATTCAATAATTGCCATTTCTGCATTATCTCCCCGACGGCTCACGGTTCTAATAATCCGGGTGTAACCCCCATTGCGAGAGCCATACCGTGATGGAGCCGCATCAAATAACGAATGAACCAGTTGTTTGTCATAGATATACCCCATGGCTTGGCGACGGGCTGCTAAGGAGCCGTCTTTGGCCAGGGTAATCATTTTTTCTGCTTCCGATTGTACCGCTTTGGCTCTAACTTTAGTGGTGGTGATTCGGCCATGGCGAATCAGTTCTGTAGCCAGCGATCGCAGCAATGCTTTTCGCTGATCAGCAGGTTTGCCCAATTGGGGAACACGACAACGATGACGCATAATTACCTTCTGGTAGAGAATGATTGAGTGGTTTAGTCAGTTATCAATTATCAGTAAACAGTTATCAGTGTAGGATTTAAGATTTAATCAACTATTTTTAAATCCTTACCTAATCACTGATTACTGAATTACTGACTACTGATTACTGACCACTGATTTAGATGCCCTTTCTTGAGGCAGTGTAATTCCTAAGCGTTTTTGTAACGCCTCGATGACTTCCTCCGCAGACTTCTGACCGAAGTTTTTAATTTCTAATAAGTCTTCTTGAGTATAATCTCGTAAGTCTGCGACCGAGTTAATTTGAGCGCGTTTGAGACAGTTATAAGCGCGAACCGATAACTGTAGTTCTTCAATCGGAATTTGACTGGTGGGATCAACATCATCATTCTGGTCACTTTTGATCGATTCCAGGGTGATGTCTTTCAACGGAGTGAACAAGTCCACCAAAATGGTCGCGGATTGGCTGATGGCTTCTTGGGGTGTTAAACTCCCATTTGTCCAAATCTCCATGATTAGGCGGTCTTTTTCCAAAGTTCCACCCACCCGTGCATCCTCAACGGTGTAATTCACTTTCCGTACCGGCATGAACACGGCATCAATTTGGAGAAAATCTACAGCCAGTCCCTCGTCCCGATTGCGCTCCACGGCGTGATACCCAGTTCCCTTATCAACTTGAAATTCCATTTCCAAGGTTGATCCTGGGGATAGGGTAGCGATATATTGGTTTTTGTCTACGACCTCAACTTCTGAAGGCAACTTAAAATGACCCGCCGTTACCGTCGCTGGGCCTTGAACTTCTAAGCGACCGATTTGTTTTTGGTGGGTATAGCTTTTGAGTACAACTTCTTTTAGATTCAGCAGAATTTCTAAAACATCTTCTCTGACCCCTTGAATCGTTGCAAACTCATGATTAACATTGGCAAACCGTGCTGATGTAATCGCCGTTCCTTCTAAGTTCGAGAGTAAAACCCGTCTTAGAGCATTGCCAACCGTTGTCCCTTGACCCCGTTCTAACGGTTCTAAGACGAATTTACCGTACTGACTCCGGTCTGTATCAGTGTTCGATTCAATACACTCAATCTTAAACTGCGCCACCGATGGACCTCCCTTCTCCATTGAACCCCAAAATGAATTGACAGTACAAGGCAAAGAATGAAACTAAACTTGAGTATTCATTCTTGCTAAACAAGACGCTAACTTCCAAGTCTTTAACCAAGAGTGAAAGCTGTAGTTAAACGCGACGTCGTTTGGGAGGACGGCAACCATTATGGGGAATTGGAGTAATGTCTCGAATCAAGGTAATTTCCAAACCAGCCCCTTGCAAGGCTCTAATCGCGGTTTCTCTGCCTGCACCCGGCCCACTAACCATCACTTCAACCTGACGCATTCCCTGATCATTGGCTCGGCGTCCGGCGTTTTCTGCGGCGGTTTGAGCAGCAAAAGGCGTTCCTTTCTTCGCGCCTTTAAACCCCGTAGACCCCGCAGAAGCCCAGGAAATGACTTCCCCATTCGGATCGGTGATCGTTACAATCGTGTTGTTGAAGGTGGATTGAATGTAGGCCAACCCATTCGGGACGTTACGTTTTTGCTTTTTAGGCCCTGTTTTTTTCGTTTGTCGCGCCATAGTAATCTCGTTTACGATTTTCTTTGCGGTGAGTAGAATAGACCTGCGGTGTAGTTAACCAGCAGTTCTTGTAAGTTGAAACGCCTAGCTAAATTATTTCTTAGCTGCCGCTTTTTTCTTACCAGCAACGGTACGGCGAACACCCCTACGGGTTCTAGCGTTCGTCCGGGTGCGTTGACCCCGCACAGGCAGACCTAAACGATGGCGACGACCACGATAAGTACCGATATCCATGAGGCGCTTAATGTTCATCGCCTCCATCCGTCGCAGATCCCCTTCCACCTGATACAGTTGGATGGCTGCCCGTAGGGCTGCAACATCGGCATCATTTAGATCTTTAATGCGGGTATCAGGATTAACACCCGTATCTTTGAGAATTTGTTGAGACCGCGAAAGTCCAATTCCATAAATGTAAGTTAGACCGATTTCAACACGCTTATCTCGTGGAAGGTCTACTCCGGCTATCCGTGCCACAATGAACGTCTCCCTTTAAAATGTACAATCACGACAATGCCTAAATCATGCAGTAAAATGATAGGCAATTAATGGATTCCCAATTTGCTGAATGGCCTGAGGCTTTTGGGCAAGTTGAAGCTACTGTACTGATTTCAACTGCACACTCTTTCTCTTTCCTTGGATATGGGAAGGAATAGGATTGTAGCTACTCTTTAAGACTTTACAAGGGTTGAGACTTGTGCAAGTCTAGGCGTGAATCACAGATTTTTCATGGGTCTAGTCTGTTTTTCGGTGTTTCAGCAAGACTCATAATCCGTCCTCTGTGGACGACGACCTTGGGTGTTAACCTTGGCGTTGCTTATGCTTGGGATTAGAACAAATCACCATTACCCGTCCCCGACGACGGATAACACGACACTTTTCACAAATTTTGCGGACTGATGCTCGAACTTTCATGCCAATTAGAGCGACGCTACAACAAATTTATTATTATATCACTGAAAGCTGATTTTTATCTAGTTTAACCCTTAACCTTTGGGATAAGGGGTAAGATTTCCATCTATTTTTTGCGTAGACGATAGGTAATTCTGCCTTTGGTCAAGTCATAGGGGGTTAATTCCACTTTGACTCTATCTCCAGGTAAAATCTTAATGTAATTTCTTCGGATTTTTCCCGAGATATGAGCCAAGACATTAAATCCATTATCTAGGTCTACGCGAAACATAGCATTGGGAAGGGATTCAGTGACTGTCCCTTCCATTTCAATCAGATCCTGTTTAGCCAAGTTGTTTTTACCTCAATTCAACAATCTATCCCCTCGATCAACAAATGACCGAGATTTGCCCATCTGATCACATTCAGAAATCCGAGTTTAAACGCATTTCTTAACATATTTTATCAAAAATCGGAGCGTAATCTCTGTTTTTTGTCAATATCCTCGCTTTAATTTTCATTAAAACTCCAGGTAAACCCATCGGTGAGGGAAGCTGTTGACTGAACTCGAAGGAATTACTTCATCCGAACCACTTTCAACTTAGCACTTGTAGCTACGTTGATTCCTAAAAGGATTTCCAACTTGGCAAATCAAGAATTTTTACTAAGTAGAAACAATCTGTTTCAACTCTTGGGTAATCTCATCTAAGGAACGGTTCCCATTGATAGATTGGAGTTGATTTCGCTGACCGTAATAATCAATTAAGGGAGCCGTCTGTTCCCGATACACTTGTAAACGGTGACGAATAATCTCCTCATGATCATCCTGACGCCCTCTGGCCAACAATCGCTGTACCAGAATTTCATCAGGAACATCAAGGTTAATCACCTTGAGTTCTCCCTCGCTATTTTTAGTTTCGCTGTCTCCCTGGAGTACCAAGGTGGCGATAAAATCAGCTTGAGAAATATTCCGAGGAAACCCATCCAAAATCCAACCGTTCTGAGCATCGGACTCCTCAAGACGATGTTCCACCATATCCAAAATCAGTTGATCTGGGACTAATTCGCCTTGATCCATATAGACCTTAGCTTTTTGACCCAGATCCGTTTTTTCACTGACATGGGTGCGTAAAATTTCACCCGTCGAAATATGAGGAATTCCAAAACTCGTCGCGACGATCGCGGCTTGAGTTCCTTTACCTGCCCCTGGAGGGCCTAAAAAAATCAACCGCACTATCGTTTCACCATCCCTTCATATCGTTGAGAAATCACATAGGTTTGCACCTGTTTAGCCGTATCAATGGCTACCCCGACTAAAATCAGGAGAGATGTAGCTCCAAATCCCCGAAACGTGGGAACTCTTGTGGCACTCTCAACGATAGTGGGGATAATGGCAACCAAGCCTAAAAAGATCGCACCTAAAAAGGTCAATCGATTTAAAACTCGCTCAATATACTCACTCGTAGCCCGACCAGGACGAATCCCGGGAACACTAGCCCCCATTTTCTTGAGGTTCTGTGACATATCTACAGGATTCATAATTAATGAAGCGTAGAAATAGCTAAAGAACACAATCAGTACCAAATAGAAAGCCGCATACAACCAGGGAGTTGATCCACTAGGAGTTAGGGCCGTCGCTATTTGAACCAAAATGGGATTGTTAGTAAATTGAGACAGAGATGCGGGCAAAACTAAAACCGCCGAGGCAAAAATAATCGGCATCACACCCCCTTGATTTAATCGCAGAGGCAAATAGCTGGTTTTTTCTCGGTATAGTTTCCGGCCGACTTGCCGACGGGCAGAAACAATCGGAATCCGACGAGTCCCCTCCTGAACAAAAACAATCCCAACGATCATCGCCAGGAAAACAATTAACAGGAGAATCACCCGACCCACAATGGCTTGATCTCCACTCTGGGCTAATTCTAAGGTCTGACCCAAAGAAGTCGGTAACACCGCTACGATTCCCAGAAAAATCAGTAAGGAAGCACCATTACCAATCCCCCGTTCAGTAATTAGTTCCGAGAGCCACATCACAAACATTGATCCGGCTACCAGGGCCAAAACCACTTGAACTTGGAATAGGATGCCCGGGTTATTGGCAAAGGGATTAATCCAAATCGAAATCCCCACGCTTTGTAAGACAGCCCACCCTAAGGCCACATAGCGAGTAATTTGGGAAATCTTCCGGCGTCCGGCTTCTCCCTCATTTTTCTGTAAATCTTCCAGAGTGGGCAAAGCCGCCGTCATCAATTGCATGATGATGGAGGCATTAATATAGGGCAAAATCCCCAGGGCAAAAATTCCCAGAGCCGAAAGTCCACCCCCAGAGAATAAATCGAGGAATCCAATTACTGGGTTATTTTGAATGGCTGCTCTGAAACTAGCCGTATCAATACCGGGAATCGGTAGGAATACACCCACACGCACCAGGAGCAGTAAGCCAATAGTGACTAAAATCCGACCTCTTAGACCAGCAGCTTGTGCCATCTGCAAGAAGGTTTCCTGTGCAGTTGGCGCTTTGTCTCGACTAACGACCATGAAGGACTCCCTCAATCAGTTATCAGTAATCAGTTATCAACAATCAGTTAAGAGTTATTAGTTAAGAGTTATTAGTCAAGAGTTATTAGTCATTAGCCAACAACTATTAACTCTTAACTCTTACACCGATAACGGTTTACTGTTTACTGATACCTGACAAATCCCGCCGGCGGCTTCAATTTTGGTACGGGCTCCTTGAGTAAAGGCAGCCGCTTCTATCGTCAGGGCAACATTGAGTTCCCCATTCCCTAAAATCTTCAGAGGGCCACGACTTGCGGTCAGGAGTCCGGCTTCTAACAGGGAAGCTAGAGTCACCTCTGTATTAGCAGACAGAGATGACAACTGACCTACATTAATCGTAGTGTACTCTTTCCGATTGACTTGAGGGAATCCCTTGAGTTTAGGCAGGCGTCGATACAGAGGGTTCTGACCGCCTTCAAAACCAGGGCGGGTACTGTGACCGGAACGGGAATTTTGACCCCGCATCCCTTTACCACAGCTTGCACCTTGACCAGCAGAGATCCCACGACCTAGGCGACGTCCGCGTTTGCGAGAGCCTGGTTTGGGTATAGCATCGTTGAGTCTCATGATTGCTTATACTTGAACAGTTTCAGATGGACAACGGAATTAAGCATAAAGATGCTCAATGGGGATTCCCCGCTCTTTGGCGACCTCGGCAAAGGTTCGTAAGGACTGCAATGCAGAAATCGTGGCTCTGGCGTTATTCAGAGGATTACTCGAACCCAGTTGTTTGGCTAAGATATTCCGAACCCCAGCGAGTTCTAAAACGGTACGGACAGCCCCCCCAGCAATTACCCCCGTCCCAGGAGAAGCCGGACGCATCATCACTTGAGCCCCTCCGCCTTCGCCGTTGATGGGATGGGGAATCGAATTGGATTTGGTTAAGGGAACCTCGATCACGTTTTTGCGACCATCGGCAACGCCTTTTTTAACGGCTCCAATCACATCGGCGGCTTTACCCACACCGACACCAACTTGACCTTTTTCATTGCCGACGATAACTACAGCCCGAAAGCTGAGTTTTTTACCGCCTTTGACTACTTTGGTGACCCGACGGATTTGTACAACCCGTTCTTGCCACTCCACTTCTTTTTCTTTGGTGCGGCTACCTTTTTTGTTGTTGCGCCGCTGTTGCTGCTGCTCTGCCATAGTTTGAATATCCTGAACAACGTTGATTTGCTGTGATCAGTCATCAGTAATCAGTAATCAGTTAGGTTGTTGTCGTCATTCATGGTTGATTAACAATAACTTCTATTTTATTTGATTGACTGTTTACTGCTTACTGCCTATTTTTAGAAGTCTAATCCAGCTTCTCGGGCTGCATCGGCGAGGGCTTTGACGCGGCCATGATAGATATATCCGCCCCGATCAAAAACCACTTTTTTGATGCCTTTGGCTACGGCACGTTCAGCAATTAATTGACCGATTTTTACAGAAGCATCACAGGTTGCACCCGATGAATCTGCGGCTTTAAAACCCGGTTCAACGGTAGAGGCTGCGACTAAGGTGTGATGTTGGGTGTCATCGATCACCTGGACGTAGATATGATGGTTGGAACGAAACACGGCTAATCTAGGCCGTTCAGAGGTTCCAACAACCTTGACCCGAACTCGGCGATGACGACGATCACGAGATTCTTGACGAGTTAGTTTCATAGTTTATTTTTTCCCACCCTTACCAGTTTTACCTGCTTTGCGTCTGACGACTTCACCCTGATAGCGAATGCCTTTGCCTTTATAGGGTTCAGGGGGACGCACGGCACGAACTTTGGCGGCCATATTACCGACAATTTCTTTGTCAATCCCGCTAATGATCACGTTCGTGTTGTTTTCAACGGCAACGCGAATACCTTCGGGGGGGATCATTTCCACGGGTTTGCTATAACCCACGTTTAACACCAGGTTTGTGCCTTGTACCGCAGCCCGATAACCGACCCCTTGGATTTCCAAACGACGCTCAAAGCCAGTAGAAACCCCTTCAACCATATTGGAAACCAGGGTTCGACACAGACCATGACGCTGACGAGCCGTGCGAGACTCGGAAGCCCGTTTGACGTTAACAGTTCCTCCGTCCTGTTCCACGACAACCTCGGGGGGCAGAACGCGAGACAGTTCACCCTTGGGGCCTTTGACTATAACCTGTTGACCATTAATGGTTAGGGTGACGGCGGGGGGTACAGAAATTGGACGTTTACCAATTCTAGACATAGTTATTTATTTCAATTCTCGAATAGAAAAGGGTTGGATAAGTTCTGATCGCTGTGAGTGACGATTCAGGACATCCCAAAACAAAAGACATCGCTTTGAAACTTGAAATCAGCAAGCCTGACAAGTGATAAAAGAACTTTTTACCAAATGTAACAAAGCACTTCACCGCCGACACCCTGGCGTCGAGCTTCTCGGTCAGTCATGACACCAGAGGACGTAGAAATAATTGCTACGCCAATGCCGCCTAAGACACGAGGGAGTTCTTTGCGGTTGCGATACACTCGCAAACCCGGTCGGCTGACTCGCTCTAATTTCTGGATGGTTGGAGCTTTAGTTTTAGAGTTGTACTTGAGAGAGACCACCAAATATTTTTTAATGCCTTCGTCTGTTTCCTCAAAGTCCCCAATAAAGCCCTCTTGTTTGAGAACTTGGGCTATACTACGAGTCATTCTTGTAGAAGGAATTTGTGTAGTCTGATGCCGCGCCATGCAAGAATTGCGAATGCGCGTCAACATATCCGCAATGGTATCGTTTGCCGCCATAGTTTCCTCGTTACTTTATTACACACCGCTTTCCCGAAAAGGCATTCCCATTTCCTTTAGCAAGGCTCGCCCTTCTTCATCGGTTTTTGCTGTGGTGACAATTGAAATATCTAAGCCTCGAATTTGATCAATACTGTCATAGCTGATTTCAGGAAAGATCAGTTGTTCTCGGACACCCAAACTGTAGTTACCTCGACCATCAAAACTTTTTCCACTGACACCGCGAAAGTCACGAATCCGAGGTAAAGATAGGTTGATCAGTCGATCTAAGAAGGCATACATCCGTTCTGAACGCAAAGTGACCATTACACCGACAGGCATTCCTTTGCGAACTTTGAATCCGGCAATCGCTTTTTTAGCGCGTGTCACCACGGGTTTTTGTCCGGTAATCACAGCCAATTCAGTCAGGGAAGACTCTAATGCTTTGGCATTTTGAGATGCTTCACCTAAACCTCGGTTGATTGTGACCTTAACAATCTTAGGAACTTGATGGATGTTCTCATATTGGAACTGCTCCATCATTTTGGGGACGATTTTGTCCAAGTAGACAGTCTTGAGTTTAGCTACCATAATAAGTTGCTCTTTACTAATCCTGGGCTTTGTCAGGATGGTTGACAGTTGGAATTACGAATTACGAATGGGTAATAGGTAATGGGTAATAGGTAATGGGTAATGGGTAATAGGTAATGGGTAATAGAGAATGAACTGTTCCCTGTTCCCTGTTCCCTGTTCCCTGTTCCCTCTTTAATCGATAATCTCACCGGTTTTTTTCAGCATTCTCACCTTGCGTCCGTCTTCGGTAAAGGTGTAACACACCCGACTGGCAACGTTTTCTTTGGTGGAATACAGCATCACATTAGAACTGTGAACCGGGGCTTCAAAAGTCATAATCTGACCGGATTCTCCCTCTTGACGAGGTTTAACGTGCTTGGTTCTCACGTTAACATCCTTAACAACGACTTTACTGGCTTTGGGAAGAACCCGGATAATCTCTCCGACTTTTCCTTTATCGCTACCCGTAATCACCTGCACGGTATCGCCTTTTTTAACGTGCATTTTATAGCGTTCGGGCTGATTGGATGTGGTTTTTTTGGACATTACAGAACCTCCGGTGCAAGAGAAACAATTTTCGTGAAATTCTTATCCCGTAGTTCTCGGGCTACAGGGCCAAATACACGAGTGCCTCTGGGATTACCGTCAGCGTTGATAATCACCGCCGCATTGTCATCAAACCGAATGGTCATACCACTATCCCGACGTAAACTATGACGGGTACGGACAATTACGGCCCGAACCACGTCAGACTTTTTCACGGCCATATTAGGGATAGCATCTTTGACAACCGCAATGATCACATCGCCGATTCCGCCATAGCGACAGTTACCACCCTTTAAAACGCGAATACACATTAATTTCCGCGCACCGCTATTATCAGCAACATTGAGAATTGTTTGGACTTGAATCATGATCTCCCGTTTTTCTTTCTCAAGTAATACCCAAATCCCTACAGATTGGTTTTGTCATTACCGCTTAGAATTTCGACCACATTCCAGCGTTTTGTTTTACTTAAAGGGCGAGTTTCAGAAATGCGAACCCGATCTCCTTCTTGACATTGGTTGTCTTCGTCGTGGGCTTTATATCGTTTAGTTTTAACGACAATTTTGCCGTATTTAGGATGGGGAGAACGGTTTTCCACCGTTACAACCACCGTTTTATCCATTTTGTTACTAACGACTAAGCCAACTCTTTCTTTTACTGCCATAGCGCAAATCTCTCCAAAATCAATTATCAAGTATCCGAATTATCAGTTATCAGTTTTTGGCTTTTAGTTATCAGTTATCAGTTTTTGGCTTTTAGTTATCAGTTCTGATCCAACAGTTGATAACTATTAACTATTAACTATTAACTTTTTACTGATCACTGATTTCTGATAACTGATTACTGATGAGGCGCTCCCGTTCCACCGTTTTTA
Source organism: Planktothrix paucivesiculata PCC 9631 (assembly GCF_900009265.2). Taxonomy (GTDB): domain Bacteria; phylum Cyanobacteriota; class Cyanobacteriia; order Cyanobacteriales; family Microcoleaceae; genus Planktothrix; species Planktothrix paucivesiculata. Next base: position 45,290 of record NZ_LR735012.1, on the reverse strand, counting down.
ATTGAGCTAAACGATGGCGCGTATGCTTAAACTCATGGGGTTTTTCTAAACGCCCGGTTGCTTTGAGCAGCCGCAGGTTAGCCAATTGTTTTTTGACGTCTAAGATTTGCTGAGACAGTTCTTCATCATTTAACTGTCTGGCTTCTGCGATTTTAGGAAAAGACATAACAGAGTCCTTGGAGATTGATAGTTAACCGTTAACCATTAACCGTTAACAACACTTTTATTGAGCTTCTTCGTCAACAGGGCGGGCAATAAATTTGGTTTTAATCGGTAATTTAAACGCCGCTAACCGCATTGCTTCTCGGGCAATTTCTTCGGTAACTCCGGCAATTTCAAATAATACGCGACCGGGTTTAACCACAGCCACCCAATACTCAGGAGCACCTTTACCAGAACCCATCCGGGTTTCTGCGGCTCTCATGGTCACGGGTTTATCAGGGAAAATCCGAATCCAAATTTTGCCACCCCGACGAATATAACGAGTCATGGCTCGACGGGCTGCTTCGATTTGGCGAGAGGTAATCCAACAGGGCTCTAAAGCTTGCAGTGCAAAATCACCGAAATTTAGATCATTACCGCGGGTCGCTTGACCTCTCATGCGGCCACGCTGTTGTTTGCGGAATTTTGTTCTTCTGGGACTTAACATGATCGAATCCGATAATCAGTATTCACGTATGTATCCGCATTATCAGTTATCGGTAAATAGATAACAGACAACAATCTTTTTATCCTTCGTTAGAACGGTCGTCATATTTTTGACGACGAGGTTGCCGATTCCGACGGGGTAGAGTGGTCGGAGAACTCGCTAATTCCTCTTGTCCAGGGATAATTTCGCCCTTAAAGACCCAAACTTTAACGCCGAGAATGCCGTAGATTGTCAGTGCCGTGCAGTAGGCGTAGTCAATATCAGCACGCAGGGTATGCAAAGGCACTCTCCCTTCCCGAGTCCATTCAGTCCGAGCGATTTCTGCCCCATTTAACCGACCACTGACCTGAATTTTGATGCCTTCAATTCCGGCTTTCTGAGCTCGGGTAATCGCTTGACGCACGACTCGACGGAAGGAAACCCGTTTTTCGAGTTGTTGGGCGATGTACTCAGCAATCAGGGTTGCATCCGCGTCAACTTTGGCAACTTCCACCACGTTGATCCGAATTTGGCGATTATTGCCGAGTTTTTTCTGGAGGCCCACACGCAGGGTTTCAATTCCTGCCCCCCCACGACCTACGACCACACCCGGTCTGGCGGTATGAATTTCTAGGTCAACTTGATCGGCTTTGCGTTCAATTCTGACTTTGGAAATTCCGGCATTGTTCAATTCCTTGCGAACATACTCCCGAATGGTATGGTCTTCCTGTAACAGTTCAGGATACTGTTTGGAATCCGCAAACCAACGAGATCGATGTTCTTGGGTAATTCCTAACCGAAACCCAATAGGATTAATTTTTTGTCCCATGTTTCAATTCTTTTTTAGAAAAGAGTTTAGAATGTCCTACTCGCGCTTTTTGCTGATTACTGTTCCCTACTCCGTCGCTGGAGCTACGGCAACAACAATATGACAAGTCGGCTTTCTAATTTGGTAGGCACGACCCTGGGCGCGAGGTCTAAACCGTTTAATGGTTGGCCCTTGATCCGCATAAGCCTGGGAAATCACTAAACTGGCTGGATCTAAACCAGAATTGTGTTCTGCGTTAGCAACCGCAGAGCGTAAAACTTTGAGAATTGGCTCACAAGACCGATAGGGCATGAATTCCAAAATAATCAAGGCTTCACGGTAGGATCGTCCTCGAATCTGATCCAGGACTCGTCTTACTTTATGAGGTGACATCCGAATGTAACGAGCGATCGCCTTCACCTCGGCGCTAGTATCTATAGCCATAGTTCATGTGTCAGTCATTATGTATCCGCATCATCAGTTACCAGTGAAATAATATCGACTGTTAACTTTTAACGGCGGGCTTTTTTGTCACTTTTGGCGTGGCCTCGAAAAGTACGAGTTGGAGCAAATTCTCCTAATTTATGACCGACCATTTGCTCCGTCAGAAACACGGGAACGTGTTGTCTACCGTTATGGACAGCGATCGTATGACCCACCATTTGAGGAATAATCGTCGATGCTCTTGACCAGGTTTTAATCACCTGTTTTTCTCCTTTGGCATTGAGTTTTTCAACTTTGCTCAGGAGATGATCCGCCACAAAAGGGCCTTTTTTAAGTGAACGAGACATAGTTAATTTATTAACCGTTAAGGTGTCAAGGTTTTGCAGTGTTGACTGTTGACCGAATGAACTGTCAACCGCCAACTGACAACCCGATTAAGTTTGCCGTCCACCTTTACCCCGTTTCGAGGACTTCCGACGACGACGAACAATCAAAGCGGTACTGCGTTTTTTCTTGTTCCGAGTCTTCGCACCTAGGGCGGGTTTACCCCAAGGGGTAACAGGGCCAGAACGACCGATAGGAGCGCGTCCTTCACCACCACCATGGGGGTGATCCACCGGGTTCATGACACTACCGCGAACTTCAGGACGACGACCTTTCCAACGCTTACGACCGGCTTTCCCGATACTGATGTTGCGAGCATCAATATTACCTACCTGTCCAATGGTGGCGTAGCACTTAGCTGGGATTTTGCGTTGTTCACCCGAAGGTAACTTCAGGGTCACATAGTCCCCTTCTTTTGCCAGGACTTGGGCTGTAGTACCTGCGGCTCGAACGATTTGTCCCCCTTTACCGGGAATCAATTCGACGTTATGCACGTCTGTCCCTAACGGAATTTTCGATAAGGGCAGGGCATTCCCGATCTCGATCGGAGCTTCTGGGCCAGAAACAATCATGGTTCCGACTTTGAGTCCTAACGGATGCAGGATGTAACGCTTTTCCCCGTCGGTGTAATACACCAGGGCAATTCGAGCATTGCGGTTAGGATCGTACTCAATCTCCGCGACTTTAGCGAGGATTTCGTGCTTATCCCGACGAAAATCAACAATTCGATACAGCTTTTTGTGTCCGCCACCCCGATGACGGCAGGTAATCACGCCTCGGTTGTTTCTTCCCTTGTCCCGGTGTTTGGAAGTTGTTAAGGAACGTTCCGGTTCAGAGCGGGTAATTTCTGCAAAGTCGGAAACAGTGTGTTGGCGAGTACCGGGAGTATAGGGTCGGTATGAACGAATTCCCATTATGTAATCCTTACTAATCAGTAATCAGTTATCAGCTATCAGTTATCAGTCAAGAAAAAATGCAAGATTTGATGTTTAATTCTTACAATATTTACTGTTTACTGATTACCAACAACTGACTCTACACCCCTGGGAATAAGACTTTCCGCAGAGGCTCCCCATCCTCTAGGGTGATAATTGCCCGTTTGTAGCCTGTTTTAAAACCCACAAATTTACCGACCCGACGACGTTTACGAGGCGGAATATGGGTATTAACGGCTTTGACTTTCACGGGGAATAACAGTTCAATAGCTTGTTTGATCATCGGCTTAGTTGCGTGCCGATCAACATCAAAGGTGAACTGATTGATTTCCATTAACCTCGTGGCTTTTTCGGTCACAATCGGACGCTTCACCAAATCAATCAGATCGCCGGGATCATGTTGCATCTCCGTAAACCTCCTGAATTTTGGCTAGGGCAGCAGCGGTTGTTACAATTTTGTCAGCAGCCAGGACGTCATAAACATTCAAGCTATCAGACAAGCACATTCTCAATTTGGGGATGTTGCGACCGGACAGATAAATATTGGGTTGTTTCTCTGACAGCACCAAGAGAACTCTAGCTTCGGGTTCAATGCCCCAACGGGTCATCGCTGATACTAGGTCTTTGGTTTTAGGTCGAGAAAACTGATCCGCAAAGTCTTCTACCACAATCAGATCCTCAGCCCGGCTTTGAAAGGCGGTGCGTAGGGCTAACTGTCTTTCTTTGCGATTCATTTTCTGGGAATAGTCTCTGGGTTTTGGCCCAAAGATCACCCCGCCCCCTCGCCATAGCGGGGAACGAATAGAACCGGCTCTAGCGCGACCTGTGCCTTTTTGACGCCAGGGTTTACGACCGCCCCCCCGAACTTCCGCCCGGGTTTTGGTGCAGGCTGTGCCTTGACGAGCATTGGCTAGTTGCCGGACTACGGCTCTATGAACAATATGACTGGCATTTTCGGGGGATGCGACTTTCAGATCAAGGGTCGCTTGTCCTACGCTTTCACCCTGCCAATTTCGGACTACACAATCAACCATAGTTATCTCCTTGACTACTTACCACCGACGATATTAGCGGGGGCGATGCTCAACAAACCACCGGGCTTGCCAGGAACCGCTCCTTTGACTAATAGGAGGTTACGTTCAGGATCGATACGCACAACAATTAATTTGCGTGTAGTCACTTGGCTGGCTCCATACTGTCCGGCCATGCGTTTTCCAGGATAAACACGACCAGGAGTGGTTCCTGGGCCGATTGAACCGGGTTGACGATGGTTTTTGGAACCGTGAGCCATGGGGCCACGTTTGAAGTTATGCCGTTTTTGATAACCGGAGAAGCCACGACCCATACTGGTTCCACTAACATCCACCAGTTGTCCAGGGGTGAAAATGTCAGCTTTGAGTTGTTGGCCTAATTGAAAAGATTCGGGTTCGCTGACCCGGTATTCTTTCAGGTGACGTACACAGGTGCCGCCGGATTTGGCTAAATGTCCTTGTTCCGCATTGCTGAGATACTTATTGACCTCTTTGTCGGGAGTTTTTTTTGTATTAAGCTTGCGTTTGTTATCAGGAACTTCACCGTATCCCAGTTGGATGGCTGTGTAGCCGTCGGTTTGTTTAGTCTTAATCTGGGTCACAATGCAAGGCCCGGCTTGAATGACGGTGACAGGAATAGCTTTCCCGCTTTCCGCTTCAAATACTTGGGTCATGCCAACCTTTGTGCCGAGGATACCTACAGACACTTAAACTAGCCTCTCTTTTCTAAGCATTACATTGACACTCACCGCCCTAAAAGTGCGGTAATTCCTGGGCTGAATCTTGCCTCTAACGACGATGCCGATTTTGGTCTTACAGTTTCATGTCTAGTCCGACTACACCTTTTACGGCAAGCACTCTGATGGACTACTCCCCCAGCGTAAATTTCCGTATGCCCTACGGTATTTGATTGCTTTGTGTCCTTACAGTTTGGACTTACTTTTACACCATTGACTGCTAGGAATTATAAAATTCGGATCAACTTTTAGGAAGAATCCGCTTGCAACAGACAAACAAGACATTTTTGAAAATGGCTTGCTGAAGTTTAAACACACCAAAAACGTATCCCACCGTTTAAGGAGGATAAATTTTGGGGGAGTTTAGAACAGTTTCACGCTATCAACAAGTTCTAAGCTGTTTGCGAATCGAGGATTTTTCTCGATATTGCCTTCTGTCGTCCTGGACTTGAGCAGTAAGCTACTCAGTATCCGTTGCTGACATATTTTAAACCCTGTGCAGATTATTTGGCTTGCGCCGAATTTGTTTAGGATTTAAAGTCAGTGGGCTGCTTTTTCCTTGCGGATTCGGCTTCGCTGATCTACTTCTAATCACCTAAGTCTTTAGCGGTGTACAACGTTAACGCGATGTCTTCACCGCCTCTGAAATTCGATGTTTTAGAAGCCAGCAGCATTTGCCCAATTAGCGACAATTTTTAATTGTAGGGTAATTCTAACAATCTGTCAATCACTGATCGAAATTTTGATCGAATTGCTCGGGGAAATTGGGGGAGTTGGGTTAAGCTAAAGATATTGACTAGCCTACCATCTGGAACATGAGAAAGTTTCCAGGGGAGTTGAATCGTTTTCGGTGTGAAGTTAATCTGTGACAATATATTATTGTGTCAAAATATTTGCAGCGAAGATTCAGCAAGATGCAGTTAAGAGGTTAATCACCAAGTTATGGCATTAATTACAACAGGAAGCAAGCTGATTAGGGATTTAGAAACATACAAGGCTTTAGGAATGTATGTTCCCCTCGAAGGTGGGTTTGAAGGTCGGTATTGTCGTCGGTTGCGCGCCCATGGATATACGACCTATAACCTGAGCGCCAGGGGTTTAGGAGATTTGGCTGCTTATTTAACGGGGGTGCATGGGGTTCGCCCTGCCCATTTAGGTAAAAAAAGCAGTGGGAATGAAGCCGCGGTTGGGGATATTTATTATGTTCCGCCGATTTTAAATACCCAGTTAGATCAACTTCCGCCCAAGTCGAAAGGTTTAGTGCTGTGGATGATTGAAGGTCATATTCTATCGAGTCAAGAAATTACGTTTCTGACTCAGTTACCCTTACAAGAACCTCGGGTAAAGCTGGTGGTAGAGATGGGGGGAGCGCGGGTTGTGCAGTGGACACCCCTGAAGGATATTGATGTAGCCGCTTGAACTACAGTTATCAGTTATTCAGTTATCAGTTATCAGTTATCAGAAAATAAAATAAAGATTATTGTTGATGAACAAAAACTAATAACTGATTCATGACTAATAACTGATTACTGTTTACTAATAACTGATAATTGTGAACAATCATGAATCCCCTCTTACAGCCTTGCAACAAGGTCACTGGTTTAAACTGATCTGTGGAGCCAGTTATCAGCATTTGCCTGCCATCCGAAATTTAACCCTAGCCTACACCTTAGCGGGGGCGGACTGTATCGATGTGGCGGCTGATCCATCAGTGATTATGGCGGCTCAGGAAGCCTTAAACCAAGCTGAATTGCTGGGTAAACAGGCTCAAAACCTGGGGTTTGGCTATCGCTATCGTCCTTGGCTAATGGTCAGCTTGAATGATGGTGAAGACCCCCATTTTCGTAAGGCCCAGTTCGAGGCGACTGCTTGCCCTGAAAGTTGCTGGCGACCCTGTGAAACGGTTTGTCCCACGGGAGCGATCGCCTTTTCGCCGACGAAATCCGGCGTTATTGATGAACTGTGCTATGGTTGCGGACGCTGTATTCCGATTTGTCCGGCCGATCTGATTTATGCTCGGTCTTATGTTTTTCGCCCCGATGAAATTGCACCCCTGGTGTTACAAACTGGGGTAGATGCGTTAGAAATTCATACTCAAGTTGGACGGGAAAATGATTTTCAACGACTATGGAATAGTATCCAACCCTATTTGGAAAAACTCAAACTGGTGGCAATTAGTTGTCCTGACGGTGATGGCGTGGTCGAATATCTAAAAACCCTATCTGAAATTATTACACCCTTAAATTGTCCCTTAATTTGGCAAACCGATGGCCGACCGATGAGTGGAGATATTGGGGCGGGGACAACTTTAGCAAGCGTGAAACTGTGCCAAAAAATTTTGGCAGCAAATTTACCTGGATATGTACAGCTTGCGGGTGGCACAAACGATTATACTGTAGCCAAGCTCAAATCCCTTGGGCTTTTACAGCCAACAGTTATAGATGATCCTGTGCTTAACCCCGTTTTTCCAAATCCTGATCAACAAACTCAGACCATCGGTGGAAAACAGTTACGGTCAGTTAATTCTAGTCATTTGGTGGCGGGTGTCGCCTATGGAAGCTATGCCCGTGTTCTGTTGTCACCCCTGTTGGAACAGTTGGAATCCCGATTCACTCCCGAACCTCAAAGGGTGACTTTTCAACGGCAGGAAACCCCAACCGACAGAGCTCAACCTTCAAAGATCCTTTCCCCAATCAAGACGCGCCCTAGCCTATCTGTACTCGAAGCAAATCCGAAGTTGCTCTGGCAAGCGGTTGGTAAAGCCTCAACCCTTGTCTCCCAACTTAAATCAGTTATCGGTGATAGTTAATCATTTATCAGTGTGAGATTTCAGATTAAAAACCACTGATTACCAACTGAGTCTTAACTGTTTAGAATTAACTGCGGATGGCAGATAACTTAAAACGGGTTCTTTTCTTTACCGATAACTAATAACTGTTTACTGATAAAAGTATGCAAATTACAGACGACCTGAACAAATTACTCTCCATTGTTCCTGATGAGATTCGGCAGAATTTGCAACAGCATCCCCAACGAGACAGTCTGATTGAGATTGTGATGGATTTGGGGCGTCTTCCAGAAGCTCGTTTTCCCTCCAAAGCTGAATATCTCTCGGATATCCCTGTCTCCTTGGATGATCTGGAACATTGTATTGTGCAGATTGGGGAATTTAGCGGAGATAACCGGGCGGGGATTGAGCAAACCTTACATCGAATTAGTGCGATTCGCAACCGGACGGGAAAGGTAATTGGTTTAACCTGTCGGGTGGGTCGGGCCATCTTTGGCAAGATTGGCATGATCCGAGATTTGGTAGAAACGGGTCAATCTATTCTCTTACTTGGTCGTCCGGGGGTGGGAAAAACTACGGCATTGCGAGAAATTACCCGTGTGTTAGCAGATGAACTAGAAAAACGGGTAGTAATTATTGATACCTCCAATGAAATTGCCGGGGATGGAGATATCCCCCATCCGGCTATTGGGCGGGCGCGTCGGATGCAGGTGGCTCGTCCTGAACTGCAACATCAAGTTATGATTGAGGCCGTGGAGAACCATATGCCAGAGGTGATCGTGATTGATGAGATTGGCACAGAACTAGAGGCTTTGGCGGCGCGAACCATTGCCGAACGCGGGGTACAGTTGATTGGTACGGCCCACGGGAATCGGATTGAGAACTTAATGAAAAACCCCACCCTCGCCGATTTGATTGGGGGAATTCAAGCGGTGACTTTAGGGGATGATGAGGCTCGACGTCGAGGTTCTCAAAAGACGGTCTTAGAGCGTAAAGCCCCTCCCACGTTTGATGTAGCCGTGGAAATGTTAGAACAGCAACGCTGGGTTGTACATGAATCCGTGGCGACTACGATTGATCATCTGTTACGGGGAATGCAACCGATTTTGCAAATTAGAACGATGAATGATGCGGGTGAAGTCGAAGTTTTTGAGGAACGATATACTCCCGTCAACCCCATTGCCAGTCCTGCACGCTCAACGATGAAATCTCGGGAACCTGTGGCTACAATTCCCGGTGTTCGTGGGTTGCGAGGTTCAGGAAAAATGATGCCTTTACCTGTGGAAAATACGGCGTCGGAATCTCAATATTTTGAGCAACTCCTGGAACAGTCTTTTTCTGGGGTTATCCCCCTACACCCCGATGAGGAATTTCCCTTAATTCATAAACTAGGGGACGGTTCACCGTTAAATATTTATCCTTATGGGGTTCCTCGTCATCAAATTGAACAGGTGATCCAAATGTTATCTTTACCTGTGATCTTGACGAAGGATATTGATAGTGCGGATGTGGTGTTGGCGTTGCGATCGCATATTAGAAATCAATCCAAAATCCGTCATGTTGCTAAAACTCGTCAAGTTCCAATTCATACGATAAAATCAGGAACAGCCCCTCAAATTGCCCGAGCCTTGCGACGTCTGTTACAAATGGAAGATCCCAGTACCCCAGAAATTGCGGATTTGAATTTGTTTGCGGCCAGTGGTTCTTCCGATGAAATTGAAGCGTTAGAAGAAGCCCGTTTAGCGGTGGAACAAATTGTGATCCCCAAAGGGCAACCTGTGGAATTACTGCCTCGGTCTCCCCAAGTCAGAAAAATGCAGCATGAATTAGTAGAGCATTATCGCCTGAAATCCAATAGTTTTGGGGAAGAACCCAACCGTCGTTTAAGAATTTATCCCGCCTAAGTCAGTGATCAGTCATCAGTCATCAGTTAACAGTCATCAGTTATTAGTTAATAAGCCAACAGTTAATTAACTAATAACTAATAACTCTCAAACTGATGACTGATTTTGATTAACTCTTAAACTGATAACTGATGACTGTTAACTGATAACTGATTATTATATGGAACCTGAATTAATCAAACTTTTTATTAATCTTATTACAAGTCAAACGGGGTTATTTATTCGTTTGCAGGACTACGGTATACTGGCTGAAAAAATCAAGATCAGAGTTAAATCTTTAAAATTACCTGATCCTCAAGTTTACTTAAATTTATTAAGTAGCGATACCTCCCAAAGTCGAGAGGAATGGAAACAATTAATTCCTTTAATTACAACCATAGAAACTTATTTTTTTAGAGATCAAGGTCAAATTAATCTTTTACGAACGATTGTTTTACCCGAATTAATTGCATCGCGGCAACATACGAAAAAGCTAACTCTTTGGAGTGCCGGTTGTTCGACGGGAGAAGAACCCTATACCCTGTCTATTTTGCTTCAACAGTTAATCCCAGACTGGGGAAGTTGGAATCTTCAGATTCTGGGAACTGATGTAAATGAAGAAGCCTTAAAAAAAGCCAGTCAAGGCTTATATACGGCTTGGTCTTTCCGTATGGTTGACTTAGAACTGAGAAATCGATACTTTGTGCGACAAAGAGAGGATTGGAAAATTAATTCGTTAATTCAAAGTCCGGTTAAATTTTTTAATTTGAATTTAGTTAAAGATTCCTATTGTTATCCTGACTATACCCCAATTCAAGATGTGGATTTAATTATTTGTCGAAATGTTTTTGTTTATTTTGAAAAATACTATATTAATCAAGTAGTTTCTAAGTTTTTTGATGTTTTAAAACCAGGAGGCTATTTAATTACTGGTCATGCGGAATTACAAGGGACAGAAAGCATCGAAAAATTTCAATCAAAAATTTATCCCGAGTCCATGATTTATCAACGCTCGATAGGTTTATTCAAAGAATCCTTGACTCTGCCCAAAAACTTGATCAGCAATCGGGATCATCGTTGGGATAATTTATTGTATTCTGCTCGAAACCATCAGGAGCAATACCCAAAAATCAACAAACAGGAGCATCATCAATCCGAAGTTGTGAAGTTATCTCAAAAAAGCCTAGAAGAAGCAAAAAGATATTTTAAAAATAAACAGTATCAAGCCGCTATTCAAAAAGCCGAACAATTTATCCAAATGCCTAACTATTATTTAAAAAATCTGGATTTGACCATTGCAGAAAAAAAAGAAAGAAATGAAAATTATAACCAAAAATCTGCTAATAACTTTGATGCTTATTATTTATTAGCACAAGCATGGGCAAATCTAGGAGAATATGAACAAGCTATATCTTACTGTAAAAAAGCGATTGAAATAGATTCTTTATCTATCTTACCTTATTATTTACTCTTGCACATCGCTCAGGAACAGGAGGATTTAGTGGGGGCAAAATTATTGTCCAAACGAATTATTTATCTGCTTCCCTCCTCCATTCCAGCCTATCTGGAACTCGCATCAATTTATGAACAAGAAAAAGATCACACCAGAGCAGCTAAAATGTATAGTACAGCTTTATCTCTACTCAAATCCTTACCTCCGACCATGAGAATTGAACATTGGGAAGGAGTGATGGCTAAAGATTTAATTGTTTTTCTGGAAAACAAACATTTGGCTATTGACTGTTGACAATTCGCTGTTTACTGTTCACTAATAACTTTTTACTGATAACTGATTATGGCTTATTTAATTTTCACACTGAAGTCTATGTGTTATGCAATTATGGCTTCCGTCGTGGAAGAAATTTTTTTCCTGCCGGAATTAACTCCAATTCCCTCCGCACCTGCGGATTTAGTGGGTTTAATTAATTTGCGTGGGGAGTTACTTCCCGTGATTGATTTAACCATTCGATTAGGCTATCCTGAGCCGAATTATGCACTATCAGATAGCGTGATTATTTTAAGATTTAATAACATTAGACTCGGAATTATTGTCACTCAAGTTTCCGAAGTGAAAATGATTACTACCGATGCCATTAAAACTGAATTAACGTTTAACTTCCAACAGGAATTTGATCAGTTTCACCCTTCCTATTATCTTCAAGGTGTGGCTCAAGTTGATGAACATTTAGTCATGATTTTAAATCCAGAAACCCTGATCCAATATATTAGTCACTCTCTCCCAGATTTTAATTTAGAGAGAATAAATCTTGAAGATAATCAACCCCATATCCCGGGAGATTCCTCCAGAAAATACACCCACCAGAAAGTACAAAATTATATTTTCTCTCCCAATGCAACCCCAGAAGAACGCATAATTTTTCAGGAACGAGCTAAAAATTTAAGACGTCCTATTGATAATCAAGATTTTGCCGGGTTAGTTCCTTTAGCGGTGATTTGTTTAAATGAAGAATATTTTGGGGTTAACTTAGAAATTATCCGAGAATTTACAGACATTCATCATGTGACACCGATTCCTTGTACTCCCCCTCATATTGTGGGAAATATGAACTTACGCGGAGAAATATTAACCTTAGTGAATATTCGGGGTCTAGTGAATTTGCCTTTACAAACCTCCCAGGTATTCTCTAAGGCTATGATTGTTAAAATTAATGATATTGTGGCTGGAATTATAGTAGAAGGAATTTTTGATGTCATATACTTAAAAGAATCGGAGATTAAAACTATTCCTACGGCGGTTCATCTCAAACAGGATGAATACTTACAGGGGACAGCCTTCTATCAAGATAAAATGATGAGTATTCTGAATGTAGCAAAAATCATGACTCAAGGGGAATTATTTGTTGACCAAGAAGTTTAATCTCCGAATTCATATCGCTTCCACAAATTTTATAGTCAACCTGCAAAAATGATATGTTTAATGATTTAAAACTAAGGGAAAAATTACTTTTAGGATATAGCGTACCTGTTCTTTTATTCATGGGACTAACAGGGTTAGTTTATGCCAATATCAATCAGGTATCTACGATTTTTCAAGAGGCTGAACGAGTTCAAGAAGTGATTTTGAAAGTAAACGAAATAGAGCGGGGTTCTCAAGGGATGATTCGCAGCCTAAGAGGATACATCGGTCTGAAAAATCAAGACTTTGTTAATGAATATAATACCTCTTTAATCGCCTATCGAGAAGCCTCCAAAGCCCTAGAATCTTTAGTTTATCGTCCCGAGCAAAAACAACGGTTACAAACACTGAATAACTTAGTTACTCAGTATGATCAAATAGCTGAACAGGCTTTTTCACTGATCAATCAAGGAAAATTAGCCGAAGCAATTCAAAAAGCCAAAATAGGGACTCAATATGTGGCAGATTTTGATCGAATTAGCACTGAATTTACGATAACAGAAGCCAATATTTTAAATCAGGAAAGAACGAAAACAAAAGAAGCCCTAGAAGCGTTATTATATGTGCTAGTAATTGGAGCATTTCTAATTTTAGTTACAGTTGTGATCATTGCTTTATTAATTTCGCTTAATATTAGCGGAACTATTCATCAAGCCACGCAAGTTATAGCCACTTCTTCCACTGAAATTGCTACTACCCTGTCAGAACAAGAACGAACTGCCAATCAACAGGCAAGTTCTGTGCATCAAACCACAACAACCATGGATGAATTGAGTGCCTCATCTCAATCAACGGCAGAACAAGCCGAGTCAGCAACCTATGGGGCGCGACAAGTTTTAGGATTAACAGAAGGAGGAAAAGAAGCGGTTAATAGTACCTTAGAAGGAATGGAAAATCTTCAGCAAAAAGTTGAAGTGATTGCCCAACAAATTATCCGTTTAAGTGAACAAACAAACCAAATTGGCAATATTTCTGAATTGGTCAGTGATCTAGCTAATCAAACGAATATGTTGGCCTTAAATGCTGCGGTAGAAGCGGTTAGAGCCGGAGAACATGGGAAAGGATTTGCAGTTGTTGCCACTGAAATTAGAAAATTAGCGGATGAAAGTAAAAAATCTGCCTTTAAAATCAATACCCTCGTTGCTGATATTTTAACTGCAATTAATTCAACGGTAATGGCAACGGAAGAAGGGACAAAAACTGTGATATATAATGCAAAACTAACCCGAGAAACGGCTGATACTTTTACTGGGGTTTCCGAAGCCGTCAATAATGTGGTCTTGAATAATCAGCAAATTTCGCTTAATGTGAAGCAACAAGCGATCGCGATTGGACAGGTTTTAGATGCAATGAATGTTTTAAGTCAAGGGGTCGGTGAAACCGCTAATGGCTTAAGTCAAGCTAAAATAGGAATGGAAAAATTGAATGAAGTGGCGTTAAATCTAAACTCAATTGTTTAATATAGCAATAGCACCGGAATATGTTAAAAGTCAATGGTTTAAGGTACTGGATTATTGCCGGTTATTTAATTCCAATTTTGCTCTCTTTATTAGTAGCTGGAATTGTATCCTCCAATGTTGAAAAAGTTCGGAGAACAACCCTAGAAGTCCAAACATCCGGTGATGCCCTGCAAGCTATTAATAACTTAGCTTTAGCCACGAAAGACTTAACAATTGCTGCCCGGGGATATATTTTAGTTAAAAATCCTCAGTCCCGTGAGATGTATCAAATTGCTGAATCTCTTTATCAAGAAGCGTTGGTAGATGTGAAAACACTGATTACCAATCGTGAACTGATTCAAGATTTAGATAGTTTAACTGCATCGGTAGACCAATTAGAACAATACTATTCGGCATTATTCAAATTAATTAATGATAATCAAGTTGACCAAGCCCTAGAGATTTGGAAGCAAGGAAAAGGTACGGAACTATCAACAACAGTTTTGGAGAAAACTCAAAAATTTATCAACTTAGAAACTCAACAAGTAGAGGAGCACCATCAACGGCAAAATGATGCTTTAGATCACCTGATTAATACGGTTTGGAGTGGCACAGGAGCAACTATATTTTGTTCGGTTTTGTTGGGAATTGGACTCATTACTCTGATCTTCAAGCGAATTAATCAAGAAGCATCCCAAATTTTGCAAGCCGCCCAAGAATTAGTCAGTGTGATGGAATCTCAAGAACGAGTCACCGCTCAACAGGCGAGTTCCGTCAACGAAACCACAGCTAGTATGGATGAATTAGGTGCATCAAGTCGCCAATCCGCCGAACAAGCATCAACGGCCGCCGCCGGAGCTAATCAAGTTTTACTTTTAGCGGGTGGTTATCAAAAATCATCTTTTGAAACCGAGAGTAGTCTAAGTTTGAAAATAAAAATGGAACAATTACAACAACAAATTATGCGTTTAAGTGAACACTTAGGACAAATTTATAGTATTACTGCTGTGGTTACGGATTTAGCCAGTCAAACCAATATGTTAGCCTTAAATGCTTCTGTAGAAGCAGCCCGAGCCGGAGATAATGGTAAAGGGTTTGGGGTGGTGGCATCAGAAATTCGCAAACTCGCCGATCAAAGTCGCAGATCCGCCGAAAAAATTAGTTCGATTGTTACTGATATTCAAACCGCCGCTAATTTAACGGTTAGAGTGACGGAGGACGGCTCAAAATCAGTTCGAGAGATTATTCAGGCGATTAATGATGTGGCGGTTAATTTACAACAAATTTCCCTGAATACCAAACAGCAATCAATTGCTGTGGAACAAGTGGTTGATGCGATGAATAACCTCAATTTTGTCTCAACAGAAATTGCAGCCAGTATTAACCAAACAAAACAAGGGGTTCAAAAGTTAAATGAAACCGCAAAAAATCTCCAAACTCTGGTTTAATCGTTCAACATTAGATGCAAGTTACAGGATCAAAAACTTATGATGATTGAAGATGACGAACTCCGGGAAGTTTTTAAAACCGCCAGCGAAGAACATTTACAGAATTTGGATGAGGGATTGTTGTATCTGGAAAAAAATCCCAATGATGCGGCTAAATTGGAAGAATTATTACGAGAAGCCCATAGCCTCAAAGGCGATGCGGGGATGTTAGGGGTTAAGGATGTTGCCACTTTATCCCATCAAATTGAACATTTATTAGGGGGATTAAAACGTCAGGAAACAACTCTGACAGTGGATTTAGTAGATCGAATTTCCTATGGGATTGATGCGATTCGTCAGTTGGTTTATGCTGCGGTTACAGGAGAACCCTGTGATATTAATGCTTTTCATAGTTTAGCCTATCTGATGGGAGCCAAACCCGAAACACCCACCAACGCAATTTCAGCCATACCGACAGTACCCCCAGAACCTGCCTCCCCTACTCCTTCTGCTCCCGAACCTGCCCCCCCTGCCTCCCCTGCTCCCCCTGCCGAACCTGCCGAACCTACCCCTCCCGAATCAGATGAAACGGCTATTCTAATGACGACCATGGCCGAGTCGATGAATGCTACGGCTGCGGTGAAAACTGATCGCGACTCTACTTATAAAATCGAAACCATTCGAGTCCCCACCCGTAATTTAGATGGGTTAATGACTCAAACGGGAGAATTAACCGTTACTAAAATTCGGATTGCCCATCGGTTGAATGAAATTGAAGACCTGGTGAGTTTATGGGAAGAATGGAGTCGAGATGCCTTTGTGAATCGGTTTGTGGTTCATGACCTAGAAAATAACCTCAATCGTCATGTTTCTGGACAAGGAACCATGGGGCAATTGCAAAACTATTATCATCGCAGTACGGAACGTTTAGAACAGTTAGGAACTTTAATTAATCAACTTAGAAATACTTTTTCTGAAGATATAGCTCGTTTAGATATTATTAGCGATGAACTCGAAGATGGGGTCAGAACCTTACGTTTATTACCACTATCAACTATTTTTAATTTGTTTCCTCGCATGGTACGGGATTTAGCGCGGCAACAAGGAAAAGAAATTGAATTAGTGATTTCTGGTGGAGACACCCGTGCAGATAAACGAATTTTAGAAGAAATGAAAGATCCGTTGATGCACATTTTAAGAAATGCGATTGATCATGGGATTGAAATTCCAGAAGAACGGCAAAAATTAGGGAAAGCGGCGATCGCCAAAATCGAGTTACGCGGGTATCAAACCGCGACCCATGTTGTGTTAGAAGTTTATGATGATGGTCGAGGATTAGATATTGAAAAAATCAAACAAACTGCTTTAAAACGGGGAATTTGCCAGCAGGAAGAATTATTGGGTATGACTGCGCAACAAATCCATGGCTTAATTTTTGCCCCAGGTTTTACCACCCGAACTGTGGTGACAGAAGTATCAGGACGGGGGGTAGGAATGGATGTGGTGCGAACCAATGTCGAACGTTTAAAAGGTATTATTCAAGTTGAATCTTTCCCAAATCAGGGTTGTTTATTTCGGATTCAATTAGGAACTACCTTAGCAACGGCCCATGTTTTAATTGTGTCGGTTCAGGGGATTTCCTATGCCATTCCCGTGGAATTTGTCCAAATGACCCGACTGGTTCAGACGGATGAAATTTTTGCCATTGAAGGTCGAGAAACCATTGTTTTTGAAGATCAACCGATTTCCGTAGCTCAACTAGCTGATTTATTAGAAATTCGTTGGACTTCTGCTCAATTTGAATCGGAATCTGCGGTGGCTAAGGAATCAAAATCCCAGGCTTCGATTTCCCCATCCTTTATGCAAAGAAATCCCAATTCTGTAATGATGGATGCGGCTTCACCCTGCATTATTTTAAAAGTAGGGGAAGAAAAACTAGGATTATTTGTTGATGCTTTAATTGATGAGCAGGATGTGGTCTTAAAACCCCAAAGCCAATTATTAAAACGGGTCAGAAATGTGGCAGGAGCTACGATTTTAGGCACGGGGGAAGTCTGTATTATTTTAAGTCCTCAAGATTTAATTAAATCCATTCGCAAACAGGCAGGTGTGATCAATTCCCCCATCGCCCGCTCAACTTTAAGGGTTCAAGAACAGGAGAATTCCTCCGTTAAACCGGTGATTTTATTAGTAGAAGATTCGATCGCCACTCGGACTCAAGAAAAACGAATTTTAGAAGCTGCTGGTTATGAAGTGGTGACGGCGGTGGATGGATTAGATGGGTTTAATAAACTCAGCACTCGTTCCTTTGATGCGGTGGTTTCAGACATCCAGATGCCTAATTTGGATGGGTTAAGTTTAGTCACCAAAATTCGACAAAATCAGGCTTATAGTGAACTGCCAATTATTCTGGTGACTTCTCTAGCTTCCGATGAAGATAAACGCAAAGGTGCAGAAGTTGGGGCAAATGCCTATATTACTAAAGCGTCTTTCAATCAAGAAGTTTTGATCGAGACCCTAAAAAGATTAGTATAATTAGGAACACCCCACATCCCACAAGTGACTAACTGTAAAATGCCAATTCGAGTTCTCCTAGTTGAAGATTCGGCTGTTGCTTTAATTATTCTGAAACGAATTTTATCAACTTCTCCAGATATTACTATTGTAGGAACTGCTCGAACAGGTAAGGAAGCATTAACATTAGTTCCCACTGTCCAACCGGATGTGATTTGTACGGATTTTCATATGCCCCAAATGAACGGACTGGAATTTATCCAGGAAGTCATGACAATTCACCCCCGTCCGATTTTGGTGATCAGTGCTTCGGTTCAATCCGATGATACTCAAAATGTTTTTCAACTGTTAAATGCTGGGGCTGTTGATGTGTTTCCTAAACCGAAAACGGGTTTAGCTTCCGATTATGAATTGATCGGACAGGAGTTAATTCAAAAAATTAAAGTGCTTTCGGGTGTCAAAGTTTTTACCAAACATCGCAAATCCTCACCGATTATCAGTCCAAAGCGTTTATCGACGACTCCACCTCCACTGATCAGTCGAACTGTTTTGTCGTCACCCAAGTCCCAAGCCATTGAACCCTCAAACCTTTTCAGTCTATCTTCTCCCACGATTAAACTTCTGGCTATTGGTGCATCAACGGGTGGGCCCCAAGCCTTACATACAATTTTGACACAATTTCCTAGTAATTTTCCCGTTCCTATTGTTTGTGTTCAGCATATTAGTGAAGGATTTCTGCCGGGGTTAGTCAGTTGGTTAAATGGGGAATGCCATTTATCAATTAAAATCGCCATGGTCGGCGAACTTCCCCAGGCGGGCTCGGTTTATTTTGCCCCAGATGGACACCATTTAGAATTGAGCCGCACGGGTCGCTTTGCCTACTCGACGGCACCTCCATTAGCCGGTCATCGTCCGGCGGTGACAAAAACTTTAGAGTCTGTTGCTGAGTGTTATGGTTCTAGTGTGGCGGGGGTTTTGTTAACTGGAATGGGACGGGATGGGGCCGATGGCATGAAAGCCATTTTTGATCGGGGTGGGTTAACAATTGCCCAAAACCAAGACAGTTGTGTGGTCTTTGGAATGCCCGCAGAAGCGATCGCTTTAGGGGCAGCCCAACATATTCTATCGGTGAATGACATTGCCCCTTTTATTCTGAATCGAGTCAAGGGGTTAATTTAAGGGGTGTTGACTAAGATTAATCTATTTTTGAATGAGGGATTATGAAAATGAAGTTTAAGTTTGATCTAAAACTGGAAAAAAATCAGCAGTATCGGGTGTTTAGAATCTTAAAAACCTTGGGTTTAATCGGGGGACTATCTTTAATTGATTTTCCAGCTTTAGCGCAAATTAATCTGGCTACTTTGACGGATATTATTGGTAATAATAATCAAGTATTTATTGAAGATCAAGTTGCTGAAGTTAAGGAACAAGCAACATTAGGACAGGAAATAAGAACTCAAGAAGCTCGCGCTCAAGTTGATTTTAACACGGGTGCTAATGGCCGAATGGGGGAAAATTCTAAGATTACGGTGGGTCAATGTGCGGAATTACAAGAAGGAGTTTTAATTGCTTCTGGCCCAGCAAATGGTTGTATTTTAGGGTTTGCCACCGGAGTTCAAGGAACAACTTATGTGTTAAATATCGATAAAAATAATCAAACTAATGTTAATACGGGATCGATTCGGGTTTTAGAAGGTAAAATTCTATTATCATCACCCAATGATCCGAATAATCCTAATCCAATTACCCTGGAAGCTGGACAAAAAGTTTCCAGTTTAACCTCTGATTTAAAGTTGTCTCAAATTTCGATTGAACGCATGACCAAACAAGAATATGAGACGATCATTATAGGGCCATTATTCCAAGGGTTTAAAACTCCCCTACTCAATCAAGATAAAATTAACGATGTTTGTAAAGTCCTCTATGGGAATTGTCGTCCTGTTGGGGGAGAGAAACCTGTTCGGGGATTATGGTAAGAATCAGTTAACAGTGTAGAGACGCGCCAATAGCCTACGGCATCGCTGCGCTCGGGCACGTCTCTACAATTAATCCAGTTCTTGTTCTAATACATTGGCGATCGCTTGTTTGGCTGTTTCATTAAATTCTCTAATATTCACACGATTTAATAATACAATCGCCAGAATCATGCCAATAGCTTGGACGGCAAAAACTGAACCATAGGCTAGGAAAGGAACCTCAAATATTGCCCGTCCTAAATCTAAAATTGCCCCCCCTAAAACCGTGGCTAATCCCCGCGCCATGGCTTGAGCTAAACCCCAGGCTCCAATAAAGGTTCCGGCGGTTTCAGCTAAGGTTAAATCTAACATTAAATTAATCGCCCCTGCCGTCAAAATTCCCGAATTTAAACCAAATAATAATAACGCTCCTTTCAACAATCCAGCATTAGCATAAAAACCCGCCACAATAAAAAATAATAAACAAATTGCGACTCCAATACAACCGATTTTGACCGTATTTTTTTTGCCAATCCGGGGAATAATTAAAAATCCCGTTGCAGCAATCCCAATTAAAGTTCCTATACCAAAAAACGCATTTAATTTAGTGGTTTCAGAAACACACATTCCAAACACTTCACCCCCATAGGGTTCTAATACAGCATCCTGCATAAATAAGCTAATGGTCATCACCAATAAAAAGCTAAAAAACAACCCCGTTTGTCGGCTGGCGGTGAGAACTTTAATGGCGCGACCAAAGGTAATTTGATCTTCTCGTTCAACAATTGTTGAGCGCGATTTGTAGCGAGAAAATTTGCGTTCAATTCCAATAGTTGCCAGAAAACATAAACCAATTACTATTAATGGGATAATAATAAATAACAGATTAACAGAGGCTTGTAATTGAGGTAAATTTGTCCCTGTTGATGGGGCGATGGGATTATCGACTAAAAGATCTACACCACAGAGTTCGGGACGATGGAGAATTTTAGAACTAATAATTGCCCCAATCACAATTCCCACCATCAGCATTGACCAAACAATACTAACTAATTTAGAACGATTATTTTCATCGGAAATATCAAATAATAGGGCGGTAAATGGTGTGGAACTTGCACTTAAAGCTAAACCATATCCGGCAAAAATTAAGGCTAATAAACCTGCCCATAAATAGGCAATTCCAGTGAATCCATTACTTTGAATACTCGCACCTAATGGCCAAACCACTTGCAGGGCTAAAAATGCCATACTGGTAAATAAAATTAACCCAATCCAAACATAACTACTGCGATGATATCCCCATAACGGTTTGGCATCGGACATCTGACCAAACCACACCCTAGCCGGAGAAACAAATTGGTGCATGGCGATCGCCCCCGCCGCCACCAGCGCTGGAACTTTTAACTCATCAATCATAATTCGGTTAATTACTCCCAGGGTTAGCAGAGACATAATCCCTAATCCCATTTGAAACAGACCTAACCGAAACATGGTCAATAAGTTAATCGAAGGTAAGGGTTGACTATTGGGGGGATCGGTCGATGGTAATTGATCTGAGGAGTCACTACTTTTCATAGAAGGTGAGTTGATACAACAAAAGGAAAAACTAATCTTTGACAATTCCGATTAAAGTTTAGACAAAACTCTGACCTATGATTATAATAGAATCAATTCTCCTTTAGACCGTTTAAAGGAATTTATGGCTGTTTCTGCCATCCACAAGACCTTAGATCTGATAAAATGTGCTAAAAATTCATCAACTGATAGTTACGATATAGGCAAAGTAATGATAAAATTATTCTATGGGATTGCCCCCTGTTAGTTTAGCATTTTATGTTAAGTGTCAAGACTTTTATTTTAGAAAAATCGGGTTGTATTTACTCCGTAAAAGCTGTGAGGAATATTATTAAAGAATGACTAATAAAACAGAAAAAGCACTTTTTCTTATTGGTGGATTAAGCGATGATGATTTACATTGGGTTGTCAATAAAGCAAAGCTAGAAACAATTCCCCCTGGGGAAAGACTAATTTATGAAGGACGTCCGATTAATGCCCTATATTTTGTATTAAGTGGGTTGTTAAGTGTCGTCATCGGTGCAAATGAGGATCGGGAATTAGCCCAAATCATCAAAGGGGAAGTGGTAGGAGAAATTTCTTTTATTGATAGTCGGCCGCCTTTAGCAACGGTTAAAGCCTTAGAAACGACTCAAGTTTTAGCAATTTCTCGATTTGAACTCAATAGTAAATTACACAGTGATGCTAAATTTGCAGCCCGATTTTATCAAGGTTTATCTCTGTGTTTAGCCAGTCGAATGCGTGGCACTATTCGGCGTTTAGGATATGCTGATTTCATAGAAATAGAAGATCAACCAGAAACCGACGAATTTAGTCAACATACCCAGGAATTTCTGGCTTTGGCTCAAGCAAAATTTAACTGGTTAGTTCAAAGTCTAAAAGTCACATAGGGCTGAAGGGCTGGACTTCTGTTATTAATAGAGTTTAGTCCCTAGTAGAAGTAACCCACTTCCAAAAGGGATGAGTTTTCCCCTGTTTAAGAATTTTAAAGACCTGCTGTTCTAAACGTTTTTGATAGGCGGAAGAAACTCCGAACAAAATGTTGCGACTATGCCAAACTAATGTGGCTGTTGTTGTGCCAATACATAACCCCAAACCCATAGCAGCAAGACGGTTATAGGCTAAACCATAGCGAACGGCTGACCAGGTAAAATGATCTTGCCAAAGAGCAATTTCTGCTCGTAATGCCCATAAACTTAAGGGTGCAATAGTTACCCACAAAATCCCGATTACAAGCCATCGAGTATAAACGGTGATTTGGTGCATTTTTTGGACTTGACGCTTAAAATTTGCATCATCCGTCTCAGGATTTTGTTCCATTTATGCCTCCTATTTTTAATTTAGGTATTAAATTGTTGAGCATAAAATTGAGCATAGCGATCGCCTTTTTCTAATAGGTCTTGATGGGTTCCTGACTCCACAATTTTACCCTGTTCTAATACCAGAATCCGAGTTGCCCGTCTGACGGTGGCTAAACGGTGGGCGATAATAAACACCGTTCGATCCTGCATTAATCGTTCTAAGGCTTCTTGAACTAGGGCTTCTGACTCAGAATCTAAGGCGGATGTGGCTTCATCTAAGATTAAAATTCTAGGGTCTAATAATACGGCCCTGGCGATCGCAATTCGTTGTCGTTGTCCACCCGACAAATTAACGCCACGTTCGCCAACTAGGGTTTGATATCCATTAGGAAACTGCATAATAAAGGCATGGGCATTAGCAATTTTAGCCGCATTTTCCACGTCTTTTAAATCATAATAGGATTGACCAAAGGCAATATTTTGGGCAATGGTTCCCGAGAATAAAGTAATATCTTGGGGGACAATGCCAATTTGTCGCCGGAGGCTTTTTAAGGTGACATCCTGAATATCAATATCATCAATTTTAATCGTTCCTGATTGACGATCATAGAATCGGGGTAACAGGGTAACTAACGTGGTTTTTCCAGCCCCTGACGGCCCCACTAAAGCCACCATTTCCCCCGATTCAACGAATAGATTCAAATTTTCTAAAACGGGTTTATTATCTTCCTGGCTTTGAGAAAAATCGGTTTTAGGATAGGTAAAACTAACGTTAGAATATTCAACTTTTCCGGTTACATGGGGCAAAACAAAAGCATGGGGTTTTTCCACAACCGTCGGTTGTACATCTAAGAGTTCAAAAATGCGATCGCACGAAGCCTGACCCTGTTTAAAATCACTATAATTGCTGGTGGTTAATGAGATGGGATCGATTAATAATGCTACGGCTGCAATATAGCTAATAAATCCACCCCCAGTTAAATTCCCTTGGGAAATTTGCCATCCTCCTAAAAAGAATAATAAAATCACACTCATGGCTTCTAAAAAGCCTACGACTACAAATTGTAAAGCCTTAATTTGTTCGGCTAAATATTTAGCTTTGCGGTTTTGTTCGGCTTCAATACTAAAGCGATTAATTTCATATTCCTCGGCGGCAAATGCCTGGACTAAGCGAATTCCACTAAAGACTTCTGTTAATAAAGAGGCTAAATTAGAAACTCGGTTTTGACTATGGCGAGTAAAGGTTAATAATTTTTCGCCAAACCAACCAATTAATACCGCCATAAATGGGGCTATAATTAAAGTAGCTAAAGTTAATTGCCAGTTAAGATAAATCATATATCCTAAAACTACAATTAACTGCAAAATACACGGGATAAATTGATGGAAAAATTTATTAATCACTTCCCCAATGCGCTCAATATCTTCCGTCAGGCGATAGGCAAGATCTCCGGTTTTGGCGGTTTCAAAATACCCAATATTCAGTTGTTGTAAGTGACGATATACCTGTTTTCTTAATTCCAAAACAATCGTTAAAGCCGCTCTGGCCATCAAAGTATCTTGGCCGTATTGTACCGTTCCTCGGATGAAGAAAACCACCGCCGCCACCCCCGCTAATTGAGCAATAGCGTTCACATCTCCCCGACCAATATAACCTGCCATTTGTCCGGCTAACCAGGCTAATAACGGCCAAAATACGGTAAATGCCATCGTACAAACCAAGGCTTTAGTAATAGTTTTTCCCTGGGTACGAATATAGGGAATTAATTTTTTGTAACTAGAGGGTTGTTTTTGTTTCAAGTTGCGATCGCCAAAATACTTTCTTTTAACTTATCATATTTTGGCACAACATTTTCATGATTTTATTTAAAGCTGACCCGCCTGAAAAACTTGCAAAGCAGTTAAACTTAATTCTGGAAAAATTCGCGATTCAATCCGTTGATAGTCTCGAAATTGTTGGACTTGATACTCTCCTTCAATAAGCTGGTAAACAGAAAGAGTCGGTTGTTTAGGATTGCCAATAAATCGTCTTCCCCCTAATCCTAAATAATCCACAATCCAGTATTCATGAATCCCCAAAATTTCATATTCTTC
Source organism: Planktothrix paucivesiculata PCC 9631 (assembly GCF_900009265.2). Taxonomy (GTDB): domain Bacteria; phylum Cyanobacteriota; class Cyanobacteriia; order Cyanobacteriales; family Microcoleaceae; genus Planktothrix; species Planktothrix paucivesiculata. The sequence continues at coordinate 20,430 of NZ_LR735012.1, read as the reverse complement.
TAGTTTTAACGCATAATCATCACTCCAATTAGTAGAAACAACTTCCACAACTAAAGGGATAGAATTTCCTTGAGTAATAATTGATTCTTTTTCCCATCGAGGATTATTATTAACCTGTTTTTCATCAATAATAATCAAATCTGGTTCATACCCCGACTGATCACGGACAGATTTAATCAGACATTCTTTAGGAATAAAATAGGGAAGTTTAAGCCGTCGGATTTCAAAGTTAAGTTCAGCGATCAAAAAACCAGCAATTCGTGAATGTTTGCCCGTGGGTTTAGGCATTTCTATAATAGCTCCATTATGTAATTCATAGTGACATCCTGAATTTTCTGGATACCAAGTAATAAACTCATCAAAGCTTACGGTTTTGGGGATAGTTTGAATCATAGAAAAATCCTAGTTGTAATATTTATTTTTTGGAATTAACTCAATTTGGGGTTAGTTTTTCACTCAATTAGGATTACTATATTGATAATAAATTGCCCAAATTGCCATCGCCCTTAAATAGTGACTAGCGCGGAAAGTTCCGGCGGCGGTAATTGCTTCTGGTGTGCGAAATTGTAAGCCATGATCATAAATTTGTTTAACCACAACTTCGGTTAATTCCCAGGCTTCGGCATTCATTCCCGTTTGTAAGAAAAAGGCAGCTAAACCAAAATTAATTCCCGTCCAAACTTCTAAGGGATGAGTATCTTTTGGGTTAACCGCTTCTCCATTGGGTCTGACCCCGTTGGCGGCTCCAAATTGTCCATTATGAAACTTTTTAAAACAGGAATTATAAACGGTTTTTAAAGCCGAAATAGTACAATCTGGGGGAACAATATCAGGTAATCTTAATAGTTTAGCATAGAATTGACCGCATAATTGATCTGTCATTACTACATCGGAACCGCTCCCACTATCTAAACGATAATATTCACCATTCCAGAGAGTTTTTTGATACAAAGGTTTAGCAGTTTCTAACCATATTTTATAGGTTGGAATGACCTTATTAGGATGGGGTGTAACTGCTTCTTTTTCTAAGAGTCTTCCCATGGCAATCATAGCTTCTAATGCCGCTAACCATAAGCCCCCACAATAGGCACTAATTCCCTGTAATTTCCAATCATCAAAGGTTTGATCTGGTGCGCCACTATTTTCGGGAATTGAATCTTGATCTAAATCAAAAGTTTTCAGATAATTGATGGTTTCAACCATCGCTGGCCAACAATCAGTTAAAAATTCAAAATCCGTTGCCCCTGTTAATAGAAAATCTCGATAAACTTGCAGGACAAAATCACAGGGTAAGTCTTTCCAAAGGTTACAATCTTGATAACTGGTATAATTAGTTTTCTCCCATGGATGTTCATTCGGCGCGCCCAAATCATGGGGGGTTGCACCCACGGCTTTTCTAATAGCTGAAGCCTGATTATAACCAATAATTCGGGGGGTATCATCTCCTTGAGAAACTGCTCGAGCATAGGCAATTAAGATGGATTTTTCTAACTCCGGCCACAACATTAATAGAGAAAATGATCCGTATAATCGCACATCTAAACTTTCATACCAGCGATAATCTAAACATTCTAAAACCCCAAATTGTCCCATGGGATCTCGCTCATCCGCCGCGCTCCAAATTGCGCCCCCATCGGTGAGTAAATATAACTCATTAAACAGTGCCATTTTAAACCAATTCGGTAAATCTTGACGCTGTAAAATGGGGTTTTGCCATGCTTGAATATGTTCTCGCCAGGTGTCAGAATGTTTCATCGCTGTGCGAATCATTGACCAAGCATTGCGACCATTCCGACCAAAAAAGTCAGTATAACGCCGATAATAATTAATTCCCGATGCAAATTGAGTAATGGGTAAATCCCAAGCTAAATAAAAAGGAATTTTTCTGGTTTTCCCGGGTCTAATGGTAAATTTAACCGCTAAAGCCACCGCAATTCGTTCGCCTTCTTTGGCGGGTTGATCACTTTCTTGATCTAAAAGTGTGCCATCTTCTGAGAAACATTGCCAAATATCTTCCCCATTTCCGGTCGGATTCCAACGGGTTTGATCATATACTTCAACGGCGGGATTTGTAATAGTTGCGATCGCAATTTGTCCGTCTCCTTCTTGCACATCTTCATTCACACTTAGGCGAGTCATCAAACACCCAATGCGATGAAAGTCTTCAACTAAATGATTACAACATCCGACACTTTTTCCCCAGTTGGGTTCATATTCATATACCGGACTTCCATCATCTCTAACCTTTACTTCAGGACTGGATAAAGTATTAGTAAACCAGCCAATTGTATTTTCCCAAGTTAATAATATACTTAAGGTAATCGGTTCATCCGTGGGGTTATGGGCTGTCCATTCAAAAATTGCGATCGGATAACTACTTTCTTGATAATTTTTTGCCCAAACTGGAGAGAATTGTTCACAGCTTAATTGGGCAGAAAACACATTTTCATAGATAAACCAACTGCGGGGATATAAGGCATGATAAGTTCCCGTTGATTCTCCAGAGTTTGTAGTTTTAGGATACCAATTCCAAGCGGATAAACTGCCATCTTCAGGGGATTCTGTTGATAAGGCATAAGCTTTTTTCTTGCCCTTTGTTTCTTCATAAACGCTAAATTGACAAGCGGGAAGTGTCTTAAAAATATGTTCTCCCCCGTCCAAATGCCACAGGTTAAAATCCCCCCGAGAAGACCGCCCAATACAACCCGCACCCAACCCCCCCAGAGGCATTCCGTGCCAAGGGCCATCATCTAAATTACTTGCGTAGCGGACGGTATACGGTTTTTCCCACCCTAAACCAATGGGGCGACTCCAAGTAGACTCAGGAATATTGTTAATAGGGCTAGAATGGGTCATGGGGTTAAGGGATAATGCTATTTTAATAAAACTAAATTCCCCGTTTGGGATGTTTTGAATTTTCTCACAATTGAGTTAAATAAGCAAGGGTAATTTTATTACCTCAGTCTTTTTTTATGATAAAAAATCCATAATTCTGCTAGATAATAAAATAGAATAATCCCAATTAAACTGGCATTCAAATCAACGATACTGAAGGTACGATGGGGTAAATAAATTTGTGAGATTTCTTCAGCAATGGTTACGACGGTAAATAAAAACGGCCCTAGGGGAATGAAAATCTGATCAATTATAATCTTTTTTCCTCCCAAAGCTAAATGGCTTAAAAAAGAGGCTATTCCATATAAAATAAAATGTCCATAGATATCATAATTAGGAATTTTCCCTAAGAAATTGTAGGGTAAATTTCCCCCATTGGCTGTAATTACAATTAAAAATAATAACAGAAAATAGAGAAGAAAGGCAACTTGCCAAGGTTTTTTAGCTGGTTTTTTCATGATTTTAAGGGTTCGTGATTAGGTGATCAGGCCTTATTCCTAAGATAGAAGGGCTAACACCTAACAACAATTCCTATTTCATTACTTCCGCATGAAACAGAGATTAAAGGAATTTCAAACCGTCAGAGAATGCGTGGATGCTGCCTTGAGAAATTGCCCTAACATATGCGCGTAGCACTACATTTGAAATAAATGCTGAAACTTGGTGGACTGAATGAAAGCTGGTCACTTCAAAAAATCTTCAAATTTGGTTGTCATTCTTTGAGCAGGAGTTAGGGTGGCCACCATATCCTCCTCCCTGAAAGGGGAAATGTAAAGCCGTCCCAAAAGGGCAGGGGGTTTTCATTTTCCCAAATGCGATCGCTATCTTCAAAAAAAATTATCAATTTTTCCGATCAAATTCTCTCTAATTTTCATCAGATAAGTGGGAAATATTAAGAATGAACAATTTTCATATTTATTAACAGCAAAAGATAGCCATTGTCTTGATTAATAAGACTTTATGACTATTTATTATTAAATATTTTGAATGTTTTTTTAGAAAAATAGTTTTAAAAACTTAATTAATTCAGGCGATCGCTAAAATCTTTTCCCAATTATTTCCCAACCATGACTGTCCCTCTTTTATTGAGCTAAAACCCAAACTTCTGTATATATTCAAAATTAATGTTACTAATAACGAGAATTTTCCGGCTACGTCTATGCCTTTTATTCTTGATTTATCTTCATTAAAATTCACATCTTTGACCCAATGTACTTGATTTTCAATTAACCAATGTGCTTTAATTTTTTCTGCAAATGTTTTCGCACTTAATTTCTGACTACTAATATAATATAAAGTCTCATTATATTCTTGATCACCCCGAAAACCCGTTCTTTCTACCTGAATAAAACTTTGAAGATGAGGATAATTTTTATGGTTGACATTTTGGCTATCAAATACTGATACTTTTCTGCTAATATTTCGCCCATGACTGACATCTTTTTCTTCATATACCGTTAAAGGTTTTTCGATTTCTGCTAAAATCTTGATCCGATTGTGCAATTTAATTTGATTCCCTTTTACCGTAATTAAATAATTATTTTTGCTCTCAATTATTGCCTGAGTTGTTTCCTTACTACAATGGAGAGCATCGAGGGTAAATACTTTATTTAATAACCCGCATTTTTCTATCATAGACAGAACTTTAGCGTTTTCAGAACTTTGTTTACTTTCAAAACTTTCCGATTTAATTACTAACTTTGTTTCTTGACTAAACCAAGATACCATAATTAACATATTTTGTTTCTGATTTTCATAGTTAGTCAGGGTGTTTTTTAAAGATTTTCCATCGATCGCAATCCAATCAACGCCTTCTTGTTGCCAATAATATTCCTGGACTATTGACTGAAAAACCAACTGAATTTCTATTGAATTTATTCCGAGCATTACTCGTCTTATGGTACTATAAGACGGCAATTTTTTAGTGTTAGTTTCTAATAATTTAATTAGCTTATTTTCTTCATTTTTTCTAAAATTATCTATTTGCTTATAAGTAACATTGCCAGTTAGCAGTGCTAAAACAATGATAGTCAACACTACCCATAATTCATGTCTTTTACCACGATTTTTCCGAAAATCCTTGACTAACTTCAGTTGTTCGATTATACTGTTTAACATAGTTTTTTAAAATCAAATAAAAGTGATCTTTCTTTGATTTTACCAAAAAAAGATCACTTTTATTTTCTTTTTTACCCCCGACAATGAAAACACCCTGCCCAAAAGGGCGGGGTTTATACCCATTTTTCTGATGAATAATATCCGTCGCTTTAGATCTGTTTCTCTATCGCTAGTTTCTGCATTATCACTTTTGGCGGCGACAATACCTGTAAGTGCAGTAGAAGTCCTCGCACCAGGTTCTGAAGTCGAAGGCAAGACAATTGCCGAATGGACTACCGACTGGTGGCAATGGGCATTCGCTCAGTCTAAGCCAACGGACGCTTTTACAGACCAGACTGGTGATAATGCTGGCGTAAACCAAGCCGGGCCTGTGTTTTTTATCGCAGGGACTGCTGGAGTTGACGCAAATCGGTCATTTACTGTCCCGGGGGATAAGTACCTTTTATTGCCGATGTTGAACGCTGAAAATTCAACTTTAGAAACTGGCTTGAGAGGACAAGAACTGCAAAATAGCGTCATTGATCTGATCGATGGGGCTGATAATTTAGTAGCCAAAATCAACGGGGAAACTATACCTAATCTTTTTGCCTACCGCGAACAATCTCCATTATTCAACTTCTTCGCTGCTGAGAACAACCCATTTGGGGTAACACCAGGATTTTCTGGCGATGCTTACGGTGATGGATATTATCTGATGCTTGCGCCTTTGGGTTCGGGAAAATATACCCTTGAGTTTGGCGGTGCGTTGCCGAGTCTCAATTTCTCCGTTGCAGTCAAGGATACTATCACGGCTGTTCCTGAACCAACTTTTAATTTAAGTCTCCTGGCTTTTGGTACATTGGGTGCAGTTTCCGCACTCAAACGCAAACATAAGCAGTTGAATTCTATCTAGGATTAACAATCTTAAAAACTTCAAAAGAAAGTTAATTTCCCAGGTGGTCGGCACTCCGTAAATTTCGGAATATAATCAGGACTTACGCAGTGACGCTATATGTAGCGTACTAAGGAGTTAGCGATCGCTAACCCAAAAGAAATCTGGAAACGGAGAATAAGGAATGTTAAAATAGCATCAGAATCTATGCCCAAAAATATGAGCATCAATTATCTATACTATTGCCAATATCTCCTGAGTAGCCAAATCAATTATACTCTAACCAACTTCGCTGAACATATTCAAGAGTTTAGCCATGATACAATTAATCGTTACTTGAATTCAGAAAACTTAACACCCGAAGTGATTTGGGAAAAAGTGCATTCAGAACTTCAGAGCCATCCCGAAGCTTGTTTAGTTTTTGATGATACGGTACTCGACAAAAGATTTTCCTCGAAAATTGAACTTGTCCGCCGTCAATATATATGCAGCGCAAAAGTTAATGGCTTTGATTGATAATTTAGGGAAAATTTATTATGTTCCGCTCAAAAAAAACCGGCTGGTTGATGATACAGGAGGTCAAAAAAAATATCAGCCTATTGAACAGTTAATTTGGTCTGAAATTGAAGAAAAACAGGGAAAGCTAATCAAAATAAATAAATTCCCTAGAGATAAAAAAGTTAAACTATTTCGGGTAACTGTTTCTGCCAACAGAACGGAATATGTAGCTACAAATGATTTAAATCAGTCTTCAATAGATGAAGTCATCTCTCAATGTAAACTGCGATGGAAAATTGAGGAATTTCACCGAGAAATTAAACAATTAACGGGGATAGAATCTTGCCAATGCCGTAAAGCGAGTATTCAAAAAAACCACATTGCTTGCGCTTTATTAGTTTGGGTTTTTCTGACTCGTATGGCTAAGAAAGTTTCTCAAACTGTCTATCAGTTAAAAGCTAGTTTGTTAGCAGATTACCTGAGCCAAGAGCTTAAACATCCCTCTCTCAAGCTTTCTTTTATTTAGTTTACTTATCAATTCAAACACAGATTAATTCTCTTTTTATAAGCGCGCTCGCGTAGCGTGCCGGACGCATATCGCCCTTCTGTCTGAATCAAGCGATCGCCTGATCCTGAATGCGCTATATATAGCGTCCTTGCGTAAGTCCTGATAATCCTATTCGTAGGGGTAATTCATGAATTATCCCTACGAATCTAGCGGTTTTCAATAGGTTATAATATTTGATTATAGGGGTTTTGCCACTAATCATTTAGAATTGTTTTAGAGGTGATAGGTCAGTCCTCTATTTAATTTATTTGGCTTCCTTCCAATTTTGTCCAGCATGAATATCCACGACCAAAGGAACACTTAAGGGAAGCACTTGTTCCATAATAGTCTTAATTTTAGGTTGAAGTTCTTCCCATTCTGTTTCGGGAATTTCAAAGACTAATTCATCATGAACTTGTAACACTAATTGGGATTGATATTGGCTTAAAAGTTTGTGTACTTGTACCATCGCCATTTTAATAATATCAGCACTAGAACCCTGTATGGGAGCGTTAGCAGCGGCTCTCAATAGTTGGGAATCATTTTGACCCATTTTTTTCTTCAATTGGGTTAAATCAATTTCATTAATATCAACTCCTTTTAAGGTTTGTAGACTATCTCCTTGGAAATTAAAATAGCGTCTTCGTCCTAATATGGTTTCGACATATCCTTGAGCAATAGCTTGTTTTTTCACCCTTTCTAAATAGGCAAAAACTTGAGCATACCGTTGGTTAAATCGTTCAATAAATATCTTACCTTCTGCACTACTAACTTTGGCTTCCCGGGCGAACCTTTGCGCCCCCATTCCATAAATTACGCCAAAATTAATCGTTTTTCCTAACCGTCTTTCTTCCGATGTGACGGTTTCTTTTTCAAATAATAATTTAGCGGTAACAGTATGCACATCCTGATTGTTTTTATAGGCTTCTAATAAAATCGGTTCTTGACTTAAATGAGCTAAAATTCTCAGTTCAATTTGAGAATAGTCGGCTGAAACTAACAGCCAGTTGGGTTCGGTAATAAATGCTTTTCTAATTTTACTCGAAAATTCGGTTTTAATCGGAATATTTTGTAAATTGGGATTAGAAGAAGATAACCGTCCCGTGGCGGTAATAGTTTGGTTAAAACTGGTATGAATGCGTTGGTTTGCATCTACTAATGTGGGTAAAGCATCGACATAAGTTGACTTGAGTTTGGCTAAGGTGCGATGTTCTAATATGATATCAATAATCGGATGATCTCCTTGTAATTTTTCTAAAACATTCACATCCGTTGAATATCCGGTTTTAATTTGTCGGGTTTTTTTGGTACTTAATTCTAGGGTTTCAAATAAAAGTTTACTCAGTTGTTTGGGAGAAGCCAAATTAAATTGTTCTCCCGCCACTTGATAGGCTTGAGTTTCGGTAATTTCTAACTGTTTATCTAATTGTTCGGCTAAGGTATGTAAATAGTCAATATCCAAGTGTACACCCCCATATTCCATATCAGCTAAAACCGGTTCTAAGGGCTGTTCAACGTCCTTTAGGAGTTTCATTAATTGAGGTTTATCTGTAAATTCTGCTTTAATTTTATCGACTAATTGAAAGGTGACATACACCTGCATTCCGCAATATTCGGCGACTTGAGCAATATTAATGTCGGCGATAGTTTTTCCTTTTGGTACTAATTCTTTATAACTCGGGGCTGTTAATTCTGAACCCAAATATTTACGAGTTAAATCAATTAAATTATGATTATCTTCAGGATCTAACACATAGTTTGCTAACATGGGATCAAAGACTACACCTTTTAATTCTATCCCATGAACTCTAAAAATTAATCGATCATATTTAGCATTTTGAAAGGTTTTCGGATAGCGATCGCTTTCTAAAATCGGACGTAAAATATTTAAGGTTTGGGCTTTATCTAAATTCGTTCCTTGGGTATGATTTAAAGGAATATAAGCCACCTCTGTTGGCGCTGTTCCCCAACAACAACCAATTCCAACTAATTCCGCTTCTCTCGGTTCTAAAGAGGTGGTTTCCGTATCCCAAGCAACGGGATAATTAGTATCAGTATGATTTTGTAAAATATCAACTAACTGTTCTAAGGCTTCCGGGGTTTGAATTAAACGCAATTTAATCTTAGATGCGGGATTATTTGCTATTTTTTGTTGTTGATAAATTTCGGTTTCTTCCCGGGTAAAAAAACTGGCATCTTCGTCGGTATTAACTGAAGTTTCTGCTGGTTGTATTTGAATATTTCCCTTAAATTGTTTTTGAATTTGATTAACTTTATCTAAAAAGGTTTGCAATTGTAAATGTTCTAAAATCGGTTGAATTTTAGCTTGATCAAACCCTTGTAATTTGAAATCTTCCAAACCCACTTTTAAGGGTACATCTTGAATAATTCGCGCTAAGGTTTGAGAATGATCGGCATCCAGTTTTCCTTCCTCTAATTTCTTGCGCGTCGCTCCTTTAATATCTTCAATATGGGCATAGATATTTTCTAAAGAACTATATTCTCCTAATAACTTAACCGCCGTGGTTTTCCCAATGCCTTTTACCCCAGGAATATTATCGGATTTATCCCCACATAATGCCTTATAATCAATCACTTGATGGGGATAAATTTGCAACTTCTGATAGACCTGTTCGGCTAAAAATTCCGTAGGGTTGCTTCCTTTACCCGGTTCCAAATGTAAAACACTAATATTTTTTTTAATATCAATTAACTGAAATAAATCCTGATCTCCCGATAGGATTTTAACTCGATAGTTTTCCCGACTTCCCCTATAAGATAACGTCCCTAAAATATCATCGGCTTCATAACCAGGAGCGGTAATAATTGTTAAATCAAAGGCTTGTAATAATAGTTTTAAATTCTCCACATCCTCAATAAAATCTTGAGGGGTTTCCGTCCGATCTGCTTTATAATTTTCATCAGCCTCATGGCGAAAAGTGGGCTGTTTTAAGTCAAATGCGATCGCTAAATAATCGGGTTTATGACTCGCCATCACATCTAATAAGGACTTAAAAAATCCAAAACAAACACTGGTAGGAATACCCGTTGACGTGCGTAACCCCCCCTGGCGACTTTTGCCAAAGGCATAATAGGAACGAAACGCTAACGAATGACCATCAACTAAAAGCAAAAGGGGATATTCCAACACTGTTTTTAGACCCACTGCAATACAATTCCTATTTTAAACCATAGAAACCGGGTTTCTTGATCCCACGCGATCGCCCTCAAAAGAAGTTACAATTAAAAGACGCCATAACTCCAACTCTTAAGTAGGAGAAAAATATGCAAATTCAAAGCCACAATGAAATGGGAAAAGTTTTCGCCACTCTAACAATTACTAACCGCGCCGACCAAATTCGAGCAGAAGATGGGACAATTTTACTAGAGCAAATTCGCTCAATCACCCTCAAAAATGTATTAGTAGACACGGGTGCAACTACCCTATGTTTACCCCAAGATGCGATCGCCAAACTGGGGCTAAAACTCCTTAAAGAAGTGGACGTAGCCACCGCCATTGGTATTGGCAAAGCCCGAATTTTCCAAGATGCCAAAATATCAATGTTTGAGCGGGAAGGAACCTTCGAGTGCTTAGAATTACCAGGAGGTAAAGATGCTCTTTTAGGAGTCATACCTTTAGAAGCTTTGGGGTTAGAAATCGACTTACAAAATCAAACCTTGAAGGCGTTACCCATCAGTCCAACAGAAACTTATTTAACGATTTTGTAGCAGAAGAAGGAGGAAGGAGGAAGGAGGAAGGAGGAAGCAATTAAGAACGTCCTAAGCTGTTGTGCATTCAATCCCTTTAATTAATAATTTTAACTTGTTGTATTTGAGTAATATCTATGGATAAACCTTGATTAGTTTGGTGAGGGTTAGTGGTAATTTTTATATTAATTTTTTTACCTTGCAAAGCATTTAATTGACCATTGTTAGTCAACTCGTTAAATACTTTCTTATCTAAATTTACAATATAAATATTAAAATCCTGACCAGTAACTTTTAAAGTGTAGTTATTTCCTTTTATAGATGAACCATTTACTATACCAATTATTTCGTAAGGAGTAAAACCTTCAGGACAGTATAATTTGACAGGATTCTTACTAAAATCAGAACAAACTAATAGAGAATCAACCCGTTCCATTAGTTTCTCAAATTCTGTATAATCAGGTTCAAAAACTGGTTGCTCATCTTTGCTTTTATCTCCATAATTAGCTTGCTCATAACTTTTAATTTTTTTAGAGGCATATAACATAACTTTTTTAATTGAATTTTGATCATTTTCACTTAAATTAGGCGAAATATATACACCAGAACCTGGGATCTTTCTGCTTATACCAACTAATCTTAAATCTGGGAATTTGTTATTAATAATGTCGCCCATAGCAGCAGAACCTATATCTACTTCTTTATTAATTACCATGTCTCTAATTTTTGCGCCTTTATGCCCAGTGCTTACAGAAATAGTTTTACCGTATAAATCATAAATAGGCAAATAAAAACTAGAAGCAGAATTAAAATTACCTAAAGCAATTGTTGTACTGGGTTTTATATCATCTAATGATTGAATTGGACTACTTTTGTGTACAATAATGCCTGCTTCATAAAAAGGTTTATCAGGAAACATACTGGCAATATATTTATAACCCTGTTTCTTAGCATGAATAGAAATGATAGGAGATAAAGTAAAAGCAACATCCCATTGTTTATCAGTAATTCTTTGTTGAGCTTCTTGATAGGAGAGAGTCTTATCTCCATTAATATTAACCGTTATTTTTTTTCCTCTAATATAATCAATAAAATTACTAGGAATTAACTCAGTTTCTAAATGTTTCCTGAGTTCAGTATATCTTTTGGGTTCTTCTAAAGTACCAATCGTAATCGTATCAATACTAATCTTAGCTTTAGTGAAATAAGGAATAGATTTGATAAAAAATCCTAAAACAGCTATTCCCACTACAACGCCTGCTATTGTTAATCCTAATGATGGTTTTAGTAGCTTTGATTTTGCTGTATTAATATTATTTATGGGTTGTGATGTATATTTGATTTCTGTAATAGGTGAAACTACTGCTGAAGTTATGGGTTCAGAACTTACATTTGTTGATTTTCGGATTTTTAAATCATCTAATATTTCTTGAACATAACGATATCTATTTTTATAGTCAATAGCTGTCATTTTCTCAAGAATACATATTAAATGATCGGATAAATGCTTTGCTTCTACTTGCCACTGGCCTTCATTGATTTTACTAATTTTTAATCCTGTAGCTGCTTGAATTACTATCATACCAACTGCGTAGATATCACTATTCAATTGTGGTTGGCCTTGTAATTGTTCAAAAGGCATATATCCCTTTGTACCAATGATAATTGTACCATCAGTTGAATTATTAACTATTTGTTTAACTGCTCCAAAGTCAATTAAATATATTTTTTTATTATCAATATTTCTAATTAAGTTTGAAGGTTTAATATCTCTATGAATAACAGAGAGAGAATGTAGATTATTTAGGGAAGTTAAAATATCTTGTAAAAGTTTAGTGACCCTAGATTCACTAAACTTATTCCCATTATTCTCAAGCAAAATTTCTTCCTCTAAAGTATTACCATCAATAAACTCTTGGACTAAATAAAACTGATTATCTTCTTCAAAAAAAGCTTTTAAATTAGGAATGCTATCAATTTTATTTAATTTGTAAAGAGTTTGAGCTTCTCTTTTGAATAAACTTTTAGCACTCTTAATAGTTTCTTCATCTGATGATTGAGGTCTAAATTGTTTAACAACAACTTTCTCATCAAAAGAGTTAGTATCATTCGCTAAATAAGTTTGCCCAAAACTACCAGCACTCAAAATCTCAATAATCTTATACTGGTTATTTAAAATTGTACCAATAGGTAATAAATTAATATTACTAGACTGTGTTTCAAACTCACCAGACTCTAATTTTATTTCCTCAGCCTTATTTTGTGCAATAAGAATTGTTTTATTAATTTTGTCTGTATCTTTTGGTTGTTCTTGAATTTTCTGAATCTCAGATAGTAAAGCTTGATAATTATCATCTAACTGTTTTAACTCAACAGCAGATTCTTGCACTGTAACTGAAATAGGCTTGACTGGTTCAATAAAATCAGGGATATCTTGAGTATATTTTTTATTTAATTTCAAATACCAAATACATAGTTTATGAGAGTTTTTCAGTTGTTTAAGAGCTATTCTATAATTTTTTTCATGTTGTTCAGCAGGACTATTACCACTCATTTCATGATTAGCTTTATTACCAGCTATTCTAATCTGATGGAATAGAGTGGAGATATTACTTCTAATGATACCTTTTTTTTCTAAATTAACTAATAAATTATATTGGAACTCTCTCGGATTATTTTATAAACCAATAGAAGCCGCTAACTCTTTAGCTAATAATTCTCCAAATTGTCTAATTTTCATCAAAGAAGTAATAGGATCTTGATAAAGATATTTTTCTGCAAAAATACAAAATTCAGCTAATTTTGGATCACTATTTTTAAATGTTTCAAAATTTATACTTCTATAATTATCCATAATAATTGTTATTATTGTTTAATAATTGTTATTATTTTGGGTTTAGATAGCTTTGAGATGGGGTTGGAGTACCCAACCCCTACCATAAAATATTACAACCGATTTGGAATTGCTATATAGCGGTTATTATCGTGGTGAGGTGCACTGACTCGCTTGATAATCAAGCTTTTTAACTTCAAGGTGTACCTCACTTGACAGGGAACCGCTATATAATTAAAACGGATTAAGACTCAGCGCCTTGGGGTAACAATTCCCGACTGGTGGTACTTTGGAACACCACCACTTGAGCATTTTCATCCACATCAACCATAGCCGTATCCCCTTCTTTGATCCGTCCAGACAGAATTTCTTCTGCTAAACTATCTTCGAGTAACCGCATAATGGCTCGACGCAGAGGACGCGCCCCGTAGCTGGGGTTGTAGCCTTCTTCCACTAACCTTTCTTTGAACTTGTCCGTCACTTCCAAGGTAATGCCTTTTTCGATCAAGCGTCCGAAGACTTCTTTTAACATGATCACGGCAATTTCCTTGACTTCTTCCTTATTCAACTGACGGAAGACAATAATTTCATCCAAACGGTTGAGGAACTCAGGACGGAAGTATTGTTTGAGTTCTTCATTAACTAAGTTGCGGATACGGTTGTATTGGGCATCGTTTTCGTTTTCCGAGAACTCGAAGCCTAAACCACCGCCACCTTTTTCGATCACCTTCGATCCAATATTGGACGTCATGATGATCAAGGTATTCTTGAAGTCCACCGTCCGACCTTTAGCATCGGTCAAACGACCATCTTCTAAGATTTGCAGCAACATATTAAAAACGTCGGGGTGGGCTTTCTCAATTTCATCGAATAGCACCACCGTATAGGGACGCCGACGCACCGCTTCGGTCAGTTGTCCGCCTTCGTTGTAGCCCACATAGCCTGGAGGCGACCCAATTAACTTAGAAACCGTGTGACGTTCCATGTATTCGGACATATCCAAGCGCACCATCGCTTCTTCTGACCCGAAGAAATAGGCTGCTAAGGCTTTGGTTAATTCGGTTTTACCCACCCCAGTCGGCCCAGAGAAGATAAAACTGGCGATCGGTCGGTTGGGGTTCTTCAGACCCACCCGGGCGCGACGAATAGCACGGGACACGGCTTTAACGGCTTCATCCTGACCAATTAACCGTTGGTGCAGGGTTCCTTCCATGTTCAGCAGTTTCTCGGACTCAGACTCGGTGAGTTTGTTCACCGGAACCCCTGTCCAACTGGCCACAATTTGGGCGATGTCTTCTTCGGTGACAACGGGACTATCATCTTCGCTGCGGGTGGTTTCGGCTTTCTTCGTTTGACTAATAGTACGAATTTGAGCCTTAATTTCCATTTCCCGATCGCGCAATTCTCCCGCCCGATCAAAGTCTTGGGAACGCACCGCCTCGTCTTTTTCCTTCAGAACTTGGCGCAGTTCTTTGTCCAATTCCTTGGCTGCCGGGGGCAGTTGGGAATTGATTAAACGCACCCGAGAACCCGCTTCATCCACTAAGTCAATGGCTTTATCGGGTAAATAGCGATCGCTAATATACCGATCCGAGAGTTTAGCCGCCGCTTCGAGGGCCTCATCGGAAATTTTCAGTTTATGGTGTTGCTCATAGCGCTCGCGCAACCCAAACAGAATTTCAATGGTTTCAGAAACCGAAGGTTCACCCACCATCACCGGTTGGAACCGACGTTCTAGGGCCGCATCCCGTTCAATGTGTTTGCGGTATTCATCTAAGGTAGTCGCCCCGATGCACTGCAACTCGCCCCGGGCTAAGGCGGGTTTGAGGATATTGGCTGCATCGATCGCCCCTTCGGCTGCCCCGGCCCCGATCAGGGTGTGGACTTCATCAATCACCAGGATGACATTACCGGCCGACCGGATCTCATCCATGATTTTTTTCAGCCGTTCTTCAAATTCCCCGCGATATTTGGTTCCAGCCACCAATAGACCAATATCTAAGGTAACCACCCGTTTGTCTTCCAAAATATCGGGAATATCATTGGTGGCAATGCGTTGGGCCAAGCCTTCCGCGATCGCCGTTTTACCTACCCCCGGTTCCCCAATTAACACCGGGTTATTTTTCGTCCGCCGACCCAGAATTTGGATCACCCGTTCAATTTCTTTCTGGCGACCGACCACCGGATCAAGTTTACCTTCGGCGGCCATTTGGGTTAAATTTGATCCAAACTCATCCAAAGTTGGGGTCTTGGTGCGGCTATTACTGCCTCCAGCGGCAACTTCAGCCGTTTCACCCAACATCCGAATCACTTGAGTCCGAACTTTCGAGAGGTCAACCCCCAAGTTTTCCAAAACTCGAGCGGCTACCCCTTCCCCTTCCCGGATCAGACCGAGAAGTAAATGTTCCGTGCCAATATAGTTATGTCCCAGTTGGCGCGCTTCTTCGAGGGATAGTTCTAGGACTCTTTTGGCCCGAGGGGTAAACGGAATCTCGACGGCGACAAACCCCGAACCCCGACCAATAATTTTTTCGACCTCGATCCGGGCATCTTTGAGATTGACTCCCATTGATTTCAGGACTTTGGCTGCAACGCCCGTGCCTTCCCCGATCAGACCCAGGAGGATCTGTTCAGTTCCCACGAAGTTATGCCCCAGGCGGCGTGCTTCCTCCTGGGCTAACATGATGACTTTAATGGCTTTTTCTGTGAAGCGTTCAAACATGGCTAATTCCCATCACCTGCTGCTTACCCGTTACGCTAATTTTAGCGTGAGACTTCTAACTTCGGAAAAATTAAAAAGTTGACTCGAAAATGAAAGGGTTCATTTCGGCACTTTAATTTCTCGCTGAATTCGGTTCTAGGTGGGTGTTGCCGGGTCTGGCTGCCAATAGGAATAGTTTCCCAAATTAGCTTTGACCTACAACTTGCCCTAGAAATTTCTATAAAATTGATTATGCAGGATATTCCCTGGGATTTGAGTCTTTATTTATCCGGTTAGATCCAACAACTGACTCAAGGGCGAGTCCCAATCTTTATTCCTTCTCTTGAACTATTAAGATCAGGATAGGGATCAAGATTTCAATATAGATAGCTTAACCTAAATTGAATTTTGATTCTGTATAGGGGTTGTCTCTCTCCAAGCCTCCACTGTGTTGACATTCAAGGGATTAGTTTCAATTGGCAATGAATTAATGGTGGATTCTAGCATAGGGAGAAGGAGAGTATCAGCACCGATACCAACTTTCACCCAAACCTTAAAATGTTCCAAGAACTGCGACTAGATCAACCAATAACCTGTTAACCTGTCTCTTGTCTCAACTCTTTCAAGCCTGGGACGCATCTTCACTGACTAATAAAGGATAGATATAGATATGTCAGACCCTGGAATTCTTACTATTATTTCCCGTGAAATCCTAGACTCGCGGGGACGCCCGACCCTGGAAGCCGAAGTCTACCTTGATAACGGAGCCTATGGACACGCTCAAGTTCCCAGTGGAGCCTCTACGGGAAGCTTTGAAGCCCATGAACTTCGAGATGGCGATAAAAGCCGTTATGGGGGTAAAGGGGTTCTGACGGCGGTTAAAAACATCAACGAGGTGATCGCCCCAGCCCTTAACGGAGTTAGCGCCCTGGAACAAACGGTCATTGACCAAATCATGCTCGATCTCGATGGTACGCCCAATAAAAGCAATCTGGGAGCTAATGCCATCCTCGGTGTCTCCCTGGCCGTTGCTAAAGCTGCCGCCGAAACCGTGGGTTTACCCCTCTACCGTTATTTAGGTGGCCCCATTGCCAATGTCCTGCCCGTGCCCCTAATGAATGTAATCAACGGAGGCTCCCACGCCGCCAATAACGTTGATATTCAGGAATTTATGATCGTTCCGATTGGCGCTCCGACCTTCAAAGAAGCCCTACGCTGGGGGGCGGAAGTTTTTGTTTCCCTGAGTGATGTTCTCAAACAAAAAGGACTCTTGGGCGGAGTCGGGGACGAAGGAGGTTTTGCTCCTAACTTGGGCTCTAATCAAGAAGCCTTGGATATTTTAATCCAAGCGATTGAAATCGCGGGTTATCAACCCGGTGAACAGATTGCCCTGGCCCTGGATGTGGCTTCCAATGAATTCTATAAAGATGGAATTTACACCTATGATGGTCAACCCCACGGTGGAGATCAACTCATCGAGTATCTGAGTCAATTAACGAGTCAATACCCGATTATTTCCATTGAAGACGGTCTTCAAGAGGATGAATGGGACAGTTGGCAATCCCTGACCCAGAAACTCGGTGGTAAAATTCAACTGGTGGGAGATGATTTATTTGTTACTAACCCCACCCGTTTAAAAAGAGGGATTGAGCAGAAAGTTGCCAATTCTATTCTAGTGAAACTGAATCAAATTGGTTCTCTGTCAGAAACCTTGGAAACCGTTGACATGGCGACCCGCAATGGTTACACTTCCGTTATTAGTCACCGTTCTGGGGAAACTGAAGATACTACAATTTCAGACCTAGCTGTGGCGACCAGGGCCGGACAAATTAAAACGGGTTCTCTGTGTCGGAGTGAACGCATCGCCAAATATAACCGTTTATTACGGATTGAAGATGAACTCGGGGCTCAAGCCGTTTATGCTGGAGCCGTTGGTCTAGGACCCCGATTCTCTAAATAACTGGGGTTAGGTTTGAGAATGATTGACAAAACTTGTTAAATCGTTGTAAAACTTACGACTCAACCTGTAATTCTATGAAATAAAATGGCACAATAGAAGAAGCGGAGACGTATGTTTCCGTTCACTCCTCACACCACACTCCGCCTGGACTTTTGTTCGGGCGGTTTCTTGATCTTAGCAATTCAAGTTAATTGCATCGGTGATCAATCTCGACTATCAATAATTGTTCAAGAGAAGATCCTTTTGCGGTAAGATTGGGTGAGGTTCCGCTAAACAAAGCCCGGGTAAGCACCTGACCCCGAAAAGACGGGGTATAGACCCCCAGTATTTAAGGGTTAGGTAAACAAAAAACAGGCAACAATTTAACAGAAAAATTCATTTCTGTTGTACCTTCGTCTGTTGTCAGACAGTCAGTAGACGTAAGGATTAAAGTTCTTGTAGACGCGATTGCATGGAACCAGTTAAATTTACCCTTAACTCAATGCTAATCTCGTCCTGCATACAAGAATCCTTCGTGAGATAGTTTGCTATTTCCGATGGGACTGTCAAATTTGATAGGGTCTGTTATATATAAGGATTTCTAGGGATGTCCAACGCCGTACCAGTTACTGATGCTACTTTTAAAGAAGATGTGCTTGATAGCCCAATCCCGGTTTTAGTGGATTTTTGGGCTCCTTGGTGTGGGCCTTGTCGCATGGTTGCACCGGTTGTGGATGAAATTGCAGACCAATATATTGGACAGGTCAAAGTAGTCAAGATTAATACAGATGAAAATCCTAATACTGCTAGTCAGTATGGAATTCGCAGTATTCCCACGCTGATGATTTTCAAAGCGGGTCAACGAGTGGATATGGTTGTAGGTGCTATTCCTAAAACGACTTTAGCAACTACTTTAGAGAAGTATCTTTGATTGGTGCAAGGGCTGAATACAACCCTTTTATCGTTGTTGCACCGGATTGATAACTCTACTCAAAAACTTGCTTAAAGAAGTAGGCTTAAGTCGGTTATATAAGAGTTATTTTCGATTCCTTTGAAAGTGATACTTGAACCTCAAGCTGATTATTCACGGGTATTGCGCCTTGGAACCTTGGCTCTGAGGCGCTTTGTTTTAGGTGATAAAATTTTATGAACCCTTCAGATATTAGTTTAGCAGTAGATTCTCTACAAGCGGATATTATCCAGTTGGTGGATAAATTGCCGAATTTAAAACATAAAAAATGGATTTCCCGAGCGCTTTCCAGTCTAGTTCGGATGGCTGGAGAGGAATTTGAAACCCTAGACTGGAAAATTATTTCGGCTTCTTTACTGGACTTGGAGCGGGGGTTTCAGATTTTTTATCCCTATCGCCATGTTCGCAAAATTTGTATTTTTGGTTCGGCTCGCATTCCCTCGGATACCCCGGAATATCAAATGGCGGCGGATTTTGCCCAATGTGTCACCCAACAAGGTTTTATGGTGTTAACCGGGGGTGGGGGTGGCATCATGCAGGCGGGAAATGAGGGGGCGGGTCTGGATTTATCCTTTGGCTTAAATATTCAACTTCCCTTTGAACAATCTTCAAATCCTTATATTCAGGGGAATAAAAAAGCAATTATGTTCAAGTATTTTTTCACGCGCAAATTATTCTTTCTGCGTGAAAGTGATGCTTTAGCAATGTTTCCCGGGGGTTTTGGCACTTTAGATGAAACCTTTGAATGTTTAACTTTAATTCAAACCGGAAAGTTCGGCCCAGCCCCGTTAATTTTGGTGGATCGTCCAGGGGGAGATTATTGGTATGATCTGCATCAATTTATTGAGAAACAATTGCTAAATCGGGGATTAATTTCGCCGGATGATCCGAGTTTTTATACGATTACTGATGATCTGTCTGTGGCTTGTGAAGCGATCGCCAGTTTCTATCGTGTTTATCATTCTAGCCGCTATGTTAAGGATAAGTATGTGATGCGGTTAAAGTCTGAATTATCTGATCAACAAGTGGAACAATTGAATACGGAGTTTCACGATATGTTATCTAAAGGAAGGATTGAGAAAGCTCAAGCCTTCCCTGAAGAAATGGGCGACGATACGGACAAATTACCCCGTTTAACTTTCCATTTTAATCAACGTCGGGTTGGACGACTATATCAAATGATTTATATGATTAATAGCATGGGAGCTACTTCCCCAGAAGCGGCTCATCCAGAGCAGAAGTAGGAGTATCGGAGCAGGGGAGGCAGGGGGAGCAGGGGAGGTAAACTTTTGCTATTACCCATTCGTAATTCGTAATTCGTAATTCGTAATTCGTAATTACCCATTACCC
>NZ_LR735158.1 GCF_900009265.2 Planktothrix paucivesiculata PCC 9631 | reverse complement strand
GATTTAGCTAAATTATCTAATCGAGTTTCCTCTGTTTCATCTTCCCCTTTTTTGAGGATTACCTTTCGATTCTTAGCGACTCCCCCTATATATTTTAATCCTTTTTTCTCTAACTCTTGTAGAAAACTTGTGTTATTTCCATACCCGGCATCTGTTAGCACAATTCCCGGTCGATATCCTCTTTCTAAGCTCCTCTGTATTAATTCTAATGCTATTTCCGGTTTCTTTTTAAATTCCGGGTCAGCTTTTCCTAAGGGTAATGACTCGGCTTTTTGATATAATTCTATATCTAATGGTAAGTTTTTTTTACCATCGTA
>NZ_LR735015.1:255478-301770 GCF_900009265.2 Planktothrix paucivesiculata PCC 9631 | reverse complement strand
CTATTCCCTATTCCCTATTCCCTATTCCCTATTCCCTATTCCCTATTCCCTATTCCCTGTTCCCTGTTCCCTGTTCCCTGTTCCCTGTTCCCTACTATACAAATTAGTTCTCAAAAATATAGGGGCTAATTAGCCCCTGGGGAATTATCATAGGATTTTACAGTGAAGAAACAGCAAACATTAAGCGGCAATAGGGGTATAGATTCTAGCATTTTCAATCCGATCAATAATTGCTTTAACTTGCGATAATTCCGGGGATTCAAACCAATCATCAGTTAAATAATCGTAGGCTTCCCAAGTTTGAGTGACTTCAGGATCATAACAGATAAACCATTGCCGATAAAGTTCTCCTTGATCAATATCATGACACAACGAAAGCCATTCATCCCCGGAAAAAGTTTCAATCTTATTAATGATTTTTTGTAACTCTGAAATACTCAAGGAAGTATCACAAGAGTTAAAAAATTTGGTAGCAGATTCAGCATTAGAAGTTGTTAAAGTCAGGTTGGATTTCATGGTTAAAAACTTAACTCGATGTTTTTACTTTACCCAGATTCACCCCATTTAATAGAAGCAAGTGTGACACTATTTCAACCAGAACAGTTCCGACTCATCCTATTGACAAAACCTGACTCAAAAGATTAAGCTAAAGTTCCAGGGTGCATTAGACAGATTGAGAAATGGCACAGCAATCTCGTTAGTGTTGGGAAAAACTGTCTAGGGTTTTAGTGGTTTCCGTTGAGTGCATGGGGAATCAGGAAAAAATCAAGATCACACCAAGGGAAGATTAGGAAAACACGGTAAACCATGGGTTGGATGGTGTGTGGGATGCCATCCTTTCAAAATAGCCGACGAAGAAAAAAGTTTTCGCCATTAAACCGTGTTGTCCTTTATGCGGCTGCTGCCTCAACATCCCTACGTTCAGATTTCACAACAATCCATTTTCCCGTTTCAGGATCACGGTAGGCGATGAAGGGGTTGGGGCGCAGTTCTTTGCCGGAAGATTGAGTTGCCATAGGTCAGCACTCCAAAGACTTAGCCTTATGTTTAAAATTGTGCCATTCTCAATTGGGGTTTACCGTGATATCATCCTGATCTAATTGTGAGGTTGATCAGGGGTTTTGGGTGATGGGAGACACAGAAATTGAGTGATTTGTCCCATTGTGATGGGATAATTTGTATTAGGTATAGAAAAGAAACCGGGTTTCTGATTCTGATTGGTTAGTTAGAATTCAGTTATGTTGATAAACCCGGTTTCTGTGTCTTTATCTTTAACCGCCAATCATTGTTGGTTGAGGTTCAAAGACGGGGAAAATGCGATCGCCATTGTAATCATTAGACACTAAAGGATGACCATAATAGGCATCAATTAACAGTTGCTTCAAGTCTTTAATCAAAGGATAACGCGGATTTGCTCCGGTACATTGATCATCAAAAGCTTGATCGGCAACTTCATCCAATTTAGCCAGAAATTGCGCTTCGGTGGTATCTTTTAAAACCTCTTTAATAGAAGCTGGAATTCCTACTTGGCGCTTTAATTCCTCAATGGCTAAAATCAAATAATCGATTTTTTGATCTTCGGTGTCTCCCCCTAAGCGCAGATAATCCGCAATCCGAGAATAGCGCCATTTTGCATTCGGATATTTATACTGGGAAAATGTGGCTTGTTTGAACGGAACATCGGTGGCATTATAACGAATTACATAACTAATCATTAAGGCATTAGCTAACCCGTGAGGAATGTGGAATGTGCCCCCTAATTGATGGGCTAAGGAGTGACAAATTCCCAGGAATCCATTAGCAAATGCCATCCCCGCCATGGTAGAAGCATAGTGCATTTTTTCCCGGGCTTTGGGATCATTTGCTCCATTATTATAGGAACTCGGCAGGTATTTAAAGATTAACCGAATTGCCTCTAAGGATAAGCCATTGGTATATTCCGAAGCCAACACCGAAACATAGGATTCTAGGGCATGGGTTAGGGCATCAACGCCCCCAAAAGACGTTAAACTTTTGGGCATATTTAACACCAATTCCGGGTCAATAATTGCCATATTTGGTGTTAAGGCATAGTCGGCTAGAGGATATTTAATATTAGTGCGACGGTCGGTAACCACGGCAAAGGGCGTGACTTCTGACCCGGTTCCAGAGGTAGTAGGAATCGCAACTAACATCGCTTTTTTCCCCAAAGGTGGCAGTTCATAAACTCGTTTACGAATATCCATAAACCGCATGGCTAACCCTTCAAATTCGATATCAGGATGTTCATACATCAGCCACATAATTTTAGCTGCATCCATGGGAGAACCGCCACCAATGGCAATAATTACATCGGGTTTAAACGTATTCATTAAGGTTAATCCCCGTTGTACCGTATCTAAAGACGGGTCGGGTTCAACATCGTAGAACACATCATATTTAATCCCAATTTCCTCTAAAACTCCTTCCAGGGAACGGGTAATTCCTAAATCAAATAGGGGTTTATCAGTGACAATAAAAGCCCGTTCTTTTCCGGCTAATTCTCGAATGGCAACGGGTAAAGATCCATATTTGAAATAGATCTTCGGAGGAATCCGAAACCAGAGCATATTTTCCCGACGTTCGGCGACAGTTTTAATGTTTAATAAATGCCGAGGTTCAACGTTTTCACTAATAGAATTTCCGCCCCAACTGCCACATCCCAAGGTTAAAGAAGGGTCAAGACGGAAGTTATAAATATCACCAATTGCCCCTTGAGAAGATGGCGTATTAATTAAAACCCGGGCGGTTTGGACGGTATCTTCAAACTTTTTAATATGGTTGATATTGTTGGGAGAAGTGTACAAAGAAGCCGTATGTCCCCGTCCCCCTAACTGCACTAAAGTATCAGCTTTTACCACCGCATCCTCGAAATCCTTAGCTCGATACATGGCTAAAATTGGCGAAAGTTTTTCATGGGAAAAGGGATCATTTTCGTCAACTTCTATCCCTTCTCCAATAATCACCCGGGTTTCTTCGGAAAGGCTAATTCCAGCTAATTCCGCTAATTTTTGTACGGGTTGACCAACAATTTCCCCATTCAAATGTCCGTTAACAAAAATCACCTTGGCCATGCGTTCCCGTTCTTCGGGATTCAGGAAATAGGCACCGCGCACAATAAATTCCTGCTTGACTTCTTCGTAAACAGAATCGACCACAATTACCGATTGTTCACTGGCACAAATCATGCCATTATCGAAGGTTTTACTAATAATAATTGAGGAAACGGCCATTTTAACATGGGCGGTGTCGTCAATTAAAGCCGGGGTATTCCCCGCCCCGACTCCCAGGGACGGATTACCGGAAGAATAGGCCGCCCGCACCATTCCTGGCCCTCCAGTCGCTAAAATTAGCTTAATGTCTGGGTGCTGCATTAAAGCCTGGGACAAAGGCACAGTGGGTTCATCAATCCAGCCTATAATATCTTCTGGGGCTCCGGCGGCGACGGCTGCATCCAGGACGATTTTAGCGGCGGCGGTGGTACACTTTCTAGCCCGGGGATGGGGGGAAAAAATGATCCCGTTGCGGGTTTTTAAGGCAATTAGGGCTTTAAAAATTGCCGTTGATGTCGGGTTTGTTGTCGGAACAATTCCGGCTAAAATTCCCACGGGTTCGGCGATTTTTTGAAACCCAAAGGATTTGTCTTCTTCAATCACCCCACAGGTTTTTTCATGCTTATATTTGTTGTAAATAATTTCTGAGGCAAAGTGGTTTTTAATCACCTTATCCTCTACAACCCCCATCGCGGTTTCTTCTACAGCCATTTTTGCTAAGGGAATCCGGGCTGCATTTGCCGCGAGTGCGGCTTTTTTAAAAATGTAGTCTACCTGTTCTTGGGTATAGGTTGCATACTTTTGTTCGGCTACCTTCACCCGTTGGATTAGGGCTTCAAGTTGATCAATGTTGGTGACTTTATCCATTATGATATATCCCCCTGTTTCGGTTTGGATTCAGGTTGTTGTGGTGTGCGTTCATATCATAATAGTTTTTATCGATTTTGGAATCGGGCAGGGACAAAATTACTAAATTTTAATATAAACTTAATATAAATTTAAGATTAAAGTCATATTTTTAGGGACAGAAACCTTGTATCATTGACCTATAAACCTATCAACTCTTACACTGATAGCTGATACGGGCGGGTTCATAGAGATTTAGGTGATTAATAAATATCTAACACCAAGCCCCCCTACAAATAATAACTGATTATAGGAGTGGTCTATGGTAGCCACAACAACTCGAATTTCTGACCCGGCCCATGATGTCTTACGCTACGAACATGAATCCCTGAATGCGATTTTTAACCCCAAAACCGTTGCTGTAATTGGCGCGACAGAAAAGCCAAATAGTGTGGGTAGAACTCTGCTGTGGAATTTAATTAGTAGTCCCTTTGGGGGGATGGTTTTTCCCGTTAATCCCCATCGCAATAGTATTTTAGGAATTAAGGCTTATCCTAGTATTAAAGATACCCCGGAACCCGTTGATTTAGCCATCATTGCCACCCCCGCCTCAAGTGTTCCTGGGGTGATGGAAGAGTGCGCCAATGTAGGGGTTAAAGGGGTAATTATTCTATCGGCTGGATTCAAAGAAATTGGGCCTAAAGGAATAGAATTAGAACAGAAAGTTTTACAAATTGCGCGATCGCATAAAATGCGAATTATTGGCCCTAACTGTTTAGGATTAATGAATCCTTTAACCGGACTTAATGCCACCTTTGCAAATGCGATGGCAAAACCGGGAACCGTTGGCTTTATTAGTCAAAGTGGGGCTTTATGTACTTCCATTTTAGATTGGAGTTTCCGAGAAAATGTCGGTTTTAGTGCCTTCGTTTCCATCGGTTCAATGTTAGATATTGGTTGGGGAGATTTAATCTATTATTTGGGCAATGACCCCCATACCGAAAGTATAGTTATCTATATGGAATCTATCGGGGATGCCCGATCTTTTTTATCCGCAGCTAGAGAAGTCGCCCTGACTAAACCTATTATTGTGATTAAGGCGGGACGCACCGAAGCCGCCGCTAAAGCCGCCGCCTCCCACACCGGGGCTATGGCCGGAAGTGATGATGTGTTAGATGCGGCCTTTAGACGTTGTGGCATCCTGCGGGTGTATCATATTGCCCATTTGTTCTCCATTGCGGAACTTCTGAGTAAACAACCCCGACCCAAGGGGCCACGACTCACGATTTTAACCAATGCTGGAGGGCCAGGGGTATTAACCACAGATACCTTAATTGGGGAAGGAGGAACCCTCGCCCAACTCTCGGGGGAAACCCTTGAGGCTCTAAATCAAGTGTTACCGCCCCAATGGAGTCATGCTAACCCCATTGATATTTTAGGGGATGCTGACCCCGAACGCTATGCCAAAGCCTTTGATATCGTTGTAGAAGATCCGAACAATGATGGTATTTTAGTGATTTTAACCCCCCAGGCCATGACTGACCCGAGTAAAACGGCGGCACAGTTAAAAGAGCGTTGTCTGACCATGCCCCATAAACCGATTTTAGCCAGTTGGATGGGGGGAGCGGATGTGGAATCGGGGATTAAAATTCTGAATCAGGCGAATATCGCCACCTTTGCCTATCCCGACTCGGCGGTACGGATGTTTAACTATATGTGGCGCTACACCTATAATTTAAAAGGATTGTATGAAACCCCTAGTTTACCAAAGGCTAGTGAGGATGATAGTCTCGTTTGTGATTGTGTACAACATCTAATTGACTCGGTTTTAGCCGAAGGACGCACCCTATTAACGGAGTTTGAGTCTAAACGCCTGCTGGCGGCCTATGGGATTCCCACCGTACAAACCTATATCGCCTCCACTCCTGACACTGCTGTGAACTCAGCCGAACAGTTAGGCTATCCGGTAGTCTTGAAACTGCTCTCAAAAACCATCACCCATAAAACCGATGTGGGCGGGGTTAAACTCAACCTCAATACCCCAGAAGCCGTCCTTCAAGCCTATACCTCCATTGAAAGTTCCGTGACGCAACAGGTGGGCGCTGAACACTTCCAAGGAGTGACGGTACAGAAGATGGTCAAATTAGAAGGCTATGAATTGATTATTGGTAGTAGTCTTGATGTCCAATTTGGCCCGGTGTTGTTGTTTGGCATGGGAGGGCAATTAGTCGAAGTCTTCAAAGATCGGGCCTTGGCGTTACCTCCGTTAAATACGACTCTTGCCAGGCGGATGATGGAACAAACCAAAATTTATAAAGCCCTGTTAGGGGTGCGCGGACGTCATTCGGTCGATATGGAAGCCCTTAAACAGTTATTAGTCCGGTTCTCCAATTTAGTCGTTGAGCAACCTTGGATTAAAGAGATTGACATTAACCCATTATTGGCTTCGGAAAATGAGTTGATTGCCTTAGATGCCCGAGTCGTGTTACATTCCCCCGACACCAAACCCGAGGATTTACCAAAACCCGCCATTCGCCCCTATCCTCGGCAATATATCACCCCTTGGACATCCCAAAAAGGCATGGCGATTACGATTCGGCCCATCCGCCCTGAAGATGAACCTTTGATGGTCAAATTCGACGAAAGTTTATCCGAGGAAAGTGTTTATTTACGGTATGCTCATCTGGTGAAACTCAGTTCCCGTGTCACCCATGAACGCTTATCGCGGCTGTGTTTTATTGATTATGACCGGGAAATGGCCCTAGTCGCCGAATATCAACACCCGGAAACCGGGGAAACTAAAATTATTGGGGTGGGACGATTGAGTAAAGGCTATGGTAACGATGAGGTAGAATTTTCCCTACTGGTGAGTGATAGTTACCAACGTCAAGGAATTGGTACGGAGTTATTGCGCCAATTACTCAATATTGCCCGTCAAGAGAAAATGCCTCTAATTTTTGCCGAAATTCTCAGTGATAATCGGATTATGCAGAATATTTGTCAGCAATTAGGATTTACCTTAAATCGGATTATTGGTGAACCGATGGTGAGGGCTGAAATTCAATTGTAATTTACTAGAAACCGGGTTTTTGCAGATAGCTTTGTTAGAAACCGAAAGATTTGGGAAAAACCCGGTTTCTGAGTACCCAACCCCAAATTCAAGCTCAAGAGCGTAAATAGGGTTGTGTTATCTGAAGACCCGATATAGCTTGATAATGTTTAACATTAAAAGTGCAGAGTGTGGCATTCTGTCCAAGCGCACAAGCCCCAATTAAAGCATCTAATAGTCCTAAATTGTGCGATAGATGGTAAGCTGTAAAATCTGATAAAGCACGAGCGAAATCTGTTTCGTTAGGCCAGATTATCGGAAGTGGCTCAACTAACTTAAGAAGGTTACGGAGTTGTTGACTATTGCCAGTTCCTTGAATTAACTCCATAATTACAAAACCGGGGACGCTAGGAATTTCTGTCAAACTAGAAAACCAAGCTATTGCAGGAAGATACCCCCGTTGCACATCAATTAAAATATCTGTATCCAATAAATACATCCGTTAATGCCTAAATTTGTGCTCTAGTTTCAGCTTGATGACGCAAATAACGGGCTTGGTCTTGACTATTAGTTATATCAGGACAAGAATTGATCACACCCTCATTTTGCCAATAATTGACTAATTCTGCTCCTGTTTTTGGTAGATTCTTAACAATTTCTTTACTCAACAAAATCCGTAAAATATAGTCAGACAAAGATAAATTTAGTTGAGATGCTTCTGTACTTAATTTATTCTCTAGTTCTGGGGGTAATTCAATCGTTATACTCATACTAGCTATTTAATAGAACTTTTTTCGTGATTATAACATAAGTTAAGACGGGGCGGGTTTATAACAGTTATCTGTCAATATCTTATGTTATTGCAGAACCCGCCCCTACAATTAGAAACCGAAAGATTGCGAAAAAACCCGGTTTCTGGATTTAAACCTGTCCCACGGCTTCAATAGCCGCTTCTAATGCTAAGGAAATATGTGTCCAATGGGTTCCCCCTTGGCAGAACACAATATAAGGTTCTCTTAACGGCCCATCGGCGGAAAATTCCGAGGTACTCCCATCAATAAAAGTGCCCCCCGCCATGACTAAATGACTTTCATATCCGTGCATTTCTGCGGGTACGGGTTCCAGGTAGGAACCAATCGGAGAATATTGTTGAATCGCCCGACAAAAGGCAATTAATTTATCAGCAGAACCCAACTCAATAGCTTGAATCACATCCCTTCTTTTTTCAAATGGTAAAGGATTAACTGGATATCCTAATTGATTAAAAACATAAGAAGTTAAATGGCTTCCTTTAATCGCTTCTCCCACCATTTGAGGCGCTAAAAATAACCCTTGAAACAGAATCCGATTTTGATCAAAAGTTGCCCCGCCACTGCTCCCAATACCCGGCGCAGTTAATCGACAAGTCGCCGCTTCCACTAAATGTTCCCGCCCAGCAACATAACCCCCCGCTTGCACAATCGTTCCCCCGGGATTTTTAATTAAAGAACCCGCCATTAAATCCACACCAACGGCGGTTGGTTCCCGGGTTTCAATAAATTCGCCATAACAATTATCCACAAAACAAATAGTATTGGGATTCTGTTTTTTAACAATATTAACAATGTTCTCAATCTCATCAATCGATAAACTCAAACGCCAGGAATAGCCACAGGAACGCTGAATCAAAACCATCCGGGTTTTAGCCGTTATTGCCGACTGTAAACCCTCCCAATCAATTTTTCCTGCGGCAGTGAGATCCAATTGGCGGTAAGATATGCCAAAGTCTAATAATGAACCTTGACCTTGACCGCGCACACCGATAACCTCCTCCAAGGTATCGTAGGGAGCGCCAGCTACCGCCAGCAGTTCGTCCCCAGGACGCAAACAGCCAAATAGGGCACAGGTAATGGCGTGGGTGCCAGAAACAAACTGCACTCGTACCGCAGCCGATTCGGCTCCCATAATCTCAGCAAAGACTTGATCTAAGGTTTGACGTCCCAAATCATCGTGGCCATAGCCTGTAACGCCTGCAAAGTGGTGAGTTCCAACTCGGTAGCGACGGAAGGAATCTAAAACTCGTTTAAGATTATGCTTGACCTGCGTGTCAATACCAGAAAAAATCGGAAATAGTTCCTGTTCTGCTTCTTTTAGCTGTTCGATGCTAGATATCATCACTGAACTCAATCAATTTGTGGGCGGTGGATATTATGACGCAAATAGGACTCTTTCGTTAAAAAAAAAGCTCGAATTTTCGTTTCTTCATGACGATTGCAACTTCACCTCAATATAAGCCCGACTGGATCACCATTGCTTTTATGGTGTCGCTCCATGCTGCTGCGCTGCTGGCATTTTTGCCCAGTAACTTTAGCTGGCCCGCCGTAGGTCTAGCCCTGTTTTTGCATTGGGTGACTGGAGGCTTGGGAATTACCCTAGGATTTCACCGCCTCGTGAGTCATCGCAGTTTTGAAGCTCCCAAATGGTTAGAATATTTTTTAATCTTTTGTGGAACCCTAGCTTGCCAAGGAGGGCCAATTGATTGGATCGGGTTACACCGTCTCCATCATCAATATTCCGATCACGAGCAAGATCCCCATGATTCCACAAAAGGTTTTTGGTGGAGTCACATGGGGTGGATGTTGTTCCATACTCCGGCGGATGAACAAATTCCCCGTTTCACCAAAGATATTTCCGATGACCCCGTATATCAGTTCTTCCAAACCTACTTCTTGGTGATTCAAGTGGTATTTGGATTTTTGTTATATCTGATGGGTGGCTGGCCCTTTGTGGTCTGGGGTATTTTCTTTCGGGTGGTGGTAATGTTCCACTGCACCTGGTTTGTCAATAGTGCGACTCACAAATTTGGGTATCAAACCTACGAGTCGGGAGATTCCTCCCGCAACTGCTGGTGGGTCGCCGTTGTCACCTATGGTGAAGGTTGGCACAATAATCACCATGCTTTTCAATATTCCGCCCGTCACGGTTTGCAATGGTGGGAAATTGACTTAACCTGGATGACCATTGCGCTTCTACAAGCGTTGGGGTTAGCCCAAAAAGTAAAATTACCCCCCGCCAATGCTGAAGCTCAACGGATCTAAAATTGCCGATTACCCTGAACAACGTGCTTCAGGGTCATCAGGGCTTCTAAACCAATTAATCCCCGACGATATCCTTTCTGGTTAGAAATTCCCAGAAAGATTGCGTCTCCTCGGTTCAAGTGACGGGAAAATCGAGGAGACGCATTAATAAAGGTCAAAGCACTATTGACATCCTGGGCAAATTTTCGACTCTCGGAATAGGATTCGGTGGCTAAACAGTTAGCATGACCGCTACTATGGGTATTCATCCAAATAATGGCTTGTTCCAAATTGTCCACCCGTTTAAAAGCCACGGTTCTAGTTAAATAGGGTTCTGACCATTCTGTGGTTTCTGCTAAGGTCAATTCCGCAAATTCTTGAGCGAGCACTTCATCTCCTCGCAGTTCAAATCCCGCTTCCCTTAGGTTATTCCACAATCGTACTAGGGATGAGCTTTTTTGATTAGGATCAATCAAAACTTTTTCAATGGCATTCACCGCATCGGGTTTACCATCATGACTATCTAAGATCATCCATCGCGCCGTATCCACACTTGCCGTAGATGACCAATATAAATAACAATTTCCCACGGCGGAACGCAACACCGGAACCGTGGATTGATTCACCACTTTTTGCACAAAATGGGGACGTCCATAGGGAATCACTAAATTGATATATTTGTCTTGAGTTACTAACGATTGCATCGAGGTCTGGGGTTCTGGCGGTAGAATTTCTAAACAGCCCGGGGGAAGTCCCGATTCCTCTAAGGCCATTTGTAAGGTTTGAACAATCATCTGATTAGAATGGGTGGCTTCTGTACCCCCTAACAGCACTAGACTATTAGCGGTTTTTAAACAGAGTCCCGTCGCAATGGCTGCTAATTCGGGGAAGGCTTCATAAATTAATGCCACGACGCCCAGGGGAATGGGTTGAAAGTAGGTTTGTCCCTGTTCCAGTTGATAGGAAGCACTCATCACCCGACCAATGGGATCGGGAAGTTGTCCCAGACGTTCTAAAATTTGAACGGTGGTTTCTAAGCGTTCTGGGGTGAGTTTCAGCCAGTCGGTAATTAATTCCGATAGCCCTAGGTTGCGACTGGCTTCTAAGTCGAGGGTATTGGCTTCTAGGATGTCATTCTGTCGCGATCGCAATGCCTTCGCCATCAGTTGCAAGGCGAGACTTCGATCTGCTCCTTTGGTTTTGGCTAATTCAAAACTAGCCAGGTAAGCACGACGGAAAGGATTGTCTGGAGGTAGGAGAGAGAAATCATCAATTATCATGCCGCTAACGCCTGTAAGCGAGCCAAACGATCAGTGCGGGTAACATCGCTAACAGAATAGCAACCATCGCCCATAACACCAAATTTGGCCCAGGTGAATACAAGGCTAATGGTAACCAGATCACTAATGGAATTAAGAGCATCCCTAAAGCCATGGGTAAATAGTGGGCTTTTAACCCTGGACTGGCTCTATTCCATTGATGACCTGTCCAACGCCAAGCTTGTTTATAAGGATAATGGGTGGCGAGTTGTTCTAAGCAATAACCACTCTCATCGACAACGAAAATTTGCTGACAGCGATCGCAGCCAAAGGCTTCGGTCAGCGCAATGGGAACCAGTCGCCCCTTTCGCCGACAGGGGCAAGGATAATCCCCATTCAAATCAATCTTTTGGGCTTTTTTAGATGGCACAAGCGATTAATTAACTTAATGTTTTTGTAATAATTGAGAAGAAAAAAGTAAATTAAATCAATTATGGTCAAGTTGAACTTTAAATTTAAAGGGTTATCTTTTCTTAACTCCCATTCTTTAGGGATTATATCACGGCAATTTCGATTTGCATCCTTAAAAGTTGGAATTCTCAGCTTTTGTGAATCTTCTAAAACTAGAGCGATAAACCTTCTGTTAAAAGGGTTTGACCGAAGATTTATTCAGGAAAGATCGGATCAGAGCAGCTATTTCAACGGCCTGATCTCGAGTAAAACTATAATTGTTAGAAATCTTGATAGTTTTGGAGCAGGAGGGAATCTCCAGAATAACAAGATAAATAGGTTTTTTTTGAGTTCTTAATATTGAAGTGTGGGTTTTGACTAGGAACGGGGTTTCTTGCACCCGGACATGAATATCATTCAGGGAATATTCCCTGGTTTTTGTTCCTAACAATCGTTTCGTTTGAATCAGGAATTGGTTTTGGCTTTTATTTAAACAAACTATTTCTTCACAGGAGAAGAAAACGCCAAGAGTACCAAAGATCAAACAAATAATGATGAATAATGAGGGAAAAAGGGTTTCTGTAATCACAATAAAAAGTCCTATTGCCCCTAAAAGCAAGAAGGGAGTACAAACCAATCGGATTATCCAAACACCGATACTAGAATTTTTGAGAATCAGTTGATTTGAAGTCTGCTCTATAATTTTCATACACTTTTTCCGATTAGCTTGGGACTTTAATTCGGTATTATGGGATGAAGATTTATCATCAAAGATCAATATAAAAAATTATCGGGAAGATTGATTAATCATCCCGATAAAGTGCTACCATATATTTTTTCAAGCGGGTGATGGGATTCGAACCCACGACATCAACCTTGGCAAGGTTGCGCTCTACCACTGAGCTACACCCGCAACTCGTTCACCTTTTCTATCATTCCAAAAATCTTGAGATTTGTCAACCCCTTTCCCAAAATTTTTTAGAACCTCACAATTTAAAAGGTTTCCGGCTACTGTTACTGTTTGCCCCGTTCCCCAGTTAAAGCTGGACTAGCACTCGCAGATAAAACCGCCGTAGAGTCCACCGTTGTTACTGCACTTTGCTTGATTTGACGCATTAAATTTGCCATCTCAATCGCATCCATCGCATAGTTCCAACCGTGATTTGCCTTAATTCCGGCTCGTTCTAGGGCTTGCTGCATGGTGTCGGTGGTCAGAACCCCAAAAATTACCGGAACACCCGTTTGAAATGCCGTAGCCGCGATCCCCTTGGAAACTTCTGATGAGACATAATCAAAGTGGGGAGTTTGTCCCTTAATGACAGCCCCTAAACAAATAATCGCATCATAGCGACGGGTTAGGGCTAACTGATGAGCCACTAATGGAATCTCAAAACTACCCGGAACCCAAGCATAATCAACTTGTGTTCCCTGGGGATCGGGATCAATCCCATGTCGTTTTAAACAATCCTGACATCCTTCTAAAAGTTTGGTTGTGATCAAGTCATTAAACCGACCAATCACCATGGCAAACCTTAAGGAATTTGTCTGGGTAAAATTTCCCTCAAAAACCGCCATTTTTGTTATCCGATCCTTTTTGTTAACAAAAGTTAACAAATATATAATTTAAGAAATAAACCGATAGGGAATCTTGGGTTAAACCGCTTAGGGCAATTGTCCCAAACCGTCTAACCTTCAATTCCCCTTCTGAATTAAACCACTAGGTAGTTTAAAACACCGACTAAAATCACCAACACGAACCAAAGACCAGAACCCACATAAAGCAAAGGCTTAGATTGGCTCCAGTATTGGGGAGAGGCATAGGCAAAGGGAACGCCCACTACCATGAGAAAAGATAAAATCACCAGTGCCGCAAGGACAGCTTGAAACAGAATTGTTAACATTGTTTTTTCCCAACTTAACTTTGCAGTAAGTACAAATACTGCCGACAGGCTCACCGAATCCTGTTTAGCGGTTTAATTATTAAAACTACCAGAAATTGCCACCAGTGAGAAGAAGTTAAACGGTTAGTCCAGGGGGAGTGGGGGAGCAGGGGAGGTAGGGGAAGGGAATTTGTATGGGGGGCTAAGATTTGCTGAGTTTATTGATTTTTCGTTACAAACATCTAAAACTGCCCTGTGGTGATCTCAGACGCCTAGGGGGAGTGACGGAAATTAATTAAGGGTTTGATAAGAATCACTGTGAAATCCCGGAGTTATTCTTATACTAACTAAGAGGTTAATAAAAAACAAATATTCCTAACCTGATTTTACTCCCCCTGTTTGTAAATGGCCATCATTAAATCATTCTCCAGGCTTTGCCTGAAATCATGGATGGTAGGGCAGTATAAGTAATATCACCGGAACGGAAAAGCTCAATCCTACGTCACCCCCGATCAGGGGTGTCCCGTTGCGATAGCTAACCCCCGTAAGTGCAGCCTCTGATTACTGGAGCAACTGAGATAGAAACTATGCCAGCCACTAAAATCGATGCCGACAACAACTTAAACCCCTCTTTTCAGGACGATTCGGAACCTGATGAGCTAATGAGTCAGGATCTTGAGCCTGATTTGGATGATTTAATTGATCTGGAGATAGAAGATGCCAGCGATGTGAAACTCCAGAAGCCTAGCAATAATCGTCGCACTACAGATTTAGTTCGATTGTATCTCCAAGAAATTGGTCGGGTACGTCTGTTGGGGCGGGATGAAGAAGTATCAGAAGCCCAAAAAGTGCAGCGTTATCTGAGGTTAGTTGAATTACGGGACAATGCTGCCGAGCAGGATGAGGGACTGATCAATACTTATGTGCGACTGATCAAAACTCGAGATCAATTATCCGCTCAGTTGGGTCATCGTCCGTCTTTAGAACGGTGGGCAACCAAGGCTGGGGTTGATGTGACGGAACTCAAGCCGATTTTAGCTTCAGGTAAAAGGTGTTGGGCAGAAATCGCAGGTTTGACCGTTGAGGAATTGGATCGGATTCAAACCGAAGGGATACAGTCCAAAGACCGGATGATTAAAGCGAATCTGCGTTTAGTGGTATCGGTGGCGAAGAAATATCAGAACCGAGGTTTGGAACTCCTGGATTTAATTCAAGAAGGAACTTTAGGACTTGAGCGGGCGGTGGAGAAGTTCGACCCGACGCGGGGATATCGTTTTAGCACCTATTCTTATTGGTGGATTCGCCAAGGCATTACCCGAGCGATCGCTACCCAAAGCCGCACCATTCGTCTTCCGGTTCATATTACTGAAAAACTGAATAAAATTAAAAAAGCACAAAGGAAAATTTCTCAGGAAAAAGGTCGTACCGCGACAATTGAGGATATTGCCCATGAGTTAGAAATGACTCCGGTTCAAGTCCGAGAAGTGTTGCTCCGGGTTCCCCGTTCTGTGTCTTTAGAAACGAAGGTAGGAACGGATAAAGATACGGAATTAGGGGATTTACTCGAAACGGAGGAAGTCACACCGGAAGAAATGCTGATGCGTGAATCTTTGCATAAGGATTTACAGAATCTTTTAGCAGATTTGAGCAGTCGGGAACGGGATGTAATTTTGATGCGCTATGGTTTGGGAGATGGACACCCCTATTCCCTGGCCGAAATTGGTCGGGCACTGGAATTATCCCGGGAGCGTGTCCGTCAAATTGAAGCTAAAGCTCTACAAAAACTGCGTCAACCTAAACGTCGCAACCGGGTTCGGGATTATTTGGAGTCTTTGAGTTAATCCCTGATCGTTTATAGATTGGGTTTTTCTACCCCCCGATAACTATAGTTAACGGGGGGTTTTAGTTTCAATAACTGTTTTTTTTGACAATCAGGAAATTTTTTGTGTATGATTGTCAGTATGCAAGCTTTATTGAAAACAATTGAGCGTATGGGTTTATATACAACAGTCTCTTTTAAATCCGAACTTAATGATAAGGGTTGGCGGTTAACGCCCCAACGGGAAACGATTTTACAGGTCTTTCAGAATTTACCGAAAGGAAATCATCTGAGTGCGGAGGATTTGTATACTTTACTCAAAAGCCGAGGGGAAGCGATTAGTTTATCGACAATTTATCGCACCTTAAAGTTAATGGCGCGGATGGGAATTTTGCGGGAATTGGAATTGGCTGAAGGTCATAAACACTATGAAATTAATCAACCCTATCCCCATCACCATCATCATTTAGTTTGTGTTCAGTGCAATAAAACTCTTGAGTTTAAAAATGATTCTATTTCTAAAACCAGTATGAAGCAGGCGGAGAAATCGGGGTTTCATTTATTAGATTGTCAGTTAACCATTCATACGATTTGCCATGAGGCTTTACGCATGGGTTGGCCGTCTTTGGTTTCTACAAATTGGTCTTGTTCAAAGGCGATCGCTGATGGGTCTCTTGAAATGGATGAAACCGAGTGTCAGTAATCAGTCATCAGTTATAAGTCATCAGTTGAAGTCTATAGAAAGCTGATTTGGGATAATAACTAATAACTTAACTAAATAACTAATAACTAATTTCTGGTACGGGCAGGTTTTTTTAGATCTTTGTGCATCACCTAAATCTCGATGAACCCGCCCCTAAAACTGATAACTGATAACTGATGACTGATAACTGAATTAAAGGCTACCAAATAAAACGGTATCGGCATTGGGGCCATAGAAGGCTCGGGCTTGTCTAACAGCCTGTTGAGTTAAACCGTCGTAAACCCCATTAATTGGGCCGTTATACAGTCCCTGGATTCTTAATCTTTGTTGCAACTGTTGGATATTGGTTGCACCGGAAATAGGGGGAGTTGTGGCGACCACTGCGGTTATTCGAGTTGTTGGTCGCGAAACCGATTGCAGATTAAATAAAGAGTTTTGGGTGGTGGGGCCTGCAATCCCAGTCACCGTCACCCCCCGGGATTCTTGAAACCGGATTAAGGCATCTTGAGTTGCATAATCAAAGAAACCATTAATTGGGCCATTATAATAGTTTAATTCCCGCAAACGCCGTTGAATTTTTCTAACTTCTGGGCCTGCATCTCCTAAAGAAATTGTGGATAGGGAATTAGTGATTGGAATAGTCTGATTTTGGACAATGGCGATGGGTCTGGGTTGCAGGGTCTGTGTCGTTGTCGTGGCACTAACAATATAAAAAGCTGTCGTTGGCCCGACTTCTCCTGTGGCTGTAATTCTATTAGCCCGTTGGAAGTTGACCACAGCCCGTTGAGTGGATTGATCAAATACCCCATCTACGATTCCGGTATAGTATCCCAAGCTTTGGAGTTGTGCTTGTAATACCCTCACCGCCGCTCCGCGACTTCCCAATCTCAGAACAGTATCAGATAAAGGAGCCGAGGGAACAGAGGGAACACTTAAAGCCACTAAAGTGGTGGATGTGGCAACTCCGGTGGCGGGGATGCCCTGGGAACGTTGGAATTGTTGAACAGCGACTGCGGTTAAGGAGTCAAAATAACCTGTAATCACACCCTGATAAAAACCTAGGGTTTGTAATCTTTCTTGTAATACAATAACCTCTGGCCCGCGATCGCCTTCCAGTAAAGTTGTACCTGGGAAAATAACATCTTGACCAGAATTAATACCGCTATTGAGTATGGCGAGGGTGGCTTCGGTGACTAAACCCGTTGCCGGAATATTATAGTCCCGTTGCAATTGAATCACAGCATTTTCCGTGATGCTTCCAAAGTTACCTGTAGGTTGTTGGTTGAAATAACGCAAGGCTTGTAACCGCCTCTGTAAGTCCGAAACCCCAGGGCCACTATCTCCTCGTCCCAAACCAATTAAATCTCGATTGGGGCCGGGGCCAGAGGGTTGGCTGGGAATTAATCTCAAAGCAGCAAGGGTTTTAGGGCCAACAATCCCATCGGCGGATAAACCCGCCTCTCTTTGAAACCGAATCACCGCATCTTTCGTCAGACTGCCAAAATTCCCCGTAGGATTGGCATTAAAATAGCCCAAGTCTTGTAAGCGTTCTTGAACTTGCCTGACTTGGTTTCCAGAATCTCCAGACATTACCAAGGCTTGGGCGGTTTGGGCGACCGTTAAAACTGAAACGGCTACCGCTAAAGCTAGAAAGTAGCGGTAGGTTTGACTAGAAAGTTTTTTCCAATTAACGCCATTTGATCCTGAGAATTGATTAGAGCCAGGATCTTCATAAGTTAGGGCTAAGGCTAAAAAACCATAGGATTCAATCATTGTTTTTTGGGGGAAACATTATTAGTCAACTTTAACCTTTACAAAAATTAGGTCTGGAAAGGTTAGTTTCCCCTATTCTAGTCCAGGTTTAAAAGTGAGATTTAAACCCAACCCGCGCGATCGCAAATTAACGTCACAATCACGGCAAAGGCTGTAATGCCTAAAGCTACCCAAGGACTTTGACCTTGACTAACGGCAAAAGAAGTCGCTACGCCCGCGCCTAATGCTGCGGTTACGGCGGACTCAAGGGGATCGCGTTGTGAGGGTTTGGGGTTCATAAGCTAGGGGAAGTTGGATTAACGCCATAGTTTTGAATGGGTTTAACCTATCACCTAGAGCCATAAAGTCTATGGGTTTTCGTCTGAATTGCAATTAAGCTTTAGGTTTAGATACGTTTCTTCATCAATCTGAAGAATTCTTACCTGCAAAGCTTGTATTTTTGTGAAGATATGTTACTATGCGTAGAATTACATACAAAGTTTGTGTACCCGTTTACAAACAAAACGCCTAACTATGAACAATACAGCCCAAATGACCAAAAAATTCCTGATTCTTTTAGCAGCCGTTAGCAGTGTAGCTGCCCTCGGTGCTTGCACTCAGCCCAGCGCCACCAACCCAGAACAACCCGCCACAGAACAAGCTGCTGGAACAACTGGATCTACAACCCCTCCAGAAACCACATCCACGTCCACAACAACAACAACCACCACCACAACTCCGGCTGTTGCTTCTGAAAATACTGGTACCACAGCCAATTTAGTTTCTAACGAGTCGGAAAGTATTGTCCAAATTGCTGCTGCTAACCCTTCTTTTAGCAGTTTTACCAAAGCCGTTGAAGCCGCTGGTTTAACTGAAACTCTCTCTGCTCCAGGTGCTTACACGGTTTTCGCCCCTACTGATGAAGCCTTTGCCGCTTTACCTGCGGGAACTTTAGAAGAATTAATGAAGCCTGAAAATAAAGAAAATTTGGCTAAAATTCTTCAGTATCATGTTCTACCCACCAAAGTCGCCGCGGCTGAAATTCAAACCGGGGAAGTCGCTACCGTTGAAGGAGATCCCGTAAATTTAGAAGTAGCTGAAGGCAAAGTTACAGTCAATGGCGCCGAAGTTGTTCAACCGGATATTAATGCCAACAACGGTGTTATCCACGTCATTAAGGTTGTCATTATTCCTCCTGATGTTGCCGCTCCGACTACATCTCCTGAAGCTGCGTCTCCTGAAGGTACATCTCCCGAAGCTGCATCTCCCGAAGTTGCATCTCCTGAAGCAACATCTACTACTACTACTACTACTACCACTCCTCAATAGGATTTCGGAGGTACTCTGAATTGAAAACTTCCCTATTTTGATAGAGTCTAAAAGCCCGGTTTCGCAAAAGTTACCGGGTTTTTTATGAATTAAAATCAATATCCAATTTTAACTGAGTTGCATTGATTTCTTTTTGCTTTTCTGCCGATTTTAAGACTTCATATCCTAACAAAATTGATAACCTTTTTTGATCTTCAATTATTTCTTGAATCGTCACAATAGAGATAATATCATAGCTTTGGCTCATATATTTATTTTGATAAATTCCGGCGGATTTGGCGGTTTTAATCATCTCTTTTGTGGGTTCCTTTAAGCTAATAAAAATTCCCATGGCTGCTTTTTCTAGGGTTAATGTTCCTTGTAAATCCCGAATATCTCCCGATTTAATATTACCGGATTTTACTTGTAAGATAATTTTTTCCGGTTCATCCTGTTCACTTCTAAAATAAGCAATACCATTAATACCTTTATCCGCGCCTTTTTTTGGATTAATAATAGCCCGATTATTACTATAAGTTAAAACCGCCCATTTTTCAAATTCTTGGCGGGTGCGATCATCTTTTTTATTGGCTAAGGCGATCGCAGATTTCATATCTTTCGGAATACCATTGAGTTGAATTTGTTCTAATACTCCCTTCCCAAAAGCATCTTCTAAGCGTTTTAAAATTAAACTAATACTTTGATAAGTAATATCAATTCCGATCCATTGACGCCCTAATTTTTGGGCTACTTCAACCGTTGTTCCAGAGCCACAATAAGCATCAAGAATTATATCATTTTCATTACTGCTGGTTTTGATAATTCTTTCTAACAAATCTTCTGGTTTTTGTGTGGGATAACCTAAACGTTCTTTTGTAGTAGGAGCAAATAATATATCTGTCCAAATATCTTGTAATACAGGACTCTTGGTTTCATGTAAATATTGTTTTAACCCATCTTTTCTGGGTCTACCATCCTTTTGACGTAAAATCTGACCATTTTCATAGAGTTCTTCTAGTTTTTCAAGAGAAAATCTCCACTGTCTATTATTGCCAGGATGAACACCTCTCCATTCTACAGTTCTTGTTTCGGAAAAATGTGGTGCAGTTAAATTTTCTGCTCTATATAAACCTTGAATATCTGAATATTTATAACGAGATAATTGTTCTGGAGAATGAATATAATCTATATAATTAAAGATTTTTGACTGTGTTTTACTATAAAATAAGATACGATCCTGAATCCTACCAAACCTCTGAGGATCATTATGGGCTGTAGTTCTTTTCCAAATAATTTCATTTAAAAAATTGCCCCCCTGAGAGCAAAAAACCGCATCTAATACTAATTTTAAATAATGGCTAGAAGTCGGGTCACAATGAAGATAAAAACTTCCGGTTGGTTTTAAAACCCGATGAATTTCTACAATTCTCAAAGTCATACTAACTAAATAAGCCAAAAGACTACCCTTTCCCAGAACTTTTGTTAATCCGGCAATTAAATCAATACTTTGTTGAGTAAAATGACCTTGATAATTGCTAAAAATCTCCTCTAAACCTTGATTTGCCTGATCATCCCAAGTCCAAGTATCAATAAAGGCTGGGGCTTGATCTTCTTTGCCTAAATTATTATAAATTTGATTATAGTTACGTTTAGAATTAAACGGCGGATCGATATAACATAGATCTACAGATTCATCCTTAATATATTTCCGCAGAACCTCTAAATTATCACCATAGAATAATTGATTAACCATATTTTTTGATTCATTAATTTTTAATTATTTTTTTGCGATAAACTTTCTATTGATGCTCAATTGAAACCATCCAAACCAAGAATATCATATTTTATCTGAGTGTTTAAAACTTCTTTGTGTCTTGGTGTCTTTGTGGTTAAATCAGGCTTTAACATTATAAACATAGCCACAAGAATAAAATAAGCTAGAATAGGGGAGGCAATCCGATCAAAAAACAATAGAAAAGCCATGAGTGCTTCAACGAATCAACATCCCCGGATCATTCCACTCCTAGAAAATGGAGATCTGCTTTCTCGTGCGGAATTTGAGCGGCGTTACCAAGCAATGCCTTATGTTAAAAAAGCTGAATTAATTGAAGGAATTGTTTATATGGCCTCACCCTTACGGTTTGAATCCCATGCTGAACCCCATGCTGACTTATTGATCTGGCTGGGTAATTATAAAATAGCAACACCAGGAGTGCGTTTAGGGGATAACCCGACGGTGAGACTCGATTTTGATAACGAACCTCAACCCGATGCAGTATTATTAATTGATCCAAATTGTGGAGGTCAAAGTCGTCTTAGCGATGACGGTTATATTGAAGGAGCACCTGAACTTGTGGCGGAAATTGCGGCTAGTAGCGCGTCAATTGATTTACGAGACAAAAAGCGAGTTTATCGTCGGAATGGGGTAAAAGAATATCTCGTTTGGCAAGTGATGGAAGGACGTTTTGATTGGTTTTTCTTGCAGGATGGGGAATATATTTCTCTAACTCCTGATACAAAAGAAATTATTCATAGTCGAGTTTTTCCGGGTTTATGGTTGTCAGTTTCAGCACTTTTAGCAGGGGATATGTTAGAAGTTATTACTACATTACAAACGGGGTTAGCAACTCCCGAACATCAACAATTTTTGCAATAGTTTTGTTTGTTTTTAAGCTGATTCATCCCAATAATGGTTCTACTTTACCATTGATTTTCAACCTAATTTTCCCTAACTTGCTCCTCCAATAATTCCTCTAACAATAGAACCAGAGGTGGCAAATGATTTTGAATTGTATTCCAAACTAACCTTTGATTGACTTGAAAATATTCGTGAGCCATTATATTTCTCATGTCGGCCATGGCACGCCAAGGAATCTGAGAATATTGAGACTGAATTGTACTAGGAATATTAACAGCCGCTTCACCGATAATAATAAAGTTGTAAAGAATTCCTTGAAAAATTATTTCTTCTGTTTTTTCAAAATCAGAAAAAATCATCCCATTCGTCGTTTTTTGAATACAAGCGATCGCTTCTAAAATATCTTGAATTCGTCTTGACCACTCCCTAGAAGGCACGAATTACCTCCTTGAGAACAGCTTCTCGCAAATGTTCTCTCAAAGCATCTTTTGTCCCTAAATCAATAGGACAACCTAAAATATCCTCTAAATAGTG
This sequence comes from Planktothrix paucivesiculata PCC 9631, assembly GCF_900009265.2. Lineage (GTDB taxonomy): Bacteria > Cyanobacteriota > Cyanobacteriia > Cyanobacteriales > Microcoleaceae > Planktothrix > Planktothrix paucivesiculata. The sequence goes on along the minus strand of NZ_LR735015.1, from coordinate 279,405 downwards.
CTGTACCCGAAACAAATCAAATAAACTCGCTTCTATCGAAAAATCAACTAAAAAGTCTATATCACTATCGGGTCGTGCTTCATCCCGTGCTACCGAACCAAATAAATCTAAAGACTTCACACCCAAAGCTTTTAGTTCTTCCGTATGATTTGCTAAAATTGCCAGTGCATGATCTCTTTTCATAAAACAATAAATCTATCTTATTTTTAATTTTACCATAGATAATAATGACAATACAATTTTATCATAAAACTTAAAAACCGGGTTTCTTCTTAAATATATCAAGGTCAAACTTCTACTTTTTACTAGAAACCCAGTTTCTGCACACAACTCCTGCTGATGTGAAAATTTCGTGTAAAATTGTAAAATAACCCTTGCTCCCTATAATTAACATCCTATGAAAAGCGCATTTTTAGATCGCCTCCACAGTCCTGAACGTCCCGTCATCGTGTTTGATGGGGGAATGGGAACTAACCTACAAACCCAAAATCTGACGGCTGATGATTTTGGCGGAAAAGATTATGAGGGATGTAATGAATATTTAGTTTATACCAAACCTGAAGCCGTAGCGAACGTCCATCGCGGCTTTTTAGAAGCGGGTGCAGATGTTATTGAAACCGATACTTTTGGCGCCACTTCTATTGTTTTAGCTGAATATGATTTAGCCGATAAAGCTTATGATTTAAACAAAACCGCCGCCGAATTAGCAAAAAGTTTAACCACCCAATATTCTACACCCGAAAAACCTCGATTTGTTGCTGGGTCAATTGGGCCGGGGACTAAACTTCCCACCCTCGGACATATTGATTTTGACATATTATATCAAGCCTTTGCAGAACAAGCAGAAGGATTATTTGATGGCGGTGTGGATTTATTTATCGTTGAAACCTGTCAAGATGTGCTGCAAATTAAAGCCGCATTAAACGGCATTGAAGACGTTTTTACTAAAAAAGGTGAACGTCGCCCGATTATGGTTTCCGTGACTATGGAAGCCTTTGGAACTATGTTAGTGGGGTCAGAAATGAGCGCGGCATTAACGATTTTGGAACCCTATAAAATTGATATTTTAGGTTTAAATTGTGCCACCGGCCCCGATTTAATGAAGGAACATATTCGTTATTTATCGGAACATTCCCCCTTTATTGTTTCCTGTATTCCCAATGCGGGTTTACCGGAAAATGTGGGGGGAAAAGCCCATTATAAACTCACGCCACTGGAACTAAAAATGGCGTTAATGCACTTCGTTGAAGATTTGGGAGTTCAGGTAATTGGCGGCTGTTGTGGAACCCGTTACGAGCATATTCAAGCCTTAGCTGAAATTTCTCAAACCCTGAAACCCAAACAACGGGAACCGCAATTTATCCCCTCGGCGGCTTCGATTTATAGTCCCCAAAGTTATGAACAAGAAAACTCCTTTTTAATTATTGGTGAACGTCTGAACGCCAGTGGTTCAAAAAAATGCCGAGATTTACTTAATTTAGAAGACTGGGATGGGTTAGTTTCCTTAGCAAAATCCCAGATAAAAGAAGGGGCGCAAATTTTAGATATTAACGTCGATTATGTCGGGCGAGATGGCGTGCGAGACATGAAAGAATTAGTCTCTCGTGTTGTTACTAATGTTAATTTACCCTTGATGTTAGACTCGACGGAATGGCAAAAAATGGAAGCGGGGTTAAAGGTTTCTGGAGGAAAATGTTTACTTAATTCTACTAACTATGAAGACGGGGAAGAACGCTTTTATAAAGTGTTAGAAATTGCTAAAAAATATGGCGCTGCTATTGTGGTGGGAACCATTGATGAAGAAGGAATGGGAAGAACCGCCGAGAAGAAATTTGAAATTGCTAAACGGGCTTATGATGCGGCTGTTAATTATGGTATTCCTGCTTATGAAATCTTTTTTGACCCTTTAGCATTACCGATTTCTACGGGTATTGAAGAAGACCGAAATAATGGCAAAGCAACGATAGATTCTATTCGTCAAATTCGTCAAGAATTGCCCGGATGTCATATTGTTTTAGGAGTTTCTAATATTTCCTTTGGTTTAAATCCGGTGGCGCGACAAGTCTTAAATTCGGTGTTTCTGCATGAAGCTATGCAAGTGGGGTTAGATGCGGCTATTGTTAGTGCGAATAAGATTTTACCATTGGCAAAAATTGACCCCGAACATCAAGAAGTTTGTCGCAAATTAATTTATGACCAACGGGGATTTGATGGGGATGTTTGTACCTATGACCCGTTAGGAGAACTGACCAATTTATTTCAAGGAAAAACCACTAAACGAGATCGTTCTGGAGATATTAACCTCCCAGTAGAAGAACGGTTAAAACGTCATATTATTGACGGAGAACGGATTGGATTAGATGATGCTTTAGCCGAAGGTTTAAAACAATATCCGCCCCTAGAAATTATTAATACTATTCTCTTGGATGGGATGAAAGTGGTGGGAGAATTGTTCGGGTCTGGGCAAATGCAGCTACCTTTTGTGTTACAATCCGCCCAAACTATGAAAGCCGCCGTTGCCTATTTGGAACCCTATATGGAGAAATCAGAAGCGGGGAATAATGGCAAAGGAACCTTTATTATTGCCACGGTTAAAGGGGATGTGCATGATATTGGTAAAAATTTAGTTGATATTATTTTATCAAATAATGGCTATCGGGTGATTAATTTAGGGATTAAACAACCGGTGGAAAATATTATCAACGCTTACAAAGAACACGGTGCGGACTGTATTGCCATGAGTGGATTATTGGTGAAATCTACTGCTTTTATGAAGGAAAATTTGGAGGTATTTAATAAAGAAGGAATTAAAGTTCCGGTGATTTTGGGTGGGGCGGCTTTAACCCCGAAATTTGTCCATGAAGATTGTCAAAATGCCTATCAAGGTCAAGTCATCTATGGGAAAGATGCCTTTTCCGACTTGAATTTTATGGATAAATTAATGCCTGCAAAAAAAGCTGAAAAATGGGATGATTCCCAAGGGTTTTTAGGGGAATATGCGGAAGCAAAGAAAATTAAAGTCAAGTTAGAAACGGTTGAAAAGCCTGTAGAAAATCCCGAAGAAGTTGTGATTGATACCCGACGTTCTGAAGCGGTTGATGTTAATATTGACCGTCCCACCCCGCCTTTTTGGGGAACCAAAATTTTACAACCCCAAGATATTCCTATCGAGGATATTTGGTGGTATTTGGATTTACAGGCGTTGGTTGTCGGTCAATGGCAATTCCGCAAACCGAGAGAACAATCTAAGGAAGAATATAATGAATTTTTAGCTGAAAAGGTTTATCCAGTTTTAGACGAATGGAAAATCAAAATTTTAGCAGAAAATTTACTCCATCCCACGGTGATTTATGGATATTTTCCTTGTCAATCGGAAGAAAATTCCCTATTAATTTTTGACCCAGAAAATCATCAAAAACAGGTTGCCCGGTTTGACTTTCCTCGACAAAAATCAGGAAAACGCTTGTGTATTGCGGACTTTTTTGCTTCTAAAGAAAGTGGCAAAATTGATGTTTTTCCGATGCAGGCGGTAACTGTTGGAGAAATTGCTACGGAATACGCGCAAAAATTGTTTGCTGAGAATGACTATAAGAATTATTTGTATTTCCATGGAATGGCGGTGCAAACGGCCGAAGCGTTGGCAGAATGGACTCATACAAAAATTCGTCGGGAGTTGGGATTTGGAAATGAAGAACCGGATAATGTGCGGGATGTTTTAGCCCAACGTCATCGGGGTTCTCGTTATAGTTTTGGATATCCGGCTTGTCCGAATATTCAAGACCAATATAAGCAGGTGGAGTTATTACAAACTGACCGGATTAAGATGTATATGGATGAAAGTGAACAGATTTATCCAGAACAGTCTACAACGGCGTTTATTACCTATCATCCTATTTCTAAATATTTCAATCTTTAACCCCATCTTTCATTTTTACTAACCCATTATGGGTTAGATGTGTTAAGATGAGTGTAGAGTGTCCCTGAGAAGGTAGATTTATTTTTAAGTTCTGCCTTTTCAGAGTATTCATTTCACCATCAATTTACACTATCTTTCACCTCTTTTGGAGGTAAAAAAGATTCCTTATGAAAACTACAGTAGTTGATGTAACTGGACTCAGCGACAAGCAAATTGCTCTTGTCGAAGAAATTGTAACAGCACTTCGGTCTGTTCCTGACAATCAACAAATTAATCAAGGAGGTAATGATGACGTAACCGTAACTCCAGAAGATGATGAACTCAGGCAACTTCATGAAGAATTTAGTTGGCTGATTGCCAATATTGGCGTTAAAGAACCCATCAACAGAGCAAACATATGTGACACAGGATAAAATGCAAAAAAGCTTCCTAGATACAAATATATGGGTCTATTCTGTAGACACCCAGAGTGGGGATAAACACAGAGCATCATTAAAGATTTTAAGACCCAGTGAACGTGAAATATTGTGCGTTTCAGATCAAATTCTTTCAGAATTTTATTCTGTTATGACCAGTAGTAGCCAAGTCAAAAAACCCCTTACACCAGTAGACACAATATGGAGAATAAAAAGACTGATTCAAATGCCCAATATCCAACTGTTACCAAAACCCTCAAACTTGACTAATCGTTTGCTGGAATTGTTGGAAAATCATCCGGTAACTGGTGCAACCGTTTTTGATGTTATGCACGTTGCTACAATGATGTCACACGGAATCAGGCGAATATATACTTTTAATGTTGATGATTTTGCTTGGTGTAGAGACATGGATATTGAAGTGATTGTCCCAGAGTAACTAATGTATTCCTGATGACTAGGTTGAACCTAGTCATCAGACGACGATGCTCTGCCTCATCGTTATATTGAAAAACTAGAGATGGAATTTCACTCGTCTAAAGGGGGTGTTGTATCCTTAATTTTTTGACCTTGTTTTTCTTCAATAATTTGTTTAAATCTTTCAATTTGCTCTTGTTTATCCTGCTGATTTTTAGCAGGATAGAATGTTAAATCTTGGGCATAGGGTTTCCGGCGACGGAATAACACGCGCAACGCTTCAACATCTTCCTCGCCACGATGTTCTAAAGCATAAGCTCTTAGTTCAGCATTGGTCATTTTTTCAAAATCTGATATCATAAAAACTCCCAAATTCCAGTGCTTAAAATAATAATTTCTATCTCCTCACCTGCTAGAATATAAACCTCTCCAGTTTGGGAATCAAAACGGAATAAATGAATATGAAAGATTAAGCCCTGAAGGGCTTACTACGGGTTTAGTTTTTTAGGCGTTTTCCTTCTCCTTGAATGCGTAAATATTCGCCAAATAAGGCAAGGAATCCAGAGGCTAAAATTAGGATGACACTCAGGGCATTAATATCGGGTTTGACTCCGGTTCTAATTCGACTAAATATTTCCATTGGTAAGGTATTTGCTCCACTTCCGGCGGTGAAACTGGCGATTAAAAAATCATCCATACTTAATACAAAAGCTAGTAAACAACCTGATATAATCCCGGGCATTAATTGGGGTAATAAGACTTGAATAAAAGCCTCGATAGGAGTTGCTCCTAAGTCTAAGGCGGCTTCTTCTAAATGGGGGTCTAAATCGGCTAAACGGGTGGAAACAACTAAGGCAACGTAGGCTAAACAAAAGACAACATGGGCGGATACAATTGTCCATAAACTCAGGGGAATGGCAACGGCGGCTAAAAATACTAGGGTTGCCACCGCCATGGCAATATCAGGAATAATTAATGGTAAATAGGACGCTCCTTGATATAATCCTTTGCCGGGGAAATGATAACGGGCTAATCCTACGGCCATTAATGTACCAATAATGGCGGCAATTCCTACGGCAAAAAATCCTACGGTTAAACTATTTTTTAAAGCACTTAAAATTCTGGCATCTTGGAATAATTTGACATACCATTCTAATGTAAATCCTTCCCATCCTGCACTATATCGAGATTTGTTAAAACTAAAAAATGTTAAGACAAAAATCGGCAGGTACATATAAAAAAACATCAAACCGACAAAAATGACCTGCCAAGAAATTCTAAACTTTGGTTTAGCAGCCATATCAAGGATCTCCTCTGGTTGTTGTTGAATTTCGTCCATAAATTTTTCCTAATTGATGTTAACGAGAGGGTTTACTATCTCCATATTTAATTAAAAGTGCGATCGCAATACTCACCCCAAAAATTAAGACCATACTCAAGGCTGAACCAAAACCCCAATTTTGAGTTGAGCCTAAAAACTGGTTATAAATTAATCGAGAAACCGTCATACTAGAAGCTCCTCCTAATAGTTCCGGGTCAACAAAATCCCCCATGGAACTAATAAAAACTAGCAGAGATCCGGCGGCAATTCCGGGCAATGTTTGGGGAACTGTGACTTTCCAAAATGTTTCTACAGGTCGCGCTCCTAGGTCGGCGGAGGCTTCTAATAATCGCCGATCTAATTTTTCTAAAGACGCATATAAAACCGTGACCATATAGGGTAAATAACTATAGGCCATGCCAATTAAAACCGCCGGAGTTCGGTTTAAGAGTTCTAAGGCGGGTAATCCAATTAATCCTAAAACGGAGTTTAATACTCCTGTCGGTCTTAATATAGTAATCCAAGCATAGGTTCTTAATAAAGAAGATGTCCACAGGGGTAAAATAAAGGCTAATAATATTATATTTCGCCACTGTTTCGGGGCTAATTGAGCAATCCAATAGGCGACGGGAAATCCTAGTAGTAAACAAATTGTGGTAGTCCCAAAGGCATAAAAGAGCGATCGCCAAATCACTAATAAATTAATCGGTTCAAAGACTCTTAAATAATTATCAATACCATTGGGAATTACCAAATCCCCAGGACGAATATCCTTAACTAAACTGAGTTGAAAAATCAATAAAGTTGGTAGGATTAATAAGAGTAATAACCATAAACCCGACGGCCCCAATAATGCCAAGGGGCCAATTAATTGAGAACCCAGTTGTCGCCAGCCTTTTTTTATCGGAGGTGGAGAAGAAGTTATCGGAGTTTTTGTTGAAATAGTCATAATTTGTTGTCATTTGTTAGTTTTTAGTTCAGGAAAAAAGATCTCAAATAACCTGCTTATAACACTTAACGGTAAACATCTCAACAATCAAAAATTAACTGGTTAGCCGTGTCCAATACCGTTCATAAATTTCATTGGCTTTACCTAAATCATGAATCATTTCACTGCGAGCTAGAATTGATTCTGGGGGAAATAAAGTGGGATCATTTCTCAAAACATCGGGTAATTTTTCATAGGCTAATCTCGAAGGAGTAGCAAATTTTAAGCGTTTCACTAAGGTGGCTGCGACATCGGGTCGCAACATAAAATCAATCCATTTATAGGCCCCGTCGGGGTTGGGAGCGCTTTTAGGAATGACCATGGTATCAATCCATAAAGATGATCCACTATAGGGGGTAATATATCTTAAATCCTCATTTTCCTCCTTAATTTCTGCCGCATCGGAGGAATAACACATGGCTATTGATAAATCCCCGACAATCATTTGAGGTCGCCAAGAATCCGTGGTAAAAGAAGCAATTTTGGGTCGTAATTCTACTAACTTTTCATAGGCTTGTCGAATTTCATTGGGGTCAGTAGAATTATAGGAGTAGCCTAACATAATTAACGCGGCTCCCATGACTTCCCGCACATCATTAAGTAATGTGAATCGCTTGGATAAATTATCTTTATTTTCCCATAAATAACTCCAATCTTTCGGGAGAGTTTCTAATTTATTCGGGTTATAAATTAACCCCGTTGTTCCCCAACTAATCGGCACACTATGAAGACCACCGGGATCATAAATTGGGTCTTTAAATTGGGGAAATAAATCTTCTAATCCCACTAATAAAGAGTGATCGAGTTCCGCTAATAGCCCTATTTCGATCATTTTTTCTACCATATATCCCGAAGGATAGATGACACTATAGGCGCCGGCTCCTCCCGCTTGCAGTCGGGCTAACATGGCTTCATTAGAATCGAAGACATCAGCCACAACTTTTAACCCCGTTTCCTCTCGAAAATGATCTAACAAATCTTGATCCGTGTAGCCAGACCAGGTGTAAATGTACAAGGTATCGGAGGAAATCTGAGTGTTTGGGGTGGTTTTGACCTCAGCTAATGTCCAACCACAGCTTGACAGGGATGATGCTGCCATCGCAGCAACGGAAGTTTGCAAAAACTGACGTCGTGTTTGAGCCACCCTAAAATTCCGATGTTTTTGTGGATAAGTCGGAGACACTGTTTTTTCTCAGTGGAAGTTTAACAAATCAAGCAATTAATTTAATTTTCCCATAGGATAGGAAAAAAATTCACAAAAATTGCAGATTAGATTTTATCTTAGATAATCTAAAAACTGAGTTTCTGAATTTTAGCTAAGAGATAAAACCTAGACTTGAGGTTCAGAAACCCGTTTTCTGGATATAAAAATTGAGTTTCTCAGCTATGGCGTTACACTCGATAACTGACGTTGGCTTTCTACTTGTTGCTCTTTCAGTTGCTGCTCAATTTGATCCTTAACAATTTGGCGATATTCATAGAAATGTTCTACCTGTCCACAAACCACCAAATAATGATCTAAAACCCGAGGTTTGTGTCGTAAAATATTCCATAAATATCGCCAAAACGTCGAACGAGTTTCCCGCACAACCCCTTGATACCAACATAAAATCAAGAGCGCTCGCATTGTTTTGAGATCCACTAATTTCCGTCCAATAGAATTAGTTTTCGGCTCTCCAATCATCATAAAATGACGGTAAGTGCGATCTAAATATCGTTGAGGATCGTACAATTCATAAAATCCATTGACATATTCTAGGGCGATTTCTTCAATCGGTCGAGTGGGCAGAAAATTCATTAAGGTAGTTTGATTCGCATTCCCAGTTTCCTTAATTAATCGTCCTTCTTTTTCTAAACGATGCCAAAGGGCGGTATTCGGTAAAACCTGCAACATACTAAACATGGCAATGGGAATAGTAGTCTTTTCCACAAATCGCACAATCCGATCGCCCGCCCCGGTTTCTTCCCCATCAAAACCAATAATAAATCCCGCCATCACCCGTAACCCAGATCGGATAATTTTTTCCACGGAATCACTCAAAGATCCGCGAGTATTTTGGAATTTTTTAGTTAGGTTTAAGCTATCTTCATCAGGGGTTTCAATTCCCAAAAATACAGCCCGAAAATTACACTCAACCATCAAATCCATTAATTCTTGATCCTGGGCTAAATCAATGGAAGCCTCCGTGGTTAAACGGAAAGGATAATTATTATCCTTCATCCATACTTTTAATTCATTCAGCAATAACTTAACGTTGCGCTTATTGCCAATAAAATTATCATCCACTAAGAAAACACCCTGACTAAAATTCAATTCTTTTAACCGATCTAATTCCGCTAAAAGTTGAGCCGGAGTTTTCGTTCGAGATTTACGTCCATATAACACAATAATATCGCAAAACTCACACTGAAACGGACAGCCCCGGGAGTATTGCAAAGAAATCATATCATAGGCTTCTTTCTCCAATAAATCAAAGCGAGGGATAGGAGATGTCGTAACATCGGGTTTGTCCCCTTCTATGCGAAAAACTCCTTTTTCATCTCCCCTTTCTATCGCTTCTACTAATAACGGTAAGGTGATTTCTCCTTCATCTAAAACTAAATAATCCGCCCCAGAAATTTCTGCCGATTGGGGTGTGGATGTGGGATAGGGGCCCCCTACAGCCACTTTTTTTCCCCGTCGTTTTGCCTCGCGAATTTGCTCCAAAAAATCATCTTTTTGGACAATCATTGCCGAAACCATTACCAATTCCGCCCAATTCCATTCCGCTTCGGTGATCTCTCGAACATTCCGGTCTACTAATTTAAACTCCCATTCTTGGGGTAAAATTGCTGCTACCGTAATTAACCCTAAAGGTGGAAGTAAGGCTTTTCGGTTAACTAAAGCGAGCGCTTTTTCAAATGACCAGAAACTTTGGGGAAAAATGGGATAAATTAAAAGAACACGCATTATCATTAACCCTGTAAAAGATAAAGATCTAAGTTCACAAAATTTCCGAAAATCATGGATTTTCTGACAACTTTGCCACTTCTTCGGCAAGAGTGTCTACAGTATAACGAATTTGTTCTTCATTGTGGTTATAAGTAATAAAAAATCGTAAACGTGCGCCATTTTTAGGCACGGAGGGATAAAACATAAAAGGTACATTAATCCCCCGCTTAAACAAATTTTGAGACAGTTGTACGGATTTCCAAGAATCTCCAACAATAATGGGAATCACCGGAGAATCTTCACTTAACCCGGTATTTAAGCCTTGATCTTTAGCTAAAGTTAAAAATAATTTAGCTCTTTGATGTAACTTTTCTACCCTTTCAGGTTCATTTTTTAACACCTGAATCGCCGCAATCACAGAAGCTGCATTCGGTGGAGAGATTCCCACACTAAAAACAAACCCTGGGGCGGTATATTTCAGATATTCAATTAAGGCTTGAGATCCGGCAATATAGCCCCCGCAACTAGCAAAGGATTTACTTAAAGTTCCCATCCATAAATCCACATCATGGGGATTAATTCCGAAATGTTCTCCAATACCTCGACCCTGTTTTCCTAATACACCAATCGAGTGAGCTTCATCCACCATTAAAAAGGCTTTATGATGTTTTTTAACCTGAATAAATTCGGGTAAATTGGGAATATCTCCGTCGGTGCTGTAGACCCCTTCCACAATAATTAAAACCCGTTGATAACGAGGGCGGCGTTCTCGTAAAATTTGATCTAAAGCTTGCCAATCATTATGGGGAAAAGCGATCGCCGTCGCCCCAGACAATAAAGCTCCTTGTAATAAACTATTATGACTCAGGGCATCATGTAAAATCAGATCATGTTGTCCGAATAAATGCCCCACGGTGGTCACATTAGTCGCATGACCCCCAACAAAAACAATACTATCTTCTACCCCAACAAAATCAGCGATCGCCCGTTCTAATTCTTGGTGAATTACCTTTTCACCTGATAATAACCGACTCGCACAGGCGGAGGTTCCATAACGATCAATTGCCTCTTTGGCAAACTGAGAAACCATCGGATCGCCACACATTCCTAGATAATTATAAGTGGCATAATTAATATAGTCTTGACCTCGAATCCTAGCCCGATCATTGGCAATTCCTTCCTGGGGTGTAAAAAAAGGATTTCCTAGTCCTAAATCTGCTAATTCCTGTTGTTGTTGTTTTAGGTGCAGATATTCGGGAAAGTATTCAATTTGATAATATTCGGCTGGAATTTCCGGCAGAGGTGCGGATTTCGCTTTTTTTTCCAGTAATTCTGCGAGAAGCGATCGCTTTTCGGGGGCGGATAACTGACTAACAGAAGGTAATAAACTAATCATTGATTTCTTCCTGTTCTGATAACAAAATATTTAATAACGTATCAACATCCGCATCCGATAATTGATCTAAGTAATGTAAAAGATGTTCTGCATCTTCCGGGGAAATCCCATTTTGATATTGAGTCATATCCAATTTGTTGTTATCGGCTAAATACTTAGCCAAAGTACAAATATTGGGATAATCCCATAACAGGGTGGGGGGAAGTCGGCGCCCCAACATCGTTTCCAAGTCTCCAGAGAGGTTAATCGCTTCGATAGAATTGAGGCCATAATTGGCAAAATCCTCCTCCACATCAATCTCCAACGCTTCTAAACCCAACCGTTCCGCGAGTTGACTGACTAACCACCCCTGAATTGTGGCGACAGACTCGAAAGACTCAATGCCGTTCACCAATGATTCTGGATGATGCACCGTTACCGATGGTTGTTGGGGTTTTGTCCCATTCATAGACGCATTTAACACTTGCATGAATCACTCCTCCATCACCCTAAAACTTTAGCATCCCAAGATAGCAGAATCCTGTTTTAAGTTGCCCATTACCCATTACCCATTCGTAATTCGTAATTCGTAATTCGTAATTCCCCATTCCCTACTCCCCCAATTTGCCCGCTATAAAACTAGCACGACAGGCATGGCGTTGAATTTTACCACTGGAGGTTTTAGGCAAAGTTCCCGGTTTTAACAATACCGTTTGATAAACTTGTAAATCATGGTTTTGAGACACGGCGCGACGGATGGACTGAAGCACCCCTTGTTTTGGGGAGGTTTTGGCAGAACCGTTATTCTGATCCCAGGTGCGAATTTGTTGCCAATATTGACGTTCTACTTCTACGGCGAGCACTAACCGTTCTTCCCCCGACCTATCAATAGAAAATCCCGCAACTCCACTGGGTTTAATTAGAGGGTGACTTTGTTCTACAGTCCATTCAATATCCTGGGGATAGTGGTTCCGACCATTAATAATAATAATATCTTTAATTCTTCCGGTAATAAATAGTTCTTGATCGTCTAAAAATCCCAAATCTCCCGTCCTTAAAAACGGCCCTTCTCCGGTTGTTAAGTAAGCATTAAACAGCATTTCAGTTTCCTGGGGTTTATTCCAATAGCCCCGGCCCACACTCGGCCCAGCCACCCAAATTTCTCCGACTTTTCCCGGTTCACAAATGTTCAAGGTTTCAGGATTAACAATTAATACTGTTTGGTCGGATAAACATTGACCACAACCCACCAAGGTTTTAGGATTAGCAATTAATGGATCAGACCCTAATTCAAGCTCTAAAATCTGATGATTCTCTAAAGTATTTCCATCAACGGTTTTAAATATTGGAACCGATGTTTTTAAGCCTCCGGTAATAATTAAAGTGGCTTCAGCCATGCCATAACAGGGATAAAAAGCCTCGCGCCTAAATCCGTAGGGGGCAAAGGTTTGAATAAATTTTTCTATCACTTCATGATAAATAGGTTCGGCCCCATTAAATGCCACTTCCCAACTACTTAAATCTAAATTTTCCAAGGGTTTAGGTGAATTTATTCCTGGTTTTCCTAATACTTTTCTCACACATAAATCGTATGCAAAATTCGGCCCGCCACTGGTTGTTCCTCGATATCTGGAAATAGTTTGTAACCAGCGCAAGGGATTTTGCACAAACATTAAAGGAGACATTAAAACCACCGGAAATCCTCCGAATAGGGGTTCTAAAACCCCACCAATTAAACCCATATCATGATAGGGAGGCAACCAAATTACCCCCGTACTTTCGGAAGAATGACCAAAACAATGATAAATTGCCGTTAAATTATGTAATAAGTTTTGATGGGAAATCATCACCCCTTTAGGGGTAGCGGTGGAACCAGAAGTATATTGTAAAAAGGCAAGAGTTTGACGATTAATAACTGGCCGTTGCCAAGTCTTTGCTATTTCATTATCTAAGAGATCTGTTGCTAACCAATTTAAGGGCGCAATATCAGACAGAGTGGGAAAAAAGCGCTGTAAACCTGATAATGTCGCTTCAGTAGTTAAGGCAACCGTGGCATTTGTATCCCCAATAATAGCTTGTAAACGAGGTAAAGATCGATCGGGTCTGGGGGGATAGGCGGGAACAGCAATCACTCCGGCATACAAACATCCAAAAAACGCGCTAATATAATCTAACCCCGGTTGATAGAGTAATAAAACTCGATCTTGCGGTTGACAAATGGCTTGCAATTTAGCTGCAATAGTTTGGGCTTGTTGGTTTAATTGTTGATAGGTCAAAGTTAATATTTCAGTTTCCCCATCTACCAAAAAAGTATAGGCAATTTTATCCGGTTGTTCGGATGCACGATATTCTAAAAGTTCAATTAAGGTTGTCCATTGCCACGAGTTGAATTGCTGAGTCATGTAAAAAAATTAGGGTGATGTTTTGTTATCTCTTAATCAAAAAATCAAGAACGATTGGCTAATTCCGACAATTGACTGGTTTCTGTGTCTAATCTCCATTGTCCAACACTGTCTAAACTCCCTTCTAAAAATTTAGTTCGACAGGCACGACGTTGAATTTTACCACTGGTGGTTTTAGGAATAGTTGTGGTTTTTAATAACACAATGGCAAAGACATCCACGGTATTTTGTTGGGCGATCGCTTGACGAATAGTATTGACGACCTCCTCAACGTTCAAGTTTCGTAAATATCGCCGTTCAATTTCTGCGGCAATAATCAATTGTTCCCCCAATTCCGTCTCCACCGAAAACGCCGCACTATGTCCCGCACGAATAGCGGGGTGGCAAGTATCAAGAGTTGCTTCAATTTCCTGGGGATAACGGTTTCTTCCCCACAGAATCATCATGTCCTTGATCCGCCCGGTAATATACAATTCCCCGTCCTGCAAAAATCCTAAATCTCCCGTGCGTAAATAGGGCCCCCGTCCTTCTACATAGACCTTAAAAGTTGTTTCCGTATCTTCGGGTTTATCCCAATATCCCAAACCCACCCCTTTCCCCGATACCAAGATTTCACCCACTTGATCGGCATCTCGGGGCGTTAACTGTTCGGGATCAACAATGATCACCTCATCCCCTAACCAGGGGAAACCGCAACTGACGAGGGAGCGNTAGTATTGACGACCTCCTCAACGTTCAAGTTTCGTAAATATCGCCGTTCAATTTCTGCGGCAATAATCAATTGTTCCCCCAATTCCGTCTCCACCGAAAACGCCGCACTATGTCCCGCACGAATAGCGGGGTGGCAAGTATCAAGAGTTGCTTCAATTTCCTGGGGATAACGGTTTCTTCCCCACAGAATCATCATGTCCTTGATCCGCCCGGTAATATACAATTCCCCGTCCTGCAAAAATCCTAAATCTCCCGTGCGTAAATAGGGCCCCCGTCCTTCTACATAGACCTTAAAAGTTGTTTCCGTATCTTCGGGTTTATCCCAATATCCCAAACCCACCCCTTTCCCCGATACCAAGATTTCACCCACTTGATCGGCATCTCGGGGCGTTAACTGTTCGGGATCAACAATGATCACCTCATCCCCTAACCAGGGGAACCCGCAACTGACGAGGGAGCGGGCAGGGGTTGTGGAGGCAGGGGGGGCAGGGGAGGCAGGGGTGGTTGGTTGTTTGGGGATGACTTGATTGTGTTCTAGGGCCACGGGATCGACCCATAGAATATTGGGGGTTTGGTGTTTGTGTCCACCGGAAATAAACAAAGTGGTTTCGGCCATTCCGTAGCAGGGATAAAACGCCTCCGGTTTGAACCCACAGGGGGCGAAAATTTCTGCAAACCCTTTGAGAGTGTCCCAGCGTACGGGTTCAGCGCCGGAAAAGGCCACATCCCAGGAACTCAAATCTAACGCTTCTAACTTTTCTGGGGTCGCACTTCGACAAACCAAATCGTATGCAAAATTTGGCCCGCCACTGGTGGTGGCCTGATATTTGGAAACCGCTTCTAACCAACGAAAGGGTTTTTGTACTAAAGAAACCGGGGACATTAAGGTGACGGGAAATGAGCCATAAAGGGGTTGAACCACTCCCCCAATTAATCCCATATCATGAAATAGGGGTAGCCAAATTAACCCCTGACTCTGGCTGTGATGTCCAAAAGCGTTATAAATAATCGCCGAATTATGTAGAACATTTCCATGCGTAACCATTACCCCTTTTGGGGTTCCGGTGGAACCGGAGGTATATTGTAAAAAAGCGATGGTATCCCCGTTAATTGACGGTTCTCGCCAGTCCGTCGCCAGGTTTTGAGCCAAAAGGTCATCGGTTGCCACCCAACGTAGAGACGTGCCACGGCGCGTCTCCTCATCCTCCTGCTCCACAGAAAACTGGGTTTGTAGATGTTCAATTAACGCTTTTGTACTTAAAATTGCCCGACATTGAGAGGATTCTAAACGGGTTTGTAGCTTAACAATGGCTTGGGGTGAGACTGGAGGGTTATCAGTAACGGCGATCACACCCGCATATAAACAGCCAAAAAACGCCGCAATAAATTCTAAGCCCGCACTATAGGGATAAACGACTAAAACCCGATCGCCTGGAGATAAAAATGATTGTAGATAAGCTGCGATGTCCAGGGCTTGTTGATATAACTGTTGATAGGTCAGAGTCCCCGACTCCGTTTCCCCATCGGCTAAAAACCGATAGGCGAGTTGATCCGGTTTAGATTCGGCGCGATCGCGCAATAAATCAATTAAATTAGAAAAACTGCTCATACCTTAATATAGAGTCCTAAAGGACTCACTACGATCAAGGTACAGTTTAGTATGAAAATTGCCATTATTTCCTCTGGTTTTTTCCCCGTGATCGATGGGGTTACTGTTAGTGCGATGATGCGACTCCAACGCTTAAGTCAGTGGGGACATGAGGTTTTATTTTTTTGTCCTGACTATAGTGCCATTGAAAGTGTTTATCCCAATTGGCGAGAATATAGCGGGAATATTTTACCCGGTGTGCGAGTTTATAATCTACCCAGCACCTCATTTTTAGGATTAGATTTTGAGCGAAATCCTTCGATGGCTTCCTATGCTATCTTTTTAGAAGAATTAGAAAAATTTCAACCCGATTTAGTTCATGTTGATGAACCCGAAAGGCTATTTTTTGGATTATTTAGGCGGGCTGGAATTGACTATGCTAAAAAAGCTAAGATTCCCTGTATTGCTTTTTTTAGAACTTGGTTTTTATCCTATGCAGAAGATTATATTCCCTTACCTAAATTTGCAGTGGAAATAATTAGAGAACTATTTAGACGGATTTTTGCTTGGATTTATAACGGTTATGATGTTACTTTATTTACGAGCAAAATCACCTATCAACTCGCCCCCCAGATGGGAATTACAAATGCAATTTACGAGAATTTAGCCGGATTTGACTCCCAACGCTTTAACCCCAATTTAAAAGAAGAAGATTTTTTTAAAAAATATTATAATTTACCCGAATTAGATGGGTTAACTAAATTAATCTTTGTCGGTCGTTTAACCCCCGATAAAGGCTGGAATTTCACCTTAAAAACCATGGCAAAAGTTGCAGAAAAAATTGATTTAGAAAAAGTAGGTTTTATTATTATTGGGGATGGACAAATGCAGGACGAAATCATCGAGGGTTTAACTAAATTTACCCGTCATGTCTATTTCCTGGGTCGGGTAGCCTATGACCAAGTTCCGGCGGTTTATGCCAATAGTGATATTCATATTACCACCTCGGAACGGGAATCGAGAGGATTAACCGTATTAGAAGCTTTTGCATCTGGAATTCCGGTATTAGTTCCCCGGGCTGGAGGGTTAGTTGAAAATGTTATAGATGGGGAAAATGGATTTTTATATACTCCTCAAGATTCCGAAGATTTTACTCACAAATTAAAGCAATTAATCGAAGATCCCCTATTAAGAAAAACCCTAGGAAATCGCGGAATAGAATCCGTCGGAAATTATAGTTGGGATCAGGTAATTAAAAATTTAGTTGCTATTTGGGAACAAAAACTTGATGAAGCCAATCAAATATCATCTCATTAACCTAATTTTAAATATCTTTGTGTCTTTGTACCTTTGTGTTTCCTTCAAATCAGTTGTCTAATCTTGAAACAGATTGACAAATGCTCTTTACAATACTTAATATAAGCAAGCTATAACTGATGAAACCGTGGGACAAAGAACGTATGCCGACTTTTTTGCTGGTTTGGTTGGGACAAATTGTTTCGATGTTTGGTTCCAGCTTAACCGAATTTGCCTTGGGGGTTTGGGTGTATCAAACCACAGGTTCCATTACCCAGTTTGCTCTGATTTCTGTTTGTATTCATCTTCCTAACCTGTTGATTTCCCCCCTCGCTGGGGCGGTGGTAGACCGTTCGAGTCGTCGCGGCGCGATGATTATTAATGATATTATTGCGGCGGTCGGAACCTTAATATTAATGGTATTGGTGTTTTCCAACCGTTTAGAAGTCTGGCATATTTACGTTGCGGTGTGCGTGAGTTCGATTTCCAATGCCTTCCAATGGCCCGCTTATATGGCTTCTATTCCCCAACTGGTTCCCCGCAATGATTTAAGTCGCGCCAATGGGATGGTGCAAGTTTCTCGGGCGATCGCTAAAATTTCTGGCCCAACTGTTGCGGGAATTTTAGTGGGGAGTATTGGCATTGGTTCGATTTTAATTATCGATTCTGGAACCTTTGTTTTAGGGTTAATTACTTTATTAATTGTGCGTTTTCCGAAAGTAGAACCTTCAAAATCTCAACAAAAACCCTTAAGTTTTAAGCGACTTTGGAAAGAAACTCGTTCCGCCTGGAATTATATTCTCATCCGTCCCGGTTTAAAAAAATTATTAGGCTTTTTTGCTGTCACCTACTTTACCGAAGGAATGCTTGCTATTTTATTCTGGCCTGTGGTTTTAACCTTTGCCAGTAGTCAACAATTAGGCTTAATTCTTTCTATTAGCGGTTGTGGAATGCTCCTGGGAAGCGTGGCGGTCAGTGTTTCGGGAGGCCCTAAAAACCGGATGAAAGCAATTTTATGGTTAGTGGGTTTACAGGGTTTATGTCTGTGTTTGAGCGGGTTTAGACCTTCGATTTTCCTAGCTGGAATTGGCGGATTTGGTTATTTATTTGCCCGTCCTTTTATTGTTAGTAGTAATCATACAATCTGGCAATCTAAAATTCCTTTTGAATTACAAGGACGCATTTTTTCTTTACAAAGTGTGGTCGAGCGATCGCTTTTAATTCTATCCCATTTAACCGTGGGGCCCTTAGCAGATCGGGTTTTAGAACCCATGATGAAACCCGGTGGACTCCTAGCAGATAGTATCGGTCAAATTATTGGAGTCGGCGCCGGACGAGGAAGTGGGTTATTATTTATGTTAATTGGTATCCTCAATATTGTTGCCGCTTTAATTGCCTATCAAATGCCTCGTTTACGACGAGTTGAAAAAGAAATTCCCGATGCCATTCCCGTCATCAGTTAAAACCGTAGAGACGTGCCAAGGCGCGTCTCTCTTGTAAATCTTTTAACTCTTTTAACAGGTCACTAAATCCTATTAACAATTAACTGATTATGAAAATCCTACAAATTATTCCTTCAATTTCTTTAGTATATGGTGGCCCAAGTCAAATGATCCGGGGTCTATCTTCAGCTTTAGGAACACTTGGGGTTGAGGTCACAGTTTTAACCACTAATTCTAATGGCGATCGCGGACAACCCCCCTTAGATGTTCCTTTGGATATTCCCGTACAGGAAAAGGGTTATCAGGTGCGTTATTTTCCCTGTTCTCCCTTTCGTCGTTATAAATTTTCTTTAGATTTATTAAACTGGCTAAAAAACCACGCTTCTGAATATGATTTAGCCCATATTCATGCCTTATTTTCTCCCGTAACTTCGGCGGCTGCAACCGTCGCCCGTTATCAAAAATTACCCTATATTTTACGACCATTAGGAACCCTTGACCCCGCCGATTTAAACAAGAAAAAACAGTTAAAAAAACTCTATGCAGCCTTATTAGAACGTCCCAATATTGCCGGGGCGGCAGCGATTCATTTTACCAGTCAGGAAGAAGCCCGAATATCGGAACGATTTGGAGTTAAAACGAATGATTTAGTAATTCCTTTAGGTGTAACCTTACCGGAATTAACCCAAACTCCTCAAGCAATTTTATCGCATTTAGAAATAAAGCCCGATATTCCGATTATTTTATTTTTATCTCGAATTGAACCTAAAAAGGGACTAGATATTTTAATTCCGGCTTTAGAAAAAGTCTTAAAAACCGGATTAGAGTTTCAATTTATTTTAGCGGGTTCTAATCCTCAAGATCCCGAATATGAAGCCAAAATTAAACAACAAATTCAACAATCTCCTTTAGGGGAAAAAACAATAATTCCTGGGTTTGTCACCGGAGAAATCAAAACCGCTTTATTAAAAATAGCTGATTTATTTGTCTTACCTTCCTATTATGAAAATTTCGGCATTGCAGTCGCAGAGGCGATGGCGGTGGGAACTCCGGTGGTGATTTCTAAGGGAATTTATATTTGGGAAGATGTGGAAAAAGCCCAAGGAGGTTGGGTGGGAAATGGCAATATTGATGAAATTTCAAGTTTAATTGAAACCGCCTTAAACAATCCCCAGGAATGTCAACGGCGAGGATTAAATGCTCAAAATTATGCTTTAAATTATTATAGTTGGGATGCGATCGCTCAACAAATGATTCGAGCCTATCAAGAATTGATTTAAACTAAACCTTTCTATATTAGCTTGAATAGAGGGCTAAAGCTCAACAATGGCTGTTACGTTGTGTTAGCGCGGCTTACCGGAGGTATCGCTTTTTACTACTTAAAAAAAGTTGGCAAAAATTGCTCCTATTGGTTATAATTGCTAAAAAGATTTAATATATAAGGAGATTATCACTACAATGTACAAAGTTATCCAAGCAACTTGTAATAATGGTAACTTGATCCTCTCTGAAAGGTTGAGTGATGAATGGGAAGGAAAAAGTTTTAAAGTTATTCTTGTAGAAACAGATGAAATTGAAGTCAAAAAGCAAAGATTTTTTGAGTTTGTAAATAAACATTCTTTGACTCTCCCTGATGACTATCAATTCAATAGAGAGGAACTTTATGAAAGATATTGATAAAATGGGTTATAATTGACCCATAGGTATCTAAAGTATATCAAGTTTGTTTAAAATCTTAGTTAGGTTCGTTTGATGATCACAAAAACACCTGATATTGTCCAGTCCCAACTGTTGAAAGTCTTATCCCAATTATCCTTACCTAAGCAAGAAGAAGTGTTGAAATATGCACTTTTATTACATAAAAAACAACAATTTCAGGATTGGGATAGTATTTCTGATCAAGAAGCTGCGGATATAAAAGCTGAGTTTTATGATAAAGATTTAGCTTATTCAGAAGGGATTTTAAGCGATTATTTGTATCAGCTTCAGCAAGAGGATGTGATATGATGCGGGGAGATGTTTATTTAGCTGATTTGAATCCAAGTCGTGGTTCAGAACAAGCAGGTATTCGACCCGTTATTGTTGTTCAAAGAAATACGCTTGACCGCTTTACTACAACTGTAGTCGTTGTTCCTTTAACCAGTAATTATAAACGGGCTAGAATACCAGGTACAATTATTATCGCTGCTGGTGAAGCGGGTTTAACTCAAGAATCTGTTGCACTTTGTTATCAAATTGTCGTTATTGACAAGCAACGACTTATCCGAAAGTTAGGAACTCTTTCCTCCAGTTATTTATTGATGTTAAAAGAAGCATTAGAATATACATTACAACTTGATGAATATGAAGATGATAAAGAATAAAGTAAACTTTGAAGTCACTCATTAAAAATTAAACCCTTTTTATGAGGCGTGAAAGCCTCACTACGAGGTTTCACGCCGGGGTATGGGAGAATTAACCTAGGTTTAAATCCGTGACCGCACCAATACTGCTAGATGAAACTAACTTCGCATATTTAGCTAAAACTCCTTTAGTATAACGGGGTTTTGGAGCTTGCCAAGTTTGACGACGTTGGGCTAATTCTTCCTCGGAAATATTCACTTGTAATAACCGTTGATGGGCGTCAATGGTAATAGTATCTCCTTCCTTAACTAAACCAATATTCCCACCAACAGCCGCTTCTGGGGCGACATGACCCACGACCATTCCATAGGTGCCTCCAGAGAAACGACCATCGGTAATTAATCCGACTTTATCCCCCAAACCTGCCCCAATAATTGCCGAAGTTGGTGCTAACATTTCCCGCATTCCTGGCCCGCCTTTCGGCCCTTCATAACGAATTACAATCACATCTCCGGCGCTAATTTTTCCGGCTAAAATTGCATCCAAACATTCTTCTTCCGATTCAAAAACTCGGGCTGGGCCAGTAATAACTGGATTTTTAACGCCGGTAATTTTAGCAACCGCACCTTCTGTGGCTAAATTACCTTTTAAAATGGCTAAATGTCCTTGAGCATACATGGGATTATTCCAAGGACGAATTACATCTTGGTCGGCACTGGGTTCGGAGGGAACATCGGCTAATTGTTCGGCAACAGTTTTCCCCGTTATTGTTAAGGCATCCCCATGAATTAAGCCTTTTTCTAATAACATTTTCATCACTAAAGGAATACCCCCGGCTTTGTGTAAATCCGTGGCAACATAACGGCCACTAGGCTTTAAATCACATAACACGGGAACCTTAGCCCGAATAGCTTCAAAATCATCAATGTTAAGTTCAACTCCGATGGCATTGGCAATCGCTAATAGGTGTAAAACCGAATTAGTTGAACCGCCCACGGCCATAATCACAGCGATCGCATTTTCAAAGGCTTTTCGGGTTATAATTTGACGGGGAAGAATCTGATTTTTAATCGCTTCTCGTAACACATAGGCCGACTTTTCTGTACTTTCGGCTTTTTCCTCATCTTCTGCCGCCATGGTGGAGGAATACATTAAACTCATTCCCATCGCTTCAATAGCAGAAGACATGGTATTTGCGGTGTACATTCCCCCACAGGAACCTGCCCCCGGACATGACCGACGTTCAACTTCAATTAATTCTGTTTCGTCAATTGTTCCAGCACTATATTGTCCGACGGCTTCAAAAGCGCTAACAACGGTTAAATCTTTACCATTATAATGTCCGGGTTTAATTGTTCCACCATACACAAAAATCGCCGGAATATTCATTCTGGAAATCGCAATCATCGCCCCCGGCATATTTTTATCACAGCCGCCAATTGCTAAAACCGCGTCCATACTTTGGGCATTACAAGCGGTTTCAATGGAGTCGGCAATTACTTCTCTTGAAACCAAGGAATATTTCATGCCTTCAGTCCCCATAGAAATGCCATCGCTGACGGTAATTGTTCCGAACATTTGCGGCATCGCCCCCGCTTGTTTGAGGGCGGTTTCTGCGCGCAATGCCAGGGTGTTAAGGCCCATATTGCAAGGGGTGATGGTACTGTAACCGTTGGCAATCCCGACAATGGGTTTGATAAAATCTTGATCCCCAAATCCCACAGCGCGCAACATAGCACGGTTTGGGGTGCGTTGGGTTCCTTGGGTAATGGCTTGACTTCGTAGGTTATCGGACATAGATTGTTCCTCTTGTGTGCGGGTTGTGTTCCAACGGTTCAACGACGTTTTTTGTAGTGTTGTTACTCGCTGATCTGACCCGTTTTTGATATCGTTATTATTATCTCAGAAAATGTGATAAGTTATTAATTGCTTTATAAATTGATGGGATTGGCTCAAGAATACCTTGATTAATTTTAATTATAAATCTGCAAAAATTTCAATTATTATTCCGGTTTTAAATGAAGCCGAAAATATTGGTTTAGTAATTTCATCGATTCAACGGGCGGAAAATATAGAAGTTATTATTATTGATGGGGGAAGTCAGGATAATACCGTTGAAATAGCTCAAAATTTGGGGGTAAAAGTGATATTTACCCATCGAGGACGGGCGCTACAAATGAATGCGGGGGCAAAAATAGCAACGGGGGAGATTTTATTATTTCTGCATGGAGATACTCAATTACCTCAAGGATTTGAAATAGAAATCCGAAAAACATTTATCGATTCTAACATAATTGCTGGAGCTTTTAAGTTAAAAATTAAGGGTGATCGATTGCGTTTAAGGTTAATTGAAAAAACGGTATTCTGGCGTTCAAAATATTTACAAATGCCCTATGGAGATCAAGCTATTTTTATCAAAGCCCCCACTTTTTGGCAGATAGGTGGATTTCCTGAACAACCGATTATGGAGGATTTTGAGTTTATCCGTCGTTTAAATCGTTTAGGAAAAATAGAGATTTTATCAAGTTCTGTAATCACATCGGGACGACGGTGGCAAAAATTAGGGGTATTCAAAACTACATTAATTAATCAATTCATGGTCATTGGATATTCCCTAGGAATTTCACCAACAAAATTAGCTCAATGGTATCGGAAGAAGGCGGGTAATGGGTAATGGGTAATAGGTAATAGGTAATGGGTAATGGGTAATGGGTAATGGGTAATGGGTAATGGGTAATGGGTAATGGGTAATGGGTAATTACGAATTACGAATTACGAAT
>NZ_LR735015.1:246370-255402 GCF_900009265.2 Planktothrix paucivesiculata PCC 9631 | reverse complement strand
AGCAGGGTGTTTTCATTGTCGGGGGTAAAAAAGAAAATAAAAGTGATCTTTTTTTGGTAAAATCAAAGAAAGATCACTTTTATTTGATTTTAAAAAACTATGTTAAACAGTATAATCGAACAACTGAAGTTAGTCAAGGATTTTCGGAAAAATCGTGGTAAAAGACATGAATTATGGGTAGTGTTGACTATCATTGTTTTAGCACTGCTAACTGGCAATGTTACTTATAAGCAAATAGATAATTTTAGAAAAAATGAAGAAAATAAGCTAATTAAATTATTAGAAACTAACACTAAAAAATTGCCGTCTTATAGTACCATAAGACGAGTAATGCTCGGAATAAATTCAATAGAAATTCAGTTGGTTTTTCAGTCAATAGTCCAGGAATATTATTGGCAACAAGAAGGCGTTGATTGGATTGCGATCGATGGAAAATCTTTAAAAAACACCCTGACTAACTATGAAAATCAGAAACAAAATATGTTAATTATGGTATCTTGGTTTAGTCAAGAAACAAAGTTAGTAATTAAATCGGAAAGTTTTGAAAGTAAACAAAGTTCTGAAAACGCTAAAGTTCTGTCTATGATAGAAAAATGCGGGTTATTAAATAAAGTATTTACCCTCGATGCTCTCCATTGTAGTAAGGAAACAACTCAGGCAATAATTGAGAGCAAAAATAATTATTTAATTACGGTAAAAGGGAATCAAATTAAATTGCACAATCGGATCAAGATTTTAGCAGAAATCGAAAAACCTTTAACGGTATATGAAGAAAAAGATGTCAGTCATGGGCGAAATATTAGCAGAAAAGTATCAGTATTTGATAGCCAAAATGTCAACCATAAAAATTATCCTCATCTTCAAAGTTTTATTCAGGTAGAAAGAACGGGTTTTCGGGGTGATCAAGAATATAATGAGACTTTATATTATATTAGTAGTCAGAAATTAAGTGCGAAAACATTTGCAGAAAAAATTAAAGCACATTGGTTAATTGAAAATCAAGTACATTGGGTCAAAGATGTGAATTTTAATGAAGATAAATCAAGAATAAAAGGCATAGACGTAGCCGGAAAATTCTCGTTATTAGTAACATTAATTTTGAATATATACAGAAGTTTGGGTTTTAGCTCAATAAAAGAGGGACAGTCATGGTTGGGAAATAATTGGGAAAAGATTTTAGCGATCGCCTGAATTAATTAAGTTTTTAAAACTATTTTTCTAAAAAAACATTCAAAATATTTAATAATAAATAGTCATAAAGTCTTATTAATCAAGACAATGGCTATCTTTTGCTGTTAATAAATATGAAAATTGTTCATTCTTAATATTTCCCACTTATCTGATGAAAATTAGAGAGAATTTGATCGGAAAAATTGATAATTTTTTTTGAAGATAGCGATCGCATTTGGGAAAATGAAAACCCCCTGGCTAACAAAGGGGGCGCGATTAAAACAGATATCAAAAAAGTGTTAGACAGGACTTACGCAAGGACGCTATATATAGCGCATTCAGGATCAGGCGATCGCTTGATTCAGACAGAAGGGCGATATGCGTCCGGCACGCTACGCGAGCGCGCTTATAAAAAGAGAATTAATCTGTGTTTGAATTGATAAGTAAACTAAATAAAAGAAAGCTTGAGAGAGGGATGTTTAAGCTCTTGGCTCAGGTAATCTGCTAACAAACTAGCTTTTAACTGATAGACAGTTTGAGAAACTTTCTTAGCCATACGAGTCAGAAAAACCCAAACTAATAAAGCGCAAGCAATGTGGTTTTTTTGAATACTCGCTTTACGGCATTGGCAAGATTCTATCCCCGTTAATTGTTTAATTTCTCGGTGAAATTCCTCAATTTTCCATCGCAGTTTACATTGAGAGATGACTTCATCTATTGAAGACTGATTTAAATCATTTGTAGCTACATATTCCGTTCTGTTGGCAGAAACAGTTACCCGAAATAGTTTAACTTTTTTATCTCTAGGGAATTTATTTATTTTGATTAGCTTTCCCTGTTTTTCTTCAATTTCAGACCAAATTAACTGTTCAATAGGCTGATATTTTTTTTGACCTCCTGTATCATCAACCAGCCGGTTTTTTTTGAGCGGAACATAATAAATTTTCCCTAAATTATCAATCAAAGCCATTAGCTTTTGGGCTGCGTACCAACTATCCATAAGCACTTTCGCTACAGGAATCTTTTTTTTAAAGACGACATCATTCAGCATATCTGCTACATGATCTAGCTTGGTGTGACCATCCCCATCTGGATCGTAAATTCGATAATCAATCACTGAATAGGATCCGGTTTCAGGATTTACATAAATACAGCTTATTAAACCAATTCCTCGAATCACTCGATGTTCATTGCCGCTATATTGACGGCGGACAAGTTCAATTTTCGAGGAAAATCTTTTGTCGAGTACCGTATCATCAAAAACTAAACAAGCTTCGGGATGGCTCTGAAGTTCTGAATGCACTTTTTCCCAAATCACTTCGGGTGTTAAGTTTTCTGAATTCAAGTAACGATTAATTGTATCATGGCTAAACTCTTGAATATGTTCAGCGAAGTTGGTTAGAGTATAATTGATTTGGCTACTCAGGAGATATTGGCAATAGTATAGATAATTGATGCTCATATTTTTGGGCATAGATTCTGATGCTATTTTAACATTCCTTATTCTCCGTTTCCAGATTTCTTTTGGGTTAGTGATCGCTAACTCCTTAGTACGCTACATATAGCGTCACTGCGTAAGTCCTGTCAGTTTTACGGTATAATCAGGGTTACAGCTTATAACGTCGGTTCAAGTCCGATAAGCAGCTTTTTAATTTCTATCTAGTTAAATTTTGGCTAATACTGGACTATCGCAAAAATTTATTCCTTCCCACGGATAGGATTTAATTGACGATTTAAAATAAGCAACCTATAGTTTATAACATCCTAAATCCATATTTTAGGACTTATTCCATTGAGTTAACGTTTGTAATAGATATCTTGAGAGAACTACGTTAGGTTTAGATAAAAACAGGAGTTATTTTATGGTTTTCGGAAATTTAGCGGTTATGTTAATTATTGGGGTCGTAGTGGGCGTGGGACTGGCCTACTGGTGGTTTGACCAACAAATCTCCAAGCAAAAAAATATTATAGAGGAACAAAATCGTCAAAGACAGGAAGAACAAGACAGATCATATCTGATTCGGGTTCAACAAGCGGTTCAAGAAGCCGAACAGAAGCATCAAAATCAACTTCAGCAAGCGAGACAAACCTCAGAAACCCAATATCAAGCTCAACTTGAACAGATGGATTTGCAGTTACAGGAGAAAGATGCTCAAGTTGAACAACTGAATCAATCTCTTTTTGATTCTGAAACTCAGGTTGCACAACTGGCACAACAACTGCAAGAAAGTGACGCTCAAGTTACACAACTTAACGACTTTTTGATTCAGTATCAAACTATGCTCGAAGAAGTTAATGCTGAATTGGAAGCTACTCAAGCACAGGTTCAGCAACTGAGTCAATTGTCTACTGGTCAAGAATTTGAATCGGAAATTTCGCCAGAATTAGTCACTCCAGAAAGAGAATTAACCCTGGATTTACCTGAAACCTCGGAAGCAATATCTTTTGTTGAAGATGAAGTTTTAGAAACAGAAACCCCGGTTTTTGAATCTACTAACGTTGGGGAAATTGTAGAAACAGAAACCCCGGTTTTTGAGTCTTCTACCGTTGAGGAAATTGTAGAAACAGAAACCCCGGTTTTTGAGTCTTCTACCGTTGAGGAAATTATAGAAACAGAAACCCCGGTTTTTGAGTCTTCTACCGTTGAGGAAATTATAGAAACAGAAACCCCGGTTTTTGAGTCTTCTACCGTTGAGGAAATTATAGAAACAGAAACCCCAGTTTTTGAGTCTTCTACCGTTGAGGAAATTATAGAAACAGAAACCCCAGTTTTTGAATCTGCTACCGTTGAGGAAATTGTAGAAACAGAAACCCCGGTTTTTGAATCCGCTAACGTTGGGGAAATTGTAGAAACAGAAACTCCGGTTTTTGAATCTGCTAATCTTCAGGAAGTTGTAGCAGTACCCACGACAACGATTCAAACAGAACCAATAATATTACCATCAACAAAAACCGGATCAGAAGAAGAATTAATTGGGCAAATTTCAGAAATTGGAACATCAGGAAACTTTGCATCTATTAATACATTAACGGGATATTTACAACATCCTAACCCTCAAGTTCGTTATGCTATTGCTTCAACATTAGGAAAACTCACTGCTTCCGGTCGATTGAGTCGGGAAGTACAACAAACCATTCCTATTTTAACCAGATTAAGTCAAGATCTTGATCCGAGTGTTCGTCAAGAAACGATTACTGCATTAGGAAAGATACCCTCTTATCAAGTTATTCCCATTTTACAAAAAGCCTTACGAGATCCTCAAAGTAACGTCGTACAAGCCGCTAGTTTAGCATTAAACAAATTCAAAGTTTATCGCGTCCGTCCTAAATATCAACCAAAATCTCTAATGTTGAGAAAACCTAATATATCTAGCAATCCTAAATAGGTTGTGGTATTTTATTGTAGGGGTTTGATATCCGCGTCTAACCCCTACATTTTTTGTTTGGTGATAACTTTATCCTTTCCCTGGCGATGGGGAATAAGACATAAAGTTTTGATTTTTGTTAACATTCAACTTAATTTTTGGAAACAACTATGAAATTTCAAACTTCTTTATTAGCGATCGCCTGTCTTGTTGGTACAGTAGGTATTTCTTTACCTGTTAAAGCTAATTATTTAGAGAATACCCCCATGCAGATTGCTCAGTCTTCTACACCTGAGAAGACTTATATGACTCCCCAAAGAAATACTAACGAAATTGCTGTTCAAATTCAGGATGGAGAGTTTTTCTTCGCGGGAATGTTAAAGCGGACTTCGGGCAATAAATTTATGGCTGAAGATAAACGAGTTCGTGTGATGTACGATAAAGATACAAGTCGAGTTGTTGTGATCAATGTCGTTACAGGAACAGAATTTTATAACTATATCTTTTCTACTGCCGATGAAGGATCATTGTAAATTATGATTAGCTAAGGAGGTTTCTAGTCCTAACATAGTTTGGGCTTAAGTTTGAGCTTTGCTAGGTGTTTTCCCTGCTAGTTCTAGTATTTTGGCAATCTTTTTTTAGGAATGCGATCGCACCCTTTGACTCCATTCATTTAAAAAAGTCTCATAGGCATGGTTAATTCTTTGCATAACAGCGATCGCTTCTGATTTAACGTTATAATCAGGATGATATTGTTTGGCTAATTGATAATAGGCTTGTTTGACTTGATTTGGTGTTGCCTTGGGATTTACCCCTAATACTTGCCACCAATTTTGATAACATTCAGATGCGATTAATTCTGGTAGACTCAATTGTTGATACCAGAGTTGTAAAATACCCTTTTTGCTTCCACTAACTAATCTTTGACCATCGGGACTAAAGCCAACGGGAGAACAACCAGAGAGCGTTTGCAATAATTCTCCTGTTTTCCAATTCCATAATTTAACCGTTTGATCCACACTTCCACTCGCCAAAATTTTGCCATTGGGACTCAAAGCTAGGTCAAAAATAGCGGCAGAATGTCCGGTTAATGTCCGAATTAATTGATAGGTTTTAAGATCCCAGACTTTAATCGTATTGTCTGCACTTGCACTGATTAAAGTTTGATCATCAGGACTGAATAAAACAGAAGTCACCCAGTTAGAATGTCCGGTTAAAAGCATAGGATTTTCATGGGTTTGGATATTCCAAATTCTAATAGTTTTATCAGCACTACCACTAGCTACAAATTGACTCTTAGAACATATAGCTACAGACCAAACTCCATCAGTATGTCCGTTCAAAATTCGTTTAGATTGTCCGGTTTTAAAATACCAAAGTCTAACGGTTTTATCGCTACTTCCACTGATTAAAATTTGATGATCGGGACTAAATACAAGGGACGTAATAATTCCCATATTTTTTTCAGGAAAATTCTGATCCAATAAAGTTCGATTCAGTTGTCGAGTCTGAAAATTCCAGAGGGTAATTCGACCATTAACACTCCCCGTGGCAACGATTTCTGAATTCGGACTAATGGCAACGGAATACATCTCATACGGCATAAACCAAGTATATTTTTTCTTAACTGTATTAACATCCCAAATGTGAATATTGCGATCATCGCTGGCACTGATCAAAGTTTGACTATCACGGCTAAAAGCCACAGCATGAATTGAATCTTGATGCCCGGCTAAACGCTGTGTTTCTGTCCACATTAAATCCGGTGAATGGGGACAAATAAAAAGATTATGATTTTCAATATTAGGTTTTTCGGTATTTTTTTGAGTGGATGATTTCTGGGGATCTTGAATATTTTGTTTAAGATTTTTTAATTCCTCGTCTAATTCTAAATCATTGAATTTTTGGTTTAATTTTTCTTCTTGAAATTCAGGAATAAGTTCCAAAACTTCTAATAACGCGGCGGTATAAAATTCCTGGTCTAAAATCCGTTCTTCCATCCGGTCAAAGGCTTGAAATGCTGTTTCTCCGCTTCCGGTAGCATCAATTAATTGAGCAATCCCATATAATCCTAACCCAACAATGCCGCCAAAAACCCCTAATGTTCCCATGCCAATTCCTACGCCTGTCCCCGCAAACCCTAGCCCCATTCCTCCCACAACTGAAGAAATTCCTACCCCGGAAATTGCCCCTAATCCCACTGCACCCCAAGCAATAGAATCCCCTTGATTAATGCCTCTAAATGCTCCATAAGTTGCAGCACCCGCTATCGCACCCACCCCCATTAAGGGCATCATTCCTAACCCAATTCCCCCAAAACTTCCCACCAGTCCCACACCACCAATTGTGCTATAAATTCCTGCCCCACTCGCTGCACCGACGGTAACAAATGTTGTACCAGTAGTTAAGTTTTCAGAGAAATTATAATAGCTTTTCATGAATTTTTCTGAACTAGACGTAGAAAAGCAAAAAGGCTCGTTATATTTTATTAATACACCCAACAAGATCGGCGATATCAATCTAATTAGGTTAATCACAAAACTTGCTTGTTTCTCCGATTAACCTAATCTGCAAGTGCAGCAATTATCTTTAGCCTACATTGTATTGAAACTGACCTTCGGTGTGACCACTACCCATATCCAATTCGGCAGATAACCATAAATCCAGTTTATGACCTGCAATCGCCAAGAATTCTTCCCGTAGCTCCTGGTTCAGTTGTTCTAGCTCCCAATTGAAAAGGGAATTTTTGGGTATAGAAAACTCAATCGTATGGGTTAAGGTATTTTGACCGGAAGGATAAATGACCGCAAGACCAAAAAGCTCGGCTTTTTTATCCTCTGAAAGTCTGACCAATTCATTGCAGAATCGCTGTGTGCCTACCATTGCAAGGAATTGATCGTCCGTATACGCATCATCATAACCAGGGTATGATTCTGATTCATGTTGAAAAATCCGATAAAAAACGTTTGCTCGCTCATACTCCTCAAGGGGATTAAGTTGTTTTTTACACCAATCAAGCAATTCATTACCGTTGTAATCAATCGATTCAAAATTAAGTTGAGCCGCCAGATTGACCTTAAAGGCCACATCTAACTTGACTTCTGTGTCCGTAATGTTTAGATCGAAGGTGACATTTCCCTGGAATGCTTCTCCCGTATATTGAATCGAAGTATTGGTGATATTAATTGTGGCCATAGCCGTTGATAACTCCTAATAATTATCGTTAATTGTAAAAGATTAGCGTCAATTGACTCGGAGGATGTAAGTTTTGAGAAAAATAATAATAACTTTTTATTATTTTTTGAAGTTCCGTAAATTTTATTATAGAATTGATAAGAATTATATCAATAACCTCTCTATGACCTCTAATCCAGATTTTAGTTTAACTTGTCCCATTCCAATTCAACAATACCCTCATATTTTACTCGCTCATGGCGGTGGGGGTAAACTCATGCGTCAATTAATTGACCAGATGTTTTTACCCACTTTTGGTCATCCGAATCAAGTGGAACATGATGCAGCTACCTTACAATTAAACGGAAATAAAATAGCGTTTACAACGGATTCCTATGTGGTGAATCCCCTATTTTTTCCAGGGGGAGATATTGGTTCAATGGCTGTTCATGGAACAGTTAATGATTTAGCAATGGCGGGCGCTCGCCCTTTATATTTAAGTGTGGGTTTTATTTTAGAAGAAGGTTTACCCATTCAAACGTTATGGGAAATTATTCAATCCATGAAAATAGCCGCCGATAAAGCCCAGGTAAAAATTGTTACGGGAGATACTAAAGTTGTTGATAAAGGCAAAGGAGATGGTATTTTTATTAATACTTCGGGCATCGGAATTATTGAACATCAGTTAACTATTAATCCCCTATCTGTTCAACCGGGAGATGCAGTTATTATTAATGGAGATTTAGGACGCCATGGGATTGCAATTATGGCGGTGCGAGAGGGATTAGAATTTGAAACCACCATAGAAAGTGATTCTGCACCCATAGCAGATGTGGTTTTAGAATTATTAGAAGCAGGAATAGAAATCCATTGTTTACGGGATTTAACCCGGGGCGGTTTAGCGAGTACCTTAAATGAAATTGCCAGTGCTGCTCGGGTAGAAATTGAAATTCAAGAAACAGCAATTCCCGTGTTAGAAGAAGTTAAAGGAGCCTGTGAAATCTTAGGATTTGACCCTCTTTATGTGGCGAATGAAGGGCGGTTTGCTGTATTTGTTCCAGAAAAAGATAGGGAAAAAACCTTATCAATTTTACAAACAAAAATACCAGAAGCGAGTTTAATTGGTTTCGTGAAAACCACATCCAATCCTTTAGTAACTTTGCAAAGTCGAATTGGAGCCAAACGAATTATTGATATGTTAAGTGGAGAACAATTACCCCGAATTTGTTAGGAAAACTCGGTAAAATAAATAGACCTCTTGCAAAAAAAATCTATGCTATAATGCCCAACTTTCACTTTCAGACTAAGAGTGTCAACTCATAA
>NZ_LR735015.1:0-244297 GCF_900009265.2 Planktothrix paucivesiculata PCC 9631 | reverse complement strand
GGGGTAGCCAGAATCTTGAATTAATGCTTTCTTTCCCGGAATCCGAAACTTTCCTGTTTTCATTAAAGTTGATTCAATATTAGCAACAATTCGGCAAATAGTTGATTCTGATACTCCCCAATTTGTCCCAATATGAAAATATGTTCTGTATTCTCGCCAATACTCCAAGGCTACTAAAACTTGCTCTTGGAGAGTCAGGCGGGTGTGACGTCCTCTCCTATCTTTAGGATGTTCTAACCTGAACTGCTCTATGGCATTAACCATTGCTTGAAAGGTTTGAATCTTGACACCAAATCTCCGTTTAAATTCAGGAGGTTTCAAATTTAGATAAAATTGAGTGTTCATCGCCGAGTTATTGTCTTAATTCACTTTCAATTTTTACCATTTTATGGAGTTTTTAGCAAAAGTTTGTGAAGAATGGTTAGTCTCTGGGATTTTATGAAATTGAGCAAAACTCACCATAATACCATAAAATTATTTTGCAAGAGTTCTAATAGAGGGAAGCTGGATGGATTGAATGACAGATCCTGTGATTTAAAAGCACAAATAGAGGCTTTTAAAGAATATACCGGGCATTATCCCGAGTCAGTCCATGTAGATAAAATTTACCGAACTAGAGACAACCGAGCTTGGTGTAAAGAAAAGGGGATTAGAATCAGTGGCCCCCCGTTAGCTAGACCCCCAGTAAATATTAGTTAAGCTACTAAGAAGCAGGCGTTAGAAGATGAAAAAATTCGGAATTCTATTGAGGGCAAATTTGGTCAAGGAAAAAGAAGATTTAGCCTCAATCGGATGNGCAGATTATTTAGAGCATTCTTCCATCCACTTTTCTGATTCCATTGTTGATGATTGGAAAACTTAACAGAATTGCTTTCCTGTACATCAGTTTGCCGTTGACAAGATTGATTTAAGGATAAAAAAGCTGGGGAATTTAGACTAATCATTGTGTAAACACAAAAAATTATTTCCCACCATCTTTCAATATCCTTAAAATTAGTAATATGCCCCGATCTACTTTTCCTATACTTCCTAAATATTGTCTAGCTACATAATCTGTCTTCTTCCCTTTTTTCCGATCTCCTGTTTCATCTACTACTACGGTAATTGCTTTTCCACCTAATACTTTTTTGATTTTATTTAATCTTAGGCTTCTTAATTTATTCACTGACCATTCGGAATTAGCTAGAAAATGATGTAATGACTGGGCAGATTTCACCCTGACCACTTTAGCAATTTCCGGTAAGGATTTTCTTTTGATCGGTGAAATTATTCCTAAGTGTAAATATTTGAAGCATTCATAGTTTCTGACTTCTTGAAATAAGTCTTTATACTCGGCACAATATTCATCTATGATGGCAACTGTTGGCTGAGCCTCTCTTGCCAAATGCTTCAGGATTTGTATTTCTACATCCATTGCCACACCTACTTTGTAGAGTTTGATCTTTTGATTCTTCTATTCATTATACTCGGAGACTGACAAAAGAGGGTTAAGAGGNGAGCACCAGCCAAAACATTTAGAATGGCATTGGGAGCCTTAATCATTAAAGAAAAATTAGGGATAAGTGATAGAGAGACAGTAGAACAAATCAAAGAAAATCCCTACTTGCAGTATTTTATTGGGTTGTCCGATGCAATATATTAAACGAAACTTAGGACATATAGACCAAATAATCGCCAATAGAGGGAGGCTGGATGAATTGAATGACAGACAATATAAGAGTTTATTAGTGGTATCAGAAGTTTATCGTCAACAGCAATGGATGTATGATCATAACAAACAAAGTATTTCCGACAGAATCGTAAGTTTAAGCCAACCCCATATTCGTCCAATTGTCCGAGGAAAAGCCGGAACGTCAGTAGAATTTGGAGCCAAATTGTCTGCTAGTTGTCTGGATGAATATGTATTTCTTGACCGGATTAGTTGGGATAATTTTAACGAATCATGTGATTTAAAAGCACAAATAGAGGCTTTTAAAGAATATACGGGACATTATCCTGAGTCAGTCCATGTAGATAAAATTTACCGAACTAGAGACAACCGAGCTTGGTGTAAAGAAAAGGGGATTAGAATGAGTGGCCCCCCGTTAGGTAGACCTCCAGTAAATATTAGTAAAGCTACTAAGAAGCAGGCGTCAGAAGATGAAAAGATTCGGAATTCTATTGAAGGCAAATTTGGCCAAGGAAAAAGAAGATTTAGCCTGAATCGGATTATGAATAAACTAGCTCATACTTCCGAAACGGCAATTGCTATTACTTTTTTAGTCATGAATCTCTCTGTGATTCTTAGACAGATTTTGGGGTCAATTTTTTTATTCAATTACTTTTTTCAGGGAATAGATTATGACAAGTTATCTGTTAACTACTTAGGGCTTGCTGAAAAAAGGCGAAAAGCCAGAACAGAGGGGAGGTGAAGACAAGAAAAAATGAATCAGGTGCAAGGGATGGGTGTAAAATAACGCAAAAACCTTGCATGAGTCGGTGAAAATGTACCGTAAAGACGAGCAACCAAGGACACCACCCGAAGAGTTCAAACTGCCATTTGAGGGAAAACTCTCAGAAGAGAATCGGTGGGTAATCATGGCCCAATGGATACCGTGGGCAGAATTTGAAGCGGAATACGCAGAATTATTCTCATCTGTTATGGGAGCACCAGCCAAAACATTTAGAATGGCATTGGGAGCCTTAATCATTAAAGAAAAATTAGGGATAAGTGATAGAGAGACAGTAGAACAAATCAAAGAAAATCCCTACTTGCAGTATTTTATTGGGTTGTCCGATGCAATATATTAAACGAAACTTAGGACATATAGACCAAATAATCGCCAATAGAGGGAGGCTGGATGAATTGAATGACAGACAATATAAGAGTTTATTAGTGGTATCAGAAGTTTATCGTCAACAGCAATGGATGTATGATCATAACAAACAAAGTATTTCCGACAGAATCGTAAGTTTAAGCCAACCCCATATTCGTCCAATTGTCCGAGGAAAAGCCGGAACGTCAGTAGAATTTGGAGCCAAATTGTCTGCTAGTTGTCTGGATGAATATGTATTTCTTGACCGGATTAGTTGGGATAATTTTAACGAATCATGTGATTTAAAAGCACAAATAGAGGCTTTTAAAGAATATACGGGACATTATCCTGAGTCAGTCCATGTAGATAAAATTTACCGAACTAGAGACAACCGAGCTTGGTGTAAAGAAAAGGGGATTAGAATGAGTGGCCCCCCGTTAGGTAGACCTCCAGTAAATATTAGTAAAGCTACTAAGAAGCAGGCGTCAGAAGATGAAAAGATTCGGAATTCTATTGAAGGCAAATTTGGCCAAGGAAAAAGAAGATTTAGCCTGAATCGGATTATGAATAAACTAGCTCATACTTCCGAAACGGCAATTGCTATTACTTTTTTAGTCATGAATCTCTCTGTGATTCTTAGACAGATTTTGGGGTCAATTTTTTTATTCCATTACTTTTTTCAAGTCATTGATTATGACAAGTTATCTCTTAACTCATTACCTCGAAAAAAACTTATCTGACCTTCTGACTTCATTAGCTAGTTAATCATTCGTTTCCTTTTCTGTTACTTTTTCAGCAAGCCCTAATTCGGCGATCGCTCCTAACCTGGAAACCAGATCAAACTGACCCCATTACTGTTGTTTTAACTTTGAAAATTGAGGGTTAATGTTAATATGGGCGGGTTATTTTAGATTTTTGTTAATCACCTCAATCTGAATAAAACCGCCCCTATAACTGATAACTGACAACTGATTACCAAGGGCTTCCAATCATCGTAAATCCTGACCAATAATAGGGATGGGATAGGGTGGTAATATTGGATTCTGTGAGATCTGGCGGGAGAGGAATAGCACCAAAAGTGGTGATTAATTGCTGATTTTCGATGCGAGTTTTTCCTTGAATCATGGCAATTTGTGCCTCTTGTAAACCGATGGCTTTAATCGGTGCTTGCTTCAAATATTCATAAAACTCACTCATTAATCCTAAAGTT
Organism: Planktothrix paucivesiculata PCC 9631; assembly: GCF_900009265.2. Lineage (GTDB taxonomy): Bacteria > Cyanobacteriota > Cyanobacteriia > Cyanobacteriales > Microcoleaceae > Planktothrix > Planktothrix paucivesiculata. The sequence continues at coordinate 240,292 of NZ_LR735015.1, read as the reverse complement.
CCCTGATCACTAACATACCATAAACTTGCTAAAGCCGATTTAACTCCCGCTTGCACCGCTAACCCCGCAAATCCTAATTCTGAACGTCGATCTCCTAATGCTGTTCGACAAGCACTTAAAGTTAATAATTCTACCGTGGGATTATCCCAACCCAAGTTAGGAAGTTCCGTTAAGGGTAACTTTTCATTCCATAATTGGATATAGGAATTACTCGGAGATCCGGTTTTAAAATCAGCGTGGGTAGCTAAATGAATCACTTTAAAATCAAATCTCCGCCGTTGGGATTTCAGATTATCCAGGGTGAAACGCTCGTTTAAGAATTTTTCACCCGGCCAAATTTCAATAATATTTTCTAACTCAATTGGAACCGCAGGTAAAGGGTTTTGTTGTTGAAATTGACTAGCGCCCATGGCTAAGACTTCGGCTTGACCAATGGGTTGATACCGAAAGTCAATTAAGCTGGTACTCGGAATTAAACTAATCCCATATTTTTCGACTAAAAATTGTTGACCATCCCATAAAACCGCCAGGGGTAAACTCCGTAAACCCGGGTCAAGGGAGAATAAAATAGTCGAAACTCCCAAGCGTTTCAAATCATCTTCTATCGGTTGAATTATCCATTGATGGAGTTGTGCAGCCGGAGCTTGATAACTAACACTATCACGTTTTCTGGGGTTAGTAATTTCGCTTTGTAATTCTCGGACGACGGGGAATAATTTTTCCTGTGTGGCTTCTGCAATACTATGTCGTAGGGGTTGACCGGAGGAAGGAACCACAATTAATTCTAATTGATCCTCCCTAGACACAACATAAACAATGGCATAAACCTGTCGGGTTTTCATCTCCAGTTCTTTTAAAAGCTGTTGAACTTCTGAACGGCTTAATGGGGTTCCTTGAACTCCTAAATGTTGTTGAAATTCTTGGGTTTTTAACTGTTCTAATGCTAAAAAGGTAGAATCTAAATTATCAGAGCTAAAAGCCATATCTACTGTTGACAAAAGCTCCTGGGACAGAAAACTATTATTATAATTAATGATCACTTCAGGAGAAGTTTGTTTCGGTTCTTGTTCTTGGTTATTAGGAGGAATTAATAGATTTTTTTGCAAGATCACTTCTGTCTCAATCAAGGGTTGATTTCCACCAGGAATAGGGGGAATAATATTAGGCCCGTCATCGGTTTCTATGGCAATATTTCCTGATGTAAATGAACCTTCAAAACCTTGGGGGGGAAGAATGCTAAAATCCCCGGTGGTAATGGCTGCGGCAGTTCCATTCACCGTTAAATTACCTCCGATTTCAAAGGCAGTAACGGGGGGATTCAGTGGCCCTCCGGCGTGACGCAGGGTAATTGAACCCCCACCCAGACGTCCTGCTGTGGAGATACTGGCCGTTCCCGTGGGGGAAAATCCGGTGGGGAAGGAATTAGTAGCACGGAAGTAGCCTTGGGTGGATTCGACAAAAACGTTGCCCCCACGACCGTTGGCAGATTCGGCGTTAATAAATTCTACCTGAACATCATTAATCGGGTCGAGGAAAACGTCACCGCCTTGGGTTTGGCCTTGGGTATCAATTTGTCCGGTGGTAATGCTGGTTTGGGCATTGACCGTAAGGTTCCCACCCGTTAAACCGGATGTCAGTATATTCCCGGTTGTAACATTTCCGGTTATGGCTTCTAAGGAGATAGTTCCACCCCGACCACTGGGGGATGAACTATTTAAGGTATTGGTAGTAATATTTCCCCTGGGGCTACTTAGGGAAATCTCCCCACCGTTAGCGTTAGGGGATGAACTATTGAGGGAGTTAACCGTAATATTTCCGTTGCTGCTGTTGAGGGTAATACCTGCGGATGTCGTAATATCACGGATAGTAATATCATTAGTTGCCGTAACTGCAACCGTACCAATACTGAGGGTATTAGCATTAAAATTAACAATATTACTGGCATTAATATTCAGTCCTCCTGACCCTAGGGTAATGGGGGCGTTAGCTTGAACTGTTCCAGCCGTAATTCCTAAACCATTCAGGGGAGATTCGGTCGTAAAGGTATCTAAATTAACATTACTATTGCCTGCGTTAATTGTTAATTGTCCCTGTCCTCCAAGAATTGAACCGATAAAATCAATCGCTCCGTTACCGATACTGGTGTCTAATGTAACTAAATTTCCAGAAATATTAACGGTATTTACGGATAAAAAGTTAAGTCCGGTGCTGGTATAGATATCGCCAAACAGGTTAAGGGCGTTTGCCTGTTGGAAAATTAATCCGCCTATGGGGTTATTATTATTGCCAACGGTATTTAGGGAAATTGTTCCGCTTCCGGCGTTGAGGGTGAGGGTTGTGGAACCTGTTATCGGACTATTATTAAACAGGATATTACCATTATTTCCGGCAGTATTAATCGTAATTGAATTTTCGAGTTGAGTTCCTCCTAAAGCATTACTAAAATCAAGGTTATTATTTGTAGTTAAATTGCCTTGTAGGGTCGTGAGTCCGGTAGTATTGACTTGCAAACTAGATAGGGGGTTACTATCACCCACAGTGGAAAAAGTAATATTCCCACTCCCCGCATTCAGGGTTAAGTTACTATTCCCATTGATAGAATTATTAAAAATAATATTCCCACTATTATTAGTTCCTGATGAAGTTAGGGTAATATCAGGAGATGCTAGTTGTACAGGACTATTATATTGTTGTTGACTTCCAGTTCCATTATTACTAGAAGTATTAATATCGCTATTTAAAATAATTGGATTATTTCCCGTGTTTAAATTTAGGGTTCCTGCTGTACCAGCAATTGCACTGGTATTAACTTCTCCTAAATTGAGGGTTTGGGGGGTACTAATAGTAATATTTCCCCCATTCTCAGAGGAACTGGTATTGAGAATACCGGGATTTATTGTAACATTTCCGGTAGAACTATTGAGGGTTATCGGTTGACCATTGGTGGTGATATTTCCGGTGACAATATTATTCGTGGCATTAATTTCAACGTTACTTCCATTAGTGGTGATAACATCTTGGGGAAGGGTGACAGTATCACTAGAATTAATCCGCAAATTTCCCGTATCCAGGGTAATCGGAGAATTACTATTAACGGTTTGGGCATTAATTTCTAACCCCCCCAGGTTGACCGAATTATTAAATTGAATATTGCCATTTCCCGCTTGTATAGTTAAACCATTATTATTGACGGGAATACTATTAATAGTATTATTAAACGTAATATTTCCGCTTCCCAAGGTTCCCGAAGTATTTAGGGTGACAGGTTGATTTAATTCAACGGGGTTATTAAACGTTAAATTGCTACCCGTCCCGGTATTTCCCGAGGTATTAATAGTTCCGTTTAAGGTAATCTTTTCTCCCGTCACCGTTAGAGTTCCCGCTTGGTTAGTTTGGGTGCTGGTATTGATTTCCCCTAGGGTAATAGTAGCAGGAGTTGTCATCGTAATATCACCGCCATTGCTATTAGAGGAACTACTATTAATAATTCCGCCACTACTATCAATATTTCCCGTATTGCTATTTAATATAATCGGTTGACCTTGGGTGCTTAGGTTGGCGGTGGTAATATTATTTTCAGCATTAATATTAATTGTGGCGGTATTTGTAGCCGTAATAGGTTGGGTTAAATTAACTGTTCCACTGCTATTGATATTAACTCCTTCTCCTGTAACATTAATTCCCCCATTACTATTAACCTCTCCACTGGTTATATTTAAAGTATTTAGGGGATTTGTGTCTCCAATGGCTTGATTGATATTAACCGTTCCTGTCCCAGTTTGCAGGGTTAAATTAGCACTCCCTGAACTATTACTATCAACGGTATTATTAAAGGTAATATCTCCACTTCCGGCGGTTCCCGATGTCGTTAAGGTAACAGTATTGGTATCTAAAATAACCGGAGAATTAAAGGTAATATTATTCCCTGAACCAATAGTAGCAGAAGTATCAATATTATCGGTTAAATTAATCGTATTTCCGGCCAGGGTTAGAGTTCCCGCTTGACTGGTTCCTAAATTAGATTCTGTACGGGTATTCACTGCGCCCAGGGTTAAATTTTGGGCTGCATTCAGGTTAATTTCTCCCCCGTCTTCAGTGGTCGAACTACTATTAAGAATACTCGATTCGGTATTAATATTTCCGGTATTACTCACTAGAGAAATTCTTGACCCATTACTAATAATATCCGATGTTGTAATATCTCCATTAGCATTAAAATCAATAGGACTATTATTAGCAGTTATGGTATCAGAAAAATTAATATCTTGAGTTGCATTAATATTAATTCCCCCATTTTCCACCGTTACCGCAGACTGACTAACCACATTTCCACTATTAATGGTTAAGGTTTGTAGAGGAACATTATCCCCGATGGTTTGATTAAAAGTTGCATCTCCCGTTCCAGTTTCTATGGTTAAACTATTACTCCCCGCATTACTTTCAATACCCCCATTAATTGTTCCATTAAAGGTAACATTCCCACCGCTATTATTTCCCCTGGTTGTGATTGTAACCTGGGATTCAGGTAGAATAACATTGGCATTCAAATTAACATCATTGCCCTGACCTTGGGTGGCTGAGGTATTAATATCTCCAGTTAAATTAATCGTATTATTTCCTGAAGAAATATCTAGGGTTCCTGCCTGACTATTGCTAGAATTAGAGGTGGTACTGGTGTTAATTCCTCCTAAAGTAATCGTTCCCGAAGCGTTGAGGGTTTGGTTGCCTCCATCATTATCAGAAGAACTACTATCTAAAATGCCAGCTTGGGTATTAATTTCCCCATTGCTACTCGTTAAATTAATAGTTTCACCCCCGGTAATTATGGTTCCGGTATTGATGGTATTAGTAGCAGTTAGATTAACTTCGCCCCCGGTTGTGGCGGTAGAAAGACTATTTAATATTCCGGCAGTAGTATCAATATTATTACTACTTTCCAGGGTGATATTTCCCCCGGCGGTATTCATATCCTGAGTGGTAATATTTCCTGTCGCCAAAATATTAATAATGCCGTTGTCGGTGGTTAAAATATTTGCTAGAGTTACCTCCCCACTGGCATTAATTGTTAATCCAGAGTTTGCCAGATTCATCGGTGCTATACTATTAATATTATTTCCCGTTAGGGTTAAACCATTTAGGCGAATAAGATTACCTACACTATCATTAAAATTGATATTGCCTGCTTGCAGAATTAACGTATTACTTCCGGGGGTAATACCATTAATTGTATTATTAAAAATAATATCCCCACTGCCTGTAATTCCAGTAGTATTAAAAGTAATAGTTGGTTGGGCAATTTGTAGGGGGGCAGAAACCGTAATTGTATTTCCCTGACCTGTGGTTGCGGAAGTATTAATATTATCAGTTACCGTAACTATATTATTAGCAGAAGTTAAACTAACACTTCCGCCTTGAGTGTTTCCACGGGCATTAATTCCCGCAACTCTAATATTACCCGCCGCATCAATCGCAATATTTCCCCCACTTCCCTCAATAGAACTACTATCAAGGGTTCCAAAACTACTATTAATATTTCCTTCACTACTTTGGAGATTAATTTCACCCCCAGCATTTGTCAGGGAATTAATTAATAAATCTCGATTTCCTGATATGGTGATACTGCCTGAACCTGTGGTAGTAATGGGGGTATTTTCTCCAATAATTACACTATTTGTATTTTCGCCATTATTCACACCATCGATTAAAATTGACCCCGTATTACTTTGAATTTGACTCTCTCCAAATATTCCCACCGCCCGACTCTGGGCAACTGTCCCACTGCGACCTTGAATATTAATATCCCCACTCGCTAAACTATTGATTTCTGTGTTATTAATTAAAAGAATCCCATTATTATCGCCCCCGCTACCATTGCCAGTTCCAGTTAAATTAATGCCGCCTGTTCCTGACGATTCAATTATACTATTTCCTAATAAAATACCCTGTCCACCCAAAGAAGATGAACTCACCCCAGTTAAATTAATATTTCCATTAAAAACCTCAATTCTAGGGTTATCTAAAATCAAAATCCCATGACTATCGGGAGTCTGGCTACTACTACCGACTAAAGTAATATTTCCCGTTGCTGTCGCACTAATATTTGCGCCGCCAAAAAGGGCAATTCCATGACCACTATTCCCCGTAGCACTACTGAGTCCATCTAAACTAATATTACCAGTTCCGGTAGAAACAATTTCGCCTCCATCCCCAATAAAAATCCCTGGACTTGAAGTTAAACCCCGTCCCAAACCATTAATTAAAATATTGCCATTGGTGGTTTGTACCTGTCCATTGGCAATATAAATTCCCTCGCTAATATTACCCTCACCACTCACCCCCGATAAAGTAATATTTCCTGTTCCGGTGGTAGAAATAAGCGCACCATTCAAGATAGAAAGACCATCATTATTATTTCCCGTGGCGTTATTATTTCCATTTATATCAATAATTCCTGTCCCCGTAGAAGTAATATTACTTTCACTAATATAAACCCCCACACTACCATCTGTTCCGGCGGGAGTTCCGGCGATTTGAATGGCGCCATCAACGGTTAAAATATTGCCTTGGTTCAAATTCACCCCAAAACTATTTAATCCATTTTCGCTATTTCCGGTTAAGTTAATATTCCCTGTTGTGCTTTGTAAGGTAGAATTATTATTAATTAGAATTCCAATATTATTGGTTTCAAGTCCTTGGCTATTACCAATAATATCAATGGTTCCTGTGCCTGAATTAATCGTAGATTGGTCTAACCAAACCCCTACATTTGTATCGGTTTCTGTTCCACTGGTTCCGGTTAAATTAATATTACCATTCGCCGAATTTAAGCTACTATTAGTCAGCAAAATCCCATGATTAAAAGGTTGATTATCAACACCAATTCCATCTAGGGTGATGTTTCCGCCTAAAGTATTAATTTGACTATTATCAATCCAAATCCCAGAACGAAAAAGCTGATTTCCTCGACCCGTTGCGGTAAAAGATCCTCGGTTTGTATCAATATTTGCATTACGAATAAAAACCGACCCACTATTATTATTGTCAAAATCCGCCTTAAAATTGAGGTTTAATTTATCACTATCATTCGGGATACTATCGCTAATTGTTTGTCCATCCAGAATAATATTACCTGCCGCATTTAAGGTTAAACTTCTTTCTCCCCTAATTTCATTAAAATCTAAGGAAGTTTGAAAGGTAATATTCCCATCTTGGGAATTAGTTCCCACATCTCCGGTTTCTACAACAACATTGCCTTCACTCAGCGCCGACTTTAAGACAAAAACACTTAATCTAGCATTATCATCGCTGGTGTTAAATAATAATTCACCCGTGGGTAAAGGATTTTCATTAATATTTGTATTTCCCTGCGTATCATCAACAATATCAATATTATTCGGGTCAAGTAACCACGTTCCTCCTAACCCGGCGGGCGCTGAAATATCGGGGGCGGTGTTAATATCTAAAATACCGCGACTACTGGTTTCCACAAATCCCCCGTTTCCACTTTGTATCCCCCCCCGCACTTCAATCAAACCATAAACTTGAGTTAAATCTTCAGACCAAACAATAACTTGTCCGCCATTTCCCGTCTCTAAAGCATTAGCATTAATAAAAGAATCGGAACTAATAAAGGTTTTTTGAGCGTTGGGAAAATCCCCTAATCCTTTATAGTTCCCCCCGATTAAAACCGTTCCTCCTCCGGTTAATCCCGAGGCATTTAAGGTACTATTAATTAAGCCAATCTTTTCTCCAGTTAGGGCTAAGTTTCCCCCAAGTTGGGTCGGGGAACTTACATCAATTGTTCCTGATAAAATTGTAGTTCCCGGTGTGGTGGGAACTGTAATTCCCGAAGCAGTTAAAACAACCTGTCCCTGTTCATTCACCTTAACTTGACTCGCACTGATTGAATTGCCTCCGGTGAGTAATTCTGGTAAGGATAGGGCGGTAAAGGTGGAATTATTTTGAGGAATATCTGAGGTTAATTCTAAATTTAATAGGTGTCCTTCTTGGGAAAGTCTAACTAAATTTTCCCCCGTTACCGACGCAATGGTAATATTTCCGGCAGGGGCAGAAATTGTTCCAGTATTTAAAACCGTTCCTGCTAATAAGGTTATATTCTGCCCAGGGGAAACCGTGAGATTTCCTAAATTAACTAAACTCCCAGGATTTTCGGCATTAAACACAAAATCCCGAGGAGTTCCCACTAAGGTTTGCCATTGATTTTCCCCGATAGCTTGGAACCAATTTTGATTGCCAAATCCCAGACTATTTGCAGTAGTCGCGGTAAAAGAAGCCGGAATATTTAAACTGGCACTTTCCCCAAAAACAATTCCCGCCGGATTGATTAAAAATAGGTTAGAATTTCCGCCCGTAACTTGAATTAACCCATTAATAAAAGAGGCTTCTCCTCCGGTAACTCGTCCTAAGATATTCTGAATATTGGGATTAGAAATAAAGTTCAGAATCTGACCTTGAGAAAGTCCTAACTTTTCAAAACTATGGAATAAATTTGCTCCATTTCCTGATAAACTGCCGCCATTAATATTAAACTGATTTCCCTGCGGCGTGACTTGGGTTCCAGTGCCATCCTGTGCCGGAATAATGGTTTGTGCAGTGATTGAGGTGGGAAATAGACAAATCAACAGTACCGATGGAACCACAACCCCGGGAGTGGATAGAACCGGAATTTGTGGAAAATCTTGCAACTTGGGGAGGCGCGTTTGTTTCCGATTCATATTTTCACCCTATCCAGAGAAACTTGTCTCTATCCTAGGCTGATTTGTGCTAAACCGCAACTCTTAATCTTGATAATAAATCATAAATCTTTATAAAATTTATCAAGTTTTATAGTAAACTCAGAAAATGCACTCAAACCCTTCTAATCATCAATGGATCAACATCAACATCCGGTAATTCTGAATCAGTGCGTCGCCACAACGGATTTAACAACTTTGCGGCATTGGCTACTGGATTTATTTTGTCAACTTGCCTATAAAGAAGGGGATTTTGTACTTTCTTCCGGTCAACAGAGTTCCTACTATATTAATGGTAAACAAGTCACTTTGCACCCCCACGGCGCCTTAGCCATTGGCCGTTTATTATTAGCAATGTTACCCGAAGATACCCAAGCGGTGGCCGGATTAACCCTGGGGGCTGACCCGATGGTCTCGGCGGTGAGTGTGGTTTCTGCCTATGAAAATCGGCCGGTTTTTGCCTTAATTGTTCGTAAGGAAGCCAAAGGACATGGAACCCAGGTCTATATTGAGGGGCCAAGTTTACCCCCGGGCTCCCAGGTGGTGGTTTTAGAAGATGTGGTGACGACGGGACAGTCGGCGATGAAAGCGGTCAAACGCCTACAGGATGCGGGATATCAAGCCCATCATATTATTGCTTTAGTTGACCGACAACAGGGCGGCGGCGAACTCTATCAGCAGGAAGGCTTAGAATTTCAGAGTCTATTTACGATAGATGACTTAAAAGCCCATAATGCTAGTAGCAATTCTGCCAAAATGTGATATCGTCTGTGAATATTTTCAATTTTGCGACGTACCATCCCTTCCCAAAAATTATCGATGAACAGCAAACATTTAATCGGGCCTGGATTTGCGCTTCTGTTGGGTACCGTGTTCCTGGGGACTGCGGTTGCTAGGGAACTCACCGCAGAGGAAAAAACGGTGGTTTGTAAACTCCAAGAAGTCGTTAAAGATGCGGGGAGAGACGGTTTTGAGTTGGCATTTTGGCCGATTGTCCGTAAGGGGCCAGCGAAGGCGAATGCTCCTTTAACTATTAGACTTGACCCGGCGATAGAATATTTATTTGTGGGCTATTGTGACGAAAATTGTACCGATGTGAATTTAAGTATTAAAACCCTGGATGGGAAGGTTTTACAATCGGAAAAAGATACATTATCCGTGATGCCATTCAAACCCCCGGCTGCTAATATTTATGAACTCAATCTGAATATGACGAGTTGTACCACAAAGGACGGATGTGTTTATGGAATTGGTATTTTAGCGCCGAAAGGAGTTCAAGTTCCCTATGCTCCATCCTTACCCAAAGATATTGCTAAATTTGAGTTTTGCAAATAAAAATAATCAGTCATCCGTAGAGACGTGCCATGGCGCGTCTGTACCAGAGACGTGCAATAGCGCGTCTGTACCAGTTATCAGTCATCAGTCATCAGTTATCAGAGTTTTGAAATACAGAATTTTTCCACACAACGCACAAACATTTCTACACCCATAGCTAAGACAGTTTCATCAAAATCAAACCGGGGATGATGATGGGGAAAAGCCAAATTTTTATCCGCATTTGCCGAACCCAAAAAGAAATAACAACCCGGAACTTCTTGGAGAAAATAGGCAATATCTTCCGCCGCCATGGTTTGGCATTCTGGTACAACTCCGGCCGGAGTTTCCACTAAAGTTTCCGCCACACTTTGTACCAACTCCGTTATCCGTTTATCATTAAACACGGTCGGATATAAAGAGGCATAATTAAGTTCATAACTCGCCCCCTGACTTTGACAAACTCCCGCAATAATTTGTTCAATCCGACTGCCAAAAAATCCTTTATATATAGGATTAAAATAGCGCACTGTCCCCAACATTTTCGCACTATCCGCAATCACATTATCAGTTTTTCCGGCCTGAAGGCAACCCACACTAACAACGGCTGCATCTAAGGGATTAACATTCCGAGAAACAATTGTTTGTAAAGCTAAAACAATATGGGAAGCAACAACAATTGAATCAATAGTTTGATGGGGAATCGCCCCATGTCCCCCTTTCCCGTAAATTGTACATTGAAATTTTTCTACCGCCGCCATTAACGCCCCGCTACGGACTCCCACAGTTCCCAAGGGTAAATTATTCCATAGGTGTAACCCAATTAAAGCATCCACATTCGGGTTCTTTAAAACTCCCGCTTCAATCATCGGTTTCGCCCCTCCCGGCCCTTCTTCGGCGGGTTGAAAGATAATTTTAACTAACCCTTGAAAACTATGGCGATGATGGGCTAAATAATAGGCTGTTCCTAATGCAATCGCCGTATGACCATCATGGCCGCAGGCGTGCATTATTCCCTGATGTTGGGATTTATAAGAAACATCATTTTCCTCTTGAATTGGTAAGGCATCTAAATCGGCGCGAATCGCTAAAACTGGCCCGGGTTTTCCACTATCAATAATAGCCACAATTCCGGTTTTAGCAATTCCGGTTTCATGCTCAATTCCCCATTTTTTCAGTTTTTCCGCTACAAATTCCGCCGTTAAGGTTTCCTTAAATCCCAATTCAGGATACTGATGTAAATGGCGACGCCATTCGATTAACTGCGGTTGTAAGTTACGGATATCTAGTCGCAGTTGGGAGAGATTAACGGAATTTAAGCAGGGAATTGTAGAAACCATCGGTATGCAGAAAATCTGAAAAATTTATTAAGGATTAAAACTGATTATAACAGTTCTCGACAAAGGATTCCTACTTGCTCAGGAATTAGGCAGGCTTTTTTTAAAGTTATTTATGATCAAAATAAATTATAGCAATCCTATTCCCTATTGCCTATTCCCTTGTTACTGAGCGAAGTCGAAGTATTTCCTATTGCCTATTGCCTATTGCCTATTCCCTAATCATTCATTAAAAATAGTTTCTAAATCTAAATCTGAAGCGATTTGAGTCAGTTTTTCTCGATCCGTTGGTGTATCAAGATAGGGTAAAATTCCTAAAATTGGGATTTGGGTTAAAGATTCTATTAAATGGGTAGGAGTCCAATTTTCAATATCCTGTTCTGAACAGGGTTCGACACAATTTAAGACTAATCCTTTTAACAATACCCCGGTTTGTCGAGCTAAAGCCACATTAGCAACCGCTTGGGCGATCGCACCTAAACGAACCGGAACCACTAAAATAGTAGGTAAATGCCAATCCCGTGCTAAATCAGCAACAATCAATTCATCAGTCACCGGAGAACCCAAACCTCCTAACCCTTCTATTAATACAAAATCCCGACTTTTTTGTAACTGACATAACTGTGACCAAACTAACTTTAAATCGACTATTTTTCTCTCCAGTTCGGCGGCAATTGGAGGAGCAAGAGGGGCGGCAAAATGTAAGGGATTAATTTCTGCAATCGACTGATTTAAAGTAAAAAGTTGAGTATATAACTCCCGATCGCCCTGGCCCGTTTGAATCGGTTTAAATACCCCTAAAGTTCGAGATGAATAATAGGTTTGCCAATAGGAAATTAACGCCGTTGTTAATACGGTTTTGCCAACATTAGTATCAGTTCCAGCAATCAATAAAGTCTTGTTCATAATTCTCTCCAGTAACCACTCAACAAATAAAATATTACACACTTATAATTTTGCCATAAAACCTGTTATATTAGAACAATAAAATTTATTCTATAAAAATCTACCGCTAGTGTAGGTAGAAATTCAGCAAGTTGCGATCGCTAATTTCCTAAGCCAGAATCAGAACATGAATAAAACAAATCCTCCATTCCCACAAACAGTAGATCTAACTAACTGTGATCGAGAACCAATTCACATCCCCGGATTGATTCAGAGTCACGGAATACTTTTTGTTTTACAAGAACCGCAGCTAGAAATCTTACAAGTTAGCAATAATACTTTTCAGATTCTCGGTATTCACCCTCAAGAAATCTTAGGAAAGAAACTAAAGAAAATTCTCAAATCCCGACTAATTGAGCAAATTCAGCAAAAATTAGCTGAAGGACTCGGAACAATTAATCCGCTCAAATTATCTATTAATACTCCCAAAAGAAAACTGCTCTTTGATGCTATTCTTCATCGTTCTGATGGATTGCTAATTCTGGAATTAGAACCTGTCACCTCAAAAGAATTTAGTGATTTTTTGAGTCTATATCATTTAGTTCAAACACCGATTGCCAAAATTCAAAAAACCTTCACTTTGCAGGAACTCTGTCAGGTGATTGCCGAACAAGTGCGGAAACTGACAGGATTTGACCGAGTGATGATCTATCAATTTGATCCTGAAGACGCGGGGACGATCATTGCTGAAAATAAATTAGAAGAATTGATTCCTTATCAGGGTTTACACTATCCAGCTTCAGACATTCCCCAGCAAGCCAGGCAATTATATAAGCTGAATTTACTTAGGTTAATTCCTGATATAAATTACCAACCTGTAGAACTAATTCCCGTTAATAATCCAGTTACAAACCAGCCCATTGATCTCAGTTTTAGTGTTTTAAGAAGTGTTTCTCCCATACATATTGAGTATCTCAAAACTATGGATATGGGCGTTGGAGCTACGATGACAATTTCGTTAATTCGGAATCAACAACTCTGGGGATTAATTGCTTGTCATCATCAGTCACCGAAATATATTCCCTATCAAATCCGTACTGCTTGCGAACTTTTAGGGAAAGTCATGGCTTTAGAACTGACTTCTAAAGAAGACAATGAAACCTTGGATTACCGGATAAAATTAAACTCAATTCAGTCTCAATTTGTCGAAATTTTTTCCAAGGAAGATGATTTTGTAGACGGTTTACTCAAGGAGAAAACTAATTTATTAGACTTAGTAAGTGCTCAAGGGGCAGCCATTTTTACTGATGAAAATTTAACCCTCATTGGTCAAACACCTAAATTAGCAGATATTCAAGAATTAATAAATTGGTTAACAAAAACAATTAATCAAGATATTTTTTGTACAGATTCTTTACCTAAATTGTATCCAGCCGCCGAGAAATTTAAACAAGTTGGCAGTGGGGTGATGGTGCTACCTATAGATAATATACAAAAACATTATGTTTTATGGTTTCGTCCTGAAGTTATTCAAACGGTAAATTGGGCAGGTGATCCGAATAAGCCCGTTGAAATTGAACAGAATGGAAATCAGCGTCTAACCCCGCGTAAATCCTTTGATTTGTGGCAAGAAACAGTTAGATTTAAGTCCTTACCTTGGCAGCAATGTGAAATTGATATAGCTTTAGAACTGAGAAGTGCGATTGTCGGGATTGTGTTACGCAAAGCCGCTCAAATCTCCAAAATCAATCAACAATTAACCTTAGCTTTATCAGCAGTCAAAATGGGAATTTGGGATTGGGATTTGCTGACGAATCAGATTATTTGGTCAAGCGGTCATGAACAGTTATTTGGGTTGAAATCGGGAACCTTTGATGGCACTTTTCAAGCCTTTGAATCTTGTGTTTATCCAGAAGACCGAGCAGGAATTGTCTTAGCCGTAGAGCAAGCACGCCTGGAAAGGCAGGATTATCAGCATGAATTCCGAGTGGTTTGGGCTGATGGTAGTATCCATTGGATTGAGGCAAAGGGCAAATTTTTATATGATCCTGATGGTCAGGCCCTGCGGATGCTGGGGACTGTGGTGGAAATTAGCGATCGCAAAGCCAGAGAAGCCCAACTCCGCCTGTTAGAATCCGTTGTCATCTCCACTAATGATTCCGTCGTGATTACCGAAGCCGATCTGATTAGCGAACCCGGCCCTCGGATTATTTACGTCAATCCTGCCTTTACCCGCATGACGAGCTACACCCCAGAAGAAGTTTTAGGTAAAACCCCACGAATTTTACAAGGGGAAAAAACAGACCAGACAGTTTTAGCTCGAATTCAAACAGCCCTGCAAAACTGGCAACCCGTCCAGGTTGACCTGATCAATTATCGTAAAGATGGCTCCCCTTTCTGGGTAGAACTCAGTATTGTACCCGTTGCCGATGAAAAAGGCTCGTATACCAATTGGGTAGCAGTGCAGCGAGATATTACAGAACGCAAACAAGCTGAAGCCGCTTTAAGGCAACTGAATCAGGAATTAGAAACTCGAGTGCAACAACGAACTCAGGCACTCCTAAGCTCCCAAGCTGTCTTACAACAGCAAATGGAACGAGAACGGTTAATGGTAGAAGTTGCCCAACAAATCCGTATCTCCCTAAACCTGACAGAAATCCTGAACACCAGCGTTAATCAAGTCCAACAGTTGCTCGTAGCTGACCGAGTGGTGGTTTATCGAATTTGGCCCGACCATACCGGAACGGTGATCGCCGAAGCCATTGCACCGGAATGGCCAGAGATTGCCAACATTACCCTATCGGAAGAAGCATTCCCCGAACACTGCCGTCAGATCTATGTTCAGGGAAAGGTCTACACCCTAACTGACCGCCTCAGCGACCCAAACTTAGTTCCCTGTATGGTGGAATTTCTATCAGAAATTCAAGTTAGAGCCGAACTGGTCGTCCCGATTATCGAACAAAATACCCTTTGGGGATTGTTGATTACCCATCAATGTTCAAAGCCCAGAGAGTGGCAACCTTGGGAAATCGAATTGATTCAGCAACTAGCAAATCAGATGGCGATCGCCATTCAGCAATCAGAACTCCACCAACAACTTGAGGACGAACTCAAGGAACGTCAGCAAGTCGCGATCGCATTACAACAAAGTGAAGCCGAATTTCGCTCTTTAAGTGAGAACTCCCCCGTCGGGATCTTCCGCATGGATGCCCAGGGGGGCTGTACTTATACCAATCCCCGATGTCAGGCTATCTGTGGCTATACCTTTGCCCAGGCCTTGGGAGAGGGTTGGTTACAGTTCGTTCACCGCGAAGATCGAGAGGGGTTAATCGAGCAATGGTCACAAACCCTATCCTCCCAACAGGAATTCTCGGCGGAGGTTCGCTATGTCCATCCAGAGGGAACCATTCGTTTTGCTCAGATGCGAATATCCCCCCTGTCTGGGACTAGCAGCCAATTAATCGGTTATGTGGGAACAGTGGAGGATATCACCGAACGTCGAGCTATTGAAACTATGAAAAGTGAGTTTATCTCCATTGTCAGTCACGAACTGCGAACGCCACTGACCTCAATTCGCGGTTCCCTGGGGTTACTGGCCGCGGGGGTCTTGAAAAACAAGCCGGAATCTGCCCAAAGGATGTTAGACATTGCTGTTCACGATACCGAACGCTTAGTACGCTTAGTCAATGACATTCTGGATTTAGAACGCCTAGATGCACAGAAAGTTAATTTAGTCAAGCAATGGTGGGATCTGGTGACACTAATGGAACAGTCTGTTGAAACCATGCAATCTTTGGCCGAAGAAAGTCAGATCTGGCTATCGGTGGAACCAACTTCTGTTCAAGTTTTCGTAGATCGGGATCGGATTATTCAAACTCTAGTTAATCTAGTCAGTAATGCAATTAAATTTTCGCCCCCAGGGACTACGGTTACTCTGAGTATCCAAGACCAAGCTGACCAGATTTTATTTCAAGTCAAAGACCAAGGACGGGGTATTCCAGCCGATCAGTTAGAAACTATCTTTGGACGATTTCAACAGGTCGATGCTTCCGATTCCCGCCAAAAAGGTGGGACGGGTTTGGGTTTAGCTATCTCTAAAAGCATCGTCCAACAGCACGGTGGCAAACTCTGGGCAGAAAGCATTGTGGGAGAGGGCAGTAGTTTCTATTTCACCTTGCCAAAACTTCTCGATTAGTCGGTTACTAGATGGCCTTATAGCAGTCGCCAGACCTATTAGGACAAAGAGTGATGCAGCAAAGCTAGACGGTGAAGTCTTTTCCTCCGGTGTTCCCTATTCCCTGCTTTGCACTGAGCTTGTCGAAGTGTTCCCTGTTCCCTGTTCCCTGTTCCCTGCTATATGAAATTTTATCGGCGATTTTTACCTTATTTAGTTGCACTCGGCTTGACAGCGATCGCCGTATTGCTAACACTCTGGTTAGAACCCGTTATGCTCCGCACCATTGGCGCGTTTTTCTATATCGCGATCATTTTGACTGCCTGGTATGGCGGCGCGCGGCCGGGAATCGTTGTCGTTGTTCTTTCCACCGCGGCCATCAATTACTGGTTTATTCCTCCCCGATACCAATTTGGGTTCGAGCGACCAGAGGATGTATTTCAACTTAGCCTTTTCTTTCTGGTTTCCTGTTTAATTAACCTACTGACCAGCAATTTTCGAGATAGCAAACAAAAGATTCAGCAATTGAGCCAAAAATTAGCTCAGGAAAATCTTGAGCAACGCCAACAAACACAAGAATTGCTGCAACAGAAATTTGAGCAACAACGCTTGGTGATGGAAATAAGCCAGCGCATTCGACAATCACTAAATTTACCAGATATTCTGCAAACGACTGTGGATGAGGTGCGGGACTATCTGAAAACCGATCGCGTGATTATATTTAAGTTTACCCCGGCTTGGGGAGGAACCATTGTCGTTGAGTCGGTGGCCCAGGAATGGATGCCGATTTTACCCCTTCAGATTTACGACCCTTGTATTGGTGAAGAATACGTTAAACCCTTTATCCAAGGTTTAGTTACAGCCAAATCGGATATCTATAATTCCGGTATTAGTCCCTGTCATATTGAATTCCTCGCCCAATTACAAGTCAGGGCAAATTTAGTGGTTCCGATCATGAAAGGCGATCAATTGTGGGGGTTACTCGCGGCCCATCATTGTGAAGCACCGCGCCAGTGGCAAGATTCAGAAATCCAATTTTTGCAGCAATTAGCTATCCAAGTCAGCGTCGCCCTTCAGCAAGCTGCCCTGTTAGAAGCAGCACAGAGTGAACTGGCAGAGCGCAAGCAAGCCCAAGTCGCCTTACAACAAAGGGAAGCTATCCTACGGTTATTTGTTCAGTATGCCCCTACTGGTATTGCGATGTTTGACCGGGATATGCGCTATCTGATGGCAAGTCAGCACTGGGTAGATGAATATAGCCTGGAATCAATTGAATCTTTGATTAATCGCTCCCACTACGAGATCTTTCCTGAAATTCCCGAACGATGGCGACAAATTCATCAACGCTGTTTAGCGGGGGCGGTAGAGAAATGTCATGAAGATTTGTTTGTGCGCTCAGATGGGACGCAGCAATGGATGTGGTGGGAAATTCACCCCTGGTATACCACTAAAGATGAAATTGGTGGGATTATCATTTTTGCTGTCGATGTGAGCCAGCGCAAACAGGTTGAGATAGCTTTACAGGAACTGAATGCCTCCCTTGAGCAACGGGTGGCAGACCGAACCGCAGAACTGGCTAAGATGAACGAGCACCTGCGGTCATCGGCCGATGAAATTGAAGACCTCTACAATAAAGCTCCCTGTGGTTATCACTCCCTAGATGGTTTTGGGAATGTCATCCGAATTAATGACACGGAACTCAATTGGTTAGGATATAGCCCCGAGGAAATTTTTTACAAGCCCTTTTTAGATTTCTTGACTCCTGAAAGTCAACAGGTTTTTCGGGATAACTTTCCCCAGTTTAAAGCCCAGGGTTGGATTAATAATCTGGAATTTGAGATCGTCAACAAAGATGGTACAACTCGATGGATGAGCTTAAATTCGACCGCGATTAAAGATGAATCGGGAAACTATATCATGAGTCGCTCCACGATGTTTGATATTAGCGATCGCAAACTTGTTGAAGAAGCTCTCCAAAAATATAAGCGAATTATATCCAATACAAAAGATGGTATTGCCCTGATGAATCGTCACTATATTTATCAAATTGCTAATCAAAGTTATCTGTCTTGGTGCAACAAATCCGCCCCCGAAGTTATCGGAAATTCCGTTAGAAATATCCTGGGTGATCAATTGTTCGATAACTTCATTCAGCCTCGGTTAGATCGCTGTTTGGCTGGCGAGACAATTCAGTATGAAAGGTGGTTTGATTATCCCAATTTAGTCCGGCAATTTTTGAGCGTTACTTATGCACCTAACCGCGATGTCAGCGAAAACATTTCCGGTGTAATTGTTAGCTTGCGTGACCTGACCCCACTCAAACAGGCAGAACAAATACTGGAGCTTCAGGCCGTCATCACCCAAAACATGGCGGAAGGAATTTGCTTAGTTAGAGCGAGTAATGGAGTCATTGTCTATGCCAATTCTAAATTTGAGCAGATGTTTGGTTATGACTCCGGTGAACTCGACGGGCAGCACGTTTCCATTGTGAATTATGCCAGCGCTGGGGTAACGGCCGAAGACGTCAATCAAGCCATTCGGTCTGCTGTTTTACAAGGCGGTGAATATACCTATGAAGTTCATAATGTCAAGAAAGATGGGACTCCCTTTTGGTGTAGTGCGACGGCTTCTGTATTCGACCATCCCGACTACGGCGATGTTCTGGTGGCGATTCACCAAGATATCACCATAGCCAAGCACCTCGAAGATGTTCGCCAACGAACAGAAGAAGCCCTCCGCCGCAGCGAAGCTAAATTCCGTTCTCTGAGCGAGTGTTCACCCATAGGCATTTTTATGACCGATATTCAGGGGTATTGTATTTATACGAATCCACACTATCAGGAAATTTGTGGCTGCACGTTTGATCAGGCTTTGGGAGAAGGTTGGTCACAGTTTATTCATCCCGAAGACCTAGAGCCGGTCACAGCCCAATGGTCAGAAGCGGTGTCCCAAGGGCAGGAATTTTCGCGTGAAATTCGTTATGTCCGTGAAGATGGAACTATTCGTTTTGGTCAAGTGCGGTCAGCACCGATTTTCTCAATTACAGATGAATTAATCGGTTATGTCGGAACAGTAGAGGACGTTACTGACAGTCGGGCTATTGAAACCATGAAAAGTGAGTTTATCTCGATTGTCAGTCACGAATTGCGAACGCCCCTATCTTCAATTCGCGGCTCTCTGGGGTTACTGGCTGCGGGGGTCTTCAAAAACAAGCCGGAAACAGCCCAACAAATGTTAGACATTGCCATTCACGATACCGAACGCTTAGTGCGTTTAGTCAATGACATTCTGGATTTAGAGCGCCTAGATGCACAGAAGGTCAATTTAGTCAAGCAATGGTACGATGGGGTCACACTCTTACAACAATCTGTTGAAACCGTGCAATCCTTAGCCGCAGAAAGTCAGATACAGCTATCGGTTGAACAAAATTCTGTTCAAGTTTTCGTAGATCGCGATCGGATTATTCAAACTTTAGTTAATCTAGTTAGTAATGCGATTAAATTTTCGCCCCCGGAGACTACGGTTACCCTGAGTATCCAAGACCAAGCTGACCAGATTTTATTTCAAGTCAAAGACCAAGGACGGGGTATTCCAGCCGATCAGTTAGAAACTATCTTTGGAAGATTTCAACAGGTCGATGCTTCCGATTCCCGCCAAAAAGGTGGGACGGGTTTGGGTTTAGCTATTTCTAAAAGCATCGTCCAACAGCACGGTGGCAAACTGTGGGTGGAAAGCATTGTCGGAGAGGGCAGTAGCTTCTATTTCACCTTGCCAAAACTCCTCGATTAGCCGTGCTGCTATAAATGCTATTTTAGTTATATACCTGATCATTAAAACTACTTATGATGCCAGAAAAACGCATTCTGGTAATTGATGACGAAATCAATCTCTGTACCGTGATTCAAGCTTGTCTGCAACACTTAGGCGGTTGGGAAACATTAACTGCTATATCGGCTAAAGAAGGACTTGCGATCGCCCAAACTCAACAGCTAGATGCCATTTTACTAGATGTAATGATGCCCGACATGGACGGAATCACGCTGTTTGGTGTTTTGCAAAAAGATTTAGTGACTCAAGCAATTCCTGTGATTTTGTTCACTGCTAAGGTACAGTCCACTGATTTAGACCAATTTGCGAAAATCGGTGTTGCTGGTGTGATTTCTAAACCCTTTGACCCTTTGACATTGGCGGAGCAAGTAGCCTCCACCCTGGGGTGGTAGGAATATAATCTCTTTCGGTGATCCATCGGTTGAAACCGAGGTTAAATCAACAAAACCCCCCTGCGCGGGTTTTAAACCGAGGTTAATAGTCCTCGCAGGCGGACTTCGTTTGTGTAGCCACGATTTCAATCGCTGGATCTCTTAACCCCCGAATTTCCTCAATTTGTTGTTTTATATTTATGCTGTAATGATTTCACTAGGCTGAAATGAGTTGAGCCTGATGGATCTCGGCTGATGGGCTATAGCAAATATGAATATGATAGATATTAATACTAAACGAATTTTATTTATTGATGATGAATTTCACATCCGGCAAGTGGTGAAAGCCTGTCTGGAATCACTCGGCGGTTGGAATGTGTTATTGGCAGCTTCAGGTCAAGAAGGTTTATCTAAAGCAGTTTCTGAGCAACCTGACGCCATCCTATTAGATGTAATGATGCCAGAAATGGATGGTTTGGTTCTATTGCAAAAGCTACAAACTAATTCCGTCACTCAGTCTATCCCGGTGGTATTTTTAACCGCCAGACAGAGTTTGACTGAACCACAACGGTTTCAGGCGTTAGGAGTCAAGGGTGCGATCGCTAAACCTTTTAATTCTATGACTCTAGTTCCCCAAATCGCCAACGCTCTCGGCTGGAACCTGGAAACTTAAAGTAATTACGAATTACGAATTACGAATTACCCTGTTACTGAGCGAAGTCGAACAGGACTTACGCAAGCAGGCTGTATATAGCGTGTCAAAAGTAGGCGATCACATACCAATGATTATAGCAATCGCCCTAAAAAGTCCTAATTATTTATTTTCCCCCCAATGTTGGGGGCTAGGGGGCTAGATGGCTTGAAATGTATAGTGTTTAGAATGATCAGGTTATGAAGGATTGATCAGCAGTTTTAGAGACGATTTCTCAAGCAGCAATATTTGCCCCCTAAATCCCCCAAAATTGGGGGACTTTAAGAGGTTGTCCTGTTAAAGCGATCTCGTTTGAGTTACGAGCGCGATGGCAGTACCCCAGCCTGTCGGCATCGCTAACACATTAGTACGCTACATATAGCTTAACTGCGTAAGTCCTGTCGAAGTATTACCCATTACCCCTTCCCCATTACCCTCAAAGTTTCCTCAACTTTCTATCGTAATCTTTAAAGTATAGGAATTTCCTATAGCACCTATTTAGGATTGTTATAGTTCTTTTACATAAAAACACCCTATAAAAATTCCGATTCTCTATTTTAAGGAGTGAAAAGATTATAAAATGCCAATTCCTAATTGCCCTTGTTGTTCTGATACTTTAGTTCGGCACATTCGTTCCAAAGGAGTTTACTGGTTTTGCCGACATTGTTATCAAGAAATGCCCGATTATGATAGTCTTTTAGGTAAATCATCAGAAACAGCCCCTCACCTGAGTGTTTACAGTAGCTTGATTAAAGTTAATACTGCTAAACAAAAAGCTTTAGTTTTCAATCAATTGTAAACTTTGAGACTCATTGAGGTAAAAAAAGGAGTCAGTTCATGAAAATTCTAATAGTAGAAGATGATCAGACGACTGCCAATATCCTCGCACAAGAACTCACGACCCATCACTATACAGTT
Organism: Planktothrix paucivesiculata PCC 9631; assembly: GCF_900009265.2. Lineage (GTDB taxonomy): Bacteria > Cyanobacteriota > Cyanobacteriia > Cyanobacteriales > Microcoleaceae > Planktothrix > Planktothrix paucivesiculata. The sequence continues at coordinate 218,021 of NZ_LR735015.1, read as the reverse complement.
GAGACAACGGCGGATGGTAGCATGGCTTTGGAACTGGTTCAAGCCATTCACTACGATCTAATCGTGTCGGATATTATGCTTCCTAGTCTGGATGGAATTAGTCTTTGTCGCCAATTGCGATCGCTGGGCTTACAAATACCGATTTTACTGTTAAGTGCAAAGGAAAGCATTATCGACCGGGTTAGGGGTTTAGAGGCTGGAGCCGATGATTATGTGACCAAGCCCTACGAACTATCAGAATTAATTGCTCGGATTCAGGCCCTACTGCGACGCGGCAATTCTACCTTAAAAACGGTGTTGACCTGGGAAGATCTTCAACTTCACCCAGATGCTTGCCAAGTGACTTATCAAGGAAATCTTGTACACCTGACCCCGAAAGAGTACGGCATATTAGAGCTTTTCCTGCGAAATCCCTGGCGGATCTTCAGCCGGAGTGCCATCCTAGACCACATCTGGCTTAGTGATGAATTTCCGCAAGAAAATGCAGTTTCCACCCACATCAAGGGTTTGCGCCAGAAGCTCAAAGCAGCCGGAATCAGTACAAATTTAATTGATACTGTCTACGGATTTGGCTATCGGCTGAAAGTACCAACCGAAAAAAATGATCCCTCTCTCGCCTTGGTAAGAGGAATGGAAAAAGAATTGGATACAGAAACTCGGGAAGATTGCCCTTTTCCAAGGAGGTTTGAACAGGAGATGGAACCCATAGAGACATTATCAGATCCAATTTCCGTCGCGACCGCCGACAAGCGGGAAGCTCAAGCCTCATTGCAGGAAGTCTTGCAACAGGTATGGGGTCAATTTAAACAGAGTTGGGAAGCGCGGATGGTGCTATTCGAGCAAGCGATCGCCCAACTCACTACCGGAACTCTGGATCAGGAACTGCGAGCCTCTGTTCAGGCAGAAACTCATCGTTTGATTGGCTCACTAGGTTCCTTGGGCGTACCCAAAGGTTCAGAGGTGGCGCGACAGATCGAACAGTTGCTAAACTCAGAGCCTTTGGGTAAAAATCAGGCCCGGCAGCTTGAAGAATTGGTGATCCGTCTCAAGCAAACTGTGGAAGACAAACCATCTACGGAAGCAACGACTCCCAATTTCAAGATGAGGTCAGGTCGGTTGCTGGTTGTCGATGATGATGTCCTGTTGACTGAACAGATCAAACTGGAAGGGAGGGCTTGGGGTTTTCAGGTGGAAGTAGTAACAGACCCGACAACGGCAAGAAGATCAATTTCGTCTCATTTACCTGATATTATTGTTTTAGACCCCACCTTTTCCCACACCCAGGAGAGCGGGCTGACCCTACTGGCGGAACTGGCACAAAAAGCTCCCAACATTCCCGTATTAATCCTGACAGCCAAAAATGAATTAAAAGATCGGGTGGAAGTAGCGCGTTTGGGCGGAAATATCTTTTTAGAGAAACCCGTTAGCGCGGAAGCAATTGTTAAAGTGGCGACTCAGGAACTCAACCGCAGCCAGAAGCCAGAAGCCAAAATCCTAATTGTAGATGACGATCTGTACATACTGGCAGCTTTATATAATCTGTTGACACCTTGGGGCTTTCAGGTCAAAACCTTGGCAGACCCCCAGGAATTTTGGCAAACCCTGGCGGCCATTGTACCTGACCTGCTGATTTTAGATATAGAGATGCCTGGTTTTAGTGGCATTGAACTCTGTCAGGTTGTTCGCAGTGATCCGCGCTGGAGTGATTTACCTGTGCTGTTTCTCTCCGGTCATAAAGATCCTGAAATTGTACATCAGGTGTTTGCGGTCGGTGCAGATGATTACGTCCAGAAACCGATTGTTGGGCCGGAACTGATGGCTCGTATCCTAAACCGTCTGGAACGAACCCGAATTCTACACCGATTTGCCGACATTGATGAACTAACTGGGACGGCAACCCGGCGCAAATCTATCTTAGAACTAGAGCAATTACTACATCTGGCAGAGTGCCAAAATCAGCCTTTATGTTTTATGATTCTGGACTTAGACCACTTTAAGCACATCAACCAACACGGTCATGAGATAGGAGATAGAGTTCTTTCTTTGTTTGGAAGATACTTAAAGCAGTTTTTTAGGGGTAAAGATATCGTAGCTCGTTGGGGCGGCGAGGAATTTGTTTTAGGTCTATATGGTATAACCCGAGAGCAGGGGGCAAAGCGACTGAATGACTTCTTGGAAACCTGGTGTCAGCATGAGTTTACTGGTGCGAATCATCAGACATTTCGGGTTACTTTTAGCGCGGGAGTCGTTGAATATTCTCAGAATGGTGCTAAATTGCAAGAACTTTATGTAGCAGCCGATGCCGCCCTATACCAAGCTAAGGCAATGGGACGAAATCGAGTATTGGTATCGGGTCAGGTAGGTTTAGATTCAGTTTCACTGAACCGGACTCGGTTCTAGGGTTCCTTCCTTCTCAGGTTCCGGGGCGGGACTTGGTTCTAAAACAGGTTCCGGGGTAGGTTCGGGTGTGGGTTGTGGGGTAGGTTGTGGGGTAGGTTGTGGGGTAGGTTCGGGTGTAGGTTCGGGTGTAGGTTCGGGTGTAGGTTCGGGTGTAGGTTCGGGCGTGGGTTCCGGTGTAGGTTGTGGTGCGGGTGCAAAGGTGGGTTGAGGTATCGGTTCTGGTGCAAAAGTTGGTTGGGGTATCGGTTCTGGTGCAAAAGTTGGTTGAGGTATCGGTTCTGGTTCAGCAGTGGGAAGGGGTTCGGGTTCCGGTTCTGGGGGAATAATCGGGGGAAGGGAATTAATCAAGGTTAACTCTAACTTATAGTCAGTTTTCGGTAGTCCGGGAATGGGCTTGAGAATCACCGTATAATCTCCGGTTATTGGCAGAGTTCCCTGCCATAAAGACACCGCCCCCTCTTGATTAATCGGCTGTTGATCGGGGCCAATCAGGGTGAGTAACACTCCCTCCCCACTCACAGACGCATAAAACTGTTGTCCCGCTTCAGCAGAAACCACATAATTAATTACTTGACTCGCTTGGAGATTTCCCTCAAGCACCTGGGCATCCCCCACGGCTAAATTCAGGCGTTCTGTCGAGGAGGCTGGTACAAGGGCAACGGGCGTAGGTGGCGCAGATGGTAAATTCGGGGGCGGGGTTAAAGTCGGTGGCGGCAGTCCTGGTAAGGGAATAGACGGACTGGCGATGGGTGGATTCACCTGTGCAGCAGGATCATCCGGGGACGGATCATTGGCCCTGAGTAATCCCTTAACCAAAGCCCAAGACCCCCAGGCGGCTAAACAAGCCACGATAATCCCCACCACAATCAAGGTTGCCGGTTTTTCCCAGATGGGTTGAGATCCCAAAAAATCAGGGTCAGGGGTTGGGGCAGAGGGCAAAGGGGGGTTTACCGGAGAATTCTGAGCTTGCTGTTGCCTGGGTTGAGTCACTAACGGCCGTCCGACCGCCAGGGTGGGCAGTTGAGAAAAATCAGGGTTCGCGGGTTGGGGAGTGGATGTCGGACGGGGTTGATGGGGTTGGGTCGGGGGAATGTTTAACGGTAGATTCAGGGTTTGTAGGGCTTGTTCAACTTCTGGGGCCGATTGATAGCGATCGCTCGGTTGCCGACTTAACATTTTATCGATAATTTGAGCGAAATTAGAACTAACCTGAGTATAGGGTTGCCAATTCCAAGATAAAGTCGTTTGATCTAATAAATATTGAGGTTCCTGACCCGTTAATAAAACAATTGCCGTCACTGCTAAAGCATATAAATCACTACTAGGAAAAGCCTGTCCGGTTTGAATTTGTTCAAAAGGTGCATAACCTAATTTACCCACCCGAGTCGCCGGAGGTAAGGTTAAATCAGGGGTATTAATCCGGGTAGCTAATTCAATCACTACCCCAAAATCAATTAAGATTGGGAGTTGATCTTGATGACGTAAAATAATATTATCTGGAGAAATATCTCGATGGATAATTCCTAAATTATGAATATGAGCTAAAACCGGCAACATTTGCCTGAGAAATAAAACAATTTCTGACTCTGTAAAGGTTTTAGGTAAACCCGCAGAGGCATTTTTTCGCTCCATTAATAGGGCATGGTAGGTTTTGCCCTCTACATAATCTTGAACTAAAAATAACCGTTGGTTTTCTTCAAAAACCGCCCCAAATTGGGGAATTTGAGCATGACGAATTTGGTAGAGAATTTGCGCTTCCCGGCGGAAAAGTTCTTGGGACTTTTCCAGGGCGTAGGTTCCAGTTTGGACAGGAATAAATTCTTTCAGGGCGCAGCGCTCGTTAAACCGTCCCTGATCCTCGGCTAAATAGGTACGACCAAAACCCCCCTGACCTAAAATGCTAATCAAGCGGTAACGGTTTTGTAGAATTGTTCCAACGGGAATAGCAGTTTGAGTCATGCTTCAATGGCGGCGAGTAGGGGGAAAAACCACTAATAAAAAAATTAATCCCTTATATTATAGGGCTTAGGCACAGTCCTAACGGTTAAAACTGATTACTAACTACCCATTATGGATTACCGATTACTGATAAATTCATGATAAAATTTTGACAAATGAACTGTGAATGAACTGTGAGGGTTCGCTGTGATCCGTTCTGCTATATTACCCCTTCCTTACTCTGAGCCATTGGTTGCTGATCATGGTCGGTTACGACTATTTTCAGGCTCGGCAAATATTCCTCTTTCCCAAGAGGTAAGCCGTTATTTAGGAATTGACTTAGGGCCAATGGTTCGTAAGCGATTCGCCGATGGAGAAATTTACATCCAGATTCAAGAATCTATTCGAGGCTGTGATGTTTATTTGATCCAACCCTGCTGCTATCCGGTCAATGACAACCTGATGGAGTTATTGATCATGATCGATGCCTGTAAACGGGCTTCTGCCCGCCAAATTACAGCCGTTATCCCCTATTACGGATATGCTAGAGCCGATCGCAAAACCGCAGGTCGCGAGTCAATCACCGCAAAATTAGTGGCTAACCTGATTACTGAAGCGGGTGCTAGTCGGATTCTGGCCATGGATTTACACTCGGCCCAGATTCAAGGGTATTTTGATATTCCCGTTGATCATGTCTACGGTTCTCCGGTAATTTTGGATTACCTGATCAGCAAACAATTACCCGATCTGGTAGTTGTTTCCCCCGATGTCGGTGGAGTCGCCCGGGCTAGAGCCTTTGCTAAAAAACTCAATGATGCCCCTTTAGCGATTATTGATAAACGCCGTCAAGCCCATAATGTCGCCGAAGTTCTGAATGTGATTGGTGATGTTAAGGGTAAAACCGCCGTTTTAGTCGATGACATGATTGATACGGCGGGTACAATTTCTGAGGGAGCCCGTTTATTGCGTCGAGAAGGGGCGCGTCAAGTTTACGCCTGCGCCACCCATGCGGTGTTCTCTCCCCCCGCCGTTGAACGCCTATCGGGTGGGCTACTGGAAGAAGTGATTGTGACTAATACGATTCCGATCGTACCCGAGAAACAGTTTGATCAGTTAAAGGTTTTGTCCGTTGCCAATTTAGTCGGTGAAACGATTTGGCGAATTCATGAAGATAGCTCCGTGAGCAGTATGTTCCGTTAAATCATTCATCAGTTATCGGTTATCAGTGGGCTAGACGTGCAAGGGCGCGTCTGTTTCTATAAGGAGCAGACCGATAAGCGGTTAAGGATCAAAGTCTTTTAGGGTATCTAAGCCAGTCAGGAGTTTTAGCCTCAAAAGTAGGTACTTTAAATACTAAACAGCTTTGTTATTTATGAGTAGACAAGCAGAAATTTTAAGGTTAATTGAGTCAAAAATTATAAACACATCCGATGGGACTTTCTTTCTTGGTTAGAATTCTGTAGATTAGGTTGGATTCATAAATTTTAACTCTTTGATTAGCCGATAAATCACAGCCGTTATCTGGCTGTCTGAATTGAGTTTTATAAATTATTTGAATTTTTAACTAGATGAAAAACAAAATATAGGGTAGCATGATACCCAGATTCTGGGTGATCGTTAGAACAACCAGAAAGGGTCGTCAATTCCCCATCATAAAAGGACAATTGATTTTATGGCTGATTCTTTTGATTTATTTCCCTCTAGCTCGACTTCTGCGATCTTCGCAGACAGTGCTGCTGATCCCATGACTAGGGTAGGTCTCCAAAACCCTGCTCCCATTTCGGTGAATGCAGGACAAAACCTTAACGGAATTAACTTTGGTAATACTCAATTAGGTTCCATTAGTGGAATTAAATTTAATGATCTCAATCGAGATGCCTTGCTGACCCCTGGAGAACCCAGTTTAGCCGGATGGACAATCTTTATTGATGCTAACAATAATGGAACCCTAGAAGCCACAGAACCCACCACAGTTACAAATGCTAATGGTGGATATGCTTTCACCAACTTAACTCCAGGCAACTATACCATCAGAGAAGTCCAGCAAGCCGGATGGGTACAAAGCACCCCTAACCCCGGCCCTGTGGGCGTAACTGGAGGTGTAGATATCACCGGAATTAACTTCGGCAATAACCAATTTGGCACGATTACCGGAATCAAATTTAATGATAATAACGGTAACGCCCTATTTGATGCCGGAGAAGTCGCGTTACAGGGTTGGACAATTTTTGTCGATGGTAACAATAATGGGATTCTCGACACCGGAGAAGGCTCGACCTTAACCGGCCCCGATGGTCGTTATACCTTCGCTAATGTTCCCGCCGGAAATTATACCCTGCGCGAAGTTCAGCAACCAGGATGGACACAAACCACACCAAATCCGGGTGCGATTGGCGTCAGTGGTGGAACCAATGCCATTATCAACTTTGGAAACCGTCAGTTTGGTTCCATTAGTGGGATCAAATTTAATGACCTGAATAGTAATGCCAGTGTCGATACCGGAGAACCAGGTTTAGCGGGCTGGACGATTTTTATTGATGCCAATGGTAACGGAATCATTGAACCCACAGAACCCACCACCGTAACCAATGCCACCGGCGGTTATGCTTTCGCGAATATTCCTCCGGGTAACTATAACGTTCTGGAAGTACAGCAACCTGGATGGGTGCAAACAACCCCTAACCCTGGCACGATCAGCTTAACAGGTGGTGCTAATGTCACCGGAATTAACTTCGGAAATAACCAATTTGGCACGATCACCGGTTTAAAGTTCAGTGACACGAACGCCAATGCCCTGTTCGATGCGGGTGAAACCCCCCTACCCGGGTGGACGATTTTTATTGATGCCAACGGCAATGGCACGCTTGACGCCACAGAAGCAACTGCCGTTACAGGCGCGGGTGGTCGCTATACCTTTGCGAACGTTCCGGTAGGAAATTATACCCTGCGGGAAGTTCAGCAACCGGGATGGACACAAACCACACCAAATCCTGGCCCCGTTGGCATTACTGGTGGCACAAATGCAGCCATCAACTTTGGTAACCGTCAATTCGGTTCCGTGAGTGGCATCAAGTTCAATGATACCAACGCCAACAGTTTGTTTGATGCGGGTGAAACCCCTTTACAGGGGTGGACAATTTATATTGATGCCAATAATAACGGTATTCTTGAACCCACAGAACCGACAACCGTAACCAATGCCAATGGTAGCTACGTTTTTGCTAACATTGCTCCGGGTAATTATGTGTTGCGCGAAGTTCAACAACCTGGATGGGTTCAAACCGTTCCCCCTTTAGCCGCTTAATCGAAATTAAGAATTAAGAATTAGGAATTAAATTCTTTTCTTAATTCTGACTTTTTGACTTCTGTAGAGATGTGCCAAGCCTGCCACAATGCTGTCAGACTATGGGCGCATTTCTACTTTTTTATTAATCAATTTTAGCCATAAAAACTAATTGCTCAAGGCATAGTTAAATTAAAATACGGTTCCATCACTGTCTAACTTCAGGGGCGGAGAACCATCAAAACGCCGTTGTTTAGCAATTTCTCGTCCCGCATTCCAGGTGCCACCTTGTAGGACTTTAACCAAGGGAAATTCCTGGGGGGTAAGGTTTAATTTTTGGCGAATAATTTCAGCAATTTTATCGAGTATAATAATCGTCAGCGATCGCCATTCTATAATCACACTAGCATCGGGTTTGTGTTGTTGTTCGGATAAATTAATATCTTTTAATTCTAATAATCCCAAATCTAAAATTAATCCCCCATTGCGATATTCTGCTAATCCAGTTAATTGATCTAAATCAATAATTTCTAATCCTAAATCCTGTAAAGGTTCCAGTAAAGAATAGGTTAACCATTGAGATAATTTATGGAAAGGAACAAAGGGATATTCTAAGTCTAAGATTTCTAATCCAGGATAATACCAAACATCCCCTAAATTAACTTGATTTATGGTTAATCGTCCCGGCCATATATCTCCTAATCCTTCTAAAATAGCGGTTAAAATAATCACAGCACTGAGTTGATTATTTTGGGTTTGAGTTAAAAAATAATCTACTAATTTCCCGGGTCTAGGATTATTTTCTCCAAATAAGTGCGGATAATGATATAAAGTTTCTCCGAGTTTTTTTAAAAGTTCTAATCTGCCTTTAATTCCCGTCAAAGGATTATTTTTATTAACTTGAAATCCGGCTATTAATTGGGATTCTGTTAAATTAATTAATCCCTGAGCATCAGCTTGTAACGGAGATGCAGGATCACTGGAAAATAAACCCTGACTAAACATTTCATAACTGGCGATCGCTAACCCTTCAGAACGTCGCCAAATCAACCCTGTTTCTGATTCTTGATAATGCCATTTTTCCCCCGCCCCAGCATCGAGTAATACACTTATAATAGCTAAATCAAGTTTAGCTTGGGTTTGTTCAATCGGGGATAAATCATTGAATTGTTTTTGTAAGTTTTGCATCCGAGGAATATTCCCAACCTCAAAATGTCGCCATCGAGAATGGAAAGGAACATTCAAATCCGGGTAGTTTTGATGAATATTATCTAAAACAAAATTAGCAACAAATTCTAACTTTTCTGGATAATAGCGAAAAAGTTTTAACTGATTAGATAAAGCTAAATTAAAGATAAAATTACACCGTTCTCGAATAGCTTCAGGAGAACGAAAATAGGCAATCGCATTTTCTTGATTCTGCATTTTAATCTTATATTCCATGGCAAGGGAACAGGGAACAGGGAACAGGGAATAGGGGGAAAGAAAATAGGGAATAGAGGATAGAAAAAAGTGATTAGCTACCCGATCAAGTGTTTGTAGCAAACATTAAAGGATAAAATACAAGTATTCCCCATTCGTAATTCGTAATTCGTAATTCGTAATTCCCCATTCCCCATTCCCCATTCCCATTAACTTAGGATTTTGTGCGCTTAAGCGCAACAACGGGTTAATAATCTCGACCTTTGATCTCAAGTAAACTTTCCGGGTCTAAAACTTCCCCTTCCGTATAATACCCAGCCGCTTTTTTTGCTTCTATTTCCACTTGAGCATCCGCCGGAATCAAATCATCAGGAATAGCAATCCGTTTGACAACTTCAATCCCAGAATTTATAATGGCATCATATTTCATATTACTCATCGAAACTAAACGGTCAATCCGAGTAATTCCTAACCAGTGTAAGACATCCGGCATCAACTCTTGAAGTCGCATATCTTGAACTCCAGCCACACATTCTGTCCGTTCAAAATAGGCATCGGCGCGATCGCCTCCGGTTTGACGTTTACGGGCATTATAAACTAAAAATTTCGTGACTTCTCCCAACGCTCGGCCCTCTTTTCGATAATATACAATCACCCCTGCACCGCCTTCCTGGGCTGTTTTAATACATTCTTCAATTCCATGGACTAAATAGGGGCGACAGGTACAAATATCCGACCCAAAAACATCCGATCCATTACACTCATCATGGACTCTAACCGCCACCGGACGATCGGGATCACTAATCGCCGCCATATCTCCCACAATATAAACCGTAACTCCGCCAATCGGAGGTAAAAATACTTGTAAATCAGGACGGGTAATTAACTCAGGAAACATTCCGCCAGTTTGTTCAAATAATGCCTGACGTAAATCACTTTCTGTCACTTTCAAACGCTGGGCAATTCCTGGCAAATACCAAACGGGTTCAATAGCAGCTTTTGTTACTACTAAATCGCCATTTTCTTTCATGATTTTACCATCAATTGTTAACCGTCCCTTGGTGGCAGCCTCATATAATTCGGGCATATTAATATGGGCTTTGGTAATCGCAATAGTGGGGCGAATATCATAGCCTTTTTCCAAATATTCGGTAAATGCTTCCCCAATTACTGCCCCAAAAGGATCAAGGGCGACAATTTTACCCGGATCAGCCCAACTGGGGTAGGGGCCAATTTTGACAAAGGGGGATGTGTTAGTTAAGTCAGCACGGTGATCGGTTTTCAGGCTTCCCTGAACAACGGCTAAAGCCCGATAAATGGCGTAGGAGCCCGAATGTGTGCCAATAACGTTGCGATGGCTCGGATCGGTCAAGGTGCCGATCAGGGGGCTCCGTTGGCCAGGATCGGCGTTTCCCCAGTCAATGGGAATGGGTTTAGTCCCGTAGGAGGTGGGGTGAGATGTCAAAACAATATGCCTGAGTTTTGGATCTCGCTTTGGGTTGGCCATTGTTGTGTCCCATGATATTCGGATATCCCTATTATTGACCGATGGGGGGTCTTTTGGGATGCCAATGACCGAAAATCAAAGGGCGCAAATCCCTAAATTCATTATTATAGGACTTACGCATGGGGCCCGAGAAACCGGGTTTTTTAGAACATAAGTGGGTAACAACGCAGTATTTTCGTAAAAAAACCCGGTTTCTTTGGTTGGGTGCGTAAGTCCTGTATTAGATAGAGTCTGGGCTTGAACGAAATACATTGACTCCTTGAGGTACATAGTAGCCAGTTATGGAACCGGTCTATTGATAGTATCGGCAACCCGGGAAAAATCGGCTGTGATCTGGAAAAATAAAATAGGGTTGTAATACTTATTAAATAAGGCTTTCAGGGTGATGCACTAGGGCACGATGTAGAGAATAAACCCAGGTATCTAATTAGTTACATCAGAGAGTGGAACATTGATCTCACTACTCCAAAGGGGGTGCTTCTACTATTCAAAGTGTAGAGAGTTGAATCAGGAAATACCAAACCGCCTTTAACTCTCGCCTTCTGTACACAGTGCTTTACCCAAGGAAACCCATCATGTTTGCACAAGATATCTCGATTCAAGATTCTGAAGTTACTATTAATTCTATTAATCCCCAAGCCCTAGCTCAACTCTTATTACAAGAATTGCAAACAATCGTTAAAACCCTTCCCGCCAGTGGTCGGACAGTAACACTACGGATGGCCCTAGAAGTAGAGCGCATTTGTGAAAAAAGCAACCGGATTCAAACCTCCGGCGATGTGCAAACCTGGCAGTTAAGTCTAGCCCGTCATCGGTTGCAAAAGTGCTTAGAATATTACAAACTCGGTTCCCGTCAAGGTCGGGTAGAACTCCATTCCCACCTGGCGGCGATGGTCTACCGCCACGTGGCTTCCTTTGAGTCTCAGTTGAGTTTCCAAGCCCGTTACAACTTAATTGAAGATTTTTTACAAGGATTTTATGTTGAGTCTCTGCGGGCTTTTCGTCGGGAACACCAAATGGAAGCCAATTATACCCCCCATACCCGTTTAGAATTGGCGGAATATATGGCCTTTACCGAACAGTATGCCAAACGTCAGATCGGTTTACCCGGTCGCAACCGTCAACGGTTAATTGTGTTACGTGCCCAAGGGTTTGCTAAAGGTCAACCCCCTGAAACTTCTATGGATATTGAATTAGCGGTTGAAGGAGGCAAAACCGAAGAATCTGAAGCCCAAAGTCGAACCTCGGCGATGCAGCAAATTCGGGAAAAAATGGTTTCTGAAACCGTTGATCCGGCGGAAAGTGTATTGCGCGATCGCGTGATTAATGAACTAATTCAATATTTAGAATCCCAAGGACAAACCGATTGTGTTAAATATTTAAAACTCAAAATGCAAGATCTGCAAGCCTGTGATATTGATAAAGCTCTGGGGTTAACCGCCCGTGAACGGGACTATCTGCAACAACGGTTTAAATACCACGTTGAAAAATTTGCCCGGTCTAACAACTGGAAACTCGTCCATGAATGGTTAGGGGCCGATATTAACCAAAAATTGGGCATGACCAGCGAACAATGGCAAGCCTTCCAAGCCCAATTATCCGCCGATGACCAACAGTTATTACACCTTAAAAACCAAGAAGAAAGCGATAAAGCGATCGCCTCTATCCTCAAATGCACCCCCAAACAAGTTCAAAAACGCTGGGCAAAACTCCTCGACCTGGCTTTCAACTACCGCAACAGCGAGGCCTTAGTATAATGGAGCGCCGACAGCAGGGGGAGCAGGGGAAGCAGGGGGAGCAGGGGAGCAGGGGAAGGGGAGGCAGGGGAAGCAGGGGGAGCAGGGGAGGCAGGGGGAGAAGAAGCAGTGCGTTGGCGTTAGCCCTGCGTAGCAGTGCGTCCTCGCTGGCTGAATATCACCCAAAACCCATTCGTAATTCCTAATTCGTAATTCGTAATTCGTAATTCCTAATTCCTAATTCCTAATTCCTAATTCCCTTATATAAGAATTTTAAATCTAAAATTGGTCAATCTTAACCGTATCTTGTAGCAACTGCCCAATAAATTCGATACAGTAGATTATAGTAACAGTTTATTAAGATTAAGACGGTATGAGTGTTAATCTAACCTCAGATTCTGAATCGTTGTCGGGGTGGTTTCACATCCAAGCGGGATTTGTGGAATCACCCTTATTGATGCCGCCCGCTCAAGATCGGTCTTCACTGCAACAGGTCTTTCAAACCTTGAATGCTAGAAGCTGCCCCAAGTCCTATAACTTTCACCTCCATACTCGACGTTCAGATGGGCAACTAGAACCCTATGAAGTGATGGAACAGGCGATTGAAATTGGTTTAAAAGGACTGACCATTACCGATCATCATAGTACCCAAGGGTACAAAGAAGCGCAAAAGTGGTTAGACCACTGGAAACATAAGTATCCTAAACGGGTGAATCAAGCACCTCGGTTATGGACGGGAGTAGAAATTAATGCCCGGTTATTGGCTGTGGATGTTCATATTCTCGGTTATGCTTTCGATCCCGATTCCAGGGGTTTGCAACCCTATCTGCAAGGTTACACCACCTTGGGAACCGATGCCTATGCTGCTAAAAATGTGATTAATGCGATTCAACAGGCGGGAGGATTAGCGGTTTTAGCCCATCCAGCCCGTTATCGTCATCCGGTGCCCGAATTAATTACCGAAGCGGCTCATTTAGGGATTGATGGTATTGAGGTCTATTATGCCTATCGTCATACTAATCCTTGGTTATCCACCGCTAAAATTACCAACGAAGTCAAACAGTTAGCAGATGGCTATGGTTTACTAAACACCTGCGGTACGGATACCCATGGTCGTGATTTGCTACTGCGACTTTGAAGTTTGGGAGTTAAGCGAAGCCGTGATCATACCAATTCCCCAAACAGCAAAAGAGGAAGGATTTCTCCTTCCCATCCCCATTAGGGTTGGGTCATTTTTCTGACTAACCCTATTCCTCAAGCCGATAAAATCCGACAGCAGAAAGGCTGGAGATAATCGCAGCCGGATCAATAACCCAGTATTTCTGCCCATCAAAAATAGATTGTTGTTAGACTCCGCCTTTGAGAATCATCATTGCTAAAATTCCCATCATCAAAATAAAGAACAGAACAATCATCCCGATGGATTGTTGTTTTGGTTTGTTGGGAGGTTGAGAAACTTTCATCATAATAAATAAATGATTAAGATCTACTTCCTTTAAGTTAACAGACTCCCATTAGTCTTGAGTCAAAATCTGGCTAAATTTTAAGTTTATGTAACTTTTCTTCAAGATTCTTTATTGAGTTAAACCGTGTTCTAGGGCATAACGGACTAATTCTGTTCGACTATTAGTTCCGGTTTTTGTAAACAGACGACTAACATATTTTTCCACATTCCGAACACTGGTTTCTAAATCCCGGGCTATTTCTTTATTCATTAATCCTTTGGCGACTAAATCTAAAACACTCTGTTCTCGGGGGGTTAAATCAATTTTAATCGGGGGTGGGGTTTGATGAATTCCACTTTTGCCTTTTAACATATTTTCAATGCGGGCAATTTGACCCGCTAAAGTGGCAATATCGGGATTTCCCTCGCTACTGCTATTTCTAAGGGCTGCTTGTCTGGCTAATAAATTTTTAACAATTACTACCAATTCTTCGGGATCAAAGGGTTTAGATAAATAGGCATCACACCCGGCTTGATAGCCTTGGATGCGATCGCTTTTCATGCCTTTTGCGGTGAGAAAAATAACGGGTAAGGCTTTAAAACGGGGGTCTTCCCGCATTTGTTTCAAAAATTGATAGCCGTCCACTTCCGGCATCATAATATCAGTAATCACTAAATCGGGTAAACTTTGCTGTAGGATTTCCCACCCTTGTTTGGCATTACTGGCGGTATCCACACTAAAATTACTATCTTCTAAATAGGCTTGTATGGCTTCTCGCAATCCGGGTTCATCATCTACTAATAACAATCTAGCAGGAACTTGAGGAACTACCACTTCAGATTCGGGAGGATTAATCGGACTAGACATTATATTGACCTAAATTTAACCTTTTTTCTCACTTTAGCGAAATTCTTGATTGAATTATATCGGTTAAAAGGACGGTTTTTACAGTTTTAGCAGAACTTGACAAAACTATTATCTTGTGAATTGGAGAGCGATCGCTTGTTTTTTGCAAAGAGCGATCGCTCCTTGGGAGTCTGATCCAGAATAGAGCAATCGGCCTAGGACTGATTAACTATTATGGATTTAAACTCTATCACCCATTACCAATTACCCATCCGTAATTCGTAATTCGTAATTCGTAATTCGTAATTCCTAACAATTATTCAACCGTTGACGTGCATTTTGTAGGGCTTGTTTCACCTGATCAAACCCTGTTCCCCCATAACTATTTCGAGCCGAAACCACTTGACGAGGAGCGATCGCGGCATAAATATCCGCTTCAAATTTAGGATGTAATTGTTGCCATTCTTCTAGGGTTAAATCCTTGAGTAATTTCCCAGCTTCTAAACAAGTTCTCACTACTTTTCCCACTAAACCATAGGCTTCTCGGAAGGGAATTCCTCGGGCGGCTAAATAATCAGCCACATCCGTTGCATTCGAGAAATCTTCCGCCACCGCTTCGGCTAAACGACTAGAGCGAAATTCTATGCCTTCGGCAATTAAAATGGTCATACATTCTAAACTACCTTTAACAGTTTTAACCGCATCAAATAACGCTTCTTTGTCCTCTTGTAAGTCTTTATTATAGGCTAAAGGTAATCCCTTCATCACCACTAATAACCCTTGTAAATGACCAAAAACCCGCCCGGTTTTTCCCCGCACTAATTCAGGAATATCGGGGTTTTTCTTTTGAGGCATAATACTCGAACCCGTGGAACAGCTATCGGTCAAAGTCACAAAACTAAATTCCTGAGAAGCCCAGAGGGTAATTTCTTCCGCCAGGCGGCTTAAATGTACCATAATTAAACTCGCCGCGCTCAAAAATTCAATAGCCCAATCTCGATCACTGACTCCATCTAAACTATTAGCATAAACCCGACCAAACCCCAATAATTCCGCGCTATAATGGCGATCAATGGGAAAAGTTGTGCCGGCTAAAGCTCCACTTCCTAACGGACAAATATCAACCCGTTTATAAACATCTCCTAACCGTTCCCAATCTCGGTTTAACATTTCCGTATAGGCTAATAAATGATGGGCTAAACTAATAGGTTGCGCTCGTTGCAGATGGGTATAACCCGGAATTAAAGTTTCCACATTAGTTTCAGCTAAATCTAATAATACCGTTTGAAAATCAACTAATTGTTGGCGAATTTGTTGAATTTGATCTCGTAAATATAAACGGGTATCGGTTCCCACTTGATCATTGCGAGATCTCGCTGTATGGAGTTTTTTACCGACATCTCCCACTAACTCCGTTAAGCGACGTTCAACGGCAAAATGAATATCTTCAGCATCAACACCCGGATTAAAATTTCCCTCCCGATATTCTTGACGAATTTGTTCTAAACCGGAAACCATTTTTTCGGCTTCATCGTGACTAATAATGCCAGTTTTTGCTAACATTTTAGCATGGGCAACTGATCCGGTCAAATCATATTCTATCAGTTGGATATCAAAACTAATACTGGCGTTAAATTCTGCGATCGCAGGATGCAGAGATTTCTCAAACCGTTGGCTCCAAGTTTTCGAGTTTGTTGTGGTCATAAATTTGGCTTTTTTTGATTCTGTTCTCAACACTACATAGTCAAGCGTCTTATGGGAACCCCAAAAAGTTCATCATGAACACAAGGGGGGACGCCGGGGCTGTTGACTCTGGGGAATGATATCGGGTCAAAACTGCTCCCCTTAAACACTAGGTGGCAAACCAGGAGCCACAACTGGCAAACCTTGAGATTCCCGATTTGCGACTTCTAAATTTAATTCTAATAGAAACTTTAGGGGATCATCGTTGGTTTTGATGCCGTAGGCTTGACAAACAAGTTGATCTAATTGGGCATGAAGTTTAGCGAGTTGACTAGCAGATTCATTAAAAAACTGGTTATATAGTTGGGTAATTCCCCACTGTTTGCGCTCCATTTGTTCGGTGCGATAATCATGGATAGTCTGCATTGCTACTCGAATTTCAGTTTTAGTTTTTTCGGGGCAATTTTGAGGAAAAGGGAAGGTTTCAAAACAAGTATTGTGAGTGTAGGCAATAGTTGTTCCAAGTGTGGATTTTTGTGCGTGCATCCAGATACGATGAGTGCCAGAAGTTAGAATACCAAGAACATAAAAATCATCAGAAGCCACAACAACTGATTTATCACCTGCTAAATAGTTCGATAAGAATGGAATAAAAATTGCCCATTTCGATACTCGGGGGACAGCGAAACAATAAGGTAAAGAAGCAAGAACTTTTCGCATTGCGGGACGTTTTTCACCATATTTCCACCAATTCAACTTTGTGGTCTGTCTTCTGTTTTTATCTCTTTCTGGTTTTACATGGGTTTTAACATGGTTGAAAGGAAGTTGGTATTCACTAGCATCTTCTAAAGTCATATCATTAAAATCAATAATCCATCGATCAGGTTTACCGTGAGGATTTTTTGCTAAGTTTGCTCCCATCGAAAATAGTTTGAGAACTGTTTGATTTATTGAATCGATTTTAATCCATTGTTGTACTTCTTTTTCTGTTATAAGAAATCCTTTACCAACGGGAATCACACCTTGAAAACACAAGTTAAGATTTGCCTTCAGTCGCACGGCTTGAGAAACATCAACCTCGGCTTTCAAAGCAGAATTAATGTTAGAGACAATTTTATGATCTATCCGGTAAGTTAATGCTTGATTTTCAGAAGTTTTCAGCCAATTAATAATACTGATATGTACATTAGCTTCACCAGACCAAGGTTGTGTAGAGATAACATCATAAATATAGCCGCCATTTTGGGTAATATAATCTAAGGAAACTTTACGACTTTTTCCCTGAGAAATAGAATTAGTTGCTACTAAACCAGCACGGCAATTTTCCCCCAAATGATTATGGGTAAGGCGAAACCAATAAGTGCAAAAATCCACATCTTTTACATCAGGAAATTTGGCAAAAATGCGATCAACATATTGATCACCTAAAACTAAACGAATATGTTTGCCACCCAAAAATGGAGGATTACCAATAATTATATTAACGGGTTCCCACTCACAAAATAAAGCATCATCACAGCGAATATTTTTATCTAAATTATCAAGAGGTAAGGCTTTATCCATATCTAATGCTAAGTTCATCTGCACCACATTCAGGGACTGATTTTCTTCATCTAGGGCTAATTTTTTAGCCAGCATTAAGGTTACTTTGGCTAATTCCACCGCAAAGGGTTTAATATCAATACCGTAAAATTGGCTAGTTTTTACTAAGGACATCGTACCAATTGTATTAGCAGCACGGGTAAAATTTTCATGAATCTTAGTCAGCAATTGTGCCTCTATTCGCTTGAGTTCCCGATAAGCAACATAGAGAAAATTACCACTCCCACAGGCTGGATCAAGCACTTTAAAATTAATTAATTCTTGCCGCAGTGCCAATAAGTCTTTTAAGGTATTTGCAGCTTCAATTCGTTCTCGCCAAGGGCGGATAATCGTGGGTAATACTACTTTTTGAATATCTGCCTCGCTGGTGTAGTGAGCGCCTAAAGCATGACGTTCTTCTTTACCCATACTCGACTCAAATAACCCGCCAAAAATCGCAGGCTCCACTTTTGACCAGCGTTCGGTTGCTGCTTCTAATAATAGGTCAATTTCGCTTCGGGTCAGGTGTATGGGTTCAACAATTGAGAAAATTCCCCCATTAAAATAGGATACATTATGATAGTGACTATCTTTAGGAGCCGGGCGATCGCTTCCCATTTGTCGAAATAAACCCCCAATCAAATCATAAGAACTAAATCGATTAGTTTGGCAATTGGTTAAAAATTCAGTGAATAAACCTCTCGGAAGTAAATCAATATCTTCAGCAAACAAAGCCACTACACATTGAAGAATAAACCGTTGAGCCGTTTCTACTTTTTCTCCTCGCTCTACTAAGCGATTAAAAACTTGAGCTACTTTATTAGCTGCATTGCGAGTTACATCAATTTTATTATTATTAAATAAAGGCTGTCGGTTTTCAGGAAATAGAAAGTTAAAGGCGGTAAAGCGATCGGGTAATTCTTCCAAACTCACCCGATCTACGGGTTCCCTAAGCTGAAGATCAAAATCATAAATCCAAAATTCATCAAAATTGCAAAGCACCACATATTTAGGACGTTGGGGGACTAATTCCAACCAATATTCAAACGCTTGTTGATAGTGTTTTTCTAGTTTTTCGCCCCGTTTTTTCATCTCTAATAATAACCGAGGTCGCCACAATAAATCAGCAAATTTGGTGGTTTTTCCTTTGGCTTTTACCCGATATTCTAGTTCGGCTCCAGCTTCTTTATAGCCTTGATGACCGAATGCTTGAAATAGGCGATCGCAAAAAACTTGCGCCTCTCCTTTTTCGTCTCCCTTCAAACTTTTGGCGTAGTCAATAAAGGTGTTAATATTAGTGAGTGTATTTGTCATTCTTCTATTTATGTATGGATAATAAGCTGTTTTGCATCTATAATGATGATTATAGTTGTTTTTTGGGTTGAATCAGTTGTTTTCAAGTCGCCATTAATTTTAGATCACTTTTACCTCTATTATTATAGACTGCGATCGCCACCCCAAACAACACAAAACAATTTTTAGCTATACTATTATATTAACCTCTATTTTATATTTTAGAAATAATGCTAACTGCGGGAACTTTACTTAACCATCGGTTTCGCCTAAAACGCCAAATTAATGAAAATCCTATTCGCCAAACTTGGTTAGCGGATGATTTATTACTGAAAGATAAAGCCGTTGTTAAATTATTAGCCTTGGGAGGTTCAATGCAATGGGAAGATTTGAAATTATTAGAGCGAGAAGCCCAAATTTTAAAACAATTAAATCATCCCCGTTTAGTCAAATATCGAGATTATTTTTCCCTAGATGATCAAAATATTTGGTTTGCTTTAGTTACTGAATATATTCCGGGTGATTCTCTCAAAAAAAAGTTAGACAATCATCATCTATTTACTCAACAACAACTCTACTGGATCGGATTTGAAGTTTTAGAAAATCTTAATTATTTACATCAACTTCATCCCCCTATTTTACATCGGGATATTAAACCGAGTAATTTGATTTGGGGAGAAGATCATCATATCTATTTAATTGATTTAGGTTCGGTACAAATTCAACCCAGAACCCCCGGATCAAGTTTTACCGTTGTGGGAACTTTTGGTTATACTCCCATTGAACAATTTGGCGGTTTAGCCGTTCAATCTTCCGATTTATATAGTTTAGGAGCCACATTAATTCATCTGTTAACGGGTGTTCCTCCGGCGGAATTACCTCAAGAAAAGTTTAAAATGAAGTTCAACGGGGATATCCTAGATCCGGCGTTTAAAAGTTGGTTAGAAACCTTAATAGAACCCGCAGTAGAATCTCGTTTTGCAACTGCTCAAATGGCTTTATATGCGTTAAATTACCAACCAAAACAGCTTTTCAAAAAAACCTCAGAACCTCGTTTAAAGTTGTCCCAATCTTCTGACCAGTTAAAAGTTGATATTCCGTCTCAATTTTCCCTACAATATATTTCTCCAGTCCAGAAATTTTTATTAAATCAGATCAATTTAGTTAAAAAGGGTTGGGAAATTGTTCCGGGTTCGATTATAATTAAAGGATTGGGATTAGGTGCGATCGCTTGTTTAAGCACCTACCAACTTTATACTATTCTAAATCCAGCTATCTGGGAACAGTTTGACTTAGGGTTAGTTATTCTATTCTATTTAATTTTGTTAGGTATTCCCGTGGGGATAATCGGATTAATTTACAAAGCTATTATTGATTATAAACCCTTTGAAAAAGTTCGACTAAATTTTAATAATAAAACCTTTGAAATTTTTTGGTTATCTTATTTACCCTTTCGCAAACAAGGAGAAATCTCCCAAATTCAACAAATTAACTTAATTAGAACCCCCGATAATCAGGGTAATTTTTATCCCAGCTTAGAAATTGTCACCCAAGAACCCAATATTTTCTTTTTATCCCGTCGCAAAACCTATCGTTTTGGGCATCAATTACCCGAAGAAGAATTAAAAGGGTTAAAACAAGAATTGCAGAAATGGCTTGCTTCTCAAACAAATCTCCATTAAACTAAAATATTATTATTAATCAACTTAGGATATGTAATTTTATGGCATGGTTTGAACGTATTTTTGGCGAAATTACGGGTGATACTCCCATCAAACCTCCCAATGATGCTGTACAACAGGCGGCGGCCAGTGCTTCCCTTCCCCCCGAAAGAATTGGAATTGCGGGAGAATATGATGAAAGCGGGTTAGCTAAACGGGTGACTTTAGCCTTTGATGAAGACCCCGAACTTAACGATATTGGTTCCCTGTGGGTGTCCCAAAAAGGTGCAACTGTGGTTCTCAAGGGAAAAGTCCCCAGTCAAGGTTTTCTGGAAAAAGCCATCAATATTGCCGAATTTCAAGCCGGAACTCTGACTGTTGATAGTTCCCAGGTGACGATTGAGTAGGGGAGTTGGCAGGGCTGTTTCATGTTTGAAAATTATCGCCTACTTTTGGGTCATAATTCTCAAACATGATAGCTATTTTCCGAATAATTAATATTTTATATAATTGCTATATTAATATTAATTATAGGAGATATCATCTAAACAGCATAAATCTATAAATCTGTCTAATCTGACAATCCTCGTTTTAAATCTATTGCTAATTTGCTAAAACTTAATTTAGAAATTGTTCCGGTAAGCACCCATTGTCTAACTATTAATCCTAACCAGATTCCCGCTAAAAAAATGATCCAAAATATTAGGACAGATTGGGATTCAAGACCACTGGTTAAATTCATGCCAAATACGCAGGAAATCGCCGTTAGCGGAAAGAAAATTGAGGCTAAAGTATTAAGACGATTGGCTGCTTTAGTTGAGGATTCTGCTTCTTTGGCGACTTTGAAATCCAGAGCATTTTTTGTGTTAATATAAAGAATATCTAAGGTACGTTCAATTTCATAAGCCCCATCTCTTAAATCAATTAGATCTCGATCTTGAGGTATGGCTTCTCTGGCGGTTTGTAAGGTAGCGTGCAGGTTTTCTATTGCTAACTGTAGGGGGGTAATCGCTTCTAAGAGTGTAAAATAATCTTCGGCTGTTTTAGCAATTTTATAGAATTGATTTAATTCTTCTTCGGCTGAATTATACTCTTTAATATGATTGGTTAATTGTTGCAGTGCCACACCGCCTTTACTACATTCCCAACGACCATCGGGTTTTCGCCAAAATAATACGGCATCTCGATCGCGATCGCCTGTTTCTGGAGCTTTGTGTAATACTAATAATAGATTATCTTCCGCTACGATAGCCCGTTGTTTACCAAAACTTTTTTGACCCAAGCGATCGGAAATTGTGACGGGAAGATTCCAGGTCAGGGGTAATTTCATGAGAGTAATCGGTAATGGGTAATGGGTAATACTTCGACTTCGCTCAGTAACAGGGTTTTGGATTAATAACTGGTAAGGGCAGGTTCTTTTAGACTTTTGTTAATTACCGGGAATCGTGATGAACCCGCCCCTACAACTGGTTATTTTTTGTCTTTTTTTCCGTGAGGATGTTCGGGTTTTGGTTCGGGTTCAGAAGACTTTAATGCTTCATCTAAAACGGCTCTAGCTTCTTCAGCTTTGCCCCTAGCTTCTCGATATCTAAGATTAGAAACCGCGAAATTTTTTAACACCTTAAATCCATCTTTTAACTCGGTTATTTCTTCCACAGTCACAGGTTGATCTGTGAACAAAATATCAATTGCTTCTCGCACTTTTAAGGCTTCTTCCCTTGATTCCATCATTTTCAATTTCAAAGAAGCCAAATTACTCAGAATTTGCACCGCTTCGGAAATTGCATCTTCTTCTTCTAAGGGACTATCATCGGGTTCTTTGACTTCGATAAACTGTTGGGGACTAAAGCCTTCTTCCAATTCCGTTGGCAGTTTTCCCGTATCCATCAATTCCATCAGTTTGTCCATCGCTTTCTCCCGGGCTTGAGATGAATCTTTGCCACGGACGGTAAGAACGATTTCGGGACTTTGAGCTAGGGTGTAGCGAACCATATTAACAAAAACTGCCTACTATAACTGCTAGGATCTATTGTAACAAAGATTAGGTTAAGTTTGTCTACAAATTTTGAGTTAATATTTGCAAAAAAATCCCTCTAACGCTTAAAATAGTCTCAAGAAAATGGATTGATATAATTTTTAGTTGAGTTTAAACGATGAAAGAACAATTGATTAAATGGTTAAATCTAGTTTTAGTGGCTAATGTTTTTTTTGTATTATTCAGTTTTTTTTGGTTAGTGGTTGCGGTTTTAGGCCATTCTTTTAAAGTTAATCTGGGGTTGGATTTATGGTATAAACTTTGGGAACCTGTCTTTACTCCGGCCATTGGGATTTTAATGGGGGGAGCAATTTTGAGTTGGGCAATTGGTAAAATTAATCAATTATTTTTTAGTCCAAAATCTGATTAATCGTGAAATTAAGGTTGGGTTTGAGCATCTCTAAACCCCAACCTTGATCTGGTTTCTAGGTTATACCTAGAAATACTATTAATGGAGACTCTGCTTCAAATAATAGGAGGCGAAGCCTCAAAACTAGCGTTCCAATGCTCTGCATTGGAACCAGAGAAACATCTAAAAAACTAAGGAATTATCAGGAATATTCCCCAAGCTAAAAGGGAAAAAATCAAAACAAAACCCATTCGCCAATAAAAGCGATCACGTTCATACTTTTGCATTGGTTTTAACCTCCTTTTAATCTTAGGTAATTTATAAAGTCCTTATTTTTTGAGTTTTTCTCCTAATAGTTGATTAGTGAGTTTAGGGTCAGCCCGCCCCCCAGTTTTTTTCATGATTTGACCGACAAAAAATCCTTGGAGTTTAGTTTTTCCGGCGTGATATTGTTCTAATTCCTTGGGATTTTCAATCAAAACTTGATCAATAATTTCTGCTAAAGCTGTAGGATCGGATAATTGAATTAACCCTTTAGCTTCCACTAAAACTTTAGGAGATCCACCTTGAGTTAACAATTCCGGTAATAAATCCTTAGCAATTTTACCGCTAATAGTTCCCGCTTCAATTAAAGCAATTAATTCCGCTAATCCTTCAGGTTTTAGGGCGATTTCAGTAACACTACATTTTTCATTTTTCAGATGGGCTGTGATATCCCCCATAATCCAATTTACCGCTTGTTTAATATTAGCCCCGGCGGCAATTGTGGCTTCAAAATATTCAGAAACCGGGTGATCATCCGTTAATACGCGGGTATCGTAGGGGGATAATCCTATTTCTGATTCATAGCGATGGCGTTTTTCTGCGGGAAGTTCGGGGAGTTGAGATTTCCAGGTTTTGAGTTGTTCAGCAGATACTTGAATCGGTGGAAGATCGGGTTCAGGAAAATAGCGATAATCGCTTGATCCTTCTTTTTTCCGCATACTAATTGTACGTTGACTTCCTTCTTCCCATAACCGAGTTTCTTGAACAATTTCTTCCCCGGTTTCAATGGCGTTAATTTGCCGTTCGATTTCATGATCAATCGCCCGTTGAATGGCACTAAAAGAGTTCATGTTTTTGATTTCGACTTTAGTTCCGAACTCTTTTTGTCCCACTGGACGCACGGAAATATTTACATCACATCGCAGTGAACCCTCTTGCATATTGCCATCACTCACGCCCAAATAACGCACGATGCGACGCAATTCTTGGGCATATTCGGCGGCTTCTTGTCCCGAACGAATATCAGGTTCAGAGACAATTTCAGCTAAAGCAATACCCGCCCGATTATAATCAACCATTGAATAGGTAGAACCGGAAAGGCGATCGCTTCCACCATGGACTAATTTTCCCGCATCTTCTTCAATATGTAAGCGAGTTATCCCAATAGTTTTGCGAGTTGCACTGCCATCTTCATCGACAATTTCTATTTCTAAATGACCCTTGATGGCAATGGGTAAATCATATTGAGAAATTTGATAATTTTTGGGCAAATCAGGATAAAAATATTGTTTGCGATCAAATTTACTGTAAGGGGCAATTTCACAATTCAAGGCTAACCCGGCTTTTACCGCATATTCTAAGACTTTTTCATTTAAGACAGGTAGGACACCGGGTAATCCCATACAAATCGGGTCAATATTCATATTAGGATCGGCCCCAAATTTCGTCGAGGAATTGGAGAAAATTTTGGTTTCGGTGTTCAATTGACAATGGGTTTCTAACCCAATAATCGCTTCGTATTCTGTTTTAACAGGTGCAGTAGCAGTCATAGACATCCATCAGAATTTTTTTAACAACTATTCCCTATATTATAGCAATTTTCGAGAGATTGTAATATTTTATCGAGACAAAATACTGTAAAATACTAATCTTAAGCTGAGTTTGTATGTTTGATCATGGTAATTCCTAATTCTCCCGTCTTATCACCTAATAAGTGTACGGGGGTTAACCCTCGGTTAAAGATTGACACCTTTCGAGAAAAATGTCCCCTTGCTGCCGGAGAGGATGTGATTCAGGGGTTAACCCAAAGCCCAAAAACCTTACCGCCTAAATATTTCTATGATGATCAAGGATCATTATTGTTTGAAAAAATTTGTGATTTACCCGAATATTATTTAACCCGTACAGAAACAAAAATTTTACAAAATTATGCTTCAGAAATTGCTCATTTAACTGGCTCCTGTGAAATTGTAGAATTGGGAAGTGGGAGTTCTACAAAAACTCGGATTCTATTAGACGCTTATCGAGATTTAGATCATCCGTTGCATTATTTACCCATTGATATTAGTGGTGGAATTTTAGAGCAAAGTGCTTATAATCTGTTGGAAAATTACCCAACGCTACATATTCATGGAATTGTGAGTACCTATGAAACGGCTTTAAAACATCTAAATCCTTCTCCCCTCCCTGCCCGAATGATTGGGTTTATTGGCAGTACCTTGGGCAATTTAAAACCGGAAGAATGCCATGTTTTCTTTTCCCATATTGTGGAGGCTTTGCAACCGGGGGATTATTTTTTATTGGGGGTTGATTTACACAAATCCCCATCAATTTTAGAACCTGCTTATGATGATAACCAGGGGGTGACAGCAGCATTTAACCTGAATATGTTGCAACATTTAAACCATCTGTTTGAAGGGAATTTTGATTTACAGAACTTTGAACATTTAGCATTTTATAATCAGACCGACCATCAAATTGAAATGCACTTAAAAAGCTTGCGATCGCAAACTGTTGAACTTAAAAAGCTCAATTTAGCCATTGAATTTGCCGCCGAAGAAACCATTCATACGGAAATTTCTCGCAAGTTTGAACTGGAAAAAATCCAAGCGGAATTAGAGGATTTAGGCTTAGTTTCTGTCAAGACTTGGACAGACGAAAATCAATGGTTTGGTTTGATTTTGTATCAATTAAAGGTGGTTTAAGATTCAGTGACCTCAAGGAAGCATTGAATCTTAAAGTCTTCCTTGAGTAATTTTATTTGAGCCAATCTTCCCCGACCCTAATGGTTAAATCCGACCCCATATCACCCGTTGCCGAAGATTTAAGCTCACCTAAACCCAGGGTTTTTTGCATGAGTTTAGCCGCCCCTAAATCTCCTCCTTGAACAATAATTTGGGTTTTCAGTTGTTGATTAGATTCACTCGGGACTAAATAAACTTGATTAAACCCTTGATTGGATAAAAAATCTAACATTTTATCCACTGCTTTCGGATTACTAGAAGTATTTTGAATCGCAATTTTTAAATCCTTAGATAAAGTTTCATAAGCAGAAGGTTCGTAGGCACTTTTTAAAATAAATCCAGTAGAATCTAATCTAAAATATTGATACATAACCCGATCGCGTCCCCGCTCATCTATTAACCAATAACTACTATTAGAATATTCCTCCGAACTAGAACGACCGGGTAACATCACCATTTTAAAGTTCTGAGGTTCCAGATTCAATCCAAAATTAACTAAGGTTAAAATTTCTTCAAAACTTAAATTAGTATCAATATATTTTTGCATAATCCGAATAATTTCAGGAACACGAGGTAAAACCGTCGGATCTTTCAGCCGCACTAAAATCGCTTCCATTAAGGCTTGTTGACGCTGTACCCGGCCTAAATCGCCATAACCATCTCCGCGAAACCTGACAAATTGATCGGCCTGTTCACCATTAATTGTTTGCCAACCAGCAGCCAAATCAATATTTAATTTTTGGGTTTTATCCTGATAGGACATCGGTTGGGGAATATAAACTTCTACTCCTCCCAAAAAATCAACCAATTCTCGAAATGCGCCACTACTAACTCGAATATAACGGTTAATTTGAACTTTATTTAAAATATTTTGAACCACTTCTTTTGCTAATTTAGGCCCACCCCAATAGTTAGCTTCATTAATTTTTCCCGTACCATAACCCGGAATTTCAACTTGAGTATCCCGGGGAATAGATAATAAACTAACTGATTTATCTTGGGGTTGAAAATTTACAAATAAAACCGTATCACTGCGACCTTTAAATAGATCGGGGGACGAGGAGGAACTATTTGGACTTCCATCAATTCCCAGGACTAAAATATTAACGGGACGAGATAAACTATATTTAAACCGATGTTGCCAGAGTCCATCTAAAATATTAGATTCTGGTTCGGTAAAATCAAATTTTTCAGGAGTTAATAAAGCCGTCACCGCGCCCAAAATTGCCGAGGTACTAGCTAAGAATAAAATAATAAAACTAAAAAAGAATAGTTGCAGAATCTTAGGCTTTTTGCGAGAAGGGAATGGAGAAGTCATGCTGATTTAAGGATAGCTTTTATTTAAACCTAGAAACTAGAATCCTATCGTCTAACAGTTGGGTTAATTTGTCAAGACAATTGCATCATCTTTGATATTCTCCATTCCCTGTTAATCAAATCTTTAAACTTGCAATCCCGCTTCCCGTAGCCGCTCAATGGAAATCTTAGCGGATTCAGAGACTTGAGAATGACTATCTTTGGCTAAATAATTTAATGCAGAAAGGCTTTTAGGTGTAACCAAATTGCCCAGAGCTTCTGCTAAACGTTGCCGCACTAACCAATCTTCCGCCTGAGCAAATCGCAGAATTTTATCAACGGATTCCACATCTTTAATTTCTCCGATCGCAGCAATTGCAGCTTGATGTAAAATCACTTCATCACTTTCTAATGCAGCCAATAAAACATCCCGAGCCCTAATATCTTTGAGGTTTCCCAGGGAGACCGCCGCACTAAATCTAACTAGCCAATCTGTATCCTCATAAAAAGCTCTAACTAAAGGTTCAAATGCTCGAATATCTCCCAGATATCCCAGGGCTCCGGCTGCATCGGCTCTCACCCCATAATCCGGGTCATTTTCTAATAGTTTCACTAACAGAAAATAGCATTCTTCCGTAGGTTTAATTCCCAGGGCAAAAATTGCCATAGAACGGACTTGTAAACTTTCATCATTTAGCACTTTTTTAATTAAAGGAACAGCATCCTCTGGAGTAACATTTCTCAAAGAAGCTAATCCTAATAAGCGATCGCGTAAGTTTTTGCTATCTAGCTGATGGGCAATATTTTCTAAATTCAACGGTTGACTCATTTGTAAATCAGGTTTAACTAAATCTTTACTTATTATAGCCAGGTTAGAAAAAATTTGCAGAATTAATGGCTAGAGTTTTTGATGCACCATAAAATGTCCCCAATGTTCTTCTCCTTGACGGCTAGGGGTTGATTCAGTCACCGGATGCAGGGAAACAATCTGAAATTTCCCTTGAAAATACTGTCGAATCTCCGCCGGGGTGATGCCAAAAGGTGGCCCTCCGGCACGGGAGTGGGTAAAAAATAATCCGAATAATTGCCCCTGGGGTTTCAGAATTGACTCAACTAAATTGACATAATTAGGGCGTCGATCTGGGGAAATCGCACAAAAACAAGTATGTTCAATCACATAATCAAACTGTCCTAAAAACTCCTGGGGTAAGTCAAAAATATCCTGTTTTAAAAATTTTGCTGAAGTCGGTAAATATTCTCCCGATCCCTTGAGAATTGACGATTGATTAATTAATAATTGTTGATGGTTTAATGCGTCTTTAATCGCAGAAGTAGCAAAATCAAACCCAATCACCTCAAACCCATAACTAGCAAATAATAGGGCATCATAGCCCCTTCCACAGCCTAAAACCGCCGTTTTTCCCGGGGGTGGAGCCTCAGAAGATTGCAAAAACCTAACAAATGGCGAGGCAGGTTCTCCTAAGTCCCAGCCTGTAGTTCCCTGTTGATAGCGTTCTTCCCAAAAATTTCCTTCATTAACGGATACAATCATAACCATCCTATTGTTGAATTAAGTTAAACTAATTATAGACTTGCTGATTTTTTAATGTTAAAAATCTCGTGCATCTTCCTACGAACCTTTTTAGAGTATTGTTATGGAATTTTACCAGTCTGTGCGTTATTCATCTGCTTTAGAACAAGCCATTGATCGGAATCCATTTATTGTAACACCAGAAACTTGTTTAGCAGATGTGATCAAAATACTAGGTCAATCTCAAAATCATTGTCTTTTAAACCCCGGTAGTTCTTTAATAGAAGAATCTCGGGCAAGCTGTGTTTTAGTTATTAATCAAGACTCGGAAGAAATTACTCCGATACTTCCCGATGAACAACCTCAGATGGCTTCGGTTGTAGGAATAATCACGGAACGAGATATTGTTCAGTTAATGGCAACAGAAATTTTAGATCCTGTCATCAAAAAAAATCTTAATAAAATCCGAGTCGCTGAAATCATGTCTCCAATTTCTATTAGTTTAACAGAATCGGATGATCAAGATATTTTTACAGCTTTATCCCTATTTCGGCAATATCAAATTTTACATTTACCCGTTTTAGATATTCGAGGTCAATTAGTGGGAGTGATTACCCCAGAAAGAATTCGTCAGGTTTTACAACCCGCTAATATTTTAAGATTACGACGAGTTGGAGATGAAATGATCACCCAAGTAATTACGGCTCCAGTCACAACATCCGTATTAAGTTTAGCGCAAATGATGACCGCCCATCAAGCGAGTTATGTGGTTATTTTTCAAGCTGGAACTCAGAAAAAATTAACCCCCATTGGATTAGTTACGGAACAGGATATTGTGGAGGCGCAATTTTTAGAATTAGATTTAACGGCGACTTATGCAACAACGGTAATGAGAAATCTGTCGTTTTCTTTGAAAATTAATGATTCTCTGTGGATGGCGCATCAAGAAATGCAAAAACAACAGGTACAACGACTAATTGTTTGTGGCGATGAAGGGGAGTTATTAGGAATTATTACACAGGTTAGTTTATTAAGAATGCTTGACCCGACGGAAATGTATCGGGTGGTTAAACAACTCCAACAATCAGTTCATCAATTGCAAACGGAAAAATTAGAATTGTTAAAAAGCCGGAATGCTGAACTAGAAAGACAAGTTCAAGAACGCACTTCTAAGGTGGAAGAACTGCAACAGTTAAATATTCTCAAGGATGATTTTTTGAGTACGGTTTCCCATGAACTCCGCACACCTCTAGCTAATATGAAAATGGCAATTCATATGTTAAAAATTGTCCCCGATTCAGAACGAGGTAAAAAATATTTAGAAATATTAGAATCTGAATGTATGCGAGAAACTAATTTAATTAATGATTTATTAGATTTACAACGTTTGGAATCTTCCGCCGCACCTATTCCCCTGGAAAATTTAGATTTATTAGAATGGTTACCTAATATTATTAATCCTTTTTATTCTCGAACTCAACAGCGAAATCAGATATTAAATGTCGCCTATTATCCTTATCTAAAAGCCATAAAAACTAATTGTAATAGTTTAGAACGAGTTCTCGCTGAACTGTTAAATAATGCCTGTAAATATACACCCAATGGGGGCGAAATTTTCCTAGGAATTCATTATCAGGGTTTGTCTAACTGGCAAGAATTAACGTCAGAATCTAAAAATAAACGCAAAAAAAACAAACAAGATATTCCTCTGACTTCTCCCCCAATTTCCGATACCTTACAAATTGTGATTCGCAACCAAGCCGAAATTCCCGAAGAAGAACTTCCCCGAATTTTTGAAAAGTTCTATCGAGTTCCGAATGCAGACCCCTGGAAGCAAGGGGGAACAGGGTTAGGGTTAGCATTAGTGCAAAAGTTAGTTGCACAATTAGGCGGAACAGTTCAAGTTAAAAGTATCCAAAATTTTACCACTTTTACGATTGAATTTCCCTGTTAAGTTCAGTTCTGATTGAGCGAGTAGGGACAAGTTACAAAATTATTTTTCAGCAATAACAAGCATCTCAAAATCGACCGTTGTTAATCTGTCATTTCTGGAAAATGCACCCAGCTTGGCACCATAAATATCTATCCTGCTGTAACCAAGAGATTTAAGTAACCAGGTAATTTCGCTCGGCACATAACACCTTTCATTACAGACAAGAGATTTCTTGTTTCCCAGGTCATCTTCAAATTCCGTTATGTTATGCTCTCGGAATGTCATCAAGTCAAAACTATTGCTTTTGCAGGTAGAATTTCCGGCTTCCGTTTTTGATTCATAGAATTGCTCTAGTGAATGATATAATGGGAACAATCCACTTAAAGTTGTGAATATAAGTTTAGCATTGGTCTTTAACGAGCGGGTGACATTTTTCAGGATTTCAAAGTTCATTTCATCAGTTTCCATGAGCGAAAATCCTCCTTCGCAAAGCATTATCGCTACATCAAATTCATTATTGAATGTCAAATTTCTGGCATCCTGCTGCTGAAAATCAATGATCAAATTTTCACTTTTTGTTTTATCCTTTGCCCTTTTAAGCTGGGATTCGGATAAATCAATTCCAGTAACAGAATATCCCCGCTTTGTCAGTTCAATTGTATGTCTTCCTGTACCACAGCCCACATCTAATATTTTTAAGGACTTATTAAATCCAAGTTCTTTTTCTATGAAATCGCACTCACCCATTGTCCCTTGTGTAAAATTCTCGGAATCATATTTTTGTCCGTAATTCTCGAACAGGGATTCGTACCATTGTTTTTGAGTCATATTATTTAATCCAAATCTGGGAACAGGGCACAGAAATAATACTTCTAGCTGTTATATTAAAGATTATAATAAACCTTGTGGAAGAATACAAGGTCATATTTATTTTTTAAAACCATGAAATATTTAGCTTTAGCAACGGATTTTGATGGAACCTTAGCAACGGATGGAATCGTCCAGGAGTCTACCTCAAAATCTTTAGAACTCTGGCGGGAGTCGGGAAGAAAGTTAATCTTAATTACTGGAAGACAATTGGATAACTTAATTGATCATGCTCCTATAATTCTTATGTTTGATTGGGTGATTGCAGAAAATGGGGCGGTTTTATATCAACCCTCGACTCAGGTAGAAAAAATATTAGCGGAGCGCCCTTCGGAAGCGTTTATAAGCTGCTTGCGCGATCGCATTTACCAAAAACAACAACAATCACAAAACTCAGGTATTCCAGAGGAATTTTCCCAAATTGTTCAAACCCAAGCCTTAGAAACATTAGGGGTTGGACGAGTGATTATTGCCACTTGGGAAGCCTATTTGGAAATCACAAAAAAAACTATTCAAGAGTTAGGAGTTAATCTTAAAATTATTGCTAATAAAGGAGCCGTGATGCTCCTACCCGAAGGGATTAATAAAGCGTCGGGGTTGAAGGCTCTTTCTGAATTCATAAACCTATCCCCAGACAAAATTGTAGGGGTTGGGGATGCGGAAAATGATTGTGATTTTTTAGAACAATGTGGTTATTCGGTAGCCGTTGCTAACGCTTTACCTGAAGTCAAAAAAAGGGTTAATTGGGTCACAAAAAATAGTCGGGGATCGGGGGTTGAAGAATTAATTGCTCACATTCTCAATTCAGATTACTAATAACTGATTATGAATCGTCGTAATTTTTTAACCGGGTTAACCTTAACCGGAATGGCTACTCAGTTTCCTATTTTTGCTCAATCTTCATCAGTTCAAAGGTTACTGAAACCTAACGCTTTAAAACCAGGAGATACGGTGGGGTTAGTAACTCCCGCCAGCCCGATTTTAAAAGAACATTTAAAGTGGATTCAACTGCAATTAGGACAACAGGAACTAGCGGTTAAAGTTGCCCCCCATGTTATGAGTGAATATGGCTATTTAGCCGGAACCGATCAACAACGGGCATCAGACATTAATCAAATGTTTGCTGACCCTAATATTAAGGGCATTATTGCTACGGGTGGCGGTTGGGGAAGCGGTCGAATTTTACCCTTATTAGATTATGATTTAATTCGTAAAAACCCTAAAATTTTTCTGGGTTATAGTGATATAACCGCCTTATTATTAGGATTACAAAGTCAAACCGGATTAGTTACGTTTCATGGATTATTAGGAACTTCCCTCTGGAATGCCTATTCGGTAAGTTGGCTGAAAAAAATCCTATTTGAAGGACAAGCCATAACCTTTCAAAATTCTGCCGATGTTCGGGTTGAAACTATTTATCCAGGTCAAGCCCAAGGGCGGTTAATCGGAGGAAATCTATCGGTTTTATCGGCTTTAGTCGGTTCTAAATATTTACCCAACTGGCAGAATACAATCCTATTTGTAGAAGATATTGGCGAGGATATTTACCGAGTTGATCGAATGTTAACCCATTTAAAATTAGCCGGAATTTTAGATCAAATTTCCGGGTTCATTTTTAGTCAATGTACCGCTTGCACTAAAGGGGAGGGAAATGAACCTTCTTTAACCTTATGGCAAGTATTAACCGATCTAATTCAACCGTTAGAAATTCCGGCTTGGTATGGTTCGATGATCGGTCATATTCGAGATCAGTTTACTATTCCTTTAGGAATAGAAGTAAAAATTGATACTGAACAAGGAACGATTATAATGCTAGAAAATGCTGTAATTTCACGATAATATAAAATCAAAAATGTATTAATTATTACACGTATTCGGCTAAAATTAAAATCGAGAATATTCCGTTGTCACTACAAATATAAAGTTATTGGATTTTCTGCCCTCGGCTTCGGTATTCCCTGTTCGCTTTTTGATCAGAATTTTCAACACTTTTGATCAAAAAACTACAAGTTTCTTAAACAGGCGTTAAACTTTCTCAATCATAGGATTGAGTTTTGTATCTTAAAATACCAGGTTTGTGGTAAAAATTTAATATATTTAAAATCTTTCAACAAAGTATAGAAAGTCTTTATAAAAATGGGCAGACATTTTGGGTTAAGTTGACTACACTTAAGCCAGACTGTAAACCGTAGAATTTAGTTAATTACAATTCTCGCAATTCTGCTTTTGCTAATCTATTCCTAAATCCTCTAATGAACCTCGCTACCAAGGAACCGAACTTTTATGATGTCCTCCCAATCTCAACAACAACAGACCTCCTTACCTAGTTCCGTTAATAGAGCGGAAATGACAAGAATGGCGGTGCAATGGGCGCAGAAATACTATGCTAAAGCTGCTGCTCATAGCCCTCGGACTTCCAATCATTTTTTCTTGGAAAATCATGAAGTTGATGTTACTGAGTTTGATGAGGATCGTTCTCGGACAGTTGCAGAGTTAACGAAAAATCTAAGCCTATTAGGAACACTGGCTTGGAATAAAGTAGGAACCCTTTTAGGGATTGAATGGAATCGTTATCCTGTAAATAAACTACGGTTAGAGGAAACAGACACGCTGATTCAAGATGTCTCTAATTTGTATCATCAAGCCTTGGAAGTTTTCGCTCAATATGAATACCCTTTTCGTCTATCCGTATCTCTGGGGAGAGAGGCAGTCAAACTGCGTCGAAAATATTCAGAAACTGAACCCTTAATGTTGGTTTTAGTCCAGTTGCAATTCCACTATATGGGCAGAATGTTGCTGGAGTGGATGTCGATGAAAGAAAGAACTGTTTTCTTTCTTTACTTCAAAACTTTAGAGGATTATTTATATTCTCCCCTAGGGGAAGTTAATGATTTAGCTGGAAAACATTTATCGGATTCTCCTGCTTTAATTGCTGTTCAACAATTACTCCCCATCTTCACAACTATTGCTAACCAAGTTTACCACAAAGTACATGACTTAAATCCTGGGTATTGCAGTGTTAGCGGGAACGTCAAAAATCATATCCTGCAATACTCTACTACCCGTGATATTGAGTTATTTGAAATTTACCTATGTTGGTGTGTCTTAGAGAATAGTTTACGTCCCATCCAACGAGAATTATTCCCCATGTGTGTGATTTTATATCCTCGGCTGCACATCAGTTGGAAATTAATTCAGGATATGTTAGATGCCATGTCAGAAGCATTGGAAAATCGGTTACTTCCTCAAAATTTTGCCGTCTTTTCTCCCTATCTTCACGTATTAGCGGAAATATTTTCTGATCAGGTTGTGCAAACTGTATAATCACAGAAACCCGGTTTTTTGAAGAATTAATTTTTGATTTAAACCTATAGACCATGGCGAAAAATCACAGAAACCGGGTTTTTTAAAAATCAAATTGTGATTTCAACCTATAGACCATGGCAAAAAACCCGGTTTCTTATTTACAGTTAAATTTTACGCTGGCCTAGTTCATACCAATGTTGAAATGCTAACCAAATTCCTGATAACAACCCAGCTAAACTTAACGTAATCCCACTATAGGGAACTAATAACCCAAATATAGGTAATATTCCCCCAGAAATTGTACAAATAATTGCTACCCAAGATCCTTGACGGTTTTTCCCTAATCCCCAAACTGCTAATAACAAGACCGGAGAAATAAGCATCCAAGCTAGTTTAGCATCAATCAAACGACTACCATAGGTTAGGGTTAATAAACAGGCAAAAAATAGTCCCGCGACAATGGCAACATCTCGAAAAGTTAGGGGTAAAGACAGATACAATAAAATTATCCACCATAAAAAGATCGCTGGAGCTAATAGTAATAATCGCGGGATAACACCTGTATTACGAATGGGGTCGGTGGCGGTAAATATGCCTAAAGGATTTCTCACGGAAATATTGCCTTCATAAATCCAAGAAAGTTGTCGATTTTCTTTACCTTCTTTTGTAACTGTTGGCACTGCCCCGGCAAATTCGGCATCGGGAAAATTAGCTAAAACATTTAAGCTAAAATTGGATAATAATTGATCACCCGGTTGATAAACCCAACGGGGAGCACCTTGAGCTTGATAGATAACTTTGAAATTTGTAGTTTCTCCCGGGGATAATTTAAAGGGAAATCCATAATCTCCAGGGTTGACTTGAACTAGGGGTTTTCCATTTTGTTCAACTTGGAAATCCTGTAATAATAAATAACCATAGGGTGGGGGAACTTCAAAGAAAAAATCCGAGACACCTTTGAGTTGATTTTTAACTTGATATTCTCCCGCAAAGTCAATACTATAAATCCATTGCTTGGTATCGGGACTCGTAGTTTGATTAATTTTAACCTGAATTTGTGATCCCGCTAAGGTCATCCAACGGGGTACAATGCGGGTACTTTTAACTTCAACGGTATTTCCATCAACATATCGATAATCGGTAAAAGCTTCTTCAATTTCATACCGAATTTTAGGCGCTGTTTGTTCTAAGCGTTCTCCCGCGACGGTGGTGGCAATTTGAGTAATGCGTTGTTGTTCCCAATTATGATAGCGATTAGCTAAGGTAGAACAGAAAAAAAATCCACTGGTAATTACCAGAACAATTAGAATTAAATGGGGTAAGGTTTGCATCCATTTAAGATATTGTTCTAAGGCGGTTTTAATAGTAGGAATAGAAATGGAATACCCTGGTCTTTTCACTGACCAATTAATTAGGGATAATATCACACCGATGGCGATTAAAAAAATAGCCAATTGAGTCAGGGTTTTAATTACTATTGACCCCAATTCTATTAATTCATTAGGATGGGTCAAATCAGGAATACTGGGAATACTGCCAAAAAAAATATCCATAGAATATTTAAAAATTAGTAGATTGGGTAAAAAGCCCGAGTAGTTCTTACCCATCCTACAAGCCTGATGATCCATTTTCCGAATCAAAATTAATCGATATTTAATAGGGTGTAACTGCCAAAAACTTTGAGGGTTTCGGTAAAGGTTTTTAATTCCGCTAGAGCTAATTGTACCGAGGGTTCATGACTATCGGCTTCCAAATCCATAAAAAACAAATAATCTCCCAAGGAGCGCTTACTAGGACGGGATTCAATCCGACTTAAATTAATCCCCCTATCGGCAAAAATTGCTAAAGGTTTTGCTAATGCTCCCGGAACATTTGCCGGAACACTAAAGCCTAAAGAAGTATATTTTCCCGATCCTGAAGGTTGCAGACTAACCACCCAAAATCGGGTACAATTATCGGGATAATCATTAATAGGATGGGCAAGAACAGGTAATTGATATAATTCTGCTGCTCTTAAAGAGGCGATCGCGGCTGAATGAGTTTCATCTCTAACGGATTGTAAGGCTTCTGTAGTTGAATTTTTAGCAATTAATGGCACATCAGAAAGATGTTTTTCTAACCATCCCTGACACTGAGCTAGGGCCTGGGGATGGGAATAAACTACTTGAATATTAGCAAAATTTTCTGCTTGAGAAATCAACGCATGGGCGATCGGAAGAATTAACGCCTGTTGAATTTGAAGACAGCCAATTTGCCATAATGTATCGAGGGTCATCGTAACACTGCCTTCAATGGAATTTTCAACAGGAACTACCCCAATATTGGCATCTCCTTTCGCCACTGTCCATAAAGTTTGACTAATACTTGAACAGGGGCATAACATGGTTTCTTCCCCGGTTTTTCGAGTGAGATATTGAGCATAGGCCAAGGCAGCGGCTTCTGCATAAGTCCCCGATGGGCCAAGATGGGCAATAGAAACAGTCATAATTTTAGTTCCGTAAAGAATAAATGGATAGCAAGGGACGTTACAATTATTTATATTATTCTCATCAACGTTACCCTTATGATCAAAAGACTCCCTATTTTTCAGGAAGTACAGGTCATTATTCTTGATCCTGACTCTTGATTGATGAAAATAGGTTGAAAAATTCTTAAATTTTATTAAGATAGATTGAAATTAGTAAATTTTTATAATTTTCCATGTATACCCACTTTCAAGCCTCCCAAACCGTTGAAATGGCCATACCAGAGCCAACTTTAATTCACCATTATCTGCGTCAACCGAAACGCTTGGTAAAGGCGTTAGTTGATCCCACTCGTTTAGATGCCTTAACAGAGGATATTTACCGCTTAAAAATGCGTCCTTTGCAGTTTATGATGTTTAGTTTACAACCAACGGTAGACTTGAAACTGTGGATACAGTCCGATGGTACTCTCAACTTAAAATCCGTCGGGTGTGAAATTCGCGGAATTGAATATATTAATCAACGGTTTGCACTAAATTTAGTCGGAAAATTATATCCGGTTGAATTGCAAGGAATTACCCATTTAAAAGGTCAAGCTGATTTACAAGTTAAAGTCGAACTTCCCCCGCCCTTATGGTTAACGCCCCAAGCGATTTTAGAAACAACAGGAAACGGATTATTAAAAAGTGTATTAATGACCGTTAAACACCGATTAGTTCATAATTTATTATCAGATTATGCCCATTGGTCTGCTGAACAATTAGGGGCTTTAGTTCCCCAACCGCAATCTATTATTCAGGTTTCAAATGCTGAATGTTAAGGATTAAATCGGAATTAAAATCACTGAAAATTCAGAACGGATTATTGAACATAATCGATTATTTAAAGAGTTAATTTAGACGTTTTTTGGGGAATTATTAGAGTTATTTTTTCCCAATCTAATTCCCCATTATGAATTAATCCAATTTATGGATACTTTCCCCACTTTTCTGGTTTCCTAGTTTTTACTTTCCCTGGAGTAATAAAAGAGGGATAGCTGTTCCCTCTTGCCTGCTATACTACTGTTTTTCGCAGAAATAAGATTAAGGCTTCACTAATTTCTTGGGGCCAATGTTCTTGGGGATAATGTCCAGCTTTTTCTAAGGTGACAATTTCAATATCAGATATCCCTTTGGCAAAGGTTTCTACATCGGCAAAATTCAACCAAGGATCAATTAATCCCCAAATAATTTGAGTTGGGCGATCCCAATTTTTGAACCCTGATTCTATTTCCGTCATCGCTTCTTTTAAGCGTAAATTTTTTAAGGTTGCTAAGAGCGATCGCCCCGCAGCAGAGGCTTTTAAAAACGGACTGCGATAAACTTCTAAAACTTTATCCTCAATCACATATTTACTGCCTCCTTCTAAAGTTCTATCCACTAATAATGGATCTTGAGTGATCATATCTCCCACAAAAGGTAACGCCATTTGTTGTAATTTCCAAGGGAGTTTAGCTGATGTGGAAATAGGGGTATTCAGAATAATTAGTTTTTCAATTTGTTCAGGATAACGCAGGGCATATTGTAATCCAACCGAACCTAAAAATCCTTGAACAACTAAATAAAATTTTTCTATTTTTAATTGTTCTAAAAATCCCCCTAACCCTTGAATAAAGGCATCGGGAGTATAGGCAAAATCCCGTTTATCCGGTTTTCCTGAATATCCAGAACCTATCCAGTCCGGTGCGATCGCTTTATATCCCTGTTTTTCTAATTCATCTAAAATCACTAACCAACTATAACTCTGAGACACTAATCCATGCAAAAATATCACCGGAATTTTATCATTTGTTTCGGGATTTGTTTCCCGATAAAACCAATCTAAAG
Organism: Planktothrix paucivesiculata PCC 9631; assembly: GCF_900009265.2. Lineage (GTDB taxonomy): Bacteria > Cyanobacteriota > Cyanobacteriia > Cyanobacteriales > Microcoleaceae > Planktothrix > Planktothrix paucivesiculata. The sequence goes on along the minus strand of NZ_LR735015.1, from coordinate 178,571 downwards.
ACCCAACTTTAATCTCGTTTTTAGTAATTGACATAATATGGTAGGGAATAGGGAATAGGGAACAGGGAACAGGGAACAGGGAACAGGGAACAGGGGGAGAATGGGAGGCAGGGGGGGTAAACTCCTTCTATTAACCATTCGTAATTCGTAATTCGTAATTTACTATTCCCCATTTAAAAACAGTTGTAGAGACGCTAAAATTAACGTCTCTACAAGGGTTGAAATCATCAAAATGACTAAAAAGTTAGAAATTCATTTCAGCCGCTTGAACTTTCTCAATTTGTTTCTTCTTCATTACCAGCATGACTTGAGCTAACATCACCAAAGCGATAAAAGCAATTAAGCCAGTAACACGAGTAGAACTTTGCAGAACAATTTCAGTATCATGCTGACCAAAACCGCCCACGTTGGGGTTATCGGTTAACAGATCACCGACTGCAACGGTTTGACCTTCAGAAACAATTACAGAAGGGCCAAGGGGAATTTCATCGACAACGGTTTGACCGTCAGCCTTTTGAATGGTCACTTGAGCACCTGATTCTGCGTCCGTTGTTACCTGGGTAACGGTTCCAGCAGCAGAGGCTTTATAAACGGTATTATTGCTAGAGTTTCCGGCCGGATAGACTTGACCGCGACCTCGGTTTCCACCGACATGAATAGCAAATTTACCATAGTGAACGGATTTATCCGTTTCGGGGTTAGGAGACAAGACAGGGAAGATAATTTCTTGATGTTCTTCTCCGGGTAATGGCCCGACAATAACCACATTTTCTTGATCTTCCCGATAGGGTTGGAAGTACAGATCACCAATTTCTTCCTTCCATTCCTCAGGAATCCGATCTTCAGGAGCAATTTTAAAGCCTTCGGGCAGCATTAACACCGCACCGACGTTTAAACCACCTTTGCTACCATCGGCCGTGACTTGCTGAATATTGGTATCGTAGGGGATTTTAACAACCGCTTTAAAAACAGTATCTGGTAAAACCGAATGGGGAACTTCAATTTCCGTAGGTTTTGCCGCTAAGTGACAGTTGGCACAAACAATCCTTCCTGTCGCTTCTCGGGGAGTTAAGGGAGCCGTTTCTTGCGCCCAAAATGGATAAGCTGCCGCCGACTGGGGTAGGGCAAAATCACTGGTTAGGAAGAAAGCAACCGTTGCTACGGCAACCCAAAGGATTTTCCAAGCCCGCAAACGAGGCATTTTCACTAATTGATCAATTGGTTGCATTACTAATGTTCTATTTCTGGTCAAAGTCAACAGAATCAATGATCACAGAGTTCAGATTTCAGATCTTGATCTAAAATCCAAAATCCTAGAATTTAAAATTTATTAAGACCACCAGGGATTTTCACCCGAGCGGAAATCGGTTTCTGTCCAAGTTGTAAAGCTCAATTTGTCATCATTAACCGTGGCGTGAACCAAGGGTAAGGATAACGGTGCTGGCCCACGAACCACTTTGCCCTCGGCGTTATATTGAGAGCCGTGACAGGGACACATAAATTTATTTTCGCTGGCATTCCAAGGGACAACGCACCCTAAGTGGGTACAAACCGCATTGATTCCATATTCCGCTAAGGAAGAATCGGATTCAATCACCATATAGGTAGGGTCGCCTTTTAAACCTTGGGCTAAAACCCGGTCGCCGGGTTTATGGCTGGATAAAAATTCACTGACGATAACATCGTTACCCAGAGCATCTTTAGCCGTTACACCACCGCCAGCCGCACCACTAGAGGGGGGCAGAAAATATTTGATCACCGGATACAGCGCCCCGACAGCAACGCCTGTAACTGTACCGAAGGTCAGTAAATTCATGAATTGACGACGCCCCATACTCGGAGCATCGGAGGTTACTGAAATTTGAGTCATAACTGACGCAGCTTGTCTGTGTGATTGTTACTTAATACTGGGCAAAGAAGCCGTTCATCTACTGAATTTAGTGGAAAATCTGACTCACACGATGGAATAACGGCAAGCCCGATCTTCGTTCAATAAGCATTATCACATTATTTGCACCCATGTTTATCGGGTGTTGGCGGTTAGACTCAATCAAGTTAAAAAGCCGTCGGGGAAGGATGGGGATCTCAACCCAAATTTTGGGTAAATTCACCCATTCACGCTTTTATCCCATCGCCGAACGTCCCTGTTTTCCCAATTTAAAGAATACAAAATAACCCAAATAAAGGATATAAACAGCTAAACCGACTAAAGCGAAAAAGCCTAAAAATTGAGGGGTTAAATTAGGACTAAAAGTTTGTTTATATAACCAAGGAGGATCGAGCCAGATCCGACAACTGGCATCGGCGATTAACTCTTTTTGACCTTTAGAAAAAGCACAATGTAGAAAAGGAATTAAAGCGATCGCACCCAAAAGATTATAAATCGTCACCGCCCAACGCCAAGACGTAAAGAGTAACTTCAAACCCGAATTAGGCATTTCTGAAACTTCCTCATTCAGATCTACCCAAAACCACAGGGAAATCGGAATTAAAATCTGTGCCATCAGCAAGGTCAGAAAACTAATGGGCAGAGCAGCAATCATTAAATATAAGCTAATGATCAACAAACTTGCCACGCGCCAATAAGTTGCCATTAACCGTTGAATCGCTTCCGCTCTCTGAATAAAAGCCGCCACAAAGATGACAAAGGGAATAATCAGTGCAAACAGAATCGCCAGTCTATAGTCCGTCCAGACCAACGATTGTAACCCAGGAGATTCGACGGCGAGTAAACAATTGAACATCCTAAATGATCAAATCCAATAAATAAAAATTAAGCAACTGGGTTAACCCAAGTTAACTCTCAGTTGCCGATAATTAACAAAGACTAGAAGACCCCAAAAACAACGGATTAGTCTTCATAAAGCCGACATTCTGCCGCATCAGGGTTATCGCTGCAATAGACTTCAAAAGAGCTTTTGGGTTTTTCTTGTTTTTGGTGTGAAGCTTCAGCTTGTAATTCTTCCACCGCATCCCAAGCCGCTGCACATTCCTTAGAATTTGCACCAGTGACATCACAGACTGTACGGGCTTCGTCTAGTTCTTTCTCGATCAGTTCGTTGATATTGTTCATAAACTTTTACTTTAATCTAAATCTACTAAGTACAGGTTCCAATCCTACTGTAGAACATTTAGTAAGAATTACTCACTTTGTTCTTGTGGCAAGGATGAGGTTCGCTGTACCCATAACTTTTTTGCTACACTTCCCACTTAGCTCGGTTTTCGCCCAAGGGTTTTGTGATGCAAAGACCATCTACTTCTAGCACAGATCTGACAGAAATTCAACGAACCCTGCCCTATCCGTTAAGATGTGGGGCTTAGGGGCGATCAAGCTCAGGAGCAGGGTTAATGCCCTGAAGCAAAACTTCCCTGGCTTTAAACACTTGAGTTAACTCCAGATAGCAACATTCACAAAACATTGCATCTGCTGTATTCCTACACAATCTGCTATCTTAACACAAGAGAGGTGACTATTGAGGGAGGGCGAAGATGGCGGAATCGACAACCAAACCCATGCGCTGGGTCAATGCTTTATCTCAACGTCCTTCCTTAGAGGCGGCGGTGAAAGAAGTTGTAGAAATCGCTCAAGATGGCTTACGAGCTTCTCCAGACCTAGGCTTAGTCTTTATTTCCTCTGCCTTTAGCAGTGAATATTCGCGACTGATGCCCTTGCTCCAAGAACAGTTGCACCTTCCCACCCTGATCGGTTGTGGGGCCGGCGGTGTGATTGGCATGAATTCCGATTACCAGGCTGAGGAAATCGAGGCAGAACCGGCCATAAGTCTCACCTTAGCCCATTTACCCGATGTGGAAATTCACCCGTTTCATTTATCCGCCGACGATTTGCCGGATTTGGATAGTTCTCCAGATCAGTGGGTGGATCTAATTGGAGTCAAACCCGAAGATCAGCCTCAATTTATTGTCCTCGTTGATCCCTACTTCGGTCAAATTAATGATTTTTTGCAAGGCCTAGATTATGCCTACCCGGGTTCGGTAAAAGTGGGAGGACTGGCCAGCACGGGGGCCATGGGAGGGGGGACAGGGGTATTTTCCGGTTCCCAGCGACACTCGGAAGAAATTGTAGGCCTGGCTTTGTGCGGCAATATTTTGATTGAAACCATTGTTGCCCAGGGTTGTCGTCCCATTGGTAATCCCTACCGCGTTACCCAAGCTGAACGCAATATTGTCTTGGAAGTGGAAACTCCATCGGAAGATTCCTCACTCGAAACCACTTCTTCGGTTTCCGTGCGCCTATCCCCCTTAGAAGCATTACAAGATTTAGTCCGGCAGTTAAGCGAAGAAGATCGACAACTGGCTCAACATTCGTTATTTGTTGGGGTCGTGCGGGATGAATTTAAACAGACACTGGAACCGGGGGATTTTTTAATTCGGAATTTAATTGGGGTTGATCCGCGGGCTGGAGCCGTGGCCATTGGCGATCGCGTTCGTCCCGGACAACGAATTCAATTTCACCTCAGAGATTCTCGCACTTCCGCAGAAGATTTAGAACTATTAATCGAACGTTATCAACGACAGGCCTCTTCTTTTCCCCAAGGGCTAACAAATGCCGGAGCATTGATGTTTTCCTGTTTAGGACGAGGAGAAGGGCTTTATGGGGAACCTAACTTTGATTCCACACTGTTCCGACGGTATTTTAATCTTCCCTTGAGTGGCTTTTTCTGCAATGGTGAAATTGGCCCGGTGGGAAATTCCACGTTTTTACATGGTTATACCTCGGTTTTTGGGATTTGTAGGCAAAGAAATTATTAGTCTTAATTCAATCTTGGTAAAAACTAAGTATTTGAAGTTTATGCAGGAAAACTTACCACCGCTTTCGGTTTTGACAAAATTATTTAAAGTCGGCATTGATCGGGCAGATATTATGTTAGAAACGATCTCCCGATCGCCGATCAAGTTAAAGTTACTGTCTGTAGATTTATTCTCCCCCCAACAGTTACCCATGCAGTTAGAAAAACAGGTGGGTGCGAGGGATTTAAAGGCAGTAGAAATGGTCTTTTCCGGGCAGTTTCAAGGAAATACTCAATTAGTCTTTCCTAAACAAACTGCGAGTATATTAATTGATTTGATTGAAAGTGAAGATCGACGAAAATTAGATAAAGGGGCTTTTGAGAAAGCCATTTTTAGTGAAGTGGGAAATATTTTCTATAATGGTATGATGGGAGTAATTAGTACCCTCTGCGAATATGGGATCACCTATATGATTCCTAAGTATAAAGAAGGAGATTTGAGAAGTCTATTATTAGGAAATTTATCTCCTAAGTATTCCGTTGCTTTAATCGGAACAATTGAAATTTTCCGAGATAGAAATTTAGTTTTCTGGTTTCAATTTGATACCCTAGAAAAACTTTTGGAAAAAAGCAATGATTTGGAGGATTATTTTGATCTTTAATTGTAGGGAACAGGGAATTACGAATTACGAATTACGAATTACGAATTACGAATTACGAATTACGAATTACGAATTACGAATTACGAATTACGAATGGGTAATACTTCGACTTCGCCCAGTAACAGGGTAATGGGTAAGAAAAGAGTTTACCCTGGGGGTTTGGGTTTTAGACTCCTTTGAATCCTGTTTTTATTTCTTGTTCTAAAAGATTAGATTGAGCTTGAGGGGGCTTTTTGATTAAGGCAATTTGGGTTAAAATAATTCCCAAAATAATAACAATTCCGCCAATATATTGAGCATTTGTTGGGGTTTCTCCTAATATAAAGTAAGCAGCCAAAATTCCTGCTAATGGGCTAAAAGAACTTATTAAAGAAACATCTGAAGCTGTCGTATTTTTAATTCCCTGAAACCAACAGATTTGACCTCCTACGACAATTATAATTCCATAAACTAACATCCATTGCCATAAAAAAGGAGAAAAAACATCCATAAAATGTTGTGATCCAAATATGTGCATAGCGACTATAAAAAAAATAGTTGTTCCCGTAAGTGTACGAAAAATCGTAAAAATTCCTAAAGGGATTTTTTGCAGTTTAATTTTACTAATAATACTAGAAAAAGCCAAGGCGATCGCGCCTCCCAGAATCATTAATTCAGGAATACCGATCATTAAACTGCTTCCCATTTCTATCATTTCAGATTCAGGAGGTTGAAGTATAATCGTTAAAGCTACTCCCACAAAGGAAATTATTGCACCCAGAATTACTCCGAAATTGACTTTTTCCTTGAGAATAAAAATTGACAAAGCTAACGCTAAAGCGGGTTCAATTCTCCCAATTAAAACCACATTATTAACGGTGGTTTGTTCCAAGGCTGAAAAAATTAAAGCTGGGGCGATCGCACTGGATAAAATAGCAACCGTTAACAGACCCAACCAATCAGATCCTGAAAGTTTTTTGATGTTGTTAACCGTCCATTGTCTCCCATAAATCAGTAATAAAGCGAATAAAGCACAAACATTTCCCACAAATAAAACATTACAAAAAGCAATAGGATTTCTCCCATTAATTAAATGTTGTCCACCGATATCCGTCAGTTTGCTAATAATTGCATTAGAAGCAGCAAAAATAATAATAGCGAGGGCTAAATAACCCCGACCCGTGATTAAATTTCTATTCATCTTCCTAATAATGGGGGATCTAGGACTGGGGATAAATAAAGGTATACAGGGTTTTATTACCAAGGAAAGTCAATGCTTAAGATAACACTAACTCAGCAAAATTATCAATTTGATCCGTTGCACTAAATCTTTCAAAGTAACGACGAACAGATGGTGGAAATACTTCAAAATTGAATTGAGCATCACCATTGGCAATATCCGCCCAAAAATAACGCAGATGGGGAACTAATTTTTCCGCTTCTTGAGGAGTTAATTTTAACGGGGGATTGGTTAACAGTTTCATCATAAAAGGAAAAGAGTGTTCCCCCATCCATTCCCTTGATTTTACGGGTAAATCTGGCCAATCTTCAACGGCGGTAATCCGATGAGATTCTATTTTTAAAACCGGTTTTCCCTGAGCATTTGTATTAACAGAAATCACGCGATAGGGATGGGGATAACTGACTAATGATCCCGTAGTAATATCATAAATTCCTTGCCATTGGGCAATATCTTGAACGTGCAAATGTCCGGTAAAGACTAGCTGCACCCCCGCCTGTTTTAATATCTGTAAAAAACGAGGAGCGTTTTCTAACATATATCTTTTTCCCAAAGGATTGGTCGCCTGTCCGGGTAAATGTTCAATCACATTATGATGAATCATTACAAAAATCAATTTATTTTTTATTTGGGATAATACCCCTTCTAACCACTCTAACTGTTGTTCTTCTAAACAGCCTATTTGATTGCCATGAACATCAAAATGATGGGAGTTTAACCCAATTAATTGTAACCCGGGTAAAATTTCCTGGGTGTAATCTAAACCCTGATGGTTTTCATAGCCAAAATCTCGATAATATTGGGGAAATTCTTTAAAACCTATAACATTTTTCTGGCTTTCTAATACGGGCAGATCATGATTTCCAGGAATCACATAAACTGGATAGGGAAGTTGGCTTAATCGTTGACTTAACCATTGATGATTTTCCCGTTCTCCATGTTGAGTTAAGTCGCCAGGTAAGAGCAGAAAATCTAAATCTAATTGCCCTAAATGGTCTAATGCTAATTCTAAAGCCGGGATACTCACTTCAACTAAATGGAAGCGGTGGGGATGATCCCATATTGTTTCAGGTAGGGCAATATGCAAATCACTGACAATGGCAAATTTAAAACTTAAGTTCATAAATAAATCAGCAAAAGGGCAAACAAAAAATTATGACTCGACGCAATAATTGACAAAATTGGGGTACAATGAAGCGTCCATCATTTTAATAAATAGGATGAACTTTGATCTATTTACTAAAAGAATATAGCGAAATTAATCTCGTTTTTTAAATAAGATTAATAATTTTAACATTACTTCATTATCCTCTCCTGAAACGGTCGGATGTTTTTATTTTCACAGATAAAATTTAATCGGCTAAAAAAGGCGGGTGTTTGTACTTTTTAATACAGAAGCAACGGATTTTTAGGGATATATAATCCGTATATGTACTCATTTCTTAATATAACTCTAACAAAACTTGCAATTCTTTAAGAAATGTAATACAATAGTTAAATAATTGTTAAGGATTTTCAGCAGTATTATCGATGCACAAAGACTATTACGGCTTGTTAATCTCCACCCTCAGTCTTCGCCATCGCTGGAAATGGCAAATTATTCTCCCCTATGGCGAATATTTGACCTCCGAGGAAGACTATGCCTCGGCAGAAGAAGCACTCCAGGAAGGAAAATCTTGGTTAGAACGCAAGTCAGCGTTTAATGCGATTAATAGCTGTCTGGCTCAGTTTTATAGTGCAGGGGTACTCAATCCTTCGGAATACAGCAGTCTGATGGATTCTGTGCGGGGAATCACCGAACGCTGTTCATCCGATTAAATCGGTTTGAATTGATCAATCCAACCTGTCCGAAAATCACCGATTTGATTGGCTTGCCAAATTTGACCGCTATTAACGTCTAAACCTGTTAACCAACCCTGTCCATAAACCCAAGTATCAATACAAATGGCATAGCCTAAATTAACAGGTTCACCACTGGTTTGACGGGTATGACCACAAACCATAGTTTTTCCTGAAATATGGGGTTTCACATAGTGAAATTTTGCCCCAAATAATTGTTCTGGGGATTGTTGATTTAAGGGAAGATGGCGGTCAACATTCCCGTGAACAAAAAAATGGTGTTCTGTCTCCCAATAGTTCACACACAGGTTTTCCATAAATTCCCAATGGTGGGCGGGAATGGTTTCTAACTTAGGTTTTTTTCCGATAGTCGGATAGGAAGCCAAGGTTTGCTCACCTCCCCATTTAAACCAAGCCTCAAACTGTTCAGGAGAGTTCCGCGCTTCTAACATCAGAATTTCGTGGTTTCCCCGCAAGGCGACTAACTGTCCGGTTTTGTGCAGGGTAATTAATCTTTCTAATACCCCATTAGAATCTGGCCCTCGATCCACATAGTCCCCTAGGGTAATGATTAAATCATCGGTTTGAGGCTTAATCATAAATAGGAGAGTATCCCAAGCCATAGAGCAGCCATGAATATCACCAATGGCAAGAATTCGCATAGTTACTTATGGACAATAACGGGGGTTCCCACCGATGCCCACTCAAATAACCATTTGGCATGATCAACCGCCACATTCGTGCAACCATGGGAAACGGGTGTGCCAAATAAATTATGCCAGTAGGCTCCATGAATGGCCATGCCGCCGTCGTAGTACATTGTGTAGGGAACATCGGGGACATCATAATCCGGGCCAGTCATGCGGGTAGTTTCATATTTGGTATAGACTTTAAAGACTCCGGTGCGGGTGGGAGTGTCCGCTTTTCCAGTAGAAACAATCACTGCATACACGGGCTGATTTCCTTCCCAAGCGATTAACCTTTGTCGAGATAAATCTATTAAAATCCAACGTTCAGAAGATTGCTGCAATTCTATCATATTGCGTGCAATCAGGTTGTGTTGTTCATTGGCGATCGCCCTGTTTTCAGGAGAAAATCCGGTAATTAAGGTTAACACCGTCGCGCTGGCTATTATTCCCAAAAAACTTAATTTTGTTCGAGGAAAACGGGTTGGTTTAACCAGATCAAACCTAAAACCAGAGAGGGATTTAATTAAGGGGTTAAGAGTTTTCATATCTACTCCTTGGGTTTGAGTTAAATAGGGCTTAGGTAATTCATGAATTAACCTTACCATTGATACGAATAACGGGTAAGTTCTGTTCAGATTAAAGGCTAGGATTGTGATTACGGGGCATCGGTAAAAGCGAGGGTTAGTAGATGTATTAATCAGCTTGAATTCTAGGATATCTTAGATTATATTCTGTTCTTGCCTATTTCTTCACACCTTCAAGCAGAAATTTCGGATAACTGTTGCAGAAGGGTTTGGGTTTTTTGAGCGATCGCTACCCAATTTTGTTCTACAATTAAATCAGGGGGAAATAAATCTCCGGCGAGTCCCACCGCGATCGCTCCGGCTTGAATAAAGGCAACGGCATTGTTTAAATTCACCCCTCCCGTGGGAATCAAGGGGATATCTCCCAGGGGCCCTTTAATACTCCTAATATAATCTACACCCCCAACCGATGAAATCGGAAACACCTTAACACAACTAGCCCCGGCTTGCCAAGCGGTGATGATTTCTGTGGGGGATAATGCCCCCGGAATTATGGGAATTTCCGCTTTGTTTGCCACCTGAATCATCGCCGGGTTAGTATGGGGAGAAAATAGGAATTGAGCACCCGATCCGATCGCTTTTTGTACATCTTCAATTGTAAATAATGTTCCAGTACCGATCAAACATCCCGGCAATTCAGATCGTAATTCTGCAATTAATTCCGGGGCTTGATCACTATTCCAGGTAATTTCAATTAACCCCATGCCCCCGGCGGCCGTCGCCTGTGCCATTTGTTTTCCCAGTTGCTTTTGACTAGAGCGAATCACGGCGATCGCTCGATATTTTTTTAACCAAGATAACCAGAGTTCGGAATTCACTTTATTGATGATAATATTCTTAAAATTGATTAATATTATCACATTTTTATGGCTTTTTCTCTCCAACCCTAGGATTTTTTCAAGGTTGTAGCTCGTTTAGCAATTCTAATTAAACTTCTTGGGGAACTATAGCGATTAACTGTAATCCGAGAGATGCGATATTTATTAGTATAGCGATTAATTCGCGCCATATTTCCATCATAGATATATCCGGTTAAATAATAGGGCGAGAGGGATTTTTCTACCCGACGGTTGACTTTTCCAAAAGGATAGGCAAAATGAGCCGATACCCATTTATTTCTATCTAAATCTTCCATACAGGTTCTCAAGTCTAGTTTTGCTTGTTCGAGTTCAAATTTTAAATCTTTGCCTTTAATTAGAGTTAATTGTTGATGGGTTTGACCATGGGATTGAATATCATAATAGCCCCGTTTATAACCATCGCGGAGTTCTTCACAAGTCGCATGGGGTAAAAAGTCTTTTAACTTAACGCCCATTAAACCAGGATTCACAAACCAAACAATTTTAAATTTTTGATTATAGTTTTTTTCTAAATCTTTCAAAATGGGTAAAACATTTTCATGAACGCCGTGGTAGCCATCATCAAAGCTGATCATAACCGGTTTTTGCCCGACTCTTTCAGCAGGAATAGGCTGGGATTTCTGAATAAAATAGATAAATAAATCTTGAGAGGTTAAAAACCAATAGTTGTTTTTAGCCAAATAATTTAGAAACGTATATAAATCTTGTTTAGAATAATCACTATCAAATTGGGATCGATTTTTAGAACTTTGATTAATATTAGTTGTGTCTATAATATCATGTAACCCAAAAATTGGGATTCTGATGGTAGGAGTTCTCCGGGTATTACCCCAGGCGGGAACACTCAATAGAATCACACAAAGTAAGGCCATTAGGAAACTCAGCACGATTCGATTTTTTTTCCACCATTTTTGCTGAATAATTGGGATATTCATACTTCAATATATTGTCCTTTTTACTAAAAAACATCATAATCTATTTTAAACGATCATGACTTACGCACGCGAGGTCAGAAATCTGGTTTCTTCTTAGATATCTAGCGAGAAATCCGGTTTCTTTGCGTAAGTCCTAACGATGATCGGATTTTTTGTATCAAACCAAAATCCCCCGTTCAAATTTATGCTTGACGGGGATATAATTATTGATCGATATCTAAATACTTAAACTGGATACATCATTGATAAGGGGTCAGGAACTGGGAAAGGTTCTTGAAGCAGGGTTACAAACTGATTTTTACTGACATCATAGGCTAAAATCTGTCCGGTTTCCAGTTCATAAACCCAGGCGTGTAGACAAAGCTTTCCGGCGTGAAGTCGAGAACGAATTACCGGATAGGTTTCTAAGTTAGCCACTTGATTTAAAACATTTGTTTGGGTGGCAATTTTTAGGACTTCTTCTTCAGAATAGCCTTGATAATTTTCTCGAATAATTCGGCGAATCGATTCCCCATAATGGTCTAACCAATTATAGACTAAAGGCATTTCATCAGACAAACTTTGCAGTTTTAATAATCCTTTGATACTCCCACACAGAGAATGTCCACAAATAATAATTTCCTTGACATTTAAGGATTGCACCGCATATTCAATTCCGGCGGCTTCACTACTATTCAAAGCTCCATAGGGGGGAATGGTATTCCCAAAATTCCGAATAATAAAGAGTTCCCCAGGTTTGCTTTGAGTCAGCAAGTTGGGATCAATCCGCGAGTCACAACAAGTGATAAATAGAATCTCAGGACTTTGACCGTGGGACAGCCTTTCAAACAAGTCTTGGTTGGCCTTAAAATAATTCTGTTGAAAATCATTTAGACCCTTAATAATTGTTCTGATGGGCATAGAATTTATCCTGGTGAAACTAATTCACTTATGAAACATATCAATCATGATCTCAACCTTTCTGATATCCTGCATACTAAATTCAAAATTCTAGTGGTGAATCCAAGTGGCATCATTAACTAAACACACACCTCCCACCCGTTTGAGCAGAGGAGTAATGCTAGAAATAACCTGTTCTAATTGTTGTTCCGTGGTGCAAACTGCCATAATATAGGAGTTGCTAAAAACTTCTCCAAAATCATCATTAGAAAAGCCGCGATCGCCTTTTCCTAATGTATTTTTCATGACGGTATATCCCTTCACCTCACATTGTTCTAAAATAGATAAAACCTTATTAATTTCCAAACTACTAATGATGATTTCAACTTTTTTAACGGCTTGCATGATCTAGGCTCCAATATATTTAATGATTTGTAAGTACAAAGGAATTCCCACAATAATATTGAACGGAAAAGTCACAGCCAGCGCCATCGAAACGTAAAGACTAGGATTAGCCTCGGGAATCGTCATTCGGATCGCGGCTGGAACTGCAATATAGGAAGCACTTGCAGACAAAATTGCAAACAGTAGGGTATTCCCTTGACCAAACCCTAAGACCTTCCCAATTATAATCCCCAAAATAGCATTCCCAATCGGAACAAAGATAGAAAAACCAATCAAAAATGATCCGGTTTTTTTCAGTTCACGAATTCGTTTCGCCGCCACTAACCCCATATCCAAGAGGAAAAAGGTTAAAGCCCCGTAGAAGATACCCTGAGTAAAAGGTTCCAATTTTTCCCAGCCTTTTTCCCCTGTTAATAGTCCGATGATTAAACTTCCAACTAATAGAAAAACAGAACCATTTAAAAACGATTCATGCAGAACTTTTCCCCAAGAAAAGGGTTCGGTTTCACCATCTTGAGCCGGAGCAAAAACCCGCACCAAAATGATCCCAATAATAATGGCTGGAGATTCCATTAAAGCCAGAGACGCCACCATGTGTCCCCCATAGCTAATCTCTAATTTTTCTAGGAAGGAACTGGCGGTAATAAATGTCACCGCACTAATGGAACCATAGGTTGCGGCAATGGCGGCGGCATTATAAGCATCTAATTTTAGGCGTAAAATAAAAAAGCTATAGACGGGAACCACCAAGGCCATGACAATGGAGGCGATCAGCGTTAAGGCAATTTGGGTATTCATCCCGCTTTGTGCTAACTCATAACCCCCTTTAAATCCAATTGCTAATAGGAGGTATAGGGAAAATAGTTTTGGCAAGGGTTGGGGGATTTCCAAATCCGATTTGCAAAAAACAGCTAACATCCCCAGGAAAAAAAACAGTATCGGAGGGTTGAGGATGTTAAATAAAATCAGGCTTCCATCCATAAATGAGGGGTTTAGTAACAGGTGATGCCAAAAATCTTAATCAATTTTGGGGACAATACAGCAATATTTTATATTAAGAATCTCCCTAGCCGAGTCCCCTTGTCCATCTTTAAGGAGTCGCCAGGCAAATATAAACTAAATGTGGCATACCATTAGACACTGCATAGAAAACCCTACAAAATGCGAATAAATTCTAAGGGTAAACCATCGGCATCCGCAATAAACATCACTTCATAAACCCGCTCTCCAATCATTTGTTGCATGGGTTTTAATAAAACCGTCAAGGGTTGAAATAAATCAGGCTGTTCTTTAACCCTCGTATTAAACTGATGGTTTAAATGATTGAGCCAACTTGTCAGATCGTCAACCTCAAGGGTTAAATCAAAAGAAAGATGATAATAACCCACATAATGTTCATCTGCAAAAGCATCAGGAGCCGGTTTCGGTTGCGGAATTTCAATTAATTCGATCCGTCCGTTTAAACCTTCCATCCAACAGGCTAAGGTGTACCCCGTGGTAAAGCGTTCACACACAGTAAATCCTAGGGTTTCATAAAAAGCGATCGCTCGATGAATATTAGCCGTGCGAATTGAGGCATGGTGCATGATAATTCCCCCTATTCAAACAATCGAAAATAGGGATAGCGCACAGGAGATCCCTGTTCTTTTTGCAAATCAAAATTAATCACATTCCAACAGGGTTCATCCTCCGCATCGGGGCTAAATTCCACGGGTAAACCGTATAATTTGGGTTCTGTCCCCTCCGTTCCATTCCGCCAGGGAGTGCCCCCTTCCAAATAGCTACTGATTAAATCTTGATAGCGTTTAGCGATAATCACACGGGTCGCCCGGTAGCCTTGAGTATAGAGTCGGTCTAAGGCTTCATGAATCTCAAATCGAATCCCGTCTGGATGGGTATGTTGTCGATACCATTCCCCTTGCCATTCACGCCAATGACGACCAGACTGCAAGTGAACCAACTCCCTCGTATTGGGGTCAGATTCAAACGCACCATGACGCGGACACAAATAGGTATCCGTCAGCGTGAGGGCGGCAATGGGCTGACGGCAATGGGGACAACTAATTTCCGGGCCAAAAATAGGATACTGCAAGGCAGAATTCATCATGGAATGATTTTAGACCAAGGCTTGTATGATGGCTAAAGAAATTTTACTTCTCAACTAAACTTTTAGAGACGAGATGATAGAAAGAAATATTATGCCCATGTCTGAGCAATCTTTGCCCCTTTCCCAACCTTATTGGCCAAATGTAGACCTCTCCCCGGCGGCTTTTGTTGCTCCCAATGCAGTTGTGATGGGGTTTGTGGAAATCGGGGCGGGGGCGAGTATTTGGTATGGAGCCGTTGTCAGGGGCGATGTGGAACGAATTGTAATTGGGGAAAAAACCAATATTCAGGATGGTGCTATTTTACACGGCGATCCGGGGAAAGTCACCTTCTTAGAAGATTCTGTAACCGTAGGTCATCGGGCGGTGATTCATGGGGCCCATATTGAACGGGGAAGTTTGATTGGAATTGGGGCTGTTATCTTAGATGGGGTACGGGTGGGAACCGGAAGTATTATTGGGGCGGGTTCGGTGGTCACAAAAGATGTGCCTCCGTTTTCTCTAGTTGTGGGTGTTCCTGCTAAACGCCTAAGAGATGTTTCTCCCGAGGAGGCGGCGGATTTAATCGAACACGCCAGACGCTATGAAAAATTAGCCCTAGTTCATGGCGGAAAAGGAACAGACCTAGGGTTCCTAACGATTCCCGAGGGCTGAAAAATCCTGTGATATTAGGATGTCAAGATTGATTTTAAGGGTATTATAAAATTTTGTTACTGTAATTTCAAGAGTGTCCCAATGCAATCCAAGACTATTCAGTTATTTCTCGCCGTTGGTTTAGCCACAACTTTAGGAGCCTGTGGTGGAGGCAATCAAGAAGAAGGTGTCAAACCCGGAGAAACCCCTGTGACTGCACCTGCACCTCAAGCTCCAGCAAATCCCGCGCCTTCCCCATCTTCAGACGATAACGAAGATGATAAAAATGATAATGACAACGATAATGAGAATGACAAAGATGACGAAGGCGGAGAAGGCGGAGAAGGTTAATTAAAGCTAGGGGAGAGATATTTTAGAGACTATTTTATCTCTTCCTTTAAGATTAATTCCCCGGGGGAAATTTTCCCTCCCTAACTTCGATACAAAACTCCTGCACAGCCTGGGTAATAGTTTGTTGTAGATTAGTGTAGGTTTTGGCAAAGGGAGGTTGCCATGCCGATAACCCCAAAATATCAGAGGTCACTAAGACCTGGCCATCGCAGCCCCCCCCCGCCCCGATACCAATGGTCGGAATCCCTAATTTTTGGGTGATATCTTCAGCTAAATCCGAGGGAATATGTTCTAAGACTACACTGAAAGCTCCAGCTTGCTCTAAGGCGATCGCTTCTGCAATAATTCGTTCAGCCTGATCGGATGTTTTTCCCTGTTTACGATACCCACCAAATTGATGCACCGATTGGGGGGTGAGTCCCACATGACCCATCACCGGAATCCCTACTTGGACTAACTGACCTACGGTTTCTGCCATCAGAGGATATCCGCCCTCGAGTTTCACCCCTTGAGCACCCGTTTCTTTGAGAATCCGTCCGGCGGAATGAATCGCTTGTTGGGGACTTTCTTGATAGGTTAAAAACGGTAAATCAACTACTAATAATGCCTGTTTTACTCCCCTTCGCACCGCTTTGGCATGATGAATTATTTCATCTAAGGTTAAGGGTAAAGTGGTATCGTAGCCTAACCCGACCATCGCCAGAGAATCCCCAACTAAAATAATATCAATTCCGGCTTGATCGATCAATTGAGCGATCGCATATTCATAAGCTGTTAATACGGTAATGCGTCGCCCTTGCTGTTTCCATTGACTTAATTCTTGGGTTGTAACTGGCATTTAATAATTTTAGATAATTTGATCAGATTGAATAGCACGCCACTTGAGTTTAGAATGAAAGAGGAGTTGATCTGCTTCAATCTCAACTCCTCTGAACCTGCCACATCTTCCGCCGGATAAAGCTCAGACCATATCAATAATCGGCTCTTGGAGGGAGAAGTTCTTCCCCCAACCGTAGCCGTGAAAAAAAACTATAGGGGGGATTGTTATGAAAATTTTATTAGTCGAAGATGACCCACTCACCAGTACCACCTTATCGGAAATTTTACTCGCCCATCAATACACCGTAAATACCGTCACCGATGGACTGACAACCTTAGAAATGGCCGAAACCTTTATCTATGACTTAATTCTATTAGATATTGGTATTCCTAAACTAGACGGAATCAGTGTTTGTAAGCAGTTACGGAGTAAGGGATATCAAAATCCCATTTTACTCTTAACAGCTAGGGATAGTAGCACCGACCGGGTAATGGGATTAGATGCAGGAGCCGATGATTACGTCGTTAAACCCTTTGATATTAACGAATTAATGGCAAGAGTCCGGGCTTTATTACGTCGGGGAAAATCTGTTTCTACGGCGGTTATGACCTGGGAAAATCTCAGTTTTGATCCGATTAATAACGAGGTCAAATCTGGAGAGAGATTAATACATCTGACATCAAAAGAATATTGTTTACTTGAATTATTTTTACTCAATCCTAAGCGAATTTTTAGTCGGAGGGCGATTTTAGATCGCCTCTGGGATTTCGCCGAATCTCCAGGGGAAGAAACCGTTAGTACCCATATTAAATGTTTGCGACAAAAACTCAAAGCTGCTGGCAGTGCAGACCCGATTGAAACGGTACATGGTTTGGGCTATCGTTTGCGATCGCCGGTTAGTCCATCTTCCTCTAATCCCATTGAGTCCAAACCTCCAACCTCCCCTAGTACCTCTCGACAAGAAATCACCCAGATTACCTCTAGGATTTGGGAGAATTTTAAAGACAAGGTGAAAGTCCAAATTCAGATTTTAGAACAGGTCGCCCCAGCCCTACTCCAAAGAAAACTCACCGCCGAACTTCAGCAACAAGCCAGAAACGAAGCCCATAAATTGGCGGGATCTCTAGGGATTTTTGGACTACGGGAAGGTTCGCAAGTAGCCAGAGAACTGGAATATTTACTGGAATCCCCCAAAATAGAGCTTAACCAAGCTCAGTTGATTTCGGATTTAGTCGTTAGTCTAAGTCTCGAAGCTAGTCGCGAAACCCTATTAACGCCCCTGTCTTCCGAACCTGTAGCTTATTCTCCCTTAATTCTAATTGTCGATGATGACTTAATGTTAGCCGAAAGAATTAGGGTAGAAGCGATCGCCTGGGGATTAAGAATTGAAATGGCCACGGATCTCCCGGTTGCTCGCAAAATGATTTTCCAAAACCCACCTAATATTATTCTACTGGATTTAACCTTTCCCAGTCCTCAAGAAGATGGTTTAACCCTATTAGAAGAACTCAGCCATAGGACTCCTCAAATTCCAGTGATTACTCTAACGGGAAGGCAAAGTTTAAGCGATCGCGTCACCGTCGCCCGTTTAGGAGTTAAGAGGTTTTTACACAAGCCTTTACCTGCTTATGAAATCCTCAAAGCGATCACTGAGGTATTATCCCAGTCTCGGTCAGGGAAAGGAAATCGCGTTTTAATTGTCGATAATGATCCTGAGCTTTTAACCTATATTTCGGGCTTGTTAGAAGCCGAGGGTTTAAATGTCACTACCCTACAAAACTCAGAACAATTTTGGGAGATGTTACTTGATTGTCGTCCCGATCTCTTGATTTTAGATTGGGAAATCTCGGGTTTCACTGGCTCAGATCTATGTCAAGCGGTGCGAACTGATCAAAGATGGTGTCATCTCCCGATTATCTTTTTTTCTCTACATACGGATGAAACCTCTATTCTGCAAGCCTTTGCCGTGGGTGCTTCAGATTACCTGAGCAAAACCATAGCGCCAGAAACCCTAATTACTCAAGTTTTTCGCCGTCTGCAACCTGTGTGATGGGGAATTACGAATTACGAATTACGAATTACGAATTACGAATTACGAATTACGAATGGGTAATGGGTAATGGGTAATGGGTAATGGGTAATGGGTAATGGGTAATAGAAAGAGTTTACCTCCCCTGCCTCCCCCTCCCTATTCCCTAACAGTCTTAGCAGGTGTTATCCCCTGTGTATCAAGATTAGATGACAATTTAATCTGAGAATCTTTGTTACTTAAGTTTACAATTGCGAGAGTGTTGATTGATCAAAGGATTAACTTTAATGGATTTCACTTGCAATTCACAAGGGGAATGTTTATTGTATATACAGAAGCCAAAAAGAGCTTCTCCGACAGATCAGCAAACGATGTTCAAACGGTAAAATCTCTATTAAAGGAGGCCCGAAACACGTTTTCTTGAACGTCCAGGTTAAGTGAAATTAGGAGGTTAACTAAACTGTTTCATCTAACGTCTGTCATCTTCGGCAGTGACTCTTTCTTTAGTTGCTGATATTTCCTCTAGTGAACCAAATGGGAGCAATGTAGCTTCGTTATTAACAAGTATACAACTCCAAACTTACGGATTATAAATGAGGAAGTTCCTCAGCTTAACTAGGAGGTTAGTTACTCTGTTTAAGGTCAATACAATCTGTCTTGTGGAATACGAACAACAGTACCCATCATTAATCCTTACACTTCCCCCAATCGTGGTCAAGGGAGCAATGCAACTAGGCATTCGACCTAAGTAGCAACTCTACATAATCCAACATAGGAGGGGAAATCACTAGGGAAATGAAGTTCGGGTACTGTTGTTTTAGGTAGGAACAATTTTGTCGCAACGCTGCAATTTGCGGAATTTCTCTTAACATTGCCCATTGCCGATTCCTTTCATACAATCAACCCACCCCAGGTTAAACCCAGAAGGCTTAACCTAGGGTGGGTTTGGGTTTGCTGGATATCTAGTCGATATTAAGTTGGTTTCCCCGACGATATTGTTGGTAAGCCGCAACAAATAACCCGGCTAGGGTGACGACAATTAAACCCAGAACAATTCCCGATAATAATGGTTCTACCACTGGATAACTCCTTGGTGTTAATTTGAGCAATTAATCTTTAATCATACCCTTAACCGTTGACGCTTCACTGTTGGGAGCCCTTGCTCTTGACCGGACAACACTATAAACTAGGTAGAATGTAAAGATTCTTGTAGATCAGTCTCAAATTATTAGAAACACCTTGGATAACCAGCTTGCGATTGCAGAAATTGATGTCCTGATCAAACGAGCCGCTATCACCACCCTGGCGTTGATGGTTTTGATCCTGGGTTGGATTTTTGTCCTTCCTAAGCTACAGGTTTATGATCCTTATGTAGAAAGTGTTCTATCCATCAAAGGTGATTTTGTCCGAGGGCAGGAAATTTTTCTTTATAACTGTGCCGGGTGTCATGCTTGGCAAACCGATAGTCAAGTGGGGCCGAGTCTTGAGGATGTTTCCCAACGGAAATCAGAAGTCGGCATTATTCAGCAAGTCACCGGTGGGAATACCCCGCCCATGCCCAAATTTCAACCCACCCCCCAGGAAATGGCCGACCTGTTGAATTATTTGGAAACTCTCTAACCCAAAAAAATCTAAAAAAGTCTTGATTAAAATTACTAACTTTTGCTATAATCAGAAACGTTGCTGGTGTAGCTCAGTGGTAGAGCAGCTGATTTGTAATCAGCCGGTCGCAAGTTCAAATCTTGTCACCAGCTTTTTTTTCACCCGTGATGCGGCGTGACAGTGACGTTTTCCCCTGGCATCAATATTACACTAATTCTGTAATATTTATACCCTTTAAATCTTGAAGGGCTTAGTCTGTTTTTTCAATGATTCCGACAATTTGAGAGACGGCGACAATGGGGGCTGTCACGGCTCTTAGGATGCGTTTTCCCAGGGAAATGGGCTGAAATCCGATGGCGATCGCATCCTGAATTTCTTCCTCCGTCCATCCCCCTTCTGGCCCCGTTGCTAGGATAATTTTATTGAGTCTTTTTTCTGCTTCTAGGGGGATTAATTCTTGGGTTAAAGAGGGATAATTTCCCCGACCTTCACCAATATATTGATAACAAGAATGATCGTTTTTTTCTAATCCGAGTTGAAATGAAACCGGATCGAAAATATTAGGAATGATCAGACGTTCCGATTGTTCGGCGGCTTCTCTGGCAATTTTTCGCCACCGTTCTACCTTTTGCGGACTGGGTTTTAATACGGTTCTTTTACTAATAACAGGAATAAATTGTGTCACCCCCAACTCTGTACAACAGCGCACAATTTCCTCAAATCCATCGGCTTTTGGTAGGGCAACTATTAATATAACTTCAATCGGTAATTCGGTTTGGATTGACACCTTTTCAATTAATTTAGCCTGGGGAGAGGGTGCAGGTAAATTCACTAATAATTCTGCGATCCACCATTGACCCTGAATAATAATAAAGCGATCGCCCTGTTTCAACCGTAACACCCGACCTAAATAATGCTGTTGTTCAGCCGTTAAAGATAGGTGTTCGTTTTGAAGTTGTTCCGGGGCGATCGCCAGGCGTTGAAGTTGAACCATGAATAAAACCGATTAAAGTTCTGGTTAGATACTCTAACCCAAAACCATCTCAGTTCAACCGGACTATTCTACTTTCAGTTTTTCCAAATATTCTTCAATCGCTTGGGTGGCTAACTCAACCACGGGTTTTCCCAAACGTTTAGATTCAGCTTTCAACTGATTATAAACAGAATCGCGCACACTGACCCGATGCCGAATTTTGCTCGGATCAACCGGGATATCAGAATCAGAATCGATCATCTCTGGTAGGGTCTGGCTACCTGTAAAAACGGGTGCTTCTTGAGTTTCAATATTCATTGAGGCAGTCGTTGAGTAAGAGGTCATAAACTTGCGAAGCTGGTCAAAGCCGACACGATCACAAAAATCTCCAAAACTCTCCCCAACTTTCCGATCCTGTTTAAAATAAACTAAAATCGGAGTCAGAAAAGTTTCAAGATCGTGAATCGATAAGCGATCTACGAAGGCTTGAGCTAATCGTGTCTGATTCGGAGAACCCCCTAGCCAAATCTGGTAGGTATCGGGGGCGCTCCCAACAAAGCCTAACTCCGCCATGTAGGGTCTGGCGCAACCATTGGGGCATCCGGTCATCCGAATGACAAAATGCTCAGGTTGCAAACCCACATTGTCCAACAATACCCGAATCCGTCCCAATACACTAGGGATGACCCGTTCTGATTCTGCGATCGCTAATCCACAGGTCGGGAACGCCGGACAAGCCATGGCATAGCGTTCTAGGGGATCAATTTCGGTTTCAGTTTTGATTCCGTGCTCTTTGAGCAGGGTTTGAATTTTGGGTTGAACTTCTGGGGAAATTTCATACAGAATCACATTTTGGCTTCCGGTGACTAACATCGGGATTTCAAACTGTTCTACAATTTTGCGTAAAACGGTTTTTAGGCGGAAGTTTCCTTCATCTTTAATCCGACCATTTTCAATCGAAATTCCTAGGAAACATTGACCGTCTCCTTGTTCATGCCATCCTAAATAATCTTGATAATTCCAAGGGGGTAAAGATTTAAACGGTTTAAAGGCTTTGCCCAGATATTCTTCGGCTTTTTTACGGAATTGATCCACGCCCCAATCATGAATTAAATATTTCATTCTGGCGTGACGTCGGTTGCTGCGATCGCCATAATCCCGTTGAGTCGCAACAATGGCTTTTACCGCATCATAAATATCTTCTTTATCTACATAGCCAATTTCATCGGCAATGCGAGCAAAGGTTTCTTCTTTATTATGAGTCCGTCCTAAACCACCGCCGGCTAAAATATTAAATCCTTCTAACTCTCCGGCCGCATTTGTAATTACCACTAAACTCAAATCTTGAGTATACAAATCAATGGAATTATCCCCCGGAACTGTTACCGCACATTTGAACTTCCGGGGCAGATAATAAGTGCCATAGATCGGTTCTTCGGAGTCGGTATAATTCGTGCCATTAGTATTCCGAATTCGAGCGGCTTTTACCTCGGGATTTTCTTCGGCGGTAATTACTTTTTCCCCGTCTAACCAAATTTCATAATAGGCTCCAGTTTGGGGAGTTAACAGATCGGCAATATTATTAGCATAAGTCCGGGCATATTGATAATCAGCACGATTTTTATAAGGTGCGGTCGGTGCCATGACATTGCGGTTAATATCTCCACAAGCTCCTAAAGTTGAGCCCATACTATTAACAATAGAAGCCAAAACCGTTTTAAGATTTTTCTTTAAAATTCCGTGTAATTGGAATCCTTGACGAGTAGTAGCCCGAATGGTATGGTTGCCATATTCATCGGATAACTGATCAATCGTTAAATACAATTGAGGCGGAATAAAACCCCCAGGACTGCGGGTTCGCAGCATCATTCCATAGTCTTTTTCCTGTCCTTTTACCCGGTTATCCCGGTTATCCTGTTGATAGGAGCCATGAAATTTGAGAATTTGAATCGCATCTTCAGAGAAGTAGTTCAAATCATTTAAAAGTTCTGTAGCGAGGGGTTCTCGCAAGCTGTTGCTGTGTTCTTTGAGCCCTTCTACTTTTGAGGGTTTATTGACCTTGGGAGGCGTTGTGGATAGAGTCATGAGCGTGTGATACCTATTTCAATAAAAAATCTCTACGGGTTAAGCGTTTGGGCCGCCATCAACCCACTGTTATACCCGATTTTTTTCAAACCCCTGTAATTCGGTCGGAATTATCGGTATTAAATTTAATTTTAACATGGGACTAACCACAAATCATACCACTCACGCAATAGAACTTAGAGATATAATTTATATTATCGGTAATTCTCAAAACCTATGACTCAAACTTTACCCAAACTCGTAAACTTCGAGGAATTTGTGGAGTGGCTGCCAGAAAATTCGGCGGTACGCTACGAACTGCATAATGGAGATATTGTTGAGATGGCGCAACCAGTAGGCGAACACGAGGAAGTTATCAGTTTTCTTGGCATCAAAATTTCTGTTCAAATAGATCGTCTGGGATTACCCTATGGTATCCCCCGCCAAGTGATAGTTAGACCTCCTGAAAAAGATTGTGGTTATTTCCCTGATATCTTGGTACTTGATCGCGCAAATCTGGCGAACGAAACATTATGGCAAAAACAATCTACCCTCAGTTTAGGTGCATCGATCCCTTTGTTAATTGAGGTTGTATCAACCAATTGGCGAGATGATTACTATTTGAAATATGCCGATTATGAGGAGATGGGTATACCGGAATATTGGATTATCGATTATGCTGCTTTGGGCGGACGCAATTTTATTGGAAATCCCAAACAACCGACAATTTCTATCTGTAACTTGGTTGACGGTGAATATCAAATCGTCAAGTTTCGAGAGAATGATCGCATTGTGTCGCAAACTTTTCCAGATTTGAACCTGACAGCAAACCAGATTTTTCAAGCGGGTGTAGTTTAGTTTGTTCTAATTTCCACTCATCCTTATGGTTGATACAAGCAGTTGTTAAAATAGAAGCCGCCACTTATATTAATATTTTGCGAGAAAATCACTATGCCAGATGCGCTAATGTACGATGAGGATACCTTTCTGCTGTTAGAAACCCATCAACCCGAACAGTTTATGACGGTTGCAGAACTCCTCGAAAAGCTCAAATCCGTTTTATCCCAATGTCAAGACAACTTACCCAGAGATTTACAGCGCTTTGCTACCATTGAAGAACAAGCTAAGTGTCTGCTTGATACAAGCTGTGACCTAGATGTGGGTGCGGGTCAATATCTGCAATGGTATGCGGTGCGGTTAGAGAAATAACCGTTACTCCCTGACCCTGACCCGGAAGTTTTTGCCGCAGAAACCTAAAACTGCTGAAACGTGCGATCGCGCAAGAAAATTAGCCCCAGGGTCATCGCCTCAGAATCCCAAATAGCCCGTACAAACCATCTGGGCTAAAGTGTAAATCGATTTTGACCCTCCCTAACTCCACTATTCACAGCGATTAGACTGGGAAATAACAACGGCTATACAGGAGAAGTGCAATGCAACCCATGCGACAAGGTGATGTTCTTTTAATTCCCCGCACAGCAGAAGTTCAATATGATCATTATAAGCAAGACCATCTGGTGCTTGCCCTCGGTGAAGCCACCGGACACAAACACCAAATTTCAAACGGACAAGCAGAACTCTATAAACGGGATGGGACGCTGTATCTGCGTGTCTTGTCTGAGTTTGCTACCCTCAGCCACGAAGAACATCATGCGCTGCAAATTCCCCAGGGGGATTGGGTTGTGCGGATTCAACGGGAGTATGAACCCACAGGATGGCACCCTGTTGCTGATTAATCTATTGTCCTAGACTCCACAGATATCGCGCGACGGGTGGCGAGTGCTGCAACGAGTGATGCAGCCTGCGTTTTCATGTCTGGCGCGTTCCTCCTGACGTCACTTCTGCCCGTGAAGCCATTTGCTGGGTGAACTGGGATGTTGACCCGGAAGCTTTTGCAGTAAAAACCTAAAAATTGCTGATTTGGCAATCATCCCACAACTTCCTTTTGGTGGGTTTGATGGCGATCACTCTCCTAAACAAATTTGAACAACTGGAGAATCCCATGAAACTAAATTTATCGCCAGATTTATCGAACGGAGGGCTTAAAGAACCTCTATCTGACTTTTTTCAACAGCATACATACCTGGAAGAACTTAATTTAGAGCGTAATTCTCTGACAGAACTACCACCGGAAATTGGTCAGTTGCACAGTCTACAAACACTTAATTTAGAGCGTAATTCTCTGACAGAACTACCACCGGAAATTGGTCAGTTGCACAGTCTACAAACACTTAATTTAGAGTATAATTCTCTGACAGCACTACCACCGGAAATTGGTCAGTTGCACAATCTACAAACACTTAATTTAGAGTATAATTCTCTGACAGCACTACCACCGGAAATTGGTCAGTTGCACAATCTACAAACACTTAATTTATACGGTAATTCTCTGACAGAACTACCACCGGAAATCGTTCAGTGGCACAGTCTACAAACACTTAATTTATACGGTAATTCTCTGAGAGAACTACCACCGGAAATCGTTCAGTGGCACAGTCTACAAACACTTAATTTATACGGTAATTCTCTGAGAGAACTACCACCGGAAATCGTTCAGTGGCACAGTCTACAAACACTTGATTTAGAGCGTAGTTATCTGAAAGCACTACCACCGGAAATTGGTCAGTTGCACAGTCTACAAACACTTAATTTACAGCATAATTTTCTGACAGAACTACCACCGGAAATCGGTCAGTTGCACAGTCTACAAACACTTGATTTACGCGATAATTCTCTGACAGAACTACCACCGGAAATTGGTCAGTTGCAAAGTCTACGAACACTTTATTTACAGGGTAATCGTCTGACAGAACTACCACCAGAAATCGTTCAGTTGCACAGTCTACAAACACTTTATTTACAGGGTAATCGTCTGACAGAACTACCACCGGAAATCGGTCAGTTGCAAAGTCTACAAACACTTGATTTATGTCGTAATTCTCTGACAGAACTACCACCGGAAATTGGACAATTAAAAGACTTGAAGTATATTGATCTAAGGGACAATCCGATTCAGGATTTCTCAGCACTTGCTAATCATCCTAATCAAAACTTGGAAGTTTCTGTATTTGGGATGAAGGGATTTCCTCGGCAATATTGGACTCACCCCAGTCAGCGAAAAGCTGAGTGGCTATTGACGGAAAAAAATTCGGAAATTCGCCGACTGTTGATCCAAAAAATGGGCTATGAGCGCATCTGTAAGGAACTCCAAGCCATTGAACTTGACTCTTGGCGCGAATATACCTTACTTAAAATTGATGCTAAGGTGGATATTGAACCAATTCATCTGTTGAAAATGACTTGTCCGAGTACAAATCATATTCACGTTTTGCGGGTTCCTCCTGACCTCACTTCTGCCCATGCCGCCATTTCTTGGGTAAACTGGGACATTGACCCCGAAGCTTTTACCGCAGAAACCTAAAACTGCTGAAACGTGCGATCGCACAGCGATATGAACACCAGCCAGCGAGGACGCTGGCACTGCTTTCCACAAACCCAGGTTTAAATCCGTAGCAACTCAATTACTTATGTCTAATGAATTCGTAAATGGCTAAATAATCTGTTCCCGGTTGGTTCCAAGAATAGTCATAATTCATACCTTGAATTCTCAATTTTTCAAATTCATCAGGATAGTAATTATACAAGCCAATAGCTCGATCCATGGCGGATTCTAGGGCTGGAAAATCCGTATAGTTAAAAACATAACCATTGCGTTCTTCCGGTTCGTGATATTCGTCATAATCCCGATCAAAAACCGTATTAACTAATCCTCCCACGGCCCGAACAACTGGAACCGCGCCATATTTTAAACCGATCATTTGAGTTAATCCGCAGGGTTCATAATTACTCGGAACCACAATAATATCCGCCGCCGCATAAATTAAATGGGATAATTCCTCATTAAACCCAAGTTCTAAATGACAATCGGGGTTATTATTTAAAAAGTTCTTTTCATGCCAAAACCAAGAATTAATAGTGGGTTCCGTTGCTGAACCTAATAATACAAATTGAGCTTGTCGATGCAGGGCATAATAAATAGCATGATGAACCAGATGTACCCCTTTTTGATCATCTAAACGACCAATATAACAAACAAGAGGTTTATCATCATGACTTAACCACAATTTTTCCCGTAGAGCTTTTTTATTCTTTTCCTTTCCTGCTAAATCTTCCGGGCCATATTGATAGGGAATAAATGAATCAATTTCAGGATTCCAAACGGCATAATCAATCCCGTTTAATATGCCACCAAATTTATGTTGATGCAGTTCTAAAGTATGTCCTAAACCATAACCAAATTCTCCATAATGGGCTTCCCAGGCATGGTTAGGAGATACGGTTGTAACAAAGTTAGAGTAGACAATTCCCCCTTTCATAGAATTTAATCCAAAGGGGTTAAAATTATCGCGTAAACGGTCATATTCAAAATAGTAGGATTCTCGGTTTAATCCCGTTGCCCAAAGGATATTTGTCCCGGCGATTCCCTGATGTTTAAAGTTATGAATGGTATAGCAAACCCGAATATTTTCCATACCATGATATTTGTACATTTCATACAACATCACAGGAGCTAAACCCGTTTGCCAATCATGACAATGGAGAATATCGGGACGTTTATCAGTTCTAAGTAAAAACTCTAATGCGGCCTTACTAAAAAAGGCAAATCTCAAATGGTCGTCTACGCAACCATAATAGCAACCTCGGTTGAAGAAATTATCTTCGGAGTGAGGTTCAATAAAAAAGCATAGGCATCCGTGAACCCAGCCACAAAAGACAGTACAATGAATTGCACCATCAAACCAGGGAACATATAAATCTTGATAGGCTTCATGAAGTCCCCAAATTTGGTCATACCTCATGCAGTCGTACTTGGGCAAAATAATTTCAATGGTATGACCCCGCAGTTCTAGCTCCCTACTGAGTCCGTACACAACATCGCCTAAGCCTCCCGCTTTGATGACTGGGGCGCATTCAGAGGCAATTTGTACGATGTACATCCTGTTTCCTCACTCCAAACCGTGATGTTTTGTCTTCCCCATAGTAATCATGTTGGCTAAATTAGTAAACCCCTAAAGGAGTGATTTTTTTGCGGGTTTGATTAATTCGGATCAGGATTTGTCGCGTTAGTTGGAGTATTTATTGATAAAATACAATCTTGTCACACTTAGATTGTGTCCTAAAATTAGTACAAATTAGCTAAGTCTTGCTAATAGCATCTTTGATCTCGTCTAGGCTAACATCTGTCTGATCTGAATTTTGGCATAAATTTTCGTTTTATGAAAACTGGCAGTGTCTAATACGTTTTTCCATCATTTATTAATAATAAAAGGAACAGGGAACGCCGGATCTGGGGTAATACTTCTGGCTGTTTCATGTCAGTATTAAAATGTTATAACCTATTTAGGATTGCTATATTTACCTCAATTTCGTTACATACTTGTTGATTTTCTCGCCCACTGACTTAAAGATTTAATTATACATGATTAGACTTCATGCCTCTTTAGAGTCATCTACTAGCCAGAGCCCAACTCCGGCGGAGGTCAGTCCCAATTTAGTTGTGAAACCTTCTGCGTTAAGCTATAAACTCGAACAAAGGATTTTTATTTTTTGCATCTTAACGACCTACTCGGAAATTTTGAACTATGGCAAGCCCTACTGTAGATAGAGACATCAATCAATCTCAATCTCCTTCATCATGGCCAGATGTCACCTCAAAACCCTTACCCTTTTGGGTGCGTCGATGGGGCGCTTTTGTGGCGGAAGTCTCCTTAGTGGCGGCGAGTGGGTTAATTCCTTTTACCCTGGGCGCTCTCTCCAACCGTAGTCCCCAACCTGTCCCGCTCAATCCAGTGGTGCGGGTGACATCCGAAACCGTTGCCGCTACCTTGGGTATTCCTGTACGCGATCGCAGTCCCCAAGTCGCCCCATTAACCAATCTATTGTGGTCAGGTGCCCTACTTCTGCCCCTGGTGGTGGGAGGATGGCAATTCTATCTGTTAGCCAAACGGGGCCAAACCTTGCCCAAACTCTGGTTTGGAGTCCTGGTCATCAGTCCCAAGGGTTCGGCTCCAGGCTGGGGACGGGCGTTTCGTCGAGAATTTATCGGCCGTTGGGGTATTCCCCTGGGCATTGCCTACGGCCTTTGGCAAGTGACGGGAGCCTATCCTAATCTATTAATTTTAGGGGTTTTATCCGGTGCAACTTTACTCGGAGATGCCCTAATTGCTAAACGATTTCAAGGTCGGACTGGACATGATTTATTAGCGGGAACTTTGGTACAGGATGTTCCTAGGGTCTTAGTATTTAACCCCTTTACCAACTACGATTGGGTGAGTGGAGATGATGCCGTTCATAGCTTAGTAGTTTCTGGAGAAACCTCAAAACTCGACTTTAATTTATGGGCATGGATGCGTCAACATCCCGGTTTAACCCTAGTTATAGTTAGCAGTGCCAGTCTGGCGGCGGTCTTAGGAACCTTTGTCGGCACGCAAATTTATATTCAAAATCAAGCCAACCGTCGGGAATTTCAACAACAGGATAATCAGGTTTTTCTGGCTTTAGTGAATAAATTATCCCCCAATGCTTCCACGGATGTAGCTCAAAAACGCGGGGCAATTTTAGCGTTAGGAGCGATTAAAGATCCCCGGGCAATTCCCCTATTAGTAGATGTATTAGCTCAGGAAGAAAACCCCGTCTTAATTGATGTCACTCAACAGGCTTTAGTTAGTACCGGGCCAGAATCTTTACCCCATTTAAGACGATTAAATCAAGCCCTCAAAAATGATTTAGATTCGATGAAATTTGGGGCAGAAAACCAAGAAAAACAATTAGCAGGGCGACGACTACAGGCGACTCAAAGAGCGATCGCCAAAATTCTGAAAGTCTATGGAGGCTTTATTCATAATGACGATTTAAGTCGGATTGATTTAGGGCAAAACTTAACCCCACCCGT
This sequence comes from Planktothrix paucivesiculata PCC 9631, assembly GCF_900009265.2. Classification (GTDB taxonomy): domain Bacteria; phylum Cyanobacteriota; class Cyanobacteriia; order Cyanobacteriales; family Microcoleaceae; genus Planktothrix; species Planktothrix paucivesiculata. The sequence continues at coordinate 148,222 of NZ_LR735015.1, read as the reverse complement.
GCAGTTTACTTTGGTTTTAGAACAAACGGATTTATCGGGAATTAGCTTTAGAAATACTAACCTCACTAAAGCTAATTTAAAAAATAGTCGGTTTGCTACGGCGGGGGAAGATGGACGATTAGAAACCTTTGATGATTGGATTTCCGATTTAAGTGGGGCGGATTTAACCGGAGCGGATTTAACCGGGGCTTTCTTCAGTAATACCCTATCAAAATACACTAATTTTTTAAAGGCAAATCTGAATAAAGCCAATTTCTCAAAGGCAGATTTAACCGGAGCAAATTTCAGCAATGCTCAATTATTAGGTTCCAATTTACAACAGGCTAACCTCACCGATGCTAAATTCACGGGGGCGGAATTAGCCAGTGCTGATTTGTCTAAAGCCAATTTAAAAAAGGCTCGTTTTACTGAAGCAAAAGCCCCCGGGGCAAATTTTGAAGGAGGAGATTTAAGACAAACTAACTTTAAAAATGCTGATATTTCGGCGGTAAATTTCTCAGGAACAAATGCACAAGGGGCTGATTTTACCTCCGCTAAACTTACGGGTTCAAACTTTAAAAATGCCCGATTGCAAGATGGAAATTTCAAGAATGCTAATTTAAGTTTAGTTAATTTTCAAGGAGCAAAATTAGACGGAACTAATTTTAAAGGAGCAATTTTTGTTACTGCTGAACAGAATAAACCCGATCAATTTATTGCTAAATCCGAAGAAACTGCTCAATCTAGCCGTTTAAAAAAGGTGGATTTTAGTAACGCCATTAATTTGGATTCTAACCAAATTAAATATATTTGCTCTCAAGGAGGCATTCACCCCGACTGTCCCCCCGCCGAGGGTAAGAAATAGGGGAGCAGGGGAAGCAGGGGAAGCAGGGGAAGCAGGGGAAGCAGGGGGAGCAGGGGTTTCCCCGCCTGTACCCGTCAACAGCTAACAGCCAACCCCTTTCAGTGGTAAGCTAAGGATTGACCTAAAAACTTTTTTAAACTTTTAGTAACGTTAAGATGACCGAATCGACCGAAATTCCTTATTTGTTGCGCGCTACTCGTGGTGAAAAACTAGATCGTCCCCCTGTCTGGATGATGCGCCAGGCGGGTCGCTATATGAAAGCCTATCGTGATCTGCGAGAAAAATATCCTTCCTTCCGTGACCGCTCTGAAAAAACGGATATCGCTGTTGAAATTTCTCTGCAACCTTTCCGAGCTTTTCAACCCGATGGGGTGATTTTGTTTTCTGATATTCTAACGCCTTTACCCGGAATTGGGATTGATTTTGATATTATCGAAAGCAAAGGGCCGATTATTAATCCTCCCATTCGTAGTTTAGAACAAATTGAAAAACTACATCCGATTGAACCGGAAGAAAAACTTCCTTTCATTCGAGAAATCCTGCAAACTTTGCGTCGAGAAGTGGGAAATAAAGCCGCGGTATTAGGGTTTGTTGGTGCTCCTTGGACGTTAGCCGCCTATGCGGTTGAAGGAAAAAGTTCTAAGGATTATGCAATTATTAAAAAAATGGCATTTTCTGAGCCTTTAATTCTGCATAAATTCTTAGAAAAAATTGCCGATGCGATCGCTGTTTATGTCCGGTATCAAATTGATTCTGGCGCCCAAGTAATTCAAATGTTTGATTCTTGGGCGGGTCAATTAAGCCCCCAAGATTACGAAGTTTTTGCCCTTCCCTATCAAAAACGGGTGATTGATCAAGTAAAACAAACCCACCCTGATACGCCTTTAATTCTTTATATTAGTGGCGGTTCGGGATTATTAGAACGGATGGCTAAAACCGGATTTGATTTTGTCAGTGTGGACTGGATGGTTGATATGGCTGATGCGCGTCAACGTCTGGGTCACAATATTGGAGTTCAAGGAAATCTTGATCCCTGTATTTTATTCGGGTCTAAAGAAAATATCCGAGATCGGATTTTAGACACCATTAGAAAAGCCGGAAATCAAGGTCATATTCTCAATTTAGGGCATGGTGTTCTCCAAAATACTCCAGAAGAAAACGTTGCCTATTTCTTTGAAACAGCAAAACAAGCGGATCAATTATTAAAGGTTAATCCTTAATTGGTTGTTGCGCCGTTGTTGCGCCGTTGTTGCGCTTCAGCGCATCTAGGGTGGGGTTTTCCTACCCTAGAAATAAATCCAATATCGGAAGTTTTTGGTATTGTTAATTTTCCAAAAAAAACACAAAGGCACGAAGACACAAAGAGGATATATTCAAGATTTATAGCATTTGTAGGGGCGGGTTCAAGTCAATCTTGAATACTCTGTATCCCCAGTAAGGAAAGTAATTATTAATAATATGAAAAAGCGAATTTTTGTTACTGGTGCGAGTGGTTGTATTGGTCATTATTTGGTAGAAAAACTGATTCAGAATACCGAGGATGAGTTATTTCTACTCGTTAGAAATCCCAAAAAATTAGGATTTGATTATCAGAGTCGCCCGGGTATTCATATTATTGAAGGGGATTTAAGAGAAATTAATAAATTCAAAGATTTATTACCTACAATTAATACGGTGATTTTAATTGCGACCGCTTGGGGAGGATATCAAGAGGTATTAGAGATTAATGTTAAGGCAAATTTAGAATTAGTAAAACTATTAAATCCTCAAGTTTGTGAACAAATTCTATATTTTTCAACCGCTAGTATTTTAGATAGAAATAATAATTTATTACCCGAAGCGGGAGAAATTGGCACGGATTATATTAGAACTAAATATGAATGTTTACAGGAATTATTAAAAATAGCTCCTAGTTTACCGCCTTTAAGGGTATTATTTCCGACTTTGGTTTTAGGAGGAGAACAAAATAAACCCTATTCTCATTTGTCGGGGGGGATTTCTGATGTGGTGAAATGGATGGGTTTAATTCGTTGGTTTCAAGCGGATGCAAGTTTCCATTTTATCCATGCTGCCGATATTGCTCAGGTGGTGTATTATTTAGTTAATCATCCTCCAATTTCTCAAGAAACGGAACAATTTGTCTTAGGAAATCCGGCAATTACGTTAAATCAAGCGATAGAAATGGCTTGTGAATATTATCAGAAACGGATTTATTTTCGTTTTAATTTATCTCCGGGTTTGGCTAACTTTTTTATCTGGTTATTTAGGATTCAAATGGCAGATTGGGATCGTTTTTGCTTAGATTATCGCCATTTTAGTTATCAAAATCCGATTTATCCTGGGGTTTATAATTTATCTACCTATTGTTCAACTTTTACGGATGTTTTAAAATAAAGATGACTCAGATTATTTAACGGGTTTTAACGCAGAGACGTGCCCGAGCGCAGCGATGCCGCAGGCTATTGGCTAAGTTAACTTATGATAGGGACCAGGGGGCTAAAAGTCTTTCAAGATGCGCTTAAGCGCAACAACGGGTTTTTGATTTAATTTTTTTAAATAGGAGAATTAACTATGTTGGCGAGTAAACTGGAAACTTTACTTAATCCTGATGAAAACCTGCAAGGTTCAGAAGTTCGTTATATTACAGATAAGGTAAGTTGGGAATATTATGAAACCCTATTAACTCAATTGGGGGATAGTTTGGAATTTCGCTTAACCTATTTGGATGGAATTTTAGAAGTTATGTCACCCAGTCGCAACCATGAAAGGATTAAAACTCTAATTGGAGATTTGTTACTGATTTATTGTTTGGAAACGGACACGGAATATTATCCCACAGGTTCGATGACATTGCGAAACCCGGAACAACGCGGGGGCACGGAACCCGATGAAAGTTATTGTATTGGAAGTAATAAGGAAATTCCTGATTTAGCGATTGAAGTTGTGATTACCAGTGGGGGAATTAATCGTTTAGAAGTTTATCAAAGATTGGGAGTGGGTGAGGTTTGGTTTTGGCAAAATAATCGGTTTCTTGTCTATCATTTCCGGTCTGAAAATGTCAAACAATTTCAGCAAACATCAGGCTATGAATTAATTAATAATAGTGAAATTCTCCCCAATATAAATTTAACAATATTAGCGGAATATGTACAACATCCTAATCCTTTAGTTGCTGTAAAATCGTTCCGTCAAACCCTAAAAAACTTGTAGAGACTTGCCATGGCGCGTCTCTACGGGGATGAAATAAAAATTTACTGTTGACTCAATTCCATGTTTAATAGGGCTTTCCCATGAATGACAGAAGCAATGGTAACAGTGTCTTCTCGGATTTGATAAATGACTCGATAGGTGTAAGCAAATTGTTCCCGGATGTTTTCATCGCCAAATTCTTGAACAATCATTCCCGCTTCAGGAGCCTTGCTCAAGTTGCGCGTAACCTCAATGATTCTCTGGACAACCGCCGCCGCATAAGAAATTGAATCTCGTGCAATGTAAGCGGCAATTGCATCAATATCATCTATGGCTTGAGGCGACCAAACTACTTGATAACCCATTTACTTAATAAACCTTCTGCTTCCTCTTGTATTAGATTCCTGGTCGTTTCGTGAATCTTAAGTCCATGACGGACTTTTTCGATTACATAGAGATGGTACTGCACATCCTCCAGTGAACAATCATCAGGTAGGTTAGTCAACAAAGATTCTACTTCCTTTTTGGTTGAACTCATAATCTTTTTGGTTTTTTTTTATAGTTATTATAGTTTTCAATAACTGAAGCACCCGAAACACACTGTTAACGCCGACTTTATCGGTGAATAAGGTCGTCATCATCAAAGATAAATTGTATGTCCCCGGGGAAAATGTCCCCGGGAAATCGAATGCTTCAGTCATTGTTTCAAATCCAGTCTATAGTTATGACAGATCATTATAGTATCAGATGGTTCTGTCCAGGTGTAAGCCTGAATTTATCGAAAAAATGGGTTTAAAACCCCGTCGTTCTAGGACAGCTTTATATTAGGTTGCTCGTTAACGTCTGATTGTGCTACCATTTTCGGTGACAGGAAAAGGTAAGCAACCTGTATAAAAACCTAGTATGCCTAACGGCAAAACGCTGAACCTTGACAATTGAATCTATAGGGTTCTACTGCACAGTTCTAGTTTTCCTCCAGCAGTGGGTAAAAGATTCGTGGGAAGCTCAACAACCAGTTTTCTTTGAAATAAATTTGTTTCAAGTTAAAAAAGAACTCGCAGGAATGCGAATAGGGTAGGGCATACCCGAATCTACGCTTGGGGAGAATCCCACCTCTGGTTAAAGCACTGCAAGGTACTTTGATTAAGTGGTTTCGCTGAACCAAGAATCCCCACGCCTTTAGGCACCGGGAGTGTCAAACCGTCTTGGCAAAATTCCCGTAACTAGAAATAGCCTGTTGCAGTTGTTGAATTACAGTTTCAACCGGAATTTCCCCTAACTCTCCATCCGCCCGAGTTCTGATATTCAAGCAATTGGCTTCTATTTCCTTAGCTCCAACCACGGCCATCACCGGAATTTTATCTTTCTCAGCATTTCTAATTAATTTCCCTAAACGCTCGCTACTGGCATCCGCCTCCGCCCGAATTCCAGCAGAGCGCATTCTGAGGGCAATTTCTTGAGCAAAGGGAAGAAATTCTTGGCTGACGGGTAATAGTCGGAATTGTACGGGTGCTAACCAGATGGGGAAATCCCCCACATATTCCTCTATTAATATTCCCACTAATCGTTCCAAGGAGCCAAAGGGGGCACGATGAATCATTACCGGACGTTGACGGGTTCCATCTTCAGCGACATACTCTAAATCGAAGCGTTCGGGTAAATTATAATCCACCTGAACTGTTCCCAATTGCCATTCCCGCTCTAAGGCGTCTTGGAAAATAAAGTCTAATTTCGGGCCATAGAAAGCGGCTTCCCCAATTCCTTCAAAGTAGTTCATTCCTAGGGTTTCTACCGCCCGACGAATCGCTCCTTCTGACTTATTCCAAACTTCATCCGACCCAATATATTTATCTAAACTGGGGTCACGGAAACTCAGTCTGGCTTTATAGTTGGTTAGTTGTAAACTCTTAAAGACAAAGAGAATTAAATCCACAACTTTGAGAAATTCATCATCTAATTGTTCAGGGGTGACAAATAAATGGGAATCATCAACGGTAAAGCCTCGAACCCGGGTTAAACCCCCTAATTCTCCTGATTGTTCATACCGATAAACTGTCCCAAATTCTGCTAAACGCATGGGAAGTTCCCGATAGGAACGTAACTCACTTTTATAGATTTGGATATGAAACGGACAGTTCATGGGTTTTAGGACGAACCCCTGCTCGTTGGTTTTGGCTTCCTCATCGTCCGCCATCATTGGAAACATATCTTCTTGATATTTTTGCCAATGTCCCGAGGTTTTAAATAAATCTACCCGGCCAATATGGGGAGTAGTGACGCCCAAATAGCCCCGCTTCACCTGTTCTTGTTTCAGAAAGTCTTCTAAGGTACTTCTTAATAGGGTTCCTTTAGGTGTCCACAGGGGCAATCCTGGCCCAACTAAATCGGAGAAGATAAACAGTCCCAACTCCTTGCCCAAACGGCGATGGTCACGTCTGATGGCTTCTTGCTTGCGGCGTTTATGTTCGGCCAATTGTTCGGGGGTTTCCCAAGCGGTTCCATAAATCCGTTGCAGTTGGGCTTTGGTTTCATCCCCGCGCCAGTAGGCTCCGGCCACACTTTCGAGTTCAATGGCGTTAGGGTCAATATCAACCGTGTTCTCAACGTGGGGCCCCGCACACAAATCCCACCATTGCTCGCCTAGATGATACAGGGTAATGGGTTCCTGTAACCCCGCTAGGATTTCTAGTTTATAGGGTTCTCCCAGTTTCTGGATACGCTCTTGGGCTTCTTCCCGACTAACTTCTTCCCGAATTACGGGGAGTTTGCGTTTGATAATCTTAACCATTTCCTTTTGAATGGATTTTAAATCCTTCTCGGTAAAGGGTTCAGGACTATCAAAATCATAATAAAACCCATTTTCAATCCAAGGGCCAATGGTGACTTGTGCCTTGGGAAACAGTTTCTGAACAGCCATCGCCATAACATGGGACGCAGTATGTCGAATCCGCTTTAAACTCTCGGATTCACTGGTTTTAGGCAAATGGACTTTTTTATTTTCTAAGGGTTCTTGCAAACCCTCTAATTCTGATATAGACATTGATTAAAGTTACAACAGTAAAATAAAAGTTTGTTAATCCAATTGTACAGAACAGAGGAAACAAATATGAAAAACAGACCTATAGGCTGTTAACTATGGGTTTGACACTATCAATTATTTCCTCATCTCCCCTACCCCCAGGGCTGTTTCAAAGTCGGGTGAAAAAGACTAAAGAAAGAGCGATCGCCACCTGATAAAATGGGGAGTGATCGCCATTTTTTTCTAAAATAAAGATGCTAACAAGTTTAATAGAAAATTTAAAAGAAGTCAAGGATTTCCGAAAAAGTCAGGGAAAAAGGTATAGTTTATGGGAAGTGCTATTAGTAGTAGTTTTAGGGGTGATGTCAGGGCATCAAGGATATCGAGAGATAGATACTCAAAAAGAGCGGGGTCATGGACGAGAAATAACTCGTCGGGTATCAGTGTTTAAAAAATCGATAAAAATTGAAAGCCCTTGGGAACATATTCAAAGTATAATTCAGGTAGAAAGGTGGGGATACAGAGGAAAAAAGCCTTATAGAGAAACGGTTTATTATATAAGTAGTATCTGGGAAAAGGCGGAATTTTTTTCCCAAAAATTTAAAGGGCATTGGGGGATTGAGAATCAAGTTCATTGGGTAAAAGATGTGTTATTTAAAGAGGATAGTATGAAAATTCATCAAGTACAAGCGGCGACTAATTGGGCACTGCTCAACACCCTAGGATTGAATATTTTCAGAGGTTTAGGATTTTGGTCAATAACAGAGGGAAGAAGGTGGTTAGGAAATCATTGGGAGAAATTAGTGGCTATCTCTTAATCCGATAGTTAAAAATTAAAAAATAGAGCAATTAATTTAGGAAAAATAGATAAAAATCGGGAATGTAAGTCTTACTCCATAGGGAATAAGAATATTTATGTTGCTTAGATGATATCTCCTATAATTAATATTAATATAGCAATTATATGAAATATTAATTATTCGGAAAATAGCTATCATGTTTGAGAATTATGGCCCAAAAGTAGGCTATAATTTTCAAACATGAAACAGCCCTGCCCTGTTCCCTGTTTCCTAGCGCTATAACTAATATGAAAACACCTAAATCTGATCCTTCTGAATACAATTCCCAAATCAGTCCCGAACAATATACCCGTCTGAAGGCGGAAGCACTCGCTCCTTATCGGGGTTTACGACAGTTTATCTATATTGGTTTGGGGGCTTCGGGTTTTATTGGTGCGGTGGTATTCTTAGCCCAACTATTGGCAGGGCGGAATGTTGCCTCGGCCTTACCCAACTTAGCTCTACAGGTGGGAGTCGTGGCCCTAATGGTGGGCTTGTTTCGTTGGGAACAGCGAGGCAGTCGCCGTCCATCTAGCCCAAAGTAACATAACTATATATTTCTCAATCTACCTACACAAGACGCAAACAAAAGAAAATAAAAAAAACATTAAGAAATCCAGGTTTTTCCTTGATCCCTGGCATGATTATATATAGTGAATCAAATGGGGTCAGCTTTTATAAAGATCCTAACCATAAATCCGATTTAATCGCTCAAATGGGGTCAGCTTTTATAAAGACCCTAAACATAACAAATCTACATATAAAAAGATGAAGGTCAGCTTCCCTAAGTTGGAAGCTGGCTTTTTGTTTTCAGAACTCTACCGCACCGGAGATGCGGGTTTGATCAATTTCATTTCCCACCACCATCAGGGTATAACCCCGGGTGGCGTTATAGACATCATGACGACCATTACTCCGAATAATATTTTGTCCGGGACTGTCAACCGTGCCTAAATCCGGTTGAGCTTGGGAGATAGCAACCACTCCATCTCGTTCATTATTTTCAATTAAATTATTTCGTAATATGGGTTTAGCTTGGTGAGAAATTACAATTCCATCTCGATTTTCGATAATTTTATTTTCGATAATTGTAGGGGAAGCTTCATCATTGACTGAGATCCCAAATCCAGTATTTTGGAAAACATTATTCCGAATTTCTCCGGCTCCTGAACGGGCAATTGAAATGCCATTTCCGGCATTTTGAACAAATATATTATTCTGGATTTTCGGATTACTTTCGGAAGTAATAAAAATCCCATCTCGTTTACTATCAATAAATGTACAGCCAGTCACCACAGGACTGGAAGATTCTATCCATAAACCCGTTCCTCTAGTATTAGGATTGGTAACTGTAACCCCGATAATTTGACTGTCACCTTGAGTTTTAATCGTGGCATTTTGTCGTGCAAAAGTAGGACTAACGAAATTTCCCCCACCCATAATCATCGTATCTTGTCCATTGGTCGTCTCATCTCCTTGCAATGTCACTCCATCTTTCAGGGATAGGGGAAACACTTCTCCGGTTTCCTGGCTGTAAGTACCTGGGTTAAGTTTAATCACCGTACCCGGTGGAACCTTTTGCAGTGCATAGGTAATCGAACGATAGGGGCTAGTTTGGCTTCCTGTCGAGGTTTCGCCATCATCTCCCGTGTTGGGATCAATATAGATGATTGAAGCTTGAGCCACATTTTGCGACAGCAACAGGGGGTTGGGTGGAATCCTGGGGATATTAGCCAAAACGGGACTTCCTATTCCTGATATCAGTCCCAGTCCTAAAATCAGTGTTACCCATGCCCTTAACCCTTGAGGACTGGGGCTAAGGGATCGATTCGGGTAGGGCAAAGTCAATCGTTGCATGGGCTCCTGTTGATTTGACATAGATATCGCTGGGATTCGTTTAACTCCAAGCATTTTAGCTGATCCAGATCAATCAATTCGGTTTTCACCAAATAAAATCATGATTCTGTTGGGAACTTCTCAAGATTCTGGTCAGTCAATGAAGCCAGATTGTCCTTACGTCCGCTTTGAATCCGGTGCTAAGTCAGTCTCAGCAGAGCCGTTCTAAACAGGGTATGTCAAGAAACCCTGGTCACTTGGGACTGGTTTGTGCCCATCAGGAGGTCAATCGTTTCACATCAAGCGATAGTTAGTTTTTTTTGAACCCAAACCTGGGAATGGATGTGAGATCAAGGCCTATTCCTTTTCTCGATATTGAAGGCCAAGACGAAAATTTATCAATCTCTTGCTATTTTCTTGACACTTCTGTTAAGCTGATACGATATTTTTTTACTCATTACTGACGGGTGCTTGGCTTCACTCCATTGGGTTCTAGTTAGTGGTGTCAAACTGTTGTTTGTATCTACTAGACAGGGACTTTGTTCAATTCCCAACATTGTCCTTTTTTCTGTTAAGATGCACTGGATTGTTTGTTCTCTTTAGGATAAACTAAACGTGGTATTCATTAGCCGACTGGAATCCCTGGTAAGTTGAAGTTTAATTATCCCTAAAGCTACCAGTAACTAAGTTCCTATTGTAGAATCCCAGAACGATCAAAACGCTAACATTATTTAACTCAAGTGAGGAGAACTTAAATGTCTCAGGTAATAACATCCGAAGGCGTCATAGAGGTATCAAGCCCGTTTGGGGGAGTTGCTTTAGTTGGTGTAGAAGGTAAAGCTAATAGTATTGCAGGTACAGCTAACACTACCCTAATTGCAGGTGGAGAACAAGGTGATATTCTTTCCGCCGGAGCCGCAACCAATGTTGTCATTTACGGTTTTGGCGGCCCCGACCAGATCTATGGTGGAAGCGGAAATGAGGAGCTTTACGGTAACGTAGGCAATGATGTTATCTATGGTCTAGGTGGCAATGACCTAATCTACGGAGGTCAAGGAGACGACAACCTCTATGGTGGTGATGGGGATGATTCCATAAATGGTGATGCCGGAAACGATAACATTTCCGGTGGCGCTGGTAATGACATTCTAGCCGGTGGTGATGGCAACGATGTCATCGATGGTGGCACGGGCAATGATGTCATCTGGGGTGAACAAGGCAATGATGCCCTTTATGGTGGTGACGGAAACGATACCATTTATGGTGGCCAAGGAAATGACGTCATTGCGGGTGGAGACGGTAATGACTTCATTACTGGAGACAAAGGCAATGACAACTTAAGCGGTAATGCTGGAAACGATACCTTTGCCTTTACACAAGTAGGCAGTGCTAATGCTGATGTGGTTGTTGATTTCGCACCGGGAATTGACAGAGTTGCCCTATCTTCTGATGTGTTCTCTGCTCTAGGTGTCAGTGTAGAAACCAGTGAATTCCAAGTGATTGCTAACTTCAATCCTGCCACACCTCCGAGTACAACTGGACTGGTTTATGACTCTGCCAATGGCAAGTTATACTTCCTGACCGGTGGTGCTGCCCAAGAAGTGGCTACATTTACCAATAATCCTAACCTGCAAGCCAGTGACTTTGAAATATTCTAAGTCTTAACTTGTAGTCATTCAGAATTGGGGGTAGCTAGTCTACCCCTTTTTTATTTGTACCTAATCTTCGGGTTTGGGAGGAATGGGATCATAGCCTCCGGGATGGTAGGGATGGCAGCGTAAAATTCGTTTGAGGGCTAACCAACTTCCTTGGACAATGCCAAAGGTTTCTAGGGCTTCAATGGCATATTGGGAACAGGTGGGATGGAAGCGACAAGCGGGGGGAAACAGGGGAGAAATTAAAAGTCTGTAGCCTTTAATTAGAATAATAAATAGGTTCTTAATCATATTCAATCGGTTAATTTTCAGCTAGAACAATTTGGGGAGTCAGGAGAATTTGATTGGAAGTTTTGATTAATTTTCCTATTCCTAAGAGTTGGTGATTTTGATCATAAACACTTACGGGATGATCTTCTATTATTTGATTTTCTATAATAATAGATTGTCCTTGACACCAACGTTTTGTTGATTCAGCAGTTAGGATAATTGTTGTTAAGTGATTTAAAGCAATTGTAGGAGATAGAGGAGAAAAAGTTTGCTCCTGAACTTGGGTTTCTAAGGTTTCTAAGGTTAGACTATTTTCTAAACCAAAACCACTACTTTCTGTTCTGATTAAATTGGCTAAGGTAGCTCCCGTATTAAGTATAGCTCCTAAATCCCGAGCAATGGAGCGAATATAGGTTCCTGAACCACAGGCGATCGCAATTTCTAATTCGGGAAATTCCCCCGGATACCAGTTCAGAATTTTCAGATCAAAAACTTCGACTGTTCGACTAGGAACCTCAATAATTTCGCCTTTTCTAGCTAAATCATATAATCGTTTTCCTTGAACATGAATTGCACTATAAATAGGAGGAACTTGTTCAATTTTACCGATAAATTGGGGTAAGATAGCTTGAATATTTTCTAGTTGTAAATGGGGTACAGATTGAGTTGTTAAGGTTTCGCCTTCTAAGTCATCGGTGGTGGTCGTGATCCCGAATCTAATTTTAGCGTGATAGGCTTTATGAGAGGGGAGAAATTGTAACAGGCGAGTAGCTTTTCCCAGAGCCATGGGTAATACTCCAGTGGCTGCTGGGTCAAGGGTTCCAGCGTGTCCGACCCGTTTTAATTTTAAGATTCGGCGAACTCGCGCCACACAGTCATGGGAGGTAAATCCCGCAGATTTATTGAGGTTGAGAAACCCGTACATGAGGATTGATTTTCCTATCTAAAAGGGTGATTTTATTTAATAATTGATTAAGGGAGAGATTTAAAATTTCCCGATCTTAAATTGCCTGTAAAATCAGGAATAAATGCTACGTAAGTGGGGTTATCTCGATCATCTGTCCGAATAAATAAACCGTTAACTCCATTCAAACTATCCGTCTCAAATTGTAATTGACTAAAGGCTAAGTCATTGGGTAGCAAAATTACATCATCATTTTGATTATAGTCATCAATAACATCAGTTAAAGCCCGATTTCCACTACCAGAATTAACAGAAATAAAGAAAGTATCTCTCCCGTCAGCCCCGATTAAAATATCCTGACCGCGATCGCCGGATAAAAAATCATCTTTATTTCCCCCCACTAGACAATCATCTCCGGCTCCACCATACAAAGTATTATTACTATCATCCCCTCCAGTTAATACATCATTATCATTATTTCCGAATAATAAATCTTTGCCATTGCCACCCTCTAAAGTATCTGCGCCCTTGCCTCCAAATAGGGTATCATCTCCATCACTACCGAGAATAGAATCCCGATTTTGATTGCCATTAATATAATCATTTCCGACTTCCCCATCAATGAAATCTTCGCCGTCGTCTCCAAAAATTGTGTCTCCTCCCCCCCGACCATACAAACTATCACGACCGATATTCCCTTGCATAATATCTGCCCCAGCAGTTCCCCCTAGACTAGCACCCAGAGTATCGGTAATTTGGGGAATTGTATTACCGGTTCCCCCGGTGTCCCCAGGAACAGTTGTGTTACCATCGGTTATAGTGTCGCCAGGTAGAGTGTCACCGGGTAGGGTGTCACCGGGTAGGGTGTTATCGAGTAACAAAAAAATTAAATCGGGATCAAATGCAGATGTCATAATAGGTTAAAAATTAGGTTGATCTGAAATTTTGCCCATGCCTGGACAATGGATTAATCGAATATAATTAGGTTAAGCCTTGAAACCCAGGACTAGATAACTGATTATCTAGTTTGTAGCACTTTATTTAACTAATAAGTTATGATTAATGCCACAGCCATTCTAATTGATGTCTTTGTTCAACAATTACAAGGGGGATATCGTCGGACTTACGGAGGGTTTAAACCAGACTACCCCGAAATTATCGCTTGGGCTGGAACAATGGCATTGGAAAATATTGCCAATTGTGATGCTCTTTACCACAACGTTGAGCATACCATGTTAGTGACGTTAGTGGGACAGGAAATTTTACGCGGAAAACATATTCGCGAAGGGGGGGTAACTCCTCAAGACTGGTTACATTTTATTATTTCTTTACTGTGTCATGATATTGGCTATGTGAAGGGTGTTTGTAGGCAAGATCAGGAGTCTGTCGGTCTATTTGCCACGGGAATTGGAGATGGGATTGTGCCGATTTCAGTGGGGGCAACATCGGCTAGTTTAACAGCTTATCATGTTGATCGGGGAAAATTAGTAATTGACGAACGATTTGGCGGGCATAATTTAATTGATGCGGAACAAATTAAACGGAATATTGAGTTAACTCGTTTCCCAGTTCCGGCCGATGAAACCCATCAAGATCGACATAATTATTCAGGACTAGCAAGGGCGGCGGATTTGATTGGTCAACTTAGTGATCCCCGGTATTTGAAAAAAATTAGTTCCCTATTTTATGAGTTTGAAGAAGTAGGAACTAACAAGGTTTTAGGCTATAAAACCCCCGGAGATTTACGTCGAAATTATGCTAAATTTTACTGGAATGGTGTGTTTCCTTATATTCCAGCCGCGCTGAAATATTTGGAATTAACCCAAGAAGGAAAACAGATTGTTGCCAACCTCTACGCCAATGTGTTTCAAGTGGAAAATGAATCCCGAATTTTACAAGGAATTAATCAATTTCCGCCTGAACTGAATGGGAGTAGTCCTACACAAACTAATAAGAATAGTATCACAACAGATGAAAAAGAGTTGGTGTTTAGTGAATTAACAAATCTCAACCTGTAAGGGATCAAAAAAATCCCTATTCATATCAAGGAAGGTTAATCAATTGACCTTCCTTTTTAATCAAAAATATAGCAACTGACCATGATAGAAATTACCTCAGAAATTCAAACCCGAGTTCAAGAATTAAGACGGTTATTGCAAAAAGCCAGTTATGAATATTATGTCTTAGATTCACCGACAATGGCGGATTCGGTTTATGATCAATTCTATCGAGAATTGCAAGATTTAGAGCAACAATATCCCCAACTGATTACAACGGATAGCCCGACTCAAAGAGTAGGAGAAAAACCCGCGACTCAATTTCAATCGGTTAAACATAATATTCCATTGTATAGTTTAGACAATGCTTTTAGTTTTAATGAGTTAGAAACTTGGCAAGATCGAGGTCTAAAAATAGCTATAAATTCATCGGAATTGCCGACTTATGTTTGTGAACTCAAAATAGATGGATCGGCTTTAGCATTAACTTATGAAAATGGAATATTAGTCCGAGGTGCAACGCGAGGAGATGGGATAACCGGGGAAGAAATTACTCAAAATGTCAAAACAATTCGTTCAATTCCCTTAAAATTAGAATTAGAAAATCCCCCGGCTTTAGTTGAAGTTCGAGGAGAAGCCTTTTTATCCTTAAAAATTTTTGAAATTATTAATCAAGAAAGACAAAAAGAAAGAGGATCATTATTTGCTAATCCTAGAAATGCTGCTGCTGGAACTTTAAGACAATTAGACTCTAAAATTGTAGCTGAACGGAAACTGGATTTTTTTGCCTATACGTTACAAATTCCAGAACAGAATGATTTAGAAATTGTTGCTGCTCAAACCCAATGGGATAATTTGGAATTATTGCAAAAAATGGGGTTTAAAGTCAATCCTAATCGTCAAGTTTGTTCTAATTTAGATCAAGTCATTCAATACTGTGAATATTGGCAGGAAAAACGCCAAAATTTACCCTATATGACCGATGGAGTGGTGATTAAAATTAATCCTTTATCCCTACAGGAAAAATTAGGATTTACTCAGAAATTTCCTCGATGGGCGATCGCTTATAAATATCCCGCAGAAGAAATGCCAACCCAGGTAAAATCTGTTACCGTACAAGTAGGAAGAACTGGAGCTTTAACCCCGGTTGCGGAACTTAACCCGATTTTACTGGCCGGAACTACGGTGCAAAGGGCCACATTACATAACCGAGATCGCCTTACTGAGTTAGATTTACACATCGGTGATACGGTGATTGTACGCAAAGCCGGGGAAATTATTCCTGAAGTCGTTAAAGTATTATTAGAATTGCGCCCCCAGGACGCTAAAAAGTTTGAAATGCCAACCCATTGTCCTGAATGCGGTCAAGGGGTTGTGCAGCCCTTGGGAGAGGCGGTAACGCGATGTATTAATGATTCTTGTCCGGCAATTTTACAAGGATCTTTGATTCATTGGTGTTCTAGGGATGCCTTAGATATTAATGGAATTGGGGATAAATTAGTTCAACAGTTTGTTAATCATAAATTAGTTAATTCTGTTGCGGATTTATATGATTTGACGGTTGAACAATTAATGACTTTAGAGCGGATGGGGGAAAAGTCAGCGACTAAAATTGTCAACGCGATCGCCACTTCTAAAAACCAACCTTGGGCGCGGGTATTGTATGGCTTAGGAATTCGTCATGTGGGCAGCGTGAACGCCGAATTAATTACCCAAAAATTTAAGAGTGTTGAGCAATTAATCCAAGCATCCGCCGCCGATATTGAAGGAGTTTATGGCATCGGGCCAGAAATTGCCTATTCTGTTGATCAATGGTTTAATCTTCCGGCAAATCAACGCTTAATAGAACGATTAAAAACCGCCGAATTACAGCTTGCTAATTTAGATAAAATAGACTATAATCAGAGTAATAAGTCTAAACCCTTAATTAATAAAACCTTTGTTATTACTGGCACATTACCTACATTAAAACGGGAAGAAGCTAAAAAACTAATTCAAAATGCAGGGGGAAAAGTTACCGATTCAGTCAGTAAAAAAACGGATTATGTTGTTGTAGGAGAAGAAGCCGGATCTAAACTAAAAAAAGCTCAAGATTTAGGTATTACCCTATTATCAGAAGCAGAATTACAGGCTTTACTGTCTGATCTTTAGTTATCTTTTTGGGGTTTTAAATATTATTTAAGATAGTTAAGATGATTAATTTTATGAATCCTCAAATTAGATCTAAACAAATTGAACAAATTGTTGTAACCGCAGAACAGATGCGAAATATCGAAGAACGGATCTTTTCTGCGGGCATACCTGTGGCGGCTTTAATGGAAAAAGTTGCCGGGAAAATTACCCAAAGGATAAAAAATTTATTCTTAGAAAAATCAATCACCCCTGAGCATAAAATTGGGATATTAGTAGGGCCAGGACATAATGGTGGTGATGGGTTAGTTGTGGCTAGGGAACTATATTTTATGGGCTATAATATTGTAATTTATAGTCCGTTTTTAAAGCGAAAAGAACTCACCCAAACCCATTATAAATATGTTCAGAGTTTAGGTATTAATTTGAGTTCTAATATCAAAGAATTAGAGCAGTGTGATGTTCTAATTGATGGGTTATTTGGATTTGGGCTAGAACGGGAAATTACTGGAGAAATTGCTGAAGATATTAATATTATAAATCATTGGAATAAATTTGTGATTAGTATTGATTTATCTTCGGGAATTCATACCGATACAGGAGAAATATTAGGAACAGCAATTAGAGCTAATATTACCCTCTGTTTAGGACTATGGAAACCAGCTTTTTTACAAGATACCGGATTAGATTATATTGGTAGAGCAGAACTGATTGATTTTGATATTCCTTTGATGGATATTAATGCTATTATCGGAGAATCTCCTATCTTAAATCGCATCACTCAGAACACTGCAATTAATAGTTTACCCTTGCCCCGTCCGGCTAATCATCATAAATATAAAAACGGTCATTTATTGATTATAGCAGGTTCCAAACAATATACAGGAGCCGCTATTTTAGCTGGATTAGGAGCCAGAGCTAGTGGTGTGGGAATGGTTTCTATTGCTGTTCCTAATTCCATTAAACCCTTGTTAAGTTTGCAATTACCAGAAGCCCTAATTATTGGCTGTCCTGAAACTGAAAATGGAGCAATTCTTGAACTTCCAGAAAATCTGGATTTAAGTCGCTATCAAACGATTGTTTGTGGCCCTGGATTGACCTTAGAAGCTCAAGCTATTATGGAAAGGATATTCACAGCAAATTGTGCAATTATTTTAGATGCTGATGCTTTAAATATTTTAGCTCAGTTGAATCCAGTTTTTACCCTATCTTCTCGTAAATTCCCAACAATTATTACCCCCCATTTAGGAGAATTTAAACGGTTATTTCCTGAATTAATAGCATTAGAAAAAAATCAAATAAAATTAGCCAAACAAGCCGCCGAATTGACCGGTGCTATTATTGTTTTGAAAGGGGCTAGAACCTGTGTTGCTACCGCGAATCAAGTTTGGATTAATCCTGATAGTACCCCGGCTTTGGGTCGAGGGGGAAGTGGGGACGTTTTAACGGGATTATTAGGAGGGCTTTTACCCCCTGTGATTCTCGCGAAAAAACCTATAGAATTAATAGTTAATACTGCGGTTTGGTGGCATTCCCAAGCCGGGATTTTAGCAGCAAGAGAACGCACGGAATTAGGGGTTGATGCCTATACATTAACCCAATATTTAATTCTAGCTTTAACACAGTCCCTAAAAACCATAAATTAAATCAGGAGATAACCATGAAATTACAAGTTTTGGAACATACAATTTTTAAGCTCCATCCAGTTGCAGCCGAAGCAGTTGCTTATAATGAAAAAATCTCGGTTTATTGTGATACAATATTTGAAATAGAAAGTTATTCTGAGGCAGAAGATAACCATTTACGAGTTAATTTTATCTCTCCTAAACCCAAGAATATGACAAGTTGGTTTGTTCTGGCTCATCAAGTTAAACTATTAGAAACTGATGAAGAATTAACCGCCTCTCGTTCCGTTTCTTCGGCTTCTTTTGCAGCATCTAACGCCGAATGGATATGGCCAATGACGGGAACCAGTATGGGTTCAAGGGCTGAATTTGGTTATGCGAGGGGGAGACTTCATGCAGGTGTTGATATTGGGGGATATACTCCCGATGAATGTTATGCGGCGAGTGATGGAGTAGTTGATTATATTAAAAATGATCCCAGTGGTGCAGAAGGTCGGGCAATTTATATTAAACGTTCTAATGGTTGGCAACACGTTTATTTTCATTTACAATCTATTCGGGTTAAAGTGGGTCAAACCGTTACCAAAGGTCAATTTATCGGGGTGCGGGGCGGTTCGGGTTTCGGTTATGAAGGGTTAGAAATTGATGGGGGAGGATATTCTATTCATTTGCACTTTGAAGTTCATAACCCCGATGGTGAAAAGGTTAATCCCCGTTCTATTTTACCCGATGATGGTAGTGTTCCTATTGTGGCTTAAACTAACTTTTGAGCCATAAAATCTAATAAAATCTTTCTATGCAGAGTCCCTATTAATCTGACCATTCCTGCTTTTTCAGAATAACATTCTCCAGTTTGAATATCCTCGGGTGTTAATAATCCCATATCCCAGCCTTCATTTAAGACTAATTGACTCAAATTAACTGTTAAAGGAGCATAAAAAACAATCCGATTGACTAGGGAATCTGCATAGGAATTGAAGTGGAAAAACTCAGGAATATTATAACTAATTTCTTCGAGTAATTCCCGTTTAAAGGCAGTTTCTGGGGTTTCTCCGGGTTCTAAATGTCCCCCAAATAATCCCCAAACCCCAGGATGAACAATATTTGGGTTATTATCTCGTAACTGCAATAAAAACTTTCCATCTCGATAAAGAATTGCTATAGCAACTTCAATCATAATTTGTTACCCATTACCCTGTTACTGAGCGAAGTCGAAGTATTACCCATTACCTGTTCCCTGTTCCCGTTTAATTTCTTTGAGATAAACATCTCCAATATCTTTTCCTTTCATCTCTTTAATTAAAAGGCTTTTATATTCTACTTTACCTTGAATTAATAGTTCTTGTCCGAGGGGTGGTAAAGGCTGAGTGGTAAATACCCAAATTGAACCCGTATCATCTTGAAGTTGATAAGCGCCTGCCCCTAAAAAGGGTGCATGACTTTTGACTTTACCTCTGAGATAAACTTTAGCACCTATTTTCTGTTTTTGTTGTAGCAGTTCAATTTTAGCGGTATTAAAATTAATCCAACTTTCAGATTGAGAAATACTTTGACAACCGACTAATCCGGTCACAAATAGTAATACAATACTAATTTGCCAGGTTTTGGTGAACTTCTGTGAAAATGAAAAGGTCATGGAGTCACTGAATATATTAATTGACAAAAGAGAGAGCGAATTATGGATAATCTATTAGACGGTAAATCTACAGCCAAAAAGATTCAAGCCCAACTACAAGAGCAGGTAGAAATATGGCAAGCTAAAGTTGGACGTCCGCCCGGTTTGGCGGTGATTATGGTGGGGGAGAATCCGGCCAGTGCGGTATATGTGCGTAATAAAGAACAGGCCTGTGCTAAGGTGGGAATTACATCTTTTGGTCAACATTTCCCCGCAGAAACTAGCCAAGAAAAACTTACCAGTATTATCCATGAACTGAACCAAAATGAACAAGTGGATGGAATTTTAGTTCAGTTACCCCTTCCTGCTAATTTGGACTCCGTTGGGTTACTATATGAAATTGATCCAAAGAAAGATGCTGATGGTTTGCACCCGGAAAATTTAGGACGGTTAGCTAGGGGGGAAAAGGGGTTAAGAAGTTGTACGCCCGCCGGAGTGATGCGACTATTTGAGGAATATAATATTGACCTAAAAGGAAAACACGCCGTTGTTTTGGGTCGCAGTATTTTAGTCGGAAAACCGATGGCTTTAATGTTATTAGAAGCTGATTGTACCGTAACTATTGCCCATTCTAAAACCCACGATTTAGCTAAAGTTAGCCGGGATGCGGATATTGTGGTGGCCGCTATCGGACGTCCGCAAATGATTACGGCGGATTTTGTTAAACCTGGCGCTATTGTGATTGATGTCGGAATTAATAAAATTACTGATAATAATGGCAAATCTCGCCTAGTCGGGGATGTGGATTTCGAGAGTGTTCAACCCATCGCCCAATATATTACCCCAGTTCCTGGCGGTATTGGCCCGATGACCGTGGCGATGTTATTGCAAAACACCTTTTGGAGTTATTTGGAAAAAGTGCAGTAATGAGTCAACAGTCACCCGTTATCAGTTGAGAGAAAATCTAAGTCAGGACGGGGTTTTACAGCCATTTCTTTGGTAAAATACTGAAGTTAAAATCTGGCTCCTGCGATGAAGGGAAAAATCAAGTCCCCAGGAGTCCACTTTTGTTAACATTACCCCTATTATCAACAAGCACTCGTCATGGTATTGGTCAGCGAAATTAACTCACCGTTGGAAAACCCTCAGTTTGACTTATCTGCCTATATGAACCAACGACAGACCCTAGTAGAACGGGCTTTAGATGAGTCTCTCCCCCTAATCTACCCTGAAAAAATCTATGAGTCAATGCGCTATTCTCTGCTGGCGGGAGGGAAGCGTTTGCGACCGATTTTGTGTTTGGCGACCTGTGAGTTAGTTGGTGGGACTATAGAAATGGCCATGGCTACCGCTTGCGCCCTGGAAATGATTCACACCATGTCCTTAATTCACGATGACCTCCCGGCCATGGATAATGATGATTATCGTCGGGGAAAACTGACCAATCATAAGGTTTATGGAGAGGATATTGCAATTTTAGCCGGGGATGGTTTATTGAGTTATGCCTTTGAATTTGTGGCCACCCAAACCCCTGATGTTCCCGCAAATCAAGTTTTACAGGTAATTGCCCGTTTAGGTCGGGCGGTGGGGGCCGCTGGCTTAGTAGGGGGCCAGGTGGTGGATTTAGATTCGGAAGGACTTACGGATGTTTCCGAAGAAACCCTAACTTTTATTCATACCCATAAAACTGGGGCATTATTAGAGGCCTGTGTGGTCTGTGGGGCGATTTTAGGAGGGGCGAAGGAAACGGAAATTGCCGGGTTATCTCGCTATGCCCGTAATATTGGTTTGGCGTTTCAGATTGTGGATGATATTCTCGATATTACGGCAACCCAGGAGGAGTTAGGAAAAACCGCAGGTAAGGATTTAACGGCCAAAAAAGTCACCTATCCCAGTTTATGGGGTATAGAGGAATCCCGACGTCAGGCCCAAAACTTAATTGAAGCGGCAAAAGCTGAATTATCTCACTATGGAGACCGGGCTATTCCTCTGTTAGCGATCGCAGATTTTATCACTAATCGCACTCACTAAAGCTATTTATCTATATTATATGCAAGACTTTTCTCAAATCCTCAATAACCAAGTGTTATGGGTTGCCCTGTTAGCCTGTATTCTGGCTCAACTTTCTAAATTAGCGGTGGAGCTAGTCCAACATGGCAAAATTAATCTGCGGGTGTTGGTGACAACCGGAGGAATGCCCAGTTCCCATTCGGCTTTTGTGGGGGCTTTAGCAACGGGAGTGGGCAAAACCATGGGGTGGGGAAGTCCTGATTTTGCCATTGCTGTTGTTTTTGCGTTTATTGTGATGTACGATGCCGCCGGAGTTCGACAAGCGGCCGGAAAACAAGCCCGCATTTTAAATCAAATTATTGATGAAGTCTTTGAAGAACATAAACAATTAAGCGAAGAAAGATTAATTGAATTATTAGGTCATACCCCCTTTCAAGTGATTGTGGGTTTAGGGTTGGGGATTGCGATCGCAGCGATTGCCGAGATAAATTGGCCCCTACATTTCCTGCCAGCGTCTCTATAGAAACGTTGTCATGTAACTTTTATAGGCATTATCACTCTTTATCTTTACTGTTCCGGTGTTCCGGTGTTCCCTGTTCCCTCCTAAAGCTAAGGTTTAACCGTAGGACTAATAACTGTCACACGGTTACTATCAACTAACATTGACCAAAAGCCACGACTACTTAACTTCTTTAAAGTTGCTGTTGCTCGTTCAGAATCCGTCGTATATTCTACTAATAAATAACGTCGCTGACCATAGGAAACTAAACCTAGATTTTCACCAATTAGGGTTCGTAATTGTGCAGCTAATTCCGGCTGATTCAAATAATCCACTAAAACCGCATAACCTGACCCCAAGGCTTGAGGATTAGATGTTGGTTGTTTCTGCGGTAGGGGTGGGGTTTCTCGCACAATCGGGGTCGGGCCAAGACCAGAATTCGGACTCGGACGGGGTATGGCCGTGACCTCCTGTTTCACCACATAAGCAGGTAACTTAACCTTATCCTGTAGATAAGTGGCCCAATCCTCTGCAATTAAAGGATCAGTAAATCCTCCTACCCGGGTGACTAAATTCGTCAAATAGCGACAAACCTCACTCTTGATGTCATTGGGTAACGTGCGCTGCACCAATTTTTGTTCCTCGGAAGTGTTACTGACAATCAATAACAAATATTCTCCAGGCTTTGGTGCGGCACACGTTTCCTGGGCTAAACTGGTTCGGACTGCTAAACCCCAACTGGTGGCCGTGAGCAGACCTGAAACCAAGATGACAGATAACCTTTTGACACCACTTTGACGCATAAACACCGCAGTTGACAACAATTAAGCAACAGCTTTTATTGTACTGATCAGGGTCAACTATTGGATCTCGATTTTCAAACCGCCGTTGCTAAAGACTTTAAAGCATCGGGAATACTGGCCGTTGGGGCTTGAAATTCTCCCGTAAGTACATACTCTAAACGCAATTTCAACCAGACAACCACTTGTTTATTCGTGGAAATAATCGCCACCGCCGGTTGAGGGCATTTGGCTTTAATATCAGCCATTTCTGGCGCTTCTAAAAAAGCAGGTTGCTGCACCAACCAAAAATCGATTTCCTTTTCCTGTTCCCGATAGTTGCGTTGCCGTTCGCGCAACACTTCTTCTAAGGGTTCTTCCTCAAGTAAAAACTTGTGACTGCCTAAAACGTAGTAATAAGTCTGCATGGTTAATCGTTGTAAATTCTATCATGGGACGATTTTTGGGTTAAAGTTGCCCAAGAATCGCTTGTTTCATTTCTCGGACGGCTCGCTCTAAACCGACGAGAACTGCCCGACTTATTATTGTATGACCAATGTTGAGTTCTTCCATCCCTTCTAGGGCGGCAACGGGATAAACATTCCAGTACGTTAACCCATGTCCGGCATTGACCCGCAATCCAGCTTCTAAGGCCCGTTGACAGCCCTGGGCTAAAATCCCTAGTTCCCTAGCCTGGTCTTCCCCTTTGGCTTCTGCATAGCATCCCGTATGCAGTTCGATGAATTTAGCCCCCACTTGAGCCGAGGCGGTAATTTGTTCGGTGTTGGCATTGATAAACAAACTCACTGGAATTCCGGCTTCCTGTAGGCTGGTTACTACATCGGTCATCCGAGGAATTTGGCCAGCGATATCTAACCCCCCTTCGGTGGTAATTTCTTCCCGACGTTCGGGAACTAGGGTTATATAGTCGGGTTTGATGTCTAATGCGATCGCCACCATTTCATCCGTCGCGGCCATTTCTAAATTCAGATGGGTTCTTACCGTTTGGCGCAATAGGCGCACATCCCGGTCTTGAATATGGCGTCGATCTTCGCGCAAATGTACTGTAATGCCATCAGCCCCCGCTAATTCGGCAAGCACAGCCCCCGCTACGGGATCGGGTTCAACGGTGCGACGGGCTTGGCGAATCGTGGCTATATGGTCAATATTGACTCCTAGTGTCGGCAATTGCTGTCCCTCCTTGTATCTATACCGTCCTTCACCTTGACAAATAATTCCACTGCGGTCAAGTCGAGTCCCAGGGAAAAAGTAGTATAATTGAAATTATTTTGTAACTCGTGAGTTGACAAAACTAGACGGTACAGTTTATGCTAATATTGTAACAAAAGTACACTTTCTAATCAATCCGCATGAGGGCGCACTTATGGATATTATTTCTTTAGTCATCATTTTAGGTGTGGTTGTAGCATCGGATGAAATTCTCAACAATCAATTGAAAGTTTCAAAACGCTTGTTAGATTGGTTAGATAGGCAATAGGGAATGGGTAATGGGTAATGGGTAATGGGTAATGGGTAATGGGTAATGGGTAATGGGTAATGGGTAATGGGTAGTGAACTGATTAGTGTTAATTTTGGGTTCCTTTAATTGTATAATTAAATTTAGGAATCAAATTTTAACTCTTGTGTAATTTTGAATATGTCTTATTATGTTTCGCCTCGTTTTCTCGATAAACTAGCTGTTCATATCACCAAAAATTTTTTACAATTGCCAGGTGTTAGAGTTCCTTTGATCTTAGGAATTCACGGACGCAAAGGAGAGGGAAAAACCTTTCAATGCGAATTATTATTTGAGAAAATGGGTTTTGAACCCGTGATGATCTCCGGTGGAGAATTAGAAAGTCCCGATGCAGGAGATCCGGCGCGGTTAATTAGATTACGGTATCGGGAAGCCTCGGAACAAGTGAAGGTTCGGGGGCAAATGTGTGCCTTATTTATTAATGATTTAGATGCGGGTGCGGGACGGTTTGACTCGGGAACTCAATATACCGTTAATACTCAATTAGTCAACGCTACATTAATGAATATAGCGGATAATCCAACTAATGTACAATTACCCGGAAGTTATGATGCAACGCCCTTAAATCGGATTCCAATTATTGTTACAGGAAATGATTTTTCCACCCTATATGCGCCTTTAATTCGAGATGGAAGGATGGAAAAATTTTATTGGGAACCGACTAGGGAAGAACGCATTGGCGTGTTACGCGGAATTTTCCCGACGGGGGAACTATCCCAACAGGATATTACCCAATTAGTTGATACTTTTCCTGAACAATCCCTCGACTTTTTTAGTGCAGTGCGATCGCGGATTTATGACGAACAAATTCGTGATTTTATTCATAAATTGGGAGTAGAAAGTATTTCTAAACGGATTGTTAATAGTGCGGAAAAACCTCCCGAATTTCAGAACCCCAATTTTAAATTATCCCATTTAATTGAAATGGGTCAACTGATGGTAGGAGAACAAAAACGCATTCAAGATATGCGATTAGTAGAAGAATATAATCAGTTTCGGACATTTAATAGTCAATTTGGAGCATCCCCAATCCCTGTAAATTCCGAAAATACAATTAGTTTTCAGAACCCCATTGCACCCAATTCCGAGAGTAATAAATTACCTATTGAAGTCCTAGAACAAATTGATTATATTTTATCTAGTGGCTATCGTATCGGCTTAGAATCTGCCGATAAACGTCGATTTAAAACCGGATCTTGGAATAGCTGCGGGTTAAATGGTAGTGAATCAAAAGCCAATATTATTCAAGGAATTGAAACTTGTTTGACTCAACATCCCCAGGATTATATTCGCCTGTTAGGAATTGATCCCATTGCTAAAAGGCGAGTAATTGAAATGATCATTCAGAAACCATAAGTCTTCAGTTTAAACTTGCCCCCTGATCTAAAAAAAGGGGGGATTTAGAATTAATATAAAGTAGCTTGCCTTGTTTAACCCTCTAGGAACCCATTTTGAGATAAACTATAGCAGTCGCGTCTAACAGTATTTGAGAAAGAATGATCCAGTAAACCTTACGGTGAAGTCTTTCTCTACTGTTGCGTTCTATACCATCACAATCTGAGTTATGCCATGAAAGGGATTACTTTCGTGATTAAAATTGGGTTAATTATAAGTTTAATTTTTAGCTGGACATTTCCTGTTAATGCAGCTAATCCAAAAACGATCAAACAATTGATTGAAACTAAAGATTGTCATTCATTTATCTGGAAACATTGTAACTTAGAAGGAGCAAATTTACAAGAATTAGATTTATCAAATACCAACTTATCGGGAGCAGATTTAAGGCAAGCAAATTTAAAAGGAGCTAACTTAAAATATGCTAACTTATCGGGAGCAGATTTAAGGCAAGCCAACTTAGAAAACGCTATTTTATTAAGAGCAAATCTCAGCAATGCTCAATTATCTTATGCGAATTTGACTCAATCAAACTTGTTAGAAGTGAATTTAACCTTAGCTAATCTCAGCTATGCTAATTTAGAAAAAGCCAAATTATTAGGAGCAAGACTATGGGGAACAAATTTAAGTCAAGCTAATTTAAGCCAGACAAGTTTACGAGGCACAAATTTACAATATGCCAACTTGGAAAACAGTAATTTAAGTTTTGCAGATGTGAATAGTTTATTATTTAGAGATGCAACTCAATTTACTAATCTGAGTAATGCTAATTTACAAGGCGCAAACCTCGAAGGAGTTCACTTAGAAACTGTAATTTTACAAGGTGCTGTCATGCCCGACGGTTCAATTCATGAATAATCATTAAAGACAAAATAGGTTATAATCTTAAAGTAAACAAATTGTTGATTTAATTTCATGCTGGAAACCCTACAAATCAAATTGTATGAACTAGCACAACTGGCAAATTATCTGGTTCAAACCCAACTGACTCACCTAAGTTTTGTTAGTATTGGTGTTATTTTTGTTGCGGGTTTATTGACCAGTTTAACCCCTTGTATGCTATCGATGTTACCGATTACAATTGGTTATATTGGGGGTTATGAAACCGAAAATCGACTCCAAGCCGCGATTCAATCAGTCTGGTTTGCATTGGGACTGGCTACCACCTTAGCCGGGTTGGGAATTTTAGCGTCTTTTGTCGGACAAGTATATGGTAAAATTGGCTTGGGTTTACCAATTATTGTGAGTTTAATTGCAATTTTAATGGGGTTAAATTTATTAGAAGCTCTACCATTACAATTGCCCGCCTTTGATACCATAGGATGGATACCTAAAGGGTTTCCCCATAGCTTGAAATCCTATTTATTAGGGTTAACCTTTGGGTTAGTGGCTTCTCCCTGTAGCACCCCGGTTTTAGCAACCTTATTAGCCTGGGTTTCCACCACAGGAGATATAATTTTAGGCGGAGTTTTATTATTAGCCTATGCGGTGGGTTATGTCACCCCATTAGTATTAGCTGGAACCTTTACCGCCACGATTAAAAAGTTACTAGCACTGCGAAAATGGTCAAGTTGGATTACCCCTAGTAGTGGCGTTTTATTAGTGGGATTTGGTGTATTTTCTTTATTATTTAGATTTTTACCTATTGCTTAATTTAAGGGAATAAAAATGGATACAGAGCTTTCAATATTTCAAAAAATCATGGCTGGAGAAACAACCCTACAAAAAATGATTAGGAAAGAGATTTTGCCCCTTTTGGCAGATTTACGACTAGCCATTTTATTGTTATTAATTATTGCTGTTTTTAGTATTTCTGGAACCATTCTGGAACAGGGACAATCCCTGGAATATTATCAATCTAATTACCCGGAACATCCGGCTTTATTTGGCTTTTTAACCTGGAAAGTTATTGTTTTTATTGGACTTGATCATGTTTATCGAACTTGGTGGTTTTTATCACTTTTAGTATTATTTGGTAGTAGCTTAACTGCTTGTACCTTTACCCGCCAATTACCTACTTTAAAATCCGCCCGTCGCTGGACATATTACGATCAACCGAAACAATTTCAAAACATCGCTTTAAGTGCTGAATTAACTACAGGTTCATTAATAGCTTTAGAACCTTTATTAAAAAAACGCAATTATTTAGTTTTTCAAGAAGGAAATAAACTCTATGCTAGACGGGGACTGATTGGCAGAATAGGGCCGATTATTGTTCATGCTAGTATGTTAATTATTTTAGCCGGATCTATTATCGGTTCTATAACTGGATTTATGGCTCAAGAATTGGTTCCGGGGGGGAATACTTTTCAAGTTAAAAATATATTAGATGCCGGACAATTTTCTCAATCTCAAATTCCCAAAGATTGGTCAGTTAAAGTTAATCGATTTTGGATTGATTATGATGCAGAAGGTAGAATTGATCAATTTTATTCCGATTTATCGGTATTAAATCAACAGGGGGAAGAAGTCGATCGCAAAACCATTCATGTTAACGAACCTTTACGCTATCAAGGTGTTACTTTTTATCAAGCAGATTGGGGGATTGGAGCGTTACGGGTACGGGTGAATAAAAGTCCGGTCTTTCGTTTACCGATGGCACAATTAGAAACTCAAGGAAAGGGTAGAATTTGGGGAACTTGGATTCCAATTAAACCCGATTTTAGTGCCGGGGTTTCTGTCTTAGCTAGGGACTTAAAAGGAAATGTATTAGTTTATAATGGCAAAGGAGAATTAGTTTCGACGGTACGCGAGGGAATGTCTACGGAAGTAGATGGAGTTACGGTATTTATTGATGAAATTATCGGGAGTACGGGATTACAAATAAAAGCTGATCCGGGGATTCCAATTGTTTATTTAGGGTTTGGATTATTAATGATTAGTGTGATGATGAGTTATGTGTCTCATTCTCAAATCTGGGCATTAAACGAAGGCGATCGCCTTTATATTGGAGGGAAAACCAATCGAGCTAAAGTTACTTTTGAGCGGGAAATTGTCGCCATTTTAGATGATTTAGATAACCTGGATCAAAATAATACAATTTCGTTAGGGAATTTATCAGAAAATCCTCAGAGTTAACTGATAGCTTATATGACGCTTTGGAGAGCATAATGTTAAAAATTAGTATTGAAAACCTAGGAGATCACTTGAAAGCTCTCTTAGAAAGAGTAGCTCAAGGTGAAGAAATTATCTTAGTTGATGGAAGTAGAGAAGTTGCCAGACTTGTTCCACCAAAAACAAGACAAGAATGGGTATTGCAAAGAAAAAGATTTCGAGACTCTGTACTCTTGACAGGTGAACCTTTGAGGGTGACAATTATTCAAGCCAGAGAAGGAGAACGGTATTGATTTATTTAGATACGAGCGTGTTAGCTGCTTTTTACTGGCCGGAAGCACTCAGCGAAATAATAGACGATTTATTAAGCAATGAACGATTGGATCAGTAGATTTGATATTCCTTTACGAACTTTGGATGCTTTACATTTAGCGATCACATTTTCTTATGAAATTTCTTTAATAACAGCAGATGAAGGTTTAGCTGCGAGTGCCAAGGTATTAGGAATGAAAAACCAATAAGGTGACTAATTGAGCAATAGTTTACGGTAGATCAAGGTTTCTAGGGTTTAATTGTGCAAGTTATTTATTTTTCATTCCTTAGGAGTTCCAGTCCAAATTTTAAGACTTTAGCGCGATCGGTTTAAAAAAAGGGAAGGGTTTAGCAAGATTATTGCTAAGAATTGAATATTGTTACGGAAACCGCCCCTGATGCAATTTGTTGTTGAAAAAAGCGCGATCGCCGAAATCATCAACCTGTCTGATAACGAGCTCAGATAAGTGGAAGGATGGAATATTAGATTGACAATAACGGTAAAAATAAGGTGATAAAATAATAGACTAAAGGAGCGGTAAAAACATAACTATCTGCTCGATCTAAAATTCCACCGTGACCGGGAATTAGTTGACCGGAATCTTTAACTCCTGCATCTCTTTTCATTAAAGATTCAGTTAAATCGCCTAATAAACTGGCAATTCCAATTAATAATCCTAGGATTAAACCCGCCCAAGGAAACCCCGGCCATTGTAAATACCAAGACCCCAATATGGCGACGATAATACTACCTAAAAACCCAAATATTGCCCCTTCAACGGTTTTTTTCGGACTGATATCGGAGAGGCGAGTTCGACCAAAGGTTTTACCAAAAATATAGGCACCAATATCCGCAGCCCAAATACACATAAAAGCTAATAAAGTAGCGGTTAATCCTGGGGATAAATTGGAAATTGACCAATTTTCTAACCAATTTTCATTAAAAGGAATCGGGCTGGCAAAGGCTTTCTCAACCAAAGTATGGGGTTCTAGTCCAACTCTTAACCGTACCCAATAACTGGGTAAGTAGCCTCCATAAAATAATCCTAAAATTGAAGCACTAATATCAGAAATAGTTGATAATTTAGGTCTAAATAATAAATAAAAACAAACTAATGTTCCCGCTAGGGCAAACATTGCATCCACTAAAGTCGGAGAAAATGCGGCGGTTAAAAGTAGGGCTTGACTCACAAATAAAGTGGTTTTAGTCGCAGGTTCAATGCCTTTAGCCCGAACCAATTGAAAATATTCTAATTGACCTAAATAAACAATTACACCGAAACCCAAGGTAAAATACCAGCCTCCAAAAATGAGCATTCCCAAGGCTAAAATAATTCCAATAATTCCACTGATAATCCGAGACAAAGAAGGCATAATATTAGAAGTCAGGAGTTAAGACGGGCTGGGGCAGTTATCTATAGCGTATTTTAAATTTAATCTATTTTTTCACCACTTAAAATAAACATGGGATTAACGGATTCAAAGGTTTGATGATTTCCCCGTTTTTCTAATCGGTTAATGGCAGATTGCACCACTTCCACATTGCGAACTTGTAACTCAGCAAACCCCTCAGAAATGGCATAAAGACTTTCTAAATTCGAGGCTGTGGCTACAATTCTTCCTTGCGGTTGTAAGTATTTCCAAACTTCGTGCAGAATGGCTTTAAGGGGTTTTCCACCTTCTAAACAAACCCGGTGTGGCCGATGGGAAATACTCTGTAAACATTCGGGGGCACTTCCTTCAATCACCTCAACATTTTGGAGTTCAAATCGTTCACAATTGACTCGAATTAAATTCACCACATCTTCATCCCTTTCAATGGCAATAATTCGACCTTGCGGACATAATAGACCTGTTTCTACTGGAATTGTCCCGGTTCCAGCCCCAATATCCCATACAATTGAGTCGGCTTGCAATCGCATTAAAGAGACTAATAATAACCGGACTTCTCGCTTACTTAAAGGGATACCGGGCAACCGTTCAAATAAATCATCGGGAATCCCTGGGGTAACATAAGGCCAAAGTTTGGACATTTTTAAGATTAATTAGGGGTGAAATTTCAAGGTTTATTGATTAGGTTAAGAATTAAGTCAATCGTTGTCGATTTTTCTGTTTAACCTTTAACAATTTTAAGCTGTTGCAGGTTCGGATCACTACATCCTGTTATTTTCCCACCCAAAGCTATCACTTGTTGCAAAAATTTTAGAGCATCAGAGGTAACAATTTCACCGGGCATTAATATGGGAATACCGGGGGGGTAAGGACAAATAATTTCCGCACTCACCAACCCTAGGCAGTCTTGAAGGGGACGTTTTTCTGTTTGGGCAAAAAAAGCATCTCGACAGGAATAAGGGGGTGTAGAGGGCAAAAAATGGGGGGTAGAGAAGAAATTCCGGCGGGAACGGGAGATCAAAGCAGCTTGATGTTGGACGGCAAGGGTTTTTAAGGCATTAATCAGTTGGTGAATATCGGTTTGGGTGTTCCCCAAACTAATAATAAATGTTAGGTGATGAAGACTGGGAAGTTCTGCGGTCACATGGAATTGTTGACGGAGAATTTCATCTGCTTCATACCCGCTTATTCCTAAGTTTGATACTTGAATGGTTAACCGAGTAATATCTAGGTTAACACATCCTGATGTCGGTTCAAAGTCGGGAGTTCCAAAACTAGCTAAACCTGGAATTTTACTAATTTGTGTTCTGGCTATTTTGGCTAAGGATAGGGTTTGATCGATTAAATCATAGCCTTGGGTTGCCATTTGTTGACGGGCGGCATCTAATGAGGCTAATAAAATATAATTAGGACTGGTAGATTGAACAAATTGTAAGGTTTGGGATAAACGATCTCGGTCAATTCGATTTCCCTGAACATGAAGCAGGGAAGATTGAGTCAGAGAACCTAATACTTTATGGATCGATTGTATTGTTAAATCTGCTCCGGCTTTGAGGGCAGAAATCGGTAAATTTGGATGAAAATTAAAATGTGCTGCATGGGCTTCATCAACAATTAAAGGAATATTATATTGATGGGTAATTTTAGCAATTTCGACGATATTTCCACAAATTCCTTGATAAGTAGGATATACTATTAATACGGCTTTGGCATCGGGATGTTGTTGTAAGGTTTGAGTAACGGTTTCTGGGGTAATACTGTAGGATAAATCCCAAGTTGGATTATATTCTGGTTGGATAAAAATTGCGATCGCACCCGATAAAATCAACCCTGAAATCACAGATTGATGAGCATTTCTGGGAACTAAAATTTTATCTCCAGTTCCACAAATAGCTAAAATAGCAGCAATAATTCCACAGGTTGACCCATTAACTAAAAACCAAGTTTTTTCCGCTCCAAAAGTTTCAGCCGCTAGATCTTGAGCTTCTGCTATTACACCTTCTGGATTAAATAAATTATCAAGTTCAGGTAATTCGGGTAAGTCGGCTTTAAAAAGTTGAGTTCCTAATAGTTTTATTAATAAAGGTGAAATCCCTTGTCCTCGTTTATGACCGGGAGTATAAAAGGGTACATCGGGTTGATTGGCACAATTTTTTAAAGCCGTCAATAATGGCGTTTGAGATTGATCTAACATTAAATAAAAAACTCCGTTGTTGCGCTTGAGCGCAAATACTAACAATCTAAAATTCAACTCTAAATATGGCTATATTATAATATATTGACTCAATTTATTCCAGATTATACCCCTATAGGGGATTGCAAATTATGGAAAAAAGGTATTTACTATTAATGTTGATAAATTCATTCATACAGCAATTCAAGGATTAGGGCTTAATTTATGCACATTCCCGATGGATTTATTTCCCCCGTAGTAGCAACTGTTACCAGTCTTACCAGCACCGGATTTTTAGCAGTTTGTCTGGGGCGTACCCGCGAGAATGTAGGGTTACGATACGCGCCAGTTATGGGATTAACAACCGCGTTTATTTTTGCCGCCCAAATGATTAATTTTCCCGTAGCTGGTGGCACCAGTGGACACCTTTTAGGAGGAACTTTAGCGGCGGTAATTTTAGGAAATCCTTGGGCAGCTTCTGTATCCATTGCGACGGTTTTATTTATTCAAGCTTTTTTATTTGCTGATGGTGGAATTACCGCTTTAGGAGCCAATATTTTTAACATGGCAATCGTGGGAGTTTGGGTCGGTTGGGTCTTAACACAAATCCTCCAACAATTATTAGGAGGTTCTCGTTTGCGCTTACCCTTAGCTGCGGGTATTGCTGGGGGAATTAGTGTTATTGCCGCGGCGATCACTTGTTCCATCAATTTAATTTTATCAGGGACAGCTAAGGCGGCGATAATTTTACCAGCAATGATCGGAGTTCATAGTTTAATTGGAATTGGTGAAGGATTAATTACCGCCGGAATTCTAACTTATTTAATTACAGTCCGACCAGATTTATTACCCGGAGATCAACCCCAATTAAATAAATGGTTAATTCCAGTAATTGGTACGTTATTAATTGCCGGAGTATTATCTTTATTTGCATCAGCTTGGCCCGATGGTTTAGAAAAGGTTGCAGAAATTCATGGTTTTGCTGAATTAGCCGAAAATGTGCGGTTTAGTATTCCCACACCTTTCGCTGCTTATACTATCAAAGGATTAGGGGAAATTGGCACTAGCATTTCTGGAATTCTCGGAAGTGTAATTTGTTTTGGTATTGCTTTTGGGATTCTCCAAATTGGTAAACCAAATCAGTTATAATTCAACAATGATTCAATTTTCTATCCCGTTTAAATTACGGGTTTCTCTGATCCTGGTAATCGGAATTGCCTTACTCAAAACATCTGTATGGTGGGCATTAGGCTCCTATGGAGCGATCGCATTCTTTTGGGTAATTCTTTTAAAACCGCCCCTAAAAATTATCTCAAAACTATTAGGGGCGGAATTAATCTTACTTTCATTATTAGCCTTACCCATGGGATATGAAAAAGCCAGTTTTATGGTAAGTCGTTCCCTACTATGTTTACTAATAATGAATAGTTTTCTCATTACATTACCACCCCATAGTTTAGGAATTGCATTAAAAGGTTTACCCATTCCCGCAACTTTTAAAGAAATTATCTTATTAACTGGGCAATATTTAGAAATATTAATCTCAGAAGTTCGTCAAATGCAACAAGCTGCAAAATTGCGCGGTTTATCCGGTTATTCCGGTTGGTTGCGTTATACAAGTGCTGCTATGATTGGTTCTCTTTATTTGCGAAGTCTAGATCGGGCTGAACGGGTTTATAATGCCATGATTTTGCGAGGTTATCAAGGTAAATTACCCGTAGAATCTCTATCAACACCCAGAGATAATTTTGCCCTAATTATTGTTGGCACTATCGCTAGTTTATTAACATTTTTTTCCTATGTCAAAAATTAATTATTCTGAAAAAACCCTAATTGTCCAAGATTTAATATTTGGATATGCCCGACAAGAGCCGATCTTGCAAAATATTTCTTTTACCATAAATTCCGGTGAAAGGGTGGCTTTAATGGGGGCTACAGGTGCGGGTAAAAGCACTTTATTAGAAAACTTAATAGGTTTAAAATTACCCAAATCCGGTCAAATTTTCATTAATGGTATTAGTTTAGAACCTAAAAATCTTTCTGAGATTCGTCTTCAGGTAGGATTTGCTTTTCAAAATCCTGATGATCAATTATTTATGCCAACTATTTTAGAAGATGTGATGTTTGGTTTGCGTAACTATGGAATGCCTCTGGTAGAAGCAAAAGAAAAAGCAAGATTGGTTTTATCTCAATTCGGGTTAATCCATTATGAAAATCGCTCCTCCCATGAATTATCAGGAGGACAAAAACGCCTAGCTGCATTAGCATCAATTTTAGTCTTAGAACCCAGTATTTTAATCTTAGATGAACCCACAAATGGTTTAGATCCCGCTTGGCGTAAAAAATTAGCCCAAATATTAGCTGAGTTACCCTTAGAAGTCATATTAATTGCTTCCCATGATCTCAATTGGATTAAAAAAACCACCGATAGATGCTTAATTTTAGCTCAGGGAAAAATTGTCGTAGAGCGTCCAACTCAGGAATTATTACAAGATGAAGAAATGTTAGAATTACACGGTTTACCTCCTAATTGGTAAGAGATAAATCTTGAATTAAATATCTTGAATATAATCTATAAAATAATTATTGGTGGCACAAAAATGCGATATTCATAGAGTTGCTTGAGATTTATATAATATCATTTTCAAATTCTAAAATTGAGTATTTTTAATTAAATCTGGATAAAATTTCATTCCATTTAGTTTTATGAATTGTCTGAATTTCCTGATCTAACTCAATAAGCTTTGAATACTCATCAATAAATTTTTCTAAAGACATAATTAGTCTCAAATAATATTTGAGAGTAGGAATAATCCCATTTAAAATAATCTGACAACCATGAGCTTCTGCTGTTTTTTTAATTTCTATCTCAATCAGATTAGATTCTGATTCTTTAATATCTTTGGATGCAAATATAAAATATCTTTGAGGATTATATTTAATAATCTTTTCTTTAGCTATATGAATTATTTGAAGATCAATTTCTTTCCCATGTTTGATTTCTATTGCTTCAAACAAATTACCTGCCTCATCAAATAGTTCAATATCTCCGGCACTTTGAGATGTTCGATCAGATGCCGTATGGCTTGCCAAAATTTTGAGAGTACAGGATTTATATCTCTCAATTTCAGTAACTAAACAACTGTAAATTGCATAGAAAGCAATGACAGGAAGTTTAGAACCTCCACGAGTTTCATAGTCAAAGTTAAAATGTTGATCCAGACAATTGATCAGAGTCTTAATATCAATCTTATCAGGATTAGATAATTTAACAATGTTAATTTGATTTGCTTTGGCAACTTCTATAACCTTATTCATCAATAACCGTAAACAAATTTCTGCTTTTTCGGGGTTGTTTTGAACATAATCAATAATAGATAAAAACGCTTTTTTAACATTCTTATCATTGATTTTCCCCTCATAGTTTAAGGTATAAGGATAAGGCTGTTCAAGAGAACGGGTTAACCAACCACTTTCAGCCATTGCAGGAAGACCTAATTGTTTTAGGGTTGGTGTAATATATTGTGTATCTATACCTCGACCAGAAAAACCACTAGGCATATTAGATTGATGATATCTAATATCTTGTTGAGGGTTCAAAATCTTATAGATCAGTAATGTAACAAGAACTGTATAAACTCCTTTCTGACTCTTACACTTAGAGCCTATTTCTAAAATATAGTTTTTATCCTGTTCAGTAATTTCATTTTCAATATCAATAGTTGAGATAGCGTTGTTGTAGATTTCTAACAGTTTTTCTTTGTAATTGATATTCATTCAAAAAGTCCTGGTATTTTAAGTTGAATAGGTTCTTTAATGGATTGTTTGACTGTCCATCCAGATAAATACTGATGATCAAAAGCACAAAAAATTTGCTCTCTAATCTGTATGGCAAGTTCTTGGAATAGAGGAATACAAACAGAATTCCCAATTTGTTTATAACATTCTCCCAAATTGGGATGCAGTTTAAAAGGTTCAGGAAACCCCATAATTCTATAACATTCTTGGATAGTTAACTTACGAACTCGATTTTCTTCGGGAATATAAATAAAGAAACGTCCCGATGTTTCTTGGGATGGAATGGTGGGATGGACTCCATCAATGGAGTAAATTCGATTTGGTTGGTGATGTACCCTAGATAAATGTTCTGTGTTGGGTCTAATGCCTTTTTTCCAGATATTCTTATTACGATATCCCACAAAAATCAGACCCGATAACTGCTGTTTGTAACCCTCGATAAGTGTATATTCTTCCGGGTTTAAGTATTCAAATTTTCCCTTGTGATCTAAAAAATCTCTTAATTTAGGAATAGGATAAACCCTCTGCAATTTTGAGAAATAAAATTTTTTATCTTTGCAAGCTACAATAATTACTCGCTCTCGATTTTGCGGAAGTCCAAAGTCTTTAGCATTCAATAATTTATAATCAACAGCATAGCCTAAATCTTCTAAAGAATATAAAATAGTCTGGAGAGTTTTTCCCTGATCATGATGTAGCAAATGTTTAACATTTTCCAAGACAACAAC
Organism: Planktothrix paucivesiculata PCC 9631; assembly: GCF_900009265.2. GTDB lineage: Bacteria > Cyanobacteriota > Cyanobacteriia > Cyanobacteriales > Microcoleaceae > Planktothrix > Planktothrix paucivesiculata. Next base: position 110,622 of record NZ_LR735015.1, on the reverse strand, counting down.
CCTGGGATGATGGATTGCTATAATTTCACAAATATGAAAAAATAGGGTTCCTCTAGTATCCTCAAACCCTTGGCGTTTTCCACAAATGCTAAAGGGTTGACAAGGAAACCCAGCCGTTAAAACATCAAATTTAGGAAGATTATTATAATCAATTTTAGTAATGTCGTCCTCCGGTTGTTCTCCAAAATTATTAAAATAGACTGATTGACAAGCGGGATCTTTTTCGCAAGAATAAACACATTGATAATCAGCACTTTCAAAAGCCAATCTTAACCCACCGATTCCAGAAAATAAATCTGCAATTTTAAGAGAATTATCCATATTTAACCACAATATGCTTGTTGATTTATAACTAGCAAGCGAGGAGGCTTACACCACATTGATTGTATCCTAATATGGTTTCAATTCGGCTCAAGTATAAATTTGTTAAATTTGTCCCTAAAAGGTTTATAATAATAAATCAAGTATTCTATTGAACGTTTAACTTAAACATCGAACCCATGCTAAGAGCCGGAATTGTTGGACTCCCCAACGTTGGTAAATCGACATTATTTAACGCTTTAGTTGCCAATGCCAAGGCGACGGCGGCGAACTTTCCCTTTTGCACTATTGAACCGAATGTTGGCGTTGTTGCAGTTCCCGATGAACGGTTAAATGTATTAGCAAAAATCTCCAAGTCTGAACAAATTATCGCCACTCGAATTGAATTTGTAGACATTGCCGGGTTAGTCAAAGGAGCGAGTCAAGGAGAAGGGTTAGGGAATCAATTTTTATCCCATATTCGAGAAGTAGATGCCATTGTTCATGTGGTTCGCTGCTTTGAAAATGATGATATTATTCACGTTGCCGGTTCGGTTGATCCTTTGCGAGATATTGATATTATTAATTTAGAATTAGCTTTGTCGGATTTATCTCAAGTTGAACGACGAATTGACCGCGCCCGTAAACAGGCGAGAACCAGTAAAGAAGCACAAATCGAAGTGACAGGGTTAGAAAAAATTGCGGTTTTATTAAATGAAGGAAAACCCGCCCGCCAAGCTGTATTAACCGAAGAAGAATTAGAGGCAGTAAAAGGCTTAGGTTTAGTCACGCAAAAACCCGTTATTTATGCAACAAATGTCTCAGAAGATGATTTGGCAACCGGAAACGAACAGGTGCAAAAAGTTCGAGAAGTTGCTAAAGTAGATAATGCTCAAGTGGTCGTTATTTCGGCACAGGTAGAAGCGGAATTAGTTGATTTATCCGAAGCAGAACGAACGGATTTTTTAGCCTCTTTAGGAGTAGAAGAAGGCGGTTTAAAATCCTTAATTAGAGCCACTTATGAATTATTAGGATTACGCACTTATTTAACCACTGGCCCGAAAGAAACCCGCGCTTGGACAATTAAAGCCGGAATGTCCGCGCCCCAAGCCGCTGGAGTTATTCACTCTGATTTTGAACGGGGATTTATTCGAGCGGAAACCGTAGCTTATCAGGATTTAGTAGCGACTGGTTCTATGGGTGCCGCCAAGGAAAAAGGATTAGTTCGCAGTGAAGGAAAAGAGTATATTGTCCAAGAAGGAGATGTACTGTTATTCCGATTTAATGTTTAATTTTTGAAGGTTAACCCCGTACTGATAGCAGGTGCGGGGTGGATTTTCTTAAATTTTATTAAGGAAAAATAAAGATTTTATGATTTTATCTTCAAACTTTGATGAATTAGGGTTAGAATCGAACCTTACATAGCAAAAGTATTGGAGTTTCTGGAAATGGATTTAATGAGTTTGTTAATCGCTTGGTTAGTAACAGCTGTCAGCTTATATTTGATTGCTTTACTGAGTCCATTTACTGGAGTTGAAATTAATGATTTCAAAAAAGCCTTAATTTCGGCGGCGGTTTTTGGAATTGTTAATGCTTTAATCCGTCCGATTTTAGCATTAATTATGGCGCCAGCAACTTTAATTTTGGCGAGCTCTTTTGTTTCATTTGTTCTCAACGTGGCGATGTTTGCTTTAGCCGCTAAACTGGTGGAAGGATTTCGTTTACGTTGGGGAGTTTGGAGTGCTATAATTGGAGCTTTAGCCCTGAGTTTTATTAATTCAATTCTGTTTCAGATTTTAGCACAAGTCGGTATCAGATAGTTCTAATTTAAGCTAACCAGAGAACAACGAATATATTTACCAGGAATGCACCTTTCATCAGCCTTATAGTGATTAAGTCTGTAGTTTTAGTTTAAGGAGGGCTGAAGCTGAAAAATTCCTCAAACTCTAGTTTTTTGATAGAATCAACTCTCTTTAAGGTACAATAGGCAAGGATATCCTTAAATTAAGCCTTAAACCGAAAGCGTTAATCATGACATCTACAGTAGAACTTCTCAAGATTAAATTTAATCAAGCATTAGTCGCCGCATTTGGTCAAGATTTTGCCACAATTGATCCGATGGTGGTGGCGTCAACTAATCCGAAATTTGGTGATTATCAATGTAATTTGGCGATGTCTTTAACTAAACCCTTAAAAAGTAATCCTAGAGCGATCGCCACTCAAATTATAGACCATTTAAGCCTCGATGAAATTTGCGAAACCCCTGAAATTGCTGGCCCTGGTTTTATTAATTTACGTTTAAAAACCGACTATTTACAAATACAGTTACAAAAAATGTTAGGGGATGAACGTTTAAGTATTCCCAAAGTCAACCCTAACCAAAAAATGATTGTAGATTTTTCTAGTCCGAATATTGCCAAAGAAATGCACGTCGGACATCTCCGTTCTACAATTATTGGAGATAGTATTGCCAGGGTTTTAGAATTTCAAGGACATGAGGTTTTACGTCTCAACCATGTTGGCGACTGGGGAACTCAATTTGGAATGTTAATTACCTATTTAAGAGAAGTTTCTCCCGATGCGTTAACTACAGCAGATGCCTTAGATTTAGGGGATTTAGTAGAGTTTTATCGTCAAGCTAAAGTTAGATTTGATCAAGATGAAACCTTCAAAGAAACCTCTCGCCAGGAAGTTGTACGACTACAAGCGGGCGCAGAAGATAGCCGTCGGGCGTGGCAATTATTGTGTGAACAATCTCGGCGAGAATTTCAGTTAATTTATGATGATTTAGGGATTAAATTAACCGAAAGAGGAGAATCTTTTTATAATCAATTTTTACCCCAAATTGTTCAAGAATTAGACAAAATTGGATTATTAGTCGAAAATCAAGGAGCAAAATGTGTCTTTTTAGAAGGTTTTACGAATAAAGAGGGAGAACCTTTACCCTTAATTGTACAGAAAACCGATGGCGGTTATAATTATGCCACAACGGATTTAGCGGCGTTAAGACATCGGATTGAAACCGAGAAAGCGACTCGAATTATTTATGTTACTGATGCTGGACAAACCAACCATTTTATGCAGGTTTGGCAAGTAGCAAAACGGGCAGGTTGGATACCAGAAAATGTCGAATTAGTTCATGTTGCTTTTGGAATTGTTAAAGGAGATGATGGCAAAAAATTAAAAACTCGTTCTGGAGAAACCGTGCGTTTAAGGGAGTTATTAGATGAGGCGGTCAGTGATGCTAAAAAGGATTTAGAAACCCGGATCAAAGTAGAAGGACGCACGGAAAATCAAGAGTTTATTGATCATGTGGCGGAAGTCGTTGGTTTGAGTGCGGTTAAATACGCAGATTTAAGCCAAAATCGCACCAGTGATTATATTTTTAGTTTTGATAAAATGTTATCATTACAAGGAAATACGGCTCCGTATATGCTCTATGCCTATGTCAGAATTCAAGGCATTAGTCGCAAAGGAAATATTGATTGGCAAAAGTTAGAAACGGATATTCAACTGGTTTTAGAAGCAGAGGAAGAACTGGTTTTAGCCAAACATCTGTTACAATTGCAGGCAATTTTAGAGGAAGTTGCTCAAGATTTATTACCGAACCGTTTATGTCAATATTTATTTGAATTAAGCCAAAAATTCAATCAATTTTATGAACAATGTGCCGTTGTCAAAGCCGAAGAACCTCAACGGACTTCCCGTTTAGCATTATGTGATTTAACCGCAAAAACCTTAAAATTAGGGTTATCTTTGTTAGGAATTTCTGTCTTAGAACGAATGTAATATAGTAAATTACGAATTACGAATTACGAATTACGAATGGGTAATAGAATTAGTTTACATTCCCTGCTTCTCCTGTTCCCTGTTCCCTGCTAAAATACTGATTCCGGTTCAGGTGTTAATGTTAAAATAATATCCGTAGATCCTGGAAACTTTTGGAGTAATTCGTCGCGATTTGCTAATTCAAAGTCGGCAAAATCAAACCCGGGTGCAACAGTACAACCGACAAAACTATAGGAACTTTCAGAATTAGGATAACCCCCAAACCACCATCCCGCCGGAACCACAAACTGGACTTTTTCTCCCGCTAAAATATTAGACCCAAGAATAATATTTTGTACCCCATAGTCTTCGTGCATTAAGAGCAGAGTCATGGAACCGCCTAAATAAAAATGCCACATTTCATCGGATTGAATTCGATGTAAATGTGATTTTGTTCCCTGGGGTAATAGAAAATAAATTCCTGTACAATAGTTGCGATCGCCCTTAAAATTACTAGGTAAAGCACTGTGAGGAATTACCCCCTCTGAACGATAGGTTTCTCGAAAATATCCTCCTTCTGGGTGAGGAATAAGCTGATATTTTTCAATTAATTCTTCTACAGTCATCATCAATTAAACCGAACAGAGAATAGAAAGATTTTACATCAAATTTACGACAGCTATAGCAATCCCAAATAGGTTGTAATAATTTATAACTGATATGAAACAGCCAGAAGTATTATCTCTGTTCTCTGTTCCCTTTTGAACCCAGATTTTGGATACAACTCAAATAGGATTGCTATATATACTGTGGTTAAAAGTTCGTAAATTTGTCGTGAAACTAAAAAGACCAACCTAATCCTAAACGCATTCCTTGTGAAGTCATTTTAACCGTTGAGGTTCCAAAGTCTCCTTCTTTTTCAACTTTTAATTGATATAAACGATAGCCGGCTGATAAGGTTAAATCACGAGAAACTTGCCAATCTAAACCGATGAGTAGATCCCAATTTGCAAGTGCTTCACTTCCTCCTGTAATTGCAGTTCCCCCCCGTGTTGTAATCGCTAAATTATCAGCTAAATTGAGTTTAATTTGTGCCCCGAAGGACGGATCAAACCAATCCGGTCGATAGTTAATATCTGGGCCAGGATCAAAACTAAAATCAGTATTGAGATAGCCAAAACGAGTTCCACCATACACTTCAAAATCAAGAGAAGGATAGACAGGACTGGGTTTTGAAGGATCTTTAACAGCCCTTAAGGGAAGGGTTCCTAAATGCCATGCAAGTGATACTTCTGCTATTAATAATTCGGTATTAAAATCAATATCAATTTCTGAACCCTTCTCCGTTAAACCCAATTCCGTATAGACTCCCTGAAAGATTAATCCGATATCCCCATTCCAGGCTTCTAAACGAGTTCCTAACTCTAAAATTTTATCGAACTCCAGAATTTTTCCTAAGCCAAAATTAAAATCAACTTCAACGGGAACTTGACCCGGAGGAACTCGATCTACAATTGTTTGTACTCCTTCCCGAATTTGAGTTTCTAAGCGTTCTGTTAGGTCTTGTCCCCGTTGTTGTAAACGTTCTCGCACCTCCTGAGCAATGCGATCTTCTAATCGAGTATTACTCCGATCAAAAGGCAACCTTTCCAAAACACGATCAACAGCTTGTTCAATTAAATCTTGGGGTAATTTATTTAAGATGCGATTGGTAATTTCAGCCGTAATTAAGTCTACTAAAACAACTCGATTAACGCTCGCTCCTTCTCCAACAATGGCATAACCATCAATATTAAAAGGAACAAATAGCATTGGTTCAACTTCAAATCTCCATCCGTTACTGGACTGAGGTTGTTCACCTTTAGGAGTTGAACTCTGGGAGTCTTCAGCCAAGGCTTCATTAACAATTTGCTCAAGATTGATGGGATTTTGACTGAGTGTATTTTCTTCTAAATTAGACACATTTGGAATAGGATTTTTTGATAAAATCTCATGATTTTCTCTCAGTTGATCTAGTTGCAAATCTGCTGCATTAATGCTAGAATTTAAAAAGTTTGAATTCATGTGAGAGAGTTTAAAATCTTCCGCATTCTGTGCAGTGAATTGTTGTGAAGGTGAAAAAGCAGCGATCGCAATTTTTTCAACAGGAACGGGGTTTAACTCAACCGACGATTGATCAACGGAAAAATGCAAATCGGAATCAATCAAAAACTGATGCTGATCTTCTGAAAAAACCGAGGATAGCTTTTGATCAGAATCCAGATTAACGGAACTCGCCCAAGTGGGAGTAACAACTAGAAAAGTTAATAAACTGAAACAGGAAGTTAAAGCTGATTTCATCTGGTAGTTTGTCCGAGTTTAAAGGTTTTTTAAAATCTACTAAAAATTGAGGGATTTAACAATTACCCCAATAAAACTTACTAATCCAATGACAAGTAAAGCCACCCCAATAATTTCGGTACTGTAAGAACTTTCATAGGTATAACGCTCACTTTCTATTTGTTGGAGTAACCGACGATGTTCCCTCAGCCCTAAAGCCATTCCTAGCATTCCTGTACCAATAAAAGACAGTCCCACAATAACAGAAAATCGAACAGGGTCAAGCTTAGGACTCAGGTGAGTTTGTTCAATAGTTCTGACGATAGTAGGAATACCAAAGCCAAAACCAATTAACGACAAAGAAGTGCGTATCCACGCCATTAACGTGCGATCGGCGGCGGCGCGACTGCGATATTTAGCTAGTTCGGTACGATCTTCGGCTAATTCATTGGTAGAAAGCTGTTTATGTGTTTCTGAGTTGTTAGGTGATTGATTCATAACGGCTGAGATTTTTTTTGGGGGGGTAAACGATTATATCATCCTGTAATGAAGAATTAGCATAAAAGAGGCATTTTAAAGATAAGATTTAGCTTAATCATTAGTCAGATATCAATTTCTATTTATAAAGAAATGTAAAAATATCTCAATTTCTGACTGTTGTTGTCTAAGTTAGGTTTGAGGCTAACAGACTCGTTAGATATATTTAAAAAAATTTAGGAAAATCAACTCATTATGACATCCAGTGATTCAATTCAACGCCAAATTTTACCCATTCCCGATCAAACTCACTTCGGACTCACCACCTACGACGCCAAAAATCCCGATACCCACTATCCCCCCATCCGGGATTTACGTCCACCAGCAGGCGCACCCAACGTACTAATTGTGCTGCTCGATGACGTCGGTTTTGGTGCTTCTAGTGCCTTCGGTGGCCCCTGTAATACCCCCGCCTTCGAGAAACTAGCATCCCAGGGCCTTAAATACAACCGCTTTCACACCACCGCCCTTTGCGCTCCCACCCGTCAAGCATTACTCACCGGACGCAACCATCACTCCGTCGGTATGGGCAATATTACCGAAACCGCTACGGCTGCCCCGGGTCAATGCTCCGTGCGTCCCAACACCAAAGCACCCCTAGCCTTGACCCTGAAATTGAATGGTTACTCAACCTCAATGTTTGGCAAGTGTCATGAAGTTCCGGTTTGGCAAACCTCGCCGATGGGGCCCTTTGACGCTTGGCCTACGGGTGGAGGTGGGTTTGAGTATTTCTACGGCTTCATTGGGGGCGAAAACAATCAGTGGGATCCAGCGTTGTACGAAGGCACAACTCCCATTGAACCTCCGGCCACCCCGGAAGAAGGTTACCACCTGACCGAAGACCTGGCAGATAAAGCGATCACCTGGGTGAGTCAGCAGAAAGCCCTGATGCCCGATAAACCCTTCTTTATGTACTTTGCCCCCGGTGCGACCCATGCTCCCCACCATGTCCCCAAGGAATGGATCGAGAAGTACAAAGGCAAATTTGCCCACGGCTGGGATCAGCAACGAGAAATTACCTTTGCCAAACAGAAGGAACTGGGGGTAATTTCCCCCGATGCCGAGCTAACACCCCGTCATGCAGAGATTCCCGCCTGGGATGACATAGACTCCCAACTCAAACCCGTGCTGGAACGCCAAATGGAGGTGTATGCCGCGTTTTTGGAACATACCGACTATCACGTTGGGCGACTTATCCAGAGTTTAGAGGATTTGGAGATTCTGGATGATACCCTCGTCTATGTGATTGTTGGCGATAATGGTGCTTCTGCTGAGGGAACAATTCACGGCGCCTTCAACGAAATGGCGAACTTCAACGGCATGGCTGCCTTGGAAACCCCTGAATTCATGCTGTCGAAACTCGATGACTTCGGCTCCCCTGACTCGTACAACCATTTTGGCGTGGGTTGGGCTTGGGCAATGGATACCCCCTATCAGTGGACGAAACAGGTCGCCTCTCACTGGGGTGGCACTCGCAACGGGACGATTATCCACTATCCCAAAGCCATTGAGGAGAAGGGTGGCATCCGTAACCAGTTCACTCATGTCATTGATTTGGCTCCAACGGTGCTGGAAATCGCAGGGATTCCTGAACCCACAATGGTTAACGGCGTGCTGCAAAGCCCTTATGAGGGGACGAGTATGGCCTACAGTTTCAACGATGCTCAGGCTCCTGAACGCCATGATGTGCAGTATTTTGAGATGTTTGGCAACCGAGGCATCTACTACAAAGGCTGGAGTGCGATTACAAAACACCGTACCCCCTGGGTTATGGTGGGGCAAAAGATGGTACCTTTTGACGAAGACATCTGGGAATTGTACGACGGCAGTAAAGACTGGACACAAGCCCATGATCTCTCTCAAGAAATGCCACAGAAATTGTTTGAATTGCAGCGTCAGTTTTTGATCGAGGCTGTCAAGTACAACGTTTTGCCACTCGATGATCGGCAGACTGAACGGATTGATCCAACGACGGCGGGGCGTCCCTCCCTGGTGAAAGGTGACTCGCAAATCTTTTTTGCTGGCATGGGTCGTTTGTCAGAAAACAGCGTGATCAATATTAAAAATAAGTCATTCTCCATCACCGCCGAGATCGAGGTCAAAGACAAACCCGCCAATGGCGTGATCATCGCTCAGGGAGGCAAGTTCGGGGGCTGGAGCGTCTACGCCAAGGAGGGCAAACTCAAGTTTACCTACAATGTACTCGGCATCCATGAATTTCCCACCGAAGCTACAGCCCCGATTCCAGAAGGGAAACACCAAGTACGGATGGAGTTTGCCTACGATGGCGGTGGTTTAGGTAAAGGCGGCAACGTCACCCTCTACTATGATGGTCAGCTTGCGGGTAGCGGACGAGTTGAGGCAACCCAGGCGATGATTTTCTCGGCAGATGAAACCACCGACATCGGTTACGAATCGGGTACTCCTGTCAGTCCTGATTACACCACCCATAGCAGTAAGTTCACGGGTAAAATTCACTGGGTGCAACTGGATGTAGGCAAGGATGACCACGACCACTTAATCTCTCCTGAAGAACGTCTGAGAGTGGCAATGGCACGGCAGTAGCCCTTTTACGAATTAGGAATTAGGAATTACGAATTAGGAATTACGAATTAGGAATTACGAATTACGAATTACGAATTACGAATTGGGAATTACGAATTGGGAATTACGAATTGGGAATTACGAATTACCCACCCGATTCTGATTAATGATCTGTAGCAAACATTACTATGCTGACACTCCCTAAAAACGCGCCTCCTGCTTTTCATCTCCTGGCAAAACCCACGGGAGCGATTTGTAATTTGGATTGTCAGTATTGCTTTTTCCTGGCAAAAGAGCAACTGTATCCGGGTAGCAAATTCCACATGACCGATGGGGTGTTGGAGAGTTATATTCAGCAATTATTAGAATCACATCAAACCCCGGAGGTGACGGTTGCTTGGCAGGGGGGTGAACCGACATTGATGGGGTTAGAGTTCTTTGAGCGATCGCTAGAATTAGTAGAAAAATACAAGAAACCCGGACAGCAGATTATTCATACCTTGCAAACCAATGGTACAAAACTCGATGATCACTGGGGACGATTTTTTAAACAGCATAATTTCTTAATTGGACTCAGCGTTGATGGCCCCCAACCGTTGCATGATGTCTATCGGGTTGATAAGCGGGGACGGGGTAGTTTTGAACAGGTGATGCAGGGTTGGAAAATCCTCAAAAAACATCAAGTTGATTTTAATATTCTCTGTACTGTTAATGCCGTTAATGGCGATCATCCTGTAGAGGTTTATCGCTTTTTTCGAGATGATTTAGGGGCGGAATTTATTCAGTTTATTCCGATTATTGAACGGGTCAATGCGGACGGTTCCACGTTGATTCAATCGGGAAATCAAGTAACAGAACGCTCCGTTAAACCAGAACAATTTGGACAGTTTTTAATCGGTATTTTTGATCAGTGGATACGGCGAGATGTGGGTAAAATCTTTATTCAACATTTTGACGCGGCGCTGGCAAATTGGGTGGGTACTCAACCGGGGATTTGTATCTTTTCTAAAACCTGTGGAACGGCGTTAGCGTTGGAGCATAATGGGGATCTTTATTCCTGTGATCACTTTGTGGAACCTGACTATAAATTGGGTAATATTCAGGAAACACCGATGATAGAGTTAATTGCTTCTGAACAACAACGCCAGTTTGGTCAGGCTAAATTTGATTCTTTGCCGAACTATTGTCGCACCTGTGATGTACGTTTTGCCTGTCATGGAGGTTGTCCTAAAAACCGGTTTATGGAAACCCCAGATGGAGAAGCTGGTTTAAATTATTTGTGTGCGGGATATAAAGCCTTTTTTACCCATATTAATCAACCGATGACGATGATGGCAGAATTATTACGTCAAGGTCGTTATGCTGATGAAGTGATGCAACTGTTGGCGAAACAAAAACGGCAGCAAAAACCTGTTGGATTTGGTAAGAATTAGGTGGGTAACAGATCGCACCCACCCAACACAGAAATTACCAACCGAAAGCCGAATAAAATTGACTTTCCTCTGAGGGAGATTCCAACACCGTTTCCCCATCGTGGTTAACCCGAATTTCCGTACAAAAGGTGGAGGTATTGAACCCACCAAACCGCTTAACCGCACTGGTTCGCATCCGAATATCCGAACCCATAAACCAGAAACGCTCAATCGCACTCATGGTTTCATATTCGGTAATTAAAATTAAAGCATCGTCCTCATCCATCTCAAATTGACCCGCCACGGGCATAATTTCCGCATAACCCCGTTCTCGCAACATTTGACCTTTACGGGGATTTTCCGGGTCGGGAACAATGGCAAACACCGTTTCTCCCTTATGGTTTTCATCGTCCTTATCCCAGGCCATTTCCCCGGCCCAGGTGACGTAGGCCCCCCCGGCGGATAAAGTGGGGTCAACATTGTGCATCTGACAAATTTCGATCACTCTGGGGTCGTCTGCATCTAAGCTGGTGACTTGAATATCTGAAAAGCCTTTTTCAGCTTGTCTGAAGGCTAAATGGTGGGTTGTCCGTTGCGATCGCCAAGTTCCAGCACTTTTCCGAAAAAATTCTATTGCATCCATCACGCTTAAAATTCCTTGACTGACTATGATTTATGGGTTTGACCTCTATGATAAGTCGATTCTGAGTCCATTTTTAATTTCTGTAACAGAGATTAGTTTAAAAATGTGCATTGTGGACAGATTGTCAAGGACTTGTTACGATACTTTACATTCAGTGTGATATAGATAAACTTAGTCAGTCCAAATCCCTTGTGATTTGTACAACTTAGTAGGAGGAGTGAACATGGAAACGCCTGCAAACCTCAGCCTGGAACAACAATTCAAATTACAAATTCTACGGGAACAAGTCAAAAACTTAAATTTAGAACAAGCCCAAGACTATCTACTCGAACTATTACGCCAAAGTATGGTTAAAGATAATCTCCTGCGTCAATGGATTAAAAACCCTTAATCATTGTAGAGACGTGCCACGGCGCGTCTCTATTTGTAATCTGATTTATCCAAACCGACCACTCACATATTGTTGAGTGGATTCTTCTTTGGGGTTTTGGAAAATACTTTGGGTGTCATCATACTCCACCAAATAACCAAAACGTTTACCCCCTTCAATCGCTTTAGCATTAAAAAATGCCGTCATGTCTGCAACCCGTGTTGCTTGTTGCATATTGTGGGTGACAATAATAATGGTGTACTTTTGTTTGAGTTCGTGGAGTAATTCTTCTACCGATAAAGTAGAAATCGGGTCAAGGGAAGCACAGGGTTCATCCATTAATACTACATCAGGATTAATTGCGATCGCCCGCGCAATACAAAGCCGTTGTTGTTGACCTCCAGAAAGGGCAAAACCGCTTTGACCCAGTTTATCTTTTACCTCATCCCATAATACAGCTTGACGCAGGGATTTCTCGACAATTTCATCTAATTCGGCTTTATTTTTAGCTAATTTATTGACCCGTACCCCGTAGGCAATATTATCATAAATCGACTTAGGAAAAGGGTTAGGTTTTTGAAAAACCATCCCGATGCGGCGACGAACTTCTACGGGATCAACATTAGGTGCATATAGATTTTGATTATGATAGAAAATATTCCCTTTTAGTTTGAATCCTGTAACTAAATCATTCAGACGATTAAAACAGCGTAGAATTGTACTTTTCCCGCAACCAGAAGGCCCAATAAAAGCCGTAACTCTATTTTTAGGAATTTCCAAACAAACCCCCCGAACCGCCTTAAAATCCCCGTAATAGATATCAATATTTTCGGTTTGGATTACCGTTTCCATCTGGGTAGAATGATAGTCATTAGCACCGGACATAAAAATTAACTCCTGAAGGTATACAATATCGAAAAAATCAACATCAAGGTAGAGTATTTCATTTAATTACTCCTCTATTTTGATGATTATTAGAACAGCGTCAGAAAAAAACAAACAACTCCGAAACAAAAAAATTCACAGGTTGAAAGCTCAGACTTAAAACTGTTTTTGCCGAGTCGCAAAACGAGCAATGATGCTAGTGAATAAAACCAAAGCCACAATTACCAAGGACGCAGCCCAGGCAAACTCTTGTAAAACTTGATCAAATCCCCTGGCAAATTCAAAAACTAAATAGGCTAAAGATGGGAGAGTTTGAGAAAATATTCCTCCCGGCCAGTTATTAGTATAAACCACTGTAAATAATAGAGGTGCAGTTTCTCCGGCAGCCCGGGCGACAGCTAAGGTGACTCCGGTTAAAATCGCAGGTAAGCAAGCTGGAAGCACCACTTGCAAGACGGTTTGATAATTAGAAGCACCCACCCCCACCGAAGCCCAGCGAATTTCCTGGGGAACAATTTGTAAGGCTTCATCGGCGGTGCGAATAATCGTGGGTAACATCAAAACCGAGAGAGCAATTGACCCGGCCAGGACTGAAAATGACCCCATTTTCAACACAATAAAACTATAAGCAAACACCCCGGCAATAATAGAGGGAACACCACTTAAAACGTTAGTGATAAACCGAATCCAACGGACAACTTGACCATTTCCCCCAAATTCCGAGAGGAAAATAGCTGCTAAAATCCCAAAGGGAACCGCAATCAAAGTCGCAATTGAAACCACTTGAATAGTGCCTAGAATCGCGCTGGCAATGCCTCCCGTGGTTTGCCCCGCAGCCGGGGGAAGTTTAGTAAATAAATCTAAATTTAGACGGGCAGACCCCTTGATAAAAATATAAGACAAAACCGCAACAAGCGGGATCAAGGTAATCACAATACAAGCTGTAGCAATACCCGTCATTAAAAATTCAAAAATATCCCGGGAACTTCTAGGGTTGCGAATTAAACTGAATTCTTGATTTTCAGGATAGTTCGGATTTTTGGCTAGATTTGACATACAGAAAAAACACTAATTTTTTTTAGGCCGATCAGATTTTGAAAATAGGATCAGTGACTACTGATTCAGATTATTGATATTTCGCTTTAACTTGATTAACAATCCATTCCGCCGCAATATTCACTAATAGAGTCAGGGCGAACAAAACTAATCCCGCATACATCAAAGCTGAAACCTGTAAACCCGAAGCTTCTGGAAATTGATTTGCCATCAAAGAAGCAATGGTATTTGCCGGGGCAAATATGGAAGGTCTCAGATTATTAGAGTTACCAATAATCATTGTAGCTGCCATGGTTTCTCCCATAGCCCGCCCCAGTCCTAACATAATTCCGCCGACAATTCCAGAAAAAGCAGCCGGAATTAAAACTCTAAATATAGTGACCCAACGGGTTGCGCCTAACCCCAAAGAAGCTTGACGTAAATCAGGAGGTAAACTAGCTAAGGAATCCCTAGAAATTGCCGTAATAATAGGCAGAGTCATAATTGCTAAAATTACCCCGGCTGGGAATAATCCTGGCCCCCCACCAGGGGTACTAAATAAAGGAATCCAGCCGAAATTTTTATACATGAACATCCCAAAGGGTCTTAAAAAAGGAATTAAGACAAAAATTCCCCAAAGACCATAAACCACACTAGGAATTGCCGCTAACAATTCCACCAGAAAGGTTAAGGCGGTGCGAACCGAGAGAGGAATAAAATCTTCACTGAGGAAAATTGCTGTTCCCACACCTAAAGGTACTGCAAATAATAGGGCAATTAATGAACTCATCAACGTCCCAGCAATCATGGGAAACGCGCCATATTGATTAGTAACGGGGTTCCAATCACTCCCAAATAAAAACCCTAATCCAAACTGTTGAATGGCGGGAATGGCTTGTTCAGCAATGGGAAAACCCAGTAATAATAAGACGACAACAATTCCCCAAGCAAAAATTTGTGTTAGCCAAACAAACCCTTGATCCAGTTTTTTTTCTATAGGGGAACGAGATTGAGGAATTCCTGTTACATTCTGATTTGGTATAGCCATACATTGAATATTCTACACTATTAATTGAAATAAATCAAAACTAAAGGTTAAAATAAATAACCTTGATTATCATTTGTGAAAATATCAAAACCCTAGACCCAATTGGGGCAAGGAGGCAGTTTCAAGTCTAACCTGAACAGGTTTAAAGCCCTCAAATGCCATCCTTACCGTCTATTTATAACTTACAACTGTCAAGTTGAGTATTAACTAAGTCGGGTTCATCCGGTGAACGAATTTACCCGCTCACTCAACTTTAATTGTAAAGTCTGGGCTGATTTGATCAGCTTTTGCCGCTACTTTCTTGACCACCGCCGGAGGTAGGGGAACATAACCCAGTTGGGCACTGACTTTTTGACCTTCAGTTAATCCATATTGAATCATGGCTTCCACGGATTTAGCCATTTCTGGTTTATCGTACTTTTGATAAGCCATAATCCAAGAGTAGCTAACAATTGGATAGGATTCGGCTCCTTCTGGATTAGTAATAAAAGCGCGTAAATTTTCGGGTAATTCTACGAATTCGAGGGTTTTTGCGGCGGATTGATCATTGGGTTGAATAAAATTTCCCGCTTTATTTTGCAAGGAGGCCATTTTTAAGTTAGCACTTTTGGCAAACCCATATTCAATATAACCAATAGAACCCGGCGTTTGACTGATTTGAGCCGTAACCCCCTCGTTACCCTTACCGCCAATACCTACGGGCCATTGAACGGTTTTACCTTCTCCCACGGCACTATTCCATTCTTCACTCATCGCGGCTAAATTTTTTGTAAAAACTCCGGTTGTTCCGCTACCATCGGAACGATAAATTACTTGAATCGGTAAGTCAGGGAAAGTCACACCCGGATTATCTGTGGCTAGGGCTGGATCATTCCAATTAGCAATTTTACCTAAAAAGATATCAATTAGGTTTTGTTGAGATAATTTGACTTCTGCTACATCGGGGATATTATAAGCTAAAACTATACTTCCGGCGGTCATGGGTAATAGTAAAACGCCGTTGGGTACTTTAGCAATTTCTTCATCGGTCATGGCAACATCACTGGCGCCAAATTGAACTAACCCTTGTACAAAACGTTCTACCCCAGCACCACTACCAACGGATTGATAATCAATTTGTAGATTTTTGGTTGCTGCACTAATATCACTAGCCCAGCGTTGATATAAAGGAGCCGGGAATGAGGCCCCCGCACCAATTAATGCAACAGGTTGTTCTAAACTAATTAATTGGGCTGCACCGGAGGCGGTATTAGGAGTTGTGGTTGCTGCTCCTTCTGTACCCGTTGTTTGATTCGGAGTTGTAGTTGTTGTAGTTGTCGTGGTATTACTGCCGCCACAAGCCGCTAAACTCAAAGTTAAGGCTAAGGCTGAAAATCTAGCTACAAAACGACTAGAAGGACTAATTGAATTCAGACGAAACAGCATAAAAAATCAATATTTTGTTAGGGTTGATACCGTAGAGAATAGCGTCTCTGTAACAAGTTAAGGTTAAAGAGAGGTTAAGGATTGTCCCGATACCCTTGATGGTACAATAACCCAGGAGGTAGGGGAGCAGGGGGAGCAGGGCAGGCAGGGGAGGCAGGGGGAGCAGGGGAGGTAATGCTATAAACCCATAACTTATTACCCAAAACCCATAACTTATTACCCAAAACCCATAACTTATTACCCAAAACCCATAACTTATTACCCAAAACCCAAAACCCTATTACTCATTACCCAAAACCCATTCGTAATTCGTAATTCGTAATTCGTAATTCGTAATTCGTAATTCGTAATTCGTAATTCGTAATTCGTAATTCGTAATTACCCGCTATAACTGTTAATCGTCAACAATTTTAGATAACTAGCAATTCTGGCATGATCAATGTAGTTCCAGTACGACCCGCGCTTAATAGTAGTTTGTCTTCGGTGAGTGATTCCCCATTGGAAGTTCCTCAGAATTGGGAAACCCAAGAAGACTTACAAATCTGGCTGAATGAATTAGTTGAAAGAATTATATCTGGCGATCGCATTAGTCGAGAAGCAGCTTTAGCTCTAAGCCAGATTGAAGATCAAGAACAAATTTTATTACTGTGTCAAGCCGCCGATCAAGTTCGTCAATCTTGCTGTGGTAATACCGTTGATCTCTGTAGTATTGTTAATATTAAATCGGGGAATTGTTCAGAAAACTGTGGTTTTTGTTCCCAATCTGTCCATCATCCGGGGGAAGCCTCTCCGGTCTATGGATTAAAGTCTAGTGATGAAATTTTAGACCATGCCGCATCCGCAGAAGCCGCCGGAGCCGACAGATTTTGTTTAGTTTCTCAGGGACGAGGGATTAAATATAATAGTCCGAAATCCTCGGAATTTGAACAGGTTTTAGCCACGGTTAAACGAATTATTCAAGAAACCAACGTTAAACCCTGTTGTGCTTTAGGGGAATTAACCTTAGAACAAGCCCAGGCTTTAGCTGAGGCGGGAGTTACCCGCTATAACCATAATTTAGAAGCCTCAAAAGCCTTTTATCCCCAAGTCGTAACTACCCATACCTGGGAAGATCGGGTACAAACCGTTAAAAACCTGAAAGCGGCGGGAATTCAAGCCTGCACTGGGGGGATTATTGGGATGGGAGAAACCTGGGAAGATCGGATCGATTTGGCCTTCTCCTTAGCTGAATTAGAGGTGGAGTCCGTCCCTATTAATTTATTAAACCCGCGATCGGGAACGCCTTTGTCAGAACAATCTAAACTTGATCCCTATGAAGCCTTAAAAGCGATCGCAATTTTCCGGTTAATTCTTCCGACTCAAATTATCCGCTATGCTGGAGGACGGGAAGCGATCATGGGAGAACTGCAAGGTTTGGGCCTAAAATCGGGAATTAATGCCATGTTAATTGGCAATTATTTAACCACTTTTGGTCAAGCTCCCGAACAGGATCATGCGATGTTAAAATCCTTGGGACTCGAAGGGGGTGAAGCTCAGGTTCCTCATTTTTCCTAGTGGTTAATATTTCTCTATTGTGACAGCGACCTCTGAGTTTTTCTGGGCAATTATTGGTGTTTTATTAACGATTGGTGGCACTTTTTTAGAAGCCTTTGTCACCGATCCCTCTTGGCTTTGGCAACAAGACAATGTTGAAGTTCACTCTTTAGGTGTAACCTATCAAATTGGGGCGGTTTTGTTAGTTGCTTGTTTGGGGGGGAAAAATGCCGCGGCCATGTCCCAAATTGCTTATCTGGCTTTGGGATTAACTATATTACCCGTTTTTTCAGAGGGAGGGGGAATAGACTATTTAAAACAGCCCACCTTTGGATATTTATTAGGGTTTATTCCCGGCGGCTGGCTCTGTGGATTTTTAGCATTTAAAGCTTTACCTAAATTAGAATTATTAGCCTTTAGTTGTTTATGTGGATTACTGACTGTTCACACTGTAGGGTTAATTTATTTAAGTTTAAGTCACGTTTTTAATGGAGTTGCTACTCAAGGAATTATTCTTGGAGATGCGATTAATAAATATTCTATTCAACCTTTCCCTGGCCAATTAGCGGTTAGTTGTGCGGTAGCTGTTTTATCTTATCTTTTAAGAGGATTACTATTTTATTAAAGAGACGCGCCCGAGCGCAGCGATGCCGTGGGCTATTGGCACGTCTGGCCTACTTATAACTGGTAAGGGTGGGTTTATCAAGATTTAGGTAATTAACAAAGATATAAAAGAACCCGCCCCTACAACTGATGACTGATGACTGATGACTGTTAACTGATGACTGATTTATGCGATTTAAGAAAAATTCTAATTTCTGGATAGTTGCTCTGGTTAGTTTAATTGTGGATCATCTGACTAAATTCTGGGTGGTACAAAATTTTGAACTAGGAGAAACTTTACCTCTTTGGCCTGATGTGTTTCACCTAACCTATGTTACAAATACGGGAGCAGCATTTAGTTTATTTAGTAATGGCGGCATTTTATGGTTACGTTGGCTATCATTATTGGTGAGTCTAGGATTAATGGCAATGGCTTTGTTTGGCCCTCGTCTCCAGCGTTGGGAACAGGTAGGATATGGTTTAATCTTAGGAGGTGCTTTAGGGAATGGAATTGACCGGTTTGTTTCTGGTCATGTCGTGGATTTCCTAGATTTTCAACTGATTAATTTTCCCGTGTTCAATTTGGCAGATATCTCGATTAATATTGGAATCTGGTGTTTAATTATGGCAATGTTTACCCAATTAAAACCTGAGTCCTGAAACGAAACGGTACAATAGATACAGACCCACGCAAGTCTGAGTGCTGAAAATGTCCACCCCCTTGCCCCCTCAGAAACCTCAAACGCTCCTGAACACAATCACACAGGTTGTCCAGACCCTTCACGCCAAAGTTAATTTTTCCCGACTGATCCTCAAACCCAATGCCAAAGTCCCAGAACTGATAGTACATCAGGCTGATACTAACAAAGCTGAAGTTTATCCCCTATTAGGGGATCACTATGTGGTCGGGCGATCTTCGCGAACCTGCGATATTGTCGTTCGTAACCCCCTGGTTAGCCAAACCCATATCAGTATCGTCCGATCTCCCAAAAAAACGGGCTTATTCCCGAGTAGCACCGGGTTTCTGATTCAGGATGAAAACTCCACGAATGGCTTATATTGGGGACGGCAACGGGTTAAAGAACTGCCGTTGCGCCATGGGGATAGTTTCACCTTGGGGCCACCTGAATTGGCCTCCGTTGCCCGGGTCGAATATCGTGATCCGCCCCCTTGGTATCTTCAAACCCTGCGTTATGGGTTTTATGGAATCTGTGGTTTAACGGCCGCCGTGGGTCTTGTGGTGCTGTTTGAGTCGCAAAAATTTGAAGTTGATCCCCTGCCAAAAACCGTAACCGGGCCAGTGATTATTCACGCCGCCGATGGCCGTCCCCTGCGAGAAGCTAATACGATCGCCCATTTAGAAGCGGATCAGTTATCGGATTTTGGCCCCTATTTACCCAAAGCCGTGGTCGCTTCTGAGGATGCTCGGTTTTATTGGCATTTGGGAATTGATCCCTTTGGCACATTACGCGCTTTATTAACTAATGTGCGGGATGGGGAAATTCGAGAAGGAGGCAGTACCCTTTCTCAACAGTTGGCCCGGAGTTTATATCGGGATTATGTCGGGACAGAAGATTCGGCGGGGAGGAAATTTAGGGAAGCGGTTGTAGCGCTAAAATTAGAAACGGTTTATGGTAAAAATAAGCTCCTAAAAACCTATTTGAATCGGGTTTATTTAGGGATTAATTTATATGGATTTGAGGATGCCGCTCAATTCTATTTTGACAAATCAGCCCAGGATTTAACTCTTTCAGAAGCAGCAACCCTGGTGGGAATTTTACCCGCGCCCAATAGTTTTAATCCGATTCAAAATTATCAGTTAGCGGTAGAGTATCGCGATCGCGTG
Source organism: Planktothrix paucivesiculata PCC 9631 (assembly GCF_900009265.2). Taxonomy (GTDB): domain Bacteria; phylum Cyanobacteriota; class Cyanobacteriia; order Cyanobacteriales; family Microcoleaceae; genus Planktothrix; species Planktothrix paucivesiculata. Next base: position 90,354 of record NZ_LR735015.1, on the reverse strand, counting down.
ATTAGTCGGATGTTAGAACTGGGCATGGTTAGTGAAGATGAAGCCGATCGCGCTCGTCGTTCTCGGATTGAAATTAATCCCAAAGCTAAAGAGTTTTTAGAAAGTACCATTGCCCCGTATTTTTATGATTATATTTTTGCTGAATTACAGCAGTTATTAGGGGAACAATTAGCACGGGAAGGCAATTTTATCGTAGAAACAGCATTAAATCCTTCGATGCAAACGATTGCAGAATCTTCCCTAAAAAGTTCGATTCAGACCACGGGCGCAACTGATGGATTTTCTCAAGGGGGTCTAGTAACATTAGATTCTAATACCGGGGAAATTTTGGCAATGGCGGGGGGTGCAGATTATAAAGAAAGTCAGTTTAATCGTGTTACCCAAGCTCAACGTCAACCGGGATCAACGTTTAAATTATTTACCTATTTAGCAGCACTAGCCCAAGGTATTCCTCCGGGTCAAATCTATTCCTGTGAACCCTTAACTTGGAAAGGACAAAGTTATCAAGGGTGTGAACGCAGTGGGGGTGATTTAGATATGTATAGAGGGTTAGCCTTATCAGAGAATGTGATCGCCCTGAGAATTGCTCAAGATGTTGGATTAGATCGAGTTATTGACATGGCAAAACTCCTAGGAATTAATTCAAAACTTGATCCAGTTCCGGGTTTAGTCCTAGGTCAAAGTGAGGTGAATCTATTAGAAATTACGGGAGCTTATAACACCGTTGCTAATAATGGTTTACATCATTCCCCCCATGCAATTAAACGAATTTTAGATAGTAGTGATTGTACGGATTTTAATGATATTAATACTTGTCGGGTGATTTATGCTTATGATCGAGATAATCCCACAATTCCTTCAGTTTTATCGGCTTCTGTGGCCGAAACAATGACAACTTTATTGCAAGGAGCAGTTCGTCGGGGAACGGCTAGAAGTGCCTATATCGGATTAGGAGAAGCGGGTAAAACTGGAACAACAAATGATAATGTTGATTTGTGGTTTATTGGTTATCTTCCCGATTCAAAATTAACCACGGGGGTTTGGTTAGGGAATGATGATAATTCTCCTACCAATGGAAGTAGTGCGAATGCGGCTAAATTATGGCGGGATTATATGAGTCAGATTGCAAGATAATTACGAATTACGAATTACGAATTACGAATTACGATTAGGGGGATTTTTAAAATTATAATTCAGCCCCTTGAAAAATTTGTGTTGGGGTTAAATTTAATTCAGGGAATATGGCCGATTCTATTCTATCATTTTCTCTAAATAAATTTACCATATATTCCCCATCGATCATTTGATAAACTGAAATAGTGGGCTGTTTGGGATTTCCAATATATCGCCGACCTCCTAACCCTAAATAGGGCTTGCTGAAAAAAGGCGAAAAGCCAGAACAGAGGGGAGGTGAAGACAAGAAAAAATGAATCAGGTGCAAGGGATGGGTGTAAAATAACGCAAAAACCTTGCATGAGTCGGTGAAAATGTACCGTAAAGACGAGCAACCAAGGACACCACCCGAAGAGTTCAAACTGCCATTTGAGGGAAAACTCTCAGAAGAGAATCGGTGGGTAATCATGGCCCAATGGATACCGTGGGCAGAATTTGAAGCGGAATACGCAGAATTATTCTCATCTGTTATGGGAGCACCAGCCAAAACATTTAGAATGGCATTGGGAGCCTTAATCATTAAAGAAAAATTAGGGATAAGTGATAGAGAGACAGTAGAACAAATCAAAGAAAATCCCTACTTGCAGTATTTTATTGGGTTGTCCGATGCAATATATTAAACGAAACTTAGGACATATAGACCAAATAATCGCCAATAGAGGGAGGCTGGATGAATTGAATGACAGACAATATAAGAGTTTATTAGTGGTATCAGAAGTTTATCGTCAACAGCAATGGATGTATGATCATAACAAACAAAGTATTTCCGACAGAATCGTAAGTTTAAGCCAACCCCATATTCGTCCAATTGTCCGAGGAAAAGCCGGAACGTCAGTAGAATTTGGAGCCAAATTGTCTGCTAGTTGTCTGGATGAATATGTATTTCTTGACCGGATTAGTTGGGATAATTTTAACGAATCATGTGATTTAAAAGCACAAATAGAGGCTTTTAAAGAATATACGGGACATTATCCTGAGTCAGTCCATGTAGATAAAATTTACCGAACTAGAGACAACCGAGCTTGGTGTAAAGAAAAGGGGATTAGAATGAGTGGCCCCCCGTTAGGTAGACCTCCAGTAAATATTAGTAAAGCTACTAAGAAGCAGGCGTCAGAAGATGAAAAGATTCGGAATTCTATTGAAGGCAAATTTGGCCAAGGAAAAAGAAGATTTAGCCTGAATCGGATTATGAATAAACTAGCTCATACTTCCGAAACGGCAATTGCTATTACTTTTTTAGTCATGAATCTCTCTGTGATTCTTAGACAGATTTTGGGGTCAATTTTTTTATTCCATTACTTTTTTCAAGTCATTGATTATGACAAGTTATCTCTTAACTCATTACCTCGAAAAAAACTTATCTGACCTTCTGACTTCATTAGCTAGTTAATCATTCGTTTCCTTTTCTGTTACTTTTTCAGCAAGCCCTAAATAATCAATAATCCAATATTCTTTAATTCCTAATCTTTCATATTCTGATAATTTCATTAAATAATCATCTTGCCAATTGGTACTAACTACTTCTACCACTAAAGGTAAACTTTCTCCTTGAGTAATAGTTGAGCGCTTTTTCCATATTGGTTCATTTTCTAGGGCATTTTTATCAATAATAGTCACATCTGGAATATAACCTGAATTATCAGAATCAATGGGTTTGATAATACATTGTCGAGGAATAAAGTAAGGTAATTGTAAACGCCGAATTTCTAAGGTCAACTCAGCAGCAATTTCTCCAGCGACTTGTTCATGAGTTCCTGTAGGCTGCATTTCTTTAATAACTCCTTGATGTAATTCATACCGTCCGTAACCATCGGGAACCCAGTCCAAAAATTCCTCTAAGGTGATTAATTTAACTTCCGTTTCCGATTCCAAGTAAATAGTCATAAATAAAATAACACTAATAAGACAGTTCGTTGTTGCGCTGAAGCGCATCTTGTTGTTGCACTTCAGCGCATTTTGTCGTTGCTGTTTATAGCTAAGATTAGGAGCGCTAAAGCGCAACAACGAATTATTTTTTTATAGTATAACAATTTATAGAAACCAGGTTTCTCAGAAAAACGGTTTCTTCCGGTTATCTTAGGGTAAAATAAACTTAGGCTGGTTTGAGTTATATCATAATGAGTTATTGCCTAAATCCCCATTGTCCTCAACCCCAGAACACCCCAGAGGCTAAATTCTGTTTAACCTGTGGGGCAAAATTGTTATTAAGAGAACGGTATCGCGCCGTTAAAGTGATTGGTCATGGGGGGTTTGGTAAAACATTTTTAGCCGTAGATGAAGATAAACCCTCCCGTCCGGCTTGTGTGATTAAACAATTTCGCCCCCAAATGCAGGGAAATTCTCAAAAAGCCATTGAGTTATTTCATCGAGAAGCAGAAAGATTAGATGAGTTGGGAAAACACCCTCAAATTCCTGAATTATTAGCCCATTTTGAACAAGAGAATCATCAATATTTAGTCCAAGAATTTATTAATGGGCCGAACTTAGAAGCGGAAATTTTGGATCACGGGATTTTTAATGAAGCCCAAATTCGTCAAGTCTTAGATGATTTATTACCAGTTTTACAATTTATTCATCATCATCGGGTAATTCACCGAGATATTAAGCCCGCGAATATTATTCTGAGAGAGGGATCTTTATCGGCACAATTGCCCTTAGTTCGTCCTGAATTTTTACAACAATTGCGGGGAGAATCTTCGCCTCCAAATACTCCTGCGGGTTCTCAACCTCAAGGTCAGTTAGTATTAGTCGATTTTGGAGCCGCAAAGGTCGTTACCGATAGTCAAGTTCCAATCATGGGAACAGTAATTGGGAGTCCCGAATATGTCGCCCCGGAACAAACCCGAGGACAGGCAATTTATAGCAGTGATATCTATAGTTTGGGGGTAACTTGTATTTATTTAATGACGCACATTTCCCCTTTTGATTTATATGATATTCATGAGGATCGATGGATTTGGCGAGATTATTTAAAACAAAATTATGTGAGTTCGGAATTAGGAAAAATATTAGATAAAATGTTAGCCGTATTACCCAGTCAACGTTATGATTCTGCCTTAAAAGTCCTAAAAGATCTACATCCGAGTGGCATACCCGTAGCGATCGCCCGCCATTTACAAACCCCATCCCCCCCAACTCCCGCACCCCAAACCGTTAGAACTCCCGCCCCGGCCCCCTCCCAGACCTTACCCCCCCGCACGATCCAACAACTGACACCCCCCCAACAGCAGCGTGTTCAACCCTTGCACCCGCCCTCTTGGAAGTGTGTCCATACCCTCAGTGGTCATCGCAACGCCATTACCGGAGTGGCTTTCAGTCCCGATGGCCAGACCTTGGCGAGTGGGAGTCAGGATCAGACGATTGAAATTTGGCGGCTGGACTCGGGGAAACGGTGGTATACCTTAGTTGGTCATAGCAATTGGATCACGACCATTGCTTTTAGTCCTGATAGCAAGACTTTGGCGAGTGGGAGTCGGGATCAAACCATTGAAATTTGGGATATGACCAAGGGTAAAAGGTGGTATACCCTCACGGGTCATCAAGACGGGGTGGAAGGGGTGGCGTTTAGTCCCAATGGTCAATTTTTAGCCAGTGGAAGTCGAGATAAAAATATTGAAATTTGGAATATGAATAAGGGAAAACGGGGGTTTACTTTAACAGGTCATCAGGATCGAGTTTATAGTGTGGCGTTTAGTTTGGATAGTCAAAAGTTAGCCAGTGGGAGTCGAGATCAAACGGTAAAAATTTGGGATTTGAACACAGCAAAGGAAGTCCAAACCTTAACAGGTCATGGGGACTGGGTGCGAAGTGTGGCGTTTAGTTTAAACGGTCAATTGTTGGCTTCGGCGTCTAAAAACGGCATGATTAGAATATGGCAAAATCAACAGGAAAAATGGGTATTATTAAGAACATTAAGAGCCGATGATCAAGAGATATTTAATATTGTTTTTAGCCCAGATCATCGGTTTTTAGTGAGTGGAGGAGGACAGGGAATAATTGATATTTGGGATGTACAAAAAGGGATATTATTAGAAACCATTAAAGCCCATGATAGTGATGTTTTTACGGTGGCGTTTAGTGGCGATGGTCAATGGTTAGCCACGGGAAGTTATGACCGGACGGTGAAGTTGTGGAAACAATAACATTGATTCTTAGAGGTGAGGTTAAAATCTATATTAATGATCGTATTAATTTAATTATCTATTCTTCTTAAAATAGTTTCTATTTGAGCTTTTAATTCGGGTAAATTTCGTTCAATAACAGACCAAACAATTTCTGTATCGATCTCAAAATAATTGTGAACTAAGATGTTTCTCATTCCAATCATTTGTGACCAAGGCATTTCTGAATATTGTTCTCTAAAATCTCCTGAAAGTGCGCGAGATGCTTCGCCGATAATTTGTAAATTTTGCACAAACCAAGTTTGAATTAATTCATCTTCTTCAAAACAGGTCTTACCTTGAACAGAATATTTTTCAATCCGAATAATAGCTTCCAAAATATCCTTTAATTTTTCGGAATCGCTTCTCATAAGGAAATTGCCTCTTTTAATACTTGTTCACGAATTCGTTTTTTTAAACCTTTTTCTGTAACAACATCAACTGGACACCCTAATAAATTTTGTAAGTCCATCAGAAGTCCACCTAAATCAAAAAGACTTCTTCCAGGTTCAAGCTCAACTAAAAAATCTACATCACTATTGGAATCTGCTTCATTTCTAGCCACAGATCCAAAAATTCGGATATTATAGGCTCCATATTGAGCCGCAATCCTTAAAATTTCTTGACGATAACTTTTCAGCAGGTCATCAAGGTTCATGAGTTTATTAGGAATTAATGAGTTAAAAACTATATGGGTTATTGTATCATAAATTTGATAATTTTTCAAGTATTACACTATTTTAAATAGGAGCGATCGCAACCCCAATCAAATTAACACGCACCATCTTACTAAAATTGATATTAATATAAGAATATGCGATCGCAAATACAATAATATTTAGGACTTACGCATGAGGATCGAGAAACCGGGTTTTTTAGAGAATATGTGGGTCAAAACGAATATTTTAGGAAAAAACCCGGTTTCTTTGGTTGGGTGCGTAAGTCCTGATATTAAAACAATTAATTGGTGGATTTTGGGGTGTAACGAGGAAGAACGCTCGCACTGCTTTAGATCCTAAAATAACAATAGATATTCTTTCAAGATACTATTACGGTTAGGATGACGTAACTTTCTGAGAGCTTTCTCCTCTATTTGACGAATCCGTTCACGGGTGACATTAAAAATCTGACCAATTTCTTCTAATGTCTTCATCCGACCATCATCTAACCCATAACGTAAACGTAAGACATCTCGTTCACGGGGACTGAGGGTATCTAATACATATTCTAAGTCTTCTCGTAATAGATTCATAGACACTTGATCTTCAGGAGTTTCGCCATCGGATTCAATAAAATCTCCTAGGCGAGAATCTTCCTCTTTTCCAATCTGTGTTTCTAAAGAAATTGGAAGTTGAGCCGATTTCGCAATAAACCGTAACTTCTCGATGGTCATTTCCATGCGAGTTGCGATTTCTACTTCCATGGGTTTGCGACCCATTTCTTGAGACAGTAACTTGATGGTCTTTTTAATCCGAGAAATGGTTTCATACAGGTGAACTGGTAGTCTAATTGTCCGAGATTGATCAGCAATAGCTCTAGTAATTGCCTGACGAATCCACCAGGTCGCATAAGTTGAAAATTTGTAACCTTTTTCGTGATCAAATTTCTCGGCGGCTCTAATTAATCCTAAACTGCCTTCTTGAATCAAGTCTTGGAAAGATAGACCTCGATTCATATATTTTTTGGCAATGGAAACCACCAGTCTCAGGTTAGACTGTACCATCTTATCTTTAGCCCGACGGCCTATATAAAGACGGCGGCGGAACTCTGGTAGCCTCATTTCAACGGCGGTTGCCCATTCTTGCTCATTGGGTTCGCGGTCGTAATGTTCCATCAATTTTTCCCGAATTCGCTCTAGTTCAAGTAAGTCGGCAATTTTACGAGCGAGTTCAATTTCTTCATCCGCGCGTAATAAACGAATTCGACTAATTTCTTGCAGATAAAGACGAATCGAATCTTCTGTATAGTGTTTTTTCTTGGTCTGAGTTCGACGCCGGGATCTAACCCATTTACCAAATGGCATCTGGTAATAACCATACAAATGACCATACAGTAATTTAAATTCATCCAAATCTCGGAAGATATAAGATCGAATATGCCAACGAGTGAATACTCCTATTGCCATTTTAGAATAGCTTTCAGGGTTTTCCTTGGGTTCGGGAGTTAGTGTTGGAGTCGGAGTTGGAGTCGGAGTTTGGGTTGGACTTGGGGTTGGACATGGTGTTGGACTCGGTGTTGGACATGGTGCTGGACGTGGAGTTGGTTCGGGGTTAGGATTATTTTTGGAATGATCTAATTTTTCTATTGTTTCACCGACCGTTTTAATCACTTCATCTATGAAATAAGGTTTAACCGGATTTCTATTGCTAAAATCAGATGAAACATAAACATCTTTTATCTTGGGAACAGGAATAACTTTAAACTCAGCTAAATCGCTAATATTCTCTGGGATAGCTTTAGCATAAACTTCATAACTTCCATCAGCATCCTCTAATGGAATAAAATAACCATTCTGATTAATTGTTCCCCCTGTAGCCGTCCAAGTGACTTGTCCGATGGGAATAGGTTGATTATATTGATCAAAACCTTTAACATTAAATTGTTGAGATTGACCACAATATAGCTCTCTATAATTAGGGTTAATTTGTAATGATTTTAGCTTAGGATACTCACCTTCTAGGAGATATAAAGGTTCTCCTGTTTGCAAATCCCAAATTTTGATCCAATCCCGACTCCCACTAACAAATAGTTTGCCATTAGCACTAACAGCAATAGAACTAATAAATCCAGTATGACCTGTGATTCTACGAGATGGATTAGGGTATTGATTAAGGTTTTGAATATAAATACTGCCATTATTGGTTCCTACGACTTGAATATTAAGTAGGTGGTCATAAATAGAGTTAAAATAAGAAATGAAGAAATATCAGAGGAATAGTCATGCCACTGAGGTTAAGAATTCAACTAACAGAAGAAGAAAAACAAGAGCTACTAACTCTGTATCAGCAAGAGAAAGTTCCGAAAAGAACAAGGCAGAGAATAGATATATTAATGTTTAGTGATGGAGGATGGATGGTCTCAAAAATAGCCCAGACTTTAAGGTGTTCAGAAGCCATGGTAAGAAAAACAATAACTCGATGGATAAATCAAGAAAAAGAAGGATTATTTGATGCTCCTCGTTCGGGAAGAAAACGGAGGTGGAAAGAAGAAGATATAGAATATTTAGAAACTTGTATAGAGTCAGATGAAAGAACTTATAATAGCCGTCAACTGTCGGAAAAACTTCTGCGAGAGAGAGCGATCGCACTAAGCGCAGAAAGAATTAGAAAAATCTTAAAAAAAAAAGACTGGCGCTGGAAAAGAACAAAAGCCAGTTTAAAGAAAAAACAGAATCCCGAAAAAACAGCGAGCAAGAAAAGAGATTTGGAGACGTTAAAGCGTTATGAAGAAGAGGGTTTGGTCAGATTAAAATATTTAGATGAGGCAGGTTTTTGTTTATGGAGTCCTGTGAGTTACACCTATGTAAAAAAGGGGAAGCAGAAACAAATAAACCAGACGAAAAAGCGAGGAAAAAGATTGAATGTAATTGGAGTATTAGAAAAAGGAAAAAGTTTTGAGTACGGTTTAAGTTTGTCAGGAATTACAAGTGAGAATTACATAAAATTTATAGATTGGCAAGCGGAAAAAGCTGAAAAGCATTTTCAAAATACTCGACAAATTACCGTACTGATTCAAGATAACTACAGTGTCCATAAAAGTCAAAAAATACAAGAAAAAGAAAGGGAGTGGCAAGACAAAAAATTAGAATTTTTCTTCCTGTCTGCTTATAGCCCTGAATTGAATGAAATCGAACCAGAATGGCATCAATTAAAAACTCATGAACTGGCGGGAAGAATGTTTGAAGATGAATATGATTTGAGCCAAGCTGTGATTCAAGCCATTGAAGATAGAAACGAAAGAAATGATTGTACCTGCGATCGCTTGCGATTTAATTCCCTGAGTAACTCTCAAGAATTATCCTAAACAATCTTTTTCTATTATTGACTTTATTTATGACCACCTACTTATCTTGTATAATATTAGGCGATCGCAAATTAACATTTTCAGTTAAATAAGGATTATCACCATACAGCACCCAATAAGCAGATTGTTTAACCTGTTCTGAAGGGTTGGTTAATGCCTGTTGCGCGAGTAAATCTAAACCTTGATCAAATTTTAGACAGTCTGAAAGGGCTGTAAGTCGTTGTTGAAGGTCTGGACTGGTGAATTTACCCCGAAGATTCTCAATAGCTGGCCGTTCAGAGGGTGCGGTCATGGTCTTAACTATTACAGGTTATTTATCAATTTTAAACTCATAACCGCATTAAATAACAAAGGTTTAATTAAGAAAAATTATCACACTTTATCAACGGCTTCAGTTCTGCTATAGTGAGAATAATTAAATAATTAACCAGGCAAACCGGATCAATATGGAAATTAACCCTAATCCCCTCGAATTTCTATCTGCCAAGGTTCAAGAAACGGTTAACGATACCCAAAATTTCGCTAACCAAATAGCTGCCAATGTTCAGGACAGTGCCAAGACGGTCACGACATGGGTAGAATCCGCCCCCGGTTCCATGGTTGGTGCTGGGGTCGTTGTGACTCAAGAAGCCTTTAAAGTCGCCCATAATATCCGGTTTGAAAACCTACCTACAGGGTTACAATTAAAATTCGCTCGGGCGGGTGTGCGTGATGGAATGCGAAGTGTTCAAGAAGCCGCCAAGGTGTTTGAATCCATACCCGCCCAAATTAGCGCCCAAGGGCCAGAAGCCATTCGTAACTTCTGTCAGGATAAGGATTGGAGTCACATCAAAGCCCACGTTAATGGCGGCGGAAGCGAAGCCATTAACGGGATTTTTGAATATTCTACGGTGAATCGGGCTCGTGGTGGGGTGGACATGAACCCCCAAGAATTAGCCGCGGCGAAGAAGGTTTTAGCAGGCGCCGCTTTGAAAACAGCCGTTGCCGAAATCGTTGGGGCAACTCTTAAAGGTGCGATTGTTGCAGCAGTTATTGAGTTAGTATTTTCTATTTTAGAAAACTCTTTATTGTACGTTGAAGGCAAAATTACCCAGTCTGAATTAGTTGAAAAAGTAGCTACTGCCACCGCTACTGCTGGAATTACCGGGGGTGTAATGACCGGAATTCTGTTAACAATTTGTATGATATTTCCCCCCATTGCCACGCTTTTAGGTGCTGCTGCCATACCCTTAGCGGTTGCCGGGATTGGGTTTATGGGAATTCGCGCCTGGGAAATCTTTTGTCACGCCGATCGCCTATTTGATATCACAGGCAACATGGAACAGGCAATTGGCAACACCTGATCGAAAGAGTTAAATCAACTGCCCTAACTACTCTACAAAAAGGGTTCTAATTGATTGCCCATTGCCTATTTCCTCTGAACTTCCGGCTAAGGGTCTGGGGTTTCCGACATCGGGGCTTCTGGGGGCGCGGCAGATTCTGGGGTTTCTGAAGTTGGGGCGGTGGATTCCGTGGACTCCGGCGGTTTTTGTTCCACAGGATTAGTCGGTGCTGGGGTTTCCGAAGCTGGGGGGATGGGTTGTGCTGGGGGTGGAGAAGTCGCCCCGGCAGGATTTGCGGGTTCTGGACTTGGGTTATCAACGGTCTTGCAGTTTTCCTGACTATCAAACTGAAATTGAATTTGATAGGCTTTCGGTGAACTACTCGGGTCAAAGGTCATTTCCGCAACCGCGGCAACCGCGGCATCATCCAGAACGGGATAACCTGTCCCTAATAAGGTTTCTGGCTTTTGAATAACTTCTCCCCCTTCCCCCGCCACAACCCCAATTAAAGCCTTCCCGGTTAACTTTTGTTCACAAGCTGCGGCTGGATAGAAACGGTTTGCCACCATCGGAGAGGCGGTTTCTAAGTTGGGATAGTTGGGCAATAAACGATTCACCCAGTTTAAATAAGCACTTCCTCCCTGTAACATCGCCGTTTGTTGTTCACTGATCACACCTTCACGGGTTTCGGGTTGTTGGGGTTGGGCTGTTGTGTCCTGTTGCAAACCCTTCTGGAGTCCGGCCAGAATTGAACCTTTCGGGGGAGTGGGTGCAACTGGGGGATTATTTTCAGGAGGGGTAGGATTAGCGGGAGTGTCGGGATTATTATTCGGATTGAACATTGAAGGGGTGCAATTGCCATTATTAAACATCGGTGGACAATCCACATCCTGACCCAATTCCCGAATTAACTGTTGTCTGAGGGCTAACTCATCGGCCGGGGGCAGATTTCCCTGTGGTTTGGGCTGCCCAGGAACTTCACCCGGAGGAACATTAGAGTTATCAAAGCCCAAAGGAGGCCCGGGAATAAAGGATAAAGAGGGACTAGAGTTAGGCAAAAACCCGATATTACCGGAATTGAGAGGATCGGAATTAGACCCTGGGGAGACGACGGGGGGTAAACGATAGGTAGGTAAACCTGGGGAATTACTCGCGGGCGGTAGGGGAATATTCGTCGGCCAGACGGGGAGAGATGCGCCGGATATGAAGTCCTCCGGTGCAGGGGGAGGCAAAATATTATCGATGCCGGGGACTGGAAGAATAGATAAGGAGGGGGAGAGAGAGTCTAAGGGGGTGAAGGAGAGCTTAGACGGGGGGGCCGGATAAACCCCATTAATTTGTTCCGGGGAAAGTTCCACGATTTGCACCGTTGGCGGGAGTTTAACCGATTGGGAATAGAAACTCATATATTGAATATTGGCCGCAAATACCCCATGCAGCCCTAAAGATGCCAAGACACACAGGACAACGGGCTGGCGAACGGTCGGGGGTAAAAATTCAATAAAGGATGTTGTAGAAGCCGTCATAATAAACTTTAATTTTAAACGGGAATCGCTCAGGGTTTGATTTTAACAATTAGAATCGACAAACAGAATAAACGCAAAGGGGGGCGATCGCTAACCCCATTCATTATAGATGACTGAATCAGGTCGCGTCGCCCCTTCGACTATATCCACTAATCAACACCACATCCGCCTCTAACTGCTGGTTATCTGTTGGGCGGGCGATCGCCACCCTAGAAATAACCCATTCCCGATTTGCAACTATACTACAACTTCAGGACGGAGATTTTATAAAATTTGTGCCACCAAACATAAAAAAATCCCGAGAGTTTAATCTTGCGAGACTCAATTAATTGGCTCAGTAAATAGCAATATTAATCAAAAGTGCCAAAGGTGCGATCGCCCGCATCTCCCAATCCAGGTATAATAAAGCCCTGTTCATTGACTTCGGGATCGATAATCGCCGTATATACTTGTAAACTAGGATAGGCTTGACTTAACTTTTGTAACGCCGGGGGTGCGGCGACAATAGAAATAATTCTGATTAAAGCCGGGTCAAGACGGCGTTGGGTGAGTTCAGCCATCACTGCCATCATAGTTCCCCCGGTTGCTAACATGGGTTCACTAATGATTACCCGAGTTTGGGGGTCAAATTCGGCGGGTAATTTATTTAAGTAACAACTAACTTCTAAAGTTTCTTCGTTGCGTACCATACCTAAATGATAGACCGAAGATAGGGGGATAACACTTTGAATTCCTTCCATCAATCCTAAACCCGCCCGTAATATTGGAATTACAATCAGGGGAACTTCAGGATTAACAAACGTGGCATTACATTCGGTTAAGGGAGTTTGTACCGTTGTTTCTAGGGTTGGTAACCAGTCCCTCGCCGCTTCATAAGTTAACCAACGCCCTAACTCCGTCATTGCCGTCCGAAACAAACCTGGAGGAGTCGCTTGATCTCGCGCTACCCCTAACCAATGTTTAATCAGAGGATGGGGCGGGACATAAATACGCAGTTGAGGAGCCATATCAAAACCGTTCTTCATTTCTCAACTATCATCCCATACCAGTGCCAGGGTCAAGTTAAAGGTTTCTAACCCCACCCCACCCTAACCGATTAAAATATTATTCTGTCTTCAGATTGATTACTTATGAAAGCAATTATGATTGTGGGAACCACTTCCCACGCCGGAAAATCGATGATGGTGACGGCCATTTGTCGGATTTTACATCGTCGCGGGGTGAAAGTGGCCCCGTTTAAGGGGCAAAATATGGCCCTCAATTCCTATGTTTCTCCGGCGGGATCGGAAATGGGTTATGCTCAAGCGGTGCAGGCTTGGGCGGCGGGGGTTACTCCTTCGGTGACGATGAACCCAATTTTATTGAAACCCCAAGGAAATATGACCTCTCAGGTGATTTTTAAAGGGAAACCAGTTGGGGTGGTCAAAGCTAGTGATTATTATGAACAATATTTTGATCGGGGTTGGGAAGCCATTACTGAATGTTTAGAATATTTAACCCAAGAATTTGATGTTTTAGTTTGTGAAGGGGCGGGAAGTCCGGCGGAAATTAATCTTAAACATCGAGATTTAACTAATATGCGGGTGGCTAAACACTTGAATGCTAAAACTTTATTAGTAGTTGATATTGATCGGGGTGGCGCTTTTGCCCATGTGGTGGGAACCTTACAATTATTAGAACCCGATGAACGGGCTTTAATTCGGGGTATTGTGATTAATAAATTTAGGGGACAGCGATCGCTATTAGAATCGGGAATAGAATGGTTAGAAGAATATACTAAGATTCCCGTTGTTGCCGTAATTCCTTGGATTGATCATCCCTTTCCCGCCGAGGATTCTTTAAGCTTATTAGATCGACCTTCGGGTTCTCCTCAAACAGAATTAACTATTGCCGTAATCCGTTTTCCTCGCATTTCTAATTTCACCGATTTTGATCCTTTAGACTCCGAACCAACGGTGACAGTTAAGTATATTAACCCTTCGGAATATTTAGGACATCCCGATGCTGTTATTTTGCCTGGGTCTAAAACAACTATATCAGATTTGCAAGTATTAAAAGAATCGGGAATGGCAGATCAAATTAAAAATTATATTGAGGCGGGGGGTCAAGTCATGGGCATCTGTGGCGGCTATCAAATGTTAGGAAAAGTGGTTTCCGACCCCTATGGAATAGAGGGAAAACAAGGAGATCATCAGGGATTAGGATTACTAGCCCTAAAAACAGTAATTTCCAACCAAAAAACCTCCCGCCAACGGTTGGTAAATTCTCATTATCCCCAGGAAAATCTACCCGTCGAAGGCTATGAAATTCATCAAGGACGCACCCAACTTCTGGATGCTAATGATATTTTTCCTTTATTTGATGATCAAAATTTAGGATATGTTAATAGTCAAAAATCCATTTGGGGGCATTATTTACATGGTGTTTTTGATAACGGCCCTTGGAGACGAACTTGGCTAAATCATCTGCGAAAATCTAGGGGTTTAAATGCCTTACCCACGGGAATTGCCAATTATCGAGAACAGCGAGAACTGTTATTAGATGTATTAGCAGATACGATAGAATCTCATTTAGATCTGAATTGTATTCTAGGTTAAGCTCAAAAAAAATCTGATTTTTAGCGGTAAAAATTAACTATGAAAATCCATTTTATGCCCGACGAAGTAACGATTGAAGCTCAACCGGGCGAACCTTTATTAGATGTGGCAAAACGCGCTGGGGTCGTCATTCCTACCGGGTGTTTAATGGGGTCTTGTCATGCTTGTGAAGTGGAAATAGACAAAGATAATTTTATCTGTGCTTGTATTTCTGCTGTTCCCCCTGGGAAAAGTGAAATGACCATTAATATTTATAGTGATCCGACTTGGTAGGATATTAGGGAATTACGAATTACGAATTACGAATTACGAATGGGTTTTGCGTTTATAGCATTACCTCCCCTGCTCCCCCTGCTCCCCCTGCCTCCCCTGCTCCCTGTTCCCTGTTCCCTGTTCCCTGTTCCCTGCTATCTCAAAAAAATAGGGATTGGGAAACCCAACCCCTACAGATATTTTTTCAACTAGCGACTAACTCGCCAAATATTCCCGAACTTGAGCCTTACGACGCCGCAGGTGGTTTAGGGCTTGGTTTTCCAGTTGACGAACCCGTTCACGACTGATGCTCATTTGCACCCCTACTTTAGACAGGGACATCTCCTTACCATCTTCCAACCCGTAACGCAGGGTAATTACTTCCCGTTGTTGGGCGGTTAAGTCCGCCAGTAAATTTTTCAAGTCCTGACGCAATAACTCTTGAGTCACAAAAGCATCGGCGGAGGTATTATGATCCTCAAGGAGATCTTGCAATTCGGTATCTTGATTATCCCCCACCCGCAAATCCAAAGACACGGGATGACGAGACGCCAACAGATAATCCCGAATTTGAGCCGGGTCTAACTCTAACGCTTGGGCAATCTCCCCGGGAGTGGCGTTGCGTCCTAATTTTTGGACTAACTCCCGTTGAACTTTTTTAATTTTGTTCAGTTTTTCGGTAATATGGATGGGCAAACGAATCGTGCGAGAAGTTTGGGCAATGGCACGGGTAATCGCTTGACGAATCCACCAATAAGCATAGGTCGAGAATTTATATCCCCGCATGGGGTCGAATTTTTCCACGCCCCGTTCTAAACCTAGGGTTCCTTCTTGGATTAAATCCAAAAATTCCATGTTGCGTTTTTGGTATTTCTTAGCAATGGAGACGACTAAACGCAAATTGGCTTCGATCATTTTTCCCTTAGCCCGACGTCCTTGCTTCAAGATGGTTTGAAGTTCCTCTTGGCTCATTTCCACCGCCTCAGACCACTCTTGCTGACTCGGTTCTCGACCCAGTTGTTCTGCGAGAGTGTTTTTCACTTCCAACTGTTGCATCATGGTCTGTACCTGCTTACCGTAGGTAATCTCCTGTTCTCGGGTAAGTAAAGGAACGCGCCCAATTTCATGCAAATAGGTACGAACTGTGTCGGTAGTTACCGGTCGAGTGCTTCTGGAAGCCACTTGCTCTTTATCTGTAGTATTGACAGTTGGCATGATTATGAATTACACTCCTAAAAACAGAATTTACAGGGGTAGCAAATTTTTGTCATCTCTCTACAGGAGGTTCCACAGGAATCGACTACAAAGTCTCCCCCTCACTTTGGTTCTGGGAAGGATTCCTAATTTTGTTTATCTCCATAAAGACGAATTCTGTCGTATCTTTATTTTTCGTTGCGATTAAATAGAGGGTTGCTCTCCATGGCCTAGGGCTAATAAACGTCCTTAAAAGATTATGACATATAACTAGGGTTAAAAGTCAAGTGCTTCATGGCATAACCTCCTGTCCTAGCCGCTTTTATTAACATAATTTCATCATGCCCTGATTGCTTTGATAATACAACTGTAGTAATTGAGTAATAACCGAACTTTCCGGTATCGGTTACAGGGTGTATAGGTTTTCCCACACCCCTTAACCGAACTTTTGACAGTCAATCAGTTAGACTACAGCCAGATTAGGACTGATTACGGAGAAAGTTTCGGTAAATCGAGTATCACCGACTAGAGGCGGCGTATAAGAAGTAATCCCAATGGGTTGATTTAAGCGGGAATCTGGGCCGACAAAGATATTAGAATTGGGGTTATTAGGATTAGGAAGAGGAACACCAGTTAGGGGATTATAAGCTAAAATTGCTCCGATATTATTAGCCCCTTCTCGGGTATCAAAACCGACGGTATAAACATTACCATCATTGCCAAATGTTAACCCACCCAAAAAGTTACTACTGGGGGAAGTCCCTAAATAATTTGTGGAAATGCTATTTAATAATTCACCCGTTAATAAATCATAATTTTTGATTCCTCCGGCGAAGTCACTAACCGCTAAACTGCCATTATTAGGATTTAAAGCTAACCCTAATAAACTCACAAAACCCGCCCCATCACTAGCGGCTTCGGGTGTAGCAAAAACACTTCCCTGTCCCGCCGGATTATAACGTAAAATTTGACTAGGCAAACCCTGGCTAAAATCCGGTTCTCCATTCACCGCCACACTGCCTTGAGTCGTAACATATAAATTACCATCGGGTGTAAATAATAATCCATTGGGGCCATTTAATCCCCCAGGTTGTTGATTTCCAAAGGCAAATACATCTAAAAACTGCCCGGTTTGTCCGTCATAGCGAAGAATTTGATCTGTTAAGAAACTGGCGACATAAAAATAGCCATCGGGGCCAAATATAGCCCCATAGGGACGAAATAAACCTGCGGTTTCATCAATTGTTGTATTGGGATTATCTCCAATAAATTTATCGATAAAAGTTCCGGTGATCCCATCATATCTGAAAACCGCCGATGCCCCTAATTCTGACGAACTTGCGGGTTTATCTCCACTGGTGACATAAATATCATTAATAAAATCCCCATTCCCATCGGGCCCAATAATTGCGGTATCCGGTTTGAATAATCCGCCACTTCCAGCCGCAATCAATTCCCCTAAATAATTGCCCGTTGTCCCATCATAACGCACAATATTATTGCCATCACTATTAGTGACTAAAAAACTTTGAATATCGGGAATAAATTGGGGTTGACTTTGGGTTATATTACTAATAAAGCTATAACCGGGATTGGTAATCGGTAATACTTCTAAATTAATCGTAATTTCCGATAAATTAGGATTTTGCTTTAGAATTTGTTGAGTTAGATTCTGATTTAGAATTCGCCAAGAATCACTTTCATTCGGATATTGAATTAAAGTCTGATCAATTTGTTGAATCAGGACAGGGGAAAGATTAGGAGAATTATTGCTTTGATCAGTATAAATAACATTAATATTTAACCGATTTAATCCTTGATGATCAATTAAATAATCCTTTAAAAAGAAATCAGATTTTATCAGGTTAGGTTCAACTACGGGAAGCGAATTAGTTATCGGGGATGTTTCTACCATGATTAATCTTTGTAGTAATATTGCCAACAGAGAAAATATCAATTAAGATTTTTAGATATTAACACTATAGGGTTTGATTTTCAAATAATAAATATTAAAAATTTCTTAATTTTAGGGTGACAAATTTTAAAACCCTAAATCATCCTTAGCTAAAGCCGCGGCTTTTAATACTTTTTCATCGGATTGTTGTGTCCAGTCAGTTTCCCCAACTTCCCGATAAAATGTTTCATCATAGGGACGGGTGCGAACTACAACGGGCATCGGGACAGCATGACCTAAGACTAATGCTTGTTGTTTAGAATCTAATTTCGATAACACCGACCGCAAACTTTGCCCCCCAGAAACCCCGGTAAAAATTGCATCAATATCTTTATCATCATTTAATAAAGCGGTAATTCGAGTGCCCACTTGAGACATGACTTCTGCATCAATACCAGAGGGACGTTGATCAACAATTAAGAGGGTGACAAAATATTTTCGCATCTCCCGGGCAATAGTTCCAAAAATAGTAGAACGCACAATAGCAGGATCTAAAAAACGGTGAGCTTCTTCAATCGTAATTACCAATTGAGTCGGACGGTCTACGGGATTTTTAGAGGCTAAAAAATTCTCGGATTTTTTCACATAAGCGTGGTGAATCCGGCGAGTGATCATATTAGTAACTAACATATAGGATAGCATATCCGACTGCGATCCAAACTCCACAACCACATTTTTTCCCGCGTCCAAAGATTGTAATATTCGATCTACATAATTAAACGGACAATTGGGACGCATATATTTTAAATTATCCATCCGTAGTAATTTCCGTTGGAGCGCCATAATTGAGCCTTTATGTCCGCGACGTTCATCGCAAAATAGTTGAATTTCTTCATTAGTCATAGATAACAATTGAGAAATCCAAGAGGAGCCAAATTCACTACGGAGAATATTAGCATTATCAATACTTGCTTCGGAAAGATTTAATTCCCGTTGCACTAACATAATATCTTCTACTTCAATTTGAGCATAGCTTAGATATAATTCCTGGGCATCTTTAATCCCTCGCCGTCGGCTAGATTCAGGATCAAGGGTATATACTTCTACTTGACCAGGGAATAGTTGTCTTAAGCCTTTAACGGTACTAAATTGTTTGCCCTCTGATACCGCTTCCCAGCCATATTCGGAGTGCATATCAAAGATTAAATTAACGGCGGCTTTTTTCTTAATAATTCCCGATAGTAATAACCGAGTTAAAAAGGATTTTCCGGTTCCTGATTTCCCGAAAACTCCGTTACTCCGTTCTACAAACCGATCTAAATCTAAACAAATGGGCACGTCCATATCTAGGGGTTTGCCGATCGCAAAATTGCGCCGGGTGGGGTCATCTTCCCAACCAAAAATAATTCTAAAATCCCGTTCACTGGCTTCATAAACCTGGGAAAAATGCACGGGAATAGTTTTTACGGGTAAGAGTTCAATATCAGGGCTATTAGTTTGGGTTTGAAAGGAAGCGATCGCAGATTTTCCATTATTTTTACTCACTTTTTGCTGCTGTTGGGCGACAGACCGAATCATTTCTTCTTCTCGTTCGGAAACTTCCCGACTCAACATCAACATCGGACTCAGTTCGACGGTTCCGTAGGTACTATTTCCGGCTAGAATTGCTTGTAAAAAATCATCATCGGGGTGAGGAGGGTTAGCAATAATTCGCTGACTGGAGGTTCCTAAAGAGACATCAGTTAATAAACAGAAAAAATGCGATCGCTTTCCCCGCACGACTAAAAATTTTCCCACCCGCATTTCTTCTACAGACACATCGGGATGTAAGCGAACTTCCAAACCTTTTGTTAAGGAACCTTGAATGACAGAACCCAGGGGTTTTTCAATGGTCATAGGGGAATTTTTTTGAGGTGAGCAATGGGGAACTATCGCCACGCATTCGGGGTTTATAGCGGGTTGTTGTATTGTTCATGCTTCAACATTTTGCCATAAAATTAATTGCAACTTACAATTTCCCTTTCAATAATATCTACTGTTTGTTGTTTTGCGTCAAGTTATTGATTGGGAGAAACGCTAAATTGATTCTCAAAGTTATGGGGGTGAGAGGGCTAAAGCCCTCACTACGGTTTATTTAGGAGGAAAAAATATAAATGGTTTGGGGTTGTAACTGTTGACAAATAGAGGAAGGGAGTTGAGTTAAGGGAAATTGTTCCCGATGGAGTTGTACCTGCAAATTGGTCAGGGGATCAACCCCGGAAGAAACAATAAATTGTAGTTTTTGGAGATGGGGCCATTGGGTAATTTGATCTAAAATTTGGGTAACGGCTTTGAGGTAGGGATGATCTAGTTGTTGATACCAATGGGGATCGGCGACTCCGGCTTGATCAAAGCCTAAATTAACAATTAATGGCGCTTGATCAAATAGAGCCGTTGCTACGGGTCGAGCTTCTTCTTGTAATAATAAATCATTGGTTTTGGCTAAAAATCTCAACTTTTCTAACCGTTCATAACTGCTGAGAATTGAAGTTTTATTTCGTTTTGACTCCATATATTCTGCTTCTGGATTTTCAACTAAAGGTTGAGATTCATCCCAATTAATAGCGACCGTCATTAAGTAGGTTTGTAATAATAAATGACCTAATTTTTCGGCTTTTGTCGCCAAATAAGCCGTATTATGATCCGTGGCTTCAATAATTAACGGAACCCGATCCACAATTTCAATTCCATAGCCTTTTAACCCGGCAATTTTACGCGGATTATTAGTAATTAAACGGATTTGACGCACCCCTAAATCATTCAGCATTTGCGCCCCTATGCCATAATCCCTTAGGTCAGGAGCAAACCCTAATCTTTCATTGGCTTCAACGGTATCGAATCCAATATCCTGCAAAGAATAGGCTTTAATCTTATTAATTAATCCAATTCCGCGCCCTTCCTGTCGCAGATAAATAATTACTCCTGACCCAACATAATCAATCATTTTCATCGCGGTTTGTAACTGCATTCGACAGTCACACCGCATCGAACCAAAGGAATCTCCGGTTAAACATTCCGAGTGAACCCGCACCATCACGGGCATTTCTTTAAACTGTTCGGGATCACCTTTAACTAAAGCAATATGTTCCGTATTATCTAAGGAATTACGATAGGCATAAATTTTAAAATCCCCGAATTGGGTGGGCAATTGAGCCACGGTTTCCCGATACACAAAACGGTCATGTTTGAGGCGATAACTAATTAAATCGGCGATCGTAATTAATTTTAAATCGTGAACTTTAGCATATTCAATGAGTTCGGGAAGTCGCGCCATTGAGCCATCGGGATTTTGAATTTCACAAATCACCCCCCCGGGATACAACCCTGCTAACCGAGATAAATCAACGGCCGCCTCCGTATGTCCCGCCCGTTTTAATACCCCTCCATCCTTAGCCCGCAGGGGGAAAATATGGCCCGGACGCCGTAAATCTTCGGGATGACTGGCGGGGTTAATGGCAATTTGAATCGTGCGGGCGCGGTCATCGGCGGAAATTCCCGTGGAAACGCCCATTTGAGGGGACGCATCAATACTAACGGTGAAGGCGGTTTGGTTGGCGTCGGTGTTTTTTGTGACCATCAGGGGCAAGTCTAACTGATCGAGACGTTCTCCAGTCAGGGCCAAACAAATTAATCCCCGGGCGTACACCGCCATGAAGTTTATCATATCGGGGGTGGCAAACTGGGCCGCACAAATCAAGTCGCCTTCGTTTTCGCGGTGTTCATCGTCCACGACCACAATACAGCGGCCGGCTTTGAGATCGGCTAAGGCGGTTTCTATCGTGTCGAATGGGTAGGGGTTTGTCAGTAGCACGGACTCGTTCAAAATCGTTTTCTCATCAACGCTTATTAACTAATTGTAACGCCGTTGATCGATATGAATTACGAATTACGAATTACGAATTACGAATTAAGTAGGTGGTCATAAATAGAGTTAAAATAAGAAATGAAGAAATATCAGAGGAATAGTCATGCCACTGAGGTTAAGAATTCAACTAACAGAAGAAGAAAAACAAGAGCTACTAACTCTGTATCAGCAAGAGAAAGTTCCGAAAAGAACAAGGCAGAGAATAGATATATTAATGTTTAGTGATGGAGGATGGATGGTCTCAAAAATAGCCCAGACTTTAAGGTGTTCAGAAGCCATGGTAAGAAAAACAATAACTCGATGGATAAATCAAGAAAAAGAAGGATTATTTGATGCTCCTCGTTCGGGAAGAAAACGGAGGTGGAAAGAAGAAGATATAGAATATTTAGAAACTTGTATAGAGTCAGATGAAAGAACTTATAATAGCCGTCAACTGTCGGAAAAACTTCTGCGAGAGAGAGCGATCGCACTAAGCGCAGAAAGAATTAGAAAAATCTTAAAAAAAAAAGACTGGCGCTGGAAAAGAACAAAAGCCAGTTTAAAGAAAAAACAGAATCCCGAAAAAACAGCGAGCAAGAAAAGAGATTTGGAGACGTTAAAGCGTTATGAAGAAGAGGGTTTGGTCAGATTAAAATATTTAGATGAGGCAGGTTTTTGTTTATGGAGTCCTGTGAGTTACACCTATGTAAAAAAGGGGAAGCAGAAACAAATAAACCAGACGAAAAAGCGAGGAAAAAGATTGAATGTAATTGGAGTATTAGAAAAAGGAAAAAGTTTTGAGTACGGTTTAAGTTTGTCAGGAATTACAAGTGAGAATTACATAAAATTTATAGATTGGCAAGCGGAAAAAGCTGAAAAGCATTTTCAAAATACTCGACAAATTACCGTACTGATTCAAGATAACTACAGTGTCCATAAAAGTCAAAAAATACAAGAAAAAGAAAGGGAGTGGCAAGACAAAAAATTAGAATTTTTCTTCCTGTCTGCTTATAGCCCTGAATTGAATGAAATCGAACCAGAATGGCATCAATTAAAAACTCATGAACTGGCGGGAAGAATGTTTGAAGATGAATATGATTTGAGCCAAGCTGTGATTCAAGCCATTGAAGATAGAAACGAAAGAAATGATTGTACCTGCGATCGCTTGCGATTTAATTCCCTGAGTAACTCTCAAGAATTATCCTAAACAATCTTTTTCTATTATTGACTTTATTTATGACCACCTACTTAGTGGATGTAGCTGTGGGTTATACCGGAGCAACAAGCGATCTGAAATTGTGGAGAGAAAGAAGGGAGGAATTGGGGAATCATCAAAAATACAGGGGGGATAAAGCTTATGTAGGGGAAACAGCAATTAATACACCACATAAGAAACCGAGGAATCAAGAAATATCCCTTGAACATCGAGAAGAAAATCGGTTAAAAGCCAAACAAAGGATTGTAGTCGAACATTTAATAAGACTGATAAAAATTTATCGAGTTGCTTCCGAAAGATTTCGGTTAAAGAGCCAAAATTATGAAGCAGTAATCTTGACAGTATGTGGACTAATAAGATGGCGAATAGGAGCGATTGTATTATCATCTAAGAATTGCCCAGAATACTTTTGAAAAATGATTGAATATCAGAAATAAAATTCATTAATTATTATTAATGTAACTGAAAAAGCCTATGAATCCGTTACTTTAGGAGAACCCGGCACAGGAGTGCTAGAGGCTCAAAAAGTAGCGATAGAGGGCATTTGAGGATTTTCGGAGATGTCTATTGAAATAAACCATTATTTTAGAACGTCATTGATCGAGTTTTTGATAAATATTTAACCAAGATTCGATCATCTTGTTTAATTTTTGTTTTTCCGCTTGATTAATACCTTCAGGGTCAAAACGATAACGATAATGAAGTTCAACCATAGAGGATAAATCATTCATTAACGGGTTTTGAGGTGACTCCCGTTTTAATCGTTTCATCCAAGATTTTAAAGACTCGGAGGGATGACGAAAAAAACCTAAATCATTCAGGGATTTCTCAATTCTATAAAATTCTGAATCTGTACCCGGTTTTGGATTGGGTAAAATAGGTTGTGATCTGATTTTTTTAGACTTGAAACGATGCACTCGTTTTTTAGCTTGAAACCCAACAATTAACAACACCGGAATCATTAATAACCCCCCATATTTTAACAGATTTTTGCTGGGGATAGATTGCAAAAATAGAGTCAATTGAAACCCCAAAAAAGACCAGATATCAGTTATCAATTCCCATTTAGGTGCAGCAGCATCTTCAAAAGCTGACCATCCCGCCGGAGTGGTATCAAAATTTTGCCAAACCCCATCTAAATACACTAAAGTCCAGGCGTGACTATCCCGACCTCGAACAATAAATTGATTCTCTAATGGGCTAAATTCACTCACGGAAAACCCGATCGCATAACGGGCTGGAATTCCAACTTCCCGCAATAAAAGTGTTGTGGCTGTGGCAAAATATTCACAGTGTCCCGACCGATTTTTGAGTAAAAAAGTAGAAAGTGGTGTGGTTTCTAGGTCTGTTCCTAATAGTTGCAAAGAATAATTAAAATTATTATCAAAAAAATCTTTAACTCGCTTCAAAATCTCTTGAGGAGGTTTTCCTTTTAAATCTAATTCCTTGACAATTTGAGCAATAGCTGATTTTTCTGCATTGGGAATTTGTAAGTCCGCTTCCGTGGGATAACTATCAAGATTAATACTAGAATTGAATAGGATCTGATAGGAGATTAAATCGGGTTTACCTTCTATTTTAACTGTCCCATATTGATTTTTTTCTAAACTTAAAACAGGTAATTGATTAACTTGAAATGCTCCATTCGGCAGCTTTAACAATCCTTTTCCATCCTGTAGCTGTCCAGAAATTGTGATTTGAGAATAGTTTATATGGGGTTTCGTTAATAGCCAAGTGGTTAGATTTTGAGCGGGTTGAATAGGCTGAAATTGAGAATTAGTTACTAACCAAGTCGATAGATTATATTTATTATAGGTAGATTGTCTTAGAAGAATTGGTGTGTTTTTTTTATCCTCAGTAGCTACTCTAAAGAATATATTATTAGAACGTTTTAAAACTCCGATATCACCCATGGCTGTCCTTCTTTGAAAGGGATCAGCATCTTGGGAGGATAGCCCGCTTAATTGTTCGATCACCGCTTGTTCAAAGGTTAAATGCAGGCGGTGGAGTCCGATAAATCCAATCATACCTAAAGTTCCTACTCCTATCATTAACCCTGCCCAAATTAGGGGAGAAAATCGTTTAGATCGACCAGAAAAGAGGGGAATTGCTACCAGTATAAACATCCCTACATAAAATGATAAATCCTGAAGATTCGCCGCACTGGTGGAGATCAGACAGAGGATAAAATAGGGATAGGTTAAATTCAGATAAAAACCTTCAGAGTTTTTTGATGAGGAGAAAGCATTTAACAAGAAAGAGAGTTTATGAATATTAATGGGATCGCTAACAGAATAGGTTTGAGTCACAACCAAAGGGAAAAAAAGTA
This sequence comes from Planktothrix paucivesiculata PCC 9631, assembly GCF_900009265.2. Taxonomy (GTDB): domain Bacteria; phylum Cyanobacteriota; class Cyanobacteriia; order Cyanobacteriales; family Microcoleaceae; genus Planktothrix; species Planktothrix paucivesiculata. The sequence goes on along the minus strand of NZ_LR735015.1, from coordinate 64,785 downwards.
TGGGAAGCCATTGTAAAAGCGTATAAATAAATTGAATTGAGCGATTACTTATAATTAAAAGAATGGTAACTAAAACCACCACAATTAAACAAAAAATCTCTATATTTTTAATATCCTCTGAAGATACATCCCATCGCCACTGAATCCAGCGATAACCTTCAAGAATTAAAGCCATAGGTAAGGCAAAAATTAATAGCCCCGTTTGCCATCCCCAAAAAATTAACGTTGCACCTAACAGCAAAGCTGGGGTTTTCATAATTGCATTAACTCCTCTTGAATTTTGCCTAAATGTAATGGATAAAAAGTCGTAAAATTATTATTGAGAGATTCTAAATTAAGCGGTTGTTCAGAATTTTGCTCATCTGTCACCACTAAAACTAAAGTATGAATCCCCATACTATTGAGATAATTAATTAGGGTTTTGCGGTGTTCATCCCAATCAATAAAAATACAGATACACCCACTAATGAGAGAAACCCTATCTATGATAATCGGAATAATAGAATCAAAGGTTTTATCCTGACAACAGACAACCGAGGCTAAAATTTCTAACATTTTGTCCGTATGACTTAACCCTCGACCAAAGGTAAAACAATAGGCTTCATGACCGACAAACATTAAATCTAAAAGAGATTCTTGAGTTTGAATTTCATAGGCAACTGAAGCAGCAATGGCGATCGCTTCTTCCAAACATTCACTATACTTTAAAGGGTGAAAAGTATCTAAAATTAAAGCATGGCGGACAAAAAATTCATCCTGTTCCTCCTTCACAACGGGTTTCCCTAATTTTGCCCAACTTTTCCAATGAATTTTTCTTAAAGAATCCCCCGGACGGTAATCTCGTAAAGCCCTAAATTCTTCCGAATCTCCCACGGAATAAGCCAGACTAACACCACCGGATTGATATTGTTTAGACCCGGGAAGTTTAATCGGCGGAACATGATAAAATGGAGGAAGAATTAATAAAGATTGGGGTAAAGAAATTGTCTTTCTGGCGTTAACAAGACCGAAAGGATCAGCACAGGAAACGGTCAAACAGGTGAATTGCAAAATCCCTCGACGACGGGGTATAATATTCATCTCAGTTTCCGTTGAACGTCGAGGAGGCAGGGAAGGCAAATCCTGGGGTTTTTCTAGGGCATATTGTTTTTGATTAATTAACCATAACCAGCGATAATAACCTAATATTTGATCAATAGGATTTCGCTGTTTTTCTGAGGGTTCGGGAGTTTCCATAAACTCTTGTAGAGTCGGGCGAGGATCGGCAAAATTTTCAACAATTTGCAATCCTATTTGAGTTTTATTGGTGTTATTATGAATAGTAATACGAGATTTAAAAGGGATACCTACCGTGGCAAATCGGGGTAGAGTTCGAGTGGCATTAAAACGGAACCGAAACCCTAGACCCGAAATCCGAGAAACCACCAGGAGAGAGACTAGAAAGGTAAATATTTGATAAGTCAAACTTTGGTTAGTATCTAATCCCAAAAAAGCCGTAACTACAACACCCGAAAGAACGATTAACCCACGGGTAGTAAATCGTTTTCTGCGAGATTCTTTAACGGCATAACTGAAATAAAATAGGCGATAAAATAACCTTTTCATTTCTCCTTAATTGAGTTATTTAACATCTGGGTTTGCTAGTGTGAGCGTCTACCTGCTGCGATTATGGTAATTCACTTTTAATCAAAACAAATAAACTCCCATCTCCCCCTCGACCGATACGAAAAGTTTCATCAAGGTAAGTAATATCTAAACTGGGAATACGTCCAACGGGATTTTTTGCCGGGACAACCCGGGCGGGTTCTAGTTGGGGAGTTTTGACCCCTACAATATTAGAAATTGCTAAATAACGTTGTTGAAAATAAACATTTAGGCGGTTATTGGGTAAGTTATTATCATCACGAACAATTTCAAAATTAGCCGTTACTTTTACATACCCAGAAATTAATCCTAATGGATGTTTAACAAAGGCTTGATTCAAAAAACTGCCGGAAGCAACATCAATAATTTGATAGATTTTCCCAACTTTTAACCCTAAAGGAAGTGAGGCTAAATTACGAATTTCTCGGGCTGTAGAATAGAGCAGCAACCAAGCTCCATCTAATAATAAGGGTTTAAACAGTAAGGGTCGATAGTTGGGGTTTTTCGCTTCTAATTGAATCACCATGGCTTCGATTTCTTGAGCGAGATCGGGTTTTATTTTAACGTTAGTGACGGGAGTTCCTTCTATTCCGCCCAGTTGGGATTGAATCGACTGAATCTTAGTAATTAATTCTTGTTTTAAGTCGGTTTGCGTTAATAACATTTCCATGGTGATTTAATTGATTTGACTATTATTGATTATACCCTTCCAGAAACCGAGTTTTTCCTTAAATTTGAGCAATCTAAAATAAAACAGGACTTACGCAAATTTGGGGATGTAACCCTAGATGTAGGGGTAATTCATGAATTACCCCTACTATTATTCAAAAATCTCAGAAACCAAGTTTTTCTTAAAATTTGAGCAACCCAAATAAAATTTATGCAAAAACCCGGTTTCTAATAGATTTAAGCAGGAACAGGAACAGATTTAATAATTTCTTCTACAATAACTGGGGCGGTTCTCCCTGTAAATCTTGAACGGGGTTCTAAGACTAAACGATGGGCAATAACTGGAATCGCTAATTCCTGAATATGTTCGGGGGTAACAAATTCATAGCCATCAAATAAAGCTAAGGCTTGGGCTATTTTCATTAAGGCAATAGAAGCCCTGGGACTAGCTCCTAATTGTACATCGGCTGCGGTGCGAGTGGCATTAATTAAATCTACAATATACCGCTTGATTTCCGCACTAATTCTAATTTGTTTTACCTGTTGTTTTAAAGCAAAAATTTCTGGCAAGGAAACACAGGATTTTAGGGTATCAATCGGATTTTGATTAATTTGATCTGAGAGTAAATTTACTTCATCTTCAGGGAGAATATAACCCAAACTAAATTGTAGGGCAAATCGATCCATTTGGGCTTCAGGAAGGGGATAGGTGCCCCGAGATTCCACGGGATTTTGAGTGGCAATTACGAAAAATAAATCCTTGAGTTTTCTCAAATTTCCATCAATACTAACTTGAGATTCTGCCATGGCTTCTAACATAGCGGATTGAGTTCGAGGAGAGGCGCGATTAATTTCATCGGCTAAAACAATATTAGCAAAAATCGGCCCTTCATGGAAATGAAAGCCGCGCTCATGCTGGTCAAAAATAGAAACCCCTAAAATATCTGAAGGTAAAAGATCCGGGGTGAATTGAATGCGTTTAAAACTAGCCTCTATGGAAGCGGCAAGGGCTTTAGCCAGGGTTGTTTTTCCTGTCCCGGGATAATCCTCAAGTAGAACATGACCCCCACTAAAAAAGGCAGCTAATAGCTTTCTAATCCCTAGGGATTGCCCTTTCATTACCTGCTGAATATTATTATTAATTCTTTGATAAATCTCTTGACCCGATATATTATGTTCCATATTAAATCATCAGGTTTTTCAGGGAATGGGTAATACTTCGACTTCGCTCAGTAACAGGGTTTTGGGGTTTTAGGAATTTGTGTTTCTATTATTGCAATTTTAGCTTGTGTATTAAAGATTTTATATCTTTTGTTTACACTATGCTACAGAAGCTTATTACCCATTACCCATTACTGAGCGAAGTCGAAGTATTACCCATTCGTAATTCGTAATTCGTAATTCGTAATTCCCGATTCCCTTTTTATTGGGGAGTTTTCTGTAATTCCGGGCGTTCTTCTGGTACAATTGCCCCTTCTACGGGACAAACTTGTAGACAAATTCCGCAGTCAATACAGGTGGAAAAATCAATCCAATACCAATCTGTTCCTTTGATATTTTTTTCCGGCCCTTCATGAATACAGGCAACCGGACAAGCCACCACACAATCGGCGACACCTTCACAAATATTAGTGACAATACTATGGGGCATGGTTAGTTTTCTCCTCCTGGAAAATAAGATGTAATTCGGGTTAAAAATTGGCGGATTTGCTAGGGAGAAAACTGAATTAGAAAATTTCCCCCTTTTCCTACTCTAAACTTAGATTATTTTTTCAATTGTTGGGTCGCCGTTAATATTAACCCAAGCAATTTGATCAATGCCTCGACGGCGGGCATAGTCGCGGATATCTTCGGAGGTTTCCCGACGCCCTAACTCCACTTCCACCCGGACTAACTCACTAGAGCACCTTAACTGACTGGCATAGGCAAAGGCGGCTGCATCGGCTTCAGAGGTTTGGGCGACCACTAACCAATCACTGGCAGGGGTTTGATGGGGGAGTTCACCCCGTCCTAATAACACTTGATGCAGGCTTTCAATATTTAAAGAAAATCCTATTCCGGGTTCAGTTTGTCCCTGGGGATGGTATAGCCCTAGGAGTTGGTCATAACGTCCGCCCTGTCCTAATACCCTGGCTCCAGATGCGGTATCACTCACGGCAATAAACACAATTCCGGTATAATAATCAAAGGTTTGAACTAAACTTAAATCCAGGGTAATTGAGGGTTTGATTTCGGAATTTTCCCAACAGTTTTGTAATAATTCCATCAAGGATTTGAGATTATTAACTGCTTGCCGTTGGGAGGGATCTAAATCAAGTTGAGAAACTTGGGATAATACGGTTTCGGGACGACCGCGTAAATCAAATAAAAATAAGGCTCGCTCTCGCAGTTCGGAGGAAAGGGATAGGGATTCTAAACCAATTCTATCTAAATTAGCGATCGCGGTTCTGACTTTTTCCCGTTCTTTAGTTGGAAAAGGTGATAATAACGATTGAGTTAAACCCGCTTCTCCTATTATTAAATCGGCATTACCCAAGCCCAAATTTTGCAGACAGTCCCGCAACAATAACAGAATTTCCGAATCAGCCCGTAACCCCCCCGCACCCAGGAGTTCTACCCCGGCTTGATAAAATTCTAACTGTTGTCCGTGATCCAGGGCTTTGCCTTTGCGAAAAACATTGGCGTTGTAATAGAGGCGTTGGGGCCATGATGGTAGTTTTCCCATCCGGGTGACAATGGCTCTGGCAATGGATGCGGTTAATTCGGGGCGCAGTCCTAGACCCTGATTTTCAGCATCTTGCAATTGAATCACGGTTGAGGGTTGTACCGCCCCTCCCGCCATGAGGGTGTCCAACCGTTCTAGGGTGGAGGTGATAATTCGATGATAGCCCCAACGGTGAAACACCTGTTGTAAGCGCCGTTCAATCCAAATTTTTTGAGCAACATCAAGGGGCAGTAAATCCCGCGCACCCGATGGGGGTTGATAAACCATACTGGAGAATTAAGAATTAACATAGAGTTACAAACCAATCAATTTGTAACTTTCCTTACCATACCGTATTCTGTTACCCACGGACTAAGAATGAGTTAAAACTGTATTTTTAATCATTGGAGCCATAGGCGATATTCAAACTCACCCAAAAAATTAAAGTAGAAATAATAATAATCAATGTTGCCCAAAACCAGTAGGGAAGAAATAAATATTCGGCTATTTTTCCGGTATCGGAAACTAACTGTTGACCATTAATATTGACTGAACTTTGCCCAAATAAATATTCTTTTTGATGATAGGTACTCACAATCGCTTGTACACCTAAAAATTGTACCATCCAAGCCTGAATTCCTTGGGGAGTTTGAAAAGCGATTAATAAAACAAATAGTCCCCACAGAGCCATCGCCACCGCCCCAAACCAAGTCCGTATCCACAATAATACCGAAAGTAACATCAACGAACCCAAACCGATTAAACACCAACGGGCGGTTTTATAGCGACGACTGGATAAAATTAACAGTCCCCCCGCCAAAGCTGGCCCCATAGGGCCACCCATGGCCACTAATGCCTTTCCAATTCGACCTCCAAAAGACACGGAATTGTAGGCTATTCCTGAACCATCGGGAAACATTAATAGTTTATAAAAATTGCCCCCTAACAGAATTGCGGTTAATCCATGTCCCATTTCATGGAACCAAGTTGCTAAAATAGAGAAGGGATATAAAATATAACTTCCCCAAGGAAATTGCCATAAAATAATGGTGACAATAGCTGCCACAATTAACCAAGTTAATCCTATTTTAGAAGATGATAAACCCGTGAGTTTAGACATGATTTCATTAAACAGCTTTAATACCTTTTGATTTGATGCCCCTGCTGGCGATAATTTCTATTTTTTCTTGCCGCCAAATAGCCCACCAAATAACCCCCCACCGGAGGATTTATCGGATTTTTTAGCAGTTTGTTGACCGGTTTTAGATTTTGTCCCGGCGGAGGCTGGAGGTTTTTCCAGTTCTTTTTTCGCTTCCAGGGCTTGGGGTTGTTTGGGATCAATTTGTAAGGCCCGATTAATATGGGGAGTAGCTAGTTTAGGTTGATTTTGTTTGACATAAACTAACCCTAATAAACCATGACAATGACTATTATCAGGTTGCCGTTTAATAGCATCTTTTAATTCTGAAGCGGCTTGGGCATAGTTTTGACTCGCAATCAACTGTTCGGCACGGTGACAGGCTTGTTCGACAAAGGAATCTTTTTTAGGTATGGCTGAATGGGGGGTGGGAGTAATTTCGGGAACATTGACAGATGGGGGGGCGGCACCTTTTTGATTTTTACGAAGTAAATAAACCAGGTTTAACTCACTGATTTGCCCGGTAATTTCTAAGACCTTTTCCGGGGATTCATATTGATGTTTTGCTAACGCTTTAATCGCACTTTCATAGGCATTTTGATAATCGGAGGCTTGCAGAAGTTTTTGAGCGGATTCGGTTTGGGGTTTTAGGTTATGTTGTTCTTTAACAATGCGATCGCCAATGGTTTTTAATAGCAGTGTATATTCTTTACGTTCTGCTTCCTTAGAAAACTGATTATAGGCCGGACTGACTAATTTAGCTAATAATTGCTTGGCTAACTCCCGATCTTGGGGGTTTTCAAAGGGACAGGTATCAGGATGCAAACGACGGGCGATCTGCATATAGCGTTTGCGGATATCGTCAAATTCGGCTTCTAGGGAAACCCCTAAAATCCCGTGATTATCCATAAATTCAAACTGAAATAACCCTTGTTTAATTTCAAACATACTGTTTTGCTTTCCTTGGCTAGACTTGCGACGGAGATTAATCGCACCTATTGATCTTAATATAACCCGTTTCCCACAGTTATAAGTAAAAAAAAACCGGATTTCTGCAAGAAACCCAGTTGCTAAAATAGTAATGGAGATTGACTTATTAATATCAATATCCGTTATAGTTCCTGATCAAGATAGAGAATAGGCCGTTTGCAGTGCCCACCAAACCAGAACGCCGATACCTCCCAAAACCAGCACAGAAGAAATAATAATTGCCGTGGGGCTGTCCGCCCCTTTAAATTTCATGATTCCACGATCTAAATCGGATGCCATATTTTATGCCTAACTCTTATGAGTAGTTATAACACAAATAATTCTAATTTTGGCGATCGCACCTTAACAACTAAGGGATCAAACCAATTGAATTTCCGCCCCATCTAAGCTCTGTTTAAGCCTTTGATTCAGATCAGAACGTACCCGCAAATAGTCAGAATTAACCACCCAAACCGTTAATAAAGTTTTAATCCCCCCCGCGGCTATTTCTTGAATTTCCATATCGGGTATCGGTTCTAATAAAATCCGGGGTTCAGCTTGAACCAAAGTATTAAAAACTTCCCTAAGTTGATCCAGATCAGTATTGTAACTGAAATTCAATTTAATATCAACTCGGCGAATCGGTTGAATCGAGTGATTTACTATCTTATCTCCGTATAGCTTACTATTAGGAATAATAATGGTTTTATTGTCAGGTGTTTTTAAGAGAGTAGTAAAAATTTGGATTTCTTCAACCATTCCTTCCACTCCTCCCCCTTCAATATAATCATAGACTTTAAACGGGCGAAAAAAAATCATAAATACACCCGAAGCAAAATTAGATAAAGATCCCTGCAACGCTAAACCAATAGCTAACCCAGCAGCCCCTAGAATTGCCACAAATGAGGTGGTTTTAAGTCCTAAGTAGGTGGTCATAAATAGAGTTAAAATAAGAAATGAAGAAATATCAGAGGAATAGTCATGCCACTGAGGTTAAGAATTCAACTAACAGAAGAAGAAAAACAAGAGCTACTAACTCTGTATCAGCAAGAGAAAGTTCCGAAAAGAACAAGGCAGAGAATAGATATATTAATGTTTAGTGATGGAGGATGGATGGTCTCAAAAATAGCCCAGACTTTAAGGTGTTCAGAAGCCATGGTAAGAAAAACAATAACTCGATGGATAAATCAAGAAAAAGAAGGATTATTTGATGCTCCTCGTTCGGGAAGAAAACGGAGGTGGAAAGAAGAAGATATAGAATATTTAGAAACTTGTATAGAGTCAGATGAAAGAACTTATAATAGCCGTCAACTGTCGGAAAAACTTCTGCGAGAGAGAGCGATCGCACTAAGCGCAGAAAGAATTAGAAAAATCTTAAAAAAAAAAGACTGGCGCTGGAAAAGAACAAAAGCCAGTTTAAAGAAAAAACAGAATCCCGAAAAAACAGCGAGCAAGAAAAGAGATTTGGAGACGTTAAAGCGTTATGAAGAAGAGGGTTTGGTCAGATTAAAATATTTAGATGAGGCAGGTTTTTGTTTATGGAGTCCTGTGAGTTACACCTATGTAAAAAAGGGGAAGCAGAAACAAATAAACCAGACGAAAAAGCGAGGAAAAAGATTGAATGTAATTGGAGTATTAGAAAAAGGAAAAAGTTTTGAGTACGGTTTAAGTTTGTCAGGAATTACAAGTGAGAATTACATAAAATTTATAGATTGGCAAGCGGAAAAAGCTGAAAAGCATTTTCAAAATACTCGACAAATTACCGTACTGATTCAAGATAACTACAGTGTCCATAAAAGTCAAAAAATACAAGAAAAAGAAAGGGAGTGGCAAGACAAAAAATTAGAATTTTTCTTCCTGTCTGCTTATAGCCCTGAATTGAATGAAATCGAACCAGAATGGCATCAATTAAAAACTCATGAACTGGCGGGAAGAATGTTTGAAGATGAATATGATTTGAGCCAAGCTGTGATTCAAGCCATTGAAGATAGAAACGAAAGAAATGATTGTACCTGCGATCGCTTGCGATTTAATTCCCTGAGTAACTCTCAAGAATTATCCTAAACAATCTTTTTCTATTATTGACTTTATTTATGACCACCTACTTACTAACCAACTTTGGGGTTTATTAATTGCTCATCATTGTCGATTTCCTCATCTTTGGAGTCCGACGGAATTTGAATGGATGACAACTGCCGCCGAAACCCTATCTACTGCACCAGAAATTCTCAATTCAAATCGGTAGCGACTAATATTTTATAGCAAGTCTATTGCTTATTGCTCATGCAACGGAAGTAAGATTTCTAATTTTGTGCCCTCTCCTGGGGTTGAATTTAGATTGAGTTTACCCCGGTGTTTTTCAATAATTTCATTTACAATCAGCAATCCTAATCCTGTTCCCTGACCTACGGGTTTGGTTGTAAATAAAGGTTCAAAAATTCGCTGAATAATTTCCTTGGTCATGCCAATTCCATTATCAGAAATTTTAATTAAAACCGATTGAGGTTCTGGTTGGCTAGTTTGAATTGTAATTAGGGGAATCCGAGGGTTGAATAGTCCATGGTTACTCGCTTCTTCTAAGGCATCAATGGCATTAGCTAAAACATTCATAAACACTTGATTGAGTTGACCTGGATAGCAGTAAATAGGCGGTAAATCCCCATATTCTTTAAGCAATTGAATCGCCATATTTTCCCCTAGGGGTTTAAAGCGATGACTTAAAATTAATAGTGTGCTATCAATGCCATCATGAATATCAAAAAGAACTTTAGTGGACACATCAGATCGGGCAAAATTTCTTAAAGAAGTGGAAATATCTTTAATTCGCTCCGTACTTAATTTCATAGAATTAAACAGATCGTTTAAATCAGTTAAAATAAAATCTAAATCCGTTGAAATAATCGCAGTTTGGAGAGGTTCAGGTAGCTGATCATAATAGGTTTGACACAAATTCAAAATATGATTAATATCCATGACATATTCCTGCGCCGGAGGAATATTATTAACAATACAACTAATCGGATTATTCATTTCATGGGCGATTCCGGTCACTAATTGTCCGAGACTTGAAAGTTTTTCTTGTTGCACTAATTGAACTTGGGTTTTTTCTAAAATCGCTGTCCTTTCTGCCACCCTTTCTTCTAGGGTTTCCGTCAAATGTTTGAGTTCTAAATGTACACGAACCCGAGCTAAAACCTCCTCCTTTTCAAAGGGTTTACCAATATAATCAACTGCTCCTAAAGAAAGTCCTTTGACTTTATTTTCAGTATTTGTTAAAGCCGTTAAAAAAATAATTGGAATTTCTTGAGTTTTGGGATCAGCTTTTAATTTTTTGCAAGTTTCAAACCCATCTATCCCAGGCATTTGTATATCTAATAAAATTAGGGCAGGTTGTTTCCGTTCCACTAATTCTAAAGCACTTTCTCCATCTTCCGCGACTCGCACAGCAAATCCTGCACTTTTTAGAGTTTGGGATAAAACGGCTAAATTAGTGGGGTTGTCATCAACAATCAGGATAAAACCAAGGTCTTGCATAGATAAAAATAGGGGATTTTATTTTAATTTTATGGGAAAAATCAAGGCTTTAAGATTGACTGAGGGTTTCATTCAACAATTCTCGCAGCTTTTTGAGTTGAAAGTTTTCTGTAAGCTGAATCACTTGCTGAGTAAAGGCAGAATAAATCGGATGATTATTTTCTAATAGGGTGGTTTTCTCTATTATACCATCTACATCTCCTTCTTGAGCTAATTCATATAATCTTGAGAGGATTTCAACCGGAATTTTAGGATTTTCTGCGGGAAAATCTACCGATGGTTTCAGGGTTTCAACCGGAGCATCAGAGGTTAGATAAATCCATTCTAAGTTTAGGTGAACTTGCAATAAATTCAGTAATAAATCGGCTGAAATGGGTTTAGGTAAAAACGCATTAGCCCCCGCATTTAAACTGCGATGTTGATCACTATCAAATACACTAGCAGAGGAGGCAATTACTGGAATATCTTTGAGTTTTGACGATTGACGTAATAGATTAATTAATGTAAACCCATCCATGAGAGGCATGATCAAATCCGTAATAATTAAACTAGGAAGAATGGCGATCGCTTGCTGTAATCCTTCTTGACCATTATTAGCTTCTACCACTTTAAATCCAATCGGTTCTAATAAATTGACAATTACAGAACGATTTGCCCAATTATCATCTACTATTAAAATAGTTTTTTCTTCCGCTTGATACCCAGTAACCGTTCCTTTCTGAATATTTCGAGAGGTATTTGCCCATTCTTTGGCTTCGGGTAATTCCACATCAAACCAGAAAATACTCCCTTCTCCCTCCTGACTTTCTACCTGAAGTTGACTTCCCATTAAGGAAACAATTTGTTGACTAATGGCTAATCCTAACCCAGTTCCTTCTGTATTTTTTTTGGTTTCTCCGACTTGTTCAAAGGGTAGAAAAATTCGAGAGACTTGTTCTAAATTCATCCCTACTCCCGTATCTTTAATTTGAAACTTTAGGCGATACATAGAAGTTTCTGGGATAAATGTAGCTTGAATTGAAAAGGTTACACTCCCTTTATCCGTAAATTTAATCGCATTTCCTAATAAATTAATTAAGACTTGTCTGAGACGTTTTTCATCGGCTTTAATACCAATGGGAAGACCGTCTTGGGGTCGATAATAAAACTTAATTTTTTTCTGCTCGGCTTTAATATTACAAATTTCGCATACTCCTTCTAAAAATGCTGGAAAATGAAAATCAGAAGGGTATAGTTCCATTTTGCGAGCTTCAATTTTAGATAAATCTAAAACATCATTAATCAGGGTTAATAAATGATATCCACATTGTTGAATAATTTCCACCCCTTTTTGTCCTTTATCCGTCAAAGGTTCCAATTGTTGTAAAATTTGAGCATAGCCCAAAATTCCATTTAAGGGAGTGCGTAATTCGTGGCTCATATTCGCTAAAAACTCACTTTTTGCTTGATTGGCTGTATCCGCTTTTTCCTTAGCAGTTTGCAGTTCAATTGTCCGTTCTTCTACCCGTTTTTCTAATACTTTATTTGCCTGTTCTAAGGTAATAAAAGCATCTTGTAACTGTTGAATCATTTGATTAAAAGCATGGGCTAAAACTCCTAATTCTTTGATTTTAGGTTCTTCCACCCTCGGTTGAGCTAAGTCCCCTTTAAACCCCTGTTGAGCTTCTTTGGCAATGGTTTTCGATGCAGCACTCAGGCGTAAAATCGGTTGAGTAATCCGACGAGTGGTATAAATTCCTGATAGAGTTGCTAATATTAATGCCCCAAAACATAGCAAAATTGTAGTCCGAGTATTTGCCTGAATTTCTGCCATAAAATCTGATTCTGGAACCACCACAACCACTAACCAATCTAAACCCAAAGGATCTCGCCAAGGAGTAATTTCCACAAATTGTTGATCATTATTCCAAGAAAAATTCAGATTCTGAGTTGTTTCAATAGTTTCAAGATTTTTAACCTGTGATTCTAAATAGTTGGCGGTGGCTTTAATTAAAGGTTGTTGACTATCTATGGCTTTTAATCTTTGGGGTTTTTGTCCTGATTTGATGAGAAAAGGTTCTTCAGCACTGGAACTACCAATGAGTAATCCATTCCGTTCCATAATAAAAGTTTGGCCGGAAGGACTGACTTTCAATTGTTGTAAAAAATCACTAATTTGGGATAATCGCATTTCTACACCCAAGACTCCAGTTAATTTTTTATTATCATCAAATAAAGGATAACTGGCGGCAATGCACAGGGCAAAGGGTTCAACTTCCCAGTTATAAACTTTACTCCAGGTGGGTTTTCCTAATTGGGCTCCCGCCGCATACCATCCTTCTTTTTCAAATAAATAATCTTTCTGGCTTTTTAAGAGGAGTTTTGTGGGTTTTCCCTGACTATTAATGGCAAAAGTGTGCATCAAGTAATTGCCATGATTTTGATAACTTACATTGTCCCAACCAATTCTACTATCTCCAAAATAATTACCCACGCTGGAAAATTTTCTTGTGGATGTTCCCAATAATACATAACCAATATCAAAGGTAACTCGCTGTTTCCAAAAAAACTGTACGAGTTCAGTTGAATTATCTGGATTCAGGATTCCTGTTTTAATGGCATGGGCATTGATTTGATTCAGTTGAGGAGCGATCGCTAAATAATTATTTAAGTGTTGATAAATGCGACTACTGACTTCATTTTGTAACTGGATCGCTAAATTATTAACTGCTCTTTCCCCATTTCTCAGGGATAAATAGCCCGTCAAACTAACCGCAGCAAAAACTTGTAAAACAAAGGGAACAATTAGAATAAAGCGGAGGGAAAGTTTTTCAAACATTGGGTATTCCAGATTAATGATGTTGTCTTTATCTAAAATAATCAGACAAGATAACCAGAGCGGGAGTTAATGAATTGCGGAAAATATTAACACTTGGCAACTTCCGTAATAAAATGATTGCGATTATATTTGTCTGTGCTATGATATTATAATCCAAAATCCCCACTTCCATACCCTTTATGTCAACATTTCCTGAAATATTTTTCCAAACTTGAGGATGATTTTCTCCTCTTTCCCTTTAGAATATAATAGGTTGATTCAGCCTAATCTTAAATTAGTTTAATTGTTCCATCCCAATCACTAACTCGGAAGTTAATATGCTAATTATTCAAAAATACGGTGGTAGTTCGGTCGGTTCCGTTGAACGCATTCAATCGGTGGCTCAACGGGTGTTAAAAACAGCCCAAGATCATCAAGTGGTTGTCGTTCTTTCTGCTATGGGAAAAACCACTGATCAATTAGTTGGTTTAGCCCAACAAATTTCTCCGATTCCTAACCGTAGAGAGATGGATATGTTACTCTCAACGGGAGAACAAATCAGTATCGCTTTATTAAGTATGGCATTGCAGGAATTAGGACAACCTGCAATTTCTTTAACCGGTGCCCAAGTGGGAATTGTCACCGAAGCCGAACATACTCGCGCCCGAATTTTAAAGATTGAAACCGAACGGATAGAACGTCACTTAAATCAAGGACAAGTGGTAGTTGTTGCCGGATTTCAAGGCGTAAGTAGTCAAGATGATTTAGAAATTACTACCCTAGGACGGGGCGGTTCTGATACCTCGGCGGTGGCTTTAGCAGCGGCTTTAAAAGCTGATTTATGTGAAATTTATACGGATGTTCCCGGGATTTTAACCACCGATCCCCGCTTAGTTCCTAATGCTCAATTAATGACAGAAATTACCTGTGATGAGATGTTAGAACTCGCCAGTTTGGGGGCAAAAGTTTTGCATCCTCGCGCCGTAGAAATCGCTAGAAATTATGGGGTTTCTTTAGTCGTTCGTTCCAGTTGGACAGATGACCCTGGAACTAAAGTTATTCCCCCCAAACTACAACCTCGACCCTTAGAAGGATTAGAATTAGCTCGTCCGGTAGATGGTGTGGAATTTGATACGGATCAAGCGGCGGTTTCTTTATTAAGAATACCAGATCGTCCCGGAATTGCGGCTAAATTATTTGGGGGTATTGCCTCACAAAATTTAGATGTGGATTTAATTATTCAATCGATTCATGAAGCCAATATTAATGATATTACCTTCACTGTAGAACGAAAATATTTTAATAAAGCGATCGCCGTTGCGGATGCCTTATTACCCGCTTTAGGAAAAACCAATAGTTCGGATATTAGTAATGCTGAAGTCACCGGAGATGATACTCCTATTGCTAAGGTTAGTATTGTGGGGGCAGGAATGATTGGTCACCCAAAAGTTGCCTCCCAAATGTTTAATACCCTTGCCGAAGCCGGAATTAATATTCAGATGATTTCGACTTCAGAAGTTAAAGTTAGTTGTGTAATTTCCTCCGCAGATTGTGAACGGGCTGTTGTGGCTTTATGTCAATCCTGTGAGGTTAATATTCCTGAAAAACCATCCCGCAATTTTGAACCAGAAAAAACTTCCCAGAATCAAACCTTACCCCCCGTGCGTGGGGTGGCATTAGATGTTAAACAAGCCCGTTTAGCAATTCGTTATATTCCCGATCGTCCGGGGATGGCAGCCAAAATATTCTCCCTTTTAGCCGACCATAATATCAGTGTGGATATGATTATTCAATCCCAACGCTGTCATCAAATTAATGGGATTTTAACTAGAGATATTGCCTTTACTGTTGCCCAAGGAGATGCGGATGAATCTCAACAAATTTTAGAACGGGCGGTATCTGAATTAGGCTGTGGTGAAATTATTCTGAATAAATCCATTGCCAAACTAAGTGTTGTGGGTTCGGGAATGTTACATCATCCCGGGGTAGCTGCTAAAATGTTTGAGGCTTTAGCTAACAGAAATATTAATATTTCTATGATTGCGACTTCTGAAATTAAAGTTAGTTGTTTAGTGGATGAAGACCAGGGCGTAGAAGCATTAAAAGCGGTTCACGAAATCTTTGAACTATCTGGGGAGAAAACCTTTATTGTTCCTGAACGCGCCCCCGTTGCTTGATCAAATTCCCCCAAATTTTGTAGGGGTAATTCATGAATTACCCCTACAAATAGCTATAATATAACTTTGATTTGAGTTTAAATCTAATGATTAATCTTTTGATCGAACCTTTACAATATAGTTTTATGCAGCGATCGCTAACTATAGCGATTTTAGTCGGAATTATTTGTGCCGTTGTCGGAAGCTATTTAATGGTACAACGATTGGCATTATTAGGAGATGCCATTAGTCACTCTGTTTTACCCGGTTTAGCGATCGCTTTTATCCTCAATGCTAATATCTTTGTCGGGGCTTTTATTGCCGGAATTCTCAGTACAATTTGCATGAATATCATTAGAACCTATTCTCGAATTAAAGAAGATGCGGCGATGGGAATAGTATTTTCTGCATTTTTCGCATTAGGAATAACTTTAATTACTTTAGTTCAAAAAGATAATAAAATTGACCTGAATCATTTTCTATTCGGTAATATTCTGGGAGTAACAGGAGACGATGTTAGGGATACATTTATTATTGCTATTATTATCTTAACTGTAGTTGCATTAATCTATAAAGAACTGCTATTTTATACCTTCGATCCCCTCGGTGCAGAAGCCACAGGTTTACCCGTTAACCTGCTTAATTTAGGATTAATGGGATTAATTGCCTTAACCATTGTTGCCAGTTTAAAAGCCGTCGGTGTCATCCTGGTATTATCCCTATTAATTACCCCCGCCGCCACAGCTTATTTATTAGTTGAACGTCTGCATTTAGTTATGATCTTGGGTGTAATTATTGGGGTAATTTCTAGTATTAGCGGAATGTACCTGAGTTATTTTTATAATCTCCCTTCCGGGCCAGCTATTGTATTAGTAACCTCGGGGTTATTTGTCTTAACTTTTTTATTCAGTCCCACCCAAGGATTATTAAGAATAAAACATTAAAAGTTTTAAATACTAATATGAAATCCTTAAATGTATGCTACAAATTATTAATCAGGATCGGGTGGCTAATAACTATTCCCAATTCGTAATTCGTAATTCGTAATTCATAATTCTCTGCCGTAGCATTATTTTTTCGATTTCATATAACATTCCACTCCCTACAAGACTTTAAAAAACGGCTAGGAATATCAATCCTATTTCCCCAATGGAGATGTAAATAAGACCCATGCACATTAGGATAATTTCCCCAACCTTCTAATACGGGGGCGTTAGTTTCTGAGGACAAAAAACGCTGCATTTCATATAAAGGGTGAGAGGGGTTTTCCCTTAATTCAGACCGATGAAACTCATGTCCTGTGATGATTTCTCCCTCCGATAATAAAGGGGTATTTGTTAACACCTTGGCTTGATAATACCCTAATTTTAAGCGTTTTCCCATAACCGCAGTGGTCGGTAATATCCCCAGCATTGACCAAGCATTATTTTCAAAGTCAATAATTTTTTCACACAAATACATTAACCCCCCACATTCGGCATAGGTGGGCATTCCTGATAAAATAGCGGTTTTAAGCGCTTTCAAAACCACCTGATTTTCACTTAATTGTTGGGCAAATACCTCGGGAAAACCTCCCCCAAAATATAATCCTTGAATTTCTTCAGGTAATTGATCATCATTTAACGGACTCCATTCGATTAATTCTGCCCCCAACTGTTGCAAAATCTCTAAATTATCGGCATAATAAAAATTAAATGCAGCATCTTTAGCGATCGCAATTCTAATCGGTTGATGGGTGTTTTCAACCCATGGCGTAGGAGTATAGTCTACTCGATCATTAAAACTTAAAGTATTTTTTAATAAGGGTAATAATTGTTCCCAGTCAAACCAATTTTCCGCTAATTCAGCTAACTCTTGAATGAATAAATCCATTTGGGGGAGTTCATTCGTAGGAATTAACCCTAAATGGCGATCGGGAATCACAATATTTTCCTGTCTTTTAATTGTTCCTATAATCGGAATATTCAGGGGGGCTAAGAAGGCTTTTAATAATTCTAAATGGCGATCGCTGCCGACTTTATTTAAAACCAAACCCTCTAATTTTATATGGGGATTAAAGTTTTTAAAACCCATGGCGATCGCAGCAATAGAACCCGATAATCGACTACAATCTAAGACTAAAATCACAGGTAAATCCAGAATTAAGGCAATTTGGGCTGTTGAAGCGATCGGAACATTTTCTCCATCGGGAATGCCATCAAACAAACCCATCACCCCTTCAATTAAGCCATAGTCCGCAGTCTGAATATGTTGATGATAACAGGTTTTAATATAGGATTCAGAGGTTAAAATTGAATCCAAATTATAACAAGGTTTACCCGTCACATAGTGATGAAACATCGGATCAATATAATCGGGGCCAACCTTAAAGGATTGGATATTAGAATAGTGTTTTTTTAAATAGGATAAAATCCCTAATGTAATTGTTGTTTTACCAACACCACTACGTTCTCCGGCAATAATCAAGGTCATAATCTAACAGTTTGAGTCAATCAAGGATTAAATACCAGGTTTCTGGGTGCGTCTGAGTGTTATAATAACCTTAAACACGATAACTAAAAATATAAAACTATTTTAATCCCTATGTTAACCCAAACTATTTTTAAACCCCCCAGTTTAGATGTGCACCAGATTCTTAGACCTGATGCTATTGCGTAGAATGGGTGTTTTTCATCCTACGCGGCAATTTTAACTTATAATGATTATGCAATTTCACCTGAATAATGAGCAGGACAGTGAGAATTAGGAATTGGACAATAACGACATTCCCATTTATTCGGTGTTGCTTGAGGTAATGTTGAATTACACAACGTTGCAATCACATTTCGTAACTTTTGTTGAAATTCTGCGTTAACTTCTTCTGGAAATATTTCGACAATTCCATCCTGATAAATAATTCGTCCATGGGGAATTTTACCTTGATAGAGAGCTTTAGTTTCGGGTGCAAAGGGAAGGAGAAACATATAGAGTAATACTTGCATCTTGTGAGAATGTTTGCGTCTGCCTGATTTACAATCTTCTACAATCAATTGATTACCTTTCATGGGTCTAAGATCCGGTCTACCTCCGACACAAATCGGAAAGTATTTTCCATGATATTTGAACGAATTTTGCTCCTCAACATACACTTTATAACCTTCTGATTCTAATTGTCTTGCTCTTTCGAGAACCATTTCATCATGTTCTGAGGAATCATAGTTACTCAGTTTTTTATCAACTTGATACTGAGTCATTAACGCTTGTGCATAATGGCACTTTTTATCATCTGTTAGCATTTCAGCTAAACGAGTGACCCAGCTATAATACTTAAATCTTGGTTTCATTGCCTTAGCCTCTATTGATTGATTACCTCTTTAAATTAATCTTTAAATCTGAGTTTGTAAATCGCAAAAAATAGAAGAATATAGAGCTTGATCGAACTGAGTAGAATCAAGTAGAACCGAGTAGAAACCCTCTAGGCAAACCAGAAAATTGCTTATATACTGATGATAGTAATTAAATCAATAAGGCAAATTTAATATGATTTCTAAAGAATATAATGATAACGAGGAGATGTTTCTCAATGCGATCGCTGATCAATGGGGTTTCAAGGATAGATGTAAATTAGTATTCGTTGAACGGTTCCGCAGTAGCAATGATCAGAAAACACATGATGATCTAGCTGATAAATTAAAAGATAAGTTAGAAGGTAGTAAACCTGACGTTAATTATCCTCAAGTTTTAAAAGACTATCTCACCAAAAATATCTTCAGGAAAATGACAGAACAAGGCTGTGATTTTAAGAGTAGAGATAAATCTCTAAGTGCTAAATCTTGGTTACGAGGGACAGTTTATCTACAATGGTTGAAACAACAACTTTGGGATGAACTGAAAACACAAACAACGGCTAAGAATAGAATGGGGCCAGTTTTACCAAGTTTATCAAGCTTGAAACCACGACCTAAAAGTTATCTTGATACTGTACCGCTTCATAGTGATTTTCTTTTCAAAATTAATCTTGATCAACCTGGACACTTAATTTTATTAGAACGAGAACCCTCTGGCGGAATGTACTGTTGGTGTCCATCAGAATATGCTCCTCAGTCGTATTTGGATAAAGGAGAGATAACACTACCTCAATCCTCCGCACCTAACCCTGCTTTTGCTCCAGTTGAAGAAGGAAAAGAACAATTATTAGCAGTAATTAGGGCTTGCTGAAAAAAGGCGAAAAGCCAGAACAGAGGGGAGGTGAAGACAAGAAAAAATGAATCAGGTGCAAGGGATGGGTGTAAAATAACGCAAAAACCTTGCATGAGTCGGTGAAAATGTACCGTAAAGACGAGCAACCAAGGACACCACCCGAAGAGTTCAAACTGCCATTTGAGGGAAAACTCTCAGAAGAGAATCGGTGGGTAATCATGGCCCAATGGATACCGTGGGCAGAATTTGAAGCGGAATACGCAGAATTATTCTCATCTGTTATGGGAGCACCAGCCAAAACATTTAGAATGGCATTGGGAGCCTTAATCATTAAAGAAAAATTAGGGATAAGTGATAGAGAGACAGTAGAACAAATCAAAGAAAATCCCTACTTGCAGTATTTTATTGGGTTGTCCGATGCAATATATTAAACGAAACTTAGGACATATAGACCAAATAATCGCCAATAGAGGGAGGCTGGATGAATTGAATGACAGACAATATAAGAGTTTATTAGTGGTATCAGAAGTTTATCGTCAACAGCAATGGATGTATGATCATAACAAACAAAGTATTTCCGACAGAATCGTAAGTTTAAGCCAACCCCATATTCGTCCAATTGTCCGAGGAAAAGCCGGAACGTCAGTAGAATTTGGAGCCAAATTGTCTGCTAGTTGTCTGGATGAATATGTATTTCTTGACCGGATTAGTTGGGATAATTTTAACGAATCATGTGATTTAAAAGCACAAATAGAGGCTTTTAAAGAATATACGGGACATTATCCTGAGTCAGTCCATGTAGATAAAATTTACCGAACTAGAGACAACCGAGCTTGGTGTAAAGAAAAGGGGATTAGAATGAGTGGCCCCCCGTTAGGTAGACCTCCAGTAAATATTAGTAAAGCTACTAAGAAGCAGGCGTCAGAAGATGAAAAGATTCGGAATTCTATTGAAGGCAAATTTGGCCAAGGAAAAAGAAGATTTAGCCTGAATCGGATTATGAATAAACTAGCTCATACTTCCGAAACGGCAATTGCTATTACTTTTTTAGTCATGAATCTCTCTGTGATTCTTAGACAGATTTTGGGGTCAATTTTTTTATTCCATTACTTTTTTCAAGTCATTGATTATGACAAGTTATCTCTTAACTCATTACCTCGAAAAAAACTTATCTGACCTTCTGACTTCATTAGCTAGTTAATCATTCGTTTCCTTTTCTGTTACTTTTTCAGCAAGCCNTGTAACCCTAACATTTGAAATGTGGGCATCTGATGCAGATAAATTAGAGTTAGTAAGATTTGTTCATCGACAGATAATTTCTGGTGACGACCCCCACCTGCTTTAATCAACCTGATCTTAGCTTTTTCTTGTTCCTGTCGTTTTTCTTGTTCTAATAACTCCGCGGCTTGAATTAGTTCTATCAACTGTTCATATTCCATCCCTAATAGCCTTTTTGTTTGCTGGGGATTCTTGTCCAGATAGCCTCTTAATTTAGTCATCTCTCCTTGGGGTAAAATCTAATTTTACCATCAAGTATCCCTCCCCATTTTTATTTCGGAGATGTCTAATAGATGATATTAAAAATTCTCCTAATTTTCAACCCTTAGCCAATCCCTATTTTTGGGCGGCTTGGGTTTGTCAAGGAAACACAAATCCATTCCCACCAGGGATATTATAGCCGAATATAAATTATATTTGAAAGATCATGGTTTTAGGGCGGTTTTTTCTGTTATAGCTACTGTTGTTTCAGAAATTAACAAAATAGCGATCGCTTATATTTTAATGCCCGAATCACCCTAAGATGAATAACCATGAATCAATCTAGGAAAAAATAGCACTCAATACTTGTAAAAGTAGCGTAAAAATAGCAATACCGATAATAGCAATAAATATAATTAATAATAACAATCCCCCCAATAATAGAAAAATAAACCAAGAATCTGCTTTTTTTCCATCTTCTGGAGAATTAACGTAATCTTCTAAAATTTCTACGTTTTTAACATTAGCTTTCCAAGCGACATCAAAAATATCTCCAAACACCGGGACAGTTCCCGTAATAGTTTCTAGGGCAATATTGGAGACCATTGTAATTAACCGTTCTTGAGGTAAACCCAACTTAAACGCCTCAAATACAATATAAATCGATAACACTCCTCCTAATATATCGCCGCCCCCAGGAATTAATCCCAAAATTGGATCAATTCCAAACCCAATTGATGTACCAGGAACTCGAATAGCATTATCTAAAAGAGTGCTCAGACTTCGCATTCTGCGGACAATAACAATTCTTTCGAGATTAGAATTTGAGGGTTTTATAGATTTCATTTTGTTTGCATTTAATAATAAAAATTCCCCCCGGCTTAAAATAAAGGAGGGAGGAATAATCGTGCTAAATCACAACAACTAAGATGGTGCTAAAGCACAACAACGAAATTATTTAGATTCGGTGAAGTCAGCATCAATCACATCATCACCGCCACCTGGAGGGGTAGAACCGCCAGCACTAGGGCCACCGTCTTCAGGGGGAACACCGCCACCCGCTTGTTGATAGAGATTAGAACCCACCGCAAATAACGCTTGTTGTAAATCCGTAGTTAAGGTTTTAATCTTATCATCATCATCCTGGGCGATCGCTTCCCGCAGTTCCTTCACCATCCCTTCAATCTTGGTTTTATCAGCTTCAGGAACCTTATCACCTAACTCATTAAGCTGTTTTTCCGCTTGATAAGAAAGGGTATCGGCTTGGTTTTTCCGTTCAATGCGCTCCCGACGTTCTTTGTCGGTGGCGGCATTTTGTTCGGCTTCCCGTACCATCCGTTGTACTTCGTCATCGGGGAGGGTAGACGCGCCTGTGATGCTGATGGACTGTTCTTTTCCAGTCCCCTTATCCTTCGCGGTCACGTTCAAAATCCCGTTGGCGTCGATATCAAAAATCACTTCAATTTGAGGAACACCCCGGGGCGAGGGAGGAATACCATCGAGGCGGAAAGTTCCCAAACTCTTGTTATCGTTCGACATTTCCCGTTCTCCTTGGAGAACATGGATTTCTACGTTAGTTTGACCATCAACCGCCGTTGAGAACACTTCCGATTTCTTGGTAGGAATAGTCGTGTTACGCGGAATAATTTTAGTCATCACCCCACCGAGGGTTTCCACACCCAAGGACAACGGCGTAACGTCTAACAGCAGAATGTCTTTGACTTCGCCCGATAACACCCCAGCTTGAATCGCAGCCCCTAAAGCCACCACTTCATCGGGGTTAACGGTTTGGTTAGGTTCTTTACCCAGGGCGTCCCGAACTAATTTTTGAATCGCCGGAATTCGGGTCGAACCGCCCACTAACACCACTTCATCAATATCAGACTTTTTGAGTTTAGAATCAGTGATGGCTTTTTCTACGGGCGTCAGACACCGATCAATTAAATCAGAACACAATTGTTCAAATTTTGCCCGGGTTAAGGTCATATCCAGATGTTTCGGGCCATCTTGGGTCGCCGTGATAAAAGGCAGGTTAATCTCAGTTTGGGTAACGCTGGACAGTTCTTGTTTAGCTTTCTCCGAGGCTTCGGTTAACCGTTGCAGGGCTTGTTTATCTTTGCGAAGATCAACTCCTTCATTTCTCTGGAATTCTTCTGCTAGGTAGTCAACGATTTTCTTATCAAAATCATCTCCTCCCAGGTGAGTATCTCCAGAGGTTGATAACACTTCAAATACCCCGTCCCCGACTTCTAAAATCGAGACGTCAAAAGTACCGCCCCCTAGGTCAAAAACTAAAATAGTTTCGTTACTTTTTTGTTCCAAACCATAGGCCAAGGAAGCCGCGGTAGGTTCGTTAATAATCCGTTTAACTTCAATTCCAGCAATTCTACCCGCGTCTTTAGTTGCTTGACGTTGGGAGTCGTTAAAATAAGCAGGAACGGTGATAACAGCTTCTTTAACGGTTTCGCCTAAATATTTACTGGCATCATCAACCAGTTTTCTCAACACTTTGGCGGATATTTCTTCCGGGGCAAATTGTTTATTGCGGGCGGGGGAATCTAATTTAACATTACCACTGCTATCGCGCAGCACCTTATAAGAAACTTCTTTAGATTCGTTGTTAACTTCTTCTGATTTGCGTCCGATAAACCGTTTAACCGAATAAAAGGTATTTTCGGGGTTCATCACCGACTGACGTTTGGCAATTTGACCCACCAGTTCGTCACCATTTTTAGCGAAAGCTACAACCGAAGGTGTGGTGCGTAACCCTTCCGCATTAGCGATAACGGTGGGTTTCCCCCCTTCCATCACGGCGACGCAAGAGTTAGTGGTTCCTAAGTCAATGCCTACTACTTTTCCCATATTCTTTAATTGTTCTCCAATTTACTACAAAAAAGTTAGATTCTGTTTGAGGTTAGTCGTTTTAATTCGACTTCTGGACTCGGCGAGTCCAATTTCCATACAGTTTTTAAGATACGATTGCTTATCTCTATACTGGGGGCGGTTTGTCCATTCCTTGAAGGCGTGTTTACCGAACCTATTTGGGACGGTTTGACTTCAACTTTGGACAGTTGCCCTTTGTTGTTCACATCTACTACTGTAGGAACTGCGATCGGTTTTGGTATTGTGGCAAACCGTATATTTTAGGTTGTAGTTTCCGATAAATTGTAGTAAGCCCTTTAGGGCTGAGTCCTGAAGGACTCACTACGAGGATGGAAAAAGCGATCGCTAAAATCCTAATAAAATAATAGGTAATATTTTCAGTCAATTAATATGGCATAATAACCATAGCTATCAATTTGAGAAAATATGGCTTGGCAACCCGGTACAAAACTTTATGGCGATCGCTATACTATCATCAAAAAACTAGGGGAAGGCGGTTTTGGTATTACCTTTTTAGCGCGAAACCGCAAAGGGGAAGATATTAGACATCTCCGAAATAAAAATGGGGAGGGATACTTGATGGTAAAATTAGATTTTACCCCAAGGAGAGATGACTAAATTAAGAGGCTATCTGGACAAGAATCCCCAGCAAACAAAAAGGCTATTGTCGATGAACAAATCTTACTAACTCTAATTTATCTGCATCAGATGCCCACATTTCAAATGTTAGGGTTACAGTTTGAAGTGAGTGAATCAACAGCGAATGATATTTTCCATAACTGGATAAAAATCTTCAGAGAATTACTGCCAGCCAGTTTAGTTGAGCAAGTAAAAAAAAACGAGAGTGATTGGGAGTGGGTAGAAGAAATTCTGCTGGAATTTGAGTTAATAGTAGATAGCTATGAACAGCCCATGCAAAGACCAATAGACAACGAAGAGCAGAAAAAATATTACTCAGGAAAGAAAAAAACACATACGTTTAAAAATCAAGTCATTGTCATGCCGAGCGGGAAAGAAATAGTGGATGTAGCTGTGGGTTATACCGGAGCAACAAGCGATCTGAAATTGTGGAGAGAAAGAAGGGAGGAATTGGGGAATCATCAAAAATACAGGGGGGATAAAGCTTATGTAGGGGAAACAGCAATTAATACACCACATAAGAAACCGAGGAATCAAGAAATATCCCTTGAACATCGAGAAGAAAATCGGTTAAAAGCCAAACAAAGGATTGTAGTCGAACATTTAATAAGACTGATAAAAATTTATCGAGTTGCTTCCGAAAGATTTCGGTTAAAGAGCCAAAATTATGAAGCAGTAATCTTGACAGTATGTGGACTAATAAGATGGCGAATAGGAGCGATTGTATTATCATCTAAGAATTGCCCAGAATACTTTTGAAAAATGATTGAATATCAGAAATAAAATTCATTAATTATTATTAATGTAACTGAAAAAGCCTATGAATCCGTTACTTTAGGAGAACCCGGCACAGGAGTGCTAGAGGCTCAAAAAGTAGCGATAGAGGGCGTTTGAGGATTTTCGGAGATGTCTAATGGAATATATTGCCGGACAGAACTTTTGGGAGTTAGTCAGGGGAAAAGGTGCGCTTCCAGAAGCGGAAGCAGTACATTATATCCCTCTTTTGTCACTCTCCGAATTAAGCTAGTAGTAAATCAACTAATTTATCCAGAAGAATAAAAGGGTTTAAATTCATTCATTATACCAATGAGTTGATTGAATCCCAGCAACAAATCGGAGTTAGGAAAAATATCTAACCAGGGATAAATCAATCCCCATAGTAACAGCAGGGGGTTTTCATTTTCCCAAATGCGATCGCTATCTTCAAAAAAAATTATCAATTTTTCCGATCAAATTCTCTCTAATTTTCATCAGATAAGTGGGAAATATTAAGAATGAACAATTTTCATATTTATTAACAGCAAAAGATAGCCATTGTCTTGATTAATAAGACTTTATGACTATTTATTATTAAATATTTTGAATGTTTTTTTAGAAAAATAGTTTTAAAAACTTAATTAATTCAGGCGATCGCTAAAATCTTTTCCCAATTATTTCCCAACCATGACTGTCCCTCTTTTATTGAGCTAAAACCCAAACTTCTGTATATATTCAAAATTAATGTTACTAATAACGAGAATTTTCCGGCTACGTCTATGCCTTTTATTCTTGATTTATCTTCATTAAAATTCACATCTTTGACCCAATGTACTTGATTTTCAATTAACCAATGTGCTTTAATTTTTTCTGCAAATGTTTTCGCACTTAATTTCTGACTACTAATATAATATAAAGTCTCATTATATTCTTGATCACCCCGAAAACCCGTTCTTTCTACCTGAATAAAACTTTGAAGATGAGGATAATTTTTATGGTTGACATTTTGGCTATCAAATACTGATACTTTTCTGCTAATATTTCGCCCATGACTGACATCTTTTTCTTCATATACCGTTAAAGGTTTTTCGATTTCTGCTAAAATCTTGATCCGATTGTGCAATTTAATTTGATTCCCTTTTACCGTAATTAAATAATTATTTTTGCTCTCAATTATTGCCTGAGTTGTTTCCTTACTACAATGGAGAGCATCGAGGGTAAATACTTTATTTAATAACCCGCATTTTTCTATCATAGACAGAACTTTAGCGTTTTCAGAACTTTGTTTACTTTCAAAACTTTCCGATTTAATTACTAACTTTGTTTCTTGACTAAACCAAGATACCATAATTAACATATTTTGTTTCTGATTTTCATAGTTAGTCAGGGTGTTTTTTAAAGATTTTCCATCGATCGCAATCCAATCAACGCCTTCTTGTTGCCAATAATATTCCTGGACTATTGACTGAAAAACCAACTGAATTTCTATTGAATTTATTCCGAGCATTACTCGTCTTATGGTACTATAAGACGGCAATTTTTTAGTGTTAGTTTCTAATAATTTAATTAGCTTATTTTCTTCATTTTTTCTAAAATTATCTATTTGCTTATAAGTAACATTGCCAGTTAGCAGTGCTAAAACAATGATAGTCAACACTACCCATAATTCATGTCTTTTACCACGATTTTTCCGAAAATCCTTGACTAACTTCAGTTGTTCGATTATACTGTTTAACATAGTTTTTTAAAATCAAATAAAAGTGATCTTTCTTTGATTTTACCAAAAAAAGATCACTTTTATTTTCTTTTTTACCCCCGACAATGAAAACACCCTGCTCTTGCTGGCCAGGATTCTTAGCCCTTTGTCCTTTAGCCCTTTAGTGGGGCGGGTTTATAAAGATTATTGGTGGGATTTGTCAGATTTTGTTGAACCCGCCCCTACGGGTTTGATTGATTAAAGCACCAGGAACATTAAACAGTATTATTAAACAAGCTCAAATTAATCTTTAAAATTTTAGGAGAAATTAACCCATGAAACGTTATGCAATTGTTATTGAAAAAGCGGCTATGAACTATTCTGCTTATGTTCCAGATTTGCCTGGATGTGTGGCGACAGGTTACACCCTAGAAGAAATCGAAACCGAAATTAGAGAAGCGATTATTTTTCATCTGGAAGGGTTAGAAATCGAAGGTTTACCGATTCCTGAACCTGTGGCTATATCCGAATATGTTGAAGTTTAATCATAAATTATTAGATAGATTAGTTTGGATGTAAGGCCGGGTTTAGAAAGATTATTTGTGGGATTTGTTAGATTTTGTTGAACCCGCCTCTACAGGTTTTATAATTAGATTTCATATAATCTTAGGAAATTGGATTTTTTTCGGTTATTGCGATCGCTTGTAGTGAGGCGTTCACGCCTCAGAGTCCTAAAGGACTCACTACAATATCAATTAAATATTTTGCCATTTTCTCGCATCTACAAATAAAGATAAATGCTTTGTGTTAGTTGTTGCAACAATCACCTCATGTCCATAATTAGTAACTAAAATAGCTTGAGATGCTAAAATAAAATCACCATCTAACGCCTTATTATCGGCTGTTGGTTTACCTTTGTTCCTCGTTTGAGCCCATAACTCGGCTGCTTTTAACATTACCTCTGTAGTAATAGGAAGATAAATAATTTCCGACTTTAATTGATCTAATTTTCTAATTCCTGATAGTTGATTAGCTCGTAATAATTCTCGTCTAATTTCATAATCTATTATTTCTGGTAAAACGACTTCGTAGCCTCTTGCAAAAAGACTAAAAAACCATTGTTGACATTGCAACGCTAAAGGGGAAGCTTTCGGATTCGTAATTAAGCCCACAGGGGAAGAATCTAATAAAATAACTTGACTCATTAAATCGAAATATCCTCAAGAGATTCAATAATTTTTAAGGTTTCTTTCTGCTCATTTGTATCATCTAATTCAGACCAAAATTGAAACAATTGTTTAATTCTTTCCGGTTTTTCTTGATTTTGCTCACGATGATTAATTTGATTAATAGCATTATCCCAAGCAGTTATTGATGTTTGTCTTGTCATTATACTTTGACGAAAAAAACGCACAAATTTCAATAACTCTGGTATGTATTCCTCTGGAGTTTGTTCAATTTCTGATAGTAAATCAAGACGTTGCTTTGTTGCTGTTATTTGAGAATTATTCATAATTATTCACCTTTATGATCAAATTTAGGTCAGGTGAGCTTAACAAGACTTACCACACTATTATACTATAGCAATCCTAGTAGTGAGGCGTTCACGTCTCAGAGTCCTAAAGGACTCACTACAATAGCAGAGTCCTAAAGGACTCACTACAAATTAGGGGGGAGTTCGGGACTGACCATTAGAGTTAATACTTCGTCCCCAATGCCTTTTAATTTATGGAATTCTTGGCTGATAATTTCCTGGGGAGGGAGATAGTTAGCCACTTCCGTAGAGACTAAAATACTATTGGGATGGGCAACTTCCTGTAACCGAGCGGCCATATTCACCGCCGGGCCAATGGCGGTATAATCGGAACGTTCCTGAGATCCGAACATCCCAACAACGGCCGTCCCAATATGAATGCCGCACCGGAAACGCACGGGGACAACGCCATTTTCTCCGACAATGCCCTGCTCTCGCCAGTGTTGATTTAATTTATCGAGCGATCGCAACATTTGCCGCGCCGAGTTTACCGCCTGTTCCACCTGTTTTTGGGCCGATAACTCCTCTGGGGCGCCATATAAAGCCATCACCGCATCCCCGACAAACTTATCTACTGTGCCCCCATTCGCAAAAATTACCCGGGTCATCTCCGCTAAATACTCATTTAACACCACGGCAATCCCCTGGGATTGTAATTGATTGGACATCTGGGTAAATCCGACAATATCACTAAATAAAATTGTGACTAACCGAGGTTCGGGACTTAGATCCAAGGATAATTCCCCCGTCGCAGCTTTTTTAACCATGGTTTCGGGTAAAAATCGCTTCAATACCGACTCTGTTAAATATCGATTTAATTCAGATATACGTCTCTCATTCTCTTTTAAAGATTGTAAATTTCTAACTTCTGCTAACAATTCCCGATCATTAAAGGGTTTTGATAAATAGGCATCGGCCCCCCGTTCCACCCCTTCTAAACGGGTATCTTCATCAGCTTTAGCAGTTAATAAAATCGTCGGGGTTCCCTTCAACTCCGGGTTATTCCGAATTAACCGAATTAAATCTAACCCCGATACTAAAGGCATCATTAAATCCGTAATAATCACTTCCGGGTGATATTTTAGGGCAATTTCAAACCCTTCCACCCCGTTACAAGCCACGACCACATTATAACCCGATTGACGCATAATTTTAGAGACATAACGGCGTAAATCCGGGTTATCATCTACCACCAAAACCAAATTCGTCAGGGAAACATTTTCAGGTAAATTCATATTCTCCTGACTGCCTTCGTCTGCATCAAAACTATCCCCATCGGTCACATCCACATCAATATCGGCAAACTCCACCGACGCCCGACTTGAATTTAACTCCGCCTGAATTTCTAATATTTGTTCCCCGGGTAAATGGGAGGTTCCCTGTTGTAACCAAACGGTAAAAGTTGTGCCTCTCCCATACACCGATTCCACGGAAATTTGTCCCTTGTGCAGTTCTACTAATTCCTTGACTAAAGCTAACCCTAAACCCGAGCCTTCATAGGAACGATTGGCCGATCCTTCCGCTTGTCGAAACCGTTCAAATAAATAGGGAATTTGTTCCGGTTTAATCCCAATTCCAGTATCTGTCACCTGCAACCGACAATGATTGCCCATGGGTTCCACCCGGAGAGTAATTGTCCCTCCGGCGGGGGTAAACTTCATGGCATTAGACAATAAATTATAGATGATTTTATCAAACCGTTCTAAATCTAAATACAACAACGGACAATGGTTTAAATCCGTTTCTAAATAAATTTCTTTCTTCTGGCAATAGGGTTGAAAAGACTCAACGGTGCTATGACAAAAAGCAATCAAATCACAGGGACGAAAACTGGGCTGCATTCGTCCAGCATCAAATCGTTGTAAATCCAATAATTGATTGACTAACCGTAACAGTCGTCGAGAATTTCTTAAGGCAATTTTGGCTTGTTCTTGGGGTAAATCCTGCTGTTGATTAATTGCCGATTCCAACGGCCCAATCATTAGGGTTAAAGGAGTACGAAACTCATGGGAAATATTCTGGAAAAATTCGGTTTTTACCCGGTCAGCTTCTAAGAGTCTTTCCGCCTGTTGTCGAGTTTTTTGATATAAACGAGCCTGTTGCACCGCTAGAGCCGCTTGTACGGCCACCACTTCCACTAAATTAATTTCCGACTCCTGCCATTTACGAGTCCGATTATTTTGCCGCAAGGAAATACTACCAATAATCTGACCTTCGGACTGCAAAGGCACTAACATTAGGGCCTTAGAAGCAGAACGCAGGGGTAATTCAGCAATCTTGCATTCCGGTTGCAGATCTAAGTCCTCAATAATAACGGGTTGGCGGGTGCGTAAAAGTTTTTGTAAGACTGGATTTTCTCGAATTGGAACGGCCGACTGAGGTAGGGTTTCTAGGGACGGCTTGGGGGTGGGAGTAGTTGCTTCCGATGACCATTCATCACTGACCATCGAAGCCTGTCGAGTCCCATCATATAACCCCACACATTGAACATATTCATCATCCCTTGTCCAGAGGGATAGGGCGCAGCCATCCACCTGTAGGGCTTCTCCCAATTGTTGGGTAATGGCGGCAAAAATCGTGCGCGGATCGAGACTCGAACGAATAGCGGAGGTAATGGTATTAACTAGGGCTTCCCGTTTGGCTAATTCCCGCACCTGTTCATAGGCCCGGGCTTGGGAGAGGGCCAAGGCCGCTTGGTCGGAAACCGTAATCACTAATTGTACTTCGTGGTCAAGCCAGATATGGGGTTCTTGGCAGTGATGCAGGGCTAAAACCGCCATTAAGTCGAGTTTGTAGAATAGGGGAACCACTAAACTTGACCGAATTTGAGTTTGATCATAGGCCTGTTGACGTTCCGTGACCGATAAAATCCGTTCATCGGTAGCTGCATCCTGAATCACCTCAACGTCGGTGGTTTCCCAGACTAATAATTGCAGCAGATGCTTGGAAGGTTTTTGACTCTCGGCGGTTCCTATGACCTCTCCCCGTCCAGACTGGTACATAAACCATTCATCCACCATTTGCCGATCTTGAAAGGGTCGTAGCAGGCAATAGCGGGCCTCAAACATTTGGCCAACGGTTTCTACAATCCGTTGCAGCATTTCCCGGTAGTTGGGGGCGGAGCGAATCGTATTGGTAACGGCGTAGAGGAGGGATTCTTGTTGCAGGGCGCGCCGCAGTTCTTCGGTACGGGATTTGAGAACCCCATGGGTTTCTAAGGCCTGTTTAACGATGGCTTTGAGTTCGTCCGCATCCCAAGGTTTGGTGACGTATTTAAAAACTTTACCGGAGTTAATGGCTTCGACTAAATCTTCGACGTCGGTGTAGCCGGTGAGGATAATTCTAATAATATCGGGATATTGGGCTGCGGTTAAACTCAAGAATTCTGTCCCGCTCATTTGCGGCATTCTTTGGTCAGAAATAATCACCGCCACGTCGGTCTCGGACGCTAAAATCTCTAGCGCCTCTGGCCCACCATCTGCTCGCAACACCCGGTATTCCCGATGAAAGGTGCGATACAGCAAATCTAGGTTATCGGGTTCATCATCGACAACCAAGATCGTCGGCTTAGATTTTTTCTGGGAACTCATGCACCGAATCTCCTGCTGCAATGGATGTAGGGGGCTATGATCCGTAGGATCTATAAATTTGGTGTTAACTCGGAGCCCCTATCTAATACGGGTTAAACCACTATCAGGGTATTGATGCACAATATTTATTGTACCTTGATACTTCTGGGCGCGGAATTCCCTTATTCTTTCAGAAAGTATAAAACTGTAACGATGACCCTAAAAAGGGAGATCGGAATTAATATTGCACCATCGATATACTGTGAATCAATTGTTTTCCACTTCGAGATCTAACAGATTCTTCTTGGGTTACGGAAATGGCACGGGTTCAAACAACCTGTCTGGACAGGAAAACCCCCTACCCACGGAGAGTTCTGTGGATTTTTCCAGTTTACAGGTTCGGCCCGCAACTTCTGCGGACTTAACGGGATTAACGGATGTTTTGGCTGAGAGTTTTCATTCCCGGGAAGGACTTTTTGGCTGGATTTATCCAATTTTACGGTTGGGCATTTATGAAGATTCACGCTATCGTTTATTGGCAAATCCTGATCAATATTTGTGTTTAGTGGCGGTGATCTCAGGGGTTAGGTCTGCTAAACCCTCTATTTTAGGAACAATAGAAATCGGTTTGCGATCGCGTTATCCCTGGCAATTATCTTTAACCTCTCGCTATTTGTATATTTCTAATTTAGCAGTCCATCCCCAATATCGCCAGATGGGGATTGCCCAAAAGTTACTCGCCAGTTGTGAACAAACAGCCCACTGTTGGGGATTTTCTAATCTTTATCTTCATGTGTTAGAAAATAATCATCAAGCCCGAGGTCTATATTACAAAATGGGTTATCGATTAATTGAAATTGATTCGGGTTGGGATTCCGCATTACTAGGACAGCCTCGACGTTTATTTTTACAAAAAAAAATAGTTATTAATCCCTAAAGGTATTAGTTTATTCCCTATTTACTGCTCCCTATTCTATTGATTCTGATAGGGATAATAATTCCGAAACTGTTACTAACCGATAGCCGCGTTTTTGTAATTCAGGAATCATAATTTTTAACGCTTCTATGGTTACTGAACGATTTCCGCCGCCGTCGTGCATTAAAACAATGTCCCCTGGACGGGCTTGATTTAAGACATTATCGGCTAATACTGCGGCTGTTGGTTTTTGATAATCTTTGGTGTCAATAGACCACATAATAACGGCATAGTTTTTACTGCGGGCATAGTCGGCAACGCCATTATCTAAAATTCCCCCAGGAGGACGAAATAAACGGGTTTTTAATCCTGTTATTAACTGTAATTTTGCCGATGTATTTTCAATTTCAGCTTTGGCTTTTTGCGGTTCCATTTTGGGATACAAATGTGTCCAAGTATGATTTCCCACGGCATGACCTTCTTGAACAACTTGTTTGATAATGTCAGGATATAATAGTAAATTTTGACCTAAAATAAAGAATGTTGCTTTAGCGTTAAACTCTCTTAAAACTGTTAAAACCTTGGGTGTTTCTGGCCAGGGGCCATCATCAAAGGTTAAGGCAATAACTTTTTCCTGATTTCGAGGCGAAATATGATGAACTATTTTGCCTTTATAATGTTCTGGAATTAAAGAATTATAGGGTTTTGCTGGTTTGTTTAAATCGGGGGGGAGAAAGGGTTTTCTGGGAATAAATAGCTCGGGGTTTTCTAAGGGTGGAATTGTCGGATATTCCATCCCATTGTCAGCAAAATTAATCGGTTTTGTGCTTACCGAATTTTCAGCTTGCAGCCCAACAATAGGCAAGGATACAGCCACTTGTCCGTGATTAAAACTTAATATAAAGATTCCACTGCCACCACTGAGTAGAATCTGGGAAAATCTTTTAAAATTTTGGGAACCTATCATTGATTTTTCGGGTCAGGATCATCTAATTATAAATTACAAGACTTTCCCTCTAATTCCCGTAAATCTTAACTAAATACGAGAATGTTCTTGATCGGAAACAATCTCGGCTTTATTGGGTGTGAGTGCGATCGCAAATAAAAATGATACTAACGGCCCGACAATGAAAATGGCTAATTCTAATCCGGTCATAGTCTACCCCCTGTGGGTTGCGGTATGAATTTCCCCCTCGAATGCAGAGTTAATTTTTAGTCTGATTTCTAACTAATCTGGGCCAAAAACCCGCTATAGCATCAGAGAACGTCTTGATAATACCCTTGATATTCTCTAATATACTCTAATCACCCTCATGCAGTATCGATTTAACTTCTGATCGGTCTTAATTTCACTTAATCTTTAAATTAAGATCATAAACCTTTGCAATGCCTATACTTTACTTATAAATCTGCCTCTGTTGTCCCTAAAATCATAAGTAACGCTTATGCAATAAAGATAAGCTAGTAGCTTTTTTGATTTTAGAATAGTAACAATACGATCATTCCCCCGGATAAAATTACAATATTGGCGATTAAAAACCATTGATCAAGTTTGTTGACCCGGACAATGGATTGGGGATCTTCACTTTTTGCCCAATCTGCTGTAATAATTGTTTCTAAAATCCCAGCAATAATTAAAACATAAACTAAAGCATAGATTTTATCTAATAAAACCAAATAGCCAACATCTGGTAAAGCATCGGAATAGGATTGTTGTAAAAATACAATTGTTAATAAAGCCGTGACGGGCAGAATAATACGAGAATCAACATAAATGGGATAGAGTAATAAGGAACCCCAACTAGAAAATAAAACCACAAATAACGGGAGTAATAATTTCCAAGTAAAGAAACTCAGGGGACGAGAAATGTTCATTTCAAACCTGACCGCAGAATAAATTGAGTCATTTTTTGCTTGATCTAAATCGCCAAAATTGGAGGGATAGAGATGGGATAAAGTCTTAATTGCATAATTTTTTATTTTCCACCCGGGAACAGTTAAATCGGAGGCATAACCTGATTCTTTTGTATCTGCGATATAGACTAATTCATTTAATGAATAAACAGCATTTTCAATCGTCACACCTAAACTTTGTTCGTCTAGGGGATAACGGTAAAATCTAAACGGTTCCCGAAACCGACTTTCTACCCGCATAATTTGATAGAAACTTCCATCTTTGAGGGTTTTTGGTTCTGGATAGGCGGTTTCTATAGTTCTTCCCCATTTTTCCACCCCATTCATAAATTCTAAGTTAGCAAGAGGGTCAATTTTCCCTTTCCAACGTAACCATAAATAGAAATCCAAATAATAGGTATTGCTAGAGGCATTCAGTTCATAAATATTTTGAGCAAAAACCCCAACGGTGACTTTTTGGGCGGTGGTGGGAATTTCGGTTAGGGGTTGATAAAAGGACGAATTTTCCGGCGGGGTCGGGGTACGGAAATATTTCCCTAGCTGTAAAATCAAGATCAGGCTGAGAATACCCAAAGCAGGGAACAGGAATTTACGACTATTTTTTTTTAGGTCAATCCAGTGGGATAGAATAGATGATGGCATAATATTTGTGACGGTTTGAGTCATTTTGAGGGATCAATCGCCCATACAGCAAGTATGGGCTAAAGTTTATCCCAAATAAATGACTCGGTTGTTGAAAAATAGCTTACAATCCATAGAGAAGTGTTTTGCATCAATAATGATCAAACTGCGTTTAAAGAGATTCGGAAAAAAGCGGGAAGCTAGTTACCGCATTGTGGCGATGAATAGTTTGTCTCGCCGAGATGGTCGTCCCCTAGAAGAACTGGGCTTCTACAATCCCAGAACCGACGAAGTTCGATTGGATAAGGCTGGTATTATCCGTCGCCTACAGCAAGGGGCACAACCGACTGACACTGTGCGTGACATCCTGAGAAAAGAAAATGTTTTTGAATTACTCAAGTCCGGAGTCCAACCCGAAGCAACTGTCGCAGAACCCGCAGTCTAGTCCCAGTTATGACGAACTGGTGCGGTTTTTACTCAAGCCGTTTCTGGCATTTCCAGAATCCATTAAAGTCGATTGTGAACGTTTTCCTGGCTTACGCAGAACTTGGATTCGGTTAGCTGTAGAAGCCGAAGATAAGGGACGGGTTTATGGTCGTGGAGGACGTAATATCCAAGCGATTCGGATGGTTCTAACGGCTCTGGCAACCTCCTCTGGGGAAACGGTTTATCTGGATATCTATAACAATGGTGAATCCGATGAACCCCCTAGTCCTAGGGAACCCAGGGAGAGTTTTAATCAGCGTTCCCCGGGTCAGTATTCAGAGCAGACTCGTCCAGTCCGTGCAGCCCCTTCTAAACCTCGTTTGAATCGAAGATACGAAGAATGAAGGGATTTTAACTCTGTCCTTGGCGGTGAAGCTCTAACCATTGCTAAAGACCGGTTAAATCTTTGAATTAGTTTTCTCCTGTTGGGCAGAATAGGGTTTAACCAACCCTGGGAATTTTGCCCAACATCTTCTCATAGGAATGGGTAATGGGTAATGGGTAATGGGTAATGGGTAATTTGGTTTTCAATTTTTAGAATAAAAGTAATCATATTTTGTAATATCTAATGACTGAGCGATTCAACCTTCAGTTACCAAGTATGGAAAGTGCCATGGCGCTTTCTGGCTATCAAGAAGATAATCTCAAAATTCTATCTCAACAAACGGGCGCTCAATTGGTC
This sequence comes from Planktothrix paucivesiculata PCC 9631, assembly GCF_900009265.2. Classification (GTDB taxonomy): domain Bacteria; phylum Cyanobacteriota; class Cyanobacteriia; order Cyanobacteriales; family Microcoleaceae; genus Planktothrix; species Planktothrix paucivesiculata. The sequence goes on along the minus strand of NZ_LR735015.1, from coordinate 27,820 downwards.
ATGCGAGGACAGGAGTTGCTCATCAGTGGAACCGCCAGTCAGATTCAATTATGTCAAAAATTAGTTGAATCTTTGAATGAATTGTGGAAAGATGGAAAACCGATTAGTTCTGTAGATATTCTAACGGCGCGTCATGCCATTAATACCCATCAAGAGGATGTTTTTAAAGATATTCAGCGTGATGTTTTGGCGAAAACCCGGCGAGGAATCGAAATTCGGGCAAAAACCTTTCGTCAGCGTCAATATATCCAGGCGATGCGTAATAATGATTTAGTCTTTTGTATTGGCCCGGCGGGAACAGGAAAGACTTATTTAGCGGCAATTTTAGCGTTACAAGCCCTATTATCTGATCAATATGAACGGTTAATTTTAACTCGTCCGGCGGTGGAAGCGGGGGAAAGATTAGGATTTTTACCGGGGGATTTACAACAAAAAGTTAATCCCTATTTACGACCATTATATGATGCCCTTTATGAGTTAATTGACCCGGAAAAAACGTCAAATTTAATGGAACGTGGGGTGATTGAAGTGGCGCCTATTGCCTATATGCGCGGTCGGACATTAAATAATTCCTTTGTGATTTTAGATGAAGCCCAAAATACCACCCCGGGTCAAATGAAAATGGTATTAACTCGCTTAGGGTTTGGTTCTCGGATGGTGGTTACAGGAGATATTACCCAAACGGATTTATTACCCAATCAAACATCGGGGTTAACGATGGCGTTAAAAATATTAAAAAATGTTGAGGGAATTGCTTTTTGTGAATTTTCTCAAGCGGATGTCGTGCGTCATTCCTTAGTCCAGAGGATTGTGGCGGCCTATGAAAAACATGAAAAGCCACAGTAAAGATTAACCTCAGAAAGATTTAGGCTTAAGTTCCCAAAATTCTAGTAAAATTAAGTCTTAAAAACTAATTAAGTTGGGAAACTGGAAGGATGAGTAATCTCAAATCGTTTTTAGAAGATTGTGAAAGTTTAGGAACCTTACGGTTAATTGTCACCAGTAGTTCGGCGGTTTTAGAAGCCCGGGGAAAGATTGAAAAGCTATTTTATGCAGAATTACCCAAGGGCAAATATGCAAATATGCACACTGAGGGCTTTGAATTTCATCTGAATATGGATCATATTAAACAAGTGAAATTTGAAACCGGAGAAGCCAAACGGGGCAATTTTACCACCTACGCCATTCGGTTCCTGAATGAACAAAATGAAGTAGCCTTAAGTGCCTTTTTACAATGGGGAAAACCCGGAGAATATGAGCCGGGACAGGTGGAAAATTGGCGGGGTTTAAAAGAACAATATGGGGAAGTTTGGGAACCAATTCCTCTGGAAAGTTTATAGGATTAATCATCTAAATTTTAAGATGTTTGAAAACGGTTATAACTTTGGGCGAGGTTTTCTCGCCCCTGCAAATTATCTTTCCCTATAATTTTAAGAAACATGAAAAAATTAATTTTGATTATTGGTTTAATTTTAGGTTTAATAGTGGGAGAAACCCAAGCTCAAGCTGGACAGTTAGCAGACCGTTTATCAGCGTTTCCTAACTGGAATCATAAACCCATGGTGCAAGCGGTAAAGGAAGATTTATATTATCCTGAGTGGATGGAAGGGGAATGGGATGTGACCAGTACATTAGTTGATAAAGTGGCTCCTCTCGCGCCTAAAATTAACACTCCTGGGTTTAAAAATAGTTCGGAATCTCTAAATCAACCGATTCAGTTTCAGGTGAGATTTAAACGGGTTGAATTGTTACCTAAGTTACAGATTTTCCCCCTAACTTTATTTTTTCAACAACTGGGTTCAGACTCGGAAAATTATGATAAAATCTCTCTTAAGATAGTGGGCGATCGCGCTTTTAATAGCTTTAATATTGGCAAGGCTACCTTGGGAGAAAAGGGCATTTTATCAGTTAAGATTGATCCGACCAATCCCAATCGTCAAATGACCGCTTTACCGGGAAATGTAGAACTGGTTTCCACCGTAACCGGTCGGAGTAGTGAAACTCCCAGTAAAGATAGGTTTATTGCCACGGAAATCAGTCAGCAATTGTTTGAAAGTTCCTCTCAAATTTATTTGAATGAAGTCGAAACCACCACAGCTTATCAAGTAGAATCGGAAGTGGGATCGATTGTTGCAGATCAAGTAACGGCGGTTTATTTATCCCCTAAAGATCCCAATTTCTTTGCGGCGAGTGGTCATCCGGTGGCGTTGTATCGATATCAACTTAAGTTAGTTAAGAGGTAGGGAAATATGAAATTCAAAGTTGGTTGTCAATTAGAGTATGAAGTCAGGGATTATAGTACATTTATTTTTAATATTAATGTTGCTAAAACCCGCAATCAACGGATATTAGAAGAATCTCTAAAATTAGATCCGAATGTCTATTATGAGGAGTATTTGAATCCAGTTTTAGGCAATCGTTATCTGAGGATCAATGTATCCTCGGGAACCTTGTGCTTATCGTATCAAGCCATTGTTGATGTAATTTATGAAGAAACAAATCCCACAACAATTAATGAAGTTCCGATCGCTCAACTTCCCCTAGAAATCCTACAATATATTTATCCGAGCCGCTACTGTCAATCCGACCGATTAATGCGATTAGCTCAATCGGAATTTGGTTATTTAGTTCCCGATTATTCCCGAATTACGGCAATTTGTAATTGGATTTATGATAATGTTATTTATCTATCGGGGAGTAGTGATCAACATACTTCAGCTTTTGATACAGTAACCGAACGGGCGGGGGTTTGTCGAGATTTTGCCCATTTAGGAATTGCCTTTTGTCGAGCATTAAATATTCCGGCTCGGTTTTCCTCTGGTTATGCTTATAAACTACAACCGCCGGATTTTCATGCTTATTTTGAAGCCTATTTAGGCGATCGCTGGTATTTATTTGATGCAACCCGTTTAGTACCGCGCAATGGATTAATTAAAATTGGTACGGGACGAGATGCGGCTGATACGGCTTTTGCGACGATTTTTGGAGATGTGGAAATGACACAAATGAATGTCAATGTTGAGTGTTTAGAAACAATTTCTGATCATGATTCTTCTGAATATACCACTCAAGCTATTAGCCATTAAGATCACTTTTCTAGTATAATATCTCCTGAATAAACTTAAAATACAGTTAAAAATAACAGGTAAAAATCATGGCTAAAAAACGATTTGTGATTGAAATGGGAATGGGTGTGGATCAACACGGACAGGAGCCCACGGTTGCCGCTGCCAGGGCGGTAAGAAATGCGATCGCCCATAATGCTTTACCCGGAATTTGGGAAGTGGCGGGGTTAAATCATCCGAATCAAATGATTGTAGAAGTACAGGTGGCCGTTCCCTATCCTGAACAAGTAAGAACCGAAGAAGTCTTAGCAGTATTACCTTTTGGACAAAAAACTTTGACCGTTGAAAATGGGGGAATGGTGGTACAGGGAAGGGCAATTGAGGAATTTCAAGACAAAAATGATGAAATGTTAATTGCGGTGGCTGCGGTGACGGTTTGGGTAGAAACAGAGGATTAATATCTTTATGAATAATATGGCCGATGTGAATATTTCCCAAACCTTCGGTAATGGCGATCGCGATCGTTAGAAATTGTTCTAAAGAGAATCCTCTTTTATGGGTTTTAAATTGTTCATAAATCAATTCCTTGAGAGACAATATATCAGAATCTTATAGGACAATTACGAGGGTTCTTTGATAGTTGTGCAAACCATAGACTTTAGCAACACCCTGGCCCTTTAAGCTACTAATTATTTCATATTCTTGTTGGTAGCGGGTCAGTTGGTAGGGAGTTGGATACTCAGATTTGAAAACCTTTAGAATTACCCTTTGCTCATCTCGCTCTTGAATCCATAAATTAGGGAATTGGTGCTTTCATAGATAAGAGAGAGGATTTGATAGCCTTCCAGAGCGAGCATAAGCAGTATGTTTATTTCCAATATAGTGATTTAAACAGGGTAATACAAACCATCACCGCGTCTGTGCCAACCAATACCACTGGGATCTTTTTGTTGACTCCAATGGCTAAAATGTTCTGCACCTTTAGCAAATTCTTTGGCAACATTTCCTGTATTTACTCCTAAACGACGAGTGAGTTCTTCCTCGGTTTTAGGAGTCAACCTTAATAAACTTCTGGGATGACTACTATTGACTGAATTGGAAGATCGACGGTTGATTTCGCCGGAGATTTTTTTGTCTAATAACTGCTGAATTAAAGTGATTTGTTCTTTTAACAGATCCATATCACCTTTGAACAGTTTAAGTTGTTCTTGTACAAGTTCTTCCACCTCGGTTTTCAAGTCAGAATTAAACTGAGGTTGTTCCCCATCAAAAAACTGTTTAATCATTTGGACTAAAGCTGCACTTTCAGTTAAGTTATGCCGTTTCATGTACTGACGCAGCTTTTTATGATATTCCGGTGGAACGTAAGTAACGGCCCTAATATTCTTGGTTACCATGAGTATGATTAAATTATACTACCTCAACATTAACACTACTTGTAAACAAGTACGCCACCATTAGCATACTATTAATATCAGACCTATTAGCTCTTTTCTAAGATTTTCTCCTTCAGTTCATTCAGGCGAGTAACTTGAGAAAAGGCATCGGATTGTGAACAGGATTTCAAACAAGGCTGTTATTTTTTTTTGTGACAATCCCCCTTCAGGCGGTAAAGTCCTTTATTAAGGTTATTAATTTAATATTTAAGTAGGTTATTATAAATAAAGTAACCATAAATTCCAGATAGTAATTAACCGAAAGTCTATCTCTTTAGATGAACTTCACTTCGCTTTATTTTATAGCTAAAGATAGAGGAAATAGGCAGCCAAATCCCCTAAATTAAAAAGATAGCCTGCATTGGTGAAGCACGATGTTAATTGTAAATCGTTTATTCACACAATGACCGGGCGAATATTCTAGGAGATCCATATTATGAACATGAACTCTTTACCTAAGTTAGTCAGTGCCACTGCCTTAGTTTTAAGCTTAACAATTCTTCCATCTATATCGCCTGCTTCGGCTCAAACAACACCGACAAATACAGGTACAGAGAATAACAGTACAACCTACCGTACAACGACATCGGATCGAGATTTCGATTGGGGTTGGCTGGGTCTACTCGGTTTAATTGGTTTAGCTGGTTTAGCTCGCAAATCTGAAGAACCCGTCGCACGTTATCGTACTACTGATGAAACTCCTAATCGCTACTCAAGTTGAGGAATATTCATGAAGATTAAACCTTCCGTGCAACAGATTTTAAGTGTAGGAATTATCGCTGTAAGTTTAGCTATATTTCCTGCTTCCTTACCTGCTCATGCTCAAACTAATCCCAATAATACCACGATTATTGATAGGACTCCTTTTCAAGAAACAACAGATGATAATAATAACTGGGGTTGGTTAGGATTGTTGGGGTTAATCGGTTTAGCCAATTTGTTCCGTCAACCCAAGACTAATCCCGAAACCTATCGTGATCCGAACGTTACAACTCGTCCCGGCTATCGAGAATAAAATCTCATGATGTTGTTTAGGTTAGAAGTAATCATCCTAAAAAGCTAGGGTAGGTATCACCTACCCTAATTTTATGTTGAGTCTCTAAACTTCCAGGGGAAACCGAAAGGAAAAAATACGCTTTTAACTTTGAACTAGAATGATCAAAGTAGAAAATATCAGACCTGACCCATGACCGAAACCCCTGATTCTCAAATCTCCCCCCCGGAGGGTGAAACATCCCATCAACCCCCATCTGCTCATTCCCCTTGGATAGAGGGTATCACAACGGGCTGGAATAGAACCACCCAAGAATTAAAAAAACTATTCCCTGGTGATCAAATCGCCAAAACCTTTGTGCAATGGTTCAATGTTAATGAAACCCAAATTGCTGAGATTTTAGAAACAGTTAAGGCGCAACTTCCCACAACCGAAGCTTTATTAATTGGTAAACCTCAAGCGGGAAAAAGCTCAATTGTGCGGGGAGTAACCGGGGTTTCAGCCGAAATTATCGGCCAAGGATTCCGTCCCCATACTCAACATACAGAACGTTATGCTTATCCGTCTAATGATTTACCCTTACTGATTTTTAAAGATACCGTTGGTTTGGGAGATATTAACCAAAATACTTCTATTCTAATTGAAGAATTAATCGGCGATTTGCAACAGGAAACTCAAGGGGCTAGGGTTTTAATTCTAACTGTTAAAATTAACGATTTTGCCACCGATACCCTGCGAAGCATTGCCGAAAGTTTACGACAACAATATCCCCATATTCCTTGTTTATTAGCAGTGACTTGTCTGCATGAAATTTATCCGCCCCAAACGGAAAATCATCCCCTTTATCCCCCAGATTTTGAGGATATTAATCGTGCTTTCGATACTTTAAAAATAGCATTTAAAGGGTTGTATGATCAAGCGGTATTAATTGATTTTACCCTAGAAGAAGATGGGTATAATCCTGTATTTTATGGCTTGGAATCTCTGCGGGATACCTTGGCTGATCTACTTCCTGAAGCGGAAGCTAGAACGATTCATCAATTATTAAATGGAGAGGTTAATAATCAACTAGGAAACATCTATCGAGATGTGGGACGACGGTATATTTTAGCCTTTAGTATTATGGCAGCGACCGTTGCCGCTGTTCCCCTTCCTTTTGCCACTATGCCTGTTTTAACTGCTATACAAGTTTCTCTGGTGGTGTTATTAGGAAATCTCTATGGACAAACCTTAAATCCTTCTCAAGCTGGTGGTTTAGTTAGTGCGATCGGCGGCGGATTTTTGGCCCAAATGATTGGTCGGGAATTGATTAAATTTATCCCCGGTTTTGGTAGTGTGATTGCCGCGTCTTGGGCTGCTGCTTATACTTGGGCTTTAGGGGAAGGAGCTTGTGTTTATTTTGGGGATTTAATGGGAGGGAAAAAACCTGATTCTCAGAGAATTCAAGCGGTGATGAAAGAAGCATTTACCACGGCAAAAGAACGATTTAAAGGAATTAATCTGCCAAAATAATTAGGGCTTGCTGAAGAAGCTCGAAGTATTCCCTATTCCCTATTCCCTATTCCCTATTCCCTATTCCCTATTCCCTATTCCCTATTCTGAGTTAGGGTAACAAACTCCTAATTCCCCATCCCGCAACAACACCCACAAAAAACGCCCAAATTTGCCCGGTTTTAACAATATGGTTCCATTTACTAACAAAATCCCCCACAATATCGACATTCACCTGTTGAGCTAAAATTATTGTGTGATGGAACAGATTTAAACTGTGATCGAGGATATTAAACCCATCAACAGGATTCAGAATTAGAAGAATCATGATTACTGCCTCCATTGCTCGATTGAACTTGCAACACCACGAGGGTCATATCATCCCCATTTCGATTTTCTGCACCAATAAACTGTTGAACTTGTTCAAACAAATAATCAAGAATCGCCTGGGGATTTCTACAATTCTGACACGCCCAATGGAATGCTTGGCTAAGATTGTCCTCATCGAAGCGATCGCCCCGTTGATTCATCGCGTCCGTAAATCCATCGGTATAATAAATAATTGTATCCCCCGGATAAAGTTGGATTTTATCTTCATAGTAGCGACTATCCGCATCTAATCCAATCAACATTCCCAAAGTATCCAACCTAATAATATTATTAGTGGCAATCTGCCATAATAACGGCGGATGATGGGCCGCATTACTATAGGATAACATTCGAGTCGCCGGATCATATTCCGAATAAAATAACGTCACAAACCGGCTAGAATTTTCCAAATCCGCATACATAACTTGATTCAAATGCCCCAAAATCAAGGCCGGAGAATGACGGTTTAATACCTCAGCCCGCAACATTCCCCGGGTCATGGTCATAATCAAACCCGCCGGGACTCCCTTACCCATGACATCGCCGATCACAATACTCCAGCGTTTATCATGATGGACAGAAACATGATCACCCCGTTGGTCAAAATTAGAGGGAATAAAATCATAATAATCCCCCCCCACTCGGTTCGCCGTTTGACATTGGGCGGCAATATCTAAACCCGGAATAGTTGGGCATTTTCGAGGCAGTAATTGTAACTGAATTTCCGCCCCAATTTCCAATTCTCGATCTAATCTTTCTTTCTCCCGGAGGGAAGTTGCTAACTCATCATTGGCAATAGCAACTGCCGTTTGATCCGCCACTAACCGGATTAATTTTTGCCGGGTCGGTGTCCAAACATAATTAACATCATGGCTAAAAACATATAACCGTCCCCGCTCGATATTATTCACCAAAATTGGCGTCCCGAATAGCTGCACATCGGCGCCGAGATAGCGACTAACTTGATAATCTAAATTTGCCGTATAGGTTTGTAAGGCAGATTCCGAGAGGTCTTCTAACCTTCCTGTAGTTGAGAATGCGGTAATTTGTCGGGTTACAGCTTCGATCGCCTGCCGAATATCCTGACATTGGCGTCCTTCCTGACAGTGGAGCCGTTGAAACCGGACTTGGCCGTTAGGTTTAAATAATACCAAAGCCCCCCCGTCGGAATCCGTCACCCGACTAGCGACTAGGGGAGTTAACTCTAAAAATTGATTCAGGTTGTTGAAGCTACGCAGGGCATACCCCAAGGAACTTAACAACTCGTTCACGTTTTGCTGTTCTCGATGCAAACGCGCCACCATTTCCTTGAGGGCAAAAACTGGTGTCGTTTCTGGTGTTGCAGAACCCGTAATCGAGTCAGCAAATTGATCCGAGCGTCGAGGAAGGGGCAAGGCNGGGCAGGGGGGCAGGGGAGGCAGGGGGGGCAAACTATTGCCTGTTCCCGATTGTCTGTTCCCGATCGTCTGTTCCCGATTGTCTGTTCCCTGTTCCCTGTTCCCTGTTCCCTGTTCCCTATTCCCTATTCCGGTGTTCAGATAAATAAAGGACGGGGGTGTTTGTGATTTAGCCACTGAGGAGGGCTTCGATAAACTCGTAGCTGGAAAAGGGGCGTAAATCTTCGATACTTTCCCCAACTCCGATAAATCGAATCGGTAAGCCGAGTTGCTGGACAATCGCTAGGGCAACACCACCTTTAGCAGTTCCATCGAGTTTTGTCAAGACCACCCCACTTAATTGGGCCACTTCTGAAAAAACTTCGGCTTGGCGTAAACCGTTTTGACCCAGGGTTGAATCCAATACTAACAAAGATTGGATTTTAGCGGATGGAGCGCGCTTATCAATGACTCGGCGAATTTTATTGAGTTCCTCCATTAAATTCTTTTTATTTTGCAAGCGCCCGGCTGTATCAATAATTAACAATTCCGTATTGCGAGAGCGGGCTGCTTCGATCGCATCATAAACCACCGCCGCCGGATCGGTATTTTTTCCGGGGTTCGCCACAACTTCCACCCCCGTGCGTTCTCCCCAGACCTTCACCTGATCAACGGCCGCCGCCCGAAAGGTGTCCCCAGCGGCGATTAAACACCGATAACCGGATTTTTGAGCTAAATGGGCAATTTTGCCGATGGTTGTAGTTTTACCCGCCCCATTAACTCCGGTGACTAACCAAATATTTAAGGTATCTTTTTCCGGTGCAAAGCTGATGGGATAGCCCTGGGAAAAGGGTTCTTCTAAAATGCCCCTTAAGATTTGTTTCAGATAGGCGATCGCTTGTTCTGGGGGCAGGGCTTCTTGACGGAGTTTACTTTGTAGGGCTTCAATCACGCGATCAGTGGCTGCCACCCCGACATCTGCCTGTAAGAGCATGGATTCAATTTCATCAACAGCCTGTTGATTTAATGGCCCCTGGCCGACAATCGCTTTTAATTGGTTGAGTAAGTTGCGCCGTGTTCTTCCTAGGGCTTTCCAGAGTTTCTGTAACCAGGTAATTTCTTCTAGGGCCACTTGATCGGGACGCCGACCTTGATCGGCTAAGACCTGAGCCGACCACATAAAGACCTCATCAAACACCATTCCCGCTTCCCCAGAAGCCGTTTCGCTGGTTTCGGGTTCGGGTTCAATGGCGGTTTCTTTCAGCCGTTCTAGGCGGGTTTGACGTTCTGTGGTGGATGCAGCCCAGAAGGGGGCAGGGGGAGTAGGGGGAGCAGGGGGCACTTCGACAGGCTCAGTGGCCGCAGGGGGAGCAGGGGGGGCAGGGGAAGCAGGGGGGGTTTCTGTATCTGGGAGGTCGGTTTCAGGTTCTAGTTCGGGTTCTGTCTCCTCAATTTCAATGGCTTCTACAGGGGTTTCTACAGCTGTTTCCACCTCTGGAGTTTCATCGGTTAAAACGGTCGGTTCAACTTCCGGTTCAACTTCCGGTTCCGGTTGCTGTTGTTTTTGAATATTTTTATAAGCTGCTTTTGCCCACTGTAAGTAATCCTCAGAAATTTGAGGTTTTTCTTCTGAACTATCAGCCGTTTCAGCCGGTTTATCTACCTTGACGGGTTCAGATTTAACCTCCGTTTCCGGTTCTTGATTCTGATCGGTTTTTTCATTAAATTGACGACGAAACCAATTAAATACCATAGTTTTTTTTAATATTAGTTATTAGGGGCAGGGGAGGCAGGGGGAGTAGGGGAGCAGGGGAGCAGGGGAGGTAGGAGGAGCAAACTATTGCCTGTTCCCTGTTCTCTGTTCCCTGTTCTCTGTTCTCTGTTCACTGTTCTCTGTTCCCTGTTCCCTGTTCCCTGTTCCCTGTTCCCCGGCTTTTAATTTATCGACAAATCGACGGAGAACGCCATTAACGAAGCGATAACTTTCTTCATCGCTGTAGCGTTTTGCGAGTTCAATGGCTTCATTAATTGCTACTTGTTCTTTTAAATCTAAATACATTAATTCGGCAACGGCAATGCGGAGAATATCCCGATCTATTCGGGGAAGTCGGTTGAGTTGCCAATCAACTAATACATCTGTTAATAACTGATCGATTTCGGCCTTGTGGCTATTGACTTGAATCAGAATTTCCAGGGCATAATTACAGACTTCTTGTTGATTGGCTAATTGTACCAATTCCGGTAATTCAATGGCAGTGCTTAAACGATTAATCGCCCCTTGAACTAATTCAATGGCTTCATAAACCATTGTCCTAGAACTTTGTAAATCACTCGCCCGAATTTGGCTATTTAAAAGGCGATCGCTACTGCGTTGTAATTCAGTAGCTGCTGTTTCTAAGGACTCTTGACCTTCAGTGGTTAACGTCCTGACGGCGGCAATTAAAACATCATGTAATTCTTGAGATTCTAGGCGTTCGGAAGTCGCCGGAAGCTGACTAATTCCAAGTAAAGCGAGTTCGCGAGCAGTACGACGGGCTTGCATAAGTTTAAGAATAAAGAATAAAGTTTGTCCCTTTAATTTTCGCCGACCCCAATTCCCTCATCTTCTAGGACAATAGCTGGAATTATATTTTCGCCGTTAACCATAGATTCTAATGGGAGTTCAGGTTTAGGGCTCAGGGCTTTTACCGTCGTTGAAGACGTGGTATTGACAATTCCACCGGACACGATAATTTTAAACGCATCTTCTACCGAGAGGGTCAGGTTGATCACCTCGTGCTGTGGAACAATAGCATACCATCCACTGGTGGGGTTCGGGGTAGTGGGAATAAATACACTCACCACTTCCTCAGACAATTTAGACTGCATATCATCGCTCACCGACCCGGTAACAAAAGCCAGTGACCAAAGACCTCGACGGGGATATTCCACTAAGACCACGCGACTAAATTTATCGTTAGAATCTCGTAAAAGGGTTTCTAAAAGTTGTTTCAGAGTTTTGTAAACCGAACCCGCTAAGGGAATAGCTTGTAAGATTTTTTCACCAAAGCCCAAAAGCCATTGTCCCGCAATATTACGGGCCATCAAACCAATAAATAAAATCCCTGACAGGGGTACAGCTAACCCGACCAAAACATTCAGCAGGTTAACTAAAATGGGATGCAAACCATCAAAGGGATTAATTTGCTTAGGAATACGAGTCAGAAACTCAATCACGGAACTGGAGATGGTGATAGTCAACCAAATCGTGGTTGCTAGGGGAATCACGACCAACAGACCTGCAATTAAGTCGTTTTTAAAGTCCTGCTTTAAGCGTTGGAACACAGAGCGTCCAGTCTCCTCTTTTTTTGGTGTTTCTCTTTCCCATTATTAACGATTATTGGTTTTTGCAGCGAGCTATTTACCAAATGTTAACTGTCGAATCTGTTGAAATTGAAAATCCCGGGCTAAAGATCTCAAACTCGTGGCTAAAGCTTGATGTTCGGGGGGGATTTGTTGGACTAAATGCAGAACTTCTTCTTCATCACAGAGGAGACAGGCTTCCTGTAGGGCAATAATCCATTCCTGCGACATCACTAACAAACTTTCAGAGGTTAAGGATGGGTTAACTGAAGATGAGAGAATAGAGGACTGGGCGGCGGAAGGGGTAGAGTCTGCATAGACATATTTTAATTTCAAATATTCAGCCATTTTACTGAATAGTTCATCTTCCTGGAAGGGTTTACTCAAGTAGTCATTACATCCCGCCGATAAAGCTAGGTTGCGATCGCTTTTGGAAGCATAGGCAGTTAAGGCAATAATAACAGTATTTTCACCATCTAAACTCGCGCGAATTCGTTGAGTGGCTTCATAACCATTCATAATCGGCATTCTAATATCCATCCAAATCAAATGGGGCTGCCATTCTTCCCATAAATGGAGAGCTTCTTGTCCATTTTCAGCCTCTTTCACCTGTAGGCCGATTTGAGTTAATAATTTAATCATCAATTGCCGATTTTCGGGTTGATCATCGACCACTAAAATTTTATATTCCGGTTGACCCGGAGCTAAACTTAAGACCTGGCGACTAATTTCTAGGGATTGAATTGGGCTTCCCTGGGTGACTAATACCGGAATTTCAAACCAAAAGATACTCCCAACACCTAGGTTACTTTTAACTCCCAAATCTCCCCCCATTAACTCAACAAATTTCCGAGTAATTGTCAGTCCTAAACCCGTTCCTTCGAGGGCTTTTTTCCCCGATTGACTTTGAATAAACGCATCAAAAATATTATTTAATTCTGCCTCAGCAATTCCGGCTCCCGTATCTTCAACCTCAAATTTCAGGGTTAGGTATTGACCTTGACCCTTCAGGAGTGTGGGTTGGCTATTTTGAATTCTAGGGATTGAAGGTTCTCCCTCACTCCCCTGAGATACAGTTAAACTCACACTGCCTTTCTGGGTAAATTTAATAGCATTTCCCAAAATATTAATTAAAATTTGTCGAAGTTTATTCGAGTCTGTAATAATATATTGAGGGACATTAGGGTCAAGATTGAGACAAAATTTTAGTCCTTTTGTTTCTACTCGTAAACGGAACATTTCCCAGATGGATAAAATCAAATAATTCAGATCAAAGGTACTTTCGTCAACGGTCATCCGTCCGGCTTCTATTTTGGATAAATCTAAAACATTATTAATTAAATGCAGCAGATAATCACCACTACGGCGAATAATTTCTAAATTTTCTTGTTGATAGGCAGGAAGGGCGGAATCATGGCTCATTAATTGAGCAAATCCCAGAATTGCATTTAAGGGAGTTCTTAATTCATGACTCATATTGGCAATAAAAATACTTTTGGCTTTATTCGCAACTTCTGCGGATTCTTTCGCTGTTTGCAGTTCTAATTCGACTTGTTTGCGATCGCTAATATCTAAAACTGTTCCAAACAGTTGTACAATATTTTCTTGTTCATCTCTGACTCCTTCTCCCCGAACCTCTAAATAACGAATTGAACCATCTGCGCGAATAATTTTATAATCTAGTTCAAAGGAAATACCGGTTTTAATTGCTTGTTTAATATTATATTCAATATGGCGAAGATCTTCAGGATGAACATACTGTAAATACTCCACATAACTGGATTCAGTCTGGGATTTTTCTAAGCCAAAAATTCTTAACATTTCCTCTGACCACATCATTTTTTGAGTGGCAACATCAAATTTCCAATTGCCAATATGAGCAATCCGTTGAGCTTCTACTAATGCTTCTTCACTTTGTCGCAATTTTTCTTCAGCAATTTTTAGTTCGGTTAAATTTCTAATACTAATTACTACCCCAGAAATATTCTGATTTAGTTCATAATAAGGGGCGTAGGTAATACTCAAAAATTGATGGTCTAGGGGAGGGGAATTTGACCAACAATGATAATGAATAACTTCTCCTTCTAAACACCTTTCTAAGTTGGGTTTCATAATCTGTTCAAATTGGTATTGACCAACAAAATCCATCACCGGACGACCGATTAATGCTTCCAAAACTTGATGATAAAGACTCAAATAAGCCGGGTTAGCTAATTGATAGGTATAGTTACGATCAATCAAACAAATTTGATCCGTTGTCGCCGCCACAATTCTCTCGTAACGGCGTAAAGATTCCTCCGTGCGTTTACGTTCACTAATATCTTCACAAATTCCCATGGAGGCAATAATTTGACCTTGGGAATTTCTAACTAAAGCTGTAGATAAACTAATATCCACTAAAGATCCGTCTTTTCGTAGACGTTTTGTTTCCACTTGGCTCAAGGTATTAGCTGAAAAAGTGTTTTCAACCATTTGCTGAAATTCCTGTTGAAAATCTTTAGGGATTATCGGTAATTTTTGACCTATTACCTCATGAAAACTCCAACCAAAAATCCGTTCCGCCGTCGGATTCCAAACTAATATATTACCATGATGATCAATGACATCAATCGCCACGGGGGCGGCTTGAATTGTCGCTTTTAATAAATCATTAACTGCTTGTAAAGAGGCTTCAGTTTGTTTCCTTTCAGTAATATCTTGATAAACTGTTAAAAATAGTTCTCCCCATTCATCGGCTAATAATACCGTTGAAACTAATAGGGTTTTTGTTGCTCCTAATTTAGTAATAATATTGGTTTCAATATTATGTAATGATCCTTCATGGATTACCTGTTGTAATCGTTCCCCAGCCTCTTGATAAGCTAGGCTCTCAGGATAAAGTAAGCGCATGAAATCGGGATGACTTTGAGTGTCTTCTACACCATATCCAGTGATCTTTTCCATTTGGGAATTAAAGATCAAAAATTTACCTTGGGTATTGCTCAAGGTGATTCCATTACCAATGGTTTCAATTACTGTTTGTAAGCGTCTTTGGGTGATTTTGAGTTCAGATTCAGCTTTTTTTCGCTCATTAATATCGACCCAATATCCGACAATTTCTAAAGGTCTACCTTTAGGATCTCTAACCAACTGCATTTGCATATCTAACCAATGATAGGTATAATCAGCGTGTAGAAATCGATATTCATAATTAAAGCTATCTCGTTTTAAAATCTGCTTCAAACCTGAACGCAATAGTTGAATATCTTCCGGGTGAACATGATGTAACCAAAAACCAGGATTTCTGAGAAATTCCTGAGCAGAATAACCCAATAAACGATGCACATTATCACTAATAAAAGTAATTTCATAATCTCCATCCCGTTGACAACTAAAAATTACGGCGGGACTTACCGTTAATAAATATTGCAACCGTTCACTAACAGACCGTAATTCTAATTCTACTCGCTTACGTTCCGTGATATCTAATAACACCCCACCCACTCCAGATGCAGCAGTTTTAATATTAGTAGATAGGGGGAAAAAGGATGCCATCCAATAACTCCTAATTCCCGGTTGCATATATTCTCCACTAATTTCTAAATCCAGAATGGGGTTGCTTTTATTTAATACTTCATCACAAACAAATTCTAAAATTGCTGTATATTCATAAAAAACATTTTGAATTGATTGCCCAATATGATCTTTGGGGGAAATTTTGTGCATTTTGGCGATCGCATTGTTAATTTTGATGATTTTTTTTTGATCATCTAAAATTAATAATCCGGCGGGAGCACAAGCAAAAAAAGCATCTAACCAGGATTCTCGTTGCGCCAGTTCTCGCTGCAAAGCTTGGTGTTCTGTAATATCTCGTCCCTCGGCAATTAAAAGTTTTACTTTTCCATCTTCATCTAATAAGGGACGCAGAGAAAAATCAATGGTTTTAATTTGATTACCTTGACCTAACATATCAATTTTATAGCGAATAAATTCTCCTTGAGTAGCCCGATTAATTGCATCTTTGAGTTGGGCTTGGGATTGGGGACAAATCGGCCACCAGCACCCTTCCCAAAAAGGTTGATTCGCAACTTCTTGAAGTTGTAAACCCGCAAAATCTAAGGCAGTTTGATTAATTTCTAAGGTCAGTCCTTCACAGGTTAATAGTCCCATGAATTGAAAGGTTTGATTAAAAATCCCTCGGAAACGGGCTTCACTATCTTTAAGGGCGGCTTCTACCTGTTTACGGTCGGTAATTTCAGCGACAACAACTCCCAGGGCGATGGGTTTTTGAGCTTGTGAATTGATCGGAAAATAAGAGATTAACCAAGTGCGATGAATACCGGGTTGTTTGGGGGTTTCTCCAGAAATTTCAACGGAAAGAATTGAGTTTCCAGTATTTAAAACTTCTTGAAATATTTGTTCTTGTTGAATGGCGATTTCGGGTACGATATCCCAGGGAGTTTTCCCAATATGATCGGCCACGGAAACCCCATTTATCTCGGCGAGGGCTTGATTAATAAAAGTATATTTGAGTTCCGTATCCAGAATCGTCATCCCTACTGGCGCACTGGTAATAAAAGCATCTAATAATTGTTGTTTTTGGAGTAATTCTGCTTCTAGTTGTTGGCGATCGCTAATATCTTGATCAATTTTAGAGACTCCAATCAATTCTGTGTCAGACGATTTAATTTTAATCCAAATATCATAACCATAAAGAAATACAATTAATCCACTTAGAATCAAACTAATGAGATTGTAAATTATAGGGATAAGAAGATAATTAGTAAAAATAAGTTGACTGATACCAGTGACTAGAACCAGAAATCCTAGCCCAAATATCAATAAATTTATCCGTGCAGAAAATCCATTAATATCTCCTAAATATTGAGTAGGATTTGATGAAAATGACCATTTATTACTCATCATAACACCTGCCCTTTTTAGTGGATATACCTATAATGATCTGAATTAAAAAATCTGGTTAAGATTAAAAATAACAAACAATATTTTTACCATTATTTTTGGCTTTATATAGAGCTTTATCGGCTTTTTTAATTAATATTTGTGGCTTTTCCTCTGCTAAAGGAATTAAACTACTAACGCCTAAACTGAGGGTTACTACACCTTTTTCTGGGGATTTTTCATGGGATAATTGCAAGTTATAAATGGCTTCTCGAATTTTTTCCGCGACTTGTAGCGCTCCTGGTAGGGAGGTATTAGGAAGAATCACGACAAATTCTTCTCCTCCATAACGGGCAACTAAATCCGCAGGACGTTTTAGGGTTTCATTAATAGTTTGGGCAACTTGTTTTAAACAATCATCCCCGGATAAATGACCATAGGTATCGTTATATAATTTGAAATAATCAATATCAGCTAAAATTAGAGAAAGCGGCAGTTTTTCTCGTCGGAGTCTGAGCCATTCTTGTTCTAAAATTTGATCAAACCGCCGGCGATTTGCCACTTGAGTTAATCCATCTAAATTTGCTAAATTTTCTAATTCTTGATTGACTTGGTGTAGTTGTTGATAAAGTTGAGATTGTTCGATGGCGATCGCTAATTGATCCGTAACCACTACGGCCAGTTCTACATCACTTTCTGACCAAGGGACAGAGTGATGTCTCACAATACTTAAACTTCCCCAAGCATCTCCATTAGCATCCACAGGAATCGGCAACCAAATCCTAGAATATTGTTCAACCAAATCCTGATTAAAGGGATTGATAATGGTTTCGGGATCTTCGACGCAAAAAGTCTGCAATAATTTTAAACGTTCTGTTAATAAATAACCCGTATTAGACAGTTTGATATTGACTAATTTAGCCAGATCAGAATTGGGAAAATATTCAACAATCGGTTGCCAAGTTTTGGATTCAGATAAATGTTGAACAATGGCTACCCAATCAGCTTGTAAAAGTTGACCAATTTCCGTAACCGCCGTAGAAAATACCGTTGATATTTCTAAGGAATTACGCATAGCCCGAATGACTCGGTTTAAGGCTTGTTCCCGTTGATATTGCGATCGTAAAGCCTCTTGAGCCTGTTCCCGTTCTAAAATTTCAAGCTGAAGTTGTTTTTTGTGCCATTGAATCGTGAGTTGATTTTTTACCCTGGCTAACACTTCTTCGACTTGAAACGGTTTGGTAATATAATCTGAACCTCCTACACTAAATGCTTTAACTTTATCTAATCCATCACTCAAAGCACTCAGAAAGATAATCGGAATATCCTGAGTTATGATATCCTGTTTTAATATTTGGCACACTTGATAACCGGATAAATCCGGCATCAGAATATCTAATAAGATTAAGTCGGGAGGACTCTTTTTAATTGTCTCCAGAGCCTCGTAACCATTACTAACCGCTCGAACTTTGTAGCCGTTCTCTCGAAGGAGATTGACTAAGAGCCTTAAATTCGCTAGTGTATCATCAATAACTAGCAAATCTGCCCTAGGTGCAAAATTATAAGACACATACATTTGCTCTAATTCAGCTAACATAATAAACCTCAGATTAAATGGTTTTTAATCTGCCAGTCTGAGATTACTCTCCATTATACCCCGATCAGAGACCCAAGTTTTATTTATTCTATCTTAATCTGTTCTGAACAGCAGTAAAGTTAATGATTTGCCCACCTTAGACCTAAATAGATTTTGGAAGCGGATCTATTCAGTTTAAACTGGAAGATTATAAATAAAAACTGAAGAAGCGCACAAAAGTTTGATTTTCTTAATAATTTGTTATATCTTGGAAAAAATAGATATAACTAAAATTAGTCACCCCTTGAGGGGATAAATAATGCTGATGTATAGATTTAAACGTCATCACAAATCATTTTTGGGGAGACTGTTCTGTTATTTTGTATTTCCATATTAACTGCCCAAAAGGTAATCAATTAACCATTACTCACCGATCAAAAATTACAAGACAAGCCACAACCTCCTATAGTCGAATCCGGTTAATTACTTCTACTTGTCAATGTTGTAACTATCACAAAGAAGGACAAGAAATCATTCCCCAAGAAAATAATAGTAGTTCCGGTCGAGGCAGAAGTTCAGGCGGTGGTGGTGATTTTGGTGTGGATAATAGTGGGGCGGTGGGGTAGGGGAAGATTACTAAATTATAGATAAAATTCCCAGTTAACTTTTAATCTTCACAAATCTATTATTTATGTAAAATCAATATAAAGCAATGATTAAATGTTGCCAATTATCTGAAACAGAGCTATGATAGTCTTAGGAGTATTATTACTCAGGGCATCTAACAGTTTATTGGGTCAGGAAAAAAATTGATTAGCAACTCTTATCACACTTCCGACCATTCTACCGGTCACTCCTTTTCTACTCCTTTGGGAGTGACAGCAGAAGCGATCTATGAGTTTTTCCTGCATGGGGTACAAACATCGAGTCCCGAAGCCGTTTTAGATACCTTTGAACAACTATTCTTCTACCTGCTCTGTCCCAGCGAACCTAAAGTACAAAGGGCTTTAGAGAGCATTCTGAGTGTGGAAACCGGGGAATCTTGTTTTCATAGTACGATTCAAAGATGTTGCTATATTCTGATTAATAATTGGCTGCTTAGACGTCAACAAAGGTTAATTAAAAACCTCATCCAAAAATTATCAAACCCCCCGGATATTAATCAAACCTGTTTATCGATTCAAGAAAGCCGACTAATTCTATGGGTTAACAACTTTTTAAACAGTGAAGATTATCAAAATTTACTTCAATGTGCGAATTTTGATCGCAATAATTGGAGTAGCCGTTATCAATCCTATTTATTAGTTCCTCAATACCTGAATCCTCGCAATTCCAGGGAACAAAAAGAAGTCGCCCGCAATTTAGCAAAACAGCTTAAAGATAAATATAAATTTGATTTGGCGATGTATATTACCCGTTTAGACTCTCCAACGGGTAAAAATCGTAAACTAAATAATCCTACCCAACTCGGGGATGAAGTCGTGAGTTTAATTAAACAAACAATTTCCACCCAGCGAGTCTTTAATTATGGTACTCAAGCCAATTTATTTTTACAAAATAGTCAGGATTTTAATTATCAAGCCTTTAAGCAATGTTTGCCTCAATATTTATTGTTTAATCTGAGTCAGCAATATCCTGCTAATATTCTCAGAGACAAAATAGAAGAAAAATTACAATCTTTGTACCGTCTTCATGATGACAAAATTGTTAATAAAGCTCTGATTATTAGAACCTGCAACCGACTGATTGAGTTTTTATTAATTGAACAGGGGAAACCTCCCTCATTTTTATTTAACTTAATGATTCGTCAGGGAAGTCAACTGACTTTAGTGATTTTACTGCTCAAATTGGTATTATTGGGGAGTCCCTGTCGAACCTATTTAGACATTTGTATTGCCAATTTAGTTCAATTCTATCAAGACCATGAGGAAGTCCGGTGTCAGGGCTTAATTCAATTTTTAGAAATTTTTAATTTAGTCTTTACCTTATTTACAGAAAATGTCCAATATTTTTTAGTCAAAACTAAAGATTTAGACCCCGGAACTCAGTCGGGAACAGAATTAGACACCTATCGTTTATTTTGTCAATTTAAAGGGCCCGATTTACGCCATACTAATATTAAAGAAATTGAGTTAAAAGGTCAGGATTTACGGGGTGCAGATTTGCGCGACATGGATTTAAAATCGATTAAACTCATTCGAGTAGATTTAAGCCTAGCTAAACTCAGCCATGCGGATTTAAGTCAGGGAATTTTTACAGAAACTAAATTTTTTATTTCTAATCTTAATTATACGAATCTCACGGAGGCTAATTTAATTAAAACAGATTTTCGTCGGGCTGAATTAAAACACGCTAATTTAACTGCTACGGATTTGCAACAGGCTAATTTTAATCGTGCTGATTTAAGGGGAGCAATTATCACAAAAGCGAATTTACAAGAAGCGAATTTAGAAAATAGTGATTTAACTGAAGTAGATTTATCCGCTTCTAATTTACAACGGGCTAACCTGAGTCGAGCTAATTTAAAAGGAGCTAATTTAAAAGGAGCTAATTTAAAAGGAGTTAATTTAAAACGAGCCAATCTGGAAGAAGTTAATCTGGAAGGAGCCAATCTCGAAGGAGCCAATCTCGAAGGAGCCAATCTGGAAAATGCTAATTTAAAAGATGCTAATTTAAAAGGTGCTATTTTATCTCAAACTAACCTACAATCCACCAATTTATCTAATGTAAATCTTATGGGCGCAATGATTAATCAAGCCAATTTAACTCAGGCTATTTTAATCAATGCCCAACTGAGAGATACTAATTTAGCCCAAAGTAATCTGAGTTATGCAGATTTAACTAAAGCAGATTTAACTCGAGCTAATTTAATGCAGGTCGATTTCACTTGTGCATCTTTAATAGATGCAATTGTTCGTCATACTAATCTCAAAGATGCTATTTTATTATACGCTGATTTACAGGGTGCTAATCTATTTCGTAGTGGGATTTCCGAAGCGCAAACTGTCGGGGTTAAATTAGGGAATAATGCGGGATTATCGGATCAAACTCGAATTTTTTTAAAGGGGGAGGAGATTTGATCAAACAACGTAGTGAGGCGTTCACGCCTCTATAAGATGCGCTTAATCCCAACAACGTAGTGAGGCGTTCACGCCTCTCATTAGGAGAAGATGCGCTGAAGCGCAACAACGGCGCAACAACGGGTAGAGACGCGCCGTAAAGACGCGCCACGGGGGTAGAATTAAATCAGTTTAACTGCCCGCAGGGTAAACATAATTCCTGCTGCTGCGATTAAAGCACCCGCATAGATGACCAGGTAAGCGATCGCGCCATCGGCTGTAATCATTAGACATCTCCATAAACATTACTCTATTGAATCATGAGTGATCATTCTGTGACTATCCGTAACGGGTTAAAAATGGAATACAATTTTTAGAAATAACTTGATGAGGGGAAAAAATGGATTCGATTATTAGAGTAGATTTAGGTTCATTATCCTATAATATTGCTATCGGCACTGGAAATTTAGACAGATTAGGGGAGGAAATGACCTCCTTAAATTTAGGTAAAAAAGTATTATTAGTTTCTAACCCGGAAATCTTTAATTATTATGGAGAACGCACCCGCACCGCTTTAGAAAAAGCCGGGTTTGATGTGGCAATTTGTACCCTTCCCCCCGGAGAAGAATATAAAACTCCCGAAACCCTGCAAAAAATTTATGATGCGGCGTTAAAACATAAATTAGAACGTTCCTCCACAATGGTTGCTTTAGGGGGAGGAATTATTGGAGACATGACCGGATTTGCGGCGGCGACTTGGTTACGCGGAATTAATGTGGTGCAAGTTCCTACCTCTTTATTAGCGATGGTTGATGCGTCTATTGGAGGGAAAACCGGGGTAAATCATCCCCAGGGAAAAAATTTAATTGGGGCGTTTCATCAACCGAAATTAGTCTTAATTGATCCCGATGTTTTGCAAACCCTTCCTGAACGAGAATTTCGCGCAGGAATGGCAGAAGTGATTAAATATGGTGTGATTTGGGATCATAAATTATTTGATAAATTAGAACAATCCCAAAACTTAGATAATATTCAATCTTTAGATAGTGGATTATTACAAGAAATTTTAACCCGTTCCTGTCAAAGTAAGGCCGATGTGGTGAGTCAGGATGAAAAAGAATCGGGGTTAAGAGCAATTTTGAATTATGGTCATACCATCGGTCATGCCGTTGAAAGTTTAACCGGATATACCGTGGTCATTCATGGGGAAGCAGTGGGAATTGGCATGGTCGCCGCCAGTCAAATCGCGCTTAAATTAGAATTATGGGATCAAGAAAGCGATCGCCGTCAGTTGGCCATGATTGAGAAGGCAAAATTACCGACCCAACTTCCCCCCGGACTCAAGATTGATGAAATTTTAGAAAGTCTACAAACGGATAAAAAAGTCAAAGCTGGAAAAGTCCGATTTGTTTTACCGACCCGCATCGGAGCCGCAACGGTAACAGATATTGTCACTTCTGATATAATTCGTCAGGTGTTAGAAACTTCTTCTATGAATTGTTTGGCTTAGACGGGCAAAATTTCATATAAATGTCATCGGATTGACACATTAACTTCATATCCTGACGATAATCTATAAATCAAAGGCAAGTTAACTCCTCACATCAAAATCACGTTTCGTTCCTCACCACTGGCTCACCCCCAGTGGATTTTTTTTGCCTGATTAATTGTTGTTGTACACTGGAAAACACTGCACTTAAACCGGGCTAAACTCACCCATGAGAAAATGGACTCCGATTCTACTGTTAACCCTCTATTTACTAGCGGTAGGGGTAACAATTGGACTGAAAAATCAAGATTGGATTGTGGCTCAAGGCATGACATTATGGCAACAACAGCCCGCGCCCGCACCCTTTGAGCGGGTGATGGCGGAAACAGTCTCTCCAACACCAAAGCCCGCAGATGTCAAACTGGTGGCCGATGAGGAGTCCGCCGAACAGCCCCAGGTGAGGGAGCCAGAACCAGAAACCATAGTTAATGTTAATAATATTCCTGTGCCGGGAACCTGTGCCCTCCAACCCGACCCGAACCCTCCCGTTAATGGTAGACCGGGGCCAGCCGTTAATCCAGTGACGTTATATCGGTTTCGCCGGCCAACGGATCTGCAAACGGCCAATCTTCAAGGTGGGGCGGGTTACAGTCCCAATGAATATCAAGCCCTGGCGAATGCGACAAATTACGGACAGCGATTTTTGTATGATATTAATGGCCAGCCCGTGAATAATACCCCGATTGTGGTGCTCCATGAAACCGTATCGGATGTTTATAGTGCGGTGAATTTGTTCCAAAATGCCCAAGCTTCGGAGGATAATCAAGCCAGTTATCATACTTTAATTATGTTAACCGGGGATATTGTTTATATTGTTCCGCCGGATTTAAGAGCTTTTGGCGCGGGAAATTCGGTATTTGCTAGTTCAACGGGAACGGAAACCGTAAAAACCCATGCTAAACGTCCGCCTTCGGTGAATAATTTTGCCTATCATGTTTCTTTAGAAACCCCTGTGGATGGTCGTAATAATGCCAATTCTCACAGTGGTTATACGACTGCACAATATCAATCTTTAGCCTGGTTAATAGCAAAAACCGGAGTTCCTGATTCCCGAATTACAACCCATGCGACGGTTGACCGTTCGGGAGAAAGACGAGATCCTAGAAGTTTTGATGCTCAACTTTTTTCGCAGTATTTACAATCCTATCCCCGGACTCAGGAAATTATGATTAGTTGTCAATCAGCTTATCTGAATTAAAATTATTTGTTGTTGCCTTGTTGTTGCGCTTAAGCGCATCCTCTCTTAATTATATTAGAGCCCTTCAGGGCTCACTACGTTAGCGCACTGATAACTGATTGATGAGGACTGCCCCAAATCACGGTTTCATGTTTATAAATTACCATCCCAGGTTTAGCCCCTTTGGGTTTATAAACGTGCTTAGGTTTAGTATAAATAACCGGAACTTGTTCACTATTTCTAGCTCGACTATAATAGGCTGCTAAATTAGCGGTAAACTGTAAATCAATATCATCAGCAACCTGTCCGGGGTTTAACCGTAATAAAACATGACTTCCGGGGATTTCTTGAGTATGAAACCACAAATCATAATCCGTGGCTAATTTAGAGGTTAACTGATCATTTTGACGATTATTTCTGCCAATTAAAACCTCAATTCCGTTAGGGGTTTGATACCGATGGAATTGTGTAGATAAAGTAGCATTAGGACTGCGATAATCAGGAATATTAATATAACCTTGTTGAATTAACTCCTCTCGAATTTCGGCTAAGGTTTGTAAATCTTCGGCGGTTTTGTAGGTTTCAACTAAACTAATTGCTGACTCGACTTGTTCTAAATAGTTAATCTCGGTTTTCACTTCATTTAATAGGGGTTCTACGGCAATTCTCGCCCGTTTTAACTTTTGATGTCGTTTATATAAACTTTGAGCGTTTTGGACGGCATTACTCTCGGGATTGAGGGGAATTTTAACAGGTTCTCCCGTCTCAAAATCCGGTAATAGAATCTCCTTCATCCCCGGTTTCCATTCGTGCAGAAAAGCCATTAATAAATCCGCTTTTGCCCGATAATCGTCCGCTTCATCGGATTGTTGTAACCGTTGAATAAATTGATCTGCTTTAACTTGTAGTTTCTTTAAAACACTATTCAGTTTTTGACTAACTTGATGGTGTAGTTGCTTAAATTCCTGTTGATTTAACTCATTTGTATAATAAGTATTAATTAAAATTTGAACCGTTTTAACTTCAGCAATAATATCTAAATTCCAAGGAATAATATCATAACCTTTTTGGGTATAATGAGGAATAAAATTATTATTTTCTAAGGTTTTTAGCCAAGTTTGCCAACTTTGAAATAACCGATTCCAGTCTTCTGAATTCAAGCTATTAGTGGGTTGAGTTGGATCTAAACTGGCAGCTTCAATCATTCCTTGAACTAACCCAGAACTTAAACCCCGATAGTTTTTTAAGAGTTGTTGTTTTAAGGCACTGGGAATTAAACTCACCCGCTCTTGCCAACGGGATTGATCTTCATTTAAACTCGGAATGGGTTCGGTTAATTTGGGGGGAAGTTCATAGAATTGATTCGTTAAAATCGGTCGAACACTCGACTGTTGTAAATTCACTTGATGGGCAGCAGTCACAATAATATTATCCGATCCAGTTAAAATTACATTACTATATTTTCCCATAATTTCCACATACAAATGCCATAGGGGATCATCCCCCGGACGTTGGGCAAATTGCAGATCTAAAATTCTTTCCCAGGGGTCAAATTGCCGAATTTCAACTAATGCTAATCCCGCCAATTGATGACGAAGTTGATCACTAAAAGTAAAGGTATCAGGAATCCGGGGGGGGGAATCACCGATACAAATTCTGGCGGCTTGGGGATGCCAAGAAATATCTAACCAGCCTCGACTTTTGAGGGTGCGTAACCCCAAAGAAATCGTAAAGCGATCACGTTGATACACCTGTTCTAACCGGGCTGGAAGCCAGTCTTGCCGCAGTTCACAACAGCTTGCGATTAATGTTGTTAAATCAAAAGATTGCATAATATTTGCCTGATCGCCTTAACCATTACCTATTGTCTCACTATTTTTCCCTCAACTTGACCTAATTTTCCAGAATCAAGTTTTTTTAACCTATACTGGGTTTAAAATTTTCAATTATTTTTGATCCGCGACTTAATTTTGAGTAAATTTTCATGAAAAACCTGCTGACTCGCTTAGATTTGTCTTATCTTTATGTCTTTTTAGGAGAAGCAACCCTAGGTTTAACCTTTATTTTTTATATTCTCTTAGCCCGGGTTTTAGGGCCGGAGGAATATGGAATTTTCACATCAGCTTCTGCTTTAGGCGCAATTTTGGCCTTATTAATTCAGTTTGGTTTACCTGTGCTTTTAAACCGAGAAGTTTCAGCAAATGCCGAAGTTGGATCAAAATTAACATCCCGGTTTATTTTATTAGAGTTACTAACATCAATTCCGGTTTTTATCATCCTATATCCCATTGCAATTTTTATGGGATACAACGAGCAAAATACCCTAATTATTTGTTATATTGTGGTATTTTCAGAAATTTGCCGCGCCATCAAAATGACCCTCCGGGGAGCATTAAAAGGCATGGGATGGTTTAGGACAGAAACGGTTTTTGTTGCCCTAGAACGGGCTGCTACGGTGGTTATTTCTTTGGGGGTATTATATGCTACAAAAAGTTTAACTTTAGTCGTCATTAGTATTGTTGTTGTCCGACTTTTAGATATTTTAGTTCTACTCTACTACCTCAGTCGTAAACTGCCAATTTGGTCGCCGTTTACGATTAGCGATTGTTGGGATTCATTACGGATGGCTTACCCTTTCGCCCTGTCGGGAGTTTTATGGATTTTATATTATCAAGTGGATTTAGTCATGTTACAAGCAATTGGATCAACTGTTGAAGCGGGATATTATAGTGCCGCTTATAAAGTTATGGAGATGTTTTTTGCCTTACCCCGAGTCATTTTTCAGGTAATTTTTACTCGATTTGCTAAATATCATGCGAATGATCCGAGTCGTTTACCTGAACAATTATATAAAGCAACTCGCCTTTTATTAATTGGAGTTTTACCTGCGGTGATTATAGCTGGATTCTTACAACAGATTTTACTTCCCTTAATTTATGGCCCCGAATTTCAGCGATCGGTTTACTCCTTAGCAATTTTGTTACCAAGTTTAGGAATTAGTATGTTTGGCAATTTAGCCCAACGATTTTTACAAGCAACGGGACAGGAAAAAACCTTACCTAATATTTTGTTTTGGACAGCATCGGGTAACGTTTTAATTAATTGGTTTTTAATTCCCCAGTTCGGAGGGCCAGGGGCTGCGATCGCCACTTTAATTAGTGAAATTGCCCTATGTTTACTGGGATTACAAATTATGATTCGCACACCCTATTCCCACATTGCTAAAAAAATTATGGGGATATGTTTACTCAGTTTATTCGCAGCCGCCTGTCCTTCTTTTATTATTTATGGCTTAAATCCCAGCATCGGAATTGCTTTAATTATGGGTTCACTTTTAGCCATTCTCTATTTAGCTCAACGTCGTCGTTTTCTGGGTGAATCTAATCCTTTGGTCTAAAAAAATTAGACCTCTTAGGACTTACGCAGAATAACCAATTATACACCATCTGTAGGGGCGAACGGCCGTTCGCCCCTACTAGATATGGTTGTTTTGCGTAAGTCCTGT
>NZ_LR735157.1 GCF_900009265.2 Planktothrix paucivesiculata PCC 9631 | reverse complement strand
TACAGGAAAGCAATTCTGTTAAGTTTTCCAATCATCAACAATGGAATCAGAAAAGTGGATGGAAGAATGCTCTAAATAATCTGCGCTTAATTGTCCAACCTCTGTTACTATTGGGATTGATTTATCCCTGGTTAGATATTTTTCCTAACTCCGATTTGTTGCTGGGATTCAATCAACTCATTGGTATAATGAATGAATTTAAACCCTTTTATTCTTCTGGATAAATTAGTTGATTTACTACTAGCTTAATTCGGAGAGTGACAAAAGAGGGATATA
>NZ_LR735014.1:84419-138963 GCF_900009265.2 Planktothrix paucivesiculata PCC 9631 | reverse complement strand
CAATTATACACCATCTGTAGGGGCGAACGGCCGTTCGCCCCTACTAGATATGGTTGTTTTGCGTAAGTCCTGTTGAAAATCAAGGGCGTTAGGCGAATAAACTATGGTGATAAATAGTTAAAATAGTGACCGGGTTAAGGGGAGAAAAACCGGTTAAATTAGCAATAGGAACCGAACGAGATAACTGTACATTGAGAATCTGATAACTCCAACTGCGTTCAATCCGTTTTCGTTGTTCTAACCAATTTAAGGCTGTGTTTAAATGTTCAATAGTTGCTAAGGCTAAAACAATTATACCACCGGGACTTAAACGAATACTACAAATTCCTAATATTTCGCTGAGATTTTCCCCACTTCCGCCAATAAAAATTCGATTAGGAGAACGTAAATGATGTAAAATATCCGGTGCTTCTCCATGAATTGAAATAACATTATTAACTTTAAACCGTTGACGATTTTGTTCAATTAATGTGGTTCCGGCTGCTGTTTTTTCAATTGCATAAATGGTAGAATCAGGAAAAAGGCGAGCAATTTCTATGGAAACTGAACCCATTCCGGCGCCAATATCCCAGATCGTTTGTTTGGGTTGTAAACCCAATTCTCCTAATACTAAAGTTCTAATTTCCCGTTTGGTCATGAGTCCCGGGCGATCGCTATAACTGAAAAATAGTTGATCGGGAATACCAAAAGTTGAAATTTTAGATAAATCTAATGGTTGTATTTCTGATCGAGATTGACGTAATAAAATAACAATATTTAAGGGTGAAAAAACTTGAGTTTTTAATGTTTCTATATCCCATAGTTGGACTCGTTCATCATTTCCGCCTAAATTTTCACAAACCCAAAATTGATAACTACTAGGTAAATCCAAACTACTGATTAATTGAGCGATCGCGGGGGGATTATAAATATTATCTGTTAAAATTGCTATTTTTTCTATACCTTGTTGTAAGGCTTGAATTAAGGTTTCCATTGAGCGACCCTGGGCCCTGAGAATTTGAGCATCTTGCCAAGGAGTTTTAATGCGATTAAAAGCTAATTGAATGCAACTAACATGGGGATGAAAGGTTAATTTATCGGGGGAAAATTCGGCTACTAATAAACGACCCAATCCAAAAAATAACGGATCACCCGATACCAAAACTACAATATAATTATTAACAGATGGCTTATTTTCGATTTCCCATCTGATCAGTTGTTGACGGATTGCTATAATTGTTTCGGTTAAGTCTCCTAACACCAACCGCGAGGCTAAATATTCAGGAAAGTAACTTAAATGGCGATCGCTCCCGACTAATGCCGTCGCTCCCCTAACTAAATCAAGCACAGACTCACTCAGTCCCAATGCCCCTTCTAACCCAATGCCAATCACATGAATCATCGATCAGGATTCCCTATTGCCCGTTGCCCTGTCCCCGTTCCTTCTTTAACAGGTGTTGATCGTTAAAAATTAACGATCAACACCCGAACAACAAATCATCAACCCCTAGGATTTAAATTCTAAAACAGGCCAGTCTGGTTCTCGATAATAGCGATTCATGTCATCAAATTTACGAAGTTCGGCTCGGTTAACCCAGATTTGTTGAGTTGAATCCAACCATTGTTGATTAAAAGAAGATAGAATATTGCAGAAATTTGCCCGATCTAAATCTTCAGGAATACTACCAAAATAACCCAAGGTAATGTGCGCCGTTAAATAATATTGTTGATCGACACCTAACGGAATTAAACTGGGATTTTGATAGATAGATCGGCGAAATTCAAGAGTTTTTTCATAGGACTCTTGATCTCGGGGAACCAAGCAAACGGTAATCGCCCTTGGTAATAACATAAAACCAAAAATTTGCCAACGGATACCCGCAGAAATCGGGGTTGATTTAAACGTCTCAAAAGATTGAGCGATCGCTTCATGCAAATTCGGCTCAAAATTAGGATCTTGACTAGCATCTCGATAGGCACTATCCCAGACCAAATCAGCCAGAGTCAAATGTAAACTATCCGGGGGGATAGTAATTAAAAAATTAGGATCAAACTTTTCACCCAGTTGCTGTTGACAAGTTTGGAGATTTTTATAGAACTCTTGATTATCCAAGTCCTCCGTCGCCGGAGGCGTAATAATGGTATAACCCGGGAAAGGCACAGCTTGGCGTCTACCCTGGGAGTCAGGTTTAAACTTAGGGGACTCCTGGATATACTCCAACTGAGAGTGATAGGATTCTGGCAGCGTTAACCGCGCCACCCGATTCACATAAACTTGATAAGTATCGTCCAATTTTAATCGCCTCTTTTGAAAAAATTAAGTTATTATGCCAATCTACCTGTACTGGGGAGACGATGACTTTTCCTTATTGCAAGCGGTGGAACGATTGCGATCGGCCGTCGTTGATCCCAGTTGGGATAGTTTCAATTCTGACAGAATTGTGTCCGATCAAGCAAATTCTATCGTTATAGGACTCAATCAAGCCATGACTCCCCCGTTTGGGCTGGGGGGACGCTTTGTTTGGTTGGCCGATACCACCTTGATGCAGCAATGTCCCACGGAGGTTTATCAGGAGTTAGAACGAACACTTCCCGCGATCCCCGATACTACCACCTTACTATTAACGGGTTCCAACAAACCCGATAAACGCCTAAAATCCACTAAATTCTTAGAAGACCAGATTCGCAGATCCAAAGGAGAATTGCGGGAATTTTCGCGGATCAAACCCTGGGAAACCGACAAGTTAGAACAGCAAGTTAGAACCCTGGCCACCGAACGTGGGGTAAAACTTACCCCCAATGGCATCGCCCTCCTGGCGGAGTTAGTCGGAAATGATATCCGACAACTGTATAACGAATTGGAAAAACTCCAACTTTTTAGTCAAAATACTCGTCAACCCTTGAGTGTGGAGGACATTTCCCGATTAGTTCAGTCCAATACTCAAAACAGCCTAAAACTTGCCACTTGTATTAAATCTGGACAAACCAGCGACGCCCTAGAGTTAATTGCCGATCTACTGTTACATAATGAACCCGCCCTGAAAATTGTGGCAACTTTAGTTAGTCAGTTTCGGACTTGGTTGTGGATTAAATTAATGATGGAAACCGGAGTTCGGGATAAAGTCGAAATTGCTAAAACCGCCGAAATTGGCAACCCTAACCGGGTATTTTTTCTGCAAAAAGAAGTCCAAACTCCCACAATTCAGCAATTTCAACAGAGTTTACCCCTGTTGCTGCAACTAGAAGCCCATCTCAAACGCGGTGGGGAAGAACTCTCTACCCTACAAATCCACATTATTGAACTGTGTCGTCTATTTCAACGGGGCTAATTTCCAGAAAATAGTTGCACAACGATTAATCAGTGATACTATCATTAGTCATGGACAGGTGAAATCATTTTAGCTATGTCATCACAAGATCAAAGCCCACGAGAACTGGCTAAACAGGGCGATCCCAAAGTAATCGCAGACGCCATTAACCGTTCCCTAATATCCAAAGGAATTAAGGCTGATGTCATGCGAGATAACGGCTGTCTCCATGTTATGATGGAGGGGGATCAGGTTCCTCACTATCAAAAAGATTTGGTTAAATTAGTCCGAAATGGTATGGATCGCCTCGGTGTTGAAACGATTTACACCGTTCGGGTTTATGGGCGTCAGTTCGGAGATGATTTACCCGTTTGGGAAGAAGAAATTGTTCTGAGAACCCCGCCAGAACCGATGATGAATCCCGCCGATGATGTTGATTTAGATCAATCGTCTGTCCCTTTAGTCGATGACGAAGACGAAGATTACAATATTGATGACGAAATCATCGAGGATGACTTCATCAATGATGAAGATGAATATTTGCCCAACCATAATAATAATGTAGCAGCCACCTACAATCCCGAGGAGGATGATGATCCCGATGATGAAATTGAGGAAACCACCCGACAGGTTGAACCCAAAAAGCCCAAAAGCAAGGTTTTACCGTTGATCCTGTTAGGGGTTTTAGCAGTTTTGGCCATCTTGGGGGGATTGCATTTTGCCGGAATATTCCGCCTACCTTTCCTACCCGCCGGATCTTCCTCCTCGGGTGAATCTGCCGATACCCCCTCTGTGCCCGTGGCTTCCGATTCTCCTAAACCAACTACATCCGCAGCAGTGACGGTAGATCCGTTTTCGGAAGCGGTTAAGACTGCGATCAATACTGCCAATTTAGCCCAGAAAGCCCAAACCCAAGCGGAATGGACAAAAGTGGGGACGGAATGGAAACGGGCTAGTGAGTTGATGAAAAAAGTTCCTAAGTCCCATCCTAAGTTTACGGTGGCTGAAGATAGAGCCGTCCAATATGCTAATAATCAGAAGATAGCGGAACAAAAAGCTGCCACGGCTCCGAATTAAAATATGGTTGATGGTTTCTATTTTAACTGTATTTTAATTCAGAGATGTCATCAGAATTTTTTTCTGGTAAAGTTATTTATCTGCGTATAAAAAACAATAGTAATACTAAAAAAGCGGGGAAAAATGATACCTACCCGCTTTTTTTTTAGGCAATCTTGCCCTAGGTAATAGGTGGGAAAAATTTCACCATCAGGTTTTCTGGATCAGTTTTTGTCAAATACCGCCAGGCGCGCGACTGCGATACCTAATTAAAGATTGCTCCAGTGTATTATTGAGCCGGGGAGCAATTGTAAATTTTTAATAAAGTTCAGACCCCCTTTTCTCAAGTTTTCATCAAATTTTGATGAAGTTTTAAACCGAATCGGTGCAGGGACAGGGGCAGTAGTTAATAATACATATATAAGTCTTCTACTACTATCATGGTCTTTGATGATCTTCTATTGGTATCCCAATTTACTTCGGAGCAAACCTTGGATCAAATCATGACACTTACGCAACAAATTCACCAAAATCTTGAATTAGGTGAGATTTTAAACGTAATGGTCAAAGGAATTAGGGCAATCTTGGGTTGCGATCGGGCTGTGGTCTATCGTTTCTTACCTGATGGCGATGGGGTCGTAGCAGAAGAATCCGTCAGTCCTGAAGCGACACCAATTTTAGGACAACTAATCTATGATCCCTGCTTTCAAGCCAAGTGGGTAGACCGATATCGCCATGGACAGATTAGCTCAATTGAAGATGTAGAGACTAGGCCGCTTCAAGCTTGTTACAAAGAGCTTTTACAACGATTACAAATCGCTGCCAATCTTGTTGTCCCGATTTTACTCCCCAGATCCCCATCGCCTCAAACTTCTCCCACCTTGCCCGATCTTTGGGGTTTATTGATTGTTCATCAATGTCAAAGTTCCCGTCACTGGACAACCCTAGACATTAAATTTATGCAACAAATGGCGATGCAATTAGGGATTGCTATTCAATATAGGGAAGCTGACCACCATCTCCGGCAATTATATCAACAAAAACCCCAAGGAATATCACTACCTATCCAAGAAATAAACGCCACACACGATTGCCAATGTTCTGATTTGGGTAATGAATATTTAACTGAAAAATCTAATAATGCTATATCAATTACCGAATTAAATGGGCTAGATCGACTCCAAACCCCAATCTGGATTTTTGATATTGAGAATTTACAAATGTGGTGGGCTAACCGGGCGGCACTTCATATCTGGAATGCTACTGATCGAGAAGAATTAATTCAACGTAATTTTCACGATATTTCAGAAGCTACTAGGATTCGTTTAAACGCTTATTTACAACAATTTAAATACAAAAAAAATATCACCGAAACCTGGACATTTTACCCCGAAAGTAAACCGATGTCAGTTCGTTGTAATTGTTCTGAAATTCAGATTGAAACGGGTCGAATGGCGATGTTAGTGGAAGGGATTACAGAAGTTGCTAATCAAAGCTCTCCTGAAACCCTGCGGGCGATTGAAGTCCTGAATCATACCACCGTGATGATTTCCCTATATACCCTGGAGGGTGTCCCCTTAATGCAAAATCCCTCCGCTCTTGAGTGTTATGGCGATACCCTCCATCCCAATCTCAATAACGATAATGCCTTTGTCCGCCATTTTGTTGATCCTAAGATTGGAGAAACCGCCATCGTAACCGCCCAATCCGGGGCAATTTTTAGTATTGAGACTCAGGTTTATACTTTAAATGGTATTCGTTGGCATGGTTTAGATGTGCGTTGTACCCGTGATCCAGTAACAGGAAATGCCATGCTTCTTGTGAATGAAAAAGATATTACCGAAAAACAATCAGCCCTAATCCAATATCTGCATACTGAACAAGAATTGCGCTGGAAAGAAGCCTTATTACGTTCGATGACGGATACGTCTAACTTGGCATTTTTTGTAGTTGATAATCGGACGGATAATATTCTCTATTTTAATCATCGTTTTTGTGAAATTTGGCAAATTGAACACTTAGAAATTAAAATGTTAGAAGGAGTTTTAAAAAATAATGATATTATTCCCGATTGTATTCCTTTAATTGCTGATGTTCCGGCTTTTGCTGAGTCCTGTAAACCTTTACAATCAGAAGAAAATCGGATGGTAATTGAGGATGCAATTGCTTTTTCTGATGGGCGTACTATTCGCCGTTTTTCAAGTCAAATTCGAGATCAAGACGATCACTATTTTGGACGGTTATATATTTTTGAGGATATTAGCGATCGCCAACAGGTAGAAATCAATCTGAAGGAAAGTGAAGAACGTTATCGCTCTGTAATTGCGGCGATGGGTGAAGGCATTGTACTACAGCAAGCCGATGGTCAGATCACCGCCTGTAATCAAAGCGCGGAAAAGATTTTAGGTTTAACGATCCATCAAATGACGGGATTAACTTCTATTGACGCCCGGTGGAGAGCGATTCAAAATGATGGTTCTCCATTTCCAGGGGAAAACCATCCGGCGATGGTGACGTTACGCACCGGAAAACCCGAATTTGATGTGACTATGGGAGTTCATAAACCCGATGGGACTCTAACTTGGATTTCGATTAATTCCCAACCCTTATTTCATGCTGATCGACCCCAAGCCTATGCAGTTGTTGCCTCTTTTTCAGATATTACGGTTCGGAAACAAGCGGAAGAAACCTTAAAACAACAGGCTGAACGGGAACGGATGATTTATGGTATTACCCAAAGAATTCGTCAGTCTTTGGATTTAGATGAAATTCTACAAACCACTGTCGCTGAAGTTCGTCAGTTTTTACAGACTGATCGGGTGATCATTTATCGGTTTAATCCAGATTGGAGCGGTGTTGTGGTTAAGGAGTCTGTTAGTGCCGGGACAAAATCAGTTTTGAATCAAAAAATTACAGATAGCTATTTTGTGGAAAATCAGGGAAAATCCTATGAGCAAAACACTCTTAAACAGACTTCTGATATCTATAACGCCGAGATTAACCCCTGTCATTTGGAGTTATTAGAAAAGTTACAGGTTCGAGCAATATTAGTGGTTCCAATTTTGCAAAGTCCGGGTTTATGGGGGTTATTAGTTGCCCATCATTGCACTGGGCCGAGGGAATGGCATCCCTTAGAAACTGAACTTTTGAAGCAATTGGCAATTCAGTTAGCGATCGCTATTCACCAATCAGAACTTCATCAACAATTACAACTGGCTAATCAACAATTACAAAATTTAGCCATGGTGGATCAACTCACCCAAATTGCTAATCGTCGGTGTTTTGACGAGATCTTAAATCAAGAATGGAATCGTTTAATCCGAGAACAACGTCCCCTTTCTTTACTACTTTCTGATATTGATTATTTTAAACAATATAATGATACCTATGGACATTCTCAAGGAGATATTTGTTTACAACAGGTGGCTCAGGCTTTGCAACAGGGTGTTCAGCGTTCTGTTGATTTAGTTGCCCGTTATGGGGGCGAGGAATTTGTGGTAATTTTACCCCACACCGATCAGGAAGGGGCATTGCAAGTGGCTCAGAAAATTCAAGATGTCCTGGAACGGTTTAACCTACCCCATCGTAGTTCTAACGTTGCTGACCGGGTAACAATGAGTATTGGGATTTGTACTTTAATTCCTACGGTCGAGCGGTTTCCTTTGGATTTAATTAATGGTGCGGATCATGCTCTATATCAGGCGAAAACCCAAGGACGAAATCGAGCCGTTAGCAGTATATTATAGGTGAGAATCAAGATTTTGATCAATTTTTTCTCCCCTTTAATTTTTGCAGAAAATCAGAGATCTCAGCCACTAGCCATTCTTTTTCCTGCTGCTCCAAGAAAGAACCAAATTGATGCTTGATAATTCCTTCATACAAGATACAATTGATCACGGGTTTTTGATTAATAGTAGTTCCTGTATTGTTGACCAAAATTTTATCTAGATCTGCTGTTTTTCCTTGTGATATCCAATTTTTAAAGAATAGTTTTTTGTGGATTATAAAATCTTTCTGATCAATGTTAATTTGAATTTTGCTGAAGGAAGTCCAGAGAAGATAATAAAGTGAAACACCACCTACTATTACAAAAAGAATAATAGGTGAGAATAGAAATGGAATGCCATTAGATAGGACAGGTAAGAGGATCATTCCATTCCAAAAAATAGCAAAAAACCATAAAAATAGATCGTCACTCCGAAAACCCGCAGGGGGAATATCAACAACTAAGCTTCTGGATGTTTTTTGAATTTTAACTCGACTTCCTTTCGGCTTTTTATGACAAACCTGAATCCCAGAAGCATTAGAAGACGTGATAGTAGAATTATTTTTCAGTGCTGTTAAAGCTGCGGTTGCAGACTGACATCGATCTTCCAAGATGGGTTCTAACATCATCTCTAACCAGTCAGCAAATTCGGGCGAAATATTAACAATGGAATCAAAATCAATTTTCATTCGTTTTTGAGGCAGTTCATCCGGGGAACGGTTGGTTAATAAATATAATAAAGTTCCTCCCAAACTATACAAATCCGATGCAGGATAGGCTTTTCCTCGCAACTGTTCCGGTGGCATATATCCAATCGTTCCCACAAAGGTTCCACTCAAGGAAATGGTGTTACGGTAAACATCTTGAACGGCTCCAAAATCCACTAAAAAGACTGTTCCATCTGCTTTTCTAATAATATTTTGAGGTTTAATATCCCGGTGAATAATTGGGGGATTGAGTTGATGTAAATAGCTGAGAATCTCTAAAATTTGCAGGGCAATTTGCTTAATTTCGGCTTCCGTGGGATGCCAACCTTTTTCCAGCCAAGTATTTAAAGAATCTCCAGAAACTAATTCTCGAATTAAATAAAATTGTCGATCTTCATCGGTATCTAGGTGAAAATAATCCAAATATTTAGGAATTGCTGGGTGATGCAAATGGGCAA
This sequence comes from Planktothrix paucivesiculata PCC 9631, assembly GCF_900009265.2. GTDB lineage: Bacteria > Cyanobacteriota > Cyanobacteriia > Cyanobacteriales > Microcoleaceae > Planktothrix > Planktothrix paucivesiculata. Next base: position 129,689 of record NZ_LR735014.1, on the reverse strand, counting down.
GAACTTTCGCTTCTCGTTCAAATAATTCTAAGATTTTCCAGTCTTTTATCTGTCGCAGGGAAACTGATTTAACGGCAACTCGTTGATAATTGGTGAGATCTTCGGCTTCATAGGTAATTCCCATGCCTCCTTCACCCAAAGTGGTAACGATGCGATAGCGTTGAGCAATAATATCATTGGGTTGGTATAGAGTCATATTGATGATTCTCCTATTGCGCCCTTTCTGATTCCATTATATATTAATGTAATTATCCTCTTTCTTAATTGATGATCATGGAATGGACAGCAGAAGCTGAAACTCGTTTGAAAGAAATTCCTTTTTTTGTCCGTCCGGCGGCTCGGAAAAAGATTGAAAAGTTTGCTCAGGAATTAGGTGTTACTCAAATTACCGTTGAGGTTTATGATCAGGCTAAACAAAAATTTAATTAATAGGGAATACTTCGACTTCGCTCAGTAACAAGGGAATAGGGAATAGAAAAAATATTGAATTTAAAAGTATGGGAAATTTAAAAGTATGGGAAAACTCAAATCTTTGATTTTTGATGTGGATGGTACTTTAGCGGATACGGAACGGGATGGTCATAGAATTGCGTTTAATCAAGCTTTTTCTCAAGTGGGTTTGTCTTGGAATTGGTCTATAGATTTGTATGGTAAATTATTAGCAATTGGTGGAGGAAAAGAGCGAATTCGTTATTATATTGAACAATATGAACCAGACTTTTTATTAACAGACAACTTAAATGATTTAATTACAAGTTTACACCAGTTAAAAAATGAATATTATCGAAAATTATTAGATCAGGGTTCAATTCCTTTGCGTCCTGGGGTACAACGGTTGATTCAAGAAGTCAAGGAAGCAGAAATTAGGTTAGCGATCGCTACAACTAGCGCCTTACCGAATGTGTTAGCCTTATTAGAAAATACAGCCATTGATCCTAATTGGTTTGAAATCATCGCCGCCGGGGATATTGTTCCCGCCAAAAAACCCGCCCCAGATATTTATTTTTATGTCTTAGAAAAGTTAGGATTAAATCCAGAAGATTGTTTAGTATTTGAAGACTCCTATCATGGATTTTCTGCCTCTAAACAAGCCCGATTAAAAACAATTATTACTGTCAATGATTATACCAAAAATCAAAATTTTACCGATGCTCTCTTAGTAGTAAATCATCTAGGTGAACCCGATCAACCGTTTACAGTCTTAGCGGGCAAAATTCCCCAAAAATGCTATTTAGATTTAGCCTTAATATCCTCTTACTTCTCCTAGTTCATAACAACTGATAACCGATAACTCTTAAACTGATGACTGATAACTGATGACTGATAACTGATAACTGGTAACTCCCAAACTGATAACTCTTAAACTGATAACTGATAACTGATGACTGATAACTGATTACAATGGTAAAGCTAAAGGTTTAAAACCATGTTTTACAGAAACCTTACCAATTTGTTCCATTTTTTCAACGGTAATTTGATTGCGACCCCAGGAAAAATTAGTATAAATTTTCTCAAATTCCAGTAACATTGATTCCGCAAAACAGGCAAAGAGTTGACGTCCGGGTAACTTCATATTGACAATTTTCATAATTTTCCAGTCAATATCAAGGGCGTGTTCCACAATTCCGCCGTCTAAGACATAAATGTCAGGATGTTGAATTTTCGTGGCTAAATTCTTAGGATAACCGCCATCAATGAGCAGACAGGGTTTTTTCAAGGTATAGGGATTGATTTCAACTCCTCGAGGCATACTCGCCACCCAAACAATAATATCCGCTTGGGGTAAGGCTTCTTCTAATCCCATAATTTTTCCCCGTCCCAACTCCTCCTGTAAGGCATTAAGACGTTCCTTATCCCGGGCAATTAATAACAATTCTCCGGCCTCTGTGTGGCTGTTGAGCCAACGACAAACCGCACTGCCAATATCCCCTGTAGCTCCACAAATAGCAACGGTAGCCTTAGTTAAATCAATCCCTAGCCGAGCCGCCGCGTTTTCTACCTGACGACAGATAATATAGGCGGTGTGAGTATTTCCGGTGGTAAACCGTTCAAACTCTAACTTAATATTCCGAACCTGTTGAATTTGTTCTAAGTTAAAATTTTCAAAAATAATTGAGGAAAATCCCCCTAAAGCTGTGATATTAATTCCATTTTTTTGAGCATGAGCCATCGCATTAATAATTTTGCGAGTAGCTGCTTTGATGCGACGACTGGCTAACATTTCCGGCAAAAAACAAGACTCTACATATTTGCCTTCAATAATTTGACCCGTAATACTCGTAACTTTGATATCATCAACGATTTGAGGCGGGGCGCTGCACCAAAAATCTAACCCTTGGTCAGCATATTCAGGATATCCTAAATCTCTGGCAACGGCTTGGGCGTGTTCTAGGCTGGTAAGATGACCGATTAAACCAAACATGATTCAACTATAGATTTTAAGATGGATTTTAGAGTTTAACGTCCAAGGCCGCAGTCTGGGTACAGACGTTGCCGTGCAACGTCTCTACGGGTAATCTAAAATCCCAAGGGTATTTTAGGCGGCGGTGAGACCGTAGGCGGACATTCGCATAATATCGCGGGTCGAAAACCCGATATTGCTTAGAGCTTCCCCATAAGCAATCATAAAATCCTCGACTAATGCTTCCTTTTCCATTCCTAGAACACGGGCATCATCGGTAACTTGGTTGAGCATTCTCCAAATAATCGGCAGGTTTTGGCGGTTAGCGTCTTCGAGTTCTGCTTTGGAGGTTTCAAAGTTGGCTTTGAGCCATTCTTCGCCAAAATTGAGGTGTAGATACTCGTCTTTAACCACCCCTTCGGTAATTTTGCGGGCAAAATCATCGGCTACGGGGATGTAAATGTTGTAAGCGGCGATCGCAAAACATTCAATAATTAAAGATTGAATCAACAAGCAGGTGACAACTTTACCTTGGGTGGCCGCATCCTGAAAATTTTGGTGTAAGGAAGCAAAGAACTCCCGGCCAAATTCCATATCCGGTGTGACGGTTAAATTCCGACCACAGGACTGAAACCCTTTTTTATGGCGCATTTCCATTTTAGCTAAACCCGCTAAATTCTCCTTCTGCTCCGGTAACATTTCACCCAGCTTGATGTAATTGTCGTAGGCTTCCTGTTCTCCTTCAATCACAATGGCGTTAATTCGGCTATAGGCATCTTTATAGGTTTCAGATTGGAAGTCAATCGCAATGGCTTCAAGCTGTGGCATAGATTTACAATCTCCCGATCACAAATGAGTTATTATTGCTAGTTTACACCCCCCTCCCCCTCCCTTTGGGATCACCTTAAGATAGGGTCGGAGAGTTGATGTTTTTACCAAACAACTTAATTAATTAAGCTTATAGCGATTCTCGCACAAAACCCACGTCTTTTCAGCTTGGGATGTACTTGGACATCCGATTAAATCCGCCTTCAGGGAAGACCGGAGAGGGTATCATAACTTTTCCTTAACCAAAATAGGATAGCAACCCGTTACTTACTTATGAGAAAAGCCATTCCCAGGGAAAAAATATTAGTCGGATGTAGTTGGGGTCTATTGTTGCTCGGTGCTGGAATTGTCTTATTGCCCTTATTCGTGGTCTTAGTCACGTCCTTTTCCACCCCCAACAGCGTTGGCGAGACTCAGTTTACCCTCGCCAATTATCAAGAAGCTTGGCGTCGAGGTCGGTTTCTCCTGGCGTTTGCCAACTCCACCCTAGTGGCTTTGGGAGTAACCGCATTTCAGGTGGTTACCTCGGCTTTAGCTGGATATGCCTTAGCCCGGTTAAAGTTTCGGGGACGACAAACCCTATTATTGATTGTTTTAGCAACTCTGGTGATTCCGTTTCAGTTATTGGTGATTCCAGTATTTTTAGTTTTGAAATGGGGACACTTACTTAATACCTATTGGGCTTTAATTTTACCCACGGCGGTTAATGGTTTTGGGATCTTTCTCCTGCGTCAATATTTCCTAACAATTCCGGTGGAATTAGAAGAATCCGCCGCCTTGGATGGGGCTAACCGATGGCAGATTTTATGGCAAATTATGTTACCCCTGGCTCAACCCGCCCTGGTAACGTTATTTTTATTTACCTTTATTGGGGAATGGAATGATTTATTTAAACCCCTGATTTTTACCACTAAACCCCAATTAAAAACCGTGCAGTTAGTCCTCGCAGAATTTCAAGAACAATATACCAATAGTTGGCAATTATTAATGGCGGCGGTGGTCATTTCTTCGATTCCGGTGATTGTATTATTTTTGATCGGACAAAAACAATTTATTCGCGGAATTGCCACCACCGGAATTAAGAATTAAAAGCCTGGAATAGTGTTAACGAGCCATGACCACATCAGACACCGTGTTATTAACAAAAATCACATCAATGGCTCCGTTGGGGTTATTGCGATTCCAACGTTCAACGATGCGCCGATTAGTTTGTTCTAAGGTTTGATTAAAGAAAAAATTGTTTCTTTTGAGCCAACGTCTGGCTTGATTTGCATTAGAACCGACTAGATTTTTCCGTGCAGTGGTAAACCAGTCAGAGGAGTTTCCCATCGAGTTATCCGACGAGATACCACAATTTCCGGTGCTAGTGCCCCATTCTTCCGCCGTAACCAATATTTGTGAACCCGAGCGCACATTACCCCGGGACAAATCAACTAAAGTTACCATTGTGGCTGCCATGATTGACCCTGTATAAACAGGTTGTCTGGCCTCATTGGTGGATTGAAAAGTCAAGTTGGAGACGAGGGGGGGCTGTCCTGGGCGCTCCCAACGGATTTCTGTGAAACGACCATTAAGAAACTGGGCCGAATAAGTCCAACCATTGTTCATCCGTCCATTACAAAATAACTGTTGAGCAGCGCTGGCTGAGGAAAATACCGCTTCTCCTAAAACTAAACCCACCGTTGCTAATCCCGTTAAGAAAAGTGTTGCACCGTTCTTAATATTTTTGTTGGTGTCCATTTTAACTGTTGTTTTTATTGAGTAAATTAACCATACCTGTTATTGACAGGATTTATCCCGACGGTATTATAACCCGATTTTGGGTTCGGATCTTCAATAAAACAGCAGGGATGGCAGATGAGCAAATTAAGTCAACCCGGGAATAAATTCGCGTAACTCTTGACACAATACTACAAATGTAGTATAACTGGATATTAATTGAAATTAAGATACCCCATAAAATTTCTATGCCTTACGAAACGTTAAATCTTTCTACCCCTAAACCCGTCCTATCTTGGGCGAATCATGATTTAGGTTCAGCAGAAACCCAAATGGCAAAAAACGTTGCTTCTTTGCCGTTTGTGTTTAAGCACGTTGCTTTAATGCCCGATGTTCATTTAGGAAAAGGGGCATTAGTCGGTTCCGTAATTGCGACAAAAGAAGCCATTATTCCGGCGGCGGTCGGGGTTGATATTGGTTGCGGAATGTGTGCGATCAAATTACCTTTTACTGCGGAACAAGTGGAGGGGAAACTCAAAAAAATTCGCCAGGAAATTGAAGCCGCAATTCCAGTGGGATTTGATCAAAATAAACATATTGAAAAAGCCGTCACCAACTGGCAAGGATGGCAAGAGTTTAAAGACCTGCATTCTAAGGTTCAAAACTTAGAATCAAAAGCGATTAAACAAATGGGATCTTTAGGCGGAGGGAATCATTTTATCGAACTTTGTTTAGATGAAGAAAACAATGTTTGGTTAATGTTGCATTCCGGTTCTCGACATATTGGTAATATGTTAGCCCAGAATCATATTGACACCGCAAAAAACCTAGCAAAATTAGCAGAACTTAAACTTCCCGATCCTGATTTAGCCTATTTTGTATCAGGAACTCCTGAATTTGCAGCCTATTGGAATGATTTACAATGGGCGCAACATTACGCTCGATTTAATCGAGATATTATGATGGCACGGTTTAAACGAATTGTAGAAACAGCCGTGGCGGGAGGGAAACCAACTAAAGCCTTATTAGAGGTTAATTGTCATCATAATTATTCTGAAAAAGAAGTACATTTTGGCGAGGAAGTTTATGTAACTCGTAAAGGTGCTGTGCGCGCAGCAGAACAAGATTATGGGATTATTCCGGGTTCCATGGGGGCAAAATCTTTTATTGTGAAAGGCAAGGGAAATCATGAGAGTTACTGTAGCTGCTCGCATGGGGCGGGGCGCTTAATGTCTCGAACTAAAGCAAAAAAAACCTTTACTTTAGATGATTTAGTTCAACAAACCCAAGGGGTTGAATGTCGGAAAGATACAGGAATTATTGATGAAATTCCGGGCGCTTATAAATCCATTGATGAAGTCATGAAACAACAATCTGATTTAGTTGAAGTTGTGGCGACTTTGAAACAAATTCTATGTGTCAAAGGGTAAAAATTTCGTAGGGGCGAGTTCTCCTCGCCCTGTAATGTTAGATTAACTAGAAACGAGCATCCTAGGTTTTTTTATATTCCGTAACCCAGGTTAAACTTGCCCATTCTCCCTGTTGATTATATTGACGAATTAAACGCTGTCTGAGGTTGGGTTTAATTAACCAACCAGCTTCAAAAAATAGGGGTTTTCTTAATTCTACTTTTTGGGGAATAGTTACCGATGCGCCGCCGGGTAATAATATTACTTTAACAGGTTGTTTGCCCTGATAAAAGTGAAGAATTGATCCGGCAATTCTGGCTTTTGAAGATAGTTTAATTTCAGGAGATCCAAAACTTAAATTTTGTACCAGGTAGTCATTTTCTAAATATAAACGCATTTTAGTAGAGTAAAGATCGGGAGAACGTAAATCAGGATAAAGGGTAATTGCTTCTCCTTGCCATTCTCCTAATAATGCTTCCAGGGTTAGGGGTGGAGATTCAACAGCATCAGTATTTTGACGTTTTTCTCGAATTAACGTTAGACTTTCTAAATCCCCATCGGTGTTAAAAAGTTCGACTAAACGTAACCGTCGGTTTTCATGAATAAATCCGAATTCTGCACCGGATTTTGAAACGGGGGAGAGTTGAATTGTGCCTTGGGAAAATGCCCCATTCTCAAAAAATAAAATATCTCGTCCTAAAGTTTGATATTCTCGGACTAATTCTTGAACTGCGGGGTCGGAATTGGGATAAAATCTTTTTAGGGTCAGTTGTACTTTTTGATTGTCATTCAAACTTTCTAGGGTGAGATGACTAGAAATATCGTTGATTATTTCTCCTTGGGGTGATAGTTGAGTAAAAGATCCTTGCCATTCTCCCAAATTTTTGAGAAAGTTTTGCCATTGACTGTTCATTTTAATTTCAATTAATTAATAAGATTGATCATGACACAAGATCATAAAATCATAACACTTTTGACAGATTTTGGATTAAAGGATAGTTATGTTGGTGTAATGAAAGGGGTAATTCATCAAATTAATCCCCAAATTAATATTATTGATTTAACCCATGAAATCCCACGCCAAAATATTGCGGCGGGGCGATTTAATTTGCTGAATGCTTATCCCTATTTTGCCGAAAAAACCGTTCATATTGCGGTAGTTGATCCGGCAGTGGGAACCCAAAGACGAGCGATCGCAATTCAATTAAATAATAGTTATTTAGTCGGGCCGGATAATGGATTATTAACAGGAATATTAGAACCTTTTTTGACTTGTGAAGTGGAGGTGATAAATCGTAACAACGTAATTGCAGTTGAATTAAATTATCCTGAATATTGGCGCACTACCAAACCTAGTACAACCTTTCATGGTCGAGATATTTTTGCCTCAGTTGGTGCCCATTTAGCCTCGGGTGTTCCCTTAGAAAAAGTGGGAACTATAATTGATCCCAAAACTTTAGTTAGGTTATCTTTACCGCCCTATCAAGTCAATGGTTCAAAAATCCAAGGATGTATTCAATATATTGATCATTTTGGCAATTTAGTCACAAATATTCCAGGGGAAGCGGTAGGGGATAAAAATTGGTATGTGGAAATTCGTCAAGAAAAAAACAAAAAAAGCCAAAAGCAGAAAAGCAAAAAATTGAGTAAAAAGCAGCAAAAGAAATTCAAACAAATCTTTAATTCTCCCTTGCAAATGCTTTCAGGTTCATCTTACCTGATTGGTGCGGGTCAAACCTATGGCGATGTCCCCGGGGGTCACTTGGTCGCCTTGGTGGGCTCCCATGGGTGGGTGGAAATCGCATTGAATGGGGGAAATGCTCAAAAAAAATTAAAAGTGGATTGGGGGACAAAGATACAAGCTATACTAGGGGACACCAGAGGATTACGGAACTAGCAGGGGTGAAACATCCCTACAACCCTACAGGGTTTTCTACACTTATCGATCGCCGTGAGATTTGGCATATTGGATACAAGTAGACAATATGGAAACCGTGAAATGAAAAATCTGATTCAATCTTTTTATAATTGGTATCGTGTAACGCTGCGGAATACAAAATATCGCTGGGTTGTAATTTTAGGAAGTTTAATTTACTTAGTGAGTCCCCTAGATATTGCCCCGGACTTTTTGCCGATTATCGGATGGTTAGATGATGGGATTATTGCTACAATTTTAGTAACCGAGGTATCTCAATTACTAATTGAAGGGTTAAACCGTCGCAAACAAACCCAGAAGGCAACAGAAGTTAATCAAGTTGATTCTATGGGTACTGATCCAACCGTTGTGGATGTTTCCGCGAGCTAGATAGAATGGCAATCGCTTCTGAGACTATTTCCTAATTCTAATATAAATCAAAAATGCAGTAGAGACAGATAATCGATTATCTCTACTGCATTTTTTATGAGTTTTTGATCTTTCTAAAGTTGAGATTTAAAAAACAAGTCTATCTTTAGGTAGATGCTAAGTCTAACATAATATCTGATAAATTGCATCTAATAACTGATAATTTTTACATGGCTTTATCAATGTTAAAGATCAACAAACGGTAGCAGAATTAACGGATTAAACTCCCTCTTGCTTGAATTGATTCCTAGTCCAACTGGCTTTAAAATTGGGTGTGTCTTTCCACAGTCTTAATCGGGGGTCAAATAACCAAACTGAACCTTGCACATTAGGATAAAATTGGATTAGGCAATGATGACATCAAATCATTCAAGATTTTTTTAGCCAAGATTTTTCTGAATCACCGAGCAAAATGGGGCCGAACCTGTGAACACTAACCTCTCGAATGCTCAAACCTACGAAGCCGAAAAGCAAAGGTCAGAAGTCCTAGCGGAACTCAACCAAGCAAAAACGGCGTTTTTAAGTAATATTAGTCGTGAATTTCGCACGCCATTGACCTTAATTCTGGGTTCAGTTGAAGAAATTCTTTTGAGTGCGGACGGTCTGAAGCTCTGTGAACGAGAACAGTTAAAAGTCGCCAAACGTAATAGTTTACGATTACTCAAATTGGTTAATACTCTCCTAGATTTTTCTAGTATTGAAGCCGAACGGATTCAAGCAGTTTATGAACGGACGGATTTAGCTACCTTGACATTGGAATTGGCGAGTATGTTTAGCTCCACCATCGAACGGGCGGGAATACAGTTGATTATAGACTGTCCCCCCCTACCCGAACCGATTTATGTTGTCCGGGAAATGTGGGAAAAAATAGTGATGAATCTTTTGTCTAATGCCTTTAAATTTACGTTTAAAGGTCAAATTATCTTCTCCCTGCGCTCGGTTAGCCAGGGTGTTGAATTGCAAGTACAGGATACCGGAATTGGGATTCGAGCCAAAGAAATCCCCCGTCTATTTGAACGGTTTTATCGCGCTCGGGAAGTGCGGGGGAGAAACTACGAAGGCTCATCGGGAATGGGTTTATCCTTGGTTAAGGAATTAATCCAGTTACACGGGGGCAGTATTGATGTCACCAGTGTCCCCGGAGAGGGCAGTTGTTTCAAAGTTTTTATTCCCTCTGGCTATAGTCATCTCCCGGCGGAACAAGTCGATCTAAACCCCCAAAATCCCCTGGTCATTACTCCTGTGACCTCCTCCAAGATGACGGCGACCTATTTAGATGAAGTCAAAAGTTGGTCTGCGGAAACAGATGGTGGGGTTGAAGTGCAACAGATGCCGCCGCCCCCATCCGCCCTTCCCCAGATCTTGGTGGTGGATGATAATGCCGATCTGTGCAATTATGTTCAGCGTTTACTGAGTCAAAAATATCAGGTAAAAGCGTTAAATACCGGATTAGCTGCCTTAGATTGGATTCGGGAACACAAACCAGATTTACTGATTACCGATGTAATCATGCCGGAATTGAATGGCTTGGAACTTCTGCAAATTCTGCGCCATGATCCTAGCACTGAACAGATTCCGATTATTCTGCTTTCGGCCCGGGCGGGAGAAAATGCCCTGATTGAAGGCCTAGAAGCTAAGGCCGACGACTATCTGATTAAACCTTTTTCGGCTCGGGAACTCCTAGCCCGCGTCCGGTCGATTTTGGAAATGACCCAACTCCGTCAAGAAGCCACAATTCGAGAACAAGAATTAATTAATACCAAAGCCCAGGTAATTGATATTCTCGAAAACATTACCGATGGCTTTTTATCCTTAGATCATCAGTGGCAATTAACCTATGTGAATGGAGCTTCAGAACGGCTCTTTGGTAAAACCCGAGAACAATTATTAGGGCGTAATTTTTGGAAGACTTATGCTCATTTATTGGGTTTAAATTGTCAGGAAAAACTGTCTCAGGTGATCCAAACTCAGGTCGCGGATCATTTTGAAACCTGTTTGGTTGAAGACAACCTCTGGTATGAAGTTCATGTTTACCCCTACGAAAAGGGTTTAGCCATTTATTGGCGAGATATTACTACACGCAAACAGGCAGAAGTGACTTTGCTCAAAAGTGAAGAACGATTACGGGTGGCCCTGAAAAGTGCGCCAATTACTCTATTTAATCAGGATCAAACCCTCCGCTACACCTGGGTTCACAATCCCACCCTCAAACGCTCCGACCAGGAGATTATCGGTTATACGGATTTTGAGTTGTTCCCCGAGGAGGAAGCGACTCGACTAACTCAACTCAAACGCCGGGTTCTGGAAACAGGGATCGGGACGCGGGAGGAAGTTCTTCTTTTCAACGACGGACAGCAATACTGTTTTGATTTGACCATTGAGCCCCTACACAATCCTGACCAGGACATTATCGGGATCACTTGTGCGGCCGTTGATATTTCTGAATACAAACGGATTGAATTAGCCCTGCGTCAAAGTGAAACCCAGGCTAGGGCTAGGGCCGAGGAGTTGAAAACCTTTATGGAAACCGTTCCGGCCGCGGTCTGGATTGCCCATGACCCCCAGTGCCAGCAGATGACGGCGAACCGGGCTGCCCATGAATTGGTGCAGTTGACCCCGGGAGCAGTGGTGACGGCGACCCCCGAGGATGGCTCCTATCCCTTTGAATTCAAGATTCAACACCAGGGCCAAGACATTCCCCTAGAAGATTTGCCCATGCAGCAGGCGGGACGGACGGGAGAAAATATTGAATCGGAATTTGAGTTTGTCTTTGAAAATGGGGAAGTGCGTTTTATTTATGGTCGGGCGGTTCCTTTACGAGATGAAGCGGGGGAGGTTCGGGGGGTGATTGGGGCGTTTTTGGATGTGAGCGATCGCAAACGAGTCGAACAGGAACGGGAACAACTGCTAATCCGGGAACAGGCTGCCCGGGAGCAAGCCGAAATGACCAACCGGATTAAGGATGAGTTTCTCACGGTTTTATCCCATGAATTGCGATCGCCCTTAAATCCAATTTTGGGTTGGACAAAACTCCTACAAACTCGTAAATTCGATTCCCAAGCCACGGCCCGGGCCTTAGAAACCATCGAGCGGAATGCGAAACTACAAACCCAACTGATTGAGGATTTATTAGATATTTCTCGAATTTTGCGCGGAAAAATGGTCTTACACAACCAACTCGTGGATTTAATCACAACTATCCGATCAGCCCTAGAAACCTTTAAGTTAGCTGCGGAAGCTAAAGGGATTCAAGTTAGGTTTGAAATCGCTCAAAATTCTGGTTTTTCTCCTTTGCCCATCTATGTTTTGGGAGATGCAGCCCGGCTGCAACAGATCATCTGGAATCTATTGTCTAATGGGATTAAATTTACTCCCCCGGGTGGTTTGGTGGAGATTTGCTTAGGGTGTGAAGCCGATCACGCTCGAATTCAAATCAAAGACACCGGAATTGGCATCAATCAGCAGTTTTTACCCTATGTTTTTGACTATTTTCGTCAACAGGATGGGACAAACACCCGCAAATTTGGGGGGTTGGGACTGGGACTAGCCATTGTCCGACACCTGACGGAATTACATGGGGGGACAGTCAGTGCAGACAGTTTAGGAAAAGATTTAGGAGCCACCTTTACCGTGCAATTACCCTTAATTAAATCTGAACTACAACCGCCCTCGGCCCCAAACCCCGCGACCGAGCCCGTTGATTTAAAGGGTTTGCGGGTTTTAGTCATTGATGATCAAGCGGAGATTCTCAATTTAGTCGAATCGAGCCTAACCCAAGCCGGAGCCGAGGTGAAAGTAGCAAGCTCCCCCACCGAGGCCCTCTTGATTGGGGAGTTTTCCCCCGATGTCTTAGTATCTGATCTGGGGATGGCCGATATGGAGGCCTATCTGTGTAGGAATGGGGTTAGAAACAGATCATCGATTCCGGTGATTGGATTAACAGCTAATACGGCAAAAACAAACGGCTCCCTCATCCGGGACACGGGATTTCTACACGCGGGTAAACCTATGGTAGCCGATGAATTGCGGGCTTGGGTTGCTACTTTAACCCATCGAATTCGGAACTCGGTAATTTGATCAAGATCTGTTAGAATCAAATGACAATTTCTAAGTCCCTTTCCCCCAGCAGTAAAGTGTCTGAAAATACTGTCTCCTCTGAGTCTACACAGCAATTAACTTCCTATCAAAAACTCGAAACACCCGAGGATTTGAAACAGACTATTGAGCAGTTATTTTATTTACAAAGTCGTAGTCATCTGTTGATGGCGATTATTGATCCTCAAACCTTAACAGTGCGTTACGGGAATCAGTCGTTTTGTCGGGTTTGTCAACTGCATACAACCCTATTAGACGCAGAAACGGGGTTATCCGTAAATTCACAGAGAAAGCATAAAAATATTGACATTGAAGATCGACTTTTAAACGGATTAAACCTGAAAATTCAAGATATCTTTCAACACTGGGATAATTTAACTTTAGAAGAACTCTATCGTTATCATTTACTCCATAAAATTTTGCAGCAGGATTATGGCATTGATCTGCAATCTTTACAAATCATTGAACAGTCGGCGATCGCAATTTTAAACAACCCTAAAACCTTCAAACAAAAATTTATTAGAATTTGGGTAAATTCCGATTTACTACAAATTAAACGACAAAATCCTAAACAAGATGAATTTGCCACCTTTAAACTCAAATTAATCCCCGTTTCTGAGCGAGAGGCTTGGTTTTCCAATCCTGAAAATTTTAATCAACTTGCCCAAAAGTTAAATTTAGATAACTATCAAATAGAAGGAGTTTTGTTGTTAGAAGGGTTGGAAATTACCCAAGCAGAACAAATGCGCCGCGTCACCTATCAATTAATTAGCCGAGATTTAATTATTCAATCTCAAAAGTGGGAACAAATCGAACAGCAATTACATTCTTTGTTTAGAGTCACCAACTGTTTATTATTACGTCTTCAAGGTCAAGAAGCTAAACTCTCTCTGAGCTTAAATACCAAGATTACCCAACCGATTATTTATTCTTTAGATACGCTGAATGACTCTCCAATCATTGAAGCAGTTCAACAGAATCAAGTGATTAATATTTCTGATCTTCGCCAACAATGTCCTACGGATTTTGAACGCTATTTACGCAAACTTAATTTCCGTTCTTTGTTGTTAATTCCCTTAGTAATTCAATCAGTTAATTTAAAAGGCAGTCAACAAATTTTAGGGGTGGTAGGGTTAACTAGCGATCACCCCAATCATTTTACCCTGACTGATGTTAAAAATGCCCAGGAATTAATTCCCGGTTTTATTACGGCGTTTTGTCATTCCTTACAACAACAATTCACCAAATTACGCAATATTCATCCTTCAGTTGAATGGCGATTTTTACAGGAAGCCGAACGTCGCGGTTGGGGATTTAAACCAGAAACCATTGTCTTTGAAACCGTTTATCCCCTGTATGGAATTTCAGATATTCGGGGCTCATCCGAACAACGCAATTGTGCGATTAAAGAAGATTTATTAGAACAATTTCAATTAGCAATTAATATTGTTGAGGTTTTATGTGAAACTCAAGATTCAGCCTTGGGGGAACAACTTAAACAGGATTTACAGACTTATTTAACTGAACTTGAATCCGAGATCAGTGTTGAAATTGAAATGAGTGCAACGGATTATTTAGAAAAACATTTAGAAATTTATTTTGATTATTTTTCTCAATGTAATCCCCAGGTACAAGAGGCTTTAAAACAATATGAACAAGCCTGTAATAATGAACATGGATGTGTGTATAAAGCCCGCTCTCACTATGATGAAATGTTACATCAAATTACCCATCATTTACAACAAACCTGGACAAAATGGGAAAAGCAAATGCAGATGATTATTCCCCATTATTATGATATGGAAATTAGCGATGGCATGGATTATATTATCTATGCGGGAAAATCTATTGATTCACGGTTTACTTCCTTTCATATTTGCAGTCTCCGCTATGAACAACTGCGGGCAATGTGTGATTGTGCCCGAACTATATTTCAATTAAAATCAGAACATAAAATCACCCTAGATTTAGTCCACTTAGTTTTAGTCCAGCATACCCCGATTGATATTTTTCATGATGAAAATACCGAAAGCATTTTTTCAGTGCGAGGAACCCGCGACATCCGTTATGAAATTGTTAAAAAACGCATTGATAAAGGAATTGATAGGGAAACAAAAACCCGTATTACTCAATCGGGAATGCTAACTATTGTTTATTCAACGGAAGAAGAATGGGAAGAATATGCACAGTATTTACGCTATTTGCATCGGGAAGGGTGGGTAACGGATAAAATCGAATTTGGAGTTGTCGATCCCCTTCCGGGGGTTAGTGGGTTGAATTATGCCCGGGTTGCTGTTACAGAAATGGGGGATGGGTAATTACGAATTACGAATTACGAATTACGAATTATGAATTACGAATTACGAATTACGAATTACGAATTACGAATTATGAATTACGAATTACGAATTACGAATTACGAATTACAAATTACGAATTACGAATTACCCATTACCCATTACCCATTACCCATTACCTATTCCCTATTCCCTATTCCCTATTCCCTATTCCCTATTCCTATATGTAGAGTGTAGAAAACTTTACTCACAGAATCGGAAAAATTTGTTTATCATGGAGGAGAACTTTAGCCTATTATTGAGGATATGGCCATGTCAGAAACAACTGAAAACAAACTTACCTCGGATTTAGAAAAAGCCCAATCTGAAGGTAAATTACGGGCTGAACGAATTCGGGAAATTGTTAAATCTTCCATCTCAGAAGTCGGTTCAGAATTTAAAGGTGGTTCTCAAGAAATCCGGGATTTAGTTAAACAGGTTGTAGGAACCGTTTTAGAAACTGTTAAAGGAAAAGGGGAGGAAGTTCAAGAAAATGTGACCGCTTCTATTGAAGGAGTGATTGACGGTATTAGTCAACGAAAACAGGAGTCGATTGCTAAAACTCAAGCGGAGGTGAAACAACTCCAAGCTCGAATTGATCAGCACGAACAGGAGTTACAAAATAATATTAATTTGGCTTTGAGTGATATTCAAGAAGTTGGAACGAATAAGTCAGATCAGGTTAAAACGGCGGTTGAATCTGCGATTAAAACCATTAAAAATAGCGAAGAATCTACGCTAATGCAGAAACGTTATGCCCAACTCAAAGCTCAATTAGCAATTGTTAATGCTAACTTAGTCGGACGCTATGGACAACGTTATGAGGAGGTTAAGGATTATTTAGAGGAGGCGAAATCTTGGTATGAAAAAGCCAAGGATGAACCAGAAATTTATACTGAAAAAATTGATGAGAAACGCCAAGATTTTGAAGCTAAGTTAGGAGAAGCAGGCACGGCGATCGCTCAAAAAGAAAAACAAATTAAACAACGTTTAAACGATCTGTGGAAATCGATTTCTGAAACCTTTACTAATAATCAGTCCCAACCTGATGAAAAAAAAGAGGATTCATCCAATTTAAACAAAGATACCCTTTAAAACCGCAACACAATCTGAGGCAAAATTTATGATCGCATCATTATTAACGTTGGTAGCAACAGCCCTAAGTTTATTAGTGGTTGATATAGTTGTACCCGGGGTAAATTTATCTACCTTTGTAGCAGCTTTAATCGCGGCGTCGGCTATTGGCGGAGTCAATGCTTTTATTAAACCGATTTTATCAACCTTATCCATTCCCCTAAATATTTTAAGTTTAGGTGGTTTTTCCTTCATTGTTAATGGTTTCTGTTTCTGGTTAGCTTCGGTTTTTATTCCTGGATTTCAAGTACAGGGTTTATTAGCTTTTATTTTAGGCCCTGTGATTTTATCCGCCGTTAATGCTTTCCTCAATGGTTATTTTGTTGAAAAATATCCCCAATTATTTAGTTCTCAGGAGTCCTTAAACCCATAAAAAATTAGTGATTAATAAGTAGAGATGTTGTATACAACGTCTCTACTGCGCGGATTCCTATATATCTTATTCAGGACTTACGCAAAACAACTATATCTAGTAGGGGCGAACGGCCGTTCGCCCCTACAGATGTCGTATAATTGGGTATTCTGCGTAAGTCCTATTATTATGCTTTTTCTAACCAGTGAATAATTGCAGAGGGTAAAGGTTGGCGTTGACGAGTTTTAGGATTAATACAAATATGTTTTGTTATCGCTTCAGCAATTAATTGATTAGAGTTATCTAATCCAATTTCATACTGAATTTTGAAAGAATTTTCATTGATGATTTCAGAATTTAACTCAATTAAAATTTGATCTCCACAGAATAGGGGAAACCGAAAATCAACACTCGCATGAACAATCGGAATAGCAAAATCAGGATTAACAAAAAAACTTTTAAGATTAATTCCAGCCTGATTTAGAGATGCTTCATAGGCTTCATGACATATTGCTAAAATATTAGCAAAATAAACCACCCCCGCAGCATCCGTATCTTGAAAACGAATCGTTCGCTTATAGATATATCCTAAATCAGTCATCAGTTATTAGTCATCTATTACCCATTACCCATTACCCATTACCCATTACCCATTACCCATTACCCATTACCCATTACCCATTACCTAATAATTTCAGGGTGGGTAGGCCCACCGAATCAATTTTAATTCTACTATCCTTTATTTTTGATTAACATCACATCAATAATGTTATTAGCCATCGGTTCAGAAATCTCTAAAACATTAAAGAGCTTATCTAATAGGGCTTCTTCTTCTTCGGTAATAACTCCATCGGCTAAAGTAATATCAGTAACGACAGCAAAGGCAGTTTCTCGCAGTTCCGCAGGCAATTTTTTCACTGCCTCTTTTAATAATATATCCCCTCCTTGTTCCTGTAATTGTTTCAGGAGTTGATCAATCATTCCTCGCATTTTTTCCCCGGAATAATCACTAAAAAGCTGCATTCGAGAGAAGGTTGTGGTAATAGCTTGAGATTCAGTTCCAGTAATATAACCATCGGCGGCTACCGCAATTAATGCGATCGCAGCAAACGCTTCCGCAGAATTAAATTGAATGGCGCTTGACATTGTGAAAACCTCCTAACAGATTTCGCGTTATCGTAGATTTTTCCCACGCTTATGATTACACTATCTGCGTTTTTTTTCCAATTTATTTTCCAAAAACTGCTAATTCCGCTATCAAAAAGTCAACAAATTGCCGCGCAGTTCGTCCCGAACGTCCATTATGACGAGTCGCCCATTGTAAGGCGCGAAACTGCAAATCTTCGGGACTGATATTAATTCCCCCTTGACTGGCTAAATGTCGCACCATATTCAAATAGGTATTCTGATCGGCGGGTTCAAAGGTTAAGGTTAAACCAAAGCGATCGCTAAAGGATAATTTTTCCTGCACCGTATCCCAAACATGAACCTCATCCTGATCTTTCGGGGAAGGTCGATCTTCAAAATATTCTCTAATTAAATGACGGCGGTTAGAAGTAGCATAAACAATCACATTTTGCGGACGGGCGGTTAAATTTCCTTCTAATACAACTTTCAAAGATTTAAAAGCATCGTCATCTTCCTCAAAGGATAAATCATCCACAAAAACAATAAATTTTTGGGGTACTCCTCGCAATTTTTCTATGACTAATGGTAAGTCTTTTAAGTCGGATTTTGCCACTTCAATTAAACGTAAACCGCGATCATTATATTGGTGTAATAATCCTTTTATCAAGGAAGATTTACCCGACCCCCGACTACCATACAATAAAACATTTAAAGCCGGATATCCTGCTAATAATATTTCCGTATTTTTTAATAAAATATCCCGTTGAGTTTCATATCCGATTAACTGGGTCAAATGTACCGGATCTGGGTGATTAATGGGGATTAACTGGCTATTTTGCCAACGAAACGCATCAGCTTGGGCAAATAAACCTATTCCAAATTGATGATAATGATTGGCTAAACTTTCTAGGGCTTCTGACCAATTTTCTAGGGTTTTAAATTGATTCCGTAAGGGCAATTCTTGGATTTTTTCTAAGGGTTCAGCTTGGGGTTGCCAAATAATCGGATTTTCCGATAACTGGGCGACGGTTCTTAACCAATGGCTGATTTTTTCGCCATTATATTGATAGAGACTTTGGAGGATTTTTAAATCTTGTTTTGCCGCTTCAATTAATACCGGAGGTAATTGATCAAAAGTAGTTTGTTGAGCCTGTTGGGTAAAGGGATTATCCGTCCTTAAAATTTGAGTAATTAGATGTTCTTGCCAACTTTGTTGATATTTTGCTTGGACTTGAAACCAAGTTCCATAGGCTTTTAAACAATTTAAAATACTCGATTCACTATGATGAAATGTTTCTAAAAGATATAAAAATGCTTGTCCAATTTCATGATCAAAAATATCCTGATACAGCAATAAAGTTGCAACCTGACGCTGTAAGAACCTAACCTGTGAAATAATGGGGCTATTCAGAGAAGACATAAAGTAGGATTAAGAACTAATTAATAAAAAATTAATGATTAACTCTGCATTATAGCAAAGATTGACGTAATAATTACATAAATTTTTATAACGTCAAATTTTAAATTTTAATACAATTTAGAATAATTGTTAATCCATACATTCATCGAAGTTGTATAAAGGAACTTTGGAGTTGTTTTTTGGGCATAGGTATATGATGGATTTTGGAGCAATTGCGGCGATCACTTACGGTTTATTAGCGTTTGTGGGTGGTATTGTGGGTTATACCAAAGCTAAAAGTAAAATTTCCTTATTTGCAGGTTGTACCACGGGAATGTTATTAATTCTGGGCGGTATTATTCAAGTTCAAGGGGTAAGTTGGGGATTAATATTTTCCATTGTCCTATCGGTTTTTCTGATAATTACTTTCATTTCTCGCTTACTCAAAACCCGTAAATTTATGCCCTCTGGATTGATGATTATTGCCGGATTTATAGCAGTTACAATGATGGGATATCAACTGCAAATGGTGTTATAATCAAAATTGATGAATGTGATGGTGCGTGTGCTACGCTCACACAACCTACTTAATTGTAATTGACGGGGTTATAGAACCGCCACACATTCTGAATAATTTTTGATCACTTAGAACAGATTCGCTAAAAAGTCCAAACTTATTTTATTTCAATTCTGTTTTATTGCACAAAAATTCAGTATAATAGTGAGTAAATCGACTTAAAAGTCGCTATATATCACTTAAACTTAAACACAATGCAATATTATTTTACCGGGTTTATCATTGTTTTTTTTATCGCCTGTTATGGGTACAGTTATTTGATTGTTAAACTAGCTAAACAAAAAGGAGAAGAATTTCTATTGTTTGGAATGTTATTTGGATTATTTGGATTTATGGCGTTTTGTGCCGCTTCTGTTCCGTTTTTACATTGGTTACTAGATTAATAATTTCACCCAATTCCATGCCGTTTTTAAAGCTAAAAAACTATAATTTTTATTATACTATAAACGGCAATATTAATCAACCTATTATTTTATTTCTACATGGATTTCTGGGAAATAGTCAGGATTTTAATACCCGGATTTCTCCACTATTTCCCCAGTTTTGTTGTTTAACCCTTGACCTCCCTGGACATGGACAAACCCAAGTTTTAGGAGAGGATATTTATTATAAAATGCCGGAAACAGCCGCCGCATTAATAGAGGTGTTAAACCATCTAAATATTTCCCAATGTTATTTAATGGGATATTCTATGGGGGGAAGATTAGGATTATATTTAACCTTACATTTTCCCCAATATTTTAAAAAAGTTGTCTTAGAATCCACATCACCAGGACTAAAAACCGAATCAGAAAGGGTACAAAGGTTGATTTCAGATACTCAAAAATCCGAACAACTAGAAACCCTAGAATTTCCCATATTTTTAGAACAATGGTATCATCAACCTCTATTTCATACCTTAAAAAATCATCCTGAATTTGATAAAATTTTTAATCATCGTTTAAATAATAATCCCCTGGGGTTATCAAAATCCCTGCGTTATTTGGGCACGGGAAATCAACCCTCCCTCTGGGAAAAATTACCCACAAATCAAATACCCCTATTGCTATTAGTGGGAGAATTGGATCATAAATTTAAACAGATTAATCAAGAAATTAATCAATTATGTCCCGTTTCCTGGTTGCAAATTATCCCGAATTGTGGTCATAATATTTTAATCGAAAATCCTCAACAGTGGATTAATGTGATCGTTAACTTTTTATCGGAATGAATTATAATTTTCAATTTAAAACCTATCAACGTCCGTTTAAAATTCCTCTGAAAACCGCCCACGGAATTTGGAAAATTCGAGAAGGAATTATTTTAAGTTTAACCGATAAACATGGTAATATAGGACAAGGAGAAATTGCGCCTTTAAGTTGGTTTGGGTCGGAAACCTTAGAAGATGCGCTCGCATTTTGTCAACAACTTCCCCATCTGATTTCAACTGAAATAATTTTTACTATTCCTGACTGTTTACCCGCTTGTCAATTTGGGTTTGAATCTGCATTTATAGAATTAAGTTCTAATAACGCGGTTGATTTATCCCAACTTCAGTATAGTGGATTATTACCGACTGGAGAAATGGTTTTAACCCATTGGAAAACCTTATTTCAGCAAGGATATCAAACCTTTAAATGGAAAATAGGGGTTGATAAAATTACAGAAGAAATCAATATTTTTCAACGGTTAGTTAATATCATTATAGAAACTTTAAGCCATTCTCAAAAAATCCGTCTCAGGTTAGATGCAAATGGCGGTTTAACCCTTGAAGAAGCAGAAAAATGGTTAGAAACCTGTGATTTAATTAATGCAACTCAAGAGTTAATCGAAATTGAATTTTTAGAACAACCTTTATCGATTAATCAATTTGATTTAATGTTAGAATTATGCGATCGCTATTCTACTCCCCTCGCCTTAGATGAATCCGTTGCTAATTTACAACAATTAACCTATTGTTATCAACAAGGATGGTCAGATATTTTTGTGATTAAGCCTGCTATTTTTGGTTCTCCTAAAAAACTCAAGAATTTTTGCCAAAATAATCAGATTGATTCTGTTTTTTCCTCTGTTTTTGAAACTGATATCGGTCAACAATCTGCTTTAAAACTTGCTTCTGAATTATTATTATATAATCGGGCGGTGGGATTTGGTGTTAATCATTGGTTTGTGTAATGAAAATAATATGAATTAACCACAAAGTCACTAAGACACAAAGACAAGAAGAAGGATTATAAGTGACCCAAATTGTCTAAAATGTAAAAAAAATTTGTAGGGGCGGGTTCGTGTCAATCTCAAATTCCCACCCCAAAACTATCTAAACCCGCCCCAAACCCTGACAAGAATTAACAATTAATCGGGTTTTGGGATGGGTTGGGCGGGTTTATTTAGATTGTTTGTTATTATCAAATATTGTTGCTGAACCCGCCCCTACGGGTTAATATGTATTTAATATTCAAAGTCACCCTTTTTAATGGGGATTTAAGGGGATCTCAACCGGGTTAAATATGAATCTAATTGATGAAATTCCAAATAGGTTGACTTCAAACAATACAGACTCTTTAATTGATTGTTCTAACACTCAATTACAAATTATTGATCAATGGATTAACTCAAATAAAAATTATCCTAAAATTTTAATATCAGAATCTGACCCTATTTTATTCTTATCGGCTTTTGTAGCTGCGGTGACAGTAAAATGTCCGTTTTTTTTATGTAATCCTCAATGGGGCGAACAGGAATGGAAACAAGTTAATGAATTAGTTAAACCTAATTTATTAATTTCTCAAGGTAAAATCTTAGATTACCAAAATCCATCTAATCATCATGAAATTTTGGAAAATTTGATTATGATTCCCACCGGAGGAACATCAGGAAAAATCAAGTTTACTGTCCATGATTTGGATAGTTTAACCGCTTCAGTTCAAGGTGTTCAAAAATATTTTCAGACTCCTAATATTAATTGTTTTTGTACTTTACCGCTTTATCATGTTAGTGGATTTATGCAGTGGATGCGATCGCTTTTAACAAACGGACAATTAATCATAACATCTTTTAAAACCGTAGAAGCAGAAGAATGGATTAATTTTAATCCTGCTAATTATTTTATCTCCTTAGTTCCCACTCAACTCCACCGTTTATTACAATATCCCTCCTTAACCCATTGGTTATCGAAATTTCAAATAGTATTATTAGGAGGCGCGCCCCCTTGGTTAGAATTATTAGAACAAAGTCGTTTCTATCAAATTCCCCTAGCTTTAACCTATGGAATGACAGAAACCGCATCCCAAATTGTTAGTTTAAAACCCTCGGATTTTTTAGGCGGTAATAATAGTTGCGGAAATGTTTTACCCCACGCTGAAATTAAAATATATGATCAAAATGGAGAGGAATTAAAAGCCAATCAATCGGGAATAATTAGGATTAAATCCGATTCTTTAATGTTAGGATATTATCAAGATAATTTTGATCCGCAATTGCGGATTAATTGTTTCACACCCGATGATTTAGGTTATTGGGATGAACAGGGATATTTAACCTTAGTAGGTAGACAGAGTAATAAAATTATTACTGGGGGGGAAAATGTATTTCCCGCCGAAGTAGAAGCGGTGATTCTTTCTACAGGTTTAGTAAAAGATATTTGTGTACTGGGAAAACCTGATCAATATTGGGGTGAAATTGTAGTAGCGGTGTACGTTGCTAATTATAAACAGGTTTCAGAAGTTGAATTAGAACAGGCAATTTTAGGAAAATTATCTAAATTTAAACATCCTAAATTATGGATTCCTGTAGAACAATTACCTCGCAATTCTCAGGGAAAAATTAATCAAAAACAGATTAAACAATTAGTCTCCAGCAGTTTGAGCGAGAGCGATCGCACTGCTGTATAATTGGAGATAAATTTATTCGGTAAAATCGGTATTACTCATCGTAATATGTTCATCAACGCTAACTGGCCCAGCCCCAAAATAGGTAATCATCAGTAACCCGCCCATAATCGATAAATTCTTTAAGAAATCAATTTTTTCTGCGGGAACATCCCAAAAATTATGAAAGATTACAGTTGTTGGAATTAAGAATAGTATTAAAAGCCAAGCACCTAAACGAGTTTTATATCCTAATACTAAAGATAATCCGCCTAAAATTTGAAAAACAATTGTTCCTCCTAATAATATTCCAGCAAAGGGTAATCCTTTTTCTGTCATCATGGTTTGAGTAGGGGCAAAATCGAAGATTTTATTAATAGCAGCGTGTATAAAAATTGTTGCTAAAAATGTTCTGCCGATTAAGGGAATAAATTGCATGATTATTTAACCTCTATTTGCTTTTTTTATTCCGGGTGGAATTGACCCACCCTAAAAATAAATTAAATTAATGTAAAATAAAGCCCATTCCTAAAAGTAAACCACTCCAAAACTGAACAGAAATGGCAATAAATTTGGAATTGCTGACTAAGTTTGGTTGATTATGGTATTGACTAACATGGCGACAGAGCTTAATAGCAGAAGGAATCGCCACAAAACTCAGGAGAGTCCAAATCGGGAATATTCCCCTGATGACAAATCCACCCGTCAGCGTAAAAATACTAGCACAAAACCAGGGTAAAAGTTGTGCACCCCGTTCTGTTCCTAAACGAACAATCGGAGACTTTTTCCCGGCGGTAATATCATCATCTACTTGATGAAAATGGGAACAAAACAGAACTAAAGTAATCGGAATTGCCACAATAATTGATGTAGCCAAACAGACCCAAGACCAGTTTTGAGTTTGACTATAATAGGCGGCAGAAACTCCCAAGGGCCCAAAGGCAAAGAAACATAAAAACTCCCCTAAACCTTGATAACCCAAACGAAAGGGTGGCCCCTGATATAAATAACCTAAGCCACAACAGAGGAGAATTAACCCTAAAACCGTTAAATCCTGTTGCCACCAACAAATCATTAATAGACCCAAAATTGCCAGGGCTAAACAGCTATTCCCCAGGGCAAGAATCAAAGATTTATTTTCGGTTAAATTGACTAAAGAATGATGTTTATTTTTGTCAATTCCAGTTTCCGAGTCAAAGACATCATTGAGAATATTTTCCCAGGCTAAAATTAAAATAGCCGCCGCGATAAAGGTGGTAAAAATATTCCAATTGATTGTAGAAGTTTCAAAGACAGCAACAGCAGTTCCCACCCAAATGGGCATAATTGCTACACTGTACATTGGGGGTTTAATCGCCGCTAACCATAATTTATTTTTTGAAGTTGCAATCAGTTCTGTGGTCATATAAAAAGGATTTAAAATCTTGACTGGTTTATTGTCCCATAAGATTATCTGATCAGGCTAGAGAACGTCAAAAAGGTTTAATCTAATATTGACCTGACGAATAGCCGCCAGGAGCAGTGGGGAAAGGGTGGCGCGGGTGTTTGGTGTACCCCACCCTTGGAAACGAGGGGAAGCGACGGAATGGGTCAACAATTATGAACTTTTTTTACAGACTGAGGGCAATATTTTTATAGGGGAGATTATGTATAAGGGGTAAATCGCTCTGAAAGTAGTTAAAATATATTAAAATAACATAAGTTAACGATTTTTCGGTGACAGTTTTCCCTGTTTTAACCTTTTTTTGTTCCTTTTTTATATGTCAGTTTTTCCTTCTGCAACCCCGTTATTGCAAGATCGCCAAGAACTGCATCGTTTTTTGTTAGAGTTTCAAAATTATGGATTAAAGGACTATCAGACTAAAATTCTGAGTATTGCCCATGAAATTCAATGGATTGATCCTTTAGCAATTTTACAGCAATTTTATCATCCTAATTTAATTCATTTTTATTTTGAAAAACCTCAATTTGAGGAGTCCTTTGTGGCGGTTGATACGGCTCTTAAATTCACAACTTCTGGGGAAAATAGGTTTTTTGAAGCGCAAAAATTTATTCAATCTTGTTTAGATAAAACCGTTATTATTGGTTCTAAAAGTAACTATTTACCTAAGCCTTATTTTTGCTGTAGTTTTACTTTTTTTGATCAATATTTGCAGCCTAATTTATCCTTAAATTGCCTAGAAAGTAACGCACTGGAGAAAGAGAAAGTTTATTTCCCTCCTGCTACCATATTTTTACCTAAATGGCAAGTAATTAGAAAAAAAAATCGCTGTATTTTGATCGTTAATATTGTTTTAAAGAAAAACTCTAAAATTGAAAATATTTTGAGTGATGTCTGGTATAAAAGTCAACAAATTAATGCTTTAGAAAAAACCTCGATTCCTTCAGTTTCAGCAGAAACCTCTAGTTTATTATTAACAAAACAAGTAGAAACCGATCCTAAACCCTATTTACAGTTTAAACAGTCTGTGAATTCTGCTTTAGATTTAATTCAATCTAAATCTTTAAAAAAATTAGTTCTTTCTCAACCGATTGATGTGGTAGCTAAAACGCCATTTAATTTAATTCATTCTTTAAATAATTTAAGACTTTTATATCCCGATTGCTATATTTTTTCCACGGGAAATGGCAAGGGTCAACAGTTTATTGGGGCTAGTCCAGAACGGTTAATTAGTCTGAAAAATAATCAATTAGTTACTGATGCTTTGGCGGGTTCAGCCCCTCGCGGAAAAACAGCGATAGAAGATATTAATTTAGGTCAAGAATTACTCAATAGTGAAAAGAATTTGCGAGAACATCAAGTAGTAGTAGATTTTATTATCGAACGGTTATTAAGTTTGGGTTTAACCCCAGATTTAACGGATTTACCTTGTTTAAGACAACTCACCAATATTCAACACCTTTGGACACCGATTAAATGTCAAGTTTCAACCAATATTCATCTATTAGAAATTATATCACAACTCCATCCAACTCCAGCCGTGGCGGGAACTCCTAGAGATATTGCTCAACAACATATCCATCACTATGAAAGTTTTGATCGCTCTCTTTATGCCGCCCCCATTGGTTGGATTGATCATCAAGGAAATGGGGAATTTGTAGTGGGGATTCGTTCGGCTTTATTAGACGGAAATCGTGCTAGACTCTATGCAGGAGCCGGAATTGTTGCAGGTTCAGAACCGGAAAAAGAAGTGGCTGAAATTCAGTTAAAGTTACAGGCTTTATTAAGAGCATTAGTGTAATTACGAATTACGAATTACGAATTACGAATTATGAATGGGTAATAAACTGGTAACTGATGACTAATAACTCATCACTGATAACTCATCACTGATGACTCATCACTGATGACTAACAACTGATAACTGATGACTGATGACTGATAACTGATTTACGATGCTAATTAAAGATATTGGAGAACAGGGTTTACTGGAAATTGTTAAGGGTTTTTGTCCCTCGGAAATTGTGGGGGATGATGCGGCAATTTTGGCGGTTTGTGGGGATGAATCCTTAGTGATTACCACGGATATGTTAGTAGATGAAGTACATTTTAGCGATCGCACTACATCAGCTTTTGATGTGGGTTGGCGTGGCGCTGCGGTTAATTTATCCGACCTGGCGGCTATGGGTGCTTTTCCCATCGGAATTACTGTCGCTTTAGGGATCACGGGCAACAAAACCGTTAACTGGGTTGAACAACTTTATCAAGGATTAACCACCTGTTTAAATCAGTATCAGACGCCGATTGTGGGCGGTGATATTTGTCGGTCGGCGGTAACTTGTATTTCTATTACTGCTTTTGGAAGGGTTAACCCAAAATTAGCAATTCGGCGTTCGGTTGCCCGTCCTGGGGATAAAATTATTGTGACTGGAGATCATGGGGACTCTCGCGCTGGATTAGAATTACTCCTCCATCCCGAATTGGGAGCCCAATTAACTTCTGATCAGCGTTTATCCCTAATTCAAGCCCATCAACGACCCCAACCCCGCTTAGATATTGTCCCGAAATTGCAAAGATTTTTAGACGCCCATCCCGACACAACTATTGCGGGAATGGATAGTAGCGATGGACTGGCCGATGCGATTGTCCAAATTTGTCGAGGAAGTCAAGTTGGGGCCAAAATCCAACGTCCTCAAATTCCGATTTCTCAAGCCTTAAAAACCTTTGTTTCCCCTGAAAAAGCCGTTTATTGGGCCTTGTATGGGGGCGAAGATTTTCAACTGGTATTGTCTGTGACTGCGGATGGAGCGGAAAAGCTGATTCAACAATTAGGAAAAACCGCCACTATCATTGGCGAAATTACTGCTAACCCCGATATTCTATTAATAGATGATGCTGAACCCTCAACCGTTGAAAAACTATCCTTGAGTCAAGGATTTCAGCACTTTCGATGATCAAATCAGGAGTGGGGCGTTTCACAACTCGAAACGCGACCGCTCTCCAAATTCAATCTAATCTTTCCAATTAGTAGCAACCAATTCGGCCAAATCAACCACCCGTTGACTATAACCCCATTCGTTGTCATACCAGGAAACCACTTTCACCATGTCGCCGTCCATCACCATGGTTAAGCTGGCATCCACAATAGAAGAAGCATCGTGTCCTTTGTAGTCAGAAGACACCAAAGGCAGATCGCTATATTCCAGAATCCCTTTCATGGGGCCATCAGCCGCTTCTTTTAGAGCTAAGTTGACTTCTTCGACGAAAGTTTTCTTTTCGACTTGTACCACTAAGTCCACAATGGAGACATTAGGAGTGGGAACCCGGAAAGCAATCCCGTTGAGTTTTCCTTTGAGTTCAGGAATGACTAAAGCAACGGCTTTTGCCGCACCCGTAGAAGTCGGAACAATATTAACCGCAGCGGCTCTCGCCCGACGGACATCCCGGTGGCTGGCATCTAAAAGACGCTGATCTCCGGTGTAGCTGTGGGTTGTGGTCATTGTGCCTTTGACAATGCCGAATTTTTCATGCAGCACTTTGGCAAAGGGAGCTAAACAGTTTGTGGTACAACTGGCATTACTCAGAATCCGGTGTTGATCGTGATTGTAGTCAAGGTGATTCACACCTACCACAAAGGTATCGACGCCTTCTCCCTTTCCAGGAGCGGTAATCAGGACTTTTTTGGCTCCGGCGGTAATATGCTTAGAAGCGCCTTCCTCGGTAATAAATACCCCGGTGGATTCAATAATTAAATCCACACCCCATTCTTTCCAAGGCAGATTTAATGGGTTACGATCGGAAACACACTTAATGGTTTTGCCATTGACCATAATGGAATTCTCATCGGCTTTGATATCAACGCCTTTGAGTGTGCCGAGCATAGAATCGTATTTGAGCAAATGAGCATTGGTACTGGGCTCGGAAGTATCATTGATGCCCACAAACTCTAAATTGCTATTTTCCCGAGTTAACCAGCAGCGTAAAACGTTACGTCCAATCCGTCCAAAACCGTTGATTGCGACCTTAATCACTTACTTTGTTCCTCCTAACAATGGCATTGCCCAAACCAGGCTAAAGTTTGACTAGATAGATGTTTCTATTGACCCCAATCATACCGTAAAGGCTGTCGCAATTTTCCAGACTATTTTTTAGCCCGGGTCGATGATCACAGACATCAGACCGTTAGAATGAAATAAACGGAGTCAAAGACATCTCATGCAGGCAGGTTGGCGAATTGGATCGTTATTTGGGATTCCCTTCTTTATTGATTCTTCTTGGTTGGTAATTGTGGTGCTGTTTACGATTGCCAATCGCCAGAGTTATGCGGAGTGGGGGCAAACTTTATCTTGGGTTGCTGGGTTAGCTATTGCAATCTTGTTGTTTGCTTCGGTGTTGTTACATGAACTGGGCCATAGTTTGGTAGCCCAATCCCAGGGAATTCGAGTCAACTCGATTACTCTATTTCTGTTTGGGGGAGTGGCTGCGATTGACAAAGAATCAAAAACCCCCGGCCAAGCATTTCAGGTGGCGATCGCTGGCCCCCTGGTGAGTTTTAGCTTATTTTTTATTCTGAATCTTGTCGCCCAACTCTTACCCAGTTCTAGTTTAATTTATTCGGTGGTTGGGGAATTAGCTCGAATTAATTTAGTTTTAGGAATATTTAATTTAATTCCTGGGTTACCCCTCGATGGGGGACAGGTACTTAAAGCCACGGTTTGGAAAATTACCGGAAATCGTTTAGCTGGAGTCCGTTGGGCGGCAAAAACCGGACAGTTTTTAGGTATTTTAGCGATTTCTTTAGGCTTATCTTCGGTTTTTTTAGCTAGAAGTTATGGCGGTTTATGGATTGCTTTAATTGGTTGGTTTGTCTTACAAAATGCCGCTTCCTATAATCGAGTTACCGATCTCCAAGAAGCTTTAATTAATATTAAAGCGGGGGATACCATGACCCGAGAATTTCGAGTGGTAGATGCGGATTTAAGTTTACGTCAATTCGCCGATGAATATTTAATTGGGGTTGAAACTATTCCGGTGTATTTTGCATCTTCTAATGGTCGTTATCGGGGGTTAGTTTCCGTGGAAGCCTTGCGGGTAATTGAGCGCAGTCAGTGGGAGAGTCAAACCTTAAATCAAATTCTTCAACCTCTGAATGAACTGATTACGGTATCGGAAAAAGCCTCATTGGTGGAGGTAATTAATCTGATGGAAGACCAAGAATTACGTCGAATTACGGTATTATCTCCCGCCGGAGCCGTGGCTGGAATTATTGATCGCGGGGATGTGGTGCGATCGGTAGCCAGCTATCTGAAAGTGCCAATTCCCGATGCTAATATTCGCCGGATTAAGGAAGAAGGAATTTATCCTCCGGGTTTACCCTTAGCCACTTTAGCTAAAACCATGGTTTAACTCCTAAAATTGGGAATTACGAATTACGAATTACGAATTACAAATTACGAATTACAAATTGGGAATAGTTATTAGCCACCCGATCCTGATTGGGTGGCTATTTGCAAACCCGGTTTCTTTAAAAAATCTCCTCAAAAAATAGTTTCATAGCTTCAAAAGAACGACGATCAGAAGCCGGGTTATAAGCACTCCCTTTCGAGGGATCATTCCCGGCTTTAGGATTGGTAAAACTGTGAACTGTCCCACCATAATTCACCATTTGCCAATCTACATTCCCGGCTCGCATTTCCTTCTCAAATGCCTTAATATCTTCTTGAGAAACTAACGGATCATCAGCCCCATGTAAGACTAAAACTTTACTTTTAATTTGTTTTCCATCCTGAGAATTAGGACTATCTAAACCACCATGAAAACTCACCACCCCATCCACATCTGCACCGCTTCTGGCTAATTCTAAAACCGTTGTTCCTCCGAAACAATAGCCAATGGCGGCTAACTTTTTGGGATCAGTTTGAGGTTGTTTACGAAGTTCTGTTAAAGCGGCATTTACCCGTTCTCGTAATAACGTCCGGTTACTGCGATAAAGAGTGGCTTGAGTTCGCGCTTCCTCTGGGGTTTGGGGTCGAATTCCTTTACCATAAATATCGGCAGCAAAGGCAACATAACCCATACTAGCCAGTTGTTCCGTGCGTTTTTTTGCATATTCATCTAAACCTTTCCATTCATGCACAACTAACACCCCTGGACGTTTCCCGGTTTGTGAGGAATCATAGGCTAAATAGCCTTCTAAAACCGCATCTCCTTGACGATATTCGATAACTTGAGTTTGCAAAGTGTTGGGGGTTTGGGCGGAGGTAATTATTGTCGAAACGGGAGCGATCAAAATCGCAATCACCAGCAGAATAAATACAGAATATTTTTTGAGAATGTTCATAAGCATGGGAGATAAACTATTAACTCAATTTTGGTATTATAGCAACTATAGCCCGTTGCATAAATTACCCCAAATTACAACAATACTAGGGGCGGGGTCTTCCCCATGGGTGTTAACTTAATTCCTAATCCCCTGAACGCGCATTTCGGACTGTAGAGACGTGCCATGGCGCGTCTGTTTTGGAGCCTCTCTACGTTATTCTATTATCTTTCGTTCTGCTAATCTTAATTTAGCTGAACGAGAACGCTGATTATTATTTAGTTCATCGGGTTGGGGTTGAATCGGTTTTTTAGTTAATACCTGTAAAATAGGAGACTCTTTTAACCGATGTTTAACGATTCTATCTTCTAAACTATGAAAACTAATCACCCCAATTCTCCCTCCAGGTTTTAACCAATATTGGGCTTGATCTATAAATTTTTCTAAACAAGTTAACTCTTGATTTACTGCAATTCTTAATGCTTGAAAAACACGGGTAGCCGGATGAATTCGTCCGTGACGATAACTCGCCGGAACACAACCGCCGATCGCATAGGCTAAATCCGTTGTAGTTTGAAACGGGCGTTTTTCTACAATTCGTTTAGCAATGCGTCTGGATAACCTTTCTTCCCCATACTGATAAAAAATATCCGCTAATTGCTTCTCATCCCAATGGTTAATAATCTCCGCCGCCGTTAAAGATTGTTGTTGATTCATTCGCATATCTAAAGGGGCGGTATGGCGAAAACTAAACCCTCTTTCTGGCTGATCAAACTGATAGGAACTTACCCCTAAATCCGCTATAATTCCATCAAATTGTTTAGATTTGGGCTGATATTCAGCAAAATTGCCTTGCCAAAACTGCACCCTTTCCAGTAGAGAAGGATCGGCTTGTTCAAATTTAACCCGGGCGGCGGCGATCGCTTCTTTATCCTGATCAATTGCTGTTAACTGGATATTCTCCCCGGCTTGCAATAATAATAAACTATGTCCGCCACCGCCTACTGTTGCATCCAGATATTCCCCCCCCGCACGAATTTCTAACCCCGCAATTAATTCCCGACTCAATACTGGAATATGGAGAAAGGCGGTTTGATTGTTTTCTTCCACTACTTCGATTTCAGACAATGTAATTATTCCTATAATTAATGATATTAGCTTAAACAATAAGTATAAGTCATATTCTTGACTTCTAGTTTAGCATTATATGTCTTTTTGAACTTGAGCTTAAACTTTTGAATTTCAGTTGTTGTGAGAGGGCATCTGGTTGATATAATAATACAAACCTTTTCTTGTTTAGCTGGGTCATCAGAAAGTTTTTTGAGGGTTGCTTCTAGTTGGTCAATGGCGTGCGAAATTTTAGACCCTTTAAGCTCAATATAGATTTCTATAATTTTTTTGATATCCTGTTGATCAGGAATAACCAAATAATCACAACGCAAACCTTCTTTAATTGCACATCCATCAACCTCAATTACACAAACTTTAAATTGATTCGGATTTTCAATAATAATTTGACTCTGATTTTCTTTACGAGTTATTCGTTGATCATATACAATTTTTTCGCACTCTGGAAAACGCTTTTTCATATCGCACTTAAATAAGGTCGAGAAGTTGATCGAATTCAATAGCTAATTCTTCAGAAACAGAGTCAATAATATTGGTATCAATTAATCCCGTTTCTTCAGAAATAATGGATTTGCAGAAACCATCCATTAAAGAATAAACCGCTACATCTTTTGTTAATAAAGTTTTATAGCGAGGAACAATTTTTTCCAGTTTTTCGATCACTTGATCATTAGCATCCTGATAAATTAAACCCGCTTGCAGTAAGTTGTTAGTTGCGGTTAAAATATAAGGGCTATGGGTGGTAATAAAAAATTGAAGACCATCAGGGTTAGTATTAAAAACAGTAGCTATTAATTCAACAATATATTTTTGAGCAGTTGGAAAAACATGGGCTTCTGGTTCTTCAATATATATGGTTTGACCTCCAACAATAGGTTGTATAAATGGCATGATAGATTGTATAAATGGCATCGTAGATAATATAATTACTAATGGGAGTGTTTCTTGTTGACCTGATGAACAAGTAGAAATGCTAATTTTTCTACCATCTGAAGTTTCTAAAAAATCTTCTCCTTTTTCATGAAAATACTTACCACATAAAATTTTTTCAACCAAGGGTGTTAATTGTCCGTTTGTAAGTATTTTTTGTTCAATTTTCAATTCATTTCTATCCAAAAAGTGTTTCGTAATTTCATATAACTTCCCAAAATTTTCAATGAACGGATCTAACGATTCTCGATGTGATAAAAGCAAAAAAATATTTTTTTCTATATGTGCAAAAAATGAACGGATAGCGGGTATAAAAGATTGATAATATGTAGATTCTTTTCCTAAAATTTTTTCACAATAATTTTTTGTTTCTAAAGAACTAGAAACAAGAAAATTACTATGTATAAAACTAGGATTTTCAAGTATTTCATCTTTTACTTTACGATGAATCATGCGTAAATTATTCAAGGCAGACTTATAGGAATCAGAATAACTAATGATCACATTAAATTT
The DNA here is from genome assembly GCF_900009265.2 of Planktothrix paucivesiculata PCC 9631. Lineage (GTDB taxonomy): Bacteria > Cyanobacteriota > Cyanobacteriia > Cyanobacteriales > Microcoleaceae > Planktothrix > Planktothrix paucivesiculata. The sequence continues at coordinate 95,791 of NZ_LR735014.1, read as the reverse complement.
AGATTTATTCCGAGAGATTTTAATAAAATGATTGTCAATTTCATATCTTAAATTGAAATTGTGATCTCCCCAAAACTTAGGCGGAAAATACTCTTTAAATTTATAAGAGCAAAAAGAGTCAAATTGACGTTTTGTTTTTTCATTTTCAACAAAATTAATTAGCTCAGATACAAACTCTTTAAAATAAAATAACAATTTGGCACAAACACTCTTACCACTGGCTTGAGGGCCAATCATAATATTAATCTTCTTAACCTCTATTTCTAAGTGTTCAATTCCGGCAAAGTTGTCTATAATTAATTTTTCAACCATTGTGCGTCCTTTTCTTATTAATAACTTCAACAATTTTAACGGGTGGTGTGTTCATAGAGTATTTTCAATAGATATAAATTAATAAAATTGCGATCGCTAACAACCTAATCATATATCCTACACCAGCTAAGAAACCGGGTTTCTGGGCTAATTTAATGGATAAAATCAAAATTCTGTTTCAGAAACCCGGTTTCTGGGGAAGTACAGACCCTTGCCAGTATTTTTTGCTAAGACTTCGATCTCAGACTATCCAAGTATTCCTATAATATTAAGCAATTGAAACAAAAATCCCAAGAAAGCCATAAATCCGCGTTAGGGAACACTGATAAAAGTATGAGTAGAATTGAAACCCGCACAGAACCCATGGTCTTGAACATGGGGCCACACCATCCCTCCATGCACGGGGTCTTACGGTTAATTGTCACCCTGGATGGGGAAGATGTGGTGGACTGTGAACCCGTGATAGGGTATCTGCATCGCGGTATGGAAAAAATCGCCGAAAGTCGCAGCGTTGTCATGTACGTTCCCTATGTTAGTCGTTGGGACTACGCCGCTGGAATGTTCAACGAAGCGGTCACGGTAAATGGCCCGGAACGATTGGCCGGAGTCACCGTCCCCAAACGGGCGCAATATATTCGGGTAATTATGCTCGAACTCAACCGCATCGCCAATCACCTCCTATGGCTTGGCCCATTCCTGGCCGATGTCGGTGCCCAAACTCCGTTTTTCTACATTTTCCGAGAACGGGAACTCATTTATGATCTCTGGGAAGCGGCTACCGGATACCGGATGGTCAATAATAACTATTTCCGCATTGGGGGAGTCGCCGCCGATTTACCCTATGGTTGGGTGCAGAAATGTCGGGATTTTTGCGATTATTTCGGGCCTAAAATTGACGAGTACGAACGCTTAATTACCAATAACCCGATTTTCCGACGTCGGATTGAGGGTTTAGGCACAATTACCCGGGAACAGGCGATTAACTGGGGATTATCCGGCCCCATGTTGCGCGCCTCCGGGGTGAAGTGGGATTTACGCAAAGTTGACCACTATGAATGTTACGACGAGTTGGACTGGGATGTGCAGTGGGAAACGGCCGGAGACTGTTTAGCCCGCTATTTTGTGCGGATTCGGGAAATGCGCGAATCCCTCAAAATCCTATATCAAGCCCTCGATGCCCTTCCCGGTGGCCCCTACGAAAATTTAGAAGCCCAACGGATGATGGGCGGGCCGAAATCCGAATGGAATAGTTTTGATTATCAATTTATTGGCAAGAAAATCGCCCCAACTTTCAAAATTCCCAAAGGGGAACATTATGTAAGAATTGAAAGTGGCAAAGGGGAACTAGGTATTTATATCATTGGGGATGATAATGTCTTTCCCTGGCGGTTCAAAATTCGGGCCGCGGATTTCTGCAATTTACCCATTCTCTCAGAATTAGTTCGAGGAGAAAAAATCGCTGACCTCGTAGCAATTCTCGGGAGTATCGATATTATTATGGGTTCAGTTGACCGTTAGGGAAACTGGATTGCGGTTAGGAGATTCTCACGTAAAACCCGGTTTCCTACGGAAATCGGGCTTTTTTATCTCCCGACAGTTAATCCAATTGATAGAGTGCTATAATATCCAAAAAATTTCTATTTTTCAAGAATTCAAAGCATTTACAAAAATTTATATAAACACCTAATTATAATTAATGGTTATTGTATACTAAGAATAGAAACCTAATCCAGCAAGTATTGAACAAAAACTAGATCGGTTTGCATCAATCTTTTTCCCGGTGATTTTAGTCAGATTGATCAAAGTCGGCGTTCAAATAAACTTAGTCTCATTCTAACATTGACTAACTTTTTTCAGGAAAATATTGGATATTTCATCAATCTTAATCAGCCGCTAATCATTAAAGTTTAACCCTGATTAAGTAAATCAATTATTCAGCAAAATTTTCTGGTAATAAGTTATTTTCTCTGCATTATTTTTTGAATAGATTTCGAGGATAATACCATGAAAAATAATCAAATTGTTGATAGATATATTAAGGGAGAACGGGATTTTAGAGGCTCAGATCTCACAGCAGAAAATTTAATTGGAGTTACCCTCAATCAAGCTAACCTATCCAGTTCAATTTTAAAAGATGCTTCCTTAGCTAGAGCGTGTTTAGAACGCTGTTTCCTGCTGAATTCTAACTTGAATGGAGCCTTTTTATATGCAATTAATTTAACCTATGCCAAACTCAAAGGCAGCAATTTAATTGAAGCTGATTTAACTAAAGCTAACCTCCAAGGAGCGCAATTAAATTGCGTTGATTTAACGAATGCAAAACTGAGTGGTGCTATTCTATTTTCTGTAAATTTATTCCGGGCTAATTTAAGCGGGGTGAATTTATGTGGCGCGAACTTAAGGGGAATTAATCTCCGGTCTGCTAACCTAGAAAAAGCTAATTTAAACTGGGCAAATTTAACGGGAGCTAGATTAAGTGGGGCAAATTTAAGAGGGGCACAGTTAAATGGAGTCACCTTGAATAGTGCCTTTCTCAATGGGTTAGACTTAGAAGGAATTGATTTTAGTGGGTTAGACCTGAATAACGTTAAATTGAGTGGGGCAAAATTGTCCGGTGCTAACTTTATAGGAACTACATTACAATCGGCTCAAATGCGATGCGCTAACTTAGAAGGAGCAAATTTACAACAGGCAGATTTGCATGAAAGTATCTTAAAGGGATCGCAATTTGTTTTAGTTAATTTAATGAAAGCCGACCTCCGCGACGCCGATTTGAGAAATGCAGATTTGAGTAGAGCTAATCTGAATTTAGCCGATTTATCCGGCGCCAATTTAACCGGAGCTAATCTTCAAGGTGCTTATTTGTGGGGGACTAATTTAGATGGAGCTTGTTTGGAAGGAACGAATTTAACAGGCGCCAGTTTGCGAAATGCTAAACTCACTGGAGTAGATTTACAGAATGCCATTTTGCATGGTACAACGATGCCCGATGGTCAGGTTTATTAACCCTTGAGTTATGCGTCTAAAAACTGATAAATAGGGGTAATTCATGAATTACCCCTACTTAATCGTCAACACCCAACCCGCATCAGTTAGATATAATAGTGACCCATATCTATTTGGGTACAGACCAAGAACGAACTTGCCCTAACGTAACTGGAATCATATAACTCACATCAATGGTAAAAAGATAAGGTTCTTCAGTATCTAGTATGCTAAAAATTTAGTTAAAATGCCAATTAAGTAAACATCTTGCTTGAAAGTTTTTAAAATTTCTGAATCAATAAGCCGAACGTTTAATCAGTTTCAGCTTGTTATTAATTCCCTCCACTACTCCACTGGTTGTTCTATGATCAAAGTACGCAATAATTTCATCTAGCCATCGAATAATTGTCTTTTGACTTTTCGGGAAATACTTTTTAGCTTCATCTAACCACATCCCCAATTGCCATAATCCCCCTAACCAATCATTTTTTTCCTCAAAAATTTGACGAATTTTTTCTTTGAATTCCTGCATACTTTTTAGGGTAGGAGAAACCTCTTTCACTTCCGCTAGTTTCCGGCTTTGTTGTTCATTCAAATCTTTTTCATTCTTCAAGAGAGCGTATTTACTCTTCTTCAATCCGGCTAAAACTTTTTCAGAATTGGCTTTTTCCGATTCGGACTTTGCTGTTTTTAGCAAATTTTCTTCCTTCCGCCTTTCTTGTTTTCTTTGCCAATCTAACTCCTGATTGATTTGTACCATCACATGAAATCTATCCGCTACAACTTGAGCATTTGGCATGATTTCTAAGACTAAACTTTTGTATCCTTTCCACAGATCTATGCTGACTTCTTCTATCTTTTCTAACACTTCTCTTCCCCACCCCATCAACACTTTTTTGATTTCTTCTTGTGTTCTTTTTTCGAGAATGGCAATTAATTCCGACTTCTCTAAATCTATTAAAACTGCACAATAATTTCCTTTTCCTTTAATCAATGCTATTTCATCAATTCCTAGCCTTTTTAAATGGGTGGGTTTAAAATTCGCCAATTCTGATGATGCGTCTTTTAACATCCTTTCTATTTCTTCTGTTGTGACTAACCCTTTTTTTGCCACACTGTTTATATCCTTTTCTAAAACTTCTTGTAGGATTCTATCAGCCAATCTTTTTGTATAAGTCCTTCTTTTTCCGACAAAATCTAAATCCTCACTAAATGGCTTTTTACATTTCTTACATTTGAACTGTCGTCTATTTATTTCCAAAAATACTGGAGATTCTCCCCAAGGTAAATCTTTAATTAGATATCGATGATTTTGATGTAATTTATGGCTTTTTTCCCCACAACGAGGACAGATACTTTCCTGATGGATTGTCTCTATCTCTAAAATTATTCCAATCCCTTTATGTTGATGGCGTGTTCCCACTTTTACTCCTTCTAGCCCCAGAAGTTCTGTGAGCATTTTAATTTCCCTGTTTGAAGCCATTGTTACCCCTTTACCCTGAATTTACTCTTTTTCTGATTTTAGTTAACACCACATATCGCTTAACTGTCAACCGGAAAAAGATTTTCAGCCATCGCCAGATATATTTTTTGTCTTTATTGATTTTATTAACTATGATTTTAGCATACTAGATACTGAAGAACCAAAGATAAACCTTTTTGGCTCTCAAACCCCGTTCAGGATCAAAAAACTTTAATTTCACGTCCCAACAATCACTATTAATCCGACAGAAAGGACTTTTTTCAATTTCAATTGTATCTAATTCCATCCCGGTAGAAACAGCTTGGGCAAAACTAGAAGCGGCTTGAAAAGCGTTAGTTGCGGCAAAATTCAAAGCCCGATCTTTAGAAGTTTTCCCTAAGTTTTGTAAATCAAAATAAACTCGTTTCAGGAAACTACTCAGGGATTTTCGCATTCTGATTTCCTCTGCGTCGGCTAGTTCTTCAGAAAGGGTTTGTAAAGCAGCATCCACTAAACCGTTGACTTTCCAAGCGTACATTCCTCTAATATTATTAATCGTAATTACGGGAACTTCTTGACCAGAAAATAGGGTAATTGTTTTATCGGTAATTTGACCAGGAATACTCACTCTTTCAATATAATCATCACTGCTTTCTGGTTCAATTTGTCCAGCTAACATTAAGTTTAACATTTCATAAACATCAGCCGCAAATCCGCCTTTAACTTCCAGGGCATAAACTGGGTTAAATTCTTGGTTAATTGTCCAAATTAAAGATTTACTTTCTGAGGGATTTTCGGCTAAATAATTAACTATTTGAGAAGCATCATAAGGATTAGCAGGAATCGTTGTACCATCAATTTCTACGGCGGGCATTAATTGTTTAAAACTGTCCCTTCGGGCTTTACTCCCGAAGTCATAACCAATGGTTCCTAAAACATAAACCAGTTTAGAAGCTGCACTAGCGGTAATACCATTAATGGGTTGACTCGTGGTAATATTAGCCACCGCTACGGCTGAAGAACTGCTAGGAGTAACGACATCACGTAAAGTTAGTAATGGGCTGTTAATGGTGTTTTCTATTCTCTTAATAGAAGTAACAGTATTAACCGGAATATTAATTTCTGATGATCTAATTTTAGAAATTTCAACTGTTGTTAATAGTTCTCCTGTTAATAAGTTGTAAGCCCCAGGAATATTTAGTTTTCCTAATAAACAGCGTTCTGGTTCTTCTACTTCTTTAGGGTCGCAGGGAATAGCACTTTTTAAAATAGCTTGACGGACGGTTTCAGCATTAGGTTTTTCCCCTCTTTGTAACTGCATACTCATTAATAAAGCCGAAATTCCAGTAATAATAGGAGCGGCACAACTTGTCCCTTTTTCACGAATCGGAATATCCGTCCCGGGTTCGGCTCCTAAGATATTTTCACCGTTAGCCATTACCCCTTTTTGTTGATAGTCACCACCATAATTACTAAATTTAAAAGGTTGTCCATCATCACGCATTGCACCCATTGTTAACGTGAGTTCGATGGAGTGCGATCGCGATAAAACAGACGACTATTGAGCAGGCGATCGCGATAAAACAGACGACTACTGGGCAAGCGATCGCGATAAAACAGACGACTACTGGGCAGGCGATCGCGACAAAACAGACGACTATTGGGCATATGATCTAATCAGTAAGCGTGGGAAAATAGAGATGTAACCAGCAAATATTAGACAATTAAGGAGGCTTTTATGGATCACAGAGCATCACACTTAGACATAACAAAAGTTTTTTGTGACCTGGATGACTTTTGTCAAGTATTTGAACCCTTATTGGCACAAATGTTGTTACCAGAAGTGGTGGGTCAAAGCCGACCCAAAACCCGCTTGACTTTAAGTGAAATAATGACAATATTGATCGGATTTCATGGTTCACGTTACCGAACATTTAAAGACTTTTACCGATTACAAGTAATGGCATATTGGTCAAAAGCTATGCCTAACTTAGTCAGTTATAATCGTTTTGTTGAGTTAATGTCTTATGCTTTATTAGCACTATGTTGTTACTTTGAATATTGTTGTAAAGGCGAGGTAACTGGAACAAGTTTTATCGATTCGACCGCCTTAAAGGTCTGTCATGAAAATCGAGCAAATAGCCATAAAGTCTTTGCTGGACTAGCGGAATGGGGGAAAAGTTCAATTGGCTTTTATTTTGGATTTAAGTTACATTTAATCATCAACGACTATGGGGAAATTTTAAATTTTCAAGTCACACCTGCTAATGTTGATGACCGAAAAGTAGTCCCAGAATTAACAGAAGGAATTGTGGGAAAAATTTTTGGAGACAAGGGATATATTTCCGAAAAATTATTTAAGCAATTACATGAAAAAGGTTTACAACTGATAACTAGGCTGAAGAAAAACATGAAAAATAAACTAATGTTGTGGTCAGATAAAATGAAATTAAGAAAAAGAGGTATAATAGAATCAGTGAATGATCAACTGAAAAACTTATGCCAAATTGAACATACAAGACATCGAAGTGTAGGTAATTTTATGGTGAATTTAGTAGCCGGAATGATTGCTTATACTTATCAACCTGAAAAGCCATCATTGTATGAGATTAAACAACCAGTTTATCATTTTGAATAAACTCAAATTTCCCGCGCATTAAATAAACATTAAAACTGACAAGCTAATTTCACTTCCCGCCTGAGAACTTACAGCTTGTGGCTTCGCCGTGAGCGTCAGCCGAAGGGTGTGGCGATCAAACTCCATCGAACTCACGTATTGTTAAAACATCGGGTAAAATCGAAGGAATACACCAACATTCGCCTTTATCGTTACCACCCGGAGCCACAATTAAAATATTACTATCTTGGCATTGTTTCACAGCATGGGCAAAGATTTCTTGAGCCATTCCTGACTGAGTAGGATGACAAGCAGCAATATGAATAATATTGACCTCAGCTTTTAAGGCTTCGTTAATAGCATGGGTAAGATTTACAAAGGAAATAAAAATCTCCAGCGAAGGAAATCGGAATATTAATCGCTGTACAATTAGGAGCGATACCAGCAACAGGAGAGCCATGTTGTCCTAAAATGGTACTAGCAATATGGGTCGCATGACTAGATAATTCAATCCGTCTCTGAATGGCTTTAGGGAAATCTTTAAAAAAGGCTTCTCTTTCTTTTTTTGCTTCGTCTTTATCGTAGTCGGGGTCTTCTTTTTTAGCTTTTTGTTTTTGGTTAAAGTCTGTAGATAATTTCAGATAATGATAATACTCATCATTGAGTTCAATATCTTCTGACCAATAGGGTTTAAATTGAGTAATCTTTGCACCTTTAAAGCAAGCACGTTCTAAGTCTGCCGCACCGTCAAGAATAGCAATTTTAATCCGAGAATCTCCTTTAGTATGAGTCCAAAGTTCAGGTATTCCAGGAATAGTAATTAAATCAGGCATGGTTATAGTTATCGAGCAAATAATTTTAGTTTACATTAGAAGCTCTCGCCAGCATTATCTTATGGGGAAACTTTACCTATTTGCTCACAATCATTGTTAATAATCATTACAAAGACTCAACCACCAGCATAGCATCAGATTATCATCCAGTCAGTCAAACTTCAACTAATCTGGAGACACAAACAACCATGACTAAGAAAAACCTCAAACCCCTACAAGCCGCTATTATGGGTAGATTGCAAATTGATCAGATCCAGCCTTTTCAAGCGACCTGTAATGTCTTTGGTTCTGGCAAAGATCTTCCTATTTTCTCATAACCATACACTAAATCTTCTAAAACTTCCTTCGCATTTTTTAGTGTTTCTTCATAGGTTTCGCCGTGAGTCCGCGCATATTGTCCCCACTCAGGCAAACTAGCAATATAAGCTTGATCTTCTTCAGACCACTGAATCAAAATACTATATTTCATTATTCGATCATTCATTATTCATCTCCTTGTTCTAGTTCTTTTATGCTTGCCATTATATCTTTTTCCTGATAGATTTTCGCATCATTGCTGTCTTTACCGGAGAGAACGATAGGTTTTGATAAAAGTGGATGAATCCAGTAAGAATGACTACCTTTTCCCCGTTTAGGTAAGAGTGTAAATCCTGCTTTCTGTAACATTCGTTTCAATTCTCCAACTTTTTTGGGCATTTGTCGTATAAATTTTGTTATTTGAGCCTAACATAATCGGGTGAGTATTTGTGGGATTAATTGCAGACAGAAACTCACACTCAAATATTTAATATTTTGTCAAGAGTTGTTGCGAGAATCTTAACAAACTCAAAAGCAGTTTACAGTTAACCTAATTTAATCAAAATGTGGAGACACAAACCATGACAAAGAAAAACATCAAACCCCAACAAACCGCACCCGTACAACGGGAAATTAATACCACTTCCTCAGTGGATGGTACAGGGCTGACACCCCTAGGCTTCAATGAGAAAATGATGTGTCAAGCTTTTGCAACCAACGATGCGGAGCGTGCATCCTGCGAATTTTGGTAGATTTTTTGCGGGCGACGATGCGGAATAGTCCCCTTGATTCTAACACTCACCTCAAAAAATGTCAAAACTCTTTTTCTACTTGCCAAGGCGCACGGTTCGCATCAACGAATTGACGCACAATCCTTGTTAATTCGAGGCTTTCGGATACCTGGCACGGGGTTTGAACAAGACGAGACTTAGATCTTTTTGGGGTTGGTGGTTAGAGTCTTATTCGAGAGATGAACCCCAGCCAACAGCTTACTACCCCAGTGGCATTGGGTTGGGGTCTTCTTCTCATTTTATGATAGCTAATGTAATCCAAAAAGATAGAATTAAAGAACAAAGACTACAGTTTATGCGCAATCATCAACAAGCCTTTGATGTTGGAGTTATAAAAAACGAGAAAATATTAGACTTTATTATTATAAATCATTTAAAACGGAGTCAAATTGATGTTAATCACGAAACCTCGCTTTCAAACCTTTGCTGAATATCTGCAATATGACGATAATTCAGAAAAACTCTGTGAATTATTTAATGGAGAATTGGTAGAAATGCCACCAGAATCTGGACTTAACTTTCAAATTGCTAATCGCCTTTTTTTGGTTTTTGCTTTAATACTAGGAACTGATAGAGTTAGAGGTCATGGCTTAGAATTAGAAGTCAGAGGTGAACCGAAAAACCGTTACCCTGATTTGACCATTATTCGAGAAGAACATATTCAATTACTCTCCAAGAGAAATACCATTCTTCTTTCCATGTCACCACCTTTATTAGTCATTGAAGTGGTTAGTCCTGGAGAAATCCAAAGAGAGAGAGATTACATCGCCAAAAAATTACAATATCAAGATTGTAGCATTCCCGAATACTGGATTGTTGATCCTCAAACTCAAACCATTTTAGTCTTAGAACTAACTGGAGATACCTATAGGGAAATCGGTAATTTTACCAACGATGATTTAGTTGTCTCTCCTGGACTTAAAGAATTAAACTTAAAAGTCTCCGAGGTATTTAATTCAACCAGTTTATAAATAAGTACCTAAACAAAATTAATTACATAACTAGAAAATAATGATTTATACTAAAAAAACACTCTAAATCTCGAAAATCCATGATATTACTGAAAGAAATGAATCTCGAAATGTTCAAACTTTTAAACAGAATAAGTTGCTCAAGCCAATTTCCTCAAGTAAGAAATAGAGCCCAATGTATAATCCTGATTTATCAGGGGTTTTCTCCCGAGCAACTAATAACAATATTTAGAATCAGCCGAAGAACTCTATATAATTGGGTAACTCGATGGGAAAAAAGTGGATTTGTCGGTCTATATAATGAAAAAGGAAGGGGGAGAAAAGCAAAATTAAGCCCATCACAAATAGCAGAAGTAAAAGAGTGGGTAAAAGCCGAACCTAAAAATCTCAATAAGGTGGTTATAAAAATTCATAAAAACTGGGGAATTAAGGTGAGTAAAGAAACCATAAAAAGAATGATAAAAAAGTTGAATATGACCGGTCAAAGAATGAAAAGGGGATTAAGCAAAACCCCTGATGAATGGGAGTTAGAGGTGAAAACACCAGAATTATTGAAGCTGAAAGAACAAGATAAAAAAGGCGAAATTGATTTAAGATATTTAGATGAAAGTGGATTTTCGTTAACGCCTTACATTCCTTATGGTTGGCAAGAGAAAAATTCCACAATAATTCTCAAAAGTTCTCAAAGTAAAAGAATAAATGTGCTGGGATTAATGAATTGTAGAAATGAATTATTTTCGGAAATTTACCTCCAAACAATTGATAGTGAAACGGTGATTAAATTTTTAGATAAATTTAGTGATACTCTAACTAAACCTACTGTGGTTGTTCTCGATCAAGCTTCAATTCATACCAGCGATCGCTTTCTCTCCAAATTATCCGAATGGGAGCAAAAGAATTTAAAAATATTTTGGCTACCCACCTACTCACCTAAGCTAAATTTAATTGAAATCTTATGGAAATTTATTAAATATGAATGGATTGAAGTCGATGCTTATGCCAGTTGGTCAAGCTTAATTAAATATCTGAAAAAAGTGCTGGAAAATTTAGGTCAAGAATATGCAATTAATTTTGTTTAGGTACTTATAGTAAATTTTGCTCAAT
>NZ_LR735014.1:55357-83618 GCF_900009265.2 Planktothrix paucivesiculata PCC 9631 | reverse complement strand
TTAAACACATTTGTTGATGCCCTTGAAGCCTTTCGCACAGCGATTTCCTTTCGATTTGTGGAGTGGCTCCAACATAATAGGGATGTATTTGCAGTCTACAAAGCAAGTTTAGGCTTGATTTGGGCTTGATTTTTGTTTAAGTCCCATTAGTGTTGGTGCGATCGCAATTAAATAGGGGTAATTCATGAATTACCCCTATTTGATCGTCAACACCCGACAGGATGGGTTAGACGTAATAATCCTGAATCGCTTTCACTTCAATGGGAGTAGACTTTAAGGAACGAATCGCCGCCACAGTCGCCTTAGCCCCCGCAATAGTTGTAATAATCGGGATTTTATAGGCCAAAGCCGAACGACGGATCAGAATCCCATCGCTGCGGGACTCCTCCCCAGAAGGGGTAATAATAGCTAACTGCACCGCCTGGTTTTTGATAGCGTCCAAAATATTCGGCCGTCCTTCGTGCAGTTTCAACTCCATCTCCACCTTCACCTCATTTTCCCAAAGCACTTTGCGAGTCCCAATAGTCGCGGTAACTTTAAACCCTAAAGCCAAGAAATCCCGAACCACGGGCACAATTGCCTGTTTATCCCGTTCATTCACAGAAATAAACACCGTCCCCGATAGGGGTAACACCTGTCCGGCGGCCAATTCTGCCTTAGCAAACGCCTTACCAAACTCAGTATCAATCCCCATCACTTCCCCCGTAGAGCGCATTTCCGGCCCTAACAGCACATCCGTACCGGGGAATTTGGCAAAGGGTAAGACGGCTTCTTTCACAGAAACGTAGGTGGGAATGATTTCCTCAGTAAAGCCTAATTCAATTAAACTTTTACCCGACATCACCCGGGAAGCCATTTTGGCCAGGGGAACCCCAATCGCCTTAGAGACAAAGGGAACGGTTCGAGACGCCCGAGGATTGGCCTCTAAAATAAAGACATTTTCCCCCTGTACCGCAAACTGAATATTCATTAACCCGACCACATTTAAGGCCTTGGCCAGTTCAATGGTTTGACGGCGAATGGTGGTAATGGCGGCTTCCGAGAGGGTTTGGTAGGGAATCGAACAAGCGGAGTCTCCCGAGTGAATTCCAGCCTGTTCGATATGTTCCATAATTCCGCCAATCACCACGTTTCCCTGTTGGTCGGCGATTGCATCCACATCAACTTCTATGGCATTTTGTAGGAACTGATCGACTAAAATGGGGTGATCGGGTTCTACATGAACCGCAAACAGCATATATCGTTCCAATTCTTCATCGGAATAGACGATTTCCATGGCCCGTCCCCCTAACACATAGGAAGGACGCACCACCACGGGATATCCAATCCGGCGCGCCACTTTTAAGGCTTCTTTGAAACTGCGGGCCATGCCGTTTTCGGCTTGTAAAATATTCAATTCCCGCAGAATTTTTTCAAACCGTTCTCGGTCTTCTGCAATATCAATTGAGTCGGGAGAAGTTCCCCAAATCTTAGTTTTTAGGGTGGTTTTTTCTAAAGCCCGTTGCAGAGGTAATGCCAATTTTAGAGGAGTTTGACCGCCGAATTGAATAATAATTCCTTCGGGTTCTTCCGCTTCAATAATATTTAGAACATCCTCTTTCGTGAGCGGTTCAAAATATAAGCGATCGCTCGTATCATAGTCGGTGGAAACGGTTTCTGGGTTCGAGTTCACCATGATAGTTTCATAGCCATCCGCCCGTAAAGAATAGGAGGCATGACAACAACAATAATCAAACTCAATCCCCTGCCCGATGCGGTTTGGGCCACCGCCTAAAATCATCACCTTGGGTTTAGTAGAGGGTAAAATTTCGTCTTCTTCCCAATAGGTGGAATAATAATAGGGGGTGGTTGATTCAAATTCCGCCGCACAGGTATCCACCATTTTATAAACGGGTTTGACTCCTAATCCTTTGCGATAGGTTCGGACTTCATCTTCCGTGGTTTTGGTGGCAAAGGCAATTTGGCGATCGCTAAATCCTTGACGTTTTACTGCTAACAGTTTATCGGCTTTTAACTCAGGTAAAGAAGTCCGTTTGAGGAATTTTTCCGTTTCTAAAATTTCCTGCATTTTATCTAAAAACCACGGATCAATTCCGGTCAGTTCATAGATTTCTTCTACCGTCATTCCTAACAACATCGCATTCCGAACCGTTAAAATCCGATCAGGATTAGGAGTGCGTAAACCAGAGCGAATATGATCTAAACGGTCGAGTTTTTCCGAGCGATCGCATCCCCAACCTGCTAACCCGGTTTCCAAGGATCGTAACGCTTTTTGGAAGGATTCACAGAAGGTTCCCCCAATCGCCATCGCTTCCCCGACGGACTTCATTTGTGTGGTTAAAACCGGTTCCGAACCGGGGAATTTCTCAAAGGCAAATCGGGGAATTTTAGTGACCACATAATCAATTGTGGGTTCAAAGGAAGCCGGGGTTTTCTTAGTAATATCGTTCTTAATTTCATCTAAGGTATATCCCACGGATAATTTAGCTGCAAATTTAGCGATCGGGAATCCCGTGGCTTTGGAAGCTAGGGCAGAAGACCGACTCACCCGGGGATTCATCTCAATCACAATAAAATCCCCAGTCACCGGATTAACCGCAAATTGAATATTAGATCCCCCGGTTTCTACCCCAATTTCTCGGATAATTTTAATCGAAGCATCCCGCAATCTTTGATATTCTTTATCGGTTAAGGTTTGGGCGGGAGCCACGGTAATTGAATCCCCCGTATGTACCCCCATGGGATCGATATTTTCAATCGAACAAATGATCACCACGTTATCAGCCAGATCCCGCATGACCTCTAATTCGTATTCTTTCCAACCAATTAAGGATTGTTCGATTAAAATTTGAGAATTGGGAGACGCATCTAAACCGGATTGGGCAATTTCTTCAAATTCTTCTTGGTTATAGGCAATACCACCCCCGGTTCCTCCCATAGTAAAGGCGGGACGAATAATTAAGGGGTAGCTCCCAATTTGATGCCCCACCTGGAGGGCTTCACCCATGGTATTAGCAATTCCCGAAGGGCAACAGGCCACCCCGATTTTTTCCATGGCTTCTTTGAACAGTTGCCGATCTTCGGCTTTTTCAATGGCTTCTAATTTAGCCCCAATTAGTTCAACTCCATATTTCTCTAAGGTACCATTTCTGGCTAAGGCCACGGCTAAGTTGAGGGCGGTTTGACCTCCCATGGTGGGCAATAGGGCATCGGGACGTTCTTTTTCGATTACCTTGGCAACTACTTCCGGCACTAGAGGCTCAATATAAGTGCGTTCGGCCGTTTCCGGGTCAGTCATAATCGTTGCCGGGTTGGAGTTGACTAACACCACTTCATAGCCTTCTTCCCGCAGAGCTTTACAGGCCTGAGTTCCTGAATAGTCGAACTCACAGGCTTGTCCAATCACAATCGGGCCAGAACCGAGGAGCAAAATTTTCTTTATGTCTGTACGTTTCGGCATTATGAATTCTGTGTATATCAGTTGACGTTTAGCTTCATTAAACGGGATTGAGTATACAACTTACTCCTAAGTCTCTACACATTTTAAGGGTATCCCTTTATATTCTTGTGAACTGTTTGATTAAACCTTGACAAATTCAGTTTGGTTTTTTTTAGAAAAATTTAAAATTTTCGGGGTTGCCACCGGATGCGCCGCCGTGCTATATTAATGATATTAGTAATTTAATATAATTGGGTATTTGCAAAAATTTTAAAACTGCAACTATCCCATTGTATAATAAATATGTTCCCACGAATCGGTGGCCCTGTCAAGGGGGAATCCGGTTTTTTTTCGATTTTTGGTAAATTTTTGTAATAATTGGGTCAGTAGACTTTATCGACAATTAATGAGAGACTAAGAACAAATGGTTAACATCCTGTCAGTTTAGCCAATCTGTTTTTAGCTGCGAGTCATTATGCCCAGAACGCCCGATGAATATGTGGTTCACATCATGATTGAGGGGGGTCATCGAGAACAAATTAAGTTTCCCACGATGCAAGACTTTCAGGTGTGGTACACCAAGGTTTTATTACCGAAATTTGATAGTACCGAATTTGTTAATGTTCCCATCAAACAACGGGCAGAAGATAATAATGCTAAAGAATATATGGTTGTTCGTCCGAGTGCAATTAAGGCTATTCGGGTGGAACCTGTATTCAACTCTAGTATTGACCGTCGCATGGTTGATGAACCCGATATTTAAGTAGTAAGGCCTTCAGGGCTGATTCAATTATTGATGTTAATGATAAAGCCCTGAAGGGTTTACTACAAAATGATAAAGCCCTAAAGGGCTTACTACCATAGGATAAAGCCCTGAAGGGCTTACTACCAGAAGTGAACACAGTGCAAGTTATTGGGATCGATTTAGGTGGGACGGCGATAAAATTGGGCTGTTTTGCACCGGATGGAACTTGTTATCAGTCCTTAACGGTTCCCACACCTCACCCGGCGACACCGGAAGCGGTGTTAGTAGCAATAGTTGAGGCTATAGCACAAATTAGGGAAAATGTCAATAGTATTCAAGCGATCGGATTAGGAACTCCTGGGCCTGTGGATGGGACGGGAAAAATTGCGAAAGTAGCAATTAATTTGGCCGGATGGCAGGATGTGCCCTTAGCTGATTGGTTAGAGGAAAAAACGGGTTTACCTGTGATTTTAGCGAATGATGCTAACTGTGCGGGGTTAGGGGAAGCTTGGTTAGGGGCGGGGCGACGGTTTCAAAATTTAATCCTGTTAACATTAGGAACTGGGGTAGGCGGGGCGATTATTTTAAATGGGGAATTATTTGTCGGACATCAAGGGGCGGCGGCGGAATTGGGATTAATTAGTCTTAATTTTGATGGCCCTGTTTGTAATAGTGGAAATCGGGGTTCCTTAGAACAATATACTTCTGTACAAGCTATTCGCCGGGATACGGGATTAGAACCCGCAGAATTAGCGGAAAAAGCCTTAGCAGGGGATGAAAAAGCGATCGAATATTGGCAAGAATATGGGAAGTTATTAGGGATAGGATTAGCAAATTTAATTTATGTCTTAACTCCAGAAGCAATCATTTTAGGCGGGGGAATTAGTGCGGGGGCTGATTTATTTTTACCTGCGATGAAAGCAGAATTAGAACAAAGGGTATTATTCAGTTCCAGAGAGGGGTTAGAAATATTAATTGCCGAATTAGGGAATCAAGCGGGAATGATTGGGGCGGCAAAATTAGCGTTTCAGAAGTTTGTTAAGATTGAGGATCAACTTGATTCATAAGTTAATCATTGTGCCGCAACCATTCCTGACTGGATTTCCTAAAATATATCAAGGATGTTTAGCAGATTCAGTCTCATAACATTTAATAATCAAATCAGAAAGCTGATCTAAATCATTAACGGATGAAATAATCACCCTTGATGCTGCATCCCCCAGTGACGCTGATATTTCTTGAACTTCAAACCCTGCTGCTAATGCTTTTACTTCATTAATTGGTAATCGAGTGACAAAGCTTTTCTTTTTCGGCGTTAAATAAAATCTTAAAAACCACCAATTTGGCTTGCCGACATGGACACCAAAGTAAGAAACAACATCTTTATATTGAACGTCTAATTTATAAGTTTTAGAACCAGCAGCAATTATTTTAACTTTTTCAAATGCTTCTAGTTCTTCATCAGTTGTTTCTATGTTTGATGCTTCTAACTCTGGTTCTATTCTTTCAATATCATCAACTTCAGTAGAAACGATTACTTCACTTTTTTCACCAATTTCTCTACTAATTGATTGCGTCATTAACTCAACTAAACTATTCTGAATAGATTTTTTAACAATAAGTTTGAATTTTTCAATAATTTTACTTGTAACTCGACCTTCTACCGCACAATTGGGATTAACTGTGCTAAGTTGAGAAATGAGAAATCGAATAAAATCATCAGATGGAGACCGAAGAAGATCATCAATTAGTTTAGTCATTCCTTGAAGATAAACCATCTCCTCTGCTTGGCGTTTGATTAGGCTTGAATCAAAATTATCTCGATGAAAAAGCTTGATATTTTCAATCTGTTTTTGGTCATAATTAAGGATATTAAAACTAAAAAAAGGTTCCTCATCCATGACATTCTCATGGCGCAAATCCGTGAAAAACCGATATTCAATGCCATTCGTAACAATAGCGACTTTTGTTTTTAGCAGACCATTAAAATATCTTTTTAACTGACCATCATGAGCAGTTGGTTTTTGATCACGCCCTTTTGCTTCTACAATCATAACGATATCGCCGTTTATTGCTATAGCATAATCTACTTTTTCAAACTGTCCTGCTTTTTTAGTAGCGAAATCGGCAATAAACTCAGGGATAACCTCTGTTGGGTCAAAAACATCATAGCCAAGGATACTTAAAAAAGGGATAATTAAGCCCATTTTAGTCGCTTCCTCACCTGTCACCAACTCAGCCCGTTTACGCACTTGTTCTGCTACTTTCGCAATGTCCTCAACAAAAACCATGTTGCGTTCTCCAACAATAGGCTGTACTCAATCTCTATTGTAGAGCTAAAGGAACCTCCATTGTTATTTTATATTATCAGAATTCAACTTTTTGATATCTTTTAAAAG
Source organism: Planktothrix paucivesiculata PCC 9631 (assembly GCF_900009265.2). Lineage (GTDB taxonomy): Bacteria > Cyanobacteriota > Cyanobacteriia > Cyanobacteriales > Microcoleaceae > Planktothrix > Planktothrix paucivesiculata. The sequence continues at coordinate 77,035 of NZ_LR735014.1, read as the reverse complement.
CATGACGGCTAAATTCAATCTTCCAAACCATCTAACTTAAAACTATTACATTATGAAATTAATCGCCATTCAATAAACATCTTAGTAATCACCCATAACCCCTGTTCAGGACGAATTTCACAACGAATGGGAACAGAATCATAATTTGTCAGGGGAATCCCTAAAACCGATGCCTTTGATTGAGTATCAATAATTGCAGAAAATACGTCATTACTATTTTCGATAATACTATAAACATTAATCGATAAACAGGGAGATACTAAAGATAAATTATCAAAGACTCGTTTTTGGCTACTGATAAACTCCTGTTTTGTAGAAACCCCATATAAATCTCCTTTGTAATGATCTGAGATAGTAAAACCAAGTTTAATAATATTTTTTGTATCATAAGCATCTTTAAATCGTTTAAACAGCAAGAGAGCATTATCAGGAAGATAGGGCGGATTAGCTTGTTTTTCATGCCACATCTGAATCCAATTATAACCTTGAATTGCGGTTGGAATTAAATTAATAGGATTTAACATTTTAAATCTTTTACTCCCCTTGACTTACGATCACTTTATTTTTGACTAGAGTATAAGTCTTACTGTTAAGATAACATATTAACACCGATCGCAAATGTGATCAAGGAGTTACAGATTTAAACGCTATAATCAAGATTGATAATCGATTATAGAACTCAGCTTGAAACCCTTATCCATGAAATTCATCTCATTCATAATGTGACCAAACTGAAATAACTCTAATCGTTTTAGTTATATCATCAATTGAATAGACAAGACGATGTTTAATATTAATTCGCCTTGAATAGTATCCTTGAAGATCTCCTGATAACTTTTCATAAGGAGGAGTATAGGGGTTTTGTTTTAATATCTCAACCAATTTTTTCACATTGTTTTCCAAATTAGCAGACTTCAACTTTTTGACATCTTTAAGAGCATCACGGCTAAATTCAATCTTCCACAGCATCTAACGCCCTCATAAACTCTTCTTCCGATACCCAATCATTTGACTGTGCAGCTTTTTTGATTTCGGACACAAAACCCGGAATAGATTGTAAATAAAGTGTTTCTTGCAAACTTTCCCAGTCTTCTTTTGAAACTAAAATAGCATCCCCATTTTGACTGGTAATCATTCTAGGTAAATGATCTTGATTGACCTGTTCAAGCAAATTTAATAAATTAGCTTTAGCCTCAGTTGCACTTAAAATTTCCATTCAACCTCTCTGAATCTATAAAATTAATTCTACCAAATCTTATATTTTTGACTAGACTATAAATCTTACTGTTAAATAAAATACTAACACTGATCGCAAATGTGATCAAGGAGTTACAGATTTAAACGCTATAATCAAGATTGATATTGTCTGTCAGGTTTTGGGTATCAGACGCCAAAATGTTCAGATGGGTAAAAATCTATTTCAGAAAATAGGAAGAAACTCAGAAGAAAAGTCTACACTAAAGAAAAGCGTTATTCTTCTGCATCAGGTTAATCTTATGTCAGAATCTCCGAAATCCATTGCCCAACACTACCATGAACGCACGAAATATGACCCTGAAACCCTAGGGTTAAAAAGTCAGACCTTGGACTGGGAAAAACAGCCCATTCCCTTTAAAGAGTATAAAATCGGCACAGTCTTTGACCTTAAACCCTACCTACGGGACACGGACGAAACCCCGTCTAGTGATCCTAAAATCCGACTTTGGCAGCGTTTGTCCCATTTGTTGCTGCATAGTTATGGTTTGACTGCCAAACTCCCCACCATGGCGGGAGTCCATTATCTGAGGGCGGCACCTTCGGCGGGGGGTTTATATCCGGCGGAAATCTATTTAATTTCTCGGGGGACGGCGATTTTACCTGCGGGTTTATATCATTATCAAGCCCAAACCCATGGTTTAGTTCAATTTTGGGAAAATCAAGTTTGGCCGGATTTACGAGATGCTTGTTTTTGGCATCCAGCATTAGAAAATACCCATTTAGCCTTGGTAACAACGGCGGTCTTTTTACGTTCTTCTTGGCGCTATCAAGATCGGGCTTATCGGCGCATTTGTTTAGATACGGGTCATTTATTAGGTAATATTGAATTAATGGCGGCGATGAATGATTATCGACCCCATTTAATTGGAGGATTTGCGGATGATATTCTGAATCAATTGTTGTATTTGGATACAAATGCTGAAGGAGCAATCGCGGTTTTAGCCTTAGCCGATTTACTGCAAATTGAAGAAAACTTACCGCTTTTAAGAACGGCTTTACCTTCTGTAACTAATATCGATTACCCAAATATTCCCGATGGAAAACTGTTGGATTATTTGCATGAATCGACAAAAATAGAAACAGATTCCTCTGGAACTCAAGGTTGGAAACTTTTAGAAACCGACGAAATATTAGAAGATAAATATAATTTCCCATTTTGCACAAAAATTTCAACGGTGACGAGTTCCATTGATTGGGGAAAAAATTTATCTGGTTTAGAAAAAACACTTTTAAAAAGACGATCTACCCGCAATTATAATGGGGCGGAATTAATGTTAAATGAACTCTTAGCCCTTTTAGATTTTACCTATCAACCTTACCATTATATTCATCAAGGGTTAGATGGTTCTCCAGATTATTTTGATTTGAGTTTAATTGAAACTTTTATTGCAGTTTCTGGAGTCTCGGGTTTGGAGGATGGATGTTATTATTATGCTCCTAAAGCTCAAGAATTAAGGCAAATTCGCTTTAAGAATTTTCGCAAGGAGTTGTACTATTTGTGTTTACAACAGGATTTAGGACGGGATGCGTCGGCGGTGTTATTTCATACGGCGGATTTAAAAAAAGCGATCGCCAACTATGGAGATCGGGTTTACCGCTATTTACACTTAGATGCCGGTCATCTCGGACAACGCTTAAATTTAGGTGCTTTTTATCTGCGTTTAGGTGTGAGTGGAATTGGGGGATTTTTTGATGATCAGGTGAATGAAGTATTAGGTATTCCTGCGGACGAAGCCGTGCTTTATATTACCACCCTAGGAAGACCGAAATAGGGAATATTGACATCCTCTGGTTTTACCCGTGGTGAGGATGTCAATTAACCAGGACTTACGCACAAGACCAAAGAAACCGGGTTTCTGGCCGGTGATTTTGCGGATGAAATCTGGATTTCTCGTTCAGAAACCCGGTTTGGTGCGTAAGTCCTATAAACCTTATTAATTTTTGTTCCAAATTCGATCCCACCAGGAATCTGAAGTTGATTCTATCCAATTAATCCGACGTCGAATATCTTCAATTTTCCAGCCCGTTAATGTGGCTAAGTTTTGCGCTTCGAGTTGCTGTCTTTGGCGAACAGATTGCCGATATTGTTGGGCTTGTGAACACTGCATGGATTCACGATAGGGATGATTAATCACATATCGACCTTGAAAGTTTTGTTGATTGGCTGTTTCTTGAAAGTTTAAATCTTCGGGAAAAGTATTCCGGGCGTAGCGAATATGTAAACGGGTAATAAAGGTGGAATTTCCCGTCGGGGAATCTAACCAAAATACCCCCGCCTGCTTTAATTCTTCATTCGTTAAAGGATCGGCAGAACAAGGATCACATCCTCCCATATTCCAAGCATATTCTAAAAAGGCAACTTTTTTCTGTTCCCGTTCATGAATTGTATTAAATAGGGATTTATAAAAACCTGGAAAAACTTCTTTGACAAATTCAGGAATATTTTGATCGGAAGGAATTTTAACGGTGCGATAATTAGTTAATTCGACTTGACCTTTTGGAGAGAGTAAATAAACAATTAAATCCTGTTCTCCCTTACCATTAATCATCCCTAAACGAATCGGTAACATAAACCGAGGAGACTCATAGGCAATCATTAAAGGACGCAGGGTTTGGAAACCACTTTGATCAAATTTTTCTAAATTAACTTTAGCAACGAAAAATTTTAACCCCTGTTGAATATAGGGTTTTAATAGGGCACTTGCTCCCTGGGGAATTTGATAACCATTTTGAATTAACCAGGTTTCTAAACCATCGGATTCTTTCGCACTCAGAATCAAAATATCATATTCTCCCACGCTAAAACGGGCTTCAATAGTAACTCCTAAACCCGACCGAGCTTGTCGTTGTTTGTCCATTTCTAAGGTGACATTTCCCCCTCTGGTTGTGGGTAATGGGGCTTGGGGATAAGAATTACAGGGATCGGGATCGAAATATTCCACCAGTCGGGGCGCGCTAAACGCATCTAATTGTTGGATAACTTTCGGTTCACCAATCTTAACTTGTTCGGGTTTTAAAACCACAGGAACCGGAACAACTAAAGCAAAATCTTTTACTGCTCCCTGATAATCATTTGCCATGGTTAAAATCGTCCGATTTTTGTCTCTGGCAATCACAACTTGTGAGGCTTGATTATATAAAGTAGCATCGGCTTTTGCCACATAAAACCCACAAAATGCTAAGGCAGGCGCAGCAAAACCAATACTAGCAAAAACAACAATTAAAAAGGCAATTAACCGATTTATTGTTTTCATTATTAACTCCTATTAAAATGGCAATAAAAACTACATAGAAGCAGATAAAGGCAAATATTTCGGGGATTTTGCAGACCAAGAAAACCGATAATTTTGAAACATTTGGTCTAAAATAATGGTGACGGGAGACAGAGCAAATAAAGCCCAAAATAGAGCCGTTGAGATGAAAAATTGATGTTGTAAAATAAAGGTTAGTCCGGCTATTAATACCGCCCAAATAATTCGGCTGAAGGTGGCATTGGGAATCGAACGCGGATCGGTAATCATAAAGAAAGCGAATAGTAATAAACTACCATTCATCAGTTGATGGGTATAAACATCCCAACCCCAACCTAAGCCAAAATTTCGCCCTGCTTCTAATCCCATATAGGTGATTAAAAAGCCGGCGGAAGTATCCCAACGTCCGACTTTTTTAAGAATGATGCCTGCGGTTCCTAAAAATAGTAATAAATACCAGGAATCAGTTCCCCATTGTCCGGGGGAAACCCAAGCATCAGCGCTTAGAGTTAAGGCAATAATAATTCCAAAGTTAGCGGGATTAAAAAAATGTTTTCCCTGGGATTGAAAGATAAATTTACTGGCGATCGCACAACATCCGGCTAATGCTAAGGTTGTCCAATGATTAGCTCTGAGTAATAAACATAACCCCAATGTGGTAATTAAAGCACTACGCCAAGATCCTAAAAATTCCGGGGATAAAAGCGTGATCTTTTTGTTAATATAGAACGAGTAAATTGAGGAACAAACCCATTGAGTTAATAAACAACTTAACCCAATTATTAGTATAAAATCCAGTCGTAATGTCCAGTCTCTGGTTGCGATTCCCAAGAGAAAAAACATCGATAGAAATAGGATTTGAGCGTTACGCGCATCTTTAAACATGATATTCACCTGAAATTAAGATTAAAGTAAAAGCAGTTGAATCCATTCATCTAAGCGTTGACGATTTGCTTCGGTTAATTGTTGCCCTACTTGACTAATAGCATTCAAATTAGCTTCGGAAAAATCATCCATTTGTAAGGTTTGGCGACTTTGCAAATCCGTATTAATTCTCAAATAATGTTCCGGGTGACCCGTGGTATCAAAGATTTGTTGCATTTGATAGTCCACTGTTTCCGCACCCCCGGTCATAATAATATCAAATAAAGGGTCAAGCCATTTTAATTTTCCCCAATCTTTGGCTTCTTCATAGGAATATTTCTTTTTGACGACTCCGGTTCCTAACGATAAAACCACCATTTCTTTAGCGGTTGGGCCTTTTTCATAGCGGTTATCAACATTAAACTCGCGATTAAATTTATGACGAGCTTCTGCGTAAGCACAAAGGGTAGGATTATTAGCAAAAACTCCCCCATCAATACAAGTATAAATGTCCTGATTGAGTGATTTAATTTGAGCGACTTCAAAGAACGTAGGGGCGGCGGAAGTGGCGCGGAGAACATCTCTAATAAAATAATCATCTTTGATATTTAATCTTGCATCATGCTGGGTAAAAAAGTGGCTTTTTCGTTTTTCTATTTCATAACAAGTAATTAAACAAGGTTTCAGCAGTTCGCTTAATTTCAGATCTTTAAAAAAATCACCCATGATCTGATTAAACTTTTGATAGGAGTATTTTTCATTAAATAATTCTCCCAAGGGTTGAAAGGAATTTTTAGAGACAGGATCAAAGATTTGACTCGATTCATACCGAAAAAAATGATAAACTTGTTCAGCAGAGCATCGGGGTCTTAATGGGTTTTCAAGATCGGGGCAAAGATAAAGAGCCGCTAAAATTCCTCCGGCGCTAGTCCCAGCAATTAGGTCAAAATAATCTCCTATTCTCGCATCAGAATTTCCTGTAAAATCCTGTAATTTCTGTTCTACATACTTTAAAACTTCGGCGGAAATTATTCCCCGCAGTCCACCACCATCTAAAGAAAGAATCCGAGTAAATTCTGCCATGTTTTAAGATTTTCTCCCGTTTTAAAATAATCAATCAGTTTACAATATATTCCATTTTTGAGATAAGTGGTCTGTAATATCAAAAAAATCTGTCCAATTAATATAGGGTTTTTGATATTCATCTAAATATTTTGCCAAGCGATCGCGAGCAAAAACAAGCGGCGTGGCTAAGGCCATATTTAAGTCCGTAATAGAGTCTCCAATCACAATTTTTTCCGGGTTAGGATAGAGTTCCATTACTTTTACTTTAGCTACTAATTCCGTATCGGCTTCAAACTCGGAATTAACCTTAAAATACTCCTCTGAGGTGTCTAAATCAACGGCATACATACCATCAATTTTTTGAGTTAAATCTCCTAAAACCGTTTCAACCATCACCCTAACGCCTCCTGAAACTAGGATAAAAGGCACTTCTTGGGTATTAAGAAAATCCAGAAATTCTACAAATCCAGGTCGTATTTTTTTTGTCTTAGAAAATTCTATAATTTCAGGATAACAACGGGATGGAATCGATTCTAACATGGTTCTGACTCCTTCGCGTAAGGTCATTTCCTGGCGATATAATAAGGGCATAATTTGCGCCGCCTTGTCTGGAGCAAATTCTTTTAACATTGCCACAAAGGTTTCTTCTGCGGTAATTGTTCCATCGAAGTCACAAAAAATAATCGGGTTCATAATCAGTTGAGGTGGGTTATTAGTTATAAGAGAAAACATTCATCAGTTTGTTGTTGTGATGCGGAGGCTACTAAGAGCGCTAAAGCGCAACAACGAGCGTAATAATGGATTAATTAGGAGCACCTGTTTAATTAGGATGCTGTCGCCACCATTCCCTAACCATCTTTATTTCTTCATAATTATAGTTTTCTCCCACATATTCATGAATGGTTTTTAAGCTCGTATCTCCGACTTTTTTGATGGCTTTAATAATCGCTTTTTGCCGTTCAGGTTCAACAAATTGATCGATATTAATATTCTGATTAGCGGCAATTAATTGAGTTAAATGATCGGCGATGGTACTGGTTTTTAATCCTCTTTCATTGGCGATCGCATTCAAACTCAGACCGTCTTGATATAAAGATAGAGTCGTAATTAAACTATCTGATAAATCCTCCAGGGTGAGACGTTTAGATTCGGATTTTTTAGAGGAAGAATTGGGCGGGTTTTGTCCATGACAGTAAGTAAAAATAGCTTCAGTAAATTGTTGACCATAACGTTCTAATTTATAACTACCCACGCCAGAAATTTGACTTAATTCCTCTAAATTTTGGGGTCGTTGTTGTGCCATTAATTTTAACGTAGAATCGGAAAAAACCATATAGGGAGGGATAGATTGTTCATCGGCTAATTTCTTCCGTAGTTGGCGCAACTGTTCAAATAGCATTTCTACTTCTATGGCTAAAGAACGAGTTGATTTTTCGACATTTTGTTCTTTAATAACAGTAATTTCAACAGTTCTTTCCCGTTTCATTACTTCCCAACTGCGGGAATTTAACTTTAAAATTGCATAGCCATCGGTGGTTTGATCCAAAAGTCCTTGACGTAAAAGCGATCGCCCTAAATTCTTCCATTCTTCCGCCGTTTTTTCCTTACCAATGCCATAGGTAGAAAGTTGATCATGGCGTCGATCCAGAATTTTTTGACTTTTCGATCCTCTTAATACATCAATAATATAATTCATGCCAAATCTTTCATGACATCGAGCAATACAGGATAAAAATTTCATTGCTTCAATTGTCCAATCTTCAACCGGATTTTGCGTCTGACAATTATCACATTTTGCACAATTTTCCGAGAAAAATTCCCCAAAATAACTTAATTGAACCGTGCGCCGACATTCCGATGCTTCCGCATAATCTAACATTTGTCGTAACTGTTGACGGGCGATCCGTTGTTCATCGGGATCGGGTTTTTGCTCAATTAAATATTCAATGGTTTTCAGATCACCATAACTAAAAAATAACGTACACCGAGCCGATTCTCCATCCCGTCCCGCTCGACCAGATTCTTGATAATAACTTTCTAAGGTTCGAGGTAAACTATAATGAATTACAAAGCGAACATCGGGCTTATTAATTCCCATGCCAAAGGCAACCGTCGCCACCATAATTTGCACATCATCTCGAATAAACCGAGTCTGATTTTCTGACCGGATTTGATCTTCAAGGCCAGCGTGATAGGGTAGGGCGGAAATCCCATGATTTTGTAACCGAAATGCCAAATCTTCTACATTTTTTCGACTTAAACAATAAATAATTCCTGACCCGCCCACCTCCTGAATAATTTTTAATAGCTGGGTAAAGGTTTGTTTCTTCTTGGGAATTACTTCATAATATAAATTAGGACGATTAAAACTAGCAACATGAATATAGGGATTTTTTAACTCTAACTGTTGAATAATATCCTGTCTCACCCGTTGAGTCGCCGTCGCAGTTAAGGCTAAAACTGGAATTTTAGGATAGCGAATTCGTAGTTGTTTTAATTTTCGATATTCTGGCCGAAAATCATGCCCCCATTCCGATACACAATGGGCTTCATCAATGGCAAAAGCAGAGATTCCTAACCGTTCTTCTAGGGTGTCTAAAAAAAATAAAAATCGTTCGGATAATAAACGTTCCGGGGCTACATAAAGCAGTTTAATATCTCCTTTTAAAATCGCCGATTCCCTTGATTTTGCTTCCGCAGCCGTTAAGGTACTATTGAGAAAGGTAGCACCTACCCCATTATCTTGTAATGCTTCTACTTGATCTTGCATTAAAGCAATTAAGGGCGAGACCACAATCATTAATCCAGGTTTCAATAAAGCCGGAAGTTGAAAACATAGAGACTTTCCGCCTCCGGTGGGCATAATAATTAATAAATCTCGCTTTTGTAGTGCCTGTTCAATTATTTCGCGCTGTCCGGGTCTAAAGGAATCATAACCAAAGAAATGTTTAAGAGACTGTTCTAGGGATTGGGGTTGGGCGAAGGGAGTAGAAATTAGCCCTGACATTGCTCGTAATTTAGATGAAACGTCTTTTTTATTTTATAATTAAAATGGGCTGAATTGCTAGGATATTCTGATCATTTTTGGGGATTGAGAACCCAGAATTGTTATTTTATGCCTTAAAAGTGTTAAATTTTAAAATAAAGTTACAAAACTCAGAGGAGATTTATGCCGAAAGCGGTTTGGAATGGTACAGTTTTAGCCGAAAGTGATCAATGTGTCGTGGTAGACGGGAATCAATATTTTCCCGCAAACTCGATTAAACCTGAATATTTTCAGGATAGTAATACCCACACCACTTGTGGCTGGAAAGGGGTGGCAAGTTATTATGATATCGTGGTTGAGGGGCAAAAGAATAAGGATGCCGCTTGGTATTATCCTGAACCCAAATCAGCAGCTAAAAATATTGAAGGTTATATTGCCTTTTGGAAAGGAGTTAAAGTTGAAGTTTAATTAGAAGTAAAATTTTTTCAGTCGGGGTAATTCATCAATTGCCCCTACTATACAGATAATGCGGAAGTCTTGTTAAAAATAAGAATAATTTTGATACAATAGAGTATTCTTTTATTTATATTAATCTTTAGAAACTGTGCAACCTTCTTCTCCAGAGTCTTTTAATTCCCATCAACTTCCGAATCAACGGTGGTATATTTTCCCGCAACAATCTGAACTTGCCCAAGAGTTAGCAGATACCCTGGGAATTATCCCTTTAGTCACCCAAGTTTTAATTAATCGCGGCATTGAAACCCCGGAACAGGCGGAGGCTTTTTTAACCCCTGAATCCCAAGTTTTACCCTCTCCCTTGGAGGAATTTAAGGATTTAGAAAAAAGTGTAGAACTATTAGAAAATGCGATTAATCAGGGGGATAAAATAGCAATTTGTGGGGATTATGATGCCGATGGTATGACCAGTACGGCTTTATTAATGCGATCGCTTTCTGCCCTAGGAGCTAATGTTAATTATGCCATTCCTAGCCGCATGACTGAAGGCTATGGAATTAATACCCGAATAGTAGAAGAATTTCATCAAGAAGACGTTAAAATTATTCTCACCGTTGATAATGGAATTTCCGCCTATCAACCCATTGCTAGGGCTAAAGAATTAGGGTTAATTGTAATTATTACCGATCATCATGATTTACCTGAAAAACTACCCCCAGCCGATGCAATTCTTAACCCTAAATTATTACCGTTATTATCCCCCTATCGAGGATTGGCCGGGGTGGGAGTTGCCTATGTTTTAGCTATTTGTTTAGCTCAAAAGTTGGGTAAAATTCAAGGAGTAGTCAATCCTTTGTTAGAATTATTTACATTAGGAACTATTGCCGATTTAGCTCCCTTAGTGGGAGTTAACCGCCGTTGGTTAAAACGCGGGTTAAAGTTAATTCCCTATTCCCAAATCACCGGAATTCAAGCCTTAATTCAAGTGGCTGGAGTCTCCACCGGATATCAAGCAAAATCGGAAGAACAGCCCGAAAATTCTCTCCCATCTACCAATACTAAAACCCTAAAACCCGATGATATTGGCTTTCGTTTGGGGCCAAGAATTAACGCTATTGGGCGGTTAGCTGATCCTCAAATTGTGATAGAATTATTAACAACAGAAAATATGGGAATTGCCTTAGAACGGGCAATGCAGTGTGAACAAATCAATCAACAAAGACAATTATTATGTGAAGAAATTCAACAGGAAGCGATCGCTTGGATAGAATCAGAAAATATTGATTTAAAACAAGAAAGGGTGTTAGTAGTTGTGCAACCAGAATGGCATCATGGCGTGATTGGAATTGTCGCTTCTCGGTTAGTAGAAAAATACGGAGTTCCCGTGTTTATTGGAACCTATGAACAGCCAGAAGACGAAACAGAATCCCCTAAAATAGTTCGAGGTTCAGCCCGAGGAATTGCGGAATTTGATATTTTTAAAGCCTTAGAATATTGTCAAGATTTACTGGGTAAATTCGGAGGACATAAAGCCGCCGGAGGCTTTTCCTTCCCCGCCGAAAATTTAGATCAAATTAAAACCCGTTTAAGTGAATTTGCCCATCAATGTTTAGAATTAGAACATCTAAAACCCTTAATTAAAATTGATACTCAAGCCAATTTAAGTGAAATTAACTTTAATCTTTATGATCAAATCAATCAACTCCATCCCTGTGGGATAGAAAATAATGCCCCTACCTTTTGGACTCCTAACGTGCGAATTGTGCAACAAAAACTGGTGGGAAAAGGACATATTAAACTCACCTTAACCCAAGATAAATTTTCCCATACTCAACTAACTGCTTTACCAACAATTAATGCCATGGCTTGGCGTTGGGCGGACTATTTTCCCCTACCCCACTGTTTAGATATCGCCTATCAATTAAAAGAAAATAGTTGGAATGGTCAAACTAATATTGAGTTAGAATTAGTCGGGGCTAGATTACCCGAATCTCCAGAAATTCAACATTCTCAAGTTAATAAAAGTGTAGAATTTGACTATAACGATAAACACTATAGTTGTAGTTTATCTTATGTTGGTGAAACCCAAGAATTAAAAATCCGTAATCAGAAAGGCGAAGTATTAGCGATAAAAAAAGGTCAACGTTTTGGACTCTTAGGCAAAAGTCGTCAGGATGCTCAAACCGTTGATGTGTCTCAACCTGTTTTTTATAATTTAATTCAGGCGGCTATTAAAGCGTTAGGATAAAGTGATAGTTAGTAACTGTTCTAAAATCTAACAATGTACCTGGTATTTAATCAATGGCTAACAAAAATCAACACTCAACCGAAGAACAACTTTTAGTTCAAAATCATGCCCGAATGGGTCAAAGTTTAATTTATTTGGCGCAAGGTTTATTACCGTTTGTTAAAGAAACTTTACAACGCCGTTATGGGGATAATTGGGAAACCGTTGTCAAAGACTGTTTAGCTGATAAACAATTTCATATTCAAGACGATCAAGTTAATATTGAAGATTGCCAAGCTTTACTCCAAATTATTATTAAAGAACGAGATGAGGCTTTTTACAATACTCTAAGTCGGGATAATATTAGTTTGATCTTTGATTTAGCTGCTATTCGTCGAAAATGGGCTCATCCTCGGCTTAACAATTGGATTAAATTAAAAGACTTTACTCCTCAATATACTTATCGATCCTTAGATAAAATGGTTCAATTGTTTGAAGCAATTCAAGCTAAAAATGGAATAGGCGAAGTCAAACAATTAATGGCTGAAGTCCTCCCTCTGTTACAAGAAAAGCCTGAATATAAGAATCAATTACAATCTCGTTTAATTCAGGAAAAAGTAGAAGGGTTTGTCGGTCGTAAATTTGTTTTTGATGCCATTCAATCCTTTTTAGATCATCAACCTAATGGTTATTTTATCATAGAAGGAGATCCAGGAATTGGCAAAAGTGCTATACTAGCGAAATATGTTGAGAAAACCGGATGCGTTGCCCATTTTAATGTTCGTTCTCTGGGAGTTAACCGCGCCGAAAAATTTTTAGAAAGTATTTGCTCTCAACTGATTAGCCGTTATAATTTACCTTATCCTAATTTACCTGCGGACGCTAGAAAAGACGGTCAATTTTTTGCTAAACTATTAGATGAGATTGTTAGCAAGCAGAAATCAGGAACAAAACTGATCATCGCTGTTGACGCCTTAGATGAAGTAGATCACAGTGATCATAGTGGGGCGAATATCCTGTATTTACCAATTAGTTTGCCGAAAGGAGTTTATTTTCTACTCACCCAACGACCCCTTACCCTCCCTTTGACGGTTACTACACCCATTCATCCGTTTAACCTGATGCAATATCAAGCTGAGAGTTTAGCAGATATTAAAACCTATATTCGGGAGGCGTTAAAGCGTCCTCAGTTAAACGCATGGGTGCAAAATCAAGGGTTAACTGAAGAAGATTTTATCACACAATTAGCGGATAAAAGTGAAAATAATTTCATGTATTTACGCTATATTTTAGGCGATATCGAAATAGGTAAATATCAAGATTTAACGATTAATCAACTTCCCCAAGGGTTGCAAGCGTATTATGAAGACCATTGGCGACAAATGGGGATGATGGCTAAACCCTTACCCCGAACAAAAATTAAAATTGTTTATATTTTATCGGAATTACGGGAAACAGTCTCCCGTGATTTAATTGTTGATTTTGTTAAAGAAGATGCGTTAACAATTCAAGAAGTATTGGAGGAGTGGGAACAATTTTTGCGTGAAGAAGTGATAGGTGGCGAAACTCGTTATGGGATTTATCATCAAAGTTTTTGCGACTTTTTAGCGCGTAAAGATATTGTCCAGGCGGCAGGAGTCACCCTATCAGGAATTAATGCTCAAATTGCCGATAATTTAACTGGAGGAATATTTGGTCATGGGTAATGTTCGCGTTTGGTTAGATACTATGACTACTGAAAAACGAGAATATACATTAAACCATACTCCTAAGCATTTAGCGCAAGCGGGGTATGTTAATCAGTTATTTGGTTGTTTAGCAAGTTTTGAGTTTATTCAGGAAAAATTATTGGTTTGTGGAGTTGAAGCGTTAATAGAAGATTATCAGTTAGGATTGAATAGTGCCAATATTATCTTATCAGAAGAACAAACAGAAACCTTGAGATTAATACAAGGTGCTATTCGCCTATCCTCTCATATTTTAAAAGCAGATAACACTCAATTATCAGCACAGCTAGTCGGACGTTTACTGGAGTTTGAAAATCCTCTGATTCAAAATTTTTTAGAAGACATCAAAATCCATCAAACAACACCTTGGTTATGTCCGTTAGAAGGAAGTTTAACAAAACCTGATAGTCCTTTACTGCGGACTCTTGTGGGTCACACCGATGAAATATTAGCGTTAGAAGTGACTCCCGATAGTCAATGGTTAATTTCGGGTTCTGAGGATCATACAATTAAGGTTTGGGATATTGCAACTGGACAAGAAATTTATACCTTAACAGGTCACACCGGAAGTGTATTAACTTTGGTTTTAACTTCTGATGGGAAACAAGTTATTTCAGGGTCAGCAGACCATACAATTAAAGTTTGGAGTTTAGAAACTGGACAGGAAATTTATACTTTGAGGGGTCATCAAGGAATTATCCCGACATTAGCATTAAGTTCTGATGGTAAAATATTGTATTCCGGTTCTGAAGATAAAACGGTTAAACTATGGAGTTTAGAAACTCAACAAGAAATTGCTGGTTTTGAATGTCAACAAAGTATTCTTTCTTTAGCAGTTACACCTGATAACAATAAGTTAATTGCTTGCTTACAATATGGTTTTTTACAAATTTGGGATCTGAAAACATTAAGTTTAGTTGATAGCTGGGTTATTTGTAAAATCGAGAAAAAGGAAATAAGTTTATGTGAAACTAATAGTAAAATTTTGGATTTAATTAAGAAATATCATCAAAAACAAAGAAGCTTTAATGAAAACGAAATTGCCTTGTTTGATGATTTAAAAATATTATATTTAGAAAATACAAGTTGTCTTTTAAATATAAGCTATGAAAACCTTTCTTGGGATTTTACTATAAGTTTTATTTGTAGAATAAATTTTGATCTGCCAGAAATCAATATAGAATTTAATTTAAAATCTAATGGTATAGTCACTGCTCAATTAACTCCTAATAATAAAAAAATAATTTATTCTTATAATTATGAAGATAAAGCCATTGGTTATAGTTCTGAAACACAAACAATAATCATAAATTTAGAAGATCAGAATCAAATTAATACATTTAATCAATATTTTCCTATATTTGCATTGAATTATAATGAAAACCTATTTATAGGTACTATTGGAGATGATATTCAGATTTTTGACTGGGATAAAATGTTGATTTTTACTGAAAAAGAAAATACACCAATTATCTATCCTAGATATCTTGACATTACTAATGATGGAAAATGGTTAATTGTTTATTATCATGACAATACTGGAATAGAATGTTTTAGTCTTGATAGTCTGGAATCAAGAAGATTATATCTTAAAGATTGCATAAATAACATTAAAGTAAATCCTGATACTAACTACTTAATGTGGCAAACTTTGTTGTTACGGGGACTCAAAATTTATGATTTGGAAAAGTGTGAACTTACTTTATGTTTAGAACCTGATGGAAATGGTGGTTTATTGTTTAATAAAGCTAAAATAATCAAAAAATTTTTATTCGTAATTATTAAAAATAATTTAATATTATATGATTTGGTTACTTCGCAAAAGATACAAGAACTAGGTGAAAATATTATTATTGATTTTTATATTACGGAAGATATTTCAAAATATATTTTGTCTTTGGAAGATAAAAGTATAATAGTTTGGGATATAAAAAATAATGAAATCATCAAATTTGATAAATATAAAAAAGAAAAATATATTTCAAAAGAAAATAATTTATTAAATCAATATAATGAAACGGAAGACGATGAAGATGATATTGAAAGTTTTATTAAAAAATTCATGAGTAATTCAAACATAGAACCCTATATAGAATTATTGTTTGCAGATAATAAACTAGCTATTTCTGGCTATTATTGTCAGACAAAAAGACCAGAGAAAACCATTTGGAATATAGAGACAGGAGAAGAATTATTTTGTCTGGATGGAGAATTTATTACAATTACTCCTGATACAAAAAAAGCAATATTTTATTGTTTAAAAGACTCAAAAAATATTCGTAATGAATCTATATTTCATACTTTGATAATTTGGAGTTTAGAACAAATCTATACAATTACTAACAATACAGAATCAATCAAGTTTATAGATGTAACAAAAGATAGTAAGTTGCTTTTGATACAAACTTTTGAAAAAAATAATGATGCAGCAATTCATAATTTAGAAGTTTGGAGTTTAGAAACAGGTCAACAAGTTTATACAATCAATTTAACAGGAGCTATTTTATTTGTTCAAATAAACACTGATAATAGTAAAATGCTCGTAGCTACAAATGATCAATATTTGAGGATTTTTAACTTACAAACTGGAAATGACATTTTAAAAATAAAAAATCAGTGGAGTGATGATCAAAAAGAAGTAACTATTACTCCAGATTTCAAAAAAGTTATTTCAATTTATAAAAGCAATAATCTGATCGTCTGGGACTTAGAAACAGGAAAAGTTAAAGCTACTTTTACAACAGATAATCCTTTAGCTTGTTACACGGTTTCTCCTGATGGAAAAACAATTGTAGCCGCTGAAATATTCGGAAAACTTCATTTCCTAACCTTAGAAGATGGAGAATAAAGCTGTTTTATCTTCAACTTTAGAAATGCGATCGCAATCAGTTAATATTAATCATAGAATAATTATTAATATTACTCCCTATGAAGTTGATATTACCTTAATTGAAGCTCAGGAAGTCATGGAATATTGGGAAAAATGGAAAGTAATAGTCGGTCAGTTTTGGTCACAACAACGAAATATTGCTTAGTGATATTGTTGATAATATCCCAATATCTCGTAGGGGTGAGGCGCGCCTCACCCCTACAGGATTATAGAAGCAGAAGCATTAAATATATGTAATCATTTTAAGTTATTATTAATAATATTTTGTGATAAAATAAACTTGGCTATTAATGAATTAATATTATGGCAAACCTACCACCGGAAATTAAAGAACTTGTCAATCAACTGAAACAAAAATCACTAGATATTATTGATCAGGTTACAACAACGGAATCAGCCTTATTTGAGCGATTAGGTGAAACAGAGGAAACGTTACTTTTTTTTGCTGAATTAACAACAGTGTTAGAGGATGCTGAAGCAACTTATATGCAGCTAACTCGATTAGGATTAAATATTGCTCGTTCTCAACCCGAAGCCTCATCAGATATGCTAGAGTTGATGAATAGAGCTATTATCCGCACTCAAGCTAGAATTCCCGCCTGGGAACGCAGTTTAGAAGAAGTAAAATTAGAATGGAATTTACCATGAACCAACAATCTCCTATTCTTGATCCTGTAACAGTGCAAAGACTTTTAGCAAATTTACGCCGGACTCATTTAGAAATGGAACAGTTTAATTTAGAGTTAGAAGAAATTAATGCGAAATTAGAGGAAGTCAACCGAAACAAACGATTGTCTAGGTTAAATAATCTATTAAATAATTCTTAATAAGGAAGCAATAATGGTACAAATTATTTACAAAAAATCTCCGCCATATGGTGGAGATTTTTTGTAAATCAAAACAAAGATCTAAGCTTCGCTCTCAATGTGGATGAATAATAAACCCATTACCACAACTGGCATTAACCAGCAAACCACGGGAATTAAAATCCAAGGTAAAAAAGAAGCTGCGTATGCTCCGGTCATATCAAATTCTCCTATTGAATGTTAGAAAGTTTTGATGTTTGGAAAAAAGCTCAATTAGCTATTAACCAAGCCTCGGAAAATAGAATCAACTAAGCTGAAGTTTTCCAGTAAGAAAAAGGCAACAAAAGCGCCACCCATTCCACCGATGAAGAAACCGCCAGCAAACTGACTCCAACCTTCAGAGGTTTGCAGAGAATCAGCCGGATCAGAACTGCTTTTGTGGAAAGAAACTAATCCGTAAGCAGATAAACAAATCGTGGCAATCAGAATTAAGCTAATGCCTGAGATTAATCCACCTAAATTGGCTGCACTGGGATGATCGCGTAATGGCCCGAGTTTGATCCAAGGCCCGATCAAAAAGTAGCCATGGGCCATACCGACTTCCAAGCCCCGGAGTAAAGGAGATAAACCTTTACGGTAGGCGGGCAAATTCCCGATAAATGCACGGGTAAAATCGGAATCGCTGATGGGCGTGGACAGATGGCCTACAAAGGGATCGCCATTATAGGGTTTAATCAATTCTGCCATGGGGTTTCTTTCTCCTGTAATTATTGAAGAACTTGTAGCAGTTATTAAGCTCATATTTTACGCAGGGATAGGCAATCTCGTTACAAAAATGAGCATAAGCTTCAAAAAAGTTCACATCTCCCAATCGGAAGGGCATATCTGATGTCAAGACTAGGATTAACAAAACAGGTTAAGATTTAACCAATTATTGAGGAACTAGGATCATGAATAACCGACTAAAATCTTTTACCTATGCCATGTTCGGGGCGATCGCATCAACGATGTTTGCCACGGCTGTCAAAGCTGAACCCATGTTTAAGGACTATCCCACCACCTATCAACCCTTTGCCGAAGAATTTATGCGGGCGGCTTCGAGAACCTCTGGAGATGTTTTTAAAAACAAATCCTTACTGGGTCAAATGTCTACCTATTTAGGGATTAGTTTTCCTTGGCCTAATGGTATCAATGGCTTTCCTGAAACCTTAATGACCAATGATGCCCGACTCGTGAATCAATTGTATCGGGAGGCTATGTTGCGCCA
This sequence comes from Planktothrix paucivesiculata PCC 9631, assembly GCF_900009265.2. Taxonomy (GTDB): domain Bacteria; phylum Cyanobacteriota; class Cyanobacteriia; order Cyanobacteriales; family Microcoleaceae; genus Planktothrix; species Planktothrix paucivesiculata. The sequence continues at coordinate 58,239 of NZ_LR735014.1, read as the reverse complement.
AACCAGTAGCGACCCGATTATTCGCACAGCCGATTTAATTAATCCCTACAACACCTCTATTCTGAACCAACCCTCCTATCGGGATCTTGACCTTCAGAGCGCGCCAGGATTGCCTGTACAACGTCGCTAAAGCAATTAACAGGTCTGTTTCCATAAAAAAACTGCCGATCTTTCAAGATCAGCAGTTCATTGGATAAGCTCCTTTTTTTTGTAGAATCCCAAGTCCATAGACTCAAAAATACTTTTTTTGCTCCCATGTTTGGGATCAAATTTTAGAGCTAATCAATTTTAGTCGGGGTTAGATGAAGTCCCATAATCACTAAATCCCGTTCAATTCCATCTAAATCAGCCACTCTGGGTAAATAACCCCATTGTTCAAAATCTAAGCGTTTGAATAGTTCTAAACTGGGTTGATTGTGAGCAAAAATTAACCCTAGTAACGCTTTTAATCCCAAACTAGGACTGTGGTGCACCGCTTGGGTTAATAGTCTTTTTCCAATACCCTGACCTTGATATTCAGGATGAATATAAATACTCACTTCTGCCGTGCTGTTATAAGCTGGACGGTTGTAAAAGATTTGGAAACTCAACCATCCTAGAATTTGTTGATCTAACTCAATCACCCAAATCGGACGAGTCTGAGCTTGATGTTCGTGATACCAAGGAATTCGACTTTCCACCGATATCATTTCCAGGTCTGCGGTCGCCATTCGTCCCGGAATCGCGGCGTTATAAATATCAACTATCGCGGGTAAGTCCGTCTCAACTGCATCCCGAATCTTCATTATTTCTTAGAACTTTTTGGGAATAGGGTAATTACCAATTACGAATTACGAATTACGAATTACGAATTACGAATTACGGATGGGGAATACTTCGACTTCGATCAGTAACAGGGGAATGGGTAATGGGTAATAGTCATTTATTTTTTAAGTGTTATAATAGTACCAATAATCACGGGAAATAGGCAATAGGTAATGGACAATGGGCTGTAGGCAATAGTGATTTATTGTCTAAGTGTTCTCATCAGATCAATAGTCATTATCGTTTCCGATTGTTGCTCGTTTATTAAAGATTCTATATCTTCCCCATCGCCAGATTGTCTATCCCCTATCAATAGCTAAAAAACAAAATGTCTACATTTTTTGTTAATGATGGTGGTAGTGCCGTAATTAATGTTGGGGGATTTAACCCGCCTAGTCAAGAATTGGTAACCCAAGGGATTGTTGTCCCTCCGATTATTACTAACCCGGTGTTTGGGGATGCCTATTTTGACTCAACAGAACTGATCAATTCTCTTTCAGTGCCACAAGTATTATTAGGGACATCGGGCAATGATATTTTAACCGGAATGGGTGGAAATGATACATTCCAAGGGTTAAAAGGGAATGATCTGCTTCAGGGTCAAGGCGGAGATGATATCCTCTTTGGCGGACAGGGCAATGATACCCTGCTCGCAGGGGAAGGAAATGATCAATTAAGCGGTGACCAGGGACAGGATTTACTCACCGGAAACTCAGGAAGTGATATTTTTATTCTTCCTGTTAGTGCCGCCGCTAATAATATGAATACGGTTGATATGATTACGGATTTTATCGTCGGTGAGGATAAAATTGGTTTAACTGAAGGTTTGAATCAAAATAATATTAATCTCATTTCTACCGTTATCAGTGGAAGTTCAGGAACTTTAATTTCTGTGATCAATTCCAATCAGTTTTTAGGATTTGTAGCTAATGTTGACCCCGGAGGTTTGACTAATCAATTTATTACCATTAATTGAATGCAAACCAGGACTTACGCAGTTACGCTATATGTAGCGTACTAATGAGTTAGCGCTCGCGCTCGTAACTCAAACGAGATCGCTTTAACAGGACAACCTCTTAAAGTCCCCCAATTTTGGGGGATTTAGGGGGCAAATATTGCTGCTTGAGAAATCGTCTCTAAAACTGCTGATCAATCCTTCATAACCTGAGCATTCTAAACACTATACATTTCAAGCCATCTAGCCCCCTAGCCCCCAACATTGGGGGGAAAATAAATAATTAGGACTTTTTAGGGCGATTGCTATGATCATTGGTATGCGATCGCCTACTTTTGACACGCTATATATAGCCTGCTTGCGTAAGTCGTGATATTGATCATTTTTCAGGGATTTCTGGGTGATTACCGAGTCAAGAAATTAAATGATTTTTCAGAGCAAAGCGGATCAACTCTGTGCGATTATTACTATTGGTTTTTCTTAATAAACTACTGACATATTTCTCAACGGTTCTCGGACTCAGGTGCAAGTGATCGCCAATGGCAATATTAGAGAGTCCCTCAGCTAATAATTCTAGGACTTGATACTCGCGTTGGGTTAGATTAATCTCCAAAGTCGGGTGTAACTGGGTAGCGACGGGATCTAAAACTCCATCAGAGACATCACTGACCGTATCCGCTAGACGGACTCGCCATTCTGACTCAATTAATTGCGATCGCTCTAATAAAGCCCGAATAACTACCCCCAACTCCTCTAACTCAAAGGGTTTGGGCAAATAATTATCACATCCGAGTTGATACCCTCGAATTCGTTCTTGGGTACTGGTATGGGCGGTCAAAAAAATCACTGGCAGCAGGCGAAAGACAGGACGAGCGCGGACTCGCTTGATCAGTTCATAGCCATCCATCTCAGGCATACCAATATCTGTCACGATCAGGTGGGGCTGATATTGCTCCACTAGGGGAAGTGCCTCCCGACCATTCTCTGCGGCAATCACCGAATAGCCCGAAATGTCTAAGTAATCACTAATCGAGAGGCGAGTCCCTAAATCATCATCCACAACTAGAATTGTTAGAGGCATAGGGATAGGGGGGCAGGGGGCAGGGAGCAGGGGAGGTAGGGG
>NZ_LR735014.1:0-55291 GCF_900009265.2 Planktothrix paucivesiculata PCC 9631 | reverse complement strand
GGGGGAGCAGGGGGAGCAGGGGAGGTAGGGGGGGTAAGTAGGGCGAGTATCTTCGCTGGCTAATAATTAATACATCAACACCTCAACAATTAACAATTAATAATTAAAAATCCACACTTACCAGTGAATACTTGCTATTAAGCTGGCTGGTTTTGCGGGATTTCCTGCTAATAGGATGCCGCGTTTATTGGTGGCTAAATGTCGCAGAATTTTATAAATTGCTTCAATTTGATCAGGAACTCCTGCCTGTTTAGCTAAGATTTCCAGAGATAGAGGTTGACCTGCATCTTGAAGGACTTGAATAATTTTATGTTGTAAGTCCAGAACTTCTGCTGCTGCTTTTTTCCCGGCTTCAACACCCGGTTGATGGTAAGCGTTAATATTCACTAAAGACGCATATAAACCCACCGCCCGTTCATACAAAGCAATTAACGCACCGACAATTTCGGGGTTAACTTCTGGAACTGTAATGGTAATCGAATCTCGCTGATTTTCATACAATGCTTGTCGAGTTCCGAGTAAAAATCCTGATAAATAATCTCCTGCTGTTACCCCGGGTTCTATTTCAATAGAAGGTAAAGATCGATCCTTTAAAACTTCAATAAATGTAGCAAAAAAGTTAGGCACTCCGTCGCGTAATTGTTGAACATAAGCGTGTTGATCGGTTGATCCTTTATTCCCATAAACGGCAATTCCTTGATAGACAATATTGCCATCTAGGTCTTTTTCTTTCCCCAAGGATTCCATGACTAACTGTTGTAAATAACGACTAAACAACAGCAAACTATCTTTATAGGGTAAAACCACCATATCTTTTTCGCCCCTGCCATTTCCGCCATAATACCAGGCCAAGGCTAATAAGGCCGCCGGATTGGTTTTAAATTCCGGTTTGCGGGTAGCGATGTCCATGGCCCTAGCCCCGGCTAACATCCCCCGAATATTAATCCCCTGTAGAGCCGCAGGTAATAGCCCCACGGCCGATAATTCAGAAGTTCGTCCCCCCACCCAATCGGCCATGGGAAAGGTGGTTAACCAGCCTTCAGCATGGGCTTGTTGATCTAGTTTGCTCCCAATTCCGGTCACAGCCACGGCTTGTTGGGCAAAGTTTAGGTTTTTGACAGAAAAGGCATTTTTCACCTCAATCATGCCGTTACGGGGTTCTGGAGTGCCACCGGACTTGGAAATCACCAGCACCAGGGTACTATCCAGGCGATCGCCCATTCTAGCCAAAACCCGATCAATCCCTCTAGGATCAGTGTTATCAATAAAATGGATATTCAGAGGGGGAAGATCGGGGGCTAGGGCTTCCGCCACAAATTCCGGCCCCAAAGCCGATCCGCCGATACCAATTGATAAAATATCAGTGAATTTGGCAGTATTAGGGGGTTTAATTTCACCTTGATGAATCTTTCTAGTAAAATCTTCTATTTTTTCTAAGGTCTGAACAATTTCTTGCTTGAGATCCGGGGTTGGGGCCAGATCAGGGTCACGCAACCAATAATGGCCGACCATGCGGTTTTCGTCGGGGTTAGCGATCGCCCCTTTTTCCAAGGCGTCCATAGCTTGAAAAGCTTGATCAAACTTGGGCAATAAGGATGCAACAAAATCATCGTCAAATCCCATCCGACTAATATCCAGGTACAGTCCTAAGCTGTCATGGTAGTATAGCCAATCTTGGTAGCGTTGCCAGAGTGCAGTGGCATCCATAATCTTAAATTCCGCTATATTAATTTTTAGCTTAAAGGATAACAGGTTTAGATTAACTTTTTTTCGGTTAATAATTAACGGTTAAGGCTGGCTCTTGATCAGTTAAACTGAAATTTGCTTGCCACCGGATCTATAACTATGGCCAAAATTCTAGCGATCGCCAACGGAAAAGGGGGAGTGGGCAAAACCACAACCGCCATTAACCTAGCTGCAATTCTCGCTAATAACTTTAGCACCCTTTTAGTGGATACAGACCCCCAGGGTTCGGCTTGTTGGTGGGCTGAACAGGGCCAAGGGGGAGAAATGCCCTTTGAGCATTCTTCTGAGACTGACCCGAGTTTACTATCTCGATTGAAACAGGTACAGGACTATGAATTGGTAGTCGTAGATACGCCTCCGGCTTTAAAATCCGATGCGTTATTAGCTGTTGTGCAAGTAGCCGATTATTTGGTGTTACCGACCCAGGTGGCGCCGATGGATTTAGTAGCATTAATTGAAACGGTGCGATCGACTATTACCCCGTCAAAAGTTCCCCATAAAGTGTTAATGACCAAAGTAGATCCTCGCAGTTTAGGGGATGCTTTTGATGCCCAAAAATCCTTACAAGAGGCGGGTATTCCGGTCTTTAAAAACATTATTCGGGCCTATAAAGCCCATGAGCGTTGTCCCTTGGAAGGAGTGCCGATTATTCAATCTAAAAGTCATAATTCCCGAGAAGCGGCTTCGGATTATCGACGGGTGGCGGTGGAATTATTGAGGAGTTTATAGGGCAAATATTAATCAATTCAAGACCAAGGAGAATAAATTATGCTCAAAATTACCTTAACCTCCGAACAAGAAGCATTTTTACAAGCCCAACTCCAAACCGGAAAATACAATAACCCGCAAGAGGTAATTTCTAAAGCCTTTAAGCTGTTAGAAAAAGAGGAGGAAAGCGAATTGCTTGCCAATATTCCAGGCAGCGCATCAGCTAAAAAGCTCCTGACAGAAAAGATTAAAGAGTTTAGCGATAACCTAGAAAACAATCAAAACCAATTTCTAAACCCCGAAGAACAAAAATTGAGTCGAGAACTAAAAGAGCTATTTGATAAAACTCAATCTATCCCTGGGATTGGAGATATAACCGAGGAGGAAATAGCCGCCGAAATAGAAGCCTATAGGGGAGGGGAATGAAAATCATTGTTGATACCAACGTTTTAATCTCTGCTGTTTTAAAAGGGAAAAATGCCAGGGATGTGATTCAATTCATTATTGACCAATCTAACTTTGATTGGATAGTTTCTCAAGAAATTTTAGAGGAATATCGGGAAGTTCTAAAGCGACCTAAGTTTAAAATACCAAATGACACTAGAAATCAATGGCTTAATAAACTGGAAACGATTCCCCAATTAGTTGAAGTTAAGGTGAAAATTAATTTTCCTCGAGATCCTAAAGATGCTAAGTTTTTGGCCTTAGCAATGGCGAGTCAAGCCGATTTTTTAATAACTGGAGATAAGGACTTTGATCAGGTCAAAGAAATTGGAAAAACGGTGATTATTTCTGTGTCTTTTTTTAAGGATATATTTATCAACGAGGAAGTCAGGAATTAAGACAGTTTTGTTGGAAAACTTTGGATTAAATCCCGATCTTAAAATTCTTTTAGATCTAATTAATTAGTTAAAATTATGTTCATAACTTGCAGGATTTTAGCTTAATCATAACATTCTTTTGATATTATTAAATCATAGATTGACCAAATTTTACGAGGACTTTAAAATGACTCAAAAATTGCGTGTTGTTGCTCGGGTTGTGGCGTTACCGGATAAGATAGAAGCCTTAAAAATGGTATTACTAGGGTTAGTTGAACCCACTCGCCAGGAACCAGGTTGTTTAGAATATGATTTATTACAAAATCAAGCAGATCCAACGGATTTCACCTTTGTAGAAACCTGGGAAAGTTCCGAGCATTTACAAACCCATTTGGCGAGTGTTCATCTGCAAACTGCTACAATTCAAATCAAGAATTTAGTCGCTATTCCAACGGATATTCGGTGTTATAATCAGATTTTTGCCCATGACAAATAACCCCCCAAATTCCCGATAAAATGATCCAACTCAAGGTATTTACTCTAAAATCAAATAAACTGACATCAAAACAGTTAAACAAAATTAACGCTAAAAAGGTAATTAAATAGCTATAATAAATTAATCGCTCTGAAGGATTAGTTAAGCTATTTTTTAAGACTAAAAATCCTTGACTTAAAATCCAACCTATTATCCCCATAAATAGCAATGTTGCTGCAATTCCTATTTCAGCCAATAGCATTAAAAATAAATTATGGGGATGACCTAACCAAACGTTCATTTTAGCTTCATAGAGTGGGGTAAAATTTCTTAATCCCCATCCGGTTAAGGGGCGAGTTTGGGCTAAATTTAAGGCAAATTTCCATTGGGTAATTCTGAGGGTTTCTACCGGACGGACAAAATTTTCATCGGTCAGTCTTTGCCAAAAATAAGCGGGGATAATCATTCTTAACCCTTCTTTAATTGGAGAGGGTGCAAAAGCTGACCCGAAAACGGCCGTTACTGCTGTTGTTACTAATAAAATTAACCACCAATATCCTAAATATAAAGCATAAGCTAAAATTGATAAAACCGCTAACCCCCAAGCATTACGAGAGTTAGTTAAAATCAAGTCAATTGTGGTTAACAATAGAGTTATAATTAATATTGTTATTTTCTGGTTTTTATTGAAAATATAAATATCATAATTCTGGGATTTATTTTGCCATTCTTGAATTAATAATCCTAGGGTTAATGTGAAAATAATCACTAGATATGCCGCGAAAATATTAGCATACATAAATACCGATGACATTCGACCCACCGGGTTGCCATTGAGTTGTAAACTCCAACCTAAAATTCCCTGTAAACTATCAATTCCCGACCAGCTTAAATATTGTTGTCCGAGTCCCAAAATTGTCACGGGAATAGCACCAAATATCATTAACCATGATAACTGTCGCAATTGACTAGGGGTTTGGATAATTTGACTTAACCCCGCAAACATAATAAAATAGGGAATAAAATTATTTAAACCCAGGAAAGATTCAAGGGAATGCTCTGCTAAAATAGAAATAATAACTAATAAAATACTTAAAATGGCTAATCCTTGGTTAAGGGGATTTTTCCAAATTAATTTAAACTGACGTTGATAACTAAAAATCATTCCTAAAAAAATAGAAATGCTGCCCAATATTGGTAAAATAGGTAATAAAAATACCCCCCATTGTAAACAATTCCAAGGTAATTGTAACCGTCGTTCTGGGTGGGGTAAAAGTATTGATTGCATGGGTTAAAATCGGTCAAAAAACCTTGAATTAGTATTAAGAATAAGCCCAATCGGAACGGGTTAAACGAATTTGTGCTAAAGTAAATATGGTAGGAATAATCCGAGCATAATTAGTAGAAATTGCTCGCCATCCTAAGTCAGCTACTAACCACGTCCATAATAACGGCCCCAGGAAAGAAAATACACTGCGAGTTAACCCATATTTGGTTGCTGTAACCGCCATTCCTCGGTTTGCAGTCTGAATAGCAACATAATTTTGAAATTGAGTAGCGACAGTTGCACCTCCTTTAATTAAGGCTTCTTTTGCTACTTGATATTTAGCAAAATGTAAAGCAAATTGACTGGCTATTTGTCCTAAAATTATCGGTCGGATAACAGAATTAACTGCTACCAAACTTCCCGCTTTAAATAACCATCCTAACGGATCTTTTTGGGCAGAAATTGGTAAGGGTTGTAAAGGTTTTGTTTCGGTTAATGCTTTTTGAACTTTTTGGGTGAGGTTGGTTTGTTCTGACTGGGGTAAACGTTTCCAAGCTTGACCTAAAAGATGTAAAAAAACTTCCGCTTCTAAGTCAGCCGTTGACAGGTTTTTTGCATAGGGAATTTTCAAATAACGACAAACTTGAATTAACGTTTGGCGGTAAGTCACCTGTTGAGTTTTTCCCCGCAAAACCGTTACCCCATCGGCGGCGAGATAGCGAAAACGCTGTTCTAAGGCGTCTAACCAGGCTTCTCGGTCTTGACTTTGAACGTCGATAGGCGTGGGAGTTTTTACATAGTCTAAAGGGTTCAAACCCCGACTAAACAAGAGTTTTGTTAACTGTTCTAACTCATCTTCTGTTGCTAGTTCTAATCCAGATCTAAGTTCGTCCAATGTTGATATCCTCCTCAATTGGGAGTTTTTCCCTTTACTATTTTACTACTTTTTGGGAAAATCTCTTATCCGTGAGCAGTAAATCCTGTTTTATTAACAATTGATCATTATTCTTTTTGCTCAACGGGTTTAACTGTTACATTTAATTGTAAACCCATTGCATTAAGCCAGGAAATAAATGTATAAATTTCTTCACCTTTACTTTGAGATAACATCTGATCTAGCTTTTTATAAAGTTGATGAGCTTCTTCGGTTAACTGATGATTTTGTAAATACGCATCAACAATATCTTTAAATGCAGCCTGAAGTAATTCGGGTTCAGGTTGATTATCTTCAATCTCTAAGATTACTTCTAAATAGCTCGCAGCACTAATGGGATCTTTGAGAGAAGAAATCAAATATTCATGATAGTTTTTACTTGTGGTAACTTTCAGTTTGTTCATAATTTCTCCAGTATTTCTTGGCTTTTTTAATATCTTCTTTTTGAGAACTTTTATCACCACCACAGAGAAGTAATACAACAGTTAAACCAATTTGTCCAAAATAAATGCGATAACCCGATCCATAATCAATCCTAAATTCATATACTCCTTCTCCTACTGGGCGATAATCTCCTAAATTTCCAAGTTCAACTCGCCTTAGTCGTTTCTTAATTAGAGATACTCCTCTTAAAACTTTCATTCATTTAGAATATCAGGAATTAGCAATATACACTTATAATCTAAGAAACTGAAGTTCAACAATACCCATGAATTCAATCATATTTGATGTCGCGGTCATTGGTGCAGGAGTTTCGGGTTTAACCTGCGCTCAACAGTTACAAAAAGCCGGATATAACGTTATTGTTTTAGATAAATCAAGGGGTGTGGGAGGACGGATGGCGACTCGACGAGTATCAGGAACTCGTGCAGATCATGGTGTGCGTTATTTAGAACCGAAGGGGGAACTATTACAACAGTTAATTCAAGATTTACAAACTCAGGAACCCTTAGAAAATAAATTACAACTTTGGACAAATACCCTCTATGAGTTTAAACAAAATCAACTCCAACCTCAAACTATTTATCAACCCTATTATATTATGCCTTCTGGTATGAATACCGTGGGAAAAATTATGGCTGAGGGCTTAAATATTCAGGTTAATAGTCGAGTTGAATCTGTAACAATTACAACCGAAATTAATTGGCAATGTCATATAGAATTAACTGATAAAAATAATCCAGAATTACCTGAAATAGTGACAGCAAAATCTCTGGTTATTGCCATTCCTGCCCCCCAAGCCTTGATGTTATTAGAATCGTCTAATATTGAGTTTGAATCTATTTTTTTAAATCAGATCAAATCCGTTGAATACGATCCTTGTATTACGGTAATAGCAGGTTATTCTCAAGAACATAATCCAGATATTCCAGATTGGAAAGCGGTAACTTTCTCGGATGATCCCCTATTAGCTTGGGTAGGAATAGATAACAGTAAACGATTAAATTCTACCCAGCCTATTTTTGTAATTCAAAGTAATAGTATTTTTGCTCAACAATATTTAGAAGCAACTGATTTAAACGCCGTTGGAAAAAAATTAATTAATCAAGCTGCAAATACTTTATTACCCTGGTTAGATACCCCTGAATGGATACAAATTCATCGCTGGCGTTATGCCTTTTGTCGAACACCTTTAAGCGTTTCCTGTTTAACAAATATGACTCCATTACCCCTAGTTTGTGCGGGGGACTGGTGTGGCGGAAATCAAATTGAAGGAGCGTTAAAATCGGGAATAGATACCGCAAATTGGTTACAAAATCAACCTATTTAAAACGGTAAAAATATAGACAGATGCCGCAACTGCTATAACTCTAGTCTTGACCATTACCCATTACCCATTACCCATTACCCATTACCCATTACCCATTACCCATTACCCATTACCCATTACACAATATGATCAGGCTCTAGGAGACAAGGATAATGCTGATCCCCAGTTTCAATTTGTAGGGTGGGATGGTCGATGTCAAAGTGATGATGCAATTCCTCGCTGATATGGGTTAAAAAGCCATCTCCTGGGCAGCCTTCGGGCATCACCAAATGGGCTGTCAGGGCCGTTTCTGTGGTACTCATGCCCCAAATATGAAGATCATGGACTTGTGCCACCCCAGGTAACTCTTGCAGAAAAGTCCTTACTGCCAGGGGTTCGATGTGCTTGGGTACTCGATCTAAAATTAATCCTAGGGCATCCCGCAGTAGGTTCCAAGTCCCTACCACAATTACTACCACAATCACTAAACTGATAGCAGGATCAAACCATAGCCACCCCGTTAACAGAATGGCTATGCCCGCGAACACCACCCCCAGAGAAACCAAGGCATCGGCCGCCATGTGCAGAAACGCACCCCGAATATTAATGTCTTTCTTACCCCCGGAGAAAAATAAGAGGGCGGTCAGGGTATTGATCACGACTCCCACCCCAGCGATCCAAATCAAGGTCATGCCCGGCACGGGAGTGGGTTCTTGGAGTCGGCGCAAGGCTTCCCAGGTAATGCCTCCCATTGCCAGCAGGAGCAGAATTCCATTGAGTAGGGCGGCTAAAATTGATGATCGCCGCCAACCATAGGTATAGGTTTGATTGGGCGGACGCTGCCCCAGGTAACTAGCACCCCAGGCCAGTAACAGCCCCAAAACATCACTCAGGTTGTGTCCGGCATCGGCTAGTAGTGCCAGGGATTGGGTAATTAATCCAAAGGCTACCTCAATCAAAACAAAGCCAATATTTAAACCGATACCGATCTGAAAGGCCCGGGTATAGGTTTTTGGGGCATGACTATGGGAATGATTATGGGAGTGATGATGAACCACAACGGATATCCTAAATAACTATTTATTCATAATATTAACTCTGGGAAGTCGATGTTTAAATCCACATAAAATTTCCCATGAAATTGTACCAATGGTATTCGCCCAATCATCGGCAGAAATCGAATATTCTCCATCTTTACCTAATAATGTAACGACTTCCCCGACTTGTAAATCTGGAATATTACTCACATCTAACATGATTTGATCCATGGTAATTGTGCCAATTTGATTCACCCATTGACCTCGAATTAAGACTTTAATTTTATTAGAAAGATTACGAGGAATGCCGTCGGCATAACCAATTCCAATCACGGCAATTTTGGTTTGTTTTTTGGCAATAAATTGATAGCCATAACTGACTCCTGTTCCGGCTTCAATGGTTTTAACTTGTGTGACCCGGGCTTTAATTTGCATCCCGGGTTTTAAACTAACTACAGATGCTAAATGAGTTGCGGGATAAAGACCATAAAGACTTAATCCAATTCGCACCATATCATAATGTAAATTCCTATCTGCTAATGTTGCCGCCGAGTTGGCAATATGTAATAAGGGAAATTGGAGATCAGAATCAGATTGCCAATGATCTCGTATTTCATTAATTACATTTTCATACCGATAATGTTGTTGTCGCATCACCGTGGGATCGGGACTATCGGCCGTGGCAAAGTGGGAATAAATTCCGGCTAATTCTAAATTAGGTAATCGTTGAACTAATTTAAAAAATTCTAACCCTTGTTGCCAAGGAGTTCCTAACCGTGACATTCCCGTATCAATCTTAATTTGAACTGCTAAAGATTGATTTAATTGATTTAAAGTTTCTGAGAATAATAATGCCTGTTGCGGTGTGCATAAAGTGGGTTGAAGTTGCCAATGGGCGATCGCTTGCACTTCTTCGGCCGTATGGATCGCCCCCAAGAGTAATATCGGTTGCTTAATACCCGCTTCCCGCAATTCTATCCCTTCTGGGAGGGTGGCAACGGCTAACCACTCCGCCCCCGCCTGACAAACGGTTTTCGCCACGGAAACCGCCCCATGTCCGTAGGCGTCGGCTTTGACCACCGCCATTAATTTTGTTTGGGGAGATAATAAACCCTTAATCTGGCGGATATTTTCTGCGATCGCATCTAAATCCACTTCCACCCACGCCCGTTGACGAATCCCAACTTCTATTTCCGAATTGAGCAAAGTCGTGTTTTTAATAGAAATAGATTTTCCACTCAGCATATTTTTGTCGTTTAACCCCTGAAGGGGTTAAGCTGTGTTAATATCGGTCAAATCTTATCGCAAAATCTAGCCAATGGGTAGTGTTTTGGTATTGAACGCCTCCTATGAGCCACTCAATATTACGACTTGGCGACGGGCGGTTGTCTTATTACTCAAAGAAAAAGCCGAGCAGGTTGAGCATAATGGAAAATTCCTTCTCCCCGATTTTCCATTGCCCACCGTGATTAGGCTGCGCCACTATGTTCGAGTTCCCTATAAAGATATTCCCCTTACCCGAAGAAATATATTGCACCGAGATAGCCACTCTTGTCAATACTGTGGTCACACCGGAGAGGATTTAACCCTAGATCACGTGATTCCCCGATCTCGTGGGGGCGGGGATACCTGGGAAAACTTGGTTTCCGCCTGTGTTTGCTGTAATGTCAGAAAGGGCAGTCGCACCCCCAAAGAGGCGGGAATGACCTTGCGTACCCCACCGCGCAAACCCCATAGTAGCCTCTATTTTGAGGTGACTCGGCACGTTAAAAGCGGTATGAATAAAGAGTGGCAAAAGTATGTAATTGGTCTTTAATATTGCATTCAGTTGAATGGGGAGCAGGGGAAGCAGGGGGAGCAGGGGAAGCAGGGGAAGCAGGGGAGGTAAACTCTTTCTATTCCCCATCACCCATTCGTAATTCGTAATTCGTAATTCGTAATTCGTAATTACCCATTACCCATTACCCATTACCCATTACCCATTCCCCATTCCCTGTTCCCTGTTGCAATTTAAAATCGCTCTGTTTCTGACCGAGTGGGCGGTTGAATGCTTCCGGGTTGGTTAATAAACAGGTTAGCGGCACCATCATTTTGATAAATACAATTAATGGTGGGATTAGTTTCCAATTCCCCGGTAAATCCAAAGGTATTCATGCGTTGTCTACAATCTCGCTCTTGTTCATTATTTAACAGATTCCGTTGTTTTAAAATTGCCCAGTTACTGGTACGCAGAACACATCCCGGCTGGAGTTTGGGCTGTGTGACATAGACATTGAAGGGGTTTAGGGTGACAAAGACACGCAGATCGGTGACCATTGCACTGGCACCGAATTTAATACAGGTTTCGGTATTCGGTGCATTTTGGTCAATAAATTGGCTAGAGGCTACGTTGGATGGATTTAAGGTGGTGGTGGAACTGATCGCAATTCCAATCCCAATTCCTAAAATCAGTACCCCGCCAATTACTGCTAAAGCTGTGTAATTAAAGAGTGAAGGTTTAGCAGGTGCCATTTTGTTTCTACGTCTCATATTAACTCAACCGGGTTGAAACACTCAAACTAGAGTAGAGTATATTCCTTCTAATATGTTATCGCGTTTAGATGTCCGGTGTGGGGCTTGACACTCAGCAGAGAACGCTCAACTGTTAATATTGTCTGTCTAGGGATGGCGATCGCTCACCCCATGATTACTTTAGCGAATCAGAACCGCCACAAACAAGCAGATCAACACAAGATCAAATTATTTTTATGGGTCTATAAAGCCTTTTGCACCTGCTATAAACACTTTAGCGGCGGGATGTTCAATCATTTGTTCTAGTGCTTCTTCCCCTGCACTTTTCAAAGCACCCATTACCCTTTTTTTGAGGGTCGGATCTTGGTCAACGATCTCAATGGCTTTCGCACCAATCATCATTTGTCCGGCGGGTGTATTCGGTTCATAGTTTTGGGAAATGGTACTCAGCAAAACGTTAATTTCTTGGCTTGTTTGCTGAATCTCCTGATTATTATAGATGTTGTGTGTCACCTTATCCCCTGCGACGTTTCCGACATTATCGCCAGAACCATAATGCGTTAGATAATTAGTAGACATGGTTGGATTCTCCTGACCAATATTAATGTTAATGTGTTGTTGTCGTTTATTGGACGACGGGGGAAAGGAATCAAAAGAATCCCTTTCTCTATATATAGGTTCTATCACATCATCAATCAAACCTCGAATATTTACCCTGTCATAGCTGCTGCTGCACTCAATTGTGGGTCGGTTATCTTGAAGATATTTATAAAGGCGATCCAAGGGGTAGTTTTCGGGATCGGGGTTGTCCTTGCATTTAAAGCAATTACAGGGAATTAAAGTTTTATATTGCAAGCGTTCAAAGGATTGATGAATCTCGTCGAACTTATTATTAATGATAGAGAGAAGCTCTTTTTTATGGAACCCAGAAACCCGAATTTTAATTTCCCCTTTATGATAGCGGTAGCATTCAATCACTTCCGCCTTAGCTCGATTATTATTATTAAGAATCACACCATGTTTCCAAACCTGTTTTTGTTCCTCAATTAAGCGGTGCATTTCCACAATAAAGCGAGTGAGAATCCCTTTTGGCATAAATTCATATTCATAGCGCAGAATCAGATTTTGTTGATCATTCCAATCATATTCCGGTTGATTTGCAGAAAGCAATTGAGGAGCAATATAGGTTTGGGGACGACACGGAATTTCATAACAGAGTTTAAACCGCATCATTAACTGTAATAGTTCATCCCTCATTTGGGCATATTGAATATCTTTCCAAATATCGGCGAGATCGGCTTGGGTAAAACAGCCTAAATTTTTCTGAACTGTTGGATTATCTACTAAAACTTTATAAACTGCCTTTGTTCCCCATTCCGGTTTTAGAATTACTGTCTTTTTTAAGAGGGAATCATTTTGGAAGTGCAGACAGACTCCCAGGTCATGAAGATAACGGCTGATTTGTCGCATTTCGGGGCGATTTGTTAAGCCATTAATTTGACACAGGCGATAATATTCTTCCTCACTAATATAGTTGCGAGAATCGTTCTCTAAAGCAGAACGAATTCTCACCCAAAGTTTAGGGAGGGGAGTGCCAATATGGGGAAGTTGACTAATTTGGTATTGAATGGCTTTTTTTATTTCCGATAATCCGCGATCGGTCGCTAAATTTGTTGAGAGAATATCCTTTAACTTGGTAAATTCTGAACGCAAGTGGCGCTCGTTAATTTGGCACTGACGCTCTTGTTTTTCATTTTTAATAATCAAAACTGGACTATTATCACTCAAAAGTTCAACAACTTTCAGCCAATAGAAAAAGTCGGTATTTTCCTCCCGTGTATCGGCCACTAATCCATACAGAGAGCGCTCAGTTAGGAAAAACTGGTGGGTATGGTGGTAAATTTCTTGTCCGCCAAAATCCCAAATATTGACTCGAACTTTCTGTCCCTCTGAGCCGATAAACTGCCACTGAATCACATCAATGCCTTGGGTAGAGTTCTCATCGGTTTGCAGTTTATAGGCTTCATTTTCTATTTTTTTTGCGAGGGAGGTTTTACCTGCTCCCCCTTCACCAATAATCAAGAATTTTGCTTCATAAAGTGGTTCAGTTTCCTGGGGATTTTGAACTTGAAAATAGAAATTTAGAATCTCTTGCACATCACCCGGATTTTCCCATAGATTTTTGGAGCCTAAAATTTCAGGGGGAATGGGGACTGGATTTCCCCGCAAGTCCAACTTTTTAAGATTCGTGAGTTGAGTGATTTCTACAGGCAGACTGCTGAGTTGATTGTTACCCAGGTTGAGGGTTTGCAGATTCGTGAGTTGAGTGATTTCTACAGGCAGACTGCTGAGTTGATTGTTCCACAGGTCGAGGGTTTGCAGATTCGTGAGTTGAGTGATTTCTACAGGTAGACTGCTGAGTTGATTGCTACTCAGGTCGAGGGTTTGCAGATTCGTGAGTTGAGTGATTTCTACAGGCAGACTGCTGAGTTGATTGTTCCACAGGTCGAGGGTTTGCAGATTCGTGAGTTGAGTGATTTCTACAGGCAGACTGCTGAGTTGATTGTTACCCAGGTTGAGGGTTTGCAGATTCGTGAGTTGAGTGATTTCTACAGGCAGACTGCTGAGTTGATTGTTCCACAGGTTGAGGGTTTGCAGATTCGTGAGTTGAGTGATTTCTACAGGCAGACTGCTGAGTTGATTGTTACCCAGGTTGAGGGTTTGCAGATTCGTGAGTTGAGTGATTTCTACAGGCAGACTGCTGAGTTGATTGTTCCACAGGTCGAGGGTTTGCAGATTCGTGAGTTGAGTGATTTCTACAGGTAGACTGCTGAGTTGATTGCTACTCAGGTCGAGGGTTTGCAGATTGGTGAGTTGAGTGATTTCTACAGGTAGACCAGTTAAACGATTTTTAACAATGTGCAGTTCCTCAAGATTCGTAAGTTGGCCAATTTCTCCTGGTAAGGCTGTTAACGGGTTGCCAATAACTGAGGTATAACCGTCTTTGTCTTCAATATATTTGCCCAGGAACAGTTTTTTGAGTTGATGCAGTTTCCCAATTTCCGGGGGCAAAACCCTTAACTCATTGCCAGACACATCCAGTTCTGTCCAATTTTCCCTAGCTGCTTGTTCGATTAGTTGTTGCAGTTCTTCCTCTGTCATCAGCCATCACGGATACTACTGTTCAATACTTTAACTCCGATTGCGACTGAACAAGCATCAACCCTCAACAACCTTGTCGCCATCGCAATGATTGATTAAACTGTATAAAGTCTGATTATTCATAGAGTCTATTTACCCTCAACCCTTTCAATTTTTCAAAAAGGAGAAAAAGCCGTGTCTGTTGAGACAGTACAAAAGAGTGCCACCGTTAGAAAAATTGCCCCCCGTTATCGGGTTTTACTACATAACGATGATTATAATTCCATGGAGTATGTTGTCCAAGTGTTGATGACAACGGTTCCCAGTTTAACTCAACCCCAAGCGGTGAGTATTATGATGGAAGCCCATACTAATAATCTTGCCTTGGTGATTACTTGCGCTCAAGAACACGCGGAATTTTACTGCGAAACCTTAAAAAATCATGGACTCATTAGCACTATTGAACCCGATGAATAAACCATCTCAACTATAGGATAATGGGTTTGAAATACGATCTTGAATTTCTAAGAGAATATCCTGCTTTTCTGAGAATTGTTATTTTTCTCCTAGTTTTGGTGTTGCTTTGGCTTCCCCTGGCGGCACCTTTTTATTTGTTTGTTAGCGATCGCAATTTTGTTAGTATTATTACGTTAATTTTCCTTTATATCGAGTTTATTATTTTAATTCATTTCTGGGCAAAATTAATTTATCGTGAATCTCACCCCCTAACTCGCTATGGTTTAGTTTTTAATCCTAAAAATTATCAAAATTATATTAAAGGATTATTATTAGGATTATTCAGTTTAATGGGATTATTTATCATAGAATCTCTATTCGGTTGGGTAATATGGCAACCTGCAAACCCTAATTTTTTAAGAATTATTTTAGAAGGGTTTTTAGTTGCCCTGGGAATTGGGTTTGCTGAAGAATTATTTTTTCGGGGATGGTTACTCGATGAACTAAACCGGGATTATCACCCTAAAATTGCTTTAGGAATTAATAGTATAATTTTTGCGGGGTTACATTTTATTAAACCTTTAGCAGAAATTCAAAGAACTGCTTTACAATTTCCCGGATTAGTGTTATTAGGATTAATATTAATTATCTCCAAATTAGCTTTTTTTCCGGCTTCTTCTAATACTTTACGCCTAAGTCCCTCCGGTTGGTTGGGTTTACCTATGGGATTACATGGGGGTTTGGTTTGGGGTTATTATATAATTAATGTTGGGCAGTTAATTAATTATTCTGGAACCGTTTCTGAAGCTATTACCGGAATTGATAAAAACCCGTTAGCGGGGGTGATGGGGTTATTGTGTTTGAGTGCGATCGCAATTTTTATCTGGCAAAAATCGTTATTTAAAAGATTGAGTTAATTCGGGTTAGACAGAATTTTTCAAAAACTGAAACGGATTGTTATAAATAATTCAACCATTTATAGTGATGTTGTAATTTGTAATGATTAAACCATTGACAAAGAGCTAACTCAAACGAGATCACTTTAACAGGACAACCTCTTAAAGTCCCCCAATTTTGGAGGATTTAGGGGGCAAATATTGCTGCTTGAGAAATCTGTCTAAACACTATACATTTCAAGCCATCTAGCCCCCTAGCCCCCAACATTGGGGGGAAAATAAATAATTAGGACTTTTTAGGGCGATTGCTATTATCATTGATATGCGATCGCCTACTTTTGACACGCTATATATAGCCTGCTTGCGTAAGTCCTGATATCATTAATGTTGGGCAGTTAATTAATTATTCTGAAACCGTTTCTGAGGCTATTACTGGAATTGATAAAAACCCTTTAGCGGGAGTGATGGGGTTGTTTTGTTTAAGTGCAATTAGAATTTTTATCTGGCAAAAATCGTTATTTGGGAAACTGCCTCAATCTTCTGAATTTAAACCCTAATTTTAGATTTCTGGTTCAGATTTTGCGGATAAAATCCAGATTTTCTGTTGATAAACCCGGTTTCTTGGGTCTTATGCGTAAGTCCTAAAACTTCTGATTTCATCCTAATTTCATATTTATATTGGAAACTATAAAGACAGAACCCATAGCAACACCCCCCTTGATGATGAACTGCTTAAGTTTCCGTTTATGGGTTTCTCGACTCACCTATGGGTCAGGAACCCTTCTCGCTATTTTATTACTCACAACTCCCAATATTGTATTAGCCCATGCTGGACATGGTGGACATGAATTTGAAGGGAATATGGAGGCGACACCCGCCACCGGAATTAAAGTAGATTCCCAGACCGTTCAACGCATGGGAATTCGTGTAGAACCTGTTAAAAAACAATTCATGGATGGGGGAATTAAAGCCACCGGACAGATTGAAAGTTTACCCGATAAAAAAGTAGAAATTACCTCTCCTACTGCTGGTAAAATTGTGCAGTTATTCGTAGAACCAGGAGATAGGGTTCAAAAAGGAGAAGCAATTGCGGTTTTATCCAGTCCTGAATTAGTTTCATTACGAGTAGAATCTTTGCAAAATTCAGCAACTACAGAATCAGAAGTTAAGCAGGCAGAAGCTAACTTTATATTAGCACAAGAAAACTATCAACGTCAAGTTAATATTGCTAATTCCGAGATTGAACAAGCCCAAAATCAATTAGTAGCAGCCCAAAGCCGTTATCAACGGGATAATTCTATTGTAAATCAGGGGGCAATTGTTAGTGTAGCGAAGGAAAATTATCAACGACAAATTAAAATTGCTGAAGCAGAAATCGCCCAAGCAGAAACAGAATTAGCCGTTGCTCAAGAACAATATGACCAAGATAAAAATTTAGTAGAAACAGGGGCAATACCGCGACGGACTTTTTTAGAATCTCAAGCCCATTTAGCCCAAGCAAAAGCAGATTTAACCAAAGCAAAAAGTCAGCGTGAGGTATTAGCAGCCGAAACCACCGTTAGACAGTCAGAAATTGATTTACCTGTGCGAGATTTACGAGAATCAGAAACCTTATTAGCCACAGCCACAGCCGAATTAGTCAAAGCCAAACAACGGCGAGAGGTTTTAGAAGCTGAAGCAGAATTAAAACGCTCTAAAGCCGAATTAGAAGCCACAAAATCGCGATTTAATTTAAGTCAAACAGCTTATGAAACCCGGTTAAGACAGTTAGGAACCGGGGCAGACCAAGATGGAACTGTAACAATTACTTCTCCGATTTCAGGAATTGTTAGTCATCGAGATATTACATTAGGTCAATCGGTGGATGATGCTGGTTTAGCAATTATGACAATTCAGGATAATACTACAGTATTAGCAACGGCAAATATTTATGAAAAAGATTTAAAAGATATTAAAGTAGGTCAACAAGTACAAGTAAAAGTATCAGGATTAGAAAATCAAGTTTTTTCAGGAAAAATTACTAAAATATCACCCACTTTTGAAGGTGAAAGTCGGGTAATTCCAGTTTGGGCAGAATTAGACAATTCAGAGGGGAAATTAAAACCCGGGATGTTTGCCGAATTAGAATTAATTACCTCTCAAACGGTTAATCCGGTATTATCAATTCCCTCAAATGCTGTAGTTAATATGAATAGTAAAAATTTAGTTTATGTCCAAAACGGTGATAGTTTTGCTGCGGTTGAAGTAACTTTAGGGGAGAAATTTAATCAAAAAATAGAAATTAAAAAAGGATTATTTGAAGGAGATCAAATTGTTATTCAAGGCGCGTTACAACTCTATGCTCAATCCTTACGAGGAGGAACTAAAAAAGCAGAAGAAAAAGCCCAAGAACCGTCTAAAAATTTAACTGAATTTTCTCGATTTTCACCTGATTTAATGGTTTTACCTGTGGGGGGGATAATCGCAATTGGGGCATTTTGGTTAGGTCGTCGCACCCAACAGAAAAAACCTATTTATCCTCATCAATTGACTCTTGCAGAATTAAAGGATTTGCCTCAAGAATCTATCGGTCAATATTGTGAATTACCCAGTAACAACCATCATCGTCCATAGGAAAAATTAACTTTGTTGTTGGGGTTTAGCCTAAAAAGAATGGGCTAAAGCTCAACAACAAGGGGATTTGTTTATTTTTTATGAGTTACCATGTTAAGTACATTAATTCGTTGGTCAATTCGACAAAGATATCTGGTAATTTTACTGGCGGCGGTGATTACAATTTGGATTATTAGCGTCGTTTCTCAAATGCCTGTTGATGTGTTTCCCGCCTTTGCACCGCCTCAAGTGGAAATTCAAACAGAAGCACCAGGACTGGCACCGGAAGAAGTCGAATCTTTGGTAACTTTACCTATTGAAAGTGCGATTAATGGCACGCCAGGAGTAACAACAGTACGTTCTGCTTCCGGCATTGGATTATCAGTTGTTAAGGTAATTTTTAACTGGAATACTGAGATTTATCAAGCCAGACAATTAGTAACAGAAAGATTACAACAAGCTCAAGAAAAACTACCTAATGGTGTTAACTCTCCCCAGATTTCTCCAATTACTTCGCCCATTAGTACCGTTGTTCAATATGCTTTAACTTTAACTGAAGACGAAAAATATAGGGATTCTATTACTCCTCCTGCTTCTGCTAACCCAATTTCCACCTCAAAAATGAATTTAATGGAAGTTAGAAGACTGGTAGATTGGCAAATTACTAACCGTTTATTAGCAGTTCCGGGGGTATCTCAAGTGGTAGTTTATGGGGGAGATATTCGTCAATATCAGGTATTAGTTAACCCATCAAAACTTAAAGCCTTTGATATTTCCTTACAGGCGGTTACTGAAGCCGCAGAACAAGCTAATACTAACGCACCCGGAGGATTTTTAACTAATCCTGACCAAGAATTTTTAATTAGAGGTGTGGGGCGAATTACCTCGATTGAAGATTTAAAAGAATCTGTAATTATCTCTCGTAATGGTATTCCAATTCGATTAAAAGATGTCGCTGAAGTTAGAATCGGTGCAGCGTTAAAACGGGGTGATGGCTGGTTGAATGGAAAACCTGCCGTTGTGATTTTAATTAATAAACAACCTCAAGCTGATACGCCGACGGTAACGCGAAATATTGAAGCAGCAATGGCAGAAATTAAAGCCAGTTTACCCGAAGGAATTGAAATTGATAATACCTTTAGACAGGAAGATTTTATTGAGGCTTCTATTGAAAATGTCCGAGCAGCTTTAATTGAAGGAAGTATTATTGTGGCTCTGATTTTAATTCCTTTTTTGATGAATGGGCGAGCGCTCGTGGTTAGTTTAACGGCTTTACCGCTATCTTTATTATTAGGATTATTAGGCTTAAATTTCTTAGGTCAGGGACTCAATACCATGACATTAGGAGGGTTAGCCGTTGCCATTGGTAATGCCGTTGATGATGCCATTGTCGATGTGGAAAATGTCTATAGATGTTTACGCGAAAATCGATTATCTCCCCATCCTAGACCCGCTTTAGAAATCGTGTTTGAAGGCTGCCAAGAAGTCCGTGATTCTCTATTTGGAGCCACATTAATTACAGGAGTAATATTTTCTCCCGTGTTTGCTTTAGAAGGAGTAGAAGGTCGAATTTTTGCGCCTATGGGAATTGCCTATTTAGTAGTGGTTTTAACATCAGGAATAACAGCTTTAACCGTTACTCCTGCCCTCTGTGCGATTTTATTACCCAAAGGAAAATTACCGCAGGAAGAAACGGCTATTGCTCGATTTTTCAAACGAATTTATACTTTTATTTTAAAATTTTCCATGTCATCTGCTAAAATTATTTTAGCGATCGCTTTTGCCAGTTTAATTGCTACAATTATTATTGTTCCCTCCTTGGGACGAATATTTTTACCAGAATTTCAAGAACGCTCTTTAGTTAATACCTTAACCCTCTATCCTGGGGTATCTTTAGAAGCTACAAATCGGGCAGGTTTTGCCATGCAAGAAGCCCTGAAAGATGACCCTAGATTTGATTACATTCAATTGCGTTCAGGACGAGCCCCAGGAGATGCGGATGCGGCGGGTGTGAATCAAGCCCATTTAGATGTAGAATTAAGTGAAAAAGGGATTAAAGATCGAAAAGGAAGTATTGAGAAAATCCGAGAAGAATTTGCCAAATTACCCGGAGTTGCTCCTAATATTGGGGGATTTATTTCTCACCGGATGGATGAAGTTTTATCGGGGGTCAGAAGTGCCATTGCTGTTAAAATATTTGGCCCAGATTTAGAAGAATTAAGACGGTTAGGAAAACAGATTGAAGATTTAATGAAAACCGTGAATGGCATTGTTGATTTACAACTTGAACCTCAAGTCCCAATTCCACAAATTAATATTCAATTTGACCGTCAACAAGCGGGACGCTATGGGTTAACCGTGGGGGCAATTTCTAATATGATAGAAACCGCTTTAAATGGTCGAGTCGTCTCGCAAGTTTTAGAACAACAACAAACCTTTGATTTATTAGTTTGGCTTCCCGAAAATTCTCGAAATAATTTAGAAACCTTGGGTAATTTATTAATTGATACTCCCGCAGGTCAAAAAATTCCCTTAGCACAGGTCGCCAAAATTGATTATAGCACTGGCCCCAATACCATTAACCGTGAAAATGTCTCCCGTTTAATTGTGGTTTCTGCTAATGCCTCCGGTCGAGATTTACGGTCTATTGTTAATGAAATTCAAAGCCAAGTTAAACAACAAGTGCAACTTCCTACGGGGTATTTTATCGAATATGGCGGACAATTTGAATCGGAACAACGGGCAACTCAAAATTTAATTATTTTTACCTTAATTGCTTTTATAATTATTAGCTTTTTGATGTATTTATCGGTTAAATCTATTCCTTCTACTGCCATGATTATGATTAATTTACCTTTAGGGTTAATTGGCGGTGTGATTTCCGTCGCCTTTACCAGTGGCATTATTTCCGTTGCTTCTCTGGTGGGATTTATTACTTTATTTGGAGTTGCCGCTAGAAATGGGTTATTATTAGTTGATAATTACAATACTAAATTTGCTGAAGGATTACCCATTCAAGAGGTAATTATTCAAGGGTCAATGGAACGCTTAAACGCGATTTTAATGACCGCTTTTACTTCGGCATTAGGGTTAGGGCCGTTAGTTATAGGAACTGGGGCAGGAAAGGAAATTTTACAACCCTTAGCCATTGTTGTTTTAGGAGGATTATTTACATCAACGGTATTAACCTTAGTGGTAATTCCAGCGCTTTATGCTCAATTTGGTAAAGTCTTATTTCCCCAACCTAAAGAGGATAAAAATGGGGCTGGACAATCTCAAAAAGCCGGAACATTTTATCCGGAATCTATGTCTTAAAAACTTTAAATTAAAGGAGAACTAAAAATGGTTAAGTTTTGTCAATCCAAATTTTATATTTTCATCGGTTTGGGATTATTATTAATTGTGGCTTGTAGTCAAACTTCAACAACAAATTCCCCTGAACCCACAGCCCAAACGACCAGTTCTCCTATGCCTACAACTCCGGCAACAACTGCTGAAAAACCCGCCCTAGAAACCGCAACAAAAGACCATTCTGCACCGAATAAAGGGGGGCAAGTGGTGGAAGTAGGTAAGTATCATTTAGAATTAGTAGCGTTACCCGAAGCAACCGGAACCCATTTAGATTTTTATCTCCTAACTGGGGATAATCATGAAGCGGTTGCAGATGCAAAAGTTACAGCCCAAATTGAAGTTCCCAATGGTGAACAACAAACCTTAGATTTAATTTATGATGCTGAAGGTAAACATTATGCCGTTCTTCTGCCTGGAGAAACCCCAGGAGAATATAAAGTTGCGGTTTTAACTGATATTCAGGGTGAAAAAGTGAATGGTCGGTTTAATTTTAAAAGATAGGGCGTTAAATTTCGCAGCAACTAACGCTTTTCAGATGTGAGTTATATGATTCCAGTTACGTTAGGGCAAGTTCGTTCTTGGTTTGTACCCAAATAGAGATGGGTCAATATTACATCTAACCGATGCGGGCTGGGTGTTGACGATTGACAGTTTACTGTTGAGGTGTTAACACCCTTTCTCCGCGCCTTAAAAATGTACTCTTTGTGACAATAATTTTTCTTCTAAAGCCGCAATTCGGTTATAAGCGGCGGTGAGTTGGGCCGTGAGTCGTTGAATTTGAATATCGGCGGTGAGGGAGGATTCTTGGCTGTAGTAAATGGTTTCCATATATTCATCATCGATTAAGATGTCTTTGTGTTCCTGTTGGGATAGACCTTTGCGAGTTTGGGAAACATCGGGGAGGGACGGGGAAAAAGCTATGGTTTGATCAGATGAGTTCGGGGTTTCTTCTGAAGACAAATGCTCAGAGACTTGATTCGTAAGCTGTGTGATGATCTCGTATAAGGCATCTACTTTATGGGTCAAAGTCACAACTTTTTGGGTCAGTCCATCCATTGAAATACTCCTGTTTAGGTAAAAAATTTTCTAAGCTGATCCTAGACATTAGAGGAGCGAAGACCCAATTATTTACTAAATTATTTAACCTTTTGCTTAAGCTTTATGGCAAAGAATAGGGAATAAGCGGTTACTCTCAAAATCAGAACCTTTAACTGACTCTAGGCTATCAAGTGTAGTTCTACCGAGAATCGGGTATCTATTATCCCAGAAGATAGTAAAAATAAATCCCTCAAACAATAATTGATTTTTAGGTAAAAAATAATTAATATTATATTGGTCGTTAAATCAATAAATATCAATAATTTATTCACAGCTAATTATTATTTTAAATAATCTCGATTTATAAAATTAATTTAAAATTCCCCTATTCTGGAAAAAAAAAACCCATTTCTCAATAATAGTTAAGTTTTCCTTATTCCCCAAAGCGAGAAAAATCACTCAATTTTAAATTTTTGTCATGAAATTTAGATTTTTGATCACAGAGACCTTGAAAAATTGAAACAATTAGTGTACTTATAGCCTAACTCTACTGCCTAGTAGATATTACGAATGGTCTAAATTAGACTTTTCTTGTCCATCACCAGAAAATAATTGCCAGTTGGAGTTTGTTATGATTAGATTAAGAATTGTGACAAACATTTGACTTTTCTCTCTCCTGCGAAGGAAGAATTCCACCCGTTCATATCGTGTTTAGGAGCAGCCATCAATGAAAGCCCTGATCCAGCAAAACCCCCGTGAGATTGCCTCCCAAGTGGCGGACTATTTTTGCCGCAGTGTGGGAAATTGGCATTCAGAACGGCGCTACTATACACTTCCCGAGGGAGATACCCAAGAAGTCGCCAGCGAGATTATAGTCGAGTTTTTAGAGCCCGGCTGTCCTGACTTGCTCGATATTGCTCAATTACATCAATTAGATGACCCGATGCTCCTCAGTTGTGGGTCAAAAGTTACCTGGAAAAGCTGCAATTCTGTCTCCGGTAAAAAAATGTCCACTGGATCAACTCGATTTGGGGTTTGTGACACCTGGCTTTATCGAGATCGGGGGTTTATGACACCCAAACCCGTTGTGGCTGAATTTTATATGCTTGATGTCAATACGTTATGTCTGAGAAGCGAGTACAATGGTTCTATGTTTGAAGAAGAAATTAAACTGATTGGCCAACGATACCGCACCCGGCAAACGATTATTTCACGGGCTGGGGAACAAACTATGATCGGTCAGTATTTAGAGAAACGGATTGAATAGCGACCGTGAAGCGAAGGTTTTTTCTACAGGGAATTAGTGTTTTAACCTTAAGCGTCGTAGCTGGATGTAAACAAGCTGCGGCACTGACGGTTGAAGTCCTCAAGGGTTCTGTTCCCATGCAAATGGCGAACAAATTTCGAGAACAAACCGATCAAGGGCCGGTGAGTTTTGTTCCCCAACCCCAACTCAAAGATTTATTTGGACTCTTAAAAAAATGGCAATCTCAGCCTTCATCTCAAGCTGATTTAGTCATGATCGGAGATTTTTGGTTGCATTCAGCCATTCAACAAGAACTCATTCAACCCCTTGACCCAAAATTATGGCCTAGTTGGTCAAAACTGCCGTCCCGTTGGCAAAATATTGTCCGACGCAACGCTAAGGGTGAAGTTGATCCCAAGGGTCAAATTTGGGCGGCCCCCTATCGTTCGGGTAGTACAGTAATTATTTATCGGGTTGATAAGTTTAAGGGGTTAGGATGGACACCGAAAGACTGGAGTGATTTATGGCGACCCGAATTACGTCACCGGATTTCTTTACCAGATCAAGCCCGGGAAGTGATTGGTTTAACCTTAAAAAAATTAGGTCATTCCTATAATACTGCCGATTTAAGTAAAGTTAAAAACTTAGAATCCGAACTGCTTAAACTCCATCAAAACGTTAAACTTTATGATTCTAATAGTTATCTCAAACCGTTAATTTTAGGCGATACTTGGTTAGCCGTGGGTTGGTCTACGGATATTTCTCCAGAAGTTCAATATCAGAATGGGTTAGCCGCCGTGGTTCCTCAGTCTGGTACGGCTTTATGGTCAGATTTATGGGTCAAACCTGTGGGGGTTCAATCTTCTCCTACCGCGACTTTAGCAGACAATTGGATTGATTTTTGTTGGTTGCCCCAAGTGGCTACTCAACTGTCATTATTAACCGCAACCGCATCACCGATGATTTGGGGAATGAACCCCCAGGAGTTACCCCCATCTTTAAGGGAAAATCCCCTATTATTTCCTGATCCAGCGATTTTAGATAATAGTGATTTCTTGGAACCGCTTTCAGCGACTTCTGTGAAACAGTATCAACAGTTGTGGGAAAAAATCAGACGGGGAACCTAGTCGGGGGGTTTCCTCACAATTTCCACCGGAGGAATTGCCAATGGAATTAATCCAGCAGATAGGTTATCGAAAAAATGGGTTTAAAACCCCGTCGTTCTACGACGGCTTTATATTAGGTTGTCTGATTGTGCTACCATTTCCAGTAACAGGAAAAGGTAAACAACCTGTCTAAAAACCTAGTATGCCTAACGGCAAAACGCTGAACCTTGACAAGTGAATCTATAGGGTTCTACTGCACAGTTCTAGTTTCCCCCCAGCAGTGGGTAAAAGATTCGTGGGAGCTAGGCAACCAGTTTTTTTGAAACAAAACAAATTAGTTTC
This sequence comes from Planktothrix paucivesiculata PCC 9631, assembly GCF_900009265.2. GTDB lineage: Bacteria > Cyanobacteriota > Cyanobacteriia > Cyanobacteriales > Microcoleaceae > Planktothrix > Planktothrix paucivesiculata. Next base: position 29,874 of record NZ_LR735014.1, on the reverse strand, counting down.
AAGTAAAAAAGAACTCGCAGGAATGCGAATAGGGTAGGGCATACCCGAATTTACGCTTGGAGAGAATCCCACCTCTGGTTAAAGCACTGCAAGGTACTTTGATTAAGTGGTTTCGCTGAACCAAGAATCCCCACGCCTTTAGGCACAGGGAGTGTCAAGCTGGATAGGATCACCGATTGAACTCAATTGCCCCTCAATTAGCCCTTAACTGCTTTTATGATCACGGTTGTGGCTAATTGTTCGTTTTCCGTCCGACTCGGAACCCCACAGTCCTAATTATTAGGGAGATGGCTATGTCAGAACGCGATGATTTTCTCTACCCTCGCAGTCGCTACCAGGGAGAGTTTACCCCAGAAAAACTGATTTTCAATTCTAACTTGCAGGAATTTGCCCAGCGAGTTAACTATATTTGTGGATTGGAAACCAATGGTAAAGTAAGTTCAGAGGAAGCCTATCAACAAATCAAACAACTTTGGAAAAAATTACGGTCATCCAAAAAAAGCCTAGGAATTAGCAAACCCTCCGATGAGACTCCAAATCAGGGTTAATTGGCAATACTATCTGGGTGTTTTCCAAAAGTAAATTCCGAAATAGCTAATTGAGATGCTGGTATAGTTTATTAGTAGGTTTTAGCTTTCGGTGAATGTCCCAACAAATGCGCCAACTGCTATAAATAACAAAATTTATACCTGAAAAACCTGTTTAGATGTCAACTTTAATTCAGGAAAAAGTAAAGACTTCATTTCCTGTTCACCGGTAAATTCGGTAACTTCATAAAAACCAGAAACTAATAATAAAACCGAGGTTTTTTCTGTTTCTGGGTCAATAATCCAATATTCAGGAATTTCTCTAACCGCATATTCAGAACGCTTATAACGGTAATCATCATCAGAATTACCCGGACTAACAATTTCTACCGCTAAAAGGGGAGGTGCTTCTAAAACGGCGGCGGACATTTTTCGGAGTTCTTGGCATTGACTTTCTGACAAAATGACTAAATCAGGAATCCTTGATTTCTTTTTAGCTGTTCTTACTCCTACTGTACCAGGCATTACTTTCCACTGCTGTTTAAGGTTGTCAATTTCTTGTTCTAAAATCTTAAAGATAAAATGTAAGATCAAAGCATGAAAACCACTGGCAATAGGCAGAAGTTTTAATTCTCCATTAACTAATTCATATTTGTTATCCGTGCCATCGTCATAAGCTAAATATTCTTCAAAGGAATAGGTTTTAGTTAGTAATTGAACCATTTTTAATAGACTTCTAGGATTATTTCAAGCTGAATTTAGTAGTTAATAAGCAAAATAATTAAAAAATAGGTAAGTTTAAAATAAATTCTGGCAAGACATTTTCCCCTGATAAAGTTGTGGGTAATTTGACAATTTCAAGAGCTTGATTAAGACGATATATTTCTACTTGTTGTTCTTGGGGATTAATTAACCAACCTAAGCGCAAACCACTGTTAAGATATTCCTGCATTTTTGCTTGAAGTTGGGTTAGGGAGTCAGTGCGAGAACGTAATTCAATCACAAAATCAGGACATATTGGGGGAAATTTTTCTTGTTCTTCTGGTGTTAGTGATTCCCAACGTTCCTTAGCAACCCAAGCGACATCGGGAGAGCGATCGCCACCATTTGGTAAGCGAAATATAGTAGAAGAACTAAAAACTTTTCCCAGTTGAGTTTGACGATTCCAAAACCAAAGTTCACCGTTTAAATCTGATTCTCGATTACCACTGACTCCACCAACGGGGGGCATAATTACTAATTCTCCTTGGACAGTTCGTTCGAGTTGCCAATTTTCATTATCTTGGCAAAGTTGATAAAATTGCTCGTCGCTGAAGGTGACATTTTTAAAACTTAAAATGATCGGTTCTGAAGTAATCATTTTTCCATCCTAATACTAGGGATATTATAGTGCTAGGGAACAGGGAACAGGGAATAGGGAACAGGGAATAGGGAATAGGGAATAGGGAATAGGGAATAGGGAATAGGGAATAGGGAATAGGGAATAGGGAATAGGGAATAGGGAATGAGTTCTGGATTTAGAAGCGTTCTAACTGTAATGCGTAGTGCTATAGTAGTTTTTCCTAGGTGATAAAGTCAAGTTTTCGCAATAATTTTTAACCCAAAATGACTTGGGATTTATGACAAATAATTGTTTTTTTAGCATCATAGAGACACCCCTGATTAAATTTCAACGAATAGCGAGCGCGCCCGGGTTGATGTTAGGACTCCGCTAAAACGATAATCCGATCTTTAGAAGAAAATTTTATCACTTCATCTTTTTTCGGATTGATCACAATCCCATAACCTCGGGCTAAATTTTTAGCATCCTTCAAACACCGATAACCAATTGCTGATTCGCCCCGTTGTTTAGCCGCTTCAACAACGGTATAAAAATTAATCGGTTCGTTAATAGTGACATAATTACTGACGGGTTTGAGGTAAATTTCTGACCCTTGAGGACTAAATAATTCGGCAAATACAGCATTTAAGTTTTTCTGTTCTGAAACTTGGGCTAACATCCGACTAATAATTTGTTCAGTAATCACAAAATCATCGGGACGCGCCACCTGAGCTAAGGCTTGATTGCGGGTATCTAACATTTCAGTGACAATCTGTATATTAGGATTTTTGCGGTCGGCAATATCTCGAAGATAGATCAAGGTAATTAAGGTTTGAGCATCGGCTTCTTCTGGATCTAACTCAGAATTAGACAAGACAATAACATGGTGATATTTCTCTAAATTCAGAGACTCTAAAACATTTCTTTCGGTCGTTAATCCTTGATAATAATCCAGGGTTTGTTGTTGTAAATTTAAGGTATTTAAGGCATTAATAATCTCGGTTTCTGGGAAAGGCGAAACCAGGGTAACACTGGAGTTACTGGCAACATATTGATCCAGTTGAGATAGAATCCGAGGAGTGTGATCATTCCACCCTAAAATTAACGTATGTTCGGGGGTCGAGATGGCTGTTTCTTTTGTTAGTTGGATCACACTCCGATTAATCGCAAATTCTGAAACACCGGATAAGCGAATCGTGCTATCATCCTCACTTAAAACAACTAATTTTTCTCCCGGTTGCAAGAGTCTATCTAGGGTGGGATTGAGTTGAATTGTGCCATCGGTTGATTGTATTCCGATCACCGCAGAATCAAGATAGGCTAGGAGAATATCTCCATAGGATTGATTTTGTAAAGCAGATTCTTCGTGAATATAGATTTCATTCCCGCTAAAATCCAATAATTCCATATAAACAATCGATAAACCAGATTGACGGCAAGTTTGAACAATCATCCGGGAAATTAAATCCTGAGTCAGTAATCCTTCAATTTCATCCTGTCCGATGAGTTGAATAATATCGAGGGTGTTAATATCCTGAACTTGAGCGACAATATGATAGGGTTTGGATTCTAAACGGGGTAAATTTTTAATTGCTAAAAGAGTCTTAATTAAATGATTATCAGATTTGCTTAGAGATTCATTTAAAATAATAACTGAGCGGGCTGCCTGAATATTTACCATGCCTAAATCCACTAAATTACTGGGGTTTCCTGTACGACAAACGAGGCGAACTTGACGCAGTTTCCCCAACTCATTATAGAGCCGATCTTCCATCTGAACTTTATCTTCAGGACTTAGAATAACAATGCAAGTATCTGAACGGTTAGCATTGGCTAAAATCAGTTGATTAATTAAAGTGATGATTTGTAATGACCAACCCAGGATCACAATATGATCGGTTTCAATCACCCGTGAACGTCCTTTTCGCAGGTCTTCTAACTTGGTATCAATGCCACTACTGAGCAAACCAATCAGGGTACTAATAATAAATATTCCGCCAAAGGTAACCAATAACATCGCCAGACGAAATGACCATCCCTGGTCGCCTCCCATGGTTCCCGCATCCAGGGTACGCATTAAAACAGCCCACATTGCCTCAAAGGGATTCAGTGCGCCATCCCCCGGGGGTGCAACCCTGGCGAGACTAACTAAAAATCCCATAATCAGAATAAAGGCGAAGGAGAGCAGTGCTAAACCACTGACCAAGGCAATAGTGCCTTTTGACATGAAATTATCAAATCTGTAGCGGAATTGCTCTGCAAAAGTAATCTTACTCATTTTAGCGGGTTAAAGGGTGCAAAAATCTTAAACTTTATACTATTCTAAACTGGATGAATCCGCCAAACATTCTCAGAATAAGCCTGGACAATTCCATCGGAAGAAAAACTACCTAAACGGGCTACAGTTAAAATAGACATTCTCGTCCAGGTTTCCCAATCTCTGTAGGTTTGGCTGATTTTATCTTGACAATCCATATAGGATTGATAGTCGGCAAAAACCATATATTCATCGTGATATAATAGGGCATCAATCAAGGTTTTAAACAGATTCGGATCGCCTTGGGAAAAATAACCGGATGCAATTTGATCAATACTTTCTCGCAGGCTTTCATTTTCATGATAATAACTCCAAGGATTATAACCCTTGGCTTTTAAAACTTCAATTTCAGGTAAACTTAATCCGAAGTCAAAGAAATTTTCTGCTCCGATCACATGGCGTAATTCTTCACTGGCTCCATCTACAATTCCCAGGGTTAATGCTGCATTAAAAGCAGGTTTCAAAATTGCAATTCCGCCGGCTTTTTTCCCAGCCATTGCTAAATGTTCCGAGACATCAGCGGCCGGATAAATATGTTGACTTAGGGTCTCATTAACATTCGGAATAAATACGACTTTCAAGCGATCGCCAATAATAGGATCAGAATTAATCACTTGACCTACCGCATGAATTAATTTAATCATCAATTTCCCCATCACATAACCTGGGGCGGTTTTTCCTGCAAAAATAAAGGTTTGGGGAACATAATCTTGATCGGGATTTTTCCGAATCCGATTATAGAGGGTAATAATTTTTAAAATATTCAAATGTTGACGTTTATATTCCTGAATTCGTTCAATTTGAATATCAAAAATAGAATCAATATTTACCGTGATCCCGCAATTCTGCTGAATATAACTAGCCAGGTTTCGTTTATTTTCTTGCTTAATATTTCGCCAAGCCAAACGAAATTCTACCTGATCCAATTCCGATTCTAAGCGATGTAGATCTGCAAAATTTTTAATCCAGCTATTACCAATTTTATGGGTAATTAATTCCGTTAAACGGGGATTAGCTAAAACTAACCAACGCCGAGGGGTAATACCACTGCTAATTGTTCTAAATTTTTCCGGTGTTAATTCATAAAAATCAGGAATAACCGATTGCTTTAACCTTTCGGTTTGCCATAGAGAAATTCCATTAATCGCATAACTTCCAATACAAGCTAAATGAGTCATCCGCACATATCTTTCCCCGGTTTCATCAACTAAAGATAGTCGGGATAACTTACTAAAATCCCCCGGATATTGATTGCGAACTCCAATCAAAAATCGATTATTAATTTCATAGATAATTTCTAAGTGACGGGGTAATAAACTCCCTAATAATCCCATCGCCCATTTTTCTTCAACTTCGGGTAACAGTGTGGGGTTAAGATAGGTAAAAGTTTTGCGGGTAATAGACCAGGATTTTTCCCATTCTAAGCCATATTCATCAACAAATAATCGCATCAATTCGGCAATAGCGAGCGCACTGGAAGTATCATGCAGTTGAATAGAATAGTGCTGATCAAAGGTCTCTAAATTTTCTCCCGTTGCGAGATGATTGCGAATCATATCCTGGAGAGAACAGGAGACAAAAAAGAATTGTTGTTCTAAACGTAGTTGTTTTTGTTGAATCCTTTCATCATGGGGATATAATACTTTTGTGAGTAATTCAACAAAAGGTTTTCCCTGAACTCTGCCGTAATAATCGCCAATATTAAAATCTTGAGAATTATAGGAAACAATGGGTTCTGCTTTCCATAATCTTAACGTATTAACGGTATGACTATGATAACCGGAAATCGGTGTATCATAGGGTACTCCTTTGATGCAACGCTGGGGAATCCAACGCACCCGATAGCGTTCTTTTTGGTCATAATAGGCCTCGGTATGACCCCCTAACTGCACATTTACCGTAGCCTCGGGACGAAGAATTTCCCAGGGATTTCCATAACGCAACCATTTATCAATCCTTTCTACTTGCCAACCGTGATGAATTTCTTGATCAAAACTACCAAATTCATAACGAATTCCATAGGCAATAGCTGGAAGATTTAATGTAGAAAGAGAATCTAATTGATCGATGGGTAATTGGGCAACATTTCCATATCCTAAACTGGGTTCTATTTCTTGATCAACTAAGTCTTGTAAGTTTAAGTTAAAGGCTTCGAGGCATTGTTTCAAAGGTTCCCACAAATTGCAATTGACTAAATGATTTCCCAGATGGGAACCTAAAGAATATTCAGTGGAAAAATAGCAAACCTGTTTAACTTTATTTTGGGAATAGGTTTGAGTTGTTTTCACCCAGGAGGGCATTAAAAATTGTCGAATAGTATAGGCTAACGCTTGATATAACTCTTGGGGGGTTGCGGTTGTGGGTAATTGACCTTGAAGATACAGAAGGTTAGTTGCAAATTCTCGTTGTAAATAGTCTAAAGAGGGTGCCGTTTCGGAATCATCGGCCATTAGATCGTTGAAAATAGAATTAGGAATTGATGGACTCATATTAGTAAAATTATTACCCGTGAGGGTGAAGATTGTTTAATTAATAAGAACAATATATCAGAGATTGCCGTGGGCAACAGAGTAGGGATAGATAGAGAGACGCGCCGTGGCACGTCTCTACGGTTTTTCCTCAAGTTTTGGGTGTTTAAACCGTGGCTAAATGGAAGGATGCACCCAGTCCAGCGGCCATTTCTTCGACGGTAATTTGACCATCATTATCTTGATCGAGGGCATCAAATACGGCGTCTGTTCCTGACCATTCTTCCCGGGTAATATAGCCATCGCCATCTAAATCATAGGCGCGGAAAATATCTTCAGCCGCATGGCTAATTACTTCTTCTCCTTCCAAACGAGCTAGACGTTCAGCTAAGAATTTTTCTAGGGCTTCTAAGGCCTTGGAAAACCCTTTAATTCCTTCTTCTAATTTTTCCGAAGCCATCGGATCTTCGGCGTGCATTCGGTTAAAGGTATCTTGATCAATGGAGATTTTTTCTAGGTCTAAACTGGCGGCGGTTTCGGGATTGAGTTTGCGGGGAAGGTCGCCAATGGTTGATTGTAATTCTTCTAGGAGGGCGGGAGAAATTGTTAATAAATCACATCCGGCTAACTCAGTAATTTCTCCAATATTACGGAAACTTGCCCCCATCACTTCTGTTTGATAGCCAAATTTTTTATAATAGTTATAAATTTGGGTGACGGATAAAACGCCGGGGTCTTCTTCGGGGGGGTAGGAATCTCGTCCAGTGTCTTTTTTATACCAATCTAAAATCCGACCGACAAAGGGAGAAATTAAGGTCGCTCCAGCTTCAGCACAGGCGATCGCTTGATGAATGCCAAATAATAGGGTTAAATTACAATGAATTCCTTCTTTTTCTAGGACTTCGGCGGCTTTAATTCCTTCCCAAGTGGAGGCAATTTTAATTAAAATGCGATCGCGGGAAATTCCAGCCGCTTCGTATTGCTCGATAATATAACGACCTTTAGCAATGGTGGTTTCCGTATCGTAGGATAACCGAGCATCGACTTCCGTGGAGACGCGCCCAGGAATAATGGCTAATATTTTTAGTCCAAAAGCAATAGCCAATCTTTCAAAAGCTAAAGTTGCCACTTCAGTAGGCGAAGCACTTCCCCCTAATTCGTGACGCGCTTTTTTGAGGGTATCATCCACAATACTTTCATATTGCGGCATTTGGGCAGCGGCAGTAATTAAGGAGGGGTTGGTAGTTGCATCTCTAGGGGTGTACATCTCAATGGCTTGGATATCTCCAGTATCCGCCACGACAACGGTGATTTCCCGTAGTTGTTCGAGTAGAGTTTGTGCCATTATTTTCCGTCCTCTATTTAGGTCGCTAATCACAACAAAGTATAACAAATAATTTAATTAATCAACGGTCTAAATATTGACTAATTACTGATGACTGAAAAATGGGTGCGTCACCCATCGGCCACACACCCATCAAAATTTTTTTGATAATTCTACCTATTAACCGTTGAATTTAATCCGATCAAATGGGATTAAAAAATTGAATTAAACGGTCACGCCTCGGGTACTCAAAACCTCTTGTAATTGAGCTTCTTCGTCTTTAGTTAAAGAAGTTCTTAACACGGTTCCCCCATAGGGCGCGATTTCTTCTAAAACTTTATCGGGGGTGACTTTCCGCACTAATACAAAGAGGGCAGAGGTTTTCGGTTGTAAGCTTTCCCCTAGGGATTTCATGAATTTATCATCCACCCCAATATCACTTAAGGCACCACTGGCGGCTCCAGCAGCGGCTCCCACGGCGGCACCTAACAGGGGGCTCAGGAATAAGGTTCCAACTAATAGACCCCAAAACCCGCCACTGACTGCACCCGCAGTGGTTAAATCAACGGCTTGCTTGAGTTTGATTTTTCCTTCGGCATTTTTGACGATCACCGCCGCGTCTTCTAATTCGATTAAATGTTCTTTTTGTAATTTAATCAAAGTCAGACGGACTTCTTCGGCTTTATATTCGTCATCGTAGGCGATCGCAATTAAGTCACTCATGGTAAATGAATTATAAAATTTGTCATCAACAGTTTAGCACAAAATCTTTTTTTTGTTCGTAATAAAAAATATTAATTTAATATCTTTCTCACAGAAACCGAGTTTCTCAACTTATCTTGATTTCTCAAAACAAATCCAACACAGAAACCCAGTTTCTAAGATTAGACACTTAGTGCGGGTATACAGAAACCCGGTTTCTGAAGTTATCTTGATTTCTCACAAGCAATTTAACACGGAAACCAGGTTTCTAGGAATTTAAAACGGCCATTTCCAGTTGACAATTTCATCTTTGTCAATGCCATGCTCATGGGCATAATTGACATTTTCGATGATCGCATTTTTCATTCTTTCTCGGACATAAGCCGCCGCCGAACCCAATTTAGGAACCCGGTCAATTACATCCATGACTAAATTAAAACGGTCAACTTGGTTATTAATTGCCAACTCTAAAGGCGTATTAATATTCCCCTTCTCTTTATACCCACGAACGTGCAGATTAGCGTGATTTTTGCGACGATAAGCTAACTTATGAATTAACCAAGGATAGCCGTGGAAATTAAAGATAATCGGTTTATCCGTGGTAAACAAACTATCAAAATCTCGGTCTGATAACCCGTGGGGATGTTCCGTATCCGGTTGTAACTTAAATAAATCCACCACGTTGACAAATCGAACTTTTAGATCGGGAATTTCTTCCCGTAAAATTGCCGTAGCTGCGAGAGATTCCATCGTCGCCACATCCCCGCAACCCGCCATAATTACATCAGGAATATCCGGGTCTTTTCCACAATCATCACTACTGGCCCATTCCCAAATTCCAATCCCTTTTGTGCAATGTTTAATCGCCTCATCCATTGTCAAAAATTGCAGATGTTTCTGTTTATCTGCCACAATCACATTGATATAATTGGTACTCTTTAAACAATGATCCGCAACGGATAATAAACAGTTAGCATCGGGGGGTAAATAAATCCGGGTGACACTGGCACTTTTATTCGTAACCACATCTAAAAAGCCCGGGTCTTGATGACTAAACCCGTTATGATCTTGACGCCAAACCGTTGAAGATAAGAGAATATTCAAAGAAGAAATTGGCGATCGCCAAGACACCTCATTTCGGCAAATATCCAACCATTTCGCGTGTTGATTAAACATCGAATCAATCACATGAGCAAAGGCTTCATAAGTATGGAAAAATCCATGGCGTCCGGTGAGTAAATAGCCTTCTAACCATCCTTCTAAGGTATGCTCACTCAGCATTTCCATCACCCGGCCATCGGTCGCCAGTTCACTCCCATCTAAATCCTCTGGTAAAAAGTCCCCCATCCAGGTTTTTTTACTGACCTCATATATCGCATTTAAACGATTAGAAGCAGTTTCGTCGGGGCCAAATACCCGGAAATTTTGCAGATTATTCCGCATCACATCCCGGAGGAATTTTCCTAGGGGGTTGGTATTTTCCACCTCGGACTTACCGGGGTATTCCACCGGAACACCATAGTCCCGAAAATCCGGCAATCGCAGGTCTTTACGCAGCACACCCCCGTTCGCATGGGGACTGGCACTCATTCGTTTTGTACCTTGGGGGGCTAAAGTTTTCAGTTCGGGAATTAAACGGCCGTTAGCATCAAACAGTTCTTCGGGCTTATAACTCCGCATCCAATCTTCTAATAACTTGAGATGGGTGGGGTTGGTGGTGACATCGGCCATGGGGACTTGGTGCGCCCGCCAAAAACCTTCAACTTTATGGCCATTGACCTCCATTGGGCCAGTCCAGCCTTTCGGACTCCGCAATACAATCATCGGCCACAGGGGACGTTTAGCCACTCCCGTTGACCGAGCTTCGGCTTGAATGGCTTTAATTTCAGAAATGGCTGTTTCTAGGATAGCTGCCATTTTTTGGTGCATCAAGGCGGGGTCTGACCCTTCCACAAAATAGGGTTTATAGCCATAACCTTTAAACAGGGCTTCTAATTCCTCATGGCTAATCCGCGATAAAATAGTTGGGTTAGCGATTTTGTAGCCATTCAAATGCAGAATGGGTAACACTGCCCCATCCCGAATCGGGTTGAGAAATTTGTTAGAATGCCAAGCGGTGGCTAAGGCTCCGGTTTCGGCTTCTCCGTCTCCCACCACACAAACGGAGATTAAATCGGGGTTATCAAATACAGAACCATAGGCGTGAGATAAACTATAGCCTAACTCTCCCCCTTCATGGATGGAACCGGGGGTTTCCGGGGTGCAGTGGCTCCCAATTCCGCCGGGGAAAGAGAATTGTTTAAAGAATTTTTGCATCCCCTCGGCGTCTTCGCTGATATTGGGGTAAATTTCCGAATAGGTTGCTTCGAGGTAAACTGGAGCCAGGACTCCGGGGGCGCCGTGACCTGGGCCGGCTAGATAAATCATATCCAGGTCGTATTTTTTAATCAGTCGGTTGAGGTGAATGTAGATAAAGCTCAACCCGGGACTGGAACCCCAATGTCCTAACAACCGATGTTTGACATCTGAGGGCTGGAGGGATTCTTTTAACAGAGGATTTTCTCGTAAATAAATCATGCCCACGGCTAGATAATTACAAGCTCGCCAGTAGGCATCAATCTTACGCAGTTCGTCCTCACCCAGAGGGTGACTCGTCTCCATGGGTCTATCTGGTGCAGATACCATAACTCCTGGCCATTATAAAGGGTTTTGGTTTTTCAACGCTTGAGATCATCAGATATCCTTAAACGGCTGTTTGCTGTTTGAGCGATACCATCACGTCAAAATTGCTTTAAATGGTAGCACGGGTTTTTGAGTTTAGAGGTATCCTATTTTTATTCTTCCTATTTTTTTAAGATTTGCTGGTAGGCGAGAAATGTTAATAGAAGATTAAGATTAAATCCTAAAAATTTAAGGATTGTCGGAGAATCTGATATGTTAAGCTAACTGAAAATCAAAGTACCCCCTTTTTAATGGGATTTAGGAGGAGCAGATCAATCCTATTATTTTATCAAAATTATGACTGTTAAATTGTATTTTTTACGACACGGAGAAACCACCTATAGTCAACAAGGGGGTTATTGTGGAAATTTAGATCCGGAATTAACCGAAAATGGCTTAAAAATGGCGGAGCAATTTGCCCAATCTTATCAGAATTTCACTTGGACAGCCGCCTTTGTCAGTCCGATGAAACGAACTATTGCCACAGCCAAACCCTTGTCTGATCTAGTGGGTTTAGAAATGCAATTTCGAGAAGGTTTAAAAGAAATTGCCTATGGAGAATGGGAAGGAAAACTTCCCGAAACTGTTAATGAAAATTACCACGATGATTATGTTAGATGGTTAACAGATCCAGGTTGGAATGCACCGACCGGAGGGGAGAAAGGAATTGATATTGCTCGCCGTTCTTCCCAGATAATTCAAGAAATTGAAGAACGTTATCCCTCGGGTAATATTTTAATTGTGTCTCATAAAGCCACGATTAGAATTATGTTATGTGGATTATTGGGAATTGATATTGGTAGATTCCGCGATCGCATTGCTATGCCGACGGCAGCCGTTAGTATAGTAGAATTATCTTCTCGCGGGCCGTTATTACATACTTTAGCGGATCGTTGTCATTTAGATGAAACTTTACGATCTTCTATTGGAACTTAAAATAGGGATTTAAAGGATTAATTTAATGACGCAACAGGTTAAGTTCTAATCACAATTTTACTTAATTTATCCTATGAAAATCTTAGTATTAAATGCGGGTTCCAGTTCTCAAAAAAGCTGTCTGTATGAAATTAAAGAACCAGCATTACCCGACTATCCCTTACACCCGATTTGGGAAGCCAATATTGATTGGACAGCTTCAAAAGAATTAGGTTTAATGACCGTCAAAACTCCAGGGGTGAAACAAGAATATCCCTTAGATTTAAAGTCTAAACAAGATGCGATCGCGCAGTTATTTAATACCCTAATTACTGGAGAAACCCAAGTTTTAAATGATCTTTCAGAAATTACAATAGTTGGTCATCGCGTTGTCCATGGAGGTTCAGACTATTCAGAAGCAACATTAATTGATCAAAAAGTAAAGGCAACCATTCGGGATTTAATTCCCCTCGCTCCCAGTCATAACCCCGCCCATTTAGAAGGAATTGAAGCCGTAGAAACCCTATTAGGAAATGTTCCCCAAGTAGCGGTTTTTGATACCGCATTCCATCGAACCATGCCCGATTATGCCACGGTTTATCCCATTCCCTATCAATATTTTCAAGATGGAATCAAACGCTATGGATTTCATGGGACTAGCCATAAATATTGCGCTCAAAAAACTGCAAAAATTCTAGGAAAACCCTTAGAATTTTTAAAATTAATTACTTGTCATTTAGGGAATGGATGTTCCTTAGCCGCTATTAAAGATGGGATTAGTATTAATACAACGATGGGATTTACTCCCCTAGAAGGATTAATGATGGGAACCAGAAGCGGTTCTATTGATCCATCCATTGTATTATATTTAATCAGTCAATATAAATACGATATTCAGCAAATTAATCAAATTTTAAATAAAGAATCGGGGTTAAAAGGTATTAGTGGGGAGTCGGGCGATCTGCGATATGTGTTAACAGAAATGAACGCTGGAAATGCTCAAGCTAAACTGGCTTTTGAGATGTATATTCATCACTTAAAAATGGGAATAGGACAAATGTTAGCTAATTTAGGCGGTTTAGATGCGTTAGTTTTTACCGCCGGAGTCGGAGAACACGCCGAAAAAGTTCGAGAAACAGCTTGTCAGGGATGGGAGTTTTTAGGCTTAAAATTAGATTTAGAAAAAAATGCCTCTCACCCTATTGATCAAGAGATTTCAACAGCAGATTCACAAGTGAAAGTATTAGTAGTTCATACGGAGGAAGATTGGGCGATCGCTTCTGAATGTTGGCATATATTTAATTCATATACACAACAATAATCAGAAACCGGGTTTCTATAGAATTCCATGTTGATTACTGATAATCTGACAAAGAAACCCGGTTTCTACACACACCAGAAACTTAATTTAACAACAGTTTCGGTGATCGATCAATATTGTCAAGATTATCAAGCTGCTTTTTCTCCAAAAGACTTTAGCCGTTTTAACCATTCCTGCCAGTAGTTGAGCAATTCTTCCCGTTTGAACGTAAATATTTCGGCATCTTCACCTGGAAGAGCCACAACAATTAAACCATTAACAACTTTAGTGCCAAACAAACTTTCACCATAGCATCGATTAATTGCACCACCATAAGCTACAAGCTGTAAAGGTTTATCGTAGAGTTTTCCCACTCGCAGTTTAGGGTAGCCGCCGAGATACGTGCAAAATGGGACACGTTGTAAAGTTTTGTTAAGGAGCCAACCCAAAACCAGCGATTTTCAAGGATTCCAAATGGTTAAGCCAGCACTAAACTTTCGACCTCATCCAACGAAGGTGGCACAGTCTCCAGATCAATCAGGTAATCACCAAACCGCTTAACATGAGCCGTAATATAAGGACTCACAACCGCCACATCCTCACGGCTAATCAAATATCCCTGCTTCTGTAAATCCCGCAATATATCAGTTAAATCAACAACATTTTGGAACAAAACAGCATTGGCTACCAAATCCTTATACTTAATTACCTTTTCCTGTTCAATGGGGTCATTTTTCATCACAACTCCAAAGCCACCAAAGAAAAACCACTTCGAGAATTTATGATAAGCCTCCACAATATTGGTCACAGCAGTAATTTCTTTTCTCAGTTGCATATCCGATATGTATTGCAGCAAGAAAACAGTTCTTACGACTTGTCCTAATGACTGAAAAGCTTGATATAACCTGTTTTTACGGCTATAATTCCCCAATTTACGCAATAAAATTGCACTCGATACCTTACCTGTTTGAATTGATAAAACTACCTGTAAAATATCTTGCCAATGAGTTTCTATCCGCTTCCAATTCACCGTTTCAGAGAACAAAGAATCAATATGTTGATAAACAGTATCTTTGTCAGGACGATAAAAATTTAAATCTTTCCAATTCCGAATTCGAGGCATTAACTTAATTCCCAGCATATGTGCCAATGCAAACACAGGTGTTGATTGACCGTGGGTATCAGCATGAATTGTATCGGGTTGAATATCGGAAGAGTTTTTTAATAACCCCTCGATGATATGAACAGCTTCCCAAGTGCCACAGGAAATAAACTGGCTAAATAACGCTACATAGGTATCAGAGACATGGTGGTAAGCTATTCCTCCGTAACCCCCATAGCGAATATGATACTCAGACAGTAAATTCTCTTCGTAGAGTTCATACTTCGTTCCATCTGCCGCCGCACTCTTACCATCACCCCAAACCTTGGGCAGATTTAAAGCATTGTAACGGTTAATAATATCCACCAATGCGGCATTGAGCTTATCCACGGTCACATGGCGACGGTTGACAAATGCCAGTTCCTTGGCGGTGACGATACCTCGCATATGTCTCGCTGCTTGAGCCGGCCCCAAATTGCAACCGTAAGTAAACGTCGTTAAAAGATAACGTTCCGTTGCCCGTTCAATTTTAGGATCTGAACCGGATAATGGCCCAAAGTGACGGGTAAAATTTGTCCAGTAGTCAACATTTCTGAGGATATCGATTAAATTTCTTTCTGGAAATAGTTCTTCGATTTTCTCTATTAAGGCTTTGGCAGCAACACTCAACTCGTTACGCTGATACTTTTTGAGTATGGGTGAGCCTTGATCATTAATAATAAATTGATGGTTATTGGGATAACCTGCATCGACAGATGCCGCCGTGTCCGTCAACCAGGATTTCAATGTCTTAGTAAACTCAGAAGCGTTATTAGGAAAGCCTACATTCTCACAGTATTGGTCAACTAAAGGCAAACACTCTGACCAAGGCAGTAATTGTTCTCGATAGTCGGCGTAATCTTCACTACCAACGACGCAGATATCTCCTGACCTTAATTCGGCTGCTAGGTAGTAAAAAATACAAGCCTCGAAGTGTCGCCGAACGAATTTGGTTTTCTCTCCCTGCTTGACTACAATTAATTTTCGCCACTGTTCTGAAATAAAATCTAGTTCAATACTTGAAGTGAGAAATTCTCCTCGACGATGAGAATTATCGAGGACAAATTGTAATGCTTCGATAACACTTTGTTCGGTAGTCGTTGATTTGAACTCTAAGGCTTTTACTAAGCGGAAGAAGGTCTGACGATGATTTTTATAGAATTTCCAAATTAGAGGAAGATGATTATTACCTCTATAAGCATTCATCGCCTCACATTCCGAAAGTAGTTGTTCTGCTCCTCCGTCTTGAGTGAAGATATTATTGAGTTTATGAAATAGAGATATTTCCTGATTTTTTAGGAGCTTGGTAGAGAGATTCAATTCTTGTATCTGTTCTAGCGAATTAGATAAATAACTATCGGATACTTCCCGCTCTAGGTGAGAATCTACTTGTTCATGAGTTAATTGATTTTCATCTATAAATACATGAAGAACATTAGTCAACACTTCAACTAATTTCTCTTGTGTTTCTTGAATTCTTTTTTTGATGAGTTCTAATTCTTTAGTCGCGTCGTTATTGATTGAGCGCATTTGCTTTAAAAACATCTCAACCAAACTATCTCGTGCTGTCACTTGCGACGCATAAATTAAACATAAAATCAAAGTCATCCGTTTGGATAAACTGAAATCTTTGATTTCATGGGCATCTAACACCCGTGCTTCGGCAGCAAAATGGTGAATTTTGGCAGTGGTAAGATCCTTGAGAATTGGCTGAACATCACCCACAGAATCTAGCCAGATTAAATGTACAATAAAGTCATTAATATTGTTACGAGTAGGGCTTTTAGGTAGTTGTTTCAGGCTATTAAAGGCGGTTTTATACTCAAGCGGATGACGCTCTAACAAGTCCAGCAAGCGTTCTTGATAATCTGACGAGATGCGACTCAGTACCTGGGAAAATAATCTTTGGTTTACTACATTTCTCACTCGCCGGACTAATCTATTTAATGTGTTGAATCCGGGTAATTCATATCTATTTTTAACTAATTCAGCAATGGCTACATTCATCAAATCAGCCGGGTTATCCATGATAGTTGCTGATTCATTCACTGCTTTTATAGCTAGATGTAGCCCAGTTTGATTAAATTGATTGACCTGAAGATATTCGCGGATAGCAGTCCGGTGCCGATACAGGGTTTTACGATTTTCATAACCCAAAACAGTCTCAACTGAAAATTTTAAACTGCTGCGAATATGAGCAACTATTTTCAGAGGAATATCTACTAGAGAAGGAAAGTAACCGAGTCGCTGAAATGATTTTAATAGGCATAATAAGTTCAGAATATTACTTTCACCTTGAGTTGTAGCATAAGCTAAAGCAATTTCGCTCTTTTTGGGTGTGTAAATCTCCGTGAGTTCTTGGGCTGTCAATTGACGCTTAAATCGAGGGTAAGCGGTACGTTCTATCGATGTCACCATCAGTATGTGTTTGTGCGATTTAAGACTTCAAAAGATATATATCACCAATCAGCCACTACGTCAGGAGTTTATGTAAAGAAACATTACCAAAAAGAACTGTTTATGGGCAAGTTTTTAAAATGGAATGTGTGGGGAGTTGATTGTGTCGTACTCAATGCCATAGCACCCAATTATCTTTTATGGGCAAGTTGGTTTTTATGACTCATACTGCTCCACCCAAAAAAGTCACAAATCTAGAGAAGCGAACACGAGAACATCTGCTACCCAATGAAGTTGAAGCCCTGATTAAAGCAGCCTCGTCAACAGGGAGGCATGGTCACAGAGATTCGACTTTAATTTTACTGGCTTATCGTCACGGTCTACGTGTATCAGAATTGGTAGCCCTGCGATGGGAGCAGATAGATTTTTCTAGTGGCACGATCTATATCAATCGACTCAAGCATGGTATCAGTTCAACGCATCCTTTACGTGCCAGAGAGTTAAGGTGGCTACGACAACTACAACGAGAATCTCCTAACTCTCCTTACTTGTTTGTTTCTGAGCGTGGTACTCCGATGGCTGCTGCCACAGCTTTTAATATTATTCGTCGTGCTGGCACTCGTGCTGGTTTAGCTTTATCAGTACATCCCCATATGTTACGTCATGCCTGCGGGTTTTATCTGGCATCTCATGGTCATGACACTAGAGCTATTCAGGCTTATCTGGGACACAAGAATATTCAACACACTATTCGCTATACAGAACTATCGAGCGAGCGCTTCAAAAATTTCTGGCTCGACTGAACCTAAAATCAATGCTTTCAACCTGATTTCTTAACAAAACTTTACAACGTGTACCATTTTGCACGTATCTCGGTGGCTACCCATACAGTTTTGGGTTTTTCTACTGGGAGTTGAATTTCACTAAAAGCTCCCTGGGGCAACGATTTAGCTAAATTATCTAATCGAGTTTCCTCTGTTTCATCTTCCCCTTTTTTGAGGATTACCTTTCTATTCTTGGCGACTCNTTTTCTTCTCGATGTTCAAGGGATATTTCTTGATTCCTCGGTTTCTTATGTGGTGTATTAATTGCTGTTTCCCCTACATAAGCTTTATCCCCCCTGTATTTTTGATGATTCCCCAATTCCTCCCTTCTTTCTCTCCACAATTTTAGATCGCTTGTTGCTCCGGTATAACCCACAGCTACATCCACTATTTCTTTCCCGTTTGGCATGACAATGACTTGATTTTTAAAGGTATGTGTTTTTTTCTTTCCTGAGTAATATTTTTTTTGCTCTTCATTGTCTGTTGGTCTTTGCATGGGCTGTTCATAGCTATCTACTACTAACTCAAATTCCAGCAGAATTTTTTCTACCCACTCCCAATCACTCTCGTTTTTTTTATTTGCTCAACTAAACTGGCTGGCAGTAATTCTCTCAAGATTTTTATCCAGTTATGGAAAATATCATTCGCTGTTGATTCACTCACTTCAAACTGTAACCCTAACATTTGAAATGTCGGCATCTGATGCAGATAAATTAGAGTTAGTAAGATTTGTTCCTCCACAGACAATTTCTGGTGACGACCCCCGCCTGCTTTAATCAACCTGATCTTAGCTTTTTCCTGTTCCTGCCGTCTTTCTTGCTCTAATAACTCCGCGGCTTGAATAAGTTTTATTAGCTGTTCGTATTCCATCCCTAATAGCCTTTTTGCTTGCTGGGGATTCTTGTCCAGATAGTCTCTTAATTTACTCATCTCTCATTGGGGTAAAATTAAATTTTACCATCAAGTATCCCTCCCCATTTCTATTTTGGAGATGTCTAATCATTATCATCTATTTCCATCCTTATTTTTGTTTAAGTCCCATTAACTGAAATTAGTTATAAGGAAACATTGTAGACAACTCAAGAAACCGGGTTTCTATCCAAAAATATTAGATGAAAACCAAAAGGCTACGGCTAGAAACCCGGTTTCTGACTCATGAATTTACAGATTAGATTCCTTGAGGTTTGTAATTGTGCCAATCCGTGGCTTGTTCATAGGCATTAGCAACTTCTAATAACCGAGATTCCCCTAACGGTTTCCCAATTAATTGCATCCCAATGGGTAAACCTTGATCATCAAACCCACAGGGAACACTAATACCTGGTAAACCCGCTAAATTAACTGGAATTGTCATTAAATCCGATAAATACATACTCAAGGGATCGGCCGTTTTTTCCCCTGCTTTAAAAGCCGTTGAAGGCGCGGTCGGACAAACTAAAACCTCCACTTGACTAAACGCCCGATCAAAATCTTCCTTAATTAAAGTTCTGACCTTTTGGGCTTTCAAATAATAGGCGTCATAATATCCCGCCGATAATACATAGGTGCCCATCATAATCCGACGTTTGACTTCCGCCCCAAACCCCTGCGCCCGGGTTTTCTGATACATTTCAATTAAATTATCCGCATCGGGATAACGGAAACCATATTTCACCCCATCATAACGGGCTAAATTAGCAGAGGCTTCCGAAGGAGCAATCACATAATAAGTTGGTAAACCATAGCGAAATCGAGGACAAGAAACCACTTGAATTTCTGCACCCAATTCCTGTAAAACACTAATAGCTTTGGTGACAATTTTTTCAACAATTGGATCTAATCCTTCGCCAAAGGTTTCCTTAATTACTCCAATTTTAATCCCACTTTTAGCTCTTAAAGAAGGTCTCAGGGCTGAAACATAATCGGGAATGGGAAAGTTTAAACTGGTGGCATCTTTCGGGTCGTGACCGGCGATCGCTTGTAATAAAATAGCCACATCCTCAACAGAGCGTCCAAAGGGCCCAATTTGATCCAAAGACGACGCATAGGCGACTAACCCATAGCGAGAAACTAAACCATAGGTGGGTTTGAGTCCGACAACGCCACAGAAGGACGCGGGCTGACGAATGGAACCCCCCGTATCCGAACCCAAGGAAACCACCGCTTCTTCGGCTGCTACGGCCGCCGCCGAGCCCCCGGATGAACCCCCCGGAACCCGTTGTAAATCCCAAGGGTTGGCTGTTACCTGATAGGCGGAGTTTTCCGTGGAACTGCCCATGGCAAATTCATCCATGTTGGTTTTTCCGACCATCACCGCCCCGGCTGCGGCGAGTTTTTGGGTAACTGTAGATTCATAGGGAGGGATAAAATTCTCTAAAATTTTGGAACCACAGGTAGTCCGAATGCCCTCGGTACACATATTGTCTTTAATGGCGATCGGAATTCCTGCTAACAAGCCGATTTCTTCCCCTGCGGCTATTTTGGCATCGACTTGACGCGCCTGTTCTAAGGCTCTATCCGCCGTCACATGGAGAAAACTCTTTAATTGGGGTTCGAGTTGTGCAATCCGATCCAGTGCTTCCTGGGTGATCTCAACGGCGGAGCGCTCTTTTTTGATCAGTTGTCGGTGCAACTTACGGATGGATGCCATACTCTGTTATTCCTCATATTCTTAAAATACCCATATCAGAGTTTAACACCAGGAGGGGGTGTTAAGGGGAGGCAGGGGGAGCGTCCTCGCTCGTTGAGTATCACCCAAAACCCATTCGTAATTCGTAATTCGTAATTCGTAATTCGTAATTCGTAATTCTCAGAAATTCTGGCTTTGATCCGGAAAACCCTTAAAACCATCAGATAGACTAACCAACTTTCCTGATGCTGAATCGGAGGAATGCCACCTAAAGCGCACATCGAACCCTACTTAACCCCGGATGACCTGAAAGCTCGCTATCGTCAAGCACGAGACACGACAGAGGCCCGTCGATGGCATTTGCTTTGCCTTGTGGCGGGGGATTGGACAATCAAACAATCGGCTGAAGTGGTGGGGCTGAATTATGACTATGCCAAAGAAATTATCCGGCGCTACAACCGCGAGGGGCCAAGTTCTGTGAAGAACCGTAGCCGGGAGCGCCAACCCCCCATCGCCAAATCTTTGCTCACTTCAGGACAACAACAGGAACTTATGCAAGCCTTACAGGGGCCAGCACCGGATGGTGGCCCTTGGTCTGGGCCAAAGGTGGCGGAATGGATCGCTGAAAAAACGGGGCGTCCTCATGTTTGGCCCCAAAGGGGTTGGGATTATCTCAAACGTTTGGGGGTGAATTGGAAGGATTGAAATATCAAAAATGATTGGGAATAAATTATGAAAAACTCTGTTTTTGGGAAAGGTTTACAAATTAGTGCGATCGCTTTTAGCACTATTTTGGGATTTGCTTCTGTTAGTCAAGGACAGGAATTAATAACAAATAGTTCCTGTAATTTTGGTAACTTGAGTGCCTGTGAATCTTCTGGAGTTCAATTGTCTGAACGTCAGTATGCTGAAACGATTAGACAGGAGTTTTATTGTGATCTGAGTTCCGATGGAATTCCGACGACATTTGTTAAGAATACCAGGGGAACTTTCCCTGTGATTCGTTGGGTTTCTCGAATATTTGATGATGCGGGTTATGTTCCTGAAACTCGTTGTCGTCAAGTGTCTTCCAAATTCCAACAGTTTCAGAAGCGGGGTCTATTAAATTATGTCACCACGGGACGGGTGAATAATCAACCTGTTATCTGTGTTTCTAATGCTCAAGATGGGCCTTGTTTGGGGATTTTATTTACGTTGAAACCGAATCAAAATGCTAATCGTACTTTGAAACAGTTATTTGATCTAAGGGCGAATGCCAGTGCTGGGCCTTTGGAAGAAAGTAATGGTCGATTGTATTTAGATCTGAGTCAATATATTGAGGATCAAAGTAGTGTTTCTGTCCTCGATTCGGTTCAATTAAATTGATAGTCTTGAACAAAAAATAAATTGATTTTGATTCAAGTTTTCATGGTTAATCGATTTCTAAGTTGTCTAACAATTACAAGAATTACGAGTATTGGTAGTTGTTTTTTAACCCTGCCAATATTTATTTTTTCTGATCTATTTTTTAAGTCTTCATCTTTAGAAGTTCGGTCTGGAAGTTCGATCAATTTCTCGATCAAATCCGATGCTTTTTGTGGGCAAAATTATTGTCAAGTTTGCACTCCAAAAGAATTACAAAGAATTGCACAAAGAATAACAGTTAAAATTTTATCGGGTTCGGCTTGGGGGTCAGGAATTTTAGTGAGAAAAGAGGGAAATATTTATACTGTTTTGACGAATCAACATATTTTAACCCCAAGTGATCCGCCCTATTCTATTCAAACCCCTGATGGTCATATTTATTCGGCTAATCCGATTTCAAATTTTCAGTTTTCAGGACAGGATTTAGCGTTATTACAGTTTGAAAGTCTGAGAATTTATGCGATCGCTAATCTTGAATATTCAAACGTACTTCAGCCAGGGGATAAGGTATTTGGGGCGGGTTTTCCTTGGGTAAAACGCTCAGAATCACCGGATATTATTGAAATTAATAATAGACTTATTCACCCTAAAAATACTTCTAATTTAAGGATTAATCATAAACCACTGCCTTCTAAGTTTTCCCAACTGAATGAACCGGAATTTTTACCAAAATTAGGATTTAATTTAACCAGAGGTCGGGTTTCTTTATTATCTAAAAAAGCAATTCAACAGGGATATAAAATTGGTTATACTAATCCGATTAAAAAGGGCATGAGTGGGGGGCCATTATTAAATATTCAGGGAAAAGTGATTGGAATTAATGGAATGCACGCCTATCCTCTTTGGGGAGATCCCTATATTTATCAAGATGGTTCTTTACCCAGTCCCCAACTCCGAGAAAAAATGGTGGAATTAGCTTTTGCTGTTCCCATCGAACAGGCTATAATCTCTTTACCTGAATTGGATCAATCTGCGGTTTTGCCGTCGATATTAATGAATAATATTAATTATCCTATTTTCGATTATTTACAGATGAATAGGGGTTGTAAGCATTAAACTTTTTTGTTTGTTTATAGGCGCTAGGGGAGGGGCTAAAGCCCAACAACGAACGGGGGAATAATTATTAATACCTACTGACAAAGATTAAAGAATATCAGCTTCCCTGTTCCCTGTTCCCTAGCGCTATATAAATTTTAACTAAAAACCTCATCTTCTATTCCTAACCACCACTCCCCCAAATTAATTAATTCTTGATGCAGTTGGGCTAACTCTTGAATATATTCTTCCTGGGAAATTTCTAAACGGCGTTCTTGGAGTTTTTTTAACCGCAATTGTACCAATAACCAAGACTTAGAAATACCATTGGTACTTTCAATATATCGGGCAAGATCTTGACTATTCATGGTTAAAATTTGAATTAATTGGGATGATAAAAAAAACAAGACAGTTCTAAAAATAGAATGACTGTCTTGCTTGTGGTTCAATCTATTTCAGAAAGAATGCTTAATTATGCAGCGGCGAAGTTTTCGGCCACAAAATCCCAGTTCACTAATTTATTGAGGAAGTTTTCAATGTAAGCGGGTCTGGCATTTTGGAAGTCCAAATAATAGGCGTGTTCCCAAACATCCAAAGTTAATAACGGAGTGGCTCCATCCACAACAGGAGTTCCTGCATTAGCGGTTTTGGTAACTTTCAGAGTGCCATTATCTAATACTAACCAAGCCCAACCACTACCGAATTGAGTCGTAGCGGCGGTTTTGAATTCTTCGATAAACTTGTCAAAGCTACCAAAGTCAGCATTAATTTTTTCGGCTAAAGCACCTGTAGGTTGGCCACCGCCACCGGCTTTCAGACTGTTCCAAAAGAAAGTATGATTCCAGACCTGGGCCGCATTGTTGAAAATTCCAGCTTTGTTAGGGTCGTTGGCGGTTGCTTTGATAATATCCTCTAGGGATTTATCCGCTAGTGATGTCCCCTCAACCAGCTTATTCAGGTTTGTGACATAAGCCGCATGGTGCTTACCATGATGGAAGGAAAAGGTCTTAGCTGACATTTTGCTTGGTTCTAAAGCATCGTCAGCGAAGGGTAAGGCGGGAAGTTCAAAAGCCACAGTGTTTTCTCCTCTCTAAATGGGTGTCGGTTATTCTAAACAAATCTTCACATAAATTTGATTTTATATCAAAAATTACAAAAGTTGGCGATTTTGGCCCTTTAAGTCTTGATTCTCTGTCTCAAGGAAGGGGTTCGTCTAAAGTTAACCGAGATCCCCGAACTGATGATTGAGATATCTGAGAAATTTGTTAAGATTTATTAATTGAGTTAAATTCAACCCCTGTTTACCTGGTTTTTCCCCAAAAAAAATACTATGACGGAACCGATAAGTAGCAACAATCAACAATCTAGCCTAGATGTCCAACAGTTGCGGGAAGAACGGTCGTTGATTTTAAATCAGATTGATAATGCGATCGCTCTATTCAATGATACTCACCAATTAATCCTATTCAATCAAAAATTAGCCGATATTTGGGGATTATCTCCAGAATTTCTCAACCAAAAACCCCCGATATCTGTGCTAATTTCCGAGATTTTATTACAAGGGTATTGGGAAGCAAAGCACTGTCAACAACTGCAAAATTGTTTAGAACAAGTCGAGATTGATAATTTATCCTTTTGCATCGAACAAAATAACCGAGTTTGTCTGGAAATTGAAAGCCGATTATCCTCCAATGGCAGTCGATTATTTACCTTTCGAGATATTACCTATTATCGCAATTCCCAAGCCAGCTTAAATACAGAAGTGCGCCGACTCAGATTTTTATTAGGATTAAATGAACGCCTACAAAACTCGGATAATTTACAAGAAATTGCCCAGTTTGCCTTAAATTATTTAGTCTCGGTCATGGATGCGGCTTTTGGAGATGTGAAAGTCATTTCTGGAGAGGGAAAAAATCGCCAAGCGGGAGCCATTGTCAATCAAATTTCCGGTCAATTTATTGCTACCTATGGAGAACCTGCTATTGCTTCGATGCAGGAAGTTTTAAACCAGGGAATTCCCTATGGTCAAGGTCTATTATGGGATGTAGTGGAAACGGGGGAACCTTTATTTGTTGACAATTATGCCCAACATCCTAAATCTATTCCCAGATTTCGAGAACCCGGATTAGGTCGGTTAGGAATCTTTCCAATTCCGGCAACGAATGGCAATATTATTGGTGTATTAACTTTAGAATCCCGGGATTTAGATCGTTTACAAGAATATCCTCAACGGGATATGTTAAATGCCGCTTGTCGAACCCTGGGAGCCTCAATTGAACGGATACAAGCTCAAGCCCGTTTGCAACAAATTAATGAAGATTTAGAACGGGCTTCTCAACTCAAATCTGAATTTTTAGCATCCATGTCCCATGAATTGAGAACTCCCCTGAATAGTATTTTGGGCTTTTCTGACTTGCTTAAACGTCAAATTGGCGGCCCTTTAAATGAACGTCAACTCAACCATTTACAACTGATTGAAAAAAGTGGTCAACATTTATTACAACTGATTAACGATATTTTAGATTTATCCAAAATTGAAGCGGGTAAAACTGAATTAGATTTACAATCCGTGGATATTCACCTCCTCTGTAATGAATGTTTGAAAATGATGCAGCCTCGGGCTGATAAAAAGCGGTTAAAAATGTCTGTAGAATTAGATTATCGTGTGCATCATGCGTTTTTAGATGAACGACGGGTACGCCAAATTATTATTAATTTACTCTCTAATGCGGTTAAATTTACACCGGAAGCCGGAAGCATTAAATTAAGTGGATTTTTAGCCTATGGAAGCCAAATGAGTCACGACTATCGACCCGATTGTTCTCCGGTAAATGCCAGTACACCCTATCTTTGTTTAGAGGTTCAAGACTCAGGAATTGGCATCCCAGAAGATCGCTGGCATTTGTTATTTCGTCCCTTTCAACAGGTCGATTCTGCCCTGACACGACGGCATGAAGGGACGGGATTAGGATTAGCTTTAGTTAAACGATTAGCCGAATTACATGGGGGAACAGTTTCTATTAGTTCAATAGTAAATCAAGGGAGTTTATTTCGGGCTTGGTTGCCGTTAACGGAAATGCGGGGAGAACTCAGTTTAAATCCAGAATCCTGCGATTTATCCTTACAAAAACTATCTGAATCTTTAAAAGATCCTAATCCTGATTGTGAAAATTCCCCTAGAATTTTAGTGGTGGAAGATCAACCCTTTAATCAATTATTAGTGTCGGAAGTTTTAGAATTAGAGGGATATCGAGTCGAATTAATTAGTAATGGTCAGACCATGTTAGAGGCCATTCAGTCTCCCTTGGTTACGCAAACAACACTTCCTAATTTAATTTTAATGGATGTACAATTACCCGAGGTCGATGGGTTAGAATTAATGCGTCAATTAAAAGCCCATTCTATCTGGCAATCCGTTCCTATTATTGCTTTAACCGCCATGGCAATGTCTGGCGACCGAGAACGCTGTTTAGATGCGGGTGCTTCTGCTTATTTAAGTAAACCTTTGGATTTGGATTTGATGCTAGTTTTGGTGAAATCTTTCATCCCTTTTCAGTCTGAAATTGATGAAATCAATGAATAAATAGGGAATAAGTCTGATTACTGGTGAGGGCGAGGAGACTGATTACAAAACTTCTTTGAGGTTTTGAGTGGATTCATTCAGTTTTTCACCGCCAACTTTTATTTGACTAATTCCTTTTGCGGTTTCATTCGCCCCGGAGGTTAAATTATTCATAGCTTGATTGACTTGTCCAATAGCTAGGGCTTGTTGATTGGAAGTTAAGGCAATCTGTTGACTACTTTGAAAAATTTGTTCAATAGACTTAGCCACATCTGCAAAAACTTGAGCGGTTTGGTGGGCAATATGTACCCCGGATTCTACATTTTTAGTTCCTTCTTCGGTGACAACAACGGTTGTTTGAATCATTCGTTGAATATCATTAACCAAAATATTAATTTTCTGGCTCGATTTCTGACTCGCATCGGAGAGTTTTCTAATTTCCGAAGCCACGACGGCAAATCCTTTACCATGTTCTCCGGCGCGTACCGCTTCAACGGCGGCATTTAAAGCTAACATATTCGTTTGATTGGATAAATCACTCACCACATCCGAAACGCTCCCAATTTGATGGGTTTGTTCACTTAATTGTAGAATTTTTTCGGCAATGGATTCAACTTTAACTTTTAGGGTTTCTAATTCTTGTAGGGCTTTCTGAATGGCAACTGTTCCCTGTTCGACCCGCTCTAGGGCTTGTTTTGCGCCAAAAACCGCCCCTTCTGCTTGTTGCGCCGATTGTTGAGAGGAGGCGCTGAGTTCGTCCATGGTGACATTGGTTTCTTGAACGGAAGATAATTGTTGATTGGCAATCCGTTCTTGTTGATTAATTGTGGCAAAAATCTGACTGGAAAAAGCCGTTACTACCGCTACAACTTCCAGAATAGAATTAACTAATTTTTTGAATAAAATAACACCAAAAACAATGAAAATTCCCCCGACTAAGAGGGTGACAATCACCGCGACTCGAATAAAGCTATTAATCGGTTCTAAAACAACGGATTTAGGGACTTTATAGAAGATGATAAAAGGATTTTCCCGGGTGATTTGATTGGGAAAAATAGTATTATAAGTCATAATATAATCATTACTCTCTGTCACTAAACCACTTTCTCCCGATAGCAGTTGGTTTACAATGGCTTCCGAGTAGTCATTTTTGATATTATTATTGTTATTGAGTTCAAACCCCCATTGCCGATCAGCCACCGGATGTCTTAAATAATATCCATCTTGATTAATCGCTGAAAACTGTTGCTGCATTTGTTCATTTAAGGCACTATTATCCGCGAGTTCAAAAAGACGTTCAACCAAAATATTCGCAATTAAAATTCCTCGTTTTTCTCCGGCCTGATTATAAACGGGTGTCGCATACCGAATAATCGGTTTATACGGGATTTCAATTTGACCATTATCTCGGCTTAAATTAATCTCAGAGACATAGATTTCTCCCGATTTTAGCCCTATAGTTTTAGGAAAATATGCCGTAGAAGATACATTGCGTAACTGATTCAAAGGAGTGACTACCGCTTGATTATTCATCGCCCGCACTCTCACCAGTTCATTGCCTTTTTCATCAATATACCTAAGTTGATCATAATACCGTCGATTATTAATGAAAGAGGTAAAAATAATTTCTAGGCGATTATTCCAACTTTCATAGGTCGATTTATCTTCTGGATCAATGCCCTTATTTTCCAGGGCTCGGATCATTCCTTGAACCGGGGGGGTTTGGCTTAGATACAAAATATCAGATTTAAAAATATCTGAAAATAAATTAATGGTTGTTCCACCACTTTGGGATTCATTGGTCATGGAACGAACCACTGAATCCATTAAATATTGGCGAGAATTAATAATATTGAAAGAACTGACTGCTAGGACTGGAAAAACAATACTAGCAATGAGTAAATATAAAAATTTACTTTGAGATTTACCATACGCGCCAAATTTTAACATATTTTTTTGAACTTATGATTAATTTAGCTTTAGATCATAGCATGATTTTTTCTGATTTCCAAAGATTGAATATTTTCCAATCTTCTTAATACTGAAATGGTAATTTTTCTAATTATATTTAGCCTAATTATATTTAGCCTAATAAAGATCGTACTTTAACAAAGTACAAGGTAAAGCCCCATTATAAACCGCAATTCTTCGAGATGTCCTCAAGCCGATCTGTTTTCCCAAGGCTTTATTTCCGGTTAAAACATAAGCTGTCCAGCCCTTAAACCGTTGTTTAAAAACATCTCCCAACTGTTTATATAAAGGAGCCAAGTCCTCGGTATTTCCTAGGCGTTCGCCATAGGGAGGATTACAAATAATGATCCCATGATCCGCCGGAGGTTCGACTTGAGATAATTCTATTTGTTGCAGTCGAATTTGTTTGGCTACGCCGCAGCGTTGAGCATTTTCATAGGCTTGATCAATCATATCTTCATCCTGGTCAGAACCGACAATCGGCGCGGTTAAGCTAGTTAATTGTCCGTCTAAGGCATCCTGTTTTAGATCTGCCCATAATTTAGGATCAAAATCTTTCCATTTCATAAATCCAAAGGTTTCTCGGAATAGCCCCGGAGCAATATTTAAACCTTTTAAACTGGCTTCTATTGGTAAGGTTCCTGACCCACATAACGGGTCTAAAAACGGTAAATCAGGATGCCATTCTGCCATGTGTAGGAGGGCGGCGGCTAGACTTTCTTTTAAGGGAGCCAGCCCCACGGCTGGACGATATCCCCGACGGTGCAAACTACTGCCTGAACTATCTAAACTTAAAATTCCTTGATTGTCATGGATATGAAAATTAATCCATAAATCGGGATTATTAATATCAATATCTGAGCGTTCTCCAAATTCCAAACGCTGTTGATCAATGATGGCATTCTTAACCTGAAGAGCGGTAAAATGGGTATGGTTTAAAACGTCATTTTTGCCCGTGCAGTTAACCGCAAAAGTATTCAGGGGTGAGAGATAGTTATTCCAATCAATATTTTGAATTTCCTGATACAACCGTTCTCCATTGGGACAGGGAAACTCAGCAATGGGAACTAATACCCGAAACAGAGTTCTTCCCCAAAGATTAACTCGATAAAGCAGTTGGCGGGAACCGCTAAAATGAACCCCCGCAAAGTCGGGACGAACATCATGGGCACCTAAAGTTTCTAATTCTTGAGCCGCTACAAACTCTAAACCCTTGGCAACGGTGGCAAAATACTGGGTCATTATAGGGAATAGGGAATGGGGAATGGGTAATGGGGAATGGGTAATGGGTAATGGGTAATGGGTAATGGGTAATGGGTAATGGGTAATGGGTAATG
>NZ_LR735156.1 GCF_900009265.2 Planktothrix paucivesiculata PCC 9631 | reverse complement strand
ACTCAATCGGGTGTGGGTTATACGGAGTCTGGTGCGGGATTAGGTTACACCCAATCTGGTATTGGCTATACTCAATCGGGTATTGGCTATACTCAATCGGGTGTGGGTTATACGGAGTCCGGTGCGGGATTAGGTTATACCCAATCTGGTATTGGCTATACTCAATCGGGTATCGGTTACACTCAATCGGGTGTGGGTTATACGGAGTCTGGTGCGGGATTAGGTTACACCCAATCTGGTATTGGCTATACTCA
>NZ_LR735020.1:13621-112585 GCF_900009265.2 Planktothrix paucivesiculata PCC 9631 | reverse complement strand
ATTGAGCAATAGTTTACAGTAGATCAAGGTTTCCAGGTTGTAATTGTGCAAGTTATTTATTTTTCATTCCTTAGTTGATTTACTACTAGCTTAATTCGGAGAGTGACAAAAGAGGGATACCTTTGATTCTTTTCAAAATCCAGCCTTTTCTTTCCAAAATCTTACAAAAATTTTTACCAGAAATTGATTTCATACTGCAATTTCCACAATGCGGTCAGTTTCTTTTTCCTTTAGATTTTCATTTGCCACCTCTAACTAACCTTCTATCGCTTCTTGCACATTTTCCATCACTTCTTCCCACGTTTATCCTTGAGTCACACATCCAGGAAGTGCAGGAACTTCTGCCCAATATCCTCCATCTTCTGCTTCGTGAACAATAGCTTTAATATTCATAATTAGGTAAAGTAAATATTTTCCTATTTTAGCATTGATGCCATCCTTTCCGGTTAGTGCGACGCCATTCTATCCCCTATTTCCCCATCTTCTGTTAAATTGATTCATATATATGTAGATGGTAACTTCCATGCAATATCCTGTCCTGAACGTGAATAATCTGCGGGTGGAGTTTGAAACCGACGAACGGACGGTCGCCGCCGTTGATGGTATTTCCTTCCAGGTCGGACGGGGACAAACCCTGGGAATTGTGGGCGAGTCCGGTTCAGGAAAATCCGTCACAGCATTGGCAATTATGGGGTTACTTTCCACCGCAACCACTCAAGTTAGCGGGGAAGTTTGGTTTCAAATTCCCGAATCTGAAGACTATAACTCCTATTCCCAACCTGTTAATTTATTACAACTTTCATCAACTCAAAAACAGACCTATCGAGGCGGTCAAATTTCCATGATTTTTCAGGAACCCATGACCTCCTTAAATCCCGTATTTACCATTGGATTTCAGTTAACAGAAGCCATTATTCAGCATCAAAAAATATCTCCTAAACAGGCGATGTGGAAAGCCGCATCCTTATTACAGGAAGTTAAATTACTCCCAAGTGATGATCAATTAATGCAGCAAGCCTTAGAAGAACAAAACCATCAAGCAACATCCCGTTCTCCCCAGGAATTACAAGATAAACGCACTAGAAAAAGAGAAGTTATTCAACAGGTTAATGCTCAAAAACGAGCTATGTTAGATCGATATCCCCATGAATTATCCGGGGGACAATTACAACGGGTAATGATTGCTATGGCTATTTCTTGTAACCCCATATTATTAATTGCGGATGAACCGACAACGGCCTTAGATGTGACGGTACAAGCCACAATATTAGAATTACTTCAAGAGTTACAAGAATATCGGGGAATGGCAATGATTTTTATTACCCATGATTTGGGAATTGTTGCTCAAATTGCTGACCAAGTGGCGGTAATGTTCCAGGGAAAAATGGTCGAGTCAGGAACTATTAACCAGATTTTTACATCCCCTCAAAATCCCTATACTAAAGGATTATTAGCTTGTCGTCCTACCTTAGATAACCCGGCGGTCAGACTACCAACGGTGGCGGATTTTATGGAAGTTGTCACCCTGGAAAATGGAGAAAAAGAAATTCGGGAAAAACCTAAATCGGAAGTTAATAAAATTTATAATAATATTTCTAATAGTGCTTTAAGTTCTAAATCCTTTTTATCAAGTTTGGCCTCCGATAATCCACTTTTATCCGTTAAAAATTTAAGAGTCGGTTTTAAAATACCCGGAGTATGGGGTCAAACTAAACGGTTATTTATGGCGGTTAATGATGTTTCTTTTGAGGTTTATCCCGGGGAAACCTTGGGATTAGTGGGAGAATCAGGTTGTGGAAAAAGTACCTTAGCCAGAGCAATTTTACAACTGATTAAACCCTTGAGTGGTCAGGTATTATTTGAAGGTGAGGATATTACCGCACCTTATTTACAAACAGCTATATTTAGTGGATTTAAAAATTATCAGAATCAGCAACAATTCAATCATAAAATGCGTTGGGTGCGGCGGAATATGCAGATTATCTTTCAAGATCCTTTTAGTTCCCTTGACCCTAGAATCAGCATTGGGGAGGCGGTAATGGAACCTTTAATTATTCATCAAGTGGGAAATAATTTTAAGGAAAAACGCGATCGCGTAGCTTATTTATTAGAAAGAGTCGGCTTAAATCCTGATTTAATGACCCGTTTTCCCCATGAATTTTCCGGGGGACAAAGACAACGAATTTGTATTGCTAGAGCTTTGGCATTGAATCCTAAATTTATTATTTGTGATGAATCGGTTTCGGCCCTGGATGTGTCGGTACAGGCGCAGGTTTTGAACCTATTAAAAGAGTTACAATCAGAATTTAATCTGACTTATATTTTTATTTCCCATGATTTAAGTGTGGTAAAATTTATGAGCGATCGGATTATTGTAATGAATCAAGGAAAAATCGAAGAAACCGGAACCGCCGAGGAAATTTATCGCTATCCCAAACAAGCCTATACTCGTCAATTAATTGCCTCTATTCCTTCAGGAAATATTAGAAGTAGTAACTTTAATTGAACGGATGAGCAGAAAATGGTGCTATTAACAGGACTTACGCACCCAACCAAAGAAACCGGGTTTTTTTCCGAAAATACTGCGTTGTGACCCACATATTTTTTCAAAAACCCGGTTTCTCGGGCCCCATGGGTAAGTCCTAATTAAGCAACCTGACTTTCAATATTTAAGTTAATTTTTTCTAAAATCGGTAATCGAATCCTATAGTTATAACCCAGGGGGGATGTCAAGTTTGTCGGTTCAATACCATATTCATTCATGATATTTGCTGGGCTGGAAAGGAAAACCTTGATTTTGCCAAGGTTCTAAGGCTGTGACCTCCTGTACATCCTCCACAGTCATAGAGGGATAATTGAGGCCTGATAGGGGATGGGGCGGTATCAAGCCTAATCAGGAAAACGACAGCTTGCTATTAAGATTTTCATCCTCGGAAAAAGGGGATTTCAAAATCAACTTTGCAAGATAGCATAGAAAGGGAAGTTTCAACGTCGCTTAAATTAAACCTTGGGAGCGACTGACGGGTGTAATATATTATGGGGCAAAAGCTCAGACAATCAACGGAGCTAAAGTGGGGAGTGCCAATGGCTATCATCGGTTTGATAGCCGTGGGACTGCTGACGTATCTTGGGTACAGTTTTTTGCTACCCATGGGTTGGATACCGATTATTTGCGTCATAGTGGCTTTTTTCAGTTCTCTAATGGCGTTGATTTATTATCAAAATCTGCAACAGTTAAAACAAAAAAATTCTTCCTTAGAGGCACTATTGGAAACCAAAAAAGAGAGGTTTCTACTGGAAAAAGCCGATCTGGAAAAACAGTTAAAAACAACGGTTGATAAATATGGCAGTATTGAATCTAAAAATAAAGTTTTGGAGGAGATGAATCATCGAAAAGATGAGTTTCTTAGGCAAACTTCCCATGAGTTAAGAACTCCGATGAATGGGATTATTGGTTCCTTACAACTCCTCTTAGATGATTTATGTGATGATCGAGATGAGGAAATAGAACTTTTAAAACAAGCCCACGATTCTTCTTTGCATTTATTAACCTTAATCAATCAAGTTTTAGACTTGGCTCGAATTGAGGAAGGTAAAATTTCTTTTGATATTAAAACTATTGACTTACAGGCCTGTTTAACGGCTGCTATTTACCTACAATTTTCTAATATTCGTCAAAAAGGACTACGACTCTATAAACAAGACTATTCTCACCGGATTAAGGTTAAAGCAGACCCCACCAAACTTAAACAAATTTTCATTAATATTATTGGAAATGCGATTAAATTTACAGACCGAGGGAGTATTTCAATTAGTACAGAAATTCGTCATGGTGAGCACCCTCAAACTCAAGAGAGCGAAGAAATGGCCGTGATTACGATTAAAGATACGGGAATCGGGATTGCACCTCACATTCAAGATAAACTATTTCAACCCTTTGTTGTGGAAGATGAATCCCGACTCCACACCCTAGGAAGTACGGGATTAGGATTAGTGATTTCCAAAAATTTAGTCGAAATGATGGGGGGTAGAATTCAATTAGTCAGTCCTGGGAAAAATCAAGGCACTCTCGTTGAAATCTTTTTACCCTTAAGTGATGGAGAAACCAGTAATTCCGATTTAACGGAATAAACTAACCTCAAAGAGTCTCGAAAAATAGAAAGGAAGATGTTAATAACTGTTGGGGTTCAATATTTTCTAAAAACCCAATAATTTGACCTGTAGCTTGAACTTCAATTAAGGTTCCACCGCCGAGGGTACGTTCAATACTGGGAAATAATCCTCGCACGGCTTCCGGGGGAATGGAGGTTAAATTCAACTGAGCAAAGGAAGGAACTCCACTAACAATCATGACATCTTCTCCCGGGGTAAAATCCGTAATTATATCGGCATTATCGGGAATAAAATCCGATACATTACCTGTATTCTCGGGAGGAAAAGCTCGAATAGAAAAGTGGTCAACCCCAAATCCTCCGGTTAATTGATTAACGCCTTTATCTCCCGCCAAAGAATCATTTCCTCCTCCGCCTAAAAGGGTATCATTTCCCTGTCCTCCATAAACGGAATCATTTCCCTCGCCACTATTAATATAATCCGCACCTAGATTTCCTTGAATAATATCATTCCCATTTAAACCGATTAAAGAATCGTTTCCTTTCCCTCCAAATAAACTATCATCTCCCGCACCTCCTGATAGGGTATCGAGCTCCTGTAAACCATAAATAGCAAAGTTAAACGGGGCTAAAAACGGCGAAACTTCAATATAATCTGGGCCAGTTGTTCCAATATATTCACCCTTTCTATTGACATCTATTTGGGTAATGGTAATGATATTAACTCCCACTAGGGAGGTTGTAGTTCCTGTAGACATGGGTACGGGTTGGGGAACAGATGGGGATAAAAAATCTGGTTGCATCGTCATAAATCGACTCTCCCTAAAACATTAAAGCAGAGCAAATCACTGGCTTTAAATAGTATAAATTATTTTACTCTAAAATTACTCAACCTGACAATCATTTGTTAAAAATTATATCATGATTTTTCTCTAAACTGTTCCATAAATTGGTCTAACTCCTGAATTCTATCTTGTTTTTCTTGATGGTCTAAAAATGAAGCTAAAAAAGAATTTTTAGCCAGTTGATAAATCTCTTGTAGATTTAAGTTTAAAGCGGATTGGGTTTCGATAAAATTCTCCTGAAGATATCCACCAAAATAGGCTGGGTCATCGGAATTAATCGTAACACATAATCCTAAATCCAGTAGTTTTTTAAGATTGTGTTGTTTTAAACTGGGAAAAACCTTTAACTTCACATTAGATAAAGGACAAACCGTTAAAGGAATTTGTTTTTCCTTTAAATACTGTACTAATTCCCTATCCTCCAGACAACGAACGCCATGATCAATTCTATTCACTTTTAATAAATTAATCGCTTGCCAAATATATTCTGGTGGCCCTTCTTCTCCGGCATGGGCAACAGTCAAAAATCCCAAATTCCTAGCGACTTGAAATACTTCTTGAAACTTTGAAGGAGGATGATCTTTTTCAGAAGAATCTAAGCCAATAGCAATAATTTGATCTCGATAAGGAATCGCTTGTTTTAAGATTTCCATTGCCGATTCTGGACTTAAATGCCGCAGAAAACAAAGAATTAAACGGGAAGAAATACCTAACTTTTTCTGCCCTTCCCGTAACGCTTGAATAATTCCTGAGCTTACCACTTCAAAAGATATGCCGCGTTCTGTATGGGTTTGCAGATCAAAAAATATTTCCGTATGTCGAATATTTTGCTCGGCAGCTTTTTCCAAATAAGCCCAAGTTAAATCATAAAAATCCTGTTCTTTTAATAATACCTGAGAACCTAAATAATATAAATCCAGAAAAGATTGTAGACCATCAAATTGATAGGCCTGTCGCACTGCTTCTACGGAATCAAAGGTTAATTTAACCTGATTTCTTTCCGCCAAGATTAACATCAATTCCGGTTCTAATGTCCCTTCAATATGAATATGTAATTCCGCTTTAGGTATTTTTTCAATAAACTGATTAATCATGTCTATTTTCTGTTTTTTGATGGTGAGCTAAGTTGAAGGCAAAATTTAACCAAAAATGCAGAGGGTTTCCAAGGCTATAATATCCTACAGGGATTGATCCTACCCCAGATGCAGGACGATCTCGACCAGAAATTGAAAAATTTTAATGGTTCACTCTTAAAATTATGCCGATAACAGTTAAGATTTAAGGAATAGTCGGGACTCCCGTTTGTATAATGAATCCAGAATCCACACTCAATCAACTGAAAGCCTCCCTTCCTGATGGTAAACTGCCGTCTAGTTATGGTGTCTACTTCAAAAATACCCTAGTTGCCCTGTGTCATGCCCTCGAAGATCACATTTTCCAAAATAGTGATGCGCCCAGGGATCAACAACCACTGGTATTAGTCACATTTCAGGAGGGAAAATGGTACCTTCAAGAAGCTGAACGGTATTATGATATGGCTCAATCTTGTCGCCATGTTGTGATTAGTGCCGTTGGGGATAGTGGATTTTTGACCCATCGCACCGGACAATTAGAGAATGTTTCTTTAATTAATTTAGACCGTTCTGATAGTTTGGTGATGGAGTGGAATTTAATCATTTTAGCTCCGAGTTATACGACCATGCTATTGTGTCATGAATTGATGGGAGATGAATATGCTCATCATAGTAAACCTACCATTGATACGGAACGAAAATTTTATGGTTTATGGACATTTGATCAAAAGTTGGTTCGTAAATCTGCTGAAATTTTAATTAAACGTTTTCGACCCTATAATCCTGAATTGGCGGACAATTTATTGGCACAACATCAGCAAATTGTAGCTACACCTTATCACCAGGTTCCTGATTTAACCAGCGTCGTTTCTCGGATTATCAGTTATTTACAATCTTCTCAACAAGAATTAATTACGGTTAACCGCCAAACCCGCGAATTATGGGAATTAGAAGGCCAAGCCAAACGGGTCAGTCGGAATATTAGTGGCAATAAATTACAGGCTTTTTTGAGAATGGCACAACGGATTGATGAACGAGATCAGGATAACCCCTGTGCTTCCTTACAAGTAGCGGCTTTAGCCGAAACCATTGGTCAAATTTTAGATTTACCAACGGTGACGTTAAGACGGTTACAATTAGCCGGATTACTCTATAGAATTGGGTTAGCATCTGCACCGGATGAGGTGTTTAATCAAACCCCCGAAGAAATGGATGATGCCACGAAAAAGTTTTGGTCGGAACGGACATTAATTGGGGCTAGATTATTAGAATCTATGCCAGAATTATCGGAAGTTCGGGATGTCATCTATCACTATTTAGAACATTGGGACGGCACGGGCAAACCTGATGGTTTAATAGGCGAAGAAATTGATATTAAATCCAGAATTTTGGCAGTTGTGGCTTATTTTCAAGCCTTTATTCAACCCCGAGGTAAACGTTCGGCCCTAGGTTTGACAGAGGCACTAGAAAAATGTCAGGAGTTGAGTGGTACTCGGTTTGATCCAACTTTGGTTGAATCCTTGAGAACCGTTGTCAAATTAACAGAAATGGGGTTGATGCAATTGCCAACTCAACCCACTCAATTACCCAATATTTGGTTAGAGGAGGAGTTGACTTCCAAATCCAAATTACAAAAATAATCTAACATTCAATCATCACTGGTTATGACTATGACTCGCACCCTATCGGTTGATTTTAATGCCCTTAAACAAGGAAGAATTAAAGATCTAACTAATATGAATTTGTCCGGTATTGATCTATCCGGGGCAAATTTGGCGCAGGTTAATTTATCCGGGGCTAATTTATCCGGGGCTAATTTATCCGGGGCTAATTTATCCGGGGCCCAACTCCGAGCCAATTTAAGAGGGGCTGATTTATCTGGAGCTAATTTATCCGGCGCTGACTTGAGAAATGCGGATTTAAGGGGCGCTATTCTATTCGATGCTGAGGTAAAAGAAGCAAGTTTTGCCGGAGCTTTTTTAACCGGAGCCACCTGTGGAAATTTGGATTTAAGTGGGATTGATTTAAGGGGTGCTGATTTACGCGGCGTGAATTTATCCCAAGGAATTTTATATCAAGCGGATTTAAGAAATACTAATTTATCTGGTGCTGATTTATCTCAAGCCGATTTAGAAGAAGCCAATTTATCCGGTTCGGTATTGCGAGGAACAAATTTAGAACGGGCTAATTTACTATGCGCGATTCTTGAACAAACCTTATTTTTAGGTGTGGTTTTAGATGGCGCTTGTCTCGAAGGAACACAGTTAGGAAATAGTTGATGGTTGTACAGCCTGAAATAAGATTGTGGTTAATTTGTTTTAAAAATCAGCTTATAATTAGCTAGGAGAGAGTTAATTAATCAGTGAAAGTGAGGTAATCCCGATGATATTTCAAGACCTGATTGAGTCGATTGAGGCATTATCATTTGAGGAACAGGATTATTTATGGGAGTTGATCCGTAAGCGACGAATTGAACAACGACGAGGGGAAATATTGGCGAATGCTGAGGCGGTTAAATTGGCGTTTCGCGAAGGGAAAGCCAAGCCAGGAACAGTTGGTGATCTGATGGCTGATTTATTAGAGGATGAGGATGAAACTGGTCTGGAGTAATGGGTTTAAGCGGGGAGTTAAAAAACTGATCAAGAAGAATCCACATTTACAGCAAAAAATTATTGATGTTTTAGAAATTCTGGCTGATGATCCGTTTAATTTTTCTTTAAAGTCTCATAAGTTAACCGGAAATTTAGATGGGTTATGGGCTTGTTGGGTGAATTATAATTGTCGGATTGTTTTTGAATTTTCCGAGGATAAGGAATTAGTGGAGAGAGTAATTTTTTTAATTGATATTGGAAGCCATGATGAGGTTTATTAAGCTATTCTCAAAAATAGTAAAAGTTTCAGATATAGCAACCGTGGCTGGGGTGTTAGGATATAGACTGATACGGCAAACCTAGGCGGTTAACTCTTTTCTTCCAGGGTTCCGGTGTTCTTATCCCACCGCACCCCGATCTCCCCTTATTCTCTTGATAAGTATTACTGATTGTTACAAAACTTTATAAAAAGTTATAATAGGCAAGTCAGCTAACGAGCAATAGGAATGGTACAGGCTTTGTTTGGAAGCACTTCTTTTCAGAATCAGAGTGGTGATCGCCTTGTCAGCAAGGCGGTGGGGGCTGCGATCGCAGCTTTGTTCAAGCGTTCTGAAAAAATTGAAGCCAACGTTCGGGCGGAACCTGTAGCCAAGCTTTTGCAGGGAAGCGTCGATGGTTTCGATTTTATCGGCAACGGGATGCTGATGTACAATGGCCTCCGGATTGCGGTCATGGAACTCTATGTGCAAGCGGTGTCCATCGACTTCAGCGCGATTTTTACAGGTCAAGTCAAGTTACGACAACCCACTCAAGCCAGTTTGCGGGTGGTGTTAACGGAGGAAGACTTAACGGACTCCTTTAACACCCCGTTTGTGGTGGAAAAACTCCAGCGCCTGCAATATCAGGGAGAATCCTTAACCTTTACCAAAACCCTGATGACGGTGACTCCTGAAAAAGCCCTGAGAATTCAATCGGGAATTCTACTCGGAAATTCAGAAGAACCCGTCCAAGTTGATTTCACAACTCAGGTGGAGGTAGAAGACCGTCAAAAAATCCGATTTGTTGATGTTCAATATAACGGAAATCAGGAGGAAATTAACCTGAGTCAAGCCCTAGTAAACCATGTTAATGACTTATTAGATCTTGACAAATTTGCCTTAGATGGAACCCAATTAAAAGTAGATAGACTGAGAATTCAAAACAATTCCCTCATCTTTTATGGGTCAGCCCAAATCAACCAATTTCCTAAAGGCAAGAAAAACTAAACTGTTGTGGATTAACCCGGAAAAATTATATTGACGGAGGAGAATTGTTCAAGACCATCACTTTTAGTTTAAAGTCGGGAAAATTAACTATTATTCCCGACTTTCAGATTGAAAGTAGAGAAATAAGCACCTAGGGTTAGGGTGTTTACAACTTCTTTATATCTTTTTATCTGGGTGGTTAAATTAACCTTAACTGTTAATTTTTCTCATCTTCTTCATTCACTTTCGGAATATAATCAGGTCTTCCTTTATCTTCCCAACCCGGGGGACGCTTAGAGTTATACCAAGCAATTGATCCAATACCCACCGCCGCCACAAATCCGACAATTAGCACAGCAATCGGAATCCATAGAGTATTACTACTTGCCATAATCTTGATTTTTCCTTAATTATAATGATACGTTGACTATTATCTCATTTTTGGTTAACTAAACCTTAAAGGTTATACCAATGACATCCTACCCCAATTAACCCTAAGATCTCACGCGGAAGATCTTGGTAATTACCGGAGAATATTTCTCATGTCTTTTTGGACAATAGGACTACTATTAGCGGGGAGTTTTATTTTAGGAACATTACCCTTAACCGATTGGGTTGTCCAACTCCTATCAAGGAAAAAATTATCAACTTTAGGAACAGGAAATATTAGTGTTTCCGCCGCTTTTTACCAGGGGGGAAAACGAGCAGGAATTGTTGCCGTCATCCTAGAAATAGCCCGAGGAATTATTCCGGTAATTGCGGCTAAAATCCTATTCCCGAATGCACCAGTTTGGCAACTGGTGAGTTTAATTTTATTGGTTACAGGACGATATTTTGTCGCCAAAGGTGGGGGAGTAACTAATGCTACCTGGGGAATATTAGTCTATTCTCCAATTGTTGCCATCAGTAGTGGAATTACCGGATTATTAATCTGGCGATTCAGTGATTTATTATTACCCGTTTCTAAGTATTCGTCCCGACTGTGGGCATCCCGTTTAGGCTGTTTAAGTGGGCCGTTTTGGGTCTGGTTTTGGCATCAAACCCCTGAATTTCCTCCCCTATCTCCTTGGGAATTCATCGCAGCCCTAGGAATAGCCTTACAATTAGTTCTAATTAACCTATCTCAAAAAGATGATCTCGGATATTATATGAAACAACAATTTTTAAATTTGGAAGATAAACTAAATCTGCAACAATGCGGTGAAAAAGCAACCCGATTAAGCGGATTAAAACGGGCAGGATTTAAAGTTACATTGGGTTGGGTTTTACCCGCTATTAACCGTTTAGAAGATATTAATATTCCTTTAAAAAAAGAAATTGATCCGATTAATTTTCCCCTGATTGTCCGTTCTTCTGCTATTGGAGAAGATAGCAATACTTCTTCGGCGGCGGGACAATATCAAAGCATTGGCCCTGTTTATTCAGCTTCAGAATTACACGAGGCAATTATTCAATGTCGTCAATCCTATTGGACTCCAGAAGCCATTTCCTATCGTCAAAATCAACAACTTTCTGATACCGGAATAGCCGTATTAATTCAACCCTATTTAGCCAGTGAAGTCGCCGGGGTGATGTTTACCCGTAACCCCCTAGATGGCGGTGCACAAATTATTATTGAAGCCTTACCCCAGGGGGCAGAATCCGTGGTGGGAGGGCAATGTACTCCCGTTCATTTAGAAATAGAAATTAATACCCCTATTGATGATTTAGAACTACCTGATATTTTACCAAAAACCGTTATTTTAGAATTAGTCAAACTCGCCCAAGAAATAGAAACCTTTTATCACGGTTTACCCCAAGATATTGAGTGGTGTTGGGATGGGGTAAAAGTCTGGATTTTTCAAACTCGCCCCATTACAAATTTACACCCAATTTGGACAAGAACTATTGCCGCCGAAGTAATTCCCGGGATAATTCCTCCCCTAACCTGGTCAATTAATCGCCCCTTAACCTGTGGGGTTTGGGGGGAAATATTTACTTTAGTTTTAGGAAAAAAAGTAGCACAATTAGACTTTAATCAAACCGCGACATTATTAGGTTCCCATGCCTATTTTAACGCCACCTTATTAGGGGAAATCTTTGCAATGATGGGATTACCCGAACAGGGATTAGAGTTTTTAGTTCGAGGACAAAAAATGGGAAAACCCCCCATTGGGAAACTCTTACCATCCTTACCCGGTTTGTGGCGATTAATTCAACGGGAACGACATTTAGAAAAGGATTTTGAACGGGAATTAGAACAGCTATTTTTACCAATATTACAACAACTAGAAGCAGAA
The DNA here is from genome assembly GCF_900009265.2 of Planktothrix paucivesiculata PCC 9631. Lineage (GTDB taxonomy): Bacteria > Cyanobacteriota > Cyanobacteriia > Cyanobacteriales > Microcoleaceae > Planktothrix > Planktothrix paucivesiculata. The sequence continues at coordinate 100,441 of NZ_LR735020.1, read as the reverse complement.
TCATCCCTAAAATCCCTAACTTTAACTCGACTTTTAGAACGGTCTGAAACTATTCAAAAGCTATTAAAATCAGCGACCTATTATAATATTATTGCCCCCATTGGGTTAGCGATTCGACGAACTTTATTTAAAGTCTCTGATAGTTGGATACCTACCTATACTGCCCCGGAAATTGCTTCGATGGAAGCCTTACAAACCCTGGCTGATCGGATTAGAGAAACCTCGGAAGAACCCGAACAAATAAGCTACCAATACTTTTATCAGATTCTAGCAGAAAATCCCCAGTTTAATCAACAATTTGAAGATTGGTTACAAACCTACGGCTATTTAAGTGAAGTCGGAACAGATATTTCTGTGCCAAATTGGTTAGAACAACCAGAGATATTAAAAGAAATGCTCTTTAAAATTGTTAAAAATACCAACTACCGGATGGAAAATTCAACGGTTTCTACCTTAACCCGATGGGAAAGATGGCGACAAGCTCAATGTTATCAACGCACTTTAACAAAAAGCCAAATTGCTGAAATTTACGGTAAACTTTTAGCTCATTTACGATGGACAATATTAGCCATAGAATCCCAAGCTATTCATCAAGGAATCCTAGAAACTTCCGGTGATATTTTCTATTTAGAATGGGATGAAATTAAAGATTGGATACAATCGGATATTGCCCCAGATTTTATCTATAAAGTTAGTCAACGGCGGCAAGTTTTTCAAGAAGATAGCGATCGCACCGTCCCCCCCGTTGTCTATGGTAACTTATTACCTCAACCCCGATCAATACCCCGGCAAAATTCGGCAATTTTACAAGGGATTCCTGCTAGTATTGGCTGTGTAGAAGGAACGGTTAAAATCTGTCGTAGTTTAAGCAATATGATTGATCAAACAGAAGATATGATTCTCGTAGTTCCCTACACCGATGCGGGATGGTCGCCCCTTCTATTAACAGCAAAAGCGATTATTTCTGAAGTGGGCGGACAACTTTCCCACGGCGCAATTATCGCCCGAGAATATGGCATCCCGGCGGTGATGAATATTCAAGGCGCGACTACCTATTTAAAAGACGGTCAACGGGTGCGAGTCGATGGTTATCAAGGGACTGTTGAAATTTTATAGCACCGGAACAGGGGAAAAACTTCCTATAGCCCTACCCATTAAACTTAGGACACTTGTAAATCCTATTTCCTACTCCCTTGTTACTGAGCGAAGTCGAAGTATTCCCTATTCCCTTTTACTCAAATAGAATTGCTATAGCTAATTTTTACTTTTGCAAATTTAGCATAAGTTCCATCTTTAAGAACAGCTTGAAATAACAATTCTGTTTGTTCCGACAAATTTCTGAGTTCAATGGTTTCACAAAACCCACAAAACTGAGAATTGGGGTTTTCAGGATGCAATAAATTAACATCAGCCCGGGGGAAATTAGCTGGAATTTCCTTAATCACTTGGCCGTGATTCCCAATAAGTTGAACGGTGGTTATTTTCTCCTGTTTTGCCAGTACCCAACCTTTAAAACAAATTTGACTAATGCCATAATAAGTTCCCACCTCTGGCTGATCTATTGAACAATCTTGTAATTTATTCCGATCAAAATCTAAAGCTATTTTACTAATTTCTACCTCGGCAAATCGTCTTAAACTATAATCCGATGCCGATAGGGTTAGATTGGGATTATAACAAGGATCATGATCAACATAACGTTGCCATCTTTGTCGGGTAATCGTCACTTCCCGCATAAATCTTTCTACCTTATCCGGTGTTGTATCATAACCCCGACTTTTGGATTCATAATGATATAAAACAACGTGGGGTAAATAGATATTCCGATACCCTTGTTCAACAATTTTTAAGCAGAAATCAACATCATTATAAGCCACGGCTAACTGTTCATCAAACCCTCCCACCTGTGCAAATATTTCTCGCCGACACATCAAACAAGCGGCCGTCACCGCCGAATAATTACTGATAGAAATAATTTGACCATAATATCCGGGGTCTGTTTCCGATGCCATCCGGTGACTATGGGCGGCAAAATGACCAATTCCCACCACAACACCCGCGTGTTGAATAATTTTATCGGGATACCGCAGTAATGCACCCACCGCACCAATAGAAGGCCGTTGTGCCTGTTCTACCATGGCATCAATCCAATCAGGATAAATTACTTCGGTATCATTATTTAAGAATAGTAAATAATCCCCAGTGGCTTGACTAACGGCATAGTTATTAATCTTAGAAAAATTGAAAGGAATATCTAAAGAATAATATCTAAACCGATTTGGTTCTTTTTCTTGCCATTTTTCTAAAATTTCCTGGGTTTGGACTTCCGTACTGCCGTTATCAATGACAATTACTTCATAATCAGGATAAATGCTGAGAGTAAAGATAGATTCCAAACAACGATTTAAGATGTTTCCTAAATCTTTAGTGGGAATAATAATACTCACCCGTTTGTAATCTAAAATTTTATAGCGAACTTGATAATGTCCTAAATACAGCGGCACATCTTTAACAATTCCCGGTTCTCCCCGGCGCTCAATTGCATCTTGTAACGCCCGTTTAGCCGCTTCATAAGCATAGGGTTTCGCCTCCGTTCCTCCAGCCGCAGAACTGCTATGAATTCGCCAATGATAGAGGATTTTAGGAATATGAAAAATATGATCGGTTTTTTCCGTAAATCTCAAGACTAAATCATAATCTTGACTGCCTTCATATCCAGTTCTAAATCCTCCAATTTCGTTAATAATTTCCCGGCGATAAACTCCGAAATGGCAAGTATACATCCGAGATAAAAAGGAATCAGGACACCAATCAGGTTTAAAGAAATGTCCGGTTAATTCTCCCGTTTCATTTAGTTTATCTTCATCGGAATAAATCATATCCGCGACCCGATGCTGATTTAATAGCTTCACCACTTCATATAACGCATCGGGAGTCAGAACATCATCATGATCTAATAACCCAATAAATTCCCCCGTTGCTAACTCTAAAGCAGAATTAGAAGTGGCGGAAATATGACCATTTTTGGTTCTAAAAACCACTTTAATCCGGCTATCTTTCTGTTGATATTCTTCTAATATCGGTTTGATATGGGCCGCAGGAGAGGCGTCATCCGCAATACACAATTCCCAATTAAAATAGACCTGATCTAACACCGATTGAATCGCTTCCCGGAGAAACGTTTCAGGGGTGTTATAAACAGGCATGATAATACTAATCAGGGGTTGATAGCTAAAATCCTTCGTAGTAAGCCCTTTAGGGCTATCAGGCGTGAACACCTCACTACCAGTAGTAAGCCCTTCAGGGCTATCAGGCGTGAACGCCTCACTACGGGTTGTGTTGTATTTTAGCCACGCCTGATACAGTTGATCATATTCGGATTGAGATTGAGAGACGGAAAAATAGGGGGTTAACCTAGCTTTTTTTTTTCGACAATTCCCTCTAATTTTTTAACCACTTCAGGATGATCGGGTTCTAACTGCAATGCCATTTGATAGAATACGATCGCCCCATCTAAGTGATTATGATTCACTAAAGTATTCGCTAACTGAATATATAGTTGGGGATCATCAGGTTTAATCTCAATGGCTTTATGATAAGTCGCCACATGATCCGGGTTTTCTTCAATCACTTGATAATAATAATTCAAGGATTCCTGTAAATCTAATTTAGCTCGATTTCTCAAAGCATCGGCGAGTTTTTCTTGAATATTCGGTAAATCGGATTGAACTTTAATTGCCCCGCGATAGGCGACAACCGCCTCCTCCCAATTCTCTAATTCTGTTAAAATTTTCCCTAGATTGTAATGAGACCAAGGGAATTCAGGGTTAAGTTTAATCGCATTTTGATAGGCGGGAATGGCTTCTTCCAAGCGTTCCAAACTCACTAAAGCATCAGCTAAACTATTGTATGACCAAGAGTAGCTAGAATCTAACTTAATCGCATTTTGATACGCAGCAATTGCCTGTTCCCACCGTTCTTGTTTAAAGAAAATATCCGCTAAATTATTCTGTGTCCAGAACACACTCGGATTCAGTTCAATGGAATGTTGATAAGCAGAAATTGCTTCTTCAAACTGTTCTTGATCTCGGAATAAATCCCCTAATTTCTGATAAACTTCGGCTTGATTTTGATCCAGTTCGGTCGATTTTTGATAGGCGCGGGTAGCGGCTTCAACTTCCCCAACTTTCGCCAGAGCATCCCCGAACCCTTTATAGGCTTCTGCATCTCCACTGGGGTTCATTTGCACCGCCTGACGGAAGACTTGCACCGCTTCTTGCCAACTTTCCTGTTTAACAAAAACTTTCCCTAATCCATAATAGGAAGAAACCAATTTGGGATTCAAGGAAATCGATTTTTTATAAACGTTAACCGCTTCTTCTAAACGCCACTGACGGTTAAAAATCTCTCCGAACTTATAATAAGCAACGGCTTGATTAGGGTCTAATTCCAAGATTTTATTATAAACTCGGATTGCATCATCCCACCGTTCTTGACTGCTGAATAAATCAGCAAAGCCATAATAGAATTCTAACCGAGAGGGTTCTAATTCCAAGGCTTTTTGATAGGCAGAAATTGCCGCTTCGATTTCCCCTTTGGCTTGATGCAATTTCCCTAATTGATAATAAACTCCTGCCAACTGAGGATTAAGTTGTAGAGCATTTTGATAAGCTGCGATCGCTTCATCAAATCTACCTTGTTTAAACCGAGTATTCCCTAAATTAAAGTGTTCTTCTGCCGTGGCTTTTTGTGGTTCCAAACTATAGGCTTTTTCCAAACATTGGGATGCCTGTTCTAACTGCCCCATTTGGGTGAGAATCTTCGCATAATTACGATAAACTCCGGCAAAATCGGGTTTTAAACTAACAGCTTGTTGATAATAGGATGCGGCTTTTTCTAACCGTTCTTCCTGAGCATATACACTGCCCAAATTCGCATAAACTTCTGCATATTGGGGTTGAATTTCTAAGGCTTTTGAATAACACCGAATCGCCGCCGACATTTCCCCTAAAATTTGTAACGCATTCCCTTGAATTTTATAGGCTTCTGCTAAATCGGGCTGTAATTTTAAGGCTTTTTGACAGGTCGCGATCGCTTGATCCCATTCCTTCAAGGCACAATAGGCTTGAGCCTGTTTTAAGTAGGTTTGGGGATTACCAGGATGATTCATCGGGGGTTTTGTGTTATGACTCACCGTTTGCTGACGAGTTGCCCCGGCCAAAGTTTCTTGGGGTGATAATTCCCGGGCTGTGGCTGCGGCCAAGGTATCGGAAGGGGCTGGCGCGCCTAGGGTCGGAGTATTCAATGCGATCGCTTTACGGTAGACCTGGGTTGCTTCCTGGGGCTTTCCTTGGTCTTTGAGCAGACTGGCCAAAGCTTGATGGGCTAGGGTTGAATTGGGATTGAGTGCAATCGCATTCCGATAACAGATCTGCGCCTCGGTGGTTGCTCCCTGTTGTGCCAACTGCTGGCCCAGGTTAAAATGTTCTTCTGCGTTTGCTTGATTAGGTTCTAATTTAAGAGCTTGATATAAGGCCTGGGCTGATTTTTGGGAGTCCCCCAGTTGTGTCCAAACTTTCGCTAAATTCCGATAAGCACCACTAAAATTCGGTTTTAGGGTGATAGCTTTTTCATAACAGGCGATCGCTTTTTGCCATTGTTGTGATTTGGCATACAGACTGCCCAAGTTCGCATGAACTTCTGGCCAATTGGGTTGAAATTGCAAGGTTTGAGTATACCAGTCCTGGGCTTCTTGTAATTTCCCCTGTCTTTGGCATATATCCGCCATCAATTTATAACCGGGCGCATAATCAGACTGAATTTGTAACAACTCTTTGCAAGCCTTGATTGCATCCTCAAACTGCCCTTGATTAATATAGATTTCTATTTGTTGATGGAGAAACTGTACACTGCGGGCGCGAATTTCGTTAGGTAACATAGTTGGTTTGCTGTTGCTGACACTCAATGGAGATCTTCCCAAACCCAATTCTATCGGGTTTCGGGTTTCACATATCAGATTTTTGAAGCTTAAACCAAGTAGGGGCGAATGGCCATTCGCCCCTACCGCTGCTCCTTATTTCCGCAGTTTCGCTACAAATAGTATTTCTAATAGCCGTTTTAAAGAAACCAGATTTAACCAAATATCTTCGGTCAGGGGATTTTGATACATTAACCCCCGTAGGGGATAGCAAGAAAAACCTTCCCCCGTCAGGCAATAATGTTCTAATCCCAAATATTGACTAATCACCCAATAATAATGACGATTATAGTGGGGCGACATCCACTCAATCACTTGGGTTCCGGGTTGACAAAACAGAATATTAGTTAAACCGCTACCATGGGCGCCCATAATCACCTTAGCTTGAGCAAACAAAGCCACCTGTTCCGCAAAGGATAGGGTTTCGAGTTGCACGGTCACAAAACCCCAAGGACGTAAGAATTGAATCACCTCGTCTTCATTTAAAACCCGGCGATAAGTCGCATCCCCTCGACTAATATAAATTCGTTCGGGATAATTCCGCCCCGGATTTTGACCCCGAGGGAGAAACCAACGGCGTAAAGTATCCATCGCCCAGGGTTGCAACCATCCCATATATCCTGCCCAGGACGGAACAATTAATTGCTGTGCCTGAATATGGGAAAACCGATCACTTTCGAGGATTTTAAACTCAGGAATTCCTAAACGAGTTAGGGTTTCCCGTTGAAAGGGTGCTTGGTAACTATTGACTAAAAACCAATCGATTTGATCGAACTTAATCCCACTTTGGCGCAGCAATTCCAATCGGGGTAAAATATCCACCATCCAATGAAAATAGACATTCCCCGACAACCCCGACAACACCGCCACCCGCCCTTCAATCTGTTGCAGGGGGGGTAATTGTTCCTCTTGAAAAACTTGATGCTGTTGGGCATCATAGCTGGCACAACCGGGCAGGGGGGCGGGATATTCCCGGGAAACATCAGCTAATAGTTGGTTATCGGGTGTAATAATGGCGATCGCTTTACAAACTAGCCAATAATTCTGTTGGGGAACAATCCAGGCTCGTCCATTGGGAATAACCGCCACAAACAAAGGCGTTGAAACTGTATTATTTTTCGATGTCAAAGCTTTTTTAATCCCCTGTCCCAAATTCTGCCACTGAAACGATTTGAACACATTTTTAAGACAGGGTTCACAATCTAAACCCCCGCATTGATTGGGTTTAGGGAGTGTCTGTTTCCAGTTCTCCAAGTTTTGTGAGCCCAATAATTCCGATAGATCACAATAATTATTATCCTGTAAATTACTATTTTTCAGCCAGGTTAGGGTTGAATCACAAACTCCTTGGGGAATCTCCATCCGTTGAATATAGGGAGCATTAGCCCATTCTTGCAATAAACTTAAGGTTGAGGGAGAGTTACTAATCCAGGACTGAAACCGACTATCTTGCTGCATCTGCAAAACCTGACTATAGTAGTCCGTGGCAGACTCCCAATATCCTTGTTTTTCCAGAATTCTCCCCAATTGCAAATTAACTTCTAGTAACTGAGTTGGGTAAAAATTAGACGACTGTTGGAGTAAACTTCGAGCCGTTTGATAAACAGTTAAAGCCGCATTTAATTCTTTATTTTTGAATAGACAATTACCTAATTTTAGATAATTTTCTACTGAATAAGGTTGAATTTGTGTGGCTTTTTGATAGTAACCCACTGCTTGATCAAACTTGCCGTAAATAGTTAAAGTATTTCCCAGATAGACATAGGTTTGATATAGATGTTCATAGACGCTTGTATGCCCAGGGTTATCCTCTTTTTGTAAAGTCCTGAGAAAATCAGCACAGGACTTTCGGGCTAAAGATAATTCATCAGATCCCGAAGATTTCTGCACTCCCTGACAGTAACCCTCTACAAATTTAGGTTCTAGCTCAATAACTTTTTTAAAACAACTCAACGCTGCATCAAGTTTTCCTAAATTAAGTAAAGAGGCTCCACAGTCAGTATAGGAAAATAGATTATCTGGTTCTAATTCAATAACTTTTTTAAAGTAATAAACTGCATTTTTATGCTGATTTTGTTGCTGGAGAATTTTTCCTAAATTAGTATAAAGAAGAGGAAAGTCATCTTTGATTTCCAATGCTTGATAATAGGATTTAATAGCTTCTTTTGTTTTACCTTGGGCTGCCAATACTTGACCAATATTATTATAGATTAAAGAATTTTCTGTTTCATTTTCATTATAAATTAGAGAGTTATTCCAGGCTTCTAAGGCTCCATCATAATCATTTTTTGAAAATAATAAACATCCTAAATTATTATAGGCATTTGCTAAATTGGGCTGAAGCTGAATGACTCGTTGATAGAGGGCGATCGCTCGTTTTGTCTCTCCCAACTGTCCATAGGCCATGGCTAAGGCAAAATAGGAATGAACATGATTAGGATTTTGTTCTAAGGTTTTTTGATAGCATCGAATCGCTTTGGGAACATCCCCACTCCAGAAATAGGCTTGACCCCATTGAAAATATAATTCTGTCCAACTCGGACGTAGATTAAGAGCTTTTTTATAGGATAAAAAGGCTTGTTCAAACTCCCCTGTATTACGAAAAACCTGAGCTAAATAAGCATAGGCTTCTACAAAATTCGGGTCTAATTGAATGGCTTTTTGATAGGCGGAAATGGCTTCTGTAAATAGTCCTTGCACTTCATACCAATCCCCTAAAACTTTATAAGTTTGAGCCTGATCGGGATCTAGTGCTAAAATTTGCGAGATTGTCTGATAAGCTTCTCGCAGATTTCCTATATCTAAGTCAGCGATCGCCGATTGGATTAAGTCTTCAATGCTTGGATTCACAGTTTTTTGGGCTCAGATTGACAAATAGGAGCGGTAAAAAATTTTAACGACAGTTAGATTTAATTCTAACAGGACTTACGCACCCAACCAAAGAAACCGGGTTTTTTTCCGAAAATACTTCGTTGTGACCCACATATTATCTAAAAAACCCGGTTTCTCGGGCGACCTGCGTAAGTCCTATCTAACATAGAAACTACCCTATTCATTCAACTAGCTTGAGCATCTAAAAGCTTAGTTTATTGACTATTTTTTATAATTATACTTTTTTTGAATTATTATTAATTCATTTTGAACTTATTCATTAGACATCTCCGAAATAAAAATGGGGAGGGATACTTGATGGTAAAATTAGATTTTACCCCAAGGAGAGATGACTAAATTAAGAGGCTATCTGGACAAGAATCCCCAGCAAACAAAAAGGCTATTGTCGATGAACAAATCTTACTAACTCTAATTTATCTGCATCAGATGCCCACATTTCAAATGTTAGGGTTACAGTTTGAAGTGAGTGAATCAACAGCGAATGATATTTTCCATAACTGGATAAAAATCTTCAGAGAATTACTGCCAGCCAGTTTAGTTGAGCAAGTAAAAAAAAACGAGAGTGATTGGGAGTGGGTAGAAGAAATTCTGCTGGAATTTGAGTTAATAGTAGATAGCTATGAACAGCCCATGCAAAGACCAATAGACAACGAAGAGCAGAAAAAATATTACTCAGGAAAGAAAAAAACACATACGTTTAAAAATCAAGTCATTGTCATGCCGAGCGGGAAAGAAATAGTGGATGTAGCTGTGGGTTATACCGGAGCAACAAGCGATCTGAAATTGTGGAGAGAAAGAAGGGAGGAATTGGGGAATCATCAAAAATACAGGGGGGATAAAGCTTATGTAGGGGAAACAGCAATTAATACACCACATAAGAAACCGAGGAATCAAGAAATATCCCTTGAACATCGAGAAGAAAATCGGTTAAAAGCCAAACAAAGGATTGTAGTCGAACATTTAATAAGACTGATAAAAATTTATCGAGTTGCTTCCGAAAGATTTCGGTTAAAGAGCCAAAATTATGAAGCAGTAATCTTGACAGTATGTGGACTAATAAGATGGCGAATAGGAGCGATTGTATTATCATCTAAGAATTGCCCAGAATACTTTTGAAAAATGATTGAATATCAGAAATAAAATTCATTAATTATTATTAATGTAACTGAAAAAGCCTATGAATCCGTTACTTTAGGAGAACCCGGCACAGGAGTGCTAGAGGCTCAAAAAGTAGCGATAGAGGGCGTTTGAGGATTTTCGGAGATGTCTATTGCATTGTCACTACGTCCGGTTAAACCAATAATCCCCCAAATTCTATTCGGGGGATTGTCAATATTACTTAGACTCGTTAATAGCCAAGGGTCGATTGCCACCCACCCCCGCCAGAATAGAAATGGCTTTGGCGTAAAAAGGATCTTGGGGTGTCCCGATTAACTTCGGATCAGTAGCTAATTGTTTTTTCTGATCATCGGAGATATCGACCTTAACATCGGGAGTCACTCCTTTATGGCTAATATCAGTTCCACTGGGTGTGTAATAATGGGCGATCGTCACCGCCAACCCGGAACCATCGGAGAGGGCAAACACCGACTGGACTAAGGCTTTGCCAAAGGTTTGAGTTCCCATCACTACACCTCGTTGATTATCTTTTAAGGCACCCGCTAAAATTTCACTGGCACTAGCGGAATTACCATCGACTAACACCACCACGGGCAGTTTTGTCATGGCTGTGCGGTTGGTGCGAATCTCTTGGCTTTTGCCATTGCGATCCACCGTACTAACAATTGCCCCCGTATCCATCCACATCCGAGCAATATCAATACTGGTGCGTAATAATCCCCCGGGGTTGCCGCGTAAATCCAACACAAAAGCCTGAACATTTTCTTTAGTTAAGGCTTCAATGGCTTCTTGCATTTGTTCGGCTGCATGGGAATTAAATTCCCGCAGTTGAATATAACCAATTTTGCGATTTCCCTCGTTATTGACACGATAGGTCACGGTTTCCAATTCAATGCGGGCGCGAGTTAGAGTCAAATCAAATTCTTTTTCTCCTTCGCGTCCCATTCGTAAACTGACATTTGTACCGACAGACCCGCGAATTTTATTAGCGGCCTGTTCGACAGTCATTCCGGCGGTGGAAACTCCATCAATAGAAAGCACCCGATCTCCGGGCAAAATTCCGGCTTTGATGGCGGGAGAATTTTTAATCGGTTCGACAACGGTAATGGCTTTGGTTTTCTCATCCAGGGTCAACTGCATTCCCACCCCGGAAAGTTCCCCGGCGGTTTGATTGGTTAACGCTTCATACTGTTTGGGATCCATGAAGCGAGTATAGGGATCTTGGAGTTTTTCTAGGGATTTTCGCAGAGCGGTATACGCTTCTTCCCGGGAGGTATAGTTTTTGCTCAGGAGTTCTTCCCTTTGGGCCTGCCAGTTGACCTTATTAAACTCACCATCGACAAATTCTCGAAAAACAATCTGCCAAGCCTCATCTAATACGGCTTTAGGACTATCTTTGAGGGGGGTATGGACGCTACTACTCCAAGCGGGCATGACGAAAGCGGTAACGGCTGCGATCGCGCCTGTAAATAAAGCCTGACGGAGCGGAGAAAAGCGTTTAATGTTTTGATTCATTGAGTCTCCCTATATCGCTTGATATCCTTCACTCCTGGTTAGAGTTAGGATTGAAAGCCTAGATTTAATTTTAAAGTGATCTGATTCTGAGTTGGGCTGGCAAAAGGACAAAACTTGTTAAGATTGATGATCTTTACGGTTTACCCTAATCTGACCCCCGTGCCAAACTTAGGGAATACAAAACCGTTGCCCGAAAAAAGCCTCTTGTTGATCCTTCATGATGGCGCGTGGATTTTCCTGAATTAAATTGTTTTTGCTACTGCGATTATAGCCTGACTCAGAATAGGATGGGTAGGGTTAGTATTGTTGATTGATATGGATCAAAGAATCAGTCACCTCTACCGATCGCCTCAATCAAAGTTTAACTTGAGTTTTTCAAATCCGGTAAAAAAATTCATGATATTATTGCAAGGGCACAAGGAATTGTAGCAATAATTGTGGTTGATCTTTCAGTTAAGTCTGCTTTGCGAAAAGGATTTTCCTTTCTGATGCCGATGGCGATCGCTGGAATCGCTTTAGTCGGGATTATGGGTGTACAACTCTATGCTCCAGGCGGGTTAGAAGTCTCTCGGGTACAAACGACACAACCAGAGGCGAGGATCGCGGCTCAACAAGAAAAAGAACGGGAAGCCGCGCGGTTAAAATTACTGAAAAATTTACCCTCATTGGGTTATGGGAATTTAGTAGCGGGTTGGACATTTTTAAACTTTCTGCAATATTTTGGGGATGATCTAGCCCGGGAGAAAACAGATTATGAACTTTTAGATGATTATTTTGAGGTGATCGTGACTCATGATCCCCTGTGGGTAGATATGTATAATTTCCTATCGACATCGGTTTCGTTTTACCAAGCCCGACCGGATTTAACGGTTAAACTGATAGAACGGGGATTACAGTCGATTTCCCCGGAAAAGAATCCTCTATCTTGGTTAGTTTGGAGAACGAAAGGCGTTGATGAATTATTATTAATCGGGGATACCAAAGCTACAATTAAATCCCATGAAATGGCAGCCAAGTGGGCAGAGGGAACGCCGTACAAAGATTTTGCTCCTCGTTTACGAGAATTTGCGGAATCTTTAAGAAAAAATCCCGATAATAAATTAATCCGTATTCAATCTTGGTTGATGGTTTATAGTGCGACACAGGATAAAGTGGTGAGAAAACGAGCAATTCAAGAATTAGTTAAATTGGGTGTTAAAGTGGAAGTTCAAAAAGATGGGGAATTAAAATATACTATTCCCGATGAATCTCCGAAATCTAAAACTAATATTAAATCCTGAAATTATTGCTGGGAGGGAACAGGGAACAGGGAACAGGGAACAGGGAATACTTCGACTTCGCTCAGTAACAAGGGAATAGGGAATAGAAAAAAGTGATTAGCCATCCGATTAAGTATTTGTAGCAAATATTAAAGGATTTCATATAAAAATAAATCAAATAGGGGGAGGGGCAATTCGTGAATTACCCCTCTATAGGAACGATGTACAAATCCGGTTAATTAAACTAAATCGGGAAAAACTTCTCGAACAGCCGGATGAACTAAATGATGATTTTCAACATTTAATCCTTTAGCTAAAACTGGGTTTAATTCTAATGCCTTAATTCCTTTATCAGCTAACTGAATCACATAGGGTAAGGTACTATTATTCAGGGCTTGGGTTGCTGTCCAAGGCACAGCCCCAGGCATATTGGGAACCCCATAATGAATAACACCTTCTTCGGTATAAGTAGGATGGGTGTGAGAGGTCGGACGTAGGGTTTCAATACATCCGCCCTGATCCACCGCTACATCCACAATCACAGAACCGGGGCGCATTTGAGCGACAGTAGAACGAGAAACTAATTTAGGAGCGCGTTTTCCTAAGATTAAAACCGCACCAATTAATAAATCAGCTTGAGGAACACTTTCTTCAATTTGAGACGGATGACTATAGAGTAATTCCACACTCGAACCAAAGACTGTTTCTAAATACCCTAACCGATCCAAATTGACATCTAAAATTTGCACCTTTGCCCCCATTCCGATAGCAATTCTGGCCGCTTCAGTCCCCACCACGCCGCCGCCTAAAATTACAACTTTCCCGGCTTTTACCCCCGGAATTCCGGCTAAAAGTACGCCTCTGCCTCCCTGTTGTCGTTCCAAATAACGGGAGCCAAACTGAATAGATAAACGTCCGGCGATGATACTCATGGGTGTTAATAAGGGTAATCGACCATCGGCAAGTTCTACGGTTTCATAGGCGATCGCCTGGACACCACTTTGAATTAAATGTTCGGTGAGTTGTCGGTTGGCCGCCAGATGGAGATAGGTAAACAGCAGTTGATTTTTTTGGATGAATTCATATTCGGCGGGTAAAGGTTCTTTGACTTTAACCACGAGTTCCCGACTCCAAGCATCCGTCGCAGAATTAACGATTGTAGCCCCGGCTCGTGTATAATCGCGATCGCTAAACCCTGAACCCTCCCCTGCACCTGTTTCTATAAAAACTTGATGACCTCGTTCCGTGCAAACCCTGACACTATCAGGATTCAAGCCCACCCTAAATTCCTGATCCTTGATTTCTTTGGGAATACCGATTTCCATAAATTCTGATTTCTCATAAGTGTTAATTAGATTTTTACACTGGATTTGAAAATCTATAAGACTTTTGATATACCAAGAACGATATTCCTATAAAACCCACCCCAAGCCTGATTCCGGGTTTATAAGGGACATGAAATTTGTCTAACCCCTAGACATTTAGAATCTTTTCGGTAGAATCAGAACAAAAAATCTAAGTAACGTAAACATACAAACCGTTTTTGGAGGATAGACCCATTACACTAGCTATACATTCATCCAATGTTTCAACTGCGTCCCACGCTAACCAGTCCAGCCTCAAAATTTGGGGACGTCAACCCCTAGCAGGTCATGTGGGAATTAGCGGGGCTAAAAATTCTGCTTTGGTCTTAATGGCGGGTGCATTACTCTGTTCCGAAGATTGTCGGCTACGGAATGTTCCGTCTTTAGCCGATGTCAATAGCATGAGTGAGATTCTCATGGCCTTGGGTGTCAAAATTGACCGCCAGGCTGACATCATCGACATTAAGGCGGGTGAGTTATCAGAATCCCAAGCACCCTATGAACTGGTGAGCCAACTGCGGGCCAGTTTCTTTGCTATTGGGCCAATATTAGCTCGTTTAGGGGTAGCCCGGGTTCCCTTACCTGGGGGATGTGCTATTGGAGCTAGACCTGTAGATCTTCATGTTCGTGGACTTCAAGCCCTGGGTGCGGAAGTACACATTGAGCATGGCATTGTTCATGCCCATGTAGCGGGGGCTAACCCTCGGCTGAAGGGTGCTCGCATCTATCTGGACTATCCCAGTGTCGGGGCGACGGAAACTTTGATGATGGCGGCCACCTTAGCAGATGGCGAAACCATCATTGAAAATGCGGCTCAAGAGCCGGAAGTCATCGATTTAGCGAATTTCTGCCGGGCCATGGGAGCCAGAATTCATGGGGCGGGAACTAAAACTATTATCATTTCTGGGGTTCCCCGTCTGCATTCTGCCGATTATTCGATTATTCCTGACCGAATAGAAGCCGGAACTTTTTTAATAGCTGGGGCGATTACCCGCTCTGAAATCAGCCTATCCCCCATTATTCCAGGACATTTAACTCCTGTACTGGCTAAACTTAAAGCCATGGGTGTCAAAATCCGCATGGAAGGGCTAAACCATTTAAGTATTCTGGCTGGGGAACAGCTAAAGGCGACGGATATTGAGACCCTACCCTATCCCGGCTTCCCTACGGATATGCAAGCCCCCTTTATGGCTCTGTTAACGCTGTGTCAAGGCAATAGTTTGATCAGTGAAACGGTATTTGAAAATCGTTTTGGTCATGTTCCTGAACTCAGTCGCATGGGTGCTGATATTCGGGTTAAAGGGAATACGGTTTTAGTCCGAGGTGTTCCTTTGCTATCGGGTGCTCCAGTCACAGCGACGGATTTACGCGCTTCTGCTGCCTTAGTTCTAGCAGCCTTAGCCGCGGAAGGAGAAACTACGATTCAAGGATTAAAACATTTGGATCGCGGTTATGAACAATTGGAAGCTAAACTCCGAAAATTGGGTGCTAAACTTGAGCGTTTTGATCCTACACCTACGGAGTAATCAGTTATCAGTAAACAGTTATCAGCATAAGACTTAATATTTCTGATAGCTGTTTACTAGCAACTGGTACGGACGGGTTCTTTTAGATCTTTGTTAATTACTTAAATCTTGATGAACCCGCCCCTACAACTGATAATGGGTAACTGATTACTGATGACTGATTACTGATGAAATTTCAACGTTCAACATTAATTTTAATGGGTTTAGCCTTGGGTTTGACTGGGGCTGTTTATCTGTTTGAAATTCAGGAGAAAACACAACAACAAGAAATTCAAGCTAAACAACAACAAATTTTTTCTTTTCCCAAGGATGAAATTCAATCTTTTACTATTACAACTCCCCAACAAACAGTTATCTTGGAACGGGTAACTAACGCCGATGAGTTAAAAAAATCTCCTTGGAAAATCACCGCACCGATACAATTTTTGGCTAATCCTGCTTCAGTAGATTATTTGCTCAGGGAATTGTTTAAAAATCAAAGTAATCCCTCGGATGTTAACTCAGGAATTCAGAAGTTAACGATTTCTGCTGAAAAAATTAAGGATTATGGGTTAGATACCGTAACGGATAAAATAGAAATTAAACTTAAAAATAATACCATCCATAGATTAAGTTTAGGGAACATCGATTTTCGCGGAGATTCTTTATATGCTCAAATTGATTCCCCTCAATCTTCTGGAAAAGAAGTCAGTATTTTAGTAATTTCTAAAGATATTTTATCTACTATTAATCGTCCCCTGGAGGAGTGGAAACTTCCCCCGGAAATTCCCCAAACACCTCCTACACCTCAACCGACTCCTACACCTTCAGTTAGTCCGAAATAATGCTAATTTATTTGTTAGGAGTGCGCTGAAGCGCAACAACGAGCGCAATAAAAAAAGTATGATAACCTAACCTAGTAATTTTATACTGGCATAAATTAACCCAAAAAATCGTGAATTTAGAATCAGAAATATTTGCCATAAACTTAGCCAGTCGATTTGCTGCATTCGGCTTAAAATGTGTTGTACAAGAGTATCCTCATGTTCAATATTATTGGTTAGAAAGTTCCCGGGATTTGATTCCCCATCGACAACTTAATCCCGCCTTTTATGGCTGTTTAGATTGGCATTCGGCGGTGCATAACCATTGGATGTTAACTAGGTTAATTAGATATTTTCCCCAGGCAGATTTTGTCTCCTCTGCTCGAGAAATTTTAACCCAAAATATCACCCCGGAACATATTAAAATTGAAGCTAATTTTTTACAATCTCAGCCTAGATTTGAATGTCCCTATGGGTTGGCTTGGTTTTTACAATTAACAGCCGAACTCACTGAATGGGAAGACGAACAGGGTCAACTCTTATTAGAATATTTACAACCTTTAGAAACCGTTATTATTAATAATATTCACAACTGGTTATTGAATTTATCCTATCCCAACCGCACCGGATTACACAATCAAACGGCTTTTTCCTTGGGATTAATTTGGGATTGGGCAACCCTTACTCAGGATCAACAATTATTAGAAGAAGTTGAATATAAAATCCAAAAATTATATTACCATGATTACAATTATTCCCTTCAGTTTGAACCCTTGGGTGATGATTTTCTCTCTCCTTGTCTAGCAGAAGCTGATTTAATGCGCCGGGTTCTGCCCGCTTCTGAATTTGGAGAATGGTTAACTATTTTTTTACCCGAACTTTCCCAAAAATTAGAAACCGATTGGTTTTCTCCGATTATTATTAATAATCCTGAAGATTACGGACAATCCCATTTTGATGGGTTAAACTTGAGTCGGGCGTGGATGTTAGAAGGAACAATCTCGGGTTTATTACCCACAGATACCCGCATCCCCGCTTTACAAAGCATAGCAAATCTTCATCACGAAGTCGGGTTAAAGCCTGTATCTGGTAATTTCTATGGCGGCAGTCATTGGTTAGGAAGTTTTGCCGTTTATCTAGGAACAAAAAGAGGTTTAAATTGCAACAAAAAATAATCAATTATTTTTATTTGCCCATAATATTTGCGATAAAATAGCAAATGCGCCTGCGCGGTTAGGACAAAGAATGATTGAAACCTTTTCCTTCAATGTTCCCTGTTCCCTGTTCCCTATTCCCTGTTCCCTGTTCCCTGTTCCCTCTTATATGACTGAACTCAGACAGAATCTAATTACCAGAGATTGGGTAATTATTGCCACTGAAAGGGCAAAACGACCCGATGAATTTGCCAAAACTGAAACCCAACTTATTCCTACTCCTGAATATCGTTCTAATTGTCCCTTTTGTCCAGGGAATGAGTTGTTAACTGGAAGTCGAGAAATATTGCAGTTATCAGATGATTTAAACTGGCAAGTTCGCGTTGTTTCTAATAAGTATCCTGCTTTATCTCCTGAAGGTGAAAGAGTCCGAGAAAGCGATGGCATTTTTCACTCTTTATCAGGGTTTGGGTTTCATGAAGTAATAATTGAACACCCTCGCCATGATTTAACAATGGCGTTAATGGAAATCAAAGATATAGCAAATATTATTCGAGTTTATCGCCAACGTTATATTGATGTTCGCCAAGATGCACGGGTAGAAACTATTATTATCTTTAAAAATCATGGTCAAGGAGCGGGAACTTCTTTAGAACATCCTCACTCCCAAATTGCTGCAATTCCCCTTGTTCCCTATCAATGGCGTGACCGCGCCAGGGAAGCTATTCGCCATTATGATGATACCGGAGAATGTATTTTTTGTCGGACTTTAAAGGAAGAATTACAAGCCCAACAACGCATTATTTTTACCAGTGAACATTTTGTAGCTTTTATTCCCTATGCCGCCCTTTCTCCTTTCCATACTTGGATTTTTCCCCGTCGTCATAGTTCCTCTTTTGATGAAATTACTGATGAGGAAATCTTGGATTTAGCTAAAACTTTAAAAAATGTTCTAGCTAAACTTTACTATGGATTAAATAATCCCGATTATAACTATACAATTCGTTCTATTCCCACCGCCGAACAGCGCACGGATTATTCCCATTGGTATATTGCCCTAATTCCTCGGGTGTCCTTATCCGCCGGATTTGAATTGGGCAGTGGGATGTATATTAATACGGCTTTACCGGAAGAAAGTGCGGTGTTTTTGCGTTCGGTTAAAGTTCCTCCTGATATTATTAGCTAGAAGCCGCAATTTCCGCTAATTCCAACCATCTTTCGGTGGCATTATCAATTTCTAGGATAATATTTTCCACCTGTTGATGGAGGTCTTGAACCTTAGAAACTGCCCCGGGAGGAGCTTGATAGAGTTGTTTTTCTAAGTCTATTTTTTTTGCTTCTAATTCAGCAATTTTTGTCTCTAACTTTTCATATTCTCGCTTTTCCTTAGAAGATAATTTACGCTGTCCACTTTTATCCCAGGAATAGCGTTGAGACTTGTCCCCATCTGGAACCGCAGATAAGGTTTTTTCTTCGACTTTTACCCCTTGACGGCTTAACTCTAATTCCTCGGCTTTTTTATAATCTAAATAAACCGAATAATTCCCGGGATATTGTCGTAAAATGCCCCCAGATTCAAACGCAAAAATGGTTTCAACAGTTCGGTCTAAAAAATAGCGGTCATGGGAAACTACAATTACACAACCATTAAAATCCTCTAAATAATCTTCTAAAACCGATAGGGTTTGAACATCTAAATCATTTGTCGGTTCATCTAAAATCAACACATTGGGCGCACTCATTAACACCCGTAATAAAAATAATCTTCGTTTTTCCCCCCCAGAAAGTTTGTTTAAGGGAGAATATTGTTGATTCGGTGGAAACAAAAACCGTTCCAACATTTGCGAGGCTGTAATCTGGGTTCCATCGGCGGTTTTGACAAATTCTGCGACTTCTTTTAAGTAATCAATCACGCGCTGATTTTCGTTCATCGCCGCCAATAAATCCTCAGAATGTTGGTCAAAATAACCGATATGAATAGTTGACCCAATTTCTACTATTCCCTCGTCTGGTTTTACTCGACCCGTAATCATATCCAATAAAGTTGATTTTCCTACCCCATTTCCCCCAATAATTCCTAAACGGTCATCGGGGTTAAAACTATAGGTAAAATCTTGAATTAAAGGGCGATTATCATAGGACTTAAAAACATGATTTAATTCAATAACTTTTTTACCAATCCGACGCCCGGGGGTAGAAATTTCAACTTTCCCCTGGACTTGTTTAAATTCCATATCTTGCAGCCCTTCAACCCTTTGAATCCGGGCTTTTTGTTTGGTACTCCTAGCTTTTGGCCCCCGTCTTAACCACTCTAATTCCCGACGTAAAACCCCCCGATGTTTGCGTTGTTGACTAACAGCAACATCCTCGGCTTCGGCTTTCTTTTCTAAAAAATAAGAATAATTTCCCGCATGGGTAAATAAATCCCCCCGGTCTAATTCTAAAATTCGATTAGTTACTTGGTCTAAAAAGTAGCGGTCGTGGGTAATTAATAATAGAGCCCCGCGATAATTTTTCAAATAATCTTGTAACCATTCAACGGAAGCCGCATCTAAATGGTTTGTGGGTTCATCCATTAAC
Source organism: Planktothrix paucivesiculata PCC 9631 (assembly GCF_900009265.2). Taxonomy (GTDB): domain Bacteria; phylum Cyanobacteriota; class Cyanobacteriia; order Cyanobacteriales; family Microcoleaceae; genus Planktothrix; species Planktothrix paucivesiculata. The sequence continues at coordinate 80,252 of NZ_LR735020.1, read as the reverse complement.
AAAACATCCGGTTCTACTAATAACGCTGTTGCTAAAGCAATGCGTTTGCGATATCCCCCGGATAACTGGCGAATCGGAGTGTCAAAATCTTCTATTCCTAATTTTGTTAAAATAATTTTAGCTGTGTTTTCTAGTTCCCAAGCATTGGTGGCATCCATGCGTTGCATGACTTGGGAAAATCGGGTTAATAGTTGGGAATCTTCGGGATGTTTTGCTAATTTATGAGATAGGTCTTCATACTCTTGAATTAGGTGCATTTGTTCGCCACTATCGGCAAAAATTTGTTCTAAAACCGTGAGGTTTTCATCTAAATTGGGTTGTTGCGGTAAATAGATAACTTTTGCCCGGGGATTAACCCAAAGTTGCCCTTCATCAATTGATTCTTGTCCCGCAATCATTTTTAATAAAGTAGATTTTCCTGACCCATTGGTTCCAATTAAACCGACTTTATCTGTGGCATCTAAACTAAAGTTTGCATCTCGGAGAATTTCTTTGGTTCCAAATTCTTTTTTAACGGATTGTAAGGTAAAAATAGACATAAGTGTTAAGAGATTAAAAATAGATAATCGTAGCCGAATCAATTAATTCACAGGAATCTAGTATAATTATACTATGAAATAGTCGATCTTACACCGATGACAATAGGTAAAGTATAATGCCAGCAGATTTACTGTCTCGAATTTCTATTGACCCTAATATTTGTTTTGGTAAACCCTGCATTCGGGGTCATCGCATTTGGGTGTCTCTAATCTTGGATTTTTTAGCCAGTGGAGTCACCATTGAATACCTTTTAGAAGAATATCCTGGAATAGAACGAGAAGATATTCTAGCTTGTATTGCTTATGGTGCTGAAATGTCGCGTAATTTTTATATAGAAATTCCGGTCATATCTCGCTAATTAGTCATAAAATGAAAATCAAACTTGATGAAAACCTAGGTAATATTCGTGTTGTAGCACGCTTACGTTTAGCAGGTCATGATGTTGAAACTGTCAGAAGTCAAAATCTGAGTTCAACGGACGATTTCAGTTTAATTAAAATTTGCCATTGTGAGGGAAGATGTTTAATTACTTTGGATAGAGGGTTTAGCAATTCCTTCCGCTATAAACCCTCTAATTATTCAGGAATTGTGGTTATCCGTTTACCTTCTTCGCCTACTCCGCAGGATTTAGATCAAGCAATTGATACCCTAATTAGTGGGTTAGAGGAAGCAGAATTAGAAGGTAAATTATGGATAATTCAAAAAAACAAAATTTGGGAATATCAACCATCACAAGAGTCTGAACGCTAACGGTTATTCATAACTCATTTCTGTCAGATTTCCTAAATTAAATAAGAAGGGAACCATACTTTTATTATCCCCATTCATAATTAACACTTTGGGCATTTCCGAACCGCCCTGTTTCCATGCTTCAATTGCTTCTTTTTGTAAGACTAATTCCCCTCCCGTTGCTTTCAATGTTTCGGCTAATAACCTTTGGGCTTCGGCTGTTCCTTTGGCTCGGTTAATATCAGCTTGGGCTTGTTGTTCGGCTTCCTGGGCAATATAAACCGCCCGTTTTGATCTTTGTTCAGCAATTTGTTTTTCTTCAACTGCCTTAGCAAATTCAGGAGAAAATGACAAATCAACTACACTGGTATCTAAGACAATAATTCCATATTTATCTAATCGTTCATTCAAGGCTTGATCAAAATCTGATTTTAATAATTCCCGTTGAGTAATTGCTTCTTCAATGGTTCGTTTAGCCGCCGCAATTTTAAAGCATTCTTGAGTTTGGGGAGCTACCACTTTAGAAACAACATTTTGTAAGGTTCCCTGTTCTCGTCTAATCCTAACTACCTGTATCGGGTCAAGCCTAAAGTTAATGGCAAAACTCGCTGATAATTGTTGTAAATCTTTGGTAGAACTTTGAGCCGGAACTTCAAATTTTTGGACGGTCAAATCATAAATATCAACCGCAGAAACTAAGGGGGGTTTAAAGTGGATTCCTTCTAATAATACCCCATCTTGAGCTTTTCCTAAAACACTCAATACCCCCGCTTGACCTGGGTTAATAATCACAAAAGAATTGACCGAAATTAAGGCTAATACGGCTAAGGCAATTCCCAAAAAAATACTGGTTAACCCAGCTTGAGGTTCTGCACTTTTCATAAAACTAACTCCAATTGATAAAACAATTATAGCGTTATTGATCAAATCTGAACCACAGCTAAGGTTAATCCGATAGGATTGATTATTGTTTACAAAACTTTCTTTGCCTGGTTTCTTCAGAATCTTGCCAGTCATATCCATAATGACTAAAGGCATTAATTTGAGGAATTGTGGCATAAATATCCGCCATTTGCTGTTGTAAAGAAGGGCGATTTTTAATTGATTTTCCCCAATCTCCCGCTAGGGCTGGAATCACTTGAGTTCCTGGGGGAGCTTGAGTTACAACTTGCTGCACTTGAGCGGTAATACAATTCACTTGACCACAGACAGCATAGGACATGGGATGCCATTCTATAGAGGGAGAAAATTGATCCCAAGGCTGCATTCGAGAGTCAAATCCCATCTGCCCAATTCTGCGATTTCCTTCGGGAAAAAATACCGCCCCGGCGGGAATTCCTTGGCTTTGTACGGGTTGACTGACTAGGGCTAAAAAATCTAAAACTCCTTGTCTGGCATGGGCAACACTCAGCCGCCATAATTGTAGTTGTAAGGTTTCTCCCATCTTGGGAATAGATGCTAAGGTTTTCCACTCTTTTTCATCAGGCCAATAGGGTTTATCCTTTTCATCAGGATACTTTTCATTCACTGTTTTAACATCAATTTCGGTAATAAATCCTTGCTGTAAAAATCGCTGCATCAAGTCTCGTCCTTTCTGACTACTGGCTCGATTTAAAAATGCCTGTTGAGCATATTCTCCATAAATCCATAGGTCTTTTACTTTGGAGGCAACGGAATCTGCTCCCAACCCTTTAGGATAGCGAACATAATCAAATAAAACGCCATCGGGACGACGTTGTAAGATAGCATTTAATAGGGTTAAATAATCTTGTCTGGCTACGGGATGATAGGGGTCAACAAACCCTTGATTGACAAAACTTTCTCCATATTCGTCTATTTTGGTCTGGTCTAAAACTGCCGTTGTGGTAGTTTCTCCTTTCCCATTGACGGCTAAAACCGATGTTCGATCCGGTTTTAAGGTGTAAGTATAGCCATAATTTAACATAAACATCCAAGCATAGACTTTTAAGCCTCGTTGCCTACCTTTTTGAATGGTTTCTGCTAATAAATCTTGGTTTTCCGTTCCAGGTATTCGGATGGCTGCTGGCCATGCTGTGGGATTTTTACTTGAAGGTAATAACACTTGACCGTCATAAAATACTTCTAAATAAACTTTGTTATAGCCTCTATTAATAATATTATCTAAAATTCGATCAATTTCTCCGGTTCTCGTATCACAGGGATATAATCTTAACCAAATCGCTTGATTTTTAGGATTAATTTGTTGACGACATTGATTGACTTGTTGCGCGTGTTGAGTTAGAATAATATTATAGTTTTTAAGTGCTTGTGAATCTCCTGTTAATACGGCTTGTCGTAAACTTTCTTTTTGTGCGATCGCTTGGGGAGATAATTTGCACTGAGCTAGGGTTTGAGAATGGGCTACAGAAATTAACAGAAAGGGATTCAAGGAAATGGCTATCAAAAAGTTTAATAATAACCCTAAAAAATGGCGTTGCTGAATCATTAAATTTGACATAAAATTTTATTGAATTTTACTACATTTTCAAGTATTCACCACGTTCCAAATAAAATCAGTAGGGAAACACACTAATAATGGATACGGGCAAGTTTATCCAGACTATAGAAACCGCCCCTAAAACGGATCAATAAACAGAGCAATAATAGAGACGCGCCGTGGCACGTCTCTACAGTAATCACTGATTATGCTCCCCGACTAACGGCGGTTTCGACTTGTTTAAATTCTTGTTCCAAACGTTCTTTTAATTTATCGGGGATGGGACGGTTGGGATAGGAGCTATAATGACCAGCTAGGGCGTTGAGGGCTGTACGCATAGTTGTAAACGAACTCAGGGTCGTTACAGCAGTATCCCGACGGTAACGGGCGATAAATTCGTTAATGAGCTCCTTGGCTTGACCTTGAGCTTCTAGCTTCTCCGGTGCATCTTCAGGTAACAGAATCGCGGTTCTCAGGCTATCGACAACGGCTAAAGTATCTTTAGAATAAGTGCCCGTTAACATCCCCGAGGGACTCCCACCGCATCCGACTAAAGTAATGGCGGCCACGAGAACCAGGGCTAACAGACGAGAAATGTATTTTTTCATGTGCTTTATTACAATTGGCATTAAAAATTATAATCAAAATCCGGGTCTATCCCCATATTAAAATGGATTTTTCTTTGTTTCTCCCTATTTTTGATGAACAATTGGGAAAAATTATTACAAAAATTTCTCTAAAAAAGTTTCAACTTCTGTTAAAGTAGGTTGGGCTGCAATCGCACCGGGTTTTGTTGTGGTTAATGCCCCGACTGCACTGGCAAACCTAACTATTTTTTCAGCTATTTGAGGATTATTAATAGATTCTATTCCGAGTTGACAGAATTGATAAATAATTCCTGCGGTAAAACCATCTCCGGCTCCGGTTGTATCGACCACATTAACAGAAAATGCGGGTATTTTCCCATAATTACCTCCTAAATAGTAGGTACAACCCCGTTCTCCGGCGGTGACAAATACTCCTTGAATTTGTAACTGTTTAGCGATCGCTTCTGGATCTACGGTATTAAATAATAATTCTGCTTCTTCGTCGGTTAATTTCAGAAAATCGGCATTTTGAACAAAGTTTAAAATGAGTTTAATTGCTTGATCTGGATCTTGCCAAAACATCGGTCGCCAGTTAATATCAACAAATAATTTAACTTTATAATTTTTCGCTAATTTAAGGGCTGTTAATATAGCGTCTTGACTCGGTTGATAGGCTAATTCTAACGTTCCTAAAACCAGGAATTTTGCGGTTTTAAATAAGTCTTTTGGTAGTTGTTCTGATTGTAAATAAGTATCAGCAAATTCCGTGGTTTTTCGCTCTCCAAATCCTGCAAAACTGCGATCGCCTTTTGCATCTCTAACCACATAAACAATCCGAGTCGGCGCGCTAGAATGGCGTTGAACTCCCGTAATATTAACCCCAGTTTTAGTTAATAATTCCACTAATTGATCTCCCGATTGATCTTCCCCAATACAGCCAATAAAAGCCGTGGGAATCCCTAATTTTACTAATCCACAAGCAGTATTAGCCGGAGCGCCTCCAGGGTAATCCGTCCAAAATTCCACGGTTTCTAAGGGTTTTCCTAATTCATCCGATAACCGATCAAATAGGATTTCACCCATACAAATTACTTGCGGATGAGTCATAATAGTTTACAACAATTAACATTCTAAACTATTGTAGGCTGCGTAAGCAACGCGCACACACCCTAAATTTTATTTTACTCAAACCTTTACAACCTCTACTAAAATTAAGGCAAAATATGAAAAGCCATCCCATGCCCGTAATCACCTAATGGCTATGCAGAAAACGGGCTATTTTTGAAACCCCTCGATTAGTTTTACCCTTTTTTGTTGTGCTATAATCACGGCAGCCACAACTCAAAGATTGAGTGATTTTACTCAACCCTAATGATTTCTCTTGGGATGGCGATCGCCCCCAACAATAGATTGATTATAAAAGATTTTTATTAATCCTGAAGTCGTGAGCATTAATGCCGCGATCAATTCACTTATTCTTTCCCCACTACCCAAACATTATGGTAACTACATCTCTCCCTCCCAACACCGACGATCTCGATGTCTCTCAACTCCTTGAAATACTCAATGCCTTCGAGAAAGGCGATTTTTCTGTCCGAATGCCGATCAATAAAACGGGATTAGCCGGCAAAGTCGCCGACAAACTCAACGATGTTATTGAGCGCAACGAACTCATGGTGCAAGAATTTGAGCGCATCAGTACGGTAGTCGGGAAAGAGGGCAAAAGCACCCAACGGGCTACCGTTAATAATGCGAATGGCCAATGGATGGACGCGATTAACTCCATCAATATGTTGATTAGCGACTTGGTGCAGCCCATGGCAGAAACCGCCAGGGTGATTCGGGCTGTGGCTAATGGTGATTTATCCCAGATTATTCCCTTAGATATTGATGGCAGACAACTCAAGGGAGAATTTCTCCAAACAACCCAGACCATTAACACGATGGTAGAGCAGTTGAGTTCCTTTGCCTCTGAGGTGACACGGGTAGCACGGGAAGTGGGAACAGAGGGGATTTTGGGGGGACAAGCCGAGGTGAAAGGCGTTGCCGGAACTTGGAAAGATTTGACCGATTCAGTTAATTTAATGGCAGGGAACCTGACAGCACAGGTGCGGAATATTGCCGATGTGACAACGGCGGTAGCCAATGGGGATTTGTCCAAGAAAGTCACAGTAGACGTGAAAGGGGAAATTCAAGAACTCAAAAACACCGTTAATATCATGGTGGATCAACTGAGTTCCTTTGCCTCTGAGGTGACGCGGGTAGCGCGAGAAGTCGGAACCGAAGGCAAATTAGGCGTACAGGCACAAGTACCCGGAGTCGCGGGGACTTGGAAGGATTTAACTGATTCAGTAAACTCAATGGCTGGTAATCTCACAGCCCAGGTGCGAAATATTGCCGATGTGACAACGGCTGTAGCGAATGGGGATCTCTCCAAGAAAGTCACAGTAGATGTGAAAGGAGAAATTCTGGAACTGAAAAACACGATTAACCGGATGGTGGATCAACTCAGTTCCTTTGCCTCGGAAGTCACCCGGGTAGCGCGAGAAGTGGGTGCGGAGGGGATTCTGGGGGGGCAAGCCGATGTAAAAGGGGTGGCTGGTACCTGGAAAGACTTAACCGAATCCGTCAACTTTATGGCCGGGAGTTTAACAGCCCAGGTGCGAAATGTGGCAGAAGTGACGACTTCCATCGCCAATGGTGACTTATCTAAGAAAATTTCCGTTGATGTCAAAGGCGAAATGCTGGAGTTAAAAAACATCATTAACAGCACCGTTGATCGGTTGAACTCCTTTGCCTCTGAAGTGACACGGGTGGCGCGAGAGGTGGGAACCGAGGGTAAATTAGGAGTACAGGCAGAAGTCAAAGGCGTGACCGGGATCTGGAAAGACCTGACCGATAACGTTAACTCAATGGCGGGTAATCTCACATCCCAAGTGCGGAATATTGCCGAAGTGACCACCGCCGTCGCTAATGGCGACCTCTCCAAGAAAGTTACAGCCAGTGTCAAGGGCGAAATTTTAGAACTGAAAAACACCATTAATACAATGGTAGATCAGTTAAATTCCTTCGCGTCTGAAGTAACACGGGTAGCGCGAGAAGTAGGAGCAGAAGGCATTTTAGGCGGACAAGCGGATGTTAAAGGGGTGGCCGGAACTTGGAAAGACTTAACCGAATCCGTCAACTTTATGGCCGGGAGTTTAACCTCCCAAGTGCGGAATATTGCCGAGGTAACGACGGCCGTAGCTAACGGTAATTTATCCAAGAAAATTACTGTAGATGTTAAAGGAGAAATGTCCGAGTTAAAGAGCACCATTAACATCATGGTGGATCAACTTAATTCCTTTGCTTCGGAAGTGACACGGGTGGCGAGGGAAGTGGGAACAGAAGGAAAATTGGGGGTACAGGCAGAAGTCCGAGGAGTGGCCGGAACTTGGAAGGATCTCACCGACAATGTAAATTCAATGGCGGGTAATCTAACATCCCAGGTGCGAAGTATTGCCGAAGTGACAACGGCGGTGGCTAATGGCGACCTCTCCAAAAAGATTATCGTCGATGTCAAAGGGGAAATTTTAGAACTAAAAAACACCATCAACACGATGGTAGATCAACTTAATTCCTTTGCCTCTGAGGTGACACGGGTGGCGCGAGAAGTGGGAACAGAAGGCAAACTAGGAGTACAGGCAGAAGTCCGAGGGGTGGCAGGTACCTGGAAAGACTTGACAGATAGTGTGAACTCAATGGCAGGTAGTTTAACCGCTCAGGTGCGGAATATTGCCGAAGTGACAACGGCGGTGGCTAATGGTAATTTATCTAAAAAAATTACTGTGGGTGTTAAGGGAGAAATGCTGGAGTTAAAAAACACTATTAACATCATGGTGGATCAACTCAATTCCTTTGCTTCCGAAGTAACTCGCGTTGCCCGTGAAGTAGGCGCGGAAGGAAAATTAGGAGTACAGGCTGAGGTGAAAGGGGTTGCTGGTACTTGGAAAGATTTGACTGATAATGTCAACTTTATGGCAGGCAGTTTAACCGATCAAGTGCGGAATATTGCCGTAGTCACATTAGCGATCGCGAATGGTGATCTCTCCAAAAAAATCACCGTCGATGTTAAAGGGGAAATTCTGGAACTGAAAAATACTATTAATACGATGGTAGATCAACTTAACTCCTTCGCCTCGGAAGTAACGCGGGTGGCACGGGAAGTGGGAACAGAAGGTAAATTAGGGGGTCAAGCCTATGTGCGGGGGGTTGGCGGTACCTGGAAAGATTTAACTGATAACGTTAACTTGATGGCCGGGAACTTAACAGGGCAGGTGCGGAATATTGCTGAAGTCACGAAAGCGGTAGCAAATGGGGACTTATCTAAAAAGATCGCCGTTGATGTTAAAGGCGAAATGCTGGAACTGAAAGATACTATTAATACGATGGTGGATCAACTTAACTCCTTTGCTTCTGAAGTAACACGGGTTGCCAAAGAAGTAGGTACGGAAGGAAAACTGGGGGGACAAGCGGAGGTTAAAGGGGTCGCGGGTACTTGGAAAGATTTGACCGATTCTGTAAACTTAATGGCCAGTAATCTCACGGCCCAAGTGCGGGGAATTGCGCGAATTGTGACCTCGGTGGCGAATGGGGATTTGAAACGCAAACTGGTATTAGAAGCCAAGGGAGAAATTGAAACCCTGGCAGATACGATTAACGAGATGATCGATACCCTGGCTACCTTTGCCGATCAGGTGACAACGGTGGCGCGGGAGGTCGGTATTGAAGGCAAATTAGGCGGTCAGGCAAAAGTGCCCGGAGCGTCGGGGACTTGGCGCGATTTAACCGACAACGTGAACGAACTGGCCGCGAATTTAACCACCCAAGTCCGAGCTATTGCTGAAGTTGCGATCGCAGTAACAAGAGGCGACTTAACCCGATCAATTGCGGTTGATACTCAGGGTGAGGTTGCCGTCTTGAAGGATAACATCAACCAGATGATTGCCAACCTCCGCGAAACCACTCAGAAAAATACTGAGCAGGATTGGTTAAAGACTAATTTGGCCAAATTTACCCGGATGTTACAGGGACAACGAGATTTAGAAACCGTATCAAAATTAATTCTCTCCGAATTGGCTCCTCTGGTATCCGCACAACATGGCGTATTTTATCTGATGGATTCGTCAGTAGGAGCGCAAGCATACCTGAAACTCCTCAGTACCTATGCGTTTAATGAACGGCAACATCTAGCTAATCGTTTTCAATTAGGTGAAGGCTTAGTCGGTCAATGCGCCTTAGAAAAAGAGCGAATTTTACTGACTCGCGTTCCCCGTGATTATATCCGCATCAGTTCGGGTTTAGGGGAAGCACCCCCGTTAAATGTGGTGGTGTTGCCAATTCTATTTGAAGGCCAAGTAACAGCCGTAACGGAATTAGCATCTTTCGATCGCTTTAGTGAAATTCATTTAACCTTCTTAGATCAATTAACTGAAAGTATCGGGATTGTTTTAAATACAATTGCGGCCGGAATGCGAACCGAAGAACTACTCAAACAATCTCAATCTTTAACAGAAGAATTGCAGAGTCAACAAAAAGAACTTACCGAAACTAATAAACAATTAGAACAAAAAGCTAAATCATTACAAACCTCAGAAGAACTCTTGAAAAACCAACAGGAGGAACTGCAAAACACCAACGCAGAATTACAAGAAAAAGCCAAATTACTCTCCAATCAAAATGAAGAAGTAGAGCGTAAAAACCGAGAAATAGACCTGGCTCGATTAGCAATAGAAGAAAAAGCAACTCAACTCGCCCTCACGTCTAAATACAAATCCGAGTTTCTGGCGAATATGTCTCACGAGTTGCGAACACCTCTAAACAGCTTACTATTATTAGCTCGATTGTTGAGCCAAAATAATGACGGCAGTTTGAGTGAAAAGCAAGTTGAATATGCCGCAACAATTCACTCGGCAGGCACAGATTTATTAGCCTTAATTAATGATATTCTTGATCTAGCCAAAATCGAATCCGGTACAATATCCGTCCAGCAAGAGTATTTACCCTTACCCGAACTAAAGAACTTTATTGAGCGTACTTTTACCCAAGTCGCGCAAGAACGTCACTTGAAATTTACAGTTGAGTTCCATGCTAATTTACCCCGAACTATTTACACCGATGTTAAACGGCTTCAGCAAATTCTGAAAAACCTACTCTCCAACGCCTTTAAATTTACAGAAAAAGGAGAAGTTCGATTATCCGTAGCGACGGTGACTCAGGGATGGGGAATGGACGATCAGAGTCTGAACCAAGCCAAACAGGTAATAGCTTTTGCCGTGAGTGATACGGGTGTTGGGATTGAATTAAGCAAACAAAAAGTCATCTTTGAAGCATTCCAGCAGGCAGACGGCACAACTTCCCGCAAGTATGGTGGTACAGGTTTGGGTTTGTCAATTAGCCGCGAAATTACACGATTACTCGGTGGTAAAATTACCCTGGTTAGTCAGTTCGGAAAGGGGAGCACTTTTACCCTTTACCTACCACAAATTTATCAAGAAAGTAAACCAGAAACCGTGGCTGCGATCGCGCCATCTGCCTCAGCTACACAGATCCCCGACTTCTTGGAGAAGTCGGGGATCTCGTCGCCTCCCCCAGTTTCAACGCCATCTTCAGGTTATAGTTCGCTTTTAGATGATCGCGATCAGATTGTGGCAGGTGATCGAACTTTATTAGTAATTGAAGATGACGACTCCTTCAGTCAGATATTAGTAGAACTTGGACACAACCAAAGCTTTAAAATCCTAGTTGCTACTCAAGGAGAAATCGGGTTAAGACTCGCACACCAATACAAACCAGACGCGATTATTCTCGACATTGCCCTGCCAATTCTTGATGGTTGGGTGGTTCTCGATCACCTTAAACATGATCTCACTACCCGACATATTCCCGTTCATATCATCACCATAACCGAGAGAGATCATCATCAGGGTTTGCGACAAGGAGCCGCATCTTTTTGGCAGAAACCAATTAGTAATGAACAATTAAATCAGGTGTTTGCCCGGATTCAGGATTCAATCAAACAAGAGCCGCGCCATTTGTTACTGGTAGCATCCGAGGTTAACCAACAGCAACAATTTACTGAGCTAGTTAGCAATCAGAATGTTCTTATAACTGCGATTAATAATGGCACAGAAGCATTAAATTTACTGCAAACTCAGCCCTTCGATTGTCTCATAGTGGATCTAAGCCTAGCCGACATGGATGGCATTAGCTTGATTCAACATATTCGTGAGGAAAACGCGAAAAAGGACGCTTTTGAGTATTTGCCGATCATCGCCTACGCGAACCCGGACTTATCCGATCAACAAAGAGTAATCTTAGAACAGGCAGACGCGGTAATTGTGTTGAAAGAGGAGTTCGCCATGCCCCATCTGTTCGACAAAACAACACTAATGCTCCATCAACCGATCGAGCAACTTTCAGCCAAGCAGCAACAATTACTCAGAGAGTTACAGCAGAAAGCTCCTGAGTTGCGCGGTAAGAAAATACTAATTGTCGATGATGATGTGCGAAATGTTTTTGCCCTCACCAGTATGCTGGAATCCTTCCAGTTAAAAGTGATCTATGCTGATGGTGGAGCCAATGGAATTGCCCTGCTGCAAAGCACCCCTGATGTTGATGTGGTGTTAATGGATATTATGATGCCAGAGATGGATGGCTATGAAGCGATTCAAGCGATCCGGCAGATTGAGTCTTTCCAACGATTACCAATTATTGCTCTGACGGCTAAGGCAATGCAGGGCGATCGACAAAAATGTTTAGAAGCAGGCGCCTCCGATTATATTCCTAAACCCGTCGATATTCAGCAACTTCTTTCACTATTGCGGGTTTGGCTTCGGTGTTAGGAAAGTAGCCGAATTAATTTGACCGGGCGGTTAAAACCGCGTCTACACAGACGAAACCCGCCTGCGCGGGTTGAATTTCTTCAGTCCGCGCAGGCGGACTTTGTTTATGTAGTCGCGATTTCAATCGCCCAATCAATCTAATCTGGAGCATCCCACGAATGGGCAACATTGTGTTAGAGTCGAGTTTTAGATAACTTTAACTAATATGAAAAATAGTTCTCAAGTCAATATTCTGATAGTAGATGATCGCCCTGCAAATCTGATGGCGTTGGCAGAGACATTAGCGCCATTGGGACAAAATGTAGTGAAAGCAAATTCTGGGGAAGAAGCTTTAAAACATTTGCTGCAAGATGAGTTTGCCGTCATTTTATTAGATGTGCAAATGCCAACAATGGACGGATTTGATCTGGCTAAAATTATTCATTCCCGTCCCGCAAGCAGCGACACACCCATCCTTTTTATCACCGCGATTAGCCGCGAGGAAATGTATGTTTTAAAAGGTTATTCAGTCGGAGCCGTTGATTATTTATTAAAGCCGATCGTCCCAGAGATTCTTTTAGCAAAAGTGGTAATTTTTATTGATTTATTCAATAAAAAAAACGAACTGAAACAGCAAGCAGAAAAACTGCAAGCAGCGAATAAGTATTTACAAGAAAAAGAACAGGAAATCAGTCGAATTAACCATCAAAAAGAATTAATTCTTAATGCCGTTGGCGAAGGAATTTACGGTGTAGATGCCCAAGGTCAAACAACATTTCTCAACCCCGCCGCCGCCAAAATGTTGGGTTACACTTCAGAAGAATTGATTGGTAAATCAGAATGCCTGATTTTGCATACTGACTTCATAAATAATGAGAATCATGGTTTACTGTGTCCAAGTTGTGCTTCTTTACAAGATGGCTCTGTTCACAATTATGAGGGACAATTTCAACGTAAAGACGGTTATTCTTTTCCAGTAGAATATATAAGTACACCCGTATTAGAACAAGGAAAAATTGTCGGTGTAGTGATTACCTTTAAGGATATTACTGAGCGGCGTAATATTGAACAAATGAAAGAAAATTTCATTTCTTTTGCAAGTCACGAATTACGCAATCCACTGACTGTGATTCTAACCTCTCTCAAACTTCTAAGCATAGGAATTTACGCTCAAAATCCCGAAAAAGCTCAAAGAATGCTAGAACTTGCCCTAGAGGAAACCGAGCGCATGATTCAATTGGTTAAGGATCTTCTCGACGTACAACGTCTGACTGCGGGTAAGTTTATCCTGAATACAAAACTTTGTTTGGCATCCGACTTGATGCAGCAGGCGATCCACGATGTTCAGAGTTTGGCAGATAAGTCGGAAGTCATCTTGAAGGTTGATCCTGTTTCTGTTCAAGTTTCGGCTGATCCAAAAGCCATCGATCTGACTCTGACAAATTTACTCAGTAATGCGATCAAATTTTCCCCACCCCATGCCACAGTTTATTTATCCGCAGAAGTTATTGAAAGCCGTGAAAGATTGCCGCGATCGTTTCAGTCTAAAATCTCTTTACCCTGTCTTCTGTTTAGAATCGAAGATCAAGGCCGGGGTATTCCCTCGGATAAATTAGAGATCATTTTTGAACGATTTCAACAAATTAATGTATCCGATGCGAGTGAGAAAAAGGGTAGCGGACTCGGTTTAGCTATCTGTAAAAGTGTTGTGGAACAACACGGGGGATTAATTTGGGCCGAAAGTGTTTTAGACCAAGGAAGTCTTTTTTACTTCACATTGCCGATACAAACAACATAAATTGATGTCAAGACGGTTTCTAAAGGTTTTCCTAGTATTTGAATTGGATATAGGCTGAAGACTAAAAACAACGGAAATACAAATCTATTTACCAAATTAATAAAAGATTTAAAACAAATCCCGGTAAAATATCTTCTCCCGATAAAGTGGTTGGATTTTCTAAAATTTCTTTTTCTCTCCCCTGATGATAAATTTCGACTTGACGGTTTTGGCGGTTAATTAACCAACCTAAACGAGAACCATTATCAATATATTCCTGCATTTTATCTTGTAGGGGTTTTAAAGAATCACTAGGCGATCGCAATTCTATGATAAAATCAGGGCAAATTGGCAGAAATTTCTCTTGCTGTTCGGGGGTGAGAGATTCCCATTTTGCTAAGGGTATCCAAGCCGCATCTGGGGAACGATCTCCACCATGAGGAAGTTTAAAACAAGTAGAAGAATCAAAGACAATTCCTAATTGAGTTTGTCGGTTCCACAAACCCAAATCTAGGTTAATATCTGAGTTTCGTTTTCCCGTTCCCCCTCCGGTGGGCGGCATAATAATTAAGTCTCCTTTGGCGGTTCGTTCTAATTTTAATTCGCGGTTGGCGACACAAATTTGATAAAATTGCTCATCGGTAATTGGGGCAGTTTCTGGATTATTTAAAATTAATGCCGTCATATTTTTATCTCCTTAATTTAACTCACATTAATATTCCTCGATCTTTTTCCTGATTTTACCCTAAAAGTAGATTAAACTGTGAAACCGAAGAATATTACCAACGGAAAAGTGCTTTCATCGGTGGCGGAGCCTCATGAACAGGGTTCTCTGGTAGAACCTGGGAACCGGGCAAAATTATTCACTCCATCCAGGTTATAATAAGTTGTCACTTGACAATTTGATCAGAATAAACTATAGTCAATACAAGCTCAGAATTTTATGTCTAGGAAAAAACATCCTAAGCCAGAAATTGAAGCAGCCTTGAAGTATGCTGAACAAAATGGATGGCGGATTGTAGAGGGTGGCTCTCATGCTTGGGGAAAGATTTACTGCCCTTACAATAACAATGATTGTCGCTGTGGAGAATTTTGTATTGCCAGTGTTTGGAGTACCCCTAGAAATCCAGGCAATCATGCTAAACTAATCCGTCGTGTTATCGATAACTGCACTGTTCATAATCAAACAAAAGAGAAAGAGGAGAACTAAAAAGATGTCAGAATATAATTTTATTTTAAACTTTAATCTCCCAGATACTAAAGTTAATCCCGATAATTACCTAGAGAGTTTGGCAACAGAAGGCTGTGATGATGCCTTAATTGGAATCGGTAAAAAAGGGAAAATTGCCCTCAATTTTATCCGTGAATCTTCATCTGCTAGAAAAGCAGTTTATAGCGCAATTCAGGATGTGAAACGGGCTATTCCCCAGGCAGTTTTGACTGAAGTTAGCCCGGATTATATTAGTTTAACCGAGGTTGCTAAATTGCTCGGATGTACACGGCAAAATATTCGTAATTTGTTGATAAAGAGTGAAGAAAAATGTCCCAGACCTATCTATAGCGGGACTCCTTCTATCTGGCACTTATCAGATATATTGAACTGGTTATATGAGGAGAAAAAATATAGAAATAGAATTGACCCGACTTTATTAGAGTTATCTAAGGTTAGTAAGGATTTTAATATTGTTAGGCAATGGGAAACAGTTGATTCTGAAGAAAAGGAAAAAATTCAATTATTATTGTAAAAATACGTTATGTGGGCAGTATGAAGATTATCTATTTACCAAATTAATGAAAGATTTAAAACAAATCCCGGTAAAATATCTTCTCCCGATAAGGTGGTAGGATTTTCTAAAATTTCTTTTTCTCTCCCCTGACGATAAATTTCGACTTGACGGTTTTGGCGGTTAATTAACCAACCTAAACGAGAACCATTATCAATATACTCCTGCATTTTATCTTGTAGGGGTTTTAAAGAATCACTAGGCGATCGCAATTCTATGATAAAATCAGGACAAATTGGCAGAAATTTCTCTTGCTGTTCGGGGGTGAGAGATTCCCATTTTGCCAGAGGTATCCAAGCGGCATCTGGCGAACGATCTCCACCATTAGGAAGTTTAAAACAAGTAGAAGAATCAAAGACAATTCCTAATTGAGTTTGTCGATTCCACAAACCCAAATCTAGGTTAATATCTGAGTTTCGTTTTCCCGTTCCCCCTCCGGTGGGCGGCATAATAATTAAGTCTCCTTTGGCGGTTCGTTCTAATTTTAATTCGCGGTTGGCGACACAAATTTGATAAAATTGCTCATCGGTAATTGGGGCAGTTTCTGGATTATTTAAAATTAGTGCCGTCATATTTTTATCTCCTTGATTGAACCTTATCTATCTACACAGTTGTGTTAGAAACCGGGTTTCTAACAGAAACCCGGTTTCTAGTTTCTAGGAATTAAACAATATAAGGAGAATCAACTGCTTGCGCCCGATTAACGGCTACTAAAGTTTGATAGAAAATTGCTGCAATTTCCCCACGAGTAACATCTTTTAACGGGTTAAAAACCTCTTTTTTCGGGTAATTAACCACTATATTTAATTCCGTCGCCGTAATTACTGCATTAGTAGCAAAAGCCGGAATTTGAGCGCGGTCAGTATAAACGCCCAAACTATTAGATGTTCCTCCGGTTAATTTCAAACCATTGATTAAGGAAACAATCGCTTGAGAACGAGTTAAATTTTGATTTGGTCGGAAGGTTTTATCGGGATAACCTGATAGGAAACCCGCCCGATTTGCTTTATCAATTGCCTCTTTTCCCCAAAAATCCGCCGCCACATCAGTAAACACAATTCCTTCCCGAATTGGTGTTAATTCAAACGCTTTCATTAACATTGCAGCGTGTTGGGCGCGGGTTAAGGTGGCATCCGGTTTAAACGAACCATCGGGGAAACCGCTAATAATCCCCATATCCGCTAACCTTTCAATAAAGGTTCTCGCCCAATGGGAGCCAATATCGTTGAATTTCGCCCCTCCGGGAACCGGAGTTGGAGTCGGTGTGGGAGTAGAGCCTCCGGGGGTCGGTGTGGGACTCGGGCCAGGAGTTGGGGTTTGATTGGCACTAAACTCAATACTCCCCAAAGTTCGGGTCGGGTTAATCTGATTTCCCACGGAAACCAAGGTAAATTTACTGGCATTTTGTACATCATATTTGCCATTATCAACAAATACATTTCCCCCATTATCTTGAGGGCTACCCATATCGGGGGCAGAATCAGCAATTACGGTTAAACCATCTTGAAGATTTTTCTTAATTTGATTTTTTCGTAATACCGGTTTAGACTGTCCTGATAACACAATCCCAGAGCGGTTTTCCAGAATTTCGTTTTCAATAATTAAGGGCGAGGCTTGGGCTTGCACAGAAATTGCATACCCGGTATTTTGGAATTTATTTCCCCGAATTTCCCCCTTAGCATTCCCCGCTAAAGCAATACCATTCCCCACATTTTCGATAAAATCACTATTCGTCACCCCAGCAATAGCCGTTCCAGTGGCAAAAACCCCTTCCCGTTTGGATTTGGTCAGGGTACAACTACCGATATTACAGTAAACCGATTCGACCCAAATTCCCGTTCCCCGGGTTTGGTCATTGGTAACGCTGACCCCTTTCACCGTTGAGTTATTTTCCATCAAAATCGTCACATTCTGAGCCGCCGAACTAGGACTACTGAAGCGACCACTCCCCAGAATTACGACATCTTTGCCCTTGGTCGTCTCATTCCCAACGATGGTTACTCCCGAGCGCACAATCAGGGGAAATACTTCCCCCGTAGTGGCGTTATAGGTTCCGGGGGCGACTTGAATTAGGGTTCCCGATTGGGCTTGACTAATAGCTTTGGCAATGGTTTTTAAGGGGGTAGATTGACCGCCGGAGGCTGAATCATTCCCGGTGGCGGAATTAACAAATAAGGTTGCAGATGCGGCAGTTGGTACGCTTTGAGTCACGAGTTGTATAGTTCCTTTTACGCGAGTAGGACTAAGAATATTTCCAAAGGAGGTTAAGCTGGCCGTTCCAGCATTTTGGACATCAAAACCGCCATTATTGCGAATCGTATTTCCGCCTGGGGTTTGGGCGGTTCCTAAATCCGGTGTGGCTTGATTCATAATTACCACCCCATCCCCGCTATTGCGTTCGATTAAGTTTTGACGCAGAATCGGTTGGGAGTCCCCGGCAATTAATATCCCAGAACGGTTTTCGACAATCGCATTATCCCGAATTAACGGAGCGGCTTGATTTTTCAGGGAAATCCCATATCCGGTGTTTTCAAAGGTATTCCCTCCGATTTCCCCTTTCATGTCTCCTTCAATGGAAACCCCATAGCCTTCATTTTGCACAAAAATACTATTGAGAATTTGAGGATTTCCCGAACCTACGGCATAAATCCCTTCTCGTTTGCATCGGGTAAAGGTAGAATTGGCAATTATTGGAGATTGGGATTCAATCCAAACTCCCGTTCCTCGGGTTTGAATATTGGTAACGGTGACGCCTCGCAATTGGGCGTTATTTTCCATCAAAATTGTGATATTTTGACTCCCCGCACTGCTACTGCTGTGAAGTCCATTCCCTTCGATTAAAATGCCACTGCCTTTACCGGACTCATTGCCAATGACGATGACTCCAGAAGCGACAGTAAGGGGAAACACTTCACCACTTAAACTACTATACGTTCCGGGTTCGAGATAAATTGTGGTTCCCGACTGAGCTTGGGAAAGGGCTTTTTTTAGGGTTTTAAAGGGTTTATTCGACTCCCCGGAACTAAAATCATTGCCAGTGGCGGGGTTGACGTAAAGAGCTACCATAATTTTGTTTGTGATGAAACCATCTGCGCTTTATTCTAATCTTTAGTTACACCTCCCGGGTTAGGGATTCGGTCGGAAAACCGGAAAAATTTAATTTATTTTAATAATATTATTTTGGGAGTTCTGTCTTTAGAGGGTGAAACCCTTGGGGGGTTTTGGGGTCAAGATGGGCATAGCCCATCCTAAATTGTTGGCTTTGATTTTAACCGTTGAAGGTACGATTTCGCCATTTGGAGAGTTGAGATTCTCCAAAGGAAGCTAACCCTTGCAGTTCTGAAACCCGTTTTTGCAAAACGTTAATTAAATCATCCTGTTCTTGCAAATAGTTTTTTAGGGCATCATAATTAGCTGTTTCTTGATGTTGAGTTTTAGTGGAAATTAAACTTGCTAATTTTTGTTCAAGAGTTGCCATTTGTGTTTTTTGAGCCGCACAGAGATATTCTAAGTTATGATAATTTTCTTCTGAAATCCCGTTAGCTAATTTTACTTCTAATTCGGCAATTCTCTCTTGTTTAACTTGCATTTGAACTAGAGCACTATTGCTTTTTTCCACTTCTTTTTCCAGGGTTTCAATGCGCTGATTGAGTTGCGCTATCGTTTTTTGTTCCTGTTCTAACTGGTTTTGTAAAGCCTGGTGGGTTTCTGCGGAAATAGTTGCTGTTAATTGTTGCTCTAACTCAGGAATTCGATTTAATTGAGTATGTAATTCAGCAATTGTTGATTCTTGTTGTTTAGAGGTTTCTTGTAAAGCCTGATACGTTTTAGGATCAATGGTTTGTGTTACCTTTTGTTCCAGTTGTTTTTGTTGTTCTGCTTCTTGTTTTAAGGCTTCATGGGTTTGGGCGAGTTGCTTTTGTAACTCTTGAATCGTATTAGCTTGGGCTTCAATCTGTTGTTTTAAGGCTGTATCATCGGTGGCTGGAGTTTCCGAGGACGTTTCTTCCCCCTGAGTTGGCTGATTTAACTGGGATGCTGCCAAACGTTCAAATAATTCTGATTTTGATACTCCTAATTCCTTAGCGAGTGCTTCCACCTGTTGAGCAACATCAGCCGTTAAAGAAACCGTAACTTTTACTTTGTCACTAATGGCAGAAGCGGGACGGGTAGCAGGAGTCGTGCGTTTTTTTCTATTAGTGGCCATGAGAATATATTCCTTATAAATTTCACTGAGAGTGCAAGGATTTAGGATTGGGGATGTTCTATGAACTAAACCCGAAATTTAAAATCATTTATCCTAAATTGATTAATTTGAGGGTCGTAGACTTTCCATCATGAGGGGGTCTGGCTCACTTTTGGGGAGGATAGATGTTTCTAAGGGTTTCAGCTTTAATCTGCTACTAAATTTAACCCTCTAAAGTCTTTAACGGGTGAATACCCAGTTAATACCGAGGGTTAGGTTAGATTGGGTTGTGGCGGGATGTTACAGTATCCTTTTGCCTGCTGGTTCAAAACGTTCACGCTTTGAATTCCTGTTCAACATTATCCTGCAATAGCCTACATTTAGCAGTATAGGTTGGTGCAAACACAAAAAATTGTAAATTTTGTAAAGAATGAAGAAGGCGGTCTGTGGAGCGCGTGTCGTCGCCTGCTAAGGGTTTACGGAATATTATAGCAATCCGTGTAAGATTTATGGAAAAACCATGTAGGGTAAGGCTGCTGAAAAACAAAAAGAAGTGAAAGTTAATCAGATGGAGTTAGACTTAGATATTTGATAATCTCAACCACTATGGGGATTAAAAACCGGATTTCTTAAAGAAACCCGGTTTTTAGGATGTGTGGGAGTTAGGAGTGCGATCGCTTTAATTACACTAATTTATTTATCAATCCGGCTTTTTTACTGTTGAAATAGATAAACTTTGAGACTTTTTAAGAAATTTTTCATCAAAAGTATAAAATTCTAAACAATGATTACTCGCAGCCAAATGAAAAGCATCGGCAAAATCCACACCATTTTCATGCCATTCAATAATTTGTAGAATCAATTTTTCATTTGTTAAATAAACATTTGGTAAACCAAAAACCTTCCTAAAAGATTGGCAAATTTCTAAAGGCTTAAATTTGTAAGCAAACCGCAACACCCATTCAGTTTCTAAGATGACGGTATCAGGAATAAAAATATTTTTATTTTTGAACAATCCTAAACTTTGTTGATACTGTAGTTCATCATCTCTAGTAATAAATCTAACAATAATATTAGTATCAATAGCAATCATTGATTCCATAATTCTTCTATTCCCTGAGCAATTGCTTGATCCATTTCTTCAATTGTTTTGGCTTTTCCTTGATAATTCAAACACCCAGCAACTTCATCTAATCTTGTTTCTGGGAATTTTTTTTTAGGCTTTAATAAAATTCCGTCACCCAGATTAATTATGATTAATTCTTGACCCGCTTTCCAATGATACTGATCTCTTAAAATTTGAGGAATAGTAACTTGACCTTGACTTGACAATTTAGTAATTTCCATTGAAATAATATTTACATACTTTTTCCTCTCTTAAGTTTAACATAGATTACTGTGTATATCAAACCGATTATTATGCGATCGCTTGTCGGGAATGCAGGGAAGTAAGTAGGTGGTCATAAATAGAGTTAAAATAAGAAATGAAGAAATATCAGAGGAATAGTCATGCCACTGAGGTTAAGAATTCAACTAACAGAAGAAGAAAAACAAGAGCTACTAACTCTGTATCAGCAAGAGAAAGTTCCGAAAAGAACAAGGCAGAGAATAGATATATTAATGTTTAGTGATGGAGGATGGATGGTCTCAAAAATAGCCCAGACTTTAAGGTGTTCAGAAGCCATGGTAAGAAAAACAATAACTCGATGGATAAATCAAGAAAAAGAAGGATTATTTGATGCTCCTCGTTCGGGAAGAAAACGGAGGTGGAAAGAAGAAGATATAGAATATTTAGAAACTTGTATAGAGTCAGATGAAAGAACTTATAATAGCCGTCAACTGTCGGAAAAACTTCTGCGAGAGAGAGCGATCGCACTAAGCGCAGAAAGAATTAGAAAAATCTTAAAAAAAAAAGACTGGCGCTGGAAAAGAACAAAAGCCAGTTTAAAGAAAAAACAGAATCCCGAAAAAACAGCGAGCAAGAAAAGAGATTTGGAGACGTTAAAGCGTTATGAAGAAGAGGGTTTGGTCAGATTAAAATATTTAGATGAGGCAGGTTTTTGTTTATGGAGTCCTGTGAGTTACACCTATGTAAAAAAGGGGAAGCAGAAACAAATAAACCAGACGAAAAAGCGAGGAAAAAGATTGAATGTAATTGGAGTATTAGAAAAAGGAAAAAGTTTTGAGTACGGTTTAAGTTTGTCAGGAATTACAAGTGAGAATTACATAAAATTTATAGATTGGCAAGCGGAAAAAGCTGAAAAGCATTTTCAAAATACTCGACAAATTACCGTACTGATTCAAGATAACTACAGTGTCCATAAAAGTCAAAAAATACAAGAAAAAGAAAGGGAGTGGCAAGACAAAAAATTAGAATTTTTCTTCCTGTCTGCTTATAGCCCTGAATTGAATGAAATCGAACCAGAATGGCATCAATTAAAAACTCATGAACTGGCGGGAAGAATGTTTGAAGATGAATATGATTTGAGCCAAGCTGTGATTCAAGCCATTGAAGATAGAAACGAAAGAAATGATTGTACCTGCGATCGCTTGCGATTTAATTCCCTGAGTAACTCTCAAGAATTATCCTAAACAATCTTTTTCTATTATTGACTTTATTTATGACCACCTACTTATTGGGATTAAAAAAGGATTAGAAGATATAGCAACAGGTGATACACAACCCCTACATCAATTCATCGAAGAAATGCAGCATAAACAGGGAATTTCAAGTTAAATTAACCCAGAATGCTAAACTAGAAATAGAATCTGCTTATCTTTGGTTAAAAAATCTTAACCCTAATTATGCTGATCAATGGTTTAGAGATTTAATGAATACTATTGCTACTCTACAAGATCAGCCTAAACGTTTTGCTTTAGCTAGGGAAAACGATGATTTTCCTGAAGAAATCAGACAAATTATTTATGGGAAATCAAGGAATAAATACCGAATTATTTTCACCATTCGAGAGGACATAGTTTATATTCTTTATCTTCGTCATAGCGCACAATCTTCAATTACTTTTAATCCCCTTGATCTGGAGTAAAGTTGTTAATGCGATCGCTTCTTGGGGTGTAGGGTTGTTGATAGTGCGATCACTCATTTTAAATCTCTGAATGGGTTGATAATCTGTAAAGTATCTTCGATGATTAAACCATCTTGCATATCTTCTGAATATAGAATAGTTATATCGCCTAAAATTGCACTAGCAATGATTATACTATCCCAAAATGAAAATAAATAGTAATCCCGCAATTTTACAGCATACTGAATTGTTGCAAAGGAAACAGGTAAAATTTCACATCCCGCTTCAAAATCCTCAATTAGACTTTGAATCTGTGAATTATTAAACCTGGCTTTGCGAATTAAATTTGAGCAGACTTCATTGACAACCTGCGTGCTAATCACGAGGTTTTCTTGACTGGTAATACTTGTAGCTATTTGTTGTTTTTCTCTAGCATCTGAATCATTAGGATTAACGATAAAACGATATAGCCAAATATTAGAATCAACAAAAAAACGTTGCGGTTTACCAGCGTTCATTTGCTTCCTCTCTTGTCAGGGAATGAAAGTCAGGAATCACAATAGGATTTGCTGTTAGTTGAGCAATAATTCCCGTTGTGGGAAAGCCTTTCTTTTTTTTGATAGATTCCGATTCTATAATAAGTTTTACGGTTTGACCCTCTGTTAATTGGAAATCAGCTAAGGGGCGAAAAACCCCGTTTTCAAAAACCGCATTAAAACTTAGTTGGTGCATAATTAATTAGGTGATAATTTAATTCCTTTATATTGTAACCTATTTTATTGTACGAGTGTTTAGGGTGCGATCGCAACAGTATTTTAGCCAGATCACAAATTTCCGGTTATCTCAATCACCAATTATAGTCCCATAAATCACAACTAAATCTTCTGTAAAATCACGTCTGTTTTGTAAAAAATCTGTAAAGATTAAACTATCGGGTTCAGATTGAATACTTATGGTTCCTAAAGTTCAACTCTTACAATCGGCTCTGAGTGATTTATTCGCACAAGTGAACACCACAGGTCATTTAACCCTTGCGGATCGTTATGGACTCCTGGCAGCAATTTTAGATGAATCTCTCTCAGAAGAAGAAAGACTTTGTGTAGATCGATTACTCCGAGGGGTGTCTCGAGGAAAAATTAAAATTGTGGACGAACTTTCAAATGTGCAATGATTAACATTTCCCTTTTTGTCCATCGGGCATAGTCGCCCCACAAAAATTAGTTCCTTGTAATTTAGCATTATTCAGGTTAGCATTTAATAAATTAGCATTATTAAATTGAGCCTCCTCTAAAAACGCTTGATAAAGATCAGACCAAGACAGATCAGCATCCTTTAAATTCGCTTTTCTTAACGTGGTGCTATGGAGTTTTGTATCGCGTAAATCTGCCCCGGATAAATCTGCTTCAATTAAATTAGCTGAACTTAAATCCGCCCCTTTTAAATTAGCTCCTCTCAGGTTGGCTTTTTGCAAATTTGCCCCCAATAAATCCGCCCCTTCTAACTTAGCTTCCGCTAAATTCGCCTGACTCAAATCACATTGTTGACATTGATTGGTACTGATTAATCTTTCCACATCTCCTTGGCGTTCTGCTAAAACCGGAAACCCCAGACCTAAACTAATTAAACCCGTAACAATTATTAATCGTAATTGTATATTTATCTCCGAAGTATTGGTATGGTTTTTCAGCCCTTGAAATAATCCGAAATTGATAATTCTCATAACTTTTTAGGAAAACCAATTAACAAAAGTACCATTATTTGCTATTGTAGGACATTGTTCTGTCATTTCTAAAGCTATGTCTGCGCCCACTAGCGCCCCTAGGATTACCTCCTTTCCCTTAACTGCGGTCATTGGACAAGGTGCCATTAAGCTCGCCCTGTTACTGGCGGCGGTTGACCCGGGTTTGGGGGGTGTGGTGATCGCCGGAAGACGGGGAACGGCTAAATCCGTGATGGCGCGGGCATTACACGCTTTGTTACCTCCGATAGAAGTGGTCAAAGGTGCGATCGCCAATGCTGAACCCGTTGATCAGACGCAACCGACGGAAATTGTCCCCACCGCCTTTGTCCAAATTCCGTTAGGGATCACCGAAGATCGATTAGTGGGTTCGGTGGATTTAGAGCAGTCGGTTAAACAGGGTCAAACCGTATTTCAACCAGGACTTTTAGCCACAGCAAACCGAGGGGTTTTATATGTGGATGAAATTAATTTATTAGATGATAATATAGCCAATTTATTATTAACAGTTCTGACAGAAGGCCGGAATTTAATTGAACGGGAAGGCATTAGTTTTGAACATCCCTGTAGACCTTTATTTATCGCTACCTTTAACCCCGAAGAAGGGTCATTACGAGATCATTTACTAGATAGAATTGCGATCGCCCTATCCGCCGATGGTGTTCTCAGTTTAGATGAACGGGTGCAAGCCGTAGATCAAGTGATGGATTATGCGCGATCGCCCCAGGATTTTTTAACTCAATATAACCAAGAATTAGATGATCTAAAAACCCAAATTATTTTAGCCCGAGAATGGTTAAAAGATGTGGTGATTACCCCGGAACAAATTTTATATTTAGTTCAAGAAGCCGTGCGTGGCGGTGTCATGGGTCATCGGGCGGAATTGTTTGCCGTGCGAGTGGCTAAAGCCTCAGCCGCCTTGGAAGGACGTACCACCGTCAACGCCGATGATTTACGTCGGGCGGTGGAATTAGTGATTGTTCCCCGGGCTAAAATTGTCCCACCCCCCGAAGATCAGCCCCAACAACCCCCGCCACCCCCACCGCCTCAAGATCAGTCCCCGGAAGACCAGGAGCAGGAAGAAGACGAGGACGAGGAAGACGAAGAAGACCAGCCGGAAGAAGAAGCCACCATCCCTGAAGAATTTATTTTCGACCCAGAAGGCGTAATCCTGGATGATAGCGTCTTGTATTTTACCCAAATGGCGAACCGTCAAGGGAAATCCGGCAGCCGTAGCGTGATTTTTTCCGATGATAGGGGGCGGTACATTAAGCCCGTTTTACCCCGGGGGAAAGTCCAGAGAATTGCCGTTGATGCTACGTTACGGGCGGCTGCACCCTATCAACAAGCTCGACGGCTACGGGAACCGGGGCGGAAAGTGATTGTGGAACAAGGGGATATTCGGGCGAAACGGTTAGCCCGGAAATCTGGGGCGTTGGTGGTATTTGTAGTAGATGCGTCGGGTTCCATGGCTCTGAACCGGATGCAGTCGGCAAAAGGGGCGGTGTTACAACTATTAACCGAAGCCTACCAAAGTCGGGATCAGGTGGCGTTGATTCCCTTCCGAGGGGAACAGGCGGAGGTGTTGTTACCGCCCACCCGTTCGATTGCTGCGGCGCGAAAACGCCTAGAACGCTTACCCTGTGGGGGAGGATCACCCTTAGCCCATGGGTTAACTCAGGCGGTGAGAGTCGGGGTAAATGCTAAACAGTCGGGGGATATTGGTCAGGTGGTGATTGTGGCAATTACCGACGGACGGGGAAATATTTCTTTATCTCGGTCTTTGGGAGAACCCCAAATTGAAGGAGAAAAGCCGGATATTAAGAAAGAAATATTAGAAATTGCTGCAAAAATTCGCGGGTTAAAGATGCAATTGTTAGTGATTGATACTGAGAGTAAATTCATTTCTACCGGGTTTGCTAAGGAGTTAGCAAAAACGGCTGGGGGGAAATATTATCACCTTCCTAAAGCTACGGATCAAGCGATCGCCGCCATGACCCAAAATGCTTTAAGAGATGCGATCGGTTCTTAATAGTATTCACTCGCCAAACGATCTTCAAAAATTAGTTGAATAGCCATTTTCAAGCTTTCTTTGGCTTCCTCTATAGTTTCCCCCTGACCATTGGCTCCAGGTATTTCTGGACAAATAGCCCAGTATCCTCCTTCCTTCGCTGTTTCAATGATAGCCGTTAACTTTGCTTTCATGAATATCTCCTTAGATACTGATTGTATCTAGTCAAATAGATGAATGTTCTCTCTATTATAGATTAATATAACGTGAGTTCGATGGAGTGCGATCGCGATAAAACAGACGACTACTGGGCAAGCGATCGCGATAAAACAGACGACTATTGAGCAGGCGATCGCGACAAAACAGATGACTATTGGGCAGGCGATCGCGACAAAACAGATGACTATTGGGCATATGATCTAATCAGTAAGCGTGAGAAAATAGAGATGTAACCAGCAAATATTAGACAATTAAGGAGGCTTTTATGGATCACAGAGCATCACACTTAGACATAACAAAAGTTTTTTGTGACCTGGATGACTTTTGTCAAGTATTTGAACCCTTATTGGCACAAATGTTGTTACCAGAAGTGGTGGGTCAAAGCCGACCCAAAACCCGCTTGACTTTAAGTGAAATAATGACAATATTGATGACCGAAAAGTAGTCCCAGAATTAACAGAGGGAATTGTGGGGAAAATTTTTGGAGACAAGGGATATATTTCCGAAAAATTATTTAGGCAATTACATGAAAAAGGTTTGCAACTGATAACTAGGCTGAAGAAAAACATGAAAAATAAACTAATGTTGTGGTCAGATAAAATGAAATTAAGAAAAAGAGGTATAATAGAATCAGTGAACGATCAGCTGAAAAACTTATGCCAAATTGAACATACAAGACATCGAAGTGTAGCTAATTTTATGGTGAATTTGGTAGCCGGAATGATTGCTTATACTTATCAACCAGAAAAACCATCATTGTATGACATTAAACAACCAGTTTATCATTTTGAATAAACTCAAATTTCCCGCGCATTAAATAAACATTAAAACTGACAAGCTAATTTCACTTCCCGCCTGATAACTTACAGCTTGTGGCTTCGCCGTGAGCGTCAGCCGAAGGGTGTGGCGATCAAACTCCATCGAACTCACGTTAATATAAAGGAATCAAGGGGTGCGATCGCAAATAATTGGTGACAATTTATAAGAAGATTAAAAAATATGACAAGTTCAACTAAAAACAAATTTCAGGAATTGTATCAAAGCGAGGAAATTTTAATTGCTTGTCGATAGCACTGTGCTGCATCTTTATATAATTCTTGATTTTCCAGTAAATGACCTAGCCCTATGTAAGCTCTATCACAATTAGGATTAAGATCTATTGCTTTTTGATAATAACTTTTGGCTTCATCAATTTGCTGTTTAATCAATAAAGAATCTGCTATTTTGACATGAATATCAACCATAATATTATCGATTTTTAAAGCTCCAAAAATTTTATTTTTATAATCTAGGCAACTTTGATAATATTGAATGCCTTTTTTATAAAAAATTATTGCTTTATCCAAATTTTCGTTTTGCTTTTCTTGATCTCCTTTGTTGATATAAATGTAAGCCAATATCTCATAAAATTTTGTCCATTCTTTGTTGATATTTATAGCTTTTTCATAAGCAAAAATAGCATTTTCTAATCGTTGCTTTTTAAGGAATATTTTAGCCAATCTATCAAATAGATAAGCTCGATTATTATCAATAATAATTGCACTACATTGAGCAATAAGAGCAGCTTCCCAATCATTTTGATTTTCTAGTGCTATTGAAAGATGATGTTGATATATTGCACTGCTAGGATTATCAATATTTTGATAAAAATTTATATATTCTTCTACATATTCTTGGAAAGTCATCGTATTAGTACAAAAAACACTATTTTTGTAAGTATCTTTAGGTGAAATAAATTTGAGTTTTAAATGTTTAATAACGCTTGGATAAATGGGAAGTTGTTGTTCATCTAGGACACCATTTTTGGCATTGATAATTTCTGTCTTGATGGAAGGCATATTTAGAACAGATAATATTTGATTGACAACATAAATCCCTAAAATGTCAGAGGGATGATTGTGAGTATAAAATAGATAATCATATTGATACTTTGATTCTATAAAATCGGCAACTTTAATAGTTAAGCCATTTTCTCGATTTCTAAGTTCTTCTAAGGTACTATGAACATGATCAATTAATTCTGCTTCTTGATAAAAATTTTCATCACAAATACGCTTTATTAACTCTTCTTGGCTATAACCTTGTTCTAGAAATTTATCAATATTACGATCTCCATGATATATCATTCCAAAAGGATAAACATGATTGGTTTTTATTTTAGGGTTAGGATAGTATTGAGGGTGATAACCTGTAAAGTAAAGTGATGGAAACGAAATACAAAAGCAATCAGGCTTTAGCCTATTTTTTACAGATTCAGAACTCAAAAAACCATGTTCTTCTCGGACAGGCTGATAAATAAAGAGATCTGCCTCTTTCAAAGAGTTATCATCAAGTTTTTTCTCTCCTTGTAAAAATTCATGAACTAACCCACCAATCATTTTAATCTCATATTTATTAATAAACTCTTGAGATTCTTGTAAATATTTTATCAAAATCCCCTGTTGACAGTTAGCGTAAAAAAAGCACTTTTTTTTCATATTCATAGGTAATTTATATTTATGTTTTGTAAGTTCAAATTATAAAAAACTAGAAATCTTTCATTATTTCTTCAAATATTAAAATGGATTCTTTATAAATTTCATTGTCATCAAATGTTCTTTTATAAATTTCTTGGATAATATCGTTACTAAACTCTAGTTTTTTTATATTTCTGTTTTCACTTTTATTAATAAAAGGTATTATATTTTTATTCATATATTCATCCTGACGTTGAAAGTTGAATTTTTTTTGAAATAGATAAAATGACTCATCAAATCTTTCATTAATAAATATAAAATCATAATCTTGAATCGATTGTCCTCTTAAATGAACAGTATGAGCATTACCAATATCGTAAATAGAAGCAAAATCAATGATATCTATTTGATTACTTTTAATAGCTTGATATAAATAGTCTTGTTCATTTTTTTCGTTCATTATATGCTGAAAATGTGAAATTACTCTTGTGACTGGATGACGAACACAGGTAATATATTTCGCATTAGGAAATAACCAACTGTATTTAGAATAATAGAAATGACCATGAATCACATCAAACTGTTTTTCGATAAATTCCTTGTGTTTGAGTAAATATTCTTTTTCTTGAGGTTTTAAGAGTGCATTACTATAATCAGGGCAATAATCCCACAAAATTCGGCGGGAGGTACCATAATCTAAAAGATAACCCAGAGTCGTTCCTGCTGTTTTAGGAATATGAATCGATATGTAGCTTACCATATAAACCCCTTAAATAATTCAAAGAATTTTTTGTCAAAAGTTTCATTCCAATTTGAACTCCAATTGAGCTTGGAGTTTTGAATTCTGAATTTAAAATCTTTAGATTTATTGACGGCAAGCTCAATAGCAGATGCGACACTTTCTACATCAGCAAAGCAAGGAACAATATTAGATGAGATTTGACGTAAAGTATCAAAGTTACGATCTCCATAAACATTGGTAACAACAATAAGACCTGCTTTCACCATTTCAAAAGGAAGTATACTCGGATGGGGAGCATACATTAGACTCAGCCCCACATCATAGGTCTGTAAAATTTTCTCATATTCGTTTTGAGGAATCTTACTAAAGATTTTAATGGTCAGATTCTTCCCTAATTCTAATAGATAAGATTTGCCTAAAGTTCCAACGCCATCCAAGTTCCAAGTCGAGTCAATCACTCCATTTTCAACTGCCTTTTTTAACCCTAAAATTCCAATTTCAAATAAATTTCGGGCTGCATGAGCTTCTGGTCTAGCATAAAATAATAATGATTTTCTTTTCTTGGATTCTAAAGTTTCTAAAGTAGGCGGAGACAATTTACCTAGTGCGTGTTCAAAAACGATGTAGTCTTTTTCTAATAAACCAGAAAAGATACCTAAATTTTCATTTTCAAAGAAATTCGCTAAAATTTGAGTATTAAAAATTGCGATGTGAGGTAATCGATAGGCACTATCTACCAATGCTTTCAATGAATTATTTTGGTGAAAAATAGCTTCATACTCTTGAATTAAAAAAAAGTATTTTTTCAAGTTTGTAAAAGAGGCAAGATGAGACGCTATCATTGATGTCCAAGCATCATAAGCAATAAATCGATCACGGGTGGTAATCAATACTTTATCTTTTTTGGAAGTAATATTGATGATCTCACATTGATTTATTGTAGAAAATAGGTAAGGTTTACTGCGAGATAAGCTCAGTCTAAATAAATCTATATTACATCCCTCATCGTCACAAATCATTAATCTAACTTTGAATTTTTCTTCGATTAACCGATGAATCAAGTGTAAGAGGGCAATATAGCCTCCATAGACAATATCCATGTCTAGAGTAGGTACTAATATATTAACTCTAGATTCAGGTTCAGATTCTACAATAACATCATGTTTTTTAAGTTTTTGCTCTAGGTAGCATAGATTTTCAATAGCGACAGGTTTAGTGATCAATGGATATTTTAATTCTGAAGTAGACTGTAAATCGGGTTTGGGTAATCTTCCTTCAACACGACCACTGAGTAAATAATGCTCAAAGCCACATAAAATGCAACCTTTTTCAATGGCTAACTTAATATCTTGGTAAAAATTAATATACCATTCTTCATCAAAATTTTTATGAGGAGAATGTCTTTTTTTTATGCCAAAATTAATATAATAACTAAAGGATGTAAATTTTGAATTTTCATCAATCAGTTTTTTAGCTTCAGGATAAGTGTCTAAATACCATTCTTCATCAAAGAAAGCCTTCATTAAGGTAATAGAACTCTTTGAATTTGGGTTTAATATTTCAG
The DNA here is from genome assembly GCF_900009265.2 of Planktothrix paucivesiculata PCC 9631. Classification (GTDB taxonomy): domain Bacteria; phylum Cyanobacteriota; class Cyanobacteriia; order Cyanobacteriales; family Microcoleaceae; genus Planktothrix; species Planktothrix paucivesiculata. The sequence continues at coordinate 48,573 of NZ_LR735020.1, read as the reverse complement.
TTTTTTCTTGCTTGACTTTATTTGAAATTTTATTCAGTTTTTTATGAGCTTCAGAAAAATCACCATATTCAATGGCTTTTTTATAAGCTATAATCGATTCTTCCCACCGCTCAGACTTCACTAATACTTCCGCTAAGTTATAATAAGACCAAGCAAAATTTTGATCCAATTCAATCGCTTTTTGATAAGCCGAGATCGCTCCTTCCCAATCTTCTTTTTTAACTAAAACATCCCCTAAATTATGATGAGATAAAGCAAAATCTGGTTTCAACTCAATCGCTTTCCGATAGGCTTGCGCCGCCTGATCCCAGCGTTTCAACTCCCGCAACCCATCCCCTAAATTATTATAAGACCAGGAAAACTCAGGATTCAATTCAATGGCTTTTTGATAGGCTGCGATCGCATCTTCCCAGCGCTGCAACTTCAGTAAGGCATCCCCTAAATTATGATAAACCTCAGCCCCATCCGACCGCAAGCCGATCGCTGTTTTATAAACCTCAACAGCCTCATCCCAGCGTTCCAACTTCAGGAACAAATCCCCTAACTCCCGTTGCACCTCAACCCAAGTGGGTGTTATTATCAACGCTTGCTGATAGGCTGCGATCGCTTCTTGCCATTTTTCCTGCTCAACTAAAGCCTGGGCTAACCGATAAGGAGGTTCGGCCGGAGAAACTGAGCGACGACGACTTTTAACCATAGAAGACACCTGGGGAAGATCAGAAAGACTTGAGGGTTGTTGCTGAATAACCATAACTACTACTTGAGACAATACGAAAGATTAAATTAAGGCACTTGTGATAAATAACTCCGCAGCCTGTTGATACGCTCCAACCGCCGCTTCTAGTTCCCCCTGTTGCCAGAGGACATCACCTAATTTATGATGCACTTCCCATAACTCAGGCGACCTCTCCAGCACTTGCTGATAACAAGCGATCGCCTTTTGACACTGCCCTTGACGCGACCAGATATCCCCCAATGCTTCTTGAACCGAAGTCAATTTCGGGTTTAACTGAACTGCCGTTTGGTAATACTCGATGGCAGCGTCCCATTGCTCCTGTTCTGCATAGATATCCCCTAAAAGCCCGTAGATATCCGGATCTTCTGGCTGAAGTTTTCGCAATTGTTCATAAACAGCCAAGGCGGGGGCAATTTCTCCTTGATGGTATAAAGCCCGGGCCATCAATAGACATCTCCGAAATAAAAATGGGGAGGGATACTTGATGGTAAAATTGGATTTTACCCCAAGGAGAGATGACTAAATTAAGAGGCTATCTGGACAAGAATCCCCAGCAAACAAAAAGGCTATTAGGGATGGAATATGAACAGTTGATAGAACTANCGCGGAGTTATTAGAGCAAGAAAGACGGCAGGAACAGGAAAAAGCTAAGATCAGGTTGATTAAAGCAGGCGGGGGTCGTCACCAAAAATTGTCTGTGGAGGAACAAATCTTACTAACTCTAATTTATCTGCATCAGATGTGGGTAGAAAAAATTCTGCTGGAATTTGAGTTAATAGTAGATAGCTATGAACAGCCCATGCAAAGACCAACAGACAATGAAGAGCAGAAAAAATATTACTCAGGAAAGAAAAAAACACATACCTTTAAAAATCAAGTCATTGTCATGCCGAGCGGGAAAGAAATAGTGGATGTAGCTGTGGGTTATACCGGAGCAACAAGCGATCTGAAATTGTGGAGAGAAAGAAGGGAGGAATTGGGGAATCATCAAAAATACAGGGGGGATAAAGCTTATGTAGGGGAAACAGCAATTAATACACCATATAAGAAACCGANAAAACACATACGTTTAAAAATCAAGTCATTGTCATGCCGAGCGGGAAAGAAATAGTGGATGTAGCTGTGGGTTATACCGGAGCAACAAGCGATCTGAAATTGTGGAGAGAAAGAAGGGAGGAATTGGGGAATCATCAAAAATACAGGGGGGATAAAGCTTATGTAGGGGAAACAGCAATTAATACACCACATAAGAAACCGAGGAATCAAGAAATATCCCTTGAACATCGAGAAGAAAATCGGTTAAAAGCCAAACAAAGGATTGTAGTCGAACATTTAATAAGACTGATAAAAATTTATCGAGTTGCTTCCGAAAGATTTCGGTTAAAGAGCCAAAATTATGAAGCAGTAATCTTGACAGTATGTGGACTAATAAGATGGCGAATAGGAGCGATTGTATTATCATCTAAGAATTGCCCAGAATACTTTTGAAAAATGATTGAATATCAGAAATAAAATTCATTAATTATTATTAATGTAACTGAAAAAGCCTATGAATCCGTTACTTTAGGAGAACCCGGCACAGGAGTGCTAGAGACTCAAAAAGTAGCGATAGAGGGCATTTGGAGATTTTCGGAGATGTCTAATCTATAGGCTTCTACCTGTTCTGGCTCCTGCTCAATCAGTTGACGACAAATCTGAATACAAGTTTCCCACTGACTTACAGGACTTACGCAAGGACGCTATATATAGCGCATTAAGGATCTGGTTGAGACAGAAGGGCAATAGGCCTCTGGCACGCTACGCGAGCGCGCTTATAAAAAGAGAATTAATCTGTGTTTGAATTGATGAGTAAACTAAATAAAAGAAAGTTTTAGAGAGGGATGTTTAAGCTCTTGGCTCAGGTAATCTGCTAATAAACCAGCTTTTAACTGATAGACAGTTTGAGAAACTTTCTTAGCCATACGAGTCAGAAAAACCCAAACTAATAAAGCGCAAGCAATGTGGTTTTTTTGAACACTCGCTTTACGGCATTGACAAGATTCTATCCCGGTTAATTGTTTAATTTCTCGGTGGAATTCCTCAATTTTCCATCGCAGTTTACATTGAGAGATGACTTCATCTATTGAAGACTGATTTAAATCATTTGTAGCTACATATTCCGTTCTGTTGGCAGAAACAGTCACCCGAAATAGTTTGACCTTTTTATATGAGGGGAATTTATTTATTTTGATTAGCTTTCCCTGTTTTTCTTCAATTTCAGACCACATTAACTGTTCAATAGGCTGATATTTTTTTTGACCTCCTGTATCATCAACCAGCCGGTTTTTTTTGAGCGGAACATAATAAATTTTCCCTAAATTATCAATCAAAGCCATTAACTTTTGCGCTGCATATATATTGACGGCGGACAAGTTCAATTTTTGAGGAAAATCTTTTATCGAGTACCGTATCATCAAAAACCAAACAAGCTTCCGGATGGCTCTGAAGTTCTGAATGCACTTTTTCCCAAATCACTTCGGGTGTTAAGTTTTCTGAATTCAAGTAACGATTAATTGTATCATGGCTAAACTCTTGAATATGTGCAGCAAAGTTAGTTAGAGTATAGTTGATTTGGCTACTCAGGAGATATTGGCAATAGTATAGATAATTGATGCTCATAATTTTTGGGCATAAATTCTGATGCTATTTTAACATTTCTTATTCTCCGTTTCCAGATTTCTTTTGGGTTAGCGATCGCTAACTCCTTAGTACGCTACATATAGCGTCACTGCGTAAGTCCTGTCGCAATAAATGTAAGTACTATCAACAAGGTATAAGAGCTATGAGGCTTATAGAGTCTGTCTTGTAGCTGATTTCGTCCCCCCTTCAGCTTTTGCCGTGTTTGTTTTCAGTAAAAATATGGATTTTTTCAGGGAATTAATTTTAATAAAAATCGTTCAAATTACAACCGTATTAAAATTGAGTCATTTTCTAGGATAAAACCATGACTAAAGTAGGATTTCAGCATTTTAGGAAGGTGATTGGAAATTAAGGTACTGACCAACTTATGTATTGTTTTATACTTAATTTTTTTAGGTTTATGTACTATAGCAACCGCGTTCGGCAGTCAGGACGCAAGGCGTAAGACATCCTCCATCGCATCTCGTAAACAATTAAACTGATTCAATTGATCACGAATTCGACTTTTTAACCAAAACCCACATTTTCTCAATATTATTAATCTTAAACAATACCGATATTTCTGTTTAGGGGCGAAGCACGCCTCACCCCCAGGATGAATTTGATTTCTAATCCGATTATTAGTCTCTTATTTTCTCAGACCAAACACGAGTGGGTAAACCCCAAACATAGATAAACCCTTCCGCTGCTTTGTGATCAAAAACGTCTTCGGAGCCATAGGTTGCTAAGTCTAAACTATAGAGAGAATTGGCAGATTTCCGGCCAACAATTGTGGCATTTCCCTTAAACAATTTGATTCGGACAACACCCGCAACCCGTTCTTGAGTTTGTTGGATAAAGGCATCCAAAGCCGCTTTTAACGGACTATACCAGAGGCCATTATAAACCAACTGACTATAGGTTTCTTCAATGCCCCGTTTATAACGAGTCACATCGGCGGTTAAGGTTAAACTTTCTAAATCTCGGTGGGCATGAATTAACACAATCATCGCCGGAGATTCATAAATTTCCCTGGATTTAATCCCGACTAAACGGTTTTCAATCATGTCTAGGCGTCCGACCCCATGATTTCCGGCAATTTCATTTAATTTGCCAATTAACTGAACACCGTCCATCGCCTCGCCATTCAAACTCACCGGAACTCCAGTTTCAAACCCAATTTCAATATATTCAGGTTCGTTAGGAGTCTCAGAAATCGGTTTAGTAATCGCATAGACTTCTTCCAGGGGCTCCGTCCAAGGATCTTCCAAAGGCCCAGCCTCAATCGCAATCCCTAACAAATTTCTATCTAAACTATAGGGAGAGGATTTTTTCACCGGGGAAGCAATGCCGAATTTTTCCCCGTAAGCAATGGTTTCTTCCCGACTCATCCCCCATTCCCGGGCGGGGGCCAGAATTTTCAATTTCGGGTTGAGCGCGCCAATGGAAACATCAAACCGCACTTGGTCGTTTCCTTTTCCGGTACAACCGTGGGCGATCGCATCGGCTCCGTATTTTTCGGCGACTTCCACTAAGGTTTTAGCAATTAACGGACGGGCTAAGGCCGTGGCCAGGGGATAGCGGTTTTCATACAAAGCATTGGCTTGAATGGCCGGAAACGCATAGTCCCTGACAAATCTATCCTGGACATTAATCACCAGGGACTCGACGGCGCCGGAGTCCAAGGCTTTTTGTTGAACAGGCCCTAATTCATCCCCTTGTCCCAGGTCTACGGCCAGGGTAATGACTTCTTTGACACCAAACTCATTTTTCAAGTAGGGGATACAAACGGAGGTATCCACCCCACCAGAATAAGCAAGCACAACTTTTTCAGCGCGACCCATGATTAATTTTTCTCCTGAAGTAACCAAATGTTACATTATCTCGCCTTTGATGCCCTTTAGACGTCAGGAATTCTATATATTTGAGTGGGGGCCATTTTGAGGGCAGGGGGACTGGATTTTTTTCGGGTCAGTAGTTGATAATAATAGTGATTTAAGTTTCAGGCTAGAAAAACTGTGTTTTTAAGTATTGTCATTCCTACCTATAATCGTTTAGCGATTTTACAAAAGTGTTTAAAAGCGTTGGAACAGCAACAATATGATCATATTATTACTAACTATGAGGTGGTTTTAGTTGATGATGGTTCAACGGATGGAACCTTAAATTGGTTAGAGGAAAATCAGTTAGAGTTTCCCCATGTTCGGCTATTTTGTCAATCCCATCAAGGGCCTGCCGCGGCGAGAAATTTAGGGATAGAAAAAGCTAACGGGGAGATTATTATTTTTATTGACAGTGATTTAGTCGTAACAAAAACGTTTTTACAATCCCATGCTGATAGTTTAGTTGAGGGATATCAAACTTCAGATAAAGTTTTTACCTATGGTCGGGTAATTAATACTTGTAATTTTGAAGATCCCACTTCTGAACCTTATAAAATTACTGATTTTTCGGCGGCTTATTTTGCCACGGGAAATGTAGCGATCGCTCGTCATTGGTTAATAGAAGCCGGATTATTTGATCCTCAATTTCAACAATATGGCTGGGAAGATTTAGAATTAGGAGTTAGGTTAAAGAAATTAGGTTTAACATTAATTAAATGTCCCGATGCCGTAGGTTATCATTGGCATCCAGCGTTTAGTTTGGAACAATTACCGAAATTAATAGATCGAGAAATTCAACGGGGGAGAATGGGGGTTTTATTTTATCAAAAGCATCCCTCTTTTGAAGTTAAAATGATGATTCAAATGACGATATTACACAAAATATTATGGGGTTTATTATCGTTAGGAGGACGTTTAAACGAGCGGACAATGGCAGGGTTTTTACAATATTTAATTAATCAAGGAAAATCACAATTAGCCTTAGAAATTGCTCGAATATTTCTGAATTGGTATAATGTTAAAGCGGTTTATTCAGCTTATAATGAGTTAAAATATAGGGGGACATAAACTATAGAAATCCGCGCCGAGGTTGTAACATTTTATCGTAGGGGTTGGGTCTTCCAACCCTCTTGACTTATAAAAACACTTTATAAACTCGATTCTGAATCTGGAGCAATTTCTAAACCTGGTATGTGTCTAATTTGCTGCTGCTCTTTAACTAAATCCGATAAAGAATCAATATTAACTCCAATGCGATGACAAGCGGTTTGCAGTGCGTCCATAAATTTGTCTATATCCTCTCCATAACCCGCTAGTTGAGCCGCATTTTCAACACCTTGTTTAGCATTAGCTTTCGCACAGTCAATTAATTCTAGGTCTGTCAGAGGTTTTGATTTACTCATTATGATAAAATTATCAATACAGTTAATCTATTTTACCTTAAATCCCTCAATTTTAATTAAAAATATAGCAACAGCCAATAAAGTCTTATTACCCATTACCCATTACCCTGTTACTGAGCGAAGTCGAAGTATTACCCATTACCCATTACCCATTACCCATTACCCATTACCCATTACCCATTACCCATTACCCATTACCCATTACCCTGTTACTGAGCGAAGTCGAAGTATTACCCATTACCTATTCCCTATTCCCTCCTATAACAGCATCTTCAAATTTATATCCCACCCCCGTCACTGTTTTAATAAAAGTGGGATGGGAGGGGTCAGGTTCAATTTTTTTCCGCAGTCTAGCGACGTGGGTATCCACAACCCTTTCATCACCAAAAAAGTCATCTCCCCAAAGTTTATCTATCAGTTGGGTACGACTCCAAACCCGACCCGGATAACTCAGAAAAGTTGATAATAAATTAAATTCTAAAGTCGTTAAATCCAGGGTTTCTGTGTTCCCTGACTCTAATTGATAGCTGGCTATTCTTTGGTCTAAATCCACTAAAAAATGCGCGGTTTGATAGACTTGATTCGGTTGACTTCCTTGGCGCAAACTCCGTCTTAATAACGCTCTAACTCTAGCAACTAATTCCCTAGGACTAAAAGGTTTAACAAAATAATCATCCGCCCCTGTAGATAAACCAATAATCCGATCTAGTTCTTCACCTTTAGCGGTTAACATTAAAATATAAGGGTCTTTTTGCCCAGGTTTCTGACGAATTCTAGCACAGACTTCTAACCCATCTAACCCCGGAATCATTAAATCTAAAATAATTAAATCCGGTTGTAATTCTTGAAATTTTTGTAAAGCGGCTAAACCATTATTAGAAATCTGGCAAGAAAATCCTTCCGCTTCTAAAGTATGCTGAATTAAACGAGCAATTTCGGGTTCATCCTCAACAATTAAAATATCCATAAATTAGAATTAAATGGCAATTTGTTCAGGACATTCCAGATGTAAATTGCGATCGCCAAAGGGAGCATCTACAAAATCACAATGATGGGGGCGATCGCTATTCGGATAACGATTAGCCTGAAAAAAGCGACAAGTCACACACATTTTTGAGATCGGAATTTGACCCCCTTCTTGCAACTTCAGAATCATTTTAATCAATCCTCGCAAAAAAACCGTCTGCTCTAGTTCAGAGAGTTGTCCCACCGCATCTAAGAATAGATCAGACCAACAAGAGGTTTCTGCCGCGGTGCTTTTGCCTTTCGGAGTGAGGGTGATGGCGATCGCCCGTCCATCCTGGGGAGATCGGATTTTTTGTACCAAACCTTTTTCGGACAAAACCCGTACCGCATCACTGGCCGTTGCGGGGGTGACAGCTAAACCTTTTGCCACCGCAGATAAACGCATTCCTTCAGACCCCTTTGCCTGTAACAACGATAGAATTTGGGCTTGGGTGGGCGAGAGTCCATATTGTCCGGCATCCTGCCAAGATTGACTTTTTAGGGCAAGGCTGACCTTAGAAAGCCCGATCAGAATCCGTTCTGCGGTTGAGTCTTGATCAAAATCAGAAAAATTCATAGACTCATCTTTACTCATAGGGTTAGCCATCAATTAAGTTTCATAGCCAATGTTTGGGGTAAGTGCGGCCGGGTGCTGTGTTATTAAATACAAAAGTCCAAAGAACAATAATAGCTGATCCCGCTAACACGGGAGTGAACAAAAAATGCCAAGATACCCCACTCATCACACCCACCAGGGCAACAGCCCCCGATGGCGGATGAATTGTTCGTGTGAGTTTCATCAGCAAAATGGTGGTGGCGACAGCTAAGGCCATGACCCAAGGAGCCGTACCAAACATCTGCACGCATAAAATGGAAACTAATCCCCCCCAAAAATTGCCGCCGATGACATTGCGCGGTTGGGCTAGAGGACTATCGGGAACACCAAAAACCAGAACCGCCGTTGCTCCCATCGGAGCAGCAATTAGGGGATAATGACTATGGGCAGAAAGATAGGCGAGGATGCTAATTCCAACAAAACTACCCAGCCAAGAGAGCAACACTTGAGGATAGGAGAACTGAGGCTGATAAGATCGACCTCGACGACGGGAATTCCGAATATAAACAATTAACCGTCGATGTTTAATCCCTCTCAAAAACTTAGTTTTATTCATCTGAAAACATCACAAAAAACCGCCATCCTATTCCTCTTTTTAGGCTACTTTTAAAACCTCTGAGGGATAATGTGCACCCTCTAACATGACAGTTGTAATCACGCTATAAGCATCAACCCATGCTTCTTTGACCTCGGGAGTCCAGGCATCGCCCGCTAATCCGGCTAGGGTTTTGAGCAGGGAGTTCCCCACTAGGCGATAATGATGGGGGAGGACACCATATTTAAGGTGACGAGTTCCCAAGTGTTTGAGAGTTTGTTCCACAAGTTCAGACTTACAAAGATTCTCAACGACAAACTTCAATGACCCAAACAGATGATCTCCTTGCTCATCCATTTTTGTATGGGCAAATAGGGGCTTGACTTCTGGATAATCACCTAAAAGATTGGTGTAGAAAGCCTGCTTAAAATCTTGCTCTCGATCCTCTACCAGTTGGAAACTCGTCTGTAGAACCTGAATATTTAATGTCATATCAGTCACTAGAGCATTAGTTAGGAATCCTAATTATTAGGACTCCTAACTAATATCATGGTTTCCTCAACCTGTCAACCCCTACCTATTAAGAACCAATTATTAATTTGGAAGAACCCCACAATCGAGAGAGATTTATAACTTAAGATAGATGTAAAATTACTAGAAATTTAGCTTTTTTAAATAAACTGGGTTTTTAGTAATTAAGAATAAACCAGCACTAAAGCTGTAATATTGTTTCTTCATGGATAAAGTTCAGACTAAAAACCCATTATTATAACTTAGATTAAAAATGTTTTTTTCAGAGTTCAAACTTCCACTCTTTTATCGATTGATTTTAATGGCATTAATAGGCTTAATCATCAGTCTATTAATAGTTAAACCTGTATTTACACAACAACCTGTTACTATTAAAGTTTTAGTTCAAGCCTTAGAATCAACTCAATGGCAACCCATTATTAATAGTTTCCATCAAACCCATCCACAAATTCGTTTAGAAGTGGTTAAAGCTCCAAATAATAGTAATCTGGTGGAAGATTTATATACTTCTGCCTATTTACTGGGGGATTCTCCCTATGATTTAGCTTATATGGATGTGGTGTGGGTACAAAAATTTGCCGCCGCCGGGTGGTTAGAAGATTTAACTAAAAAAGTTGATCCTCAGACCCTAGATAATTATATTCAAGGGGATGTTCAGGGGGGAAAATATCACGATAAATTGTATCGAATGCCCTTTAGAACTGATGTTGGAATGTTATATTATCGAAAAGATTTATTAGAAAAAGCCGGATTAAAACCCCCTAAAACCTTTCAAGATTTACTCACCACCTCCCAAACCCTTCAAAATCAAAATTTAGCCCAATGGGGTTATGTTTGGCAGGGAAAACAATATGAAGGATTAGCCGCCATGTTCACGGAAATTTTACAGGGATATGGAGGATTTTGGGTGAATTCTGAAACCCAAGCTATCGGATTAGATGCGCCCGAAAGTATAGAAGCCGTTAAGTTTTTACGACAAACCATTCAACAAAGTATTTCTCCCCCCGGCGTTACGACCTATGCAGAAGAAGAAACTCGCCGATTATTTGAAAGTGGAAATACAGTTTTTTTAAGAAATTGGCCGTACGTTTATGCTTTGGCTGCTAACTCTCCTATTGGCGGAAAATATGGGATTCAACCGATGGTTCATTTACCTGGAAAACAAAGCGGTGCTTGTTTAGGAGGGTGGGGATTTGGGATTTCTAAAAATTCTAAGCATCAACGCGAAGCCTGGCAAGTGATTGAATATTTTAATCAACCCGATATCCAACGACAATATTTTTTAGAAACGGGCTATGTTCCCTCTCAAAAGTCCCTATTTACCGATGATATTTTAGTTGCCCAATATAACTATTTACCCGCCCTATTACAAGGGGCTGAAAATGCAGTTTTGCGCCCACCCATTCCCCAATATGCTCAAGTCTCAGATATTCTCCAACGCTATTTAAGTGCGGCGTTAACCGGGAGTAAAACTCCAGAAGCCGCCATGAAAGCAGCCGCAGGAGAAACTCGCACGTTGTTAAACATTAATGAATGAATTTTGAGCATGAATACTAATTCTTTGGAAAAACAAGAAAAACGAACCGGATGGCTGTTGATTTTGCCAGCTTTGTTCATCATTGCTTTAGTGTTTATCTACCCCATTTTAAGAGCTTTTTCATTAAGCGTATTCACACAAAATTTAGGAACTCAATTACAACCTATTTTTTCAGGATTGAATAATTATCAACGCATCTTAGCAGATGGTCGATTTTGGCAAACCCTTTGGAATACAACGGTTTTTACCAGTATTTCTATTATCTTGGAATTAATCTTGGGTTTATTCATAGCTTTAATTCTGAATCAAAGTTTTAAAGGTCGAGGTTTGGTCAGAACCGCAACTTTAATTCCTTGGGCTTTACCAACGGCGGTGATGGGGTTAGCTTGGGCTTGGATTTTTAATGACCAATATGGTGTCGTCAATGATATTTTACAACGTCTTAATCTGATTAATAGCCCCATGACTTGGTTAGGAGAACCCAGTCGGGCAATGTTCGCTTTAATTATTGCCGATGTTTGGAAAACTACCCCTTTTATTGCTATTATTTTACTAGCCGGACTGCAATCTATTTCCCAAGATTTATATGAAGCCCATGCCATGGATGGGGCAAACTCAATTCAAAGTTTTTCTCAAATTACCCTTCCTTTAATTACCCCTCAAATTATCATTGCCTTATTGTTTAGATTTGCTCAAGCCTTTGGGATTTTTGATTTAGTTCAAGTCATGACTGGAGGGGGGCCAGCCGGGGCAACGGAAACCGTTTCTGTTTATATTTATGCCACCATTAGACGGTATCTTGATTTTGGTTATGGGGCGGCTTTAGTGGTCGTCACCTTTTTATTATTAATTGTTGCGGTTTGTATTGCGGCTTGTTTCCTATCAAAACTGCGTGTTAATATGATTGGAGATCAATAAATGGCAAATTTTAATCCCTCAAATTCTATTAGTTTTATTCCTGGAAAAAAGATTCTACTCACCCTGGGTATAATCTTCACTATTTTGTTTTGTTTAGCTCCGGTTTTTTGGCAATTACTGACTTCTTTTAAAACCAATGCTGCAATTTCAACAGTTCCTAATATTTATTTTCCCAGTTTAGAACAACTGACTTTTCAACATTATCTCAGCTTAGGTAGTCAATTTCTAAGATATATTTTTAATAGTGCTTTTGTTTCCATTATTTCAACTTTATTATGCTTAACCATAGGTGCTCCGGCTGCTTATGCCCTAACAAGATTAAAACTCCCCGGAGAAAATTTGATTTTGGGACTGATTCTGGTTATAACATTGTTTCCCTATATTTTGTTATTTATGGGGTTATTAGAATTAGTTAAATTTTTTCAGATTGGAAATAATTATTTAGCATTAATCATCCCCTATACCGCAATTAATTTACCCTTGACCATTTTAATTTTAAGAAGTTTTTTCCAACAACTTCCTAAAGATTTAGAAGATTCTGCCAAAATTGACGGCTACAATACTTTATCTATGCTATTAAATATTGTTTTACCCTTAACCCTTCCTGCCTTAGTCACCACAGGCCTATTAACCTTTATTTTTGCTTGGAATGAATTTATTTTTGCCTTAACCTTTATTACCAGAGAAGATTTATATACCATCCCCGTTGCTGTTGCTCAACTAGGGGGCACTTCTTTATTAGAAATTCCCTATGGGCCAATGGCGGCGGCAACTTTAGCGGGAACATTTCCATTAATTATTTTAGTTTTGATTTTTCAACGCCGAATTGTTCAAGGAATTACCGCAGGAGCCGTCAAAGGTTAACCATAATCTTAACAATTAATGGAGATCATGAATCATGGCAAAACTCGAAATTATCAATTTAAAAAAGCAATTTTCCTCCCAGGTTATTCCGGTAAAAGATATAACTTTAGAAGTCAATGATGGAGAATTTCTCACCCTATTAGGCCCTTCGGGTTGTGGAAAATCAACCTTATTAAGAATGATTGCAGGACTTGACCAACCCACCCAGGGAAAAGTTATTTTAGGCAATCGAGATGTGACCAACCTTCCCCCGAGTGAACGAAATATTGCCATGGTATTTCAAAGTTATGCTCTGTATCCCCATTTAACGGTTTTTGATAATATTTCGACGGCTTTAAAATTAAGAAAAATTCCAACGGATGAGATTCAATCCCGTGTTAATGATGTTGCTCATCGCTTAGATATTCAACATTTATTACTCAGAAAACCTGCTCAACTGTCCGGGGGGCAACGTCAACGGGTGGCTTTAGGGAGAGCTTTAGTCAGAAATCCCGAGGTGTTTTTATTAGATGAACCCTTAAGTAATTTAGATGCGCTATTACGAGAACAGGTAAGAGCCGATTTAAAACAATTATTTAATTCTCAACAAAAACCCGTTGTTTATGTCACCCATGACCAAACCGAAGCTCTAACTTTATCAAGTAAAATTGCTGTACTTCATCAAGGTTATTTACAACAATTAGCATCTCCTTCAGAGATTTATAATGCTCCAGCCAATCAATTTGTTGCGGGTTTTGTGGGAAGTCCTCAGATGAATTTAATTCGCTTAAATTGTCGAGAAAATTATGGGATTTTAGGAGCATTTCAAATTCCATTACCGGAGTTAAAAACCCAACCCTCTCAAATTATATTGGGAATTCGCCCCGAAGATATTCATTTAGAAAATCGGGAAGATTCTGTGGATTTAGAAGGTCAAATTTTTTTAGTGGAAGATTTAGGAAAAGAAAAACTTTTGAATGTGAGAATCAATCAATCCCATCAAACAATCCGTTTTTTGGTTCCAGCCCAGCAAACTTGGGAAAGTGAAACAGTAAACTTAAGTTTATCGCCCCAACGGATACACTGGTTTGATGCTGAATCGGGCGATCGCTTATTTTAAAATTATCTTAAAAAATAATCCCAAAATCTGTTAAAATTATAAAACCTTTAATCTGAAGTTTATTCCCACCCCGACAATGCAAGAATTTTTTCAAAACGTTTCTCGCTATCCCCGTTATTTTATTACCTTTACCCTAGGAATTTTCTTTTTCCTATTTGAACGTCTAAAACCCCTCTTAAATCGCCCGGTAACTGCAACTGCATTAGTAATTTTATTATTAAGTGTTTTTGCATTTACCTTTTTTACCTTAAAGGCAATGTTAGGATTAAACCCGGTTTAAAAAAAAGGGAGGGAAGGTTTAAATTTCCCTTTTTATATTTTGTTTAAATTAACAGGACAACCTCTTAAAGTCCCCCAATTTTGGGGGATTTAGGGGGCAAATATTGCTGCTTGAGAAATAGTCTCTAAAACTGCTGATCAATCCTTCATAACCTGATCATTATCTAGCCCCCTAGCCCCCAACATTGGGGGGGAAATAAATAATTAGGACTTTTTAGGGCGATTGCTATGATCATTGGTATGCGATCGCCTACTTTTGACACGCTATATATAGCCTGCTTGCGTAAGTCCTGATTCCAACTAACTTGTTTCTTGCAATTCATCCAAACGGACTAACACTTCCTGACTATGAATAGCCGGATTAACCCCTAGAAATATTTCCCTTAAAATCCCCTCGGAATCGATAATAAAAGTATGACGCATGGATATAAAATTAATCCATGAACCATAGGATTTACTGACTTTTCCATCAACATCAGCCAGTAAGGGAAATTTTAATCCTTCCGAATCACAAAACTCAGCATGGGATTGAATATCATCAGCACTAATCCCTAAAATTTGGGTGTTTTTCGCTAAATATTTTGGTAAATCCTGTTGAAAACGACGAGCTTCTAAAGTACATCCAGAGGTAAAATCCTTTGGATAAAAATAGAGAATAACCCATTGTCCTTGATAATCAGATAAAGAAATTTTTCCCTCTCCACTATTAGTTGGTAAGGTAAAATTAGGGGCGGGTTGATTCAAAGTGGGCAGTTTTCCCCCTAACGCCCAAGCGGGTGAATTTAGGTTGAAGCTAAACACCACGAAACCCAGAGATAACAGAAAACTCAGAAATAAACGACGGGACATTATTACTTAGGATAATCACAACTCTTTATATAAGTTTACACAATTTCAGAAGTAACAGGAACTTAAATTTTAGGTTTGGTGTCTCAATATTGGCAATATCTTATCCTAATTACAATCTTTATTGTAAAATATCAAGAGAAAATTAGGTTAATTTAAGACAATCTAACACATTATTTTATTATGGCTGATCTACCCCAATTAACCAGTGCTGCCACCGTGATTATGGTGGTTGAAGGATTACCTATTACCATTCAAGTTGATGGTGCAAATGCTCCGATAACGGCGGGAAATTTCGTTGATTTAGTTGAACGAAATGTTTATAATAACACCCTATTTCATCGCGTTGTTATTGACCCCAATCCCTTTGTAGCTCAAGGTGGTGACCCCCAAAGTAAAGATCCTAATATTGATCCTAATGTGTTAGGAATTGGCGGTTTTATTGACCCTGCTACGGGTCAAGTCCGAAATATTCCCTTAGAAATTAAACCCCAAGGCGCCACAGAACCCCTTTATAGTCAAACCTTTCAACAAGCAGGAATTACCGTTCCTCCGGTGTTAAGTAATATCGTCGGTTCCATTGCCATGGCGCGGTCTAGTTCAGGAACCGATACCGCTTCCTCCCAATTCTATTTTAATTTAGCGGATAATTCCACAAATTTGGATGGCAATTATGCGGTTTTTGGCACAGTAACTCAAGGCTTCGATATCGTCAATCAAATTCGAGTCGGTAATGTAATTTGGGATGCCGCCGTCGTTGATGGAATTATTCCCAGTCGAGTGTCTGGAATTATTTCAGATGTCAATATTTTGAATGGATTTATTAATACTATCAATCGTGGTAGTCTGCCTTTATCCTATGCCTATCCTCGTGATTTAGATGCCGATAATGTCATAACCATGACCCCTGATATTACCCAAAATAATCCTCGCGGATTATTAGCTGGAGGCGGAAATGATCGGGTTACAGGTTCCATCGGAAATGATGTAATTAATGGCAATCAAGGGAATGATTCTCTGGATGGAAATGACGCCAATGATTATATTTTGGGAGGAAAAGATAATGATAGTATTACTGGCGGACAGGGTAATGATATTTTAAATGGAAATCGGGGGAGTGATACCATCTTTGGAGGTGCAGGTTCAGACTTTATTCGAGGTGGACAAGGTAATGATAGTTTAAATGGTAATGATGGTAAAGATTTTCTAATCGGAGATTTAGGAACAGATATTTTAACCGGAGGTGGCGGGGCTGATATTTTCCTATTACGAGGGGATGAAGCCGCCACGGTTTCTGATATCAATTTAGCCGATATTATTACGGATTTTAATGTCACCGAAGGCGATAAAATTCATGTCCTTGACACAATTAATCTGGCTAATTTAAGTTTTACATCCTCTGGGAATGACACCATTATTCGAGTTGCCAATTCGGGAATTTTAGGAGTTGTTAAAAACGTCCAACCCAGTGTTGTTCAAACGGCTACGGTTATCACATCACCCACGGATTTAGCCTTAACAATTGGTTAATGGTTTTTGATTGTTGTTGCGCTTTAGCGCTCTTAATAGGGGTGCTAAAGCACAACAACGAGATTATTTATAGTAATAATAGCCCCCTACTTATCCCATTCTCTTTGATCCAAATCAGGAGTTAAAGGTTGGTTTTGACTATCTCCCAATCCCGTAGAATTTCCTATGATAATAATAAAAAAAAATAAAGCAATAATTAACCATCCCAACGTTCCCCAGTCTGGCGGTTTTGGGGGCGGTGGCGGGGGTTTATCAACAGGAAGTTTAGGTTTGGGTGCATCGCTTTGAGACATAAAATCAACCTACAAAATTAGTGTTTATAAATTCTTTGTGTCTTTGTGGTTAAATAAAGACTCAAATCTATTATTTAATAGGTAATGTTTTCACAGTCAAAACTTGAGGAGGAGACGCATCTGGGGGATAGAGAAAATCAACTTTAATCGGTCGAGTTTCTTGGGGTTTTAGGGTTAATTCTACTAACGCTTCTCCCTGTTGTCCCCGTTTTTGAACTAAATGAATATAGCGAATTTGGGATTTTTCTTGATCATCTTCATAACTCAATCTAACCGTTCCCCGGAAGAAAACTTGAGGGGCTGGAGGGTCAAAAAACCTTAATCCCGGTTGGGATAATTTTTCTTCTTTGATGGGAGTTTGTAAGGTTAAAACAACTTTTTGGGGTTGACTTTTGGGATTATAAAGTGGTAAAATTAAGTTATATTCTACCCCATAATTTCCGTGGGCTTGATAGGCGGTATCGGGATATCTAACTACTAAAGGAGCGCTTTGAATTTGATTGGTTCCTAACTGTCCTCTGGGTAAAGTGGAAATAGGATAAGAAAAGATTTCTCCCGGTTCAGGAATAGTTAAAATAGAACGATTTGGATCAACAATATTAGCATTCCAACGGGAACCCAATGCCACTCCAGCCACCCGCCCATAGATAATTTGCTCAGAATTGGTATTAGGAGGAGTCGGGTTACGATCTCTCGGTGTAACTAACATTCCTTGCTGTAATAATTGTTCCCATTCTGTTAATGTCGGGGCGATTTCTATTCTATTTGATTGCACCGTTGCATATTTAGCCAAACTAGCAATATAAACCTCGCCATTACTCTCTAAACGCATTAAAGTAGACCGACCATTTAAAGGCGGTTCTAAATCTTTAACCGGAATGGGAGCATTTAATAATAGACGACTACTTTGGGGCGGAATTATAATTTTTTCCTCAAATTCAGTTTGTCGTTTTCCCCGTAAAATATCATTCATTACCCGACTTCCTGGCCCAGCAAAAATATTACCTGCCGAATTATCTAAAACCGCATCCAGGGGAATAAAAGGCGCGTCGGGTTGACTTAAATAACTAGCGGCTTCTAAAATATTAATAGTAACGGGTTGATTCCCCGGATTATAGGCTAATATTCCTAAATAAAGGGTTCTTAAATCATTTTCTTGGGGTGGTTTAGCAACATGATGGGCAAAAATATCAAATTTGCCTTTGAAGGGAAAATTTAAGTGGGCTTCTGGCTGTTTTTTATTATTTTTTGGAAAGGTAGATAGTAAAATTCCTTCGTTTAAAATTAGTTCGGGACTATTACTATTAAACACAGGAATTTGATCTAATTTTCCGGGTAAGGGTCGCACCTGCTGCGGTTGTACAATTTCATTCACCGGAGGGGCAGCTTGAGCAAATAGAGTTAAACTCAGAAATAAGGGTAAGATCATCGATATCAGATTGAATGGTTTTGAGCATATACAAAACAATATCCTACCTTTCTCAATAGAAATGTAGGATACTGGACTTAAAACTTCAGATTAGGCTATAGTCTAACCTGAAATTCAAAGAATATTTTGTTAAACTCCTCGGGTGGGATTCGAACCTACGACCAATCGGTTAACAGCCGACCGCTCTACCACTGAGCTACCGAGGAACGTTGTGTCTCTCTTTTAGCCACAGTTAATAATAGTAGCGCTAGATCCTGAATTTTTGCAAGCTTTTTTGAAAAAAAATTTTTTGACTTTGGTTGCAAAAGCTGAAACCCCCTTGATACAGTAATTACAACCCCATTCTTAACCGAGCCAAACGATTTTGAGCCTCCGGGTCTAAGGAATGAGCCAAAAAACGGCTCGGAGATGGCTTCCGGGGTTGATGACGACGCTGACGACGCTGGGTGGTGGCTTCGACGGCTTCAGCCAACTGTTCGGCGGACATCCACTCCGCACCATAGCCGGTGACGGTCAACTGTTGAGCGCGGTCTGAGGTCGCCACAATTAACCGACGTCGGGACAACCTAAGTTGACGACCCAAGGAAGCACAGAGTTTTTCAATATAGGTATCTGCGGTTTGCCCAAAACCGGTATAATGAATCGACACATTGCGAGTAATGGTTTCGCTAACGCCGGGGGTATTTTGATAGTGAGCATCAAAGACCAGTCGGGCATCGAGTCCTTCAAAGGCGCTATAGTCCACTAAAGTCTCAATCAAGTGTCTGCGCGCTGTTTCCATATCGTCAACATCGCGTTTCTGTCGCAATAGGGGCCAGATTCCAATTATGTTATAGCCGTCTACAAATAAGACAGCTTTTGTGAGGGAGCTACTCATGGTTCAATTTTAAATAAACTTGCCTGGGTTAGACGACCCATCAAAAATCGCCCATAACCCATTTTTGTTTACATATTATCACAGAACTTTAGGGTAATTTAAGGTAAGAGGACTTATGCAACGGACGCAGCGATCGCCCTGACCCCATGACTTTCTCACCTTAAAACCGGATATTTGCTCGAAGTCCAGCAATAAAGGCATCATCTATGAAATTACGGGGAGGATCAATATATTGAAAATCAGCCGTGAGATAGAAGTAGGGAGTCACCCCATAACTGTAGTACACCTCGAATCCCTGTTCATCGCCAAACCTATTTTTTCTGGAATTTAGGGTGTCTTGCAGATCATTACTTAAGTCATAGTAGTAATACCCTAAGCCAAAACTATCTAACTCCCGTCCCCGGAATAGTCCCATCCCTCCAATGCCTGCAATCAGAGACTTCTGGACATAATTCGGATTCCCGTCGGAGATAGCCCCCTTGAAAAATACGCCCCACCCCTGTCGGGGATGACTCGGATTTAGATGCAATAGATGGGAGAATTGGAAGGCAACGCTATAAGCCCCCTGCTTTGTCAAAGGTTCTATGCCCGCCCTAAAACTCTCAGATATAGAACTAAAATCCGTTCCTGCTTTGGTGGTGTAGATGCCTGTCAGCGAAAAGCTGGTGGGACGTTGGGCAATCTGGGTGTTATAGGAGGTGGTGAGGGAAAAAGTTACCCCATGGCTAAACAGATCCCCTGGCCAGTAATCCCGAGTCCGATCATCAGGATCATAGACCCAAAACGACAGATTGACCGGATCAAGTCTGACATTGGCGATCGCACCGATAAACACCGGTGGCACTAACCCACTGGGTGGAGCCGCAAAGACGGAATTCATAAATCGGCGGTTGCCCCATCCCCCAAAAAAGAGATCGTTTTCCAGCAGATCGAGGGCATTGATTTTGCCGATTAGGAAGGAAGCGCGATCGCCCAAGCGTTGGGAGAAATAGAGAGATGTCGCGATCACCGTATTAGGACTTTCTGAGGGAAACTCCATCGCCGTATTGGTCGGGAAAAAAGTATTCCCTAAAGCTCCAGGGAGATTGCCAAAGCGATACTCAATATGGGTATTCAGACTTCCTCCTTCCCAGAGTCCGAGTTTGGCGGTATCCAATTTTACAAAGCTATCCAGCCGACCGCCATATTCAAAGGGTTGATCTCCGGCACCGGATACTAGCCCCTGGTAAAACTGGGTGAATTCTAAGTCGAATGTCATCCCGTGATCGGCAAGAGTGCTGCGAAAATCACCCCAATCACCCGTCAGCTTGTCATTAAAAGGGTTTGCAGGTTGGGATTCTGGGGATTGAGGTTGATCTTCAGTCTCAGTTGGGTTGGTTTGAGGGGAAGGAGTCTCAAGGGTTGAATCTGTCCTATTTTCAACGAATAGATCTTTCGCCTGAGTAGAAAAGACAGGTATCTCTGATAATGAGAGAATGGCTGGGTGATCAGTGAATAATTTTGAATATTCTGGTAATTGCTGATGATTAGAATTGATTTTCTCTGAAGGGGTAGAGATCGGCGATCGCTGATTGGCTCTCACAGGGAAGGGTGCGATCGCGATTGATAATGTCAACAGACTACCAACCAAAAGTTTACTAGCATCATCGCCTCTAGCTCCAAAAAAGACTAGGACATCGGATGGGATAGTGTTCATTACTACCTTGATTTTTGATGAGGTAAAACCACATTTAAAAAACAGACCCCCAGGTTAGTATCTGAGGATATCAACCTGGTTTCTTAATAATAACTAGACCCGAAAGTATAGATTTTTCAGGTTGGGGTTTATTCAATCAAGATTTTAGTATAAAGTACCACCCACGGTTTCCTCCCTTAAAATAACCGAATGTGACATCATCCCTCCCGATAGATTTCGGGCTTTAAATCCATTTTGTACTAGAATCCGGGTTGCGTAGTAAGCACGCTGACCCGATCGGCAAAAGACGAGGATCTCTTGATCTTGAGGAAGTTCGCCCAAACGAGCGCGGAGTTCAGGTAAGGGAATATTGACTGCGCCGGGTACATTTTCTATTTCGAGTTCTGCTGGATTACGGACATCGAGAAGCAGGCCTGATTCTATGTTATTCCAATGACTTAAAGGCATATCACCTCTGAGAACATCGGCGGCCACCATTCCCGCAAAGTTGACAGGAGCTTTAGCGCTACCAAACTGCGGTGCATAGCAAAGCTCGGCTTCTTCTAAGTCATAAATTGTCCCACCCATCTGAATTGCCATGGCAATAGCATCAATCCGCTTGTCCACCCCGTCCAAACCCAGGGCTTGCGCTCCCAATATCCGGCCATCGGATTTGCGGAAAATGACTTTCATCGCCAGCATTTTCGCACCGGGATAATATCCGGCGTGGGAGTTGGGATAGATATAGATTTTTTCAAAATCCGTATCCCCGAGTCGGGTTAGGACTTTTTCACTAACACCCGTCCAGGCGATCGCACCTCCAAACAAGCCAATGATCGCAGTGCCTTGAGTCCCTCGGAAACGGGAGTTACGCCCGGCAATGACATCGGCGGCAATTCTACCCTGACGATTGGCGGGGCCAGCCAGAGCATAGAGAGCCCATTGCCCGGTAACAAAATCTTTAACCTCGATCGCATCCCCAACGGCGAAAATATCCGGTTTGCTAGTTCGCATTTGGTCATCAACCCGGATGCCGCCTCGCTCGCCAATTTCTAGTCCTGCCTGTTTCGCCAGATCCGTTTCGGGTTTTACCCCAATTCCCAGGATGACAATATCTGCGGGATAAGTCTTACCCGATTTCGTGAGAACTTCTAACGAGCCATTGGCAGCTTGTTGAAATCCGGTCAAACCGTCATTCAGGGAAATGCGAAGACCGTGTTTTTCTAGGTAGCGTTCGCCAAAACGGGCCATTTCCTGATCGATGGGAGACAGGATTTGATTACCCCTCTGGATTAGGGTCACTTCCAGTCCGAGATGAATCAGGTTTTCTGCCATCTCCAGTCCAATAAAGCCACCACCGACGACCACCGCCCGCTTTGTCCGTTTAACCGTCTGAAATCCCGAATAGGTGTCCATTCCACAGGGCTCCGTTGTACCCTGTTCAATCCAGGTGCGGATGGTGCGGGCATCGGGTACAGTCCTAACAGAAAAAATACCCGGAAGATCAATTCCGGGCACTGGGGGACGAATTGGAGCAGCCCCGGGTGAGAGTACCAATTTGTCGTAGGATTCGGTGGTAACTTCACCCGTGGCAACATTCCGCAAATCTACGGTTTTATTTTCTGGTGAAATGGCGATCGCCTCGCAGCGTGTCCGCACATCAATCGCAAACTGGTTTCGGAATGTGCTTTCATCCGCGACTAATAGACTGGACTCTTTTTCAATCAATCCCCCGACATGGTAAGGGAGCCCACAATTGGCGTAGGAAACATAGGGGCCGCGTTCTACCATGATGATTTCAGCCGTTTCATCTAATCGGCGCAGACGAGCCGCACAGGATGCCCCCCCGGCCACTCCACCCACAATGACGACTTTCATTGACTTATTCTCACTTAACTCGATTTTTACCTATTGATTATCCCTCTATTTTGCAGGAGTGAACATTTTGCCCGGTGTTATTTTGCACTGAGCTTAGATTTGATCCGCTTGCTAATGTACCACTGGTGTCAGTTCTGGGTTATTTCTGGGTTATTGCCCCACGCGGTATTGAGAAAAGTACATTTCACCGATACGATAGGATCATGGCTACTATCGATATCCAGGGAGTTAAACACAGTTACGAATTGACGCCACCAAGATCATCGGGTGACGTGCTGGTGTTTATTCATGGGTGGCTACTGAGTCGTCAGTATTGGCAACCTGTCATCGACCTGTTAGCGCCCGAATATCAATGTTTATCCTACGATTTACGGGGATTTGGAAATTCTCAATTATTGGCGGGAAACCCATCACACGCCATCTATACCCCTATTTCCTACGCCGAAGATTTAGCGATTCTATTACAAAGCCTGAATATCGAAAATGCCTGGTTAGTGGGTCATTCCCTGGGCGGGACTATTGCCCTTTTAGCAGCAGATAAACTCTCGCAACAGGTGAAAGGAGTTATCTGTATCAACGCCGGGGGAGGAATTTACCTCAAAGAAGAATTTGAGAAATTTCGTTCCGTGGGAGAAAAAATTGTTAAATTCCGCCCCCGATGGTTATGTTATTTACCCCTATTGGATTTAATCTTTACCCGTGCTCAAGTGGCGTGTCCGATTCAACAACGATGGGGACGCCAAAGATTAATCGATTTTGTTATAGCTTGCCCTGAAGCGGCATTAGGGGCGTTATTAGATTCCACTACCGAGGCGGAAGTCCATCGTTTACCCCAGGTAGTTTCTCGACTCGGGCAACCGGTTTATTTTTTGGCGGGATGTCAAGATTTAATTATGGAGCCCCAATATGTTCGCCATTTAGCCAGCTTTCATTGGCTATTTCGTCAGGGGGATAATAATGTGATTGAAATTGACAATTGTGGACATTTAGCGATGTTAGAACAGACCAATAATGTAGTTAATCATATCAAAAATATTCTGAATCAGTGTTGTATTCAAAGAGAAATTGAAGATGATTTTTTTGAGTCTTAATTCATCGTTCTTGTAACTGAACACTGCGGTTTAATTGGTTCATTCCCAAAGAAATTAATAAATTAATAGTGAGATAGGTTCCCATAATAATTAACATAACTTCGATGGCACGTCCGGTTTGATTAAAGGTGGTTGTCGCCACATTATAGATATCCGCATAGGCAACGGCGATCGCCAAACTGGAGTTTTTTGCTAAGTTTAAATATTGACTATTTAAAGGGGGAATAATCACCCGCAGGGCTTGAGGAAATACCACTAACTGCATGACTAAACCCGATTGTAAACCCAAAGATCTAGCCGCTTCCCATTGACCTTTGGGCACAGATTGAATCCCCGCCCGCACAATTTCCGCAATATAAGCCGCCGTATAAACGACTAAACTGACTAAAAGGGTTGTAAATTCAATTGTCAGTCGTAATCCTCCTTCTATATTATTGGTTGTGGGATTAAATATGGGAGTTTGCCAATTTAATCCGATAGTTAATATTAATAAAGCAATAATACCAATAATTCCCAAAGTGATCAATTGAGGTTTTCCCGATTCTCCCCTTTCGATCATAACTTTGATGCGTTTTTTTGATATAATGAAGGCTGCGATCGCACAAATTAATAAAACTGCAAATCCTATAATTCCTTGTATTCCCGACGGCCAAGGCATAAAAATCCCTTGCTTAGAAAAGAAAACTGCATTAAAAAAACTAAAACTTTCTTTGATCTGAGGAAGCTGCACAAAAACCCCATACCAAAAAACAAGCTGTAATAATAATGGAGTATTACGAACAATTTCCACATAAATAAACGATAACTGACGCAAAAGCCAATTATCAGAAAAACGGGCAATACCAACAGTAATTCCTAATAGAGTTGTGAGAATAATCCCAAAAAACATTACCCGCAGAGAATTTAATAATCCGGCAAATAAAACCCGAATATAAGGATCAGTGGGAGTATAGGGAATTAAACTATCAAGAATATTAAATCCCGCCGAATTTCTTAAAAAATCGAAGCCAAAACTACTTCCAGTTTGTCTGAGACTGCGATTTAGGTTTCCTCCCAAAAGAGCAAATACACTAACCACAATTACAATTACTAAAACCTGCAAAGCAATTCGCCAAAATCGGTCATCTCGCCAAAGGGGAATTTTTTGATCTGGGTTGGTCATAATATCATTAATTATTAATCACTTATGAGTGTAGAGACGTACCATGGTACGTCTCTACTGATAATGGGGATACTTGATAACCGACTTTAACGTAAAGGTGGAGAATACATCAAACCCCCATTTGTCCACAGAGCATTTTGTCCTCGGGGTAGTTTAAATTGTGAACCTTGACCTAAGTTACGTTCGTAAACTTCACCATAATTACCAACAGCTTTAACCGCATTAGCCGCAAAATCATTACTTAATCGCGCCCCCGTACCCAGGTCGCCTTCTGTTCCTAAAAATCTTTTAATATTGGGGTTCTCACTGGTTTTGAGTTGATCCACATTCCCTTGATTAATCCCTAATTCTTCCGCCTCAATCAAAGCATAAGTTGTCCATTTCACCACATCAAACCAAGCGGAATCATTATTAACTGTTACCGGGCCAAGGGGTTCTTTCGACATCGTAACATCCAAAAGAATATGCTCGTCGGGATTAGGGAGGGTACTGCGACGGGCGACCAGTTGGGATTTGTCCGAGGTCATCCCTTGACATCGACCTTCTGCGTAGGCCGCGTAGGCCGGGTCAGCCTGTTGAAAAGTAACGGTTTCAGCCTTGATATTTCTTTGGCGCAGAGCATCAGTTAGGTTTAGCTCGGTAGTTGTTCCTGCCTCTACACAAACGGCTTTGCCCTCTAAATCTTCTAATTTAGTAATCCCACTATCTTGACGAACCATCATCCCTTGACCGTCGAAAAATGTAGTCGGGGCGAATTCCAGTCCAACAGAGGTATCGCGGCTAATCGTCCAGGTGGTATTGCGGGAGAGTATATCGACCTCCCCCGATTTTAAAGCTTCAAATCGTTCTGTAGAATCCAAATTGCGATATTCAACGGCTTTAGGATCACCAAAAACGGCTGCGGCGACTGCTTTACAGATATCCACATCCAGGCCGGAATATTGACCACTTTCATCTACAAAGCTGAATCCGGGGATTTTACCATCAACTCCACAGATTAACTTTCCTCGCTGCTTGATAGTATCAAGGCGACTATTAATTGAGCTTCCCCCAGACGAAGTTGTACCAGTGCTAGTAGAATTCGAGGATTCACAGGCTGTTAGGGGTGCAACTAACAGTAGGGTTGCTACTAGCAAAGAACCGCATTTGTGCATAGTTTTATATTACTCGTGTATGAGTTAGGCAGTTAACAAAAAAGGTTTTGAGGTCATTAACTCTCAAGGAGCGACCTCAAACGCTTTAAGCTTACCTTAATCTGAGAATTTTCCATGCAGCTTTTTGAGAAAAATGTCCCCAGAGTTATACCTCCATAAAGTGGGAAAATATTGGACAGATAGGAGGGAAGCCTAAGAAGCGTCTCAAGATAGGCGGCCTTCTGCCATATCTCGAATTAAAGCAATCCGAGAGCAGATATAATCCCTTAATAGATCAGCCTCTTTTGCGTTAATTGCCGCTTGTTTTTTGAACTGTTTGACTAAACACTGGACAAGACTCGCATCATCAAGATCAACCAAAGTGGATGCTTGAGTGGTTTCTACCAGTGACCAAAGTTGACGAAGCATTGTAGGAGTCATAAAATCTCCGATGGATGCAGTTTTGTCTGTTTTTATACAGAAAATAACAGTGTTTTTCTGAGTCAGTTAGAAGGTAGTCCGATGCGTCAATGACGAAAAGGCTTAATACTTTCTTTACTTTCTTCAAGTTTCAAGAATAACCGAGTTTTCCCAAATTGGAGAAAAAAAAATACAAGATGTCACAAGAACTATAACTTTTTTAATCCTTTGCATCAAATCTTGACAAATGCCTGAATATAGAGTTAAAATTTGTGTTGTTTTATACTGATTTTTTATATTTAGCGTTCTATTGGGGTTTAGGAACCAAAACCGTTAAAATTTGGGGAATTACCCGAAACTGGGCTGGTGTCCAGGCCGTAATTTCCCCATCCGTATTAATCGGATAAGGTTTACGGGTATATATTGCGAATTCCGAACCCTGAATTGCCCTAACCCCTAATTGTTGGCGATGTTTTCCCGTTCTCAATGTTAACCAGACAAACAGCACTTGCCACCAATGTTTGATTTCTAAACTATAAAGATCCAAGCGTTGATCATCAATGGCCGCATCGTGGGCAATGGGCATTCCGCCCCCATAATATTTACCATTTCCCACCGCAATTTGTAAGGTTTTTACCCGTTCTCTTTGGCCATCTTGTTCAATTAAGGCATGAAAAGGCCTAGCTTTCAGCGTCACCTGAATCGCTGCCCAGGCATAGGCTAACACCCCCCAGCGTTGTTTTGACTGTTTGGTGAGTTTATTCGTAATACTCACACTCAACCCTAAACTAGCCACATTAAAAAAGTGTTTGCCATTCACCCAACCTAAATCAATCTTTTGTCGGTGTCCTTGGGCAATCACTTGACAGGCTTCCGTCAAGGTCGTAGGAATCCCTAAAGTCCGGGCTAAATCATTAGCAGTCCCCAAGGGTAATATGGCTAGGGGTAAATTGGTTTCCACCAGTCCATCCACCGCCGCATTTAAAGTTCCATCCCCCCCGGCTACAATCACAAAATCCACTTGCTCTCGATACCGTTGAATCGTCGGTGTAAACTCCTCGGGATGTTCAGGAGATTCTTGAATAATATCAAAACCCAAAGCCTGAAGCTGATAAATCACTTGCGACAAATTCTTTTGGGCTTGGCTGGCATGATGATTCACCAACAGTAAAGCGGTTTTTGCATAAGCCGGACGGGGAAAAATCGCCATAACAGTTGGTTCAAAGTTAAGTTAATGATGGGTAATAAATGGGTAATAGGTAATGGGTAATGGGTAATGGGTTAGAAAAGGAGTTTACCTCCCCTGCTCCCCCTGCTCCCCCTGCGGCCACTGAGCCTGTCGAAGTGCCCCCTGCCTCCCCTGCTCCCCCTGCTCCCGAACCTGCCCCCGAACCTGCTCCCCTACTTAGCCGATTCCGAGGGAATTCCAATCCGTTTGCGTAAAGATTCGGCCCGATATTTTGCGGTTTGATTATCGGGATCATTTTTTAAAGTTTCTTCGTAGGCTTCTAAAGCTTGGGCGGTTAGCTTCTTCTTTTCATAAGCATAACCCAAATTATTAGAAGCTGTGGGATAAATGGGAGTTAATTTTAAGGCTTCTTTATATTGACGAATCGCAATATCATACTGTTCTTTAGCCAAATGAGCATATCCTAGGGCATTATAGATCATGGCTAGGTTTTGAGGGTCTTCATCTTCACCGGCTTTTAAGGCTTTTTGTAATATGGTAACGGCTTGAGAATAAAGTTTTTTGTCATTATAAATACTGCCCAATTCGTAGTATTCTTGAGCGGTTCCGGGTTCCTTAGATAATTTATTTTGTAAATCAAAAAGGGTGGTTTCTATCCGACGGGTTTTAATAATTTGACGAATGACAAAGACAATAGCTGCTGCAAGCAACCCCACTAAAAGTAACAAATAGGCAAGGGGAAGGTTCTTATCCATAATTTTAAAAGAAGAGTTTTTTTAATACAAAGGCGAAGGATAGATTTAATTCAATCCTTCACCTTGGCCAACAATGGGCAATCTTTTTATTCAGTTGAACAGGTGGTTTTAACGGGTTAAAACTACGGGTTGCCACTTTTGGCAAGATCAACGACTTTCCCAAAGGTTTGAGGATCTAAAACAGCAAGTTGGGCTAACATTTTACGATTTAGTAAGATATTGGCTTTTTTCATATTGCCAACTAACTGACTATAGCTAATTCCGTTAATCCGAGCCGCGGCATTAATCCGAGTAATCCATAACCGTCTAAAATCCCGTTTCCGGTTACGGCGATCGCGATAGGAATTTTTCAACGCCTGCATGACTCTCTGATTCGCGGTGCGGAAGTTAGTAGACTGACACCCCCGGAATCCTTTGGCAAGTTTCAGGACTTTTTTGCGGCGTTTGCGAGCAACATTACCGCGCTTAACTCTGGTCATTTACGTTTGTTTCCTTTAATAAAATTCGTTTAGAGGCTTACAAATAGGGCAGCATCAAACGCACGTTATCTGTTTGAGTCTCACTCACTAGCGCCATCTTAGACAGATTCCGTTTGCGAGCAGAGCTTTTATGCTGTAACAGGTGGCTTTTGTAAGCTTTACGACGCGCAATTTTTCCACTGCCAGTGACTTTGAATCGTCTGGCTGCGGATTTACGAGTTTTGAGTTTGGGCATGGATTCGCCTAAATTCGACACAGCCTACAATTGTATCATAGGAAGTTGATATTCTCACAAGTCCCGCGCTTTAGAGTTTGGGGTTGGGCTTCTGGTGGGCAACTTCCACGACGGTATGCACATTCCCCCGGGGGTTAAAATCCCCTTTAATTCGGACTTCTAAGGGATCGGCAGCGGCGACAAAATCATCTAAAATTTGGTTGATGGATTCTTCGTGGGAAATATAGCGATCGCGATAACTATTAATGTACAGTTTGATCGACTTTAATTCCACCACCCGCTGATCGGGAACATAGGTTAAATAAATCGTAGCAAAATCGGGATACCCGGAAAAAGGACATTTACAGGTAAATTCAGGTAAGGTAATCTCAACCTGATAGCGACGACCGATTCTGGGATTGGGAAAGGTAATCAATTGACCTTCCTCGATTTCCCGTTCACCATACTTTAATGCTTCTGGACTGGCGGTAGGAACTTCTGTGGGTTCAGTATAAGAGTGACTCATGGTTAGAATTCAACAGTAACTCTTTAAAGTGTAGTGATGGAAGGGGAAATTTTTCTGAAATTGCTGGAAAAAATTCGTTTAAATCGTTCTAATCACAGGTATCCTGAAACATAATAAGTTTCTAATAAAATGTTCACCCTCAATTAAAAGTCTTATGCAAAATGCTGACGCCTCTAGCCCTAATCCGTCAGTGGCATCGAGTAATTACTCTCCATCGATTCCCATTTCCATTTATCGAGAAGTTACGGCGGAGTTGCAAACGGTTCAATCTCAACTGCAAACCCTCAAAACCCAAAATCAACAGCTAACCCAGCAAAATCAACAACTTAGGCAAGAATTAGAAACTGTGGTGCAATCGGCGATTCAGTTACACCAAGCCATTAATAAAGCCCAAAACATCAGTCAGGGCAAAAAATCTCAATTTTCACCCCCGGGAGCGAGTTCTTTTACCGTTGAAATTCCGACCCATCTCGGAGCCACTCCCACGACTTCCCCCATGATGGAAATTGCACCCTCAATTAAACTTGAACCCAGGGGAAATGAACCCAGTTTTCCGTTTTCCGAGTCTCCCAAACCCCCCTTAAATCCCGAAATAGCCCAACCTTTATTTACAGAACCAACGGAGGCTCGGTTACGCCCGATGTCTAAATCTCAGCGTTCTGAATTGAGCGGTTTTTGGCTAATTGTATCAATTGTTTTGATTGTAGTAGTCGCCTTTGGTGCGGGTTATTGGATTGTTCGTCCTTTGTTGAACCAACAACGCTAGTTTTACTTAGGAATTGTTTCCCAAACATGATTTTATAAAAATAATGGCGGAAGGAAGACCCTCCGCCAATACTGTTTTTGAAGTTGTGAATATTAATGCAACTTTCAAGGATTTAGTCACTTTATTAAGTGACTGTAATAGAATTTCCAGATGGAAAGTTGACTATGTTAACTCGGTGTTGGTATTAATCTTTTCACTATTAAATTGTAGGAAACTATCAATACCAACGAAAGGATGAGAAACACAGTCTTTTGTTTCGATTTGACTTGACTCGGATAACCGATGAACGGGTTCTAGCCGCGAGTTCCAGTTTCAACTAAAGTTGCTAAAGATTCTTCGCTAATTGAATCTGGGATCTCAGTCGCTTCGGGTTCGTAACCGCGTTTGAATTCTCTGGATCTTACCTGTTTGGCTTGAAGCGCGGTTTCTAGAAATTTAATGGCTCGCTGGGGGTTGCCTGCTCCACAAAAGAATAAGTCAGCGGCGAAATAGCCTAATTCTGGCCAAGTGTGAATAGCAATGTGAGACTCAGCCAAAGTGGCTGTTGCAGTTACTCCGTGAGGACTAAACTGGTGTACACATAAGTCGATGAGGGTAGCCCCTCCAGCAGAAATTGCATCAAGCATCGCGCGACGGATGCGTTCGGGATCGTTCAGAAGTTCTGCAGGACACTGCCAAGCGTCAACGACCAGATGAGTTCCCAATTGTTTCATTCTTCGGGTTTTACCTCCACCCTAAAGTGTATCAAACCCTCTGATCATATCACACGTTTTTAGAAATTGTGCAATAGTTTTATCGAAACCGCTCTGAATTTCTATGAATAGCTGGCTCCGTTAGGCATAATTGCTCCTTCGAGGGTGGCTTCATTCAGGTTAGCAATATTGAGACTCGCACCGATTAAGTTAGCTGCACAGAGGTTGGCTCCGGTTAAATTGGCTCCTTTGAGGGAAGTCAAAAGCAGTCCGGCTCCAGTGAGATTAGCATGGCTCAAGTTCGCTCCCCGCAAATCGGCTTCTAATAAAGTCGCTCCCTCTAAATTCGCCCAACTGAGGTTCGCTCCGCGCAAATTAGCCTTGGTCAAATCACAGTGCCTTAAATCAGCATTCTGCAAATTCAAACCGTTTAAATAGGAATTTTTCAGATTTGTGTCTTGGAGGTTGGCTCCTTTTAAATTGGCTCCGTTTAAGTTCGCGCCACTTAAATCGGCCCCTTGTAAGTTAGCCACCGTCAGGTTAGCCACACCTAAATTAGCCTCTCGTAGACTAGCCTCGCTCAGATCGGCATGACTCAGATTAGCCCCACTCAGATTCCCTTGATTGAGGTAAGCTCGGACTAATTTAGCATGACTTAAATTAGCACCACTGAGATCAACTTCAGTTAAAATGGTTCGAGTTAAGTTAGCCCCACTTAAATCAGCCCCGCTTAAAATTGCTCGGCTGAGGGTTGCCCCCACTAAAATTGCATCGTTGAGTTTGCAACCATTCAGGAGACAGGCTGAAATTAAACTCGCTCCGGTCAAGTTCGCCCCAGTCAAATCGGTTTGAGACAAAATCGCACCACTGAGCATAACTCCACTCAGGTCAGCATTGCGTAAAATAGTATCGGTCAGACTAGCACCACTGAGATTTGCTTCAACCAGAACCGCCATGGACAGGTTGACTTGACTCAAATCAGCCCCATTGAGATTGGCTCCGATGAGGCGGGCGCGAGATAAATTAGTCCCTTGTAAGTTAGCATTACTTAGATTAATCCGATTCAAATTTTCCTGTTTCAAGCAGGCCGCCATCAGATGGATGCCACTAAAATTTCTCTCTCCCGTTGCATATCGGGTTAATAGCTTATCGACATCAATGCTTTCACTAGCCTTCATAAAAAATGAACGGTTTTATTTAATGTGTTAATAGTAGAAATCGACCATGAATGGCTTTAATCGCAGTTCATGGCGGGGAAAAAGGAATGCACAATATACAGTTATGGGTGTGTAATCACGGATAACTCAACCGGGATCGGATTTCAGTCTAAATTCTTTGCTAGAATCTAACTGTATCGGGCTTTGCTACCGGACTACACTTCGGTGAATCGCCAACCCCAAAGTTAATCGGGCTTAACTGGTATCACCTGCAATATAGGTGTATTGAGCGATTAATCGCCAGATTATTACTAAACAGAATTGCTGAAAATCACATTGCGGCTGAAGTGGAATATCCCGCCATGTCGATAAAATAATTGGAGACTGAGAGGGTTTATAAGCCCTAGACCTAGGTTGATTACCTGGGACGGGAAACACCCCAAGCCTAGGTAAACTTACAACCGAGTTCGAGTGAAATATCGGTTTCGGATGAAAACGACGGGCTAGAGGTCTAACCCGGAAGAAACTCCTCCATCGCTGTTGATTTGGGATATTCATAGGATGTTTTAATCCTAAACCCTCCTTCTTCCTAATTCTACGACGGTTTAGGCAAAACTGCCTTCCCTTGAGAGTTAGGGGATTTTTGTGGGTTAGGATCAAAGATTAACTGATCTTTTTGCCTCGATTGATCACAATTATTTCTTAAACTAATCATAATCGCTGGCGGCTTAACTCGGCAAGATGGGTTTTTCAAGTTAGCCTGGATCTCAGTCAAGCTAAAAGTTTTAAGGACTGAATCACTAAACCGGGAAAACCTCCATACTAAGATTAAAGTGTGATCGCTTTCAGGAGGTTTTATGGAAATTCGCGGTGTGTGGTTAACCAATACGGACAGTCGAGTTATGTTTTCTCGACAGACCATTGCCGAAGCGATGGGATTTTTGGCGGATACGGGTTTTAATGTGGTGTTTCCGGTGGTTTGGAATAAGGGCGTGACTTTGTATCGCTCTCAGGTGATGGCCCAAACCTTCGGCATTGAAATCGATTTCTATTCTAAGGGACGTGACCCGTTACAGGAAGTGATTGAGGAAGGTCATCGGGTTGGGTTGAAAGTAATTCCCTGGTTTGAATTTGGATTTGCGAGTTCCTATCAACAAAATGGCGGCCGAATTTTATCTCAAAAACCTGAGTGGTCGGGGATTAATTCCACGGGGGGATTAGTTGCTAAAAATGGGTTTGAGTGGATGAATGCTTTTGACCCAGAAGTACAAAATTTTGTCCTAAGTTTAGTCTTAGAAGTGGTAAGAAAATACGATATTGATGGGATTCAGGGGGATGACCGGATGCCGGCAATGCCCTCGGAAGGAGGTTATGATCCGAAAACGGTTGCTCTTTATCGACAAGAATTTGGGCGTCAACCTCCGACCTATCATAAAGATCCCCAATGGGTACAATGGCGGGCGAATATCCTAACAAATTTTTTAATTCGTTTACGTCGAGAAGTTAAGGCAATTAAACCACATTTGATGATTTCCATGGCTCCTAGTGTTTATAAATGGGGGTTAGATGAATATTTACAGGATTATATTGCTTGGATTGATCAAGATTTAGTTGATTGGATTCACCCTCAATTATATCGACGCAATTTTTGGAGTTATAAAGGGTTAGTTGATCAATTAGTTGATGTTCAGTTTAGGGATTGGCAGTTACCTAAACTTTCTCCAGGAATTTTAGCAAAAATAGGTTCCTATTGCATTACGACTGATGATTTATTAAAGTCAATTGACTATAATCGTTTTAAAGGAGTTCAGGGAGAAATATTTTTCTTTTATGAAGCCCTAAGATTGAATAATAATGCCTTGGCAACGGCTTTGAAAAAAGGCCCCTATGCTATTCCTGCTAAATTGAGATAGGTTAAGGAGGGCAGGGGAGCAGGGGGAGTAGGGGACGGAGGGGGGGAAGGGGTGTTTCATTTGGCAAAATCGAGGCGAGAAAAGTGAGTAATTCTAACTGAATTGATCAGGACTTACGCAAGGACGCTATATATAGCGCATTATTCAAACAGAAGGGCAATATGCGTCCGGCACGCTACGCGATGGTGATGCCGCCATCTGTCGGCATCGCGCTGATAATAAAGAGAATCAATCTGTGTTTGAACTGATGAGTAAACTAAATAAAAGAAAGTTTTAGAGAGGGATGTTTAAGCTCTTGGCTCAGGTAATCTGCTAATAAACCAGCTTTTAACTGATAGACAGTTTGAGAAACTTTCTTAGCCATACGAGTCAGAAAAACCCAAACTAATAAAGCGCAAGCAATGTGGTTTTTTTGAACACTCGCTTTACGGCATTGGCAAGATTCTATCCCGGTTAATTGTTTAATTTCTCGGTGGAATTCCTCAATTTTCCATCGCAGTTTACATTCAGATATGACCTCATCTATTGAAGACTGATTTAAATCATTTGTAGCTACATATTCCGTTCTGTTGGCAGAAACAGTCACCCGAAATAGTTTGACCTTTTTATATGAGGGGAATTTATTTATTTTGATTAGCTTTCCCTGTTTTTCTTCAATTTCAGACCACATTAACTGTTCAATAGGCTGATATTTTTTTTGACCTCCTGTATCATCAACCAGCCGGTTTTTTTTGAGCGGAACATAATAAATTTTCCCTAAATTATCAATCAAAGCCATTAACTTTTGCGCTGCATATATATTGACGGCGGACAAGTTCAATTTTTGAGGAAAATCTTTTATCGAGTACCGTATCATCAAAAAC
>NZ_LR735020.1:0-13214 GCF_900009265.2 Planktothrix paucivesiculata PCC 9631 | reverse complement strand
GGGAATTTATTTATTTTGATTAGCTTTCCCTGTTTTTCTTCAATTTCAGACCAAATTAACTGTTCAATAGGCTGATATTTTTTTTGACCTCCTGTATCATCAACCAGCCGGTTTTTTTTGAGCGGAACATAATAAATTTTCCCTAAATTATCAATCAAAGCCATTAGCTTTTGGGCTGCGTACCAACTATCCATAAGCACTTTCGCTACAGGAATCTTTTTTTTAAAGACGACATCATTCAGCATATCTGCTACATGATCTAGCTTGGTGTGACCATCCCCATCTGGATCGTAAATTCGATAATCAATCACTGAATAGGATCCGGTTTCAGGATTTACATAAATACAGCTTATTAAACCAATTCCTCGAATCACTCGATGTTCATTGCCGCTATATTGACGGCGGACAAGTTCAATTTTCGAGGAAAATCTTTTGTCGAGTACCGTATCATCAAAAACTAAACAAGCTTCGGGATGGCTCTGAAGTTCTGAATGCACTTTTTCCCAAATCACTTCGGGTGTTAAGTTTTCTGAATTCAAGTAACGATTAATTGTATCATGGCTAAACTCTTGAATATGTGCAGCAAAGTTAGTTAGAGTATAGTTGATTTGGCTACTCAGGAGATATTGGCAATAGTCTAGATAATTAATGCTCATATTTTTAGGCATGAATTCTGATGCCATTTTAACATTCATTATTATCCGTTTCGAGATTTCTTTTGGGCCAGCGATCGCTAACTCCTTAGTACGCTACATATAGCGTCACTGCGTAAGTCCTGTTTTCATTACTCACCTCTTTCTTGTCTAATATATTTGTCGCTAATATAAATCTTCCTGCTTTGATTTTTTCCGCTTCTATCACTAATTCTCTAGGTTCTATCTCCCCTGTAACTTGATAAACTATTGTCTTTTACTTTTTCAGCAAGCCCTATATAGTCTCCTAAATGTAACGAAATATTACAAAAATGCCGTCATAGAGGCATAACGTCTTGACATCTTGAAAAAGGTTCGTTATCTTGAAACACATACCCGGGTACACAAGTTCACAGTCCTATGCAAAATAAGCAAAAGGTAACTCTCTATATTCCGCCGGAACTGCATCGCAAATTAAAAATAAAAGCGGCAGTTGAATCAGAGCCGATGTCATCCCTGGCTGAACGGGCAATTGTTTTTTACCTGAACAATTCCGAGTTAGTCGATGAAGTGGAGGCATCTTATGGACAAAGCCATCGGGTTTACTCCTGTCCAGACTGTTCCAGTTCCATCATCCTCAAGGAAGGGGAATTGGCCTCCCTGCGAGAGCAACCCAGCATCCTGTCCGATGACGAACTTCCCGTGGGGGCCGTGAGAGAAGTAGAATCTAGCACAGCCCAATCAGGAGAGGAAAAACTGGTTCCCTGCTAAATCCCTGGCTGCATCTTAGGTTAGGACTAGCAGATTCTGTAAACGTTACACCGTCTCTATTGGATCGAGGACTATGCAAGAAGAACTCAGTATC
The DNA here is from genome assembly GCF_900009265.2 of Planktothrix paucivesiculata PCC 9631. GTDB lineage: Bacteria > Cyanobacteriota > Cyanobacteriia > Cyanobacteriales > Microcoleaceae > Planktothrix > Planktothrix paucivesiculata. Next base: position 11,717 of record NZ_LR735020.1, on the reverse strand, counting down.
TTAATTGAAGCCCGATATCCTCTGATCTACCTCGTTACTTCCGAGGAAGAGCGGTCTGAGCAGGCTATAGCCAAAATCGCACAAGCCAAGCGCCAGAGAGAGGTTTATGTTTGGACAGTAACTCGCGGTTTAGTCAAATACGATCAGACCAGAACGGCGGTTCAATCTAATACAGTCTCTCCCCAAGCGGCGATTGAGTGGGCGATTCGGCACAAAGAGCCTAACGTAAGCGGAAGTATCTATATATTTAAGGATTTGCATCCCTTCAAGGATTCCCCTGAAGTGACCCGGTGTTTGCGGGATGCGATCGCCAGTTTCAAAGGCACAAATAAGACCATCATCTTAATGTCGCCGATCCAATCTATTCCTATCGAGCTAGAGAAAGAAGTTGTGGTTCTGGACTTCGCTCTACCCGATATGACGGAACTGAATCTAGTATTAACCTCCCAACTGGAGCAAGCCCGGTCTCGACGTTTAACCACCGAAGGACGAGAAAAACTGCTCAAAGCAGCTTTAGGCTTAACCCAGGATGAGGCGGAAAAAGTCTACCGGAAAGCCCAAGTCACGGCCGGACGCCTGACAGAAGAAGAAGTGGGTGTTGTTCTGACCGAAAAGAAACAACTGATTCGACGCAATGGCATTTTAGAATACATTGATGTCGATGAAACCATCGATTCCGTAGGCGGTTTAGAAGAACTGAAACGCTGGTTACATCAACGTTCCAACGCCTTCACCGAAAGAGCCCGGGAATACGGTCTACCTCAACCCAAGGGGATGTTAATTTTAGGGATACCCGGATGCGGAAAGTCCCTGATTGCTAAAACCACCTCTCGGTTATGGGGATTACCCCTACTCCGGTTAGATATGGGTCGGGTCTATGACGGTTCCATGGTGGGCCGTTCCGAAGCCAACCTGAGAAACGCCTTAAAGACGGCTGAATCAATCTCCCCCGTGATTTTATTTATCGATGAATTAGATAAATCCTTTGCGGGTAGTGGCGGATCAGCAGATTCTGATGGGGGAACCTCAAGCCGGATCTTTGGATCATTCCTGACCTGGATGCAGGAAAAAAGCTCTCCTGTATTTGTGATGGCAACGGCCAACCGCGTCGAACGCCTTCCCGGGGAATTCCTGAGAAAAGGCAGATTTGATGAGATCTTCTTTGTGGATCTACCCACCCAAGAAGAACGCCAAGATATTTTTAAAATTCATCTGTCCAAACGTCGTCGGGAAATCGAACGCTTCGACATAGAACAACTGTCTAAGGTTTCCGAAGGCTTTTCTGGAGCAGAAATTGAGCAGGCCGTAATCGCTTCGATGTACGAAGCCTTTGCTCAAGACCGCGAGTTTACGCAGCTTGATATCATTGCCGCGATCAAGTCCACCCTGCCCTTGTCCAAGACCATGAACGAACAGGTCACCGCACTACGAGATTGGGCAAGACAGCGTGCACGTCCGGCTGCGTCCTCCGTCGCTGAATATCAGCGCATGGAGTTCTAAAGGCTTACTCCTAGTCCAAATAGGAGTTAAGGCTAGTCCCCAAAACCGACTAGCAGTTCCCCCAAAAACAAAAAAAGCCGTCCCCTTATAAAGACGGCATCGATTCTAACCAAACCGTTGTTGTTTCGTTTTCAGTTCACGGAGGATACCGAAATGTCTCACTTTAGCACACTGCGTACTAAAATCGCCGATTCCGAAATCCTGAAAGCTTCTCTAAGTGATCTTGGTATTAGCACTAAAACTAATGCTGATGTCCGCGGCTACAATGGCCAACGGGTTCGTGCCGACTTAGTGGCAGTCCTTGAAGGCGAATATGACCTCGGTTGGTCTCGCAACAGCGATGGTACTTTCGATTTAATTGCTGATCTGTGGGGTGTGGCTAAAAAACACAACCAAACCGAACTGATCAACTCTATTAACCAAAAATACGCCGTTAACAAGACCTTAGCTGATGTCAAACAGCGCGGTCTGCAAAACGCCAACGTGAAACTGGTTGTCCAAAAATAGTTGGTCTAAGCGTTCCCAAGCTTGCGGGTTAACCTAAATTTATAGGGGTTAACCCGTTTTTCTATTTGCAACTAGATCAATTTATAAGATATCTTGGTAATATTCATCAAAGTGGATCGGTAATCTACTACTTAAAAAACGTAGCAAATTCTCATGCAAACTGAAGCTTTTAGCGAGCTTTTTCCACTATTCAAAGGGGCCAATCCCGAAACATTAGAATGGCTGCTATCCGTTGCGGTCAAACATGAATATCCGGCTGATAGGGCGGTGGTCATGGAGGATGCTTGGGGAAATGCAGTCTATTTTGTCGTTTCTGGATGGGTGAAAGTCCGACGCTTATCGGGAGATGAAGTTGTCACATTAGCCATTTTGGGGCGAGGAGATTTCTTTGGGGAAATGGCGATTTTAGATGAATCTCCCCGGGCTAATGATGTGATCGCCCTGTCTTCGGTGCGATTAATTAGTGTTTCGGCCCAACGCTTTATCCAGACGCTGTTTAAAGATCCCCAACTTCACCATAGAATGTTGCAGTTGATGGTGCGTCGTTTGCGTCAAACCAACCAACGGTATCAAATTCGTCACCGACCTCCGGCGGTCAAACTTGCTAATACCTTGGTAGAATTAGCTGAAAATTACGGTCAGCCAACGGAAAAAGGGGCGGATATTTTTAATATTCCTTTCCAAGATTTAGCGGATGTTACGGATATTTCCTTGGAAGAAACAACTAAAATTATGGATAAAATTATGAGTAAAGGTTGGATGAATATTGATGAAGAACGACAAGTCATTCACTTACTCAATCTCAAACATTTAAACCATCTTTCTAGCCAATAAAGCTCAAAGGTTCAACGCTAAAATTCAGCGTTGTTAATTTTCCCTTCTGTTTAACGGTACATTCAGTTTACGGGGGGGAAATTTATTGTTTATTAACAATTTTTTTTAGCAATAGCACTACGCATTACAGTTAGGACACTTCTAAATCTGTGCAAACTCATTCCCTATTCCCTATTCCCTATTCCCTGTTCCCTGTTCCCTGTTCCCTAGCGTTATATAAAAATCATGACTGAAGCCACTCAAACCCTTGCTGATCATCAGGCTACAATTACTCCTAGCTTACAGTATTGGGTAGCCATCCCCAAACCCGAATCCCATTTATTTGAAGTCACCTTACGCATTCAAAAAGATATTATTTCATCCTCCGTATTAGATTTAAAAATGCCCGTTTGGACTCCGGGCTCGTATTTGGTGCGGGAATATTCCCGACATTTACAGGATTTGGGTGTTCGTGACCAGAATGGAAACCCTTTAAACTGGCAGAAAATCAGTAAAAATCATTGGCAAATTCAAACTAATTCCGCCACAGAAATTACCGTTTATTATCGAATTTTTGCGAATGAATTAAGTGTAAGAACCAATCATTTAGATAGTTCTCACGGTTATTTTAATGGGGCGGCTTTGTTTTTATATGTCCCAGGATCGGAACAACAAGCAATTCAAGTTACCATAGAACCCCCCAAAAATTGGAAGGTTAGCACCACTTTATCGCCTATTTCCCATCAACCTAATACGTTTTATGCTGATGATTTTGATACCTTAGTTGATAGTCCCTTTGAAATCGGAACCCATCGTTTATATGAATTTGAAGTTGAGGGAAAATCCCATCAATTAGTGATTTGGGGCGAAGGAAATCTTAATCCTGAAAGCTTAATTACGGATTTCCAAAAAGTCATCGCCGTAGAATCAGAATTATTTGGAGGACTCCCCTACAAACGCTATTTGTTTTTATTACATCTTTCTAATCATGGCTTTGGTGGTTTAGAACATAAAGAGTCTTGTTCTTTAATTTATTCTCGATTTGGGTTCCGTAGTCCCGATAAATATAATCGGTTTATGCAGTTAGTCGCCCATGAATTTTTCCATTTATGGAATGTTAAACGCATTCGTCCGAAAGCCTTGGAAGTGTTTGATTATGAACAGGAAAACTATACTCCCTCCCTGTGGTTTTCCGAAGGAACAACTAGCTATTATGATATGGTTATTCCCTATCGGGCGGGCATTTTTGATGTTAAGGGCTTTTTTCATGCTATTTCTAAAGATATTACTCGTCTACAAACCACTTATGGGCGGTTGGTTCAACCTTTAAGTGAATCGAGTTGGGATACTTGGATTAAACTTTATCGCCGAGAATCCCATAGTGATAATAACCAAATTTCCTATTATTTAAAAGGAGAATTAGTTTCATTTTTACTGGATTTATTAATCCGAGAAAAACAGGGAAATCGGCGATCGCTCGATGATGTGATGCGTCAAATGTGGGGAACCTTTGGTCAACCCGAAATTGGCTTTACTCCCGAACAATTGGAACAGATTATAGAGTCCGTTGCTGAAACCTCTTTACAAGACTTTTTCCAACACTATTTGTATGGAATTACTGAACTTCCCTATAATGAATATTTAGAACCGTTTGGTTTACAATTAATTGCAGAAACCACCGATGAAACTCCCTATTTAGGCTGCAAAGTTGTATCGGAAAAAGGCAAAGAAATTATCAAATTTGTAGAAGCCAATAGTCCCGCAGAAACCGCCGGATTAGATATTAATGATGAACTTTTAGCCCTCAATGGATTTAAAGTCACCTCCGACCAATTCCATGAACGCTTAAAAGATTACCAACCTGGGGATAGAATAGAATTAACATTTTTTCATCAAGATTTATTGCGAACTTGTCAAGTAACCTTAACCGCTCCCTGTCCTAATCATTACAAAATTGTTTCTGTAGCCCAACCCACCCCCCAACAAAAACGAAACTTTGAAGGTTGGTTAGGCTGTCCCTATAACAATTTATAGCCGTCCCACAAACCCAATGAAATCTTTTCTTCCCCATTCCCCTGTTACTGAGCGAAGTCGAAGTATTACCCATTCGTAATTCGTAATTCGTAATTACCCATTACCCATTACCTGTTCCCTGTTCCCTGTTCCCTGTTCCCTACTCTATGAGATAATCAGGGAGCAATATTCACAGGTTTGGTTCATGGAAGTCCCGCCGCCTCCTTCAATTACACCCCGTCAAATGAATCTTTTACGGGTTGTAGCATCGATGGCTTGGTCAGATGGAGAATTAGCCACTGAAGAAGTTAATGTGATGCTAGATCAGTTAAGCCGTGTGTTTGCAAAACAGGAACAACAACACCAGGAACTTCAACAGGAATTAAGGGATTATTTAATGCAAAATATCCCCTTAGACGAGTTAATTCCTAAACTAGAAACCCAAGCCGAACGGGAACTGGTACTCATTTTAGGATATGAAGTGATTAACTCCAGTTCTCGTACCCCGGATGAACCGAAAATTAACCCAGAAGAAGCCGCCGCGTATCAACAATTATTAGACTTACTGAATCTGCCTCCAGAGGTGGTTCAACGCTTAGAAGTTGAGATGGATAATCCCTCTACTTCTAAAGCTCAATTGATTGAAACCATTACTCGTAAATTAGGAGAATTTATTTACAAATAACAGAAGATTAAATAGATGGGGGATAACTTCTAAATCCCCTTTATATTTTTCAGGGGTGAAACCGCATTATTAAGTTCAAAATATGAATAAACAAGCTCACAGGGGCCGGATTGCAGCTATCATTCAAATCCTTAACGAACAAATGGCGGATTTAGGGGTAACTAATCGGGCTATTTTTATCAATGATGTTTTGCAATTGCTTTGTGAAGCCAGGAATGCTGAATCCTTAGAAAAATCAATGATTGTTAGTAAAATTCGTGGGATTTTAGAATCAATTTCACCGCGTAATATTCGTCGAGTCAGGATTTATGGTCGCATCCTTCAAGAAAAGCAATTACTCTGGTTAGAAGATATTACTCAAGATCCTGAAAATCAACTATTATGGTCTGAAGAAATTATTCTTAAAAAACCTAATATTTTTAATAGAATTCGCGTTTCAAATCAAAGGGATTTACCTATTGAATCCTTATCTAACCAGCCAAAGTTCGGTCAATTACAACAAAATTTAATTTGGGCGATCGCTGTTACTGTGGTATTAATATTAATGGGATTTCTTCTGTACAATACGTTACAATTTCAATTATTAGAATCCCTACAATCTAAGCCACAAACCGATATAGAATCATCTCCTAAACCACCAGAAACTTTATCTTCAGCCCAACAATTTAGTCGAGGCGTGAAAATAGCAGAAGAAGCCTCCGCCGAGGGAAAATTTGCCGATACCCGTCAAGAATGGTTAGAAATAGCCCAGAAATGGCAGCAAGCCGCCGATTATATGGAAGGAGTTTCTCCCGATTTTGAACGCTATGCTACCGCCCAAAATCGGGCTGCATTATACCGTCGAAATCAAGAACAAGCCCAAGGAGAAGCTGATGCGATGAATAATTAATATTTTTTGGTAATTATAGGCAATCTTGCCACACTCAACAGGAAATAAAAGAATTCCCTATTACCCATTACCCATCCGTAATTCGTAATTCGTAATTCGTAATTACCCATTCCCTCCATAGGTTTGTTCTAACATTTTTGAGGTAATCCGTTGTTCTCCATGATAGTGCAAACGTCGATTTAAACAGCCAATAGTTTTGACATAGGAAGACATAGTATTAATATCATGGGTAATCATTAAAATCGTCATATATTCATTTAATTTTAACAATAACTCATAGATATTCGCGCACATTTTGGGGTCAATGCTGGCCGTGGGTTCATCTAAGAGTAAAATTTGGGGTTCACTGGCTAAAGCTCTAGCAATAAAAACTCGTTGTCGTTGTCCTCCTGAAAGTTCACCAATCGCACGATTTTTTAAGTCTAACATTTCCACTTTTTCTAAAGATTGAATCACGATTTCTTCATCTTTTTGGGTATAGGGTTTAAATAAATGACGATTTCCTAACCGTCCCATTCGTACCACTTCATGCACCCGTACTGGAAAATTGCGATCAAATTCTAAAATTTGAGGAACATAACCCAAATAACGTCGCCCTTGAGTAACAGGATAACCCATAATTTTTACATCCCCTTTTAGGGGTTTTAGCAGTCCTAAAAGCACTTTAATTAAGGTAGTTTTCCCACCCCCATTCGGGCCAATTAATCCGATAAAATCTAATTCATTAACCGTTAAGTTAATCCCTTCTAAAATGGGTTCCTCGGCCTCATAACCCGCCCAAACTTCTTTTAAACGGATGACTTCGGATTTTTGATGAGTTTTTGGAGGTAATTCTTGAGGATGTTTCACGGAAGTTAATCTAAATTTTGGCAGTAAAATCATGGTAAAACTTTATATTAATTTATGGGTTTAAAGTTTGTGATAACAGGTCAGATACTTGTAGCAAATTATTAGACCAATTGGCTTCTAAATCACTAACAAAAATAACTTTGCCACCGATTTCTTTAGCTATGGTTTCCGCAGAACTCGGATTAAATTCTGGTTGAGCAAAAATTACCTTAATATTCTCTTGTTTAGCTTGGGAAATTAAGTTAGCTAACTCGGTGGCACTAGGTTCCTGTCCTCCCACTTCAATTGATTCCTGTTCTAAGTTATAATCCTTGGCAAAATAGCCCCAAGCGGGATGAAAAATGATGAATTTACGGTTTTTGAGCGGGGCTAATTTCTGGCTAATTTGTTGATCCAGTTGGTCAATTTCTGTGATAAACTGATTTAAGTTAGATTGATATTCTACTTGGCGTTCTGGGTCGATTTTAACTAAACCATCATAAATATTTTGAGCTTGAACTTTAACTAATTTAGGAGACAACCAAATATGAGGATCTAAAGTTTCTTCTGCTTGATAATTTTCCGCTTCTTCGTGATGATGTTCCACCATTGGAATTCTCTCAATACCTTGAGTTGAATCTATAACTAACATTTTTTGATTAGCCGATTTAATTCTATCTATCCAAGCCGTTTCAAAAGCAATTCCTGTAGTAATATAAGCCTTGGCATCATTTAAAGATTGTAACTGTTGGGGTTTAGGTTCATAATTATGTAAATCAACGCCAGGAGGAACCATAACATTTACTCTAACATTTTTGCCTCCAATTTTTTCAACAAAATATTTTTGGGGCATAATGCTAACCGTAATATCAACAGCGTTATCAGCAGTTTCCGTTGCCGTTTGTGGAGCTTCGGCGGAATTATTTTCAACGGAATTTTTAGGTGTAGAAACGGTGTTACACCCACTAATTACACTCATACCCCATAACAGCATTACCATTTGGGCGTAAACCGACACTCTTATTTTCATCTCCTCACCGACAACTTAATCATGGGTTTCTCCAGCACAGGTCGCATAAAAATAGCCCGGGCTTGATAATAATGATAATCGTTTTCATTTTTTTGTCAAGGGGGTTTGACCCGAGACTGTCAGCGGCGGGTTTGGGGAGGTTGTCGTCACCCTAGATATTGTTTAAAAACCCATCCTCAAGGGTGAATACTCAACCCCGGCAAAATCTCAAGTACAAAATTCTTAGTCACGGTTTATGCTAAACAAAGTATTTTTTATTCTCTGATAATGACTCAACGTTCTAATTCTCTAATTTCTGTGCGAGACTTTTTTCAGCACTATTCTCAAACTATCGCGGTCATAGTTTGCGCTATCTTGGTATTTATTGGTTGGGTGTGCTTACAAATCGGTTGGGTGGGTTTAGCATTTTTAGCCTTACCCGTTGCTTATGTTATCGGTGGTTATGGAAGTACCAAAGACGGGTTAACTACTCTTGTAGAAGAAAAACAATTTGATGTTGATTTATTAATGATTGTAGCAGCGCTAGGAACTGCTATTTTAGGGATTTGGAAACAAGATTATTTTCTAATTATAGACGGTGGAATCTTAATTTTAATTTTTGCTTTGAGTAGTGCCTTAGAAGGGATTGCCATGGAAAATACAGAACGGAATATTAAGAAATTAATGCAATTAACCCCTGATATTGCCCTGGTAATTAACGATCAACAAGAGGAAAAAATTCCGATTCATCAATTAAAGATCGGAGATATTATTTTAGTCAAACCTGGGGAACGAATTCCGACGGATGGAATAATTGTATCTGGAAATAGTTCGATTAATCAAGCTGCAATTACTGGGGAGTCAATTCCAGTGGATAAAACCCTTGGCGATGAAGTATTTGCTGGCACATTAAATGGCTATGGGGTACTGCAATTAAAAGTTCATCAACCGCCGGAAAGTAGTTTAATTCAACGGGTGATTCAGTTAGTAAAACAGGCTCAAACCGATGCTCCTCCCTCTCAACAATTCATGGAAAAATTTGAACGGGGTTATGCTAAAGTTATTATTCTGACAGGTTTAGGATTAGCAATTATACCGCCTTTATTCCTGAGTTGGAATTGGGAAACCGCTATTTATCGAGCTTTGGTTTTTTTAGTGGTTGCCTCTCCCTGTGCTTTATTAGCCTCAATTATGCCCACCTTATTATCAGGAATAGCAAATGGGGCCAGACATGGAATTTTATTTAAAAATGGGGCGCAATTAGAAAAAATTGGACGAATTAATGCGATCGCATTTGATAAAACTGGAACTTTAACAACCGGGAAGTTAAATATTGTTGATATTATTCCGGTGGTGGGTATATTGGAAACCGAATTATTGCAATTAGCTTTAGCCATAGAGTCAGTTTCTGAACATCCCATCGGACAAGCAATTTCTCAATTTGCCCTGGAAAAAAATATTCCCAAAATTGCCGCGATGAATGTGGCGACTCAAATTGGTGAAGGGATTATTGGAGAAGTGAATCAAAATCAGATTTTTGTGGGCAAACTGGAGTGGATTCATCAACATAATATTTATGTGAGTCCTGAGTTAGTAGAAATTAGTGATCACTTAGAAACCGATGGTAAAACCGTCGTTTGGGTTGCCCAAAATCATCAAACTTTGGGATTAATTGCCGTGGAAGATACGGTACGTTTAGAGGCAAAAACCCTGATTAAAAACTTGAAAAAATTTGGGATTGAACAGGTGGTAATGTTAACTGGAGATCATCAACGAACCGCCGATAGTGTAGCCAAACAGTTAAATATTGATCTGGTTTATGCTAATCTACTACCCGAGGATAAATTAACTATTATTCGACAATTAAAGAATCGTTATCATGGGGTAGCAATGGTGGGAGATGGAATTAATGATGCTCCAGCTTTAGCATTAGCTGATGTGGGAATAGCCATGGGTGGGGCGGGAAATGATGTAGCCTTAGAAACGGCGGATATTGTGTTAATGACCGATCAATTAGGGAAAATATTAAAAGCGATTAAATTAGGGCGTCGGGCTAATCGAGTGATTCAACAAAATATTGCTTTTGCCCTTTCGTTTATTGTATTGTTATTAATCTCTAATTTTTTCGGATTGATTAATATGCCTACGGGAATTATTGGACATGAAGGATCAACATTATTAGTCACATTAAGTGGTTTACGGCTATTAAAAAGTTAGATTAACTCCGACTAGGAATAATGACCAAAAGATGGGTTTTTCCAATCATAATTATTAGGAAATATAAAATTAATAAAAGAAACGGAAATACTCATTTCTAATGCTTTGACATAATGCCACCATCCCACGGGAAGAAAAATCACTTCCCCCGGATGCAAGATTACATCAATGGAGCGAACATTACGATATAATGGATAACGATTATAGTCAGGATTTCCCGGGTCAATAGGACTAAATACCCCAATATTATTATAGAGAAATGGAGTCTGTTCTGGGGAAATCATTTTAATCAGTTTTCGTCCTGAAACTTGAGCTAAAAAGATATTAACCGGGTCGTGATGTAAAGGGGTAACTGTTCCCGATGAACCAAACCAAAAAAACGTTCTTCCGGTTTTATTCGCAGGGTCTAAATATTCAGGAAACACTTCCATATCATCAAAAAGACCCTGCATTTCTTCTCGATTTAGGGTATGATTATTGGCAACCATATAATAATCATTAGTTTCTCCCGCCCGCACTACCCAATCAATATAATCCTCAAATAACATCGTTTTTCGATGCTGTTCTAAATTAATTTCATAATTCGGGTCGGAGTTGCGATTTCCCTGGACTTGAATACCCACATTTCCATAGTTTGCTTTTAAATATTCTGGTGTCCATCGCTCCATTGCTCCCCAATTTTTCATAATATCCGTTAGAATCACGGGTTTATTTTGGGAATAATATTGATCTAAAAATTCATCTTTGGATAAAAATGGAACCCTAGGAATAGAATTATAATCAGAGCCTAAAGCGGCTAATTGGTTTTTAATTTGTAAAATAGATTCTAGTTTTTCTAGCTTTTGCAAAACCTCTTGGGCGGCTTGAAAATAGGGTTGGTTGGCGAGGTTTGTTACTTCCTCAACTGCTAACTTAACATCAATCCCGTTTTTAACCATACATTCAATTAAAACATCATCGGATTGATTCAGAAACTTATTAGCTGCTACCCATTTTTTCCAACCATCAGGAAGTTGAGAAACTTGGGTAAGTTCAGGGGGGTGAGCAGGTTGTAAAGACTCACTCAGGGGGGATTGGGGAAGCCATTGTAAACTCACTTGTTGTCCGTCACTTAAGGTGATTTGTAGAGGCGGAAGGGTGATTTTTAAGGGTTGAATATCGGTCATATTAATTTAAGGTAAGGGGTAATGGGTAATGGGTAATGGGTAATGGGTAATGGGTAATGGGTAATGGGTAATACTTCGACTTCGCTCAGT
>NZ_LR735086.1 GCF_900009265.2 Planktothrix paucivesiculata PCC 9631 | reverse complement strand
TAGGGCTTGCTGAAAAAGTAACAGAAAAGGAAACGAATGATTAACTAGCTAATGAAGTCAGAAGGTCAGATAAGTTTTTTTCGAGGTAATGAGTTAAGAGATAACTTGTCATAATCAATGACTTGAAAAAAGTAATGGAATAAAAAAATTGACCCCAAAATCTGTCTAAGAATCACAGAGAGATTCATGACTAAAAAAGTAATAGCAATTGCCGTTTCGGAAGTATGAGCTAGTTTATTCATAATCCGATTCAGGCTAAATCTTCTTTTTCCTTGGCCAAATTTGCCTTCAATAGAATT
>NZ_LR735019.1:6464-9870 GCF_900009265.2 Planktothrix paucivesiculata PCC 9631 | reverse complement strand
GTATTGTCCAACGGGAAGAACAGGAAGATGAGCCTCAAGCTAAATTAGAGTCGGGTATTGTTCAACGTTCAGAAGAAGATGATGAACCTCAAGCTAAATTAGAATCAGGTATTGTTCAACGTTCAGAAGAAGAAGAAGAACCTCAAGCTAAATTAGAGTCGGGTATTGTTCAACGTTCAGAAGAAGAAGAAGAACCTCAAGCTAAATTAGAGTCGGGTATTGTTCAACGCTCAGAAGAAGATGATGAACCTCAAGCGAAATTAGAGTCGGGTATTGTTCAACGGGAAGAACAGGAAGAAGAACCCACCCAAATGAAAGTACAGTCCCTACCCGTCATCAGTGAAACCAAAGGGCGGCAGTCAAATCGTCAATTTCCGCCGATGCAAGTTAAACTGAATCTTGCACCTAGAGATAGTGTTCAATCATTACCTATACCCGTACAACGGAAAATGGAATGGGCATTTAATACCGATTTTTCCGGGGTGCGAGTCCATACAGGGCCACAAGCTAAACAAATTCAAGCAAAAGCCTTTACTCAAGGTTCAGATATTCACTTTCAACCCGATCAATATAATCCCCACAGTCAACAAGGTCAAGAATTATTAGGACATGAACTCACCCATGTTGTTCAACAACGGGCCGGGAGAGTGAATAAAAAACCTCAAAGTAAAGGCAATAGAATCAATTTTGATTATCAATTAGAAGCTGAAGCAGATAATTTAGGAGCCAAGGCATCTCAGGGTGAACAAGTAGAAGTTTTAGGGGCAAAAAGTTTACCAAAATTGTATTCATCTCAAACCATTCAACGAAAAACTCAGGATATAACACCCCTGGATGATAAGATAGTAAATAAAGGTTTGATTGGAAAAAATAGAACGCAAGTTATTCAAAATAAAATCCGAGAATATAATGCGATCTTGAAAGAAGATAAAGATTACAAAACACAACAAAAAATATTAAACAGAATTGACCACAAAACCAGAAAATGGTTAGAGCAGCATAAGGATGATAAGAGAGCACCCCGTCTTTCACAACTACTGACAGAAGTTGTGAAAGAAGGAACAGAAGTCAAAATACAAAAAGCGAAATCGAGCCAAGGATATGTTGATAAGTTAAAACAAAATGTTGTTGGTGATAAGGCGGTCGAAGGAATCAATGCCGGAGGAACAGCTTATAGTGCAGTTAAAGCCAGTGGTGCGTTAACGCCTGACAATCAGATGACTTTTGGACAGCAAACTAAGTCCTTAGTTGAAGGTGTTAATGAAAGTGTTAACCAGGGAAGTAATTTGACGTCAACTGAAAAAATTGCCAATTTATCTCAGAATTATGCTGATATAGTTAAAGCATCTCCTGTTGCTGCATTGGGGGGATCAGTCGTATCTTTACTGATGTCAATTTATAATCTAGTAGACAGCTATTCAATTCTGAGTGCTTTGGGCAGTTCTGCTAAGAATTTAGGAGTTCTCAAAGAAGTAGAGAATACTGAACCGGAACAGGAGAAGGATAGCTTATTTCTGGCCTACGAAGCGCTAGAAATTAACAGAAGTGGAAAATCTACAGATAATAATCAGGAATTACAAAAATCAACGAAATATGGTTATGCTAAAGTTAAAAGAAGATTTTTTGGAGCCATTTATGATGTGATCAGTAATATCGTCAATATTGTTGGTCAAATTTTAACAGTTACTGGTGTAGGGGCATTAGTAGGGGCAATCATTTCTACAGGAACAAAAGTTATAGATTTAGTCACACTAACGATTCGTAAAATCAAAGGATTATATAAAATTTTAACAGGAAAACGAGGGGTTAAACGTCAATTAAGTGCAGAGACTATCGTACAAGATGCTCTCAATGGTAATGGCGAGGCTCTAAATTTATTAGTTAAGTTAGATCCTCTAGGAGTAGCTGGAAGACGAATTGTGGGTATTCTGAAAGTTAAAGATCTTAAGGGTATTAAAAAGCCAGAAACACAGGATCAAATGAAAGAGTTTTTGATCCAAATCAAAAAAGGAAAACTGGGTTCTATAACACTTTCAGATTTTATTACGGCGGTTGCAGAACAGCTTAAATCTTTCTAAGAGTAGAATTAAATTAAGAAGAAATTTTTATGAGGAAAATATAAAAAATGATGTTGAACAATAACACAGAAACAGCATTAGAATTTTCACCGATTGATCGAGAGTTGATATTTCGGGAAGATTCTGATAATTTATTGGCTTTTAAAAGCATAGCGATCGCCCTTAACAAAAAACCCAATAATCACTATGATCGCTGCTGTTTAAAACTTCATATCAGTGATGAACAGTATCAAAATATTCTCAATAATCAGTTATTTAACCTAAAAAAAGATGCCTTAATTCCCATCAAAGAAGGAGAATTTAAACCGGGTTTAAATCTGGATTTGGTCATAGAATTACGTCCCGATTTATTACCCCAATTCTCAGAATGTAAGACCAACGATGCTATTATTGATCACCTCAATACTGCTCCTGCTAATACCGATTCAGATCAAGAGTTAAATTATACAGAAAATTGGTATTGTTTAATAGTAGAACAACAGCAAGAAACCGATGTTATTCAATATCGAACGGTTTGGGATTATCTTAAATTAAGTGCAGCCTTTAACACCCTAAATGGGGCTTCAGAAATCTTACAATCCCTATCTAATTTTCTCAAAGAAACCTTTAATCAAATCGAAACTGATGAAATTGAGAATGATCAATCAAATGGTCAGATTTCCCTAGATACAAATAATTTTATTAAATTTCTCAAAACTATTGATCCTGATGAAGATAGGGAAAGTGATCAATCTCGCTCAATTTCCGAAGTTATGCGAGAATTTTTTACCGAAGATGATTGGGAATTTGTGGAAATGTCGGAAGAATCGATTTTACAAATGGTGTTTGAAGGAGATCATGGACGTTGGACTTGTTTCGCTTTAGCCATAGAAGAAAATCGACAATTTGTATTTTACTCCCTGTGTCCAGTCAATACACCACCTGAAAAATTATCAGCTATGGCAGAATTCTTAACTAAAGTTAACTATGGCACAACAATAGGGAATTTTGAACTAAATTATACTGATGGTGAAATTCGCTACAAAACCAGTATTGATGTAGAACATGAACGTTTTACCACCGGACTTGTGAATAATTCAGTTTATATTAATGTTTTGACAATGGATAAATATTTGCCAGGAATTATGGCTATTATTAATAATAAATTATCCCCAGATGATGCGATCGCCTTCGCTGAATCCTCAGAACAGGGAACGGGGAATAGGGAATAGGTAATTACGAATTACGAATTACGAATTACGAATGGGGAATAGAAAGAGTTTACCTCCCCTGCTCCCCCTGCTCCCCCTGCGGCCACTGAGCCTGTCGAAGTGCCCCCTGCCTCCCCT
>NZ_LR735019.1:447-1871 GCF_900009265.2 Planktothrix paucivesiculata PCC 9631 | reverse complement strand
CCCTCTCCAAAAACAATCAGATTCTACCGTTGACAACATTCCCAAAACCGAATCCACATCAACAATTAACCCCACAGATATTATTAACCCAGAAATTCCTAATTATTCCCCTCTCCAAAAACAATCGGATTCCACAATTAATCCCACGGATAGTAGTGATTCCATGGATATTGTTACACCAGAAATTCCTAATTATACCCCCCTCCAAAAACAACCGGATTCCACAATTAATCCCACAAATATTGTTACACCGGAAATTCCTAATTATTCTCCCCTCCAAAAACAATCAGATTCCACAATTAATCCCACGGAAAGTAGTGATTCTACAGATATTGTTAACCCAGAAATTTCTAATTATTCCCCTCTCAAAAAACAATCGGATTCC
This sequence comes from Planktothrix paucivesiculata PCC 9631, assembly GCF_900009265.2. GTDB lineage: Bacteria > Cyanobacteriota > Cyanobacteriia > Cyanobacteriales > Microcoleaceae > Planktothrix > Planktothrix paucivesiculata. Next base: position 1,486 of record NZ_LR735019.1, on the reverse strand, counting down.
ACAATTAATTCTACAGACAGTAGTGATTCCACGGATATTGTTACACCAGAAATTTCTAATTATACCCCCCTCCAAAAACAACCGGATTCCACAATTAATCCCCCAGACAGTAGTGATTCCACAGATATTGCTACACCAGAAGTTTCTAATTATAACCCTCTCCAAAAACAATCGGATTCCACAATTAATCCCACGGATAGTAGTGATTCCATGGATATTGTTACACCAGAAATTCCTAATTATACCCCCCTCCAAAAACAACCGGATTCCACAATTAATCCCACAAATATTGTTACACCAGAAATTTCTAATTATACCCCCCTCCAAAAACAATCAGATTCCACAATTAATAATCCCCCAGACAGTAGTGATTCCACAAATATTGCTAACCCAGAAATTTCTAATTATACCCCTCTCCAAAAACAATCGGATTCCACAATTAATCCCCCAGACAGTAGTGATTCCACAAATATTGCTACACCAGAAATTTCTAATTATACCCCTCTCCAAAAACAATCGGATTCCACAATTAATCCCCCAGACAGTAGTGATTCCACAAATATTGCTAACCCAGAAATTCCTAATTATTCCCCTCTCCAAAAACAATCGGATTCCACAATTAATCCCACAAATATTGTTACACCGGAAATTCCTAATTATTCTCCCCTCCAAAAACAATCAGATTCCACAATTAATCCCACGGAAAGTAGTGATTCTACAGATATTGTTAACCCAGAAATTTCTAATTATTCCCCTCTCAAAAAACAATCGGATTCCACAATTAATTCTACAGACAGTAGTGATTCCACAAATATTGTTACACCAGAAATTTCTAATTATACCCCCCTCCAAAAACAACCGGATTCCACAATTAATCCCCCAGACAGTAGTGATTCCACAGATATTGCTACACCAGAAGTTTCTAATTATAACCCTCTCCAAAAACAATCGGATTCCACAATTAATCCCACGGATAGTAGTGATTCCACAAATATTGCTACACCAGAAATTCCTAATTATACCCCCCTCCAAAAACAAC
>NZ_LR735019.1:0-265 GCF_900009265.2 Planktothrix paucivesiculata PCC 9631 | reverse complement strand
CCACAAATATTGTTACACCAGAAATTTCTAATTATACCCCCCTCCAAAAACAACCGGATTCCACAATTAATCCCACAAATATTGTTACACCAGAAGTTTCTAATTATAACCCTCTCCAAAAACAATCAGATTCCACAATTAATCCCCCAGACAGTAGTGATTCCATGGATATTGCTACACCAGAAATTCCTAATTATTCCCCCCTCCAAAAACAATCGGATTCCACAATTAATCCCACGGAAAGTAGTGATTCCACGGATATTGC
>NZ_LR735022.1:74699-201102 GCF_900009265.2 Planktothrix paucivesiculata PCC 9631 | reverse complement strand
AAACTGCATATTTTAGAGGCTGAAACCCCTTACTGGCTTGGATAGCCTCGAAAATTTAGATAATTAACAGCTTACCCATTACCCATTACCCATTACCCATTACCCATTACCCATTCCCTATTCCGGTGTTCCCTCTCCACAAAAGATTTCACAAAACTTAATTTGACAGAGTTGCCGAAATAACAGATAATCAGGATTTGTGTAAACTGTCGGAGTGAAAACTCTCTTGGCTAACGTAGTTGTTATCGGTGCCCAGTGGGGCGATGAAGGAAAAGGCAAAATCACAGATCTGCTCAGTGGTTCAGCAGATGTAGTTGTCCGCTATCAAGGTGGCGTAAATGCAGGTCACACCGTTGTTGTGGACAATCAAACCTTCAAACTGCACCTGATTCCTTCAGGCATCTTATATCCCGATACCGAGTGCATTATCGGTTCAGGAACCGTCATTGATCCCAAAATTTTAATTGAAGAACTGGATCAACTGGAGTCTCTGAAGATTTCCACCAAAAATTTGATGATTTCCCAGACAGCCCATGTGACGATGCCCTACCATCGCCTCCTGGATCAAGCATCGGAAGAACAACGGGGATCTCAAAAGATTGGGACAACGGGCCGGGGAATTGGCCCGACCTACGCCGATAAGTCTGAACGCACGGGTATTCGGATCATTGATTTGATGGAAACCCAGAGTTTACCCGATCAGTTGCGCTGGACGATTAGCAATAAAAACGTTATTCTCGAAAAACTGTATAATCTCCCACCCCTCGACCCGGAAGCGGTGATTGAGGAATATTTGCAATATGCAGAACGCTTGCGTCCCCATGTCGTCGATGCGTCACTAAAAATCTACGCTGCGGTGCAGGATCGACGGAATATTTTATTTGAAGGAGCCCAGGGGACACTGCTAGATTTGGATCATGGGACATATCCCTATGTGACATCTTCTAACCCGGTTGCGGGTGGCGCCTGTGTGGGTACGGGAGTTGGCCCGACCATGATTGACCGGGTAATTGGGGTGGCAAAAGCCTATACTACCCGGGTCGGAGAAGGGCCATTCCCGACGGAAATGGTGGATGGAATTGGCCAGGTCTTGTGCGATCGCGGCGCGGAATTCGGAACCACCACCGGACGTCAACGCCGTTGCGGTTGGTTCGATGCGGTGATTGGCCGTTATGCCGTCAGAATCAACGGTTTAGACTGTTTAGCCATTACTAAATTAGATGTTTTGGATGGCTTGGATGAAATTAAAGTTTGCATCGCCTATGATATTGATGGCGAACGGTGCGAACATTTCCCCAGTAGTGCGCGAACCTTTGCTCGCTGCGAACCCATTTATGAAACGGTTCCAGGTTGGAAAGAATCCACCGCAGACTGTCGGAAATTAGAAGATTTACCCCCAGCAGCACTCAGTTATTTGAAATTTTTGGCGGAATTAATGAAAGTTCCGATCGCGATTGTTTCTTTAGGTGCGAGTCGAGATCAAACTATTATTGTGGAAGATCCGATTCACGGCCCGAAACGGGCGCTATTAGACGCGGATGGACAACCCATCACCGTTGGCGGTTAATATCTTTTTTTGTGATTCCCTGGTTTCGGCCGGGGAATGCTTTTTTATGGTTAGAACTACATCTAAAACTGCTTTTCTCCATGTTTAATCGAGAATTCGACCGTCTTTAAAATTTAGATAAAACACTAAAGGGGGTCTTAAATGTCTGATTTCATGTCCGACGAAGATAGAATGATAGAAATATATATTAAACATAGAAACTTAAAGAGATTTGTTATAAAAAAGTTAAAAGAAGAAGGAATAAATTGTCAAGAAACAACTAAAAATGATCCGAAAGGCGATATTTTGATTATTAATCCTGAAGATTCCCCAAGGGTTAAGGAAATTATTAATCAAATGCAGAACCAGTCTAATTAATCTAAAAAAACAGTAATTTAATTCTTTAAACAATATTAAATCATGAACGAGTCAGAAAAACCTCATATTGAAATTAAGGGACAAAGAGTAACTAAAGGAGATGCACAGAAAATGATTGAAAAAGGTTCTATAATTGGTGTTGTATGTGGTGGTAAAATTACATCTCAGGCTAAAAAATTACTAGATAGTGCCAATATTGCCTATGCAGAAATCCCTGAAAGCGAGTTTATGGAATCTGAAGTAGAGGAGGAAGGATAATGTTAGATATTGTGTTCTATCCTGCTAATGGTGAGTTATCTTATTCGGTCGATGTTTCAGAAGAAATTTATCAATGGTTAGCAAAATCCGAATTCTCAAAAATTGGCAAGTCGGTATTGCGAAAAATGGAGATTGATGGAGAAACAGAAAAACTATTCTTGGTTAAGTTAGGGAAAGACACTCGCAAAAAGTTCAAGAATTTTTTTCGAGATGCGATCACCCAAGAAAGTGATCAAGTGCTAACTCAACTGGGGGACTCTCCCTCGAAACAGGAGTATCAACAGGCGACATACCGCTTAAAAATCTTACAAGAACTCCGCAAGTGCATCGAAAATCAGGATTTTCTGTATTTGCAAAGATGTTAGCTTTCATTCCGTGGCAGAGCCAGGGAACAAGTGTTAATATAACGATAATTGATTGATTAGTTATAAAAAATACTATGAAATTTGTTGATGAATACCGGGATGGAAAACTTGCTCAGGATTATGCCAAAGCGATCGCATCAATCACCACAAAACCCTGGAAAATTATGGAGATTTGTGGAGGCCAAACCCATTCCATTGTTAAATATGGAATTGATGAACTTCTCCCCTCAGAAATTACCTTAATTCATGGCCCGGGCTGTCCCGTTTGTGTAACTGATATTAATATTATTGATCAAGCTATTGCCCTCGCCTCTTTACCTAATATTATTTTTTGTTCCTTTGGAGATATGTTACGAGTTCCGGGGAGTGAAAAAGACCTCTTAAGTGTTAAAGCTACTGGGGGAGATATCCGAATTATTTATAATCCCTTAGACTGTTTAAAAATTGCCCAACAAAACCCCACAAAACAGGTGATTTTCTTTGCCGTTGGCTTTGAAACTACCGCCCCAATCACCGCCATGGCTGTTTATCAAGCCCACCAACAAAATATTAATAACTTTTCCCTTTTAGTCTCCCATGTTTTGGTTCCTCCCGCGATGGAAGCCCTCTTATCAAGTCCTAATTGTCAGGTACAAGGGTTTTTAGCCGCGGGTCATGTTTGTACCGTTATGGGATATACGGAATATGAACCGATTGTTGATAAATATAATATTCCAATTGTTGTAACTGGGTTTGAACCCATTGATATTTTACAAGGAATTTATTTCTGTATTCAACAACTGGAAAAAGGAGAATATAAATTACAAAATCAATATAATCGTTCCGTGCGTCCAGAGGGAAATGAAACCGCTAAAACTATCATTCAAGAAGTGTTTGAAATTGTCCCCAGGGAATGGCGAGGACTGGGAGAAATTCCGCAAAGTGGGTTAGGAATTAAACAAAAATATATTAATTTTGATGCTCAAAAACGGTTTAATTCTCAACAGTTAATTCCCGCTTCTTCTCCTTGCCAAGATTGTATTAGTGGTGAAATTCTCCAAGGGATTAAAAAACCCCAGGAATGTCCGGTTTTTGGAACCCGTTGTACTCCCGAACATCCGTTAGGGGCACCAATGGTTTCTTCTGAAGGAGCTTGTGCCGCCTATTATCGCTATCGTCAACAAACTATAACAGGCAACAGGCAACAGGCAACAGGCAACAGGCAACAGGGAAGAAAAGAGTTTTGAGCATCAGTTGATGTCCTAATTTCTAGGCGCGACTGCTATAGAATCCCTTCCTTTAAGGTTAAAGCTATTCAAAGAATTGCTATGATTAGGAATAATGGAAAGGTACTGTAATCCAAGGTAAACAGACCCAAAATAGTAATATCCAGACCCACCATCCCCAGGTTAAAGGAACAGAATCTTCCGTTAAAATTGCATCTATTCTTTCTTCTAAACGACTACTACGAATAGAACAACTAAAGGATAAATTGCCATAATCGGGGGATTTAAACGGAGCTTTGGCAAGATATAATAGGGATTCTGCTAATACTAAAGCGTCAACTTGTTGGGTTGCGTAACGATCAGCCCGCATCTCCCTTAATAATAGTAATTCTTGCCAGAGTTGGTTGGTATTGGGAAGCCAACTGGTTAAAGTTTGTAGCCAACCTAATATAAAAAACCAAAAAGTATCTCGATAGTTTAAATGGGCTTGTTCATGGGCAATCACTGCTTCTAAATGGGTCTCATCTAAGAGGTTTAATAATCCTCTACTAACTACCAATTTCGGCTGCCAAAATCCAATTTGAGCGCTATAGGGAAAATCATCCTCTAAAATTCTCGCTGTTTTTCCTAGGATAACCTGTTGAGATAAGCGATGAATTCGGTATTGAGATTGCCACAATTGACCGATTAACTTAATAACCGTTAATATTCCCCAACCGACAAACCCCAAAGCCAGAAAATAACTAAACCAACTGGCTTGAAGTCCCAACATTTCCCCCTTTGTTCCCATCGATAATATCGCCAAAGCGGTCATCAATAAAACCAAAGGTGGACAGACAAACAAAAATAGAGATTTTTGCCAGCGTTGATGCCAATTTTCTCCTTGAGACAATGGGATGAGTCGCAAACCGACCGCGCATCCTAGGGCGAATAAAATAATCATTAAGTGCATTATTGTTGTCCCTCCCGTTGGCGACGAATAGCATCAAGGCGTGAGGCAATGGCATCAATTTGATCTAAACTTGCGGTATCCAAACTATCAGCAAAAGAAGCGACTAAATCGGGATTACCAATTGCTAAAAATCGATTTAACCGATCATAAGCTAAAATTGCCTGGGCTTGTTCGCGGGTGAGTAAAGCTTGCCAATAAAAAGCCCGTTCCTGTTTATTACAAGCTAACCAACCCTTATCTGTTAAACGACGCAATACCGTTGTGACTGAAGTATAGGCTAATTCTCGATTCGGGTCAGATAAAATCCGTTCATGGACATCTTTAACCGTGGTTATACCCAATTCCCAGACTATTTCTAGGATTTCCGTTTCTAAAGGGCCGAGGGAAAGTTGCCGAGGACGATAATCAGGCAAAGGAGCCATAGGGAATCCATAAAAATACTATTATTGAGTCAGTGTAATAGATGATTTAAACAAAATCAAGTAGGGCAATTCATGAATTGCTCCTACCCTGAATTATTGAGTAAAATTTGCTATATTACTTTTTCCAATCTTGATCGGCTTGAGCTAATACATAAGCGGCAACATCGGCAATTTGATCGTCTTTTAAACGACCTTTGAAGCCGGGCATGGCTGCTTTCCCATTTGTTACTTGGGTTATAATTGCCTGGAGATCATACATCCCATATTTTTCCAGATCCGCTTTTTTCAAAGTTTTTCTCGCATTAACTAAGTTTTTCCCTCCGGCGTGACAAGATGCACAATTTGACGAAAATATTTTAGCTCCACTTGCTAAATCGGCGGCGAAGGCACTAGGAACAAAAGTTAAAATAGCCACGGTCATGACTAACAAAACTGAGATTATTTTTTTCATCGGTGTTCTCCTGTTAGGAAATTGAATTAATCCTTCTATGGTGCAAAAGCGGTTTACCCTTGTCAAAAGACAGGCCGTCAAACTTGTCCCTCTCTAGGGGAAAAGCCATCGGTTGATTTTATGAATCTGGACTCGGAGAAATTTGTTTATTTTCTTCGATGTTAACGGTTTTAATAATTTGTTTGGCTTCTAAATCTTTAACTTGATTGGATTTTAACCCTTCTAACCACTTGACTAAAATTAATTCGGCATCATCAACAATTTGTTCTTTTTGTAATTCTATTCTTAATGTATCTACAAACTGTCGTGTTAAGCGTTTTTGTAACTGCATGGCGATAAAATCAGGGGGTTTATTTTTCCCGGCTTCCATAGATTTTTTAGGACTTTCTGAAATAGTCATGGCAATTTTTTTCACGAGACTATCAGCAACTTGTTGAGGAAGATGTCCGATCAAAGGAATTTTATTTAATCCTTTATAAATCGGAGACTGTTGAATCGAGTTAGCGACTTGATAGTGTAGGTAAGCTTCTAATTCAGGACGAATTGTGGGTAAAACTTTAGAAATTGTAATTTCAACAATTTGGTTAGAAATTCCGGGGGGAGACTGAAATTCGAGTTTAATATCCTCTAAGGAAATAGATTGATAGGAGGAAGGCGGATTGACTAACTTTTTCAGGCTTCCTTGTTTAACGAAATCTTGAATTTTATCAACTCCTTGATTGACTAACACCTGAACTAATTCTTGAGCAAAACTATAAATAATTTTGAGTTTTAGGTAATCAATCGTAGGTTGTAAACTCGGAAAGTTGGCTCGATTTAAGTGATAAACGGCTGAAATAAAACGTAAAAACAATAATTTAGGAATTAACAAAAATACATAATACCATAATTTTAAAATTGCTTCCTTTAGTGTTAATTGGGGTTGGCGAGAACGAAGAACATAAATTTCCATTAAGAAGATTAAGAAAAACAGGCTGATCCAAGGTAAATCAATCAACCAAAATCGATTCACAAATTGACCATTTAAACTCAATTGCCGAAAATAAAATGACTCCATTAAACCCTGAATATCTGTTTCAAAAAATTCGAGTTCTTTTTCCCATCCTTGTTTTTCTAAATTTTCCACACTCCAAAAGACATAAAAAGCCTGTCTGGAGGAGCGATCAGCCCAAATTAACTCTGGGGCTAAAAAATTTAATAGGTTAATTTTATATAAAAATTTTAAGGTAGGAGTTAGCCGAGTTGTCACCTTGGGATCTCGACTATAGATATGATCAATCATGCGATATTTCGCTGCTGTTAACGGCCCTAAATTATGTTCTAATTGTAAGAAATAAGTCCGATCAATAATATTAGCACTAGATTTTCGGAGATCCTGGAGTAAAGTTTGGGCTTTAGGGGTATTTAACTCATTGTATTTTAAATAAACTTTTAATTCTGAAACTTTAACTAAATAACTTTGAGTCATACGATCCGGTTCAATCCCTTTAATAATATCATAGGTTAAACTGGGTTCATTAAATAAAATTAAAAATCTAATGTTTTGATTGAAAAAAATTAACTCTTTTTGCCATTGTTTTTGATTGAAAAAATCAGGACTCCAGAATTTTTCTAATGCTTGCTGAAAATCATTAATTTTAACGTGATTTTGAAAGCGCTTTTGAATTTCCGCTAAAGTCCCATAGGAATTGAGAATCCGAAACTGGGGATTTTCTATAAATAATTCTAAACTAGACTCACGAATATCGGTTAATGCTAACTTAACTTCTTCAGATTCAATTCCAAATTGATTAATCGTTTTTTCCAGTTGATCAACTTGCTGCAAATATTGATTTTTAGGCGTATTTTCCGATTGGGCTTGATGTTGACTCCATTGTAAATAAAATCTACGAAGTCTAATATAACTTAAATCAAAAACAACTAAACAGAAATTAGCCGTAACAATTAAAGCTAAAATTCTAGCGACGAGGAGAGATAAACCTGTGCTTTGAGTGGAAATTGGGGGTTCAAACTTCATCTTCATAATTACCTATAATAAAGGGTATTATTGCTGCTTTTTTAGTTCAGTAATTGCCAGTAATAAAGTCGCCACAATCATAGGAAGTAGATAATAAATAGCTCGATAAGCTAATAAAGATCCTAAAACCTTAGCTGGATTTACTTCCGAAGAAACCAAGGTTAAAACCACAGTTTCAAAAACCCCTAAGCCTCCGGGAATACTACTAATCATACTGGCTATCATTGCCAACAAATAAATACTAAAACAACTTAGATAAGAAGACGTGCTACCTTCGGGTAATAAGACATATAAAACCCCTCCGGCCGCCCCCCAATCAAAGGTGGCAAAAGCAATTAAAGCCAGTGAAAGACTAACGGTAGGAAAGTTTAATTCTAATTCTCCCAATTTGACGGGTTTATGATTAAAACCAGCCCATAATAAATAAACAGCAACGGCTATGAGAAAGATGATTCCCACCGGACGAACTGATACAAAGGGTAAATCTAAAATACTAGGAATTTTCAAGGGAGTTAACAGAAAAACTAATCCACAGACTCCCAATAATCCCAACCAAAATGTTAAATTAGTAAAGGCAATCACCTGGGCAATAACACCTGGAGGGACACGCCATCTTGAATATAGGCGATAACGAACCGCACTCCCGGTTAAGAAGGAAAACCCCACATTATTACTAATTGCATAACTGATAAATGCACCTATGGCAATTTTAAAATAGTTCAGGGGAAAGCCGATATAAATAAATGCTAAAATATCATAGGCTGTTGTCATTAAATAACTAATGGTCATCAAAGAAATTGCGCCCAGCCTATTGATTTTAGGAATATTAGATAGACTGATCAAAACATCATCTATAGAATATTTTTCTAACTTTTGGCTGATCGCCCAAATTGAGAGACAAAATAGCAAAAAGCCGAGAAAAGAAGGCAGAATCTTACGCATTCGATTCATCTCGGAATTTAACCAGGAACTGGTGGGCATTATTTAATTTCAGCTAAATAACTTTGTAAGTCTTGAACCCTTTGCTGAGTCACGTTTGCTAAACATTGGGTTAACAATAAAGGTTCGGCTGTTCCTCCTAAAACTTGACTGGCTTCAAAACTACAGGTTTTGTCTCTAAAAGAAATCCAAGCCCGTTGTGCTTCAATTAAGCGTTTTTTTCGTTCTGGGGATAATTGACTAATGAGTTTTTGGTAAGTTTGATTCAGCTTTTGATCGGCGATTTGATATTGATCAGAGGCACATTTTCGCATTTCTAAAGTATTGCCATCGAGCTTACACCGAACAGTTTGGGAAATCTGTGTTTCCGGTGCAGCGAAACTCGAATATACAAAAATCGGAAAGTTAGTAATTACAAAAACCAAGAAACAGAGGGTTAATATTTTTCGCATAGTGTTAAAAACAAATGATGTTTCGGAAAAAAGTATTAAATTAGGGCAATAATCCTGATCAATATTCAAGTTGACATTGCTTAGAACTTAATTCTTTGTCGGTAGTTAGCCACCGATTGTACAATGCCAATAGCTATCCAATTACTCAGTAATGAGGATCGACCATAACTCAAGAAAGGCAGAGGAATTCCGGTAACGGGTGCTACACCAATATTCATTCCAATGTTAACAAATACCTGAAATAGTAGCATACAAAGGACTCCAATGGCAATTAAAGAGCCAAAAGAATCCTTAGCAGTTTGGGCAATAATCACTAAGCGTAAACAAATAAACCAAAATACTGCTAATACCGCAATACAACCGATAAAACCCAATTCTTCCCCAACGGCTGAAAAGATAAAATCCGTATGTTGTTCCGGGATAAAATTCAGTTGAGTTTGAGTGCCTTGATTAAGTCCTCGCCCATATAATTGTCCCGCACCAATGGCAATACGAGACTGAATTAAATGATAACCACTCCCCAAAGGATCTTGCTCAGGATTCAAAAATCCAATCAGCCGCATTTTTTGATAGTCTTGCAATACATTCCAGAGGATATGGCTTAACTGTCCGGCTCCTAAATTTACTAATAGAGCTAGGGGGCCAGTTAACCATTTTAAAGGCAGACTCCACCAACCGACAAAACCCATTAACACAGCCCAGATGATCCCGGCCGGAAGATAGACATTAAAAACAATGGCGGCGACCACGGGAGAAACCAACAAAATTAACCAGCCCGGATGAATATTACCCCAATACATCATCCCGAAAGTAATCGCACCAAATACTAAAGAGGTTCCTAAGTTGGGTTCAATAAATACTAATCCCCAAGGAACCGCCGCGATCGCTAAAATCCGAATCATATCCCCCAAATTTGGAGTTTTTAACTCTTGGAGTAGGGCAGCCAGGGTAATAATAATTCCGACTTTAGCAAACTCCGAGGGTTGGACATGAAAACCCGCAATATTAATCCATCGTTGCGCCCCCAATGCGGTTGTGCCGATAATTTGTACCGCAATCAACGATAAATTGATAATTCCATAAATCACCCATCGCCACTGAATTAGGCGTTCATAACGGCAACGGGAAAAAATCAAAGCTAAAGTTAAACCAATCGCTCCGGTGATCCAATGTTGCCACCAGTCGGTTAAACCTTGCTGTAATTCCACACTGCGAATCATGACTCCGCCAAATACGGTGAGAAGAATACAAGCCCCCAGCAGCCACAAATCCGCCTCAGCCCAAGCATAAAATATTGAACCCCGGCGACTTCCCCAGCGAATTTTTTGAAACATAGTTTTTTGCTAAAACGCTCTTAACCTATTTAATGGGTTCATACAGGTATTCAAAACCATTTCCGTCTGGATCTCGACCATAAAAGGAAGCCGTACCATCCCGATGTTCATGAATCGTTGTCACCGGAATTCCTTGGGCCTTTAAACTGTGGTGGGCACTTTCGATTTCAGTGCGATCGCTAAATACAAAACCAAAGTGAGGCCCAGCCTGATCGTAACCCGGACTCATTAAAGCTAATCCATCCTCACCCGCTTTTAAATAGGCCCAGTCCCCATCCTTCCAAACTAAATCCATCCCTAAGTTTTGATAAAACTCTGCGGAGGAGTCGATATCGTTCACACAAATGGCAACATGGCCTAGACGTTTCAAGTTCATGGCTACAAAAATTAACGTTTCTCTAACTCTATTGTCACGAATTGATGACTACATTTTGAAGGAGAAAGCCGTCGGTTTACTCAGCCGGCTTTTTGGGTGCAGAATCGGTTTCCGGTTGAGTTTCTAAAGTATTAGGAGAAACGGGGTCAACCGACTTAGCTGGAGCAATATTACCTCCTGCTTGTTTTTGAATTTGATCCTTATAAACCGCCGGGGCTAAATCCACCGCTTGAGCAAATAAAGGTTCCGCTTCTCCCAGATTTCCCTGTTCTTTTAAAACCAGAGCTTTGGCAAAAACTGGACGAAAATCTTTTTGATCACTTTTGATCGCTTCATCATAAATAGCGATCGCCTCATCATAGCGTTTATCCTCTGCGTAAACCTGCCCCAAAATCAACTGTACCGACATTTCATCAATGGTATTTGGTACGGTTTGATTGGCATTGCCAGCCGCTTTCAGGGTATCCTGTAACAATCCAATGGCCGCTTCGGGACGTTTTTGTTGTAAGAATAAATTTGCTAAACCCTGTAGGGCTTGGATATCTCCGGGTTGACTAGCTAAAATTGTCCGATAGGTTTGGGCGGCACCCTCTTGATCCCCGCTATAGGCCTTCGCCTGGGCTAATAAGACACTGTAGCGCGTATCTTCCGGGTGTTTTTTAGACAGTTTTTCTAAAGGTTCAATCACATCCTTAACTTCGGCTTGTTTAAACTGAATTAGTTGTAACTTCGCCTCCAATAAACCCTTCAAAGCCGTTTCATTATCGGGTTCTCGCTGCAATACCAACTCATAACCGCGAGCTTGTGCTTGTAAATCCGATTGTTTCCCGGTTTGGGCTGATGGTGTTGTTGGGGTGGGAGTCGGTTGTTTCGACTGATTATTTTCCACGATCCCACCAATCAACGGCCCCATGGAAAATCCCACAAAGGCAATCACCGCTAAAACCAAGACCACACTAACGAACCCACGACGTTTATCTACCATGAAACTCAATCCTGTACCTATTAGGCCAACTTCCTTGCAGCTAATATGTTAACAGAAACAGTTGATGTAGAAAGCCGGGGGTTGATCCTATCCGCACCGAGATTAAGTAAAATAGGTAGGTTGACCCGTATTAATGTAATGGTCAGAGTAACGGTTGCCTCCTTCTCCAGAAGGGGTGCAAATATTGAAATGTCCTGATAGTGTTGATCCGTGACTTAATGTTTAGTATAAAGCCCTGGATCAATTTTTAGAGAAAAAGGGTTTTTGTTTTCTATGTCTTCGCTCCCATAAGGGATGTGTCTCCGCTAAGAGGTGTTATGAGTCCTTCTCCCAATCGTTCCTCTCGATCCAAACGTTCTTCAAGCTCAACTCCAGCTAGTGAGCCCGCCGTGAATATGTCTCAAGATGTCTCCATTGATACACCAAACGAAAGTGAAAGTGTTATCCTAGAAACCCCAGAAACCCCAGAAAATATCCCCCAGACGAGCCCTAGCACGTCTGAACCGGATCAAATCGATCAAACCGCAGAATTAGAACCCGACTCTCTCGACTCCATCGAGCGACTCTGGCAACATCCGATTCCGCCCCCCAGCGAAGCCCGTCAATATCGGGCGATTGGATTAGTTCATGGCCGATATATGGCTTCTGTGGATCAGTTTACCCAGGGAACCTTACTCACCAGTGAAGGTAAACTCCTGGATGCGGTGTTACTGGGTCGGGTCATGAGTTTAGTGAAAAAACATATTGACTTAGACCAAGATCATCTTTGGGTGGTTTATCCCCGTACACGCCAAGAAGAAGATAATCTGCACGTTCAAATTATGGGGGTTTGGGAACCCCAAACTCTCAGACCTGAGCCATCACCCGAGGATTCAACCGCCGTTACTTCTGAAACTGAATTAGCAGCATCGGAGGAGAAAAAGAGCCCTTTAGTGAATGTTCAGCAGGGCTATTTTTCTATCCGTGGCGAGGTGGTTTATCAATCTCAAGACGTTGAAAAGTATGTGATTGTTAAAATTCGCCAATCTCCCCGCAAAGATAGTGATAAACCTAAGTTTTTTAAACTGAAACTGATGGGAATTGCCGGGATGAGAGCCGTCGGTCATTTCTGGGATTTACACGTTCAGTTACAAGAAGATTATTTAGTCATCCAAGAAAGCCACGATATCGGCATGATTCCGACTAAAAAACGCAGACCTCCGTTCCAAAAAGGCGGCCCGAGAAGACCCTCCGGTCAAGGTCAGTTTAACGCGGGTTCTCGTCCTTATAAACCTAAATTCCCATCGGATGATGCTCCGCCTCCTGAGCGTCGAGAACCGATTCCTAAACCGTTAAAACGCAAATCTTCCTCGGAAGAAAGCTAAAATCAGATTTGTAGGGGCGGGTTCATCAAAATGCACGGTAATTAACAAAAATCTAAAAGAACTCGCCCTTACTTACCAGTTATTAGTTTCACTCTAAACTAATTTGAGAACCCCAAATATTTTGGGGTATAAAAGAACGATTATCAGACAGAGGAGCCACGGGTTCTGTGAGGGTAAAACTTCCAGACTCAATCCATTTTTTTAACTCTTGAGCAACTTCACGAGAACGGGAAATACTGGCTAGAGGGGCGGTTTTGATAGTTTTCCCTTCTATAGAAATTTTGCCTTTTTTCAGTTGGCTATAAGTGACTAAACCAAAGGTAGGGCGTACCCGCCGAGGAATCGCAAAATCAATCACAGGCGCCACAATATCTTGATCGGAAATGGCACAACGAACAATCACTTCTTGATTCAAAACGGGTAACGGAATTCCCACCCCTAACATTAATGAAGGGCCGTAATTATTGAAATAACAACCCCGTACCCAATAGGGATTCATTTGTTTTGCATCTCCAATTAATGCTAATGTCGCCGCCGGGCCGATGGGAGTCCGATTTTCTAAGCGTTTTTGCAAGGGAAAATGTTGGGTTCCTTCCCAAGTAATATAGCCAATTCCTCCTCCGATAAAAATTTTAGTCCCAATCCCAATTAGTTGTAAATCTGGATCGTTGAGCAGGGGATTTAAAGCGCCAGGATTAGAATATACCGCATTTCCTAAATAGGGTTGTAAGGGGCCAAGATAAGTGTAAAGTGGGCGATCGCCTCCATTAACTCCCACAATAAAATTTTGATACAGATTGCGAGGATTAAATAAATAAAATTGGTTAATCGTATCTCGGGTAATCGTGGTTTCAAAGGAATTGCGAGGATAGCAGTCAGAAACCACCCCAGAGGCTTTCAGATGAATCGATTTTCCCGCAATTAAATCTTCAATTACATGACCTCCACCGCGTTCTCGGGTCTCCTCGGCGTCGTCTATCATTTGTGCCGCCCCTAAATACAAATCCACCGCCCCAAAGCCACTATAGGCTGGAACCCCATCTAACCAACAGGTTTTAATATTAATTGGGGGGTCGGTATGACCTAAGTTAATCACAGCCCCGGAGCCCTCCATCGGTTCAAAAGTTCCGGTAGTGATCACATCAACCTGTTCAGCAATTTGGGCGATATTATCGGGGGTAACTCGGGCCTTGAGTTCTTCCACTGTCCAAACAACGGCACGGTTTTGAAGAATTTTATCGTTAATTTCAGTAATAGTTTTCATCAATTGCTTGTTTTTGAACTCTCCCTCATCTTTTTTTGCCAACTATTCCGGTTGTTGAGAATGTTGTCTAGCTCGCCAACTGAATAATAGGGCTAGAATCACCGAAGGTAAGCAAACGGCGACTAGGGCAATGGTTGAGGATGTGGGAATTGCCAGCAACGGGCCAACGAACTTAATCAAAACCGATAGTCCCAGGGACAAGAGTAGAACTTTGAGTAGAAATGTGATTTTGTTATCCATAGATGGCATTCTATAAAAATAGAGAGTGCGATCACAACTAGGCAGAAACCGGGTTTCTCACGCAAAAATATCGATTAAATGACTAAAATATTGCCGATAAACCGGGTTTCTTCGGTTTCGTGCGATCGCTCTTTCATAGTTTACTTGAAAAATACCCATGCAAAACCAAGACCCTGAATTATTAGAAAAAATTCGTCAACAGTTTGACTCAGCACCCTATCCTAGAATTCCCTTAGAAGACAACCCGAAAAATAACTATGAATTGCTATTTATCCATAATTTAGTCACTTCCTATTATTTAAAATATCAGAAGGTTATTAATACAGAGGGCAAAGTAATTTTAGATGCCGGGTGTGGAACCGGATATAAATCGTTAGTATTAGCCGAAGCCAATCCAGGGGCTAAAATTGTTGGGATTGATATTTCTGAACAATCGATTGAACTGGCTCGTCAGCGTTTAAATTTTTATGGGTTTGAAAATGCTGAATTTCATGTGTTGGCGATCGAAGACTTACCTCAACTCGGTTATCAGTTTGATTATATTAATGCGGATGAAGTGCTTTATTTATTGCCTGATATTGTAAGGGCATTAAAGCCGATGAAGTCGGTTTTAAAACCGGTAGGTATGATTAGAACTAATCTCCACAGTTTATACAGACGTTTTAATTTATTGAAAGCGCAGTCCCTTTTTAAACTGATGGGATTAATGGAAGGAACCCCTGGGGAAATGGAAATAACAATAGCCAGGGAGACAATTCAATCTTTAAAATATCAAGTGTTATTTAAATCACAATCTTGGGAAAAAGGCTTACAAGATAATGACGAATGGGTTTTAATGAATTACTTTTTACAAGGAGATAAAGGTTTTACAATTCCTGAAGTCTTTGAGATGTTAAAAAGGGCAGATTTAGAGATGATCAACATGGTCAATTGGCGACAGTGGGAACCCTTAAATTTATTTCAAGATCCAGAAAATTTACCTGCATTTTTAGCCCTTAGTTTGCCTGAATTGTCCATGGAAGAGCGCTTACATTTCTATGAATTGTTACATCCAGTTCATCGATTATTAGATTTTTGGTGTGGTCATCCCCTAGAGACAACGGTTGTAGATATTTCCGACTGGACGCAAACGGACTGGGAAACCGCAACGATTTATTTGCATCCGCAGTTAACAACTGACCAAGCCAAGCAAGACCTAATGGAATGTATTCGCACTCATCGACCCTATGAAATTAGCCATTATGTGAAGTTACCCACTCTTGTCCCCTTGCACATTGAGAGTCGTCGGGCTGGCTGTTTGCTGCCGTTGTGGGAGGGAAAACAATCGATGATGTCTTTAGTAGAGCGATGGAAACAGATCCAACCTGTAGATCCTGTTACCTTAGAATTGATTAATGATCAGATGGCTTTTGAGCAGGTAAAAGAATTACTCAGTGATCTGGAACGGTTTTTGTATATTCTGTTAGAGCGATCGCTTTAAAATGAATTAAAAAAAGGAAAAAAATTCCCGATCTCGACTGCTATAATTAACAGAAAAAACTATCATGGAAAATCACGATCCTGAATTATTAAAAAAAATTCGTCAACAGTTTGATTCAGCACCTTATCCGAGAATTCCCTTAGAAAAATCACCGAAAACTGATTATGAATTGCTGTTTATTCATAATTTAGTCACGCCTTATTATCTCAAATATAAAACAGTTATTAACACAGAAGGAAAAGTCATTTTAGATGCTGGGTGTGGAACTGGATATAAGTCCTTAGTCTTAGCCGAAGCCAATCCTGGGGCTAAGATTGTTGGAATTGATATTTCTGAGCAATCGGTAGAACTGGCTCGTCAACGGTTAGAATATCATGGCTTTGATAATACAGAATTTCATGTGTTGCCAATAGAAGACTTACCTCAACTCGGTTATCAGTTTGATTACATTAATCATGATGAATCTCTCTATTTATTTCCTGATATTACAGTCCCTCTGAAGGCAATGAAATCAGTATTGAAGCCAGAGGGAATGATTAGAACAAATCTTCATAGTGCATTTCAGCGAGTTAATTACTTTCGGGCGCAATCCCTATTTAACAGGATTGGATTAATGAATGGAAACCCGACGGAGTTAGAAATTAACTTCATCGGTGAACTAATGGAATCTTTTAAAAATCCAGTTTTATTAAAGTCCCAAACCTATAAGCCTGAAAAAATAAATGAAAAAGAATGGGTTTTAATGAACTATTTATTTCAGGGAGACAAAGGTTATACGATTCCTGATTTATTTTCAGCGCTGAGAACGGTTGATTTAGAGTTTATTAGTATGGTTAGTTGGCGACAGTGGGAACCCTTAGATTTATTTGAAGATCCAGAAAATTTACCTGCCTTTCTAGCCCTCAGCTTGCCCGAATTGTCTATCGAAGAACGCTTACATTTCTATGAATTGTTACATCCAATTCATCGGTTATTGGATTTTTGGTGCGGTCATCCCAATGATCATATGTCCGGTGTTCCGGTTTCAGATTGGGAGGATAGGGACTGGGAAACCGCAAGAGTTTATTTGCACCCTCAACTGAGAACTGTTCAAGCCCAGGAAGACCTGATTCAATGTATTACGACCCATCAACCTTATGAAATTAGCCAGTATGTCAAGTTGCCCACACTGGTTACTATCCATCTCGAGAGTAGTCGCGCTGCTTGTTTGCTGCCGTTGTGGGAGGGTGAACAGTCTGTCCTGTCTTTGGTGGAAGGATGGAAACAGATCCAACCGGTAGATTCTGTGACACTAGAATTGATTAGTGATCAGATGGCTTTTGAGCAAGTGAAAGAACTGCTTAGTGATCTGGAACCGTTTTTGTATATCCTGTTAGAGCGATCGCTTTAAAATGGATGTAAAAAAATAGTTCCTAGTTGAATTTAATGATAAAATTGATAATCTCTTTGTCAGCTTTTAATTAAGAAAAAAACATATTTTTACAGAAAAAACATTATGGAAAATCAAAATACTGAATTATTCAAAAAAATTCGTCAGCAGTTTGATTCAGCCCCTTATCCGAGAATTCCTTTAGATAAATCTCCTAAAAATGACTATGAATTACTGTTTATTCATAATTTAGTCACCCCTTATTATTTGAAATATAAAAAATTAATTAATACAGAAGGTAAACTAATTTTAGATGCTGGGTGTGGAACCGGATATAAGTCCTTAGTCTTAGCCGAAGCCAATCCTGGGGCTAAAATTGTTGGGATTGATATTTCTGAACAATCGGTAGAACTAGCCCGACAGCGTTTAAAGTTTAATGGGTTTGAAAATGCTGAATTTTATGTATTGTCAATAGAAGACTTACCTCAACTGGGTTATCAGTTTGATTATGTTAATGCGGATGAAGTTCTTTATCTGTGCCCGAATTTATTCAATTCGATGCAAGCGATAAAACAGGTTTTAAAACCACAGGGCATTATTAGAGCCAATCTACATAGTTTACATCAAAGAGCAAATTATTTTCGGGCGCAATCGTTATTTAAGATGATGGGAGTGATGGATGAATCTTCTCAAGAACTTAAGGCAGAGGTAGCCAGAGATACGATAAATTCTATCAAAAATGAAGTTTTACTGAAAGCTCAAACTTGGAATACGCCAGGTTATAAAAACGAAGAATGGTTGCTTGTCAATTACTTATTACAAGGGGATAAAGGCTATACAATACCAGAGGTTTTTGCTGTTTTGAAAGCAACTGATTTACAGTTTCTGAGTATGGTGAAATGGCAACAATGGGAACTAATGGATTTATTCAATGAGCCTGATCACTTACCTGGCTTTCTAGCCTTAAGTTTACCAGAAGCATCGGTGGAGGAGCAGTTACATTTATTTGAGTTGATTCATCCTGTCCATCGATTATTGGATTTTTGGTGTGGTCATTCTGAGCAGGAGTGTATTGTCCCGGTTGGTGAATGGACTGAAGCCAACTGGCAAACCGCACAAGTTCATTTACATCCCCAACTGAGAACCGATCAAGCTAAAGCAGACCTAATTGAATCTATCAAAACCCATAGACCCTATGAAATTAGCCAATATGTGAAGTTACCCACTCCCATACCTATTACTCTTGAGAGTAGTCGCGCAGCCTGCTTGCTGCCCTTGTGGAGTGGAGGACAGACGGTAATGTTCCTGGCAGAACGTTGGCAACACATCTATTCTGTAGATTCAGTTACCCTAGAACCTATTACTGGCCAGAGGGCATTACAGCAGGTCAAAGAACTCCTCACCCTTCTGGATGCCTTTCTTTATGTGCTTTTGGAGCGTTCAGGATCAAATTGAAAAAATTTTTTGTTGGGGTGATATGAACTTTCAATTAGGTGGGTAAGTTAGAACTACCAGATAAAAAGTTAAACATCCCCCCAAACGGAGAAAAGACTATGAAGACTGAATTTAAAGCTAAATTCCTGCAATACGTTTCTAATAGAAAAAAAGAAGAAGGTTTCACCTTAATTGAACTGTTAGTTGTTATCATCATCATCGG
This sequence comes from Planktothrix paucivesiculata PCC 9631, assembly GCF_900009265.2. Taxonomy (GTDB): domain Bacteria; phylum Cyanobacteriota; class Cyanobacteriia; order Cyanobacteriales; family Microcoleaceae; genus Planktothrix; species Planktothrix paucivesiculata. Next base: position 182,048 of record NZ_LR735022.1, on the reverse strand, counting down.
TATTTTGGCTGCGATTGCTCTGCCTTCCTTCCTCAGCCAAGCTAACAAAGCCAAACAATCCGAAGGAAAACAATATATTTCTTCCATTAACAAAGGTCAGCAAGCCTTCTTTGTGGAAAACAATGGTTTTGGATCTGATGTCACGCAACTAGGAATTGGCCTCAAAACACAAACCTCTAACTATGTTTATACAATCAGTGCGACTACAACCAGTAACGTCGGTAGTCTTGCTGCACCTATTAACACTTCAGCTTTGAAAGGGTATGCTGGTGGTGTTGGATTGGTGCTGGTTCCAGGCAGTGATGCCAAGACTGCTCAGAGTGTACTTTGTGAAACCACTGCCCCAGGAACTCCTGTTGCTACGACCAATGATGGAACTGTCGTAGGTTGTGCAGCTGCCATGACCGTCGTGACGAAATAGTAACTGTCAGTTTGAAGGAATTTCCTTGTTAAAAACAATAAGCAGGTGGAGTTGTTATTCCTACCTGCTTTGTTGTATGTATTTTTTAAATGATAGAATAGGATGATATGGTTGCTCAAGATTTACTAGCTATGACATCGGATTGGCAAGAAAAAGCTGAACAATTGTTATTAAAAAATAATTATACTGAGGCTGCAAAACTTTATGAACAAGCCATTGAAGTCCAACCGGAAATAAAATCTCATTATTGGTATTTAGGATTGGTGTTGCTATTGCAAGGGCAAGAAGCAGAGGCACAAACCACTTGGTTATTTGGGATGGCCGATGGGGAGCCGGAACAAATAGAGGAGTGGACTCAAGAATTAATTCAGGTCTTGGAAATCGAAGCCGAGCGACAACGCTTAGAATTAGAAGACTATGCCGTAGCTTGGGCTATTCGACAACATATCCGAGAAATTCAGCCGACGGATATTAATAATCTACTGCATTTAACCGGATTATCAATCTGTTTACGCACCTACACCGGTCGAGAACCGATTGAATTAGGTTTGCTGGAGTTGCTCAAACAAGAATCCGCAACGGTAGATTCAGAATTATTACTCGAAGTCATTAAAAGTGTTGTAGATAGTGCTCCCTTACTCACTTCATCCCTGAATTTAACAGAAGCCAGTTTAGTTCATATTCGGAACACCGATGTCTTTATTAATCAACTGATCATTCCTTTTGTGTATAAAATGGCTCACTCAGCCAAACAACTCAGTACCGCCGCCAAATTTACTGAACTGGGTTTGCGTTTAGCTCCTGAACATCCTGAATTACTCTGTTTTAGTGCTTCTGTCTATCAAGATAGCAACCGTTTTGACCAGGGAATCCAAGCTGCTAAACTCTATTTTTCCCTAACGAAAAATTTAGCCGAAAAATTTTTTGCTATCCACCTCATTATGCGGGGATTAATGAGTGCTGGGGGCTACTGGAAAGAATTTGTTGAAACCACGGAACAGCAAAAAGATTTATTAAAATTGTTATTAGAAGAACAGCCAACCGATTTATCGCAAGTGGAGACGATTAGATTATTTAATACAATGTTTTTTTCCCCTTACTTTGAAGATAATCCTCAAGAAAATACCAGGCTAAGAAGTGAAGTTTCTAACCTGGCTCAATTAAATATAGAAAACTATGCGAAGGAACAAATAGAACGATATCGCCACCGACAAACTACCCGTTTCCACCAGCCTGCTGTTGAACGACGCTTAAAAATCGGATATATTTCCCATTGTTTTCGTTCCCATTCCGTGGGTTGGCTGGCGCGGTGGTTATTTCAATATCATAACAAAGAAAAGTTTGAAATTTTTGGTTATTTTATTTGTTACGATCATTATAATTACAATCAAGTCCAAGATTGGTATGTTAATAATATTGAAAACGTTCGTAAATTAGAGTTCAGTGGTCTGGAAGCGGCTGAAAAAATTGATCAAGATGAAATTGATATTTTAATTGATCTTGATAGTCTGACTTTGACATCAACTGCTGAGGCTATGGCTGTTAAACCTGCACCTGTACAAGTCACTTGGTTAGGATGGGATGCGTCTGAAATTCCCACTATTGATTATTATATTGCTGACCCTTATGTGTTAACTGAAGACGCTCAAAGTTACTACAATGAAAAAATTTGGCGTCTCCCTCAAACTTATTTGGCTGTCGATGGCTTTGAAGTGGGTATTCCCAACGTTCGACGAGATCAGTTGGATATTCCCAGTGATGCGATTATTTATTTTGTGGCTCAACGGGGATATAAATATCATCCCCACACGGCCCAATTACAATTAGCAATTCTCAAAGCTGTTCCTAATAGTTATTTTATTATTAAAGGAGTAGCCGATCAAAAATCACTCAAAACTTTTTATTCTGAAATTGCTGACTCTGTAGGGGTAGATTGCGATCGCTTAAAACTACTCCCGTCGTCACCCACAGAAGCCGTCCATCGCGCTAATTTAGCCATTGCTGATGTGGTACTCGATACCTACCCTTATAATGGGGCGACAACCACCATGGAAACTCTATGGATGGGGATTCCGATGGTAACCCGAGTCGGACAACAATTTTCAGCCCGAAATAGTTATACCATGATGATCAATGCGGGAATTACCGAGGGAATTGCCTGGACAGATGAGGAATATGTACAATGGGGGATTAAGTTAGGAACGGATGAAAATTTGCGAAGTCAAATTTCTTGGAAATTGATCAAAAATCGACAAACGGCTCCGTTATGGAATGGGAAACAATTTACCCGGGAAATGGAGAATGCTTATGAACAAATGTGGTTAAATTATATTAATAATAAAACTTGAATTTGTAATTTATGCTTAAAATTTTGATAGTAGTAGGCGCGCCTCGCTCCTACAAAGGAATTGAGATATTTTTTTAAGACCAATAAATCTGTTAATTTTTTACTTAAACTACTCCAATGAATTTACTAAACGGGAATCAACAAGGGATTAAATATCTGGAAACAGGCGATTATGTTGCCGCTATAAATCATTATGAAGAACTGATTAATACTCAGCCAGAAATCACTTCCTCTTACTGGTATTTGGGTTTATTACTGTTGCTACAAGGACAGGAAGTTGAAGCTCAAACGACTTGGTTAGTAGCAATGGCGGAGGGAGAACCGGAAGAAATTGAACAGTGGACACAGGAATTAATCCAAGTTTTAGAAACGGAAGCCGAACGCCAACAGCTAATATTAGAAGATTATACAAAAGCCTGGGTAATTCGCCAGCATATTCGGGAAATTGATCCCACATATATTAATAATTTATTGCATTTAGTTCAATTATCTGCTATAGGTCAAACCTATACCGGTGAAGAACTAATTGAATGGGGAATTTTGGATTTACTGAAATCCGATCCTATTCCAACAACAGACATTAATCCTGAACTTTTACTTCAAGTTTTAGATAAAATTTGCCAGCAAGCACCTGAAAATCCTTTATCATACCAATTTGCTGAAACTTCTCTTAATTATATTACCGATATTCAATCTTATCTCAATTTTTTAATTCCATTTATTTATAGATTAGCTTACTCTCGACATCAAACAAATCTCTCGATTAAGTTTACAGAGCTAGGGTTAAGATTGCATCCTAAACATCCCGAATTACTCCGATGTCTGTCTATGTTTTATCAAGATATTGGGGAATATGCCAAAGGAATAGAAGCGGCGGAGTATTGTTACTCGATGGCGGAAGATTTCCCCGATCAAGTTTATGCGAGATTTTTATTACTTCGAGGTTTAATGAGTGCAGGTGGACGCTGGAAACAGGTCTGCTCGGTGATGGAAGATTACCACTCCCTGCTAACTCGGTTAGTCACAGAAAAGCCAACTTTTTCCTATGATTTAACGGTGGGTTGTTTTACCACAACTTTTTTCTTTCCCTATTTTCAAGATAAAATCCAGGAAAATTTATTAATTCGGCGCGAAGTTTCGCAATTTCTTCAGTCTAATATAGAAAGTCAAATTCCGCAGGTTATAGAGCAATGTCGTCAGTGGAAATCTCGGCCTAAAACCTCTAACTCTACGGAAAAACCCCTAAAAATTGGCTATGTTTCTCATTGTTTACGCGGTCATTCTGTTGGTTGGTTAACTCGGAGTTTATTTGAACACCATGATCGAGAAAAATTTGTTATTCATACTTATTTATTGGCGGCTTTAGATCAACCCGATGAATTGCAAAGCTGGTTTATTAATAAAAGCAATAAAGCCCATCAATTAGGGTTAGAAGGAAGGGAAGTCGCCCCAAAAATTTATGAAGATGAGATTGATATTTTAGTGGATCTTGATAGCTTAACTTTAAGCTCTACCTGTGAAACCTTAGCCATTAAACCAGCACCCATTCAAGTGACTTGGTTAGGGTGGGATGGGTCTGAAATTCCATCTATTGACTATTTTATTGCCGACCCTTATGTGTTACCTGAAGATGCTCAAAATTACTACAGTGAAAAAATTTGGCGTTTACCTCAAACCTATATTGCGGTGGATGGTTTTGAAGTCGCTGTTTCTAATATTCGTCGAGATCAGTTAGATATTCCTAATGATGCTATTATTTATTTTACGGCTCAACGAGGATATAAATATCATCCAGATACGGCTAAATTACAGTTACAAATTTTAAAGGAAGTTCCTAATAGTTATTTCCTGATTAAAGGCATGGCCGATCAAGAATCCTTAAAAACATTTTATGCTGAAATTGCTGAATCGGTGGGGGTAGAGGGCGATCGCTTAAAACTCCTACCCTTATCAGCCACAGAAGCCATCCATAGAGCTAATTTAGCCATTGCTGATGTGGTACTCGATACCTATCCCTATAATGGGGCGACAACCACTATGGAAACTCTGTGGATGGGGATTCCATTGGTAACAAGAGTCGGGCAACAATTCTCAGCCCGAAATAGTTATACGATGATGATTAATGCCGGAATTACAGAGGGTATTGCTTGGACAGATGAGGAATATGTGGAATGGGGAATTAAGTTAGGAAAAGATGAGAATTTACGCCAACAAATTGCTTGGAAATTAAGGAAAAATCGACAAACGGCTCCGTTGTGGAATGGGAAAAAATTTACCCGGGAAATGGAAAATGCTTATGAACAAATGTGGTTAAACTATATTGAGGGTAAAAATTAATTCAACGATAGTAGGATTTTTTGTAACCTATAGCAATCCTATTTGAGTTGTGTCCAAAATTCCTGGGCAATAGGGAACAGGGAATACTTCTGGCTGTTTCATGTCAGTATTAAAATGTTACAACCTATTTAGGATTACTATAGTTAACAGCCAATCGTTGTACCGTAGTAGATTGTAGATTTATATAAGTTCAATATGGCAAAAGTATCCCCTCAAACTTTGATGATTATTTTCAACCTGCAACGACGTTTAGTTGAATTGATAGATCAAGCAAAAACAGCCGAGTATAATTTGTTTGAAGCGTATGGTGAGACGGAGGAAACAATTCCAGAATTGGAACAATTACAAAATGGCGCAGAGCGTCTGAGAAATCCTTATTCACGTCTAGCTACTCTGACATTAGCGATCGCTGAGGCTCAACCTATTGCTCCTACTGCTATGATCAATTTATTGAGTCAAACTATTGAACAAGCTTCAGTAACGGCTGATGCGGTGGAAGCAACCACTCAAGAAAGTAAAAGGATCTGGAACCTACCATGAATAAACCACGCACAATACCTGATGCAGAGACAAGAGCACGTTCTGTTGCAAACTGGCGGGAGGCTATTTGCAAAATTGACGCTGTTACCCTCGCACTGGATGAATTAATTGCTATGGTGGAAGAACATAACCGTCACAGTCCACTCACTTTATACCGATTAGCTAAGTGCAAGGGTGAAGCGGTGGAAAACAAGAGTGAGACTTAATGTTAAAGAATACTTTTTAAAAAAGTCAGCCATGAAATCAATTTCGGTCGTAGAGATGTTCCATTTAACGTTTCTACGACCAGTTTTAAAGGGTTAATAAAGGCAAGTTTTTAGTGTTCTAAATCATAAATTGGGATGATTTCTGCTCCGACAGATGCGATCGCATTTTGATTTTCAGCATTTAACTTAATTCGACCCTGGAGTTGAGAACATAAAGCAGACCACTGGCTAGAATTTAGCTGACCTATTAAAACAATTTCTACACCTTCATCAAGCTCTAATTCTTCTTCCATTAACAAATTCATCATCACACTAGACAATGCTAAATTTGCATCTTCATCTGATAGGTTTTGATGATCAATGAGTAAGGTGATCTGGCTGCACTTGGAATGAGTTGTTAGCGTTTTAATTATACTTGTTAATTCAGGACAAAGCACTTCTTCCGGCTGGCTCCAATCGGGAAAAACAACTAAATTAATCTCTCTCAGGTTTAAACGCAGAAGTGTGGCATCAATTAAAGCAGAACTAATAATATTAGCCATTTTTGACCAAGAAAACTTCCGTATTTGTTCCAATCCCTTCGCCCTCAAAATATTACGGGATTTGAGTTTTTGTACCTCGCAAAGTGCATCAGTCATGGCATCAATATCATCATCTTTAATATAAATTGCTGCCTCTCCTGCCACTTCTGGAATCGAGGCATTTGCACAAGTAATAACCGGACAACCACAGGCTAAAGCTTCTGCAATGGGCATTCCAAAGCCTTCATATTTAGAGGGATAAACTAGGGCGGTGGCTCCTGAATAAGCGACCCTGAGTTCTTCATCACTGAGGTACAAAGAATGAACTGTACTACCTGCTGCTAACTCTCGATATTCGTGTCCTAATAAATAACCTGCTCCTGTACAGATCACATCAAATGCTGATTTGCTATAAAGTTGAGAAAACCCTCGAAAGAACAAAACAGCATTTTTATAATCACTACCGGCTCCAACTAATAGAAAATAGGGTTTATTAATTCCATATTTAGTTTTAAATTGAATAATTTCTCCTGGGGGTGCCGGATAGAAAGTCTGAGAAATTCCGCAGTGAGCAACCGTAATTTTAGAATTGATATTTGGAAATAATTTAACTAGGTCATTTGCCGTACTTTCTGAAATGGAAATATAAGCTGACGCATGGGCAATTCCTAGATGTTTTTCCCGCCACATCGGTTCATCTAGGTTCGCCCCTAAAATTTCAGGAATCATATCATAGGCTATAAAAACCGATGGTGTTGATAGGGGCGTTGTATAGTAAGTTGAAACAAATAAGTCTGCTGCTTCTTGATCACAAACTTCTTGAAGCATCTGGCGGTCAACTTCTGTTTTAGAATAGTCATAGGCTGGAACGGAAAGATACCTAATTCCTGCTATTTTGGGGGCTGTTTCTGCTCGATCTAAAACAATAATATTTTGACCAAATCCGTTAACTGCCCATTCTAAAAATAACGATTGCCAAACCCGGGCTATTCCGGTTTTAAACATTTGGAAAAAGACCCCATCAATCATAATATTCAGAGGGCTATTTAACCTTGATGTCTCTAAATTGGAGGACAAGGATGATTCTGTATTAATGCTGTTTACTGAATTAGAGGGAAAATATTTTTCCAGAATATTGTTAAAGTCTTGGCTAATTAAAGATGATTTTTCTACTTTTTTAAGTTGCTGACGGGATAATTGTTCAAACGGGTTACAAGGTAATTCTTTTTTTGTTAATAAATGTAATGAACTGCCATTAGAGTAAAAGTTTAAATCATATCGCTCTGCTAAAATTCTCAGAGAATGATGGGTATAAATTGAAATATGTTGACCTTCATGTAAAACATAATACCACCAGTCATTCGGTTTGGGATTGCTAACCGGGAGTAGCTCTGTACTCAATAAAATAGTTGAGGATATTTTTAAGAGATTTTCTAACTCAATACTAGGATTAATCAGATGTTCAAAGACTTCAAAAGCTGTTACAATTTCAAAGCTATTATTTTCAGCCGCATCTAAATTAATCTCGAAACTTTGAGCAAACAAATTATTACAAAATTTATCAAACCAATAAAAATCAAAACCATTATCTCTCATTAACCTAACAAATAATCCATATCCGGCTCCATAATCTAAAAATTTGCTCTGATGGTCAAAAAAATTAAAAATTAGTTTACTGGTAACATCAGAAAACATTAAGTTTCTGAACACCAACCCAACATCACTCATCGCTATTGCATTAGAATATGCTTCTTCTAACCAGTAAGGTTCTTCAGTTTGAATAAATCCGCAATTTGAACACTGGAAATAACTAATATCATACTTATTGAGAATTTGAGCCGTAGCAAAATAATTCGACTGAGAATCACAAACTTTACATTTCATAAATAATATTGATAAATTTGCTTAAGATTATGAGTTATCTTAGAGTTTCCCGATCTAAACTATAACTAAATTTTTATTTCTAGTTGATCAAAACTACTTTATTTCTAAGATACCCGATGCGACTGTAAAAACGATCACGTTCCCTCTTATCTTAATTGAACTTATTGATTAGGACAAGCTTTCATTATATTGTATAAACTCTGTTTAACATTGCCAAGCACTGCTATGGATAAGCAACACTTTCTTCAGGAATTACCCAAATAGGTAGGGGTTTTCCTCCCATAGATGAGATTGCAATTTTATCTTCATGCTCTAAAATTATCCGGGCAGTTAAACGAGAGTATAAAGCCTGACTTTGTACATCGCTTAATCGTCCGGTCAAAAGAATTTCTAATCCTTCGGTTATATCTACTTCCGTTTCCATGAATAAATTCATAAAGATACTAGATAAAATTAGATTCGCATCTTCATCAGAAATATTATGACTATTTAGATATACTGTAATTGAATTTTTGTTAGGTAGAGAAGCCACTAATTTAAATAGATTAGCTAACTCTAAATAAAGCGTTTCTTCAGGTTGCTTCCAATCTGGAAATGCAATGTAGTTTTTGTCTTTTAGCTTCCACAATTCCCAATGATTATTTTTTAACTGAAGACCCCGCCAATCGAGTAACTGTTCTAAGGGAAACTGAGGCATTTGCTCTGCATCAACAGCGTCAAGACCAGCTAAGTTTTCAGACTCTAAACGAATGCGACCTTGAGCAACAGACAGTAAATTGCTCCACTGAGGTTGAGTTAATTGACCCACGAGGGTAATATCTGGCCCCTGTTCTACATCTAATTCATCTTCCATCAACAGATTCATCATCATACTGGATAACATTAAATCTGCTTCTTCGTCACTGATTTTTTGATGATCAATCAACAGTTTAATTTGAGCTTTATCAGGGTGATTAACCAGGGTTTTAATAACAGCACTTAACTGGGAATATAGTTGATCTTCTTCTTGAGTCCAATCAAGGAATAAAAGCAGATTGATTTCTTTTAATTTGAGGTGACTAATATTCTCATATAATATAGAACCAAACATAATAGCCTCAGTCAAATTATTAGATTGAGTGTTACGCATCACAACAGTAGGATGTTGCAAGGGAAAACTCATCGGTTTTGTGGGTAAATTGGCAAATGGGGATTGATCTGTTGTATGGGTTGCATCTTTCCTAAAACCAATATTAGAAACCAAATTAACATGGGGAAAAATCGTTAAGCCTCCATGAACCCAACACGCAAATGTCCAAGCATGATCCCAGGTATTATATCCTTCATAAGCAGCTTGAAAAACTTCTTTACATTCAGCGACGTTTACAGCAGAATGTTCTAGTATTTTTTCTAAACCGTTGCTATCTCTTATTTCTGGCCACAATTTCATATCCAAATCATAGAATTTCCAGGCTCTGCGCCAAGTCGCCCAACCCCAGAGATGATTATATCGAGAAAAGTAGTAGCTTACCTGTTGATTATTTTGTCGAGATTGAAAGTTATTTCCTGAGATTGTCATGATGTTGGGCTCATGACGATAACGTTCTAATAATTCTTCACAAAATCGGAAAAAGGTAACATCCGGTAAGCAATCATCTTCGAGAATAATGGCTTCTTCAACGGTGTTAAATACCCAAGTTAATCCACTCGAAACCCGATGACGACAGCCTAAATTAATCTCAGAATAGTTGGTTAAAACTTCACAATCCCAATCCACCTGATTAATAATCGCTCGAGTCGCGGCACATTTTTCGGCTTCACCGACGACATTCAATCGAGGGCCATCAGCAATAACTAGAAGTTTTTCAGGTTGAATCTGACGAATCACATTAAACACTTGCTGTGTTGTGTCTGGTCTATTGAAAATCATTAAACAAACAGGAGTTTTTAGTTTTGGTTTTTGTTCACTTTTAAAGATAGCTGTTACTGGATAACTCGCCCCTGGTTTTATTGCTTCTGCATAAATTGACTCATGCTTTCTGGACTCTAAATCTAACCCTGGTTCAAAATCTCTGAGTTTCACATTTTCAAATCCACCATGAGCAATGACTTTTGGTAAATTTTCTTCATCAAAAAGATAACGATGATGACCGTCCATATAAGCAATATAGTTAATAAAATCTATTTTGGAATGATAGTGATAAGCCGGTGTATAAAGACAATATTTTTGAGGATCAAATTGTTCGGGATTTTCATAGGATTCTATATAGATTCTGGCGTTAGGAACAGCAATTTTAAAAAATCCTCTTGGTTTCAATATCCGATAACATTCGGACAGAAAGTTAACCATCGGATCAGGAAAAGAAAAGTGTTCAAGTAGATGGGATGAATAAATTTCTTCTACACAGTTATCAGGAAAAGGTAAGGGTTGTGATAAGTCCATACATAAATCACTTTTAGGATCTAAATCCATTGTGATCCACCCCTCCATTCTTTTTTGTGAAGAACCTAACTCAATTTTAATAGGTCTTCCGCTTTCTAAAAGAAACTTAATTAAATGCTGGTTTTTTGAAGCAATCTGTGATAGAAAGTTACTCATTCGTTAAACCCTCTTTACAATTTATAAATCTAATAATTAGAATTTGATCTGAATTTTATTGAGCTTGATTCGGTTTTGGATTCATGACGTGAAAACATCCTTTACCCAAAAGAGATTTTTTCTGGCTGGGAAGTTCCTGATTATCTAAAATATCAAGTTTTTTAAAGAATAGTGAAGTACAGTTTTTATAGGTATAGCAGGGAATTAGTCCCCAGAAATCTAAACGTTTATAACCTTCAGATGCTAATAATTTAACTGAGGGATCGTAATTATAATCATCTGTATTATCAAAAATGATTAGACCCGTTTCTTTGATATGATTTAAACTAAGTTCTAAACATTGGTTTCGATTGGCTCCATCCACAATAATAACATCAAAATAATCTAGGGGAAATTGTTTGATCATTTCCGCATACTCCGTTTCATTCTCTTTTAAAAAGAGTTGCACATTATTAGGCATTTTAGAGTTAATTTCTTGAAACCAATTGGGATCATTTTCAATGGAAATCACTTCTAAAACTCGCTCAGACCACCATAAGGTAGATTGACCGGCGCCAAATTCAAATACTTTAAAATCCGGCCTAACTTTATCTTCTAAAAATTCAATCGTCGGATAAGTATACCAGGGAATCGGTCGATTATCTTGGGTTACAGGTTTACTCTGATACAGTGAATTAAGCCACCCCGATGTCAGGAGATAATTAATTCCTGGGGAAAGATTAGCTGCAACCTCATACCAATTTAACGATAAAATTAGGCTGTGAGCTAGAGGAATCGAGAAACCTCTTTCTACTAACTCTGGATAATCTAAGAGTAAATTTCTGCCTAAATTCGCTGCTTCTGTAAATCTTTTAGCCTGAAAACATTGGTGTGCTAGTTGTAATTTAAATATTTTTTGCTCCTCATTTATAGTAGATAATAATTTATATTTTTCTGTATTTCTAATTGTTTCTAACGTAATTGAAGGGATTATTTTCAACCATTCATTGAGTTGCTTTTCGTCAACATTACTTCCTAAAATTTTGTAATTAACTGTTATAATAGCGTTAAACCATTCTTCAAAATTTTCTGGACTAATTAGGCTAATATCTAGCTGTGTTTCTAATTGTTCATCTCCTTCTAACAGTAAGTTCATCATTACACCTGATAAATACAGGTCAACCTCTTGACTAGAAATACCATTGTAATCAATAAGGACAGATAGATTACCTCTGTCATGATGTTGGAGAAATATTTTTGTTATTGTTTCCAGTTCCAAGAAAAGATCTGATTCTGCTTGTGTCCAGTTTAACAAAACTAAAAAATTCATAGACTAGGAGGATTTTAAAGATCGCTGTTTACAGTATACTATAATACCCTGTTGTTTTCGGAAAATGATCATTTTCGTTTGATTATAGTTTTTCCGATGTTCTGCTCTATACTCATTGATCTTTCGAGGGTAGAGTAAAACCTGGGACTCAATAATTGCTAAGGTGATTAATATGTTAGAATAAAATTAATTGATTTTTTATGATTCAATAACCCACTTACATTTTCTCTAAAAAAATGAAATATCTAAATTTATTTAAAAAATTATCACCCATCAATCAAAATCAAAATTTACTGGAGCATGGATCAATATTATTTAAAGACTTACAGCCATTTTCGGCGATTTTAGAAAACGAAGAATTAATTATCTTTTGTGTTCTATTAAATTGGGCAGTTGATGATTTAGAAGATGAGGAAATTTATTGTCAACTTGGGGTAAATTCTTTTAGCACTTTAATTGCTGCGTTAGTCAACCACCCTGACTGCATGGCTTATGCAGTTGATTCATTCTACCAGCAAAACAATTCAAGCAATTATGAAAATATAGTTGATAATTTAGATAATCTCAACTTAACTGAACAAGTCTTTCTCTTTGATCAAGATCCCGAAGAATTTTTATTAGAATTAAAAACTGTTGATTGTGAAAATAAAATTGGGTTATTTGTCTATGATTGGAAAAAAGATTATCGTTCTGTTCTGTATAGTTTATTGTTAATAAAATCCTTTTTATCTGATCAATCTTTAATAATTATTGAGGGAGTTAACCATCCATCTGTGCAGCAAGCGATCGCAGATTTTCTCAGTGTAAACCCTGAATTTATAATTGAGGAAGAATTTTTATCTCAGTCTTATCAATCTATTTTTGTTGGCAATGGAAGGGTTGTTTTAAGTCGAGATATTAATAGAAATATCAGCCTAGAGTCATCGGTTGTATTTAATTACCGTCAACCTCAAATCATTGAAAGAATTTCACAAATTGAGCAATTAGAAAACTTGTTAGAAACCATTTATCAAGAGGCTGTAAAATTACACCACGAATATAAATTTACTCAAGCTGAAAATAAATATAAAATAGTTTTAAACTGGAATAAAAATCATATGGAATCTTGGATTAATTTAAGTCAATTATATTATCAAAGTGAAGATTATCAGCAGTCTTTACAAGCAAGTTTTCAGGTTATTAAAGTCGATTCTGAAAGATTTGAAGGCTACTATAACTTAGGTCAATGTTTGGAAAAATTGAATCAAATTGCACAAGCGATCGCAGCCTACCAAAAAACAATCGTATTAAAACCTGATCATATTGATGCCTATAATAACTTAGGAAATCTCTTAACGCAACAGGGGCAATTTATAGAAGCGGAAACCCTTTACCGCCAGGGAATTAATGTTAACCCCAATCATTTTGGCAGTTACTTAAACTTAGGTAATCTTTTTCTATTGCAAAATCAAATAGAATCAGCCTTAGAAAACTATCAAATTGCTTTAGAAATTGTTCCTAATAATCCTGATATTCTGTACAATTTAGAACTGGCTAAAGAACAGCAAAAAAATCCCGCATCTTATTGTAGCAGTTTTGGCGATCGCTTGTATGAATTAGGGAATTATCAAGGAGCGATCGCCCAATATCAAAAAATACTTAATTTACAACAGCAAGAGGTTAATACTTATGAAAAAATTCATCAATGTTACTGGAATTTAGGAGAATATGATAGTGCAATTAATATCTTAAAAACAGCCCTAGAGCTTTATTCTCAATTTGCACCTCTCCACTTTACCCTCATTACAAATCTTCTCTATGAGGGAAGAACAGAAGAAGCCACTACACAAGCGAAAATTGCCTCGGAATGTTTACCTAAAGATTATACTTTTACATTACTGAAAAATTTAATAGTTCCGATGTTTTATCACTCCGTTGAAGAAATTAGTTATTATCAAGAACAGTTTAGAAAAGGATTAAAAACCTTAATTGAAACCACGAATTTTAATGATCCTGAAACCTTAGAACAGGCGTTTTTAGGAATGGGAAGATTTACTAATTTCTACCTAGGTTATCAAGCGAGAAATATTATAAAAGAACAACAGATTTATGGTAATTTCCTCCATCAAATGATGTCAGCAAAATATCCCCAATGGGTTCAAGCGTTAACCCTACCAACAGTTGAGGATAAAATCAGAGTAGGATATGTTTCTAATTATTTGCATTGTTATAGTGGGTCACTTTGGTTAACCGGTTGGTTGCGGTATGCTAATCATAATCAGTTTGAAATTTACTCTTATTATACTGGCAATTCTCCCGATCCAGTTACGGAACAGTTTCGACAATATAGCTACAAATTCTATCATATTCCAGACAATTTAGAAGCGGTTGCCGAACAAATTTTTAAGGATAAACTACATATTTTAGTCTATCCAGAAATTGGTATGAACCCCCCAACAATGGAACTCGCCGCGTTGCGTTTAGTGCCGATTCAATGCACCGCTTGGGGTCATCCCGTAACCTCGGGACTACCCACTATTGATTATTTTCTTTCTAGTCAATTAATGGAACCGGAAAACTCCCAGGAACATTACTCAGAAACCCTAATTTTATTGCCCAATATTGGGGTTGCTTATCCCAAACCACAAGATATTCCAGCCTTAGTTAAAACCCGTTCAGATTATGATTTACCCGAGGATGCGGTGATTTATTTATGTTGTCAAGCACCGTTTAAATATTTGCCTCAATATGATTATATTCTACCAGAAATTGCGGTAAAAGTTCCTAATGCTAGGTTTTTATTCTTCCGAGGAACCCTATTAAATGCTCGGTTGAAACAAGCATTTGCTCATTATGGGTTAAATGATCAAGATTATTGTTTACATCGAAACGTCCCTGAAAGGTTTGATTATTTGATGTTAAATTTGCTTTCTGATGTGTTTTTAGATACCTTTACTTGGTCGGGAGGAAATACATCTTTAGAAGCGATCGCCTGTAATTTACCCATTGTAACTTGTCCTGGGGAATTCATGCGCGGACGTCATGCTGATAGTTTCTTAAAAATGATTGGTTTAACCGAAACCATTGCAGAAAATGAAGCCGAATATATTAAAATTGCGGTTAAATTAGGATTAGATCCCGTAGGGCGCAAAACACTTTCTGAACAAATGAGCGATCGCCATCATCTGATTTTTGATGATCAAGTTTGTGTCACTGGGTTAGAGGAATTTTATCAAACCGTTATTGGGCTTTAGCCCTCTCCTATTGGGGCACTCATCCCAATAACTTTCATACTTCAAGAAACCGTGTTTCTGCATAACTCCTGATTATTCTAACTGTTCAGCGAGTTGTCTAAGCCAATTGATAAATTCTCGGAGTTCAAAGTTAACTTGATGCCAAACTGAAGGGTAATTTTCAACAAGTTTTTCTAGCCTGTTTGGATCTAATTCAAAACCATACAAATTTATAACAATATGCCTAAAACCTAGATACTCATTTAACATAATAACTGTGTCTGAAGTCAAAATGGCTGGCAACCCTTCTCTTTCTACACTCATTCTATTTAAAAGTCTTTTATGCCAATCAAAACTTGAGGGTAAAGAACCATTTAGTTCAGAAACAATGAGTTGAAAAATCCGCTCACAACCCGTATAAAAGTTATGTAACTTTAAGGCTAGACTTTCATGAAAAATTGTAGCCCGGTCTGGATCATTTTGAACTTCCTGATAGACTTGCGCGATCGCTAATTCCAACCTTCCTAAACGTTCTAACTCAATTTCAATATCAGTCGCTAGTTCTCTAATTTTACTTGCTGACATTGGCTTCATAAACACATTCTCCTGTGGCTAAAACCCTTTCTCGAAAGTGAGGTTCCAAGTCTTCTAGGGGTTTTAAATCAACCCATCTGGATGTTAAGTTATTAGCGATCGCAACGGCTGTAAAATAATCCCTTTTTGGTACTCCTTCTACCGCTAAATCAATATCAGAGTTTTCATTGAATTTTCCTCGAACTAAAGAACCAAACAGAATAATTTTTTTAATAGAAAATTGTTCTGTTAATACTTTAACAATAGCTTGAACTTCTGTTCTGGCTTGTTCTGTTCTAATTTGATCCTCTAACTGTTGCTGTTTTTGCTGTTTTATCCAGTAGTCTAAATGTTTCATAACTGGAATTTATTTTTTATTTTGCTGTTTTAATTCAGTTAATGAATTTTGATAATCCTGTCGATCAGGATATAGTTTGACCAACTTTTCTAAGGGTTCAATTGCTCCTTGAATATTATTTTGTTGTAACCTAACATTCAATAAACCTTCCAACGCCGTCGGGTTATTGGGTTCCCGTTTTAATACGGTTTCATAGCCTTTTTCTTGCTTTTGTAATAAAGCGGTTGCAGATTGTTGTTCAGTGGTTTGATTAACTTCAGGTTGTTTTTCAAATCCACTTTTAAACACTTTTGCTAATCCGAATATGCTACTACCAAAAAAAGCCAGCAGTGATAGGAACATAATCACTTTTTGTACCTGTTTCAAGCGTTCCATTCTGCGAATACGCTCTGCTCCATATTGTTTTTCTAATGATTGCTTTTCAGTGGGATTCATTGCTTATACCTTCCTCTGATTGTAGATTAGTTGGCTTTTTAATCGTACCTATTGTCAGAATACCCAATTTGATCTCAAAACTAATCAGAACTGGGTTCGGGTAATTCGCCAAACTGTTGACGGTAGCGGTTGAGTAAGGTTTCTAACTCCTGGGAACGCCGCCCGGCTTCTTCGGCTTGGCGTTGCGCTTCTTCAGCTTGACGCCTGGCTTCTTCGGCTTGACGCCCCGCTTCTTCAGCTTTTTGTGCGGATAATTCATCAACTGTGGGCAGAATTTCACCCTCTGGAGTTGCCCACCTTAACCATACGGTTTCGACGGTTTTATAAACCCCTGACCATCGGACTAAGGATAAGCCTAATTGTTGACTGAATAATCGATTAAATTGATCGGGAAAAATAGGTTGATAACTGCCATTAATTAAGATAAATCCTGCCAAATCATCCGGCTTAAAGGGGTCAAACCAGAAATATTCAGGAACTCTAACTTGATTTTGATAAATGATTTTTTTGTTAGTTTTATCTTCTTGGGCGGTAATAGGAGATAATAGTTCAATGATCACATCAGGAGCTTTTCCTTCTTCCCAAACGACCCAACTTTTTCGTTCTTTTTTGGGAACTCCTAATACGGCAAAAAAATCAGGGCCTTTGAAGTCTTGGTTCCGCACTTGGGCTAAACTAAAATAGAGGAACATATTGCCCCCAACATAACCATCTTCTCGCGGTTCTAACCAAGGAATTAATGGATCAATTAGTAGATCCATTTGCATTTTATGGCGTTGGGTTTCCATGGGGACTCCATCGTCATAGGGTAGTTCGTCTTGAGTGGGCGGTAATGTTAACCCATTTAGCAGTGTTTCTGGTGACATTGCCCTCAATTAATCAATAGATTAATGATTTTTAAGATATTATATCACAATAGTTTGTTGTTGCGCTTGGGTGCTAAGAGGGTGCTAAAGACCAACAACTAGCTGAGGTTAGATTGTTTTTGACTTTTAATTAATACATTCGCAAACCAAGGACTAATTAATAAGATCAATAACATTCGAGTCATTTGCATTGCTAAAACAATTCCGGCATCTCCTCCGAGTTGAATTACCGTTGCAATCATCGCCGTAATTCCTCCGGGTGTGGAACCCAATATGGCCGTCATGGTATCAACTTGGGTAATTTGATGGAAAATATAACCCGCACCTAAACAAAATAGAATCAAGAGCAGAACTAAAAAAAATTCAATTAAAACAGCCTTCCAGAGTTTTTTAGCATTCTGCCAGTCAAACTTTAAACCCACGGAAAATCCGACAAATAATAAGCCAATAGTAAAGAGCAAAGGAGGCATTTTAATCGAATAGGGAACTGTCCAAAAGACCATTAAACTAACTAGAAATGGCCCCAGAAACAAGGCTGAAGGTAAATTTAACTTTTCCCCTAAAACGATTCCTAATGCTGCACAACCCCCCAGAATTCCCAGGTTGTAAAGTATAGGTAAAGTAGGTGAAGCGTCGAGAGGAATAGAGACCACCGACCCAATAGCCACATCCCCCCCAAACCAGAAGCCGACAAGGGCAGGAATAATTAAGGCCACTAACAGAATTCGCAGATATTGTAACAGGGCAACGGCGATCGCATCAGCCCCCATTTCCTCACTCATGGCAATTAAGCTGTAACTCGCTCCAGGAACACAACTGAGGAACCCCGTCGCCCGGTCAATTCCACCCCAACGCCCTAAAAAATAACCATTTAAAATACTCATCCCCCCAGTCACCAGAATACAGAGCATCAGGGGGAAGGCGTAAGTCGCCATTAACCCGATCGTCTGGAGTGAAAAGCCCGTAGCTGTTGCGATCGCCACAATAGCTTGACCCACAATAAAAAAGATCGGGGGTAGAGGTTGGGGTTTCCCCTGAAATGCCGCATAAAAAATCCCCACAATCATTGGCCCAATTAACCATCCCACGGGAACTTGTAACCACGCAAATAAATAACCCACCCCCACGGCCAGCATAAACTGAGGTAGGAGTTGGGTGAGCTTGGGCAAAGTTTGAGATAATTCTTGCCTTAAATGAGTCAGGGTATTTTTATAGTCTGTATTCATTGAATAGAGGCGATTTTTGATTAAAATTCTATGGCTTTGGAATCGATTTCAGGGTAGTTAACGCTTCCTCAACGTGACGCGAAAAATCTAGCATAGAATCAAACAGATGTCGCACTACGCCGTCCTTATCAATAACATAGGTAACGCGACCCGGGAGCACCCACATCGTCGCTGGAACACCATAGAGTTGACGCACTTTATTTCCGGTATCGCTCAACAAAATAAACGGCAGATTGTATTTTGTGGCAAACTGTTGATGAGATTGGGCCGTATCCGAACTAATGCCAATCACTTCCGCCCCGGCATCTGTAAAAACTTGATAACTGTCTCTAAAGGCGCAGGCTTCGGCGGTACAGCCCGGGGTATCATCCTTGGGATAGAAGTAGAGGACAACGGATTTTTGACCCCGAAAGTCTTTAATACTCACTGATTCGCCCGTTTGCGAAGTTAAGGTGAAATCAGGAGCCAGATCTCCTATTTTAACGGCCATATTTATGATAACCCTGTATGATTTGGTGAAATGTGAACGTTTGTTATGATAGCGCGGACAGGCAGACTGTGCGACCCAAGGAGGATTTTTTTCAGACTATTGAACAAATTCTCTAAAATATTAACCCCAAATTACCATTTTACCCATGAAAACTTTATTAATTTATCCTCAATTTCCGTCCACATTTTGGTCGTATGAAAAAATCCTAGAATTAGTTGATCGCAAAGTCTTATTACCGCCCTTGGGATTAGTAACCGTGGCGGCAATTTTACCTCAAACCTGGGAATTCAAATTAGTTGATCGCAATATTACGGCCGTCACCGAAGCCGAATGGGACTGGGCAGAATTAGTTATTCTTTCGGGAATGATTGTCCAGAAAGTAGATTTTATTGCCCAAATTCAAGAAGCCAAAAGACGCGGAAAATTAGTCGCCGTGGGTGGCCCCTATCCCACTTCTGTCCCCCATGAAATTGAAGATTCCGGGGCAGATTTTCTGATTTTAGATGAAGGGGAAATTACCCTACCTATGTTTGTTGAAGCTGTGGAAAAAGGGCAAACTTCCGGGGTATTCCGCACCGAAGAAAAACCCAGTGTCACCTCAACTCCGATTCCCCGTTATGATTTATTAGAATTAGATGCCTATGATTCCATGTCGGTACAATTCTCGCGAGGATGTCCGTTTCAATGCGAATTTTGCGACATTATTGTGCTGTATGGTCGCAAACCCCGCACCAAAACCCCAGAACAATTATTAAAGGAATTAGACTATCTTTATGAATTGGGATGGCGGCGATCAATTTTCATGGTGGATGATAATTTTATTGGGAATAAACGTAATGTTAAATTACTGTTAAAAGCCCTAAAAGTTTGGCAAGCTGACCATCAATATCCCTTCCGGTTTAATACCGAAGCTTCTATTGATTTAGCTGATGATGGTGAATTAATGGACTTGATGGTAGAATGTTATTTTGATGCGGTATTTTTAGGGATTGAAACCCCCGATGCCAGTAGTTTAGAAATGACTAAAAAATATCAAAATAACCGCAGTCCCTTATTAGAAGCAGTAGATAAAATTATCCGGGCTGGCTTACGTCCAATGGCGGGATTTATTCTGGGATTTGATGGGGAAAAACCCGGGGCGGGCTCTCGAATTATTGAATTTGTCGAACAATCTGCGATTCCTACGGCTTTATTTAGTATGTTACAAGCCTTACCGAATACGGCGTTATGGCATCGTTTAGAGAAAGAAGGACGGTTAATTAATCCCCAAAAATTTGATATTAACCAAACTACTTTAATTAATTTTGTTCCCACCCGTCCCGTTGAAGAAATTGCCCAAGAATATATTGAAACCTTCTGGCAATTATATGATCCCGAACGCTATTTAGCACGTACCTATCGCTGTTTCCTCAAGTTGGGTGCGCCCAAATGTCATCCTCCGGGTAAATTCCCCAGTTGGATTGATTTAAAAGCCTTAGCCACTGTGATTTGGCGACAGGGAATTAAACGCCAAACTCGCTGGAAATTTTGGGGGTATTTATTCAATATTATCAAACATAATCCCGCCGTCTGGGATCAGTATTTAACCCTCTGCGCCCATAACGAACATTTCTTAGAATATCGGGAAATTGTCAGAACCGAAATTGAACAACAGTTAGCAGAATATCAAGCCCAAAAAGCTGAAGTGAAAACTAAAGTTCCGGTTTGAAATTAATTCAGATGTCTGTTAGTCTGGGTGAAAAATTAAGTCTGAAATATGCCTGATCGAATCCTCCTAAATCCGATGTTTTAGGGGGATTGATTAAGTCCCTTAGTCCCGATTAATCAGAGGATAATAAGCGTTCTAAAATCTTGACAATAGCCACAATTTGCTCAGAATCATATTCCCAACGTTTTAAGAAGTCTTGATAGGTTCCTTCTCCGGTTTTGGCAGTTTTGAATAAGTCTTGAAGTTGCGATCGCAATAAAGGGCAATTCAACTGTAGAATTAAACCCGTAGACCGTTGAACTACTCGTTGTGAACTGTCCTGCATTTCCAGGTTATTATTTCGATGATGATACACGACCATTGCCGAAGACATCGCCACATTTTTAACCAGTAGGTCTGACACAATTTCGGGCGAGGTTTCTAAGGCTTGAATAATAGGATCGATCGGCTGATCAAAACAAGTGCGACCATCGGTTAAATAAGTTACAAAAAAACCCCTAGCCCCATTATGAGTTTTGACTAACTCCGTGATCGTTCTTTTAATTTCAACTTCCGATAAGGAGTTATCTGCCAGTTCATTTAACAATAGTTCAGTAATTTCTATGCCTTGATCAAAGGTAATATTTTCGGGAACGAATATAGAAGATAAATTGGCCATAAATATTGTTTGATGAAGATTTTTATCACACCTAAAACCCTAAAATTTATCAATGTCCTTCGACTAAATCTTGATATTCTTCTACGGATAAAGCATCATCTAAATCACTAGCATCCCTGATTTTAACTTTAATTAACCATCCCGATTCATAGGGGTCATCGGATAGAATATCGGGGGCATCTTCTAGGGTTGTATTACATTCAATAATGCTGCCACCGATGGGGGAAAATAATTCTGCGACCGCTTTTACCGACTCAACGGTTCCAAATCGTTCGCCCTTCTGGGTTTCGTCCCCTACATTGGGTAATTCTACAAAAACAATATCTCCGAGTTGCTGCACCGCAAAGCGAGTAATCCCAATGGTAGCAATTTCGCCATCAAGTTTGACATATTCATGGGTATCTAAATATTTCAGATCTTCGGGATACTCTGCCATAATGACTCCTTACAGTTGATTGACTCTATTAATTGTTCACATCTTCTATTAAACTACAAAATTAGGATAAAAAGTGGTTTAGCTGGTAAATATTATGATGAATCGCCAGACTTTGATCAAACACTTTGTTATTGGTGAGTTTTCCTTTAAACGAATGATCCGTTTTCCAATTATTTTATATGTCGCGGTTGGAGTTTGGGCGTATTTCTATTCAGAGCGCTTGATTTTTATCCCCCCACCTTCTAGTTATGCACTGACGCCTGAATTGCTGACCCTAAAAACCACTAAGGATGTCAATATTACGGCGTTATATTTACCGAATCCTAAAGCTAAATATACGATTCTTTATAGTCATGGCAATGCTGAGGATTTAGGAGATAGTCGCTTTTTATTAGAACAATTTCGTCAGAGGGGATTTGCCGTTTTTTCCTATGATTATCCGGGTTATGGAATGAGTCAAGGGAAACCCTCGGAACTCGGTACTTATCAAGCCATTGATGCTGCATATAATTATCTCACACAACAGTTAAAAATTCCTCCCGATCAAATTATTGCCTATGGCCGTTCTGTGGGTGGGGGGCCATCGGTGGATTTAGCATCCCGTCAACCCCTGGGGGGTTTAATTCTTGAAAGTACATTTCTGAGTACCTTTCGGGTGAAAATAGATTTGCCCTTATATCCTTTCGATAAATTTGCTAATCTTCGCAAAATTTCTGCCGTTAAAGTTCCGGTTTTGGTAATTCATGGAACTGTTGATCAGGTGATTCCATTCAGTCACGGACAACGATTATTTGCAGCGATCAAGACTCCTAAATTATCCTTTTGGGTGGAAGGGGCTGATCATAATGATATGAGTCAGGTAGCAGGCGATCGCTATGAACAAATATTAAAAGAGTTTATCCAATTGATTGATAGTAAGCCATCTGAGAAGGGCCAAGTTGATCCGGCGACCATCAAATAGATAATAATTAAAACCCTTACACCTTATACAGTCCAGGGACTATAACTATTATCTATATTTAGTATTTGGTAAAGCGGGTGGCGGGAATCGAACCCGCATTAATAGCTTGGAAGGCTATAGTTTTACCACTAAACTACACCCGCGTTGTCTGTCACAATTTCTAACTATAGCATAAACTTCAGAAATGTAAACCCCAGTTCTCAAAGTTTTTTTGAGGACTGGGAAATACTACCACCAAAACGACCTAAGACAGCGACGATTCAACGGTTTGCTTAGGTTTGAACTGCACCGCCAGATAATTGAGAGCCTGTTTGACAAAAGACTGTAACAAATTGGCCTGTTGATTTTGCTGGAATACGGTTTGTAGGCTTTTCTTGAGACTATCCCAATTCAAACTGGGATTGTCAGTCGCTTCTAACAGCAGGGACTGGGCTTGGAAATACTCAATTAAACTCAACCCGGCAATTCGGGTTAAATAAGCCGCGCTCACCCCCTGTACCAAACTTCCGGCGATAAAGGTCGCGGTATTCGTTTTCAATAACGAGGTTAGGGTTTGGGTGGAGATTTCCACAAATCCTAATTTCAACATCTGGGCGCTAATAGTTGTGGCAACCTCTTGACCTTGTTTCAGGGAGAATTTCTGCTCATAAATTGCCCCCAAATCCATCACCAATTGGGCATTAACGGCCGCCGTTGCTAACATATCCAAGGCCGGAACCGGATTAGCAATCGTTGCCGCCGCTGCAATCCATTGATATTTTTCAATCAAGGGTAAAGCCTGTTCTCGACGGAATTGGTTGTAAATTTCTTTGGCTTGCCGTTGCAATTCTAAGGCTTCCCGATGGGTGGTTGCTAATACTAATGTTTGTTGTTCTTGACTTAAAATAGAATTGAGACGATTGACTACAGAATCAAGGATAGGTAATTGCGGTTCTAACCATTCTTGAACTGTGCCATCATCTTGATGTTGACGCACTTTTAGCTCACCGGGAGAGGCGGCGATCGCCACAATATCTTCCGAGGACAATACCCCCGCTAATGTGGTTTTCAACTGCTGTAAAATCATCGGTTGATCGCCGACTAAATATTGATCTTGTTTATTCCAAACTAAAATTAAACGATGGTGATTTGCCACCCATTCCGATATTACTTTAAACTCAGGATAGGTTAAATCTCCGGCGGTCACAAATAAAACCAGATCTGCCAAGATTAAATCGGGCAGCGCCCCATCAAGTTCCGGGGTGGAAATTTCCATCAAACTAATCGTCTGAGGGTTTTGGGATAGCCAGTCGGACTCTAACCGTTGTAACAAGGCGGTTTTTCCCGTGCCTTTGTTGCCCGCAATGGCGACCCGTAGGGCTGGGCGTTGCAGTTGGCTGTTGAGTTGATTCCCTTGCTGTTCTAGGGCTTCTAAACGGCTATTTTGAGTGGGGGATTCGGTGATCAAACGAGCGATCAGGCTTTGGGTTTGGGCGATCGCTTTTTCCACTTGCTCCTGATTTAAAGGTGTTACAGAGGCTAACTCCGGCAAAGGCTCGGTTTTTTGTTGCTTAAACCACCATAGTCCGGCACTTCCCAAGGCTAAACCGAATAGCACGATTTGTCCGAATTCAGAAGCGGACTGTTGAACACTTCCCAACAACCACAGACCCAAAGAAAGTCCGACTCCCCCGATTAAAACTGGACGCTCCAATTTAACTGCCATTTTATCCTCCGCCAACGCATCAATTAACCCTTATTTCCATGGTACTTCGACTCGGGCAAATTGTGGAATTTTCGTTAAAAATCATCACAACGGATCGGCTTGTCAGCATTCGGGAACTTAATGATTTAAACGAGCTATATTAAGTATTTTTTAAGAACCAATTTACCTTAATAAATCAGTTGAAAAAAGTTATTTAAACATTTGTTAACCTAAGATTTACCCCCATTTCTAAATATTGACTAAATTTTTTACAATTTTAACCATTCAGAATTACAATAGAGATTAAGTCTAACTTATACCCACCTGGCCTCAAATCATGTCCAAACCTAAAAAAACAGAGCCAAAAATTACCAAAGACATTAATCTTCAAGATCCTCAATATTACTTTAGTCGGGAACTCAGTTGGTTAGAATTTAACCGTCGGGTCTTAGCAGAAGCCTTAGATCCCCGAACTCCTTTATTAGAAAGGTTAAAATTTTTAGCTATTTTTAGTTCTAATTTAGACGAATTTTTTATGGTGCGAGTGGCTGGAATTAAACGGCAAATTGAAGCCCAAGTTAATAAAGTTACCGCCGATGGTCGGACTCCACAAGAACAACTGAATGCAATCCATGAACGCCTGTTACCCATGGTAACTGAACAGCATCAATATTTTGAACAACAAATTAGACCTGAATTAGCTCAAAATGGGATTCATTTATTAAGTTATATCGATCTAAATCAAGAACAAAGAACTTATTTAAAAAATTATTTTGATGAGGGAATTTTTCCGGTTTTAACCCCCTTAGCCATTGACCGCAGCCATCCCTTTCCCTATTTATCTAATCTGAGTTTAAATTTAGCTGTTGTTCTCAGAAACCCTGAAACCAAAGAAGAATTATTTGCCCGGGTAAAAGTTCCGAGTTCTTTACCTCGATTTATTTCCTTACCCAAGGAATTACGAGTCCAAGAAAATGGAGAATTTTCTCCTTGGGTTGGTATTCCCATTGGTCAAGTCATTGCCCATAATTTAGAATCCCTATTCCCGGGTATGGATATACAAGATTATTATATTTTTAGGATTACTCGGGATGCGGATTTAGCCGTGCAAGAAGATGAAGCGGATGATTTATTATTAGCTATTGAACAAGAATTACGCAAACGTCGAGTCGGTGGGTCTGTGGTGCGTCTGGAAATAAATAGTTCAATACCCGACTATTTACGGGATTTATTAGTCGATGAATTAGAGTTAGAACCGGAAGATATTTATACCGTGGATGGGTTGATGGGGTTACGGGATTTAATGTCTTTTCTGAGTTTACCCTTACCCGAATTAAAGGATAAACCTTGGACTGCCGTTTTACCCCGTTGGATGAAAGACAGTGAAGATGTGATTCCGTCTAATTCAGAAACTGATGAAAAGGATATTTTTGCAATTTTACGCCAAAAAGATGTCTTAGTTCATCACCCTTACCATTCATTTTCCGCCACCGTTCAAGAGTTTATTAATCAAGCCGCCCATGATCCCAATGTCTTAGCAATTAAAATGACATTATATCGCACTTCCGGGGATTCTCCGATTATTACTGCTTTAATTAACGCGGCGGAAAATGGCAAACAGGTTGCCGTTTTAGTGGAATTAAAAGCCCGATTTGATGAAGAAAATAATATCCAATGGGCAAAAAAATTAGAACAAACGGGGGTTCATGTTGTTTATGGTTTAGTGGGTTTAAAAACTCATACTAAAATTGTCATGGTTGTACGTCAGGAACAGGATAAAATTCGCCGTTATGTTCATATTGGCACGGGAAATTATAATCATAAAACAGCTAAACTATATACGGATTTGGGATTATTAAGTGCCTGTCCAGATTTAGGAGCAGATTTAACGGATTTATTCAATTTCTTAACCGGATATTCTCGCCAACAGTCCTATCGTAAACTGTTAGTTGCTCCGGTGAATATGCGAAAACAATTTTTAGGGTTAATTCGTCGGGAAATCGAACAGGCAAATCAAGGGAAAACTGGGCGAATCGTGGCTAAACTTAATTCCTTAGTTGACCCGGAAATTATTGCTACATTATATGAGGCATCTCAAGCGGGAGTGGGGATTGATTTAATTGTCCGGGGAACCTGTAGTTTGCGCCCGGGTTTAGAGGGAATTAGTGATAATATTAAGGTGATTAGTATTATCGGACGATTTTTAGAACATTCTCGAATTTTCTATTTTTATAATGGTGGACAGGAGGAGGTTTATATTGGTTCAGCAGATTGGATGTCTCGCAACTTAAATCGTCGGGTTGAAGCGGTGACTCCGATTAAAGATCCTGATATTGCTAAGGAGTTAGAAGAAATTTTAGGGATTATGTTATCTGATAATCGCAAAGCCTGGGATTTACAGCCCGATGGTCAATATATTCAACGTCATCCCGCAGAAAATAGTCCAGAGTTAATCGCCCATGATATCTTTATGGAAAATGCTTTAAAAAGTTAGAAATCATGAATTATTGGTTAATTAAATCAGAACCGGATGTGTATAGTATTGCAGATTTAAAAGAGGATAAAACTTCGATTTGGGATGGGGTGAGAAATTATCAAGCCCGGAATTTCCTCAAACAAATGCAAATCGGAGATTTAGCGTTTTTTTATCATTCTAATACTAAACCTCCGGGGATTGTGGGATTAGCTAAAATCATTGAAAATAACCTAACTGACCCGACCCAATTTGATGTTAATAGCCCCTATTTTGACCCTAAAGCAACGCTAAATTCTCCCCGATGGTATACGGTAAAAGTCGAATTTGTGGAACAATTTTCTGCTATTATTAGTTTAGAGAATCTCAAACAAATCTTTAATCCTGATGAATTTGGCGTTGTTAAACGGGGAAATCGTTTATCTGTTATGCCTGTTTTACCATCCGTTGCTGAGAGAATTTTAAGGTTGAAATAATTACGAATTACGAATTACAAATTACGCATGGGTAATTAACTGTGATGACGGGTCGCGGGCGGGTTTTGTTAGATATTTGTTAATCACCTAAATCTCGATGAACTCGCCCCTACAACTGATGATTGATTATTTGGGGATTGCAGAAAATCTCCAAACCGGTTACAATAATGTAGTATACTAACATTACACTTTTAAATCTTGAGGCATTGATTCAAACAGAAACCTTAGAACTACTGGAATGGCAACGGTTATGTCGTCATTTATCCACCTTTACAGCGACTAAACTGGCTGCGGTGGCGGCGCAGCATTTACACATTCCCACGACCCTTGACCAAACCCGGCAACTCCTCGCCCAAACTCAAGAAACCTATCAATTAGAACTGCGACAAAATGGTTTAAAATTTGAAGGAATTGAAGATATTAGTGTTTATTTAGAACGGGTAGAACGCCATGGAATCTTATCAGGAAATGAACTATTGGCCATTGCCACAACTTTAGCCGGAGCCAGACAGTTACGGCGGCTGATTAATAATCATTCCGACATTCCGATAATCACAGAATTAGTCTCAGAATTAAGAACCTATCCCGAACTAGAACAGGAAATTCATCGCTGCATTGATGAGCGGGGAGATGTGGCAGACCGAGCTAGTATAAAATTAGGACAAATTCGGGGACAATTACGAAGTATTAAAGATCGGGTTTATGGGATTTTGCAACATATTATTCAACGCAAATCTAACGCCGTTCAAGAACAATTAATTACCCAAAGAAGCGATCGCTTTGTCATTCCGGTTAAAGCTTCTCAAAAAGATGTGATTCCCGGGATTGTTCATGATAGCTCAACAACAGGGGCGACCTTATATATTGAGCCAAAAGCCACCATTGAGCTTAATAACCAACTCCGACAAATTCAACGACTAGAAAAGGCTGAAGAAGATATTATTTTACAGGGATTGAGTGAACAAGTTGGGGCAGTTAAACCCGATTTAGAACGATTATTGGCGATTGTCACAGCCCTAGATTTAGCCGTGGCTAAAGCCCGTTATAGTCTGTGGTTAGAAGCCAATCCTCCCCATTTTATTAATTTAGAATCATCCGAAGATTCAACTTCAAACTCTATTAATTTAAGACAACTTCGTCATCCTTTATTAGTTTGGCAACAACAACATGAACAGGGATTTCCCGTTGTTCCCATTGATGTTGTCGTCCATCCAAAAATTAAAGTTGTAGCGATTACCGGGCCGAATACTGGAGGTAAAACTGTTACTTTAAAAACCATTGGATTAGCGGCATTAATGGCAAAAGTCGGGTTATTTATTCCCGCCAGAGAACCCGTTGAAATTCCTTGGTTTGATCAGGTTTTAGCCGATATTGGAGATGAACAATCCATTGAACAAAATCTATCCACATTCTCCGGTCATATTCGCCGAATTAGCCGAATTTTAGCAGCGATTAATCCTCAACCTGAAATCCGTTCATCGAGTTTAATTTTATTAGATGAAGTAGGCGCAGGAACTGATCCCACCGAAGGGAGTGCCTTAGCGATCGCCCTTTTACAATACTTAGCTAATCATGCCTTATTAACCATAGCAACTACTCACTTTGGAGAACTGAAATCCTTAAAATATGAAGATGAAAGATTTGAAAATGCCTCCGTTGAATTCGATGAACAATCCCTACAACCTACCTATCGATTATTATGGGGAATTCCCGGGCGTTCTAATGCCTTAACCATTGCCAAACGGTTAGGATTAAACCCAGAAATTGTCGAACAAGCGGCGGGTTATGTGGGGGAAAGTTCCGAGGAAGTCAATCAAGTTATTGCCGGTTTAGAAGCTCAACGCCGTCAACAGGAAACCAAAGCTCAAGCGGCGGGTCAACTGTTAAAAGATACGGAACGTTTGCATCAGGAATTAGCTCAAAAATCAGCAAATTTAAAAGAACGAGAACGGGAGTTAAAACAAATTCAAGAAAAGGCAATTCAAGAAACATTAATTCAAGCCAAAGCTGAAATTGCAAAAGTGATTCATCGCTTACAACAAGGGACACCAACAGGTCAAGATACCACCCAAGCAACGGAAGCTTTAAACCAAATTGCCGGGCAGTATTTACCCTCTAAAAAAGCTACCCCAAAACTTCCCCCAGAGTTTAAACCCAAGGTGGGCGATCGGATTAGAATACCCCGTTTTGGTCAAACCGCAGAAGTGCTAAATGAACCCACACCAGAAGGTCAAATTACCGTCAGATTTGGGATGATGAAAATGACCGTGGGTTTGGGAGAAATTGAATCTTTAGACGGATTAAAACCCACGATTCCTAAACCCGCAGAACGGAAAAGAGAACCCATTCCCGAAAAAGAAACCAAACCCGAAAGACCTATTGTTAGAACCTCTAATAATACCATTGATCTGCGGGGAAAACGCATTTCAGAAGCAGAAAGTGAACTTGATCGAATGTTAGGTCAAATTCATGATTTTGGGGCAATTTGGATTATTCATGGGAAGGGAACGGGACAACTGAGAAAAGGAGTTCACGAATTTTTAGAAACCCATCCTTTAGTAGAGCGATTTGAATTAGCATCCCCTAATGATGGCGGTATTGGTGTTACAATTGCTTATTTAGGGTAATAGGAATTAGCTCAAAGTCCCCCTTTTTAATGTGGATTTAGGGGGATCTTCTCGGATATAATAGGAAATCTTGAAAATGCTAAATTCAGATTTTATTAATGATCAAAAATCTAATCCAAATAGATATGATTTAGAACCGCAACCCCAACCCCAACAATGGGGAAAAATCACGGTTCAAATTCAGATATTATTATTGGCAATTGAAGCCCTGATTGGTATTCCTTTAGAAACTATTTTACAAGTTGGAAACCTATTAAAATTAGAGCCGAATGTTCCTGATAAAATTAAATTATTAGAAAAAAAATCAGAAACTAATCCCTTATCCGTTGAAGAAATGCGATCGCTGGTTCTGATTATTTGTTATATTGCTCAACAGGATCAAATTTTAATTCGCCGAGCCTTGGGTTTAGTCGAACAAATGGCACAACAAAAAACAGATTTTCGTCAAGTGACTTTGCTGCGGGACTATTTAGACACATTTAATCAAAGTTATCAACAGTGGATGACCCAACATCCTCAATCCCCCCTAGACCGTGACACCCTAGCCATTAAATTACTAATTGACTTATTATTTTATAGTAAACCTGATAGCCATCAACAATTATGGTTAACTTTAATAGAGTCCCCAGTTTAATCCATTGTTAACGGTTCACCATTATGATGATTATTCGACGCTATACTCCCCCCACTTGTACCCTAGAAGTCCAGGCGAAACGTCCTTTCATCTCTCGCCTGAAACAACAACCCATTTTAGAACAGTTTAAATTTAAACTCTGCTTTGATGATCCCCGTTTACCCGATGCGGATCATGTTACCATTGAGGGCGATCGCAATCAACTAGAAACCCTCTCTCAAGTCATTAAAAATTATATTCAAAATTTTCTGAATTTCGCCCCCAATTCAACCCGTGAACCTGCAACAGTTTCCCTAAAATCTTCCACTGAAAACACCCCATCCTTTGTTCTTTTTGACGAAACCAACTCAGAAATTAAAATTAAACCCGATGGCTTATTATACCATGACTTATTCTTAGGAAACTTAGCTAAAAATCCTACCGATATATTTATTCATTTAAGCATTTTACAACTATTTGATCTGTCGGCTGCTTTAGAAGAATATATTACCGAATCCCCAAATTTATCCAATCTAAAATCCCTAGAAAAAACCAGCCCCGAATGGTTAAAAACAATTTTATTTATTGCTATTTCTATTGGCTGTTTAACTGGGACAATTAGACTAATCAATCTCTATCGACAACCCCAAAATCAAACCGCCCCCAAACCCTCACAAACCGTTAAAATTCCGCCCCCAAATCTGGTTCCCTTACCCCCTCCACCCACCTTGGCGCCGCTTCCCGTCNGCTTATTATACCATGACTTATTCTTAGGAAACTTAGCTAAAAATCCTACCGATATATTTATTCATTTAAGCATTTTACAACTATTTGATCTGTCGGCTGCTTTAGAAGAATATATTACCGAATCCCCAAATTTATCCAATCTAAAATCCCTAGAAAAAACCAGCCCCGAATGGTTAAAAACAATTTTATTTATTGCTATTTCTATTGGCTGTTTAACTGGGACAATTAGACTAATCAATCTCTATCGACAACCCCAAAATCAAACCGCCCCCAAACCCTCACAAACCGTTAAAATTCCGCCCCCAAATCTGGTTCCCTTACCCCCTCCACCCACCTTGGCGCCGCTTCCCGTCCCGTCTGCCCCTCCGATTCAGATTAAGGTTGCTCCCAATTTCCCCCCCGTCAATACGCCCCCCCTGCCCATTCCCGCCCCTCTGTTTCCGAACCCGACAACCCCCCAAGCCATACCCGACCTGCAACCCGCACCCGATGGGTTCGTTATTATTCCCCAGGACTCTCCGGTGACAGATGGGTATGTACCCCCCGCACCGCCGCCCTTAACGGCCACCGTACCCCCGTCCCCACCCCGCCTAGCCGTGGCTCCTACCCAAGTCGCGCCCCCCTCTCCCCCGGTAATTTTTGCACCCCAAACGATTCAATTACCCACCTTAAAAAATGCGGCTCCTCCGGTGATTTTAAATGTACCTTCTGCGGAAAATTCCTCAAATTCTTCGCCAGAAAATTCCGACCCAGATGAACAGAATTATTTGGCTCAACTGGATAAACGCCCGCCCACAATTGCCGCCACTCGTCAACAGGATACCACCCTCTTTGATCAAATTCCGCAAGTGAGTGAAGTCAGAAACTATTTTCAAAAAATCTGGTATCCTCCCAAAAATTTAAAACGCACGTTGCAATATAGTTTAAAACTCAATGCCGATGGATCTTTGCAGAGTATTATCCCCGTGGGTCAACCTGCGGTTAATCGTCAAAAACAATTGGATTTTCCAGAAATCGGGAAACCTTTTGTTTCTCCTTTGGCATCAGGAAAAATGCCTAAAATTCGTTTGGTTTTACAGCCGGATGGGAGTGTTCAGGCGTTTTTAGAATCGTTGAATTAATTAATCCTAATTGTGTTTTGAATTTCCATTATCTGCCTTTTTTTAGCACTTAGTAAGTTGTACAAATAGTAGGTTTAGCTTGCTAAATCCCGAGAGAGATTGAAAAAATCGAAAAAAATGTTAATTTTATTGATATTAGTTATGGTTTGGTCAACACCATTCAAAAATCAAGTGTAAAAAGTGCTTTTTTATTAAAATTTATGCTGAATGATTCTCAACTAACAGATTTTTATCAAGTCGGTGGCAGTCTTACTTCTGACGCACCAACATACGTCAAAAGACAAGCAGATGAGGATTTATATCAAGCTTTAAAAGCGGGAGAATTTTGTTATGTTTTCAATGCACGACAAATGGGGAAATCTAGCTTGCGGGTAAAAACAATGCAACGCCTACAAGCAGATGGTATTAGATGTGCTGCAATTGATTTAACCGCCATTGGAACTTCAGGGATTACTTTAGAACAATGGTATGCAGGAATTATTGATAGTCTTGCCAGCAGTTTAGATTTATATAATACCTTTGATCTCGATACTTGGTGGGAGAAAAATCAACGACTATCTTATGTTAACCGATTACATAAATTTATTGAGACAATATTATTGCAAAATATCAATCAAAAATTAATTATTTTTATTGATGAAATTGATAGCATTCTCAGCTTGAATTTTTCAGTTGATGATTTTTTTGCTTTAATCCGTTCCTGCTACAATCAACGACCAGATCTCCCCACTTATCGTAATTTATCTTTTGCTATTTTAGGAGTAGCAACACCCGGAGATCTTATTCAAGATAAAACTCGAACCCCCTTTAATATTGGTAAAGCAATTAAGTTAAATGGATTTCAGATTCATGAGGCTAAAAATTTAATAACAGGATTAACTGGAAAAGTTGAAAATCCTGAAGCCGTGATTCAAGAAGTATTAAATTGGACATCAGGGCAACCATTTTTAACTCAAAAGCTTTGTTATTTAATTGAAAAAAATTTACCATCTTTAGCGTCCGAACTGGAAAGAGAATGGGTTGCTAACCTTGTTTATAATCATTTCATTAAAAATTGGGAATCCCAAGATGAACCGGAACACTTACGAACCATTCGAGATCGTCTCCTTTATAATAAACAGCGAGCAGGACTACTTTTGGGATTTTATCAAAAAGTTATAACACAAGAAAACTTTATCAATTATAACTCTAGTGAGGGATTAATTAAAAAAACAGATGAAATTAATAGGCATGGAAGTTTAGAAGAAACAGAATTAAGATTATCAGGATTGGTCACTAAAAAAGGTGAAAAGTTAACTATTTTTAATCAGATTTATAGAGAAGTTTTTAACCTGAATTGGATTAGGCAAGAATTAGGAAAATTAAGACCTTATTCTGAATCGATTGAAGCTTGGTTAGCTTCAGATAGCCAAGATGAGTCTCGACTTTTACGAGGTCAAGCCCTTCAAGATGCTTTAGTTTGGACAAAAGGAAAAAGTTTAAGTGATATGGATTATCAGTTTCTTTCAGCCAGTCAGCAAAAAAATTTAGAAGTTCAACAAGAAGCTCAAGTAATTTTATCAGAAGCCAAACAAAAAGCCGAACATTTGTTATTAGAAGCCAGAGAAATTATCCGATTAGAACGTCAATCTTCTGAAGCCTTACAAAAATTTCCAAACGCTCAATTAGAAGCCTTGATTTTAGCAATTAAAGCCGCAAAAGATTTAAAACAATTAGTTAACAATATTCCATTAGGAGACTATCCAACACTACAACCTTTAGTTGCACTTCATAAAATTCTTGATGATATTAGCGAAAGAAATCACTTTCCCAGTCAAGACGCTTTACGATGTGTTTGTTTTAGTCCAGATGGTCAGTTGTTAGCAACCGCTACATTAAAGGGTATGGTTCAACTCTGGAATTTACAAGGTAAAAAAATCAAACAGTTCTGCCATTCAAGTGCAATTTGGAGTATTGATTTTAGTCGTGATGGTGAGTTGTTAGCCATTGCTGATGATGATGGCGTTAATTTATGGAATTTAAAAACTCAAGAAATTAACCGACTTTATCATGGTATTTCTGTAAGAAGCTTACATTTTAGTCCTGATCATCAATTCTTAGCTACCGCTTCCCTAGATGGTCAAGTTTGTTTATGGAATTTAGAACGAAATCAAATTAAACAATGGCATTATCCAAGTGCATTAACAAGTATTAGTTTTAGTCCCAATAGCCAATTTTTGGCAGTGGCTTCAGAAGATCATACTACTCGTTTATGGAATTTACAAGGTGAAGAAATTCAATTATTTTCTCATCAAAATCAAATAACTAGCCTAAGTTTTAGTCCATCTGAGCAATTCTTGGCGACAGCTTCGGTAGATGGTATTGTTCATCTATGGAATCTGCAAGGTGAGGAAATTAAACAGTTTTATCATCAAAACTGGGTTATGAGTGTGCAATTTAGTCCTGATGGTCAATATTTAGCCACAGCTTCTGGGAATGGAAATGCTTACCTCTGGAATATAGAAGGTCAAGAAATTCAGCAGTTTCCTCATCAAAACTGGGTAACAAATTTAAGTTTTAGTCCTGATGGTAAACAATTAGCAACAACTTCAGTGGATGGGATAGCACGCCTTTGGGAAATCCAACATCAAAAAGTACAGCCTTTTTTCTCTCAAGGCCCAATCAGAAGTGTTACTTTTAGTCCAGATTGTCAGTTATTAGCTACTACAACCTTAGCTACTACAACCAGTAAGGGGTTTCTACATTTATTTAATCGTGAAAGTGAAAAAATCCAACAGTTTCATCATCCCATTTGGTTAACCAGTGTAAGTTTTAGTTATGATAGTCAGTTCATAGCCGCAATTTCTGGGGATGGAATTGCTTATTTATGGAATCTTCAGGGTCAAGAACTTCGACAATTTTCTTGTGAAAGTCCGCTAGTTTGTTTAAGTTTTAGTACCAGTCAGTATTGGTTAGCCATTGCTTCAGTCAATGGAACAGTTCACCTCGTAGATTGGCAGGGTCAAGAACTGCAAAAATTTCACCATCCCAGTTGGGTATGGGGGATTAAATTTAGCTCAGATGGTCAATTAATGTCTACAATTTCAGGTGATGGCATTGCCCGTTTATGGAATCTTCAAGGGCAAGAAATTCAACAGTTTTACCCTCCCCAAAAAATTAGAATGATGAGTTTTAGTACAGATAGTGATTGTCTAGCTACTACCTCAGAAGATGGTTTAATTTGTCTCTGGACTTTTCAAGGTAAAGAGATTCAAAGATTTTACAATCCTCCTACTTCTCCAATTATTAATCTGAGTTTTAATAGCCAATTAATGGCTACAGTTTGTGAAGATGGTATTGTTCGATTATGGACATTAGAAGGTCAGGAACTTCAACAATTTCGCCTGAAAAATCCAGCGTCTTGTGTTAATTTTAGCTCAGATGGAAGTTTATTAGCGATCGCTTTCACTGATGGTACAGTAAGGCTATGGAGAGGATTAGAAGATCAGTTAGCTGCGGGATATCAATGGTTAGAAGATTATTTATTACAATATCCTAAAACGTTTTCGTGAAGCTATGTATCAACTTTCCTAATCTGTGGCACACTAAGTAAGAAAAACCTGGGTTCAATAATCTTGCTCATGATTTTATACAATTAATTCAGACTTGCTATATAATAGTTAATGGCTTAAAACGGTTCATACTGCGGAGGTAAAATATGGCAGTTTTACAGTTAGAAGACGGAACAGTTTACACTCAACTCGATGAAATTCAGCGAGAATTAGCTGGTCTGAATATTCATTTAAACCATTGGTCTGTCGGTACAGATTCAGAATTATTTAAATTGTTGAATCAACCTGCATTAAACGATAACGAAAAAGCAGAAGTTCTGCAAAGTTTAGATCAATATTTTGAAGAATTAAAACAAACAGCAGGTTATCAGTCCCGGGATTTAATTGTCCTTAACCCCGATACTCCTAACCTAGAAACATTATTGGCAAAATTTGAACAATGTCATATTCATACGGATAATGAAATCCGTTATATTATTGATGGAGAAGGAGTATTTGGCTTTATTCGTCCCGATGGCAGTCAAGTAGAATTAACCGTTGAAGCTGAAGAATATATTAATGTTCCGGCTCATACAGAACATTGGTTTTATTTAACAGAAACTCGACGAATTAAAGCGGTTCGTTATTTCACCACAACCGAAGGTTGGACTCCTGAATATACCGATACTGAAATTAGAATTTTTTCCAGAAGACCGAAAAAAACCTTAGCTTTGAATTAATTTGTAGAGACGTTGTATACAACGTCTCTACTTCAATGATAACAATTACTAGAATAGAAAACCATGACCATTGAAGTTGATTATCGTTTTCCTCCTAATATTGATGCGTTGCGTCAGGCTAAAGTCATTGCTATCGGACAAACCGCCGGAACTTGGGATGAAAGATTTAGCCATCGGGAAGATAATTTGCGATCGCATTTAGCCGAAGTTATTAATATTAAAACCGACGAACAAGGTTATAGTATTGCAACCGTTAGATTTCCAGAAATTAACGTGGAAAATGATATAGCCAGTTTACTGACGATGATTTTTGGCAAATATTCTATGGCTGGAGTTGGTAAAATAGTTGCGGTCAGACTCGATAAAAATTATGGTCGGGTTGCAAAATTTGGCATATCAGGAATTCGTCAACAATTACAAGTTTTTGATCGTCCCTTAATTATGGCAATCTTTAAACCCGCCCTGGGACTATCAGCCCAGGATCATGCTACAATTTTAAAAGAAGTTGCAACAGCCGGATTAGATATTATTAAAGATGATGAAATTATGGGGGATTTAAACACCGCCCCCACCCTGGAAAGATTAAGAGCTTGTCGTCCAATTTTAGACCAAATTAAACAAGAAACCGGGCGCACCGTTTTGTATGCTATTAATGTTACTGGAAACGCCCAAACCCTATTAGAAAAAGCCCGAATTTTAGTTAAAGAAGGGGCAAATGCCCTATTATTAAATGTTCTCACCTACGGTTTTTCGGTCTTAGAAGCCCTCGCCACCGATCCAGAGGTGAATGTTCCAATTTTCGCCCATCCTGCCTTGGCGGGGGCGTTATGTGCCTCTGGGGATACGGGTTTTTCCTATTCCGTAATTTTGGGAACCTTAATGGCCCATGCTGGGGCGGATGCGGTCTTATATCCCGCCCATTATGGCAGTTTACCCTTTGATCCAGGGGAAGAAAAGCGGATTTGTGAGCAGTTGCGATCGCGGAATGTGTTTCCTGTCCCTTCGGCGGGAATTCACCCCGGAATTGTTCCCAAAGCCCTATCGGACTACGGGAAGGACGTAATTCTGAATGCCGGGACGGGGATTATGGAACATCCAAACGGCCCAGGAGCGGGGGTTAATGCCTTCTTCCAAGCCCTCGACTGGTATCAACGGGGTCTACCCTTTGATGTTAAGGAAATGCCCCCTGGTTCTCTTAAACAGGCGATGGAAAAATGGGGATGAAAGACCAATTTGTAATTCTTAATTCTTAATTCGTAATTCATCATGAACACCGATCTCCGTCAATCTTTAATATATGCGTCTCGCCAATTTCATCAACTGGGTTGGATGGCAGGGACGGCTGGAAATCTTTCGGCTAAAATGCCGGATAATAGTTTTTGGATTACTGCTAGTGGTAAACAAAAAGGTAAATTAGTGACAGAGGATTTTGTTAGAATGTCTCTCACTGGAGAGATATTAGAAAATCCCGATCCGAATAATAAACCATCGGCAGAAACCAGTATTCATCAAGCCATATATTCCTTGTTTCCCGAAGCAAATGCCTGTTATCATGTGCATTCGGTAGAAGCCAAATTAGTCTCAAATTTTATTGATCATGAGCAACTACCTTTACCGCCTATTGAGATGTTAAAAGGGTTGGGAATTTGGCAAGAAAACCCTAAAGTTTATCTACCCGTTTTTGAGAACTATTTACAAGTACCTCGAATTTCTGAAGATATTATTCAACGGTTTAAACAAACTTCTCCTGATGTTCCAGCATTATTAATTAGAAATCATGGGGTAACAGTTTGGGCAGATTCTCCAGAAGCCGCAGAAAACCATATTGAATTAGTAGAATATATTTTCCGTTATATTGTGGCGGCTCGTCAAGCCGGATTGAATATTCAACATTAATAGGAGGAATTACGAATTACGAATTACGAATTACGAAGGGGGAATGGGTAATGGGTAATGGGTAATAGCAAGAGTTTACCTCCCCTGCCTCCACTGCCTCCCCTGCTTCCCATGCCTCCCCTGCTCCGCCAAACTGATCCAAAACAATCAGTCAATATTAATAGTTTGTAACCCTTCATTCACCGTAATTGCAATTTTGCCAACGGTGCGGCCCATCTCACTATAGGTATGGGCTTCGGCTAGATCATTTAAGGGATAAGTTCGATCAATTACCGTTTGAATTTTGCCCGCTTCAATTAAATCTCGCAAGGCGTCTAAATCTCGGCAACTCGGTTGAGCTAGGACTAATTTTGATTTTTTACCCGCAAAAAATAAAGTTTGTAAGGTGGCTCCCATATTATCAATTGTGGGCAAAGTTGAGATATAAATTCCATCGGATTGTAGAATCTTTTCGCAATTAAAAAAGGACTGTTTCCCCACCGCATCAAAAATAATATCGTATTGAATGTCCTGTTGGGTAAAATCCTCTTGGGTGTAATCAATCACCGTATGGGCTCCCAAACGTTTAACAATATCAACATTAGAAGTCCCACAAACCCCCGTGACTTCGGCATTTAGGGCCACAGCAATTTGCACAGCAAAGGTTCCCACACCGCCGGACGCCCCATTAATCAAAACCTTCTGTCCGGGTCGCAGTTGACCTAAATCTAATAACCCCTGCAACGCCGTCAGTCCAGCTATAGGAACCGTCGCAGCCTCGGCATAGGTCATATTTTGAGGTTTATAGGTCAAATTCCCAGCAGGCACAGCGACATATTCCGCATAAGCACCCCCAAATAACGGGTTAACGAAGGTATAAACCTGATCTCCCACCCGGAAGCGCGTCACCTGAGAACCGACTTCCACCACTTCCCCCGCTAAATCCGAGCCTAAAACCTTGGGGAAATTGTAGCCCGATAGGGGTTGCAATAATCCCTGTCTAATTTTCCAGTCCACAGGATTAATACTACTGGCATGAATTTTGACTAAAACTTGATCTGGTTTAATTGTTGGGGTCGGAATATCTTCATAACGAAGAACATCGGGCGACCCATATTGATGAATAACAATAGCTTTCATAATCAATTAATTAGGGATTAACACCCGTTAGCTTAACACAAAATTATAGAACTGGGGATAAATAGAGTCAGTGTAAATCCGTCCTAAAAAATAAGATTTTTGACAATAGGCAATGGGCAATAGACTGATGATTGATCACGAATAAATAATTTATAATAATTGGTTTTTAAGATTTGATTTAACAATATAATGCAAACTCAAGTAGATAAAAAATATTTTTTTTACTGAATTAAGCGTTGTAAATCGGATAAATTTTAACTATGATGGAATTGTAGAAAAAAACTTTGACAAATCCTATCAATTCAATTTTTATGGATATTCAGTTAATCAATATTGGTTTTGGTAATATTGTCTCTGCTAATCGGGTGATTGCCATTGTCAGCCCTGAATCAGCCCCGATTAAGCGGATTATTAATGATGCTCGGGAGCGAGGACAGTTAGTTGATGCCACCTACGGACGCAGAACTAGGGCGGTGATTATCACGGATTCTAGCCATGTTATTCTCTCAGCAATTCAGCCGGAAACCGTTGCCCACCGCTTTGTGACCACCAAAGACGGCAATTCCCGCGATGATTAACGGATTTGTTATGTATTCCCCTTGGTTTCCATTGGCATAGCATGAGAAGATAGAAAGATTCCGATTCAATTCCTTGAATCCATCAGCAGGTTCAAGGGAAAATCAGGGATTCCCTATTACTTTGTTTGCAACCGTCTAACGTGATTAAAATATCATGAAAAAAGGCCGATTAATTGTGATGACAGGCCCTAGTGGGGTCGGAAAAGGAACATTGGTTCGTTCCCTATTAAAAGATCATCCTGAACTCCATTTATCCGTTTCTGTTACCACTCGTTCTCCCCGCGAGGGTGAAATCCATGGACAAGAATACTATTTTGTTGATCGTGTTCATTTTCAAAACATGATCGAAGCAGGAGAATTATTAGAATGGGCTGAATTTGCCGGGAATTGTTATGGAACTCCCTTAATAGCAGTTAAGGAAAAAATTGAGGCGGGAATATCGGTTTTATTAGAGATTGAGTTAGAAGGTGCTCGACAAATTCGTTCCACTTTTCCCTCAGCTTTACGGATTTTTATTATGCCCCCTTCTATTGATGAATTAGAACGGCGTTTACGCGGTAGAGGTCAGGATTCTGAAGATGCCATTCGACGGCGTTTAATGCGAGCTAGATCGGAAATGGACGCGGCTAATGAGTTTGATTTTGAAGTGATTAATGATGATTTGGATTTTGCCTTAAAACGCCTAGAATCCGTGTTATATTCTGCTGTTTAATCCCAAAAATATGCCCCAGGAAGACCCGCTCAAACCCGATTCTTTAAATGTGATGGCAAGGGATATCAAATCGGCTGAATCCTATGCAAATTTAGGGCGTTTGCATGATCAGCAAGAACAATGGCAAGCCGCGATCGCCAATTATCGTCAGGCGATCCAATTAAATCCCCATTGTTCTTGGTTTTATCACCATTTAGCGGATGTTTTTTTGAAACAAGAACAATGGCAAGATGCCATTATTAATTATCGCTATGCAATTGAACTTAATCCTGATTTTTCCTGGTCTTATCATAATTTAGGCAATGGATTATTAAAATTAAAACATTGGGAAGAAGCGGTTCATGTTTATCGAAAAGCGATTCAAT
Source organism: Planktothrix paucivesiculata PCC 9631 (assembly GCF_900009265.2). Lineage (GTDB taxonomy): Bacteria > Cyanobacteriota > Cyanobacteriia > Cyanobacteriales > Microcoleaceae > Planktothrix > Planktothrix paucivesiculata. The sequence goes on along the minus strand of NZ_LR735022.1, from coordinate 140,301 downwards.
TAAACCCCCATTTTCATTGGTCATATTGTAATTTAGCAGATGTTTTATTTCAGCAAAAAAAATGGAATTTAGCGATTATTAATTATTGGAAAAGTTTGGTGATTCTGCATCAAACCAATCAAGAACAGGATTTTGTATTAATTGCGACTAAATTAGGGGAAGTCCTAGAATATCATTTACCTGAAAAGTTTGATTTAGCGATCGCTCATTATCAAAAAGTGATTCAAAATCAGCAACAGTATCCTGAATATCAAAGTATTATTCAATTTTTAAGTCAAAATCAAAGCGCGTGGCTGAAAATTGCCGATTTTTTCCAACAAAAACATCTGATCAATGCCGCTTTAATACTATATAAAATGGCGATAGAATTTTATCCTGATCAAATTTTTATTTCAGAAAATTTTAATACTCTATTGCAGAAAAAAAACGACTTAGAAGCAGCAATTCATTTACAACATCAAAATATTGATAAAACTTCCCAAAAATGGTCTAAATATGATCAAGGTCTAACAACTGATATCAGTACCAATAATTTTGATATTCCCTTAGCAACCTATCAACAACTAGAACCCTTTATTTTTAGTACCGATATTGATTTTGACTTAAACCAATTAGATCAACTCTTTGAAGCCGTCAATTGGATGACTAGGGATCACAAACACATGAAAATCGCCCTAGAACACAGTTTTTTAGTCGTCACCCTGTGGTTTGTTACCCCCACCCAAAAACAATTAATCGGGTTTACTCGGGCTGTTTCCGATCATGTTTATAACGCGACTCTTTGGGATGTGGCGATTCATCCTAAGTTTCAAAATCAAGGATTAGGAAAGTCTTTAATTCAGTATACCTTAGAACAGCTACAATTGCAAAATATTGAAAATATTACATTATTTGCCGGGAATAAAGCGGTTAATTTCTATCATAGTTTGGGGTTTATTACTGACCCGAATGGGATTAAAGGAATGTTTTGGGTTTCATGTTAATTAAGGGATAAAAAGACAACCACAAAGACAAGAAAAAATGTCTATTAAAGTTGATAGTGCTACAGTGCTATAGTGTGTATAAATCAGTTGTATAAATGTCTTAAAATACCATTGATTGTATATGCCAATTGTTTTGATCTAATTATGACCTATAATAGATTTAAGTAACTATCCTCAAAAACCGATGAAATACAATGATCTCATCACGATTGAACCCGGAAAACGCAGTGGTAAGCCTTGTATTCGAGGAATGCGAATCACTGTTTACGATATCCTAGAGTATCTAGCCAGTGGTATGACAGAGACAGAAATTTTAGAAGATTTTTCAGAACTAACATCAGAAGATATCAAAGCTTGCCTTGCCTTTGCAGCCGAACGGGAAAGATAATTTTGACACTATAATTCAATTTGGCAATAGCGAAGTAGAAAGCATATTGGTATTAGCTTAGTCTAATCGCATACCGCTATAATTTTAATCTTAACTTACACTTTTTACTCTGCAATGAAAATTTGCTCAACAGTTAAATTAAGATCGGGCAATAGCTGAGAAATAATCCTTTGTTGACCTATAAAAATAGTATTCTGATAACTTCCATTTATCAACAAATTAACAATAACTTGCTCCGTTAAAGGATCAATAATCCAATATTCAGAAATCCCAAACTCCGCATATTCAGTCATCTTTTTAATATAATCTCGGTTTTCGTTATCTTCCCCAGGACTCACAACTTCTACTACTAATAAAGCCGGAACTTCCAGAATTGCTGATTTTTTAAATTGTCGTAACTGTCGCCAATCTTCCCCTTGAATAATAGCAATATCTGGTTGTCGGGAGCGACTTAATCTAGTTCGTATCCCCACATCTCCCTGTTTTACTTTTAAGTCTAACCCTAGTCTTTTTACCTCAGCTTTGAAGGTATCATAGAGCAATTCAACAATATCAGAATGAATCGGACTTGCAGGTGTCATCGGAATTAACACCCCATCTTCAAGTTCATAACAATTATCTGTTCCGTCATTATAAGTTAAATATTCTTCAAACGTTAATTTTACAGGGGTTTGAGTCATGTTGTTACCTCAACTTTGTAACATCCCTTTGCTATTCATTATTAAGTATAACATTGTTGGACTTAGGCTCCTCAGTGCTAAGAGTGCTAAAGCCCAACAATAAACTATCTTCTGATTAATTTTTTATTCTTCTTTCTCCATAACGTAATAACATATTAATACTCGCCAAACGATTTGCCCAACTAGAGACTTGATAGGGACGTTCTAAGGCTTGTAAACGCATAGAAGTTTGGAATTGTTTTTGGAAAGTTGCTAACTTTTGTTGAGCGATTCCTAAAGTTTGAGTAGAAGGATTATCCTCTAACTGTTTTAGGGTTTGTGCTAACTCCTCCGCTTGAATACTCAAAGATTTTAATTCCTCATCTCGTATCCAAAGTTGTTCATTTCCTAACAGAAAACTCCATTCTCTTTTTAAGGCTAAATAGCGATCATGCGCCGCAGCAAAGGGCTGGCGATAGGGAATGGGAGGTTGAGTTTTTGAGGAATTATTTTGAGTTCTATGCAAATAGTTTTGGAGATTATTACCAATACTTTCAGCGGCAAAAATTGAATATCCACCTGTTGGTAAATCCCGTAAGGATTGTAATTGATCAATCGCCACAATTTCCGGCAAATTTAATAACTTAATCGAGGGACTAATTAACGCCGACCCTAACCGTTGTTCCTGGGTTAAGGGCTGAGTAATACGTTGTAAACGGTTAGTATCCATTGCATAGGTCATCGGAACAATTAAATCCACATAACCGTTTTTAGCCCAAACTTCCCATTGTTGTTGAATTTTCATAATCCTTTCCTGTTCAGGATTAGAAAACACCGCCACCGATAAAATAACATTAGGTTTTTGTTGCTTCAAAAATTGCGAAACTTCTGCGACAAAAGATGTCACCTGTTGGGTTTTAAATTGTAGCCATTGATTCCACAATTGATTATTCTTGGGAGTAATATTAACCGGATCAACTCCTGTTAATTGTTGGAATTGTTCCCGTCCAGCTTTCCCATATCCATAGGTGTAACTACCGCTTGGATCTTGGAACGGATAGCGAATATAATCTAACTGCAACCCATCGACATTATAGGCGGTAATTTCATTAATTAAACGCATTAAATAAGCCCTAGCTTCTCGGTTGGCTGGGTCGAGATAAACTTTGTGATCGCGGGGATTTCTTAACTCCCCATAATTGTTAATATTGATCCAATCAGGATGGGCTTGAATTACCGGACTTAAAAAACTACTTGGTTGTCCTAAAAGTTGATTATGGCGATCATTTCCCACCGCAAAAACCCAGATCCAAGCGTGTAATTCCATACCCCGTTGGTGAGCTAATTTCACCGCCGCTTCTAAGGGGTTCCAACCCTGTATTAAGGGGTTTTGCGCGGGCGCAACTCGACTGGGATAAATTGGATAACCCGCATTAATTGTTTCAAAATAAACCGTATTAATTCCCGCCGCCGCTAACCGATCAAAAACCTGCGCCAGTCCCGCCTCATTTCTGGCTTTAACAATGGTTCCTCTGTCTAACCAAACCGCCCGAATTTCTGCCCCTAATCGTTCTCCTTCTGTGGGATAATGTTGCCATAATTGTTGACGAGTTTCTAACCATTGTTGGCGAGCTTCCATCCAATTTTGTTGAGCGACTAATTGGGGAAAATTCTTAATTAATTCTCTGGCTTTGGTAATAATTTGATCGGATTTTTTAAAGTTTGCACTGGCTAGACTTCCTCCGGTTCCTGCGATTAATTGAGTGGATGCGACTTGTAAATTAATCGGAATATTACCGGAATTTGAGGCAATTAAAGCATTTTCAAAACGTCCCAATAAATCTATTAATTCCTGACGCATTGCGATCGCCGTTAATTCCTCAATGGCTTGATTTCCGGGCTGCACTTCTAAGCCCGCCGGGGCCGTTTGTTCGGAAGGGTCAATAAAACTACTGGGAACGCTTGGAGTATTGGGCAATGTCCGAGTCGCCGTTAAGCTAGGAGCGGGGGGCGTAGTTGAACGGGGGGGGGAAACCGCAGCCTGGGGAACTATCACAGGTGTCACCGGACGAGGAGCGGGGACAGCAGCCGTTGGCCGTACCCTCGGTGTGGTGGGTTGGGGCAGGGGTACGGGAAGGGGTATAGAAGCCGAACGAGCGACTGTTGGGGGCATTGTAGGAGCCGGACGGGTGGCTGCTGTCGGGGTTGGAGGAGCCGGAGGGGTAGCTGTTGGGGGCGGGACGGTTGCCGTGGCGATGGGAGTTGTTGTCGGGTTTCCAGCTAAACCATGACGACTGACCGCCGCTTGTAACCAAGCAATATCAACATCAGGGGAGGATTGATTTCCCCAGCGCCAGCCTAAATAGGTGGCTTTTTGAGTAGTAATAACGGCCGGAGAACTGCCACTAGCTTCCCAAATTCCGGCGGTATAACTTTCTAAGGTAGTGGGAATTAAAACCCCCCCTTCAACGGCGTTAGAATTGGGTTGATTTGGCCCCCAAGTTGTTAGGGAAGGGCAGATAGGATCTTTAGTTCGACAGCGATTTTTAGCGATTTGGGGTTTAGCGGGAACTGTCAGGGGAAAAGCCCAATAGGAACCTAAAATTGATCGCAACAATTGACGAACTAACGGGGTAGATTTTTCTCCGACTGGGCCGCTGGCAATCACCTGTCCGCCTTGTTTTGCCCACTCTTGTAGAACCTTGGCTTGTTCGGTTTTAATAACAGTTATATTAGGGATGAATAAAACTCTAATTCCCTGAAGATCGGCGGGGCTTTTGATATTGTTTAAATCCAGGGTTTGATAAGGGATTCTACTAGCTTTTAACCGTTGTTCAATGCTATTCCATTCTGTGGTTTGTTCGGGTTCACGAATTACGCCCAATGGTTGATTGATTTGGCTTAAGGAAGTTAGGGGAATTGATAATTGTAAGATTGTACTGGCAAGAGTTCCAAGAATAATCTGTTGGAAAAACGTTTGCGATCGCCGTTGAACCATTGGTTTATATTAGTTTTTTAATGATACAATCAATTCAGGTGAACTAGCATAAATAGACAGAATTATCAAGCCTTTTTTTGGGCTAAACCTTGAATTCCGCCGAATTCTCTCTCTTTCCAACTCCACACCTCAAAAATTGGACGAGGATTATAGAAATCTTCAATATTCTACCAGGGATCTGTAGGAGCGGGTTCAAAAAAATCCCGGAAACCCCGTTTCTGATTCCGTGCGGATTTTTTGCTAATGCCAAAAAATTGAGATACAATTATAAAATATTTTTGAATTGTATATTAATAAAAAATAATGAATGACTTAGAACCGACGGTAAAAGAACTCAATAATTTACTAGAACATCATGATCACGAACATTCTAGCCATCCCCATATTCATAGTGAAGAATCTTTGAGAAAGATAGTCAATCGTCTATCTAGGTTAGAGGGACATATTCGAGGTGTCAAAACCATGGTACAGGAAAATCGCCCCTGTCCTGATGTATTAATCCAAATTGCCGCGATTCGAGGAGCTTTAGATCGGGTAGCTAGAATTATTTTAGATGAACATTTGAGTGAATGTGTGGCTCGCGCGGCGCAGGAAGGAAATATTGATGTGGAAATTGAAGCCTTAAAATCAGCATTAGATCGTTTTTTACCCTAAACCCTAAATCAGTCATCAGTCATCAGTTAACAGTCATCAGTTAAGAGTTTATTACCCATTACCCTGTTACTGAGCGAAGTCGAAGTATTACCTATTCGTAATTCGTAATTCGTAATTCTCATTCCCCATTCCCCTAAGTTTAATTATGAAAAATAAGATTATTTTTGGTTTAATTTGGCTTGGATTTACGCTGTATGCGTTTATATTTGCACCACCAGATCAGCCCGAAACTTTGGATTTAATTAAAAATCTGTCAACGGGTAACTGGACGGGAATTAATCCATTAATTATCGCCCTATTTAATATTATGGGAATTTGGCCGTTAATTTATAGCTGTGTTCTATTTATTGATGGACATGGGCAAAAAACGCCGGCTTGGCTATTTGCAACTTTATCCTTTGGGGTAGGTGCTTTTGCGATTTTACCTTACCTGGCTTTACGCCAACCTAACCCTCAATTCTTAGGAAAAAAATCAGGGTTTATCAAAATATTAGATTCTCGAATTACGGGACTATTATTAACAATAGGAACAATTACACTGGTTATTTATGGTTTAACTCAAGGCAATTGGGCGGATTTTATTCAACAGTGGCAAACCAGTCGTTTTATTCATGTTATGAGTCTTGACTTTTTATTATTAAGTCTTCTGTTTCCAGTTTTATTAACAGATGATCGGGCTAGACGAGAAATGAAAAATTCTGTAATATTTGAGTTGGTTAGCTTAATTCCTTTATTTGGGGCACTATTTTATTTAACGACAAGATCACCTTTGAATGCTCAAACTGAGTGATAAGAATTATTTTGATTCCCTGTTCCCTTCTTTAAATCATCAAACTGAGTGATAAGAATTATTTGGCCGATCTTAAAATTCTTACAATATCATCTATAATACACTTCCAATATTCTCAATTGAGTCTATTCTCCGTTTCCCGTTTTCGACAAAACCATGAACAAGCGTCTAGCATCTTGGAATTCCTATTTTCCTCTCATCCTAACTAGCTTTCTGATGAGTGCTTGTGGAGGTGAACCCCAAGCGGCGGCTCCTCCACCCGTCACGGTCAGGTTAGCAACCGTAGGTATGAGTAATGTTAGAGATACCAGCGAATTTAATGCTAGGGTCGAAGGGATTCAAAATGCGGTGATTCAACCCCGGGTGAATGGCTGGGTGAAACAGGTCTTTGTTCGTTTAGGCGATCGCATCTCTCAAAATACCCCCTTAATTGAAATTGACGGACGCCAACAACAGGCGAATTATGAAGGTCAATTAGCCGGGGTTGAGTCTAGGATGGCACAATTAAATAGTGCTAGAGCTAATCTGGACGCCCAACGATCGGAATTGCAGCGAATCCAAGCCCAACTGACTTATCAATCCCAAGAAGCTGATTTACAAGATGCTCAACAAACCCTAGCCGCCGAAAAAAATGAAAAACAGCGATTAGAGTATGAATTAGAATATACCTCCGTCGCGGATGAGCTCAAAACCGCCCAAGAGAATGTGCAGGTAGGGCTTAAAGAACGGGAGCGCCGACGGGCAATTATGGACGAGCGGAAAAAAGCTTATGATCGGTATCAACAACTGTATGAACAAGGAGTGATTTCCTCAGAAATCTACGATCAAAAATTAAGAGACTATCAAGCATCTCAAGCGGATTTTGCGGCTCAAGAACGGGAGATTATGTCCCTCCAGGCAAAAGTTAGAACCGCCCAACAAAACCTAGAACGTCAAATTTCCACCTTAAGCACCCAAATCAAGACCCAACAAAGACGGGTGGATGCTTCTCAAGCCAAAGTTGAAAGTGCCTCGCAGAATTATAGTCGTGAGGTCTCCACCCTCAAGGCTCAAATCGCCAGTCAACAAAAAGTAATTCAAGCTCAAGAAGCCGAAGTACAAAGACTCCAGCGCGATATTGACCAAGCTCGGTCAACGGCAACGGCGGGACAAATAGAATTGGGATATTATCAAATCAATGCTCCGATTGATGGGATAGTCGGGGAGGTACTGGTCAAAGTTGGGGATTTTGTCGATAGTCAAACCACTATTACTACGATCCGACAAAATGATTTATTAGAAGTTAAAATCAATATTCCCATTGAACGCCTCTCTCAAGTTAGAGCCGGAACTTTAGTCGAGCTTAGATCTCAAGAAACCGGAGCATTAATCGGAACTTCCCAGGTCTCCTATATCGCCCCCAGTGCCGGGACAGGAACCCAAACCATTTTAGTCAAAGCCCTTTTCGATAACCGCAATAATCGACTGCGAACCGATCAAATTGTCCGAGCTAAGGTAATTTGGGAACAACAATCAGGAATCACCATTCCCGTCACCTCTATTAGTCGGATTGGGGATCAAAGTTTTGTATTTGTTGCCCAAGAACAAACCCAGGATGGGAAAACTCAATTAATCGCCAAACAAAAACCCGTGCAATTGGGCAGTATCCAAGGTCAGAGCTTTGAAGTCCGCTCAGGTTTAAAAGCCGGAGAAAAAGTGGTGATAGATGGCGTGGTCAAGTTACGAGATGGCACACCCATTACGGATCAAAAACAGCAACCCACCACCGATGCCCCCTCACCGGGAAAACAATAAATTACCTGGTTAATCCCTAATCCCCCACTAACTGCCAACCCCTGAGAAGATTGCTATGCTTCTGTTTGTTCAAACCTTTATTAAACGACCCGTCCTCACGACGGTCTGTAGTATCCTGATTATTTTGATCGGGGCTATCTCGGTTCCCCTACTGCCGATTACCCAACTTCCTAACCTGGCAAATACCCAAATTAGCGTTACCGGGGTTAATATTGGGGCGGATGCGGAAACGACTGAAACCACCGTTACCACCATCATCGAGCGGGAGATTAACGGGGTGGAGGGGATGAAATATATGTCCTCTAGTACGGGCAATAACGGTATCAGTAATATTTCGGTGTTTTTTCCCAACGATGCGGATCGGAATATTGCTCAGGTGAACGTCCAAAACCGAGTGGCCCAAGCCGAATCTAATTTACCCGATGTTGTGAAGCAAACCGGACTCTCGGTTCAAGCCTCATCGCCCAATATTCTCCTCGTGATCGGGTTTTATTCCGCCAAAGATGAAACGGGAAAACCCCTCTACGATCCCACTTTTATTAGTAACTATATTGATCTATTTATTGTTGACCAAATTAGCCGAATTCCTGGGGTGGGTCAGGTTACTATCTTTGGAGAACGGAAATATGCCATGCGACTCTGGCTCGATCCGGCTCGAATGGCCGCCAGGGGATTAACGGCTCAGGATGTGGTCGGGGCTTTACGCGAACAAAATGTCCAAGTCGGGGCGGGAAAAATTGGTCAACAACCCACTCCCCCCGATCAACTATTTGAAATTCCCCTACAGGCCACAAGTCGGCTGCGGGGGGCTGAAGAATTTGAACAACTGGTACTGAAAACCAATAGTGATGGTAGTTTAATTACCATTCGGGATGTAGGAAAGGCGGAGTTAGGGGCGGAAAGCTACGATCTGGCAGCCACCTTTAACGGGGAACCCGCCGCGGGTTTAGGTATTTATCAATTACCTGGAAGTAACGCCTTAGAAACATCGGATCAAATCAAAGCCACGATTGCGGATATGGCCAAAAGTTTCCCGCCGGGACTCGAAAACCGGATTGCTTATGATACGACTTTATTTATTAAAGTGTCCCTTGAGGAAGTGGTGATCAGTTTACTGATGGCCGTTGGCTTAGTGGTGTTGGTGATTTTTATCTTTTTACAGGACTGGCGGGCTACCTTAATCCCCTCCATTGCCATTCCCGTAGCCCTAATCGGGGCGATGGCTGGGTTAAAGGTCTTTGGTTTTGAACTCAATACCTTAACCCTATTTGCTTGTACCTTGGCAACGGGGTTAGTGGTGGACGATGCGATCGTAATTGTAGAAGCCGTCTCGATCAAAATTGAACAGGGGATGAAAGCCCGTCAAGCTGCTTTAGATGCCATGCAGGAACTCACCGGGGCGACCATTGCCACTTCGGTGGTGTTGATGGCCGTATTTATTCCCGTGTCCTTTTTCCCGGGAACCACCGGGGCGATTTATCGGCAATTCGCCATGACGATTATTTTTGCCCTGGTGTTTTCCACTTTTAACGCCCTTTCCTTTTCCCCCAGTATGGCTGGGTTATTACTCCGCCCCAAAGAGGAAAGCCACGGGCCTTTAGGATGGTTTTTTGACCGATTTAATCAAGGTTTTGGTTGGGTACAGGAAGGATACCGTAAATTCATTACCTTTTTAACCCGGATTAATGCCTTAGTTATGGGTGTGTTTGTGGCGGGGTTAGTGGCAACGGTGTTCATGTATCAACTGGTTCCTTCGGGATTTGTTCCCGAAGAAGATCAGGGCTATCTGCTGATTCTATTTCGGACTCCCGATGGGGTGTCCCTCAACTATACTGCTAAAGCCTCGCAGCAAATTGTGGATCGAGTTTTAGCCATTCCTGAAATTGAAAGTGCCTTTGTGGTGCCGGGATTTGGTTTTGAGGGACAAAACCCCAGTCAAGGGATCGCCTTTGTGTTACTCAAACACTGGGAAGAACGCCAGAACCCGGAACAGTCGGTTTATGGGATCTTAAGAAAATTAAATGCGTCTTTACAATCGATTCCTGAAGTTCAAGCCTTCGCGGTGAATGCCCCCCCGGTACAGGGTTTGAGTACCACCGGAGGCTTTGAATTTCAACTCTTAGATACTACGGGGACTTTACCAATTCAATCCTTAGTGGAAAATGGTAATCGTTTAATCGCCGCAGCTAATGCCAATCCGACTTTCGCCGGGGTATTTAGTCAGTTTTCAGCCAGTAAAGCTCAGAAGCGAGTGGAGGTTCTGCGCGATCGCGCCAAAGCCCTAAATGTCAATATTAATGATATCTTTGGCACGCTACAAACCTATTTAGGGTCATCCTATGTGAATGATTTTGTCCTGGGTCAGCGTCAATATCGGGTTTATGCCCAGGCTTCCCCAGAATTTCGCGCTAGACCCGAAGATATTGATCAGTTATATGTGCGTTCCCAAGACGGCGAGATGATTGCCCTGAGTAATTTGGTCAGACTGACAGATTTTGTCGGGCCAGAAACCATTAACCATTTTAATATCTTCCGTTCCATGCTGATTCAAGGCAACCCCGCCCCTGGCTCTAGTACGGGCCAAGCGATCGCCGAGATGGAAAAATTAGCCGCTGAGGTCTTAGACCCCGGTTTTGATTATTCTTGGCAGGGAAGTGCCCTGGAGGAAAAATCCTCCGGGGGTTCGGCAGTTCTAATTTTCGGATTAGCTTTTATTATGGTATTTCTGGTGCTATCGGCCCAGTATGAAAGTTATATTGATCCGACGATTATTATGTTGTCCGTGCCTCTGGCGGTCTTGGGGGCGATGGCCGCGGTTTGGTTCCGGTCAAATGTCCTGATGCAAGGGACGGTCTGGCCGGTGATCACCAATGATGTCTATGTGCAGGTGGCCCTGGTGATGTTGATTGGTTTGGCGTCTAAAAACTCCATTCTGATTGTGGAGTTTGCTAACCAACTGCGAGACAAGGGCCTAAGTATTACCCAGGCCGCAATTCAAGCGGCGGAACAAAGGTTCCGACCGATTCAAATGACGGCGATTTCCAGTTTAATCGGGTTTTGGCCGTTGGTGGTTGCCTCCGGTGCGGGTTCTAGTAGTCGTTGGTCATTGGGAACGGCAATTTTTGGGGGATTGTTAGCGGGAACCGTATTAAGTTTGTTAATTACACCGAACCTGTACATTACGATTAAAACCCTGGAAGCTCGTTTTCTAAAAGGGGAAAAATCCGATAAATCTAATAACAATAAATCGGATAAAAATCAACCTCCTTCTCCACCGGAAGATCCCCATTCCCAAGGTAAAACTTCTGAGACTTTGCCCCCCTCAGATAATGGTTCTATCCAACCCGATACCAGTGAGCCAGTCAATCCTAAATTATCATAAATTATAGCCACTAGGGTTGAATGAGCCTTCAGCCCATAGCCTGTTACCTATTCCCTTTTATATCTACCAAATATGTCAAACGAACCTCTACTACCACAACAACCAAAAGGATCTAAACCTCAATCTCAACCTTTGAGTTTAGATGCTTTATCCGAACGAGTTGAACGCTTAGAACAGAAGTTAGATAAAGCGTTATTATTATTAACGGATATATACCGATACCAAAAATTACGGGATTTTTTAGAAACCGAAAATTGGAAAGCTGCGGATGAGGAAACCACAAGAATTATGTTAGAAATTATGGGAAAAAGTAGCCTGGAAAATATTATTCCTGATGAAGTTATGAATTTTCCCTGTAGTGCATTAAGTCTGCTGGATCAACTGTGGATGAGTTATAGTCAAGGTCGTTTTGGCTTTAGTGTTCAACAGCAAATTTATACTAATTTAGGGGGAACCGATGATATTTCTGATATTGATATGAAAGTTTTACAAGCCATGGAAGCCCAATTTGGATGGAGTGTCAATAATAAATTATTAGATTATGAAGATCTTGATTTTAGTTCAGAAGCTCCTGTGGGGTGTCATCCGTCTGGGTGGTGGCGATCGCCCTACGGCGCGAAAATGGAAGTTTATTTTATTGCCCGTTTAATTAGTTGTGGTGTTGATTGATCTGGAGCATTTATGAATCTCAATCGATTTAATTATTGGTTGAATCAAAGACAAATTCAACTCTTAGAATCCGCTTATCAAAGTGCCCAAGACATTAAAGCCCTCGAAGATCAATATTTTCAGGGTAATCCGATTGGGTATCATCCTGAATATAAAAAAACGGTGGTTGATTATGTTAAAAGTTTACGCGATCGCCACCTATTAACAATTCGTTTTAATTTGAGTCAGTTCAAATTGAATAGTTTTTTATGGAATCCTCAATCTTTATCCCAGGAAGAAACATTTCAATCCGTTGGTATTCCCGACATTGAAATTATCGAAAAGCTGGATTTTATTGATGGGGTGATCAAAAAATATCGCGACGACTCCCAGGATGCCCTAATTAATAGTTTAGCCAATACCTCAACACCGATCAAGTTAACACCAGAAGAATTAAAAGTAGAAAACAATGAATCTGCGATCGCCCGTACCCTAGATACTCCAATTATATCGGCGACATCTATTATTACACCTCAACCTAAAAATAATTGGTTGAATTGGGGATGGTTTGGGGGAAATAAAGTTAAACCTGAGTATGAACAACAGGTAGTTCAAGAATTAAGAATTAGACGCATCCAAGATCAAGTGGCTAGGCGTTGGATTTTGATTTTATTCTTGATTCCTTTGTTAGTTCAAGTTGCTGTTAAAAATATTGTTTTTAACCCATTAATGGGAAATTATAGTGACAAATATCCCACTAAAATTGAACTCAGTTCTGGGATTCAGGAGGAGTTTTTACAGGAGTATTCTTTTTTTAAAGAAGGTTTAGAAATCAAACAATTATTATCAGGAAAGCCGATGCTTTCCGAGGAAGAAAAAGAAGAAAAATTATCAGAAAAGGCCACCGAAATTTGGCGAGACTCTCGTAATCGTGCCTTGAATGGATTAAAAAATGTTTTATCCGATGGTGTGGCTTTACTTGCCTTTGTGGGATTAGTTTATTTTAATCGAAATAAAATCACGGTATTAAGAAGTTTTTCTAATCGAACTTTCTTGAATTTGAGTGATCCTTTAAAAGTATTTTTGTTTATTTTAATTACGGATATGTTTGTGGGCTTTCACTCCGCCGAAGGATGGGAAGTTTTATTAGAAGGTGCAATCGCTCATTTTGGACTCCCTGAAAGTAGAGTAGCGGTTAATGGTTTTATTGCAACGGTTCCTGTGATTATTGATTCCTGTATCAAATTCTGGATTTTTAGCTATCTCACCCGTTATTCTCCGGCCGCTTCTGCTATTTACGAACGCATGAATACCTAATCCATATATAATTTGTAGCCTGCTAATTAATAGTTCCCATGAAAACTTATATTTTCAGTATATCAGTTGGATATATCAGTGTTTTATATTGACAGGGAAAGCCCGCATTTATAAAGGATTAAGCCTCTAAAACTCTACAAATTTTATCAACTTTTTTAAACTTTTGTAAACAAGGTTAAAAATATTGTTCAAAAATAGAAAAATAGAGCTAATTTTAGAATATAGGGTTATGATTGCAACAAATTATATTTAGGGTTATCCCAGGAAGATAATTATGAATATGCGACTGGTAATTTTTTCTGGAATGGTGATGATGATCGTCGGTACAATTGCTGGACTAGGAGTTTCCAAATATAGCGAGAAACAATATCAATGCTGTAATATTGGCTTTTCCGTTGACCTGGGTTATAGTCAGTCGAGAGCTCCTCGGACTTACGCCCTAGCCGGTGCTGCCATGGGTTTCGTTTTTGGTTCTGCCCTCGAGTTAGTTAGACAATCTACGGCGCAAGAAGCGGAAAATCAATAATAGGAAATGGGTTAGGGGATATAATTGCCTAGAGTTGAGATGACGGGCTGATCAGAGCAAATCCCCCCCATAACTTTGGGGAGGATGAATAATTTAATCGGTAATTTTGTGAATTTTCAAGAAATTTGTACCCCGGGCTTTTTTAGTCGGAACCCCCCCAATAATCAGAATTTTATCTCCGATTTGAGCTAAATTCCGGTCTAATAATTTAGTTTGGGCCAGATCAATTAACCCTTCAAAAGAATCCACTTGATGTTCTAATAAAATCGGTTTAACCCCCCAAACTAAGTTTAAACGGTGATAGACTTTGTGGTTGGGAGTCAGGGCGATCACGGGAACTTTGGGGCGTTCTCCTGCGGCTAAAATTGCCGTATATCCACTACTGGTATAGGCAACAATACAATGCAAATTCAGGGTTTTATCAATGACATTCAACGCTTCACTTAAAGCATGAGTTTCATCAGACATCACCGGAGGATAATTTTTAAATTCGATTTCCGGTTCGACATCACTGGCAATTTTAGATAACATTTGTACTGATTTCACCGGGAATTTACCAACAGCAGATTCTCCCGATAACATCACCGCATCCGTACCATCAATAATCGCATTAGCAACATCACTGGCTTCGGCACGGGTGGGACGGGCACTATGAATCATGCTATCTAACATTTGGGTGGCGGTAATCACGGGAATCCCCTTTTGATTACACATCCGAATGATTTGTTTTTGCAACAAAGGGACTTTTTCGGGACTCATTTCCACCCCTAAATCCCCCCGGGCTACCATTAAACCATCACATTCATTGATAATAGATTCTAAGTTAGCGATCGCTTGTGGTTTTTCAATTTTAGCAATTACTGGAATCTCTGAAGCTCCCTTTTGGGCTAATAAAGTTTTTAAGGCAATAACATCCTCCGCCCGACGAACAAAACTGAGGGAAACCCAGTCTACCCCTTGAGAAATTCCAAAGTCTAAATCTTCTTTATCTTTGTCTGTTAGGGAGGGAAGACGCAAAATTAAACTTGGTAAATTTACCCCTTTTCTACTTTTGAGGGTTCCCCCTTCAATCACCCGACATTTAACGGCATTTCCCTGAATTTCTTCTATTTTTAATTCCAATAATCCATCATCAAGTAAAACTTGCGCTCCGGGTTGGGCTTCTTCTGCTAAATAGGGATAATCAATGGGGACGGTATTCGGTTGATTGTCAAAATCATCAACGGGAACAAAGGTTAATAATTCACCTTCGACTAATTCTATTTCTTCCGAGGGAAGATGACCAATCCGAATTTTGGGGCCTTGTAAATCTTGTAATAAAGTAATCGGACTATCACATTCTTGGGCAACTTGTCGTAGCAATTTTACCATTTCTGCATGATCTTCATAAGTGCCATGGGAAAAATTTAATCGGGCGACATTCATTCCCGCGTGCAGCATTTGACGAATAATTTCTGGGGATTTACTCGCTGGGCCAATGGTGGCAACAATTTTGGTACGATTTTTGAACGGTTTAGTCATGGTTTTTTACTGCCAATGGAATAATAATTAAAAGTTCTTGGACTCAAATTCAACTCTTGTCTGGCATATTCTATCAATAATTTACCTTTTGAACCCAAGTCTTACATCGATTAATCCAGTTTGGGTGAATCTTAACCCTAATTTAACTTTTTATCCGTTTAATTAGGTGATCAAAATAGCGATTTAATAAGGGAAATAACAAACTATGGAAATAATTTAAAATTTTCATTTCTAATCCGGGGGCGATCGCAAATTTATTTTTATTAATTCCCTGAATAATTGCTTGAGCAATATCTTCTGGTTCCCAAGGTTTAACCGTTCCCGTAATTGCTTTTGTTTCTGGAGGTTTGGTTTTATTTTCAGCAATTAATTGCGGGGTATTTGTATCCGGCGGATAAACAATAGAAACCTGTATTCCCAAAGGTTTTAATTCCCCTCGCAAAGATTCTGCTAACCCCCTTAAAGCGAATTTAGTAGGACTATAAGCGGTATAACCATAAATTCCAATTAATCCAGCCCCCGATGAAATTATAATAATTTTACCATATTTTTGTTCAATCATTTTCGATAAAATTCCTCGAATACAATAGAAAGAACCCCAATAATTAACCGCCATTGTTTGTTCAAATATCTCTATAGGAAGTTCCCTAAAATACCCCGGATAGGCCATTCCAGCCGAGAGAATTAAAATATCCACACCTCCCAAAAGATTAATTCCTGTTTCCATGACATTTTCCGCTTCTTCCCGTATAGAAATATCCGCCGACAGGGTAAAAACCTTCTGGTTTTGAGATAATTTTACCGCATCAATTTCTTTTCGAGCTTGATCAAGGGTAGTTTGATTTCGCGCAATAATAGTTAAATTTGCCCCTAAACTGGCTAACAATTGAGCCGTTGCTTTTCCAATTCCACTGGAACCTCCAGTAATAATAATATTTTTTTGATTAAAATTCATAATAATTATAAAGAGGGTATAGTCTAGTTACTCTAGTTACTCTCGTTCCCTGGTTCTACCACGGAATTTCTAACGGGGAGATCTGCCTCCTCTAAACTCCTATATTGAATCATATTTTGGGGTTAATATTAGGAAGGAGGCAGAGGCTCTTTTTTTTGTTTCTAGGTAGATAGAAACGAGGTTAAACCAGGTTAGGGACGGAATAAATGGGAATGTTCCGGGTTATATAATTTAGATCTTAAAGTTGAAGTGTGGGGAGTTTTTTCTAAGGCTGGACTAATCACATAAAGAGTGGTTCTAATTAAGTTTTCTTCCTGGGTCACCTGTGCCATTTTTTCTAAGGGAACTACCCGGATTTTTTCATCGGGCCATCCCAAACGATAACAAATAGCAATCGGCATTTCTGGCGGATAATATTTGATTAACTTTTGCTGGGTTTCTGCCACATAACGCGCACTCAAATATAAACATAAACTAGCTTTATGGGCAGCTAAACTTTCTAATTCTTCCTCCGCAGGAACACCTGTAGCTTTGCCACTCACCCGAGTTAAAATAATCGTTTGGACTAATTCAGGAACAGTTAATTCTATTTTTAATTTGGCGGCTGCATCCTGAAAAGCACTAATTCCAGGAACAATTTCAAACTCAATTTCTGCCTCTATTAACTGTTGCATTTGTTCATAAATTGCCCCATATAAACTCGGATCACCCGAATGTAATCGAACAACAGAAAGCCCTTGACGAACTCTTTCAATCATTAAGGGAATGATTTCTTCTAAGGTCTTATCGGAGGTTTTAACTAATTCTGCATCCGGCCGCACCCCGGTTAAAATTTGTTCAGGAACCAGAGAATCGGCAAATATAATCACATCCGCCGAGGTCAATAATCTTTGGGCTTTCACGGTTAATAATTCAGGATCACCTGGGCCTGCCCCAACAATATAAACCGCAGCTTTGAGTAATCCGATATCTGGTTCCATAAGGTTCTAATTTCCTAAAATTGACGCTGGATTTCTATTTTTTCCGGATCTGCACTGACCCACGGAGAAGACAAGAACGGTAGATGCACCCTGGTTGAAGCCCTGGCTATTGAGTCTAGGGCTTTTTTATTCGGATTCCGAGACATGGGATTTCTGCACAATATCGGGTAAGGTTCGCTTCAATCCATACAACCAAATTAAACCGAATAATCCTAACATCATCCCCGTTAAACTAACCAGTTGAGCTATTCTTAAAGACCCTAACATTAAACTATCCGTGCGTAATCCTTCAATCCAAATTCGACCCAAACTATAGGTTAATAAATAGACCAAGAATATTGTGCCCGGTTTGCAAGGATGTTTGCCTTTTAAACCTTTTAAGAATAAGGTTATTAGTAGGGCAAATATAGTTAAATTCCACAGGGATTCATACAAAAAAGTCGGGTGAAAATATTCGTAGGATTCAAAACCATAAGGGCGGCGTTCCGAGGGAATATAAAGTTTCCAAGGTAAATCCGTTGGACTTCCGAATGCTTCAGAATTAAAAAAGTTACCCCATCTACCAATGGCTTGACCTAAAATCAAAGAAGGAGCGACAATATCAGCTAATTGCCAAAAGGGAATTTGTTTAATTTTAGCAAATAGCAAAGCCGCTATTAATCCCCCAATAATTGCTCCATGAATGGCAATTCCTCCCTTCCAAATGGCAATAATATTGCTGGGATTATTAGCATAACTTTCCCATTGAAATGCCACATAATATAGTCTAGCAAAAGGAATCGCTCCCACAATTAACCAAATTGCCAAATCTCCGATGAGTTCAGAATCAATTTGCCGACGACTGGCAAGATACCCAGATAAGGATACTCCAATCAAGACGGCTGAGGCAATTAACAAGCCATACCACCGAATTGATAACGGCCCGATTTCAAATATAATAGGGCCGGGGGATGTAAATTGAAATGCTAGAAATAAGTAATTTGTATCCATAATAGCTGATTTTGAGCCAAGCCATTCTATCATCCCTTGGGGATCAAAGCTCTGGTTTAATTTTTTTTTTCAGAAGAAAGTTGATCAAAATATTGAATCAAAGGAATCTGAAGATATTTTAATCAAGAAAATGGGTACAATAGGATTTGCTATGCTTTCTGTCAATTTTCAACTCTTTAGATGAGATCGAATCAATCATTTTTATGATTTGAGGATAGGGATTTCCCCTAAAACTGTGAATGTTAATTTGTTTTAATTCTTAGTTACTCCTATGTCTTCCTCCAATTTACCCCCCAATTCATCGGATTTAGAATCAGGATTAGCTGCTTTAAAATGCAAAGATTATCAACAGGCGATCGCTATTTTAGAACCTATTGCCCAATCTCAGGATTCCGGTCAATTTAAGGCGCAAATGGGGTTAGTGATTGCTTATGAACACACAGGAAATACTAAGTTAGCGATTAATTTATGTCAAAGTTTAACCCAATCTTCCCGGGAAAATGTAAAAAATTGGGCTAGGGATTATTTAAAAAAATTATTAAAACGTTATCCCCCAAAACCTCAGAGTTTAAAACAACTTGAATCTCAAAATATTAATCCTAATCTTGAAAATAAACCTTCGGAATTACCACCTTTTACAGAAACGGGTTTTATTCCTTTAAATCCTAATTTACAACCGATAAAAGCTAAGTCTAGTCTGCCCAAAATTCCCCAACTTTCTACCCCATCACCGTCGGAAAAAGCCCCGAATCCTTCTTTATCTCAACCTCCACCTTTAAATCTCAAAAAAACTGAAAAAATCCCCCCCAATTCTACGGCAAAAATTCCCGATGCTCCGGTTAACTCAAAACCAGAAATCATTCAACCGCCGCCGCCTCCTAGGGTTGAAGATTGGCAATGGCGACAAGCAGGACGAGCTACGAATTGGAAACCCCTTAAACCTTTAAAATCGAGTCCGTTTAAACTGGAACAATTATTAATGGCGGTGGGTTTAATTTGGTTTATTCCGATGGTTTTTGCCTTTATTAATCATAGTTTAAATCAAATTTGGATTTGGCAACCGATTTTAAATTCTTGGCGAGAATTATCCCGTCAACCTTGGCAAATTATTCTGATTATTCTATTTATATTTGCTATGGGTTGGATTTGGCAAACTGCCCGATTTTTTGGCGAACTTTCCCTCACTATTTTAGCCTTGCTTTGGTTAGCTCCTCGTTTACTAGAGGGGTTAATGAAACTGACAAATAATAGTTTATCTTGGCTGCCTATTGTCCAACCTATTCCTTTATTTTATCAGAATCCAACTAATGGTGTTTATCTCACCCTATCGATTTTATTTATATTCTCTCCTTGGTTATGGGATAAACTTCTGCAACTGAGTTATGGATTAAAACCCTTACCTTTAACAACATTATTTAACCAAAGTCAAGAAACTAATAAACTGTTAAGAAATTATTGCCAAAAGAAAAAGTTTAAACTGCCGGAAATCAAACTATTACCGATTGATCATCCGGTGATTTTCTCCTATGGAAGTTTACGACGATTTGCTAGAATAGTTGTTAGTCAAGGATTATTAGATCAATTAACAGAAGATGAAATCGCTGTAATTTTTGCCCGGGAAATTGCCAGCATTGGGGAATGGGATTTTGCGGTGATGTCTTTT
Source organism: Planktothrix paucivesiculata PCC 9631 (assembly GCF_900009265.2). GTDB lineage: Bacteria > Cyanobacteriota > Cyanobacteriia > Cyanobacteriales > Microcoleaceae > Planktothrix > Planktothrix paucivesiculata. Next base: position 120,053 of record NZ_LR735022.1, on the reverse strand, counting down.
GCCACTCTGGTCAGTCAAATTCCCTATTTAATTTATTGGTATTTAGCCGAATTAACTGAAAAATTACCCGATCTTAATTTTCCCATTCCCCCTAGTATTCGAGGTATTTTACATCAAATATTAAGCACGATCTCTCTTTTGATTTGTCCTTTGTGTTATGGATTATATAAACTGTTAAGATTCCCTTCTTTATATTTATCCCGTCGTCGGGTTTATTATAGCGATCGCATCGCTTGTAACCTCACCGGAAATCCGAATGCTTTAAGTCGCGCCTTACTCAAAATTACGATAAAATTATCCCAAACTATTCAAACCCAGGGAAAAACTGATTTTATCTTAGAAGCCTTTGACCGATTAATTCCGATTCATTATCAACAGGCTTTAACCATGGGTAGTTTAACGCCTTACACATCAATAGATGCTTTATTAACCTGGGATTTAACTAATTCTTATACCCCTGAATTAACCTTAAATCAATCCCATCCCTTAATCGGAGAACGCTTAAAAATTCTGGGTTTTTATGCTAATTATTGGAAGTTAGAACCAGAATTTGATCTATCCCATCTGACCCCGGTGAAACCGCCCCGATTAATCGCCCAGAATTCTCCTTTATTATTACAAGGCGCGCCGTTTTTTGGGATTCCTGCGGGGATGATCATTGGGGGAGTTATTTGGTTAATGGGGGGAGTTTGTTCGGGATTAGGACTCTGGCAATTAGAATGGTTATGGGGAGACTATTGGATTATGGCAGGTTCAATTGTTATGGGCTGTAGTTTAGGAATTTTGGTCAGAATTAATCCCTTTTTTCCTGAAATCAAACCCAATAATCTCTTAAATGAACCTAACTTATCAGATTTGATCACCAATCCTAAAACCATTCCCCTTGATAGTCAACCAATTTGTTTAACGGGTGAACTTTTAGGTCGGACTGGGTTCAGAAATACCTTTGCTCAAGAGTTAATTCTACAAACCTCCAGTGGCACTGTCAAACTACATTATCTCCCCGAAAAAACTCCCCTAACTAATTTTTTGCCTCGAATTCGTCACCCCCAGGAGTTAATCACTCAAACAATTAAGGTGACGGGATGGTGGCGACGGGGGGCGACGCCTTGGATTGATGTGGACACCTTAGAAACCTCCGATCCGGCGACGGTCTTGCGCGGTGGACACCCCGTGGCGTCTGGGATTCTGGCGATGGTTTTAACCTTATGGGGTGCTTATCTGGCTTCTCAAGGCGGCTGGTAAACAGAAATTGATCAAAAAAGATTGCTTTTTCTGACTCGTTAGTGTTAGATTCTTTAACCAGAGATTCAAAATAACCCTATCCGTTTTTGGAGCTAGTTATTTGGATCACTCCGTTGATGGATTTCAGAAACTTTGCCAAATTAAATACAAAAATCTTGGCAAAACCCTAGAACTATGTTCCAGGCTGTGCTATCCTGGAGATTGGCTCAAAACGATCCGGTACTGGAAAACCCATAGCAAAGGTTCTAGGTTCCACTCAATAGCCTGACTGATACGAGGCGAAGCAGCAACTTAAAGGAATGATCAAATTTTTGTTGAATGCTGTAATCAACTATTGGCACTCTAAAGACGGGAAGTTGACATCCGGTGAGTTGACTTTAGATAGTCTTAGCTATAGGAAGTTCAATTTATTTTTGAATACAGAGATAACAAAACTCTATAGCATCAAGTTTTGACAGATGGCAAAAAGTTTACAAGACAACCGAGCAAATCCGCTTTCTCTACATGATCAGTTCAATAGGGAGAGGATGACAGGACTTTATCTTAATTTTAAGATGGAGTCGGTTGTTGAGTTTAATTTAACCGACCCAAGTGCTGATAGCCTGGGGTTGATCCTCAATTTGTGTTTTTAAACGACACAAGTTGGGGATGATTTTGTTTACTTATTTTTCATTTAACTTGGAGGTTGTACTTATGTCCGTTCGTCTTTATATTGGTAATCTTCCCAAAGAATTAGAACGCAAAGAATTACAAGATGTCTTTGCAGAAGAAGGAGATACGGTTTCTGCTAAGGTAATTACCGATCGCAAAACTGGTAAATGTCGCGGTTTTGGATTTGTAACCGTGCAGACCGATGAAGTCGCGGATCAAATTGTTGAAAAATATAATGGGGTAATGTTTAGAGAAAATGCTTTAAAAATAGAAAAAGCATTACCTCGGAAAAAAGGAAAAGGAGACGGTGTGGGCGAGGGCGAAAATGGTGGGGAAGACGATCAACCCCAACAACAGCAACAGCCTGTTCCACAACCCATTAAAGCCTCGGGGAATATGCCTAAAAGTGGTGGAAGTGGCAAAAGTCGGAATAAAAAATCTAAGCATTCCTCCGGCGGTCAAACTGCCCCATCGAGAACCAGTGGTGATGATTCTTTCCAACCCGATCCGCGTTGGGCTAACGAGTTAGAAAAACTCAAACAAATCTTAGCCGCCCAAGCTGCCAACCCTTAATTGTATTGGCTTTGTGTAAACTACCCACACTTCTTTTTAAGTTAGTGTGGGTTTTTAGTAGGAATCAAAATCAGAATTGCTCTTATTTTTGAGGGTATTCAATTATTATATGTATAGTTATATTAGCTTTGGGGAAGTATGTCATAATATATCATCTATAATATTAAGAGCAAGCGATCGCAAACCTTTAGGGTGAGGCTATCAACTCCCACGCACCAAAACCATAATAATAATAATTATACTCCTTTGTTTTACCTCAATTCGATATCAATAGATCAGAATATTTGGAGGGTTCAAAATCACAGCTATCAGATAATTTGTGATTTGTCCCTTAATATGGGTTGATGCTCTGGGTTTATAGACCCGTTTGTTGATAACGGCGCTAAAATATCATTGTCTTGGTGCGTGCACCGGGCTTACTTACTCTACCAAGTGAGGTGAAACGTGCAAAAGTTGAAATTGCTACCTCTGGTTCTGATTTTTTCTGTGTTGAGTTCCACACCTGTTGGTTTGGGGCAGAGTGTGGAGCAATTATTTAAACAAGGTGATGAAGCGGACAAAGCTGGAAAATACAAAGAAGCTGAATTAATTTGGCGTAAAATTATTCATGTTTCATCGAGTAATGATCTGGCTTATACTAATCTTTGCAATACCCTAGATGACTTAACTTATTTATATCAAGCAATTGCAGCTTGTCGCCAAGCTATTCAACTAAATCCTAAAAATACTTATGCTCATTTTCTCTTAGGCTATGTACTTAAAAGGCAAGGGAAACTAGAAGAAGCGATTACTAATTACCGGATAGCTTTAAGTTTACCCGATCAAAAAGCAACTCCTGCCAGCACCCATACCTTAGCCTATAATCGTTTAGGCTATGCTCTACAACAACAAGGGAAACTACCAGAAGCCATTGCCGAGTATCAAAAAGCCATTGCCCTTGACCGCAATTATGTCAGCGCCCAGAATAACTTAAAGGAAGCCCAACGACTCCTGGCCAAATAGTCTCCCCAATATGTAATATGTCCCGCCACCTGCGATTGATTTAGTCCACCAACAGTTAATCAAATGGGGGATAAATCCGTATTATTTTTAAAGTTATTTATCAAATAATTGGTTTTTTGAATAAATTAAACAGCTATGTTAACGAATGATTTATCATTATAGTTTTACGATATAATCATGAAGAATTAAACAACATTTTTAATAACTCAGGAGTTAAATATTTTTATGTGTTTTTCAGCAACAGCAAGTTTTACTGCTAGTTTCTCATTATCAGTGTTAGGAATAGCAACCTTAACACAAACAACGTCAAAAAACCAGCTTTTATTGGCGGCTTTTCCCTTATTTTTTGCCAGTCAGCAATTGCTAGAGGGAATTGTTTGGTTAACCTTAAATAAACCATTAACACCCCTGCATTTTATGGCAACCTACGGTTTTTTAGGGTTTGCTACGGCGCTTTGGTTGATTTTCTGCCCGTTTTCAGTTTATTTACTAGAAGCTCATCCAATTCGCAAAAAATTGATTTTAGGACTAACACTAATTGGCACTATTTTAGGAACTTATCTTTTCAGTTTTGTTGTGATACAGGGAACAATTCCGATTAATTATTCAGGTCATTTATTATACGATCTCAATTTTATCCCTTTTTATAATATCTGTAAATACTTATATTTGCTGGTGGTCAGTGTGCCGTTTTTAATATCGAGTCAAAGGTTATTGGTTTTATTTGGGGTTTTGGCAATGGTTTCTTTCCTAGTAGCTGATCAATTTTATCAGGTCACTTTTGTTTCAGTTTGGTGTTTTTTCGCCGCCATTTTGAGTGGTGGTTTGTTTTTAATCTTTTTGTATGATAAAATAGAGTTATCTAAATTAAATAACCAGCAATCTGAGGTGAATTAGTAGGACTAGAAAAAATGTTAATTGTTTTTGATGTCTAAGAATTAAGAGAGTCCTGAAGGACTCACTACGGTTTATTTTTGGTCGGGTAGTGCTAAACAATCTGTTGTTCCCCAACAGACATAAACGGGGGTATTGCTATCGGGTAAACTATCCCCGGTTTTGGGTTGGCGCACCATCACATTTTCCCCAGATAATAATTGCACCACATATTGAATATGGGTTCCCAAATACATAGAATTTAATAAACGACCTTCAAAACAATTTACAGCGCCGCCCACGGGATAAAAACTCAAAGTCACTTTCTCAGGACGCACACTGACCACCGCCGATGCACCTGTTCTTAAATCTTGTTGGGGGAGTTGAACACCGGGAATTTCAATCTGTTGAATTTCCATACTTAATCCCGTTTCTGTAACGATAAATAAACGGGCAGAATCGACACTTTCCACCGTTCCCCGAAACAGGTTTGTATCCCCAATAAAATCGGCAACAAAAGGCGTTTGAGGATATTCATAAATCTCGTTAGGACTGCCAATTTGTTCAATTCTGCCATCGTGCATCACCGCAATTCGATCAGACAGACTCATGGCTTCTTCTTGGTCGTGGGTGACCATAATAAACGTTAAACCCAAATTCCGATGGAGATTGGAGAGTTCCACCTGCATTTGTTTCCGCAGTTTTAAATCTAAAGCCCCTAAAGGTTCATCTAATAATAATACCGCCGGACGATTAACTAAAGCCCTGGCTAAAGCCACCCGTTGCTGTTGCCCCCCGGACATCTGAGAGGGATAACGATTGGCAAAGGATTCCATTTTGACTAAAGTTAACGCCTCCCGAACCTTCTCCTCAACTTCCGGCTTACTTTTGCGTTTGAGCCGCAGTCCAAAGGCAATATTTTCCCAAACCGTCAAATGGTTAAACAGGGCGTAACTTTGAAATACCGTATTCACCGGACGCAGATAGGCGGGAGTTTGGGTAACGGACTGACCCCGAATTAAGACTTCTCCGGCCGAAGGCATTTCAAACCCGGCTATCAGTCGCAGTGTTGTTGTTTTACCGCAACCCGATGGCCCCAAAATACTAAAAAATTCTCCTCGGTGAATATCGAGGTCTACTCCTCGAACCGCCGTTTCTCCATTAAAGACTTTGAAGACTTTACGAAGTTCGACGTCGAGCTTCGTTTGCGCCCCAATAGCACCTTGATTCTGCGTAGCCGCTTGCAGCATAGTGTCACGTTTGGAGATTTACCCTGACTACAGCTTATCTGATCAATAGTCTTACTGACAAGATGATAGCCTAGGGAAGTCCAGATTGTACTTTGGAGCATGAGACCGATTCCGGTGTACAATATCGAGCGCGAAAGTGCAGCAATTAAAGGGCTAACTTGGTATGAGGAGTTAAACGAATGAATTGGCAAAAAGATCCCCTGTCCGTCCTGCAAGATACAAGTCGAACCTTTTATATCCCCATTAGTCGTTTACCTCCTTTGCTCCAAGAAGCCGTGGCGTCTGCGTATTTGTGTATGCGGGCGATTGATGAAGTGGAAGATCATCCCGGTTTGGATAATGCCACAAAAGCCCGATTGCTGCATAGGATGAGCCAAAATTTTCAAGCGGCGGTGTGTCGAGAAACCATTGCTGATGATTGGTTTGCGGAATTTTCCGATATTGAAACCTTGGAAGAAGTCACCCTACGGGTGGGGGAATGGGCCAAATTAGCCCCGGAACGGATTGGCCCTCGGATTTGGGATGCCACGGCGGCAATGGCTGACCGGATGGCATTTTGGGCTGGACGGAATTGGCGGATTGAAACCGAAGCCGAGTTAGATCAATATACCTTTGGTGTGGCGGGGGCTGTGGGGCTGTTGTTGTCGGATTTGTGGGCTTGGTACGATGGTACACAAACCCACCGAATTCACGCCATTGGCTTTGGTCGGGGGTTACAGGCGGTGAATATTCTGCGGAATTACAAGGATGATGGGAGTCGGGGGGTGGATTTCTTTCCCGAAGGTTGGACATCGGAACAAATGCACAGCTATGCCAAACGGAATTTAGCCTTAGCAGATGCCTACACTGAAGCCTTACCCTCTGGCCCAGCCTTGGATTTTTGCCGAATTCCCCTAGCTTTGGCCCATGCCACTTTAAATGTATTAGCAGAAGGTCAGGACAAACTGACTCGCAGTGCAGTTGTGGAGTTGATTGAACAGGTTTGCGGCGGTAAATAATAGGAGTTTGTTGTTGCGCGTTGTTGCGCTTCAGCGCTAAAAGTTGTTGCGCTTGGGCGCTAAGAGTAAGGGCTAAAGCCCAACAACGAAGGAACTTTTTTATAATAATAGGAAAAAATGGCTGAATTTTTGGGAACTGGGGGAACAATTGTGGCGATCGCCACTGCCATTGTACCGCAACAGGGAAGTGTGGGAATTGTGCGGATGTCGGGGGGTGAAGCTCAATCGATTGCTCAACAGTTATTTTATCCTCCCGGACGCCAAACTTGGGAAAGTCACCGAATTTTATATGGCTATATTCGCCATCCCCAAACAAAAAAAACTATTGATGAAGTGTTGTTATTATTAATGTTATCTCCCCGTTCCTATACCCGGGAAGATGTGGTGGAATTTCACTGTCATGGGGGGATAATTGCGGTTCAACAGGTGTTGCAATTGTGTATAGAATTAGGGGCAAGGTTAGCACAACCGGGAGAATTTACCCTGCGGGCTTTTTTAAATGGCAGATTAGATTTAACTCAAGCCGAAAGTGTAGCGGAATTAGTCGGATCTCAATCAATTGCAGCGGCACAAACAGCTTTAGCAGGATTACAAGGAAAATTAGCCAATCCGATTCGAGAATTACGGGCAACCTGTTTAGATATTTTAGCTGAAATTGAAGCCAGAGTTGATTTTGAGGAAGATTTACCGCCCTTAAATGAGTCAGAAATTATCGCTCAAATTCATCAAGTTTTAGAACAATTATCGCAATTTTTAGCAACTGCGGACACGGGAGAACTATTAAGAACCGGGTTAAAAGTTGCAATTGTTGGTCGTCCGAATGTGGGAAAATCGAGTTTATTGAATGCTTGGAGTCGGAGCGATCGCGCTATTGTTACGGACTTACCGGGAACCACTCGCGATGTGGTAGAATCACAATTAGTTGTCGGAGGAATCCCGATTCAAGTATTAGATACGGCGGGAATTCGTCACTCGGAAGATCAGGTGGAAAAAATTGGCATTGAGCGATCGCATCAAGCCGCCCAATCTGCCGATTTGGTGTTATTAACCTTAGATGCTGTTGTAGGTTTAACTGAAGCCGATTTAGAGATTTATCAACAGATCAACCATCGTCATTTTATTGTTATAATTAATAAAATAGATCGAGTTAAATCAGATGAATTAGAGGTTTTAAAAACAACAGTTATTCAAACTTTAAATATAGAAAATATGGCGATTGTTCAAATGGCTGCTGCTTTAAATCTAGGTATTCCAGAGTTGGAAATAGCGATATTAAATTCAGTTTACGGAGGAAATATTCAAGCTGCTAATTTAGAGTTTGCGATTAACCAACGTCAAGCCGCTGCGTTAACCCGTGCTAAAGTTTGTTTGGAACAGGTGGAAACAACCATTAATGATCAACTTCCCTTTGATTTCTGGACAATTGATCTCCGAGGTGCAATTCAGGCGTTAGGGGAAGTCACGGGAGAAGAAGTCACAGAATCGGTTTTAGATCGAATTTTTAGCCGTTTTTGTATTGGGAAATAATCTTAATTTGACAGGAATAAACTAGAATCGACATGAAACAAATTACCTAATGCGATCGCTTGATTTAAAGTAATATTCTGTTGTTGATTCAAAACTTCTTCTAAGTTATCCTTTGATCCAAACATTAAAATTAAATCATCCTCCAAAACCCCTTGAGCTTCCATTAAATGAAGTAACCGCGACTGTGGAGTTGAAGCATTCAACCCATAATATTTTTCTTCAAAATCTTCAATTAATTTAACTAAAAGTTCTAGTAATATCTCCTGTTCAGGAGTTAGACTAGGACAAGCTAACAATTCTTCTACAATCGTTAAAAATTGGTCATTTTCTGCCTCTGTCTTGATAACATGAGTTTTACAGAATTCTTGTAACTTTTTTCGACTGATAACGTGCATTAATTTGTCATTTTGTCTGGTTCAATAGGTTTGATTCTATCGTGCAATATCATAGCATAGATTGATACAGGCTCGCGCCGGAACTGGTGATGGGGTGGAAGAATCTCAATTACTCGTGGGAGGAATAACAAAAACGGCTCCATGTCAACTCAGTCAACCCAATTCTTTGCGGGGTTTGGGCGTAATCCCTAGGAAATAGTGGCGATCGCTCCTAAAATTTGCTATGGTAATTACTTTGATGCAAGTTAAAAAAAAGATCAATTATAAAATGGGATTATATCTATGCAACTCATCGATTTTTTTGATCATGTTTATGTAATTAACCTACCGGAAAGAAAGGATAGACTAGAGCAAATCAAGAGGGAATTGATCGAGATGAATATGCCCCTCACATCCGAAAAAGTTGAAATCTTTCCCGCTATCAGACCAGAAAGTGCAGAATCTTTTCCTAGTATCGGAGCCAGGGGCTGTGTTTTAAGTCACTATAATATCTTGAAGCAAGCAAAAGAACGCCAATTTAACCGAGTTTTAATTGTGGAAGATGACTTAGCCGTATCCAAATATTTCAAGGAAAACGAAGCTAGACTACTTGAGCAACTGCAAGAAATAGATTGGGCGTTAGTTTATTTTGGTCATTTTCTTGACAAGGATATAGAGATTAAAACCGAGCCAGTGGTTAGTTTAAAACCTTGGGTGGGGGACATACGAACGACCCATTTTTATGGGGTAAATGGCGAAATTTTAGAGCCATTAGTGAAATTTTTTGAGGAAGTACAAAAAAGACCCGCAGGACATCCTGATGGCGGGCCGATGCAGATAGACGGAATTCTTTCAACTTTCCGAAAACAAAACCCAGATTTAATCACTATCGTTACTACTCCTAGTATGGGATTGCAAAGAGGATCATCAAGCGATATTACTCCTAAATGGTTTGACCGCATCACTCCTATCCGAAAAATTGCTAATAGTCTTAGAAAAGTTAGAAATCGGTTGAAAAACTAAAAATAACCTGGCGGGGTTGTCACCCCTTCAGGTTGCATTTTATGAATTATTTTACTAAATTATGTTATTTAACAATGCTTTTAAAAACCTTTGACCCGACTGTTCTAAATCATCTTCTAAGGAAAAGGTCAGATTCTGTAAACGGATTGAACTATTAGGAAATAGACCATTTAGAGGTTGATTTAAAGGTTTTGGATAAACTAAAATAGCATTTTGACTATTTTTTAAAGTAGCATAGGCGATCGCTTGATAAATATCTGAGTTTGACGGTTTGGAATCAGGAATTTTATATTTAGTATCGAGAATAAAGCTAACTTGCTTTGTATTTTTATCATAAATAACTAAATCAATCTTAGATTCTACAATTTTATATGAATTAACAATTTCTTGAGCTTTAATTTCAAAATTAGCGGGAAGATGAAACTTTAACCAAGCATCAACAAAGCGTTCATAGAGTATATCAGTTTTAACTAAAAAAGGAAACATCTGATAATTTCCGACTTGATGCGCTACCCCACAATGATCTAAAAAAAATCGACATAAACTGTGTAAAGTCTGATAATCTTGATTCAATCTATTATAAGATCGATTAATACAATCATCCCCCTTAAACGGTCGTTGAGTTGCTAAACCTTGTAAGGTATGATAGGCTTTTCTAACGGTTGTTGATAGCTGTTCTGAACATAACCCACTGCGACCAATAATATATAATGTCCATAACAAGATTTGATTATCTTCAATATCAGCCGTATACTGATTATATTGGCAATTGAGTTTAACTGTCCCAGGATGTTTAAATTGATATTTAAAATCAACCTTTCCCCGAACATAAGGTAAAAGTTCAGTATTTTTAAGATAAGTTCGATAAAATCCTTTGCGACTTTGAGCTAATATTTTTTGTGTTAAAATATCAGCTAATCGATTATAAAATTCTGGAATAGTTTCACAATGAACAGATCCGTCTAGGAGTTGAAAACTTTTGAGATCATAAGTATATTCCAACATCCTAAATAAATTAGCAATGGGAACTTTAGGTTTTAGGAAAATCTGAATATCAGCCGTTAACGGAATGAAACCCACATAACTTTTAGCGGTAAGTTTATATTGTTTGTGGGTTTTCGGGGATGGATACTCAATCTCAATATATGTAGAATAATTACGACAGATGAGATCTGCGATCGCTTCTTCTAATTCCTCTAGTTTAAAGAATTTGGGTTTATATTCTATCAGTTCAATTATTTTCATCAGTATTTAAACCCAGTTTAATTTTAACTTTATTCCACCGAAATTCCTCTATTTTATCCAGTGCATTATAAAAATATTCTTCTAAATAGGGTTCGATTTCCATTTCCCAGATATCTTGAAGATTATCCTCAATCTTCCATATCATAAAGAAGGATATCCCAATTTCATAATTCGGATCATTAATCATTTTATTGATATCTTGAAGAACTTGAATAAGTTGATCTATCGAAAAGTTGATTTCCTCGTCTTGATCATAACGTTTTAAAATATTATAATTTGGAGAAATTTTAATAAAAGCAAAACGACGACGTAAAGCATGATCAACTAACGCAATAGAACGATCTGCTGTGTTCATAGTTCCAATAATTCTAACATTTCCAGGAATCTTAAAAGATTCATTACTACCCGCTAAATTAATTTTTTCCTCTCGATATTCTAATAAATACATTAACTCCCCAAACACATTCGATAAATTTGCTCGATTAATTTCATCAATAATCAAAATACAAATATCATCATAAGATTCTGCTTTTTTACAAAATTCTAAAAACCGACCGGGAACTAAATCATAAGTTAATTGTCCGTTTTTACTCCGAGGACGTATTCCTTGAATAAAATCTTCATAACTATAGGAGGGATGAAATTGAATGATTTCTGAAAAACCATCTCTACCCGTAATAAAATGTTCAGCTAATTTTTGGGCAATAAAGGTTTTTCCAGTTCCGGGTGGCCCTTGTAAAATAACTTGTCCTTTGCGGTTAATATTGTTTACCCATCTGATAAGTTCAATTTCATCAATTCCTGTTTCTTCAGAACATTGATCTAAAGTATATTCTGGTTGTAAGTTTTGTTCTTCAATATCTGATTTAATATCAGTCATAATTTCATTCAATAATGAGGGGTTAATAGAATTAAAATGATATTTTTTAACAGCTACCAACCAATGAGAAAACATATCAAACAGATCATCATCTCGTAAAGCAGGTCTACCAGGCTGACGCATTTCGGGAGCCAGATTTTTAATAAGTTGTATTCCCGTGTTATTAATATCTGGATAATCAATTAACTGCTGAGTATAAGAAGTTTGAGCAAAATAGTTAATAACGATTCTTGATTTCTTATTAATCAAAATAAAATTATCGGGTCGAAGTGCATTCAGAATTGGGGAAATTATCCCAGACTGAAACCCTTTAGAGTAAGGTAAATTAGAGAAATTATTGCAAGCATCAATAAGTTTATTTGGGTCATCATTACAACAACGAACAAAATTAAGAATTGCTTGAGCAATATCAGGCCATTCTTCTGATTTTGTCCATTTTGCAGCCTCATATTTATTTCTAACATCTGTAGCAAGCACAGGTGCAATATGTATCCATCCTCCTCTTTTTTGGTTAGCTGGAGAATCAGTATAGGGAAGTAGTTGTAATAATATAGAATCAGTTACATCTTCTCCCGCATTAGCCGCAGCAATAATCCCTTTAAAATTTCTACAACCTTGTTGACGCTGTTGGTCGTATGCTGCTATGTGTCGCAAACCATCCCCAGAATAAGGATAGGAGTCTATAAATTCTAAAAATAATTCAGTAAATTTACTTTGAATATTACTCATATTTAGTTTGAATTTGATTGAGGTCAGTTTTTTGCTTTTAATATGGTTTTCTCTGCGAGTTTAGTAATTACTTTAAACTCATGATCTGTGATATAACGATAACTTTGAGGCGGATTAATTGCAGGCAACTTTTTTTTAAGTGTGGTTAACTTAATAGGGTTATTAAAAATATTTTTATTATTAAAAAATATGGCAACACCTAATGATGCACCTTGATAATAACGTTGAAAATCTTGATAGGTAATACCAGCTTTATCTTTGACCTTTTCCCAGAAATCTTTCTTTTTTTGAGGTAAATTTTCTGTAATTACCCGTTCTACTTCTAAAGAAGCAACTAAAATTTGCTGAGGGGATGTAACATATACCAAAACTAAATCTCCCGCTTCAAGACGAGTACGAACTCGGCGCAGTTCTACGGTTTTTTTACCTGCTAAAATTTTCTCAGCATATTCTGGCTTTATTGAAAGTAGCAATATATTATTGGGCATTATTCTTTAGTGTTTAATTGATTTCCTAGGCAATATAGTATAGCAAATTTTTCCTTGGGAACATAGTACGCAGACTGCATTGTAAATTTATTCTCTAAAACTTCTTGAACCTCATTTAATGGAATAGGTAATTTCAGTAGTTCAGTGTGACTAAATTTAATTGCCATAATTTCTTTTTCAGGATCTCCGTCAGCTACACCTAAGACGTCATTCCATTGATATATACCTAAATTTTGAAATCTACGAAATAGTTCTTGAGGTTTTCCTACTAATACTTCATCAAGACGAGATACCGCACGAATACAGCTTGTATCCTGATAGCGTTTATCTTTACTTACATACCATATAATTCTTCCTGAAACTCCTGGTTTAAGAGTTTTAGGAGCAGATTTAGATTTATAATAAACTGCTTCTGTATTGAGAGCTATATCAATTTTACTAGCACCAAACAAAGTTTGATTTGCTAAATTATAATCAAATAAATTTTCCGCCCATTTCGGTTGAATAGGAATAATAAATGTACGAATGTCAGCATCAATAATTTTAGCTGGAAAAATCATTTTTTCTATGTCCCACATTGTTTTTTTTTCTTTCAAATTTTCGTCATTAGATAGTAAATTTGAGATTTTAGTACAGAAATCATAATCTTTAGAAGATTGTTGAGCAATCATATTTAAGTCATTAGATAACTGTAAAGCAGTATCAGCTATAAATAGGTTGGCTCTTAACCAACCGTTAGAGACTTGTATAAAAGTAGAATCTTTTTTAATAGCTTTAGTAGTTTTTTCGGATAAGCAAGGATCTGTAATTCTTGTAAAATTCCGCCCTTCTTTAAGGCTATCAAGGATAGAATTGTAAATCAAATGGCTAATAATAGTATCAGCAATAGGGTTATCATCAAGGACTCTGATTATAGGTATTTCTAGTTCATCTGATTTATGTTTGTCATATACTAATACAGCAATTTTATCAGAGTTTTCTAAAATATTCCAGCATTCAAATTTATCTTTATCTGTCAAAAATCTCTTGATTTTTTGGATAAACTCTGCTTTCTTTTCCTTGTTTGCTTTTGATAAAAATATTGTTTGTAAATCTATTTCTCCCCACTGAACAGGAATTTTTGTAATTGACATCCCTGCCATACGAATAGGTTGATACCCTGTTTTGCTTGCAATATCATTAATTTGAATAATTAACTCTAAAGGAGAAAGAATAGAGAGTTTAAATTGATCATAAAATTCATCTTTAAATTTTAATATTTGTTGATTTTGGGTGACAAAAATATAAGTTTCAGAATCCAATATCTTTTGAAGATAACGGAAATTATAGTTATCTAAATCAATATTTTTGCTTTTTAAAAAAATGGCTAATTCATTTTGATTGCCATTATTTTTTTTGCCGATATCCAGTAAACTAAAATGTGTACGAAAAGTCATCAATTTTTTTCTTTGTTCTGAATTAGTAATATTATTTATTTGATTACTAATTTCATCAACTAAAGACAAATCTACTTCTGATTGCAACCAATCTGACATAAGAGATTTTGAATCTTTATTTTCTGGATTATCTTGTTCTTCCGCTATTTCAAAAAAGATTGGTGCATCTATAACAACAGATAATTTAGATTCTCTATTGGTTTCGTTTAGTATTGATAGTAAATTAGGATGTCCGTAATCAAGCCACCAATATGTGTTTTCTTTTCCTTCTGTTTTCGCAGCTTTATCAAACCGAGGGAGGAAACCTAACTTTTGCCAAAAGTGATCTAAATTGAAGTCTCTGCGACAAGTTAAACCGATACCTTCATATTGTTTATCAGTATCAGTGATTTTTTTTAAATGATTAACTAATTGTCCAGGTATTCCTTTTTTTCGCCAATTTTCACTAATACACAAATGAACAATCGTAACTCGATTATATATTTTTGAAGTAGCATATAAAAGATAACCAATACATTCTTTTTGGGGCGAAATAGCAACAATAATAGTTTTTTTAACCGCGTGTTGAATAAATGCACCTTTCGGAAAAAACCCCAATGTTTTATTATTGGCATCACCTAAATTGATTACAGTCTCTAAATAAGGAGAATTTTGATCAATTATTTCAGTATAGATATCTGTATCTTTCATTGGGGTACTGTCCTCTGATTTTTAATTTACCTTTGGTATGGTTAGTTAAAGTTGCAATAACTAACCCTGAAATTGCGATAATAACCAAGCACTAACTTTACCATGATTGGTTTGACGACTGCGACGAAATGCTTCCTCTAATATCCCCATTTGTAACCCAGGTAAAACGTGAGATTCTTTAATTCTATAACTCCCTTGATTTTTAACTTTAAACGCTATTACCTTAACCGCTTGAACATCAATAATCCAATATTCTTGCACCCCTAAAGATTCATAAAGTAACCTTTTTTCGCCCTTATCATCTGCTAAAGAAGAATAGGCAACTTCGATAACTAAATCAGGCGCGGGAAACTGATCTAAATCAATAATTGTGGTTTCCCAAGGAATGATTTCTGCATTGTCAGCAATATAAAAAGAAGCATCGGGTTGGGCTTCGTCAAACCCTGTTTTACGGTAAGTGCAGTTGTCATGAGCATCTAAATCAATATTCCGCAATGCTGCAAATAGATACAGCACGGCAATAATGGTGGCGTGATCACGAGAATGGGGATTTCCTAGGGGTGACATTTCTAACCTCATACGTCCATTAAAATAATAACCTCTGGCATTAGAATAGATGGGATCATCCAATGCAGCCAAGTATTCATCCCAAGTTGCTGTTACCCAGGTATCGGTCGGGAGTAGAGTTTGAATAGGACTCATAACAGTATCATTGATGAGCGATCGCTTTTATATTAACAAATTCAAATATAACTTACCAAGCGCCGTTAAATAATTTTTTTCACCCCTGCTCAGGGAGTTTATAATAATAAAATGTTACCCGATTTTAGTTTAATTAGATGGTATTATACAATAAATATCAATAACAAAAAGCCCAAGGATAACCGAGGGGCTTTAGACCCATTTTTTTTGAACTAGGAGGATTATTATTTATGGAACAGACTCACGAAACCTTAAAACAACAACTGAGTGCCCTATCCCAACGCTATCCCGATTTAGGCAACCGTCTGGCCGAAACTGCACAAAAACTCAAAACCGCAGGAACTCCAGCAACCAAAACCTTAGTCGATGAATTGATAGCTTACTCCCAAGACTTTAGCAAGATTCAACAAACCCTACTCAGCCAAGGACAACCAACGGCCAGCCAAGCCACCTCCCCACAACAGTTAGAGACTTTATTGCAAAATCTAAAACCGGCTCCAACCCATCAAAAGACGCACCAACAGGCCTTACAAATTTTAGAGCGAGTTCTCTCCCTAACCCACAACGAACAAAAAGATTTTCCCCCGTTACAAACGGCTCAAAATCAGGCGCGGGAATTGCAAACCGCAATTGCTCAACAAACAAATCAACTGCATTCTGGGGCTGAAGCCTTAGCTACAGGAAATCATCCCCTAGTAGCCTTAGTTAATTTAGTCGAAAAACAAGAGAGTTTAGATGATAATCAATGGGCGATTTTAGAAGAAAAAATTACAAGCGCCTTTGGTAAATCTTTAGGTGTGGCAATTTCCCGAGGAAAAATTAATTTTAGCATTCCCGTCGCCGCCCCATCTGTTGTTGCTGCTCCGAAACCCGCAATTCCTGATATTGTAATTTTAGATGAACCTCAAGGATCTCGCGGCCCGGAATTAATTATTGTTCCTAGTATTGATGTTACGAAATTACCACCAACAATTGATGGTAAAAATATCTTTTTTGGCAATGCTCCCCTAGCAGGTAAAGCTCAAGAAAAAGCCAGTCTTTCTAATATTAATTTAAAGATTTTAGTCCATTTACAAGGATTGGGCGATCGCACTTTTGCCGCCAGGGAATATGCCGGAACTCGGGGACAGGGACGACGTTTAGAAGCCTTTCAAATTAATATTGATCCAGCTATTGCGGGTTTAAGTTTGCGCTATATGGCTCATATCGCAGCCATTGGGGACACACCTTTAACTCCCGAAGGTCAACTGGTGGGAGAGCGGGGCAAAAACCGACAAATCGAAGGATTAGCCATTGAATTAATCGGCCCCCAAGCCCCTAACTATACGGTCTTCTATACCGCCCACATCCAAAATAAAGGAGATGTTCCCGTCTGCACCAACGGTCAATACTGCGGCACCAAGGGTCAAGGGTTAAGAATTGAAGGGATTAAAATTTGGATTGAAGCTAACTAAATAGTAGGGGTAATTCGTGAATTACCCCTACATCTAGGGTTACATCCCCAAATTTGCGTAAGTCCTGATATAGCGATCAACACAGTGGTTAGAACAAAGACCGATCTAGCAACTTTTACCTATTGCCAATTCCCCATTGCCTATTTACGTTTTTTCCGATTTTTCTTGCGAGATTCCTTCGCCTGTTTTCGTTTTGCTTTTGTTTTCTGATCGAGCTTACCAAGATTATAATTAGAGGTCGAACTTTCTTCTGAGATATCGATTCGGTTAGGGAAACTTCTGAAATAGTTGTTTTCAGATTCTGGGCGAACTTCATCTTTTGATTTCAAACCGAATTCCACTTGTACATCCCACCAATCTCCTACCATAAAGGGTTCGACCCGATCAGTTGCAAAAGCCCGTTCAATCACCCTTGCGGATTCTACTGCTTTTAAATCTACTAAACCCCCAACTAACATTCCATTAAAATCTCGGTGTTGTTCGGTAAACTTACTTAACTGTTTCGTTAGAATAGCAACACATTGATCACGGAAATCTGGATAAGAATTACCTATTTTTTCCAGAGCATCAATGGCGATCGCCCGAGAGTAGATTTCTGCATCAGAGTCACCTAAATGGGCTATAAGAAAGGGAATTGCGGCGGGCCCAATTAAACTATAAACCTCTGGTAATTCACCCATAGCCCAATCATCATTAAAACCCAGAAGTGGAGTTAACCCTTCAATCGCCGCTTCTGCTTTTAGTTGTGCCAGTGTTCGCCAAGCATGAACAGGAGCCCAGATGTCTAAACGGTCTGTTTCTTCCTCAATCTCGAAAAAAGTTTCATCCGTTGCCATTCGGATCAATTCACTAATATGTTCTTCCCCAAAACCCAATTCTTCGACATAGTTAGGCCACTGACCCGAATTCATTTTATTACAGTCGCCATAGCTTAATAACTGACTGACTGGAGGTTTATAGGATTCAATACTCATAATACAAGTTCAAAAGTTAATATAGTAATCCTACTCAATCGGTTGTAATCTCGGATAGGATTCAGACCCTGACAGTAGGTAATTCATGAATTAACCCTATTTTAGATTATTAGGGATTGCTAGGCTGTTAAGCATTTAAACCCTATATTCGCTTCGTGCGAGGACGCTCCCCCTGCCTCCCCTGCTTCCCCTGCTTCCCCTGCTTCCCCTGCCTCCCCTGCTACCCCTGAAGTGCCACAACTAACACTAATAAAAAGGCTTCTGTCCATTCAACCACGGCCCCATAGGTATCTCCGGTGTGTCCCCCCAGACGGGCGTTAAACCAAGCGCCAATTAAAATCGCGATCGCACTTCCCCCCAAGGCCAGACCCACGGCCACTAACCAATGTTGGGGATGGAGAATAACTAAAACCCCACTTAAAGCCATAAGTATTAGTACACCCGGAACTAAGTCCCAGGAAGAATAGGGGGTATCTTTATGAAAAGCTCCCTTTCCTGTAGCTTTCAAATAGGGATAACGGGCGATCGCCACCAATTGTCCCCACCGTCCCCAACCCGCGACGGCCATTAAAATTAATCCTCGGTCAGCCGTAATATCGCTTAAAGCCGCGACCTTCAATAAAACGATCGTGATCGCAGCCATCACCCCAAAAGCTCCCGTAACACTATCCGCCATCACTTCCAAGCGTCGATTCGGGTCAGCCACCGCTAAACCATCGGCCGCATCCATCGCCCCGTCTAAATGCAATCCTCCGGTTATTGCAATTCCGGTGACAATCACTAAGACCGAGCGAGTCAAGACCGGACACCCTAAAAGAGATAATCCCCCATCCATCAATCCTAAAATCCCCCCAATCAATATCCCAATTACCGGAGCCAAACGGGCGATGCCCCTAAACTCCAACGTCCAAGAGAGGGGAATGGGAAAACAGGTATAAAAAGCGATCGCGGCGGCTAAGGCGGCTCCCTGTCGCTGGAAAAATTGGGAGAGCGATCGAAAGTAATCCTCTGACATGGTAAAAAATTAAATTGCCATAGATGTATGAATATTTTCTAGGGTATGCCAGAATTGAAATAACAACTCAGGTTTTGTCTAAAAGTCAAAACACTTTGAGGAGAGTTTACCAACCCCAGGGTTGTTAAATCACCGATCCAAAAACAAATCCATCCTTTTTGATTGCTTTCAATGATCAAAGATTAGAGAAGGAATAGACGAACAAGAGATTGAAGGTTTACCCATTAGCAGGTGTAGGGTCGTTAGCTACCTGTACAGCCAGATGTTTTTATTCGCTATTCCTCAAGACCTCGGGATGGGAAAATTTCAAAACTACAAATTTCATTCAACAGAATCATCGCCATTCTGTAATTCACAGATTACATCTGAGGCTTTTGTTCCATGAGTTATGATCAATTAGACTACAGGGTGTCTGCTCCTTGCATTATTGATACGGGGATCATTGTTAACAAGCGGGATATGCAAAAACTGCTTGTTGATTTGGGTCGCGTCCGTTATTTGAATATTCAAGACGGACAAGTATGCAGCGAAGCAGAAGGATACATCCTAGAAGTTTTTGCTAATCCACAACAGGCAACTTTAGTTGCCAATCATTCGTTGTATTTGAATGTTTATAGTTTCGATTACTTAGAACTAAAGCAATCTCCTGAGCAAGAAACTTATTTTGATCTGGTTCAAGAAGGAGGGAGATTATTACGATTAATTCCCTTAACAAATCCCTTACAAGAACAATTTAATCGTAATTTTAATACAGCGGCTCTTGATGCAGTCATGGATCAAGTTTTATCATCAAATTGGGAGAATCCCCTTGATGATGAAGACTGCCCATTCTAAGTAATTAAGCCGTTTTCTATTGTTTTATGTCACATCCTTTTTCCTTTGAAGTTCAGGCGTGCTGTAGTCAAACTAAAGCCCGTGTCGGCTTATTTCATACTCCCCATGGTTGGGTAGAAACCCCACGATTTATGCCCGTGGGAACCCTCGCCAATGTCAAAACTCTGACTCCAGCACATCTCAAGGATGCGGGCGCCCAGATGGTATTATCCAATACCTATCACCTACATTTACAACCCGGGGAAAAGATTGTGGCCGGGGCGGGGGGACTCCATCGGTTTATGGGCTGGAATGGCCCAATGCTGACGGACTCCGGCGGGTTTCAAGTATTTAGTTTAAGTAAAATTAATACCATTACCGAAGAAGGTGTTACCTTTCGTTCCCCCCATGATGGACGACTGATTAACTTTACCCCAGAACTTTCGATCCAAATTCAAAACGAATTAGGGGCCGATGTGATTATGGCCTTTGATGAATGTCCCCCCTATCCGGCGACGCGGGAGGCGGTCGTCAAGGCTACGGAACGAACAAAACGCTGGTTAGAACGCTGTATTAAAGCTCATAAACGGCCTGACCAAGCGTTATTTGGAATTGTTCAGGGGGGCGTTCATGCGGATTTACGACAACAGGCGGCTCGAGATTTAGTAGAATTTGATTTACCTGGCTATGCCATTGGCGGGGTGAGTGTGGGGGAACCTTCGGCTTTAATTGAAAAGATTGTGCAGGTGACAACCCCCATTTTACCGTTTAATAAACCCCGTTATCTCATGGGAATCGGAACCTATCGAGAAATGGCCCAAGCGATCGCGGCTGGGGTGGATTTATTTGATTGTGTAATTCCCACTCGTTTGGGCCGTCACGGGGCGGCGTTGGTTCAAGGAGAACGATGGAATTTAAAGAATGCTCAATTTCGGGAGGACTATAAACCCTTAGATGCCACTTGTCCCTGTTATACCTGTCAAAATTTTAGTCGGGCTTATCTGAGTCATTTGGTACGGGCAAAGGAAGTTTTGAGTTATACCCTAATTGCCATTCATAATGTTACCGAATTAATTCGGTTTACCCAAAGAATTCGAGAGTCGATTTTAAATAATCGGTTTGCCGATGAGTTTCAATTTTGGCTCACCTCAACGGATGCGGAAGCCACTTTAGAGGATGACGAAATCGATAAACGTTCCGATCATTAACCCCCGTAGTAAGCCCGACCGGGCTTCTTCAGTGGTTTTTGACATTTTTAACAGAAACACTGGTATCTTAACAACGGCAAGGTTTAATTTAACAACAAAGACACAAAGACACAAAGTTTAACCCCCCTGTTTTTTCTCTAATTCCTCGATTCTGAGTTTGGTTTCCTGGGCTGCTTTTTGATTTCCGGTTTTTTCCAGAATGGCTAAGGCTTCTTTCCAGGTTTGTAGGGCTTGGGAATATTCCCCTTGAGCATAATAAAGCGTTGCTAAATTATTCAAAGCGGCGGTTAAATTATTTTGATCATTGGCTAATTTTGCCAGTTCAATTGCTTTTTGATAGGAGCTTAAAGCCTGATCCGGTTGTTTTAATTTTTCCTGAATTTCTCCGATCAAATTATGAATTTTCGCCGCCCCAGTATTATCCGCAATTCGAGTCATGAATTCCGACGCTTGTTTCAAATAAACTAAAGCCTGGGTATCATCTCCTAATTGACGATATAATAACGCCATATTACCTAATAGCCGCCCGACTCCAGCTTGATCGCCAATTTGACGCCGCAGGGCTAAAGCTTGTTGATAAATTTCTAAGGCTTTTTGGGTATCTCCTTGAACTAAATACAACGCCCCTAAATTATTTAAAGTGCGACTGAGATCCCGTTTATCTCCCACTTCTTCCCGAACTTTTCGGGCGTCTTGATAGAATTTTAGGGCTTGATCATATTGTTTTAAACTGGTATAATCAGAGGCTAAATTATGTAAAGATTCGGCAATATTGGGTCGGTCATTAATAGATTGAGCAATTTGTAAAGCTTCTTGATGAAGTTTCAAGGCTTCTGAGATTTTGTTTTGATTGCGATAGGAAAATCCGATTAAATTTAAACTCCGACTGATTCCTGTTTGATACTCGGGATTTTTGTTTTCCGCTTGTTGATTCAATTGTCGATAGGACGTGAGAGCTTGTTGTAGGACTTTTAAGGCTTCTGTATCGTTACCTAAATTACTATAAACCTCTCCAATATAAGTAAGGGTTTCGGCAATTTCTTCAGGTTTACCTTGTTTTTGTTGTTGTTCCAAAACCTTTTTAAATGTGGCTAAGGCTTCAGGAAATAACCCTTGACGAAATTGATCAATTCCGCTTTGAAATAAAGCATTAGAATCGGGTTTTTCTGGAGTTTGAGCTAGAATTATTGTTGATTGTCGGCTGATAAAATTTAAAGGGGGTGTATGGAGCAAAAACCAACTGATGATTAAACCGAGGGAAACGGGCAAAACTCTCGCACTAGCCGTTAAAATACCCAGGGGTTTTAATAAAAATAACCGGTTTTGAAACAATAACGAATTATTCATGGCAAGATTTAAGAATAAACACTGGATATGACAGGAAAAACAGGGGAAATGCAAAGGATTGATCTTCGGTGGTTTCTCCTCTCCCACCCATAATTAGGTTCACCTCTATATTAATATTGATCAAAATGCTCCTAAATTTAACTGTTGATACCATTCTTAACCGTGCTATAGCGGGTGATGATTTATCCCCGGAGGATGGGGTGATTTTGCTCGAACAAACTGATCCAGCTATTCTGGAAAATATTCGGGTGGTGAGTGATAGTTTGCGATCGCAACAAGCCGGAGAGACTGTTACCTATATTATTAATCGCAATATCAATTTTACGAATATTTGTGAACAGCATTGCAGTTTTTGTGCATTTCGTCGAGATGCGGGGGACGAGGGAGCATTTTGGTTAGACATTGAGCAAATTTTGGAAAAAACAGCCGATGCAGTTACCCGAGGGGCGACGGAAATTTGTATGCAGGGGGGATTAAACCTAGAAGCGAAAATTAAAGGAAAATCCTTACCCTATTATTTGAATTTAGTCCAAGCCATTAAGACTAAATTTCCTCACCTGCATTTTCATGGATTTTCACCCCAGGAAGTCCAATTTATTGCCCGAGAAGATGATCTGAGTTACGCGGATGTGATTATGGCTTTAAAAGATGGGGGAGTGGGTTCGATGCCGGGAACGGCTGCGGAAATTTTAGCAGATTCAGTCCGAAATATTATCTGTCCTGAAAAAATCAATACCGCCACTTGGTTAGAAATTGTTGAAACAGCCCATCGTTTAGGGGTTCCGACCACGAGTACGATGTTATCGGGTCATATTGAAACACCCCAACAGCAAATGCACCATTTACAGCAGTTGCGATCGCTACAACAAAAAGCCCAGAATTATCCCGCTAGAATTACGGAATTTATTGTTTTACCGTTTGTGGGAGAAATGGCTCCAGCCCCTTTGCGGCGACGGGTGGGACGGGATCAACCGATTTTAGCCGATACTTTGTTATTAACGGCCGTGGCTCGAATTTTTCTGGGAAATTGGGTCTCTAATCATCAACCCAGTTGGGTGAAATTAGGCTTAGAAGGGGCGACGGAAGCCCTGCGATGGGGTTGTAATGATATCGGGGGTACTTTAATGGAGGAACATATTACAACCATGGCGGGTGCTAAAGGTGGCACTTGCATGGAACCTGAAACCTTGAAAAAAGCGATCGCTTCCCTGGGGCGTCCTCATCAACAACGGGATACGGTTTATAATAGGGAATGGGTAATGGGTAATTCGTAATGGGTAATGGGTAATGGGTAATGGGTAATGGGAATGGGTAATTCGTAATTCGTAATTCGTAATTGAAAAAAAAGACTCGCCCGGATGAAGATTAAATCATCTTGACGAGTCGAAAGGACAAAACAGAAACCTTGATTTTCAGGCGGCAGAAGTATCATTTAATTCTTCTGTTAAACCATGATTTAATTCTTCTGTTAAACCATCATTTAATTCTTCTGTTAAGTAATCCAAAACCGTATCAAGGGTTTGCTGTTTTACCCAACCTTTCATTACCGCAACTTCTCCAAATCGCAGCTTCAATTGGTTCTGTTGTTCTAGGATTGAGTCTATTTGGGCTTCATCTAACAATTTAGCTTTATAGAGATAGTGACCTAAAGGATGTCGATGTTTAGAAAGTGCTAATTCGGGAAGGAATTCAGCAAAAAAATCCACTGTTTCTCGTTCCAACCATCCCAACTCAACCACAAAATCACCAAAGCGTTTTTGCGGTTGTTGCCGTTGCAATCCTAAAATTTTATCCACTTGTTCAGTAGATAATAAACCCGCTTTATTGAGCAGTTGTCCTAGGAGGGGAGATTCCCAATTGACAAATTCTTGTCGCGTGGAAAACGGCGGGTTATACAGTTTTAATTTTTGCAGGAGCAATAACCAGAAAAAAGGAATATCCTCAATTAAATACCGCTTCCACATCCGTCCGGGTTCTGAAAATAGCCGGTGTAACCATTCGATTCCCCAATCGCTCATCCATTGGGGAGAACGTTTTTTTTCTCCGGCTTCAAAGTCAATGGTTGCACCAATAGCCAGAAAAACTTTAACATTTTTGAGTTGATTTCGGTATTTGGCAATCCATTTTTCTTGTTTGGGCGCGCCGACACCAATGGCTAATACGGTGGCTCCAGACTCGTTAATTCGAGTTACGATCCGTTGACATTCTACCTCATCTTTGTCAAATCCAAAGGGAGGAGAATAGGACTCGATAATCATTTCTCGGCCTACTTTGGCATTAATTTTTTCCTGAGCGCGTTTAGCTACTCCTTCGGCGGCTCCCATCAAAAAGATGGTCATTTCTTCATTATCTTTATAATAATCGTAGAATGCTGGAAATAAATCAGACCCTGAAATTTTTTCTTTGATGGGCTGTCCTAAAAATTTAGACGCATAAATTAGGATTTTACTATCACAAACTCGGTAGGTTGAACCCTTATAAATCTCGTAGAATTCCGGATCTTTTTGCAACTTCATCAAGTGATCCACATTCGGCGTCACAACAGTACCCCCTTCGGAACCGAGTCGTTTCAGAAGCTCGATGATGGTAATGTTATGAATACGCACATTAAGGATGTTAATTTCGTCATCCATAGGGTTCCTCTGTCCTGTCCTAAAAAATAATGGGATGATCCTAATTAAGCGACAGCTTAGTTAAGCTTATACCACAACATTCGGCCTCGCTATCTGCGACCACCTGATTGTTAAATAATCGAGTCGTGTACTCTTGGAAATTTCTTCGATTCCGCCACCAACTGCCGGGACTGGGACAACGAACTTTAGTCCCTGAACCAACCCTTGATCCAGCTAATCGAGAAATGCTCAGTGACTACTCGGGGTTATATTAAGTAGAAGAAAGCGACTTTGAATTTTATCATTTTCATTTTAGAACATAAACTGACCACAATGGTAGATATTTTTATAAAACTTTATCATAAAATTGTAAAGATTTTGTAAAAACTCACTCCAGTTAAAAATTTTGTTATAGAATGAAATATTTTTTTGAAAATAGCTGAGTTGAGTCTGACCAATTGCAGCGTTGATCGATACAATAATAAAGTTCAGTGATGGGTTGAAACTCAGAGGTTCAAAATGATTGATGAGGGCGTAGTCAAATATTCCTGTGAATGGGTTTTAGGGGAAAAGGTTGATCTTGAATCGCTCCAATCCTTAATCCAGTGGCGGAATTATATTCATCAATTAGGATTAATTGGAGTTTATGACAATGGGATTGGATTTGGAAATATCAGTATTAGGATTTCAGGTACGCTACAATTTATTATTTCTGGGAGTCAAACGGGACATTTAGCTCAGTTAGAAGCCGAACATTTTACGGTTGTTACAGATTTTAATATTGAACAAAATCATCTCACCTGTTGCGGGCCAATTCAAGCCTCCTCTGAATCCCTAACCCATGCCGCAATTTATAGTGTTCAACCCCATATTAATGCCATTATTCATGTTCATCATCCCCAACTTTGGCGAAGTCTATTATATCAAATTCCCACAACCCGTCAACAAGTTAAATATGGAACCCCAGCCATGGCAGCAGAAATGTTTAGATTATTTGAAGAAGAAAATTTAAGTCAGCAAAAAATATTAGTCATGGCTGGACATGAAGATGGGCTTCTTACCTTTGGTAAAGACTTAAACGAAGCCGGGGAAATCCTAATGCAATATTATAAGTTTAGCCTAGGTTCTTCTATTTTAAAGACTTCAGATGAAGATTAATATTATTTAGGTCGTTTTCTAACTGTCGATAATCTCCTGGGGATAATAAGGGATCTTTGCGAGATTTTAATATCTGTTCTATGGGAAGAACACGAAACTGATATTTCCCATTCTGACTATAGCGATGTACCCAAGTGGGTAAAGTTTCAATCCCTTTAATTTCAATGGTTTCATCGGGGAAATGCTTAACAATATTAACTTTAAAAATAACTCCCAAATCTCGATATTTTTCCCGTTGATTAGAAATAAAATTCCCCATAGAATAAATTACAATCGATTTTTTGGGTTTTCCTGATTCTCCTGTTTGTTCAAAAATTTGATAGGGTTGCACAACATGGGGATGACTGCCTAAAATAATATCAGCCCCCGCATTAACTAACTGTTTAACTAAAGTTTTTTGTTCTGTATTCGGTTGACGTTTATATTCTGCACCAAAATGTAGAATCACAGTAACTATATCTGCCCCTAATTCCCGGGCTTTAGTGATATCTTGGGTGATTTTTTTGGCATCTATTAATGAAACTAAATAATTTTTGCCCGGGGGAATTGGGATACCATTAGTTCCATAACTATAACCTAAAATTGCCATAGAAATATTATTTTTTTCAACCATAACTATTTTGTTGGCTGCTTCGGGATCGGCCGCCGTCCCCACAGGAATCAAACCGCGTTTTTTAACATTTTCTAGGGTTTTTAAAACTCCTTTTTCTCCTCGATCTAAAGAATGATTATTAGTCGTTGAAATAATATTAAATCCGGCTTTTTTAATCGCATCTGCTAAAGAATCTGGGGCATTAAATAAAGGATATCCTGTATATCCAGTTTCCGGCCCTGCTAAAGTTGTTTCTAAGTTACCAATCACCCAATCTCCCGAGGATAAAATTCCTTTGACTTCTTTAAAGAAATTATCATAATTATAGGTTTTTGTGGTCGGGTTATAACCGGATTTAATTTGCGTACCGTGCATCATAATATCCCCTACAGCAATTAATTCTGCTGCTTTTGTATAAGGTTTTGGTTTAGGGGGTGGGGTGGCGGTAATTTCAGCTACGGCTTCTGATGTTTCTATCGGGCTTGTATTGCGGTTACATCCCCCAATTAAAATAAAAAAACTGCTGGTTAATATTAAAGTAATCCATCGACTTTTTAAACTAATAGCCATAAGTTTATGCTGACCTTGAGATTTTAATAATTTTACCGCAATTGTTACCCTAGGGATAAATTATATGAAATCGAAAAAATAATGCTATGGCAGGAAATTACGAATTAGCAATAATTATTTTAAAATTTCTCAACACTTACAATGAGCTTTACAGGAGGTAAAACAGGTAAAAAATAGGCTGAAAAATAGGTTGAAAAATTAGCGAAATATTTGCGATCGCTCGGTATTAATCCAGAGGAAATTAATTAGAATAATTAAAAAGCGATGCAACCGCAGATTTGACCAGCAGCATCGCTTTTTTTTGTTAATTTTCCAGTAAGGATTCAAACGTATTACGCAGGAATTTGATATCGGCGACTCTGGCGACTAATAGATTTTGTTGTCCAGCGTCTTCTAGGCGGGTTTTCCAATATTGGATGCTGTCGGCGTTATTCATCCAGAAGTGAATTACCGTATCGACAACTTGATCAACATTCCAACCCCGTTGAGGAGAAACCGTCTGTACAGACTCAATAAAAGTATCGAGGGTACACTTGTGATTTCCCAAGTATTCAACGCCCGGGGCGGGTTGTTGGTTTAATTCTTGTTGTTCATAAAAAAAGGCAAGAATGGGAGAAACACCCACTAAATCAAAGGTGTATACCATCGGTTCCTCCTGTCCATTTTTAAGTATTTGTTGGTTATAGCAGGTAAATCGGGTTAGGATGGTAAATTTACTTACAACTTACCCAGATTTTTGGGACTTTAGATCGGATTTTGCAAAAATTCACAAGTAGACGTAGGTAGGTTTTCATATTATGCACAGAATCAAGTTAAAATCTCATATCGGTAGTGATGGTTTTTTGAAAGTTCGCTTACCTGATGTACAGAATATGGATATCGAGGTGATCATTGTCTATCAAACTAGCTTACCTAAACCAATAGAAGCAACACCGCTTTCACAGTTTTACGGATGTATTCAGGACGACTCGTTTATTAGACATCCTCAAAACTAACAACCTGAACGTGAACCCCACCGAATGAGATATCTTATTGATACTTCAGCAAACCTTACGCCGAAGTTTTTCCCCGTGTTTCCTGCTATAACAATATTTAATTAATAATTTAGTTATTTTTTAAGGTTTTAAGTCATCTGGTCTATTGCAATTTAATAACATTTCTGATTCTGCTTCCGATAGCTCAATTGCTTCTACAGGAATTAGACTTAACCAGCGTTGAAACGATCGGCCACCGGGAGCCATAAAGCCTTGTAAATGGTCATAGGCGGAACGGCGATAAAATCCACATAGGGGTTCCCAACGGGACTGACTTTGAGGAATAACGGCTAAAATACTATCAGGAACAACAGTTAAACGGGTTTGCCAATGTTCAATGATAGACGGTTCTAATCGGGGTAAATCACAGGCTAATAACCAAATCCAATCAAAGGGAATTTGGGATAATCCTTGGGATAGGGCGATTAATGGCCCTTGGTTTGGTTCCCTCTCTAATATTACTTCGTAATCCTCAGTCAATAGGGTTTCATACCGTTTTGGCCAAGGCGTGGCAATATATACTTTCCGGCTACAGACGGCCGCCACTTCATAGACACGCTGAAGCAGGGGTTTTCCTTCATAAAGAACAAAAGCCTTATCCTCACCCATGCGAGAACTTTGACCCCCAACTAGAATTAAAGCGGCAATGGAAAGATCCTTGTCGATCATTTTAAATCTCCATTCAAAAAGTAATATTGAAGTTCCCGTAATTTAGCCTGAACTTTCCCTTTTGTGAGTAGAGATTCAGCCATGGATAATCCCGATTCTAAATCTTGACAAACCCCAGAACGCCAGAGATAGAAGCCTCCATTCCACAGGGCGGCTTTCATAAATTCACTACTTTGACCCGTTAAAACGCTTTGAATTTGTTCAATTAAAATGGGAGTTGAGGATAGAGGAACTTCCCGACCTTCAAATCCATAATCTCGGGGATGTAATAATAATCGTTCAAAATAAATATCATCGAGTTGTATTGGGTTTGCTTGCTCGGTTTGGGTGGGTTGACTGGGTTGACGTAGCCCAATAATACAAGTGCGATCGCGGGGTAAATCACAACTGCCTTCTAACCCTTTAACCGTAATAAATTCCGTCTCCCCACGCCAACGAAACGCCTCCCTAAACATGGTTTCTGTTGGGGGATGTACATACCCACAAACCAGCGTTGCTTGCCCTAGATATGGTTTCCAGATTAATTCCATCGTTGCTACGGGGGGACGTTTTCCAATTTCTCGACGATAGGTAACTAATTTTTCTGCTGCTAAAAAATGTTGGGGAAGATAGATAAACCCTAAACCCAATTCAGCCAAGACCTTTTGTACTTGTGTTAATGATAATTTAGACCAGTCCAACCCTAACCCCTGCCAAACTTCAATTAAAGGAATTCCCTCCTTCGTGGGCATTCGCTGACCCCCGTGTAAAATCACCGGAACTCCGGCGGTGACTAAAATTAAAGCCGTTAGGGGAGCCATGGGAGCCGTGCGAGACCGACCATCGTAGGGACACCCCAATATAAAGGGCGTCGGAGTAACAGACTGAAGTTGGGGGCCAATTTCTTCATAGGCATCTAACATTCCAGCCAATTCTTCCCCCGTCGGGCGTCGGATACGGTGGGCGATCAAAAATGCACCAATTTGAGCCGGAGTTGCGGCTTCTAATAACATTAATCTCATGGCTTCGGCGGCCTGAGAACGAGTTAAGGCTTCACTGGTATGGGTACCACTGCCCACTTGACGAAGTAAGTCTCTAAATCGATCACTCATGTTTATAAAATTTTAAATTGTCAGATCAACCACTATAGCAATCAACGCTGAAGTTATTTCAACAAAGGCATTTGAGGATTTAAAGAACTAATTGATCCATTAATTTGAGCGGGAATACAATCATGAACTAATTGCCAAAAATAGGCGATCGGAGGAATTTGCATTCGATCTGGTGTGGTTACAATTACCACTTCACGAGTCCAATTTGTATCTATATCCCCAGAAACCAACTCGGATGAAGCAGAATTTTTAGGATGTTTAAGGGTTATGGGTGCTAACCCTCTAATAGCCAAACTGGTATCACTTCGGGCTTCTATTAAGGCAGAATAGGGTAACAAAGCAATCAGTTCTCCTTGACGAATGACTCCACGAAACCCATCTAATGTATTTAACTCTAAAACGGCATTTAATTTTGCTCCGGCTTTAGTAAAGTTTTCCTGAACTAAACGCTGCATTCCATAACCATCTTTAAAAACAACTTGGGGATAACGAATTAATTCATCCCAAGGAACTTGAGAATATTTTGTTAAAGGATGGTTACTCGCCATTAATACTTGAATGGATTCTTGATATAGAAGATCAACTAAAAGTTCTCCACTAGCAGTAAAAGAACGATTATTCATAATAATAGCAATATCCACTAATCCATCTTTAAGAACTTTTAAAGCCCGATCACTTCCCAGGGAGGTTACTCTTAACTGAACCTCTGGATAAGCATAACAAAACTTCTGTAAAACCGGAGGCAAATAGGAGGAACAAACCGAATGAATTACCGCCACACAGAGTTCCGGTTGTTTTCCCATTAATAAAGATGCTAGTTCTTCTTTAGCACTCTCCCAAGTTTGGCAAATTTTGCGAGCATAGGGCCAAAAACGTTCACCTCCAATTGTTAATTTAACTTGCGCCGTGCGATGAAACAAGGGTAAACCCAGTTCTTCTTCTAGTCCTTGGACTTGTCTACTAATTGTTGATTGAGTCAGACCCAATTTCCGTGCTGCTTGTTGAAAACTTCCGGTCTCAGCAACGGACAGAAAAGATTGTAGTTGCTCTAAACGCATAAATACAGTTATCAGTTATCCGTCATCAGTAAACAGTTATTAGTCATTAGTAAACAGTAAACAGTAAACAGTAGACCGTAAAAAGTTATGGGTAAACATTTATCATTAATCATTTACACTGATAACTGGTAACCGATGACTGATTTCAGGTACGGGGGGGTTCTTTTAGATCTTTGTTAATCACCTAAATCTCGATGAACCCGCCCCTACAAATTTCTGATAAAGCCATGAGAACTGCCTGTTTAATATCAGAACTAATATTTTCTTGCTGGGACAAATTTTGTAAATGTTGATAGGTTTGTTCTGGTTCAATTTGTTTTAAAGCTGAAATACAATGGAAGCGTACCGAGGGATTAGGATCAACCAAGAGGTTAATTAAAGGAGGAATTGCAGTTATTGATCCTAATTTTCCTAATCCAAATATAGTCAATTGTTTAATTTTATCATCAGAAATTGCGGGATGATTACTATTAATGAAATCGGTCAGAATTTGAGTAGCTTTTTCTTTTAAATCTACGGTTTCAATCCGTCCTATACCCTGAATAATTTCTTGGATTAGGGTAATTTCTTCTATTGTTGCTGGGGTGGAATTTAGATTGAATTGAATTTCCTGTAAATAATCTAAACTTTTTGAGGTTTCAATCCATCCCAAGGCGCGAACCCCATCTATTTTTAAGGAAAGGGGAACACTTGAAGATTGTACCTGTTCAAATAATGCGGTGGCGGCTTCATCGGTTTTTAAACGGGCTAATGCGAGTTGAGTTTGTTGACAAACTTCGGGTCGAATATCCCATAATAAGGGTTTAAGTTTTTCGACTAAATTGATATTTTCTAATAAATCTAATCGCACTCCTAATCCAGTTACGGCTTGTTTTCTTACCTCAGCAACGGGATCATTTAAACCTGCTAATAAAATCGGGATAACTCTAGGATCATGAAAACTGCCTAATGCTTCAATAGCGATCGCTCTAATTTGAGAATTTGGATCATCAACAACGGTTAATAAAGGGGTAATAGTTTCAGAATGACGAATTTGAGCTAGGGTTTGGGTTGCTAACAATTTAGAATCGGGTTTTTCTAATAATTCAGTTAAAGGTGCGATCGCGGTAATTCCTAAACCCGCTAAGGTAACTGTAGTAATTTCTTGAAGGGATATTTCTGCTTCTGTTGGTTCAGATTGAGAATTTTTCAGTAGATTAATTAAAGGTTCAATAATTAATTCTGATTTAAAATTTCCTAAAATTCGAGCTACAAACCAACGCATTTCTACATCAGCCGTTTCATCTTGTAAAATATTAAGCAGTGGCTCTAGGGCAATTGTGCCTAAACCGGGTAAAATCTTACTAATTTCCCATCGTTGTTGAAAATCTCCCTGTTCTAACTGAGTTAAAATATTATTTAATAATGCTTCGGGTTCCTGTTCTGAAAAATCAATCTCTAAGTTGTCCATATTTTTTTTAAAGCGGTAATGGGTAAGATTCTTTGAGTTTTTATGTCAAGAATTTTTGAGTTAATTGATGAATAGTTAATAATTGACGCTTATACTGATAAATGATAATCTGTTGCTCTAATCTTGATTTTATAACGTTATGCAACACTTTAAATATTCTTCGATTATTCATGCCCCCGTAGAAGTAGTTTGGGAATTCCATACCCGCCCCGATATTTTGCAAGTTTTAACTCCCCCTTGGCAACCAGTAGAAATCCTCCGTCGGGAAGGAGGGTTAGAAATAGGGGCAATTTCTGAATTTAGGATAGGATTCGGGTTAATGTCGGTGCGATGGGTTGCGGTTCATACTGAATATAAACTCTATGAATTATTTACCGACGAACTACAAGAAGGAATGGTTAAAAGTTGGGTACATCGACATCAATTTGTAGCAGAAAATGGTCATACTCGTCTAACCGATGCGATCGCATTTTCCCTACCCGGAGGAACATTAGCAGAACAAATATTACAAAATTGGGTGAATAGTCGTTTACAAGATATGTTTCGTTATCGGCATCAAGTCACAAAAAAAGAATGTGAAAGCGATGGCAGGGAATAGGCAAAAAAGACCAAGGAGAGAAGAGATTTCACCCTCTATTAGAATATCTATTAATCTCCTAAGCGACCGCCACGACTGCTAGAAAACTATTTTTGTTGAACGGGTTTTACCAGATAATCGGAAGAAATGGGTTCGGCTTTTTTTTGATAGACTAACCCTTGGTAAATCATCGATGAAACTTCTCCGTAAGTCGCCGATTGGTTAGGATTTAGGGTGTTTTTATCAGGATAATTAACCACTAATCCGGCTTCTGTTGCCGCGGCTACACCCTCAATTGCCCAGGGGGGAATTTGATCCGCATCCTTAAATAGTTTTACTGTTTCTTGGGCATTAGTCGCAGGTTTTAAGCCTAACCCACTGGCTAAAGCCACTAACACTTGAACCCGAGGAATTTCCTGTTCGGGTTTAAATATATCCTGGGGATATCCCGCTAAAAAACCCGATTGATTAGCGGATTTCAGATCGGATTTAGTTGCCGAGTTTTGGGGAATATCTTTAAATTCAATAGCTGGTTGTTCGGGTTCAAGATTAAAGGCGTTTTGCAGTTCGGTGGCAAATTGTTCCCGGGTAATTTTTTCATCCGGTTGAAACTGTTTTTGATCTGATTTAACAGTATTTTTATTAATCAAATACACGATAAATGGAGCAGCCCAATGGGATTCGGTCGCAGTAGAAGATGAGGCGATCGCAGAAGGTGGAGTTGGGTTAGAGGATGAGGCGATCGCAGAAGGTGGAGTTGTTGCACAGACCTCTACTCCCGAAGTTGGAAGCGAACAAGCAGTTTTTGTGGGAGTTGTGTTCTGGGACTGGGTGGCGGGGATAACTTGGGACTCAGGGGAAGGTTGAATCGGTTTCTGTCCTAGGGTTAAAAAGCCTAACCCCAAAATAGCCGATTGAGATGGCTTCACCTTGGAGGTCGGTGAAATAGGGGTTGTTAGGGCTGGGTTAGGGGTTTGGGACAGAGGAGAAATCTCATCGGGAAGGGAATCTTCCGGGATTGGGGCAACGCTGGAATTAGCGGTCGGGGTTTGGGTTTGGGTTTGGGTTTGGGTTTGGGTTTGGGGGGAGTTTAGGTCGGGGTTGAGAACTAATTTTCGGTTGGGGTGACTTAAAGTCCAAAACAGAATTGTCCCGATTGTTGTCAGGGCAACAATAATGGCGATAATCTCATCCAAGTGGCGATTGGAACCGGGATTGGGGGGATAGGATTGTGACATAGATTCAAAATCTACCTGATTTAAAAGGATTAAGCCTAATTTAACCACAAAGATCCAAAGACAAATACGGCAGTTAGGCGGATATCTTCAAGCTGAAACGGACAAAACCGCAATGGGTTGTGCGAATTGCTTGATCAATCGCTTTGTATTGATTGGGTTTACCTTTAATTTTATTTCCGGAATTATCATGGAAATCTACTTTTTTCGACCTACCTTATATTAACATAGATTGGGTATTTCTAGGCTGGTATTTTTGGCTTTTAATTCTTCGGTTTGTTCTTCTACTTTGACTTCTAAGGTCTGATAGAGGTTGGCATTTTCTAGGGCGATCGCGGCTTGTCCTGATAACATTCGCAATACTTCCACCCGATCCTGAGTAAAAGCTCCGACTGTTAGGTTATTTTCTAGGTACAGAATCGCCGTAAGTTTGCCTTGATAAACAATCGGCACACACAGAATCGATTGGGTTTGATGTTGACTAATGTAGGGGTCAGTGTTAAATGTTCCCTCGCGACTGGCATTGTTTAAAAGAACATCTTTTTGAGTTCTAGCGACGTAATTAAGAATTGACACAGGTAAATGCTGGCTCGTGGATACGGGCAGAGATTGCAGCACTTGCACTTGATCTTTATTACCCACTGCTTCTATGAAAAATTTCCCATTCTTTGATAGAATCAACGAGCCAGTTTCCGCCCCCGCATTTTCTATCAGAATTTTCATTAACTGATCAAGCAAGTTAGCCAGAACAATTTCCCCAGAAATCGCCTGAGATGCTTTGATTACTGTTGCTAAGTCCAGAAACTCTGAAATTCCGGCTCCGCTAGAATTCAGGGTTCCCTGCATCGTCTGGATCATTGTTTTATCTGGATTTTCCCTCAATTTCTGATTCAGGATATCGGTGAGTAACTGCGGATATCGTGCTTCTAAATCTTTGACTTTCGATGCGGCTCCCCATCGGATATAACCATAGTAGGCATTGGTCATATAGGTTTTAGCAATCTTCTGTCTGCCCAAAGATAGATGAAACTCTGCCGCTAGTTCATTAGCTAAGGCTTCTTCTTGGATGTATCCCTGCAATGTGGCTCCTTGAATCGCTTGCTCGTAATCATCCATAGCTTTGTCTTTTTGCCCCAAAACCCGCGCTTTCTCGGCTTCTACTAAATCGTATTTGTGTTGATAATTCATCGGCCCATTGAGCGCCCAATCCTGCATTTTTTTCTGATTGTTTATCACTTTTTCTAAGGATTTTATTTGTTGACTTTCAGAAACTTCGGGACATTGACCCAGGAGAGCCAAAGAATAATAAAAATTAAGTTCGGCAGTTGTCATTAAACCCATTACGCCTTCTTCATATTTTTCGGCTAAACAGGCATTTGTTACCGATTCTTGGTAATCTTTAAACAAATAAAAGCGAATTGTTTTGAATAAATAAGCTGAAAAAATAAACGTCGCTTGATTAGCTGCAATTAATTTCTGTAAATTTTCTTCTTCGTTCAATAATTCGCCCTTAATCTGATAGGATTCAGGCGGAGCATTGAGTAATTTTAAAACCATTACTATCCCGACTTTTATATAAGCACTGTGCATTTCTTGTTTAATTTTCAGCATTAACTCCAGATGTTGCACTTGCTTAGGATACACCCAGTCTAGCGGTTCACCTGCAAAAAATATATGGTCACAATAATAAAAAGCATTGTAGCCAGCCCAGTCTATATTTCCGGTTTCTAGCCCGCTTTGAATTCCCTCCAGCAAAGGGGTAAAAGTTGCCTTAACGTGTTCTTTCCAGTGTCTGATATGGGCATTAAATATGGTGGTGATTTGAGCTTTGTGGGGGCGAGCATCAAATTGATCGAGTAGCTTGACCGCCAGTTGTCCAAATTGATATCCCGAATTAATGGTGGCTGACGAACCACACAAAATCATGGCATAAAACCCATAGCCAATAGAGGCCAGTGGTGAATTGCCATATTGAATCGAAAGGGCGATCATAGTATAGGGAACCTGGGGAAATATCGCCGGAGCCCCGAAATAAGTTGGAGGGGCAATCAGCATTAACAGTTCCATGGCTGCAAGCTGATCAGGCGCGGTCATTTCCGGTAAATTGGCTAGGTCTTCAGGGTTCATCTGACTGGGGGGTTCTTTAGAAAGGGATATCCCCAGCATCTCTAGGGCTTGTAGACCCGCTTCTAAAGCAGGTTGCATCTGGTTTTGAGCAATATAAAATTGCACTTGTAGTTCATAAACTTTGACTCGACCGAGGACAGTTTTAGCGTGTTTTAACACCACTTCTGATAGCAGTTTTGCCTGCTCAAAGTTGATGTTTAAAAATTCCGTCGCCATCGCTTCTATATACAGATCAAATGTTAAATCATAGTTGGTTTCCCAGGAATCTGAAGCGAGGATTCCTATGCCTAGATTCAAATATTTGACCGCCGACTCATAGGCGG
Source organism: Planktothrix paucivesiculata PCC 9631 (assembly GCF_900009265.2). GTDB lineage: Bacteria > Cyanobacteriota > Cyanobacteriia > Cyanobacteriales > Microcoleaceae > Planktothrix > Planktothrix paucivesiculata. The sequence continues at coordinate 83,060 of NZ_LR735022.1, read as the reverse complement.
TTGCTGCTTTGGCTTTCTGTCCAGCGATTAGATTAAGTTGAGCTAATTCATATTTTTCGGCTTGAGTTTTCAGTAATTCAATGCCGTAATTAAGTTGATTGACTAAAGCAAAAATATTTTCTTTTTGTTCTTGGGGTGTGGTTGAGTGCAGAAGCAGTTGACCGATTCTCAGGTGAGTCTGTTTTTTTTGCTCATCTGGAATCAGAGAATAGGCGGCTTGCTGCACGCGGTCATGTAAAAATTTGTAGTCTACTTTGACATCAGTTAAGGTGATATCTGCTGATTCTTCGGGATTAAATGCTAAAAGAATTTTGTACTCATTGCCCAGGGGTAAAATTAAACCCGCCTGAAGGGCTGACCACAAATGTGCAGCCGTCAGTAAGCCGGATTTCTGGTTAACAATTGCCAGGACGTCTAAATTAAAGGTATTGCCAATACAAGCTGCTAATTTTATGACTTTTTGGGTTTCAGGGGACAGTTTGCGAATATTTCTGGCAATTAGTTCCACCACATTATAATCGGTGATGCCAATGGCTTGAATATGTTCGATGTTCCACTGCCACTCACCTGAATACAAGTCATAAACCAGCAAATCTTCTTGGTAAAGAGTTTTGATCAATTGAGTTAAGAAAAAGGCATTTCCTTGGGTTTTATTGAACAGGAGAGAGGCAAAATTTTGGGTTTTTGCCGATAGAGATTCCGGTTTAAGTGCTTCCTTATTTAAGGTATCGTCGATTAATTCTGTAACATGAACCAGTTGCAGGGGGCTGAGGACGATATGATTGACCTTTGCACCCGTTTGTTGAATTTTATCAATGGTTTGAATTGTCGGATGGGTGGGAAAAACTTCATTATCTCGATAGGCTCCAATGATTAATAAATATTCGCTGTCGCTATCGGTAATCAGCAGTTCAATTAATTTCAGGGACGCCGAATCTGCCCATTGCAAGTCATCGAGAAAAACAACTAGGGGGTGTTCAAACGTGGTAAATACACTAATAAATTGTTTAAAGACTCGACTAAAACGGTTTTGAGATTCAGTTGGCCAGAGTTGCTTTACCGGGGGCTGTTTGCCGATAATTAATTCAACTTCGGGAATCACATCAATAATGATTTGCCCGTTTATTCCTAAAACGCCTAGGAGTTTTTGTTTCCAAATCTGAATTTCTGCTTCACTTTCGGTAAGTAATTGTTGAATTAAGGATTGGAAGGCTTGAATTAGGGAAGCATAGGGAATATTGTGTTTGAATTGGTCAAATTTTCCGGCAATAAAATAACCCCGTTGCCGGACAATGGGTTTGTGAACTTCATTCACTAAAACGGTTTTGCCAATCCCAGAATAGCCGGAAACTAGCATTAATTCAGTTGTACCACTGGCAACGCGATCAAAAGTTTTTAGCAGGATTGTGACTTCGCGATCGCGACCATAGAGCTTTTGTGGTATGTTTAATTGCCGGGCTTTATCCGCACTTCCGGCCACAAAGTTGGAAATCGATCCGTTCACCTTGAGATTAATTAAGCAGGTTTCCAAATCAAATTTGAGTCCCTCGGCACTTTGGTAGCGATCTTCAGCATTTTTGGCTAATAACTTCATCACCATCGCTGAAATTTGTGGCGGGATTTCAGGATTTAGCTCATGGGGAGAAATGGGGGTTTTAGCAATATGGCTGTGGACTAATTCTAGGGGATCGGTGTGATTAAAAGGCAACTCTCCAGTTAGCATTTCATAGAAGGTAATGCCTAGGGAATAAAAATCAGTGCGGTAGTCAATGGAGCGATTCATTCTGCCCGTTTGTTCGGGGGACATATAGGCGAGAGTGCCTTCGAGCAAGTCTGGATGGGATAGGGCTGTATTTTCTTGTCCTAGGCGCGAAGCGATACTAAAATCAATCAGTTGAACTTTTTCTGTTATTGGGTTAATAATAATATTTTGGGGCTTGATATCTTTATGAATAATGTTATGTTGATGCAGTTCTGCTAAGGCACAGACCAGTTGCAGGGCTAAAGAAAGAAATTGAACGAGCGGGAGTTTTTTACCTTTGATCCAATTATCGAGAGACTGCGCCCCGGAATCTTCTAGGATTAGTGCTAAACCATTTTTATAGCTTTCTAAACTAATCGCTTTGATAATATTTTCGGCGTTCAAACTGTGCAGTATTTGATATTCGCGCCGGAGGTGGGTGATATCAGAAAGGGTGGGATATTCAGCTTTTAAGGTTTTGATAATCACGCTGGAAATTTCCGACTCCTTGCGAGCGCGATAAACGAAAGTTCTAACACCGATGTGAAGGGTTTCAACGAATTGATAACCAGCTAAGTCCATAGTCATTGTTATTCTAATGAGTACCGGGGAATTGAGCTTGCTGTCAAGGAAAGTTTTAAAACTTAATAATTTTGGGAACTGTGGCTTATTTATTTAGAATACACTCAAAACCAGAAATAATATCAAGTTTTATTGATATTCTGACCGTCTGAAGCCCACCCTGAGTAAAAACGGGGTCAGCCTTCAATTTTAACTTTAACTATAACATTTACTCAACCATAGCAATCCTAAATAGGTTGTAACATTTGTGCCAGTTTTTGCTAATCTAATCTCAAATACAAAATCGATAATTCAATGCGTGTTATATCTTTTCGTCCTTTGAAGGCGTTTCGGGTTCCTTCGGTGTCAACGGCTATGACCTTTGTTGGATTAGTCCTGACCCTTTTATTTTTATTGATTGCGGTATTGTCGCCCTTATTTTTAAGTTGGGGATGGATACAAAGTCCTACGGAATTTCTCTCTAACCCCATCCATCAACCTCCCTCCTCGGAATATTGGTTGGGAACCAGTCGTTTAGGATATGATGTCTTGGCTCGGACATTATTTGGGACGCAAGTGGCTTGGCAGGTCGTGTTATTAGCAACTATTTTGAGTGTGGGAATTGGTGTACCTTTAGGGATGGTTAGTGGATATTTAGGCGGGAAAATAGATCGGGTTTTATTGTTTTTGATGGATACGATTTATACGTTACCCGGATTATTGCTTTCAATTACTTTAGCGTTTGTCGTTGGAAAAGGGGTTTTGAATGCAGCGATTGCCCTGAGTGTCGCCTATATTCCGCAATATTACCGCGTGGTTCGCAATCACACTACTTCGGTTAAAACGGAGTTATTTATTGAAGCTGCTCAAGCTTTAGGAGCCAGTACCAGTCGAATTTTAACCCGTTATTTGTTTTTAAATGTGATCCAAAGTGTTCCGGTATTATTTACATTGAATGCGGCGGACGCCATTTTAACTTTAGGGGGATTAGGATTTTTAGGGTTAGGTTTACCCGATGAAATTCCCGAATGGGGACATGATTTAAGAATTGCCCTAGAAGCATTACCCACCGGAATTTGGTGGACAACTCTATTTCCGGGTTTGGCATTAACCATCATGGTCGTCGGTTTATCTCTCTTAGGAGAAGGATTAAACGATTTTCTTAATCCCCGTCTTCGCAATCAACGTTAACCTCAAAAAACTTAACAAAAAATAGCTGTCCGACTTCAGGGGGGACAGCATTATGAATTAGGTATTTTTACTTCTTTTTATAAAGTTTCTATCCTAAGCTCGGTTGATACACAGGGTATCAGGCTTCAACTGTTTCCTCCGAATCTTCTGTATCTAAATTGTCGGGATCAACATAATAACAAACAGTATCGTCAACACAGATCAACGCCCAACCTGACTCATCAATATTTTTGAGCTTATAGGCTCCTTGTTTCACAAAAAAGCCTTTGTGGTTACGGGTTTCGGCTTTGACAAAAACTTGGCTATCCATAGTGATCCCATCTCCTTATTAATTATGAAAATTTTTTTTGAACCGTCGATTTTGATTGGTAGTAACTGAAGTTTTCAAATATTATCACTATTTTTTGTCTTTGTTCGTTAACTTATGTAATTTTTTGTTTCGATTTCTTAAGGGTTTTTGTTAGATTATAGATTTTTAGTCATTTTTAACCGTTTTTAGTAGATTTACGGCAATTTTAACAATTCAATCAACAGTTCAATGATTGTGAATTTTTACCTAATTATGCAAGGAGAACGGCAAAATTAGGTAAAAGTTCCCTAACCCTCAAATAACCATTGTTTGACTCGGGCTAAGGATTTCCAGTCGGGTTTACGAGTTAATCCATCTTCAAAATTTTTGGCTATTTCCTGTTGCCAATCTGTATCAACCAGTACCAACTGACTGACAAGTTCAATATGGGAACGTACCCCGGTTTTCCCTAACTCCAACATTGCCGTCGCTAGATTAACTCGGGCTTGGGGATCATGGGGATTAAGTTTAACGGCTGATTTGGCGGCGTTATAGGCTAATTTGGGTTTATCTGTTAATAGATATAACCAGGCTAAACTTGTCCAAGCATTACTATTTTTGGGCGCGTGATCACAAATATCTTTAAAAACTGGAATCAATGTTTCCGGGTCTTCCCCAGCCTGATACCGTTCAAAACCTTCTTTGAATAATTCTTCTGGAGTTGTCATGAGTTCTTGTGGATTTAAAATACAGCCCTAGGTAAAATGGGCGATTGAGTCCCCAATTTATACCTAGGGTGAAGTGCCAACCTTGAGTTATAACACAACTTTAGTATATATGGGGGAATTCATGAATTCCCCCTGGGATTAATTCCCTTCACCAAGAAGGGGTATTAGGTGGTAAAGGACTTTCCACAGCCACAGGTTTGAGTGGCTTGAGGATTGGTAAATTGAAACCCGCCACCAATCAGAGCATCGGTATAATCAAGGACTAAGCCGTAAATGTAGAGTAGGCTTTTGCGATCGCAAACCACCTTAAACCCCTCATAATCAAAGACCTCATCATCCTCTCTAATCGTGCTAGGGTCAGCAAAATCCATTAAATAGGACATTCCAGAACAACCGCCCTGGCGGACTCCGACCCGCAGACAGAGATCCTTTCCTTGCTTAGACCGGAGAAATTGAACTTGTTGGATGGCTGATTCAGTCATCTGAACGCCTTGGGTTGGAGCTTGAGTCGTTTGTGTCATGGGTTAGCCTTACTCGTTGTGGTAATGTTTTAAACCCATCAAAAAATCATAGCTTTTTGATTGAGCCTCTCTATTCTTAATATTTTATCGCAGAGAATCATTAACGGGTAACGGATTTGGGCGGGACTGAAGTAGGGTTTTCGCTCCATCTGAGTTGAGCGATGGGCGCACCGAAACCCAGATCAAAGGTTAAACTTTGGATATACCCAACTGTCAACGACAATTTCAGGTCTGTTAGCGGTAGTGTAGACAAGCTGGTTTCCACCCTTCCATCATGTTCCTATGAATTTCCTAGAAAGTATAAAAATGTCAACGACAACGCTATTAGCTAATAAAATGCGAAGTAGCTTAACCATGTTAGGAATTATTATTGGTAATGCTTCTGTAATTGCGATGATTGGGATTGGAGAAGGAGCGCAGAAATTTGTCAATGGTCAAGTGAATTCCTTGGGGCCCAATGTTTTATTTGTGATGCCAGGAAGCCCAGAATCTCAACGTCGTCCGGTATTTCCCCCACAAAATTTGGTCTTGGAAGATGCCAAAGCGATCGCCGAACAAGTCCCTTCTGTTCAACAGGTTGCTCCCTCTTTAAATGGCAGTGAATTAATTACCTATCGCAGTAATAATGCCTCATCTTCTGTCGTGGGAACAACACCAGAATATTTATCGGTGCGAAATTTTGATATGGCTAAAGGTCGATTTATTACGGATTTAGACTTAAAACGAAACGAACAAGTTGTGGCGTTAGGGTCAGAATTAGCAGAACAATTATTTAAAAGTGAAGATCCGATTGGGAAATCGGTGCGACTGCGAAATCTGAGTTTACAAGTGGTGGGAGTCATGCAGCCTAAAGGCTCCAGTTTTGGCAGTAATGAAGATATGAATGCCTTTGTTCCTCTGACGACAATGGCGAATCGAATTGTGGGAAATCGATCGCCCTACGGAACCCAGGTTACTTTTATTTCTATTACTATTGATAGTCAGGACAATATGAGAGCCGCCCAATTTCAAATTGAAAATTTATTGCGGTTACGTCATAAAATCACCAGTGAAGATGATTTTACGGTCCGCAACCAAAAAGATTTAATGAATATTTTGGGTAGTATTACCGGAGCTTTAACCCTTTTATTAGCAGCAACCGCCGCCATTTCCTTGTTAGTTGGTGGAATTGGGATTATGAATATTATGCTGGTTTCTGTCACCGAAAGAACCCAAGAAATCGGACTCAGAAAAGCACTCGGAGCCACCCAATCGGATATTTTAATTCAGTTTATAATTGAATCCGTGATTTTATCGGCTGCCGGGGGTTTGATTGGAACCTTAATCGGTGTCGGTGGGGTTTTAGTCGTCGGTGTTTTCAGTCCTTTACAAGCGGGGGTGTCTACCGTGGCAATTGTAACCGCCGTTAGTATTTCTGGGGCGATTGGCTTATTTTTTGGGGTTGTGCCCGCGAAACAAGCCGCTAAACTTGACCCCATTGTGGCTTTAAGAAGTATATGAACAAACCTGATGGTCAAAGGATTACCGTTAGACCGCAGGCTTCTTTTTCTCTTTGTTCAAGAGCTTTTTTGAGTGACGGAGTTCCCCCGCCACTTTCGTAGTTTAGGCCAATCTTTTTGATAAGTTTGGCTGAATTTTCATATCGATCCAAAGACTCCCCGCACTGACAAGAATGCCATCGGTCTGACAATTCTTTAGGTACTTTATTAAGGCAATTCCAACAGTGCTGAGAAGTCCCTTTTGGATCAACAAACAGAACGCTTTTGCCTAATTTCCAAGCCACATATTTGAGAACAGTGGTGAACTGACCATGAGCGGCATCAAGCATTGATTTATTCAAACCACTTTTAGACCTCTTTTGTCAGTCTCCGAGTATAATGAATAGAAGAATCAGGTTCTTCAGTATCTAGTATGCTAAAAATTTAGTTAAAATGCCAATTAAGTAAACATCTTGCTTGAAAGTTTTTAAAATTTCTGAATCAATAAGCCGAACGTTTAATCAGTTTCAGCTTGTTATTAATTCCCTCCACTACTCCACTGGTTGTTCTATGATCAAAGTACGCAATAATTTCATCTAGCCATCGAATAATTGTCTTTTGACTTTTCGGGAAATACTTTTTAGCTTCATCTAACCACATCCCCAATTGCCATAATCCCCCTAACCAATCATTTTTTTCCTCAAAAATTTGACGAATTTTTTCTTTGAATTCCTGCATACTTTTTAGGGTAGGAGAAACCTCTTTCACTTCCGCTAGTTTCCGGCTTTGTTGTTCATTCAAATCTTTTTCATTCTTCAAGAGAGCGTATTTACTCTTCTTCAATCCGGCTAAAACTTTTTCAGAATTGGCTTTTTCCGATTCGGACTTTGCTGTTTTTAGCAAATTTTCTTCCTTCCGCCTTTCTTGTTTTCTTTGCCAATCTAACTCCTGATTGATTTGTACCATCACATGAAATCTATCCGCTACAACTTGAGCATTTGGCATGATTTCTAAGACTAAGCTTTTGTATCCTTTCCACAGATCTATACTGACTTCTTCTATCTTTTCTAACACTTCTCTTCCCCACCCCATCAACACTTTTTTGATTTCTTCTTGTGTTCTTTTTTCGAGAATGGCAATTAATTCCGACTTCTCTAAATCTATTAAAACTGCACAATAATTTCCTTTTCCTTTAATCAATGCTATTTCATCAATTCCTAGCCTTTTTAAATGGCTGGGTTTAAACTCTGCTAATTCTGATGATGCGTCTTTTAACATCCTTTCTATTTCTTCTGTTGTGACCAGCCCTTTTTTGGCGACACTGTTTATATCCTTTTCTAAAACTTCTTGTAGGATTCTATCAGCCAATCTTTTTGTATAAGTCCTTCTTTTTCCGACAAAATCTAAATCCTCACTAAATGGCTTTTTACATTTCTTACATTTGAACTGTCGTCTATTTATTTCCAAAAATACTGGAGATTCTCCCCAAGGTAAATCTTTAATTAGATATCGATGATTTTGATGTAATTTATGGCTTTTTTCCCCACAACGAGGACAGATACTTTCCTGATGGATTGTCTCTATCTCTAAAATTATTCCAATCCCTTTATGTTGATGGCGTGTTCCCACTTTTACTCCTTCTAGCCCCAGAAGTTCTGTGAGCATTTTAATTTCCCTGTTTGAAGCCATTGTTACCCCTTTACCCTGAATTTACTCTTTTTCTGATTTTAGTTAACACCACATATCGCTTAACTGTCAACCGGAAAAAGATTTTCAGCCATCGCCAGATATATTTTTTGTCTTTATTGATTTTATTAACTATGATTTTAGCATACTAGATACTGAAGAACCA
>NZ_LR735022.1:39627-74121 GCF_900009265.2 Planktothrix paucivesiculata PCC 9631 | reverse complement strand
AAGAATCAAAAGATCAAACTCTACAAAGTAGGTGTGGCAATGGATGTAGAAATACAAATCCTGAAGCATTTGGCAAGAGAGGCTCAGCCAACAGTTGCCATCATAGATGAATATTGTGCCGAGTATAAAGACTTATTTCAAGAAGTCAGAAACTATGAATGCTTCAAATATTTACACTTAGGAATAATTTCACCGATCAAAGGTTAGGGCGAATAAGTGGTGTAAATTTGAGAGAACATTTAGTGACCAAAAATCAGAAATCAGATATATTAGGGAAATAATTTATGGAAAGAAAAGGAACATAACTTACTGGGAAATAACGACTGACCCAGAAATAATGCCCAAAAATTCTACTTCCTTTGTCATGACAAATCTCCCAGGTAAATTAAAGAAAACCTTGGGTGACCTATATGGATTAAGAACACTGATGTACAGGAAAGTAATTCTGTTAAGTTTTCTAATCATCAACAATGGAATCAGAAAAGTGGATGGAAGAATGCTCTAAATAATCTGCGCTTAATTGTCCAACCTCTGTTACTATGGGGGTTGATTTACTACTTACCTAATTCGGAGAGTGACAAAAGAGGGTTAGTTGTTTTAAAATTTAAAACAAAGGCACTCCAGACGGATTTTTTATTGAACATCTTTCTCAAATAGTTGACGCAATCATCGGGGTTGTGGTAGAGTGAGGGAAATCACTCCCAAGGGTTTGTTGTGTCTATTTGTAATAACAAAGGCTGCAACCGCCTAATTTGGTTAAATGTCAAGCAAATTTAACGATTTTTAGACTTAATTCTGACAGGCCGATGCACAAGTTTTTGTAACGAAAGATTAAGGAAAATTGATCAGCTTGACAAAAGTAGAATTTTATGGGTGGGTAGTTAGGGGCTGGGCTAATTGAAAATAGCGATAATTGGAATTAATGAATTTTGTCTTTTCTTGCTCATCGGATATTAAACCCGATAACCACAGGAAAGTTTGGGTATAGGCTTGGGACTCGACCGGACGCATCCAATATTTAATGGTGGGACGGGAAAAATAGCGGCGTAGGAGTTGTTCTGACTCAGATGCCATTTGACTTATTGTTTCGGGCGTTAACGGTTGGGTTTCCAAACCGCAAACTGTGGGCTGTTCCAAACAAACCGCCGCCGCCCCCCGTGAGGATAAATTCAATAATAAATCCAGGGTGGCTGCTTGTGGAGAGAGTTGGGGATAAAAGCCACCGTAACCCTGTAACCAACTGCGCCGCAATAAAATAGTGCTAGTGCGGATAAATTGCCACAGGGTCGGGAGCATCCAAGCATGAACGCCATGCAACCCTTCCCGTCCTTGCAGAACCGACTGAAACGCAGAAATATTAATAGCGTTATCCCTGGAGCCTAAAGCAGTTTGCCAAGGACTAAAAACGATTTCTAAAGAACCCGCTTTCCGTTCAAAGCAGGCGACCTGCTGGGCAAGTTTGTCCGGTAAAAAGACGTCCCCAGGGTGCAAAAACGTGATAAATTCTCCTTGGGCTGCCTCCAGACCTCTATTCCAAGCCGCTACTATTCCTTGATTGGGTTGATGGATATATTGAATTAAGGGGTATTTTTCTGGGAGTTGCGATCGCATTTCCCCTGTAGAACTATCATCAATAACGATAATTTCACAGTCGGTAAAACTTTGTTGATAAACACTATTAATGGCTTCATTCTGTGGTAGAGACGTTGCATTCAACGTCTCTACGGGGGTCATAGAAATAATCACACTCACTCTCGGGGTATAGTTAGGAGATAGAAGAGTTAAGTAGACCGTTGCATCCGCACTATTTCCGGCCCAATGACCCTGGAGGAAGGTTTGATTCTGTTGGGCTTCTATTCCTTGAAAGGCTTCTAAACGCCGTCCTGACAGATGGTTATAATCATGGTTTTGGTGAATAGCCGTAATTAATTGACTGGCATTAATCACCGGAATATTTTGTTTCAGAGCTTCTCCCACCATCCAATTATCCCATCCTGCTCGTCCAATAGCGAATTCTGGAAGTTGGGAAAATAGGGGTTTAGGAAACACGAAATAATCCAAAGCGCCAACGCCACTGAAAGTTCCGGCTTGGAGAAGGCGATCGCGTAGATTTTTTTCCCAATTAGGATTATTATAATTAATGGAATCAGTAATATCTAAATTCCAGCGTCTGCCTAATATTAAAAATTGCGGGTATTGGGTAATAACTTGTTGAACCGTTGGCAGAAAATCAGGAGTTAAAATAATATCCGAGTTAACATAAGTCAAAATTCGGTGGGTGGCTTGTTGGGAAGCCTGGAAAAAAATATCATTGAGCAGGGGAGTCCCTTGAACATTGAGTTGGATATTAGGAATATGGTGCACACCCAATTCCCTAGCTATTTCTTCAGTGCCTGCATCGTTTCCCAATAAGATGATTTCCGGCTGCGGTTGCAATTGTAACCAACTTTGAATAGCATTGCGCTGGATAATCCCAATATGACCTCGAAAGGGTTTAGGAACTGCAAAAATTGTTAAGTTTAACGAGGGTTGAATATTGGGAGAAATAGATAAAGGGGTCGCTGTCACAATACATCCTCACTAATCTTTAATCGTTTATACTAGAACTTTGTTGCCACATCTTATGAGAGTTTTAGATATTATAGAGAATAGCAAAAATTCTTAGCGTTAAAGCCAACTATTAATACCATGAATTCTAAAACAGTTTCACAATACGAACAAGATTTTTATGGCTGGACACAGTGGCAAGTACAGGTACTAGCCAACAGACAAGTATCAGAATTAGATTGGCAAAACTTACAAGAGGAGGTACAGGCATTGGGGAGACAGGAATACCGAGAACTCGTCAGTCGTCTTAGTGTCTTGTTAGGGCATCTCCTCAAGTGGCAATATCAACCAGAAAACCGTTCTCGCAGTTGGTTTTTGACCATCAGAGAACAACGCCGTGCCATTAGTCGCCACTTTTATCGTAATCCTAGCTTAAAGTCTCGCATAATTGACGCTTTAGAAGATGGCTTTGAAGCCGGAGTTGATTTGGCATTACGAGAAACAAACTTGCCATTGAGAACTTTTCCAGAAAAATGTCCATATAATTTTGAGGAAGTTATCGCAGATAGTTTTATCTGCAATACTAGCCAAGATTGGGAATATTGAATACAGAGAGTTCCTTGAGAATTAAGTTTCACCTCAGAAATAGGGCATAAACCAAACTCTTTGGCGGTTGCTGTCACAATATATTCTCCCTAATCTTCAATGGTTTCTGCTAGAACTTTTGCTAACAATTTAACTATTGCTGCATTATCCGATTTGGATTTTTTACTCACGGTGATTTCCGGTTGATATTGAACTTGAGTTAATTGAGTTTTAGTTTGTTCTAGTTCCGTTTTTAGTTTGGTGATTTCTTCTTTCTGTTGATGAAACTGGGAAACATATTGTTCTAACTCGACTTGCACTTCATCTAGTTGAAATTGAGTTAATTCTAATTCTTCTCGAACTTCATGCAGTTCTGAACGAGACTGGTCAAATTCTTTTTGGGTTTGTTTAAGGTTAATTTGAGATTGTTCTAATTCGGTTTGAGATTGTTCTAATTCGGTTTGAGATTGTTCTAGTTCTGTTTTGGTTTGTTTAAGGTCGGTTTGAGATTGTTCTAATTTGGTTTGAGTTTGTTTAAGGTCGGTTTGAGATTGATCCAGTTGGGTTTGCAGTTGTTTTTTTTGAGATTGAGATTGTTCTAATTCCGTTTGAGATCCTTCTAATTCTTCCAATATTTGATTACGTTGAGATTCTAACTCAGCTAAATCCTCTGTACCCGTGCGCAGTTGAACTTGGTTTTGTTTCAGTATTACCAAAGCCTCTTGGTACTGGGACTGTAAAGTTTCTAACTCCTGTTTGGTTTCCTGAAGTTGTTGGGAAATCGGGGATAGAGGTTTAACCGGATGAACTCCATCTTCAGTCCTAACAGTTTGACGCACATAAAATGCTTCTCCCCAAGCGGGATGGTAGGGACTTTCCTCCGCCACACAGTCAAATTGATAGTCGGTGAGAAACTGATTAACTTCTTCTGCTAATGCACCTCCTTCAAATAGTTCTTGATAATGAACATTGGTGTAAATAGCATCTAGGTTATTCAGGAGTTGGGTAGCACCTTCCAAGGCCAAAAGTTCAGCACCTTGGATATCGAGAATCAGAATATTAAAGTCAATAGGAGAGAGGTTCAATTCTTCCAGGAGAGTATCGAGAGTCCGACAGGAAAGGGTGAGTTGTTGAATTTCTTTAATATTGGGGTAAATTTCGCCGTACTGTTTCCAGGGCAAGATAGAACTGCTAGACTCCAGGGAAGTTAGGTGCAGGGTAACGGTATCATTGTGGTTGGCAATAGCAGCCTGAACGACTTGAATATTAGGACTATCGGCAAAATTCTGTTGCAGTCGTCCGACGGCGCTGGGGTTGGCATCAATAAGTAGGGTTTTAACTGTATTGGGGAGGTTGAGGCGTTTGAGGGTTTTGCCATCGTAAGCACCAATTAAGATAATGCCGCGTGGGGTGATGTTGTGGTGTTGGCAGAGGTCGGGAAAGTTGAGTTTCATGGAGAGGGTTGCTTGAGGTCTAATGATTTGAGTTTCCATTGTATCAGGTAGTAGAATTGAATTAAAGGAAACCATTAATAACTGAATTTAAGTAGGTGTTCATATTACCTCGCACACACAAAGAAATTTGTTGTTGGGCTTTAGCCCTCTATTATTGCGCTTAAGCACAACAACGAAACCTGTTTTTATTATGACTATCTACCTATAACGGCCATTACTAGGAGTATCAAATTGATGCGGGTATTTTGGAATGTAGTCGTTTGGAGTTTTATCGCTTGATTAGTCAACAGAGATTTACTGTGATAGATTACACAGAGGCTGAATTTGCAGTTGTCAAACGAGTCATCAATTTGCACAGAAACTAACTGATAGATGAAAGTTGTTGCCAATGCTACACCCTTGATTCCTTTAGCCCTATTGCAACTATAAACAGGGATATGATAATATGTTCAAGTAGATTTAGGAGGGTTTTGTCACAATGGTAAATCATCAATTATTTCTTTTTCAAGATAATTTTTTTAGAAAAAGCCATTCAATTAAAATCTGAATGGCACAAATCCTAATGATGAACCAGAAGATAAGATTCGCAAACAAGCAGTTGTATAAACACTTAAATAACTCCTCAAACTTATAATTTTTGTTTTTCCATGGACACAACATCAAAAAAAACCGGATTGATTTTTCCTGATTACTGTTGTATTTGTGGGGGTTCTAGCTTCACAAAGAATACTATTATTTGGGACGAACTTGCAACAGACTGGGAGCTTACCCCCGAACAACGCAGTTACGTTGACGATCAACAAGGTCTTGTTTGCAATCAATGTGGCTCTAATCTTCGTTCTATGACGTTAGCCTCCGCTATAATGGCTAGATTAGAAACATCTAATGAATTTTTTACAAATTTTTGTGCTAACAATGAAATCTTTAAAAATCTTCGTGTTTTGGAAATCAATGGAGCAGGAAGCCTTACTCCCTATCTTGCCCAACTTCCCCAATATCTTTTTGCCTCTTATCCAGAATGTGATATGCAGCAGCTTCCTTACCAAAATGAAAGCTTTGATATTATTATCCACTCGGATACACTCGAACATATTCCCAACGGTAATAAAGCCTTGCAAGAGTGTCGAAGAGTTCTAACATCAAAAGGATTTTTAGCTTATACAATCCCTATAATTCCTGAACGAATCACTAGAAGTCGTGAGGGTTTAAAACCTAGTTACCATGGCAGGGAAAGCAAAAATTTAGAAGACCACCTTGTTTATCGTGAATACGGTGCTGACTTTTTTGGGGAAATTTTTGATGCCGGGTTTAAAGATGTTCATCTCCATAGCATCATGTATCCGGCTTCGATAGCAGTAATAGCAAATAAAGATCGTGGCAAGAATAAAATTGCTAGAAATTAATTGATATAATCTAAATAAAAAATTAGATCAACAAATAATATGAAATTGAAATCAGCCAAAACCCATACACAGAAAGACAGACTAATACTCCCAGAAGATTTGATTAGAAAAGCTAATCAACAAAAGCGAGAGGGTAAACTCAATGAAGCGATCACTAAATACCGTCGTGCAATAAAGCTCAGTCCTAATTCGTTCATTTTGTATCAAAATTTAGGGGATGCTTTAGCGCAAAAAGGATTGCTGGAAGAAGCAGTTTTGGAATTTAAAAAAGCTATTGAATTAAATCCTCGTTCCGCATTGTCTCATGGTTACTTGGGAGAGGTTGCGATCAAACAAAAGTTATTTGATGAAGCAATTTTTTATTTTGATCGAGCGATAGAGATTCAGCCTAAGTGCCATAAATATTATAACAGTCTGGGCTTAGCTTTGATGGAAAAAGAACAATATGACTTGGCTGTTACTTGTTTTCAGAAAGCCATAGAATTAAAACCAGATTCTTGTTGGGGTTATTATAATTTAAGTCAAGTATTATCAAAACAAGATAAGTTATCTTTAGCTAGTTCATATTACCAGAAAGCGATTAGGCTGAATCCACAACTATCAAACGATAGCAAAAAATCTAATAATATCGTTTCACCTCCAAAAGATAATCTTGAGATGGCATTTACGGGTGAAAGGTATATCCCTAATGTTAAAGGTCAAATTAGGTACGAACATTTACATCGGTATGGGCTATGTCTGGAAATTGTGCGCGGTAAGTCCGTTTTAGACATAGCCTCTGGAGAAGGTTATGGTTCGGCTATATTGTCGCAAACAGCGAGTTCAGTGGTAGGTGTTGATATTGATATAGAGTCTGTTAAATTTGCTGAAAATAAATATCAAGACAAATCGAATTTAAAGTTTTTGGTTGGTCAGTGTAATTCAATTCCCTTACCTAGTGAATCTATAGATATTGTTGTTTCATTTGAAACTATAGAGCATCATGATCAACACGAGGAAATGATGCAAGAAATTCAAAGGGTTCTCAAAAAGGATGGGATATTAGTTATTTCTTCTCCAAATCGCCTGGTTTATTCAGATTTGCCTAATTACCATAATCCGTTTCATGTTAAAGAACTGTATCGGGAGGAATTTGTAGATTTACTCAATAAATATTTTCTATATTTTACCTTATACGGACAAAAAATTTGTATGGGTTCTTTTGTTTATTCCTTGAATGATAATGATAAATACTATATAACCCATTATACTAGCAATGATCAAGAAGTTTTGAGGAAAAATTGCTCATTAGATGATCCAGTGTACTTTGTAGCATTATGCTCAAATAATTTTAATAGAATCCAATATGCTTTAGATTCTGTATATCTTGATAAAAACGACAGCTTAGAACGTGCATCATCAGAGACTAGCAGCTACACGATAAATACAACAATAATTTCATGTTCACAAGATGACCCAGAAGCACTTTGGGGATTTAATGTGGATCAAGCTACACAAGTCAACACCAGTAGCACAGTTGAACTTATGTTGAAAGGTTGGGTGTTGGGAAAAAAATCAACAGTGGAGGCTATACAAATTATCCATAATCATGTAGTAGTTAAACAAGTTTTGATTGATTTTCCCCGTCCAGATGTTGCTCAGGCTTATTCCCATTTACCTGATGCTGGGATGAGCGGATTTGAAACTATTGTTGATATAGGTGAACTTGTAGAGCAGGGAGAGTTACTAATACAAGCTGTTTGTTCAAATAAAAGCTGTATTCCACTCAAAAAAGTTCAGTTTCAGGTAGTAGCGACAGAGAAGCAGTGATTTTTGCCTTTTCGAGCCTTATATCTAGGGGATTAGATCGACTTGAATTATAACTTATACAGGGCTACCATTTTTTAAATTTTTCTACTAATCAAAACCTCTATATATTCGGCTCTAATGCCCAACGATATATCGTCTATATAAACAATAGTTGTATATAATCCACTGTGCTTCAAAATAAAATCGCAGATATCATAACCCCAGTCCCTAGTGACTAATGATCCTTGAGGGTTGACTGGATTACCATGATACTGAGCTTCCTCTAAATAATTAATTTCACCATTAGCCTCTAATGTAGCACGAACACTAGAAGGTTTTTGCTTATTTACTATCGGTACTGTAAATATATGCGCCCCTCCGTGTTTTAAAGTTCTAGCAATTTCTGAAAAAGCTTTTTCAGGATTAAAAATATGCTCCATTACATCTTGACTAATCACTAGATCAAAAGTTTCATCAGCAAATGTCTGATTTTCTAAGTCTTCATTTCTCCATCCACTACTATGAGTTTCACCCAAAGGAAATTCTGGAAAGTATTGACTGGTTTGATAGTTGGGACAATTATTTTTTAGTTTAAGACTAGCGCCTCTACTTGCAGGTGAAGTTTCGTGTATAGAAAGTTGTTTCCAGTGTGGGTAAAACTTTTCTATACAGTACATTAAGGCTCTTTCTCGAGGGATTGATCCACAATTGTTACATTTATAAGAATCTCTCAACCAAGCTTGGTGAGAAGAAAACTCTACTTCTTGATCGCAGGTGTAACAATAGCCTTGATTTTTCATCACTTGATTATCTTTTTTTTCAAATGACGAGTCACTTGAATCAATCTCAGACTGGATCTGAATTTCAGCTACCAACATTTTTTCACCTTCGATTACAAAAAATATGTTAAATATCCCTGTGTGAATCCACTTGATCTGAAAACCACATTTTATATTTGGATGTATTTTTCCTAGAATAGTTTTTGTAACATCGTCTCTCTGGACATCGCAAGGGAAGGTTTCCATGACACCACTGCCTTCAACTACAATCTGTGCTTCTTCCTCCGCTCTGGGTAACACCCAGCCCGTTAAAAACACTTCTGTGACATTAGTAGAATATTCTGGATTGGGACTGTCAATATTATATCCAAAGATTTTTCTCTCAAATTTGTTTGGGAAATTGATTATTTTCTTGATTACTGTAAACATTGCTACATCATCAAAAGAATAACCGAGACGATCAAAATCCCTAGCAAAAGATTGTTCTATAATTTGCCTTGATTTATTGCTGTAATATAATCTAAAATCCGTTTTTTTGCCTGCTGTCTTATTCTCGTGTGGTATGTTTTGCAATAATTCAACTCCTAATTCTTGAAAAATCCTTTTAACCTCACTATCTAATTGCTCAAGTTTGACAACTTCTACTTTCCCTTCATCTATACCTTCAATGAATGAACTATACACTGATATATCTTGGTTATTGAACCCAGCAACATATTCATCAAAACTCATACTAGCTATTTCGGTTAGCCAATGTTTTCTAGCAATAATCCAATCAGGTGCTTTTTCTCCTTCTTGTTTAAGTCTCTGATAGGAGTTCACAATAAATACATAATGTGACACAACCCAATCAAAAGGATTTCTGGTAACTGCTAATATCTTCATTTGCTCAAGTTGAGCTAAGGTTAATAATCTATGTGATATTATCTCTTTGATCCTAATATGTCTATAGTCCACCAAAACGGTCTTACGATCATCATCCCAAATATGCTCTGTCAAAAGCTGTTTCCCACCAAAGTTCCTAATTAAAAAATTTTCAAGGGATGAACTTCCTGTTTTTGGAACACAGATAAACAGTAAATTTATTTCTTTACATAAAATTGCCATTAGTTACACCTCAGTTTTAGATTGAATTAATAAAACTCTCTCAACTATAGCAGACCGATAGTAATATAGATCTTCCTCTAAATCGACTTAGGCGATAATGATGTGTTCAGATCACGCATTTTAAAGCCTAAGTGACTTTTCGCTAACTCAAGCGCCGAAGAAAAACATAGACTTGGAACGGGTCATAAAGGGAACGATCAACCGCCACAATCTCTGCTTTCGGGAATGTTGCTTTGATCCAATTCAAGCTCATTGATGTATCGCCATAGGTAATGTCGCCATCAACTGCTGGCCTAGGATGAGGTAAAAAAGAAAATCCATTTTGTTTATGTGAGGAAATTAGTTGGTCAATCACACCAAGCCCTCGAGCATTTTGGTCGATATTCCAGTATTCAACAGGCCTAATTGTTATAACCAAAAGTCCGCTTGATTCTAAATGTTGAAGCAGTGTTTCAATTGATCTAACAGTTGCCCGCTCAGAAAGATGCGTAAATACAGAAAATGCGTAAATAAGAGAAAATTTCCTCGAACCCGTTGGAAGATCCACCGGAAGATAATCGGATAACAAGAAATTTCTCTCAAGTCCATCCGAGCGACATATCTCTATCGACCTGTCCCAAGGATCAACCCCAAAAAAGTTTTCAGAATTGGTGAAATAATACATTAAACGCGCAATCCGCCCATATCCGCAACCAAAGTCCAAGATTGATTTATTATCCAGGGTAGTACCTGAAAATTTACAAAAGTTATGAGCGACTGAGCGAACAAAAGCTGTGGTCTTTGTTAGCAAGTCTATTCCCGAACTCCCTGTCCAGCTTAACTGGACTTCATTCGTCGCCATTTTGGGAAGAATCTTTGACATTTTTGGGTAGGCCATATTTGGCATAGACCAAAGAAGCATACCGAAATCATCTAAGCCAAGACAGTAGCGCAGTTGCTGAAATAATTCATCCCGTGAAGTGGAATACCTTAGTGAATTTTCTATTTTATATAACTCTTGATTTACGATGTCTATAAACGCAGACTTAATTTCAATCTCAGCCATCAACATTTTTTCGCCTTCGATTACAAAAGATATGTTAAATATCCCTGTGTGAATCCACTTGATCTGAAAACCACATTTTATATTTGGATGTATTTCTCCTAGAATAGTTTTTGTAACATCGTCTCTCTGGACATCGCAAGGGAAGGTTTCCATAACACCACTGCCTTCAACCACAATCTGTGCTTCTTTCTCCTCTGTTGGTAATACCCAGCCCGTTAAGAACACTTCTGTGACATTGGTAGAATATTCTAAATTGGGACTGTCAATACTATATCCAATGATTTTTTTCTCAAATTTGTTTGGGCAATTGATTATTTTCTTGATTAGCGTAAACATTGCTATACCTCCATTTTAGATTGAATCAATAAAAATCTGTTAACTACTGTAAAAAACGCTCTAAACCATGCCATCGAACAAAAAGTTCAAAGAAACCCGGCCAATTTAAAGGTGACGGCGCAATGGGGTTAGGAGTAGGTTTTAATTGGACTTGGGAAAAAAAGTTTCTGAGAAGTTCGGCTGATTCTATCGGGCCAATGGCTTGCAAAGATTCAAAGGTGTTCTTGCCGTGAAACCGATAGTAATATAGATCTTCCTCTAAAAAGAATGGTTCAGTATGAACTAAAGCCCGAAGTAAAAAATCCCAATCATGGCAATATCGATAATCTTTAAAATCACCCAAAGCATTATAAAGGGCTTTACTAAAAACAAAGTTTCCTGTCGATATACTGATGTTAAATGATAAGCAAGCAAATCCCAAGGAAGGAAATTGCTTCAGCTTGATATTTTTTTGTGATCCGAAGTAAGATTGAGCCATGTAATGAGAGTCAGTGATAGTTGTATCATTATCATCAATATATTGAACCCGACTAAAAACAAATTGATGGTTTTGATTTTGCATAACCTCAACAATGCGTGAAAGTCTGTCCTGATGATACAAATCATCTGAGTTCAGAAGTGCAATCAATTCACCAGTAGATTGTTTGATCCCGTGATTAATGGCATTATGAGCACCTTGATTCTGATTAAATGGGTAAAATTTTGTGCGATTATCAAACTTAGCAATCCAGCTTTTACTGTTAATAACCTGCTCAATTTTTTTGACAGAATCATCAGGAGAACAGTCATCAACAATGATCACCTCTATGTTGTCATAAGTTTGAGCAGCAACTGAGTTAAGACACCTTTCAACAAACTTTTCATGTTTGTAGCAAGGAATAATAACAGAAATCAGCGGATTTTGAGAAATTTTCTGCATGGTAATTATCATTGAAGATTTACAATTAACATTTTATCGTATCCGGTGTTTTAGTTTATACATCAATCAAACAAACATTCAGCAGAAATTTTTCCTAAAAAATCCGACATTACCTTAATTAAATCTTCCTTAGCTTGAATATTCTTTTCTAACTTCTCTAAAAGATGCCAACGATAAACATCACTTTCAATCGCTATCCCTCGCAGCGGATTTAAGATAACTTGCCAACCTTCGGAGTCTAACAAGGTTTGTTCAAAGTTGTCAATTCCTAGGAGTTGGAAACCGGACTTAAAGGGAATCAGTGCCAAAGGAATACAAGTATTATCTTCTAAAACAGCCTGTAATTTAAACTCTGTGTTAGATTTCAATTCAGGGTTGTTAACCTTGGTGAGAAAACCGCTATTTTCTGCTCCTGGAATGGTTGAGTGAAAGTTTGCTACGTCTAAGCGCTGTTGATCAATGGGAGTTCTTTGCACCAAACGACCTTTTGATAAAATTTCAACAGACTTAATAGGAGTCTTTTCATTCAAAATCCAGCCTTTAAAAACGATAGAAGTCATATAAACATCTGCATCAGGAGGAAATGATTCTATATTCCAATACAGTCCTGAAGGAACTGAAAAAGAAATAATTTCTTGAGGTATACCCACTGTTTCTACAATTTTAGCAAGGGCTTTTAATGACCTGTCTTGTGATAAAATTCTCTGTTCTAATTGATCAAGATATTGATTTATCCAATCCGGTGTTTTATAGGGAAAATACCTCAATAAATTCAGAATTGTTTTCCAACCCGTGTTCCCCTCTAAAGCCCTAGAGGTTGCCATCAGATAGCCATGTCCAAATTTCGTATCAGGCTCAAGATGCGCTCCTTCTGCCCATTCATTCCAAGCATTAATAAATACTAATTGTTCATCACCTGAAGAACAATGTTTGGCTTTTTCAATAGAACCGCGTAACCATAATTCATACCAATCCGGATGGAAATTCAAAAAAGCATGAGCTCCACTTTTCCGTCTGGCTGTGTTATCCCAAGATGTCATTGCTCCTGGAAAAAATTTAAAATCAGGCATTGCATCTGCAACGCCATTGATGGCTGCATCTGGGTAATCGAAGAAATGACCTGAAAAATCTGAAACTATGGTTTCAGGTGGTGTCAATTCCTTTGCCGGTATTCCATGAGGGGGAAATTGTACAGCAGAGTCAAAGCCCAATTGAGTTGGATCAACTACTCCTGAAAAACAAGTAATGGCAATCGCTAAATGAACTTCTCCAACTCCCTGTTGTTTAAATATCTTTCTCCAGAGTTCTGTTGTGCGAATTGGATCTGGTAAAATATCGCTTCGATAAACAATCAGTAAAGGAGCACCATTGATGCGAATATATCGCTCATCTCTTAAAATATGAACAATGCTTTCAGCAAAAACTTGATTTTGTTCTAACGAGTGATCTTGTGCAATCAAGACTTCATGGGCTAGTCCATCCCATCTTCTTGTCCAATTTTCATTAGCCCAGCAGATGCAAAAGGGAAAGTCAGGTTTTTTACTGGCAACAACTTCATCAATCGGTCGATGTAATAGGCGCTTTCCTGCAAACCAATAATAATAATAACAGAATCCATAAATTCCATATTTTTTGGCTAGTTCAGCTTGAGCTTCTCGAACTTCAGGAAGACGTAAATCATAAAAACCCAATTCTGCAGGAATGTGGGGTTGATAATGACCTTCAAATAAGGGTTTTGCACGGCTAACATTTGTCCATTCCGTAAAACCTTTACCCCACCATAAATCATTTTCTGGAATTGGGTGAAATTGTGGAAGATAATAAGCAATTAAACGAACATCATTGATAAGTTTGGGCTTGTTTCTCGGCTGAATTGTTAATTGAGTTAGTTCTAATTTTTGATATTCAGCCCGGGGGTAAAGTAGGGCAATATCTTCATCAGGTATTACAGGTTGATCGTTAATCAGCGAAGCCTCTAACTGTTGTCGAAGACTGATCAGTTGGGGATTTAACTCACTTGCCTTTTCGTAAGATGCGATCGATTCCTCTTTCCTCCCTAACTGCTCCAACACCTGTGCCAAGTTAAAATAAGACCAAGCTGCGGACGGTTTTAACTCAATAGCCTTCTGAAAGGCTGTAGCTGCTTGCTCTAAGCATCCAAATTTCCAGAGAGCTTCCCCTAAATTTTGATAAGCACCATAAAATTGTGGATTATACTCAATCGCTTGCTGATAAGCGACCACTGCTTCTTCTAACTTTCCTTCTCTTAACAGTTGGTTGGCTTGCTGAAAGGCTGTCACCGTCATGAATTCTTCGCTCTCAAAAAATAAGGGTTGCTGGTCTGAGGTTTAGTCAACATAAAGCATCCTATCACAATTTCAACCTAGAAATCGATAGGCACGATTGGCAGAAGGACGATTAATCTGTGCAAGAGTTCCCCGTAATTATATGCTAATCTTAGCTTATCATCTTAATGTATTCAATTTTTTCTGGGTATTCTTCAAGGGAGAGCACTAATAATGGAACCAGAATATGCCACAACTAATGATTGGTACAAAGCCAATCGCCCTAAATTAAAAATATATCGGGGTCAATGGATAGCTTATACTAATCAAGGCGTGATTAGTCATGATCGCGATTATGACAAAATGAAGAGTGGCATCGCTCCAAGCTTATCAAGCCTAGATTATGTAATTGAGCGTATATTTGAAAGCGAGTTTGTAGAACCTATCCGCTTTTATCCTGTGAGAATGAGAACATTAAAAGCTCACGATTGGCAACCTAAGTATGAGTTAATAATGAAGTCTCAGAACGCAGTGAAAGTGAAAATACTTGTTGATTCTGGCGCTGAACTCAGTTTAATCACCAAGAAATTAGGGAGGGATTTAGGTTGTGCTAAGGCGGAAGGAGAAATTAATAATAAAGCAGAAGGAGTTGGTGGCAGTATTGAGTATCTATTACGATAGGTAGAAATACAGTTGGATGGTCATATTTTTACCGCGCCTGTAGCTTGGGCACAAACGGATTTTTGTGAGGAGATTCTTCTAGGTAGGGAGGTGGTGTTTGATTTATTTGATATAGAATTTAAGCAAGCTGATGAGACGATCATTTTTAAATGGCGTGGCGGTCAAGCATAAGTAGTTGATAATCCCAAAAACAAAGGTGATTCAATGAACAATATCGAGAGTTCTAGTCTTTATGAACAAGATTATTATCTTTGGTTAGAAGACACTTATCAAAAGTTAGAAAAAAAAGACATAGATGGAATTGACTTAATACATTTAATGGAGGAAATATTGGCTTTGGGGAATGAACAAAAGCGCAAGATTTCTAGTTATTTAAGACAATTACTAATTCATTTATTGCTTTACCAATATTGGGAATCAGAACGAGAGCATTGTGGTAAAGGTTGGCAAACTGAAATTGATAATTTTCGGTTTGAACTGGAACTATTATTAAAGTCTAAAACTTTGTATAATTATTTTTTGCAGGAAATAGAAGAAATTTATCCCAAAGCCCGAAAGCAAGTGATTAAAAAAACCGATCTTCCTGCTGCAATATTTCCTGAACATTGTCATTTTAAAGCTGATCAGTTGTTGGATTCTGATTTTTCACCCTAGCCCCTGTCAACCGACCAATTAAGCTCCAGGACTGTTTAATTTTCCATGATCCCCAAACATTTAAAACTGTTGCTATACAAACTAAACCACCGCTTAGGGTTTTCTATAATTGGCTAGATTTCACAACCCGCGCAGGCGGGTTTTGTCTGTGTAGCGATAGATTTCAATCTGTCGGAATCTTGAAAAACCGGGCGGGTTTAGGGAGATGGTTGATACCTGCTCAAAATTGTCTCGAACCCGCCCCTACAGCCGTTGCACCTTTTGAGCTTGTAAATCAACAATTAAAAGAACTAAAGTGTTTTTGTCCATGGGATTCCTTGTTGACGAATGCGATCGCTAAAATAACATTATAGATGGATTTAAAATTAACTATCCTAACACAATCGCCATTTTCTAATGGAAGAATTGCTGTTTTTAATTGTGTAAAATTAGACATAATTTCATTGATTTAATTGTTTTGAATTGATATTGAAGCCCTGAAGGGCTTACTACGAGTGTCTGGCTTCGATCATCATTTTTACAACATCGGGCATTTTATATTTTGCCTTCCATCCTAACTTTTGTTCTGCTTTACCGGGATTTCCTCGACCCACTGCAATATCCGTAGGTCGTAATAAATTACTATCAGATTCTACATAATTGTTCCAATTTAAACCCACACAGGTAAAGGCAGATTCAACGAATTCAGCTAAAAAATAGGTTTCCCCTGTGGCAATTACATAATCATCGGGTTCTTGCTGCTGCAACATTAAATACATGGCTTCTACATACTCGGGTGCCCAACCCCAATCTCGTTGAATTGAAATATCTCCTAAATAAAGTTTATCTTGTTTTCCGGCTGCAATATCAATGGCTGCTTTCACAATTTTTTGAGTGACAAATCGTTCAGGACGCAAAGGAGATTCATGGTTAAATAGAATCCCAGAACAGGCAAATAAACCATAGGCTTCTCGATAGTTAGCAACTTCCCAAAAAGCTGTTGCTTTAGCCACAGCGTAGGGACTACGAGGATGAAAGGGAGTATTTTCATCGGCAGGGAGTCCTTTTGTATCTCCAAAACATTCACTAGAACTGGCATTATAAAGTTTAATTTTTGCGCCTGTAAAGCGGATGGCTTCTAATAAATTTAATGTACCAATTGCCATGCTTTCTAAGGTTTCTACAGGCTGTTCAAAGGATAAACCCACAGAACTTTGACCGGCTAAATTATAAACTTCATCGGGTTTAACTTTCGTCAAAATTTGCAATACACTTCTAAAGTCCGTGAGACTCATGGATTCTAATTTGATTTTTTCTCGAATTCCTAGACGAGATAAATTGCCAAAAGAAGACATTTGAGCATCCCGTGATGTGCCATAAACGGAATAACCTTGTTTTAATAAAAGGTCAGCTAAATAGGTTCCATCTTGTCCTGATACGCCACAAATTAATGCAGTTTTCATCTTTAATTGACAATCCTAATTTCAGTTTTTAACAATAGAATCAACGACTAACAATCCCTAAAATTCGTTCCATTGCATATTTCCATTCAGGAGATTGACTTAAGGTAGAAGCATCCAAAGGATAGTTTTTGTAATTAGATAAGCGCACAAAATCACTCACCCATTCTAACACGGTTTCGGTGACAAATTCAAAGGGGGAGTATTTTAAGGATTGTTCCAGAAAGTTAACCATTTGAGACAGATTCCCTTGGGTATAATGATACCAAGCATTCCAAAGGAGTGACGAATATTTGAGACGATGATTTAGATATTTTACTTCAGTTTTAGTTAAAGCTAAATGACTCAAGCCATTTTCTTCGGGGGAAGTTAAAGCAATTTCGATGATTTCTAGGGTTTGTTTTAACATCCGGTCTTCTTTAAATAGTTCTTCTGCTCGTTGTTTGGATGCTACACCCATTTTAGATAATAACAGAGGATTAACCGCCAATTTTTGCAAAGTTTCAACTAGATCAGTGACTGTTTTTTCAGGATCAATATTAGGATCAGTTAAGAGTTTTCCGGTATCTCCTAAACCTTCGGGAATACCACCCGCCGCCGAGGCAATAATGGGTAATCCTTTTGCCATGGCTTCCATAATCGCAAAGGAGGGAGCGGCTTCTGCTAGGGAGGTTAAAATAAAGATATCACAGGCATCTAACCAGTCGGGAATATCCCACCGTTGTCCTAAGAAGATGACGCGATCGCTAACGCCTAATTCTTGCACTTTTTGTTTTAATTCGGGTTCTAAATTATGATCACTTCCCTGTCCAGTTCCTGCCCAAACAAAGTATAATTTTTCCCAGATAGAAGTATGTTTTAATTGGGCGATCGCATCTAACTGAAACCGATGTCCTTTTATTGGTGCTAACCGGGCAGTTGTTAAGCACATAATCCCATCTTCAGGAATACCAATTTCTTGGCGCAACCGTTTACGAGTGGCTAAATTAGGCGAGTCAAAATATTTTTCTGATCGCCCATAATAGACTACATTTCCTTTCTCTTTTGGTAAGCAAAATTGGTCTTGTAAAATCCGAAGATGTTCGTAAGCTGCGGTATTAAAAGTTCGGGCTAATCCATATTGATATAATACGCCTTTGGCATAGGGAACACCATCTCCCATGGTAAAATTGATATGTTCGGGCATGGCTAATCCCAGGGCAATCATATAGGGAATATGGCGTTGAATTGCGATTTGTTTAGCAGCAAAATGGGAGTAGGGCCAGCCATCACTAAAAATAATAAAATCGGGTTTAATTTCATCATAAAGAGCTTCCGCATCTTGGGTATTTCTGAGAATTCTAGGTAAATCTTGGCTAGTGCTATAGTCTAACCAATATTGCTGAATTCCTAACTCTTTTTCCTCCTCAACTAAGGGGTTATCATGTTTGGGTCTAACGGCCGTTACCCGATAGCCTAATTTTGCTAATTCACAAAGAATTAAATGATCATATTGTGCTAAACCTCCAATACCGGGATCATCAGTATTTATTAACAGAATATGGGGTTTATTCAAGGGAGGATTTATGCTGGGTTGGGGTTGGGGGGTAAGTTTTGGATTCATAATTTTATGGATAATAGATTGCCATTCCTGAGATTGAATTAAATCATAAGTGTCTATTTTTTCCCCATAATCTGATGCTATATTTTGAAAGGCATCAAGCCATTGAGAAATAGTTTCTGTCAGAGGGAAAAAAGTATATTCTATGGATTTCTCTAAACAATATATCATTAATTGAGGATAATGATCTCGATACATTCGCCAAGCTAACCACACCCAGCGATCATAACTTTCTTTTCGACGTAACTGACGAATTTTAGCGGGAAGATCGGGATGGTCAAAAAATTGATCCATAATAATTCCAGTATTTTTAATAACTTTTAATCCCCCCGACATTAAGTTATTGTCATGTTGACGGTAACAAGCATGAATTTCTTTTAACCAAACGGTTTTACATCCCATTAAGGATAAACGTAAAACAAAATCTAAGTCTTCGGTAGGGGGATAACGATAGTCAAATCCTCCCACTTTTTCCCACCATTCTCGGCGCAAAATCATAGCACTCGGACGTACACATTTATGTAAAACCCACGTTTCCAAATTTAATTCTGGTGCATTTAACCAAGGCATAATTACACTAACTCCAATGCCTTTTTGATTAACAACACACCAGCCACTTTGAATAAAATCAATAGTTGGATTATCATCAAAAATAGCGACCTGTTCAGCTAGTTTTTGAGGTAAGAAAAAGTCATCTCCATCTAAAAAAGCTAAAAATTCTCCTTGAGCAATTTCACAACCCTGATTTCTGGCTTTTGCCGCTCCTTGATTGTCTTGATAAATATATTTAATTACGGGAAAAAAAGGTTTTAGAATTTGTTGAGTTTGATCTTGAGAGCCATCATCAATAACAATAACTTCATAATTAGTATAGGTTTGTTCGAGAACACTTTTAACACATTGTTCAATATATTGGTCACAATTATAAGCTGGAATAATGACACTCACTCTAGGTTTATTTTGGGGAATATTTTCCGTAATTAGTTGTTTCCATTCGGGTAAGTTATAGAATTTTTTTAAATCGAGTTCATAACCATAACCCTGACAATAACCCATGAATCGATTTACCCAGTCAGAAATAGTAATTGCTACGGTATAAGGAGTATAAAGTAAAGATTTTTGGAGAAATTCAGCCATGGCTTGAGGATGATGGGTATGATATAAATGCCATGCCATCCAGGTTAAAGTTTCATATCGAGCGGGTTTTTCGAGTTGAAGAATTTCATCGGATAAATTGGGTTGACTGAAAAAATAATCGTGCAGTGCTAACATTAAGTTAGCTCTTTCTCTAGCTTTTTGATTAGAAACTGTTTGCTGATGTTGCCGATAATTAACAGTAATTTCAGGAAGCCAAATGGCGGCATATCCGTGTGATGCTAAACGCCAAATAAAGTCAACATCATCGACTCCATTAAACTGAGAATTAAATCCTCCAACTTGCTGCCAAGATTCTCGCCTAAACATTAAAGAGCTAGGTAAAATTGGAGTTCTTTTTATCCAAGTTTCTAGGGTTAAATCGGGTAAATTATGCCAAGGTTCAATATCAGAAATATGATAATTATTTTGATCAATTAAACGCCAGCCACTATTAACAATAGCTACATTGGGGTTAGCATCAAAATAGGCAACTTGATGTTCTAATTTTTGGGGTAAAAATACATCATCTTGATCGAGTAACGCAATAAATTCTCCTTTGGCTTCCTGAATTCCTCGATTTCTAGCGGCTGCAACTCCCTGATTAGATTGCACAATATAACGAATTACAGAGGGGTTCCCATGTGTATCTATGTAATGTTGTATAATATTGGGCGTATTGTCCGTTGAACCATCATCAACGATAACAATTTCATAGTTTGAGTAGGTTTGACTTAAAACACTATCGATGGCTTGGCTAAGGTAGTGATCGCCATTATAGGTAGGAATAATAACACTAACTCGAGGAGATGAACTCAACATAAATTTAACATTTTAGCTAATCAACCTGTTATTATAAGTCTTATTGAGATCGATAATCAATTATAGGAATAAATTTTAATGAGTTTTGATTCTAATTTATTACCCAAAAACCCCATTTCAGCTTCCAGTTTATACGAACAGGCGGAACTTTATAGAAGTAAAGGAAATTTGGAAGATGCGATCGCACTTTATCAAAAAACTATCGAACTTGATCCTAATTTTTCCTGGGCTTATCATCAGTTAGGAGATATTTTTTCTCAGCAAAACAAATGGACGGAAGCAATTGTTGTTTATAATCAAGCGGTCGCCCTTAACCCTGACTTCTCCTGGTCTTATCATAACCTAGGAATGGCGTTAATTCAACAACAACAATGGGATCAAGCGATTTATGCTTATTCTAAAGCCATTGAAATCAACCCTAATTTTTGTTGGTCATATTATTATTTAGGAGAGGCTTTTTATCAGCAGCAAAATTGGCAAGAATCTGTTATTGCTTATTTTAAGGCTTGGAAGCAAAACCCTGATTTATTAGAAAGTGTCAATCAAATTGGAGTCATTCTTCAAGCTCAAATTAAAAAAGGATTAGATACTGTAATTAATGAGTATGGTCTAGCCCTCAATCAACCTGATGATTTTGCACCCTGTATCAAATTAGCAGAACTCCTCATTCAAAAAAAATATGAGTTTGCAGCCCTTATATCATATCATATTGCCCTGCAAATCCAACCCAATAATTTAGATATTTCTCAAAAAATAGCAACACTTTTAGATGAAAAAAGGGTTTTAGATCAAGAGGTTGAAAAATGTCAGAGTGCTGTTGAACTGAATCCTAATGATCCTCAAGTTCATTATAACTTAGGAATGGCGTTAGCCCGCAACCAACAGCCAAAGGAAGCAGTTTTTAGCTATCTCAAATTTTTAGAACTTAAACCCGATCTCTATCTTTGGAATTATCAAAATATTGTAGATTTTATTCAAGCAGAAAACCAACTGAGTCAAGCCATTAATATTTTTGATCAAGCCCTGGAAAAACATCCACAATCCTCTATTTTATATTTGAATTTAGCCGTATTATATACTGCTCAAGGAGATTTACAATCTGCGATTAAATATAATTATATTGCGGGTCAAAAAATCATCCCTAAATTCCGTCCACAATGGCAAAATATTTCCGAAACCTTAAAACCGGTTAATCACCTAGATTACTTAATTATTGGAACCCAAAAAGGAGGAACAACTTCTTTAAATTACTATCTCTCTGAACACCATAATATCATGTCCTCAATGATTAAAGAAATGCCCTTTTGGTCAAATCAAATTGATAGAGGTTTAGAGTGGTATTTTTCTCATTTTCCCCCTATTCCTCCTAACTATCACTGTTTAGTAGGAGAAGCCACACCCATAAACTTTAATTCTCCAGAAGTAGCCGAAAATTTAGTTAAATTTTTTCCGAATGTCAAATTAATTTTATTATTAAGAAATCCCATTGACCGAGCGGTTTCTCACTATTATCATTGGTTAAGTTTAAAATGGGAATTATCCTCTTTTGAAGAAGCAATTCAACGAGAAATCCACCAATTAGAGGATCAAAAAACTGATTTTTGGACAAGACTCCATGACCCAAACTTTCAAGGCTATTTAGCTAAAGGGTTGTATATTCATTTCTTAGAAAAATGGATAAAAGTATTTCCTAGGGAACAGTTTTTAATTTTAAGCAGTGAAGAATTTTATGCAAACCCTGACCAGGGAACAACAAAAGTCCTTAATTTCTTGGGTTTACCCGAATATCATCTTTTAAACTATCATCAATATAATACCCGACCCTATCCGCCCATCTCTGAATCAACTCGGAGATTACTCAATCATTATTTTCAGCCTTATAATCAGAAATTAGAAGATTGTTTAGGAATGCGGTTTAACTGGCATTAGATTGAGTTTATCTTTCTATAATCACGCTATGGAATTAAATCCTGATTTTCACTAATCACCCACTAAAATAACCTGAATAGGTTAAACCCGTAAAAAATTATGATTAAATCTTGGATGGTAATTGGAGGAGTGGCATTTTTAGTCGCCTTAGCCAATAATATTCTTTTAACCCCTGATGATATCCGATGGTTTAATCGTTTAACCCGTCCCAGTTGGTTAACCTTTGAAAAAGCAATTCCTTTAATTTGGACAATCGTTTTTATTGCGGGGGCTTGGTCAGCAATTTTAGTCTGGGAAACCGAACCCGAACTATCCCAAACCTGGGTATTAATGGGATTTTACCTATTATTAGAATTAGTGATTTTGTCCTATACCCCGGTAATGTGTAAAGCCAAAAGTTTACGCATCGGAACAATATTAGGGGGGACAGGTTTTATTTTAGGCTTGATGTTAATGGTCAGTGTTTGGCCAGTGTCTCAAACCGCAGCCTATTTACTCCTTCCCCTTGTCCTGTGGAGTCCAATTGGAACCTATACCACCTGGGCGATGCTCCCACTCAACCCCGCAGATGCTTGAAAAACAGACCAGCCACCTACTATTTATTCAATAACAGGTGGCTGCTGTGACATTAGGGATCAAGGCCGCAAGCGGTGTACTTTTAAGATAAGGACAAAGTACGGCGTTTAGTGGTCATCCGATAGGCTTCGATAATATCGCCCATTGCCCAGTCATTGAAGTTATCCAAGGCGACACCGCATTCGTAACCGGCGTTAACTTCCTTAGCATCCTCTTTCATCCGTTTCAGGGAGTCGAGGACACCTTCGTGAACCACCTCATTTTTCCGACGAACTCGGATTTTACAGTTCCGAACCACTTTACCCGACAGCACATAACAACCCGCAATGGTATTGCGTCCCACGGGGAAAATCGCCCGAACTTCCACTTGACCCAGATGTTCTTCCACCAGTTCCGGCTCTAATAGCCCTTCCATGGCAGCCTGGACGTCATCTAAGAGGTTGTAAATGATGTTGTAATCACGGATATCTACTCCGGCGCGATCGGCTGCTTGGCGAGCACCATGGGCTAAGGTGGTATTGAATCCTAGTAAGACCGCATTACTGGCCGAGGCTAAGTCAATATCCGTTTCCGTAATTTCACCCGGAGCCGCTAACAGCAATTGCAGTTCCACTTCTTTCTGAGGCAGTTTCTTCAGGGCGCTGACAATGGCTTCCACAGACCCTTGAACATCCCCCTTGAGGATTAAGTTCAGTTCCTTCAACTCACCCTCTTGAGCGCGGGCGGAGAATTCACTCAGACTGATCCGACCCTTGATTAACCGGGTTTCCCGTTTGGTTTCTGCCCGTTGGGTAGCCAAAGCCGAGGCTTCTTTTTCACTTTCAAAGACCTCGAATTCATCTCCAGCCGCCGGGACATCCCGCAGACCTAAGACCTCAACGGCAAAGGAAGGACTGGCATTATCGACGCGATCGCCTCGGTCATCCACCATAGCCCGGACTTTACCCAGGACTGAACCGGCCACCACAATATCCCCAACTCGCAGAGTACCATTTTGTACTAACAGCGTTGCCACGGGGCCTCGGGACTTGTCGAGGTGAGCTTCAATAATTGTTCCTTTGGCTGCCCGGTCGGGGTTGGCATAGAGATCTTCAACCTCCGCCACTAACAGAATCATTTCTAGGAGGGTATCAAGGTTTTCTCCCCTGATGGCACTCACCGGAACCATAATCGTGTCGCCGCCCCATTCTTCGGGAACCAGGGCAAATTCCGTTAACTCCTGTTTCACCCGATCGGGCTGGGCGCCTTCCTTATCAATTTTGTTGATAGCAATAATAATCGGGACTCCCGCGGCCTTAGCGTGGCTAATGGCTTCAATGGTTTGGGGTTGGACACCATCATCGGCGGCCACCACCAGAATTGCCACGTCCGTAACTCGCGCGCCCCGGGCTCGCATGGCGGTAAAAGCTTCGTGACCGGGAGTATCCAGGAACACCACTTGCTGGGTTTGACCCTCATGTTCCATATCGACATGATAGGCCCCGATGTGTTGGGTAATGCCCCCGGCTTCGCCCTGAGCCACTTTGGTTTCGCGGATCGCATCCAGGAGGGTAGTTTTCCCGTGATCCACGTGACCCATGATCGTCACCACCGGAGGACGCCGTTGCAGATGCTCCAGATCGTCGGCGTTGAGCATATTGTCGGGCTTGATTGCACCGGATTTGAGTTTTTCGTTTTCAACTTCAACGCCAAGGTCTTGACAAATTAACAGAATTGTGTTGTAGTCCAGGGTTTCCGTAATATTAACGGCAATCCCTTGGGAAAACAGGCGTTTGATAATTTCCGTTTCCGGTAGGATTAAGGCTAAAGCCAGTTCCTGAACCGTCATTGGCCCAGGTACGATCACTTTCTCCGGGCGTTCAGCCTTGGGTTTGGCCTCCGTCCGGCGCGAACTTCCACCAGAAGAACCCGAACCGCGACTGGGGGCGGGTTTTTTCGGTCTAGCCGTTGTCGCCGTCACATTTTGCCCTGGGCTGGCTTTAGGTTTGGGAGGACGTGCCAGGGATACGCTGATCATGGCATTATTGGCATTCAGCAGAGACAACGCATTCAGTTCATCGTCATCGTCTTCATCCAAGGAGGGTTTTGCCCGTCGCTTGGCTTTGAGTTTAGCTGCCTTCGCTTTAGCTGGATCTACAACTTCTTCTTCTTCCTCCTCCCATGCTCCTGTTCGTTTTCCTGGGCGCGGGGGGTTGGGTCGATTTAAGGTGACAGCCCGTTTTGGCCGTTTGACTAAATCATCGGTAGTAGAAGCGGGTTCATCCTCGGTGCTCTCTTGAGATTCTCCATCCTCATCAATAACTTGAGCGGGTTTACGCGCGGCCGGGGGTTGCAAATCTGAGATAGATCGGGGTCTGGGACTGCCAATCTCTTTACGCGGCGGTCTTCTGGCTTCTGAGTCCCTTTCTTTCCCCTCAGGGGTCGTCTGTTGAGACTTGGGCGTGGGTTTTTCGGGAGATTCCGTTTTGGATCTGGACTCAACGGGTTTAGGCGTTGGTTTATTCGTCTTTAAAACCGGCTTGTTTTTAGAAATTGCTGCGGGCTCTGGGCTAACAGTGGCAGTAACTGGAACTGGCCCGGCAGGTCTAACCGGCGGCGGCGACAGGGGTGCGGCTTCCTCAAGAGATAAATCCTCTTCGGAAGTTTCTATTTCCCCTACGGATGCTAACCCAGCCATCTCCTCATCAGTTGCTGAGGCAACGTTTTCGGCTGTTATCGGGGATGATTCCGTTTCTGCTGGAGCCGAAGCATTGGGTTTTGATAATACAGGTCGATTTAACGTGGGTTTCACAGGCGCTTTTGAAGAAACAAGTGATTTAGGTGGGGTGGCAACGGAAGTTGAGTCAGAGGAACTGGCCTCATCGTAGGGGGGGGAGGACTCGAAGCTCGACCGAATTTTGGGCTTCTGGATCTCTAAAATTTCTTGCCGTTTTTTGTCGCTGGGTGCGGTCGCTGATAATTTCCCATTAGGTTGCGATCCCGGTGCTTTTCCTTCAAGCTGACCCGGGTTCGGATGAGTTGCGACGTATTTTTCAATGCGTTCTTTATCTGATTCTGAAATCGTGCTACTGTGGCTTTTAACCGAAATATTTAGCCGTTCACACACCGCTAAGATGTCCTTGTTATCCAAATTAAGTTCCCGTGATAGTTCGTAAATTCTGACTTTGGCGTTGTTCATCCACTGACCCCTCTTCTTACCTACCCATGGTTTGATGTTTACATAGTTCGATTTACTCTTACAACAGTAACCCGCACATTTTAAATAACGATATCATCTACTCTGGTTATTTAAGTGTCAAGGATGCAGATGTAAGGTCTGCTTTGACATTTCTTAATGTTATTTTAATTTTTGGTGAAATTGAATTCCTCAAATCTTTAGGATTGTCTTTTATCAAGTTAGCAGATATTAACCTTATGGTGAAGGATAATCAATTTAGTTACTCAGTTTACTCCATTTTGCTTCAACTTAAACCTCTTAGTCCTCTATCTGGGGAGTAGGTTTGCTGACGGAATAGAACAATATAACAATATTGTTGAGCAACTCCAGATCTTCAGATTCCCGGTAATTGTTCCCACCCTTCCCTATCAAGTAGGACGTGGGGGGATCAATTCCAGGTTAATCTAAACGTTCCCATAGACTTTGGTACACTTCCTCCGACACCGATGTTCGGAGTGCGTGTCCCAGTCGATTTTTTTTCTGAGCTAGTTTCAAACAATCTGGGTTAGGGCAAAGATAGGCTGAACGACCCATGCCATGATCCAATTGTACCTGATGTGATGGATAGAGCCTGACAAATCGCCAGAAGCTTTCCTTTGCACCCAATCGGCGACAAGCTACACAACGACGTTGATTTTTCATGGGTTGAAACTTAGCAGTTCACACTTGATATCCAGCAAAGCAAACCAGGACGCTCCCCTACCTCCCCTGCTCCCCCTACTCCCCCTACTCTCCTACTCCTCCTCCCCAAACTGATCATAGTTGCGATCGTTGATCGCCTCTTGACGTTCAAATTCTTCGGCAATTTTTTGATCCTCGGCCGCGGCATCATATTTAGCCGTATCCTTAATATCGATTTTCCATCCCGTCAACCGAGCCGCGAGACGAACATTTTGCCCCTCCTTACCAATGGCCAAACTCAATTGATCTTCAGGAACCAAAATATGGGCGCGACGTTCTTCGGGATTGACTAAACGCACCTCATCAACTCTGGCCGGACTCAGAGCATTGGCAATATAGGTGGCGGGGTCAGGAGACCAGCGAATCACGTCGATTTTCTCGCCCCGCAGTTCGTTGACCACCACCTGAATTCTTGACCCCCTAGCCCCAATACAAGCCCCAACGGGATCAACATCCCGATCCAAGGTATCGACGGCAATTTTAGTCCGGGGGCCAACATGACGGGAGGGGGGGTTGGCTTCCCGAGCTACGGCCACAATTCGCACCACTTCATCCTCAATTTCTGGGACTTCATTAGCAAATAGATAAACCACCAACCCGGCATCAGCCCTTGATACTAATAACTGTGGGCCCCGTTGAGAACCTTGGGATACTTTTTTCAGATAGACCCGGAAGGTAGCATTGGCGCGGTAGTTATCATTGGGCAGTTGTTCCCGTTTAGAAAGTTCCGCTTCCACCCCGGCTCGACCAAAGCCACTAGCCACTTCCAGAATCACCGACTGGCGTTCAAACCGGAGGACTTTGGCTTGCAGTACAGTGCCTTCGAGTTCTTTGAACTCCTCCTGAATCATTTTGCGCTGCTTATCCCGCAGTTTTTGAGCTAAAACCTGTTTGGTTTGGATCGCTGCCATCCGACCAAATTCCCCTTGATCCGGGGTGACATCTAGGGTGACGGTATCCCCTAATTGGGCTTCGGGAGCGACTTCTCGCACGTCTTTTAAAGCGATTTGATGATCTTGATTACTAACTTGTTCAACAATAGTTAAATTTTTGGCTAAGACTCGAAATCCTTCTTCATCGACATCGAGTTCTACATCAAAATTATCAAAATAATCTTCACTAAATTGGGTCTGAATTTCGATAGTCCGACGATACCGTTCATACCCTTTTAATAGGGCTTCTCGCAGGGCTTCTTCTACCGCCTGTTTGGGTAAATTCCGCTCTTGAGAAATGCCATTAATCATATCT
The DNA here is from genome assembly GCF_900009265.2 of Planktothrix paucivesiculata PCC 9631. GTDB lineage: Bacteria > Cyanobacteriota > Cyanobacteriia > Cyanobacteriales > Microcoleaceae > Planktothrix > Planktothrix paucivesiculata. The sequence continues at coordinate 45,892 of NZ_LR735022.1, read as the reverse complement.
TGCAAACCGGGCAAACTCACCATTGACATAGTTTTTATCCTCTAAACTTTATTTTTTGTTGACCACACAGATGAATTTTTCACAGAAAATTGGGGAAGTACATCACCCGAAAGGTTAAATCACGATCTTGTTAAAATCTTTAGGGGTTAAAAACTTTACTCCTCAACAGTTTCATCGAATAACACTTCCGTAATTAATTCCCGGGGAATGGCTAGTTGTCGTCCTTTTTGGCTTAAATAAACCGTAGTTTCATCCCGACTCACCAGTTTTCCCCGTTGTTGAGAATGACCTTTGTAGGGTTCGGATGTTTTAACAATGATGGAAAATCCTTTGAATGAAATGAATTCGCGATCGCTGGTTAAAGATTCTGAAATTCCGGGGCTGGAAATCTCCAACACATAGGCATCGGGAATAATATTGCTGGTCTCTAATTCCTCATCCAAGGCTCGACTCATCCGTTCACAATCTTCCAATCCGGTATCCTGACTGGGGTTGCGGATATCTACACGCAGCACAGGAGGTTTCTGATTGGTGTAAAAGGTTGCCCCGACCACTTCCAGTCCCAATGTTTGGGCGATGGGGGTGGCGATGTCGAGAATTTGGGGGATTAGAGGATGAGCCATAGTTGACGTGAATACTAGAGTCTACAGGGGTTATGAGCTTAACTGCCATTAAAAAAGTGGGTCAATCCCACTTAGATCGTGAAACAGTGTCTTCTCACCAAGCCAAAGACGAACCTTGTGGGTTCGCCTCTTTCTCTAGTTTAGCTTACAGGGAAAGCAATTGCCAGGTATCGGGTTTCGAGTTTTGCTCTGGCATCTGGGATCATTTCTGTTTATTTGGTTTCTTTGAGGTGTTTTTGTTGCTGTAATTGGGCAAGAACTTGTTCAAAGTTAGATTCATCTACTTGTTGAATATAGTTGATTTTGAATTCTTCTAAAAAGTCAACTAACAGGGTTTGGATTTCCTCTAAGCCTTGTTCTTTTTGCAGTTCTTCTCCTAAAATTTTATTAAAATTTTTAACCAATTGATTTGATAATTTTGTTCCCACGGGATCATTCATGGCTTTGGTCACGGTTTGATATGCTTCCTGGGGCCCTTCCGTGGCTAATTTAGAAAGTTCTGTAATAATTCTTTCTTGAATCTGTTGGGGAATTTGTTGTAACCCGGGAATAGTTTTAAACTGTTGAATTACGGGAGATTGTTCGATAACCTGTTCTATATTATAGCGCAATAATGATTCAATGTCGAGTTCCAATTTAGGAATAACTTTATAAACAACAATCTGAATTAAATGATTAGCTATCGCTTCTATCTCATTCACATTATTAATATCTAAATAGGGTTTATTTGGATTCAAAAAAAGTTGTTTAAAAATATCACCTCTCCTAATTTCACCTTGAATCTGTTGAATCACTTCAACCACCACAAACTCCGTTAATTCCCGAGCAATGGCGGCGACAAATCCCCTAGTTATTTGGATTCTAATGGGTTCCAAAGTAATAAAATGTACCTGATTTAAACGAATCGCTACTGGAATAATTCGTAATAACCTAAAAATAGGTAAAAACAAAAACACATCATACCACCGCCATAACATCGCATCAAACCACGTTACCTTAGAATAACGACGACTAATTAAATAAGTTCGGGCTAAAAATTCTAAAATGAAAATAATAGTAAAGGGTAAATCAACCTTCCAAAACGTGCGGGTAAATTTTCCTGTTTCCGAGATACTTCGATAATAGTTTGTCGCTATTAAAGGTGTAATATTCTTCTCAAACCATTGAATTTGTTGATCATATCCTTGTTGTCTAAGATAAGATGAAGACCACAATATATTAAAGGCTTCTTTTGCAGAATTATTAGGATTTTTGATCTGCTCTCGCATCCGATTTTTTATCCGTTCTAAAGTCCCACTTTTCTCGGCAATAGCAAAGGGATTTTCATTAATAATTTCCTCACTTTGATTTCTCAATTTCCCTAATATTTCCTCGGTTTCCGCCGAATATAAGCTAGTTTCCGCTACCGTTGATTTTAATTGTTCAATCGTATCTAAATATTTTTCTGTGGTTTGATGGGGTTCAATTCCTTTAATCGGATCATAAACTTGAGTCAAAACTGGAATATAGTTAAAATAGTAATCTCGCAAATCCGTATAACTCAGGTTGAATAAAACCAACCCATAGTTAAGCGTTGCGACCATGGCCATCAACTGTTCAAACCAGGGAATATTTTGATTTTTTTTAACAGAAACAGTATTTTTCACAATTAGATATTAAAAAATAAAACAACAACAAAATATTAATAAATCTCCTCGTTGTTAGACTTTAACCTTAAAGATAGGAGGGCTAAAGCCCAACAACGAATTTTTTTAATGATGTCCACATACTTACATTTGTAGGTATTATGAAGTAGAAAAATCTACCCTAACCTTTCACATTCAATACAGTTTACCCATTTAATCTATGTCCCATACTTTAGCAACTCCCCAAATTAGTGTCATCATTCCAGCATACAACTGCGATCGCTATATTGGGCAAGCCGTCGAAAGTATTCTTAATCAAACCTATCCTGCTGACGAAATTATTATTATTGATGACGGTTCCCAAGACAATACCCGTCAAGTCTTACAACCCTATTCTGACTATATTCGCTATGTTTATCAAGAAAATCAAGGGGTTTCTGTAGCCCGAAATCATGGGTTAAATTTGGCGCGGGGAGAATTTATTGTGTTTCTGGATGCGGATGATACCTTTCTTCCCGATAAATTAGCCGCCCAAATTACCATTTTTCAAGCCCAACCCCATCTAGGACTGGTTCAAAGTGGATGGCGTCGCGTCACGCACACGGTCGAAACCCTCATGGATGCGACACCTTGGGATTATGTTCCAGAATTGAATTTAGAAAATTGGTTGCGTTGGAAACCCTTGGGAACCATGGGAACCTTAATGTTTCGTCGGGAATGGTTATTAAAAATAGAAGGATTTGAACCCGGGTTAGCCCACGCGGAAGATGTGGATTTAATCTTAAGAATGGCATTATTAGGGTGTGAATCCGCTTGGTTACGTCAATCAACGGTTTGTTACCGTCAACATGACCGGAACACCATGCGGGATGGAATTTCTCAAGCGAAATCAATTAATTATGTGTTGGACAAATTTTTTAATCTTCCTAATATTCCCCTGGAAATTCGGTTAATTGAAAGTTGGGTACGTTACAGTACCTTGGTTTGGAGTTCCTGGTATTTATATTATACCGGATTTCCGATGGAAATGACAGAATATCTGCAAAAATCTTGGCAATATACGCCATTTTTAGCAGTAGAAACCCTAACAAATTGGACAGAAAGTTTTGTGCATTATTCTGATAGTTTAGGACAGGCTTTAAATGTAAATCAGCTTTGTAATTTACCCGAATGGCAAAATTTAACCCTTTGGGTTTTACAACAAACAATAGAAAAACGTTCTCAACCCTTGGAACTGGAAATTAAATTGCTGTAATTTCGGCTAATTCCAGTAAACTCAGTAAATTATTGATATCAATTCGCATATCTAATAATCCCAAATGGGTCAAATTTTCTTCGGTTTTATCTGCAACCAGTTCCCCAATTAAATAGTAATGTTCCAGCCCACAAACATTGCTAATAATTCGATAGCAAGGCGGCACATAGGTGGGAGCAAATAATTCGATAATTTTGGTTCCAGGTTGACAGAAAACAATATTAGATAATCCCGCACCATGGGGAGCTAAAACCACCGATGCACTCGCCATTAATTCAGCCTGTTCAGAAATCGTTAAGGATTCTAAAACAACGGTTTCAAAGTTAAGAGATTCCAAACTTTGCATCAACTCATCTTGGTTAACCACGTTCCGAGAAACTGCATTTTCTCGACTAATATAAATGCGACGATTTGCCGTTATTGTTTTAGCGGCTTCGGGGACAAACTGCTGTTTTAAGAAATTACAAATCCATTCCGGTGTTGCTGTCTTATTTTGAAAGAAGTTAGGAGCAGGAACAATCAGCTTTTTCGCTTGAATATAGGGTTTATCAACACTTTGAATGATTTTATGTTCAGGAATTCCTAAGATTTCTAAGGTTTGTTTTTGGTAAGGTAAGTGACAACTATTAAACACAAAATAGTCAATAATCTCTAAATCCATACCACTCTTTTTAAGTAAATGAATCCCGGGCAAAACATCATACATCCAATGATAAAAGGATTCTCCCCAACGCACGGAAAGGAAGGCAACAGTTCCATTAATATGATGAATTGGGGGTAATTTACGGGAGGATAAAACTAATTCAGCACACCCGGTTGAAATATCCGTTAGTAATTCATTATGGGCCGTGATCACCGCACTGGTCGCCGAATCTCCCCAGACCCTACCTTGATCTAATTTGACAACAAACCCATTCCGAGTATCTGCTTGGCTGAAGATAAAACCCGGATGAAATTGAGCAACGGTTTTAGAAGGATTGAGAGCAATTTCACTCCCCGGATATACGGGAATATAAGTGACATTAGAACTAAAATCTGATGTGATTAATTTTTCGGGATTAACAAAACAATATTGTTCTAAAAGTGACAGAGGCAAATCCTTATGGTTATAACAGTTAATCGCTGCTTCTGTGTGTCCTTGCTGTTGTAAAATTTCAGCAATATTTTCATAAGCTGAAATTAAATCTGGCTTGATTTGTAAAGCCTGCATTAAGTAAGACAGGGCTTGATCTAAGTCTTGTTTTTTTAACCAAATTTCTCCTAATCCAGCATAATATTCAGCAATTTTAGGGTTAATATTAATAGCAGTTTGATAGGATGCGATCGCTTCTTCCCATTGACTTTGAGATTGATAGAGATTCCCTAACTTGTAATGTAAAAGATCAGCTTTAGGATCGGTTTTGAGACATTCCTGATAAACGGAAATAGCGGTTTCAATTTCCTGCTGTTCAATTAAGGTTTCTGCTAATTGATCTAAAAGCCAAAGATTATTACAATTCAGTTCAACTGCTTTACAATAAACTTTAATAGCTTGATCCCAGCGTTGTTGAGCAATCAATACTTTTCCCAGGGGGGGATATAACCAATCCGTATTCGGTTCAAATTCAATCGCTTGATAATATTCTATTAAAGCCTGCTCAAATTCCTGAGTTTCACACAGAGCATTTGCTAAGGTAAAATGTAACCAAAAACTATCGGGATTAATCTCCAGGGCTTGACGATACCAATTAATTGCTTCTGCGGGTTTTCCAGTCTTAGAAAAAATTTCTCCTAACTTATAATAGGAACCAAAAAACTTAGAATTTAAGGCGATTCCTTGATAATAAGCAACGGTGGCTTCTTCCCATCTTTCTTGTTCAGATAAAGCATTTCCCAGTTGATGATATGTCCAAGAAAAATCCGGGCTGAGTTCAATGGCTTTTTGATAATTAGCGATCGCTTGCTCATAATTCTTTTGTTGAACTAAAGCATCGGCTAACCCTTGATAAAATAGGTTACTATTCGGATTAAGAATAATGGCTTGATTATAGGCTGCGATCGCATCTTCCCATTGTTGTTTCCGACTGAATGCCTCTGCTAATCCATAATGGGATTGAGGCAAACTCGGATAGGTTTCTACGCCCTTTTTATATAATTCAATGGCTTGATCTAATTTGCCTTTTTCAATTAAGGTTTTTCCAAAGTCTATATATTCTTGAGGTGTGACACACTGGGGTTCTAAAATTAAGGCTTGATACCAAGCATTTGTGGCTTCTTCTGGTTGATTCAGATTGATCAAAACCGTATATAAACTGTGATAAATTCCAGCTTGATTCGGTTTAAAGTGTAGGGCGGTTTGATAGGATTGCAGGGCGTCCCGCCATTGTTGTTGTTGAACATAGACCGCGCCTAAATTGGCATGAACTTCTGCCCAATCGGGTTTGAAGTCGAGGGCTTTGGTATACCAGAATTTGGCTTCATCCAGTTTCCCTTGCAATTGTTTCGCTAACCCCAGGGTACTGTAAGTCGGGAGAAAACGAGGTTGCAACTTTAACGCCTGTTGACACACGGCGATCGCTTCATCAAACTGCTGTTGGGCAATATGGTGATTTGCTTCTGCGTGTAAATCAAGGACAGTTTTCTCTGGAGTGTCGGACAATGGCATGGTCAACCGCAAAAATAGGACAGCTTTTAATATAGACGTTGAATTGATGGAAATAGTTTATCAATTTCTGAGGGAACAGGGAATAGGGAGCAGGGGAGGCAGGGGAGGCAGGGGGAGC
>NZ_LR735022.1:0-39449 GCF_900009265.2 Planktothrix paucivesiculata PCC 9631 | reverse complement strand
AGCAGGGGAAGCAGGGGAGGCAGGGGGAGGGTAGGGGAGGTAGGGGAGGTAGGGGAGGTAGGGGAGCAAACTATTGCCTATTGCCTATTGCCTATTGCCTATTGTCTGTTCCCTGTTCCCCGTTCCCTGTTCCCTGTTCCCCGTTCCCTATTGATTGTTACGAAATATTACGGGAAATTTATTAAAAAATGTTGCAACTTGTTGATTGACTTGCTAGATTGTGCATAGAGGGTCTTTCCATGAACGCTCGTATTGAGGAGACAGGTGAGCCATGCTTGAAATCAATGTTGCTCTGTTAACCAGGAATTAAGGAAAAAAGATAGCCTGGTCTGTTGTCTAATCATGACCCATTAGAAATCTCTACAATCATGACACCAAATTTTTAGCTTTTTCAGATTTTTTACACGCTGCATAGAGGAATATCGGTGCGCCTAACAAGATGTCAGGGTCGCTTGGGATGAAAAAATCCCGACTCAAACGGGTGGGAGAACCCCGCCCCGATCGCGCCGAATTCCTCCTCAACAGGAGGTTTTGACAATGACTATTCAAGGAAAAACAGCCCTAATTACTGGGGCTTCCCGTGGAATTGGCCGGGCAATTGCCTTAGAATTTGCCCAAAATGGAGTTAAACGTTTGATTCTAGTGGCACGCGATCGTCAACGACTCGCAGAATTAGCCACGGAAATAGAACCCATGGGCGTAGAGGTGATCACCTTAGCCCTAGACTTAACCCAATCAGTTCAAGTCCATATTGCGATCGCCCAGGCTTGGCGAACTCACGGGCCGATTGAGATTTTGGTTAATTGTGCGGGTGTTGCCCACCAAACCCCGTTTTTAGAATCCAAACTCCCAGAAGTTCAGGAGGAAATCTCCTTGAATTTAATCGGGTTGTATACCATCACCCATGTCATCGCTCGACGGATGGCCACCCGCCAATCGGGAACCATTATTAATGTATCGAGTTTGATGGGCAAAATTGCGGCTCCCACCATGTCCACCTATTCCGCGACTAAATTCGCCATTTTGGGGTTTACAGAGGCCCTCCGACAAGAATTAGCCCCCTACAATATTCGGGTGATGGCCCTATTGCCCACCTTAACCGACACCGACATGACCCGGGACTTGCAGTTATTCCGTTGGGTCGTCCCTATGACCGCCGAACGGGTTGCTAAGGTGTTAGTGGCGGGTTTGGATAAAGATGCCCCGGAAATTTTAGTCGGATGGCAAAGCCATTTAGCCGTTTGGTGTAACCGTTTTGCCCCCTGGTTAATGGAGAAAATTATGGTATTGGCTTCTCCAGTTACCCACAAAATCCCCAAATCCTATCCCGTCTTTAATGAAGCGGATGCAACCTTGCATTAGTGTTGAACAGTTGACCTTGACCCTCGACTAATTCCCCGTAGAGACGTGCCATGGTACGTCTCTACACTGATTGAGGTAAGATTAGGCGATAGGCTGTTAGGGGACTTCCCCAAAATCATGAAGTTTCCAGCCTTCAACTTTGGAGATTAAAATTTTATGCCCAGATCACAACGTAACGATAACTTTATTGATAAAAGCTTTACGGTTATGGCAGATATGATCCTCAAGATGCTGCCCACCAATAAAAAAGCTAAGGAAGCATTTGCCTATTATCGGGATGGAATGTCAGCCCAGGCGGACGGGGAATATGCAGAAGCCTTAGAAAATTACCAGGAAGCCTTAACCTTAGAGGAAGATCCCTATGATCGGAGTTTTGTTCTTTATAATATGGGCTTAATTCATGCCAGCAATGGCGAACATGAAGAAGCATTAGAATATTATCAACAAGCGATTGAGTTAAATCCCCGAATGCCCCAGGCTTTGAATAATATTGCGGTAATTTACCATTATCAAGGGGAAAAGGCGAAGGAAGCGGGAGATGAAGACACCGCAGAAGAAGAATTTAAGCAAGCGGCGGAATATTGGGTTAGGGCGATTCGTTTAGCCCCGAATAACTATATTGAAGCTCAGAACTGGCTGAAAGTTACCGGAAGAAGCAAAATCGATATCTATTTCTAATTAATTTTGCTTTCAATTCCACCTTTGCCAACCTACCCGAACCCCGATTAAATATGACTATTGATCGTGAACAAGTTTCTAAAGTTGCTTTTTTGGCTCGACTGGAGCTAACCCCAGAAGAAGAACAACAATTTACGACTCAACTGGGTGAAATTTTAGATTATTTTGAGCAATTAAACGAACTTGATACATCCCAGGTGGCTCCGATGACCCGGGCTATTGAGTTGAGTAATATTACTCGACCAGATCAGTTAGAACCCTATCCCCAAAGAGATGATATTCTAGCCAACGCCCCGGAACAAGAAGGAGACTATTTCAAAGTCCCCAAAATTATGTCGGAAAATTAAGCCTTGGCCTAATCAACAGCCGTCTTGATCGGATGGCAGTTTCAACCCTGTTTCTGGTGAGCGGAAACAGGGTTTTTGGTTTTTGGACAAATTTTTTTAAATTTCCGTGGCGGGGGAGTTGCTCAACTGAAGATTTACCTCTATAATTTGAAAAGACGTAAAGAAACATTAACGGTACTCATAAAATCCTCAGATTCTGCTATAGCAGATGAGAGACGCTTAACATGAGTCCTAATCCCTTTACAACTTGTCATTATATATTCGGAGATTTTGTCCATGACTATTGCAGTCGAAAGACCGCAGGTTGATAGAGGCGTCTTTGACGTCCTCGACGACTGGCTCAAACGCGATCGCTTCGTCTTCGTGGGTTGGTCAGGAATCCTACTGTTCCCCTGCGCTTATCTAGCCCTCGGTGGCTGGTTAACCGGAACAACCTTTGTAACTTCCTGGTACACCCACGGTTTAGCAAGCTCTTATTTAGAAGGCTGCAACTTCATCACCGCCGCCGTCAGTAGCCCCGCTAACAGCCTAGGACATTCCTTGCTGTTCCTGTGGGGGCCTGAAGCTCAGTGGGACTTTACTCGCTGGTGTCAACTGGGCGGTTTGTGGGCTTTTGTGGCTCTGCACGGTGCTTTCGCCCTGATCGGCTTTTGTCTGCGTCAGTTAGAAATTGCTCGTTTAGTTGGTATTCGTCCCTATAACGCCATTGCCTTTACTGGGCCGATTGCGGTGTTCGTCAGTGTATTTCTGATGTACCCCTTGGGTCAGTCTAGTTGGTTTTTTGGCCCTAGCTTTGGGGTAGCTGGAATCTTCCGGTTTATCCTATTCCTGCAAGGCTTCCATAACTGGACGCTGAACCCCTTCCACATGATGGGAGTGGCTGGAATCCTGGGTGGCGCGCTGTTGTGTGCTATTCACGGGGCGACGGTGGAAAATACCCTGTTTGAAGATGGAGACAAAGCCAATACATTCCGGGCTTTTGAACCTACTCAAGCTGAAGAAACCTATTCGATGGTGACCGCCAACCGTTTTTGGTCACAAATTTTCGGGATTGCTTTTTCTAACAAACGTTGGTTACACTTTTTCATGTTATTCGTGCCTGTCACGGGTCTGTGGATGAGTTCCATCGGGATTGTTGGTTTAGCTCTGAACCTACGGGCTTATGATTTCGTTTCCCAAGAGTTACGGGCGGCGGAAGATCCTGAATTTGAAACGTTCTATACCAAGAACATTCTGTTAAATGAAGGTCTGCGGGCTTGGATGGCTCCTGCGGATCAACCCCACGAAAACTTTATTTTCCCTGAAGAAGTTCTACCTCGCGGTAATGCTCTGTAATTAGAGATTCTAATTATTCAGGAAAGTCTTAAAAAACTCTGATTCATTCAAAAACCTCCTACAAAGTTTGTAGGGGGTTTTATTGTTTGAATATCAACTTAGGATTCTTTATTTAATCGCAACACAGCCATAAATGCCTCCTGGGGAACATCCACAGACCCCAAGGATTTCATCCGTTTTTTACCTTTAGCTTGCTTCTGTAGGAGTTTTTTCTTCCGACTAATATCTCCCCCATAACACTTAGCTAAAACATCTTTTCTTAACGCCGGAATACTTTCACTGGCAATAACTTTAGATCCAATTGTGGCTTGAATTGGAACTTTAAATTGATGACGGGGAATCAATTCTTTCAGTTTTTCCACCATTGCCCGTCCCACACTATAGGCTTTATCTCGGTGAACAATCATCGCTAAAGAATCAATTGCATCTTTATTAATCATAATATCGAGTTTAACTAAGGCATTTTCTCGATATCCAATAATATGATATTCCATACTCGCATAACCCCGAGAACGGGATTTCATCTGATCAAAAAAGTCCGTTACTACTTCCGCTAATGGCACTTCATAAACTAAAGTTGTCCGTCCCTGGGCTAAATATCGCATATCCTTAAATTCGCCCCGACGACCCTGGGCTAACTCCATTAAACTCCCTACATAGGCTTCAGGAGTAATCATTTCCACCCGCACATAGGGTTCTTCTATTTTTTCCCGGTGGTTGGGTTCGGGTAAACGACTGGGGTTATCGATCATCATGACTTCCCCTTTTTGAGTTGTCACTTGATAAACCACAGAAGGAGACGTAATAATTAAGTCTAAATCATATTCCCGTTCTAAACGTTCTTGCACAATTTCCATGTGCAGTAACCCTAAAAATCCACACCGGAAACCGAAACCCATGGCGCTAGAAGTTTCCGGTTCATAGGATAACGCGGCGTCATTTAATTTAAGTTTTTCTAAGGCTTCTTTTAGGTTAGGATATTCGTCAGAATCCGTGGGAAACAACCCACAAAACACCATCGGTTTAGCTTGTGTATAACCAGGAAGGGCTTGTTCTGCGGGGCTATTAGCTAAAGTAATCGTATCCCCAACCCTGGCATCTTCAACGGCTTTAATCGCCGCCGAAAAATATCCGACTTCTCCGGCGTGGAGTTCATCAACAGGAATTTGAGTCGGAGATAATACGCCAATTTCATCGATTTCGTATTCTTTTTCCGAGGCCATTAATCGGACGCGATCGCCTTTTTTTACTCTCCCATCCATCACTCGAAAATAAACAACTACCCCGCGATAACTGTCATAATAACTATCAAAAATTAACGCCCGTAATTTCTGATCAACCGTATCCTGGGGAGGAGGAACTAAACGGACAATGGATTCCAAAATTTCATGAATTCCTACCCCTTCTTTGGCCGAAGCTAATACCGCCCCGGAACAGTCTAACCCAATAATTTCTTCAATCTCACTTTTAATCCGATCGGGTTCCGCTCCGGGTAGATCAATTTTATTTAAAACCGGAATAATTTCTAAGTTATTTTCTAAAGCGAGATAAACGTTAGCTAAGGTCTGCGCCTCTACTCCTTGGGACGCATCCACCACTAATAACGCTCCTTCACAGGCAGCTAAAGACCGAGACACCTCATAAGAAAAGTCAACGTGACCCGGAGTATCGATTAAATTTAATACATATTCCTCACCGTCCTTTGCTTTGTAGTTCATCCGGGCGGCTTGGAGTTTAATCGTAATTCCCCGTTCTCGCTCTAAGTCCATGGAGTCAAGAAATTGTTCCTTCATTTCCCGCTTTTGTACCGCACCCGTCGCCTCCAAAAGCCGATCCGCCAGGGTGGATTTCCCGTGATCAATATGAGCAATAATAGAAAAATTACGAATTCGAGAAACTGGAACGTTAGTCATAAAATGATATTCACAGGCATAATAGGGGAGACTCCCGTTAAACTAACGAGGGTCTGCTTGATGTATTTTAACAAAAGAAACCCAGAGACACGGATTTTTTCCAGGCAAGGGATAGGGGTTTAGGGCTGTTTTTCTAATTCCGACTTCATCCGTTCTAGGGTAAGGTGCATTTGTTCAAACATTTGGTCGGGGGTAATTCCAAACTGACCTAGTTGGGTTCGTAACTGTTCGACGGTCATCTTAGCCATGAAGTCCTCGGAAAGTTCAAACCGCTTCATGAAAACCCGGTAACGATCCATGACCGCTTCCATTTGCTCAATATAGAGTTTTTTCCCGGCCCGATCAAACTTGCCATAATCACCGCCCAGTTTGACCATAGACTGATAATCTTCAAATAGCTGTTTAGCTTCTTGTTGAACGATGTCTGAATCAAAGAATCCCATAGTTTCTCGAATTTTATACTAATAGGGGTTTGAGTTTAAGAGCTTTTATTAGACCTTTCCCTATATTAACCCCTGGGGAGAGGGTTGCTCACACTCCTACAAGTCGCAATTTCCGTACTTCTGGCCAGTGCCGGGGAGAATGACTAAGTTTGGGCGATCGCAAACATAACTTCTGATCAATTTTAGGTTAGATAGTCTATTCTATGGTGTGGAGGAGTTGGAGCAAAATATTCCCTATTTAGGTGGCTGTTTATCTATTAAATTAAATTGCGTTTATGTTACAAGCTAATGGCTTATTTAATGAATCCTTTTATTTAGCACAAAACCCCGATGTGGCGGCGGCGGTTGCTAGTGGAATCATTGCCAATGGATTTCAACACTTTATTGAGTCGGGGCAATTTCAGGTTCGTCAACCTAGTCCCCTTTATGATGAATCCTATTATTTAGCGGCCAATCCTGATGTTGCCCAACTGGTGAATAGTGGAGCTTTTGCCAGTGGTTTTCAACATTATATTAATTTAGGACAATTTGAAAATCGCAACCCTAGTGTTTTATTTGATAGTACCTATTATTTAACCGAAAATCCGGCTCTGGTTCCGATTATTGCCCAGGGAAATTTTACCGGAATTGAACATTTTGTTGCCTTTGGACAATTTGAAGATCGCAGTCCCACCGCCCTTTATAACTCTAAATATTATTTAGCTCAAAATCCCGATGTTGCCTTTGCTGTTGCCCGGGATGAACTGACTGGCATCCAACATTATATTAACTTTGGGGCTGCCCAAAATCGTCAATTTAGCCCCTTTATTCAACCCCAAGGTTCTAGTTTCCCGAATCGAGTCGCTACCGGGGATACAACCCCGACTTCAACGGTATTTTTAACCCGCAGTTCAGCGCCGGGAACAGTTAGCTTGGAATATGCCAATAATCTCAATTTTATTAATCCTTTAGGAATCCTTTATACTACCGTTACTGATATTACAAAACCCGTTAAGTTATCGGCTAATAATTTAACGCCAAATACTCAATATTTTTATCGATTTACTAATGCAGAAGGCGGATCATCCGTCGGCAGTTTTCGCACTCCAGCAACCCTGGAAACCCAACAGGGATTAAGATTTGGAGCCACCGCCGACGGACAAGGGGAATTAATGCCCTATATTTCCCTTAATAATGTTCCTGAACGTAATTTAGACTTTTTTGTCCCCCTGGGAAATACCATTTCTGCTGATACGATTTCCCCCGATTTACCCGGTGTTCAACAAGCGGTTACTTCCCTGGATTTTAGAACTAAATATAATGAGATTGTTTCCCCCCGTTTAGACCTAAATCCTTGGGCAAATTTACAAGCATCAACAACATTCTATGGAACTTGGAATGATCAAAATTTAATTACGGGTTTTGCGGGGGGAGAAATTCCGGCTTTATCTGCTCAACAGTTATTTTTTGGAACCGAGGGACAATTTATTAATAATACCGATCAATTTAACCTCGGTTTGCAATCCTGGAAAGAGTATAATCCCATCGGAAATCAAGTCTATGGAGAAACCGGAGATCCCCGCACTGCTAATCAAGAAAAACTCTATCGATATCAACAGTTTGGCAATGATGGGGCGTTATTTATTTTAGATGTACGTTCTTTTAGGGATGCTCCTTTACCTCAAGTTCCTGACCCGGCTTTAGACAGTCAAATTAATCAATTTTTAGCCACTTCTTTTGACCCTAACCGGACGTTATTAGGAAAAGCTCAATTAGAGGATTTAAAGATTAATTTATTAGATTCTCAAAATGCTGGAATTAACTGGAAATTTATTTTTTCGACCGTTCCGATTCAGAATTTAGGGTTATATGATTCCGCTAACCGTTGGGAGGGATACGCCGCCGAACGTCGGGATTTATTACAATTTATTGATCAAAATAATATCGAAAATGTCGTATTTGTATCGGGAGGAGCAGGGGGAACTATTGTGAATGAGTTAAGCTATCAATTGAATTTTGATCAACCCCAAATTCCCACCGATGCGATTGAAATTACGGTGGGGTCCATCGGTTATCAGTTAGATTTGAGTTCAAATTTTATTCCCGGAACTTGGGGGTCAGAAATTATGAATTTTAGTTCTATTGATACTATTAGCCAAGATGCTAAGGATATTTACGCGGATTTAGATACGGCTTCAAGTCAAGATCAATTTGTTCAAATGATTCTGAATAATCAACTCAATCAATTGGGATATGATCCCATTGGTTTAGATGAAACAAAAGTTAATGCTGAGTTAATTAAAGGGTCTTATTTTGCGGTGCATAATTTTGGTTGGACTGAATTTATTATTGATCCACAAACTCAAAAATTGCAGGTAAATGTTTATGGAATTGACCCTTATACCCAAACAGATATCCAATCTATTCCTGCTGATATTATTAATCGTCAGCCGGAAATTATTAGTCAATTTGTGATTGATTCAGTCTAGGAATCCCTGTCAGATGATGTAGGGGAATATTTTTAATCTTGAGACAAAATTAAGTTTAATATATTCATTTCGGTTCCTCAGTATCTAGTAGACCTCTTGCAAAAAAAATCTATGCTATGATTGATAGTAAACTTTCACTTTCAGACTAAGAGTGTCAACTCATAATTATAAATGGCTGACAACAAATTACAACGAAGACCATAACGGCGACGACGATTTCGATAACGACTCGATAAGATCCTGAAAATTTTGAGGCTCCGATTAACGTGTTCAATCACAATTCGTTGATGAGCCAAAGCTTGATTATAGTCTTTTTCTCAGACCGAAAGATTGCCATTTTTGGGTTTCTTTTTGGGTACATAGCTATTCAAGTGATAATCCTTTTCTGTTTTTTTTTCGGTCTTTCAATAGCCGTTTCCGTGACATCCATCACTACGATTTCGGGGTAGCCAGAATCTTGAATTAATGCTTTTTTTCCCGGAATCCGAAACTTTCCTGTTTTCATTAAAGTTGATTCAATATTAGCAACAATTCGGCAAATAGTTGATTCTGATACTCCCCAATTTATCCCCATATGAAAATATGTTCTGTATTCTCGCCAATACTCCAAGTCCAAGGCTACTAAAAANAACGTTCTATACCAAGAACATTCTGTTAAATGAAGGTCTGCGGGCTTGGATGGCTCCTGCGGATCAACCCCACGAAAACTTTATTTTCCCTGAAGAAGTTCTACCTCGCGGTAATGCTCTGTAATTAGAGATTCTAATTATTCAGGAAAGTCTTAAAAAACTCTGATTCATTCAAAAACCTCCTACAAAGTTTGTAGGGGGTTTTATTGTTTGAATATCAACTTAGGATTCTTTATTTAATCGCAACACAGCCATAAATGCCTCCTGGGGAACATCCACAGACCCCAAGGATTTCATCCGTTTTTTACCTTTAGCTTGCTTCTGTAGGAGTTTTTTCTTCCGACTAATATCTCCCCCATAACACTTAGCTAAAACATCTTTTCTTAACGCCGGAATACTTTCACTGGCAATAACTTTAGATCCAATTGTGGCTTGAATTGGAACTTTAAATTGATGACGGGGAATCAATTCTTTCAGTTTTTCCACCATTGCCCGTCCCACACTATAGGCTTTATCTCGGTGAACAATCATCGCTAAAGAATCAATTGCATCTTTATTAATCATAATATCGAGTTTAACTAAGGCATTTTCTCGATATCCAATAATATGATATTCCATACTCGCATAACCCCGAGAACGGGATTTCATCTGATCAAAAAAGTCCGTTACTACTTCCGCTAATGGCACTTCATAAACTAAAGTTGTCCGTCCCTGGGCTAAATATCGCATATCCTTAAATTCGCCCCGACGACCCTGGGCTAACTCCATTAAACTCCCTACATAGGCTTCAGGAGTAATCATTTCCACCCGCACATAGGGTTCTTCTATTTTTTCCCGGTGGTTGGGTTCGGGTAAACGACTGGGGTTATCGATCATCATGACTTCCCCTTTTTGAGTTGTCACTTGATAAACCACAGAAGGAGACGTAATAATTAAGTCTAAATCATATTCCCGTTCTAAACGTTCTTGCACAATTTCCATGTGCAGTAACCCTAAAAATCCACACCGGAAACCGAAACCCATGGCGCTAGAAGTTTCCGGTTCATAGGATAACGCGGCGTCATTTAATTTAAGTTTTTCTAAGGCTTCTTTTAGGTTAGGATATTCGTCAGAATCCGTGGGAAACAACCCACAAAACACCATCGGTTTAGCTTGTGTATAACCAGGAAGGGCTTGTTCTGCGGGGCTATTAGCTAAAGTAATCGTATCCCCAACCCTGGCATCTTCAACGGCTTTAATCGCCGCCGAAAAATATCCGACTTCTCCGGCGTGGAGTTCATCAACAGGAATTTGAGTCGGAGATAATACGCCAATTTCATCGATTTCGTATTCTTTTTCCGAGGCCATTAATCGGACGCGATCGCCTTTTTTTACTCTCCCATCCATCACTCGAAAATAAACAACTACCCCGCGATAACTGTCATAATAACTATCAAAAATTAACGCCCGTAATTTCTGATCAACCGTATCCTGGGGAGGAGGAACTAAACGGACAATGGATTCCAAAATTTCATGAATTCCTACCCCTTCTTTGGCCGAAGCTAATACCGCCCCGGAACAGTCTAACCCAATAATTTCTTCAATCTCACTTTTAATCCGATCGGGTTCCGCTCCGGGTAGATCAATTTTATTTAAAACCGGAATAATTTCTAAGTTATTTTCTAAAGCGAGATAAACGTTAGCTAAGGTCTGCGCCTCTACTCCTTGGGACGCATCCACCACTAATAACGCTCCTTCACAGGCAGCTAAAGACCGAGACACCTCATAAGAAAAGTCAACGTGACCCGGAGTATCGATTAAATTTAATACATATTCCTCACCGTCCTTTGCTTTGTAGTTCATCCGGGCGGCTTGGAGTTTAATCGTAATTCCCCGTTCTCGCTCTAAGTCCATGGAGTCAAGAAATTGTTCCTTCATTTCCCGCTTTTGTACCGCACCCGTCGCCTCCAAAAGCCGATCCGCCAGGGTGGATTTCCCGTGATCAATATGAGCAATAATAGAAAAATTACGAATTCGAGAAACTGGAACGTTAGTCATAAAATGATATTCACAGGCATAATAGGGGAGACTCCCGTTAAACTAACGAGGGTCTGCTTGATGTATTTTAACAAAAGAAACCCAGAGACACGGATTTTTTCCAGGCAAGGGATAGGGGTTTAGGGCTGTTTTTCTAATTCCGACTTCATCCGTTCTAGGGTAAGGTGCATTTGTTCAAACATTTGGTCGGGGGTAATTCCAAACTGACCTAGTTGGGTTCGTAACTGTTCGACGGTCATCTTAGCCATGAAGTCCTCGGAAAGTTCAAACCGCTTCATGAAAACCCGGTAACGATCCATGACCGCTTCCATTTGCTCAATATAGAGTTTTTTCCCGGCCCGATCAAACTTGCCATAATCACCGCCCAGTTTGACCATAGACTGATAATCTTCAAATAGCTGTTTAGCTTCTTGTTGAACGATGTCTGAATCAAAGAATCCCATAGTTTCTCGAATTTTATACTAATAGGGGTTTGAGTTTAAGAGCTTTTATTAGACCTTTCCCTATATTAACCCCTGGGGAGAGGGTTGCTCACACTCC
This sequence comes from Planktothrix paucivesiculata PCC 9631, assembly GCF_900009265.2. Taxonomy (GTDB): domain Bacteria; phylum Cyanobacteriota; class Cyanobacteriia; order Cyanobacteriales; family Microcoleaceae; genus Planktothrix; species Planktothrix paucivesiculata. The sequence goes on along the minus strand of NZ_LR735022.1, from coordinate 27,697 downwards.
TACAAGTCGCAATTTCCGTACTTCTGGCCAGTGCCGGGGAGAATGACTAAGTTTGGGCGATCGCAAACATAACTTCTGATCAATTTTAGGTTAGATAGTCTATTCTATGGTGTGGAGGAGTTGGAGCAAAATATTCCCTATTTAGGTGGCTGTTTATCTATTAAATTAAATTGCGTTTATGTTACAAGCTAATGGCTTATTTAATGAATCCTTTTATTTAGCACAAAACCCCGATGTGGCGGCGGCGGTTGCTAGTGGAATCATTGCCAATGGATTTCAACACTTTATTGAGTCGGGGCAATTTCAGGTTCGTCAACCTAGTCCCCTTTATGATGAATCCTATTATTTAGCGGCCAATCCTGATGTTGCCCAACTGGTGAATAGTGGAGCTTTTGCCAGTGGTTTTCAACATTATATTAATTTAGGACAATTTGAAAATCGCAACCCTAGTGTTTTATTTGATAGTACCTATTATTTAACCGAAAATCCGGCTCTGGTTCCGATTATTGCCCAGGGAAATTTTACCGGAATTGAACATTTTGTTGCCTTTGGACAATTTGAAGATCGCAGTCCCACCGCCCTTTATAACTCTAAATATTATTTAGCTCAAAATCCCGATGTTGCCTTTGCTGTTGCCCGGGATGAACTGACTGGCATCCAACATTATATTAACTTTGGGGCTGCCCAAAATCGTCAATTTAGCCCCTTTATTCAACCCCAAGGTTCTAGTTTCCCGAATCGAGTCGCTACCGGGGATACAACCCCGACTTCAACGGTATTTTTAACCCGCAGTTCAGCGCCGGGAACAGTTAGCTTGGAATATGCCAATAATCTCAATTTTATTAATCCTTTAGGAATCCTTTATACTACCGTTACTGATATTACAAAACCCGTTAAGTTATCGGCTAATAATTTAACGCCAAATACTCAATATTTTTATCGATTTACTAATGCAGAAGGCGGATCATCCGTCGGCAGTTTTCGCACTCCAGCAACCCTGGAAACCCAACAGGGATTAAGATTTGGAGCCACCGCCGACGGACAAGGGGAATTAATGCCCTATATTTCCCTTAATAATGTTCCTGAACGTAATTTAGACTTTTTTGTCCCCCTGGGAAATACCATTTCTGCTGATACGATTTCCCCCGATTTACCCGGTGTTCAACAAGCGGTTACTTCCCTGGATTTTAGAACTAAATATAATGAGATTGTTTCCCCCCGTTTAGACCTAAATCCTTGGGCAAATTTACAAGCATCAACAACATTCTATGGAACTTGGAATGATCAAAATTTAATTACGGGTTTTGCGGGGGGAGAAATTCCGGCTTTATCTGCTCAACAGTTATTTTTTGGAACCGAGGGACAATTTATTAATAATACCGATCAATTTAACCTCGGTTTGCAATCCTGGAAAGAGTATAATCCCATCGGAAATCAAGTCTATGGAGAAACCGGAGATCCCCGCACTGCTAATCAAGAAAAACTCTATCGATATCAACAGTTTGGCAATGATGGGGCGTTATTTATTTTAGATGTACGTTCTTTTAGGGATGCTCCTTTACCTCAAGTTCCTGACCCGGCTTTAGACAGTCAAATTAATCAATTTTTAGCCACTTCTTTTGACCCTAACCGGACGTTATTAGGAAAAGCTCAATTAGAGGATTTAAAGATTAATTTATTAGATTCTCAAAATGCTGGAATTAACTGGAAATTTATTTTTTCGACCGTTCCGATTCAGAATTTAGGGTTATATGATTCCGCTAACCGTTGGGAGGGATACGCCGCCGAACGTCGGGATTTATTACAATTTATTGATCAAAATAATATCGAAAATGTCGTATTTGTATCGGGAGGAGCAGGGGGAACTATTGTGAATGAGTTAAGCTATCAATTGAATTTTGATCAACCCCAAATTCCCACCGATGCGATTGAAATTACGGTGGGGTCCATCGGTTATCAGTTAGATTTGAGTTCAAATTTTATTCCCGGAACTTGGGGGTCAGAAATTATGAATTTTAGTTCTATTGATACTATTAGCCAAGATGCTAAGGATATTTACGCGGATTTAGATACGGCTTCAAGTCAAGATCAATTTGTTCAAATGATTCTGAATAATCAACTCAATCAATTGGGATATGATCCCATTGGTTTAGATGAAACAAAAGTTAATGCTGAGTTAATTAAAGGGTCTTATTTTGCGGTGCATAATTTTGGTTGGACTGAATTTATTATTGATCCACAAACTCAAAAATTGCAGGTAAATGTTTATGGAATTGACCCTTATACCCAAACAGATATCCAATCTATTCCTGCTGATATTATTAATCGTCAGCCGGAAATTATTAGTCAATTTGTGATTGATTCAGTCTAGGAATCCCTGTCAGATGATGTAGGGGAATATTTTTAATCTTGAGACAAAATTAAGTTTAATATATTCATTTCGGTTCCTCAGTATCTAGTAGACCTCTTGCAAAAAAAATCTATGCTATGATTGATAGTAAACTTTCACTTTCAGACTAAGAGTGTCAACTCATAATTATAAATGGCTGACAACAAATTACAACGAAGACCATAACGGCGACGACGATTTCGATAACGACTCGATAAGATCCTGAAAATTTTGAGGCTCCGATTAACGTGTTCAATCACAATTCGTTGATGAGCCAAATCTTGATTATAGTCTTTTTCTCAGACCGAAAGATTGCCATTTTTGGGTTTCTTTTTGGGTACATAGCTATTCAAGTGATAATTTTTTTCTGTTTTTTTTTCGGTCTTTCAATAGCCGTTTCCGTGACATCCATCACTACGATTTCGGGGTAGCCAGAATCTTGAATTAATGCTTTCTTTCCCGGAATCCGAAACTTTCCTGTTTTCATTAAAGTTGATTCAATATTAGCAACAATTCGGCAAATAGTTGATTCTGATACTCCCCAATTTGTCCCAATATGAAAATATGTTCTGTATTCTCGCCAATACTCCAAGGCTACTAAAAATTGCTCTTGGAGAGTCAGGCGGGTGTGACGTCCTCTCCTATCTTTAGGATGTTCTAACCTGAACTGCTCTATGGCATTAACCATTTCTTGAAAGGTGTGAATCTTGACACCAAATCTCCGTTTAAATTCATGAGGTTTCAAATTTAGGTAAAATTGAGTGTTCATCGCAGAGTTATTGTCTAAATTCACTTTCAATTTTTACCATTTTATGGAGTTTTTAGCAAAAGTTTGTGAAGAATGGTTAGTCTCTGGGATTTTATGAAATTGAGCAAAACTTACCATAATACCATAAAATTATTTTGCAAGAGTTCTTTTGATCCCAGGGAAAAGTTAAGTTTAGAAGAAGAAACCCTTGATCTCCCTTTAGAAGAACGAAGAATTGGCGGTTTAGGGATCTATTTAACCATTAGTGGTGTTGATGAGTTTCAATATAAAAGAGTCGGCGATCGCAACCTCAATATTTTTATCATGTATCGTTAGATATTTAGATATTAGGTTAGCCTAAATCATCGATTCAACTTTGATCAAACAAGAGCTAGAATTAAATCACAGATTAATTTGATCTATTTATCCATGTTAAAAACACAAATCTTTAAGCAGCGTCCTTTTTATAAATTCATTTTAGGAATAGGAATTGCTCTATTTTCTTTTATCTTAACTTGGAGTATTCCACCCACACTAGCACAGAGTGATTTACCCAGTGATGTTAACCCCCTAACCTCGATTATTCGAGTCGGAAATCTAATTTCTGCACCGGTGGTGATTGATGGCTCTGAGTGGTTTAGGGTGGCTATGGAAATTCCTGTTGATGTTAATGAAAAAAATAAGGGTTTCTCGATTAAACAACGGGCAAAAATTATTCAAAATGAAATCTATGGGATTTTAGATAATCAATTATACGGCGGAGGATTATCTCAGGGTTTTAATTATGATGCTCTGACCGTAACCTCTAAAACTGATCAGAAAGGAAACACTCAGATTTTTGTAACTGACAATGATGAATTGCAAGAAAGAGCCATTCTTACGGTTACTGCTGCGGACGCGGAATATAACGGTTATTCTCTTAAAATCTGGTCTAATAAGTTAACAGAAATTATAAAATTTGGTTTACAGAGTAGCCATAAACAGCGCCAACCTGCCTATTTATATCAAGCGGGTTTATGGTCATTGGGGGTGCTTTTATTCTGTGCTTTATTCAGTTTTGTGGTTTATTTATTACAAAAACGGTTAGCCGAAAAAAAACAGACTCTTAAAGAACAAAAACCAGAATTAAATTACTATCTCGAAAGTGCGAATAATAATCCTACTGAATTAAATGATCCGGCGCAATTAGCCGAAGTTGAAACCCAAGTCAGAAACTGGAGAAAGAAATATAATACAAATCAGTTTCGTCGATTGGTTTTGAAAGTAATTCAAGGGTTAATTTGGTTATTGGCAGTTTGGAAAATTACTGACTTTTTCCCCCAAACACGATACTTTTCCTATGTGATTACTCAAGGGCCTGAATATATCTTAATAGTAGCAATTATTGTGGGAATAATCATCCGCATTAGTAATCTTGCTATTGACTCTTTTTTGGCATCAATTCAAGAACATCATCAAAATGATAATTTCACTCCCATTGCTGCCCATCGTCAAGAATTACGTTTTTTAACCTATAGTGTTGTTTTAAAAGGGATGGCTAAAGCAATATGGATTGGGATTGGGTTTATTGTTGTTTTAGATTCCTTAGAAATTCCTGTTGCACCAGTAGTTGCAGGTTTAGGGATTATTGGTTTAGCCCTCTCCTTTGGTTCACAAAACTTAATTCGAGATGTATTAAATGGAGTTTTTATGCTCCTAGAAGATCACTATGCCGTCGGAGATTTTATTACCGTTGGGGATATCTCAGGTGTTGTTGAATATATGAATTTACGGATTACTCAAATTCGGGGAAAAGAAGGACGCTTAACCACGATTCCGAATGGAAGTATTAATATTGTTCATAATCAAACTAAAGACTGGTCAAGAATAGATTTTAAAGTAAAAGTTACCTATAATTCAGATCTTGATTTGGCTTTAAATATCATGAAAAAAGTGATTGGAGAAATGAAAAATGAACGGGATTGGCAAGACCTAATTCTTACTCCTATTGTTTGGAATGGGGTGACTGATTTAACCACTTCTGGGGCTGAATTAAATATAGCCATTCAAACCCGTCCGGGGATGCAATGGAAGGTTTCTAATGAATTTCGGCGACGCATAAAACTTGCTTTTGATCATAATGGAATAGGGTTTTGGGTTGTCCCATACCTCCCCTAAAAATAGATAGAAACCGGGTTTCTCGAAGAAACCGGGTTTCTGGGTTTCTGGTTTCTGAAATCTAGGAATTGAAAGTAACAGTTTGTTGACGGTTTCTCACCTCCAAATAAATCAACAACGCATTAATATCCGAGGGATTTACCCCCCCAATTCTCGACGCTTGACCAATGGTTAAAGGTTTAATCTTCATTAACTTTTCTCGCGCTTCCATTGATAACGTTTCGATTTTGAGATAATTCAAATCTTCCGATAATGCTCGATTAGATTGGCGACTCACTTGGTCAATTTGGTTTTGTTGCCTTTGCAGATATCCTGAATATTTAATCTCAATTTCTGCTCCTTCTTTTTCCACTTGATTTAAAAGAGTATTCCCTAAATTATACCGTTCTAAATCAACGTAATGCAACCCCGGACGGCGCAACAAATCCGCCAAGGTAATTGACCCTTTAATTTTTTGTTGGGTATCATTAACAATCGCCATTCCCACCGGATCATTTTCTTTAATTCGAGTTGAGTATAAACGTTCCTTTTCCCCAACAATATTCTCTTGTTTCTGTTCAAATAACGCCCAGCGACGCTCATCAATTAACCCAATTTCTCGACCTAAAGGTGTTAATCGTTCATCCGCATTATCTGACCGTAATAATAACCGGTATTCCGACCGACTGGTTAACACCCGATAGGGTTCTCGCAGGTCTTTTGTACACAAATCATCAATTAAAGTTCCGATATAACTGTGTTCCCGGGGAAATACAATCATCTCTTGATGTTTAACAAATCTTACCGCATTAATTCCCGCCACTAAACCCTGGGCTGCGGCTTCTTCATATCCGGTTGTACCATTAATTTGCCCCGCACAAAATAGCCCCTCAATATTTTTTGTCATTAAAGTTGGATAACATTGAGTGGCGGGTAAATAATCATATTCCACCGCATAGGCTGGACGCAACATGGCACAATTTTCTAACCCCGGAAGACTTCTTAACATTTGCAATTGCAAGGTTTCTGGTAAGCCCGTGGAAAATCCTTGTATGTATAATTCAGGAATATCTCGACCTTCGGGTTCAATAAAAATTTGATGACTTTCTTTATCGGCAAATCGAACAATTTTATCTTCAATACTCGGACAATATCGGGGGCCCTTCGCATCTACCCAACCGCCATAAACCGGAGATAAATGCAAATTTTCTCGAATAATTCGGTGAGTTTCCGCCGTAGTTCGAGTCAAATGACAACACATTTGTTCCCGTTGAATTTGTACTTCTGGGTCGAAACTAAACCAGCGAACTTCTGTATCTCCGGGTTGGGGTTCTAATTTAGAATAATCCACAGATCTTTTATCAACTCGCGCCGGAGTTCCAGTTTTTAATCGTCCGGTTTCAAAGCCTAAACGGTTGAGGGTTTCTGTTAACCCAACGGCGGCAAATTCTCCCGCCCGTCCCGCCGCCATTGATTTATTACCAACCCAAATTATTCCCCCTAAAAATGTCCCCGTTGTTAATATCACCGCTTGACATTTAAAGGCAACTCCAAAATAGGTTTCAACCCCAATAATTTCTTGATTTTTACCTAAAATTAAATCCGTGACCATCCCTTCTCGGACGGTCAGATTATCCTGATTTTCTACAATATTTTTCATCACCGCGGCATATTCCCGTTTATCCGTTTGGGCGCGTAAAGCCCACACCGCCGGGCCACGAGAAATGTTCAGCACCCGTTTTTGTAAATAGGTACGGTCGGCCATTTTGCCAATTTCTCCCCCCAAAGCATCGACTTCATGGACGAGTTGGGACTTAGCAGGGCCTCCAACAGCCGGGTTACAGGGTTGCCAAGCGATTTTATCCAGGTTGAGGGTTAGGAGGAGGGTGCGACATCCCAACCGGGCCGCAGCCAGCGCGGCCTCACAGCCCGAATGTCCGGCCCCGACCACAATAATGTCAAATTCATCTAAAAATTCTACCGAGGGTGTTAGGGTCATCGTTTCTATTGGATAGCAATATCTTTTCTTTAATCTTAGCGATTCTTTGAAACAGTCTCCCGTCTGCATACTATAGTCTGAAGATTTATAGTTCATAACGTCTTAGGATGATTTTTGTCTAGTTATTTAGCAAAGCGTGACTTTAGCAAAAGTCTTTGGAAAAGTATTAAAGCAAAGGCGAGAAGCTTTGAATTTAAGTCAGGAAGAACTGGCTTTTGAGGCTGGTTTACATCGAACTTATATTAGTCTTTTGGAAAGAGGAGTAAAATCACCAACTCTGAATGTTTTGTTTCGACTTGCTGAGGCTTTAGACATTCCGCCATCCCAGTTTATTCAGAAAATTGAAGTTCAGTTAAAGACTTTAGAACTTTATGAAGATTCTGAAGATTAGAATTTTATCCCATTCATTAGAAACCTTAAATAATCCCATTTATATCCAAGCAAAAAAGCAGGTTGAAAATGCAATTAAACAAGTAGACTGGCCTTTAGGAACTGGAACTTTTTCAATTTATCCTGAAAGTGGGAAAAAGAGAGCAGAAGGAAATGGTGTAAAACCCATTAAAAATAATTTTATAAAAGATTTAAAAGAGCAAGGATGGTTGACAGAGTTAGCCGTAATCACTGGTTTGGGAAAAGTTGACGCAGTTTTGACAAGTCGGGGTAAAATCGCTGTTGCTGAGTGGGAAACTGGAAATGTTTCCTCAAGCCATCGTTCTTTGAATAAAATGGCATTTGCAATTCAGCAGCAACTCATTATTGCTGGTTTTTTGATTGTTCCCTGTCGAACATTAGCTAAGTATTTAACGGATAGAATTGGTAATTATGAAGAATTAGAACCTTATTTTAACTTTTGGTTAAACAGCATTTCCTCCTATCCAGGGGTTCTAGTTATTCTAGGGATTGAACAAGATGAAATCAGTTTTGATGTTCCTAGAATTCCTAAAGGAACAGATGGACGTGCTAATAACTAACCCTCAACATAATCACTATTTTTATGATAGTGTAGATTTCCTTCTGTTAAACGTTCAATAATCACATCACAATTTTGAATTTCCATTCCGATCCAATAGCGACCCGTAGCTTCACAAACTGCATAGGTTGTCCCACTTCCGCCAAAGGGATCAATGATTAAATCTCCGGGTAAACTTGACATTTCAATGACTCGATCTAAAATTTTGGTTGAGAGTTGATTAGTTGTCCGTTTTTTACTTTTAAATTTCCAATGACGCACAGGAGGAATGTCTGTCCAAACATCGGTTAAATTGACTCCTAATGGGTTCATTGCTTGACGATGACCGCCATAATCTTTAATTTCACCCCCACAATGACGGCAAGTTTCTATGGGAGTTCTAATTTTACGGAATACTTTCGGCTTGCCTTTTGTATAGTACAAAAGACTATAATGGCTAGGATATAATCGCCCAGGAATAGGTAAACTCGATTTTTGACTAATAGTAATCCAATGTCTAAAAGTTAAACCCTTATTCATTAAATAAGAGCCTAACAGCATATTCCATTTAGGTAAATTGTAAATAAATAAACTGCCCCCGTCTTTAATAATCCGGCAACATTCATCCAACCAGGTATAACACCAGTTTAGATATTCACTATCTTCGAGGCTATCATTATGCTTTTTGCCATATTTTTTCCCTAAATTAAAGGGCGGATCAGCAAAAATGACATCAGCTATACTGTTATTGATCTGTTTTAAAAGCGTTATACAATCTTCTTCAAAAAGCACTCCCTGTTTTGAAATAAAGCAAGGTTTTTGATCTGATTGATTAGAAATATAGTTGTGATAAGGAAATTGATCAATATTTTTGAACGATATAGAAAGTTGCTGCATGATCAGTTAATTAAGATTCTAAACTTACTTTAATTGTAAGACAGTTATTAGATTTGTGGCAACTCCCTAAAAAATGTTAATATAGAAACAACTCAACTATATAATTAAAACAGGTAATTCTGCCATGAAAACGTTAGCAAAATGGTCTGTAGAGGATTATCACCAGATGATTGATGCTGGGATTTTGTGCGATCGCAAAGTTGAAGTATTAGCAGGTGAAATCGTTGAAATGAGTCCAGAAAGTCCTATTCATTATAATAAGACCAAGCGAGGAGTAGAATACTTAGCCACTCTACTGACAGGTAAAGCCGATATTCGTTTTAATGGCCCCATTAGTTTATCTGATTCTGAACTTGAACCGGATATTGCCATTGTTCAGCCTCCAGAGTCACGTTATGATCATCATCATCCCTATGCTGAGGATATTTTTTGGATCATAGAAGTGGCTAAAAGTAGTTTAAAAAAAGATTTAGAATTAAAATTATCAATTTCTGCTCAAGCTGAAATTCAAGAATATTGGGTTTTAGATTTATCCCAAAAACAATTAATCATATTTAGAAATCCTGAAAATAATACTTATTTGAGTCAAAAAATTATTGATCAAGGTAACATAATCCCCTTGGCTTTTCCAGATATGGAGATATCCGTTGAAAGACTATTAAATTAAAATCAGAAACCTGAATATTATCGTTTAACTTTGTAGAGACATTACCAGCAACATCTCTACAAGGATTCAGACTAGCGAATCACCGATACAGGTAAGGAAATTCCTAACCATTGGATAAAACGATCCAGTTCAAAATGTTTATCCATCAGTTGATTCACAGCAGCAACTTTGATCGGTTCGTGGAGACGAACTTGACCAAAGGTTTGATCAATAATTTCTACCGTTGCTAAAGTGTCTAAATCAACAGAAAGGACGGGTACTTCTAAATCTTCAGCCCGACTTAAAACCATGGGTGCGGGGGGGAGTTGACCCGTGAGAATTAAACAGTGAGTAGACTTTTCTAAAGCTGCTAGTTGAATATCGGTGCGATCGCCCCCGGTAACCACAGCCATATTCACAGATTTATCAAAATACTTCATCGCCGAACTGACATTCATCGCGCCGACACTCAAACTTTCTACCATCAAATCTAAGCGTTCATGACCACAAAGAACCTGGGCTTTCAACTGTTTAACTAACTCTTTAACGGTGACACTTCGTAAAATAGGATTTCTGGGTAAAACTCCAAATACTGGAATTCCTTGGGCTTCCAAAAACGGTTGGATGTGAGTGGTGGTAATTTCTATTTTTTCGGGGGGAACATCATTAATAATAATTCCTAATAAGCGATCGCCTAAACGTTGTTGAGCGTATAGTAAATCATCTAATGCTAAGTGAGAATTGAAACGCGCCACCAACAAAACCGACGCATCCAGTTGCTCCGCCATTTGAGGAACAGACAAACCAAATAACAGTCCCTCTTGCAATGTTCTTGGCCCTTCGAGTAAAATCAGATCGGCAGAGGATTCCGGTTGATAGGAAGTCAAAGATTCAGTATATTTGACCGGATCTTCGCCTCGTAAACGTCGATGAATTGTGGTTTCATCTAGGGTCAAAATCGGCAACAGCAGTTGTTCTTGAGACAATTTTAAGGTTTGAGCCACAAACTGAAGATCAGCATCAAAGGATTCATCCTCATCGCTGATCTCGGTAGCCAAAGGCTTACCATACACAATCTTTAACCCCTTATCCTGAAACAGATGACCCAGACCCAAGGTAATGGCTGATTTACCCGTGTAAGGCTCTGTTGACCCTATTAATATATATTTTCGATGATCCATGACCAAATTTACTCCTCAATTTGTTATTGTTCAATTCAAAAAATCATGACATTTCCTCCAGACTCCCCCTGAAAATATTGGGGGTAATGAGTCTTTTCAAAGGAAATTAACACAGTTTAACAGTAGCCTTTATATTGTAGAGTGAATCCTTATTTAATGATCCAAATGCAAAAGTTTCTTGTAGAACTCTTGAGAAAAATCAACGGTACGAGTCCGGCTAAAATTTTGAAGAACTTCAATTAAATACTTAATAAATTCATGGTTACACAGGATCACTTCATAACTGAGATCGGCATTGCCATCAAACTGTACTCGACAACGGGTTAAATCGGCGGGTAAAGAGGAAACATTCCAAGTTGCCACAAAGGGAATGCCATCTCCGCCATCAATATTACGGGCGCCTTCCAAGCTCTTTTCTTTATAAAGGCTAATCGAATAGGGTAAGTATTTCCGCTTCTTTTCATCATAGTAGGGGAGGTAGACCCCAATTTCGCGTTTCTCGGCGGCTTTGAGTTGAGTCAGAGCGACTGTCATGTCGGTCATAGATTGTTACTCCTGCGATCGGATTACTTACTCTTAATTTAGCCCAGTTGTCATCCTAAAGGATAAAAACCTGACCCTGACCTTGTAATCCGTTATCAGTAGTAGCAGCAGTTTCATCCAATCCTTCAGAAAGAATTCTAATATCTTGGCTTTGTTTAGTCAGGTTTTGTTAACATTTGAGCGATATTTTTAGATGCACGCTATATATAGCCTGATGCTCGTATAATCAAGAATGATTTCACGATTAGGATTTTTATAATTTAAGTTAATTAATCAATAATAAAATCAACCGACAAGCGATTATCCTTGTGAGTTTTCCGCCAGCCGGTGAAGACGAGGCTATGAACCTCAATATTTGTAGATAGCTTGACACTCCTCGCGCTAAAGCGACGAGGATTCTTCGTTCAATGACTCGGCTTGCTGCAATAGGTTTACACCTAAAACAGTAGAGGCTAAGTCTCCCGAAGCGTTCGGATTAAAAATCCAGGTTCCGGTATGACCTACCGTACCCAAGGCTAAATTCAGAATATTAATTGCTGCATTCCAGTCTCTATCTAGTACAAATCCACATTGGCAAATATGTGTTCTAGTAGATAAAGATTTTTTGACTATAGTACCACAACTAGAGCAATTTTGAGAAGTATAAGATGGATTAACGGCAACAGTTATCCTACCAAATTTAACACCAAAATACTCTAACCATTTCCTGAATTGATACCAACCAGCATCATTAATAGATTTAGCAAGACAATGATTTTTGACTAAATTCTTAACCCTTAAATCTTCGTAGGCTACTAAATCGTTAGATTTGATCACGCAACGCACTATTCTCTTGGCGCGTTCTTCACGCTTCCTACTTATATTAAGGTGTGTCCTGCCTAATTTATTAATGGCTTTTTTTCGATTGGCAGAGCCTTTCTTTTTGCGAGAAACGCGACGTTGATAAAATTTCAACCGTTTCTCACCTGTTCTATAAAATCGGGGATTGGGTTCTGTATGTCCGTTACTATCTGTGTAGAACTCCTTAAGTCCTACATCTAAACCAATAGTTTTACCAGTTGGTTTAACCTCTACTTTTACATCAGTTTTAATTAAAAACTGAACATAGTAGCCATCAGCACGACGCACTAACCTAACTCGTTTTATCTGTTCTATTTGGTAGTAGTTTAAGTTCCACGTTCCTTTTAGTTTTAGCTTACCAATCCCTTTTTTATCTGTGAAACTGATTTGCTTCCTAGTTTCAGAAAGTGACCATCCAGAAATTTTATATTCAACTGAACGGTTGTTTTTCTTGAATTTTGGATAACCTTTTTTACCGGAAACCTGCTTTTTACAATTGTCGTAAAAACGAGCAATTGAAGTGTATGATCTTTCAACCGCAACTTGGCAAGCGTGAGAGTTTAAGGCTTTAACAAACGGGTATTCGGCTCTTAATGCTGTGTTATGGCGATAAAGCTCTTTCTGTCCTACGCCTCGGTTATCCATCCAAAAACGGATACACTTGTTGCGTACAAACTGAGCAGTTCTAATCGCTTCATCTATAGCAGCGTATTGAGTTGTTTTCCCTTTTGCCTTAAACTCTAGGACTATCATTTGACGTGGAAAAACTATACGGCAATATCATAACACAAATAAAGTCGCCCTAGAAGGGCGAGGCTTGTATCCCATTTTTTTGGTCACAATATTAGATACACTGGTAGCAGATTGGACGAATATTGAGGGGTAAATCAGATTATCTATGCCAAAACAGTCTTGGCCAGAACAGGATTCTGACAACAGTGATATCAAGAAGCTCACCCGTGATCAACAGTGTCCTGGTGAATCTCCGGCTCCCCAGTATCAACAGAATCAGGAAGAAAGTCGATACCGTGAGACTCGATCCTCCATGCTTTACCCCTCGGTTACGAATGACCCATTGCGCCCGAGTACCGGTTCGACTCAAAGCCACTCAAATTTCCAGGTTTTTCCCCATTGGTATCAAGGCCGCAGACGGAAAGCCGCCCTTGCCTTAATCTTAATTTGGGGCGGGATGATTGCCCTGCATTTTGTGTCCTGGGGGATGGGGTTTACCCTGGGTTTAACAGGTCTATTATCCCTTCACGCCCTCAGACTTTTCTTAGCTCCGAGACGCTCCCAACAACAAACCGTACCGGAAAAACCCCAACAGGATTGGCCCTATATTTCCCTATTAGTGGCGGCTAAAAATGAAGAAGCCGTTATTAGTCAATTAGTTAAAAATTTATGTAACTTGGATTATCCCAGTGATTGTTATGAATTATGGGTTGTTGATGATCATAGTAGCGATCAAACCCCCGTTGTGCTGGAAAAACTCGGCCAAGACTATCCACAACTCAAAGTATTGCGGCGTTCAGCTAATGCCAGTGGGGGAAAATCAGGGGCATTAAATCAAGTTTTAGGCTTAACTCAAGGAGAGATTATCGGGGTATTTGATGCCGATGCTCAAATTGCACCGCATATGTTGCGCCATATTGTTCCCCTATTCCATCGAGAATCAGTCGGGGCCGTCCAAGTGCGAAAAGCGATTAATAATGCTTCCGAAAATTTTTGGACTCGCTCCCAAGCCGCCGAAATGGCTTTAGATGCCTATTTCCAAGAAAAACGCATTAGTATTGGTGGGATTGGAGAACTGCGGGGCAATGGGCAGTTTGTCCGACGGGAAGCCCTGTTAAGCTGTGGCGGTTGGAATGAAGAAACGATTACCGATGATTTAGATTTAACTATTCGGCTGCATTTGGATCAATGGGATATTGAGTGTTTATCCTTTCCCCCGGTTTATGAGGAGGGAGTCACCGATTTCAAAGCCCTTTGGCATCAGCGCAACCGTTGGGCAGAAGGCGGCTATCAACGCTATTTAGACTATGGGCAGTTGATTCTGGGCAACCGCATGGGAACTCAAAAAACCGTGGATTTGTTTTGCTTCTGGCTCACCCAATATATCCTACCGACGGCGGCGGTTCCTGATTTGGTGCTGTCGCTGATTCAAGGTCGTTTACCCTTAACCACACCCCTAACCTGTTTTACCCTCACTCTGTCTTTGTTGGGAATGTTCTTAGGATTACGACGGATTCGTCACACAGAAGGGACAATGGTTAATGTTAACTCTGAATGGGATTCGACCCACAACAGCGAGACATTACCTCCCCTTTCCGAAAAGTTAACCCTTGGAATTGATACCCTGCGGGGTACGATCTATATGCTCCACTGGTTATTAGTAGTAGGAAGTACAACCCCTCGGATGGGGATTCGTCCCAAACAACTCAAGTGGGTCAAGACCGTTCATCAAGGCAATAATCATTAATCAGTCAACAGTTATCAGTTATCAGTTAAGAAGTTTACAGTCAATGGTCATCAGTTATTAGTGAACAGTTAACTGTTTTTAGCCCACAAATATTAACGATGAACTCTTTACTGTCAACCCATGACTGATGGCTGATACCTCTTACACTGATCACTAATAACTAATAACTAATAACTAATAACTGATTATGGATTTGCTAGAGTATCAAGCTAAAACCTTATTTCGTGAGATGGGGATTCCGGTTTTACCCTCACAAAGCATTAACAATGCTCAGGATTTAAAGGGTTTAAAAATTCCCTATCCGGTGGTGTTAAAATCCCAAGTCCGGGCAGGAGGTAGGGGAAAAGCCGGAGGCATTCGCTTTGCGGAAAATACCATCGATGCGGTTGCTGCGGCCCAAATGATTTTTAATTTGCCGATTCGGGGTGAATGTCCCCAAGTCCTGTTAGCAGAAGCCAAATATGATGCGGATCGGGAATTATACTTAGCCGTCACCTTAGATTCTGGGTCACGGCGTCCGGTGTTATTGGGATCGCAACAGGGGGGGGTAAATGTGGAAGCGACCCTTTCCAAAATTCAGCAAGTGATAGTAGATCAAGACTTTTCTCCTTTTTATGCTCGACGTTTAATCCTAAAAATGGGATTGCAGGGAGATTTAATTCTCTTGGTCAGTGCCATTGTGGAAAAAATGTATCGTCTGTTTGTGCAGAAAGATTTGGATCTCGTAGAAATTAATCCCTTGGGGATTAGTCCCACGGGAGAGGTGATGGCATTGGATGGAAAAGTGATTGCTAATGATGGAGCATTAGGCCGCCATGAAGACTTAATTACTTTACTAAAAGCTCAAGAAAAATGTAGTTCTCTCTCCCTACCGATAATTTCCGATCAATTGTTTCACCCCGAACTGAATTTAGTTGAATTACAAGGTAATATTGGGATTTTATGCAATGGTGCAGGTTTAACGATGGCAACGTTGGATTTAATCATGCAATCCTCGGGAAAACCTGCTAATTTCTTGAATTTAGGTGGGGCAGATCACTATGAAATTACAGAAAGTTTTCGCCAACGTTTATATCAAGGAATTGATCGCATAACTCAATCTAAACAGGTTAAAGTAGTTGTGATTAATCTGTGGGTTCAACCGATCATTCGTTCTTCTTTATTAGTAGAAATTGCCGGGTATTTGAAACGAAAAGCTAGAACCAGTAATTTACCTAAATTTGTTCTGAGGTTGGCTGGAGTTCACCCGGAATCTGATATAGAACAGTTTACTGATTTACCTGTGAATTTATTTGATCGGTTGGATTTGGCTGTGACGGCAGCGGTTAATTTAGCCAAATAGCAAGTTGATTAAATTTCTAAAACTTTTTGTGAATAATGATCAAATATGAATTTAACTCCTGATACTAAAGTAATTATACAGGGTACAACAATATCGCCCTCCTTAACCCATGCAGTGGTGCAGATGAAAACCTATGGAACTCGTGTTGTCGCCTGTGTTAGTCCGGGTCAGGGAGGACGGGAGTTAAGTGGAATTCCTGTTTTTGATTTGGTAGAACAAGTGATTGCTAATCTGGGTGAAATTGATATTAGTGTGATTTTTGTTCACCCCTATCAAGTTTTGGATGCCGCATTAGAAGCAATTGCAGCCGGAATTCGTCAGTTAATTATTGTGACCGAGGGAGTGCCCCCTTTAGATATGGTGCATTTAGTTCGGAAGGCGGAAATCACAGAAACTTTAGTGATTGGCCCTAATTGTTCGGGAATTATTATTCCTGATCAGTTATTATTAGGAACCCATCCACCTGAATTTTATCGACCGGGAAATGTGGGATTATTAAGTCGCAGTAGTACCTTAACCTATGAAGTGGCGGCGGAGTTAACTCAAGCAGGTTTAGGTCAATCAATTGCTGTTAGTATTGGGAGTGATTTTATTGTCGGTTCTTCATTTTTGCAATGGTTAGAAATTTTGGATGAAGATGAAAATACGGATGTCATTGTTTTAGTTGGAGAAATGGGGGGAACTAGCGAAGAAGAAGCGGCTTCTTATATTGCAGAATCGATTGATACACCCGTTGTTGCTTATGTGGCTGGGTTCCATGCTCCGACTACCAAACTTTTGGGTCATGCTAGTCTATTAATGACTTCAAAAGTGGTTAAGAATATGGTCGATCCCGGAACGGTTGAAAGTAAAGTTTCTGCTTTTAAAAATGCTGAGGTTCTGGTTGCTAAACAGCCTTCTGAAATTCCAATATTAGTCAAAAAAGTTATAAAAAAACCCAAAAAATAACGGATTTTTTAAGGATTTGGGTCTGATTGCTCCCATTTTTGATAAACTGATGGAACTTGTGTGTGAGGAGTTTAAGGATGCGTCAAGTTTGGCGTTGGGCTACAACGGTAACGGGTAGTATAGGGATCATCTTGGGTTTGGGACTGACTCAGGTACTTCCTTCCCTGGGGGTGGCTTCACAATTCTATGGGGCTGGTTCTTTAAAAGAGTTAATTACCCTGCGCGATCGCTTAATTCAAGAGTTAGAAACGCCACCGGAAAATCAACCCGAACCTAATTTTTTTAATTCTTTATTTGCCGATCCCCTGAAATTTGAACCCGATGAAATTTTATTACAAAAGTTAAAAACTGTTGAGATTCAAATATTAGTTGAACAACGAGCCGAAGATAATTGGCAACAAGCCAGCCGTTTAGTAACCCAAGCGCAAAAAATTGCTAATCCTGATAATCCCTCTCCCCAACAACGAAAACAAGTTCAAGAACTTTGGGGAAAAGCAATTAATAATTTAGAGGAAATTTCTCCCCATTCCTTATTAGCTAGTCAAACCTCTAAGAAAATTAAAGAATACAAATTCAGTTTATCAGAAATTACCGATGAATTATTAGATGCTCGCTCAAAAATATTAGAACAAATTCGTCAAGAAAGCGGGTTAACTCGTCAAGCTATGTTAACAGTTTGTACCCTAAAACGAGATTGTGTTAATTTACGAGGAAATCAACCTCCGGCGAGTCCGGCGAGTTTAATTAAAGTTCCTGTGGCGATCGCACTTTTACATAAAACAGGTGAGGAAAAAATTAGTTTAGAGCAAAAAGTTCTGGTTGTGGGAGGCAATTTTACCGAAGATGCTTCATCAATTCGCGCCCGTCAATCTTACTCTTTAAAAGATTTAATGGGACAAATGATTGATCACAGTAGTAATATTGCTACTAATCAATTAATTGATTATTTAGGTTCGGATTATATTAATAAATATTTAGAATCCCAAGGCTATAAATTCACAAAAGTTAATTTTAAATTAATGGGCGATCGGATTATGCCTTGGCGACCGGGAACCGGACGAAATCGATTAACCAGTAACGAACTCACGGAAATGATGGTACAGGTTTATAATTATGAACAGCCCTCATCCCAGGTATTAATTGATGCCTTAAATCGTCAATATGATCGAGTTATTGGTTATGCGGGTTTACAAGGATTACCGAAAACCAAATGGTTAGGAGAAAAAACAGGTCAAAATTCCAGGGTAATTGGAACAACAGTCGCGGCTCAAATTAATGGAGAAAAATATATTATTACCGCTATTGATAATAATACGGCTAATGTTCCCCAAATTAGCAAGAGCATTCATAAAATAGCTGAATATATTGTTGAGAATGGGCAACTTTAATCAGTCATCAGTTATAGCCTTAGGGAACAGGGAACAGGGAACAGGGAATAGGGAATAGGGAATAGGGAATAGGGAATAGGGAATAGGGAATAGGGAATAGGGAATAGGGAATAGGGAACGGTGAATTTACCGTTAACTGTTAACTTTTTACTGATAACTATTACACTAATAACTGATGGTAGTTCACGACCGATATAAACAATTCGCGAGGTTAGCAATTGCGGTTAAATACCCAAATTCAAGGTCAAGGATTTCCGATTATTTGTTTACATGGCCATCCGGGTTCTAGTCAATGTATGTCGGTTTTTACTAACCATTTTTCCCGACAGTATCTTACCCTCACACCGGATTTAAGAGGGTATGGAAAAAGTCGCACCCGTCAAGGGTTTGAAATGCAGGATCATTTGCAGGATTTAGAAACACTTTTCCAAGAATTTAATATTGAGCAATGTCTGGTTTTGGGATGGTCATTAGGGGGAATTTTAGCCTTAGAATTAGCCTTAAAATTTCCCGAAAAAGTTAAAGGTTTAATTTTAATTGCCTCGGCGGCAAAACCCAGGGGAAATCATCCTCCGATTTCAAATTTAGATTATGTTTATACGGGTTTAGCTGGAATTATTAATTGGGTATTTCCCCGTTGGCGATGGAATATTGAAACCTTGGGAAAGCGATCGCTCTTTCGCTATTTAATTCAACAACATAATTCCAGCGCCTACCACTATTTAGCAAAGGAAGCAATTCCAGCTTTTATAAAAACTTCTGGGTTTGCCACTCAAGCCTTAAATGAATCTTTGAGATTAGGTTATAATCGCTTGGAATACTTACAACAAATTCACTGTCCGGCTTTAGTTTTAGCCGGAGAATGCGATCGGCATATTACCGCCACATCCAGTCAGGAAACGGCGCAATTTTTACCCAATTCTCAATTTTATTGTTATCCAAATACCGCCCATTTATTCCCTTGGGAAATTCCCCAACTTGTACTTACAGATATTGATGATTGGATCGCTGAATTGTCGTTAGGCGATCGCCCATACCTGGAGTGATAAAGCGCAACAACAAACTGTCTTATTATTTATGCAATGGTTAGGGTATGGGGTTTACAGCGTTTAATCTTAACTTTAATTCCTTGTGCGTGTTCTGCTTCTAGGTCTTCGAGATAACCAACTTGAGAAGTTCGAGCCTCTTGTTGACTGATAAATGGCCCGAAATAGTAGGTACAGTTTGGAGTTTCTGTCAGAATTTCTACCCATAAAGCACATCCAAAAACGTTGAGTAGGCTAATCAGAAGTTCTTTCATATTCACTATCAATGATCTTGATTTTTTCAATAAACTGAGCAAAGTCTTTATCTGTAAAAATCAACCCTTATCAAATGAATTTTAGATTAAACAAATATTTTGATTGCTCAGAATAGGCGAGAGAGTTTTCAGGGAAAAGTTAAATTTTTTAGATGTAAATTATCTGAAAACTCTGTAGTTATGAAGCACGAAATCCCTAGGGTTGTTATTGAATAGTTTGTTTAAACAATTGCAACCCTAAACCATCCGTTTATACTTTTTAACTCAATTCAGGTGCGGGAAATTGTCTTTGGCGATAAATTTCGTACAGCGCCATTCCCGTTGCTACGGAAACATTTAAACTAGCGGTTTCTCCCGATAAGGGAATTGAAACTAAAACATCACAGTTTTGTTCAATTAAATGACTTAAACCTTCGCCTTCATTCCCAACAACTAGGGCGATCGCACCATTAAAAGCCACAGTAGGTAAGGATTGTTGCGCGCCGGCTAAAGTACCATAAATCCAAAATCCAGCGGCTTTGAGGTCTTCTAAAGCCCGACTCAGATTAACCACTCTGGCGACGGGGAAAGTTTCTAGTGCACCAGCGGCAACTTTCATCACCGTGGAGGTAATACCTACAGCCCGACGTTGGGGTATGATCAGACCCTGGGCTCCGATAGCTTCTGCTGTCCGAATGATAGCACCTAAATTGTGGGGATCATGAATCCCATCGGCAACCAGAATCACGGGTTGAGCACTGGCGGCTTGAGCAGTTTCGATTAACTCACTCAGGTCTTTATAAGTATAGGGAGAAATTTGAGCGGCCACACCTTGATGATTAGCGCCTTGGGTGAGTTGATCTAAGCGTTGATAGGTAACTTCATCAAGAATCGCACCGTTGGCTTTTGCTTCTTGCAATAACTTGAAAAATCGGGGATCGGATTTGAGTTGGGCAACAACCCAAATTCGACTTAGCGATCGCTCATTTTCTAAAGCAGCTTGAACAGTACGTCGTCCATAAATTAATTCATTTTCAATATCTATGGATTCGATATATTCATCAACAAATTCTGGTTTGATATCTTCAACAATTCGTTGACTTTTTTGGGGATAAGGTAAAGAATTTTGATGTTGTCTAGGTTGGTGTTGATTTAATAACTTACTGGGTTTTTCTCTTGTTGTTTGTTCAGGTTGGTAAGTAGAAAAAGATTCCTTTCTTTCATCTGAAAATTTCCGATAGTTGTCGGATTGCTCATCGGAAAATCGGTAGGATTTTCTGTCATCTACAAATCGAGAAGGCTTTCTATCGTCTGAGAATCGAGACGGTTTTCTATCATCTGAGAATCGAGATGGTTTTCTGTCATCTGAGAATCGAGAAGGCTTTCTATCATCTGCAAATCGAGACGGTTTTCTATCATCTGAGAATCGAGACGGTTTGCTATCGTCCGAGAATCGAGATGGTTTTCTGTCATCTGAGAATCGAGAAGGTTTGCTATCGTCCGAGAATCGAGAAGGCTTTCTGTCATCTGCAAATCGAGACGGTTTTCTGTCATCTGCAAATCGAGACGGTTTTCTGTCGTCTGCAAATCGAGACGGTTTTCTGTCATCTGAGAATCGAGACGGTTTTCTATCGTCTGAGAATCGAGACGGTTTGCTATCGTCTGAGAATCGAGACGGTTTGCTATCGTCTGAGAATCGAGACGGTTTTCTATCATCTGAGAATCGAGAAGGTTTTCTGTCATCTGAGAATCGAGAAGGTTTTCTATCATCCGAGAATCGAGAAGGCTTACTGTTATCTCGTTCTCCCGATTTAGAATTAAACTTAGGGCGACTCGACGGTTTCTTAGAAGGTCTCGATGGAGTGTTGGAACGACTAAACTTTGGCATAATAATTAGCGAGATAAGAAATGAGATGGGTGTAGAGATGGGAGTTTGATTAATTGACATCAACGACTGCCCAAAAGCCGTATTTTTCTCCTAAATTAAGAGTTTTTAACTTAAGTTAACCGGTTTTTCCCGTACCATTGAGCAGTCAATAATCAACAATCAACAATCTTTAGAATCGAGCTCAAGATAATTAAACAATTCCTCTAAACGTTGCGGATTCGTCAAATACAAATACCCGAATAATGCTTCTAAACTGGTGGCCTGTTGGTAAGTTTGGGGATCGAGTCTTTTGGGATATCCAAAAGCTGCATTTCGACCCCGTTTTAAAACATCTAATTCCGTTTCGGTAAGGTGAGGTTCTAGCGATCGCAAGTGACGAGCTTGACTTTCGGCGCGAACTTGAGACACGACTAACTGATGATACAAATGCGATCGCTTTGGGGGCATCAGATAAAAACTACGAATGTAGAGTTCATAAACGGCATCTCCTAAATAGGCCCAAGACGCGGGAGAAATCCGTTGAACTTGTTCTGGTGATAGGCTTTGATCGAGCATTTGATCCAGAGATAGGGACTAACCAACAGATTAACTCGTTAGTCGTTAAAAGGTCGTAGTAAGGATTATTCCACCCTGATCCCATTGACTGAGTATCCTCACCTTATCGGGGTGGCACTACCCAATTGAGGTTCACACCTAGGCGTTATTGATGTTTTTTATCGCATCTTCTACAGATGGCTGTAAAGAGAGAAACGTTTCCAAGCGAACTAATTTAACAGTTTGAGTTACACGAGGATTGGAAACAATCTGTAAGGTTCCCTCGCCCTGTTGAGCTTTTTTTACAAGCTGAACAAGCGCCCCTAATCCAGAACTGTCTACAAAATCTATCTGAGAGAGATCCAATATAATGTGCTTGGGGCCTTTTTCTATATAATTACTTACCACCTTCCTAAAAGTGCCTTCTGAGAAAGCATCCATCAATCCAGTTAGGCGGAAGATCTGATAATTGTCTTGGACATCCCGTGTACCCCGCAGGCTCACGGTTAAATTCAGTTGCTCAGGAATGATACCCTCCTAACTACATAAAGCTTGACATCGCCGATCTAGTATAAAGGCTTTTCAAGGAATTGTCTACTAAGTTAGGAGGGACAAAAGGATATTAGTTCTGCTCTTGCTGTTGCTGCATCGCTTGAACAAAACGCTCAAACAAATAGTCAGCGTCATGGGGGCCAGGACTGGCCTCGGGGTGATATTGAACTGAAAACAAAGGTAAAGTTTTGTGTTTCAAGCCCGCAACGGTGCGATCATTCAGGTTCAGATGAGTAATTTGGATATCTGACGCTAAGGTATCGGGATCAATCGCAAATCCATGATTTTGACTGGTAATTTCGACTTGCTGCTGTGCCAGACCTGCGGGTTGATTTAAGCCGCGATGACCAAATTTGAGTTTAAAGGTTTCAGCCCCCAGGGATAGGCCCAAAATTTGATGGCCCATACAAATCCCAAATACGGGTTTTTCCGCCTTGACTAATTCTGTCGTGGTGGCGATGCCTTCGGTAACAGCCGACGGATCACCGGGGCCATTAGAGAGGAAAATCCCATCGGGATTGTATTTAAGAATTTCCTCCGAGGATGTATTAGCTGGAACCACAATCACCCGACAGCCATAACTGGCCAACCGTCGCAGAATATTGCGTTTCACCCCAAAATCTAAGGCAACGACGGTATAACGGGGTTGTTGCTCCCCAGTGGCAGAATCACTAAACTCCCAAGCGGTGTCTGTAGGTTCTGACCATTCATAGGGTTGCTGGGTGGTGACTTCTTTAACCAGGTTCAACCCGGCCATACTCGGAGCCTGTTGAACTAAATTTTGCAGTTCCCCTGGATCTAAAATTTCCGTGGAAATCGCCCCATTCATCGCTCCAACGGTACGAATTTTCCGAGTCAGGGCGCGGGTATCAATCCCATAAATACCGGGGATATGGTGCTGTTTTAAATAGTCGGGTAAGGACTGAGTAGACCGCCAATTACTGGGACGGTGACAAATGTTACGGGCGATCGCCCCTCGGACATGGGGATAGGCGGATTCTTCATCTTCGGAGTTAACGCCAGTATTGCCCAACTCAGGATAGGTAAAGGTGACAATTTGTCCACAATAGCTGGGGTCGGTCAATACTTCTTGATATCCGGTCATACCCGTATTAAAGACAACTTCTCCAATCACGGTTCCCGGAGCGCCGAATGACCAGCCCGTATAGGCGGTTCCATCAGCAAGAACAAGTAAAGCGGGTTGTGCAGAGGTCAGGGACATTTGATCTACCTTGAATCTGGAATCACCTCAATATTATTCCAGACTGACGAATGGATCTTGTCTTGGTGTTGTGATTACATGACTTTAGGGAATTACGAATTACGAATTACGAATTACGGATGGGTAATGGGAAACACCAGGGGAGTTGATCCTGTTTAACTTCTTCAATATCCGACTACCTAATAACTAATTTGCAAGGTGACGGAGGCTCTAACCTGTTGTTCTCCACCGATAACGGGAGTGGCTGGGGCTGCTGCTACGGCATCTGTTCTGTACATTACGGGCATGGGGACAGGGGCGCTGGCATTATTAACTTGAATTCCGATAATTTCTCGACGGGTTAAATTCAGGGCGCTTAATACGGCGTTGGCTTGACTTTCGGCCTCTTGGGTGGCGAGTTTTAAAGCCTGTTGTTGGGCGGCGTTAATTTCGGTATCGGAGGCAATGAAACTAATCCCATCAATGCGGGTTGCTCCGGCTTTGACGGCATCATCAAGCAGACTTCCGACTTTTTCGGTGTTTAATTTGAAACTGACGGTATTGGTGGCGGAATATCCGGTTAATCGTTGTTGATCGTTGGCATAACTGTAGGTGGGGTTGAGGCGAATTCCGGTGGTTTCGAGTTTCTCAACATTGCGCGATCGCAGTAATTCTACCACCGAGGCAGTCCTTTTCGCGGCTTCTGTTTGAACTTCCTCGGCGGTTTTGCCTAGAACTTCCACCCCTAACTGTACTTGGGTTTGGGTGGTGGGAATAGTTACAACTCCTTGACCGCTAACCGTCAGGGTTCTGACCCGTTGTTCCTGGGCGAAAACTGGAGCAATTAAGGGAATACTCACTAATCCTAAACTTAAGGATAAGGCGGTAATCAGACTCCAGGGATTGATTGAAGAAGATTGAGTTAAAGACATTGTAGACGTTCTCTCAAGTACGAAAGGGGTATAGCCATCAGGATATTATGACTGATACAGAAGTTGTTTTTATCCCGGCTATTCTTCGATTTCGCTCTATTATTCCAAGATTCGGGATAAACAGTCAGTAGAAATCAGTCATCAGTTATCAGTCATCAGTTAACAGTGTAAGAGTTATCAGTTATTGGTTATCGGTTAAGTATCTAATCATTCACTTGACTCTCTAGTTTGTCTTGAATCGTTTTGGGAATATTCGTTAAAAAATCTAATTTTGTATGTCTTTCAATTTCATCGACGGAAACTTGATAATCTCGCCAATGCTTTTTTAAGGAATTAGAGTTAGGGATTCTCACTGCAATAATGCGGGTATTTTCCGTAACCTTTTGATTCGGTTTATCTAAAATAACGATAACTTTCCAATTCCATTTCGGAACAGTTACTTTACCTTTAGCAATAGTTTTTAGTTTACCTTCACCGCCAGTAATTATATATAATTCCTTGCCTTTTTCCAGCAATTCTCGACAGTCTTGTTCTAAATCACTCCAAATCCCTCGATTTAATACTGGGGCTTGGGGAATGATATTAGTCATTAAAAAAGTTGTGCTATTCTGGTCAAGGTTATCGGTGCGATCGCCCGAAGGCACTAAATGACCGCGATCATAACCCGTACCCCGATAATCATTCGGTTGAACTGGATACCAACCTGGAGGTAAACTCGCATCGGGTCGGAAATTATTTTGACGTTTTACTGTTCCTAACCAAGATGAATTAAGTTGCCAACTGACCCAATTTGCTGTTCCCGTTTGGCTATTATAAGAAAGAACAAATTCAGGTTTTTCGATTAGAAAATTAGTAGGATTTTGAGGATCAGCCGTTGCTTGACTTGGGTTTCCTAGTTTCAGATGAATCTCCGATGCTGTTGGCTGTTTAAATAGAGTTTGACATCCGGTTAAAGTCAGGAAAACAGCAAACCCAATACCCAAATACCGTAAAATATTTAATCCTGATACTTTACTTAATTTCATATTAACCCTGAATCATAATTCATAGGATCAATAATAATCCACAGCCCAGAAAAAAAATACTAGCCATTATCAATCGCGATCGCGCTACAATCAAGAGGGTCTGAAAACCATTCTATAGGAATCCCTAATTAATCTTAGATCAATCGATATGACTCCGCTCAAAAATTACTACAGTACCTTACAAGTGAACCCCGCAGCAACAGCCGCAGAAATCAAACAAGCTTATCGTCGATTAGCAAAAGTCTTTCATCCTGATAGTCAAAATCAATCGGCTGATCATAACCAAATTATTCAGATTAATGCGGCTTATGAAGTATTAAGTGATCCGCAAAAACGTCAGTCCCATGATCGAGAACTCGGTTTAGGCAAAAATCCCGATTTCGACTCCGTAAAACCCTTTGTTTCCAAGGTTAAAAAACAAGCAACGGAAGCCGATGCAGAATTAACAATCTGGATTAATAAAGTTTATAAACCCATTAATCGTTATATTAATCAAATTTTAAAACCCCTAAAATCCGAAGTCAATAAATTATCAGCAGATCCCTTTGATGATCAATTAATGGAGGAGTTTCAGGCTTATATTGAACTTTGTAAAAACTTGCTGAATCAAGCTCAAACCCTCTTTCGTTCTCGACGAAATCCCTCCCCAGTTGCTGGGGTTGCTGCCCATATTTATTATACCCTGAATCATTTAGAGGATGGACTGAATGAATTAGAAACCTTTACCTTAAATTATGATTATTCTTCCCTACATACGGGACAAGAAATGCTTAGAATGGCATCCGGTTCCCGTCGAGAAGCCCAGGAAGAAATGAAAAAGATTTCCTAAGAACTAAAAAGGTGTTATAATTGAATTACGTTCAGAAACCGATACTCTCAAAATCCTCAGAGAAAAAATGCAAAAGTATCTGGAAAATGGGACTCAACTGGGTTGGTTAATTGATCCTCAAAATCAGCGCGTATAAATCTATCGTTTCGGGAAAGAAGTGGAAATTTTACAATCTACTGTTAGTCTTTCTGGGGAAGATGTGCTTCCGGGGTTTGTATTAGATTTACAAGAAATTTGGAATGTCGGTTAAAATATAGAAATACTAAAATTGCTATNATATTAATTGCTGCATTCCAGTCTCTATCTAGTACAAATCCACATTGGCAAATATGTGTTCTAGTAGATAAAGATTTTTTGACTGTAGTACCACAACTAGAGCAATTTTGAGAAGTATAAGATGGATTAACTGCAACAGTTATCCTACCAAATTTCACACCAAAATACTCTAACCATTTCCTGAATTGATACCAACCAGCATCATTAATAGATTTAGCAAGACAATGATTTTTGACTAAATTCTTAACCCTTAAATCTTCGTAGGCTACTAAATCGTTAGATTTGATCACGCAACGCACTATTCTCTTGGCGCGTTCTTCACGCTTCCTACTTATATTAAGGTGTGTCCTGCCTAATTTATTAATGGCTTTTTTTCGATTGGCAGAGCCTTTCTTTTTGCGAGAAACGCGACGTTGATAAAATTTCAACCGTTTCTCACCTGTTCTATAAAATCGGGGATTGGGTTCTGTATGTCCGTTACTATCTGTGTAGAACTCCTTAAGTCCTACATCTAAACCAATAGTTTTACCAGTTGGTTTAACCTCTACTTTTACATCAGTTTTAATTAAAAACTGAACATAGTAGCCATCAGCACGACGCACTAACCTAACTCGTTTTATCTGTTCTATTTGGTAGTAGTTTAAGTTCCACGTTCCTTTTAGTTTTAGCTTACCAATCCCTTTTTTATCTGTGAAA
>NZ_LR735021.1:126435-314135 GCF_900009265.2 Planktothrix paucivesiculata PCC 9631 | reverse complement strand
CATATCTAGTAGGGGCGAACGGCCGTTCGCCCCTACAGATGGTGTATAATTGGGTATTCTGCGTAAGTCCTATATAGTTGAAAACTGTTAAGCTGTTAAATATAGAAATTCTAATCTGATCAGCTATGAACTCAATAGAATTAAATCTCTCTAAATCTTCTGATTTGTACGAAACGGATTTCTATGCTTGGACTGTGGAGCAAGTAAAGTTATTGCGACAGGGGGCGTGGGATAGTTTAGATGTGCCGAATTTAGTTGAGGAGATTGAATCTTTGGGTAAACAAGACCGCCGGGAGTTGAGGAATCGTTTAAGGGTTTTAATCGGTCATTTATTAAAATGGGAATATCAACCTGGGAAACGTTCTCGGAGTTGGTCAAATACTATTTATGAACAACGTTATCAAATTAAAGAACTAATTAAAGAAAGTCCTAGCTTAAAACCTTACCTACGCGATGCTGTGGTGGAAAGTTACAGGGATGGGCTGGATTTAGCTGGGCGAGAAACTTCCTTAAAATCAAGTATTTTTCCCCAAGAATGTCCTTATACCTTGGAACAAATCTTAGAAAAAGATTTCTTACCGGGGGAATAAATTGCATCACTTTTTTCTATTCCCTTGTTACTGAGCGAAGTCGAAGTATTCTCTATTCCCTGTTCCCTGTTCCCTGTTCCCTAGTGCGTAGCACTATATCTATAATTTACAATTGTACAGATATTCATATTTATGATGTAAATAATGAATAAATGGATCGATTTTTAAAGGTGAACCCGTCACCTGTTCAATTAATTCTGAGGTGGTGAATTTTCGGCCATGTTGATAAATATTTTGTTGCAACCATTCTAACAGCCGCTTCACACTTCCCCGTTCAATTTCAAAGGGAATCTCAGGATCAAAACTAACGATAGTATCATAAATTTGAGCGGCCATTAAATTCCCTAACGTATAACTTTGGAACATTCCCCCAATCAATCCAATATACCAGTGCACATCCTGTAATACGCCCTCAGCATCCGTTGTTGGCATCACCCCTAAATCATTTTTATAACGTTGATTCCAGGCTTCAGGTAAATCGGAAATAGCTAATTTTCCTTCCAACATCGCTAACTCTAAATCAAACCGAATCATAATATGTAAATTATAGGTAACTTCATCGGCATCGGTACGAATTAAAGAAGGATTAACCTTATTAATAGCTTGATAAAACTGATTCGTTGTCACCTGTCCTAACTGCCGCATAAACACCCCCTGTAACCGAGGATAAAACCATTCCCAAAACCCGCGACTGCGACCGATAATATTCTCCCATAAACGAGCTTGACTTTCGTGTAAACCCGAGGAAGCTCCCCCCGCTAAAGGTGTTCCTTCTAACTCCATTGCAATTCCCTGTTCATAGAGAGCATGACCCGCTTCATGGATCGTACTAAATAACGCTTGTTCCAGATGGTGTTCATATACACGGGTGGTAATTCTCACATCATCAATGGAGAATTTGGTCATAAACGGATGCAAGGTTTTATCTTGACGTCCTCGCTTTAAGTCATAACCTAAAGATTGAATTACCCCCAGACTGAACTTGAGTTGTTCTTTTGAGGAGAAATTTTGATGCAAACAAGAGTCATTTAACGGAACACAATTACCGAGGGTTTCCACGATCGCCACTAATTCTTGACGCAGAGGTTCAAAGAGCGATCGCACCTTTGCCACCGTCATCCCCTGATCCTGTTGATCAATTAAGGGATCGGCAATGTGTTCATATCCCGGAAAACACCCGGCATACTCCTGACTCAATTCTAGGGTGGTTTCCAAATAGGGCTGAACCAGAGCAAAACTTTGGGCTTCCCGCGCCTTAGCCCAGGCATTGTAACAGGCGGATTGATGCTGGGAGATTCGCGCCATCAGGGCTGAGGGAACCCGCACCGCCCGCTCATAATCTCGACGGCTGACCCGAATCAAACTAGCTTCTAGGGAAGGATAGGGAAGGTTCGCTTCCTCCGTCCGTAAGTCTTCCAAGAGTTGACCTAAAACCGGATCGGTGAATTTTTCATGGCCAAGGCGGCGTAAGGTGGCCATTTGTCGCCCTCTGGCCTGGGCACCCCCTGGGGGCATATAGGTGGCTTGATCCCAATGCAAGAGGGAAATAGCCGCTTTAATATCGTTAATTTCCGTGAGGCGATTAAGCAGTTCTGTGTATTTGGGGTTTGGGGAGGAAGAAACGGACATGAGCAAACCGATAAATCGGACAGTCTAATTTAACAACAGCTTAATCGATATTGGACAGATCTTGTGCGAAAAACTTCCCAAGCATGGAAATTCATAGGACTTACCCATGGGGCGCTAGAAACCCGGTTTTTTAGAGAATATCTGGGTCACAACTCAGTATTTTCGCAAAAAAACCCCGTTTCTTTGGTTGGGTGCGTAAGTCCTGATCCATCAACTTTGGTATCAAGATTTTATAAACTCTACGAGAATATACGGAGTTTGTCTCATTAAAATGAACAACTGGGCTTTTAATTCAGACAAGTTTGCTGTAAAATAGGAGTATATTTTTCCCTACTGTGATTCCTAATATGTCTTCAACACCTGCTCTGGATTCGTCTAATTCGGTTACTGCTACGACGGAAATAATGGATAAAACTCGGCTCCTCCTAAATTTGTGGGCGATGAGTGGGACGGAGGGAGAAGTCAAAAAAAGTGAATTGACCAGTAAAGTTAAGCAAAAACGCAATAACAAAAAAATTGGCATTGCCCAAACGGTTTATGAGGAATTGAAAGCGGCCGAAGCTATTAAGATTTATAAGCAAAATCAAACCCCCATGGTATCGATAACAGATACGGGAAAACGAATGTTAATTGATGCTTTAAGTAGTCCTGATTTTGTGTTTGATGGAACGGTTATCGCTGCTCGTTTAGCTAATGGGTTGGTGGGTTTAATTCGAGAATTGAATCAAGGAATAACTTCGGCAACATTTGTTAAAAAAGCTGCGATCGCTTCCTATGATGAGTTTAAAGCGATCGCCCTTCAGGTGTATGATCAATTAAATAAGGATTATAACTTCGATAATTTAGTCCCGATTTATCGCATTCGTCGGACTATCGGTGATCAAGTTACTCGTTCACAGTTCAGTGAATGGATTTTAGAGATGCAAGCAAATGATATTTTTCAACTGATTGGAGGGAGTGTAGAAGATAGCGCATCAGACAAAATTGAAGATTCTATCAGCACAGAACTGGTTGGCTTACGTTGTTATGCTAAACGGTTATAAAATTGCTAATTTGTTCATTATTCACCCCTTATTTTTGGTTAAATTATGACTGCTTCTGAGTTTAGTAATATTGACGATCTGATTCAGCAACATAACCCATTTGCTGGACATACAGTAGTTAGAAATTCTCAAGTCTGGAATAAAAGTTTACCCGATGTACCCTCAATTAATGCTCATGTTTCTGATACAGTTTTTGAGGCTATTAGTAAAATAAATCAAAACTCTATGCAAACTGTAGGGATTACAGTTGTTGGTGATCGAGGATTAGGCAAAACTCAAGTAATTAGTCGCATTCGCCATCATTATAAACAAACCGATCAAGTCTTGTTTATTTATATGGGAGACTATGGAGAAAAACTCTCTAAAATCAAAAGCAAATTTCTGGAAACCCTAACTTCAAGTTTAAGAGCTTATGGTCAGTATGAAGGAATCATGCAATGGCAAGAAATAGCTGCCCATTTAATTAATCAAGCTAAAGGATGGAACTATACCGCAGAACAATATATTCCAAGATTTCCTGATTGGTTAAATCAACATTCAACTAAGGCTATAGATCATTTTACAGACTTAATTTTTTCCAAACAAAATCAAATCATTGAAAATCCATATATAGTCAGAGCTATTTTATGGACACTTTCTCGTCCCCACGCCATCTATGCAACTTATTGGTTATCGGGGATGGAGTTAGCAGAAAGACAAGCTCAAGATATGGGATTACCCAACTTCAAAACTGGAGAAAAAGAAGTAGAATCTTTCAAAACAACTTGCCAAATTCTGAATTTAGTTAGTCAATATAAAATTCCGGTTATCTGTTTTGATGAACTTGATGCACCTTATATTGATGAGTTAACGGGTTTTTCCTTACCCCAAATCACTGCTAGTTTCGCGAAAGATTTATTCAATAATATTAACCGAGGTTTATTGGTTCTGGCAATGTATGAACCCACTTGGTTACAGAATGTTAAATCTTTGCAACAAGCCGAAGCCGTTATCCATAGAATTGCTAGTTATCCTCAATTGGGAAAACCGATTTATTTAAACTATTTAAAACCAGATGATATCATAGCATTAGTATCTCAATGGTTAGAAGAATTTTACACCAAACATCAAATTGTTCCTCCTAATCCTTTATATCCATTTACCAAAGATCAATTGATAGAATTAGGGAAACAAAGACCGATGACACGGGATGTTTTAAGTTGGTGTACTGCCAATTGGAAAAGCAAAATTGTTCATCCTATCATTAATGATGATTTAGTTAAATCTGCCTTTGAAACCGAAATTATTGAAGTTGAACAGAAAATTACCGACCTTTTAGAAGACAGTGATAAACTTGCGGAAACCCTTGCTTTTAGCTTTGAACGGATAATCGGACAAACGATTGAAAATGTCGAAATTAAAAGTATTCAAAGATTTAAACAAAAAACCTGTTATCTTCATTTCAAAATTAATGGAGAAGAAAATACTCAACCTGTTAAAATTGGATTAGCTGTGATTCAGCAATCAGGAGGGGCTATAATCCAGGCTATTCTTAGACAACTTGGAAATTATAAAAAATTTGATTTAACGCGAGGGTGTTTAGTTCGATCTAAAACAATTAATCCTGGTGCCAAATTAGCACACAAATATCTCAACGAACTTCAAAACGAAAAAGGTGGGGAATGGGTTCGCTTACCCGAAGAAGATATTAAACCTTTATTAGCAATATACGCAGTTTACAAAAATCAAGACAGCTATGGGGTAAAACCAGAACAAATTTTTGACTTTATCGAAAAATCAGAATTAGTCCTTAAAAATCCGATCATTTGTGAAATTCTGAGTGACCCTTCCGGTCAAGCACCTGATGGTTTAATTGATGAAGATATTTCTATTATTATTCCTCACGTTACCTCTAGTTTAGATAGTGACTTAATCCTATAAATTCTTTGATTCAGATGACTACAATTTCAACAGCTTTGTGTCTACCTGCGCCTGATATTGAAGCCTTAAACCAAGGTCGAAATATCTTGTTAATGCCTCGCAGATTTATGCACCTAGGGGAACAATTTGCCCTTTATCCGACGGATATTGAATTTAATTCCTTACCCTTAGAACAATATTATCGTCCGGGTTTTATTCCAATTGCTAAACAGAGTATTGCAGAACTTAATCAGGATAAAATTAAAATCAAAGTTTGGGCTAAATGTGAACTTTGCCAAATTCTTGATGAACCTGAACAGTTTGAATCTTTATCAAAATTAACCGTTTGGACAACAGCAGCATTACACAAAACCCTAGAACAACGAGGTCATATTTTTCTAGCGTATTTTCGAGTTTATCGACTTCCGCAACCGCTAGAAATTGATCCAGTTTCTAATAGTCGGTTTATTTCCCTTCCTTATGCCATAACGGTTGATGAAAGTCAGGCAATTTTAGATGATAATAACTTTGAAAGACAATATCGAAAAATTCTTAATCGTCAACCGCCAGAACATCCTGAATTAGAAGAATTAGAAAATGCGATCGCAAAATATCCTAATGATCATCTATCCCAGAAAGAACAAATCGGTTTACAACAATTAAAAGCAAATATCCATGATTTTTTGGGTTGGAAAACTGCATCTAGTTTAAATTCAAACCCGTTAGACTTAGAATGGATTGATAAAATTGTACCATTAGGAAACCGCGAGCATGAACCAGAAGGGACAAGTAATTATCAAGCGGGAACCGATTTTGAGAACATTGTTCATCAGAGTTTAAAATTTTTAGGATTTGAACTTGATCAAAATGCTAAAGGTGGAGCAGGGGGAATGGATTTATATTGTACAAAACCCTATCCAATGGTGGGAGAATGTAAAGCTGGATTCACAATTCCCGCAGGCGCAACACAAGAATTAATTCGACTCGGAGGAACCCATCTCGGTCAGCAACTATTTAATCAAGCGGTTAAATTAATTATTGGCCCTGGTAAACCCACACCACAAGTACAGAAATCAGCCCAAGAATTTAAAATTAGTATTATTAATTCCATGACTTTAGAAAAACTGGTTAAACTCCAAGCTCAATATCCCGGTTCGGTGAATTTAATTGAACTCAAAAACTATTTACAAGCCGGACAAATGGATGATAAAATAGATGAATATATCGACATAGTAATTAATCGTTTAAAATTGCGATCGCAGATTATTAAAGCAATTAAAGAGCTAAACACTCACAACAGTTCAAACTTAAACTTACCTACTCAAAATTGTTCCGTAGTAGAAGTTAGAGTTCAACATAACGCTAAATATGAGCCTAAGCTCAATGATAATGCTGTGCGAGATTTACTGATTGAACTATCCTCACCCCTAACGGGATATCTAGGACGCACCCAGGATGATCAATTTTACTTTCTAAGAGAACTCATCGTACACCAAAGCTAAAATTTTGATTACAATTTGTTCAAGAGAAAACTCAGTTTTAATCAGCCAAAAGACCCGTCCGCTAGTCACCCATAGGAGCATCAATTGATGTACAACACAAAAGCTTATTCCGCAGCCAGTGCCACATCACCCCTGGCTTCCAGCCAGATCGGGCGTCGTGAGCCAACCGAACACGACGTACAGATCGAAATCCTGTTCTGCGGGATCTGCCACTCCGACATCCATTCCGTGCGTGACGAGTGGAGCAGCGTCATGCCCACGGTCTATCCAATTGTCCCCGGTCATGAAATTGTTGGCCGTGTCACCCAGGTTGGCTCGGCCGTTAGCAAGTACAAGCCCGGCGATCTCGCTGGTGTCGGCTGCCTGGTTGACTCGGACGGCACTTGTCCCAATTGCCAAGCTGGTCTTGAGCAGTTCTGCCCAAACCTGACCCTTACCTTCAACTCTCCCGACAAGCACCTCGGAGGCGTTACCTATGGGGGCTACTCCGATAGCATCGTCGTCGATGAACGCTTCGTTGTCCGCGTTCCGGCCAACCTCGATCTGTCTGGAGTCGCGCCCCTTTTGTGCGCCGGGATCACAACCTACTCGCCCCTGCGCCACTGGGGTGTCACCCAGGGCCAGAAGGTCGGCATAGTCGGTCTGGGGGGACTAGGCCACATGGGTGTGAAGTTCGCCCGTGCCTTCGGAGCCCACGTCGTTGTTTTCACCACCTCACCGAATAAGAAAGACGACGCCCTCCGCCTCGGTGCTGACGAAGTGGTCATGTCTCGCAACGCCGACGAGATGCAGAAGCACGCTGGCAGCTTTGATTTCATCCTCGACACCGTATCCGCCGATCACGACATCAACGCCTATCTCAACCTGCTCACCCGCGACGGCAACATCACCCTGGTGGGCGCACCCCCAAAGCCCTTCGACATCGCGGCATTTAGCCTGATCATGGGCCGTCGCAGTCTGTCCGGCTCTAATATTGGCGGCATCGCAGAAACCCAAGAGATGCTAGACTTTTGCGGCCAGCACAATATCACCGCAGATGTGGAAGTTATCCCCATCCAGAAGGTTAACGAAGCCTACGAGCGACTGCTCAAGTCCGATGTTAAGTACCGCTTCTGTATCGATATGGCATCACTTAAATCCGAATAAGGGAACAGGGAATAGGTAATAGGTAATAGGTAATAGGTAATAGGTAATAGGTAATAGGTAATGAGGATTTAGTAGAGACGTGCCATGGCGCGTCTGTGGATTTAGTAGAGACTTACTGTTGCCTGTTGCCTGTTGCCTGTTGCCTAGTGCGTAGCGCTATAGACCAAAGCTAAGGTTTTGATTACAATTTGTAAAGCAGGTTGACATCAAAACCCATTCGCTTGACTATGAACTACCCCAGAACATCCAGTAACTTCCCGATTAACGTTGATTTTCTCACCCCCGATGTCATCCCCTACACCGGAAAAATTGGCATGACCTACGCCCCGGGAAAATCCCATCAAGGGATGCACCTTCTCTGGGATCGTAGTTTATATCATGACCTAGACCGCCTGCGCTATTTCTATCACACCGATGTTTTGGTATCCCTAATTGAACCCCACGAATTCCATAAAGTCCAAATTCCCACCTTATTTCCCGAAGCCCAAGCTAGGGGGATGGAAACCCTCTGGTTTCCCATTCCCGATATGAAAGTTCCCACCTCAATGCCAGGAGTGATTAACCTAGTTCCTCAAATTCTTGACCGAGCCAAAGCAGGTAAAACTGTTGTTGTTCACTGTATGGGGGGATTTGGACGCACGGGAACGATTGTTTCTTGTTGCTTAGTCACCCTGGGTTATAGTCCAGAAAATGCGATCGCGATTGTCCGCCATACCCGTGAATATTGTGTTGAAACCACCGAACAAGAAGAATATGTCTTCCAATTTGCCCAAGCCTGGAAACACTCATCAGTTGTAGGGGCGGGGTTACTTTGCCCCTACTGATGACTTAGACAACCCCTCTCAATAAACCACAATCTTTTATTGCTAAAGATGAATACACAGGAGGTAATCAGATTAGCATCTCATTATTTAGATGGCTTGTCTGGACATATTTTTGATCTGTTGGATATTTCCAAACCGATTTCTGTAGATGCCGCAGTTAATCTATCTAAAGTTATCTCAAAGCTTTCGCCACTCCTAGGAAATTTGATTGAATTTAATACAGTTGAGTTTCTGAATAAACAAGATGATTTTTCCGAGTTTGGCAAGTGGCAACGGCAAGACCCTGGCTTTCCCGATACTATTTTTGTTGGAAACGTTCAACCCATACCAGGTTTAGAAATTAAAGCCTGGTTTCCCCTCGCAACGGAAATAACAGCACGTTTCAAAGATAGTCAAAATCACTTCCAATTTGACCAGACTTATGTTGCAATATTGGCATGGCTACCGGAAAATATTATTTATGGTAAGCCTCGAATTATTGATGTCTGTGTTGTTTCCGGTTTGTCTGTAGCTGCTGCTAGGGATAATCATTATCATAACCCACCGGATTATCTGGTTTTAGAGCCAGAGGATACGACTCAGAGAACAGCAAATTTACAACAAACCAACACCAATGGCTATAAATTTCAAGGTTCTACTCAGGAGCTTTTAGAAGCACAAACAATCGTAGAATTATGGGGCAGTGAAGGAAGAATTTACAAACCAACCAGAGAATATCAATTACAGTTACGCGAATTACTCACCCGCTACAAATACAGACTCGATACAAATTTTGCCAAGATGGATAGAATTGAACATCCAGGTATTGAGCAATTTAAACAGCGTGTCTTTAACATTGAAATGTGTGGTATGAAGATCGGGCAATGGAATAGACTTTTATCCAGCCGTAAAGAGGAAAGAATTAAGCAAGCTTTACAAACTTATTTGGATATTAAAGAAGAGAGTATTGATAAAATTCTGGATTAAATCTCTCTGTACCCCAGTAAAAATAGTCTGGGTCAATTTCACAGGAATAGGCTTTTCGCTTTAACTGACGTGCTGCCAAAGAAGCACTAAACAAACCTCCAAACGGTTCCCAGATAATATCATTTTCATCACTGGAAGATTGAATAATTAGACTCATGAGATCAAGGGGTTTTTGATTAAGATGTAACGCCTTACCCGATTTGGTTTTAATTCGTTCATTTCCTCGTAAAGCCGAACGCTCCCAAACATTTGTAAACCCATGAGGACATTGAAATTTTGAGCGCATTTTGCTCCATTCTTGTTTCGTCAAAGCGCGTTGATTATCTAAAGAAAAATAGGGTTTACCTTCTGAATTACCCTTTTCATTGGCATAATTAACTAGACGTTCAAACATTTCTGGCGGGGGAAAATACCATAAATGTCCTTGATCAAAATATTTTCTGGTTGCTGCATCTGCGACACCGCAAGCATCATTTGCTCGTTTGAGGGGTAGTCCTGAACGTTTCCATTCTTTCAGCAACCATGTTTTCAACGGCAAATCGTTAATTGTTACTTCTCTAACATATTGAACACAAACTTCTGTAACAACTGGAAACCTACGAATTTTTTCGGTATTAACATTACCTGCAATATGACCTCTCCCTTTATTCCAAATATTGCAATTCACATAACGCCAACCGCATTTTTCCAGAATGGGATGAACAACAGCCCAACCTATTTCTGAATTCCAAAACCAAAGCGTCGTACAAGGCATCGCTGCTTTTGACCAAGCTTGAATATGGGGTTCATACCACTGAGGTAAATCAAGATGATCTGATGTATCTCCTTCAAATCCTAGAACACCATAAGCCCCATCTGAAACAATTACAGTCGGTTGTTCCCATTGTTCATAATGTTCTAGGCTATCACCTAAACACAACGTAACAAATTCATCATTCCATTGAGAAAAGCTTGGACTTGCATCTAGCTTAACGACTTTTCCACGACCGACTGTACTCGTTGCCTTGGGTTTTAAGGTGTTGTAGGGGGGTTGGTTAGGTAAAGTCATTAACTCAATAGATTGAAGGAAGTTTATACTAAAACTTGTAGCTTAATTATAGCTATTTGTTACCTATGAGCTTTTCCTAAATTGCACTGGCAACCTTATTAACATTTTGCCCCCCTGCACCCTGATAACGAACTGTACTCATTTCAATTTCATGCTCTGGGATGCTTACCATCTTAGAAATTTCTAGCATAGTTTATTAATAATTTTATAAGAAAATAATAACATTGGGTTTGAGAAGTTGACGGTGGGCGATCGCAACTAGAACAAAAAATTAATAAGGCTAGTAGAAAAGTCGGTTCTCTACCTATTTGGGAGCCGAAGGAAGCTGAAGCTCAATGCCCATTTTATTGGCTAAATCTAAGGCATTATTCGTAAAATCAGTAATCCCTGCAATGGGAGTCGCCATCATTGAACCCACCATTGCTAAAGCCAGCAACCGCTTTTGCAAACGAGTTAAGTTGCGTTTATTTTCAGGTTTTTTAAGTTCTTCTTCTACATCATCAATCTCAATAATAATATCCTCTTGAATATCTTGAGGAAATTGCGTGGCTGTTTGGCGCATAGTGGCGATGAGTTGTAACAGTTCGGCAGTGCTAACGCCACTGGTTTGACTACCGATAGATGCTGTCACTTGAGCATTGTCTTTCGCTTCATTAACTAAGTTACCAATATTCGCGCCTTGATTATTGTTTGTAATCCCAGTCATAGGTTTATAATTTCCTTGGTGATTATTGTTATGGATGTGGTTAAAAATCTGGATCGGCTTAGAGAATTCTTCGCTCTCTCCTGAGTTCATCTTAGCATTGTTCATGTAGCGTTTTTGTCGTACTTCGATGGGTTCATAACCATCTAAAAGTTGACGCAAATTAACTCTGGTGCGTAGTTTACCAATCGGATATTCTATTTCTCCCATTGCTTCCAAGCCAAGGAGTTCTTGATAGTCGAGGGGTGGATGGTCGGGATAGCCAGGAACAGGAACCCATTCACTGACTTCAGGGTTCGTGAAACTGCTGTGAATTCTGTTGAATACATCACGAATCATCAACAAAAATGAGCGCCGCGTGGTTTCACGACCGTCAATCGAGATAAAAATTTTCTTATCTTCAAGATCGGCTTTGATGCGAGCAACATTGTAGGTTTCTTGGTTTTCGGTGTATGCGAGCATAACCCCACTGCGCCAGTAAATTTGGTTGTGAATTTTTTCGTGGGTAAGAACAATGAAGCGAGACATGATGCTTTCGGGCAAAACCCGATAGTGATATTGAAATTCTAAAGTGTTATCTTCAAGATCCGTATTTTCCGGTTCATCTTTGGGTAAGAGTCCAGGGATCAGAAATTTGGGTACGGGACAGTCGGGAAGCTGAAAACAAAGTTGAAATTCTTTTATTAGCTCCGTTAGGTAGTAGTGTAGCTTTGCAGGATAGCGTTGCGGGTCAAGAATCCGGCTAAGGTCGTCGAAGGTAAGGATTCCTTTAGTTTTAGTTTTCAGGGTTTCATCACTCAGCAAAGCATAGATCCCCTCAGTAACCCAATCCGGGTTAAGGACATTGGTAGACTGAAGAATGGGGTGGTTACGAAAGCAAAGTACCAAGCCAAGCCGATGCAGCAAATCGATCAATTGATCTTGGTTATTTTCTTCAGAAATATTTTTGTTATCACAAATACAGGCATATTTGCTATAGCTAATGAAATCCTCATTCATATTTTCCAGGTGTTCTTTAA
Organism: Planktothrix paucivesiculata PCC 9631; assembly: GCF_900009265.2. Taxonomy (GTDB): domain Bacteria; phylum Cyanobacteriota; class Cyanobacteriia; order Cyanobacteriales; family Microcoleaceae; genus Planktothrix; species Planktothrix paucivesiculata. The sequence continues at coordinate 301,766 of NZ_LR735021.1, read as the reverse complement.
CCTCAAACCAGGAAAGGGGAAGGAGATCATAGACTTCTTTGAGTTGTCCAACTTCTAGGGTAATAGCCTGACAAAGTTCATCAATGCCTTCGTTAGTTTGGCAAGACGTTTCAATAATTGCTTTGATATTGGGGTATTTTTCCCGTAATGCTTTACGGTTAATATCGAGGGGCTGTTCGTCTTTTTTATTACCAACAATAATAACAGGTGATTGACCGCCAAAGCTTTCAATCAATTTAAGCCAGTATTCGATGCGGTTTTCTTCTTCACTGGTACGACAGTTACAGACCAAAACATATACACTGCGTTTGGTGAGAAAGAACTGGTGAGTGGCGTGGTAGATCTCTTGTCCTCCAAAATCCCAAACGTTAAGGCGTACGTCTTTGCTGTTGACATGAACAGACCAAGTGGTAACATTTAGACCATCGGTTTGAGACTCGTTCGGGTTGAATTTGTCATGAATCAGACAATTAATTAAAGAGGTTTTACCAACGCTACCTTGACCGACCAATAGCAACTTAGCCTCATTCAAAGGACGAACTTCACCGTTCCGAAGTTGGCGACAATAGTTAAAGATTTTTTCGATAGAACCAGGATATTGATAAATCTCTGGGGGGCCTAAAATTTCTGGAGAAATAGGCAATGGATTTTGGCGTAGATCTAATTTTTCAAGATTGGCTAACTCTTCAAGCCACTCTGGAACCTCCGTCAGTTGATTGCCTCCGAGGTAAAGGTCAGTCAGATTGACTAATTGAGTAATCGATTCGGGTATCTCCGTCAGTTGATTGCCTCCGAGGTAAAGCTTAGTTAGATTGACTAATTGAGTAATCGATTCGGGTATCTCTGTCAGTTGGTTACTTGAGAGGTCAAGCTTAGTCAGATTGACTAATTGAGTGATCGATTCGGGTATCTCTGTCAGTTGGTTACTTGAGAGGTCAAGCTTAGTCAGATTAACTAATTGACTAATCGATTCGGGTATCTCCCTCAGTTGGTTGCTTGAGAGATCAAGCTCAGTCAGATTAACTAATTGACTAATCGATTCGGGTATCTCCCTCAGTTGGTTGCCTCCCAGGTAAAGGTCAGTCAGATTGACTAATTGAGTAATCGATTCGGGGATTTCCCTCAGTTGGTTCCCCCAGAGGTTAAGTTTAGTTAGATTAACTAATTGAGTAATCGATTCAGGGATCTCCCTCAGTTGATTGAATGTAAGGTTAAGTTTAGTTAGATTAACTAATTGAGTAATCGATTCAGGGATCTCTCCCAGTTGGTTCCTTGAGAGGTAAAGGTCGGTTAGATTAACTAATTGAGTAATTGATTCGGGGATCTCCCTCAGTTGATTGAATGCAAGGTTAAGCTTGGTCAGATTGACTAACTGACTAATCGATTCAGGTAGCTTTACGAGTTGGTTCCCCCAGAGGTAAAGGTCGGTTAGATTAACTAATTGAGTAATCGATTCGGGGAGATCCCTCAGTTGATTGTCTGTAAGGTCAAGCTTAGTCAGATTGACTAATTGACTAATTGATTCAGGGATCTCCCTCAGTTGATTGTCTTCGAGGTCAAGCGCAGTCAAATTAACTAATTGAGTAATCGATTCCGGTATCTGCTTCAGTTCGTTACTTGAGAGGTTAAAAGTTTCGAGTTGCGTTAACTTGCCAATCTCTGGAGGCAGTTCGGTTAGTTCCTTACCTGATAGGTCTAGCTTTTTCCATCCCTCATCTAATGCCTGATCAATGAGTAGTAGCAAATCTTCGCGCGTCATAGTTTTATCAATATGTAGCTTCTATCTTGGCTGAAGCGTTACCCTAATTATCACCCAGGATGCCTTTGCAAGTTGCTCACGCATCATCTGTTCATCGCTGGCTTTCTCTTTGAGAATTCTTCCCTCAAATACCACCGTTATCTGCTCTTATTAAAAAAACACTAAAGATTCACTAATAACTGAGTTAGATTGTTATTTATCAGCATCAATGTTAACGTTTTTTCTTTGTTTACCAAGAAAACTTACTCAAACTGCTGTTGTTTGGTTACACCCATGCAAATTCCTAGAGATAAAGCATCAAAGGTGGCGATTAGTTTTTGATTGTGAGCGATCGCATATTGCGTAACATAATCTTTCTTAACTCTTACACTGATAACTGAGCAGGGGTGGGGGAACCCAGCCCCTACAACTGACTAAACAACGTGGCTTAATGGCAAACGCTGTTCTTGTAATAAATCTTGATAGAGATGTTCCAATTGGGTAATATTTTGATCCAGGGTATAGCGTTCTAAAACCCGTTGACGGGCTTTTTGACCCACTAGGGGGATCATTTCAGGATGATCTCGTAATAAAGGTAATAGGGTTCGCAGTTGGGAAGTAACGCCCTCAGTTTTCATAATAATTCCGGCGCCGCCTTCCATAACCTCCCCATCCGCCCCCGCGTCCGTCGCCACACAAGCGGTACCACAGGACATCGCCTCTAATAAAGAGATCGATAAGCCTTCCACCCTCGACGGTAAAACAAAGACATCAGCCCCCCGCAGAATTTCAATCCGTCGGTCTTCATCCCCGATGAACCCAAACCAGATAATTCCGTCTTCTGACCCATAGGATGCCTGGAGAGAGGCTTCTAATGGCCCATCACCAACAATGACTAAGACACATCCTGGCCCCATATTGCACTTCTTCCAGGCTTTGAGCAGTGACTCAACATTCTTTTCCGTAGCCAAACGGCCTTGATAGACAAAAACCCGTTCCGCCCCTAATTCTTCCTTAAAGTTCGATGGCCCGGGAGAATATTTCGACCCATCTACTCCGTTGGGAATCACCGCTACCCTATGTTTTTGGACTCCCAGACGGTTTAACATCTCCCGTTGAACCTGGGAAAACACAATCACACGGTCATAGTTCGCCAAAAAAGGCGCGTAGATTTGATAGGTTAAATGTTGTGTCCCCGATTGAAAATTCCGTAATTTATGGTCAAAGGGCGTATGAAAGGTCGCCACCAGGGGGATATTCAGTTCCGCACAAATTTCAGGTAAGACAAAATCTAACGGTGAAAGGGTCAGGGACGCATGAACCACATCGGGTTTCAACCGTTCTAGGGACTTTGTTAAGACTTTGCTAGAACTGAGGGTGGGAATTGTATAGACTTGAGACTTATACAGACAGGGTAAAGACACCTCCTGAGTCATGGGAAAAGGTGTCACCTTCCCATTTTTGTCCTCAGTAGAGATTTTCCAGTTGCCGTTTTCCAGTTGCCATTCTGGGTTGCGGTCGTTCGTTCCTTCATGGGCAAAGTGCAGAAAGCTGACTCGATGGCCCCGGTCTAACAGGGCGTTAGTGATTTCCCGAGAATAAGTAACGTTACCGCAAAAGGGTGATTTTTTTCCAAGCCAAGCAATGTGCATTCAAGTGATTTGGAATTTATTAAAATGGGTTTGATGAGCATGACTTTACCACGATTATCGCGTTCTGTCCTCAGATTGGTCTACCTATCTCAAGATCAGCCACTCCCTCCTCTATCCTAGGGAATAGAAAACCCGATCAGGGCTTATTCCTGGGTTGGATACCCCGGTCGTTGTATTGCGTTTTGTGAAAAATCTTAAAATGAAGGTGCGATCGCCTGGTAAGATCAACTGTTGATTTTTAGATAGTCAATATTTACACTTGTTAAGTTTGGAGGAATAATGGACGCGATTACAAGTTTTTTAGGCGATATCAACTTTGAGCTTATTGCCCAGCTTACAATGTTAGGTCTGATTGTGGTGGCTGGCCCGGCAGTCATTATCTTACTGGCTTTTCGTGGCGGAGATCTCTAATCAAGAGGATGGAGACGTTGCCACCAACGTCTCTAGTTAATTTTAATCCTGAATATAATCAGACCCGGAAATTAAGGCGATTTCCGCCCGTACAAATTCCCGTCCCAAATATAACGCATGATCCAAACAACTCACGGGACAAGGTTGGGTTTCTTCAGTAATTTTAATCCCTAATTCCTTAGCAGTTTTTCCACTAAAAATAGCTGTAGGTTCGCGCTTCAAACTCCCCGTACAAGGAAAAGGTTCTCCGGTTTCAGGATCAACCGCAAGTCCTTTTTCATTGATAGCATTGGTATAGTGTTCGGCACAGATTAATCCCGCTTTTTGATTAATATAAATAATAAAATATCCGGCCGGGTCAAGATGAATGAAACGATTAGAAAGCTGATCGTCTAAAGCAGCGAGGGCTTTGGGATTGGAAGTAGTTGTAGGTTGGGGAGACACGATATATTAATGGGCTGCATAGCGTTAACTATTTATAGTTTATCCCAATCTTGAGAAAATCCCCACTGCCCGGCGCGACTTTTAGACTTTTGCCTTGGGATTTATTCCTTTCTCAGAACGGTCTAAAATATAGCAATCCGCGCCGAGGTTGTAACATTTTAATACTTACATGAAACAGCCAGAAGTATTACCCCTGTTCCCTGTTCCCTGTTCCCTGTTCCCTGTTCCCCGTTCCCTTTTGATCAACAATTTTGAACACAACTCAAATAGGATTGCTATAGTGTTTGATTCAGATTAACAATTTGTTTCACAAGCACCAATACTCACCCAACTACTAGAACCGTCTTTCCAATGTTCTTTTTTCCAAATAGGTGCACTATGTTTTAAGGTATCAATTGCATATTGACAGGCTTCAAACGCTTCTCGACGGTGAGGACAACCCACCGCAATTAAAACACTAATTTCACCAATTCTTAACCGTCCAACCCGATGATGAATCACCACACGGGTCACATCTAACCATGAAGTGCGAATATCCGTCGCAATTTTTTCAAAGACTTTGATTGCCATCGGTTGATAGGCTTGATATTCTAAGGATTCTACGGGCTGACCATCGGTTTGATTTCTCACCATACCACTCATCACCACAATTGCACCATTTCTGGGATCATCAGCTAAAGCATAAATTTCCTCTAACAAAAGAGGCGCAATTGTAATCAAAAAACTATCTGGAAACAGAGATTTATTAACTATTAAATCTGGAGCTAAATTATCAGAAACAATCACAACCTTAAACTCCTCAACAAATGAGTTAATATTAACTATATCTAACAATATTCCAGGGTTGATAACAACAGATAACTAATTATAACTTTCCAGTGTTACCAACCCTATAATATTTCTTGATTTACGGTTGACTGCTATCAGTTGGTTGAGGTTGTTCAACGGGTTTTTGATCGGCTATTTCTAGTAATTCAGGCAAGGTTACAAAAGTATAACCCTGTTCCTTCAGGCTTTTAATGATAGTAGGTAAGGCTTTTACTGTTTCTGAACGATTTCCGCCGCCATCGTGCATCAAAACAATTCCCCCAGATTTAGAATCTTTTAAAACCTGATCAATAATTTTTCCTGATGAAGATTTCCAATCCTGGGAATCGGCTGACCACATCACATTAACATAATTTTTTCCTAACACATAATCCACTAAACCATTAGTCAAATTCCCGCCCGGGGGTCGAAATATGGGACTTTCAATTCCTGTTAATTCTTCAATTAATTGAGCCGTGCTTTCAATTTCTTTAGCTGCTGCTTCTGAACTGTGTTTCCCATAACGGTGACTCCAAGAATGATTCGCCACCACATGACCTTCATTAACGACGGTCTTGGCAATATTTTTGTGATTTTTCAAGGCTGCACCCACCCAAAAGAAGGTCGCTTTAATCTTATTCTCTTTGAGAATATCTAAAATTTGTTGGGTGCTATTCGGCCAGGGGCCATCATCAAAGGTCAGAGCAATGACTTTTTGTTCCCCGGGAATACTCACTTCCTTAATAGTTTTCCCTTGAAATTGTTGGGGAATGGCATAACTAAATCGTTGAGTCTTGAGTTGTGCTAAGGTCGTTTCCAGATAATCTACTCGTTGGGCGATCGCGCCTTTAAAATTCAAACCCGACCCCGATAAAACTTTAGGGCTATTCTCAGAAGTTTGAGCCTTTTCCGTTACTTGCGGAGCCTCGTTTTGCGGCTTGGTCGCAACCGCCGGAATACTGGGTTTACCCGATCGCTCCACCCGCAAATTAACAGGTAACATCACACCCATCGCAAAACTGGTAGTAGCAGCGACCAAAGCAAATAAGGCGATTTTTTGTTGTCGCAGAATAGGACTATACTGAGCCACGAGATTACTCCTTCACACCAAAATAAATTGTAGAATTGAGATCGATCAAGCTGCACCTAAAATATCCACCGATCTACCCTTGAGATCAGCGATAAAAGAAGCATATTTTTAATAAAAAGTCAATACCCAGATCACAAATGTAACCTGATTAATTTTGAGGGTTTAAACATAATACCTACAAAATCTTAGTGCATAAAGATGTTAATAAGAATACATCTTTATTAAAACGTTAGGTTTTGGGGATATAAACTTACAACCCGTTGAATCACATCCTCAATGGTTAAATGATCCGTTTGAATTTCCACCGCATCGGCGGCTTTTCTCAAGGGGGAAATAGCCCGATTGCTGTCCAGCCGATCCCGCTCGGCAATATCCTGTTCCAGTTGTTCTTGAGTAATATCCGTATTGCCTTGACTGTGCAGTTCTAATAATCTCCGTTTTGCCCGTTCTTGTACAGATGCGGTTAAGAAAATTTTCAATTCTGCATCCGGGAATACCGTTGTCCCAATATCCCGACCTTCGGCAACAATTCCGCCTTGATTTCCAAACGCCCGTTGCTGTTTTACCAAAGCCTGACGCACAGACCATTGAGCCGCGATCGCCGACACATTAGCCGTTACTTCCAAGGATCGAATCGCTTCAGTCACATCCTGGCCATTAATCAGCGTTCTGGGTTGTTTGCCGTCGGGGATCAATTCAATTCGGCAGTTACTGACGATTTCAGCGATCGCCACTTGATCATCAACCGCAATTCCAGACTGTAACACCAACCAGGTCACGGCCCGATACATGGCCCCGGTATCTAAATATAACAATCCCAACGCCTCGGCAATTTTACGGGTAACGGTGGATTTCCCGGCTCCGGCGGGGCCATCAATGGCGATAATCGGTTGACGACGGCGCAGAATCATATTATCAATTAAACGAGTTTGTCCCACACGAGCCGCGATCGCTAATAACCCGGTTTTTTCAACTGTAGCTAAGGGAATTAACGTCTGGGGTTCGACTAACTCAATATATTCTACCTGTACTTCCGGTTCCGTCTCTAATTCAGTTTGGACAACGGTTTTAATCTCCGTGGCTGAATCACAACCTTTGTGGAAATGTTCTTGGCCGCGACGTAGCGCCCGATATAAAACCGTTGCTTGCTTTTGTTCTAAGGTCGTTAAATATTGATTCCGAGAACTATAGGCCAGTCCCGACGGCTCGCGCACAATCGGACAGGGAATAATCTCAATTGGCAAGTTCAAATCCTGAACTAAACCTTGAATAATCGCCACCTGTTGGGCATCTTTTTGTCCAAAATAGGCCCGATCCGGTTGCACTAAATTCAATAATTTGGTCACAACCGTTGCTACCCCTGGAAAATGTCCGGGGCGAGATTTCCCACATAATCCAGACATGATTGATGTCGGTGGAATCACCATGGTCTGCACGGAGGATTGATACATCTCCTCTACTGACGGAGCAAAGATGACATCAACTCCCGCCTGTTCACACTGCTGCAAATCCGTTTCTAACCGCCGGGGATAGGTTTGGAAATCCTCATTCGGCCCAAATTGTAGAGGATTCACAAAAATACTCACCACCACCAAACCATTTTCGGCTTTAGCCCGTTGAATTAAGCTCAGATGCCCTAAATGTAAACCCCCCATGGTGGGAACTAGACCCACAAAATTTAAAGGGTTTTGAGTTCGGTAGGAACGAAGAGAACACCGCAGGGCAGCAACGCTAGTCAAAAGACGAACCATAAATCAAGTATCCGCATTATCAAGTATCCGCATGATCAGTTAAGCACCTAAATGAGTGATTGGGTAATGGTGAAACCCAAAATTACCAAGCAATTAAGAACTACAAATTACGACTTAATTCGTAATTCGTAATTCGTAATTCGTAATTCTTATGACCGATTACTGATTAGCAGTCAATACATCAATTTGCACGGGAGCCACTCCACTACCAAGCATCCCAATCGCTTGAGCCGCTCCTTTGGATAAATCAAGCACACGACCACCCGCATAGGGGCCACGATCATTAATCCGCACGACAACGGATTGGCCGTTATCTTTATTGGTGACTCGTACCGTCGTCCCAAAGGGTAAGGAGGGATGGGCCGCAGTTAAATCGTATTGGTCAAAGGTTTCTCCATTGGCTGTTAAGTTGCCATCAAAGCCAGGGCCATACCAAGACGCCCAACCCTCAATCCGTTGCAACAAATATCCCTTCGCTACGTCTGGAATTGAAAGTTTGGGTTGGCCTTCAATGGCATTCAAAGGGGGAGCATTGCCAATTTGCCGTCTGAGTCTATTGGTGGCTTGTAGGGCATCCGTTGCCTTGTCATTGGTGGTATCCGGTAGAATTGTTTGGGAGTCGATGGTGACGAGTTCCTGACCGGCTACTTCAATCAGGTAACGCTCCTGTGCTTGATCCCATCGGACTTGAATGGTACTGGCGTCAAAGTTATTGCGAATCAGTTGGTTAATTTCGGCTGCAACCGCAGTGGCCCTAGAAACGGGATCGGTGGCGACGGTGGGCCCGGTGGCAGAGGTGGTGGAGTTAGGTAGATAGACCTGATCAGAATACGACCCCACTTTGATGGGCTGAAGGGTTGGGGGTGTGATCGCCTTAGAATCGAAATTCGTGTTTTTGATAAATGTCAGGACGGGAATATTTCTAATATAAAGGGTGGCAGCCTGTTGTTGATTGAGTTCATGGGCTTTAATTTTAGCTACGCTTTCGGGTAGTAACGAAGCATTAGCCTGTTGGGATTGATATTCTCCTACTTTAATCACATCAGTGGATTCTGAAGCCGTCAAACTTTTTCCTTCACTGAGGTTAGAAGTCGGGTTAGACGCTGATATTGATTCAGCATGGCCCGAGGAGGTTAAGCTCAAGACAGGCAGAAGAATAACTGCTGTCAGACCGCCCCAAAGTTTATGTTTCATAAAATATACTCTCAAAACTGCTGGTTATCGAGTTGAAGCTTTACCCTGGTTGATATCTCCTGAATTTGGAGCCTGGAAATCAGCTAATAAAATGCTGAAAGTTTCAATCGTTGGGTTTTAACCCAAATATCAGGTAATTCAATTCGTCAACTCACACTCGTTCCCCATTCACCTTTGTTTGAGGAACTGCAACAGACTAACACGAACTTGGAAATTTGGGGATCACTACATATCAAGGGTTTGCAGGTTTTTTGAAAAACTAAACTGTTCAGTGTTAAGGTATAACCCTGATTGATAAAAGGATGTAGACATTCTAAGGCCATGAAAATTTTCCCCATCACGTTTTGATTAAATTTTCTTATGGGTTTAATTAATAGCCTGCCGATGAGTACCACCAGAACAAAAAATAATCGTGCCGAAAATTGCTTAAATATCTTTTAGGTCAATCAGGAAAACAGAAGATGGATTATCGGGAAGCTGGTGTTGATATTCAAGCGGGTCGGGATTTTGTCGATCAGATTCGCAACCTCGTACAGAAAACCTATCGACCGGAAGTTCTAGGGGGACTGGGGGGGTTTGGTGGCTGTTTTGCATTGCCTGCGGGCTATACCGAACCCGTCCTGGTATCGGGAACCGATGGAGTGGGAACCAAGTTAAAATTAGCCACAATCCTCAACCGCCACGATACCGTGGGGATTGATTTAGTTGCCATGTGTGTGAATGATGTTCTCACCTGTGGGGCAGAGCCCCTATTTTTTCTCGACTATTTAGCCACGGGAAAACTTGATCCCCACCAATTAACTCAAGTTGTTGCCGGGGTAGCCCAAGGGTGTCAACAGGCCGGATGTAGTCTCCTGGGGGGAGAAACAGCCGAAATGCCCGGATTTTATCAACCCGGGGAATATGACATGGCGGGTTTTTGTGTGGGAATTGTGGAAAAAAGCCGAATGTTAAATGGATCTCAAGTCGAAATCGGGGATGTGGCGATTGGACTGGCCAGTAGTGGGGTGCATAGTAATGGGTTTAGTTTAGTTCGTAAAGTGGTGAGCGATCGCGGATGGGACTGGAATCAATCCCCGGAAACCTTAGCGGGTCAATCCATTGCCGAGGTCTGTTTAACCCCGACTCAAATTTATGTTAAACCCGTGTTACAAGCTCTGCGTAATGGCCTAGAGATTCATGGCATGGCCCATATTACCGGAGGTGGTTTACCGGAAAATCTGCCGCGCTGTCTGAGTTCGGGACAATCGATTAAAATTTATCCCGACAGTTGGCCGATTCTCCCGATTTTTAACTGGTTAGCTCAAGAGGGTGAAATTAGCTCTGCGGCTATGTTTGATACTTTTAATATGGGGATCGGTTTTGTGGTTTTGGTCGCGCCCCAACAGGCTGAAACTACAAAAGAATGGTTTCAAACCCAAGGAATTGCCGCCTATTCTATCGGGGAAGTGGTATCAGGAACGGGTAATTTAATTGGATTACCCACCCATTAATTGATAGAATCAAAGGCTGTTTTCTTATTCTCATCCCCTAATTAATTACCGATAATGTCAGTTACATGGCAAATTGCCAAAACCTACGAAGATATTCTGTATCACAAAGCCGACGGAATAGCTAAAATTACGATTAACCGTCCTGAAAAACGCAATGCTTTTCGACCTAAAACGGTTTTTGAACTCTACGATGCCTTTTCTGATGCCCGAGAAGACATCAATATTGGTGTGGTCTTATTCACTGGAGCCGGGCCTCATACCGATGGGAAATATGCCTTTTGTTCCGGCGGGGATCAAAGTGTACGGGGGGATGCCGGATATATTGATGATGCGGGTATCCCTCGATTAAACGTTTTAGATTTACAACGGTTAATCCGAAGTATGCCGAAAGTTGTAATTGCTTTAGTTGCTGGATATGCGATCGGTGGCGGTCATGTACTGCATTTAATTTGTGATTTAACCCTAGCAGCGGATAATGCAATTTTTGGTCAAACGGGGCCGAAAGTCGGCAGTTTTGATGGGGGATTTGGAGCGAGTTATTTAGCTCGAATTGTCGGTCAAAAGAAAGCCCGAGAAATTTGGTATTTGTGTCGTCAATATAATGCTCAACAGGCCCTAGATATGGGGTTAATTAATCATGTTGTTCCCGTCGAACAATTGGAATTAGAAGGAATTGAATGGGCTCAGGAAATTCTGGATAAAAGCCCCATTGCCATTCGCTGTTTAAAAGCGGCGTTCAATGCCGATTGTGATGGCCAAGCAGGTCTACAGGAACTAGCTGGTAATGCCACTTTACTCTATTACATGACTGAGGAAGGAACGGAAGGGAAACAGGCTTTCTTGGAGAAGCGATCGCCTAATTTCCGCCAATATCCCTGGCTTCCTTAGTCTAGGATCGGATTTTTGCGGGGACTGGGAACTCCTAGCCCGCAAATTTTTAAATTAAGCTAATAACGATTCTGCTTCCTCTAGCTGATGAACTCGATGGGACTCTAAAGGTATCATATCTCCCGGGCAAGGCGTTTCTTGGGGTAAGTGGATGAGCTTTTCTAGGGTTTCCCAAGATGGAGCAAAGGCGGGAAGTGCTAATTGACAAGACTTCCAACTACCTTTAACTGAAACTTGAAGAAGCTGACAATACCCCCCGCGATGGCCTTCGGGGGTGTATTTTTGGCAATTACGGCAGACCGATATCAAGTTTCCAGACTCCATACTTTGATTTCCCCAAGAACATTACCTATCTATAAATTATCGGGGATCATCAAATCTGGATTTTTTAGGGTGAAACTTAGATTCTGTCTGGTTTTGAGTTAATTTTTTATCCCCAAAAACCTTAACACTTATTTTATATTTTGTTGGGAATTTAGATCCCCAATCAATTTAAAAAATTAAGAATTGTAAATTTGACAGATTTTAGCCTAAAGAGATTAGAATCTATAGGGATCAAGGTTTAATTGAGATAAAAGGATCGATAAAATCAGTATAAATTTCCTAAAAAACGACTCAAAAGCTAAATCGGTCATTGATTTAGATTTTTCGTGGCACAGAGGCCACAGACTGACCAACGGGATAATTCCCCTGGGGGGGTGGGACAGTGGCATTGGGGACACAAGGGAAGATCTTGCGATCGCTGCTTCAAACAATTAGCCCAATCTTCAAAGGCGGTTAAGGGGGTCATAGGGGAACGCCGGGACGCTTGAATGTCATCTTTTGGGATTGGGGTCGGAATCTCAACCCGACTGGGATGTTCCTGCCAAATTTGAGATAATTCATCGGCCGGAGCAGGAAAGGAACTGGGTTGCTCCCCATGGCGTTGATAGCGCCAGCCCGCCGGAGAAAATTTGATCTCCTGAACTGGAAATAAGAGTTTTTGATGCAATTTATGGATAATTTGCACCCGTCTTAAGGTTAAATCCTGAGACCAAGTGGCACTAGAGGTAGCCACACTCAACACGCCTCGATGCCAAGTGACCAGACGGGTATGACGACTGGCCACAGTTCCCACGATTTCAGACCAACATTGACAGAGATCTTGAAATTGTTGCTGTTCTGGGGTAAGAATCTGAGATTGAAGGCGACCTAAAATATGATGGAGGGATTGCATTGTTAGCCAAATGAGTAAAATAAATCAAAATATAGATAAACTCACATTCAATCGTGAGACTTAGATAGGTTTAATCAAGTTTTGTATAGGAGTTTAACCATGAGTCAAATATCTGAGATCAACTCCCCTCAATCCTCACAGCCAGAACTAAAACCCCAACTCCAAGCGGTTTTAGGTTATTTGGATGTGCAACTGGAATCAGAATTAACCCGTTATCGGCGTCATCGACGACGGACAAAACAAACCACACCCGACCCCAACGGACAAATTAACTCGCAGTTTGAACAAGCGACCGATGCTGTAGCCGTGGCGATGAGTGACACCGCAGCATCGGAGGGAAAACTATTTGAACCCCAAACTCAACCCCCGGGCTGGGAAACCGTGGTTCCCGCAAAATCTGCACCCTTGGCTATTGCGACTCAACCACCATCGACAAGTCCCCCTAAAACCAATGGGACTGAACCGGCGGTTAGTTTTAGTTTGAAGTCACCCGCCCCGGCTCAAACTGCATCGGATGGATATTTAGAATCCACGGAAGCCCTGATCAAAAGTATAGAAGAACGGCGCTCCCACCCCCGGGAAAATCGGAGTTTGATGGCCAGTCTCTTAACCCCCCTGGGCATTGCTTCCATGGTTCTATTTTTGCTATCCTGTACGGCTTTAAGCTATGTGATCTCGTCTCCCTCGGGTCGGAATAGTTTGGGGTTGAATCGGTTTTTTCCTACGGCTAACCCGACTCCTGCTACCCCCCCAACCGTAGCCACCACAGAAACATCCCTTCCCCCTACGGATTCTCTTTCCCCTAATTTAGCGGCCAAGGAATTTGTCAACTTGAATTTGGATACCTTGAGCCATATTAATCCGAATCCGAATCCAGTTCCGCTCCCTTCCGTCCCTGCCCCCTTACCCCCGAGTCCGGCGACAACCTTACCCGTGCCCTCGAATAACCCGACATCCTCAAGTGATCCGGGTTTAAATAATCTGACTCAGGAGTTGTTACCTAAAAAACCTGTAATTCCTGCTGTGACTCCCCCCGTAACTGGACAGGGGACTAACACCTCCACGATTCAACCCGGGGGTGGTGCGGCTGCGACCGTGGCAACAGCAAAGGCAACAACACCGACTCCAGCCCGACCCACGGAACCGATAAAATCCGGGGACGGATATTATTATGTTGTCCTAGATTACAAGGGTGAGCGTTCCTTTGAACAGGCGAAAGAAGTGGTTCCCGATGCCTATATTGCCGAGTTCAAAACGGGTAAAAAAATTCAACTGGGTGCCCTAACCGATGCGGCCGCAGCTAAACGCCTACGGGATGAGTTACAAGTTCAAGGGATTCCTGCCTATTATGATGTTCCCAAGCCCTAATTTAATCCAGAAATCCGGCATTAACCTACCCCTAATATTTTTAGATTATGGGCTGCATTTTTTAACTGTTGGGTTTCTAATTTAGTTTGGCTAATTCCAATCACGGTTTGTTGAGCGCCATTATTGATAGAATTCATGGCTGAGATCACTTCTTCAATGGCGAGAACTTGTTGCTTTGAAGTTAAATAAATCTGTTGGGAACTCACGGAAACTTGATCAATTGCTACGGTAACTTTGCTGAAAATTGCCGTAGTGTCTTCAGCGATTTTTAAGTTTTGCTGGACGGTATGTTTGCCATCGACCGCCGCGATCACTGTACCTTTAAGTGCTTTTTCAATTTGATCAATTAATTGATTGATTTTTTGAGCAGATTTATGGGTTTCGTCGGCGAGTTTACGAATTTCTAAAGCCACAACATTAAACCCTAAACCATGCTGTCCGGCTCTAACAGCTTCAATTGAAGCATTTAGGGCTAACATATTAGTTTGATTGGCAATATCACTGACTAAGTTACTAATACTATTAATTTGTTGGGCTTGTTCATTCAATGTCATAATTTGGCGAGAAATTTCACCCACTTTTTGGTCTAAAGTTACCATCCCTGACATGGTTTTAGAAACGGCGTTCGCCCCGTCCTGAGATAAATTCAAGACTTGTTTAGCAATTTTAGCTGCGGTTTCAGCTTGTTGGGTTGCTTGACGAGAAGTTTGACCTAATTCATCCATTGTGGTTGTGGTTTGATTGACGGATGCTGCTTGTAAAGCTACAATTCTTTCCTGTTCTTCAACCGTTGCTGCTATTTCGGTGGAAGAATTGACAACGGTATTAACTAATCCTTTGAGACTTTGACTAATGGGACGGGCGATCGCTATACTTAAAATAATACCTAAAAATATGGCTATTAAAGGCCCAAATATCATTGCTAAAACCGTAAAATTTTTGCTGACCTGAATGGTTTTATCTGCTTGCTCCTTAGCCAATTCTGCTATATTTTGATTCTCTTTAATCACTTTTGCTAAACTTTGAGATGTGGCGTATAAAATGGGTTGATTAATCGAGCTATCTTGAATATTTAATTTTGCTAAAAGTAGAGATCCTTGGCGGGCTATTTGCATTTCTGGAGAGTTCTGTTGACCTGTTTTCCATAATTTAATTTGGGTTTTATAGGGGTATACAATGCCAACTTCTTGAAATTCATCATAAAGATTCATAAAATTTTTATGCTGTTTTTCCCATTGTTGCCATCTTAACTTAAATTGCTGCCATAGTTGATCTTCTTTTTCCGTCCGAGGCAATATTTCATACTCGGAAAAACCGGTTCTGATTAAATTAAAGTTTTCCTGGATTTGGGCAATGGCAATTTCTTTCTTTTCACCTGCTATACAATTATTTAAAAGGCAGGATTGTTTAGAATCAATATTTCTCACTCCTTGATCAATCTTTGCTAAACTTAAAATTGAGGGTAATCTGACTACGCTAATTTCATTGAGTTCAGTGCTTAAATTTAATGTAGTTTGCCATCCTAAGAAAGCCACAATAAATGTAATTAATCCCATGAGAATAAAGGCATTAATCATTTTAAATTGTAATTCACCTTGCTTGAAAAAATTAATTATTGTTTTCATGATCAATTTTCCTTAAATTCGGCTAATTTTTGCTACTGTTACGAATAAAACTAGGATCTAAAATTTGTTCTATATTGACAGATTTGTTAATCCATTTATTTTTTTGCAAAAACTGATAAATTTGTTCCGCCGCATAGGGTAAGGATGTCAAGGTTTCTGCTCTTTCAAAAGCGGTTAAATTTTCCGATAATCCTTTGATGGGAATTTGGGATTCATATTTTTTTAAGTCTTGAATTGTTAACCCAGAAGTATAAGCAATAATTTGACGAGATAGGTCTGGATTTGTCTGCATAAATTCAACGGTATCAAACCAACTATTAACTAGAGATTGTACGACTTGAGGATTGGTTTCCAGAAATTTACGAGTTACTACTATATGATCGGAAATCGCTCCTGGGAAATCTTTCGAGGTTAATATAATTTGACTTCCAGGACGATTCATAGCTTCCTTAACAAAAGGAATATAGGTGATAACAGCATCTACTTCTCCTTCCATAAAAAGGGCGAGATTAGTAATTAAATCCTGATTAACCGCTTGAATATCCGATAGCTTTAATCCATATTTTTCTAAAGCCAGCAGCAGCATAAAATTGCCAACAGATCCCGATTCAAAAGCAACTTTTTTGCCTTTTAATTCCCGAATATTATTAATTCCTGGTGCAACAACAATTTGATCCCCTCCCGTAGACCAATCTGTTAAAGCTACAATCACTTGATCAACTTGTGAATCTGTCCCCAGTAAATAAATTGTATCATATAAAGTATGGCAATTTGCATCTAATTGACCCGAGGCAAAGTTATTGAATCCCGTGGTGTAATCAGAAAATTGTAAATCAACATCCAGATTATTCTTCTCAAAAATACCTTGCTCGGCAGCAATTTGCCAAACGGCACATCCCGGCCAATTACTAAACCCTAGGCGCACAGTAGAAGCAGGAGTTTCTGTTTCTAACTTTGGCTGTAAGAATTGACAGCTTGCTACTAAAAATAAACTGATTAAAACTAGGCAAAAATAAATTAAAGTTTGGCGCTTTTTCATGCTTTTTTGATCCTCATTGAACCGAATTGATCAAGATTTAATTCACGGCTATTATATGTATACCAACCCGCGCCGAGGTTGTAACATTTTAATACTGATATGAAACAACCACAAGTATTAACTGGTGTTCCGTTTGGCTCAGGAATTTTGAACACAACTCGAATTAGGATTGCTATAAATTAATAATAACTCTCTAAACGTTAACATTTTTATTATTCTTTCCTTAATTCTGTGGCGGGTATCCGGGCTGAGGGCTAGATTTTGTGACTGATTCCATAAAAATATGACCAATGCGATCGCAGATGCGTTACAATTATTAATAGATTGGAACAATATTGACACTTTTCCAAAAATTCAGCTTACTTAGACCTAACTTATGTCTCTCCCCATTCGCAACGTAGCAATTATTGCCCACGTCGATCACGGCAAAACGACCCTTGTGGACGCACTTCTCAGACAATCTGGCATTTTCCGTGAAGGGGAAGAGGTTCCAGATTGCGTTATGGACTCTAATGATATTGAACGGGAACGTGGGATCACGATCCTATCTAAAAATACCGCAGTTCGCTATAAAGAGACCGTTATTAATATTATCGATACCCCGGGTCACGCCGACTTTGGGGGCGAAGTCGAACGGGTATTAGGAATGGTGGACGGTTGTATTTTAATCGTCGATGCCAACGAGGGGCCCATGCCTCAAACCCGCTTCGTACTGAAAAAAGCCTTGGAAAAAGGACTGCGCCCGATTGTTGTAATTAACAAAATCGACCGTCATCGCGCCAGCCCCCACACCGCCGTTGATAAAGTCTTAGATTTATTCTTAGAACTCGGTGCTGATGATGACCAATGCGAATTCCCCTATCTATTTGCATCCGGTTTAGGTGGCTTTGCCAAACGCACCCTAGAGGATGAAAGCTCGGATATGCAGCCGATGTTTGAGTTTATCCTGGAATATGTTCCGCCCCCAGTCGGAAACCCGGAAAAATCCTTGCAAATGCAAGTCACAACCCTGGATTATTCTGAATATGTCGGGCGAATTGTGATTGGAAAAATCCATAATGGCGTGATTAAAGCTGGACAACTCGCCTCCTTAATTAAGGAAGATGGCAGTATTGTTAAAAGCAAAATCTCTAAATTAATGGGATTTGAAGGCTTAAAACGAATTGAACTGCAAGAAGCATCGGCGGGAAATATTGTCGCCGTCGCCGGGTTTGCCGATGCCAATATTGGGGAAACTATTACTTGTCCCAACGACCCCCAAGCCTTACCGTTAATTAAAGTCGATGAACCGACGTTACAAATGACCTTCTCGGTGAATGACTCGCCCTTCGCCGGACAGGAAGGAAAGTTGGTGACATCGCGGCAAGTGCGCGACCGCCTAATGCGAGAATTGGAAACTAACGTGGCCCTGCGGGTGGAAGAAACCGACTCCCCGGATAAGTTCTTGGTATCGGGACGGGGGGAACTGCACCTGGGGATTTTAATTGAAAATATGCGTCGGGAAGGGTACGAATTCCAGGTATCCCAACCCCAGGTAATTTACCGCGAAGTCAATAGTCAACCCTATGAACCCTTTGAATATCTAGTTTTAGATGTGCCTGAAGATGGCGTGGGTAGCTGTATTGAACGCTTGGGCCAACGGCGGGCAGAAATGCAGGATATGTTGGTTGGTGGTAATGGCCGGACTCAGTTAGATTTTGTTGTGCCTGCCCGGGGTTTAATTGGGTTCCGAGGGGAATTCATGCGGATGACTCGCGGGGAAGGAATTATGAACCATAGTTTCCTGGAATATCGCGCCCTATCTGGAGATATTGAAGCCCGTCGGAATGGGGTGTTAATTTCCTTTGAGGAAGGGGTGAGTACCTTCTATGCGATGAAAAACGCTGAAGACCGAGGGGTATTTTTTATTACGCCCGGGACTAAGGTGTACAGAGGTATGATTGTGGGCGAAAACAACCGTCCCCAAGATTTGGAACTCAATGTCTGCAAAACCAAACAGTTAACCAACCATCGGGCGGCCACCGGAGATGAACTGGTGCAGTTACAAGCGCCTGTGGAGATGAGTTTGGAACGGGCGTTGGAATATATTGGCCATGATGAATTGGTGGAAGTGACTCCCCTATCTATTCGTTTACGCAAAGTTAGTAAGAAGTTAGTCAAACGTTAACTTTTTGTTAACCCCTCGAAAAATGTAGAGACGTGCCACGGCGCGTCTCTGTCTGTATTTGAGAAGATTGCGCCGCATCGCAACAACGACGCAGGCACAAAACGATATACTTTTTTCTTAAATATGTTATAATCTTGATAACAAAAATCAATCTTAACCGTTCATCTCCCCCAAATGCTCAATCAAGAGGGATGCGTTCTGGCGTTTGAGGAAGACGGAAGTAGGGAATTTTCCCGAAGGAACGCACAACACCGTTTCACCTGAAATTAAGGGTTTGTTGTGATGTTAGTACCTTCTTTATTTTCTTTAGCAGTTTCCGTTTTTGCAATCTTGTTCAGTCTGAGTACCAACGAAGAAATCGTTCAAGTCATGGCTAGAGGAGTTGCTGCTATCAGTTTGGTGGTCAGTTTAGCCTTAGCACATTGGTTAGTGTTACTGATTTTATCAGTCCCCGTTATCGGTGCTAAATTGGTCAAAAATGCTGGATAAATACCAAAACACTCTATTTAGTTCTAAGGGTGTAAATATCCACAACCAACTCAATACTAATTTATTATGTTTATTATGCCCCGCATTAGCACTCAGTAACCAACGCGGGGTTTTTGTTTTTCTGTTCTATTCCCTATTCGTCGTAATTCGTAATTCGTAATTCGTAATTCGTAATTCGTAATTCGTAATTCCCTTAAGAATTAGGAAGATTATATTGTTCGACAATTTGCTTGGCAAAATCAGGAACGTGAGCCTCTAACTTCTCAGGATGATTCCGTTTAACATACAAATAATTCCGAGTAAAGTGAGAATCTATGGAAAATCGGGCATATTCTAACCCCCTGGGGCCGATTTTATCAATCACCACACCCATTAATTTTGCTGCCCACATCGGTAAGGTAACGGCTTTATCATAGGCGGGAATACTCTGCTGCACGGCGGGTTTCCGATTTCCTTGGGCTATTACAGGTTGGGTGTCAATTAAATCTCCCACTAAGTCTAACATTTCCTGTCCGGTTTGATTTCTAACGACAATCCATTGCCAGCCAAAAGTTGCCCCCATATATCCCACAACTAAATCCGCCAAAGAGTTAACATAATCAAAACAACTCAAACAAGAGGGGGCAAAAATATCCTTTAATTCCTTAGTATTTAACCCAAAAAATGGCACGGTTTCAGTAGAGCCATCCTCATGTTTAAAGTGAACTCGAAAATCCTGCATAAATTCATAATAAACCACAGTATCGGGGGATTTACTGGTGGTTTCTAAGAATTTTTGCAAACCTGCTCTGGTGACATTATCAACGCAGGGGGTTCCCAAAACATAGAGTTTTTCTAATCCTAATTCCTTCTCAACTGCCCTTAATGCTTGGATTTGACAGCCAACCCCAATCACTAACAGCCGCTTCATTTTAGACTGTTCGATTTGTTCTAATACCGATAAATTCGGGGATAAGGTAGGTTTATTAACTTTTGCTGCTAAAATTTCTTCTGGGGTTCTTGCAATAATGGGTTGAGGTTGAAAACGGTCTTCTTTGCTATTCTGAACACAAACCACACCTTCCACTAAACCCCGGTTGAGCATTTCAATAGCAATGGTACTAACAATTCCCGTCCATTGAGCGCCCTCAATAGGTTCTTTTTTTCGAGCTTGCATCATATCTTGATGCACCCCAAAATAGACATCATCCCAGTTTTCTAAATTGCGGCGGCGTCCGTGGGCTTCTGTTTCTAATTCAGCGATTTGTTGATTGAGAAACGCACAGGCTTCTTTAACATAGTGAATATAATAGGTGTCGCACAGACCGCACTCGCTACAGAGTTCTTTAGCCGGGCGACGACTTCCGGGTTTCATACCCTTGGCTTTGAGATGTTGGGCTGGTTTTTGTAGTGAAGTCATTGATAATTGGGTTCTGTTATCAGCAGATGAGAGTGATGTGGAGATTTTACCATTTTAATCAGGCAACAATTACCGATTTAGCTCTCTGATTAAACCCTGACTCCATCAATATCAGTCTGGAAACTCAAAAATCAAAGAACCACAATTAAATCCCCTGTGGTTCTTTGATAAAAATTCTGTTAATATTCTATTGCTGACTAATAGCTGGCTGAGGATTTTTTTGTCGATGTAGGGCATAGAGTTGAAAGAAAACAATCATCCCTACAATAAAACTACCCGTGACAGCAACGGCTGTATTTATGGGTAAACTATTTTTGAATACGGCTAGTAAAACAATCACCAATAAAAGTACCGTTGGCACTTCATTTAAACTGCGAAATTGTTGACTGGTGAACATAATTTTATTCGTGGCTAATTGTCGCATGATTCGACCACAATAAAAATGATAGGCGACTAAAACTACAACTAATCCTAATTTAATATGCAGCCACATATCTTTTAAAAGACTCGGTTCTGTGATTAAAAGAGCTATCGCCATTACCACTGTCACCACCATTCCTGGGGTTGTGATAATCCCATAAAGACGCTTTTCCATCAATTCATATTGTTCTTTTAAAATGCTGCGGGCGGGTTCGGGTTTGTCTTCGGCTTCCGCGTGATAAACAAATAATCTGACTAGATAAAATAAACCCGCAAACCAGACAACCATTCCGATGATATGAAAGGATTTAAACCAAAAATAAGTCATAGAGCCAATCAAAACCTAAAAATAAAGGTGGGCATAACCCACCTTACCGGATTCTGGACAATCTAGCAATTAAATCGCCCTTGATAATCTTTGTTCCTGTTGGGCTAGAGTATGGGTATCAAATAAAAAGGCAATATTTCTAACTAAAAGTCTGCCTAGGTTTGTCACCACAATGAAATCATAACTGGACTGAACTAAACCATCGGCAATTAAGGGACGCATGGCGATTAATTCCTGGCCAAAGTAGGTATCAAAATCCAGATGATATTTAGCTTCAATTTGAGATTTATCTAAGTAAAAACTAGACATAATTTGCATAATTACATCTCGTCTAATTATATCATCTTTACTTAATTTAAACCCTTTACTGACAGGTAAAATTCCTTGATCAATGGCTTGATAATACTCTTTTAATCGTTTATGATTTTGAGCATAGGTATCTTCTAACATACTAATTGATGTTAAGCCAAATCCATACAATTCAGCTTCTGGTTGGGTTGTATACCCTTGAAAATTCCGTTTTAAAGATGAATTTTGTTGGGCGATCGCTAATTCATCATTAGGTTTTGCAAAGTGATCCATACCAATAAAAACATAGCCATTATCGGTTAATTCTTGGATGGACATTTGCCAAATTTCTAACTTTTCATGGGGTTGGGGTAAGGCAGATTCGGGAATATTTTTCTGGACGGGTTTCATCCAGGGAACATAGGCAAAGTTAAAAATAGCAATCCGATCGGGATCGAGTTTAATGGTCTTTTTAATGGTTTCTTTGAAGCTGGATAAAGTTTGATAGGGTAAGCCATAAATTAAGTCCACATTCACACTTTCAAACCCAGCTTCCTTAATCCAATCCATCACATCAAATAACAGAGCTTCTGGCTGGACTCTATTAACCGCTTCTTGCACCTGGGGATTAAAGTCTTGAATCCCAAAGCTAATCCGATTAAACCCAATTTGTTTGAGAAACAAGATATAGTTTTTATTGACGTATCGCGGATTAATTTCTATTGAAATTTCGGCTTTATCATCAAAAGTAAACTGTTTATTAATGGTTTCCCATAAATAATCAACCTGTTCTAATGATAAGTAATTGGGTGTACCACCGCCCCAATGGAGTTGGGTAACTAGCCGTCGAGTATCAATAAAACTAGAAGTGAATTCAATTTCTCTCGACAAATATTCGATATAAGTTTTAGCTGCATTTTTATTGTTAGAAACAATTACATTACAGCCACAGAAATAGCAAGCTGTTTGGCAAAAAGGAATATGGAAATAGAGAGATAAGGGAGATTGGCGTTGATTAGATTCAGTCAGGGCAAATTCCCAATCTAAGGGCGTAAATTCATTTTTTAATTCCGTAGCTGGTGGATAACTGGTATAACGAGGAACTGCATTACCGTATTTTTCAATTAAATCAAAATCAAACGCCACATTGGCAACCGAAAAAACCATTGATTTGTTCTCCCTAATGAGTTATGATTGTAGATAATAAATACACAAAATTAAACGGCGGCTGGAGTTGGAGCTTCTCCTAAATCTCGCAGCATTTGAATATTTAAAACAAAAGCGTTATTGGCTTCGGCGACAATTTGATCTTGGAGTTCTTCAGTTAGGACTAATTCATTCAATCTTTGACGATAGAGGTTTTTAAATTCATTGACATCGGGAATTTCATAAAATTCATAAAAACAAATTCCTTGATGTTCTTCTAAATGAAATACAGATTGGACGATTTTCTTTAAACTTTGTCCTCCCGACAAATCACCCATATAACGAGTATAGGAGTGAGCAATTAATAAGGTGGGTTCGGTAGTAGAAAGTTCATGAAGTCGGGAAACATAAGCTTGGGCGGCGGGAGAAGCGGCGATATTATCTGGCCAATGTTCTCCATAATAAAAGTTTAAGTCTTTCTCTAAATTGGCTTTTCGGTTGAGTTCGGAAAAATAAATTTTGCTAATATTGGGATGGGTTTGATGGGTTTGTAATTCTGCTTCTAATTGGCTATAAACAAAATATAAATTACTCAAAAGTTGACAAAAAGATTCTCTACTAATGCCCCCGGATAAAAAGTTTCTCATAAATCCGGTATGTTCGGCATTACTATGAGATTGTTGGGTTCCAATTTTGAGTTTTTCAGCTAAGTTTGTCATAATTTTAGGGATGAATTAGATTGAATTTTTCCTAAGACTAAAAACAGGGCAAATGGCAAGCCCAAGGTTCGGTTTTTCCTACTCGAATGAATCTATCACTATATCGCTGGTCAGTTATATGATTGTTACAATTCTTTACCAACGCAGGAAATTTAGGGCAACCCCTAGACAAAATAAAAATTATATAGTTCAATAACTAGACAGTAATATTTAAGGAATCGCAGCGATGGTAAATACTATCCAAAACCCCGAAACTCAAGGAGTGCGCCCCGGGATTAAAAATCCGGTTCAAGAGACGTTGCTGACCCCTCGCTTCTACACAACGGATTTTGACGCGATGGCGAATATGGACTTATCCACTTGTGAGGAGGAATTTTCGGCGGTTTTAGAGGAGTTGCGGGCGGACTATAACCGCCATCATTTTGTGCGGGATGAACAATTTAACCAAAATTGGGAACAAATTGATGAGAGAACCCGCCTGGCGTTTGTTGACTTTTTAGAACGGTCTTGTACTTCTGAATTTTCTGGATTTTTATTATTTAAAGAGTTATCGCGTCAACTGAAAAATCGCAACCATTTATTATCAGAAGCGTTTCATTTATTAGCCAGAGATGAAGCCCGTCATGCGGGGTTTATTAATAAGGCGATGTCAGATTTTAATTTATCCTTAGATTTAGGATATCTAACTAAAAATCGGACTTATACTTTCTTTAAGCCAGAGTGGATTATTTTCGCGGTTTATTTATCGGAAAAAATTGGTTATTGGCGCTATATTACGGTGTTTCGCCATTTAGAAAACCATCCCGAACATGAATATTATCCTTTATTCCGTTATTTTGAAAACTGGTGTCAGGATGAAAACCGTCATGGGGATTTCTTTAAGGTTTTATTGCGATCGCAGCCCAATATGTGGCAAAGTTGGAAAGGTAGACTGTGGGCACGGTTTTTCCTATTAACGGTGTTCGCAACCCATACTTTAACCGTTAATGAAAGAGAAGATTTTTATGAAACCTTGGGGTTAGACGCTAAGGAATATAATCGTCATGTGGTGCGGAAAACTAATGAAACTTCCTTAAGAGCATTTCCCGAGGTTTTAGATACAGAACACCCGGACTTTTTCCGTCGTTTAGAACAATGTTCTGAGAATAATGTTAAGAATCAAAAAATTGATGCTACCGAAAAACCAAAATTGGTTAAATTCCTATTAAAATTGCCCACAAATTGTTCAACTTTGTGGCATTTACTGAGAATTTATTTAGCCAAACCCATTGATGCAGAAGCATTACGGTCGGAAGTTCATTAATATTTTTATATAAAAACAGGGTTTTATAAATTATTTTAAAACCCTGTTTTTTAATCACAAATTAATCATGAATTGTGCCATCGGGCATCACCGCCCCATGAAGATTAGCATGGGTTAAAATCGTCCGAGTTAAGTCCGCTCCTTGCAAATTTGCATCGGATAAATTTGCTCCACTAAAATCGGCATAACTTAAATCGGCATCTTTGAAATTCACGCCAGTCAGGTTAGTCTTATAGCTTTGTTCGGAACTTAAAATCCCCAAACCTGAAACCCCAAAAATAGCGTGACAGAGCTTGGCTTTTTCAAAGTTAGCCCGTTCTAAAATTGCTCCGCTAAAATTAGCATAACTCAAATCTGCTTCCACTAGAATTGCATCGGTTAAATCCGTTTGTTGATTCTGGTTAGGGCGAAAATTAGCCTCAAAAAGAATAGCGTGGGAAAGGTTAGCATGGTTTAAGTTACATCCCGATAAACACGCTTTAATCAGTTGAGTTTTTTCTAGGGATGTTTTAATTAATTTTGCTCCGGTTAAGTCAGCTTCTCGTAATTGAGCTTGATATAAATTGGCTTCGCTTAAATTAGCCCCCCAAAGAATGGTTTCACTGAGGTTAGCATGGCTAATATTGGCTTTAGAAAGGTTAGCTTTTCCTAATCTTGCTTCTCGTAAATCCGCATAACTTAAATTGGCTCCAGTTAGGTTTAAATTAACTAAATTTGCTTCTTGTAAATCAACATAAGATAGGTCAATATCTGGAAAGTTACGTTCGGCGGCGGCATATCTTAGGATAAATTCATCAACATTCATGATAATATTGAGTTCAATCAAGGATAAGAAAATAGACTAAACAGCAGATTTAATGCCTCTAAGTTGTTCTAAGTGTTGATTTTGTTGGTGCATTTGAGCAACTAAGGATTCACAAACCAAATCACAAACATCAAATAAGAAAGGATTAGCAATTTCATAATACACGCTAACTCCTTGTTGGGTACGAGTTACAATTCCCGCCTGGGCTAAAACTTTTAAATGTTTAGAAACATTCGCCTGTCCTAACCCGGTGGCTTCAATAATTTGGGTGACATTTTTAGCCCCAGATTTTAAACAGCAAACAATTTGTAATCGACTTACTTCTGATAACACTTTAAAAAAGTCTGCCATTAATGCTAGGGCCGCGGGAGATAATTGTAAATAATCGCAGTTTGAAGTCGATTGCATGGATTTTAGACTGGGGTGGGTGATCGGTAGAACTGAATCGGATTATTAATATTACTTGTCCATTATATTACCACATTATCTAATTATTTAAAAATTTTAGGTAGAGACATTTTAGTTAATATCTCTACCTAAGTTTTAATTGAGATTTTTGTTCCGTTTTCTCTCGCTAAGTTGCAGTAAAATATCGGCGTGAACCTCTTTTGTTATCGGATATAAAAACGTAAAAATTATCCCAATAATCAGAAACACGGTGGGTAAGGGGCCAATGGCAAACCGAATTGCTAACAGAGCCGAGTCCGGTTGAATCGGGACAGGGTTATCGGGAGTAGTAGAAATAAATCCAGCAAAACCCAAGGCTTGTCCGACCAAAAATAACCCAATGGCTAATCCAATTTTTTGCAAAAAAACCATGAAAGAATAGAAAACTCCTTCCCGTCTTTGTCCGGTATTTAATTCATCTAAATCGATAACATCAGGAATTATTGACCAAGGAACTAAATAGGCCGTTGAGACTCCACATCCGGCTAAAATTGCTAGAATATACATTAAGCCAACCTGTCCGGGTTGGAGGAAAAATAAACCCGCTTGGGCAATAATCCACAACCCCATTCCCATAAAATAAACGGATTTTTTCCCATAACGTTTACTAATAGCACTCCAGACAAATAACATCACTAAAGCTGTGCCTTGAATCACGATTGCCAACTGGGGAAATGTTGCTTTGGGAAGTTGCATCCAATTCATGACAAAATAAGGCAAAATTGAAGCGGTGAGTTGCACTCCTAACCAGGAACAAAGATAAATTCCAATCACTAATAAAAACGGTCGATTACTCAGAGCAATCTTGATTTGTTCGGCCATGGGAAGACTATCGGAATTATCCTGATTATCTGCGACTGAATGTCCCGACCATACCCGCTTCCGGGTTCCCAGGAAACACCAAAATATGGGAAGAACCGATATAATCGCACAAACTGCCCCTAAAACCAAATACTCTTGGTAGGTAGAATCAAGAGAATCAGGAGAATCAGGAATCAAACCAAAAATAATTGCTGCTAAAATCAAAGAGAAAATACTACCGCTAATAGAAAAAAAGAAGCGAAAACTATTGAGACTGGTGCGTTCATTATAGTCCGATGTTAATTCAGGAGTTAGGGCAGTGTAAGGTAAATTGACGGCGGTGTAAGCCGTATTAAATAAAATCCCAATAATCACATAATACCCAAACAAAAACCACTGGTTAGTCCCCGGAACAATCCACTGTAAAAAGAACAAAATTCCAAAGGGAATCGCACTAAAAACCATCCAAGGATAACGCCGTCCCCAGGGGTGAACGGTGCGATCGCTTAATACTCCCACAATCGGATCATTAACCGCATCCCAAATCTTTCCCACCATTAATACACTGCCGGCTACTCTCGCGTCAAAACCAGCAGCACTGGTCAGAAAAAGCAAACCATAAAAGACAGAAATATTGGCAGTAATTGCGGTGCCTAAATCCCCTGCACCAAAGGCTAATTTAGTTGATAAATTTAGCTTTTCTCGAGGAGAAACCGTTGGAGAAGGAGTGGAGTTCATCTGTATTAATATTAAAGAGTATTGCCAGCCTAGAACTGAAACCCGATGGCTAACAACAGGATAGCTTAAAACGATATGCTGATTAAATACCAATAATCATTCAGGAGTAATGTAATTATGGCTGCTCTAGGCGATCGCTTTAATCGGATGATGGGGAAAACCCGATTTGTCGTCAGTCGTTTGTTTCTGCATTTAGGAGGAGATCAGGTCGCGCCCCTGTTGGGAATACTTAACCAAGCCGCCAGGGATGTGATGGATGCTGAGGGCGATTTACCAGTCACAGGAGAGGCCTTAGTACAAGTCTGCCAAGGTCTGCTTCAGTATGACACCTATTGGCTCTCAGGCTCCAATGAAGGGGATGTAGTTTGGAGTGAGGGAGAAGCGGTGGACTACTTTAACGAACTGTTCACGGATTCGGGCCAACGGTATTTGAGTCAACCGGATTTTTCTCAACCCCTGGATGAAAGTGAATACCTATCTATACCAATTACCCACAATTTAATTGTGATGATTACCATAGTCAGTGAAGGCGAAGTTCCAGAATTAGAAACGGATTTAGCCAGTTTGGAAGCTATGAATCAGGGGTTGAAAACATTAATTAATCTGCATTATCAACACAGACTCCGAGGGATTCAAGTGCATTTTTCCCCGGCTGTTTTAGGAGATGAATTAACCAACGACCAATTATTAGAGAACTTTCCCGAACTGATTCCCCTTTAAGGAATATTATCGGTTGATCTTGAAGTTAAAAAACAGTGCCCAATTCAGGATTTTTTTGTTAGAATAGGAGACATAAATGTTGAAAAAAGTCAATGGTTTTATGCGAAAAAAATTTTTAATTCTGTTAGTCTCGCTGACGTTTTGTTGGACAACGGTTGCCTGTGGGTCTGCCACAACTTCATCGATTCCCCAACAGTCCACTCGCACCACATCGGCGCCCCAAAATCAAGTTATCGAGGGTAAATATCCGGTTCAGCAAGCCCAATATAATGATGTCGATGGGGAGTACACCCTCATGTTATTAAATACTCCGGCCGGGAAATCTGCCACCTATCGGACGACGGATTTACAAATGGCGCAGTTAAGCGATGAACAAATTAAAGCCGGGGAAAAAAGTAGCTTAAATATTACCAATGGTCAACCCGTTTTGTATTTAACCGAAGACTTTCGGATTGAATATGTTCATAATGTTACCGAAACTCAAACCAACCCCGCCACTGGTCAACCGCAAACCGTTGTCGTGCGACAAGAATCGAGTTTCTGGACACCTTTTGCTGCTTCTTTGGCGGGAAGTGCGATCGCCAATACCTTATTTGCCCCCCGCTATTATGTACCTCCGATGTATCAATCCGGCGGTGTGATGACCGGATTTGGCGGTTACGGTTCCAATTATAATCAAGCCGTCAACGACTATCGGACTCGATACAATAGCCCCCCAGCGGCGGTAAAAAATAGCACCACCCTCCGCACCACCGGAAATATTCGCAACTCCAACCGGAATTCTTCCGTTAACCGTCCCAACTCCCCCAATTCCAGACGTTCAACGGGTTCGGGGTTCGGGTCAACGGATTTACGCACCTCCCCGAATAAAGGTTCAACTCAACAACGCAAACCCAGTTTCGGCAGTGGTTCCCGCAGTCGTTCCTCCTCGGGAAGTGGCAGCAGAAGACGCCGTTAAATAGTAGTGAGCCCTTCAGGGCTCCTTTCTCCTTATTTCTGGTAGTGAGGTGTTCACGCCTCATCGTGATCTTTGAGTAAGAATTGAGGCGTAAACGCTTCACTACGAAGTTAGAAAATTATTCAGTTTCTTCAACTTTCAAGATATCACAAGGGATTTTTTCTAATTCAATTCTGGTTGGATCTCCACTAGAATAAACCTCCAGATCTATATTAGATTCGCCGACAAATAGGCAATATTCTCCGGGAAAAACAACTCGTTCAAAATAACCTCGAACTGTAGTTTCCATCCGCAGAATTTGCACCTGTTTAGTGGGGTTTTTATAACCGCACAAAATTTCGGTCTTCATCGAATCGACAGGCAAGTTTACGGTTTGCATGATGTTTTATTAAAGTGAGATTTTAAAGGACTATTTTGAAATGTCTTAATTTTCCAACTAAGGGTATAGGGTCGGCATCAAGATCCAGATTGGGAACCTGGGACTTAATCTATCCTTCTAAGGTTTGATAGACTGCTCCTGATACTTCTCTAAATCCTCAATCGGAATCATTAATCTTGTAATGTTATCAAATCATCATAACTTAACAATTTATAAATTAAGTTATGTTAACTCAATTATACACCCATTATCTCAGTTACAACAAAAAGTCCGTTACCCGAATTATCTATAGGATTGCTTTACAAATCCCGAGTTTTATCAGAACTTTGTAAAGCTTTGGTAAGTTGATCCCCATGGGGTGGGACAGTACCCTTGCCATTAGTGTATGATCCGTTGTCTGTATTCAAAGGGACATTTTCTAAATCTTGTTCCGGAGAATTATGCCCCATCAAACGGGATTGAATACTGGTAGCAATCACATAAAAAACCGGAATAATATAGAGACTCAAAAATGTAGAAACAAACATTCCGCCCATCACCGCCATACCAATTGCTACCCGACTAGCTGCCCCTGCCCCCGTAGCAAAAGCTAGAGGCATCACCCCTAAAATCGTCGATAAAGCGGTCATCATAATCGGGCGAAATCTTAATCGACAGGCTTCAATTGCGGCTTTTTGAATCGATAATCCCTGTTCTCGTAATTGGTTAGCAAATTCCACAATTAAAATCGAGTTTTTAGTTGCTAATCCAATCAACATAATCAACCCAATTCGACTAAAAGCATTTAATTCTAATTGTGCCATCCATAGTGCTCCAAATGCCCCTAATAAGGACAGAGGAACCGCTAATAGAATAATCACCGGGTCAATATAACTTTCAAATTGGGCAGCTAAGGTTAGGAAAATAAAGACTAAGGCGAGGGCAAAAATAAAATTAGTCGATTGACCTGCTGCTTTAAATTCTAAAGATTCCCCAGAAAAAGAGGTTCGCATATCCGGTGGTAGAATCTCCTTAGCTAAATTTTCTAAAGCATTTAACGCCACGCCTAAACTGACTCCCTGGGCCGGACTTCCTTCTAAAGTTGCCGAACGAAAGCGATTAAAATGGTTAATTTGAGGGGGTGTTGTCGCGGTAGAAATGGTGACTAAATTACTCAAAGCAATCATTTCTCCCTGTTGGGAACGCACATATAATTGCTTTAAATCCTCTGGATTTGCTCGATATTGTTCCTCAGCCCGAACCACTACTTCATAGCTTTGATTTCCCTGATTAAAACTGGTAATTTCCTGACCCCCAACCAAAATTTGTAAGGTTCTAGCAATATCCTGTACAGACACTCCTAAATTTCCAGCTTGGGAACGATCTACACTAATCACTAATTCCGGTTTATTCAGTTTTAAATTGGTATCAATATTCACCACCTCGGGTAAATTTCTGGCTTGAATGACAAATTCTTCCGAAACATTTGCCAATTGTTCTAAATCACGACCTTGTAAGACAAATTGGATCGGTTGACCTTGACCGCCTCCGGGCAATCCCCCGGGATTGGTAGCGAAGACTAAGGCATCGGTAATTCCAGAAAATTTACCTAATAATTTTCCCACAATAGATTGTTGAGATTGTTCGGGTTTCGTGCGTTCAGACCAAGGTGTTAAACGAGCAAAAGAAAATCCTCTATTCCCTTGGGAAACCCCTCGACTAGAACCCGCAATGGCAAAATAACTTCTAATTTCTGGGATTTGACTAAAGATATTTTCAACCTGCTGAACCACTCGGTTAGTATAGTTAATACTCACTCCTTCGGGAGCAGTAATTGGGGTAAAAACTCGACCTCGATCTTCCGTGGGTAAAAATCCCTGGGGCAACTGCAAAAATAACCAAGCTGTTAATCCTAAACTAGCAATAAATCCTAAAATAACAAGGGGTTTAATTCCCATCAATACGTTTAATGTCCAAGCATAAATAGCGATGATTTTATTCAAAACCCATTCAAAAACATCTAGGGGGAAAGATAAAATTTTCATCAATCCCCGGGGCTCGGTTTCGTGACGCAATAAACGGGCGGCTAGGGGAGGAGCTAAGGTCAAAGCCACAATACTCGAAAAGACCACCGAACCCGCTAAGGTCAAGGCAAATTCATTAAATAATCGTCCCGTTGCTCCCCCAGCAAAGGCGACGGGAACAAATACCGCCACTAAAACAACCGTGGTGGCAATTACAGCAAATACCACTTCTCCCACGGCGGCGTAGGTTGCAGGGAAGGGGTCTAGTCGTTTTTCTTCCATATAACGGATGATATTTTCTAAGACCACAATCGTATCATCCACGACTAAACCCGTGGCTAAAGTTAAGGCAAATAGGGTGAGGGTATTAATCGAAAATCCCAGAAAAAACATCACACTAAAAGCCCCAATTAAAGAAATAGGAATGGTGATGGCTGGAATTAACGTAGCCCTCCAATTTTTCAAGAATAGGAAGATAATTAAAACGACTAGAGAAATGGAGATAAACAGACTAATCCAAACTTCTTCAATAGCCAATTCGACAAATTCAGAATAATCTACAGCAATTTCATATCTGAGTCCTTCAGGAAAACTTTTTTCTAATTCTACTAATTGAGCTTTAATTCCCTGAACTACTTCAATTAAATTAGCATCTGCTAGTTTACTAATGCCCATGGAAACCGCAGGTTTTCCATTAAAACGGGCAACTACTCGATCATCTCTTGCTCCAATTTCTACTCGTCCAATATCCCGAATTTTAACCTGAGAGCTATTATCATTGCGCTTAATAATTAGGTCTTCATAATCTTGAGGGGTTTGTAATCTTCCTAGGGTTCTCACGGGATATTCCGTTTCTTTACCTTCAATTCGACCACTAGGAATTTCAATATTTTGTCGTCTTAGGGCTTGTTCAACATCTAAAGCGCTAATTTGACGGGCTGCCATTTGCACCGGGTTTAACCATAATAGCATGGCATAACGGCGTTCTCCGGCAATAAAAATGCTATTTACACCATCAACAGTTTCTAAGGTATTTTTAATATAAAGATCGGCATAGTTGCTTAATTCTAAAGGAGATAAATTATCGGAAAAGAATCCCACCCATAAAATTCTTTCATCATCTCCAGAGCGCTTTTCTACGGTTGGTTCATCGACTTCATCAGGTAATCTTCTAGCCGCCCTTCCTACCCGAGTTCTAACTTCTTGGGCGGCGACTTCTAAATCTCGATCTAATTCAAATTCAACTGAAATAGAACTGCTTCCTTCTCGACTATTAGAAGTGAGGGTTTTAATTCCGGCAATGCCGTTAATTTGGGCTTCTAAAATCTCTGTAACTTCTGTTTCTACGACCTGGGGACTTGCCCCCGGATAGCTGGTACTTACGGTCACAATCGGTGGATCAATCTTAGGATATTCCTGCACTGGAAGGCGAGTATAACCCACCAGTCCTAAAATAATAATCAGCAACGAACAAACCGAAGCAAAAACAGGTCTTTTAATGAAAAAATGAGTAAACATATTAATTAGAATTACGAATTATGAATTACGAATAGGTAATGGGTAATGGGTAATGGGTAATGGGTAATGGGTAATGGGTAATGGGTAATAGGTAATAGGTAATGGGTAATAGTTTACTCCCCCTGCCTCCCCTGCCTCCCCTGCTCCCCCTGCGGCCACTGAGCCTGTCGAAGTGCCGCCTGCTCCCCCTGCCCCCTCAACCTCAACCCTTGGGAGTTTGATCGGAATTAGCAGGTAAAATATTAATAGCTGCACCATCGGATAATTTTTGTGTACCGGAGATAATCAATTTTTGTCCTGGTTTCAATCCTTCTAAAATTTCCGCCTGATCTTTTTGAATTAAACCTAATTTAATCGGTTGTTTTTTGGCGGTTAATTTTTCTTCTCCTTCCGCCAAAAATACAAATCGTTGATTACCTTGAAATTGAACGGCGGTCATCGGAATTACAACGGCATTTAGTTTTTGTTTCCAAACTACTTCAGCCCGGACAAATTGACCATCTTTAAATAATCCTTGACGATTATCAAAACTTGCTTTAGCTAAAATTGTTTGGGAGTCTTGATTAACTGAAGGAGAGATAAAACTAATTCGTCCGGTGCCTAATACTTTTCCCTGGGCATCAATCATGTTCACCGATAATCCTAACTTGAGATCTTCTTTGTGTTCTAATGCTACGGGTAAGCGTAATTCTAACTGATCATTTGCGGTTAACCGGGTGAGAATATCTCCTTTACTCACATAATCTCCCACTTTAATTCCTACATCACCCACTACCCCTGTAAACGGTGCTAAAACGGCGGTTTCTTGCAAATCTAATTCAATATTGCGAACCTGAGCCGATGCTTCAGCAACCTGGGCTTCCGCCTGTTGAACTTCTTGAATTCGAGTGCCATTTTCTAATTGTTTTAAAGCCTGTTGTTCCTGTTCAATAACGGCTTGACGGAGATTAATTTCTGATTGTCGATTTTTTTGTAATTGTTCTAAACGGCGTTTTGCGGCTTGTAAATTCGCATTAGCACTACTTTTTTGAGAAGATAAAGCATCAAATTGATCTTGAGAAATTGCCCCTGATTCGCTTAAATCTCTAAAGCGATTTACCCGACTTTGAGCTAATTCGGCATCGGCTCGAATTGAATCGATTTGAGATGCGGCCTGATTAATTTCTGCTAATAAACTACCGGATTCCGCATCGGCTAATTTAGCTTTTGCTTCTGCTAATTTTGCCCTTCCTTGAGCAATTTCTTCTGGACGACTTCCGGCTTGTAATTCTGATAAACGGGCTTGAGTTCTAACTAAATTGGCTTTAGCTTGATTTAAACTCGATTCTACACTATCACTTTTGAGGCGAGCGATCGCGTCTCCCTGTTGAATCAACTGCCCAGAGCGCACTAAAATTTCAGTAATTCGACCTTCAATTTCCGGCTTAATATCTACTGCCCGTTGTGCCTCTAATGTTCCCACAAAATCAGAGGTTTCCTCAAAATTTAAAGTTTCTACCGCAGCAATTTTAACTTTATTTTCTCTAGCCCTATTCGGTCTTTCTGCCGTTGGTTTATCCCCATCTTTCGGTGTAGCTTGCCACCATTGTCCTCCGACAAAACCAATCCCCAATGCCATGGAAGTAACCAGCAAAATTGGCAACCATCCGGTTTTAGCAGCCGAGGGTTCTGGAGCAATTTTTATGGGTAAGGATTTAGCGGGAAAATCAGTTCCTTCTCGCTGATTTTCCGACTGAATCAATTCTTGATCCTGTTCTTTCACAGTAGATTTAGGGGATTGTAAATTAGACATTTTTCAGCCAAGATTAAGGTTGCTTTTTACGGAGCAAAACGACATTAAATTGAGATAAAATTAGAGTTAAAGTCTAAAGTTACAATATATTAAACTCAGTCTACATCTTTCCAGAGATAGATGTAGAGGCTGTAGATTTTTCTTTTTCTAAACATTCATGGAGCCAATCCATTTCTGACTCCAGCATCACTTTTGCACGTTCCCAAGTTGCTACTTGAAAAGAGTCCGTTACCAACTTTCCCATTTCTTGACTATCTAAATAAGTTTTTCGTTGATAACAAACCCTTAAACGAATTTCAATCAGTTGGACTCGTTCCCCAGGTTCTAAACTTCCGAAAAAGAAATACTTCACTAAAAATCGAGCACGACTTTTAACCCAGCTTTCTTGCGGATGTTCCAACATTTGTTCCCGCCAGCGATCGCATCCAGCCGCAGTTACGGCATAAATTTTGCGACTCGCCCCCCCATCTCCAGACTCCTCTAACAAAACCTGAACTTGACCCCGTTCTTCTAAACGTTTGAGCAAGGGGTAAATCGCTCCATAGTTAACGCTCATACAACTACTGAGAAATAACTCCAGCCGTTGTTTTAGTCGGTAGCCATGTAAAGGTTCCTGTTGTAATAGTCCAAGGGCAGATAACTCTAACATTATATCAAACTGATAGTTATAAATGTATTGAATTGTAGCCGATTATTTTTTTGGCAATCAGGTCGTATTATAATGCAGGCTTCTCGGAAATGTCAGAGAATTTTAACCGAGAGTGAACCTAAATTTAACCTCAAACCTTTAGGCTGGGAGTAAGCATTCAAGGAATCTCCTGTGAATATTTCAACCCTTGTTAATCCTGCGTTAACCTCCAGACCCCGTACCTTTAACCCCCGGGAACAAATCCCCCTCTGGTCTAATACCCTATGGAAGATCGAACGGGGTGTCGTGCGTACCCTCACATGGAAAGAAGATGGAACTTTAATTAGTTTAGGATATTGGGGACAGAATGATATTGTCGGTAGACCCGTTTCTCAACTTGACCCCTATCAAATTGAATGTGTTAGCTCCGTTGAAGTTAGTCTCATCCCTTCAACTCATTGGTCAAATTATCTGGATCGGATTTTAACCCATCTGCGCCAAACAGAAGAACTGCAAAGTATTCTCCACACCCAAGGGACAGAACAGCGTTTATTTAATTGTTTAAAATGGCTGGGAAAAAAATTTGGTCGTTTGACACCCGAAGGATTATTGATAGATTTGCGTCTGACCCATGCTGATATTTCTGATTTAATTGGCATGACCCGAGTTAGTGTTACCCGCATGATGATTAAACTTGAACAGGATGAATTAATTCAACGTCCGGGCCGTCATTGTATTATTTTAAATCAGCTTTAACTGAAGAACTGAGGTTCTTCCCTTCTTCCCAGAGGTTTCTCTATTCCTCTGTCAATATTCCATCAAACTCTGTCAGTGAATCCTCTTCAAGTTCAATCTCATCAACTGTATTATCAGTTAACCCTAGTTCCTTTTTGGCAAATACACGCCTTGCGCGGCGATCAAGAATCTTGATAATATTGGTTCGATCTTCTTTAATAGCCTCAATATCCTCTTTTTGAATCAACACCATATAGTAACGGGATACTTCCATCATCCGATAAGCGTACTGAAAAGCATCTCTGGTAAACTCCCCAGTCGTTACGATCATTACGACATCAGCACCCGTTACAAAAGTCATGCCTACTTCTTTCGCTAACACCTCAACATCGACTCGTTTGGTATTTTTGCACTGAATTTGCCAACGATGATAGACAAAACGATCAGATGCAGCTAAAACATCTACTTCCCCTTGTCCTGTTTCATAGTCCCGTTTCCGCCATTTTGTGAATCGAAGACTCGTTAAACGAATCATCCAAATAGCTAACAATTCTAGGGCTTTACCTTTTATATGTTTATCTGAATGCTCTAAATCATTAACAACATCTTCAAAACTTCGATTGAGTTCTGTTTGAGATATTTCTGTCATATCTGCAATCGATTCTAACAGTTTAGATAGTAATTCTCGCTGGGCTTTTTCAGTCAACTTAACCAAATTGGGTTTAGCACCACGTCCGCCCGTCGTTTTCTCCGTTTCAATCAAACCTACTTCTACTAAGGGTTGAATAATATCCTTAACAAATGACTTAGAAGGGAACCGTACTTTATAAACGCTCACCGCATAATTAACAATATCATTCCATTTTGTTAGTTCTATAATACTCATTTGGAGCATTGCTAATAGAAAATACTTTTGCTCTGAGGTAAGCGTGTAAATTTCATCAATATAGTCTTTATCAAGTTCTAAAATATCATAAACTCGATCCCAATTGATTTCGTAAGTTTTTTCAAATACCCCTGCTTCTTGTAACCATTGACGCATAGTGCTGACATAAATGGCGTTGGGAGAAAGAGAATATCCCATTTCTTGCAGTTCGTAACCAATTAGATCTAATTTAGGTTTATCGCCTCTACTGTTGATTGCTTCCACTGCTTTCAGCAAAGACATTCCAGTTAAGTTAGTCAGGATATGACGGGCAAAAATTGTTGCGGCTTCATCCGCATCACTCTGATTTTCTAATATTTCATTAGCAATATCTGTTACTTTATACTGCCAATCATCATCATTAATCGACTCAACTAACTTGTAAGCACGAAGGGAAAGAAATGTATTCATAGCAAGTTTGCTACGATTTTCTCCTTTCTGTAAATCATTTTGCGTTGAGTGGCTAGAATAGTAACGCTTGGCAATTTCATCCTGTAGCACACGGCGATCAGGTTGACACTTTAGACAGAGTTGTATCAGTTCCCGTAAATTCATCGTTTTAGGTTCAAACTGATGCCCATAAGTAAATTTAAGTTTTTGTTCCGCCATATTATTACTATGCGATTGAAATAAGTCTAATTGGATATAAGTATTTTGATCATCAAGTTTAGATAATTTATCCAGATAATCAGGGGCTAAAGTCAGTGCTTTTGCTTTCAGTGCTTTTCTGTCTTTTAATGGAGTAACCACCAATGGCGCATCTTCTTCAAATCGAAACTGTGATGCTTTAATATAATTTTCATCTAATTCAAAGGCTAACCAACGGCGATCCAGTGTTTCAGCAACTCGTCCAGTCATATTTGAACCTGCAAATGGATCAAGGACTAAATCACCGGGTTCTGTACAAAGTCCGATAACAAATTCAGGTAATGCTTGAGGAAATCGGGCGGGATGAGCTTTAATTCCTTCTTCTTTACAGCGCCTTTGATAGTAATCATTAGATGCAGTATTAGAAGCAGAAATAATATTGACAGGCTGTGCTAAATCATTCTCTAAAATCCAATTAAATTCTCCTAATATGGGTTTTCCAATCGATGTACCTGATTCACATGAAGGATCGGCGATAATATTAGGAGGAATAGCACCACCGCGATCATTCTGAAACTTAGTAGAAATATCATGTCCAGACGGGCGTAATTTTGCGTCATAGCCATTTTTTAATAGATTTTTCATCGCCTCACTGTAAGGGCGTAAAACTCTTTTATTATTGGCTTTAGGATGGGGATCTTTTGATAACCACCAAATTGTATTGACAGCATCTTTAACTCTTTCTCTTCGCACTGTCACCCACTCCGCAGGTGTAGGAAGTTTCGCTGGGTTATACCAAAAAAGCTCTTGAGCGAGAAAAAAACCTAAACCCCCTTCTGATTTTGGTTTGCAAAGCTCTATAACTAATTCAAAATGATACAGCGATCGCACAGGAAAACCCTTAAGCCAAGTTCCTCCAATATCGATCACTAGCGATCCTTGGGGCTTGAGAATCCGGTAAAATTCATAGGTAAACGCCTTGAACCATTCGACGTATTGATGAGCATCTACATTGCCATATTCTTTCTTTCTGACTAAGGCGAAAGGTGGGGAAGTGCAAATCAGATCGATGCTTTCATCGGGCAGTTCTCTCATCAGTTCTAAGCTATTACCTAAATAGGCAGAACCTAGCGACGTTTTGTAGTAAGGGTTACAGCTAATTTGGCTAGCAATATCAAACTTTGAAATACTTTGCACGATTTTGCTTTTTTATAAATTTGTAAATAGGTATAGTAACGCTTTTTATCATTTTAAATTCAGACTTTCTCAAA
Organism: Planktothrix paucivesiculata PCC 9631; assembly: GCF_900009265.2. Lineage (GTDB taxonomy): Bacteria > Cyanobacteriota > Cyanobacteriia > Cyanobacteriales > Microcoleaceae > Planktothrix > Planktothrix paucivesiculata. Next base: position 262,483 of record NZ_LR735021.1, on the reverse strand, counting down.
TAAGTATAGCATTCGGTAAACCAGGGTAATAAATTCTATTTTGATCTTTGCTTCCCCTGTACCCTGACCTAAAATTGAGCGCGAACCGTAAAGCAATAATCTCCACCGGGTTCTAATTGATAATCATACTTTTCTAAAAACCGTCCTAGGGGTTCTTGAATTAAAGCTCGTCCTTGGGACGGTTGAATTGTGAGTTTTTTGGTATGTCGAAATCGCCACTGAAATCGCCACTCGTAATCCCCAGCACTGACCTCCCCTTCGAGAAGACCCTGGTGCCAAGATTGTCGCGTAATTCTTACATACGCCGTTGTTTCAGGTAAACTTTTAGAACTCACTCTGGGTTATCAACAAGACTCCGATTATTATATAAACTCATGGCTTTTTCCACACCTTGATGCAAACTCAAATCAATGGCTTCCCCTGTCCATTTTAGAACTTGTTCCATGATTTGCATTTCTGGTGAGGAAAATTTTCCCAACACATAAGAAACCGTTTCCCCGTTTCCAGTCATTGACTTCGGTTTACCAATTCCAATTCGCAACCGAGGAAAGTTTTGGGTTCCTAAATGGGAAATGGTAGATTTCATGCCATTATGACCTCCTGCTGAACCGGACAACCGCAGTCGCAACCGTCCTAATGGTAAATCCATATCATCATAAATTACTAATACGGATGTGGGAGGGAGTTTATACCAATCAACGACAGCACGAATCGCCTGTCCTGACAAATTCATATAGGTTAGAGGCTTTAATAGTCTAATTTTTTCCCCTGATGTTGTCACCCCTTCCCCAAATTTACCTTTAAATTTGCGATTTTCTGAAACGGGAATTCGCCAAGCCTTGGCTAACGCATCTATCGCCTCAAAACCAATATTATGTCGGGTTTGTTCATATTTGTTTTCAGGATTTCCTAAACCCACTATTAATTGAGGCACAATTAAGGTTTTAGTGGGCGTAACCTCCATGATCATAATTATTGATATAGCTAAATAACGTTAATTTATTGATTTTATCTATTAATTATTCCAGGGTATTGACTGAATTTTCAGTGGGAGTAGATGCGACAATTGAGTTGGTTTCTGGCTTGATTTTAGGTGTTTCTTCTAACTTTTGAGCTTCTTTTTTAAATTCATCTTCAAACTCTTTAGAAGCCTGTTGAAACCCTTTCAGGGCTTTACCCAAACTACTGCCAATTTCCGGTAACTTTTTTGGCCCAAAAATCAAGAGTGCCAGTACCAAAATTACTGCCATTTCCGGTAAACCAATGCCAAATATATTCACTAAAATAGTCTCCTTAGTTTCAAAAAATAATTGTCATAAATAGAAAACCGTGAACTGCGACTTTCAACTTTTAACAAGCATAAATGCAGAACTTAGGTCAGTATTTTTAGGTATTATACTTAAAACCCATTGCCTAAATTGCTACTCACAGTTCACGATTAACCGGATTTTAAACTTAATTAGCGGGTTAAATTAGCCCAGTTTACATCCACATTTTCAAGCAGCAGTGAGGAATTATAAATCTGTAAAATAATTAACAGAAACACAAAAAACAGACCCATAAACACTGCCATTAAGGAGGTGGTTCCCCAACCGGGAGAAACCTTACCATACTCGGAATTTAAAGGTCTTAATAAATCTCCTAACCAAGTCCGTTGTGCCATAGTTCACCTAAATTTTTTACGTCAACAAAATTTTTTCTGGATTTTGGACACTCTCACCGCTTCAAGCGAGGGAAGACCGGAGAGGCTTAGGCTAATGTTACCCGATTTAGGTGTCCCCATATCGGGTTAAACACAATATCCTGACTCCAGAATCGAAACAATTGTTAAATTGTCTTAAGTTTTCTAATTATTTTATTATAGAAGCACACGAATAACAAGGGATTAATCATAATGGAACCCGCATTAACTCTAAGCATTTGTATCGCTGTGTTTGTGATCGCCCTGACGGGATATGCGATCTACACAGCCTTTGGCCCTGCTTCTACCGACCTGCGCGACCCCTTTGAAGAACACGAAGACTAACATGGGGTGGGAGATATCCGTAGAGACGTGCCACGGCGCGTCTCTCATGTTTTCTCTCTCAAGCTTTAGGTACATATTTTCTCAAGGTTCCAGGTCTGGTTTAGCTCCAGATCTGCTATAATAAAGAGTTTGGCAAAATAAACACAACCATTATGGGCAACACATTTGGGCATTTGTTTCGGATCACGACCTTTGGAGAATCCCACGGTGGGGCGGTGGGAGTTGTGATCGATGGTTGCCCTCCCCGATTAAAACTTGATATTACAGATATTCAGGCGGAACTGGATCGGCGACGCCCCGGACAAAGCAAGATTACCACTCCTCGCAAAGAAACCGATACCTGTGATATTCTCAGCGGCGTGTTTGAGGGGCAAACCCTGGGAACCCCGATTATGATTATGGTGCGGAACCAGGATACTCGCCCCCAAGATTATAGTGATATGGCGGTAAAATATCGCCCTTCCCATGCCGATGCCACCTATGATGCCAAATATGGGATTAGAAATTGGCAAGGGGGGGGGCGATCTTCCGCCCGAGAAACCATTGGACGGGTGGCCGCCGGGGCGATCGCCAAACAAATCCTCAAACAATATGCCGGGGTAGAAATTATTGGTTATGTAAAACGGATTCAAGATATCGAGGGAGTGATTGATCCCAATACCGTTACCCTAGCTCAAGTAGAAAGTAATATTGTCCGTTGTCCCGATGGCAATTGTGCCGAAACCATGATAGAACGGATTGAACAGGTTCGAGATCAGGGGGACTCCATTGGTGGGGTAGTGGAATGTGTGGCTCGAAATGTTCCGTTAGGACTCGGATCTCCAGTATTTGATAAACTAGAAGCAGATCTAGCGAAAGGGGTAATGTCCTTACCCGCGAGTAAAGGGTTTGAAATTGGCTCGGGCTTTGCGGGCACTCTGCTCACAGGCAGTCAACATAACGATGAATTTTATATTGATCCTGTGGGTAGTGTCCGAACCGTAACCAATCGATCGGGTGGAATTCAGGGTGGCATTTCCAATGGAGAAAATATTATTATCCGAGTAGCATTTAAGCCAACTGCTACAATTCGGAAGGAGCAACGCACCGTCACCCAGGAGGGAGAGGAAACGTTGTTATCGGCGAAAGGACGGCATGACCCCTGTGTTTTACCTCGGGCCGTGCCAATGGTGGAAGCAATGGTTGCCCTTGTGTTGTGCGATCATTTGCTGCGTCATCATGGTCAGTGTGGAACTTTGAAGCCTGAAGAATAAAATGGAAACCAGCCTATCGTCTGTGGGGGCTAACCCTCAGAAGCTCTCTAATTTATCGACTCCCGACTCGAAACCCGAGGATTTTGTGATCCAATTCTGGGGGGTTAGGGGCAGTATTCCCACCCCCGGAAAAGAGACGATTCGTTATGGGGGCAATACCTCCTGTTTGGAAATGCGAGTGGCTGGTAAACGCTTGATTTTTGATGGCGGAACTGGCCTGCGACTCCTAGGAGATGATTTACTTAAAGAAACTCCGGTGGAAGCCTATATGTTTTTTACCCACTACCACTGGGATCATATTCAAGGATTTCCCCTGTTTACCCCGGCTTTTATGCGGGGTAATTGTTTTCATATTTATGGGGCAATTCCGCCGGATGGGGAGTCGATGAAACAACATTTTATTGACCGGATTTTGCATCCGAATTCCCCTGTTCCCCTGACGGGACTCCAGGGAGACTTGAGATTCTATACACTCAAGCCCGGAGACTCGATGATGTTGGATGATATTTTGATTGAAACCGGACAACTGAACCATCCGAATACGGCCATGGGATATCGGGTGACTTGGAAGGGACGCACGGCGGTTTATTGTTCCGATACTGAACATCTCCCCGATGGCTTGGATGAAAATGTCCTAAATCTGTCTCAAAATGCCGATATTTTGATCTACGATGCCATGTATAGCGATGAGGAATATCATAATCCTAAATCTCCGAAAATCGGTTGGGGACATTCCACTTGGCAAGAGGCGGTAAAAATGGCTGAAGCTGCCGGAGTCAAGCGAGTAGTGATTTTCCATCACGACCCTAGCCATAGCGATGACTTTTTGGATCAGATAGAACAGGAAGTCCAGGCCATATCTCCCCAAGCAATTATGGCACGGGAAGGGTTAGTGGTTCCCGTGGGATTTTAGAAAATATTTAGAGTCAGTTCTTGTTGCCATTAGACGGTGCAAAAATCCAGATGAAACTATCACTAAAGCAAACTATTACAGCATTGATCATCGGGATATCAGTCCTGGGTTTTAGCTTAAATGCGATCGCGGTTGATTTTGATCAAAAAGAGGTAGAACAGGATCGATTTGTGGCGATCGCTGTCCCCCGCGCCTTTGGACATACTTTAGTTATTGTGGAACAGGTCTCGGATAGTCGCCCCTGTTGGAGTGAGAGTGGTAGTCAACCCACGATGATTGATCCATTACTGCTGAATTTTGATTTTACTGGGATTTGTGGACGGGCCACCGATAGTAACGGTTATTCGGTGAGAATGGCTGGGACAGATTTGGTGCTCTCCCATGCGTTGAGTGTTCAAAGTACCCCTAATGATATTTTGCTGGTCGCCCAGTCCCGGGCTGATGTCTACGCGCCACCGATTATTATTGGCAGAACCTACGGATTTACCAGTGGTTTCGCTAAAATAATTTTAGAACCCGGTTGGCGTTTAACTAAACGAGTTTATCAGGGAAAAACCCTAGGTCATATTTATTTTACCAGCGATTCTCCAGCGTCTTAAATTGGCAAGATAATTTGATGGGTTGATTAGGAATCAACGGCCTAATTTTTAGCCAGTTTTTTGGCATTTGAGATAATATCATTGATTTGATTAACTCAAAAATTTTATGGGAGAAATTGCTTGAAACTACCCAATTATCGGCAAGCCATAGTTCCACAGAAAAAAATTACAGAATATTTACTGTCACCGACTCATCCTGATGGCAAAAGTAAGGCAAATTTTTTTCTCCGGTTTGGGTTTACGGTTAATTCCTGGGAAATAATGGCTAAAGCTTTCATCAATCATGCTGCTGATCATGAATTAGCTAAAATCGAAACATCTCCTTTTGGAACACGGTACGTTATTGAGGGTATACTCATGACCCCAGATGGTAGGAACCCAGAAGTTCGTTCTGTTTGGTTTATTGCCACCGGAGATGATAATCCTAGACTGGTTAGCGCATATCCACTAGAATAAAATCCTCAGATCAAATTAACTAAACTAATATGATTACTGAATTAGACCGAGTGGTTTTAACCCATGATTTAGCCGAATATAATTTAAAAGCAGGCGATATTGGTACTGTAGTTTTAGTCCATCAAGAAGGTTTAGGATACGAAGTAGAATTTATGACCCTCACAGGTCAAACAATTACTATTATTTCTTTATTTAGTTCTCAAATTCGGGCTATTGGTAATAGAGAAATTGCCCAAGCACGAGTTCTGAGCTAATTATGTTGAAGGGATTTAATCTATCGCCCGTGAGTTGAAACAATTCTGATTATATTAGAGAAACAACCTTTACACTCAAAGTTATTCAAGGTCATAATGTTACACGATACGACCTGCTGCAAAAATTTGTTGGGCGGTGATTTTTAAATTGGGAAAGATTGATGAAACCAATAAATCATTATTTTGAAATAATTGTTTTTGATACTGATCACCGACTAGATTGCAAATAGTAAGAGTAGGTTGTTTTGGTTTACCAATATATTCTCTACCTCCTATTCCTAAATAATCAATAATCCAATATTCAGCAACTCCAAATAAAGCATAATCTTCCACCTTCCGGGCATAATCATTTTGCCAGTTGGTACTGACAACTTCAGCAATGAGTTGAATGGATTTTCCTGATGTAATTATAGGTTTTTGTTCCCATAGGGGTTCATCAATCAGTTTTGTTTGATCTAATACAATGAGATCGGGACGAAAAGCGGTTTCTGTTCCTAATAGTTTGATCAAACAACGATGGGGAATTAGGGAAGGCAGGTCTTGACGATCAATTTCTACATTTAGTTTTCGACTGATAAAAGCTCCTACTTGTTCGTGTAGTCCAGTCGGTTCCATTTCAATTAACTCCCCATCTATTAATTCATGGCGATCGCTATCACCATATTCAGTAATAAATTGATCAACATTTAAGAGTTTTGTTGCTGATTGAATCATAAGAAAAGGATGGGAGTCTGGAAACTCATTATATTTTTTTGTTTGTGTCTTTAGGGTTTAATAAAATTAGGATAATCAAGGCGGGAAAAGTTAATCGGGATGATTATAACCTAGCTTGATTATCCTAATCAGGGGAGAGTCAATTTCCTTAGTTTTTAACCTTAAACTAGAGAAAGTTTTTGTGAAAAAATTCGTTCAATTACTTCTTCCACGACTTTATCAGGAGTTGATGCACCGGAAGTAATTCCGACTACAATCTCCCCATCAGGAAGCCAGTTTTCTTGAATTTCTAAGGACTTACCCAAGGGTTTATGTTCAATCTGGTTATTTTCTAAAATGCGTTGGGCACAGTCAATATGATAGGATAAAATTCCTTTTTCCACGGACATTTCCTGTAAATGGGTGGTATTAGAAGAATTAAATCCTCCAATCACAACTATCAAATCTAACGGTTGATCTAGTATGCCAATCATGGCATCTTGACGTTCTTGGGTAGCATCACAAATGGTATTAAAACTTTGAAAATGATTATTTAATTGATCGGGGCCATATTTTTTAATCATCGTATGCTCTAACAGTTTGCCGATTTGTTCGGTTTCACTTTTCAGCATAGTGGTTTGGTTAGCAATACCAATTTGTCTTAAATCTTGATCGGGATCAAAACCCTCCGAATAAGCCCGAACAAATTTTGCTAAAAACTCTTGACGATCGCCTCCATTTAAAATATAATTAGACACATATTCCGCTTCTTGATAATTCAAAACTACTAAATATTTATCTGCAAAGGAACTGGTAGCAACGGTTTCCTCATGGTTATATTTTCCATGAATAATAGAGGTATAATCTCTTTTTTTATGTTTCTCAACGCTATTCCAAACTTTAGACACCCAAGGGCAAGTCGTATCGACAATTTTACAGCCTTTTTCGTTCAAGGTTTGCATTTCTTGAACACTGGCTCCAAAAGCCGGTAAAATCACCACATCCCCCGCATCAACCACGGAAAAATTCTTATTCCCATTTTCAACCGGAATAAACTCCACTTTCATATCCTTTAAATGTTGATTCACCGAAGGATTATGAATAATTTCGTTAGTAATCCAAATATTTTCCGTCGGGAAATGTTGACGAGTTTCATAGGCCATGGCGACAGCCCGTTCCACACCCCAACAAAACCCAAAGGATTGAGCCATTTGAATCGTAACATTTCCCCGTTTCATCCTATAGTTATTCTCTCTAATTTCTTGAATTAAAGAACTTTGATAGGCGGAGTTCATGACATTTGCCACTTCTTCCTCATGACCAAAGCCTTTACGATGATAGGTTTGGGACTGTTGTAAGGAACGTCTAAATGCTTTTGTATCCATTTTTTTATCTTTAACTGGGGTGGGTTTTCCTTGCTAATCTTAAACTACCATGGGGTCAGAAAATACGCCCCAATGGCTTGAATACTCGGTTTGAATGGTCTGTAATTCCGTTTCCGAGAGGGGTTGGATTACCCATTCTCCCCCGAACCAAAACCGGGCGGCAACCGCCAAGCCATCAATGACCGTTGAAATCAACTCCTCTCCCGAGGGTAAAGTGCTTAAAGTCGGTGAGGGCATTTCCCGACCAAATACCTGACGAAACAGTTCCGCATCGGGGGTTAATCGAATGGAGCCATGTTGTAGGATTGTCCCATTACTCTTGAGTTGGGCGCTTCCAATTAATTTAGTACCATCGGATAAAATTAAATCCGCGGCGGTGGCGGTGGCAAAACAGTTGGGGTTGTGAATATATCCCCGTTCGGTGGAACCATAATGGAGTTCATAGCCGAGCGATCGCCATCCGTCAATTAAAAATTGGCATACTGTTTGATAGGCTGCCCTAGAATTTTCGGGTAATTCCGAAGCAATCACCGCATAGGTTAAATCCCCTTGATGTAAAACTGCCCTGCCTCCGGTGGGACGTTTAACTAACTCTAAAGGTTGGTTTTGCCAGGTTAACCGTTGCCAATGTTCCGGCCAAGATTTCTGATGATAACCTAAAGAAATACTCGCAGGTTCCCAAAGATAAAACCGTAAAGTAGGGGGGTGTTTTCCCTGTTGATGCTGACGAAACAACCAATGGTCAATTGCCATTTGTAGATGTCCCGAGGCTTTAAATACGGGAATTAAACGCCAAATATTAGACACCGAATTCGGCTTGTAAGCTATCATCGTTATTATCGGCAATTGTTGCCACAATGGTAATAATACGTGAGATTTCGGTGGCAGATATTTCGGCTAAAGTTCGACTAGATAAAACCACAACTTGATCATTAGTAATCGCAAAATGGGATTCTAATGTCGATAACCAGTTCATTTCTAATAATCTTCGCATTAACTGATTTTCATTTTTAACCGGAAATTTGAGTACCGTCGCCCAAACCGTGAGAGTATCTTCATCAGTTTCTCCGGTGAGTTGCACAAAAACCTCCACCGTCCCGTATTCAAACTGCCAAACCTTAGCTGTTTCGGAATTGCTGACCATGACCTTCTGGTCTTGGGCTAACCCCGCCAGGACGGCTTCAATTTCTTCTGAGGGTTTGACCGTCGCCATGGCAGACTCAATGAGCTCATCGTTTGTTTCGGTCGTTAGTGGGGCTTGTTCTGTGCTTGTCATAATACTTAGAGTAGCTTTTAGTTGAATTGTATCGTAACTAGCCCTTCCTTGCCGAAGGCTACAGGAGGATGTTAGATTCTCAATACTATAAAAATCAATTAATTAAACAGACTCAAATTTAACTGACGAGGGGGTTTGGGGGAGCGATAAGTCCCACACTGAATTTCACAAAACAAAAAAACAACCACCAAATCAGTGTGGGTTACATGGACTCCCCCAAGTTAATTTTGGTCGGTCAATCCCGACAAAATTAACAATAATATGTTAGAGTATATCAAAGAGTTTTGAAAGTAACAATGTTTCAAGGGTATAAGTTCCGAATCTATCCAACGACTGAACAGCAGATTACCTTAGCCAAAAGTTTTGGTTGTTGCCGTTGGTATTGGAATTATGCCCTAAATTTGTGTCAAGAAACCTATAAGCAAACGGGAAAAGGATTATTCAGAAAAGCAATTCAAGGATTGTTACCTGAACTCAAAAAGGAATATCCTTGGTTAAAAGATGCTTACTCCCAATGCTTACAAGTTGTCGCTCTCAATTTGTCTACCGCTTACAAAAACTTCTTTGAGAAACGGGCAAGATTACCTCAATTCAAATCCAAGCATGGCAGACAATCAATCAGTTATCCCCAAAGTGTTAAATTTGAAGGGGATTACCTGAAATTACCCGGTAAAGTGGGGTTAATTTATTGTCGTCGCCACCGAGAATTTAAAGGGCTAATCAAAACCGTTACTATCTCAAAGAATCGTGATGGGAAATACCACGCATCGGTGTTAGTTGATGACGGTAAGGAAATACCTAATTCATCAACCAATGGAAAAGCAATTGGCATTGACTTAGGATTAACACACTTGGCAATCACCAGCGATGGAGATAAATATAGTAACCCCAAACACTTTGCTAAACATCAACGCAATTTAAAGCGAAAACAACAAAAATTATCTCGTAAACAAAAGGCTTGCACTGAGCGTAGTCGAAGTGGAAGTAATAGTAGACAAAAAGCAAGATTAAAAGTTGCCAAAGTCCACGCTAAGATTGCTCGTGGCCGAGAAGATTTTCTACACAAGCTATCCCGCAAGATAGTTGACGAAAACCAAGTGATTGCTGTAGAAAATCTAGGAGTTAAAAATATGGTTAAAAACCATAAACTAGCCAAGTCAATTAGCGATTGTGGTTGGGGAATGTTTGGTACAATGCTCAAGTACAAAGCCGAAAAAGAAGGGAAAACCTATATCGAAATTGATCGGTTTTTCCCTTCTTCTAAAACTTGTAACGTCTGTCTAAATCAAGTCGGTAGTTTACCACTTGATATTAGAAGTTGGACTTGCGAACATTGTCAAACTACCCATGACCGTGATATTAATGCGTCGATCAATATCAAAAATGAAGCCTTGCGGATACTTCGACTATGCTCAGTACAAGTTTTATCGTTGGGAACCAGCGATACTGCTAGTCTGAGGGGATGTCAGTCACCGGAACAAACTTCTGTTTCTTCTGATGCTATCCCCGTTGATGCTAGAAGCCCACACTTACTCCTAGAGAAGTGTGGGTAGTTCACAGTTTCAACCATTTTTTCAATCAAAAATAAACCTCCCATAGAATTTCCTTGGGAATCAAGGGGAGGACTATAACAAGCGATCGCCCCCAGGTCAGGAATAATTGATAATACCGCCCCACTCACCCCGGATTTAGTTGGGACTCCCACCTTCACCGCAAACTGTCCTGATGTTTCATATAGCCCACAGGTCATCATTAAAGCTTTGACAATCCGACTGGCATTTTGCCACTGGGGATTGGGCGGTTTTAGTAATAACAAACCCAATTTTGCTAAATCGGAAATGGTGGCCGATAAACAACAGATTTGGTTATAGGTATCTAGGGTGATCTCGGGATACTCCAAATAACCCGCAGCCGCCAGGGTGGAAACCAGGGCTTGGTTTTTGGCGTTGGGGGCTGAACGCACGGACTCCAGAATATCTCGGTCTAAGACTAACTGACAATCGCCGAATTGATTTAACCAGGAACAGAGATACTGACAGCGAGTATCCGCATCCTTTCCGGGGAGCAATCCGGCTAGGGCGATCGCCCCACTATTAATCATCGGATTCCGGGGCCATCCGCCATCGGACTCTAGCTGTTCCAGGGAATTAAACGGCTGATCGGAAGGTTGCACCCCCACCCGTTGGAATACCCGCTCCTCCCCCAATTCCAGCAGTCGATTCAATAATAGAAAGCACTTGATCACACTCATTACCGGAAATCGCAGGGCTTCATTCCCCGCCTGATAGGATGGGCCTGGGATCGTCAGGATTTTAACGACAAATTCCTGGGGGTTCACCTGGGCTAATTGGGGAATATAGCTGGGTAACTGGCCGAGTTGACTCCGTTGTTGTCCTTCCTTCACCCAGATATTGAGTTCAGCCTGGGTTAACCTATCGAATGGCTTCAGCCCTATATTCACTGAGAATCCCTCCCCATATCTTTTTTTCAGTTTAGCTTTCACTGCCCAACTCAGCCCAAAGCCCCCTGAAAAAAATTTTCCTAGAAAGGCTTGACAAATTAGAAAAAAGCAGTAATAATAAAAATTGTCGCAAAAAAAAGAACGACAGCAAGGGACTGTAGTTCAATTGGTTAGAGCACCGCCCTGTCACGGCGGAAGTTGCGGGTTCGAGCCCCGTCAGTCCCGTTCCAAAGGTTAAAGATAAAAATAAGAGTCGCCTTAATGATCAAGCGATCGCAGGTTCTTATTCGTCAATTTCTGTAATATATTCTTTAACATGAATTGAAATCTCAAATCCCAAACTATTCAATAATTCAATAAAACCATAAATTTCAGCACAACCTGATTCTGTTAACAGGTGATTAAGTTTTTCATAACATAATTTGGCTTCGTTTGATAAATCTTGATTTTGATATTTTGCTTCAATTACCTTAGCGATCGCATTTTTCAATAATTCAGGTTCGGGGTTTTCTTCTTCTAATATTGCGGTCAAAAAACCCGCAGCGTGTTCAGAATTTTTCAGCTTTTCAATTATAAAATCCTGATAGGGTTTAGAAGTTGGTATTTTAATGTTTGTCATAATCTTTCCAATACTCCTGAGCTTGACGAATATCTTGTTTTTGGGTGCTTTTATCTCCCCCAAACAGCAATAACACAATTTTTAATCCGATTTGTCCAAAGTAAAGGCGATAACCAGGGCCATAATTAATTCTGAACTCATAAACCCCTGCTCCTACAAAACGGTAATCTCCTAAATTACCTAACGCAATTCGTTCTATCCTTGCATCTATTTTATATTGAGTTTTAGCGTCGCTTAGGGATTCGTACCACTGATCAAAGGGAATTTTACCATCTGGTGTCACATAACGTTGAATCTCCCTGGGTTGACTTTCCATAATATTATTTATAGTGATCGCACTTTCCCCTATTATCAAATCCCTCAATTGTAGGGGCGGGTTCGAGACAATCTCTGTTAATTAGTATAAATCTGGCTAAACCCGCCCCGAATGCTAAACCTACCCCTAATCATACAAGAATAAACAAATGATTGAATCAGATATCCTAGAAAAACTGCAAGGAACATCAATCGAAGATCGTATCCTAATCATTGAAGCCATTTTACAAACTGTCAAAAATGATATGCGCTCAACTTCCTTACCACAGCTTACCTCTGAACATCCCCTGCGCGGAAAAGTCATTCGCTATGAATATCCCTACGAACCCGTAGCCGTAGAAGACTGGGAGGCGCTAACATGATTATCCTAGACACTCATATCTGGATTTGGTGGGTTGACGATCATCCTAAACTGTCACCCCAAAACCGCGATATCATTCTAGCACATCAAACAAGTGGTATAGGAATCAGTATCATTTCTTGCTGGGAAATTGCCAAATTAGTCGAAAAAAATAGACTAACTTTTGAGTCTTCTATAGAAGAATGGCTCGAACTCGCCCTAAAATACCCCGGTATTCAATTGCTACCATTAAACCTGCCAATTATCCTAGAATCTACTCGACTCTCTGGATTTCATGCAGATCCCGCCGACCAAATTATCGTCGCAACGGCTAAGATTAACGGCTTATCATTAATTACTCAGGATGAAAAAATATTAACTTATTTTAAGATCAAAACACCATGATCAACGTCTCGGTTACACCTATCGGCGATCGCAAATATCCCAAGAAACCGGGTTTCTAATTAAATTAATTACTACAAATCAAGATATCTTGAGAAACTGGGTTTCTGAATGCGATCGCAATTTGCCAAAAGACCTGATAACTAGGGTTTATTGCCTTCAATATAGATTACAGTAATCGTAAAAAATCATCGACACTTAAGCCAGCACCTCTAATAATTGATCTTAAAGTTCCTTTATCCAGTTCGGAATGATTTGGAACAACGACTTGTGTTAAAGGTTCATTACGTCTGAGAATCAGATGGCTACCTTGTTGTCGTCTTAGATAAAAACCCACTTTCTCTAAAGCTTTAACACATTCCTTACCTGAAATTCTAGGCAATTTACTCATACCACTAACAGTAAATTTTCTAAAGTCTCAACATTTTCCTGGGGTACAGGTAAACCATCTTCTTCTAAAGCTAAAATATAGCCTTGAATTGCTTCTTTAATATTGATTAATGCTTCTTCTTGAGTTTTACCCTGACTCACACAACCGGGTAAACTCGGACATTCAACCACCCAGTAACCATCTTCACCGGAATAAATTGTTACTCGTCTAATCATAATCACAGCAATTAATAATATTGTTTCCTTGTTTTAGAATAACAGAAATATTTCTATATCGTAGGGGCGGGTTCGCGTTCATCTCTGTTAATTAGCAAAAATCTGGCTAAACCCGCCCCGAATGCGATCGCAAATACCCAAAGAAACCGGGTTTCTAATTAAGTTAATTGCTACAAATCAAGATATCTTGAGAAACCCGGTTTCTGCTACTCGAACCCGCCCCTACGGCACTCGCCACAATTTAATCGTGTTGTCATAACTCCCACTAGCTAACGTCCGACCATCGGGACTGAAGGCTACAGACAAGACATCACTTGAATGTCCGGTGAGAGTAGCAATTTGCCGTTGGCTCTGCACATCCCACAATTTAATCGTCTTGTCCCCACTCATACTGGCTAACGTCCGACCATCGGGACTGAAGGCTACAGAGCCGACAGACTCTGAATGTCCGGTGAGCGTGGCAATTTGCCGTTGGCTCTGCACATCCCACAATTTAATCGTCTTGTCAAAACTCCCGGCTAACGTCCGACCATCGGGACTGAAGGCTACAGAGTCAACAGACTCTGAATGTCCGGTGAGAGTAGCAATTTTCCGTTGGCTCGGCACATCCCACAATTTAATCGTCTTGTCGTGACCCCCACTAGCTAACGTCCGACCATCGGGACTGAAGGCTACAGAGACGACATAATCTGAATGTCCGGTGAGAGTGGCAATTTCCCGTTGGCTCTGCACATCCCACAATTTAATCGTGTTGTCCAAACTCCCACTGGCTAACGTCCGACCATCGGGACTGAAGGCTACAGACCAGACAACACTTGAATGTCCGGTGAGAGTGGCAATTTTCCCTTGGCTCTGCACATCCCACAATTTTATCGTGTTGTCATAACTCCCACTGGCTAACGTCCGACCATCGGGACTGAAGGCTACAGACAAGACAGAACCTGAATATCCGGTGAGAGTGGCAATTTGCCGTTGGCTCTGCACATCCCACAATTTTATCGTCTCGTCATCACTCCCACTAGCTAACGTCCGACCATCGGGACTGAAGGCTACAGAGGAGACAGGCTCTGAATGTCCGGTGAGAGTGGCAACCAAGGTGGGGTCTTGCGAGGATACTTGGGGTGAGGGGGCGGTTGTGGCAACGGCTATGGGAGTTGGTGATATTGTAGAATTGCTGATCGGAATGACTGATTTAGCCTTGCTAGATCTGACTTGCAGCAATATCCCAATAGATAATCCGACTAACAGCAATATCCCAATAGATAAACCCACCCAGAAGTTAATATGATTATTGTGGGTGCGTGTTGGCTTCGGTGTTGGCTTTGGTGTTGGCTTCGGTGTTGGCTTCGGTGTTGGCTTCGGTGTTGGCTTCGGTGTTGGCTTCGGTGTTGGCGCTGGTTGTGGTGGTCGTATTATCTGTAAATTCTGTAACACCTGATCAGCAGAAGAATAACGATCTCCAATATCTTTTTTTAGTAGCTGATCAAGAACTTTCTTTAATTGTGGACTAAGATTTTGCTTGACATATTTTTGCCAATTTGTCGTCCAACTGTAACCGTCATCTAACCATAATTCCAGAGGTGAAATTTTAGTTAATAGATAAAAACAAGTCACCCCTAAACTATATAAATCACTGGCCGCATAAGCCTCCCCGCCTTGCATTTGTTCCCGACTTGCATATCCATGGGAACCAACACGGGTTCCGACTTGGGTATAGACTACCGTTCCTGATAAATCTTTCGCTACCCCAAAATCAATTAACACATATTCCCCATTCCGACGACGCATAATATTATCGGGTTTGAGGTCACGGTGAATCACCTTTTGCTGGTGAATAAATTTGAGAACAGGTAACAAACTGATTAATAATTCCTTAACTTGCTGTTCTGTCCAAACCCCTTGTTTTTGTAAAATCTTATCTAAAGTTTCCCCTTCAATATATTGCTGAATTAAATAGAGTTGATTATTTTCTGAAAAATAAGCCCATAATGCCGGAATTTGCGAATGGTGTCCCAGTTGTTGTAGTTGTTTCGCTTCTCGTTCAAATAATTCTAAAGCTTTTTGTAGTCCTGCTGTTCCTTGTATCATGGGAACAAACTGTTTCACCACACATTTCTCATTCAATTTATCGATATCTTCCGCTAAATAAGTCCGACCAAACCCCCCTTGTCCTAACAGTTTGATCATGCGAAACCGTCCCCGCAGGAAGTCGGGTATGGGGACACCGCAGCTTTGACAGTAAACCGTATTATCGGGGTTGTTTGGGTTCGGACATTGGGGGTTGATGCAGCAAGTCATCGTTCTCAAGGGTTAGAATATTCTCTCTATTTTGTCTCAATTTTGGGAAACTGGAGTATCAACCCGGATATCGCTGTATTAAGGCTCGAACCTTGAGAGGGAGTCCTAAAGGACTCACTACGGTATTAACGCGGATATCGCTGTATTAAGGCTCGAACCTTGAGAGGGAGTCCTAAAGGACTCACTACGGTATCAACGCGGATATCGCTGCATTAAGGCTCGTACCTGTTCTGCGTGGTAGGAACTGCGGGTTAGGGGAGAAGCCACCACCTGTAAGAAACCGATAGACTCACCAAACTGCTGCCAAGTATCAAATTGTTCGGGTGGGATAAATCCCCCAACGGCTAAATGTTTGGGTGTGGGTTGGAGGTATTGACCCAAGGTTAAAATATCACAATCAACGGCCCGTAAATCTTCCATGGCCTCTCGAACTTCCCCATCGGTTTCACCCAGTCCCACCATTAACCCAGATTTAGTATAAACTTCGGGTCTGAGTTGGCGCGATCGCTTTAATAACTCTAAACTGCGCTGATAGTCGCCTTGGGGACGAACCCGACGATACAGCCGTTTGATGGTTTCGGTATTGTGGTTGAGAACTTCCGGTTTAGCCTGCAAAATTATTTCTAAGGCGTCCCAATTCCCACACAAATCGGGAATTAAGACCTCAATAGTGGTTTGGGGAGAGAGCGATCGCACCCCCTCAATACACCGAACAAACTGGGACGCGCCGCCATCGGGTAGGTCATCCCGGTTGACAGAAGTGATCACAACATGATTCAAGTTCAGGCGTCGTACCGCTTCCGCTAATCTTTCCGGTTCAGTAATATCTAGGGGTTGGGGTTTTTTCTCAAAGTCAATATCACAGTAGGGACAAGCCCGGGTACAGGCTGGCCCCATAATTAAAAATGTGGCGGTTCCAGCATTGAAGCATTCCCCAATATTGGGACAGGAGGCTTCCTCACAGACGGTGTTTAAGCCTAAATCCCGCAAAATCCCTTTAACGTTGCCAACACGCTCCCATTGAGGGGCTTTGACTCTTAACCAGTCTGGCTTGACTACCACGGGCTACCTTTTCCTAATAAATTCACATCTTTATAGATCCTAACTGATCTTTTCTGTGTTATACTCACTAAAGGTGTCTTAATTAAGGCATCGGGATGTAGCGCAGCTTGGTAGCGCACCTCGTTCGGGACGAGGGGGTCGTAGGTTCAAATCCTATCATCCCGATTTTGAATTTTAACTATATGATGCTTTTGTGCAACTGATTTAGACTTGCTATAGTTAATAAGTTGACAGATGCGCTTGGTACTTATAGCCCACCAATAAATGATAACTGTATAATGGGTAATGGCTTATTTTGTCCTCAAATTCCCCCATCTTTGCATCTACGAACCTATCAACAGCAAGCGGTAAATAACTGGTTTGCAAATCGGGGACGGGGAACCTTGAAAATGGCAACTGGAAGCGGTAAAACTATTACAGCTTTAGCGATCGCCACTCAATTATATGATCAAATTGGATTACAAGCAGTTATCATTATTTGTCCCTATCGCCATTTAGTCATTCAATGGGAAAAGGAGGCTAAAAAATTTGGATTACAACCGATTTTAGCCTTTGAAAGTGTGCGCCATTGGCAAAGAAAGTTATCAACGGAATTATATCAATTAAGAGCCGGAACTCAGTCTTTTTTAACGGTTATTACTACTAATTCCACCTTAATTTCTGAAGGTTTGCAATCTCAAATCCGTTATTTTCCTGAAAAAACCCTGATTATTGGGGATGAAGCCCATAATTTAGGAAGTCCCAGATTAGAAGAAAGTTTACCCCGAAATATTGGCTTGAGATTAGCACTTTCTGCCACGCCTGAACGACATTTTGATGAGAGTGGAAGCGAGGCTATTTTAGACTATTTTGGGCCTGTTTTACAACCGGAATTAACCTTAGCGCAAGCCATTAGTCAAGGGGCATTAGTCCGGTATTTATATTATCCGATTTTAGTGGAATTAACCGAAGCTGAAAGTCGAGCTTATCATCGATTAACTACTCGTATTGGGTGGGCATTAATGGAGGATAAAGACTGGGAACAGAACGAAACTATCACCGCTTTACTCATCCAAAGATCTCGGTTAATTGCCTCCGCCAGTAATAAGTTAGATGCCCTACGCCAGTTAATGAAAACCCGGTTACATACAACCCATACTTTATTTTATTGTGGGGATGGCAGTGTAGAAACCCTAGAGGATTATTCCCCTCGACAATTAGAAGCAACGGTTGAGTTATTGGGGTCAGAATTAGGTTATCGGGTGAATACTTATACCGCCGAAACCCCTTTAATTGAACGGGAAAAATTACGCCAACAATTTGAACAGGGAGAATTACAAGGATTAGTTGCTATTCGGTGTTTAGATGAAGGAGTTGATATTCCAGCGATTCAAAATGCGGTAATATTAGCCAGTAGTTGTAATCCTCGACAATTTATTCAGCGACGGGGAAGAATTTTAAGACCCCATCCGGGGAAAGAACGGGCAACTTTATTTGATATGATTGTATTACCGCCAGATTTAGATAGAAATACCTTAGAAGTTGAACGTAATTTGTTAAGAAAAGAGTTAAAACGGTTTTTGGAATTTGCCAATTTAGCTGATAATGCCGGGGAAGCGAGATTAAAATTACTTCAGTTACAAAAACGATATGGGTTATTAGATTTATAACAAACCCTGGCTTTCACCCTAACTTAAGTGAAATAATAGCATCACTAACTTTTACCATCAATATCATCGGATCGATCTCCGAGGCGGTAAACCCATACTTCTGATAAAAGAGCTTTGCATCTTCCGAGATAGCATGGACGAGAATTGCTCGGATTCCGGCAATTTCAGACGCTTGTAGCGTGCGAAGAATCGCATCTCGTAGCATAGCACCCCCGATACCTTGGTTTTGCCACTGCCGATCAACGGCCAATCTTCCGATCACCATAACCGGAATTGGATCGGGCATATTACGCCGAACTCGTCCTGGAGCAATAGTTTGAGCTACTGCGCCGTTGGCAAGACAGTAATAGGCAACGACAACTTCACCCACACAAAGAACATAAGTACGGGAAGCCCCTTCTAACTCATTTTTCCAAGCACGACGCTTGAGCCAGTCATCTAACTGACTGTTACCCGAATCAAAGTTGTCAATTTGATGTGACGGATTTAGTTTTTCAGGAGGGCTAAGTTTGTCTCGATCTTTATCTAATCCCACGGCGATTTAGTATTTAACAATGCCTGTAATTTCTCATTTTGCATAGGCGGTGTATCTAACAGCACCACGAATTTCTGAAATTTATCCTCATCTAGCCCAAAAAAACAGTGACCTAAAATAACATCTTGGGCTTTTTCGTAAGCTGTTTGAAGCATGAACTCTGATCGGCTTTTGCCTTGTATTTTAGCCGCTTGATCGATAAAATCCCGTTGATTCTGCTTGGCTCGGATATTGATCGTTACCTCGCGGGTTTGGCTGACTAACTCTTGAGATTCTGACCCACACATAAATGATACCTCTGTGAGAGCTAAACTAAATTGCTGATTTGTTGCTTGATTCCAGATTAACAGCTTTGTATACACATTGTCAACACATTTTTGATCCATAACAGTCATTAGGTGACAAGCACGGTATTTTATATTACAACAACCAAAGATAAATTTTTGTTAAGACTAATCAACTCTTGTGGTTTAAAACTCAGCTTTGTCGCATTTTTTTGTCAATTTCAGATTAAAATGATCATAATTGCCATGTCGCGCCTATTAAAATGTTTAAATATTCTGAAAGTATTATTAGCACCATTGCTAATGTTTTCTCAGAGAAAAAATCCACTTATGGGGATAATATTAATCCTAAAGAAGCTCAAGACCCAATTATCAATGCTTCCCCGGAAGTGCGAGAAATTATTGAACGGGTATTACAAGCGGAACGAGATAAACTATATATGAAAAATCCCCGGAATATTAATGATGATATTCTCAAAATTATTAAGGATGTGGTGAAATGAGATTAATTTCGATTCAACTCTGCAACTTTCGACAATTTTATGGAAAAACTCCAGAAATTCATTTAGCGTTTGGAGAACGGAATACAACCGTTATTCATGGTAATAATGGAGCCGGAAAAACGACCTTAATGAATGCTTTTACTTGGGTTTTATATGAAAAGTTTAGTGCAGCATTTTCTATTTCCGAACATTTAGTTAATAAACGAGCTTTAAATGAAGCCGAACCCACAAAAGCCATAGGATGTTGGGTGGAATTAGTTTTTGATCATGATCATAAACGATATTCAGTTAAACGAATTTGTCGAGCGTATAAAAATGGGAATGAGATAGAACAGAGTCGCAGTGAATTATCAATGCAAGTAGCTGGAGATGATGGACGCTGGGTAATACCACCTCACCCACCGGAGGAAATTATTAATCGAATTTTACCCTTAAGTTTACATCAATATTTCTTTTTTGATGGAGAGCGAATTGAGCAAATTGTTAGGGATGAACGTAAATTAGAAATTGCTGAAGCGACTAAAGAATTATTGGGTGTGGAAGTTTTAAATCGCTCTATCAAACATTTAGGAGAAGCTAAAAAATCCCTAGAAACGGATTTAGCAATTATTGGAAATCCCGAAACTAAAAAATATTTACAAGACAAGAAAAAAGCGGAGCAGGAAATTGATAAATTATCGCGAAGACAGACAGAAATCAACCAAGAGTTAGAGAATTTAAAACAGATAAAATGTACCCTAAGTGAACACTTAATGGAGTTAAGTGGGGCGGCGGAATTACAAAAATTGCGAGATGAATTAGAACGCAAAAAACAATTATTAAGAGAACAACTCCATCAAGCTCATATTGCTATTAATCGGGCTATTTCTACTAAAGCCTATACGGTTTTAATCCCGGAATTAACGGGAAAATTTAGAAGTTTATTTTCAGGAATGAGAGAACGGGGGGAGTTAAATACCGGAATCACAAAACATTTTGTGCAAAATTTATTAGAGCAAAAACGATGTATTTGTGGGGCGGAGTTAATCTCAGGAAAAACTGAATGTGAACAGGTTGAACACCTGTTAAATCGAGCCGGAACTGCTGATATTGATGAAACAGCAATTCGTTTGAGTAGCCAAGTCGATGAATTAGACAAACAAGGGATTGAATTTTGGCAAGAAATCAATCATCAACAACTAAATATTCAAACGAATAGAGAAGAATTACAACGGATTGAAAATGAACTCGATAGTATTACAAATAAACTGAGAAAGTTTCCGAATGAGGATATTCAAGAGTTACAAAAACGTTTAGATGAAATTGAACTAAAAATTAGTGAACTGAATCGAGAAACTGGCTCAAATCAACAGCAAATTGAAACTTTTAAGCAGACCATTGAGAGTTTATCTCGACAAATTGATAAGCAACAAATGAATGAAATGAAACAACTTTTAGTTCAAAGAAGAATTGCTGTGACTCAGGATGCCATACTGCGTTTGAGTGAGGTTAAACAGTATTTAGACCAGCAATTTCGCCATGAGTTAGAAAAACGAGTTCAGAAGCTATTTAGTCAAATTTCCTTTACCCCTTATTTACCAAAATTAACCGAAAAATATGAATTAAAATTAGTAGAAAGCACGGCCGGAGAGGAAGCAGAAGTCGCCGCTTCCACGGGGGAAAATCAAATTTTAAGTTTATCGTTTATTGGGGGTGTGATTGAAGGCGTGAGGGAATGGAGTCAAAAAAATACTTTAATGGGCCCCGATAGTAGTACATTTCCGATTGTTATGGACTCTCCTTTTGGCAGTTTAGATGAAATTTATCGGCGACAAATTGCGAGTATTATTCCTCAATTAGCGAATCAATTAATTGTTTTAGTTACGAAGACTCAATGGCGCGGAGAAGTGGCGCAAGAGATGGAAAAACGCATCGGACGAGAGTATGTTTTATCCTACAATTCTCCCAAAACCGATTGTGAGGAAGACTGGATAGAATTAGCCGGAAATCGCTATCCCTTAGTCCATCAAAGTCCCAATGAATTTGAATATACGGAAATTTTGGAAGTGGAATATGATTTTTAGTTTTATCTAGCATAAATTGTACCTATTTGTCGATAAAAATTCACTTTGACGTCAAAACGTTTACAAAAATTTATAGTCAGAGTTTCATCCTGAGGTTACGCTTAAAAATTCGGAGTTGAAACGGGAGAGAAATGGACTATTTGACAGAGTGGACAAAAAGCGGCGTAGATGAAGAACTAACCCAACTGAATGTGATTCCTTTGGAGGGGTATCGTCCGTTAGATTATCTCCTCTATTCTGATACCCTTCCCCGATTAAATACGGGTCGTATCTCTCAGCCTATTCTTAACCGTTATCAGCATCTTTATGAAGGAGGATGGTGGTGTTCTGGGATGAATATTTTGACCGGAAATCCTGATTTATGGGGATGTTTTAAACCCATAAATCCTCGTTTAAATTCAGATCAGGAAAAATTAATTAAATATGAACATCCTCCTAACACACCGATGGGGATTTTTGCATTAAGAATTTCCCGGAAGATTTGGGAACAAATTTCTAAAAAATATGGCGTTAATATTCATCCTTCTGACCTGCAACTTCATCAGCCAGATTTAGGATTTTGGCGTTGGGTTATTGATCATCCAGAACTGCCTTTATGTATTACAGAAGGAGCGAAAAAAGCCGGAGCATTACTAACAGCCGGATATATTGCGATCGCACTTCCTGGGATTCATAGCGGGTATCGAGTTCCCCGAGATCAATATGGAAATAGAATTGCTAAACCTGCTTTAATTGAACAATTACAGCCTTTTGCAACTGCTAATCGTAAAATTTATATGGTATTTGATCAAGATACCAAACCCAGAACTATTAAAGCCGTTAATTCAGCGATTCAGCAAACAGGATATTTATTCACAAAAGCAGAATGTTCTGTGTATATAGTCAATTGGAATCCACAGTTAGGCAAAGGAGTTGATGATTTAATTGCCGAACAAGGTCAAACAATATTTGATCAGGCGTATCAAAATGCAACCCCTTTAGAAACCTGGAAAGCTTTTTCTTTTAATCGGTTAACCTATGCCGCCGATATTGCTCTCAATAGCCGTTATTTATCCGATCTAAAAATACCTGAATCCGCCAAACTAATCGCCATTAAATCCCCGAAAGGAACCGGAAAAACTAAAGTTATAGAAACTATAGTTCAAGAAGCGATTAAAAAGGGTCAATGGGTTTTAGTCATTGGTCATCGAATTCGACTAATTGAATCCCTCTGTCAACGGTTTGGATTACAATACATGAAATCCCCCGTGGATACCCCTAATTCTGCCCTAGGATATGGATTATGTATGGACTCTCTCCATCCTAATTCCGGGGTTAAATTTCAAGCCCAAGACTGGTCAAATGGGTTAGTAATTTTGGATGAAGTTGAACAAGTATTATGGCATGGATTAAACTCAGAAACCTGTCAAAACCATCGAGTTTCTATCCTTAAATCCTTTAAAATCCTGATGCAAAATATTTTAGGGGGCAAGGGTCAAGTCGTGATTTCCGATGCTGATTTAAGTGATATTTCCATTGATTACTTAACTAGCCTATCGGGGGTACATCTGCAACCTTTTATTATTCAAAATGAATGGCAACCCTCAAAGAATCAAGCCGGGAAAATTCATAACTATTTAGGAAATACCCCTGACCAACTGGTAAAAGACCTAGAACAACATATTGCTGAAGGGGGGAAACCTTTTGTTTGTTTATCTGCCCAAAAATTAGCCAGTCAATGGGGGACTCGCACCCTAGAAACCTATTTACAAACCCAATTTCCTGATCGCTCTATTTTAAGAATAGATTCCGAATCCTTAGCTGATCCTAGTCATTCGGCTTATGGGGCAATTTCTGACTTGAATCAGGTACTAAAACGCTATGATATTGTATTAGCGTCGCCCTCAATTGAGACGGGAGTTAGTATTGAAATTAATAACCATTTTACCTCGGTTTGGGGAATATTTCAAGGGATTCAAGCGGAAAATTCCGTTCGTCAAGCTTTGGGAAGAATTCGAGAGAATATTCCGCGATTTATTTGGATGGCAAATCGAGGGTTTAATCAGGTAGGAAATGGCACAACCTCTATGAGTTCTTTACTGAGTAGTGGGCAAAAATTAACCCGTTTAAATATTCGTCTATTGCAACAATCGGATTTTGAAACCTTAGATGATTTAGAAATGGGATTTCAAGCAGAATCCTTAATCGCTTGGGCAAAAATGGCAGTGCGATTTAATGCGGGAATGGCGCGTTATCGAGAGACAATTTTAACCGCGTTAATGGCAGAGGGTCATCAGATTATTGAGATTCCACAAGCCAAAAAAATACCCAAAAACTCGATTAAATCCACTCAAAAATTTAAACCCGAATGTTCAGAACGTCCCAGTTTAAATGAACTCATTCTAGCGGTAAAAGATCAGAATTATCAAGCGGAATCTGTGGCGGTAATGAATGCGTTAGATCTCAGTGATAGTCAATATTACTATCTCCAACAGAAGTTAACGAAAACCCCCGAAGAACGCCGGGCTATCCGTAAATATGAGTTAAAATTACGTTACGGTATTGCTGTTACTTCCGATGTCATTAATAAAGATGATCAGGGATGGTATGAACAACTCAGAATTCATTATTTCTTAACTCTAGGTCGTCCCTATTTAATCGGTCGAGATGCTCTAATTGCTAGACGATTAATGGAGCAGGGACAGGGAAATATTTTTGCTCCTGATTTTAACCGTTCTCAGTTGGGCGCAATTATTGGAATTATGGAATTATTGGGGATTCCTGCTTTACTGAAAAATCCCAACCGGGATTTAAAAAATACCGATACTGACTTACAAACCATTGCGGAAATTGCCCTCAAAGATCGCAATGCTATTAAAACAATTATTGGGATTGGGCTGGCTAAAAATTCGAGTCCGATTACAATTTTACGGCGTTTTTTAGATAAAATTGGCTATGGTTTAACCTGTGTTCGATCGCAAACAGAAGCTAAAAAACGAATCCGGGTTTATCGTCTGGTTGACCCCCAAGATCACCGAGAAGAAATTCTTCAACATTGGTTAAAATTAGAAGGTCAATATCCCGGTAAATTAGATAGGATTGTATCTGAAAATACCCCCACTCCCGACCCTTTCCGATTTAGCCCTAATTACATCCAACTCTCCCTATTTAAGTCCTACTAACATCGTAGCCCCTTGGAAAACACCTAGCTTTCTAAGGGGCTTTAGGAAATAAGCGATCGCGATACTTTATGCTCTCCAATTTTCTAGGGTCAAACTGATAACTGTTTTGATGCGGTTGAAGTCACTATCAGATGTCACTAGGGTAAAATTATAACGCCGAGCAATAGCAGCTATCCACAGATCATTTTCATCAAAACCTAATTCTGTTATTTTAGTTGTTTTTCGTTTAGTTTTTTGTTGGGGGCCAAATTCTTTGATTAAGGCTGCTTTAATTTGTCCATAGAATTTAGCGGTTTCTTGATCAATATAATAAACTCTAATATCTTCAATAAACTGGTTGATTAGGATTAAGTTTTGATCTTTATTAGTGGAATTTTCTGCCATATAAATTAGCTCACCTGCTGTAATAATTGAGGTAGCTATATTAGTTTCTCCTACCTGTTCTATGTTTTGGATAACAGCTTGGTTATCGAGGAGAATAAGGCTACAATGATTCGTGTCTAAAAGATACATTATTCAAAAGGATTAATATGTCTATTGACCAATACTTTTCCTCTGGTTTGATTAACTAAGTCAAGACAGTCTTGTAAGTCATCACCAACCCACTGACCAGCGTGTCGCAATACCGACTGACCCGAAGCGGGTTTATAAGAAATATTTTCTGGCAATGGATAATTAATATTTTCAGGGTTTTCTTTTTGTTTAATAAATTCAACAAATTCAGCTATTATCTTTAGGTTGTCTGCCGAAATTTGTAAAAGATTTTGCTCGATGTGCTTTCGCAATTTAATAGTATTCATTATTTTTAATAAATCAAGATATAAATTATCTAAATTTTATCTTTATTGAACAAATTTGTCAATTTTTTTGTTGTTAATAGTTGGCTTTGAATAAATTTAGTTTCTTAACTGATTACGAAATCAGTGCTAAGGATTGTTTGGCTAATTGTTCGATGACTATTGACTGACAAAGAGCTTCGATTTTGTTGTTTCCACCGATATCAAAAAATAGATGAAGCCATTCATCAGGGGAAAGGGAGAGGTTTTCTAACCAAGGGGAAGGAGTCACTTTACCCCAGCCGATAATTGTGCCAAGATTAGCCGGAATTTGCTCTAATTCGTTAGGATTTGATTTGAGTTGTAGATCGAGCCGAATACAAGATTTTAGGATAAGTTTTAGGGGTTGTTCGGTGGTGGCAATTTCAGAATTTGTGTTAGTGGGATTGAGTTCCCAGTAGTAGTTAAGATTGAGGATATAATTATAGGGAAATTGCCATCCCATTGAGAGTAATTCTGCTTCGGTAAAGTCGTATTGTTGCCAGATTTCTTCAAAATTCATAGTGGGTTTTGGGGTGAGATTAGGGAAGTAAAATAAAGTGGGTTTGTGCACGAATTCCAGGTTGTCCTAATGCGTTTAGGGGTTGTTCTTCGGGTGCGCCACCTCCGGAGCCATTGTAAACGCGGGCATAGGACGAACCATCGGGTTTAGTCATAATTCTGACGCTAGATTGATTGTTTGGGCTAGTCCAGGTTATGCCGATACCGCTTTTTGAGCCGCCTCTAGCTGGGGTGGATATCCAAGCTGAGGCGGTGAGTTCGTTTTCTAAGGTGATTCTGTCGATCCCACTGACGAGTAAATTTAGGACATCGGTGGCAGTTAGGATGTTACCTGACGGCATGGGTTAGGGAGGCTGTGTTTTTGGTAGGGATCGGGATGTGGGATAATTTTGGCGATCGCTTGCTTTTTCAGAGGGTCTAAAAGTTAATCATCTCCTAATAATACGGCTAATAATGCCTTTTGAACGTGCATTCTGTTTTCCGCTTCATCCCAAACTTTTGACCGAGATCCCTCGATAACTTCATCGGTAATTTCTTCATCCCGATGGGCGGGTAAACAATGTAAAACAATCGAATTATCGGCGGTTTTTTCCATTAATTTGGAATTAACTTGATAGGGTTGAAATAGAGGAATTCTAGCCCTGGCTTCTTCTTCCTGTCCCATACTAGCCCAAACATCAGTATAAACAACATCAGATCCGTGAGCGGCTTCTAGGGGATCATCAGTAATCATAACTTCTGTTTTTCCTTGAGCAATATTTTTTGCCTGTTCAACAATATCGGCGTCGGGTAAATAGTTAGCTGGTGTCGCAATTCTAACGTTCATTCCCACCATAGCACAGCCTAATAATAGGGAATGCGCCATATTATTAGCCCCATCGCCAAAATAACTTAAAGTCAAACCTTCTAAGGTTCCAAAACATTCTTGAACCGTCATTAAATCCGCTAAAACTTGACAGGGATGTTCTCGATCAGTTAAAGCATTAATTACCGGAATTTCGGCATAATTAGCAAAGGTTTCTAAATCCTTTTGTTCAAAGGTACGAATAGCCGTAATATCCAAATATCGATCTAAAACCCTAGCGGTATCCACTAAAGGTTCCCCCCGACTCACCTGGGTAACATTGGGGTTTAAATCAATTACTTGACCGCCTAATTGATACATGGCTACGGTGAAACTTACCCGAGTTCGAGTTGAAGCCTTAGAAAATATTAATCCTAATACTTTATTGCGACGCAATTTGACCATTCCTGATTTTAATTTTGTCGCTAAATCTAATAAAAAATAGAGTTCCTCAATACTCACATCCGCCAAACTTAAAAAATCCCGTCCTTTTAATGTTTCCATCATCATTCCTCACTAATTATTTCCTCTAGGGGCAAGGATACCTCACCTCTACAAAACCAGGGTTGTTTTATAAGAGTATTCAGGGCAATTAGGACATCAAGCCATTATCAAACTCTATCAGCTTGCGACTTTCTTACCTGTTCCGGTGTTCCCTTGTATGATTTTAAAGTTTTCTAAGCCACAAAACTGTTCTGGGATAACTGATTTATTGCATCATCTAATAATTCCCATCCTTGGGCAACCGTTTCAATTCTGGCCAAATGATCCCGTAATTCGTGGGCCCCAGGAAACCCTTTTGCATACCAGGTTAAATGTTTTCGAGATTGATAAATCCCCCGTTCACCCTTATATTCCCACAGTGCTTGTAAGTGTTCTTTTGCACATTGCAACCGTTCAATTACGGAGGGAAGGGTTTTAAATTCTCCGGTTTTCAAAAAATAGTCAATTTCTCCCACTAAAAACGGATAACCCAGGGTTCCCCGGGAACACATCACCCCATCAGCACCCGTTTCTTGTAAACATTGAATCGCCGTTTCCACAGAAAAAATATCGCCATTGGCAATCACGGGAATCCTTAACTGTTCCTTAACCTGTCGAATCCAATCCCATTTTGCCTGACCGTGATAACCTTGGGCGCGGGTGCGGGCGTGAATGGTGATCATTTTTGCCCCCGCATCCTGCATTCTACGGGCAAAATCTAAAATCGTGATTTCTTCATCACTCCAACCAATCCGGGTTTTTACGGTGACAGGCACATCCACGGCCGCCACCACTGACCGAATAATAGTTTCCGCCATTTCCGGTTGTCGCAATAATGAAGACCCCCCGCCGTTTTTGGTAATTTTATTCACCGGACAACCCATATTAATATCAATGGTATCGGCTCCCTCCTGGACGGCTTTTTGGGCAGCGTCGGCTAAAAAATCGGGGCGACAGTCGAATAATTGAATACTAATCGGGCGTTCGTTGGGGTCAACTTCCATAATTTTCGGAAGTCCCCGCACATGACAAACCTCGCTGGCGTGAACCATTTCGGTGTACATCATGGAGTCGGGGGCGTAGCGACGCACTAAACGCCGAAAAACCAAATCGGTGACACCGGATAGGGGGGATTGGAGGACGCGACTGTTGACTTCTACAGTGCCAATTTTTAGGGGTGTGGATAAACGGTGTTTCAGTTCGGGGGAAAGGACAGTCATGGTTAAAAGGGAACAAATTCAGTAAATCCGAGTATCTCTATAATAGAATTAGTTAACGGTTTAAATCATTTTGGATTTGATTATGAATTTTCCTTCTAATAATCCTGACCCGTTTAATCAAAATGGCAACGCCAATAAACTGCACTTTCCCCAACCCGAGCCCAGTGAAGTTTCTGAAGAAATCGAAGATGTTAAAGGGGTAAAACATGACCCTAGAACCGTAGAAATTATTCAACGTTCGTTTATTATTTTAACGGTAATTGGGTTGGTTTTTGGGGTGTTTATGGCGGCGGGGGTTTTGTATTTGATGCAGAGATTTAATATTACGGGTCGTCCGGCACAATTGGAACAGCCGATTAATCGATAAATTCTCAGTGATTAGCATTTTTCTGTCATTCATGGGGCTAATCACTGGATAAAAATTATTCCCGGGACTGATACCGTTTTTCGGCAATTTGTTTAACTCTTTCTGAGAATTTCGGATAATTTTCTAGGACTTTATCGAAATCTTCCTTATACAGAACAAATAACTCACAATAGGTTAAGGTTTTCACCGAAGCTGTGCGACGACTATCATAAAGTAAGGCAATTTCCCCAAAAAAGCAACCGGGCTCCATAACGCTATAAACTTTTCCGGTTTTTTCAGAAAAGGCTTGCAGTTGTCCGCGTTTGACAAAGTACATTTCATGACCCATTTGGTCTTCTCGAATTACATAGTCATGAGGGGGGAGAATTCTAGGTTTTAATTTAGTTACTAAGTCTTCAATAAAACAGGGTTCAGCATCTTGGAAAATAGGAACTTTTTCTAATAATTCTTGATAGAGATAACAATATATTTGGGTTTTTAGGGAGTGAGGGAGTTCGTCTAATAATTCAAAATCTAGGGATATATCTCGATTATATTCCCACATATATTGGTAATAATCTAAGACATTTTTTTGTAAAGATCGGGGAATTTTTCTTTCCCCCATATAGGATTGAACTCGACCTAATTTATCTCGAAATCGGTTTTTACTGGCATCTAAATTAGCAATTATTGCTGCTACATTTCCAACAATAAAGGCATATAATGATACACCCAAAAACATCACTATAAATGTAAAGATAAGTTCAATATTATTTTGAGGCGTAATATCACCATAACCTACCGTTGTTAAAGTTGTGATTGACCAATATAAGGAATGCAAATATTGTGTTGTTGTATTTTCTAAATACAAATCCTTAACTTGTAGCCAAGATTCTCCTGATTTTCCAGTTGTATTTCCAATAAAAAACCACAAACAGGCTATCCAATGATCAATTAGAAATACAATAATTAATAACTCAAACATTCGGATAACAGCCGAATTAAAATAAACATTATTGTCCCATTTTTTGAATATCAAGAAACATTGGGGAAATCTTAGCAGTCTGGGAATTCTAGCTAAACCCATTAAAATTAGAGAGGTGTTAGGAAAAAATAAATGGATCAAAATATCGATCGGTAAACTCGCTAATAGATTAGATTTAAAGTCTGTATTCCGATAATAATAGCTAATTTTTTGCTTGTCTTTAACGATTTCTCCCTCATCAATATAACCAATATGAAATCTCAAAAAAATATCTAAAATTAAAATAAAATCTGCCAGACAATCTATCAGAAACCAAAAATCAAAAATTATGGCATTAAACGCCATGCGAAAGGGAATAATAAAACAGTTATATAGGGTGACAAAAACCAGTAAGGTTTCCCAGACAGTCAGTAATTTTGATTCTGGATGTAAAGACGGGATACGAGAAAGGAAAGGTAACATTGAAATGAGAAATTTAATCTTTAATAAGATTATATCGCTATTCTTATGCTAAAATTAACACAGGATAAATATTACAGTTAATCCCCATTTAACTCATGATTCAAACAACGTTGACCCCGTTTTCACAGAAACTCGGTTTTCCCCTCACAAAACAACCGATTACAATATTACAAATTAATTTAGGAAAACGGTGTAATTTAGCTTGTAATCATTGTCATGTCGAAGCTGGGCCAAAACGTACCGAAGAACTAGACCTAGAGATTAGTCTACAATTGATTGAATTAATTAATCGTTTTCCCCAAATTAAAACGGTGGATTTAACCGGAGGTGCCCCAGAAATGAATTATGGATTTAAACCTTTAGTAGAAGCAGCCAGAAACCGAGGAAAACAAGTGATTGTTAGGTCTAACTTAACGCTTTATTTTGTCCCAGGTTATGAAGATATACCCGAATATTGTGCCAATCATCAATTAAGAATTATTGCATCCTTGCCTTGTTATTTAGAAAATAATGTAGATAAAATGCGAGGAAAGGGAGTCTATCAGGATTCAATTCAAGCAATTCAAGGGTTAAACCGTTTGGGCTATGGTAAAACACCGGAATTAATCTTAGATTTGGTTTATAACCCCGCCTTACCAACGGCTGAAAAGTTTACCTTACCGCCGGAACAATCTCAACTTGAACAAACCTATAAAGATTATTTAAAACAACAGTTTGATATTAATTTTAATCAACTCTTGACCATTACCAATTTACCCATCGGGCGCACAAAGTCTTATTTACAGCAGAAAAAATTAGAATCTTCCTATTTAGAGTTTTTAGAATCTAATTATAATCCCGAAACAGTATCTAATTTAATGTGTCGGAATCAATTATCTATTGATTATCAAGGCTATATTTATGATTGTGACTTTAACCAAATGGAAAATATTCCCGCCCGGAATGCTTCGGGAAAATTATTAACAGTTAGTGATTTATTAGATGCTAATAGTTTAGATTTAATTAACACCGTAAAAACAGCTTCCTATTGTTATGGATGTACCGCCGGATGTGGTTCTAGTTGTGGGGGATCTTTAATTTAGAATTATAGCCGTTAGCACTCTGATATTAACAAGAGTCAAGCTAAATTTAACCACAAAGACATAAGAAAGTTTTCAAGACCAACCTGCTCAGGGATATAATTTTAAAGACGTGGGAGAATAAAATGGGCGTTCAAGACTTATTAAAAAATCTCTTAGATTGGGTTGCTAATTTAGGCTTGTGGGGGCCAGTTGCATTTATTATTATCTACAACTTAGCCACAATATTATTTGTCCCTGGTTCTCTATTAACTTTGGGTGCGGGAGTTATTTTTGGGGTGGTTTGGGGTTCGATTTATGTTTCTATTGGGTCGATAATTGGGGCTACCTTTGCCTTTTTAATTGGACGATATTTTGCCCGGGATTGGGTAACTAAAAAACTAGAAAATTATGAACAATTTAAAGCTATTGATCAAGCCGTAAGTCAAGAGGGATGGAAAATTGTGGGTTTAACTCGCCTTTCCCCAATTTTTCCGTTTAATTTACTTAATTATGCCTTTGGACTAACGAATGTTTCCTTAAAAGATTATTTCCTAGCCTCTTGGATTGGGATGTTACCCGGTACAATTTTATATGTTTATATAGGATCTTTAATTGGCAGTTTAGCCCAGTTAGGGATGGGAGGGCGATCGCGTACGTCGGTAGAATGGTTATTCTATGGAATAGGGTTAATCGCAACGGTAATTGTTACAATTTATATCACTAAGATTTCCCAGAATGCTCTAAACCAAAAAATCAAATAGGTGGAAACCTCCACCTATTTTTACTTAGATTAATTAGGCTTCCGGGGGCGTAGATTCAAGGTCAGCACTGATGGTTTTTGCCGTTGTTTCCAGTTGAGACGCAATATCCGATTTAATCGAACGTTTATACAATTTTCCGGCATACTCCTCTAAAGTTTCCGTTAATTTATCAACCCAAGTATGCTCAACTAAAGCAATAATCGCCGAACTTCCTGGGGTTAAAGATTCAGAAAGTTCTTTAAGATCTTCTTGGGGAAATCCCAAATCCATAAAATGAGTAATTAAAGCTCCAACTCCTGCTCCACCTGCGGTTAAAGCAATGACTCCCAAAGCTCCAATCGGGTTAAAAAGGGCAATTAATCCCGCCGTAATTCCACCAATAATTGCGCCGCCTTTGGCATCGGTATCTCCAGTTTCACTAATAGAAACTTTGCCTTTTTCATTCTTAACCATAACCGCAGCATTCACAATCGAAATAATTCCTTGTGTTTGCAATTCCTTGAGCTCTTTCAAAACTTCTTTGGCTTTCTCTTGTTCCGGGTAAGCAACAACTACTAAAGTTGTTAAATCTTCTGCATAAGTCATGTTTTATTCCTCAAAATTTATTGTTTTAACAAATTCTGTCAATCTGGGTGACAATCCTAACCCCCTCCACTTTACCACACCCTCATCAACAAAGTTGATTAAACCCATGATAGATTGACAAAAGGGGTTGTAATCTTTCATTGTAAACACAGATACCTAATTTTAACGGTTAAGGATTTTTATTGTATGAGCTTGAGCGTGATTCTGTTATTGATAGCGGGTTTAGTCTTATTGGTTTTAGGAGCAGAACTATTAGTTCGGGGTGCTTCAACCATTGCTTCAATTTTGGGAATTCCTTCCTTACTTGTGGGGCTAACAATTGTTGCTTATGGAACCAGTTCTCCCGAAATGTCAGTTAGTATTCAATCGAGTTTAGCAGGTCAACCCGATATCGCATTAGGAAATGTTGTTGGGAGTAATATTTTTAATGTGTTAATCATATTAGGAATTTCGTCTTTAATTGCGCCTTTAATGGTAGCCAATCAGTTAATTCGGTTAGATGTTCCGATTATGATTGGGGTATCTTTTTTAACCTTAATGTTTGCCAGTGATGGCAAAATTAGTCGGGTTGATGGCACGATTTTATTTATTGGAGCAATTGTTTATACTCTGTTTTTAATTTATGAAGCTAAGAAACAAAAAAATGAGGAATCTGACGGAGATGAATCCCTGAATCTAGTTGAAAATACGCCGAAAAATTGGATTATTAATATCGGTTTTATTGGGATTGGATTGGTATTATTAGTTCAAGGATCTAATTGGCTAGTTGAAAGTTCAATTTCCATCGCTAGAGCCATTGGAGTCAGCGAATTAGTTATCGGATTAACCATTATCGCCGCCGGAACTTCCCTGCCAGAATTAGCGAGTTCTGTTGTGGCTACAATTAGGGGAGAACGGGATATTGCTGTGGGTAATGTAATCGGAAGCAATATTTTTAATATTCTGGCGGTATTAGGACTTTCCTCCGCCGTATCCCCAGAAGGAATTAATGTTTCCACTGCGGCGTTAAATTTTGATATTCCGGTGATGATTGCCGTGGCAATTTCCTGTTTCCCTATTTTTTATACGGGCAAATCTATTGACCGTTGGGAAGGTGTACTTTTTTTGGCTTACTATTTTGCCTATGCCACCTATTTAATCCTCGATTCTTCAAAACATTCTGAGCTTCCTTTGTTTAATTTTGTGATGATCAGTTTTGTAATTCCCATTACCATTGTCACCTTAATTGTCACCAGTGTTCGCAGCTATAAAGCCAAACGCAAACGCTTAAATCCCTAAGCAGATTCAACTCCCCTTTTTTAGTAGGGGAGAGGTATTATTAATCTATAAAAAGGGTAAAATAGCCTGGTTATTTGGTTTTAACCGTTGACTGAGCCGTTAAAATAACGGGAGTGTCTCGTAATTTTCTTTCTAGGGGTTGAACTTTTTCCATAAACTGAATGATTTGTTGATAATCATCGGGTTGGATATGGGGAAGGTAGCCAGCCTGCTCAATCAGATTTGGAGGAGCATCTTGTAAAATCTTTTTCAGATTTTCCTGTTGTTGAGGATTAAATGTAGATGAAAACAAGACCGAACCTGATGGAATTTGACGAGACTTATGTAATATCCGAAAAGGGCTTGATTTAAACTGAGGTGAATAATTTAGAAATTGATTTTCTGAAACAGCAACGGCATCTAATTTACCAATTTTTAACCAATCTAACGCTATTTTGGGTGTGGGTGCAAACTGAATTTCTGCTAAAGTTAATCCATATAAATCATATAGAGGTAAATAGTATCCGGCTAATGATCCTTTCTGTCCCAATGCTATTTTTTTATTAGAAAGATCTTTAAGGGTATAAATTTCGCTTTCTTTTCTGACCACAATGATGCTGTAATCATTCAAGCCTTGGAGTGGAAAGATAGGGGTATATTCAGCCTCTTGAATTGCCATAGCCGCTAACCCAGGAGGCGCAAATACCACTGACCACACTTGACGTTTTATTTGGTCTACCGCCTGTAATTCACTAAAGGCAGGTTCGATTTCTACGATGGTTTTTGTCTGTTTAGCTAAATAATCTCGAAAGGGTTGATATTGCTGAAGGGCTTGTTCGGCGGTTTCATAACTAACAATACCAACTGTAATTTTTCCCAACAAATCAGAAGAAGATGTATTACACCCCCACAGCAGAGAAAGCCCTAAAAAAATGAAACTTAATAATACAGAGGAAATCCCCTTTTGAGAGAACATAAAATCAATAACCCCTGAGCTATTTGTCTAATTTAAAAACCAAGATAATCCTTTATTTTTCAGATATGCCGAATTTTCCCTTTATAATTCTACAGAATAAAGTTCCTAAAACTTGATATTTTTAACAATCTTAATATTTGCCGGATGACAACCCGAGGCTTTTGAATTATTATCGAAAAATAAATCCCTATTGCCTATTCCCCCTATTTAGGATCAATCAACGGTTCTGGAACTCAAAACAAGGTATTAAAAATGTCATTCATCCAACCCAATAAAATCATCCCCTCCCTGAAGCTCAATCAGAAATTTACACTTTTGTTAGTTCTAGTTTTCTTAATAGGAACGGTTTTAAGTGGAATTGTGCTCTCAGGAGTTCTCAATACTAATGCGCGAATGCAATTTAACTCCGAAGCCATGATCTTACTAAAAACAATGAATGCAGTCCGTGATTATACGCATACCCAAGTTACCAGCCATTTAGAAGCACAAATAGCAACGGAATTTTTGCCTCAAAGTGTTCCCACCTATGCCTCCCGAGAAGTGTTTGAAATTCTGAGAAAAGACCCCGAGTGGAATCAATTTTTTTATAAAGAAGCAACTCTCAATCCCACTAATTTACGCGATAAAGCCGATCCTTTTGAGGAGAAATTAATTGCACAATTTAGAAATGATCCTAATTTAAAACAATTAGAATCATTTCGTGAATTTCCCACAGGTAAGGTCTTCTATATTGCTCGTCCCATTCAGATATCTGAAGCCAGTTGTTTAGAATGTCATAGTCAACCCAATAAGGCTCCAAAAAGTTTAATTGACCGTTATGGGTCAGAGAATGGTTTTGGTTGGAAACTGAACGAAATTGTAGGGGCTCAAGTTATTTTTGTTCCCGCCAATACCGTTTATCATCGGATGCGTCAATCCCAAATTATTATTATCTCCATTGTGGTTGGTATTTTTGCCGTAACAATTTTGTTAGTCAATATTTGGCTCAAACGCTATGTAGTTAAACCCCTAAAACGGATGGCTAATGCCGCAGAAGCTGTTAGTACGGGGAATATGGATGCAGAATTTGAACAAAAAAGTACCGATGAAGTGGGTACGTTAGCGAAATCCTTTACTCGCATGAAAATTAGTTTACAAATGGCGATGCAACGGCTAGGTCAACAGCGAAATTAATGACCGCAGGATAGATAGACTGATAATCCTTTTAATCTCTTAAACGTTGTCGAAAAGATTTAGCTTCGTTAGAATCAGGAATATTAGCCGCTAATTTATCCACTAATTCTTGTGGGGTTAATTGGGGAAATTCTAT
Organism: Planktothrix paucivesiculata PCC 9631; assembly: GCF_900009265.2. Lineage (GTDB taxonomy): Bacteria > Cyanobacteriota > Cyanobacteriia > Cyanobacteriales > Microcoleaceae > Planktothrix > Planktothrix paucivesiculata. Next base: position 225,704 of record NZ_LR735021.1, on the reverse strand, counting down.
TAATGTATCTTGCACAATAAAATTAGCAAAGGGGCCAATAAATTCTGCTAAAGTTTGACGACATTGTTCTTGGAAAATACTAGAAATTATTATAGTGGAGGAAACCGTTTGGGTAGTGCTCGAAACATCAGTATTCGTAAGATGGGGCAGATTAAAGGTGATAGTAGACTGTTCAAACAGTTCTGTTAACTGCCCTATTGCCTCCAAAGCATTCTGGGCTGTGGGGTAACGTTGGCGATAATCATAACGCACCATTTTATCTAAAATATTGGCTAAGGCTTGACTGATAGGTTGAGGAGTCGGTAACACGCGACAACAATATTCTCCTTCTAAATTTTGGGGAAATTGACGAGGGGATAAACCACTTAAAGCTTGCAAACCTATCATGCCTAAAGCATAAATATCACTGCTAAATTTAGGCTTAAAAGCTTGCTGTTCACTGGGCATATAATTAGGTGTTCCCACCGCAACTGTTAAAGTGGTTTCACCCGTTGAATTAATCGAACAAAGACTCACTTCTTTAACGGCTCCAAAATCAATTAAAATAATTTTATGATCCTGATGACGACGAATTAAATTAGCAGGTTTAATGTCTCGATGAATCACCTGATTTTCATGAACAAATGCCAGGACGTGCAGAACTTCCTGTAATAAAATAATTACATCCCCCTCAGACCAAGCTTGACCCGAGATAATTAATTCATTTAAAGGTTGACCTTCAATATAGTCCTGGACTAAATAAAATTCCTGATTTTGTTCAAAATGAGCCAGCAAACTCGGAATTTGTTCATGATGTCCTAAACGATGTAGGATATCAGCTTCTTGAATAAACAGACGTTTGGCAATTTGCTGGGTATTAGAATCCTTAGCTATGGGTTTGAGTTGTTTAACCACACACCAGGGATTATGGGGTAAATGCAAGTCTTGAGCTAGGAAGGTTTGACCAAAACCCCCTGTTGCCAAGGGTTTAATCAGTTTATAACGATTTGCCAGTTGAGTTTCCATGATCATCTCCGTCCCAGCACACAGGTTAATCTTTATACTGTTGATTTATCCTTATTGTATCTGTGCTTTTGATAACATCAGTCAGTGAACAGGGTTTTGAGGAGGTTTGAGTTTATTAATTAGGGGTATATTGATAATCTATCTTATTTTAAGTTTATGGTTGCTGAAATTATTTGTGTCGGGACGGAACTCCTGTTGGGCGATATCCTCAATAGCAATGCTCAGTTTTTGGGACAACAATTGGCTCAATTAGGCATTCCCCATTATTATCAAAGTGTGGTCGGAGATAATCGAGAACGCCTAAAAAAAGTAATTGCGATCGCCTCTGAACGTTCTCAATTATTAATTTTTACCGGAGGTTTAGGGCCGACTCCCGATGATTTAACCGTTGAAACCATCGCTGATTTTTTTGGATTTCCCCTGATAGAAAGACCGGAAATTATTGAAGATATCACTGAAAAATTTAATCAACGGGGAAGGGTGATGTCGGCGAGTAATCGCAAACAAGCCCTAATTCCTCAAGGGGCAGAAATTCTGGCTAACTTAACCGGAACTGCCCCCGGAATTATCTGGAAACCCCGGGGAGATCAACTCACAATTTTAACCTTTCCGGGGGTTCCCGCAGAACTCTATCAAATGTGGTCAGATGTGGCAATTCCCTATCTGAAAAATAATGGTTGGTGTCAAGGAATTATTCAAAGTTGTACCCTAAAATTTTGGGGAATAGCCGAATCTACTTTAGCCGAAAAAGTCGCTGATTTCCTGGATCTGAAAAATCCCACCGTTGCCCCCTATGCTAATCATGGAGAGGTAAAATTAAGAATTTCTGCCCGGGCACAATCTCCAGAAATTGCCCAACAATTAATTACCCCGATTGAAACCCAACTCCGAGAAATTGCCGGACTCGATTGTTATGGGGCCAATGGTCAAACCCTCGCCTCGGTGGTAGGGGAATTATTACAAGAATATCAAGCCACCTTGAGTGTGGCCGAATCCTGTACTGGAGGAGGTTTAGGACAAATCCTGACCCAAATTCCCGGCAGTTCTGAGTATTTTTTGGGGGGTGTGATTGCCTATCATAATCAGGTGAAGGCGGCTATCCTCCAGGTCAACCCCGATGATTTAGAGGAATACGGGGCCGTGAGTGCCGTGGTGGCCGAACAAATGGCCGTCGGTGTAAAAAATCTTTTGCAAACCACTTGGGGTTTAAGTATTACCGGAATTGCTGGGCCAGGGGGAGGGACGGCAGCCAAACCCGTCGGACTGGTTTACATTGGTTTAGCGACGCCCCAGGGGTCAGTAGAGAGTCTGGAATGTCGGTTTGGGGAAAAACGAGGTCGGGATTGGATACGGCGAGTCAGTGCGAGTACGGCCCTTGACCTCCTGCGTCGTCATCTGCTGGGTCAGGGTTGACCTTTGAGGAAAAACAGAAAATTGTCAAGCTATTGCCTAAATTTGTAAAGATTCGTTATGCTGAGAGTGGTATTGTGCAATTCAATACCTAAACATCCCCGGAAAAATTGTTAAGATTAATCTATTACAGTTTCTCTGGACGTTGGGTTCAGTCCAACGGTTTCCGATCAGCAACCCTAATCCTACCCTTTTTCAATTCATCGGAAATATGATTGTGCAAGGAGAGGGTTCCGGGCTGTCAAACCCCTAAATTCAGGGGATTATTCTAAATTGTCCTATTACCAAATCCTTAAAATTTTAGAAATTTTTATAGAATTTTGAGCCATAATGGGGTAAGATAATAGAATAAGAAATAGATAGGAGATATCTGTTAAAGATAAAACTTGCTAACCTATAGCAAGCCTAAGTTTTGAGCTTTATGCGGTGATTGGGCTAACCATTCGGTTAACCTTAACCCCCAGTCCAGTTGCGTAGCTAGTTTACAGCGAGGAGCTTTTTGTTCAATGGAATACATTGATAGAATACTGGAAAAATTAAAAGAATGGGCACGGGAGCTTATTGATGCCCTATTGGGCCCGGCGACTCAACCCGAAGCGGAGCCAATTCCTGTACCCGTGGATGAGCCGCGCCGTCGGAGGTAGTGAATTTAACATTTGATTAAGGTTAATCCTTTGCTAAGTCTTTTAGTATTGCATGGCCCCAATTTGAATCTATTGGGTCAGCGAGAACCGGAAATTTACGGGAAAACAACGTTAGAAGGAATTAATCGATTGTTGGAACAGGAAGCTCAGTTATTCCCAGTTAAACTCTCGATCATCCAGTCTAACCACGAAGGGGTTTTGGTGGATGCAATACACTCCGCATTCGGGCAACACCAAGGCTTGCTAATTAATGCTGGAGCCTATACTCACACCAGTATTGCGATTCGAGATGCTATCTCAGGTGTTGGAATTCCGACCGTTGAGGTACATCTGAGCAATATCTACCGTCGAGAAGCCTTCCGGCATCATTCTTTTATCGCCGCAGTGGCGATTGGACAAATTAGTGGATTTGGGGCCGAAAGTTACCGATTGGGACTACGGGCTTTGGTTGATCATTTGCAGGGGCAAAACCCCTTAGCATCGGCTTCATGAACCCATATTCACTATCTGGCCAATTTCAAGGGGCTTTTCTCGGAATAATCCTCGGTTATCAGTTGGGTCAACTGCAACACGGGTCTGAAACCCAATCTCCCGGTTCTTCCCTGAATTGGGGGGAACTGATTCCCGGACTCGCTCAAAGCTTAATTCAACATCAGGGATTTCATCCCCTTGATTACTGGGCCGGAGTGACGAACCAGAGGGAAAAACCTCTAAAATGGGAAATCTCTCAAAAACCTGCGTTCCCATTCCCACAGGGGTTAAATTCAGGCAGTGAGGCGGCTATTGTTGGCTTCCCACTGGCCTTGTTTTTTCACGATAATTTGAATGCTTTGCAACAGTTGGGAGCGAATCAACCCGAACAAATAGCCTCGGTTTGGGATGGGGTTTTGGCCATGGCTATGGCGATCGCCCAGATCCTGACTCAAAATCCCGAACTCGATCAACTGATTCCTAACTTGTTGAAGCAATTACCGACGGAATCGGTCTTGAGCGCTAAATTAGAACAGGTTCAAACCCTCTTAGAGCAAAAAGCCAGTTTAGAAACGGCGGTTCGTCAACTGACCCAGACCCCAAAGCCACCACAGAGGGTTCTGGCAGATTTTGAGCCTCAAAATTGGACGGCCTTGGCCCTGGGCTTCTATTGTTTCCTCAGCACCCCAGAAAACTATGGTTTAACGGTTTTGCGATCGCGACAAACGGGATATCACCCTGAAATCACCGCCGCCATTAGTGGAGCCTTATCCGGCACCTATCAAGGCTTAATCGGAATTCCAGTCAAATGGCGTTTAGAGCTTCCAGACGCCTCTGTTCGGCTTGCAACTGCTCCAGAAATCGAAAATAATCCCCTAAAACTCAACCCCACTCAGGAAGAACTGCTACAGTTAGCTCAGAACTTGTTTGCCCTGTGGTCAGGTGTATATCGCCCTGGAAAACCCATGGTGATTCGCTTTCCTTAAAAACTCAAAACAATACTATACAATTAAATTCAAACGGCTGCTCCACCCCTTGATCTAGTTTCCAAGCAGATGAATACGCGACCTACTCTGACGCAACAGATTGAACGGCTTTGTAGCCGCGCCCATTCCGCCTCGTCTCCCATACAGCCTTCAACCCCGAAACCATCCGGTTCTAACTCTTCATTTTTATCCAATTCTAAATCCCGAAAAGTCAACAAAAAATTGAGTTCCTTGGCTAGTCCGACCTTTTTCCTGGTGAGTGTGGTTTCCTTAACAAGCGTCATCGGCGTGCGATTTTACAACCAACCAAAATTAAATGTCGGCCGTGTTGCCCAGGAAACTATTAACGCCCCCTGGGATGCTATTGTCCCTGACTTGAAAACCACCGATGAAAAGCGCAAAGCGGCTGAAATTGGCTCAATTCCCGTCCTAGTAATTGATCATGCTGTTAATCAAGAGATTGAGCAAACCATTCAAAAGGTATTAGCCCAGGGCACGTCAATCCGAAAAATTGCTGAACCCTTTCCTTTTGTCAGTACGGGAATTTTATCCACGGAAGTTCAGCGTTATCTGCGCGGGGTTCCCGAACGAGAATGGCAAGATTTAATCGCCCAAGTCGAACAGGTAAGTGTACAAATTCCCTCGACCCTGACGCCAAAAACCCCCAATAAAAAAAACCCGACAAAATTTACCGATTGGCAAGAAGCTAACTTAGCTGAAATTCGCCAAAAAACCCTCAAACAATTACAAGTCTATCGTCAGCGCACAACCCCCGTTGAATTTTCCGAGTTGTTGTCTGACGTGACCCAAGCTCGTTGGCGATATGCGGCATCTTTGAATGCTTTTGCCCAGGACTTATTGAATGATCAAAAAGTCTTTTATAATGAGTCGATTTTTAGTTGGTCTGAGCCAATTTGGTTACAAACCCAACAGGGAATTGCTCAAATTATTCAGGAGATGTTAACCCAGGGGATTGCTCCGGGTGTACCGGATGAAGTCTTAAAAAAAGCCATAGAAGTTCATGTTAGATATACGATTCCTACAGAAACTCGATTCTTTGCTATGGATTTGTTGAATCAGGTTTTAAAAGTCAATTTAGTTAAAGATCTCGAAGCAACTCGACACCGGGCGGAGTTAGTCGCGCAAAAAATTGAACCGGTGTTGGTGAATATTAGTCAGGGAGAAGTTATTGTTAACAAAGGACAAAAAATTACTCAACGGGATTTTGTCTTGCTGGATTATTTTGGTTTAAGTGAACGGGGAATTAATTCTAAGGGGTTGATTAAGTTAGTGGGATTAGTCAGCCTAGGAGTGGGAATTGTTTTATTGGTGGAATGGAAATTTCATCGCGGTTTACGACGTCGAGATCGGTTGTTATTATTACTCCTGACCTTGAGTACACCGATTATTATTCTCTTAAAATTACCTCTGATTAATTTACCTGCGGTGGGTTTATTAGTAGGAAGTTTTTATGGCTCGGCTGTGGGCGTAACGGTGGTCGGTCTGCTTTCGCTGCTATTACCAATTGGGATGGAAATTGATAGTTTTCATTTGCTCGCTAGTGCCGTGGGCGGATTGGTCGCCAGTCTGTTGGCGGGACAATCTCGCAGTCGAGAGGAATTAGCATTACTAGGGTTAGAGGTGGGAATTGCTCAAGGCGCTGTTTACTTAATTTTTAATTTAATGGCGAGTGCAACGGCGGGATCAATTTGGTATGTTCTGCTCAAGGTTGTGGGATTACAAGTATTAGAAGGAGTAGCCTGGAGTATTGTCGCCTTGGGGTTAAGTCCCTATTTAGAACATCTATTTGATTTAATTACTCCGATTCGATTAGCTGAGTTAGCAAATCCTAATCGACCCTTATTAAAAAAATTAGCAACCCTAGCACCCGGAACATTTCAACATACTATGTTTGTGGCAACTTTAGCTGAAGCCGCCGCTCAAGAATTGGGCTGTAATGTGGAATTGGTGAGAACTGGAACTTTATATCATGATATTGGAAAAATGCACGACCCTTTAGGATTTATTGAAAATCAAATGGGGGGAACGAATAAACATGATCGGATTGATGACCCTTGGCAAAGTGCCAAAATTATTAAAAAGCACGTGAGCCAGGGGTTAGTAATGGCAAAAAAATATCGTTTACCAAAAGCGATTCAATCGTTTATTCCTGAACATCAAGGAAGTATGCAGATTGCTTATTTCTATTATCAAGCCCAACAAATGGCTAAAGAAAATCCTGAGTTGGAAGTTAGGGAAGAGGATTTTCGCTATGATGGGCCGATTCCCCAATCTAGGGAAACCGGTATTGTGATGTTAGCAGATTCCTGTGAGGCGGCATTGCGATCACTTAAGGATGCTACCCACGAAGAAGCATTAAATATGGTGAATAAAATATTAAAAGCTCGATGGCAAGATAATCAATTAATAGATTCGGGTTTAACCCGGGCAGAAATGGCAAAAATTGCTGAAATCTTTGTCCGAGTTTGGGAACAAGTCAATCACAAACGGATCGCTTATCCCAAAGCGGTATTCAGTTGTCGATAATATTCAGAAATTCTCTGATCAAGGTGGCATCGATATAAAATCCCGCCCCAGTTGCTAACTCCCCGTCGTCATTTTCCCTTAAAATTCTGGTATGGCGGAGACTTGTATCGGGTGCAACCCCCATTAAACCGTATGGGGCGGCTAAACGTTGGACTCCAGTTTTAATCATAAAGTTTTCTGACCTACCGGTTAACCCCGAAAGGTAGTAAAGTACGGTAACAGGGTGAGATTGAGCTTGGGGCGGTTGATCGACGGAAAATCCCATCTCGCTAGGACAACTTGCAGCAAAAATGGCGATAAAAGCCGACTTTCCCGCCAAAGCAGAAATTTTCACTAATTAGGTTCAAACCAGAGATTCTCTGTAAACTTTCAATTTATCAACTTATTTTATCAATGGGAAAAGCAATCTTTGCTTTTCCGTAATCTCCTTTTAATATCCTGTAGAACCCTTTTAGGGTAGCCACCGAGATACCTGCAAAATGGGACACGTTGTAAAGTTTTGTAACGTTAATGTTTAAAATCCACGATTTTACGTTGTTTCAACACTGGATTCCGCGTGTCCTCTTTTGTAAAACATCCCCTAAAAAGGTCATAAATGGGCAAGTTTGAAAGACTGAATAGTGTTAACAGTGGATTTAAGTATCCAAAAACTAGAATGTTTCAGTACCATTTTTGGGCAAGTTTTTAAATCATTAAAAGACATTTTGCAATATTTGTTTACAAAGTGTCCCATTTTGCACGTATCTCGGCGACTACCCAGTCAGAAATACCCTTAAACGAGCACCCATATTTTCATGACCTCGGTAGATTTCTTCTCCCTTTTCATTTATCTTTACATACTTTGGTTTCTTCCTGCCTACCTACTTATTTCCCTCTTTTATCACTTTAAGGGAAAAGCCTAATTTCCCGTAGGCTGAAAGGGCGTAACTTCGTTCAAATTCCCCTTAGTGATAAAAGAGGGTTATTTTCTAACTCTTATTTCTGCTCTGTCTTTCTCAAATCAACAGCTTTGTGCTTTCCATCCCGATAAGACTGACCACACATCGGACAAAACCGATATTGCTCAGAAGTAATGGGATGAGAACAGTGGGAACAGCGATCGCACAAAACCCCCCCACACAAAAAACAAAACTTGGCCCTGGGGTCAAGCCACCCCAACTCCGGCGCCGTCCCCGGTGTCCAACAGCACAGACACAGTTTCAGCGCCTGAGACACCTCCACCCCCGTCCCCCGCACCGCCGCCTCCAAATACGCCACCGGAACCCCCAAAACCTGAGCCAGACCCCGTTTCGCCTTCTGACTCAAACGAGTCGTTAACCCCCGCTCAATCTTGCCAATACTTTGCAGATGCAACCCACACCCTTGCGCCAACTGCTCTTGACTCAGACGCTTCAGTCCTCGCAGCCGTCGCACGTATTCCCCCAGGGTTTCCTCGGGTTGGGGCAGAAATTCCGATGTTAAAGTGTGCATTAAAATATGCTAAAAACAGTAGTGATTAACCTCTTCTTATTTCAGCATAATTCCTGTTTTATGACAACCACAATTGCTACAATTGCTACCCAATTTTTACAGCGTCCTGAACTTTCCCCCGCTACCCGAAAGTCTTATGAACTCACCCTGATTCCCTTCCTACAACAGTATGGCTTCTCGGACATTAAAACGCTAGATCGCCAACAAGTGCGCGACTACCTCGACTCCTTAACCCACCTGAGTTACACCACCCATCGCCGCCATCAACGCATCCTCATCGCCCTCATGAACTTTGCCGTAGATGAAGGCTATATCCCCCTCAACCCCATCGCCCGCCTCAAACCCAGAAAACCCGATGCCCAGCAAGGAGAACACCACGAAGACAGCACGATCCGCTACCTTAAACCCCATCAACTCAACGCCCTATATCAAGCCATCCGCCACCTCTCCAACTGGCGACTCATGGCATTAGTCCGTTTACTACACCGCAGTGGGGCCAGAGTTAGTGAAGTCCTCGCCTTAGATCTCGACCAAATCAACTCCTCCGACCGCAAATTCCAAGTCATCGGTAAAGGCAATAAACGACGCTGGTGCTTCTACAGTGCCGATGCAGCCCAAGCCTTAGAACGCTATATTCAGGGGACTCGCCCTCCCCAGGCCACCGCCTTATTTGTCGCCCAGCACCCCAAAACCCTCCAGATCAGCCGCCTTAGCTACAGCCAAGCCTATCAAGACTGGAAAGACGCGATCGCCCTCGTCCCTACACTTCAAGACGCTAGATTGCATGATTTAAGACATACTTTTGCCACCGAGCGAGTCGGGTTAATGGGTTTAGAAGAATTACGGGCATTGATGGGACATAGTAGTATCCAGACCACGTTACAGTATCAAAAAGTCACATCAGAGAAAGCGGAACTAATTGCTCAAACAGCCTTAGACAAATTGCTGGACTAATTTAGCCAAAAGTATGTTAATTTACCTTAAAATCAAGAGTATTAATACTACTCTGGAACATGGGGCAGAAGACAAATGTTGATGAAAAAATCAAGATTCAGGCCGAACGAGGCCCAGAGGCGATTGTGTAGAGCAAATTCGATTTCACAGAATTTTTCGATCTACTGAGTTGGCTATTCAATATCAGGTAATTCATCTTCTACCCTGCGAATAGTTGGATAATTATAAGCAGCAACTGTTGCCAATATTACAAATATTCCTACTAAAATGAATAGTAAGCCAATACCCCTGCCTGGGCCGACACCAATCACTAGACCAACACTATTTGCTAGTAATCCATCTGGAAGTAATAAAGGCTGAAATACATAGTCTGCTAAAGGGCCAGCCACAAGGTAAGCAAAGGGAAAAGCAGCCCAAGCGATCGCTCCCCGCAAGGCAAAAACACGACCTTGAACTTTTGGGTCAACCTTAACCTGCCAAATTGAATTATGAGAGCTAATAATAACGGGAACGCTAAAAAAAGCACAGAAAGCGGCAGCACTAATTAATATTGGTTCAGGTTGCAAACCTGCTACTAAAATTGAAAAGCCTAATATAAATTCAAAGCATAAGACAGCATCAACTTTCCGCTTAAAACCGCTCCAGGTACTCATTAAAATAGCTCCTAATAACCAACCGCTTCCACCTATAGAAAAAATTTGACCTAGAACTTTCGCATTGGTAAAACTTAACACCATTGGAGTTATTAATACTTGTACTAACCCAATCGTGAAGTCAGTAATAAAAAAGAATATTAGGAGCATTAATAAACCACGACGAGCCTTGATATAATACCAACCCTCAACGATATTCTCTAACAGTGAAGTTGGAGAAAAGTTACCATAACGGTGATGAGCAACATTAGGAAATGATATAAATATTAGTGTTGATGTAGCTATAATAAAGGTAATAAAATCAATAAAAATAACTCCATATATTTTAATTGTATCGACTAATATTCCAGCTAAGATAGGCGATAATAATTGCCCTGCTCCTTGAGCGAGTTGAATCATACCATTAGCCCGACCAAAATCTTCTTTAGAAACAAAGAGCGTTGGGATTGTATAATAAGCTGGTTGTTGAAATCCTTTGCAAGCAGAACTGACTCCAACTGCTAGGTAAAGATGCCAAATTTGTAACCCACCTTGCCACATCAGCAAAGCAATAGAAAGAGTACAAAGAGCGGCAACGATATCACTTAAAATGATCAGCAAACGTCGATTCCATCGATCAGCAATTGCGCCTCCAAAAGGAGCAAGGATAATATAAGGTAATTCAGCAAATACATACATCAGCGAAAATTGTACTGATGAGCCAGTAGTCTGATACAGCCACACTCCCAATGCAAAGCGAGTCAACCCAGAACCAATTAGAGAGATTAGCTGTCCAAACCAAATCAAAAGGAAAGTCTGCATTTTTCTAGTGGTTAAGTTTTGCTATAGCTTTTGCCAGTTTTGCGCTTTTTCTGCTGATTTCAAGGCTCTTTATTATTAATCATGCTATAACTATATGCCAAGAGCAATCGCCCAAACATATACAGCCGTTAGTCCAATTGCACCAAAAGCAAATATGGCATACCAAATACCGCGCAGCTTCAGCATTTTAAAGTTTCCTAACATTGCTAAAGCTAATAGTAAGTAAAGACCCTCTATAACTAACTTCATTATGTTATCCGGCAACACAAATCTCGCTGTAAATACCAAAGGAATAAACAGAGCCGTGTAAGTAACAGGTAAGCCTGTATAATATTGTTCATTTCCTTCATTTATTAAACCTGTGGTGTTAAAATATGCTAATCGCAAAGCATTGGCTGCTAAATAAAATATTAATATGGCGATCGATAATAAATCGTTCAATCCAAAGCAGTACGCAAAAATTGCTGGACTTAAACCGAAGGAACAAAGATCTACAATACTATCTAATTGCTTACCCACTTCGGACTGTAATTCTGTACGAGAAATTTTTTTAGCAACAAACCCATCGAATAAATCAATTATGCCAGCATAGATTATACAAATTACGGCTTGATTATAATGCCCGTTGACTGTAAACAGAACCGAAAAAAAACTCAAAACTAATCCAGTTAAAGTTAAACTGTTAGCTAAATCAAGTTGACGCAGAATAGGACTAAACATTTTGCTCCTTAATTCATCAAAAAATTGAGATGATGTTGAAAATTCACGATAATATAAAAAATTGGAATTGTAAATATAAGGCTATCAAACTTATCTAAAATTCCTCCTGTTACTGCTAAGATTTGACTGAAATCTTTGATTCCTGCTTCTCGCTTGAGACAAGAAGCAATCAAATCACCCGTGAGTGCCAGAAAAGCAACTGCTCCTGATAATAATAAAACTTGCCAAAGCTGCCATTCTGGTAAGATAAAATGAGCAAAACCACCTAAAAGTAGACAAGATAGCAGTCCTCCTATAGTTCCTTCCCATGTTTTATTAGGACTAATTTTAGGAATCAGAGGATTTTTTCCTAAGATTTGACCAACCCCTTGAGAAAAACCATCATGGGTTAAAACCAGTAAGATGAGAAGATTAAATTCTTGATAAGCCGAATCAACCAGTGTGAGTAAACAGGCGAGGGGTAGGGTGATCAAAACCATGCCAAAAGCTGTCGTTAACATTCCGTACATGGGTGGGGGATTATCAAGAATAAAAATGGGGATGGCAATTCCGACCCAAGTAGCAACAATCACCCCGAAGAAAATTGCTAAAGGATTTTCCCACAGACCCCCAACAATTCCAACTGTTCCTAACAGTTGTAACAACATGGGTAAAGGAATAGCACCATACTTTATTTGTACAGTATTGAGTAATTCCTGCCAGCCAAAATAGGCTAATAATAAAGTCACAGGGAGCAATCCGTATTTTCCCAGTCCAGCGGCACCAATTAAAATTAACCCAATGGCAATTAAGATGGCTAATTTTAAGGCATGATGTTTAATTTTAGCTGCATCCCGTCGATAGATGATGGCAAATAGAGTGAAAAAGGATAGCGCGATCGCAATTTCTCCCCCCAAAAGAGTCAGCGTTGGTACAATTAACGGATTGAAAATTTCCACAATTATCCTCACATTTTATAAGAAACTTTAATTTTGAATCTGAATATGATCCATCTGACTAAACCAGGTAGATGGCGTTTCATAAAAATAATTATTTTGCTATAGTTCGCAATGGCTTTTTCCGGTTTTCTTTGGGCGATCGCCTTCACAATTTCTTTGGCGGCTTGGGTGGGAGAGATTAATAATATTGACGGAATAGAATCTGACCAATCTGGATGCCAAACCCCCTCGTTATCGACTTGGCGAATTTCCGTTGCCACATACCCAGGACAAATGTGTATTACTGATACCCCATCAGCAGCTAATTCTTGAGATAAGGATTCGCATAAAGCCCGTAAAGCAAATTTGCTCATACTATAAGCAGAATCACCACTCAAGGCAATGTAACTTTTAACGCTACTAATCACCACTAATCTTCCCTGGGTTTTTTTCAGGTCATCTAAGGTAGCGTGGATTGTGTTAAGAACTCCAAACACATTTGTAGCAAATAGCTTGCGATAATCATTCACGCTTAAGTCGGCTACTTTTCCTTTTAAAGACCAACCCGCATTGGCAACAACAATGTCAATTTTGCCGAACTTACTTCGAGCAAAACTGGCAGCTTTTTCAACTTCTTCATCTATAGCTACATCACACTGAATCGCTATTACCTTTTGACCACTAGGGTCAATTTTTGTGGCTATAGCTGTTAATCGGTCTATGCGTCTTGCCAAAAGTGCTACCTTTGCGCCTTGACGAGCGAGTTCTTTGGCAATTTCTGCCCCAATACCAGAAGATGCCCCAGTAATTAATGCTACTAAACCATTAAACTTGTTCATATAGTTTTACTATCTCTCGAAAAATTGCCGATTCCAAAAATGTTTTGCGGATCGTTAGCTTGTTTAATCTCTTTAATTAATTCAATGCTATCAGATGACAGAGTATTTTTAATAAATTCTTGGCGACTTTTGCCAACACCATGATGATGAGAAATAGACCCACCATTTGCCATGATTGCTTGTCTCAAAGAATGCTCGATTTGAGTAGAAACTACTTCTGGGTATTCCACTCCTTTACTGTAAAAGCCAAACATAAAATATAAACAAACCCCTGTATGGTAAATTTGACTAATCCGGTAAGACAGATAAGGCTTTCCAGGTAAATTAAATTTCTGATGTTGTTCTTTCAATGTCTGGTCAACAGCCTGACAAAGTTGATGAATTTGGCTCCAAGAAACAGAGGTTTCAAATGTTTCACCCATAATATAAAACTTTAATAAGAAGTCGCGCATATAGGCAATAGCATAAGTTAGCATATAGCCCCGATTTCCATTTTCTGCCCCCGATACCAAACCTTGATATTTTTTGGCTAAGGCATATATATTAGCTTGTTGATAGGCAACTTCTTGAACAGAGCCTTCCATCACAATAGTTGCTGCTACCATTTGGTTAGGATTAAAGCCACGCAGATTTAATACATAGATTTTTTTGAGTTTATCAATCCATGTTTTAATATTAGTTGACTTTGGTTTAAGTGCTTGACTGAAGCGAAATTGGTTATTATCAACTAAGCGAATGCTAGCTGGTACAAATCCATTATGAGCTAAGTTATATAAAAATTTTACTCCTAACTCGAAGTTAGGAAAAACGAGAGAACCATATTTTTTTACTTCGGGAACAGGATTAATTTTAATCACGGCTTTGGTAATTAATCCTAAGTTTCCTTCGCTCCCGAATAAGAGATTTTGAATCTGTATTCCCATGGAAGAGCGGGGGGTTGGTTGTATTTGTTCAATTGTGCCTTTGGGAGTAATTAGAGTAATATTTTCTACAATTTGCTCAATATTACCATAGCGATTTTTCTTCATTCCACTGGCATTTGTAGAAATCCAACCGCCTAAAGTCGAAAACTCTAAGCTATCAGGTTCGTGACCGCAAATAAAACCATCATTTCTTAACTGTTCCTCAAGCTGTTGACCTGTAATTCCTGCTTGAACACAAGCGCGGAGATTTTCTTGATCGATCCACTCAATTTTATCCATTCGTCGCATATCTACAGAAACTAACATTCTTTTTTCGTTTTCTGGTAATTTTAAAGCACAGCTAACATTAGTTCCGCCTCCAAAAGGAACAAGACAAATATTATGTTCTATGGCAAGATTGATAATTGTTTTTGCATCTAACTCTGATTGGCAGTAAAATACCATATCTACAGTTCGGTCTAATTTAGAATAAAGAACTTTGTAAATTTCTTTAAAAGCACTTTGTCCATGACTGTGAAACAGGCGTTCTCGATCTTCAAAAGTATATTGATTGCTAGGAAATATATTTGCCAAGGCTTGACAAAAATCTTTGTTAATGGTTGGAGGGTTGATCGACTTTTCTGTGATTTCTTGTTGTTGGTCATAGGGATTAATTTCAATACCTAATTGTTCTTCTATATAGGGAAGGAAATAAGGCATTTTATAACCTGATAGGTTGTAGCGATCGCCTGTCAAAGTTACAGAGCGATCCTCATTAATTACAAACTGGGTATCGGCAAACCCCCATTTATGTCCCCAAGTTTTCATAATTCAAACCTCCTAATAAATTGTCACGCAATTGAGCAATCGCTACATACACATCATTAATAATTTCTCGTTGAATTTGCCGATTGTCAAGTAGATGTTTTTTAGCTTGATAATGGCTGAAGTCTAAAGGTAAGCCAAAACTTACATAAATTGGATGTCGTTTAGGAAAATGTCTACCTTTAGGCAAAGCTTGATAAGTCCCATAAATATAAGCAGGAACAACCAAAACATTTAAGTGAACCACTAATAAGCCTAGCCCTAGTTTTAGTGGTTGCAGTTCACCTGTTACAGAACGAGTTCCTTCTGGAAAAAAAACAATTACTTTATTTTCAGCAACAATTTTTTGGCAGTAACGCACAGAACTTAAAAAATTACTTTTTCGTTTAAAAGCAATCATGTTAAAGAAATTCTTGTACACCCAAGCTTTAAACGGTTCTTGAAAAAAGTAATCTTTTGCTGCTAGGCTATAAACATTTTTAAAATGTTTACCTTGGGCTGCTATCAGTGCTGGGCCATCAAGATGGCTAACGTGATTAGCCGCAATTATATATGCTTGCTCTTGGGGAATATTATCTATTCCTTGACATTTTAGTTTAAACCAATGTTGGTAAATTGCTCTACCACCAATCCAAATAATATTTTGGACTGGATTAACAAGACAATTTGGAAGTTGGGGGTTTTTCATTAATTTAGATGAGTCATTGGTGATTAAAGCTATCTCTTTTTTGTGCATTAATTAATTTATCTCTAGCAATTAAATTGGTGGATTTAGTCCTCCTTTTTTTAATAGATATTCAAAGTAAGTATGCAGCAATTGATCGTCTAATCGAGGACAAGTAATTCCACTATTAGCCAGGGCTAAGATAGTTTGTTGACAGTCAATTCTCGGTTTAGATTTTTGCTGATACATTTGAGGTATAGTTAGTTGTGTGTCAGACCATTGTTTGAGGAAAAAACTTAATAGCGGTGATAAAGGATTGTTTGTAGAACTTGATTCTTCTTTGAGGCGATTGAGCCAGTCTTGATAAGGAATTTGATCAATTGGATAACCATATTCAAGTATCCACTCGATAAACTTATTCCAATGAAGAGGATAGGGATTATTCAAATGAAATACCTGATTTAAAGATTCAGGCTGTTGTGATAAATAAACGATAGAACGACTTACAAAATCAACTGGCGCGAGATCCATCAGATAATCTAATTTTGGCATAGCTTTCATCTGCACGCAACCTCGAATCATCAAACAGGTAAAATCATCAATATTCCATTCTCCTGTTCTGCTATGTCCAGAAATTAACGGAGGTCTGTAAATGGAAACAGGTAAACCTCGATCTCGTGCGATCGCTATTAATTTTTCTGCTACCCATTTACTTTGCGAATAGCCTAAATAAATCCCTTCACTAAACATCAAAGGGTCTTGTTCACAAACTACTTTTCCCGCATAGGATGGAGATTCAAATACTGCTGTTGTTGAGATATAGTGTACTGGTTTAATTTTGCTTTGAGTCGCTAATCTTAAAACTTCTTGAGTTCCCAATACATTACTTGACTTTAGGCTAGAGTAAGGAAATACCCAATTAACCACAGCCGCATTGTGATAAATCAGATCTATTTCTGTCGCTAGTTTGGCAAAATATTCATTACTAATACCTAATTGTGGACGATCTATATCACCCAATACAGGGATTATTCTATTACTAAATTTTGACTGCCAAAGTGAGTAATAATCTAAGTTATTTTGGATTCTCATTAAAGCTTTATCTTCATCTACTGCTCGGACTAAGCAATAAATCTTAGCAGATGTTTTGTGTAATAATTCTGCTAATAAGAAAGCACCTAAAAATCCAGTTGCTCCCGTTAAAAAGATGGTTGATGATTGAGATATAATAGAAGATTTGTTAGATATAGGAGTGATTTCTGACTCTAAAATTGCTTCAGAATTGAGATCGATAGCCTCATCTGGTAGTAAACTAAATTGCACTGTATTAGGGGAAGAAATTTTTTCTAATTGATCAGCTATGTAATTAGCTAACTGAGCAATAGTTGGAAATTGCCAAATTAGATATGTTTCTAATTCTAAAGCGCTTGCTAACCACTGGTTGAGCTCGTGTAATAGTTCTATAGCTGTTACTGAATCTAAGCCATAGTCTGAAAATGATTGGTTGATATTAATTTTTTCTACAGTAATTTTTAATTTGCCAGCTAACCAATTAGCAATCCAATCTTGAATAGATTGATAATTATTGCTTAATTGTGTTTCTGTAACATCTGGGCTATCTAAAACTTTGTTCTCCTGTTTAATTTGCTCAAATTTAATTAATGCCTTAGATTCTATAGGATCATTATCAAGATTTTTATTGATATTTTTACGCAGAAAATTATCTAATTCACGATCTTCACCTGCTAAATTTTGTTCTAGCTCGCCTATATTATTAACGTAGCTGTTAACTCTTTCCACAATATTGTTTGCTTGCCAAAAAAGAGCATGATTTTCAAATTGAGAAAGCGTGTTCGCAATTGCTTGCTCAAATTGTAGTTGTGCCCAAGTAACAGTTTGATGTAGATGTGGTGATTCAGCGCGTGTATATGCCCACTCAGCCGCAGCTAACAAAATCCCTTTGGTTGCAAGTTCACCAATGAGTAGATAAGCCCAACGAGTTGCAGTAATGGGATCTTCTTTCGACTCACTATATTGATGATAAATCTGTGCTGCTAAAGCTTGCAAACGTTGAGAAATTGTGGCAGCATTCAATCCTTCGCTCAAAAATCGAGCGAGTTCCTCGCCGTGATGAACTAAGCGCGAACCTAAGAAACTGTTGAGCGTTTCTGTTGGCCCTTCAAAAATCCTTAAAATCCTAGCATCTCGTAAAATCTGGGGTGCAATATTCGTCTCAATATAGCCACGTCCCCCTAGTAGTTGTACTAGATGGTCAGCCGCTTGCCAGAAAAATTCTGGTGCAGAGGTTTTGCAAGCTGTGTAAGCTTCTACGGGAACGGGATACCCCAAGTCTAGTAGAGTAGCTATGCGATAAACCAAAGATTCAACTGCCGCCGTTGCTGCCGTTAAATCTGTTAGGCGCTTTAAAGTTACAGGATTATCTAAAAGCCGTCCAGTAGAAATAGATCGGCGTTCAGCATAGCGTACCATTAACTGAGCGCAACGTTTCATTCCGCCTACACAAGCAGCAGCAATACTCAAGCGCCCGTACATCATCGCGTCTTGAGCAACTTCCATCCCCATTCCTGGCTGACCTAACAAATGTTCTGGTTCTACAGGGACGCCCTCTAAATAGATGGTGTTTTGAATCATCCCCCGCATCCCCATTGTCAGGGCTTCTGGCCCTTGACGGAGGTTTTTACTGCCCTGTCTCACTACGAATGCACTGATACCCTTGGGTTTACCTTTTTGATCAACATTTTGCACAAATACATTAATTACACCTGCCCAAGCTGCTGCACCACTCCAAATTTTTGTGCCATATAATTGCCAACCCCCGTGATTCGTTGGTATGGCTTGAGCAGAAATGGCTTGAGGATTAGACCCGGCACCTGATTCTGTGAGGGCAAAAGCTGCTAGTTCTCTACCAGTGGCAAGGATCGGTAGGATGCGATCGCGTACTTCATTAGTGGCATAATTGAGAATAGGGCGAATACCTAAAACATTGTTCAGACCAGTGAATAACGCCAAAGTAGAGTCAATTGCCCCTAACTGCTCCAAAATTCGCATGGTACTAACGTTACTTAGGGCAATTCCTCCATATTGCTTTGGTACTTGCATCCCTAAAAGTCCTTGATTACCGAAATCCAAGACTATATAAGGGGGAATACAACGACGTTCATCAATAATAAAAGAATTGATTCGCTCTTGAGCATAGGAGCGCAACCACTGAATTAGAAGGTCACTATCAGCTTTGGTTGGGTCTAAATCAGCTTGGTCTAGTTTGAGTTGATAATTATCTATTTCATTAGAATTATTAAGAATTGCTGGTTTTTGAGTGCATTGCAAATAAGAATCTCCCAATATTTTCAATGTTCCTGCCAGAAATCTATCCCGACAAGCATGGCGTTTAATTTTACCGCTAGAAGTTTTAGGAATACTCCCAACTTTAACCAGTAAAATTGCATAAACTTGCAGATCGTGTTCTCTAGCTACCGCTTGTCTAATGCTACTAAACACGGCTTCTAGTTCAACTTTTGATGAAGCTAGTGGCGTTTCTTGCTCAAGATTCTCTACACTCAAATTCGTATTTGATCCTCGATAACCTCGTTCTAATTCAGCTACAATAACTATGCTTTCTTCACCATTAATTTCACTGGCAAAAACCGCACAAGCATTAGGTTTGTTTATAGATTGGTGACTTTCTTCTACCGTTAATTCTATGTCTTGAGGATAATAATTTTTGCCTCTAATAATAATTAGGTCTTTTAGGCGACCTGTAACATAAAGTTCCCCATTGTGCAAAATTCCTAAATCTCCAGTTCTTAAAAAAGGCCCTTCATCTCCTAGATAAGCATTAAAAGTTTTGTCTGTTTCCTCTAATTTCTGCCAATATCCTTTGGCTACACTTGGCCCTGATACCCAAATCTCTCCTACTTGCTCTTCAGAACATGGAGTTAATAATTTAGGGTCAACAATCGTTATTTTTTGGTCTACTCCTGTCTGACCAGAACTAACAATTTTATGGACATTTACTGAAATATTAGCATTTGGAACTCCTTGGTTTTGCCCTGTTATGTCATCAAGTTGAGAAACAATCGGTGGAGATGTTTTCAACCCTCCAGAAACTAATAAAGTTGCTTCCGCCATACCATAGCAGGGATAAAATGCTTCGCGCCGAAAACCACAAGACTTAAAAGCTGCCGTAAACTGTTCCAGCGTTTCTGCACGAATCGGTTCTGCGCCATTAAAAGCGACCTCCCAAGAACTAAGATCAAGTTGTGCTTTTTGGTCTGGCGTAATTTTTTTAATACATAATTCATAAGCAAAATTTGGCCCACCACTGGTAGTGCCTTTGTAGCGAGAAATAGCTTGTAGCCAACGCCAAGGTTTTTGGATAAATGCTAATGGTGACATTAAAATCATAGACCCACCAACATATAACGGTTGTAGCACTCCACCAATCAATCCCATATCATGATAAGGTGGCAACCAAGACACTCCTAAACTATCTGGTGTGTTTTGAAAACAAGTCTGGATTAGTTTACTGTTATGCAATAAATTGCCATGTGTAACCATTACACCTTTTGGCGTACCTGTAGATCCTGAAGTGTATTGTAAAAAAGCCAGGGTATCTGAAGTAGCTTGATAAGGAGTAAAATTTTCACTACTCAGCAGATTATTAGTAGCGATACATTGCAAGTTTGAGAATTGCTGATTTTGGCTTATTTGATTGCTAATATTTGCTAACAAATCAGTTGTAGTTAGAACAACTAGCGGTTGAGCATCTGCAATGATTGCTTCTAACCTAGACTGATGTTGATTTCGTCGGGGTGGATAGGCTGGAACTGCAATTACTCCAGTATATAAACAAGCAAGAAAGGCTGTAATAAAATCAAGTCCTGGTGGGTAGAGAAGTAAAGCTCGATCCCCAGGATTGGCGATCTTTTGCAGTTGAGATGCGATCGCTTTTACTTGTTGCTCTAATTCTTTATAGGTAAGTTTGGTGGCTTCTCTTTCTCCGTCTTGCAGAAAAATAAAAGAGGTTTTATCTGGCTCAATTAAAGCTCTCAATTGAATAATATCAATAAAATTTGTAATTTTCATACATCTTTACCCAGAGATTTATAAGCTGACCCCCCTTCTCATTTCAATTTGCTCGATGACTGGAGCAACTTTTTGGAGGTTAATGGATAGAAGCGATCGCCCTATTCACGCTCTTCAATCGACCCATGTTGACTGAATTAGGCTGTGAAGTTGGGCGATCGCACTTAATGCTCAAATGCAGTTTACTTACTTTGCAGTAACTTTTCCTAACTCATTAAAGCTGGACGTTCCACATAAGTGACCCGATGCAAAATCCGCCAAGTCTTATTGGGTGAACCAGTCGCCGTTTGACGCAAGGCACGAGCTTCTTCATCATTACTAGCTAACCATTCGGGATCGACCACATAGGCAAAGAAATCATTGAAATTATTGGTGCTACCTTCAAGGTAGAAGCTCATAAAGCGATAGCGATCAACTTTTTCACCAGGTAATATGGGGCGATCTTTATAATCGGTAATACCTCGGCTTTCGACTCCACTAATATCGACATTTAGGGCAAAGCCCTTACTTTGACTTACGGTTTTAGTCATTGTTTGGGTCATGTGAACCGTCGCCTGTGCTTGTAACTCAGAACCCACTCCAAACACCTTGAGGACACCTTGACCTCCAACCGCTGTCTCTAAATTAAACGAGCCTCCAATTGTATGTTCAATGGAATTGCTAAACTGCTGGCTTTCAGAGTAGAAGCCTCCATCCGCATCCCACACATAGGCATTAACGATGTTACGTTTACCCGCAAGAAGTTGAATATTTTCCATCTTTTTTTGCCAACCCGCCAAGCTTTCTGTTGCATGAATTTGTTGGGAAGCATCGTTAAATCGAGAGTTAATTTCTTTCTTTTTGTCGTCTGCTGCTGAATTTTCTTTTGTAGAGGATCTCAAGTCTTCTAAGTCTCTAATCTTATCTTGTAAGGCTGCTTCTTTTTGCTTCTGCTTTTGGTCTAGTTCTTTTCCTTTTTGATCCAATTTCTTTTGGTCTTCTGGTGACAAAGAAACTTTTGCTTCAAGATTTTCTATTTCTTTTTCCAGAGTTTTGATCTCTTGATCGAGTTTTTTAGTTTCATCTTCTTTGCCAAGATTCGTCTCACCTGTGTTGTAGTTTGAATTATTTACTTCCCTGTCTAAAGAAGCCTCATCGACAAGTCGTGAATTAAATTGCTCAAAGTAAGACTTGCGTTGTTGATCTCGATAGTCAATTTGTTTTTTCAAATCATAGGCTTCTAGCAAACGGAAATAGCTGGCTGGATAGAGAGAACCATATTGCGCTCGCTTCTCTGAAACCTGCTGGAAGAATCGTTCGCTCGTTGCCTTGCTGCCAGTCATTCCGTCCAGACTGCCATTCATGGTGTAGGCAGGATTGATCAAGAACGTAATGGTATTCACATCTAAAGGAATATTTTCATTAGGTAAAATTTGAGTACCCACGACTTTTTGACTACGGCTTAGACGCAGAATGAAAACATCTGCCAAACCCGACACGACTACCGCATAGCCAACATTTTTAGGAATAAAACGGCTACCGAGTTGGTTGAATTTAGGCTGCTTTTCCTGAGTGCCGACTAAACTTAGCTTATTAGTAATGTTTAAACCAGATGATGATGAAACATTGCTACTGTTGAGAAAGCTGTATTTTGAAGATAAGTTTCCTTGAAATCCTACTCTTGTCTCTAAGGCTGTCTCACCAACTTCCGCTCCAACTCCCGCTGAAACGGTGACTTTTTGATCCACTCCCATAAAGAGAGAGCTTGTTGCACCTAATCCTGCTTCCTGTTCGCGGTTCCAGCTATAGGCAACATCCTCAGATGACACAAGTTCTACGGAAGTCGCTGCGTTGTAGTTATCCTCTATAGTTAGGTTTTCGCTTGGTATAGGTGGCGCACCTTCAATATAGCCCAACAAGGTAGGATTAATCTGAGCATTCCCAATCCATGCCATTTCTAAGGTTTCAATTCGTTTATCGGGTAATAGGTTGACCCCAGCAATACTAGGATAAGCAAAGAAACGCCGCATCATAGCAGATTTTTTCTGATCAGCATCTAACCCAATCGTGCTGTATTCACAGCTAATCAGTGCATCTTCACCAATTGGCAGAGTATAGTCTTGGGTTATCACAGGACCCTCGACTGTGCCAGGATTAGTACCTTTAAGGTCTAATACTTGTGTTCTATCAATCTCATTAAGTGGCCAATATCCAACAAGTCCTGATTCTGTTCCCGTTAGCCGCTTGTGCATATTAGCCTGAATTTCTTGCTCAGTGCGAGCTTTGTTCCAGATACGGAGTTCTGAAATTTGACCAGTAAAGAAATTTTTCGTATTCCCGCCTCTGCAACCTAAATAGAGCGGAGAGCCATTCTTGGTATTAGCAGTAAGTGTATCTGTTTTACTGCCACCGTTAGCAATCTTACCATTAATGTAAAGGAATAGCTTATTTCCTTCTTTTACAAAAGAAACATGATGAAACTGTCCATCATTAATGCTTACAGCCGAAGTAATAGCAACTCCTTTAGTGCCGTCATATCGACCAGCTAAAATCTGCCCACTGTCTGGAAGATACCTGATAACGTAGGGATATCCCTGGTTTCCTTCCCATTTTTCAATGATATCGTTGTCCTTATTGCTTTTATCTTGCTGAATCAAATCTGCTTTTATCCATGATTCAACCGTAAAATTTTGGTTTGTAGCAAAATCAAGCTCATCTGAATTGGGAACTTTTAAATAATCATCGACACCATCTAATCTTAAAACTGAATGCTTAAATTTACCAATCGGTGCGGTACATCCAATCCAACTCGGAGTACCTTGAATGTTTCCATCAGCTTGTTTTCCAGTCAGATCTCGGATTTTATCTAATTCATTCAGAGGATAATATGCGACTAACCCAGGTTCATTGCCACTGAGCCGGACTTTACTATTGACTGCAACCTCTTCTGCACTCAGGGCAATTTCCCAAATTCTAACTTCTACAAGTCTTCCTACAAAAGGATACTGTGAATTTATGTATTGTCCTAGTATTAAATCACCTGAACCTTGATAATCTTTAGTGTTTTGCTTGGCGACTTCTTCTTCGTGATCATTTTCAGTGTTTTGCTTGACGACTTCTTCTCCGTCTCGGTAAATCGCTCGTGTTCTAGTAGTTTTTACATTTTTTGCATCCGTTTGAATGTCATAAACACAACACCAGTGATGCCACTCAAAATCGTTATAATCTTTGTCTGTGTCGAGATCGTTGCCGTAAAAAGCAAACGTAAACTTTCCATTCTCGCGGAAGCCGATGTGTAAGGCTTTATTTTTTTCTTCCTTACCTTGGCTAAGAAGGAAGCTTTTCCCAAGCTGATCCCGTTTTGCCCAAAACTCAATCGTAAAACTCCGGTTGTCAAGGGCAATTTTACCGCAATTAATAGAACCACTCCCAGAAAGTTTTAAACAAAGAGGTAGCTGATCAGGAATCCACTGTTCAAATGAGGCATTACGACTGTCAGTGGTAGCGTCAAAGATGGTTTGCCGCATTTTGCCTTGATTATCAAAGTAGGTCAGTTGGACATTACCTTCACAGGTTTCAAGAGCAGTTAATCGGCTGGTAGGACGAACAAAGTCCAATAATGCGCCTTGAGTTATCAATTTCCGGCGATCAGTTGCCAGAACGGTCATTATCATGGGTTTTGATTGACCACCAATCTCTTTCAGATTTAATTTCTTAATCTCGTTCTGAATAATAGTGAGTCGTTGGTTCACAATATTCAATAGATCGCTGGCATCATTGAAATCACTTAATTCTATTTGAGCTTTGAGAAGTTCACTGTTTTTGCTTTGTAGTGCCTCGTTCGCCTTTTTAATTGCATCATTCGGATATTCATCTAGCTTATCAATCAACCATTCTTGACCTTGGGGATCTTTGGCTTGCCATTCATACTGCTGGACATTCCCTCCATCGCTCGTGGATTTTCCTGATACATCCAGAACCTTGCCACTGTGTTTGGCAATAACTTTATAGCAGTTGCCTCCCAACCCCTCAAGCTTCCATTTTTGGTTATCTACATTGAACCGATTGCACACCTGGACATTTCTATTATTATCTTTCTTTGCCGCAGATACATCTAGAACCTTGCCACTATGTTTGGCAACAATTTCATAGTATCCCCCCTCTACTGACACAAATTGCCATTTTTGGTTATCTCCATTCACCCATGTCCATTGATGAACATTTGCATCTTCCTTCTTAGCACCATCTACATCCAGAACTTTCCCGCTGTGTTTAGCAACGATTTTATACCAGTAATTTTGAATGTTTGCTTTCGCATCATCGTAAGATTTTTGGCATTGCTCAACCTCCCTCTTAAGCTCACTTATTTTCTTTTCTAAATTAATCTTTCTGTCGGGTTTATTTGCTTGTTCTAACTCCCACTTGCGAAGCAGCAAAATCCCCTCTTCTTGCTCATATCGCGCTAATATTTGTAAGTTTTGTTGGGCTGCTGATTGTTGGTTTACTAGAGTTTGTAACTTAACTTCGTCACTGTATTGGGCTTCTGTAATTGCATCAGATACTAACTGAATCCGATGCTTGCGAATTTCAAGTTTTGTCCAATTATCACCTTTGACATCAACAAGCCCAAAAGAACGAACCATCTTTACCCCATCAGGAATAGTGAAACGTGCTGAAGCTTGATACCAACCATTCTTAAGGTCTTCAAGTATGGAGTTTTCTGGTAAGAAGTTCTCTTGCTTTTCTGAGTCTCGATTGGCTTTGCCCCAATAGGAAAGTTTAAAGACTTTATTTCCCTTTCCATCAATGTTATTAGGATCGATAAGCTGATCCAACTTAAACTCAAAGCTCTCTATATAGGTCGCCCGTTGGGTCACAGCAAACATTTCATCATTAGTGTACTGAACGATTAGGGTTTTATTGTCCTTGAGCTTGCGAGCAAGGGTAACAGCGCTAACAAATGCGTCACCATACACGATGCCATTGTTATCAAAGACAGAAAAATCGACCACTTCCCGTTTGTCGCCTTCTACAATGGCTCCAAGTCGCCAATACCCAACTAAACCAACTTCCTTACCCGTCAGTCGCAGATACATACTATCTTGAACTTCTTTGGGTTGACGGGCATGGTTCCACACCTGGACATCGGAAATTTTCCCAGTGAAATAGTTAGATTTGGCTGTGCCTCCAATCAGAAATTCAGGCTGCCATTTATTTTTATTTGCATTACTGCTTCCTCCGCTATCTTGAGCTTGAGGTTTGCTTTCAGGGGTTGCCGAGACTACTTGCTTGGCAACTTGCTCCCCATTTCGACACAGAATTAAATTAGTTTCTGTTGTTTTCTGATCGTCAGTTGTTTTCTGTTCGCATGAAAAAATGCCTGCATAATGCACCCATTGGTTTGTGGTTACAGGAAGTGGATCTTCAATTTGGCGAAAACCATCGCTGAAAGAAACTCTCAGGATTGCCTGATTATTGTTGAGTGCCAACTGCATTAGTTGACCTTTTTCGCCAACAATTAATTGTTCTCCAGTTCCGTTGTTCGACAAATAAATCCAAACCGAGTAGGTTTCACCAAAAGAATAGTCTGGAGATGGCGGTTTTAACTCACTGAGGGCTGGAATCTCAATATAGTCTCCTATGCCATCAAAGTTAATACCCCGTTGCTTGCGAGATTCGAGTTTAACGTTAGCGGCGGCTCCCGGTTGCCATTTGACATCCAGGGTAAACCGATTGCTATCAACCTCAGTCACGGGATATGTGTCATCATAGCCCTGGGTACCTGAGATTTGGACTCCATCCCCACTATCGAGTCCATGATTGGGGCTGGTAATCATTAACTTCCCTTCGACTGTGCGCTCAAAGGCGGTAATGATGCCATCAAAAACTAAACCACTTTGTTCGGATGGAAGCTCTTCCCAAGTTCCCACCTGCCAGTTTTCACTGTTGCCATCAACCCATTTGGCCTCAATTTCAAAGGTATTATCATTGATTTTCTGAACAACGTGATACCCGTTATAGTGGGTTGTCCCTTGAATTTTGACATTATCTCCTGGATTTAATGTAACCGCTTGGGCTGAAGTGATTTGGATGCGATCGCCCTCAGTTCTCGCCATACCAGCGATTGTGCCTGTAGCAGGTGGAGTGCTATCTCCAATTGCTTTTATTTCATCCAAGGTATTCAAAGGCAGTAAAACATAGCGATTATTGCTTCGCAATATCTGAGAGTTTTCATCTTCAGAAATTTGCGATAGAGTTCCATCTTTTGCAGCGGCAAAACTTAATGCTACTGTATTCCCTTGATCTGTAGGAATAACCAGCATGATTTTCGTAGCATCTTTGATCAGTTGAGTTTGATTATCTTGAGTGAGAATCTCAGACTGCACATCATATTTCGTAGCCGACAGCCCATTAACTATCTTTAATATTTTACCTTTATCGTCATTTAATTCCAAGCTACGACGGATAATTCCTGGAATTCTACGAGGTAGTAAAACACTGGGTTCTCCGGGTTTTGGATCGAATACGGTAGAGTCTTTGACATCAAACAAACCCTCTTCAGAAGCAAGAATTGAGATGATCTCAACTTTCTTTGTATCGCGGTTATACGCAAAAATATGCCAACGGTACTTATCAAGTTCGTTAGTTGGCAACAAAACTACCGAAAACCAGCCATTGAACAAATTATTTACGATGCTGATTTCTGTAGTCGGTTCATAGAATTTCTTTTTATCCTTATCCTGAAAATTCAGAGAATCGAAGCTGGATATACCTATCCCTTGGCTATTTTTGTTAGCCTTAAAAGGCTCATATTTCTTTCGACTCTGCTGATAGCGGACTTCCAATTTGCGATTAAGTGTATTGGTCATGCCATCTAACACGAAGCGATCTACCAGCAATGTATTCGTTTTAGACTGCCGGAAAACATAGATGTGACCCAATCCAGATACCAGTTGAACTGGAGCAACAGCAGATTCTTCGTTAGTTCTGTAGCGGGATTGCAAAATAAAGCTATTCGGAAAATCTTGGCGAGTTAATTCTTTTCTTTCCTTTTCTACAACTGAGGAATCTGGATCTTCATTGGGGAATTCTAACTGTGACCAATTCTCCCAACCGTTATTGTCATAATCAGGGTTATCCTCATATCCATCTCGCTTGACTGTGTAGTAAATTTTTCCATCAGGAGCAGTGCCAAACAGCACTACTTTTCCCTCGTGGGTAATGCAATTGATGTAATGGTTCGTTTTTTGAATGGAGGAATTAGAGAGCAACATAGTTTTACCTTTCGTTTTTATCAGATTCTTACAAACTAGCTAAAATATTGTTCATAAAATCAGGGCTACCACCCATGTAATCAATAATCTATCCCAACTCCCCGATGCCGTCTTTACAGGAAAGTATGGAGTTGTCAAGTATGGAAAGTATGGTTTAAGTTAGATTGATATTTTCTCAAAGCTAAAAAATCTATGGAATTTGAGCAGGCATTGGAAGTGGTCAAAGGTGCGATCGCTCCCAGAATTGCTAGAACACTCACTGAGGTTGAAGTGGCTCTTCTGTTCGGTGCCTGGAACAACTTAACCTACGATCGCATTGCCGAGCGCTCAGGCTATTCCATCAACTATCTCCAACGGGACATTGGCCCCAAATTTTGGAAACTTCTCAGTGAGGCACTAGGCCGCAAAGTCAACAAAACCAATCTGCGCGGCATTATTACTCACTTTGATACCCCGACGGCTATCCCCCAACCTCAAGTCCAACGTTCAATTGATTGGGGTGAGGCGCTCGATGTTTCCAACTTCCAAGGTCGAGGTGAAGAGATTGAAACCCTGACCCAATGGATAATACAAGATCGCTGCCGACTCATTGCCCTCGTGGGAATGGGGGGAATTGGTAAAAGTACCTTAGCGGCTAAAGTCGCTCAACTCTTACAAGAACAATTTCAATTTTTGATTTGGCGATCGCTCCGTAACGCCCCTCTCTTAGATACCTTATTGTCTGAACTGGTGCCTTTCCTTTCTAACCAGCAAGATATCCAAGCTAAACCCGAACGACTCCTGTACTGGTTACAAACCCATCGCTGCTTAGTGATTTTGGATAATCAAGAAACGATTTTACAAGCTGGCAATTGCGCCGGATACTACCAGCCAGATTTTACAGACTATGGTGAATTATTGCAATTACTGGGAGAAGCCAGTCATCAGAGTTGTATTGTACTCACCAGTCGTGAGAAATCTGCCCAAGTTGCCATATCAGAAGACTTAAACGGAGCAGTGCGATCGCTATGTCTAAGCGGTTCCTGGGAAACCTCCCTCGCCTTAATGGACTCCAAACAACTCATCGGAACCGATGCAGAAAAACGTCGCCTGTGTAAATTATATTGTTGCAATCCCCTCGCCCTAAAAATTGTTGCTGCCTCAATTCAGAGTTTGTTTGAAGGGAATATTAACTCTTTTTTGCAAGAAAATATATTAGTATTTAATGGAATTCATCGCTTATTAAATCGGCAATTTGAGCGGTTGTCTCCTATCGAACAAACTATCATGTATTGGTTGGCTATTAATCGAGAATGGACAACTATTGCAGAACTACAAGATGATATTGTCCCTCCGATTTCACGGGCAACCCTATTAGAATCCCTAGAATCCTTAACGCGACGCAGCTTAATTGAAAAGCGCTCAGGCGAATATACCCTACAGCCCGTGGTGATGGAATATGTTACAGACGGTTTAATTCAGCAACTTGTCACCGAACTGTTAACGGTTAAATTCTCATATTTTCATCGCTACGCCCTAATTAAAACAACAGTTTTAGACTATATTCGAGACAGTCAAGTTCGATTAATTTTACAGCCCTTAATCCAAAAACTCCAAGACTCACTTTACAATTCTGAAACCCTAGAGCAGCATCTGCAATCGATTTTAACCGCATTACGCCACTGCTCCACGCCATTCTTAAGCTACGGCGTCGGTAACTTGATCAATCTGTGCCGACACCTACAAATTGACCTGACGGGATGGGACTTTTCTCATTTAAAAATTCGCCATGCCGACTTGCGAGGTGCGACCTTACAGGACATCAATTTTCAATCGGCTCATTTTGCTCAATCCCTCTTTACCCAACTATTTACGGGGGGAGCCTGGGTGAAATTTAGCCCCGATGGGCGACGCTTTGCCGTTGGAGATAACAATGGAGGACTACATATTTGGCAGTTTAAACCGATGCAGCCATTGATGACAATCCAGGCTGGACGAGGCTGGATTAAAGCAGGGGACTGGAGTGTTGATGGCACAATGATAGTCTGTTGTGCCGAACACAGAATTCAGGTTTGGGATACTCGCACGGGTCAATGCTTGCGCGAGTTTCAGGGATATACGAAATGGGTTTTTTCCCTGGCTTGGAGTCCCGATGGTCAAAAACTGGCTTGTGGAGGGCAAGATCCATTGATCATGGTTTGGGATGCAGCAACGGGAACCTGTCTAACTCGCTTAGGCCCAAGCAAGCTAACGAATCAGAGTTGTTGGGTTCATGATGTCGCATGGCTTGCCAATGGGACTATTTTGGCAGGAGCCTACACCGATCATACGATTAAACTCTGGGATGTCACTAAAGGGGACTGTATTCGTGTAATTCCGGCCCATGAATATTGGGTGTTGTCCTTAGCGTTGCATCCCAATGGCAAAGTCCTCGCCAGCAGTGGATATGATAAAACCGTCAAACTGTGGGATTGGCAAACCGGAGAGTGCTTACAGGCAACCACCACCCAGGATTGTATCTATCGAGTGGAATGGAGTCCAGATGGTCATAGACTGGCTGGGGGAAGCCTCGCTCAAATCCTGCCTCTGTGGGATAGTTCTCTCAACTGTTTGCACGTGTTTCAGGGGGAACAGAGTTTGGTTTGGGCGATCGATTGGAGTCGAGATGGCAGTACCCTCGTCAGTGTATCCTTTGATCAAGTGATTAAATTCTGGAATTATGAAACGGGTGACTGTTTCAAAACATTGCGGGGCTATAGTAACTCCTGTTGGTATGTCCGGTGGAGCAAAGACGGAGTTCGGCTTTTGAGTAGTAACACGAACTATACCGTGCAACTGTGGGATAGCCAAACGGGTGAATGCTTAAGGGTATTTCAGGGACATACCAAAGAAGTGTTATCGGTTGCCTGGAGTCCTGACGAACGCTTGATTGTGAGTGGTAGTGCAGATGCCACAGTTCGCATTTGGGAGGTTCAGACTGGGCGATGCTTAAAGGTGTTATCAGGACATGAGAATTGGGTGCGGTCAGTGGCTTGGAGGCGGGATGGAAGTTATGTCATTAGCGGTGGTAACGATCAAACCGTAAGGATCTGGGATGCTTACTCTGGGGAATGTTTATTAACCCTATCGGGTCATCAGAACCAAGTGATGTCGGTTGTTGAGTTCCCAGTGGGCAACCGGGTAGCAAGTGGGAGTGCAGATGGAACTATTCGGCTGTGGGATTTGAGCCAAGGGGTTTGCGAGCGCGTGATTGAGGCGAATCATCCGATTCATTCGATTGCCTTGAGTCCTGATGGTAAAACTCTGGTTAGTGGAGATTATGATGGGAACGTTCAACTGTGGGATGTAGCCTCTGGAGCGTGTTTAAGAACGTTACAGTCTCCAGCCACTGGACATATTTATTCCGTAGCTTGGAATGTCGATGGCTATCAGGTGGCGAGTGCCAGTACAGATACCTCCGTCAGAATTTGGGATGTGAGGACGGGTGAATGTGAGCAGGTTATTGAGGGTAAAAATCATGCTTGGTCAGTGGATTGGAATCCTGTGAAACCGTTATTGGCGATCGCATTTTTGGAACAGCCTATTCAACTGTGGGATATACAGACCTATAAATTAATACAAACCTTAAAGAGCATTCTTCCTTACGAAGGCATGAATATTACGGGGGTAACAGGGATTTCCGAGGGGCAAAAAACTACTCTCAAAGCATTAGGTGCGATTCAAGAAGGTGTAGATGAGGAATGCTGGTATCGCTAAAAATCTCTCTAGGTAAGCGTTTCGGGCGATATGGCGGAATTTTTCATGAATCGTTGCAATACCCCGAATACACACATCCAACACAGAAAGCCAAAGGTGATAAACAACTTACCCTATAGGAGAAATAAAAATCATGCAAGCCAATGAAATCACACTTTATGAACTAGAAGAACGATTAAACCTACAAGTCGCTACCGATAGCAACTTCTTTACGGAATGGCTAGAACCGATAGCACTCTCTGAAGAAGAAAAAGCCAAGTGCGATCGCATCCGCAACCAATTTATGCGACAAGTGCTATATCGCCGTAAAACCATCGAAGTATTAGTCAAAATGCTAGTTTTATCGCCATTGTTAGACATAGCAGGTTTTTATCAAGACCCCTTTGATATTTCGGCTGAAGACCCAATTATCATTGACGAAGAAGACAATAATGAGCCTGTGCGTGGTCGCTTAGATGTCTTGGTATTTAATGGCAAACTATGGATAGCCGTTATCGAAGCCAAAGGCTTGAAATTCAGTACATATTCTGCCATTCTTCAGACCCTTGCCTATATGTACGCCAGCCCCAACCAACCAACTCATCCTACCTTTGGCATGGTGACAAATGGGAATAAACGTGAGTTCGATGGAGTGCGATCGCGATAAAACAGACGACTATTGAGCAGGCGATCGCGATAAAACAGACGACTACTGGGCAAGCGATCGCGATAAAACAGACGACTACTGGGCAGGCGATCGCGACAAAACAGACGACTATTGGGCATATGATCTAATCAGTAAGCGTGGGAAAATAGAGATGTAACCAGCAAATATTAGACAATTAAGGAGGCTTTTATGGATCACAGAGCATCACACTTAGACATAACAAAAGTTTTTTGTGACCTGGATGACTTTTGTCAAGTATTTGAACCCTTATTGGCACAAATGTTGTTACCAGAAGTGGTGGGTCAAAGCCGACCCAAAACCCGCTTGACTTTAAGTGAAATAATGACAATATTGATCGGATTTCATGGTTCACGTTACCGAACATTTAAAGACTTTTACCGATTACAAGTAATGGCATATTGGTCAAAAGCTATGCCTAACTTAGTCAGTTATAATCGTTTTGTTGAGTTAATGTCTTATGCTTTATTAGCACTATGTTGTTACTTTGAATATTGTTGTAAAGGCGAGGTAACTGGAACAAGTTTTATCGATTCGACCGCCTTAAAGGTCTGTCATGAAAATCGAGCAAATAGCCATAAAGTCTTTGCTGGACTAGCGGAATGGGGGAAAAGTTCAATTGGCTTTTATTTTGGATTTAAGTTACATTTAATCATCAACGACTATGGGGAAATTTTAAATTTTCAAGTCACACCTGCTAATGTTGATGACCGAAAAGTAGTCCCAGAATTAACAGAAGGAATTGTGGGAAAAATTTTTGGAGACAAGGGATATATTTCCGAAAAATTATTTAAGCAATTACATGAAAAAGGTTTACAACTGATAACTAGGCTGAAGAAAAACATGAAAAATAAACTAATGTTGTGGTCAGATAAAATGAAATTAAGAAAAAGAGGTATAATAGAATCAGTGAATGATCAACTGAAAAACTTATGCCAAATTGAACATACAAGACATCGAAGTGTAGGTAATTTTATGGTGAATTTAGTAGCCGGAATGATTGCTTATACTTATCAACCTGAAAAGCCATCATTGTATGAGATTAAACAACCAGTTTATCATTTTGAATAAACTCAAATTTCCCGCGCATTAAATAAACATTAAAACTGACAAGCTAATTTCACTTCCCGCCTGAGAACTTACAGCTTGTGGCTTCGCCGTGAGCGTCAGCCGAAGGGTGTGGCGATCAAACTCCATCGAACTCACGTGGAATAACTTTTTATTCCTGAAAATGGAAAAATCGAGACAACCAGAATACGCATGGTCAGCCGAGTTTTCGCTACTAGATCCCCGTACCAACTCACTTTATGAAGTATTAGGCATTCTCAAAGGTCTATCTACCAAAATTTCATGAAGTAGTTTCAATAATTCCTAATTTTAAATATCCTCAAAATACAGTCGGAGACTACGAGACATAGATGGCTTCTGTTTCAATAACATCTCTAATTTGAGGCTTTAACATCTTCTTGCTAACTACATCTACGGGACATCCCAAACTATCCTCCAGAAAAAACTTTAAGTCCATGTAACAGTCAAACGTCACCTTACCGTCAAACTCCACTAATAAATCAATATCACTGTTAGCCGTGGCTTCATCCCTGGCTACCGAACCAAATAAAGCCAGAGACTTTACACCATAACCCCGAATTTCTGCCCCATGAGCTTTTAAAAAAGCGATTAAATTTTCTCGGTTCATTTTTTAAATCCTCAGCCATTTTTTAGGGAATAAACCACAATAATCCTGATATTAGA
This sequence comes from Planktothrix paucivesiculata PCC 9631, assembly GCF_900009265.2. Taxonomy (GTDB): domain Bacteria; phylum Cyanobacteriota; class Cyanobacteriia; order Cyanobacteriales; family Microcoleaceae; genus Planktothrix; species Planktothrix paucivesiculata. The sequence continues at coordinate 191,386 of NZ_LR735021.1, read as the reverse complement.
TCATATTATTCAGAGCAATTTATCAGCATATTTTTCTAGCCACACGTGCAAAGCATTTTCGTCAATTTCCCCCGATGCTAAACCCTCCATCACTAATACTATCTCCGGCTCTGGTGCGTTAAAACCATAACCATTCAACCCCAAAAAAATATACATTGCCATAAAAGCTGTCCGCTTATTCCCATCCACAAAGGGATGATTTTTACACAAAGCAAAACAATAAGCCGCCGCCAATTCCCAGAGCGAAACTTCCGACTGATAAGAAAATCTATGCTGGGGACGGGCTAAACTCGCGGCTAATAACGGGCTATCTCTCACCCCAGATAACCCACCATACTGAGAAATCAAATCTTCATGGATAGCAAGCACCATTTGTTCCGTTAGCCAAGTTGGTTCATTCACTTAGCGAGTTCCTTCAACGCCTGACGAAACTTCTGGCTACCTTGGCGATAAATAGCCATCGCCTTCTCAAATTCAGGGTCATAAGGACTAAGCTGGAGTCCATGTTCAGTTTCCGTCACAAATACAGTATCCCCTTCGGAAAGGTTGAGCTTTTCTAATAACTCCTTAGAAAATGTCACCCCTACGGAATTACCAATTTTGCGTAACTTTAAGGTCTGGATCATGAAACTTACCCCAATGTAATTACAAATGTAACTACTATATTAACGTTAAATTCCCAACTCCTCAAATGAGTATAACTATCAAACCAAATCCGCTAACAAATCAGTAACTTCCCCCTGCTGATTTTTCCGATTATCGTCATAAATCATCAACGTATTCAAATCTGAATGGCGACTCAATTTCTGCACCTTTCGCACATCTCCATTCGTTGCTTCCAATGCCGCCGTTATCCCCGAATGACGAATCCGATGAGGCGATAACGGCTTATTAATCCCCGCTTCTCTGGCAATTTGACTAACAATCTTATAAACCCCCGTCCCCGTCAGCCGATGTCCATAACTCGCTCTATCTAACGCAATAAACAACGGTTTAGAGCGTTTTAATTCTCGTCTAGCTACCAACCAATCTTGCAAAGCTTCCACCGTCGGCTTCGATAACGTTACCGCTTCCTTCTGTGTTCCCTTCCCCTTCCCCAAAATCTTCAACGTTTTCCCCTCCAAATCCAAATCCTCAAGATTGGCTTGGCACACCTCCTCCCGCCGTAGGACATTATCCCATAACAACCTTAATAACGCATAATCTCGTTTGCCCTTAAGTATGCGACGATTGGGAATTTGTAACATCCTCTTAAACGCCACCGGGGGAATTCCCGTCGTATCCCGATAAGTCTTAACCTTCTCCCCCTTCAATTCTGCCAATGTCCAAGCACATTGTCCAATCCGATAAGCGAATGCAACCAACGCTTTAATCGCGGCTAAACGTCGATTCACCGTTGCTTCTGATAACTTCCTCGACAGTAATTGTTGCTTATAACCTAATACCAAACTTAAGGCTTGTTCCTTGGATAACTGTAAAAACTCAATCACTAACTGAGCGGTGGGTTCTTGATGAGCAACTGCCCAAAAGAAATCCTTCAAATCCCGATGATAAGCTTTCCGGGTATTCTCCGAACGCTTTGTGGCTAACAAATCCTCCATCACATTACGTTCAGTTAATGTCCCCGCAACAAAAGCTGGAACAATTTCAACAGCAGAATTAGACGGGAGGGTGTTCATAGGAAGTTTTAAGAGTGCGGAGTGGAGAGTGCGGGGTGCGGAGTGCGATTTAGATAGAGTTGAGGAAGATTAGAATAGAATCTAGGTTTGATTTTATCTCAATTAACCCTAAACAAAGATTATGATTCAAGCTATACCTAAAACTGTAACGTTTGATGAATTTATTGCTTGGTATCCAGAAGAGTCGGGATGTCACTATGAACTACACAACGGAGAAATTGTACAAATGCCTAAACCCACAGGCACACATTCGCGGGTAGCTGGTTTTCTGATTGCTGAACTGAACTTTGAAATTAGACGATTAAAACTTCCCTATTTTATCCCTAAAGAAAGCGTGATTAAATCGGCGCGTGATGAGTCTGGATATGAACCTGATGTGATTGTCATCGATGGACGACGAGTTGCAGAGAATCCCCGATGGGAAAAAGAATCGATTATCACTCAAGGAAGTTCTGTCCCCTTGGTTATTGAAGTAGTTTCAACCAATTGGAGTGATGATTATGCTTTAAAATTAGAAGAATATGAGGTTTTAGGGATTGCTGAATATTGGATTGTCGATTATTTAGGATTAGGAGGAAGAAGATTTATCGGAAATCCTAAACAACCGACTCTTTCTATTTACCAGCTTGTTGAAGGCGAGTATCAAGTCAGTCAATTTCGAGAAAATCAACGCATTGAATCACTCACTTTTCCAGAGTTGAGTTTAACCGCTTCCGAGATTTTCCAAGCCAGTTTTTGAGGAATTAATTTAAGAATTTAATTCAGCCAGCCCTAAATTTCAACCAACAATTGAGAAATTGCTTGCTGTTGAGCCAGCGTAGCATACTTACTATCTGCCTCAATAAAGTTAATCTCAGGTTCCTTACTTAAATTAGACAAATCATGGTAAATCTCGTAATCTTTCCTCTCTGTTAAATCCCAAACAACCAGCGTAATTTCTGACCAAAAATTTAAGGGCTCAGGTTTGACCAAATCTCCAATGACTCCCAAGCGAGTTACCCCATATTTAGAACGCAATAGGGTAGCAGCTTGACGAGCCAAATCCCACCAAACTGCTTTCCGTTGGGCATCTTGCCAGCTTAGAGTTTCTGTTTCTAATAACGCTGTTACCCACTCAACGGGTGGCAAGACCTTTAAAGCATCTGCTAAACCAAAGGTCATCAGTAACATTCCCATCAAGTTACGAATGCCTTCTTTACTGCCAATTTGAGGTTTGCCATCCCAAAACTCAAACTTGGCTTCTGGAGACCAAGAAATATACTGTTCAAAAGAAATCGGTACTGGCTCTAGCTGCAATTGCGGATTAAATGGTAAACATCCCCAACCTAAACCATTCTCTACCGTTCGCAGTCTTCGACCTTTTGGCTGTGTGCCTTCAATGTAAACAATTGGAGGGTCTTGGGGCCAGCTATACCAGTCTTCATCTTCTCTCCACAGATTGTCGGGGGCAAAAACTAACCCCGGTACGCTCTGCGGTCGGTAGCATCCTGATGCGTCAGGAGCCATGCGCTCGTATTTTCCGTTGAATAAGCGCCAAAATTCGATTTCTTTTTGGGCCAGACTGAGAATAATGTACTCTGGCACTCCACCTGCTGCGTAATAGTCTCGTTTAATGATGCGGTCTGCGTATTCATGTCCGGGTCGCAGTATTTCGATGACCATTTCGGCTGGCCCTTCCAGGTAGTATTCTCTGAGTGTGTTGCGCGGTGGCCCCAGAAATAATAGGATGTCTGGGGTGAAGCCATTGTTACCCAGGCGCATGACAAAATCGCGGCTGAATGATTGTCCTCCTAGTCTTTCTGCGATTTCCCACAAGGAGTGGCTGATATAACTGCGGATGGGATTGTGATGGTTTTCTTCTCCTCTAAAGCCGGGTATCAGGTCTTCTGGTTGGTAGGGGAAACTGGCAGCCCAGGTTTGTAAGGTGGTAATGATGGCTTCTGTACTGTCTGGAATGGGCGCGTTATAGGTAAGACGGAGAGCTTCTAACCATTGTTGTATGGGGGCTAGGGCGATGGCGGCCCGCGCTCCCCATCCGGTGAGAATTTGTTTGAGTAGCAGACGGCTGCCAACTAGGGTATTACCGACGATTAGCTTGGATTCGATCAATTCTAGTTTGGCTTCTGGGCCGGCGTCGATAAATTCGTTGAACAGGTTTGATGTCATTGCCACATCTCCTTGAATATAAACCCTGGAAATTTAATCCTGAATGAGATCATGTCGAGATGGGTGTACCCACTTCAGATATTATGATTGGTTTTCATTCCCCATTCAAACGCCAATTTCAAATGAAAAACTAAGCGTCAGAGAACGTGCATTATCTTAACCTAACTCTCCCTAATCATTATTACGCAAGCAACACAGCTTTCCTCTCTTGGGGAAGGCTGTTTTCACACGGGTTGAGAAATTAAGAGCCGGAAAGTCGAGGTAACGTTAAAACTTTTTCCAAATATTCCAGATACAGCAGTTGTCGAGGCGTAAATTCTACACGCTGTTGCAACACATCCAGCAACGCGATTTCCAGTTCATCTAAGTCCAAACTTCGGAGTCGTAATACCTTTGAAGCAACTTGTAAAAATTCCTCTGTTGGCTCATCAATTTCTACTAAATCTCGACTGTAAAATTGCAGCATTTCACTCCCCAAGTTCAGCACAATTAACCCAGAAGTTCCTGTGCCTTCCACCCTTCCCCAATACCCATTCCAGCGATTGTCCGAGGGAGCAAAGGTTAGGTTCGGGTCAATGTTGACAACGGCAAAGTCCCCCGATACAAATAAGCGGGGGTCATCAAGACTGGCTTCTTCGGCCAGCAGTAGAGCAGCTTCTTTGGGAGTCCGAGCTTGACCTGTAGCAATTAAATCTAAGATTTGTTTTTGTTGTTTTCGAGGCAGTTTCAGTAAGGAATAAGCCGCTTGAATACTAACGGTGTTGAGAATTGAACGCCAAGCATCAGCCCATTCTTCGTTTCCGGCTTTGATTTCCCAATCAATCTGAGCCACGACTTTAGCCGCTTTAGTATAAGTGACACCCGAACCCAAACCCACCTTAGCAGCAACTAAATCACGGGTGGTTCCCTTCCTACCTTCTGAAAATATATCCATAAGGTTGTCGGGTTCATCAATTTTAAGTCCGGCTTCTTGCCGTTGTTTGGCGCGCGCCGATTCAATTTCTTTCCAAGAGTTGGCTTCTCGAACTTTTTGTTCCCGGGTTTTGGGTCGGGCGAGATTTTCACTCAGGAGGGCTTCGAGTTCACAGAGTCGGTTGGGAAAGGCTCGAATTTCAACGGGAATGGCGCTCCACTTTAATTGTAGGGCAGCTTGCCAGCGTCGATGACCACTAACAATAATCTGTTTTGGGGTGATGAGAATGGGGTTAATCCAATTGGACAATTGAATTTGTTCGACCAATTCCTCGATGTTCATCCGACCATAGATTTTCAGGTAGCGGGGATGGGGTTTGAGGAGTTTGGGGTCTACGGTTGTTAGAGTGGAGTGGGCATCGGGTAGAGAGGACAAGTGGGATAGTTTGTTGACAGTTTAATTATTTGGGATTAAGTATACTCGCCATTTTAAGCGATCGCTTCACTGAACGAAATGAATCAAACCGAACATAGTGGAAAATTTTCCACTATGTTCTAAATTAGTTCGTGTTCCTTTGTGTCAAATCTCTAACTCCAACGGTCAGAAGTTTTCACTTCCACTTCAATCAGATGTTAGATTAGCACTGAAGTCGAAAAATAAGCGGCTATGAGCAAACAAAAACTCACAATTGCACATCAATATTGGCAGCTACTTTGGAGCGTTTTGCTAGTGCTGACAATTTGGAATATGCCTCAATGCGCCTTAGCAGAGGTTAATCAACAGGACATCAATGGGATTATTCAGGCGCGGGAGATAGCCTTAAAAGCTATCAACACTCGTGATTTTTCCAAAATTGAGCCTTACTTACACCCCTCATTCACGATTACAACTGTGGATAACCAGGTGTTTCATAAGGTGCAAGAGTTTGAGACATACTGGAATCAGCAGTTTTCCAATTCGATCCAAAAGATCGCAATGGAAGTTAAGGTGGATGATCCGAGAAGCTTTCTCGCGCCGGAGACTGCGGTTTCCTATGGAGATGCGATCGCAACCTTCTCTTTCCAAGATGGTAATTCTGCTAATATGGCAATGCGGTGGACAGCCGTGATGCAGAAGTTTCAGGGCAGATGGACGATTCAATCCCTGCATTTCTCGTCTAATCTACTGAATAACCCGGTACTGCATGGCGCTCAACAAGCGGGGCGTGCGATCGCAGTTGCTACGGGGTTGGGCGGTGCCATAATAGGGGCTGTGGGGATGCTGTTCTGGCATCGTTGGCGCAGACAAGTAACGTCAAAGCTGTAGCTAATAGAATGGAAACTCGTATTGATCGCTCAAGTCATGATCTCCGTGCCGAGTCGGATCGACATTGGAAAGCAAGGCTGGTGGTTCTACTCATTTGGGGTATGGTCAGTCTACTGCACTGGCAACCCCAAACGCAATGGTTCATGGGGGGATTAACAGCAATCCTGACGATTCAAATCCTACGGATGTTGATAGCAAAACCAACTTCGCTCCAGATGGAAGTTGATGTCGATTTACCCAGAGTTTCTATTTTAGTTCCTGCTAAAAATGAAAGTGCAGTTTTAACTGATTTAATTGATAACTTATTTCACCTAAATTATCCAACTTCTCTTTTGGATATCTGGGTAATTGATGATGGGAGTACGGATCAAACTCCCCATATTTTGAGTCAATTACAAAGTCAATTTCCCCAATTACAAGTACATCGTCGAGAATCAAACGGTGGTAAAGCTGGGGCATTGAACTCAGTTTTTCCCTTTACCCAGGGAGAGATTATGTTAATTTGTGATGCCGATGCTCAACTTCCGGCCGATTTCTTAATGCAAACAGTTCCTTTATTTAGGCAAAGTGCCATCGGTGCCGTACAAACCCGAAAAACGATTTCTAATGCAGATACCAATTTCCTGACTCGTTGCCAACAAATGGAAATGAATTGTGATGCTTTTCTGCAAACTCATCGCATTGCGGCGGCGGGAATGACTGAACTCCGGGGGAATGGAATGTTAGTGCGGCGAGAATTGCTAGAACAGTGTAACGGTTGGAGTGAAGATACGGTAACTGAAGATTTAGATCTCACTTTCCAGCTATATTTAATCGGTGCAGAAATCGAGTTTGTTACGTTATCAGCAGTTCAGGAGGAAGGTGTGACAAACTGGAAAAGCCTTTGGCATCAACACTGTCGCTGGGCAGAAGGGGGCTATCAACGTTACCTCGATTATTTTCCCCACATTTTAACTTTAAATTGGAAAAAAGAACTTGATTTATTATTATTTTTATTGTTACAATTTCTACTTCCTATAGGGTTAATTGCCGATCTCTTATGGACAGTTTTTTATAGCCACCATCCCGTTCTTTTTCCTCTACAAACTTTACTTGGGTTACTTCTAACGGTTGGGTTTATGGCAGGAGTTTACCAATATCAAAGTTTACGAGGATGGCAATTAATTTGGGCAACAATTCAAGGTTCGTTTTATATGGTGCATTGGATTCCTGTGATGATTTTTGTTACTTTAAGGATGTGTGTGAAAGGGAGGCGAGCGCAGTGGATAAAAACAGAGCATTATGGGCAAAAGGGTTATAAAATAAGCATAAAGTAACTCTATACAAACAGTCTCTATCCTTTTCAATAAACTTCCGACATGAAAGTTCAATCTGTCCAGTTAAAGTATTTCAAAAAGTTTCGGGAGCGGTCATTCGATTTCACCGATCCAGAAACTGGATTAGCACGAGATATTATAGTCATAATAGGAATGAACGGCTCTGGAAAAACAAGCCTTTTACAAGCAATAGCTGCTACACTGGGAGTTGCAACTGGGCGATTAAAAAAACTTCCTAAATTACAATGGCCAGGATTTAACTATGAATTGTTAGGGAGTAATTGGGGAAGGTTTGAACCAGAAGTAACTCTAAAAGTACAATTTCCTAGCCCAGAACTCGAAGCAGTGGGTGAGTTTCATCACAAATTACAAAAGATGAGCCACGATTTACCAGTTTCTCCCGCTAACGAACATAGTGTATCTCTTAGATGGCAAGGTGAGGGCGTTCAAGCAAACACGGCGGCTGAATTGTTTCAATTCAAAGGACGAGAATATGCAAAGCAATTACTTCGTTCAGAAGGGTTTCAGGTGTTTGAACGAGTTGGCACAGTTTTTTGGTATACAGAGCAAAGAACTTCAACTAGCTTAACTACTGAAAACGTGGATGGCAAAATTGAAATCACAGATGATATTTTACGCGATCGCCTATCAAAGTGGCGAATATTTCATCAAGATGTGAAAGACAAAAATCTGCAATTGCGTCCTGGGCAGAAAGACTTATATGCTGAAATTGAACAAGCTTATAAAGCCGTTTTTCCAGAACGTAGCTTTGAAGGTTCAATTCCACGAGAGGGTATCGATGATATTCTCAGCGAACCTTGGTTTTATCTCTACGATGGTAAAAATCACTATGAAATTTCTGAGATGTCTGGGGGTGAGCGTGCTACCTTTCCCATCTTGATGGACTTTGCCAATTGGAATATTCATAATTCGGTGATATTGATTGATGAGATTGAGTTACATTTACACCCACCTATGCAACAAGCATTGTTGAGAGCTTTACCCAAATTAGGGAAAAATAATCAATTTATCATTACAACTCACTCCGATTATGTAGAGCAGTTAATACCTGAAGCATCCATTGTCCGCATCGAGGTATAATTGTGAGTGTTGTTAGCGGTGGAAAAATAATTTTTTGTGAAGGGAAGGGGAGCAGCTTAGATTATAGCTTGCTTGACAAAGTAGTTGATGGCATACCAGGTGATCGATGCACAATTGTGCCTGCGGGTAGTAAATTTACTTTTTCAATCTTTGCTGAAGGCTACCTCTCTAATAATCAAGCAGTAAATCAGAAATACATTGTTTTTCGCGATCGCGATTTCGATATTCAACCAACTGCTAACTGCCAATTACTTCCACTAGGTAATAGGTTAGGTAATAGTTCTATTGTTTTAACTTATCGCGCTTGTATTGAGAACTATCTCTTAGATCCTAATTTAATTCACACCTATTGGCTAGAAAATTACAGGCAGAAGCAGGAAAATCCTAAACTTTCTAAGTGGGGACATCAAGATTCACCAGGAATTGATCTCATTTCAGCATGGATTGAAAGTAGTGCCAAGAACCTGCAAGCTTACCAAGCTGTACGCTGGGCGTTGAGTGACTTGGTTAACATGAGTGCAGCACGAGAACAACTCAAAACGACATGGACAGGCAATAGTGGTACACTGCCCGCTTCATTGGATTTACAAGATTGTAAAAGTGAAGCTTTAGGGTTAATTAACGAATTTAGACAAGCTGTTGAAACAGTCACAACAGAAAAATTTGAAGACAGCCTTGCGATGTATCAAAATCAGTTTGAACAAGAGAACTTTTGGACACAGAAACAGTATTTAATATGGTTTCATGGAAAAGATATTCAAAGGCAAATGGAAATGCAGAAGCAATTGCAGCAACAAAAACATCACTATATTTCTCTAACAAAATATTTTCGTTGGGGAATTAATAACCTTGACTTTACTCAACATCCCGATATTATGGAATTACGCTCAAGAATCGAACAATTATAGCTTAACTTCTATTGCATTAGGATGAATTACAACAACTAACAACCCAAACAACAAAAAATTATGTTAGATTTGCTAATTCAAAACGGGTTAATTTTCGACGGTTTAGGCTCCGCACCAATGCGAGGAGATATTGGGATTGAAAAGGGTAAGATTGTGGCGATGGCGTTAGCCGCCTGCCAAGGCATCGCATCTTCTCTCCCCCCCAATGCTCATCAAATTATCGATGCGTCCGGTTTATGGGTAACACCGGGATTTATCGATATTCACACTCACTACGATTTAGAGTTAGAAATTGCACCCGGATTAAGCGAATCAGTGCGTCATGGTGTGACCAGCGTGGTGATTGGTAATTGCAGCTTATCGGTTGCCGTGGGTCAACCCCAAATGCTGGCAGATATATTTCAGAGAGTCGAAACTCTTTCCCATAAATTGATTGAAAAATGGTTAAAACAATCGGTTTCTTGGCAGACCCCCGCAGAGTATTTAAAACATTTAAAACAATTAAAACTGGGTGCTAATGTGGCGCCTTTATTGGGGCATAGTGCCTTACGCGCTCATGTGATGGGATTAGAACGTAGCTTAACCGTTCAACCTTCAGAAACTGAACTTAAAACTATGCAACAAATTGCCACAAATGCTTTAGATGCTGGATTTATTGGCATTTCAATAGATATGTTTCCCTGGCATCGGATGAGTGGAGAATGGAGGGGTTGTACAATCCCATCCCAACACGCCAAACTTCCAGAATATGCGATGCTTGCTGATCTTTGTCGAGAACGAGATTTAGTGTTTCAAGTCACTCCAAATTTACAGCGACTTGCCTCTTTTTTAGATATTCTTCGCATGGGTTCTGGAATTGGGCAAAAACCGTTAAGGCTGACCGTTTTATCAGCGTTAGATGCCGTTCATGATCGCAAATTGTGGCGCATTTTTTCTCCCTTGCTCTATTTTTGGAACCACATTCTTAAGGGGAATGTTCGCTTTCAAACGTTAACCGAACCCTTCACAATTTATTCTGATGGTTCCGTGACTCCTTTATTTGAAGAATTCCCCACAGGCGCACAACTCAATAGCTGCAATTCACGACAAGAACGACAAACTTTATGGGATTCGGAAACTTTTCGCCGTCAATTTCGCCAAGAATGGTTAAATAATTGGCGAAAATCATTTCATCGTCAGTTAGATTTAATGGAAATTGTGCGTTGTCCTGAAACGAGTTGGCAAGGATTAAGTTTTGCTGAAATTGCTGCTCAAAAACACCAGGAACCTGTAGATTTGTTTATTGAAGCATTGCGGAAGTATGACACGGATTTGCGTTGGGTGGCGACGGGAGCAAATGATCGTTTAGCACCTCGTTTAGCACTGATGCAGCATCCCTATATTTTGCCCGGTTTCACTGATGCGGGGGCTCATGTCCGTAACTTGGGTTACTACGATGGGGCGTTATCTTTGCTCAAGCAAGCTGTGACGACAGAATTCTTGACACCGGAAAAGGCGATCGCTCGCGTTACCGGAGAACCCGCTCGTTGGTTTAGGCTGGATACGGGTGTTCTGAAGGTTGGCGCTCAAGCGGATCTATTACTACTAAATCCTCAAGCGCTCAACCAACCCATTAGTCCCCAAGTCGAAATTTTAGATCCAATTTTAGATGGCGAACCTCGCATGGTTAAACGGGGATCGGAAGAAATTGTGGAAGCGGTTTATATTAAGGGAATTCAAGTTGTTAATCGAGGTCAAGTTAGGGAAATTTTAGGTCGAGAACGTCTGGGAACCCTTTTATCTCCTTCTTATTAATCAAATCGTTTATGAAATTTATCACTCCTAATTTCAACCCAAAATTGAACAATAAAATTAGCGATCGCATTCTCAATCATCCTTTTACAGACTACTGGGATATTTTTGTTCTGAAACACCAACACCCGCTCAATATAAGCCTTCACATTATCGGTATATTCTTCTTTTACGGCTTACTTTTCATCAGTTGGAAATCGCACAATTATTGGTTACTCTTCGGTTTGCCTATTACGCAGTTAATCGGATTAGCTGGACATTTTTTATTTGAACGAAGTGCTATTGATTTACAGGATGCTATCTTCTCATGGCGAGCATCTTTTTGTTTAGGTAAACTGTTATTTAGGGTTCTATCGGGAAAATATAGAGAGGATATTCGTCAACGTCAAGAAATTTTACAACAGTATCAGTTAAAAGTCAATTAACTAATTTTAAAATTAAGGTTTTTTATGCAAAAATTTAATAACTGGAATATTATTGCCAAAGGTTGGTATATTGCTTGCCCTAGTCAAGAATTACCTCAAAAAAAAGCAAAATCTGTAGAAATTTGCGGTCAAAAAATTGTCATTTTTCGAGGTGAAGATGGAAAAGTTCGGGCCTTAGATGCCTATTGTCCTCATCTCGGAACAGATTTAGGAATTGGGCAAGTTGAGGGAAATTGGATTCGCTGTGCATTTCATCATTGGGCATTTGATGAAACAGGAGTTTGTCAAAATATTCCTTGTCAAGTGGAAATCCCTACTCAAGCTAAATTAACAGCTTACGCAACGGAGGAAAAGTACGGCTTTATTTGGATTTATCCTGATGCTAAAGCATCGGAAGGTGTGGTTGAATTTGATGAATTGAAGGGAAAAGAGATTATTAGCCAAGCTGATACCGCTTTTGAAAGAAGTTGCCATCATCATATTTGTATGATGAATGGAATTGATGCTCAACATTTGAAAACCATTCATCATTTAGATATTAAAATGGAGCTATCTTTAAACAGAAATGAATTAGGGACACAAATTGACTTTACGATGCGGGGACAATTCCCCCAAACAACTTGGCGAGAAAGGTTAGGGCAATATTTTTTAGGGTCTAGTTATGAGTATTCTATGCGTTATGCAGATGGCTGCATTGGTTTACTGACAATGATGAAAAATGTACGGCTATTTCCTCCCCTTCACATGATTTATGCTTACACGGCGATCGCACCACAAAGAACCCGAATTCAACCGATTTATGTCACCGAAAAACGTCAGGGAATCCTGGGTTATTTGTTCAGTCAGTTTTTATTATTTTGTACCCGTTTGGCTTATTATATGCTCAGGGATGAAGATGGCAAAATTTATGATAATATTCGGTTTAATCCCCAGATAATCCTCAGTATTGATCAACCCTTAGTTCAATATATAGAGTATGTTAATCAGCTTCAACCCTCTGAATGGTCACGGGATGAAAATTGTCATTTAAGATGAATCTATTAAAAATCACTTAATCCTAAAAAATAGGAACTCATTTGCATTAAGTTTATTATCTTAATAAAGGTGAGCTATTGCTGTTCTCAAATAACATTGAGTAAACTAGAAGAGTATACTTGAAAACCGAGTTCCGGTAGTCTCCAAATCATGAAAAGTTGGCTAGTTCCCGTTACAAAGCTACATCTTAGCGATCGTACTTCTATGTATACCCTTTTAGACAATCATTTTCTGGGTATTACATGGGATGGGTTCCAGACCGATCTTGATCGCAAAAATTGGGTATTATTGTTAAGAGATGAAACAACTAATACTCTAAAAGGCTTTTCGACCTTAATGTTGTGTCAGACGAGTTTTTTAGGGGAAAAAATTAGTGTTATTTATTCAGGGGATACGATCGTCGATCCCAGTGTTTGGTTAAGCACCACCTTACCTCGAACTTGGATCGCTGCCGTTAATTTTTTACGTCAAAAACATACTGAAAATAAACTCTATTGGCTTCTCATTTGTTCGGGTTTTCGTACCTATCGGTTTCTGCCCATATTTTGGAAAGAGTTCTATCCTCAATACAATACAAATACCCCTGTTTTTACTGAAAAGTTAATGGCAAGTTTAGCCGAAGAATATTATGGTGATTTTTATAACAAAGCAACGGGAATTGTCCGCTTTCAATCTCCCCAGATTCTTCAGGATAAATTAATAGAAATTCCATCGGGACGACAAACTAACCCTCATATTCATTTTTTTACAACTCAAAACCCAGGTTATAAATTAGGTGATGAATTGGTTTGTTTAACAGAAATTTGTTATGAAAATCTCACCCCGGCGGGACAACGAATGTGGGATGCAGAATCACCCCTAGAATTTGTGCAAAACTCGGTTTTAATTTAATTCTTATGTCTGATCAAAAACCTCATGCTATTTTTAATAATCCCACTCAATTTGTTGAGGGATGGTACTGGGCATTACCCTCTAAAGAATTAAAAGTTGGGAAGGTGAAAGCGGTCACACTTTTGGGAAGAAATTTAGCCATTTATCGGGGTATTAGCGGTCAGGTGGTGGCGTTAGATGCTTATTGCCCCCACATGGGTGCTCATTTGGCAGAAGGGAAGGTAGAAGGGGATGAAATTCGCTGTTTTTTCCATAATTGGAAATATAATGGGGATGGAATTTGCATCGATATTCCTTCGTTGGAAAAACCCCTAAATGTGTCTATAAAAACTTGGCAAACGGCAGAAAATTATGGTCTAATTTGGGTGTGGGTGGGAGAAGGTTCACCTAATTTACTGCCTTTTGTACCGGAATTAGAACAGGTAGATTGCGATTATCGTTTGGGGACTCGATTTATTAAAAACTGTCATCCGAATGTGCTGCTAATTAATGCGATCGATGCTCACCACTTTAATACAGTTCACAATTTACCTTTAGAGATTATTTTTGATTCTAAAGAACTGAATTCTCATGCTATTACTTTTAGCAATACAACCAGGGGAGGTGATGATTATGGGTTAATTCGTTTGATTCGTCCCCTCTATAAAAATGAAGTGACTTATAGTATGTGTTATTGGTATGGTAGCACGGGAACAGTAACCCTTGGCCCCGATTTTTTGCACTTCTATATTGTCTTTGCACTCCGAATGATTGAGGGAGGAAAAACCGAGGGACAAACAATTTTAATAACCCCGAAAAGATCGGGATGTTTGAAATGGGGAATTAATCAGGGGTTACTGTGGTTAACTCAACAGGTTGGTAATTACTTTGCTAAGGGGGATACACAAGTCTTTCAAACCATTCAATTTGACCTAAAAACCCCCACAAAAGCGGATCATTCCATTCGAGAATTTATGCAACAGGTTAACCGCCAGAAAGCACTGAACTGGAAAACTTGGGAAGCAGTTGATCAGGTATAAAATCGCGATCGCAATCCATCTATTTTTTAAGTATATTAGTATGAATCAACCTTTATCAGAATCCCAAATTGCCGGATTAAATTTACCTCATGTCACCTCGAATCACAAATTAAGACAGGTTTTGACGGCAGCATTGCCCAAGCAAGAACGTCCTAAAATAGACTTAAGTTACCAATATTGGAATGCGGAATTTTTTAATTTGAATCGAGTTAAAATGTTTCAAGATGCCAGCGATCGCGAACAGTCTGCTATTCTTGAATTTGTTAACCGCAGCTTATTAGAAGAAGCATATTATATTGAGAATGCAGGCGTTGGTTATATGGCAAAAATGACGCTTTTAGCAGAAACCGTTGAAGAACGAATGCTCTACGGTTTATTTGCAGCCGATGAAGCCAATCATCTGAGTCAAATCAGCTATTTTTTGCCAGAAATTGAATTAACGAATCATCAAGATCCGTTTCTAAACTTATTAGCAGAAGTTGTTGAAAGTACCGATAAAACTGTGTTATTATTTGTGTTACAAGTGGTGTTAGAAGGATGGGGTTTAAGTCACTATCGCCGACTGGCAAAGGAATGTTGTTATCAAAATCTTGCAGAAATTTTTTCTGGTTTTTTGGAGGCAGAAGCGCGCCATCAGGCAACCGGAAGTTTATTGTTTGAGAAAATTTTAATTTCAAAATCTAGTCAAGAATTAATGATTGAACTATTGGCAAAGTTTTTAATGATGGTACGAGTTGGCCCCCAAAATGTGCTAAGTGCGATCGCACAGGTGAAAGGAGATATTTCGCGATCGCAAAAAATCAAAATCCTAGAAGAATTGGATACGGAAACCCATAGCGGAACTCGGTTAAAATTATTGCGATCGCTGATGCGGGGAAAATCAGCAGAGGCGATCATTCAAGCGTTAGAAGAAAAAGGTGCTTTTGTTCCCTTACCTGCTCACCAATGCGTTAACTTTAGTTAAACTTTAATATGGAAAATCAATTAACCAATCATCCCACGATTTATCGCAAGTTACAAATTAATTATAAACGCAACAAACAGCAAGATCAGACGACTTTAATGGATGAAGCTGTTGAAAAGTTTTGTTATGAAGATTGTAAAAATGAGTATTGGAATCCAGAGGAGTTTTCTTTACTGTATGGTACTCCTTTATGGGAGCAATCGAGTCCAGATCAGCGCTTAATTCTAAATCAACTTTACTGGGTCGCTTACTATTCGCAAATTGTCTCGGCTGAAATTGCCACTATCTTTTTTAATCAAACTAGCGCTACGGGTCTTTACGCCTATGAAGATTTCCGTTTAATTTGCGATACATTAGATTTAGAATCGTCTCAAGAACGCGCCCATATTAACGCATTTCGCACGATTTCTAAACAAGTTGAACAAGCATTGTTTGGTGAATTAATTTTTACTTACCCAATGCGATCGCCCTTTACAGAAACAATGGTTTATGCGGATACAAATGCGTTAAAAACCTGGTGGAAAAAGATTCAACTTCAATACTTTGGTTTAATTTCTGCAAATAATACTTTTTTGGCTTGTCAGTATTTTACTGTCCGAGGCGTGCGAACATTAAATGGTAAATTAATCCAGCATAAACTCAGCAACTACTATCAGAAACATCCCCATCAAGAGTTAGCACCCATTCCCGCTAAAATTTCTTACTATCATTTTCTCGATGAAAGCTTTCATTTTAATAGTTCGACAATTTTATCTCACGATGTTGTCACTTGTCTTACACCACCCACCTCGTTTGAAACGTTAGTGGGAAATTTAGGATTATGGGGATGTCAACGGGATCACTTTCATTTTTCTGCTGCTATTAATGGGATTTTTTGGTATGATCCAGCATTGTATAGCAAAATTTATCGGGTGTTGCGATCGCCTATTTTTAACTTAACTAAAAAAGAAGCTAAAGACATGATGCGACGCTGCTTTACTGAGGAATCAGAGGGATTACACCGCAGTTATTTAACCCATCAAGAAGCAATGGAATCTTATAAAGTGTATGTGGAAAAGATCGATTACCTATGGAAACGCAATCGAGAAATGACGCTAATGGCATCTAATTCCATTCCCCAATATTTAGCAATTCAAAAAAGTGCTTTTCAACGCTTTGAACGGCAATATCGAGAGGATTTCTCCCATGTCTAATTTATGTAAAATCTCCTTTCCTGGAACTGATTATCCTCCCATTACTTTGCAACCTCATCAAAATTTGTCTGAACATCTAACCATTCAAAATTCACCTGTTTTGTTTGGCTGTCGGACGGGAATCTGTGGAACTTGCTTAGTTAAAGTAATTGGTGATATTCCTGCTGCTAAAGTAGATGAGCAGGAATTGTTGGATACATTAGCACCTAATGTTCCAAATGCTCGATTAGCCTGTCAAATTGACCTCACAGCTAATGTTAAAATTTTTAGATTAGATGGCGAATGTTGAAAGATAAAGCAGAATTAATTACTGTGAATAGTTTACTTTCTAATTTATTGCCATTATAGATCCCAGAATCGTTTGTAGTTTTTATCAGTATGCAACTCATCTAATACATCTCTAATTTCATTCCAGCCATCTGAAAGTTTATAAAAATCTTTTTCTGGAGTCCGAATAGGCAAACTTTCATATTCTTCAGAGTCCTTTAATTTGGAAATATTTTTCATAATCGAGAATAAAATTTCTGTTCCCAACTTTTGAGCAACCTCCTCTGCTTCAAAAATTTTTATATCATCTGAGATAAAACTCCCGTGTAAAAGGTCATTTCTAACTTGAATGAACTGAGGACTAGCTTTATCACCCATGTATTTCTTCCAATCAATGCCTAAATCATCAATGAAGAATCGGATGACAGTCGAAAGGGACGGTGTTCTACCAGGAGAAACCTGCTTCAACTTTACAAGTTGATTATTTTCCGAAACAGCGTTGATTAGCTTTGAGAGTCCATTCATTTCCCGAAACCAGTAGGAATAGAAGTATTCAATTGCAGAACAGGCTGCCATTAATTTCAACTCTACAGTAGATTCATAAACTGTAATCTTTAGGTGTTCAATTCCTCGGCTCAGTTGTTTGCTTAAAGGACAACATTCAAGAAATGAAGTAATATTGCCTAAAAAATGGATTCCTTTTGTAGGCCAAGATTTGCTAGTTCTAGGTATTCTTCGTCTATCCCAAATAGGAATTATTCGACCATAAATATATTTCTGTTTATAAAACATCGAATAATCATAATAAATTGGCATAATTTCATAATCACAAATAAGTAGGTGGTCATAAATAAAGTCAATAATAGAAAAAGATTGTTTAGGATAATTCTTGAGAGTTACTCAGGGAATTAAATCGCAAGCGATCGCAGGTACAATCATTTCTTTCGTTTCTATCTTCAATGGCTTGAATCACAGCTTGGCTCAAATCATATTCATCTTCAAACATTCTTCCCGCCAGTTCATGAGTTTTTAATTGATGCCATTCTGGTTCGATTTCATTCAATTCAGGGCTATAAGCAGACAGGAAGAAAAATTCTAATTTTTTGTCTTGCCACTCCCTTTCTTTTTCTTGTATTTTTTGACTTTTATGGACACTGTAGTTATCTTGAATCAGTACGGTAATTTGTCGAGTATTTTGAAAATGCTTTTCAGCTTTTTCCGCTTGCCAATCTATAAATTTTATGTAATTCTCACTTGTAATTCCTGACAAACTTAAACCGTACTCAAAACTTTTTCCTTTTTCTAATACTCCAATTACATTCAATCTTTTTCCTCGCTTTTTCGTCTGGTTTATTTGTTTCTGCTTCCCCTTTTTTACATAGGTGTAACTCACAGGACTCCATAAACAAAAACCTGCCTCATCTAAATATTTTAATCTGACCAAACCCTCTTCTTCATAACGCTTTAACGTCTCCAAATCTCTTTTCTTGCTCGCTGTTTTTTCGGGATTCTGTTTTTTCTTTAAACTGGCTTTTGTTCTTTTCCAGCGCCAGTCTTTTTTTTTTAAGATTTTTCTAATTCTTTCTGCGCTTAGTGCGATCGCTCTCTCTCGCAGAAGTTTTTCCGACAGTTGACGGCTATTATAAGTTCTTTCATCTGACTCTATACAAGTTTCTAAATATTCTATATCTTCTTCTTTCCACCTCCGTTTTCTTCCCGAACGAGGAGCATCAAATAATCCTTCTTTTTCTTGATTTATCCATCGAGTTATTGTTTTTCTTACCATGGCTTCTGAACACCTTAAAGTCTGGGCTATTTTTGAGACCATCCATCCTCCATCACTAAACATTAATATATCTATTCTCTGCCTTGTTCTTTTCGGAACTTTCTCTTGCTGATACAGAGTTAGTAGCTCTTGTTTTTCTTCTTCTGTTAGTTGAATTCTTAACCTCAGTGGCATGACTATTCCTCTGATATTTCTTCATTTCTTATTTTAACTCTATTTATGACCACCTACTTAATACTGAGAAAAGCACAAGTATCATTGAGAGCCTGCTCTAAATGTCTAGCTAACGAAACTTCAATTTCTTGGGCCTCATCAATTATCAGCTTAGTTAGATGTTTATTTTTTAATGGAATACTAACATCTATAAAACTAAATTTATAGAGAGTATCTATATTTTTTGTATAAGTGATATTGTGATCTTTGTGAGTGATATACTTTTTACCACACTTGACTTCGTAGCCTGAATTCAACGCACAATACAAACTTGGGTGAGTTCTTATAGTGCTAAAGTTTCTGTCTCTTCGCTGGGGGATATTCTCAAATTCTGTAGCAAAAATATCATCCATTGATGAAAAATCGTCATTTAAGTAAGCTCTTAATTGAATAAAATAATCTGTCTGTTCTTCGGTAAAACAATCTTTTGGTAGCCCAGAAGAAGTTATAAATCTTGTCACATGAAAGTTTGTTATTCCGTTATTAGCCTCAAAAGGTGGCCTAGAATATCCAATTAAAAATATACTTTCTTGAATAACTAGAAGTTGCTGCCTTTCTTCTTGCATCTTTACGGCAGTTTTTAATTGCTCATCATCAGTAATACCTTTCCATATTAGCTTGACATCTATATCGGCTTGCTCTACAAAGAGGAGGCGTAGGCTAATAGTTATGGATTGAACAGCGTCACCAATTAAAAGTTTGGCATCACCATGATATGTCCAATCTCCTGGAAAACCACCTAACCATCCTGGATGAGTCATATAAAGTACCTCTGTATGAATACCTTACAAATCAGCAATTTTAAGATTTATACTACAATACAACATAATTGTAGTATTTATACCAGTTAAGACCTAATAATATGATGTAAATATCCCAGTTATCCTCAAGAATTTGCCATAATTGAAATACGATTGCTCTCGGTTTTTATCACCATACACCATGCAATTTGAAAATTTCTGGTACATTGTTGTATTGAGCAGCCAATTAAAGCCTAACACGGTGTTAGCGCGATCGCTTAATTTACCTACCCATAATATTTTCTAACTCCCCAGGTGCAATTACTAAAATTTCCGCGTTGACGAATCCAGAAGTATCACGAGTGACGATCACATCTACTTCATTTGCTATTGCACAAGCACACTGCACTGCATCCTCAAAATCTTGAAAATTCAATGCGATCGCTTGTTCTAAAATTTCTCTATCGACCGCACAAATATGTAAGTCTGTCATAATTTGCGCTAGTGCATCTTGTGCAGTTATCTTTCCAGATACTTTACGAATAATGTAATAAATGTTAGTAATTGTTATGGCTGAAATAAACCCTTCAAGTTCTCCAGCATCAATTTTTGCAAATATTTTGGCTGCATCATCAACGAAAGGTTCTCGCTCTTGCAAAAAATCAAGAACAACATTTGTGTCAATTAAAACTCGCATTACTGATATTTTTTGGTAAGATAGTTAATATAATCTGTTTCGACATCTTCACCCGATGTTTCTGTCGTTTTGGCAATTCCTCGTAATCGAGAAAGGTTTCCCTTTTTCAATTGAGAACTGGTTTCTTGCTGCAATGACAATTTTTGTAGAGGACTGGTGAGTGTTGTTAACGTTGGTATCGGCTCTTTTAGTTCAGAACTGTCCTCAGTGTTGTTCCAAACTGTATCCAGTGATGTTTGACTGGCTTGAAGCCAAAACTCAGCTTCTTTATCAGGTAAAACTGTTACTAATACTTTTGTCCCTTCGGGTAACTCTGATGACTCCAATAGTTCAATTTTTCCTTCTCGAACAGTAGCCCAAAAAGTTTTCAGCATATCTACCTCATAAACTTTACTGTATGCAATTTGCAGATTTCTGGTACATTGTTGCATTGAGTGACCAATTAAAGCCTAACACGGTATTGGCGCGATCGCTCTTGGGAGAATGGTTAGCAATATTTCGGGGAGAAAATGGAGAAGCTGTGGCGTTGCGAGATCGCTGTTTGCATCGCAGTAGTCGTCTATCTATTGGAAAGGTTTGTAACGGTGCATTACAATGTCCTTATCATGGATGGGTTTACGATCAAAATGGTCATGTGATCGCTGTTCCTTCGGAGGGAAATTCAATCAAATTATCCCAACAACGTCGAGCTAAATGTTATGCAACAAAAGAACAAGATGGTTATATTTATGTACGTTTAAATGACCATCCTAAAGAAGATTCTAACCCGTTTTATATGCCCCATTATCAAGAATCTGGATGGGAAACAATACGAGTGATTAACCGTTTTAAAAATAATGTGACGAATTGTGTAGAAAACTTTATTGATATTCCCCATACTGCCTTTGTGCATCCCGGTATTTTCCGCCAACCTCGTCAACAAATGCTACAAATGATTGTAGAACGAAAAAATGGTTCGGTTTTAGTGGAGTATAGTAATGAAGCCATTAATTTAGGATGGTACAGTCGCTTTTTAAATCAGCAGGGTGCGGAAATTAAACATTGGGATCGCTTTTATATGCCAAATATTACCAGTGTAGAATATCAGATGGGAAAAAACCGCCATTTGTTTATTACCAGTCAATCCATTCCTGAAAGCGAAAATGCGACCCTAGTTTACACAGATGTTACTTATAACTATGGCATTTGGAATAAACTAGCCCGTCCATTTGTTAGATGGACAGCACAACATATTATTCAGCAGGATGTGAAAATATTAGGGATTCAAGGAGAAACAATTGCCAAATATGGAACCCAATTTTCTAACACCCCTGCTGATACAATTCATGTATTTGTAGAGTCGATCCGAAATGCGATCGCCTCTGGAAAAGATCCGCGACAATTACCCGATGAATCAGTTAAAGTTAAATTTTTTGTTTAATCTTTATTTATGCAGATTCTTGTTCAAATTATAGTGTTTGTTGCTTTTATCGGATTGGTCGGCTGGACTATCTGCAATAAATTAGGGAGAACTCAACTCAAAGCAAAATCTTTTGAAGATTGGTTATTAGATAGCGCTGGATTGTTTGTACAAGGAATGCTAATTCCACTTCTGCAAGCGACGATAATTTATCAATTTTATCGTGACTGGCTACCGATATCACCCGGATATCTTCATGTGTCTCCAATTTTAACCTTTCTGATTAGCTTTATTGTCGTTGATTATCTCTATTACTGGAATCATCGCTTGTTGCATTCTACTTTTTTTTGGAACGTTCATCAAGTGCATCATACCGTGACTCATTTGGATGTTTTGGGAACATCTCGTAACACGATTTGGGCAAGCTTTTTTATTGTTTATTTGTGGATTCATTCAGTTTTTTTGTATGTGCTAGCCGACCCCATAGCCTATCTTTTAGGAGTTAGCTTAACTTCTGTGCTAGATTTATGGCGACACAGCCAACTGATTGTTCCTGCAAATAGTTGGTTTTACCGTTTTCTATCTCCTTGGTTAATTTTGCCCCAGGATCACTCATGGCATCATTCCAGCCAGTTTTCTAACTGCAATTACGGTGCTAATTTAAAACTTTGGGATCGGTTGCATGGAACTTATTATCAAAACAGTGAATTGCCAACTCAACTTGGAACTAAAATTTCATTAACTTTTACTCAAAAATTTTTATTTCCTTTTTCATGACACTACTGAGTCAAATTCTTTTATTATTTCCGGCTATCATTTTACTATTCATTGGCGGATCGTTAATCTACTTTGCCCATTCACCCGGCATTTTTAGTGCTTTGACTATCTTGTTTTCTCTTTATGGTTTGCCCGTTTTTATTTATCGATTACATCAGTGGATTTATCCGATTAAAGAAGGGATTAGTTATTTACAGGGAAAAGAATATAGCCCTTGGTGGGGTAGCCATCAAATTCAAGTAATATATATTGCAATTCCAGCTTTAGAGGCGGTATTGCGATTAATTCCAGGGGTATTTTCTGGTTGGTTGCGGTTGTGGGGGGCGAAAATCGGGCAAAATGTATACTGGACACCAGGGCTAGAAATTGCCGATCGCGGTTTGTTAGAAATTGGCGATCGCGTTGTAATTGGACATCGAGTTGGCATTTATTCTCATATCATTAAACCCCGTAAGCAAAACTTAATGTTGTATGTCAAAAAAGTCAAAATTGGCAATGATGTTTTTATCGGTGCTGGATCGAATCTTGCGCCCGGTGTAACTATTGAAAATGGTGTTTATCTGCCGGTTACAACTAACCTTTATCCTAATCAAAAAGTAAAATAATGCGTGAATTTATTCAACTATTTGGGCAACTTCTAGCCCCAAGTTATCGGCGATTTTATCGAGCATTAGATAACCCGCAAGCGACACAAGAATTGGTGCAAAGAGAAATTTGCGATCGCCTGATTCAAAGCGAGTACGGCAAATCCTTAAACATTCGCTCTGTAGCAGATTGGCAGCACGTTCCTATCGTTGATTATGATAACATTAGACATTGGATATTAGGAGAACAAAATTCTCAACGCCAGCGAATTCCACTAACACCCGAACCAATTTTATTTTATGAAAAAACCTCTGGAAGTAGCGGTGCAGTGAAATGGATTCCTTACACGCGATCGCTGCGAAAATCCTTCAATCAAATGTTTTGTGTATGGGCGTATGACTTAATTCAAAATGGCCCTAAATTTTCCACAGGTAAACTCTATGCTTGTATTTCACCTCAATTCGGTTCCCTAGATTCTGAATCCAATCATCCCCTTTCTTTGCAAAATGATTTAGATTACTTAGATAATGGGTTGCGATGGTTTTTGCGTCCTTGGTTAGTCATGCCAGAAAAACTGAAAAGTTTGCAGAATTACCAGCAATTTAAACATCTGCTTTCTTTAGCACTATTACAAGCTGAACAACTCGAAATTATTTCAATTTGGAGTCCTAGCTTTCTCCAAACTCATTTAAAATATATTCAAGAATATCAGGAATTATTGTCAAAAGAATTACAGAAAAAAATATCAAATGAACGTCTGCAATTACTCGCAGAACCTCAGATTCCTTGGCAACAACTTTGGTCTAATTTAAAGCTAATTTCCTGTTGGGATGCTGCTAATTCAGGAGATGGGGCGAAGGGGTTGCAATTACAATTTCCTAATGTCTTCGTTCAAGGTAAAGGTTTATTAGCCACAGAAGCCCCAATGACAATTCCGTTAATAGGAGCTAACGGATATGTTCCTGTTTTGGATGAAGTCTTTTTTGAGTTTGAAGATGATCAGGGTTGCTTTTATCAACTACACGAACTTAATATTGGGCAGACCTATACCATTATTTTATCGCAAAAGGGAGGATTATATCGTTATCGAATTGGCGATCGCATTCGCGTATCGGGGATATATCATCACACTCCTTGTTTAGAGTTTTTAGGACGAAATGAAGCCATCAGCGATCTAGTAGGCGAAAAGCTACAAGAAAGCTTTGTTTGTGATATTTTAGCGCAATTAAATATTCCAGAAACTTGCTTTAAAAGCTTAGTTCCAGTTGCTAATCCACCTCACTATATTTTATTACTGGATCAAGTCGTAGAAAACCCACAAATTCTAGCTAAACAGTTAGATATAGCTTTATCACAATCAATTCAATACCAACGGGCGCGATTACTTGATCAACTTGCACCCCCACAAGTTTTTATATCCCCGAAAATTCCTGAATTATTAGCATTGTATCGGGTGCGATCGGGTAGTATTTGGGGTGGTGTTAAGTATCCCATTCTCGGAACATACCCTATTAACGCTGATCTTTTTGACCAACTTACAGACTATTTACAAACCTCTTGTTAAGGACAAGTATTAAAACTAAACTAGAGTTTAAGGAAAATCACCAAATTTATTCATGGCTTCAAATCGTTATCCTGAAAATTGGAAGGAACTGGCATGGTCGGTTAAAGAAGCGGCGAATTGGCAATGTCAAAAATGTGGTTTATTCTGTATAAAACCTGGAGAACCTTTATCAGATGCCATCAAATCACGACGCCGAGCTTATACACTGCAAGTCCATCACTGGAACCATAACCCGGCTGATAATCGTTTAGAAAATTTGGTTCCGTTATGTACAAGTTGCCATCTAGCTTGTCATCGTCGCAGTCGAGGAAATATTTCCCCAGGGCAATTATCCCTTAACTTAAAATTATCCTAATTCTGAATTGAACACTGAAGATTGAGGTCAATAGCCCGGTTTTATTGAAAATTTAGGAATAATTTGAGCCATAAGATTCAATCTGGAGCTAGGAGTTATTAGTCAGAATTACAATCAATGGTTAACGAAGTAATGGAGAGTTATTCTCCGGCTAAAACTTCTTTATTATCCCTACTATGCGTCCCTCAAATTTACAGAAATTACGGAAGCTAATATTATATTCTACATTCTGCAATTTGATTTTTAGTAGGCTTAGTCAAGCTGTAACAGCCATTTTCCATAAAAAGAACGATTTTAAAGCATCCTGAATCTCAATTGGCAATACACGGACTAATACCCTAAATAACTGGCATAAAGTAGGTAGGGGAGTGTTAGCTAAAATCAATCTCAACGGCTTAATACTGTAAACCTTAGTAACAGTCATTAAATCACGAACCACCTCAATTGTATTTTCCTCCGCCGTTATTGTTTCAGATTCTAAAGTTTGAGCAACCGCAGGAAGATAAACTTGAGCCATCCATTTGAGTTCTTCGGGTAAATCCAAAAGTTTAGTTTTGCTATTAAGAGCTTCTAATAACAAAATTAAAGTTTTTTTGACTTGCTTAAACCCCCCTAATGATGAACAAAATTGACTAATTCGCCCTTGTGTAACCCCTACCAATTCAGCAACTTGATCAATCGTTGTTTTATTGCCACCTTCTATTAAATCCCACATAGTGGCTATAATTCCTCGTTCAATTTGTATCCCTTTCGAGGCTGCTTCCGGTGCATAATCATAAACATCTTCAACAGTAACCGTTGCACCTGGAAATGCTAAACGTAACTGTAATACCGCAGCATTATCTAAATCAGCCAAATGATAGACGTGCAATTGTTCATTCTGTCTCAAATGGGCGCGAAGTCGAGCATCCGCTTGAATCAGTTCCGCCCAAATTTTACGATATACCCAGGCTCCATATTCTCCTGTTAATTGAGTTGGCTTTCTTGACTGTCCTGTGAGGGCTTGCCATTGAGCCGCAAGTTGTCCTAAATTGGGAATGGGTAAACCAACATTTAAGAGAATTTGAGTGTTGAGAAACTGATTAGAACCCCTGGTATCTCGATGCCAATAACCCAATTTTTCTAACAAGGTATGGAGTAAAGGTTGATAGTCTTCTGTAACTGCCTTATGATCATTAACAGCAATTCGTTGACCTTGATGACGATGGGCGATCGCCTCTACTGCAATTCTAATTCTATCCTGTTGGGTTTGGCGTCGTTGTTTTCCACAATGTCCTAATCCTCGAATAATATGAATTTGTAAATTAGGAATCGATTGTTGACGTTGGCGAATTTCTAAGATCTGTGTTGAACCAATCTTGAGATTTAGAGCTAAATCTTCTTTCGTTTGAGTCGCATCCAGAAAAATTCTAAACCCAAAGGATTTAACAATCTCTAAGTGACGTTTCCAAGGTTGAGTAATCGTTAAGGTATTGCCAACAACTTGTAAACTAATTCTTCGATTTCCACATAAAGCATTAACAAGGGGAGCTATCCAATTCAGGATCAGATTTTCTTCAATAACTTGTTGCTTTTCCTGGGGGCTCATTGTTCCATTTAACAATTTATCCAGGTTATGTCCTAACAAACGATAGCATTCTTTTTTGAGGTCGTGGAGAGACGGAATTTCCCAATCTTCACCGATAATATGGGTAGCAACAGGTTCACCATCAATCATTTCATAGTGATAACGAGGTTTTCCCCAAACATTATTAGTTTTTAACCAATCGTCTGCATACAATTCCCAAATTTTATCGTTAAGTTCTTCCGGTGTGGGTAATACTTTCATCAACTCAAAATGGCTCATTCCATAGCGTTTATTTTGAGAAGATAAATCTTTAATTGCTTGATAAACAGAACTTAAAATAGGACGCAATGCTTTAAAGATACGGAGATCTTTTGCAAATTGTAGTTTTCCCGCCGTTCTCTCAATATCTGCCAAGGTTACACTCACGGTTTGAGTGGGATGTAAGTTAACTCCTGACTCCTCAATAATGCCAATGTCAGTCTCGGCTGGTTTTGACATTGAGTGAATGTCAGCCCGAATTAACCGTTGATGACTTAAGGTTTCCCATCGTTGATTTAAGAAGCTACATCCGTGCAGATGAGGACAACTTTGGCAGATGGGAGAATCCTGGCCGCCAAAAACAGTTAAATTCCGTTGTGCTGTCAGTTCAAACGTGCGAGTTTCAGGACAGTTGGTGGGAATAGTAGGGGCTTGATATTGCTTAGAAAATTTCCAACGTTCTAAGAAGGGATTTCCCATCGCCGTTGTGCGGGTGGTGTCTTGAATTAATCCTTCGTGTCTTGCTTCGAGATCAATATAATTTTGTTCAAGGGTAATATTAGTGGGATTTCGATGGTCAGGGGAAAGATAGAAAATCCGAGTTTTGTTGTCTTTGTCGTTTGGGTCAATGTCAAAAGTTGATAAATTAATTTGCCCTGCATCATAAGATTTTCCGTAACCTGGAGGAGTGGAATCTTTGATGGTTTGATAACCCTTATTGTATGCTTCTTTTAGGAGTGTTAGACGTTGCCCTGCTTCAAACTGAATACTGGGTGAACCGATTTGTAACCAATCCTCAAACTCAGGTAATTCTCCGGGTTGGTAGTTAATTTGGGAAAATTTGGGGGCTTGCCATTTAACTATGGCGCTGGTAGAAACGGGTAATTTTGCCTCTGGATTTTGGAGAGGATTTTTAGGAAGTTGCGGTGCAAATCCTTGTGTTACTGAAGGTTTCTTGAGAAGTTTAGTAAAAAAAGTTTTTAGGGTTTGGGTTAACTCGGCTTTGAGTTGAGGCAGTTTAAAACGGTTTTCCCACTCAGTAGCAGAGATGAAGGCGTTTTCACCGAAGGCTATCCTTTCTTCCCCTACTGTGACATCCCATTCAGAGTAAGGAATAATTTCTGTGGCGGTATCTGGGGTAATTTCATCAACATCAGGATGTTGTTTGGTTTCCTGACCCCACCACTCAACCCATAAAAAGTAACCCCAAGATTGCAGTAGTTGATAAAGATGTTGATACTGTCTGATGACGTGGGGATTATTTTTAGCACCCCCATCAGGAGTGAGAATAATTCGTTGGGGTTGGAAAATTTCAAGGTTACGTTTGAGTAGTTGGGGACTGCTGGTAAATTGTCCTCCGGCGGCACCTAAATAGTTTTGATGTCTGCGGTGGGCAGCAATCCAAGGTTTGAGAATTCCTTCAGCGAGTCGAATATCTCGTTGTAGAGGATTAACCCAGACACATTGTAGGGGAAGTTCACCTGTTTCTTGAAGGTGGGAGGTCACAGCATGGGAACGATTACGATTTTGAGGAGAAAGTAACCATCGATATTTGCTGTTTACGGTATCTCGAAGCCGAATTTGACCGCCAATAATTAATCCTTCTGGGTTGAAGATGGGGCAGAAGTAACCTTGATGTTTAACGGTTAGATGTCGTCCGTCTACCGCCATACCAGGAAGTTGAGGGGAGACGGGTTCATCGAGTTTGACTGTTGGAGAAACGGAACGAAACATTCCCCGGTGAATTTGTTCAGCAGATAACCCTCGGCGTTCTAAGTCTTTTCGGTCATCGGGGTGAAGGCTAAGTTGGTTCAGGAGTTGTCGGAAGTTGCGATCGCGCTGTTGCATCGACAAACTTTCTGCAATCCCTTGTTTGATGGCAAGTCGTTCTAATGAGCGTTCTTCAGCTTGTTGGCGTCGGAGTATTTTGTCTTCTGGGGTTAACTCGCCAGGATGTAGGGGTACATATTTTCCCCATAACCCTCCTTGTGAAAGTCCGAGAAACCGCCAACCGTCAAGGTCAACGGTGCTGTTCATGCACAACACCAGGTCACTATCGGGGAGGATACGACACTTGCCTTTGATGTCGTTACAGATCGGGCAGGGGTTAGACCGTTTACTAGAAATGAATTTAGCCAAAGAATTCACCCCCTAGAAGCGTTGTTTTGGAGGAGTAGGGGTGTTTTGTTAGTTGAGCAGTTAAGGCGTGTTGATGGCGTTTAAACAGCCTGTAGTGGGTTGAGTAAGGTTTCATAACGAGACTGGGAATTGAGTTTTCCCATACTACCGCCCTGCTTTTTTTGGCTTTTTTACCTCGTGTGGATCAAGACTGATCAATATGATCAGGCTTGTAACCATCGCTGAAACCCTTGCTGTATAAAGGTTTAAAATTTTTCAGGTCACAGCATGGGAGGATAAAGTCACAGCACGGGAAAATAAAGTCACAGCATGGGAGAATTTAGAAGATGCAAAAAACGCGCTAAAGCTATATAAATCAATAGTTACAAGTTTTGTAACCATGAGGAAAGCGGGAGCAAATTTGCAATGACATGGCGACTGTAACCTGCGTTACTGGGGTAGCGATGAGCAATTAATGGGTAACAGGATGGGAAGTTTTGTGCAAAGCTAGAGACGTAGCATTTGACGGAAAATCAAAGGATGCCAATCGACGAATTCATGTGTGGAGTAAGTCGGAGCAGGGATTGATATCACTAGCTATCTTTTGCAGGTTAGAATCAATCAGAGTCAATCACCTAATGATCTAACTTGGTACTGTGGGTGTACTAACTTTTTTTCACTTAAGCTTTTTAGGGCTTACTATAATTCTTGATTTTTAGGAATATTTAAAAAAGCCTATTCTTCCACTTTCTTTGCATAATCATCTTATCAATTTGTACTGAACACTTGAGGAACAATCTTGATGTAACTACCGTTATAAATAACAGTTTTTTTTGCCACAGTAGTTTTTGATTAAGTTAATTAATTATTAATAAAAATCTTCTTGCTAAAGCAAATTAGTTGCTATTATAATGAGTTTATTTCAGAATATAGTTTCATGAATGACTCCCTCTTGCAACGAGTTACTCTCGATCTAAATATTTGTCATGGCAAACCTTGTATCCGGGGATTGCGTTATCCAATTGAGTTTATTTTAGAGTTATCCCTCTTCTGTCACTCTCCGAAAAATCTTGCATTTTTGAGTCCTAGAGCGTAGACACAGTAAGTGATCACGCTATTTTTTCCGAGTAGCAGTTCCTGAGAGTGCGAAATTGGCTAAAATGCGATCGCCCTATCCCAGATAGTTGACTATAACGTGGCTTTGGAAATTACTAATCATAGGAAAAACCGGAGAGTGACAGAAGAGGGATACTGAGTTCTGGGATGAGTATTGAGGAAATTTTAGCAGACTATGATGATTTAGAACGGGATGATATTTTAGCGGCTTTACTCTTTGCTACTCGCTTAACTCAAGTAAAAAGTATTTATAATATTGGCCGATGAAGTTTCTCGTATTAGATTAAAAGATAGGTTAATTTTGAGTTGGATTAATTATTTTCTCCGGCTTGCTTGAGGGCGAATTCAATTACAGTTGTACTTAATCGAATTCCTTGGTTAATCATTTGTTGAATAGATTGTTTAATTGATAAGGGGTAGCCTTCCTGTTTGGCACGTAATAAAATCCCAATGGAACCTGTAACGGAAAGACTGCTTAATCTACCAATTCGCCGTCCGACCGATTCATCAATACAAACGGTTTGGATATTTTCATTTAAAGCTAATTGAATCACTGAGGCTTCGCCAATGTCTAATGAGTTGAGGAGGAGAGGAGAAATATTCAGAGGGTTAGGCTGTTTTTGTAGCCAATTAGCAGCAGTAAATTCGGCAACAGCAAAGTTACTAGAACCGCCACTAAGAATTTCTTGGCAGACTTCAAAAGGAACTAATACTTCTGGATAAAGGGATTGCAAAATAGTTAAGTCACCCAAGGCAGCCAAAAGGGCTATTAGCGGGGAGGTGTTAATAACAATTCTTTCCGGGTTAGGCATTTTTTAAATCAGATAATAGTTCTTCTTCTGTTAAGTCAATCATGGGGATACCATAATCTTTTAATTTGAGGAGAAATGTAACTCTATCTACCCCAATTAACGCGGCTGCCATTCCAGAAGAAAGTCGTTTGAGTTCAAAGAGTTTAACTGCCATTGCCCATTTAGCTTCTTGTTCAAATTGTTCTTTTGTTTGTTGGAGGGCATCGGGGAAGGTTTCGGGGTAGTCGATTTTAAGTTGGTAGGTCATAGGAGAATAATCGGGCTTATAAAAAATCAAATCTACTGATTTTGATATTATTCGACAGGGGTTTCAATCATAATTTGTCTAATTTGTTTGAGGATTCGCATGATGTCATAAAGTTGATTGCGATGGGGAAGTAATAGGGAGAAAATATTAGATAAATCGTAGTTCGGGTTAGGTTGATTTAAAAGTTTAATAAATTGGAATTCGTCACCGTTTGTAATTAATCCATAAACGGGGCGTTCTGGGTTGGGGTTTGCTATTAAGTAAGTGAGGGCTTGGGGCAGGGCTACAGAAAAGGCGATTGTTGATTTAGATTCTACAACTAATACCCAGAATTGCTGTTGAATAATTAGGGTGTCGATGCGTCCTCTTAATATTTTGTCTCTGTCTTCTAGGAACAGTTCAACTTCGGGTTCTGTGGTGACAAAAAAGGGTTCGTCGTATAAATTAGCTAGGGCTAATAAGGGAGAAATAACTAAGTGATTGATGGTTCCTTCGGCTAGGGAACCGCGTTCTCTATGGCGTAAAAATCGGTTTCTGATTTGGTCTAGGGCGGCTGTTTCCGAGTCTGTGAGTTCGGGTAAGTCTTGGGTAAATTCTGGAGAGAATTGATCGTTGCTTGTTGGAGTAAGATTAAATCTTTCTCGCAGGTTAAGCAAACTGGTGATGGTTTTTGAAATCGGTTTAGTTTGAACCATAGCTAATGAGAGCAGGGGTAGGTTATTGATATAGCGTGTCGGTGGAATCTATCTATATTAATTGAAGAAATGTTCCAAGATTGTAAGAAAGGCGGCTAGAATATAGTTAAATTCCCAAAATTTCTCGGAGTGTTTCCTGGGAACTTTCATTAATTTTCCGTCGCCCACTTTCAACCAGTTTGACCCAACTAACACTCTTACCAATTTTAGACGCTAAATAAACTTGAGTCCATCCTTGAGATTGGCGCATCTGCTTAACCATTTCTCCAGTGAGTGCTGGGTGTGGTTCAAGTTGAGTGTCAGTTTGAGAGTCAATGATTTCTACCTGTTCTAGTTTTTGAGTTGGATTTGATTGCTTAGGTACTTTTGGGGATTTTGGGGGAAGAGCTTTTCTTTTTTTGCGTTCAAATACTTTCATTGCTGATTCAATCTTTAGTGGGGCTGTTACAAATACCACACTATTGAGCCATGTCTCAAAAAATCCTTTGGGTAAGGACTGTTCTAAAGGTGCTGTTTCAATGGGATTTAGCTCGTTCAGTTTTTCATCGGGCAATTCAGCCCAAACGGGTAGCAAGGCTTGAGGAAATGATTGGGCAAACTTGAACTTGAATCCGATTTCTGTCAATGCTTCTAACGCTTCATAAAATTGCTTGAAAAAGCGGGAGCGATATTGTTTTTTCCGACGAACTTCTTCAATTTTTTCTTGTGATAAGATTCCTTTAAGTAAGCTTTCAATACGATAGTTTCCTTGGGAATGAAAACGGCGATTTTGAACTAAATATAATGCTAAAGCCGAGGCAAGGTTGTGTTTATAATGATTGAGCTTAAAGATGTCTGAATTAACAAAGCCATATTGATAAAGAGCTTTTTTTGATTGTTCATCTTGTTTATTGAGAAATTTTTCAGTCCAAGCTCCAGGCATAACTCGAATGACGACTTCGATTAACTCTCCCATTTCCTGAAATAAATCCGGTTGATAAAACTCTTCTACATAAAGAATTGTCCAAATTGGGCTAGTATGCCGAATACATAAATTAAGTTCGCCTTCATACCAATGAATTTTTGCTCCCAGAGTGCCAACAATCCAGGCTAAGTCAGCAACAGCTTTGAGTTTTGCGGATTTGTTCATTCGATTGGTTTGATGTAATCCCAAACTCTTGATTAAATCAGTTCCTCGCAAATCAAATGGATCTTTCCAGGGTTGCTCTTGACGGGCGGCGTAGGCAGCAAATAAAACGTGAAGTCGGGCGGCCATGACCCCATATCGTTCAAGAATTTCTGACTCGGCTTGTTCAGTAATAAACTCCGGCTGCTGCTTTTGATTGTTGAGAATGTAGAATTCAACAAATCGGCCCTTGCCAAATTCCTTTGAGAAATATAAACTACCCTCGTTATATTTCTCCCAATCTGGCGGTTTGAGGTAAGCTTGAGTTGCGCTAGTTACAGGGGCTCCTGTTGCCATCATTTCTATATCCTTGCTTGCGAACAATGGCAGTTCTGTTGAAGGTAGGTTGATGGCTTTGCGGGTACGTTTCCTGACCACAGGAGTTTGTGGACTGTCTAACCCGAAAATTTCCAGCTGTATGGCATCAACCCTAGAATCTGTACTATCTATATTAGTTCCCACTTGCTGTGATTAGAAAATGTTTTTAAAATTGGGCTTTCTGTAGGCTTTAGTTAGGCTTGATCTGGGGTTCTTGTATGCAGAATAGAGAGTTCAGTTTTCTCTTGATACTTTATTCCTCCCCACCCAATTCGACTGACTCTGAGCCATCTGAGCCAATTCAGGATGCAGATGCAGGTTGGCACCGATGAGATGTTTGACCCATGTTGCTGCATCTAAACCCATAGTGGCGGCTATTTCTTCTAATTGAGTTTGCCACTCGACCGGAAGTAACAAGGAAAGGAGAAAAGTTGTTTTTTTCGGGAGAGGCGAGGATAAAGTCGGGTCTGTCCATTCACTACAGTTCTGACCTTGTTCTTCCCCCGATTTGTCTACTAGGTCGAGAAGACCAAACTTGTAGCAGTAAATACTGTGGTTATTGATTTGTTCCCCTCGGTGTCCGCAGTTCCAACAGGAGGGCGTTAATGGCAATGATTTGGTTTCAGACTGTTGATTGGCCAGACGGATAGCGGCGGTAATATTGCTAACTTTGCCTGTTTCGAGCATTTGGGCGATCGCCTCTCTAGTGTTTTTGGGCTTGATCGCTAATTTATAGGCAGCATCTATACTTTTGCTTAAAGCAGTTCGCAATGTTGATGCCGATGAAAGGTTTCCCTCACGATCTTCGGAGTCAATCATGTCTACCACTTTTCGTCCTTTGGCATAGGATTTACCCGAAAGGCTAATACGAGAGCCAATAGCATCACGAGACTTACCAAATTTTGTTCGTGGTGAACATGGTGGAAAATTTTCCACCATGTTCCCTAAATCTGTCCGAGTTCCTTTGCGAGAGGTAGCTTTTTCCGCTTCAATGCTTTCCCAAGCCATCCCCTCTCGAATTCGCATCTCTAGGGTTTTTTCACGGGTGACATTTTCTAACAGCAGTGCTTCTAGGATCTCTATCTCGTCCACAAACTCTTGGATTTCCACCGGGGCTGTTAGCCATCCGAGTTGTTGAAGTGCGATCCTGCGCCGATGACCAGAAACGATGACATAATCCTTCGTCACAACCAATGGTTTGACCCATTTGCTGATTTCAATTGATTTTGCCAAAGACGAGACATCCTCATGCTCACCATAGATTTTGATATTCAATGGGTGAGGGGTTAGAATGTCTATAGATACTTCTTGTCTGAAAACCTCTGACTTTGACATTTAAAGTGACATTTAAAAGCTGATGTCATTCTAAATTGACATTTATAAAATGTCAAATTTTGATTGTATACTGGTCTGTTGTAATCGTCGTTTTGGGTTAGTAAAGGGAACCAAGAATGCTGCTGGAGACTACACCTAAAGAAAAGTTAGCGAGTCTAGTTAGAGAAATGCGGGGTGACAAAAGCCAACGCAGCTTTGCCAAGCTTTTGGGTGTGAGTTACTATGCAGTACAAACCTGGGAGAAGCAATCAGTCTGGCCTGATGATGACAATTTGGAAAAGTTGGCAAATTTAAAAGGATGGACTAAAGAGCAACTTCAGCTATATCTACATATTCCTCAACTAGCACCCTCAACCTCACTCAACAATAGCTTTATGGGTCAAGGTCAAGCTCGGAATGTAGAACCTACAGATTCAACTCAACCTTTGGGTTTATCGGTTGCAGATTTGCTAGCGGAAGTCAGAGCTTTGCCATTTGAAGCGGCGGTTCAAGTCGCTCAAGTCGCACTGCAAACGATAGAAGCTAAAGGATCTTGGGTGAGTTCTGAACATTGATCTGATTAAGAGAATATTAGTAAATTCCTACTAAGCCAGTAACGTTCCCTTCCCTATCCAGCAAAGGAATCTTAGTAGTATTAACTAAAGGACGTTGACCATCAGCTTGAAGTTGAGTTTCGACAATCCCATACTCAGGAGCATTGTTATTCATAATTCGAGCATCACATTGGCGAAACCAATCGGCTTCTTCTTTCCTCCAAGGTAAATCATAATCCGTTTTTCCCACAATCTGTTCTGGAGTTTCTATTCCTGCTAAACGGGCAAAATTCTGATTACAACCCAGATAGACAGAATTCCGATTTTTCCAAAAAATGTTTTGGGGAATATGGTTGATAATAAGCTGTAAGATTTGCCAGGACTGATAGAAATTTTCGAGGCTATAAGTAAGCCTGAAAGGATTGGCAATTTTAAGGAAGTTTTTAGGTTCTCTCGAACCAGCTATTTTCGCAATTCTATGTTCAAAAGATTCAGAAGCTAGAGCTTTAAGACAACCAATGGCACAACTAAATTGACGCTCGGCAAAATATTCCCAAATAATCAAACACTCTTTCAAACTAATGGTGTTGCTACTCACTAATTGTTGAGATTCTCTGGGAGAGATTAGGGTAGGATATTGTTGACTTTCAAGAAGATATTGAGTTAGCTGTACACCTGTGAAACCTTGGTTGTGTAATTTAGTTCGAGTTTTTGACCTACATTTGTGTAACCATTGGGGGGCTACTCCAATTAATGCTAAAGCCGAGGCAATCTCGATCCGATATTGTCGTTGACCATCTGCTTGAGCTAGTGCTAGAACCTGAAGTAAGGGTTTATCGGTTAGGATATTTAGGTTGTACACGGCTTTTAAAATCAGAAAAGGTTGAGTGGGCCAAGAACACAAAGGTCGTTGTTCCACTTCTGCTAAATATTCTTCAATTGCCCTCCATCCTAAAAAAGCTGGGATGGTTTTAGGGTTAGAGAAATTAACGTGTTTCCAGTAATCAGCAACGCTAGATAGAGGAACAAGAGTACCCGATAGTGAGTTTTCAAATCGCACTTGAATTTGAGGTAAGTTAGCCTTTAAAACAAATTCTTTAGCTGCATTTTTGTTCTGACAAACCTTGAGAGCCATTTGTCTGTAGGACATAGCAATTGAGCCATCGGGTAATTGATAGGCGTTAGCTGAAAAATCTTTCCATTTCCAAGTTATAAGTTTAACGTGAACTCGGTATGTAGGTTGAGCCTCCAATTGGGGGCTTTGAGATGGTATACGCATAGGATTACTAAATTGAAATTTTACACAACAAAAGAGCACAGCAGGCACGCTTGAAAGTTTGAGGATTAAAAAATGAATAGTGACGCAGTGCAAAGGTTTGTTATTAGTAACTAATATTTTTTCCTAAAGGCTTGTCAATTTATATCAGTCTTTAGATAGATTATTGAATTAATTTTACTTATAGCACTGAAAATATTGAAATAATAAGATTTTCAGCAAGCTAAAGATCAGGCTCTATCTAACAAGTTTGATTTTTTCTGGGTACGGGGAAAGGGTTGAACCGGAAGTTGAGATGAGGACAAAGGCAAAACTTGTTCCGTTTGATTTGTAGTAATTTGATTTGTAGTAATAATAGAGCTTTCCAGCGCCTTAATAATAGGGTGAGAAGAGCCATTATTAGGGAGATTAAGCAATTCAGGAGTAGTCACAAACGATGCCCAATCTGTTAAATGGGATTCATTGAGGTAATGAGAAACTACTCCTTTCCCGATCCATTGTTGATGGCAAGGGTCATATTGAGCGAAGAGAATGGGAAACGAGCGATCGCCTAAATCGGGTTGAGTACAATAAAGCCTAAGTTCTTTCATAGCATCATCCCAAGTCATCGTGTAGGTAGCGTTGGGGGTTGAAATAGAATCCTGGGTAGTGTTAGCTGTAATGAGAGAGTAAGCTACCCTAGCAGCTACAAAATTGATGCGTTGCTGTAGCTGACTCATTCGTTTCTCATACTCCTGTTGTTCAGTCTCAAATATGCCAGGAGAACGACTTAAACTATAGGGTGGCAGAGGAAGTTTGTCTTTCTCCTTATCCCTTTGAGCCAATAGAGATTGAGGTAAGCTGGCTTGAGAACTCAAAGACGGGGAAGACTCTGAGCTTAGTTTTTGCTCCCATTGCTGTTGTTGTTGTGCTTTTCGTTTTTGTTGAAGACGAAGTTGTTGCTCAATTGCCTTTAATGTATAACTCTCACCCAATTGATAGCCGGCAAAGTGAATCCCCCCCAGTTCATATTGAATTCCCTGGGAAGTCAGAGTTGATACAATTCCCCTCGACTGAAGGGCCTTCGTTAGTTCCGCAGTAGAGGTGGTATCTATAACAGCTTCATCAACAGCCTGCTGAAGAAGTTGCCGAACATTCGGTTGAGGCTGTTGGGTGCGGGGATGATTTAGAGCTAGAAATTCTGCCGTTTCCCGTGCTAAACGTTGAACTTGCCCTTTGGAATTACTGCGTTTAGCAACTTCCCAAGAACAAGGCACAGAAGTTAAACCATAGCATTTCTCCAAATGTCGCAGTACCTTCTCCGTTTTGGGGTAGTCCCACCAGACATTAGCGACTTGTCCTGTACTACCGACTAAATTAATGACTAAATGGACATGGGGACGCATAGAACCATCGGGGTAAGTGGCATCCCTATGAAGTACCGCAATATATTGATGCTCCGCTAGATGGCGTTGCTTTAATAAATCCTTGATCAATTTAAGCCATTGAGCCATAGATAAAGTATCTCCTTGTGCTGGAGAAATGCTAAGGTGATACACTGGCTTTTTGACTCTAGGATTAGTTGCTGCTGTGACTCGAAACGCCTTGGCTAAATCGGTTAATTCTCCGTATGCACTCGCTACATTAGTCATCATCAATTCAGCATGGGGCTTGTCCATCACATAGCGCAATACTCCAGTAAAGTTAGAGCCACGGGTAATGTTGGCAATCATAAGGACACCTGAGAAATTTCCGATAGCAGTTGGGCAATGCTAACAGCCCGTTCACTAATATCGGGATGGTTGCTGCTGCGAGCGATCGTATTCAACGCACTTAGTTCCTCAATCAGCTTTGACACCAATATAGAAAGAGTTGTCTTTGAGGAATGAGTTGGAGGGCGGGGTAAATTGCGGCTCAAACTGCAACGGCGCACATACTCAGAGATGGAAAGCTGACGCTCTGTTGAATACTGCTGCAACAAAAGTAACTCAGCTTCACTAACGCGCACATCAATTCGTTTGAGTTTAGATTGATTTTGAAATTTAGTAGGATTTTTCATAGCCTTAAATTAGCCAAGATTTTTATGAACCTAACTCTAACTTTAGATATACATTTGTACGGACAATCCTATTGCTTGCTCCTTCAATTCTTATCGGAAAACCTGAAGATTTGTCTGAAACTTTCGTGAGTAGAGGGGGAGTGATTTACGCCCAAATTGTAGTGAAGTCTGAGTAATTCCTGCACTAATTATCACCGAAAACTAGGGCGAAACTAAAGGGAGTGAGTGAGAACAAGTGCAAAAGAAACTCAAAAAAGTGCAGAAACTTATATCTAAAGGCACAAATAGGTGCAGAAAGATCTCGTTAAATTAAGGGTGAAAATACTAAATGGGAGTCACAGAGGTATGGAAAAAAATACAACGAGACTCATCAAAATTTGGGCGGATTTAGGAGACTCCTCCCTCAAAGTAATCGTGCAACTTCCTAATCATCCCCCTCAAAAATTAATGATGGGTTCGAGAGTTGTGGAGTTGGATGATTTCCAAATTACTCAACATCAAGGCAGTTTACTCGTTAAAAGTTATCCCCAAACAGATGCGTGGATCAGATTGGGAACACAATACTATGCAGTGGGGCAACTGGCTGAAAAATATGCGGTAGATGCTACTCGCTCATCTGAACAAAAACAACCCAAGCAAATGACTGCCATTCCTAAGCTGTTGGCGATTTCTGGGGTAATACAGGAACTCTACGATTTGCCTCCTCGATGGGAGTTAGATCTCATCTTATTATTGCCTTATCCAGAATATAAGTTTGCCATTACTCCCCAGAATGATTTAAAAACTGAACTCACTAAGGCACTATCAGAGTTTGAGTTTCGGGGAAATCGCTTGCGAATTAAACTGCGCGATTTAAGCTGTAAGCCAGAAGGTGCTGGGTTAATTATGTTGCGTTACCAAGAAGAAGGTGGCGCAGATTGGCTGTTGAAAAATAAAGTTGTGGTGTGGATGTTTGGCGAACGAAATACCAGTTTAATTGTTTATGAT
The DNA here is from genome assembly GCF_900009265.2 of Planktothrix paucivesiculata PCC 9631. Classification (GTDB taxonomy): domain Bacteria; phylum Cyanobacteriota; class Cyanobacteriia; order Cyanobacteriales; family Microcoleaceae; genus Planktothrix; species Planktothrix paucivesiculata. The sequence goes on along the minus strand of NZ_LR735021.1, from coordinate 151,832 downwards.
CATGGGTCGGCTTTGGGCTTTACCAATAACCTCGGTTTTTACAATTTAGTTGCGACGGTACAAACTTCGAGTTTGGGACAATCAGCATCCGACTTAACGGCTGTCCTGCTCCAACTTGGTAAAGATTTCTCGATTGATAATCCTCTGATTCAACGATTAGCTACAACTGATAAAAGCCAGAAACCAATTGAATTGGAACAACTGGTTAAAGCTATGACTTCTGCGAAGCGTCATTTGTGGCAACAACTCTCAACTTGGGCGACACCCATCATAGAAGATACGTCGGAACTCATTATTGCGGGCGGTGCTGCCCCTTTATATTTGGATAACATTGAAGCTACATTTCCTTCTATTCCTTTATATAAAGCGATCGCTTTGCCTTCACAACAGACAATTATGCCCCCCTTTCCTTCACCTCCTAAGCCTCCTGAGTGGGATGATGCTAAGGCTGCAACTTATCGGCGCAACTGGGGAGATGTGGAGGGCGAAAAACGTTACCGCAGTTGGTTAGCTGAGTGTGATGAACGGCAGAATTTGAATTACTCACAGCAACTTGAACTAATGCAAGCCACAACTGCTCAGGGGGATGCAGCGCCTACAGCACAACTTCAAAAGAAAGCGACTCAGATGATAGACCAACTAGAAAAAACATTGTTTAAGTCGGGGAAATCGACTGAGTTAGAATCTTCAGACTTAACTCGATTTGTAGATATTTATGGAATTTGGAAAGGGACAAAACATGAGCAAGAGTAATCAGAAGCGAGAAAATTTAACTGTAAGATTGCAACCTTTTGAAGATACGTTGGATGCTCAAATCTTACATTACATTAAGCGTGATGGTGTGAAGCAGCAAAACCAAAAAGTATGGCAAGCTCTCCGAATGGCTTATGCAGCGATCGCTTATCTGGAAGGGGGCAACCTCACGGCTCAACAATTGCGACAGTTAGGATTGGATAATTTCAATGCTTTATTACAGCACGCTTATTATGTTCGCCAATCCTTATTGTTACCAGAAACACCTCAAATTTTGATAGAGGATAAAAGTCAAACTGAGGATTACGTCAAGTCTTCACAGGAGGTAGAACACAAGCAAGAAATTGCACAATCTGAGCAAACTTTGTTAGAAAAGCAATCGGGAGAGTTATTTTAAATGGCTCTCCTGTACTTAGGGTGATAACGCACGTTTATAATCCACTCCTGTCAAAATTTCCAGCCTTTATGATGGCAAAAATTTGGGTCATAAAATACTTTTTACACCCTGCATTCGGGAGAGCCGATAGCTAACTGCGGGAGTTAGAAACCGGGTTTTTAATCCAGATTTTGATGCTTAGTATAAAGTTAACTGAAAAACCCGGTTTCTGATAGCTGAATATCTTGCCAAAATTAGGGTTTCTAAGATATTATAGAGACGGGCAATCATTCTATCGCCTAACATGAATTTGTGATCCTTGGGCAAACGGTTTAAAATGGGAACATACCATTTAATCAAATCGTAGGTTTTTTGGATAATTGGGAGTTCTTCCATTAACAAAACTTAATATTTTAGAAAAAATAAAAATTCTCGCTTCGCTCGGACAAAAGGGAAGAAGGGAAAAGAAAAAAGAAGGGCAGAGGGCAAAAGAGCTAAAGAAAACAGGGCTAAGAATCCTGCACACTAACCTACGACGCACCAACAACCCAACAAACCCGAAAGCCGTTGTAGTTGTAGGAGTTGATGGCGGCATACCAGTTACGAATAGCAGAACGGCAGGTACCAGGAACGCTGACCCACGAACCGCCCCGCAGACAATGACTTCTTTCGTCGTTCAATAAGTTGACTAAATTTTCAGCACTATAAATTTGATAATGATTATTATTACCATTCTCTTCATCCCAAACTTCTCCTCCTGTTGGCGCTCCTTCATAGTTGTCATGCCAAGGATCGGCGCACCAATCCCAGACATTACCATGGAGATCATACAATCCAAAGGCATTAGGGGGAAATTTGCCGACTGAGGTGGTTTCTCCGCGAAATTTCCCTTTGGGTTCGTCTGCATAGGTTACGGTTCCATCATAATTGGCTAAATCACTGGTTAGGGTTTCCCCAAAATAAAACGGGGTTTGGGTTCGGGCACGACACGCATATTCCCATTGGGCTTCTGATGGTAAACGGTAGGGGCGTTCGGTTCGTTGTAGCAGTCGGGCACAAAATTCTACTGCATCGTTCCATTCAACTCTTTCTATAGGTTTGTTATCGCCTTTAAAGCGAGAAGGAGAATGGTCAGGGTCGAGATCCCGTTGAATTTTTGGCCAGTTAGCAACGGCTTTCCACTGGGCTTGAGTAATGGAATATTTACCCATGAAAAAGGGGGGAATTGTAACTTGATGTTGGGGGTATTCGTTTTTGTCTCCTTTCCCTTCTGGTGAACCCATGAGGAATGTCCCCCCAGGAATATAAACCATGTCTAAGGTGATGCCATTCCCCAGGTCTTCGGTGAAATATCGGGCTTGTTTAGTTTCCCGGTTGATAATTTCACCCTTTTTGTTAACAGTAACGGTTTTAAAGGAAAATCTTTTTAGAGGAAGGCGACCGAGGACACTACCGGGTTTTGCTAGTTCGACTCCCGCTAAAGTAACAATTTCCTCCTGACCTAAATATTGTTCCCAGTCCCGTTGGGCGTTTTCGGTTTCTCGACGAATACCTCGCGCTTCGGCGCCATATCCTTTCGCCGCAATTAATAAGGGTTGATATTTTTTATCGGTTAAAACCGAGGATATGGTTTGCGCTAACTCCGACCACTGAACTAACTCGGATTTATTATTTTGTAAATAGGCTTTTTTCAAGGATTTTGCCAACTGTTGCACGGCTTCATCCTGTTGGTCAGTATAGGCTAAAGCTGCCCATTGTTGTCGTTCATAAAGACTTCCTAACCAATGGGGAAGTGTAGATTTTAGCTGTTTTTTTAGGTATTCAATGATAAAATCAGATAATTCTTTCAGTCGTTGTTCTCCTTCTTGGTCTGTGAGTTTGATCAATAATTGATTACGGATATCTGGTTCTATTTCATAGAGTTCTATTAATTCTTCTTCAACGGGTTGGCAAAAGTCTGATAACAATATATCCGCTACTGCATACCAAGGAAGTTCAAGTTCAGGGTAATTAGGGACTAAAAATTTTTTCCAAAGACGATAGAGAAGGTCTGGAGTTAAAGTTAGGGGAAAGGCGGCATGGGACGCTAGGTTTAAATAGGAATTACCGTATTGTTGGGTAAAGCTATTAATTCGACTGGTGGCGTCGAAGTCCCAGTTAAGAGATCCCCCCATGCTCTCGTTGGTAAGGGGGGAGTTAAAGTTAAAGTTAGAGTCACCCCAACGTAACCAACGCAGCATTTTTTGATATTCTGCGGGGTCAAGGGCAAACATCGGGACTTGTTTGGGGTATATTTTGGCGATATCCTCCGCAGTCGTATCTAACCAACGGTGACGGGGGAGAGGGTTTAACCAAGCGACACGGGAAACGGTATCGGTGAGGAGGTTGAGAAATTCTACGGTTTCGTCCCAACGGTCAGGAACAGAACGCTGTTTTGCCGCACCAGCATCACTAATTATTAAAGCAACGGTATTCTTAGGGGAAAATTGGGTTAAAACCGTTTCGATATCTTCCCCTTTTCGCAGTTGGGGGTCAAGATATAAGCTATCCGTTGGGCAGTTATGGAAATAGTAAACCGTCGCGTCTGACCACAGGTTAACCCAATGGCGACAAAGGGGATGAAAGGGGGCCATTGACCCTTTTTGGTCGAGGAGTAATAGGACTTTTGGGGGTATTTCTAGGGTCTGGGTGGGGGCGAAAACAGGTTTAATGAAAAAACCATCTTTGGTAATTTGTTCAACGGTAGCGGGAATATCTATTTCCTTGAAAAAGGTTTTTGGACGTTGAGGTTTAAAGGTTTCCCATCCTTCCCGCAGTTGTTGACGACTGACGGGGAAATAATACCCTTCTTGGCAATTTACAGAAATAGCAGTTCCCACTTGCAAGTTTGGGGTTTCAAATGTTAGGTATTCTTCCGGTTGGTCTAGGTTATTATTATCGAGATTATCGGTATTTTCTAATTGGGTATTTGCTTCTAAATTAACATTAGAGGATTCTCCATCGTTTCCCTTTCTAAAAAGAGTTGGGGGGATCTGATCAGGATTTTTAGGAATTAAAGCTTGCCAAAATTTTTCAAACCGACGCTGTTCTTCAGGAGATTTAACCCATACCGTTTGACAAAGGTGTTTAACTGCATCAATATTAGTTGGGTCTAACCCATCTGCTATCGAGAGTGTTAAGGCTTCCACTGCAAAATGATACTGGTCAATGGTTAGGCGAAAACCAGTTTTTCGGAGTTGTTCAAATAATGTTCGCAGAGGGAAAGCAGTTGTCATTTTATTGATATTAACCTAATCTATTCTACCCTAAACGGGGTTGTCTGGTGGCAGAGCCACCTTTTAAGGATTTCTAGGTAGAACCTAGAAACCAGAAAATTAAAGGGTTGGGAGATTTTAGGTTAAATCTTGATAACTATTATAATACTGATGACGTTTCAATAACGTACTTGCTAGAGGAATTCCTGCTTTTTTAAGCATTGCTTTAATTTCCTTCTCAGGATAGTCATAGAGGGTTTCAAACCAATCAATTAATTCACTGGTACTCACTTGTTTAGATAGTTCATCTTCCTCCATTGCTGCTCGTAGTTTAAGAAATTTTTGTAAAGCGGGTTTAACAATTGTAGCCGGAGGATTCTTAAACCGACTATTAATAATTTCCGTTAACCGTTTGCTATCAGGAAATTCAACATAATGGTATAAACACCGTCGCAAAAAAGCGCTGGGAAGTTCCTGTTCTCGGTTAGAGGTAATAATAATAATCGGTGGTGCAGCTTTATTAGCACGTTCCCAACGGGGTTCGCCATTTTCTTCTCGGAGTTCTTTAACTAAGAATTTCTGTTGGTCAATAGCTAATAATAAATCATTGGGTAAATCTTTATCGGCTTTATCTATTTCATCAATTAAAACAATAGTCCGACAGTCCTGTTCCCGAAACGCATAACCCAATGGCCCCCAATTAATAAAATTTTCTGGGTTACTAGGGTTCATGTTTTCATCTTTCACCTGTTCTTTTGCCAGTTGTGCGGCTTGAAGTCTCCCCACATAATCATAAGTATAAAAGCCATCCTGAGCTTTACTGGTAGATTGAATATTCCAGAGTCTATATTTCCATTGAATATCAGGATAACGTTTATTCAGTTGATAAGCAACCGCCGCCGCTAACTGACTTTTCCCACATCCGGGCTCTCCTTCCAACAGTAACGGACGGTTAAGAAGAATGGCTAAATTAACCGCTTCTATTAACCCATCACTGGGATAATAGGGATAAATTTCTTCGTCAACTAAATCACTCCATTCTCCCCCTTGAGGGGGTTGGAATTCTCCAGTTTCATCTTTTATATATTTAGGGTTTATCGGGGTGGGTAGGTTTGCCATTGTCGAATTAAGTCCTGATGTTTACAGTTGAATTGTTGATATAAAGCCTTAATTATTTCTTCTGTTCTTCCTTGACCTTTTTCTAGGATACTTTGAGAAAGAGTGGCTGGATCTTCTGTAAGCGTTATATCAAATTTTAAAGCAATTCTAGGGAGAATTTCAATTAAATCTTGTGCTTTAAAAGAATTGGCTGGAGTGAGTTCTGCGATCGCATCTTTTAACATATCACAATTTTTCCATTCTGTTTGCCAATCATTTCCTTGATCACTAGAGATCATAAACATTAAAATTTTACCTGGTTTTTCTGGATTCACCCTAGCTAAAATTGGTTTCCAAAATTCGTTAATCAAGTCTTTAAAATTATTAAAGTTATAATTATCAACATTAATAATTAAAAAAATATATTTACTTTTCAAAACTTCATTAAGGGATTGATCAGGATATTTTTGATTGAATCTTGACTTTAAATCTTTGATTGAAAGAGAGGTGTATTGAGATTTACTAAAAAAATCTTCCGGTTGTACTTCTTTGCCAAAAGTTTTAATCTCATATTCAATTCTTCGCAGCATCCAAGTCCGACGATAGGAACAAGGGTTAATCACTAAAAATGCTTTAGGTGCATGACTTAAAGCTAAATTACTACAAACTAAATCTTTTTGCTCTTTATGATTAAATGTATTTAAAACTTCTACTAATAAAGTTGTGTTTGTACTATCTTTATATTCAAAGGGTGTTTCCTGAGCTATAACCTCCTGCCAAGAAATGCCTAAAATTGAGCAAAAGGCAGTAAAAATATCTTCATCAATTAGCTTACCCGATAAAAAATCACGCCAATTTCGATCAGTGATTCGATCTAATCTTAATTTATATTTATCAAAAAACTTATAAAAATCGTTCAAATGTAAATCAGTATAATTCTTGGAAACTAATTGATTAATGATTGTTAAAATTTTTTCTTGAGAATCATCGGTAAAAAAAATTAATGTGCTTTTTGAATATTCATTAATGGGGGGCTTAATACAATTTTTATCAATAATTGCTTTTAACTTTTTCAAGTTAAGAGTTGGGTTGGGATTATCCTTAACAGAAATTTCTAAAGCTGGAAGAATTACATTTTGCAATTGATACAAACTAGCATCTGTTAAGGCTTGGTGACAGTCTTCCTTTGCCCATCCTGTCCCCCGTCCTTTCTCTGTGCGTGCTGTCTCAATTATTTTTTGTCCCTCTGGTGAAGCCTTAACTTTGTTAGTCATCCCTAATCGTTACGCGGTGAAGTCCTGATCCTGATCAAAACCTGATCAGAATTTGGGGTTAGTGAGTCTGGTGTGAGATCGTGTCCACAGCTTGAGAAAACAAGGGTTTTACGACCCTAGACTATCAAGCCTAAACCTTGGCAACTAGCAACCTTTGGGTTGGCATAAAAGGCCATTGATTCAGTTATCTGTCCAGACAAGTAAACCAACGGCTTGAAATCCAATGATTCAAATTGTACAGCACAATAACGGTTTTTCCTCACGAGAAAGGGTTAGTCAGCCCCTGAATATCGAGAAATTCTTGCTCCAACTCAAGAAAATCCCATCTCACCTGTTAACCCTGGACACACTCAAAGATCTGGTGACTTGCTTCGACTTACCCAAGGAATGTTGGGAAGCATTCGTTTTGTTTCTTCCTGACCGTTATGGGTATCAAACATTCCTTCGTAACGATCAAGTTGAGCTCATGATCATTTGTTGGGCGCCAGGTCAAATCTCTGGCGTGCACCCTCACAAAAACTCGGCTTTAAATGTTACCAAAGTCCTCCAAGGTTCTATTAGCCAACAGCGCTATATTCCCGACGAAAAACGGAAGTTAGTGCGGTGGAAAGAAGAAACCGTAAGTGCTGGGGAAATTACCTGGACTGACCGTTATGAATACCACCAGTTAGTTAATAACAGTGATGAAGATTGTGTGACATTGCACGTGTATTCACCCGTCAGAGACTAGGGATTATAGGACTCAATAGAAACCGGGTTTCTCTGAGAGAAAATGCTTTCTTGATAAAAACAAGACAAGAAACCCGGTTTCTCATTCCTTTTATGTCAATTCTGATTTTTCCCTCTGGTGAAACCTTAACTTTGTTAGTCATTCCTAATCGTTACGCGATGAAATCCTGATCAAAACCTGATCAGAATTTTGGGTTACTGAGTCGAGTGTGAGATCGTATCAACAGCTAAGGAGGTTTTATTTTATGGATTGTTTGAGAGATAAAAAAGGCCACAGAATGTGTGACTTAGTGGGACTTAAACAAAAATAAGGAGGGAAATAGATGATAATGATTATAGAGCAAGCAAATAACGTTAAAGAATAACCCATGAAAGAGACAACCCCGGCAGCGATGCCCCCTTGCTTCGATAGATGGTGTGGTCGATTTGACGATATTTTCGGCCATCAAGCCCAAAAACGGGAATTTAGGAACTATTTAGGGGGATTATTGGGAGAAAGTGAGCGAAAAAACCTGTCGCAAATGGCGAATAACGCCGTAGGGGTAACTTACCACCGATTACACCACTTTTTAACCGAAGCTCCTTGGTCAGCAATGAAACTGAATCAGCGTCGGCTGGAGGTAATGAATCAGTGTAGGCAAACCCAGATTAGTCGGGGATTTGCTCTAATTATTGATGATTCAGGACATCGAAAAAGCGGGAACTTTACCGAGGGAGTGGGACGGCAATACATCGGAGAAATCGGAAAAACCGACAATGGAATTGTAGCAGTAACGAGCCATCTATACGATGGTAAAAAAAACTTACCATTAGATATAGAATTATATCAAAAAGCCGAGTCATTACCCTTAGGAAAAGCCGACCCCGAATTTAAAAAGAAACCAGAAATAGCATTAGAATTAATAGAGAGGAGCTTAGACAGAGGATATCGACCGGGAATTGTGCTAACAGATGCCGGGTATGGAAATAACACAAGTTTTTTACAAGAGTTAGAGAAAAAAGGATTAAAATATATAGGGGGAGTCGCCAAGAATCGAAAGGTAATCCTCAAAAAAGGGGAAGATGAAACAGAGGAAACTCGATTAGATAATTTAGCTAAATCGTTGCCCCAAGGAGCTTTTAGTGAAATTCAACTCCCAGTAGAAAAAACCAAAACTGTGTGGGTAGCAACACAAGAAATTGAATTATCAAAGTATGCCGGGAAGAAAGTAATAGCCATCGTCATGAATGCTGCCACTTTCGACCAAGCCAGTGATATTGATTATTTAATGACTAATGTTGAGGTTTCAAAAGCCACAGGAGAATGGATAGTAACGACCTATTCACAAAGAAATTGGATAGAAGTTTTTTACAGGGAAGCTAAGGGCTGGTTGGGGCTGAAAGAATATCAAGTCCGAGATAAAAGAAGTTTAATCAGACATTGGATTTTGGTATTTTGTGCCTATACTTTTATTCTCTGGCATAGTTTAACTGGAGGGTTAAGACGTCGATGGGCGAACAAACCCTTAAACACATTTGTTGATGCCCTTGAAGCCTTTCGCACAGCGATTTCTTTTCGATTTGTGGAGTGGCTCCAACATAATAGGGATGTATTTGCAGCCTACAAAGCAAGTTTAGGCTTGATTTGGGCTTGATTTTTGTTTAAGTCCCATTAGTACAACTCCCGAATCATAAAGAATGGCTTTGTGCTGAATGCCAATCTGAGTTTATTAAAAAAGGAGAAGGAGGTGATATTGATTGGGGCTGGTTACTGATTTGTATTTTAGGCTTTCTTTTTCTGGTTTTAGTGCTTACTGGGTGTGAGAAGCCAGCCAATTTATTGTTAATCAGAATAGCAGATATTAGTGCTTCTGCCTTGAATGATTCCCAGCAAATCAAAGTCTCTAAAGATGCTTGTTTTGGGGTGGCTGATGTTGCTAAATCTGGGGATAAAGCAGCTTTAATTCAGGTCAGCCAAGATCTGATTGCATCTGATCCGGTTGTCATCAAAGACCAGAGTGATCTGTATTCTCTCTGCCATCAAAAACCTGAACCTAAAGGACAAGGAACCTATATTTGTCCGGGTTTAGAACTAGCAGCAGAAATGAGCGATCGCCATTCTGAAACTCTGATGATTATTCTACAAGCTCAAGCCAACGAACAGGAAGAATTTTGTCCCGAAACCTTAACGAATTTAGCTGATAAAGTGTCCTCCCGAAATGGGACGTTATTAGTGGTTGGGAGTACCAATGATGGCAATACGGGCTTTAATTCACAACTTTGGGATAGTCTAAAAGGCTTACCTAATACTCAATTTTGCAACCAAAATATCAGAAGTTGCATTAAAGATTCGATTCAAAAAATTCGTTCTGCTCAGGAGAAGTAAACCTATGATTTCTAAATTTGATGAAGATGTGATTTTACAGGAATTTATTGCTGAGAAGTTGTTACCTGAACAACTCCCCAATATCTTTGTGCTTTACCCTCGCTTAAGCCAAAACTTGACGATTTTAGCCCCGTTAAAGTATGCCTTAGAAATGAAGCGACGGTATCAAGTTAATTATCCTTCCCAGTCGAACAAGTAAACTTTGTTAGGAAAGTGTTGCTATTTTCTATTCAATGCTACTTTAGTACACTTTCCTAAATTTTTAATCCATCTTACTTTGTGAGGAAAATTATCCTATGAACTTACACAAATTTATCGTTCTTTTCTGTATCACAATTGCTGCATTAATGAATAGTTGAGCACCTTATGCGGCTTTAGCGGGATTTCCTGGCGAATGGCGCTGGGTTATTGCGATCGCAGTTAGTTTTCCTCTCGTTTATTTTACAGAATGGGCTATTGCTTATGATGTGGCAATTTCCAGTATTAAACGGGATATTCACCATGATCAAGAGCAAATAGAAGCCAAAAAAAGAAACGCTCTAAGAACCAAAAATCAACTAATTGCAGCCCGTGCAGAAGCAGAACAAATGGTCTTTAATGCAGTTTTGAAAGATTATTTGCATCAAAAAACAAAAGTCTTTGTTGTTTTTGCCACTGGGCTTTTAATTGTGGAATATGCAGCCACTCTATTTTATGTGCGTTTTCAAGGAGAAGATACCGATTGGATTATCTATATTGTCCCCTTACTCGGAATCATTTTAACAATAATGACAGGATTTTATACCGGAAAAATCATTCGTTATCCTGAATACAAATGGCAAATTTCCCACAAATTTGAAGTCTATAGCCAACAACGTCATCAAGAAAACCCCGATGGAATTAAACACGCCAGTCGTGAGTTTTGGGTATTAGAAGAACTAACTAAGTATGTGTTAGATCATCCTCAATCTACCCCTGAACAACGCAATCAAAAAGAAAATCAAGTTTGGATAGAACTGCTAATTCATCAATATAATCAAGTCTTGAAACAAGGGCAAAAAGCAATTCAGGAGAAAAGACGCCAGTTAAATCAAAGTCCGGTGGGGTTAATTAGTCGAGAAGCTTGGGAAACCGCCATTAATGAGGAGATAAAAGCTATTATTGAGGAGTTCCAATTAGAACTTTACCAGATTCAAAGTGAATTAAAACGACGGGGCTATTCTATTGAATCTAATCAGGTCTTATCGACTGAAAAAATCAATACTATTAAGCATCCTAAATGGCAACTTAAACCTGATTCTCATTTCTAATTATTCAAGGAAGTCTCACTAATTCTAGGTAGACTTCCTTAACTTTAAGGGAAATTAACAGGAACTCTAATAACCTTTACTCGATGGGGCATTCGTTGAATATTTTTAAGAGTTCCTGGGGAATTATTTTGAATAATAGCTAAACCAAAATCTGCCTCTGAACACATAATGCGATCGCGTTCACTGTACGAACCCTTAATTTTCACAGTAACAAATCCTGCATTATTTCTAGGAGACTTACCAATATGAAAAACTTTAACTTGATGATAACCCGCTTGTTGTAGGTAAGTTTGTACTAAAAAATCTGTCCCATAACAATCCCCAATCAAGATAATAGCATTAAGCTGAATTATCCGTTGAATTGTTGCAATTGCCTCTTTGGGAAGCTGTTTCAAACTTCGAGAACCGCTAATAACAACTTTTAACTGTTGATTGTACATCATTGTATGTTGCTCCTTTCAAATAAAAAAATTATCCTGGCTGTTGTTGAATGAGCCAGGATAACCAAGAATGATTAGCAAATAATATTGACCTGATAACCTGCAATCTCTAAACAGTTTTTAACCCCCTTCCAAGTTAAACCAAACTGAGGAAATAAGGGGATTGTTAAACTATTTGTAAACCCATAAGAAGCTTCCTGTCTGACAACAGAAAAATCAGCTTGTTGTAACGTCTTGATAGCTCGTTGAGATAAAGAGCCAACAACATTAGCAGCATTATGAGAAATGGTAACAGTAATCATTCAATTTCTCTCAATTCATTACTGCAACTTGCTCGTCAGAGCCTTTTTAATCAACGGCTAAGAAACCAACAAAAAAAAACCAACAGGTTATTCCTGCTGGCTAAGTTAAGGCTAAAATTAATAGTGAGTTAACTAAAAAGGAATAGCACTGTAATCTGCGGTGGCTTTGCCATTGCTAGTAGTAGGAACAGGAACAGACTGAGTATTAGTAACTGTGGGAACCGACTCGGAAGTAGGAACCTCAGCACTAGCAGAAGTGGATTGAAAATCGGTAGACTCACCCATAATTACAGTTCTTTCTACGGTAAGCAACATTTGATGATTGGGATGGCTATCATTAGGCTTAAAAATACTCAGCCGTCCTGATAAAACATGAACTGCGCCCACTCCGCCCTGATTAAGTGTAACGGCGGCTTCCCCATAAGCTTGAAATTGTAAGGAACGAACTTTAAACCCACCTCGGTCGTAATACTTAAAGGAAGAGTCTCCAGAAATGGTTAAAGTACCGTCTTGAGTATGGTTGGTTTGCAGAGAATTAATTCGGACTCTCAATTGTGCATTATTCATGGTTTATTTGTCCTAGTTTAAGTTAATGGTTAACAAAAGCTTGGTGATTCAAAAATCTCCCGAAACCCTAAAAAGTTCCGAGAGATTTTTTTTAGTCCGACATCTTAAAAGTCACTGGTATCTTCGTCGGGAATTGAAGAAGTAGTGTCAGAATTATCGGAGGTATGAGTGCGGGAATTGGAGTTAGAATTAGATCCTAGTAATTCTAAATTATGGACTCGAATTACAGGTTTAACTCTTTGTTGACCCGTAGTTTGTTCAATCCATTCATCCAGTTTGAGTTCTCCTTGAATTCCAATTAAACTGCCTTTATCTGTATAATTAGCAGCTACTTCAGCAATATTTCCCCAAATTTCTAGCGCAAACCAATCCGGCTCGCTGTCTTTTTTATTACTGCGTCGATTAACAGCAAGAGACAGCTTAGTTAAAACAGCACCGCTCTCGAAATATTGAGTTTCAGGTTGTTGACCTACCCGACCAACTAAGTTAATAACATTGAGATTATCTGACATGATATTTTCCTCGTGAAATCTCTTGAAAATAGCGCGACAGCGCCTTTATCAATCTTTAGGCATTTCATGATGAGTTTTGAACTTAATCCCTTATAATTTGTTGAGTGGAACTAGATGAGCTAAGGCACTCACTAATTGATGATGGTCTAATTTAGTTCGACCTTCAATATTGTATTGATGCGCTAACTTTTTGAGTTTTGTTTTACTCAATTTCAACAGTTGTTTCTCCGTTGCTAAGGAATCAGTTATCGGATTGGGATTGGAAGAAGGTTCTGGAGTAGGCTCAACAGATTCCTTGATATCCTGCACAGCTTCATCGCTTTTTGAAGCTATGAGGTCATCTGAATTTTCCCTTTCAAATCCATTGATAACAGTTGTTTCTTCAGGGTCAGATTTAAAACACTTTTCTGGCGTTGATGCAGAAACTTGTTCAGGGAGTAAAGTGTCTCCATTCGTGTTAGCTTCTTGGCTTTTCCCTAAAATGGATAAAGCAGATGTTGGTAAAGCTGAGAAAACAATTGTGGCTTCGTGCTTATGAATGGTAGAGCGAAACTTAGCTCCGGCTTCTCTAAGTTGAAAGGCTAAAATATTGAGGTCACTTAGAGAAACTTTCTGAGTATATAAAGTGGTAGAATGGTTCATCGTTTTATCTTCAACTGATACTTGTCTTTATAGAAAGGCATCAGCCTTTCCTGATTGCTCCGCTAATTTTAACAAGCAAACTTCCCAAACTAACTGATTAGAAGCACGATTAAGTGTTTGTTTAGCAGCCTCCAAAATCTCGATTTTTTTTCGGTTACGCTGAGTCGTCCAAAATTGATATTGCCAATAACTTAATAGCCACTTTTGGGATGAATAATCTAAGGATTGGCTAACCATTTTAGCAGCAATAAGAAGCTGAGACAATTTTTGATTAAAGAAAGAAAGTTGCAGTAAAGTTGAGTCAATTTCTTGAATTTTAATGATTGCAGTCCAAATCTCACAAGCCTGATTTGGACTGCCTTGTGCCATGTGGAGAATATCAGGGTGTTCACAAATTTGAGAAAATCCATTCATCTGCAAAACTTCGCTCATTTCTGACAAACTCAAACTTTTAAAAGGGATAATTTGGCAACGTGAGCAGATGGTAGGCAGGAGAAGTTCAGCATGAGAAGCCAATAAAATAAACGTCGCTTTTCCAGGTTCTTCAAGCCTTTTTAACACGGCATGAGCAGCATTATTATTCATTAATTCAGCGTTCTCAATGACAACAATTTTAACAGAAGCCGTCAAGGGAGGATAAGCTAAAAATTGATTAATTTCTCGAATTTGCTCAATGCGAATTTGAGGAGAGTGTTTAAATGTTAGTTGCTCTTGGCAAGCAATACTCTTTAAGATCAAATTGCCTTGATGAAGGTAACTCGGTTCTATCCATAAAATATCGGGGTGATTTCCTACCTCGATTAGAGACCTGCAATTTTCTAGGGCTTCTGAACTCTGAGAATGATGTAGCAACAGGGGGAGAAAATACTTTAGAATTTGTCGCTTTTCGAGATCATTAGAGCCAGTAAAGAGAAACGCAGTAGGAACTTGATTAATTGCAATTGCTTTTTGGAGGAGTTGAGTGGGGATTGATTGACTTCTAATACTATTGAGATTAGATATTTCAGAAAGAGGTGAAAATTTGGGAAAGTTAATCAATGACAAAGATTGATAATTTGGCTCGTACATAGTGTGGCATCCTCATGGGTTTTAGCAAGAATTTCTAAGTCTAATAATTGAGTCAGAATATGTTGCAGCCGAGTTAAAGAAATAGAAGCAACTTCTTGTTTGATGTGGTAAACTCGATTAGGATTACTCACTCCGGCAACAGCAGCAATAGCACGAGAATCCGTTTCACCTTCATCAACCATGACTTTAACGGCTAACCAAGTGCGGAATAGGCTGCTTAGAGTCACAATTATCTTGAGAATGGGTTCATTATGATTCAGAAGCGTTGTAAAAACCTGTGTAGCTCTGTTGGCATCTTTCACACAGATAGCTTGAGCAAGTTGGAAGGTATTTGTTGTTGTAATAGTAACCCAAGTTTCTACAGCGTGAATATCAATGGATTTTCCCATAGTAACTAACGAAAGTTTCTCTAATTCTTGGTATAATAATCGGGTATTATTTCCCACAGCAGATGCTAAGAGCGCAGCAGCAGAATGAGATAAAGAAATATCCATACTGGAGGCAGTATCTTTAACCTGTTCTGTTAGCTTTTGGGTATTCCAAGATGGAATTAAAGAGAACTCTTGAACTGTAGCAAATTGGCAAAGTAGCTTAGTAAATTTAAGCCGTTGATCTAATGAACCTAGAGAAGTGAATAATAAATGATTGCTTTCTGGTAAATTTTTCAGGATGTGCTTAAACTGTTCTAAGAGTGCGTTATTAATTGTTTTCAACTCAGTACAATTGGAAAGAATTACTAAGCGTCCCCCAGCACCAACTGGTATAGTGCGGATATCATTAAGAGCAACTTTGAAGTGATCTGGACTAAACGGATAACTGAAAAAATTGAAAGATTCCCAGCCCGGATGAACAATACTTCTGCGTAATTGATTAATATGACGCTCTATTAGATAATCATCATTTCCCCAGTACAAATAAACAGGCATGGCAAAATTCTCCTTTTCTAAAAGTCAGTAATTCAACTAAAAATTAATACTGATTAGGTTAAATAAAGTAACCTAATGACTGATAAATGATAACTGAATTGTTAACTACTTTTCTGCCCAAGAGTCATAAATCAAACGACTCGGTTCTTCCCCCTCGTCAACAGGAATACTCTTAATAAATTGGCTCATGGCATTTCTCATGGCATTTTGAATTGCTGTTGCAAAAGCTAGAGCTTGATCAGCACTAACAATCCCATCAATTTCATCATGAGCCATATTTCCGAGATGAGCTTGCCAATGGGGATGCTGATCTAAAACAGTTACAAGCTCACCCAGCGCCTTCTTAATAATATCGGCTTCTGCCATTGTCCAATAGGCGGCTGTTGCATCTGGCCCTTGAACACTAAGGCTTTTCTGTTGACTGAACTTCTGAGGATATTTAGGCAGAAATACGCCTCGTCCTGTCAAACAACGGACATAACCTAAGCCAAATTTTGTGCGACTTTTAATCTCTTCAATTCCTAAAACAGGAGGTAGAGTGCTATTAGCTTGTTGAATAATTTTTTGGCAGAAATTAGCAACACCCGCATAGGTTTTTTTCCAACCTAATTGACTCGTTTTAGCTTGTTCATCGGTTAAATTGATATTTCCTCCCGTTCTGATGGTTTTTTGAAATGTTTTATAGCCTTGGAGATTTAAACAACCATAATGAATTGTTTTACTAATAGAGCGTAACATCGCAGCCGTTTTGTGATTGAAGTGGGATTTATCTTTAACCCAAAGCTGGATATTTTCTTCTGTCCAATCTTTCCCTAATCCTTGGATTTGAGCAATTTTAGCAGCAATTGAACAGAAAACTTCTTGACTTTGTGAGTGAAATCGTTCGATTAATTCTTGATCTCCTGATGCTTCACAGGCAATTCGGGTATGAGCTTTAGATAAGTCAGCAATAATTAATTGGGTTTGGGGGTGAGCAACAAAAACAGAACGAATCGGGGGCAAATTATAAGCAGTAAGTTCAGAGGGAAAGTTACTAGGATTAGGGGGATTTTGTAGGTTGGGATTCTGGCAACTGCTGCGTCCAAAAGCAGCACTATTAATTAAGGTATAACTTCCTCTAACATATCCCTCTGTTAATACTTCTTGAAGATTGTACAGATAATCCAGGTAGGTTTTTGTGGTTTTAATCACTGAGATTAACCTTAATTCTGGGATTTGCCAATATTGGCTTAAAGTATCAGCATTTGCTTGAGAAATCTTAAGCTGAAATTGAGTATTAATGAGTTTGGGTAACTCTTTGGTTGAATAAAGATGAAGAACTGCTTCAGGAAATGTAGTTCCCAATTTCTCAATTAAATCTTGATAAGCACTTTCATATTGACGAATAACATCTAGTAAAACCTCCTCATTCACAGGCATTCCTCGATGATTCATTTGTGCAAAAGCAGGAGAAGCACTACATTCTGCTTGGTAAGAATTCCAAACTCCAATTTCTTTTAATAAAGGTTCAAGTTGATTATGAACGTGCAACACAACTTCAGCATCGTAAGCTGCATAATTAAGTTGATTACGGCTTAATTTACCACCACTTTTATCACCCCACCCCCAATCAGATGTTTGCTGGGTTTTATCAATTGTAATGCCGAGCCTCCAACATACAGAAGCTAAGGAGTGAGGTTTATTGTTAATTTTATCTAACCAAGGATCAAGACCTGCCCAATAGATTTGGCTCATCAACTTTGTATCTTGGATTCCCCGAATTTTATAACCATATTTGACGAGCATCCATTGTTGCTCAAAATTTAAGGCATGACCCACAACTTCTACTTGAGGATTCGCTAATCTTTCCTGAAAAATTTCCCAAAATCCCAATTGAGACAACTGTTGTTTAATCTCATTTCTTTGTTGGGGATCAAATCCTAAATCAATGACTAAAACTTTGATTCCTTTACCAGTTGGAATAGCTAAAGAAAGAATGCGGATTTCTCCTTGATGGGGAAATAAAGCACTGTTGGGTTCTGCTGAGGAGGAAAAAGTCTCAATATCAAACCCAAATTTGGTGGAGCTTTTCCATTGTTTTAATAGAGGAATAAATTGAGGATGATCAAGTAAAACAATTTGAGGTAAAAGTTCTTCGTCGGGCTGCAAGAACAAAGTATATTGATAGTGCATTGTTTAAACCTCGAAAGATGGTGAAGAAGGGAGAAGCTAGAAAATCTTAATCAATTTTGAATGGAAATAAACTTCTCCCTAAAAAACTAAGCCAAAATGGAAACTTTAATTGTTCGCTGTGTTGCCATCGCAAATGCTGATTCTAGGGTAGCACGTTGGTGATCTACTCTAGCTTTTAAAGCAGTGCTATTGACTTGGATTGTTGCGCTATCTTCAGAGAAACTTGCTAAAGCGCAGTGTTGAGACAATAGCACTTTTAAAGAGGGTGGAACTTTAGCCAGTACAGTTTGCCAAACCTGCTGGGGAGGAACTGAAACCCCTGAAAGTGAAGCAGGAGGTAAGGAATTGGGTGAAAATTTGCTATGAGTATTAGCAGGAGAGTGATTAGGTTGAGAACTCGGTAATAATCCTAATACAGCCACCTCAAGCCATAGCCAAGATTGGGTTGAAAATTTGATTTGAGATTCGCAAGTTCTCAAGTGTTGAATGCTGGCTAAAATTCCATTGCGACCCAAGGACTTTGCCAGTTGTTGCAACTGTTCTAGCTCAACTTCGGTTGTTGACAACTCCCTAGGAATTTTTCCAGTTTGAGCGATTAATAAGAGAGTATAGAATTGAGTTAAATTGTGAAGAATAACCAACGGTTCTTTTCCAAAGTTGAGCAAAGTTTGTACTTGATTAATTGTATCCAATTCGGAGTCCGATGCGATCGCTTCAACCAAAGATAGTAATTCCTGCTGTGGCACTGCACCCACTAATTCCCATACCAATTGAGAAGTAATCACCGATTCTAACAAGCTTAGTTGTTCTAATAAGGATAGGGCATCACGCAATCCTCCCGTTGCTAACTGAGCCACTAAATGGCTTGCCTTTGAATCCATTTCTAAGTCTTCTAACTGAGCAATTTGATTTAAATGCTTAACCATTGCCTCAATAGAAATACGCTGAAAATTATAGCGTTGGCACCGAGAAATAATGGTATTAGGAAGTTTTTGGGGTTCAGTAGTACAGAGAACAAAGACTACATTATGGGGAGGTTCCTCAAGGGTTTTCAATAAAGCTTGAGTCGCAGCACCGCTTAATCCATGTACTTCATCAATGACATAAATTTTGTAGCGAGCTTGTACGGGAGTTAAATGCGCCCCTGTACAAATTTCTCGAATTTGTTCAACACCATTATTACTAGCAGCATCAAGTTCTAAAATATCTAAGGCAATGCCGCTCGTAATTCCTTGACAAGAGGCACATTGACCGCAAGGAGAACTGGTAGGGTTTGGATGATTAAGGCAGTTGAGAGATTTGGCAAGAATTCGAGCCGAAGATGTTTTTCCTGTTCCTCTTGGCCCTGTAAACAAATAGGCATGAGCAATGCGTCCTAAATTAATTCCATTGCTTAAAGCGGTTGCAATTGCTTCTTGACCGACTAAATCAGCAAAACATTGGGGGCGGTACTTTTGATGAAAAGGCTGATACATTGTTTGCAAATAAACTAAAGTTAATAAAACCCCATAAAGCTCAAATCAAAAAGCAATCATAGAAGCCCAAATGGGGTATTCTTTAATTTCCTATTTTACATTAATTGAGTTTATGGGGATATGGAATCTAAGAAAGTTTTACATGGGTAGTGTAGCAAGTTCTAGTTGAGAATCTTCGGAATCAATCTTAGGTTCTGAAGCTTCTTCTGATTCTGTATCTATGGATTGAAATTCATCGGAAGATACTGTTAAAGCTTGTGAAGTCGATGAAAGTGAAGGAAGTTCTGCACTCCACAATTCTACAGGCATCACCAAAACTGTTGCAGTTCCCAGAGAGTTTGCAACTGTGTTGAGTGTAGCCGGAGTATTCGCTTCATTGAATAAAAAGTGTACCTCAGAAGTCGGAATTGCTTTGAGGGCTGGAATTAAAACTTCAGCATCGAAACCAATTTCCAAACCCTCACCTTGAATTAAAGCAGGTAAAGATTCTGCCCCTGAACCAATGTCTTGTCCTTGCC
This sequence comes from Planktothrix paucivesiculata PCC 9631, assembly GCF_900009265.2. Lineage (GTDB taxonomy): Bacteria > Cyanobacteriota > Cyanobacteriia > Cyanobacteriales > Microcoleaceae > Planktothrix > Planktothrix paucivesiculata. The sequence continues at coordinate 132,072 of NZ_LR735021.1, read as the reverse complement.
CATATAAAGAAAGCACTTGCTCAGTCGGATTAAGAACTAAGCGAATAATTTTATGCTTGTCGAAAGTAGCTAGACGAGTAACGGCTGCTAAAAGTTGATGAGAACTAACCGTAACTTCATGACTCCATTGTTTAGGAAGTAATTGAGTATAATCGGGATAATCCCCTGTTAAAGCCCGACAAACTAAACTGAAGGTAGCACTGGTAAAGAGAATTTGGCTGTCATTAAAATGCAATAGCACTTCAGAATCGGTTAAGTTATCTGTGGGATTTCCTAAGAGTTTTTGTAGTTCTTTCAAAGCGGTTTTGGGGATTGTAATTCCCCATGGGCTTGAGGCAGAAGGGAGGGATTTGCGTTTAGTTTTGTGTTTTTTGGTGGTATCGGATTGTTGTTGATTCTCATGAGTCGGGATAGAATCTTGAACAATGGCAAGGACTTTTCCATTGGTGGCGGCGAATTCCACTTGCGCGGCTTCTATAGTTAATCTGATGCCACTTAAAACTGGCTTCATCTCATCGATTGTTGCTGCAAATAAAGTGGTTTTTAAACCACGAGCTAGAACAGTAGCAGTTAATCGGATTGCTGGGACTGTTAAGGGGAACTCTGTGGGTAACTGCGGAAATTGAGAAGCTTTGAAGCCTCGAAATGTATAACGTTTACCTGCGCTGGTTAATATAGCTTCAGTTTGATTAAGTTGCGCCTCAAAAGATAGTTCTTCGTCTTTCGGTAAACTAGCAATCAGATTCAGCAAGTGTTTAGCTGGGAGAGTCAAAGCTCCCTCAACTTCAACAGGAGCATTAAATTGGGCAGTGATACCCAAGCTGAGGTCAAAAGCTCGAACTTCTATGGTTTGAGGAGTTGCTAACAGAAGAACATGAGCCAAAATTGGATGATTAGGCTTAGTGGGTATTGCTCCCATGACAGTATTAAGGGCTGTCGTGAGTTGTTTAGCAGGACAGGAAAATTTCATGGCAATTTTGAAGTAATTAATGAGGGGACATTATCCATCCAACTCATGAAGGATGGATAAAGAAATAGAGTGTTTAATAATCGGGATGTTGAACTGAGGATGCTGAGGGAAGTTGATGCCGAGTATTGGGATTAGCTTGATGTTCTGGAATTAGTAAAGGTTGAGCAGGTTGCAAGGCTTCCCAAACTTTTTGTTTGTCTTCTTTGTTAAATCCAACAAAATACTGCTTCCAGGTTTCAAGGGTAGGAACTTCATGAGAAATGACTTTACAAGCAGGGCTTTTCTGTTTCGTGCCAGCGAGTTCCCGTGCTGTTGTAAAGCAAAATACACACAAGCATTTAAAGAGATTATTTTTACCCCGAGCCGCAATACGGTTGGTGATAGCATGGCAAGCCGTCATTTCATCAATAAACTCTTGCCAATGGGTGGCAAAAGTAGCTTGGTTTGCACCACTAGCTCGGTAGGATAGGGGAACTTGATGCAAAGGCTGATTGTTTTCATCAACTAAAAACACCTCAAAATACTGAGTATTACCAATATTTTCATCATCTTTGTGTTCAGGTAGGTAGCGTCCCAAAAGCGTAATTTGTTTTGATTCTTTGGTGGCTTTGCGGTCATAAGCCAAGGTAAAAGTTCGAGGACAGACCAACATTCGGGGTGTGGAAATGAGAAGTCCTTGTTCCTCTATTCCCGTGACCTCAAAGGTGTAGGTTGTCAGTAATTTTTCATCAAAGTTCAACCATCCTGCTTTTGCCATTTGTTTGGTAGGGATAAAGTAACCACACAGTTTAGGAGTGTTGCCTCGTAAGGCTTGGATGCGTGGCAACCGAGCATTGGGGTCAAGGTACTGAGGGTCAGAAAATTCATCTCGTTCTAATTCGAGTTCGGGAGTTTCTGTGTTATTCATGATTTCATTAGGGTCAGAAAAACTTGCTGATTCTGATTGAGTAGTTTTATTTTTCACGGGTTCTCCCAGAAATAATTAATAAGGACTAGGGGTGTGTACAGAGTGCATTTTCCGAAGGGGAAAATTGTTAGACTAGAACGGAAGTTCAGTTTGAGAGCTTTCCTGATGTATCTCCGAAAAATTAGGAAGAGAAAAAGCTAAATTTAGAGATTTTAACTGGGTCATCATTTCTTGCTTTTTTTCTTCTTGGAGCAGTTGATGAAGTCGAGACAAGTAACCAATAATTTCAGCAAGCTGTTGAAGGGAGTCTGTATTAAACAGGACTTACGCAAGGACGCTATATATAGCGCATTCAGGATCAGGCGATCGCTTGATTCAGACAGAAGGGCGATATGCGTCCGGCACGCTACGCGAGCGCGCTTATAAAAAGAGAATTAATCTGTGTTTGAATTGATAAGTAAACTAAATAAAAGAAAGCTTGAGAGAGGGATGTTTAAGCTCTTGGCTCAGGTAATCTGCTAACAAACTAGCTTTTAACTGATAGACAGTTTGAGAAACTTTCTTAGCCATACGAGTCAGAAAAACCCAAACTAATAAAGCGCAAGCAATGTGGTTTTTTTGAATACTCGCTTTACGGCATTGGCAAGATTCTATCCCCGTTAATTGTTTAATTTCTCGGTGAAATTCCTCAATTTTCCATCGCAGTTTACATTGAGAGATGACTTCATCTATTGAAGACTGATTTAAATCATTTGTAGCTACATATTCCGTTCTGTTGGCAGAAACAGTTACCCGAAATAGTTTAACTTTTTTATCTCTAGGGAATTTATTTATTTTGATTAGCTTTCCCTGTTTTTCTTCAATTTCAGACCAAATTAACTGTTCAATAGGCTGATATTTTTTTTGACCTCCTGTATCATCAACCAGCCGGTTTTTTTTGAGCGGAACATAATAAATTTTCCCTAAATTATCAATCAAAGCCATTAACTTTTGCGCTGCATATATATTGACGGCGGACAAGTTCAATTTTCGAGGAAAATCTTTTGTCGAGTACCGTATCATCAAAAACTAAACAAGCTTCGGGATGGCTCTGAAGTTCTGAATGCACTTTTTCCCAAATCACTTCGGGTGTTAAGTTTTCTGAATTCAAGTAACGATTAATTGTATCATGGCTAAACTCTTGAATATGTTCAGCGAAGTTGGTTAGAGTATAATTGATTTGGCTACTCAGGAGATATTGGCAATAGTATAGATAATTGATGCTCATATTTTTGGGCATAGATTCTGATGCTATTTTAACATTCCTTATTCTCCGTTTCCAGATTTCTTTTGGGTTAGCGATCGCTAACTCCTTAGTACGCTACATATAGCGTCACTGCGTAAGTCCTGTTACAGTTACGCCTTTAGGATTAATGTATGGAAGTGCAGGCGGTTTTCTTTCTCCTGAAAATTTGGTGGGACGTTCTCGTTCTAAATTCCCTCCCGAAGCTGCTACTTTATCAGGGCTTATCTTTAGTTCTAGCCGAGAAAAAAATCAAACCAAAAGTGTATTGAAAAAAACAGAGATTCAAAAAAAACTTCGGGATAACTTGTATGTAGCTGGGCCGTTTTGGGCTAAACTAGATGCTCCTGAATATTTTTATGTTCCGATTCCTTGGACGAAAATTATTTCTGATGATGGTTGTGATGAATGGTTTATTGAAAACCAGAAATGGCAACGACAAAACCATAAGCTTGAACCGGACTATCAATGGCAAACGATTAACAGTTGGAATGATCCCCCTGATCTAATTTTAAACAATGAAAATGCAGCTAAACCGCCTTGGAAATTTATTCCGATGCTGCACCCAGATTTAGAAACGAATCAACGTCACGTTAAAGATGAAGATGGTTTGTTTCTCGAATATGCGGTTCAAATGGAAGATGACACTTGCATTGTTTATCTATCCACTGAATTTTTAGAATCAGGATGGTATCGTTTTGGAGGAGAAAACCATGTTGTAGAAATTAATTCTATTAAAATAGCAGAAAATGATAAATTTTTTCAGCCTTTTCGAGATTCAATTCAAAAAGCATTTGCTTTAATCACTCCGGCTGTTTGGGGATCTACTCGTTTTTCCTATCGTTATCCGCAATCAAATTTTCCAATTTCTAAAATGCTTACCGATAAACCTGTTCCCTATCGTTATCGAACTGGAGATGGAAAAGGAACAGGTCAGGGACGGTTAGGGAGAGGACGCTATGCTGTACCTCCTGGGAGTGTTTATATCTTAGAAAAACCTCTCAATCAAACCTGGTGGGGCTGGGACGAAAGCTGGTTTCCTCAAGAGGGTTATAGTCTTCGCCGTGTTGGGTGCGGTTTAAGTTTACCATTAACAATTCAAGGAGTAACGGATGTATAACAAAGCTCTTGGCATTATTAAAACGTTAGCTCCTCTTCATGTGGGTGCAACCGCAGGGGAAGAAAGCGGAAATCTGAATCTAATTTTTCGAGATCAATTTACGCAAACGGGGATCGTTCCAGGGAGTTCAATTCGGGGTCGTTTACGCAGTGAAATGAGACCTATTTCGACTGTTGATGAAAATTACTGGTATGGCAATAAAGCCAAGTCTGAACTATCAGATAAAACCAGTGAATCTTTTGTTAAAATAGAATATGCTTCGATTGTCTGGCTTCCGGTATTTTGCCCAGGACAACCGATGGTTTGGGTTAGTAGTCCTCGTCTGTTAAAACGCTATCAACGGATAGCAGGTGAGTTTATTAAAACTAAAGATGGAACGCTGCTAAAAGATTTGGATATTCCCCAGGAATATACGCGATCACAAACCTTACAACCCCTAGCTATTAATCAGGAAGAAAATTTATTTTTTAACTATGGGTTTCTCATCATTGAACACTCAGATAATTTATCGCCTTGGTTTCCCTTGGGAGAGGAATTACCCGCCGTTGTTGTCTCCGATAACGAAATTGGAATGATTCATGATATGGCTCTATATCGCCAAACTCGCGTAGCCTTGGAAGAACAAGAAAAGCGGGCTAAAAAAGGTCAATTTTTTAATACTGAAGCTTTACCCGAAGATACAATTTTAGCCTTTCCCATTGCTTTAAGGAATGATCCAAACGGCAGAAAATGGCAACCTTTTAATGGAGAAAAGAGTGCAGAAATTTATCTCGGGGGTTTAGAATCTATTGGTTTTGGTCATTGTTTAGTCAGTATTCACGGACTAGAGCCTTCGGCTGATGATCAAACTAATGAGGTTAATCAATAGGGATGAAAAATTTTTCTGTTTACCTGAATTTAGGAGTATAGACGATGCCGTTTAAGTAGGTGGTCATAAATAAAGTCAATAATAGAAAAAGATTGTTTAGGATAATTCTTGAGAGTTACTCAGGGAATTAAATCGCAAGCGATCGCAGGTACAATCATTTCTTTCGTTTCTATCTTCAATGGCTTGAATCACAGCTTGGCTCAAATCATATTCATCTTCAAACATTCTTCCCGCCAGTTCATGAGTTTTTAATTGATGCCATTCTGGTTCGATTTCATTCAATTCAGGGCTATAAGCAGACAGGAAGAAAAATTCTAATTTTTTGTCTTGCCACTCCCTTTCTTTTTCTTGTATTTTTTGACTTTTATGGACACTGTAGTTATCTTGAATCAGTACGGTAATTTGTCGAGTATTTTGAAAATGCTTTTCAGCTTTTTCCGCTTGCCAATCTATAAATTTTATGTAATTCTCACTTGTAATTCCTGACAAA
>NZ_LR735021.1:106791-126086 GCF_900009265.2 Planktothrix paucivesiculata PCC 9631 | reverse complement strand
AGTAGCTCTTGTTTTTCTTCTTCTGTTAGTTGAATTCTTAACCTCAGTGGCATGACTATTCCTCTGATATTTCTTCATTTCTTATTTTAACTCTATTTATGACCACCTACTTACTTACTCAATCTCCGGTTAAGGAATATCAAGGAATTCAATTTAACCAGTATCGCCTTCAAAAAGAAGGAAAATGCTTTACTTTAAGTAACTCTTCCGGTCAAGCTATCATGCAATTCCAGATAAATTCTTTAGGAATTTCAATTCAATCTAGCACTGTTAACATTAACTCACAAACCGCTAAAGATTTGAAACAATTTGCTCAACAGCAACGCCGAGGAGAAGAACCGACTGGTGCTTTTTCTCGCTTAGGAACTCAAGAGGCAGTGACAGAAATTGAATCCTATATTCGAGCTAAAAAAATTGCCTTTCAACTGCTGAAGTATGCCCATTCTCAAGGTCAAGATGTCACCCTAGATGGTCAATTTTCCTATCAATGGGTGGCTCAATTGAATGGTGAGGTACAAATTCGGGCTAAAGATGGTCGGGATTTAATTTTATCTCAATCGGGACATCAAATCTTTTGCCAAATGAGTGAAAAAGATTTTAATTACTTTGAGAAGGCTTTAGAACAGTTACGTTCTCATCCTGCATCATTAGCCACAAAATCTCAGCATTCCAAAAATCCGAATCATTTAGAGTTGTAATTTTTTTAATACAAGGAGAAAAAATGGTTAAACTTTTACTGATAGAATCTCCAGGGAAACTCAAAAAACTGAGTCAAATTTTAGGCTCAGATTGGATCGTTAAAGCGAGTTTGGGGCATATTCGGGAGTTAGTCGATGATGGAGAAGATTCTCTAGGGTTTGAGCTTGATGGCGAGTGCATTCATTGTCGCTATCAATTGAGAAGTTCCCGCACTCAAGCCATTCTTAAGGAACTTCGGCAAGCGGTTAAACAAGCCACAGAGGTGTATATCGCCACTGATCCGGATCGAGAAGGGGAAACCATTGGCTGGCATTTGCAACAGGAATTGCGCTTAAAGCAGCCTTACCGAGTGACTTATACGGAGATTACACCGGATGCGGTTAGGGCAGCGATCGCCCGTCCTCAAACTCTCGACCTCAACTTAATTGCCGCAGGTCGTGCTAGAGATTGTCTGGATAAGTTAGTGGGTTATAAGGGCAGCAAACATCTGGTTTGGGCACTAAATAATGGCGCTAAATCCATGGGGCGAGTGCAAAGTACAACCCTACATTTACTGTGTCAGCGAGAGCAAGAAATTCGGGATTTTGTGCCTCAAGATTATTGGTCAGTTTGGGTTGTTTATTCGGAAGGATTTAAAGCTTTTTATCGTAGTAGTTTCAACCCCACAACGGCAGAAAAGGCAGATACACCAGATGATGCCAAAACCGAACCGGAACCCCATGTAGAATCAGAGCGAGTGACTTCTGCCCAAGAGCAAGAGCGATTAGTGGCGATCGCTAAAACCTATTCTCACAAAAGCGTTTTAGTTGAGCAAAAGACAATTGATCAATCACCGCCTCCTGCTTTTACCACATCGAGCCTTCAGCAATCTGCCGGAGTCAAGTTGCGATTTTCTCCAGAATTGACAATGAAAGTCGCTCAATCCTTGTATGAAAAGGGTTACATCACCTATATGCGGACTGATTCGGTAGCCTTATCAGAACTGTTTTGTGGGACGGTGCGGCAATATTTAGAGGAGCACGATCCTGATAATGTACCCCATCAAGTAGCTCGGCATCGTTCTCAGAAGAACTCCCAAGAAGCTCATGAAGCAATTCGTCCTACCCAGGTTCAGCAATTAGCTAAATCCCTCTCAAACCAACTCAGCGCTGATGAGGTGCGGTTGTATGAATTAATTTGGAATCGAGCAGTCGCGTCTCAATGTCGTCCGGCTCAACTGGCTAAAACTTGCATCGTTACTCAATCGGGTTCTACATTTTGGGAAGCTCGGGGTCAAGTCTTAGTTTTCCCAGGTTATACCGTTTACTGGAATAATATCAGTTCGGATCATCAACTACCTGCGATTAAATCAGGGCAGAATTTGACTTTACAACAAGCAGGTGCAGAGCAAAAACGGACTCAACCTCCATCTCGTTATAGCGAACCTAAGCTGGTGCAATGGATGGAGAAAAAAGGGATTGGCCGACCCAGTACCTATTCTCCTACGATTAAAAGGTTGAAGGAACGTGAATATGTGCAACTCTTCAAAAGTAAATTACAACCCACTCCATTAGGTTTAGAATTGGATGCTTTTTTAGAGAAAGTTTTACCGGATTTAATTACTGCTGAATTTACGGCAAAGATGGAGCAGGATTTAGATGCAATAGCCACCGGAAAACTGAATTGGGAGCGTTATTTAATTGATTGGAATCGGGAGTATTTTGCTCCTGCTTTAAAACAAGCGATCGCTAAACTTCCCCAATTTCAATCTAGTTCATCTGTCCGTTCTATTCCTAAACTCAAAACTCACGCAGTTACTGATATTAAGTGTCCTCAGTGTGGCAAGTTTATGGTAAAAGTTCCCTCGAAATCGGCAAAAGTAAAAGCTGGGCATTTTTTGAGTTGTGATTCTCATCAAAATGGCTGTGGTGCTGTGATGTTTAAGAATGAAAAAACGGGTTCCTATCAGTTACCCTATTCCCCACGTTAGTCTGCATCTTAATCTCAGACAAATCTTGAAACTTAAGAGGTGTTTTATGACTAGAAAAAGAAGTAGTTACAACAAAAATATTAGCAGTGAACAAGAAGATAACTCCCTTTTAAACGAAGACAATGATAGCACACCAGATGATAATAGTTTCACTGAATCTAATTCGGCTTTGTCTGATTCAGTTAATACAGATAATTTAAAATTGGAGAATACAGAGATGATTTCTAACCCGTCTTTAACAGAACTAGAGTCTGATATTCCTTTAATCAATCTACATTTTGTCAGTAGTCATCGCAGTAAGGATGGGAAAAGTTTCTTTGCGAAAACGGTAGCTCATTATTGCGAAAGTCAAGGAAAACCGATTATTTTAGTCGATTGCGATCGGACAAATCCTGATGTCTCTAATGTTTATAAACAAGCCGAACGAGTGTTTTTCTCGGAAAATCGAGAAACCGAAAATGAACCTGACGCTATTTTAGAATGGGCTATGGAGAGAAATTTACCCGTTCTAATTAATTTGCCGGGCTCAGTACATGAACTCGTGACAGCATGGATAGACCGAACACTTGTACCTATTATTGTAGAAAATGCTTCCTTAAGGGGTGATGCTCGTCCTGAAGTCAATGTCCAAATTTATAACTGGTATTTATGCAATGGGGAACAGCCTAGTTTAAATCTTTTCCTAGAAAGTTTAAACTATTTCGGAGGATGCGTACAACATATTTTAGTCCGAAACTATGGATTAAGTAGTAATTGGAAGTTGGTGGAAGATTGTGAGGATTTACAAAGATTTTGTCGGTCAACGGTAACTCACTCACAAGAACCATCATCCTCTAATTGTGATGATGTTCAAATCAAAGATAGACACGGTTTACCCATTAAAAAAGTTCTACAAATTGACTTACCTTCTTTGTCTACTCAAGAGCGAAATCGCTTGAACCGGGAGGAGTTAACGTTTGCTCAGACTCTCGTGAAGCCGTCTTCAAATGGTTTAGCGCCAGAAGGTTATAAAGCTTGGCCAATTTGGTCACGGCAACGCATTGTCGATTTTCTCAAAAAAGCATCAGTCGCATTGGATAGCACACAATTATGGGTATAAATCAATCTCAAACAACAGCAGCTTCTGAATTACAACAAACCCTTTTAGATCGGTTGCTAGCAGATAAGGATGAAGCATTTAAACGCAAAGTATTGGATTATGTTCAACTCACGGAGTTAAGTCCTGATGATCCTGCAATTATTATGGCGATTTTAACGGGGAACTTAGCTTTTCTATTGGAGGATGCTCCAGCTTCCTTTGACCATCTATTTCAACAGTGGGCGGCAGAGATTCAACGAGCTTTGCATTTAGCGGAGAAGCTAGTGGTGGAACGCCAGAAATCAGCAATTGCTGATGCTGCTAAGGAATTAGTTCGTTCTACAGAATCAACCCCTTCCCATCGTTTATTTGCGTCTTTGGTTCCGGCTGCTGGTGTATTACTTGGTGCTATTGGCATTGGTGTTTTTCTGGGGTTAACTGTTCCTGCTTTTTTACAAGGTGGCTACACCAACAAAACGTTAACGCAGCAAGAAGCTGAAGTTTTACGCTGGGCCCAGTCTTCTGAAGGCAAATTGGCTCGGAATTTGATGGAGTGGAATCGAGATTACCTAAAACAAAAAGCTTGTGAACGAGATGCTCAAGAGTTGAATGCTCATTTGAAGTGGGGGTCGCGCACTGCTGTGAGTGGTTACTGTTTTCTTTGGGTGACTCCACCAGAGAAAAGAAAATTCCTTGATTAGCAAAAATTAATTAGGAATTGTTTTAACTTCTAAGATTAATACCAAAAATTAAGCGACCTTTGAAGGTCGCCATTACACTTAGAAATCATCGGGAGCATTGGGATCAAAACCCGCATACTCTAACCAGTCTGGTTCAGTTTCACACTCTTCTTCTTGTGCATTCCATCCCCCGCTAAGGTAATCATAATAGTCATCTGGATCAATATCTAAAGGCAGTTCATCTAAAGGGGTTCCATTTCGTAAAGCTTCTGCTTGTCTAACAATTTGATTAGAGGAATAGCCTTGCATCACTAAACTCTCTATGTAATCTTCAGAAAGTTTTTGATCTAAAGCTAACTCTCTTTCAAAGGGTTTGGAAAAATCAGATCTCATAAGTTAGGTTCCTACAATGACACTAAAATTTCGACACTTTGATACTAGATTAAACGAATGGATTAAAAATCCATCTGACCCAAGTGGTATTTTAACCGAAGAACTGGATAATACTTTACTTGAAGCCTTTTTTCCTAATGCAGAAACTGATTTTTCCTTCGGCCATCTCGATGAAAATAGTGCGGCTCAGGATTTATATAATCATCCTGAAGGTGATGTATTATTATTGTCAAGCGGAGGTCGATTAGTTTATGGGCCTCAAGAATATTTAAGCCAAATTGAAGCTTTCTGTCCGGATCACAAAGACCGAGGAGCCTATGGAAGTATTTTTATTGGTGCTTGCCAAAATGCTATTCTGCGCCCACTCAACATTCTAATTATAAATGATGAAACCGGCGAAAATGGCAATATTCTTCCTAATGATGTGGCATGGCGTTTAGTTGGAGACTGTCATGGCAAGATTTCTCCGCAATTAGCAATAGAATTGAGTGGGTCTGTGTCCCACGTTCTTCAGCATCGGCTGGGATGTTTAGGGGGAGAACTTGATGGTCGCTTTGGCAAAGGGACGCTCGCGCCTAAACAGCTTGATAATTTCCCACGTTCTAGTCAGGAGAAGACTCGCATTGATCTGATTTTACCCACCTCATCTTTTAAAGGAGGCGACAAAAAGAATAATCCCATTCAACCAGGACTCTACACAAATCAGAGGGTTTGGCTTGGTGAGAAAGACCGCTCCCAACAAGGAACTGTTGCAATTTCTCAAACGCTTGATTGTGCGCCTTTTGGTATTAAAGATTTTCTACGTCAAATTGAGCAGCAGGCACTAGAATTAGCGGAGATTCAAAAAGATCCCCGGCAAATTGCGCTGCACTACTGTAATGCCTATGAACAATTTCAAAAAAATCGCCAGCAAAGCCTTGATGATACTACTGAAGAATCAGAGGGTTCTGAGTTGGAATTTGAAGAATCTCAAGATCCACTGATGTATCGATTGATTAAAGCTGACTTGGAAGGTCACTGTCAACTGCTTTCTTCTCAAAAAGTTGTTGATGAGTTAGAACGATTTATGCAAAACCAATGGCGAGATTTGGCTGTGGGAAAAAGTTTAAAATTTAATCGCGCCATGATTATTCCGAGTAAAGATTTAATCAATGGTGAAATTTGTGATTTGCGGTTCCCTGAAGGAGAGGAACTTTTAAATTTTCGCTCGCCTTATTTAAACTCTAATGGGATGTGTATTTCCCAAAATAAATATGTTGCGGATGCGTTTGACCCTGACGGTAAACCTTTTATTGGGGTTGTTGTTGTCAATGATGAAACCAGAGAACGCATTGGTCAACGGATTGAAGCTTTACGAAATGCGGGAATTACAACGGATGAAGTTGTACCTACTGAAACTGAATCAGAACGACAAGGACGAGACTTTGATGGGGATACGATTGGTACAGAAACCGCTAAACGTTATCCCCATTTTACCGAAGAAGTAAGGCGACGTAATCTTCCTGAGAATGCTTATGATCCGATTAAAAAAGAAGCCAAAGCCTCTTTTCCTGCGGATAAGCCGTTTGAAGAAATTGCGATTTTTATGGCTGATGGGATTTCTGTAGGTGTGATTAATAATCATGCCACTGCTCTTGAAGCATTAGAATCTGAAATTGACTTGTTTCGAGAGTATGGTACAGTTTCTCAGAAGCAAGATTATGTGCAGACAGTGGGTCAGCACTACCTTCAGTTAATGGCTCAAGAAAATCATCACAAATCTCCTATTCCAATTAAGGATCAGTATCGAGATTTTATTATTCAGTTTGTAAACATTGCTAATCAAAAAGTATTAACTCCTGAGTTAATTGATCAAGCTTTATTACTCAATCGCCAGATGTATCATGAGATGATCTCAGAAGCTGGCTATCAAAACCAAATTGCTGTTGATATTTTCAAAAGTAATCGCGCTCCTGATTTAGAAGTTGTCAAAGAGAATTCACGGTTGCTTCATCGTCCTGTTGATTATAAGTAGGTGGTCATAAATAGAGTTAAAATAAGAAATGAAGAAATATCAGAGGAATAGTCATGCCACTGAGGTTAAGAATTCAACTAACAGAAGAAGAAAAACAAGAGCTACTAACTCTGTATCAGCAAGAGAAAGTTCCGAAAAGAACAAGGCAGAGAATAGATATATTAATGTTTAGTGATGGAGGATGGATGGTCTCAAAAATAGCCCAGACTTTAAGGTGTTCAGAAGCCATGGTAAGAAAAACAATAACTCGATGGATAAATCAAGAAAAAGAAGGATTATTTGATGCTCCTCGTTCGGGAAGAAAACGGAGGTGGAAAGAAGAAGATATAGAATATTTAGAAACTTGTATAGAGTCAGATGAAAGAACTTATAATAGCCGTCAACTGTCGGAAAAACTTCTGCGAGAGAGAGCGATCGCACTAAGCGCAGAAAGAATTAGAAAAATCTTAAAAAAAAAAGACTGGCGCTGGAAAAGAACAAAAGCCAGTTTAAAGAAAAAACAGAATCCCGAAAAAACAGCGAGCAAGAAAAGAGATTTGGAGACGTTAAAGCGTTATGAAGAAGAGGGTTTGGTCAGATTAAAATATTTAGATGAGGCAGGTTTTTGTTTATGGAGTCCTGTGAGTTACACCTATGTAAAAAAGGGGAAGCAGAAACAAATAAACCAGACGAAAAAGCGAGGAAAAAGATTGAATGTAATTGGAGTATTAGAAAAAGGAAAAAGTTTTGAGTACGGTTTAAGTTTGTCAGGAATTACAAGTGAGAATTACATAAAATTTATAGATTGGCAAGCGGAAAAAGCTGAAAAGCATTTTCAAAATACTCGACAAATTACCGTACTGATTCAAGATAACTACAGTGTCCATAAAAGTCAAAAAATACAAGAAAAAGAAAGGGAGTGGCAAGACAAAAAATTAGAATTTTTCTTCCTGTCTGCTTATAGCCCTGAATTGAATGAAATCGAACCAGAATGGCATCAATTAAAAACTCATGAACTGGCGGGAAGAATGTTTGAAGATGAATATGATTTGAGCCAAGCTGTGATTCAAGCCATTGAAGATAGAAACGAAAGAAATGATTGTACCTGCGATCGCTTGCGATTTAATTCCCTGAGTAACTCTCAAGAATTATCCTAAACAATCTTTTTCTATTATTGACTTTATTTATGACCACCTACTTATTAAAGACAAAAAACAGCAGAATGTATTTCGGGAGTCGGGAATCTCAACCAATGGTTTTAGCCCTAAAGAGTTAATTATTCAATTGGTTAATGAAATTTACGAAGCTAACCCTTTAGAGTCTCGTCCCACTGTTCAATTTCGAGAACTCTTTCCCCCTATTTATAAAGAAGAACAACTAAAGCAAGCCGAGGCTATTAAGGTTAAATTTGATGAATTATTTAATGCAGCATCGATTCAAAATAAACGATTAAAAACAGAGAAAGGCCCGATTCTCAGAATCCAAACTCAGAAAGGAACAGAAATTGAAGTTAGCAACTTAACCCAATATAAGCATTCCGCTTTGTTTGGAGTTAATGGAGAACTTAAACAATCAAATGGGACGTTTCCTCAATTGAATATTAAGATTGTTGAGAATCAAAAAGGACTCCATCAAACAACACATCGTTGGAAGGTTTTAGCTCAAGTAGGGAATCACCTAGCTTCAGATGATAGTTCAGAGTTTTTACCTTTGGGAACCCTGAGTGAGCATTCTCGCCAAACTCTTACATCCTTGTTGAATGAAGAATCGTTAGCCCGAATTAAGTCAGGTGAAGGTTTAATTACTAAAAATGTTTCTGTTGAGGTGGCATCGCCTTTATCTCAAAGACAAGTCAAGTTGATGTTTCGCAAAGCTTATGACTTTCTAGGTGAGTTTAACAAAACTATCCCTCAAGAGCAAAAACGAGCGATGGCAGCCGCTTGTTGGCACTTGGGTACTAATCGGGGCAGGGTGTTTTCATTGTCGGGGGTAAAAAAGAAAATAAAAGTGATCTTTTTTTGGTAAAATCAAAGAAAGATCACTTTTATTTGATTTTAAAAAACTATGTTAAACAGTATAATCGAACAACTGAAGTTAGTCAAGGATTTTCGGAAAAATCGTGGTAAAAGACATGAATTATGGGTAGTGTTGACTATCATTGTTTTAGCACTGCTAACTGGCAATGTTACTTATAAGCAAATAGATAATTTTAGAAAAAATGAAGAAAATAAGCTAATTAAATTATTAGAAACTAACACTAAAAAATTGCCGTCTTATAGTACCATAAGACGAGTAATGCTCGGAATAAATTCAATAGAAATTCAGTTGGTTTTTCAGTCAATAGTCCAGGAATATTATTGGCAACAAGAAGGCGTTGATTGGATTGCGATCGATGGAAAATCTTTAAAAAACACCCTGACTAACTATGAAAATCAGAAACAAAATATGTTAATTATGGTATCTTGGTTTAGTCAAGAAACAAAGTTAGTAATTAAATCGGAAAGTTTTGAAAGTAAACAAAGTTCTGAAAACGCTAAAGTTCTGTCTATGATAGAAAAATGCGGGTTATTAAATAAAGTATTTACCCTCGATGCTCTCCATTGTAGTAAGGAAACAACTCAGGCAATAATTGAGAGCAAAAATAATTATTTAATTACGGTAAAAGGGAATCAAATTAAATTGCACAATCGGATCAAGATTTTAGCAGAAATCGAAAAACCTTTAACGGTATATGAAGAAAAAGATGTCAGTCATGGGCGAAATATTAGCAGAAAAGTATCAGTATTTGATAGCCAAAATGTCAACCATAAAAATTATCCTCATCTTCAAAGTTTTATTCAGGTAGAAAGAACGGGTTTTCGGGGTGATCAAGAATATAATGAGACTTTATATTATATTAGTAGTCAGAAATTAAGTGCGAAAACATTTGCAGAAAAAATTAAAGCACATTGGTTAATTGAAAATCAAGTACATTGGGTCAAAGATGTGAATTTTAATGAAGATAAATCAAGAATAAAAGGCATAGACGTAGCCGGAAAATTCTCGTTATTAGTAACATTAATTTTGAATATATACAGAAGTTTGGGTTTTAGCTCAATAAAAGAGGGACAGTCATGGTTGGGAAATAATTGGGAAAAGATTTTAGCGATCGCCTGAATTAATTAAGTTTTTAAAACTATTTTTCTAAAAAAACATTCAAAATATTTAATAATAAATAGTCATAAAGTCTTATTAATCAAGACAATGGCTATCTTTTGCTGTTAATAAATATGAAAATTGTTCATTCTTAATATTTCCCACTTATCTGATGAAAATTAGAGAGAATTTGATCGGAAAAATTGATAATTTTTTTTGAAGATAGCGATCGCATTTGGGAAAATGAAAACCCCCTGCTAATCGGGGAGGGGAAGATCAAGGGGGTGATAGTGGTGAAAAGGGTAATCGCCCTGAGTATAAAATTTCTAACTTCTCGTTTGCTGCTTTCCCTGAGCAAGTGATTGAACAGCTTGAACAGTTACAATTCACCAATCTGACAGTAACAGGAATTCATGTAGCCGAATCCAATCAACATTATGGAAGAGTATGGGATTCTACTCAAAAGTTACCTATAGAAATCCTTGTCCGTCAAGATTTACCTTCAGATCATCCCCGATACAATCGTCCGTTGGTTTTTGTTGAGGGTCAAGAATTTGCTCCCCTTGAGTCTCGCAGCGCTCATTTACCGATTGGAACTCAAGCACTCGCTGCGGTTGAAGCTAATCCCAGCCATACTCTTTCTGTTCAGCTTAATAATCCGAGAATTAATCAACCGATTCAAATTGGTAAGGTTCAACAGCATAGCTTTGCTAACCAAACCTTTAGGGATGAGTCGGCGTCATTAACACTTTCGTTTGTTAAACCGGAACCCACTCCTGTTATTAAATTAGGTCATCAGATTTTGGGGGAATTGGATCAAGCTTCTATTAATATTCTTGAGGCGGCAGGACGGTTAGTGGACGGCAAAACCCTTGAAGTTAGTCTTCAGCGTCAAGGGAAAGGTTATGGTTCTTACTTAATTGCGACAACGGCTTTGGGTAATTCTTTTCGGATTAATAAGCTTTCTAAATCCTTTTGGGAACGTTCATTTAATCATGAATTCGTTGCTGTAACGGTGGGTTTTAAAGAGCGATCGCCTGAACCTGTTTTAATGAAGGAAGGGAAAGTTCTGGGTGTATTGACCCAAAAAGAAAGTAAACAGGCTCTTTCAAAAGCTGGGTTATTGGTTGAGGGTCAACAATTTCCAAAGGCTGTGGTTAATAGTCATGTTACTACAGCAACCGTTACCGTTGACCCTGATACGGTTGTCTATCCTCAATCTTGGACAAAGTTAGTTCCTGAATCTGATCAATGCAACACTGCTTCTCCTTCGTTACTATATTCTCAAATGTTTCGCACCAAGCTCACCCAATTACCGCCTCTTTTATTTCTCAAGGAAGACTATGAATGGACAACAGCGAATGGGCAAGTGGAAGAACAACCTGCTTTGGGGTTATCCGTAGATGCTCGACTGAGCCCTGCAACAAAAGAATGGCTTTCTGCACAAGGAGTGCAATGGCAAGAAGCGTTTGATCCCGATTGGGTTGAGTTAGAACGGGAGCGAGGTTATGAAGTTGTGTTTATGAAACCTGATTTAGTGCCTCTCTCTGTCTTAGAACCCCTTCTTGAGCGATGTGGTGAACTGCTTCAAGCTTCTGGGCAACCCAATACCTACCTTGAACGGCTTGAGTATGAGCCCAAGTTACCTTTATCTATTTTATCTCGACAAGAAGAATCGATTCTCAAAGCAGTTCCTCACTCCGTTACGCCTGCGACTTCTGCTGTTCCTTTGCCTCCTTCTTATCAAGCCTCCCTTGAATTCCAACAAGCTCAAATCCTGCAAGCTCAACGCACTGAAGCGATCGCGGAAATTGTTCATAGTTTTCTATATTTAGAAGGAAAACCCACTCCCACAGGATCGATCGCCATTGGCAAGTCTAACACAGCCGTTTGGGATACAACTCGCTCAGAACTACTCCTTTACAGTCGAGGAGAAACTGATTCTTCTGTTCCTAAAATGCGGGCTAAATATGAAGGGGGTTGTTATACACCTTTGCCGATTGCTGATACCCTGGAAAAATTGCAACATTATGGTCTTCAACCCCAAGAAGTTGAACATTTTCAAACCCAAGTTCAGCCTTTCCTGGAGGCTAGATTGCGGCAACTTCAGGAGGCTCACCATTCTAAGCAACAGTCAGGTTTTCAAAGATGAGGTTCACAAAGAATAAAAATTGTTTAAGATACAAGTTGATTGTTTAAGATATAAGTTGATTGTATGAGTGTAATTATTTCCCTGTTTAACCAGTCAGGTGGTGTAGCCAAAACAACGTTAACGATGAACTTAGGCTATCATCTCGCTCAAAAAGATTATCGAGTTTTGTTGGTTGATTTAGATCCTCAAGGTAGCTTAACTGCATTTATGGGATTAGAACCGGCAGATTTAGATCAAACGGTTTATGAAGCCCTTATGGCAGGTGAGTCTCTTCCCTTACACCATGCTTTGCATCGTATGGATTTGCTCCCATCTAATATTAATTTAAGTGGGGCTGAACTGGAGTTAGTGGTAGCCGATATGCGAGATACTCGGTTAAAAGTAGCCCTTGAGCCTGTGCAAGCAGACTATGATTTTATTTTAATTGATTGCCCGCCCAGCTTAGGAATTCTCAGTTACATTGCTTTAGTGGCATCCACTCATGTTTTAATTCCCATACAAACGGAATACAAAGCTCTCAAAGGAACTGAATTGCTGCTAGGTACTATTGGGCGCGTTCGCAAACGAGCTAACCCCCATTTAAAAATTGCGGGTTTTGTCCCAACCCTTTATGATAGTCGCACTGGACAAGCTGCTTCGAGTTTACACTCGATTAGTGATTCATTGGCTTCTGTGGGGAGAATTTATTCCCCGGTTCCTAGGTCGGTTGCTTTTGCTGATGCGTCTCAACAGCATTTACCTCTAGCGTGTCTGAACAGCAAACATCCATCTCTTAAAGTCTTTGATGAGATTGTTGTTGGCTTAGAATCCTTGTTAGACTCACCTATTTCGACTCCATCTCGCTCTCGGAAAAAATAACCTTTGAGATTATGAATAAACGTCCAACTGAACCTTATAAAATTCGAGGAATCGAGGCTCTATTTGGCTCGGAGTCTGAACCATCGGCTTCTGACTCACAAACACTTGCCCTAGATCAAATTGTCTTGCCTAGTTATCATCAGCCCCGTCGTCATTTTGATCCAATTTCTTTGGAACAACTAGCTACTTCAATTCAACAGCATGGAATTTGGGAACCTTTGCTAGTTCGCAAACACCCATCCAATCCTTCCCGTTATGAATTGGTAGCAGGGGAGCGCCGTTATCGTGCGGCTCAACAAATTCAGTTGAGTAAAGTTCCGGTTAGAATTTTAACGCTTACGGATGAAGAAGCGTTGTTGGTTTCTTTAGAAGAAAATCTTTATCGGGAAGACCTTAATCCCTTTGAGGAAACATTGGGCATCTTGGATTGGCTTGCTGTTCGAGTGGGAGTTTCAGTCGAAGAGGTAAAGTCTACGCTGTATCAGATGAATAATGTAGCTAAAGGAGCAGTTAACCAAAACGTTTTGGTTAGTGAATTGAGTGACGCGATTCAAACGGGATTTGAAGAATTAAATTTGATCAGTTGGCAGTCTTTTGTTAGTAGTCGCTTGCCCTTATTGAAACTTCCCTTTGAGATTCTTGAGGCTTTACAAAATGGAGAACTCGCTTATACAAAAGCTACTGCGATCGCTCGGATTAAAGATGAAAAACTACGGGGGGAAATACTCCAATCAGCGATTGAGCAAAAACTAAGTTTAAACCAAATTAAAGAAAAAATTGCTCAACTGACGAAGCCGGCTCAATCTATCATTGCTAATTCTCCTAAAGGGCGCTTACAAGATGTAGTTCGGAAAGTATCTAGTTCCGAAGTTTGGAAAGACCCGAAGAAATGGAAAAAAGTAGAAGCTTTACTGGTGAAGTTGGAAGCCTTAGTTGAATCCGAATCGATGAACGGTTCAGAAGGAAGCCAACCTGAAGAAACCCAAGGAGGCAGAGAAGCCTAAGCCAAAAATCGAGCGAGTCACTCTTAGCCAGAAAGTGACAGAAGAGGGATAGTAGAAGGGGAGAGCTTGACTAAGGCCCAGGTATGTTAGAGTCGATAGGAGCGTTACCACTCCTAACTCTCCTTCAGAACCGTGCGTGAGACTTTCACCTCACACGGCTCCTTGATAACTCCACCTTGGTTATAGATACGATTCAAAACGGTTGATTGTCATAATTCTCAACTGTTTTAGTTAAAGAACCATCACTAGCCGTCTTTGTGTCGTGGCAATGTTTGTGTAAAAGTTGAAGGTTATCATAGGTGTCTTTTCCGCTCTTTGAACTTCGGTAGTTGCCTACTTTGTGTTGTTGGATATGGAACCCTAGAAAATCAAACCCAGTATTCCCTTCAATTTCCTTGAAAGTGTGGGTTAATTTAGTTTTGCTTGGTTTTAATCCCAAACCCATGTTACCTAACCAATCAGCTATTATTTCTTGACATTTTTTGACTACGTTTAAATCCTCGTGCATTATTACGAAGTCATCAGCATAACGGATTAGATTAAGAGATCTGCGGTTATTCCGTTTATTCCCTTTCAGAGTTTCTGCATATTGCTTTACTCTTTCCTCCATACCATGTAAGGCAATATTCGCAAGTAGAGGTGAAATAACTCCCCCTTGTGGTGTACCTTCATTTGTATGGAAAAGTTCTTTTCCCTCCATATATCCTGCTTTGAGCCATGATTTTATTAAACGGCTTAATGTAGGATATGTGTGTAATTTGTCAATTAGTGCTTTATGGTTTATGCGGTCAAAACATTTAGCAATATCAGCGTCCAGCACATATTTTTCTTTTTTGCTGATACTGTTAAATATTGCTTCAATCGCATCGTGACATGAGCGTCCTGGTCTGAACCCATAACTGTTTGGCTCAAATTTAGCCTCCCATTCTGGTTCTAATGTTAGTTTGACTAATGCTTGTAATGCACGGTCATTTATTGTGGGTATTCCTAATGGTCTAGTTTCCGTTGAACCGGGTTTGGGAATTTGCACTCTACGAGTTGGCTTTCCCTTGTTGGTTAACTTTAACTTGCCTACCAATTTCATTCGTTGTTTAGGATTCAGTGTTTTGATTCCGTCCACTCCGGCTGTATTTTTACCTTGGTTATCTTGTGTTACCCTTCTGACTGCAATACATTTAGCACTCCAGGAATTAATCAGGGTTTTCTGAAGTTTGCGAACTGCTTTAACATCGCCTCGTTCACTCGCTTGAAATATTCGTTTTTGCAACTTGAAAGTGACCCGTTCTAACTTGCGCCAGTTAAGGTCTTTCCATTCCACCGTCTGAGTTTTAATCAGCGTTTTAGACATATTCATTGCTACTTACTTAATTTCTTTGAAGTTATCGAGTGTTTGTCAGCATATCTTTACCATTACAGTAAAGCATTCGCTTTTAACACCATCCCCCTCTTACATAAAGTTCGTTAGCTGCTTACTGGATTATTCGACCTTTCCAGAGTTATGTAAGAGTTACTTCGTTCCGATTACACATTATTAAAGTCTTTAGCGTGATGCTCTCCACCGGGTTTATTGGGCGGTGCTTATAAGTCGATTCCCGAATCGCTTATGCCCTATCCTTGCCTTTTGGCTTGGTGTTATTCAGTTTTAACCCTGAATAAGCCATTACACCATTATACTTAACGATGGTTCGGACACATCTTTGCTTACGCTACGCATGGACTTCTTGCTTGGTAGTTACCAGTTTTGGCTACCAGTAGTTCTTACCTTTTAACCCCGCTTTAATCTGTTGGTTGCTACCCATACAAACTAGGGGTTATGCTTTCACCTCAGCACTTGAGGGATGGGACTTAATTCACAGAATTTCACCCATAAATGTAATCAGTTGTCACCAGTCTTATCAACTGAGCTAACCGTCCTATAAGCTTTTCAGCTTATTTTAAGTTAAACGAATCGCACCAGAAATTAATATTCGCTACTCTCCATTAAAGTCCCAACTCTCCAAGTGGTATTAACATCTTCAGGACTGTTGGCGCCAATTTCTTCCCCTTGAAGCCAAGCGGATTTCTCAAAATAATCAATTTTGAAAAAGTAGCGATCGCCGTCTAATTCTAAAGTCACAAAATCTCGTTCTCCGTAAGGGTCATTATCCGGTGAAAACGAGTTAAATTCCTTCAGCAATTGTAGAAGTTGTTGTTGCTGTTCAGGAGGCAGAAGCCCAACACTATGGGACAAATGAATAGCTCCGACTTGTGAATTTTGAGAGCGTAATTGATCATTAAGACGAGCAATTTGTTCAGCTTTTGTTAAGGTGTCAGTCATATTTTTTTAAACAATCTTCACCCTCAATCGGCGCGTTAGCGCGGAAGTTAGGTGAGATGAAGAGCTTCCCAACCCACAATAATCCCAGAAAATGAACTGCGATGGCGTAGCCACCGCCTGTCGGCATCGCTTAAACCCACCTATTCCAAAAAAAGGAAAAGAGGCAGACGGAAGGGACATGGTGGAAAATTTTCCACCATGTTCACCTCTGATCAGATAATGCGGCTAATTTTGGACATCGGCAATTAAATTGACTCAAGGCGTTGAATAATAGAAAAATCTAATTAATCTGTTAGAGTCGATAGGAGCGTTACCACTCCTACCTCTCCTTCAGAACCGTGCGTGAGACTTTCACCTCACACGGCTCCTTGATAACTCCATCCTTGTTACGGATACGATTCAAAACGGGTTATTTTCATAATTCTCAATTATTGGTAATTGCTTACTATTAGTTGAAAAACCATCATGAGCCGTCTTTGTGTCGTGACAATGTTTGTGTAGAAGTTGTAAATTATCATAGATGTCTTTTCCACCTAATGATGTTGGTTTAATATGGTCAACTTCTACAGTGTCTGTACTTGTGAAATACAAACCACAGTGAGGACAAATACCCTTTTGTTTTTTGATTAATTTGGAAACTCTGCTAGGAGTTTCAGGATATTCGCCTCGTCGTTTACTCCAGTAAGTCCAGTCTCCATTAAACGGACTAGCCTCTCCCTTGACCTTTGTATGCCTTACGATTGGCGTACTGGCGTGTTTGAGTAATTCCATTCCGTTTTCTGTACTGAAGCACCAATTTCTGTCGCCTACTGTTCTCCAGTATTTGTCTTTATTAATGCTCCCTTTTCCCCTTGTTCTTGCCCATGTTCTCAACTTGTTATAGGTTAGTTCATCTACTTTTGAAAAGGTTTCTTTACTAACCACTGTTGAATAATAGTTTGACCAGCCCCTAATAATTGGATTCAGCTTGCTAATTAGGGCAGCTTGTGGGGCTGTCTTATGGGTATCTATTACTTCAGCTATCTTGACAAGATGAGTTTTGATTTTGGCTTTTGAGGGTGTGATTAATGTGCTAAAACCTAGCGGTGTTCCATTCGTGTTGTTCGCACATCGGTAGTTACCTACTTTGTGTTGTTGTACATGGAATCCTAAGAACTCAAACCCAACATTTCCATCAATTTCATTGAGGGTGTGGGTTAATTTTGTTTTACTTGGTTTTAATTCCAATCCCATGTCACTTAACCATCCTGCTATTATCTCTTGACACTTTTTGACAACGTTTAAATCCTCATGGATTATTACGAAATCGTCAGCGTAACGGATTAGACTAAGGGCTTTTCGGTTATCCCGCTTACTCCCTTTTAGAGTTTCTGCATATTGCATGACTCTTTCTTCCATACCATGTAGGGCAATATTCGCAAGTAAGGGTGAAATAATCCCGCCTTGTGGTGTACCATCATTAGTAGGCGTAGAAATAGCGAAGCTGACACCAAGTGCAAAGTAGCCAGTTAAACTCCTTCTGTCATTGGAAGGATAATATTGCCGTTTCGGCAAGTTTATGCTTCCAATTGACTCCGGCAAATATATGCTTCCAATTGGATTGGAGATGTCAGAAAATATTTCACAAATCAGAATTCACTCATAACCAAGAGAACGTTGTACTTGGCGCAAAACATCCTGAGCATAACGATTGAGCATGACACCAGGCTTTTGGAGAAATTCTGCCACTCTACGTCGAGTCGGCTTATATCCTTGTGAGTTAATCTGTAAAGCAATAGTCTGAATTTCTTGAAAGATGCGATTTCTTTCTTGCAAACCACAGGCTTGAACATAATCTTTGTAACGCCTAGCAATTTGGCGCGACAGAGAAGGGAAATAAGTGTATAAATAGCTGTTATTTTTGTAGCCAAGCCGTCGGACAACTTCTAGTAGAGACGGCGGTGGAAATTCTTCTAATGCTGCTTCTAAAACAGGTTGAATTCTTTGTTGACGCTCCAGTTTTCGATAAGCAGCATGATTGAGTTGAATTTGAGAGCAGAGGTTGGGAAAATGATATTGTAGAACTAAAGAACGATAGTTAAGACGGCGTGCAACATCCTGCAAGGATGGTGGTGGGGACTCCTGAAGTACCTGTTGAAGGACTAACTGAATAACTTGTAATTTTTCTAAATCTAATCTTCTTAAATGTTTTCTCGTTTGAGAAGCTGGAGAGGGTAAAATTACAGATTGGTTCAAGCCATCATCAGCTAAGAATTCTTCAGTTAAAAAATCCACCAGAGAGATTTGTAACCGCTCTGTGAATTGTAATAGTTTATCAAGTTGCGGTAGAGTTGCGCCCTGATACCAACAACTCAATGTTGCCACATGAATTCCTACAAAGCGAGACAAAGCAGTAACATTACCTCCATAAACTTGATGAATATAACGAGAAAATATTTGCTGAAGTTTATAGCCTTCAATAGGTAAGTCATGACCAGATGCTAACGTAATTAATTCGCCAACATTGTTGAGTATATAACTGAAGTGATTGTCAAAGGTTTCTCCTTCCCTTAAGCCAGCAACAGCTTTTTTGCTAGAGCGTTTTCCTAACCAATGACCACATTTATTACAATATCCAGGTCGCGAGTTTCTACAAAGAACTAACTGCTGCTGATGACAATAAGGACACTTAGAGAGTAGAGGATGATGGTGGGAGGGACAAAACTCAATAATTTTAATTGACCACAGCAGGGGTTCATAGATAGTTTGTTCAGTATTTAGCCATTCTTGATAACAAATAGGACACCAAGCACGAATGGGACGGAGTAAGCTTCTTTTAGAAACAATTTCTGCTAATGGGAGTAAGGTAAGAAAACGCAAATCCTTCTGTGAGGTGAGAGCTTCTAAAGCCATTACTAGATGCGTCGCCGTCAACCCCATACCATTAATTGCAGTTCTATCTCTGTCAATCCCACATACTTTACTAATACTCTCAAATTGAGCGAATGATAGCCCTTTTTCTCTCCTAATTAGGGGAG
>NZ_LR735021.1:84536-106126 GCF_900009265.2 Planktothrix paucivesiculata PCC 9631 | reverse complement strand
AAATAAACAACGTTTAATATGGTCTTTGGAGTTAAACAGCCCTGATTTTTGGATGACGGCTTCAACACTAGCAACTGGTATGCAACCGGGGTTAGTTTCTAGTTCTTCTAACGTTGACTCAATCAACCATTTTTCAATCAACAATCGCAAAGTTGTTTTTCCAACTCCAGTCGGCCCATAAATAAAAATCACCCGCGATTCTCCCGACTGATTAACTAACAATTTGAGTAAATTGACGGCTTCGTCTAAGCGGGGATGTGCCATTGTGTAGTTGTCAAAATAAGCCAATCTCTCTTCTGGAGATTGGGTCAGTAGAGATGGAGGAAATTGTTGAGGATAAGACATGATTAATAAGAGTCAAAAAGTTGCAGTTCCTGGGGATTAATCGAGAGACTGTTGGCACTGGGTTGGAAGGTTGAAGAACTCTCTTGAGTTGCCGGACAGATTGTTTCTGATTCTGGCAATTGGCTATCAATTTTATTGGCCACAATTCCATAATCAATGACTCGAAAAACTTCCATCATCTGAGCATCCATCAGTCGTTGTGAGAGGAGAACTTCTTCCGCCTCTGCACTGGTTAAAAATTCCGCTAACTTTTTGGCTCTAACTAAGAATTGCTTTTGATGATTTTGTTGTCGTTTTTGTAACTCGGCGGTGGCTAACCAAATCTCTTTTTCTGAGCGTCCTTTCAGGATGGAATAATATTCGCTAATACACTTAACCCATTGACCTCGGACATAGGCATAGGCAGTACCCGCATCAAATGGGTCGTATCTGATATTGACATAAGTGTGATGAATTTCTGGGTCTTTAAAGGTATTAGACCAGTAGCGAATACCTCGAATTTGTATTCCTTGGCTGGGGTGAACTTTGACTTGTCCTTTGGGTGTACTTGGTAAGGTTAATAGTTTCCAGTTTTCGTCATTACAAATTTGCCGATGGGAACGATTGCCGTATTCTGCTAACCCCGTTGTCAAAGCTGACTGAGGGGAAACTCCCAAAGCTGGATGTGGGGTGGTATCGTACTCTGAGTAAGCCCATTGGCATAAATACTGGTACAAACTACCTAAAGTCCACACTGCCAAATTTTTGGGATTGACTGATTTTGTGACTAACCTAACGTTTTTTGTGATTTGGGTATTCCCTGTCAGATTGTAGAGGAACTGGGTATTGGCAGTGCCAAATAATCGTTCACAAACTCCACTAAATCGTGATGCTGCTGGCGGTCGATGTTTGAGCGTGCATTCAAACCAAGCTAATAAGCTTTCAAAGTAGATACTGTGAAACTCTTTGCCGTTGTCGGTGATGATAATTTGCGGTAGGCGAGAATGCCGCATGACGCAAATTCGCAGTACCATCATACAACTGCGATAGGAAGGTGGGTCAAAAGTCATATAAACGGCTAGAATTCTCCGGCTGTAGGCATCGACGAGAAAGGTTGCCCAAGGTCTACCCAGTACCAGTCCGGTTTTTGAACACCGTAGCTCTATATCTAGCTGGGTATGGTCGATATGACCAATCTCGAAGGGGCGGTCTCCATGTCGGGGAGTGGTCAGTTCTAATTCCCAGTAAAAAGGTTGCTGTGGGTAAGCGGCTCTTTGTCCTTGCCGCTTCAGGGTTTGAGTGTAGCCTGAATGTCGTTTGATTTCTTGAATGAATGTCTTGTAGCTAGGAATTTGATTCTCTGGAATTCCGGCAGTTGAGCAGGCGTGGACAAAAGCTCCATAAACTTCTGATTTTCGTTTTTGTTTATGGGTTTCGTAATCTTGAGTAATAAACTTGGTCATCAATTCTAAAATCTGTTGGGGCAGTTTGCGGTAGCGGTTGCCCTTGGCATGAGAGGTTGTTAGCAATCCGATGTAGCCATAGCCGTACTTTTGCTGCGCGATGCGATATTTAGCCTGCCAGTCTCGCAAGGTGCGTTCTGGTATAGCAGGACTTACGCAAGGACGCTATATATAGCGCATTCAGGATCAGGCGATCGCTTGATTCAGACAGAAGGGCGATATGCGTCCGGCACGCTACGCGAGCGCGCTTATAAAAAGAGAATTAATCTGTGTTTGAATTGATAAGTAAACTAAATAAAAGAAAGCTTGAGAGAGGGATGTTTAAGCTCTTGGCTCAGGTAATCTGCTAACAAACTAGCTTTTAACTGATAGACAGTTTGAGAAACTTTCTTAGCCATACGAGTCAGAAAAACCCAAACTAATAAAGCGCAAGCAATGTGGTTTTTTTGAATACTCGCTTTACGGCATTGGCAAGATTCTATCCCCGTTAATTGTTTAATTTCTCGGTGAAATTCCTCAATTTTCCATCGCAGTTTACATTGAGAGATGACTTCATCTATTGAAGACTGATTTAAATCATTTGTAGCTACATATTCCGTTCTGTTGGCAGAAACAGTTACCCGAAATAGTTTAACTTTTTTATCTCTAGGGAATTTATTTATTTTGATTAGCTTTCCCTGTTTTTCTTCAATTTCAGACCAAATTAACTGTTCAATAGGCTGATATTTTTTTTGACCTCCTGTATCATCAACCAGCCGGTTTTTTTTGAGCGGAACATAATAAATTTTCCCTAAATTATCAATCAAAGCCATTAGCTTTTGGGCTGCGTACCAACTATCCATAAGCACTTTCGCTACAGGAATCTTTTTTTTAAAGACGACATCATTCAGCATATCTGCTACATGATCTAGCTTGGTGTGACCATCCCCATCTGGATCGTAAATTCGATAATCAATCACTGAATAGGATCCGGTTTCAGGATTTACATAAATACAGCTTATTAAACCAATTCCTCGAATCACTCGATGTTCATTGCCGCTATATTGACGGCGGACAAGTTCAATTTTCGAGGAAAATCTTTTGTCGAGTACCGTATCATCAAAAACTAAACAAGCTTCGGGATGGCTCTGAAGTTCTGAATGCACTTTTTCCCAAATCACTTCGGGTGTTAAGTTTTCTGAATTCAAGTAACGATTAATTGTATCATGGCTAAACTCTTGAATATGTTCAGCGAAGTTGGTTAGAGTATAATTGATTTGGCTACTCAGGAGATATTGGCAATAGTATAGATAATTGATGCTCATATTTTTGGGCATAGATTCTGATGCTATTTTAACATTCCTTATTCTCCGTTTCCAGATTTCTTTTGGGTTAGCGATCGCTAACTCCTTAGTACGCTACATATAGCGTCACTGCGTAAGTCCTGTTAACGTCAGAATGAATGTTCCCGCTACAGTCACGGCAATATTATCCTTCCAATTCCGGCAATATTATCGTTCCAATGACACACCCCTACACGACACGGGTGAAGTATAAGTGTTCCGAAGGTCACAGCACTTGTTTCCGGGACAGTAATTTTTTGGTTCGTTTCACTAACAGTTTTCTCGGCAATACTTTGCTGTTCAGGCTTCCAATAATGTTCCTGTGCAAAAGGATAGGTTGGGATATGAATTTTACGTGCTGTAAGTTCGCGATAAAATAATGACCAATCAATACTAATCCCCTGTACCCAGGCAGCAGCTACTTTTTCCAATTTTCCTTTTTGTATCCATTGAGCGATAATTTGCTCAGACTCATCATCAGCGAAAAGATGATTATTCTTGCTCTGTCCAACTCTGGCATACCAACTCGAATCTTTTAGAGCTTCATCTTTTGCAAAAGCATTTAATTGTGCGATTAAATTCGGGATATTTCTGACTAAAAAAATGCAGCGTTCTCGCATCGCTTCGCGTCCCAGATGGAGTGTAAATGCTAAATCAGTGAGGCTGATTTCTTCGCTTGTGGTTCTACTTAAATGTCGGTTTTCCAAAAACACTGCTAATTTTTCCGCATAAGCTTTAAGGCATTCCGGCGTTTTTGCAGATAGAGGAATCAGAACTGATTCCGCTTCGATTTTTATCTGAGGTACTGACTGATATTCCCGAACTACAAGATGAACATTAGTACCACTATGACCAAAAGAATTCAATGCTGCGGTTAATGGCTCACCTTTGCTCGTCCATTCAATGTGCTGAGTATTGATATAAAACGCAGAATTTTCTAATTCGATCGCTGGATTGAGTTCTTCAAAATATAGCATTTTAGGCAGTTGACGATCGCGCATGGACAATAAAATTTTTATTAACCCAATAACACCAGAGGCAGCACCAGTATGACCAATATGAGATTTGGCACTGCCCAGCGCACAAAATTGCGTTTTATTAGTAAACTGTTTAAAAGCCCGCTTCAACGCATTAGCCTCAACTGTATCCCCTAATTTTGTACCAGTTCCATGAGCCTCAATATAACTAATGGTTTCTGGGTTAATTTGATATTGCCGATAAACAGATGTCACTAGTTCTTCTTGCGACAGACCACTGGGAGCCGTAATACCATTGCTTGCACCATCCTGATTGGCACCAGAAGCTTGAATAACACCATAAATAGGGTCTTGATCTCTGATTGCATCATTAAGTCGCTTCAACACAACCACACCAACACCTTCAGATAACACCGTACCATCACAGAATTTATCAAAAGTCCGACAGCGACCAGTAGAACTTAACATTTCAATCTGTGACAATGTAACAAGTGCTTTTTCTTGAAGAGTGGCAAAAACTCCCCCTGCTATTGCCATCGACGACTCACCACTACGTAAACTTTCACAGGCTAAATGAATCGCTAGCGCAGAAGACGAGCAACCAGTATTGACTACCAAAGCGGGCCCTTTTAGGTTGAGGTAGTAGGATAAGCGGGAGGCAACAATGGCATCGGAAGAACCAGTAAAAGTTTCGTGAGTGTAGTTGGTAGGTTCAGCACCAATAAATACGCTAACACGAGAATTTTCTAAGTTTTTCGGATTGTAACCTGCATCTTCTAGTGCTTTCCAACTTTCACTCATAATTAAACGCTGATGAGGATTCATTGACTCAGCTTCTCTGGGGGTGATGTTGAAAAACAGTGGATCAAAACAATCTCGCTGCTCTAAAATACCCCCCCATTTACAATAGGTTTTCCCCGCTTGTTTGTCTGAACTAAACAAATTTGGGCTCAGATAATTCTCTGGCAACTCAGTAACACCATCATGCCCTTGAATAAGATTTTGCCAAAATGTCTCAATGTCTTTCGCTTTAGGGAATTGACCTGACATACCAATAACAGCGATTTCTTTACTTATTTCTGTCTTGTGTTCGTTAGATACTAGCTTTTCTGGCTGATTTTCCGGCTCACTATTTAGCGTCTTTTCTACTTTAGTTTTTGGATCGGGACTGAGGTTGCGATCGACCAACGGTACACAATTTTTTTGCAGTTTGTTTTGAATTGTTTCTCCATAAGTATCTACCAAATAATTACTCAGATGTTTAATGTTTGTGTAATCAAACAAAATAGCAGTATTCATGGTAATTCCGAATTCTTTGGCAAGATTGTCAATAAAACCAATGCCAAGAATGGAATCAATACCATAGTCAGAAAATGACACTTGCCGATCGATACTCGCTTCTGCCATATCTAAAGTTTCGGCAAGATATTTCAGAATTACTTGAGCTACATATTCTCGAAGTTTTTCGGCAGAAATCTCTGGCACAGATTGTTTTTGCTCTAAAAGTTGGTCTTGAGTCAAAGGTACTTCCGGTGCTACAGGTATTGTAGATTTCGGGGATGATTCGACTTGATTTGACTGCTCTGTATTCTGCTTGTCTACGATCGCAAAACCGTCACTTTCGGTAACTATAACTTGCTGCCCTAATTCATACGCAGCTTGCGCTGGCAACAAAGTTGAAATAAATCCTTCTTCTTTTAAAATCTTCAGCCAATTTTCAAGCTCAATTAGCGGAGAACCTTGGATACGTAAATCTTCATCTTGATACAGCCACCAGCCATCTAATAAACCAAAGGTTAATGTGCCAATAATTGATTTTTCAACTACTTCATTGAGCAATAATAAGCCATTACGTTTCAGTGCTGTTTTAGTATTACGAAGTGTTTGCCTAATATTTTTGGTTGCGTGCAAGACGTTGGTAGCGATGACAATATCATAAGTACCAGGCTCTATTCCTTGGGGCGCTAACGCTTGTTCAATATTGAGTTGCTTGTAATTCAAATAGGAATAATGTATACCATACGTTTTTTGCGCGTGGATTAAAAAGGCTTTGGAAAGGTCAGTATAACAATATTCATTTATAGCATTCTGAACCGATCGCAGTTGTGGCAAAACTAATGCCGTAGTTCCCCCCGTACCTGCACCTATTTCCAAAATCCGAATTCTGGTTTGTGGATCTGCCTGAATCCGATGACGAATATAAGCTTCGGCGGTTTTAGCAACAAAGTTATTAAAATAGTCAGATAGCGCATTCCTTTGATACATATTTTCTACTTTTTCCATTGAAGATTTAGGAAAAAGAATATCCGTAGCCTGGATGTTTCCCCGCAGAATTTGTGGCAAGTTTCTCAGGCAGCTATCTAATAGATCGATCGCAGCTTTCTTTTCTGGCTGGTCAAAAAATGAGTTTCGATAATTTTCCCAACCCTGCCAAACTTTGTCCGCTTCATCTATTTTGATATGAGTAGCAACCTCAACTCGTTCACCTTCAAGCCTGACATAACCATAGTTTTCCAATAATATTAAGCAGCACTCATGCCACCATCGGCTATATTTTTCGATCGCCCCAGCTTGTTTTTGCCAATCCTGACTTTCTTTTTGCTCACCTGGGATTAAAAATATTCCCATTTTTTGGAGTTGGACAAACAACAAACGTAGTAACCAATCGTTAAGTTCGTTCCTGAAATCTTTATCTAAAAGACGTGCTATTTCTGCCTGTTCACTGGTATCTTTATTTGTCTCATTCTCAGAGAAAAGACTGTAAATCAAAGAATCTGCTTCAGGTTTGTTGAGAGTAATCATCTGGGATCGATCGCATCCCATTAATCCCTCCACAGCTTTTGAAGCACCTAAACAAATTACTTGTTTAACAAGTCCTGCTCTGAGTAGATATACAAATTCATCAAAAAATTCGCAACCCTGACTATTAGCAATTAAATTATAATGACCAATCAAACGCTTCTCTGTTTCGGTGCCTGCCAGTGATGCTTGCCAGTAACCCCAATTAATAATACCTACAGGGAAGGCTGCACTATTGTCTATTGAATGTACAAAAGTATCAGCACTAGTGATTCCAGCTGCATATCCCGCACTATCACGAGAGGATAAAAAGGAAAAAGATTGAACCGATGAAAAATAACACATAAAGTCTAAGGCTTCATTTTTGAATGCCTCATAAAAATATGGTGCGCCTTTTTTCTTCGTATCTAAGACCTCATTAAAGTCTACCTCGCTGGTCTGAGCGATCGAATTATCAAACTTAAATACCAGTGCGGAGAAAATAGCACCATTAATTTGAGGATAATGTTGTTTGATTTTTGCGACAGCTTGAATCATGGACAAGCGATCGGTAACATCAGCCTGAATATAAACTGGAACGCTCTTTTCATCTATTGCCTGGAACGCTTTTAACTTTTCCTGTACAGCAGCAGAAATCAGCGGACTACGACCCAGCCAAACCACTTTAGCCTGATATTTTTGGATCAGATAGCGGGTAATAATCGTGCCAACAGTTCCCGCTCCTCCCATCAAAACATAAACACCACCAACTTTTAAACCCCCTACCCGTGACTGCACTGCTGACAAAGCTTGCCAATCAATCTTGAAAAAACGCTGTTTGTAGCGCCAGCCAGCCTGCAATTTAGTTACATCACCTCGATCGGAGGGAGTTTCGCTTAATATCATACTTGGTAGGGCTTGCTGTTTTTCTGCACTAGCCAAATCTTCCCGTGACAAGTCAATATTTCTGACTCGAAAACGATGATCGCCCTGCGCCACTGAGTACCCAAGACCACTAATACCACCATGATTAGGACTTGTTGCACTGTTATCTACACGATAGTTATCCAAGGTCAGGAGAACACAATCAATAAAAGCATTATTCTGTAGATGTTGTTTCAGTGCTTTAACAAGCCGCAACAACTGAATTTCGCTTTCTGCGATCGTGCTTGGGAAGCCATCAAGACAAAGAAAGTAAACGCTATCAATCTGTGAATATCCTTGTAAGCAAGTCTGAAAGCCATTAGGGTTGTTGACATCACAATACCATTTATTTTCTGATACCTGTTTAGTTTCCAGTCCTAATTGAATTTCGAGCGCTTGGGATACATTCTGTTGCTGGAAGAAGTTAAAGAGCGTTTTTTCAAATTGCGATGTAGATACAAAATAAACTAATAAAACAACCTGATTTGCTTCGATCTTAGTTTTTATTTGTGGCTGTTGCTCCCATTTTAAAAGATAGCTAAGTTCTTGGAGATATTTTTGCTCATTAACTGTTGGTTTCTGCGACTCGGTAACAGAGATTTCGGTAGTTACTTGCTCATTATATTCTGGGGAGAAATCTAGCCAGAAATGTTGGCGGGAAAATGGATAACCAGGAAGATTAATCCGAGATGGAGGTGTAGCACCATACAGCGTAGACCAAGGAATATCATAGCCTTGGCAATAAAAACTAGCTAAAACCAAAAGATTTTCCCGGTACAAGTTTTCATCATTGGACGAGATGTGAACTTTTTCCAGTAATTCATTGATATAATTGCTGATCGCCTTTTGACCAC
Organism: Planktothrix paucivesiculata PCC 9631; assembly: GCF_900009265.2. Classification (GTDB taxonomy): domain Bacteria; phylum Cyanobacteriota; class Cyanobacteriia; order Cyanobacteriales; family Microcoleaceae; genus Planktothrix; species Planktothrix paucivesiculata. The sequence goes on along the minus strand of NZ_LR735021.1, from coordinate 97,484 downwards.
GAAATTCGGTAGGTACTTTACCGTGAAAAATATGAAAGTTTTGCTCTGAATCCTCTGATTTTGTCAAACTATAAATAGCATCAGCTACATCTTGAGCTACAATCGCCAAACGGTATTGAAAATGATGACGACCTGCAAACAAAGTATAACTAATATCCTCCAATGTGACATCATCAGCCACTCCATCTTGCAAGAACTGAATCATAGCCTTAACTCTAAGTTGCAGTGCTTCTTCAGTTTTTGCTGACAAAACAAGCAGCGAATAAGGTGGGGCTAGCCGCTGTTTTTTTCTGTTGAGTCGATAGCCCTGAACTATCATCAAGGCATTTGTGCCACTCATCCCAAAAGCACTCACCGTACCAATGCGTTTTTTGTTTGGTCGATCGATCCAAGGTTGATTAGCCCTATTGACATAGAGAGAACTTTTATCCCCGGAAATAAACTCATTTTCCTGAGCAAAATTCAGGCTTTTCGGAATAATTTCATGACGAAGTGCTTGCACCAAACTGACAAGACTAACAAGACCTGAAGCCGAAAAAGTATGACCAAAATTGGTTTTATTAGAAGCGATCGCACAGGGATGTTCGCTACCCTTAAATACTTCATTAAGTGCGTTTAGTTCCACAGGATCGCCTAACTTAGTACCAGTCCCATGAGTCACAATGTAATCAATATCCTGTGGACTAACCTTAGCTCGTTGATAAACATCCGTCGCTAACTCAGCCTGTGAAACGCCGCTAGGTGCAGTAATACCATTAGTTTTCCCATCATAATTAACGCCACTAGCCAAAATTAACGAATGAATCGGATCGCCGTCAGTCAGTGCCCGACTTAAACGCTTCAGAACAACCACTACAACTGCTTCACCCGGTACTAAACCATTAGCACGTCGATCGAACGCATAACAACAACCATCATTAGACAGCATACCTGCTTGCGCCATGCTGATATAGCCGTAGGGTGTCAGCATCAGATTTGCACCTGCTACTATTGCTGCATCGCATTCGCCTTGCCGTAAACTCAAACAAGCTTGATGCGCCGCCACAAGCGAGGAGGAACAAGCAGTATTAATCGTCATTGTTGGCCCTTTCAAATTTAAGAAATAAGCCAAACGAGCGGCGAGAATACTTGAATGATTAGAGGTGATGTTTCCCTCTTTAACACGCAGATAATAATCCCCTTCTTCAGCACCAACAAAAGTACCAATTTTTTGGTTATTGAGATGATGGAAGCCATATCCAGCATCTTCCAAAGCATTCCAACACTCTTGTAATAAATGTCTTTGCCGGGGGTCTATGTTTGCTGCTTCTCGTGGGGAAATTTGGAAAAATAGGGGATCGAATTCGGCAACTCCGGGAATACAGCCACACCATTTTCCGTTAGTTTTATTGGTGTTTTGACTACGGTTTCCATAATACTTGCGCCAGTCAAAATAATTGGGCGGAATTTCTTCTACAGCACATTTACCTTCTGCTAAGATATTCCACATTTGTTCAATATTATAAGCTTTAGGAAATCTACCACTCATCCCAATAATGGCAATGGGTTCATTGTCGATCGCCTCCGGTGTTGCACTAGGCGCGATAGGATCATCTATTTTGGGGGGAGCAACTTCTTGGGAAGAACTTGGCATCACATCATTTTCTATTTCTGTTTTTACCTTTTCTTGATAAAAACCTTGGATAAACTTGCTATGTTCGCTTAAAAAATATTGCGAAAGTGCTTCCAAAGTGGAATAACTAAAAAACAAAGCAGGTGTTATTTCCAGTTGATAGTGTTCGCTAAGGCGTGTCGCAAAATTCAATAAGCTAATGGAATCAAAGCCAAAATCAGCTAAATTACTTTCTCGATCGATCTGTTCCCAAGGTACTTTCAGTTGGTCGGCAATAATATTTTTTAAATCCCATAATACTGACTCTTCCAGACTCAAGCCTCTTAGCTGCGATCGCGTCGATGCTTGACTTACAATTGATTGATTCACAATTGATTTATTTAAGGAAGTTTGAGTCAGTCCTAAAAAGCCATAAATTCGGTTTGGCTGTCCGACTAATACCATATACTGTGGTTTATTTTGGCGCAGGATTTTATCTAAAATTGCCAAACCTTCCTCAGTTTCTAATGCCCGCTGACCACTAGAGCGCAAATACATTGTAGTATTTTCATCTGTATTAAAGCCCATTCCGCCTTCTTTCCAAAGCGGCCAATTTATTGCTACTGTCTTACCTTGGCGGATACCCTGCTGTTGTAATTGATTGCGATAGGCAGCGAATGCCATTTGAAAACGATTGCCAATGGCATAGTCACAAGTACCAAAGTCGCCCAATATTGCCGCAGAAGAGGAAAAATAGCAAACAAAATCAAGCGGTTGATCGCGGCACAGATCATCAAGGATCAAAGTTCCCGCAATTTTAGGCGATAACACCTTTTGAAAAGCATCGATAGTTTTATCGAGGATACTTGCATCACCAGCAATACCAGCGATATGAAAAATACCATTTATATTGCCAAAGCGGTTTTTAGCTTGTTCAATGCCATTTCTCATAGCGCGAGCATCGGATACATCTGCTTGGATATATTCAACTTTTGTTCCCAGTTGTTCCAGTTGGGTGATTCTGTTTTTAATCTTTTCATCTAAAGGCGATCGACCAGTCAAAATTAAATTAACGGCTTTGTTTGATGTTTTTGCTGTTGAGTTAGTAGGTTGATGAAAATATTGTGCTAGATATTGCTGCACCAAAAAACCCAAACCTCCACAACCACCTGTAATCAGATAAGTACCGCCAGGTTTGATTGCTGATGCTAGACTATCACTATCGCTCAATACAGTTTTTTGGATCTGACAAACGTAGCGTTGTTGTTTTTGAATCAATACTGTTTGTGCTTTCGGCTGTTTGAGTTCCGAGAAGATCTTTTGACTCCATTCTTGCATAGAAATAGCTTGCCCTTGCCAAGGATTTTCCTGATAAAGTCCTGTGACTTGGATTCCAGGCATAATTAGCTTTAAGGATCGTTCAAACCCAAGCCAGGATTCGAGATAACAACGTTCTAAGGCATTGGAGAAAGAAGCCACAAGTAGGAATCGGGAAGGTTTTAAAGTGCTTTTAGCTAGAGCTTGCAAAATAAGTGCGATTGCCTCCGGCACTGCGCTTCGCGCAATCGCAGAAGGATCAAACAAGCAACGTGAATCCTCAGTCGGCCATAAATAAAACAGTGCATCTACCTTGCCATAATTTTTATCAATGTCTGTAAACACCTGACGATAGCTTGCCATATCAGCTGAATCAACCGTATAAACATGAGCAGACTGTTTGCTATAAGTATCACCTTGCAAGATGAAAATAATATTGATCTTCGGGTCAATAGCTTGCATTGCTTCGATCGTTGCCTGCCGATTTTCGGAATCAGATAGAAAATAAATTACACTTTTGTAGCTGACAGAAATAGGAGTATTACTTAAAGACTGTTCCTGCCAAACTTCCTCAAAAGTCATTAACTCAGTGCTTTGTTCAATATCAGTTTTACGAGTCTTTTCTTTTACCTGATCTCTTGTCAAATCCTCTGTCTTTGTTTCTATTACTTTATCCAACCAATAAGTTTCTCGCGCAAAAGGATAGGTAGGTAAGGAGATGCGACGAGGACGGTTTTCACCATAAAGTAAATTCCAGTCTAAGCCTGTACCTGCTACCCATAAAGCAGCAAGTTTGCGGTAATCCTGTTGTTTTAAGATGGTGTCAATAAAAGCTTGTCCAGCATCACCTTCTAAAAGCAAATCGTTTTTGTTACTTGTGGATTTAACCCTACCTTGATATAGTTCCTGAGTATTAGACTTGCCCTCAATAAACTCTGTTAAATATTTCACTACATCCGTTAAACTGTTAGCAACAAAGGCTAACCGTTCTGACATTGCCTGTCTACCAATCTGAAGTGTATAAGCTACATCCGCTAGTTCTATTTGGCTATTATATCTATTCAGATAAGCTCTTAGATTCTGAGCCAAAATTTTGAGACGCTCTTCATTTCTGGCTGACAATACAATCAGTGCGGGTTGATTTTTGACTGCGGTGTTTGTTCTAGTTTCAACAAACTCTTCTACTACTAAATGAGCGTTCGTGCCACTGTAGCCAAAGGAACTCACAGCCGCACGTCTTATACCAGCTTTATCGGTCAACCAATCTTTGACTTGGGTATTGACATAAAAAGGACTTTGTGAAAATTGAATGTTTTCGTTGGGTTCTTTATAGTGCAGCGACGGGACAAGTTTTTGATTTTTTAAACACAGTAAGGTTTTAATTAATCCGCATACACCTGCGGCTGTAGTGGTATGACCAATATTAGTTTTTACTGAGCCTAGAGCACAGTACTGTGTTTGGGTGGTGAATTTTTGATAGGCAGCAGTAAGGGCATTTACCTCTATGGGATCGCCTAGTTGCGTGCCCGTACCATGAGCTTCAACATAGCTGATAACACTAGGATCTATTTGGAATTTACGGTACACCGACTCAATTAAAGCGGTTTGAGATGGACCGTTCGGTGCCATAATCCCGTTAGTTTTTCCGTCTTGGTTAATAGCGGAACCAATAATTAAACCATATATTGAATCTCCGTCGGCTAATGCTGAGGATAGAGGTTTGAGAACGACAACACCAACCCCTTCACCAAGAACAAAACCATTAGCTTCCCGATCGAACGCTCTACATACACTGTCAGGAGATAACATCCCAGCACCTTTCAAGCCGACGTGCAAGGCAGGGCCAATCAGCGTCGAAGCACCACCAGCTAAAGCCATGTCACTTTGCCCAGAACGAAGTTGTTCGCAAGCAAGATGAATCGCCACTAGAGATGAGGAACAAGCGGTATTAATCGGAATACTGGGGCCTTTCAAGTCTAGAAAATATGAAACTCTAGCAGGCAATATAGCCTCGCTATTAGTCATTGTGTATGAAACATAACCCGCACGTTCGCCCTCTTTCACACCATAGTTTGTCGCTGAACAGCCAGCAAAAACAGCGCAGGAACTACCCTCTAGCGATCGCGGATTATACCCAGCATCCTCCAAAGCCGCCCAAGTCTGTTGTAAGAAAAGTCTCTGCGCCGGGTCCATCCATTGCGCCTCTTGGGGAGAAATTGCAAAAAACAGCGGATCGAATTCAGCAATATTATCCATGAATCCGGCTTGCCACTCAGAAGTATCTAGCTCGAATGGCAAATCATTCATTGACTCTCGTTGCCAGCGCGATCGCGAAATCCGAGTCACAGAATTTTTACCCGCAACTAAGTTATCCCAGAATGTATGCAGATTATCTGCTCCTGGCACACAGGCAGACATTCCGATAATAGCGATCGGTTCCAGGTTTCTTTGTAAACTGTTTTCTGGTGTTTGAAACTTGCTTTGAGTTTTCCCTTTGGGATGTTCTTGTTTAACCGCAGTCTCTACTTTTTCCGGTTCTATTACTGGCGGTTGTTCTACTTTTTCTACTAATGATTCTGTAAGGCGAGAAGCAAAGGTTTCGACAATATGCGCCGCCATAGTTTCAATAGTGGTGTAATTAAATAAATCAGGACGTTTCAGACGAATCCCCAAACGCTTATTTAATTGATTAATAATTGAAACCGACAAAATCGAATCCACACCGTATTCAAAAAACGGCACATCAAGTTCCACAGCAGTATGTTTTATTTCCAGTGCCTCTGCAAGAATTTCCCCAATCACCGCTGCAACTTTTTTAATTATTTGTGCAGGATGATCGGCGTTTTTAACTGGAGTAATAATGCTTTGATTAACCTCATTCTCAGAGTCTAAAATTTTCAGATCTGCTTGATTTTCCTGTGTTTGATGTTCCCAAATATTTTTCCGCAAACTCCAGCCATCACTTTGACCAACAATAATGTGCTGTCCCAATATTTCGCTTTCATCAGGCTCACCCAGAGACACAACGCGATCGCAACCTTCCTCTGCCAGCAAACTATGCCATGAATGGGCACTTAACAAAGGCCCGCCAGACATCCGCTCTTGGGCATCTTGATAGCACCACCAGCCTTCTAATAACCCGAAAGTCAAAGTCGCAAAGCTTGTCAGAGTCGTAGCTTCATTTAAAATTAACAAGCCGTGCCGTTTTAATAAAGCTTTAACGTTTTGGATTGTATTGCGAATATTTTGGGTGGCGTGCAACACATTTGCTGCTAAAACTACATCGCAGACAGGTAAAAACTCTCTCTGGCTTCCCCAGTCTTGCTCAATGTCTAAACGTTGAAATCTAACAAAGGGATAATATGAGCCATAACGACGACGACCGTATTGGACAAAATGCTCGGAAATATCAGTGTAATAATATTCTACATATTGCTCGTATGGCGCTAAACCTTGCAAAATTTCGCTACTCATACCACCGATTCCGGCACCAACTTCTAAAAAGATAATTTTTTCCGGCATGAAACCTGACTCTTTTTGACAGTCGGCTAGGCGTGCTTTAACGTAGGCAACTACTGCATCTCTGGCTTTAGTATTCAGCGCCTCAGAGATTTTTCCCTGATAAACACCTTCGACTAATTCCATCGATGCTTCTGGAAAGATAATATCTGTTGCAGCAACAGATCCCCGAATCAGATCTGGGTAAGCCTGTAGGCAGATTCGTAACAATTTTTCATACGATGCTAGTTCGGGATAGGGTTTTAACCAGTTTTGATGTTCTTCGTTTTGTTTCGGCAGAGTGTTTTTTACTTCAATGTACGAACCATTCTTTTCAATAAAACCTGCTTTGTTCAACAAGTTCAGCCATTCTTTGTGTAATTGATGATAGTGTTTTGGAATGGCTAATTTATTTGCTAGTGCTTGTGTTTCATATTTTTCACCGGGCTGACAAAATACACCCATCGTCTGAAATACACGCAGAAGTAAATAACAACCAAGACGATCCAACTGTTGAAAAGCTTGTTGATGGCGCTGTCTATCTGACAGTGAGATTGAGGAAAATTGGCTGGCAGCAATCACGGAATCAATACCGCTAAGTGAGGCATTTTTCTGAGATTCATACAGGATTCCTGCATTGTCTAAACCAAAACGGCTTAAAGCACTGGGTTGGGCTTTAAAATAAGCAATTTGTGTGGCGCAAGATGCTAGACACCGCTCAACTACCTCCATCCCCTCTTGGGGATTAATCGATCGCACTCCCTGTTTAGCCATTCTTTCACGGTAATCAGCAGTGGCAACAACGCCCACTTCGCCCCAATAGCCCCAGTTGATAATTTTTACTGGATAGTTTTGTTGCTGATTCTGGTGTTGTGCCCAAGCATCTTCAAAGGTACAGGCAGCAGCGTAGTTGCTCTGTCCGGGATTGCTCATAAAGGACTGTCCAGCAGAGAAAAACAATAGGAAATCTAAAGGTTCATTGGCTAGGACTTGCTGAAGCACCACATTGCCCTGTACTTTGGGAGCAAGTACTTTTTGTAATGTTTTCTCATCCATATTGGCGATCGCGCGATCGTCCAAAACCAAAGCTGAATGAATCACTCCGTCAATAGTTCCAAAATGTGCTTTTGTATGCTGTATTACTCGCTGCATTGCCTCAAGATTGCAAACATCGGCTTGCTGGTAGAATACTTCGGCACCAGAGGCTTTTAATAGTTGTAAAGCTTCTGGTGTCAAAGCCTCAAGGCTACGCCGTCCCACCCATACGAGTTTCGCTTGCACGTTTTCCCGTAAATACTGGCTGAGTACCAAACCCAAACCTCCGGCACCACCGATAATCAGATATACGCCTTGGGTTTTGAAGGAACTTCCCGGAATGCTGGCTAGATTGGCTTGGGTGAAAACATTTTGATAAAAATGTCCTTCCCGCCAACATAAAACGCGCCCATTCGCTGGTGCTTTCAGTGCAGTTAGTGCTTTGGCAAAGTTTTGGCTTTGTTCGGGTGTCCACAATGTTTCCCGATTAATATCAACGCAGCTTACTTGCCAAAGTTCGTATTCTTTGGCTAACGACTGAACAAAACCGATCGCATCTGCACCATCTGGGATAATCTTCTCCGATGCTTTACACGCTTGGGTTTGCTGAGTCACGATTTTTAGGGTCAGTTCGTTGGCATAGCAGTGATAGGTTAATAGTGCTTGGATCAAACGGAAAAGTGCGATCGAACTGATCGACTGTTTATTCTCAAAGCGTTTTAGGTTTAATTCTAAATCAAGGGTTTTATCCGGTTCTAGCATTATAAAGTAGATGGTTAAGGCTCGACCTTGTTCCAGCAATGTTTCTAATGCTAGTTGAGGAGATGCCAGAGCGATTTTAAAGGCATCGCGATCGCTAATATTTAACTTAGACAAAGAGTTATCGCCAAGCTCAAAGTCGATCGTTTGATTTGTAGGATTTTGTTCATAGCATTTTTTAATATCATCTTTCACATCAGACATTGTGGGTGGATAAAAAATTAGAACAGTTTCCGATGCTATTACTGATTTTGGGTTATCGTTGGAATTCGATAGCTTAAAATCGAGGCGTTTCCATTGCGGCAAATAAAACTTTCCACCTAACTTTGTTGGATCTTTTATATTCGGTTGATTAATATCGTTGCTGGGTTCTGGTTTGTGAACAATTGATTCAGTAAAGTTAATTTTATTAGGTGTACTAATCCAGTAAGTATCTTTGGCAAGGGGATAGGTGGGAAGGGATACTCGATGATAAATCTCACCTTTATAAATTCGCTGCCAATCTAAATCAAAACCTTTGAGATAAAGGTTAGCCAAAACCATTAGGTTATCTTTATAAGCGATTCGATCGGCTTCAGTTTCGAGATCCCCTGTATGCTGAAGATTTGTCACTGTCAAATCAAAAACTTTTTGGCAAAATGCCTGTTCTGGCGGACTCATTTTTTCACGGCTAATCAAACTATCTAAAGATCTATTGAGGGAATTTTGTAAAGCTGCTAGTGAATCAACGACAAAAGTGTAGCGTTTTTTCAAGTGGGCGCGACCTGTATTTAAGGTATATGCGATCGCTCCTAGACTTCCCGGCTTTTCTTGATTTGTAAAATACTCATTTAAATCGCTGATTTTTTGTTTTAGGGCTGCATCTGTTTTAGCTGATAAACAGATTAAATAAAATGGTTTTTTGCTGTCTGCAATTGATCGCACAGGCGCTTCTTGAACAACGAGATGGGCATTAGTTCCACTGTGTCCAAAAGAGTTAATCCCCGCCATTAGCGGTTCACCTGACTCGGCTTTCCAATCTTGTAATTGCTCGGCAATATACAAACCCGTATCATTAAAATCAATTAAAGGATTAAGTTGATTAAAATGTACTAAACCGGGCAATTGGCGGTGTTTCATACATAACAAAACCTTGACCAAACCGATCGCACCCGCAGCCGCAGCCGTGTGTCCTATATTCGATTTCACCGAACCTACACCACAACGGAATCCCGACTCTGAGTTAATAGAAGAAAATACTTTCTTCAGTGCATTCGCTTCAACAGGATCGCCCAACTTAGTTCCTGTACCGTGAGCTTCAATATAACTAATTTTACTGGCATTAATATTAAATTCTTGATAAATTCGCTCAATCAATTTTTCTTGTGCGAGTCCGTTAGGTGCAGTAATACCATTGCTTCTGCCATCTTGATTAGTACCACTACCTTTAATAACACCATAAATTAAATCACCATCATCCAGCGCATTCTGCAATTTTTTTAACACCAATACGCTAACTCCTTCAGACAAAACAGTGCCATTAGCAGCCGCATCAAAAGTGCGACATTCTCCAGAAGATGACAACATTTCAATCGAAGATAAACAGACCAATAACTCGCTATTTAGATTAGTAAAAACTCCTCCAGCCAGAGCGATATAGTTCTCTCCCTGACGAATACTTTCACAAGCTAAATGAATAGCAACTAAGGAAGAGGAACAGCCAGAATTAATCACCATAGCTGGTCCCTGCAAATTGAGAAAATAAGAGAGTCTGGAAGCAACAAGGGCTTCGGAGGAGCCAGTAAAACCCTGTTTAGCATAGCTGTTTGGCTCACAACCAACATAAATGCCGCAACGCAATTGTGAAAGTTGATCGTTCACAAGACCAGCATCTTCCAAGGCTCGATAAGCTTCCTGCATAAATACTCGCTGAGAAGGATTCATCTCGGCGGCTTCTTTAGGAGAAATTTCAAAAAATAAAGGGTCAAAATAAGCTTGTTCTTCTAAGATTCCACCCCATTTGCAATAACATTTTCCTGGTGCTGGCTGTGGGCTATACATTGAAATATCAAGACGACTGCCTATCAGTTCGCCTACACTATGAATACCTGCTTTCAGATTTTGCCAAAATTGCCGAATATTAGTTGCGCCAGGAAACTGACCTGACATACCAATAATTGCTATATCACGAAGATCCCGATCGCTCTGGCTAATATCTATGTTTTGGTTTTTCGCTGTTTTTGTGACTCTGATTTCGCTAATTTCGCTTTGGTTTTCTTGAATTTTAATTGATGGTTTTTCGGCGGATTTTATGAGTTTAGATAGCTCGTTCTGATAGCGATCGACAATAAACCCAGTCAGACGTTCTACAGTGGCGTAATTAAATAACTCTGAGGGATTTAACTTAATTCCTAACGCCTCATTAATCCGATCAACAAAGGCAAGCATCAAAATAGAATCCACACCATAATCTGAAAAAGTCGTATGAGTATTGAGCCGACTTTGTTCAATCTTTATACAGTTGCTCAATTCTCTCATCAGACTAGCTTCGACTAAAGCGACTATTTCTGTTAAGAAAAACAACGCTTTTTCCTCTTGTTTAATAGGGGTTAAAGTGGTTACTTTTTTGCTAATTACAGGCGAATTTGTTATTTGACCATCGCTTTGGGCGATGATAATTTGCTGCCCCAAAGATTGAGCTTTTTCATCTAACAGAATAATTTCATAAAAATGCTTTTTTTCTAACATTAACCGCCATTTTTTTGCTGACAGAGCAGGCGATCCTGGTAGACGAATTTGTTCATCTTCATATAACCACCAACCATCCAATAAACCGAAGGTCATTGTCAGAAAAGGTGAAACTTCCGACAACTCATTTAAAACTAAAAGCCCATCACATTTGAGTAATGTTTTTACATTTTGCAGAGTTCTGCTAATGTTGCGTGTAGCGTGCAAAACATTGGCTGCTATAACAATATCGATACTATTTAGATCGAAACCTTGTTCAGTTACAGCTTGTTCAATATTTAACAACTGTGTTTCTATAAATGAATATTGCTGACAAAAAGTTTCTTCAGCGTGAATTAGAAAGCGTTTTGATATATCAGTATAAATGTAGCGCAATCGATCGCCATAAGGATTAAGTGCTTTAAACAAAAAGGTACTTGTGCCACCAGTACCAGCACCTATTTCCAAAATATTTATTTTTTCTTTTTGACTGAGGTTTGGCAGTGTTCTTTGTACGGCAGCAGTTACAACATCAGCTACTCTTAGGTTGAAATATTCAGAAGAAGGATGCTCTTTATAAATTGCTTCTACCAGTTCCATTGAGGAATGAGCAAATAAAACTTCTGTAGCTTGTTTGTGACCAGTCAAAATTTCTGGTAATTCTTTAAGACAGGGAATCAGAATATCCAGTTGTGGCTTTAATTGGGGATGAGATTTACATAACCGATCGGCTTCCTTCTCTAGTTCAAACAAGCAAATTTGTTGCTCAAGAAGATCGGATGTTTCTGTTAACAATATTTTTGAGTTGTGTTCTCTAACTCTCTCGGCCCGAATGAGAATCTGAATAATTTCAGCCCATAAACGACGATATTTGTCTAAAACACCACTCTGCTTTCTTAACTCTTCAATATCACACAAATCTGTCATGGATTCCCAAACACCAAGCGTGTTTAAAGCTAACAAAATCCCATTAACAATAAATAATTCTATTGATTTGCGAGGGTGAGTTGATGATGGTTTCATTATTAATTAATGTCCTTTTTTTTTGAAGTTTGGTAAAAACAATAAGTCCTAAAATTTATTGGATAACGGTGTATTGGCGATCGCCTAAAATTGATCAGCCTCGCTCAATAAGCGGTTAAGCATAGAAGAACGATCTGGCAACGAAGCAATTAGAGTATTTTTGTTGTGCAAAACCCCCAATTTTTTCAAAATTTCATCGGATGCTTTAGTCACGATTACTTGTTCTGAGTCCTGAGCTAATATTCGTTCTAAGGCTTCCATTCCTTCCCGATCGCTAAGACCATAAATACCCTGTTTTTCGAGATAGGTTTCATACTGTTTATATGTGTTGGAATCATCTAGTTGTTGGCGTGACCAATAACCCCAGTTAATGGTTTTTATGGGATAGGTTACTTGCTTGTTCATTTCATGAGCCAAAGCATCTTGAAACATACATCCTGCTATGTAACTACTCATATTTGCTGACATAAATTTTAAGCGTTGAGCAAAACTTTGCATGGAGGAGAAGAACACTAAAAAATCCAAAGGCTCGTTTTTAAGTACAGAGTAAAGAGCTAGTGCAGATTTAACTTTGCTATCATAAGAACCAGCACGGAACTGCTCTTCATTAAGCTTGTGTATAGGTACACCTTGAGCGACCATTACTAAGTTAAACACACCATTAATGTTTTTCTTTTCTTGTTTAATTTGATCGAACACTACTTTGGTTTCTTCCTCAGACCAATTTTTTATGGTAATGTATTGGGGACGAGATCCATAAGTTGCGATCGCTTCAATTTTTTTGTCTATTAACTCATCATGTTCCCTTCTCCCTAGCCAGATAACTTCTGCTTGATAGGTTTGTACTAAATATCGAGTTATAATACCACCTATGTAACCCGCTCCGCCAGCCAGCACATAAACGCCTTTGTTGCGTAAAACACTGCTTACTGGGTGAGGTAAATCTAACTGCTTCAATTTTCTGGCGTAAGTATTTCCATTTCGTTCCACAACTACATTTAAAGTTTGACGATCGCTAT
>NZ_LR735021.1:0-84182 GCF_900009265.2 Planktothrix paucivesiculata PCC 9631 | reverse complement strand
TATTCCGATCTTCTAACAATGAAGGAAAAACAGAAGATAGTGGTATATTTTGACGATCGGACAAATTAACTTGCCAATGGATATGTTCTTGCGCCAAAGCAGTAGCTAATCCTACAATTCCCGAAGCAAACGGATCTATTTGATCTTCTTTTTGCAAAGCATAAGAACAATTTGTTAACAATATCCATTGCAAAGGTTTCTCCCCATAACCAAACTGTTCTAATTTTCTGACTAAACTCAGTAAAGCTATCACATACCAAGGTTCACAAACATTGTTCAGTAAACTATTTTCGGATAGCAGGAATGTTTCGTTTGAGGTAGCGAGAAAACAAATTTTGCTCAGTGGCGACGTAAGTTGTTTTAATTGATTTTCCAAAAATTCAAACTGATGATTCTCTCCTTGTGCAAGACAAACAGAGAGAATTTGATGTTTCTGTTCCCGATAGATTTTTAACAGCTTTTCCGCCTCTGATGCGTTAGTTTCATGATATACCACCAAGGTTGTACCATCGGGTTGTTGTTCTTGAAAAATTGTATTTCTATCAGCTAAACGTTCCCAAACCGGAACATAAATCAGCTTTTCCAGATTTACTTTTTTCCAGGGTTTGAGTTTAATTCCAGTATAACGAACCAACACTTGACCTAGCCGATCTAAAATTTGCACATCAAGTTCTTTCTTTGTTCCTTGCATGACATAAGTATAGGCTGGTTGCTCTGCGTTATTCCACCATTCTACTTTTTGGACAAAGAAGGGAATTTCTATTTCTTGTGCAGCAAAATCAATCCAACAACGGGTGAGTAAAGCTGCAACAAAAGCCGCAGGATGGAAAAGGTATTCTGTATTTTGTTGCATTGGTAGATCGATCGCTATTAGCGCCTCCCCTCTACCAGTCCAAACTTCAGAAACTCCTTGATAAAGAGTTCCCAAAACTACCTGATTTGTGGCAAACGATCGATATGGTTCTTCGGGCAATACTTGTTTGATCATACTGCTTTTTAAGCGGTTGATATCTAGTGCTTTTGGTGTTTCTGGGGCTTGCGTCCAATAGCCATTACCCCGACAATAAACTGTGTTTTCATCTGCTTCGCTAATAATTCGGTATTTAAAAGTATCGTCTTCTACTTCTATAACAATTTGAACGGAGCATTTATCAAGGACATAAAGTGGAGCGATCCAGAATATATCTGCCAAAATCACAGATCGATCGCGGATAATCCGGTTTAAACCAGCTAACACCATTTCTAGGAAACCTACCGCCGGAAAAACAGGTTTTCCATCGATTGTGTGTTGCGCTAAAAGCGGTTCTGAAGATTTTAATTCCTGTTTAAAAATATAGTCTTTTCGGGATTGAGGAATTTTCACAGAAGCCGATGAATCAAACCAATAACGATCGCAGGAAAAAGGATAAGTAGGCAAAGAAACTCGTCGAGGTTTAACTGTTCTCGGTAACTGATTCCAATCCAGATTCACACCTGAAACCCACCAAGAAGCTAGTTTTTCCAGTTCCCGATTATTTAGGGTGGCTAACATATCTGCGGAAGAAACTGAAGAAATTTTTAGTTCTCCTTCTTTAACCTCTCCCGAATAAAACGTTTCATCATGTTTCTTGTTTGTCAAAAATTCCGACAATTTTTGTTTTAAGGCATCTTTCCCATCGACGATAAACGCCACCCGTTTTTCCATCGCTTCCCGCCCCACCTGTAGAGTATATGCGATGTCTGCCAGAGAATAGGATGGTGTATTGAACAGGAAACGACAGAGATTTCTGGCAACTTCTTGAAGTCGATCGCCATTTTTTGCCGATAGCACAATTAAAACTGCTTCTTCTTCCTCCGTTCTTTTTTCGGATTTTTCTCTGTACTCTTCAACCACTATATGTGCATTAGTTCCACCAAAGCCAAAACTGTTAATCGCGGCTCGTCTTACCTCTCCTTCCTGAACAAACCAATCCTTAAATTCCTGATTCAAATAAAAGGGGCTATTCTCAAAATCGATATGTTCGTTGCTTTGTTCAAAATTCAACGACGGCACCAATTTGCGGTGTTTCAAACATAATAATATTTTGATACAACCTACAATTCCTGCGGCTGTTGCGGCATGACCAATGTTGCTTTTCACTGAGCCGATCGCACAATAGCCTTTTTGATTAGTATAAATCTGAAAGGCTTTGGTTAGAGCATCAATTTCGATCGGATCGCCCAATTTTGTTCCTGTACCATGTGCTTCCACATAACTGATCGTAGCTGGATCGAGGTTAGCATTTTGGTATACACTCTGCTGTAATTCACTTTGAGAAGTAACACTGGGAGCAGTGATTCCATAAGTTCTTCCGTCTTGATTGCAACCCGATCCCAGAATCACCCCATAAATATGATCTCCATCTTGGCAAGCAGCAGCCAGGGGTTTTAAGATTACAGCCCCGACACCTTCCCCTGGAACAAATCCATCGGCTTTGCGATCGAATGTTTTACATTTTCCATCTGGTGCAAGCATCCGCGCATTACTGGCTACAACATGAAAATTAGGGGTTATACCAACATAAACGCCACCAGCGATCGCCATATCACTTTCACCTTGAAGGATACTTTGACAAGCCAAGTGAATCGCTACCAGCGATGACGAACAAGCCGTATCAACTGTAATACTAGGGCCTTTGAGGTTTAAAAAATAGGAAATGCGTGCAGCGATCAGCGAACCTGCATTACCCCAAAAAGATTGGGGTTCAGAGGGTACTCCAGCTTCCCGCATCTTCATCCGATAATCGCCCGGATCTGCACCCACAAAAACACCACATTTAGTGTTAGAAATTGAGGCATTTGCATAACCAGCATCTTCTAAAGCTTTCCATGCTTCTTCTAAAAAGAGTCTCTGTTGGGGATCGGTGAGTTCTGCTTCTCTCCCAGACAGTTTAAAGAAAAGAGCGTCAAATTTATCGATATCGGTTAAGAATCCTCCTTTTTTGCAGTAAGTTTTATCAAGATGCTGGGGATTAGGATCGTAATATGCGTTGATGTCCCAGCGATCGCCAGGAACTTCGGTAATGCTATCCTTACCATTAGCTAGATTGTCCCAAAATTCTTCGATATTGGAAGCTCCCGGAAAACGCCCAGACATACCGATAATAGCGATCGGCAAAACAGACTGTTTCTTTTGAATGGGATTAATAGGAACTGTCGCAATAGAAGGCTTTTTTCGAGGAGGAACTGTCACGACAACTTTACCAATGTTTTCCCGTTGTTGTAGACAGTAATAAGCATCACGAATCTGGTCAAATGAGAAAATGTGACTCAAGGTTGGTACTATCTTTCTTTCCGCAAGTACCTGAGCCATAATTGCCAAATGTTCTGTCAAAAGTTTCGGTTGTTTGCTATATAACCTTTTCATGTCGATGGACTGGAAAGTTTGATTATCAACCAAGTGGGACAAGTCAAACTGCCGAGAATTTTTCAGCCCAGTCATAGCAATTTCGATATAACGCCCACCAGGAGCCAGAATATTTAAACCCTTTTGAATGGCATCATCTGACAAGGTATTAAAAACTACATCAACACCTTGTCCATTGGTCAGTTCTAAAATTCTTTTGGCGAAATCCTCTGTGCGATAGTTGATTAGGTGCTTAATGCCTTTCTTTTGTAAGTATTCTAATTTCGCTGCTGAACCCGCAGTAGCATAAATCTCTGCACCCTGCAATGCGGCTAATTGGATGGCAATCAAACCGATACCTCCCGCAGCAGTTTGAATGAGTACCTTTTCTCCTGGTTTTACGTTAGCCAAGTTGAAGGCGTGATTCATGGTTAAAAAGGCTACAGGGAAAGAACAAGCTTCTTCATAAGTTAAAGTAGGAGGTTTATTCAGGATATTCTCCTGCTTAACTAAAACCAGTTCGGAGTGCCCGCCCATTGAATCTCCCATTACCGCAATCACTTCATCTCCGGGTTGAAAACGCTTTACTTTTGCTCCTGTACGCAAGACGACACCAGAGACTTCCGATCCGGGCGTAAATGGATAAGATGGCATATTGGGATATAACCCACGCATACATAGAATATCTGCAAAATTGAGAGAGAAAGCCCTAACTTCGATTTCTACTTCTTCCTCATCGGGCGCAGTTGGTTGGATAGGACGAATTTCTAAATCTTCGGGGAAACCTGGTTTGGTGACAAAAACGGCTTGATATAGAGAGGACGATCGCTCTTTTTCTTCAATCTGATCTATTGGCGCGTGATTGATCTGGGATGAATCAGTAATCTCATTGATTGCAAATGAAAACGTCGAGTTTAATGAGGTTTCTAAGGGTTCCGAGATTTCCAAAGATTCCAAAGGTTCTGCGGATTCCAATTCTAACAACGCCTGAATTTGTTCACCATATTCATTGAGAATAGCAGTGGAAAATTCTTCTATATTGGCATGATCGAAGAGTGCTGTAGTTCTTAGCTGAATCTTGAGAGTTTGATTAATTCTGTTGATTAAGTCTACCCCTGTAATTGAATCAACTCCATACTCGGAAAGTGGTTTTTTCATGTTGATATCTTCCCCACTCATATCTAATGCTTGGATAAGATTCTGAACTAGACTTTCCTCAATATAGGATTTGAGATCGGTTGTTTTTCTTTCTTTTTTAGGTTTAGGTTGCTGAATTAATGGCGATCGCAATTTCACCGAATCAGCTTTGGTAACAGTGGGAATTTTTGCTGACTTGCGATCGCGTTTAATTATCCCGTTACTCTCTGCCAGAATTACATCTTGCCCAAAATCTAAATCTATCTGAGAAGATTCATTAAGGCTTAAAATAGATCCGAATCCCTCCTCATATAAAACATTTCTCCACATAGCTAAACTGAGAATCGGGCCACCAGGCAACCTTACTTTTTCATCATCGTAGATCCACCAACCTTTGAGTAACCCAAATGTGTAGGTCAAAAACTCCAGATTTTTCACGCCCTCATTAATAATCAGCCAGCCATTATTCTTGAGAAGGGGTTTGACACAACGAAGAGTATTATTGATATTGCGGGTTGCATGAAATACATTGGTAGCAATAACGATGTCAAAATAGAATAATTCGTAACCTTGAGTTTCTACATTTTTTTCCACATCCAATATTTTGAAATCCACAAAAGGATGCTCTGCTGCAAAACTTTTTCTACCATAATTGATCAAACCAGGAGAAATATCAGTATAGAGATATGAGAGATGTTCGCCATATTCTCTGACAGCATCAAAAATCATCGTACTTGTAGATCCAGTTCCTGCACCCACTTCCAAAATTTTGATTTTTCGGTTTTTACCTAATTTCGGGATATGATGACGAATATAAGCTAAGACGTTACGTGCTACAGATTGGTTGTAATGATCGACTTGGGAATTCCCTTTATAAATACCTTCAACTCGTTCCATTGAAGAATTGGGAAACATCACATCTGTTCCCGCAATTTTCCCAGTCATTACGCCCAAACAAGCATCCAGACAAACCCATACTAAATTTATATGAGTTTTCAATTCTGGGTAAGAAGAAAGCAATTGATTCTTTTCTGTTTCGACAAATTTAATTGATTCCTCTATTGCAGTGTTCTCTACTGCGGTAGTAGAGACAATTTGTTGTCCTTGCAATTGAATCCATCCAGCACGAGCTAGAATGTTTAATAATTCATCAAATAACCGCCAATAGTCAGGGGTGATGGATAAGCTTGTTCTTAGTTGCTGTTTGTCGTATTTCTCATGAGCATTGCGGAATACCCCGGCTTTCTGAAAACATAATAGGGTGAGATGTTGTCCAAGGCGATCGATCTCCTCAAAACCTCGCTTGATTTTTTCTGACTCAATAAATCCGCCAAAAGTGCAGTCTATCAGAGCATTTAAACTAGGAATAATTTCTTCAGGAAAGAAGACTAATTCATCGTTAAAATCAACATTAATCCCTTGCAAAAATTTCTGATTGGCATTGATAGACATCACCTGATTTAAAGGATGTGACAGAATCCGAGAAATAGATTCCATACCCTGTTCAGGTTGAATTGAATAAAGACCAGCAGCAGCCAGTTTTTTGTTAAAATCCTCTGATGCAACAATTCCTACAGTTCCCCAGTAACCCCAATTAATCACCTTAACTGGAAAGTCTTGTTTTTGAGCGAGGCTATGAGCATAAGCATCTTTGAAAGTACAACCTGCTGCGTAATTCGCTTGACCTATATTACCTGAAAAGGCGATCGCAGAGGAAAAGAATAACATAAAATCAAGAGCTTCACCTTGAAAGATTTTATGTAAAATAACGCTCCCTAGCACTTTTATATCCAAAGCCATTCTGAAAGAAGATTCATCCATTTTTTCCAGAGTTTTATCTTTTAAGATAATCGCTGAATGAAAAACTCCATGAATCTTTCTGTATCGATTTTGAGCCTGTGTTACTGCCTTTTTCATACTATCCAAATCAGTAGCATCGGCTTTTAAATACAAGATTTCGCCACCTTTGGATTCTATGCTTCGGATTATTTCTTTCTTGTCGGTATCTAATTCGCTTCTACCGACAAGAATAACTTTAGCTTGGACAGTTTCCGTTAAATAACGACAAAGTTCTAAGCCGATACCACCTGCTCCGCCGAGAATGAAATAGACGCCTTTGCTGCGAAAAGGTATTTTGGAAACGGAAGGCGGGTTTATAGGTAGTAATTTGCGGATATAACGTTTTCCTTGACGTATTGCTACGGCTTCTCCTTGAGGGTGAGGCGGTTCAGTTAGGATTGGGGTTATGTAGGCTTGTCGTTTTTCTTCTGTTACTTCAACCGCAAAATCTTCGAGGTTAATGTCTATGCAACTAACTTCGAGTTGAGGATATTCTCTGGCGAGGGAGGAGGTAAAACCGTGTAAGCTGGCATTATAAGGATCGATCGCCTCTCCCAGTTTAATTTGATACACTCTATTGGT
The DNA here is from genome assembly GCF_900009265.2 of Planktothrix paucivesiculata PCC 9631. Classification (GTDB taxonomy): domain Bacteria; phylum Cyanobacteriota; class Cyanobacteriia; order Cyanobacteriales; family Microcoleaceae; genus Planktothrix; species Planktothrix paucivesiculata. The sequence goes on along the minus strand of NZ_LR735021.1, from coordinate 77,260 downwards.
CAGGATTTTTAAGCGAAGGTGATCGCTAAAATTGTCCGAAATCATGCTCTTAAAAAGTCGAAAGAGTGACATTACACCCTGTTGCTGACTTAGTTCTAAAACTTCCAGATTGTCATCATTTTCGCTATTTTTATAAACCCCGCCCAGAAAGTAAATAGTGAGAGAAGATGAGCCAATTTTTTCCCTTAAAGCAAGAATGGAGTTATTCCAAGCTAGTAAATCATCGGCTTTTATCTCCCACAAATCTTCCCCTAATTTTCTAGTGGTTAAACCCAATTGAAACCGCAAACATTTATGATTGTTATGGGCAAAAACAAGAGCATCTGCTAAAGGCAAACAAGGCAGGGGATACACCAACAAAATACTTTCTTTTTCGGTTGGTCGTGAAGAATGATGATTTTCTTCTATTGTCCAACTAGGAGCATAAAAAAATTCAGCTAAAGGATCTTTAAGTTTTCTCAGAACAACATCGCTCAGTTTAAGACAGATTTCACCCTGTTCATTTGTAAGTGTTACATCATAACGTGAATTGCCGAGAACTTTAACCACTGCATAACCACGAGTTGGTAAAGGGCGAATTTGTTCTACTTTTTCGACAGCATAAGGTAGCATTGGTTCGCCACTGTTTGTTTGCAGAGAATCAAAAAGACCTGCGATCGCTTGCAGCGCACTATCTACTATAGTGGGATGAAGTTCATATTGTTTAAAATCGCTTTCACAAGAAGTTGGTAATTGAAATAAACCAACAGCTTCTTGATCGTTTCCCCAGATTTGTTCGAGTCCTTGGAAACGGATTCCGTAATCAACACCTTTTTCTTGACAACTAGTGTAATGAATTACTTTGTCTATTTTCCGAAAACAACGTTTTTTGATTTCTTCTATAAACAAAGGTGGTTCTTTGCTGCACTCTTTCTCTGTTACTAAAATGAACTCACCTTGAGCGTGAAGGATATCTCCGCAACGAATTTCAAAACCAAATTCTTGGTCTTTTTGGGTAATGAGAATATTTATTCTTTTTCCTTCTGGGGTTACTACTATTGGTTGTAGCCAGAGAACTCTAGAAATATTGTATTGTTTGTTGGGTTGAACTGAGGAAAAAGCTGCGATCGCAATTTCCAGAATTCCTACACCTGGGAGAACTGGCTGATTTTTCACCCGATGATCTCTAACAATCCAATCCCTATCGGTTAAACTCTTGTAAAATACGGCTCCAATGCCTACACTTTCTTGAATATCAAATCCATCTAATAAAGGATGAGAGTAAATAGCTGGAGATTTAGAATATTGAGATATTTCTACTTCAGGAATCCAATAGCGTTTTTGAGCGAAGGGATAAGTAGGTAGAGAACAACGTTTTGGTTTAGGTTCACTATACAATAACTGCCAATCAATGTTCACACCTTTAGTCCACAATGCAGCTAATTTACCTAACTCTTGACCATTAAGCAATTGCCGGACAAAGTTTTCTCCAATTTCTCCTTGTAGGAGTGTCTCCATCTCTGTCTCTAAACTTTGTACAACACCTTGGTAATAATTTGCGTTCTCTCCTAATCTTTGGCAATATTGCCACAATTTTTCCCGCAGTTCTTCTGGACTCGATGCGATCAAAGCTAATCTTTCTTCCATAGCCTCACGACCTACTTGTAAAGTATAGGCAATACTTTGCATCGATGGAAAAACATCGGAGGACGAAGAGGAAACAGAGATGAAATCGAACAGTTTTCTGGCGTATTCGGTGCAACGTTCTTTATTCTTCGCAGACAACAGAATTAATACGGGTTGTCCGTTTATTTCTGTGTTTAATTGTTCGTTGTTTCTCGGTTCTATATATTCTTCTAAAATTAGGTGTGCGTTTGCTCCACCTGCACCAAAGGAACTAATCCCTGCTCTAAGAGGATAAGTCTTTTCGATATCGTCTTCTTTAATAATCGGTCTTTCCCATGTTTCAAGATTTCTCTGGAGATAAAAGGGAGACTGTTCAAAACGGATGTTTGGATTTACGGTTTCTGAGTGAATTGAAGGTGGGAGTTGTTTATATTTAAGTTGTAAAACAACCTTGGTAATAGCTGCTATTCCAGCAGCAGCTTCTAAATGACCGATATTAGCTTTTGCGGAACCAATACTGCAAAATTGCTGGTCTTTTGTGTCTTGTTGATAAGCTTGAATTAAACCGGAAATTTCTATAGGATCTCCTAATTCCGTACCTGTACCATGTGCCTCTACATAACTGATAGTTCGAGCGTTTACATTTGCTCGTTTTAGAGTTTCCTTGATCACTAAACCTTGGGCGTTGGGATTGGGTACAGTATAGCCGTTGGTTTTGCCTCCGTGATTCAGAGAACTGCCTTTAATAATTGCATAAATATGGTCTTTATCTCTAATGGCTTTATCTAGTGGCTTAAGTAATATTGCCCCGATGCCTTCCCCTGGAACATAACCGTCGCCTCCTGCGCCGAAACTGCGGCAAAGTCCGTCACTGGAAGCAAATCCGTTTTGACCTAATTGTAGATACTTATTCGGGTGAAGAGATAGATTAACTCCGCCAGCTAAAGCTAATTCGCAGTCTCCATGTCTGATTGATTCGCAAGCTAAATGGATTGCAGTTAAGGAGGAAGAACACATTGTATCTACAGCTAAACTGGGGCCGCTAAAATTAAAGAAGTAGGATACTCGGTTGGCGATCGAAGAAAGAGAATATCCTAAAAACATTGGTCTACCTTTAGCGGTTTCTTCGACTCCAAGCAACTGATATTCCAAGTAAAGCGCCCCGACAAACACGCCAACTTTTTTTGTATGAAGTTTATCTCTTGTATAGCCGCTATCTTCGATCGTTTCCCAGGCTACCTGGAGAAATAGGCGTTCCTGTGGGTCTATGATTTGAGCTTCTTTGGGAGCTATATTAAAAAATAGGGGGTCAAAGCGATCGACATTATTGATGAAACCTCCCCATTTGCAATAACTTTTCCCTCTTTTATTTTTTTCTCGATCGTAATACTGACGGTAATCCCAACGTTCGAGAGGAATTTCTGTGACACAGTTTTTTCCTGTCTTCAGATTTTCCCAAAATATTTCTAAATTATCTGCCTGTGGATAGCGACCACTGATCCCGATAATGGCAATTTCTTGGCATTGTTTGTCAGGGTTTCTGCTGACATCTGTAACTGTAGATATTGGCTGCAAATCGACATCAAATTTTCTAGTAGCAGCAGAGGAACTTTTGACAGATTGCGATTCGGTGTGAGGTTTTTCTTCTGGGATATTTTCCCACTTCTTGAGCAATGCGGTTTGATGATGTTCGATAAAATACTGAACAAGTTCGTATAAGTTTTGTCGCTCAAACAATAAGGTTTTAGGCAACTCGCCGAAATGAGATGCTAATTCCTGATTTAAGCTGATGATTGCCACCGAATCAATGCCGTATCTTTCAAAAGGTGCTGAGGCTTCGAGCTTGGCAGTAGGAATTTTTAAAGTTTTTGACAAAATCTCTTTGAGATCTTCCTCAATTTTTTGACGAAAATTTTCTAAATTTTGGTAAGTAACAGGGTCAGAGTTTGAGTTGTCTTTTTCCCTTTCTTCTTGGCTTTCTTCTTCCTTTATTGCTGGTGATTTTTCTGGAATCCAGTAGCGTTCTTTAGCAAAAGGGTAGGTTGGTAAAGACATAATTTTGGGAGTCGGACTGGGATACAATGCTAACCAATCGATTTCTACTCCTTCAATCCAAAGTTTCGCTAATTCCTCAAGTGAAACGTGAGTTTGTTTACGGATTTCTTCTGATGATAAGGATGCGGCAACTTCTGCTTTTATAGTTCCTTGATAAATTAGCGATCGATCTTCGCCGCCTTCAACATAGTCCCGCAAAATTTCTCGTAATTCCTCAACATTCGATACAATTAAACATAAGCGTTCTTCCATAGCCAACCGCCCAACTTGAAGCGTATAGGCTAAACGCAACAGGTCTATATTATTCGCATCATCGAGATAATGGCACAAATTTGTTGCCATTTCTTTGAGTCGTTCTTTATTCCTGGCAGATAAGACTATAAGTACAGGTTTTCCCTGTTCTTGAGCCGGGAAAAAACTAGAAACTAACTCTTGATATTCTTCAACAACAATATGACAATTTGAGCCACTAAAGCCAAAGGAATTAATAGCGGATCTTCTGGGATGAGGGAAATTCGGTTGCCAGTCCCGCAAATTTTTGTTGACATAAAAGGGGCTTTCTGCAAAATCATTATGGGTATTCTCCTTTTCTACATAAAGTGTAGGAGGAATCATTTTGTGGCGTAAAGAAAGGATTACTTTAATCAAACTGACGACTCCTGCGGCTGCGGAGGTATGCCCAATATTACTTTTAACTGAGGCAAGGGCACAGTATTGTTTTTTCGTGGTATAAACACGGAATGCTTCTGTAAGGGCTTCTACTTCAATGGGATCGCCTAATTTAGTACCCGTTCCGTGTGCTTCGATATATGAAATACTTTCGGGGTGAATATTATACTGTTGATATACCGCTAATTCCAGTTCTGATTGAGATTTCCCGCTAGGAGCAGTGATTCCGTTGGTTTTTCCATCCTGATTAGTACCCGACCCTTTAATCACTCCATAAATCATGTCCCCATCTGCTATAGCCCGATCCAAAAGTTTCAGGGCTACAACAGCAACAGCCTCGCCTACAACGAGTCCATCAGCAGAGTTATCAAAAGCTCTGCACTTACCTGTAGGTGAAACCATCCCTGCTTTACTCATTTCCACATAAAGTTGTTCCGATAGGTACAGTGTTACACCACCAGCCAGCATGATATCGGCTTCTCCATCCCGGAGACTTTTGCAGGCTAGGTGAACCGCCATCAAAGAGGAAGAACAGGCGGTATCAATGGTCATTACTGGCCCTTTCAGGTTTAAAAAGTATGCAACACGAGAGGCAAGAATTGAGTTAGCATTACCTAACATGACTTGCCCATGACTTTTGATTAGACCTTGTTTATATAAAAGTGCTTTGTAATCGTTATAAATAACTCCGGCAAATACGCCGCATTTCGTGTTATTGAGTCGCTGTCCGACATATCCGGCATCTTCGAGGGTATGCCAGCAGCTTTGCAGAAATAGGCGTTGTTGTGGGTCTATGACTTCTGCTTCTGCGGGAGAAATGTTAAAAAATAGCGGATCGAATTTATCAACATCGCGTAGGAATCCACCCCATTTGCTATAGCTACAATTAGGTTTTTGCGGATCGGGGTGATAATATTTTTGCACGTCCCAGCGACTTGGCGGCACTTCTGCGATCGAATCTACACCTTGTTTGAGATTTTCCCAAAACTCTGATAGGTTATCGGCTCCGGGAAAACGCCCAGACATTCCAATTACAGCAATATCTGTTGTATTTGTGATTGAGGGAGCTTTCTCTGCTGCTGGGACGGGAATTTTACTTACTTCTTGTTTTAGGGTATTGCTTTGTGGGATATTGCTTTTCAGTGTTTGATTTTTTATTAGTGTTTCACCATAGTTAGCAACAAGAAACTGGCTGAGATCTCTAATGCTCGAATAATCATAAATTACTTGAATTTTTAATTTTAAGTCAAACTCACGGTTGATTGCATCTATTAGTAATACACCTTGCAAAGAGCCTACTCCGTAATCGGCAAATCGAGCCGTGCTATTGATCTGATCTGGCTCCATTTCCATCGCTCGGCTAGTAAGATCGACCAGTTTCTTTTCAATAAGTTTGATATCGACTCGATCGATAGGAGTTGTAATGATCTTTTCTTCTGGTAAGGGAGCAGTTTGTAAAATGGTGGAATGTGCAGAAATGGGGTTTTCTGGTGTGGGAGTAAGGCGATCGCTCGCCTCTTTATAAAACACTGGATAATCGAAATGATGCTGGTTAATTTCGCGCAATTCTTCTTTAGTTTCATGAGGAGCCGCTTTGCTAATAGTTAACAGAAGATAACGTAAAACTTTCTTTTTGATTCCCTGCCCAAAACTATACCATCCCCGATATTCTTGTTCAAATTGTTTAATAATTGGGTTAACAGAACATAAATAAGCAAAATTACTTTCAAATTGCGGATCGTCTAGGAAGTTGCAAATTTCAACGCTAATGTCTACGCACTCAATAAGTTTCAGTCCGACATCACTGAGGATTTTACTGTACTGAGGGGCGGTGCTAGTAAACATCGCCAATTTAGGCATATTAATTTCGGTGACGGTATTGGCGACACAATCGGCTAAAATAATTCGACCGTCTTGGTTGAGATGTTGATAAATATTTTCAAAGGTTTTTTGTTTATGTTCAATATGGGGAAAAACTTCAAAACCGATCGCTAAATCGTAGAAACCTGGAAAGGGATCTTTGCTGCTATCTTTGCAGAAAATCTTTAGGCGATCGTCTAAACCTTTGTTTCGGATTCGATTAGTTGCCTCTTGTGCTTGGTTAGATGCGATCGTAAAACCATCACCAATTATATGGGGATAAGTTATAGACAGATCGATTAAATCTGTCCCAAAACCACACCCAATATCCATGACTTTATATACTTTAGAAAAATCTATTCCGCTATAAAGAATCCGTTTTGCTTCTTTTTGTTTAGCCGATACGATCGCTGCGTGTTCGGGATGTTTTTCGGGTTCGTTATAAATTAATAACCAGGAAAAACCTTCAATCTTCTCTGCCAAAGGTGAAAAGATCAAATGGGCATCTTCCGTCCCTAATAACTCTTTCATATAAGGAGTCATTTTATTATAAAAATTGGCAACTAATTCCCCAGTTTCTAATGGTTGATCGGGTTGGGATATTTCACTATCCACCCAACAACGCTTTCTTTCAAATGGATAAGTTGGCAGAGAAATACGTCTAGCATTTGAATGTTGATTGAGTTGTTCCCAATCAATATCAATGTGATTTGTCCACCACGTTGCCGCAGTTTGCAAATCTTTATTTTCATATAGTTGTTTTTGTTCTTCAGCAGTCACTTCTAAGCGATGCCGAGATTCTTTCTTTCCGCCTCTAAAAATGGCAGGAGAACCTGTGCCTTCCAAGTAAATAGTGAGCAAATTTAAAAGCTCTAATTTAGTCTTTACTACTACAGCAAATCGTTCTGCAAAGCTTTCTCTACCTCTTTGTAAAGTGAAAGCAATATCAGCTAGAGAAGCTGAATTTTGGGAAAGCAAATAATCTTTTAAACTCCTAATATATAGGGTAAGTTGTTCTTCTGTTCTAGCCGAAACTACTATCAGTTCTTCACTCATGGTTTTCTTCCTTTATGCCTAATTTTTTATAATCTGGATCGTATTCCTCAACAATAAGATGGGATAGCATTCCGCCACCGCCACCAGAACTGATAGCAGCACGCCGGGGAAATTCCTGCCATGAGCCATTTTTCTTTACCCGAATTCTCTGCCAAGGACTTAGTTCCCGTTGGAGATAGAAAGGAGAATTTTCTAATTCGATCGCTGGATCGAGTTCCGCAGAAAAGCGCGTTGGCAATAATTGACGGTGTTTCATTTGTAGCAAAACTTTGGTTAATTGTGCTATACCGGAAGCTGTCTCCAAATGACCGATATTGGGTTTTACTGACCCGTAAGCACAGAAGTTTGTGCGATCGGTTAATGAACGATAAGCTCGACTGATTCCCGCCCATTCCGCAGAGTCTACCACAGCAGATCCCATCGCTTGACTTTCCAAGTAACTGATGCTTTCAACACTAAATCCTGCTTTGGCGATCGCCTCTTTTACTAACAATTGTTGTGCGTGAGGAGAAGGTAAAAGAAAATCATTACTTCGACCTTTATGAAGTATTGCGGAAGATTTAATTACACCGTAGATATGATCTTTATCTTTTTCAGCTTGTTGTAATGATTTTAATAACACTGCTCCGGCTCCTTCTCCGGGAATAAATCCATCTCCATCTTGAGAAAATAAGTTGTAAGATGGTTGAGATGATAACAGTCTAAATTGACTTAGTAGCAAGTATTTTGATGGATGCAAATATAAATTAATTCCTCCAGCAATTGCTGCGTCACACTCTCCACGTCTGATACTTTCACAAGCTAAATGCACTGCTGTTAGCGAGGAGGAACAAGAGGTATCTATTGCCATGCTTGGCCCCGTGAAGTTGAAAAAGTAAGAAATTCGATTCGGTAAATTGTAGGTGGTAAAATCGATCGGAGTATTGATATTTCCATTGATTTTTGTCAGTGGATACCCAAAGGCATTTGCTCCTAAATACACAGCCACTTTTTGTTTACTTAGGGCTTGTCGAGAGTAGCCAGCATCTTCCAGAGTTGACCAAACTATTTCTAGCATAATTCGTTCTTCTGGATTCATTGCTTTTGCTTCTAGTGGTGTTATGCCAAAGAAAATAGGATCGAATTTGTCAATATCTTTTAAAAAGCCCCCTTGGATGCAGTACATTTTATTTTCACGCCCTTTTTCGGGATCGTAAAAATTTCGATAATCCCAACGTTCTCTGGGAATTTCAGTAATAGAACTATTGTTGGATTTTAGATTTTCCCAAAACTGAGTCAGATTTTCAGCTTGGGGATAACGTCCGTAAAGCCCCACAATAGCAATATCGTTTTCGGTAACTGGATCTAGCTGAGGAATATTTCTGTTGTTATTGTTTTGAATTGTTAGAGCTTTTTTCTGAGTGATTTCTTGTTCCGAGTTTTGATTTGAGCCGCCTATTACTTTTATGAGTTCTTGACGACGATCGGATAACAAATAATCTGTTAATTCCTTTACTGTTTGGTATTCCAAAAGCAAGCTTTTCGCCAAAATGCAAATTTTTGTTTCTAAAATGTGATGAAATCGGTTGAGTAAAATTGAATCCATTCCGTAATCTACAAATGCTGTGTTAACATCTATGTCTTCCCCAGGCATTTGCAAAATTTCGCTCATTATTTCTTGCAGAAATTTCGCTGTTTTTGCAGATAAATCGGCAGAATTATGATCGGTTTGTTTAACTAAATCCTTGGGTTGTTTATTTGTAGGTGATGCTTGAGGGGTCGATCGCTTTATTTCAGACAATGGCATTAATTCAATTTGATTATTCTCTTTCACTTGATGGGAAATTTGCTGTTTCACTAAACCATCACTTTCAGAAATAATTAAATGCTGACGTAGGTTAGCAAAATCTTCTCGATCGTTGAGAAAAACACATTTCCTAAAGCCTTCTTTCTCCAGAACGTTTTCCCACATACTTGTGCTGAGTAATGGCGCTCCGGGAAGTCTAAATGTTTCGTCTTCATAAAGCCACCAACCTGATAATAAACCGAAAGTTAGGGTAGCAAAATCTTGAACTTCGGTCGCTTCATTGAGTATGAGCCAACCATTTTTCTTTAACAATACCTTAGTATGAGAAAGAGTTCGCCGAATATTTTGAGTAGCGTGTAACACATTAGTTGCCAAAACTAGATCGACGTTTCCTTTATGGAAGCCTTGAACAGACACTTCTTTTTCTATGTTGAGAACGCGAAACTCCGTAAAAGGATAATCTGTGCTAAATTGTTCTCTGCCGTAGTTAACAAAAGCTAAAGAAATGTCTGTGTACACATATTTAATTTGATGGCTGTAGGGTGCGATCGCTTTGAGTACAGCAGCACTGGTTCCACCTGTTCCGGCTCCTATTTCTAGGATGGTAATTTTCTCATCGCCCTTTCTTTGTGGGAGACGAGCCAAAATATAGGAAACTACGCTGTTAGCAACTAATTGATTAAAATGATTGGCGATCGGATTTCCTTGATAAATCCCCTCTACCAAATCCAGAGAAGAATGAGGAAATATTACGTCAGTTGCTAAACATTTTCCTGTCAAAATTTCCTGAAAATGACTGAGACATTCTTCTAATAAACGTATATGTGCTTTGAGATTGGGATAAATAGACAATAATTGTTGTTTTTCGCTTTCTAGCTCGAAGAATTCCCTTTCTTGAATGCGATCTTTTAGCAAATAAATGTTGCCTTGACGATCAATTTGTGTCAAACTTGCTCGGCTTAGGATATCTACTATACAGTCATATAAACGAGAATATTGGGGTAAAATATGAAGGGTTTCTCGATCGAGTCCTCCCATCTCTTGTATAACTTTGCATAAAAATCTTGTCCCCCAATTTTCTAATTGTGTGAGAGCCTTGCGGAATTTTAGCACTTCGGGATCGATTGTGATAGATTGCTGAAGTTTTGTTCCCAGGGTTTCAACTAAAGATAAAATAGATTGAGATTGAGGTAAAACTTCTACTTGATATTGTCGATCTACGCCTAAGCTTTCTGAAAATTCTCTGCTAGTCTTCATGGCGATCGCCTGATATGCGATTGAACCAAACATTCGCTGAATAACTTCTATCCCCTCTTCAGGTTGAATAGAATATATACCTTGTTTAGCTAAACGCTGTTGATAGGATTTTTGGGCTACTATTCCCACAGTTCCCCAATATCCCCAATTAATAATATAAACTGGGTAATTTTCTGTTGCATTCAGATAGTGAGCATAAGCATCTTTAAAAGCACAAGCTGCACCATAATTACTCTGTCCCAGATTACCCATAAAGGTTTGAATGGAAGAGAAAAACATCATAAAGTCTAAATCTTCTTCTCTGACTAAATGATGTAAAATCACACTGCCTTTTACTTTAGGAGCTAAGGCAACTCGTAAAGCATTTTCATCCATTGAAGCTAGGCTTTTATCCTCTAATACCAAAGCTGAATGGAAAACTCCGTGAATCGAGCCAAATCGAGCTTTAGCTTCGGCAATAACCTGTTTCATACTATCAAAGTTTGTAGCATCGGCTTGACCGTAAAAAACAGTACCTCCTCTCGATTCAAGATCAGCAATCTGGTCTTTTTTCTGCCGATCTAGTTGGCTCCTACCGATTAAAATCAATCGAGCTTGATAATTTTCTGCTAAATATTGGCTTAAAGTTAATCCGATTCCTCCCATTCCGCCGAGAATCAGATACACGCCATTAGTTCGCAGATGATCCTGTGAAGGGTGAGGTAGCACCAATGGGTAGAGGGTGCGGACATATCGCTGTCCGGCTCTGAGGACTATCTCTTGTCCGCGATCGGATGCTGGCTCTTCTAAAATTGATTTGATCAGAAATTCTTTTTGTTGTTCCGGGTAATTTTTGTCGAGGGCTTCCGGGTCAATATCAAAACAGCTTACCTTTAATAACGGGTATTCTTTGGCAAGGGTGATACTCATCCCATTTATACTGGCTGCAAAAGGATATATTTTGCTATCAGGAAGAATGCGGTGAACGCCACAAGTAATTACTTTTAGAGATAAAGGTGCTCCTCCCATTAAACGCTTATGCAATGCTTTGAGTAGCCGGAATAAAGAAAAAACTCCTAACTCTTGACTTCGCTCTAATTGGTCTATTTGATCGCAATTTTCATCCAATAAAAATGGTTGTATGCCACCAAGAAAGTAGATAGTATCGAGATTTTCCAGACGATCGAGATTAGTCAACCAAGTCTGGGGATTTTCCATCTCCCCTAATTTTATCAATAAGACTTCATCTTGAGCATAAGCTCTAACTAACAAGCTTTCCAGCCAGATGTTTTCAGGGGGAGTTACCACTAATACTTTTTTTGTGCTAATTTGTAAAGAGACAGTATTTTTTAATTGTTGATTTCTTAAAGATTGGGGTACCCATTCTAATCGATACAACTCTAAAAAGTTTGTTTCTCTATCCGAAGTTTGATTCTCGATTGTTTCATTATTTATGATTGTCGTAGTTGGGGATTGATGTTCTTTTTGGCGATCAATAGGGAGCCAATAACGGGTTTTTGCAAAAGGATAAGTCGGCAGTTCAATCCGTTGCGGAAGCTCTGTATATAATAAATTCCAATTAATTGAATCACCTGAAATCCAGAGTTGAGCCACTTTTTCTAGTATTTTTTCTTGAACAGCTTGCTGAATTAAACTGCTGTTATTTGATTTTTCCGACTGCTTCTCAAGTTTTGTTGCTGACGGTTTTACACTACCGGAAAATACTCTGGCTATGGGTGAAATTCCTTGATTATAAGCATCTAATTTGTCGATCAAATCTTCAAGGCTCGATACGACTAAAGCCAATCGTTCCTGCATAGCTTCCCTACCAATCTGGAGTGTATAAGCGATATCCCCAATGGCAGTTTTTGGGTAAGATTGCAACTGGTTTTCTCTAAGATAATTCCAGAGATTTTTAACAATTTCTCCTAAACACTCTTTGGTTTTTGCCGAAAGTACGATTAAATAATCTTGGTTCCGATTTGAATGCCTAAAAACACTGGATGGCTTTTCATATTCTTCTAAAACAACGTGCGCGTTTACGCCTCCAAAACCAAAAGAACTTACCCCTGCCCGTCGAGGTATTAGCTCTCCGTCAGCATTGTGTAAACGCTCCCAGGTTTTTGTTTGGTTAACAATGTAAAATGGACTTTTTTCCAAGTTAATGTAAGGATTGAGTTCTTGAAAATGAAGAATTCCAGGTACTTTTTCATGTTTCAGGGAAAGAACTACTTTTAAGAGTCCGGCGATACCTGCGGCTGCTTCTAAATGACCAGTTTGCGTTTTTACAGAACCAATTCCACAGTAGAATTGTTTTGGGTTTGTTGTTCCCCAGCGTTTTTGCAATTCTGTAAATGACTTTTTCAAACCCTTTATTTCGATCGGATCTCCTAAGCTAGTCCCCGTACCATGTGCTTCAATATAAGTAACAGTTGAAGGATCGACATTTGCATTTTCATAAGCATTAATCAACACCTGAGCCTGAGAATTTGGATCGGGTGCTGTTAGTGAATTGGCATGACCCCCATGATTAATGGCTGTGCCACGAATGACAGCATGAATGATATTACCATCTGCTTCTGCTTGTTTAAGAGGTTTTAACAAAATTGCCCCAACACCTTCTCCCCGAGCATAGCCGTCTGCTTTGCGATCGAAAGTTTTGCAGCGTCCATCTTCACTCAGCATTCCCGACTTACTAAATGAGAGGGTAAAATGCGGTGTGAGTATAATATTTACTCCTCCAGCGATCGCCATTTCGCAACTACCATTACGGATAGATTCAACGGCATAATTTACTGCTACCAATGAACTAGAACAAGCTGTATCTATGGGTAAACTGGGGCCGCGTAAATTGAACAAATAAGAAATTCGATTGGCTAGAACTGAGGGACAAGTACCCGTTGATGTATGGGCTTCAACTGAAGGAGCATGAGCTTTCAATAAATCACCATAATCAGTATTAGCTACGCCCACAAAAACCCCGGTTTTTGTACCTGATAAAGCGGACATTTGCAGCCCAGCATTCTCGACCATTTTCCATACAGCTTGTAGGAAAAACCTCTGTTGTGGGTCCATCAATCTCGCTTCGTGCGGTGAAATCCCGAAAAAGGCAGCATCAAAAGCATCTACCTCACTGATAAATCCGCCCCATTTGGACTTAGTTTTATTGTCCTCTGTCTTATGATCGCCATAATAGGTTTTCCAATCCCAGCGACTTGGAGGGACTTCCACAATCCAATCTTTCCCCTTGATAAGTCCTTGCCAGAAAGATTCTAGATCTTGCGCTCCAGCAAATATACCACTAATACCAATGATGGCGATCGGTTCATTCGCGTTCTTTAATTCAGTACTTTTATGGTTAATTCGCTCTTCAACAGTTATTGTATTTACATAGTCAGATTGGGGAAATTCCGGTTGAGAAACCAATTCATAATGTTGAATTAATTGGCTGCGAAATTCTTGGCACAGATAATTTGCTAGTTTTTCTAATGAAGAATACTCAAAAAACAGGTCGGGAGTAATTTCTAAGTTAAATGTTTCGTTAATTGGATTAACTAATTCCATAAAACTAATGGAATCAAAGCCGTAATCACTCATGTTTTTTGATGTGACAACTGCTTCTTTCGACATCTTCAAAATAGAACTAGCCATACCAACCAAATCATTTATCGTTAAGTCTAATAAAGCTTGTTCATCTATAATATAAGATGCTTCTAATGATGGTTTAACCGGATCTAATAATTTCGGTTTTGCCGTCAAATTATAATGTTGAATTAATGGGCTGCGAAATTCTTGGCATAAATAGTTTGCTAAGTTTTCTAATGAAGAATGCTCGAAAAATAAATCGGGAGTAATCTCTAGGTTAAATGTTTGGTTAATTGGATTTACTAACTCCATAAAACTGATGGAATCAAATCCATAATCGCTCATGTTTCTTGATATGACAATTGTTTCTTTTGGCATTTTCAAAATAGCAGATACCATGCCAACTAAATCATTCAGCGTTAAGTCTAATAAAGCTTGTTCATCTAACACATCTAATGTTTCTACTGGGGGCTGATTTTTTTTGTGTACAGGTCTTAACAGGAAATTTTTGATTCTGACAAGTTCTTTCCCAGTTCGATCTAGAATATAGGCATCATAGCGATCGCCAAATCCGCGATTATTGGTAGCCATCCCTTTTCCTGAACAAACCGCATATACATAACAGGATTGAGCTACCGATCCGAAAATTTCCACTTCACCTATTGTATAAGGAATGTGCAATGAAGAAGAAGTTAACCCCCAAGGGCCCCCCAACACGGTTTGTAAAGCACCATCCATTAACGAAGGATGGAGCATGAACTTGTTTGCGTCTTCTGCTAAAATATCAGGTAATTCCAGAGTAGATAAAGCTTCTTTATCGTTACTAACTAACTCTCTAATGGGTTGAAATGTTGTTCCTAATTCTAGTCCGAATTTACGTATTCGATCATAGATCTCTTTACCAGTTATATGTTTTAAACAGCTTTGTTTAATCGCCTCAATATCTATTGTTTTGGCTACATTATTTGACTCTTGAATTTCTTCTTCGTAAACTACTTTTCCTTGCGTGTAAATAGAATTTTTGCCTGCTCCTTTTTCATCCCGAATTTCAAATATAACGGATCGATCGATCCGTCGCAAATATAGTTCAACGTTTAAAGAAGAACTGTTCACCTGAATCGGGCGTGCCCAAACAATTTGTCGAATTTTCCGCACCTTTTTCCCTTCGGCTATCTCGGCAGCGATGCGTGCCATTTCTATCGTTGCCACCCCAGGTAACACTTTTTCTCCATTAACAATATGATCCTTTAAGTAAAAGGCATCGGCTCGCAATATACTAGTAAAAACTTGTCCCCCGTCTGCTGCAACTTGGTGTTGAATTAATGGATGATCTTGCAGATTATTTTCCGTCTGTTTTCCTAGTGTTGATTTTATATTTTCTGGTTTTATATTTGGCAGCCAATAGCTCTCTTCGGCAAAGGGATAAGTGGGTAAATGTAAACGTTGCGGGTAATTTTTTGGGGGATATAAACTTTGCCAATTTATATTACATCCCATCACCCATAAAGAAGCGATATCCTGCCAAGATTGACTTTTAGCTAAACTTTGAATAAACGCGATTCCTTCTTTTCCCTCAAATGCCGGGACTTTTTTACCTGACTCCGAGCTTCCCCGAATACAAAGGTCTTCTTGTCGGTTTTGAAGATAAGCGGAAAGTCGATCGAGCAACTCTTCTATTCCCGACACAACCCAAGCCAGTTTTTCTGTCATTGACTCACGGCCTATTTGTAAAGTGTATGTCAGATCTCGGAGAGCGATCGATTCTTGATGATTCTCAATTTGATTCTTGAGAAAATCGTGCAATTTTTGAGCATAAACTTTTAGTTGTTTCTCATTTTTAGCGGACAACACTGCCAAACAGGATTGAGAATTATTACTATTGGGTTTTGATTTTTGATTTGCTGATGCCAAGGATAAATATTCCTCAAGTACAATATGAACGTTCGCTCCTCCAAACCCAAAAGAACTTACTCCTGCTCGTCTGGGTAATTCTCGACCTGCATCATCTTTTAAACGTTGCCAATTTTCCCGATCTTTAACGATCCGAAATGGACTTTCCTGTAAATCGATATAAGGATTTTGTTCCTGAAAATGTAGCGATTTAGGAAGGCAACGATATTTCATCGCTAACACAACCTTAAGCAAACCAGCAATTCCCGCAGCAGTTTCTAAATGCCCAATATTTGTTTTTAACGCCCCTAGCGCACAATGATTATTTCTTCCTTTTCCTTCTTTTCCCGATTTTTGATAAATAATTTTAAATGCTTCTTTCAGGGCATTGATTTCTATCGGGTCGCCTAAACTAGTGCCTGTGCCGTGAACTTCGATATAACCTAATAAATCGGGATCGATGTTGGCTTGATCATAAGCTGTGACTAACAATTCTTTTTGAGAATCTACACTTGGCGCAGTTAAAGAATTAGTCCGACCGCTGTGGTTCTCCTCTGAACCCCGAATCACGGCGTACACGGGATCTCCATCTGCTAACGCTTGACTGAGGGGACGAAGCAACACAACCCCAACGCCTTCGCCTCGAACGTATCCGTTGGCAGATCGATCGAATGTTTTGCATCTGCTATCCTCACTTAAGTAACCTCCCTTTGATAATGCCAAATGGAATAGGGGACTGAGCATGAGATTTACTCCGCCCGCCAATGCTAACTCACAAGAGTTCGTTTTAATTGCCTGTATAGCTCGATGAACTGCCATCAAAGAACTGGAACAGGCAGTATCTACCACAAAGCTTGGGCCTTTAAAGTTGAATAAGTAGGAGATTCGATTGGCAATTATCGAAGTAGAATATCCAGAAAGAGTGTAGCCCTCTATTTGTTGATTGCGCTGTTGCTGCAATTCCCAATAATCCGCTCCAGTTGCGCCGATAAACACTCCCATTTCTTGAGCAGCAAAATCGGAAGGTTTATGGCCTGAGTCTTCAATAGCTTCCCATACTGTCTGTAACAATAATCGCTGGCGTGGGTCGATTAACTCGGCTTCCCTTGGTGACAATCCAAAGAAAGAAGCGTCAAATTTATCAACATTATCAATAAAGCCGCCCAAAACTTGTTTGATTCCAATTTCTTGCATTTTCTGGCGATAATAATCACCATCGGGTCTATCTTGTGGCAATTCTCGGATAGCATCTTTTCCTTGGAGTAAGGATTCCCAGAATGCTGTCAATGTATTTCCCCCTGGCAGAATTCCGCCTATTCCAACAATTGCGATCGGATCATCCACTCTACTGGGAGTTGGCTTTGAATCAAACACAGGTAAAACCTGGTTTTCTTGTCTAGGTGGTTCTGAATCAGAAGACAGTTTTTTCAGATGTTGCTGATAATATTGTGTTAGACTTTCTGGAAAATTATCTTTTAAATATTTAGCAATTTTGCTGATAGTTGAATGCTGATAAAATATCGTCGGATTTGTTTTAATATTATAGGTTTTATTCAGGGCTACGCTTAAACTGGTAAAGCGTAATGAATTATAGCCATATTCTCCAATATTTGAATTGACGTCCAATGATATATTTTCAAGTTTTAAAACTTGAGCAACGATTTTTCGCAAGTCTTGTTGCAATAACTGATTAAAAGACTTTTGGGGAAAACCGTAATCTTCTTTCAATTTATTGAGAGAAACTGTAGATAAACATTTGCGATCGATCTTGCGATTAAGTGTTTGTGGGTAGATTTGCAAACAAATGAAGATTGACGGAAGCATATATTGAGGCAACCATTCTTTGAGTTCTTCCGTCCATTCTCTCGTAACAGATAAGCTGTGTCCCTGTTTGTCTAAAATAAATGCTACGAGTCGTTTATCGAGTCCATCTTCTCGCAACACAACCACCGCATCATCTACATTTTCTAATTTTCTGAGTGCGCTTTCAATCTCCCCTAATTCTATTCGGAAGCCTCTCAGCTTTACTTGAAAATCGATGCGTCCGGCATAGATCATCCGTCCATCAGGCAACCGTTTTACTAAGTCGCCAGTCCGATATAAAGGTGGGGAACCTTCTGGTGTAAAAGGATTATTAACAAATTTTTTCCTAGTTTCTTCCGGTCGTCTTAGGTATCCTCTAGCCACCCCTTCGCCACTAATATATAATTCCCCCAATTCTCCATCAGGAACTGGGTTTTGTTGTTCATCAAGGATATAACATTGTGTATTGGCGATCGGACGACCAATTGTAATTTGATCGCCATAATTTATCCTAGCTAAAGTAGACCAAATTGTTGTTTCTGTAGGCCCATATAAGTTCCACAATTGTATTTCTTTCTGCAATAACTTCTGTGCTAATTCTTCACTGAGAGCTTCCCCACCACACAAAAGTTTTAGTGATTTTTTCGGTTCCCATCCAGCTGCCAGCAACATTTGCCAAGTAGCTGGTGTTGCTTGCATCATAGTCATGGAGTTAGTATTCTCTATTTTTTCTCGTAAGCTTAAGCCATCTCGCGTAATTTCGCTAGGCAGAACTTCAACACAACCTCCGGTAATTAAAGGCAAATATAATTCTAGTGCCGAGATATCAAAACAAAAGGTAGTTAGTGCCAATAAATAATCATCCTGTCCACAATTGAATTCATTTGCCATTGAGCATAAAAAGTTCGTCAAACTATGATGTTCAATGGCAACTCCTTTGGGTTTACCAGTAGACCCAGATGTATAAATAACATAAGCTAGAGAATCTCCTTGATCGCCATCTTTTTCCCAGTCTAACTGTCGTTCCGTTGGCTCTATTTTTTCTCTATCTTCAACATATAAAATTTTACTCTTAACTTTGGGTAAGTTTGCCACAATTTCCTTTTGAGTGATTACCCAGGATGCTTGAGCATCATCAAGTATATAAGCGATTCGTTCCCCAGGATAAGAGGGATCTAATGGTAAGTATGCGGCTCCGGCTTTCATCACCGCAAGCAAGGCGATCGGCATTTCCAGCGCAGGTTGAACAAAAACACCAACTAAGTCTTCTTCTTTTACTCCCTGACTGCGGATATAAGTTGCTAATCGATCGATCTGTTCCGCCAATTCTTGATAAGTTAATTTCTGATTCTGGTAAACGAGTGCTGTAGCGTTTGGGTTTTTTCGGACTTGTTCCGCAAACAAATCCACCATACGTTTTTCTCTGGGATATTCGACAGGAATATTATATTTTTCTCCAGAAAACATTGTTTCTTCCTTTGAAGTCGTTATGTGTTGAGATGTGGTTCTCAAATTATTGAGAGTGATTTTTTCTGCCGAAGGTAATCTAAAAATGACGTCAAAGTCGCCTCTAGCATTGCTTCCTAACCAACTGATAGTTATAGCATAATTTTCTTCTTTAGCCAAAAGCTGCCAATCTTGGGGAGTTTCTCCGATCGCTTCCCATTTTTGTAACCTGCGACGTAGATTTGCAACCGTTTCATTAGTTGCCGCTGATTTTATGTAATTCCACGCCATTACATCCTGTGAAATGCGACGATTAGGAATACCGATAATCTTTAAATACTGAGGTCGATCCCCACGTAGAATTTTCTGAACTTTTTGCCGATTTAAGTTTTCCTTGTGCCAATCTAAACAGGGAATTTCCCCCGATTTTGTTTCTTTCTTTCCTAGTCGAAGAATTACATCATACCGAAATTTGGTTAATTCATTGACACTATTTCCTTCTTTTAACAAAACTTCGACATGATTAATTTCGGGAAATTCTTCTCCGATTTTGAAAAAAAAATCTGGATCGACACAGAGTTCTTCTTCCTGAGTTTCGCGCCTTAATACTTGTTGCCTTAATTGCTCCAAAGGAGTTTTTTTTGTGGCGTTAAATAAAGCAACAGAAGAATAATAGATTGGCAATAAAAGAGCGTTACGAACATCTCCAATAAAACAAGTTCCGCCAGCATCTAGTTTTTCTATTACTCCTTTTATTACTTTTTTTAAATAAGCTAAACTAGGAAAATATTGAATAACGGAATTTAAAATTGCGGTATCAAAAGTTTGTTGAGGCCATGAAGAAAAATCGTCAGCCGATCTGTGTGATAGTTCTAAATGCTTGATATTCTCGGAACTGCGATCGTAAGATTCTTGAATATAGGTAAGGGCATTTTCCGAAAAATCTGTTCCGTAGTAATAGAGAGCATCAGGAAGCAGAGGAGATAAAATAAGTCCGGTTCCACAGCCAATTTCTAGAATGCGAGAAGGTCTACATTCTTCTTGAATTCTTTGCACCGTAGAAGCAACCCATTCCCGCATTTCATCATCGGACATTCTATTTCCGGTATAACTATTTTTCCAACAATTTATGTTAAAGAAGGGATCTTGTTCGGAGGTTTTTCGATCTTCCTCATAGATGTGATTATAAACCAGCCTCCATTGATCAACTCGATCTCGATCGGAGTTGTTCATTTCTGTGGATGCTGAGTTGAGAAGCGAAACATCATTTTTTATCAAGTTATTGGTTATGAAATCCGTTATGATAAAAAATTCAAAATCCCGAAGGAATTTTTCCACTTGGAATTGTTCTAATACTTGAGTATTAAACTTGAGATAACCAGAGAGTTTTTGATTAGAGATGATAAAAGTAATATCTTCTCCCTTTGGTTGATAATCTTCGGGATTGTCTATTTGTAGCGTAACTATAGGGAAAGATAATTGTTTTTGGATTTTTGACTGAAGTGAAGGATATCGACTCCGTAAATCTCTTGTATAGGTATGATTTTGTCTCGTTGATTGTAGACTTTTCTGGCAATCAGGCAGAAATTCTGCAAAAGGTTTTCTAAATTTTACCTCAACTCGGAAGGGTACATAAGGGGCAAAGAACCCGATCGATTTCTCAAATGTTTCAATCAGTTCTTGATTTCCATACCCAATATCAAAACATTGTTGTTGGCTGATATTAGCAAGGTAGTAGAAGAAGGCGGCTGCTAAAAAATCTTGATGATTTTCTGATTGATGACTAGCGAAAAAGGCTGATAATTCTGTCGGAATTTTTAGGGGTATAGTTTGATAAATAATGGGGCGATCGCTAAAATTAATAGATATATTTTCCGAAAAATACCAATTGACCTTCCCAGGCTGATAATTTTCCCATTGTTTTACCCAAGTAGTCTCATAGGGAGTAATTTTCTTCAGGCAAGCATCTATTTTTTCAGTAATTTGGGTATCTAATTCGGTTAGGATCATCCCCTGATAAATTCCCAAACGTTCAACAAAATCTCTGATTGTTAATACTTCCCCTTCAATTGTGAGGACTTCTTCAAGCAGAATGTCCCCGTTTTCTGTAGCGATTTGAATCTGGTGCTCATTTATATTGACAATTTCTCCTGGCTGTGATTTCTTCTCTGACGGCAAAACAGAACAAGTTTTAATAATAAAAAACTCTTTTTTCACCAGAAACTTAGCAACACCAAGGGGTTTAGGGTAAGGCCCCAAATCTAAAGCTCGAACTAAATTATAAATTTCTTCTGCCGTTGTCTTCCATGAAACAACTCCCCCGTGCAACAGACGTTTATAACGCGGAAAATAGCTTCTTCGATCTAAATTCTGTTCCTTAATATTTACAGTTCCCCGAACCAAATCATCGATTAATTCTGCAAATGATTGAATCCCAGCCTGATAACATTTTAAATTAACCTCCAGTGCTGTTTCATCTTTACCAATATCAATGACCTTGTGTTTAAGAATCCCTCCTGCATCCGCCTTTGATGTCATCAAATGCCAACTCACTCCATGCTGCTTTTCCCCTTGCATAATAGCCCATGATGTCGCATGAAACCCAGCATATTCAGGTAGTAAAGAGTCATGAAAATTAATGGCTTGTCTCCTTGGTAAAGACAAAACTTCATCAGGAATTAAGAAAAAGCTATAGATACTAAATAAATAATCGAAAGCAGTTCTTTTAAGAATTTCTTTCCAATTGTCGGTTGGATCAGTTAAATGAATTTTTTGTCCCTCTGCCCATTTGACAATTAACGAATTTGAGGATACAATACCAAAAATTTCGTGTCCTTGTTCAATAAGATATTCACTACATGAAATTAATAATGTCCCTTCTCCGATCATATAACTTCGCATAAGATAATATTACCATTAGGTAGTAAACTTGCTCGATATTTTAATTTAAAAAAAAATATACTTATAGGACTTACGCACTGACGCTAAATATGATGGACTGGTGCGTTACTAACGCATCCTACAAATAGAGCCTGTGCGTAAGTCCTAACTTTGACTTAAACCTCCTAAGCAAGGAGTATTAGAGCTAACAAACCGTTTCTGATGAATTACGCGACTAATCCAAGCACTGCATTTCCACGAGCATTGGGATCGTCACTGTAATAAAATTCTTTGTAAAGTTGTTTGAGTTCTTCTCGGCTTAGTGAACCATCACCGTTAATATCTAACTTGGAAAAGACTTCTGAAGCCTCTGAGTCACTAATCCGATAAGACTTCAAAAGATCTGTATACTCCTTTAAGGAGATATTGCCATCTTTATCCTGGTCTATTATGTTGAATAGTAAATCAACATTTGCATCAATTCCTGCTGACTGAAAATTTTCGTCAAGCAGCACATAATCAAAATATGACAGCCATGCTTCTAATTTCACTTCCCCATCTTGGGTTAGTCCTGCTTTTTGGTGCAGACCATTCCAAAAGTCCCAGAATACAGACTCAACTGTTTGATAATCGTCGCTTTCTTTCTGATATCCAAGTTTTGTATTTAAATCTTCTATGTATGACTGAAAATCAGATTTTGCAAGACTTTGACTGGAATCGAAGTCATAAGCATCGAACAATTTTTTCAGTTTTTTCTGCTGTAATTCGGTCAGTGTCATAAATGATCTCCTTAAGTTTGGGAAAATGAGATTTCTTGCCAGCTTTTCTACATAACCATAACTAACTTATGCAACTGTCACACTTTAATCAAATGGCAGGATGACCCAGATTCTAAATAAGATCGAGAGTATCCAGGTTTGAGCTTAATAGAGTTCCCTACTAATTAAACCAGTTGCGTAAGTCCGGCTCGCCGATCAAGCTATTCACAACTATCTCATATTAGCTAACTAATGGCAAGTTTTTCTTCATTTATTAATATTTCTTGACCATTTATTTCAGGACTTAAGTAGGTGGTCATAAATAAAGTCAATAATAGAAAAAGATTGTTTAGGATAATTCTTGAGAGTTACTCAGGGAATTAAATCGCAAGCGATCGCAGGTACAATCATTTCTTTCGTTTCTATCTTCAATGGCTTGAATCACAGCTTGGCTCAAATCATATTCATCTTCAAACATTCTTCCCGCCAGTTCATGAGTTTTTAATTGATGCCATTCTGGTTCGATTTCATTCAA
Source organism: Planktothrix paucivesiculata PCC 9631 (assembly GCF_900009265.2). GTDB lineage: Bacteria > Cyanobacteriota > Cyanobacteriia > Cyanobacteriales > Microcoleaceae > Planktothrix > Planktothrix paucivesiculata. The sequence goes on along the minus strand of NZ_LR735021.1, from coordinate 54,096 downwards.
TTCAGGGCTATAAGCAGACAGGAAGAAAAATTCTAATTTTTTGTCTTGCCACTCCCTTTCTTTTTCTTGTATTTTTTGACTTTTATGGACACTGTAGTTATCTTGAATCAGTACGGTAATTTGTCGAGTATTTTGAAAATGCTTTTCAGCTTTTTCCGCTTGCCAATCTATAAATTTTATGTAATTCTCACTTGTAATTCCTGACAAACTTAAACCGTACTCAAAACTTTTTCCTTTTTCTAATACTCCAATTACATTCAATCTTTTTCCTCGCTTTTTCGTCTGGTTTATTTGTTTCTGCTTCCCCTTTTTTACATAGGTGTAACTCACAGGACTCCATAAACAAAAACCTGCCTCATCTAAATATTTTAATCTGACCAAACCCTCTTCTTCATAACGCTTTAACGTCTCCAAATCTCTTTTCTTGCTCGCTGTTTTTTCGGGATTCTGTTTTTTCTTTAAACTGGCTTTTGTTCTTTTCCAGCGCCAGTCTTTTTTTTTTAAGATTTTTCTAATTCTTTCTGCGCTTAGTGCGATCGCTCTCTCTCGCAGAAGTTTTTCCGACAGTTGACGGCTATTATAAGTTCTTTCATCTGACTCTATACAAGTTTCTAAATATTCTATATCTTCTTCTTTCCACCTCCGTTTTCTTCCCGAACGAGGAGCATCAAATAATCCTTCTTTTTCTTGATTTATCCATCGAGTTATTGTTTTTCTTACCATGGCTTCTGAACACCTTAAAGTCTGGGCTATTTTTGAGACCATCCATCCTCCATCACTAAACATTAATATATCTATTCTCTGCCTTGTTCTTTTCGGAACTTTCTCTTGCTGATACAGAGTTAGTAGCTCTTGTTTTTCTTCTTCTGTTAGTTGAATTCTTAACCTCAGTGGCATGACTATTCCTCTGATATTTCTTCATTTCTTATTTTAACTCTATTTATGACCACCTACTTAGAGGCTTTTAAAGAATATACGGGACATTATCCTGAGTCAGTCCATGTAGATAAAATTTACCGAACTAGAGACAACCGAGCTTGGTGTAAAGAAAAGGGGATTAGAATGAGTGGCCCCCCGTTAGGTAGACCTCCAGTAAATATTAGTAAAGCTACTAAGAAGCAGGCGTCAGAAGATGAAAAGATTCGGAATTCTATTGAAGGCAAATTTGGCCAAGGAAAAAGAAGATTTAGCCTGAATCGGATTATGAATAAACTAGCTCATACTTCCGAAACGGCAATTGCTATTACTTTTTTAGTCATGAATCTCTCTGTGATTCTTAGACAGATTTTGGGGTCAATTTTTTTATTCCATTACTTTTTTCAAGTCATTGATTATGACAAGTTATCTCTTAACTCATTACCTCGAAAAAAACTTATCTGACCTTCTGACTTCATTAGCTAGTTAATCATTCGTTTCCTTTTCTGTTACTTTTTCAGCAAGCCCTATTTAGGTAAACAGAAAATATACAAACCCATACTTTCCCATTTTGGCCAGAGTTTTTTCACCTCATGGCATTGATGTATCGGGCTATTATCTTGGACAATCACTCTCATCCGTCCGGTTTTTTCCGCATCTTGTGCTTCTTGTTCCATCATTTAAATACTTTAAGTCAATTTCTCCAGCCGCAGCCGATAATTCCAACATCTCTAAATCCGCCTGTTTCTGAGCACGGACTATCGGATCTTGTTTTCCTTTGTGGCTCTTTCTGGCTCGCTTCCAATTCACCCCCTTTTTTTGAGCACCCGTCTTAATCTATCGGGACTCAATTTAACTGACCGTTCTTGTTCCAGCTTTTGGGCTAATTGCTCAGAGTTGTATGTCCGGGATTCTTTTCTGAGACATTCTTCTAAAAATACTAAGTCCTCTTCTTTCCACTTGGCTTTCCCCCCGCGACCTGGTTTTTCCCATAACCCTTCTAGCCCCAACTTTTCCCATTTGTGCAACACTTCTCTGACTGTCTGTGCCGTCCAATTGAAATAAGTTGCTATTTTTTCCACGTACCAACCTTGTGAGTTTAAGCGAATCACTTCGGCTCGGTCTTTGACTTTTTGTGGCACATCTGCTGTTCTGAGCTTGAACAGGATTTTGTCTTGCTCACGAGTCAGAAATACCCTTAAACGAGCACCCATATTTTTACGACCTCGGTAGATTTCTTTTCCCTCTTCATTTATCTTTACATACTTTTGTTTCTTCCTGCCTACCTACTTACATTTTGGCTATTGGGGTGAAAATAATCCTGATGCCAATCTTGGTGAGGCAGCCGATCGGCTGACTCAGATTATGATTGATAAGTCAGAGATCCGTCAGGGGGAACGTTTCTGCGATCTTGGATGCGGTGTAGGTGTCCCAGCGATACGGATTGCAAAAGCCAAAGAATGTTTCGTTGATGGAATTACAATCAGCAAGTACCAATATAACAGGGGGAAAGAGCTAGCCGAGGAAGCTGGGATGTCCGATCGAGTTCACTTCATCCAGAGCAATGCGTTGCAAGTACCCTGTGACGACGCAACCTATGACGGAGGCTGGTTTTTTGAAAGTATTTATCACATGGGGCACCGCGAAGCCCTACGAGAAGCTTATCGAATCTTGAAACCAGGGGCGACATTACTAATTGCGGACTTAATAACAGGGCCAAACACTAGCGAAGAATTCAAGATGTTTGCTAAGGAACAACTGCATTCGGATCATATTCCAAAGGAAGACTATCCAGAACTGTTTGATACCGCTGGTTTTGACCTGATCGAAATTGATGACCTAACCGAATTTATGATGCCTTTTATGGTTCCGAAGGTTAAAGCCGGGTTCAAACAGTATGAAGCCGAAAATCTGCAATATGTTCAGAGTGAAACGATCGACGGTTGGCTCCAAGTATTTGAGTGTGTGTGTGTGAATCTTGGGTATATATTGGTAAAGGCAAAAAAAAGAGTTTATCCTTAGAGGATAGTAATTGCAGGCGAACGCCTGCCTCTCCCTCCCCCTTTTTGTAGTAAATTTGATTATGGTTTGATTTGTGAGTGAAAAGAGGTGTCAATACAATTAACAAATTCACCTACTTAACCAGGAGTTTTTCCCACTAAATCTCAACCTTATCGACCCAACTTTGATAAAATTCTCTGAGCTTCAAGACGGGTCGATCGTGTTTGATATAAACCCCTCTCCTATCATTATTTAGAGTATTCCAAATGGGTACATCCTCTTCAAAAATAAGTTTGTTTAGACGACTAAAAACTGCATATAAAAGTATATCCAGCAAAAAAAATCCAGTTTTCTTGATCGCAAATAAAAAATGCCCGGTTGTATTGTTTTTACCAACTGGCGTGATTCCCTGTAGCATCGAATAGGCTTCTTTGCCATCGTTACAATATGAGGCTAAATGTCCACTAGGCCAGGTGTCTACTTGACCCTTCGTTATTTCAACACTAAGCCCTAAAATCTTCACTAATGAACCTATTAGACCACCATATTTCTCAATCTTGTTTTCTATTAAAATGCTATACCAAGCTTCATTTTTAGGACTTAGTTCGTTTTGCTTATCGACACCTAGAGGAAACTCATCAAGCAAAGTGACTTCAGTGGAAATAAGGGGCGCATTATGTACTGTAACTGCATGACGATAATCATACGCATTTTCTAGTATCTGTAGTGCCGAGGTTTTGGCATTGAATGTTAAGGAAAGAGACATATAATGCTGCTTGTCTTCAGCAGGTGGAAACTCAGGCAGGGAAAACAGAGGAGTCTGGGTACCATACCAGACCCAAATGTAACCATATCTTTCTTGTGTGACATAAATTGCCTGACGCGCAGTTGGGGGAATATGGTCTATCTCAGGGATGGAAACACATTCTCCAGAGTTATCGTACCGCCAGTGATGAAATGGACATTGAAGACACCCCTCTTTTACCTCCCCAAGCGCCAGGGTGTTTTCATTGTCGGGGGTAAAAAAGAAAATAAAAGTGATCTTTTTTTGGTAAAATCAAAGAAAGATCACTTTTATTTGATTTTAAAAAACTATGTTAAACAGTATAATCGAACAACTGAAGTTAGTCAAGGATTTTCGGAAAAATCGTGGTAAAAGACATGAATTATGGGTAGTGTTGACTATCATTGTTTTAGCACTGCTAACTGGCAATGTTACTTATAAGCAAATAGATAATTTTAGAAAAAATGAAGAAAATAAGCTAATTAAATTATTAGAAACTAACACTAAAAAATTGCCGTCTTATAGTACCATAAGACGAGTAATGCTCGGAATAAATTCAATAGAAATTCAGTTGGTTTTTCAGTCAATAGTCCAGGAATATTATTGGCAACAAGAAGGCGTTGATTGGATTGCGATCGATGGAAAATCTTTAAAAAACACCCTGACTAACTATGAAAATCAGAAACAAAATATGTTAATTATGGTATCTTGGTTTAGTCAAGAAACAAAGTTAGTAATTAAATCGGAAAGTTTTGAAAGTAAACAAAGTTCTGAAAACGCTAAAGTTCTGTCTATGATAGAAAAATGCGGGTTATTAAATAAAGTATTTACCCTCGATGCTCTCCATTGTAGTAAGGAAACAACTCAGGCAATAATTGAGAGCAAAAATAATTATTTAATTACGGTAAAAGGGAATCAAATTAAATTGCACAATCGGATCAAGATTTTAGCAGAAATCGAAAAACCTTTAACGGTATATGAAGAAAAAGATGTCAGTCATGGGCGAAATATTAGCAGAAAAGTATCAGTATTTGATAGCCAAAATGTCAACCATAAAAATTATCCTCATCTTCAAAGTTTTATTCAGGTAGAAAGAACGGGTTTTCGGGGTGATCAAGAATATAATGAGACTTTATATTATATTAGTAGTCAGAAATTAAGTGCGAAAACATTTGCAGAAAAAATTAAAGCACATTGGTTAATTGAAAATCAAGTACATTGGGTCAAAGATGTGAATTTTAATGAAGATAAATCAAGAATAAAAGGCATAGACGTAGCCGGAAAATTCTCGTTATTAGTAACATTAATTTTGAATATATACAGAAGTTTGGGTTTTAGCTCAATAAAAGAGGGACAGTCATGGTTGGGAAATAATTGGGAAAAGATTTTAGCGATCGCCTGAATTAATTAAGTTTTTAAAACTATTTTTCTAAAAAAACATTCAAAATATTTAATAATAAATAGTCATAAAGTCTTATTAATCAAGACAATGGCTATCTTTTGCTGTTAATAAATATGAAAATTGTTCATTCTTAATATTTCCCACTTATCTGATGAAAATTAGAGAGAATTTGATCGGAAAAATTGATAATTTTTTTTGAAGATAGCGATCGCATTTGGGAAAATGAAAACCCCCTGCCCCAAGCGCCAGACTAGCGCCCATGTGGGAACAGAAACGCTCCATGAGTACTGGCTTACCCTTTGCATCTCGCCAAACAACCAAGGACTGAGCGAATAACTCAATGGCTTTTGGCTTTTTCCCCAATTCTTTAGAGAGCATAGCGATGTACCAACTGGCACTCAGATTCAGGGGATTTTTCTCGACTCCTGTTCCTGTTTCTGATCGGTCGAGCCTTCGCTCTGAGGCTTTCTCAAGTTCTTCGCTCATAAGACAAAATGAGTCTGAAATATAAGAAATATATCAGAAATTTATTTTTCAGAATATAAAATGTCACAAAATTTAATAATCGGCTGGTGTGGCTTCTCTTCTGAGAAAATGGTGATGTGATTATTGCAGTATGTCTGGAGCCGATCTTTAATGAACCCATTGATTGATAGGGAGTTTACCCTGTGAACACTTACGAAAATTTAAGATTAATCACGCAGTACAGCAGACATTTGGTGATTCTTTGTGAACCTAACGGAATGATGCAGGACAGTATCGCTGGCAGGATGGAAACGATCGATTGTCTCGTTCTGAAATCACCATCAAAAAATATCGCTGAACGTTTCCAATGCTATGCGTGGCAGCTATTTACAGAAATTCAACAGTTACTCACAACGAAACAAGAAGGAAAAATTCTACTTCAGTTGGTAATTCGTAATTGGCCTGAACATCAGCTTTTTGCTGGTCTTGCTGGTTTGCTGATGACGGCTCACCTGGAAAACCCAAATCTGATCGGTCAACTAATAACCATAGCACCGAATGAGGATGCAGAAGATATTGTTGCCAAACTAAAAACGAATGCTCAAACGCCTTTAGACCAAAAAATTGATTATCACAACGGAGACCGTCGGATTGGGGGATGGAAGGAAATACTGATTTCTAACGATGAAGTACTTATCCCTTGGAAGGAAAAGGGGAAATATCTAATTACTGGAGGTCTTGGTGGTTTAGGTTTGATTTTTAGTAAGGAGATTGCCCAACAAATTTGTGATGGAACGATTATTCTTGCTGGTCGATCGCCACTTAACGAGACGAAGCAACAGCTAATGCAAAGCTTAGAGAAATTATGTATAAAAAGTAATACACATATTGAATATCGACAAGCGGACATTTGCGATTCGCAAAGTGTTACAAATTTGATCGAAGATATTAACCAAAATTTCGGTTATCTCGACGGTATTATTCACGCTGCTGGTGTGATTTACGATAACTTTATTATTAAAAAAACATCACAAGAGTTAGAAAAAGTACTTGCGCCCAAAGTCATGGGATCGGTGAATCTTGATGAGGCGACTAAAGACCAACCATTAGACTTTTTCTTTTTCTGTTCGTCACTAGCGGGTGCTATAGGTAACGTCGGACAAGCGGATTATGCTTGTGCTAACGCCTTTATGGATTGCTATGCGAAATACCGTAATCAACTTGTGCAATCACATCAACGTCAAGGGCGGAGTTTATCAATTAACTGGCCCTTATGGCAAGAGGGTGGTATGCGAGTTGATGAAGCGATCGAGAAAATGATGGCGCAAAGTATTGGTCTAGTTGCTATGCCTACTTCGGCTGGCATTCGTGCTTTGTATAAAGCCTTTGCTAGCAATCAGGATCAGGTGATGATCCTAGAGGGTGATGTGGCTAAACTTAAACAATTCTTTTTGAACTTGCCAGAAAAAACAGTTCGGTCTCAAGGAAGTGATTCTCAAACTGTTCTGGATGACAGGCAACTAAAACAAAAAACCCTTGACCAATTAAAAAGTTTATTTGCCGAAATAACTAAGCTACCTTTAAACAAGATCGATCCAGAAGAACCTCTAGAAAATTATGGTATTGATTCAATCATAATTAGCCAGTTAAATCACAAGTTGACTGAGAGGTTAGGCTCTGTATCTCAAACTCTATTTTATCAATTCCAAAACTTAGCTGATTTAGCAGATCATTTAGCCACAAACTATATGGATGGTTGCCGGAAATGGATTGATTGGAATACCTCGATCGCTATTCCAGATCTAAAAGTTGAATCTGTCAAAACTCAGCCTGTTTTAATACCAAATATTGCTACAAAACAACCGATCGCTATTATCGGATTGAGTGGTCGTTATCCAAAAGCGAAAACAATAGCCGAATTTTGGCAAAAATTGCAAAACGGCGAATACTGCATTGAGGAGATTCCTAAGCAGCGTTGGGATTGGCAACATCATTATCATCCTGATCGCAATCAAGCAGTGAAATTAGGAAAAAGTTATAGCAAATGGGGTGGTTTTTTAGAGGACTTTGATCGATTTGATCCGATATTTTTTAACATGACTCCCCGTGAAGCAGCTAATATTGATCCCCAGGAACGCCTATTCCTTGAGGAAAGTTGGAAAGCACTAGAAGATGCTGGGTATTCACCTTCCCATATATCGGCTGATTTACGGCAAAGAATTGGTGTTTTTGCCGGAATTACAAAACAAGGCTTTAATTTATATCGCACAGAATTTGAAAATAGCGATCGCAACGCTATTTTTCCAGCTACATCTTATGCCTCTCTAGTAAATCGGGTTTCTTATTTCCTGAATCTCCAAGGGCCAAGTTTCCCGATCGATACGATGTGTTCCTCTTCTTTAGTTGCTATACATGAAGCTTGTGAATATATTCGTTCTGGTAAGGGAGATATGGCTATAGTTGGGGGTGTAAATTTATATGCACATCCCTCGTCATATCTCGAACTTTCTTTAGGAAAATTTGTTTCCAGCAGTTCGATTTGTGCTGCTTTTGAAAAAGATGGTGATGGTTTTGTTCCCGGAGAAGGAGTTGGGGTTGTTATTCTTAAATCTTACGATCGAGCGATTAAAGATCGCGATCGCATCTATGCCTTGATTCGAGGTAGTGCGGTCAATCATGATGGTAAGACAAATGGCTATAAAACCCCCAATCCTGAACCGAAAGCCGCTGTGATTCGCCAAGCTTTGCAAGATAGTGGCATTGATGCGCGAAGCATCAGTTATATTGAAGCCGCAGCACAAGGTTCAGAAATGGGTGATGCGATAGAAGCAAGTGCATTGACCGAGGTTTTTCGTGATCGTTATCATGTTGAAGGAGCCTATCGCATTGGCTCAGTCAAACCCAATATCGGACACTGCGAATCAGCATCGGGAATGTCGCAACTGACCAAAGTCATTTTATCATTGCACAATAAAACCCTAGTACCCACCTTGCGTTCCAGAGAACTCAGTCCTAGTATTGATTTCCAGCGACTACCCTTTGAGTTACAACAAGACCTTAGCGAATGGAAACCCGTGAGCGTCGATGGAGTAGAAGTCCCTCGGAGAGCCGGGATTATGAACATTGGCGCTGGCGGGGTGAATGCTTGTGTGATTGTGGAGGAATACGCTGTTAATGTAGAGCCTGTGAGCGAGAGCCAGGAGCCTGTATTGTTTGTTTTATCAGCCAAAAATGAAGAACGCTTAGAACAATATGTTCAGGACTGGTTAATCTACTTAAAGAATCATCAAAATCTCAATCTACGATCGATAGCTTACACCCTACAAGTAGGCCGGGAAAGTATGACCTGTCGCCTAGCTTTTGTAGTTAAACAATCGGAGGAAATTGAGAAATATCTTAATCGTTGGCTGGAAACCCGTGAACTAGGTGAAGTAGGTTTTTACGGTGATTTAACACAAGCGAAAATCAAGAATCCAGAAGCAGTAGCAGCAAGGGTAAAAGAAGGTGATGCTGATAATGCTCTCGCTGTGGCTGAACTTTGGGTACAAGGTAATACTATTCCTTGGGATGAGTGGCATAATGAAAGAATTTTAGACAGGATTAATGGTTTGCCAACTTATCCTTTTGTGAGAAGAACTTGCTCGATCGTTCCTCATGAGAATGAATTTTCAGAAGCTGAATGTAACTTAGAGAATAATCTCAACTTAGAGCCAAGCGGAGAAGAAAATAAAGTCGTTGAATTTTATACAAGAATGTCACAAGAATGTGATGAAGAATTTCAGGAAGAGTATTTAACTTTCGGCGCTTTTCCCCAAAGAATTCCCGGCTTTTCGATGACTCGTGTGGCTATGAATGCAGCAAAGTATCCCGAAGAACTAGAAATGATTAAAGAAAAACAACGGGAAGTCCGTCAGGTTCTTTTTTGTCGGGAAAACTTTGCCAAAATTCACACTGTTCTTGATATTGGATGCGGTCATGGAACGGATGTAATTCAAATCGCCGCACTTTATCCTCATATTCAAACTGACGGTTTTACCATTACCGAATCTCAAGCAGTTTTGGGAAATCGCCGGATTGAAAATATGAATTTGGGTTCCCGCGCTCATATTTATCACAAAGATAGTTCAAAAGATAAATTCCCTGATCGCTGTGACATTATTCTCGGCGTTGAAGTCACTTTTCATATTCGTGATAAAGATGCTTTGTTTCGGAAAATGGCAGACGCGCTTAGTGAGAACGGAAAAATTTTGCTCATGGATTATATCGGCAATCTGCGAGGTAGTATTGTCGATCCGAATGTGGAAATTAGTATCCCTACTCAACAACAGTGGATTGACCTGTTATCAAAACACAATTTAATTATTGATGAAATTATTGATGTATCGAGGGAAATTTCCAACTATCTTTATGATCCAGAACACGCTGAACATACCAAGCATTTGCCGAAAGTGAGTCAGGATAGTTATCGTAATTATGCTAATCAAGCGATCGCACTAGAAAAAGGTTGGATTACTTATAACTTGTTAAAATTGAGAAAAGATACTCAGCGCAGCGAACAAGAACGGCGTGATTATAACACCCGAAAAATCGCCAATCAAACACCATATAGCCACGCATTAGATGAAATGTTGCGGATTGGTCATATCCCTTATCCACCAATGGGAGGACTGAAAAAAACTGAGCTATCTGTGAACAAGTCTAAAGAAATTTTGCCTCCCACACTTAATGAGAATATACCTAACTTAGAGAAAATAAAAAGCATCCTAGTCAACATTTTTGTTAACATCTTAGGATTTGCAGCACAGGAACTCAAATCTATAGAACGACTTCAACTTGGAGAATTGGGAATTACTTCTATAAATGCAGTAGAATTATTGGAAGCTATTAACACAGAATTTGATCTGTATTTGCCCAGCAGTATAATATTTGAGTGCCATAATTTAGAGGATTTAGCCCAATATATCCAAGTTGAATTAGGGCGTAAACCGATTAGATCATGGAATTACAATCTATTAGTAACAGCAGAAAAATATGCTGCATTTATTGAAGAGAAAATACCTGTAATAAACAACAATACAAACAATGATATTGCGATTATCGGCATTTCCTGTCGCTGTGCTGGAGCCAAAGATCAAGAGCAATTTTGGCAGGTAGTTAGTCAAGGGAAAAATTGTATTGCCGACCTGAATAAACCCGAATGGCTTGACTATATCGCCTCCCATTGTTCAGAAACTTTTCCCATTCGCTATGGCATGATGCCCGATTTAGATTATTTTGACTCGCTGTTTTTTCATATCTCACCCAGAGAAGCCAAAGCGATGGATGCAACCCAACGCATACTTTTAGAAGAATGTTATCGCGCTTTAGAAGATGCAGGTTATAAACCTTCGTCATTAAAGAAAAAAGCTGTAGGAACTTATATAGGTGCGATGGGAAGTGCTTCACTCGGCAAAGGTTTTTCCCATTTTGATATGCTCGGTTCAGAGACAAGTATTCTATCAGCACGTATAGCTTATTTCCTAGACTTAAAAGGCCCTGCACTGACTATTAATACAGCTTGTTCTTCTTCTTTAGTTGCTATTGATGTGGCAAGCAAAGCTTTAAAAAATGGTGAAATTAATCTTGCTATTGCTGGAGGCGTGACATTTTATCAGCATCCTGGTACTTTTATCGCCATGCACAATGCAGGGATGCTTTCTAAAACGGGTCAGTGCCGCCCCTTTGATAACAATGCCGATGGAATTGTAGTTGGTGATGGAGTTGGTGTTGTTATTCTTAAACGTTTGCAGGAAGCCCAGCGCGATGGCGATGCAATTTATGGCATTATTCGAGGTTGTGGGATTAATCAGGATGGACAAACTTCTAGCTTGACTGTTCCTAGCTTTGTTTCTCAAAGTGAATTGGAAAGTTCAGTCTATCAAAAGGCTAATATTAATCTGGAAGATTTACAGTATATTGAAGCTCATGGAACAGCTACTAAACTCGGCGATCCGATAGAGATTCATGCACTTAATAAAAGTTTTCAGTCCTTTACCGCAAAACGAAAATTCTGTGCGATCAGTTCATTAAAAGCTAACGTAGGACATACAACCGCTGCCGCTGGTGTGTTAGGTGTGATTAAAGTTTTGCTGAGTATGAAACACCAACAAATACCACCATCAATTAACTTTGATCGGGGCAATCAACACATTGATTTTGATAACAGTCCTGTTTACGTTAATACTCAGCTAAAACCTTGGCCTCTGAATGCACAGGGTTCACGTCTGGCGGCGGTTAGCTCATTTGGTTTTAGTGGCACTAACGCACACTTGGTTCTGGAACATTATATTCCTCGATCGCCAACAGAAATCAACGTATTTAGACCAGGCGTATTTCTACTTTCTGCTGAAAGTGAGTCAACTTTACAACACTATGCCTACAATGTAAAGCGATATCTGGAAGATAATCCCGGCATTCAATTTGAGCGTTTCTTGTATACTTTTCAAGTAGGAAGGGAAGCGTTTACCTATCGTTTAGCTTTAATTGCAAATAATCAACAAACTCTGATTCAACAGTTAAAACAATGGCTTGAAAATAGAGAAAAAAGCACAGAAAATGAAAAATTAGTTAGTAGAAATAATCAGGAAGAAACAGCCTTAATTCAAAAATTAATATCCGATCGCAAAGTAGAACAACTTGCTCAGTTGTGGGAGCAAGGTACATCGGTAGATTGGAGTGTTTTTTATCAATCTGGATTATTTCATCGATTAGCAGGGTTGCCTACTTACCCTTTTACTGGCGAGTATTTTGGTAGCGATCGCGAACAAGAAGTAGAACAACTGCCAACAGTGTCTTCATCTTCATCAGAAACTTTAATTTGTTATCCACACTGGCAAGAAAAAGCTGTTACCCAAACTGTTGAATCGTTAGAGTATGATCTGCATCTCGTCTTATTATCTGGGATGGATCATATCTCTGTGGTGGAGATGCAACCCGAAATGCCAAGTGTTGAATTTGTGCATTTAGCATCTGCTCACACTTTACCCAACAACACAACTTTAGAGAAAATTTATCAGGATCATTTTACTAAAATATTTGAAATTATTCAGGAAATTCTCGTTAGTAAAAATCGGGGTAAAACCTTTATTCAATGTGTGGTTCCTCAACAAACAGAAAAACAATGCTTATCGGCTATTTCCGGTATACTCAAAACGGCTCAACTGGAAAACCCAAAAGTATTCGGGCAGGTAATTGAAGTTTCTGCTGACGAGACGGAAACTAGTCTGCTGAAGAAACTCAATGAAAATTGTCAATGCCTAGAAGATAAGCAGATTAGGTATTATCTTGGGCAGCGTAAAGTATTGGCATGGAAAGAGCTTGTCATTTCCAATCGCACTTACCAAACCCCTTGGCGAGAAGGAGGCGTTTATTTAATTACTGGTGGTGCAGGTGGTTTGGGCTTGATTTTTGCCGAAGAAATTGCTACTAAAACCCAGAGTTCTACGATTATTTTAACTGGGCGATCAGACCTAAGTTTAGAAAAGCAAAAATCTCTTTTTCATCAACTGCAAAAACTTGGCGCAAGGGTAGAGTATTGGCAGGCTGATATCAGCAATAAAAATGATGTCGATCTGCTCATGCAACGAATTACAAAAGAATATGGTTCCTTGAATGGTATTTTACATTGTGCGGGGATTGTGCGGGATAATTTTATTATCAAAAAAACCTCAGCCGAGTTTCAGTCAGTGTTGGCTCCAAAAGTAGCAGGTGTGATTAATTTAGATGCAGCTAGTAAAGATTTGAATCTTGATTTTTTGGTGTTGTTTTCATCAATTTCGGGCACAATGGGCAATAGAGGACAGGCTGATTATGCGATCGCTAATGCCTTCATGGATGCCTTTTCCAGCTATCGTAACGATCTAGTCAAAGCTGGGCAACGATGGGGACAAACACTTTCTATTAACTGGCCCCTTTGGGAAGCGGGTGGAATGCAACTGGACGCTCACCACAAAGCAGCAATGAAGCAGAGCGTGGGACTAGAAACGATCAATACAGTCCAAGGAGTTCAGGCATTATTTAAGGGGTTGGCTTCAGGGCCAAGTCAGATTTTAGTAGCAGGCGGTCATCTTCCAACCTTGAAAAAATGGCTGCTAAGAGAGCCATCAACGGAAAAAACATCAGATCGATCAAAAATTAATCTAAAAGGAAATAATCAGGAAAAATCACTGACACAGGTTGAAAAACAACAGCTTCAGGAAAAAACTTTGATTCAACTAAAAGGTCTTTTGGGAGAATCTTTCGGTTTAGCACCAAGTCGGATTAAAGCATCAGACGCATTTGAGCATTACGGTATAGACTCCGTGATTATTATCCAATTGAATCAGGAATTAGCAAAGGTTTTTCCAGAAATTTCCCAAACCTTGTTTTTTGAATACCAAACATCACAGGCATTAGTTGCTTATTTGGTTGATGAATACCCGCAGGAGTGCATGACTTGGACTGGGTTGAAAAACAAAAAAGCGATCGCCAAATCTCCTTTACCTGAAACTACAATCAGTAAATCGAAAGTGCTAAATGTGGTAAACTCCCAAGTCACAGAAGCGATCGCAATTATTGGTGTCAGCGGGCACTTTTCCCAAGCCGATACACTACAAGCTTATTGGCAAAATCTCCTAGCAGGAATTGACTGCGTTGGCGAAATTCCTAGCTCACGTTGGTCATTAGAAGACTTCTTTGTTGAGGATGCCGATGAAGCGATCGCCCAACGAAAAAGTTACAGTAAATGGGGCAGTTTTCTCGAAGGTTTTGCAGATTTCGATCCGCTGTTTTTTGGCATTCCTCCCCGTGATGTCTTAAGTATTGACCCCCAAGAACGCTTATTTCTCCAAGCCTCTTGGGAAGCACTAGAAGACGCTGGCTACACCCGCGACACTGTACGGGATATCTATCAACAACAAGTTGGAGTATTTGCCGGAATCACCAAAACAGGCTTCGACTTGTATGGCCCAGAACTATGGAAACGCGGCGAACAGGTTTTTCCCCATACCTCCTTTAGCTCAGTCGCCAACCGCACATCTTATTTTTTGAATTTGCAAGGCCCAAGTTTATCAATTGATACGATGTGTTCATCATCCTTAATCGCTATTCACGAAGCTTGCGAACATTTACGTCGTCAAAACTGCCAACTTGCCTTCGCAGGTGGAGTTAACTTATATCTGCACCCCTCCACTTATGTACAGATGTGTGCGTTGCGGATGTTATCGAAGGATGGCAAGTGCAAAGCCTTCGGTAAGGGCGGTAATGGTTTTGTGCCTGGAGAGGGCGTAGGGGTGGTTTTACTTAAACCATTATCTGCGGCTATTCGCGATCGCGACAACATCTACGCCATTATTCGCGCCAGTCATGTGAATCACGACGGGAAAACCAATGGTTACACCGTTCCTAACCCAAAAGCCCAAGCAGATTTAATTCGCCAAACACTCAATAAAGCAGGCGTTGATGCCCGCAGTATTAGCTACATAGAAGCACACGGAACAGGAACAGAATTAGGAGATCCAATAGAAATTACTGGCTTAACCCAAGCCTTTAACAAAGAAACAGCCGATACTGGCTTTTGTGCCATAGGTTCTGCAAAATCCAATCTGGGACATTTGGAAGCTGCTTCAGGTATAGCCGGACTATGCAAAATTATCCTGCAACTCAAGCACCGCCAGATTGTTCCCAGTTTGCACACAGAAGATTTAAACCCCAATATTGCTTTTGATAAAACACCTTTTGTTGTGCAGCAGACTCTTTCGGAGTGGAAAAGACCTATTGTTGAAATCAACGGCGAAGTCAAAGAATACCCAAGACGAGCGGGTATTTCTTCCTTTGGTGCTGGCGGCTCAAATGCACATTTGATTATTGAAGAGTATGCAGAGGAGGATGTTTTCGAGTATGTCAATGAGGATATTCATCAACCTGTAGCGATCGTATTGTCAGCCAAAAATACCGAGCAACTTATTAAAATGGCTGACAATTTAAGGCACTTTTTAATTGCTCAAACTGAGGCTAAACTACTCCGATTAGAAGATATTGCTTACACTCTTCAAACAGGACGCGAAGCAATGGAAGAGCGTCTAGCAATGATTGTGAGCAGTTTGGATGAATTAGAAAACAAACTCAAGTCCTTTGTTGAAGGACAGGAAGATATTCCACTGCTTTATCGGGGGCATTTGCAACAGGATCGAGATTTACTGGCAGATTTTGCCAGTGAAGAAGAGTTTTCCACCATAATTGATGAATGGATCGCATCAAAGAGAATAAATAAACTGCTAAATCTGTGGGTGAGAGGTTTCACTATTGATTGGCAGAAGTTCTATGACAACCGCAATCCCCAACGTATTAGTCTTCCTACCTATCCCTTTGCTAAAGAGTTTTATTGGTTCGATCTCCCAGGACTCGCTCAAAGCAGTTTCGATCGCCAACCAAACACAACTCAAGATAGTGCAACCTCACGAAAAATTCATTATCTACAAAAGTATTGGGTACTTGATGAATCAAGATTTGATCGATCGCAATACCAAAAACAATTAACGGGAAAAGTTGCCATTCTCAGTAATCAAGAAACGCTATTACTAGCGACTTTGCTGGCAGAAGAATTTCCTAACAGCCAGATCGTTGAATTCAATAGCATCAAGTCACAACTGGAACAAAGTGATACAGATTGGAGTGAATACATCGGCTGTATAGATCTTTTGGGTTGTTGTAAAGGCGAAATAACAGAAGATTCCCTTGACTGGATATTGTGGTTTCAATGCCTGATCGAAAAAGGATCTAGAACTAACCTGAAACTGCTGGGTATAACTCAAGGTTTAGAGTCTTTTCAAAACGACGAGGTAAATTTATCTGGTGCATCTCGTGTAGGGTTGTATCGGATGCTGCAAAGTGAGTATAGTTTTGTGCAATCCCGTCATGTTGATATTGAGCCTCGACTGAAAACGGCAGCTTTGGCAGAACAGATTGCATCAGAGTTTTTGTTGAATGATGATAACTGCGAGGTTTGTTGCCGCGATCGAAAACGCTATGTGTCATGTTTGACAGAGCGTGTACTAGAAGCACCCAAAACACAAAGTACAGAACTTCAGTTTGCAGAGGAAGAAGTGCTATTGATTACTGGAGGAACAGGCGGCTTAGGGCTTTTATGTGCTCAACATTTTGCCCAACATTATGCAGTAAAACGCCTGGTACTAACCGGAAGGGAAACACTACCTCCCAAAACTGAGTGGGCTACTCCGCAAAATGACAAGGTACAACAAAAGATCCGTGCTATTCAAGCACTAGAAGCGCAGGGTGTCAAGGTAGAAGTTTTGTCACTGAATTTAAGCGATCGAGCAGCTGTCCAAGAAAGTCTGCGCCAAATCACAACGAACTTTGGGCCGATCGCTGGTCTTCTTCATTGTGCTGGAATAGTGGACTCAGAAAATCCGGCCTTTGTTCGTAAGTCGATCGCAGACATAGCAAAGGTGCTAGAACCTAAAGTGGTGGGATTGCGATCGCTATTGAAGCAATGCCAACAGCAGCCATTAAAATTTGCCGTCTTGTTTTCTTCCGTATCCGCCATTATTCCCAGTCTGGCTAGCGGACAGAGCGACTATGCAATGGCTAACACTTATATGGATTATGTAGCAGAAGCCACAGGCGGTATCGTGGTTAGTATTCAATGGTCAAGTTGGCAAGAAGCCGGAATGGGTGCAGCGAATACCCCAGCATATAAACAAACAGGACTACTTCATCAAACCAATCAAGAAGGGCTACAACTGTTAGATAATATACTTACATCCAAGATGGGGCCTGTGGTTTTACCTGCTGTTGTTCATTCTGCTTCGTGGAATCCCCAACAACTAATGAAGCATCAGAACAGACAAATAAATAGCACACAAACATTAATTCAAAACCAACAAATGCCAGCATTAGCAGAACCTCTCACACAGAGCAACATTTCTAACAAATTTACCCTAGATAACTTAATCAACTTATTTTCACAAGAATTAGGTATCGCTAAACAAAAATTAGATCTAGACAAATCCTTTGCCGATTATGGCTTGGATTCTATCTGGCTGGCTCAACTGACAAGCAAAATCAATCAACAACTTATTGAACCAATCGCTCCCTCCAGCTTATACGAATATTCATCATTAAAATCCCTCGCCTCTTGGCTGACCAGCGAACAAGCATCCGCTTTAAAAAATACAATTATTCATCAGAAAATCGAGCCGAAAAATAGCGAACACACCACACAAATATCTCCACCTCTCGAAAAAAGCCAGCCTCATATCTCCGGTATCACTTCACCAAAATCCTCATCGCCAAAGCCATTAGAAATTGCCGTAGTTGGTATGTCTTGTCAATTTCCAGGGGCAAAAAATCTGGATGAATATTGGACTTTATTATCAGAAGGTAAAAGCTCGATTTGTCCTGTTTCGGGAGATCGCTGGTCTAGCCCAACACCATTTTATGCAGGCTTAATTGATAATATCAGTGATTTTGACCCCGCTTTTTTCCTGATTCCGCCAGAGGATGCAAAGGTAATAGATCCCCAGGCATTTTTAGTATTAGAAGAATGCCTAAACTTGTTTTATCACGCAGGTTATACTCTGGAAGAGATTAAGGGCAGTGCCACTGGAGTTTTCTTGGGTGCCCGCAGCCAACATTTTGTGGATGCTGCCGATCTTTATCAAGCGAAAAATCCAATTGTATCGGCACAGAATTATCTAGCTACTCATGTTTCGCAGTTCTTTGATTTAAAAGGGCCAAGTTTGGTGATTGATACGGCTTGCTCTTCGGCTCTAGTAGGGATGAATTTTGCTATACAATCATTGCTTAGTGGCGAGATTGACTCAGCTGTAGTTGGAGGTGTTAGTCTTCTGGTTAACGAAAATGCACATCGGATATTTCAGCAACGTAATTTGTTAAATCAAGGATCGAAGTTTCATATTTTCGATCGACGAGCTTCTGGCATCACTTTAGGTGAAGGAGTCGGACTAGTGTTGTTAAAAACTTTACAGCAGGCGCAACATGATCGCGATCGCATTTACGCCATCATTAAAGGACTAGCAATCAATAACGATGGTCGCACAGCAGGCCCAGCAACACCAAATATCAAAGCACTAAAAGAAGTTATGCAACGCGCCCTAGCCCAAAGTGCTAAACAACCACAAGATATTATTCATATTGAAGCTAACGGTTCTGGTTCCGAAGTAACTGATTTGCTAGAACTTAAAGCTATTGAAGCAGTTTATCGCAGTGAAAACAAGACACCTTGTAGCTTAGGTTCCATCAAGCCCAATATTGGACATCCGTTATGTGCGGAAGGTATTGCTGGCTTGATCAAACTAGTGTGTATGTTAAACCATCAGCAGCAAGTACCCTTTTTATCTGGGCAAATGCCCTTGACACATTACAATATAGACACTTCGCCATTTTATTTCTGTCGTCAATCAAGTGCATGGATGGAAACTTCGCCACTTGTGTTTGCACTCAACTGTTTTGCCGATGGTGGCACCAATGCACATATTATTATAGGAAGTTGGTTGCAGGAAGAATCTGGTAAGCAACGACAAGCGATAACACCACCTCAGCTAAAACGGGTAAATGTTCGAGGAAATAGTTTCGTTCCTGAAACAGTCATCGAGGAAAAAGTAGCACAAGACACAAAAGAAGCCAGCCATAACCCCTGGTGGGGCGACAGCACATAAATAAAACGCACCTAGATCATCAACTTTGACAAACATGGATAAAAGAAACGAGGCAAATAAGGTGAAAAAAGAATTTACTATCAGTGCAAACCATCCCATTGTTAAAAACCATCTAGCTTACGGTCAGGCGTTATTGCCAGGGTTGGCTTATGTTGATTTACTGTATCAGTTTTTTCGGGAGCAGGGGTATGATTTTGCGGTATTGGAGCTTCGTAACTTGTCTATTTATCGTCCTTTGATAGTTGGAACAAGTGGCAGTATTAAGCTTTTGTTACAAGCAGATGAAGTATCTAAGGGGCTGTGGTCGATCACATTACAAGACCGAGAACAACACAATGACAGTGTAACCCAAAAGCCGCAACTTTATATAAAAGCGGAAATGTATCATCACAGCACAGCGCCAATTTTTGAAGAACATCTGGATTTTCAAGCTCTCCAGTCCGCCAGTAAAACCCAAATCAGCTTGTGTGATATCTATGCACAGTGTTGTTCTCAACAACTGATTCACTCAGGCATGATGAAGGCAGAAGGAACAATTTACACGCTGGATGATGCACAAATTGTCGAAATTTCTCTGCCAAAAGAAGCAATTGCTACTCATACTGAATTTATATTTCATCCTACTATTATGGATGGTGGCAGTGTAGCTTCATCAAATTTATTTGCGGCATTGGTTGAAGGTGAACAGCGTTTATTTCTCCCATTATTTTATGAAAATTTCCGTGCATCTGATTTGTTTCGCCAAAAGTGCATTGTCAGGGTTAAAACGGCATCAGTATTAAGAAAAAAAGACATGATCTATATGGATCTGGAATTTTTTAACGAATCTGGTCAAAAAATTGCCGAATTGAAAAAATTTGTTAATAAATTGGTGCCAGAAGCCGCTTTTATTAATCCAAATCTCAAAAAATCAGACAGTTCTCCAACACCTAAGCTGAATCAAAATCAGGAAATCTCTAGCAATCCCCAATCAAATTTAAGTTTACCTCAGCTTGATAAATCTGAAACTTGGGAAAGTATAGAAAACTTACTAAAAGAGATTATTGCCCCTTACTTAAGATGCTCTCCAGATGAAATAGATAGCGATGCTGGTTATTATGAACTAGGCTTAGATTCGGCAATGCTGCTAGAAGTTGTTACAGCATTAGAGAAAACGTTTGGAGTTAAACTTATTCCTACTTTATTATTTGAATATACAAACATCGCCGATCTAGCTGATTACCTGATCAATGAAAATTTGATCAATCAAAACCTTACTAGCCAAGAGAATAATAATCTATTACTTACTAATTTTGCGAAAACACCAACTAAACAAGAGGGCGATATTGCCATTATTGGGATAGCGGGGCGTTATCCTGGGGCAAATAATATTAATGAATTCTGGCAAAATTTAATTTCAGGTAAAGATTGTATTAGCGAAATACCTAAAGAACGATGGGACTGGCAAACATTTGCCAAATACAAATCTCCATCCGGTAAAAATATATCAAAATGGGGAGGATTTATTCAAAACCCAGATTGCTTCGATCACCAGTTTTTTCGGATTTCTCCACGAGAAGCCGAAGTGCTAGATCCACAGGAACGTCTGTTTTTGCAAACCTGCTGGGAATGTATTGAAGATGCTGGCTATACACCGGAAACTCTTGTATCTCGCCAGCAAGACGCACATCGTAGACAAAGTGTTGGTGTGTTTGTTGGTGTGATGCACAAAGATTATGTTTTTCTCGGTGCAGAAGCTATTGCGCGTGGGGAGGAGTTTCTTTTATCTTTGAACTATGCGTCGATCGCTAACCGAGTTTCCTACTTTTGCGACTTTCACGGCCCCTCAATGGTGATCGATACCGTATGTTCATCCTCACTCACCTCCCTACACCTGGCTTTGGAAAGTATTAGACATGGGGAAAGTGATATTGCGATCGCAGGAGGAGTAAACCTGTCATTGCACCCGAATAAATATATGACTTATG
Source organism: Planktothrix paucivesiculata PCC 9631 (assembly GCF_900009265.2). GTDB lineage: Bacteria > Cyanobacteriota > Cyanobacteriia > Cyanobacteriales > Microcoleaceae > Planktothrix > Planktothrix paucivesiculata. Next base: position 32,847 of record NZ_LR735021.1, on the reverse strand, counting down.
GCTTACTCGATATGTATTCCAGCGATGGGCGTTGTCGGACTTTCGGCAGGGGTGGGGATGGTTATGTTTCAGGTGAAGGGGTAGGTGCTGTGGTTTTGAAACCTTTGGCACAGGCTATCCAAGATCGGGATCATATTTACGCTGTCATTAAAGGCAGCACGATTAATCATGTGGGAAAAGTGTCTGGGATTAGTGTACCAAACCCAGTAGCTCAGGGCGATATGATTCTACAATGCTTAGAGAAAACGGGTATTAACCCACGAACAATTAGTTATGTGGAAGCTCATGGCACAGGTACTTCTCTGGGCGATCCGATCGAGATTCAGGGCTTAACCAAGGCTTTTAAAACTTACACTAATGATAGGCAATTTTGTGCGATCGGCTCAGTTAAATCCAATATTGGTCACACAGAATCAGCCGCAGGCATTAGTGGTTTAACCAAAGTAGCTTTGCAACTATACTATAAAACACTGGTTCCCTCACTACACTCGCAAGAAATCAATCCTCACCTTGATTTGCCAGCATCGCCCTTTTATATTCAACATCAAACCCAGCACTGGGAAAAGCCCCCAAACTACCCACGACGCGCAAGTTTAAGCTCCTTTGGTGCAACCGGATCAAATGCACATATAATTCTGGAAGAATACATTGCCGAACCCAGCGAAGTCATTTCCGCACAAACTACAGAAACAACAGAGAAAAATGAACCTGTACTGATTCCTTTGTCTGCCAAAAATGAAGAACGACTTAGAGAAGTTGTCCAAAGGCTTTATGATTATTTAGTCTCTCAATCTGAAGGTTTTGCAGCAGAGAAAATAGCCAGTCTTAGAGATATAGCCTACACTTTACAAGTAGGTCGAAAAGCAATGGAAACTAGGCTGATTTTTCTGGTCGATCGCAAACAGCAACTAATTGAAAACCTAAAAGCCTTCTTAAAAGGTAACAACATTAAAGAAAATTGTTGGCAGAATAAGCAAGTTAAACAGCAAAAAACTGCTCGCCAAGGCGAGAATAGCGAGGCAATTTTACAACAGTGGATGCTTGAAGGCAGACTCGATAAACTTGCACAAGAATGGATTCAAGGAGTTTATTTAAATTGGGAAAACCTTTATGCGTTGGAGAAAAATTTCCCAAAACCTGCCCGTGTCAGCTTGCCAACTTACCCTTTTGCTAAAGTAAGTCACTGGATACCAACAAAAGTTAAACCTACTCCGCTTTTTACTGCTCTTCACCCCTTATTACACTGTAATACTTCTACTCTCAACGAACACAAATTTACCTCTACCTTTAGCGGTGAAGAATTTTTCCTTGCCGATCATCTTGTGCAAGGTCAAAAAATTCTCCCTGGTGTTGCTTATCTGGAAATGGCACGAGTTGCGGTGCAAAATGCCACCTCAGTTAATGATTTGGGTGCCATACAACTCAAGAATATTATCTGGCAACAACCGCTAGTTATTGATGATCCAGAAAAAACGGTTCATATCCGCTTGGTTGCCAAAGAAAATTCACAAGTTGGTTTTGAAATTTATACTGACGATAAACACTATCCTAATCAGCAAAGTCGCACCATGCACTGTCAAGGTATTGCTATCTTAAAAACACCTGATAGTGAAACTTATCTGGATCTGGAAGATTTACAAGAAACAACAAATCAAAACCATTTCACTCCAGAGCAATGCTATCAAGCTTTTATGACTATGGGTATTGATTACCGGGAAGGACATCAAGGTATAGCAGCAATTCATTTTGGTAATAATCAGATATTAGCAGAATTAAAAATGCCTTCCTCGGTTTTGGACGATCGCGAACAGTTTACACTTCATCCGAGTATGCTGGATTCATCATTGCAAGCAGCGATCGGTTTTGCTCTTGGTATACAGACATCTGATACAGAACAACATTCCTCTTTACCTTATGCTTTGGAAACGCTGGAAATAAAGGCGAAATGTAGTATTTCAATGTGGGTTTGGATACGCTATTCTGAGCAGAATAAAGGAGATAGCCCGATTCAAAAATTTGATTTGGATTTATGCGATGATATCGGCAAAATTTGTGTAGTGATGAGAGGTTTTTCTTCTCGGATCTTCCGTTCTCCACAAACATTAATGCACCCCTTATTGCATCAACAAGTCGGCGATCGATTTGTCAGTCGATTCACAGGAGAAGAATTTTTTCTTCGAGATCATCAACAAGTTATGCTAGGTACAGCTTACCTCGAAATGGCTTGCAGTGCTGGTCAGATTAGCACAGGACAGAAAATTATTGGACTCAAAAATATTGTTTGGAGTCAGCTTCTTTTTATTACTGGGCAAGTTCAAGATGTATCTGTTCAATTACATCAAGAAGGCGATCGACTTCCCTTGATTATCACCACACAAGATCGGACTTCTCAAGAAAAAATACATTTTCAATGCCAACTGGTTGTCGATCGGGTTTTGTCCCCAGCAATACCCCCTAAACTTAATATTCAGGATATTTTTTCTCGCTGTTCAGCTAGGATAGAAACTGCTGATTGCGATCGACTTTTGCAATCTACCCACGGCTCTAGTTTACTAACAATCAAACAATTATGGCACAACGAAAAAGAAGCAATAGCCTTACTTCAATTACCCGATAATCTGAAATCAGGAAGAGAAGATTATGTCCTTCATCCCAGCATGACTAATGGTGCAATCTTAACAAGTGTTCTCTTTTCTTTACTGAATCGATCGCCGGAACATTTGCCTCTTCCTTTTGCCTTAGATAATCTTTGGATATATAAAGAAATACCTGAACAAGCTTACGCATATCTAAGCTTGAACTCTGCCAATAAACACGATATCGACTTAATAGATGAAAAGGGGGAAATAATTGTTTCATTTAAAGGCTTTACCACTACCATTCAAGGTGCATTACAAGGTCGGGCAATTACTGAAAAAAATCTGGGACAACGTAATGTAATTTATGCCAGCACTCAATGGCAAGAAAGTGCTTTATCCGATTATCAATACTCAAAGCAAGCAACATCTTTAGACACAAATGTTCCTACCTTTATTCTTGTTCAAGAAAACTCAAAACTCAAAAACTTATTGCGCCAGAAATGGCCGACAGCAAACATTGAAACCCTAACATCAGTGGATGCAGATATTGCCGAAACAGTTCAGGAGAACTTTCTGCGAGTTTTTCAGCAAATCAAAAGCTGTATTGTCCAAAAGCCTAAACTGATTCAGCCAATAATTATACTTTTGCCTGAAAATGAACATACTTATCTTTATGCAGGTTTGGCTGCTTTACTTAAAACAGCGAGATTTGAAAATTCCAAAATAGTAGGCAAAATAATTCGTTATGCGATCAACGATCAAACAGAAAGTTTTGTTGAATTAGTAGCAACAGAAATCGAAGCAGACACACCCGATGTAGAAGTATTCTATACCCAAACTGGAATCAGAAAAACCAAAAAGTTAAACGAAGTATCCGACTTTAGTAATAGCCAAGAAAAATCTCTTTTTAATACAGATTTATTACATGAAGGGGATGTAGTTTGGATTACAGGTGGCTTAGGCGGCTTAGGACAAATTTTTGTCAAATATTTTAGTCAAATTAAAGGCTTGAAGCTGATTCTAAGTGGACGTTCTCCATTGAATGCAGCTAAAGAAAAACTATTGCAAGAACTTCAACAAGCGGATCTCGAAATTAGCTATCTAAGTTGCGATATCAGCAATAAGAAAGCAGTGGCAGATCTGATTCAAAAAATTCAAGAAAAGTATGGCAAATTAAATGGCATTATTCACAGTGCTGGATTGAATCAAGATGCTTATATTGTGAATAAAACAAGTGAAGAGTTTATTAATGTATTGCGTCCTAAAGTAGCAGGAACTTTGGCGATAGATGAAGTTTGTCAAAATATAAAACTTGATTTTTTAGTTTTATTTTCTTCGATCGCAGGCGTTTTTGGCAGTATTGGTCAAGCTGATTATGCCACAGCAAATGCTTTTCTTGATAGCTTTGCTGAAGCGCGAAATCTCCTTGTTCAGCAAGGAAAGCGTTTTGGTAAAACTATTTCCCTAAACTGGCCTTTGTGGAAAGATGGTGGCATGGGGGTAGATGCACAAACTGAAACTTTGATGCAGCAAAATACTGGGATGATTGCATTAGAAACTCATGCAGGGTTAAAAGCTTATGAGTGGGCTTTAGCTTCAGAGTTTAACCAGGTTTTTGTGGCTCAAGGCGAAACTGAAAAAATTCGATCGCGTTTATTATCGTCATCATCAACTAGAGAAAATCAACAGCAAGTTCAAGTCGATAAATCAGAGTTTTCTGAGCAGACAAATCAGGATGAGCAAAGTCAACGAACATGGCTAACAGGATTATTGCATAAAGATCTGGCTGCATTTATCTGTCGCTTACAGAAAGTTAAACCGGAAGAAATTGAAATTGACGCTGAGTTTTTTGTTTATGGTTTTGATTCGATTAGCTTTACAAGTTTTACTAATTATTTAAATGAAACCTATGGTTTGGAATTAATGCCAACGCTGTTTTTTGAGTATTCAAGTTTGCGATCGCTCACCAACTCACTAATAGAAAATCATCAAGAAGCCTTACTAAAAAAATACAAACTCTCAAAAAAAGCTGCTTTACCCAGCCAACCCCAAGTCGCACCAGAGCAAATAGAGAAAAACCAAGGTTTTGAACCTTTACCTATCACAATCGTTGATTCTATCTCGACGCAAGAGAATCAAACTAAAGTTGCTCCTATTGCCATTATTGGTATGAGTGGCAAATTTCCGGGCGCAGAAAATCTGACAGAGTTTTGGCATAATTTAGAGGCTAACCGCGATCTAATTAGTGAAATACCTGAAGACCGTTGGAACTGGCGAGATTACTACGGAGATCGCCAGAATCAAAGCGGCAAAACTAATGTTAAATGGGGCGGTTTTATTACTGATGTCGATCGCTTCGATCCTTTATTTTTTGGAATTTCCCCAGTAGAAGCTGAGTTAATAGACCCGCAATTTCGGCTGTTTTTGCAAACAGTTTGGGCGACAATTGAAGACGCAGGTTATCGGGCGAGCGATCTGTCTGGAAGCAAAACTGCTGTTTATGTAGGAGTCACTACCACAGACTATAAAGATTTAATGCAGCAAGCACTAATGAAGGAAAATTCCCCAGAATATTATGGAATGTTTCCCTTTATGCTGGCTAATCGTGTTTCGTATTTACTGAATTTTCGCGGGCCTAGTGAGGCGATAGATACAGCTTGTTCTAGTTCTTTAGTGGCTATTCATCGTGCGATCGAAAGCTTACGCCAAGGAAGTTGTGAAATGGCTATAGCTGGAGGAGTCAATATTATTGCTAACCCTCAATTGGTGATTGCAGCCGCTCAAAGCGGTATGTTAAGTGAAGATGGACGCTGCAAAACCTTTGATAAAAGTGCCAATGGTTATGTCAGAGGCGAGGGCGTTGGCGCTATCTTGTTAAAACCCCTGGCAAAAGCCATAGAGGACAATGATTCTATCTACGGAATTATTCGTGGTTCGGCAGAAAATCACGGTGGTAAGGCAACTTCGCCCACAGCACCTAATCCAATAGCACAGCAAGAATTAATAGTTTCAGCCTACACCCAAGCAGGAATTGCCCCGGAAACTGTGAGTTATATTGAAGCTCACGGAACGGGAACTCCCCTTGGCGATCCGATCGAATTTAACGGACTCAAGGGCGCGTTTGCCCAACTTTATCAACAAAACGGAAGTGAGCCCGCAAAAGAACCCCATTGTGCGCTGGGCTCCGTGAAAACTAATATCGGACATTTGGAAGCCGCTGCGGGAATTTCCGGTGTTCTAAAAGTTTTATTGATGATGAAACATCGCATCATTCCCGGTAATTGTCATCTTCAAGAACCAAACCCTTATTTGCAATTAACTGACAGCCCCTTTTATTTAGCGAAAAATACTCAAGCTTGGACGGCTTTACAGGATGCGGAACAAAACCCCATACCCAGGCGTGCCGGAGTCAGTAGTTTTGGCATTGGCGGTACTAATGTTCATTTAGTTTTAGAAGAATATATTAGCCAGACAGCCACCAAACAGCCAGACAACGGCGAAGCTAGAGCCATTATTTTATCAGCTAAGAATAAGCAATGTTTGGTTGAAATTGCTAGTAATTTGGATAACTTTCTCGTTGCTAGCTACAATTCTTCTTCAACTAATCTATTACGTCTTAGTGATATTGCCTACACGCTTCAAATCGGACGTGAGGAAATGGAATATCGTTTAGGTTTTGTGGTTTCTTCGATTGAGGAACTTAAAGAAAAGCTGGCGGTTTATATTAGCGATCGCGGAGAAAATCAAGACTTATATGAAGGCAGCACTAAAGGAAACAAAGATACTATAGAAACTTTTGGGTCTGATGATGAGTTACAGGAAATACTGGCAAAATGGATTGAGGGCAGGAAATTTGACAAAATCCTCAAGCTTTGGGTCAAAGGACTTTCTGTGAACTGGAATAAATTTTACACCGGAACTTTACCCAAGCGGATCAGTTTGCCAACCTATCCGTTTGCGCGTGAAAGTTACTGGCTTCCGACACCTATTCAACATGAAGCTAAATCCGATAGATTGTCAGAATCACCAGTTGAAGCTGATGAAACTTTTGGGGTATTGATGTGTTACCCAGTTTGGCAAGAAAAGGCGACTTTGATCGAGTCGGATTCAATCGATCTGGCTTCTCTAAATTATAGTCAACACCTGATTCTATTCTGTGAAATGGATGTGCCTACGGGTGAAGAAAGCCATTTATCTCAAAATATCATTTGTCGTGTACTTCAATCTCAGAGTCAAGATTTGGCGCTACGCTATCAATCTATTTGCGAACAGGTTTTTACGCATCTCCAAGAAATTTTAGAGAATCAACCGAAAGGCAAAATATTAGTACAGATTGTAATTCCAGGTAACGGAACAGATGATTTTGAAGATACTGGTTGTCTGTTTCAAGGACTTTCTGCTTTGCTGAAAACTGCACATTGGGAAAATCCCAAAATTATTGGGCAAGTTATTGAAGTCGATCGCCACAACACAAACGATCAATTAATTAAACAAATCCAAGAAAATAGTCAGTTCCCAGAAGATTTACAAATCAGATACCGACTTACCCAACGTCAAGTAATTTCTTGGAAAGAACTTCCTATTTCAGAACAGCAAGCTACTTACATACCTTGGAAAGAAGGGGGAGTCTATTTAATTACTGGCGGCGCTGGTGGCTTAGGTTTGATTTTTGCTCAAGAAATTGCTCATTCTGTTAAGAATTCAACGATTATTTTGGCAGGTCGCTCTTTGTTAAGTCAGAAAAAACAAGAATTACTGCAACAAGAAGCAAAACTATTAGGTGCGCGAATTGAATATCGACAAGCTGATATTAGTCAACCGAAAGAAGTGGATGATTTGATCCAAAATATTTTACGGGATTTCACTAAACTTGATGGGATTTTGCATTCTGCTGGGATTATTCGCGACAATTTTTTTATTAAAAAAACGGTTGCAGAGTTTCAACAGGTGTTAGCACCTAAAGTTTGCGGTACGGTGTATTTAGATCGAGCTACCCAGGAAATTAATCTGGATTTCTTTATCTTGTTTTCTTCGGGTGTTGCAGTGCTGGGTAATGCTGGTCAGTCAGACTATGCTGCTGCTAATGCTTTTATGGATGCTTATGCTCATTATCGTCATACTTTGTGTGCGTCAAATAAACGTTTTGGTCGAAGCCTTTCGATTAATTGGCCTTTCTGGAAAGAAGGCGGTATGGGTATGGATGAGCAGCAGTTAAATGCCTTAGAACAAAATACAGGGATCGAAGCTTTGCAAACTAACAGTGGCATAAATGCGTTGCTGCGTGTACTTAATTTAAAACCAAATCAAGTTATGGTGTTGTCAGGTAATCTGACCAAAATTCGACAAGGGTTGTTTGCTACATCGACAGAGCTTAGTTATGATGAATCTTCAGCTTCAGATTTTGCGATCGACGATCGCCACCTATTAACTAAAACATTACACCAATGTAAAACTCTTTTTGGCAGCATTATTAAATTATCCGTTGATCGCATCGAGTCAGAAGAACCTCTAGAACACTATGGAATTGACTCAATGATTGTTATTCAAATGAATCTTCGTTTAGAAACAATTTTTGGTGAAATTTCCAAAACTCTACTTTATGAACATCAGACACTCAGCGAACTAGCAAAATATTTAATGACCGAATACAGACAAAAATGTATTAACTGGACTGGCTTGGCTGTTGATTCTACAACTGATAAATCAATACTTTCAAAACCTAAAATTATCTCCGAATCTAAAGTTACTCCAGAGTTTAAAATATCATCAGAATCTTCTTTAAAGATACAGACACCTTGGCAATATGAACCCATTGCAATTATTGGTATAGCTGGTCGCTATGCTCAAGCCAATACACCCCAAGCTTATTGGGAAAATTTACTCTCAGGCAAAGATTGTGTGACGGAAATTCCTCCAGAACGTTGGTCATTGGAAGGCTTTTATCATGAAAATTTGGAAGAGGCTATTGTTCAAGGTAAAAGTTACAGTAAATGGGGAAGTTTTATTACCAATTTTGCTGATTTCGATCCTCTGTTCTTTTCGATTTCTCCTCGTGAAGCTATTGGGATCGATCCGCAGGAACGTCTGTTTTTGCAAACTGCTTGGGAGGCGATCGAAGATGCAGGCTACACTAGAGAAACACTACGAGATCAGTTTCAACAGCAAGTCGGAGTATTTGTTGGTATTACCAAAACAGGTTTTAACTTATATGGCCCAGAACTATGGCAGCGTGGCGAAATAGTTTACCCGCATACATCTTTTAGCTCGGTTGCTAATCGTGTTTCTTATATTTTAAATCTGCGGGGGCCAAGCTTACCGATCGATACAATGTGTTCTTCTTCGTTAACGGCTATTCACGAAGCTTGCGAACATATTCGTCGTCGGGAGTGCGAGTTGGCTATTGCTGGGGGCGTTAATTTATATCTTCATCCTTCTTCTTATATTCAATTGTGTGCCGCTAATATGCTTTCACCAGATGGGAAATGTAAAAGCTTTGGCAAAGGCGCTAATGGCTTTGTCCCAGGTGAAGGTGTAGGTGCGGTATTGCTTAAGCCTCTTGAGCGAGCGATTGCCGATCGCGATAATATCTATGCAGTCATTCGTGCTTCAAGTGTGAATCATGGCGGAAAAACCAATGGTTACACAATACCCAATCCAAATGCACAAGCCGAATTAATCGAAGAAGCTTTGAATAAAGCTGGAATCGACGCACGCACACTCAGTTATATTGAAGCACATGGAACGGGAACCGAGTTAGGCGATCCGATCGAAATCAGTGGTTTAACCAAAGCCTTCCAAAAATATACCACCGCTACCAATTTCTGTGCATTAGGTTCAGTTAAATCTAATCTGGGACACCTGGAAGCAGCCGCAGGTATTGTAGGACTAACGAAAATTATTCTGCAACTGAAACACAAGCAAATTGTGCCAAGTCTTCATGCTACTGAATTAAACACTAATATTAATTTTGACAAAACCCCCTTTGTTTTGCAGCAAACACTGTCAACATGGAAAAGACCAACGATCGAGATTGAGGGTGAAACTAAAGAATATCCCAGAAGAGCGGGAATTTCCTCTTTCGGTGCTGGTGGAGCGAATGCTCACTTGATTGTAGAAGAGTATGTGAAGGAAGAGTGGGTTAGTGAGATGAGAGAATGCGATCGCAATAATGAAGCACAAATCATTACATTATCAGCAAAAAATGAAGATCGTCTCTACTGTGTTGCTCAAAATTTATCCGATTACTTGAATTCAAAGCAAGCTGCCAACTTAACCCTGCGTGAGATCGCCTATACTCTTCAAATAGGGCGTGAAGCAATGGAAGAACGTTTAGGTTTAATTGTTCATTCCTTAGATGAACTCAAACAAAAACTTAGTCGCTTTATTGCCCGTGAAACTGGGATTGAAGATCTGTATCGCGGACAGGTGAAAGGAAATAAAAAATCATTAGCTTTATTTACTGACGATGATGAACTTCAGGAGGCGATCGAAAAATGGATTCAACGCCGAAAATTCGCCAAATTAGTTGAGCTTTGGAGTCAGGGATTGCAGGTTGATTGGTACAAACTTTATGGTGAGTCAAAACCCGATCGTGTCAGTCTGCCAACCTATCCCTTTGAACCAGAAAAATACTGGATCGAAGAGGTGCTTAATACCAACCGTCAAAGTTCGGCTATATCAGGAGAGAAAAACGCTATAAAATCACATCCTCTGATTGACGAAAAGGCAATACAGGAGAGCAAAGCCATTGGCACTTGGATGGGCTTTCCAGTTTGGCAAGAAAAACCATTATCTGAAAAGATACATTCTGAGTTTGCTCAACATATTGTTATGTTATTTGAGATGGAATGGTTTTCCAAGCAGTCAGTTGAATCTCAAATAGAAGGTGCAACTTGTATTCATTTGACGACTAAAACAAAAACACTGGCAAAATCTTTTCAAGAAATTTCGGTTCAGGTCTTTGAGCAAATCAAAGGGGTCATCTACGAAAAAAACAAAGGGGTAACATTTATCCAGATTCTGATACCTTCTTCGGGAGAGATGTCGCTCTTTAGTGCGCTCACAGGTTTGCTCAGAACGGCTCATTTGGAGAACCCAGCAATTCTGGGGCAAGTTATCCTATTGGAAGCGAGTGAAACCCAGGAAGGTCTAATTGATAAAATTCAGCGAAACAGCCATTGCCCTGAAGACACTTTTATCCGCTATCAGCAAGAAAAACGCCAGATTATTTCGTGGCAAGAACTCTCAGTTTCAGAGCAGGCTATTCCAATTCCCTGGCAGGAAGGCGGTGTTTACCTGATTACGGGTGGACTGGGCGGACTGGGATTTATTTTTGCTAAACATATTGCACAGCAAACAAGGAAGGTTGTTCTTATTCTGACTGGACGATCGACCTTGGATGAGCGCCGACACAAGCAAATCAAAGAACTGGAATCTTTAGGTGCTAGGGTATATTATCGGCAGGTTGATATCAGTCAGAAGCAGGAAACAGAGCGCTTAATTAAAAACATCGAAAATGATATAGGTTCACTTAAGGGCATTTTGCATAGTGCTGGCATTATTCGAGATAATTTTATTATTAGGAAAACAGCGAGTGAGTTTCAATCAGTGCTTGCGCCTAAAGTGGATGGCGTAATTAATTTAGATCGGGCAACTAAAGAGTTAACTCTCGATTTTTTCATTTTATTTTCCTCTCTCGCAGGCAGTATCGGCAACGTGGGACAGGTGGATTATGCCTGCGCTAATGCGTTTATGGATGCTTATGCCCATTACCGGAATGACTTGGTGGCGACAAAAGAACGTACTGGACAGACGTTTTCTATTAATTGGCCGTTGTGGAAAGATGGTGGTATGCACATCGATCCGTGGACTGAAAACGCCATGCTGCAAAATTCGGGGCTAGTGGTGATGGAGACAGAGTGTGGAATTCAAGCCCTGATTCAAGGTCTTTCTTCAGGACAGAGCCAGCTTATGGTTTTGCGGGGAGATCTGGAACGCTTGCAAATTTTGCAGCAGACACATCTTTCATCGTTACCATCTCAGATTGATATTGGACAGGAAGGCATTCCTGAAAATGAGTTTGGTGAACAAGAGTTAGAGGCAAGGTCACTTCATTATTTCAAAAACCTAATCTCGTCCATATTAAAGATACCTGCTCATCGAATTCAAAACGACGAATTGCTGGAAGTCTATGGCATTAATTCTATTGTGATTATGCAATTAACCAATGAGTTGGAACAAGTTTTTGGCTCTTTATCGAAAACCATCTTCTTTGAGTATCCAACGATTGAAGAAATAAACCAGTATTTTGTCGCGTCCTATAGAGAAAAACTTAAAGTAATACTAAGTCTAGATAAGACAAAAGTGCCTGATAATTGTCGCGAGGCTTTCGTCAATGAAGCCAGTCCCAAGGCAAATCAACAATCTCGCTTTTTGGTTGATAGGCTAAGCTTATCGCCATTATCTGTTGCACAAACGCAGGATATTGCCATTATTGGTGTTTCTGGACGTTATCCTCTGTCTCCAGACTTGGAAACATTCTGGGAAAATTTATCGAAGGGCAAAAACTGTATTACGGAAATTCCCAAAAGTCGCTGGGATCATGACTTGTATTTTGATCTTGATCCTTCCCACTCCGGCAAGATGCGTAGCAAGTGGGGCGGTTTCTTAGACGATGTGGACAAATTTGATGCCCTATTTTTTAATATTTCTCCTAACGAAGCTCAGTTAATGAACCCCAATGAGCGTCTTTTTCTGGAAATAGTCTGGGAACTTATGGAACGTTCGGGGTATACGCTGGAAAGAATACAGAAGCAACATGAAAATCAAGTGGGGGTTTATGTCGGGGCTACGCATCAGCAGTATCAAGCTTTGGCTTCTGACCCGGTAATACAATCAATTCTTTCGATGTCTTCTTATAGCGCGATCGCCAATCGTGTGTCTTACTTTTTTGATTTCTATGGCCCCAGCATGGCGATTGACACGATGTGTTCCTCTTCATTAATTGCGATCAAGTTGGCTTGTGACAGTCTGCTTAAAGGTGAATGTCAGATGGCGATCGCGGGGGGCGTGAACCTTTCGATTCATCCGAACAAATACATTGGCTTGAGCCTGGGCCAAATAATTGGTCGGCAAAACACCAGCAACAGCTTTGGAAAGGATGATGGTTATGTTCCGGCAGAAGGGGTGGGTGCAGTATTATTAAAGCCCATAACCAATGCAATAGAAGATCAGGATTCCATTTTGGCTGTCATTAAATCGATTAGTACAAATCATGGCGGTCATACTCACGGATTTTATGTGCCGAACCCGAATTCCCAAGCCCAATTATTTGAAGATAACTTCCGTAAATCTGGCATCGATCCACAGACGATTACTTATGTTGAAGCGGCGGCCAATGGGTCTCCGCTAGGAGATCCGATTGAGGTCAGTGCCCTCAATAAGGCTTTTCAAAAATTTACTAAGGATCAGGGCTTTTGTGCAATTGGTTCGGTAAAGTCGAATATCGGTCATGCAGAGGCGGCTTCTGGAATATCCCAACTGACAAAAGTAATTTTACAACTTCAGCATCAACAGCTTGTACCGTCGATTAATGCAGAATCGCTGAATCCAAATTTAAGCTTCGACGGCTCACCTTTTTATCTGCAACAAAAACTTCAGCCTTGGCAGCGGCCAGTACTAAATATTGATGGTCAGGAGCGGGAGTTTCCCCGACGCGCAACGGTTAGCTCCTTTGGTGCCGGGGGTTCCAATGCACATTTGATTATCGAAGAATATATTCCTTCTCCCAGTAATAAGCCGGTATCGTCTGATATTGATTTTCCTGGCGATCGCCATCTGATGGTTTTCTCTGCAAAAAGTCGCGATCGTCTTCAGGTGGTGCTGCAACAGATGAGCCATTTTGTTGAATCCAATGCACAACTTTCTCTGAGGAAGATGGCTTATACCCTCCAGGTGGGGCGTATGGCGATGACCCATCGAATTGCGATTCTGGTGAATAATCAAGAAGAATTGCTCCAGGGAATCAAGGAGGCTTTGAATTGCTTGGAACAAAATGCTGTGATAGAAACCTCCATTCCGGTGTATATGGGCGATGTGGAGGCGGATCACTCAGAAATAAAGCATCTGCTTTCTGGTAAATCCGGAGAGGCAATGATGAAAGTGCTTTTAGCGGAAAATGACCTGGAAAAAATCGCACTTTACTGGGTTAAAGGAGGTAAGATTCCCTGGCAGTTACTGCATAAAAAAGGACAAGTTTCTATGATTTCTCTGCCGACCTATCCCTTCGCCAAACGGAGCTGTTGGGTTGAGGCTAAAGTTGAGGTTAACGTTCCATCTCAAGTTGATCTCAAGGTTCAGACAGAGTCGGTTTCTAAAAACCTTGATGATCAAAGCCCCTCTGGCAAAAACAGAGAGGCAGCACTTGTGGATATTATGCTTCTAATCTTAGGACTGACGGCAGAAGAATTAAATCTAAATACCCCTCTGGTTCAATATGGGGTTGATTCTATTATGTTTATGCAAATTTTCCAGCAAATAAAATCCAAAGTCGATGCCCGCGTTAACTTAACGCAGTTGCTCGAATGCCAAACAACGTGGGATTTGCTTCTCTATTTGAAATCGCAAAGAGACATACCGCAAATCGAGCCAGAGCCGACACATCAGCAATTAGCTGATTTCTCTTTGTCAAATGACATTCTTTTCCCAGAGCTAATCCAGCTTAATTCGAGTACCAAGGGAAGACCTGTATTCTGGTTTCATGGGATCGCGGGAGTTATGGTTTACGCGCCCGTTGCGGAAAAAAGCCAGCGCCCGTTCTATGGCATTCAGCCCTGGAGTTGGATCAACAAAACCGCACTCCCTTCTCATATTCAACCTATGGTGAAACGTTATCTTGATGCCATACGATCCGTACAGCCGGAGGGACCCTACGATTTTGGTGGCTATTCGCTGGGTGGGGCGTTAGCTTATGAAGCAACCCGTCAATTACAGGAACTGGGAGAGCGCGTTAACACCATTGTGATGGTGGATACGATACAGAATAACCCTGGTGCCAAGAATAAATACTCGCGCAAAACAGACTATCTGGTTACCTTGAATCGAGTGTTGGCCTTATCTGCATGGCAGCGTTCAGAAAAAACTTTGGAGGAAATGCTGATTCGTTCAGATGAACTGGATGCAAGCCTAAGTGACGACAAATATTTAAGTCAATTGATCGCCTTAGCTCAAAAACGAGGATTAGTGAAAGCAGAGACAGAAATACGTGCCGACCTCGAATATACAACAACTCTTGATGAATTTTATCAAGCCGATCCCTTTACTATTATGCCTCTGCCCGATCCAAACTTGGTAAATTGCTATTATTTCCGCAACAAGAACGGATCAATGTTGGGTGATCAGGCTCCCTATTATTTTGCGATACCGCAGGATAGAGAAAAATTTGCTACCGATCAGGCAGCCGTTTCGCGGCAATGGGAAAACAACTTGCCGAACCTGCAAATTATTGATATTAATTCGTCCAGTCACATGACCATGTTCTCAGAAGAGAAGTCACGCGATACGATTCTTGATTTTTGTAAAACCCTGTATTCTGAAAATGGACTTTTGACCTAGCCCTCGTGGTATAATTTTTGTGTGATCAAGAAACGTGTGAACCGTGACTAGTATGAGGGTATTAATGTGGAAAAGATTAGCAAAATTTCCTTGAGGGATGAATGGCGCAATCGCTGGATAACGATCAGAGAATTTATTCTCTATCCAGTTAAGGAAATTATGTATTTGCGAGGCAAAATAGACGTAACTGATAATTATACATATGCAGCCCAAGAAGATTTTAATCTTCATGATCCCAATATTCCCCGATGGCTCAATTTTGGCTATTGGAAAGAAGAAACTACTTATAATAGAGCCTGCGCTGCTTTAGCTCGTAAATTAGGAGAAATTGCAAAACTTAGTGCTGGTGACCAAGTTTTAGATGTGGGCTTCGGTTTTGCTGAACAAGATTTACTTTGGGTGCGGGAAAACAATGTTGACTCAATTATTGGTCTTAATCTGACAGAGTTACAAGTAGAAATTGCTCAAGAAAGAGTAGCTAAAGCGGGGCTATCTGAAAGAATACATCTTCAGGTAGGTTCAGCTACAAAAATACCTTTTGAAGAAAATTATTTTGATAAAGTTACCGCCTTAGAATGTGCTTTTTATTTTAATACTCGTGAAGATTTTTTTGCTGAAGCCTTTCGAGTTTTGCAACCTGGTGGAGTGCTTGCCGTAGCAGATTGTTTGCCTAGTGTAGGACGAAAGATTGACTTTTGGCTGAGGGTTAATAGTAAAAAAATGTTCATTCCTATTGCAAATTTATATGATCGAAATGCTTATGTAGAAAAACTAAAAAGCTGTGGATTTGTTAATATTCAAGCTATATCAATTAGCGAATATGTTTGGTCTGCGTGGGTATATTATTTTGCCCAAGTAGGTATAAAAGTTAGTGACCATAATGTAGGCCGAGGAATTAGTAACCATGATGAAATAGTCATTGATCTTCAGAAAAATAATCCAGGAATTGAGGATTGGTTGAAAAATTGGGGTTGGTTTATGGGGTTTGATGATTATGTTTTGTTTTCAGCAGAAAAACCTCCAGAGGTCGATAAGGGAGCTAGTAAAGCTGCTGAATAAGGGTTATCTCATGGTGTGACAAGAGGGCTAAAGCTCTCTTGGGTTGGGAATGAGAGCTAGGTGGGGTAAAACCCAACAAACAAACAATTAGAATAGATGAATTAGCACAGAGTTTACCCCAAGTAAGAGTGATAAATAAGTTTTCTTCGAGTTAATGAATTAACACCCACATTCCGCAGATATTTAAGCCAATTGAATTTCCAATTAAATTGGAATAAATAAAAGCCCAAATAGTTGCCATGTAATGATTTGGGCTATTTTTAATGTAGAATAATAATTAGACCCACATTCCGCAGATGTGGGCTAAATTTTCCACTAATTCTAAAAAATTGAAAATCCTTACAGTTCTTCGTTGAACTTCCGAGGCTTTACTATCAGATTGTATAGCTAATTTACCGCTTTTTAACTAAACACAAATAATTGCTATTTTTTCATAGAAATAGAATCCTCTTTTTTTAACATATTTGTATTTTATAACCAAGTTCGTTCCAGCCAAGAGTTCTCATCTTGACTCATAACTTAGATTTGTTTACAACTATTTTCCCCTTTCTCTCAATCTTTATCCCCCGGAAATCATTAAATAGTATTCACAGCAAGATTTCCCTAAATGCTGCAATATTTCTTGACGCTCTTGGGTTAAGTTACTCACTTGTTTCTCTCCATTTATCCTGACTAAATGCACTGCTTGGAACATTTGAAATATCCACCGCATCGTCGGTTTATTCGTTAATTTTTTGACCTGATTTCTCACCCCTTCTTGGGCTGTTTCTAGTTGTTTTCTCAATTTTCTTTGGGCTAGGTTATACACTAACAAACACAATCCCATTATCATCGCTATTACTTCTACTCTCTCTGGTTTTTTCACGAATACACTCGCTGTGAAAAATAACGGATCTTTTAAAAATCTAAATCCTCTCTCGTTACTTTGCTGCGCTTTATATTCCGCTAATAGCTTTTCATTACTCACCTCTTTCTTGTCTAATATATTTGTCGCTAATATAAATCTTCCGGCTTTGATTTTTTCCGCTTCTATCACTGATTCTCTAGGTTCTATCTCCCCTGTAACTTGATAAACTATTGTCTTTTCTTTCTTGGCTTTTTTGGGTTTACTTTGGCTTTTTTTACTGGCTTTTTCTGTGCATTTTATTTCTTTTATTTGGTGATATTTCCACGATTCTGATAATATTTTTATCCCTATCTCTGCATCTGCTATGCAGGCATACTCTTGTTTCGATAGCTTACGCAGCGATGCTTTGGCGTTTTCTAACTGTTTTTCTACTTGCTCTGATATTTTTTTGATAGCCGATTGCTTCCGGGCTTCACTTTCTACCACTAGCCATCTTTGTTTTATATTCGCGTACTCACTTGATTTCGTTGCTATTCTATATCCTATTATTTGGCTTTCTTCCCATTCTTCCTCTTCTATCTCCACTATCTTATTTTGTGCTTCTTTTATACTTAATGGCACTCTTGTTATCCATTTCATTCCTGCCATTGCTGCTATATTCTCTGCTGTGTATAACGCACTGTCTGCTACACATATTCCTTCAAATGTCCATTGCTTTTTAAATTCTTTTAGTCTTTCTACAAATACGCTTTTATCATCGGCGTTTCCGTCATCTATTTTTAGATATAATGGCACATCTCCATCTTCACTTACTACCATATCTATTATAAATTGTTTCAGATCTGGTCTTTTATCTCTTGAGTATCCATGCACTATTTTTATGGCTTTCATTTCTTCTTCTATTTCCTGATTTTCTTCTTCTTTACTTTTGTATTCTCCCTCTACTGATATCGAACTGCTGTCTAGGTGTACACTCTCCTTTTCTACTTGGAATTTTTGGGCGGCTTTTAGGGCTATTGCTGTGAATAGCTTTGTTGTTCCCGCTTGATAATATTTATCTAATGCTCTCCCTATTCGGTCATCATTTAGTTGCTCTGCTGTTACTCCTTCTCCTATTAAATGTTCTGTTGCCTTCCCTATAAAAAAGTTATCGAATAGGTACAATGGCGCGCTCAAAAATCCTAATCCATTCAAAATCATTGCTTTCATTACCTGTCCTGGGCTTACGGCTTCTTTTGCTTTTAATCCGACTTTTTTATTGACTTCTTCTACTAATTCCATCTCATCTATAGCAATCCTAAATCAGTTGTAATATTTCCATCTATCTCGACCCCTCCCAACCCTCCCCTTAGTAAGGGGAGGGCTAGGGTGGGGTTCTATATTCTGATCGCAAATCATTTAAGATTGCTATATTACGCCTGCTACTATTCCTAAATGGTCTAAATTTGGGCTTTTATTTATTCCAATTTAATTGGAAATTCAATTGGCTTAAATATCTGCGGAATGTGGGAATTAACTCACTTTGATTCCTTGCGAGAGGCAATTGAGAATGTACTGCGTCTTGCGTCCTAACCGCCTTGGCGGGCGCTATAGTGGAAAATTTGACCCCTATCTGCGGAATGTGGGCTTTAAGGTTAACTGTGTTTGGTTAAATCAAGAACGATCGCTTTCAGCAAAGACTCTTGTTGAGTTTTTAAGTAAAAATGATCTCCAGAAAACATTTGTAGGTTAAATTTTTTACTGGTTTGCTCTTGCCAACTAGCTAGAGAATCTCGGCTAATTTTAGGATCGTTTATGCCTCCAAATACAGAAATCGGACAATTAAGAGGGGGTTCAGGTAGGTAAACATAACTTTCCTTTAATGTTAAATCTGCCCGCATAATCGGTAAGTAGAAGTTTATAAATTCTTGATTTTCTAAAATGTTACTTGGTGTACCATTGTAAAGGCGTATTTCTTCTAAAAGATCGGTATCGGAAAGTTTAGCGATCGGTAAATCTAAATTAGGAAGTTGTGGAGCGGAATAACTAGAAATAAATAGGTGTAATGGAGTAGGATATCGTAGTCTGCGAAGTTGACGCGCCACTGCAAAACTAAGCAATGCGCCAACACTATGACCAAAAAACATAAAAGGGCGATCTAGATTAGGTAAAAGTGCTGTTGTAAGAGCGTCAATTAAAGAAAATATATTAGTAAATTTCTTTTCTTTATATCGGTTTTCTCGCCCTGGAAGTTGGATGCCGCAAGCTTCAATATCTGGAGGTAAATAAGTAGACCAACTGCGAAAAATAGAAGCACCTGCACCTGCATAAGGAAAGCAAAAAAGGCGTAAAGATGCTTGAGGATTTGGATAATACTTAATAATCCAACTAGATGTCATAAGTTTTATATCGTAAATTGGGGTAGATATAGCGAAGCTGTCACCAGGGGCGTGCGACATGAAGTTATCTATGGGACTTAAACAAAAATCAAGCCCAAATCAAGCCTAAACTTGCTTTGTAGGCTGCAAATACATCCCTATTATCCTGGAGCCACTCCACAAATCGAAAGGAAATCGCTGTGCGGAAGGCTTCAAGGGCATCAGCAAATGTGTTTAAAGGTTTGTTCGCCCATCGACGTCTTAATNTTTTATGGCTTTCATTTCTTCTTCTATTTCCTGATTTTCTTCTTCTTTACTTTTGTATTCTCCCTCTACTGATATCGAACTGCTGTCTAGGTGTACACTCTCCTTTTCTACTTGGAATTTTTGGGCGGCTTTTAGGGCTATTGCTGTGAATAGCTTTGTTGTTCCCGCTTGATAATATTTATCTAATGCTCTCCCTATTCGGTCATCATTTAGTTGCTCTGCTGTTACTCCTTCNCCCTTTGCTTCCCTGTAAAAAACTTCTATCCAATTTCTTTGTGAATAGGTCGTTACTATCCATTCTCCTGTGGCTTTTGATGCCTCAACATTAGTCATTAAATAATCAATATCACTGGCTTGGTCGAAAGTGGCAGCATTCATGACGATGGCTATTACTTTCTTCCCGGCATACTTTGATAATTCAATTTCTCTTGTTGCTATCCACACAGTTTTGGGTTTTTCTAGTTGGAGTTGAATTTCACTAAAAGCTCCCTGGGGCAACGATTTGNTTTTCCGATTTCTCCGATGTATTGCCGTCCCACTCCCTCGGTAAAGTTCCCGCTTTTTCGATGTCCTGAATCATCAATAATTAGGGCAAATCCCCGACTAATCTGGGTTTGCTTACACTGATTCATCACCTCCAGGCGACGCTGATTCAGTTTCATTGCTGACCAGGGAGCTTCGGTCAAAAAGTGGTGTAATCGGTGGTAAGTTACTCCTACGGCGTTATTTGCCATTTGCGACAGGTTTTTTCGCTCACTTTCTCCCAATAATCCTCCTAAATAGTTCCTAAATTCCCGTTTTTGGGCTTGATGACCAAATATATCGTCAAATCTTTTACACCATCGGTCAAAGCAGGGGGGCATGGCGGCGGGGGTGGTCTCTTTCATCGCTCATTTTTGAATGTTGTATGCTTGCTCTACAAACATTATAACTTATTTAGCTCGTGTTTTTTGTTTAAGTCCCGTTAACAAAAAACGGTTAATGCTATCGTGAGATAATTCATCTAAAATTTCGGAGAGCCGACAGCAACCTGAATATTTAGACTCAGCTAAGAGAAAATATGTGTACTTTTCCAGGTTGCACAGTGCAGTAGATGGCTTAGTTCTAGTTCTAATATTTTTTCTCCCCTGATAGCTTAAGCAATTTTACTCAATTCTATTTGTTTTGGGAACTGAACTCACCTCTGTTCCCGATACGCACAATCGAGCTATTTTGTCAATGCGTAAGTCCTAGCTTCGTAACTGTTTGGGCGATTCGATTCTCCCAGAGTCAGTAGACCGTAAAGATTTTTAGAAGGCTTACCATCTGTTCATTTGGGGGATACAATCCCCCAAAATACCGATATCATGTACTTTTTGAGCAATAGGGTTGTAGCGTAAGATCTCCAGCACCTGGAAAGCAAAATTAAAACAATTGAGTAGCATTGACATGATTTAATGTTGTAAGGGAATTTAAATATGCCGTTGTTGCGTCACCATAGATTAATTTAGGAGAACGATGAGCAACTATCAACCAGAAAAAGTAGCACAGATGTACGATTCCATCGAAGATCAAGGAGAGACAGCTATCCTTCTCGATCAGTATCATTTGGGCTATTGGGATGAGATAAATCCAAATGCAAGTATTACTGAAGCCGCAGATCGTCTCACTCAGATTATGATTGACAAAGTGACCATTCAGCCAGGACAACGCTTCTGCGATCTGGGATGCGGGGTTGGTATGCCAGCGATACAGCTGGCACAAGCCACAGGATGTTTTGTAGATGGAATTACGATTAGTCAGTCCCAGCATGAAAAGGCACAGGAACTAGCAGCAAAAGCAGGTCTATCTGAACAGACAAACTTCATACTAGGTGATGCCTTGGCAACGCCCTGCGAGGACGCAACCTATGATGGTGGTTGGTTCTTTGAATCGATTTTTCATATGGGACACCGCAAAGCCCTGCAAGAAGCTTCTCGAATCTTGAAACCGGGAGCAACCTTGGTGATTTCAGACCTTCCAGCGCGACCCACCATGAGCGAAGAATATAGGGTACTTTGCGAGGAAGAGACTCATTCATTTATTATCCCCAAAGAAGACTATCCAGAACTGCTTGATGCAGCTGGTTTTGACTTGATTGAAATTGACGACGTGACCGAATTCGTGATTACTCCTCTTGTATCCAATATGAAGATTGCTTGCCAACAGCATGAGTCCGATTTCTTGAAATATCTCAATAGCGCACAAATGCAAGATTGGCTGCGATCGTACCAAAATAAGCGTGGTAGGGAATATATCGAGAGTGAAGCGATCGACTATTGGATTCAAATGCTCCAAGATATGTGTGATAACCTTGGGTATGTGCTTGTGGCCGCTCAAAAACGAGCATAAATACTGGTTTAGGACTCTGTATAACTTCCCATACAGTTCAGTTGACATCTCATTTCAACTTTTAGGCTTCTTCAACAAATCGTACCTCAAGAAATAGGAGAAGTATAGCAATGATCACCTATATGTTTCCAGGACAAGGTTCTCAAATCAAGGGTATGGGAAAGAATCTCTTTAGCAAATTTCCCAATTTGACGCAAAAAGCTGATTCAATTTTAGGATACTCAATTGAAAATCTTTGTTTAAACGATCCGCAACAAGAGTTGAATCAAACTCAATTCACCCAACCTGCTCTCTATGTTGTGAATGCCCTCTCCTACCGGAGCAAAATTGAGGAGATTGGTAAAAAGCCCGACTTTTTGATCGGACACAGCTTGGGGGAATACAACGCTTTAGAAGCTTCAGGCGCGATTACTTTTGAAGATGGACTAAAGCTGGTTCAACAAAGAGGTATACTAATGAGCCAAGCTCCTGAAGGAGCTATGGCAGCTGTCATCGGTGCTACTGAAGAGCAAGTTGAAAAACTTCTGAGAAAATTCAGTTTTGATATTGATATAGCTAGCTTCAATTCTCCAGAGCAAGTAGTTATTTCCGGTTTAAAAGAAGATATCGCTAGAGCTAGTGACTGTTTTCAAGAGGCAGGTACAAAATACATTATTTTAAATACAAGTGGTGCTTTTCACTCGCGTTATATGGAGTCTGCAAAAGTCCAGTTTGAAAAGTTTATCAAAGGTTTTACCTTTGCCAAACCCCAAATCCCAGTAATTTCCAATGTCACTGCACAACCATACATCCATAGCGAAATTGCTGAAAATCTGGCTAAACAGATCACCCATTCAATTAAATGGACAGAAAGCATACGTTACCTCTTGGCTCAGGGTGATGTAGAGTTTGAGGAAATCGGAGTTGGAGCCGTTTTGACCAAGTTTATAACTTATATTAAATCTAAGGAAAAACCGATTGAAATCAAAAAAACTTCTGATAGTTGGAGTGTTCAGGAAAAGGTAGATCGGTGGAATTCTACCCACATGATTGGTTCAAAGGTTTATGTAAAAGGATATGAAGGTCAACTGGAAACTAGAACAGAAGCTATGGTTCTGTTTGGGCATCGAGCAGCTATTTATATGAAAGGATATAATGGTTATTTTGCCATTGACGAGGTAACTCCAGCTTAATTTAATCCCTCATTCTGTAGATATGACATACAATCAGTGATTGTGATCCTTATTGATGCTTCCCTGTCAATAATATGTTTGTACTATTAGGGTAGCCACCGAGATACCTGCAAAATGGGACACGTTGTAAAGTTTTGTAACGTTAATGTTTAAAATCCACGATTTTACGTTGTTTCAACACTGGATTCCGCGTGTCCTCTTTTGTAAAACATCCCCTAAAAAGGTCATAAATGGGCAAGTTTGAAAGACTGAATAGTGTTAACAGTGGATTTAAGTATCCAAAAACTAGAATGTTTCAGTACCATTTTTGGGCAAGTTTTTAAATCATTAAAAGACATTTTGCAATATTTGTTTACAAAGTGTCCCATTTTGCACGTATCTCGGCGACTACCCTTTTAATTAAACCTTAAAATCTTTTTAAATCATGATTAATCCAAATTTAATCAAAACCCAAATAGGAATTCATTCTTTTACTCATCAAGAGTTATTAGAAATTGCCTTAACTCATCCCGATGCGATTGCACAAAACCTAGATTTAACTCCCAAGGAAAGGAAACTCCGAACCTTGGAATATTGGGGTATTACTCATTTAGGTTCTAACTTGTTTAGCCAGATGGTGAGTGATTATTTATATCTGCACTGTTCCCATTTAGGCGAGGCAACTCGGACACTTTTAAAAAGTGATTTAGTCAGTCCGATCATCTTAGCAAAATTAGCGTTAAAAATCAAGATCGATCAAGGGGGTGATTTAGGAAAAAACTATCCTTTAAAACCAGATTTTGAACAACAAAAAATATTATCAGAAATGTTTGAAGCCTTAGTGGGTGCAGTTTATTTAGAGTCGGATCGAGATTTTGAGAAAACTTATAATTGGTTAGCTAATCAATTTATCGCTCAGGTTGTCAATCAAATTATGATGGATTTGTTTATTGAATTTGTGCCCAAGGCGGATTGGGATGCTAATTTTTATCCTTGGTTTGGTTCCAATCATTTAACCTGTCCCTCTCAAAAATCGACCTCAAAATCAACCTGTATTTTCTGCTCCTAAAATATCAAACCCAGAATATCAACCTATCGTTTGTACTTCCAATTGTGAGTACACTTGAGAAGAATAAAAATTTTTGAAAGTTGAATGCAATCACTTGTTTTCTTTTTAGTAGCAGCTTTGGGAGAGATCTCTGGCTGCTATACTTTTTGGGCATGGCTACGCTTGGGAAAAAGCATCCTCTGGCTGATTCCCGGCGTAATAGCACTGATTATTTTCGCCTCAGCTTTGACTAGGGTTGATGCTTCCTATGCGGGCAGAACCTATGCAGCTTATGGTGGAATTTATATCCTTTCATCTATCTTTTGGCTATGGATAGTTGAAGGCGTAAAACCTGACCGATGGGACTTACTGGGGGCAATAATTTGTCTGGTGGGTACAATTGTGATTCTATTTGCTCCCCATCGAAATACTTTTTGATCCTGTCCTATTAAAACGTTACCACCGTCCGAATTGATTCTCCTTTGTGCATCAAATCAAAGGCTTCATTAATTTTTTCAATCGGCATGACATGGGTAATTAAATCATCAATATTAATTTTCCCATCCATATACCAATCCACAATTTTAGGCACATCCGTCCGACTTTTTGCCCCACCAAAAGCCGTACCTTTCCAAACCCTTCCGGTCACCAATTGAAAGGGACGGGTACTAATTTCTTCCCCCGCCCCAGCTACCCCAATAATCACACTAACTCCCCAACCTTTATGACAACATTCTAGGGCTTGACGCATAACTTTAACATTCCCAATACATTCAAAACTATAATCCGCGCCACCGTCAGTTAATTCCACTAAATAGGATACTAAATCCCCTTCAATTTCTTTCGGATTCACAAAATGGGTCATGCCAAATTTCTCAGCAATGGCTTTTTTATCAGAATTCAAATCCACCCCAATAATTTTATTTGCCCCCACCATTTTTGCCCCTTGAATCACATTTAATCCAATGCCTCCTAAGCCAAAAACCACCACATTTGATCCGGGTTCCACTTTAGCCGTATTAATCACCGCACCTATTCCCGTTGTCACCCCACAACCTATATAACAAACCTTCTCAAACGGAGCATCTTCTCTAATTTTTGCTAAGGCAATTTCGGGTAAAACCGTATAATTTGAAAAGGTAGAAGTTCCCATATAATGATGAATCATCCGACCATTTTTAGAAAAACGACTACTACCATCGGGCATTAAACCTTTGCCCTGAGTCCCGCGAATCGCCTGACATAAATTTGTCTTAAAACTTAAACAATATTGACATTGACGACATTCTGGAATATACAAGGGAATAACATGATCTCCGGGTTTAAGACTTTTTACCCCGGAACCAACTTCAACTACAATTCCGGCACCTTCATGACCTAAAATAGCTGGAAATAATCCTTCCGGGTCGGCGCCGGAAAGGGTATAGGCGTCGGTATGACAAATCCCTGTCGCCTTAATTTCAACAAGAACTTCTCCCTCTTTTGGGCCTTCAAGTTGAACGGTTTCCAGGGTTAAAGGTTTTCCAGCTTCCCATGCAACAGCAGCTTTAATATCCATAATTTATTTTTGATTCGGGGATAATATGAACTCTAATTCTTCCACTTTAGAATCAGTTGCCCGTTTTTTCAACTTTCGAGAACTTCAGACCAATTTTAGGATTGAAATTATAGCCGGGGTCACAACTTTTATGACCATGGCTTATATTTTAATTGTCAATCCTGCTATTTTATCCAATGCTATTTTTCTACAAACATCGGGGGATTTATTTGGAGAATTAGCTATAGCAACCGCCCTGGCTTCCGCCTTAGCAACATTAGTCATGGGATTATATGCTAAATATCCCTTTGCTTTAGCCCCAGGAATGGGATTAAACGCTTATTTTGCCTTTTCAGTGGTGTTAAAATTAGGCATTCCTTGGCGGGTGGCGTTAGCTGCTATTTTAATTGAAGGCTTAATTTTTATCGCCCTAACCCTGAGTCAATTTAGAACTAAAATTATTACCGCTATTCCTGAAGGAATTAAACACGCCGTCGCCGCCGGAATTGGTTTGTTTATTGCCTATATTGCCTTAACGGGTGCAAAAATTATTGTAACCGATGCAGTGACCACCACCACATTAGGAAACTTAAATGATCCGATTGTATTAATTACAATTGCCGGAATTTTGATTACTTCTGCTTTAATTGTCCGTCGAGTTACCGGGGCGTTATTATTAGGAATTTTAGCCACAGCCGGGTTAGGATGGATTCTAGGAATTGCTCCTTGGCCCCAAGGAATTATCGGTTTGCCTCAATTACCTGTGGATTTATTCGGTCAGGGAATTATTGGGTTAAAACAAGTTTTAGAAGTTAATTTTTTTCAGATATTTACAATTACCTTTGTATTTTTCTTTGTGGATTTATTTGACACCGTAGGCACTCTCACGGGGTTAGGAATGAAAGCGGGTTATATTAATCAACAGGGGGAATTTCCTAGGGTTACAGAAGCATTTATGGCTGATGCCGTGGGAACTACAACCGGGGCAATTTTTGGCACTTCAACGGTAACTACTTATATTGAATCCGCATCGGGAATTTCCGAGGGGGGAAGAAGTGGATTTACAGCTGTAATTGTGGCAATATTATTCACAATTTCGATATTTTTTATTCCCCTATTATCAGCTATTCCCAGTTTTGCCACCGCCCCGGCTTTAATTATTGTGGGGGTATTAATGATGGGAAGTGTTAAATATATTCGCTGGGATGACCCCGCCGAATCTATTCCGGCATTTTTAACTATTTTTATCATGCCCTTAAGTTATTCCATCGCCGATGGTCTAGCCGTTGGTTTAATTACTTATCCTCTGATTAAATCCTGTCAGGGTAAGTTTCATGAAACCAATATTGCAATGTGGATTTTAGCAGTTATTTTTGTTTTAAAGTTTGTTTTTGTGGGTAAATAATAATAGCTGGTGGGCAGTAAGTTGATTTTACTTACTATTACCCATTACCCATTACCCTGTTACTGAGCGAAGTCGAAGTATTACCCATTACCCATTACCCATTACCTATTCCCTATTACCTATTCCCTATTACCTATTCCCTATTCCCCATTCCCTGTTCCCTGTTCCCTGTTCCCTCCCTACTATAATTTACCCCCAAAATAGTTTAATTTCCATAAACAACCAGACATAAAATTAGTAAAAATATGAGCTATAATCGGAACTAATAAATTACCCGTGGCGATCGCACTATACCCTAAAATAAACCCCACAACAATTGCCCAAATTACATAGGGCCATTGTTGAGAACCGCTAAAATGTAGAACCCCAAAGGCTATGCTAGAAACCACTAAAGCCAGAGTTCCTAATCCCAAATCCGATAACATTACTCCTCTAAATAATAATTCCTCACTCAGTCCGGGTAATAAGCCTAACCAAATTAAATCCGGCCATAATAAAGGAGTTAAGACTAATTTTAAATAGGTATCTGCACTGCTACTATAGGCAGGCCAGATTCTATACATGACAAAACTAGCCATTGTAATCATTAATCCCACACCTAAACCCAACCCCAAACTAACCCAGGTTAAGTTAATAGGTAAAAGAGTAACATGACTCAAATATAACCAAGCTTTCGCGATCGCTAATAATACAATCGCCGTCCCCCCCATGGCTATCAAAACCTGAGTCCGGCTTAAAGATTCGAGGTCAAAATTGTTAGGTGTTTTTTGTTCTACCACGCTAGTTAAAAATTAATAGGATTTAAGTTGATTCAAGGATAATATATTCGGACGCAGGGAGTTAGGATCAAGTCCAGCTTTATGCGCCACTAAAACCCCTAAAGCCTCTAAATAAGAGTTTACCTGTATTGCCTTAATTCCTAACTGTTCTGGGGTAACTTGCATTCGGGTTTGATTTTCCCCGACAGCAATAATTTGAGTCGGAGTTAGGCCAAAACTAAGCACCGCAGAACCCCCACAGGCTGTAGCCGGAACCACAATTGCATCCACTTGATCGGCCCAAATTGTCCCCGCCGTAGTAGTTGTGACGAATTGGGGGGCGCGACTCAACCCCACTAACACACAGGGTAGGAAGGTATAGCCCAATTCCTCCGCCGCCGAACGGGGGGATAATTCCGGGTCAAGGGCCAGGGGGGAAAGAGCCGGAGCATGGGCTGCCGGAATTTGAAAGGTACGAACAATTAAATGGCTGATCACCGCCTCCGCCCCGGCTAAGAGATCAATTCCCTGTCCATGACGATAGGCTTCTAAAACACTGCTATTTTCCGGTTCAGGAAAACGGGCTACCACGGCGATCGCTTCCGCTTTAGCATCCTTAATTAAGCGTTCTGCGGCTCGTAGCAGGCTGTCTGGGTTGCCAATAGTTCCCCAGGAAGCCCCGGAAGTCGAGGTTCTCAATTCCACGTTCAGGGGGGCATCTGTCACCACATAGTCGGTTAAAGTTAGGCCCAGGGTTGCCCTAGCTGCGTCCGCCACTTGTAAATGTCTGAGGCGCAATTCCGGCTCAATGGCTTGATCGAGGAGTAACCCCACCCGGTTTCGATGCACAGGTTGCAGTCCCCACTGTCCGGCGGCCCATTGATCCAGGGCAAACCCTTCCACATAGAGGGTATTAGCCATCGGCCAATACAGTTGGGCACCATTGAGAACGTTAGGATGGGTAATTAGGGTATCCGCAACTTGAGCGATCGCCCGCGCCACAGGTAAACCATCCCCCGCATACCCACCAATGGCCGCACCAATTCCCGTTGGGATAATTAAAACAACCGTATAAGGACGAGGCATAGAAGATCAGGGGAAACACCCTAAGAAAAGTTAACTATCAACCATCAAACCTTAGAGGTTTCTTGAACCGTTACAACAGCTTCAACATGGGCTTTTTGTTGTTCAGAATCAACCCGGTTAATTGCCCAGCGTAGGGGTTCTCCCCGTTTTTTTAACTCCGCTTCAATCGCTTGATTTAACTGCGTCGGAGATTCCTGAATATCAATTTCAGCCGTAATAAAATGGGTTGTCATGTTACGAATGGGTAATGGGTAATGGGTTTTGGGTTTTGGGTTTTGGGTTTTGGGTTTTGGGTTTTGGGTAATGGGTTTTGGGTTTTGGGTGATATTCAGCGAGCGAGGACGCTCCCCCTGCTTCCTATTCCCTGTTCGTAATTCGTAATTCGTAATTCGTAATTCCCCATCCCCTGTTCGTAATTCGTAATTCGTAATTCGTAATTCCCCATCCCCTGCCCCCTCTGTTCACTCGTTAGGAAGTTTGGGGATATTGACGATCATAAACTTCGTCTTCTTTCCCTGGAATCAATTTCAAATTAGAACGAGGATAGGCAATACAAAGCAGGACATAACCTTCAGCTTGAAGTTCGGGACTTAATCCCATGCCCTCACGTTGATCAACTTCGCCTTCTATAATTTTGGCCGCACAGGTGGTACAAACTCCGGCATTGCAAGAATTGGGCAACTTAATTCCGGCATCCAAGGCAGCTTGGAGGATTTGTTTATCCTCTGGAACTTCGACTGTTTGGATGTTCCCTTGATTGTGAAATTCGACGGTATAGGTTTGAGACATCGTGTTCTTATTAGACCCTGAACCATTGTATCGTTGAGTGCAGCCGATCTGAGTATTAAGCTTTCCTGGTTGTGTACAGGATGTTCAAATTAATCGGATAAACTGAATCAACCTTTGTCATCTATCTTAAGATATATTATAAAATGTCAGAATAATCAATTAAATTGAGTCTGGGTGTAAAAATTTCGAGGTGGCTGCTAAGATTTAAAATTAATATGGTAGAGTGACTAGGGTTATATTTCTCTCGTCCGTGGCTGTTAATCTCCTCATTCGATTGTGCCGATTTTCTAACTACTTGCAAAAAAATCTAGCCCTTTTCACAGATTTAATCTGTGGAAAACCCTAGAGAATACATAACTTTGATAGGATAAAAGACCTGTGCTAAACGTGATGGAAAATATGAATAAATTTGATACTCAACTTTGGCAACGCTTTTTAAGAATTGCCCAACCCTTCTTTTATCCTTTAGAACCCGGAAGTAGTAAGGTTTTTTTGAGTTTATTATTATTATTGTTAATTTTTCTGGCGGCGACTGTCTTTGTTTTAGTGAGTATTGTTACTGTTATCAGTCAATCTGTTTTTCCCGAATTCTTTAATAGCATCGCTCCGGGGTTGTATGAAGTGATCGAAAGTATTATTTATTCTCGCTATATTATTATCGTTATTTTAATGTTGATTGTTCCCATCGGAACATTTTTAGTGTACAGAAACCAAATTAAAACTCGTTGGCAACCTTGGGCATTTTTAAGTGTGCTTTTATTTATATCCCTATCTGTCAGTGGATTGAATGTAATTCTTAGCTATGTGAGTAACTTTTTTACGACGGCTTTAGCCGAAAGAAATCAGGATAATTTTTGGCGTTTTCTCTATGTTTATGCCAGTGTGTTTGTAGTAGGAACTCCCATTATTGTCATGTATTCTTATACCCGCGATCGCTTGGGAAACTATTGGCGGAAATGGTTAACGGATAAATTTTTAGACCAATATTTAAGTCAGCGAGCATTTTATAAAATAGAATCAGAAAATAAAATTGATAACCCAGATCAACGAATTACCGAGGATATTAAGGCATTTACGATTACGAGTTTAAGATTTTTACTAATTATTCTAAGTTCAATTATTGATGTAATTTCTTTTACCGGAATCCTCTGGTCTATTTCTAAATCTCTTTCCGTATTTCTATTGGTTTACGCTTCTGTCGGTACGATCATCACGGTTTTTATTGGACGGCGTTTAATTCCTCTAAACTTCAATCAATTAAGACGAGAAGCCGATTTTCGTTATGGATTAGTTCATGTCCGAGATAATGCTGAATCCATTGCCTTTTATCAGGGAGAAGAACAGGAATCAACTCAGGTAAAACAACGATTTTTCAAAGCCTTTGAAAACTTTAATTTATTAATTGGTTGGCAGAGAAATGTTGATTATTTTACCACAAGCTATGGATATGCTGTGATTATTCTTCCTTCACTGATCTTAGCTCCTATTTATTTTGCTGAAACGATTAAATATGGGGATATTACCCAAGCTAGTTTTGCCTTTGGTCAAGTTTTAGGAGCTTTTTCAATTGTAGTTAGTCAGATTGAAATATTAAGTGCTTTTGCCGCCGGAATTAATCGTTTATCAACCTTCTCGGAATTTTTAGACTCTCCTAAATCCATGGAGGAAGGTCAGACACAAATTGATATAAAAGTTGATGATTCCCTAGCCTTAGAACACGTTACCGTCAACACACCCAACTATCAACAAATCCTGGTTAAAGACCTATCTCTAATCTTACCCGAAGGTCAAGGATTATTAATTATGGGTCAAAGTGGAGTAGGAAAAAGTTCTTTATTACGCACCATTGCCGGGTTATGGACATCGGGAACCGGGCGCTTAATTCGTCCTGAACTCTCATCGATGTTATTTTTACCCCAACGTCCCTATATGATTCTCGGAACCTTACGTCAACAATTACTCTATCCTAATAGTAATCGAGAGGTGAGTGAAACGGAATTACATCAAATATTGCAGTTAGTAAATTTAGCAGATTTACCCCAACGAGTTAGTGGTTTTGATACGGAATTAGATTGGGCTAATGTTCTGTCTGTCGGAGAACAGCAACGGTTAGCTTTTGCTCGATTATTAATTAGTAAACCCCGCTACGCGATTTTAGATGAAGCCACCAGCGCCTTAGATTTAAAAAATGAAGAACTACTTTATAAAAAACTACATGAAACCGGAACAACTTATATTAGTGTTGGGCATCGAATCAGTTTATTGCGCTACCATGATAATGTTTTAGAACTCATGGGAGATCAAAAATGGCGTCTGCTTTCT
Source organism: Planktothrix paucivesiculata PCC 9631 (assembly GCF_900009265.2). Lineage (GTDB taxonomy): Bacteria > Cyanobacteriota > Cyanobacteriia > Cyanobacteriales > Microcoleaceae > Planktothrix > Planktothrix paucivesiculata. The sequence goes on along the minus strand of NZ_LR735021.1, from coordinate 660 downwards.
AGCGAAGAATATCGGGCCGAAATGATTTGAGCCGTTCAATCTTTAATCGGCTAAAATCGATTCAAAAAAATGACAATCTTGACAGGAGCCCAGGGGATTCACCGCACAGCGTATTAGTTCAGAATGGGCATTAAAACGACAGTTTGCATCTCCTATAACCCAATGTCCATCGATTAGGGTTCTATCTTCAGATCGTTCTACCGATTGCACATACAAAGAAATTTTATGCAGTCGGTAACGACCAGATTTGAGTTGATAGCGATGACGGCGCTCTAAAACCCGATAGGTTTGACCCTGGAAATTTAGATCGTGTCCCGGTTGAGGTGTCCAATCTAAACAAATACGTCCAAGGGATTGATGAGATTGTGTTAGTATCAATTCCGTTAGTAGTGAATTTGGCTCCATGATGGTTTAGATTTAATTCAACAGGTTTTGAGATTATACCCCACTTAATCACAATAGCCCAAAACCCAAAACCCTGTTACTGAGCAAAGTCGAAGTATTACCCCTTACCCATTCGTAATTCGTAATTCGTAATTACCCATTACCCTGTTACTGAGCGAAGTCGAAGTATTACCCCTTACCCATTCGTAATTCGTAATTCGTAATTCGTAATTACCCATTACCCTGTTACTGAGCGAAGTCGAAGTATTACCCATT
>NZ_LR735016.1:111354-213145 GCF_900009265.2 Planktothrix paucivesiculata PCC 9631 | reverse complement strand
CCATATCTAGTAGGGGCGAACGGCCGTTCGCCCCTACAGATGGTGTATAATTGGGTATTCTGCGTAAGTCCTAACAGATTTAGTCCGCTCAAAGGAAAAGCCCCACCGAATGGCTCGAGGGGCTTTGACTGTGTATATTGTTAGTATGAACTGAAACAGCTTAGGGCTAGTTTCAACAGGGATTTAAGCAGATATCAACCTAATTTGTGGTTAAGCGTGTTAATACTTGGTTAGAACGTTCTACAAAGTCTTTCATTCCTTCCGCATCAAAGCCTTTTTGAGCAATTAAGGCTAAATCATAGACATGATGACAAATCATATTTGCTAATTCCGTCGAAGGCGACTCTCCCCCCTCTTGAATAATCGCCCCTTGACTCAAATTGATTAAATTCTGAATCAACGGATGGGCGGTATTAATTAACAGAATATGTTCCTCTGGAAATTCAACTTTTTGTTGCTGCATCAGGGCGGTCATATCCTGTAACCGTCGCATAAATTCCGGTAATAAAACCATGGCGGGCGGTGTATTCTCGGATTTCAAGGATTCCGTCCGAATCGTTAATTTAGGCTTGTTTAAAGCGGCGGTAAACAGGTCTTTAATGATTTCGCTGCGGGTTTTATTGGTTTTCGGATCAACAATTTCAGCACTATTATCCTTAGCAATTAAATTGTCATCCAGTTCCGCATCCACCCGGGAAAACTTAACATCGGTGTGTTCCCGTTCTAGGAAACTAATAAAATGACTATCAATAAAGGAATCGAAGAATAAAACTTCTAATCCTTGACTGGTATGTAACTGAATATAAGTGGCTTGAGTTGTTTCATCGGTACAATAAAATACCCGATTTTCATGGCGTTCTTTATTGCGTTCGAGATATTCGCTTAAGGTAGTATAGTAACGACCTTTTTCGTCGGTATTTTCAGGGGTTTGGGAAGCAACATCTTGCCACACATCGCCGCCTTCAGTTTGCACCTGGACATCAACAGCTTTTTCTTCGTTATTAACAGATTCTGGGGTATAGGTGGTACGACAAATCAGAATATCCTCAACTTGTTTTTTAAACTTATCATCGTTGAGGGAACCAAACTTAACAAAAGTACCAATATCTTGCCAACAACGGATATATTCTTTGCGGTTATCCCGATATAATTCTTTGAGACGGTCAGCGACTTTTTTCGCCACATAATCGGCAATTTTACGGACGGTGCGATTACTTTGTAGGGCGCTGCGGGAAATATTTAACGGAATATCCGTACTATCAATCACCCCCCGTAAAGGCATCAGGAATTTAGGGATAATATCTTCGCAGTGGTCACTGACAAAGACCTGATTACAGAATAGTTTAATATTGCCCTGGGTGACATCCACATCGGGTTTTAGTTTGGGAAAATACAGAATTCCATTCACAATAAAAGGATAATCAGTATTCAGATGTACCCATAGCAGGGGTTCTTCTTGGAAGGGATAGAGATAGCGATAGAGTTCTAAATAATCTTCGTCGGTTAAATTATTAGGAGATTCCCGCCAGGGTGCTTTTTGGCGGTTAATGATTTCGCCGTCCAATTTAATCGGGACGGGCATAAAATCACAATAGGTTTTAATCAGTTGACGGATGCGGGAGGGTTCGGTATATTCGGTTTCCTCATCCATCAGGGTCAGGGTGATGGTGGTTCCCCGTTGGGTGCGGGCGGAGTCTTCCAGTTTAAAGACCGGAGAACCATCGCACGTCCAGTGCACCGCTTGGGAGCCTTCCCGGTAGGAGAGGGTATCGATTTCCACTTGGCGGGCAACCATGAAGGAGGAGTAAAACCCTAAACCAAAATGGCCAATGATGGATTGGTCGGAGTTGGCCTGATATTTTTCGATGAATTCTTCGGCGCTGGAAAAGGCGACTTGGTTAATATATTTTTTGACTTCCTCGGCCGTCATCCCGATGCCATTATCGGTAATGGAGAGGGTTTTGTTCTCTTTATCGAGGGTGATGGTGATTTCGGGTTCGCCCGCATCCCCAGAGTATTCCCCAGACCGAGACACCATATTCAGTTTAGCGATGGCGTCAACGGCGTTGGAAACCAGTTCTCGCAGGAAGACTTCGTGGTCGGTGTAGAGGGATTTTTTGATAATCGGGAAGATATTCTCAGTATGGATTGTAATGGTTCCCTGTTCGAGTACGGTCATAGTGATTTCAGGTTAAGGTATCTATAAAATGGTGATGTTATGATTGTGTGCGATCGCCGTTCCCTTACTAGGGATGGATCACCGCCCCAAGGTTGATTCGGATTTCCGTATTCTTAAATATTATTGAAGGGTTGAGGGAGATATTTCGGGATGGTTTCGAGAGTGGTGGAGAGTTAACCATTGTTGGGCAAAACGTTCTCCTAAATTTATTAAACCTGGTGAGTTTAGGTGTAAGTTATCTTCAGTTCTAGGGAGATCAATGGTTTCAACGGTTGTTGTATTAGGTAAAATCTGGGTAACATTAGACTGAGCTTGTCTAACGGTTTCAGCGTAGGGAAAAAAACCATTAACACCAAAGGTGGTTTTTTGATTGTTTTCAATTGGAATTTTACCAATAATAATGGGAAGATTGGAACTATTTAGATCTCGGCGAATATTTTGAATAAAATTAATTAAATTCTCTTGATATTGATTGGCTGAGATTAGATATTTTGCATCGGCTTCTCCTTGCAGCCAAAAGAAACCGGAAATTTCTAAGACGGCAATGGGAAGATTAGATTGAGACAAGTTAAAATCATCAATTGATGTTTTAACTCGTTGGATCATATTATTATACAGTGTGCTTCCAGGTTTCCAGTCTTCAGTTAAACTGGTACTATTGCGAGCATATTTAAGAATAGCAATTGGCTGTTTTAGTTGATCAGATAATTCATGTGCTAGGGAGATTTCCGATCCAAAACCGATGTTTTGAGGAATCCCACCACTAAAGGGTAAGGGTTCTGTGGGAGCTTCTAATTTTGTCCATTTATTGTTTTTATCATACCAAATTGCAGTTTGAGTTTCTTTTAAATTGAGGGGTAAACTATTCATATTTGATCCATAGCCGACCATATTAGACTGCCCACCTAAAATCAATAGTTTAATTTTAAATAAAGTAGCATTAGCACAATTTTTGCCGTTTAAAATGAGATAAAAAAACAAAATTAAATTAATAATAATATTTTTTTTAAATTTCATAAAATTTGATTAATCTTGAACAAAATTGACGATTATGAACCATCGGGAAGTGTTAATTGTTTAATTACTCTGGCAGGAACTCCACCGACTAAAGTATAAGGAGGAACATCCGTGGTTACTACGGCTCCAGCCGCCACAACGCTCCCTTCTCCAATCCGAACTCCCGGTAAAACAATCACACCTGTAGCAATCCAAACATCATTTTCAATCATAATCGGTTTGGTGAATCGGCTTCTTTGTTTTCCTTCTGATAAATTTAGGGAATGACTAGCTGTTTCAAAGCTACATCGGGGGCCGATTAAAACACGCTCTCCGATCGTAATCGGTGCATCTTCTGAGGTTGAAAAACGAACTCCACTGTTGATATAAGTTCCTTGACCAATGCTAATTTGAGACGCTCTACCAATTTGTTTAATTTCAATCTGATCGGCAATTTCAACGGGCCCTGTGATCTGAACCCCCGCAAGTTTTAAAAGTCGCCACCGAACTTTTCGATTACTATAAACACTCCGAGGTAGGAAGTTAGCTAATCCGATAAAAAATGATTCACGCCAATGTTGATTAGGGATAAAAGCTGTGGAAATAATTAATAAATTTTTGATTGTTTCTTTTATCTTTTCTAAAGAATAAATTGTTTTATTTTCCATATATTTATTTAAAATTTCTAGTTGAATCAAGATTTTTTATTAGCTAAATTATCTAAATCAATAATAGATAAACGATTTAAAATATATTCCTGTTGCTCCAGATTAAAAATTCGTGTGAATTTATTTGAACTATTGCCAATAATTCCTTGACAATTTACTGACCTTCCTACGCTATCTGAACTTAGTATTTTGGCTGAAATACCATAATTATCAATCATATTCTGATCAAAATTAATCTTAATAGCGGTGCAGATTTCTTGGAGAGTTTCTTTAGGGGCTTGAATTAAATTTTCATAACGGACTAAGTGATGGTTAGGTTTAGAAACGTACTTTTGACTGATTTGAACGGCATTTATCCAGTTGGTTAAACATTGATCAATATTTCTTGCCCCTCCCCAAGATTGAGGATATTCGTGGGTGACTTCATATAAGGACGCGACAACATCGGCTCCATTTCTTAGTAAATGTATGAATTTAGCTTGAGGAAAATATTTTTCAATTTTTTCCAAGCAATAAATATGATCTGGCGTTTTTTCTAAAACAATTTTTTTACCTTCTTCATCGGCTAATATTTCTAAAATTTTTATAAATTTCTCAGCATATAATTTTTTAAAAAGAGGATGCGGTAAATATTTCAAGAGTTCGGGACGCCCTAGTTCTTCTTTAATAAATTTTTCCATTTTAGGTTTTAAGTGGCGTGAACTTAACCCTAACGCATGGCGGCGGGGTTCATAAGAGTTGGCAAATAGATACTGAAAAATATGAGTTTCAGGAAATGATGCAATATCTGGATGTATGGCTAACAAACTTTGTAAAAGGGTGGTTCCTGAGCGAGAACATCCAATTAAAAAAACTAGAGGTTTCATAAATATAGTGTGAATTAGAGTTGTTTTTAACTAATTAGCCCATGCTTTTAAACGTTGAAATAAAACTTGAGATTGTGGGAGCGGAAAAGTTGACATTACCATACTTTTTGCCCCTATTACTAGAATTAATTTGAAGTTAGAGCGTAATTCGGGTTCATACCGGATATAATTCCATAATAAACCCAAAGTATGACGACCTTTAGCTTGATTGGGTTCTCCTTCTATTGATTTACACATTAAATATTTATAGAGATTAGCCAAACTCTTTTTTTTAAGAGAGGGAGACAATTCAGGTACTTTTTGAAATGCGTTTTTAAGGACTTTTAAACACTCTTTTTCCTGGTTTTTAATTTTAGCCGACATAGAAGTAGCAGATACTCGATATAAGACTTGTACAGCAGGAACGCCAACAAATGGATAAACGGCTGCAAGTCTGAACCACATATCCCAATCTTCCCCGGCTGTTAAGGATGTGTCAAACTGACCGACGTGAGCAAATACTTGTTTTCTAATTAAAGCATTTGATCCATTTTCTAAAAAGTTACAGACTAACAGTTCAGAATAAACGTTACCATGTTTGGTAATATGTCTACCAGAATGCAAAAATTGGTTTGACTGATCGATATAGTCTGTCCAACTATAGGCAACAGCAGCCTCTGGATGTTTTTTTAATGCTTGAAACTGCGTTTCTAACTTATCAGTTGTCCAGAGATCATCTGAATCTAAAAAGCTAATAAATTCTCCTTGAGCATGATCAATACCTCGGTTTCTACTTTTAGCTAAACCGGCATTCTCACAATTAAATACTCGAATTCTACTGTTTTGTATTTGAGCAATGATTTCCATTGTGGAATCAGTAGAACCGTCATTAATTATGATTAATTCCCAATCTTTAAAGGTTTGATTAAGAACAGATAAAATAGTCTCTTTGATCGTTTTTTCTCCATTGTAAACAGGAATGATCACAGAAATTAAAGTCATAATATTATTTTTTGTCAATTAAATAATGGCTCAAAGAAAGTATAAAAAGGACTTATAGCACTTTTCCAAAAGAATCTTAATTCACAGGCTGTTACTAAATCGGTATTAACATGATGTTTATATTTTAACAAATGTTGAATCACTCGTTTCATACTTCCTAAAAATACTTTCACAGCAATTATGGGTTTCTGCCGATTTTTGACTAGCATTGCTCGAAACTTAAAGGTAGATAACCCATAGCGATCTGCTAAACTTAATAAATATTTTCTTTCTAACCGTTCACGAGGAATATAATGGTTTATGTTCATCTTATGATTATACCAAATTTCCCAACCTTGATTATAAAAATGAATCGATATTTCATAATCATTATCCCCTCGACCTGTATCAACTAACTCAGGAATAAAATGATTAAACCAAGCCTCTCGACGAATAACTAACCCCGCACCTGATGGTAATTTTAATTGTTCTGGACAAAATAAAAAAGGTTGATCTCCGCTTTCTCGAATAGCTAATAATAAATGTTCAATACGTTTAAAATTTTCCGGTGGTTTAACTTCATAAATACCATGAATTTGCCCCCCATAACTTCCCGCTTTAGGATGTTCTTGACCAAATAAATAGGCTTGTAAAACCCAATCAGAATTAGGGAAATTATCATCATCGAGAAACCCAATTAATTCTCCTTGACTTTCTTCTATTCCTTTTTGTCGGGCAAAAGCAATACCTTGTTTCGCTTCAAACACATACCGGAGCGGAAAAACTTCCTGCCAAGATGCAATAATGTTCTGAACTACATCAGCCGTTTGATCATTACTATTATTATCAACAACAATAATTTCCCAAGTGATATTTTCTGTTCCGGTTTGTAATTGCAATTTCTCTAACACATCAGGAACCCGACTGGCTCCATTATAGGTGGGAATAACAACAGTAAAATCGGTCATAATTTTTTTAGATAAGATATTTTCCACAAATAAAACGGACTAATCACACTACTGTTTAAAAACTCCATTTCACAAGCTGTAACCACATCGTTTTTTAATTCTTTTCGATGTTTCAGATAGTAAGCAATCGCCTTTCTCATATCATTTCCTAACCCCAGAGGAAATAATAACGGCCGTTGCCAAGGTTTTAACCGTAACATCCGAATATGATGCCGTGCTAACCCCGTACTTCGCATCAAAAATAATAAATAATCCGGTTCTAACCGTTGTTTAGGAATTTGATGATAGAGGTGCATTTCCGAATTATACCAAATTTCCCAGCCAGCATTTTGAATATACATAATCGCTTCTAAATCTTCACTATTCAATATAGATTGACTAGAACGTCCACTTAAAAAGGTTTCTTCTGGTACAGTTTCTAACCAAACTTGACGACGCACTACCAACCCCGCAGAAGGCGGTAACATCTTCATTTTGGGTTCATATAAATGGGGTGCTTCCCCCCGTTCTGTAATGGCAAAAAAACTGGAAATGCGATTAAAATTAGGAGGAGTTTCTACTTCATAAACCCCATGAATTTGACTTCCAAATGCGCCAGCCTTGGGGTGTTTCTGAGCAAATTGATAGGCTTTTTCCACCCAATCTAAAGCGGGTAAGGTATCATCATCTAAGAAGCCAATCAATAAAGATTCCGACTCTTTAATGGCTCGTTTTCGAGCGAAAGCTGCCCCTTGTTGTGTTTCTAAACAGTATTTTAAAGGAACAATATCTAACCAATTTTCTTGATAATTTTTAACTAATTCTGCGGTATTATCCGTACTATTATTATCAACAATTAAAATTTCCCAGTTGATTTGTTCTGTTCCGGTTTGCGATTGCAATTTCTCCAAAACCGCAGGTAAACGGGTCGCCCCATTATAGGTAGGAATCGCAATACTAATATCAACCATAGGTGTCACAAGGATTAAAATTTCTTGTTTTTATTATAGCTGATTCAAATTTTAGGAGACGTTGGATCGAACGTCCCTAAAGTTAAATCAAAATCTATTCATCTTTCACGGTTTCAACCGTAATAATATCATCCCCCTCTGCTGTTTTAGAAGTGGTTAATATCACGGGCTGAACATCCATTTCCAACGGATCAGATATTGTTTTTCTCATCGGTTGAACATTCATAATTAACGGTTCTTCTTTAGCTTTAGGAATTAAAGGTTGATGATTAAAGACTAATTTTTCATCTTCATAATCCACATAAATTGTATCTTCCGTGACGAATTTCTGTTCTAACAATAAATTGGCAATATGGTTTTCTACTTCCCGTTGAATCGCCCGTTTTAAGGGTCTAGCTCCATAGACCGGATCATAACCAATATCCGCTAAATAATCTAGGGTTGCTGGCGATAATTCAATTGATATTTTTTGATCTGCTAATAACCTTTGAATCCGCTTAACTTGAATCGCCACAATATACCGTAATTCCCCTTTACTTAACGGATGGAATAGGATAATATCATCCACCCGATTTAAAAATTCTGGGCGAAAATGCGATCGCAAAGCCGTCATAACCCGCTTCTCCATTTCCCCATAACGGGACTCATCCCCCGCCACATCTAAAATATGTTCCCCCCCAATATTACTGGTCATCACAATAACGGTATTTCTAAAATCCACCGTCCTTCCTTGGGAGTCGGTAATTCGGCCATCATCTAATACTTGTAATAAAATATTAAACACATCGGGATGGGCTTTTTCCACCTCATCAAATAAAATCACCGAATAGGGATGACGTCGCACCGCTTCCGATAGTTGACCCCCCTCGTCATACCCCACATAGCCCGGAGGCGCCCCAACTAACCGAGAAACCGCGTGTTTTTCCATATATTCAGACATATCAATCCGAATAATAGACTCCTCGCTATCAAATAAAAATTCTGCTAACGCCTTCGCTAACTCGGTTTTTCCCACCCCCGTTGGCCCCATAAACAGGAAAGATCCAATCGGACGACCGGGATCTTTCATCCCCGCCCGCGCCCTTCTAATAGCAGCAGAAACGGCCGCCACTGCCTCCTGTTGTCCGATTACCCGTTGATGTAAATGACTCTCTAAGCGCAATAATTTTTGCCGTTCTGACTCTAATAAACGGTTAACAGGTATCCCCGTCCATTTAGCAATAATCCCTGCGATATCGGCCTCCGTGACCTCCTCACGCAACATCGAAGAACCCTCGGATTGTAACTTAACTAATTCCGCTTCTTTGCCTTCCCGTTCCTGATGTAAAACTTCCAATTGACCATACTTTAATTGGGCGGCTTTGTTTAAATCATAGGCCCGTTCCGCCTGTTCAATTTGTACCCTTAATTCTTCTTCATCTTCCTTGAGTTTATTAATACTATCTAAGAGTTGTTTTTCCCCTTGCCATTGGGAAGCAAGTTTTTCCTGTTTGGTTTTTAAACTCTCAATTTCTTCCTTAATTCTGCCTAAACGAATCGCTACCCCGCCATCATTTCGACGGTTACTTTCTCCGGTTCCTAAACTTTCCCCTTCTATGGATAATTTTTCCATTTCTAACTGCATTACCCGCCGATCAATTTGTTCTAATTCAACGGGTTTTGAAGTTATTTCCATCTTCAATTGAGCGGCGGCTTCATCAACAACATCAATGGCTTTATCGGGTAGAAAGCGATCGCTAATATAACGACTTGATAACATTGCCGCCGCCACCAAGGCACTATCAGTAATTTTTACCCCATGATGGCGTTCATAACGGTCTTTTAGTCCTCTTAAAATTGATATCGTATCTTCAGGAGAAGGTTGATCGACATAAACCTGTTGAAACCGTCTTTCTAGGGCAGGATCTTTTTCAATATGTTTGCGATATTCGTCCACAGTGGAAGCGCCAATACAACGCAATTCTCCCCGGGCTAACATGGGTTTGAGTAAATTACTAGCATCCATTCCCGATGAACCGCCGCTGGAACCTGCTCCAACCACCGTATGCAATTCATCAATAAATAATACAATTTGTCCCTCGGAATGGGTGACTTCTCTTAATACCGATCGCAGTCTTTCTTCAAATTCTCCCCGATATTTTGCTCCAGCAATTAAACTTCCCATATCTAAGGAAATTAACTGGCGATTTTTTAAGGATTCTGGCACATCTCCGTTAACAATTCGTTGGGCTAAACCTTCGGCGATCGCGGTTTTTCCTACTCCTGGTTCCCCAATTAACACCGGATTATTTTTAGTTCTGCGAGATAAACAACTGACCACCCGACGCACTTCTTCATCCCGGCCAATTACCGGATCAAGTTTTCCGGCTTTAGCCAGTTCTGTTAAGTCTTTACCATATTTTTTTAAGGCTTCATAACTGGTTTCTGGGCTTTGGGTTTCCACTTTAGAACTACCCCGAATTGCCTTAATTGCTTCCTCTAATTTCGGACGAATAGAAGGAGAACGCCCTGGACGATCATAACCAGGACGTCCGGGCCGTTGGCTGGTGGGGGCCTCCCCGGCCAGGAGTTTCCGACCTATACGGTCATCTTCGCAGAAGGCCAGAATTAAGTGTTCGATGGAGATAAAACCATCCTGTAGGGCTTGACGGTCTACTTCAGCTTGATCCAATAACAGATCTAAGCTCTGTCCTAAATATAAATGTTCAATCCGTCCAACCTTGGGTTGACGTTTGGTAAAGGCTTCTAACTGTTGGCTAAAAATATCCGTATCTACCCCCGCCCGACTCAGGAGGCTAGTGGCGAGTCCATTTTGTTCTAGCAGGGCGGTGATCAGATGTTCAACTTCTAAATTCTGATTTTGAAAACGACGCGCTACATCCTGGGATTTAACCACGGCTTCCCAGGCTTTATCTGTAAATTTTGTCGGATCGGTCGGTTGCATCGTTGGGGGGATCAATAAGGGGTAAAAATAATCATCAATATACTGCCCCCATTGTAACTATATCTGGGCGCAACCCGTTCATTCATGTAGGATTGATGGAGAAAGGGCGATTATGTCGCTATCGTTAAAATTATTCAGGAAGAAATTATGGGGGAGTTGCCGACAGAATCCCCCCATTTACCCTAACTAAAACCATCAAATCCCCTAAACTCCTTAAACTAATAATGAGTTCTGGGTTGAGACAGGAACAACTTCATAAGGTCGCATCATCTCGTTATCTTCGTGGGAGAGGATGTGGCAGTGCCAGGCGTACTCTCCTGGTAGGTCGAATTTGGCGGCAATCCGAACCACTTCGCCGGGGTTGACGATAACGGTGTCCAATAAGCCTGCTTCGTTAGCCGCTGCCGGAGTTGGGCTGCCTTTTAACTTAATGTTAGTTAGGGGCGCAGTGGGCGAGGCTTGGGTAGCTGAGAATTTCTGCCGATCAAGCAGTTGGAAGGGAATCTGGTGCAGGTGGACGGGGTGAGCATCAGCAGTGGTATTGTAAACTTCCCAAACCTCAGTTTGGCCTAACTGTATTTTCTCGGTAATCGGTTCTTCCCACATCAGAGCACCATCTTTAACCGTTCCCAGCATGGGCGTGATCCGACCATAGGGATCAATGGTATTAGCGAGCGGAGCCTCAAAGAGTCCGACTTGCTTGGCAACTGGCAGTCCGGTGAGGGGATCAGTCACACCAGTGACGTTATGAAACGCCAGGTCATCGGAGTCAATCGGTGAAACCGATTTAGGTAGGGCGATCGCGGCAGGTTGGCCCGTACCTCCCCGTAAAGTCGCGGGCAAGGGGACGTCAGGAACTGTTACCTTATTACCCACCTTGAAGGCCATAATCTGACCCGTCGTTTGCGGATTGTTGGGAATGGGTCGGGAACCCTTTCCACCCGCATCATTATCCAGAATTAGCTGTTTTCCCTGAGATCCGGCAAAGTCGATCACGATATCAGCCCTTTGGCCAGGGGCGAGTTGCAGGTTATTCAGTTGCACGGGAGCATTGAGTAGACCGTCATCGGTTCCAATTTGGGTAAACTTCAAATTCCCCGGCAGTTTAAAGTTGTAGAACCGCGAGTCGGAGCCATTCAGCAGGCGGAAGCGGTATTTACGAGGCTCCACATCCATCACCGGCCACGCCTGGCCATTAACCAGAATCACATTACCCGAAGCAAACTCTGGGATAATGCTGGGATTAGGTGCTGTCGCCGGGAGCATGGGTTTTAAGCCTGCTGCCGTTAAATCCGCATTAGAAGATGGGTAAAATAGCTGACCATCGGCCTGGAATATCTTGTCTTGAATAACTAGGGGATATTCATAGTAAACATTGGGGTCTAGGTTGGTATCTCCTGTGTAATCGGAATTGACGTAATTGCCTGGAAGTGGGTTTTCGATGGCAGTGGTTTTGGGATTATCAGGAATGCCAGTGTCATAATTATCCCGCAGGATGTAGAAACCTGCTAAACCCGCATAGACATTTAAGCGGGTGATGCCAAGGGCGTGGTCATGATACCAGAGGGTAGCTGCTTCCTGGTCGTTGTTGTAGGTATAGGGTTGAAAATTATTCCCGTTGTTGATAGCAAGCGGCCCCCCTATTCTGGTAGACGTAAACCAGGCATCGGGAAGACCGTCATATTGCGATTCACTATGTCCACCATGCAGGTGAGTTACTACGGGAACACCGTTAGTGCTGATGGTATTAGTAGTGTCTGTAAAAGCCCAATGGACTGTGGGATCAACGGGCAGCAGATGTTTCTGGGGCAGTTCAGTCTTCCAGTTGACGGTGATAGGTTGATCCTTCTCCGCCACAATGGTAGGGCCAAGGTAATTAAGATTGGCAGTATCCCCAGTGGAAGCCAAGGAACCATGATAACCCCAGGTTGTCGCTGAGGGGATTCCTGTTCCTAAGCCAAAGTTATGGGTTCCCTCTTTCATGGAAATGTCTGGAGTTCCGCCATTGCTGGCATCAATAAATAATCCCGGAGCGAGCAAGTTCGGCAAGGGATTAGTGAATTTGGGAACCGTCAGAGGATCGAGTAAAGTTGGCCCTCCTGGGGGTGGGGGCGGTGCCATGGGAACAGGAGCCCCTGGAGTGTTGGAGAGAAGATTGTCGGAAGAATTAATTGTCATTAGCTATCACCCTGCGGTCGACATTTTTTTATAACTGAGGAAAAAGCCGAGAGAACCTTCAGGATATAGAACGCGGATTCCCATCTGAAGTGCATCACCAGAAGTAGGTAGACGTAAATAAATCTAGTTACCTACAATCATTGAAAACCATTACAATCGGACTATGCTGCCAAATTGGCAGAAATTTTCCACAAGCATCTTTACTCCCCCTGTAGTCGCAAAAGAAGGTTAACTATTGGATATCAATAAAAAGTAAAAATAATCATTAATATAATCCTCCGAATTTAAGCAGAGTCGCCAATAAGACTTTAGAACGGATCGCAGAAGCTCCAGCAAAAAATTGTGCCAATACTGAAAATCAATTAGGGGTAGGGGATCTTCATGAACAACATAGGAGAAAATTGGATCGGATGATTTGATCAGTCAAACGTTTTTTATTTGTCGGAATTTGATCCTTAAGTAAGCTAAACTAAGAGATATATCCAAAAATTTCAATCAAATTCTTATAGAATAATGGTTTGAAGTTAATTTTATTTCCCTAGAGGTTAAAACATGGCTAAAATTACAGGTCAGGTAAAATGGTTCAACGAGTCAAAAGGCTTTGGTTTCATCACCCCCGTGGATGGATCTAAGGATATTTTTGTACACCACTCGGCTATTGCAGGCAGTGGCTTTAAAACTCTAGCTGAAGGCCAGCGTGTGGAATTCGACATCGAACAGGGTCAAAAAGGCCCCTCGGCAGTAAATGTGACTGCCATCTAAGACCTGACATGGTCTTTCCTTAGATAATTCCCTAGTGCGATCCCTCTATGAAATTGGCGATCGCAGGGTTATCTTAATCGCTATTCCCTAGAGGTCAAAATATGTCTAAAACTTCCGGTGTGGTCAAATGGTTTAATGAGGCAAAAGGCTTTGGTTTCATTACACCAGACGATGGCTCTCAAGACATCTTTGTACATCACACGGCTATTCAAAACGATGGCTTTAGAATTCTAACTGAAGGTCAGCGTGTGGAATTTGAGATTAGCCAGGGCCCCAAAGGCTTACAGGCTGGGAATGTAACTTCCCTATAAGACTCGATTGCGTTTTTTGCTTCGATCATTTCTGGGTGCGATCGCCCATTTTAGAGCGCGATCGCACTGCTAGAATTGGTTAAAATTAAGAACCTACAGCAGTAACAACTGTTTCTTTTTCCGAATTTGAGCCTTGAGTTCCTAACTGAATTAATTCAATCTTATAACCATCGGGATCTTCCACAAAGGCAATCACGGTATTTCCATGCTTCATCGGGCCAGGTTCACGGGTAATTTTACCGCCGGCGGCTCTAATCTGTTCGCAAGTCCCGTAAATATCATCCACACCCAGGGCAATATGACCATAACCTGTACCGATTTCATACTGGTCTACCCCCCAGTTATAGGTTAACTCAATCACGCTCTGCTCGGATTCATCCCCATAACCGACAAATGCTAAGGTAAATTCACCCCCGGGATAGTCTTTTTGACGCAGCAATTTCATCCCTAAAATATCGCAGTAAAATTGTAAGGAGCGGTCTAGGTTTCCCACTCGTAACATTGTGTGAAGTAGTCTCATTGTTGATGTATTCCTAAGAATTGATTTAAGATAGCTTTATTTATATTAACGTAGTAAGCCCTTTAAGGCTTTCTCCTAGAAACAGAGTCCTAAGAGAGTCCTAAAGGACTCACTACTAAGCACCCATTCCTGAATATTGTTTTAACCCCCGTTTCCACAGCCAACGGTTAATGATTAAAAATAGAATTCCCCAAAAGAACATTATCAATAAACCGCGAAATATATCAACCGGAAATCCCACAATAATAGAAGCCGGAAAATAAATTAGATAGGGAAAGGGAGTCCATAATGTTATTTCCCGAATCAAGGGAGGAAAGACGGTTAAAGGGGCAATAATTCCCGATAAAAATAGATAGGGTAAATACCAAATTTGTTCAATGGCACTGGCTCTTTCAGTCCAGAATGCAAATAGAGCAAAGGTATATTGCATAATAAACCGCAATAAAAAAGCTAGAATTAATACAAATAAAAATAATAAAGTTTGTCCTAAACTGGGTATCCAAAAAGATTCAGGATAGAGGGCAAAGAATAAAATAATTAGCCCAATAATAAAGGGAAGACGGGCAAATCTTTCGGCAACATGGCTAAGAAAATGATGCCAAACAGGATCAATAGGTTGTAATAATCTAGGAGAAAGTTTTCCTTGAATTACTTCTTTTTCAAACTCCCAAATCACCCAAACTACGTTAGCTTGTCTAACAATAAAAGTAGCTAAAAAATATCGAGCAAATTCAATAGAACTCAGTTCAAGATTACCCGTTTGGGAGGCTTTAATCCAAATTCCCATTAAAATAAAAGGTAAGGTGCCAGACAATGCCCACAAGAATAATTCGGCTCGATATTCAACCATGTAGGCATAGTAAGTTGTTAGAAAAGTTTGGGTAATTTTTAAAATTTTTCTCATGCTATTATTCAATTAAAATAATTTTTTTAACGGCAAGTTCTGAGGTTTTATCTACTTTTAATAGCTGTTTTAATTTTGACCATTGTTGTCTTCGATTTAAAATAGAAGATATTAATAATCTCCAACCTTGAGGAGAAAATAAAGATTTTGAAGAAAAATAAACGGCATTTTTAATTTTAGCCCTTTTTAGAGCTACAAGACTCCAATGCAGTCTTAGATAATCACGAATATGTTCGAGCCTCGGAAGTTGAATTTGATATTTTTGATTCACTAATTGATAGATTTTTTCCTTAATTAAAATATTAGTATCGAGTCGTTTTTTTAGGGATAATTTTTGATTACAAGCTCCCGGCCAAATAGTTCTAAAAGCTAAACACTGATTAAGAAAAATTGCATCTCCAAATTGAGCAATTTTAATCCAAGAATCAATATCATCACAATTAATATCCAAACTCGAATCCCAGCCCCCCGATTTGAGAAACGCTTCTTTGGAATAGGCAACTTGAACCGGAGTTCCAAAGGGCACTTGTTCTAATAACATTCCATAGTGAATATCTTCCTGGGGAATATAATAAGCCCTGCCCGGGCCAGTTAAGCGGGTGCGATTTAATTCCTCACCATTGGGGTCTACTTGACTCGCCTGACAGGAACAAATAACTGCCTGAGACGATGAATTTTGATAGGCTTTACTTTGATATATTTCAATGGCTTTGTTCATTTCCTCAATGCAATTTAACGCCAAATAATCATCATCATCTATAGGTTTAATCCAGTCTCCAGAAGCTGCCCTCACTCCCGCATTCATCGTAGCAGAATGTCCTAAATTCCGAGAGTTACGATGATAAACTAAACGATAATCTCCCTGTTCAACTAAGGAAGCCGATAAATTGCGAACATAGTTTTCTGTTTCATCGGAGGAATAATCATCAGCAATCACAACTTCACAGGGAATGGTTTGTTTCAACGCAGAATCAATCGCCCGTTTCAGTAAAGCTATGCGGTTATAGGTTGTAATCACGATGCTAAACTTCATCGGACTGCCTCGGTAAAGAGTCTGCTCATGTTATACCCTCACCCTAACATATTTAGGGGATCGACCTTCTTAACTTTTGTGGTGAGGGTGATCAGAGTTTAAACTTCAACAGGGCACAAAGGTTCCATGTAAACCGTAGGGAATATGATGTTTTAAGTATAATCGAGCGATCGCACCTTTGCTCAAATCACGACTATCCAAAATTACAATCTCGGAACGATGATTTTCAGAATTATACACCACTGTTAACACCCATCCATCATCTTCGGTGATCGCATTTTTACGCGGTACAAATATAGGCTCACTGACAAATCCTGCGGGTGCTGCACTCCATAATTGACGTTGATTTGTATTTAGATCTAGTTTTAAAATAGCCTGTAAGGGTGCATTTCCTTCGGCATCGTGGGCGGCTCCTAAATATAAATAACGATAGGGTCTACCGACATAATTCGGATGTAATGCCGGAAATTCACAACAGCGAGATTCAATCTTTTGACGTTCTACTTTTCCCGTAGTTAAACCCAAGGAAAAACGCCATAATTGCCCGGGGTCTAATGCACTAAAATCCGTCTCTCGATAATCTTCATTGGGGCGAACTTGGGGTAAGGATTCATAACAAATAGAATCCACAAATAGAGTATCCTCCTGTTCATAGGCATTGGCATGATGAAAGACAAATCCTAGGGGCATTTCAAAATATTGGATTTTGCCCTTTTCACCCCTGGGAATGACAATAATCTTAGTCGGTTTTTCGGGTTGAAAGTTAATACATTCTCCCGCCCCTGACAATCCTAATAAATAGGGAATGGGATTAAACTGGACGGGATTTTGAAAGAAAATACAATAATTAGGAGTAATAGCAAAATCGTGAATAAAAGCAAATCCCGGAACAGAATGAACCTGTTTTCTCAGTAATTTTCCTTGATGAGAAATTTCATAAATTGTAATAGTAGTTGACAACATGGGTTTAATCGAAAAATTGACTAAACAGGGTTCGCCGCCATTCCACTCACAATTCGGATCAATTCGAGGATGGGCTGAAAAAGCATCACTGGGTTCTAAAATCCCATCTAAGTCATCAATTCCAATAGTTTCTAAGGTATTCGCATCCAGATGATAGGGTCNTTTTCGGGTTGAAAGTTAATACATTCTCCCGCCCCTGACAATCCTAATAAATAGGGAATGGGATTAAACTGGACGGGATTTTGAAAGAAAATACAATAATTAGGAGTAATAGCAAAATCGTGAATAAAAGCAAATCCCGGAACAGAATGAACCTGTTTTCTCAGTAATTTTCCTTGATGAGAAATTTCATAAATTGTAATAGTAGTTGACAACATGGGTTTAATCGAAAAATTGACTAAACAGGGTTCGCCGCCATTCCACTCACAATTCGGATCAATTCGAGGATGGGCTGAAAAAGCATCACTGGGTTCTAAAATCCCATCTAAGTCATCAATTCCAATAGTTTCTAAGGTATTCGCATCCAGATGATAGGGTCGGGCGGCTTCCCATAATGCTAATAGTTTTCCCGCCCAATAAATGACGCTGGTATTAGCAATATTTTTGATTTTTAAATCCAGAAAATTTGCTAACCATCCCCCGGGTTTTTGGGTTCCAAACACCCCCCGATAGAGAATTTTCCCGGCTTTTTGTTCTTCTAAATATTCTGGAGTTCTGACAAATCGATTGCAATAATGAGCTTTACCTTTAGTAAATCGAATTGCAGAAATCATGCCATCACCATCAAAGGGATGACGAAAGGGTTGCCCATTAATATCTAATAAACCGGGGCCATTTCGATAGAGAGTTCCTTCTAGTTCCGTCGGAATTTCTCCTTCAATATCTTCAATCCAATAGTCGTATTCATTCGGTTGAGAAAGATATCCTTTTGCCCAATCTTTAGGACTATAGGATAGATTTTTTTTGGAATTTGCTGGATGAGAAATTGTATTTTTCATTGTCTCTTAACTAAGGATTGACGGTTAATTGATCAAGTTCTGAGGGTTCTATGCTGACCATTGGCGGTTCGATTTCTGCATTACTATTAGGCAACCAATGAATTAGGGGAATAGGTAATAGGGTACTTAGGTTAGTAATCATTACCAGTAACCATAATTGGTCAAAATTGGTTTCCGTAATTCCTAAATAATAGGTGAGGACACCGCCTAATTGATAGGAAATTAAACCTGCTAAATTAGAAATTGACATTAATAGGGCAAATAATGTGGCTTCTACCCCGGGAGGACAGAGGCGAGCAGCTAATATTAAAACGGGCATATAGGCAATTTGTCCCATCACGGTTAGGATTAAACTATCCCCTAAACTAAACCAATGATCATCAATTCCTAGGGTACGGTTCGTATGGGTGACTAATAGTAACATTGTCATCCCTAAGAGGGTGGAAATAATGGTTGACCAAAAAAAGATTGTCCGAAAGGGTACAGACTTAAAAAATCTTTGAAACAGCCAAATTCCTAGTAGGGAAGCAATACTGGTAACTAAACGAACTCGCCCTAGAAATTCCGGTTGAAATCCTAATTCATTGGTGGTAAAAAAGAAAAATGCAGAATCAGCCGTGGGTGTGGCTTGCCAAACAAAAATAAAAGCCGTAGGTAACCAGATTGATTTTTGGGTGATGGCTTGACGCAGATTTTTAATTTGAGATTTAACCGTTTGCCAATTAGAAGCTTGACCCTGAAATTCTTCTGTAATTAATCCCGCTACAACTGTTGTAATTAAGGGAAAAGTTGCTGTAATTAAAAATATGGTTTGCGGGGGAAATTTCTCTAATAAAAACCCCCCTAAATAGGCGGTAATTAATCCCCCTATGGCCGAAGCTCCCCAGGAAGCGGATTGCAGAGAACCAATATTATGAATCGATTCGTGACGGGCTCTTTCAACCACTAAGGAATCGACAATCACATCGGCAATGGCCACGGAAAGGGAACTCAAAGCGATCGCACCCGTAGCCGCTAAAGGGGTGTGAACCATTGTGGCTAGGGCAATCCAGGATAATGTTCCTAACAGTCCCGATAGGATTAAATAGGGACGACGGCGATAACCGAAAATCGGCAGACCGTCGGAAATAAAGCCAAATAGGGGTTTTATAATCCAGGGAATCGCTACAATTCCTAGTAATACCGACACTTCCGCCGGACTCATTCCGAGTTCATCCTTGAGGAAAAAACTCACCCCCAAACGGGCCAGTCCTAAAATTCCCTGGACAAAGTACACCAGCAAGATGGCGATCAGTTCTGGGGTTGGCTCGTTATCGAAAAATATGGTTTTCTTAAAGAATTGCTTGGTTTTGGCGATGCTTGTTGCAGTCATCAGGATTTTGTAAACAAAGATTAAGAAATATGAATATATCTATCATAACCTACGGATCTACACTCCTAATCAGTCATCAGTCATCAGTCATCAGTTAACAGTTAACCGTTAACTGTTTTTAGCCCAGGAATATTAACCATGAACTCTTTACTGTCAACTGATAACCGATAAATTTTACAGTGATAACTGATAATTCTTACACTGATAACTGATAACTGTTTACTGATGACTAATTTACAGTACCCTTAAAATGCTGGGAATACTGTCAATTTCATCTAAACTTTTAATTTCACTTAAAGCTTGATTAAAATTCCCTTCAATCACATCATGGGTAACTACAACAATTTCCGCTAAATTTTCATGAAATCCCGTTTGGACAATCGACTCTATACTGACATGATGCTGACCAAAACAAGTTCCTAATTTACCAATTACCCCAGGAGAATCTTTTGTGAGAAACCGCACATAAAAACGGGTGACTAAATCCGTCATTGGCGCAATTTTGCAGTAATGTTGATGGGTACAACTCATCATTTCATGGGTAATAATTGGATTAATAACTTCTGCTTCTTGCATTTGCAGCACCGCCACAATATTTAAACTATCAGAAACTACAGCACTTGCCGTAGGCCCTGACCCGGCCCCCCGACCAAAAAACATCACCTGTCCAATTGGTTCTCCTTCAACTAAAATCGCATTATAAACATCATTAATACTGGCTAAAGGATGGGATAACGGCACTAAGGTGGGATGAACTCGAACTGATAATAAATCCTGTTCAGGAGTTGCCAGGGGACTACGGGCGGCGATCGCTAATAACTTAATCACAAATCCCAATTTTTCTGCATAGGTGATATCCGTCGCCGTTACCTTTCTAATTCCTTCACAGTAAACCTGTTCTAACTTAATTTTGCCCCCAAAAGCTAAGGATGCCAGAATCGCAATTTTATCCCCCGCATCTAAGCCATCAATATCGGCCGTGGGGTCAGCTTCTGCATAGCCTAACTGTTGAGCATCGGTTAGGACTTCCGCAAAGTCTGCC
Source organism: Planktothrix paucivesiculata PCC 9631 (assembly GCF_900009265.2). Taxonomy (GTDB): domain Bacteria; phylum Cyanobacteriota; class Cyanobacteriia; order Cyanobacteriales; family Microcoleaceae; genus Planktothrix; species Planktothrix paucivesiculata. The sequence goes on along the minus strand of NZ_LR735016.1, from coordinate 192,531 downwards.
CCTTCATTTTTCATCCGGGTCAAAATATAGTTGGTCGTCCCATTAATAATTCCGGTGACTGTCTGAATTCGATTCGCACCCAAGGATTGTTTTAAGGCTTGAATCACCGGAATTCCGCCCCCGACGGCGGCTTCTAACATTACATAAACGCCTTTTTTGTTCGCCGCATCAAAAATTTCCGTCCCATAACGGGAAATCACCGCTTTATTGGCGGTGACAATATGTTTACCATTTTCAATTGCTTGGAGAATCAGCGATCGCGCGGGCTCCAAACCCCCGATTAATTCCACCACAATATCAATGGCTGGATCAATCACAATGGCTTCTAAATCCGTTGTCAGCATATGTTCTGGAATGTTGACACTCCGGGGTTTAGATAGCGATCGCACCCCCACCCGATGCAAACTTAACTCCGATAACAACGGATGACGACCCTCCGGGTTGGATAGAATTTCCACAACTCCGGTTCCAACTGTTCCCAGTCCTAATAAACCAATTTTAAACACCACGATTTCAAACCATCCCTAACGCAAGGCTACACCTATTTTTACATCAGAGGTTGACAATCTCCATGAATTTGACAGGCTCAGGTCTGCTGGCCATACCTGCGGTCAGGCGCGGACACAATTGAGTCAAAAAAAATCGGGAAGGAATCCGATTGATCCTTCCCGTTGCTTTGCTGATTGAGTTTATTTCTCAGGGTTTGCCGTTGTTTTTTCAGTTGTCGCGCCCTGGCGGAACCGCCTTTACCCTTCCTATTTCTCCCTGGGGAGCGGGGGGATTCCCAACTTTTTAGGTGTTGTGCCATTTTGTGTTCTTTTTTTCACACTATTTCAAAATTGTACACCAATTTTTAGATAATTTCAAGTAGAATAGCCGATTAATCTACCCCCATTCTTATTGTTTAGGTACTTAGCTAAGGATGGTATAGATTAAAAGTTCATAGGTAACGGTTTAAAAAAATCAACCAAGGCTACACTAAAGTCAAGATAAAATCAATAACTGTAGAGACGGGATATTCAGCCAAGTCTGATCAAAAACCTGGAATTTTATAGTTGTGGATTTTAAGACCTCGGCTTAAATGTGACCTGATCAATAACTATCCTATGCAAATCCTTAGCGATTCTCAGCAATATTTATCCCATGGTTGGCAGCCTAATTTTGCTTGCGCTTCTCCCATGAGAATTGTCGCCCTCGGAGATAGTCTAATTTTTGGTTTCGGCGATCCGGTTGGTGGTGGGTGGGTAGAACGTTTACGTCGTCAGTGGATGTCCCCGGGAAATAGAGGTCATGCCCTTTATAATTTAGGAATGCGAGGAAACGGTGTGGCTCAGGTTTCCCAACGACTGGAAAAAGAATGGAGTCATCGCGGACACTCACTCAATCGCCGACCGGAATTAATCATTCTTTCCGTCGGTCTAAATGATTCTCCCCGTTTAGGACGCCCTAACGGACGGAGTTTTACGGAATTTGAACGGTGGAAAACCCAGGTGACACACTTATTAGATCAAGCGGTGAATGTCTGTCCCGTCGTATTTATCGGAATGGTGCCCGTCGATGAAAGCAAAATGCCATTTCTCAACTGTTTTTATTATAATCACACTGACCAATATCGTTACAAAGAAGCTACAAAGTTAGCCTGTGAACAACGTCAAATTCCCTATCTGGATATCTTTGATCTTTGGTTAAAACGAGGGGAGAGTTGGTTACGGCTACACCTGAGCCAAGATGGTCTTCATCCCAATGTGCGAGGATATCAAGCCCTTTTACATGATATCCTCCACTGGGAATCGGTAAACACTTATCAGTAATCAGTTATAAATTATCACTGTAGGAATTAATAACTGATCACTGATCACTGATTACTGATTACAAAGATCGCGATCGCTGGTTTGGACTTTGGGATTAGTTCGTAGATAATCATGAACCCAATCACAAGCACGATCGGTCAAATTATCTAAATCAAGATTCCACATAATTAACGTATCATCCTGGCTGGCTGAAACTAAAACCCGACCATCAGGACTAAAACTAATAGCCATCACACTATCCCGATGTCCCGCCAAAGTTTTCAGTAAGGTACCATCATCAGGACTCCACAACTTCACCTTACCATCGTAACTCGCCGAAGCAATTAACTTACTGTCAGGACTAAACACCACACTGGTGACACTATCACTTGATCCCTTTAACAGCGTTTTCAGATAGTTTCCCTGACTATCCCAAAGTTTAACCGTATTATCATAGCCAGCAGAAGCAATCAATTGACCATCGGGACTAAAATTAATACTCAAAACATAACCCTGATCCGCCATAATTGTCTTGAACAACTGTCCTTGAGCATCCCAAAGTTTAATTGTCCCATCATCACTGGCAGTGGCAATCACTTCCCCATTCGGGCTAAAGGTAACACTATTAACCCGTAAACTATGGCCGATTAAAGTATGCAATAATTGGCCGTTTCGACTCCATAATTTTACCGTTTTATCCTTACTCGCCGTAGCAATTTTTTCTCCATTTGGACTAAAGGTGAAATTGAGAATCTTATCATCATGACCGATCCAACTGTGAACCAGTGGAATCGATTCCACCAAAATCCGTTTTTTGATCAAAGGTAAAGACTGTTTGGGATTCGGCAGATTCCAAGGAATCATCCCATAGGGCAATTTAAACAAACCCCCCTGGATTTTTTCTGAGCTTTCCTGGTGAGGACTCAGTTTCCACAATTTCACGGTTCGGTCATAACCAGTAGTCGCCAAAAGTTCCCCATCGGGACTAAAACTCACGGATGTCACCCGATCTTGATGCCCCGTTAAGGTCGTCAATAGTGCTCCTGTACGGCTCCAAAGTTTCACCATTGTGTCCCGACTCGCTGAAGCAAACATCTCACCATTCGGGCTAAAATTCACGCCTAAGACCTGATGCCGATGCCCCGTCAAGGTTTTGAGGGGAATCAGATCGCAACTCCAGAGTTTTACTGTTTTGTCATAGCTTGAGGATACTAAAGTCTTGCCATCGGGGGAAAATTGCACACTGCTTACCTTATCCCCGTGTCCTTGCCAGTGCTTTAATAGAGTTCCCTCCACCGTCCATAAATAGATATTTTTGTTGTCCGTAGAAGTTGCCAATAGTTGACTATCGGGAGAAAAATTTACCCCATAGATTTTAGACTGATCGCCTTTTAAGGTTTTTAATAATTTGCCTCGATATGTCCACAATTTCAAGGTTTGATCCTGTCCCACCGTCGCAATTCGTTCACCGTTAGGAGAAAAAATTACCTTATATACCGTTTGATGATGATTAGCGGTGTGATCTAAAGTTTGGAGAACGGTTCCATCTAATTTTAGTAGTTTGACCGTCCCATCAGCCGATGCGATCGCCAAAACCCGACCATTGGGACTAAAGGCTACCCAGGTTAAAGGGGCGGAGGCCCGATAGACTGTTTGCAACAAAGTCCCCTCTCGGCTCCATAATTTTAATTGACGATCCTCAGATACCGAAGCGATCAAACGGCCATCGGGTGAAAAAGTCACCGAGGAAACACCCCGGCGATGTCCTTGGAGTGTGACGGGGGTGACTGACTCTTTCCAGGCTAGACTGGAATTTACAGGCCAAAGTTTAATCGTCCCATCTTGAGAAGATGAAGCAATCATCTGACTATCGGGACTAAAACTCACACTGGTGACATTTCCCCGATGACCGACGAAGGTTTGCAGAATTTGGCCGTCGGGTTTCCACAATTTCACGGTTTTGTCCACACTCCCGGAAGCTATATAATTGCCGTCGGGACTAAAGGCAGCATCCCAAACTACATCTTGATGTCCTTCTAAACGGTTGCGTTCAGTTGTCCCATATACCGCCTGTTGCAAGGTAGCCGCAATTCGAGTTTCCATGGTTTTGAATTCCGACGGATCTTGGGTCATGGCTTTTAACCGTTGAAATTGTCGAGCCGCCCTTAAACCTTCGAGGAGGGCATCGAATTTATATTGGGAGAAAAATAGGGCATCGGAAGATGCCGTTAAGGTGGCTAAATCGGCGATTTGCTTTTGCCCGTCAGCCCGTCTTTGTTGATAGGTGGCAAGTTTTGTTGTAAAACCCAATAACATGACAACCAGGATCGATACTCCTAACAATTGTTGTAACTGTTGATTGCGCTGTAACAGTTGCTCCCGACTCATTTTTTTTAAGGCTGCTTCCGCCTTCGATTGTTCAGATTGGGCTTTGTGTAACCGTTGCTGAATATCCTGCTGACGCTGTTGTTCTTGCAGTCCATAACGTTGTCGAATTGGTAACACTAAATAATCATGGAGGAGTTGATATCGATCTTCGGGTTCTTCCCGTCTTCGTAACAGCAACCCTGATTCCAAAATCACATCAATAAACGCCACCTCCTCCTCCCGTTCCCCTCTATTTCCTCCCCCTGCGGCCACTGAGCCTGTCGAAGTGCCCCCAACTCCCCCCGCTTTAATCGCCACAGCAATTAATTCTGCTTTAGTCTTAATCGGACGGGTAAATTTTTCATCCGTTAGGGCAAATAAAACTTCCCAAGTGGCATCTTCATTTTGGTTGCCACAATCTTTGACAACCTGTTCAATGGAATGTTTAATTAATTCGTTTTTAGGATTAGTTCCTAATTTTTTATAAGCCCTTAATGTGGTAATTCCCTGTTCTTGAATTTGATCACCAACAACTTGTAATTCAATCGGGCGGATTCGGTCACGTTCATCGGCTAAATCCGTAACTAAAGTATCAATTAAACTTGGTTCTAATTGTAATTTAGCCCCCTGGGTTAACCGTTCAATTACTATTTTAGATTCTGCCAAAGTAAAATCACGCAAATGATAGCGATTTTTTTTATCGAGAATATTATTATTAATGGCATCTAAATTGAGTAATTGATCACATTCTAAAAGATGATGCAGATAATCTTCCCTCAGAGAAAAAACTATTTTTACAAAGGGTAAATCTAAGCAAATTTTGAGAAAATTATAAAATATTTTGCGCTTTTCTTGATGACAATTAGAAACAAAAAAGAATTCTTCAAATTGGTCAAAAATCAAAACCGTGAGTAAATTTCTTTCTGCATTTTCGGTGAGTTGTTTCAACACAAAAGAAGCCGGATTCAGAATAAAAGCCGCGGGGACATCCGGCTCGCTTTGATTGGGATTTCGATTATTCCAATTTTGAATAGAGGATTGGGCAATTACTGTATACCAGAGTTTTTTAATCGACTCATCGGGATATTTAAAGGAATCACAATTTAATAAGGCACTGGCTAAACTCCTTTCTAATTCCCGAGTCCAATCCATATATCCTTGAATCACCACGGGCAAACAATCCCGGGCACTAATTGCCGTATTTCTTAAAGCTGGAACTAAACCCGCATTCACTAAAGAACTTTTTCCCACTCCCGAACGACCATGAATAATAATTAATTTGTGATCATCCCGACTCAAGCGATGGAGCAAATTCTGAATGTCGTGTTGGCGACAGGATGCCATCATTTCTTCGGCAATTGCCACGATATTTTCTCCTTGGGTACTAGAGGGATTAATCGCTTGTTTTGGGGGTTGAAGTTGGGCTGCTCCAATAAAGGCTCGGAACCCATATTGATGTTCAATTTCCCGTTGTTTTTTCTTAATTCTAAAGGCTTGACGATACTGACCTTGCTGATAGTCAATATTGCGTAATTCCCCCAAAATATCTAAATACAACTGAGGATTATATTGGGGTTCAATTTGACCTAGGGCTAATTCTAATTTCTGTTTGGCGGGTTGCCATTCTCCCTGATGTTGATAACAACGGGCTAATAATAATAAACACTGTCCTTGACTCACCGTGGGTTTCACCGAAGGTAAAATCGCTAAAGCCAATTTTGCTAATACTAATGCCCGATGCCATTCCGATCTTTTTAAAGCTACCTCCGCCATAAACACATAATCTTGAGCTAATTGACTGGAGGTTCCATAAACCAAGTGCATTTTTATGCCCCCCAGGGCTAATTCTTGTAACATTTCCCATAATTGTAAACGTTGCAATACTTCACCAAAATGGGAAATTACTCCAGCGAGTAAATCAGGACGTCCAGCTTGTTTAAAAATTTGCTGACTTTGCTCAAAATAGCGTTTAGCTTCTGCTAATAAAACCTGAACTAAGTTGGGATTTCGAGTGGCTTGAATATAATAGGTTAAAGCAATATGAAATAACACAATTCCCTGACGTTCTCTTAAACAAAACACCAGGGGGCGGGAAGTGGGGGCAACTATCACCGCCAAGGATGGTTCGATATCGGAGATTTGACCGGGGATTTCCCCGGCGGTGCCATAACCTCGTAAACCCGCCTCGTCTTGGAGCAGGGCTAAACTTTGTTGATAGTGTTGGCGGGCAATTTCGATGCAGTCATTGGCATCGTCATCTTGACCCAGAATAAACTGACGACAGGCTTCTAAGGCGGGATCTAATTCATAGCCTCGATTTTGTAAATCTTGCCAATGGAGTTCTAATTCTCGCCTGCGGTTAGAACCGATGCCAAAATCCGAGGGAAAACGACGGGATACGGTCGATTTAAACACCTTTTGGGTTTTGGGTTCCCAGGCTTTGATCTTTAATTCTGCTAGGGTAAATAGGGTATTAGCCTGTAATTTTAAGTAATCTAATAATTCGGTTGTGGTTAATTCAAATTTAATCGTGGCGGCGGCCCAACTTTTAAAGTCCGGGGCTAAACGAATTAAGGCGGTGGCAATATCATCGGTAATCCATAAAATAATCGGAAAATTAAATTGTTTTCTAAATTCATCTCGGACTTGATTGGTCGAACTCAGGAGAATATCCAAATTTTCCACGGTTTCTAACCCTAAAATCATGAGGGCATCAGGAGAGTTTTTATCAAATTTTTCTGATACATCGGTATAGAGGGTTTGGGTAGAGGGAGACAAAACCAGAGGCTCAATTTTAATTTCCGAATCAAGCTGTACGGCCTGTAGAACTTTTTGTCTGAGTTGACTGGAATTGCATCTAACTAAAACGAGAGAAAATTGGCCTTGGGATAGGGAAACAGCCCGCAATAATCGGTTCAAACTGCGTTCATTGACCGAGGCTACAATTTGGGGATCAATAAGTTTATCCATGGTAAAATCTCACGCTGATGATAATTGGATTGAATTAGGAAAATCAGAAACACTGTTATTAATATTTGTGCTTTGAAAGTCCCGCTTTCAAATTGGGGACATGGGGTGTGTAATCCTAGAACAAATTTGAGTGCTATTAAAAAGAGTGGAGGGTTTTTAAGTCCTGTAAACTTCCTTATCTTTTATATAAAGATAACTGATTCAGTGAAAAATTAAAAGAATATAAACAAAAAAACTATATTGTATATTTGTTTACCAAAATCAACCTCAAATGTAGCTTGTTTCTGATGATAAATTAACCTAAGATCACAAAAAACCTCAAGTAGTCATCAACCTATAGCAATCCAATTTGATTTACGGTAGGGTCAATTGACAAATTGCTCCTACCGTAAGGGTTTTAGTCCTATAATTTATCAGAACTTATTCAGGATTGTTATAGCTGAATTATGTCGTAAACCGTGAACATAAGTTAAGCTATTTTTGTCATAGAATTGACCAATAATTTGTATTGACTGCTTTGGGTCAAAGCGGGATTAATTCCAAACCAACGACCCTCTTGATCCCGATATTCAAAAACAAACATACTACGAAGTAGGGTTTGACATTCATCTTCCCCGGTGACTTTTTGAGTTTTTACCACTCGTAATAATAATTCCCATTCTTCTTGAGTAATTGCACCTAAAAGATCATCTCGATATTCTTGAATCACCTGCTCCAAACAAGCCCGGGTAAATGGGGGATCTTCCTGTTGTAAACAACTGTACATCAACATTAATAAACGTCGAATATGACCCCCACTAATTAAACATAAACGCTCCAAGGTTTCGGGACTATCAAATAAAGTGGATATTAACTCAAAACGATCTTCCGGGGGGATATCAGGAAAGGCTCGGGCTAATACCATTTGTTGTAATTTCATCATCCCCGAGGGGTTTTCTGTACCATCCCGCAGGCAAACTGGAACCATAGGTAAAACTTTGGGTTTGACTCCAAATCGACTGGAGAGCCGATCATAGTCATTAGAAAACATTAGGGTTAAGGGAATAGTAAAAACTACATGACAATTGAGGCGTTTGAGTTGTTCACCGCGATCGACAAATAGATATTCCGGTTGAGTTCTTCCCCAGGGTTTAGGAGAGTTATCAATTCGATCTAAGTTATCGACAATCACGACAATTCCTTTTTTCCCCTTGGCCTGTAACGCCGTATTTGCCCGAGCTAATATTTCATCATTAATGGCATCTAAAATACTGCTGGTACGAGGTTCTAAATATTGTCTTAATTGGGAACGGAGTTTGGGAGAATCCTTGGTTTTGGCTGTGATTCTAGCGATACCGACGGATAATTCGGCTTCGGCAGAGAGTTGAATGGGCGTTTGCATCAACTCGGAAATTTCGGTAAATAAGTTAGAAAAATATCCGGGTTTGAGACGAATTTGATCCGCTTCTAAACTTTCACTCACCTGACGAGCAATCATTAATAAAACATCACTAATATCCACATCCGCCATATCCAGGTTTTGGGAGGATTCAAAGTAAACAACGTGATATCCCTGACGTTCTAATAAATCCTTGAGACGAAATAATTCCGTTGATTTCCCACAACCTATATGACCACTAAATAATTGACAGGTGGGTTCATCATGGGATAGCAAAGTAATGGTGCGACTCAATTCTCGAATGATATCATTACCCCGGACGGAGGAAAAATCGATGTAATACTTTCGATCTTCGGGGTTAGCCATATCAATGGTCTTACTGGGGTTACAGGCTTTATAAAATCTGCTTAAGTCAAGCTCGATCACAATTAAACTCTTAACCTCTGTATCAATTTAACGGGTGACTCTGAAAATATTAGTTTAGCTACCGGAGTCATGTTTCAGGATGGGGGGAATCACCGGATGGGGGGGAATCACCGGATGGGGGGGAATCACCGGATAGGTAGGGCAAAATCACCCAAGCAATTAGAAATAGGTCGATACAGAATATGCTAAATTGTTGGCGGTGACCAGTGGTGAGGTGAAACAAAGCTACCCATGGGCAATCTGACCCAGATTAAATCTCTTTCAACCCATCAATTACGACGTCAACGCCAGCAGTTACGACGTCAACGTCGCCTAAAGTTAGTTCAAATGTTATGGCAAACCCTGGCGCTGGGTAGCTTGACTGGGGGGATGTTTTGGCTGATTAACCAACCCCTCTGGTTGATTCGCCAACCCGAACAAGTCAAAGTCGAAGGCAATCAGCTATTGTCCGATCAAATGGTTCGTTCCCTACTGCCCTTGTCCTATCCTCAATCTCTGTGGAAAATTCAACCCCAGGTTTTAGCATCGGGTCTGGAATCCCGGGGTCAAATTGCCTCCGCCCATGTCACCCGTCAGTTATTCCCCCCCAGTTTAACGGTTAATATTCAAGAGCGAAAACCCGTGGCGATCGCCCATCCCGCCGGGGCCCCGGCGCTTAGAGGAGAAAATGATGCCATCGGATGGTTAGATGCCACCGGGGACTGGATGCCATTGGAAAACTATCGGGAATTAGAACAATCCCAACAACTTCCTACCCTGAAGGTGATCGGGAACTTTAATCAGTATCGTTCCTACTGGCCCCAAGTGTATCAAGCCATTGGTCGCAGTCCGGTGAAAATCTCCCAAATTAATTGGGAAGATCCGAATAATCTGATTCTGGAGACGGAAATTGGCACGGTGCATCTGGGGCCCTATACGTCCAAATTCCCGGAACAGTTACAGGTGATTGATCGGATGAGAAATATTCCCCCCCAATTGGATCGGACTCAAATGATGTATTTTGATCTGAAAAATCCCCAGCAACCCCTGCTCCAAATTCCACCGGAAAGCACCGATAAAAGCCGATTATCCCCGGAGGAATCTCCGTCTAACTAATCGATCGTTTACCTGGGAAGGAATAACTCTCCTCAAGGACTTGGTTTCTAGTCCAACTTACCCTATAGTGTTTGTGTTTAAAAGTGTTGGGGACGTTGACTATTGCAGTAATCAGTAATCAGTAACCATGTGCTACCCTATTAACCCTAATTTAAAATTAAAATGACAGTTAAGAATAATCTGGGGTCTACCCAAGGCAATTCTGATGCGGTCGAAAAAGCGAATCCCTGGTTGACAGAAGATTCGGCGAATCCATTCCGTAGAAAAGAACTAATAGTTAACCCTAATAACGATTCTAAAGATATGCCCCGTGAAGATTCTTGGAGTGGTGATATTATTCCGAGCAATGCTGCAAAGATCAAAGTGATTGGTGTGGGTGGTAGTGGCGGTAACGCTGTTAACCGCATGATTGACAGCCAGGTCGCCGGGATCGAGTTTTGGTCAATGAATACCGATGCCCAAGCCTTAACCCTTTCCAAAGCCCAAAAACGTCTACAAGTTGGTCAGAAACTAACCAAGGGACTAGGGGCGGGTGGAAATCCCGCCATCGGTCAAAAAGCGGCTGAAGAATCCCGAGAAGAAATTCAAAAAGCCTTGGAAGGGGCTGATTTAGTCTTTATTACCGCCGGACTCGGAGGCGGAACTGGAACCGGTGGGGCTCCTGTGGTGGCGGAGGTGGCGAAGGAACTGGGAGCTTTAACTATTGGGGTGGTGACTCGTCCCTTTCACTTTGAAGGCAGACGGCGAATTTCCCAAGCCGATGAGGGAATCGCGGCATTACAATCGAGGGTTGACACCTTAATTGTGATTCCGAATAATAAATTATTAGAGGTGATTGCCGAACAAACCCCCGTGCAGGAAGCCTTTCGTTATGCCGATGATGTCTTGCGCCAAGGGGTGCAGGGGATTTCGGATATTATTACGATTCCGGGGTTAGTAAACGTGGATTTTGCCGACGTTCGGGCAGTGATGGCCGATGCCGGGTCTGCCCTATTAGGGATTGGGATTGCATCCGGGAAATCCCGGGCTCGGGAGGCTGCTGTGGCTGCGATCGCCTCTCCTTTATTGGAATCTTCTATTGATGGAGCCAAGGGGGTTGTATTTAATATTACCGGAGGCACGGATTTAACCTTACATGAGGTGAATGCAGCAGCCGAAACCATCTATGAAGTGGTTGATCCCAATGCCAATATTATTTTTGGGGCGGTAATTGATGAACGGATGCAGGGAGAAGTGAAAATCACGGTAATTGCCACCGGGTTCTCAGGAGAAAACAAAAGTGCTATCCCCGTTACCCGGACGACCAGCGTACCCCAGGGGAATATTCCCGTGATTCCGGCACCTTCAAGCCCAAACCAACCCCCAACCCCTGCCAGCCCGGGGCAACCTGGGTTAGATATTCCTGACTTCCTGCGACGTCGCAATCCTCCCAAGCGTTAACCGTGCCAGCCATCTCGAATTGAGGCTTCTTTGCGCGAGTAATTATCGGCAAAAGCCCGATTACGGTGGACAACTTTCCGATCGAGCCCAGGGGGAGGTGGTACGGGGGATTCAGCGGCATGACGGGGTAAGATTTGGGCAGCCTCTGGTTTGGGACTCTCCTCCTTCACTGGGGTTGATTCTTCTGGGGACAATGGGGTGGAATGTCGTAGCAAGTCCCGTTGAACGGCTGCGATCGCCTGTCGAACTGCGGTTTTAATTGGGGCATGGAATTCTTCCCTTCCCCTTTTGAGTTGCTGCATCCAACCTTCTTGACAGGAAGCATAAAGCGGCGGTAAACGGTTGAGGGCATAGGTTTCGACTTCAACTCGTTTGATGTATTGGCAGAGTCGAGGAGACAGGGTTGCTAATTGACGCTTGACTTCCTCAGCAACTAAGTCTTCCATCACATTATGATATCTGCGGTTAGAATCTATAGTCATGGCATTCACCGTTCCAGATTCTTTATTCAGTATGATCACGGAGATTATCCTCTCGTTTCTAGTTTAACAATTTTGTTCGGCGCGGCGAGTTCCCCTAGAAAGTTGAGGAGAGAGCATGATCGTGCTGTGCTCTGCCGTTTCGTTTATGGGTTAACAGGGTTTTGGGCGGGGGTGAGGGCGATGAAATCTTCAATCTGTTTGAGATTCTGATCACCTGCTAGGTAACTAATTCCTCGGTGCAGGTGCAGGCGAAACTGGGTGGCAAGGGTTTCTGGGTCGATTCCTAAATGGTCATTATGGCAACGTTGCTTTAGGGCAAGGGTGAATAAATCACCCATCTCTCCCCCAAAGACTTGCCATGTCATTTCCACGTTGCTATCGGCGGGGATGGGCACCGGGGAAGGAATGGTTGACTCGGCTAGGGAACGACACAAAGCCCAACGGCACAGAATATTCCAGTTTTCTATTTTGGTAATTCGTTTGAGTTTGGTTAGTTGCTCCTTCGCCGTTTGGGATAGGCGGATTCGTTCTACGGGGGGTTCCATTGGTTCAGTGATCAGTGATCAGTGTGGGAGTTGTCATTGCCTATTCCGTTTTTATATGGGTTTTATATGGGAATCTACGGATTTTAGATTTATATACTAAGCATTTTATACCTGGAACATGAGAAAGTGTTCCCTGGTGTTGAGACTTCTTTACAAAATCTTGATGAAAAATAGACTTTTGTTAAGTTTGGGTTAACAAATATTCTTGTTTTCACCACACACCGAGTTAGGGGAGTGACTCAACTTTTGTAGCGTGTTGATTAATTATTCAAGCGTATGGGCGTGTAAACCCCTACAAGCATTGTCCCCCAGACGGCGGGTTTTGTCAACCCCCTAGGCAAAAAATGAATTTTTTTTCAAGATTAATATTTTTTGGCGCTGGAGTTTAACCACAAAGACACGAAGACACAAAGAAATATGGAAGTTGTTGTTAAAAGAAATAACCTAGTTCTATCCTGGTTTGGCGTTGTTTGGGATCATATTTGAGTAGGTATTCACGGGCGATCGCATCTTGTTCTCGTAAACTATTAACTTCCTTTTGGGCAATTTCTGTATCCGTTGAGAGTAAAATAACTTGATGACTAGCTGCGGGAAAATACCGTTCAATTAGGTTTTGACGGTGGGAGGAGTCTAAACGACCCAGGGGGGTGTCAATGGCGATGGGTAAATTGAGTCCTGAAACCCGAGCTAAACCCCATAAAAAGGCGATCGCTAATAGTTGTTTTTCTCCCGCAGATAGGCGATGTTTCTCTACAGGTTGTCCCTGGGGATCGTACAGGGATAAACTAAAGTCTTCCGTAGCAATTACCACTCGATGTACTAAGTCTGATTTGTGCAATAAATAGCGGAAACATTCAGTCACTTCTACTTCTAGTTTATTCAATTTTTTCAGGGTTAATTTCTCTTTAAATATTTTTAAAGAGTTCTGAACTTTACTAATAGTCTCAATAATATGATTGGCATTTTTTCGATCAATGGTATTTTGACTATATTTTTCTAGCTCTTTTTTAACCTTTTCATATTCAGTTAAACATTTTTTAGCGTGCTGTTCTGCTACTTCGATCGCAGTTTCAATTTTAGTGTATTCGGTTTGGGCTTGGGATACCGTTTCTAACAGTTGTTCATAGACCTCTGGAGGGGCTGCAATAGCCAATTGTTTATCCAGACTAGATAGGGTATCTTCAATTACTCTTAACGCCTCTAAAACGTCCTGAGATTGTTGGATTTGACTGGGAAGTTGATGGTCTAAAAACGTTCCTAATTGACTGAAAACTTTTTCATCAATTTCTAAAAATATCTTTTCTTGATTATGATGATTTTCGGTCAAATTTTGATAATCGGTTTCCAGATAGATTTTAACACTTTCTAACTGCTTTTTAGCAATATTAAGTTCTTCTAAATATTCGAATAATCGCTGATCTCGATCTTTAATAAAATCCTGGGCTACCTTGGCTTTTTCCCAGTTTAACTCCTGTTTTCCTTGCTTTCGCGCTTGAATTAATAAAGGTTGAATTAAACTTAAGGGTAAACCTTCCCCGGCTAACTCACCAAGACGTTGCCGTTGTTGTTGGGCTTTTTCTTTCTCCTCCTCTAACTTTTTCTCTAGTTGACTCCGTTCTCCGGCTATTTTACCCCCTTCGAGTTTAAACTTTTCCTTAGCTTGATTTAACTTTTTCTTGGCAATTCCGGCCTTAATTTTTAATTCTTCTACCGCTATTTCCGCCGCCTCTTTTTCCGATTTGTACTGATTTAATTTAGTTTCAATTTCTTCTAAATAAGCTAAATCTTTTGAGTCAGCTAACTGTCGGCGTTTACGGTTAGCTAAAATATCTAAATCTACGGCTAAACGTTCAGATAATTCTAATCCTAATAAAGATTGAATAGCTTGTACCACAACATTAGGAGGACTGTCTAAATCGGCTAATTCCTTGACCTGTTCCCCATCAAATAAAAACAAGTTAGAAATTCCAATAGGGAAAAAATCTTCGATGCGCTCATCCCAGGTTTCTACCCAAGCGGAGTCCGGCCAGTCATCAATTAATATGCCTAAAATATCCTTACCATTTTTCGGGTTTTTTGTCCAGCGACGTTTAACCCGAAACTCGACTTGCATATTTTTAACAATATGTTCAAATAATAATTCTACACTGGTTTCTTCATGGGCTAGGGTTTGTTTATTAACCGCTTGTTTGAGAAATTCAGGATAACTTAAACTTCCCCGGGTAGAACATTGGGCGCGTTGTCCATAAAGGGCGAGCCGCATTGCATCCATTAAGGTAGTTTTTCCGCCCCCATTCATACCTCCAAATAAGACAATGGGACTAATCACATTATCATTAATTTTAGGGCGTAAATCAATTACTTGTTTGCCTCGATAGGGGCCAAAGTTTTCTAAAGTTAATTCTAAGAAAATCATAAAATTAAAAGTTTAAAGGTTAATTTTTATCCCGTTTATCTCGTTTCTAGGTTCTACCTAGAAATGCTCTTAAGGAGGCTCCGCCTCCAATAATAGCAGGCGGGAGCCTGCATCAGTCATTCCCAGGCGGGAGCCTGGGAACGAGGGTTAGGTAGGGTTTTGAAATTTCAAACTTCCCCAACTTAACTGTTGTGGAGGTTCGGGGTTTTTGTCTTCTATGGCGTGCTTGACTTGTTCAACATTTCCGGTTTTGGCGGCTTCTTTTAAATTGCGTTCATAATGAGCGTTATTAATAGCTTGTTCTTGAGGTCGAGAACTGGTTTCTAAACACTTTTCTAAATCATCATAAATGCCATTTCGTCTTGCCATGGTTTTATATTGACGTTCTGTATCAATCAGTTTTGCCATTAATTCCATATACATTGTATCTCCTTGACTGAGTTCTTCTAATAATTCCCATTCATCTACACCGAGGACGGTATTTCCTGCACCCAAACGGGGGTCTTCAAAGGTTTCTCCCATAACTTCCTGATAGATTTTAGGTACACTATCATCAAATTCGTGTTTTTCTTCTAACCATATTCTCCTGATTTCGCTCAGTTCTCCTATGGTAATTAAGGTTGTATCTCGATATTCTTCGGGCGCTGTTTGTCTAATTTGTTGTTGCGCTTCTAATACCCGTCTTAACCAATGTTCTCGCCATTTTTTGGTATAGGGCCCCGGAATGGGTTCGACGGATATTTCTCCATCAATATTACGTTCAAATAGTTGAACTTTTCCAACAAGTCGTCTAAAATCTCGTTTCTCTCGATCATTTTGGATATCTAATTCTAAACGAATATCAATCAGAGGTTGTAACCATTCTTTTTCTTGATCATTTTGTATCATTGCGGTTAATGATTTATCACTATCAACCAAAGTACAAACCCAACATCCAAACCTAGAATCACCACAGCTAGGGGTTGAGGTATCCACAACTAAGGGACATTCATTATCTGCGGTTGCACCTCGATATAAAACGAATAATTCTTGATTATTACCCCCCCAAGGGTTTTCCCACTGCATTAAATACATCCAAACTTCATCAGTACGCCAATCTTCAATCGGCGTATAAACTAAAGAATTGAGCAAACTAACATTAGGACTGAGGCGTTCACGGACTCGCTGACCTTCAAGTTCTCTCATCCTCTTGCCACGACTAACGCTTTCACTTTTGCGAGTTCCTAGAACTATAATACTTTCCCCATTAGTTCTTACAACATCACGAATAAAGCGATTAGATGGATCAATTTTTAATCGAGAAGTACACCATCGAAATTTAAGACGAGGTGCGGGATAACCTTTACCAATTAAACCAACCCAATAAGTATGTGAAACTTCTGGATGTAATAAATGAGCTTCCATTGGCATATTTTGCTCTTGAATAGCTTTTTTTAGTTGAGTAATACATTTACGCACCCAAGTAGAAACAATAGGATTCTCAACTAAAGTATCTGTTGTAATTACATAAATTGTTTTTTGACGCTTTTCTATAGGCAGTTTTGAGATAGCATTCCAAATTAGTTGTAATGTTGCTGTACTATCTTTTCCCCAAGATACACCAATAATCCAAGGTATTTGATCCAAGCAGTATAAATCTTGGATTTCTTGAGTAGATTTTTGTAAATCTTCTATAAACTCATTGACAGTACGTTTTAATAAAAGAATTTCCTGAATTGTAGTCATTTTTTACATCCCATAAATAAAATTTTAGGCTTACTTTAACAATAGACCTGTTTGATTTTCAACCTCAGACACAGCAATTCTAAATGCTTTATTGACTGCTGCTTGGTTATTGATGATTGTCATTTTTCCATTACCATCATCCATAAGCAAATTATTTATCCACATAGATGTAGTCCTTTTATAATCTAAATTAGCTAATGTTTTAATTAACAAATTACGCTGCTCCTCAGTAAAATCGTTTTCAAATAAAATCAAATGACCAACTCGACTAATTAATTGTAATCCCACGCTATAAAAATCTATTCTTTCTTTTCGTAATTTAGATAAATCAAGGTTTAATCCTTCAGATTTAGGTTTAAGAAGTAAAGTCCATCCATCATTATGTGTAGCAAATTCAGTATAGAAATATCGAGCTTTTTCTAACAATAATTTTAGCTGATGTCGGTTTTGATTTTTACAAGATTCAATTGTCTTTTTCTGAGATGAACCAAACAAAAATTCTGCTATTCCCAGTCGTAACTGATTCATCGTGAACAGATAATCTGAATCTTTTTCATTCACAGTTCGAGATATTTTATCGATACGTCCTGCAAAAATGACTAAATCTTTGGAAATGTCACGGGTAAGTTTTGATAAAGCATCACTAACATCAAATGTGGTGAGCAATGCAGGTGAAATTGGCTTGTTTTTAGCACAATCAGCAAAATCTTGATGAATTTGATCAATATCATCTTCTTGAACAACTAATACCGTTGCACTATCGTTCAATAATTCAGGTCTTTCTTGAACTGCTTTTTCAATTGCTTTAATCCGATGTTGACCATCTGTAACATAAAGTTCAACATTGCTTGGTAAAACAGCATAACCAAACTGCATTACCCCTGAACCAAACGCAAAAACTTTGATCGGCGTTTTACAATTAAAAATAAATGAAGGTAAAATATAATTATCAGTTTCTAGTAAGTATTTAGCAATTTCATTAACATGGTTTGGAACTAAAGGGCGATTTGTGATATCTTCAGCATTAGATCTATTTTTTTTCTTGTCTGCTGTTTGAAATTTTGCCATTTCAAGAAGTTGCTTAAAAGAGAGACAAAAAGCTAAATGAACTCTCTGTCCTTGTTCATAAACATGACATTGAAATACTCTTGCACCACAAGTGGCAGAATCAGCTGATGATTGAGTTAGAGCATCCTGTTGAGTTGGAAGCATAACAATTTCGGCACTTGAACGCTTCTGTGGCTGTTCTTCAGTCATGACTATTTCCTCTTTTCAGAAATTACAGATATTCCCTAAACCCCTCTATTCCGGTAAAGTAGGACTAGGAATAAGTTTTTAAAAACCTTACTTAAATTTTTAAAAACCATTTCTAGGTAATATAGCATTTATTGACTCATTTGGCAACATACCTCTAATGGATACTGAAACCCAACTCAATTCCGAATCCCAAAAAGCAATTGCACAACTGCTGAAACCCTATCTACAAAAAGCAGATAGCTTACTGGTTCAAAAAACCTATATGGCCCAAACCGAAACCTTTATCACCTCCGTCACCCTAGAATGGATAGCCGCCAAAGTCGGTTTCGCCTCCCAACTGCCCCTATTTCAACCCCATTTAGACCCCACAGGCAACGTCGAAAGAGACACCGAAACCGTGGACGACATCCTGCAACGTCCCCTGGACTGGTCACGACAGGCCACCCTTACCCAATACCTGACCAACCACAAAGACCATAAATTCCCGGCGGTGTTAGTCGTCCTCAGTCCCTCCTGGGTCGATAACCCCCAAGCCCCCCAATGGGATAAACAGGGCCAAGCCACCCAGTCCGCCATTGACTTTTTACCCCTCGATACTCAGGGAAAACTCGGACTCCTGCAAATGTCCGAGGATGTCTCCATCTTTGCCCTCGATGGACAACATCGCCTGATGGGGATACAAGGGTTAATGCAACTCCTACGGACAGGACACTTGCAACCCTACAGCAAACAGAAAAAACCCATCGGCGATGCTATTACCGTTAAGGAGTTAACCCAAAAAATCGGTATCACCCCCCAACAGTTACAACAACTATCCCAAGAAACCATCGGCGTAGAATTTATTCCCGCCGTTGTGAAAGGAGAAACCCGCGCCCAAGCTAGACAAAGGGTTAGGTCTATTTTTGTCCACGTTAACTTAATGGCCGTTAAACTCAGTAAAGGACAGTTAGCCCTATTAGACGAAGATGATGGGTTTTCTATCGTTACTCGCCAGGTTGTTGTTTCCCATCCTCTATTTGCCGATAAACCCGGACGCAACCCTAGAATTAATTGGGATAGTGCCACCGTCGCCTCCAAGTCAACCGTATTAACCACCCTGCAAGCCCTAACAGATATGGGTCAACGCTACTTAACCCCCAAATTTCCCCACTGGAAAGCCGCCAAACCCGGGTTAGTCCCCCGACGCCCCACAACCCAAGAGTTAGAAACAGGTATTCAGGAATTACAACAACTTTTTGATGCCCTGGCAACCTTACCCAGCTATCAACGCTTAGAAGACCGTTGGGAAACCCCCGACCTGCGAAGGTTTAGTTTTGAGAAACCCCCAGGGGAAGGAAATATATTATTTCGCCCCGTGGGACAAGTAGCCGTAGCCGCCGCCCTGGGGGTATTAGTCTTTTATCAACAACAACCCCTAGCAGAGATTTTCGAGAAATTACAAACTTTTGATGGGTCTGGGGGGTTTAGCGGCATGGAATATCCCGACTCCCTCTGGTATGGAATATTATATGACCCGAATAAACGCCGGGTCAGAGTCGCCGGAAAAGACCTAGCCGCCAAGTTACTCATCTATTTATTAGGAGGAATGCAGCAACCCATGGAATGCGCCGAGTTACGCAAAGCCCTAGCCGATGCTAGGACATTTGAAAATAAAGCCGTCAGCTTTGACGGTAAATTCGTTAAACCCAAAGAGGTCGGTTTACCCGAAATCTTATAACCCCTCTGTGTCTTTGTGGTGATAATAATATTTCCCAGCCCCAAAAATTTCGACTTTTCTGGAAAGGGGGTTGACAAAACCCTCCACCTAGGAGACAATACTTGTAGGGGGTAACACACCACTACTCTTGATTTTTTAATCAACTTTAAAGCCCATAACCTGTTCAGGACTTACGCACGGGAGGTCACAAACCCGGTTTCTTTCCGTAAGTCCCAATTCAGCCTAACCCAAACCCCCTGTTAATAATCCCGATAATAATGGGTTTCCTGTTTATCCCCATTTGCCACCATTCCTAAGACGGGAACCCCGGCGGTGCTAATTTCCCGCAGGGCTAAACTAAAGGCTTCTCGGTCAGTTTTTCCTAACCCCACAACCATCATTAACCCATCGGTATGGGGTGCTAATAAATTCGCATCAGCTAACCCTAAAATTGGGGCGGTATCATAGATAATTAAATCAAAGGATTCCTGCAATTGTTTCATTAACTCCTGCATCGGTTTTGAGGATAATAACCGAGTCGGGTCGGGATAAAATTCTCCGGCGGTTAACACCGATAAATTCGCCTCAGAAGCGACCTGTTTAATCACAGTTTTAAACTCTAATTTTTGAGTTAAAATATTAGTTAATCCCAATTGATTCGTGATTTCTAATAAAGTATGAATCCGGGGACAACGCAGGTCAGCATCCACTAATAAAACCCGTTGACCCATGGCCGCGGCTCCTTGGGCTAAATTCATGGCAATAGTTGATTTGCCATCGGATGGAGTGGCGGAAGTAATCACACAAGACCGCACAGAACCTTCCGGGTTTAATAGACGTAAATTAGTATTTAAGGCTCGGAATGCCTCTTGGAATGGACTACAAGCGGGGTAGGTGAGATCGGAAATATCAATTGGGGGTGCAACCGAACCCGGAAGAATTAAGGCTTCATTACTGGCGGGAATTACTCCCAATAAAGGTAAGGAAATACTGTCAGTAACTTCGTGGGTGGTGCGATAAACATTGTTCAATCGTTCTAGGATTTGAGCCGTAATTACCCCTAAGAATAATCCCGCTAATCCCCCCAGGGCGAGATTTAAAGGAACATTAGGAGAAACGGTAACTAATTCTCCATTAATATTACTTGGAATCCGAGGAGGGGCAATTAATTCCCAAGGTTCTGACTTGACTTTAGGAACAACTTGCAGTTTCATTTCTTGAAATTTATTCGTTGATTCTGTTAGTTGAGTTGTTGTTGTTTTTAACTGTTGTTGTAAATCGTTATAGCGACCCAAAACCCCTGGAAACACTTGGGAATATCGATTAAATTCTTGAGTAGCTTTTTCTAAAACTTCAGTTCTCACCTTCAGCATTTCAATATTATTCGCCACTAAAACTAACTGCTGAATCATTCCCATTCGGATCGAATCTTGAAACCGGATAATATTAGGATCAACTTGATTGCTATTTGATCCTAATACATTTTTAGCTTCTTTTTCTAATAAGGGAATTATTTGCGATCGCTGATCTAATAAGGCCTGAATTTGCGGTGCTGTCCCTTTAAAACGGGCGGATTCAATTGCTATCTCTGTTTCTAATTTTAATAACTCTTGCAGTAACCCTTGATAGTTCGGTGATTGAGTTAAAGCAGATGCTAATAAAGCCTGTTCGGGTTTTAGTCCCAACTGTTTTTGTAAGGCTTGATATTGAGATTGCTGTTGTAGAAGTTGAGATTGGGTTTCTAATTTTTGAGATTGTAATTCACTTTTTTGTTTAAATAAATACTCGGTTTGCAGTTTAGGATCAATAAAATTATATTGTTGTTGAAGTTTCTCAATTCCTTGTTTAATCGGCGGGATTCTTTTTTCTAAAGTTGCAACTTGTTCCTGTATTAATTTTAATTGTTCTTCTCGCGCTTGAGACTGTACATCTTCAGGAAGACTATATTTCAAGTAACCTTCAGCTATTTTTTCTAAAACAAATTGAACTTTTTGCGGTTCATAGTCTTGATAACTCACTTCAAAAATCCGAGTCTGTTTTAAAGGTTTAATAGAAAGGGTATCCTTTTCCCAAAAAGTTTGTCCAGTTTTTTTATTAAATAAAGAATCATAAGTCACTTCAGGATAGCGAGTTTGAATCCCTTTGAGAATTCCCGACATTAATTTGGGACTTTGTAAAATTTCCAGTTGGGAATAATAATCAAGGTCTGATTTTTTTTCTGAATTTGCGTCTAACTCCGAGGGTAAACTATCGTTTGCGGGAGTAGTTTCGACTAAAATTTGAAATGACCCTTTATATTCAGGAGTTTGATTAATTGTCCAGAGATATACCCCGGCGGTGACGGCGGTTGTCACCCCTAAAACAGCGAGCGCTCGTTTCCATAAAATCTTAAAAAAATCCGCTTTTTCTTCTAAATTGTATCCGGGGTATAAATCAGCATCATAATATAACGTTTCTCCCGGCGACTGTAAGGGTTTCCTTTGATTTTTAATAACAGAGAGTTGAGATAATTTTCGGTTTTTCATAGTTTTTTTTAGTTTAAAATATTCACAAAGCGAAAAAGTCCTAAAAAATTGTTAATCGGACTTAACGAATTTAACACAGTTCCTAAACCCTCTCGGAAAGCGGCCCCCCCGGAACGACCAACCACAATCACATCATTATTTCTCAGGGTTGGGTTAGTTTCTTCGTTCACCTCCGCCGATAAATTAATCGGAATCTGACGCCGAGAAACCGTTCCATTGGGATGGATGCGGATTAATTCCACTTGTTTCTTATTAGCCCGAGATTCATTAAATCCCCCCGCTTCCACCAATGCTTGATTCAAAGAAGTATTGGGAGTCAAACTTTTCGCCCCCGGGGACACCACCTCACCCACCAGACTAATTTTCAGGGTATCGGGAGAAAAACTCGCCGCCACCACCTCGGCATTTTGTTCGGTTTCGGCCGTCGTCGCCGTTGGGACTACAATAGTATCCCCCTGTTGTAACATCGCATCCTGGCTTAAATCTCCTTCTTGTAGCAGTTTCCATAAATCCACTGTAATCTGTTGTTCGGTTCCCGTGCGGGTCAGACGTCGCACCTGAATATTACGGATATCCGCGCCCGGAGTAATTCCCCCCGCCATTTTCAGCGCCTTCGTCACCGTAAACAGTCCCCCACTCGTCGCCCCTAAACCCTCCGTGGGTTGACCCGGTTCGGCGGGAAGTCGGGGAATTGCTTCGGAGACGAGGGTATGGGTTCCAGGGCGATTCACCGCACCCACCACCGCCACATTAATCGGTTGATTATTATTACTGGCAAAATTAGCGGTAATTAATTGAGAAGATTCCGCCGCATTGTGTTCGGTAGCGGTGGGAATATAAATTGTATCGCCGTCACGCAGGGTAATATCCTGGCGTAAATCCCCGGTTTGCAAGAGTTCCCACAAATCCAAACTCATTATTCTTTCCCCCCCAGTTCCACCCGCGCGCCGAATTTTCACCTGTCGCATATCCGCGCTCGGAGTAATTCCCCCCGCCATTTGTAATACCCTGGTAATTGTGGGTAAACGCCCCCCTGCACCCGGGATTTCTGGGGTTCCCATCAAGGGGTTATTGGTTGTCATACTCGCTGACGGGGAAACAATATAAGACCCCGGACGTTGCACTTCTCCCGTCACCGCCACTTGTAGAGGACGGGCGGCGATTAATTTAAGAGCTAAAATCGGCCGTTGCAAATATTCTCCATAGCGCTGTTGAATCAATACCGTTACTTGGTCTACCGTCATTCCTTGAACTGAAATATTACCAATTAAAGGCAAATTCACAGAACCATCAATAGAGACTTGATGATGACCATTATTACCACTATATTCAGGAACATTAAAAATATCGAGTTGGAGCAAATCTCCAGGGCCCAGGGTATAACCCGTATCACTCGTAGGAAGATTTATCATCGGTTGAGTGATGACCTCTTGGGCTTGGGCGATGGGAATATGTCCCAAAATGACCACAACTGGAAGCCAAACCCCCCATAAACCCAGGAAATGAGCAGTTATTTTAGATTTTGAAGATAGAATCTTTACCATTGCATCCCAATAAATATAAAAGTAGTAAGCCCTAAAGGGCTTCTTCCCAAAGATTATGCAAAAAACATGAGTTATATAGATGCCGTTGGTGATTACTTTTAGTGGATTAAGCCCGGTCGGGCTTACTACTAAACTTTTACTCGATTAAGCCCGGTCGGGCTTACTACTGGGTTCTATTTTAACCGATAATTTTTGGATTGTTTTTTTGTTAACAAATAGCTATGAATCATTTACAAGCTGATGTTTTAGTCATTGGAGGCGGGACGGGAGGGACAGCCGCCGCACTGCAAGCTGCCCGTCGGGGCGCAAAAACCATTTTAGTGAGTCCATGGTCAATGTTAGGCGGAATGTTAACTTCTGGGGGCGTTGTTGCACCGGATGGGAATGAATTAGTCGCTTTTCAAACCGGAATTTGGGGGGCATTTTTACGGGAACTAAACCACCGTCAACCCGAAGGTTTAGATAATGGTTGGGTGAGTTTCTTTACCTATCATCCCCAAATAGGAGCAAATATTTTTGCCGATTGGGTGAAAGCAGAACCGAATTTATTATGGATACCTGAACAAGAACCTTTAGAAGTTATTAAACAAGGAAATATTATTACAGAGGTTAGATTTAATTCCTGTACTATTCAAGCTCAAATTATCATAGATGGGACGGAATTAGGCGACCTTTTAGAACTCGCAGAAATTCCCTATCGTTGGGGGTGGGAACTGCAAGGGAAATGGCAGGAACCTAGCGCCCCAATTGAGCTATCAACATTAATGAAAACGACTCCGGTTCAAGCTCCCACCTGGGTTTTTATTATGGAAGATTTTGGAGAAGGTAACATCGCCCCAGAAATTCCTATTCCTCCCATTGATACCCCGGAATTATTTACTAATGCTTGGAAAAATTATGATATAGAATCCTTCCTAAATTATGGTAGATTACCCAATAATAAGTTTATGATTAACTGGCCAATCCAGGGCAATGATTATGATCAAAATTTAGATCGATTAATCACTTCAAACTCTGAGAGGTTGCAATTCTGGCAGGAAAGTTTTTACCATAGCCTGAGTTTTGCTCGTTTTATTCAAACAAAATTAGGACGGAGATATGGGTTAGCAATGGGAACTTTTCCCCTAGAAAATCGACCTAATTTTAATAGTAATCCCGATATTTTATCAGCTTTTGCCCTCCATCCCTACTATCGAGAAAGTCGCCGAATTCAAGGATTAACAACCATTATAGAACAGGATATTTTACCAATTGAAACGGGTTGTATTGCGACCTTACCTTTTAATGAAACTGGAGAATGTGAAGCGATCGCGATCGGAAATTACGCTAACGATCATCATTATACCCAATTTCAATTAACCCTGCAACCTAAAAGTTTACGTTGGGGAGGACGCTGGACAGGAACTCCTTTTACTATTCCCTATCGAGCTTTAATTCCGATTAATACCGAGAATGTATTAGTCTGTGAAAAAAATATTTCCGTTTCCCATATTGCCAACGGTGCAACCCGTTTACAACCTGTGGTTTTAGGCATCGGACAAGCTGCAGGAATGGCTGCCGCTTTATGTATTGAACAGGGAATACAACCCCAAGAATTATCTATTAGAACCTTACAAAATGCCCTGTTAACCGATAATATTGCTCCTCAAGCGGTAATTCCTTTATTTAATTTACCGCCCGATCATCCCGATTGGTTATACTGGCAATCTTATTATTTAAATCATCCCGAATTATATCCCATTGATGGCTATTGTCCGGCATCCCCAAACCCTTGTCATCCTGCTAAAAATAGTCACGCCTTCGAGGGTATTTTCCAGCGTCAGAGTCACCAAGACTATCGTTTTACCCTAACTCAAGGACAGTTTACAGGTCAAACCTGGAAATTAGTCACCCTATACCCAGAAATTAACGAACAATTACAAAATATTCCCACTCTTTCCCCCCTAAAAGTTTACGGACGTTTAAACTTATCCGGTCAGTGGTTAATTTTAGAGGGGTTATAGCCGGATTTAAAAAACTTTTGACACTCATCCTGATCTAAATATTAACGGTTTGTATAAGGAAGTGGACAGACTTACAGGGACACTTTATTATGCAAACCTATACATCTTTAGTTTTATCAGTTTGTTTATTGGTTGGTCTTACTACTAACGCTTTGGCCGCGAGTTCTACTTCTAATCAATTATCAGATATTCTGGGTAACTCACAATTGCTTTCCGCCCGCACTGGACTCAATGGCCCCTACGAACCCGACCGAGGTGGCGGACGTCGGGATTTCCAAGATACCACCCACTCTAATGATGTTAACGTTGAACTCTAATTATTGAAAATATTTAGATTTTTTCATAACCCAAACCCTAGCTTTTTACCCCGAAAAATAAAAGCTAGGGTATTTTATATCTATCAGGCAACGGGAAAATTGATTAGAATTAAACAATAGGTTTTTTCGTTGGATACATTGTGATTATTTATGCCTAATGCCCCTGCCATTGTCACCAGTTTTATCCTCGCGTTTTGGATGAGTGCGATCGCAATTCTTGCCATCCAAAATGCCACACCCATAACTCTGAGGTTCCTTTTTTTAGAATCTGTTCAACTTCCCGTCGGTGTGATCCTCGCCTTTAGTGTTTCCCTGGGAGTTCTGGGCGGCGCCCTATTCAAACCCCTTGCCCAATTAGGACTCACCCCTCAAAACCCAAAAATCAAAAACTAATTATCTCTCCCCTACCTCCCCTACCCTACCTCCCCTGCTCCCCCGTACCTACTTCAACGGCCACCACGCAACCTTATCCCGGGTGGCACTATAGGTTTCTTTTAATCCTTCCGGGTCAATGACTCGAATTGTATCCTCCGAGGAATCACTGGATTTCGCTGCTTCAATTAATTTGACTTTCTGCATTCCCTTCAGGACTTGTTCAACGGTGCGGTGGTTTAACTGACAGGAACGGGCGATCACATCAATAGGTAAATCAAAGGTATAAACTCCGTCGGACTGAGGTTGATTCCCCAAACTGCGTTCTTGATAAACCAATGCCCTGAATAGTGCCGCCACGGCTTGAGGAGGATAGGAACTGCAATTAAGTAGATGATACTGAAATTTTTCCCGCAGTTCAAAGAATTTATCATAGCGTTCCCGCACCACTGGACTATCCTGATAAATTTCTTTCAGGGTATCCAGGGGAAGTTTAATCACATCAGTGGTTTTGTAGGCTTCCACTAAACTGGGAAAAGCCCGACTCATCTGGCCAAAACTAAAGGGAAGATTCCTCATCCCAAAACATCCCCCCGGATAACTGATAGCGATAATCCGGTCTAGGGGCGTACTGCGAGTAATAATTGGCCCGCCACTAATAATGATATAGAGAACATCTAAAAAGATATTGGGACGAAAAGCCGTATAGACAGGACGACTAGAATACAGTTTTTCTATAGTCAGGTCTGGGGAAAGATACTGAGCCAGCCAGTTAATTTCCAGGTCTTGAAACAGGTAGTTACTCTGAATCAAAAGTTTTGCTAACTCTGCTTCATCTGCTGAGGGCGCTTGTGCTGCCATATTTTACTTCCCTAGTTTGACTCCACCGGATTGAATAGTTGTGGCTGGCCCAGGGGTGGCGATGCCAGACGTACATTTCCTAGAACAGCATTTGGGGACTGAACACCAGAGGAGGATAGCACCGATTGGATTGCTTCTGACTGCACAACTGGATCAACCTATATGTATTTTGACATGGCAAACGCATTGAATGATAAATTCAATTTTTTAATTTTTGTAATGCAGATGTATTGAAATTCAAACTAACTTAGTATAGAATACAAAGACAGTCAAAAACAAAAGACTGTGTAAATAAATTCCAGACGAATTTCAGGAGTGTGATCATGCGAATCCGTTCACCGTTACCCCCAAAACCTTTCTCTGCCAAGTCTATCGGTTATGTCCTGACTGGACTTGCACTCAACTGCATGGTGGTAGCTTGCTCCTCACCCAACAATCAATCTCCTACGGCCACGAATGCTCCTGCACCCCAAGCCGCCCAAACGGACAAACCGATTAAATTAACCCTCGTATCCTACGCAGTCACAAAAACGGCTTATGAAAACATCATTCCTAAGTTTGTGGAACAGTGGAAAGCCCAAACCGGACAAACTGTGGAGTTTGAACAAAGTTATGGAGGTTCAGGCTCCCAAACCCGTGCGGTTATTGATGGACTTGATGCCGATGTGGTGGCCTTAGCCCTAGCCGGAGATACCGCCAAAATCGAAAAAGCCGGACTCATCGAACCGGGTTGGGAACAGGAACTTCCCAATGAGTCGATTGTCCATAAATCCGTCGCGGCTTTGGTGCTTAGGGACGCGAATACCGATATCAAAGGATGGTCTGATTTAACCCGCGATGATGTTCAGGTAATTACCGCCAACCCCAAAACCTCCGGTGGAGCTAAGTGGAATGTCCTGGTTTTGTCGGGTTCCGTCACCCAAGCCGGAGGCACGCCAGAAGAAGCTCAAACCTTTCTGGAAAATGTCTTTCGTCGAGTTCCGGTTCTGCCTAAAGATGCCCGGGAAGCCAGTGATGTGTTCTACAAACAGGGTCAAGGCAATGTCTTAATTAATTATGAAAACGAGGTGATTTTAGCGGCTCAAAAAGGGGATAAACAACCCTATATTGTGCCGACGGATTATAACATTTCCATTGATAATCCCGTTGCTGTTGTCGATAAAAATGTAGACAAACATGGAACCCGTGAAGTGGCAGAAGCTTTTACCAAGTTTTTGTTTACACCGGAGGCTCAAAAAGAGTTCGCCAAAGTAGGATTCCGACCCGTTGAACCCACAGTAGAAGCCGAATTTGCTACCCAATTTCCTAAAGTTGAAAAACTGTTCACCATTAAGGATTTAGGCGGTTGGAAAGACGTGGATACTCAGTTTTTTGCCGATGGAGCAATTTTTGATCAAATCCAAGCCAAAATTGCCCAATCTAAATAGAGATTGATTCAGTCCCTAAAATTCTAGTCATTTATTTGAGGAGATTAAAATGTCTTTAAGTTCTCCGAATATTGATCAAGAAAATACAGAATTATCTGGATTAAATGCTAGAGAAAAATATCAATCTGATTTCCGAATTAGAGTCAGAATTCCCAAGGAATACCACCAAGAACCCGTGATTTCTCGCCTAGCTTCCGATTATGGTTTACAAGTGAACATTAGTGGAGCAATTTTAGGTCAGAATGCCCGGGAAGATGGTTGGTTTGATTTACTCCTGAAAGGAACTCCCCAACAAATCGATAGTGCCCTAATTTATCTTTCCGATTTGGATATTGAAATTTGGCGGGATTCCCAATCAGAAGTAGATGGCTGGTAAACAATCAATTCAATTCCTATTACCCCTAGAGTATTAAACATTAATGGTGACTTCTGTAGACCAGTTTAAAACCCATAGACCCGCTTCTAATAACCCATTAAAAGAACTTTGGGGGCGGCTTTCTTTGCCCTGGGTTGTTACCTTTTCCTATCTGATTTTTATGTTAATTCTGCCCTTTGCAGCATTAATTACAAAATCCTTAACCATATCCCCCCAGGAATTTTGGAAAATTGCCTTTAGTCCTGTTGCCATGAGCGCTTATAACGTTACTTTTGTAACCGGTTTAGCCGCCGCAGTAGTTAATGGATTGATGGGAACCTTAATCGCTTGGGTATTAGTTCGTTATAGCTTTCCTGGGAAAAAATTAATCGATGCCGCCGTTGATTTACCCTTTGCCTTACCCACTTCCGTTGCTGGTTTAGTCTTAGCAACGGTTTATAGCAATAACGGTTGGATTGGACAATTTTTTGCTCCCTTTGGCATTAAAATAGCCTTCACCCGTTTAGGGGTTTTTGTTGCCATGTTGTTTATTTCCTTACCCTTTGTGGTACGAACTTTACAACCGGTTATGCAAGAAATGGAACGGGAAACGGAGGAAGCAGCTTGGTCATTGGGTGCAACTGAATTTCAAACTTTTATCAGGGTTTTACTTCCCCCCTTAATGCCGCCAATTTTAACCGGAATTGCCCTGGGTTTTTCCCGCGCAGTAGGAGAATATGGTTCAGTAGTAATTATTTCTTCAAGTATTCCATTTAAAGATTTAATTGCTCCGATTTTAGTGTTTCAGCGCTTAGAACAATATGACTATGTAGGTGCGACGGTCGTGGGTACAGTCCTCTTAATTGTCTCATTGTTCTTATTAGTATTAATCAATGCGCTGCAACAGTGGGGACGGCGTTATTCTCTGAAAAGTTAGGATTTTTAACTCTTTAATTGGTTAGCTTTTATGTCATCTTCGCCAACAAATCCAACTCAATCTCAGTCATTCCCTTGGGTTAAATGGCTCCTGATTAGCATTGCTTTACTCTATCTAGCTCTGGTTTTATTTATTCCAGCCATCGCTGTTTTTTACGAAGCCTTTCATAAAGGAACCCAAGAGTTTATCCTTGCTATTAATAGTAGCGACTTTCAAAAAGCAATGCAACTGACCTTAATTATTGCTTTGATTGTCGTTCCAATCAATACGGTTTTTGGACTCTGCGCCGCTTGGGTAATTGCTAGAAATCAATTTAGAGGTCGTACCTTATTAATTAGTATTATTGACCTGCCCTTTGCGATTTCTCCCGTGGTAGCCGGGTTAATGATTGTGCTGTTATATGGTCGCAATGGTTGGTTTGGGCCGGCGTTAGAAAACCTGGATATTAAAGTGTTATTTTCCCTCCCCGGAATGGTACTAGCAACACTATTTGTTTCTTTACCTTTTGTAGCCCGAGAAGTGATTCCAGTTTTAGAAGAATTAGGTTCAGAACAGGAAGAAGCCGCCCGCACTTTAGGGGCTCAGGATTTCCAAATTTTCTGGCGTGTTACCCTCCCCAATATTAAATGGGGTTTGCTCTATGGTGTGCTCTTAACTAATGCGAGAGCTATGGGTGAATTTGGAGCGGTGGCGGTTGTTTCTGGATTAATTGCAGGCAGAACTTTAACCTTACCAACCTTTGTAGAACAAGCCTACAAAAATTATCAAACCGAAGCCGCCTTTGGTGCTGCCACTATTTTAGCGTTACTGGCTTTAGTTACTTTAGTTCTCAAGGAGATATTAGAAAGAAAAACCAGTCACGGATAAATTAATTACAAATTAGAGAACACGAATTGTTTTAATCATTCCTCAATTCGTAATTCGTAATTCTTAGAGGTACTATGGGTATTATCATTAAAAACGTTTCTCAAGTATTCGGTAATTTTCAAGCCTTAGATAATATTAACTTGGAAATTAAAGATGGAACCTTAGTCGCATTATTAGGGCCTTCTGGTTCAGGAAAGTCTACTTTATTAAGAGCGATTGCCGGATTAGAACCCCCCACTGGTGGACAAATTATTATCAACGGTCAAGATACTACTTATTTAGATGTCCGACGCCGCAATATTGGATTTGTTTTCCAACATTATGCCCTGTTTAAACATCTAACTGTCCGGCAAAATATCGCCTTTGGTTTAGAAATTCGCAAACATCCTCGACAAAAAATTAAGACCAGAGTTGAGGAATTATTAGACTTAATTCAGTTAACCGGATTAGGAAATCGTTATCCCTCTCAACTTTCTGGTGGTCAACGTCAACGGGTGGCCTTAGCCCGGGCTTTAGCCGTACAGCCGCAGGTTTTATTACTCGATGAACCCTTTGGGGCTTTAGATGCCAAAGTTCGCTTAGAGTTGCGGAGTTGGTTACGTCAGCTACACGATGAAGTTCACGTTACCAGTGTATTTGTCACCCATGACCAAGAAGAAGCCATGGCCGTGGCGGATGAGATTGTGGTCATGAATCATGGCAAAATTGAACAGGTGGGAAGCCCCTCAGAAATTTATGACCACCCGGCGACCCCCTTTGTCATGCAATTTATCGGCACAGTTAATGTGTTACCCCGTCATACCACACTGTTTCAAGATTTTGATTTAGATTCTACTGCTGCTAATATTTTTATTCGTCCCCATGATCTGGAATTACATACCAGTAATTATCAACAACCTAGTGCTATAGCACAGGTGAAACGGGTGACTCATCTGGGCTGGGATATTCAAGTGGATTTAACCCTCGCCGATGGGGGTGAAATTGTTGCCCATTTAAGTAAGGAACAGTTGACCAAACTAGAACTTCAATCGGGTGATAAAGTTTTTGTTCAGCCTAAACGGGGATATAACGGCGATACCTGCGAAATTGTATTAGAAGAACCCGCCGTAGCAGTCCACTAAAACCCCAAATCGCTTTAACAGGACTTACGCATCACCGCTATCAATAGTAGGGGTAATTCATGAATTACCCCTACATCTAGGGTTACATCCCCCAATTTGCGTAAGTCCTGTTTAACAGCCTCCTATCCCTTCTCTTTTTCAGAGAGGGGTTTTTTATTCGCTAAAGGATAATCAGAAACCGGAAATTTTACAAAACATAACAAGAATAGCAAAACCACTTGCTCAACTGTCATATCCGTTACATAATGGATTTCGTCTTTTGTGCATGGGGAGCAAAGATTTTGCGGACGCGCCAACAAGTGGAACAATCTACCCTGTGATCACCGACTTTACTAGAGATAGTAGCAATATCAACATCATTCTGCTCGGACTCACACCCAATAATTCAATCTAATCCATACCTACGAGGTTGACATGAAAATCATTCAAGGATACAACCCATCAAAAACCATTTCCCCGATGAAGATTCGTAAAGTTAAAGGGGTAACGATTGTGGAGAAATATGGAGATCATATCTATGTATTACCCGATGAAAATAATACTAAAACCGTACCGGTATTTAACAAAGTTGACGCTTTTGATATTAATAATTGGGCAGAAAAAGCCACGGATTTAGATGGATTCTACTTTATTAATGCTATTACTCAGACGGGAAACTATTTGGGTTCTGAATGGAATGATATTATTTTAGGACTAAAATTCCGAGGATTAGCAACTTACGTTTCTACCCATTAATCCCTCATTAAATTAAGTTGTTTATCTCGAATAATACGCATAATCAATAAATCATCCTGATTGTCAGTTAACAGGTCTGTATAGATTGAACACTGACCTCACCGGATGGAAGCATGAACAAGGTATTATCGGGAACATCTACAGATATTCAGCATATCGTCAGCAAAATTTACGCCACAGGTAAAATTACTCGCGCTGACCAAGACGGGTTAATGGCCTTAGTTTGTTCTGACCAAGTTTTAGGGTTACGCGAATGTAAACAAATCAGTGAAATTATTAATCGTTTAAACAACGGATGGTTAAAAGTCATAGATTAAAATATTATTTATATTGATGGCAACTGCTATTATTAATTATTGCGAAATATTAAACTCTGTAAAATTTAGTAAATTGGGGGTTAGCGATCGCAAAAGTCATGCTAACTTAATAGGTATAGGACACCACTCAACAAAACGCAACTGTTGATAACAACCCCACCGGATTAAATGCTTGTGTCCACTCCGCTTTAATCCCATTGCAACGCCATCAGTAGCACTGTGAACTACCGAACTGTTGATATTGTAGAGGGTCAAGGACTCGCCTGGAGCTTAAAAACGATGACGACTGAATTAGCTTTGGGGTCAATATCAGAACAAAGGTCTGTATCGACTTTGCTAGTGCAATACTTCTGATTGGAAAGGTTGCAATTCCTTGTCCGCCTTAGTTTAATGTTTTGCTTTTTTCGTTAACTTATCTGAGATTTGCTTGAGTCAGCTTAGTTTGTTTTGTAACGATTAGGGTCTGGTTATTCTGTGCCAGACCTTAATCATTGGAACTGAATTTTTGCCTTATCGGAAAAATGGGTTTAAAACCCCGTCGTTCTACGACGGCTTTTTATTGTAAACCTTTGTTGCAATATCAACCAATCTTGTGCCCAAAGATATAGCATAAGAAATCAGGCAAGAGGTAAGGCAATGTTAGTATTTGAGTTCAAAACTTACGGAAAAGCCAGTCAGATTGAAGCAGTAAAGGAAGCAATTCGTACAGCACAATTTGTCCGCAATAGCTGTTTACGCTATTGGATAGATAATCAAAAAATAGATAAGTATGATCTAAACAAATATTGCGCCGTGCTTGCTAAGAATTTTCCGTTTGCTAATGAACTCAATTCTCAAGCCAGACAATCTTGTGCCGAAAGAGCCTGGTCTGCTATTTCCCGTTTTTACGAGAACTGCAAAAAGTCAATTCCTGGTAAAAAAGGATATCCAAAATTCCAGAAAAACTGCCGTTCTGTTGATTATAAATCAACGGGTTGGAAACTTGCAGATGATCGAAAATCAATAAAGTTTACCGATAAAAAAAATATTGGTGAACTCAAGTTAAAAGGCACGCGCGACTTACACTTTTACCAAATTAGCCAAATAGAACGGGTGAGATTAGTAAAACGTGCAGACGGCGTGTATGTTCAATTCTGTGTCGATGTTGACCGGAAAGAAAATACAAAGCCTTCTGGCAATACTATCGGACTAGACGTGGGTTTGAAGGAATACTACACCGACTCTAATGGTGTAATGGTTGAGAATCCTAAATTTCTTCGTCAAGGTCAAAAGGTTCTTAAACGTTCACAACGTCGGATTGCCAGAAAAGTCAAAGGTTCAAAAAATCGAGGCAAAGCTAGACAGATTTTAGGGAAACGCCACCTCAAAATAAGTAGGCAACGTAAAGACCATGCTGTGAAATTAGCACGGTAATATACCAGCCAAGAATGCTCTAGTTGTGGTGAAATTGTTAAGAAAACGCTATCCACTAGAACCCATATTTGTAGGTGCGGTTGTGTCATGGATAGAGATGAAAATGCAGCTAGAAATATCCTTAGTCGAGGATTGAGTACCGTAGGGCATACGGGAACTTTTGCGAAGTACGCAAGCAACGCTTTGGGAGAATTGACCTCTGCTCAGGCTGGAGAAATCCTGTTCGAGCAAGTTGGCTCTATGAACAAAGAATCCCCACGCCTTTAGGCACAGGGAGTGTCAAATTAGTCGCGCTTTTGGTGGTATTTGATCAAAACTAATCCAGCAAATCTGACCGAGAATTCTTCCCCTCCCATTACCCATTACTGGTTCGTAATTCGTAATTCGTAATTCATAATTCATAATTCATAATTCATAATTCGTAATTCGTAATTCGTAACTATAATACAGGCCATCCTAAACGAGTAGGTTGCTGATAAATCCGTTTTAAAGTATTAATATCTCTAGCAGAAATAGGCGGGGGTTCTCGAACTTGGGAAAAATACATGACATCTGTGGGTTCAGGACTATGACCCCAAATTCCTAAAGCATGACCAAATTCATGAAGGACGGCGGCTTGAATATATTTTCCGGTTTGGGTGGGACTCAACCAAATCGTAAAGCGATGGGATAAATAGGGAAAACCTTGAGGAGTATATTTAACTGAAACTTTATAACGGGTTTCTGCGGAACTGGCGCGTTTTTTCTGTGGGTCTAGGGGAGGATTTTTTCTGATAATTTCAATATCGGCATTTTCCGGTTCTTCAACCAGATTTAACGGCAAATAATTATCCCATTGTAAAATAGCAGATGAAACACTTTCTTTCCAGTTTTGATCAGAAAGGGAATTTTCAATATAAACTTTAATCGGAAAGTTTGAAAATACTAAATGACCAAAATTAGGGGCTTCAATTTTATCAAAATAATCACCTTGACTATTTGTATCTTGCCAACTTTCTAAACTTTCTGGTAAGGGGTGAGGTTGAAATGGAATTTTATCATCGGTTGCAATAGTTGGGATTTGACTGATTAAAACTATAAAAAATGTTGTTAAAATTAGCCTAATTAAACTTATAAAATGACGCTGCATTAGTAATCTCCCCACATTCCAGAGAAGGTGTTACAATGGAAGCAAAAACCTGAGCAGTAAGTTTTCTCTTTTTCCATAGTATTATATTATTTTGCAAACATTTAACACAAAAATGGGTCATGGGTATCTTTAAAATTTATTCCCCATCGAATTCCTAGATGATCAGGCTCTTAACCTACTTGTATCAATTAAATCCTAACTCACCACCAACTTTTCTAATTTTCTGCTAATCTGAACTCAACATAATCAGTAGTTTTCTAAGTTACCTCTAGGTATGTCTCCATCTCCGAGTTTTCAGGAAAATCAACGATTACAAACACTTTATCGTTACAACGTCCTAGATACGGCTTCTGAAGCTGCATTTGACCGAATTACGCTATTAGCCTCTCGGTTGCTAGGGGTTCCGATTTCCTTAGTCAGTTTAGTGGATCAAGATCGAATTTGGTTTAAATCCCGCCAGGGACTTGATTGTCCTACAGTTGATCGCGAAGGCAGCTTCTGCGGTTTTGCCATGTATAATCAGGGCGTTTACTGCATCAATGACACCCTAATTGATCCCCAATGGTGTGATCATCCCTTAGTCAAGGGAGAGTTTGGCTTACGGTTTTATGCGGCTGCTCCTCTGTGTACGTCCGATGGACAAAGGTTGGGAACCCTTTGTGTAATGGATCATCACCCCCATGAATTAAGTGAGTTAGAAGTGCAAACTCTGCAATCTCTAGGGGAATTGGTGATAGAACAGTTGGATTTGCGTCTAGCCTCCCAACGGTTACAGGAAACGGAAATCGCCCTGATGCAAAGTGAAAGTCGTTTTCGAGCGTTAGTGGAACAGGCGGCGGACGGATTTCTGTTGCATGATTTTAATGGCCAGATTTTGGATGTGAATGAATTTGCTTGTCAGAGTTTGGGCTATACCAGAAAGGAACTTTTAAGGTTATCGATTCAACAGATAGAAACCGAGCCCATTCCTATGATCCTATTCCAAAGTTTAGTTCCGGGTCAACCCATAGCCATACAACGAATTTACCGTCGCCAAGATCAAACAACTTTTCCGGTAGAAGTTCGCCTGGGTTTAATTCAGGTGGGGGGACAACAATTAATTCATACTTTAGCTCGGGATATTAGCGAGCGTTTAGAAATTGAACAACAACTTAAACAGCAAGCCGAACGGGAACGACTCAATACCCGACTGACCCAACGCATCCATGAATCCCTAGAATTAAGTCAAATTCTGAATACGACCGTTACCGAAGTCCGTCAAGCCCTAAAAAATGAACGGGTGATTATTTTCCGCTTTGAGAGTGACCAAGAGGGAGAAGTCTTAACAGAATCCCACGCTCAGGAATGTTTTTCTCTGTTAGGTAATCGATATAAAGATGGTTGCATCCAGGAAACTTTAAGTCTGGAAAAGACCGATAAAGTTAAATCCGTTGCTGATATTTATACAGGTGATATAAGTCGTTGTCATCAAGAACTATTAATTAAACTTCAAATTCGAGCCTATCTAGTGACTCCGATTTGGCATGGACAGAAAATGTGGGGGTTGCTAGTCGCTCATCAATGTTCTAATCCCAGAAAATGGCAGGTTTGGGAACAGGAACTATTAGTTTCTTTAGCAGCACAATTGGCGATCGCCA
This sequence comes from Planktothrix paucivesiculata PCC 9631, assembly GCF_900009265.2. Lineage (GTDB taxonomy): Bacteria > Cyanobacteriota > Cyanobacteriia > Cyanobacteriales > Microcoleaceae > Planktothrix > Planktothrix paucivesiculata. Next base: position 155,384 of record NZ_LR735016.1, on the reverse strand, counting down.
TTCAACAATCCGAACTTTATCATCAATTAAAAATTGTCAATCATGAATTAAGAGATTTGGCAACTTCTGATAGTTTAACCGGAATTGCCAACCGTCGTTATTTTGATGAATACCTCAAGAATCAGTGGGAGCAATTATCTCAAGAACAAGCCCCGTTATCAGTAATTCTTTGTGATTTAGACTTCTTTAAACTCTATAACGATACCTATGGTCATTTAGCTGGCGATCAGGCTTTGCGAGAGATAGCCCAGGCTATTTCTCAAGCTATGAAACATCCTACGGATCTTCTCGCCCGCTATGGTGGGGAAGAATTCGCTATAATTTTACCAAAAACAAGCGTAGCAGATGCTATTTTAATTGCCCAAAGTATTCAAAACCAGATTGAAAAATTAAAAATTATTCACTCGGGTTCATCTGTCAGCCATTACATGACTTGTAGCTTAGGAATTGGTACAGTCATGCCCTCGGAAAAAATGAATGCGAAACACTTGATCGAGATCGCAGATCAAGGACTCTATCAAGCCAAAGCTCAAGGACGGAATCAATATGTGGTTTCTGCACTCTCCCATTCTATCGGTCAATTCGTCTAAACTTGATCACAGATCAACAGCTAATTATTGATTAACTAGCCACCCAAACAGGATTTAATCCTTAACTAAGCCGAAAGTAAGGTTTCCGAGCTTGAGAAAATCTCCTCAATATTTTCTATAATTTCAAATACTCGATCAAGCTGGGTAATTTCAAAAATCAGCCGGGCCGTCGCAGAAGGTCTACACATCACCAAACGACATCCTTTACTGCGAGAAAATTTCACGGCGGTGACAACCGCTCCTAAACCCGAACTATCCATAAAGTCTACAGATGCCATATTCATCACCCAAATTTTGTCAGGCTCTAGGGGAATATGAGGCAGTTTTTCTTTGAGGATCAAACCTCCTTGGGAGTCAAGACGAGTTTGGGGTTGAAGCCAAACATACCCATTCAGTTGTTGCCATTCCATGGTGATCGCTCCTCGCTTACTAATGTAGTGGACAGAAAGTTTGACCCATGGGGATCAAATCAATCTTAATCCATCTTAACTTAGCTACAATTGTGAGGGAGAATTTATATTGACTCCCATTAAGGTCTATTAAGGATCATCGCTGTTCTCCATTAGAGTAAACTCATCATTAATAACTTAGGAACATTCAACTGTTAGATTTAGACAGACTCGGCCAAATTTGTTGTTGTGTTCTTAAACTCGTCTGAGATTGACACAACGGCTAAAAACCCGTCAAGATATATTGAGAAGTATAAAGCTTTGCAAAAAAATATAAAGGCAGCATTGAATGTCTTTTGAGTTTGTATCCTTAGAAACAATTCGAGAAATTGCTCATCAATACGGCTACTGGTCTGTATTTGTGGGAATTACCCTAGAAAACGCTGGCATTCCCCTCCCAGGAGAAACTATTACCCTCGTGGGTGGATTTTTAGCCGGGAGTGGTGAATTGAATTATTGGTTTGTCCTTGGCACTGCCATTGCTGGGGCCATTTTAGGAGATAACTTTGGTTACTGGCTGGGAAAATGGGGCGGTTGGCCGCTATTAGTCGGTCTAGGCGGGTTCTTTCGGATTCGGGAAGAACAACTCCATGAGGTTAAGGAACAATTCCGCCAAAACGCGGCCAAAGCCGTTTTCCTCGGTCGCTTTATCGCATTATTACGGATTTTTGCCGGGCCTTTAGCGGGAATTGCTCAAATGCCATACTGGCAATTCTTCCTATGCAATGCGGCTGGGGCTACGGTTTGGGCATCGGTAATGGTGAGTCTATCTTATTTTGTGGGAAATGTGATTTCTTTGGAACAATTAGTGGCTTGGGTTGCCAAATTTACCCTTGTAGCTCTAATTTTAGTGATAGTTTGGTTAGTGGTTCCCATGTGGTTGGAAACTCGTAAAGCCAAAAATCTTTAATCCAAAAATCATATAACAACGGAACAGGCCATAGAGAACAGCACCAGAAAAAACCCTGGTGATTGCCCTACTATTCCTGTTCCTTTCCTCAAAAACCCATCTAGTCTACTCCGTACCTAAGAGCCATTTATTTTGATATTTTAGATTTGGTTTTCCAGCCCATAACCTGATAAATGTCCACCAGTTCCTGCCGACCTTTAAGTGGAATTAATCCCCAAGATTCGACTTCAAAACTTTCCGCAATATATTGTAAAGTTTGATCTGCAATTAAAATCCGACAAATTCCCGATTGTCGATCTTTTTCACAACTTTCTAAACGGGAAGCAATATTAACACTATCTCCTAATAAACCATATTCTAACCGTTCTTTTCCCCCCAAACTTCCGGCGACAATCGGGCCAGTAAAAATCCCAACTCGCATGGCAATTTCGGGAAAATTTCGACGTTTCCAATCTTGATTTAACTGTTTTAAATGGTCTTCAAAAGCTAAAGCACAGGCAACCGCATTATAAGCATCGTTGGCAATAGATTCCTCGTTTCTGCGAGCTAGGGGAACCCCAAAAGCCGCCATAATTCCGTCCCCAGTAAACTTATTAATAATACCGTGGTGGGTTTGGACACATTGGGTTAAAACTGATAAATATTCATTTAACCATTCCATTAAAATTTCTGGGGGCATTTCTTCAGAAATGGTACTAAAATTTCTAATATCACTAAATAGAATAGTGGCAATTAATTTTTGACCGGGTAACTTCCCATCTTCTAATAAACGATCGCGACTATTCCATAAAGCATTGGCAATTTCTGGTGAGGTATTTTGTCCTAATAATCGCATCACAATTTGTTGCTGACGTTGGGCTTGAAAAGCACGATAACCGGTAACAGTACCACTGGTAAATAGTAGGGCTAAACCCGGAGTTGTGGTGGGAACCCAACGGTTATGTAAAAATAGGAAAAAACTTAATCCAAATAAAACACCGACTAAACATGGATTTCCCAGGGTAATAATCAAAGGATTTCGACTTGACCAAGCTAGGGTTGCTCCGATTAAACCCCAACTACAAATCCATAAAAATTCTCCCCATTGTTCCCAAAAAACAAATAAATCACGCTCACCTAAAACCCCATCTAAAATTTGACTGACCATTTGAGCATGGACGATAACCCCTGGCATTTTAAAGTCATTTTTTTCCGCCGGACTATAGGGAGTTAGAAATAAATCTTTGCCACTAGGAGCTAATGTCCCAATTAAAACAATTTTATCTTTAATCCAACTTTGGGGAATGGTTTCCTCCAAAAATTCTGTTAAACCGATCATCCTAGCCACATGATTAGCAGAGCGATAATTTAATAGAATTTGATAACCTTGATCATCAATGGTTTGATAACCACCGGAATTTCGAGATAAGGGCACAAATTCCGCCTTTCCCCAAGTGATAAAATTAGGATCTACCTGATTATTAGCGGGTGCAATTCCTAAAGCTAATAAATACCGCAATGCCATTCTTAAAGAAAATGAATAAAAAGTCCCATCTGGGGTACTAGCAAACATCAAATTTCGACGAATCACATTATCGGGGTCAAGTAATAAATCATTAAAACCTACTCGATCCTCCGGGATATTCGGCGGTGCGGGGATTCTTTTGATTTCACTATATCCTAAATTATTAATGACTATAATATTTTTATGGGTTTGAAGTTTTTTATGCAATTCATCATATCCAGGTTCATATCTAATATCACGATAAAGATCTAAACCAATAACTCTCGGTTGATATTCAGATAGTTTTTTTAATAATTGGGCAATCACTTGATCAGACAGGGGCCAACGCTCAAGTTTTTGAATATCTTCTTCTGTAATTCCGATCACTACTAATCGAGGATCTGCTGCTAAAGCGGGACGCAATCTGACCATTTGATCATAAGCGACTAATTCTAAGGGTTGTAACCAACCTAAATAATAAATTCCTAAGAGTACAGATAATACCAGAATAGTGGCGATAATTACCGCAGAAATCTCCGATAGATCAAGCCACTTATTACTCAATTTATTAATTTTAAAAATACTCACAATAATCAGTGATCAGTAAACAAGTATCCGCATTCAGTCATCAGTGAAATAAATAAAATCAGGACTTTTCTAATTAATTATAACTTTAGATTACCCCTAACTGAGTCCAGAAACCCCATGTCGCATCTGGTCTAAGGATTAGGGATTGCTATAACTGATTTTGCAGTAGTATGGGAAAGGAGGGTAAAGAGTGAGCGTAGGCGATTACGGACTCGATGAGTCTGAGGAAAGTCCGGGCTCCCGAAAGACCAAACTTGCTGGGTAACGCCCAGTGCGAGCGATCGTGAGGATAGTGCCACAGAAAAATACCGCCTTCGGGTAAGGGTGCAAAGGTGTGGTAAGAGCGCACCAGCAACGTCGTGAGGCGTTGGCTCGGTAAACCCCGGTTGGGAGCAAGGTCGGAGGAACTAGGGTTGGTCTTTTCCCCGTTTCGTTGAATAGTGGTACCGCTAGAGGTGTCTGGTAACAGGCATCCCAGATAGATAATCGCCGTTCTGTGCTAATTCTAGCCAGAATAACAGAACCCGGCTTATGTCTGACTCTTTCTCTCCCTAATTATTAGAGCCTAGGCTCATCTTAAGAGTGAAAACCCAAATCTATGACTATTGGTTATCCAAATCGAAAACGCCAGTTACAAAAGCTGATTCAACGTTTGGGACTCCCCGACCATCTGCCGATTCGATGGGATTTATTAGACTTAGCCCTAACTCATCCGACTCTCTCGGCTGAGGCGAATTATGAACAATTGGAGTTTGTCGGGGATTCGGTGGTGAGATTAGCCGCTTCTGAGTTACTTTATGAGGTTTATCCTGACTGTCCGGTGGGGGAATTTGCGGCGATTCGTTCTATTTTAGTGAGCGATCGCACTTTAGCAGAAATTGCGGATCAGTACGGATTTGGTAAATTTTTACTCGCCGCCGGGAGTGCGATTCGGGACAAAGCCGGGGAAGAATCCCGTCTAGCGGACTGTTTTGAAGCGGTCTTGGCCTGTTTATATCTCAGTAGTCAAAATTTAAACTTAATTCGTCCTTGGTTAGATTCCCATTTTCGCGATCGCGCTGCCAAAATTATTCGTGATCCAGCCCGAAATAATTATAAAGCTGCCCTACAGGAATGGACACAAAGCCACTATAAAGTTTTACCTGAATATAAAGTCCAACAAAATCGCCAAATTCATAATGATGAGGGGCGTTTTACTGCGGTGGTTTGGTTACAAGGTCGTCAACTGGGGGAGGGTACGGGACGTTCAATTAAAGCGGCGGAACAGGCGGCGGCGGAAGTGGCTTTTCTTTCTGTAGTAGAAACTCAAAAACCTGCCGAGATTAAGCGATAAAAACAGGAAAAATCACCAAATAAACAATCAGCAATTGATCTGATATAGAATCCTTTAAAAATGAATTACCATCGGAAACTAGAATAATTGTTGGTATTATTAATACGATGGAAGAATAAATCCCCATTCCCCATTCCCCTGTTACTGAGCGAAGTCGAAGTATTACCCATTCCCCATTCCCCATTCCCCATTCCCCATTCCCTGTTGCCTGTTGCCTGTTCCCTGTTCCCTATTCCTATGATTAATATTGCTATTTTTGGTGCTGGTCGTTGGGGAGTTCATTTAATTCGTAACTTCCATCAACATCCTAATTCTAGGGTTGTGGCGATCGCCGATCCCAATTCTGACCGTTTACAAGCGGTGAAAGAAAGGTTTCAACTTGCCGACGATATTATTTTAGCAACCGATGGTTCAACAATTTGGAATTTACCGAATTTAGATGCAGTTGCGATCGCCACTCCTGCAACCACACATTTTCCTTTAATTTCCGCCGCCTTAGCCCAGGGTTGTCATGTTTTTACCGAAAAACCGTTAACACTGAGTGTGACTGAATCCTTGGAATTATGCGAACTTGCACAACAAAAACAGCTACAACTTTTTGTTGATCATACCTATTTATTTCACCCGGCGGTAGAACGGGGAAAAACCGTAATTGAATCGGGAAAATTAGGGGAATTAAGATATGGTTACGCCACCCGAACCCATTTAGAACCCGTGCGGCAAGATGTGGATGCCTTATGGGATTTAGCGATTCATGATATTGTTATTCTTAATAGTTGGTTAGGGGAAAAACCGATTCAAGTGAAAGCCACGGGAACGGTTTGGTTACAACCTAAATCGGGATTATCGGATTTAGTCATTGCTAATTTAACCTATGCCAGTGGGTTTGAAGCCTTTCTACATTTATGTTGGTTAAATCCCGACAAACAACGGCGTTTAGCGGTGGTAGGAAGTCAAGGAACCTTAATTTTTGATGAACTACAATCAGAATCTCCTCTAACAATTCAAAATGGTTATTTTAATGTTATTGATAATACTTGGAAAGCCACCGGATTAAATCAAGAAGTGATTGAGATTGAACCCCGGGAACCCCTAGCCCAAGTTTGTGATCATTTTCTGAATTGTATCCAAAATCATCAACCTTCCCCGATTTCTTCGGGTTGGGTGGGGGCGGAATTAGTTAATATTTTGTGCGGGTTAAGTGAATCTTTAAAACAGGGGGGACAACCTATAAATTTATCGCCGTTTTAAATCCTATTCAGCGATCACGGGATGGGAAGAAACAGAGCGTTGAGTTGAAGGGGATTTAACATTTGTGTCCGAGAGGGGAATGCTAATCATCACACTGGTTCCGAGATCTAAACCTGGACTATCCAGGGTAATACAACCCCCCATCATTTGCATTAAACTGCGAGAAATGGCTAAACCCAATCCAATTCCCCCGAATTCTCTTGTGGTGGAACCATCGGCCATGGCAAAGGGTTCAAAGATTTTTTGCTGGTGTCCTAGGGCCACACCAATTCCAGTATCGGCAATCGTGACCACAACTTGATATCGGACGGAACTGGATTTTGAGCGGGTATTATTCTGCATTTCTTTCAGAGAATTTGTAGCAAATTCAATCCGAGTTGAAATGGTGATTCCTCCCGACTTGGTAAACTTGACAGAATTATTGAGAATATTAATAAAAACTTGCTTTAACTTATCAGGATCAGCCTGAACAATAATCGGTTTATCGAGGGTTGGTAAGTCGATGGTCAAGTTTTTTTTCTGAATATCCAACATTTGTAAATTTATCGCATCTTTGAGGATTTGCATTAAATCCGTTGGTTCAAGCATCACCGATAACTTGCCTTCTTCAATTAAAGCAATATCTAAAATATCATCAACTAAATTTAATAGATGTTGGCTGGAATCCGAGGCGATTTTGAGATATTCTTCCTCCTCTGCTTTGCTATCACATAAACCATCTTGAATCAGACTAATTGAATTAATAATACCATTTAAAGGAGTTCTTAATTCATGGGAAACAACTCGCAGAAACTCATTTTTTAATTGATTAGCAACTTGGGCTTCTTTGGACGCATATTCTAAGGCTTGCGCTCTAGCTCTAAGACTTGATACCATAGTATTCAGAGCTTCAGCTAACTGATTAAATTCTCTAATTTTGAGATTATTAGGAACACTACCCGGACTGTCTAAATTCTTCGCTTTGATTGCATAATCTCTCAACTTTTCTAACGGAATTGCTAAATCTCTGGATACATAAATCGCAGCAATAATACTAGCAATTACTAAAGATAAAATCACCGCAATCAACAAGGATTTAATATCTTTTAATCCTGATAGAGCTTGCTGTAAATCAACAACAGCTAAAACCACCCATTGATTATTTTTTTCCGAAGTCAGTGGGCTAGGAATTGCATCATATCCGGCTAAAAGTTCTTTCCCGGCAGGGTCAAAAGAAAATAAATGAATAAAAGAATTTTTGTCTTTCTCTAGCGCATTCGACAATAATTTCATAAGTCGGTTGGCATCAGCTTGTTCCTGAATATTGCGGCCTAATTTAGTCAAGTTAGGATGACTAATAAAGGTTCCTCCTTGATCAATAATTACCGTAAATCCGGTTAAGGATTTAGGACGCTCCTTGGCTTCTAAATATAAAGTGGATTGCAGACTTAACACATATTTTAATTTATTTTCATTTTTTTCCTTAACATAAATTGGAGCGTTGAATACCAATTTAAGTTGGTTTCGCCATTCTAAACTTTTTTGATCGGCGCTAGGAACTAAATAATTAATATAAACTTCAGGGGTTTTATTCTTTTTTGCTGGCCAAAAGTTTTTAGGAATCGAGTAGATAGGTTGTTTGCCACAGGTGCTGGTGACAAGTTTTTCCGTTTGTAGATTAGTCAATTGAAGACAACTGACAGAGGGAGAAAACTGGCCTTGAAGTTCGGAAAGTAGAGTCGAATACTGTTGAGGTTTGGCGGGTGGTAGAATAATATTGTTAGTTACAATCGTCAAATTTGACCTATTAAAATCAATCCATTGATTAATAGTTTGTGCCTTTTTACTCGCACTTTCTGTTAAATTTAACCGAGCCGTTTCGAGTAAACCAGAACGTGCTTTTCTATAGGTAATATATTCTCCTACAAGCAGCACGGGAAGACTGAGCAGTAAAATCTGCGACAGTAGAATCCGGCGGAATGACGATTGACCCAGCTTAGGCATAGTAGAACATGGGACGGAAGACGGGACTTAGATAGCAGGTAGACCGGAGTAGGGAATAAACCACAAATATTATACTGATAATATTGTCTATTAATCGAAACGATAGCCAACACTTCTAACCGTTTGAATAAAAGAGGGATTTTTGGGGTCAGGTTCAATTTTTTTGCGAATCTGACCAATATGAACATCAATCACCCGCCCACCTTCGCTACTATCGTCTGGAAAACCCCAAACTTTTTCTAAAAGTTCTGCACGTTTCCAGGCTCGACCTGGTTTACTCGCCAAACAATAAAGCAGATTAAATTCTAACGCACTTAAAATTACTAATTCTCCTTTGAGATAAACTTCTCGCCGATTCGGATCAATAATTAAATCTCGATAGATTAAATTCTGATGGTCTGAATTAGACATGGATATGCGGCGTTTTAAAATAGCCTTAATCCGCAGACTTAACTCCTCTAAATCAAAAGGTTTAGTTACAAAATCATCGGCTCCTTCTTTTAAACCGAGTTTGGGATCTTGTTCACTGGTGAGCATCAGAATGAGAACGTGAGTTTGAATTTGCATTTCTCGACACAATGCTAAACCTGTTGTATCCGGTAAATTCAGATCTAAAATAACTAAATCGGGGTTGAACTGTTCAAAAACTTTCAACGCCGTCTCACCGTCGGCCGCTACTTCTATTTGATAATTCTCTTGCCTCAAATAGCGACTAATTAAATTTCGGATTGCTGGATCATCATCAACGACAAGAATCTTTGCTGAGGTCATGAGTACAAAGCCCGTGAGAATTTAACGATTGATAATCGGGCATGAACGCTTAAAAATATAGGAAAATTAATTACCCATTACAATTAACGTTCACCTGTGCGCCGATCAAACATATATCCCACACCCCGAATTGTTTTAATATAGGAAGGCTGATCCGCATCCGGTTCGATTTTTTTGCGAATCTGACCAATATGAACATCAACGACGCGCTGCTCTCCCTCGTACTCATAATCCCACACTTCCTGCAATAATTCTGAGCGTCGCCAGGCTCGCCCCGGTTTACGAGCCAAACAATAGAGCAGGTTAAATTCTAACGCACTTAGTCCGATTAATTCACCCTGAATATAAACTTCACGACGATTGGGATCAATAGTTAAATCCCCATAAACTAAATTTTTGGGTTGTGTATCTACCGGATTTCGTTGACGCTTTAAAATTGCTTTGATTCTCAGGTTTAATTCTTCTAAATCAAAGGGTTTGGTCACAAAGTCATCGGCTCCCTCCTTTAACCCGAGTTTGGGATCTTTTTCACTGGTTAGCATTAGAATAAACACGCTGGTTCGACTTTGCATTTCCTTACACAATGCTAAACCTGTTGTATCCGGCAAATTTAGATCCAATACCACTAAGTCAGGATTGAACTGTTCAAACCTTTCCAATGCGGAATGGCCGTCACTCGCCGTTTCGACTTGATAGTCTTGTTGGCTAAGATAGCGACTGATTAGATTCCGTATTGCCGGATCATCATCAACTACGAGAATTTTTACAGATGCCATAACCACGCATATTCAGCAGAAGGTTGAGCCAGAATATTAAATAGACATCTCAATGTTAATGGAAAAGTTGAACTTACACCCAATAAAATACCAATTTAGTTGTATTGCTTTACAGAGTTTAACCCACAATCACTAAATCAATGTTCCAAATCGGCGCGGTTTCCCGTAGTTTAGGACTAAATCCCCAAACTGTTTATTTTTATGAACGCATTGGCCTGATTCCTCCACCGTCAAGAACAGAAGCGGGTTATCGGCTGTTCAGTCAACAGGATTTAGAAAGACTGGCGTTTATTGTTCGGGCTAAATCCTTGGGCCTGAGTCTGGAAGAAATCAAAGAAATTTTGGCCTTGAAAGATGGACAACTCCTCACCTGCTCGGAAGTTCAAAATCGCCTACTCAATAAACTAAAGGCAATTGAGGAAAATATCCGTCAATTACAGGCTTTGCGAGAGGAACTTCTACCTTTAGTTGCTCGCTGTGACCGTAATCTTGATCTCAATCATCCAGAAAAACAGTGTGTTGTCTTAGAGGAAAATAGTGATCAATCTGCTGATCAAGGTTGAGAAAACACCCCAAGCCCTAAAAAAATTTGTTTAATCCCCTTGACCTTATACCAAAGTATAGGCTCTATGATGATTTGTGTGATGACTGGGCCTATTTTTGGGAGAAAACAAATGTTTGCAGTGATTAACGACTCTCTGGCTATCGGTAGTATTACGGATTTGACAGAAATCAATAATATACACAAACAGGGCTATCAAAGCCTGATCGATCTTTGCCCGACAGCAGAAGGAAATCAACTTAATGCCGTTGATATCGAAGTTCAGGGGTTAAAATACGCAAGTGTACCAGTTTCGCCTATGAATCTGAATCAGGGCACTCTGCAAACCTTTTGCGACACCATTGACGCGGCTCAAAAACCGATTTATGTCCGTTGTGCATCGGGAGTCAGGGCGGCGGTGATGTCGTTATTAATGCTGGCTGATCAGGAAAAATGGACAGAAAAACAGTATCTTGAACGCCGGGATGCTTTGGGTATTCAGCATAAGCCTAACTGTCCAATTGAGGCTTTTGCTCATCAACATTTTGCTAATCGCCAAAACTAATATTAATTGGGTGAAAATAATCTAAAACTTCTATTTTCATTCCCTACCCAGTCAGGATCAATTATCCTATAAAATTTAACCCTAAATTCAGCCATGAACACAATTAAAGTTGAAATACTCGGAACCGGTTGCAAAAAATGTCAGCAACTAGAAGCCAATGCCAAAGAAGCGATCGCAACTCTCAATCTTGAAGCCGAATTATTACACATTACCGATCCGATTGAAATTGCCAAACATCATGTTATGTCTACACCCGCCCTGGCAATTAATGGCAAAGTTGTCAGTCAAGGTAAGGTAATTTCTTCCGATCAAATTAAGCCTTTATTGCAAAAGTAATTACGAATTACGAATTACGAATTACGAACAGGTTTTGGGTGATATTCAGCGAGCGAGGACGCTCGCACTGCCTCTGCTCCCTATTCCCTATTCCCTTTTACCCCAAAATTTTAAACACAACTCAAATAGGATTTCTATATGTTTGATCCCTTTTATCCGTTTGATTGGTTAGCGACTCAGATTGTTACTCAAATCTTTGGGTTGTCGCTGGAATCTCATCTGGGATCTAGTCTGCACTTTTTTCTATATGATGTTCCTAAAGTTTTAACCTTGCTGATCGTAATTAGCTTTCTAGTAGGCACTTTTCAAAGTTTCTTGGAACCGGAAAAAGTCAGAAATTGGTTAGAAGGTAAACGCACATTAGGGGGGAATATCGTTGCTGCTATGGTGGGAATTATTACCCCCTTTTGCTCTTGTTCTGCTGTGCCTTTATTTATTGGTTTCTTAGAAGCAGGAGTTCCTTTAGGAGTGACGTTTTCCTATTTGATTTCAGCGCCGATGGTCAACGAGGTCGCTGTGATTCTATTATGGGCATTATTTGGGTTAAAAGTAACTTTATTTTATATTGGTTTTGGGGTAATATTGGCGATTACTGCGGGTTATCTCATCGGTTTACTCAAACTAGAAAAATGGGTTGAGCCTTTTGTTTGGGAGTTACAAAAAAATCGTCAGAATATTTCCCAAAATGATGACTTATATCTAAATCAAATAACTTGGCGAGAAAGGTTTGAACAAGGGCGGTTTCAGTCAATTGAAATTGTTCAATCAGTCTGGCCCTATGTGGTGGGAGGGATTGCAATTGGAGCCCTAATTCATGGCTATGTACCGACGGAATTTATTATAAGATGGGCTGGGGCTAATAATCCTTTTGCCGTGCCCATTGCTGTTATTCTAGGTGTACCGCTTTATGCTAATATTGCCGGAGTTATGCCTATTACAGAAGCCTTAGTTAATAAGGGAATGCCCTTGGGAACAGTATTATCTTTTACGATGGCAGTAACAGCCCTATCTTTTCCAGAAATGGTAATTCTGAAAAAGGTACTCCGTCCCCAACTGCTGGCTATATTTATTGGCATTGTCACCCTTGGTATTATTGGGATCGGCTATTTATTTAATACTATTCTTAGCTGAATTAGGACACAAATTTAAACCTAAATTTTAGGTAGGATTTCAGATAGTAGATGGGCTGGAATTTGAGATAACGCTTGATTTTGTCCTGGTAATCCTGACTCATTATAGAAAGCCCGAATAGTTCGCAGTAAATAACCTAAAGTTGTTTGGTGATGTTCGGTAGTTTTGGAATTAGAAATAACATTATCTGTGAGTGGTTGTTTTGACTCACTAATAACAGCTTTAACATGATGTCTAAGTGCAGCTTTTAAACAAGCCATGCGAGTCTTTTTTTCGAGGTTTAAATGGGAGTCGGTGGCCAGTTGATAGTGGGTTAATCCCAGGTTATTCTGGGTTGCTAAGGGGTCAAAATTGAGTTGAGATGGACTGAGATCGGTAACAATAGAGAGAGCCTTTTTATAGGCTGCGATCGCCCGTTTCAGAAATTTAGCCCGAATTTCCGGCTTCTGATAATGATTCGCCAAATGCCAATAAACGATACCCAAGTTATTATAAGTAGCTGCACAGGCGATCGGGGCTGAGGCGGTCGTCCGATAGGTCAAGGCTTGGTGATAGGCATAAATGGCTTGTAAGAGCAATTTAGCCGAGGGTTGGTGTTGGCTTAATGTCCAATAGGCCGTGCCTAAATTGGTTTGTAGTAGGGCATAATTCAGGGGATCTTGTTGGGGGGTATAAAACTCCATCGCCTCAGTATAGGCAGTGATCGCCGCTTTTAGATGGGGAATAGGTTGGGTTTTTTGGGCGAGTTTCCAATAGATAGTTCCCAGATTATTTTGAATTGTAGCATAATCTTGAATCTGGGAAATATTAATTTCAGGTTGGTTAAAATTCAGATAACATAAGGCTTCTGTATAGGCAATAATTGACTGTTCTAAATTTTTAATAGTATCTTGAAAAGCGGCTAAATCTACATAGGCTGTCCCCAAATTTTTTTGGACTTGTATATATAAATTGGGATGAATTTCCGGATCGGTTCTCATTAAAGCATTTTGATAAAAAATAATACTTTTTTCTAAATAATCAAGGAGATCGGGAGAGTTTAAATTATCTTTAAACCTTTGGCGAAATCCCATCCAATATAAAGTACCTAAATCGTTAAAAGCATGAATATAATCATCCTGAACATCGGAGGAAATAGAATTTTTATCAAGTTCGGGAATAATTTCTAAAACCCGTTTATAGGCTTGAATAGCTAGGGTATAGTGAACTTCTAAATGTTCCCCAGCCATAATGCGATCGCGGTAAATATTCCCTAATTGACGATAGGATTGATATAATGGATACAGGGCAGACTGTTGCTCAAATTGTTGAATTTTATCGAGAACTTGCTGCACAGGATCAGATATTTGAACACTTTCAACAGGTTGGGAAATCGTGGTAGAATCTAAGGAAATCGTCTCTGATTCCCCATCACTCGGAGTCGGATCACTCATCCATTCAAATACCCCGGTTCGTCGCTCCCAAAACTCCGGTGCAGATTGTTGGATACAATATAACCAAGGAGAAGAAATCCACAACAGCAAACTAAATTCTAAGCCATCAACATGGTTTTCTAAAGTTCGCAAATACCTTAAAAACGACCATTGCTTTGCCGGAGGTTGACGGGTCAGATGTTCCACCCCTAAAATTTGAAATCCGATCATATCTTGATTACTAGAATCGGATTTATTTTGAGTATACCATTGAGTAATTGCCTGAAAGGGATTGGGATTACTCAAATCTAATTTTAAACTAATTAAAGCGGGAGAAATCACAGATTCGGGGACAATATCACTCTGATTTTGAGATAATAAATCCGTTTCTAACTGCAACGCCAGATAATTTCGCAAATTTAAGTTATCACAAACCGCAACAAAAACCTGACGGCGAAGTTTTAAAGCCAGTGCCTGTTGTAAGCGATTATAGGTTCGCTGATGAGTCTCCGAAAGTAAAATAGAACCATTATTGCCCATCCCCATAATCAACCCTTAAACCATCAGCTAGAATATCTAATTATCTTCTTCCATCTAGCGGTTCAGGTTCAGGAGACAGACAAGTTTTTAAGGGTTATTTCTATTCTTCGTGTCTTTGTGGTTTAGTTCAAATCCGGGGGGCTTTTTACCGAACGCAAAACAACTAAAACCCGCCCGGACTAAATGATTGATATTTTAGGAGACAGTGAAAGCAAGGAACAATAAACCCCCGACTAGAACAACCCCAGCAATACCACCAATAATATAATTGCGTTTTTGTGAATTGGTAGGAGGTTCGGCCGTATAAACTTTAGGTTCGACTGCGAAGTTATTCAGACGTCCACCTTCTTCATTGATATAAGGCATGATGAAAAATCCATAGGTTAATATCTGGGATCAACGATAACAAAAATTTAGACAAAAGGAAAATCTAACTGGTAATAGTCCCGGTTAGGGGAGAGGAGGCTTGGGCGTAGGTTTTGACCGGAATGCGTCCAGCTAGATAGGCCAAACGTCCGGCTTCTGCGGCCATTCCCATGGCTCGGGCCATGGCTGTTGAATTTTGGGCCAAGGCGATCGCCGAATTAATTAATAACGCATCCGCCCCCATTTCCATAGCAAAAGCCGCTTCACTGGGCGCGCCAATTCCGGCATCCACAACCACGGGAACCGTGGCATTATCAATAATGATGGCAATATTAGCAGCGTTTCTAATTCCCTGTCCTGAACCGATGGGAGAACCCAAAGGCATCACCGTGACACAGCCAACGTCCTCTAAACGTTTGGCCAGCAGGGGATCGGCGTTAATATAGGGTAAAACCGCAAAACCTTCTTTAACTAGCTGTTCTGCGGCTTCTAACGTGCCAATGGGGTCAGGAAGTAAGTATTTACTATCGGGAATCACTTCTAATTTGACAAAATTATTGTCTTCCTGTCCTAATAATTTAGCCATTTCCCGTCCGAGTCTGGCCACCCGAATCGCTTCTTCTGCGGTTTGACATCCGGCGGTATTGGGTAGCATCCAAATTTTAGTCCAATCAATGGCCTCGGCTAATCCCTCATGTCCTGCGGCTTGGGTTTGGACTCGTCTAACGGCGACGGTGACAATTTCGCAGCCACTAGCGCTAATACTGTCCCGCATTTCTTGGAGGTTACGATATTTCCCCGTCCCGGTCATTAACCGAGACTTAAAGGTTTTTCCGGCAATGGTTAGGGGAGTATCGAGGAAAGATGAGTTAGTTTTTTCTAGGGTTTGCATAAGTGGGTAATGGGTAATGGGTAATGGGTAATGGGTAATGGGTAATGGGTAATGGGTAATGGGTAATGGGTAATGGGTAATAGACTTTTGGTTAATATCTTAAAATGATTACCAATCATTTAGAATTATATTATGGGAATATGATTTATGATTTTTGTGCTTATATTAAATACGAACACCAATCACTCCAGCTTCCTCCATAGAGTTTGGTATTTTTAATCCCTGCTAATTCTAAGGAAAATAAATTCACACAGGCGGTAACTCCCGAACCACAATAAACGATTATTTCTTCTGCGTCTTTAATATTTTGCCAGCGTTGGGATTGTTCGTTTATTCTAACAAAACCTGTGGTTTCTGTCACCTCTTGCCAAGGATAATTAACCGCCCCCGGAATACATCCAGCGATGGGATCAATGGGTTCATTTTTTCCTAAATAGCGTTCGGGTTCCCGGGAGTCTATGAGCACCACTCCAGGCAAATCTTTTCGGGCTTTTACTGTTTCAATATTAACCAGCATTTGCGCTTGAATTTCCGGTGTAAATTGTCCTAATTTTGCCGTAGGAATATTAGAAGTAATTGGATAATCTGAATTTTTCCACTGGCTAAATCCTCCATCTAATAAAACGACTTGATTATGCCCAAAATAACGTAATAACCACCACAACCGAGAGGCAAAAGCCAACCGAGAATCATCATAAGCAACGACTAAAGTTTGTTGAGAAGTTATGCCAATTTCCGATAATTTTTGAGATATTTTTTCTGGATTTGGTAAGGGATGACGTCCGCCATGTTTTTGAATCGGACTCGATAAATCTTGGTCTAAATCTAAATAAAAAGCTCCTGGGATATGACTTTCTTGATACTGTTGTTGTCCGAGTTGAGGATTAGCCAAGGAAAACCGACAATCTACAATCACAATATTCGGATCTTCGAGATGTTCTCCTAACCATTTTTGGGCAACAATCAATTGAGATTCACTCATAATAATTTCAGTAATCATTTATCAGTAAAATTATCATATCTGATTACTGAACCAAATGAATTTAATTTTTTTTACAGAAATTAGACAAATTAATGATCTGCCGTGAATCAAGTGTCTAACATAGTGGTAATTCCCAGTTCAATGGTGAAACAAGTTCCTTCTCCTAAGACCGAGTAACAATAAATTTTACCTTCATGTTTTTCTTCAATAATTTGACGAGAAATGGATAATCCTAAACCTGTGCCTTGACCGACAGGTTTTGTCGTAAATAGATGATCAAAAATTTGATTTTTGATTTCCGGTGTCATTCCGTCCCCATTATCTTCAATCATAATCATTACCTTTTGTTGTTGAGGTTTGGTTTCAGTAGTGATTAAAATTTCAGGATTTTTTGTTCTTTGGGATGGATTTTCTGGATCTGAACTGGGTTCACTTAAGGCATCAATGGCATTAGCAATTAAATTCATAAACACTTGATTGAGTTGCCCAGGATAACAGAGAATCTGAGGAATATTACCATATTTTTTGATAATCTTAATTTCCGGGTGTTTTTCATTAGCTTTTAAACGATGACGGAGAATCATTAAGGTGCTATCAATCCCTTCATGAATATTAAAGGCAACCCTACATTGATGGTCTGAACGAGAGAAAGTTCTTAAACTTTGACTGATTTCAATTAAGCGGGTTGTGCCTTCTTTCATGGAAGTAATTAATCGGGGACAATCTTCAATAATATAGTCTAAATCGATATCTTTTTTATGCTTTTCGATGTCAGCAATATTTGCAAAAAGATTTTGTTCATAAAGTTTAATATGGTTCATTAAATCATTCAGGTACATTTCACAATGAACTAAGTTACTACTAATAAAGCTGACCGGATTATTGATCTCATGGGCTACCCCTGCGACTAAAGCACCTAATGCAGACATCTTTTCACTTTGTACCAGTTGGATCTGGGTTTTCTGTAAATCTTCTAAGGCATTTTTTAACTCTTGCTGCGCTTTTTCTTTTTCCTCAATAATTAACCCTAATTCCGTGCGTTTTGCTTCACTTGTAAATAATTTGTCTTGTAATTCTTTGAGATCATAAACTTGATCAAAGGTTTCTGTGGTTTCATAGCCTCGAAGAATACCATACCCCAAAATCAAAAACCCTGCACCTGAACAGGCATGGGCATACCACCACATCGTATTCCAAGGCAGACTTAAAAGAAAAGCAATCGATGCTTGAATAAAGAAACTGAGGGCAAAAAAGTGGCATAGGAGCAAAAATGAGCGAATCGGAATTAACGGTAACATTCGGATTAAAACGCAGATCAAAATCACTAAGGAAATTCGTTCTAATAACTTAATATAAAAAATAGAAATAGCTGCCCCAGAAAAAACCAAACCCAATAAAACCATACTCAAAACCAGAAAAAAAGCGATATGGGGCTGCCATTTAGATGCCTTAAATCGCAGGTGAATTGGATCAGGATGAGCATTGATTTTGGCGATGCCCCAGAATAAATAAGCTGCTAAAATCGTCCGAGAAGTCGGGCCAAAAATTAGAAAGATAACGGGGTTAAACAGAGCAGTTCGGGTAAGAATCCCATGCCAAGAATAAATAATTGCAAATCCTAAAAATGCAAATGACCAATAGCGGAGGGTTTGCACTCCCTGTTTTTGATAAGAACGATAAGCCACAACACCGACTAAAGCAGATATTAAACAAGCTAGAATAATAGAAATTTCATGAAAAGTAAATAAAACAAATTTTACCGTGGGGTTGGCAATTACTAATAAGGCAAAAATTCCCAGGGAAGGCAAAAAAAACAAACCTGCCCAAACCATCATTTTGTAAAGAGAAACAAAAATAGATAAATAATTCATAGGTCTAGCAACAGCAAATAATCTCTCTATGTTTTATTCATATTGTAGTTTTGAATCGACTCACTTAATGTAAAATAGTGTTGCAAGTTTTTGGTTTTGCTTTACAAAAAGTAATCGTTTTTTCAGAGGATGGCAGGTATTTTTTATTATAGTAGTATCCCAGCAATACAAGCGGTCATAAAACAGGCAATAGAACCGGCGATCATGGCTCTAATTCCTAAGCGAGCAACATCAGCTTGTCGTTCGGGGGCGATCGCAGAAATTCCCCCAATTTGTATGGCAACCGAACCAATATTAGAGAACCCACAGAGGGCATAGGTAGAAATAATTATAGCCCGTTCAGAAATTGTAGAAACGCTATTTTCTACCCCTTTACCTTGAGCGAGTTGTTGAGAATTTTCGATCAATTGTTTTAAGTCTAAATAGGCAATAAATTCATTTAAGACTGTTTTTTTACCTAATAAACTTCCCACCTGTAAACAATCTGCCATGGGAATTCCCATTAACCAAGCGATCGGAGCAAATAAATAACCCAAAATCCCTTCTAAAGATAAAGAAGGCATCCCAAAAAAACTTCCCAAACCCTGTAAAATCCCATTAATTAAGGCTAATAATCCCAAAAAAGCAATTAACATAGCCGCCACATTTAAGGCTAATTTCATGCCATCACTGGCTCCAGTTGCCGCCGCATCAATTCCATTAGCAGAAGTAGGTTGAACTTCTATTTTAACTTTCCCTTTAGTTAAAGAGATTTCTGTTTCAGGATAGAATAGTTTAGAAATTGCCAAAGCAGCAGGAGCCGACATCACAGAAGCCGCCAGAATATGTTCGGCGGGAATCCCAAAGGAAATATAAGCAGCCATCACCCCTCCGGCAATCGTGGCAAATCCCCCAGTCATCACCGCATGAAGTTCCGAGTTTGTCAAGGTAGAAATATAGGGTTTAATTAATAACGGAGCCTCCGTTTGTCCGATAAAAATATTCGCCGAACAGGATAAAGTTTCCGAACCTGATGTTTTCAAAGTTCGGATCATTACCCAAGCCACGGCTTCTACAACTTTTTGTAAAATTTTATAGTGATATAAAATAGAAATAAAAGAGGAAAAGAAAATAATTGTCGGTAAAACTTTAAAAGCAATAAAATGGTCTTGAAAAGCTTCTCCAAAAACAAATTTAGCCCCCTGATCGGAAAAGTTAAGAAACTGACTGACCGCCTTTCCTAAAAACTCAAATACAGCAAAACCGGGCTTAGTTTTGAGGATGAGTACGGCTAAAATAAACTGTAATCCAATCCCCCATAATACCGGATGCCAACGCACCGCTTGGCGATTCACCGAACAAAGATAGGAAATTCCTACAAAAACAAATAATCCCAAAAGTGAAATCCCACGTTCCATAAAGGTTTGATTTAATGTAAATTTTCAATGTACAATTAAAATGCTGTGCAAAAAGCGTCAGAATCCAAAATCAACCCTTTGCCCATTACTGTTAGCCCCAGCACACTGTAGGAGAAAAGCAATTATACCCCTACCGTTAATTACGTCTTACCAAACAGGTTTATGTCTCTACCTATTGTTGCTATTATTGGCCGTCCTAATGTCGGAAAATCAACTCTAGCCAATCGTTTGGCGGGAAATCCCGAAGCGATTGTGCATGATCAGCCCGGTATTACCCGCGATCGCACCTATCGTCCCGCCTTTTGGCAGGATCGAGAATTTCAAGTCGTCGATACCGGGGGTTTAGTCTTTGATGATGATACGGAATTTTTGCCCCTGATTCGAGAACAGGCAATGATCGCTTTAACCGAAGCCACCGCCGCCATTTTTGTGGTGGATGGTCAAATGGGTTTGACGGGTGGAGATGAAGCGATCGCCTTCTGGTTACGGGAACAATCAATACCGATTTTATTAGCAGTAAATAAATGTGAATCTCCCACCACCGGAATTATTCAAGCCGCCGATTTTTGGGAACTAGGACTAGGAGAACCCTATCCGGTTTCTGGGATTCATGGATCGGGAACTGGGGAATTATTAGATGATTTAATTAAGCATTTACCCTCGATTGATGAAATCGAAACCGAAAAAGAAATTAAAGTGGCGATTATTGGTCGTCCTAATGTCGGAAAATCGAGTTTATTGAATGCCTTTTTAGGGGAAAATCGCGCCATTGTTAGCCCGATTTCCGGTACAACCCGAGATGCCATTGATACGGTAATTGAACGGGATGGAAAAACCTATCGCTTAATTGATACCGCCGGAATTCGACGCAAGAAAAATGTAGAATATGGGGCGGAATTTTTTGGGATTAATCGCGCCTTTAAAGCTATTAATCGGGCGGATGTGGTGTTACTCGTAATTGACGCCATTGATCAAGTCACCGATCAAGATCAAAAATTAGCTGATCGGATTATTGAAGAAGGTCGATCCTGTGTAATTGTGGTGAATAAATGGGATGCGATCGAGAAGGATACCTATACTATTTTAGACTATGAAAAAGAAGTCCGAGCCAAACTCTATTTTATGGATTGGGCGGAATTAATTTTTATTAGTGCTAAAACCGGCCAACGGGTGGAAAAAATTCTCAATTTAGTTGATACCGCCGCCGAAGGTCATGAACGACGGGTTTCAACAGCCGTAATTAATGAAGTGATCGAAGAAGCCATCAGTTGGCATTCTCCCCCCGTCACTCGCCAAGGGAAACAGGGGAAAATCTACTATGGAACCCAAGTCAGTAGTAAACCTCCAACGTTGGTTTTATTTGTTAATGATCCCAAACGATTTAATGACAATTACCGTCGTTATATTGATGGTCAATTCCGCAAACAATTAGGCTTTAAAGGCACACCGATTAAGTTAATTTGGCGAGGCAAATCTGCCCGAGAAATCGAACGAAATCCCGCTAACCGAGCCACCCGCGTTAAGTAAAATGGACTTACTCCGATCGCTTCCCATTGGATTATATTTAGAACAACCGATTACCGGGTTACATCGTCTCGACGCCCGGGTTAAGTTAATTTGGTTAATGAGCTTTTTAGTGGCTCCTTTATTAGCTAATCCGGGGTGGCGATTAGTCTTAGTTGGATTGTTAATTTTAATCACCCTATTGGCACGCATTCCTTTCCGGGTTTGGAAGCGACAAATGGGGTGGTTACTGATGTTTTGTGGGTTGTTGTTTCTATTAAGTTGTATTATGCCCGATGGTTTGGCAGTTAACCATCAACCTCGACTTCCTGAACAGGAATTAACCTTTTCTGCATCTGGATCAACAGAACCCCTACCGCAACCCACCTCCTATCGATATGTATTATTTTCCCAAGGGCCCCTAGAAATTACCCGCTATTCCGTTGATTTAGCAATTAGGACGAGTACCCTCTTGTTTACCCTGGTTTATAGTACAAATTTGTATTTATTAACCACCGCTTCCGAAGAAATTGCCATGGCTTTAGAAAGCCTCATGGAACCCCTACGAAAGTTAAAATTACCCGTTACAGAAATTGCCTTAACCCTGACCCTATCCCTGCGATTTTTTCCCTTAGTTTTAGAGGAAATTCAAAATTTAATCCGTTCTATCAGAACCCGTGCCATTAATTGGAAAAAATTAGGACTACGACGCACCATTCAGGTTTGGCTAACCTTGGCGGAACGGCTTTTACAAAATTTATTATTACGCGCCGAACAAATTGCCAGCGCCATGCAGGTTCGAGGGTTCACCAGTCCCGATCAACATCGGGTAGAATGGCATCAACTTCGCTTTAAACCTTGGGATGGAGTAGCTCTGATTTGTCTGATGGTATTCTGGAGTGTCCGGTGGGTTTGGGGAGGAGAAATTTGAGAGTCTGAGTTGACCCGATCGCCTAAAATAGTTCTGTCTCCTAAATCAAGCCCTTAATTCCTTCGTTTTGAAACTGAATGACCACAGAAACTTACATGAATCATCCCAACTTCGGGCTATTGTTCAAAATATGCCCCGTTGAGGATCATCAAGAACTATTTACAACGCTTTACGCCCAGCGTCTATTTTTTTTAGTGACTCAGGGGCCACCGGGACTGAAATTTGAGCCGATTAGTCGTTCCGATGCCAAACTCTTGCTGGAAATTCGCCTGAGAATGCTCCGCCGCACTGGACAGGCCGAAGAATATAAAAAACTCCAAGAAGTCCATCGTAATACGTTTCAATAGTTTAGCTGAAACCGCCAACCGCTAACCCAATTAACATGACTGATTTGATTATCGACCAAATTGCTAAAATTCGAGACTCGATTCCTGGGTCGGTACGATTAATTGCGGTCACCAAAACGGTTTCTGTGGAAGCAATGCGAATCGCTTATCAGGCTGGAATTCGAGATTTCGCAGAAAATCGAGTCCAAGAAGCGGCGGAAAAATCTCCTCAACTCCAAGATCTTAGCGATATTACTTGGCATTTAATTGGCCATTTGCAAACCAATAAAGCTGCAAAAGCATTACAACTGTTTGAATGGATTGAATCCGTAGATAGTCTAAAGTTAGCCCTACGTTTGGATCATCTGGCTGGAGATTTAGAATGTCAGCCCCAAGTTTGTCTTCAGGTTAAAATTATCCCCGATCCTAATAAGTTTGGCTGGACTATCCCCGAACTTTTGGCAGAATTACCCCAGTTAAATGACTGTCAGCATCTCAAAATTCAAGGTTTAATGACCATTCCCCCCTTGGGGTTAACCGAGTCCGAAACCCTAGATGTTTTTGACCGCACCCGGGAATTAGCAGAAACAATTCGACAACAAAATTGGACTAATATTAGGATGCAAGAATTATCCATGGGGATGTCGGAAGATTATCCTTTAGCCGTTCAAAAAGGTGCTACCATGATTCGACTAGGACGGATAATTTTTGGTCAAAGGAGGAGTTAAATACAACAATTCGGAGTAAAATGGGCGAGTCTTACACAAATTCAATATAATCCCAACCCTCAACCCCTCTAAACTAGAAGTTGAGTTGAAATTCTAAAGTCCTATAGGGAGACTAAAGCGTGAACATTTTTAATAAACTCAAAGATTTTGTAGGGTTCAATGACTCTGTAGAATACGATTACGAATACGACGAAACGGAGGGGAATCGCTACCCCGGTAACTATCCCCCCCCACAGGAACAACCCGCCCCGACCGTGGCGGCGGAAGATCCCAGGGTGTCTCGTCGTTCACAACGGTCTGCTGGATCTATTAATACTGGTGTAATGTCTGAAGTTGGAATTGGATCAACAATGAGTAATGTTATCGGAATGCCTGGCGCTCTGAATGGAATTTCTGAAGTCGTGGTCATGGAACCCCGCACTTTTGAGGAAATGCCGACGGCGATTCGCGCCCTCAAAGAACGCAAATCTGTAGTTTTAAATTTAACTTTAATGGATCCTGATCAGGCCCAAAGAGCCGTTGATTTTGTCGCGGGTGGAACCTTTGCCCTCGACGGCCATCAAGAACGAATTGGCGAAAGCATTTTCCTATTTACGCCCAGTTGTGTTCAGGTCAGAACTCAAGGCGGCGGCGTTGTCCACGAAGGCATCCCTCAAGCCCGCAACCCCCGCACCAGCGTCCCGGCAGCCCCCCCCTGGCAGCCTGAAAGAGCGCAGGCTATTCAGTAAATTAACCGATGTAGAGGCGTTAAATCAAACGTCTCTGCAACTGAAAAAAAGACTTTCCATTGTTTTTTTTAGTATCTAAACCCATTACCCATTACCCATTACCTATTCCCTATTCCCTCATACTATCTGCTGAATAAATATTTATGTTTAAATTGGGTGTAATTGGTGGCGGGGTGATGGCAGAAGCTATTATATCGCGCTTAATTTCTGCCAATATTTATCAACCTACTGAAATTATTATTAGTGACCCACAATTAGAGCGTCGTAATTATTTAGCCCAACATTATGGCGTGGCGATCGCAGATAATAATAAACAAACAACCCAGGCAACGGCAGCCCTTTTATTAGCCATTAAACCCCAAATTTTTGGCGCGATCGCAACGGAATTAGCCGAGGGTGAAACCCTATCAAAAAATACTGTGATTTTGTCTATTTTAGCGGGAGTTACCTTAAATAAATTAGAAGCCGCTTTTCCCCACCATCCTGTAATTAGAATTATGCCCAATACTCCGGCCACTGTTGGGGCGGGTATCAGTGCGATCGCCTCGGGAAAATTGGTGCAACCCTCCCATTTAGATCTCACCAGAGGCATTTTTCAGGCCGTTGGAGACGTGGTAGAGGTGGCGGAGACCTTAATGGATGCCGTCACCGGATTATCGGGTTCTGGCCCGGCTTATGTGGCGATTTTAATTGAAGCCTTAGCCGATGGCGGAGTGGCCTCTGGACTACCTCGACCGATTGCGGCAAAATTAGCATTATCAACGGTATTAGGCACAGCCCAACTCCTATCAGAATCAAAGTTACATCCGGCAGAATTAAAAGACCGTGTTACCAGTCCGGGGGGAACAACAATTGCTGGGGTTTCCCAACTGGAAAAAGCCGGATTTCGTTCGGCATTAATTGAAGCGGTGAAAGCTGCAACTCAACGGTCAAAAGAGTTAGGAAGTTAGTGTAGTAAGCCCTTTAGGGCTGAATGAGGCATGAACGCCTCACTAGATTTAACGGAAATTATCCAATCAGTATCGTCATTGTGATGATAAAATTTCAGTAAAAAATACCGAAATAATCAGAATATTGACTATCCCAAACTGATAAACCATTGGGGAATACCTTGATTAAGTCTTTCCATTTCTGGGGAATGGTTGCGGTGTATTGCTGCAATTTTTTCCAATCAGACAAAGATAGTTTTTCCTTGGTTTTTAAATGATCAATTAGATCGGCTCCCTCACCCCATCTACAGACGGCGGAAAGTTGCTTTTTGTTAATAAAATTAAACTTTTCTGCTACGGATTCAAACTGTAAATCTCGCCTTAATCTTTGAATCTCATCTTGACCTGTTTGTCTATTTTTTTGGGCAAAATAATCCTTTAGTAGACTCAGATAATTGTCAGAGTTCAATCCATATTTTTTAATCAATTCAGACGAATATTTAGCAAGAGATTGATAAATCTGATCAGGGAAATGATCACAATTCAAGATTAACACTTCTCCATTTTCTAATAACCCTTCTCGATTGCATCTTCCCCCCCTCTGAATCAGGGAATCAAGGGGACATTCCTCACTCAATACAATTGGGTAATCAATATCAATTCCTGCCTCTACAATTTGTGTAGAAACACAATTGATATCAGAAGACTTGATCCTATTAATAACCTGTTTGCGGTGCGCTACACACATCCTAGAGGATAAATGAACCCATTGATCCGGTTGTTGATGATTGAATATTTCAAAGGCTTCCTGAGCAGTTTTTGTAACATTAACGATGACTAATTTTTTCTGCGGAATAAAACTAATTTCCTCCCAAGATATGTTTTTGTTGATAAATTGATAGCTACAACGGGATAAAGTTTTAAACTGATTAACTAATTCTTCCTGGGGAATCATGTCAATATGGGGGAGTTGAAAGCCCTTTAGATTTGGTGCTGTAGCAGACATTAATACAACTGAACATCCATAACTTTTAACTAATTCATTCAAGACATCAGCAATAGCAGGTAAGAATTCAGGGGGTATTGTTTGATATTCATCAATCAGGATAACTCGGTTCATAATTCCTGCTAATTTTCTGCATCTGGAAGCATGATTAGAAAATAGGGATTCAAAGAATTGAATTGCAGTAGTCACTATCACCAAGCTATCCCAACGTTGAGAAGATAAACGATAGGCTATTTCTTCTCCGTATTTAGGAATAAAGTCGGAATGATGTTCTAATACGGCTTCATCTCCTAAGACATCCCGATACACTTTAGCTGATTGGTCAAGGATAGATTTGAACGGTGCAACGTACAGAATTCCATCCATATTATGATGGTTACAATGCTCAACTGCAAACTGTAAAGAAGTTAGAGTTTTCCCAATTCCCGTAACTCCAATTAACCGATAAATATTTTTACTAGATGTTGTATACTGAATGACCAAAGAGCGGAAATTTTCTCTCTCCTTAACAATTTTTGACGGGTTTTGAGAACGAGGCAAAATTGCGAATTGAAGCAAACTAGATTTGGCTTGAACTCGCTCTTTTTGGGAGTTTTGGGATTTTCGCTCAAATTCCATCGCATCTAATCTGTCACTATCCACTAAAACGGAAAAAAGTATTCTGATTGCTAACTCTTTTTGATAAGGATTAAGAGTTATATTAGGTAGATTAGTTAGCTCAGGAAATAACCGCTTTAAGCATTTATCCCAGTATTTTGAATTTTCAAAAAAGTCTCTATCTACAGCACTGTTTTTTAGCTTCCCATGATGTGACCGAATGATGTAGACCAAGGGGTGAGTATCATCTTCTCCCGTGAGTTCATATACTGTTCTTGCTCCTTCAGAGGAATGAAAAACTGTACTTCCTCCCTCTAATAAGTATTTTTGCCAAGATTTCTTAGCTTTACCTAAATCATGGAGCAGTCCCCCATAGTATCCAAGTTCCTTGAGAAATTCTGGGAGGCGTTCCCGTGACTTCGCTGCAACTCCCTCTAGGTGTTCAATTAAAGGTTGTTTGATTTCTGTCCCTTCTATCTTCCTTGCAAACATTTTTATCCTGTGATAATTTATACTTATTCTATGACAGTATAGAACATGAGATTAAAGGTATGGGGTGACTTGGCATTGTTTACTCGCCCCGAAACGAAAGCAGAGCCGTATTCCTATCCAATTCTAACGCCCTCGGCAGCAGAGGGAATCCTGAAGGCGATTTTCTGGAAACCGGAAATAACCTACAGTATCGAAGCGATCACGGTATTGAATCCGATTCGGTATCAATCCCTATTCCGCAATATGGGACAAAGCAAAATAGCTGTTTCCACGGTCAAAACCTGGGCAACTCAAAACCCCTCTGGACGGTATTTGATCAATGAAGATAGATCCCAGCGAAACCATGTTGTTCTAAAAAATGTGGCTTATATTATAGATTTTAGTTTACACCTAACAACAAAAGCGACAGAACCTATAGACAAATATCACGCCCTTTGTGCTAAAAGAATTGAACGGGGGCAATGCTTTAAACAACCTTGTTT
This sequence comes from Planktothrix paucivesiculata PCC 9631, assembly GCF_900009265.2. GTDB lineage: Bacteria > Cyanobacteriota > Cyanobacteriia > Cyanobacteriales > Microcoleaceae > Planktothrix > Planktothrix paucivesiculata. Next base: position 127,495 of record NZ_LR735016.1, on the reverse strand, counting down.
GGGTGTGCGGGAATTCACCGCTAATTTCAGTTTTCCTGATGGGGATGAGCAAATTCATCCTGAACTCTTGGGGACGTTTAACTTCGGACAAATCCTGAAGAAAATGCACTTTGTCCAAGACCCTAAAGGGAATGTGGAATGGAAAGATCACGAATCTCAGAAGCTTGTTAAAGGTCGGGTTTTGCCGGAATTTTTTGAAGCAATTATGCGTGATGGGGTGGTAAGATGTTAGCCGAACTTTATCAGTTTTCAAAACAGCTTCAACTTCCTGCGGTGGGTTATTCAACTAATACTGCTGTTTATAGTATTGACCTGGAAACGGGCTTAATTTCCCTCCTGCAAACAAAGATAATTAAAACTGGGAAGAAAGAAGATCAGGTTTTCTTTAAGCCGGGTGCAAAACTGATTCTTCCTAATCTCAATCGTAATGGCGTAGCTCCTCTATTAATTGCTGATACGGGGGAATATTTGTTTGGGATTGGGTCAAATAAAGATACCCCTAAAAAAGTATCTGGCTATTTAGCATTACTGCAAGAATGCTGGCAAGTGACATCAGACCCGGTTCTGGAAAAGGTTCTAAAATTTATTCAGAAATCTAGCCAGGAATCTGTTATTTCTCAGCTTGAAACCCTGGGAAATAAGCCACCCAAGGGCAAAAAGCCCGGTGAGTCGGAGCGGTTTGTTTTCTATTATCAAAACCCGGAAACAGAACAAGCTGAACTTGTAACCAATCGTCCATTAATTCAAGAGTTTTGGAGTAAATATTTTCTATCCAAACAGACGACAAATGCGGGTAAGTGCATCATTACGGGTCAAGAAACGCAAGTTTTAACCCATATCCTACCCGGCAAACTTAAAAGCATTCCAGGAGGTCAATCAACGGGTTCTGCTATTTCCAGTTTTGATAAGTCAGCCTATCAAAGTTGGGGATGGGATAACTGTCAGAATGCACCGATTGGGATTGATACCGCATTAGGGTTTTTAGGCGGTGTGGAGATGCTGCAAAATAATCCCAGACATCATCATAAGTTGGGGAATCAGATGTTTATTTTTTGGGGAGATCAGAACCAAGAAGGCATCAATCCTGAGTTTTGGCAAGATGTTTCCGCCTGCCGTTTACAGGGGTTAATTCAAGGCATTAACACTGGAAAAAGTTTAGATACCCGCCATTATTCCAAAAAGTTCTATCTAGGTATTCTCAAAGGAAATAAGGGGCGGGTTGCTATCAATAGAATTGACTCGATTTCCCCGGATGCAATTGCCGATAATGTCGAACAGTTTTGTCAACTCCAACAGTGGTTTGATAACTGGACAAAACCGATCTGGGTTTTCCGTAAGGCGGCGTTCTTTGATACCAATAAAGAACATACGGAAGTTATTGACACCGCCCTGATTCAATTTGCATTATTAGGGAAAGAACTCCCTCAAATTTATGCAAAGAAAGTGATTGATAGAATCTGTGCGGAACAGGACACTTTTGAATCTTTTGATCGGGCAAAAGCTTTATTTTTCTATACCAAACATCCCAATATGAAAGACCCAAATGATCTGATTGCCTATCAGTTAGGACGGATAACTTTCCTAATGCACATGGCACAAATGAAAGCCCGAAAACAGACCAAGGAAGATACTAATGTTACCCGTTCTCTCAAAACACTTTCTACAACTCCTTCTCAAGTTTTCGGACGACTTTATCAAGGGTGTTATGCCCATCACCTTTTGGAAGAAGAAACTAAGTACATTAAATTTCTATTAGATGAGGAGTTCCGAACTATTTCTCCTGAAGATTTACCCGACAATTTTACCCTCCGTCAGCAATCTTTATTTTTTGTGGGATTTGCTAAAAAACGGGCTGAATTTTTCACCAAAAAAGCTGACAAAAATCCAGAAACAGATTCTAAAAATAACGAGGAAGAATAGACTATGTTACACTTTGATCCTTCTAAAAAACACGATGCGATTCTGTTAGTTGATTGTCTGGACGGTAATCCTAACGGCGACCCAGATGCGGGAAATCAACCGCGAATTGACCCAGAAACCCGACATGGTTTAATTAGTGATGCCTGCATGAAACGTAAGGTTCGTAACTATGTGGGACTTACGAAAAAGGGAGAGGCAAATTATAAAATTTTTGTCGAAGAAGGTAGCGTCTTGAATGAGAAGATTGAAAAAGCTTATTCGGAGTTAAAAATTGAGGTTAAGAAAAAGGAATCAACCTCTGAGCAACAGGAAAAAGCTCGGAATTGGATGATTGAAAACTTTTATGATATTCGGATGTTTGGGGCGGTGCTTTCTACGGGTTTAAATGCGGGTCAAGTTTGGGGCCCATTACAAATTTCTTGGGGGCGCTCTTATGATCCAGTTTTGCCTATTTCTGCTACTATTACCCGGTGTGCGGCGACGGAAGCTAAGGAGAAAAAAGACAATAAAACTATGGGACGGAAGGAGTTAATTCCCTATGGATTGTTTAAGATTGAAATTCATTATAACCCTGGTTTGGGTGGTAAGGTTTCCAGTGATGATCTCAAATTGTTCTGGGAATCATTATTAAATTGTTGGGAATTTGACCGGAGTTCTGCACGTTCTTCAATGAATTGTCAAGGGTTGTATATTTTTACCCATGATAGTAAATGGGGTAATTATCCATCCCATAAATTGTTTGATTTGCTGTCAGTTGAAAAAAATAAGGATAATCCACCTCGAAGCGTTGATGATTACGAGATTAATATTGATGGGAAAATGCCTGATGGTGTGAATCTGTGGTATCAATAGATAATAATAACAATCCCTATTAATAAATAGGGATTGCGAATTGAAACAACCTATAGCTGTTTTTGGGCGTTTATGCCAGAACCCTTATTCTGTAAGAGTTCTGGCTGTTTTTGTAAAAATAGGTTGACGAAATTTGTCTAAGCCTTGACTTGAAGGCGGTTCAAGGATTTTTTTTTAATACAAAGTTGACAAAAAATAGAAATATTTGCTATGATCAACCTAGGTTCACGAAATTGCACCTTGAAAATTAAATAGGGTAAGGGTTCTGGGAGCCTGTACTAACAAATCCCTTCCAAGGGGTTTGAGAATTGAAACAACAATCCTTAGTAATGGGGATTGAGAATTGAAACAACGAATTTTTGGAAGCTATTGTTACTTGTCAGATCGCTCACTAACAATCCTCAGTAATGGGGATTGTTATTGGAAACCTCAACAATTTGTTGATTCATAATTCCTAATTCCTAATATAATCTAACTCACGTTATTTTAACTCAATCTTAAAAATTAGATCGTGAAAACGCTGTAAAAAATAGGATAAAATAATTAATAATGGAAATCCTACAACGATTAAAACGCATAGGATTAGATTCTGATTTTCAATATGTAATTTATTTTGCATAATTGATACCATCAAAAACCATAACGGTCGATGGAATAAGTACATACAATAGGAAGAATAGGCAATTAAATTAACTAATTTAGCCGATGGGAATTTTCGGGAGAGAGAGTTACAAATTTTATAAATAAATAGAATAAATACCAATTGAATAATATTAACCAGAATATAAGCGTAAAGGGGATGAATATTTTTTAAGCCATATTCTCGAAAGATAAAAAATGAGAGTAAAAACACAAAACCAAATATAATCGGAATGATCAGGTTAATTTTTTGCCACAGTTGAGATTCAAAAAATAATGTTTCTGCCGAGAATATACCCAATAAAAAAGTGAAATAATATAACATTATTTTCAGATCGGTGATGTTGAAATATAGCCCTAAAGTTACCATTAATATCGGGAAAAATACGATTAAAAATATTTTATAAATGGGTTGAATGGGTTGATAATTTAAAATCATAAATAAGCTATAATAAATTACAATTAACCCAATAAACCATAGGGTGGGTAAAGCCGAAAAAGTTTCAGAAACAAATAATAACTGTAATCCCAAAATATGAATAATGATCAAAACCGGGTCAAAAACCTGATACATATAGATAAAAGCGATTAAGGCTAGATAATAAAGTGGAAAAACTCTAATTATCTTTTTATATAAAAACTTTAGCAGCGACCTTGAGTTCAGAAAGCGTTGTCTTTTTTGATTAATTAAATATCCTGAAATAAAAACAAATAATCCCAAACTAAAATATCTATTTAATTCATAAAAAGACAATAAATTAATATCAATTTTATCTGGGTCTAAGATGTGTAACCCTAGATAATATTTCGGTAAATGATGAATGAGAATCATGAAGATAGCAACGGTTCTCATCCAATCAAAAACAACTAATCGATTTTCCATATTTTTCTATAGCAATCCGCGACGCGCCAGACGGAGATTGTAACATTTTAATACTGATATGAAACAGTCAGAAGTATTATTCCCTATTCCCTAAACTTTCCAGATATTTACAAATAGCATTATTAAAATCTTCAATCATGATCGGTTTACTGAGATAATCATTCATCCCTATTTCTAAACATCTTTGACGATCGCGATCCAAAGCATTAGCTGTTACCGCAATAATCCAGGGTTGGGTTTGAGAGGATTCACGAATTATTTTTGTTGTGGTTAAACCATCCATTTCTGGCATTTGCATATCCATTAAAATGATATTATATGATTGTTTTTTTAACAGTTCTAATACTTCTAATCCATTGTTAGCAATATCAGCATCATAGTCAAATAATTTCAGCAATAATAATCCAAATTCCTGATTAATCTCATCATCATCGGCGATCAAAATTTTTAAGGGTGATTGATCATAATTTTTTTCGATTTGAGGTAAAGCGGAATTTGTGATTAAATTAATTTCACTTTCAGAAGCCGTTTTTAATTTTAGGGTAAAATAAAAGGTTGAACCTTGGGTTTGAGGTTCTTCGGGATCTAAGAAAAAATCCGGGGGTGGATTTCCCCCAATCTTACCCATACTTACTACCCAAATTCTTCCGCCCATTAAATTCACTAAACTCTTACTAATTACTAACCCTAAACCCGTACCGCCATATTTACGATTAATAGAAGTATCTGCTTGGGAAAAGGGTTGAAATAGATCATTTATTTTATCGGGATTAATCCCAATTCCTTGATCGTGAATCGAGATAATTAACTCATATTTTTGCTCGGAAATAGGTTGACCCATTACCTGAATACAAACACTGCTATCCTGAGTAAATTTAACCGCATTTCCTAATAAATTTAAGAGGATTTGTCTGAGTCGATCACTATCTCCTAAAAAACCATTGGGAAGCTCAGTATCAATCGAATAGGTGAGGTCAATTTTTCGATCTGAAATTTCTCTCTGGAGCAGATCACAGACCAACTGTAAGACACTTCTTAAAACAAAAGGATGTTCTTCTAGTTGCAAATTCCCCGATTCAATTTTTGATAAGTTGAGAATATCATTAATAATAGTTAATAAAAGATTCCCGCTATCTCGAATTAGATTGACTAATTTTGTTTGTTCCTGGGAAAGATCGGTCATTAATAAAAGTTGAGCGATCCCAACCACGCCATTCATCGGCGTACGGATTTCGTGACTCATATTAGCCAAAAAATCACCTTTGGCTTTAGTTCCGGCTTCTGCGGCTTTTTTTGCTTGGGATAGGGTGATTTCTGCTTGTTTGCGATCGCTAATATCCATGATTGTGCCATAGATATCGGTAATCTGATTCTGTTGATTATAACCCGGCTTACCCATAGTATTAATATATCGAATTACCCCATCATTATGACGAATAATTCTTAGATCTAGATCATAAATAGTCCCTTGGGTTTTGAGTTGTTCTAAAGCATCTAAAAATATAGATTGATCCTCAACATGAATGCGAGTAATTAACTGGGATAATGTGGGTTCTCCTAAATTAAAATCAAAACCAATAATCTTAAATAGTTCCTTTGAACAGCGTATTTTTTGAGTTTGGAGATTCAATTCCCAATTTCCTAAATGGGAAATAATTTGAGCTTCTTCCAGGCGCTCTTTTGCTCTTTTTATCTCTTTTTGAGTTTCTTTTTGTTCGGTAATTTCTGTAATTACTCCCCCGACTCCAGACTGTCCATCTTCTAATAAAACTGGATAAAGACTACCGACCCAATATCGAGTTTGTAAAAAGACCGGGGTTAGGGTTTGAAATTCTACATTGCTCAAGGTTTCACCCGTTTCTAATACTTGACGCATTAAAGGTTCATAAATATCTGCCCATTTAGAAAATAACTCCTGTCCAGTTTTGCTAATATGTTCTACTACGGACAAATCATTAATCTTGGCGAAGTTTTCATTAACTCTCACAAATTTTAGATTTTGATCCAATAAACATAATCCCACGGGACTATTAACATAAATATTCTCTAACCAATTATTACTAGCTTGGAGTTGATTTTGAATTTTTTTTAACTCGTTAATATTGACAAAGGTAACAACTACTCCATCATTGTTATTATTTTCCCCTTGATAGGCGTTTACTCGCATCAACAGTTGTTCTTGAGTCCTGTGGTTGAAGACTTCTGATTCTAAGGGAATTTGAGTTAGGACAAAATTCGATAAAATTTCAACTAAGTTAGGACAGTCTAAATTATGGGTAAAATGGCTTAGGGGTCGGTTAATATCCGTGGGAAGAATATTAATAATCAGACTGGTAGCGGGGGTAAATTTTCTAATATTCAGATCATTATCCAGAAAAATTACCCCGATATCGGTACTGCGGAGTAAATTATCAATATCGCTAGTGAGTTCGGTAAGTTGTTGAATTTTAATTTGATATTCTGAATTAACCGTATAAAGTTCTTCATTCACGGACTGCAATTCTTCATTGGTACTTTGCAATTCTTCATTAGAAGCCAGTAATTCCTCATTGGTAGCCTGTTGTTCTTCATTGGTCGTTTCTAATTGTTCAATCGTCGCTTGTAAATTTTCTCTGGTTTGTTGTAGTTCATATTCTAGTTCACTGATTTGTTTTACGGTCTTAAGATCGACCTCAAACTTAATCTGAGGGGATTTATTTTCTACTGTGGTTTTTATCTCCAATAAAACCAATAAAAATTCATTTGAAATTGTCTGTTTATTGGGAAATGCTATTTTTAAATTTACGATCTCATTCACCCCATTCCTCAACAAATTAATGCCTGTATACAGAACATTTTGTTTTTCCCGTTTGGCTCGATGGATAGCTGTTCTCAGGGGTAATTGTAAAGGGGTGGGAACCAGTTCCGTAATATCTAATTTAGGCTTGCCCGTAGAAAAGGATAGCAAATCTGCACCATTATGAAAAATATGCAGTAATTGGCAGTCTTGATTGATTAATATACAGGTCAAACGTTGTTCTGTAAAACAAAGATTAAAAAGTGAATCTAAAATCCCATACTGAAAAATCTCGCGCTTAGATGTGAGTGGTATGGTGACTGGAGCTAATAGGGGTAGCTGGGGTATGGGCATTAAAGCCAGTTGAACTTCTCGATGTTTGCGGAAGATTTTCCATCTTTGATTAATCTCAATGAACTCTGTTTCGATTTGTCCCAAGGTTTCGGCATTTCCCAAAAACAAAACCCCTTGGGAAGCTAAAGAAAAATGCAGTAAACGTAATACTTGTTGCTGAAGTAGAGGCTGCATATAAATCAGCACATTCCGGCAACTAATCAAATTCATCCTAGAAAACCCGGCATTTTTAGTTAAATCATGCGGCGCAATAATTAACATCTCGCGTAAGTGCCGTTTGACTTGATAGCAGCCAGCTTTATAGATAAAGTGTTTCTCTAAACGTTCAGGAGTAATATTATCTTTAATGCTTTCGTTATAAATTCCTTGGGAGGCTACTTCCAGGGCTTTACCATCGAGATCAGTGGCAAACATTTTGACAGTAATCTCTTTATTTGCCACCTGAATCGCTTCATCAATTAATATGGCTAAGGAATAGGCTTCTTCTCCGGTCGCACAGGCGGGAACCCATACTCGCAATTGTTCTTGGGGTTCTAAAGAGTTGATTAACTCCGGTAAAACCTGCTGTTCCATTAATTCCCAGGCCGGAGGATCTCTAAAAAATTGAGTCACACTAATTAATAAATCTTGACGGAGTAATTTTCTTTCCGTTTCTGATTGATTTAATAAGACAATATACTCAGGTAAATTCGGCGATTGGGTGACACCACAACGACTCAGAATCCGACGACTCAGGGTACTAATTTTGTATTGACAAAAATCAATCTTTTCGTATTTGGATAAAATACTAAGGATTTCTTCAAATTGTTCAACGGGAATTAAATCTCCGCCTTTGACTTGAGAAATAGGATAGTTCAGGGAATAGCCGACTAAACTATAAACCGCCTGGGCTAAATCTTGAGGGGATAAAATCCCATCCAAGCAATCACAAGGTATCACACTACTTGGCATACTCGTGAATTGGGCGGTTTCTGGGGATTGAACTAGGGTAACTCCGCCTTTTTGACTAATAGCTTGTAATCCTTCTGTGCCATCGTTTCCTGTTCCCGATAGCAAGATTCCGATCACTTTTTCCCCCCATTCGGCGGCGAGGGATTTGAAGAAAATATTGATCGGATAATTTACCCGATCAGAAAGATGTTCTTCTAATCGTAAGCAATCTTTTTCGAGTGTTAAAGTGTGACGCGGGGGCAATACATAGATCTGATTCGGATGTAACTGTACCCCATCTTTTATCTGTTCAACTTGCATTGAGGTGCGTCTTTGAATTAATTCGGGCATCAAACTAGGAAAATCTGGAGAAAGATGCTGCAAAACTACAAAAGCCGCACCGGGATTATTCGGTAAATGGGTAAAAAATTCTTCTAAAGGTTGTAAACCTCCGGCCGACGCACCCATGGCTACCACAAAAAATTTTTCTGGCTGTTCAGGGCTATTATTCTGGGTATTTTCTGTCATATTAGGGAGGGTAATTAAAAAGGATTGGTATAGGACTTAGAATTTATTTGTTAATCGAGGAATTGCTGATAATTTGGCTTTAAATGAACGCAATTTTTACATCAAATAAACAGTTTTGTCAATATATTTAATCTTTTCTTAGTTATTTTAGCCAGAGTTTTGTTTTTTTCCTTAAACAGACTCAGAATTTATTACCTCCTGCGGGTGAATAACTTGAATTTCTGCATAACGAATAAAATCAGAAGTATTAAAAGATTTCCTGGCTGTTTTCTTAAAGTAGCTAAAGCATTCAAAGATTGACTCGCCATTGGATGTTGAGGTTGACTCAGACGCAGAATAATATTAGTATCAATTAAACAATTCACGGCTAATATTCCTCATAAATTCCTTGACGACTCACAGCTTCATCTGATAATAACGGGGTATTTTGCCGATGGCTCATACTCCAATTCTGTAATTTTTCTATCCAATCTTGGGCAGATTTATCTACAGTAATATTAGCTAGAATTGGAGATATTTCAGCGTTGATTTTTACTTTTTTTTGTAATAATTGGCGTTCTTCTACGCTCAAAGTATTAATAATTGTTGCCAAAGATTCTACTAATTGAGTATTCATGGTAAGCGTTCCTCACTCATACAAGATTTTAGAGAATATTTTTTAAATCTAATACAAATCCTGGTTATTTTTACATACCCGAAAAAACTACTCATCTGTTAGTTCAATAGTTAACTCTAAGGGTGTGGATATTGTAATAGTTTCCATGATTTGATCCCAATTGAGTGGGCTACAGTCCAATTATATGAGAATTATACAGACTACCTATTGCCTATTCTGAGATTGAATACCGCCCATTCTCGATCGCGCATTGCCCACTATCTATTGACCATCACCCCTTAATATTTAGCTAACAGAAAAGGTAATCATTAGCAAAATAACAATTAACAAAACAGCCCCCGTTCCTAATAAAACATATCGTTTTTGTTGGGGGGGTGAGGGATATTCCGAGGGGTAAATATCAGGTTCAACAGCGAAGTTATTAATCAGACCTTCATCATCTGTGGTATAGCCAGTTCCAGGGGCAACATCAGCAGACTGAGGATCAGGTGTGTGAATTTCGGCGGGAGTAAGTTCGCTACCATCGCTGCGATGCTCTGGGCTGACGCTTTTTCCTGTTGTTTCGGAGTTGGTCATGTTGCCTCTTATTAAATCTACATTTACTATTATAACATATTTAAACAATAAATGTGTTGCAAAATCAGATAGGTAATAGGGAATAGGTAATAGGGAATAGGGAATAGATAATAGGGAATAGGTAATGGGTAATGGGTAATGGGTAATGGGTAATGGGTAATAGGGAATAGGTAATGGGTAATGGGTAATGGGTAATGGGTAATACTTCGACTTCGCTCAGTAACAGGGTAATAGTAATTCGTAATTCGTAATTCGTAATTCGTAATTCCTACTTACATAAAGAGCGATCGCTTTCCTCCACATTAATATTAGTTCGTAAGTAATCCTTGACCCAATCACAAGCATAATTAAGTTGATTAAGAGCGCGAATATTTTTTAAATCCCAGATAATTAATGTTCGATCATCCGACCCAGAAACTAAGGAATTTCCATCAGCAGTAAAAGCCACACTAAAAACCATCCTTTGATGTCCCGGTAAAGTGGCGAGTAAGTCTCCGGTAGCACTCCATAACTTGACATTCGTATCAACTCCGGCGGTGGCAATGGTTTGACCATCGGGACTAATGGCGAGGCGGTTAAACCCTTTACCTTCACCGGATATACTATTAATTAATATTCCATCTAACTGCCAGAATTTGAGGGTATCATCTCGGCTAGAAGTGACAACAAAATTATTTTGAGGACTAAAAGCCACTCCCCAAACTGAACTATTGTGGGGAAGTGTTGCTACTAATTGACCCTCAAGTTGCCAAATTTTAGCGGTGCGATCGGCACTGGCAGAGGCGAGAAATTGACCATCATTACTAAAGGCTAACTTCCAAATAATTTCATTATGGGCTGGAAAACTGTGCAGCAATTTCCCTTCAAAATTCCAGATTTTGATAGTTTTATGATCTCCAGAAGCAATCATTTTTCCATCGGGACTGATCGCCAGAGCATTAATCGGAGCTTGATGTCCGACTAGAGTTTTTAGAAGTTTGATTTTTGATGTTTCAGGATTACTAATATCCCAAAGTTGCACCTTTTGATTTAGGCTACCCGTGACTAATATCTGACTATCTTGACTGAAAACCACACTCCTAAAAACCGGAGATCCTGAGTCTTTGAGGGTTTGCAAAAGTGTGCCATCCGATCGCCATAATTTCAGGGTTTGATCCACACTGGTTGAGGCAATTAATTGACCATCCCGGCTAGTGGCCACATCCCAAATTGTATTCTGATGTCCGGTGAGGAGTTTTAATAAATTGTGCTTGAGATGCCAGAGTTTAATCACGCCCTCGTTATTAGCAGAAATTTTGATCAAACCGTTTAAACTGATGGCCACATATCCCACAAAACTGCGAAACTTATTGAATTCTTCAATGAATGTACCGTCAAAATTCCAAGTTTTAATTGTGTTTTCTTCATCAATAGTGGCAATCTGTTTGTCCTGACAATCAACTCCAACAAATGACCGATCATTGGTAATTGTTTTAACTAAAGTCCCGTCTAGTTTCCACAGTTTGGCGGTAAGATCCTGACTGGCAGAAATCAGTAAATTTTTAGAGGGGCAAAAACTTAAATGCCAGACGTTTTTTTGATGTCCTTCTAGGGTTTTGAGTAATCTACCATCAACGCTCCACAATTTAATCGTATTATCGCCTCCGCCGGAAGCAATCATCTTGCCATCGGGACTAAAAGCCACACTTCTCACAAAATTTTGATGACCAATAAATGTTTTTAAAAGTTGCCCATCTAACGTCCATAATTTTACCTTAGAATCTCCACCGGCTGAGGCGATAAGTTGACCATCCGGGCTAAAAGCAACGCCCCAAGCTGGCCCTTGATGGGCTTGAAAACTTTGGATTAATGTGCCATCAACCCGCCAAAGTTTGACACTGCCATCTAAACTCGCAGAAACGATCAAATTACTATCAGGATTAAATACAACCCGCCAGACTGCTCCGCTATGTTTTAAGATATGCAGAATGCTGCCATCGGGTTTCCAAATTCTCGCGGTTTGATCTTCCCCTCCTGTGGCAATTAACTGAAGATCGGGACTAATAGCAACCGCCATCACACTGTCTTTATGTCCGTTTAAACGGTTAAATTCATAACTGCCATAAACCGCTTGATTTAAAACAGTTTCAACATTTTTAGTGGTTTGGTAATCGACATCTCCTAAACTTTCTAATTTGCGTTTGGCTTTAATAGCGGCGATCATGGCATCTAATTGACGATTAGCACCGAGCAAGCTTTCCGATGAAGAAGTTAAGGCTTTAATTTCACTCACTTTAGCTTCTTTGTATTGTTTGAAGGCGAATAATCCTAAGCCCGAAGCGAGTAGAAAAGCCATAGTGATCGCCCCTAACAATAAGCGTTGCAATTTAGCCGTTTTTTGTTCCTGTAATAATCTTTGTTTTTCCTCCGTTAATTGGGCTTCAATGGCTTTAGCACGTTCGGCTTCTAAGCTTATTTGGACTTCTTTTCTATCCGCTTCTACTGAAGCTGCTAAAAATTGATAATCTAAATCGCTTAAACTTTTTCCCTGTGACCAAATTTGAGCATCCTTTAAGGCTTGTCCCCTTAATAAACGGGATTCGTCTTGTTGACAAGACGTAATCCAAACATCAAAGGTTTGGGAGTAGGGACGCAGTTTTGCTAATTGCTGTTGTACCCAAACTAAATTAAAGACTTCTTTGTAAATTGGATTTCTGACTTTTAAATATCCCTGATCTTTGAGAACTAAACCCGATAATAAAAGCTCTACTTGTTCGGGACTCTCATCGGTCTGTATTTTGGTTTCTTGGAGAATTGTCTGGTAAATTCCTAACAGGCGTCCGGTCTGTTGGGAGTTATGAAATAAGCGATCGCGGATGGTTCTTAAATGTTCGGGTTCGTCCTGGGATTCCCATTTTTCAATTATCTGCGATCGCACGATCTTTTTAATCCATAATCTGGGACTATTTTGAGCAACTAGATCTTTTTTTTGTTGGTGATTTAAAACCACTAATTTTAATAGTTTTTGGGTTAAAAAGGGCTGTCCGTTTGTCCAGGTTAAAATTTCTTGGAGAATAACTTCAGGTTGGGCAAAACTTTCGGTTAATCCTTGGACTAAAGGGGTAGATTCTTCTAAAGTAAACCCAGTTAAATTAATCGCTGTACCAATATTAAAGGGGGTTCGGTTTTTATCGGCTATTAAATCCGAAGGAGTCGCCACACCAAATAGGGCAAAGGTTAGACGTTTATATTCGGGATTAATCGCCCGTTCATTATAGCAGGCTCGAATTAGGGCAAAAAAGTCATCCGTGGGAAAGTCTAAACTTAGAATACTATCAATTTCATCAATAAAAATACAGAGATTCTGTTTAGGAAATTGCTGAATTAATAAAATTTCTAAAAATTCACTTAATTTTTGTAATAAAGAAATTCCTTCTTGTTCCTGCCACCACACTTTAAAATTAAGTTTATCCAAACATCTAAATCCCCGTAATAAATCCATCGCTATTCCTTTATACCATTGTAAAGGAGTAGTATCTTGGCTACCAATTAGGGTCATATCGATGACTGTACAAGCATATCCTTCCGCTTCGAGTTGATGTTTAGTTCTCACCATTAAGGAAGATTTTCCCATTTGTCGGGAATTAAAAACATAGCAGAATTGTCCGGCTTTTAGGGCATGATAAAGGTGTTGATCACTACTTCTGATCACATAGGTAGGATCATGATCTTCTAAGCTACCACCAACTTTGTATAAGGTCATAGAAATAGGGAATAGGGAAAATAGGTAATGGGTAATGGGTAATGGGTAATGGGTAATGGGTAATGGGTAATGGGGAACAAGGGAAAAATTATAGGTCGTCAAGCCCGATCCGGTATGATAGATTAACTCCATTTTAGGATTTAAAATGAAAGCACAAGCCTATGATCGGATTAAAACATTAGTGGACATTCCCGCAGATTTTGGAAAATCCCTAATTCCCAAAGGAACAATTGGAACCGTAATCGAATGTTATGAACGTCCTAAAGAGGGATATGCGGTTGACCTGACCATTCTCAGTGAGACCGGAGAATCGGGTTTTGAATATGAGAATGTAATTCTGTATCCTGATCAGTTTTCTGTCGTCAATGATACCCCGGAAATGGGTAATTTTATTTCGGTTTTTGGCGATATTAGTTATGAAGTTCCCCAGGTGGTTCATGAACAATCAAACTCCTCAGAAACCCCAGTAGAACAACCCAATCAGGAGGAGCATCAAACTCAAATTACCCCCGGTTAAAATTTTAGCTAAAACTGTCTCACAATTATGCTATATTTCTCTACAGAGTGTTTAAAAGTATTCATTCTGTAGGGAAATTCCAATTTTTATTAAACTTATGAAACGGATATTAAAATACAGTTTTATTCTATTTTTTGTCGGCATAATTTTAGCGATCGCCCCTCCGAGTTTAGGACTATTCAATCCTGGATTTGACCTGAGAATTATCCATAGCAATGATCATCATGCCCACCTAGAACCTGTCACCTTTAAAGACACAGAATTAGGAGGGATTGTCCGACGGAAAACCCTAATTGATCGGTTAAAAACCAAAAATCCCCGAGACACTCTCCTCCTAGATGCCGGAGATATTTTTCAAGGCACTTTATATTTTAATCAATATTTGGGTCAAGCGGATTTGCCCTTTTATAATCAGATGAATTATCAAGCCGTTACCCTGGGAAACCATGAATTTGACCGAGGACAAACCGTTTTAGCTAATTTTATTAAAAAAGCTAAGTTTCCCCTGCTTTCAGCTAATCTGGAAATCGCCCCTAATTCTCCCTTAGCTGGGTTAGTAAAACCTTGGGTTATTCTATCGGTTAAAGGCAAAAAAATCGGGGTATTTGGCTTAACTACAGAAGCCACAGCTAACCTATCGAGTCCCGGGGAAGGAGTGCGTTTTACCGATGCTATTCAAGCGGCAAAAAAAGCGGTTTCTGAGTTAAAAAAACAAGGAGTTAATAAAATTATTGGGTTAACTCATATTGGCTTAGAATCGGATTTAGAATTGGCTAAAACCGTCAATGATATTGATATTATTATCGGGGGACATAGCCACACGCCGTTAGGTTCCATGCCCAATGCTAAACAACCCTATCCCATGGTGGAAACCACCCCGAAAGGTCAGAAAGTTTTAGTCCTAACCTCTTGGGAATGGGGCAAATATTTAGGGGATTTACAAGTTAAATTTAATCGCCGAGGGGAAGTAACTTCTTGGATAGGAACACCCCATCCTATTGATGATCAAATTCCGCCGGATGCCAACTTTGCCAAACAGTTAGAAAAGTTTTCCGCTTCCCTAGAAGTCCTACGCCAAACTATTATTGGAAAAACCCTTACCCCCTTAGAAGGAAGTCGAGATTTAGTTAGAACTCAAGAAACTAATTTAGGCAACTTAATTACCGATGCCATGTTAAATAAATTAAGACCCGATGGGGCTCAAATTGCCCTATTAAATGCTGGAGGAATTCGTTCTAGTATTCCGACCGGAAATATTAGCGTGAGTCAAGTGATTGAAGTCATGCCCTTTGGAAATACAATTGCTCGCTTAGATTTAACCGGAGAACAACTTAAACAAGCCTTAGAACATGGTGTCAGTCAAGTGGAATTAGGAGAGGGAAGATTTCCCCAAGTCTCAGGATTAAGGTTTATTTATGACCCCAAAGCTCCGGCGGGTTCGCGGGTTATTTCCGTTACCATTATTGATCAATCAGGACAAGAAAAACCCCTAGATTTAAACGCTATTTATCGAGTGGTTGCCAATAATTTTATGTCCATTGGTGGAGATGGTTATGAGGTGATGAAATCAGGAAAAAATCAAGTTGACACCGGATTTTTATTAGCAGATGTGGTGATCGATTATATTAAACGGCAAGGGGAGATTAATCTAAAATCAGGCGATCGCATTATAGCCCAATGATCGAGACTTGAGCCACGACCCCTAATATCAATCCTAGGACTTACGCAGAATACCCAATTATACACCATCTGTAGGGGCGAACGGCCGTTCGCCCCTACTAGATATGGTTGTTTTGCGTAAGTCCTGA
>NZ_LR735016.1:92485-109468 GCF_900009265.2 Planktothrix paucivesiculata PCC 9631 | reverse complement strand
ATTACCTATTACCTATTACCTATTACCTATTACCTATTACCTATTACCTATTACCTATTACCTATTACCTATTACCCATTACCTATTACCCATTACCTATTACCTATTACCTATTACCTATTACCTATTCCCTGTTCCCTGTTCCCTGTTCCCTGTTCCTAATTATCTTTGAAACCGTTGCCGAATTCGAGAGACTAATAAATCCACTTCCGGTAATTTGAGAAATAGAATTAATATCATAAAAACAATTAAACCGATAGTACCCGGAAGCACTAATTCCAGTAATAAAAATCCAAAATTATCACCGGGGGCTAAAATTCTTAATCCTTGTAATGTTCCCCAACTGACAAACCCAGAAATTAGACTAATAAAAGTTAATCCCAAAAACGGTAAACTCCATTCCCGCCAGGGTAAACCATTTAATTTTATATGTAATAGCCATAAAAACATCCCCATGGAAACAACATTGACTAAAACCGTTGCGAAGACTAAACCCGGTGCACCCCAAGATTTAACTAAAATAAAATCTAATACCCCATTTAAGAAAATATTAAAAATACTAACTTTAAATGGAGTCTGTCCATCTCCTAACCCATAAAATACCCTAACTAATACATCCCGTCCTAAATAAAAGAACATCCCCACGGAATAGGCAACTAAAACCGAAGCAACAAACTCCGATGCTGCTAAATTAAACGCATAACGTTCGTAAACAATTCTTACCGTGGGTAAGGCTAACGCCACCATTAATGTACTTAATGGTAACATCGTAATAGCAGTTAATATTAAAGCCTGACGAATCCGATCTTTTAATTCCGGCCATTGTTCAGGATCTCTTAAACGGGCAAATAAAGGTAAAAACGGAACCAAAATCATATTAGAAATGATTCCTAAAGGAGTTTGAACTAATAATCCAGCATAGCCCATAGCCGAGGCAGCTTGAGGAATATAAGAAGCAAAAAACAAATCCGTATAGACATTAATTTGTAACATTCCTGATGATAAAGTCGCGGGTAACATGACTATCATCACGTCTCTTAATCCCGGTATTTTAAAATTAAATCGTAGTCTTAAAGTTCCTAACCCCGATTTCCACATCGCCGGAACTTGAATAATCCATTGTAAAACCGCCCCCGCTAGGGTTGCCCAAGCCAAAACTTGACCCCCTAAAACCATATATTTAGGGCTACCTACCTCATCGCCTAAAATCCCAATTAAAACCCCTAATCCTAAAATTAAAGCCGCACTAGAAAATAACGGACTAATGGACGGTAACCAATACATATCCGCCGCATTAAGAGTTCCAAATCCAATTCCAATTAATCCCGCAAATAACGCCATTGGAGCCATAATTTTTAACTGGTCAATGGCAATATTTCGGGTGGCTATACCTTCGGGAGTTGAACTTAAACCCGGAGCCATTAAATCAATTAATGGCGTAGCAAAAATTACTAATCCTACCGTTACTACCAGTAAAACCATGCCGACTAAAGTAGAAACTGTTTCCACTAAAGCCTCGGCATCTTTGCGCTCTCTATTTGCTAAAGCACTAACAATGGCACTATGAAACGGGCCGTTAATTCCGCCTAATAAAATTAATAAAAATCCGGGGATAACATAAGCAAAATTATAGGCATCAATAGCAGGCCCCACACCAAAAGCCGCCGCCATTACCTGTTGACGGATTAAGCCAAATACTTTACTAATTAGGGTAGCCACTGCAACAATAGTGGCAATTCCTACTAATGAACGGGAGCGTTTAGGTTCTTCTGACACGGAATATCTACAGGGGTTAAAATCCAAACCCTAGTTTAATCGGAATTGACCCTTATTCAACCTAATTGCTCATGGATTCCTATTTGTATCGCTATGGGCCCCTGGAGTCAGGGGTTTTGCTCAAACGCTATAAACGATTTTTGGCCGATATTCAGTTAACCTCGGGGGAGGTCATCACCGCCCATTGTCCCAATACCGGGCCGATGACCGGGGTTTGTATCCCAGGAAACCCGGTGAGGGTGTCCTACAGCCCTAGTAAAACCCGCAAATATCCCTATACTTGGGAGTTAATTCAGTTAAATTCGGAGGTGGACTCCCTGGAAGGGTTAACCTGGACGGGAGTTAATACCGCTTTACCGAATAAAATCATTAATTTAGCTTTAACAGAAAGATTGTTTCCTGAATTGGGAAATTATAGCGAAATTAAGCCAGAAGTTCCCTATGGAATGAATTTAAAAAGTCGGGTGGATTTTCTCTTGAAAGGGGAAGATAAATCGATTTATTTGGAAGTTAAAAATACTACTTGGTCTGATGGAAAAATTGCCTTATTTCCCGATACCGTAACCGAAAGAGGACAGAAACATTTAAAGGAATTAATTGAAGTGGTAAAACAAGGCGATCGCGCAGTTATGTTATATTTTATTAATCGGGGAGACTGTACAGAATTTGCCCCCGGAGATACCGCCGACCCGGTTTATGGTCAACTGTTGAGAGAAGCAATTTTAGCCGGGGTGGAAGTATTACCCTGTCGATTTCAAGTTACCCCGGAAGGCTTTCAATATTTGGGGTTAGCAACATTCCCCCCGTTGTTGCGCTTCAGCGCATCTTAAAACATACCTAATATTACCTTTATATCAAAATTAAATGGGTTGAAGTTAAACAAATCAACCCAAAAAAAGGAGGTTTTTTTAAATCAACAGGATTATTCTGATTTCTTTGGGGTGGTTACAACTTTCCAGGTCACAAACAATAGAAAACTCAAATATCCAAATACAGCTAACCAGTCAAGAATTAGACTATCAATTATAGGTCTGTACATATTGTAAAGAATTAAAACGTTTACTTGTGTATTGGGGTCAGGGGACTTAATATAAATTGTATGATTTTCGTGAGCCTAAGCGGGGGCTAAAACCTGGGGGGTTCACGAAAAACATTAGAACCTTGACAAATCAATAGTTTATATTTTTGAGTCCGGTTAGTTATTGATAGTCTATTGCAATAACGGGAGCCCAAATGAGGCAATTTTTGAGGTTCACGAAAAGTGGCTTCAGAATCACCGCCCCATAAAGGTTTCAGACGGCAGACTTTCAATTAAAATAATCCCGCTTGCGGGACTGAAACATATCCAAGGATACTTCCCTATTTATAGACTCATTCTTTCAATTAAAATAATCCCGCTTGCGGGACTGAAACCATCATCATGGACATTACCCCTTAATTCGTGGGGATCTTTCAATTAAAATAATCCCGCTTGCGGGACTGAAACTAATAGTGTAGACATTGTAGACACCTGTTAACACTATCTTTCAATTAAAATAATCCCGCTTGCGGGACTGAAACTTTTTTATAGCCCGTTCCGTTGCAATCCGGGCAAATTCTTTCAATTAAAATAATCCCGCTTGCGGGACTGAAACTTATCGGCAACAACCAGAATGCGCTGAAGCGCAACAACATTATTAATAAAATCATTGATAATTTTTATATAGCAGTCGCGCCTGGTAATTAGGACATAGACTGATGTAGCAAACCTAAACAGAGAAATCTTTTCCTGCGGTGTTCCCTGTTCCCTGCTATAGCAATCCGCGCCGAGGTTGTAATCATTTAAAAATGATCATTAAAAAGGTGGCATAAGCCACCCTAAAGATTAAACTAAGCTTAAATCGGGATAATATGCCAACATATCATCAGTGCTGAGAGTATCTCCACTGGCTTGAGGTGTCCAGAGAATTTCTACAGCTAATAATTGTTCACTCCCAACCGAACCTAAACGACTTAATGCTTGACGTAAAGTTTCAGGACTATTCACTTTAGGAAGTTCAATTTTTCCTAAAGTTCCAACTACCAACGTCACCACAATATATTCGTTTTCCGTTGCGGTTAAATCTCCCATTTGACTAACTAAAGTTGCATTATTTCCAGTTAAGGAAGGAGCAATTCCACCAATTAACTGATTATTAACATTAGACAGGGTTTCTTCAGTAAATTTACTGCGTTCGGCTAAGGCCCATTGATTAAATTTTGCCTCGGCGGAATTCATGGCCGTTTGTTCCGACTGCGAAGACCCATAGGCCCAATATTCAGGATGGCGTAACAAGGCTAAGGTGGCTTCCTGTAAGACCTGGGCGCGACCCGCGGCCGAACCCGTATCGGCAGTTTGGGCCATGCGATCTAAATCCCCCTGTAAATTCCGGGCTTGGGCCAGTAACCCCACTTGCAAACGGGCGACAGAAACCGTCGGGTTACTGCTGTATCCCAGTTCATCCTGTCCCTGTCCCTGTCCCATGACTGAGCGAATACTGTTGAAAATGAACCCAGCGACGGCCATAAAAATTAGCAGGGAAAATAACCCGCCCCCACCAAACCCAAAGAAGGGGATGAGGAAGGGAAATCCAAAACCGCCACCGCCGTAATAACCGCCCCCAGAACGTCCAGGACTGGGACTATAGCTACGACTGGGAGAGGATCTAAAGGAACCACCTCCAATGCGTCCGCCACTTCTGGCGGCTAATACACCATCAACTTGACCGAAAAATAAAACCGCAGCTAGGCTAAAAATAGCTAAGGGTTTTAACAATTTTTTAAACATAAATTACATCTTATTTTTTTGAGGACATAGAAACTGGAAAATTCACGAGAGCAAGACAACAGAGGCTATGTTGATTCCGGTTTACGGATTTCCTCACCCCCTTTGATGGTGGGAGTTTTTCAGGGATTTTATCTATACTCTGATATCCTCCTAGCCATGAAGGGACGGGGATTCCATCTGCTTCAACAAATCAGGGTTACAGATGTTGGATTGCTGGGTAATTCCCTGGAACAAACTACCTTGAGATTACCAATTTTGCCTAAATATATTTTATCTCCTTTTTATTGTATGTGAAATCGAGCGTCTGGGGGAGGAACACCTTTGAGTTAACCGCAGCAGAGTATTTATCCGAAAGGGTAGAAAAATTTCGCGATCGCTGCTATCATGAGAAATAACTGATAACTGATAACTGATCTAGCCACGGTTGCTAAACACTAGCGACTGTGGCTTTCTTTGTTGGGATCAACCTTCAAAATCCACTCCCATGATTTCATCCTTTCAAGTGACCACCATTAACAAACCTAAAGAGGCTGAACAGCTTAGGAAATTTTTCCCCGGTGTTTTGACTTCCAGGACTCCGCTCAGTATCTCGATTGTCTGGAATTAGAAAACTTGCGGAGCATTGAACAACATCGAGCCCTAGCCGGAGGATTTCTTTGATTTTTGTGCGCCGAGGCGGTTGGCGAGAGTTTCGGATTGATATTCGAGAACTTGCTCCTCAAAATTCCGGTGTTCCGGTGTTCCCTCCCTATCCATAAAACTAATTTCAGGATTTCATATTACGTTATTTTTAATCAGGAATAACCGATAAAAAAACCTTGACAATCGTGGTTTTCCCTGGGGTACTTTCAATGTTTATCTCTCCTTGATAAAGCTGAACTAGACGCTTGACCAGAATCAATCCTAGTCCAGAGCCTTGTTGTTCATAAATATCCCGTTCAAATTGCTGATATGCTCCTATTTTAGAAATTTGTTCTGCGGTCATTCCGCGTCCTGAGTTAATAAATTCCAGACAATAACCATTCATAACTTTATGACCTTTGATATGAATTGGATCACCAATATCAGAGAATTTAACTGCATTGTCGATTAATTCTTCTATGATTTTATTAAAAATTTCTTCGGGAATATTCAGGGGTGATTTTTCTATTTCAAAACAAAATTTATGATTATTTTCTCGGATTTTATTGGCAATCACACCTTGAATTAAAACTTCAGGATTTGAGATAATTCCTTTAGGAAAATATTTAATTCGTTGTGAATCTCGACTTAATAATTCTAAATCGGCATAGAGGAGAAAATTACAAGTTAGTCGATATAAGCGAGTTGCAGAAATACTAATATTTTCCAACATCTCTTGAATTTCATCCGGTGACATTTCCTGAAAATCTGACATTAACAGTTGTGTTGTCCCGATAATTCCATTCAACGGTGTTCTTAATTCATGGGGTAGAGATAGGGTAATATTATTACGCAACTCATTCAATCGTTGTTGGGTTTTGTGTTCAAAGGTTTGATGTTTTTGAATCCGACTGCGAATAGCGGCTAATAAATGTTGACGGCTAAAGGGTTTGGTTAAATAATCATCGGCCCCTAAATTCATGCCCTGCCTTAAGTCATCTGGGGTTGATTTAGCGGTTAAAAAAATAAAAGGAATCGTTGCTGTAGCTTGATAATTTCTTATTTCTTCTAACACTTGATACCCGTCTAATTGGGGCATCATTACATCACAAATAATTAAATCCGGTAGAATTTCTTTAGCCAGTTTGACGCCGATTTTTCCATCTTCTGCACTAATGGCTAAAAATTCTTCAGCTTCGAGAATATCTAAAATAATAGATCGAACATTTAGATCATCTTCAATCACTAATATCTTTTTCATCATTGATGCTCTCCCGTTGATAAGGGAAAAATAACAGTTACTATTGTCCCTGAGTTAATTTTACTCTGGACTTGAATTATCCCTCCTTGAATCTCCACGGATTTTTTGACAATGGTTAACCCTAATCCCGTTCCAGGAATCACCCCCACATTTTTAGCCCGATGGAAGGGTTCAAATAAATGTTGCTGGTCTTCTTCGGGAATACCTATGCCTTCATCTTTTAGGCTTAAAATCACTTGATTTTGATTATAATTTAATTTTAATTCTATATTCCCCTCTTGCGGAGAGTATTTAATCGCATTACTAATTAAGTTATATAAAATATGCCGTAATAGTCTTTCATCTAAATAAACTTGAGTTGGCAATTTGGAGCTATCTAAAACCTGATGTTCAGGGGGAATAAAATGTAAGCGTTGTTTCTGTTTTATTCCAATTTGCATTTCTTGAATTATCCCATAACAAAAATTTTCTAAATTGATTAAACTGGGTTTAAATGGAATTTTTTGAGCTTCGCCTTGACCAATTATTAATACCTGATTTAATAGCTCTGTCAGATGATTAACTGTGGTTTGAATTCGTTGTAAATAGTTTAATTTCTTTTCTGCGTCCCATTTATGACCATAATATTCTAAGGCTTCTGCTGATGCTAAAATAGTCGTTAAAGGCGTGCGAAATTCGTGGGAAATCATGGATACAAACCGAGATTTAAGCTGATTTAATTCCTTCTCTTGGTCTAGGGCTTTTTTGATTTCTGCTTCAGAATATTTGCGTTGAGTAATATCTTTTACATCTCCTTCATAAGCAATTATTTTTCCTTTTGAATCTCTAATCACTCTAGCATTTTCAGAAATCCAAATAATACTCCCATCACAGCGATAAACCTGAGATTCAAATTCTAAAACTGTTCCTTGTTCATTCATTAGACAAACAAATTCTTCTCGACGTTCGGGGTTAACATAAATTTGCTCAGGTATAGAAGAAAGATTTTGAATTAAATCTTCTGGGGATGAATAACCATAGA
This sequence comes from Planktothrix paucivesiculata PCC 9631, assembly GCF_900009265.2. GTDB lineage: Bacteria > Cyanobacteriota > Cyanobacteriia > Cyanobacteriales > Microcoleaceae > Planktothrix > Planktothrix paucivesiculata. The sequence continues at coordinate 101,983 of NZ_LR735016.1, read as the reverse complement.
TTCTTGCCAGGGCTGGATTTGCACTAATAAAACGTCCATCGGGAGTGGACTGAAATAACCCCTCTAGGGAATTTTCAAAAATGCTGCGATATTTGGCTTCTGTCACCGCTAGTTGTTCATAGGCTTCCTCTAATTTCTGTCGCGAGTTAAACCAAGTTCGTTGTAAGTTTTCATAAAGATAAACAGACAGGTTACAAATTAAACAAGTCCAGAATAAAAATAATAATAACATTAAAGAATCGTGGCTGGAAGGAATAATTTTATGATTGAATAATTTATTGATGCCAAAGTAATAACCTAAGATGATTAATTGTGATGTAAAATGCCACATTAACCGCACCGGAATTAATGTGGCTTGACTGACAAAGGTTAACACCCAACCAAATAAATCTGGCTTGACATTTCCATGCACCGTTTGAATAATTTGTTTACTCAGTTGGAGGGAAATTCCCAACCCTAAAAATAGCCAGCTTAGATGTTGATATCCCCAAGAGGTTTTTAATAATCTTAAACAAATTAATAATCCTAAAGAAGCGAAGATTTGTAAATACAAATTTTGATCGAAAAAAGGTTCCTTCCAAAGAAAAAAACGCAAAAAATTAATAAAAATTGCACTAAAATAAATACATATTCCTACTAAAAATGCAAGCTGTAACCGCACCAGCAGGAAATGATGTACCCATCGTTCATAGGACAAGTGGTTAAGATTAGTTTCATATTCAGGAAAAACATTAACAGATTTTAAATACTTAAAAAGACCTTGAATAATCCCTATACGGGTAAGTTGATTCCTAACTGCTTCAAACATTTATGAATCGGGGGTTAATTGCTATAACATAACAGAGAATAGGGGAAAAAGACTCCACCCTCAAAATAATCAGACAGGACTTACGCAAAACAACCATATCTAGTAGGGGCGAACGGCCGTTCGCCCCTACAGATGGTGTATAATTGGGTATTCTGCGTCAGTCCTATCAGATAAAAAAAAGAGGTTCTGTGTTTACAGAACCGCCTCCGCTTAATTTAGATTTGAGAGTGACTCTTAATAAACAGCACCTTGAGACGCGCTCAGATCAATGGGTTTCATGAAGTACAGTTTAATTAACTGCCATCCGTTAGACAGATAATAGGGCAGTTTTTTGAACAACTGAACGAATTTAGGACTGCCAGAATTGGTGATCGCCGTCAACTGTTGGTTATTCTTCACGCAAACATCCAATCGGTTATAAAACTCAGGATTATTTACATCCAGCATCACAGGGAAAACACGACCTGCGTTTTGATTGGTTTTTTCAATGACGTGAATGTCATAATCCCGCGCATTTAAACCCAAACAAGCGTAAAAGTCCGCCCGTTGTAAATCGTTTAAATACATCGTTGCAAACACAGATAATAGGAAGAAACGACACCAGAGTTTCGCCTTCCAATCATTTAGCATTTGGGGTTGAGACTGCATGATGGCATCAAAGAAATCGCCATGACGGTTCTCGTCCTGACACCAATTTTCAAAGAAACGGAAAATTGGGTAAATCCGGTTTTCAGGATTCGCTTCTAAATGGCGATAAATCGTGATGTAGCGCCAATACCCAATTTTTTCCGACAAATAGGTGGCGTAAAAAATGAATTTGGGTTTAAAAAACGTATATTGATGGTTTTTGGTCAAAAATCCCAAATCTAAGGAGAGGTTAAAATCTGACATCGCTTTATTCAGAAAACCCGCATGACGAGCTTCATCGCGAGACATCAATTCAAAACACTCTGCCAAAACCGGGCTTTTTCCCTTGAGACGACGGCTGAGTTCTTTATAGAGCAGGAAACCTGAAAATTCGGCGGTGCAGGAACGCTCTAAAAATTCGATGAACAAACCACGGGTATTTCCATCAATATGATCCCAGGATTGGTCAAATTGTGCATCTCGGACAAAGTGATGGCGGTTGTAGTCTACACGAAACTCTTCCAAAATGGCTAAGAGTTCTTCCTCATTGACGGAGATGTCCATTTTCTCCATTTCCTCAAAATCCGTCGTATAGAAACGAGGAGTGAGAATGGTTTCTTTCGCTGGGCTTTTTACCCCAGGTCGGATTTCGTCAAAAGCGGGTTTTTTCAGGGAATCTACCATGTCTGTTGGATCTCTTTCTTATCGCGTTGTGTCTTAAAGTTAGGAGTTCACGGGACATTTCGCCCGTCACCCCGCTTGAGGTTAGGCTGAATTTATGAATGAGTTAAAATTGCCATGCAATATAGTCTAACAACCTCTATACCCAAACAAGAGATGATTAATATTAAGAATTGCAACAAAGTCAGCGATTGATTGACAATTGACCGTAAGCGGTTTACCCAAGTTCTATCCGATAGCCGTACTTTTAATCCCTTCTGGCAATCGAGGCCTAAGATCTGCTAAGTTGGATAGGGAATCTAGTCAGTAAATCGCTCAACTTCCATCGTCTCAATGATCCCCTGGATCACAGAATTGTTTTGTCCTTCCCCTAGGTAACGGATGCCAGCAACATTCATCCATCAATTTAGTAGTGGTTTTACCCTATTTCTCAGCTTACTGGTAGAAGCGATCCCCTTTCTGATGTTAGGGGTTTTGTTTTCCAGTGTGCTGTTGTGGTTTGTCGATGAACAGAAACTTTTGTCTTATATTCCCCCCCATCCCCTGTTAGGGGCATTTGCTGGGAGTTTGGTTGGGTTTCTGTTTCCAGTGTGTGAATGTGGGAACGTTCCGGTAGCCCGGCGCTTAATTTTGCAGGGAGTTCCCTCATCTGTGGCCATTGGGTTTTTATTTGCCGCCCCCACTATTAATCCGATCGTGATCTGGTCAACCTGGGTCGCCTTCCGAGATCAGCCAGAAATCGTGGTTTTAAGGGTTTTATTTTCCTTAACCATTGCTACAACTTTAGGCTGGTTATTTGGTGTGCAGAAGGACTTAAGACCCCTAGTTCAACCTGCGATCGCCCGAGCTTTACCCATTGCTGACCTAGTTGAACCCCCACCCTCGGATATATTGGTTTCTCCCCTACTCCAGTCGGGAACCTATTTTTTAGGGGAGTCAGCCCAACCCACTCGCCTAGAGTCTATTCCCGCATGGAAAACTCAAAACCTGCTGAAAACCCGTCAAAAAGCATCTGTTGGTGTTAAACCTTCCCTTCCCCATTGGAAAACAATATTCTTGACCCCGACCCCAGAACGTTGGGGTTCAATGTTAGAAAATATGGTGCAGGAATTTCGAGAATTGGGGGGAGTGTTAGTCCTAGGAAGTTTTATCGCTGCTGTGATCCAAGTTGCAGTTCCCCGGGAATTTATTCTAAATTTAGGTCAAAGTCCTGTGACGTCGATTCTGGCGATGTTATTGTTAGCGGGAGTTGTTTCTATTTGTTCAACGGTTGATTCCTTTTTTGCCCTGTCTTTTTCCTCTGCATTTACGAGTGGCTCGCTGTTAGCATTTTTAGTATTTGGGCCGATGATTGATATTAAAACCGTGGGATTAATGTTATCGGTTTTTAAGGCTCGGGCGGTTTTTTATCTGGTGATTCTTGCCTTTCAGTTAACCTTTTTATTCACCCTGATTGTTAACTTAAATTTCAGTTAATTTGGCTTTGGAGTTCCACCCAATATGACTCATCTGACTCAACGACTAACCCGCTTCTACAATAGATTTTCCTCAGGTTTAGAAAACCCTTGGTTAGATGTAGTTGCCCTGTTCGTTTGGGGGATTTTATTATTAAAATATTGGATTAGTGGAAAACTCTATATTCTGATCCATCCTAACTATTTTGGTTTGTCGATCGCAGCAGGTATTATACTACTTATTTTAGGAGGATTAAAAGCTAAACAAATTATTCAACAAAGCTTAGTCAGTTCTTCACCTTCGGTACAACATATCAGCTTATTTCCTAAGGGCTGGGGTAGTTTATTATTAATCATAACCGCCTGTTTGGGATTATTTATTACTCCCCAAACCTTCGGGGCGCAAACGGCATTACAACGAGGTTTAACTGAATCTTTACCCATAACTCGCGCTCAACCCCAAGAGTTTAGGACGGCGGTTAAGCCGGAAAATCGCTCTTTAGTTGAATGGATTCGATTACTCAATCTTAATCCTGAACCGGATAGTTATACAGGTCAAAAGGCAAAAATCACCGGGTTTGTGATCCATCCTCCAGATTTATCTAACAATTATATTTGGTTAGGAAGATTTATTCTCACCTGTTGTGCGGCAGACGCTTATCCCGTGGGGATTCCGGTTTTACTTCCCGAAGGCAAATCGCGAGAATTATATCCTCAAGATTCTTGGTTAGATATTGAAGGCACAATGTTTACAGAAACCTTTAATAACCAACGGAAATTAACCTTAAAATCTCAAACTGTTAAAGCCATTCTCCCGCCCAAAAATCCCTACGATTATTAAACTGTAGTAAGCCATTCAGGGCTGATTATACTCAATCCTATGAACAATACTTTCTCAAAGTTTAAACAATTAAAATGGGTTGAACCCTTAGATAAAGCCGCTTGGGTTTTAATTATATTTTTAACCTTCTTAATTGGAATGGTTTTATTAACAGGCGATCGCACCACCCCCCAAGTCAAAGAATTTAGTTGGCAAAACAAACAAATTGGGGCAGAAGATATGGGATTTTTAATTAATTTTAATCGTCCCATGAATCGAGAAAGTGTAGAAAAAAACTTTCAAATCGAGCCACCTTTACCTGGTAAAATTAGTTGGGCAGGACGACGGATGGCCTATACCCTATCGGAACCCGTACCCTATGGAACCCCCTTCAGTGTGCAGCTAAAAGGGGCTAGAGATCATTTATATGGTGATAAACAAGGAACATTAATTCAACCCTTTACTGGCTTTTTTAGAAGTCGCGATCGTGGCTTTGCTTATATTGGAGTGCAGGGAAATCAAGAAGGAAAATTAGTTTTAGTCAATCTGAGTGAAAACGAACCTAAACCCATTATTTTAACGCCTGAAGATTTAGTTATTTTAGATTTTAAAATCTATCCTAAAGGGGATAAAATTCTTTTTTCTGCTATTAATAAAATCGAACAAAAACCAGGAACAATTTCTCCAGAATTATATACAGTTACAACCGGAATTAATCCTCAATCTCCTGGGGAAAATCCCCTACCCTCCCAATCCGCAGCCAAAATTGAAAAGATTTTAGATGCTAAATATTATCGAAATTTAAAATTTGATTTATCCCCAAACGGTAAAATTATTGTCGTTCAACGAGTCAGTCAAACAAATCCCAATGATGCCAGTCCTTGGTTAATTGAAAATGGAAAATCTCCTAAACCCTTAAATATACAAGGAGGAGACTTCTTAATTGCCCCGGATAGTCAATCTCTTGTGATTGCTCAAGGGCCAGATTTAACAACCATTATACCCTTAATACCTAATGCTGAACCCCTAGAATTTTTACCAAAATTTGGTCGAGTTTTAGGATTTGCTGGTGATGGTAGTGCGGCGGCAATGTTAAAATTTAATCCCGATGGAACCCGATCGCTATTTGTTGTCAATAACCAAGGACAAGAACAAGAACTTTACCGTACACCGCCGTTTGGGAATATCATCAGTGCTGAATTTGATCCCAGTAATAGCCTTTTATATTGTTTAATTACTGAGGTTTTAGATAATCCAGAAATCTATAAAGAACAACCCTATATTGTAGCAATTGATATCAAAACAAAACAAGTTGTTCCCTTCGTCATTTTACCTAACCAACAAGAAATTAATATCAGTTTGTCTCCCGATGGATTAGCCTTACTTTTTGATCAAACTGTTATTAGCCTAGGGGAATCTGATGATTCTAATCCATCTACAAAAACTCAAGGAGGAGATAGAATTAAAACCAGTCGTATCTGGATTTTACCCTTAATGATAGATACACCAACAGATGGTTCCAAACCTCAAGTTAAACCTGAAGAATTACCCTTTTTTGGATTTAATCCCCAATGGCTACCCTAAAATAGTAGTAAGCCCTAAAGGGCTAAGAGGTAGTAAGCCCTTTAGGGCTAAGAGAGTCCTAAAGGACTCACTACGAAATTAACTAATCACTGTAAAAATATGAGAGTTAAGTTTAATATTGTCCGCCAAAGTCCTAATAGCTCAAGGGAGGTGCAAAGTTATCTCCTCGATGTCGAACCAGGGAATACTATATTAGACTGTCTTAACCGAATTAAATGGGAACAAGACGGGAGTTTAGCCTTTAGAAAAAACTGTCGTAATACCATTTGTGGCAGTTGTTCCATGGGAATTAATGGCCGTTCTGCGTTAGCTTGTAAGGAAAATATTGGCAGTGAAGTCGCCCGTTTACAAAAAATTGCCGAGGCGAACTCCAGTCAAACCCCCTCAAACGATATCCCAGAAATGACCATTGCCCCCATGGGAAATTTACCCGTGATCAAAGATTTGGTGGTGGATATGAGCCGTTTTTGGGATAACTTGCAAGCGGTTGAACCCTATATCAGTACCGCCGGACGGGCTATTCCTGAACGGGAATTTCTGCAAACCCCCGAAGAACGGGCACAACTTGAGCAAATGGGTAACTGTATCCTCTGTGGAGCTTGTTACTCCGAGTGCAACGCCGTAGAGGTTAACCCCGATTTTGTCGGGCCCCACGCCTTAGCCAAAGCGCAACGGATGGTAGGAGATTCCCGGGATGCCAAAACCGAACAACGCCTGGAACAGTATAGTGAAGGAACCAATGGGGTTTGGGGCTGTACCCGTTGCTTTAACTGTAACTCCGTTTGTCCGATGGAGGTCGCCCCAATGGATCAGATTACTAAAATTAAACATGAAATCCTAGAACGCAAAGATGCCAGCGCCAGCCGTCCCATCCGCCACCGCAAGGTTTTAGTGGAATTGGTAAAACAGGGAGGTTGGGTAGATGAACGCAAATTTGCTGTAATGGTAGTGGGGAATTATTTCCGTGATCTTAAGGGGTTACTCAGTTTAGGGCCCGTGGGAATGCGGGTGCTCATGCGGGGTAAGTTCCCCTTAACTTTTGAACCCTCTGAAGGGACAAAAACCGTGCGATCGCTCATTCAATCAATTCAAGACTTAGAAAAACAACCATGACTTCTCAAACACCTTCCACTCCAGCCCAAACCAACCCCCAACCCGAACCCGCCATGGGTTGGACTCGTTACGCCGAACAAATTAACGGCCGTTTTGCCATGTTGGGATTTGTTCTATTAATTGTATTAGAATTTTTTACCCATCAAGATTTATTCACTTGGTTGGGTTTACGTTAGGTTTGGTAGAGGCGTTATTTATAACGTCTCTACATATATTAATAGTCGCATATTTGAAATAATTCTTTTTATTGTAAACCTATAAATCAAATCAACGAACTTTTAATACCTTAATAGTATCCCCCGGATTAATTTGAGATTGACCTATTGGTAAAACCGCTAACCCGGTTGTTTGTGCCAAATTAATTAAATTGCCAGAAATTTGACTTCCATGTGCTAATTGAAATTCATATTCCCCATCGACTAACCATAATTGACCCCAAACATAAATTTCCCGTTTTCCTCCTCCTTTTAACTCTTGACGCGATCGCGCCTTCACAAATTCCGGCCCCCAAAACTGAGATAATAACCCTGATTGTTTTTTAATCGCAGGTTGGACAAACCGCCAAAACGTTACTAAAGCAGAAACAGGATTACCGGGTAAACCAAAATATAAACAATTGGGAAACTTGGCAACAGTTAAAGGTTTTCCCGGTTTAATTGCCACCGATTGGATATGAATAGTTCCGCCTAATTCCGTTAAAATTTCCTCAACATAATCATAATCCCCCACAGAAACCCCCCCGGTTGAGATCACAATATCGGCTGTTTCTATCGCTTGAGAAATGGCTTTTTTTAACACATTTACTTGGTCAGGAATCACCCCCAATTCCATAGCTTCCGCCCCTAAAGTCCTTACCGCCGTTGCTAAAGCATACTGATTAGAGTCTACTAATTGTCCCCGTTTTAAAGGGGTATCGGGTGTAACTAATTCATCCCCCGTTGATAATAACGCCACTCGTAACCGTCGATAAACCGGAACCTGAGTACACTGTGCCGCCGCTAACACCGCAATCTCCGCAGCATCCAGAGGAATGCCCGGAGTAAGCAGGGGTTCTCCAGCTTTATAATATGATCCTTGATGTCGAATAAAAGCCTGGGGTTGGGGAGCAGATAAAATTTTAACCTGATTTCCGTCCCGTTTTGTTTCCTCCTGAATCACAATAGTATCCGCACCTTTGGGAATACAAGAACCTGTAAAAATTCGAGCCGCTTGTCCCATTTCAATGGTAGATTGAGGTGCAGATCCAGCCGGAATTTCTTCAATGATTTCTAATAATTTAGGATTGTCTATTGAAGCATCAGCAACATCTTGATATCGGACTGCATATCCATCCATTGCCGAATTATCCCAATGGGGAAAATCCAAAGAACTTACTACGGATTTTGCTAAAATTCGACCAGCAACTTGAGTTATTTCCACCTTTTCTTGATCAATTTCACCATCCAAAGGTTGGACTAAATTTAATATAATTGATTCTGCTTGTTCTACAGGTAACATGATTGTTTTTATAGGATTGACTATAGATGAGCTTTAGGATAGTAAAATTGGAATCATGCTTAATCTTAAATTATCCAGGACTTACGCAGTGACGCTATATGTAGCGTACTAAGGAGTTAGCGATCGCTGGCCCAAAAGAAATCTCGAAACGGATAATAATGAATGTTAAAATGGCATCAGAATTCATGCCTAAAAATATGAGCATTAATTATCTAGACTATTGCCAATATCTCCTGAGTAGCCAAATCAACTATACTCTAACTAACTTTGCTGCACATATTCAAGAGTTTAGCCATGATACAATTAATCGTTACTTGAATTCAGAAAACTTAACACCCGAAGTGATTTGGGAAAAAGTGCATTCAGAACTTCAGAGCCATCCCGAAGCTTGTTTAGTTTTTGATGATACGGTACTCGACAAAAGATTTTCCTCGAAAATTGAACTTGTCCGCCGTCAATATAGCGGCAATGAACATCGAGTGATTCGAGGAATTGGTTTAATAAGCTGTATTTATGTAAATCCTGAAACCGGATCCTATTCAGTGATTGATTATCGAATTTACGATCCAGATGGGGATGGTCACACCAAGCTAGATCATGTAGCAGATATGCTGAATGATGTCGTCTTTAAAAAAAAGATTCCTGTAGCGAAAGTGCTTATGGATAGTTGGTACGCAGCCCAAAAGCTAATGGCTTTGATTGATAATTTAGGGAAAATTTATTATGTTCCGCTCAAAAAAAACCGGCTGGTTGATGATACAGGAGGTCAAAAAAAATATCAGCCTATTGAACAGTTAATTTGGTCTGAAATTGAAGAAAAACAGGGAAAGCTAATCAAAATAAATAAATTCCCCTCATATAAAAAGGTCAAACTATTTCGGGTGACTGTTTCTGCCAACAGAACGGAATATGTA
>NZ_LR735016.1:52485-89985 GCF_900009265.2 Planktothrix paucivesiculata PCC 9631 | reverse complement strand
TTGCTCTTCCTCTGGGTATTCAGAGTTTGTCTCGATTTGGTACCGCTCTCGCAGCCCGCACCGAAACAGTGCTTTACCCCCCAGATTTTTCCGCAACCGCTGTGCCTCAACACATTTCGGGGAGAACCAGCTAGCTCCGGGTTCGATTGGCATTTCACCCCTAACCACACCTCATCCGCCGATTTTTCAACATCGGTCGGTTCGGACCTTCAATTGGTTTTACCCAAGCTTCATCCTGGACATGGTTAGATCACCCGGGTTCGGGTCTAAAAACAATGACGACTTCGCCCTCTTCAGACTCGCTTTCGCTTGGGCTGCGACATTTTCTGTCTTAACCTGCCATTGCCTTTAACTCGCCGGCTCATGCTTCAACAGGCACGCGGTCATCCGTTAAATCGGACTCCCACTGCTTGTAAGCTGACGGTTTCAGGTTCTATTTCACTCCCCTTCCGGGGTTCTTTTCACCTTTCCCTCACGGTACTGTTTCTCTATCGGTCACACAGGAGTATTTAGCCTTACCTCGTGGTCGAGGCGGATTCACACGGACTTTCACGGGCTCCGTGCTACTCGGGATTCAGCTAGGCTCTTTGAGTTTTCGACTACAGGACTTTCACCTTCTCTGGTGCAGGTTTCATCTGCTTTGTCTAACTCTCTAAGTCCAGTGTCGCTGTCCCACTACCCCAATCGGTAAACCGACTGGTTTAGGCTGTTTCCCTTTCGCTCACCACTACTCGGGAAATCGCTTTTGCTTTCTTTTCCTCGGGCTACTAAGATGTTTCAGTTCGCCCGGTTCGCTCATGCCCACCTATTTGATTCAGTGGGCTGTTTTTGGGTTGCCCCATTCGGACACCTCCGGCTCGTCGCTCGCTTCCAGCTCCCCGGAGTTTATCGTCGGTCGCCACGTCCTTCTTCGCCTCTGTGTGCCAAGGTTTCCACCGTCAGCCCTTTCTATCTTGACCACTTTCTCTTTTTTCGAGAATTTCTGTTCGTTTCCGAACTCCTGAACACCAGAACTTTTCCGGGTTTATTATTCCCGGTTCTGGTTTCATTCTTGATCCCTTTTGATTCTTCTATGCAGTTTTCAAGGTTCTGGCTGGAACTTTTCCCAGCATTTACTCTTTCTTCTCGGAAAGCTGTAGTGCTGATTGGTTCTAGGAATATTTTCAGTGGAGGTAAGCGGACTCGAACCGCTGACATCTGCCTTGCAAAGGCAGCGCTCTACCAACTGAGCTATACCCCCACATTTTTTAGGTGGGCCATCCTGGACTTGAACCAGGGACCTCACCCTTATCAGGGGTGCGCTCTAACCACCTGAGCTAATAGCCCTTTTTCCGAACTTGAGATACGTTTGAAAGTCTCTTTTTTCCTAGCACGACCTGGGATGACTTTTGAGGGTGCTGTATTTTTGGATTGGGCACTCGACTCAAAAGTAGGTCTCCCTAAAAGGAGGTGATCCAGCCACACCTTCCGGTACGGCTACCTTGTTACGACTTCACCCCAGTCATCAACCCCGCCTTCGGCACCCTCCCCCCTTGCGGGTTAGAGTAATGACTTCGGGCGTGGCTCACTTCCATGGTGTGACGGGCGGTGTGTACAAGGCCCGGGAACGGATTCACCGCAGTATGCTGACCTGCGATTACTAGCGATTCCTCCTTCATGCAGGCGAGTTGCAGCCTGCAATCTGAACTGTGCCAGGGTTTAAGAGGTTCGCTCTCCCTCGCGGGTTGGCTGCTCTCTGTCCCTCGCATTGTAGTACGTGTGTCGCCCAGGACGTAAGGGCCATGCTGACTTGACGTCATCCTCACCTTCCTCCGGTTTGTCACCGGCAGTCTCGCTAGAGTTCCCAACTTAATGATGGCAACTAACGACGAGGGTTGCGCTCGTTGCGGGACTTAACCCAACATCTCACGACACGAGCTGACGACAGCCATGCAGCACCTGTCTTCTGGTTCCTTACGGCACTCCCACCTTTCAGCAGGATTCCAGAGATGTCAAGTCCTGGTAAGGTTCTTCGCGTTGCATCGAATTAAACCACATACTCCACCGCTTGTGCGGGCCCCCGTCAATTCCTTTGAGTTTCACACTTGCGTGCGTACTCCCCAGGCGGGAAACTTAACGCGTTAGCTTCGGCACGGCCCGGGTCGATACAGGCCACACCTAGTTTCCATCGTTTACCGCTAGGACTACTGGGGTATCTAATCCCATTCGCTCCCCTAGCTTTCGTCCCTCAGTGTCAGTTATAGCCCAGCAGAGCGCCTTCGCCACCGGTGTTCTTCCTGATCTCTACGCATTTCACCGCTACACCAGGAATTCCCTCTGCCCCTACTACACTCTAGTCTTCCAGTTTCCACTGCCTTTACGAAGTTAAGCCTCGCTCTTTAACAGCAGACTTGAATGACTACCTACGGACTCTTTACGCCCAATCATTCCGGATAACGCTTGCATCCCCCGTATTACCGCGGCTGCTGGCACGGAGTTAGCCGATGCTTTTTCCTCAGGTACCGTCATTTTGTTCTTCCCTGAGAAAAGGGGTTGACAATCCAAGAACCTTCCTCCCCCACGCGGTCTTGCTCCGTCAGGCTTTCGCCCATTGCGGAAAATTCCCCACTGCTGCCTCCCGTAGGAGTCTGGGCCGTGTCTCAGTCCCAGTGTGGCTGATCATCCTCTCAGACCAGCTACTGATCGTCGCCTTGGTAAGCCTTTACCTTACCAACTAGCTAATCAGACGCAAGCCCCTCTCTAGGCGATAAATCTTTTACCTTTCGGCTCATCCGGGTTTAGCAGTCGTTTCCAACTGTTGTCCCCGTCCTAGAGGCAGGTTCTTACGTGTTACTCACCCGTCCGCCACTAAATCCCGAAGGATTCCGTTCGACTTGCATGTGTTAAGCAGACCGCCAGCGTTCATCCTGAGCCAGGATCAAACTCTCCATTTTGAAGAATCTGTTAGCTCTTCTCTTGACTAATTTAATTAGTCATGTTATTTTTTGAGTCATCAACTTTACAGTTGACTCCTCGTTTAGTTTTTTGACTAGGAGTTTGTAAATTCGACTTTCAAACGTATTCTTTTTTCTAGGTTCGGCGCGCTCTCGTTGCTTTCGTTTCTCGAGCGCATTTACCAATGTATCTAACCTCGCCAGCTTTGTCAAGCTTTTTGCCAAAAAAATTTTTTTCCTAATCAAAATCGCCTTTCTAGCCAATTTCGGTTGGGTGGGTCTGGAACATTAATTGGACGCACAACGAAATCCAGCAAAAATTTGTCGGACATGGGGGTGATACCAATTGCGGAAGCTAGACCGCATAGCCCAGGAGCGGGTTCCGCAACTTCCACCTTTGAGAACTTGGTGTTGACCATCAAAGTAAATTTGTGAATATCCTGTGTAGGGATAGGGCTGAAATCCTTCGTAGCGGTTAAACCAACTGGCTGTCCACTCCCAAACGTTACCTAGGGTGTCGTATAAACCGTAGGGACTGACACTATCGGGATAGAAATTGACTGGGGTGGTGCATAGTTGGACTTGATCACAATTAGATAATTCTGGACTGGGTTCTGCTTCGCCCCAAGGATAGAAATGTTGGGTTTGAGTAGAGGAATTCCAAGAGGCTGCTTTTTCCCATTCTGCCTCGGTGGGTAATCGCTGGCCCACGAAGTTACAATAGGCTTGGGCTTCATACCAACTCACCCCACAAACAGGATGGTGATTATATATAGATTCATTCGACCAATAGAGGGGTTGGTTAACTGGTTTTTGTTGTAACCATTGCCAACCTTGAGTTGACCACCATTGAGGATTTTGATAACCCTGGGCTTGGATAAATTCTCGGTATTGTCCACAGGTAACGGGGTAACGCCCTATAGAATAAGTGTCTAAATAGTGCTGATGGGCGGGTTTTTCATTATCTAAGGCGTCTATGGCGTTGCTCCCCATGGTAAACTCCCCGGCGGGAATCTGAATCATTGTCGGAGATGGACTGAGTTCAGATATGGGGGGGGTTAAGTTGGGATGAGGATGAGTTGATTGATTCCGTGTGATTAACTTTTGTAGCTGCAAAACAAAAACAATAGTTTCGCTATGTTGACTTTCATGTTGTAAGAGAAACTTCCAGAGACGCTGTTGTTTTTCTAAGGGAGCATTTTCTAAATATTGGTTGACCTGGGAACGAACGGTTGCTAAATAATGATAAATTACTTCCAAAGGTGGCAAATTAACCCGTTCTGCTTTGGGTAATCCATTCGCATTAAATAGTTGATCATACTCAGGAAATAGGGGTGCAAATCCGGCACATTTTTCTAATAACCAATAGGCTTCCGTGTAAGCAATATGTCCCAGATGCCAACCAATAGGGCTAAAGTCGGGATGGGGTTGGGCGCGAAAGGTGACATCATCAATATTTTCAAAAAATTTCAGTGTTCCTTGACGACATTGATTAAAAGATTGTTTAAGACTTTCTTTAAGAGAGTTTTTCGATGTTGATCTCAAGGTTTTCTCCTATAGTAACAATACTTTGTTCTGGACAAGTATTCCATTGTGCCGGAAATAGGGGTTCGGATGCAATAATCACAGCTTGGGGAAAATTTGGGTGATTTTGTAGCCAATATAATGTGGGTGGAATAGTTCCCAATGCAAAACGGGAGGCTACCATTTGATGACCGTCAGTAATGATGATATTAATTAGGGCTTTTATGCCAGTGCTTCCTATTAATTCAGCAACAATTTTTAAGGTGTTTTTGAGGGCTGCTGCTAAGTTGAGGGTGGGGTCGGAGTATAACTCATTTAAAAATAGGGCAAAAATATGTTCGGAGTCCGTTGTCCCATCAATAAATTGGTAAATTTTATCAGACAAACGGTTACGAATTAATCGATAAAGGCTGTGACGGAAATTTTGAATATAACCATTATGAATCAATAATAAATTCTCAAAGCGAAAGGGTTGACAGTTATTATAATTAACTCCTTGACCGGGCGTAGCACTACGAACATAAGCTAGAATTTGACCTGATTCAATATAACGACTTAAATAAGGTAAATTAATATCACTCCAGATTGGTTGTATATTTCGATAGATAAAGGGTTCTGTTTCCTGTTGTGGGTGATACCATCCCAAACCAAAACCATCGGCATTTAAAAGCGCTTCTGCCATTTCACGCGGTTGATAGCTTTGAACAACTAGAGAATGTTCGGGTTGAAATAAAATTTTATCAAGTTGAATTGGTAAGCCTTGATAGCCTAAGAGACGACACATATTAATTTAATATAATTACGGTTTAGCTTCTATATTATCTATCAATTAGAACAAAAAGTAAATAACTTAAAGTTTGATAAAATAGTATTATTGATAATAACCATAACAATCAATCTGTCCTTTTGTATTGACCAGGAAAGATAATCGGATTCGTTTACTTAATATTTAGTATTCGCAGACTGAGAAGTAATTTTCGACATATTGCCAATGGTCATCACCATAGCTTTCTTTTAACAGATTTCGGGTTGCAGTTCCCAGGATTAGTTCTCCTTCGTGGGTATAGGAAATTTTATGATCCACCTGGGTTTGTTCATCGCCCAAAAGTTGTTTTAAGGTACTTAGAGTCTCGGCAAAACTTGCTAACACATGATGCTCTGTGATCCATTCTTCGGGATCGGGGATGATAGTTTTAGTCCGGTTTGGTTTTATCATGGTTATATTGAGGTAAGGCGAGGGGTTGATAAATTTTTATCTTAAAACTCAGAATATTGCTTTGATCAGTTTTGGGTTTACTTGATTCTCATCTAATTCTGACAAAAGCTCTGATAAATTTCAGTGATACTCATCGGGGAAGGATTATGATCAATTCTATCTTTTTTTGTGATATGGATCACAGAAAGCCGGGTAAGGGGAAATAGTTAACCCTTGGAGTTTAAAACTGGTTTTAAAATCTGGTGTGGAGGTTTAGCTGAATTTAAGATAACAGGACTTACGCAAGGACGCTATATATAGCGCATTATTCAAACAGAAGGGCAATATGCGTCCGGCACGCTACGCGATGGTGATGCCGCCATCTGTCGGCATCGCGCTGATAATAAAGAGAATCAATCTGTGTTTGAACTGATGAGTAAACTAAATAAAAGAAAGTTTTAGAGAGGGATGTTTAAGCTCTTGGCTCAGGTAATCTGCTAATAAACCAGCTTTTAACTGATAGACAGTTTGAGAAACTTTCTTAGCCATACGAGTCAGAAAAACCCAAACTAATAAAGCGCAAGCAATGTGGTTTTTTTGAACACTCGCTTTACGGCATTGACAAGATTCTATCCCGGTTAATTGTTTAATTTCTCGGTGGAATTCCTCAATTTTCCATCGCAGTTTACATTCAGATATGACCTCATCTATTGAAGACTGATTTAAATCATTTGTAGCTACATATTCCGTTCTGTTGGCAGAAACAGTCACCCGAAATAGTTTGACCTTTTTATATGAGGGGAATTTATTTATTTTGATTAGCTTTCCCTGTTTTTCTTCAATTTCAGACCACATTAACTGTTCAATAGGCTGATATTTTTTTTGACCTCCTGTATCATCAACCAGCCGGTTTTTTTTGAGCGGAACATAATAAATTTTCCCTAAATTATCAATCAAAGCCATTAACTTTTGCGCTGCATATATATTGACGGCGGACAAGTTCAATTTTTGAGGAAAATCTTTTATCGAGTACCGTATCATCAAAAACCAAACAAGCTTCCGGATGGCTCTGAAGTTCTGAATGCACTTTTTCCCAAATCACTTCGGGTGTTAAGTTTTCTGAATTCAAGTAACGATTAATTGTATCATGGCTAAACTCTTGAATATGTGCAGCAAAGTTAGTTAGAGTATAGTTGATTTGGCTACTCAGGAGATATTGGCAATAGTCTAGATAATTAATGCTCATATTTTTAGGCATGAATTCTGATGCCATTTTAACATTCATTATTATCCGTTTCGAGATTTCTTTTGGGCCAGCGATCGCTAACTCCTTAGTACGCTACATATAGCGTCACTGCGTAAGTCCTGAGTATGTTCAAAAATTCAACTGCCTATGAGTCCTGATTTAGTCGCTTTACCTGATCATAAAGTTCCCACCTGGCGGCGTTGTGCCGCATTAGGGGTGGATTTCTGTCTGATTGGATTACTTTGTTCATCTATCGGGGCTCAGGGGGTGACTCTATTTTTCTTATTTATGATCGGTTGGTTGACCTGCCGTGTTGTGGTGGTATCTAAGAACCAAGGACAGAGTTTCGGACGATGGGCCTTTGATATTCGAGTGGTTGATTCCCAACGGAACCGAACTCCTCGGCTTTTAGAACTGCTAAAACGAGAGACGTTTATAGGAATAGGTGCTTTTCTGTTGCTCCTGAGTTTAGGAAGTTTAACCGCAGGAAATGCCGGGATTTTATTATTAATGCTTCCAATTGTATTGGACTGTGGAGCCGTGCTATTTGATACCAGTCGTCATCCCCAAACTGTTCATGACCGAATTGGACAAACTATTGTGATTGGGAGCAGACGCGGTTATTCTCTGGATGTTAAAATTCGCCATTTGATTGACAAAGTGAAACGAGAGATGAAATAATAAATATTTGTGCTTAAATAATCACAACTGTTTACGATTATGGCTAAAGGTGTTCGCCTCGTTATTACTGTCGAATGTACGGAGTGCCGTACAAATACTGATAAACGCTCTCAGGGGGTTTCTCGGTATACCACAACCAAAAACCGCCGGAACACGACAGGACGTTTAGAACTTAAAAAGTTTTGTCGCCACTGCAACAAACATACGGTTCACAAAGAAATTAAGTAATTGCCAGCAGAAGTGTCCATTCCCTGAACACTGAAGGCAACCCTTAAATCAAGTTTAACAATTTATAGAGGATCGATTTCAGCATGACCTACTTCCGTCGCCAAGTTTCTCCGATCAAACCCGGAACTCCCATCGATTATAAAGATATCGAACTGTTGCGGAAATTTGTTACAGAACGTGGTAAAATTCTACCCCGTCGAATTACCGGACTCACCTGCAAACAGCAGCGAGATCTAACCCAAGCGATCAAACGGGCTAGAATTCTAGCGATGTTGCCTTTTGTCAATAAGGAAGGCTAATTTTATCTGTGGAAAAGGGTACTCTGATTGAGCTTAGATTAAACGGGGAGCGTCGTCTCGCCGTTACGGATCGACCTGAAGGTAAAAAGCACTGGGTCGTTATTGATGAAAACCTCCTAGCTCATACGATTCACCCGCGGCAAATTGCTTATGAGGTAACGGGGGCTACATACAAACCTGCGGATATCCGGGCGTTTACTAAAGAATTGCAGCCTTATCTTGATCCGTCAAGTTTGGAGGTGGCTTGGGAAATTTTAGTGGAGCAAGGAGAAACCGTAGACCCGAAAGGAATGGCTCTGCTTTTATTTTCTGAGCAGAGTCCGCCTCAGTGTTATGCCAGTTATGTGCTGTTGTCGAATGATAAACTCTACTTCAAACAGAAGGGTGAACGCTACGAACCTCGCTCTCCTGGCCAAGTTGCGGAAATCAAACATCAACAGGACGTTGAGGAGCAAAAGCAACGGGACGTTCAAGAATATTGGCGGCGGGTGGAAAAGAGACTAGCGGGGGTCGTGGTAGAATGGCAAAATAGTGATCGTAGCCGTTTGGATGCGTTAGAGCGTTTGGCGCTGTATGGAGAAGAAGCTTCCCATGTTGCACCTGCTTTAGAAACTTTGGCAACCTTGGAACGTTCTCAAACGCCCCAAGCTGCCTTGCAATTGTTAGTAGACTTAGGGATATGGGGTCTGCATGAAAACCTCTCCCTACGTCGAAGTCAAATTCCTACCCAATTCTCAACTCAAGTGCTTGAAGTGGCTCGACGTTGCTTAGATTCTCCCCCGCCTGATCCTGATTCGGATCGCTTAGATCTGACTCATCTTAAGGTCTATACGATTGATGATGAGAGTACCCGTGAGATTGATGATGGTTTGAGTTTAGAGATGTTGGGGGATGGACGACGACGGATTTGGATTCATATTGCTGATCCAACTCGTTTGCTTTCTCCTGGAGATGAACTAGACTTAGAAGCTCGTCGCCGGACAACAACGGTTTATCTCCCTACCGGAATGGTTCCGATGTTCCCCTCGGAATTGGCAACCGGGCCAATGAGTCTAATTCAAGGCCAAGTCTGTTGTGCTTTGAGTTTTGGTGTAATTCTGGATGAAACGGGTGGGGTACAGGATTATAGTATTCATGTCAGTAATATTAAACCGACCTATCGCCTCACCTACGATGATGTGGATGAGATGTTGCAAATTGGCATCCAGGCAGAACCAGAAATTGATGCTTTATCGATGTGGGCAAAACGTCGTAAGGAATGGCGAAATGCCAATGGGGCGATTAGTATTTATATGCCCGAGTCGCTGATTAAGGTGAATGGGGAAGAAATCAGTATTACGGTTTTAGAGGATTCTCCTTCTCGCCAGATGGTGGCGGAAATGATGATTTTAACTGGGGAAGTGGCGGCTCGTTATGGTCAAACCCATAATTTACCGTTACCCTATCGCAGTCAACCCCAACCGGAGTTACCGCCGGAGGAGGAGTTGATGCAACTACCACCGGGGGCAGTCAGAGCTTGTACGATGCGGCGTTATATGCCTCGGAGTGAGGTGGGTTTGACTCCTTCGCGCCATGCGAGTTTGGCACTGGAAACTTATATTCAGGTGACATCGCCAATTCGTCGTTATAGTGATTTATTGGCTCATTTTCAAATTAAAGCCCATCTGCGAGGTGAAACCCTGCCTTTTGCCGTAGAAGATATGCAGGCTATTGTGATGAGTTTAGGGCCGGCGGTGAAGGAAGCATCCAAAGTAGAACGGGAAACAAATCGTTATTGGAGTTTGGAATTTTTGCGCCGGAATAGCGATGAAATTTGGCAAGCTACAATGTTGCGATGGCTGCGGGAAGATGCCAATTTAGGGTTAGTCTTTTTAGAGGAGTTAGCCTTAGAGTTACCGATGCGATTTAGTCGGGCGGTGGAAGTTGGAGAACAGTTTGAGGTGAAAGTGAGTCATGTTGATCCCCGTATGGATATGATTCAATTTCAGGAGATTATTAGTTCTACTGCTTCATCTGTTATGTAGAAATTTAAGGGTAAAACATAGGTGGGGGTGTCAGTTAAGAGTCAACCTTCACCTATTTTTGTTGATTAATAATTCACAAATAATTGATAATTGATAATTGATAATTGATTTGTATTTTTCCCTTCCTCCTGTTTCATCGAGGATAATCACATAAATCCTGGTTGTGTCCCTCCAATTGTGTAGGGTTGGTGGTGAGATAGTTGTGAAGCCAGGTACAAGTCTGCTGCATTTGGCGGTTTAAGTCTAAATTTTCTAAACTGCCAAGAATAACCGTTCCATTATCGTTAGCAATGGCGAGAATGCTGGCATTTCCCGGACTAAAACTAACACTATTGACAAAATCATTTTGCTGTAAAACAATTAAAGGTTGAACCGAGTCACAATTTGATTCGTCCCAAAGACTATCCTGAATCTGCCACAGTCTGACTTTTTTATCATTACTGACCGTTGCTAAAATTTGCTCCTGGGGATTATAGCTTAAACCCTGTACCGCCGCATTATGTCCCAATAGACAAGAGCCACGGGGTTTTTTGCCCTGAATTTTCCAAAGCCTGACGTTTCTATCTTCAGTGACGGCGATTTGCGAAGAATTGCCTAAAAAAGCGATATTACCCACCGCACTCTCCGAGGGCAATTCTAAAGTGGGTTGCCATTGTTTGCCCTGTTTAGCCCATAGGGTAGTCCCGTTATGGGGGAGTGCGATTGAACTTTTGAGCGAATGGGCAGATGTGGCCAAGATCTGACCATCCGGGCTAAAGCGGACATCCCAAACTTCATCTTGATGAACTAAGGAGGTGATGAGTTGTCCTTGTTTGTTCCACAGTTTAACGGTTTTATCTGCACTGGCGCTGGCTAAAGTTTGACCGTCCGGGCTAAAGGTCACGGCTTTAATATCTTGAGTATGACCGGACAGTGATTGTAACAACTGACCCTGTTTTGTCCAAAGGCGCAGAATTTTGTCCTCACTGGCCGTGGCAATTTCTTGACCATTGGGATTAAATATTACCCAATTGACTAGGCTAGGATGGGGTAAGCTCAAATACGGTTTTGAGGAGTATTCCAACGATGGTTTCCGCCCCCATAATTTCACGGTTTTGTCTGCACTGGCACTGGCTAAGGTTTGACCATCGGGACTAAAACTCACACTCAATACGGCGGCGGTATGACCCTGTAAGGTTGTATTCAAGGGATCTCGACTCCGATCCCAGAGGCGGGCGGTGGTATCGGCGCTGACGGAGACTAAGGTTTGACCATCGGGACTAAATTCCACACCCCAAATACTGTCTCGATGCCCAATAAAGGTTTTGAGTAATACCCCGTTCAAATTCCAGAGTTTGGCTGTGCGGTCACTGCTACCACTGAGTAAAAATTGACCATCGGGACTAAAATTGACCGTTAAAATATTATCGTTATGACCCTTAACCGGAACTTTAATTTCTTTGCCAGTTTCTGTGTTCCAGAGTTTCAGGGTGCGATCACCACTGGCGGAAACCAGTTGTTTACCATTGGGACTGAAATCGATAGCAAAAATTGGTTGAGGATGGGCTTTAATCGTGCGAATTAATCGGCCATCAATTGACCAAAATCTAATTTCTCCATCGTTACTACAACTGGCAATGATTTCACCATTGGGACTAAATTCTGCATCCAAAACAAAATCCGTATGACCTTTAAATTCACGAATTAAAGTTCCGTCTAAGCCCCATATTTTAATGGTTTGATCGTAACTAGAGGTGATAATTTTTTTGCCATCGGGACTAAAATTAATACTATTAATCACATTCCGATGTCTCATGAGACGATGGGAAAGACGAGTTCCCGTGGTTGTCCAGAGGAAGACTTGATTTTGATCCGGGTTCGCGGGATTTGCTGTAGCGGTAGCAATGATTTTCCCATCGGGACTATAACGAACGGCTTTAATCCGAGTTTCATGGGGAAATTGGGTATCTGTGGTGAGTAACTTGCCATCAATACTCCAAATTTTTAGCTTCTGATCATTCCCAACCGTGGCAATTTGTTGACCGTCGGGACTAAAACTCACCCCTAAAACTCCTGCGGTATGACCCTCCAAACGATTTTTTTCTTGACTTCCTGAAATCATCTGCATTAACCCATGGGCAATTTCGGTTTTTGTGGCTTCTGGAGCTTTTGTTTTCAGGATGTTTTGACCAATTTGGACAGTGGTTTTTAATATTCCTAATTGATCTTGCTGATCCGCTAATAAGAGGGCATTTTTAGCCGAACTTAGGGCTTGAATTCTGGCTTTAACTTCATTTTGCCCATTAACATAGAACATCCCGGCAACACCAATCACAACCGCCCCTATAAACAATCCCAGGTATCGTTCTAAACGGCGATTTTTGGCCTCCGCTTGGTGGCGTTTTTCCTGTTCTTCTGAAAGTTTTTGACCCATTTCTTTCTCTTGAATGAGTTGGGCTTTTTCTTGCTGCAATTTGGTGATTACTTCTTCTTGTTCATTTCTATTCTGTCGGCGAATAAATCCCGCCAAGTAATCATGCACCAATTGATAAAATTCTCCTGTAGCCCCAATATCTCGATAGACTAATCCAGACTTTTCTAAAATATAAAGGATAGTATCTAACGGGCCTATCACCTGCTCTCGATGTAATTTTTGTTTTAACTCCTCAGCTAATTCCAGGCGTGTTTTTAAAGGGCGGGTATCATTTTCATCGGTTAACGCATATAAAACAACACGAGCCGTTGCCTCGTTTTCTGGGCCACAATCCTGAATTACTTCTTCTAAAAACCGCTCAACTAATTTTTGTTTAGGGCCTTGTTGATGATACTTTTCTAAAGTAGTAATATTTTCGGCTTGTAGTTGAGTCCCCACCACTTGTAATTCAATGGGACGAACCTCTCCAGCTTCTCCTGCTAAATCCTGAACCAAGGCTTCAATTAAGGGATCTTCCAAATAAAAATGGGCGCGGTCGGTCAAACTCTTGATTACGTTCTGGGCTTCTTTTTTGCTGAAATTTCCCAAATAAAATAAAATGTCTTTACTTAAAATATCATTATTAATAGCTTCCAAATCAACCTGGCGGGTTCCTTCTAGTAAATAATGCAAATAATCTTCCCGCAATGAAATAACAATTTTCACAAACGGCAGATTTAAAGCATCTTGTAAAAACTCAAAAAATAGTCTTTGTAATCTTAGAGACTCAACAAAAAATAATTCTTCAAATTGATCAAAAATTAATACGGTCAATAAATTTTGTTTGGCGTTGTTTTTGAGTTGTTCAATGACTCTAACTAAAATCTCAGTAGGATCTTGATTTTCCGGTTCTTCCTGGGTTTCCCCATACAAGTCACTTTCTAAAGTTAAAGGTATGGTCACGGCCGAATTTTCCAAACCTCGGTTTAATAGTTTTTGTTCTAATTCATGCAGTAAAAAATTGTAGGTTTTAATCACAATTGGAATACTAATCCGCGCATCAATAATTTTTTGTTGTAAAGCGGGAACTAATCCGGCTCTCAAAATTGAGCTTTTTCCTACGCCAGATTGACCATAAATAACCGTTAATTTATGATAACTACTCGCCATCCTTTGTAATAGATGTTTAATGGCTTCTTCCCGTCCTGAAGCGGTGATTTCATCGGTAAAATTAGCATTAATTTCACTGGGATTTAAGGTGGAAGTCAGGACTTGTTTGCGAGGTTGTAATCGTCCGGCTCCCACAAAGGCATTATAACCATAGGCACTCGATTGATTGCGATATTCTTCTTTAATTTTAAAGGCTTCTTGATAATCTCCTAATTCAAAATAAAGACGGTTTAAGTTCTGCAAAATTTGCAGATATAACCAAATTAAATTGACGGTTAAAAGGGTCTTCTTGATCGTCGCCGATGCTGCTTCTAATTGTTCAATTGCAACCCATTTTAATCCCTGCTTTTCTAACGTTTGTGCTAAAATATATAAAAAGAAACTCTTTAACTGGTCAATCCAAGGATTATCGGGATTTATCTTCGCTTCTAAAACCAAAGTTTCTAAGGCAACATTTGCTAATTCTTGAGCATTTTGCCAGTCGTGGTTTTGGAGAGCGACATTAGCTAAAAATCCATAATCCTGGGCGAGTGGAATTAGAAAATCATCGCCTAATTCGTGATGTAGTTTGCGACCTTTTAAAGCCAGTTTTTCGAGACTTTTCCAGTCTTTTAAATGGATAAAAACTTCTCCAATTTTATTTAAAAACTTAGCTACTAAATCTTGACGTTGGGCGGCTTCAAACTTTTGAATAGACTGATACAGGGCATCTTTAGCTTGTCTCCATTCCCGTTCACCATTGGAGTCACGATGTTGTTCAGCTAAATAACACCAACATAAGCCAATATGAAATAATATTAATCCTTCCCATAACAAAAGATTAGAACAATCTTCTGTTATCGGCACAATTCCAGGCTTAACAAGGATAGGTTTCTGAGTCGCGGGGTACTGGTTCCAAAATCTCAAGGCTTGTTGATATTGTTGCAAAGCCAGAGTCACCTGCTGATTTGTATAAAAATAGCGACCATAAACCCATTTTAACTTAGCTTCTAAAACGGGATCAATGGGGGTTTCGCGTTTTTTTAAATCCTCATAAGCGGCTTGAAGTTCACTTCCAGATTTTGAGCCTAAAATACTAGCCGTCGGTAAAAATCGTTCTGAACCTGCGTTTAAAACCGTTGTAAAAACGGATGAAACTCTTGCTTCTAAAAATTCAATTAATTCATCGGAACTGAGTAAGAACTCATAGGTGGTTGCCCAACTGGTAAAATCGGGAGCATTGCGATTGAGTTTTTTCCATAATTTATCATTAATCCATAAAACTAAAGGAAAGGGAAAATTACGAAAAGCCTCCCTCACCAAATTAGCAGACTCTAAAACTTCATCAATAGCAACAACGGATTCTAACCCATAAACCATTAAAACCGAAGGATAATTAGGCCCTAGTTCGGCTTTAATGGAACCATATAAGGTTTGACTCCCAGGAGCTAACTTCAATTGGTGCAGGGTCAGGGAACATTCTTCCTGAAGTTGGGCGACCATTCTTTCCCGCAAACTTTCATAATTGCAGCGCAATAGCAACAACGAAAAACTCCCTTGCATTTTCGTGATAGCTCTGGCTAAGGTACGAATTTGCTGCTGATTATGGCTGATGGTATCGTTTACGGGATAAGCTGCCATCCTTATGAATCTCCTTGACGGGGTGATCATCCGACGGTTATGGGGAAATCGGCTACGACCGCCTTCGGTCTCGATTATAACTTAAACCCCCTGACACTTATCTGGTGTATTCCTCTATTCTATGTGGCTGATTCCTCCTTCCCTGCCATAACATAAACCACTGGTGTCGCAAGCAATGTCCCGTCTAACGTTAGGGTTAGTGAATATGGATTTTCCCATACCCGGTGAGATGACGTCAGAAGTCGAGGGCTCAAACCCGTCATGACTTAAACTGGTTCCTTGGGAGTCGGCAAAACTGGGGGTGGCATTGATCACACCGACTAAGGATAATGTGATGATTAAAATATATTTTTTTCCGAGGTTGGTAAACATAATATTGAGCTCCTAATTAATTTCTAAGTTAGTAATTGATGGTTTGATCTAGGAAAAACGGGGTAATGATTTTGACTTCATATTTAGACTGATTGATTGATTCGGTATGTTCCCTGGAGTTCAACTTCAGGGGTGAAACCGCCCGATGACTCTTTAATCATCTAAAATCAAGAGGGTTTTAGGCTTGATTGCTGTGACACTTTAATTCTCAGTTGACTTCAAATGGTGGAATATCAAGGTTTTTGGGATCGTCCCAAAGGTCTAGTCCGACTGGTTAATAGTTCAACCTGTGGTTATGGGAGATCGGTAGCTAGACTTTCTGTAATGGGTATAACACTTTAGCAACTGACACAAGGGCTTCAAGACTTCAATTGATTTAACTTGGCAGATTAGGGGCTTTTGATGGAGAGCTACAATACTAAGTATAGCAAATTCTAGTTAATTTAGCATAAATTTGATGTTTAATTCTAATACTCTTAGTCTAGCTTTATTCAGTGGAAAAGGAGGTGTGGGAAAGACCACCCTTTCCTGTGGGTTTGCCCTCAAGTGGGCGAAACAATTTCCCAATGAACAAATTTTACTCATTTCCACCGATCCCGCCCATTCCTTGGGAGATATTTTACAAATTACGGTAACGGATCAGGCGGAATTGATTGAAAATTTTCCTAATTTAAAAGTTCGAGCTATAGAATCTGAAAAGTTATTAACGGTGTTCAAAACTCGTTATGGTGCGGTCTTAGAATTGTTAGTAGAACGGGGTAGTTTTGTTGAAGGCGAAGATTTAACTCCGGTTTGGGATTTAGACTGGCCGGGAATTGATGAATTAATGGGTTTATTAGAAATTCAACGGTTATTTCATGACCAAGTTGTGGATCGGGTTGTGGTTGATATGGCTCCTAGTGGTCATGCGTTAAACCTTTTAGAGTTAATGGATTTCCTAGATAATTTATTAGCATCTTTAACGTTATTTCAAGAAAAACACCGTACCATTAGTCAATCTTTTACCGGGCGTTATCAATCGGATCAAGCGGATGTTTTTTTAGAAGAAATGCAAGAAGAACTTTCTTCTGGAAGATATCGACTTCAAGATCAAGAAAAAACCGCTTGTTTTGTAGTCGCTATTCCTGAACCCATGAGTTGGTTAGAAACCCAACGATTTTTACAAGCTCTTGAAGGTCTAAAAATTCCAGTCGGGGGTTTATTCATTAATCATATTGTTTCCCAAAGTCAAAATTTAGATCGGTATCAGGAACAGCAGAAACTTCTCAAACAATTTCAGGATATTGCGGAAAATCATCCTATTTTTACAATTCCCGAAGTTTCAACAGAACCCTTGGGAACTCAAGCCTTAGAAGCCCTATTTTATCAATTTAAACCTTTAATAATATTAGAAGATTTAGAGGATAAAAATTTTATTCCCCATCAACCCTTAGAATTTTTGACTTCTTCAGCTAAATTCAGTGATTTTATTGATGAAAATAGACGGTTAATTATTGTCGGTGGGAAAGGCGGTGTGGGCAAAACAACTATTGCTGCTGCTATTGGTTGGGAAATGGCTAGGCGTTATTCCGAGCGAAAAATTCAGATGGTTTCTATTGATCCTGCCCATTCTTTAGGAGATGCTTTTGGGTTAAAATTAAGCCATGAACCCATGGCAATTACTCCTAATTTATTTGGTCAAGAAATAGACGCTGATCAAGTTTTAAATCAGTTTCGAGAAGACTACCTTTGGGAACTAGCAGAAATGATGAGTGGAGAAAAAGATGATCCCAATGCCATGTTAAAATTAGCTTATGGCCCGGAAGCCTGGCGGCGAATTGTGTCCCAATCTTTACCCGGAATTGATGAAATGTTATCCTTAGTAGAAGTCATGGATTTATTAGAAAGTAATCAACTCGATTTAATTATTTTAGATACGGCTCCTACGGGTCATTTATTAAGGTTTTTAGAAATGCCAACGGCGATGAGTGAATGGTTAGCGTGGATTTTTAAACTATGGATTAAATATCAAAATGTTTTAGGAAGAACTGAATTTATGGGACGGTTAAGAACCTTACGTCAACGGGTTGTTAAAGCTCAGAAAAAACTGCAAGATCCTAATTATACTGAATTTATTGGTGTGGTTCAAGGACAAGTTGCAATTGTGGCAGAAGCAAAAAGGTTAACGGAATCTTTAACAGAAAAGGGAATTTCTCAACGCTATATTGTTCAGAATCGCTTAGAATTAGGACAGGAATTAGTAACAGAACAATTCCCGGATCAAACCTTAATTATTTTGCCTAATCTTTCCCGTTCCGTTGAACCGATTGTCAGAATCAAAGAAGCGGCTAAAATCATATTTTAAGCACAAGTCATAGGATTTAGTTTTATGCAAAATCATCTCAAATTTATCCTGAGTATTCTAATTATTGGTAGTGGAATAACAGGTTTAATTTTTAGTTCTAATCATCTCCCTATTCCTTTTGTTATTTCTGCGAGTAGGGCTGATTATTTACCCGAAAAAGAACTGGGTTTAGGACAATTCCGTTTAGGAGATTTAGCTTCAAAATTAGATGTTTTAGGAACACCGCTTCAAATTAAAAAACACCATCCAGGTAACTATACAACCTATCGCCAACTGGTGTATCCTAATTTAACTGTGGGAGTGGGAGACGAGACAATTGCGGTTTTAACCACGACCGATCCTAATTTACCAACCCCTGATCAAGTTCGGGTGGGAGATTCTCTCAAGCAAATATTAGAGGTTTATGGAAATAAAGAACCTTATATTGATGGAGAAAACCAATTTTTGGGCTATTCATTTTCTGGAGGAAGATATCTCACCTTTAAATTAAATAGCGATCGCATTATCGAAATAAGTTGTGGATTTCTCCCCGACTAATGGTAAACTAATTTTATTGCCAATCGGGAGAATGTAAGCGTTTCAACTGTTCTAAATGTCGAGTAAAATAGCAGGAATCTAAACGGCTATAATTAAACTGCTCCGCGTTAATAATGCTAATCGTCCAAGCCCAAATATGAGCCGTTTCAGTTAATCCTTGAAGCAGACTTTTTTCTAGTTCTATTAGAGGGTTAATTTCTTCATAACCGAGCACAAAAGCCTCACGAACTTTTTTACTCAGTCCCGACTGTAATGAGACTTGTAAAAACTTAGCAATATCAAAAGATCGCCACCCATATCCACATTGATCAAAGTCAAAGAGGGTAATTTGATCATCAGTAGTGAAATGAGCATTCCCACTATGGGGATCACCCCAACAAATCCCCCATAATGGAGGAATTTTAGGTAAATTTTCCAGTTGAGTTTCGAGTTGAAAGACAACTTCTACTAAATAGTTTAAATCCTTGGGTCGATTTTTTAAATAGGGTGCAATCACCACTAAAGAACTCTCTAATAAATAATCTAAGGTTAAAGGTTGACGTTGAACCGGTGGTTTAAAATTCAAAGAAACTTGATGAATTTTAGCAACGGTTTCACCTAATTTAAAACTTTGCTTAACATTCAAATCTCCGATCGCAATTTGACCCGGAGCATTGACAAATAAAACCGCATATCTTTTTCCTTCAGGAGCATTAATTTCAATAAATAATTGTCCGTCTGTTGTTCTGATGGGATAAGCAACGGGGAGTTGATGTCGATGCAAAAAATCCAGCAATTCTACCTCAAACTTAATTTCGTCTTGACAACGCCAATGTTGATGGGAAATTCTCAAAAAATAGCGCGTTGTTTGAGTTTTTACCGAATAAACATCACTTAATCCTCGATGCCAAAATTTGCATTTTTCAATCGGATCAATGGGATAGTGATTTAAAATTTGAGTGATTAATGCTCTGATGTCTAAAGTCGAGTAACTAATCGGAAAAATATCGTACTGACTTCTAACTCCAGACTCATTCTGCTGAAGATTAGGTTGGTTTAAAAGCATCATATTGGTTTTAGGGTAGTGGGGAATTTTCCTGATTTGTAGGATAGAGGATGAGGATGAGGATTAAACAACCCACTGGTTAACGATTCCGCTTTCCCCACCAGACAACCTACGGCTTGGATAGATTAGAGATTTGTTATTCAGTATGATTCAAAATCGGGAAAATAAAATATTTTTTATTCAGAGTTTATTTTTTTTTACTAATTTAATAAAAGTCAATATTAGTTAAACTTTCTTTACTTATTTCTGGTTTTAAATTGCCAGAATTGTGCATTACTTTCCAGTATTTTCTTAATGTAAAGACCTATATTTATAAGGTAATCAGAAAAACATAATTTGTCAAGAATTTCAGTTCATTAGGATACAAAAATAAAAGCCCGGTGGTGGGTGCGACTTCGCCTGACCCACCCTAGGAATGGTTTAAGGGTAGAGAGTCTGACCCGTTGCGGAATCAAAAATTAAGATCTGGTTAAAATCTAGTTTGACCGTTAGGCGATCGCCCGGATGAATCCGATGGTGAATGGGGACTTGAAATTGAATAGAATATTGATCGGTTTGGGGGATATGGGCACGAACTAAGATTTCTCGTCCCAGGGGTTCGATCACAGTGATTTCTACCTCCAGGGGTAATTTTTCAAACGCCCAAATATCCTGCTGTAGATCATCAACAAATTGATCGGATCTGGGAAGAAGTCCTGAAGGACTTACGAATTGAATGTGTTCAGGACGAATGCCTAAATCAAATTGCTGACCGTCTTGGGGTTGTAATTTTTCTCGAATTGCAGGAGGACAAGTTAAGGATTGATTCCCTACCCAAAATAAATTATTTCCATAGGTAATGGGTAAAATATTCATGGGAGGATTGCCTAAAAAGGTGGCAACCATGCGATTTTTTGGGCGAGAATAAACAGTTTGTGGATCACCAATTTGTTGAATTTTCCCTTGATGGAGAATTACAATTTTATCGGCTAAAGTCATCGCCTCTACTTGATCATGGGTGACATAAATTGTGGTAATTTTTAAGCGATGATGCAGTTGTTTGAGTTCCGCCCGGGTATCATCTCGCAGTTGAGCATCTAAATTAGAGAGAGGTTCATCTAATAGAAATACTTTCGGTTCCCGGGCGATCGCCCGTCCTAATGCCACCCGTTGTTGTTGTCCTCCAGAAAGTTGTTTGGGTTTACGATTTAATAAATGTTCAATGGACAAAGATCGGGCGACCTGTAAAATTATTTCTTGGGTTTTGACCGGATCAATTCCCCGCATTTTCAAGCCAAAGGCTAAATTTTCTGCGACGCTTAGATGGGGATACAGGGCATAATTTTGAAAGACCATTGCCACATCCCGTTTACGGGCTGGAATTTCATTGACTAACAAATTATCAATATAAACATTGCCACTGGTTGCGGTTTCTAACCCGGCAATGGTTCTTAAAACCGTTGATTTTCCACAACCCGACGGCCCGACCAATACCCAGAATTCTCCGTCGGGAATTTCTAAATTAATATTTTCAATTGCGATCGCGGTCTGATAGCGTCGGGTGATATTTTCTAAACGAACATTTGCCATTAGTAATCCATTAAAATAGAATAAATTTTTAGGGTTAAGGATTCTGTTCAACTAACTGTTCCAGTTCAGAAACAACCCGATCTAATTCTTCAACTAAAGAAGTTGAATCGACTTGACAAAAAGCATCTATTAAGGATCGATAGTACCATAGAGTTCCTGCTTTTTTACCTGTAAATCTTTCCCATAAATCCTCGCCAATTTGACGATAATCTTTGACAATGGATTGGGCATTATAGAGTTTATCCGCCGCCGAAACTAAGCGCACCGATGGCGAAGCGTGAATGATATGGTCAATATAGGCTTGTTTTCGTTCTCTCCAAGGAGGTTTGGGAGTGATATCGGTATCGGTACAACCCTCAACAATTGTGGCGACGGTTTCCCCAAATCGATGTTGAATTTCGGCTCGAATGGTAGCACCGCCCTGATCTTCTATGGCATCATGTAAAAGGGCTGCGATCGCTTCTTCCTCGTTAGCCCCGTATTCTAAGGCAATACTAGCCACTCCTAACAGATGGGCAATATAGGGAACCTCCGAACCCTTACGAATTTGGTTGGCGTGGAGTTCGGTAGCGTAAACTAAGGCGGCGGTAAATTTGTCGGAAAGCATAATTGCGAATTCTGTTGTTCATCCTAAAATATATCAATTTTATCCATTTAATGCTTTAATGTTAAAGGCTTAAAATATTAAAACTTTTAATTGAGTTGGTTGTAGTCAAAAATGGATCGATTTCGTGTAGAAGTTATTGCTAAAACTCCCTGTCCTCAGCAAGTTATTTATGCGGCAATGCACCAAGATTATACGGATATTTTTGTGCCAGAGGAAAAAGATGCTTGGCCGTCAGAGGAAAAATGTGGGGAAGTCATTGTTAAGCGTTTATTGGCAGGAGAAAGGGGACATTACGGCCCCCTAGAACACTGTCAAATTGTCTTGGGTTGTGGTTATTTTCCCCATAGTGTTATGCAACAAGCTAGAACTCACAGGGTAGGTATTAGTTTTGATGTTCAGTGTCTTGCATCAGATGTTCTTATTACTTTTGTCAATATTAATGGTGAAAGTTCTAAAAAATTAAAAAAGACGATTGGTGAACTTTATGATCTCTGGCACAATGGAGAGCAAGCAATTCGAGAACGTAAGATCAAGGGTAGAAATGATGAACCCCCAGGTTTCTATCGACGGGATTGTAAAAACCGGATTAAAAAAATGCGGGTTCGTAGCTTAAATGAAGATAATAATACCTTTACTTATAATCATATTGAGGATATCGTTTTTAATGGGTTTAATCCCGTTTATCAAGTCACTCTTGCCGATGGCAAACAGTTGAAATGTACTCAAAACCATAAAATCTTAACTCCTTATGGTTGGCGGATTTTAGCTCAACTTGGGGTGGGTTCTGAGGTACTTGTTAATGGTCAACCGTTAGAAAATGCAGATCAGACTTATCAAAATAAAGAATGGTTAGAGTCCAAGTTTTCTGAAGGACTGACTCCGAAAGAAGTTGCTGCTCTGGTTGGATGTTCGGCGGAATCTGTCAAAAAATGGGCTTACCATCATCAGTTAACCTGGCAGAAAAAACAATGGAACCAAGGGTTAAAATATAAGATTAATATTTCGGAAGAAGAACGAGAACGGAGGGCAAATCATGGGAGAGCAATTACAGCGCAAAGAGTTGAAAACGGTACAATTCTCAAGGGAGAAGATCATCCGTCTTGGAAACCTGATTTACCTGTGGAAAAACGGGTTTATCATTGGCTTAAATCTAACCGTCAGCAAATTCTTGAAGAAAAGGGTGAAAAATGCGCTCGATGTGGAGGAACAAGAAGGCTTTCTATCCATCATATTTTAGAAGTTTCCCAGCATCCAGAACTAGCTTTTGATCAAACTAACTTAGAAGTTCTGTGTTCGCCTTGTCATACCAGACATCATAAACAGGATCAGAAAAATCCGTTATGCGCTCATCCCGTTAAAATTGTTTCAATTGAATATGTTGGAATAGAGCCAACTTATGATTTAGTCATGGCTGCTCCTCATCATAACTTTGTGGCTAATGGGGTGGTTGTTCACAACTCTTACCGTTATACTTCGGGGAAAGTATTAGAAGTAGCCGAAGGAAAAAGGGATATTGAAGATGCTTTTTATTTAAGACCTGTGGGAAATTATAGCGATCGCCAAGGCAAAAAATATTATTATTCTCCTGAACAACGCGAACAGGATTTAAACTGGTGTTTAGAAGCAGCAAAACGCTATAAAATTGATATTGATAATGGAATGTCTGAAGAACACGCCCGAGGAAAAGTTCCGTTTGATTATCGTCAACATTTTGTAGTAAGTTTTACTTTAAGAGCCCTACTACATTTTCTGGATTTACGCTTTAAAAAAGATGCCCAGTTAGAAATTCAAAAACTCTGCGATTTAATTTGGCCCCATACTCAAGAATGGGTTCCAGAAATTGCTAAATGGTATGAACAAACTAGACTCGGAAAAGCCCGACTAGCACCGTAAATCAGTTATCAGTCATCAGTTATCAGTCATCAGTTATTAGTCATCAGTTGATTACCCTGTTACTGAGCGAAGTCGAAGTATTACCCATTCGTAATTCGTAATTCGTAATTCGTAATTCCCTTTAAATATGAAATTAAACATTTTAAAACTAAATGAAGCCGCAATTTTACCTCAATATGCTCATATTGGGGATGCAGGATTGGATTTATTTGCGATCGCAAATACCCTAATTTCTCCGGGAGAAAGTCAATTAATTCCCACCGGAATTGCCATTGAATTACCCCTAGGAACAGAAGCCCAAATTCGACCCAGAAGTGGTTTAGCCTTAAAACATCAAATCACCGTTTTAAATAGCCCTGGAACTATTGACGCTGGATATCGGGGAGAAATCGGAGTGATTTTGATTAACCATGGCAAAACATCCTTTAATATTATAAAAGGCATGAAAATCGCTCAAATGGTGATCGCCCCCGTTTTGCGGGTAGAGATTGAAGAAGTTGAACAGTTAAGTGATACAAAAAGAAGCGATAATGGATTTGGGTCTACGGGATTAATCTCCACCAAACCCCACTAATTTTTATTATTTTATTAGCATGGAAGACTTACCAGAAAACTATCAGCCACCCCTACGACCTAATTGGGATGAGTATTTTATGATGATGGCTAAACTGGTGGCTACACGCTCCACCTGTTTAGTGTTTCCCGTGGGTGCGGTGATTGTCAAAGACCGACAAATGCTGGCTACGGGTTATAATGGCTCGCCCTCGGGTTCCATTCACTGTACTACCCAGGGCTATTGTTATCCGGGGTTAAGCACCTGTGACGCGAGTTCGGTGTTACCCTCCCGTGCAGTTCACGCAGAAGCCAATGCGATCGCCCAAGCGGCAAAACATGGAATTTGTTGTAACGGGGGAAGTATTTATGTTACCTTGGAACCTTGTATTTCCTGTTTAAAATTAATTATTTCTACAGGAATTAAGGAAGTCTTTTATGAGACGGTTTTTAATTCGGGAGACAAAGCGATGGTACGAGATTTATATATTAATGATGGCTTAGTCACCTTGAAAAAGATTCATCTTTCTGAAGAAATCAGTCAAAAAGGAGCATCATTTTTATTAAATCCGACATCGGTTTTGGGAATGGTTAAGGCAGGACAGTAAATCATGGATTTAGATTGAATTATGGGATTTTAGGGATTAATTTAATCGATTTAAAGAATGGTTAAACTTGAACATCGGAGGAGCTAAATATTGTGAGACTGGTGATTCTAGGTGGCCCAGGAGCGGGGAAGGGAACTCAAGCCCAACTGTTATGTAGTAACTTGGGTATTCCTTGCTTAGATATGGGTCAGATTCTCAGACAAAGGATCATTTCTGATACGGAATTGGGTCAACAAGCTAAACCCTATGTGGAAAAAGGCGAGTTAGTCCCAGATGAAATAATGATTCAATTTGTCCGTCAACAATTGCTCGAACCTGCGGTGGGGAAGGGTTGGCTTTTAGACGGTTATCCCCGCACCGCATTTCAGGCGGAAGAATTGGATTTTTTATTAGAAGATTTAGAACAAAAGTTAAATTGGGCGATTTACTTTAATGTACCAGAAATGGTATTAAAAAAGCGTTCCTTAGAGCGATCGCGAGCCGATGACCAACCCCAAATTATTGAACGTCGCATTGAGTTATTTTATCAACGCACCGTTCCCATTTTAGAATATTATGAACTCACCAATCGTCTGTTAGATATTAATGGCGAGCAATCTCCAGAAGAAATTTATCAAGAGATTTGTCAACGTCTCAATTAATAGAATACAGCCCGGTCGGGCTTACTACAATTACTTTTAATTAATTATGTGGAAACGTCCTGATCATAGAGAACCAAATCAACTTCGTCCTGTAAGTTTTGAGCGCAATTTTACTCGTTTTTCCCCAGGTTCTGTGTTAGCAAAAAGTGGGGATACCAAAGTATTATGTACCGTTAGTATTGAGCCGGGAGTGCCTAAATTCTTACAGAATACAGGACAGGGATGGCTAACCGCAGAATATCGAATGTTACCCGGCGCAACGCCCCAACGTCAACCCAGAGAATCGTTAAAACTATCAGGAAGAACCCAAGAAATTCAACGATTAATTGGACGGAGTTTAAGAGCGGCCGTTGATTTAAAAGCATTAGGAGAATTTACAATTACCATTGATGCAGATGTGATTCAAGCCGATGCTGGAACCAGAACTACGGCTATTACCGGGGGGTTTGTCGCCTTAGTTGATGCCTTAAATTCCTTAGTGGAAAAAGGACAACTCAAACAATTACCCATCTGTCATCAAATTGCTGCAATTTCTGTGGGATTATTAGAAGGAGAACCCTATTTAGATTTGAATTATCCCGAAGATGTAGCCGCCGACATTGATTTTAATTTGGTGATGACCGAAGAATTAGAAATTATTGAAATCCAAGGAACCGCAGAATCCGGTAGTTTTAGCCGGGAAAAACTCAATAAAATTTTAGATTTTGCCGAACTAGGAATTCAAGAATTATTACAGGCTCAACGTCAAATATTAGGAGAGTTTATCCTCTTAAAAACTGAGGAATCATAAATAATAAACACTGCATTCTTTTTTGCCATTCGTAATTCGTAATTCGTAATTCGTAATTACCCATTTCCCTAAAAATCATCTAATAAAGAACCCAAACGTTTGAGTAAAGGATCGGCTTCTGCCATCGCTTCTGGAGAGGGAGAGACGGTTTCTGGCTCGGGTTCTAGTTGGGGAGGTTTTGACTCCATGAGGATCACAGGTTGAGATTTAACTGTTTCTAAACCTATAGAAATTTCAGTTAATTTTTGGTTAATTGATGTTTGTAATTGACTGACTTGTTGGGTTAACTGATGCAATTGAGTATCTAATCGTTCTATTTGAGTGCCATCGTCGGCTATGACTTTTTTTTCTAAATCTGTTAATTTATTTTGAATTTCAACTAACCGTTCTTCCAGGGGCTGTAAATTAGGTAAAATTGGTAAAACTTGAGGAGGATTCAGGTTAGGAATCTCAAGCGGTGGCGGTGGGGGCGTAGGTTCAGATTTAGACAATAATAGAAATTGCCACAGAGCTTGTTTGCAAAGATTGCTAAAAGTTTGATACTTCGCCTGGGATAATTCCTGTTCAATGGCATCTAATAATGTCTGATCTGCGGCATCTTCCGTGAATGTTACCGACTGAGTTTGTTTGCGATTTGCCCACAGCATAATATAAATCCAGACCTACAGTTATCCCATGATTGATTTGGGAGCCTGGAAAATTTTGATCCAAACAATAATTCACCAGATTCACCCTTTGTTAGTGTATCAGAATCGGGATGCCCTAGAGCCAAAATTAAACCCGCCCTTGCCCAGTTGAACTGAGTTCAGGACGGGTTTAATTCACAAAATTAGCGTCGGGCTAACTGAGCTTCACCGTAGACATACTGCCCTAAAGCATTAGCTTTACGAGAAGGTTGAACTAAATGGGCTCTCAGACCAGCGTTTTTGAGCAGAGGTTGTAGATCTTCCCAGAAAAATTCGCCACCGCCTCCAGTCACGACCACATCCGTTACCCGTTCAGGTAACCATTTAACAACGCGATCGGATAAATCCCGGGCAAAATTTTTCCGTAATTCCGGCACAATATCATCTAAGTTAAAAGGTTTAACCGCTCCCCGAGGACGATATAACCGTTCTCCGGCGGGTTTGTGAACAGCTTCAAGTAAGTACAGAGACTGACTATCGGCACCTTCAATTTTACTTGCCACTTCCTCATAGAATTTACCCATAGCGAAGTTATCACTTTGGGAAACCCCTCTGGCAAAACGGAAGCGATCAACCGTTAAGAAATCTGTGGTTTGATGACCAACATCCACAATCGCCACAGAGAGATCAGCAAAATTGGGAACTTCTTTGCCGCCCTGAGCTTCCAGCCAAATCAAACTGCCATAGCCCTCGGGCATGATCCGAACCGTAGTCACATTGACGGCGATCTTTTCGCCCCGATAGAGCATCTCGTGGGTTCCACTGAGTAATCGGGTGATGTGTTCCTTCTCTTGCTCAAATTGTGATTGAGAATAGAAAGGCAGTCCTAGAACAACATCAATGTCGCCTTGTAGCTTGAAGTAGCCGATACAAGCAAAAAGTTTAATTAAAGCATCATCAACTTTGGAAGGGGAATCAGAACCATCTTTAAACAAACTGGCTCCAAAGTCAGCCGCCAGTTGACCGACGGCATAACCTGTTCCTTGATATTCCACCCAAATATCCAGAAGCGGATCGGTATTTTTCGACTCAAAGCCACCACCTCTAGCGGTATCCACCGTCAGTGCTTTGATATTGGAGGGAATAAAAACGACTTCATTCGGGTTACGACTGGTGGAGGCCTTTGTCGATGTCCGTCCTAAATCAATACTTAGAATCGTTTTTTTGCCTGCTGTCGGCGTTTGCCGATTCAGCATTGAAGCCGCTGCGGCCGCTGCGGCTGGTTGTCCGGGCTGTTTGTTACCACCTTGCATCGGAATATGTTACCTCACGGAGATTCAAGATATATAATGCCTTATCTGTTGCCAATTTTATCTACTTTCAGGAAACCGACAACAATCAGTAAAATCTGAGATTTTGAGTTTTCTCTGGAGAGAACCGGGGAGTAACCCAGTCTGGTAAACCCTGTAATCACTATAGATACTGGGTTATCCTGAATCTAAAACCACATTAATAACCTGAAACAACAACTTTTGAGTCTTCTGATCAAATTCGGGTCTTACCGGAAGTCTTGTTGTCGGCCCTATGGATGCACCTATGGTTTAATTTTATAGCTTCACTA
This sequence comes from Planktothrix paucivesiculata PCC 9631, assembly GCF_900009265.2. Classification (GTDB taxonomy): domain Bacteria; phylum Cyanobacteriota; class Cyanobacteriia; order Cyanobacteriales; family Microcoleaceae; genus Planktothrix; species Planktothrix paucivesiculata. The sequence goes on along the minus strand of NZ_LR735016.1, from coordinate 61,468 downwards.
GCTGTTACCACAATTTTAGGAAGGTGAGTTGCCTGATACTGAAATATTACGTTAAATTTAGTTAAGATTATGAATAACAAAACGCGATCGCAGATTCTATATTCCACACCCTAGGGCAACGCAATTTATGAAAACATCCTGGAAAACCATTGTTCTTTGGACTTTACCCGCCTTAGTCATCGGGTTTTTTGTCTGGCAAGGGGCTTTTGCCACGGCCCCCGCAGAATTCGGCAAAAACACCGCCAGCACTCGCATGAGCTATGGTCGTTTCTTAGATTATTTGAATGCGGGTCGTGTAACCAGTGTAGAACTCTATGACGGCGGACGCACGGCCATTGTCGATGCGATTGATCCCCAACTCGATAACCGGGTTCAAAAGCTGCGGGTGGACTTGCCCAATAACGCCCCGGAATTGATCGCCCGGTTAAGAGAATCCCAAATTAGTTTTGATACCCATCCCCCTCGCAATGATGGAGCCCTTTGGGGACTATTGGGAAATCTGATCTTCCCGATTTTATTAATTGCAGGTCTATTCTTTTTATTCCGTCGGTCGAATAATGTTCCCGGTGGCCCGGGTCAGGCGATGAACTTTGGCAAGTCCAAGGCTAAATTTCAAATGGACGCCAAAACCGGAGTTTTATTTGATGATGTGGCTGGGGTAGAAGAAGCCAAAGAAGAATTACAAGAAGTCGTTACTTTCCTGAAAAAACCCGAACGGTTTACCGCCGTAGGCGCGAGAATTCCCAAAGGCGTGTTATTAGTTGGCCCTCCAGGGACGGGTAAAACTTTATTAGCTAAAGCGATCGCCGGGGAAGCCGGAGTTCCCTTTTTCAGTATCTCCGGTTCGGAATTTGTGGAAATGTTTGTCGGGGTAGGGGCGTCTCGGGTGCGTGACCTATTCAAAAAAGCCAAAGAAACCGCCCCTTGTATCGTCTTTATTGATGAAATTGACGCCGTTGGTCGTCAACGGGGCGCGGGAATTGGTGGGGGAAATGACGAACGGGAACAAACCCTAAACCAATTATTAACGGAAATGGATGGGTTTGAGGGCAATACCGGAATTATTATTATTGCTGCCACTAACCGCCCCGATGTTCTCGACTCCGCCCTTTTACGTCCGGGTCGGTTTGACCGCCAAATTACCGTGGACGCGCCGGATATTAAGGGCCGTTTAGCGGTATTGGAAGTTCACGCCCGCAATAAGAAAATTTCCGAGGAAGTTTCCTTAGAAGCGATCGCCCGTCGGACTCCGGGGTTTACTGGGGCTGACTTAGCCAACCTGCTCAACGAAGCCGCGATTTTAACCGCCCGCCGTCGCAAAGAAGGCATGACCATGTTAGAAATTGATGATGCGGTGGATCGGGTAATTGCCGGGATGGAAGGAACCCCCTTAATTGATGGCAAGAGCAAACGATTAATTGCTTACCACGAAGTCGGTCATGCGATCGTTGGAACCCTGCTTAAAGAGCATGATCCGGTGCAGAAAGTCACCTTAATTCCCAGGGGTCAAGCTCAGGGTTTAACTTGGTTTATGCCCGATGAAGATCAAGGCTTGATTTCCCGTTCCCAAATCCTAGCCCGGATTACTGGGGCCTTGGGCGGTCGGGCGGCTGAAGATATCATTTTTGGTGATTCGGAAGTTACAACGGGTGCTGGGGGCGATTTACAGCAGGTGGCGGGCATGGCACGGCAGATGGTAACTCGTTACGGAATGTCGGATTTGGGGCCGTTATCTTTAGAATCTCAACAGGAAGTGTTCCTCGGTCGGGACTTTGCCACTCGCACGGAATATTCTAATGAAATCGCCTCTCGCATTGATAGTCAAATTCGTACTATTGCCGAACATTGTTATCAGCAAGCCTGTCAAATTATTCAGGAAAACCGAGCAGTAATTGATCGGTTAGTGGATCTTTTAATTGAAAAAGAAAGCATCGACGGCGATGAATTTCGGCAAATTGTGTCTGAGTACACAGAAGTTCCCGAAAAAGAACGGTTTGCCGCAGTAATTTAATCTGAATTTCAGTCACAATTAACTTAAAATTAACAAGGGTAAAGCCATGCTTAACCCTTGTTTTTTATCACCCGTAGTAAGCCCTTTAGGGCTGTCTTTCTGAGGCTTAAAAGCCTCACTACAAATTTAGGAGATATAAAGGATGATTACTCAAACAGAATATCGGCAACGACGGGAACAATTAATGGCGAATATTAAGCAGGGAACTGCCATTTTTAGAAGTGCGCCCATGGCAGTTATGCACAATGATGTAGAATATAATTTTCGCCAAGATAGTGATTTTTTCTATTTAACTGGGTTTAATGAAGCGAATGCGGTTGCTGTTTTTGCTCCTCACCATGAAGAACATAAATTTGTTTTATTTGTCCAACCCCAAGACCCAGAAAAAGAAACTTGGTCGGGGTATATTACCGGGGTAGAAAAAGCTAAAGAACTTTATGGGGCGGATGAAGTTTATCCTATTAATGAATTAGATGAAAAATTACCCCAATATTTACAAAAAGCCGACCGGATTTATTATCGTTTAGGACGGGATGAAAAATTCAATGAAAAGATTTTAAAACATTGGCAACGGCTATTAAGAGTTTATCCTAAACACGGTACGGGGCCGATTGCTATTGAAGATGTTTGTAATATTTTACATCCCATCCGTTTAATTAAAAGTGAAACCGAATTAGAGTTAATGCGGAAAGCGATAGAAATATCTGTAAAAGCCCATAATCATGCTAGGGAATTTGCTCAACCTGGACGTTATGAGTATGAAATTCAAGCAGAAATAGAACATATTTTTGGCTTAAATGGGGGAACTGTTGCCTATCCTTCTATTGTAGCATCGGGAAAAAATGCTTGTATTTTGCATTATGTGGAAAATAATTGTCAAATGCAAGATAATGATTTATTGTTAATTGATGCCGGATGTTGTTATCAATATTATAATGGAGATATTACCCGAACTTTTCCCGTTGGCGGTAAATTTACACCGCAACAAAAAATTATTTATGAATTAGTTTTGAAAGCCCAATTAGCCGCCATTGAACAAGTTCAACCCGGAAATCCTTATAAAAATATTCATGATGTGGCGGTGCGGGTGTTGGTAGAAGGGTTAATGGATTTAGGCTTATTAGTTGGGGATATTGAGGAAATTATTAAGGAAGAAAAATATAAGCCTTTTTATATGCACAGAACTGGACATTGGCTAGGGTTAGATGTGCATGATGTGGGGGTCTATCAATGGGGTGAAAATCCTCAACTATTCCAACCAGGACAGATATTAACAGTTGAACCCGGAATTTATATTTCTCCTAATATTAAACCCGTTGAAGGACAACCGGAAATCCCCGAATGTTGGCGGGGAATTGGGGTAAGAATTGAAGATGATGTCTTAGTAACTTCCGGCGGATATGAAGTTTTAAGTGCAGGAGTTCCTAAGTCTGTGGAAGCAATGGAAGCATGATTCAACCCTATATGTAGGGGAAATTCATCAATTGCCCCTACTGTAGTTTTTTGGTACTGATCATGCTAAATTATTCGATATTACTCTACTAAAAAACGACAAATTTTAATTAATTATGACCCATATCTTGATCTTATCTTCTTCTTTGGGGGCTGGACATAATAGTGCAGCGCAAGCATTAAATCAGGCTTTTTCCCAGTTTCCAAATGTTACCGTTACGGTAGAAGATGCCTTAGAGTATGCCAGTTCTATTTATCGGAATGCCGTTACCAGTATTTATAAACAATTGAGCGAAAAAGCTCCTCAAATTTATCGGGCTTATTATGAAGGAACGGATTTAGAAGATTTAGAACGGTCTTTAGAATTAAATATTGTGACGGCTAAAATAGAACGGGTTTTTTTTAGAAAATTGCGACATTTGATTGAAGAAATTAATCCCGATGCTATTGTTTGTGTCCAACAAATTCCCAGTCGTTTATTACAACTATTAGAAGAAGAAGAAAGAATTTCAAAACCCCATTATGTTGTAATTACCGATGTTATTGCTCACAGTAGTTGGATTAATAAAGAAGTAGACGGTTATTATTTACCCAATAATTTAACCACCGATTTCCTGATTAAAAGAGGGGTTGACCCTGCTATTCTTCATGTGACTGGAATCCCGATTAAACTTGAAGTATTAGAAGCTAAATCGCAAGTTGAAATGCGAGAACGTTATCAACTCAAAACGGACAAACCTGTTCTTACAATATTTGGCGGTGGATTACATTATAAGCGGGTACGCTTGATGGTTTCTCAACTAATGGATACCTTAGAACTAGGAACATTAATTGTAGTAGCAGGACGGAATGAACAATTGTTAGATTCTTTAACAGAATTAAACTCCACCCCGGAAACAGAACTCCGAAAATTAGGATTAGTTGATTATGTTGATGATTTAGTGGTCGCCAGTGATTTAGTGATTACGAAAGCGGGGGGATTAATTGTTAGTGAAGTTTTAGCCCGAGGAAAACCGATGATTATTGTAGACCCATTTCCGGGTCAAGAAGAATGGAATGCCGATTTAATCGTGGCGGCGGGGGCGGGAGTGCAGTTAAGATTACCGGAAATGGTCGCCCATTGTGTAAAGTTTCTGTTAAATCACTCCGAAAGACTATCTCAAATGCAGGCATCTGCTTTAGAATTAGGAGAACCCCGGGCGGCTCTGAATATTGCTGAGAATATTTTATCACAAATCACAATAGGTAATGGGGAATAGTTAATAGTTTTTAGGAACAGATAGAATAGTAGTTATGGAACAATAATTTCTCCTATTGGAACAATCTAAAGATAAATTAACACCGTCTGTTTCCGGCTACCAATCAACAAAAGGAGATTAAATTTTGATGAGTAAAAATAACTTTTTATGGGGTGTTGCTACGTCGGGTTATCAAAGTGAAGGGGGTTATAATGGTGTAGGGCAACCTCAAAATAACTGGTCGGAAAGTGAACGAAAAGGCAAGGTAATGAGAACCGGAAACGCTTCGGAATTTTGGACGCGCTACCCGGAAGATTTTTTCAGATGTCAACAATTAGGCTTAAATTCTTTCCGCTTAGGGTTAGAATGGAGTCGGATTCAACCGATAACAACCTCCGAAATTTCTCCTGCACCCCATTATGATTTTAAAGTCTTAGATGACTATGCCCAACGCATTGCCACCTGTCGTCAATATGGCTTAGAACCGATTGTTACCTTACATCATTTTACCCATCCCGCCTGGTTAGGAATTGATGCTTGGTTATCCGCAGAAACTATCGATTGTTTTGTGGATTATGTTACCGTAACTGTTACCCATATTAACCAACGTTTAACCGATTATCACCAACAACCGCCGATTCATTGGTATATTACCATTAATGAACCGAATATTTTGGTTTTAAATACCTATTTAAGTGATCAATTTCCCTCTGGGAACTTTACAGGAATTAAAGCGGTTTGGCAAGCTTATAATCATTTATTGGCCGCTCATATTCGAGCCTATAATTCTATCCATGATATTTATGAAAAATATAGTTGGGAAAAACCCCAAGTCACTTTAAATACCTATTGTAGTGATTTATATTGGTCAGAAAAAGTGATTTGGGACTTGTTGAATGTCCAGGAAAAGCAAGTCAAAGGCAAGGAAATCAGAGATTATGTTGAAGCTCAAGCTCTACACTTAGAAAGAGCTTTGGGTAAAGCTTCCTTACCCTTTGAAAAAGATATTCCCTATCAACTGGGACGGTTAGCCCGTTGGATGGGAAATAGAATTGGTCATCGGACTTTTGATATTAAACATTTAGACTATTATTGGCAAGAATTAATGATATCTCCTCGCCCCAAAGTCTATGATTATCTAGCAATTGATTATTATGATCCTTTTATTGCCCATACTTTCCGTTTACCCTCTTTTTCTGATTTTGAATTTAAAACCAAAGGGTTAAGAAATTGGTTGATGACCGGAATTATGAGTAAATGGTGGGACTGGCGAGCACTCCCGGAAGGATTATCTTTTTTCTGTAAATATTATGCCCAGGAATATAATCTCCCGATTTTAATTGCGGAAAATGGCATGGCGTTACGTCGAAAAGCCGATAATAGTATCGCCACTCGTCGCTCTGACCAACTGCATCGCAGCCAATTTTTAGAGGCCCATGTTCGTCAAATTCAACATTTATTACAGGAAAATATTCCGATTTTGGGTTATATGCACTGGTCATTAACGGATAATTATGAATGGGGGTCTTATACTCCCCGATTTGGATTATTTAGTATTAATTTTAATCGGGGTACAGAACGGGAAATTGAGGATCATTTAGGCGATCGCCCTTCAGAAACCTATGCTAAATTAATCCAAGAGACTCAAAATGGACGTCAATAAGCTGCCTACCCGTTGGGGTTCCTCACCCCGGCAGATTTTCACTCCCTGAACCACTACTGGCGCCCGAATAGACAACGCCTCGCTCCATATCTAACGTCAGAATCACCCCATCTCGGATCATGCGAGTGGCATTCTTCACCCCAACAATCACGGGAACCCCTAAGCGTAAACCAATCACCGCCGCGTGGCTGGTCAAACTATCCACTTCCGTGACCACACCCCCCGCCTTCCGCATCACATCCACAAAATCGGCACTGGTTTGAACCGTGACTAAAATTTCCCCGGGGTTAAAATCAGCCAACTCTCCCGCACTGCGGGCCACCCGCGCCCGTCCGGTTACACAGCCCTGACCCACGGCCGTTCCCTTACCCAAGGCCGCCGTCACCACTTCCACCTTAATCAAATCCGTAGATCCGGCAACCCCCTGTAGGGTTCCCGCCGTGGTCACAACCAAATCTCCATCGGCCAGCAGATTTTTTTCCCTCGCCACATTCACCGCCGCTTGGAACGTTTGGTCAGCCGAAGGTAAATCTAAAACTAATAAAGGTTTCACCCCCCAAACTAAACTCAACTGTCGCGCCACTTCCACGTGAGGAGTAATCGCTAAAATCGGAGTTTGGGGTCGGAACTTCGACACATTCCGGGCCGTAGACCCAGTTTTGGTTAAGGTCATAATCGCCGCCGCGTTCAACTGGTGAGAAATTTGCGCCACGGCCTGACTAATGGCATTGGGAATAGAACGTCCGGTATCTTCAACCTTGGAAACATTGCGCGTCGCGCCCTCCTGTTCAATCCGCACCGCAATCCGGGCCATAGTTGCCACCGCTTCCACCGGATAGTTACCCACGGCGGTTTCATTGGAGAGCATCACCGCATCGGTACCATCTAAAATCGCATTGGCTACATCGGAAATTTCCGCCCGGGTGGGTCGGGGATTATTCACCATGCTATCTAACATCTGAGTGGCGGTAATCACCGGAATTCCCATGCGGTTAGCGGTAATAATCAACCGTTTTTGTAAAATCGGCACATCTTCGGCCGGGAGTTCCACCCCTAAATCGCCTCGGGCCACCATCACGCCATTACACAAAGCCAGAATTTCTTCCATTTGTTCAATGGCTTCGTGTTTTTCAATTTTGGCAATCACGGGAACATCTTTCCCCGCACTGGCAATTAGTTCTTTAATTTCTAAGACATCCTGGGGATTTCTCACGAAACTTAAAGCCACCCAGTCCACCCCTTGATCTAAACCAAACATTAAATCCCGGCGGTCTTTTTCGGTCATGGCTTTAATGGAGAGATAAACCCCGGGAAAATTCACCCCTTTACTATTAGAAAGAGTCCCGCCCACAACCACACGACAATATAGGCGTCCTTTAGCCTGTTCGACCTTTTCGACGACCATTTCCACCTTGCCATCATCGAGGAGAATCACCGCCCCATCTGGGACTTCATCGGCTAAGGGTTTGTAGGTGACAGAGGACATTTCTTGAGTTCCCACCACATCTTCACTGGTGAGGATAAACTGGTCATCGCGCTTGAGAATAATCGAACCCGTCTCAAATTTCCCGAGTCTAATTTTTGGGCCTTGGAGGTCTTGTAAAATCCCCACGGGTTGATTCAGTTCAAAGGCCGTTTGTCGAATCATCCTAATACTGCGTTGATGATCCTCATGGGTATTGTGGGAAAAATTCAAGCGCAGAGTCGTTGCACCCGCTAAAATCAATGCGCGGAGAACTTCAGGCTTCTGGGTAGCAGGGCCGATGGTAGCAACTATTTTGGTTCGATGCAGTAGATTTTGCGGTTGCATGACTCAATAAAAATCTAGGGGATTATCCGTAGAGACGAGCCACGGCACGTCCCTCTACAGATCATAAACAGAATTTAACCACGTCAGGGATACATCAAGATCAAGAATTACGAATTGCGAATTACGAATTACGAATTACGAATTACGAATTGCGAATTATGAATTACCCATTACCTATTCCCTGTTCCCTATTTAGGAAAATAACGGGGGTTTAAGCGTGCTCCGGTGCCGCCATCGGTGGGGTCGAGGAATTGACGGAGGGGAATACCTGTAGAACGGGTTCTTGGACGTCCTAAAGCCCCTCGAATCATGTCCCCGGTACTTTTTTCATTTACCAGGGTAAACACACCTTGGGTGCTTTGGCCGCTATCGGCAATCACTAGGTTTTGGAAAATGCGATCTCGCACATATAGGGGATCTTCCCCAGGTGGCACGGTTAAAACAATTCGACATTGGGGTACATCTTCAGTGGTGGCGCAGAGGGTATTGTAACCGTTCTCAATCGCTGTACTGATTTCTGCTAATCCATCGGGACGATAGGACTCTAAACGGCGACTAATCTCTCCACAACGGCGCTCCGGTGTCCAGCCGCCCCCCATATTACTCGGAACTGCCCAAGCATAGCCTTGATTGGGTTGGCTGACCGGATAATACATCACCGTGTATTGACCGCCAATCACTTCACATCGAAACCGAGCAATTGCCGTGTCCCCGGTTTCCACTTCCACTTGAGGAATTAGGGGGCCTTGGCCTTGATCCGTGGGCTGAGGTTGGGGGGCTGGGGGTTGGGTGGTATTGGTAGGGGGAAC
>NZ_LR735016.1:0-52184 GCF_900009265.2 Planktothrix paucivesiculata PCC 9631 | reverse complement strand
TGGGGGTTGGGTGGTATTGGTAGGGGGAACCGGAATCGGTTGGGGCGGTTGGGGTTGGGTTGTGTTGCGCGGGAGTTGCAGCAGGTCGGTCAAACTGGGTAAAGACGGCCACCGAGATTGAGCATTAGCCCGGGTCGCCGAACCCAGAATTGATAGGGTCATGGATAAACCCACAAGCCCAATTAAGGATGTACGCAGTAGTAAGCTAGACATAAATATTTTCTCCTGGGGATAAAATTGTGGTATTTTAGGCAATTACGTTCGGGTTTAGTGATTTTATAAATCTTTACAATTTGTTACTTTTCTCATAAAATACTCAGGTGTGAAACTTCAAGGAGTGCAAACTGTAATGTCGGAGGCAAGTAAGCCACTGACAGTCCCCAAGGAATACCTCACCGCAGAAGGTGGTTTTAACACCACACTACTGATGTTTTTCGGTGCGGTAGTAATGGTGATCTGTTCCACGTTGGGATACTGGCTTTGGGGTTGGCCAGACTGGTGTTGTTTTTTAATTAATGTTTTGGCGCTGCACCTTTCAGGGACAGTGATTCATGACGCATCCCATAATTCTGCCCACAAAAACCGCATTCTGAATTCGGTATTAGGACATGGTAGTGCTTTAATGCTGGGGTTTGCTTTTCCGGTATTTACGCGGGTGCATATCCAACATCATTGCCACGTTAATGATCCAGACAACGATCCCGATCATTTTGTTTCCACAGGTGGCCCCTTGTGGTTGATTGCGGCGCGTTTTTTCTACCACGAAGTGTTTTTTTTCAAGCGCCGACTCTGGAAAAAATATGAGCTTTTGGAATGGTTTTTAAGCCGTTTGTTTGTGGTAACTATTGTTGCTATCTCTATTCATTATGACTTCCTTGGCTATATTCTAAACTTCTGGTTTTGTCCGGCGTTAGTGGTGGGAATAGCCTTGGGTTTATTCTTCGATTATTTACCCCATCGTCCGTTTCAAGAACGCGGTCGCTGGAAAAATGCTAGGGTGTATCCGGGTTCGGTTTTAAACCTGTTAATTTTGGGGCAAAATTACCATCTAATTCATCATTTGTGGCCGTCTATTCCTTGGTATTATTACAAGCCCACCTATGAATTTATGAAGCCCTTGTTAGATGAGAAAGGTTCCCCCCAAACCTTGGGAATATTGGAGGGAAAAAAAGACTTTTGGGGTTTTCTCTATGATGTCTTTTTGGGAATTCGTTTGCATCATCGTAAATCCTCCCATGAGAATTAACAATTTATCCCTTAAATTCCCAGGGTTAATGATTGAGAATTAAGAATCATAGCTTAATTGCGATTCTTAATTCTCAATTTATTTTTATAGATAATAATATTAGGGAAAAAAACAATGAAATCCGAAGAAAAACAAGCAATTCAAAAGCCCCAACCTGCAATTCCTGAGAAAAGTCTCTGGAATCAAATCCGAGAGAATATTGTAATTTTAGCGATCGCGCTGGGGTTATCATTATTAATTAGAACTTTTGTGGCTGAACCTCGGTTTATTCCTTCAGATTCGATGTTCCCGACTTTAGAAATTGGCGATCGCTTAGTCATAGAAAAGGTATCCTATTATTTAGATTCTCCCCAATCCGGTGATATTATTGTTTTTACTCCTCCCTCCCAATTACAAGAGATTGGCTATGGAGCAGATCAAGCCTTTATTAAGCGAATTATTGGTAAACCTGGGCAAACAATTGAAGTTAAAAACGGTCGGGTTTATATTGACAATGAACCCCAATTTGAACGGTATATTGCTGAAGAACCCCATTATCAATTACCTCCGGTAAAAGTCCCCGAAAATTCCTATTTTGTTATGGGAGATAATCGCAATGATAGTAATGATTCCCACGTTTGGGGTTTTCTTCCTCAAGAAAATATTATTGGTCGCGCTGTTTTTCGTTTTTGGCCGATTGAACGATTTGGCGGGGTTTAGACTAGGATTAGGGTAAATATTTACCCGTGGGCGCATGGGTAAATATTTGGGGAGTGTGGGAGCATCAAGTTAGCTAACGATGCCAAATGGTTTGATTTCCAGGTTGATCAATTAAGGTAATTCCTAACTCTTTCAATTGATCTCGAATGCGATCGCCCTCAGCAAAATTTTTCGCTTTTTTCGCCTCTGACCGTTGCTGCACTAATATTTCAATTTCACTATCACTTAACCCTAACTCCTGACTTTCCTCTGGTTGTGCTTCTAACCCGAAAACCGTGGCTAATTCTATTAGGGTTTGCCAAGTTTTCTGTAGGTGTTCGGTCGGGGTATTAATATCACCACCATGAATTAATATATTGCGATCGCGTCTTAATTCCTTAGCTAATTCAAACAAAATTACTAAGCCTTCCGGGGTATTAAAATCATCATCCATCGCCTCTTTAAACCGAGCAATAGCATCCATATCGGTTAAGGCTTTTTCCTCTGGTTTAAAGCCTAATTGAGCGCCGTATTCACCGCCAAATAATAAACCCTCTTTTAACGTATTCCATCCATTTTCAGCCGAAGCGATCGCCTCATCCGTAAAATCTAAAGGTTTGCGATAATGGGCTTGTAAAATGAATAAACGAATCACCATCGCATCCAAAGGACTATCTAATAAACCGCGAATTGTGGTAAAATTCCCTAAAGATTTAGACATCTTTTCACCACTAACTCTGACCATACCATTGTGCATCCAATAATTGGCTAAAGGTTGATGAGTCGCGCCTTCAGATTGAGCAATTTCATTTTCATGGTGGGGGAAAACCAAATCCCCGCCGCCGCCGTGAATATCAATGGTATTTCCTAATAGCGATTGCACCATAGCAGAACACTCAATATGCCATCCAGGGCGACCTTTTCCCCAAGGTGAATCCCAGGCAGGTTCCCCTAGTTTTGCGGCTTTCCAGAGGGCAAAATCCGAGGGATCTTTCTTCTTAATTAGATCGGGATCAGATGCAGAAATTCGACCACTCGCACCCGCTTGTAATTGTTCCTGTTGACGGCCGGATAATTTGCCATAATCGGCAAAATCTTTTACACTATAATAAACATCTCCATCCACGGCATAAGCAATTCCTTGATCTACTAATTCTTGGATTAATTCAATAATTTGGGGAAGATGTTCCGTCACCCGGGGATAGGCATTTGCATCCCTAATATTCAAGCGTCGGATATCTTCAAAATACGCTTGAATATATTTATTAGAAACCTCATCCATGGTTGTGCCTTCCAATTTAGCACGGTTGAGAATCTTATCATCAATATCGGTAAAATTCTGAATATAATTAACGGTATAGCCACTATATTCTAAATAGCGTCTAACTATATCCCAAGCAATATAGGATCTCGCATGACCTAAATGGCAATAATCATAAACCGTCACCCCGCAGCAATACATTTTTACCTTCCCTGCTTCTAAGGGTTGAAAATCTTCTTTTTGGCGAGTTTGAGTATGATAGATTTTGATAACCATGTTTTTTTATAATAGGGAATAGGGAATTACGAATTACGAATTACGAATTACGAATTACGAATTACGAATGGGGAATAGAAAGAAAATTGGAGCTATATTAACTCCTACAAACGTGCTTATCTCGGTCTAAAAGTTATGAGTTTATCTCTAAACTGATAACTGATAATAGTTAATAGTTAATAGTTAACAATCAACATTTAACTTCCTGAAAAAAACAACTTCTCGCCCCGGTATGACAAGCGATATCGCCAATTTGTTCTATTTTTAATAATAGAGTATCAGCATCACAATCATAATATAATGATTTAAGTTTTTGAATATGTCCTGATGTGGCTCCTTTGTGCCATAATTCAGAACGAGAACGACTCCAATAATGAACTTCTTTAGTTTCTAAGGTTTTTTGAATAGATTCTTTATTCATCCAAGCCATCATTAAAATTGTACCATCTTTTGCATCTTGAGCGATCGCGGGAATTAACCCTTGGTCATTAAATTTTAATGCTTCTATCCACAAATAATCTTGATTCATAGTCAGTTAATATTTTAAGTTAATTAATCCCTTAAACTTCAAGATCAAGATTAGGGTCACAGTTTTGAGCCTTTTTCTTGAAGGTTTGAAAAATATTATAAAAACCGTTAGCGCGAGACGGGGTTAAACTCGCTTGTAACCCAGTTTCTTGAATAAAATCGGGGTTAAGTCCAATAACTTCTGTCGGAGTCATTCCATTCATTCCCATAATTAAAAAAGCAACTAATCCCTTAGTTAATTGAGAATCAGATTCTCCCTGAAACTGAACTTTTCCCTGTTCATCTAAGTTGGCAATCACATAAACCTGTGACACACAACCGGGAACTTTATTATCAGGAATTTTCTGATCTTCTGGAAAGGTCGGAAGTTTTTGGGCGATAGTAATTAATTGTTCATAACGCAATTTATTAGAAGAAGCACGTTTAAAGCGCTGTACAATCCGTTCTAAAGTTGGGGGTAAGGGAGTTGTGGTGGAAGACATAATCCAAAACCATAAAATTTCTACCTAAGTTTAGCAGGTGTTGGTTAGTGGTTGGTGACTGACTTTCGGTGCGGCCATCGTAGCGCACGCACCCTAGGATTTAAGGTTTTAAACACCGAATGGCTTCTAATAACCCCCTGGCTTTATTTAGGGTTTCCTCATATTCTTTTTGAGGTTGGGAGTCAGCAACTACCCCCGCACCCGCTTGCACACTAACTTGATGTTGGTCTTGACCCTGGTTTTGAACAATCATGGTGCGGATAGTAATAGCAGTATTGAGTTGTCCTTCAAAATCATAGTAACCATAAACCCCGGAATAGGGGCCACGACGACAACCTTCTAATTCATGGATAATTTCCATCGCCCGAATTTTTGGCGCGCCGCTCACAGTCCCGGCGGGAAAACAAGCTTTTAAAAGATCCCAGGCGGTTTTATTTTCTGCTAATTCTCCAATCACATTACTAACAATGTGCATCACATGGGAATAGCGTTCAATTACCATTAATTCATCAACTTTAACTGTTCCCATCCGACAAACTCGGCCTAAATCATTGCGCCCCAAATCCACTAACATAATATGTTCCGCTACTTCTTTTGGGTCTTTTAATAAATCTTCCCCTAACGCTTGATCTTCTTGGGGAGTTTGACCTCGGCGACGAGTACCCGCAATGGGACGGACGGTGGTGATCAATTTTCCTTCGGGGTTTTTGTCCGCTTTCACCATAACTTCTGGACTAGATCCGATTAATTGCCAGTTTCCAAAGTTAAAATAAGCCATATAAGGAGATGGATTAATTAACCTTAAAGAACGATAAAGGGAAAAGGGATCGCCGGAATATTCGGCCGTTAATCTTTGGGATAAAACTACTTGAAAGATATCCCCGGCTTTAATATATTGTTTGCCTTTTTCTACATTGGTGCAAAATTGCTCCTGGGAAACGTTACTAATATAGGTTAATGGAGGTTGTTGATCGGGGGGAGTCCATTCTAAAAGGGTATTTTCTGGGGATAATGGGGATTGTAATTTAGCAACTAATTGTTTAACCCGATCACAAGCTTGTTGATAGGCTGTTTCTAAATCGGTATGGCGAGTATCGGCATAGGCGATCGCCCAAATTTTACGTTTAACCTGATCAAAGATTAATAAATTATCAACCTGCATCCATAACCCATCGGGTAAATCATCCGAACTTGGGGAATGTACAGGGACACGGGACTCGATCCACTGAATTAATTCATAACCCCAAAACCCAAATAGTCCCCCAATTCCGGCGGGTAACTGGGGCAATTTTACCGGATGATAGGGTTGTAAACAGTCTTGTAGGGCTTGGAAGGGATCGCCCGTAAATTCTTGAATTGTTCCATCTCGCCATTTTTGTACCGTGTGCTCGCCATGAGCTTCTAAAATCCAAACCGGATCACACCCCAAAAAACTATAACGCCCGATGGTTTCTCCGCCTTCGACCGATTCCAAGAGAAAATTATAGGGTTGATTGGCACAAACCCGATACCAAGCCGAAACCGGAGTATCTAAATCAGCCACCCATTCTTGATAGACCGGAATAAAATTTCCTGTGGAAGCCAGTTGAGCAAATTGGGAGAAATCTGGAAAAATCATAGCGGCGAACAGTAAAAAACAAAGGATGAAGGTCAGAATAAACTATCCTCCATCCTAATATGTTTAGGGCATTGCCCTAGTTAATTGCACCTGATCGGTCTAAACGTCAGAGGTGGTTTTTGCGGTAAATTTGACTTTAACCGGGTCAACATTGCTACCAATATTGTGAGCAACGGTATTCAACGCTTGACGTCCTTCGTTGACTTTTTCAGGGAAAACGCCATCTTTGGGATGCAGGTATTCGGTTTCGCCGTTGGGGAAAACCCGATAGATTTTATAGTTGTCCATTTTGGGTTTGAATTTAGACCGCAGTTGCGCCCCTAAAGCGAGACACTGTTCTTTGCGGGCTAAATACAAAAGGTTGTCCCCTTGGTTCATAATAGCTGCGCCACCCGTGGGCATTTCAAACACCTGTTCTTTGCTGCTAGTCCAGGTGATTGCATATTTTTCTTCAACTAGCGCTTTTGTTAATAAGCCACCAGTGCTGCCACCAAACTTTGGTGGTGTTCCAGTCAGTGCTTCTGCCATAGGAATATCACTCAAATTATGTTTTTAGGGCATCCTAACACTGATGTTGCCCTTGTCTATAGCAGTCGTAAAGAACCGTTACAGAAATTAGCGATCGCTAATTCAAGAAACCGGGTTTCTGAACCGAAAATCTGGGCTTGATCCCATAAATAAACTTCAGAAACCCGGTTTCTCCCGACTATCACTTTTGGGTATAGGTTTCAAAGAAGGTATCCTCAAGGTCATAGCCTAGCATTTGGGCTAGGGCCATAAGCCGGGATTTGCTGGGAAGGTTGTTTTGGGTTAGCCAGTGGTCGAGGATAAAGATCTTTTGCATTAAAAAGATTTCTAGGGCTTCTGGGTTATATTGAATGCCATCGGTACGATGGAATTGATGGGGGACGAGCATCGCCACATAACGGGCTAATTCCCCAGATTTCCAGTCCAGAAAAAAAGGTAGCCAAGGATATTGGACATCTAGGCGAATAAACCATAGGCGAATTTCAGGAACTTCTGAAATTTCTCTGGGGTCTTCTGGGTCACGGGAATAGTCGATCTCGAAGCAAATCTGCTGTTCATAAGCTGTAATATCGTTATTTTTAGATAGGGAATCGATCACCGTTTGCACAGGAGACAGATCTAAACGATTTACTTGCTCAGAATTCAGCTTGATTATAATTGCCATTCAATGTCAACCTTTGTTGAAGTAGATTTTAGATTAATTTGAGATTTGGTAGGGTTAACCTAATTTCGTTAAAATTCCTAAGATACAATAGAAAGTATAGGGTGAGGAGGGGATCGGTTATCCGAAAACCCTTGAAATTTGATCAATAAACTGAGGCGAGAATAGTGAAACAAATTCGTTCTTTAGAAGATGCAATCAATTATTGTCAAGTTCGAGGAATGCGGCTGAGTCGTCAGCGCCGTTTAGTTTTGGAATTGCTTTGGCAAGTTCAAGAACATTTATCAGCCCGGGACATTTATGATCGATTAAATCAACAGGGTAAAGCTATTGGTCATACATCGGTTTATCAAAATTTAGAAGCCCTATCCCGGGAAAATGTGATTGAGTGTGTGGAACGTTCCGACGGCCGTTTATATGGACATATTAGTGATTCCCATTCCCATGTTAATTGTTTAGATACCGATAAAATTTTAGATATTCATATCGAATTACCTCCAGAATTATTAGCCCAAGTTGAACAACAAACGGGCGTTAAAATTACAGATTATCAAATTAATTTTTACGGTTATTCTGTTAATCCTATTAATATTAACAAACCCATCTCCCACCTGTAGGGTGTGTAAGCAACGCTCACGCACCAAAACTTGATCAGAATTCAGAAACCGGGTTTCTTGGGGTTGGGTTTTTTATTCTTCGTGGGGTGCGTTCGCTTCGCTTATGCACTCTGCTGTTGGTGGTGGTTCTTGTAATGAGATTGTTTCCGTTTTTTTTGTAATTTGCCAAGTAATAAAACCCCAAGTAATAAAACCCGCGATAAAAGCTATTCCAACACTTAATAAAAATGCTAGAATAAAAGGAGGAACGGATAGAGATTTTTCCAGATAGGGTAGGGGTAGGGGTTTTTCAATGTATGCTGAGGTAATCGATGAAGCAATACCTCCGGCGGCTAAACCAACGCCTAACGTTGAAATAGTACGCTCTAAAGATTTATCGCGGTCTTTTTCGCCTTCTTCACTCTGACGGAGTATGTCTGCTTTTTCTTGATCAATTTTAGCTTGTTCAATTTCAACTAATCCTCTAATACTAGATATCGCCTGATCTAATAAATTTGAGGCGGGTTTTAAATAGTTTAAATCCGCTTGAATTTGGGTAGGTAAAGTCTGACATTCTCGATTTAAAAAGCGGACAAAAAATTCTAAATCATCTTCGGTTTCTTGTTGGAGACGCTTCAAAATGCGCTGATAATTTCCGACATTAATATTAACTGTATTCAGAGCATATTCTAGGTTTCTTAATTTTAAGGTATATTTAGGCGCGATTTTAATTAGGGTGATCAGTTGTTTTTTCAAACCTTCTAAATCTAATTCAGACGTTTCTGCTTGTGTGTCAAGTGTGATTATTTTTCTTAATTCTGCTTCAATAATGTTGCGAGTTAGCTCATCAGCTTCTTGATAAGCTTGACGACTAAATTGAAACGTATAGGCTATTTTATGATAATAGAGAAATAATTCGGGTAAATTCCAGTAAATTGACTTAATTTTTTCTGGGGTAGCTTCGGTTAGATAAAATACAATTAAAATTCGATTCAGATTTGTTTTAGGGTTTCCATATTCAACAATATAACTCCCTAACAGTTTTCCCTCTTGATAAAAAGTATCACAATAATCCCCAAATAAATTATACCGTAATTGCTCGGCGATCGCTCTTAAATTTTGATCATCCCTTGGGGTATTTTCGGGTAAAAACGCCGTTACTAATAAGGTTTGTCCTAAAAAATCCCTTTCGGGATCTTTTAAGATTAAACTTTTGGGGTGAAACTGTTCAATTTCAGCTAACTTAACTTGATCATATCCCGAATCTTGAGATCGAAAAATATGCAATAATAAAGAATAGGTATCGGATATTTTTTGGGGATATAATAGCAGACTATATAACGATTTGGGTTTCTGGGGATTGGAGTTTTTTTCTAAACCTGATTTAAAGTAAAAATTCCGATCCGGGCGTTGCGTTTCTAATAAATCTAGGGTTTCTGCTGGAGTTGATTTCAAAGCATCTTCAGACCGTAATTGAGGATTAAGATCTCCGTCTTGAAATTGGGGTTTAAACTGGTCTAATATGGGTTGATACTGCTCTTTAACAACCGTAACTGGATTTTCAACAGGTTGTAAATCTGCTGTTAAACCAGATTTGAGTTTAAAAGCAAATAAATAGAGATTTAAAGCGTAAATATAATCAATTTTGGGGGCCATTATCTTCGTTGGGGTTGGGGCGATCGCTAGACTCATTTTCTCGACTATTTTTATCAATCGCAGTTATAATTCTATTGGTCACAATCTCGACTTCTAAGGTAGGATCAGGTCGGGGAACTTCTCCTTCTTCAATCGTATCACGTCGGACTTTTTGCCAATCGGTATTTTTGAAAAATTGATCAATTTCTGGATATTTTTCACACCATTTCAGAATTGCTAAAGCGATTTTATTCGATTCTTGGGGAAGGGTTTTGAGTTCGTTTTGGAGTTGTTTTAATCCGGTTTTAACTTCATCGGATAATAGCTGAGAATTAAGATTATCTAAGAAGGTTAAAAAATCGTAAACAGTTTGATCAGATTCATTCATAATATCCTCCGTTTTTTTTGACTAACCTTAATCCCAGGGTGTGGCTATCAAAGCACAATCCCCAACATTATATCACAATCATAGAGATATTATAAACCAATAATAGCGAAAGGTGCCCAATGGAGGGGCTGATTAAAGGGATGTTTAGGATAACTTCGACGTAGACGGACTTCGCAATTATCCACGAAATCTTCATCTAATTTTAGATCGTTGCGTAACCAAGTTAAAAAGTCATCACGGGAAACCTTTCTAAACCAATCTTGCGCCGCCTGTAACGCTAGGACATTAGAATTATTTTCTTTCGGTAAATTCTGATAAAACCGAATCATTAAAAACGCCGTAGCAAAATCATCGACACACCACAAACTACTAATCACACTCAGACTTCCCGCATATAAAAATGCCATTGGTAAACCAATATATTCATCTAACATCTGACTCGCATCAATTAAACTGGTTTCACAAGCAGATAATCCCACTAATCGACAGAAAGGTAATTCTAATTTAGCAAAAATTTCTCCTAATGTCAGTCCTTGGGTAACGGTATCAAACCTTCTGCCATCTCGCAACATCACAAACCGATTTTTATTGTTTGTTTCCGGGTTTAATCTTGTTTCTCCTGCTATTTCCGGCGCTAAAATTAATGCCGAATACAGGGGATTTTTAGCATTAAAACTACCGTGACAGGAAAAGTGCAAATATTCGCTCTGGGCGAGTTTTGCTAGGGTTTCGGGATGGAATAACTTGGCTTTGGTGGCTTGCTGACCTTCCAGAATTAAGGTATTAGGATCAAAGGGTTGTTTGATTTGTTCAACTTCGACTTGGGTATAACGTAAATCTTGGGTGGGGTTTTGGATACCAAACCAAGGGGAAGTTTCCGACGCCGCCGGACGTTGGCGCTGTTTTAATTGTCGCAATAGTAGACAACTGGGAACATAACTCACCCCTTCAGGAAAAAGGTCGAGCAAATATTGTTTGGAGTTGTCATTATTTCGCTTTGCTTCTAAAGCGTGTAAGGGGAATAGATGCAGGAAACGATGGGGAATTAAAATTAGGGTTTGGCATTGGGGCGGAATTTTATCGAGAATATCATCAAGGCGTAATATCTCCCCTAACTTTTGCAGACGTCCGGCGAGATTTTCTGTCCAACTGGGTTGGCGATAGTCCTGTAAATATTCTTGTTTCCAGGCGTCGAGGGTTTGCCATTCGGTGGGGGTAAATTCCTCAACTTGCAAGCTATTGTGACTAATAATAAAGGTTTGAAAACCCGACGTTTCCTGAGTCCCAATATGCCATTCTAAAATAACGGTTTGTTGATCAAGAAGGGTTTGAATTTCCGCTACTGTGATCGGTTGTACTTTTTGGGTGAGCAGGAATTCTGGTTCGTCAATTTCTGTTAGGAGTTCGTTAAGTTGTTGTTGCAGGTTTTGGCGTTGGGTGTTGAGATTACTGCCTAAATCCCCCAGGGCTGTTTTATTGTCGGTGGAAACCTGTGTGACCTCTCCCCCGGCCCCTCTCCTACGAGGAGAGGGGAGTGGATTAGATCCAGAAACCTCTTGCTCCCCATTCCCTCGCAGGGAAGGGGGTTGGGGGGTTAGGTCATCTCCACTGCTACGATCAATAATTTCTCCTTCCCACAATTGCGATAACACCAACAGTTGACGCCGCAAACCTCGAAAGCGCTGGAGTTGTTCATCGGTGGCGGTTTTGGGTTCGAGGGTAATATCGGTGATCATCTGTACCAGAGAGCGGGACTTACTGCGTTCGATGGTGGTCAGGGCTAAGTCCTCCCGTCCGGCCTTCAGACAAGCTTGCACCATGCTTTCATAAACATCCAAGGCATCCACCAACACCTGCTGACGACGACGGGGAGAACTCACCCACTCACACAGTTGTTCAACCGCTTCAATGGCCGCACCATAGCCCTGAATCGCAGTTTCCCATTGTTCGGTGTTATATCCTAAATAGCCTAAAATGCGTCCAGTCATCAAACAATCTAACGGAAACGCCTGGGGTTGAAAAACTTCTAAAGCATTGTGATAACAAGCGATCGCATTTTCAAGATTCTCGGCTTTTTCCCCTTGGATGCGACGACCGTAGGCACCACCGAGATTCATTTGTGTCATCGCCCATTGTTGGGGAAAAGCCTTGCGGGTATAAACAGACAATGCCTCGGTGTAACAAGCGATCGCATTTTCAATATTCTCGGCTTTTTCCCCTTGGATGCGAGTGCTGTAGGCATTACCGAGACCCATTTGTGTCATCGCCCATTCTTGGGGAAAAGCCTTGCGGGTTAAAACAGACAATGCCTCGGTGCAACAAGCGATCGCTTTTTCAATATTCTCGGCTGTTTCCCCTTGGATGCGACTCCAGTAGGCAGTACCGAGATTCATTTGTGTCATCGCCCATTGTTGGGGAAAATCCTTGCGGGTATAAACAGACAATGCCTCCTTGTAACAATCGATCGCATTTTCAAGATTCCGGGCTGTTTCCCCTTGGATGCGACGAACGTAGGCAGTACCGAGATTCATTTGTGTCATCGCCCATTGTTGGGGAAAATCCTTGCGGGTATAAACAGACGATGCCTGGTTGAAACAATCGATCGCATTTTCAAGATTCTGGGATGTTTCCCCTTGGATGCGATCCCAGTAGTTAATTCCTAAACTATTTTGAATCATTGCCCAGTTTTCGGCGTCACTTTCCCTTGTCCAAACCGTTAAGGCTAATTTTAAACAAGTAATCGCAATTTCTATATTCAGGGCGCGGTTGCCCAGAGGAAACCCGGAAATTATATAATTGAATGAATATAAATTTAATGCAATTTTATTGGATTGGTCGGGGTCGGCATCTTGCAGTTGTTCTGTTGCCCATTGTTGCAAGGTGAGAATAAATGTTTGATCTAATTGATCGCTATTTTCTTCGAGTAAGGGATAGACAGCTTTAGGATTTTTTTTATTTTTGGCAATTGCTTTTAGTATTTCGAGTAATAGTTGTAAGTAGGCGTCGTTCATGGTGAGGGAGGGTTGGGGTTGGGTCTGGCTGTTATTGAAGATTATAATAGATTTAAGTTTGGAAAGGAACCACAAAGACACGAAGACACAAAGGAAGGGAGAAGGATGATTAACCAACCCAGAAACCGGGTTTCTGCATAAACTTTGTTTTTAGTAAATAATTTCCCATAGAAACCCGGTTTCTCTATTTCCCACCCCAACCCAGAAACCGGGTTTCTGCATAAACTTTGTTTTTAGTAAATAATTTCCAATAGAAACCCGGTTTCTCTATCTCCCACCCCAACCCAGAAACCGGGTTTCTGCATAAACTTTGGTTTTTAGTAAATAATTTCCAATAGAAACCCGGTTTCTCTATCTCTCACCCCAACCTCAGTTGAATTGAGTATAATTAAAAAATCTCTCAAACATCAGATGTTATGAATACCCTTAAATACAAGACAACTATTAAAAACGGTAAACTCGATTTACCCTCCCTGGATTTGCCAGAAGGAACTGTTGTTGAGGCAATTTTATTAATTGGGAAATCAACCGAAACGGATGAAACAGATTATCTACTATCTACAGAAGCTAATCGCCACCATCTAAAAGAAGCTGTAGAATCACTTAAATATCCTGAGAACTATATTTATGTCGATCCCGCAAAATTATGAGAAAAGTGGCATTTATACCTCGAAGTTTTGATGAGTTTAACCAATGGGCGATGGAAGACAAAAAAATTTATACCAAAATTGTCACGCTGATTAAAGATATTCAACGTGATCCTTTTTCTGGTTTAGGGAAGCCAGAAGCATTGAAACACGATCTATCCGGGCTATGGTCACGACGAATTACCCAAGAACATCGCTTAGTTTATAACGTTACTGATGAAGAAATTGTGATTGTTTCCTGTAAATTTCACTACTAAGCTATTTTAAAGTTAGTAGTGCACCATCCCTTGGCACAACATCCAAATCTTCATCCGATAAATTACTAACAAAAGAACTAGCAATTTCTAACAAAAACGCACCCGTATCTTCTGCCGAATCTAAAGGGTCTTCTGTTAAATTGGAACTGGAAAGTGGTCGCTGATTTGTATTGAGTCGCCATTCTAAAAAGCTAACAAAATCTAAAACCTCTTGCAAAACAGGTTCAGATAAAGTTTCTAAATGCTCTAATTTGTCTAAAATAAGCTCTTTGATTGCGTTCATATCCTGAACCTTGTATCAACACATTTACATTTTAACTGAAATCATAGAACTCAGCAAACCGGGTTTCTGGGTTTCTCTCTCACAACTGATCAAGTATGCTACAAATGTTAATGTAGCCTATAAATTCCACTAAATTCTATTGAATAAATAACTGATTATGAACGAAATTCAAGAATACGATTTGGTTGCTCTAACCGAAGATGCGATCGCTACCCACAAAGTCACCCATCAGCAAATTCTACTCCGTCGAGGGCAAATGGGAACAGTTTTGATGTCTTTTGATCAAAAAGCATTTTTAATTGACTTTACAGATCAAGAAGGCAATACTTTTGCAATGGAAACTATCGAAACCGTTAAACTTTTACGCCTTATTAATGAACCTGAATTGGTAGGGTGTTCCATCACAGCGCCCGCACCAATATTAGAACACAATCACAGAGATATTATTCTCTGAATTTATTATTGGCGATCGCACCATCTTTTGAGCAATTTATATTAAAAATTTGATTAATCATAAACCCGGTTTTTTGGGGTTGGGGAAGCGATCGCTTTGATGATGGTTTGATCATTTAATTGGGTTGGGGATGGTGCGTGCGCTTCGATTACGCACCCTACTGGGACAGAGGGTATAGTGGAACAGAATACAACTCTTTTCAATTCAGTGGGTAGTCTGCAACAATAGCGCCTATGGAAACATCATCTTTTCAGATCACCCTGTTAATTGTCATTACCGTCATGGCAGGGATTTCGGCCCAAGTCTTGGCAGACTACCTGAAAGTTCCTGCCATCGTGTTTCTGCTATTATTCGGAATTCTGGCGGGGAATGATGGCTTGAGTTTGGTACAGCCCAATCTTTTAGGAAGTGGTTTAGAAGTCATTGTCTCCCTGTCGGTAGCCTTAATTCTGTTTGAGGGGGGATTAAGTTTAGACCTGCGGGCGCTGGGTCAAGTCTCTGGGAGTGTTCGCAATTTAGTCACCTTTGGCACTTTAATCACCCTGATGGGGGCCGGAATAGCCGCCCATTGGTTGGGGGAATTTCCTTGGCCCATCGCCTTTCTCTACGCGGCTTTGGTGGTGGTTACAGGCCCAACGGTGATCGGCCCATTGCTGAAACAGGTTTCCGTAGACCGTCAAGTTTCCGCCCTATTAGAAGGTGAAGGGGTTTTAATTGACCCCGTAGGAGCAATTTTAGCGGTTTTAGTCCTCAACGTTGTCCTGAATGGCAATACTGGCCCCCTAGAAATTATGGGACAATTGCTATTGCGTTTAAGTATTGGCGCAGGAATTGGCTTAATTGGGGGTGGAATTTTGGGATGGTTATTAAAAACTGCCCAATTTATGTCGGAAGAATTAAAGAATTTAGTTGTATTAGCGGCTTTGTGGGGATTATTTGATACGGCTGAATTGCTAATGAGTGAATCGGGGTTAATGACAACGGTAGTTACGGGAATGATAGTGCGTTATGTCGGTGTTCCTGATATGCGTCAGTTACTCCGATTTAAAGGTCAGTTAACTATGTTGGCGGTGTCGGTTTTATTTATTTTATTAGCGGCGGATTTATCATTAGATAGTATTGTAGCTTTGGGGTGGGGAAGTGTATTAACGGTTTTAGCTTTAATGTGGGTTGTGCGTCCGATTAATATTTGGCTTTGTACTTTAAATAGTAACCTAAATTGGCGACAAAAATTATTTGCTTCTTGGATTTCACCGAGGGGAATTGTTTCGGCTTCGGTTGCTTCTTTATTTGCGATTTTACTCACCCAACGGGGAATTAACGGGGGAGACTCAATTAAGGCTTTAGTCTTCTTAACTATTATTATGACGGTGGTAATTCAAGGATTAACTGCCCGATGGATGGCGGAAAAATTAGGAGTCACTTCCCAATCCGTAACCGGGGCGGTGATTGTGGGTTCAAATCCTTTGAGTCGATTAATTGGTAGATTGTTCCAAGAACGGGATGAGTTAGTGGTGATGATTGATACTGATTCTGAAGCCTGCGAAACAGCGAGAGAGCAAGGGTTACGGGTTTATCAAAGTAGTGCTTTAGATCATAATGTTTTGGAGGAAGCGGGATTAGAATTAATGGGAACATTCCTAGCGATGACTACTAATGGGGAAGTTAATCTGGTACTAGCTGAACGTGCAGATGCCGAATTTAAACCGCCCCGGGTATTAGCTTTGTTTCCTCGGGAACCTCAAACTACAATAACTGTTAATCGGGAGAAAGTTCAACAGGCTTTTATTCCAGATGTTTCTTTAAAAGAGTGGAATACCTACCTGGAAGACAAGGAAGTAAAATTAGGTGAAACAGTATTACGTCAACCCGGGTTAGAATTTCAAATAGCCCATCTACAGGCGTTAATTCGCTCTGGGGAATTAATTCCTTTGTTAATAGAAAGGGATGGCAATTTCCAAGTTTTAGCCGCTTCAGAATCTTGGCAAGTCGGAGATCAGATTATTTATCTGCTTCATGATCCTAAACCAACTTTACTCAAGCTTTTATCCGGTTCTCAAAAATCAAATTTAACCCTAGAAAAACATCCCGCCGTTGAAGAAGTTCCTCTATCAGTGCTCAGTTATCAGATAACTGATACAGATGCGCCATCCCACGTCTAACCACTGATAACTGGTAACTGATAACTAATTATTCGGAACTTTCAGAAACTTCAGGAACATCCTGGGATTCCTCATCCTCAATTTCTATGGAATTGATGGTTTCTGGGAGATTTTCTAGGGTTTCGGGTTCAATTGTCCTAATTTCAATTTGATCTAAACGAGGGCCATCTGTTGATAAAACGGTGAAATTAAAAGTTTGATAATTTAAGGTTTCTCCCACCACAGGAATTTTTTGGAATTGATAGATTAAAAAACCTCCTAGGGTTTGATATTCTTCGGTTAAAGGTAGGTTTAAATCTAAACGTTCATTCAGTTCTTCTAAGTCTAATTGAGCTTGAACTAAAAAAGTGTGATCGTCAACAAATTGAATGGTATCATCTTCGGATTCTGTCGAATTAAAATGATCCCCAATAATTTCAGCAATCACATCTTGCATGGTAACTAATCCGGCTGTTCCTCCAAATTCATCAACCACAATCACTAATTGTAATTGCGATCGCTGCATTAAAGATAATACCTCATTTAAGGGCATTTGTGCAGAAATAAATCGCGCTGGACGTACCCAAGGTTTAATTAAACTACTCTGAGAGAGTAACCGATCTGCTAGGGGTTTAGCTAAATCTCTAAAGTCAATTGTTCCTAAAATATCATCTAAGGATTCTCCCATAATCGGATAACGAGAGTGTTCGGAATTTGTCATTTCATCCAACAATATTTGGAAGGTAGCGTTATTAGGAATAGCGACAATACTGGTACGGGGAACCATGATTTCTTCCGCGATCACATCCCCAAATTCAAACACATTATTGAGTAATTCTCGTTCTTCCGCTTCTAAACCGATGGATTCACTGGAGGTAGTAATCATTAATTGCAATTCTTCCGAGGTGACTCGGGTATAGGGATGACCCGTAAACTGAATTCCACATAATTGCAATAACCAACGGGTCGATTCATTTAAACTCCAAACAAAGGGTTTAAAAAAACGGGCGATCGCTAAACTAGGAGGAGCTAAAAACCGAGATAATTGTTCGGGATAGACTAATGCTAGGGATTTAGGATATAATTCTCCTAGGACAATTTGCAAATAAGCAATTAGGAAAAATGCAAAAATTGGAACTACTAAGGAATGAGAAATCGCATTCTGGAAAGAAACAGGTAGGGGTAAAGGAGTGAGAATTTCCTTTAAAGTCATCGCTACGGTTGCTTCTCCAATCCAACCCAATGCTAGACTAGAAAGGGTAATTCCTAACTGAGTTGTAGACAGAAATAAATCAATTCGTCGTTGCAGTTGTTGAACGCTCTGCGCGGCAGTATCTCCTTCATCCACTAATTGATTAATCCGCGATCGCCGTACCGAAACCATAGAGAATTCGGCCGTCACAAAAAAGGCATTAATCGTAATTAAAAATAGCACTGAGAACAATCGCCACAGCACATCTTGAGTCGTGAGTGTCATGATTACCTTTGCACAAATCCAGATGTCTATTGCGCCACAGGAATTCCTGACATCTGCAATTGCATTTTTTGGTCAGGATAATCAGTTAAACTCATGGTTAATTCCTTGGAATTTTCGACTAATGCCGTCGGAATTGTAACCGTTCCCTGATATATTTTGCCACTAGGAGGCAATTGACCGGGTAATTCTTCCACACTGGCGCTTAAAGCACGACCCTTATCATCGGTAACATTTAAAAAACTATAGAGAAACCGAACAGATTCTTGGCCTTCATTTTTCAGGTTGACGTTTAAAACCAAAGAATTCCCTTGACGAGTTGCTTCTACAACTTCTAAGCTCACCCCCCCATCTTTGCTAACAATGGGAAACACTGATTTATTATTGGCTGCTGGGGTGGCGGCGGTTTCGGTTTTCGGTTTCTGGGTTTGGGCCGAGGCAGCCTTATTGGGTGTTTTAGCCGAAGCACTGGCATTTGTGGTGACATCCCCTTCCATGCGCTTCTTAACCGTTGCTAGGATATCTTTTTCTTTGAGCAACAGTACCCCGTCATGGCGGTTTCCATTTTTATTTTTATTGGCTAAGTTGTTTGGACGCACATCCGGTTGGGTAATTTCTTTGAGCGCCGAGCGACCCAGAGCATAGCCCCAAACGGAACTTGTAAAGCCCGCACCAAACATCATGGTTAGTAAAACGACAGTCAGAACAACAGTTGAATTTAGTCCCATCTCAAGATTTAGATATGATTTAACTCGCCATTTTAACGGCTAATACCGACTGATATGGTATCACCTATAGAGCTTACTCGGAATTTATCTGGGATTAGCGATCGCTATTAACAATTTTGTCGGTGAATATGGTATTGTACTATTGGAAGCGCCCTTGGCCGATTGGGGAGGCAGCGAACTCATAATTCGCCTTCAGACTGGTTCGATTCCAGTAGGGCGCACTTCTTCTGAAAATTAACGGATTATTGGTCATCCCAAACAGATTCTTATCGTTTATAGATATGTTTCGATTGAGCCATATCAGGAGTCAACAAATGTAGGATATTTAAAATGATCAGCGAGGTTAGAGTGATGATACAAGATAAAAAATCAACAGTAGATCATCACCAACTTTCTAATTTTATCTGGCAAATTGCCGATCTGTTGCGTGGCCCCTATCGGCCTCCGCAATACGAGCGGGTCATGCTGCCAATGACAGTGTTGCGTCGCTTTGACTGTGTACTTGCACCCAGTAAAGAGGAAGTTTTAGCTAAATATAAGCAATATCAAGAGCGATTCAAAGATGATGCTCTCGACTCCATGCTGAATAAAGCCGCAGGACAACGCTTTCATAATCGTTCTGAACTGACATTTCAAAAGCTCAAAGGCGACCCAAATAATATTGATAAACATTTAGTTAGTTATATCAATGGGTTCTCAAAAAATGTACGGGATATTTTTGAACGCTTCGAGTTTGCAGCAGAAATTGAAAAGATGAATGAGGCAAACATCCTCTATCTAGTTGTCTCGAAGTTTTGTGATGTTGATTTACACCCCGATCAAGTAGATAACATTGCAATGGGGTCAGTTTTTGAAGACTTAATTCGTCGTTTCAATGAAGCTGCTAACGAAACCGCAGGGGATCACTTCACGCCACGAGAAGTCATCCGTCTAATGGTTGATATTGTGTTTGATCCTGATGATCATATTCTGACTAAATCTGTTATTTGCAAACTCCTTGACCCCACTTGTGGTACAGGTGGAATGTTAGCAGAAGCGCAAAATTATTTACGAGAAAATAATAAAGAAGCGCAACTCTGGGTTTTTGGTCAAGATTTTAATCCCCGTGCCTATGCGATCGCGGCTTCAGACTTATTAATGAAGGAAAATGAAAAAAGTTCTATTGAGTTTGGGAATTCCCTAATCGATGATAAATTCCCTAACGAAAAATTTGATTATTTTCTAGCTAACCCTCCCTTTGGTATGAACTGGAAGAAACAGCAAAACGAGATTAAACGAGAAAATGAAAAGCTAGGTTTTAGCGGACGTTTTGGGGCAGGTTTGCCAAGAGTTAATAATGGTTCGCTGTTATTTTTACAGCACATGATTCATAAATTTGAGATCTATAAACCTGAAAATAACAAAGATGGTTCTCGTCTCGCTATTGTATTTAATGGTTCACCTTTATTTACTGGAGGTGCGGGAAGTGGGGAAAGCGAAATTCGTAAATGGATTATCGAAAGTGATTGGTTAGAAGCGATTATTGCTCTACCGGAACAGATGTTTTATAACACAGGAATTGGCACTTATATTTGGATTGTCACTAACCGGAAACAGAAACAACGTCAAGGCAAAATTCAACTGATTGATGCTCGTCACCGTTGGCAACCGATGCGACGGAGTTTGGGAGATAAACGCCGTTTTATGGGTGAAGAAGATATCGCGATTGTAGTGCGTGAATATGGGGAGTTTGTCGAAACTGAAACCAGCAAGATTTTTGATAATGAGGATTTTGGTTATAACCGTGTTCCCATTGAACGACCTTTGCGTTTATTGTATCAAATGGATTTGGATCGCAAAAGTCGTTTTCTCGATGCAGTTCCCCATTTATTAGATGATGTTCAAGCCATTGATAGAGAATTAGGGCGCGAACCTCGTCCTGATTGGAATGAATTTTATCGGTTAATGCAAGATTTATTAAAACGGCGGAGTAGTCGCTGGAAAAAGGCTGAACGAAAGCTATTTAGAGATGTATTTACAAAACTAGAATCACAGGCAAAACCTGTTATTTTGGAAGAACGTAAGGTAACAGGTGAACCTAACTCCCGTGTGTGGGGATGGTTTCCTGTTCCTGACAACAATATAGAATTGATGTACGAGGCAGACTCGAAGTTACGAAATTTTGAAAATGTTAATTTACAAGATGAAGTTATCCGTTATTTTCTGGAAGAAGTTGAACCCTATGTAGGTGATGCTTGGGTAAATGGTAAAAATATTAGAAGGGGTTATGAAATTAATTTTAATCCCTATTTTTCAAACTTCACCTCCCCTCATCGTCAGTTAGCAGAAATTAATGAAGATATTAAACAGATAGGAGAAAAGATTATTAAGTTATTGCGGGAGGTGACAGCATGACTGGGCAACCAGCAAAACATAAATATAATGCCTATGGCACTGATGGTAATGCTACAGAAGTTTTTAGTCGTTCACTATCTGATCAAAAACTAATTGCTGATTACCTCAATAAAGAAACAGCAAAAATAGATGAACTAATTCAAGCAAAAAAACGATTATTAGAATTATTAGATGAACAACGCTTTACCCTAATTAATCAGGCTATAACTCGTGGATTAAATCCTGATATTCCTATGCGGGATTCTGGCACTAAGTGGATAGGGAAAATTCCTAAACATTGGGACTTTTTAAGATTAAGATGGTGCATTTTAACTCTTCAACAAGGTTGGAGTCCAAAAGCAGATGAAAAAGAACCAGAAGAGCAAGAATGGGCTGTTTTAAGACTGAATGCTGTTCAGAGGGGAGAGTTTGATGAGTCAAAAGCTAAGACTATACCTGTGTCTCTGAAAATTCCAACTGCATTGGAAATTCATCCAGGTGATTTTTTAATAACACGAGCTAATACACCCAAATTAGTAGGAAATGCCTGTTATGTTCAGAAAATAAGACCTCGACTTATTTTTAGTGACTTAATATATCGTTTGAGGTTAGATCAATCAAAGCTGGATGGTCAATTCCTTAGTTTTTTTTTCCAAACTGATATCAGCCGATACCAAATTGAGGCAGATGCCAGAGGATCAATCCCATCTATGGTTAAAATTTCTAAAGGTCATATTCTTAATTGGCTATTGCTGCTCCCCCCCCTGAAGGAGCAAAAGTCTATTGTTGATTACATTGAAACTAAGCTCTCTCAAATTAAAGCCCTAAAAACTGCAACAGAAGATACAATTAAATTTTTAAAAGAGCGTCGCTCGGGACTTATTACAGCAGCACTCAATGGAGAACTTGAAATAAAGGAGTAATCATGGAAATTCATCGCCTTACACTGACTACTTTTAGAGGTTTTAAACAGGCAGAATTTGAGTTTGAACCTGGAATGAATCTACTCGTCGGTATCAATGGTGTGGGTAAATCCACTGTACTTGATGCTTTGCGTATTACATTCTCAAGAATTCTACCTGAATTTACTGCTTGTGAGGAAAAACACCTTAATTTTAATGCTGATGATATTAGGATTGGATTTGACAGATTAGCAGTTGAAGTGCATTTTCAGGCTTCAGGAATACCTTTTCAATGTAACGTCAGCAGAGGAAAAAGCCATGATGTTAAAATTAAACCAAATAGTTCAATAATTTTAGAATCCATAAAAAAGGCTGGAAACCAACCCCTTGTAGTTTATTTTTCGACTAGACGTTCAATCCTTACGGAAAAAGCATTGAATCGAAATCGTAGTTTAGATAATCAATCTGCGGCTTTTGCTGATGCGTTAATTCCTAGAATGCTACGTCTTCAGGAGTTTACTGATTGGTGGTTAGTCCAAGAGGAACTTTTAGACGAAAAGTCTGATTTAGCACAACGGCATCTTAATGCCTTAAATGATGCGGTTAGACGTTTTTTTGATTGGTTTACCGATTTGCGTGTTTTGCATACATCAGCAGAGTCAAAAAAAACAACCTTACTACTTGAAAAAGATGGGGTAACATTAAATATCAATCAACTTTCAGACGGTGAGCGAGGTATTTTAGCCCTAATACTTGACTTGGTACAACGACTTTTACAAGCAAACCCTGATCTCGAAGACCCTCTACAGGACGGGAAAGCTCTTGTGTTAATTGATGAATTAGACTTACACTTGCATCCTAGCTGGCAACGTATGGTTGTCCAAAAGCTTACAGAGATCTTTCCAAACTGCCAATTTATTGCAACCACTCATTCACCACAAATTATTGGAGAAGTGCAGCCCACTGGTTTAATTTTACTTAAAAAAGAAAACGATCAAGTTGTTGCTATTCAAGAAGGTTTGCAAGCCTTTGGTTTAGATTCGAGTTGGATTCTTAAACATTTAATGGAAACTGAACCCCGCAACCTCAGAGTTCAAGATCAAATCAATTCTATAGAAGATTCACTCGAAGAAGGCGATCTTGAGTTAGCAAGAAATCAACTAGACACTTTAAAGCGTATGATCTATGGAAGAGACGATGAAGTGTTCCGTTTGGAAGCCAGCATTAATAACCTAGAGGCATTAGCAGATGAAGTGGATTCAGAAGAAGAATGAGCCTAATGAGTTAAAGCAATGGCGTTCTCGTTATTCCAATGATATTAACTTTGGCTACAATTTGATGCGTAAAGACCATAATGTTGTTGAAGTAGTGACTCGTTCTTTACTAGAAGAACAAGGCTGGTTATGTGCATACACAGGTTTGAGTATTGATGAACAAAAATGTCATATCGAACATCTCAAACCTCAAACACACTGTACTGCTGGTGAAACAGTTTTATATAGCAATATTGTAGCTTGTTATCCTGAACCCAACAGAAAGTATAAACTTCCTTATGGTGCTCATAAAAAAGATTATTGGCCTGTTCCTAATGAACAACATTTATTTGTTTCTCCTTTAGATCCAAGCTGTGAATCTCGCTTTATCTTTAACTTACGAGGTCAAATTAAAAGTCAGGCTGGAGATCGGGCAGCAGAAATGACAATTACAAAACTCGGTCTTGATTATAGTGAGCTTGAAGATAAACGCAAAGCAGCAATTCAAGGAACTCTTGGGAAAGAAAATAATCTTCCGCTTACGGATGCGCGGAGACGGCTTAGAAATTTAAAGAATCAACAAGGAGACAAATTAGATGAATTTTGTTTTGTTTTGATTCAATCTTTAGAAAAACATATTTCAAGGCTTGAGGCGATTGCTAAATCTAAAGAACAAAATAAGGCAAAACAATCAAAAGGAAAAAATAAATGATGATAGCAAGCCATATTGAAACTGCTTTTGAGCAAGTGATAAGCAGCTTAAAGCCCTAAAGGGCTTACTACAAAAATTCACTCATGAGAAAGATTGAACTTCTTATGAGTGAACTTTTGACTATTCAATATAGTTACCAACTTAGAATCGGAGCGACAGGATTTGAACCTGCGACCCCTACCACCCCAAGGTAGTGCGCTACCAAGCTGCGCTACGCCCCGACACAATTAACTAAGGTAGCATAGGAAACAGAAACTTGTCAAGGCTATTTCAAAAGATTTTTAAGGTTTTTGTTGCTTGCACCAATTCCGCTACCACTTCAACCGGCCAACTGCCTTCGGCCCGACGTCCGGTATTCAAAATCAATTGCACCGTATAAGCGTTAGCATAGCCTTCTACCTGCATCCACAGGCGGTCGCTTTCGGCTTCACAGGCTATTTTTTCTTCATCCATCAACTCAACAGCCATTTGGCTCATGGTATCGGCTAGTTCACCCAACAACCGACAAAAATCATCAAACTCCGCCTGTGTGAGTTCCACCGCCCAGGTATCACCCCCGACTAACCCTTGAAATTCCGGGGCTTGGGGGTTCCAACCCAAACGCCATCCGCTTCCACTTTTTAGAATTCTTTCCATATTCCCCAGATTATTTTAAACCTTGGGCATCCCCCGACTCAGGGGAATTACCGGAGGGGGTTGGGGGTTTAGGGGTGGGTGCAGAGGGAATCGGGTCAGTATTAACCGGATTAGGATTAAATAAACCCGCCAGCGTATTAACTAACGCATCCCGTTGGTCTCGGTTTAACTGTTGAATAGCTTTTTGATCTCCGACTAACGGATTTTCTTTTAATACTTCCTGACCTGGATAAGCTAACACTAACATCGGTTCATTGACGCCGAGATAATCGGCTAAGGTAAGTTTCCAATCAAAACGATATTTAGTCGGTCGAGCTTTCACATAAATATGATAACGAATTAACCGACCAATCAAGGTATTATCTTCGGCAACTTTTCCGGTTTCCTGGGAAAGATATTGATTTTCCCGAGGCAAATTTGGTAACTTTTCATAGACCTTTTTCCACACATCCGAAACTCTGACTCGTCCCGATGGGGATGCGATTTCGGGCGTGGGAGTTTGGGCGAGTCCGGGAATATCCAGACCCTCGATAAACCCACCTAAAACAATAAATAGAGTAATCGTAACGGCGAGTAATAGAAAACTTAAACCAACGGATTTTTGGGGATTTCGAGATTTAAACATAAACCTATAATTAGGAAGGAGTGGAGTCTTTACTACTTCGGTGATTGTATGTATAGCCGATTCACCGAAAGTGTGAAAGACTCCCGACAATGCAACTCACCGATCTAACGATCCGCGATAATTTGCGGTTGGTTTAGTTCATCGGACATTTCAATAATTGCGCGTAAAACAGGTTTAATCGTGTTTTCATCCCCATTATCAAAGTCTTCATACCGACACCGTTTAGCTCGATTGGCGACTTGTACTGTAATCCGATAGCGATTAGAGGCAGCACTGACAAGATCGGCAGCCCGGCGGGTAATTTCCGTTGAGTCTATTTGTTGATAGGGACGCTTGTACATGAAGTTTATGATTTCCTAATCCTAGAGTTGTGTCTCTATCTTATCAAAACTCTAGGGAGTAGGGAATGGCCCCTAAATCAGCGGTGAAAGCTCCCAGTCCCTGATCCTTATCGTTTGACTTGAACATAAGGATTGGGATCTTCTGCAATCCATCCTAAATCAGAGTTATAACGAATTTCAAAATGAAGATGGGGTTGATCCGTATCCGGTTGTCCGGTTGTCCCCACGGTGCCTAATATATCCCCTAACTTTACCGATTGACCCAATTTCACCCCAATACTGTCCAAATGGGCATAACGGGTTTGTTTGCCTGACCCATGATTAACTACAACTAATTTTCCGTACCCCTCCCGCTCTCCGGCGAAGGCAATTTTTCCCACCCCAACCGATAAAACCGGAGTGCCCACCGTCGCTGTTAAGTCTAAACCACTGTGAAATATTACCCGACCTGAGACCGGATGCAGTTGCCAACCATAACCCATTTGCATGGTTGTGGGTTGCCCTAACGGATAACCCGGTAACACTAAGACCGCCACGGTCGGGGGCCCTTTGGGTGACCAATTCACACCGGGTAAAAATAGGGCCGTTGGTTGAGTTTGACAACCATTCATTTCAAAAACCACGTCAGGACGGGCATTATAGGCCCTGACCACTTCCTGCCAACTCCGACCCGGGGGAATATCTACCCGAATCCCATTATGGGGGGGGATCAAAATCTCCTGTCCGATGGGAATCGGCCCCCGTTGTAAAATCTGATTCATCCCCAGTAGGGTTGCCGGAATCAGGTTATACTGGCGGGCAATACTTTCGAGGGTGTCTCCAGGGGCAATCCGATGAGGTTTTAAACGGGATAATACCGGGGTTGGACAAACTTCTTGAGCTTCTGGGTTAAAGGATTCATTAGCCTCTACAGAATCTATCCAGACCCTAGGACTTGCTAATATCCCGATTAAACTTGCCATCGACCCCAATAATAATATTCCTAAACGTTCAAACCGCATAATCAATAATTAATCCAATTTAATTTGAAACAAACGGATTCCCCTGTCAGTTAGCTTAATCGGTAATTTGCAGTTATCATTGAAGGGTGAAGTCTTGATTCGATTTCTTCCACTGATAACTGGTAATTGATAACTGATAACTGATTATTGATTTCCACCACAGCAACAAAGATGGATTTATCATTCAAACAGTTTACGATATACCTGGCTTTAGTTTCATTAGGTGGCGGTGGTGGATGGCTGGGAAGTCGCTATGTCCAAACCAATAACCCGGCGCAGTTATCGGCAACGGTCGCCATCGTCAAACCTATGCCTGCGGTTTCTCCCCCTATAGTTCCAGAAGATCAGGTGATTGACCGCAGTAGTTCTAATTTTATTACCGCCGCTGCCGAAATTGTTGGCCCGACTGTGGTTAGAATTGATGCGATTCGCAAATCCGCACAGGATGTACCCGATGCTTTTAAAAATCCTTTATTTAAACGCTTTTTTGGTAATCAAATCCCCACGCCTGAAGAACGAGTCCGCCGGGGAACAGGTTCGGGATTTATTCTACATTCCGATGGTCGGGTAATTACTAATGCCCATGTTGTGGATGGGGCGGATACGGTACAAGTCACCCTGAAAGATGGTCAGGTATTTGAGGGTAAAGTTAAAGGAGTTGACCCGATAACCGATGTGGCGGCGGTGAAAATTGACGGAAAAGAGTTACCGACGGCCCCGATTGGTTTCTCCGATAATTTAGTTCCGGGCCAGTGGGCGATCGCTATTGGCAATCCCCTAGGATTAGATAATACGGTAACTATTGGGATTATTAGCGCCACCGATCGTTCCAGTACCCAGGTGGGAATTCCTGATAAACGAGTTCGCTTTATTCAAACCGATGCGGCGATTAATCCTGGGAACTCGGGAGGGCCTTTATTAAATGATCAAGGTCATGTGATTGGGATTAATACCGCAATTCGGGCTAATGCTCAGGGGCTAGGGTTTGCCATTCCCATCGAAACGGCTATCCGCATCGCCAGTCAACTGTTTGCCAAAGGGAAAGCCGATCATCCCTATATGGGTGTACAGATGGTGGAACTCAGCCCGGCGGTGAAAGCAGAAATCAATCAACAACTGGAAGTTAATCTGACCCAAGATACCGGGGTGATCGTGGTGCGGGTGGTAGAGGATTCCCCGGCGGCCCAAGCGGGAATTCTCAAAGGTGATATCCTCACAAATATTGACGGCATAGCCGTGAGTACCCCTTCCCAAGTCCAAGAACAAATTCAGACCAAAGCTGTTGGGGAGGAACTCCCCATAGAAATTAACCGCCAGGGTCAACGACAAACCCTAATGGTTAAAACTGCGGTGTTCCCAGAATCTGCCTTAGCAGGCGAATTCAATAATTAATCCGGTGTTTTGGGATCAATCCCAGCCGTGCGGGACAAGTTTTCTTCTAGGTGCATCCGTTGTTCCATTTGACGTAAAAAGTAACCGGTCATCATGGCCGATGCTAACAAACCCGCCAAGTTTTCGCGGTTGGTTGAAATCTGCACATCAAAGTGATCGGAGGGGAGTACCCCGACTAATCCTTGGACGTTTCTACTAATGATTTCTTTGATTTCCGAACTCGCAGACTGAGCAACTGTTGCCAAAACATCGGGATGTTGACTTTGCAGGTAGGTCAACAAGGGATTTTCGGCGGTCTCTTGAACATCAGATTTAAGGAAGTCAGAGTTAAAAACCATGATCTGCGTCTCTATATCATGCTTATGCTATCTATAGTTTATCTTATTGTAAAGGGGCGTCGAGGGGTAAATCCTCACTAAAATTCAATGAGAGTTGTTGGGGAAGCTGATCGACTTGGAAATATTGATGAAATTTTTTAGTCACTTGTAACCAATGGGAGCGGGCTGCGGCCTGTTTGCGTTTCTGAACAAATCCTAGTTCTACAAGTTCGGTGACCTGTTGATAGGCTCCCGATCCTCTTAATTCTACTAAATCGGTTTGGGTAATCCCACCCTTGAGGGCGATCGCGGCTAAAGTTCTCAAGGCACCCACCCCTAACTCCGGTGCAACTAAGCTTTGCATTAATGACCTATAGGCTTCTCGCAGTTGTAAGCTATATCCAGAATCGGTTTCTACGACTTCTAAGGCTCCATCGCGATGGGCATAGTCGGACATCAGTTGAATC
Source organism: Planktothrix paucivesiculata PCC 9631 (assembly GCF_900009265.2). Lineage (GTDB taxonomy): Bacteria > Cyanobacteriota > Cyanobacteriia > Cyanobacteriales > Microcoleaceae > Planktothrix > Planktothrix paucivesiculata. The sequence continues at coordinate 23,273 of NZ_LR735016.1, read as the reverse complement.
AGTGCTTCTTCCACTTCTGTGCGATCGCATCCGGCTAATTCTGCTAGTCCGGTAATGGAAAGGGGTTGACCTTTTAAATACAAAATTGCTTCAATTTTCGCCAATAAACTCATTTTTAACAACAGATGAAAGATCACGGTTTAGAGTTCGTAACTGTTGACTGTACACATTTGTCCGTCAAGCGTCAACTTTTAGCTGGGGATTGGTGTTAAAATCTACAGTTAACAAAATTTTTGTATATTTTTTCAGGAAATATTATTTGATTTTCTCTCTACCTCCAAAAATATTTTTGTCAACTAGCTGGAGAAATACTTTCCCTAGAGTCCCTAGCTTCATTAAACTTAACAAAAATACAGGTGAACTGTAAGTTAGATAACAAAGTCAAAACAATTAATCCTACATAATTGAGTTTGTATAGTTATTTATTTGGGATGACTCAACATGAACAGGGAAAATTCAGTTCCCTCGAATTGTCGTAATTGCCTTCACTACAAACCCGAAGGAAGACGGGGGGGAATCTGTCAGATGTTTCAGGCTCCTGTCCAAAGTCATTGGAAATCCTGTTCCCTAGCCACCTTACCCTTTATTTACTTATTGGATCGAGTAGATGCGGAATTTTATGGAATTCCCGAGGAAACAGAGCAGAAAGTTTCGTGAACACAACCATAACATACTTGACTATCAATCACGAATAAAATTACAGAAAAATCCATGAATAAAAACAAAAGTTGTTGTTGCTTAAAATTATTAAATTTTGACAAAATTTCTTAAACCTTTTTAAAACTTATGTTTAAATAGAATCTAAGAAATTTTTTTAAGATCACTCAATGACCATAAATTTAAAACCTGAATTAACCGAGTATTTACAACAAATTATTAGAGAACGTGACCCTTATTTGGCTTCTGAGGGTCATTTTTATGTCCGTGAATATATTCGTCAGCAACTCCAACAATGGGGGACTGTGATCACCGATGAGTTTGAGCAAAGAGGAAAAAAACATCAAAATTTAGTCCTAAATTTACCCGGTTTATCAAAATCAAAAACTTCTATTATTTTAATTGGTGCCCATTATGATACCGTACCAGGGTGTCCTGGGGCCGATGATAATGGTACAGGAATTGCGGTTTTATTGCAATTAGCCACATCGATCGCCCAATCTCCCCTTCAATATCCAGTTCAATGTGTAGCTTTTGATTTAGAAGAATATGGTTTTCTAGGGAGTCAAAATTATGCTCAAATCCTGAAAAAACAAAATCAGTCTATTCGTTTGATGCTCTCCCTAGAAATGTTAGGCTATTGTAATCCTAATCCTAATTCTCAACGCTATCCCCCCGGATTAAAATATTTTTATCCTAATTCGGGGGATTATATCGCTTTAATTGGGAACCTAAAAACCATTCCTGATTTAATTAGAATCACTCGCGCAATTCGCCAAACAAAAACCCCTTGTCAATGGCTACCTGTTCCCAACCGGGGCTTGATGGTTCCCGATACCCGCCGTAGTGATCAGGTTCCCTTTTGGGATTTAGGAGATGCAGCAATTATGGTGACAGATACGGCAAATTTAAGGAATCCTCACTATCATCAACCTACAGATACTTTAGAAACCCTAGATTTAGATTTTCTTGCCGGAGTTTGTCAAGGATTATTAGCAGGTTTACGAAGGTTGTAGTCTTCTTGTATTTACACAGCATTGCCGTCATTGAATCAGTGATTAAACTAATTTTTTGGGGCTTATCGATAGTTAGGGCTCCGTATTCATTAGAAAACTTGTCTCAACGGAGGCAACATTTTCTTGAGGCATCAAGTGTTTACCAAACTGAGCATAGAGGGCAGGAATCACTAACAAAGTCAACGCTGTAGAGGTAAATAAACCCCCTAACACCACAATTGCTAAGGGTTGCAGAATTTCATTTCCGGCTCCACCAGCGAGTGCTAAAGGTAACATCCCTAATGCGGAGGTGAGAGCAGTCATCAAAATAGCATTAATTCGTTCTAGGGAACCCTTAACAATCACATCTTTCAGGTGCATTCCCTGGGCGAACTTGTTATTGTAGTTATCCACCAATAACAACCCATTACGGACGGCAACACCAAATAGAGTAATAAAGCCAATAAGAGAAGCAATTGAAATCACACCGCCGGTCAGAGCAATGGAGATAATACCCCCCACTAACGCCAATGGTAGATTAATCATAATGGCGATCGTCGCGGGAAGGGATTTAACAGAAAAGAACATCAATACGGTAATGATAATCGCAGCCAAAATACTATAAATCAGTAAGTTATTAGTGGCATTTTGCTCCGATTCAAACTGTCCGCCATATTCGAGAAAATAGCCCTTGGGTAACTGTACTTTTTGCCGAATTTGAGCTTGAATATCCCCGACTACACTACCGAGATCCCGTTCTGCAACGTTGGCTGAAACTACGATTAATCGGGAAACATTCTCCCGATTGACCACATTGGCTCCCATACCGTAGTCTACGTTGGCAACCGTACCGAGGGGGATAATCTGACCTGTGGGGGTAGAAAGGGGAATGGCCCGAATAGCATCTAAATTATTACGAGCCGATTCTGGTAGTGAGACCATAATATTAATAAGTTGCTGGTTTTCGGGAACCTGGGACACAACCCGACCATTGAGTGCCGTTTCCACAATCTCCGATAACTGCTCCATCCTCAATCCATAGGTCGCAGCCGCAGGCCGATTATATTGAATTTGTACCTGGCGAATCGGTAGTTGAGGTTCAAGCTGTAGGTCTACAACCCCAGCAATGGGTTTGATGACATCCCGCACCTGCTCGCCAATTCTTCGCAGTTCGGTCAAATCAGGCCCAAAGATTTTCACAGCGATCGCACTTCTCACCCCAGAGAGCACCTCATCCATCCGGTGGGAAATAAATCCACCAATATTTGGGGCCACACCCGGCAACTGGAGGAACGCCTCCCGCAGTTGTTTCACACTGGTTTCCCTGTCTTTGAGCGCCAGGTCGCTCAGTTCCACATCGACATGAGCCATATTAACTCCCGCCCCATCTGCGTCTCCTGGGGCACGTCCGGCTCGTACCTGTACCCATTCATACAGGGGATTATCCTTGAGTAAATTGGATAACACCATACCCGCTCGATTGGTCATATCCAGCGAAACACCCGGGTACAACACCATGGAATTGACCATTGATTTTTCCTGAAATTCCGGCAGAAACACCCGTCCCAGGGAAGGAACGATCGCAAAAGCAGCAACTAAGGCAGCCAATGCCAATCCCAGAATGATTTGGGGCGATCGCAGGGATAGATTCAGCAATGGACGATACAGCCGTTCGGCAAATCGAGAAATAAACGTGCCTTCCTGGGGTAAAGTTTGGTCTGCCAACAGAATGGCACACAGAGCCGGGGAAAGGGTCATGGCGACCAGGGTTGAGGCTGCGATCGACAGCAAATAAGCAAACCCCATCGGTGCAAAAATCCGTCCTTCCACCCCCGTCAAACTAAAAATCGGGGCAAACACCACCACGATGATCACGGTAGAGAAAATCACCGCTAAACGTACCTCAACAGAGGTGTCATATACTACTTGAAAAGGGGGCTTGGGATTGCCCTGGGCTTGATTGGTTCGGAGTCCGCGATAGCAGTTTTCCATGTCCACAATCGAGTCATCTACAACCGATCCAATAGCAACGACTAACCCACCTAGAGTCATGGTATTAATGCCCAAGCCAAAGGCTTTCATAAACATCAACCCAATCAATAAAGATAACGGAATCGCACTGAGGGTGATGGCTGCGGTGCGCCAATTCATCAGAAACAGCAACATAATCACCGAAACGATGACGATCCCTTCAATCAGGGAAGTGCTGACATTACCAATAGCAGAATCAATGAAGTTAGATTGGCGAAACGTCTGTGCTACCTGAACATCAGCCGGAAAAGTTAGCTGTAATGATTGCATGACCGCTTCAACTGCTTTGGTAACAGTGGGTGTATCAATCTGGGGTTGTTTGTTAATCATCAGCACCACCGCAGGTTGCCCATTAAAACTGGCATCACCGCGCTTGAGGGCTGTACCCGTTTTCACCTCAGCTACATCTCTGAGCAAAATTGGCGTGCCATTCTGCACCTTCACCACCGATTGTTGCAAATCTTCAATCGATTGCACCTGTCCCATGCCTTGTACCAGTAGCTCTTGACCACCCCCAATCAGGAAGCCACCCGGAGCATTAGAATTGGAACCTCGGGCTGCATCGGTAACATCTGTCAGGGAAACATTAAGCGATCGCAGTTTTTCGGGATTAACTAACACCTGCTCCTGCCGTTCATCTCCCCCATAAATAGTGACTTGAGAAACTCCCAGCACTGAAAGAATCTGATTGCTGAGGGTAACTTCTACTAAACGGCGCAGATCCATGGGAGAGGTCTGCCCCTGCCCGTTGAGGGTGAAAGCATACTGCAAAATTGTACCCAACGGAGATACCAGAGGGGAAATTTCCGGTGGATGAGTGCCCTCTGGAAGCTGATTCGTGACCTGTTGCAGTCGTTCCGTGACCGATTGTCTGGCTCTGTAAATGTCAGCATCCTGGTCAAAGACCACATGAACCATCGACAGCCCCACCTTGGAAGACGATCGTACCGTTGTCACGCCCGGTAAGCCATTCACCGCACTTTCAATCGGCACGGTAATTTGCGATTCTACTGCCTCTGGAGCCAAGCCAGGTGCTTCGGTATGAATATCAACTTGGGGAGGTGCGAATTCAGGAAACACATCTAAGGGCATTTGGGTAATGCTGATCACTCCCCACACCGTGACTAAAATAGCAGCAATAACAATAAACCACCGTTGAGTGATCGAGTTTTTGAGAGTCTGATTCAGAATTGAGTTAAACATCCTAAATTAGAGGCCCCCTTTCTTGCGTTTGCCCGCAATGGTCATTCCCCCCACCAGCAGAACTGCTACCCCACCAACGGCCGCTAACATTCCCATGGGGAATCCCTCTGATGGTGGAGTCGTTTCGCTAGACTGTGAGATAACCTGACCCGTGGCATTGGCTGGAACATCGACGGGAGCGGTTGGTGGAGAAGATATGGGGGCTGGACTAGGGGCTGCGGCATCGGCCGTTTGAGTTTTGCGGGATTCGGCGTAGAGTGACAAACTTCCCTGGGTCACAAGCTGTTCCCCCACGGACAATCCTTCCGTTACTTCGATCAGTTCCCCCTTGCTGGCTCCTGTTGTTACAGGAACGGGTTCATAAAAATTTTGGTACTGTACAAAAACCAACGGTTTTCCGTCTGCATCCACTAACGCGGTGGCGGGTATCATGACGGCGGAACTCCCCTCCGTAGCCGAGGTGATTGGTGTGACCACAATGCCTAACATGGGGTCGGTTTGGGCATTGACTTGTACGCGCTGAATTCCTCCTTCTGCCTGAAACTCATCCCCGTGTCCAACATGGGAAAACACAGGTTTGGGTATAGACACCAGAAGAATAGTAATCAGTAGGGACTTGAGTAAGGGTTTATGCTGGTAACTCATGGTTGACTCGTTTGACAACAAAAATCCCTATTAGTCTGCCAAAGAGTAGGTGAAATTCAGGTGAAATGGCAGATGTTTTTGTAAGATCAAGCTCGGGGTTGACTTCGGTGGAGCTATGCGAATTCTGCTGGTGGAAGATGAAGTGGATTTGGGGCAGGCGATTAAACAAGTCCTGGTTAGCGAAAAATATGTGGTGGATTGGGTGTTGGATGGAGCTCAAGCCTGGAACTATCTGGAAAGTCAGTGGACAGACTACACGGTGGCGATCTTTGATTGGCTGATTCCCAAACTATCGGGACTAGAACTCTGTCAGCGGCTCAGATTGCACCAGAATCCTTTACCTGTGCTGATGCTTACCGCCTTGGGTCAGCCGGAACACCGTGTGGCTGGGTTAGATGCGGGGGCTGATGATTACTTGGTTAAACCCTTTGTGATGGAAGAACTATTAGCACGGTTGCGGGCACTTCAGAGGCGATCGCCCCAACTCCAGCCCCAAACCCTGACCATTGGCCTATTCACCTTGGATTATGCCAACAATGCACTCCGTATTGGGCTAGAGCAACCCTGTCAAATGATTCCTTTAACCGTTAAGGAATTTCAAATTCTGGCTTATCTGATGCACAATCCTAACCGTATCCTGGCTGGAAGCAAAATTCGGCATCAACTTTGGGATCTCCAGGAAGAACCGATTAGTAATGTCGTAGCGGCACAAATGCGACTGTTACGACGCAAGTTAGCCAGCTATGGCTGTGCCTGCCCCATTGAAACTATTCCTGGTCAGGGTTATCGCTTCAATTCATATGAATAGTCACCATCTGTTTCGTCTTAGCCGTATTCGTTTAGCCCTGTGGTATGCGCTGGTGATGGGGGTGATTTTAAGTCTGTCGGGGTTGGGGATGTATCGAGCTTTGGTTCAGGCAAACTGGGCATCCTTGGAACGGGAAATTGAGTCGATCGCGGGCACCCTACATGATAGTTTGGAACCGATGCTCCCTCCTTCGGAAGATCCGACCTTCGTTTTGCGACAAATCTTTCCTGACTTGTGTTTAGTCGGACAATTTTGTCACCCCGATCCGACTCTGATTCAACGACATACGATGGGCATTAGCGATCGCAATATTTACTATATTCGTCTATTTAACCGCGCGGGCAAACTCCTGGCTTTTTCTCCTAATCAACCGTTACCCCTGCCTCCAACCCTGAATCCGACTCCTTGGCAAACGTTTCAAAGTGTTAACGGGATTCGTTATCATCAATTCACTACCATTCTGCACAGCGCCAATGCTAATCATACTGGGGATGAAAGTCGCTCCCATCCCTCCTGGGGATATATGCAAATTGGGCGCACTTTGGAATCCTTCGATTCTGAGGTCAGACGAATACAATGGATTCTGGCCATTGGGTTTCCTCTGGCTTTGGGCTCGGTGGCTATTTCGGGTTGGTGGCTTTCTGGATTAGCGATGCAGCCGATTTACCAGTCCTATCAACAACAGCAACAGTTTACGGCTAATGCTGCCCATGAACTGCGATCGCCCCTTGCGAGTCTTTTGGCAACGGTGGAAGCACTTCTACGAGTTCCGCCCTCCGATGGGCAAAATGTTGATTCAATGTTGAATACTATCGAGCGACAAGGACGACGCTTGAGCCATTTAATTACTGATTTATTATTACTGAGTAGTCTTGAACAAAATACGGTTTCAGAACTGTTTAAACCCTGCTGTCTAAATGATCTAATTAATGATTTATCAGAAGAATTTTTGGAACTGGCAATCGCATCAAATATTCAACTCTTTAGCCATATTCCTGTTCCTCTGATTTATGTTTTAGGACATGAACAGCAACTCTATCGATTAGTTTCTAACTTGATTAGTAATGCCATTCATTATACATCGTCTGGAGGATCGGTCAGTATCAGTTTAGAGCAACGCGATCGCACCGCAATTATCATGATCAAAGATACGGGAATTGGGATTTCACCGGATGAGCAGTTGCGTATTTTTGATCGTTTTTACCGGGTTGATAATGCTCGCTCTCGTCAAACCGGGGGAACTGGGCTGGGTTTAGCCATTGTTCGGGCGATTTCTCTTAACCATCAAGCCCATATCAAAGTCGAGAGCCAGCTAGGATCGGGTAGTATTTTCACAATAGAAATGGGAGTTTGTTCCTCTATATCAATCAAACTCTAATCTGGCCGTATTCTGTATAAATCTGAATCAAGACATTTGTTGATCCAACTTAAGTAAGGCTTGAATTCGAGCTTCCGTTGGCGGATGAGTTGAAAATAAACTAGCCATGGTTTGTCCTGAGAAACTATTCATAATTAATAGGGCTTCAAAGGCGGGATTTCCTTCAATGGGAATTTGTCTAGCCGTAGCATCTAACCGTTGTAAGGCTCTGGCTAATGCTTTCGGATTTCCAGTTAATTTAGCCGCCCGCGCATCGGCGGAAAATTCCCGAGTTCGAGAAATCGCTAATTGAATGACCGTGGCAGCCATGGGAGCTAGAATTATTGTTAATAATAATCCGATGGGATTTCCTCCCCCATTCCGATTGCGTGAACCTCCAAACCACATCGAATAACTGGCAAATTGAGCGAGTCCAGAAATGGCTCCCGCGATGGTTGCAGCTACTGCTTGGGTGAGGGTATCTCGATTTTGAACATGGCTTAATTCATGGGCAATTACGGCCTCTAATTCGTCTTCGGGTAAGAGTTTTATAATTCCTTCGGTGACAGCAACGGCTGCGTTTTTGGGATTTCGACCCGTGGCGAAAGCATTAGCCGCTTGAGTCGGGACAATATAAACCCCGGGTACGGGTAAATTAGCGCGATCGCATAATCGTTGTACCATGGCATATAAACCAGGAGCCTGTTCAGGAGTCACGGGTTGGGCATTATAGGCTTTTAAGGCAATGCGATCGGAAAAATACCAGCTTCCTAAATTAGTGACCGCCGCTAGGACAATACCCACCAATAGACCGCTAGTTCCCCCAATTACCCAATAGCTAATCATCACTAAAAGGGCACTTAATAATCCGAGTAAAGCAACTGTTTTAAATTGATTCATGGAAATTTCTATAGGTTAAGAATGATACAACCGTTGGTTTTGAGTTTTATTGTAATCCCAAATTTGCGAATCTGAGGGAAAATACAACTCAAAATATAGGGGTTACGGAATTCTTCCGGGGGGAGTTGTTATACTAAACGGGAATAATTTCACAATTAACCTAAAAACCTATGCGAGAAATGTTAGCGGATGCACTGGAGATCTTTGACCGACACAGTGGTTGGATTATTTGGAATCTGTTTCTGGCATTTATTCCCTGGGCTTTGAGTTTTTGGTTATTTCGCCGAAAAATAATGTCTCGAAATTGGGGTTGGTGGATTATTTATATTGTTTTTATTGCCTTCTTACCGAATGCGCCCTATCTGCTCACGGATATTATTCATTTAATTCGGATCATTCGGGCAAATTATTCAGTTTGGATCATTACTCTAGTTTTTATTCCGCTCCATGTTTTTGCGATTATGGCTGGTTTACAAGCCTATGTTTTATCGTTAATTAATCAAGGTCACTATCTGAAAAGGCAAGGAGTGAAACAATATATTTTTGCCTCGGAAATTATGACTCATCTTTTATGTGCTATTGGAGTTTATTTAGGAAGATTTAGACGATTTAATAGTTGGGATTTAGTCACTCAACCCGATGTTGTTTTTCTGAAGACTTTAGATGATTTAACCAAGACAAAACCTTTAATTGTCGTAATTATCACTTTCGTTGTGATTACAATATCCTATACATTAATGAAGCAAGTTACCCTGGGATTAATCCTTCAGTTAAGACGAATTTATTCAGGATTAGATGAATTAGACCCAGATGAATTTCCCCAAAGATAAATCGAGATTAAGTATCAAAGCGACAAATATATTTGGGGCTAACGGGGCATTCTGTTGATCTCAAGGGATTACTTTGAACAAATAGGAAACGAAGTTTGGTTAAAGGTTTTAATGCGGTTAGATCAACGATTTGATTATAATTGAGATTCACTTCATTTAAAACCTTTAAACTCTGAAGTGCGGAAACATCAGAAATTTGATTATAGCTGAGATTAATTCGGACTAATTTAGTCAAGGATTGCAACGGACTTAAATCGGTGATTTTGTTATAACTTAAATCCAAATCTTCTAAATTAGTTAAACTTTGTAATGGAGTTAGATCGGAAATCTGATTATTTCTTAGTTTTAATCCTGTAATATGGGTTAGTCCTTGTAAGGGACTTAAATCAGAAAGCAGAAAGGTGCTTAAATCTAAAACTTGTAGTTCAGTTAACATTTGATTAGCGCGATCGCAATTGGAAGTTCCCACTCGTTGTAATATAACATCGAGGGTTCTTTTGGCTTCCGGGGACAATTGCTGACGATTCAAACACCAATCTGGAAAGCTTTTAAAAGTCGAGGAATTAGGTTCCGATTGAGCTAAACTACCCTGGGGTAAACTCAGAGCTATTAACATTAATAAAAAACCCCCTACTTTCTGTTTAATTGTCCTTTTTGCTAAGGCTTTGTTCATAGTAATCAATCCTGGGTGAATAGTTGTGATAGAATAATGCAAGTTACTTTTGAATTTCAGTCTTGACGGCGCGATTGTTCTGTTTTCATTGTTCCTAAACTTATAAACTAATGAGTATTCGGGGTATTGACGTTTCAGATTACCAGCCTAAAGTAGATTGGCAAGCCGTTGCCCGTTCTGGTATTTCCTTTGCCATCATTAAATCAACAGAAGGAGAAAGCTTTGTTTGTCAAGTTTTTGCCCGATATTGGGAACAAGCAAAAGCCAATGGTTTAATTCGAGGGGCGTATCATTTTTTTCGACCCGATAGTGATCCGATTAAACAAGCCTATCATTTTCTGAAAACGGTTAAACTTCAAGATGGAGATCTGCCTCCGGTCTTGGATATTGAAACGATGGGAACCGTAGATACTAAAACCCTTTGCGATCGAGCGGCACAATGGATCGATATAATGGAGAAAGAAACGGGTTTTCGCCCCATTATCTACACCTATCCCGGATTTTGGCAAAAACTCAATACCACTCGTTTTTCCGATTATCCTCTATGGATTGCCCATTATACCACGGCGGAACAACCGATTATTCCCGGTGGCTGGAAAACCTGGGTATTTTGGCAATTTACCGATCAAGGCCAAGTGGATGGAATTAGTGGCGGTGTAGATGTTAATTTATTTGAAAGTATTCGTAGAGGGGATAAGGGCGGCAAAGTTGAAAAGATTCAAACCCTGCTCAAAAATCAAGGTCATGACCCAGGAATTATTGATGGCAGTTTTGGGAATGGTACGGAAACCGCTTTAATTAAATTTCAACAAAAAAAACAGTTACAAGCGGATGGAGTCGCCGGGTTAAAAACCTGGACAGCGTTGATGGGCCCTTCCGATTCTTTTGTCTTACCCGTCAGCAATGTTGAACCCACTCCCGAACCCACTCCCGAACCTACTCCTACACCTACCCCTGCACCTACCCCCGTACCCATTCGGAGTATTGCACTGATTGATATTTGTAAAGTTTATAAAGGAACTTCCAATCAGGATCAAGTCTTAACTTGGTTTGGTCAACAAATTCCCCCTGCTATTCTATTAGAATTTTCTAAACTCTGGCGCAATCAAACCGTGGTGCAAACCGTTCCGGTGAGGTTAATTGATGTGTGTAAATATTATCGAAGTTTACCCAATCAAGATCTAGCCTTATTGTGGTTACAAGAGAAAATTTCCCCGACTCTCTTGGGTGAATTGGCTCAAAAATGGAATGAACAAACCTTACCACCACCCAGTATTAAATTAGAGGATGTCTGTAAATACTATAAAGGTTTACCCGGCCAGGTCAAGGCATTAGAATGGTTACAAAGTCAAATTCCTGCGGCTACCTTAGATGAATTTGTCAGACAGTGGAGAAAACCTTAAATCAGTCATCAGTTATCAGTTATCAGTTATCAGTTAGGAGTTGTCAGTTAGGAGTTGTTAGTCAATAAATTAACTCTTACACTGTTTACTAATAAGTACCTAAACAAAATTAATTACAAATCCTCTACCCTGTTCCCTGTTCCCTGTTCCCTGTTCCCTGTTCCCTCTCCCAACTGGGTAATTTATTTTGTGCAACTACTTAACTGTTTAAACGCCAAGCGATTAAAGGTTCGACTTTTCCTTTAACAAAAATTGGATCACAAGGTTGAACATTGAGTTGATGATTTAAGGCTTGATAAATGGCATCAGACAGGGTAATTTGTCCAGCCGGAGTAATACCTTCCAAACGTTTACCCGTATTAACCACATCTCCAATAACTGTGTAGGTTCTAACGTCCTTCCCTCCAAATAATCCCTCAATTACTTCTCCACAATGAATACTACAACCCGCGCCTAAACCATAGGGATTTAGAAGGGTTTTAGCTGCCTCTTGCATCGCTTGAGCCGCTCGAAGACCCTGTTGTGGGGTGGAATAAATAGCCATAATTTCATCCCCAGCGAGGGTAATTTTTAAGGGATGATATCGTGAAGATTCCGGTTCTACTGTTTGATAATAATGGTTTAAAACTTGGGCGGCTATATCGGGTGTTGTTTGTTCACACCATTGGGTAAAACCTCGAATATCCATAAATAAAATAGTGCGATCACATTGTTGAAATGCTAAGGCTTCAGGATTATTTAAAGCCGTTGCTACCATATAACTTCCCATCCCCCATTCTGCCATATTTCCTAATAGTCTTGCCGTCTGTTGGAGTTGAATTCGCTGTTGTGAGAGTTGAAACGCTTGTAAACCGAGAAGTAACCCAATTAAAATCAGACTTAAGGTTAAAAATGAGTGGGTTTTACTTTGAAGAAAATGCAGAAAAGTTTTACCATATAATCGATTAGAATCTTTAGAAATTTCAACGACAATATAAAAAGCAATAATCATTAAAGTTCTGGTTATGCTTTCCAGAGGAAAAAATAACCAATCAGCGTTTAATTTCCCATGAAATCTTAATCCCTGGAGGGTAGCAATAACCAAAGAAAATATTAAGAATACCAGATGAATAGGTTCTTTAAAAAACATGACTCCATCAATGGGTAAATCCATTGCGGTGTACAAACCAACGCCGACCAAATTTCCCCAAAACCGATTAGAATTGGGACGAGAAAGAACCCATGCTTGGACTAACATGGCTACAATTAATAAATATTCGGTGGGGTTAGTAAAATATTCAATCCAACTTTTAGAAATAATAGTAGAGAGACTTTTCAAGATCAAAAAATAACCACTGTTACTCAAAAGCTCACCCCAAAAAGCACTCCAACGATTTCCTGTAAATAGAGATTCTAAAAGGGGTTTGAAGGAATTAGATGATGTATACATGAGTTCATAGTTTAATACTAATATCAGTTTTTAGATTTATTCTTTCACACAGACTGCTTTACACTGATTTTTTCAACGTCAGCTTTATTCAGATCAACAGTTTATATTTTATAGACTCTGAATAGAGATTTTTTTAAATCCTTAGCACCCCGAACCGTCAATACTTATATTAGAAAGCCAGACAATCATATTATAACATATATTCTGCTGCTTGATATCAGTGATTAATTGCTGAACTTCATTCGTCGTAATTCCTCTGTCAATTAACTCAGTTTGACCAAAATTATATTCCCTTCTACTTTAGCAAGATAAGGTTTTAATTCCCTATCAGCAGGCCCTTTAATCACCTGACCATCTGGGGTGAATTGGGAAGCGTGACAAGGACAGCCAAACTCTTTTTTACTCGCTTCCCATTTGACAATACAATCTAAATGGGGACAAGTAGGATTAACAGCAAAAACTTCTTGTATATTTTTAGGATTACGAATAATTAAAGCCGGAAGTTGAGAATTAAAAATAGATCCCTTTTCATCCAGTTCTTGAATTGTACCTGCGACGGTAAAACCATCGGGACGAGTGGCAATATTAGCAGTATTTTCAGGATTAGAACAAGCAGCCAAAGCCACGGGAAAGGAACTGGCTAAACTTCCAACACCAACCCAGGCTAAAAAAGTTCTACGGTTCATAAATCAACTCAGAAATTTTACGGATTATATATAGAGGCATTTTATAAAACGCCTCTATACTATACAATAGAATTTAAACGACAGAATTATAAAAAACAGATTAAAACATCAAGAAACACTGAAGAAAAGATTTTCAGCCGTATTACAATCAGGGCAGTTTGTAAAATCTAAAGCATTAGTTGTAAAACCGCATTCAGGACAGACATAAAAAGTCATTTTAGCTTCTTGCCAATCGGCTAAATTATTCTGAGCTAGAGTATAAAATTTAGCGTGTTGTTTTTCGGCATCTACCGCATAGGTAAAGGTGACAACCGCCTCTTTATTGCCTTCAGCACGGGCTTGTTTAATAAATTCAGGATACATTGTATCTCGTTCATAGGATTCTCCCTTAATCGCTTCTTGTAGATTTTCGGCCGTGGATTTTATGGTGGGAGTTTCAATTTTGGCTTGGGGTGTACCGCCAAATTTCCGAATGACTGTGGCATGATTAGCAGCATGAATCGCTTCTGCATCAGCCGCAGCATTAAATAAAGAAGCCGCTTGTAGATATCCTTCGTCCGTTGCTTGTTTAGCAAAAGCTAAATAACGAGCATGGGCATTAGATTCGCCATTATAAGCGGCCTGTAAGTTTTTTAGGGTGACGGATTCTGTATGAGCAACAGGAGTAGCGGAGGCTTCAGCTTGGGGTGTCGCAGGAACAGTTGTAGCTGCGGGTGGAGTGGAATTACAACCGACCAAACTTAACCCGCTTAAAAGAGTTACAGTGACTAGACTAGCGGTTTGACGAAATAGGGGACGAAATTTTAAGGAATAGTTCATTAGATGGGGTTTCCTTAGTCAGTATTGAACAGTTGAATTTTCTATTACTTAACTTGAAGGTAAACCCAAAAAGTGACAATCTAGTGACAAAGAAAGAGAGTCACAAAAAAAGAGAGATAAAAAAAGAGAGACAAAAAAAAGAGAGACGCGCCGTGGCACGTCTCTACGAGAATGGTATTTAATTTGTGAATCCTTCCAAATTAAATACTTTTTCTTCGGAATTAACCTCTAAATCTGGGGTTTCTTCTTGCATCAAATTAGGACTTTCTTCCGTTAACTGAGTGGGGGTTTCTGGAAGCAATGAGTCACTATTTAAAGCCTTCCAAGTCTGTTGATTCACTTGATTACTGGTTTCTAAACCTTGGGCAATTTGAAACTCATGTAATGCCGTCAGGGTGCGAGAGCCCAAAATCCCATCAACCGGGCCAGGACGATAACCTTTTGCTGTCAAACGTTCCTGTAGCAGTTGCACATCGCTTCCCCGAGAACCCCTTGATAAAACGCTATCTTCCTTAACTGTAACCGAACTGGCAACTTGAGGTTCTGCCGATAGAGCTTGCCAGGTGTCGCGGTCTACAGCCCCGGTCACTTCTAATCCTTTAGCTTGTTGAAACGACCGAACCGAAGCCGTCGTCCGGGGGCCAAAAACACTATCAATTTTCCCTGGGGTGAACCCATGGGCTTTTAACCGTTGTTGTAACCCGGTGACTTGGGAGCCTTGAGTGCCTTGGGATAAGACCCGTTCCCGACGCCGGGGAGCTTGAGTTTCAGATTGATAGAAGGGTTGAGAAAACAGTTCCCGTCTGGCGGTTTCTGTGTCTGTAGGGTTGGCGTTTACCCGGGAATTGCCTTCCTCGCGCCAGGATTCCGTCACCCCTAAACTAGAACCTGATGTGGCAAAGGCAACGGGAGCAAACACAGGAAGAACCAAAGAAAACAAGCCCGCAATAATGGCAGTTTTAATACCCATGACTTCTAATCCTATTTTTATAAAGTTGATCTTAACTAAATTTAAGTTTCTGAATTGAATTTTATCATCAGGATGCCAGTTAGAAAAGGGATCATTTAGTGAACTACCCACACTGACTGGGAGTACCAAGTACAGTGTCGGCTTCTGTACTCACAGGCGAATGCCCCATCTTAGACTTTCGCCCCAGATAGGGTCTGACATCCCCTCCTACAGCAGAGACGGCTGAACCATCCGTCTTTAGGATTCTGATCCCCTCTGCTCTAATATTCATAGCTGCGTTTCCATCTCGGTCATGATCAGTACCACAATTAGGACAAGTCCATTCACGAACATCTAATGGCATCTCATTCACTTGATATAAACAATTAGAACAGAGTTTGGAACTAGGAAACCATCTATCTATCTCAACTAACTTAGCGCCTTTTCGTTCTAGTTTGTAAGCTAAGAAATTAGTGAAAGTTCCCCATCCACAATCAGATATTGATTTTGCCAATTTATGATTACGAACCATGCCTTTGACATGAAGATTCTCTACTATAACAGCTTGGCTATCGCTGACCAACTTATGACTAAGTTTATGTAGAAAACCTTGCCGGGAATTACTCACTCGTTCGTATACCTTAGCAACAATTTTTCTATACTTTTGTCTTGATTTACTTCCTTTTTGTTTACGCGCTAACTTTTTCTGTTTGCGTTTAAGATTTTTTTCATGTTGGGCTAAGTGTTTAGGATTGTCATATTTAGAGACCTTTTCACCATCAGTTACAACTGCAAAGTGTTTGATTCCTAGGTCAATACCATAGATTTTACCTTCTGAAACAGTAGGGTTTTCCCCTTCAATTTCTGTCAGGATAGATGCTAAATATTTGCCTGATGGTGTTTTACTAACAGTTACAGTCTTGATTTTCCCTTCAATGGGTCTATGTATTTTGGCTTTGATTATCCCAATATTGCCGGGAAGTTTGACATTACCATCAACAATTTTGACGTTTTGAGGGTATTGGACAGACTGTTTACCATGCTTAGATTTGAACTTAGGAAATCGGGCACGTTTCTCAAAAAAGTTTTTGTAGGCTGTAGTTAGATTAAGTGTTGTAGCTTGTAAAACTTGGCTATAACAATCGGCTAACCACAGGGTATCTTCGGCTTTTTTGAGTCTGGGGAGAAATGCGTTGAGTGCTGCACGTCCAAGTCCTTTACCCGTTTCTTTATAAGTCTCAATAGATTTGTTCAGAGCATAATTCCACCACCAACGGGCGCAACCAAATGTTTGAGCTAGTTGTATTTCTTGTTCTTTTGATGGATATAAACGGACTTGCACAACTTTGTGTAACACTCAGCATCACCTCCAGCGATAACAATACTTTAACGCCAATTGATATTCTGGTGAAGTAGTTCAATCAAATAATTGGTGATTCCTCATACAGCCAGC
This sequence comes from Planktothrix paucivesiculata PCC 9631, assembly GCF_900009265.2. GTDB lineage: Bacteria > Cyanobacteriota > Cyanobacteriia > Cyanobacteriales > Microcoleaceae > Planktothrix > Planktothrix paucivesiculata. Next base: position 6,435 of record NZ_LR735016.1, on the reverse strand, counting down.
ATTTGTTTTTGCCTAGCAAAAAAGCCATACTAGAAATCGTTATCACCAGCCTTATATCCCACCACTGATTCGGATTACCAAATTCAGTGGGGGACTTACGGCGTAATAGTTAAATTTTTACAAAAAATTAACCCTCTTGATACTCAAGGGGGTTAATAATATAGAAAAATCCGCTCAAATTCAGATTAGACCGTTGCTAACTCAGGGCTAGGACGTTTGCTATGGCGAATTCCTTCAATCGCTTTGGCATAATCCGGGGCATTGAACACTGCTGAACCCGCAACAATGGCGTTAGCACCCGCTTCTAAGACTTGCCAAGTATTATCGACTTTCAGACCGCCATCGACTTCAATCCAGGGATTTAAACCCCGTTCGTCGCACATTTGACGGAGGGCGCGAATTTTCGGCACCATTCCGGGGATAAATTTCTGACCGCCAAAACCGGGGTTAACACTCATGATTAACACCAAGTCACAAAGTTCTAAGACATATTCAATTAATTCTAAGGGAGTAGAAGGATTCAGAACCACACCCGCTTGTTTACCCAGTTCTCGAATTTGACCAAGGGTTCGGTGTAAGTGGGGAGAAGCATTGTGTTCGGCGTGAACCGAAATAATATCAGCGCCCGCTTTGGCAAACCCTTCGACATATTTCTCGGGTTCGACAATCATTAAGTGAACATCCAGGGGTTTTTTAGTCACGGGACGAATGGCTTCCACAATTAATGGCCCAATGGTAATATTGGGAACGAAGCGACCATCCATTACATCAACATGAATCCAATCGGCGCCAGCTTCATCCACCGCCCGAATTTCTTCACCAAGACGACTAAAATCTGCTGATAATATGGAGGGGGAAATAACAATCGGTTTCTGGGTTGCGGTCATGGGGTAATCTGTTCTCCTGCATCTGAAGTTGTCACCATTGTATCAGAATCGGGGTATTGAGTTGGCGGGTTTGGGGTGTTCACGCAATATTTTCTGTTTTCGCTGCTTACTTGATTTTTTGTTCTATGAAAACCAATCCCCTCTATGAAAGTCCTGAAGATGAACGGTTACAGTTGTTTGTTTATTTAATCCCTATATTGGGTTTTTTCCCGGCCTTGTGGACACTATATCGACACGAAGGAACAAAACAACAACAGGCTGTGAGTCGATTAGTAATTGTGTTAGCGTTCAGTTGGTTAACTGCACTGATCTTGTTAGAAACTGGAGCCTATAGTGCGGAATCGATCTCCCTGCCGATGTTATTAACCAGTAGTCTGTTGACAAGCAGTTATTTTATTGTCAGTTTAGGGTTAATGATTAAGGTCTGGAAACGTCAACCAATATGGCTTCCGGGAATTAGTCGAATTTCTGAACAAGTATTAGGCAAACATCTGCCATAATAGGTTGGTTCTTAAACCATCCCTGGTTTTGCCATCCGTCGATTATCCCTAAAAAATTATTTATTGAGTGTGTGAGGAAGTCTGTGTCAGCACCAAGATATCAGAGTCAAAAACCATTGCCCAACCCATCAAAACCCAATCTGAGGAAATTAGCTCAATCGAGTCCCGGACGCTGGTTAGGACTGGGTTTGGGTCTGGCTGGAGTCGCGATGATTTCAGCCACCGCCGGAGCTTTATTAGCGGTTTCCCTATCGACCACACCCCTATTACAGCAAAAGTTAACCCCCGAAGAAGCGGCGGTGTTTTCCCAAGGTCAAATGGCCACCACCAATATGAAACTCCCAGAATTAACCCGTCCGGTGAATATTCTGGTGATGGGGGTGAAGGTTTTAACCTCAGATTTGGAAGATGATTCTCACCCGGAGTTGGGATACCATGCCTTAGTGGATTCCTTTAAAGGGTTATCGGATACAATGCTATTAATTCGCTTTGATCCGGCTAACAAACAATTAAAAGTATTATCGATTCCCCGGGACACTCGGACGTATGTGGAAGGTCGGGGAATGACTAAAATTAATGATGCCAACTATTATGGCGGCCCGGCTTTAAGTGCTAAAGCGGCGAGTGAATTATTAGGGGGTGTGGGAATAGACCGTTATGTGCGGGTGAATGTGCAAGGGGTGGAAAAATTAATTGATGCTATGGGAGGCGTGAGTATTTACGTTCCCAAGGATATGAAATATCAAGATGATAGTCAGCATCTCTATATTAATTTGAAACAAGGGGAACAACACCTAAATGGAGCGCAATCCTTACAGTTTTTACGCTTCCGTTATGATGCTTTAGGAGATATCGGACGGGTACAACGTCAACAAATGCTAATTCGGGCGTTCATGGAACAGTCATTAAATGTGACTACCCTTTCTAAACTGCCCCAGGTGGTATCAATTATTCAGTCCCATATTGATACAAATTTGAGTTTGGAAGAATTAGTTGCTTTAGTTAATTTTGCCACGAATATTAAGCGGGAAAATGTGCAAATGCTCATGGTTCCCGGTCAATTTAGTGACCCGAAAGAATATCGAGCCAGCTATTGGCTACCTGATGCAGCCCGTTTAGAAAATGTAGTGGCTCAACATTTTGATTTTGGTCAGGATGTTTGGAAATTTGAGAATATTGATCCCAAAGATCTCAGAATTGCGATTCAAGATAGTAATGATAGTTCTGATGCTATTGATAAATTAGTGGGGACTTTAAATGATGGGGGTTTTTGGAATGTAAAAATTTCTAAACCTTGGACAGAACCCTTAGAAGAAACTAAAATTGTGGCTCAGGATGGGGATATTAAGAGCGCTGAAGCCCTGCAAAAATCCCTGGGTTTTGGTAAGGTTGTGGTGGAAAGTACGGGATTTTTAGAATCGGATCTGACTATTCAAGTCGGAAAAGATTGGTTAAAAAAATACAATCAACCGACTCCGGCTGAGTCCCCAGCCCTTGAATTAACTCCGAATTCAAGACAACAACGATTTTAAAAGTTGGGGGGAAGGAAGTTGAGATTTTGATTTGTACGAAATTAAGGTGGGAAAAACCCACCTCAATATCGATTAGGACTTACGCACCAAACCAGGTTTCTAAACGAGAAATCTTGATTTCATCCGCAGAATCACCGGCCAGAAACCGGGTTTCTAAACGAGAAATCTTGATTTCATCCGCAGAATCACCGGCCAGAAACCCGGTTTCTTTGGTCTTGTGCGTAAGTCCTGTCGATATTAAGGATTAGGAATAGTCACATCAATGACAGTGACTTTTGACTGATCATCTAAACTGCTTAACTCCGGCTTAATCAACTCCTTATTTCCCACCACTAAAATCACTAACTTGTCAAAGTTGAGATATTGTTGGGCGACTCGTTGAACATCTTCAATGGTTGTTGCTTGAACTTGACGTTGATAATCAAAGATAAAATCCTGGGGATAACCATAATATTCATACTGCATTAAACGGGATAAAGTTTGGGCCGGATCTTCAAACTTAAAGATAAATGAATTTAGGGTGGATTCCTTAGCATAGGCTAATTCCTGCGGCTTAATCGGTTCTTTTTGTAGCTGTTGAATTTCATTTTTTAGTCCCTGAATTAAGGCAACAGTTGATTCAGAACGAGTTTGTCCTCCGGCATGAAAAACCCCAGGAAAATCATAGTCTGCACCCCAATATCCATAAACAGAATAGGCTAATCCTTGGCGCGATCGCAAATTATTAAATAACCGTCCACCAAACCCATTTAATACCCCATTCATCACCGTTAATTCGGGATAATTAGGATCACTTAATATCCCCCCCAAATGACCCATTTCTACATAACTTTGATTGAGTTGAGGTTGATCAACCAAGAAAATCCCCCCCAAATTGGCTTGAGAAACTTCAGGAAGGGGGGGAATTACGGCTTTTTGAGTCGGGTTCCAAGTTCCTAATTTTTCCTTAATTAACGCCTTCATTTTGGCGCGATCAAAATCCCCCACAATCCCCAAAATCATAGTTTCAGGATGAAAATATTTTTCATGAAAATCCACTAAATTCTCACGGGTGATATTATTCAAAGTGGAAAATTCTACGATGCGGGCATAGGGACTATCTGCACCATAAATCAGTTTAACAAACTCCCGGCCAGCAATTCCCCCGGGGTTATCATTCCGACGGGCAATTCCACCTTTAGCTTGAGTTTTAGCTAAGTCTAATTGATCTTGAGGAAACAAAGGATTACGAATAACATCCGTAAACAATCCAAATACTAAGTCTAAATCTTCTGTTAATCCTGAAAATCCCACCCGACCGGAAGTGGTATAAATTCCCGCTTCTACGAAGGCGGCTTTTTGTTCTAATAATTGATTCAATTCATCGGCGGAATGTTGACGAGTTCCCCCATTCCGCATCACTTCCCCGGTAAGACTAGCTAAACCCACTTGATCCCCAGATTCAAACCGATCTCCGGTGCGAAATAACGCACTTCCTCCGACTAAGGGAAGTTCATGATCTTCCACTAAATAAACCGTGATGCCATTCTCTAATTGATAGCGTTCATAATCAGGTAGTTGAATGGCGGGTAGGGGAGGAAAGGTTAAATCCGTGTAATGTTTGGGGGTGGAAGCGATCGCCGGAATATGGCTAAAAGCCGTAAAAAAGCAGGTCGTCAGCAACAATCCCACCCAAAAAAGTGTGGATTTTTTCCAGTTTAAGGTTTTCAAATTCAACATAGTCAATCAAAAGGTTAATCAGCAATAAAATGGGGTAAATTTAAAGTTTATTCATCGGATAATAGGCGACCAATGGTACGTTTTTGAGGTAGAAATACTTCTTGAGCCACCCGTTGAATATCTTGGGGTGTAATCGCTTCAATTTTGTCTAATTCCTCAAATAAGTTCAGCCAAGATCCGGTTTTGACTTCATATTCGACTAAGGCCGATGCCATGCCCATATTAGAATCTAAGGAGCGTAATAAATTGGCTTTAGCTTGGGTTTTAACTCGATCTAATTCGGTTTCAGATACCAATTCTGTTTTCAGTCGGTCGATTTCTTGGCGGAGGGCGATCGCCACTTGATCAACAGTATGACCGGGGGCAGGCATGGCATAAAATAACATTAAATTCGAGTATTTATTCCCCGGATATCCACTTGATCCTTGAGCAGTTAAAGCAATTTGTTGTTCTTCAACTAAGGATTTATACAAGCGAGAAGTTCGACCATAACTCAGAAGACTGGAAATCATATCATAGATCACAGAATCAGGATGATTGGCAGCCGGACTGGGATACCCTTCTAAATACCAAGGTTGAGTTTTTAAGGTTAAGGTAACTTCCCGGGTTTCGGTTTGTGGCGGTTCGACAATATTTAATTTAGGGGGTTGGGGTTTGGCGGGATAACGACCAAAATAAATTTCTGCCAAACGTTTGACTTCCATGGGGTTCACATCCCCCACAATTGCCACGGTTAAATTATTAGGAACATAGTAGGTTTCAAAGAAATTTTGCACATTTTCCCGGGTTAAATTTTCCAAGTCTTCTACATAGCCAATCACCGGACGACGGTAGGGATGGGCTGTGAAGGCGGTGGCGGAAAATTTCTCAAACATTTGACCAATAGGAGAATTATCTGTCCGCAGACGACGTTCTTCTAAAATCACTTGTTTCTCTTTATAAAATTCTCGAAATACGGGTTCTAAAAATCGTTCAGATTCTAAGGACATCCACAGTTCTAATTTATTAGCAGGAAGGCTATAAAAATAGGATGTAGCATCAGCAGAAGTCGTGGCATTTAGTCCTACACCTCCAGCTTGTGCGACAATTCTGCCAAACTCATTTTGTTGGATATATTGATCCGCTTCCAGACTTAATTTTTCTAACTCAGTGATTAATTGTTTGATTTTTTCGTTATTTCCTTCAGCTTTAGCTTGTTTAATTTGTTCAAAAATCCGATCTTGCTTTTCTAAAATTTCTTCTTCGGCTTGATAATTGGTTGTGCCAATACGCCGAGTTCCTTTAAAGGCTAAATGTTCTAAATAATGGGCGACTCCAGTTTGTCCATCGGGTTCATCCACTCCGCCCACATCGGCATAAATTAAAAAAGAAATTACCGGTGATCGATGTCTTTCTAAGACAATAAATCTCATGCCATTATCGAGGGTAAATTCGGTAATTTCCCGCTTAACTCGTTTTAAATAGGGCTGAATTGAAGAATTTGCAGGAGGAATTTCATCCGCCCAAACTGCTTGAAATCCCATCACCCAGAATAAACATAGACTTAACAGTACAACAGACAAACGTTGCCCGAGCCGGGATAGTTTATTTGTTGTTTGTTTGCCTCTGAAAAAGTAATTCCCAACCATAGATTTTTAGCGGTATAACTTAACAAAAATGCGAGAAGCAATCAAGATCTAATCTATCTTAAAATATCACAAGATCAGAATTTTAACCGTAAAAGAGATAGGACTTACGCAGGTCGCCCGAGAAACCGGGTTTTTTAGATAATATGTGGGTCACAACGAAGTATTTTCG
>NZ_LR735090.1 GCF_900009265.2 Planktothrix paucivesiculata PCC 9631 | reverse complement strand
TCTCAAGATCAACCTTGGGCCAGCATCCAGTAATCCCTATGATGTTGCTGAATTTGAGGTGCAATATGATGGAGCACCCACTGGGATCACGGTCAATATTGGAGATTCAAGCACGAACAACGGTTTTGGTGGAGATTGGGCTACTCAGAGCAATGATGCAGAACTGAATATTGGAGGAGTTATAGATTCTTCTAATATTTATAATGACCTGTTTATTTGGGCTCACGATGGTGCACCATCCCCACAATTGGAGCTTATAC
>NZ_LR735089.1 GCF_900009265.2 Planktothrix paucivesiculata PCC 9631 | reverse complement strand
AGAGGCGTCTTTGACGTCCTCGACGACTGGCTCAAACGCGATCGCTTCGTCTTCGTGGGTTGGTCAGGAATCCTACTGTTCCCCTGCGCTTATCTAGCCCTCGGTGGCTGGTTAACCGGAACAACCTTTGTAACTTCCTGGTACACCCACGGTTTAGCAAGCTCTTATTTAGAAGGCTGCAACTTCATCACCGCCGCCGTCAGTAGCCCCGCTAACAGC
>NZ_LR735018.1:566217-658797 GCF_900009265.2 Planktothrix paucivesiculata PCC 9631 | reverse complement strand
CTATCAATAGTAGGGGTAATTCATGAATTACCCCTACATCTAGGGTTACATCCCCAAATTTGCGTAAGTCCTGTGAAAGTCAAATTGTTTTAATAATCCCCGAAAGATACTCTTGGGAGTGTCAAGTGCTTAATTTTCAATTGATCCCAATGGGAGATCACCACCGTCGCCCGATTTAGGTGTTGAGGGTTGGATTGGTTCCAAAAAACCCCGACACAACCCGCAGCCCCAGCCCCGAGCGCCATATCAATATCTCCTTGAGCATCTCCCACCATTAAAGTATGGGCGGGATCAACCCCAAGGGCTTGACAAGCATTCAGGAATAAAATCGGATCGGGTTTTGTCGGGCCGCCATCTACCCCCTGATGAAAGTTAATATAGGGTTCAAGTTGATGGTGGGTAACAAAATTTTGGACTTCAGCCGTTGGAGCCGCCGACACAATTCCTAGCTTTAACCCCGCATCGGATAGGGATTTTATGGTTTCTAAACCCCCGACAAATAAGGGAGAAGGAGGGCTAGATTTCAAATATTGCTCCGCATCGGCAAAAGCATGATGGGCAATATTGACAGACTCTAACCATCCTCGTCCGGTTTCGGCAATATAAGCTGCCGCCGCAATTTCATTTTCTCGTCGGCTACCCACGGCCATTAATCCCGTTGGGTCAAGGGTATCTCCTTGAACGCCAAACGCCATTAATAAAGGTTCCCCGACTCCTGGAATTTGAGCATCAATTAAACGCGATCGCTTTTGAGCTAAGTTTCTCAAGAAATCCGCAGAATCCTCTAAGGTTCCATCCTTATCGAAAATAACAGCTTCAATATTCTTAAAGGTAATATTCTGAACTTCTAGGGTGACCAACCTCAAAGACTCCTAATTCAATTTTTAATAGGGTTTCTAATTTGTGTATCTTGAGATAGCGATTTGTCGCTGCCGCCTTGGCAAAGCTCAATAAAAAAAAGAGGGATAATCCCCCTTTTTGTCTTGATCGCTTGAAACCTATACTCCTTCAGCCACAGGTTCCACATCTTCTTCAATCGCAGACGGAATATCTTCTTCAATCGCAGAAGGAATATCTTCCTCAATCGCAGAAGGGATATCTTCCTCAATCGCAGAAGGGATATCAGCTTCATCCAGTTCCGTCGGAACTTCTTCCGTCGTGGCTCCCTGGCCCGCCGCCAAAAGTTTTTCCCGGAATTTGGCTGCCATTTCCTCAGCTTTCTCATAAACAAGCTGAGGGTTTTTAACCATAGCTCCTGGTTCGGGTTCCAGTTGTTTTGTAGAAAGGGAAATCCGACCTCGATCTGCATCTAGGTCAATAATCATGACTTTGACTTCATCGTTGACATTGAAAACACTATGGGGTGTGTCAATGTGATCGTGAGAAATCTCTGAGATGTGGAGCAGACCACTCACGCCACCAATATCAATAAACGCCCCGTAAGGTTTAATTCCTCTAACGGTTCCTGTTACCACTTCACCCACTTCTAAGCGGTTCATCTTCCGCTCAACTAAAGCCCGACGATGGCTTAAGACAAGACGATTGCGATCCTCATCAACCTCTAGGAATTTTAAGGGTAATTCTTCAGCAACGAGTTCTTCTTTAGGTTTGCGCGTACTAATATGGGAGCCTGGAATAAAGCCCCGCAATCCTTCAATCCGAACCAAGGCGCCGCCTCGATTTGTGGCAAAGACTTGAGAACGGACGGTAGCATCTTCCGCTTGCAGTTGGCGAACACGCTCCCAGGCCCGCATATACTCAATGCGACGAATGGAAAGAGTTAATTGCCCATCTTCGTTTTCATCGGTCAGGATGAAAAACTCACGGGTCTCATTAGACTGTAATACTTCATCAGGACTTTCCACCCGATTAATTGACATTTCTTGTAGTGGAATGTATGCTGCGGTCTTAGCGCCAATGTCAATCAGAGCGCCCCTTGGCTCCAGACTAAAAACTGTCCCCGCCACTACGTCACCGGGACTAAAGTGATAGTCGTATTTATCGAGTAAGGCGGCAAAATCTTCGTGGGTGAAGCCCACATCTTTTGGTTTTGTTTTCTGATTGATCATGCGAGTTTTATCCTAAAGTTGCTCCTATTAAATGGTTTTTTTGCAGTAAGCGCTCTGGTTTTTGATCATGACCGATAGGGTCAATATTTCGCTTTTTCGATCAAAACTACTGCTGACTTGACATCGTTAGTACCACCGAATACCTGTCCAAGACAGAAAAAACGAGCATTACCACGTCCAGTCAATTTTACACTCCCACTATTACATCGCGATTGACGCAAAAAGAGAGTCTTGTTTCAAAGGCTCTGTCTAGTCTTAGATCATCTCTGCCCTAAAAACCGCATCCAGATTCTTTTACACAAGCATTTGTCTAAAGCCCACTGACTGTCCGACAGCAGACCCAAAAACCTTAACTATACTCCGACTTCCCGTTCATCAATCATATCGCCCCTGTGATCAGGTATTTATATTTCGGCTGGACATTTTTTGAAGACCGAGAATCGCTAATCCTGCCGATCTTGGCACAGTTTGGTAGATTAGCTTTCCCATCCTATCATTTTTTTTCGATTTTGGATCATTTTTTAGGTCGCAACGCACCTGCCGTTAAGCTAATCAACTGTAACGGGAGTCAGGGAAGCTCCGACCGAAACAAAATTAGTGCTGATCTCTAGGTTAATGAACAGGATATTTGACGAAAGCCGATACTTTCTCGCTGACTTTTGTTTTGATATTTAGGATTTAGGCAATATATATATTTTTCCTGAATAGCCCGATAGTACCATAAACTAGAGACTCTTAGCAAACTAACGATCGGTGATTGTCTTAATGTTGAGATCCGAGTAGGGATGCAGAACACAGAGAGGCAGAGCCGTCTATTGATGAATCCTCACAGCTACAGACAGAATCTTCTTCTGCAACTATTTCCAACTTTTGAGGATGATCATTGCCCAGGGAAAAGTGATTCAACGCTTCTGCAAAATCTTTAATCCCTTGAAATTGTCGATAAACTGAAGCAAATCGGACATAAGCGACTTCACTCAAGGATTTGAGTCGGTGCAAAACCAATTCTCCAATTTCTTGAGTGGGAATTTCCCGTTGGGAACGTTGTTGCAGTTCGGCTTCAATTTCATCAATAATTGATTCTAAATCGGGAGCAGAAAGTCCTGTTTTTTCACAAGCCCGAACCATCCCGCGCAACAATTTAGAACGGTCAAAAGATTCCCGCTTTCCATCCCGCTTCGTCACCGTAATCGGCACAAATTCAATCCGTTCATAGGTGGTAAAGCGATGCTGACACTGGAGACATTCCCGTCGTCGCCGAATACTTTTACCCGATTCCGCAGCACGGGACTCAAGCACTCGACTATTCGTACATTGGCAAACTGGACACTGCATAATTAACGTCCTTTGAGCGGTTGTTTCACTGAACAGCCGTTTTCTGATCAGCGATTACAAAGCACAGCCTTTAACTCTTTAACAGTCCAATACTGAGTTATGAGAACTCAGGGTTTTATTTAAACCGGTGAACACCCGAATTCCCTGGGCAAAATTTAGGGTGATCTAGCGGTGCAAAAAGCATTAAATCAACCTTAAACCCCATGAACTCAGTATTGGAGTGGACGAAGATGCTCTAATTGAGCTATTTACCAATCCGAGGCGGTTCCCGGAAGGCAATTGCAAAAAAGAGAACTCCCAAGGCTAATGCCAAAATTAAAATGTAAGCAACACTTTCCATGTCAATTTTTCCTAAACCTATTGTTTTCTAACAGTCTACCATTGAGAGAGTGAACTACCCACTGGATTTAAACCCACATTACCAGTTTTAGAACTTAGAAAAAAATGATCAAGTTCGATCAATGAATCCCATATAAAGAAAGAGTTGGAAACTTCACGAATAAAGTTCCAACTCTTTTGAGGATTAGGGTTTACAAAAATACCCCACCAGCCCGAACTAGAGATATCCTAGACGGTCTTTTTAACACGAGTGGTTTTGTCACCCAGTTTTTGGAACAGACCCCACTCCACCTGTTCTTCCAAATCGGCTTCCACCCCAGCGAACACATCGCGGAAGATCGTCCGAGAACCGTGCCAAATATGGCCAAAGAAGAACAATAATGCAAAGCAAGCGTGAGCGTAGGTGAACCAGCCCCGGGTGCTCGTCCGAAATACACCGTCCGATCCCAAGGTTTCCCGATCAAACTCGAAGGGTTCCCCTTGTTGGGCTAAACGAGCGTATTTTTTGACGGTGGGAGCATCCTTAAAGGTTTTGCCATCTAAGTTGCCACCATAGAAACTGACCGTTACTCCAGCTTGTTCAAAGCTGTAGCGAGACTCAGCCCGACGGAAGGGAATATCTGCCCGAATCACACCGTCTTTATCCGTGAGAATCACGGGGAAGGTTTCAAAGAAGTTAGGAAGACGGCGAACCGATAATTCCCGTCCTTCAGAATCTTTGAATACGGGATGGCCTAACCAATTTTTGGCAATGCCGTCGCCGTTGTTCATGGGGCCGACCCGGAATAAACCACCTTTAGCGGGGCTATTGCCCACATAGTCATAGAAGGCGAGTTTTTCAGGAATTTTTTCCCAAGCTTGGGCATAACTATCCCCACGGGCAACGCTAGATTGTACCCGGCGTTGAATTTCCTGTTGGAAATAACCGCTATCCCATTGATAACGGGTAGGGCCAAACAGTTCGATCGGGGTAGCTGCTGAACCGTACCACATGGTTCCCGCAACTACAAAAGCTGCGAAGAATACGGCGGCAATACTGCTGGATAGGACGGTTTCAATGTTCCCCATCCGCAGGGCTTTATATAACCTTTGGGGCGGACGAACGGACAGATGGAACAGACCCGCAACAATCCCCACAACCCCGGCCGCAATATGGTGAGCCACGATTCCCCCCGCGTTAAACGGGTTAAATCCTTCTGGCCCCCAGGCTGGTGCCACGGGTTGAATACTGCCTGTAATCCCATAGGGATCGGACACCCACATTCCCGGGCCAAATAAGCCGGTTAAGTGGAAGGCTCCGAAACCAAAGCAAAGCAGACCGGATAGAAACAGGTGAATCCCAAACATTTTGGGTAAATCCAAAGCGGGTTCGCCTGTCCGGGGGTCGGTAAACAGTTCTAGATCCCAAAAGACCCAATGCCAAACGGCAGCGAGGAACAGTAAACCAGACAGAATGATATGAGTAGCCGCTACTCCTTCAAAAGACCAAATCCCCGGGTTAGTAACTGCTTCTCCGGTGAGGCTCCAGCCCCCCCAAGATTGAGTCACTCCTAAGCGGGCCATAAAGGGCATGACGAACATCCCTTGACGCCACATCGGGTTGAGGACGGGATCAGAAGGATCATAAATTGCGAGTTCATAAAGGGCCATAGATCCAGCCCAACCTGCCACCAAAGCGGTGTGCATCAGGTGTACAGAAATCAACCGTCCTGGATCATTTAGGACGACTGTGTGTACACGATACCAGGGTAGTCCCATTGACTACGCTCCTTCTAGTTGATAATGGTTACTTTTTTTTTGACACTCCCCGCTCTAAAGAGACGAGGATTCTTGATTGAGCGACTGACCTTTAAGCACTATGTCCTTGCGGCAATTCTTAAACCTCCTAACCGTACTACTGTACTAATTACAAAGTCTAAGTCACAGCTACCCCAGAGGGTCTATCTCTACTCATCTTACTAGGATACAAGCCTAGAGTTCGGGACTGTGCCGCCCTACTAAATTAATTGAACCAAATTATTTATTTTCTGGTATGGAGAATAAGTTGATTCTCTAGTTGTTTTAAGAGTTTTTGCCCCTCTTTGTCCAGTGCTTTTTGACATTTTCAGGTCTAAAGGCACTGAAATTCCCGAGAGAGCAGTAATTATAATATCACGAACCCTGACCACAATTAATCCCACACTGACTATAGGCTTTGGTTAATTTGACATTCCGTTGCAGCACTGGCTAAACGTTCTAGGACTTGTTCAGCCGTAATTAAGCGGGTAAGAACTACTTGACCAATGGTATTAGGGGAGTCGCTGGTGGTGGTCAGATCCGGTCTAACTTCTAGCATCAAGACAGAATCTTCAACCCGATACAGCCACATTTTTTCCTGTTGCTTCTGATCCCACAGACATAAATCCATTCTTTGAATATCCGGTGGACGACGCCGCAGAGCTTGATCCCACAGACCCCCTACTCCCCAGACTCGTCCAATTGTCCATCCATCGGTTAAAAAAAAGTATTTCACAGACTTCCTTAAACGAACTGACTTTGGCTCCGATTTTTTAGGATACCGCGAAAAGATCTATCGTTCTCAATTGAGGGGTAAAATTTATCTAAGGTCTTGACCGTAGATTGATCACTCAAAAGATAGCCAATCACACAAAGAGGTTATCGGTTTTGGCGTTTCTGGTTTGATGCTAGTATTTTTTCTGGAAAATTGAGATATTCCTGTCAACCCTTAAATTAATTATTGACAACTATTGAAATCATGAACAATTCCCCTTGTTTTCTCGGGTTGGTGACTCGTCGATTTCCGAATCAAAGTTTATCTCAATTCATCTCACGGGTTTGTATTCTATTATCAACAACAGGGTTAATATTTACCAATGGGATTGGTGCTTTGTCTCAGGAACATCCCGGTTGTTTTATGAAAACAAAAGCCGGAGAGGTTATGTCTTTAAATGGAAACGTCTGTATCTTTCCACAAACTGATGAAAAAACGATAGTTTCTCCCCTCTCAACCCCTGGAGTTTATCAGGCTAAAATTATCAAAAAAGAACAAGGAATTCCGGTAATTGAAGCCATATTTAATGATCAAGTTACCTTTGAAATGATGGTAGATACCGGAGCTAGTGGAACGGTGATTACTCCTATGATGGCGGGACGGTTAAAGGTCGTTCCTATTGGTCGGGTTAAAGCAGATACACCGAGTCAGAAGGGAGTTGAATTTGATTTGGGTTCTATTCAAAGTCTGAATGTGGCTGGGGCTGTTAAAAGTAATATTACCGTTGCGATCGCTCCGATGTTAAATGTGGGTTTATTGGGGCAAGATTTCTTTGGTGAATATGATGTTACTATTAAGGAAGATGTGGTTGAGTTTCGAGCCAGACAATAAACGATAAACACAACTTCCATGAAACCATGGGATTAATTAATCCCGATGAATATTTGGGGAATAATTTAAGGATTGAACGCTCTAATTTTTGAATCAGAATAATGGGGTGAGACTATGATCAAAGCAATTTCGATCCGTTCCTATACCCTTAAACTTAGTTTTACTTTCCTTTTGACGGGAGGTTTATTAAATAGTATTTCAGTCAAAGCTCAAGAATATCCAGGCTGTTTTATTCGGGAACGATCTGGAGATGTAGTTAATTTAACCCAGTCTGTTTGTGGTTTATTTCCTACTTCTGCTCCCCTATCTGCTAACCCTAAAACCGAGGGAATTTTTCAAATTCCTATTAAACGCCGACAAGGAGGAATTCCAGTTATTGATGTTAGTTTTAATGGTCAAAAATCCTTTGAAATGTTATTAGATACGGGAGCGAGTGGGGTAGTAATTACTGCGGAAATGGCATTAGCCTTAGCCGTTAAACCCACTGGAGTTATACCTGTTAATACAGCCAGCGATCGCAAAATCAATCAAGAAATTGGTCGTGTGAGTTCTATTAATGTCGGAGGGTTACAGATGAAAGATATAGAAGTTTCTATTTCTCCCGTATTGGAAATTGGACTTTTAGGACAAAGTTTTTTTGGAAATTACGATATCTCAATTAAACAAGATACCATAGAATTTCGCGCCAGAGCCTAATCAGTAAACAGTTATCAGTAAACAGTTATCAGTGGTAGAGATAACCCAAGTTATTAAGTAGCTAAATTGGGGATTGGGAAATCGTAAAATCTCTGCTGCCTAGGATATACAGTTTAAATACTAAACAGTTTATTAACTTCTCAACCGATAAATTATGAACTGTTTACTCTTTGACTGATCACTAATTACTAATTACCGAGGAAACTTAAGTAGGTTTGACTGAGTTCCTTAACAGCTAATTCATAAAATTGTTGACCCTGTTCAGGCGTAGCCAAGGCGGGGTTAGATCCCATGCGACCATCAGGATAGTGTTGGCGAAAATCCTCCGGGCCATAAATCGGATATCCAGAAGCCACTTCCGGTGTCAGGAAACCTTGTTTAATCGAATCAGGATAAACGTATTGGGTTAAGGCGACTTCGCTGGGTGTGGCGTGAGAACCTTCTTGATCGCCATAGAGTTCTTTTGCTAATTTATAGACGGAGCCACACATAAACCAATTGCCGATTTGACATTTGACTTGATGGGCTTTGGGTATATTGATATCGGCTAAATGGGCGTAGGTTTCAGAAAAAGCTGCTTTCAGGGTGGCAATATTTCCCCCGTGTCCATTAATAAAAAAGTAGTGGGTAAATCCAACTTTCGCTAAACTGGTGATATAATCATTGATTACCCGAATCAAAGTCGTGGGTCGTAGGCTGATAGTACCTGGAAAAGCCGTGTGGTGTAATGCCATACCAACATTGATAGTCGGGCTAACTAAGGCCCCGATTGCTTCTCCAACTCCTTTGGCGATCGCTTCGGCGCAAATCGCATCAGTGCCGATTAACCCAGTTGGCCCATGTTGTTCTGTGGAACCAATCGGAATAATGATGCCGCTTTGGTGAGTCAGATAAACTTCTACTTCTTGCCAGGTACTCAGATGTAGTAACATTATGTTAAGTTAAATTAAGTTATACCTATTTAAAATTTCAGATCTACTCTTATTGTAGTGACTCGGGTGCTCTGTTCATCAAGTGAAAACAGAAGTTAAACCAATTCTTAGGAATTAACCCGCGAGTAACGGAAAAGATAATCCGTTGAGAAATTTTAATGTGATTAGAATAATTTAACCTAAAGATTACCCTGGCTTTACCTTGTGTTAACCTTCTCCTAATAACATAGGAGCCATCTCCACTTATTAGATTCCAAACAATCAGGCAAATTGAGCGTGAAAAATGCTTAAAAACCTAGAACCGAGGCTAAATCAGGATGGATCTGACGACCCCCCAACAAAACCCGGGGTTGGATTTACTGCGGTAGTCCAATATCGGTCGTCTCTGTGTGAAGGAATTCGCAATGGGGAACATAATTACGTTGGATGGTTGACCCTTGGCTAAATCCTCAGACTGTCAAAGGGTTTAAAGCGACAATAGCCAGTTTCAATACTTTTTCATCATCCAACCCACAACAACAAGTTTTTATGTTTTCTCCTGAATTAAGCAAGAGTCCTTACCTTTCCGATGTAAGACAGAATGGCCATATCTTACTTTTGGAAAACGAACAGCCTTGGCGAGAAATGCTTTCCCTAGCTTTGGAAGAACAGGGTTATCGGGTTACAGTGACTTCAGATGGACGGGATGCTCTGCCCTCAATCCAAAACCCTAATTATCCCGTCGGTGATTTTCCGTTCAACCTTCTGATTATGGACTCGATCAACGGTTTAGATCTGTGTCGTATGTTACGACATCAGGGAAATTCCGTAGCCATTTTAATTATCGGGTTGCGCGAGAGCGCGAATAATTCGGCTTTTTACCTAGAAGCGGGAGCCGACGACTATTTAACGAAACCTTTCGGAATGCGGGAGTTTATGGCACGTTGTCGGGCCTTAATGCGACGAAGACGCTATTGTCAACTGCCAGAGCCAGTCATGCTGCAATATAAAGAAGTAGTTTTGTATCAAGAGGAATGTCGGGTTCTGGTTCGTGGCCAAGAGGTGAAACTATCTCCTAAACAGTTTCGTTTACTAGAGCTATTTCTCAGTTATCCTCGGCGAGTTTGGTCACGAGAACAATTATTAGACATCATTTGGGGACAAGATTTTATCGGCGATAGCAAAACCGTTGATGTTCATATCCGCTGGTTACGGGAAAACCTAGAATTAGATCCAAGCAAACCCGAATATGTGATTACAGTTCGGGGGTTTGGCTATCGATTTGGATAAAGTGAGATAAATTTTCGCGCTGTTTAATTTTTGTACTCAATCTAGTTTGAATACATTCCCTAACCCTCTATTCTTCGAGTCTGGAGGGAATGTTTATTGGTATAAAATTTTTAATTGATTAATACAGCACTACCCATTACCGTTAGGACACTCCTAAATCCTAAAACCATTTCACAGCTTACTGTTCCCTGTTCCCTGTTCCCTGTTCCCTGTTCCCTGTTCCCTGTTCCCTGTTCCCTAGCGCGTAGCGCTATAGCCATAATTTATGTCTGTAAATCGTCGCGATTTTCTATTCTTTTTGGGTGCAGGATTTACGACCTTAGCCGTTGGTTCCTGTCAAAATTCCTCAAAACTACCTAAAATTTTCTCATCCCCGGAACCTAAATTTCCTGAATCTTTACCCTTTCAACCGATTAAGGGGCCTTTACCTAATGCTTTAGATGGGATTAAAGCCCAAACTTCTAAATCCGTAATTCCAGTTAGTGATAATTCTCTTTCTGAACAAATTCAAGCCTATAGTACCTACGAAGTCATTGATGATTTAGTTCTACCAGAAGGATTTACTTATGATGTAATTGCCACTTGGGGAGACAAAGTGGGAAATTCTCGCTTTGGCTATAACAATGATTATGTTTCCTTTATCGCAACGGGAGAAGATCAAGGATTTTTAACCGTTAACTTTGAATATATTAGTGCTGCTCTTTGGTTAGAAACATATCAACAGATTATCGGTAAACCTTTACCTGTAAAAAATCTTCAATCCTCCGAGCCAAAGCAAACAATTAACGCTTTTGAATTACCTCAAAAAGACCCCTTACGCCGAGATATTTTAAAACTCTCTCAGGAAGGCTTAACCGATTTAGGTATAGGTGTAATTTCTGTTGAGCGTCAAGCTGATGGTCGCTGGGTGAGAACCTATTCAACTACTGATCGAATGATTACCGGACTATCGGGGTGGAAAAATAAGCAATATTTAAAAGCGACCGGGCCAGCCGTTGCCGTATTTACCAAAAAAGGTCAGGGGTATAATGATCAATTAGGTTCCAAAATTATTGGAACTTTCGCCAATTGTGCGGGGGGAACTACACCTTGGGGGACGGTATTAAGTGCGGAGGAAAATTTTCAAAGTCAAGTAACTGAAGCTGTTTATCCCGATGGAACAACTTATCCTCCCCGTGAAACCCCCTTTTTATTAGAGAAAATGGAAGGTTTGGGTAATGTCTTTGGACTAGCAGGGAATAAGTATGGTTGGATTGTAGAAGTTGATCCGACAAACCCCAAGGACTATGGCACAAAACATACTTGGTTAGGACGTTATCGCCATGAAGCGGTGGGAATTCGGGTGGAATTCGGTCAACCCTTAGCATTTTATTCAGGATGCGATCGCCGAAGTGGACATCTCTATAAATTTGTTAGTAAAGGGAAGGTTAAAAATCCCCAAGACAAAAAAAATTCCCAGTTATTAGCGGATGGGATATTATATGCGGCCAAATTTAACTCCGATGGTACAGGGCAATGGATTCCTTTAAAAGCAGATACAGCAATCAATCCTGACCAGCCTGATGTTCATGCCGGGGGAGTTATTGCTTTACCTCAACGACCAAAAGGGGGAAGTTTTATTGCTAAAACCGATAAAGACATCCAAAACTTCAAAAAACGGTTTAAGACCCTAGGAGATTTGTATACCGGAAATCCAGAAGAAAAACAAGGGGCAATTTTAATTGATGCCCATTTAGCTGCGAGTGCCGTGGGCGCGACCTGTGCCGCCCGTCCCGAAGATACAGAAATAGGGCCAGATGGATCTTTATTTATTGCCTTTACATCAGGTACGGCCGATGCTGAAACCGGCGGCCCCAACCTAGAAATTTTTCAAGCTCCTTCTGAAAAAAAACAATATGAATACGGATGGCTGATGCGTTTAGTAGAAGAAGGGAATGTTCCCCAGGCCATGACCTTTCGATGGGAAATGGTCGCCACCGGAGGAGAAGTCGCCCAAGGAGGGTTAGGATTTTCTAACCCCGATAATTTAGCCCTTGATGCGATCGGGAATTTATGGATGGTGACGGATATTGCCACTAATAAACAGAATGAACCCGTTGCCCCAGGTCGTCTGAATGACAACCAACAACCCTTAGAAGGCACAGATTTATTGGGTCTGTATGGCAATAATTCCCTTTGGTTTCTGCCCACATCAGGGGAATATGGGGGTCAAGCCTTTTTATTTGCCATGGGGCCAATGGACTGCGAACTAACTGGGCCGTTTTTTACGCCCGATCAAAAAACCCTATTTATTGCTGTCCAACATCCGGGCGAATATAACCGCACCCGTAAGGACAGGGCAACAAAAACCCTCCAATTTGCTTTGCAAACCACCCAAGGAGAAGAATTTATGCAAACTCGTCAAGTTCCTGTGGGGTCAAACTGGCCAGGTAAAGAACCCAACGATCCCCCTAAACCCTCATTAGTCGCAATTCGACGGATCAATTCACAACAAATTGTAGAGAAGCCAAACCCTCTCTAAGTAAAGGTTATACCGATTGAATCTGGTTGAAAACAAGTCTTAACTTTTGTTCCCCCACTTGACTCTGGAAAAACTCTAGTTAAGATATGATACTATTGGTTCAGTCGAGCTAGGGACTCCCTTGCTTTGTGGTATTTTAAGTGTCGGTGTGAGAATTGAGATGATGAACAAAGTTTTATTGAACACTCTAAAGCAAAGTCCAGGCGTTCTGGGAGCGGCTATTCTCTTAACGAATGCAGCCTTCGCAACCGAGGCTCCTTCGGAGAAATTGGCAAATGCGACAGATACAGCGACCATCACCCTCGAAGCTGCCCTTGCAGTTCCGACCTCTGGACAGAATACTGAGTTGCAACCTCAAGCCAATTCCGAGTCATCCACAGAGCAACTTGCCCTGTCTTTGACTCCTGATGTTGCAGTCGAACCCACGGCTTTAGTCGAAGGTGAGGCTACCGCGACGAATGAACCGGAGACTGTTGCCACGGCTCAACAGTTAAACAGCCCAACTTCAGAGGCTTCGGCCCCACTACAAACTGCTCAAGCTTCTGAGTTCCAAGTGGCTCAGATGTCATCAACGGAGCCGAGCGAAACCGGTGTCTCAGGCTTAGAACAAATTAACGAATATGCTGAAGCTGCCGATGCCCTAGAGCAAGTCACTTCAGTTTCTCAATTATCGGACGTTCAACCAACTGACTGGGCATTCCAGGCTTTGCAATCCTTGGTTGAACGCTATGGTTGTATCGCGGGCTATCCCGATGGAACCTTTAAAGGCAACCGGGCTATGACTCGTTTTGAGTTTGCCGCGGGTTTAAATGCCTGTTTAGAGCGGGTTAACGAACTGATTGCTGCGTCTGTAGCCAATTTAGTTACCCGGGAAGATTTAGCCGTTCTGCAACGGTTACAAGAAGAATTTGCGGCGGAATTAGCCACTCTACGCGGTCGTGTCTATGCCTTAGAAGCTAGAACTGCCGAATTAGAAGCCAATCAGTTCTCCACCACCACCAAACTCCGTGGAGAGGTTATCTTCTGGGGTGGCGATGCGGCTGGAGATCGAGCAACAAATAACGTTGTTGGTCAGTTCGCCCATGAGGATAGCGACCCCACGGAAGCCTATTTTGGCTACCGCGCTCGTTTAAACTTTGATACCAGTTTCACGGGCCAGGATTTGTTGAGAACTCGTTTACAAGCTCAATCTATTCCTAACCTGTCGGATTTCGACATCACCAATACCTTGATGAGTCGTACGTCCATTGATGGTCGGAACGATGGTGTCGTTTTAGATGAGTTGTACTATCGCTTCCCCATCGCCAATGCCAAAGGCCAAGTCTACGTTGGGGCCAAGGGTCTTGACAATGATGACATCTATGACACCATAACCCCCTTTGGTGGTTCTGGAGATGGAGCTCTCTCTCGCTTTGGTCGTTATAACCCGACTACCTTCCGGGGGCCTCAAGGAACAGGTATTGGTCTGAAATATGCCTTTAGTGACAAGGTTAAACTCAATTTAGGCTACGTCACTGACCGAGCCGAATTTGCTGACGAAGGAAATGGTATCTTCAATGGCGGTTACAGTACGGGTCTACAATTGGTGTTCAAACCCAATCCTAATATTGGTGTGGGTTTAGAGTATAACCACCGTTATTTTACTAATGGCAGTGTGTTTGTCTCTGGGGGAACAGGTAGTTGGATTGCCGATAAACCTTTTGGTGAGAATGCTACAACCAGCGAAAACGTAGGGTTCCAAGCTAACTGGCGCATCTCCAAGAACTTTGAGTTGGGTGGCTGGTTTGGTTCCACCTGGGCTAACCAACAGAATGGTGGTGATGATACCGCAAATATCATTAACTGGGCTGTTTCCTTTGCGTTCCCTGATGTCTTCAAAGAAGGCGGTTTAGGGGGTCTGATTGTGGGGATGCCTCCTCAAGTGACCAGCCATGATATCAGTGCTTTAGAAGATAAAGATACCTCGATTCACATTGAAGGTTTCTACCGCTATCCTCTAAACGACTACATCTCCATTACTCCTGGATTTTATGTCGTCACCAATCCTGATCACAATGACAACAACAATACTATCGTGGTCGGAACTCTGCGGACTCAATTCCGCTTCTAAATCAGCTTAAAGACTTGCCTTAGCGCGGGTCTTTACCTGTTATTACTTTAAAAATTGTCAGTTAAGAGTTAATTCTCTTGACTGACAATTTCTTTTTTTGACCCCTAACTTAATCCCGATTTAATGGGGTTGACGACCGTAGGTTTCGGTTAGAAATTTGAGACGTTCTCCAATTTCCTCAGTTAATACTCCGGGTTGAAAACGCCAAGCCCAGTTTCCTTCCGCTTCCCCGGGCATATTCATTTTTGCTTCACTCCCTAGACCTAAAATATCCTGTAGGGGGAAAATAGCTTGATTCGCCACACAGGACATGGCTAACCGAATTAAATCCCAATGAATCCCATAACCGGAGGTACAGCCCAAATAACGGGTAACTCTGGCTTGTTCCTGTAAACTGCGACGGTTAAACCAACCCACCGTTGTATCGTTATCATGGGTTCCGGTATAAACCACCCAATTAGCGGAGCCGTAATTATAAGGTAAATAGGGATTACCTGACCCAGAATCAAAGGCAAAATGTAGAATTTTCATGCCGGGTAAACCATATTTATCCCGCAATTCTTCCACTTCTGGAGTAATCATTCCCAAATCTTCGGCAATAATGGGAAGTTTGCCCAATTTCTCATTTAATAAGCTAAAGAAGGCATCTCCAGGTGCTTGTAACCATTGACCGTTAATCGCAGTTGTTTCTCCTTGGGAAACAGCCCAAAACGATTCTAAACCGCGAAAATGATCAATTCTAACTAAGTCTAAATAGCCTAATAAGGATTCAATTCGTTGCAGCCACCAATAGAATCCGTCCTGTTGCAAACGTTCCCAATTATAGACAGGATTTCCCCACAATTGACCTGTGGCACTAAAATAATCTGGTGGAACTCCAGCCATTAAGGCCGCTTCTCCGGTTTCTTCATCTAAACAAAAGATTTCAGGATGTGACCAAACATCAGCACTATCATGGGCAACATAAATCGCTAAGTCTCCAAAAATTTGGATACCCTGCTCGTTAGCATATTGTTTGAGTTTTGACCATTGTTTGAAAAATTGAAATTGTAGAAATTTATGATAATAGATGGGTTTAGCTAACTTTTCTCCCCATTTATGTAGGGATTCCTGTTTCCGTTGGGCAATTCCTTCTTCCCATTGATTCCAACTTTCTCCATTGAATGTCTCTTTAAGAGACATAAAAATGGCATAATCATCTAACCAGTAGTTACTGCGAGTACAAAATTGATTAAATTCTTCTTCCTGTTCTTCTGTGGCATTGGCTTTAAAAGTAACACAGGCTTGATGAAACAGTTTTTCTTTAAAGGCTTTAACCGCATCAAAATTAACAATATGATGGGGGAAGTGGGGCGGATTTGCTAAGTCTTCATCGGTTAATAATTCATCCTCTTTTAAGAGTTCTAAACTAATTAATAAGGGATTTCCCGCAAAAGCAGAATAGGATAAATAGGGAGAATTTCCAAATCCAGTGGGGCCAAGGGGTAGGACTTGCCAAAGTTGTTGGGCGCTCTGTTTTAAAAAATTAACGAATTGATAGGCGACGGGGCCAATATCCCCAACACCAAAGGGACTGGGTAAGGATGTGGGGTGCAGTAGGATACCGCTAGAACGGGGAAATGACATAGGGATTAACGATAAGGGTTATACAAATGTGCCAAGGATCAACTCCAGTTGCCATTGAAAATCACACCAACGGATTTGATCCATCCTCTGATCTTACGACTAAGGGGAAGTCCTGTTTGATCAATTTTTTGAGGGAGCGCTGCAATAGGGAGCATCTTCAGAGGGTGTTGATGTTCTCTGAGTAGAGTGGACTTAAAGATAAAATCATGAATTTATTATGAAATTATTATGATTCATTTATGAATAAAAGCCATAATTTTAATGAATAAAAGACTTAAAAATAGAAGAATTTTATGGTAAAGTAAAAAGGCAAAAGTTTGCTGGCTGTTTTTTATCCCATTTAATTTGATTGAAATTATGCTCACTGGTTTTACCGCTGCTCTCTTACTGATTACAATTTCAGAACTTGGAGATAAAACGTTTTTTATTGCGGTTATTTTGTCATCAAAATATAACAGAAAAGTTGTATTTTTGGGTGTAGTAGCCGCATTGGCAACGATGACGGTTATCTCTGTTGCGGTAGGGCAGATATTTTCATTTTTACCTCGGATTTATATTCATTATGCCGAGATTATTTTATTTGCTCTATTTGGGGTAAAACTATTATATGATGCCAATAAAATGTCTAGGAATGTTGGTACGAATGAAGAACAGGAAGAAGCAGTAGAAGCGGTAGAAAAAGCTAATATTAAGTTTGCCAAAGGCAAAACTAAATGGAAAATTTTATTGGAATCTTTTTTGTTGACTTTTGTGGCGGAATGGGGCGATCGCACTCAAATTGCAACGATCGCGTTAGCGACCTTTCATAATCCGGTTGGGGTGATTATGGGGGGAATTGTCGGTCATACTATTTGCGCGGCAATTGCGGTCTTAGGAGGGAAATTAATAGCAGGAAGATTATCGGAACGGACGATTACTATTATTGGGGGTTGTCTATTTTTAGTGTTTAGTGCAGTAGCATTATTCAAAGGAGTTGAAGGTTCTATTGCTTAGGATTAAATATTTCCTGAAATTCTTCTCTAATTTTATAGGTGATTAAACCAATTGTGATCAATTTCAACCACTTCAATCATTTTAGTTTCAACTCCCAAACTCAAATCTTTAAGAATTTGACACAATTGTTCCCCATCAATTAAATCTAATACAGGGGCACCATCCCGGGTTGCTTCTTGTTTAGCTGAACTGGTAAAAGTTCCTGTAGTTAGAAATAAACCTTTATCAGTTCTTCCTACCATCGCCCCGCGAAAATCTCGAATTTCAGAAGGGCCAACAGAACCTTTATAACGTTTACATTGAAAGAATACTTGAAAACTCAAAAGGGCAATTTTTAAGACTCCAATTCCATCAATTCCTCCATCTCCTTTTCTTCCGGTGACTTCAACTTTAATAAAGCCCGATTCTCTTAAAATTCGTTGACATAACCGTTCAAAACTATCGGGAGAAATTTGTTGTAAAATTTCTAATAGTTTTTCTATCCAAATATCAGAACTAACAGGAATTTGATCCTGGTCTGAAATAGATTCTATAGTTTCAATTGTAGGTTGTATTAATAAATTAAAATCTTGAACAGATTCAATAATTATCTTTTCAGTTTTCTTTCTTGTTGTTTGATTGACAAATCTATTAATTTCTTTAGGATTAATAACTTGCAGGTTTCTACCTTTCTCCGTCAGTGACCATACTCCTCGCCCTACACTTTCTAAAACTCCAGATACTTTTAAATAAGTTCTTACCCAACCTAAACGATAGGCAATTTCTGTCTGTGGCCCTTGTTTGTGTAAAATACTTTGTTGTGGTTCTGATAAACTTTGAAGTTGACAGACTTTATCATGAATTTCTTGCACTGTTCCTGAACCTCCTAAAGATTCAAGAGCTTTAATAGTGGGATCAAATAAATGGCTATGGGAGGGAATATTCAAGGATTGATTCATCGTTTGAGAAGTGGCGATCGCATCAAACTACTATACTATAGGATCAGTTAGAGGTGTCAATTTATCCCTATATTATTCAGGGGGAGGAAAACCCCTGATGGTTAACGCTCATAAAATTGGAAAATTTCCTTAATGTCAAGAAGTTTGGGAACAAAAGCAACTTTCCTGTATCATATAGGACAAGTTGTTTGTCAGGTTAAGTTATGCAAGGGGTCATTTTAGCAGAGGGGCTAGGGACTCATGGCCAATTTATTAAGAAAATTCCGGCTAATCTCCTCCCTACCGATGTTCATTGATTGCATCTTGAAGACCACAATTTACAATTCTGTGGGTTTTCCGAAGCAATTGAACGAAAAGATTATTAAACAGATCAGTTCATTAGTATTAATAAAATTCAGGAAAAATCAACAATGTTATCTAAATCCAGTAAGTTAAAAACAGCTACAGATTTACTAGAAGAAGCCAATCAATTTAAACAATCGGGTCAATTGCAAGCTGCTATTATTGCTTATCGTAGTGCAGCCCAATTAAGCCCTAATTTTCATTGGGTTTACGATAATTTAGGGGAAGCGTTAGCAGAAAATAATCAATTATTAGAGGCAATACAAGCGTTTGAGCGCGCTATTCAATTAGATAGTAATTCAGCTTGGTCACAATATAAATTAGCAGAAGTTTTATTGAAATTAGGTAATTTACCCGATGCAATTGATGCGTTAAATTGTGCAATTACTATTAATCCTAATGTAACTGAATTTTATAATAGTTTAGGGAAAGCTCTATTTAAACAAGGAGAATTAGAATCGGCTATTAGTTACTATAAGAAAGCTCTGGAACTTAATTCAGAAGACGCGATCGCTTATCAATATTTAGGAGAAGCATTAGCACAACAGGGTCAACTGGATGAAGCCATAGATTCTTGTCGAAAAGCAATTGATCTCAATCCCAATTTAGGAAATACTTATGAAATATTAGGTAAAGTATTAGTTCAGAAAGGTTTGTTTGAAGAAGCCTTAAATATATTGTTAGAAGCCATAGAATTTAATCCTAAATCATCAGAAATATATCATTCACTCGGAGATATTTATTCTCATTCTCAACAGTTTAATCAAGCTATTGATGCCTATTCCCAAGCAATTCAAATCAAACCCAATGCAGCGATATTTCATCACGGTTTAGGTAATGTTTTTGCTCAACTAAATCAATGGGACAATGCAGTTTCTGCTTATTCCCAAGCGATCGTATTAAATCCTGAATCAGCCGAATGTCATCAGAGTTTTGCGGAAGTTTTAGCTAAATTAGAAAGATGGGATGCTGCGATCGCTTCCTATACAAAATCTTTAGAATTCAACCCTAATTTAACCGATATTTATTCTCAGTTAGCAAATGCTTTAAAACACCGAGGAACCCCAGGTGATTTACAAAAAGCAAATCAATATTATCAAAAAACGATAGAACTCAATGGTGATGATCTTGAAGCCTATCAAAGTTTATTAAAATCCCAGCCAGATAACCTAGATTTATGTTGGAAATACGCTAATTTATTATGGAGTAAAAATCAGCGTGAACAAGCTCTAATTTATTATAAAAAAGTTAAAGATGCTCAACCCCAAGACTTTGAACTATTGCTAAAGTTGGGAGAAGCATTTGTCAGGATGAGTGAGTTTGAAGATGCGATCGCGATTTACCAAAAAGCCTTAGAAATTAACCCCAATTCATCAGATATTTACCATCGTTTAGGCGAACCTTTAGAAAAAATAGGGGAACTGGAAGCAGCCGCAAAAACCTATCAAAAAGCCATTGAGTTAAACCCGGACTTTTTTGGTTCCTATCACAATTTAGGGGATATTAGACAACGCCAAAAGAAATTTGAACCAGCGATTTTATCTTATAAAAAAGCTATTGAATTAAATCCTAGTTTTTACTGGTCTTATCATAATTTAGCTGATACTTTAGAAAAACAAGGTAATTCAGAAGAAGCGATCGCAACTTACCGCAAATGCTTAGAAATCAACCCCAATTTTGGTTGGTCACACTGTAACTTAGCAACCGCTTTAGCTAAACAAGGTAAAATAGAAGATTCTCTACACCATTATCGACGTGCGGCTGAACTTGAGCCCGCATTAGGAATTGATTTGAATGGTTTAAAAACGGCACTTTTAGAGCATATTTTAGTTGAAGATTATATGTATAAAATCTGGCGAGACAAGAACTTTCCCAGAGCATCAGATTTAAGAAAAATGGCAGAAACGATGGAATTATTCGGGTATAAACCCGTATTCAGCGTGATTATGCCTGTTTATAATACCCCAGAAGAATTTCTCAGGGAAGCCATAGAATCTGTGATCAATCAAATTTATCCCCACTGGGAATTTTGTATTGCTGATGATGCTTCTCCCTCTCCCCATGTCAAGAAAGTTTTAGAAGAATACCAAGCAAAAGATTCTCGAATTAAAGTCATTTATAGAACAGAAAATGGTCATATTTCTGCATCCTCTAACTCCGCCTTAGAATTAGCAACAGGGGAATTTATTACCTTATTGGATCATGATGATTTAATTACTCCCGATGGTTTATATGAAGTGGCTTTATTATTGAATCGGAATCCTGATTTAGATATGATTTATTCCGATGAAGATAAAATTAGTCCCAATGGTAACTTAATTAATCCTTACTTCAAACCAGAATGGTGTCCTGAATCCTTTTTATCTCGGATGTATACCTGCCATTTAGGAACATACCGACGGTCTATTATAGAAGAAATTGGGGGTTTTAGAATCGGATATGAAGGTGCTCAAGATTATGATTTAGTCTTGAGATTTACCGAAAAAACTCAAAAAATTGCCCATATTCCCAAAGTTTTATATCACTGGCGAATGCACTCGGGTTCCACCGCCGGAGGAAGCGAAGCTAAACCCTATGCTTATGAAGCGTCAGAAAAAGCGATTCAGGATGCGTTAGATAGACGAGAAGAAGCGGGAATAGTAAAAGGAGTTCCAGGGTTTTTAGGACATCATTTAGTCCGTTATGAAATTACAGATTATAAGAAGGTTAGCATCATTATTCCAACAAGAGATTTAGGGGAAGTATTAGACCGATGTTTAGAGTCTATTTTTACTCTAACAACCTATCCTAACTATGAAGTGATTGTCATTGACAATGGCAGTGTTCAAGACTATACATTTAAAGTGTTTTCTAAGTGGAGTGATCAAGAACCGTCACGGTTTAAAAGTTATCGTTTAGATATTCCCTTCAACTTCTCCACCATTAATAATTATGGAGTCAGCCAAGCAACGGGAGATTATCTACTATTCTTAAATAATGATACCGAAGTGCTCAATCCTGACTGGATGAATGCGATGGTAGAACAAGTTCAACGTCCTCAAATTGGTGCGGTAGGAGTATTATTATTATTCCCCGATAATACGATTCAACACGCCGGAGTTGTCATGGGACTAGGTGGTGTTGCTGGTCATGGATATTATGCCATGTCTTCTGATATCCCCGGATATTTTGGCAATGTTATTGGGTTTAATAATGTTTCTGCGGTTACAGGAGCTTGCTTGATGTGTCGGCGAGAAGTATTTGAAAAAATAGGGGGTTTTGATGAACAGTTGACGGTGGCTTATAATGATGTGGATTTGTGTTTAAAGATGCTAGATAAAGGCTATCGAAATTTGTACTTACCTCATGTTACACTTTATCATCATGAATCTAAAAGTCGAGGTTATGAAGATACACCGGAAAAGAAAGAACGTCTAAACCGAGAATCAAAAATTATTGAAGGACGTTGGCAAAAGTATATTGATAATGATCCTTGTTATAGTCCTCACTTGACAAGAGTTTGTCAGAATTTTAGTATTAAGGTTCAGGATTAAATACAGATATATAAATCCTTTAATTAATTCTGATTTCGTAGATTCGTGAAACTTAAATACAAGGAATGGGGATATGTTGGTAGAAGATGAAAACTTGATTTTGTCAGTAGATGAATCTTGGTCGGATGATCATGCAATCGGTTTAAGAGGGTGGATTACTTCAAAAAAGGGTGCTTTAGACAAAGTAGAAATTTCTGTGGGAGGTAATAGTGTTCCCATCACTTCTTGGCATCCCCGTCCAGATGTCGAAGCAGTATATCCCCTATATTACACAAAAAATTGTGGTTTTGTTGTTCACTTTCCTCGGATTGCGAAACATCAAGTTACGTTTAATGCTGAAGGTCAAGGTAAAACTTTTAATAAAACTGTTTTCTTTGATGGGTCATTACCTCCACAAGTTAATCGGGATTTATTTCCAGAGGGAGCGGGTTTATATGGTGATTTTACCAAGATAGTTAATGAAAATCATCTTAGAGTTTTGGAAATTGGTTCTCGGATTGTTTCGCCAGGAAGTGTGAGCCAAAGAGGTTTTTTCCAAGGTGCTAAATCTTATACGGGATTTGACTATTATTCTGATTCTAATACCGATGTTGTTGGGGATGCTCATAAACTGTCTCAATACTTTAATAATCAGCGATTTGATGGGATTTTTTCCTTATCTGTTTTAGAACATTTAGCGATGCCTTGGATTGTTGCTAGGGAAATTAGTAAGATTTTGGAAGTTGGAGGTTACACCTGTCACAACACCCACTTTACTTGGCCTCCTCACGAACTTCCCTGGGACTTTTGGCGGTTTTGTGATGCGGGCTTAAAGGCATTATTTTCCCCAGCTTTAGGGTTTGAAGTCATACAGGCTGCCTACGATGTTCCGATGCGTTTGCATTTTGATAAGTTGCAATCAGGTCAAGAAAGCTTTCCTACTTATCCTGTATTTGGAGGTGTCGTAATCCTCGCTAAAAAAGTTAGAGAAGTCAATTATGATAAATTTAGATGGGATGTAACGTTAGATGATGTTTTAGAAGCCAATAGTTATTACCCTAAGATATAATGTTTATTACGCTATTACTACTTGTTGCTTGCTAGAAACTCCTGATTATCAACCTAGATAAAAATTAGAAAACTTCAACAAAGTGGAAGAATTACGGGAACAAAAGCAATTTTCCTGTATCATATAAAGCAAGTTGTTAGTAGGATGAACTAATGCAAGTTGTCATTTTAGCAGGGGGGTTAGGAACTCGCCTCCGAGAAGAAACGGAATATCGTCCTAAACCATTAGTTGAAGTGGGAGGACGGCCGATTATTTGGCATATTATGAAACTCTATGCCCATTATGGTTTTTTAGACTTTATCGCTTGTTTGGGATATCGGGGAAATATGATCAAGGAATATTTCCTCAACTATGAAGCGATGAATAATGACTTTACCATCGGTTTAGGAGTTCCTAACCAAATTAGTTATCTGAATAATTACGATGAGCAGAATTTTCGGGTAACGTTAGCTAATACAGGAGTTGATACCCAGACCGGAGGACGAATTAAGCAGATCGAGAAGTACATCGAAGATGATCTATTTATGGTCACTTATGGAGATGGTCTGGCTGATGTCAATATTGGAGAATTACTCAGTTTTCATAAGGAACATGGGAAACTGGCAACCGTCACAACGGTACAACCGCCTTCTCGCTATGGAATTGTGGATATTGATGAACAAGAAGCTAGGGTTTTGAAGTTTGGGGAGAAGATTAAGGATAATAAATGGGTAAGTGCGGGTTATTTTGTCTTTAACCGCAAAGTATTTGATTATTTAGCGGGAGGGCATTGTATATTAGAACGGGAACCTTTAGAGCGTTTAACGGCGGAGGGTCAGTTAATGAGTTATCAGCATCATGGCTTTTTTTATGCGATGGATACCTTTAAAGAATACACTGAACTCAATAAAATGTGGGAAACTCAACAAGCTCCTTGGAAGGTATGGTAATGAGTCAATTTTGGCGCGATCGCTCTGTGTTTGTCACGGGTGGTACAGGGTTATTAGGAAGTTGGTTAGTAGCCGAGTTAGTGCAGCGAGGAGCTAGGGTAACGGGTTTAATCCGGGATGGTGTTCCCCAGTCTCGATTGTATACAGAAAACTGGCATCATCAAATTAATATTGTTCGGGGTTGTATTGAAGATTTACCGACCCTAGAACGAGCGATTAATGAGTATGAAGTCGATACCGTTTTTCACTTAGCGGCTCAAACGATTGTCGGAGTAGCTAACCGTGAACCCTTAGCCACCTTTGAAGCCAATATTAAAGGCACTTGGAACCTGTTAGAAGCCTGTCGCCGGATTGGGGGAGTGAGTCGAATTGTGGTGGCTTCTAGTGATAAAGCTTATGGCGATCAAGAAATTTTGCCCTACGATGAAACGACACCCTTGCAAGGGGAACACCCTTATGATGTGTCTAAAAGTTGTGCAGATTTGATTTGTCGCACTTATTATGTTAGTTATGGATTGCCAGTTTGTATTACTCGCTGCGGCAATTTTTATGGCGGTGGGGACTTGAATTTTAATCGCATTGTACCGGATACCATTCGTTCTGCTTTCCGCGATAAACCCGTTACTATCCGTAGTGATGGTAGTTATATCCGTGATTATTTTTATGTTAGGGATGGGGTATTAGCTTATCTGCATTTGGCGGAACAAATGGAAAGAAAAGAAATCTGGGGTGAGGCGTTCAATTTTAGTAATGAACTGCAAATTACCGTGTTAGAACTGGTGCATAAAATCCTAGCTTTGATGGATAAAAATAATTTACAGCCCTTGATTTTGGATCAAGCCAAGAATGAAATTAAGCATCAATATCTTTCCGCCGAAAAAGCAAGAAGTTTACTAAATTGGCATCCCCAATATACCTTTGATGAAGGACTAAAAGAAACTATCAAATGGTACAAAGATTTTATTTTAATGGGAAAGTTTGAGCTAATAAATCAATAAAAACTATGGAGATTAAACCTCTAAAGCTCGCAGGTACTTATCAAATTACCTTAGCTCCTAAGCAAGATGATCGAGGATACTTCATGCGAGCTTATGATCAAGAAATTTTTCGTGAACATGGCTTGGTCACAGATTGGCGACAAGAAAATCAATCCTTCTCAAAAAAAGGTGTGATTCGAGGTCTTCACTTCCAAAAACCACCTCATGCTGAAACCAAATTAGTCCGAGTCGTTTCAGGAAAAGTTTTAGACGTTTTTGTAGACCTCAGAAAAAACTCCGACACCTATGGCCAATGGGATGGGATTGAACTTTCTGAAGATAATCACAAAATTGTTTATATTCCTAAAGGCTTTGCTCATGGTTTTTGTGCTCTGACAGAAACAGCTTTAGTTCTTTACAAAGTTGATGAAGTGTATCATCCAGAATCAGAAGGAAGTCTGAGATGGAATGATGAAACTTTAGCAATAAAATGGCTGATTGATAATCCTTTGACTTCTCCAAAAGATTCTCAAGGAGAAAGTTTTAATGATTTTGTTTCACCTTTTGTTTAAAGCTCAAATTAATCCTCACAATAACTATGGAACTTAGAAATTGCCGTGTCTGTAAATTTCCTTTACCCGTACAACCGAGTATCAAATTAGAAAATATTCCTCGAGGCGGTCATGTATTACCGAAGTATGAGCAACTCGACTCCGATCTGGGTATTGATTTAGAAGTTTATCAATGTGAGAATTGCGGTTTAGTACAAATTACAGCCCAATCTTTAGTCTATGCAGATCAAGTGGGTTCATCTCATGCCAGTTCTCCTGGGATGCTATCTTACAGGAAGCAACAAGCCTATGATTTAGTTGATCGGTTTAATTTAAAAGGGAAAAATGTGCTTGAAGTTGGCTGTGGTGATGGTCATTTCATGGAACTCTTAGCAGAAGCAAGTGCAATTTCTTTTGGGATTGAACCCTCAGAGCGCTCAACCGAATTAGGCCGCCAGCAGGGGTTGAGAATTCAACAGGGATATATGGGGAAAAATGCCCAAATCGATGGGTATCCCTTTGATGCGTTTGTGACAATGCACGTTTTAGAACACGCCCCCGACCCCAATGATTTTTTGCAAGGTGTTTATGAAAATTTAACGCCAAATGGGGTTGGTTTGATTGAAGTTCCCAGTTTTGAACAAACTTTAGATCATCAAAGAGTTTATGATTTTATTACCGATCATTTATCTTATTTTTCTATCAAAACTCTGCGCTTTGTACTAGAAAAAAATGATTTTAAGGTACTTGATATTCAACGAGATTGGGGAGGAGAGCATCTTGTCGCAATTGTGCAGAAACAAGAGCGAGAAAATTTAGCTCATTTACGCCAAGGGGTTGATTCTCTAATCGCTGAAATCGCCAATTTTGTCAACGCTTATTCATCTCAAGGAAAGCGGGTTGCTATTTGGGGTGCAAGTACCAATGGTGTAACATTATTATCATTGGCACAGTTGGAAGGAATTGTTTATGTGGTTGATTCTTCACCCTATAAACAAAACCGTTTTACTCCCGTTTCTCATTTACCGATTGTGGAACCGAGTCGCTTAAAAACTGATCCAGTGGATGCAATTATGGTGATGGCAACTCGGTTTACGGATGAAATTGTCAATCAAATTAAAGCAGAAATTGGCTTTGATGGTACCATTGGGGTTTTAAAAGCGAATAGTTTAGAAGTTGTGCAAGCAGGGAACGAAAGATGAACATTTTAGTGATTGGTGCATCAGGTTTAGTGGGTTCGCATTTGTTGCAAACTTGTCAGCAACGGGGGTGGAACGTTATGGGAACTTCTCATAATGTGCCCCAACCGGGTTTAATTCCTTTAGAAATTACAGATGAGACAAGCGTAAAATCCTTGATCACTCAATCTCAACCCAAGGTTGTTTTTCTTCCCGCCTTTCTCTCAAATGTAGATTATTGTGAACAGAACCCAGAGGAAACTTATCAAATTAATGTGGTTGGTTGTTTGAATGTAGCTCAGGCGACACGAGAAGTGGGTGCGAAGTTCATCTTTTATTCATCGGATTATGTATTTAATGGGGAAAACGGCCCTTATCAAGAGATAGATGAACCCGATCCAATTTGTGTCTATGGGCGACAAAAGTTGGAAGTTGAGCATAAAATTTCTGAGTTATTAGATAATTATTTAATTTGTCGCATTGCTTGGGTTTATGGTCAAGAAAAGCAAGGAAAGAACTTTGTTCTTCGCTTGATTTCTACATTGAAAAACCATCAAACTATTCGGGTTCCGCAAGATCAAATCGGTTCTCCAACTTGGGCGAATGATATTGCTGAAGCCAGTTGTCGTTTGATAGAAGTGGAAGCAAAAGGACTATTTCATACAACCGGAAGTGATTGTATAAATCGATATCAATTTGCTGTCAAGATAGCTGAGATGTTTGGACTGGATGCAGATTTGATTATCCCTGTGAATACCTCTCAGTTAAACCAAGTTGCCCCCCGTCCGCTAAAGTGTGGTATGAGGTGCGATCGCCTTAACCAAATGCTTAACTGGAATTTACGAGGAGTTGTTGATGGTTTATCCCATATAAAATAGAAAAAAGAATGCTACAGAAGGGAATAGGAAACAGGGAGGAACACAGCTTAACAGTTATTTTCTATCTGTGCCTTGATAATTTTAACCAGTTCATCGTAGGCGATTTGCCAATCAAAATCATAATTCTGTAAATTAAGGGCCGCCATTTCTGGTGAAGTAGGTTGATCATTAATAGAATTTAAAGGAATATAAACAGGTAAATTTGCATTGTCGCGCGATAGCAATTGTTCATCAACCCAAGTGGCATAATGAACACGATTCGCATGAACTACGCCCCTTTTATTGGCAATCCATAACACAAATGTTGTTGAAGAACCGGGTGTAGATAAATATACATCAACTGCATGAGCCCAAACAATTTTTTCATAAGTTTTGGCTCCGATTAAGTTATAGATTTTAGTGCTGGGTGGAATTAAAGCCAGGATATCTGCTAAGACTGCTTGCTCTCTGGCAATCATGGATTCTGCATTAGGATCTTCTGTTTCCATTCGAGACCAACCATCAAATACTACTCCCAAATTAGGAAATTCTGAGTGAAGTTTTTTGATAATATTGGCACTTCCTTCTACTAAAGATAACCAAACTCGGCTATGAGTGCGAATTCCTATCCATACAAGGGGAAAATGTTGTTTTGCTTGTTCGATTTCTTGGATAAGAATTGGAGAACATTTTTGTAATGATGTCTCATACATCTTTTCCACTAGGTCTTCTTTTATAAACACATTAGTTGCCATAACCCCAAAATAGTTATGGGCGAGAATGGTTTTAAACAAACTCCAATCATCGAAAATATTGAGAACTTTATCAGTAAGTTCGTCAAAAATATTACCAACTTTAAAATAGTCATAACGTGCAGCTATCACTTTGTCTAACTTTTCTAATATTCCATTTTCATGTAAGTAGTGTAGTCCTGTTACCTCGTTCCATAAACTATGTCCAATATTAGGATTCAAACCGGATAGTGCAACGACTTTTTTCTTTTCATTCAATGAGATATACTTGCTTACCTCTAGCCAGCAACTGACAATATTCGCCTTCAGTCTATTAACAATAGGCTGAGGAGCGATATGAGGTGAAAGCATCACAATAAGCTCAATTCTAGGGAAATAAAGAAACATTTTTGCTCCCCAGTAATGACCTACGATTAAGTAAAATACTTCAGCCCCCACAAATCGATAACATAGCATCGGTGGAAATCCACCTGCATCATAAAATGATTGTTCTGAGCGAATAACTTTTCCACTAATCGGACAAACTGCATAAACATAACCCGTTTGAACAATGCTTTTTTGAAATTCATTCGGTGTGTTCAAAAAAGGTTGGGCTACATAGTTAAGTTTTTTAGCTTCTTTTTTGGCAAGCTGTATAGTCTCTTTTTGGCTAAAACTATTAATATAAATTTCTTCTAAAGCCCAGTTATCTTGATTAATTAAGTTCAAATTAGAAACTAAAAAACCTTCCTGATTTAGAAGATATTGATCTGCCTCTGTTAAATTCGACAGATGGATTACAGTATATTGGCTGTGATGATGAAAATAGGTATGGGCAACGGCAGGGTTAATATCCTCTGGATAGTATGAGTCTTCCTCATTGAGTAGACCCATACCATTCAAGCCTTTCCAAATATTATCGTAAATTCTATCTTCACCCATTGGGGAATTAGGGGCTTGCTGAAAACAGGTTACGGCTTCCTTAAAAAGACCTTGTTCAGCTAATAGTAATCCCAAACGATGATAATCTGTTAATCTATCGAACCCTTGGGAGAGGAAGGAATTCTCTAATTGGTATTGAGATAGTACATACTCCGAATTCAGTTCCCAAGCCCAACGATAGGCTGAGATTGCCTCCTCTATCTGATGATGTTTAACTAAGGTTTTGGCAAACTCCAACCAGACATTTGCTTCATTAGGTTGCATCTGAATGATTTTATGGTAAACAGGCAAGTAATCCGGGTTAAGTTGCCTAACACGTTGATAGCCTGCACTCACCTCTGCGAGATCAGATTTAATTCGCTGTTCTACAAGATCAGCAAGATCAAGATAAAGCCAATCTTCATTTGGGTTCAGTTGAATAGCTTGACGATAAACTGTGATAGCTTCATCCAATTGACCTAACTTGATTAAACCTTTTCCTAATAAAACATACGTTCCGTAATGCTCGGGGCTAATCTGAATTGCTTGACGATATGCAACGATAGCTTCTGTCCAGTTATTTTGCTGACTTAAAGCTTCTCCTAATTGATGATAACTCCACGAAAAATTGGGGTTAAGTTCTATAGCACGACGGAAAGCGATAACCGCTTCATCAACTAAACCCTTTTTTGTCAGAGCCTCTCCTAAGTAGTAATAAGGCCAAGAATCGTTGGGCATTAATGGAAGTGAAAGACGGAAAGCGGTGATCGCTTCTTCTAATTTTCCTTCGGCTAGGAACTCCTTACCTAGATTAAATTCAGTTACATTTTTTTGTGAATTCATATTAGTTGACGTAATTGGGTAGTTCAATAAGTTGCTAATGTTCTCTTGATTTTTTCCTGTTTAGTCTTTTTCTGTGAAAACAGATTATTACCTTTGTGGATTCAAGTCTTTTAAGAGTTTTATCACCTCATTGTAAATTCCGATCCAATCTAATTCATAGCTACGAGTAAAGGGATTAGGATCAACTCCATCAGTGATGTACTCTCGGGGAACAAATACTGGTGCAATGGCTTGTTCTGCTGTTTTCGATGAGTATGTCACTTTAACATCCTCATTATAAAACTCTTTATTTCCGTAAGTTACTCCCATTTTGTGACCAATCCAGACCACAAAAGTTAAGGAAGTCGCCAAGGGAGTAATATACAAATCTATCGCTTGACTCCATACCACAGTTTCATAAGTTGAACTCCCAATAACACTGTAAGTCTTGATATTAGGTGGGATCAAATTCTGGATTTGTTGCATCATTGAAATCTCGGACTCAATAATAGATTCAGCTTCGGAGTCTTCTCCCCTTCCGATCCGACACCATCCATCAAAGACTACTGCTAAGTTAGGATAATCGGAAGACAACTTTGTGATAATATTTGCAATTCCTGCTACTTGAGATAACCAGGCTCTTTTAGATCTAATTGTGATCAAAATCAAAGGCAAATGCTGTTTAGCTTCCTGCAAGTTTTGCAAACAATTAACAGAGGATTTTGCCAGAGATGCTTTATAAATTATGTCAGCCAGACTTTGGGTTACAAAGAAGTCAATTAACCGCACAGCAAAATAATTATGATCTAAAATATATTTAAAAATCTCCCAGTAATCATCGATTCTGATAATTTTATCAGGGTCTATGGTGGGGAAAAGATGACAGATATCAAAAAATTCATAAGGAGCAACAATAAACCTATGTACTTTCTCTAAAAGCCCATTTTCCGAAAAATGATGTAGTCCTCCGAGGTCATTCATAATATAATGACCTAAATTTTTACTGCCTTGAAGGGCGATGACTTCTTTTTGGTCAATTGCTAGATAGGATTTGACTTTTTGCCAACAACTTACTAAATGGGTTTTCAATAAATTCACTCTTGATCCAAAACCATCTAAATGAGGGTAAGAATATAATTGTACGATCAACTCTCGATTAGGAAAGTAGAGACAACAGCGACTTCCAAACCAATCTCCAATCAATAAGTAAAACACTTCTGTGCCGATAAACCGATAAAAAGTCCATACAAACTCAACAACAAAGGATTGATTAGATCTAAGAATTTTTCCACTGAAAGGACAGATACAATAAACATATCCGGTTTCAACGATACTAGACTGTAAGTTCATACCTTGCTTCCATTCTAGTAAATTAGGATCTAAGTTTCTGGAAACTTTTTCGGTCAGTCTTTTTTGTTCCTCGGTTTGAAAACTATTAATATATAGTTCTTCTAAAACTATTTTATCTTGCCTAATTAACTCAATATTTGCTAAGGATAACCCTTCTTTTTTCAGATTGAGTTTTTCTGTGTCACCCAGGGTTGCTAATGAAATAATATTGAACTGGCTAGTCTGGCTAAAGTGGTTATATACTGAATTTGGATCAATATTCGTTGGATAGTTAAAAAATTTTTCATCAAAAGGGGTGAGATGATTTAATCCTTTCCAGATTTTGTCGTAAGTTTTTTCTGGACTAGGCTGACTCTGTGGTACTTCTTGGAAACAGTCAACGGCTTCGTTAATGCGACCTTTTTTGGCTAAAATCAGACCTAATTGATGGGAAATACTGGTGGCTTCATTGATATTTCCCAGTTGGATTAGAGATTCTCTTAAATGATAGTAGGTATCATAATGATTGGGGTTTATTTCTAGGACTCTACGATAATAGCTAATTGCCTCATCCCACCAACTCATTTTTTCTAACTGTTGCCCTAACTGCTGGTAATATTCTGCACAAGGAGAGAGTTCTACCAGTCGGCGGTAAGCAGCGATCGCATCTTCTAAACGATTTTGTTCGACTAAAATATTAGCTAACTGTAACCAGATATCAGTGTTCTCTGGTTGAATCTCTAAAAATCTATAATAAGATTGTACATCCTCTGGATTGACTTCAATGACCTGTTTGTCACTCTCAACTATCACATCTGAATCTGATTGTTTTGTTTGAATTTGATGCAGTTGCCAGTGGGTTTGTTCTAATTCAGCTAAAACTTCATCAAACTGAGATTGCAACCGTTCTAATTCCTCTCGTGTGTTATGAAGTTCGGCTTGAACTTCTGCCAAATCTTGGTTACTTTCTTCGGCTTTAGACAAACTAAGATCAGCTAATGGAATTCTTTTAAAATCTTCAAAAACAGCTTTAATCAAAATCTGCCCTGATTCTATACTGATGTTCTCTAAGGCAAGATCAATACTAAAACCACACTTTTGTTCACCTGTAACGGTTTTATGAGTTTGATCGACAAGAGAACGATTAATATTTAAAGGAGCTTCCCCGACTAATTGACTATCTTGAACTACCTCGATACCAACTACAGGTGATTCTATGCCAATCACCCAACCTGATAACTTTAAATGTTTTTCTATTACTTCTGGAACTGGATCAAATTCAAATCTACAAAACTGTTCAGATCCTTCTATATTCTTATTAAGATTAACTTTTGTTAGGAAATTCATAAAACCAAGGTATATTTTAGATACAGAAGTAAAGTTAAAGTAAAACTAGATTACCATGAACAGCGTATTGATTAACAAAGATCACATCTCGACAAACCATTTTGAACAAGGGAACAAACTAAAGCAACTTAACCAACTTCAAGAAGCGGTTACTGCATACCGCCAAGCCATAACCGAAAAGCCTAACTTCTCCTTGTATCACCACAACTTGGGGGACACCCTAACTCAACTGGGTCAGGTGGAGGAAGCGATCGCCAGCTATCAAAAAGCCTGCGAACTCAACCCCAATTCCGCTTGGTCTTACTATAACCTGGGGGATCTCCTAGAGCAACAGGGTAGAATCCCCGAGGCAACGGAGGCTTATCGTCGGGCGGTGGAACTGAATCCTGATTTTTATGAGTTTCAGCAGAGTCTCGGAAAACTGCTCTGCCAACAGGGACAGTTTGCTGAAGCCATTAGTTCCCTGGAAAAAGCAATTGAACTCGAACCCGATGCCACTGCCTGTTATCAATATCTGTGGGATGCCTTTGCCCAACAGGGACAGGGACGCGAAGGCATAGCCTATTTACACAAAGCGGTGACGGCAACTCCCCATAATGGAGAACTCCATCAACAGTTGGCCGAAGCGTTAAAGGCAAATAATCAAATTCAGGAAGCGATCGCCTCTTACCAAAATGTCATTCAAATTAACCCTAAATCCGCTTGGAGTTATTATCAATTAGGGATGATTTTTCGAGATCAAGGTGAATATCAAGAAGCGATCGCCTACTACCGCAAAGCCACGGAATATGACCCCAAATCCGCTATTTATTATCATTTCCTAGGACATACCCTATCCCTGGTTCATGACTGGGAAAATGCGATCGCAGCTTACAAGAAAGCCTTAGATCTCGCACCAACTTCAGCGATTATTTATCAACACTTAGGGGATGCTCTCTCCACCCTCGGGCGTTGGGAACAGGCGGCCACGGCTTACCGGAAATCCGTAGATTTAGAACCCCATTCCCTAGAAGCTCAAGATCACCTAGGGTTTGCCCTGGCTCAACTCCAACGCTGGGATGATGCGATTTTGGCCTATCGTCGGGCTTTAGAGGTGAGCTTATCTGATGTGGTATATGGACATTTAGGGGATGCCCTGGAACAGCGTTCCCATGTTCAACCCATAGAAAGAGATGCCCATACTGATCTCGAAGATGCGGTGAGTTATTACCGTAAAGCCCTGGAATTAAATCCTAACCAAGAGGCTATTTCCCAGCAGTTAAATCGGGCTTTAGCTAAACTTAATCAGGCTTTTAAATTCAGGAATTAGAGAGTAAATTATTGAGAATTTAAAATTATAGCAGTTAGCTCTGGTATGCTGACAACGGTAAAGTCTAATTTAACCACAAAGACACAAAGACACAAAGAAGTTGTTAACAATAACCTGCTGATTGCTATAAAAATTAATTCTCAATTTGGTTTGCTTAGGAGGATTCAAACAAACCCAGTTTCCCCATCAAAAGCTTCTCTGTCCTTGACCATCGGAGGGAATATTATTGCCAGAAGGAGGAATTTGAGGGGAAAAGGGATTCGTATTGCTCGGCTGGGGAACGGTCGGAGTTAAGACCGGACTATCCTGATCTGGAAGATTGTTCGGTAAAGTCGGAGGTAAGGGAGAAATCGGAGGCAGTACACCCCCTGAGTTGGGTGCTGTAGGAGCAAAAGGTGGGGTGAGATTACCCGGGGGCGTTACCGTAGGATTTAAGGGATTTGTTGGGGGTTTGATTTCCTGAGAACTGGGTAATGTGGCCAGGGCGACCCGTTCTCCACCGATTGCCCGCAAACGGTCTAAAACCCGAACCACATCATTATAACGGGCTTCTTTGGGGGCATAGAGTACGATTAATCCATTGGGATTCCAACGTCGAAATCGGAGTAAAGATCGGTCTAATTGATCTTGATTAACAGGTTGTTGTTCAATATAGGTTTGTCCGGCGGTATCAATTCCCACAATTAACATTTTTTGCATTTGGGTTTCCCCCGTACTCGCCTTGGGTAAATCCACATTAATCGCCTGTTGACGAGTTAATTGTAGAGACGCCAAAATAAAGAACGTGAGAATACAAAACACCACGTCAATTAACGGAATTAATTCTATTCTTGCGTCGTCTTCGGTCGAATCTGTCCTAATTTTCATAAAAATTTGAGGATTAATGTCAAGCCAGTTTTTTAGAAGAAAATAGTAACCTTAGTCTTTGAAACCCTTTATTTTTCCTCTTTGGTTTCCTCCTCCAAAGACTCGGATTTTTTGATGGGTTTAGGCTTTTTTTCCGGTTCAGGATTGGAATGATTATTGTCTTCTTCAACTAGGGGAAATTTCAACAGGGGTTCATTGATTTCCTCGGGTTCTTCTGCTGTTTCTTCCTCCTCAGTTTCGGGAATTTGTAACTGAGATTTTGCATAGGGCCAATTCTGACGATACATCAATTCTAATTCGTTTCCGGCTTTCCGAAATATTTTGACCTGCCCAAACATTAAACCCTGAAAAAAACGATAAAATGCTAAACTAATAATCGCGACAATCAGTCCTGTTGCGGTTGTAATTAAGGCTTCTGCAATCCCCAATGTCACATCCGCAGATGATGAAGTTCCAATATCACCCAAACGAATAGAACCCAGGGAGTTAATTAACCCTAACACCGTTCCCAAGAGTCCCAACAGAGGAGCCATGGCAATCACCGCCTCGAGAATTTTATCTCCCCGACGCATCAAGGCCAATTCTTCATCCGCCGCCGCTTCTAGGGCCAAACGAAACAGTTCGGGGTCGGGAGACTGTAGCCGCAGGGGGGCATAGAGAAACCGTCCCATGGGGAGATTACTAGATTGTTTAGCAATTTGATGGGCTTTCCCCCATTGTCCCCGTCGGGCTGAGTCAATGACTCGGTTCACGATTTGTTTTTCTTTGGTTAGGGTCGTCGTCCAAAACCAAATCCGTTCTAAAATCACACTCATCGATAAAATGGACAAGGCCAGCAGCGGCCACATTGCTGGCCCACCCTTGGCAAAAATCTCTTGAATATTCATCGAACTCGCACAACCTCCTAAAAACTTCACCCCTACAACTGTATTAGATGTTTGACACTCTCACCGTTAAGCCTTCGGCTGTAACGGGAGATTCTTGCTTAATGACACTTAACTAGCTCAAACAGTGTTAACTGTTCAAACCCCGCCAGTACGTCTGACCCGATTAAGGGTACTTCACAAGCATTTTCCCTTACGGTATGCCCTACCGCAACTAAGCCTCTATTTCTAATTACTTTGGCACTCGCTATGTCTCTTGGTTCTGTATGACCACAATACTGACAATTATGCACTCTTTCACTCAGTAGCTTTTTGCCAGTATGTTTTCCACAATTAGGACACTCTTGAGATGTACCATTTTTATCTACTTTTAGATAAAATCTATCTCTTTTCCAGCAGACATAAGGTAATACTTCATTCATAAAACCACCTATCCCTGAGTCTAAAGATTGCTTCTTGACAATCCCCCGACTCCAATCTTTAACCAGCCTAATTGGGGTAGTTTTACCTTGCCTATTGCTAAACAATTTTTTAACATAGCTGGAAAAACAAAACTACGCATTTTCTTTTTATATCGTGGAAAACCACGACCTTGAGATTTCATATCAGTAAAGGCTTTGTCTAATGTTTTCAACGTTTGTTGTAACACTTGAGCATTAACTGACTTTAAATCCTGATTTTTTTGTTTGGCTATAGTTAAATTCTTGGCTTGTACATTATAATTGGGATAAGGTTGCTCCGATGGGACAATGTATTCTGACACAATTGAACAACTGTTAACAGGTGATTTTCTACTGCGTAACCAGTGCTTACGTTCAGCCAAAGCATAGTTGTAAACAGACCGACAGACATCTAAGATCTGCTCTATCTCTAACTCTTGCTGTCTGTTTAAATCTAACCTGAACTGATAAGTAAGATTAATCACTTGCTTTTATTGATTTTTTTGTGACATTTATGTATTCATTATAAACTTACTCATTAATTATGTCAACTAATTATCATAAAAATTGACTCAATATCAAGCTGATATTGTTTTGTTAGTATTAAGCATTCATCTTAACTACAAATTATCTGTTTATGAATTTATTTTTAAGGAGATTGAAATTAACAATTGAACTACACAGGATCATCTGTTTATTTCTGAAAATAAAAATATATTTTTCCCCTTGGCAGTTTAATTTTAGACCGAATATAATAGGCTCACAATAACGTTTCTAAGTCAGTTTATCAATAACTGGCATTGTTTTAATTGTCTAAATAGGGAGGACAGAATGAATCACTTTAATGTTGTCATGAATTTATTACGAGAAAGACAACAATTTTTAGAAGAGATCAAAAAAGGAGTCAAACTTAAATCTAAACTGATCGGATTATTGGTTTCAAGCACGGTATTTTTTGGTA
Organism: Planktothrix paucivesiculata PCC 9631; assembly: GCF_900009265.2. Lineage (GTDB taxonomy): Bacteria > Cyanobacteriota > Cyanobacteriia > Cyanobacteriales > Microcoleaceae > Planktothrix > Planktothrix paucivesiculata. The sequence goes on along the minus strand of NZ_LR735018.1, from coordinate 621,561 downwards.
TTTATGGGGCAATTATTGGCTCATCAAGTAGTCCTTTACAGGCGTTAGTCTCGGCGGTGAAGTTACCTGCATTATATTTATTGACGTTAATTATTTGTTTCCCAACCCTATACTTTTTTAATGTTATGTTTGGGTCAAAACGAACATTTCAGCAATATTTAACGCTGTTAATGACGGCAATGGCATTGATTAGTGTGTTGATGTTCGGGTTTGCTCCGGTGGCTTTATTTTTTCTATTGAGTACCAATGATTATGAATTTTTTCTGTTATTAAATGTAATCATTATGGCAATTACTGGAGGATTGGGGGTCAAATTTTTCTATGAAGGAATGCAATATTTTTCCCTGGAAGATACGGAAGGAAAAGAACTGAGACTGAATATTTTACGATTTTGGTTAGCCCTCTATGCCTTTGTCGGAACTCAACTGGGTTGGACATTACGACCTTTTTTTGGTTCCCCTGGAATACCCTTTCAACTGTTGAGAGAACGCGAAAGTAATTTTTATGTTAGTTTATTGAATTCCATTGGCTCTTTATTGGGATTCAATTAAGATATTATGTAGGGATATTCCATCAATATCTCTACATCAAAAATCAAGTTTTTATATAATATCAAAAATCATGAGTCAGCAGGATTTAGAACCCTTTAAAATTACGGAATCAGAATTAGAGGAATTATCGGGAATTTCGCCGGGTGATGTATTAACCGGAAATTTATATCGGCTGAAAAATTGGCGAGATCCTAATAAATTTTTATCTCTATTTTTGAATCAAATTTTAATCTTAGGTTTAACTTTTGTCTTTTCTCTGCCCTTGGCTTTAGTCATTTCTCGCAAAACCGCCTATTTTACTCAAGACTTTGATTTATTTATTCAAGTGTTAGGAATTACTTTAACAATTTCTTTGATATCAATAATCAGTTGGAATGGATACATGATCAAAAAAGCAAAATCCTTAACTCGGTTAGCCAGTTTACTAGAAGAAGTTAATAAATATAATGATGTGATGAAAGCGGTTGAAATTTTAGATCAATTAGTTGCGGTGGGGAACTTACAAGCCGATATTATTAATAGAAAAGATGTGATGAAAGCCTTACAAATTACCCATGATAGTTTAATTAATGGATTAAAAACTGAACGAATATTAAGAGAACATCAAGATTTTATGGGTCGTCGTTATGAATTATTTGTTAATTTAGAAAATAACCTCTCCGCATTAATGGCTTTAGATGTTACCAACCAAGCTACTGAATACGGAAGGTTATTAAATGAAGCCCTAGAAATTGGGATGAGCGTGCATCAAGAGGTCAGGAAATTAAATTAAGATTGTTTTAAAGAATGGGTAACTACGAATTACGAATTACGAATGGGTAAATTTCCTATTCCAAAATATTGTAACCCTTGTGGTGGGAGTGTCCTCACTCGCTAGGATATACGGCTATATTTCTGACTAAGATTTACAATCTTTTAAGTAATCTGACCAAACATAACCTTGTAAGGGTTTGATGATTTTTGTCCATTTTTCTCCCTCACTGCCATCGGTTTCTCCTAATGCGACAATGGTTCCATTTTTAAGAGTTCCAATCACTTTTCCATTGGGTTTTTGTCGAACATTTAGGGGGGTTTTTGTGGGGTCAGCTACGATACAATAACCAATAAGAGTCTGTGCTAATTGGAATTGATTATTAGTTTCAGAAAGAGGAGGATAAGATTGAATTGCTGTATTTGCAGGCGTCGTAAAACTTAGGGTGATGGGAACTAATCCTAAAATAGCTAATTTACAAATTCTATTTCCAGATATTGTATTCATGGGGTTTCTATGCCTCAATTTAATTCATGATTAAAGTTGCACCCCTAGGCTGTTGCTTTGCGGTTTTTTCTCTGATAACCCTTGAGAACGTTAGGGTAATAAGATTCAAACACCTAACAGCCTAACCCTATTATAAACTATTTTTGAAATTAATCCTCAAAAATATCTAACTGTTCTACAGAATCATCTTTTTTATCCTGTTTCTTAATTCCTTTTCTCAATCCCATGGCTATTTTACTATGCTTTTCAATTTGACGCATTACTTGTTTAGCCCGTTGAATTACCACATCCGGTAAACCCGCTAACCGTCCGGCTTCAATTCCATAGGATTTATCGGCTCCTCCGGGTTGAACTTGATGCAAAAATATAATTTTATCGGGTAATTCTTTAACAGTAACTTGATAGTTTGCCACATTGGGAATAATTGAAGCCAGTTCATTTAATTCATGGTAATGGGTAGCAAAGATCGTCCGAGACCGGATTTCTGTGGCTAAATATTCCGCTACCGACCAAGCAATTGATAACCCGTCAAAGGTAGCCGTACCCCTCCCAATTTCATCTAATAATACTAAGGATTTAGGTGTGGCATGATTTAAAATATTAGCGGTTTCATTCATTTCTACCATAAACGTTGATTGACCTGTAGCTAAATCATCCACTGCCCCAACTCGGGTAAAAATGCGATCGCAAATTCCTAATTTAGCCGATTTAGCCGGAACAAAACTCCCCACTTGAGCTAATAATTGAATTAAGCCAATTTGTCTTAGATAACAACTTTTTCCACTGGCATTTGGCCCGGTTAAAATAATTAAATCTGGGTGAGAATAGGGTTTAACTCCTGGGGTTTCCGACCCTTCCTCCTGACTTCCTAACTGAGCCGTATTCGGAACAAAAAACCCAGGAGGTAAGGATTTTTCGACTACGGGATGGCGACCTTCAATAATTTTAACTTCTCGACTATTCACCATTTCGGGACGACAATAACCTTGATAGACTGCTATATCTGCTAACCCCGATAAAACATCAATTGCAGCCACCGCCCGCGATACATCTCTAATTAATTCTGAGTGTTCTCCCACTTCTAATCTTAATCGCAGAAAAATCTCATATTCCAATTGGTTTAAATCGTCTTTGGCGGTTAATATTCTGGCTTCTCGTTCCTTCAATTCCGGGGTAATAAATCGTTCTTCATTTGTTAAGGTTTGTTTCCTAATATAATCATTTGGAGCTTGATCTAATTTAGATCGTGTTATACTAATATAATAGCCAAAAGCCTTATTGAAACCCACTTTTAAAGTAGAAATTCCGGTGCGTTCCCGTTCTTGTACTTCTAAGTTTGCCAACCATTGTTGATCGGCTTCTGCTAATACCCGCAGCGAGTCTAATTGTTCATCCATTCCCGACCGAATAATTCCTCCTTCTTTCAAGTGTTGGGGGGGAGAGTCTACTAAATAGGATTGAATTTTATGGGCTAATTCTTCTAAAATAGGCGGAACGGTTTGTAGGGATTTTAAATAAGGAGAATGACCTTGACTGACTAAAACCGATAATTCCGGTAATTTGGCTAAGGAATCGGCTAAAGCCACTAAATCCCTAGCATTTGCGGTGCCATTTCCTGCCCGTCCAGTTAACCGTTCTAAATCATAAATTTGTCGGAGTAATTGTTGCAATTGAAACCTTAATTCATGATTTTCTACTAACTCTTGAATCGTGTCATGGCGCGCCCGAATTCCTCGCAGATCTAATAAAGGTTGTAATAACCAACGACGCAACGCCCGACCGCCCATGGCGGTGCTAGTTTTATCTAAAGCCCATAATAAAGAACCATGTAAAGTTCCATCCCGAACGGTTTGGGTAATTTCTAAATTGCGGCGACTTTGATAATCTAGGATTAAATAATCGGTGATTGTATAGGTACGCAGTCGTTGTAGGGGAACTTGATTGTTCCGTTGAGTATCTTCTAAATAATCTAATAATCCTCCGGCGGCACGCACTCCGAGGGGTAAATGATCACAGCCTAAACCTTCTAAAGAACGCAGTTGAAATTGTTCTAAAATTTGGTTTCGGGCTTCAGTTAAACTAAAGGGAAATTGCGATCGCAAGGAATAACAAAAACAATTCGGTAAACAATCGGGTAACTGACTCGATTTTTCCCCAGGACGGAGCATTTTCCCTAAATCCGGGGCATTAATCGGAAACAACACTTCCGACGGTTGTAGACGCATTAACTCTTGGGTCAGTTGTTCTAAATTTTGCGATTGGGTGGTTAAAAATTCCCCCGTGGAAATATCAGAATAAGCCAAGCCCCAATGATCTCCAGCAATCACAACCGCCGCCAAATAATTATTTTTACGCCCTTTAAGCATTCCGTCATCCGTCAGAGTTCCGGGGGTTAAAATTCGGGTAATTTCTCGACGAACTTGGCGTTTTTCTCTAGCCGCAATTTCCGCATCTTCAACTTGATCACAAATCGCCACCGCATAGCCTTTTTCTAATAACATGGTAGCATAGCGTTCTACTGCATGATGGGGAACACCCGTCATCGGAACTCGCCCGATTTCTTTCCCGGCGTGTTTTGCCGTTTGCACTAATTCCAATTCTTGCGCTATTGTAATAGCATCCTGAAAAAAACACTCAAAGAAATCTCCGACCCGAAATAATAGTAAGGCATGGGGATATTGTTCTTTGACTTCAATGTAGCGGTGCATCATTTCTGATAACTTTTCCCGATCAAGCTGGCGATAGTCTGCATTGGGCGGAAGTGAATTTTCGGGAACTGAAGGGGCAGAGGACGCACTGGGGGGAACGCTCATAGTTTTTTGAAGATGCAAGCCAAGACTAACCCTTAAGACTTTAGCGCGTTTAGTGGCTTTCTGCCAATAGGTAGCACTTTAGTTTAAACTTTAATTCATGCAAATCTTAGTCCACAACAGTCGTCAGACTGTATTTTTAAAGTGACACGCGATCGCATTTTATCCAAAAATCTAGCTCTGCAATTGGCTACTATTTACGCCTTTCTCAGTATTATTTGGGTGTTTTCATCCGATCAACTGTTGTATTTCCTCGTGCCTAATTCCCAATTTTTAAATCTGATTCATAGTATAAAAGGAGGACTTTTTGTTGCAATCACAAGCACCCTGCTCTACTTTCTCATCCGGTTAGGAACTCGTCATTTAGAAAAGTCCGAACAGAGATATCGAAGTTTGTTTTGTGCCCATCCTCAACCGATGTGGATTTATGATGTCAAAACCCTTAACTTTCTAGCGGTTAATCAAGCCGCAATTCAACATTATGGCTATTCAGAAGCCGAATTTCTATCGATGAAAATTACAGAAATTCGACCTCCTGAAGAAATTCCACGACTTATGGAAAGTCTATCTAAAATTGAGATGGGATTTAACCGAGTTGGGCTATGGCGACATTATAAGAAAGATGGTACATTAATCGCCGTAGAAATAACCGGTCATACTTTAGAATGGAAAGGTAAATTTGCTGAAGTCATTCTCGCTCAAGATGTTACAGAACGGCTCAAAACTAAGGCCGAATTAGAACACTATGCCTTTAGTGATTTACTCACCGGATTAGCCAATCGGAGTTTATTATTAGAACGCTTACAAATTGCGATTAATTACTCCTCCAAAAAATTTGCGGTTTTATCCTTAGATATTGATCGATTTAAGCCCCTTAAATATGCCTTTGGTCATGATTTAGCCGAACAACTATTAATTGCCATTGCCCAGCGCCTTAAAACCTTTGTAAATCCCAAAGATATTGTGGCTCGAGTGGGAACCAATGAATTTGCAATTTTATTTAGTGATATTGGCAATTATAATATTTTAACCGAAAAAATTGAACGTATTCATGCGGCTTTAGATTTTCCCTTTCGTTTAGATACGGTGACTATTTCATCCGCGACCAGTATTGGTGTGGTTTTAAATCAATTCCAGAGTCAACGTCCAGAAGATTATCTCCAAGCCGCTGATACCGCCATGTATTATGCCAAACAAAAAGGACGGGGAACAACGGTATTTTATGAACCCAGTATGGCAAAAATTGTGGCTGAACATCTGCAATTAGAAGCGGATTTACAACGGGCAATTGAACGTCAACAACTCAGTTTAAATTATCAACCCATTGTTTCCTTAGAAACTCAAAAAGTGGTGGGTTTTGAAGCTTTAGTGCGTTGGTATCATCCTGACCGGGGTTTTGTGTCTCCAGTTCAGTTAATTAATTTAGCCGAAAAAGCCGGCTTAATTGTCTCCATGGGACAATGGGTTTTATCCCAAGCCTGTCAACATTTATTAGAATGGCAAACCGAATTTCCTGAGATCTATGTGAGTGTTAATCTTTCAGAAATTCAATTACGACATCCGAATTTAATTCAAGAAGTGAAACGGGTTTTAGATTCTTTAGAACTTCCTCCTTTTAGTCTAAAATTAGAAATTACAGAAAGTAGTTTAATGGAGAATATAAACCATGCAACCGGATTATTAGAACAGTTAAAAGCTCTAAAAATTCGGTTGTTAATTGATGATTTTGGTACGGGATATTCTTCTTTAAGTTATTTACAAAAACTGCCCGTTGATACCTTGAAAATAGATCGCTCTTTTGTCCAGCATATCGAAGTTGAAAATAAGGATTTTGAGATTGCTAAAACCATTATTAATTTAGCTCATAGTTTGGGTTTAGCAGTCGTGGCTGAAGGCATTGAAACCTCCCAACAAGTTGAAATTTTTCAGCAACTGGGCTGTGACTTTGGACAGGGATATTTATTTTCTCCTCCCCTAAACCCCCCAGATGTGATGAATTTTATCAACCAAAAGCGTTGAAATAACAGCCCTAAATGTTCCCGGCAAAACAGTTAAGATAAAAGAGAAATTGGAGTAATCATTAAACATCCTATGGCAAGAGGCGACCAAATCTATATTTTTCGAGAATTTTGGAACCTAGAGGGTTTATATGAACACCATGGTATTGATTGTGGTGATGGTACAGCCATTCATTATCGCAAACCCAGCGAAATTATTGAACGGACTTCCATGGATATTTTTTCCAGGGGTCAAAAGATTTATGTTCGACAGTATCCCATTCGTTATATTGCGGATACGGTGATTAACCGCGCCCAAAGTCGTTTAGGAGAAAATCAATATAATCTATTGTTTAATAATTGTGAACATTTTGCGACTTGGTGCATGACTGGGGAGAGTAAAAGTCAACAGATTGAGAATTTTATTCCCCTGCTTCGTTATATTAATATTGATACCTTATCTGAGCCTCTAAAACAAGCGTTTATGGGCAGTCAACCCCAAGATGCTAACCGACTTTTAAATCAAGCATTAGGGGAAATTCGGGTCGCTTGGGATGACATTCATCCTCAGTATAAACAAGCCCTGAATGAAATGAATTCTTGGCATCAAGTAGCAATGGAAGCCTTAAAACGAAATCGAGAAGATTTAGCCCGAGCAGCCCTAAAACGAAAACTTAATGCTAAAAAACGAGCAACCGAATTAGAAGAAAGTTTGGAAAAATTAGCCACTATGACTCAAAATCTGTTGAAAAATCAAGGAGATAATAGGGAATAGGGAATAGGTAATGGGTAATGGGTAATGGGTTTTGGGTTTTGGGTTTTGGGTTTTGGGTAATAAACTGCTAACTAACAACTGATAACTGATGACTGATGACTGATGACTGATGACTGATGACTGATTCAGGGGATAAACTGATACAAAAAAACCTTGGACAGATATTGTCGAAGGCTTTTTTGCAGATATGATGTTTTTAACTGGGGCGAAAGGATTCGAACCTCTGGATGTCGGGACCAAAACCCGATGCCTTACCACTTGGCGACGCCCCATTGCTTCACAGTTATTAATATTAGCATTACCTACCCGGGATTTGTCAAGAGTTTTTCCAAAATTTTTTTTATTCTTTTTGCCCAATTCTCTAAAACCCTTAATATATAAGGTTTTCAGGCATTCTTTCCTGGGGATTCATCCTCGAAATTGGACAGAATCCAAGACCCTTGATTTTGAGGATAGATTGTTTACGCTTCATCATCCCCCGTCAATAGAGTTGTTTGTTGGGATTGTCGTGGGTTCTGATCCCCAATGTTCAATGGGATTCAGATTGCTATATGGTATTATGACGACCATGATTAATGCAAGGATCAAGATCAACGGTATCACTTATAACGAAAAGGTCAGATATTGTGGGAACTCGGATTAAGAACTTACAAGTCACAAGGGTTGTCGATGGGGACACAATTAAAGTCTTACTCAATGATAAACGGGAATTTTTAAGACTCGATTGTGTAGATACCGAAGAAATACTCAACCATGATTCTAAACCCCGAACTAATGCCGGAATTGCCGCCGCAGAAATGGCGCAAGAATACTTTACGAATGAACATGTTTTTTTAACAAAAATTGATGTTGAATTTGATGGAAATGAACCATTAGAAGTGTGTTTAGAAAAATATCGAGATCATCACGGGCGATTGATTTGTTATGTACATAAACAGGGAGAAAATTATAATTTAAAATTAATTAAGGAAGGTTGGAGTCCCTATTTTATTAAATATGGATTATCTCGATTATATCATCAAGAAATGATGGAGGCTGAAGCCGATGCCCAAGCCCATAACCGCATAATTTGGAATCGCCAAACCAATGAAAGTAGTGCCTTTAGAAACTATCGAATTTTAATGCCTTGGTGGTCGTTACGCGCTGCGATTGTGGATGATTTTCGTCGCTATGGACAACCGAATGGGGTGTTATCCGTGCGTTTAGATTATCCTAAAATTTTAGGCGCGGCAATGAAGCAACAATCCATTACTATTTTCTGTGATTTACAGGAGGGAATTACTAAATGGATTGGGAATAGTGCGATTATTCACACCGGAACAAAAGACCGAAGTTTAAAGCTATGGATTCCCGAAGCCAGTGATAATAAATATGCTCCCCTGGTTGATTTAATTAATAAACGATATACGGGGTTAGGACGGGGCTATGTTTATATTAGTGGACAGGTGACCATGTATCGAGATAAACCCGAAATTACTCTTACCCATCTGCAACAATTATCGGATTTTTACCCAATTTTTCAAACTAAAACCTTGGTAAATTCCCCCAGTTTAACCTATAATAATACTCAGAAATAATCACCGATACGATCATGGCAAATTCTCCCAAAATTCTCGCCTTTGCTGGCAGTGCTAAGGAAACCTCCTTTAATAAAAAGTTAGTCCAAATCGCCGCCGCCGGAGCCAAAACAGCCGGGGCGGAGGTCACCTATATTGATTTACGGGATTTCCCAATGCCCTTATTTGATGAAGATTTAGAAGCCCAACAGGGAATTCCGGTCGCTGTTCGCGAATTCAAAGATTTAATGGTAGCCCATCAAGGCTTATTAATTGCCTGTCCTGAGTATAATAGTTCGATTACACCGCTATTAAAAAATGCCATTGATTGGGCATCCCGTCCCGAACCAAATTTACCAGGATTAGCCTGTTTTAACAATAAAGTTGCAGCGATTATGAGCGCCTCCCCGGGAGGATTTGGAGGAATGCGCGGGTTAGTTCATGTTCGGGCTATTTTAGAAAGTATTGGGGTATTAGTTATTCCTCAACAACGATCTATTTCTCAAGCGTTTGAAGCCTTTAATTCAGATGGCAGTTTAAAAGATCCCAAACAACAGCAGGATGTAGAAAGTTTAGGAGCAAAAGTTGCCAGTTTATTAATCAAACTTTCCTCTTAAATATTACCCCGTACCCATTACCCTGTTACTGAGCGAAGTCGAAGTATTACCCATTCGTAATTCGTAATTCGTAATTCGTAATTGCCCACTACCCCTTCCCTAATCTATGGCTACTTTTCCAGAAGGATTTCCACCACCGACTCCCGTTGGAGTAATTGAAGTTAAACAATATCCAGCCTATCGAGGGATAACTTATTTACATCAAGGGGATTTAACTCAAGCCACTCGCCAGGCATTTAATCCCCTATTTCAACACATTAGTAGTAATAACATTGCCATGACAACTCCGGTGGAAGCTCGGTATTTACAAGAATCTGATTGTCAGAATCAAGCTGAGGTTTCTTTCCTCTATTCCCATCCTGAAATTACTCCTGAACAGATCAAATCAGATGTTAATGTAACGGATACTCCTACCATGAAAGTCCTCAGTATTGGAATTCAAGGAGCTTATAGTTGGGAGAGCTATCAAGTTCATTTACAACGATTAAAAAATTGGTTAAAACAACACCCTGAATATGAAATTGCGGGTTCCCCCCGACGGTTGTTTTATAATTCTCCCATGACACCTGAGAACCTCAAATATAGTGAGGTGCAAATTCCGATAAATTAATCAAAATTCGATTAATTTATCCCAATCTCAACTATTATTTTTGATCAGTAATAGAGAGTCGATAGGGATTTTGACCCTGTTGACGATCGCCAATATAAATGTTATAATCCCCCTTAACTCCGTAACCCGAATATTGTAGAACACCGCTATTAGCAGAACCTTCAGGTAACATACAATAACGTCCGGTGGGGCCATCAATTAATAGGGTCGGTGAACCCGATGTGGTCACCATAATTCGCCAATAGGGTAAATCATCAGTAACCTGAATAACGTGGTTTGGGGTTTGGGCAATAAACCCACAGTCCTGACTATTCACAGGCCCCCCAGAGGTTCCTGAGAGGGAGACGGGAGCTCCGGGGCTGATTTGCTGTAGATTTGCTCCAGCACTGGGCGCAAGGGCTAAAACCAGGCTAAAAACCCATCCCATTAGGGTTAAATGGCGTAATTTCATTTTAAGTTTCTCCTACAATTAATGCACTCCATTCAAACCATACTGACGAAAAATTAGACTTACAGGTTCGTTTTTTGAATCTTTGAGGGATAATCAAGACTGTGCCATTAAAGCAGGGATTGTTGTGACCCATCACTACCAAGCTAGAATTTATATTACCCTCCGTCCTTCTGTTCTTGATCCTCAAGGCGTGGCGGTGAAATCTGGTATTCAACATCTGGGATATGACAATGTTGAACAGGTGCGGATTGGTAAATATATTGAAATGACCCTTTCGGCAACGGATGAAACCGAAGCAAAAAGTCAACTTGACCAGATTTGTGATCAGTTGTTAGCTAATCCGGTGATTGAAATTTATCGATTTGATCTAACGGAAGTTGCGGCAGTTACTCATTAATTTGATGAACATTTTGGTTGATCAAAAATGAACTAAAAATCTTTTTTGATCAACTTGTTTCTATTGATAATTTACTAGATTAATACATTATGAAATTTGGGGTTATTGTGTTTCCGGGTTCTAATTGCGATCGAGATGTGGCTTGGGTCACTCAAGGATTATTGGGACAACCAACCCGGATGATTTGGCATGAAGATACGGATTTATCTGATATTGATGTGGTGGTAATTCCGGGGGGGTTTAGTTACGGGGATTACTTGCGTTGTGGGGCGATCGCGCGTTTTTCTCCGATCATGCGTTCAACTATTGAACACGCTAACCAAGGGAAATTTGTTCTAGGAATTTGTAACGGATTTCAGGTATTAACCGAAGCGGGATTATTACCCGGAGCATTAGTTAGAAATCGGGATTTACACTTTATTTGTGAGTCTGCTCCTTTAACGGTAATTAATAGTAATATTCCCTGGACTTCTGAATATCAAGTTGGGGAAGTAATTAATTTACCCATTGCCCACGGGGAAGGCTGTTATTATGCCGATGAAAAAACCCTAGAAGAATTAGAAACAAATCATCAAGTTTTATTCCGTTATGGAACTGATAAAACCCCGAAACCCGAAGAAAATCCTAACGGATCTTTGAATAATATTGCGGGAATTTGTAACCGTCAAGGCAACGTTTTAGGTATGATGCCGCATCCCGAAAGAGCCTCCGATCCCATGTTAGGAAATACCGATGGAATTAAACTGTTTAAAACCCTATTAGGTTAGTCGATTAAAGAACTGTGAGTTTTGTCGTTAGGAAAAGCGCGAGTCAGCCTGTTGTCCAGATGTCAGATACAACAGTGGAGGACGCAAGAAATCCACTGTTGTGCTTTCTGTTGGGCAGGAAACTCCGACCTCAGCGTAGCAGGTCAGAGTAATTCACGGTACTATCAAAACCTAACAGTTTAACGAGTTCCTCTCCCGTATTGGCAAGTTTAATGATTGTATTGCCACTAACTGTTGTGATTTGCAACTCTTCAAAGATTAATCCGCCTATTAACTGAATCTGATCTTCACCCAGAGTAAAATCATTAATGATATCTACTCCTTGATTCGCTCCAATATAAAAGCGATCGCGTCCTTTACCGCCGATTAAAATATCATTTCCTACATCTCCAAATAGGTGATCATCCCCTTCTCCTCCATCTAAGAAATCATCCCCTTGTCCACCATAAAGATTATCATTTCCTAAATCTCCAAACAAGTTATCATTTTCTTGATTTCCCCATAGCAAATCATCATCTTTTCCGCCATATAGAATATCTCCAGCAGCACCGCCATGACCTTCATCATCCCCTTGACCTAATGCAATAGTTTGGGCTAGTTTATCTCCAACAACAATATTTTTTCCGGCATCGCCCAAGAGTTGCATTTGCCCCCTTAATAAAGCAACATTAATATTTTGGAGTTGAATAATAGAATTAGGCAAATCCGTACTATCAATCAAGCTAATTTGTTGATTTCCGACTCCTGTTTGCTGTGATAAAGCCACATTTGCTTGCATCAGAATTGGCTGACTACTCGGCAAATCCTCTGGCAATTGGGAGAAAGGAGCAACCATAGAGAAATCCCATGGGGTATTGGCATCAAACCGAGTTGAAATTTGTTGAGCCAATTGATTGAGTTCAGGAGATTCAGTTCCTAGCGTTTCTTGAAGATCTGTTTGTAAATTTTGCAAGGTGCGATTATTTTCCGTCAACATTGCACCACCAATCTTTTCAGGGACAGAAACTTCAAAGCTTTCTCGATTGAAATGTTCAAATATTTCCTGATTCGTCGCATTAACGTTAATCGGTTGTTCAGAAATACTCAATTTCTGGGCAACTTCCAGAGGGAATACCATACCCCCATTGGAATTCAATACATAATAATGCTGAGAAAATGTATCGTCTCCTGGATCTAACAGGGGGATAGAATTAAGATTCTCAGATGCAAGGTCATCAACAAAAGATATCACATCATATTGAGGTGCAATTAAGTTTTCGTGAGATTCCATGCCGCTACGCTCGTCATTATTGCTACGCGGTGCACCGAAAAGACCGGGGGCAATTGTGCCACCAGGCCCCGTAAACCTGACACTCGTAAACCTATAAGCCAGTATCTGAGTTAACGAGATCTGATAGTATTGGATTCTGCTAAATTGTGTAGCTCGACGTATAGGTACACCGCCAAACTGTGCAAGACCTAATCGATTTAGCAAAGCAAATTTTTCAGCACTTAGTGTGCTCAACATTTTTGCAATCTCAGATGAACTTCCTGCTGTTTTTATTAGGTTTACAAAGCTATTATTATTAAATACCGCAAGAAGAGGTAGACCAGCACCCTGAAGTTTAGATGCAAATGCTTCAAGTGTCTTGAGGGGATCGTCAGTATTATTTGCTGCTAAAACCAGTGGTGTTTGGGTTAGTTGTTTTAGAGTAACCCCCTGAGATGTAGCAAGACCTTGAAGGAAATTTAGAGTTTCTGGCTTGTCTGGTGGACTAAAGTTAGTCAGTTGATCAATGACGGTATTCTGTTGGTTAAAATTGCCTGCTTCATCGGTAACAGTATTGGCTGGAAGTGTAACCGAAACAGTCCCAAATGCTGTCATTCCCTCAACCGCTACCTCATAGATGCTGCCACTACCTGTAATGGTTGCAGTTTCGGGGTTCGCAGTTCCCCCTAACAGGAGATCATTCGCTTCAAACCCCTTAACCGGTTCACTAAATTCAACCTTCAAGTAAACAGCATTGTCAGAAGGGGGACGATTTTGCTCAAGGGTAACTGTCGGAGGAGTGGTATCACCAGGAGGTAATGGTGTTGGACTCGGTTCTAACGTCGGTGTTGGCGTTGGGGTCGGGGCTAAAGTCGGTGAGGGTGTTGGAATCGGTGTTGAAGGAGGAACTGCCACTAGCCAAGGGAAAAAGGTTTGTAGTTGTTCTTGAGTTAAACCTTGGGTCATCCCTTGCAACTGTTGGGGACTTAAGCTTTGTAACTGTTGGGCGCTAAAACCTTGCAAATAGGCTTGCAATTGTTCTGGGTTTAACCCTTGAGTCACAGCTTGCAACTGTTCAGCAGACACAACTTGCAATAATTGGGGATTTAACCCTTGGCTAAACTCTTGCAACTGTTGAGGGGTTAATTTTTGTAGCAAACCTTTTAACAGTTCAGGCGTCACGGCTTGCCACTGTTGTAAGCTTAACCCATTCGTAAAAGCTAAAATTTGTTGTGAACTTAATCCTTGGACTTGAGACTCAGTTAAACTACCGTAGACAACTGAAATTTGTTCCGGTTTGAGTTTTTGGATTAAGTTTTGAATTTGTTCGGGTGTAAATGCCTGAAGTTGTTGACTTGTTAACCCTTGAAAAAAGGCTTGGGTTTGTTCTACTGTCAGCGCTTGCCATTGTTGGACGCTTAGACTTGAGACCAAGCTTTGGGTTTGTTCTGATGTTAAACCTTGGGTTAAAGTTTTTAACTGTTCAGGACTTAAAATTTGCAGGAAGCTTGTCCACTGCGTGGGAGTCACCGCCGCAAACTGTTCAGGAGTTAACCCTTTAATAAAGTTTATAATTTCTTCTCCAGTTTGGGGAATCGGCGTTGGTGCTGGGGTAGGTTCTAACGTTGGCGTGGGTGATGGTGATGGTGTTGGTGTTGGGGTAGGTTCTAACGTTGGTGTTGGTGTTGGGGTAGGTTCTAACGTTGGTGTTGGCGCAGGTGTAGGTTCTAACGTTGGCGTTGGCGTTGGACTAGGTTCTAACGTTGGGGTTGGCGTTGGTGTGGGTGCTATTGTCGGTGTTGGTGTGGGTGCTATTGTCGGTGTTGGTGTGGGCGTAGGAGCTATTGTAGGTGTTGGTGTTGGTGTGGGTGATATTGTCGGTGTTGGTGTGGGCGTAGGCGTGGGCGCTGGCGTTATAACCTCAACTGTATAAATTTCACCCGTATTAAAGGCTGTTGTTAAAGCGTTTCCAGCAATATCTTTAATTGTCGGAGTTGCTGAGGTATCCAGTCGTAATGTTCCGTTTCCACTAATATTATTGACGGTGACATTAACACTATTTCCCGTTACCGCAGAAACACTGGCAATTGTACCGTTTACTGTTCCTGTTGGGGTGATGAGAAAATCACTAATGTCTAAATCTTTCACCCCTTCACTAAAATTAACTTGATAAACAACCGTATTCCCATTGGTGATTTCTGTTGTCGGGGTTTGACGAATAATACTACTAACTGTTGGTTGAATTCCGTCAACTGTATAAGTTTCACCCGTATTAAAGGCTGTTGTTAACGAGTTTCCAGCAATATCTTTAATTGTCGGAGTTGCTGAGGTATCCAGTCGTAATGTTCCGTTTCCACTAATATTATTGACGGTGACATTAACACTATTTCCCGTTACCGCAGAAACACTGGCAATTGTACCGTTTACTGTTCCTGTTGGGGTGATAATAAAATCACTAATGTCTAAATCTTTCACCCCTTCACTAAAATTAACTTGATAAACAACCGTATTCTCATTGGTGATTTCTGTTGTCGGAGTTTGACGAATAATGCTACTAACTGTTGGTGTGACTGCATCTACCTTAATGGCTGTGGTATCCGTCACATTATTGAGGGTTAAATTAACGTCATTTCCCCCACTATCTTTAACAGTTGCATCCCCCGTTAAGGTTAACGCTGTTCCTGTAACGGGGCCATTATTATCCTCTTCTCCTAAACCAATATTGTAACGGAAAATATGCTGAGTATTCGCTGCTCCTGTCCCTAATAAAGTCGCATTAACAATTCCGCCTGTATCTAAGGTAACGGGAATATTAACATTTCCTGTACCTTTATTAATCGTGACAGGTTGAGTAAATGTCACTACAAAATCGAGGTTATCTCCCGCTTTTAAGGTAATCGCAGGAGGAGCTTGAACTTTACTAATTTCTACCGCAGAAGCAATCAATGAAAAAGGAAAGTTAAACGGGTTTTCGTCTCCATCATTATTACTAAAAGATAATTCTCCTTGTAGTGTTCCGATTTGATTGGGTGTGAGGGTAATATCAACAGTTGTACTCCCATTAGGAGCAAGTGTAGTGGTGGTAAAAGTCCCTAATCCGGTAACACCTGTTCCGGTAAAAGTTATCGGATTAGTTAATAGTAAATCCCCTAATCCGGTATTTTTAATCGTGAAGGTTTTAGTAAGACTTCCTCCTAGGGATATCTGACCAAAATTAATAGCTGTTGAGGTTCCATCAATAATATTGCTAGTTCCGTCTAAGACTTCTATTTCGGGGGCGACATATTCAAACGCACCAATATCAACAGTATTATTAATAATTCGGTCAAATCCACTGCCTCGTTGGTCGGTTGTTAATCCGGTCGCATTGGTATTATTTCCTGTATCAATCCCTGGGCTTCCTGCTAACAAAGCATGGGTAAAACTTAATCCGCCATTATCTTGTAAAGGGCCTAATTTAGCATCTAAAGGATTGGTGGCTGTTCCCACTAAGCTACTGGTTGGAAATGTCGTTTCAACACTGCTATTATCTCCGATTAAATTTCCACCTCCATCTGTCCAAGTTCCTCCGGCTATATCGGGAGTTTTAATATCTGTTGATAAGTCTTGATTTCCGGCAATTAATGTGTTTTTAAGGGTAGCTGTTCCACTATTTTGAAAAATGGCTCCACCACTATCATAAGAGGTATTATTACTGGTATTAGTATCGGCTTTGTTGTTCGTAAAGGTACTATTAGTAATGGATAAGTTGCCAATATTATGAATAGCACCGCCACTATCTTCTACGCTGTTACCCGAAAAGGTACTATTATTAATCGTAGCGGTACTGCTGTAGTAAATAAAAATTGCCCCACCGCCATATCCTCCCTCGCCTGTGACTTTGTTATTGGTAAAGGTACTATTATTAACCGTAAGGTTGCCTAGACTGCTACTAACATAAATTGCTCCTCCCCGTTTGTCTGCTTCCCCATTACTGAAGCTGAGGTTATTTAGGGTAAGGTCACTATTAGAGGGAACATAAAAGAAACGGAAAGCAGGTGCTGTGGTGCTTCGTTCAATAATAGCCCCATTCCCGTTCAGGGTCAGTTTTCCACCAACGGTTATATCCGTAGGAGTGGGTAAACCGTTAGCATCACTAGCAAAACCATCGGAGGTGTTGTTATCAACCGTTGTTAAGCTGTAGACTCCTTTTGTTAAATTAATAACATCGTCTTCTGTTGTGGTGTTAGCCGTGTTAATGGCTGTTTTTAATTCATCAACGGTACTGACGTTATAAGTCCCTAATATTGCTGGATAAGCAGTAATTTTTTCTTGATCAAACGGAAATGGCGTGGTAATTTTTCCTAAGATGAAATCTAGGTTCCAACTTCCCCCCAAGGAAGTATAACCAACTTTTTGACGCGAAGCCGCTAGGTTAACTCCTAGATAGTTATGAAGACGAGACAAAAACCTACCGTTATCCGATGCGAGTTCACAACTATAGATTAAAAAATCGGTATTTTCTGTAAAAGTTTGTCGCCAAGTTTTCAGTTGGGGTGCATATTTTTCAATATTATTGGCGTTTAGGGTCGTATTACCTAGATGCAGTGTTCCTGAACTTCCATGGGTGAGCAGATGAACAGCTTTTAAATTTTTGTAGCCTGATAAAATATTGGTAATTTGTTGAATTCCATCTTCATTTTTTGAGAGGATAAGAAAATCAACATCTTCACCCATTGCATCTAATAATTGGGGGATATTAGTAACGGATGAATCAATGATCAGTAATATATTATCCGTGACGGCTGAACTTAGGTCAAAATTAATGGTACTCATGATCAATCCTTTATTTTCTATTACCTGGAATGGTTTGGGTTTAGTCTGAATGAGTTGGAAAGTTAGGGTGGTTTGTTGAGTGCAAAACCGACCCCTCGGCTGAAGAAGTCAAAAGACGATAGGAGACTGCACTTATAGCAATCGTGTAGGATTTATGAAAAAGTTCTGTAGGGGTAATGTCCTTCTAAACTCTCTTTGCGCCTGGGTTTGGTTTCCAAACCCCTACGATAAAATATTACAACCTTATTTGGGATTGCTATAGTTAATGTGATACTAGGAAAGGACAATTTTTAAGGATTTTATACAGAATTTTTAAGTTGCTTTTGGCTTCTGTTAGAGAATACCCTGATTTAACATTACTAAATTTAGTATAGCAATCCTATTTAAGTTGTAATATTTTTTGAAATTTAATCCTTGTGGTAGGGGCAATTCATGAATTGCCCCTACCACAACCTATTTAGGATTGCTATATAACTGACCGATTCTGTTTTTCTCAGAAGGTTTAAAAATTATTACAAAACTTTACATTAAGTAAGTGGGCGAGAAAATCAACCAGTATTGAAATGTTACAACCTATTTAGGATTGCTATACCTACTCACCTGAGCTAAATTTAATTGAAATCTTATTGCTATAGTTAGAATTTGAGTGAGCCCTGAAGGGCTCACTACGAAGTTTATAGGTCTTCTTGGAAGTCTTTTAAAATTCTTACTAAGTCTTGAATTCCGGCATTGGGAATTAAATTCACCAAGGAGGTTGTCTGTTTTCCGCCGCCTAAATTTACATGAATTTTTTGCAAAACCTGTTGAACTTCACTTTCACTAAAATCTCCCTGATCTAAAAGCGGATAAAGTTGTTCGGCTAATTGTGTATGCAAATGGGCCTCGGCTAAATAGAGACGCCATTTAGCAATATCAATATAGATATTTTCTCCAATTTCAGCGGCTAATTTTTCCAGGGTTTTTGTATCTAAAACAGACATAATTAAACTCCTAAATTATTGGGGGTTAACGATTCATCGTTAACCTGAATTTTATCGATTGGGCGTGACGGGAGAATAGTCGGCGATCGCAAAAATATAAAGGCCATGAATGGCGATCGCAGATAACCAAACCAGGGTAAATGGGGTTAACCAAGACCAGTCCGTGGATTGCAGATTATGGAAAAACCATAAACCCGAATTAATCGTGGCAAAAATAGCAACATGGGTGGCAAAATTCATCCGATCATCCAAACGGCGATAGTCTGGATCTTTCCGGTCAGGTTGACGGGGCCAACGAGGAGGCATAGACAATAAGTTCCCAAGATTTTCTATTCCATTTTAGGCCTAACTGGGATTGACTTCTATCTGTTGTTGGTAGTCCCCGGATTTTCCCCCGGTTTTACTCAACAGGCGAATTGACTCAATCACAATGGATTTTTCCAAGGCTTTAGCCATGTCATAGAGAGTCAAAGCCGCCACGGAAACGGCGGTTAAGGCTTCCATTTCTACCCCGGTTTCCGCTTTGGTAATCACTTGGGATCGAATTTGATACCCGGGTAATTCGGGATCGGGAATAATTTGGACATCAATTTTGCTTAAGGGCAAGGGATGACACAGGGGAATTAATTGGGCCGTTTGTTTGGCCGCCATGATTCCCGCCAGTTTTGCTGTGCTTAAAACATCCCCTTTCGGTGCGTTTCCGGCTTCAATGGCGTCAAAGGTCGTGCTTAACATCCTGACTTGTCCCCCGGCGATCGCCTGGCGACGGGTTGCCACCTTCCCCGACACATCCACCATCCTTGCTTCCCCGGTTTCATCCAGGTGGGAAAGGCAATCGGCGGATTCTGAAAAAAAAATGTTTGCCATTTGGGAAAAATGTGTTATGCTAATAAAGCAGTCAAAAAAAGCTAATTTTTGAGATTGTTGTGCTGAACTGACGGGGGCTTGTAGCTCAGTGGACTAGAGCACGTGGCTACGGACCACGGTGTCGGGGGTTCGAATCCCTCCTAGCCCGTTAGATAACTTAATATATGGTTTGGGGGAAAATTTATCAAGAAGCCGCGTCGTGAGCTTGTCGAACGGTTGATAGATTTTTCCCTTTTTCAAAAACTTGTCATGTCTGCTTAAATCAAGTAGGGGCGAACGGCCATTCGCCCCTACTTCTGATGTTAGGGGGTTATTTTTTATTCTTCTTCTCCAGACTCCCCAGGCTCCCCAGATTCTCCAGATTCTTCAGAATTGGATAGACTTTCCGCATCTTCTTCCCCGGAAGCGGGAACAATGGCGACCGCAGCAATGGAATCTTCCTCGTATAGACGCTGAACCCGAACCCCTGTAGCACTACGAGACTGAAGGGGAATGGCATTCACGACTTGACGAATAATAATGCCTCGACTGCTAATTAACATTAATTCCTGAGTTTCATCAACAACTTTTAAAGCCACAACTTCGTCTTTCTTCGCATGGGGTTTAAACTTGGTAGCAATAATCCCTTTTCCAGCGCGATTTTGTAGACGGAATTGAGACACTGGAACCCTTTTTCCATAACCACTGGCGGTGATGACTAAAACCGATAGTCCTAGAGAATTTACCTCGGCTATTACTTCGGTTTCTGTTTCGTTTTCTTCAGTGGTTTCTGCTGTGGTTAGTTCGTTTTCTTCCTCGGTACTTTCTACCGTTGTGAGCATCAATTCATCATCGGTTTCAGGTTCTTCTCCCTCCGCTTCCACAAAATTAGAAATAATTGCACTGGGCAAAATATCCATACTGATTAAGGTATCATCCCCTTTCAATTTCATGGATTTAACGCCCCGGGTTGCCCGTCCTAATGGTCGCAATTGTTTATTATTGGCTTTAAAATGAATAGCCATGCCATGACGGGAACCAATGATAATACCATCGTCAACTTTTGCCCGTCTGACCCAGCGCAATTCGTCTCCTTCTTCTAAGGAAATAGCAATTAAACCATTAGTTCTAATATTACTAAAGGCGGAGAGTTGAGTTTTCTTAATAAATCCACCTTTAGTTAACATCACTAAATATTCATCATCGCTAAATTCGCTAACGTGAACAATAGATGTGATCCGTTCTTCCTTGGGAATGGGTAACATTTGAATAATCGGAACCCCCCGCGCTGTCCGGGATGAAGCCGGGATTTGATAGGCTCTAATACTGTAAACTACACCACGATTACTAAAGAATAAAATCGTGTCATGGTCACAACAGGTGATAAAGTGTTCAACCCCATCATCCTCTTTCATTTTTGTGCCTTGTTTGCCTTTGGTGGCTCGACTTTGGGCAGCAAAGGTATTAACAGGCATTCGTTTCATATAGCCCTGTTCTGTTAACAGAATTAAGGCTTTTTCATTGGCAATTAAATCCGTATCATCTAACTCCCCTTCTGTGTGTTCAATAATAGTACGTCGGGGGGTATTAAATTTTTGTTTGATTTCTAGGGCTTCATCTTCAACGATTACCAAAATTCTTTCTCGTCGGGCTAAAATATCCTCTAAATCAGCGATTTTTATTTGTAATTCTTGGTGTTCTTGGTCAATTTTTTGGGCTTCTAAAGCGGTCAACCGTCGCAATTGCATTTGTAGAATTGCATCGGCTTGTTGTTCAGATAACCCATAGTTCGTCATTAATTCTTGTTTAGCGATGGGAATATCTGCCGCATGACGAATTAAGGCAATAATTGCATCTAAATTGTCTAAGGCAATTAATAAACCCAGTAAAAGATGATCCCGTTCTTGGGCTTTTCTAAGTTCATATTCCGTGCGTTTGCGGATAGTTTGTTCTCGGAAATGCAGGAATACTTCTAAGAAGCGTTTGAGGGTGAGAATTTCAGGACGACCATTAACTAGGGCTAACATATTCGCCCCAAAATTGGTTTGTAGGGGCGTTTGTTTGTAGAGGTTATTAAGAATAACTCGGGGGTAAGCATCCCGTTTGAGTTCAATTACGATCCGCATTCCATCGCGATCGCTTTCATCCCGAATATCGGAAATTCCCTCTAATTTCTTATCATTCACCATTTCAGCAATGCGTTCAATCATCGCCGCTTTATTGGTTTGATAAGGCAATTGGGTGACAATAATTGCTTCTCGATCGGGTCTACCTTTATGTTCGATGGTTTCAATGGTAGCAACCCCGCGCATCGTAATCGAACCCCGACCATCGTTATAGGCTTCTTTAATGCCCGATGTGCCTAAAATTTGCGCTCCGGTGGGAAAATCTGGGCCCGGAATATGGCGCATTAATTCGGCAATAGTAATCTCAGGATTATGAATTAATGCCAGTAAACCATCGATTAATTCTCCTAAATTGTGAGGGGGAATATTAGTCGCCATCCCCACAGCAATTCCCGAAGATCCATTTAATAGTAATTGGGGAATTCGTGCGGGTAAAACTAAGGGTTCCTGTTGAGAGCCATCGAAGTTATCGCCAAAGGCAACGGTTTCTGAATCGATATCTCGCAGGAGGGAATCACTGGTTAGAGCTTGTAGACGGCATTCCGTATACCGCATGGCCGCGGGAGGATCGTTATCGACTGAGCCAAAGTTACCATGGCCGTTGATTAAGGGCGAGCGCATGGAAAAGTCCTGTGCCATCCGCACCAAGGCATCATAAACGGCTACATCCCCATGGGGGTGATATTTACCGAGTACCTCCCCCACCACACGGGCGCATTTACGGAAGGGCCGATCGGGTGTTAAGCCCAGTTCGTTCATCGCGTACAAGATCCGACGGTGAACGGGTTTCAAACCATCCCGTGCATCTGGCAGTGCCCGCCCTACAATCACGCTCATGGCGTATTCTAGGTAGGACTGCTGCATTTCATTTCTCAGATCCGTCGGGACAATTCTCGACTCAGAGGTACTCATACCTTCAAAAACTCCATTACAATTTAAAATTAGTCACATTTAACCGAAAATATTAATAGAAAAAAAATCCCTTTCGGTAGGGGTTCTAAAATCAGTGACTAATGCTTAAAATTCTACCATAATTTGCCTTCTGATTGGGGGTAAAATCTGGGATTTAAAATTGAAAAAACTCTTGACAAATGCTAACAGTTATTTATTCTGACGAATTCCTCAACCATAAGACGGGATTGTTCCATCCAGAACGGCCAGAACGGTTAACGGCGATTGTGAACGCTCTCAAATCCGTACCTTGGACGG
Organism: Planktothrix paucivesiculata PCC 9631; assembly: GCF_900009265.2. Classification (GTDB taxonomy): domain Bacteria; phylum Cyanobacteriota; class Cyanobacteriia; order Cyanobacteriales; family Microcoleaceae; genus Planktothrix; species Planktothrix paucivesiculata. Next base: position 598,547 of record NZ_LR735018.1, on the reverse strand, counting down.
AACAGTTACGGTGGGAACAGCCGACTCCGGTGGCCGATCGCCTGGACTCTTTAATCAAGCTATTGGAAAAGGTGCATACTGCGGCCCATATTCAGCAAGTCAAAGCGATCGCAGATCGGGGTGGTGGTTATTTGGATGGGGATACTCCCATGTCGGCGGAAAGTTATGATGTGGCACTCTTGGCGGTGAGTGGTTGGTTGGATGGGGTGGATCGGGTTTTGGATACGGGTCGTCCGGCTTTTGTTTTAGCTCGTCCCCCCGGACATCATGCCGAAAGAGATCGGGGGATGGGATTTTGTTTATTTTCTAATGCAGCGATCGCGGCCTATTACGCCCTGAAAAAACCAGGAATTAAGAAGGTGGCGATTTTAGATTGGGATGTCCATCATGGGAATGGAACTCAAGATTTAGTGGAAAATAATGCTCAGATTGCCTATTGTTCGTTACATCAGTCCCCTTGTTATCCGGGGACAGGATATGGGGATGAATTTGGCTCTCACAATAATGTTCTGAATATTCCCATGTCTCCGGGTAGCACGATGGGGTTATATAAACCCGCGTTTGAAGGTTATATTATGCCCTTTTTACAGCAGTTTCAGCCAGATTTGCTGATCGTCAGTGCCGGGTATGATGCCAACGCGGATGATCCCTTAGCGAGTATTGCCCTACAACCAGAGGATTATGGAGTTTTTACCGAATACTGTCTACAACTGACTTCTAAAATTGTCTTTGGACTCGAAGGTGGCTATGATTTGCCGAGTTTATCTCAATCAGTTGTGGCTACGTTGGAAAAATGTTTGTAGGTTGACGGTTGAGTGTTGATCGGCAGCCCATCTAAATTTTCCTGCAACTCTTGGGGTACGAGCCGCCTCGCTGTCTGAGAATATATTGTTTAAATGCTGATTCCTAAATCCGGCAACTCTGTAGTGTGAGCGTCCTCGCTATATCATTTAAATGCAGAAACAGCTTAACGGTTGACGGTTGACTGTGGGGGAGCGAGGACGCTGGCACTGGACATTGACTCAAATCACAAAAATTATGCCAATGAATCACAACTTTACATCCCTTTGAATCACTTAACATTCTGTACAAAAAGTTCATAATTGATCTATACAAGCTCACAAAGATTAATCTTTGAGCAAGCCATTCTAAGTAGAGGTAATTCATGATGGCATACTGTCCCGTCCCACTTGAGGAGCTTTTTGGTCAAATTATGTTTTCTAGTGTGGTGACTCGTACCGATCGCCAACATCTGAGATCCGCCATTTTGGGGGATAGCCTGACCGAAGACGAAAAAGCAATTATTAACCGACTGCTTTACAATGTCCGTAGAGGTTGGGTGAAGTTAGTCGATCTGTAGTCGATGGTTTTGGAATGATAGAATTATCACCAACTTTAAAAAAAAAATTTTTGTATAGGTTTTCTATTCTCAAGTTCGGTGAAGTTGAGCAATCTTCGATACAATATCAATCGTTAACTGCATAACCCTAACCCTTGTTATCTCCATCTTTGCTGGTTGCTCACGGTAGCCGTGATCCTCGTCCCCAAGAAGCTCTAAATCAATTGGCTGAACACCTGGGGCAACGTTCGGGCTGTTCTTTGGTTGGCACTGCCACCTTAGAATTAGCCCCCCTTCAACTCCACCAACAGATTCAAGAGTTTGCCCAGTTAAGTCGGTCTCGGGGATATTCCCAAGTACAAATTTTGCCCTTATTTTTATCTGCGGGTGTTCATGTTCAGGCGGATCTGCCCGAAGAAGTGGCGATCGCCCAGCGAACACTCGGCCCGGACATTCAACTCAATTTATTACCCTATTTCGGTTCTCAAATCAATCGTTTAGCCCCTTGGATCACTACAAAAATGGCAACGGTTGAAACTGATCATTGGATTTTAATTGCCCATGGCAGTCGCCATTTAGGGGGAAATCAACCCATTGAACAGTTAGCAACTCAAATCGGCGCAATTCCTGCCTATTGGTCGGTTTCTCCTAATTTAGAAACCCAAATTCAAGGGTTAATTTCATCGGCAGTTGATCGAATTGGAATTATTCCTTATTTTATGTTTTCCGGTGGGATCAGCGATGCGATCGCCCAATCAATTCAACGGTTTTCTGCCCAATTCCCGACCGTTAAATTTGATTTAATTTCACCTTTAGAAATAGATGAAAATTTAGTAAATTTAATTGAGGATTTATTGAAATAATAGCCAGCAAAAATAACTCAATAGAGTCTAGGAAGGCGGATTTCCTCTAATATCTGCCCCTATCGTTGCTATGATGCAGTAAATTCAGTCCCGTTGTCAGGAGTTGCAACCAATGAAACTCAAAGAGTTACTGGTAAAAGTTGGGATATCAGCGTCCGAGTCTCACCCCGCCTTAGAACAAGAAGTTAAGGGGTTAACGACAAACTCCATCGCTTGTCAACCGGGGGATTTATTCCTAGGAATGCCTGGAACCCGGGTGGATGGCGGGGACTTTTGGCCGAGTGCGATCGCTTCTGGTGCAGTCGCGGCCATTATCTCCCAAACCGCCGCCGAAAAAACTCAAGACCGGATTACCGCCGAACAGCCCTGCATTATTCCCACCGATGATATGACCCAAGCCTGCGCTAAAATTGCCACGGCTTTTTATGACTATCCAGGGGAAAAATTGCGCCTGGTAGGGGTAACAGGAACCAATGGGAAAACCACAACCACCCATTTAATTGAATTTCTCCTCAGCAATAGTAACCATCCCACGGCCTTACTGGGAACCCTCTACGCCCGTTGGCCCGGATTTCAAGAAACGGCCACCCATACCACCCCCTTCTCCGTAGAATTACAGGGACAACTGGCCCAGGCCGTAGCCGCCGGATGTGAGTTCGGGGCGATGGAAGTCAGTTCCCATGCGTTAGACCAGGGACGGGTTCTCGGTTGTCCGTTTCAAGTAGCCGTATTTACCAATTTGACCCAGGATCATTTGGACTATCACCCGACGATGGAGGATTATTTTGCGGCGAAATCCCGATTATTTAGTCCCGACTATCTCAAGGGTCGAGGGATTATTAACGCCGATGATCCCTATGGTCAAAGGTTAATTGCCCAATTGGGGGATAGGGCGTGGAGTTATAGCACCAGTGACTCGACGGCCGATCTCTGGGCGGATCAACTTTCCTACCAACCCACGGGGGTTAAAGGTGTTCTCCATACTCCTCAAGGAGAGGCGGAATTTGATTTACCTTTGGTCGGTCAATATAATTTATCTAACCTGTTGGCGGCGGTCGGGGCGGGGTTAAGTTTAGGATTAGATTTAACTACCATTGTCGATAAAACTGCTCAGTTTCAGGGGGTTCCCGGACGGATGGAACGGGTACAAATTAGCCCGGATCAGGATATTAGTGTGATTGTGGATTATGCTCACACCCCCGACAGTTTGGAGAATTTGCTCAAGGCGTCCCGTCCGTTTATTCCGGGTCGGATGATTTGTGTCTTTGGTTGTGGGGGCGATCGCGATCGGACTAAACGCCCGAAAATGGGGAAAATTGGGGCAGAATTAGCAGATGTTGCGGTTGTGACTTCGGATAATCCCCGGACGGAAGACCCGGAACAGATTTTACAAGATGTTTTAGCCGGAATTCCTGACAGTATCAAACCGATTGTAATTGCAGATCGGGCTAAAGCCATTCATACGGCTATTCTGGAGGCGCAACCCGGAGATGGGGTATTAATTGCGGGAAAAGGTCACGAAGATTATCAAATTTTGGGGACTGAAAAAATTCATTTTGATGATCGAGAACAAGCCCGGAATGCTTTAGCTATTCGCATGAAATAACATAAGAAAAATCAACCAAGTCACTAGATGGTCATAAAATTTGTTCTTCTCGTTGTTGCGCTTCAGCGCTCTTAAGCGAGAGCTAAAACAGCGGCAACTAAATTTTTATGACCATCTACTCTCTATTAAACCGAGTTTTTGTGGTATTTTTCCCAAGTTCTGAAACACCCCTGAAGGGGTTACTAAGAAGGTTGTATATAGGCTTGTTTAAAGATATAAATTGAGAGGATAATTAAAAATATTTTAAACATTATAGTCACGGTTTGATCGGATAATTTGGGTAAAAATCGGGTGCTAATCTGCACACCTAATAATCCGCCTAAGCCTAAAATAATTCCTGGAATCCATAATACATTCCCTTGAGTTGCGTGTCCAATACAAGCAGAAATAGCCGTAATCATAATCACGCCTAAACTGGTTTGAATAGCAACTTTAATGGTTTCTCCTAATAGTAATATTTGCAAAGGAACCATAATAATTCCTCCACCCACGCCAAATAATCCCGCTAAAATTCCGGCGGAACTTCCGGTTAAAATTCGAGAAAAAACCGGATTAAATCGAATATTATTCTCGGAATTTATAGTAGATTCAGAGGTTTGTTGTTCTTCCCGTTGTTTTTTCTTAGCTGTTATTTGTTTACGAACTTCTACCAAATAAACATTTAATAACAATAAACAGCCAAATAAAAATAATAATAATCTTGGAGAAAATATTCCCGCCAAAAATACCCCGATTTGTGCCGTTAATACCGAAGGAAATCCTATTCCAATCACTTTATTTAAACTCAGATATCCCATGCGCCAATTTTGAAAACTTCCAGAAATAGCCGTGATCACAATGGATAAACTACTGGTCGCCACTGCTTGAACAGGTGTATATCCTAATGCGACTAATAAGGGGACTAAAACCGTGCCACCCCCTATTCCTAAAAATCCCGCTAAAATTCCAGCAATTAATCCCGTACCTACTAAAATAATTAATTGAAATGTAGTCATATTGGTTTTTTTGTACTTATTATGCTAAATTTCTTGTTAAGAGAGGGAATGGGGAATAGATAAAAAGTTTTACACAAAGATAGAATAATTATTGGTGTTCTTATTATAACACTCGAAAATTCATCACTATTACCCATTACCCATTACCCATTACCTATTCCCTGCCATGACAATTATTCAGAAAATTATACAATTTTTATATAGAATTTTTACCCAACCCATTAGAATCGGTGAAATTACAATTTCAGTCAGTTTAATTATTACAGTAATTATATCACTATTAGTCGTTATTTTTTTAGCTCGATTAGTGACAAACTGGCTCCGAGATAAATTATTGATTAAATGGGGATTTGATGAAGGAAGTCGAGAAGCGATCGCCACAATTTTTTATTATTTTGTTATTTCATTAGGGTTTATTATTGTTCCTCAAGCCTGTGGTTTAGATATTCGATCTTTAACCTTCTTAGCCGGAGGTTTAGGGATTGGAATTGGTTTGGGTTTTCAAGGATTATTCCAGAATTTTGTTAGTGGATTAATCCTACTAATTGAACGTCCGGTCAAAGTCGGAGATTATATTGAAATTGATGATTTAGAAGGTAATATTAAAAAAATATCTATTCGCGCCACAACTATTTTAACCAATGATGGAATTTCGATTATTATACCCAATCAAAGTTTAGTTAATGCCAATATTATTAACTGGAGTTATGGAAATATTAATAGTCGAATTCATATTAAAATCCCCGTTGCTTACGGAAGTGATCCGGTGTTAGTAACTGAAGTTTTATTGGCCGTTGCCCGTCAAGAATCGAGGGTTTTATCCTATCCGGCTCCTCAAGTTTGGTTAAGAAGTTTTGAAGATGATTGTATTAATTTTGAACTCTTGGTTTGGATTGATCAACCTAAAGCTAGACTTCCGATTCAAAGTGCCTTAAACTATATGATTGAAAATGCTTTTAAAAAAAACAATATTACTATTCCTCTACCCCAAAGAGATTTATGGATTAAAAATCCTGAAGACCTACGAATGATTTTTAATACCCATCCTGCTGCTGTTGATGCTCCATCTCAACCCCAAGCTTTTCCGATTCAAACAATTGAAGATTCTCAAGGCTTAGAACTAGAATCTATCAATCATATATCCCTAGCAGATTTATTAAGAAAAGTAGTTTATTTTGAACATTTTACCGAATTAGAATTATTAGGATTAATTGAACAAGGGTATCGAGAAACGGTTATTCCTGGGGCTTTTATTTTCCATGAAGGAGATCCAGGAGATGCGTTTCATATTATTCTTTCAGGTTCCGTAGAAATTCTATCAGAAAAACTCGATAAACAGATTAGAAATTTACAAGCTGGAGACTTTTTTGGGGAACTGGCTTTAATTATGGGAATCCCCCGCACGGCGGCGGTGAGAACCTTGGAAACAACTATTTTATTTGTAGTCGATCGCAATGTATTTCATTATTTTCTTTCTAAATATCCCCAAGTTGCTGACCAAATTGCAGAAAAATTAGTGGAACGCAAACAGGAATTAGTTGAACGTCAACAACTATTAAGAGAAATGGGAGTATTAGGGGAAGAAGAAGATTTAGAAATCAATCCCCTGGTCTGGATCAGAGAGCGAATGAAATCGCTATTTGGAATTTAAAATTAACAATAATATTAATTAATTAATCAAGATTGTTGTAGAGATAGGACTTACGCAGGTCGCCCGAGAAACCGGGTTTTTTAGAGAATATGTGGGTCACAAGGAAGTATTTTCCTAACAGGACTTACGCACAAGACCAAAGAAACCGGGTTTCTGGCCCTGATTTTGCGGATGAAATCGAGATTTCTCGTTCAGAAACCCGGTTTCTGCGTAAGTCCTACCTAAAAAAAACCGGTTTCTGGGAGAGCACCAGCAGAAACGGCATCTCCAAAAAAATTTCAGATTAGGGGGTGACAGGTTGAGGAAGCTGTGCTACATTAGTAAATTAGCTGCGAAAGTAAGCGCAGTCTTCACAAGCGGATGTGGCGGAATTGGTATACGCGCACGTTTGAGGGGCGTGTGGGCTTCCCTTGCGGGTTCGAGTCCCGCCATCCGCATTAAGATTTTTACCTAATAGGTAGGTTAAATTGATATGATCCCCATGGTTAGAAGGCAGGGGATTCTAATAATCAATCTTCGGGGATAATTTCGGTAACTACAGGGGTTCCCGTATTCCCTCCACTAACAACAATTGTATCATTTTCAAACCGACCCACGGCTTTTTCTCCCATTAAACTAAATGGGGGATCGAGTTGACGATAAACCACGTTTCCTTCGGCGGAAAAAGACTGTTCAACCACAGACCAATTGACTAAATTAGCATTGAGTTGGGCTTGACGTTTTTGACCAATTCCGACTACATTTCCGGTTAAATAAAAGATATTATTTTTTAAATCTCCCCATCCTTGATCGGCGGTTAAAGTTACTTGCTGATCTCGTTCAATTAGGGTAATAAACTGAGGAGAACTAATCGTTTGTTTCTCGTAATTCCATTGTAATTCATTACTAGAAATTTGTAAGGGCGGTTGAGATAAAGCAATTTGAGCATTCTTTTTGAGAGTCCCAATTTTAGTTTTTAAATTCATTTCTGCGGTTTCCCCCACCCCCCGGTCTGTAATAGTTTGATTTTGATAACGTTCAATCTGCGTTTTCATATTACTGGTTAACAGTTGGGGTTCTAATTGCCAAATAATATGATCACTTTGTAACTTAATAACGGGATCTTTGCCACTAACCGTGGCTTTATCCCAAAATTCTACTCGTTTTTGTCGATAAAATACCTGCACTTCCCGAGCCACTGCTTGCAATTGAGCATGATCTCCGGTGACTCCATTTCGCACTACAATAATATATTGCTGTACAATCCATTCTAACTCATTTCCCTTCAAAACTAGACCCGTATTCGGATCGGTAGCGACAATATTGTTGCGTAAAAAAATACGTTTGCTATTCTGTTCAAATTCTCCCTCATCCGCTTTAATATTATATAATAATTTCCCCTCATCGTATAACTCACCCACGGGATTTTTCACCGTAGCCATTTTTTGATCTTTACTATAACTAACCTGTTTGGCTCTGATTTTCCATAATAATCTTCCCTTCTCATCCGCCTGTTCTAAGGTGACATCATCTAAGGTTAAAGTGCGTTCAAATTCTTCCGAGGGCTTAGATTGAGAATTTGTTGAGGTCTGTTCAACATTTTTGGGAGCGCAAGCAGAAATTCCGATTAAAATAATTACCCAAACCAGTAACAACCGCATCTAATTTTAAGAGTTTAAGAGTTGGAAAGTTCGGAGTAAAAACCAGCCGAAGCCAGCTTTTACTCCGTTTGTTTTTCTAGGAATGCTCCTCAATTATTTGTCCATCTATCAGACTAATTCCCGATAAGGGGCGATAGGTATAGCTGGGACTGCGGGGGGTTTTTTGGATTTCTTCTTTGATCATTTCTAAATCAATATAGCGATCGGCGACATTAATTAAACTATCGCTGGTCATCGCTCGTAAACTCACCACTTCTACCCGCACACCCCGATAACTCACGGAGTCCACTGCATAGGCTAAATCTCCATCCCCACTCACTAAAACCGCCGTGTCGTAGGAACCTACTAAGGCCATCATATCCACGGCTATTTCTACATCCAAATTAGCTTTTTTAGAACCGTCAGGAAGTTGAACTAAATCTTTAGAAATGACGCGATAGCCATTGCGTCGCATCCATAATAAAAAGCCCTGTTGCTTCTCATTGGTGCGATCAACTCCCGTATAGAAAAAGGAACGTAACAACCGAGATCCGGCGGTTAAACGACACAACAATTTAGTGTAATCGATTTCAATTCCCAGTTGCAAAGCTGCATAAAATAGATTGGAACCATCAATAAAGATGGCAACCCGGCCCCTGTTTTCGAGAACTTGTTCAGGAGTAAACAGTTCTCCAGTGGTCATATTATTCAACATTTTTATACCTCTTTTTTATGAAAAAAAATGATTTGAGTATGGGGAAAGTAAAACAATTGAAATTGATGTTTTATGTTAAACCAGGCGATCATCACAACGGGGTTAAATTTAGGATGACACCTCCTCTACATCCTCCAAGCGCCTAAAAACGGGTTGTCCTTCCTGGATGGGTTGATTAGGGGGTAAAGCACCCCAAACCCCATGAATATCAAAGGACAGTGATGTTCTGAGTATAGTCTGGTCATTGAAGTCAACAGTATATCCCAGTTGTTGATAAATCCGAGTGCTAATATTCGGAATAATGGGGGATAAAAGATAAGATGATAACCGAACTGATTCCAAAACCGAGTACAGCACTTGAGCCACCGCTTCTTGTTTTCCTTGTTTATAAAGACTCCAAGGAGCTTGCTCATCAATGTATTTATTCCCGGCTTGAATTAGGGTGAAAATAGCGTGGCAAACTTCGCTAAAGGCTAGGGAATTGTATGCTTGAGTTACCGTATCCGTTAAGGGGAGACCGATGGATTTGAGCCCATCTTCCTGGGGGATATCCTCACTCTTAACATTAGGAACACAACCGTTAAAATATTTATGCGCCATTTTCAGCGTCCGGTTAAGCAAGTTCCCTAAGTCATTAGCTAAGTTAGCATTAACGGTATGAATAAACCGAGTCTGACTATAATCACCATCCTGTCCAAATTCTATCTCTTTCAAAAAATAAAAGCGAATAGCATCCGAACCATATTGATTGACTAAAGCCACGGGATCGAGCGTATTCCCTAAGCTTTTGCCCATCTTCTTCCCATCTTTGGTTAAAAAACCGTGTCCAAAGATACGAGCGGGCAGAGATATTCCTGCGGACATCAACATTGCCGGCCAATAAATGGCGTGAAACCTTAAAATATCCTTACCAATCAGATGCAAACTAATCGGCCACCATTTCGATAAAGCCTTGTCTAAGGTGGGTTCATCTTCAGGATCAAGCAAGGCGGTGACATATCCCAATAACGCATCAAACCAAACATAAATCGTATGATTCGGATCGGTAGGAATGGGAAATCCCCAGTCAATATTAACGCGGGAAATCGAAAAATCCTGTAGTCCTTGCTTAACAAAATTCATGACCTCGTTGCGCCGACTTTCAGGCTGAATAAACTCGGGATGCTCTTGATATAGAGTTTCTAACTGTTTCTGATAATTAGATAAGCGGAAAAAATAGTTCTGCTCATCTTTCCATTCTACTACTTTATTGGTATGAATAGGGCAAAATTTTCCCGGGGCTAATTCCCGTTCTTCTTTGTATTCTTCACAGGCGACACAATACCAACCCTGCTGTTGACTGAGGTAGATATCTCCGTTATCCCAAACCCGTTGAAAAAATTCTTTGACAATGGCTTCGTGACGGGGGGCGGTGGTGCGACTAAAGCGATCGTGCTGAATATTAAAATACTCCCACAGGGAGGCAAAACTAGAGGCAATCTGATCACAATGATCCTGGGGAAAACGGCCTAATTCTTCGGCTGTCCGTTGAATTTTTTGACCGTGTTCATCCGTTCCAGTAATCAGGAGAACAGATTTTCCTTGGAGTCGTTGAAATCGGGCGATCGCATCCGCCGCCATGGTTGTATAAGCACTGCCAATGTGAGGAACATCATTGACATAATAAAGGGGTGTTGTAATCGCAAAGGTATCTAAAGGGGTCTGTGTCAATTTCATTAAGATTGATTGATTTAAAGAAGTTTTAATCGGCTCTAGGGGTTAGGATTCCCAGTGAATCTTAACTTTTTATCGCTGATTGCTAAATTCTACAAGAGTAGAAATCTGCCAATATCGATACCAAAACTTACAAATTATAATACGTTATTTAAAAATTCTCAAAAATTCTCAAACAAGTTTTAATTTTCTGTCAAAAATATCACCAATACCAAACTATTAAACATCTTGAAAGCTAGAGTTCGGTAGTCAGTGGTGGCAAAAATGAATCACCGATCACCGCTCAAGGTACGATAAACGATGACGCTATGCCATACTATCGATGACCTACGACCAATCCGCCGAACAGCTATTAGAGTTAGCTGCCGCATCGGGCGCTGAGGCTGCGGAAGTGTTTCAATCCCAATCTCTTTCCCAGCCGATTTTTTTTGAAGCCAATCGACTCAAGCAACTCGAAAGTAGCCAATCGGAAGGGACAACCCTGCGACTGTGGCGAGATGGACGTCCGGGGTTGGCCGTTGCCTATGGGCCAGTGGAACCGGAAAAATTAGTCGCCCGGGCACTGGCATTAAGTACCCTAAATCAACCCGAAACCATCGAATTAACCGCATCCAAGGCTCAATCCACCTATCCCGATATTGGGCAAGTTGTCCCCGTTGAACAATTGATCGGTTGGGGGAAACAAGCAATTGAATTAATTCGGGCGTCCTATCCTGATGTCCTCTGTACAGCCGAATGGGATTGTGAAGTGGAATCGATTCGCTTGATTAACTCCCGGGGCCTCGAATGTAGCCACACCGACACCACCCTCAGTGGCTATATGGAAACCGAATGGGTACGGGGAGATGATTTTTTAGCGGTTTCCGATGGCCAAACCCAACGGGATGTTCTTGACCCGACTCTCCTAGCCCAACGGATTTTAATGCGGTTAAATTGGGCTAAAAATAACGTACCGTCTCTGATAGGTCGGATTCCGGTGTTATTTACCGCTAAAGCCGCGGATATGCTCTGGGGAACCCTGGATGCTGCTTTGAATGGTAAACAGGTCTTAGAGGGGGCGTCTCCTTGGAGCGATCGCTTAAATACCCCCGTCCTGTCTCCAGTCTTAACGATATCTCAAGAACCCGATGCTGGGCCATTTAGTTGTCCCTTTGATGATGAAGGTATCCCCACCCGTCCGATTACTTTTATTGAAAAGGGCGTTTTAAAACTATTTTATACTGACTTAACCACAGGTCGTACCCTGGTCAATGGTACAACTGGCAATGGATTTAGAACCCATTTAGGTAGTTATCCCACTCCGGGTTTATTTAATCTTTTAGTCCAACCCGGAAAAAGTTCCTTAGCTGAGTTAATTAAAAGTTTAGATCGGGGTTTAATTGTCGATCAAATGTTAGGAGAAAGTGCGGGAATTAGTGGGGATTTTTCGATTAATGTGGATTTAGGATATCGCATAGAAAAGGGCGAAATTGTCGGACGGGTGAAAAATACCATGGTCGCCGGAAATGTTTACACCGCCCTGAAAAAAGTTATAGAATTAGGGGGTGATGCCTCTTGGAATGGTTCTTGTTATACTCCTTCTATTATTGTTGAAGGATTATCGGTTACGGGGAATGGGTAAGAGGGAATTACGAATTACGAATGGGTTTTAGAAAAATTATGATTGAATTTAATCAATTTGAAGCCTTGAGTTTTGACTGCTATGGTACTTTAATTGATTGGGAAAACGGAATTACTCCGGTTTTACAACAATTAGTTAAGGCCCATGGTATTGAGATGAGTAATCAACAGTTAATTGAATTATTTGCTATATTAGAACCCGAAGCCCAAAGTGGAGAATATAAAATCTATCGGGAAATTCTGCGGGAGGTGGTGCAGAAGTTCGGAGAAAATTTAGGGTTTTCTCCCACTCCCACGGAATTAGAAAGTTTAGGCAATTCAATTCAAGATTGGCAACCTTTTCCTGATACGGTAGCAGCCTTAAAAGCCTTAAAACAAAAATATCAATTAGTAATTATTTCTAATATTGATGATGATTTGTTTGCCCAAACTAACCAACATCTTCAAATAGAATTTGATCATATTATCACAGCACAACAATCTCAATCCTATAAACCTTCTGCCCATAATTTTCAATTCGCCTTAAATAAAACGGGGCTTTCTGCTAATAAGTTACTGCACGTTGCCCAAAGTATTTTCCATGATATTGCCACGGCAAATAGTTTAGGATTAACAACGGTTTGGGTTAATCGTCGTCAAGGACAACCCGGAGGAGGAGCAACGAAAATTGCGATCGCCCAACCGGATTTAGAAGTACCGGATTTAAAAAGTTTAGTTGACTTGATTTTTGAGCGTTAGGAAATAGAGTCAAGTTTTGGATAGGTTTTGGTTAGGATACAGAATCTCAGATTGACATTCATCCAAGAAAGAATTACAATCTTTTTAATATAGATATCCTCTTTTTGTGATGATTTTAGTAATACTTATTCAAATATCTGGGTTTCTATTTTTGGGTAACTAACACGATTAAATATTATTTATTTATCCTGAAAATACCGACTAATTAGATCCCGATTTTGTAAAGCTGGTAAATAGTTCGGATCAATTTTTAACGCTTCTTCAAAGGCATTCAGAGCTTCTGAATAGCGCTTTAAATAGAAGAATGCCATCCCCTCAGCCACCCAAATATTAACCGCTTTTGGATCAAGTTTTAGAGCTTGCTGATAAGACTTGACTGCTTCTTCATAATCGTTTATACCCGTGAAAAATAACCCTCGATTAAACCAAGCGGATACTGAATTAGGATCAATCTCAATCGCACTATTCGCTGCTGCAATTGCCTCTGGATATTGCCCTAAGTCCCACAAAATTGCACTGGAATTAGTCCAAACTGACCCCAGGGTTTCTATTGGTACAAAAGTGATATCGCTACCGATCGCACGCTGATAGGCGCTTAGGGCCTCTTGATTTTGCTGCATCGCCCGCAGAATACTCCCCCGATTAAACCACCCTTGAAAGTAGTTAGGATCGGCTGCTAAGGCCTTTTCTGATGCGTTGAGAGCTTCCTGATATTTTTGGGCTTGCCATAAAATCACGCTTTTTGTGTTCCAAGCGATCGCTGAGTCAGCTTTCAAACTCAAGGCTTGATCAATCGCCAAAATCGCCTCCTCATAGCGTTTCAGACCTGCTAAAGCCTGTGCTTTCTGGATGAAAGTATCAGCAGGCTCACTTTCTAGCCAATGATTATCTTGTTGTAATCCACTTTCACAAGCTGTTAGTGCTTCTTGATAATTGCCTAATTTATTCAGAGTTGCACACAAATTCACCAAAGCCAAGGCATTATTAGGATAAATTTTAATAGCTGTTTCTAAAGCCTTTCGCGCTTGATCATATTCGTTTAATTCTCCCAAATTTATCCCTTGATATGTCCAAGCCACAGCAAATTCAGGATCGAGGGTTGTTGCTTGTTCATAAGAAGTTTTTGCCGATTCTAACCTAGAGGTTCGAGTAGTTAAAATACAATTATTTTTGACTGCAATATTAGTCTCCAAATCAGTTTTTTTTGCATCACAACTGGCTAAAACTTGCTGATATTTTGCCAAATCACTAAAAGCCAAACCCTGCCAAAACCAGGCTTGAGCCGGAGAACTTTCTCCCCAATTTTGATTAACTTTTAAAGCGTTATCACAACTGGTAATTGCTTGTTCATGCTTCTCCATTTCTAACAAAACTCGGCAGCTACTGACTAAAACTATAGAATTCTGAGGATCGAGTTTTAAAGATTGATCAAAGGATGCTAAAGCTTCAGAATATTGGGCTTTCTGTTCTTGAGCTAAACCTCGACTTAACCAAGTCAGACTCGGAGAAAATTCCTCCCAATTTTGATTGATTTCTAAAGCACTATCACAAGCGGAAATAGCCTGATCTTGTTGACCTAATGCTGAAAGAGATCGACACTGTATGGTTAAGACTAGAGAGTTTTTGGGCTGAATTTCCAGAGCTTGTAAACTCGATACTAAAGCTTGATCATATCGCCCTAATTTCAATAATAGATCGCTGCGAAATTCCCATAAATCGGCTCTCTTTTTTTTACTTAAATTAATTGCTTGATTACAGGCTGATAACGCTTCTTCTAGCCGGGGTTGTTTCCGCAGGATATTACATAAAGAAAAATAGTAGTCAAAATCTCCGTTAATGGGAATAGGGGGAATAGGAATTGCGGTCGGTTGTTGAGGGATATTAATATTAAAAGGTAAGGAAAATTGAGCAATAATTATCGACCCCCAAAAATTAAGACTTAGAGCAATAGAAGGAAAACGCACTTTTTTAATTTTATTTATTTTGGTCATAGTTTTAACATAAGGCGGTTTTTAATCAGAGTGAAAATTATTCTATTAACTATTTAATCAAATTGAGGAGGAATTTCAATCGGTGAAGCGGAGAAAGAAGGGGTTGGAGTTGGAGTTGGAGAGGGGGTTGGAGAGGGGGTTGGAGTTGGAGTTGGAGTTGGAGTCGGTGCTGTTGGTAATAAAGGAAAATTAGGTGGAGTTGGTGACAAGTTAGGGATAGTTTGATTAGGTCGATTTGGGTAAATATTGGGGTTATTTGGGGTTAATTTAGGGGTTCTGGAATCTTGTGAAGACGCGCCCGGCTGTTTATCGACTGGGGGTGTTTTAGGTTCAGAAATAGGAACAACAATTTTTTCAAAGGTGACAGTTCGATTCAATTTTTCCCCTGATTCTCCTCGAACCGCCAGTGTAATTGTTTCTGTCCCCGGTTGTTGAGTAACTGGATAAATGATCGAACCTTCAAGACCTACTGTTCCGGGTGCGGGGAGTAATTCAACAGTTGTATTTTTACCCCCTTCTACCTTCCAACTAATCCGAATAGTTTTAGCAGTTTTTTCGGGATTAATCGGTAAAATATATTTAGGTAAAGCGTCCTGACCATTCACAGAAAAAGAGACTATTTTAGTCGGGTAAATATAAGGAATAATCTTGATTATATCACTTTTCTGGCTAATGGCAGTTTCCTCTGGTGTCTCCAAGGAGACCGCCGACAATTCAAAAATATAGTTTCCGGCTTTTCGGGCATTTGTAGGGACTCTTTGACAAATTAATTCCGATTCTAATAAGCAAAATCCAATTAACTCCGAGGGAATACCCTCACTAAAATCGTAGGTTTTTAAGGGAATTAGAACTGTGTCATCTGTGGAACGAGCAATTAACTTTAATGCTTGCAATTGTTCTGGATTTTTAATTTTCCAATTCAAGGCAATTTCATTATTAAATGTTAAGATAGATTGGTTAGGGGCTGCTTCTTGATAGGCTGTTTGTGTTGCCATGAAATCCAAGATTTTAGGCTGAGGTAAAGCACTAATACGAATCGTGTTTGTTTTTTTGGAATCAGCTAACTGATAGCGTTTTTTAGAAAATATATCCATTTGAAAAATATAAGTTCCCGATTCTTGGGCATCGGTACGAATATTTTGACAATTTAAAACCGATTCTAAGGTGCAAAATTCTTTCAATTCTGGCGGGATTCCCTGGCTAAAATCATACAATATATCTCCACTAGAAACAATACCACTATCGGCAGCAATCCCAATAATTTTAATCGTTTTTAACTGTTTAGGGTGAAGAATTTGCCAATTTAAGTGAATCGCATCTCCTGCGGCTTGTTCATAAGTCGGAAAAACAGACGTAAACTCTAAGATTTTCGGGGGTGTTGGGGGTCGGAAAAATACCCACCAAATCGCAAAAATTAGGGATGCGATCGCCCCCAAAATCATAAAAATTAACAAAATAAATTGCCAGAGTGGTCGTGCTTCCCAAATTAAAGTTCCTGGCAACCTTTCAGGAACAGGTAGTTGATCACTATCCTCAATTTCTATATAAAATTCAATTGGTAATCCCTTCCCAAACCAAGGACGTCGCCACCATTTATTCGGTTTAACTTTTAGGTCAATTTGAGTTTTTAATTGCGCCCCTAATTTCACCTGTTCAGGGTCAAAAGTATAAGTACAAATTGGTTTCCCGGCGTCTTCTTCTGCGGTAAAACTAACATTGCGGAGGGTGTTTCCCCCATTCCCCAATAACAGCCGAAACCATCCTGTTTCTTTACTAACCTTCCCAATTTTAGTTTGCAATTCTGGGATTAATCTATAGATGGGAAGTACCCGCAAATACAAGACATCAATCAGTACCAAATCGAGATTATTCAACGAAGTTAAACGTAGGGTGGGGGAGTAATTTCCGGCTTTAACATTTAGAGGAAATTGCAAGCGTAATACAATCTCACCTTTCGCCCCCGGATTTAATGCTAAACTCTGCCGTTCTCCAACTAATCCTAATTCGACCAATCCCTCTGGATAAATCACAGTAAACCAATCATTGGGCAGATCAGAACAACTTAAACGAAAGCGATCAACCCGTGAAGAACGGTTATTAACTATAATTTTACAATCTAAAGATTTGCCCGGTTCAATAATAGTTGGTTTGTTATAAGTTGTAATCGGTAAAATTTGAAATGTCGGGTCATTAATCTGGGCTGCGGATTGTACTGATGGTAAAATTTGTAGTCGTGCTTCATGACGAATTGGCGTGTCTTCTGGATAGTGGTTGGGCGCATCAATAACTAATAAATAACTATGGTTTTCGGGGGTAGCATTAATAGGAATTGTAAAGTAAAAAACCACTTCTGCACTACAATTATTGGCTAAGGCTAAACTTTCTGAAGCCGAGCTACACCACTGACGTAACAAGCCAGAAGTTTCATCAATATAAACATTAATAACAGCGCCTTTATTGCCTTGATTGGTTACTGTAACCCGCAGTTCAAAAATTTCTCCAGCACAGGCAGAACTGTCTTCGGAAGGGTTAATAATCAAGGCGATGGGTTTAGCAATTGCCGCATTATCTGAATATTCAATATCGTTCAGAGCCTGACCGTTAGTTTGTGAAGTTTGATGCACCATAATTTTAAATCCTCAAAAACAGTTAAATTAATTATTTAAGTATCTACTCCGTCTCCAGATTACTGCGAAAATCACAACCTAAATTAAATATTCTTTTGGCTTGGGCTATTCTGACCTGAGCATCATCACTCCCACTGGCAATTAAAATATTTTTACCGACAATTTTAACATCAACACTATTAATTTTTTTCTGACGAGATGAATGGCTAACTTCCTGTTTAATCCCCAGATTTGTTTGTAGAGATGAACCATCAGGCATTGCTAAAGGTCGTTTTCCTTCAGAGGTTAAAGCCCAAAGTATGACCTTACCATCGTCTCCACCACTGGCTAAATAGCAGCCATTGTCACTAAATGAAACTGAACGAACCGCTTCACCCATTTTAGTTCCTTGCCAACGATCAATTACTTCACATTCTCCTGAACTATCTAAACAATTTTTCATATTCCAGATGGTAATATTTCCTTGATTATCCCCGGTTGCTAAAATATAGGGAGCAATTTCTGCAACGTCAACACTTAAAATATAATCATCTTGCGCTCCGACTGGGTAAGGAACTTTTAAGGTTTTATTCTGGTCAAGATTCCAAATTAAAAACTGATTATATCGACCGACAACTGCTAGGTGAAGATTGCCTTTCCCGACAAAACTTAGGTCATAAACGGCAAAATCAAATTGTTTTTTCTTTAACAAGCGATCGCTACCTTTAGTCATTTGATCTCGCTGAAGACTGGCATCCCACTGCAAGACTAAACCACTACCATGACCACTAAATAATGTTTGAGAATCTTGAGAAAATTCTAAGGCAAAAACGCGATCATCTTTATTAATTGAAAAAGTATCAATTAACCCGGTTTCTTCCGTTAATCCCCACAATTGAATCTCCCCATTTTCCAATCCGGCGGCGATCATATTATTATCAACTGGTCGGTAACGTAACACTCGCACAGCCTTTTTCGCATTGCCAATTTTACCGATAAATTGATTGTGTAAATCATTGAAAAAGTTAGTAACTTTCCATTCAGCTATGGTCTGATCATTAGAACCACTCATGATTGTGCTTGCTAACCCATCAAATTGAACAGAATTAACTGGTTTTTTATGTCCTAAAAAGGGATGATGTGGATTTAGTGCCGAAAACCACCACAGTAACCCCAGTAATATAACACTGCCCGTTAATATTAACCCCAGGGGAATAAAGGGTAAAACTTTTAATTTCAAGGTTTGATTGGGGGGAGAAGTTCCAG
Organism: Planktothrix paucivesiculata PCC 9631; assembly: GCF_900009265.2. Taxonomy (GTDB): domain Bacteria; phylum Cyanobacteriota; class Cyanobacteriia; order Cyanobacteriales; family Microcoleaceae; genus Planktothrix; species Planktothrix paucivesiculata. The sequence goes on along the minus strand of NZ_LR735018.1, from coordinate 579,825 downwards.
ACAAACGGCTATCAGAAACAGAGGAAAGATTTTGTGTTTGTATTGTTGTTACTTCTATTAAAAATTCTCTCATCCGACCTAACCAATGTCGTTTAACTTTTGTTACTAATAAGATTTGATTTGTTTCGCCAATTTCGAGATCAATAGTAGGATCAAAATTATTGATCTCTACATCATGATTTACGGGTTCTATAGATTTTTTTTTATCTTGTATTAATAGAGATAAATCGGTTTTTAATTCATACTTTATTTTGTCTGAACAATTAATTTTGAGTTGAAATATCTGCGAAATATTGCTGCGATTTTTGATTTCTATATGAAAAACAACCGGGTCAGAACGCCAAAAAAACCTTCTTCTACCGGGGATGCGACGTTCCTGGGGAAAACACCTAAATTCTACAATTCCTTGGGGTAAAATTAATAAATTTCCGGTGATTTGCCTTGATAAACCATTGGTGATTGTTGCTGTAATAGTGAAGGGCTGAACTTGGCTTTTAGTTTGGATAATATCGGGAATTTGGCAAAGAAAAACAGCATCAACCTGAATATGAGATGGAATCTGGATCACCTGTTGTTCTTCTATTAACCAGGTGGGATTAATTCCTGTTAATTTTAATACCGCATTGGCAGGTTGAGAACTGGGATTATAAACCTGAACCGGGATTTTAATTTGCTGTAGGGGGTAAGCTTGAAATTCCTGGACAGGAAGGGTTAATTTTAAGCCAACTCCCCCGCTTCCTTCGAGTATATTTAACCGCAATAATTGACGGGTTTCTTCCTGAAGTTCAATGGAAAAAACTCTCACGGTTAGATTCATCTGACCGACAAAACCAGGTAGGGGAGTATCAATAATTTTAACCAGAAATTGTGTAGAATCTCCTGGGGGTTTTTTAGTACAAATTTCGGGGGAAAGAATATACCAATTTGGGGCTAAATTTTCATCTGTACCCGCCGCTAATACTTCTACCTGAAAGCTGGCAAAACGCTCACTATAGTTAATCGCATTGATTTCAAAAGATACGGCTGATTCACCAGGTTTGAAGGTCAGTTCAGTCGTAGAAATATTAGTAGTAATTAGATTTGTTTTCATGTTTAATTCCTTGAGATTTATCGGATTTAATTTATAATTAATTATCTTTAATTTCTGGAATTTTTATCCTTTTCTCCTATTTTTGTCCTGAGTTGTTGTGATTCTCTCAATAATACTTCTAAGTTTTTGACTTGCTTTTGGGAATTATTTCCAGTCTTAATTTTTTGCTTTTGCAAATCTTGATTTTTAAGTTGATCAATCATTTGTTTCCAATTTTGTTCGCGGCTGTAAATAACATTTGCCATTGCTAACATCACTTTTCCTAACTGTCCAAATTCATCGCGCCGACTACTCACCTCCTCTAATATACTTTGCTCAAAGTTTTGTGACTCAATAGTTTCGGCCGCTTGCTGCAACTGTTCAATAGGTTTAATAATCCAACGCACCATTAACAGAGCTAAAATCACGCCGATACCCGCCACCAAAACGCCAATAATTATGGTTAAAGTTGTATAAGTATAGATATATTGAAGAAAATCAGAATAGGGAATCACAACCACCATTAACCAATCACAACCAATTGCTTTTCCTTCTCGATTCTCTTGTAGAGGGGTGACTTGGACAAGTTGTGAATTTCCTTTGAATCGAAAGGTAAATTGTTGTTTCTCTTTAATCTGATCTAAACCATTAAATTTTTCAATTAAGTATTGATTTATTCCTTGAATAATCGGATCTTGACTTTCACTCATATTCAGTCGTTTATTTTGATTATTCACTACTTTAAAAGGTTGCTCTAAAGTTGAGATTGCAATTACATCTCCCGTCCGTTCTATAACTAAAGCTTTTCCATTCTGACTAATTTCTAAATTTCGTAAAAATTTGCTAATTTGTACCAGACTAACATCAGTGGAAATCACTCCTTTAAAACTTCCAGATTCCCGATCGTAAATCGGAATAGAAAAATCCATCCCTAGCGTATTGATACTGGCTAGTTGATAAACTGGACTCCAGCTTGGTCTTCCTATACTTTTAGAAAATTCATACCAGAGACGATCACGATGATCATACTCCGCGCTTTTGATCAATCTGATGCGATTTCCTTTGGAGTCAACTTCATACAAGTTCCGATTTCCGTTCGTTGATTCATCTCTAAATTTTTCTATAAATTCATTTTCTGTTTTCTCATAATGTACATAGTTTCCTTTTTCCGTTCCTATATAAATGGAAGTTAATGCGTTTGTTTTTTCTAGTTGTTGCCAAAAATATCGCTTGACTTCTTGTAAGTTATCAATATCAACATTCCCACTTTGGATAGCTGCAAAGTATGCGGGTAATAATACTTTTGGCTTTCCTAAATAATTGCGAAGATTGAGTTCAATCATCTGAGTTGATTTTTCACTAATTTTTAACATCAGTTTTTCAATCTCTTGTTTTCCCGCTTGAAAGTTAAACCAGCTAATCACTGTGACAGAAACCAATAAAGGTGTAACAATAATCAGGGGCAAGGTACGGCGAATGGATAAAGAACCCACGGATTTATCAAAAAATTTATGGAAAAAAGAGAAGGTTTTGTTAGCCATAGTAAGTTTAATTTTATAGTGGGAATAAAGATTAACAACCTCAATCAATTATAGTTTATAAACCTAAAGTAGAAGTTGAGTTAATTGTCGCCTTTTTACGGCAAAATGTAGAAAATTAATCCCCATTTCTTGAGCAGATCTAATCGTTTCTCTTGGAAAACTAAACCCTTCATTTATTCCCCAAGCCATTGACAAATCTCCTAAAACTAATATAATATTATCCCAGTTAAATAAGCTAATTTCCTGTTCTTTAATGATCGGAAACTGACTAAACAAAAAAGGCTGATTTCGTAGGGGATGTTGACGAGTAATTGCTCCTGAATCGTTGGCTGTAACTTCGCCTGTTTTTTGGGCTAAATTTCTGATGGTGATCATAACATCAGCCAACTGTTTATCTAAAATTTTTGTTGTAGTCTCTAGTTCGCTTTCCAACTGTTGTATCAACGGATCAAATTCTCCATCTTCTTTAAGATCATTTAGGGTTTCTTGCAGTTTTTGTTGAATTTTAATTAACTGCACAATTTCGCTTTCCATAGTTGTTAATTCTATAAAAATCATTCCTCCAGTTTCCCTATATTCTCTGAGACTTTCAGTTTCTAATTCTGTTAATATAGCAATTTTTTGATAGCTGAGATAGAGTAAATCATAGTTTAAATATTCGTTATTTTCTCCTGCTTGTAATTTAATTTTGCCAATTTCTGACCGACCTCCAAGGGCGGGATAAAGTGCAGTTAAAGACTGAATTAGTCCAGATAAAGAGGATAAAATTATCTGATCAATGGGTGAATCGTTGGAAATTAAACCGATGCTTACCACCCCTTGAGGACGTGCCACTACTTGTTGCCGATAGCGCAAATCAATATGATTTCCGCCGGGAAAAAAAACGTTAGTTGGAGAAGTAATTTGGACAGTTCCTGCTAACAGGATAATCCGACACAGTTCTACTTCTAGTTGATCGGGTTTATTAATTTTTTCATCAATTCTAAACATTTCCTCGATCAAATATTTTGATTCGGGTCGATATAGCGTTTCTGGATTAACATATCTGATGGTAATATAAATTAATAGGGGGTTTTCCCCAGCTTCAGAGGCAATATGAAATTCCATCGGTTCGGGAACAATTATCAGATTCCCGATTAAATCAATCGCAATTCCACGATCAATTTTAATCCAGCGATTATCCCGATATTTAGCGACAATATGATCAGGAGAAGGAATAGCAGAAACCCCTAATCCACAGACAATTCCTGGTTGATTCAGGGATTGATAATGGAGATTTTGACGATTCTGGTGATAGGCGTGGGCAGATTGCCAACGTTCAGCATTTAAGAGCAGTCCATCCTCGACGGATAGACGTTTTAGGGGCGATGGTTCAGGGTAATCAAATAAGGAAAACATAAGGTAAAGCAGGGAATGGGCAATGGGCAATGGGCAATGGGTAAGGTAAAGCAGGGAATGGGCAATGGGTAATACTGAATTTCTTCTATTGCCTATTGCCTATTCTCTGTCTTTTTTTAGCTTGTTTCTATAATTAACTCGTAACTACAAAATGCTGGTTTTTCCTGTTCAATAATAGTTCTCACTAACGCTTCTTCAATGGGGCGATCGGGTTCGGGACGCAGGCGAACTGTAAAATGAAAGGGTCGCACTCCTCCCAAAATTGCATCGTAACCTAAGCGAGTTTTATCCAAGACAAAGCCGGAATTAAAAAACTCATAAATTCCAATATGTTTTTCATCTTCATTCATAATGTGATCATCTAAAGGTAAACGAGTTGCTAAGTAAAGATACAGGCGCAGACCCCGCCGAGTTCCTCGCCATCTGTAAATTTCAATAGCATTTCGGATTAAGTTTCTTTGCTGTTCTAAGGTTAAATAAGGTTGATTTCTCCAGCCCACCCAGTGGGCTAGAAACTCTAACATTCCGATTGGGGCTGTCAGGGGATCTAAATAAGCCCAAAGGTTAGAAAGAATTTGGACATCGGGTTCTAAAGTTGCTTCAAAAATTTGCAGAAAACGTCCGACAAAATCAATTTCTCGATAAAAATTAGGTAGAAATTGTTGATAACGACTAACCGGGCGAACATAGAGGTTAAAAGTGGCTGTTTCCAGCAATTGTGATCTTCCCTGGGCTGCTCCATAAACAGCTAAACGGCTTTGATAATCTAATTTCAGAACTTGACCCACACCAAGGGCAAAGGGATTTTCAAAGAAATCCGCCGGGGTTTGGAAGCGGATAATCGCTTTGATTGTTTCGCCAGGTGTTAGTAAAAACGCGGAATTTTCTTCCTCTACTTCTGTAATGATAGTATACCAATTACGAGGAAAATCACCTGTAATTTCCAGGGTTAATTCTAAAGTATAAGTCCCGAAATTTTCTAAATTGACTACCAATTCACTGGCTTCTCCTGGAACAATTAAAAGACTCGGATTTTCCAGATTAATATTTTCCGATGCCTGAATCGGAAGCGTGTTTAAACTTGCTTCTGGCGATCGCATAGGAATTAATTTTAAACTCAGGAGTTCACGAGCCATAAATTAGTGAAATAACGTGCTGCGATCGCAGGGTCAAATCAGCCCAGGAACAGATCAAGCCCATGGGGCCGGGATTAACAGTGGGGGATGGGGGTAGGCGAACCCAAGATTGTCCTTGACGCTGAAGTTCAAACAGTTGCAGGGTGCCAATATAACGAATGGCATCAAACTGCTGAAGGACAGTGATCGCGTCGCTGAGATAGACGGGTTGACCCAGGGGCCAGCCCTTTTGATCGATGCCTCCAGTAATCGGATTAAAAAAGCTGTAAAGGGCGACTAGCATTTGTTGGCGGAGAGTTTGCTGGGCAAGGGGGTGATTGTATTCGGGTTTGAGGGCAACTTCCGCCTGAATTGCGACCCCCGTATAGTCACCGGAGACACATAAGGCCTGAACTCCTAACAGTCGGCGTTCGTCCAAGTAGGCGATCACTTTTTGCTCCAGGTCATCGGTGAGGGTGAACTGGTTGGGGTGAATACCCTCACTATAGGTGATGTCATCTATTGTCACTTGGGGGACAATTAAAACCCGTACTGTCCCTCCTTTGCCACTGGTGACGGGTAAACAGTGAGCGCGAGCAACACCCCCAGCCCCGCCCCGAATCGCCAATTCTTCAAAATCTTCAGGGGTGACGGCGCGATCGCGGGTACGAAGCATTTGGGGCACACGAATCGCTGCCTGTTCTAAGGTTTCCGCCTCGGCTCCATTTCTGGCAGGTTGATGGTTAATCACACTGGCAACATAAGGAACGGCCGTTTTCAAAATTTCTAACGTCCCCACCTGAACGTTTCCCCCCGAACCTCCCCCCGTGCGGTAACGAGACATCTGCAACACCGATCCTTTTGGGGGAATGCTGCCATATTGGTTTTGTAAGTCGGAATTTGAAAGTAGCATTTGCCTGGAGGTGTTGGTTTGGACGTTTGCCCTTAACTCCATTGCTTCCTTGAGTTGGCTGGCTTCCCTGACTAATGGGCCCAATTGCAGGACACCTGTTAGGGAGTCGATAATATAGTGTTGATCATTGACTCCCGAATTAGAAAAATCCTTCACCTCTTGCCAGCGTTGGGGAATGGCACCTGGGGGAGTAACAATCAGATATTCGTCCTCCCGCCGTTCTAGTACGGGTGCTCCTTCAAGTTGAAAAAACTGTCCGGGGTCACCGTTGCTTTCCCCCAAGATTTCATCTTCAATAATTTCACATTGGGTTGCTTTCACCGTTCCCCCAATGGCTGTAGCCGTAATCCCAATCATCCGAGGTGAGCGACTGTAGGCGGGTTGTCTGGGATCGGGTTCTGTACAAACACACCGCAACCACCGACCTCGATAGGCGGTGAAGTGAGCCGGAGGAAAGTTAATTGGCAGGTGTAAGGTCACGTCAGCGCCTTGTAAGGGATTACCTCCTTTTTGGGCGAGGTTACTGAAGCTAAAACCTTGGGTTTCGTCATCGGATTCTTGTAGGAGGACGGGTTGCCATTCACTTCCATTCCAGGCTTCCCAACTACGGGGGGGTGCTTTGGGGTTAATTCCGGTGGGAGTGGCTTCTTGACCTTTGATCCGAATGCTGAGAACGTTACCATCGAGGGGTTCATCGGGGTCAAAGACCACATAAAAGCAATTACCCGGTTGGGGACTATCACTAAACAGGGAAAGCTCTGGCCCTGACCAGTTACCCGGCTCTTGGGCACTCCAGAAGTTGGTAAAGCGATCGCGCAAAACCTGGGGGGTTGAGGGTGCTGTATCCCCGGTAAGAAAGTGTTGGATGGTGGGTTGACCAATAATCAGGGGTTGGTCGGTTGTAAACACAATGGCGGACTGGGTGGCCGTGCGTCCTGTGGCGACTTCAGTTCCCGTGGTGATGGTATAAGCGTCTGGCAAATCGCCGACTAAATAAAATGTTATTTCTGTGGTTGCTGGTTTGGGCGGTTGTAAACGAATACCGAGCAATTCTAAGAAAGTAATATAGTTGCGTCGGGGGACTTGATTAAACCGAGCTAACATTTGGTCAGTTAACCAGGCAAATAGTTCAACTAAGGTAATACCTGGATCACTGGGATTATAGTTTGTCCACTCTGGACAATAGCGGGGAATTCTAAGAATACATTCTTTTACCAGGTCTTCATAGTCCCGATCATCTAAGTTAGGTTTAGGTAGTTTAGGTAAAAAGTCAAAAACCATAAAAATCTAAAGGGAATAGGGAATAGGGAATGGGCAATGGGCAATGGGTAATGGGTAATAGGGAATAGGGAATGGGCAATGGGCAATGGGTAATGGGCAATGGGTAATTCGTAATCAGTTTTCAACTTGCAAATAAAAGGGAAAAACAATACTGCGTCCTTCGTAAGTTTTTTGCAGACGGTAAATAATATTAATATCAACTCTTCCCTGATAGGAGTGAGGCTGGGTTAGGACTTCATCAACAATAATTCGGGGTTCCCAAAGTTCTAATGCTTCTTGGACATAAATTCGCATTAACATCAGGGTTTGTTGGTTAATCGGGGCAAAATTCAACTCGGACAAACGACAGCCAAAATTCGGCCGATAAACCCGTTCTCCCCATTGGGTCAGGAGGATAATATAAATTGATTCTCTGATATTCTGTTCCTCTGCACTCAAGTCCAGGTTGCCCTGAAGGTTGATTTGCACGGGAAATCGTAAACCTTGACCCAAGTAAGGACGGCTTAATTGTCGATTCGCTAAATTAACCATTGCCAACTCCCTCCCCAGATAGATGTTTTTAATTTAGCCGATAGATTCTCAAGGGAGTATTCGCCAAAGGTCTAATCACCGGAAGATATCAAGGGGAAACCTGATTAGAAGAAGAACTGGCGGTGATTTTTTTTTGTAGGTTGCTTAAGGTTTGAGCTTGCTGAATATCAGTGCTAATATTTTGTTGAACCTGCTCCTTAAGTTGAGCCATTTCCTGAGAACGGGTGCGATCGCTATTTGTATTTTGCTGAATTTGCTGTTGCAAATTAGTTAAGGTTTCTCCAACATTGACAATATTTCCTGTAGTCCCAACTAGGAGTTGTGCTGCTGAAACATTACCCGATACTAACACCTGTCCTGTTCCCGGTTGTAGCTGAATATTTCCCCGAGACTCGATAGTAATACCCCCCTGATCATCTAAGCGGATGGACTGTCCCGCCTTAGTCCTCATCTCAATTGACCCATTACTATCATTTAGGCGAATTTGATGGCCCTGACTGGTTTGAATATAAATACCCGCCGCCGTTCCACCTTTATCTTCCTCGACAAACTGTAAAGTATGCTGGGTACGAGTTTTAAACGTTCGTAAGCGGACTTTTCCTTTATCTACTGAATCCTTGATATTAGCGGGGGGCTGATCTTTGCCATTCCAAACCCCACCAATAATATAGGGGCGATGAATGTCTCCATGTTCAAAGGCAACTAACACCTCATCATTAATTTCCGGCAAACAGTCGAACCCGCGACCTGGGCCAGCCCCCACCCCCACAACCCTCGCCCAGTAACTAGCATGGGCGGTACTATCTTTTTCCGGGGTCAGGGTCGGAAATTTCACCCGCACCCGTCCCCAACCCTTGGGATCTTTGTTATCCGTGACAATACCCACCAAATGGGTCTGTCCGGGTCTGAGGCGTGTACTTGGGGAAAGGGTTTGCAACAAGTTATCTCCCCGGAGTCCCCGCACACTAAATTCCGTTGTGTAAATTCCCTGATAAAATAGATGGCGACTTTCGGTAACGTAATAACTGCCACTATAACGACCCATTCTATCTAGTTCCACAACTTTCCCCGGTCGGATGCTGGGGTTGCCCAGTCCCCGGGCATCGGCATAGATAAAATCCCCTTCTAATTCGTTAAAAAGTGCCTGTGCCATCACTTCTGCTTCTTTGATGGTAGCAGTGGGTTGATCCACAACTAATAGCTTAGGTTCCGAAGGGTTTAACCCGAACTTTTGGCTATAGTCCCTACCTTTTCCATATTCGGTACGGGTCAGAACGTCAGTAGAGACGTGTCCGGGCGCGTCTGTCGATTGACTGGTTTCTTTGGGAATACGAGCAACGATAGGTTCCTTTCTTTCATAGTCCCAACTCCGCACTTCCACAGCTTTCACCTGTTCGGCACTGGTTAAACGAACACGAAAACTGGTAAAATCCGCCAGCCAAACTAACTGTAAAACTTCGTTAATTTTGGGATTGCGAAAATTCAGTTTACCATCTTGGACAAATAGTTCAAACCCAATGCGGGCGGCTCGTTCCCGCAAAAACGCCATATTTGTTTGATTTTCTTGAAAAACGTATTCATGTTTTTCCCCACTAGAATGAATTGTATGGGTTTGAATTCCCACTTCTTCGGCAATTTTTTTAACAATATCAGAATCGGTATAATCTTGAAACGAGCGAATATAAAGTCCTCGATGTAAGCGATGGGAAATATCATAACCCCGAATTACAATAGGAGCTTGAGTTTGTCCTGAAAAATGAGTTTCAATTGCTGTAATTTCTCCTTCAATTAAATAGGTTGGCTGATTATTTTTGGGTGCAGAATCAGAATTCGTACTGGGAATAAAACCAATTTTAATAACTTTACCAATTTGGATAATATCCCGATCATACTTCCAGGTTTTTGTCTCTTGATCAGTGGCAGCATAAGGATTATTAATAACTACGGTAAACATAGCGGGTAAATGCAAACTTTCTTCTACAGAAATTTGCAGGATATCCCGCCTAAAATCATTCATTAAGTCTGGATCAACTCCATCAACTGTAATAATAGGAGTAGAGACATAATCCGTTGCTTGTGAAGTCATAAAACAACCTACTAATAATCAGTTATCAGTTATCAGTCATCAGTTATCAGTCATCAGTTATCAGTCTTTCATCCCTATTCCCTATTCCCTATTCCCTATTCCCTGTTCCGGTGTTCCCTAACTAAAAGTGATTATGTAACAATGAATTTTTGGCGCTCGCTGAAGGCTCTACTTGCCACCCCTAAATCCACTTCTTCTAAGGTAATGGTAACCATGGCTCGCACGGGTGTTCCATTGGGTAAAAACATGGTTAATTTATAGTCTAATTGTTTGATCATACAACACATATAATTCTTTTCACCCCAAATAAAATAAAAAACAGGAGGTCGTCTTGTTTCCAAGGTCTGACTACCCACCTTTTCTGAACCAAATTCTCGAGCACCCAAGACATTTTTTCCCCCGACCGATCCGACAAAAGATTTCATTGCTGTTTCTGATGAACTTAATTTAACCAGCCTTTCTTGGAATCCATCAGAAGTTGTTGGTTTCGCAAAAGGATCTTTAAACTTAGAAAAATCCACTGCATCCAATAGGGGTTTAATGCTATCAAAAACACTCGCACCCGTTTCATAGGTATCAAATAAAATCCCAGATAAGGTAAGTTTATAAGCTTCAATAAAGCCAAAGTTAACTTTGGGTAAACCCCTTTGTGTTCTCGATCCATCCATTGTTTTAATCGTAACACTTCGGCTTAAACTCAAATCAGTTGGATTGAACATAAAGTAAATCGCAGAAGCTGCTTCACCCGTTCTCGGTATTAAAGCAGCTTTGACTAACCGTTGATCCCCTTGTTGCGCTTTATAACTTTTCTGAGCTTGTTTTTTAAAGTTTTCTTCTTCTGATAGAAACTGCTGATCTCTGGCCAGATCATTTGCTGCGGCAGCTTCTAAAATTTTTATATCCGCCGCCTCCAGCATGGCATTTTTTAACGCTGTTTGCAGTGTTGAAACAACTGCTGCTACTGTTGATTTTGATGAACTTGATTCAGCCATGTTTTTCTCCTATTCTATGTCCTATTTGTTGATAGCATCAAAAAATTTATTAAGAACTTTTTGAGCAAAAATTATACTTAAAATAATCGACGATCATAAGATGAACCTTGTCGCTCCCTTTCTATTTCAAAACGTTGTCGAACAAGGCCATAAATTTCTCTAGCCAAGATTTCCACCTGATCTGTTTTAGTTTCCGCCTGTTTTGTTTCCTCCTTTTCTGCTTCACTTATCAACGAAACCCGAGACTCTTCCAGTCCTATATTTGAGCGAGTAAGAGTCTGAACAGGTTCAGCTTTACGACTAGCAGTTTTTTGTTCCTGTTGTATCCTAGTTTGGATCGTCTTTTCCATGAGCGCTTTTACAGAAGTTGGCTGCTGTTGTAAATCTAAACTGTGAATTCCCGAAACACCCCTAGAAATTCCAGGGGGTAGCAGCATCCCGGTACGGGCATCCAACAACCGATGCGGGTGTTTACGGTGCTTCGGTTGTCTGCCTGCTTTTGTGGAGAAAGCTTGCACAACAGTTGGTTCACTTGGTATTGAGTTACTTTCACCAAGCAATTCTTCAATACTTGACCAAGAATCAGGAACATCTGAAGTTGAGAAATCGCTTTCTTGCTGTTGAATCATTATACCTTGTTGTGATGATTCATTGTTAAAATTTGGTTCGGATTTTGGCTTTATATTAGTCCTTGATAAAGAAGCAAACTGATCCAGATTATCTAAAACATTTTCATCTTCATCTTTTGCCAGCATGGGATTAGTTTCAAGGAAGGAAGTTTCTGAGATCAATTTAGATGTTTGAACCAGAGGTTGAGAAATACCTAAAGGTTTGCTAGTGGTAAGATTTTCTAATACTTGAGGTAGTTTAGAAATAGCACCAGGTTGTCTTAACAATTGTGCAACAGTTTGACTTTCTGATTGTTTTTGGAGAGGGGTATAATTAGGAATTTCTGGTGTAGCAATATCTGTGGAATCACTACTGTCTGGGGGATTAATTGTGGAATCCGGTTGTTTTTGGAGAGGGGTATAATTAGAAATTTCTGGTGTAGCAATATCTGTGGAATCACTACTGTCTGGGGGATTAATTGTGGAATCCGGTTGTTTTTGGAGAGGGGTATAATTAGAAATTTCTGGTGTAGCAATATTTGTGGAATCACTACTTTCCGTGGGATTAATTGTAGAATCTGATTGTTTTTGGATGGGGGAATAATTAGGAATTTCTGGGTTAATAATATCTGGGGGATTAATTGTAGAATTCGATTGTTTTTGGAGAGGGGAATAATTAGAAACTTCTGGTGTAGCAATATCTGTGGGATTAATTGTAGAATCCAGTTGTTTTTGGAGAGGGGTATAATTAGGAATTTCTGGTGTAGCAATATCTGTGGAATCACTACTGTCTGGGGGATTAATTGTGGAATCCGGTTGTTTTTGGAGGGGGGTATAATTAGAAATTTCCGGTGTAACAATATTTGTGGAATCACTACTGTCTGGGGGATTAATTGTGGAATCCGGTTGTTTTTGGAGAGGGGAATAATTAGAAACTTCTGGTGTAACAATATCCGTGGAATCACTACTATCTGGGTGATTAATTGTGGAATCCGATTGTTTTTGGAGAGGGGAATAATTGGAAATTTTCGGGTTAATAATATCTGTGAGGTTAATTGTTGATGTGGATTCTGTTTTGGGAATGTTGTCAACGGTAGAATCCGGTTGTTTTTGGAGAGGGGTGTAATTAGGAATTTCCGGTGTAGCAATATCTGTGGAATCACTACTGTCTGGGGGATTAATTGTGGAATCTGATTGTTTTTGGAGAGGGGTATAATTAGGAATTTCTGGTGTAGCAATATCTGTGGAATCACTACTTTCCGTGGGATTAATTGTGGAATCGGATTGTTTTTGGAGAGGGGAATAATTAGGAATTTCTGGTGTAACAATATTTGTGGAATTACTACTGTCTGGGGGATTAATTGTGGAATCCGGTTGTTTTTGGAGAGGGGTATAATTAGAAATTTCTGGTGTAGCAATATCTGTGGAATCACTACTGTCTGGGGGATTAATTGTAGAATCCGATTGTTTTTGGAGAGGGGTATAATTAGGAATTTCCGGTGTAGCAATATCTGTGGAATCACTACTGTCTGGGGGATTAATTGTGGAATCTGATTGTTTTTGGAGAGGGGTATAATTAGGAATTTCTGGTGTAGCAATATCTGTGGAATCACTACTGTCTGGGGGATTAATTGTGGAATCTGGTTGTTTTTGGAGAGGGGTATAATTAGGAATTTCTGGTGTAGCAATATCTGTGGAATCACTACTGTCTGGGGAATTAATTGTGGAATCTGATTGTTTTTGGAGGGGAGAATAATTAGGAATTTCCGGTGTAACAATATTTGTGGGATTAATTGTGGAATCCGGTTGTTTTTGGAGAGGGGTATAAGTAGGAATTTCTGGTGTAGCAATATCCATGGAATCACTACTTTCCGTGGGATTAATTGTGGAATCCGGTTGTTTTTGGAGGGGAGAATAATTAGGAATTTCCAGTGTAACAATATTTGTGGGATTAATTGTGGAATCCGGTTGTTTTTGGAGGGGGGTATAATTAGGAATTTCTGGTGTAACAATATCCATGGAATCACTACTATCCGTGGGATTAATTGTGGAATCCGATTGTTTTTGGAGAGGG
>NZ_LR735018.1:564644-565837 GCF_900009265.2 Planktothrix paucivesiculata PCC 9631 | reverse complement strand
ATTAGGAATTTCTGGTGTAACAATATTTGTGGAATTACTACTGTCTGGGGGATTAATTGTGGAATCTGGTTGTTTTTGGAGGGAGGAATAATTAGAAACTTCTGGTGTAGCAATATTTGTGGAATCCGATTGTTTTTGGAGGGGGGAATAATTGGAAATTTCCGGTGTAGCAATAGCAATATCCGTGGAATCACTACTTTCCGTGGGATTAATTGTGGAATCTGATTGTTTTTGGAGGGGGGAATAATTAGAAATTTCCGGTGTAGCAATAGCAATATCCGTGGAATCACTACTTTCCGTGGGATTAATTGTGGAATCCGATTGTTTTTGGAGAGGGGTATAATTAGAAATTTCTGGGTTAACAATATCTGTAGAATCACTACTTTCCGTGGGATTAATTGTGGAATCCGGTTGTTTTTGGAGAGGGGAATAATTAGGAATTTCTGGTGTAATAATATCTGTGGGATTAATTGTGGAATCCGATTGTTTTTGGAGAGGGGTATAATTAGAAATTTTCGGTGTAGCAATATTTGTGGAATCACTACTGTCTGGGGGATTAATTGTGGAATCCGATTGTTTTTGGAGGGGGGTATAATTAGAAATTTCTGGTGTAGCAATATCCATGGAATCACTACTTTCTGTGGAATTAATTGTGGAATCTGATTGTTTTTGGAGGGGGGTATAATTAGAAATTTCTGGTGTAACAATATTTGTGGGATTAATTGTGGAATCCGATTGTTTTTGGAGAGGGGAATAATTAGGAATTTCTGGGTTAGCAATATTTGTGGAATCACTACTGTCTGGGGGATTAATTGTGGAATCCGATTGTTTTTGGAGAGGGGTATAATTAGAAATTTCCGGGTTAACAATATCTGTAGAATCACTACTTTCCGTGGGATTAATTGTGGAATCCGGTTGTTTTTGGAGAGGGGAATAATTAGGAATTTCTGGTGTAATAATATCTGTGGGATTAATTGTAGAATCCGGTTGTTTTTGGAGGGGGGTATAATTAGGAATTTCTGGGTTAATAATATCTGTGGGATTAATTGTAGAATTCGGTTGTTTTTGGAGAGGGGAATAATTAGAAATTTCTGGGTTAATAATATCTGTGGGGTTAATTGTTGATGTGGATTCGGTTTTGGGAATGTTGTCAACGGTAGAATCTGATTGTTTTTGGAGAGGGGAATAATTAG
>NZ_LR735018.1:563561-564005 GCF_900009265.2 Planktothrix paucivesiculata PCC 9631 | reverse complement strand
ATTAATTGTGGAATCTGGTTGTTTTTGGAGGGGGGTATAATTAGAAATTTCTGGTGTAACAATATTTGTGGGATTAATTGTGGAATCCGATTGTTTTTGGAGAGGGTAATAATTAGGAATTTCTGGGTTAGCAATATTTGTGGAATCACTACTGTCTGGGGGATTAATTGTGGAATCCGATTGTTTTTGGAGGGGGGTATAATTAGAAATTTCCGGTGTAGCAATATCCATGGAATCACTACTTTCTGTGGAATTAATTGTGGAATCTGATTGTTTTTGGAGGGGAGAATAATTAGGAATTTCCGGTGTAACAATATTTGTGGGATTAATTGTGGAATCCGGTTGTTTTTGGAGGGGGGAATAATTAGGAATTTCTGGTGTAGCAATATCTGTGGAATCACTACTGTCTGGGGAATTAATTGTGGAATCTGATTGTTTTTGGAG
>NZ_LR735018.1:555246-559713 GCF_900009265.2 Planktothrix paucivesiculata PCC 9631 | reverse complement strand
TGTGGGATTAATTGTGGAATCCGGTTGTTTTTGGAGAGGGGTATAAGTAGGAATTTCTGGTGTAGCAATATCCATGGAATCACTACTTTCCGTGGGATTAATTGTGGAATCCGGTTGTTTTTGGAGAGGGGTATAATTAGAAATTTCTGGGTTAATAATATCTGTGGGGTTAATTGTTGATGTGGATTCGGTTTTGGGAATGTTGTCAACGGTAGAATCTGATTGTTTTTGGAGAGGGGTATAATTAGAAATTTTCGGTGTAACAATATCTGTAGAATCACTACTTTCCGTGGGATTAATTGTGAAATCCGATTGTTTTTGGAGAGGGGTACAATTAGAAATTTTCGGTGTAATAATATCTGTGAAATCACTACTTTCCGTGGGATTAATTGTGGAATCCGATTGTTTTTGGAGAGGAGAATAATTAGGAATTTCTGGTGTAGCAATATCTGTGGGATTAATTTCGGGTAAAGAATCAGCTTCTGTAGAATTAATAACTGATTCTTCTGTTGTTGATATTTCCTGATTTTCTATTGGTTTTTTTGATAATTTATTAACAGGTTCTTGGGCTATTTTTTCTCTAGGAAATTCCGATTTTTTTTGGAAAAAATGAGATGTAGAACTTTTACTATTTTGAGTAATAGAGTTTTTTCGTGTTTTTTGATCTGTCCGAAAAGGAAAAATGGTTTCTGTTTGTGGTTGTATGGGTAATTCTGAATCTGAAGATGCGGTTTCTATTTGTTGTTGTATGGGTAATTCTGAATCTGAAGATGGGTTTTCTGTTTGTTGTTGTATGGGTAATTCTGATGAGAGTTGAATTGGGATTGAAGGGGGTACAGTTTTGTCCGATGGTGGTTGAATAACTGGTGAATTTTCAGTTAATAAATTTGGGGTGAATGGTCGAAATTCACTTATTGAAGAATCCTGCCAATTTTCATGATCCTGAAAACTTTGTAATAGGGTTTGATTGGGAGAAATTAATGACCAATTAATTAGGTTAATTGACCGTGAACCCAGAGGTGATATTGATTGCAGGGACAAAAAGTTCTGTCCCAAGGTCGTTGGGGTCAAAAGAGGATTTTTAATTCCTAGAGTTTCTTCTTCAAGGGGTGTTTCGGCACTTTCTTTATTAATATTTTGTTGATTTTCCATTGACTCAGCCATCAATAAAATACCTGTCTAATTACTAGGAAAAAATCCAGCACCAACTCGACTTAAACCAACACTTGCCCGACCTCCTCCTTGGTTAGTTTTTAGTTGTAAACCTTCATAGGCTAAAGTTAATTCTTCAATCGCAACTGAGTTGCCATCGGCTTGAAATCCAGGAGCTTTCCAACTAATCGGAACTGCACCAATTAATGTCCAACACATCATGGTTTCTCCAGCTTGATTAAAGAGTAATATATTAACATTTCGACGGCTTTTGGGTATCTCGCTTATAACAGAATTAATCCATTCCCAAAATGTTAAATCATCAGTCATTCCCCGTTTAAGAGTGACATCGGTAAATTCAGCATGACCTAAAATAATTCTTTGTTGATCATTAACACCCCCTTCTAAATAGGTTTCTTTTTTAACATTAACTCCTAAACCAGAACACTCGGTAAAGGAGGCTCTAACTTCGCTTTCTATTTCAACATAGAAACGATTAACGGTAATATAATTTTTTTGCATGATTTTTATATTCAACCTCTATAATTCATACTACGTTCTTTTTGCCAACGTAAATCTTCTAACATCAGTTGATAAATTCGGTCAGCTAACAACCGCATTTTTAAAGGGTCGTTTCTGATTTCTTCGGCAATATTGCAGAGGTGATCAAAATTAGTTTCAGAGTCACTATCAGGCTGATTGCTCTGAATTTTAGCTGAGGCGCCGTAACCCGCAGGAGCATTTAATTCGCTGATGGGTTTCCAATTCGCCGGAATGTCTTGATTGAATGCCATAACAAGCGAACCTCTCCTAATTATGCCTAGTATAAAAAATCGGGAGGTCGGTAGGTATTAACCAAAGGTCGAATCTTGATCACGGATTAAAGGGATTTCACGGATTTCGCGGATTAAGAATAGGTATAATACCGGTTTTACTTAGTAACTCCTGGCTTTCTTGGGTGTTCAAAATTTCGGCAAACCGATCACCGATGGCTTCTCGACGGTTATCGCGCCTGAAAATAACCGCCAGGGGATAGGCTAGGGGATAATCACCTGTCTGAAAGGCTTGGTAATCTGGGTAATAACTGCCTTTTTGACTGCACAAGTCGGTAGTCGGATCAATAGGTTGGTGATTTTCTTGGATCAAGGGTTGAATGAACTTGTTATTGCGATCGCCTATGGCTAAAGGATACACTGAACACTGGCCAAATACTTGCGAGATCGCCCCAAACCCAATCGCCCCTATTTGTTCGTTTTCAAACTCTTGCAAAACAGTCCGCAACGCCGAAATAGTTGACATTTGTACGATTTTCGGCAGATTCCCCTCAGAATTCCCGGATCGAGAGGTGCGATCGCCCCTTTCTACCATTTTCCTAAATTGTGCAATTAATTCGGCTTCTTGAAGGACACGATCCTCAAAAAGACGGATCGCTTCCTGACTCTTAGGAATATACAGCCGCACGGGTAAGTCTGGCCCCCCTAACTGTTGCCAGTTGGTAATGCGTCCGGTGTAGAGTTGTTGCAATTGTTGAATGCTAATTTGGCCGTTAAGATATTTTGGCAGAGACAAATCCCGTTGTTCATAACTAAAGGGAACGTAAACGGCCAAACCGTCATAGGCAAAGGTTCGCGCCTTGAGGTCGTTGCTAAGATTGGTTGTCAGACTGCTAATGGCAAAATCAACATTTCCTAATTGAACTTCCTTGATCGCTTTTTCCCCTGTGGGTTGGGGCAGATATTTTAACTGAAGTTGAGGCCGTCGTTCGGCAAATTCTGCTTCTAAGGTTTGATCTTTTTGAATTAGGTTAGGTTGTCGCCAAATATAATTCCAAATCCCATTCTCCTCCCCACTGTAAGTAAATTTCCCAGTCGGAACTCCAGCCACATCGCTAATACAGCAGGGAATATTATTCTTAGCCATTGCTACGGGTCGCCGCCACAGCCACCAGGCTAACCCACTCACCAACAAACCTACAAGGAAAAATAGCAATAGCCACCACCACCACTTTTTCCGGCGTTTACGGGCTTCTAACCCCGGTAAAAACGTGCCATCGCGCGTCTCTACTATGAGGTTTTCTTCGGGTAAGTTTAACAGGGCGCGACGGGCTTCTGTGGCACTTCCAAAGGGGGTATCAAGTTCTAATAAACGCAATAAAAACAATTTCAGGGCTATATCCGTTTTACCCCAATCTTGACTTAATCTAGGGTCGAAGAACCGATCATTTTGATCCCGTTCACCTCCTGCTAATAGGTAAAAACAGACATAACCTAATGCTTTTAAATCTTGGGCGACGGTGGGAATTAGACGGACAGAGGGAGGGGGATCAAATAACCTTTCCCACAGGGCTAAATCTCCCAAATAAACGCGAAATTGGGGATCATGAAAATAAAGTTGTTCTTGAGGTGAAATAAACACACTATCAAGGCTCAAATTGCCATGAACAAAAGTGGCTTGAATTTGGCCGTTTGGTAAGCGGAATTTTTGACCGTGAAGGTATTCTAAACTTTGCAGTGCTTGGTTTGTAAAGTAACGAATTTGACGGGGGGACATTGCCCCTTTTCGAGTTAAATAGGTGCGGGCGGTGATACCATCATTAATAGTAGTAATTAGATAGCATCGTTCACGATCATTGCGATCGCTAATCGCTTCCATAACTTCTGTAATCCGCCCGGTTTGGACTCTACCATCGGCTAAGGATAAACCACTAATATTTTCAAAGGCAATTTGGGTTTGAATCGCTTCTTTTTCGTTAAAATAACGTTTCGGGAGTAAATATTCTTGAATCATAACGGGTTGTTCTTCTAGTAATTGAATCCCGGTATAAATTCGCTTCTGACCTTGACTATTAATAAAGCGTTCAATTCGATAACGTCCTCGTTTTCCTTGGATTTCTCCTAGAGAGGGTAAGGGGGCGGGAAAGCTACATTTAGGGCAGGATTTTACTTCAGGATTATCTGCGATCGCTGCACGAGGTTCTTGACAGTTTAAAGGGTTTTTAAATGGACAGCGATATTTTTCATAAAGCGATAAACCACCAGATAGAAATTCTTCCTGTATTTCAACGGATGGCGGAATTTCTTCGGCGGCGGTTTCTTCTTCGGTTTCCGGTCTAAATAAGTCCCTAACATCTTCTTGAATTAAGGGGAAGAACCAGCGCAGGGAAGGAGGTATTAGAGAATAAAGTCCGTAGCGCAATCCGTAGGTTAAATAGCTCAATCTACCAGTGATTGTCCACATCCCTTGTCTTTTGAATTCTTCAACGCTACGGCGGGGAACTTTGGGTTTAAATTTAGGTAAAGTCATATAGGGCAGGGG
>NZ_LR735018.1:508438-552518 GCF_900009265.2 Planktothrix paucivesiculata PCC 9631 | reverse complement strand
TGTTCTCCCCGTTGAACAATCCCCGACTCTAATTTCGCTTGAGGTTCATCATCTTCTTCTGAGCGTTGAACAATACCCGACTCTAATTTAGCTTGAGGTTCTTCTTCTTCTTCTGAACGTTGAACAATACCCGACTCTAATTTAGCTTGAGGCTCATCTTCCTGTTCTTCCCGTTGGACAATACTTGATTCTAATTTAGCTTGAGGTTCTTCTTCTTCTTCTGAACGTTGAACAATACCCGACTCTAATTTAGCTTGAGGCTCATCTTCCTGTTCTTCCCGTTGGACAATACCCGATTCTAATTTAGCTTGAGGTTCATCATCTTCTTCTGAACGTTGGACAACACCTGATTCTAATTTAGCTTGAGGTTCTTCTTCCTGTTCTTCCCGTTGGACAATACCTGATTCTAATTTAGCTTGAGCGAAGGTAAATTTAGGTTGAACGGGTGCAGTAACTTGAGGTTGTGTTGGATAAAGGGGAATTTCGGCAAAGTTAAACCCTGGTTTAGAGTTTCCCGACTGTAAAGAGGAAGTATTTTCACTAACTGACTTCGTTTCTGCTTGCGGTTCTGCAAAGGGACGGGACTGAAATTGTGCCTGGACAGGCTGAATATCATGATGGGTGTTTTGAATATTCCGTTTTCGTTGAAATGCTTTCATAACCATGCCCCTGAATTAGACTGACCCTGAGAAACTTACCGTTGATGTTGCCGTTAGTATTACATGATTTCTGTACAAATCCTATTCTACTTTAGTCTAAATCAACCCAGATAAGTCCAGTTTTGGAAAGTAAGGAAACTCTATTTTTTCTTCGGATCAGCCCGAACAGAAATTTCAACGGTTGCAGGATCAATTCGCTTAACTTTAGTATTAACGTCAAGCGGGTTTTTGCCTAGCTTATTGCCTTGCTTAGATTGAGATTTAGCAGCTTCTTTTTCGTCTGCCAATTCTTCCTGAGCTTGATTAGATTTAGCGTCATCTTCTGCTTCTTTTTGGGTTTTTTCAGGATTAGTTTTTTGCTTTTCTTCTTGAGCTTTGGGAGTTTTTTCTGGTTGATCTTCTTTGGTTTTGCCGTCTTTGGTTTTGCTGTCTTTTTTAGACTTAGATACTTGACTTAACAACCCTCCCAATAAACTACCGCTTCTGGGTCTAGTTTCAGGTTCTTTAGGTGTGAGATTATCTAAATTTTTAGCGATCGCTGCGTTATTTTCATCCGTCGGTTCTTGGGGACAGCCTTTGACCTGAATATCGTAGCTGATGCTATTACCAATAGTGGCAGAACCCACGACTTTCAGCAAATCTAAGTCAAAATCAACACAGAGTTTATCCAGTTTTTTCTGAACAATATCGGGGTCTGGATATTGATTAACAATTTGTTGAATTAAGGTGACGATATCATCAACAATATCATCGGGTAAAGCCAAATTATTAGCAACGGATGAACCTTTTTTCTTGCGTTGATCTTTTTGCTCATCCTGACCTTGCTGTTTTGTAATCATCACCCGCATCGTCAGTTTATTACCCCGAATGCTTTGAGTGATATTAGCCTGTTCTTTTTGTTTACCGCCGCCACCTCCAAAACCCATGCTAAGACCTGATACTAACATACTGCCCCCAATCAGAAGTCCCGCACCGACAAGCGCTGACGTTTGGCTGTTTTTATCGGATTTTGGGGGATTTTCACTCTTGTCTAAAGCTTCTGAATCCCCTGAACTGTTTTCTGCTTCTCTCTGAACAAAGTAAGGCACTTCCTCACTGACTCGCTGCACCGTGCGAGACAACAGGGGGGATTCACCGGACTGTTGGACAACGTGGGTAAGTTCGTGAGCGAGGAGCCTTTTACCACTAGGACTTTCAGGTTCATAATTACCTTGGCGGAAGAAAACATCAGATCCGGTGGTAAAGGCGCGGGCGTCGAGGGAGCGACTAAGGCGATCGCCTTCGGTATCATGATGAACCCGTACCTGGGCAAAGTCAAAACCAAAGGCATTTTCCATCGGTTCCCGCACGGGGGTAGGTAGGGGTTGACCTTGACCAAGGGAACGCTGAATCGCTGTTTCTACGCCGGAATCAGCATCAAGCATTTGATCAGTTCCGGCAGCTTGGCGCTGGGCTTTTGTTGATTTATCGTCATCGGGAGCAACCCCAGTAATCACATATTTACTGCCATCGGGTTTCAGGATATTTAGACTTAAGGTTTTGAGTTTATATTGAGATTTCAAAGCCGGAAGTTGACTTTTTACTAATTTTGCTTTAGGTTTTTTCTTGATAATTGATTTAAGTTTTTTAGCAACTTTAGGCAAAATCTTTTTCTTATCCATTAATTTGGCCGTTAGTGTCAAACTAGCTTTCTTCTTATCCCCTTTAATTTTCTGTTTGACAACGAGTTCATTTTTCTTATCTTTCCAAGCAGATTCAGCCGACCGTTGAACTTTAGTAGCTTCCGCTTGACCGACAATTTGATATTTATTTTTACCTTTTTTAGTCAACTTCAACTGTTTCAGTTTATGTTTAGACTGAATTCCTGAGAGTTTTTGACCTACGGCATCAGGATCTCGGAGATTTCTCGCTATATTTTGAGTGTGATGACCCGCGCCTTTAATTTGTTTCTGGGCATCATTCTGAGGTTGTTTTTTATCTTTATTTTTCTTGTCTTTATTTTTCTTGTCTTTAGCCTTTGTGTTTTTAGCCTTTGTAGCTTGAGAATTTGTGCCTTTGCCTTTGCGGGCTGTTTTTCCTTTCTTGCTTTTCCCGCCACCAAAGAAAGCGGCTGCTCCTCCAAATATTCCCCCGATAGTTTTATCCACAGGTGCTTTTAATGTAGTCACAATTTTCTTAATTTTACTAGGAATTCCCCCAACACCAATTAGAGACGCTAAGAATCCTAATAAAACAGGAATCATTTTAGCCAAAGCCTGTTCAATCATCATCGCCATCACCGCCGGAGTCCCGTCACAAATGGCTTTTAAAGTATCTAAAATTGCTTGGACAAAGAGTTTAATATCTTCCCGTTTTTCCACAAAAAAGCAAATCACATCAAAAATCACTTTAGCAATTTTAGCAATTCCTGACGCTGGATTCATCATCCCAATCAGCCAACTAATCCCCCCCTTGACAATTTCCACAATTGCCATTTCCATCAAACCTTTGAGGAAGATTTTTTTCATATCATCCAAAGAGGATTTGATGAACTCCCAAACCCCTGATATACCATCTTTAATTAAGGTACTAAAGAAGGTGAAAATAAATTTTACGCCCGGTTGCAGGCCTGAAATAAAGTCAAGGGCGTCTTCTCCTAAAGACCCGATTAAATCCTTAGCAAATCCCAGAATACCGCCCAGGCCACCAGTAACACTTCCTAAGATGTTCTGTACAGCATCCGGGAAAGTTTCTACGGCTTCTACCCCTTCATTGATTAAGGTCATAATCACATCGGGGCCAGCTTCTACGACCAATTTAACTAAGTCCCAAAGATAGTTGAGACTATCCAGGCCTTTTTTGAGAACAACATCGAGAATAAACTGAATTAATTTCGTAGCTGGCCCACCTAATATATTTTCAACAATGCCAAAAATATATTCTTTTGTTAAACCTAAAACCTGTAAAATAATATCTAAAAATCCTTTCAAATCAAATTTTTCAGGAAGTTTTAAGTCTCCTAAATTACCAAATAACCAAGTAATTAAACCATTGAGTAAATGTTTCGCAATATTATTAGCAAAATTCTTAATTCCATCTCCAATCCCTTTAAAGAGATTCTTCATAAATAGCACCGGATCATCGATCAGGGCATCAATCACATCCTCGGCCAGAGATCCAATAAAAATACTTAACATTTTCTTAATCGGCCAGAGGAGAATTTTAATAATATTCTTAGCTAAATCCGCAATAAATTTTAAAGCTTTACTAATTAAGCTGGCATTTTCGGCTTTTAACTGTTCAATGCGTTTATCGAGTTCTTTTAAACTAGATTGATATTTTTTAGTTAAATCTTCCAGGAGTTGATTTTGTTTATCGCTAATACTCTGCTCAAGTTGATCAAATTTAGTTTGCACATCCGCCGCCGATTGAGCCCCAATTTCTTGCAGGTCTTTTGGTAAAGATTGTACATAAGCATTGACTTTTTCTCGCCCTTGGTTAACTTCTGTTTGGGCTGCGGTTAATCCTTTTTCAACAATTCCACCAATATTAGAGATACTTTTTTTAACTTCTTCAATATATAGTTTTTTTCCTTCTTCATAAAAAACATTAACTTCATCGGGTAAGCCAGCAAACTTATCTCTAATCCAGGTAATAAAGTCAAAAATGCGAAGTTCCCCGACTTTCACCATTCTGATCCCAAACCAGTAAGGCTTAGGTAATTTAATCGGAAATACCAAAGTATAGCGTCTATCCTTATACTCAGCCATTCTCCTTTTAACATGACCTTCAAAAGCATTTTTAGCCGCACTAATCCCGCGATTAAACTCAGTATTAACATCACTATCCATTTTCCCCAAAATACCCTTAACACTCCCCTGAGTTTTGTCAAAAATACTTTGGATATTGGTATTAATTTCAGTCCGTTTAATTTCGTCCTGAGTCTTGGTTGCCTCTTGGGAATCTCCGGTCTGCTCCATTGACTCTGTACGAGTTGCATACATATCCTGATTGGACTGTTTAGCCGATGCCTGGGCGTCAGTTTTGGCCGTCGTCAGGGTTTCCTGTTCTTCTTGACGGAATTTTTTGGGGCCTTCTGTGGTAGCATGGGTCTTGGCTTCTTTTAAGGCATCTAAGGCTTGCCCCCCGCCCTCATCTTTCCAGGTTTCTAAACGGTCTACATTCAGGGGAACTTCTGAATCCGGTTGGGCAACGGACTGGGGTTTAACTTCTTCTTTGCGTTGAATCAAGACTTCGGGAAGCAGTTGAATCGTTTCCGAGAGAGAGAGTTGAATTGATGATTCCTCTGGTTCTAGTTGTAGAGATTGGGGTTCGGGCGTCGCCATCACTTGTTCCGCCACTTGATCGGCTTGAACTTCATCAGGATCACTGCTAGAGCCAACTATTGACTTCGCCTGAATCTCACCAAACGCACCCTCTAAATTCTCGGTTGTTTTTGCTAAAGGTTCTTCAATTTCCTTGTCTGTTTTTGGCTTGGGAACGGCTTTTTCCGCTTCAATTTCCGGGGGTACAGCCCCCACAACTTCCTGAGTCGGTTCCAACTCATCAACATTTTTAGGTTGTTCGGCAGCCGGTTCTGGGGGTGCTTTACTTTCCTCTGGTAAACCCCCGCCCGATTCTTTTTTGGCTCCTTTAACTTCGGTATTTAAAGCATTTTTAATATCATCGGTTTTGCCACTACTAGCAAAATTATCAGCTTGATCCGCGTTTTTGGGTTTAACTAACTGTAATTTTTCTAATAAACTGTCTTCAAAAACTTTGCGGTCAAAGGGTTTCGGTTTTTTATCCTTTAGATCATCCATTTTTGTCGCTTGGGCTTCCCGCATTTGTTGGTCGGGATCTTGGGCGGCGGTTTGGGCTTCCTCGGCGGCGGATTTGGGTGACTGGTGACTGGACTGCTGATCGGCTTGTTGTTTGGACTGTTTAATCACTGCCTGAAAAGCGGGGTCTGCTTCGGGTGTCGTTGGCGCTTGATCACCTCTGACTTCGGGGACGGCGATCGGTGAAGTGTCGGCGATTTTCGCTTCCCCTTCCGGGATGGGTGGGACGGCTTCGGGCTGATCCGTTTGCTCAAGAGGGCCTTGAGGATTTTCTACAGCCCCGGGTTCGACTTTAAGCGGAAGCGGCACACTCTCTTTCGGGGGATTTTGACCGCTTGCATCTTGTTTGCCTTTTTCGTCGGCTTTATCTTTAACTTTTGTTTCAGCTTCTTGACTTTCTTGTTTAGTCTGAGATTCTATTTTTTCCCCACTTTCTTTCTCTAATTTTCCTAAATTCTCCCCAGTTTCACCGGATTTAACTTTATTTTTAACGGTATCTGTATCTTCCTTAACTTTAGCGGTTTGAGTTTCAACTTTTTTCAAAGATTCCGCCGCTAAATATTTTTTTAGTTCAGCGCCTTTATCATCATCACTGTACTTTTCCTCTGAGAGTTCTTTCTTCGCGTCTTCTTTTTCTTTGTCAACGGTCTTTTTCCGTTCCTCTGACTTAGTTTCGGCTGTTTCTTTCGTATCCCCTTTAGTAACTGATGCTTCCTCAGTCTTGGTTTCGGTGGTGGCTTCAGCTTTAGTATCGGTTGTCGTCGCTTTTTTCTCTTCGGTTTTTGAGGTAGCGGGTTGAGACTTATTTTTATCTTCTTTTTGTAGAGATTGTTCCGGTAATGTTTTTAAGCCGGAGAGATTCAAGGGCGGATTTTTTTTAACTCCATTTTTAACCGGAGAAGGTTGGATTTGACGCTGAATTTGGGATTTTTTTTGATTTTTCCGACTCAGAGATTTGGGTTTAATTTTAGGGCCGGTTTGTTGAATTGTGTGGGTGAGTTCATGGGCGAGAAGTTTCTTCCCTTCGTCGGTATGGGGTGAATATTTACCCGAATTAAAATAGACATCTTGCTCATGGGTAAACGCTTGAGCACCGAGATCTTTACTTAATTGAACCGCATCGGAACCCGTATGAACTTTGACCCCACTAAAGTCATTCCCAAATCTGTCTTCCATGAAACCACGGGTTTCGTCCGGTAGGGGGTTCCCGCCGCCTTTGCTACTTTTAACGCGAGTTTCAATATTCTCGCTGGCTGCAAATCCGCCGTTTCCTTGGCGGGAGATCAAGGTAGACTGTTTCAGGGTTTGGCTAATCCCTGATGGAATATGGTTATCTATGGCTTTGAGGTGAACGACCCCTTCTATTTCCTTTTGTTGAAGAATTCCGCTTAACCGTTTCAGGTGAAGGGTTGCTTCTTGTTCATATCGCTGAATTGTTTGGGCTAGGGGTTTGAGGTGAACGGTTCCATCTTCTTCGTGGCGCTGTTGAATACTTTCTGTTAAGGGTTTGAGGTGAATGGTTCCCTCTTCTTCCGGTGGAGGTTGAATGGTGTCCGTTGTCGGTTTGAGGCTGACCTCCCCCTGCTCCCCCTGCTCCTCTTCTCCCCCTGCTTCTCTTCTCCCCCTGCTCCCCTGCTCCTCCTGCTTCTGCACTGGAACCGTCATCGCCACGACTTTATCCGCCATTGCATCGGCTTCTTTCTCGTATTTATCCCCAGGCGCACCCACAACTAACTTGGCTTGCGGTGTGGCGGGAATATATTCACTAATCGAAATTTGACCAAAATTATAGCCGGAATTAATATTCTGATTCCGTTGTATTTCGGGTGGTGGAGGAGCCGCCCCTGCTAATTTTTGTTCGCTGGTACTGTCATCTTCTTTTAAAGCTAGTTGTTCATCCGCAAAGGGCCGCACACTGGTTAATCCCACCGTTGGTGATAGTTGGGGAATGGGAGTCGGCGTACTTTTTTTGACGGGTGTAACAACAGCTTTGGTATTCATGGTTGTTCCTCTTCTTTTTGTTCTGTATTTACATCGTTTTGTATTTTCTGATTCATGCTCTCATCCTCAATTTCTGAACTAGCCGAGTTGTTAGCATTTTCCGTGGATGGGGGTTGTTCTTCTGGTCTTTTTGATGGGCGATCGCCAAACAGCTTTTGTTCAACTTCTTTACTGGCTTTACCCACTAATTCTTTGGATGTTATTAGACCAGCTTGCACATTTTGTTCGGCTTGCTGTAACTGTTGTAACCAATTGGGGTCTGCGACTTCTTTACCCTTCCCATCTTTAGTATAGTCAACTATCCGACCTCCGATTTCAGCACCAATTCTTCCTTCTTTGCTAGTACCTGTAGAGGAAAATTCAGCACTGGTTCCCGTTGCATCATGATATTGACCATAAATATCGGCATGAGCCATTCTGGAGGTTTCTGCCCCGATGAGCAAGCCACCGGGTTTGTCCAGGGTTGGCGGTTCATAGAAAATGTACATATGACCATGACTACCATCGGGTAGAATCACTCCACCTGCTAGATCTTCTTGACCAAGCCCGCCCAGGGGTATATCCATACCATAATGTTCTTCGGATTGACCTTTGCTAAAATTATTTCCTTTTAACTCTTTAAATGTTCCTTTGTTATCTATGTTAATATCATGGGTCGAAGCTATACGAGTATCTACTTTGGCTTTGTGATATTCAGTGTTTTCTTTTTTGGCCTGGTTAGGTTTAAGTGTCGATCCTCTTTTATCTTTTTCTTGAGAGTCATTGCCTAAAAGCCAATTAATAAACTCGTTTCGATCTTTTGTATTATCAGCAAGTGGGGGTAATTTAACCATCACACGGCCTCCGTGAGACAGGGCAACGGCTGTTTGTGCTGGCCAATCCTTTTCAAAAGGCTCTTTCTCATCCTTACGATATTTTAAGCCATCGTGGAGAATAATAAAAATCCTTTGTAAAATATTTTTTGCTGATTCCGTTTGTTCTGAGTATTTTTTAGCCTGTTCCTGAAATTCAGGCTTTGCATTATCGGATTTTCCTTCTAGGGTTTTCTCCCACATATCGGTATCTTTTCCATAAATAGTTTCCTTGAATTGTTCTTTATTTTCTCCACTTTTAAGCTGTTGAGCTTCATAACGCAAATATCCAAGAGTTTGCTTGTATTGATCATCAGCTATCCCCAAATCTCTCTGGGCTGTAGCAATTTGAAGACGATAGATGTGGCTAAGGATATGACCCCCTGTTGCTAAAGGAACAATCCCAACATAATTACGATGCTTCTTCTGCCTATGCCAATCACCTGCGGTCTTCTTGTCTTTTGCTTTTTCTTCAACTTCTTGTTGTGTGAGAAAATCATATTGTTTAAGATATTTTTGCCCATTTTCACTTTGGCTTAAGGATTTTATAGCCTGGATATGTTTGTCCTCTAAAAATCCTTTTTCCATATCTAGTCTTTGAGCTTTTTCAGTTTTCTTGTTTTCTGTTTTTCCATGTTTTGTTAATTGCCATGTTTCTACAGATATCAAATCTTGTATAGCTTCTAAATCCTCTTTACTGACTTTTAAATCATTCCCCTTCTCTTGTTCTTGTTCTGATGCTTCTTTACTAGGTTCAAAATCCATCACCTTTTCTGCTCGAATATACTTAGGAGGGGTGCTATCTTTAATCTGATACCATTCTATTTTGCCTTTTGGATTTTTTTTATGATCATCATTATTATCACTGATTTCAACAATGTTACCTTTTTCATAAGGTTTATTATCTTTAATTTTCTTATCATCCTGAGTTCTTGCCTCAGTTTTTTCCTTCACCAAAACAGGTTTCATTTGTAGCTGGTATGAGATCTTGACATTAGAGAAAGATTCTCTTTTTGATTGAATTTTACTTGCCCCCTGCTGCACAACATGGGTTAATTCATGGGCAATTAATTCCTGTCCACTTCGACTTCCTGGATTATATTCTCCCCGTTTAAAAAACAAATTTGGCCCCGTTGCAAAGGCACGAGAACTTAGGGAACGATTCAATTTATCTGATTGACTATCAGTATGTACTTTCACTCCACTAAAATCAGCCCCCATTGCTTTTCCCATCTTGCGTTGCATTCCCGCATCTAGGGGACTTCCACCACTTTTAGCACTTTGAATTGTTGTTTCTATATCTGTTGAAACTGCACCCCCACCCAGGGATTTATTTTGGGGTTTAGCTTGAATTTCTTCTTCTTCTCCCTCTCGTTGAATATTAGAACTATCAGGTTTAGCCTGAATTTCTTCTTCTTCTTCCCCTTCTCGTTGAATATTAGAACTATCAGCTTTAGCTTGAACTTCTTCCTCTTCTTCCCCTTCTCGTTGAATAGCAGAACTATCAGCTTTAGCTTGAACTTCTTCCTCTTCTTCTCCTTCCCGTTGAATTGCAGAACTATCAGATTTAGCTTGAACTTCTTCCTCTTCTTCCCCTTGTCTTTGAAGGTCTGAAATATTAGGTTTAGCTTGAACTTCTTCCTCTGCTTCCTGACGTTGTACTCCTTTAGAAGATGTGGCTTTTTCTGTAGTAGGAGTATTAATTTGTTTGACCACTTTTTCAGCTACACTATCCGCTTCCTGTTCATATTTGTCCCCAGCTTGACCGACGGTTAATTTTTTTTGTAGGGATAAATTAAATTTAGGTTGTATTCTGGCTGCTGACCCCTCTGTCTTTCCTGAAATCGGGATTTCAGCAAAATTAAAGCCCTGTTTTTTCTGTATTTGCTGATGGTTTATTTCTTCGGTTTGGGGCTTCTGTGGGGCTGCGAAGGCACTGTCTATGGGGCGAATACCTGTTAGGGATTTCGCTTGAATTCCGGTTTGATTGACAGATTCTACTTCATGGCGATTCTGTTTTTTTAGTTGTATTTTCATCGTACAGACCCCATTGCTTGATTCCCAATACATTAGAAACGATCAATCCTTAGTTGATTCTATCAAAAAAAAGTTTGAAAATCAAATAGACTTCAGTATAATCAAAAACAGTTAAACCCCGATTGCCACAAGATTCCTTTCTTTTTAAAATTCTGATCCGGTCGTATTTTCGGTGTGGGACAAGGAGAACCTGCTAATTTTTGCTAGTTAGTGGTTTCCTCCCTCCTCCATTAAAGCTGTTGATTCATCCACAAACAGCCGCACACTGGTTAATCCCACCGTTGGTGACAGTTGGGGAATAGGAGTCGGCGTACTTTTTTTGATAGGTGTAACAACAGCTTTGGTATTCATGGTTGTTTCTGGGATTTTAACTAATGGGACTTAAACAAAAATTAAGACCAAACAAAGCCTAAACTAGCTTTATAGGCTGCAAATACATCCCTATTATCCTGGAGCCACTCCACAAATCGAAAAGAAATCGCTGTGCGAAAGGCTTCAAGGGCATCAACAAATGTGTTTAAGGGTTTGTTCGCCCATCGACGTCTTAACCCTCCAGTTAAACTATGCCAGAGAATAAAAGTATAGGCACAAAATACCAAAATCCAATGTCTGATTAGACTTCTTTTATCTCGGACTTGATATTCTTTTAGCCCTAACCAGCCCTTTGCTTCCCTGTAAAAAACTTCTATCCAATTTCTTTGTGAATAGGTCGTTACTATCCACTCTCCTGTAGCTTTTGAAGCTTCAACATTAGTCATTAAATAATCAATATCACTGGCTTGGTCGAAAGTAGCAGCATTCATGACGATGGCTATTACTTTCTTCCCTGCATACTTTGATAATTCAATTTCTTTTGTTGCTACCCACACAGTTTTGGGTTTTTCCAGTTGGAGTTGAATTTCACTAAAAGCTCCTTGGGGCAACGATTTAGCTAAATTATCTAATCGAGTTTCCTCGGTTTCATCTTCCCCTTTTTTGAGGATTACCTTTCGATTCTTGGCGACTCCCCCTATATATTTTAATCCTTTTTTCTCTAACTCTTGTAAAAAACTTGTGTTATTTCCATACCCGGCATCTGTTAGCACAATTCCCGGTCGATATCCTCTGTCTAAGCTCCTCTCTATTAATTCTAATGCTATTTCTGGTTTCTTTTTAAATTCGGGGTCGGCTTTTCCTAAGGGTAATGACTCGGCTTTTTGATATAATTCTATATCTAATGGTAAGCTTTTTTTGCCATCGTATAGATGGCTCGTTACTGCTACGATTCCATTGTCGGTTTTTCCGATTTCTCCGATGTATTGTCGTCCGACTCCATCGGTAAAATTTCCGCTTTTTCGATGTCCTGAATCATCAATAATTAGAGCAAATCCCCGACTAATCTGGGTTTGCTTACACTGATTCATCACCTCCAGCCGACGCTGATTTAGTTTCATTGCTGACCAAGGAGCTTCGGTTAAAAAGTGGTGTAATCGGTGGTAAGTTACTCCTACGGCGTTATTCGCCATTTGCGACAGGTTTTTTCGCTCACTTTCTCCCAATAATCCCCCTAAATAGTTCCTAAATTCCCGTTTTTGCGCTTGATGGCTGAAAATATCGTCAAATCGACCACACCATCTATCGAAGCAAGGGGGCATTGCTGCCGGGGTTGTCTCTTTCATTCGTTATTCTTGAATATTCTTGAATGTTATGTGCTTGCTATATAATCATTATCACCTATTTAGCTCCTTATTTTTGTTTAAGTCCCACTAAGAGAAAATGATTCTCTATCAACACCATATTTTGATTGTGTTTCAGATATCAGCCATTTTGTGACTTCAACTGCCCTGCTAATTTTTCAATAAACTGATTCAATTGCTCGTGGGTAATTTGATCACCCTTTAATTTCGTAGACATTGTTTCCGTGGTTAATGGTTTGTCTGTGTATCCCATGGGGTTTAATTTAACCAATAGTTCCAAAGCGGGTTGCTCCCCAAGCCTTGCCTTCTCAATGATCCTTTTAGCACTTTCCTCCCGATGAACGCCCTTCGTGCCTTTTAACAATTTGTAGAGTCCTTTCACCTTGGTGAAAGCCTCATGCACTAACGTTATTACCCCTCTTCCCAGGCTGATAATCACAGAACCCAAAGCACCAACACCCGTAACCAGTAAAAGATCACCGATAATGTCAATAATAGCTCCCACCACATTACCAACCGATCCCAAAAATCTTCTCCGGACTTTACCATAACCATGTTTTGTCGCTTCCTGTAACTCTTCTGATACAGCATTAGATTTTGCCGTATTCAGTGCTTCCATAGCGGCATAATTATCGCGGACACTATCAATTGATTTTAATAAATTCCCTATAGAACCCAGAAAAGGTATGTGGCCTATGGCTGAAGTCAAACCATCTGTGGCAAGAGAGCTAGCTTTTTCTTTTCCCGGGACAGTTTTCTGAAGGTCTTTAAGAAATCCCTCAGTTTCCTTGCCAACTGCCTCAGCTTTCTTCTTCGCATCATCTCCAAATTTTTCCTTAGCTTGCTCCTTAGCTTGCTCCCCAAAATATTTTTTAAGCTCTCCTTTTGTATCCTGTTGAGATTTCCCACCTTTCAATTGCCCGGATTCTCTTCTTTGTGTCTGAACTCGGTCCCATTCTTTATTCAGTTCATCCCTAGCTCTATCTAAATCGTTATATCTTTTTTTATTATTTTTGTCCGTCTCATTTTTAGGCTTGGCTCGGTTAAATTGTTGGTTATCTGCTAACCAACCTTTCACCAATTGGTTAAGATTCTTTAGATCTTCTTCTTGCTGCGAGTATTGCGTATCTTCGGCAGGAATTTTGTTGTATGTCGTAATCCCCTTTTGTATTTGTTCTGTTCTTGTTTGTCCTATTGTCTTCGTAGTAACTGTTGAGTCATCTAGTGGTCTGATATCGAGGACTTTACGTTGCAAAGGTTGGTAAGAATTTGAGTTTGCCCCAGTTGTTATTTCCATGACTTTTAGGGGTTTTCTTTGAACAGCTTTGACCTTACTCATAATTGTAGTTTCTTTGCGTTGAGGTCTATCTACTCTCCCCGCTCCCTGCTGCACAACATGGGTTAATTCATGGGCAATTAATTCTTGTCCACTTCGACTTCCTGGATTATATTCTCCCCGTTTAAAAAACAAATTTGGCCCCGTTGCAAAGGCACGAGAACTTAGGGAACGATTTAATTTATCTGATTGACTATCAGTATGTACTTTCACTCCACTAAAATCTGCCCCCATTGCTTTCCCCATCTTGCGTCGTAGTCCCGCATCTAGGGGACTTCCACCACTTTTAGCACTTTGAATTGTTGTTTCTATATCTGTTGAAACTGCACCCCCACCCAGGGCTTTATTTTGGGGTTTAGCCTGAATTTCTTCCTCTTCTTCCCCTTCTCGTTGAATTGCAGAACTATCAGCTTTAGCTTGAACTTCTTCCTCTTCTTCCCCTTCTCGTTGAATTGCAGAACTATCAGCTTTAGCTTGAACTTCTTCCTCTTCTTCTCCCTCTCGTTGAATTGCAGAACTATCAGATTTAGCTTGAACTTCTTCCTCTTCTTCTCCCTCTCGTTGAATCGCAGAACTATCAGCTTTAGCTTGAACTTCTTCCTCTTCTTCTCCCTCTCGTTGAATGGCAGAACTATCAGCTTTAGCTTGAACTTCTTCCTCTTCTTCTCCCTCTCGTTGAATCGCAGAACTATCAGATTTAGCTTGAACTTCTTCCTCTTCTTCCCCTTCTCGTTGAAGGTCAGAAATATTAGGTTTAGCTTGAACTTCTTCTTCTTCTTCTCCTTGTCTTTGAAGGTCAGAAATATTAGGTTTAGCTTGAACTTCTTCTTCTTCCTGACGTTGTACTCCTTTAGAAGATGTGGCTTTTTCTGTAGTAGGAGTATTAATTTGTTTGACCACTTTTTCCGCTACACTATCCGCTTCCTGTTCATATTTGTCCCCAGCTTGACCGACGGTTAATTTTTTTTGTAGGGATAAATTAAATTTAGGTTGTATTCTGGCTGCTGACCCCTCTGTCTTTCCTGAAATCGGGATTTCAGCAAAATTAAAGCCCTGTTTTTTCTGTACCTGCGGATTTTTGGCGTCTTCGGTTTGGGGTTTCTGTGGCGCTGCGAGGGCGTTGTCCATTGGGCGAATATCTGTCAGGGATTTCGCTTGAATAGCCGTTTGATTGGCAGTTTCTTCTTGATGGCGATTCTGTTTTTTCAGTTGCATTTTCATAGTCAGCCCCCATTCATTACTTGCAGCTTAATACATTGACCAAGGCGGGTTACATTTTTATTTATTAATTTTATCAATAAAATTGACAACCAAATCTATACTTAAGTCTAATTTTAGTTTTATCAGCAGAAAAAATTAGAGGATTTGATGCAATATGGCAAATAAAATAAGCTATTGGATATTTCTGAAATAGTCCTTAGATGTATTCCTACCAGGAGTCAATAGTTCGGTCATCTGACTACGAACCTTGACATTAAATTCTTGCGCCATTGTTAAAATTTTTACTTTTAAATCTGATGTAGTCTGCTTTACTATGATGTTCATGAACGAAAATCCGCTCTCATTTTACTTTTTGTAGGTATCGCTTTTTTAGGGTATTGAGGGGTCAATTTCATCACCTCTTTGTCCTTCTCCAGATAGTCCAAGACGAGTCTGTTCCTCGGATTGGGTTATTCTTTTCTTTAAGCCTAAAAGTTCCGCGTGCATTGCGTTCTTCTGCTGTCGTACTTTAGATCAGGATTTTGATTTTGCGTTACTTTTCCATTTGTTGCCCATATTCTTCAATTTCCCCGCAGATATACCCTTTGTGCCACCAGATCCCGTGACCGTTAGACCACTAATGGTAGAAGTTGTCCACGCTTCGGGTGATTTGAGGATCGTCTGCAATTCCATTTGATCAATCGTTTTGGCTTTTTCTTGGGCAACCGCACCTTTGCCAACGCCACTCAATTCGTGAATAAAGATGCCCGTGATGGAGGGATTTTTCCGTAATTCGGGTAACTCAGCCGTCCAAAACACAGACCCCGTCCCCGTCCCCGTAGGTACATACACATGTACCTCACCAGTAGCTTTAGCGGCAAAGTTGGCACTCACGGCTGCCCAGACGTTAAAAGATCCTCCCCACTGCATATACGAGTTGTTGTCGTTCAGTAAAAGATCGCCGTTGACGTTCTTCAAATCTGCATTGCCGCCTTCAAGTGCCCCAACAGCAAAGAGATCTAACAAAGCGCCCATACTTGTCCGATTCAGTGGTGTTCCACCACCTGATACGCCCATTTGCTCGTTTAACTCTTGGCTGTTAGCGGCGGGTCGACCGATGTTAATATTGCTCCATAAAGTGACATTATCAACCTGTAACTTTTCACCCTGACCAGTTTCTACGATTTTAGTCAGAAACTGTATGTCTTGTCTGAAGGCTTCTAATTTGGCTAACTGTATTTCAGTCACATCCACCGCTTTGGCTCTTTCAGAGTCCTCGCCCCAATTGGTCTCGTTCCAGCGCGGTAACAAGATCTCATGCCGTTTCATCGCCGACGAAAACCTTTGCCAGATGAGAGACATTTCACCTTCGGGGATTTCACGTTTCACCATTTTTTGGAGTTCTTGCGCAAATCTTTCCTTATATTTTTTGTTTCGGTTAATGGTCTCGAAAGCCTCTTCTTTAGGTGTTTTCGCCGATGCCAAGCCATCCTCGCCTTCTCGCTGGATGGCGTGTTGGCGCTGCACAGCACCCCCATTCTGCTGCACAACATGAGTTAACTCATGGGCAATTAACTCCTGTCCACTTCGGCTACTGGGCTCATAGGCTCCCTGCCGAAAGAAGAGATCTTGTCCTGTCGTAAAAGCTTTAGCCTGAATTGATTGATTTAATTGATCAGACTGAGCATCAGTATGAACTTTCACCCCACTAAAATCTGCCCCCATTGCTTGCCCCATCGACCGTTGCAGTCCCCCATCTAAGTGCTGTCCACCCCCTTTAGCAGTTTGAATTGATGTCTCTAATTCTGTTGATGCGTCTCCACCAGTCATAACTTGCTGATCAAGTTGGGTTGATTTAGCTTGAATTTCTTCTTCCTCTCCCTGACGTTGAATTGCAGAAATATCGGGTTTCATTTGCAGTTCTTCTTCTTCCTCCTGACGTTGAATTGAGGAAATATCAGGTTTCATTTGCAGGTCGTCTTCTTCCCCTTCCTGACGTTGGACTCCTTGACCCGATGTTGACTGTTCCCCAGAAGGAGTATTAATTTGTTGTACAACTTTTTCGGCTACCTGATCCGCTTCCTGTTCATATTTATCCCCAGCCTCGCCGACAGTTAATTTTTTTTGTAGGGATAAATTAAATTTAGGTTGTATTCTGGATGGTGACCCATCTGTGTTTCCTGTAATCGGGATTTCCGCAAAATTAAAACCCTGTTTTTTCTGTATTTGCTGATGGTTTATATCTTCGGTTTGGGGTTTCTGCGGTGTGGCGAGGGCGTTGTCCATCGAGCGAATATCTGTCAGGGATTTCGCTTGAATTCCGGTTTGATTTACAGATTCTACTTCATGGCGATTCTGTTTTTTCAGTTGTATTTTCATAGTCAGCCCCTATTAATTACTTGCAGGTTAATACATTGACCAAGGAGGGTTACAATTTTATTAATTGTATCAATAAAATTGACAACCAAATCTATACTTAAGTCTAATTTTAGTTTTATCAGCAGAAAAAATCAGAGGATTTGACGCGTACGATCGCCTGGGCGGTTGCTGTAATTGGTCTCGAACCTTATAGCAAATAAAATAAGCTATTGGATATTTGTGAAATAGTCCTTAGATGTATTTTCACCAGGAGTCGATAGTTCGGTTATCTGACTACGAACCTTGACATTAAATTCCTGCGCCATTGTTAAAATTTTGACTTTTAAATCTGATGCAGTCTGCACCCCAAGAATCTCCTTCATTGTATCAACGGCTGCTTGATTCTTTTCATCTTCACTGTCAAATTTTTTATTGCCTTTACGAATAGCTACCAATTGACTATCTATATCTTTAGCAATTTCATGGGCAGTCTTAGACTCTATTTGTAGGCTGGGGAAATCCTTAAATTTGTACTGGCGTAACTCCGCCACAGCCAAAAATAAACGATAGAGATATTTAGAAGAACGATAGAAAATTTTCCCATCATGGGCATTGGCATAATGACTCAAATCTTTGAGAAAATCTCCGAGTTGCTCGTTAAAAGATTGTAAGAAATGTTCGGGTTTGAGAGAGTTCATAACTGCTGCCTTTTGGTTTGGGTTTTTAGCTCCCTGTACACCCGCCACAATATGTTTAACTGCGCCTTCACTATGATAGGCTTCTGCGGCATAGAAGTACGCCTCTCCTAACATTTGTTGAACTTGAGCTTTGAGCGCTTCAACTTTTGTGGGTTCACCCGTCCCCAACTTGTGAATTGTTTGTTGAAGTTGACGAACTTTAGCCATCCGGTCGAGGTAAAGCTCATTACTTTTCTTCAGAACTAAGTCGGAATCTTCATGGGTAATTGCCTGTAATTCTTCTGCCCCTAATAATTGCTTGCGGATCTCATCCTTGTACTTGTTATTCGGCAATTGGCTGAGAACTTCTTCTTCTGCTTTACCCAATTTTGTGTGTTCTTGAATCCTTTGTTTTTTCTCGTCACTCATTCCGTCTTGATTGATTTCTTGCTTGACTTCACCTAGCAATTCAGAAGCGGCAATCTGATAAATAGAATCGGCTTCTTCATATTGATTACGAGTGAATTTTTGCTGCTCTGGATCTGTAATATTGTTAACAACTTGATTAACATAATTATCCCATTCAACTTGCTTCATGTAGCGCCGTTGTTTGACTAAAGCTGCCATATCATGGGAAAGACTAGCTATTTTACCAAATTCGCCCTCGACTTGCTCAAGGTTTTGATCGGGTTTTTGCTCCCCCATAGCAGCTTGATTGTCAATATTTTCTTCAACTTTCAGATAATTTTTGGCATATAAGTTAGTATCAAATACTGTGCCGGGTTCAACGCCAAATTCTTTACGAACTTGAGCATTAAACCATTTGATTGCTTCCACGTCTTTTCCTGAACCGGGTGTAGAAATTGTGATGTCGTAGTCTGAGGTGGGATCTGCGCTCCCGACAGATTGGGCAATTAAACCGGGATAGGTATCACGAAGGACGCTAATCAATGAATCAACATACCATTGGCGAAAGTCAAACAATTGCCACATGGTTTTCTGATCACTACTAAATTGTTCTTTAACTTTATCCCAGCTTTTCAATTCTTTAAAGGTTGATTTAATCCCTGAATAATCATGAACAACTTGGAAGTTAGATTCTGACCGTTTCGCATCGGATTGATGAGGTGTTTGGGTAGGTTGTTGATTAGCGACGGGTTGATTGGCAGCCGGGGCTGGCCCGGTGGCTTCTTCGACATTATTGAGTTGCTTTGCTGCCTCGATAGGAAGAAGATCGAGTCCTCTGGCTTTGCGAATCCGGTTGGCGTGTTTGATTTGGTCTGGGCTGAGTTTGCGTTGAATAATTGGAATACTGCTTTGCTGGGTTATATTTTCAGGGCGATCGAAAAATTTGGGCTGTATTTTCGGTGTTAACCCCTGCGCCCCACCTGCAAAAATTGATATTTCCGCAAAATTAAAGCCCTGGTTTTTCTGTATTTGCTGATGGTTTATATCTTCGGTTTGGGGTTTCTGTGGTGTGGTGAGGTGGTTGTCCATGGGGCGAATATCTGTCAGGGATTCTGCTTGAATTCCGGTCGGATTGACAGATCCTGCTTTCTGGCGATTCTGTTTTTTCAGTCGTACTTTCATCGTCAGACCCCATTGCTTGCAGTTTCAGACATTGACCAAGGTGGGCCATATTTTTATTGATTGTATCATTGACATCCTCCCGACACCAACGTTCCTTTTGGTGCGAGTCTTCTGGCTCCCCTTTTTGATAAAATTGATTAGGACTGGGAATCAACTAAATAGGCGATTTCCTGAACCCAACGCT
Source organism: Planktothrix paucivesiculata PCC 9631 (assembly GCF_900009265.2). GTDB lineage: Bacteria > Cyanobacteriota > Cyanobacteriia > Cyanobacteriales > Microcoleaceae > Planktothrix > Planktothrix paucivesiculata. The sequence continues at coordinate 533,129 of NZ_LR735018.1, read as the reverse complement.
GTCTTTCTCGGTGGTCTAAATTCAGAATTTCCTCCCGTGACCAGTGAAAGTGAAATGCAATAAAGGCTACCTCCCGATATAACTCCTCTTGGGGGTAGCCTACAACTCCCCCGTGGTAGAAATTGCCGATTCTGGGGGGTTAATAGCGTTGTAAACTTCCTGTAAATATTGCCAGTCGGTGAGAAACAGTCCTTCTAAATCTTCTGGGGTGACGGGTGATAATTCCCCTAACTGGAGAATAACCCGTGAAAGCAAGATCAGAGTGCCATAGGCCTGATTTTCCAAGCTGCGAGGGTCGGTCTGGTATAATTCATCTTGGCCTGTGGCTAAACGCATTTCCCCGTCCCGGTGTCGTCTGTCTTGGGTGTCCAGTAACCCGACGGGTAGGGAAAAACTAAAGGTGATCGGAGATTGGTTTTCCATCAAACATCGTTAATTCAGAGCTATTCAGGTTGATCATAAACTGGGGATGGGGTGGGAGAGTCAGGTTGGTCTTCCTCTAAGTCATTGATGTAGCGATAAAACTTCTGTAAATAGCTTAAATCGGAGGCAAATAGATTTTCAATTACCATGGGTGAAATTTCTTCTAAAGTGCCTAACTGAGTAATAACACGAGAGAGAATAATTACAGTCGCATAGGCTGGATTTGATTTAACTCTAGGATCGCGCATGGGAACAATTTCATCAATAGCCCGGGATAATCGCATTACACCCTGACGGTGACAATCCCCCTGTTCATCTAGGTATCCTTTGGGTAGGGTAAACTCAAATTCAGTTTGGATCATGACAAGGATTTTGGAAGGGTAGGAACTCGCTGAAAGCTTTCTACTGCTAATTCTAGTTCCTCAAAAGCAAGATCTGAACCAGAAACAATGTTGTCAGCAACGGTGTAGGAAACAGGCCAAGCCCCTTTAAAATTAAACCGAGCACCTTCTTCACTACTTTGGCGATAGATGACTAAAGAACCATCATAACTTTGAGTTGCCCATTGACCTGCTTGTACATTCTCAATCCATTTCCATAAGGTAGTTGATGCACTTAGACCGCGACGCAAATTAATATTATTAACTTTTTCATTTCCCGGCATTTTTGTTCTTAGGACTCGTCCCCGTTTAGCTTTGCCCCAAGGTTGGGGAAAAACTTCAGCTAATTCTATTAAACTTTGGGTATATTTAAACCCTTTGCATTCCATAAAATAGGCATCAACAGGATCGCTGCTTCCGTTCAGTTTTAGCTCAACATAAAAGCGAGCAATGGTAAGAATCTCTGATAAATTTTGTTTTAATTGGTCTTGATTAATTTGCATACCAAATAGGGAATAGGGAATAGGCAATAGGCAATGGGAGAAAGACAGGGAATGGGCAATAGGCAATAGCAATAGAGAATATCTTTACCCATTGCCCATTGCCCATTGCCCATTCCCTATTGCCTGTCGTTAGAGCTTACTTCCCCCAACAGGAACCCGGAGCATCCCGGCGTGAGCAACTTCAATGGTTTCTTTAAAAATATCGGCACTGTCAGCTTTTACCTGAGTGGTTTTGTATTTAGCGGGAATGGCATCTTTAATATTCCATCGGGCGCCTTCTGAACCATCTTGTTTGTAGAAAACCAGGGAAGCTTCGTAACGCCGAGCCATGGTTTGCCGACCGCCTTTCCCCATTGCTTGTGGGTGTGAATCCACATACCATTGCAACAGAATATCGTTGTCAATTGCTGTTACAAACTCTAGGGTAATATTTTGATAACTGACGGTGGCGGGGGTGGTTTGTGTATCCGTAGTCAGACCTTTGCGGGTTCCGATAGGCTTGCCCTCAGAAGCGGGATCAATGGTAATTGAAAGTCCACTAGCTTTGGAAATCAGTAGCCTTGTATTATTATTAATTTCTAAGTAAAAGCGAGAAACTGTCAGGTATTCCATTAGGCTTCTCTGAGTTGCTGCGGTCATTTTAAATATTCCTCCTAATTAATAGTTAGATTGATTTTGTTTTAACTTACTGTCGCTCATCTGGCCCGATTTATCGGGAGGTATGTTGGCAATTAACAATTACGAATTAATAAATTAATAAATTAGGAGTTAGCTAATTGTCTCGTAATTCGTAATTCGTAATTCGTAATTCGTAATATGTCACCGACCACCATAGGTAACGGCAGCACCACTGACGGATTTGACTTTATTAATTCGTTCAGCCACCAGTTCATAGGTTTCTACTGCTAGATCTTGACCTGTGACATCCGCATCGGCAATGGAGTATTTTTTCGGCCAAGCGCGTTCTAAATTCCACCGGAGGATTTCCTTACCGTTGGGGTCATAAACAACAACTGAGCCACTTTTACGGTTATTTGACCAGTTACCGTTACCGCCCTCACTAACGGGTAAGCATTCTTGAAACCATTTGTACATTTGGGCGCTGGCACCTTGGGGAGAATCGCACAGGTAAACTTCAACGGTCATGGCGGGGTTAGAATCGTAACCGCCCGAGGTGGTTTGTCGGTCATGAATTCCGCCTTTTGATGAACCTATGGGTTTAGCATTTCCTGTGACTTTGCCTTCATAGGAAATTTGAGCCATACTTTTGATTTGAGCCTGAGTAATTCCGTCAAACTCTACATAAAATCGAGAGGCAACAGTAGTAACAACTCCGACCATATTTTTATTCCTTTTGTAAGTTTTTAGTGGGGAAATTAGGAATGGGTAATGGGTAATGGGAATTACGAATTACGAATTACGAATTACGAATTACGAATGGGGAATGGGGAATGGGGAATGGGGAATGGGGGAAAATAATTACTATGCAGTAATGCTGTGGATTGACCCTAATACCTGAAACCCTAAACCCCAAACCGGGCTTGTATTTAACTGAATTCGCCACCTTCTTCTTCGTTTTCATCACCGGTGATCTGACTCATGCGGAAGATCACAAATTCAGCAGGACGAACGGGGGCTACACCGACTTCAACATACAAACGGCCTAATAGCATCGTTTGTGGGGTATTAATTTCTTCGTCACACTTGACGTAGTAGGCTTGAGCCGGACTACCGCCAACTAGGGCTCCTTCGCGCCAGAGGGAGTCAAGGAAATTACCGAGGGTGCGTTTAACCCGTTGCCACAGGTCTTCATCGTTGGGTTCAAAGACGACCCACTGGGTTCCCTGTTCAATGGATTTTTCAATGTAGCTCATCAAGCGACGGACGTTAATATAACGCCATTGAATATTATCCGCTTCCACCAGGGTTCGGGCGCCCCAAATCCTGAGACCTCGGTTGGGGAAACTGCGGATACAGTTAATTCCCAAGGGGTTTAATAATTCCTGTTCCCGGAAGTTGCAGTCATAACTCAAACCGACGAGACCCCGGGGGACTTCATTGGCGGGAGCCTTATGGACGCCTCTGGTTTCATCCACCCGTGACCAGACACCTGCAACATATCCACAGGGAGGAATGGAAATCGGACGCCCGGCATTCCGGGGGTTGGGAACTCTGATCCAAGGATAGTAGAGAGCCGCAAATTGAGAACGACGGTTAAAGTCTTCGGTGAGCCAACGGGCCACATCTTGGGGTTTAACTCGATCGGGAGGAGTATCGAGAATCACCATTCGGTTTGGTGGGTTGGGGATATCGCCCGCCGTCGCACCTTCACTGAGACTGAGCATCATATCCATGATCCCATGAAGCTGATCGAGGTTCATCAATCCGGCTTCGTACACGCGCATTAAGTCGGGACAGGCAACAATGGTCACGTCGTCGATTTCAAATAGACCCCTTACCCCTGTGCGATCATCCCGTCCACCTTCGACATATTGACTAAATAGTTCGGGCTGAACGTCCAGCGGCGGGGGACTGACTTCATAAAAGCCATTATTGGGGCGTTTTGCTAGGGGGCTACCTGTAAGGGAAATGTCTGTGATCCGAATATAGCTGGACTCTTGCAGGGCATTGAACACATAATCGGCCACGGCGACGTCGGCTTGGGCGTTCATGGTCAGGTGTTCGTAGCGTTCTAGTTCCTCGCCACCTTGGGTGATGACAACGGTGAAGTATTCCCCTGTGTTCGCGGGTATAGCAGTGATTGCCCTTGTCTGTGTTGCCTGATCTGCCTCTGTACCTGCCTCTGCTGAGGAGGTTGGGGGGAGGGCGGGTGCTGGGGTTTTGGGTTGCCCTTCGGTAATCCTAACGCGGATGGTTCTCTCGTTAGCTGATACTAAAGCGCCGTTAATGTTTTCGGTTGAGGCTATTCCGGGATCGTTCAGGGAAAACCGCAGGGCGGGACGTTTGGCGCGGTTCATTACCTCTGTGCCTAATTCCGTTGGTGCTGGAGCCGCAGAACCTGGTAATCTGGTGCCGATACTGGTTACCCAACAACGGCCGCCACCGTTTAAAAACCAGCCGTAAACTGAAAAGGGCAGGTAGGCGTTGAAGTCGGTGAAGCCGTCGGAATTGGGGCGGGCGAAATACTGGAGGTATTGGCTCCAAGTGGTGACTAACATGGGTTTGAACATTTCGGCACCACCGCGCACATCTTCGGTAAAACCGAGAAATCCGGCGATCGCGGTGGGGACTCCTGCTATCGGACGACTTCCTCTATCAACTTCTTCTACATAGACACCTGGAGCAAAATAGTCAAGTCTTGCCATATTTCTTTTCCTTATATCAATATTTAGCCTTCGAGTGCTGCTCAACAATTTGCTATGCAGCCCAGATCGGGTTTGTCCTGATTACTATTAGTTAATGTGCCTAGATTAAGGTGAAATAGACCCCAGGGGTTATAGACTTTGGTCGAAATTTTTTGGCTTTTTGAATAGGTTATTACAGGACTTACGCAAATTTGGGGATGTAACCCTAGATGTAGGGGGTAATTCATGAATTATATTTAACATTACTTTATTTTTCTTATTAATTTGTTAGGTTTCTATACAAATATATTGAGGATTGAGTCGCAAAAATTAAATTTATATCTGAAGATAGATGTTATATTGAAATATAGTGTTAATTACACAAACTTCCTTTTGGGGCATCAAATCATATTAGTTTTAATTAGACTTGATATGTGGGTACATCAACTTAATCACACTTCTAATCAAGGGCGTGCAAGTGTTTCTAGGCTTATGCCTAAGAGTATTTTACCAGAAACAATTGCAGTTATGCTTGTAACCTGTGAATTGCATTTTTGTAAGAGTTTGCAGGTATTACTTAGAGTTTATAACTTGAGTTCGTCATGGCAAATTCAGCTAGTTGGTAACGCGAGTTCAATTAAACCTGTCCTGAGTATGGCTGCCCAATGTAAACCCAGTTTAATTTTCCTAGACTGGGATTTATTTCAGGCACCTGATGAGGGTATTGAAATGATCAGAAGTTTAAGTCAAAAATCAGAACAGAATCAGAATGATAGCAAAATTTTGGTGTTGTCTTCTTTAGGAGAGGAAAGTAGTATTTTTGCGACAATGCAAGCCGGAGCTTGGGGATATCTGTTAAAGGAAAATTTACCGACGCAACTACCTATTGCGATTACGGCGGCGCTGAATAATCAAGTTTATTTATGTCCAGAAGTTGCAGCCCGATTCTTTCACGCTTTTCAGATAAACCAATATCAATCAATAGCCCCTCAACCCAATAAACTATGTGATCAACTAACGGAATTAAATAGCTATAATCCCTATAATTTAACAAACAGAGAACGGGAAGTCCTAAAATTATTGGTGGAGGGATACCGAAATCAAGAAATAGCTAGTTCCCTTTATATTACCGTAGCAACAGTCAAAGCCCACTTAACAACAATATTTGAAAAATTAGACGTAGATAGCCGTAGTCGAGCGATTGTTCGGTCGTTACATCTGGGTCTTGTTTAAGAAAAATTAAAGTATGAGTAATTATTTAGGTATTGCCACTGTGACGGCAACATTGCAGAGGATGTTACAACAATCTGTGCAGATGGATGTGGAGGGGGCAAGGGTGACAACAAACCGTCCAGAAAATACAGGGGGAACTCCAGAAACAGGAATTAGTATTTACCTCTACCATTTGAAGCGCAATACCTCTCTGGGAAATGCAGATATGCCACCCCGCCAACGGAAGGGAGAATTAACAAAGCGGAATCAATTACCTATAGATTTATACTATCTGTTAAGTTGTTATGGGAATGAGATAGAATTGGAGCCTCAGCGCTTATTAGGAAGTGCAATCCGAACACTCGAAGATCGAGCGGTTTTATCGTCTCAAATGATTCGAGAAACGGTAAATGATCCCAGTTATCCTTTTTTAGCAAATTCCGATCTATCAGAACAAATTGAGATGATTCGAGCGGAATTTGTTCCGGTTTCAACGGATGAATTATCGAAGGTTTGGTCGGTCTTTTTTCAGACCCCTTATGTTTTATCTGTGATCTATAAAATTACAGTTGTGGTGTTAGATGGTGAGGAACCTGCAATGGTAGCACTGCCGATCCGCGATCGCAGCCTGAACGCCTGGGCATTTAGCAAACAACCGACGATTGATTTTGTCATGTCAACCGAAGGTCGATATCAGCCTATTTTCACCCATAGTACCTTATTAATTCGAGGTAAAATGCTTGCCAATGCCAATGCCTCGATTAGAATTGGGGGTGTGGAAGTGGCACCGGGTACGGTGCAAGATCAGGAGATTACCTTAGCTTTAACCTTAGTGCCACCAGAGGCACTCCGACCCGGGGTTCAGGGGTTACAGGTAATTCACGGTCAAAGGTTAGAAAGGGGAAGCACCAATAGCCCCATGCAAGAGCGGGTTGAGTCCAATGTGGCTCCGTTTGTGTTGCGACCAGGTATCAAGGAGGTGAATCTGTTGGATGGGTCAGGAACAGACGACGAGCCTCGTGATGCTGAGGTAGAAGTGGTGACAGACGTGAGGGTCGGTCAAGATCAGCGAGTGATTCTGATTTTAAATGAACAGACAAGCCTACAGCCTGCCGCTTACATTTTTAACGCCCAGCCTCGGAATAATAATACTGTTCGGCTTATCTTCTCACTTAAAGCTATTAAAAATAGCAACTATTTAGTGAGGATTCAAGTGGATGGTGCGGAAAGTCTCTGTCAAATTGATAGCGATCGCCATAGTCCCACCTTTGATCAGTATATTAGTCCAACGATCACCATCCCCTAGTAGTAAGCCCTTCAGGGCTTCTTTAGGGCCTATATACAAATCTGGCTAAGAGTCCTAAAGGACTTACTACAATTGAGTTTTCACCCAAAATGAACGCTGTTTCTGTGCAAGACTGGCAAAAAGCAAACCAAGAATCCCTGATGGTGGCACTGGCTCAAGTGCGACTGGTACTGGAATGGAAAGCCAGTCAAGATAGTCAGACTCCAAAGCCGACGGCTACTTTGGAACTCTCGGATCATTCATCTCTACAACAGATCTGTCGGGTGTTTGGCTTGTCCACCTTTGAACGGGACTTATTGATGATCTGTGCAGGTATGGAATTAGACGCCAGTTTTGCCAGCTTGTGCGCCCTGGCTCAAGGGGACTCGCAAAAAGTTTATCCCACCTTCAGTTTAGCCCTCAGTAGCCTAGATAACCCCCATTGGAACGCCCTCACCCCTACGGCTCCCCTACGACACTGGCGATTAATTGAGATCGGTAGTGGATCGGCACTTACCCAGAGTCCCCTCCGTATTGACGAGCGCATCCTGCATTACTTGGTGGGAGTCCAGCACTTAGATGAGCGACTGATGGGAATAATTGAGCCACTAAAAGGAGAAAATCAATTAGTCCCCTCTCACCAACAGTTAGCCGAACAGTTGGCAGAAACCCTGTCTCAGAGTGCCGGAAATGACATTGTACCAGCAGTGCAACTCTGTGGAGAAGATACCAGTAGCAAACGGGCGATCGCCCTATCCGCCTGTAAAATATTGGGACTGGATGCCCATTTACTCAGTGCCGATCACTTACCCAGCAACCGAAACGAACTATCTCAACTGCTGCGGTTGTGGGATCGGGAAGCGGTTTTGTGTAATAGTGGATTAGTCTTAAACTGCGACGAGGTAGATGGTTCAGATCGGGACGGAAATGTTGTGGCCCAGATCATTGAACAAATTAATAGTCCTCTGATTATTACCACACGAGATCGGATTAGTCAGAGACAGCGCCCGTTAGTTAATTTTGAAGTTAGCAAACCTACCAACTCAGAACAATACCTATTATGGGAGGAGGCGCTGGTGATGGAGCGTGAGGAGTTGCCGGAGATTATAGAACACTTAGTCGGACAATTTAACCTGAATGCCCCCGCTATTGCTGCGGCTTGTGCCAGTACCCTCGGACAAATAAGTGTAAGTGAGGATTATGATCAGCTAAATAATACTTTATGGGAGGCTTGTCGCGCCCAAGCTCGTCCTCGGATGGAAGATTTAGCCCAACGAATTGAACCGAGTGCGAGTTGGGAGGATTTGGTATTACCTGAAATGCAGTCACAAACTCTAAAAGCGGTGATTGCCCATGTTCGCCAGCGCGTTAAAGTTTATGAGGGTTGGGGGTTTGCTAAAAAAGGCGGACGGGGTTTAGGAATTAGTGCGTTATTTGCTGGCCCTAGTGGGACGGGAAAAACTACGGCGGCGGAAGTGATGGCTCAGGAGTTAAATTTAGATTTATATCGGATTGATCTGAGTTCAGTGGTGAGTAAATATATTGGGGAAACGGAGAAGAATTTGCGACGGGTTTTTGATGCGGCGGAAACGGGTGGAGCGATTTTACTTTTTGATGAAGCGGATGCTTTATTTGGAAAACGTTCTGATGTGAAAGATTCCCATGACCGCCATGCAAATATTGAGGTTAGTTATTTATTACAACGGATGGAAGCTTATGGAGGGTTAGCAATTTTAACTACGAATTTAAAGGGGGCGTTAGATAGTGCATTTTTGCGAAGAATTCGGTTTGTGGTGCAGTTTCCGTTTCCCGATGTGACCCAACGGGCTGAAATTTGGCGTCGAATTTTTCCCAAGGAAATGCCATTAGAAGGGGTGGATGTGAATAAATTAGCTAAACTAAGTGTAGCCGGGGGGAATATTCGTAATATTGCTATGAATGCTGCTTTTTTGGCGGCGGATTCTAATGAAGCTGTGACGATGAAACATTTATTAAATGCGGCTCGTAGTGAAAGTATGAAGATGGAAAAACCTTTAACGGATACGGAGGTTAAAGGATGGGTTAGTCCTTGAAACAGTTTGGGTTAATCGTCGTCAAGGACAACCCGGAGGATGGATAAAAAAATCGTCACCGCCGAAGGAGACAGAGCTTCCGATTAGCATTCCAGACTTAAGAATAAGCTGTTTAGCATTTAAACTGCATATTTTAGAGGCTGAAACCCCTTACTAGCTTGGATCACCTCAAAAATTTAGATAATTAACAGCTTACTCTTGACGATTTTCCTGTAACAATGTTACTATGTAACAATATCACATAGTAATGGATTGAGAAATATGACTCAAGGTAAAGTTATTCGTATCTCCAAGCCTATTTTTACTCGTCTTCAAGCGATCGCAGAACCACTAACAGATACTTCAGCCAGCGTTATTGAAAAACTACTAGATTTTTATGAACAGCACCAGAACGAGGTTAAGCCTATTCGTAAATTAAATCCCGAAAATCCACCTAAATTAGCACATAGTAAAGTAACAAAAGTAATTTTAAATAATTTACATTTAACTAATCCTGGTTGGAATGAAATTATCGAAGAAATTCATATTATAGCAGTGAATAAAATTAATTCTCGTGAAAAATCCTATGATAAGTTGATATTAGTTACCAGTTTTAATATTACTGATGGAGAATATACAGAAAAGGGTTATAAGTTTGTAGAAAAACTCAATATATCCATTCAAAATGTTTCATCTGATCACGCTTGGAAGGGCATTTTAAAGATGGTTAAAAAATTAAATATTTCTGTAAAAATTTATTTAACTTGGAAGGATAAAGAAGGTGCTTCATTTCCTGGGGAAGAATGTTTATTAAGTTGGAGTCCCGACCAAATTATAAATAAAACATGAGGTAGTGCGAGCGTCCTCGCTCGGTATAATATATAAACTATTGATCAATTATTTGATAAAATATCGGAGGCAGAGCCTCCGGTTGGCATTCCAAGGTAGAACCTTGGAACGAGGGGAGGGGTTAGAGTTGACCGAAACCTTTTTTCTTCTTGTCTTTCTTTTTCTTGGCTTTCGCCGCCCCGGGATAACCTCCTCCCATTCCGGGCATTCCGGGCATTCCGGGCATACCTCCCATTCCGGGCATACCTCCCATTCCCGGCATCATTCCTTGACTCATTTGTTGCATCATTACCCGCATTTTTTGGAAATCACTAACTAACTTCATCACATCTTTTTCTAGCATTCCTGAACCCTTAGCAATACGTTTGCGACGGGAAGGAGAACTAGCTAATAAATCGGGGTTTTTGCGCTCATTAACGGTCATGGAATTAATCATCGCTTCCGACCGTTTTAATTGTGCTTCTCCCTGGTCTAATTGGTCTTGGGAAATCTTATTCATCCCCGGAATTAACTTAATTAATCCCCCCAAAGATCCCATATTTTTCATCATTCGAGTTTGACGCAGGAAGTCGGTAAAATCAAATTTTGCCGTCACAATTTTTTCCTGCATTCTCTCGGCATCCGCCAAGTCGAATTCCTCTTGGGCTTTTTCAACTAAGGTTAAAATATCCCCCATGCCTAAAATTCGAGAGGCAACTCGGTCAGGGTAAAAAGGTTGTAGCGCTTCAACTTTTTCCCCCACCCCGACAAATTTAATCGGAGCCCCCGATACCCGACGAATTGATAGCGCCGCCCCGCCACGACTATCCCCATCCATCTTAGTTAAAATCGCCCCAGTAATCCCAATTTGGTCGTTAAAGGTGCGGGTTAAATTAGCGGCTTCTTGACCCGTCATGGCATCCACCACTAACAGGGTTTCATGGGGTTCAATGGTTTCTTTAATTTGCGCTAATTCCGCCATCATATTTTCGTCTATTTGCAGACGTCCGGCGGTGTCAATAATGACGGTATCAATATCTTGATTTCGGGCATATTCGACCCCTTGACGGGCAATTTCTACGGGGTCGGTATCGGTTCCCATTTCAAACACAGGAACGTTAATTTGTTTGCCTAATGTGATTAATTGATTAATTGCCGCTGGGCGATAAATGTCCGTAGCAACTAACAAAGTAGTGCGATTTTCCTTTCTCAAATGTAGGGCTAATTTTGCCGTGGCGGTGGTTTTTCCTGTCCCTTGCAACCCGGCCATTAATATAATGGTTGGGGCGGTGTCCGCTTGGGCGAGGGGAACGTTACTTTCCCCCATGACGTTGACCAATTGATCATGGACGATTTTAACGAACTGTTCTCCGGGTCGCACACCGGACACGACTGCTGCTCCCTGGGCTTTTTCGCCCACTTCCGCCACAAATTCCTTAACCACTTGCAGGTTAACATCGGCTTCGAGCAGGGCGCGACGGACTTCTTTTAGGGCATCTTGAATATTAGACTCACTAATTTTATCTTGACCTCGGAGTTTCTTCCAAGTGGATTCAAACCGTTCACTTAAGGCATCAAACATAGCAATTTCTTTATCGAGTAGATTGTCATCACTCTCTATAATAATATTGAAAGGGTTGCAATTGTGCTAAAATTAGCCGATTTAAGAATTTACAATATTTTAAAAATCCTAGAAAAGTAACAAAAAATCATAATTTTTTACTCTGAATAAAAATCCTAAGTAGGTGGTCATAAATAAAGTCAATAATAGAAAAAGATTGTTTAGGATAATTCTTGAGAGTTACTCAGGGAATTAAATCGCAAGCGATCGCAGGTACAATCATTTCTTTCGTTTCTATCTTCAATGGCTTGAATCACAGCTTGGCTCAAATCATATTCATCTTCAAACATTCTTCCCGCCAGTTCATGAGTTTTTAATTGATGCCATTCTGGTTCGATTTCATTCAATTCAGGGCTATAAGCAGACAGGAAGAAAAATTCTAATTTTTTGTCTTGCCACTCCCTTTCTTTTTCTTGTATTTTTTGACTTTTATGGACACTGTAGTTATCTTGAATCAGTACGGTAATTTGTCGAGTATTTTGAAAATGCTTTTCAGCTTTTTCCGCTTGCCAATCTATAAATTTTATGTAATTCTCACTTGTAATTCCTGACAAACTTAAACCGTACTCAAAACTTTTTCCTTTTTCTAATACTCCAATTACATTCAATCTTTTTCCTCGCTTTTTCGTCTGGTTTATTTGTTTCTGCTTCCCCTTTTTTACATAGGTGTAACTCACAGGACTCCATAAACAAAAACCTGCCTCATCTAAATATTTTAATCTGACCAAACCCTCTTCTTCATAACGCTTTAACGTCTCCAAATCTCTTTTCTTGCTCGCTGTTTTTTCGGGATTCTGTTTTTTCTTTAAACTGGCTTTTGTTCTTTTCCAGCGCCAGTCTTTTTTTTTTAAGATTTTTCTAATTCTTTCTGCGCTTAGTGCGATCGCTCTCTCTCGCAGAAGTTTTTCCGACAGTTGACGGCTATTATAAGTTCTTTCATCTGACTCTATACAAGTTTCTAAATATTCTATATCTTCTTCTTTCCACCTCCGTTTTCTTCCCGAACGAGGAGCATCAAATAATCCTTCTTTTTCTTGATTTATCCATCGAGTTATTGTTTTTCTTACCATGGCTTCTGAACACCTTAAAGTCTGGGCTATTTTTGAGACCATCCATCCTCCATCACTAAACATTAATATATCTATTCTCTGCCTTGTTCTTTTCGGAACTTTCTCTTGCTGATACAGAGTTAGTAGCTCTTGTTTTTCTTCTTCTGTTAGTTGAATTCTTAACCTCAGTGGCATGACTATTCCTCTGATATTTCTTCATTTCTTATTTTAACTCTATTTATGACCACCTACTTACTACAGGTGTGAGGGTCTAATCTGTAACATTTTCGAGGGGTTTGGAGGTTCATCAGCCTAGCAGGGGTGTTATCTCCAAACTCCTATCCCAGTGCAATATCACCCCCATTAAAAATTTCTCTTTTTTTACCCTGCTACTCAAATCCTCAAAGAAATATTTCTCCTAACGACGATAAGGATCAAAGCCTCAACATATTGTTGAGGTTTTTTATCCTAAAAGAAGCGATATGCCTACGGCACGTTCGCGCGATCGCTCTGTTTAAAGCCTGATATGCCTACGGCACACGGGAGCGATCGCTTTTTTTTATTTATTCTGAAATTTCATCAAAAATTGCACCCCGATGGATTAAATTCTCTTTCAATTCTTCAGATAATCCGGCATCATGCCAGAGTCGAGCTTCTTTAACATTTGCTCCGGTAAAATCTACCCCAGCTAAATTGGTTAAAGCTAATCCAGCTTGACGTAAATCAGCATTTTTTAAACAAGCTCCCGTTAAATTGGCATCGCTTAAATTACAATTACTTAAATTAGCATCTTCCAAATTAACATTGCTTAAATTAGCTCCACTTAAATTCGCTAAAGCTAAACTCACCCGGTGCAAATCTGCGCCACTTAAATCCGTATCACTTAATAGGGCTCCACTTAAATCCGCCCCCCCTAAATTCACGTTTCTTAAATCAGCATTCGTTAAGTTAATATCGCTTAAATCCGCGCCTCGTAAGTAGGCATTACTTAATTTTGCCCCACTTAAATCCAATCCACTTAACTTAGCTCCTAATAGTTTCGCTTGGGCAAAATCTTCTAAGGGATTTAAACCAGCAATTTCCGCTAACTCTAAAAAATCATCGGTTTTTGCCGATATAATGGCTTGTACTGTTGTTTGTAAATCAGAAAAATGACACCCTTGGGCCGCGGCTTTTTGAGTTAACAATTGTAGGTCTTCATGGGTTTTATAATGGAGTGCTATTTCGTGAATATCAGCAGGTAAAGGTTGTTTTTGTAACCAAAGTACCAATTTACGTTCCAACACCGCCAAGCGGTTGGGGCTAAGATTATGGGGCCAAAGTCCTTCTACACCAGTCATAATAGTTTTAATGGTTTTGTTTATTAATATCATTAAACATCACCGAGGGTTAACCACTAACACCTAGGATGTTCTACTAACCTAATCTTTATTTTCCCTAAAAATTGCCCCTTGTTTGACTAACTCGGATTTAATTCGCTGGGAAATTCCCACTACCTCGGTAAAATCAACGTTTGTGACCTGGGCATTTTTAGTCTCGGCTTGGCTAAAATTAGCGCCTGTTAGGTTCACACCTTGAAATTTTACCCCGGTTAGGTCGGCAAAGTTCAAATTGGCTTGACTGAGGTTGGCTTGGGTCAAGTTGGCGTAGGGTAAATAGGCACTGATCAAGTTAGCATGGGTTAAGTTGGCATGACTCAGATTCGCCCTGGGCATTTTTGTCCTGACATCGGCTTCGCTGAGGTTAGCACCGCTTAAATCGGCGTCGCGTAAATTAGCGTTTGTTAAAATAGCATAACTGAGATTAGCTTCTTTTAAAATAGCTCCGCTCAAATCCGCCAAGGTTAAATTAGCATAACTGAGGTTGGTTTTTTCTAAATTTGCCCCTTTTAAATCGGCGTAATTAAAATCAAGATGACTTAAATCCATTCCGGCAAAGTCAAACAAAGGATCTAAGCCTATATTTTGGGCTTGCTGTAGAATATTTCCGGGATTTTCTATTAAAAAGTCTCGAAAAATAGCTTGATGCTGTTGATAATAATATTCAACTTGTTCCCATTGTTCTAACTGCTCATAGATGAGTTTTAAATGGTTAAAAACCTGACCTTGACTGGGATAATTGTGGTGAGCTTGGGCGAGGGTTAATTGTTGTTTATAAGCCTCACTTGCCAATTCAAATTGTTCTTGGACGAGATAGATTTTTCCTAATACGGATAATGCCTGTTCTTCCGTGCGGGGATCTAAAAACTGACGGGCGAGGGCTAACCGTTGATTTTGGTATTCTAGGGCTTTAAAATAGTCTGCTAAATTATAGTAAATATTGCTAAGATTAATTAAAGCATTCATTTCTCCCTTGGGATCTTGAATTTCCTGGGCGATCTCTAAATGTTGTTGATAGCAATTGATCGCTAATTCCGGGCTTAATAGGGCTTCATGTACAACCCCTAGATTCCCCCAAGCTGCCCCTTCCCGTTTGCGATCCTGTAGGTTTCGGTAGGTGTGGAGAGCTTCTTGCCAAGATGCTAAAGCGGCTTGATATTCTGCATTTTGATAGTGTAAAATCCCTTGCTGGAATAACTCGTTGGCTTGATCTAACATCTAAATCGTTTATTTGATGAATTCTTTGATCCAGATTAATATAAATCTGCTAATTATGCAAGAGGGAATCGATCCGCCCTCACCCCATTTTTAAGGCAGGGCTGTTTTATTTTACTAAATTGTTGCTCAAACATTTCGGGGGATTTTTTAGGATTATCAACCAATATACTGATGAGTCAGAGCGCACTGATCACTGATTATTGACTGATATCTGTCTAATTATAGATAATATTTTAATCAAAACTGTTCCAAGCGATAGATGATACTTAAAGATTTTAATTTAATATATAAAAAGGACTTCATATTATGCTTGACTATTTGATTGACCAAGAAGAAGACAGGATAGGGGGTGATTTGAATTTTTGTACTTACTATCATAGTCAAAAGGAAATAACTGAACGGCTTGTTTACTTTCTCAAAAAGGCTGATCAAGCTGTTTCTCAGTTACCGCATAAACAGTTTCATCACATGATAAATCGAGCTTTACTCGGTGTTTATCTAGCTGATCAAAAAGTGAATCAACAGATAGACGTGAGAAAAATTGCTGAAAAAATTCTTCGCTCTGGTGGTGGAGAATCACTGTTTTTTCTTTGGAATAGTCTAATTATGGCGCGAATTCGGTATCAACAAATATTTGTGTAGGCCAAATAAAAAATGACCTAGCCTTTACAAAATATCAGGATTCCTCACCGGAACTTGATGTTTTGCTAAATAGGTCTTAATTTCTGCCACACTTAATTGACCATAATGCAATAGGGAGGCTAATAAAGCGGCTTCAGCTTTCCCTTGGGTTAGGGCTTGATAAATATGCTCACAAGTCCCGGCACCTCCCGATGCAATCACCGGAATTTCCACGGATTCGGCAATAGTTCGAGTTAATTCTAAATCATAGCCCGCTTGGGTTCCATCGGCATCCATACTGGTAACTAGAAGTTCTCCCGCACCTCTTTTTGTAACTTCTTTCGCCCATTTTAGAGCATCAATTCCGGTATTTTCCCGACCGCCTCGCACATAAACATCCCAACCAGGATTATCGGGATTTGTGCGCCGACGGGCATCAATTGCTACTACAATACATTGCACCCCAAAGCGATCGCTGGCTCGATTAATTAAGTCAGGATCACGCACGGCGGCGGAATTAATACTAACTTTATCTGCTCCGGCTCTTAATAAGTTTTTAATCATTTCTAAGTTTTGAATCCCACCTCCCACCGTTAAGGGAATAAATACCTGTTCGGCGGTGCGATAAACCACATCAAAAATAATATCTCGGTCTTCATGGGTGGCGGTGATATCCAAAAATACTAATTCATCGGCTCCAGCATCATTATAAGCCGCCGCCAATTCCACGGGATCACCAGCATCTTTTAAATCAACAAAATTAACCCCCTTTACCACTCGACCTGCTTTCACATCCAAACAAGGTAAAATTCGTTTTGCCAGCATAATAAATGTTAAAGATTACGATACTTAAATTAAGGGTAACAATCCCTTTTTTAAGTTGATATTAATTATATAGCAGGGAATACCAAAATAGGGAATAGTTAATTGATCAGTTATTGAAACCGGATCAATAAAAAACCGATGGAAGAAAGAAGGAGTTATAAGTCAGAACAAATTAGGAGGGGAAAATGAGCTTTCGATTCATCCGTTATCGGTTTTTTAAAATTGGCTTATCTATTATATTCGGTCTGATATTAACTTTGGGTTTAAATCCTAAAGTCATGGGATTAACCACCGAGGAGATCAACCGCATCAGTCAGTCGATTACTGTGTTAATTGATGGGTTAAATCCGGGGTCGGGAGTAATTATTGCTAAAAATCAAAATACTTATTATGTATTAACAGCAAATCACGTTGTTAAAAGTCCCGATGAATATACCGTAATTACTGTTGATGGTGAACAATATCCCATTGACTACAATCAGGTGATTAAATTACCGGGAATTGATTTAGCTCTTATCCCTTTTAGCAGCGACAAAACTTATTCTATTGCTCGTCTGGCTGATTATAATTATGATAGCCAATCGGAATATATTTTTATTTCAGGCTGGCCCGATTCTAAGTTACCCATTGCTGACCGCAGACGAGTATTTACGACGGGTTTATTAATTAGTGAAGCCGAAAAAAACTCCTTAATTAAAGAACCTTTTACCCGAGGATATGATTTATTCTATACTAATAGGACGCAGGTGGGAATGAGCGGATCTCCGATTTTAGATCGGGAGGGTCGAGTTATTGGCATTCATGGTCAATCGGAGGGGCAAATTTTTAGTAATCCAGAATTGGGATCGGTTTCTCGGGTGACATTAGGATATAGTGCCGGTATTCCCCTACAAAAGTTTTTACAATGACGATTATCAGATTTGGTATTCTAGGGGAAATTTATTGATGAAGCAGTTAAAACAGCATCAAGAGGCGATTGAATCCTATAACCGGGCGATTAATTTAAAACCTGATTTTGTTCCGGCTTTGATTAATCGAGGAATTGCTTATTATCAAATCCAGGATTATCAAGAGGCGATTCTATCTTTAGATCAAGGGTTAAAACTGGATAATCAACAGGAAACTATTTGGCAATTACGCGGAGAAATATTAATGAAGTTACAACTCTATTCTCAAGCGTTAAGTTCTGTGGAAAGGGCTTTAAGTTTAGATGATCAAAATCCTCAACTCTGGATGTTAAAAGCTCAAATTTTAGCGAGGATGAAGCAATATCAAAATGCTAGGGTTTCGGCATTAATGGCGTTAAAATTTAAACCAAGCGATCAAGAAATCATGGGTTTTATTCGTTCTTTAAATTCATCTCGTCGTCAGTAGAGAAAGTGGTTATTTATCTAAATTACAGAGTTGTTTTGGTAATTGTTGAATCACCCGTTGAAAGGCAGAGGGATTATCTAAACCTTGGGATAAAATTAATCCTCCTTGAATTGCGATCGCGGCATCTTCTCCCCTTTCTTGGGCTAATTTTTCATCCATTCCGGCTTCGATTAAGACTTGAGCGATCGCATCAATCCAAGTGACAAATAACCCTTTAACTTGATCATGAAAAACATCCCTGGCTGAACCCGATAGCAAAATGACAAATACACAGGGTTGCTGTCCCCCTTGATACAGTTGATTCAGGCGATCGCACATTCTTCGGAGTCGAGACTCTGCATCCCCCTCCCCCCGCAAAGTGGACAACAGATTTTCCTCCGACCATTGTTCCAAATAATCCAGCACCGCCTTAACCATCTCATTCTTTCCCCCTGGAAAGTGGTGGTACAGACTGGCTTTCCCTAATCCCGTGGCTTGCGAAATCTTGGATAGGGTAGCTCCATCATAGCCGTACTGTCGAAACAGTTGCAGAAGGCAGGGAACATAGGTTTCTTTGGGCATTTTTAGACCGGGATAAAAATTATGGGTTCCATCTCTTGACATTGTACCGAACAATTGGTACAGTCCAAATATACCGAACGCACGGTACAATTCTTACCGAGAACCGACATGATTAAGCTTTATGGTCATGAACTGTCTGGAAACAGCTACAAAGTCAAATTAATGCTGTCTCTGTTAGCCTTAGATTACGAGTGGATTAAGGTTGACTTAATGGCTGGAGAACACAAACAGCCAGAATTTCTTGCCCTCAATCCCTTTGGACAAGTTCCCCTACTGGTGCATGATGATATCATTTTGGCGGATGCTCAGGCGATTTTAGTGTATTTGGCACGGCGATATGGGGGGGATAAATGGTTGCCAATGGAGGCAGAACCCCTAAGTCGGGTGATTCGTTGGCTATCAACAACGGCTGGAGAAATTCGCCAAGGGCCAGAGTCAGCGCGATTGTATTATCGCTTCAACGTCACTAGCATTAATTTAGAACGGGCGAATCAAACAGCCGAATTCATTTTAACCCAACTTAATACTCATTTATCAAACAAAGAATGGTTGGAGTTAGGACATCCAACTCTTGCTGATATTGCCGTGTTTCCCTACGTTGCCCTCGCTCCCGATGGTCAGATTGCTCTGGATAATTATCCCCATATTTTGGCTTGGTGCGATCGCCTGCAACATCTTCCGGGCTTTGTGAGTATGATCGGGATTCCACAACCTGTGACGGTGTAGGAGGTGAGTATGCCCCGCAAATTTGGAGAAATTGCCTTTACCCCAGAAGTTGAAGCCGCCCAGGAATTACGCGGATCGAGGCAAACCTATCAACGCTATATTGCGAATGGGGATGCTAATGATACGATCACTCCCAAAATTCAGGACTTGATTGATCAATTAGACGGGTTTTATTTAGGAACTGTTGGTTCTAATGGCTATCCCTATATTCAATTTCGGGGGGGGAAGCCGGGTTTTTTAAAGGTGATGAATGAGAAGACATTAGGCTTTGCTGATTTTTCGGGGAATGTGCAGTACATTAGCGTTGGGAATCTATCAGGAAACAATAAAGCCTTTTTGTTTTTAATGGATTATCGTCACCGCCAACGGATTAAAATTTGGGGAAAAGCTGAATATATTGAAGGAGATCCGGTATTAATTGCACAATTAAAAATGCCTAACGATCCTTCAGAAATTGAACGGGCGATTATTTTTCATGTTGAAGCTATTAGTGAGAATTGTCCCCAACATATCCCCATCCGATATTCTGAGGCGGAAGTGGAAGCAATGATCACACCCCTACAAACTCGAATTGTAGAGTTAGAGCAATTAAGCAACCCTCCCAACAACCCATAACAACAACCCATAAACTTAATCATCATCATCAAGGAGAATCTCTCATGGAAACTAGACCCCCCTTACCACCCTTTACCCTGGAAACCGCTAAAGCCAAAGTACAAGCCGCTGAGGATGCTTGGAATACCTGTGATCCCGAACGAGTTGCATTAGCTTATACAGAGGATTCCGTTTGGCGAAATCGGGCGGAATTTTTTACGGGACGGGACAAAATTCGAGAATTTCTGACTCGCAAGTGGAATACAGAACTAGATTATCGTTTGAAAAAAAAGTTATGGAGTTTCACTGATAACCGAATTTCTGTCGCATTTGAGTATGAATATCGCACGGATTCGGGTCAGTGGTATCGCGCCTATGGTAACGAACAATGGGAATTTGCCCCCAATGGGTTAATGCAGCGACGGGAAGCCAGTATTAACGATTTACCAATTGACGAATCCGAACGTAAATTCCGTTAAAAAGTTATGTGATTCAGAATCTCTGTAGAGACGCGCCATGGGAGAGACGCGCCATGGCACGTCTCTACAGCCCGGAAACAAATTTCGGGCTTCGGAGACTTAAGATAATTCGGATAATTTATGGATTTAATGCGGCTAAAACCGTATCATGAATAATCCCATTACTCACAATAATTCCCCGATTTTCTAACATCTTAGGATTAGAAGCAAAATCCAACGGTTTACCCACCATATCAGTCACCCGTCCCCCCGCTTCTTCTACTACAATTGCACCCGCCGCATGATCCCAAATATTCTCCCGATAATTAGGGGTTTTAGGAGAAGGAAGTCGCAAATATAACGCCGCTTTTCCAGACGCCACCGCCCCATATTTTGCCTGCGAATCCATCTTAACTGCTGACGCCACAATTCCCACCGCTTTTGCCACAGCATCTTGACGATCAATATCACCATGACTGGCTTCAATACTGCCCACAAATCGCAGATTTTCCATATCATTTTCAGCGACAACTTGAATCGGAATTTCTTCCCCCGTTGCCGGAATTAACATCGTTGATCCCTGTCCCCTAACTGCTACAAATAACGCCCCAGGTTGATGATTTTCCACCGGATAGGCTGGGCATCCCATCACCCCAACTTTCACCTCTCCATCCTCAATTAAAGCCAAGGCGATCGCATATTGATCCTGTCTTAAAAAGCCTTTTGTCCCATCAATTGGGTCTAATGTCCAAAACCTTTTTTTAACCTTGCCATTCCCTTGATTAATCCAGTTTATAATCTGTTCTGAAGTAGCATCGGGAATAATTTCTTGGACATATTGAGTGATTTTTGCTAGGTTTTCCGCCATTTCTGGGGTTTGTAATTCCGTGGCGTCTTCTTCCCCAACTACCGGATCATTCGGAAATGCTTCTGCTAAAGCTTTACAAATAATTGCTTGAGATCCATAATCAGCTACCGTCACCGGACTTTTATCAATTTTTTCCATCGCTTGCGGAATATTTTCCCGCACTCTTTCGCACAGTTTCCAGGCGCTTAATGTGGCTGCAATGGCAATTTCTTTTTCTTTTTCGTAGGACATAAAAACTCCGTTAATGGGTAATACTTCGACTTCGCTCAGTAACAGGGTAATACTTCGACTTCGCTCAGTAACAGGGTAATAGTCAACAATTATCGGACTGATAAATTCTTGTAGGGGCGGGTTTATCCAGATTTAGGTGATTCACAAAAATCGAACATAACCCGCCCCTACAAATGATTACGGAATTACCCTTTATTATTTTAAACTATAAAATGTTAAAGCACAATTGCCATAGGTTTTTTCTCGACAAATTTCTAACTCTGTAATGGGTTGAATTTGCCAACGATGGGGATGATGTTCTACGGCAATTTCTCCATGATCGGATAGGAGTTGATATTGAGATATGGCTTCTAATACGGGTTGATAAAGATTGCTATTATAGGGCGGATCAAAATAAATACAATCAAATTTTTGCCCGGATAAAGTCTTTAATTTCCCTAAAATATCCCCTCGAATTACTTGAATTTGTTGGGAAGAATCCGCCATTGTTTGCCAATTTTCTTGGATAAGTTTACAGGCTTTCCCGTGTTGTTCAATCCCGATCACAACCGCCGCCCCCCGACATAATGCCTCAGCCCCCATTGAACCACTACCCGTACATAAATCCAACCAGCGACAGCCTTTTATTTTACCTTGCCAAATATTAAAAACCGCTTCCCTGACCCTAGCTAATGTTGGTCTAGTTTCTTCTCCGGGTAAGGTTTTTAATAGGCGGTTTCCATAGATTCTTAAACTCAAAAATTTATTCCTCCAATTAATCAGAAACCGAGTTTCTCAATCTGAAATTTTGATTTTATCCCCAAAATTTATACAGAAACCTGGTTTATCATCTCAAAGTTTTTATTTTTACCTTCAACTAATTCCACAAAATTATCCAGAATTTTTAGTCCAGCGTTAGAGGATTTTTCCGGGTGAAATTGTACCGCCATGACGTTATCTTTGGCGATCGCAGCCGTAATAATTTGACTTCCGTGTTGAATAGTCGCGGCGGTTAAATTCCTATCAGTTGGATCAACATAATAGGAATGGACAAAATAAACCCAAGGTTGGGAACCAATGGTTTTCCATAAGGGAATATTTGGTTGAGTTAAAGATAGTTGATTCCAACCAATATGGGGTATAGTTAACCCAGGTTCGGACTGGAAACGGCGCACAGTTCCCGGGAATATTCCTAAGCCTTTTTCTTGACCTTCTTCTGAAGATTCAAACAGAATTTGTAACCCTAAACAAATGCCTAAAAAGGGAACATCGGAAGCAATTACATCTTGAATTGGTTCGACTAAATTGCGCGATCGCAAATGTTGCATAGCGGGGTCAAAGGAACCCACCCCAGGTAATACAACCGCATCGGCATTTTTAATAATTGTGGCTGAGTCAGTCACTTGAGGTTTTACCCCGGCTTTTTCTAAGCCTTTGCAAACCGAGTGTAAATTCCCCATATCGTAGTCAATTACCGCGATCACAGACATTGATTTGCTTCCTTATCCTGTGGGTTAAAACTATTCTGATTTTAGCATTTTTTCTGCTTTATTATATTAAATCTGTAAATGTTTTCTACACATTTGCCCCTGTAGAGACGTTCCATGGAACCTCTCTACAGGAGGAAACCGATTTCAAAGTCCCCATTAACAGGACTTACGCAAAACAACCATATCTAGTAGGGGCGAACGGCCGTTCGCCCCTACAGATGGTGTATAATTGGGTATTCTGCGTAAGTCCTAATTAATAACGGGGATTTAGGGGGATCATAACTAAGGTTTAGAAACTAATAAAGTTGTCGATGCACTGCGACCAAATTGTTCGGGAGTATGTTGTAATTTCGCTTCTGCACCCGGCCATAAATATTCCCCAGGAGTAACAGAACGAACCAAATAATGCAGTTGATAAATCCCTGGTTCTAAGCGATCGCTATAGGCTGTAATTCGGTCATTGTGAACCGTTTGATAATTAATTTGCCAACTACTTTCTTGCGCTTCTACTGCTAAATTACTGGTTTTAAAACTAGCATCAATCGCTTCAAATCCGGCGGGAAGGGGGTCAGTAATCATGACTTGATCAATAGGATGATCGGTAATAATATCTAAACCGATATCAAACACTTGTCCCGGTGATACCTTGAGCAGATCTTTAGGATTATTCAAGTCAATTGTTTGTAAAATTTTATCCTCATTAGCTGGGCGAATTGTGCGGGTAATTCTTAACCCATTTAAACGTCCGGGTTGATTTCCTTCTAAACGATAACGATAGGCGACCCAATAATTTAGTTTGCCTTGATTTGACGGTTCTAAAATTAAATCATTTTTGCCTTTGGGTAATTCTGACATAGGTATATTTAAACTAAAATTAGAATCTTTATACCCTTTGAATTGAGTTTCTCCTAAAGTTTGATCTGCTAAAGTAATCGCCACCTTAAAGTTAGGGGGTGTCGCCTCAGTTTGACTATATGCAGTTAAAGCTGTTAACGCCTGGGCGTTATCATAACTGCCTCCCCAAGTTCCATCTCGACGCAGATTTAATAAACTTTCCACCAGCTTATCAACGGTGGCAGATTGGGGATTTTTTGTTAACAATAAACCCAAGCCTTGGGATTGAATTGCTGTATCAGAATTCAACCAACTATAGCCTTGAGGTAAGTTCAGAGTTGCCGTTCTTCCGGTGACGTAAATCTGTTTTTGCACTTGCTCAAATAGAGTATCATACTCCTGTTTCCATTGAGGAAATTGAGATAAATAGCGTACCAGTTTAATCTGGGTGAGGGGATCAAATTGATCGAAATTTTGCAGAATATCATCTAAGAAATCACTGCGTTTTTCTCCGAGTTTATCTAAAGCAATTAAAGCATTTAATCGGATTTGATTTTTGCACACTTCATCCGTACAAAAATCATATTTTAGGGGATCATTTACACCTTGAGTTAAATAGGTTTTTAGAGAATTAATCAACTCAGAATTAACCGAAAATCCCGCGTTTTGAGCTTGAGCTAAGGCGTCTCCTGTATAAGCGGAAAGGAAAGGACTAGAGACTCTTGAACCCGGATAGGTTGCAATTCCACCATCTTCCTGTTGCAATTCTTCAATATTAGCTAAAGCGGTTTTAGCCCGTTCGGATAACTGCAAATTACTGAAATTTTGACCGTATTTTTTACCCAAAATCTGCATATTAGCAGCAATGATTAATTC
>NZ_LR735018.1:491723-504959 GCF_900009265.2 Planktothrix paucivesiculata PCC 9631 | reverse complement strand
ATTACCCTGTTACTGAGCGAAGTCGAAGTATTACCCATTCGTAATTCGTAATTCGTAATTCGTAATTCGTAATTCGTAATTCCCCATTCCCCATTCCCCATATTACTATGGAAACCAATATTCTGACCTTACCCCCAATTTTAAAATTGAAACTGGATTTAACCGCAGAACAATTTTGGCAATTGTGTCAAGAAAATAATGATTTTCAATTTGAACGCACGAACTCAGGAGAGTTAATTATTATGCCACCAACTGGAGGAAATACAGGGAAACGAAATGCTGATTTAATTTTTCAACTTTTAGTCTGGAAACGTCAGAATAATTTAGGTGAAGTTTTTGATTCTAATACGGGTTTTACCCTTCCGAATGGGGCTGACCGCGCTCCTGATGCGTCCTGGGTAAGTCGAGAACGTTGGGAATCTTTAACACCCGAACAACAGGATAAATTTGTGCCGTTGTGTCCTGATTTTGTGGTGGAATTAATGTCTCCGAGTGATAGTTTAGAAAAAACTCGTGAAAAAATGCAAGAATATCAAGAGAATGGGGCAAGATTAGGTTGGTTAATTAATCGTAAACAGCAACAAATTGAAGTTTATCGTCTGCATCAAGCGGTGGAAATCTTAGAACATCCTAATCAAGTTTCAGGGGAGGATGTTTTGCCAGGTTTTGTATTAGATTTAACTTCAATTTGGTAAACTATTAAGTATTTAAACTGAGGTGGGAGGGAGAGAGTAGTGCGAGTGTCCTGACTCGTTAATAAAAATCAATCTATTCAAAAACGTCAATTAATGATATTCTGGGGGTATTTGAATTTTCCATTTAACTTAAGGTAGGGCAATTATGCAAGTTAATGATTTAGGATTTGTTGCCAGTATTTTGTTTGTGGCAGTTCCTGCGGTTTTTCTGTTGATTCTGTATATTCAAACTCAAAGTCGGGATGGTAAAGAAGGTTAATACCATTTTTTCCTAAATTTTGATTGAATTTTCACTCAAAAAAAGCGCCTTCAGACTCTAGCTGTGGCGCTTTTTCTTCTGTTGATTAATTAAGAGTAGATTAAACTGCCGTTGTCCGTGCTAACAAAACCGGACAGTTAGCATAAACCCGCACATAATCTGAGAGGGAACTTCCCAACAATCTGTCTAAGTCGATGAAACTTCTGGCAACGTTGGGGCGACGGTCTGGGGAACCTAACATCAATAAATCAGCATTCACTTCTTCAGCAAGCCGACACAATTCTGGGCCCGGTTTACCAACCCCACTTACACAACGATAGCTGATGCCCATGCGTTTTACTTCTTCAATTGCCGGGGCTAAAATAGGATCTTTTTCGGCATTATTACTGAAATCTTCGCTAGATTTGCCAGATATATCCTTATTGATGTGGACTAAAATCAGTTGAGTTCCAGGGATATCTTTGGCAAAGGAAATCGCTAACTGCAAACACTGTTTAGAGGCTGCGGAATTATCCACGGCCACCATAATTTTACGCAGTTTTTTGACATAGGTATCGTCCTTGACCAACAGCATGGGATGGCTGGTGAGTTGAAACACATACTGACTAACGGAGTTTTCCAGAATCGCTTGTAGACGTCCTAAACCCCGGGAACCCATAATAATTAAATCCACATTTTCCTCGTCGGCCACTTGACAAACGATATCTTTAGGATCACCTTGTTTGAGTAGAGGATTAATTTGCTTGGGGTCGAGTTTAATTGAGGTAACAGCTTCTGCCAGAATTTTTCCGGCCTCAGTTAACTTTTCCGACATCGTATCCGAACTCACTTCAGGGGAAACAACGTGTAGAAGCGTCACCGATGCTTGTTGGAAAGAGGGGATATCCAACATCATATTCAGCATTTCTTCGCATAATCCCCGACCGGCAACCGCAACTAGAATTTTTTTTATCATGGATTTTCCTTGTGATTAAAATAGGTGATTTATCAGGGGTCAGATCTACCCAACACGGATTAAACAGTATCCATACCTAGAATAATCCCCCGAGTTGACAGATAATTTGTAGAAATGTTGCGTTCTCAATCTATTTGTAAAGTGTTTGAAACAAATCCCCTTCTCCAGTCCCCCTCCTCAACGGATACCGCCCGGTCAACCCCTTGGTTTGACTATGTTGTGCGGGTTTCTCCCCATCATACCGACTATGGTGGTATCGTTTGGCATGGAACCTATCTGTCTTGGATGGAAGAAGCCCGGGTAGAACGGTTACGTTTGGCGGGATTGGAGTATCATAACTTAGTAGAAATGGGCTGCGAATTGCCCGTTGTCGAGTTGAATATTCGCTACCATCAACCCGTGAAAATGGGAATGCAGGTGGTGGTGAAAAGTCGAATCCTACCAACTAAGGGGGTGCGACTGCCTTGGGAATACCGGATTGAATCCCTAGATGGCCAATCCCATTATCTCAGTGCCCAAGTCACCTTAGTTCCCATTGATGGACAAACTGGAAAAATTATGCGCCGTTTACCCCCGATATTACAAGCATCTTTGGCTCAAATATTGGGAACATCTACGCTATAATTTATAATAGTATCAAGTCCAAATATTCTAGTTGCTAAAAGCCATTTTTTCCCTAATATCCCTCTGCTTTCAGGTGTTTAACTCTTTCTATTCCCATAATATTAATATCACAAAAGTAGATCTCTCTAATCTTTGATCACAACCCAGTTTATAAAAATGGATATATCCTCCCACCGATTTCTTAGCTATTTTGAACTTCCCGAAGCTCAACAACTCTGTGAACTGGCAATCGTGGAACAGTTTGCAGACCAACATATTATTTTTGAAGAAGGAGAAGCCCCTAATTTTTTATATCTAGTGTTAGAAGGTCGGGTGGAGTTTAAAAAAGAAGCTCCATTGAGCCAATATCAAACCATTGCTGTCGCCCAAGCTAATGACTTTTTTGGAGAATTTGGGGTATTAGATGGACAACCTCGCAGCGCCAGGGCAATAACCGCCGGACAGGTGAAATTAGCTAAAATTTCTCAACCGGATTTGCTGCAAATTTTAAGCAATGCTAAGGGTAAAGTGATTCTGAATTTATTTGCTTATATTATTAGTCATTTGCGCGTTACTACGAATCAATATGTCCATCAATTAGTCCATAAAGAAAAAATGGAATTAGTCGGGGAAATGGTTAACACCATTTTGCATGATTTTAGGAGTCCGTTTACCGGAATTCAGTTATCTAGTTCCATGCTCAAGGAAATGCACCCCGATGAGGAAACTCAAGAATGGTGTGATTTGATTTCTATGCAGATTCAAAGGATGTTAGGCATGGCCGAGGAAGTATTGGAATTTACGAAAGGCAGTGCCCTACTCTACAGAAAATCAATTTCTGTGGTAAAAATGCTACAAAATTTTGAAAAATTAAATCGGGTTTATTTTCAATCAACCCAGGTTAATTTTTCTGTGCAAGCCGATGAAAATTGTCTGATTTATGTCGATGAAAATAAAATGACTCGAGTTTTTCAAAATTTAGTAGGAAATGCGGTAGAAGCCTTTGAAAAACCCGGTGGAACTATTTCAATTACGGCTAAATTAGACGGAGAATGGACGGAAATTGCCATTAATGACAATGGCCCTGGAATTCCCGATATGATTCGTGAACATTTATTTGATGCCTTTGTTACCCATGGAAAACGCAGTGGTACGGGGTTAGGAACTGCTATTGCTAAATCTATTATTGATGCCCATGGCGGTCACATTCGGTTTAAATCTATTCCCCATGAAGGCACTACTTTTTATATTAAACTACCCCAAACTCAACTACAAGAAATGCACGCTGAAGTTGCCGAAGAAGTCAAATTAAATTAAAATTATAATTAACCCTATTATCTATTACTTATAGCAAGATTGCCTATTGCCTTGGAAATGTTAAATTCAACCTGTTTACCCTTGAATTATATTCGGACTCTCCCCAAAGATGTTATTGATTTAATTGCAGCCAGTGAAGTTATTGACTCCTTAGTGGCGGTAGTTCGGGAATTAGTGGAAAATGCCTTAGATGCCGAGGCAAACCGGATTATAATTTCAGTCTGGCCGGAGTCTTGGCGGGTGCAAGTGGTAGATAATGGTGTGGGCATGGATTTAACTAATTTAAAACAAGCCGCCGCCACCCATAGTACCAGTAAAATTAACACAATTACGGATTTATTTCAAGTTAAAAGTTTAGGATTTCGGGGAGAAGCATTACACAGTTTAGCCCAATTATCGGATTTAGAAATTATTAGCCGCCCTCGTTCTCCTTCCCTTGCTGATTCGGGTTGGCGTGTTAGTTATAATCATCAAGGAGAAGTTGTTAAAACCGAAACTGTTGCTGTCGCCCAGGGAACAGTGATTACGGTTTCTAATTTATTTGAAAATTGGCAAAATCGACGTGAATCTTTACCTACTTCGGCTCAACAATTGCGCGGTATTCAGTTAATAATTCAGCAAATTGCTTTATGTCATCCCCAAGTTACTTGGCAACTGCGTCAAGGTCATAATCCTTGGTTTCAAATTAGTCCGGGGGTAAATGCTCAACAGATTTTACCTCAGATTATTAAAAATGTTCAATTTAGTGATTTATTTTATTTGAAAATTCCACCAGATTATGATAATATTAACTTAAAAGACATTGAATTAATATTAGGATTGCCCGATCGCTGTCATCGTCGCCGACCCGATTGGGTGAAGGTTGCTATTAATGGTAGAATGGTGCGATCGCCGGAATTAGAACAAACCCTATTAACCGCCCTAGCTCGCACCTGTCCCCGCGATCGCTATCCCATTTGTTTTGTGCATTTACACCTGTTACCTGAACAAATAGACTGGAATAGAAACCCCGATAAAAGTGAAGTTTATCTCCAGAATTTGAACCAATGGCAAGAACTGATTAGTCAAGGAATTGAACGGGCTTTAAGGTTAAATTTTGAGCGGATTTCTCCTCCGCAAAATCGGATTGAGAAGTTATTAAAAGTATCGGAAGAAAAGGGCAGCTATAACATTAATTCGGAAACTCAGTTAGATGCTCAAAGCTCTCAAACTGAATTAGGAATATTAGAAATAAAAGCGATCGCTCAAGTTCTGAATACCTATATTATTGCCGAACATTCTAGCGGATTATGGTTAATTGAACAACATATTGCCCACGAACGGATTTTATATGAACAAATCTGTGATCAATGGCGATTAATTCCCCTGGAACCCGGGATTATTTTACAATCTTTATCAATAGCACAATTAGAACAAATGCACCGTTTAGGATTAGAAGTTGATCCCTTTGGCGATGGGGTTTGGGTAGTCAGAAATGCGCCGGAATTATTAATCAAACGTAGTGATTGTTCAGAAGCCTTATTAGAATTAAGTTTAGGAGGAGATTTACAAACCGCACAGGTCGCCACCGCCTGTAGGAGTGCGATCAAAAATGGCACACCCCTGAGTTTAACCCAGATGCAAACTATATTAGATCAATGGATCAAAACCCGCAATCCTCGTACCTGTCCCCATGGTCGTCCGATTGTTTTACAACTAGAAGAATCTACCCTATCCCGTTTTTTCCGTCGAAATTGGGTGATTGGAAAAAGTCATGGAATTTAGGGGTTTTGTTAAATGGTCTAATCTAGTTGAAATGTTGAGAAAATATAAAATTTTTATCAAAGACAAGCTAAAAAAATTAAAGTGTGAAGTTCAAAAATATAGACTAGAATAATTACCAAACTCATTCTGATTTAATTCCATAAAATCTATGAAAATCAAACTTCTAACGACGGTTGCTTTGGTCGGAATATTAGGTTTCGTTACTCCTGTTGTATTCTCCCCTAGTCCCAGTGTTGCCCAAATTTACACCGGATTTCGGGTTAAAACCGATCAAAAGGTTGCAGTTCGACTAATTAATGAAGCAGGAAAACCGATTCAGTATGGTTTAAGCCAAAATTCGTCTAAAATTTTAGCCAGTGGACAATCAACCGTTTTGCCATTTTCGCAGATTAAAACGGGGGCTGTAAACATTTTAATTTATACCCAAGATGGGACTCCCCTAGGATTCAAAGGCAGTTTTGATGCAGAAAAAAATGAATTAACCGTCAATATTTCCTCCGGTGGCGCAGGTCATAAGAGTATTAGTATTGGCACAAATGGAGTTGTTGAACTCATTTAATATTCCCAAAATATACCCCCCAAGTTCCCCATGAACAGGGGTAAATAACAAGGGGGGTAAGGTTTTTAGGAAAAATTGAACGGGACTTATCCTAAAATTCTAGTTCTGACAATATTCTTCATAAACACCGTCTAAAAGCAAGTTAAACGCATCAACGGCCGTTTGTACGGAGTCTAATGCGGCTTGTTGTTGTTCGGCGGTTTGACACAGTTGTAACAGGGCTTTACGAGTCATTTGACTGTGAATTTCATCAGCTTTTTCATGAACTTTAAAGAAGGATAAAGCTGATTCTTCTTGAATCCCATAAAATTCTTCTAATCCGGCAATTTTTGTAGTAGAAACTTCAGGAAATTGGGATTCATAAGCATAGAGTGCGGCTAACCCTTTTTCTGCTTCTTCACTACGCGATAATTTTTTCAGAATTTGAACGGATTCTTGGGTTTTATTTAAAGGTTGACGGTCAAGAACAGCACTCCGTTCTACTCCTAAACCTTCTGCAAACCGCAGCCATAATTCGGGATGATGGGCCGAGCCCCGTTCTTCTTCAATCAGGTTTTCTAACAACATTTTGCGAATGTTGATATCATCACAAGCCGCATGGGTAGCACTGACATAGGTGGGGAAGTTATGAACGTGCAAATAATATTCTTGGGCATACTCTTGTAACATGGTTAATGTCAGTTTCCCCTCAGTCCACATCTGATAAAAGGGGTGCTTGAGTAGGTGATTGCTTTCAATAATTTCGTTGAGTTTAGCCAAAAATACCGTTTCAGTTAAAGGCTGATCTTGGGTTAACATTCGCTTTCCTATAAATATCGGTTCCCCAGAATCTTATCTTAAAATCAATATTTGTCAAGTAATCAGTTGTAGGGGCGGCTTGGTGTTAAATCTTTGTTAATCACCTAAATCTCGATGAACCCGCCCATACCAGTTAACTGTTCATCACCCATTACCTATTACCCATTACCCATTACCTATTCGTAATTCGTAATTCGTAATTCGTAATTCCCTATTCTGGATTTAAAAGCGATCGCAACGCTTCTTTCATTTCCTCAATTGTTGTTGTTGCTGTTCCAAATTGACGCACAACTAAACTCGCGGCTAAATTCCCTAAAACCGCCGCTTCCCACAACGATGAACCCGTACATAAACCTAAAGTTAAAGCCGCCACCACCGTATCCCCTGCCCCGGTCACATCAAAAACATCCGTACGATTAAAAGGTGGAATTTGAAATTGTTGCTCTCCCTCAAACAAACTCATTCCTTCCTCGCCCCGGGTAATTAACATTGAACTCGCTTGAGTTAATCTTAATAAATCCTGTCCGGCCTGTTGTAAGGTTTGCTGATTTTTAATCGAATATCCTACAGCTTTTTCTGCTTCAGGAAGGTTAGGAGTAAATAAACTTGCACCCGCAAATCTATGTAAATCCTTTTGAGTATCAACAATAGTTAGAGGAGATTTTAACGCCGCTTCAATTACCGCTTGAGTTAAGACGCCATCCCCATAATCTGAACAAACCACCGCATCTACAGTATCAATATTTTCACTAATATATTCAGCTAATTTTAACTGTAATTCCAGATCCGGTAATTCATCAGATTTGCGATCGACTCTAACAATTTGTTGGGTGACAGACTGCCGCGCATGACCCGAAATCCGCGTTTTCGTTACCGTGGGACGGTTGGGATCAATAAAAATTCCCCCAATATCAATTCCCGCCTGTTCAAAAATTCCACAAAGGGCAATTCCTTGATCATCCTTTCCCACCAGTCCAGCAACCTTTACCGATGCCCCTAATTTTGCCAAATTGTAAACCGCATTTGCACCCCCCCCAGGAATTTGACGGGTATTTTCATGGCGCAGAATTAATACCGGAGCTTCCCGGGATAAACGTTCCACCTGACCCGTCAAAAATTCATCTAAAGTTAAATCCCCTACCACCAAAACCCGAGCCTGGGAAAATAGATTCATTCGTTTTAATAATGAATCTCTTGCGGCGTTTAATTGTGCCAAAAATGAAGCATCCAGTATCATAATTTCTGTTCAATTTTCAATCAATAGTTAACAGTCAACCCTCAATAGTTAACTGTCAACTTCCCTATTGTAATTTCTTCTGAATAAATGTTTTCAGTTGCAACACTTGTTTTTTCAGAGCCGTTATTTCTGCCTGCATTTTATCCATTTGAGCCTTAATTGCTGCAATATCCGCTCCATCTGCACCAGGAGCAGCTTGAGGAGCAGGTGCAGGAGTAGGTGCAGGAGTTCCAGGGGTGGATAGGGGTGGGCGGGGGAGATTGGCTTTTTGGAAGGCCAATTTAATTGCAGAAATTAGTTGATTCTTCTCAAAAGGCTTTTCAATAAATTCAAAATATTGAAAGGGTTCAGAAATTTTTTCGGTGACTTCTTCCTTCCGTCCCGACATCAGGACAAGTGGAATGCGTCGCAAGGTTTCATCCGCTTGAATTCGCTGAAATACATCCCAGCCACTTAATTTAGGCAGGAGAAAATCCAGCATAATTAAATTGGGGTGTTCTTTTTGCACGAATTCCAAACCTTCTTTGCCATCTTTGGCTTCTAACACCTCAAAGTTACCAGGGGGTAACATTTCTCGCACTCGAACTCTAATGACTTTGCTATCATCAATAACCAGTATTTTCCGACCTGCCACAACGAACTCCCGTAATGATAATGATGCGTTAACTATTATTATATTGGTTAAAGTCACCCAATTATTAAAAAGACCTGCATCTTTGCATACATAACTAGATTAATCTGAGAAGAAACCCAAATAGCAACGGAACTTGAATATGTCCGCCCCTTCTGATTTAGCACCAGAACAATCCTATCGTGATCGGGATCAAAATGCTATTGAACCGATACCCCATTGGTTACGCCGTCCCATTGGTAAGGCCAGTGAATTATCCTCCGTACAGCGAATTATTAAACAGCGCCAAATTCATACGATTTGTGAAGAAGGCCGTTGTCCCAACCGAGGAGAATGTTATGCCCAGAAAACCGCCACTTTTCTATTGATGGGGCCGACTTGTACCCGCTCCTGTGGCTTTTGTCAGGTGGATAAGGGCCATGCACCGATGCCCCTTGATCCCCAAGAACCGCAAAAAGTGGCCGAAGCTGTACAAATTTTAGGGTTACGCTATGTGGTCTTAACTTCCGTGGCGCGGGATGATTTAGCCGATGGGGGAGCCCGGTGGTTTGTGGCGACGATGGACAGAATTCGAGAGCTTAACCCCGAAACCCAGATCGAAGTGCTGACGGCGGATTTTTGGGGCGGGCAAGGGGGCGGTAATCCCCAAGAACTGCAATATCAACGGATTGCCACCGTAGTTGAGGCTGAACCCGCCTGTTATAACCATAATGTCGAAACAGTCCAAAGACTACAAGCACCCGTGAGAAGGGGAGCTAAGTATGGGCGATCGCTAGATGTATTAAGAATTGTGAAACAGCTTGATCCCCGCATTCCCACAAAATCCGGCTTAATGTTGGGACACGGAGAAACCGAAGCCGAAATTATTCAAACCCTAGAAGATTTACGCCAGGCGGGATGTGACCGAATTACCCTGGGTCAATATATGCGTCCGTCCCTGGAACATCTGCCCGTGCGAAAATATTGGACACCGCAGGAATTTGAGCGTTTGGGAGCGATCGCCACCGAAATTGGGTTTGCTCAAGTCCGCTCTGGGCCATTAGTTCGCAGTTCCTATCATGCTGGAGAGTCCGATCCCCATTCAGTTGCTTCTGTGGTTTAATTGGATCATTGTATTTAGGAACCAAATATGGCTACCAAAACTCAAACCTCCAGCGGCTCTTATACCTTTCGTGCATTTTGGGCAATTCTTCTGTTAGGAATTAACTTTTTAGTTGCCGCTTACTATTTCGGCATCATTGTATAGTTTAAACATCATCAATTTTTAAACACTGTGCTGCTCTTGATCAATCTTCTAAGATGAGGAGAACATCTTTAACTCCTCAGATCATGGCAGCACCTATTTTTTTAGGCATTATTAGATTACTAATTTTAACCCTAAATTATTGAGTTTCTAATTGTGCTTTTAACTCCGCCATTTGTTTCTGAAGTTCTTGGACATCTTGTTTAGTTTCAATCACTAATGTTGCTAACCGATCAAACATCGGATCGCCTGAAATCAAAGGATTTTTGAGTTCGGGAGCAGGATTTGTGGGATCGGGTTTAACCTGGATCACCGTTGTACCTGACGCTTGATATTGCAGACTATTAATCTGTCCAATGAGTTGAGATACCTGTGCTTCTAATCGACTCATCCGATATTCAAGCTGAGTGGTAGAGCCTTGTGCTAAAGTTAAATTATTGCAACCCAGTACAATTGCTAGAGTGATCAAAATAACCAGAATAATATTTTGGAGCCTCAGACACTTTTTTAACATATTTTAATCTTTTATCCCTTGTTTTTAGGATTAATGACCCATGACTCAAAAAAATGTTGCTATTTTAATTTTTAATGGGGTTCAACTGTTAGATTTTACTGGCCCTTTTGAAGTATTTTCTATCACCTCGGAAATTAATGAAGATCAGCCTTTTAATGTGTTTCTAGTCGCAGAAACCTTAAATTCGGTTCAATGCCATTATGGTTTGAGTTTTAATCCCGATTGTACTCTATTAGATAGTCCTCCCCCTGATATTATTATTATTCCCGGGGGTATAGGGACTAGAGAGGCTCTGAATCAACTGCAAATTCTAGCCTGGATTCAATCAAAAGGCTATCATGCTGAATTAATTTTATCAGTTTGTACGGGGGCTTTACTATTAGCAAAAGTGGGTTTATTAGATGGTTTAGTTGCTACAACCCATCATCTAGCATTAGAGCAATTACAGGGTATGGCGCCTCAAACTACAGTAATCAGCAATCAAAGATTAGTTGATAATGGAAAAATTATTACGGCGGCGGGAATTTCGGCGGGAATTGATATGTCTCTTTATGTGGTGGCTAAACTTTTAGGGGATAGTAAGGCGTTAAAAACGGCTCAATATATGGAATATGACTGGAAACCTAAAGCCAAAGTTACCCCCATTCCTAAACCTTTAAATTCTCTGAATTTTTAAACCTATTAAATAATCGCTATTGTTCAAATGATCAGTACAACAACGACAAACTTGATGTTACCATCGGGGACATTATGGCAACGAATAATTACTCAAAGTGAATACGCGCTCAATTGTGGTGCATTGGAATCTATTCCAACGGATTATGATTTTATAGAGGCGGGGAATATTCGGTTTTTGGTGAGAATTCTTTCTAACTTAGCTAGAAAACAGAAAGCTAAGAAAAAACAGCAAAAAAAATTAGCTAAATCCGGTAAAGAATTTAATCCGTTTCTGCCTTATGAACAGGATTTATTTGTTGGCGATTTATCAGAAACTCATTTATGTTTACTGAATAAATTTAATGTTGTTGCTCATCATTTATTAATCATTACTCGACAATTTGAAGAACAGGAAAACTGGCTGACTCAAGCCGATTTTGCAGCGATGTGGCTGGGTTTAGCCGAAATTGATGGTTTGGTTTTTTATAATGGGGGAAAATTAGCCGGGGCGAGTCAACGTCATAAGCATTTACAATTAGTTCCGTTTCCTTTAGTTCCAGATGGAATAAATCTTCCTATTGAACCCGCGATCGCTTCTATACAGTTTAATAATTCTATCGGTATCATTCCTGAATTTCCTTTTGTTCATGCGATCGCTTCTTTTAATCCTGACTGGATTAATCAACCTTCAGACGCTGCAATTTTTACCTTAGAATTATATTTGGAGCTATTAGCAAAAGTGGGTTTATCCGTGGGGGATCAGCCCTTTCAATCTGGGGGTTATAATTTATTGGCGACGCGAAATTGGATGATGATTATTCCTCGATCTCAGGAAAAATTTGAGGGGATTTCGATTAATTCTTTGGGATTTGCGGGGGCTTTATTAGTTAAAAATTCAGAACAACTTAAAAACCTAAAGTCCCATCATCCCTTAACCGTTTTAAAACAAGTTGGGGTGAGTTTGTAATACGAATTACGAATTACGAATTACGAATAGACATCTCCGAAATAAAAATGGGGAGGGATACTTGATGGTAAAATTAGATTTTACCCCAAGGAGAGATGACTAAATTAAGAGGCTATCTGGACAAGAATCCCCAGCAAACAAAAAGGCTATTGTCGATGAACAAATCTTACTAACTCTAATTTATCTGCATCAGATGCCCACATTTCAAATGTTAGGGTTACAGTTTGAAGTGAGTGAATCAACAGCGAATGATATTTTCCATAACTGGATAAAAATCTTCAGAGAATTACTGCCAGCCAGTTTAGTTGAGCAAGTAAAAAAAAACGAGAGTGATTGGGAGTGGGTAGAAGAAATTCTGCTGGAATTTGAGTTAATAGTAGATAGCTATGAACAGCCCATGCAAAGACCAATAGACAACGAAGAGCAGAAAAAATATTACTCAGGAAAGAAAAAAACACATACGTTTAAAAATCAAGTCATTGTCATGCCGAGCGGGAAAGAAATAGTGGATGTAGCTGTGGGTTATACCGGAGCAACAAGCGATCTGAAATTGTGGAGAGAAAGAAGGGAGGAATTGGGGAATCATCAAAAATACAGGGGGGATAAAGCTTATGTAGGGGAAACAGCAATTAATACACCACATAAGAAACCGAGGAATCAAGAAATATCCCTTGAACATCGAGAAGAAAATCGGTTAAAAGCCAAACAAAGGATTGTAGTCGAACATTTAATAAGACTGATAAAAATTTATCGAGTTGCTTCCGAAAGATTTCGGTTAAAGAGCCAAAATTATGAAGCAGTAATCTTGACAGTATGTGGACTAATAAGATGGCGAATAGGAGCGATTGTATTATCATCTAAGAATTGCCCAGAATACTTTTGAAAAATGATTGAATATCAGAAATAAAATTCATTAATTATTATTAATGTAACTGAAAAAGCCTATGAATCCGTTACTTTAGGAGAACCCGGCACAGGAGTGCTAGAGGCTCAAAAAGTAGCGATAGAGGGCGTTTGAGGATTTTCGGAGATGTCTA
>NZ_LR735018.1:398386-491403 GCF_900009265.2 Planktothrix paucivesiculata PCC 9631 | reverse complement strand
CCTACGGCGTTATTCGCCATTTGCGACAGGTTTTTTCGCTCACTTTCTCCCAATAATCCCCCTAAATAGTTCCTAAATTCCCGTTTTTGGGCTTGATGGCCGAAAATATCGTCAAATCGACCACACCATCTATCGAAGCAAGGGGGCATCGCTGCCGGGGTTGTCTCTTTCATGGGTTATTCTTTAACGTTATTTGCTTGCTCTATAATCATTATCATCTATTTCCCTCCTTATTTTTGTTTAAGTCCCACTAATCTACTTGTTTTGAGATAGTTGAGAAACATTGGTAAACCGATTGAAGCTGAGATACCAATAATGACGATAACAACTAAAAGTTCAGTCAGAGATTTGCCGGATTCAGAAGATTTCATGGTAATTACAAATAAAACAACTGCCACTTCTGCGCGATAGCGTCTTACTCCTAAATCTTTAAATTCCTAAGTCTTTAAAAGTCAATAAAAAAAACCCCAGATTGCTCTAAGGTTTTTAGTTATTTAGTTATTTAGTTATTTAGTTAAAGTCAGAAAGGTTCGTCAGGTTCAGTGAAGAAGTCAACTGAATTAATATCGTCATTGTACGGTTCAATTACTTTTATAGAAACTGATTCAGATTCAATTTCAAATTCAAGAGGTTCGATAAGACTTGAATATCTTGAAATCAGCTTGCATTTTTCCCGAAATTCTATAACTTCTTTAGTGTCTTCAACATTTTCAATATCTTCAACATTTTCATCCCAAAGATAATCATAAGGAGATGGTGAATTATCAGGACAGAAACAGGGTTTTCCGCCACAATCTAGCCATTGACCATTGAGTTCATTCATGGTAATATTTATGTTAGTTAGAAAAAACGACAAAACACCTATCTTTAGCGGTAGCTACCTCACAAATAACTACAGCTAAAGATTTAATTAGATTTAATTAATTAAGACAACACGGCAACGTTTACCAAGTTGTTTGATATTTCGTTTAGTTCCAGGGCTTTTACCATCCCAAATAGCTAAACCAAAATCAGCTTGATAGTGCATTAATTTATCTCTAAGGCTATAACTTCCTTGGNTCAATTACTTTTATAGAAACTGATTCAGATTCAATTTCAAATTCAAGAGGTTCGATAAGACTTGAATATCTTGAAATCAGCTTGGATTTTTCCCCAAATTCTATAACTTCTTTAGTGTCTTCAATATCTTCAGTTTCTTCAGTATCTTCAATATCATCGTCCCAAAGATAATCATAAGGAGATGGTGAATTATCAGGACAGAAACAGGGTTTTCCGCCACAATCTAGCCATTGACCATTGAGTTCATTCATGGTAATATTTATGTTAGTTAGAAAAAACGACAAAACACCTATCTTTAGCGGTAGCTACCTCACAAATAACTACAGCTAAAGATTTAATTAGATTTAATTAATTAAGACAACACGACAACGTTTACCAAGTTGTTGAATATTTCGTTTAGTTCCTGGTGATTTACCATCCCAAATAGCTAAACCAAAATCAGCTTGTTGGTGCATTAATTTATCTCTAAGGCTATAACTTCCTTGAACTTTAACGGTTCCCCAATTACCAACATTATTTCTGAGGGTACTAAAGGCAAACCAAACTTGAACATTATCGTAATTCACTGAATCAAGATAAGTTTGAACTAATAAATCAACACCAGGAGCATCACCAATTAGAATCTCGTAATTAAGCTCAATTATTTTGTTGATTCTAGTTAGGGATTCAGGATTTAGAATTGTGATTGAACGTGAACCGGAAATTGCTACAGTGATTTTCATTGATTTAAAGTTAAGTGAATTAGAAAAACCCCTAATTAACTAGATTGGGAATCTAATTAATTAAGGGTTTATTGATTAGGGTTTAACGAGATTCAACTTAAAACCTAATTGCTTCAATAGTTCGTAGAAGGCTTCGGGTTGCATTTTGTCAGGGGAATCAATACCTCCTAATGGGGCTAGGGATTCAATACGATGAACAAAACTAACTGCTCGAATGATTATTTCTGCATAGGGCCGTTGCTCCTCATCCTTAATCAATAAAGCTATCTGCTTGTGATTCATTGCCATACTTCTCAAACACTTAAATTCTCGTGTTTGCTTTTCGTCTAATCGACTGTTCTGAATTTGATGCCAGAGATTCTCCCGAAAACTTTGGGGAGTATAGCCAAAAGTCTGAAATTCTTTCCCCATATCAACTAAATGTTTTCGGTTTTTACGGGAAACTATTTTGATGTCAAGGATTGGGAATTGGAAGCTAGTCATTTATTTAGTCCAAGAAACTTCACGGACTCTTTGCGATAGCATCCCCACTCTTTTGCTCTAATTCAAAAAAAGCCTTAATCTCACAAGGAGACTAAGACTTTAATTAGTTGGAGTTTAGAAATTAGAAAGGTTTGGGGNTTTACCAAGTTGTTTGATATTTCGTTTAGTTCCAGGGCTTTTACCATCCCAAATAGCTAAACCAAAATCAGCTTGATAGTGCATTAATTTATCTCTAAGGCTATAACTTCCTTGGACTTTAACGGTTCCCCAATTACCAACATTATTTCTGAGGGTACTAAAGGCAAACCAAACTTGAACATTATCGTAATTCACTGAATCAAGATAAGTTTGAACTAATAAATCAACACCAGGAGCATCACCAATTAGAATCTCATAATTGAGTTCAATGATTTTGTTGATTCTAGTTAGGGATTCTGTATTTAATGTTTCGATTGAACGTGAACCGGAAATTGCTACAGTGATTTTCATTGATTTAGTTGTAGTTGATAATTAAAGAAAAAACCCCAACTAACTAGATTNGTGATTTTCATTGGTTTAATTGATAAGTTAAATAGAGAAAACCCCCAACTAAATTGAATCTAATTAGGGGTTTATTTAGAAACTTAGGATTCGATGATACCGAAACTGGCTAGAAGCTCACGAAATTGTAGATAATCGAGTTCTTCCTGTTTGTTCATCAGGAAAGCTAGAAAGTTAGCCGCCTTAACAACAACTTCAGCATGGGGACGATAAGCCTCAGATTCAATTAGCAAGATAGGTGTAACGATACCCATACAAGGAATAGAAACCTTATTGTTGTTATCAATCCCTGCTCTTGTTAGATTCTGAATTGGATCACTAAAACTGGATTGGTCTTTCTTCCAAAAACAACGCTTGAAGTCAGCCCAGATATGTTGCCGTAAAGATTGGGAATCACCACGCCATTTCAGGGTAGTTGCAATAAGGTTTTTGGGCTTACGATTAGCACCGAAGTAAACTGGATTGTAGTAAATCTCAGAATCATAACCATCGTTATTATAAACTTTGAGGCTTTCGGGATTAAAAACTTCAATTTTGATGGTAATAATTTGTTTAATTGTAGTAGCCATTGATTTACTCCAAGAAACTTCATAAACTATTTGCGATAGCTCCCCCCAGCAAAGCCCCAATAAAAAAAGCCTTAATCCCACAAGGAGACTAAGACTTTAGTTGGAGTTTAGAAATTAGAAAGGTTTAGGTTCGTATTCAGAATCAGATTCTTGATATTTTGATTTCAGTTGACTGACTTTTGATTCAGTTGATTCAGTTGATTCAGTTGATTCGCGTTTGGATTGGTAATTGGCTTGTTGTTTCCGATAATCAGCTCGGATTTGCAGAAGTTCTTCTTCGGAGTAACCCATTTCCTCAATAAATTTTTGGATTTTAGCTACATCCATTTTGTGAATTTCATGCTTAACCCAATTGGCTTTAAAGATTTCATAGAGTTCTAAACCTTTAACTTCTTTACCTTCAATTTTCAAGCCTTTATTGGTACTCTTATAATGTTGCCAAGCAAGGATTCGGAAGCAATCAACGAGGGTTGAGGCTGTCTTTTGGGCTTTAGTTTGAATAACGATAGACATGATGTATTTAAGGAAAAGAAACAACGCCTATCTTTAGCGATAGCTACCCTATTCAGAAACTTTGAAATACTCGATACTCCAAATAGAATAAAGCAAAATTAGTTTTACTTTACGCTTCTTGGTTCGCCCCAAATAACAACCAGGGAATCTTACCCAAATCCCATTATTGGCAATGGCAAATATTATCCCAAATTTCCCGATAAGGTGAGGATATTCTCCTTCAGAATCTAAGCCTTTAATCTTGACTTTCTGGTTTCGTTTGAGTTTTGGAAATAAAGGTAGTTCTAGTTGAAGGAATTGAATAGATTTAAGGGGTGAACTTTTCATACAACGTCTTCTCCAGTTGTTGAATCAATTCATTGCTTCTTTCAATAAATTCTGCATGAGAAACTTTGGCAATTCTGTAAATCTTAATCATTGCCCATCTATCTTCAGAATCTATTTCAGGGCCGCATTCACCACAACTTTCGATAATCTCAACTGAAACATTCTTTGCCCATATCGTAACAGCAATATTGTATCGGTTAAAATCATCGTTATCAGGCATGATGAATTTAGAAAATCGAATAAACGGAATCTCTTTACCGTCTGGTGATTCCCAGGTATCTCGTTCTCCTTGCCAATCTAATGCTTGACAAATTTTGATTACTTTATCTCTCATTTGTGTTATCCTTAATTTGCACAGAATTGAACGCAATAGCAAAACCAATAACGTTATTCCCTTGAGTAACATTATTGATTTTGTTATTTGTTATTGAATTTATTGAAGTTCATTAAATAAGTTCAACAAACTATCAACAGAGAGTTCTTTAACTTTAAATTCAAGAGGAAAATGTTGATTACGTTTAGAATCACGGAACTCCTGAATGTGACCGCCATAGAATTGAATTTGGTCATAGAGGATTGATTGTTCTTCGGTTGTCGAACCAATATAAGCAATAAAACTGGTAAATCCCGAACTAAAATCAGGAGCCTCTGACCAATTAAATTGATTGTTTTTGGTTCCCACAATCGTAATGCGATCGCAAAGCTCGAC
Source organism: Planktothrix paucivesiculata PCC 9631 (assembly GCF_900009265.2). Taxonomy (GTDB): domain Bacteria; phylum Cyanobacteriota; class Cyanobacteriia; order Cyanobacteriales; family Microcoleaceae; genus Planktothrix; species Planktothrix paucivesiculata. The sequence goes on along the minus strand of NZ_LR735018.1, from coordinate 486,481 downwards.
AACCCAATAATTGCCATGTGGAGATGATTTAAGAACTTTACCTTTAATTCCTGCAAAAGTTATGGTATTCATTGATTTAGTTAAGAGAAACAGCAACAACTTTGAGCGGTAGCTAGAGCATCAATTCTAATTACCGCTTAATTGAATTAGATTTGAGCTAAGATTGCTCCAATTCTGTTGTAATCATCATCTCTGCCATTCTCATAGTTTCCATAACCTGCACCTGTATAGTAGAAAGTGTTCTCAGTCGGCATGAAGATAATGCAAGTGTGACGGTACAAAGGAAATAAATCTTTTAAATGGGGTTCAATATTTTCTCGTTCCCATTTAAGCTTTGCATTCAGTCTTTCAAAAACACTACCTTTGGATTTATCGGGTTCAGGTTTAGGAACTTTAGAACCGAATTTAGGTGGAATTCTAATCATTGATTTGGTTCAAAAAAACTTCATTAAATTCAAGCGGTAGCCAAGTCATTAACTTAATTAGCGCTTAAAGTATTATTTATTTAGATTCAGATTGGAATTTAGATTGAAATTCAGCTTAAAGCTCAAATAAACCCGCGTGTTCAAGGTTGAATTGTTTACGGTACTGGCGAACAATTTCAAGCTCAATGGAACGTAAATCTAAATCATTAGGTTCAGTAAAGAGATTGAAACAGTCAAGGGGTCGTTCATCACTTCCCATATTCAATGGTTCAATTCGATAATTAATCCCAGCCTCTTTGAGCGCCGATTCAATAGCCTCTTGTTCAAAGCAACAAAAACTTGAATACATTTCTAATTCAGTCTTTAATTCAGTCATGGTTTTAGATAAATAAACTTCATTAAATTTAAGCGGTAGCGTCTTATAAATTGAAATAAATATGCTATTATTATTCTGTTCTTATGATTGACGCAAAAAGGAGCCGACCTCATGGTAGCTCCTTCTTAACCTTTAGAATCTAAATTAATTAAATCTAAATAAACCTAGAAAAAACCGGATGTCGAATTGAATGAGTTTTAGTAAAACCAAGATGGATTACTTCAAGCTGTCGTCCCCGATAGTTTGATTGATTATTCCAAATCTCCAAACGTTCAGCATCCGTAAATCCACTTCCAACCCTAGCAGCTACAGGAACGCCAAGGATATTAGATTGAACAGATATTTTACCAAGGCTTTGAGAGTATTTGCCAGTACCTTTAAAGAAACCAGTACAAGTAAATATGTTTTTCTCAAAGTTCTTGACTTTCAATAAATCATTGCTTCTACCCTCGTAATAAGCAATATCAGGATGCCGGAGGATTGTGCCTTCATTGGATAGACCGTTATCTTTATTGAATTGATTCTGAGCTTGAATAGACGTGGGATTATTTTCAATTAAAGTATAGGGATTAGCGACAATAATTGATTGTTCTGTTGGTAAGTAGAGTCCCCGTACTCCATCAAGTTTCGGTGAACTCCACCAACTCGAAACCCCATAGTTTTTGGTGGGATAGTAGGTATTTGCCAGTTGACAAGATAGTGCCATTTTTGTTGTCCTAAAAATCAACTTTATGATACGATAATACTATCAAATTACCAGGTAAAATTATGGCTGCGGGGAAATTAAGTTTCACTCAAACTGAGTTTAGAATCCGAGAAGATGGAACTTATATTGGAGCTAAAGTTAGTGTTGAAAGAATTGAAGGAAATACAGGATTAGTTTCGGTAAAAGTAACAAATAGTTCGGCTTCTAGTCTGGGTCGCGGGACTCGAAAATTGGATTTTCTTCCAATTAACCCAACAACTTCTACTGGGAGTTCTCAATTATTAACTTGGGCTGATGGGGAAGATGGAATAAAAACCCTTGAGTTTCAAATCATTCAAGAAAATTTAGTTGAAGGAGACGAGTTTGTTCCTTTAAGTTTGGGAAGTTATAAAGGCGGTGCGGTTGCTGGTGCTATTCCTAAATGCAATCTAATTATTATTGATGATGATTCGGCTAAAGGAGAGAAAGGTGATAAGGGTGATAAGGGGGATATTGGTTTACCAGGGATTCAAGGGATTCAAGGAGAAAAAGGCGAAGCAGGGGCAGGATTGAAATGGAAAGGAAATTGGGTTTATGGGAACTATGAAGTCGGGGATTTAGTTAATTATTTTGATGCTGTGGAATGGGCCGTTTATATCTGCACTAATGGGACTTAAACAAAAATAAGGAGGGAAATAGATGATAATGATTATAGAGCAAGCAGATAACGTTAAAGAATAACCCATGAAAGAGACAACCCCGGCAGCGATGCCCCCTTGCTTCGATAGATGGTGTGGTCGATTTGACGATATTTTCGGCCATCAAGCCCAAAAACGGGAATTTAGGAACTATTTAGGGGGATTATTGGGAGAAAGTGAGCGAAAAAACCTGTCGCAAATGGCGAATAACGCCGTAGGGGTAACTTACCACCGATTACACCACTTTTTAACCGAAGCTCCTTGGTCAGCAATGAAACTGAATCAGCGTCGGCTGGAGGTAATGAATCAGTGTAGGCAAACCCAGATTAGTCGGGGATTTGCTCTAATTATTGATGATTCAGGACATCGAAAAAGCGGGAACTTTACCGAGGGAGTGGGACGGCAATACATCGGAGAAATCGGAAAAACCGACAATGGAATTGTAGCAGTAACGAGCCATCTATACGATGGTAAAAAAAACTTACCATTAGATATAGAATTATATCAAAAAGCCGAGTCATTACCCTTAGGAAAAGCTGACCCGGAATTTAAAAAGAAACCGGAAATAGCATTAGAATTAATACAGAGGAGCTTAGAAAGAGGATATCGACCGGGAATTGTGCTAACAGATGCCGGGTATGGAAATAACACAAGTTTTCTACAAGAGTTAGAGAAAAAAGGATTAAAATATATAGGGGGAGTCGCTAAGAATCGAAAGGTAATCCTCAAAAAAGGGGAAGATGAAACAGAGGAAACTCGATTAGATAATTTAGCTAAATCGTTGCCCCAAGGAGCTTTTAGTGAAATTCAACTCCCAGTAGAAAAAACCAAAACTGTGTGGGTAGCAACACAAGAAATTGAATTATCAAAGTATGCCGGGAAGAAAGTAATAGCCATCGTCATGAATGCTGCCACTTTCGACCAAGCCAGTGATATTGATTATTTAATGACTAATGTTGAGGTTTCAAAAGCCACAGGAGAATGGATAGTAACGACCTATTCACAAAGAAATTGGATAGAAGTTTTTTACAGGGAAGCTAAGGGCTGGTTGGGGCTGAAAGAATATCAAGTCCGAGATAAAAGAAGTTTAATCAGACATTGGATTTTGGTATTTTGTGCCTATACTTTTATTCTCTGGCATAGTTTAACTGGAGGGTTAAGACGTCGATGGGCGAACAAACCCTTAAACACATTTGTTGATGCCCTTGAAGCCTTTCGCACAGCGATTTCTTTTCGATTTGTGGAGTGGCTCCAACATAATAGGGATGTATTTGCAGCCTACAAAGCAAGTTTAGGCTTGATTTGGGCTTGATTTTTGTTTAAGTCCCACTAGAGGCTCAAAAAGTAGCGATAGAGGGCGTTTGAGGATTTTCGGAGATGTCTAATAGTCATCCGATCCTGATTAATGATGTGTAGCCAACATTTAGGGATTTCATATTATTAATTTCTCAACCATCGGAATAGGGGCAAAATGAAATAGTGAGTTATTCCCAAACAGAAAGCAGTTGTGCCACTAAGTAATGCCATAAATCCTAAATTGTCCCAAAATTGCGGTAAATTAAAGTCTTGCATTTGGGTGGGAAACTCTAACATTCCTTGAGGCAAAAATTGATTAAAACCAAAAAACACAGTAGTAACGGTTAATAAAACAAAGATTCCCTGAAAAAGTTGATCACTGCGTAATCCCAAACCTAAAGTGACTAACCCGGCGGCTATTCCGAAAGGGAGTTGCTTAAACAATTCTAATTCCCATTCCTGAAGACCTATATTCCCTAACTTATTGATCAGTTGTTCACTAGCTCCGCCCACAATATAGCCTAACATTCCCATGATCCCAGCTAACCAATAACGGCGACGTTGCCCGAAACCTCCCGCATCGGTTAATCCAATTCCGGCGCCTAATCCAGCTAATCCCCAAACCAATACTTCCGCGCCTAAACTTAGGGGAACATTCGGTAAAATCTGGGGTAATTCTTTGGCTAAAACCAGAGTGATTTTTTCGCCTAAACCGTAAAAATCAACTAATATTGATCCAATTACTGTTCCCACAATTGATCCCGTTCCGGCTAAGGCAATTTCCCAAGTTGTTTCTACTAAACCCCGCACAGAATGTATTGTTAATTTTCCTAGTCCAAAAATCAGTTGGATTAATCTTTGATTCCATTGAATTAACGTGGTTGTGAGACTATCTAATAACCGTTGATGGGTCGATATCATCCGTCGAGGATGTTTTTTCTCTCGAATAATTCTAAAAATATCCGTTTGAATGGCTTTAGCGGTTTGGGGACGTTGACGGGGATCAAGTTGCACCATTCGCTCTAATAAATGACCAAACCCAGGACTGACCCGGGTTTTTTCTCGCCAACGCAATTCCCCGGTATAAGCATCATCTAAATCTCCGGGAAATTGACCCGTTAATAAATGAATACAGGTGCGTCCCAAGGCGTAGAAATCTGATGGGGGCCCGACCATCACCCCCATGACCTGTTCTGGGGGACTGTATCCGGCGGAAATCAGGCGGGTACTACTGCGAGGACTGGTTTCGCGATCGCTATGGGCAACCGGGCCAATTTGTTTAGCCCCTCCAAAGTCGATCATTACCAATTGGGTGTCCCAAACTTGGGTCGTTTTCATCCCTAAGGGGGGGGTCATCCTTAACATCATGTTTGAGGGTTTGATGTCCCGATGAATAATTTGATAGCTATGCAATTCTCGTAAGATATCAAGGGCTTGGGAGAGCCAACTGATCACCCAGTCTTCGGGACAGCCTTGGGGGTATTGATCCAAAATTTCCTGTAGGGTGGGGCCATTAATTTTTTCCATCACCAAACAGGGAAGATGGCCCTCTGAGCGGTTGCCTTTTTTGAGATAAAAATAGCCATCGGCTTCCACCCGAGGTACTCCGGGATGGCGTAACTGACCTAAAACTGCCGCTTCTTGTTCAAAGAGTTCTAAGGCTTTGGGGGAGGGTTCCACCAGGACTTTTAGGACTTTTTCAGTTTGGGTTTTGAGATCCCAGACGGTATAAAGGCGGGAAAATCCCCCGGTTCCTAAATTGTGTAAGGGAATATAGCGTTGGTTCAGTTGTAGGGGAGCGCCACAACTCTGGCAAAATTTGTTCCCCCAAGGTTGATTTGAGGGATGGGAGCATTGAGGATTAATACAATGGATGGTGGGTGAAGTCACAATGGGCGGTGAACAGTCAGTGGTATTGGGCTAACAACCATCTTAACGAACAGTTCTACGCAAAACCCAGTTTTATTATGATTCACTTAAATCAATTGTTAATAAATTTACTATAGACTGTAGACTATCTATTAAAATCAGGGATAAAACTGTTACCGATCTGAAGGGGACAAGACTGAATTTCCCTAGTCTAACTTTAAATTTGAAATACGAAATTAGTGATAATGTTTTGCTTGACAACGGACTATGATTATGCAGTCTAAATTTTAGAAAATAGTTAAGTAAAACCACTTATTCTGTTAACCAGAATTTATTTCATAAGACTTAATATAAAAAAGTCATTTTAGTGGTATGTAAGGGGAAAAAACACGGGGATCTAAGGCAAATGTTCCAAAACAAGAAGAAATATAAACAAATGTTATAAAAATATTAAAAAGATTCAACGTTGCAATGACTCGTTTGTTGATACTATTTTAATCAATTGCCAATCAGTGCATAAAATAATCGATTCCTAAACAAAGGGAGCTTTAAGGGAGATATGTCTTACTCTCAAACACAAACGAAGTCCAAATCTGGCTATAAAGCTGGTGTACAGGACTATAAACTGACCTATTACACGCCTGACTATACACCAAAAGATACAGATCTTCTGGCGGCCTTTCGGATGACTCCTCAACCTGGAGTTCCCCCCGAAGAAGCGGGTGCTGCTGTTGCTGCTGAATCCTCCACTGGAACTTGGACAACGGTATGGACGGACTTGCTGACTGACCTCGACCGCTATAAAGGTCGTTGCTATGAAGTCGAACCCGTTCCCGGCGAAGATAACCAATATATTTGCTACATCGCCTATCCTCTGGATCTGTTTGAAGAAGGTTCTGTCACCAACTTACTGACCTCTTTAGTCGGTAACGTGTTTGGTTTCAAAGCTCTGCGGGCATTGCGTTTAGAAGATTTGCGCGTCCCCATCGCTTACCTGAAAACCTTCCAAGGCCCTCCTCACGGGATTACCGTTGAGCGGGATAAATTAAACAAATACGGTCGTCCTCTCCTCGGTTGTACGATTAAACCCAAACTCGGTCTGTCTGCGAAAAACTACGGTCGCGCCGTTTATGAAGTGCTGCGCGGTGGTTTAGATTTCACCAAAGACGACGAAAACATCAACTCTCAGCCTTTTATGCGCTGGCGCGATCGCTTCCTGTTCGTTCAAGAAGCCATCGAAAAAGCTCAAGCTGAAACTGGGGAAATCAAAGGCCACTACTTAAACGTGACCGCCCCCACCTGCGAAGAAATGATGGAACGGGCTGAATTCGCTAAGGAAATCAAAACCCCGATCATCATGCACGACTACCTGACCGGTGGTTTCACTGCTAATACCACCTTGGCAAAATGGTGTCGTCGTAATGGCGTGTTACTTCACATCCACCGTGCTATGCACGCTGTGATTGACCGTCAAAAAAATCACGGGATTCACTTCCGTGTGTTGGCCAAATGCTTACGGATGTCTGGTGGTGACCACCTGCACTCGGGTACTGTCGTCGGTAAACTCGAAGGCGAAAAAGGCATCACCATGGGCTTCGTTGACCTGATGCGCGAAGATCATATTGAAATTGATCGCTCCCGTGGGATCTACTTCACCCAAGATTGGGCTTCCATGCCTGGTGTGATGCCCGTGGCTTCCGGTGGGATTCACGTTTGGCACATGCCCGCCCTGGTGGAAATCTTTGGCGATGACTCCTGCTTACAGTTCGGTGGTGGAACCCTCGGACACCCCTGGGGTAATGCTCCTGGTGCTACCGCTAACCGTGTGGCCCTGGAAGCTTGTGTCCAAGCTCGTAACGAAGGTCGTAACCTGTTCCGTGAAGGCGGCGACGTCATCCGTGAAGCTTGCAAATGGTCTCCTGAACTGGCCGTTGCTTGCGAACTCTGGAAAGAAATCAAGTTTGAGTACGAGTCGATGGATACCGTCTAAATTGATTGGAGATTGAGGATTTTGGATTTTGGGTCAGACTTGACAAATCAGGTCAGTTGTGGTTACAACTCAATCCAAAATCTAAAATCTAAATCCATAATCAAGAGGGTTAGAGTCAGCCTATGGACATCAAAGAAGTTGCGAAACAGACCTCAAAAGTGCTGGCAAGTTACCTGACCTATCAGGCTGTAAGGATTATCACGGATCAACTATGGGAAACGAACCCTGGACAAGCTATCTGGCTGAGTGGGTTTTCCTCAACCGGGAAAATTCAGGACGGAGAAGCCTATCTGGGAGAAATGCTCCAAGAAAATCAGGAGATGGCGTTTCGGATTATGACGGTACGGGAACATCTCGTACAAGAAGTTGCCGATTATTTGCCAGAAATGGTTCGTGAAAATATTCAAAAAGCCAATATAGATTATCGACGTCAGTATTTAGAACGAATTACGCAACTGAGTAGTGTTGAATCTAACCCGGAGATAGAATTACAAGCGGACTCAGAACCAAACCCCGACCTGCGGTGAGTTCAAGCATGATGACCACCGCGATCGCCTATTAACCTTTAGTCGATTTAACTTCAGAAACAACAATGCGGACATTACCAAAAGAACGTCGTTTTGAAACGTTATCCTATCTTCCTCCCTTGACCGATGCCCAAATCGTCAAGCAAGTCCAATATATTCTGGATCAAGGATATATCCCCGGTGTGGAATTTAGTGAATCTTCTGAACCCACCCAACACTATTGGACTCTGTGGAAACTGCCTTTATTCAATGCCACTACTTCTCAAGAAGTGTTGAATGAAGTCCAAGCTTGCCGCCAAGAAAACTCCAAATGCTATATCCGAGTCATGGGTTTTGACAACGTGAAGCAGTGCCAAGTGTTAAGCTTCATCGTCCACAAACCCAGTAGCTCTTTATACTAAGCTAGAGTCTTGAGACTGCATGAGTTAGGGCGACATGAATCATCCCCTAAATCACTAATTTCTTAAAACGATTGAGAATTTGAGCCAAAGTTGAGCAGGGATTTTCCCTGCTTTTTTTAATCAAAAGTAACCCTATAGATAGGGGCAGTTCATGAATTGCCCCTACTCTCTATACAGGTGATCCGTAAGTCCTGTAAATTTTAGAATCTAACCTGATCCAACTTAATTTAAACGGATGTTATGCCCCGTCTCTGGAACTTTTTCAACAGAATTCGCCCTCAAGTTCTGAGGTTATTTTTAATAATTGTCATTATTATTGGTGTTGCTTTTCGATTTGTGGCTTTAGATGGAAAAATCTATTGGCATGATGAGGTTTATACTACCTTGCGGGCTGCTGGATATACGGGTCAAGAATTTACTCAGGAATTCTATCAGAATCGCATTGTTTCCCCCATTGATCTCCTCAAATATCAACAACTGAAACCGGGTAGTACCCCCCTAGATACCCTTAATTCTTTAGCCACAGAAGATCCTCAACATTCTCCGTTTTATTTTTTATTAGCACGGGTCTGGATGTTTTTGTTTGGTCATTCTATTATTGCTTCTCGGGTTTTACCCGCTTTAATTAGTTTAATTTCCCTGCCGTTTATGTATTTATTGGCTTGGGAATTATTTCAATCTTCCCAAACCGCTTTACTGGCTACGGCTTTTTTAGCCCTATCTCCCTTTGATATTTTATTTGCTCAAACTGCCCGACAATATAGTTTACTGACTTTACTGGTGATTGCTAGTGGTTATGCTCTACTCAAAGCAGTTCATTGGCGTCATCCTTTATTTTGGGCGGGTTATAGTTTAGCCTGTATTTTTGGACTCTATACCCATGTTTTATTCGGATTAACAATTATAGGTCATGGGGCTTATATTCTGTTACTGAGTATGGAGTCTTCACGATCTTTTAGAAATCGAAAACGCTTTCCTTTTTCTCCTTTATTATTGGAATTTTTAGCGGCTATTGCGATCGCAATTCTAGCTTTTAGTCCTTGGTTAATTATTTTAATCAGTAATTTACAACGGGCGATGGATGTTACCAATTGGTCAAGCAATTCCATCAGTTTACTGAATTTAAGCAAGTTTTGGATTTTGAGTTTTACCGCTTTATTTGTTGATATCAACTTCGATTTCAACAGTATTCAGATGTATTTACTCAGACTCCCCTTTATTTTATTAATTCTGTTGGCATTATTTCAAATTAGCCAACAAACAAACCGAAAAACTCGCCTATTTATTTGGACATCTATTTTAGTTCCCTTTTTCATGTTAGCCTTACCGGATATTCTTTTAGGGGGAGGGCGTTCCGGGGTAACACGCTTTTTGATTTCCTGTTTTCCCGCGATTCAATTAGCTGTGGCTTATCTGTTTTCTACACATATTAAAAGTAATAAAAATTCCTTAATTGATGGAGAAATAATTTGGCGATCGCTCCTAGCTATCGTTTTTACATTTAGCTTAATTTCTATTAGTATGAGTGCCAACTCTCAAAGCTGGTGGCATCAAATTCCCAGTTATGAAAATCCTCAAATTGCCCAAGAATTAAATAAAAATAAATCCGCCACTGTCATCGTTGATCACGGGAGTTATTATACAAATTTAGGGAATATTATTTCTCTGAGTTATGAATTAAACCCTGATATTAAACTACTGATGGTTAATTCCGAACCCAATCTATTATTACTCCCCATAGGGCCAAAGGTTTTTGTTCTTAACCCCTCTGAGGAATTACGCCAAACCATTAAAAATGAAAACTATCAATTAGAAAAAGTAGAAAAAGTTGATCAAAAATCACGACTCTGGGAACTCAAGTAACAAAATCTTGCAATTCTTCTCGAAACTGCTATCGGGTTAATCACCTGAACTAACATAGAGATATCGGGTTCAATAGGTTAGAGTTATGGTTGTATTGCATCACTCCCAGGAAAACACAATTCAACGGTTTCGAGAACTGCAAACTCAACTTCGGCAACGCTTTCAAAGTTTAAGCGATCAGGAATTAGAGGATCAAGATGTCGTAGTGATTCCGTCGTTGAGTTTAGATAGCCACCAATTAGAAAAAATTCCGGGTTCCCATCAGTATGAAGAACGATTACTGTTTTCTTTAATTCGATTACGCAATCCTAGAATGCGGTTAATTTATGTGTCTTCCCAACCCATTCACCCCACCGTAATTGATTATTATTTACACCTAATGCCTGGAATTCCTATTAGTCATATTCGGGATCGTTTATTGTTATTTTCAACCTATGATACTTCTCCCAAACCCTTAACCCAAAAAATTTTAGAACGTCCCCGTTTAATTTCTCGAATTCATCAAGTTTTAAGACCGAATCAATCCTACATGATTTGTTTTAATTCCACACCCCTAGAACGGGAATTATCTGTACAATTGGATATTCCGTTATTTGGGGTTGATCCTGACTTAAATTATTGGGGAACTAAAAGTGGCAGTCGGCAAATCTTTGCCGAAGCAGGTATTCCCCATCCCGACGGTAGTGGTTTAGTTTTTAATACTGAAGATTTAACTAAAGTAACCTTGGAGTTATGGAGTCGTCAACCGAACTTAAACCGAATTGTGGTTAAACTAAATCAGGGATTTTCTGGAGAAGGAAATGCCCTATTAGATTTAAGACCTTTGAAAGATTTAAACCCACAGGAAAGACCCAAACTTCTTGAAAACTACTGGAATAAATTAAGTTTTCAAGCACCGAATGAAACCTGGGAAACTTTTCGCGATCGCATTTCTCAATTAGGGGCAATTGTAGAGGTTTTTATTGAAGGGGAGATCAAAGAATCTCCTAGTGTTCAGTGTGAAATTACTCCCAATGGCAAGACTCAAATTATCTCCACCCATGATCAAATTTTAGGGGGCCCCGATGGTCAAATTTTCCAAGGTTGTCGATTTCCAGCCCAAGCCGCCTATCGATTAAAATTGCAAGAAATGGGAGAAAAAATTGGTCAAAATTTAGCGAATAAAGGGGCTTTAGAACGGTTTGGTGTAGATTTTATTGCGGTCTATCAACCGGACAGTTTAGATTGGGATTTACAGGCGATAGAAATTAACCTGCGTCGAGGGGGCACCACCCATCCATTTATGACTTTAAAGTTATTAACTAATGGGTATTATGATTTACAAACCGGGTTATTTTATAGTCGAAAATCTCAACCTAAATTTTATATTGCTTCGGATAATTTGCAACATAACAAGTATCAGGGTTTATTACCTAATGATTTAATGGATATTATTGTTAATCATCAATTGCATTTTGATAGTAGTACGGAAACAGGAACGGTTTTTCACTTAATGGGGTGTTTATCTCGTTATGGAAAGTTAGGATTAACTTGTATTGGTGATTCTCCTGAACAGGCGCAAGACATTTATGATCGTGTCGTGGATGTTCTCAATGAAGAAACGGAAATTCAACCCTTTAAGAGTTGGGAAAACTATTGTTTATCCACAGCTATCCCTCCAGTTTTTTGATGCTTAATTGTTGTAAGCGATCGCCTATTCTTAAGTTACGACCTAAAGAATGCAATCTCAACGCCAATTTCTCACCAAAAAGCCCAGTTTCTCCCGTGAATCATACCTTTTTCAGAACTTTAAATCGTGTATAATAAAACTGCATTAGATTATAAAAGGATAGTTCTATGACCGCCAACTTAATTCAAGCGTCATCTCCATCTATTGCTAAATTGACTTATCCTGTGTTAATTCAACAACAAGATCAAGAATATATAGTAACAGTATTAGGTTTAGATTGTAAAGCTAAGGGTGCAAGTCGAGAAGCAGCTTTAGAACAATTATTAGAACAAGTTAATGCCATTCTGAAACAGGGTGAAATTGTGCAACTAGAAATTCCTCTACCCAAACCGGAACATCCTTGGATGAAGTTTGCAGGAATGTATAAAGATAACCCGCTTTTTGATGAAGTACAAGATTATATAAAAGCTGATCGGGAGCAACTTGATGCTGAAATGGAAGAATATTATTGTCAACTTGAAGCAAAGGAGGAAGTAAAGTGAGTTTGTGGGTACTAGATACAGATCATATTACACTTTTTGAAAATCAGCATCCTGTAGTTATACAGCGTGTTATGGAAACTGATCCTGACGAGATTACTGTTACTATTATTACAGTAGAAGAACAAATGAAAGGATGGTTAAATGCGATCCAGCAATCTTCTCAATCTAATCGGTTAATCTGGGGTTATAAAGGTTTACAGGATGGATTAAAGTTCTTTCAAACAATTCAAGTATTAGATTTTGATCAGGATGCTTACAATTGCTACATAGAGTTAGTGCGTCAAAAAGTGAGAATTGGTACAAGAGATTTACGCATTGCTGCAACTGTAATTTCTAAAAATGGAATTTTAGTAACACGAAATCGACAGGATTTTGAACGAGTTCCTGGGTTGAGATTTGAAGATTGGAGTATTGAAAATATGGGTGTTTAAAGGGTGCGACCCATTGACTAATTTTTAATTCCGCTATCAATTAATAAACAGACTCTAATTTGGCTTCATTTATAATAATTTTAGGTTGATAATGGGATAATAATTCTTTATAAATTACCGCATTAAAGGGATAGGTAAATGAATAATTTGATTTTGATATTCTTCTTCAAAGGAACCAGCCGCTATTAGGATTAACTCCTCTATTGTTTCTCCAATTCCCATTTCAGAATTAAGAATAAAAATCCCTGGTATATGACGACCTAGCCGTAAATGATCCGCTAAATGTACAGGCATTGATGTACGGTTATTTGTGACAAGGACAAAGTTATAAACTTCACACCAAATCAAAATTTCTGGATCTAATGTTCCTGTTGGCGGAGTATTAGGTTCTCCCACAGAACGAATTACCAAGTCGGGTTCTCTCCGTCTTAGTTGATTAATATAAATTGGGTTAACATTTTCATCCATGAGATATTTAAGCATTTTTCAATTTTGTGGCTTCCTTTTCTGCTTTCAATTTCATTAATTTTTGAACAATAGGGGATGGATTTTGTCGTTGTTCTTCTCGCATTTTGTGTCCCCATTCCAACCCGTCAGTAATATACTGACTTACCCATTCTTGATGCTGTAAATAATATAAAATTGTGGCATAAACTTGATCTAAACTTAAAGAAGTGTAGATTTTAGCGATTTCCTCTGGAGTTCGATTTCGATAAATGTACTCATAAAGAATGGTTTCGATGCCAATGCGTGAACCTTTCAAACGAATATCATCAGGGGCTAAAAAGTTGAAATAGTCTTCCAGTTGCATTGTTAGACCTTAGAGAATTTACTGACTATAACTATGGTTATTATACCACAACACGGGCTTAAAGTTTAAACACGAATGGTGATGTTTGTTGATTAAACCTTGCTTTAATTCTAAGGTGATTATAACATTTTCTACTGATTGGGGTAAGTTGGGTAAGTGCGATCACATCTTTAAAAAAATAATACACTCAAAAGATTAGAAAGGATCATTAAGGATATTTTATGGCAAAATAAAGACTTATCATTCTAGTTTAATCCCCAATGCTGACTCCCCGAATTCATCCAGAGACAATAGAAGAAGTCAAAGAAAGGGCGGATATTTATGATATCGTGTCCGAGAAAGTTTCGTTGAAACGACGGGGGAAAGATTTTGTGGGGTTGTGTCCTTTTCATGATGAAAAAACCCCTAGTTTTACGGTGAGTCCCACGAAACAAATGTTTTATTGTTTTGGATGCGGGGCGGCGGGAAATGCGATTAAATTTATCATGGATTTGGATAAAAGTTCTTTTAGTGAGGTGGTTTTAGAGTTAGCTAAACGGTATCAAGTTTCAGTTAAGACTTTGGAACCTGAAAAACGTCAGGAATTACAAAGACAGATTTCTTTACGAGAACAATTATATGAGATTTTAGCGATCGCTACGGGTTTTTATCAATATACTTTAAGACAAGCGGAAGGACTGCAAGCTTTAGATTATTTAAAATTAAAACGAAATCTGAAAGAAAATACCATTCAATATTTTCAGTTAGGATATGCTCCCCAAGGATGGGAAACACTTTATGATTATTTGGTAGAACAAAAACATTTTCCGGCGGAATTAGTCGAACAAGCAGGGCTAATTGTACCTCGAAAAACTGGCAATGGATATTATGATCGGTTTAGAGATCGGTTAATGATTCCAATTCATGATAGTCAGGGAAAAATTATTGGATTTGGAGGCAGAAGCTTAGGGGATGAACTGCCCAAATATCTCAATTCTCCCGAAACCGAATTATTTGATAAAGGCAAGACTTTATTTGCCTTAGATAAAGCAAAAAATGCCATCGGTAAACAGGATCAAGCGATTGTTGTCGAAGGCTATTTTGATGTAATTGCGTTACATACCGCCGGAATAGAAAATGTTGTGGCTTCTTTAGGTACTGCATTAAGTTTAAATCAAGTTCGGCAGTTAGTTCGGTACACAGAATCTAAACAAATTATTCTCAATTTTGATGCAGATGCCGCAGGGAATAAAGCCGCCGAACGGGCGATCGGAGAAATTGAAGATCTGGCTTATCAAGGTTATATTAATTTACGGATTTTAAATATTCCTTCTGGTAAAGATCCCGATGAGTTTTTAATTCATAATTCTGCTGAAGATTATCAAAAATTATTGGTTAATGCGCCATTTTGGATTGATTGGCAAATTCAACGGTTATTAATTGGAAAAAACCTAGAAACCGTTTCCCAGTCGCAGCAAGTCTCAAAACAAATGGTGGAATTATTAAAAAAAATTGAGAATGGAATGCAACGCACCCACTATATTCAATATTGTGCTGAACTTCTGAGTCAAGGACAAAATAGGTTAGTTTCTTTATTAGCTAAAAATTTACAAACTCAAATCAATCAGCACCATTTAGAAACAGTAAAAAATAAACCATCTTCTGATAATTTACTTAGTATTAACTCCGAGCGTAGTTTATTAGAAGAAGCAGAAGTTAAACTCCTCAGAATTTATCTCCATTGTCCCGAATATCGTCTAAGTATTATGGATGGTTTAGAAGCGAGGGATTTACAGTTTAGTTTAGCTCATCATCGGTTTTTATGGCGAGAAATTGCCCAAATTGAGGAAAGATCTGAAAAGAGTTTAAATCCGGTGGATTTAATTCTGGAATTGCAACAAGTTTGTTTAGAAAAAAATCAACAAACCAAACAATTTTATCATCTATTTTATTTGGATGAACATACAGAAATTGATATTTGTCGCGCCCAATTAGTCATCCGCAGTTCTATTGCATCTATTGAAACCGTTATTTGTCAAAAAAGACGAGATATGGCTTTAAAATTATGGGGAGAAACCGATATTGCTCAACAGCAGAATTTAGCTCAAAAATATTATCAACAAATTGACGCAGAAACCAAATGGATGTGGGAGTTAAAACGAATTAGAGATACTCAATTTCATGATTTAATTTCTGTTCCTTTAGGGGGAATGAATATGAATTAAGGGTAATTACGAATTACGAATGGGTAATAAACTGGTAACTAATGACTAATGACTAATAACTGATAACTGATAACTGATATCCCCACCTCTTTTATTAATTATCAGTAGCAAATATTTAAGTATTTTATAAAAAAATTCATAGATAAATAAAAAGTATTCCTGATCTACAAATTTGTACTAGAAAAGTAGAGTGTTAAGACTGGAAAACTCAATTATTCATGAACTGGGTAGTTTAGGTTGAAGTCAATAACACCCCCACTTATTTTAGAGGAATAAAATCCGTTTATTAACCCCTTCTTAATTAAAATTTTAAGCCCGTTAAAACCCTTATTTGTGTGCAGTAATTCATGGGTTTAATAAGCGGATTTATTCTGTCATTGTACAAAAAGGAGTCTGATTATGTTACGCCAAAGTCTGATCTCTTTAACCCTAATCGGGTTATCGGTGATTACAGCAACTCAAGCAAAAGCTTCAGAGTTGACTATTTCCAATTCTATTGTTAAGTTTCCCTGTAGCATTCACAATAGTATTACTCTTTGTCCTCAAGCTAGGGAGGAAGGTCAAGAAATAATCAAAGATACGGGTAGACCTCCGCGAGATTAATATTATCTCTCCTTTGTCATTGCCAGGGAAAACTTTGATTTTCCCGAAGCTAAAAGAGATTAAATTTGTTAAAATCCCGCGACATGACAAAAGAGAGATTATACAATCTAAGACTAATAAACTAGAGTATCATAACCCATTATTCAGTCACTTTTAAGACAATATCCATGACAATTATAATTCTGACCCACCCCACAATAGAAAAATTAGAGATAATACAGAAAGAACAAAATTCTATTATTATCCTAAAAATCCATGAACCCCGTTGATTATCTTCGTATTAGTTTGATTGACCGTTGCAACTTCCAGTGTCAATATTGTATGCCCGAAGGCACAGAAATAGATTATATCCTACGAGAGAATTTATTAACCCTGGATGAACTTTTAACCCTGTTACAAGAGGTATTTATCCCCGTTGGATTTACTCGATTTCGCTTAACCGGAGGTGAACCTTTATTGCGTCCTGGGGTGGTAGAATTAGTTAAACAAATTAACGCTTTTCCTGAAACAAAAGATGTGGCAATGACCACCAATGGTTTTTTATTAGCAGAAATGGCAGAGGATTTATATAATGCTGGACTGCGACGAATTAATATTAGTTTAGATTCCCTTGATTCTGATATTTTTGATCAAATTATCGGCAACCGAGGGCGCAGCCGATGGCAACAGGTTTGGGCAGGAATACAAGCCGCTTATCAAGTCGGTTTTAACCCCTTAAAATTAAACGTGGTAGTCATTCCTGGGGTGAATGAGCATGAGGTGTTAGATTTGGCAAAACTAACCATAGAACGACAATGGCACGTTAGATTTATTGAATTTATGCCCATTGGAAATAACGATTTATTTGCCGATCGCGGTTGGATTTCCTCAGAACAATTAAGACAGCAAATTCGCGAAAAATGGGGTTTAGAAGCCTCACAGGTGAAGGGAAACGGCCCTGCGGATGTATTTCAAATACCGGGGGCGAAGGGAACATTAGGATTTATTAGTCAGATGTCTGAATGTTTTTGCGATCGCTGTAACCGCATGAGATTTTCTGCCGATGGTTGGTTACGACCCTGTTTACTCAATGAAACCGGACAAATAGACTTAAAAACTCCTCTGCGTCAGGGTGCGACGTTTGAGGAGTTAAGAGAAAAGGTAAGTAACCTATTAGGAATTAAACCCGATATTAATTTTAAACAACGGGACTCTGGTACAACGGGAAATTATGCCCGCACCATGTCCCAAATTGGAGGATAGCAGCCTGATTGATTTTGGATTTAGGGCTTAATAATAATTAGGTGGGGTACGTTATTTTTAGTCGATAACGCCCCACACAAAATAGAACGGTGAGGAACTCTTAGGCTTGACGTGAATAAAATTCAACGACTAACAGTTCATTAATTTGTAAAGCCACCCATTCCCGTTCAATGACGCTATTTACCTTTGCAGTCAGTTGTGCTTTATCTAACTCCAGATGGCTAGGAACGTTGGCTAAACCGGGATATTGTAAATTGGCTTTGACCAATTCACGGGATTTTTCCGTATTTCTGATCCCAATTATTTCACCGGGTCTGCACTGATAGCTAGGAATATTAACGCGATGACCATTCACAGTCACGTGACCATGGCTGACTAACTGACGAGCCGCTGGAATTGTGGGGGCCATTCCTAAACGGAAAATGGTGTTATCCAACCGCATTTCCAAGGTTTGCAGCAAGACTTGACCCGTGGAACCGGCGGCGCGACGAGCTTTACGGACATAACGCAATAACTGACGCTCGGAAACGCCGTAGTTATAGCGCAGTTTTTGTTTTTCTTCTAACCGGACTGCGTATTCTGAACGTTTACGACGGGCTTGGCCGTGTTGTCCAGGGGGATAGGCCTTTCTGGGGGATTTCCGAGTTAATCCAGGTAAATCGCCCAAACGACGAACGATTCTCAGACGGGGGCCTCTATATCGAGCCATCTAACTTTTTCTCCGCATAAAATTTTTTGCACCAACCTTTTATTATAGTATGTATCTAATCAATATTTCATAGCTAGTCTCGTGCTTCTAAAGAAACCGGGTTTTTTGAGCAAGTCTTGGTTAGGATGCAGAAACCAGCGCAGAAAAACGGTTTCTCGGTACTTGAACGAGGGCGATCGCTACTCTATGCAACGAAAACCTTTTTCTACTTTCAGCTTGCTATCAAAACTCACTGTTTCTGTACAACCTGCTTGACGGGCGATCGCTCCAATTAAATAATCAGAAAAATCGGCTCTACCTTGTTTATAAGGATATTAGTATCAAGTCCAATCATTGGCTCCCTCAGAGATAGCAATGTCCATTTCTTTGAGAGTAGCTTTTTTCATACCCGGTCGGTGTAGGATTCCTGATAGCTCTTGGACAGGAACATTCAGGGGAAAGAGTTTAACTTGTCCGTCTTCATCAATAATGAAGCTGATTTTACTGCCGTTAACCAGTTTCAGGCGATCGCGAATTTCTTGAGGAAGGGTAATTTGTCCGGTCTCGGTGACAGTTGCACTGAGCATGGTAGGAATTTTTTTGTAGGTATGGTTTTGGCGATATTTTAGCGCGAAAGTTGTATCGCGCAGAAACCGGGTTTCTTTGCACCAAACCCGGTTTCTGGGTTGATTTTAGAGGCAGGTAGCAAGAGCTTGTTGGAGGGGTTCTGATAACTCTATGGCCATAAAATAATGACTGGGGTATAGGTAGTCTTCTCCAGATTCATCAATGACGCGAATCATTTGATGATTGTTGGCTTGAGGGTCGAGTAAAACTTGATAAATTTTGCGAATTTCTCAGGAAGCTGAATAGTCTTTGTTATTGATGCAAACGACAAATTGCATAATCTTTACTCCAAAATATAAATGATTTTAATGTGATGAATTTCTCCTAAAATTTCAAAGTTCAATTGATTTTTACTCCCAATTTTTTACTCTTTTTGGATTTCTAGGTTGGCGAAGTGTTCTTGAACGAGGCGATGGATGAAGCGGTAGCGGTTGCCGACTCGTTGCAGGATTAGGCGTTCTGTACAGTAGTCGAGGAAGCGGGTTATATTCCAAGGCATATAGCCACTCAACCCAAGGATAAGGCGTAGTGCAAGGTATTCTATGCAACCCCACCATGCTAACGAACTGAAAATTAATCCTATAATAGTCCCATTGCCCAGTGCTGTAATAATCCCCATGTTTAAGCTGGGAATAAATCCTGAAAGCATTCCTACTGTAAAGAAAACAATAGAGCCGAGAAACGAGGTTAAAAATATATTGTTAGGTCTGCTTGTAATTTTATCTTCGTACAAAAATCCTACCAGAATTCCAAAACCAGTACCAAGCGAAATAATCCAGACTAACCAACTATTATTTCCTTGAACTACAAGAGCAAGCGAGTTTGGCAAAAAGAAGTTAAAAAACACAACAAAAACAACAGCAAATGCTGTCCAAAACCAAGCTAAAAGTAGACCTAATGGATTAAATTTTTTTAGCTGGAAGAAAAAAAGCTCCCCTTTCCAGTTAGAGTAGTTTCCTCCCCAGAAAACAAAAACTATCATTAGCAATACAAGAATAAATGCTTTCATTGTTACATTCCATCCTATACTCCAAAGTAAAGGATTTGTTTGATTCATCATCACCCATAAATTCCAAATAAAAGGAACAATTGCAAGCCATGATATTATGAAAAATAGAGTAATTATTAGAAAAATAATACTTGCTATTGACACAACAATAGCCCTCATAATAACATTTATTCCTTTTGCTAAGGAATTGACATACATGACGAGACGTACACCAAATATAAT
The DNA here is from genome assembly GCF_900009265.2 of Planktothrix paucivesiculata PCC 9631. Taxonomy (GTDB): domain Bacteria; phylum Cyanobacteriota; class Cyanobacteriia; order Cyanobacteriales; family Microcoleaceae; genus Planktothrix; species Planktothrix paucivesiculata. The sequence goes on along the minus strand of NZ_LR735018.1, from coordinate 466,303 downwards.
GAACCATATAGGACATACAAATGCGAATGCTCCTAGCATCCCAATTATCAAAAAAAGAATAAATCCTAGGGGAAATCCAATGAGGATATCATCAACCATTGGAATTGAAATCTGATAATCTCTAGGGGTAAATAAGACTACAGAGAAGAAAATTAAGAAGGAAAGAGAAAAAATTAACAATATATGAATATTTCTTTTTTTTTCTGGTAAAATGTATCCTTGTAATCCGTCTACTCTAAATTCTTTTTTGGGATTTTGCGTTTTATCCAGATATTGAGCTAATTGTATTAGAATATTTTGAGACTTCCAAGCCAAAGGTTGCTTTCTGGAGTACCATTTGCTTTTTGATGTTTTGCGAAGCCTTTCCACTCGATAAATACCAAGCAAATAATCAATAGCTTTTTCTTCTGTATTACAGTTTCTCCACTCCTCAACATCAATCTGCTGATAAGCAATACTTGTAATGGCCAAAAATAAAGGCTGACGAATAAAATTGACAATCTTCTCAGAATCCTTAATACTCTCCCAGAACTCCCCAAGATTGACACTGGCGAAATAATGACGCATTTGCTCTACACTCAAATCTTCCAAACAAATCGCACCATTTAAGTGCAGAACTTCCTCATATTCCTCATACTCCTCCTTGCGACTGTTTACCACCAAATGCAGAGGAGAAAATTCACTATCTAAAAACTTATTAATTGCCTGGACACACTTCGCCTGACGTTCCGATGGCAACTCATCCAAACCATCCAAAAGCAGCACTAACTCTTTATCCCGAATCCACTGCTCTCCGATTTCCTGACTAACTCCCTTACTCCAAAGCTGAGAGAGAATCCACTCCTTGATTGAAGGGTCGTATTTTTCTTTCTCTCCAAAAGGTAAAAACTTTCTTTTTGTAACTGTCTGCCATGCCGAAAGCTCTAAAATTACGGGGATGGGTGCATCGCTATCCGTCTGGGCACGCTCAACCAAGGCTTGAGCTAACTCTAACAACGTCGTGGTTTTCCCACCTCCCGGTTTTCCCAAAATCAGAAACTTGCCGTTAATGGCTGGATTCTCAAACACCTCCAGAATATTCGTCTGTGAGGGTAACTGAAACGATCGCGCTTCCCCCACCTTCACGGAAACATCCCAAGGGCGTTGCACTTGATGGGGTTGCTGTTCTTTGCCTAAATTCAGCAAAACCGCATGGTGTAACGACTGTGCTAAACGGCTTTCAACTTCAGTCCCCATCTGAGACAATAACACCTGACGGTTGCGATACTCATGTTTCGATAACTGCCGCCCCCTCGGTGCTTCCAGTCTCGTCAGCTTTTCATCTAAAGCATCTAGTCTTTTCTCTAAATTCTGTAACAATCCGGTGATATTGGTTTCCATCACTCCCAACTGTTGACAGACTTCGGCAAAACCAGAATCTATGTCCTGGGAAATTTGGCTAAAAAATGCCTGCTGCTGGGCGACGGTTCCCCGTAACTGGGTTTCTAACTGCTGGAACTGTTGGAGAATTTGCGTTAATTCGGTGGCATTCACCGCTAGATTGGTGTTTCGCAGTTGTGTCAGTTCCGCTTTCATTCCCGTGAGTAACTGCAAGGTTAATCCGGCAAAAGCTTTGCCATCGTTAGCAAAGTCTTCTTTGAGGGTTTCTCTTAAAGCTTTGGGGAAGGTGGTATGGAGTAATTCGGCTACTTGGGGATAGACTTCTGGCGGGAGTTTAAAGCCACCCCCTTTACAGGCTGCCATGTTTAAGCGGATGAAAATATCCTGCCATTCTTGGGGGGTGAGGTTGCCATCTTGGGTGAGGCTGTATTCTTCTGGGGTGAGGAATTGGTCGAGTTTGGCTTCTCTTAATTGGGGATAGCGTTGCTGGGTGAGTTCCTGTTGAGCAATTTTCACCCAATTATTTGTAGCTTGGCTGGCAATTTTTTCTAGGTTGTCGTGGGTTTTGCCTTGGTTTTGAAGGGCTGCTAGGGTGATGACGGCTGCGATCGCTTTTCCTACTGCTTTAGTTAAATCTTGATTCTGCAATGATATGCGATCGCCATCTTTCTTGTCGATTAAGGCATCAATGGCATTAGCAGTATTCCCAGCAGCAACACTGGCTAAAGCAGTCGCCAAGATTGTCCCCCAAACGATCCCATCGGCTGCCAGGAGTGGCGGAAATGCCAAGCCACCGACTATGCACCCAGTACCAATAGTTAATTTAAGGAGCGATCGCGTAACACCCATATACCCTTCATGCTGACATTGTTTGATTTCTAGGATAGACGATCTATAGAACGAGAAAAAAAATCACCCTGCATTCACGCCAGGGAGTGTTAAAGATGATGTTGAGCAACTATCAACGGTCAACTGCTAACCCATGATATCATTGTGCAAAACTTGAAACAGCTATGAATCTTTCTATTGTGATGTTTTCTGGATTAAAAAAAGCACTTCTGACCAACCTCCCACGCCATCAGCGTTGGTTATCCTTAGTGGCGACGGTGAGTTTGTTCCCCCTATTTGTTCCCGTGACTCCTGCTGAGGCGTTTCCTTCCTTTGTCTTAATTCGCCGACAGGACTATAGAAACTGCACCCAACAGTTAGTGGCGGCCGGGCTATCGGTGGAGTTAGCAACTCAAGGCTGTGGAATGGCATCACGGCCCCGGAATATGGGATATTGTGTCACCCAAATGCAAAGAAATGTAGCCGCCCTACCCGTAGAACAAATTCTATCCGGTTGTCTACAGGTTCGACGTCCCGATGAATTAGCGAATTGTGTAGTTAATATTAGCTTAAATACTAGCTCATCCGATCCGTTCAATGTTCTTGATAGCTGTCGTCGGAGTGTGTTACCCGAAACTTTCTCAAATTGCGTTGTGGGTATGAACCAAGCTAGTACAAATTTAGGAGTTGATCAACTCTTAAAAACCTGTTTAACTCCTCCTGAAAATGTTGTGAAATTGGAGCAGGAAAATTCTGTTGATTTGGAACTGAATACACCTAATCAGTAATTTAAAAACCCCGTAGAGACGTTGCATGCAAAGTCTCTACGGGGGGGGGGAGATCATATTAGAACAGGATTACATCATCAGGATTTAGGGTTGTTACACCCGTAACTCCTTCTAACTTAGCCAGAATTCGAGAATCATTCCCGGTTAAATTATTGCCATTGCCATCATAAATTAAGTAGGTATCCTTACCACTATCAAAGGCAAATAGACCTGGGCTATTTCCCGATAGAACATTTGTTGAAAGATTGGTTTGTACCGTCAGCAGAATATTAGTAGTACCCGCAATTAAACTGGTAGATAAACCAATTTGATCGCCTCCAACCTGACCGAAACCCTCAAAATTGTTAATAGAATCATAGAAACCACTACCAATTTGAGCATTAATTCCTGTTCCCACCGCATTAAATCCGATACCACCCCCATCTAGGGAGTCCGTATAAATAAACAGGTCTTTTTCTCCAAGACTACCACTTAAGCTATCCCGTCCTAAACCGCCCTGAAGTGTATCGTTTCCAGTTCCGCCCTGTAACAGATCGTTTCCACTTCCTCCCGATAAACTATCATTCCCAGCATCTCCTCGCAGGGTATCATTGCCATCCAAACCGCTTAGGGTATCATTGCCACCCAGACCATTGAGGTTATCGCTAAAACCACCTCCGGTGAAGGAGTTGGGGTTATTATCAGCAACGGGTAAGAGGTCAATTGTAATATTAGCCGTAGCCGTTCCCCCTTGACCATCACTAATAATATAGTTGAAAGTATCTGGCCCGGTCGCAGTTCCCAAACGGGTGTACTGAACTAAGGAACCCCCTCGAGTTACTAACCCCTGGGCGGTAGGTGGACTATCCACCGAGGTCAAGGTGAGAACCCCGCCATCGGGGTCACTATCATTATCTAGGGGAGAAATAGCGAATTGAATACTATTGTTCGTAAAAATTGGGCCATCATTAACCGCGATCGGAAGATCATTAATCTCCGTGATACTAATAGTTATAGTTTGACTCACCGCCGGATTTTGACCATCACTAACACTATAAAGGAAGACCCCCGCCGCCCCGCTAATATTGGGTTTAGGAACAAATTCTACCTGACTAATTTCAGCGCTGGTTAAGGTTTGACCAATAATAATCGAGTTAGTTTGACCCGTAATTCTGACGATACCCTTATTAATATCGGGAATACTATTAACCGTAATAATTAACGGATCATTATCGGGATCAATCGGAGGTACAATCCCTAAATTAGTGATCACATCTTCATTAATATTAACGGTTGTATTCCCGGGAACAATCGGAGAACGATTCAGTCCAGCAATTCCAGCAAAATCATTCACATCAAGGGTTGTAACTCCATTAACATTGTCTAATTTAGCTAAAATTCGGGAATCATTTCCCGTGATATTATCCCCATTTCCATCGTAAATCAGGTAAGTGCTACTACCATCATTAAAGGCAAATAGACCGGGATTTGTACCGGGAATCACATCCGCAGTAATATTAGTTTGTACGGCTGTTCCAATACTCACAAAAGAGGCAATGACCGTTGTAGCAAAACTAATTCGATCTCCAACCGGAGCCCCCAACCCTTCAAAGTCAGTAATTGTATCATATAAATTACTCCCAATTCGGGATTTAATCTCAGTATTAGAACTGGCATTAAACCCAGACCCGCCGCCGTCATCAGCGCTATCATAACGGAATTGGTCATTTCCGGCATTTCCCGTCATGCTATCGGCGGCTAAACCCCCGTTGAGGATATCGTCTCCAATTCCGCCCTGTAACAAGTCGGTTCCACTTCCCCCCAGGAGTAAATCATTCCCTGCATCTCCTCGGAGGGAATCCTTCCCATCCAAACCACTTAGGGTATCATTTCCGCCCAGACCATTGAGATTATCGCCAAAACTACCTCCGGTTACTGAGTTTGGGTTATCATCGGCAACGGGTAAAAGGTTAATGGTAATGGTGGAACTACTGGTACCTCCCTGACCATCACTCATACTGTAGTTGAAACTATCCAACCCCGTCGCAGTTCCTAAACGGGTGTACTGAACTAATGAACCCCCTTGAGTTACTAAACCTTGGGCGGTGGGCGGATTATCCACCGAGGTCAAAGTCAGAATATCTCCATCGAGGTCAGTATCATTATCTAGGGGAGAAATCGGGAATTGGATGCTATTGTTAGCAAAAATTGGGCCGTCGGGAACCGCCACCGGAGGCTGATTCAGAGCAATTACCGTAATCGTGCTGGCGGCTGTATTACTATTGTTGGTTCCGTCATTTACCTTCACCTCCACTGTGCGGGTAGCGGTATTGGGAGAATTAGCCGTATTGTTATAGATAATTTGTCCGATCGCGGTTTGATAAGCACTGATCGCAGCATTCCCGGTTAGAGTTAGAACCCCCGTGGTGCTGTTATAACTACTGGCGGTAATCCCCGCAGGTAACACACCGTTAACCGCTAAACTTTCTGAACTGCCATTCAAGGGGTTAGTTAAGGTAATAGTAGAGGACTCGGCGGTGGTATTGTCAGGATCGGTAATCACAATATTAGCGGCATTGGCGATCGCAACGGCCGGCTGTCTTTGCTCAAAGGTTGCTTGAGTATTATTTCCCGCTTGACTACCATCTAAGTCTAGGGTTGGGGGTTTATTGGGATTAACCGTCACATCCACCGTGGCGCTGCTGGTTCCCCCATTCCCATCACTAATAGTATAGAGGAAACTCGCTGGCCCAGTATGATTAGCGGCAGGAGTAAATAGAACATTACTATTATTCAGAGTCACTGTCCCATTAATCGGATCGCTTACTTGAGTAATGGTTAAGGGATCATTATCGGGATCGGTATCATTAGCCAGTAGAGTTGAGGAGGCGATCGTCAAGAGTACGTTTTGTGTTCCCACTACACTGTCATTTACTGCATTTGGTGGCAGGTTGGGTTGATTAATCGCAATTGTACTCGCCGTTTGTTGCGGGCCACCACTACCGGTATTTCCTTGATCGGTTGTTACCACTTGCAGGGTTGCTGAGGTGGTAAAGGCTGGGGGTGGGGTAAAGGTTAAACCATCCAGGGCTGTATTTATATTATCAATTCGACCAACTAAGGTAATAGTTGTGGTTCCATCCCCAGAAATTGTTACATTATTCGGTGTTGTACCTAAAGTCAAGGTTCCGGTACTAGCTGTTAAAGTAACCTGTACGGGATTAACGCCAGCATCAGGATCACTAATAGAAATTTGATTACCGTCCGCTTGACTAAATATAATGGGTTCGTTGCCGTTGGCGGCTTGCGACCCGGGAACCGTATTTACAGGAGGATCATTAACCGCATCAACTGTAATCGTGCTAGTCGGAATATTACTATCATCTTGGCGATCGCTAACAACAACATTAATGACCCGATTTTGAGGATTGGGATTTTGGGAACTATTGCTATAAACCACTTGAGAAAGTGCGGTTTCATAACTGGCAATTGGGGCAGTTCCAGTTAGGAGAATAATTCCGGTTGCTGGGTCATAGGCTCCAGCCGTAATCCCACTGGGCAGGGTTCCCAGGATAGATAAACCTTCTATTCCACCATCGGGAATATTGGTTAAAGTAATAGTAGCAGATGTCAGTTCCGTATCATCCGCATCAATAATACTGACACTTCCAGTAATGGCAATAGGAGTTGTCCCTTCAACAAAAACCGTGCTGTAATTATTCCCGGGTTGAGAACTGCTGAGATCCAAAATCGGAGGTTCATTAACCGATACCACATTCACCGTAACCGTTGCCGTTCCTGTTGCTCCGTTATCATCTCGGATCTGATATTCAAAAATATCAAAACCGGAAAAGTTTTTATCAGGAATATAAGTAATTGATCTTGCATTTCGATTTAAGCTGGCTTTCCCATTGGCAGGTTCCGTAATTCCGGTGATGGTGAGCAGCCCAACTCCGGTATCATTAACGATGATGGTACTATCGGGAATATCTAACAGAGTATTCTGTAAACCCGATACTGTGTCATTCTCCATCGCTAAAATTGCCGGAGTCGGCGGTTCCACCGGGGGACGAGTGGGTTGAGAGGGAATTGGTGGCGGTGGTGGCGGCGGTGTAGTTGGTGAGCTAGTTGGCGGAGTTGTGGTTGGTGGAGTTGTGGTTGGTGGAGTTGTGGTTGGTGGAGTTGTAGTTGGTGGAGTTGTGGTTGGTGGAGTTGTGGTTGGTGGAGTTGTGGTTGGTGGAGTTGTAGTTGGTGGCGTGGGTGTGGGTTCCGGTGTAGGTGTGGGTTCCGGTGTGGGTTCTGGTGTGGGTTCTGGTGTGGGTGTGGGTTCCGGTGTAGGTGTGGGTTCTGGTGTGGGGGGAAGGGGAACAGTGGGGTCAAGAACAAAACTATCTTCTGTTAAGACACTGGCACTAACCCCCTGTAACACCGCCAAAAATTCGCCTGTATTCTTATCTCTGATAATGGTATTACTGGCATTAGAGGCTTGACCTTGGGCAATTTCCAGATCTTGAAATGTCAGTCCTCCAGATAGCCCAATCTTGTCGTTGGTCGTAAAATCCGTAACAATATCTGCTAAATCAACGCTAGTACCGCCTGTAGTTCCCGTAATAAAACTACCACCATTAGGTGCTTGAGTAATCACATAACCGAGAACAAAAATATCATCTCCCGTACCTCCGGTCAGGGTATCTACCCCGGCTTCCCCGGCTAATAAATCATTCCCAGCATCACCGGAGAGGAAATCTCGACCTTTTCCAGCATTGAGGATATCTTCCCCCGCACCGCCATATAAACTATCGGCTCCATCATCGCCATTCAGAACATCATCCCCGGCATTCCCAAATAGTTGATCATTATCATCACCGCCCGAAAGGGTATCATTTCCTAAATCTCCATAGAGAATATCAACTCCTTGACCGCCCACTAAACTATCATCATCTCCGCCGCCAAAAAGTTGATCATTTCCAGCCCCTCCATTCAGGAAGTCCTGACCGGAATTACCATATAAAATATCGTCTCCGTCTGCACCAAAGACCGTATCGTTTCCAGTATCACCCGATACCATATCATTGCCTTTGTCGCCATAGAGGAGGTCATCGTCTCCCCCGCCTCGAATACTATCATTACCCTGGCCGCCATACATTGTGTCGGCCCCAGCGCCACCATTCAAGGTATCATTATCCCTATCCCCAAAAGCCAGATCATTCCCGGCGTCTCCGAAGATTAAATCATCTCCTTGTCCTCCCCGCAGACAATCATCCTCTGACCCTCCGACAATGGCATCATTGCCTTCATTCCCATTAATTTGATCCTGTCCAGCATCGCCTTGCAGGAGGTCATTCCCTCCTAATCCAAAGATGGTATCGTTCCCTTCTAATCCAGCAATCGTATCATTTTGACCACTACCAATAATGGTGTCATCTGATTCTGTTCCTGTCCCTGCCCCTTGAATTTGAATCGGTCGGGCTTGGGGTTCGGGACTAGGAGTAGCTGTGGGACTGGGGGTTTCCGTGGGACTAGGAGCATCCGTAGGACTAGGGGTAGCGGTGGGACTGGGGGTAGCGGTAGGACTGGGGGTTTCCGTGGGACTAGGGGCATCCGTAGGACTGGGAGTTGCCGTCGGTGCCGGGGTTTCCGGGCTAAATCCATCGGGAGTAAAAATAAAACTTCCGGCCGGCCCGGTTTGAACATCTCCGGTGATTTCACCATTTAAACTTTGAAATTGACCAGTTTCGGTTTCAGCTAAATAAATAGGTGTATTAGTTTCAATCGATATTGCTTCTAAAATCGGTTCCCTAGGTACAAAGATCACTCCCCCTGTCGCCCCAGGTAAAGTAGTTCCAATGCCATTAGAAAGGGGAACGAAAGACTGAACATCTGCGGGAAAAGTTTCAAATCTTCCTGGAATTGATGTGGCAAAAATTAAGACTGAACTTCCTGTATTGTACAGGTCATTACTCGGTAAAACTCTTAACGCTAAATTTGCCGGAGTTGTATTGATAACAGAACTGGTCATAATTCAGAATCCTTTGCTGGGAATAGGGATATCGAATATTCAATGTGTAGTAAGCCCTTTAGGGCTATCTTCAGACGACGCTGAAGGACTTACTACATAATCCTTAGATAATCACAAAATCACTAGGCCCGATTAGGGTACTAATATTATTAGTCTGTGGGTCAATAGAGGGTAGAATCCCTAAATCAAAAGCAGGTAAACTATCATCACTTAAATTCGGATCATAGCCTACAACATAAGCACCCGGAAAAGCTGAATAACTCAAGTTATTGCGATAAACAAAGAAGGCTGCACCATCAACCGATCCTTTTTGATTTTTCAAGGCGGCATTCACCGCTTGAACATTATCAAAGGTATCTTGGAAAATGATCACCTGTTTATTACTAATATCATCCCCTTCCGAACCCAGGTTAGAAATAATAATGCCCTGTAGGGGAACAACGGTTCCTTCTGCGGTGGTAAAACCGGGGAAACCTAAAGAACTAAATAGGAATCGATCATCACCATTAATATTAAATTCGGTGATCACATCAACACCTTCTGTCGGAGCTAAATAATAGTAGGAATTATTCCCCACATTTCCAATTAAACTATCCGCACCGCCGCCCCCGGCTAAGGTATCATCATCTTCACCCCCAAACAGGGTATCGTTGCCCTCATCTCCAAAGACTAAATCATTGCCAATTCCTCCAAATACCGTATCTAAACCATCGCCAGCAAAAATACTATCGTCCCCAAGATCAGCCACAATCGAGTCATTTCCAGCACCGCCAAAGACAGAATCATCTCCAATCCCGGCTAAGAGTGTATCGGCACCGTCGCCACTATTTACGATATCGTCCCCATCACCGCTAATAATAGAATCATTCCCCGTTCCACCAAATACGGTGTCATTATTTTCGGCCGCATCGATGCTATCGTTCCCCGGGCCACCGAGAACTAGGTCTCGACCGACTCCAGCAAAAATTAGGTCTTCTCCATCTTCCCCATAGAGGGAATCATCTCCGGCATTCCCGGTTAGAGAATCATTGCCACTTCCCCCTAACAGGGTGTCATTGCCAATGCCACTAATCAGGATGTCATCATTATTACCACCTGAAAGTAAATTACTATCGTCTCCAGCAACTAAGGTATCATTTCCATCTTCTCCTAACAAGGTATTGCGACCTGCACCGCCATCGAGAGAATCGTTTCCTTGACCCCCAAATAGGGAATCATTGCCGACTTGACCGAGGAGCGTATCATCTCCTTCTTCTCCTTGCAGGACATCATTTCCTTCTCCCCCATCGAGGGAATCATTTCCCGTTCCCCCTTCAATAATATCTCGGTTGCCCGCACCGGCGAGGACATCATTTCCGGCAAATCCTCGGATATTTTCACTTAAACCACTGCCAATAATCAGATCATCCCCATCCGTACCAGTGATAATATCATCTACAATAGTGATACTAAAAGAACTTTGAGCCGTCGTCCCAATATTATCAGTTAGGAGAAACAGGAATTGATCTCCTCCTGATACGTTACGAGCATTAAACTGAATCGAACCTGTATCAATATTTTGTTGAGTAAAAGCGCCCCCGGTATTAATTCGTTGGGGTGTAGATCCGACAATTTGTAAATTCCCTAAGTTGGGTTCTTGGGTAACGCGGTAAAAGATTTGATTGGGGGGATTATCCGGGTCTACCGCAAACAGATTGGCGGCAGTAATATTTTTTTGATCATTAAGTAAAACAATAATCCCATTATTGACTAATAAGGTTGGCGGAACATTAACAGCAATGATAATTTGGGCTGTGGACGTTAAGCCATAACTGTTTTGAATGGTATAGCTAAAGGTTTCTGGCCCGGTAAAACCCGGGTTAGGTATGAAGGTAATATTTCCGCCAGCCGTAATCGATGCACTCCCATTAGCGATTGTCCCCACACTAACTAACGTCAGTTGACTTCCTTGGGGGTCAGTATCATTTGTCAGTACGTTAAATGTCACCGAACCATCGGGAGTCCTTTTTACGGTGTCATTTTGGGCAATGGGTGGCTGTAAAGGTGGAGTCGTGGGTGTTGGTGGGGTGGTTGGTGTGGGTGGAGTTGTCGGTGTTGGTGTGGGGGGTTCGGGTGTTGTTGGTGTGGGTGGAGTTGTCGGTGTTGGTGTTGTTGGTGTGGGTGGAGTTGTCGGTGTGGGAGTTGTCGGTGTTGGTGTTGTTGGTGTGGGTGGAGTTGTGGGTGTGGGAGTTGTCGGTGTTGGGGTGGGAATTGGAATGATCGTACCGGAAATGGGAGTAAAACTATCGGCCGTGATGGTGTTACTATCCACACCAATTAGAACTGCAATATAATCTCCAGCACTACCGTTTCTAATAATAGTATCGCCCGCATTTTGGGCACTTTGACTAATAGATAAGTCACTAAATTGTAAACCGCCAGCTAAACCAATGCGATCGCCCAATTCAAAATCATTAACAACTTGAGCATCTTCTAAATTCGCACCGCCACTTTCTGAGGTCATCACAAAGGTGTCATTTCCTGACCCTCCGGTTAGGGTATCGAGACCCAGACCGCCAAAGAGAAAATCGTCCCCGGTTTCCCCGGAAAGTTGGTCATCTCCTTCGCCCCCAAATACTACATCGTTGCCAATACCACCAAAAATCGTATCGTTTCCTTGGTTTCCATAGAGGTTATCGGCGCCGTCATTACCAAAAATTAGGTCTTCTTCTCCACCACCATAGACGGTATCATTCCCGGCATCGCCCCAAAGAACATCACTGCCTTTATCGCCAAAAACAAGATCATTGCCTTCGCCGCCCCTAACACTATCTGCGCCTTGGCCTCCATAAAGGCTATCGTTGCCTATATTGCCAATAACGGTATCATTACCCAGTTGTCCAAATCCGGTATCGTCTCCAGCACTGGCATCGAGGATATCATTATCTTTACCCCCATTGAGTTCTTCGTTCCCTTCACCTCCGGTGAGGGTATCATTGCCTTCGTTGCCGTAGAGGGTATCATTGTCCTCATCCCCTCGCAGTTCGTCATTTCCTGCTAAACCAAAGATAGTATCGTTTCCGGCTAAACCATTGATCACATCATTGCCAGAGGAACCTGTAATATAGTCGCTGGTTTCTGTTCCTTTACCAATGCCTTCAATAATAATCGGTTGATTCCCCGCCAACACTTGAATAAAAACTTGAGCCGGGGCAGTTCCATTTGTGACAGTATAACTAAAACTATCTGTCCCAAAGAATTGGGGGTCGGGAGTGTAAGTAAAAATTCCTGCCCCATTAAATACTAAGGTTCCGTTTGCTGTCGAACCAAATTGATTAACGGTAATACTGGTGCCATTTCCACCAATAATAATATCGTTTTCTAGGACATTAAAAAATGTAGCTTGTCCTAAATTAGTTTGAAAAAAGTCATTATTAGCAATCGGAGCAGAACTTGTGCCTCCATTGTCTGAAGGAGTTGGAGGAGGGGGTGTGGTTGGGGCTTCTGTTGTGGGTGCGGGAGGCGTGGTTGGGGCCTCCGTCGTGGGAGTGGGAGGCGTGGTTGGGACTGCCGTTGTGGGTGTTGGTGCTGGGGAATTTTGAGGCACAAAAATGACTTCTCCGTTAGCGCCAGGAAGGGTTTCCCCCACTAGACCACCGAAGCTTTGAAACAGACCAGATTCCGTGGGAAATATTAATAGAATGTCCTGAGTATTAATTACTCTTGCCCTAACGGTATTAATTACTGAACTTGTCATTTTTTAGTTTCCTCATGAATGAACCCACACGATCAAATCAACGTTCGACACCCAGACCAAGGATTAATCTATAGTATTCCCAGAATAGCCGATGATATTAACATCTATCACTGGAAATTAATCAGATTAATTTTCTGATATTAAAAATAACAATAACTTGCTTTGTTTTTAATATCATTAGTATTGATTTTAAGTCCTTGATTTAATTTTTTATAAGTTAATTAAACCTTCTTTATGTATTTTTTTACAGACAATGATATGAAAGTTTGGTTAAAACTATTTCCTATATTATCTGATGGTTTCTGGGTTTTAATCTGGGTTTGAAGATCGCCCTCAAGGGCTGACTACGTGAACGAGAGGTAAAAGGGGGCCAAATTGTTCTTGACCATTGACCGCCAAATCACTGTGACAGAGAATTAAGCGATCGCTCACCCGACTTAATAAATCTACAATAATACGGTGCAATCGTTGTAGATCAGCCGACCTTGTATTTGCTTCTGTCCCCGGATACTCCGGTTGTTCCTGGAGAAACAGAGGCGCTCCCCACAGAATACTCGCTCCTCCACTCAACCACAAGGGAGATCCCACATCCAGCCAAAAGTGCCAAGGATGGGAAGCTCGACTGGCCCGATACTGAAAAATTGTCCCCAAAGTCACCGCCGCAGGTTTAATCCCTAAACTAGATACCGGATAAGGGTTAGCAGAAATCACCCCCTTTCGCAATAACTGAATAAACTGGCCTACTTGTTCGCAGATGATCCCATCGGTTGGCATCTGTAAACGATTCTGCACCTGCCAATAGTGGAGTGCGGTTTCCATCAACTCCCGCAGTGCCGATAGTTGGTCGTTTCTCAAGATGCTATATCCCAGGGTTTGACCCGTGCCATTACCCATAAAAAAATGCTGAATCCCTCGATCTAACAACACCGCCGGACTGGCTAATAACTGGTTTTGATAGTCTTCCCGTTGAACTTCCAGCCAGTTCAAAATCCGGTTATAGGCGACCGTCGCCTGACACCCTAACCGATCCCAACGGGGAAAAGCATTCACGGTCAGTAACCTAGGATTCTCTAAGTCAGGAACAAAACAATGATCGGCTAATAACCCAGCGCGTACGGGGTCGATGGAGGGAGGGGGGGTAGGGGAGGCAGGGGGAGCAGGGGAGGCAGAGGGAGAAATAATTGACTGTTGGTTTTGGGTGTTGTCTGGGGTGTGATGGGTGTAACGACTCAGTGTTACGAGCATTTCGGCGATCGCATCTCGATGAACTAGATGACCATTGCCCGGATAGACCAGTGCCATTAGGGTTAATAACCCTCGCACCAGGGGCGAACTGATTAGGGGGCGTTGTTCTTGCATCGACTCAACGGGGATTCCGGCATGGTTGAGGAGTTCTCGAAGGGTATAACGGGCGATCGCATCTAAACCAGGGCCAATCAGGGCAATTTCATCGGGCCTTACCTGACCAGTTTTAACCCCGGCGATAATCTGTTCGGCGGTTTGGCGGAGCAAATCAGCCCGCGATACGGTTTGAATCGATTGAATATGAGGGGAAAACAAGAGGGAGTCGGGAAAAGCAATGGCATTCTCAAGCACCAAATCTAAAATCGGTTGGGCCAGGTGTTTTCCTAAACCCCTGGGTCGGTCTAAGGTTTCGGTATGACATCGCTTTTCTAAATCCAAGAAAGCCATCGGGTCGGCCCCTAACCCCAAACGTACAGACCCATTAGGATTGTAGGTAAATGCAGCCATTTTTCCCTGCTCCAGAAAGAATTCAAACAAGTGACGGGCCAGGATGGGATATTCGTCCACGTCGTCAGCTAAAACTACCGGATATCGACGCAGTAGGTGTTTTTGATAGGTGGGATGATGCAGCAGGTGTTGACCATAGAGATCGGCAATAATCCCATAGGTGAGTAACCCCCGCTCTAAGCACCAGTCCCGCCATTGTTGCAGCCACTCTCCGATCTGGTTGTAGGGGGTTTCGATGTCGCCCGTGGGGAGAAATCCCTTTTCTAAAATCTGGGGAATGGCTTCTATGGGGGTAAGGCTCAGGGCCGCTAGTTGCAGAATATCCAGAATTTGCCGCACCATTCGGTTAAGGCTGACCCCTGGACGTCTGAGGTTACTGATTTCCAAATCTCGACTCCAAAGCCCTAGGGCAAGTTCCTGTTCGGTTTCGGGGCGTAAACCTAGGGGAAATTGGGCTTTTAACCCTAATTTTTCGACTAACAGGGGCCAAAACAGCATCACTTCATCTTGAAAAAACCCTAAAGGGGTTGTGGAGTAAAAGGCGTATTGTCCCTCGGGAGTGGTGGTTAAACGATTAACCAGGGCGATGCGGTTATCGCCATTGGCGGCAAAAATTAAGGTCGTAGTGCCGACGGACTCAGGATTTAACCTGGGTTGAGGTTGGGGGGGGTGGGGAAGGGTTCCCAGTAAGGGTGTCCACTCACAAAATAATTCGATCAGGCGAGTGGTTTTGCCACTTTGGGAACTTCCGGTAATCCAGATAGCAGGAGAGAGCACGGCAATCGGTCTAAAATTTGTTAAGATACCTCGTACATTGTACCGATGTTCCCCAAGAACGTCTTTAATTCATACTCACTCTGATTATTCTTAAGAGGTCTAAACCATGGCCGCTGCTGATTCCAGTCTATTTCAACAGTTATTTGGTAATGCTAATCAATGGTTTCGTGGTACACCGGAACGAGCTTTGGATCAAGCGTATGATGCTGCCTTAAAGATTCGTTCTCTTGAGAATGAGCATTTCCAAGGTGAGAAAATATCCCCAGAATCCCATCCTGAATATAGCGATCGCGCTCTTTCTTATTTTAATTCTGAACTAAAAAAATATCTCAAAATTATTCAGACTCGCTTAATAGTATTTAATGCCAGCCGTTCAGTTTTGGGATGGTCGGAACAAATCAATCCCTCCTCTGGGATTAACCTGGAGTTAGAACAAAAAGTTACCTCTAATGGATCATTACCTCACCCGAAAATAGTTTCTGCTATTTGTGAAAAACTCGATTATATTGATGCGGTAGTTAGCCGTTATCAATCGCCAGATTTTTCTGTCAATTCCTCCACCTATTCTCTCGAAAACTCTCTATCATCAACCGCGACTGAAAATCCTCGAAATTCAACCCTGAATCATGGCTCTGAAAACAAGAATTTTTTGAATAATAACCCTCCTCCTATTTCTAAAAAAAAGACAAAAATGGGTTTCAAAAATAAGAGTTCAACTCGGGTTTTACCCCGTTCTTTATTGAGAACTTTAAGTCGAATTAAACAGGAACTCAGACCTGGATCGGAGTCGGAAATTATTGAGAGTTATAAACAAACTCAAAAAAGAACCTTAGAGTCTGTCCGATTTATTCTATTGTTGATTTTAATTCCTTTACTCACTCAACAATTAGCTAAAAATTTTGTGGTTGGGCCGATTGTTGATCGGGTATTTACAAATAAAGAACAAACACCTATTTTTATTAATGTTGATATGGAGGAGGAAGCCTTTATTGAATTAAAACAATATGAAGAACGTCTTAGATTCAAGGCTTTAATTAGTAAAGCTCCTCCTTTGACTTCAGAGGAATTAGATGAAAAACTTAAGGAAAAAGCCCAAGAAATAGCGGAAGAATATAAGGGAGATAGTGGTGGTGCTATTAAGAATGTTTTCGCGGATATTATCTCGGTTTTGATGTTCGCTGGTATTTTAGTTTACAACCGCAGCGAGGTAGAGACTCTCAAATCATTTATGGGGGATTTAATTTATGGGCTCAGTGATAGTGCGAAAGCTTTTATTATTATTTTGTCTACGGATATGTTCGTCGGGTTTCACTCTCCCCACGGTTGGGAAGTGATTTTAGAAAGTACCGCCCGACATTTTGGACTTCCTGAAAATCGAGAATTTAACTTTTTGTTTATTGCGACCTTTCCAGTTATTTTAGATGCGGTGTTTAAATATTGGATTTTCCGTTATCTCAACCGCAGTTCTCCTTCTGCTGTTTCTACTTATAAAACTATGAATGAATAAAAGGTCTGTAGGGGAGGGTTCAAGTTAATTTTTGATATCCATAAATAATTTACCTAAACCCGCCCCGATCCTATCGCCAAATCCCCAATTAATTGAATATTCATGGTGAGAGTTGGGCGGGTTTATCAGGATGTTTTGTGGGAATCAGAAATTTTTACAGAACCCGCCCCTACAATGGGGATGATAAATTCATCTAATTGAATATTAATGGTTGGCTTGGTTTTCTTGGGGTAATAATTCTTTTAAGACTTTGACTTCCTCCTGTAATAATTTAACCTGTTCTAATAATTGTTGATTACTCTCGGTTAAAATTTTGGTTTGACTACTTAAATAGGGATCACTTTCCCACCAATTAATCCCAATTTCCCTAGCTTTATCGACAGAAGCAATTAACAAACGAATTCTAATATTCAGGAGTTCGGTGGAACCCACGGAAACGGAAATATCTCCGGCGATGACAATTCCCTTGTCTAAAACCCGTTCTAAAATATCCGCTAAACTCGATCCTTGGGTCGATGTGGGAACACCCCGTTGTATATTTGAGGGACGTTGCTGTGAGTTCATGGTTGAATTAATTCTCCTTGTTTGTGCACCGCAAAGAAACGATTATCCTGCTGTTTCAGATGTCCTTGTTTTAACAAAGATCTCAATATATTAGTGGTTTGGACTCGATTTAATCCTAACGCCACTTCAATTTCTGAAACCCTGGCGCTGGTGGTTTTCTGTAAGTATTGATAAACTTGTTCTTCAATCTCTAAGTGATTATTTTCAGTTAATCCCGTTTCTGAGGATGGCAAAAAACTGTTAGTTGATGTGTCACCATCGGTTAATACGGTTTTGATCACTTTTTCTAATTTATTTTGAGCTTCTGTTAGGGATAGGGCGGTACGCGATAATAAGATATCGGCACAAACTTCGATAAAGTCGTGATTATTTTCCTCGATAGAAATATCATGTTCATGACAGATTTTTGCAATAATCAATCCGGGTCTTAATCCCGAGGCTTTGTCAATATGGGGTCGGGCAGCT
Organism: Planktothrix paucivesiculata PCC 9631; assembly: GCF_900009265.2. Classification (GTDB taxonomy): domain Bacteria; phylum Cyanobacteriota; class Cyanobacteriia; order Cyanobacteriales; family Microcoleaceae; genus Planktothrix; species Planktothrix paucivesiculata. Next base: position 448,508 of record NZ_LR735018.1, on the reverse strand, counting down.
TTACCATTTTGAACGGGTTTAATTTCTTTTTTTTGGGTAGTTATTTCTAAATAAATTTTGACTATTTTAATAATGCTTTGGGCATCTTCGGGAGAAATTCCGATTTTTTGAATTAAAATTTCCTGCTGGGTTGCGTCGTCAGGTTCGGGCATATCAATCGTAATTAACCGATCTAATAACGCATCTTGAGTTCCATAAACCCCACAATATTCCTCGGGGTTGGAGGTGAAAATTGCTCTAAAATGGGGATTGACTCGAATATATTCTGAACGACTATTATTGGGAGGCAGCACTAATAATTTTTCTTCTAAGGCAGACAGTAAAACGTTATTAACTTCGGGACGGGAACGGTTAAACTCATCATAAACCAGGGTAAAGCCTTCTTTACACGCTAAGGTCAGACGAGAATCAATCCAATTTTGTCGTAATTCATCTTCTAATTTAACAACACTATGAATAAAATTATCAACGACTTTCTTCCGAGTATAGCCCAGTTGGTTGCCAATTAAATCGGAGGATTTGAGCTCATCATCGCCAAAAATTAAGACAATGGGACGGTTTAATAAATCGGCTAAGTGCATCGCCAGGGTGGTTTTTCCGGTTCCGGCGGGCCCCCTTAAATGCAGAGAAAAGCCACTCTGAAGATACCTCAAAGCTCTAACAGTAAGTTGTTCAATGGCTGGCGTATTAACAAAGCCTTTAGGACGAGCTTGAAGCACGGTAGTCATATTTTTAATGGCGTTATTCAGCTAAAATACTGCCGAGTTAGGGATGGACGGCAGGTTTAATTTAATCTTATAGCAGGGAACTATCCATGGGGGAGAAACCCTCAACCCTAGGGTTTTTTCGCGGGAATATAAACGCGATCGCGTTGAGTAATCTGTCCCTGTTGTAATAATACCCGAATTGCATCCACGGTTTGTACCCGATTAATGCTCAGAGCTTGCTCAATTTCGGCTAACCGAGCCCCGTTTTGATGGGTTTGGATATACTGGTAAACCCGTTGCTCCGGGGTAGCTGGTTGAGCAGGAGAGGGGGTAACGATGGGTTGAGGTTTAATTAAATGGGGGATAGCCTGGGGTTTCGCAGGAGTTTTGGGTTTTAAAGGAGGCTTAGACGAAGGGGCTGTTTTATGAGAAACGACGGGTTTTTTGGGAGAAATAGATCGGGGTGGGGTGACAGATTTTCGGGGTTGTCGATGGGAATTGCCCCAAACAGTTTGTTGAAGTTTCAGGTGATAATCTTGCAGTTCTGCACGAAATAGCCCTAAATCTTCAAATAAGGTTTGAACAGCGTCTTGTCGTTCCGTCCGACTCTGTTGGAGTTGTTGTTGCAATTGTGCAGCCATTTCCTGGTGCAAAAGATCTAACTCTACTAAATAGTCTTCTACTTCCCGAGAGAGGGTTTGGCGAAAAATAGCTAAGTTCTCAAGTAAGGATTCCCGGGCTTCTAGGCGCTGTTGCTGATAATTGGCTAACAAGTCTGTAACCTGATATTCCAGATCTTCTCGAAATTCGGATAATTGCTGATGCAGTTGGGTGGCGACCTGTGAGCGTTCTTCCGTGGTTTGTTGCAAAAACTCGCCCACTTCTTGGGACAACTGGCCGATAAAGTTTTCCAGTTGTTCTCGTTGTTCCTGGGCAACCCAGAGACGTTCGGTGCTGATGTTCGCCAATAAATCTTGGGTTTGTTGTTGTAAACTCGCGACAAACCCCTGTCGAGATTCTTGATCATCTAAGGCTTGATTTTGGCGCTCTTGTTGCCAAAGGGACAGGGTGGTTTGAACGTGCTGTTGACGTTCTTGAACGACCTGTTGGCGTCCGAGGCGCGACCGTTGCCACTCGTCTTTTAAGGCCATAATTTTTTTAAAACCCTCGTGTCGGTGGGTTGTGTATTAGTGTGCATTGGGTATGGGCTTTTAATTCCGTTGATTATACTTACACCCTGACCATCAATCGGTAAAACATTACACCCAGCAGCAATGACTTACCTGAGTCATTGTGCTTTTTCTGCTCCATACCCGTTGCCTATTCTGTCAAGTTTAGACCGAAGGAACAGCCGCCTGGGCGGTTAAACCAACGGCTTCTGCGTACTTGAGATAGGTTTCAACAGAAGCAATCACGATTCTGGCTTCTATGGATAAAAGTTCGATTCCGACGAGGGAAACCCGCACCCAAGCGTCAATCACAATGCCCTTATCTAAAATCCGATCAATTACTTCAGCCAGACTGGAGGATGAGTTCACTTTTTCAACGGCCATGAGTCTATTACTCCTTTTTGGTGGAAAGAACTGGGTATATGCTGATACAGTCCTTTAGGCTAATCATACCCCGAAAGTTGGTAATTTTGATTTTTGTTTGTTACTTATTTTTACAATTTCTGAAGATCGATTCATGCCTGGGAATGAATCTGTGAAATAATTTATTCCGACTTCAAGAATTGTTGCAAAAAAAACTTAAAAATGCTATAATACATTGCGCCGTTTTAGTTATCAGTTAAAAGTTGAAAATTTAAGAGTTAAAAGTAGAGATTTATATTTGATCTTTACTGTTTACTGATAACTGATCGCTGATTATGCCCAAATCACCAGATTAAATGATGCCCCGGATATTAGTCATAGATGATGACCCCGCAATTTCGGAACTGGTAGCCATAAACCTAGAAATGGCTGGTTATGAAGTCAGTCAAGCAGAAGATGGGATTAAAGGACAGGCTCTGGCGATGCAATTGTTGCCAGATTTAATTATTTTAGATTTGATGTTACCTAAAGTGGATGGGTTTACCATTTGCCAACGTTTACGCCGGGATGAACGCACGTCAGATATTCCTGTATTGATGTTAACTGCTTTGGGACAAACCCAACATAAAGTTGAAGGGTTTAATTCGGGGGCGGATGATTATTTAACTAAACCTTTTGAATTAGAGGAAATGCTGGCTAGGGTGAGGGCGCTGTTGCGAAGAACGGATCGAATTCCCCAGGCGGCTAAACATAGCGAAATTCTCAGCTATGGGGCTTTAACTTTGGTTCCTGAAAGGTTTGAGGCGATTTGGTTTGACACTACTGTTAAGTTAACCCACTTAGAATTTGAACTCTTACATTGCTTGCTGCAACGTCATGGCCAAACCGTTGCGCCCAGTGAAATTTTAAAAGAAGTTTGGGGTTATGATCCCAATGATGATATTGAGACGATCCGAGTTCATATTCGCCATTTACGCACAAAGATGGAACCCGATCCCCGTCATCCCCAATATATTAAAACAGTCTATGGTGCAGGATATTGTCTGGAACTCCCCACGGGTAAAGGAAAACTAGATGATCTTGCTATTCCTACAGAGTCTTCTATAGACGGAAATGGAGCTAAGGGGAAGAAGAAATAGGGGAGTAGGGGGAGCAGGGGGAGCAGGGGGAGCAGGGGGAGCAGGGGAGGTAGGGGAGAAATTATTAACTTTGGTTTTTTGTCCTCGGTTTTTTGTCCCCCGTCTTTTGTCCCCGGTCTTTTTGTCCCCGGTCGTCTGTCTCCTGTCCCTATCTTAAAGTTAGTCGCCTGTAACTTGTTCTTTGTAGGATTTGAATTCTTGAACTAATTCTTGACGGGTTGAGGCTTTGAGCAGGTAGCGGTAGACAAACCAAGCGGTATATCCCATACCAATTAACTCAAAGGTGGGAGCTAAAAGGGGAACATCATTCAGAGCATCGATTACCGCAAACAACACTTTTAGAGTCACAAGGGCGGATAAAATCAGAACGATGGTAATAATCGGTTTTTGGTAGGAGCCAAAAAAACTGGAGATGTAACCCGGAAGTTCGGATAAGACGACTACAACTTTTTCTTTAATTTCCTCAAACTGGGCATTGGTTGAAGGGGAGGTGATAGCACCGCCTGTTTCCACAGTTACCTCTATTTTTGCCTCGGTAGGTATGGATGTGTCTGTGATCTTCGTAGGTTCTTGCATTTTTCGTCTCCTTGTTTAAAAAAATATGCAGTACCAATCGATTTTAAGCTAGATAGAACAGGTTTTTGCCAGAATTAGACTATTTGACAGAAAAATTATCAGGAAGCGAGCCCCTGAATTGATTCTTATGGTAACTCTGAAGGGAAATAAATTCCCCTTCACTCATCTTTTTTTGGATATATTCAATTAACAAGCTTTAGGGATTGGAGGTTACTGCTTTACAATCACCTTCTCCAACCTGAGCAATATTGGATAAAATTTCAATTAATTTTTGATAATCAGCCTCGGATAATTTTTGTTTAAGGGTCGATAAATCTGCCACTAATTGTCCATTTTCAGCCATGGCTGCTAGGGGTTCAAAACCTAAAGCATTGCTATTGAGTTTTTCCGTAGCATTTTTATTTTCATCTCCAAATAAATAATCAAAATGGAAGGTTGCTTCTAAATTTGTGGTTCCCCCAGGTTGCAAAATACCCTTGGGTTCTTCTCCGACATAATCGCCACAAATAAACTGCATTTCCCGATCAAATTTGAGAACAAAAGGTACTTCTTTATCTCCTTTAGTTGCTACCCCTTCTATAACCATAACTTGATCAGCTATGGCTCCTTCTATTCCCTTTCTGAGATTCCATGAAATCGCATTATACTTTCCCGCAGGAGCCGGAACTTCATTCACAATAATTGGCTGTGCTGTGTCATCTCCTTCTGCTAAATCCACGATTTTTTTCACCACTAAACTAATACTGGTTTTAGCATTGGGTTGAGTTCCTGTTTCTGCATTATAAGGCGGATCAGCTTGATAAGCCATGGCATCAACAAAGTTGACATAAACATGATCAAATTTGATCGTCCAGCCGTCCTTAGAAACTAATCCTTTTCTTACAAAATCTTTTCCATTAGCTTGAAATTTTACTGTTCCAATTTCCCCGGTTTGTGCTATATTTGGAGTATTCTGAACTTGGGGAGTTTCAGGTTGAGAACAGCCCATCAGAGAGGCTATGATTAAACTGATTAGACTAATTTGTTGTTTTTTCATTTAAAATTGGGTCAATAAAATCCTTACTTCTATAGAAAACAAGTTTTTCGGTAAATTTGCAATCCCCTAGGGGGGGATTAAATCTAATATAAATATTCAGAATTTCTGATGGATACAGATAAAAATTTTAACTGATTATTCCCAAGAGGATAAACTATTGTCATAATAAGTAAAGTATGTTTTAGGTTAAAGACAAAGTATGAGAGATCTGAATCTACCAAAAGCGATTGAATTGCTAAACACGATTATGGAATTCGAGTTAGCCGGGGTGGTGCGTTACACCCATTATTCTTTGATGGTAACTGGGCCGAATCGTTTGCCCATTGTACAGTTTTTTAAAGCTCAAGCTACGGAATCTTTACTTCATGCTCAACAAGCGGGAGAAATTCTCACGGGTTTAGAAGGACATCCTAGCCAGAAAATAGCGCCGATTGAAGAAAGTTATCAGCATTCGGTCAGGGATCTTTTACAAGAAAGTCTAGCTCATGAACGTAAGGCTTTAGAATTGTATAAAGATTTGCTAGAAGTGGTGGAAAATGCGAGTATTTATTTAGAAGAATATTCTCGCACAATGATTGGTCAAGAGGAATTACACAATATTGAAATCAAGAAAATGTTACGAGATTTTAGTTAATTTCCGATAATTTTCAGGCTGGTTAATTCCAGCCCATTCACAAAAAATAAATTAACTCAGCATACAATTTTTATGAATATAACAGAAGCATTGCCTACGTTTTTTATTACTTTAAGAGAAGGGTTTGAAGCGGCTTTAGTCGTGGGAATTGTTCTAGCTTGTTTGAAAAAAGCCGAACAAAGTGATCTGAATCCTTGGGTGTTTTCTGGAGTGGGCGCGGGGATAATTGCCAGTGCTATTTTTGGTGTTTTATTCGGCTGGTTAATTCAAGGAATAGGAACTTCTGAACATCCCTACGCCCCGGTTTTTGGGGAATTTTTGGAGGCGGGAATTGGATTATTTGCGATCGCCATGTTAAGTTGGATGTTAATTTGGATGACCCAACAATCTAAATCCTTAAAATCGGAAGTGGAAGGGGCAGTTAAAGCGGCTATTAATCAAAATAAAACGGCAGCCGGATGGGGAATTTTCGGCTTAATTTTTATTGCGGTTTTACGGGAAGGTCTGGAAACCGTTGTGTTTATCTTAGCTACTTTTGAACAGGGAATTACGCCTGCTATTGGGGCGGTTTTAGGCTTATTAGTAGCTGCGGGTTTGGGAATATTGCTGTTTAAGTGGGGAGTGAAAATTAATATTCGATTGTTTTTTCAATTTATGGGGATTTTTCTGTTATTAATTGTAGCCGGGTTGGTAATTTCAGTTCTCAAACATTTGGATGCAGGAGTGGGAATATTAGCTCAAATTAATCCTGAATATACAAGATTATGTCTGACTCAACCGGCATCCTGTTTATTAGGAAATTTGGTATTAAATTCCCAAGGATTTTTACCCGATAAACAATTTCCTGGGATTGTTTTAAAAGCCTTATTTGGCTATCGCGATCAATTATATTTGGTTCAAGTTGTCAGTTATTTTCTGTTTTTGCTCACCGTGGGCGGATTCTATTTACAGGAAATTAATGGACAAGTGATCGCACCTCCAAAAACAGAAAAAGCGGCTTCTTGATATAATTTTAAATGGCGCGATTACCCATGGGGTTAAAAAATTGCTCGATTGTTTGATCCCTGGGTAATATTGGGTATACTAACAATAGTCATCAATTTATCAACCAAGAGTAAGTTATGCTAAAGTTTGTGATTGCAGCTTTAGTGGCTTTGCAAATAGTTTTGCTGAGTTCCTGGGTGATTCCTTCTGCTAATGCCACCTCCCCCGACTCAGTGGTGTACGTTTGGGATTATGCTGCCGTTGGAAGTAGCCAAGTCGTCTGTAAAAAAGTCGTTTTCCATCCCGAAAATCGCCCCCTCCCTGACGGTGTTGAAGTTCAACCCGCCCGGATTAATTCCACAATTGTGAATGATGCGGATTGTAGCCATTTAACAAAACCAATTTCATCATAAAATATTACGGGAAAGGAAGTTAAAATCATCCTCAAATTAGGAAGATTAAATTTCCTTTCTTTTTTAAATAGCGCTTTCAATTAAACCGAATAACCGTTTCTAATGCCGTCAGATGGGAGGTATCTCCATTGAGTTCTAACTTCCATTCCTCTCCATTTTTAACAATTTTAACTAAACAACAAAGGGAGGCTTTAATATCCATTTCTTGTAAGGTGGGAATCAATCCCATGGCTGTTCCTAATACCGAAGCACCATGTCCTACCAATAATAAATTATCTTCGGGAAACTTGTTAACTAAACGTTGGGAAGTTTCAGCCGTTCGTTGTAAACAATCTTTCCAAGTTTCAGGATAATTAGGAACTCCCAGAGGATGGGATAAATCAATTTTAGGGAATTTTTTAGCTAAAAATTCTGGGGATAATGTTTCGGGACAACTCATCCATTCTGGGTTTAACCATTCTCCTAAACCCCAATCTAATTTGAGGGGTAAATCTAATTTTTTAGCCACTGCATGGGCGGTTTGTACAGTTCTTAAAAAGGGAGAAGCAATAATTTGAGTAATTCCTTCCCCCACTAAACGATTTGCTAATTGTTGGGCTTGAATTTGACCATCCTCGGATAAATGGGGGTCGTAGGGTCGTTGGGCGGTATCAAACCAGGCGGGATTGACAAAATCGATCCGATTGCCATGGCGGGCTATCCATACAGTTCTAGGCATAGTTTAGGGTGATAGTATTGACCTAACTTACCTTAACCTAATTCGGGCAAAATTAATATTTTCCGATCCTACCAAGGACTACCAATTAATGTAAATGCCGCCCAATAATAGGGATGGGAAAGATTATCATTTCCCTGTTGTACAATTTCCGGTGGTAAAGCAAGTTCACCCCGGGATGATAATAATTCTCCCCGTTGTAAACGGACATTTCCTTTTAACATTTCAATTTGAGTTTGTTGTAGGGCTTGGGCTTTAGTAGCAGTGGTTTTTAATTGTTGATAAAACTCGGTCATTAAGGCTAAAGTTCCCGTGTCGCTAACATACCATAAACTTGCTAAAGCTGTTTTAACCCCGGACTGAAACGCTAATCCCGCAAATCCCAATTCCGCCTCCGTATCCCCAACGGCGGTTTTACAAGCACTTAAAACTAATAATTCAATCTGAGGATTTTTCCAGTTAAACTGACCCATTTGATCGAGTTTTAGCTGTTCATTCCAAAATTGAATATAGGAGTTTCCGGGTTTTCCGGGTTTAAATTCCGCATGGGTCGCTAGATGAATAATTCTATAGGGACTGAAGGATAATAGACTTCTTAAACGATCTACTGTAAACTTTTGATTCAGAAAAGATTGTCCTGGCCACTGTCCTGAATTATCCTGATTTCCAATCGGAAAGATGACCCCATTCATTCCATCGGAGTTAACAATTGTAGATAACTCAAAAGGAACCGCAGGTAAGGGATTTTTATCTTGAAATTCCGAGGCTCCCATGGCTAAAACTAGAGCATCTTTTAGGCTTTCATAATCGAGATTCATCAAATTAAAAGCCGGAATTCGAGTCAGGGCATATTTTTCAATTAAAAACCGTTCTCCATCATGTAAAACTGCGAGGGGGAGTGTTCTTAATCCCTGACCCAAACAAAACAAGATTGTATCAATTTTTGCGGCTTTTAATTCGGCTTCAAAGGGCTTAATAATCAGATCATAAAGTCGTTGAGATGATTCTAAATAAGATCGACTTTGTAAGTTTCGAGGATTGGTGATTTCCTGATATAAATTGATGGCTTCAGCTTTTAATGTTTCGGTTTTAACATTGGGTTGAATTAAACCTAAAGGTTCTTTTCCGGGGGTAATTAAAGCTAACACTAATCCTATGGGTTCGGGAACCACCCAGAGAACGGCGTGTTGGGTTTGGGTTTTTTGGCTAATTTCTGTTAAAATCTTGGCAATATCGGGAGCTTGAAGTTTACTATCGGTTAAATTCCGACTAAAATAGGTTTCATAGTCCAATTCCCATTTTTTTTCCATCGTGGTAATGGGATTATTGCCGTTAATACTGCGAATTAATTGTTCTTGGGAAAGTGGGACGGGTTCACTCAAAACCGGACGACCAAAGGACAATTTCTCCCAATTGACGAGACTCGACCCCCAAAGTCCAATCACAACTAAACTGAATAGAACTATCGGTAGGGTTCGTCCCAGGGGTTTGTAAATCCTAGGATTCGTCAAAGCAGAACCTAAATCCTTTAAAATATCTAAAAATAGCAGGCGATAACGTTGTATTCTTTTCATAAGATTGAAGATGACAAAACAATGGGGGAATTAATATCAATCCTTTTTTTATCTCGATTTGCGCCTGGTGGTTGTCCCATCTAATCTAACGTCTAAATCTTGAAGTAGAATAGATGTTGACTAAACATTGATCATGAGTTTTCAAAAATCCCGTCCCTTGAGAATGGGCGGTTTTTAACCCTAGTTTAACGCTTACTGGTAATTATGACGCCTCCCTCAAATTCGGAGACACCGGAATCTAACTCTAACTTAAACCCCGTTTTACCGGAAAATCCCGAACAAAATTCTCCTAACTCTCCCTCTGCTGTCTCTAATCTTGATGCTATTTCTCAGGATATTAACTCATCGGTGATTGATGGGGTTGAGTCGGTTTCTGAATCTTTGCAGTCAGATATTGAAGGTGAGGAAATTGGAAATTCCGCCGAATCTATCGCAGTAGATAATATTAATTTGATATCTTCGGACTCGATAACTGAATTGGAAGAAGAAAAGGAAAATCAGTTATCCTCTGAACCCCAAATCTCCCCACCTCAGTTTTATCTTCCTGTCCCTACAACTACAACAGATGAAGCGGATGAAATTCCCGATGAAGTTGAGATGGGGTTTTTCGACCATTTAGAGGAATTAAGACAACGAATTTTTTATTCTCTCATTGCGGTTTTTATTGGGATTATTGGTTGCTTTGCTTTTGTTAATCCGATTGTGCAGTTATTACAACGTCCCGCATCGGGGATTAAATTTGTTCAACTCGCCCCCGGAGAATATTTCTTTGTTTCCTTAAAAGTAGCGGGTTATAGTGGGTTAGTCGTCGCAACTCCGTTTATTTTATATCAAATTACCATGTTCGTTTTACCAGGATTAACGCGAAAAGAACGCCGTTTATTAGTCCCGACTTTATTGGGTTCAAGTGTATTATTTTTATTGGGTTTAGGCTTTGCTTATATTGCCTTAATTCCAGCCGCATTGAACTTTTTTGTTAGTTATGGCGCGGATGTAGTTGAACAATTCTTTTCCATTGAAAAATACTTTGAATTTGTTTTAGTCCTATTATTTTGTACGGGAATCGCCTTTCAAATTCCCGTGATTCAAGCCATTTTAGGCGGATTAAAAATCGTATCTTCCCAGCAAATGTTATCCGGTTGGCGATATGTTATTTTAGGAGGAGCCGTATTAGGGGCCGTGTTAACCCCATCTACTGACCCCCTCACCCAAAGTTTATTAGCTGGCGCTATATTAGGGCTTTATTTTGGCGGAATTGGGATTGTGAAAATGATTGAAAACACCTCAAAACCTTCTCCCAATAAATAAAAAATAAAGCCCCATTACCCTGTTACTGAGCGAAGTCGAAGTATTACCCATTCGTAATTCGTAATTCGTAATTCGTAATTCCATCTTATAAAGATTGACAAAGGGCAGCTTTCCGAGAATCAAATAATTGAACAATTCCATCGGTGACAGCGTTTTTAACATCCGTGTCAAAACCCGCCAAAAATTCTTCATGGCCAATTTTCTCTTGAAAAAATTCCTGGGCGCGGTTGCGTTGATGGATAATTTCATCAAACCCTAAACATTTGACCATATAAGTCGTTAAGGGTGAATTTTTAATATCATAGGATGAACTTTGGGTGCGTCCCTCATCTAATAACGTTAAAACCAGTTTTTCTAAGTCCGTTGTCGGTTGGTGTGGGTGGGGAATAGGGGGCAGAAAATCCACTAAAGAAACCGCAGAAAATCCTTCCGATGGCATTTCACCCATTAAAGTGGAAACCGGAATCACTCGCCCAAATCGTAAGGATAGCGCTTCTAAAAAGGCAATTGTAAATAATTTACTCACCAAATAAAGCCGCCCCACCTCAATATTTTTTCTCGCCATCAAGACTAGATTATTATAGGTGATATCATCGGGATATTCTCTAAATTGATGAAAGATAATTTCGGGTTTAATAAAATTCATAAACCCTTCCATTTTTTGCAAAGCTGTCCGATATTGATTAATGGTATAGGAACTAGAATTTTTGAGATAATGATTGGTTTCGGGTAATAAATTCCAGGTATTATCTAAAAATTTTGCTGCACTTTCATGGGCAAAACTTCCCACATCTCGATTAGAAAGTCTCACAGAACGTTTAATGGTTTCGATTAAATCCTCATCAGTTAATTTTAAATCAAACCGTTCACAAACATCCTTTAAGCGTTTATATAAAATATCACTATTAGTTCCTAATTGTGTTTTGGTTCTAAAGGGAATCGTCGCTTCAATACAAGCTACTACTTGTACTAATAATTCTAAAGATAACAAATCTTCTAATACTTTACCCGCGACTAATGCACTTAAAAACTCATTCTGTCCCGTCATCGGAGATAGGGTTTGACCGGGAACAAAATCAAAAATTTGTCTGACCATTTCAAAGATCTGATCCTGGGGTAATTCCTGAGCATCACGGATGACTAAATGTACCTCCACTTGTCGCACAAAAGGAGCAATATAATAGGTTAAATTAAAATTAACACTCTGATCCACCTGCACATAGACAACATCATGGAATAAGGCCGCTAAAACCTCAATCGGGTCATCTTCCCCCCCTACCTCAAAAATATGATTGGGGGTGTGAAAATAGCGCCAAGGCCCGGTCATTGTTTGTACAATCAGTTCTGCTATTTTAGGCAGTTCTGTATAATCCATATCAATATTGAGCTTTTGCATCGCCCAAATTAGCTTTTCTAAGCACTGTTGATTGTAATCGGTGTTCATACCCATTTTTACCAATAAACCTTATATACTAAACTTAAATTATTGATATCTTATTATGGCTTGACTTTTATGGGGAGTAGTTGGTTAACCCCCTCAATTTACTATATTAACTCCTGAACAGAATAGCACTGGTTAGGGACAATTCCCCTATAATATTTATACGACCGGAGGAAGGCGGTTTATCAAGCGTGATTGGGTCGGGTCAACGGCTCGATCAATATTGTCACCAAACTCAAACAAGTCGAAAAATATTCATCAAGCCGTGATCGCTATTTCCCAAGAACAAAATTTTGAATTTTGGCTTGTTGATGTTATATTAGTGAGATCATGAAAACAGCATTTTTAGGTTTAGGGGTCATGGGTGGCCCCATGAGTGCCAACCTCGCAGCATCGGGATATTCTGTTAAGGCTTGGAATCGAACGAGCGATCGCCCCGGTGTTAAAATAGCATCGGAAGCGGGTGCTAATATTGTTTCTTCTATTCAAAAAGCCGTTACGGATGTTGATATTATTTGTACCTGTGTGGGGGATATTCCTGACGTTAATGCCGTGATATTAGGCGAAAAAGGTGTGATTAATTTTGCTAAACCTGGGGCTATTGTGATTGATTTTAGTACCATTGGTTCAGAAGCTGCCCGTCGCATTTCCCAACAGCTTGAATCCCATGAAATTCAATTCTTAGATGCTCCGGTTTCCGGTGGTGATATTGGAGCCAAAAACGGCACATTAACTATTATGGTCGGAGGGGATCAAAACACCTTTGAAACGGTAAAACCCCTATTAGAAACCATGGGAAAAACAATTCGTTATTGTGGAAAAGTTGGCAGTGGTCAAGGGGTAAAATTATGTAATCAAGTTTTGGCTTCTTTAAATATGGTGGGTATTTGTGAAGCCCTATTATTAGCAAAAAAACAAGGTATTGATCCTAATTTAGTCGTAGAAATTTGCAGTACCGGAGCCGCCGGATCTTGGGCTTTATCGAATTTAGGATTAAAAGTTGCCGAGGGTGATTTTGAACCGGGCTTTATGATTAAACATATCCTCAAAGACCTCAGAATTGTTCAAGAAACCCTCAATTGTGATCCCGCTTTACCCGGGATAGAATTAGCGGATCAATTATTTAAAATGGTCAAAGAATTAGATCAAGGATTCGGTGAAAATCAAGGTACACAAGCCATGATTCGAGCCTATAAAGAAGCCGATAGTTAAAGGTTTTTTGACTTACAAAATTGAATCTTTAGATGAAGAAGTCAGTTGAATTATAGTTCTATTAACTCCCTAATTCTGGGACATAATTAACTGTAAAGGATAAACTTCTACCTGGGTTAAAACTTCAGAAATAATCGTTTTTACAAATTCAGATCTTAAGGGTAATTCTTCTAATTCCTTTAAGGTAAACCATTTCGCGCCTAGACTTTCTTGATCTGGTTGACTTTTGGGTTGAGTATTACCTTCAGGACGGGCCAAAAAAAAGACTCCCAGACGGGACTTTTCCCTCGGATGGGGAAGATGCTGAATTCTCAAAATCCCTTCCAGGATAATAGGAATTCCCGCTTCTTCTAGGGTTTCCCGTTGAGCCGCAGCAGTAAAGGTTTCATCCGGTTCCACTCGTCCGCCTGGAAAGTACCAGGGACTGTTTCTCTTGACCTCCTGAATCAATAAAAAGCGGTTGTCAGAACGCACGACAACCACCACAAACAACTCTGTTGAGATCAGATTAAGGGACATAGACAATGACAGTTTGAGGTCGATTCTCTTTATTCTAGCTTCCCTTGAAACCCAATTTTAAGGAGAAAATGGCTAAAAGCTCTATTTCTCACAAACCCGGTTTCTGGCGGCATAGTCTTTGAATTATAACCCTAAATCCAGTTTCCAGTATTTGAGAGTTCCCGTATTCTCAGGAATAGCATCGATAACTTTTAACTGCCAATTTCCTTGGGCGGAGACATTAATAAATTGTCTCAAATAGAGGGTGTTTTGTAAGTTATAGGTCGTTTTCAACTGAGTTTTAACCCCTAACGTTCGATTTTGGAGTAATACCTGATCTCCATCGGGTGCAACTAACCAAACCTCGATATCTCCTAAAAAACTATGTTCAATCTCAACCGTCACCTGAATATCCTGAATCGGACTGGTTTCTGTAATCGCAATTAAACTACTAACCCCATTCGGGTTATTATCAGGAATCGCCACACTTTGAGTATTTTCCTTGGAAATATTGCGAGAAATTTGTTGCTGAACCATGCGTCTATTCTGTGCCATTTGCACCGCTTTAAACGCATTTACTTTGCCATAGCCAAACCATTGAGAATAGCCATTTTTATCATAATTTCCCATCCGAATTCCCAACTGAGGATCGGGATCGGAATCCACTATTTTATCCGCACTTTGTTCAAGAATTCGACGAACTTCTTGAGCCGTTAAGGTCGGATTCACCGATAATACTAAAGCCGCCACCCCAGCCACCACTGGAGTCGCACTAGAAGTTCCTCCAAAATAGGCGGTAAACTCCGATTGATCATAACCCGCAGCCCCCATACGGTCAGTGGTAAACACCCCCAAACCGGGTAAGGTTCCCTTGAGGACTGGCGGCGTACCAATATAGCCCGTTTCCTGTAACCACATCCCCGGAGGAGCATTATTACTGGGAGCGCAGACCGAAACCCCAACTCCCCAGTTACTATAAGCAGATTTCTTGCCTAAACTATTAGAAGCAGAAACCGTAATCACATCGGGGTGAACCGCAAATCCTGCCAACCATTTCACCCGACCGCTAATAATATCATTTGGCCAACCGGATTCATCGAGCATTCCATTCACCGGACGGTTCGCGTTTCCAGCGGCAAAAACCACTACACAGCCTTTACCCTTACGGCCTTGGGTTACGGCTTTACTAATCGCTGCTTTTTGTCGGGCTGAGAGGGGAAAATAAATCGCACTAGCCCCCCAACTACAGGAAATTACCGATGCTCCCTTATTAATCGCCCAATTAAAAATCTGTTCCACCGATTCATCGTCTAAAAATCCCGTTGTCCGAATCGGCATTAGGGCACAACCGGGAGCCACTCCGACAATTCCAGCGCCGTTTTCTTCAGCTACTGCCACCCCCGCACAGGCCGTTCCATGATTATCGGTAGGCGCGTCTGGAAGGGGAATACTATCTCGACCTTTTAAGTCTAAAGGGGCAACAATTTTGCCGACGCCTTGGAAATCCGGGTGATTGATGTCTACAGAATCATCACTAATAGCCACCACCACAGAACGAACGCCCCGGGTAATATCCCAGGCTTTTTCACTAGAAATATGGGAACCGGGGGCGAGTTGGTTGCCCCCATTATGGTTGAGATACC
Organism: Planktothrix paucivesiculata PCC 9631; assembly: GCF_900009265.2. Lineage (GTDB taxonomy): Bacteria > Cyanobacteriota > Cyanobacteriia > Cyanobacteriales > Microcoleaceae > Planktothrix > Planktothrix paucivesiculata. The sequence goes on along the minus strand of NZ_LR735018.1, from coordinate 433,096 downwards.
ATTGTTTACTATATAAAGAATCCCGAGGAACATAATAGGGCTGACTTCTAATCACAATATTGGGTTCAGCCAGTAAAACTTGAGGATTACGGGTTAAACGATTAGTGATTTTCAGAGGATTCTCAGAGGAGTTAGCCGTCATTTCATAAACAAACGCATTCGATAAACTATCGATGGGTTTTAACTCTTTTAATCCAAATTCTGAAGCAATGGACTCGCGGATTGAGGGTTCAATTTCTTCTTTAAACTGAATGGTAAGCTGATTAGTTAAATAGACAACGGAGCTAGGATCGTTATCGAGTTGGTAAACATGACTAGCAAAGGCAATATTGTCAGAATTCCGCGCTAATTTCATCGCTTCATCGAGTTGATTAGATGCAACTTGTACCTCCTCCAAAGAAGGAGGAACACTGCTGGCGTGTTGCATCGGAATCGGCGGTTGGGGTAAGTCTTTGATTTGGGTGTTAGGAGAGGATAGTTTGACGGTAAAGCGGTCAGGGACTTTATTGACGATTAATTCTTCGCCCCCCCGTTGCAAAACAAAGCCGATACTGCTGTCAGGAACGCCAATGCCCTGATAGTTTTGTTGGGGAACGTTTGATGAGTCAATTGATGATGTCATATTTAATCTATCCTTTCTCCTTAAAAGTTTAAATCTTGATTCAGAATGTTCAGATCTATTTATTCTCAACGGTGTGGGAGAAAATCCATCGATTCATGATCCCCACCCCTGACAAAAAATATAACCCGTATCGGTCTCGCGGTGGATCAGGTTATTCGTACACTATGGGATTGGTCAAGATCAATGATAAGATCCGTGAAGTTTAATGTTTTTTTTTATCGCGTTCGCGAAATTGAGTCATGGTATCCTCTGGAACTGTTAGCTTCCTTCGACTTACAGCTTATCTATCTATCCCCTTGATGGTGGCTTGGGGTGTCTTGTTGCCGTTTCGGATTAATGCTCAAGAATCTTCTCCAACTGTCGCCCAGGGGAATGTACAGATGGGGGATGAAACAGCAACACCAGATACCCAGCCATCGGGTGATTTGGCGCCTCTCAATCCTAATGATATTCGTCCTTTGTCCTTAGATAGCAGTTTTTTGAGTATTGAGGGCGGAAAACGGCTGATGCAAGAAGCTGATAGCGCCGTTGCCCGTGAAAATTATGCCGAGGCAGAAAAAAAATTCCAGGAAGCCCGTCAAGTTTTTAACCAGTTATCCAATTTTTATCAACAGTTAGCGGGTAGTTTTTCTGGCGTCGATAACCGAATTGCCGATGGTTTTCGGAATTCAGCCCGGGACACAGCACAAATGCGCGATACCGCCACCTATCAGTTAGCCCTACTCCACCGAGCCAAAAATCAACCGGAATTGGCTGTCCCTCTGTTGATTCAAATTATCCGCTCCCAAGCCCCCACCCGGGACTTAGGGAAAAAAGCTTATCAACAATTACTAGAATTAGGATTTGTGACTGACCCCTTCCCCCGGGCGGGTAGTGAAACGACTCCACCGACTGCGGCGCAATAAGAGAGCGGGGGGAGCAGGGGGAGTGGTGGAAATTATTAACTTCTGACTCCTGACTCCTGTTTCCTCTAAAATATTTACATCTACTAAGGTTTGGGAATGGCAATGATTACACTGAATCAAGTTGAAGCAATGATTAAGTCAGAATTACCGAATGCGGTGGTTCAAGTTCAAGATTTAGGTGGTGGCGACCATTTACAAGCGATTGTGGTATCGGCTGAATTTGAGGGTAAAACTTTAGTAAAACAACACCAAATGGTTTACAAAGCTGTTAAGGAAGCAATGGCAACGGAAGCCATTCACGCTTTAGCCCTGAAGACCTACACCCCCCAAGAGTGGGAACAAGCCAGCCCCGGTGCTTAACGCCTAAATTCTCAGAAATAGGTTAAACTCAAATCTGGGATTCTATGATCGTTTTGCCGATCAATTAACCTATCCAAACCTACCTCATTTTATTAATAAACCATGACGACAGACGCACAGGAAAAAATTAAAGATCTGATCACGAAAAACAAGATCTTTGTTTTTATGAAAGGAACAAAGCTCATGCCAATGTGCGGTTTTTCTAATAATGTTGTGCAGATTTTAAATAGTTTGGGGGTTCCTTTTGAAACCCTAGATGTTTTAGAAGATTATGAAATTCGCCAAGGGATTAAAGAGTATTCCAACTGGCCAACAATTCCCCAGGTCTATATCAACGGCGAGTTTATTGGCGGTTCGGATGTGCTGATTGAAATGTATCAAAAAGGTGACTTACAGCAACTTGTAGAAGTGGCTTTTGCCTCATAAAAGGGCTGTGGGGTTTTGGGTATGGGGTTGGGGTTGAAGTCGATTCCTCCCTAACCCTCTATCCCGTTTTCCCCTATTCCCAATCCTTTAGATGAATTTCTCAGTTAATAATAATCGACCTGACGTTGAGGCATTGGCATTTCAAAATTTGAGGGGTCGTAAATGTAGCGAGTCGCTTCTTCCTCCAAACGACTGATTAAATAGGGTTCTAAGTTATTCGTGTGTCTGAGGGCGGCTAGGTAACCGTCTAAATATAACCTGAGATCATCATAACGATAACCTCGGTTCCACATCTCGACGAGGGCGTCGGTGAGTTTCTGATAATGGCGAATCGTTAAGGTGTCCTGAAGCATGGTTTGAATGGGGGTTAAGGGGTGATTAATCGATGGACTTAGGAGGTCAGGCCGGATTACGGGAGTAATACTTGTCTATCTTTATGTTAACTCTTTCCATCTTAACTTTCAGATCGAAATTACCTCCGTTGGCTTTTATACTTTTAATAGAATCAGGTGATTAGTAAGTAACAGTAGCTACAAAATCAGAGAGATTACCCTGTTACGCTTGAACTCAACATTGAAGAAGGAAGCTCGCATTCGTGGGATCTGCTTGTATATCAATTATTGAGGGAAACCCGCATTTACGGTCGCTCTTGGGTTGGCATTTACAGCACGTCGGTTATTTGGTTCATCAGGCTGCTGATTTGCACAGTGCAAGAGATATCTTCTATGCTCATCAACCCAATTTAGTGATTCTGGATGCTGAATTACCAGAGGGAAATAGTTTAGAGTTTTGCCAATGGCTTCAGCAGCAACGACAATCTTTGATTTTGATGTTGTCGGCTCGCACTACGGAATCGGATATTGTCCGAGGCTTGAGAGCGGGAGCGGACGACTATTTAGCTAAACCTTTTGGAATGCAAGAGTTTTTGGCAAGGACAGAATCCTTGATGCGTCGCAGTCGCACCATTGTTCCGCCAACAACCTTAGATTATGGATCTCTCAAAATTGACTTAGTACAGCGTCGTGTGCGCTTACAGAGTCAATTGATTGAACTCACTCCCCAGGAATATAGTCTGCTCTATGTTCTCGCTCAAGCCTGTGGAGAACCTTTAACCCGTTCAGAACTATTGCGACGAGCTTGGCCAGATGCTATTGATAATCCTCGCACGATTGACACCCATGTTCTTTCGTTACGGAAAAAGTTAGAAACTGACCCCCGCCAACCGAATTTAATCCAAACAGTTCGGAATATTGGCTATCGTCTCAATTTAGAAATTCTGAAAGCGGAAACGGTTCGCACGGTTAGACTTAATGGTAAATATCCACCCATTCGAGGGGTGAAAACAGAGAGTAGTGCTTGATCTGATGGAGATCAGGGAATAATCAAAATCTAATCCTTTACTTTGATTATTCCCGATTCTCTGAGGATTATTTCAGAGTTATTTAAGGGTGAGGGCGGTGGAAATTGTCCAAATATCTACTAGGCCTAATAATAAACTACAGCCCAATAAAATAAAATACATCCAGGGTTGAGCCAACGGACGCACATCGGTTGTATCAATTCCGGTTTTTTCTTGGACAATTCCTACAAACTTGGCAAACCCAGCCATTCGCATAGGCAGTAAATAGCCTTCTCCCGTGTGACTGACGAAATAATAAACCAGTCCTCCTTGTCCGGTGGTTCTGGGTTTCAAGGCTTTGATCTGATTCCAAGGTAACGACCAACCCCGACGGAATACCAGGGTAAACCAAGAAACATAACTCACCTTAATCCCATTGTTATCTACTATTACCCTTTCTGTTAAAAGTGATAATAAAGCGATCGCTCCGATCCCAATTCCCAGCCAAAGTACCATCGGAGAAACGGGAGAATTGACAGCTTTTGACAAAAAAGGTAGGGGGATCATCAACACCGTATATAAACTTAACAGCGTGATTCTAATAATTGGAGACAGACGAAATATAACGGGACTGGATAACGCTACGGATTCTACTGTTTCAACATTCATTTTTAAACAGCTTTTAAAATTAACCTCCAGAAACCCCACCACGATATTTTAAGTCGTAGTGGAATCTCTCCGGTGAGTTTTGAGATGCTTTTATTATGGTTTTTTGGTAAATTAATCAACAGAAGTTAAAGCTGGAGTTGTTAAAGGTTCCGGTTTAACATTACGCTTACCGGCAAAATTTCTGGATTGAGAATTCAGAGTTAACGGTTTATCCTCGTAGCTGATAGACTGTTGATCGATCTGGAGCCGATCACAAGGAATATTATCAGCAATAATCGCACTCGCCATACTTCCGGTATGGATTTCCAAAGTTGCTTGTGGAATTGCTTCAAATACTAAGCGTTGCCCGGGGAAGACTACACGCTCAAAGTACCAATTGGGAACATTAGTAATGCGGGCGATCTGAATATGGCTGGTAGCATTGACATAGCAGCACAAAATTCGACCAGAACTATTTGACGGTAGGGGATCAAGAATTTGAGCCATATCTGAATCTAGGGGGCTTTGAGCTAAAGATTTCATTAACTACTTGTCAGGTTAACACTTACCGATCCCCATTGGTTGTAACCCCGACTACCAATCCGTTATTGTACTCATCCAGTTTATCAAAAATTAGAGATCCCAAAAGTTGCGATTGGTATTGTCGAGATGGGTCGGCCGTTGTCCCATCGACTTATTGAAACTTAACTAATTTCTCAGATCAGCGACCCTAAAGTGCGGAAAATTCGTTATAGTATTAAGGAATATTAAACAAAGTCGATATAACTTCACCGATTTTTACCTAAACCCCGCCTGACTCACAACAGCATCATGGAAGATAAAATCCTTTACGTCCGCCTTCCCTGTAACCCTATTTTCCCGATTGGGGTGGTTTACCTGTCTGACCACGTTCACAAGCTATTTCCCACCGTCCAACAGCGCATTTTTGATTTAGGTGCTGTTCCTCCCTTGGACTACGCCGCCGCCTTGGATGCTTGTGTTGATGAGTTTCAACCGACATTATTAGTATTTTCTTGGCGAGATATTCAAATTTATGCTCCCGTGGGGGGACGGGGTGGAAATCCGCTACAAAATGCTTTTGAATTTTATTATGCTAAAAACCCTTTAATTAAGTTACGAGGGGCTTTAGGAGGATTACGTTTAGCAACATCCTACTATACGGAACTTTGGCAGAATTTAGGATTAATTAAACGGGGATTATCCCGTTCTCAACGTTACAATTCCCAAGCGCGGGTCGTGGTTGGGGGCGGGGCGGTGAGTGTTTTTTATGAACAGTTAGGAAAGAGTTTACCCCAGGGAAGTATTGTTTCGGTTGGGGAAGGAGAAAGTTTATTAGAAAGGCTATTAAGAGGGGAAGATTTAGCCGATGAACGCTGTTATATTGTGGGAGAAACTAAACCTCGCGATCGCTTAATTCATGAACAACCCATGAATTTTGAAAAAACCGCCTGTGATTACAATTATATTGAAACCATTTGGCCAGAATTTCAATATTATTTTCAGGATCAAGACTTTTATATTGGAGTCCAAACAAAACGAGGTTGTCCCCATAATTGTTGTTATTGCATCTATACGGTTATTGAAGGAAAACAAGTTAGAATTAATCCCGCCGATGAAGTGGTGGCAGAAATGCAGCAACTGTATCAACGGGGAATTAGAAACTTTTGGTTTACCGATGCTCAATTTATTCCCGCCCGTAAGTTTATTAATGATGCGGTGGAATTATTGCAAAAAATCCTTGATTCCGGGATGACGGATATTCACTGGGCGGCCTATATTCGGGCGGATAATTTAACTCCAGAATTGTGTGATTTAATGGCTAAAACGGGGATGAATTATTTTGAAATTGGGATTACCAGTGGTTCCCAGGAATTAGTTAGAAAAATGCGAATGGGGTATAATTTGCGGGTAGTTTTAGAAAATTGTCGGGATTTAAAATCCGCCGGATTTAATGATTTGGTTTCCGTGAATTATTCGTTTAATGTGATTGATGAAACCTTTGAAACCATTCGTCAAACCATTGCTTACCATCGAGAACTAGAGGCGATTTTTGGGGCGGACAAAGTGGAACCGGCGATTTTCTTTATCGGGTTACAACCCCATACCCATTTAGAAGAATATGCCTTTGAGAAAGAAATGTTAAAACCCGGGTATGATCCCATGAGTTTAATGCCTTGGACGGCGAGAAAGTTACTCTGGAATCCCGAACCTTTGGGATCATTTTTTGGCGAAATCTGTTTAGAAGCCTGGAACCGTAACCCCAATGATTTCGGGCGGACGGTGATGGATATTTTAGAAGAAAAGTTAGGACGTGCGCCTTTAGAAGAAGCGCTAAGTGCACCGTTGGGTGGTGGAAAAGGTGGAAAAGAGTTAGCGGGTATTCGTTAATTTTGGGTTGAATTATGGGGTGTGGTTATGGCAGAGATCGCACTTTCCCCTATGATTAAATCCCTGAGAAACCGGGTTTCTAATTAAGTTAATTGCCACCAATCAAGATATATTGAGAAACCGGGTTTCTAATCTAATTTAAGATATATTGAGAAACCCGGTTTCTAATTAAGTTAGCCCCTAATTATTATTAGTCACTGGTTTAACCTGTTTATCTTCGGTTTTAGATTGGCTTTCTTTCTCGGGTTGGGCCGGGGCGATCGCTACATTCACCACCACCTGCCCGACTCCTTTAATCTCTTTGGCTAAGGGATCAATGCGGTCATATTGGGGTTGATTGGGTACGGTGCCAGATACCGTTACCACCCCATCTTTTGCCATAACGGTCAGTTGACTCGCAGGTAAATTCGCTTCTAATTTAGAGCGAACTTCACTTTCTAAATCACCATCGGCTCGCATAGCATCGCCACCGGTCACATTATTCCGTTGTTCCCGTGCTCGAATATCTTCATTAAGCTGACGTTTTCGCACCTCACTTTGGGCATCTTTCTGATTAGCTTGGGCATTTTCTACCGTTGGGGTTTCTGCGGTTTGGTTCGACCCACCCGGCGCGCTTGTGCTGGTTCTAGCGGCATTTTCGCAGGCGACGGTGCCCAGTAGTAAGAAACTACCCATGAGCAAAGCGGTTAATTTTTTCATGATGGAAACTCCTAAACAAAAATATAAAGTAGGGAACACCGGAACAATAAGAGTTCACCCCGTTCTGCTGTTCCCAATTCCGGCATTAATGGCTTTTAAACAGGGAAATTAGTGCGATCGCGACCAAGGGACGTTAATGGTTTTGTGGGGGTAGTTTCTATGGGCTCATAGATGTGCCATTCTTCAATTTTGTGATTGCGGAAAATTGGCGCCGCCCGTTGAACTTCATCTTTTGTACCACTGACAATCACAACGGAGTCACCCCGATCTAGGCGATCACTATAAATTTTGGTATGTTCCACCGGGATGCTATATCCAATACCATCAAAGCGATCGCGCATTTCAACATCTGTCACACTATGTCGTTGCGGTTGATGAGAGACTAAACGAATCCGACTCAAGGGGAAACCTGTATTTCTTAAATCCGTAATCGCCTGTTCGGTATCCTGTACATTGGAGAACACACCCATCGCCTGTTTATTTCCGTTGGCATTCAGGGAATGGTCTGGATCAGAGAAAGTAATATCTCGGTTCAGGTGTTCCGGGGTCATCGAAGCCATACCGGGGGCATCATAAACCCTGTATTCCCGAATATTATGGCTTTGTAGAATTTGATGGGCGCGGGCAATATCCGCCTCGTTGCCATCAACAATAACCAAATATTCACCGCGACCGATGCAGTCGTTATAGATTTTGGCATCTGCTTCGGGAATTCCCAGGCCAATCAATCCGCCTAACAACCCTCCGGTGGCAACCCCAATCGCTGTCCCCGCTAAGGTAGTTGCGATCGCTGTAGCAGCGGCTCCTGCTAACATAATCGGGCCAACTCCTGGGATGGCGATACTGCCTAAACCGACTAATAACCCGGTCAATCCACCTAAAACCCCCCCAGTGGTCACTCCTAAAGCTGCCCCTTCTTCGGCTTTATTATCGACTCGGTTGGCAACGTGATCCTTGGAAACAGAATCACTAACATCGGCTCCAGCAATGTTGTCATCATGAATCGCATCTTTTGTCATCACGGAAACCTGATTCATCGGAAAACCAGAGTCTCTTAGGGTATGGAGGGCTTCCTCAGCCGTGTTCCGGTTAGGAAACACACCTACGGCACGCCGATTTTTAGCCTCTACAGAATTAGACTGATTAATGACCATAATATTCTTCCTTGAAAATAGCTTATTTGTGTTTTTGGCTTCAATAAGATCGACTCAAATTGTTAGGTTTTAGTGCTAAAGTAAAATGAAAAATTTCGTCGTACTGATCAACACTATGATTTTTTTAAGTGACCTTATATCCTCAAAACGATCTGAGGTTTACAGATATTTACTTAAGAGTCTTAACTTCCATAATCACTACGTTAACGAGATTACAGATATTTGTCCTCTGTCTTTAGAGACAAGTTTTTTCAGTCATCAGTGATCAGTTATCAGTTATCAGTGTAAGAGTGATCAGTCATCAGTTATCAGTGTAAGAATGATCAGTTATCAGTGTAAGAGTTAGCGGTTAAGAGACTGTCTAGTATTCACTTCTTGACTGTTTACTGATAACTCCTTAACTGATAACTCCTTAACTGATAACTCCTTAACTGATAACTCCTTAACTGATAACTGATTATTAAGTTATGTCTAAAGAATGATGATTTTCCTGATTATTTGTTTTATGATGCGAAGGTGTGTATTGACCCCATTCAAACAAAACACCGAAAATCTTAGGTAATTCAAGCAAATGCAACACAATAAACTCCCTAACGATCCCCTGTGGTTTAAAGATGCCATTATTTATGAAGTTCCAGTTCGCGCCTTTGCTGATAGTAATGGGGATGGCATTGGAGACTTTATTGGATTAACCGAAAAATTAGATTATTTACAGGATTTAGGAGTAACGGCCCTTTGGATTCTTCCGTTTTTTCCGTCCCCCTTGCGAGATGATGGTTATGATATTGCCGACTATATTAATGTTAATGGAATTTATGGGAATTTAGAGGATTTTAAAACCTTTTTAAATGCCGCCCACGATCACGGAATTCGCGTGATTGTCGAATTAGTAATTAATCATACCTCTGATCAACATCCCTGGTTTCAACGGGCAAGATTAGCGCCCAAAGGAAGTAAAGAACGGGATTTTTATGTCTGGAGTGATACCCCGGAAAAATATCCAGAAGTCAGAATTATTTTCCAAGATTTTGAAACCTCAAATTGGACTTGGGATAGTGTGGCAAAAGCCTATTATTGGCATCGGTTTTATTCCCATCAACCGGATTTGAATTATGAAAACCCAGAAGTGATCACCGCCATTTTAGAAGTCTTAGATTTCTGGATGGAAATGGGGGTAGATGGAATGCGACTCGATGCCATTCCCTATATTTTTGAACGGGAGGGCACCAACTGTGAAAACCTACCCGAAACCCATCAACTATTAAAGCAATTACGCAGTTATTTAGATACTAACTATGCTAACCGAGTTTTCCTTGCTGAAGCCAACCAATGGCCGGAGGATGCGGCGGCTTATTATGGTGATGGGAATGAGTGTCACCTGAATTTTCATTTCCCCTTAATGCCTCGATTATTTATGGCATTACGGATGGAAGATAGTTTCCCAATTATTGATATTTTAAATCAAACCCCCGCAATTCCCGATAACTGTCAATGGGCATTATTTTTAAGGAATCATGATGAATTAACCTTAGAAATGGTAACGGATGAAGATCGGGATTATATGTATAAAGTTTATGCTCAAGATCCCCAAGCTAGAATTAATTTAGGTATTCGGCGTCGTCTTGCACCCTTACTCGGAAATGATCGCCGTCAAATTGAATTAATGAATAGTTTATTACTCTCCTTACCCGGAACTCCCGTACTTTATTATGGGGATGAAATTGGCATGGGAGATAATATTTATATTGGCGATCGCAACGGCGTTAGAACCCCCATGCAATGGAGTCCCGATCGCAATGCTGGATTTAGTCGGGCGAATCCGCAAAAACTCTATTTACCCTTAATTTTTGATTCTGAATACGATTATAAAGCCGTTAACGTTGAATCCCAAAGTAGTAATCCTAATTCCTTTTTATCTTGGATGAAACGGATTATTGCCATGCGAAAACGGTTTCAAGCCTTTGGACGAGGAACCTTTGAAATCTTACATTCAGAAAACCGCAAAGTTCTGGTTTTTGCTCGCACTTATCAGGGAGAACATCTTTTAATTGTTGCTAATTTATCTCGATTTGTACAATCGGTGAATTTAGATTTATCCGCCTTTAAAGGCATGGTTCCCGTGGAGATTTTTGGCCGGACAGAGTTTCCTAAAATTAGCGATTCTTCCTATTTTATTAGTTTATCTCCCCATGGATTTTACTGGTTTATGCTCCAGTTTGATCCAAAAGTAGCTTTATTGCCCCGACCTCAAGCCCAATTACCCACTTTTATTGTTCAAAATAATTGGCAAGAAATCCTCACCCAACCCAACTTAAAAACCCGCCTAGAGTCTATTTTACCCGCCTATATCTATCGCTGTCGCTGGTTTCTTTCTAAATCTCGCATTCTCCAATCTGTAAAGATTACAGAAGCCATTCCCATTCCCTATCAAGACAGTCAAGCCATTATTGTTTTATTGCAAGTGGAATATACAGAAGGATTCCCAGAAATCTATCTTGTTCCTTTAGCTTATGCGACGGATAAATTAGCAGAAACTCTGAAAATAGAAACCCCCCAATTTATCTTAGCAACGGTACAACAGAATACAGAAACCGGAATTTTATGGGAAGTCGGACAAAATCTTGACTTTTTAAGTTTACCCTTAAAAATGATTATCAATTCTGACCGTTATGCGGGTCGGTCTGGTAATTTAATTGCCACCACAACAGCAGCCTTAAAACAACAGAATTTAGAGCAAAAATTAGATCCTCATTTATTAAAAGAGGAGTATGATAATTCCTTTGTAATTTATGGCGATCGCTTTCTCTTTAAACTATTCCGTCGAGTAGAAGAAGGTATCCATCCCGAGTTAGAAGTGCGTAAATTTTTGGAACAAAAACAACACTTAGGATATACAACGCCATTATTAGGGGGATTAGAATATCGTCGTCACCGAGGAGAATCCCTCAGTTTAGGAGTTCTTCAAGGGTATATTCCTAATGCTATTAATGGTTGGAATTATACCTTAGATAGTTTACGGGATTACTTTGATCGAGTCATCCTACAACCCAGTCAAGATTTAGAGATTTTATCTACATCCGGTTCTTTTTTTGACCTCTATCAACACCCCATTCCTGAAGAAGTTTTACTTCTAATTGGTTCCTATTTAACCAGTGCCGAACTCTTAGGAAAACGCACCGCCGAGTTTCATATTGTTCTAGCGAGTGATCCCCATAATTCTAGTTTTGCCCCCGAACCATTTTCCACCTTTTATCAACGCTCAATTTATCAATATTCTCGCAATTTAACCGGGCAAGTCTTGTTGAAATTCAGGAAACAACTGGACACCTTACCCTTGGAACTTCAACCCCTAGCCCAACATATTTTGAGCAATCAAAACTATATTTTAGGTCGGTTTCAAAGCCTATTAAATTTAAAGATTACCGCCCTAAGAACCCGATGTCATGGCAACTATTCTTTATACGATGTCTTGTATACCGGAAAAGAGTTTCTGATCATTGATTTTGAGGGAGAATCCTATCGGTCACTTAGTGAAAGACGGATGAAACGTTCCCCCCTGCGAGATGTTGCGGGAATGTTACAGTCCTTTGATTTTGCTACCCGTTTCGCCCTGCGAGAAGAAGTGAAAAATGGCATGATTCGCCCGGAAAATTTAGCCCAGATGGAACAGTGGAGCAAATTATGGTCAAACTGGGTCAGTGCGGCTTTCTTGAATAGTTATTTAGAAACCGCATCCCAAGATCGTTTTTTACCCCAAGGAAAACAAGAACTGAATGTCTTGTTAGATTGTTATTTGTTAGAAAGAATCATTCAGGAATTGGGCTATCATTTAGATTATCGCCCGGAATTATTAGATATTTCTCTCAAGCGATTAGTCTCTAGTCTTCACTAAGTTATAGGAGGGAATAGGCAAAGCCAAAGAAACCGGGTTTCTGATGAGGGACTGTTGGTAAAAACTAGATATTGATAGAAACCCGGTTTCTGACTTTTGGGGCGATAGCAACTAAAAATGAAAGTCAAGAATATAGGAGATAAACCAATGGAATCAGAATACGATTATAATCCTCTAGCTTCTAAATCTATGTTACAATAAAAAAATAATCTGGAGATGCAAAATGGCTAATTCTGTTGAATTTAAGGCAAAAATAAAACAGGGTATCATTTTTTTTGATTCCAATATATGGTTATTGCGAGCCTAAAACATAACTATGAGGCAAATGAATAATTTGGTCTTGATATTCACCTTCAAAAGATACCTGTGCTAAAAAAATCAATTCATCAACATTTTGCCCCACAGTTAACTTAACATTGAGAAGAAAAATTCCTGGTATGTGACGACTTTTGTTGATGTGTTCAACCAAGTGGGCAGGCATAGATTTACGGTTATTTGTAACCAGGATAAAATTATTTTCCTCGCACCAAAGTAAAATTTCTGGATCTAAAGTACCTCTAGGGGGACAGTGAGGTTCACCCACAGCCCAAACGATTAGATCAGACTCAATTTTACTTAATCCCACTTTGTAGATCGGATCTACATTTTCATCCAGTAGATATTTTAAAGGCATTATGCTTTCTGAATAGCCTCTCTTTCGGCTCTTAGTTTTCTCAAGCGAATAGCAGAAGGGGATGGATTAAGTTCTTGTGCTTTTAGTTGCTGATGACTCCACTCCAACCAATCAGCAATGTAGTTACTAACGGCCTCTTTATTGTGCAGATAATAAAGGATAGTAGCATAAACTTGTTCCAAGTTAAGAGATGGATAAGTTTGAGCAATTTGTTCGGGAGTGCGAGCGCGATGAATGAAATCATATAGGATAGTTTCAATGCCGATTCGTGTCCCTTTAACCCGAATATCATCAGGTCGCTGAAAGTCAAAATATTCTTCCAGTTGCATCGGTGAATACTCCTATTTTACAGTTGGTGGAAATTTACTCGCTAATATTATATCCTGTCAAAAGGAGAACAGCTATCTATTACCCATTATTGAGTGTTTTGAGTGGGTTGATGTTGGGGAAAACTGGGAATTTTGACCTGACTCCAATCCACCGTAAATGCTAAAATAATTGCTGTAGCCGTTACCATTCCTGCAATCATAGAGGCAGCAATTTTTAACTGACTATAGGGACGTGCTCCTTGTACTTCTCCCGTGCGAGCATTCACTAAAACTTGATATTTTTGATTTCGATAATGATAGGAACAAAGCCAAACCGGAAGCAAAATGGGTTTAAAAGCAATATCTTCATATCGAGTTGAAATATGATCAACTTTTTGTTCATCGCCACCAATATTACAGCACACATCTCGATGAATTTGACCCGCCATAATCTGCTTGGCTTGTTCAAATCCCTCCTTTAAACCTATTTGGGGACGTTGGGCTTCAAATCCTGCTAAATAAGAAGAATTATAGGGTTTCAAAGATTGTTGTAAATCCCAAGGTTCTAAGCCGTTTAAATAGGCTGTATCCACTGATTTTGTAGCCGCCACTAAAACATCATCAAACCAGCGATTGACCCGCCCAGATGCCGGACACCATCGGGTATGTCTGACCTCCCTGGTTCGTTCTTCCTCCTGTTGTTTTCCCTCCGAATCTGTTACCGTAACCCTGTAGGTTTCCGTGACATAATAATAGTCTCCCCGTTCCCCCCGATAATCACTGGTGGTGTCAGCATCGTAAGTCCAAAAGGGCAAATAAATCCCATGAATTTTTTCCTGTTGTGCCAAGTATTTCAAAGCAGATGGAGCAAACCAGCGACTTTTAATCCACTTTTGAATTTCATTTCGCGCCTGTTTTCCCGTGATTTGAAATGGAATAATTCCCTCGGGAATCACGATGGGATTCGCTTCTTGCGGCTGGGTAATTAAAGCGGTATTGCAAAACGGACAATTCTTGGCTACCGAGGAGGGTTCAAACAAAATATTAGCCCCACACCCGGTACATTTGACCTCTAAGGCCGTTTCCGATAGGCCCGCAACGGGGGTAGAGTCCCAATCCAAAGAATCGTTATAGGAGCGTTCTTGCACCCCTGTTTCCGTCTCTGGAATTTCCTCCATCGACCCACAATAACTACATTTGAGTTTTCCCCCCGTCGGGTTAAACTCCATCGGCGCACCACAACTCGGACAGGGAAAATTTTGGATTGATGCCGGGGTTTTCATAAACTGTTCTAGGTCACAACGCTGGCGGGGGCGGAGGCGGCAAGATTGCGACTAATTCTGGAATTTGGGCCGCGGCTGTCCAACCGGGGAGTCCCGAGTGCCAAACTAGGGTATCGCGTGTTAGTCCCTGCTGGCGCAGTTGGTCTGGGGTCAATGGCCCGACGGGTTGACCATTCTGGGCAATAAACCATTGAATGATGGGGGGAGGAGGGGCCGAAGCCGGGGTATTAAAGGTATTATTTAACTTTTGTGCCATTGCCATTCCCACCCCAAATTCTAAACCCATGTTACCCGAACCTGGATTTTTAGCCGATTCCTCAATGGCATTGGCGGCTTGATATTGGGCATAGTCTTGAAGATTGCCTAAAATTCCCATCGAAGACCGTTTATCAATGGCTTCTTCAACACTAGGAGGAACCGAAACATTTTCAATATATAATCCGGTGAGTTCGACCCCGATTTCTTGCATTTGGGGTTGAATTCCTTGGCGTACTTGTTCCCCAAAATCTGCATAATGGGAAGCAAAATTTAACAGGGGAATTTGAGCTTTTCCTAACCAAGATGCAAACTCGGTTATGATAATATTACGGAGATGATCTTGAACTTCATCGACTTGGAATAACCCATCTGTACTTACTAGGGTTTTTAATAAATTTCCCGGTTCATTAATCCGAATACTATAGTTTCCATAGGCACGAATCCGCACAACCCCAAAGTCTGCATCTCTCATGGGAATGGGGTTAGACGTTCCCCATTTTAAGTTAGTGAAGGTTTTGGTATTGACAAAATAAACTTCCGCTTTATAGGGAGAATTAAACCCATAGGGCCATGCTTTGAGGGTACTTAAAATGGGTAGGTTTTTCGTGTAAAGTTCGTAGGTTCCGGGTTGAAAAATATCGGCTATTTGCCCTTCATTCACAAAAATAGCTTGTTGTCCCGGTCGGACAATTAGTTTCGCTCCCTGTTTGATTTCGTTATTATAGCGCTGAAAACGGTAGATTATTGTGTCATTTGTAGAGTCAAGCCATTCGATAACGTCAATAAATTGACCTAAAATATTATCAAATAATCCCATGGATTTACCTCAAATTCGTCAGTGCAAACTGCTGATTATTCTATTATATAGCAATCCTCAATAGGTTGTAACACCTTAATACTGATATGAAAAAATCAGTATTATTACCCCTGTTCCCTATTCCCTCAATTATCTGTACATGAAGTTGCTAATAAAGCCACGGGAAATACTGTTAAAATATCTCCGATATTCAAGGAATGATTGCCTTTAATCCGTTGGTTTGTAATCATTTCTTTCCAATCATTTGTCCAATCTTTCGGTAATTTAATTGCCGTATCTTTCCAAATATTATTTCCTAAAGGAAACTGTTTGGGTTCGACTAAATTCGTTAAAAATCGAGGAACAATGGTAATCATAATCGTCTGACCATAGGTACGACCAAAGGCTAAAATATGTTCTCCATAGTCTCCCGTTACCTCTAAAGGAATGTAAGTACCCTGTTGATAAACTTCCAGATATTGTTGACGGATGGCTAACGCTTGAGTCGTTAAAAATAACTTAATCCTTCCATCTTCCGGCGTCTGTTTTAACTCCTCAATTAAAGATAAAATATTCTTTTGAGAACGGGTTTTAATTTCCTTGAGATATTTTATCCGTTTTTGATAATCAACCGGACGACGATTATCCGGGTCAACTAAACTAAAATCCCAAAGTTCTGTTCCTTGGTAAAAATCTGGTAAACCCGGGCTGGTAATTTTAATTAAGGTTTGGGAGAGAGAATTAAAGATTCCATAAAAGGCTATTTTTTGTTGAAAAGTTCTGAACTGTTGTAAAAACTTATTGTTCTCATAAGGATTCAAAATTTTATCAATAAAAGCTAGATAACCTTCCTCATAAACCGAGTCAGGACGTAACCAAGCCGTATGAAATTTTGCTTCTCGGACGGCTTTAATTGCAAACTGTTTAACCCGTTCTACAAATTCGGGATATTCAATTTCATCAAAGGGGTAAGAACCAATTAAATTTTGATACAAGAAATATTCATCATTCCCGTCAGGAATAATTCTTCCATCGGTTTCGGTTTTCTGTTCTCGGTTTAACGCCATCCAAGTTCTAACTTGGGCTTCCCATTCATCAGGAATTTCAGAAATAACGTTTAACCTGGCGCGTAAATCTTCACTGCGTTTTGTATCATGGGTTGAGGTGGTATTCAGGGTATGGGGCCAACTTTTTGCCCGTTTTTTATTAAATTGATGCAGGGTATCGGGACTAATTCCAAAGTGATTTGGTGCGCCACCGACTTCATTTAAAGAAACAAAACGGTTATAAACATAAAATAGGGTATCTTCCACTCCTTTTGCAGTTAATGGCCCGGAAAACTGTTGGAATTTCATCACAAAATGCAGCCATAACCGTTTGTTTTCATCACTTAAATAGGGGTCATATTCTAGTAAGAGAAACTTTTCAATTAAATTCAGTTCGTTAATCAGTTCAGGGTGTTTTCCTTTAGCTTCTTGAATCGCAAATTGCACATAATATCGATCGGCTTCGCTAACTTGTCCTTCATTAATATAGGTTCGATAGACTGGAAACCGGACTAATACTTCTAAAATAGCGGTTTGTAATCCATGTAAGGTTAAGTCTCGTCCGTAACGATATTGACCTGCGATTTGCTTGAGTAATTGGGCTAAATTATCGGCATCTCCGGCTAAGTTACGATTAGCAATTAAGCGTTTTTTGTTAATTAATAGTTGTTTAAAGGATACGGCTAAACCCGTTGCATCTCGATAAATTTGGCTAAACCGATCTTCATTTTTGGTTTGACAAAATAAACTATTAACATAAATTAAAAATTCATAACCGGAGGTTCCTTCAATTGGCCAAGGACTCAGTAAGTCTTCCTCAATTTCTAAAATTTTCTCGACGGTTAGATAAATATTTCCGACCTTTTCTCGAATAGATTGTAAGTATTGCAGGGGGTTATAGAGTCCATCAATATGATCAATTCTAAGTCCGGTAAATTTTCCCGATCTGACTAATTTAAAAATTAGATCATGGGTTTTATTAAATACTTTTTCATCTTCTACCTTGACACTAATTAATTCATTGACGGTAAAGAAGCGTCGATAGTTCAATTCTTCCGCGCCCACTTTCCAATAGGATAATCGAAAAATTTGTTCAGATAATAGTTTATCTAAAAAGTTAAAACTTTCAGCATCTCCGGTTTCCCCATTCAAATATTGAATATTTTCATCAATAATTTTTTTAATATCAGCGTTTTCTTGATACAATCCCCAGAGTAATCCTTTAGCAAATAGGGCTTGCGATCGCCGATCTTGACTGGAGGTTTCATTGGGAATATTTTTAAGAACATAAAGCACCCCTAAAAGTTTAATGACATTCGGGTGTCTTCGTCCTAATCTTTCTTCTAATTCTTTCAGGCGATGACTGACTAAATAAGTATAGGATTCAATTTTTAAGGGGAATTTTAGGTTATAATAATTTACACATAATTCTTCTTCTTCGTAGCTAATACTTAACTGTCTATTCTCTAAACAATTACCATAAAAATCCCCTAATAAGGGAGCTAAAACACGACCTTTAAAGTCAGCATGGGAATGTTTCCAGTCAATATCAAAAAAATCTAAATAATCGGAATCATAACCATATTGAAAAATATCAGTTAAATATTTATTTTGGCTATCATAGGCCATGTGATTAGGAACAATATCCTGTAACCATCCCATCCCCTGATTTTTAATTTCTTCCATTAATTGATCAAAATCTTCCGGGGTTCCTAATTCGGGGTTAAGTTGATTTTGATCAACAATATCATAGCCATGGGTACTTCCAATTCTGGCTTTAAAAATTGGAGACGCATACAGGTCGGAAATTCCCAATTCATGCAAATAATTAATAATTGCTTGAGCATGATTAAATGGGAAATCGCTATTAAACTGAATTCGATAGGTCGCTAGAGGAATTCGCATAATAATTTTGAGATAAAACTTTAGACAACACTTTAATTTTAACCTGGATTTTTGATTGGTGTTATCTATCTAAAGATTGAAGATGTTGTTTGGGCTGATAAATCTCAAATATTATGGGATTTTTTCAGGCTTGTCATATTAGAGATAATCTCAGCACTAATTGGGTTATATTCTAATCAGGGAATATCCGCATAGTTATTACTCGTAACTTGGGTTAACCAATAACCTGAAGTTATTAATCAATTTATAGCCAGACAAGTGGAGCCAAATGTTACTAAAATCATCTAGTTGGTCTTCGTTGGTGCAAATTTCGCCAGAATTAGAAATATTGCTAATTTGTGCTAACACTCAGGTAGACACCGAAAGCAGACAGCGACTGAAAAATCTACTACAAGAAAATATAGATTGGGCTGAGTTGATACAAATGGCAAATCAACATAAGGTGATGCCACTTTTATACTCGAATCTGAACGCGATTTGTCCTGAAATGGTTCCCAAACTAACTTTAAAAAAGTTAAAAATAGAGTTTCAGTTTAATACCCGTAAAAGCCTATTATTGAGTGGTGAACTGGTCAGATTGTTGAATTTGTTTGAAATACAAGGAATCCCAATTCTTCCTTTTAAGGGGCCTGTTTTAGCTGCTTCTGCCTATGGTAATTTGCTGCTGCGACAGTTCAGCGATTTAGATATTCTCATTCATTCTCAAGATATTGAACGGTCAAAGGCGCTGTTTTTATCTGAGGGATATGGGATGAAAATTGAGCGTGTTGAGTTAACACCGGAACAGGAAAAAGTGTTTTTGCAATCGGATCAAATCTATCAATTTGTCCGCGAAGCTGCCTATCCATTTCTTCACCCCCAGAAAGAAATATTGGTAGAACTTCACTGGGGAATTATGCCGAAGTATTTTTCTTTTCCTATTGATGATCAGGGGTTATGGGAAAACTTAGATTCTGTTGTTATTGCTGGAAAAACTATACCGAATTTAGCACCAGAAAATGCAGTATTAGCAATTACAGGACACGGAACTAAAGAGTGTTGGACACAACTGGCTCGCATCTGTGATTTAGCTGAATATATTCGCTCTCATCCCCAATTAGATTGGTCAAAATTAATTGAGAAAGCGACTCAGAAAGGCGGTCAACGAATGCTATTTTTAGGTCTAATACTTGCCCATAATCTTTTAGGAACAATTCTACCCCAGGATATTCTGCAAAAAATACAAGCCGATCCAGAGGTTGAATCCCTAGCTGATCAAGTATACAAGCAGCTTTGTTCTCAAGTCGATAGTTCGTTTAAAGATGGTTCAACGACCCGCTTTCATCTCAAAGTAAGAGAACAATTTCAAGATCGGGTGCGATACTTTTTGAAGGTTGCAATGACACCAACAACGACCGATTGGTTGGTACTTCCCTTAGCAAAATTTCCCGCTTTTATTTACTATCTACTGCGACCCCTGCGGTTAATAATAGAGCAGGTCGTCAAAAGAGTTAAGAAATAACTGAACATTGCTTCAATTTCCTAAAAGCTATTTGTGTATCATCTACCAACTTCTTAAAATAGGAATTTTGCTCCTTTAACTATTTAAAGGAGGGTAAGCATTTGGCTTTTTTAAATTCAGTCAAAATAAACAATATTTTTTTGCGAATCGAATCTAAAATTTACCTTAAATGAACTTGACATCTATCTAAGGAAAGACTATGATTAAGATAGTTAAATATCAATGAGTTAATCCACCTAAAAACCAGATCAGAAATGATAAATCCAGGCGAAAAATTTAATGCCAATACTCCGAAAGTTGTTCATGAAAGCATTGATGGTGAAGTTGTCGTCGTCAACTTGGAGCAGGGAGATTATTTTAGTTTAGTTAAAGTCGGTGCAGATATTTGGGACGGTTTGATTAGAGGTCTTTCGAGAGGCGATATTGTATCAGAAATCATTCAGCACTATGAGGGTGAGCACACCGTTATTGAAAATGCTGTTAACAATTTTATCGAACAATTACAGCAGGAAGAACTGATTGTTGTCAATACAAAAGATGCGGTAGAAAGCCAAAACAACGATAAAACTCAAACCATTCCTAATGAAGAAAAGTTGAACTTTGAACTTCCCAGCTTACAAAAATACACAGATATGGAAGAACTACTGGCTTTAGATCCCATTCATGAAGTTGACGAGCAAATCGGTTGGCCGAGTGCTAAAGTTGAAGCTTAATTCTTTCAAAAAAGGGAGGGGTTTTTCCTCCCAATTTTTTTATAATTATCGCTGAATCCCAAAAATCAGATGCTTACAAATACATTTGAAAATCCCGATCATTCTGCTCAAACTGCTCAGAAAGACCCTTTAGATTTTTTCAATACTGTTTATGAATTATATGAAAAAGCTGAGGTTTCTGCTGAGGGTTGTATTGACCGTTTTTACTGCATAGCAGGGTTTAAAATTCGGTTGCGGTTTGCAGGGGAAGCGTTAATTCCATACATGACCCCCGCTTTAGGACACTTAGAAACAGAACCCTTTTCAGATCCAGCACTTACAGTTTGTTTGTGGGATAGCGCCTCGACAAATACCGTAATGCCACCTCCACCTTGGCAGAGGAATCAACATCATCCCAAGCGCGGAGAAATTCACGGTTACAATAGCGATCGCATTCATACCAGTTTCCAATGGGGTGCTTTTGCGCTTAGTCTGTTAGATAGCGATCGCAATCTAGGAATTTATTGGGTTGAAACAACCGAACAAATTCCTTATTGGGAAAAAGGTTCGCCGCTACGGACAATTTTAAACGTCTGGATGAGTAAGCGCGGCATCCAGCTAGTTCATGCTGGTGCTGTCGGACTCCCATCAGGTGGCGTACTGCTAGTCGGAAAAGGAGGTTCTGGTAAATCGACAACAGCGTTAACTTGCCTGAATTCTCAGCTTTTTTATGCCAGCGACGATTACAGTCTCATCTCCCCCGAACCAACCCCGACGGTATTTAGCATCTACAACACGGGCAAAAAAAATGCCGATGATCTGGATAGATTACCATTTCTGGCCCAGGCTATTAGTAATAGCGATCGCCTTTCCGACGAAAAAGCACTTTATTTCATCCATGAACATTTCCCCGAAAAAATATTGATAAAATTCCCCATCCGTGCAGTTTTAATTCCCCGCATTACTGGTAAAACAGATACCTCCTTAACAGCTACCTCTGCTGCTGCTGCTTTAGCTTCACTCGTACCGAGTACCATGATTCAACTACCAGGTTCTGGTAAAGAATCTTGTCAAATTATGATGCAAGTTTTGCAAAAAGTTCCTGGTTATTATCTAGAACTCGGTACTGATTTAGAACAAATTTCTCAAGTAATTTTCGATCTCATTACAAAGCCATAAACAATGGAGAATCAACCATTATTCGTTAGCGTTATTATCCCCGTTTACAATGGAGAAAAATATCTATCCGAAGCAATTCAAAATGTCAAAAATCAGGATTATCAACCATTAGAAATCATTGTAATTGATGATGGTTCGACAGATAAAACTGCGGAAATAGCTGCCCAATTAAAAGACAGTATCCGCTATATTTATCAGGAAAATAGCGGGCCAGCAGCAGCGCGAAACCGTGGAATAAGTATGGCAAATGGGGATGTAATTGCCTTCTTGGATGTTGACGATTTATGGTCAGATGATAAACTGAAACTGCAAGTAAATTACTTAGTAGATAATCCCTCAGTAGAAATTGTCCAAGGATTAATCCAAAACCTGAAAAATTATCACTTGACAAATGACAATATAGCGATATTTGAAAAAGAGTATCATCCCTATAATTACATTAACTTAGGGAGCGGATTGTATCGTAAATTAGTTTTTGATAAAATTGGCTTATTTGATGAATCTCTACGCTACGCAGAAGATGTTGATTGGTTTATCAGAGCCTGGGAAAATAGTATATCTAAGGTTGTCTTAAAGCAGGTAACGCTGTTTTATCGAAAGCACCGGGAAAATATGACCGTGGGGAAAACTTTAACTGAGTTGGGGTTCGTTAGGATATTCAAAAAACATCTTGATAGGTGCAGAAAAAAAGGAACGTCTCCCAGTAGTTTATTGCCAGGAATGCCAACTATTAATGAATACTTGGGTGCGCCTCCTAACACTCCAAAAATATCTTAAAAAAAGCCAAATTTCCCCGACAAATTTTAACAATTAAGTGACAGGATATCTGCGAATGGAAAATAATTTTTTAGTCAGTGTCATTATTCCAGTTTATAACTGTGAAAAGTATCTAGCTGAAGCGATCGAAAGCGTACTAGCTCAAACCTATCAACCACTAGAAATTATTGTTGTAGACGATGGTTCAACTGATGGCAGTGCAGAAATAGCAAAGCGCTTTGGTACTACAGTGCAATACTGTTTTCAAGCCAATAGCGGTACGGCGGCGGCTCGTAATCGAGGCATAGAATTAGCCAAAGGCGATTTTTTTGCCTTTCTCGATGCAGATGACTTTTGGGTAGAAGATAAATTAACCAACCAAATGGCAGCATTTACAAATAACCCCAATCTTGATGTCGTATACGGACAGGTTCAACAGTTTATTAGTCCAGACTTGGCCGAGAATCTGAAAGCCAAACTACAGGTTTCTCCTAAATTAGTACCGGGACATATTCCTTCAGCATTGCTAATCAAACGGGATTCTTTTTTTCAAGTTGGCTTATTTGAAACTCAGTGGAAATTAGCCGAATTCGCTAGTTGGCAGGTGCGTGTTACAGAGCTAGGACTCCAGACGATGATGTTACCCGAATTAGTAGCCAAGCGGCGACTGCACGAAACCAATAAGGGAATTAAACAACGCGAATACCAAACTGAATATCTTCAGATTTTGAAAGTATCACTAGACCGCCGCCGCGCTAAAGGTCAAGATATTTAAACAGATGGCTAATATTAACATGAACTTCAAAACTCGACTAAACAACATCAAAACTCGTTTCAAAGCTGCATCTAAAGCCTTCCTTAATCCGATGCCTACTCTCAAACCAAAAGTTTTTGTCAAAACAGTAGAGCCTTTGGTAGTTTTAGATAATCAGCTTTTAGCCGGAAAAAATGTCTTGATTACCGGAGCAGCAAGAAATATTGGCAGAAGTATTGCTATTGAAATGGCTAAACAAGGCGCAAATATTTTTTTTACCGATATTGTGGAGGAAGAATGTTTAAACTTGGAAAAAGAATTAAATACCTATCCAGTTAAGGTGAAAAGCTTTGTTTCAGACATATCAAAGCCTGAAGATATTGATTATTTATATAGCATTTTGGACGAAAATAAAATCATAATTGATATTCTTGTCAATAATGTAGGCATTCAATTTGAAACAATTGGGATCAATAACTTGAATTTGGGAGAATGGCAAAAAACTTTTCAAACCAATATATTTGGGCCGATGTACCTCACCAAACTTATCGCCAAAATGATGGTAAGTAATTCTATTCAGGGTGCTATTATTTTTCTGACTTCTATACACCAAGAAATACTTGTTCGCTGGCCTAGTTATAGTTCTTCAAAAGCAGCATTAGGAATGATTATTAAAGAATTAGCGGTAGAATTTTCTCCCTACGGAATCAGAGTAAATGGAATTGCTCCCGGTTGGGTGGCAGAGGACGAGAAAGGAAACCCTTTAGATCATGAATATACCCTATTACATAAGTGTTCGATCGCTCCTTGTTATATTGGTAGAGCGGCTGTTTATCTAGCTTCTGACTATTTTTCCCAGTTTACTACTGGAAGCATCATTAAAATTGATGGGGGATTGTCATTGTACAATTATCGTGTATTTCAGCATCCACCTAAATAAAAACACTGTTTATTTGCCTAAAATATCATGTTAAGTATCGCCAAATGGGTCAAAAAACAGATAAAACGACTCGGTTCGACTTTTCCCAAAAAATCTGCATCGGGTCGATTAGAAGCCAAATCTCAAGCGTTTAGAAATCTCTTTCCTCAGAAAGTAAAGATCGATCGCGTAGCAACCGGATTTCAATTTACTGAAGGGCCAGTTTGGTTCGCAGCAGAAAACTATCTTCTATTTAGCGATATTCCTGCTAACAAAATTTTCCAACTGACTACTGATGGTAAGTTAACTATCTTCAGAGAACCTAGTAATAATTCCAACGGTTTGACTAGAGATAAACAGGGACGATTAATTGCTTGCGAACACGGTACACGCCGAGTTACCCGCACCGAAAAAGACGGTACAATTACTATTTTAGCCGATCAATTTCAAGGCAAAAAACTTAATAGTCCTAATGATGTTATTGTTAAAAGTAACGGTGCAATTTATTTTACCGATCCTCCCTATGGAATTAAACCAGAACAACAGGAACAACCCATCCAAGGAGTTTATTTAATTACGCCGGATCATAATCAAATAATTCTCCTAGCCGATGATTTTTATAAACCCAATGGTCTAGCATTTTCACCCGATGAAAAACAGCTTTATATTGATGATTCCCAATGCCGTCATATCCGAGTTTTTGATGTCGAAATTGATGGTACATTGGCTAATAGTCGTGTTTTTCACGATATGAATATCGAGGAACCTGGTTCACCGGATGGGATGAAAATTGATGTGCAGGGAAACATCTATTGTACCGGAGCCGGGGGCGTGTGGGTGTTTGATTGTCAAGGCAATCATTTAGGAACAATTGTCACTCCAGAACGACCCGCAAATTGTGCTTGGGGAGATGAAGATGGGCAAAGTCTTTATATCACGGCTAAGACTTCAATTTACAGGATTAGAGTTAATATTCCCGGTATTCAAGTGCCTTAATTAATCAGACATAAAACCATGAATTTTAATCCCAGTCAAGAGCAACAATTACTTTTGCAAGTCGCACTTTTACAAGGTGAAGCAGCAATTAATCCCTGGCAAAAATGGAAAACATTAGTCAATATTGACGATGTAGATCAAGAATCCTATCAGTTATTACCGTTACTCTATCGCAATTTATCGGCTCATAATATCACCGATCCATATATTGGTAGACTCAAGGGGGTTTCCCGTCGTAGCTGGGTTGAAAATCAAGTTTGGTTTCAAAAAATTCGCTCTATTTTAGGTTCTTTTCAAGAGTCGGATATTAAAATAATGATGCTTAAAGATCCCGCTTTAAATTTGCATTACTATCAAAATTATAGTCTAAGATCAATCAATCATCTCGATTTTTTGATTAAGTCAAAAGATGTTTTAACTGCAACAAAATTATTACAAAAATTGGGTTGGACAGCCCTAGGAAAAATGTATGATCCTACTGTGCCTTTTAGTCATTATATTGGATTTGAAAATGAATCTAAGCAATATTTAAGTCTGCGCTGGCATCTTTTCGCTGATGGCTTTAATGAAAATGCGGAAACCGAGTTTTGGCAAAGTGCAATATTAACTCAAGTCAGCGATTTTCCTGTTTATTTGTTATGTGCAACTGACCAATTATTTTATTCCTGTGTGTTTGGAGGATTAACTAATTCAATTTCGCCTATTAGTCGGTTAGCTGATGCGGCGATCACTATTCAGTCATACCCATCTGAAATTGATAGAAACCGACTACTAAGATTAGCTGAAAAATACCGCTTTATTTTACTTTTAAAAATGAGAATAATGCAGTTACGGGAAATTCTCAATTTACCGATCTCCTCCTCAATTTTATCCGATCTCGAAAATTTGTCAATTTCTAAATTTGAAGATCAAGAATATCAGATGATAATAGGTGAAAAAAATACAGGATTAGATCGTTTAAAAATCAGATATTTCCAGTATTCCAGAACAGTCAATACGGATGATTTTAACCTATTAAATTTTATCAGTTATCTCCAATATATTTGGGGTTTAGAAAGTTTATGGCAAGTGCCAATACAAGCTATTATTCGAGGAATTAATAGACAGATATCTCGTTAGAATTGCTCAAACTAACCATTAAGTTTTATATAAAACAAAACTTTCGGGAACTAAGGTTAATGCTTCAGAATTAGTTAAATTTTGGGGTAAATTTGATCCTGAACCCAGCCATTTTTGATCGTTAGAATCAAAGCATTTTTCCCAATTTTTTCCCACTAAATCAGGACTATAGGAAACTGAATTTTTACTAAAATTCATCACACAGAAAACCTGATGATCTTCAAACCAACGGCGGAAATATAATAATTTATTTTCCTCTATGCACTTGACTTCTTGATGGGTGCGATCGCGTAATTTCAAAGCCGGAATATTCCGCCGTAATCTAATCAATTTTTGATATAATTCCCATAATACTTGATGTTTGCCTTCCCGTTTTAATTGCCAATTTAACTTACATTGCTCAAAGGTTTCTCGACTTTGAGGATCGGGGGCTTCTCCCTCCAGATGAAACGCTTCAAATTCCTGCTTTCTTCCCTTTCGGACAGCAGCAATTAAATCTGGATCAGAGTGACTAATAAAATATTGAAAATATGCAGGTTCTCCATATTCTTCCCCCATAAATAATAGGGGAATATAGGGCGATAACAACACCGTTGCAGCCGCTAATTTCAGGGCATTATAGGAGACTAAAGCCGTTAATCTTTCCCCTAATAAACGATTACCAATTTGGTCATGATTTTGACTAAAAACTAAAAAATGATCGGGAGGACAATCTACGGCTGACTGTCCATGTAAACGTTTACGGTTAGGGGAATAATCCCAAGTATAAATAAAGCTTTCTCGGTAAGATTTTGCTAACTGTTCACAGAGCCCATAATCCTGATAGTATCCGATATTTTCACCCGTTAAAAGCGTATGAACAGCATGGTGAAAATCATCACACCAATGCACATCCAAACCATAGCCTCCTACGGCTTTTGAACGGATTAATTTAGCATCGTTTAAATCCGTTTCAGCCATTAAATAAAACTGCCTTCCTTGCTGTTGAGAAAGTTGATTTACTTGTTCAGCTAATTCCTGTAAAATATGTTTAGCACCAAGATCAAAAATATTATCAGCCGCATCCAATCGTAGGGCATCAATATGAAACTCTCTTAACCAATAGAGGGCATTTTCAATAATAAAATTCCTCACGCCCTGACAATAGGCTTGGTCATAATTAATCGCTGAACCCCAAGGAGTTCGATAGAAGTCTGTAAAATAGGGGCCGAATTGTGCGATATAATTTCCTTCTGGGCCAAAGTGATTATAAACCACATCTAAAATCACCGCCATGCCCTGTTGATGGCAAGCATTTACTAACTGTTTTAACCCTTCTACTCCCCCATAGGAATTTTGAGGAGCATAGAGATAGGTGCCATCATAACCCCAATTGCGCTCGCCCGGAAACTGACCAATGGGCATTAATTCAATCGCATTAATTCCTAACTCTAATAACTCCGAAATTCGGGGAATAATTTCGGTAAATGTTCCCTCTGGGGTAAAGGTTCCAACGTGCAGTTCATAAACAATTAATTCATCTAAGGAAATACTTTTCCAGTCGTGATCCTGCCAAACAAACCTATTTTGATCAATCACTTCTGAGGCTTGATGAACTCCATCAGGTTGAGAATAGGAAGCGGGATCAGGATGGGTAGCATTGCCATCTAATTGATAAAAATAACGGCTTCCTGGAGGGATATTATCAACCGTTGTACTCCAATATCCTTGTTCATCAGGTTCTAAATCAATTAACCGTTCTTCGGGGGATAGAATCTTAACAGCAACCCTTTGACGCAAAGGCGACCACACGCGAAATTCACAGCAGTTGTTGCCTAAATAATTTGCACCGATTGTCATGAGAAATTTTGGGGTTAACTACATCTTGGGGTGTAGAGAGGCGCTTTGGCTAGTCTCTACCTCATGAATTTCTACAGATAACTCAAGGGAATTTGCCTGGGTGGGTTCGGATGGAGTGAAATCCTGAGAACCTTTTAATTTAAACTTTTCGGCTAAGGTTTCCCGTTGATTCACCAAATAGATACTCACTAATGTCAAACAGACACCCAATGATTGTAACGGACTGAGGACTTCTTGTAAAAAGAAATTTCCAAATAAGAGGGCAAAAACGGGGGTGAGAAACGTCAGAGAACTAAGGCTAGTCAGGCTTCCACTAGATGCAAAATAGAAAAATAATCCGTAGGAGATGGCACTGCCAAACACCGTAGAATAGCCCATGGCGACCCAACCGGAAAGATCAATATTTTGCCATTGTTGAGTTTCTGAAATAGCCGATAACCCGAATAGGGGTAAACCCCCAATAATCATGTGCCATCCCGTTCCCACCACCGGATCAGCATAGCGACAAACCCACCGCACTAATACTGTGCCGACGGCCATAGAAAGGGCGGCTAATAACATTAATAATTGCCCACTATTAAACAGTTGAGAAATATCAATAGAAGTGGTTAATAATTCCGAATTAAGTAACCCTAAAATCCAATCATCGGGTAAACCAATAAAACTAATTCCAATAATCCCAATAGCTAACCCTAACCAGCCCCAAAATCCAATGGTTTCTTGAAATAACCATAAGGATAAAATTGCCACGGCTAGGGGTTGGGAGTCGATCATCACCGATCCTAACCCGGCCCCAGTCCTGACTAACCCCTGGGCTAAAAATCCTTGAAATAGGGTCGCATCCACTAACCCAAAAATTGAGATCCACAGCCAAGCCTGCCAGCCTTTGGGTTGGGGACGTCCCGACAATATCCCCGCCAAGATGACCAAAACCCCTGCGGGAACTAACCGGACTCCCGCCATAAAAAACGGTGTGGTTTGGGGTAGGAGTCCCTTCATCGCCACCATCGCCGTCCCCCAAAAGAAGAAGGGAGCAATTAATAATAGGGGTTGAAAGGGCAATTTTGCTGGGGTTTGGGGTTGCTGCATTCGCTTCTCCATTGAGGTTGAGTTAGGAGGGATGAAAATTATGTACTTTTATTAAGTCGTTTATATCATATTATTAATTTTATACAGTTCTGTCATTACCCATGATTTGGCCATTTAAACCTCGATATCGCAAACAAATCGCCCGCATAGAAATTAATGGCGCCATTGGGTCAGAGACCCGCAAACGGGTGTTAGAAGACCTAAAAACCGTGGAAGAACGGAAATTTCCCGCCCTATTATTGAGAATTGATAGCCCCGGGGGAACCGTTGGCGACTCCCAAGAGATTTATAGTGCCCTGAAACGGTTACAGAAAAAAGTCAAAATTGTGGCGAGTTTTGGTAATATTTCTGCCTCCGGGGGTGTTTATATTGGCATGGGAGCCGAACATATTGTGGCTAACCCAGGTACAATTACCGGAAGTATTGGAGTAATTTTAAGAGGTAATAATATAGAGCGCTTATTAGAAAAAATTGGTGTCTCTTTTAAGGTAATTAAGTCAGGGCCCTATAAAGATATTTTGTCTTTTGATCGAGAATTAACTGAACCCGAACAACATATTTTACAAGAATTAATTGATACCAGTTATCAACAATTTGTGCAAACCGTGGCTGAGTCTCGGAACTTGAGTCATGACACCGTGAGGAGTTTTGCGGATGGTCGGATTTTTACCGGACAACAGGCGGTGGAATTGGGAATAGTAGACCGTTTAGGAACGGAAGAAGATGCTCGCTGTTGGGCGGCAGAATTAGTTAAACTAGATCCCAAGAAAACCGAGTGTTTCACCTTTGAAAAACCCAAACCTTTTCTAAGTAGATTAACCGGGAGTAATTTAACTCCAAATAGCATTATTGCGGCTAACCGTTGGCTAGAATTTGAGTTATCTACCAGTGGTTTACCCCTGTGGATGTACCGACCATAATCAGTCATCAGTTAACAGTTATCAGTTAACAGTTATTAGTTAATATTTGTAGGGCTGGGTTCATCAAGATTTAGGTGATTAAAAAGATCTAAAACAACCCGCCTGTACCATATCGGGTTATCCATTCAGACCCCATCTACTATATCAAAATCAAAACTTGATGGGGTCTAATTAATCATCCGATATTAAATCAAATTAAATCAAATTTTCAGGTGATTCTTTGACCTGTATTTGCTGGGAAATTTCTTTCCCTTTCAAAATAGCTGCCATTAAAAACGCATAGGATATGGCTCCAACAGTTGCTAAAATAACTAAACTGTCTGCGGTTGAATTCCACAGCGCGTGTAAGGTAGCAGAGGTGAGATAACCCACGCCTAAAATTTGCCAGCGAGAGCGGGGATAGATAACACTTAAACCAATAAAATAACCGAAGTAACCACTGTAGGCAATATGTCCGGCAATGGAACCTAAAATCCGGGGAATTAATAATTGTAACCCCGCTAAATAACCCACCCCTAAACCCAGTAATCCTTCCCCCAAAAGTTCAGTCACATTTTCTACCGTTCCCGGTACATATTGAGCTAGGGTTTCAAATAAAGTAAAACCCACACCCGATGCTGTTCCTAATAAAATTCCATCCAAAGGTTCCCAAACTCCCACTTGTTGTCGTTTAGGAGAACGTAATTTATATCCTAACCAAAGACAACCAAATACAGGTAATGCTTTGAGTAATTCTTCCATTAATCCAGCACCAAAAAACATTTTGATAAATAGATTAATAAAACCAATTGATTCTGATTCGGGAATTTGACCGGGAAGAATTCCTCGAAATACAAAAATAAATAGGCTGAGAATCGGAGTTGTTAAAATGATGCAAGTTGTTAAGCCCGAAGCGAATAATACCCACCAAGGTTTGGGTTTTCCACATAACCGATAGATAAAATAAAATGCAGCCCCCGATATATAAACTGCTACCAGCCATTCATATAAATTAGGGATGCCAACGGACGTAAACATTAACACAACAAATACCACCGTGATAATACCCGGAATTAAATAGGCTTCCTGTACTAAATAGGGTTTCATTGAAGTAATCGGAATCAGTTCTCCTTGATTTGGAGAACGACGATTAGATGAAGAACTTAAATTCTCATTTGGAACTGGGTTAGTCATAGGTTATCTAGGATGTAAACCGATAGAACATCCCAGAGAATACAACAAAAACACACATTTATCTATGTTCCTAATAAAAAGGGAACAGGGAACAGGGAACAGGGAACAGGGAACAGGGAACAGGGAATAGGGAATAGAAATAATACTTATGGCTGTTTCATATTAGTATTAAAATACTACAACCTATTTAGGATTGCTATAGTTAATAGATAGTTGATAGTTAATGGTGATCAACATTTAAATCATAAGATACCTGTAATAATCCAGAAGGATAGGTTTTTACCTGTTTTAATTCTAGGGAAATTTCTAAATTTGGATCGGAAATTATTAACGGAATTCCACTCCCTAAAATCAGGGGGTGAATGGACAAAATTAATTCATCAATCCAACCTTGTCGGAGAAATTCATGGATTAATTGACCTCCTCCTACAATCCAAATATCTTGACCTGGAGATTGACGGAGGGATTCAATAAAATTTTTACAATCTCCGCTAATGAATTCTACATGATTAGTTTTTGTCCCTTGCTCAGATTTGGAAAAGACAAACCCCTTTTTTTCGGGATAGGGATATTCTCCAAAGGTTAGAACTTGCTGATATGTTTTACGACCCATCAAAACCGTATCAATTTGATCATAAAATTCCGTATAACCATAATCCGCATCGGTGAATAACCAATCGATTTCGCCCGAAGTTCTGGCAATATATCCATCTAAACTCGATGCAATAAACAAGCGTATTTTTCTCATGATTGCTTCAAATAATTTAAACCCAAAAATAGAGCCACCACCGAACCCGCCACACAAATTTCTCCAGCTTGAATTTTTTCTAACACCCCATCTATCGGAATCAAAACTACTTGAATATCTTCCGTAATATCTAAAGAAGTTTGAGTTAATAGTTTAACCGGATTGGCTAAAAATAAATGCACAGAATTAGTATCTTTAACCGGATTATCATATAAGGTTGCGAGTTTAACTATCGACTCCGCAACATAACCCGTTTCTTCGGTTAATTCTCTTAACGCTGCGGCTTCTGGAGTTTCCTGTTCGGGATTAAAAGCCCCGGCGGGTAATTCTAATAAAATTTGTTCCACTCCATGACGATATTGACGGACAAAGACAATTTCCTGTTGTTCGGTAATGGGTAAAACCAAAGCAATATCCGGTCGAATGTGAATAAAGAAATCATCAATAATTGTTCCATTGGGTAACTCAACCCTATCCTGTCTAATTCTGCACCAAAGATGATCAAAAACAAAATAGGATTTGAGTCGTTTCCATTTTTGCATCAGTTTAATTTGGGTTGGGGTGGAAATCCTGCACCGCTTAATCTTAAATTAAACAAAAATTTTCCCAGATTAAAGACGATCAATAGTAAAAATTATTTTAATAATCGGGAAATATTTTTGGCCAACCCAATGGGATAAACGTGCTACTTTATCCCTAGAGTCCACCAAAAAGATAAGTGAGCGAAAGCTAATAGGAACAGACATGGTAACACTGATTGAAAATCCCTTGCGGGTAGGACTGCAACAAGATCGAATTCCCGAAGCCCAGATTTTAGTAATTTTTGGTGCATCGGGAGACTTAACCCAACGGAAATTGGTTCCAGCCCTCTATCAGATGAAATTAGAGCGCAAACTTCCCCCTGAAATCAGCATTGTCGGGGTTGCCCGTCGGGAATGGAGCCACGAATTCTTCCGTGAACATCTGCGGGAAGGAGTCGAAGAATTTGGCGGCGGTTTATATTCCCAAGCCCTTTGGGACGACTTCGCCCAGGGGATTTTTTATTGTTCGGGGAATATGGATGAACCCGAAAGTTACCAAAAACTCAAAGCCTTTTTAGAGGAAGTTGATGAACAGCGCCGCACCCGGGGAAACCGAGTCTTTTATTTATCCGTAGCCCCGCGTTTTTTTGCAGAAGCCATTCAACAATTGGGTGGAGCCGGAATGCTCCCAGACCCGAAAAAACAGCGTTTAGTCATCGAAAAACCCTTTGGTCGAGATTTAGGTTCGGCCCAAATTCTCAACCGGGTGGTGCGTCAAGTTTGTTCGGAAGAACAGGTCTATCGGATTGACCATTATTTGGGGAAAGAAACCGTCCAAAACCTGATGGTATTTCGGTTTGGTAATGCGATTTTTGAGCCGCTGTGGAACCGTCAATTTGTCGATCACGTCCAAATTACCGTGGCCGAAACCGTGGGTTTAGAAGGACGGGCGGGCTATTACGAAACCTCCGGGGCGCTGCGGGATATGGTGCAAAACCACCTGATGCAGTTATTTTCCCTGACGGCGATGGAACCCCCCAACTCCCTGGACGCCGATAGTATTCGCAACGAAAAAGTTAAGGTGGTGCAAGCAACCCACCTGGCTGATACTAATTTTTTAGAATATTCTGCGGTACGGGGACAATATACCCCCGGTTGGATGAATGGCCAACAGGTTCCGGGGTATCGTTCGGAGGACGGAGCGGCCCTGGAGTCCATCACCCCAACCTATGCCGCCTTAAAATTTTATATTGATAACTGGCGATGGAAAGGCGTTCCGTTCTATCTGAGAACCGGAAAACGAATGCCGAAAAAAGTTACCGAAATTGCCATTCAATTTAAAGAAGTACCCTTTTTAATGTTCCAGTCGGCGGCAAAACAGGCTAACCCGAACGTTTTGGTTTTGAGAATTCAACCGAATGAGGGAATTTCCATGCGCTTTGAGGTGAAAACCCCCGGAAATTCTCTGCGGACTCGTTCCGTTGATATGGATTTTCGTTATGATACGGCTTTTGGTAAACCTAATACAGATGCCTACGCCCGTTTGTTGATTGACTGTATGTTAGGAGATCAAACCCTGTTTACCCGAGGGGATGAAGTCGAAGCCTCTTGGCAAGCCCTCACCCCGGTTTTAGACGTTTGGGACGCTCCAGCCCCAGCCGAGTCCATCCCGCTCTATGAAGCCGGAACTTGGGGGCCAGTGGAATCGGAAATTCTGCTAAACAGGGATGGCCGCCGTTGGAGAAGATTGTAGGGGAGTAGGGGAGCAGGGGGAGCAGGGG
>NZ_LR735018.1:302224-397963 GCF_900009265.2 Planktothrix paucivesiculata PCC 9631 | reverse complement strand
AGATGGGTAAAAGAGAAAGGAGCAGGGGGAGCAGGGGAGGCGGGGGAGGCGGGGGAGGAAGGAAAATCCTTATACTCCACAGCCTACAGCCTTACAGCCTACAGCCTTACAGCCTACAGCCTTACATCCTACAGCCTTACATCCTACAGCCTCACATCCTACAGCCTCACATCCTACAGCCTCACATCCTACAGCCCTACACCCCAAACCCTCTTCCGACTGTTTACTCCGCACTGATAACTAATAACTGATAACTGATAACTGATTACTGATTATGACTACACCACTTGTTGCGTTACAAAAACCCAAGGATATTTCCCTCAGTCAAATTGAAGCTGAGTTAAGTAGTATTTGGCTGAGTCAGAATATTGGTAATGGGAAAACCACCGCCGTTGCCACCCGGGCGGCGACCTTTAGTATGGTGGTTTATGAACCGGAAGAATTTCAACAATTGTTAGGAGCTTTAGGGTTTTATCTCGGCAGTATTGATGGGATTCATGGAACATCAACCCGGGATGCGATTAAAGAAGCTCAGAGAATTTATGGTTTACCAATTAATGGCCGGGTTGACTCTGATACCTTGGTAAAATTACGCCAGGAATTTGCCAAACTTCCGGCCGCCGATCAAATTATTCCGAATTTGGATGGACGGGGATTTAGTATTAGTGAAACCATTGCCGCTCAAAATCCCTGTCGGATTATTACTTTGTGTCCAATTTTGGGAGAGGATACCGGAGTAACGGCCCAGGTTTCGGCCTATTGCCCGATTCAGAAAAAAAGTGAAGAAGGCTTAGTTTGTTGTGAATATATTACTCTCAGAGGCACAAAAGCAGCCCTAGAACGGGTGGGAAATGTGGTTTCTTCCCTGATGATTCCCGATTTACCTAAGTTTGTTTGGTGGAAAGCCACGCCTAACCCAGAGCAGGAATTGTTTAAACAATTAGCGGGTTGTTGTAATTGTGTGATTGTGGATTCCTCCTATTTTAGTGATCCAGAATCGGAATTGTTAAAAATGCAAGATTTGATTGAACAGGAAACCTATATTGCTGACTTAAATTGGCATCGACTTTCCCCTTGGCAAGAATTAACCGCCTCCGCCTTTGACCCCCCAGAACGCAGAGCTTCCTTAGTCGAAATTGATAATATCACCATTGACTACGAAAAAGGCAATGCGGCCCAAGCCTTAATGTTCTTGGGATGGTTTGCCAGTCGTTTGGAATGGAAACCCGTTTCCTTTACCGACCAGGGTGGGGATTATGAATTAAAGCATATCGAGTTTATCGGGCCGAATGATAAAAAAATTCTGGCCGAACTTGCAGCAATTCCCACGGCCGATTATGGTGAAATTCCCGGGGATTTAGTCGGTTTACGCTTAACTTCCGGTAATCCTAGTGCCAACTGCTGCACGATTTTATGTTCGGAAACCACCGGATGTATGCGGATGGAAGCCGGAGGTAGTGCCCAATCTTGTCGGACTGAACAGGTGATTGCGGCCACGGATCAAAAAGCGGAATCCCTGATGGCTCAACAGTTACAGCGTTGGGGACGGGATGTTCTCTACGAGGAAAGTCTGGATCTCACGGCTAGAATTCTGAAGTTACGATAAATTGAGATTAATTTCAAATCAGGATCGTCCCCTGTGTTTCACCCCATAACGGGGTGTTTTTTTTAAGTCCTGATCCGTTGGGTGTCATTGTCAAATCGTGATCACTCACCGTAAAATATAATCTAAATAGTTCCGTATAAGTTTAGATACTCAACAGGTTAGGGGTATTGTGTCTTTTGTTTCCTTTTGGGAGGCATTGAAAATAAATCCGTTGATTAACGGTTACGAATATTTATAATTAAGTTGAGTTGAGATAGTAATTTGCTTTCTGCTGGAACAATTTCGATTGATCCATAAATCATAATCCCATTCAATATGCACTCCAACTCATTCAAAGAAACCACCATACTAATTGTTGATGATAGCCCAACAAACCTTAATTTATTATCAGGTTTTATTGATAATTGTGGCTGGAGAATTTTAATCGCAAACCATAGTAATCAAGCTATTCAAGTTGCGGAAACTGAACAACCTGATTTGATTTTATTAGATGTGGTGATGCCGGGAACCGATGGGTTTGAAACCTGTAAACACCTCAAAAGTCATGGTTCAACCCATGATATTCCGATCATTTTTATGACTGCTGTTACCGATGATTTAGAAAAGGTCAGGGGATTATCGATTGGAGCAGTGGATTATATTACTAAACCGTTTCAAGCTGAAGAAGTGATTGCTCGGATTAAAATTCATTTGGAAATTAGATCTTTAACTCAACAATTATTA
The DNA here is from genome assembly GCF_900009265.2 of Planktothrix paucivesiculata PCC 9631. Taxonomy (GTDB): domain Bacteria; phylum Cyanobacteriota; class Cyanobacteriia; order Cyanobacteriales; family Microcoleaceae; genus Planktothrix; species Planktothrix paucivesiculata. The sequence continues at coordinate 395,634 of NZ_LR735018.1, read as the reverse complement.
GAAAAGAATCAAGAGTTGGAACAACGAGTTTTAGAACGAACAGCCGAATTATCTCAGGTATTAGAAGATTTAAAAGAGTCTCAAATGCAATTAGTACAAAGCGAAAAAATGTCAACTTTAGGGCATTTAATTGCCGGAGTTGCCCATGAAATTAATAATCCGATCAATTTTATTGCGGGTAATTTGAATCACGCTAATATTTATATTAAGGATTTGATTCAACATTTAAAACTATATCAAAGCTATTATCCTAATGTCGATCATTCGATTATCGCCCATGCTGAATCTATTGATTTAGACTATTTAATTGAAGATTTACCTAAATTGATTTCTTCTATGAAATTGGGAACAGATAGAATTTCTAATATTAGTACCAGTTTACGGACTTTTTCTCGGAGTGATATTAAAGTTCAAGTTCCTTTTAATATTCATGAAGGTTTAGAAAGTACCCTATTAATTCTTAAACATTTATTACAAGCAACCGATCACCGTCCTGATATTAAGGTAATTAAAAAATATGGTCAAATGCCTTTAGTTGAGTGCTATCCGGGGCAATTAAATCAGGTATTTATGAATTTAATTAATAATGCTATTGATGCTTTAAATGAATCTAGCACCACTAAATCCTATCAAGAATTACTACAGTATCCCAATCAAATTGTTATTTCAACCTATCTGGTTTCTAATAGTCGGGCTGTGGCGATTTCCGTCCAGGATAATGGGACGGGAATGTCGGACGATACTAAAAAATGTGCCTTTGATTATTTATTTACTACTAAACCTGTAGGAAAAGGGACGGGACTGGGACTATCAATTAGTCGCAAGATTATTGAAGATACCCACAAAGGGCGATTATTGTGTCATTCTCAGTTAGGAAAAGGATCGGAGTTTATTATAGAGATTCCGATTTGCAAGGAGTTAGGAATCAGTAATCAGTAACAACGTAGAGACGTTGTATGCAACGTCTCTACTATAGGAATTAAAGCCAAAAATAATGACTGATACAAAATATAAATTTAACCTCAAATTCTCTGGTTTTACTGTGGGGATGATCTCAATATTTATGGGGTCTATTGTTTTAAGATTTTGGGGTTTAGACCGATTTAATACTTTGGTTTTTGATGAGGTTTATTATGCTAAATTTTCCCATAATTATTTAACTCAAACTCCTTTTTTTAATTCCCATCCTCCCCTAAGTCAATATTTAATTGCGATCGGAATTTGGCTGGGATCTAAATTACCCTTTGGACAAGAAACCCTGAATAATTTAACAGATTCGACCCTATCAACCTGGAGTTATCGATGGTTTAATGCTTTATTTGGCTCGTTTATTCCTTTAATTGTTGGTGCGATCGCCTATCAACTTACTCACCGTCGCAGCTATACTTTAATTGCTACCTTTTTAATCGCCTTGGATGGATTATTTATTGTAGAATCTCGCTATGCTCTGAGTAATATTTATATTGTATTTTTCGGATTATTAGGACAACTGTTTTTTTTAAAGGCGTTACATCAAAAAGGGATTAACCGTTGGTTTTGGATGGGTTTAGCCGGAATTGGATTAGGATTAGCCGCCCTCACTAAATGGAATGGATTAGGATTTTTATTGGGAATTTATTTTATTTTAATTTTAGGTAAATTGATTCAATATTTTACTCCTAATTCTGAAAAATTAATCCCCCAAACCTCCTTTAAATCTCCCTTACAAAACCTAAATAAACTCACTCCAATTATTCTTTTAGTCACCTTAATAATCATTCCTATTCTGGTTTATATTATCGGTTGGTTGCCCCATTTACAACAAAATCCAGATCCGCCCTTTTGGGATCTACAAGCCAAAATTTGGACTTACCATCATAGCTTAGGAGATGGAACAAAAGTTCATCCCTACTGTTCTAAATGGTACAGTTGGATTCTGATGTTACGACCCATTCCCTATTTTTATCAAAAAGTGGATGCAACCACTCCGCTTGCTCCAACTTTACCTTTAATTCATCCCGACCAACTTCCCATTATTTATTCAGTTCATGCGATGGGAAATCCATTTTTATGGTGGTTATCTACCCTAGCCAGTCTGTTATTATGTGGGATGTTACTTCAACGAGTTTGGCTGGCTTTATCTGTTAGGTTTCCCTATTTAAAACCTAGATTATCCCTAGAATTTCCACCGACACCGGAACTGTGGTTGGCTCTATTTTTAAGTTTGAATTGGTTGGCAAATCTATTACCCTGGGTGAGAGTCACTCGCTGTTTATTTATTTATCACTACATGACCGGATTTGTGTTTAGCTGTATGGCTTTAGCTTGGTGGTTAGAACGATGGTTATATAGTCCTAATCAACAATTTCGCTGGCTAGGATGTCTGATCATATTCCTGGTTTTATTCGGTTTTTTCTATTGGATGCCATTATATTTAGGACTTCCTTTATCCCCTTGGCAATGGCAACTGCGAATGTGGTTTGCCTCCTGGATTTAGTCTTGGAGACTGCTCCCAATGCAGGATAAAAGGTGAGATTAATCACATAAATGGGTAATAATGATCACAAATAATCTTGACACATATTGCTGAAATCTGAAGCTAGATCATGAATACTTGTAATAGGTTCTAAAAAATATAATTTTATGAATAACAATAACTATGATTCCACAGGATACTCCCTACCGGGATCTCAAGAAAAACAATTAGATGCGATGGCCAAATTAGCCGTTTTAAGTTTAACCTGGTCTTTAGCGGGTCTATCCCAAGAAAAGAGATCCAGTGCTAACCCTGAAAGAGTCGCCCCTAAGATCTACATTAACTTGCCTGGACTCAAAGATGGGCTTTCTTCCTCTGAGTTACCCCCGTAAACTGGCGTAGTTGAGAAAAATTTGAGATTGTGTAAACCCCCCGATTTATTTGTTAGATTGGGGGGTTTAATCTGGGGCGGGGACATATTACACTTAACTGTGAATTGGTTAATACCCCAAGGAGAACACCGGACGTGGCAATCGAAATTGGTCAAAGAGTCAAGGTTCGTCGAATTAGAGAGCGAGTCCCTGGCAATATTGTCGATCAACTCAAGCAAAATCCTTTTGGAACTGTCAAAGGCTTCAAAATGGTAGATGGAAGTGGAGTCGGTTTTATTGTCCAACTCGATAATAAAGCAGCAACTTGGTTCTTTGAAGATGAACTAGAAGTTTCTCGTTAATATTCCCCTACGGTGGGAGACGGGAAATATTAAGAGGGTGATCTGCAAGTTGGGCTTGAGGCTATTGTGGGTCATCCTCTCGATTTTGGGAAATTGTCGTATATGGCAGTCGCTAAGGTATTTAGGACATAGACTGATGCTAAAACCTAAACAGAGAAATCTTTTCCTTCGCTGTTCCCTGTTCCCTGCTTTGCACTGAGCTTGTCGAAGTGTTCCCTGTTCCCTGCTATATGACTATTATCACAATTGGGTAAATAATCAATATTCAGTGTTTCTTCAATAGAAAATGGACACTTTTCAGGAAAACAAGAACGGGGTAAACCTGTTTCTGCGGCTGCTAATTTTTGGGCATCTTGATAACATTGTATAAAAATATTTTCTAAAAATGGCTTGAGACTGGGACTATTTTCGAGTGCATCTTCAATCCTTTGACGATGCTCAATGATTGTATATTGCCAACTATTAGAACGTTTTTCGGGATGAAATCTATATTTCAGTAAGTGCATTAATAAAATTCTCAAATTACTTTTTAAAGCATTTTTATCATTTTTCCCCATACTGTCTAATTCTTCAATTAAATTTTGACAATCTAATTCTTCAAAATGTTTGGTTTCTAGCAATTGAATCGTTTGCTGTAGCCATAAATTGAAATCTTGTTCATAAAGTTGGTTAAGTTTGAGTGATAATTCAGAGTTCATCAAATTAGCTCCTTGATGAGTTTAAAATATACCCGATCACAATATACCTATTCTAATTGATTTGTTGTAGGATCAAGTTTCCATGAACGAGATTAGGAAAATCAATAAATGGCCTTAACATTAACATTTTTGGGTAAGGGGGGTACGGGTCGGACAACACTGGCGATCGCAGCCGCTCAACAATTAGCCGCCAGTGGGAAGCGGGTATTATTAGTTGGACAAGATGGCAGTCCCGCCTGGAATATCCTGCTAGAAACGGAAGTGGGGTGTGATCCAACGGAGATCGCCACCCATTTGAAAGCCGTGCAACTGAAAAGTGCAGTGTTACTCGAACGCAGTTGGGAAGAAGTGAAAAAGCTGGAAACCCAATATGTTCGTACCCCATTTTTTAGGAATGTTTATGGTCAGGAATTGGGGGTTTTGCCCGGGATGGATAGTGCCCTGGCCCTGAATGCTATTCGTGAATATGATGCCAGTGGCAATTATGATGTGATTGTTTATGATGGGTTAGCCAGTCAAGATACCCTAAGAATGTTAGGAATGCCAGAGATTTTAAGCTGGTATCTGCGCCGTTTTCGGAATGTATTTATGGAGTCGGATTTGGGAAAAACCCTCTCTCCTTTTATACAACCGATTGCTAGTAGTATTCTGAATATTGATATTTCTGGGGATACTTTTTCTCAACCGACTCAAGAAGTTAATAATATTTTGGATCAAGGAAAAACGGCGGTATCCGATCCTCAGCGAGTGGCGGCTTATTTAGTTAGTAATCAAGATGAAGTGGCGATCGCCACGGCCAAATATTTATGGGGAAGCGCCCAACAGGTGGGACTCACCGTGGGCGGGGTGCTATTAAACCAAACATCACTGACAGAGGCAATTACAGAGGCATTTGATCCCTTAAATGTGAGTGTTATCCCCCCACGTTCGGGTCAAAGTTGGCAACCTTTGATCGATGCTTTACCCGATTTTACCCAGGCGGGGTTAGCTCCGAAACCGATTGATATTGATGTGACACAACGCAAGGTTAGCCTGTTTCTACCCAGTTTTGATAAAAAACAGGTGAAGCTAACCCAATACGGCCCAGAAGTCACAATAGAGGCCGGAGATCAACGGCGCAATATCTTCCTCCCCCCAGCTTTAACGGGAAAACCCGTAACTGGGGCTAAGTTTCAAAATGGTTATTTAACAATTAGCTTTTAATCAGTCATCAGTTGTAGGGGCGGGTTCATCAAGATTTAATTGATTAACAAAGATCTAAAAGAACCCGCCCGTACCAGTTATCATTAATTAATCAAAAAATCAACCAGCGTTACCCATTACCTATTACCCATTACCCTAAATTATTGTTAGGGATCAAAATCAGAAGAATCCGGTAAAAACTCGACTTGAGGCTCAATTTTAGGCTCAATATTTTGATTATTTAAGTTTAATTTTTCAGTTAAGGTGACAGCCATTCCCAGGAATAAAAGACTACTAATAACAGCTAATAGGGGTAATCCTTTGGTTAAACTCAGATCTCGACGCAGGCGAGCAAAGGGATGACTTTGGCGTCGGAGCATTTGGGCAACGGCACACTGCTGGAAACAAAAAGGATCTCGCACATAATGACCACTGTGACTCATGACAAAATGGGTATGGCAGTGAGGGCAAGTAAAGAGTCCACCTAACATTCCAATTGAGGGCAAAATGCTAGTATGATGGCAAATTGGGCAAGTAACAGAATGAGTGTTAAAGGTATCTGCGTTCATAACAACTGGACTCAAACGTAGAAAAATAAAGGTTTATCGAAACTTGCGAGCATGGCAACAGCTTGGGCAGTAAGTGATGTTTGCCGTTTTGTGTTACTTCTAGTCTACCTCTAAGGAGGGAGAGTTTATCCAGGAGAAACGTTAACATTTGTAGAGCAGATTTTTAAGGCTTAATTCTTAACATTTGTATCCAATCTTGTAATTTGTGTAACTCTGTAACATGGGTAAGGTTATATTGCAGGGGGGTAATGGTGATCAGATTTTGACGTAAAGCATGAACATCCGTCATCCATTCATCCAAGTCTGATGGTTCATTTAATAGTTCTACATCTTCCATTAATTCTCCGGTCAACCAATAATAGGTTTTTCCCCTAGGGTCAATGCGTTTTTCCAAAATATCGACATAACGGCGAATACCTTGACGGGTAATCTTCACCCCCTGAATATCCTGGGGGGGAACACCCGGAACATTAACATTGAGTAACATTGCTTGGGGTAGGGGATGTTTTTCTAAGGTGTGAATTAACTGTTGGGCAAATTCCACCGCCCCTTGAAAGTCCCGGGAGGAATAACTCCCTAAACTAAATGCAATACTGGGAATACCTTGAATTAAACCTTCCATGGCCGCCGAAACCGTACCGGAGTACAGAATATCCGTGGCCACATTCGGCCCATGATTAATTCCGGCTAAAACTAAATCCGGCGGGGTTTCCATCACCCCAAATAGTCCCACTTTCACCGAGTCGGCGGGGGTTCCAGAACAGGCCCAAGCGATTACGGACGGGGCAAAAACATCCTCTACCTGTTCAGCGCGAATGGGATGGTGTAAGGTTAAACCATGACCCGTTGCCGAGCGTTCTTGATCGGGACAAACTACGGTGACATCATGCCCGACTTGGGCTAAACCATTGGCTAAACTGCGAATTCCCTGGGCAAAAACCCCGTCATCATTACTAATTAATAGTTTCATTGAGTTAAATTGATTAAGAGAGGAAAAATATACTTTCAGGACAATTAGAATTGAGGGTGAATCAAGATTAGTTTTTTATTCAGTATCCTGATATCCACCCCGCCCATTTGCTTTTTCTAGTTCTACATTTTCTGCACTCAATAATGGAACACCAGAGTCAATAATTTTTTCTCGGATTTTTTGCAATTTCATTCCTAAATCTGATGAGGCTTTTGGATTTACAACTTTAAATATTATAACAGTTTCTCCTAAATATGTGTTAAATATAGCCAGTCTAAATCATGGGTATAAATCCTTTGAGTCTCATCGCCTTGACGGGACAATATCGGCCTGGGGTTAGAATTAATCTCAGAATTATTTGTAGTTACAATCCATTTAGACTTACTATAGAAGCAATGAATTAATTTTCAATATTCATCCTCTAATCGGAATCTTGCCATGCTTAAGCAATTTTTAATAGGCTCAGTTTTGATTGCGAGTACCCTTTTCAGGGGTGAAGCCCAAGCTTCTATCATCACCTATGATTTTACGGTCAATGTCAGGGCTGGAGCGTTGACGGGTAAATCGTTTAATGGTACGTTTAGTTATGATGATTCCTCATTAACAGGGAGTGGGGTTGAAGAATTGGGGGTCAATCAAGGATTAACGGTTTGCATGAATTTTTTTGGACGAAACTATAACGAAACCGAAGATAGTAGCTATCCAATGTTGCCCAAACTTGTATTTGAAAATGGTTTAATTAAACAACTTGATTTTTGGATAGAGCCGAATAAACGATTGAATTGGTGGAATGAATCGGGATGGGAAGTAACTCTATCTCCGTCTAAAAATTCTGCTTCTAGCAATTGTAAGAATTAGAGAAGTATCAAGCTAAAATACGGCCTAAATCCGTAGTTTTAATCCCCTTTGCTCAAGGAATTTTTGCAAAATTATTGTAGGTATTATTCGGGAAAAAATAAAAGTTGAAGATAATTTTCTATTTTTTGAACCGCTTTTTTAACAAAAGACTACTGAGTAAAAGGGAACAAATTAAGCTACACTCAGCAAAGGCAGGACAATTTAATCCTCTACCTAATTTCAATCGTCTATTAATCATGATATGGCAACTCAACTTAGTGAATTAGAAACCCAACTCGAAGACCTGCGCATTGAGGGAACAGAAGCGATCGCAATTTCTCAAACCCTAGAAGAATTAGAACAGTTGCGAATTAACTATTTAGGCAAAAAAGGCAAAGTTTCCATCGTTCTCGGGGGCATGGGAAAACTCGACCCCAGCGATCGCCCTCGAATTGGATCGGTAGCCAACGACGTCAAAAAAGCCCTAGAAACAGGTTTAGAGGATAAACGCACCGCCCTCCAACGCGCCCAACTCGAGGCCCAACTCCAGTCGGAAACCCTAGATGTCACCATGCCAGGTGTCTATCATTCCCAGGGCAGAATTCACCCCCTGAATGGCATTATTGATCGGGCTTTAGATATATTTGTTGGGTTGGGATATACCGTGGCTTCTGGCCCGGAAATGGAAACGGACTATTATAATTTTGAAGCCCTAAATACTCCCCCCGACCACCCTGCCCGGGATATGCAGGATACCTTCTATTTACCCGATGGTAATTTATTAAGAACCCATACCTCCTCGGTGCAAATTCGCTACATGGAAGAACACCAACCCCCCATCCGCATTGTCGCCCCGGGTCGGGTTTATCGTCGGGATACGGTGGATGCTACCCACGCGGCGGTGTTCCATCAAATTGAACTTTTAGCCATTGAAGAAGGCCTACAATTTACCGATTTAAAAGGCACAATTAAAGAGTTTTTGCGCCAAATGTTCGGGGATTTACCCGTGCGGTTTCGGGCCAGTTATTTCCCCTTTACTGAACCCTCGGCCGAAGTGGATTTACAATGGCAGGGAAAATGGCTAGAAGTGTTAGGATGTGGCATGGTTGATCCGAATGTGTTAAAAGCGGCTGGCTATGACCCAGAAAAATACACGGGATTTGCGGCGGGTTTTGGTGTAGAACGATTTGCTATGGTTTTACATCAAATTGATGATATTCGGCGGGTTTATGCCAGCGATTTACGCTTTTTACGTCAGTTCTAATTGTCAAAATTGAGTGTGGTTAATGAGGAGTGAAATTAATGAATAATTTTGTATTCAGGAGTCGGTCTTTTCGGGTTTTAGCATTAGTTGTATTAGCGGTTATGGGGAGTCAATTACCCACCTTAGCAACGATTCACACTAAACCCCCGACAACAAATTCAGAAACACAAATCGCTCAAAACCGTTCTAGTTTGTGCCGCATTATTGGGGAACAACAGGGGTTAGCAGTTCATTCTCGACCGACTCCGACTTCTCCGGTGGTCGGGGGTGTGGGGTTTAAAACGGAAGTGACTTTAGCTAATAATTCCGGCGGGACTCGTGGCCCGGATGGTCGCACTTGGGTAGAAATTTCCGCCCCGATTAAGGGTTATATTTCTAATGGTTTTCCCGATCGCAGTGGAAATTTACAGGACTGTTCGGGTCAAGTACAAAAACCCGAACCTCCAACAACACAACCCGTTAGTTTATGTCGTCAAATTGATTTTGCCGCCGCCCCCAATGGGGTTGTGGTACGAGAAAAACCCTCGCGATTTTCTGACCGGGTTGGGAGTGTGGCTTCAGGAGCCCGAGTTAGACTGATACAGAATTATAAGTTAATTCCTGATCCGAATGGGGAAAAACGCGATTGGGTTGGCATTAGTGAGCCCGAGGAGGGATATATCTCAGCTAATACTTTGATTATGTGTCGGTGATAGTCCGTAGAGGCGCGCCATGGCACGTCTCTCTATATTTAACCACAAAGACACAAAGGCACAAAGATGTTATAACGGGATTCAAGTTTTTTGAATAAGTTGGAAAAAATGACCTAATAAATACAATGATCCACACAGAATCGGTAAGGTATTTTCATCTTGAATGGCAGTATCTAAAGCTAAAATTAATGTGGGATAGGTTTGATAATGCTTTAAATCAGGACATAAACTTTTAGCTAGGGTTGCTAACTGTTGGGGGTCTGCATAGGGGTGATTAGGAATAGGAACTAAATATAATTGATCACCGGGTCTTAATAGGGCTTTAAAAATATCAGTATGATCTTTTGTCGATAACATTCCCATCACCCAACAAATTGATGAAACCTCTAAACTATCCACATATTGACGTAAAGCCGTAGCGGCGGCGGGGTTATGGGCTCCATCAATTAATAGGCGATGCTGTTTCCAGGTAATCCATTGCAGGCGTCCTGGCCATTGGGCTTTTTCTATGCCTTGAATTAGAGCATTTTCGGAAATTTGCCATCCTTTTTGACGGATGATTTGAATAGTAGCGATCGCGATCGCTGAATTGATTAATTGTATATTTCCTAATAGGGTTAAAGGGTATTCTAACCCTTGATAATTAGCCGTTTGTTGCTTACCATTTTGCTTGACCCAAACCGCAGGTTTAACCCACGTTACCGGGGCGTTTAATTCCGTTGCCCGTTGTTGAATAACTTGTTGAGCATCCGGGGGTAAAATACCCACGACAACTGGACAGTTAGGTTTAATAATTCCCGCTTTTTCAAAGGCAATTTCTGCTATTGTTGACCCCAGGTATTCTTGATGGTCTAAACCAATGGAAGTAATCACACTAACCAAGGGATGATCACAAACATTAGTGGCGTCTAAACGTCCCCCTAACCCTACTTCCATGACCGCAATATCTACTTTTTGTTGAGCAAAATAGACCCAAGCTGCAACGGTGACTATTTCAAATAAAGTGGGGGGAACTTCATCGGGGAGAATGGCATTTTCTACCTGTTGTAAAACTTGTAAAAAATCCGCTTGTGCAATCGGTTGTTGATTAATTGATAAACGTTCTGTCCAATCAACTAAATGGGGAGAAATATAGCGTCCAACCCGATAACCCGCTTGTGATAAAATAGAAGATAGGTAAGCACAAACTGAACCTTTTCCATTAGTTCCGGCTACATGAATAATCGGAACATTGAGGTGAGGATTTCCTAAGCGTTCTAGTAAGTTTTTAATCCGTTCTAAACCTAAATTAATCCCAAATTGTTGATATTTTTGTAAAATTTTTTCCATATTATTTATATTTCAGCAGCAATTATTAAATCAATTATTTCCTGCTGATTTTTGCGATAAATTCTAAAATCACTATCTAAGATTAATATAGAACTCCCTGGAATTAATTCACTCATTCTTACTAAACAAGCATCGGCTAAAGACATCGGTATATTCTGATAACGTTGCATTAAATTTCCAATAGCTTCAATTTCTTCTGTTAAATGAAAGGGAATTTTAATCACTCCCGATTTCAATAAAGCAATGACAGCTTCCTCTCCTCCATAGGTTCTATGGAGCAAAAAACACGCTTCAGCAATAACTGCTTCACAAGTGAATAATGGCAATTGACTTTTTCCCCATTCAGTCACTGCCCAACTATGATATTGATCTTGGCGTTTTAGATAAGATACTAATGGCCCTGTATCCAATAAAATCTTATTTCTCATTTTTTACCAATTCCCCTGTAAATACTTTTTATTAGTAGAAAGGTCAGAAGGGCCACCATCTAAACAACCTGCAAACTCTTTAGCAGCTTCATAGGCTGAAATCGGTTGTTGTTCTGCTTCTGGAGGTTGAATTTCTTGTTTTTGGGCTTTAAAATGCAAAAATTCAATAAAATTAATCACTTCCTCCTGTTCTTGAAGCGATAAGGTTTTAATTATCTCGACAATGGCTTCTGCTTGAGTAATAGTTTGAGTCATGATGTTCTCCCGTAGTTGATAATAATATAAAATTCCTATATTTAATTTATTATAACATATCTCTACTAGAAAATCGCTCAATCTAAATGATTAAGTTGATTTAATTCGGTAGAAATTCACTATCGAGGGTGGCTTCTGGTGTAAACGGACAAACCAGAGGAAATACTTCTAAAGTTAAACCTGTTTCTAAGGCTGCTTCTTGTCTAGCATCTTGATAACATTCCTCCAACACTTCTGTATAGTAAGGTTTTAAACTAGGACTACTTTTTAATGCTTTTCTCAGTCTTCTACGATGTTCATAAATCGAAGATAACCAACTATTGGAACGTTTATCTGGTTGATATTTATATTTCAATAGATGTAGTAAAACAATAATTAAATTACTTTCTAGTGCTTGCTTTTCACTGCGTCCCATAGATTCGATTTCTTCAATTAAATTTCCCCAATCAACTTCTAATAATTGCCCTGTTTTTAACTGATTTACCGTATTTTCAATCCATAAGTAAAAATCTTGTTCATACAGGCTTAAATTTTCTGTTGATTCTAATTGAGGGTGCTTGGAGCTTACCATTGATACCTCCTTTGAGAGTTGAGATGATTAGGGCCTATTTTATTAATTTATAACTGAAAAAGGCGCGTAAGACGCACCCGATAAAATGATAATTTGTATAACAGTCTCAAGCGAAAACTAGGAAATAAGATCAGAGCGTGAAGTCTTTTCTTGCTGATTGCCTGCTATATTTGACTTTTAGGTATGGGGGCGGTGGGACTTGAACCCACACGACCTTATAAGGGTCAACGGATTTTCATTCTCCCGTAGCTTTCGCTACTACCAATTGGCGTTGAGAATTGGACTCTCTCTTTACCCTCGGCTTTACGTTAGGGTAGCTCCCGTCGAGTCTCTGCACCTTCCTAAGACTTATATTAGATTGGGTAAACTCCCTCATTTCTAATAACCCTAGGCTTGGCTCAGGATTGCCTTGTCTGAGTTTACAGATTTAGGTTTCCCTGAATTTGACAGCTTACACTTGAGAGATTTCTCGCCTCAAGGCTCAATTTATCTTTAAGTCCGTAGCGTCTACCATTCCGCCACGCCCCCGAATTGGGTTATGTGTTTATTCGCTTTTGAATTTCCACATTTCTACATCTAAGCATTTTATTTTGATTTGTGCAAGGGTTTTGGGAAAGTTTTTTTTTAATCATAGCCAAAACTTATTCCTGCAAGCGTTTTGGGCGATGTGGCAACGGCTATAACTTCACCCCCGGCTTACCAAGGAGGGCAGGGGGGGTTACACTAGGATTGAGTCCACTTAACCATTAAACTCCTATGATTTTGCCAGGTTCCGCCGTGCGAGTCACGAACCCTATTGATACTTACTATGGTTTTCAAGGTTTAGTTCAACGAGTCAGTGACGGGAAAGTCGCTGTTCTGTTTGAAGGAGGCAACTGGGATAAACTGGTTACGTTCAGACGTTCTGAACTAGAAGCTATTGATACCACTGCTGGACGCAAAGGTAAAAAGTAATTACGAATTACGAATTACGAATTACGAATTACNCATCTTCGAAGTGCCCCCTGCCTCCCCTGCTCCCCCTGCCTCCCCTGCTCCCCCTGCTCCCCTCCCCTCTCTTATGCGTCTCCCCTTTCCCACATTCTCAACTTCTGCTCGTTCTCAACAACATATTGGTGAGGTAATTGAAACGGCGACAACGGAATATTTAGCCCAATGTTTGGAACCGGAGGATTTGAGTTTTCCGGTGATGCCTGCCTTTGGTAGTTGGGTGAAATCGAGGGATGAGGAGTCGGGAAATAAGGTTTATGGGGTGGTTTATCATGCCACAACTTGCCCAATTGATTCAGTACATCGCGCGAGGGCACTAGGATTAAGTTTAGACGAATTGCGAGAACAGCAACCCCAAATTTTTGCCATGTTAAAAACGGAATTTCGGGTGGCAATTGTAGGATTTGAGTTGATGACTGAGGAAAATAATTCTTCACCGCAACGGGGCAAAATTTATCAATATATTCCGCCCCGTCCCCCTCAAATTCATCAGGCGGTTTATGAATGCGAACCGGATGAAATTGTTGGTTTTAGTCAGGAATTAGATTTTTTAAGAACTTTATTAGATGTCGGTAATGCTCCGGTTGATTCTTTGGTAGCCGCGGCAATTCGAGAAGTTTATAAGTTTAAAACCTTAGATAGAGCTTGGTTAGTAGAAGCGGGACGAACCCTGAGTATTTTATTAAAAGATGATTATGATCGTCTGCGGGTAATTCTAAAACAAATTCATCCTTGATTATGGAGGACTTAAATTGATCGAGCTTCTGTCACTTTCCGAATTAAGCAAGTATTAAATAAACTAATTTATCTAAATGTCATCATCCATAGGTTTTATTTTAATTACCCACAAAAACCCAGAGCAAATTTACAGGCTAATAGATCATTTAAACAGAATGTTCAATTATCCAACTATTGTTTGCCATCATGATTTTTCTAAATGTGACTTGTCTGTAGATAACTTACCCAAAAATATCTCCTTTGTCCGTCCCCATATAGAAACCGCCTGGGGTGATTTCTCCATAGTAGAAGCTACCATACAAGCAATTAAACTAATGTATGAGTCTGCAAATTCCCCCGATTGGTTTATAGTGCTGAGTGGTTCAGATTATCCGATTAAAACTGCCAAACAAATATTAGGAGACATCACCTCAAATCGATATGATGCTTACATACACCATGAAGAAATTATCTATAAAGTTTATAAACAAAATGTAAAAATGAGTGTGATTTGGCAAATATTAGCTTATCAGCGATACTGTAGTTATGAATTATTTTCAGTTCCCTTTTTAAATAATCTGACAATTCGTTTGGAACATCCATTATTAACTAAACCCTTTCTTCCATTTTCCGAGAAACTTCGCTGCTTTTCTGGAAGTCAATGGTTTTCTGCTAATCAACGAGCAGCAGAATATATTATTAAGTTCCACTATCAAAAAAATGCTTTAACATCACACTATCGTCGTCGAATGTTTGCAGATGAATCGTATTTTCAAACGATTCTGGCTAATGCACCCCACATAAACTTAAAAAATGATGATTACCGCTATGTAGACTGGTCAACACAAGGCGCTCATCCTAAAACAATGGTAATGGCAGATTTGCCTAATCTTCTCTCCTCATCATGCCATTTTGCCAGAAAATTTGATATAGATTTAGATAGCACTATTCTTGATGAACTTGACAGGATTACTTTAGCGTGATAACTTCATTTTTGGTTGCGAATTTGTCGCAGTTGACTTTTAAAAATATGAAAAAATTCTATGACTAAGACTTATGTAAGTAATGCTTTCTTAAAAATTGAAGATTCCCAACTGTATGCTATTTTTGCTTGGAGTCAACGCACAGCAGAAATTATTACGGCTAAATCTTGGTTAACAATATTAGAAATATTTGTTCACGAACATTCTTTAGAAACAGCTTACCTAATCTTTGAACAAATTAAATCAGCTTTAGTCCTAGAGAAACTGACGGAGGAGCTAGAGCAATATCAACATCTGCTGGAAAATGCCATAGTATTTTTAGCCGATGGAAAAATTACAATTTTTGGTAAAGGATTTCGCAGCTTTATTGAAAAGGAAATGTTATTTGAACTGGGTGATATCAGTCAAAAAAGTTACCAAGTTCTGACACAATTATTTTTTAACTATCCATTAAAAGATGATTTACAATCTATTAATACCCTAGAACAATTCCGTAATTCAGTAGAATATTTAGAACAACTGGGGTTGCTATCTCCGGCTACAAATTCCATAAATTGGGGAGATTTAAAAAAGACTGTTCCTATTTGTCAAGCATTTGGTTTAACTAGAGGTACACCCGTAGATAGATACTATCTCAGCCAATATTTAAAAGAAATTCAAACCCAAATTTATGGTAATATCCTAGAAATAGGAGGCATACCAAAAGATAAGGATTTCTATGAAGTCAATCCTGGCACATCCTATCAAATTATGAATATAGAACCCGGTTTGGGAATAGATATAGTGGGTGATGCTCACGATACATCTATAATTAAACCGGAATCCTTTGATTCAATCGTAATTTTTAATGTTCTCGAACACTGTTATGCACCTTGGCAAGTGGTAGAAAATATTTATACTTGGTTAAAACCCGGGGGTAAATGTTTTGCCATGGTTCCTAGTGCTATCAGACTCCATGCTACACCCATGGACTATTGGCGACCTTTACCCGATGCTTTTGCTTGGATGTTTAGAAATTTCTCTAACCAAAAGCTCTATATTTATGGTAATCCTATGACTGTTATTGCTAGTTATCATGGCATCGCCACTGAAGAACTAACAACCGCAGAACTAGACGCATATCATCCAGATTATCCCGTAGCTACTTGTATCGTAGCCCAGAAATAAAATTCACTCTTTATAGCTCTTTATAAATTGCCATGAGTCCGATTAATTTTGATATCCAACCCGAAGTTAGCATCATTTTATGTACATACAATCGAGCCAAATATTTACGTCAATGTATTGATAGTGTTATTAATCAAACTTTTAAAAATTGGGAATTGTTAGTGGTTGATGATGGCAGTAATGATCAGACTTTTGAAATAGTTAATCCCTATTTACAAAACACTCAAAATATCCGTTATTTGAAACATAAAAATCGCAAATTAGCCTACTCTAAAAATGTCGGTATCCAAGCCTCCTTTAGTTCCTATATCACGTTTTTAGATAGTGATGATACCTATGCCCCTAATCATATAGAATCTCGTTTTAACTATCTAAAATCTCATCCTGAAATGGATTTACTACAAGGTGGATTCTTTTCTGACGAAGATATTATAGTAGCTGATTATTATCAAGCTGGAAAAACCATTAATTTAAAAGAATGTGTTTTGGGGCCGACATTTTTTGGGAAACGTAAAGTATTTTTTGAATTAAAAGGATTTGATAATATTGCTTATGGTGAAGATACAGATTTTTGGCAACGAGCAGAAAAACGATTCAAAACTCACAACTTAACTGACCCGAGAACCTATATTTACACAAGAGCAGAAACAAGTATTACTAAAAGTGTTTTAGAGAATATTTCTTTATGAGCTTAAATAAGTCGTATGAAAATTAATATTTTTTTCTCGAAGATTAGAAGTTGTTTTTACCCCATTGTCAGAATTTTCCTGAGTTTATCTCTAGTATTATTATCGAGTTGTCAGACTACATTACCCCAGGATAATAACGTCATTCATCTGACCTTATGGCAATCAATTAATCCTCCGGTCAACCGTGATGTTTTTGAAAGATTGGTGGAAAAATTCAATCAAAAATATAGTAATATTCAAGTAGAATCTATTTATGCAGAAGGATTACCGAAAGTATTAACAGCAGTTGTGGGTAATGCCTCGCCGGATATTCTGTCATTTTATCCTCAACTTACGGGTCAGTTTGTAGAACTAGGGGCAATTGTTCCCCTAGAAGAATGGTTTGACCAATTACCGGGGAAAGCTGAAATTATTCCTAACACATTAGAGGAATTAAAATTAGATGGTCACTTGTGGTCAATTCCCCTTTCTACCAGTAATTTAGCTATTTTTTATCGTCCCACACTGTTTGAAGCTGCGGGCATCAAAGAAACCCCGAAAACTTGGGAAGAATTACGCCAAGTTGCTAAAAAATTGACTATAGATAAAAATGGTGATCAACTACCCGAACAACATGGAATATTACTGCCTTTAGGTAAGGGAGAATGGACTGTTTTTAGTTGGTTTCCATTTTTATTAAGTGCGGCTGGTGAAATAGTAACTAATGGTTATCCAAATTTAACTAATCCCGGAGCGATTACTGCTTTAAAATTCTGGGAAGACTTAATGAAAGATGGTTCAGCGATTCTTTCTAGTCCAGAACGGGGTTATGAGGAGGATAATTTTCTGGCTGGTCGTGTGGCAATGCAAATCACTGGCCCTTGGACTTATATTACTAAATCTAACGTGGATTATCAAATCTTTCCTATGCCTGCTAATGTTGAGAAAGCGACGGTAATTGGGGGGGGAAATCTTTATGTGATGAAGACTCAGCCCGAACGAGAGCAGGCCGCACTAAAGTTTTTAGAATTTGTGATTAGTGAGGAATTTCAAACAGAATGGGCTATAGGTACGGGTTTTTTACCTGTTAATATTAATTCTGTTCAAAGTCAGGCTTATCAACAATTTCTCAATTCCAAACCTTGGTTAAAAGTGTTTGTAGACCAAATGCCTGTGGCTCGCGCTCGACCCATTATTGCGGGATATAATCGTTTATCTGATAGTCTGGGTCGAGCCATTGAGTCCACATTACTCGGTCAATCTTCTGCGGAACAAGCACTTAAAGAAGCTCAAGCCCGTTTAGAACTAATTTGGAAAAGTAATTAATTAATTAGTTACAAATTCCGGTTTTTTGTTCTAGTAAATAAAGCTTAGTTGCTTCTTCATAATAGGCCGTAGCTGCGGCAGATTCAGAGGCAATTAAGCGAGTAATAACTTCGTTTGGTTGGGGAACTTGTGGGTGATTAGCATGAACATAATCTAAGACATTGTAGCGATACCAGGGGGCAACACTAGGATGATTACGTAACTTTTCGCGAATGCGATCGCTAATCAAAAAGTTAGATTTAGTTAATAAGTTGTGCCAATAATCACGGGGGTGTAAATTAATATGTCCATGTCCATCTTGACCCGGAACGGCGGCAGAAAATATCACCACTGGTG
Organism: Planktothrix paucivesiculata PCC 9631; assembly: GCF_900009265.2. Classification (GTDB taxonomy): domain Bacteria; phylum Cyanobacteriota; class Cyanobacteriia; order Cyanobacteriales; family Microcoleaceae; genus Planktothrix; species Planktothrix paucivesiculata. The sequence continues at coordinate 377,464 of NZ_LR735018.1, read as the reverse complement.
CAACTTTAGTCAGCCAATTTATAATAGTAGGTGAACTTTCCGGTTGTAAGTGTTCGGCTACCTCTAAGGATATAGCGAGATCAAACTGTTTGTCTTGGAAAAAGTTAGCGATCGCGGTAGGATCATTTAAGTTTAAGGGATAAAATTCTACGGATAATCCTGTAAAATCTGGTTGAGAATAACCATCAACCGATGTTACTTTTACCCCTAATTTTGCCAGTTCTCGACTCAGATGACCAGGGCCACAACCCAATTCTGCCACGGTTTTTGGATGATAAATCTCCACAATATACAAAGCTAGGGTCTGATAATCGGTGTCAAAAGCCTCGCTCTGAAAATAATCTGAAGTGTAATCAATTGTCTGCTCAGTCATTTGTGTTATTCCACTTATACACTCATACGATAACGGAAAACTTGACGCCCTACTGATGATCTTTTGATTCTGGGATTGAGAATTCGCAAGACGTGGTATAGTGGAAAGGTTGTCTAAAAATCACACATCCAGGGATTCGGGTGTTTCTAGGGTTAAAACCCTTAGCTGATACGCCTGGATGGAGGATTAACCCGAATATAGGAGTTATAAAGAATGGGCGTTATTAGTTTGGCAGAAATGCTGGAGTCTGGAGTTCACTTTGGACATCAGACCCGCCGTTGGAATCCAAAAATGTCTCCCTATATCTACACGGAGCGTAACGGGGTTCATATTATCGATTTAGTTCAAACCGCAGAACTAATGGAGGAGGCCTATGATTATGTCAGAAGTTCCTCTGAAGATGGGAAAAAGTTTCTGTTTGTTGGAACTAAACGTCAAGCCGCTGGAATTATCGCCAGTGAGGCCGCCCGTTGCGGGGGATATTATGTCAACCAACGTTGGTTGGGGGGAATGCTGACCAACTGGGCGACAATTAAAACCCGGGTTGACCGTCTGAAAACTTTGGAAGACCGCGAGTCTAGTGGTTATTTTGATTATCTTCCTAAAAAAGAAGCTTCGGTTTTACGTCGAGAATTGACGAAATTACGGAAGTATTTAGGCGGAATTAAAGCGATGCGCCGTGTTCCTGATGTGGTGATTTTAGTTGACCAACGCCGGGAATATAACGCCGTCATGGAATGTCGGAAATTAGATATTCCAATTGTGTCTTTATTAGATACTAATTGTGATCCTGATTTGGCAGATATTCATATTCCGGCTAATGATGATGCTATTCGTTCAATTAAGTTGATTGTCGGTAAGTTAGCCGATGCAATTTATGAAGGACGTCATGGTCAAGGTGCAGAAGCCGCTGACGATGAATATGAATTCGCCGAGTATGAAGAAGATGAAGAAGAAGTTGAAGATATCGGCGATTTAGATTCTGATTCCGAGTCAGAAGGATAAAACCTAAAATAGTTCTCAGGAGTCTTTTTGGGGCGGCTTGAAGCTGAATAATCCCCTCGGGACTCCTGGGAGATTAATTCGGGAAAACGCTCTTATTCATTTGTTATACTTTTTGTGAACAGATGAGTAATGGCGATAGGTAAACATAAAACAAATCTGAGGAAAAGATGGCGGAAATCTCAGCAAAACTTGTTAAAGAACTGCGCGATAAAACGGGCGCGGGGATGATGGACTGCAAGAAAGCCCTGGTTGAAAACGAGGGAGATATTGCCAAGTCTATTGAATGGTTGCGTCAAAAGGGTATTAGTTCTGCGGATAAAAAAACATCTCGCAGCGCTACCGAAGGCTTGGTGGGAAGTTATATTCACACTGGCGGACGGGTTGGGGTGATGGTGGAAGTCAACTGCGAAACGGACTTTGTGGCGCGTCGGGAGGAATTTAAGGCTTTAGTCCAAAATATTGCCATGCAAATTGCCGCCTGTCCGAATGTGGAATATGTTTCTATTGATGATATTCCCGCCAGCATTACCGCTAAGGAAAAAGAGATTGAAATGAAGCGGGATGATTTAGGAAATAAGCCCGATAATATTAAAGAAAAAATTGTTCAAGGACGAATTGATAAGCGTCTACAAGAGCTATCTTTAGTTGATCAACCTTATATTCGGAATCAAGAGATTACCGTGGCGGAGTTGGTTAAACAAAGTATTGCTCTGTTAGGCGAAAATATTAAAATTCGTCGCTTTGCTCGTTTTGTTTTGGGCGAAGGGTTGGAGAAAGAAGAAAAGAATTTTGCCGATGAAGTGGCCGAACAAATGGGTAAAGCCTAGATTACTTCTGAAGTTAATTGACAGTTAAGACTCCGATCTAATAGAAATTTAATTATGATCGGAGTTTATTAATTCGTAATTCGTAATTCGTAATTCGTAATTCCTTTATGACTGGATCAATAAGTCGGATTGATCAGGATATTGCTACTTTGGAAGAGGCGATCGCTAAAATTGCCCAAGAGTTTCATCAAGCCTATGAGGTCTATTTGGTCGCCCTGGGGCAAGGGGTGCGTCAACAGTTGATTTTAGCCAGTTATCACCTCTGTACTCAAACCTATCCTCAAGCATTTTTAGAGTTATCGGTTTCGCAACGACAAAAATTACAACAAGGGTTAAGAAATTTAGCCCGACAAATGCAGACGGATTTATGCGAGTCCCTGCAAATTTTGGCTGCTTTTGAACTTGAAGATGGAGAGGAGGAGGATTTTACCTCGGAACCGGGGGAGGAGCAGCCAGAGGAAGCGTTACAGGTTTCTCGGACTCCACAACCCTTAACTCCCGAATATTTATTGGCTTGGCAAGAGGCGATTGAAATTGGAATTGTGCGGCTGTTGAAATTGCTATCTAAGGATGCCAACTTGCTGTTACAACGCTTTGGGCTATTACCGAAAAAGCTACCCGAAGCTATTCTGGAAGTGGCTTCTAAGGCTGAGGCTTCTAGCGATATGGTGGCTGGGCCAGCGAATTTGCTCCAGATCATGATTGAGACGGAGGATGATGATCACTCCCAAACCTCTATCATGACCAAGTTAACGGCTATTCATCTGCGCTTGGGGGAAATTGAGTTTGCGGATGCTAATGTGATGACGCGACGCCACCAACTTCGCCATTTGTCGGGACAGTTAAGTGGTATCCGTCGGGAGTATCAAAAAAAGTTACGCGAGAGGGCTGTACTCCAGGCAGAAACCGCTTGGCGAGCCAGTTGGTATGAGGATTAAAAATGGTTGTAATGGTTATGGGCTAAGGTTTTAGAAGTTTTAATTGACTAAAAAATCAAGAGTAGGGACGCACAGCCCCCACTAGCATATACTAAAATTATAGCACCTGAAAATTATTCGTGTCAATACCCATAAAAATCTGTCTTAATTTTTCCCTAAAACCGAGGAGTGGGGAAAGTAGAAAAGTATGTAATGCTATGGATAAAGGATTTCAAGGTTTATTGCCTAAAAAATCAAGTGCAAACTCAAAAGCACGACACTAGCATTTGCCAAAATTATAGCAAAATGGATTTGTTATTGTCAACCCCCCTGAAATTGCCGTTAATTCCTATTATTAAAAAGCCGAGTATAGAGGTTAAATAAAAGCAAATAAAATCTCTATTCTGCTGAAAATACGATATATTATAATAGGCGATGGTGAGGCACAAAGATAGGGTAATTAGGAACTGAGATTAAATGAAATCTTATCAACCGGACTGGTGGAGATTTAGTAAAGCGTTGTGCGTGGAAGCAGAGCGGGGTTTTACTAATTTACAGGGGAGTCAATATCAGTTCCATGAATTTTTCTATGTGAGTTTAAAGGAATTGTTTGAAAATGCCCCCCCGGAGACTCAGCAACGGTGTCAAGATTTGGCACAGGAATTTTTACGCTATCCTGAATTAGCCGTAGAAGACCGACAACATTTAATTGCAGATACGAGACGATTTTTATTGCAATTACAACGGTTATTTGAATGTCGAAATAAGGTATCGGAAATTCGGGAACAGGATCAAAAGCAAAATCGACAACCGCTTCCGAATACCAGTACAATTAAGGAACAGGCAAAGGTTATTAATCTATCCTTAGAACAATCCTTAGAAAAAATTATCGGGCCTAGAAATAGCGATCGCATCGCTAAACTAGGAATTTTAACCGTATTTGATTTACTGTATTATTATCCCAGGGATCATATTGACTACGCCCGACAGGTGAAAATCAAAGAACTCGAACCTGGGGAAACCGTAACCCTAATTGCTCAGGTGAAACGGTGTAGTTGTTTTAGTAGTCCTCGGAATAAAAAATTAACCATATTAGAATTAGTATTAAGCGATAATACCGGACAGCTTAAAATTAGTCGTTTTTATGCCGGAAATCGATATAGTAGTAAAGGTTGGCAACATCAACAAAAAAATAATTATGCCACTGGGGTGTTAATTGCGGCATCGGGTTTAGTCAAAAAAAATCAATATGGCATCACCTTAGATAACCCAGAATTAGAGGTTTTAGATGATGCTGGGGGTCAAATTGAATCGATGAAAATTGGGCGACTTTTGCCCGTGTATCCGTTAGCAGATGGCATCGGGGCGGATGTGGTGAGAAAGGCAGTGATTGCGGCTTTACCGGCGGCGAAACAATTAAAAGATGCCTTACCCCAAGAAGTATTAAATCAATATCAATTAATTGGCTTAACCCATGCCATTGAGAATATCCATTTCCCTCCAGACCGAGATTGTTTATCGGCGGCCAGACGACGGTTAGTTTTTGATGAATTTTTCTATTTACAGTTAGGATTATTAACCCGAAGACAACAGCAGAAACAAGTTGAAACCAGTGCCATTTTAGCCCCCAAAGGCAAATTAATCGATGAATTTTATCAGATGTTACCGTTTAAATTAACCAATGCTCAACAAAGGGTAATTCAAGAAATTCTCCAGGATTTATATTCTCCTGAACCGATGAATAGATTAGTTCAAGGAGATGTGGGGGCGGGTAAAACAGTGGTGGCGGTGGTGGCAATGTTAGCAGCAATTCAAGCCGGATATCAAGCCGCTTTAATGGCTCCGACGGAAGTTTTAGCCGAACAACATTATCGAAAATTAGTCGAGTGGTTTAACCTAATGCACCTGCCCGTAGAATTATTAACAGGTTCAACGAAAGTTGGTAAACGGCGTCAAATTCATGCCCATTTAGAAACAGGAGAATTGCCAGTTTTAGTCGGAACCCATGCCTTAATTCAAGATAAGGTTAATTTTCATCGTTTGGGCTTAGTGGTAATTGATGAACAACATCGATTTGGTGTTCAACAACGAGCCAGATTACAACAAAAAGGCGAATCTCCCCATGTTTTAACGATGACAGCAACTCCCATTCCCCGCACCTTAGCCCTAACCTTACATGGGGATTTAGATGTGAGTCAAATTGATGAACTTCCCCCCGGTCGCCAACCGATTCAAACCACTATTTTAACCGGAAAACAACGACGGGATGCCTATGATTTAATTCAGCGCGAGGTAGCAAAAGGCAGACAGGTTTATGTGGTATTACCCTTAATTGAAGAATCGGAAAAATTAGATGTTAAATCGGCGGTGGAGGAACATCAAAAATTACAGTCTAAGATTTTTCCCGAGTTTAAAATTGGGTTGCTCCATGGTCGCATGAGTAGCGCGGAAAAAGATCAAGCCATTACTCTATTTAGGGATAAAGAAACTCAGATTCTGGTGTCAACAACGGTGGTGGAAGTGGGGGTTGATGTTCCTAATGCTACGGTGATGTTAATTGAAAATGCCGAGCGGTTTGGATTATCTCAAGTGCATCAATTACGGGGTAGGGTGGGTCGAGGCAAAGATAAATCCTATTGTTTATTAATGTTAGGTGGTTCTACTCCAGAAGCGCGCCAAAGGTTACAGGTTTTAGAACAATCTCAGGATGGTTTTTTAATTGCAGAAATGGATTTACAATTGCGCGGGCCAGGACAGGTTTTAGGCACTCGCCAGTCGGGTTTACCGGATTTTGCTTTAGCCAGTTTAGTCGAGGATCAGGAGGTGTTACAATTAGCAAGGGATGCCGCCCAAAAGGTATTAGAAAAAGATCGGAAGTTACAAGATTTACCCTTAATGCGCGACGAATTAAATCGTCGTTATATTAAAATTATGGGAGGCAGTATTTTAACCTAGTTCCCATTACTTATTACTCATTACTCATTACTCATTACTCATTACTCATTACTCATTACTCATTACCCATTACCCATTACCCATTACCCATTACTTATTCCCTGTTCCCTGTTCCCTAAAAAAATGAAAATTGTCTTAACAAATGATGATGGTATTGATGCCCCCGGAATTAAAGCGTTAGGCGAGGCAATTTCCGGGGAAAAAATTTGGATTGCTCCCCAAAAAGAATATTCTCAATGCGGACATCAAGTAACGACCCATCAAGGCATTCATGTTGAAAAACGTTCGGAAATAGAATATGCAATTGGGGGAACTCCCGCCGATTGTATTCGGTTAGCAGTGTCCCATCTTTGTCCTGATTTAAGTTGGGTAATTTCAGGAATTAATCCGGGGGGAAATATGGGGGTTGATGTGTATATTTCCGGGACGGTAGCGGCGGTTAGGGAAGCGGCAATTCAGGGAATTCCTGGGATATCTTTGTCGCAATATCGCAAAGGAGGAAAACCCGTAAATTGGAAAAGGGCGACCCGTTGGGCAAATTTAGTGTTAAATGAATTAATGAAACATCCTCCGCAACGGGGGTGTTTTTGGAATGTTAATTTTCCCTATTTGGAACCGGAAGATCCTGAGCCAGATATGGTATTTTGTAAATTGGGAACTCAATCTTTACCGATTAATTATAGAATAGAAGGGGATTATTTTCATTATCATGGAAATTATAGCGATCGCCCTTATGAACCGGGAACAGATGTAGACGTTTGTTTTCAAGGTAAAATAGCGGTTAGTTTAATTAAATTGTAGGTGAGGTGTCAAGGTTCATTAAACTACAAAGACACAAAGAGGTTAGAAATATAACTAGCGGGTTAGTATCAGGGGTAAATGTGACAATTCTTAACACGATTTCTCATGAAATTAGTTTAATATTAAAAATCAGATTGAATTTAGCTTTGGGATTAGAATTTAAGTATGAGCGTTAACTTAGCAACCCAACTGCGAGAAGGCACGAAGAAGTCTCACACAATGGCGGAAAACGTTGGTTTTATTAAGTGCTTTTTAAAAGGCACGGTAGAAAAAACGTCTTACCGGAAATTGGCGGGAAATCTCTATTTTGTCTATTCTGCAATGGAAGAAGAAATGGAGCGCCACCGTAACCATCCAATTTTATCTAAATTGTATTTTCCTGAACTGAATCGCAAACAAAGTTTAGAGCAGGATTTATACTTTTATCATGGTGCTAATTGGAAGGAAGAAGTGCAACCTTCTGAAGCTACAAAATCTTATGTTGCTCGGATTCGGGAAATTTCTAATTCTGAACCAGAATTGTTAATTGCCCATCTCTATACTCGCTATTTGGGTGACTTGTCTGGGGGGCAAATTCTGAAGGGAATTGCTCAAAACGCCATGAATCTGCAAGATGGACAAGGAACTCAGTTTTACGAGTTTAATGATATTCCCGACGAAAAAGCTTTTAAAGTCAATTATCGTCAACAAATGGATAGCGTTGATATTGACCAAGATACAGCGACTCGCATTGTCGATGAAGCCAATGATGCCTTTGGGATGAACATGAAAATGTTCAATGAATTAGAAGGGAATTTAGTCAAAGCTATTGGTCAAATGTTATTTAATACCTTAACTCGTCGCCGAACAAAAGGAGCAACGGAAGGGTTAGCAACCGCCGCCGAATAATCAGTCAAAATACGGAAGATTCAACTTAATCCTGAACGCGAGATGGCTATAAAGTAGTCATCTTGGGTTCGGGGTTTTGCAGTTTTAAACAGGAGAAATTATCTCCATACAAAACTTATCTGATTTATGGCAACTCTCACACCTTCAAGTTTGGAAGAAAAAATACAAGATTTAGCAGAAAAATATTCCCAAGCTCTACTGAAACAAATCGACTGTCGTTTAGCAGAAATGAAAGGTGATGATACTTCTCATTTCTTAATCTATCGAGTTCTGGGTGTAACGGAGCAAGAAGGAAGATTAATAGATATTTATCAAAATAAAGGTCGTTTCTTATACAAGTATGCAGGATCATTTTTAGAGAAAGCTACTCAATTATCTTTTTTGGAAAAATATCCCAATTCAAAATCAATCAAAATTGCTAATACTATGGGTTCAAGACCCAAAACATTTGAGATTGATTGTTTAGAAGGAAACAATGCCATTGAAATTAAGTGGAGAGATGCAACAACAGATGGAGATCATATAACAAAAGAACACACTAGAATCAAAACTATAGCAACCGCAGGTTATACACCTATTCGTATTATGTTTTATTACCCCAATAGACAACAAGCTATAAGAGTTCAGCAAACTTTAGAAACACTTTATAAGGGAATTGGGGGTGAATATCACTATGGAGAAAGTGCCTGGAATTATGTGACGGAAAGAACAGGTATAGATTTAAAGGCAATTTTAGAAAGAATTGCTGATCAAAATACAACTTCTGATGAATTATAATTTATTAATCTACTAAAAATCATGAACAATACTTACAATATTCTTCAAGGAGACTGTCTTGATATTGTCCAGGGAATAGAGAAAAATTCTGTTAATCTGATTTATTTAGATCCTCCTTTTTTGACTCAAAAGCAGCAGTCTTTAAAAACCAGAGATAGAAAATCTGAATTTAGTTATGATGATTTATGGGAAAGTCATCAAGACTATGCAAAATTTCTCTATGATAGATTAGCTGTTCTACATCATGTTTTAAGAGAAGATGGATCAATTTTTGTCCATTGTGATACCCATGCTAATTATATCATCAGAGCGATTTTAGATCATATTTTTGGTCAGAAAAATTTTAGGTCAGAAATTATTTGGAGTTACAAACGCTGGTCAAATTCTAAAAAAGGATTGTTACCCGCCCATCAAACGATATTTTTTTATTCTAAAACTAATCAATTTACTTTTAATCCCATTTATTGTAATTATTCAGAATCTACTAATATTGATCAAATCTTACAGAAACGCACCAGAGATGAGCATGGTAAAGCGGTTTATGCTAGGGATAATCAGGGGGAAATTATTCCGGCTGACCCCAAAAAAGGAGTCCCTTTAAGTGATGTTTGGGAGATTCCCTATTTAAACCCGAAAGCTAAAGAGCGTATCGGTTATCCTAGTCAAAAACCGATTTTACTCCTAGAACAAATTATTGAATTAGCCTCTAATTCGGGAGATCTTGTATTAGACCCCTTTTGTGGAAGTGGGACAACCATTATTGCAGCTAAACTATTAAATCGTTCAGGATTGGGAATTGATATTTCACCGGATGCTGTTCAAATCTCTCAAGATAGATTAAAAACCTCGATTAAATCCGAGTCTTTGTTGTTGCAAAAAGGTCGAAAATCTTACCAGAATGTGGATGAGGAAGCTCTGAATATTATTTCAAGTTTAGATGTTATTCCGGTTCAAAGAAATCAAGGAATTGATGCCATTTTAAAACAGAACTATCGAGGAAAACCTGTTCCCATTCGAGTCCAGCGACACGGAGAAAGTCTGCATAAAGCCCTAGCTTTATTGGATAAAGCCTCTCAACTTAAAGGGGCTGTGAAGTCAATATTAGTCAAAACATCAGATGATCTTTTTAATATTGAAGTCACCGATATTCCCCATCATATTCTGATTATAGAAGCCCCTTCTTATACGGTGCAAAAAGTGCTAAATTAACCTATTGATTGACTAAAAAGAAGTTAGGAGTTGTCAGATCTTGGGTTAACTGAATAGAAATCATTTGACCCGGTTGTAACGTGGTGGGAGAAGGAGAAGTTCCAATTCCAATTCCTGCCCCGGCAATGGCACCGACTAAAGCCCCAACTCCGGTAAAACCACTGACTACAAACCCAGCCAAACTTCCAGCACCCGTCCCAATTCCTACCCGTTCAGGACGAATTTCCAAAGACCCAGGTATCCAATTAGATTGACCCTGAATTGGAATACTGCGACCGTCTAAATTAATCGCTTGGGCAATAAATCGACTCCCTTTGGTGGTGGTTTCAAACTCTCCGACAATCGGCGTATCTGGTGGCACAATAAAATTCCCCAAACTGTCCACAATTCCTCCTTGCAATAACAACACATCCTGGCGTTCAGAACGATGAGTTAAACGCACTTGATCTTCCGTGGGATAGAGTAAGGTTAACGCGGTTCCCGTCGGTAGCAAAATGACTGAGGGACGGGGATTCAGATAGGATTGTTGCTGTCCTAGGGGCTGCAAAGGTTGGCCAAAGGGAACGGCTTGGGGAGAGAATGGAGGTGCGTAGGGATAACCCGGCGGGTAGGGGTATAAATCTGCTTGAACAACGGCAACGGGGGGACGAAAGGCTGTTGTTTCCGGCGCGGGTGGAACGGTGGGAAACAGTTGAGCTTGACGCGGCTGAGTCAAGGGAACCCTCACCACCTCTACACTCGCGTCCCGGGTCGGTTGGGGGTTGGGTAAAGCGGTTTGTCGGGGGTCGTATTGACCAACGGCAGATTGAGGAGGTTTCGGGGATGCTGGGGGTTTGACGGTGGCGGTAGCTTGGATGGAGGTAGAAGTTCTACTGGGGGACGGGGTGGGAGTGGTTTGGGGTTGGGCAGCAACGGTACTCGCCGGAGTCGTCGGGGGTTCGGGCGGTAAGGTTTGCAGGGTAGGACGCAAGACCCAGAGATTATCAATGCCAATTTGTCGTAAATCGAGGGCCTGGGGGTCAACGGTAATCCCGGAGGTAAATTCCACCACCAGTTGAGCCTGTTGGGGTTTGGCCTGAATTAAACTGACTTGACGAATCACGCCCGTCTCATAGCGTTCTGTAATATTAACTTTAACTTCTGTGTTCGGAAGGTCTAGGACTAAACGGGGGGGAAGGTTAAAAACCGATAATTGGGGCTGATTCCCCGGAGGCAATTCCACCTCCACAACTCCCGTGTTGGGGTCAATTTTCCAGTCTACGACAACGGCTGCTTGTCCGGCTAAGGGATAGGCCGTCCCTAGGGTTAGACCGATGACAACGCTAGAGGTTCTCAACAGCAGACTCCCATACAACGCAGGTACCTCTGAGGCGACCAAGGTTTGTACCGTTTGCTTGAATTTTGATTTGAACTTTTTCGCTTGCATGGTTTCTGCATGAAAACTCTAGTTTAGATGTTTTATTAGCACATTTAACAACAGAAGGCAAGAGTTTTAATCGATTTAAGCCTAAAATCTCCCCAAATCCCCAGACTGGGAAACAGCCGCGGGGTCAGGGAGAACCGAAAAAATCACAGTGCTTTAATTTTTACTCAATCCCCCCTTCTTGTTCCCTGCGTTTGCGATCTTCAATGAATGATTTAACTAACATCACATCCTCTTTACTACCAATAATTAAAGGGGTACGTTGATGCAGTTTTCCAGGAATAACATCTAAAATTTCTTGAGTTCCAGTTGAGGCCATTCCCCCGGCTTGTTCAATTAAAAATGCCATGGGTGCAGACTCATATAATAACCGTAATTTTCCGTCGGGTTTCTTAACAGTCCCCGGATATAAAAACACACCGCCTTGATATAAAATTCGGTGAACATCTCCCACTAAAGCCCCACTATAACGGGCCGTATATCCTTCATGACGATGAACATAACGGGTATAATCTCGAATTGATTCATCCCACTGCCAAAAATTCCCTTCATTCACACTATAAATCGGCCCATGATCTGGAATTTTAATATTCTCATTAGCCAGAATAAATTCTCCTAAACTCGGGTCAAGAATAAACGCATGAACCCCGGTTCCAATAGAATAAACTAGAATCGTACTGGGGCCATAAAGAATATATCCGGCGGCAATTTGTTTGCGTCCATTTTGTAATAAATCCTTCGCCTCCCCGTCTTCATCGTTGCCCTCTTGTTGACGAATTGCAAATATTGATCCGACATTTAAGTTAGTATCTAAATTCGATGAACCATCGAGGGGATCATAGAGCAAAGTATAACGTCCAATCGGGCAATTTTCGGGAATATAAAAGGGTTTTTCCATTTCTTCCGATGCCAAACGACAGACTAAACCGCTTTGTTTGAACACCGAAATAAACACAGAATTGGAATAAACATCCATCTGTTGTACGGACTCTCCCTGCACGTTTACGGCCCCGGTAAACCCCAACGCATCATCCACTAAACCCGACTGAGATAAGCGACGGGCGATGAGTTTTCCCGCCAATCCGATGCGATTCATTAAAGCGCTAATATCCTGAGCATCGTGGGAAAAACTATGGAGTTGTTGGAGAACATGACGGGATAAAGTTGTGCAATCTCGATCTAAGTAATATCCTTGATCAATAGCATCGGAAAAATTAGATTGAACAGATTGATCTACCATAATCAAGGGTCTCCATGTTAGGGGGTTTAAACTGACTTAATCACTGCTGCCATTTTGTTTAGAGAATTTAAAGCAGCAGCTTGACGAAATGAGCGGATTGAGACTAGACGGTTAGCAGCAGAATCCCAGAGAATAAACTTAAAACAATCAGGAATATCTGAAATTCTCAGGGTTTTGACCCCAGCGAGTAAATGTATATTCTGATTGTGACAAGCTTCGAGGTTATAGTTGGGGATTCTTTCACAAAGATGGTGAATATTATGATAGCCAATATCGGCGGAAAACCACTTTAAAATCCGAGGTAATTCCAAGTAACTACTCCCCTCAATTGCCCCTCGCAGATAGTCCCAACCTTCGGTTTTGTGGGCGTAGGAACCCTCAAAGTTATGTTGTACAAAAAACACACAAATAAACAGTGCTGCTGAACAGGTTAGGGTGATGGAATACACCGTCCAGAAAAACCCCCATCCTAGATAATGACTGAGAATAATCCAGCCGCCAACTACACAAATATTGTTAAAAAGCAGATCCCAAAATTCACCAGTGGTATACCAATTTCTGGATTGATAGGATGAGAAACGCTCCCTAAAACTAATATTTGGATCTTGTTTTAAGGAAGTTAAAACATGAATAAAACAACCATAAATTCCCAGGATTAATGCTAGTCTAGGTTTAATGGCGAGGTAGAAAAACCCGCCCGGAAAAATCATTAATGGATGTCGGAGAAATTCATACCACCCTTGAGCCGATGGACTCAGTTTAGCAAATTCCTCCGTGGAAATTACAGCCGAGGGGCCACGATAACGTTCCCAGTCCCCATTGGTTTTGTGATGATAAGCGTGTCCTCTTGACCAGGGATATTGGGGGATGGCGTTGATGACCCCCAGGATAAAACCCACGACTCGATTCGCCTTTTTTGAACTAAATAGGGAGTAATGTCCGCAATCGTGCATTAAGGAAAAACAACGGACTGAAAATAGGGTCATTAACACCATAATCGGTGGTAGCAACCACAGAGAAATAGTAGCAGCTTTAACGGCTAAAATCCATAAAAGCAGATAGGGAATAACGGTATTTAAGATTTGATAAGTTCCCCATAAATTATTACTTTTCATGTAGGGAGAAAGGACAAAATCTGACTTTTGAATTGTTTTAACGGTGGTTTCTATCATTATTATTGAAATAAAAGGGATGTTTTTTAATATCGGGGAATCCGGGGATTAACCAAAATGGAGTAAGCATCAATCCCCCCATTAATATTTTTTACCTGGGTAAAACCTTGCTGAATCAACCATTGACACATTTGGGCAGATCTCATGCCATGATGACACAGAATTAATGTTTCTTGGTGCGGGTCTAGTTCAACTAAAATTTTGTCTGACCATTCACTATATTGACTTAAAGGATAGTTAACAAATCCCTCTATTTTTGCCATTTCAATTTCTTGAGGTTCCCGCACATCAATTAACTGAAAGTCGGTTTTGGGAACCGTTTTAAGTAACTTTTCTAACTCTTGAACGCTAATTTCTGAAATCGGTTGTGTAAACAATTGTTCTGACATAAAAATGTACCTAATGTTCCTGATGGTAGATTTAATTTGAATCGTAGTGAGCCCTTCAGGACTCTATCATATCTTTATTAATCACCTAAATCACAAATCAACCTCCCTCTAAAACGGATAACTGATGACTGATTAAACTGATCATTCTTACACTGATAACTGATGACTGATAACTGATAACTGATTAAACTGATGACTGATTCAAAGGGAAATAATACTAGAAATTCCCCGAATATGCAACTCTACCCTGGGCTTTTCATCTCGATAAAAAACCGTGCCTCGATAATCTCCCGTGATACTATTAAAAGAAAGTTGATGACCGTCCGCGACTTCTAAAATTAATTCTCCAATTCTGACTTTTCCCTGTATACCATCGACATCAATTTGTAGGGCTTTGGAACTATAAATATCCGTCAAAAGTACCCATAAACTATTATTCCGTTTGGCCCGTTTGATCTGGATGTGGCCAATTTGGAAGCTAAAGCCATCGGCTTCTGGCCCCAAAAGGCGGATTTTTGTGCCGGGGGGTAGACCCTGAACCCTCTCATCATCAAGGTCAGGATGTGCCTGGGAAGGGTCAGAGGGGGAAAGCTGGAGTAATTTGGGATTTTCGATTAAATCCACCCGAGGAGGGTCGGAATTGAGGGTGGCGGGGTCGATGTTCCAATCCTTGGCCCGACGGGTAATATCCTGTTGAATTTCCTGCGCCCGGATGGGTTCGGCGACTGAGGCATATTCTTTTTGTTTGAGTTTAGTTGCTAACCATCGTTGTTGAGCAAACTGTTTTAAACCGGGTTCATTACTACTAATAAATCGTTCATAAAATTTCAGAGTAGGGACTAATTCTCCAATTTTTTCTAAAGCAATTCCTACCTCAACCGCGGCTAACTTTTGTCGCCAGTTGGAGACCGATAGGGCTTTTTCAATTAAGGCTAAATAGCGACCGCGAAAATCTCGGGCTTGTTCAGGGCTTAAATTAGAACGGGAAATTTGTCTGATCAGTTCAAATCTAAATAGAATTGCTTCTAGTTTACCACATTTTTCGATCGCTGCGATCGCATCAATCCAACGTTTAATTTTAATTAAATAATTAATCCAATCTCGCAGGCGATTTTGTCGTTCTAAAGCCCGTCCTAAACAATCTAACTGTTTAATCCATTGTTGATTTCCTGACTTCCCAGATTTTTCCCATTCCACAATAATCCGTTCAAAATCTACGGCTTTTTCCAAATAGGGTAAACCTTCAGGAAATCCCGATAATTCAGCTTGAGCCAGATAATATTCTCGTTTGTGATTTGCCCCGCTTTCCTGCCAACATCGAACAGCCCGACGTAAGTTTTTAGCCCGATAATAACAATCTCCAGCTAATTCCAAAACCCCATTATATTTCGCTTCATCTAATCCCTCTAAAACCTCTCCAAACCGTTGCCATTCTTCCGGCTCTAGGATTTTTTCTCGCATCAATGTTCTAACTTGACGACCATAATCCTGTATCGCCGATTTCCAAGCCTTAACTAAGCGGTTTTCCTTAATCATTTGACCACTCAAAGATTCCTCTAAAAATTGAGTAAATTGTCGAATATTAGGTAAGGTTTTTGAAGTCTGAGCCATAAATTCAACTAACGGTTGTTCCACCGTTTTTTTCTGGGGAAATTGACGATACCATTCCGCTAAAGCTTGCCAACACATCCCATCCCAGAAACACTCCCACGCCTCTAATTCCTGACCTCTTTTTAGGAATAAACGCCCCGCTTCTCGAAACCGTTTATCGAATTTCAAAGCAAAAGCTTCACATAAATCAGCTTTTTCTAAATACCCTAATTCTCGATAAAATTGTTTTGCCCGTCGTAGGTCGGCGGCATTTTTTTGATTTCGACCATTTTCTTCAAATTTTTGAGCTTGGGAGGCACGGTTATCCCGTTGTAATTCATCTAAATTATCCCCCCAACGGACTCCTCCGATATAGGTTTGCCAATGCTCTGGTTTGTTAACTTGATTTAACCAATATTCATGATAGTTGAATGATGAGGTTTTAACTAATCTTTCAACGGTCGCATATTGCCATAAACAGCGATCGCCAATTTCCGTATCAATAATTACTAAATCCGACATTCCTCGACTAGCAGCTACATAAAGTTTATTAAAAAAGTATTCCAATTCCAACGGATGATTCCCCGTCCCTGGAACATAATCAATTAACGGTTTTTTATTAAATTCCTTAGCAAATTGATCCCCAAATTTATAGAGAATTACTAAGGGAAATTCTAATCCTTTTGCTTGAATTGCACTTAAAATATTCTTAGGAGGATGTTCTTCCGTGGCATCGGGAAATAAAGGCGATAAAAATTCATCTCGTCGAATATAATCTAACTCCCCTCCGGCTTCACAGGGAACAATAAAAATCGGGGATTTTTCAATATGTTGTTTGAGGGAGTCGGCGGAAAAATTATCCTTGTCAAAGATAAACTTTTGGGGCGTGGGAGACTCCATATAAGATTGCCAAGACTCCTGGGGTCTTAACTCTTGAATTTTAAATAAAATATGTCGCCATAGATGAATTAAGTTCGTAACTTTGACAATAGAAGGACTTGACCTATAATTAGATTCAAGCTCATAAAACGTCATGGATAAATTAAGTTGTCGGGTCGGGTCAAGGGCGGCAATCACTTGATCAAAAAAGGTCGCCTTGACACTTTCCCAGCGAAATCCCGTGGGGTTTAAGGTCTGAAAAGGATCTCCGGCAAAGGCAAAGGGTAAACACCAAACCGGGGGGTATAAATCACAATGGGAAAATATTGATAACTGCATAATTAAGCGCAGTTCTAAACTGGTAAAATCCTGAGCTTCATCACAGAAAATAGCCGTATAAACGGGTAAATTATCTCCACTGACTTGTAAGACTTTTCTAATTAAATCTTGATCATCCCAATAGCCTTCGCGGGTGGTTAATTGATAATACCAAGGCCAAACTTGCTTATAAATGGCTTGAAAAATATCCAAGGATAAACTGCGTTCTCGCCGGGGAATTTCTTCATAATCATCGGGGGTCATATACCCTTCATTTTGTCCATTCAGGGTATAACCTTTAATAAAAGTTCTAATAATATGCCAACAAAGTTCGGGGGAATAACGACTATAGCGACGGCTACACCGTTGCCTAAAATCATGGAAACTAATATATTTATCGGGATCAAATTTGTCACTTTCTTCGGGAGGAAGTAAACTCAATAAAAACTGTTGAAACGATTTAAAACAAATATCAATCGAGGGTTTATTTCCCTGTCCGTCGGTTTCTAATAGAAATTTATGGTGACTTTTGAGGAGTTTTTTTACCCCTTCTTTGGCTTTCCCTAATAATTGTTCATTATAGGTTAAAAATAAAGGATGGGGAACTTGATTTAATCTTTGACGATGTTGTAAATAATATTTTTGATAGCGATAACAATAATCGGCAAACAGATAAAATAACATAGTTGATTTACCACTGCCTGCCCGTCCATTAATAAAAACTGGCAGGGAACTCTTGCTAATTTCCGGGGTAGATAATTCATGGAGAATTTTTTCTTCCTCCATCGATAACGCCCAATTAATCCCAAATTCCTGCTCAATTTCTAACCAAATTTCCGAATCCCCTAATAAATAATCGGGATAGGAGCGTCGGGTATAGCGGGCTAAATCTTCTAAGGTTAATTCCTGGGCTAAAATATTACTTTGACTAGGGTTTTCTGAGGATTCTTCCCCTTCGGTTTCTCCAGAGGCGGAATTAAACAGACGAGTGATTTGACCCACTTCCAGAATATCCTGGGAATTAGGATAATGATCAAAGGTAGAAAGTAAAAATAAAACGCTGCGGTTAGGAGTGTCGGAGGTAAGAATCCAACTATAAATAATATAGCGATTATGCTCCGGTTGTCCGGCAATTTCAATTCCTAAAAAGTCAGTGGGTGTAATTTCAATTCCTGACTTTTTCTCCACCAAACTATCCACAATATCATAATAAGTTCGCCATTGTAGTTGAGTGTCGGGTTGTTTAAATTGTGTAACCCAAATTTCACTTTCACAAATCACCGCATCGGTGGTATTCTTAATCCAATCGGGCCCTTTTAACCAAATTTGACGTAAATCTTCAGGCAAACTGGGGCGACGGCGAAAGGATTTTTGTTCTTCCCGTTGAGCATTAATACTATTTTCTAATTCTTTGGGATCAATTAACGAATCCAGATGATTGATTCCATATTCATCGGGATTTCTCAGAAATGCCTCATACTCGTTCCCTCCCCGGGGAAAAACCGCCAATAAACATAAAATCGGGTCATTATTCACCCAGAGAATTTTTCCTAGCAAACGCAAATTCCGCACGGGTCGCTTTAAGTAGGGATAGTTCCACTCAAACAGCGCCTGCACAGCCACTGTCCCTTGAGTCTTGAGGGTGACGAGTAATTCCGCCACTTGACTCTGGATGCCTTGCTGTTTCGCTTGTGCGTCGAATGTCGGGGTCGTGTAGATTAGCATGACTTCGATTTTGACACAATTTAATCGGTGTCACCATAAAGTCATTGTGCGTTATTCAAGGCAGAAATATCAAATTAGGGTGATTGTTGGCCATAAATAAATCCATTTCCCGAAGTTCCCACAAACACCCGGCCAAAAGTATTCATATCCCCAACAATCACCATCGGGTCAGCAAAAGAACCCATGGGATATTCGGCAATTCTGACCCAATTTTGACCCAAATCAATGGAGCGGAAAATACCGCCTTCACCGTTGATGCGTCCATGAATAAACACGGTCGGATAGTTCGCGCCGGGGGCGGCTTTACCAAAGGTTAATACCCGGGCTTCCTCAACCGTAGCCAGGGAACTAAAATTTTGCCCAAAGTCACTGGAGCGATAGAGTCCTTTTTCGTTGAGACTCACCCACACTTCCCCCGCGATTCCGGGAGCGGTTTTGAGGTTAGCTCCATTCCAGATACCACCAGGTAAGTTTTGATTGACAATTTCCCAGGTTTCTCCCCCATTTTGGCTGCGGAGAAAATACCCCTGACGGTGATGATACAGATAGAATGTATCTGCTTGTACGGAGTCCGCAGCTAATATTTGTTGTCGGTTCCATAAATGGGTATGAGCACCCCCTCCGATGGTTTCTTGTGCAAAAAAATCAATTTTATTCCAGGTTTTTCCTCGATCTTTTGTGTAGTAAGGAGGCTGATCATTGGTGGGTTGCCAAACAATATGATCGGGATTTGTGGCAGAAACAGCTACATTGCCAAAGACTAATTCAGCCGGATGGGTTTTATTTTTAATTGAGTCAAATTGCTGCCAAGTTTTTCCATAGTCTTGAGAAAATCCAGCCCTGATTTTGTCGGGTTCGTGATGATTTGCCCCTACGGAAACCACAAAATTAGGATGGTTAAAACTATAGGCTAATTGGGTGGTGGTATTGAATACTCCTTGACTATGGGAGGTTTTGGGAATCTCACAAAAAGACTCATGGCGAAATCCATCAAAATCCGCGATCGCTGTAATTACAGCATGATCTCCTGGAAGACTCACCGCATCAAAAGCGACGGTTTCCTCTAATCCATTGACCATTCCTGACCAAGTAATTTGATCTTTTGATCCGTCTTCTGTTTTCCAAATTCCGATGCCATTGGTTAACCAAACTTGATCGGAATTTTGCGGAGAAATGGCGATCGCCCCAATTAAATTATAAAAACTCCAATCAGGCCACCAAGAAATTTTATTTAACTTATTTTTTAAGGTTGTCCACTGTTTTCCCCCATCAGTTGAACGATAGATGGTATCGGGGGTCATGGGATAACTACTGACAAAAATAGTATCGGGTTTTTGGGGATCGACCGCTACGGGAGCATAGTTTATTTCTGCTTCTGGAGTAATATCTTCCCAGGTATTATTCGTATATTTAAGTACCTTGCCCTGGGGTTGTTTTTGACTATGGTAGAAAGTGACAATAAGTTCCCCTTGACTATTGACCACGCCCTGTTGAGGGACTAATTTAACATCAAAATTATGCTTTAATAATTCCCAGGTTTGACCGGAATTTTGGCTGCAATAAATTCCTTTTCCTGAGACTCCCACATAAATCGTTTGAGTTTTTCCCCCGAGGGTTTCAGATGTTGGGTCAAAAGTCACAAAACTCACCCCAGCTTTTTGATTGGTTTCCGGGTGTGATTCACCCAGGGGAACTTGTTTAGGGTTAATTTGATTCCAAGATTCTCCCCCATTTTGACTCAACCACAGTCCATTTAAACGGGAGCCAAAATAAACAATATTACTGTTATTCGGATCAACTGCTAAACGTTCTCCCGTCCAGCGCCAAAATTCATTCCCTCCCATGGGTAAAGCTAGGTTAAGAATCTTCCAAGATTGTCCTTGATTTTCGGATTTTAAAAGCATACCCGGTTTGGGTTTTTGTTCAGATTGGGTATAGGCTCCTATAGCGGTATAAATAATATTAGGATTTTGAGGATCAATGGCAACACTTTCAATATTTAAGGGTACTTTTTTCGGTACAGTATCAGATTGAATCAGTTGTAGCCAAGTTTGTTTTTCCGGTTGCCAACGATATAAACCCCCAACATCAGTTCTCGCATAAATTAAATTAGAATGGGTCGGGTGAATCACGATTCCGGTCACAAACCCGCCTCCCCCCATTCTCAGGTTAGTCCATTGATAATTTTCCCCTGTAGATGTTTTAAAGGTTGAGAAATTAGGCGCGGGTGAACATTGTTGCTGTTCTCCAGAAAAGGTTAAAATATTTTGGATAAAAATAATACTCAAAAAAGTAATAACGCCTAAAATTAATTGTTTATATTTGGGTCGCCAATTTTTAATAATATTCATCAATATAGCAATCCTATTTGATTTGTGTTCAAAATTGTTGATCAACAGGGAACAGGGAACAGGGAACAGAAATAATACTTCTGGCTCTTTCATGTCAGTTTTGAAATATTACAACCTATTTAGGATTGCTATATATAGCCAGTCTAAATCATTTTTATAAATTGTTGGAAGGTCGGGGTAAGGTTTCCTCACCCCCCTCGGAGAATGTTATTGAAGATTGATAAAATTTCCCATTCCCTACTATGTACTTTTCTTCCAATGACCCAAGGCATCTCCGTTGTGAAGTGCCGAATTTACTTGAAATGCGACCCATAAATCAACCGCAAAAGCAACACAAGCTAGGGGAAAAAATAATAGTGCCTTGAGAAAAGATTTATGGGTTAAACTTTCAAACCGTCGCAGGAGGATCACATTAGGAATTAACCACCACCCTTTATCAGCAATCATCGTTTGCACCATTTCATCAAGCCACAAAGGATTTTCTGCATTTTTATTTTTAATCATTATTCCAATATCCTCTTGATCTGCATGATTTAAGAAGAACTTAGAAACCAATTGACCGACGATTTGTCCGATCATTAACCATTTTTGATGGCGGAGTAAACTGGGAATACTGGTATAGGCTTCAAAGATATGGGAAGCTGATGGGGCTTGAATTACCCGCTCTGGATTTTCTGCTTCTTGAAAGCCATTTGTGACAATCATACTATATAAAAAACTATCTTGAGTGGGCAGGGTTGTGGGTAGCCAAATCCGACGGAGAATATGAGCCCGGGCTAGGTAAAGTTGACCACACAACCAGGAAGGTTTACCTTCACTTGCTTTATTTCCAGATAGACTAGATACCTTTTCTGAAAGAAATTCTAATGGATTTTTATTGGTTTTTAAGCTAACATCTTTGATGGGTTGATCCATGGCTATCCAGGTTTCTGAAGTGGTTTCTAAGAGTTGAATCATGGATGTCAAGGTTTGGGGATTGAGAATAATAATATCAGCATCCATCATAAATAAATAGTCCGCATTGGGATTAGAAACATCATGGACAAATTTATTCCAAGCATTAGATTTTCCAGGGCGTTCTATTTCATAAATATGCCATTGGATATGGGTGTGAAGATCGGGCTTAACTAGATTTTTTAAGGTTGTGGCAGTAATACTAGCTGTTTGATCAGTACAGGCATTCGGAATAACACAAATTTCAATATTCAGATCCGGATGGGGCTGAGTGAATAAACTTTGCTCAAATAAAGAATTGAGCATTTTAGGAATAGCATCAGCTTCATTATAAGCTAAGATCCCAATATTGATATTCATATTTTTACTTCCTATAGAAATGGGTTTCAAGTTAAAAAAGTAGATGCAACTGTTAAGATAGGCGATCGGTTAATGGAATAATTTCATTTGCATCATCATCCTTAATGTTCCCTATTTACCCCTAATTATTTCGCCTTATTGTAAAATTTACACCCTTAATACCAATTTTTTCATGGAAAACAGTATATCGTAATCCTAATTAGATTGATACTAAGAATTTTCTCATAATAGGGAATAGGTAACAGGGATAATATTTTGGGTTGTTTCATATCCCGGTTAAAGAATGACCACCCATGGGGGGTTGCCATTGTATCATTTTCTAAACAGCAATTGACAAGCTCAGGAAAATGTACTATGTTTGAACAGATGAATTTAACTTTTTCTTAACCTATCAATATTAAAATCAACCAAGTCATAATAGCCATTTTCAAGAATTGCTATCTGGACTACGATTAAAACCAAAAGTTGCGGTGCTAGATTTCAGGGTGTTCATAGCTAACTTAGGTTCTTCGTTAAGAAAAACAAGCCTTCGCTATTTTTGATAATGTACTACTAAACTGAAAAAAAATGAGAGAAACATTTTTAGTTTTTGCCTCTCCTCAAATCCATCAAGCTGAAATTGATGAAGTTGTCGATAGTTTGAAGTCCGGTTGGCTAGGAACAGGCCCTAAAGTTAAGCGATTTCAGGAGAATTTTGCGGCGTATAAGGGAGTTCCCTATGCTGCGGCTCTTAATTCCTGTACGGCGGGATTACATCTTTCCTGTGTTGCCTTAAAGTTACAACCTGGGGATGAAATCATCACCACATCCATGACATTTTGTGCCACGGTTAATGCCATTATTCATAGTGGGGCAACTCCGGTAATTGTCGATATTAACCCCGATACTTTTAATCTTGATCCGGAAGCCATAGAATCAAAAATTACTCCCCGGACTAAGGCGATTTTACCTGTTCATTTTGCCGGTCGCGCCTGTAATATGGAGGCAATTATGGACATTGCCCATCGGCATAATTTAGCCGTAATTGAAGACTGCGCCCATGCCATTGAAACCGAATATAAAGGGAAAAAAGCGGGAACCTTTGGAGACTTTGGAGTGTTCAGTTTTTATGTCACTAAAAATGTGATTACTGGGGAAGGAGGAATGGTAATTTCTTCTGATAAAGATCGCATTGAACGCATTGAAGTCTTAGGGTTACATGGGATGACTCGCCATGCTTGGCAACGCTTTTCTGATGCGGGATTTAAGCATTATTTCGTGGATGAGTGCGGGTTTAAATATAACATGACAGATGTTCAAGCTGCTATCGGTATTCATCAATTAGCCCGAGTAGAAGAAAGTTGGTTACGTCGCCAAGAAATCTGGCAGAAATATAATGAAGCGTTTGCCAATTTACCGTTAAAATTACCCGCAGATATTGAACCGGAAACTCGTCACGCCTATCACTTATATACAATTATGATTGATCAGGAAAAAACCGGGATTAAACGGGATGAATTTTTGGATGCGATGACGGCTGAAAAAATTGGGGTTGGAGTACATTATCTAAGCATTGCTGAACATCCCTACTATCAACGTACCTTTGGTTGGAAACCCGAAGATTATCCTAGTGCGATGAAAGTAGGACGGGAGACTGTGAGTTTACCCATTTCTCCTAAATTAACAGATCAAGATGTTGCGGATGTGATTGAGGCGGTTTACAAAATTATTAAATAACCCTGAAAATTTTCGAGAAATTAGAGGAGAATTAGCCATTTTGTTCTCCTCTTTAATAGATTTTGAGCTAAGTTGATAAGGCAGTTAGGACATAAACTGATACTAAAACTTAGACGTTAAAATCTTTTCCCCATTCCCTGTTCCCTGTTCCCCCTATATAAATTTATGCCGAAAGTTTCTGTAATTATTCCAGCTTATAATGCGGAAAATACCATTGTAGAAACCCTCGAATCGATTCAGAAACAAACACTTTCAGACTTTGAAGTGCTAGTGATTGATGATGGTTCAAAAGACAAAACCGTAGAGCTAGTTAAACAAATGACTGACCCACGAGTACAGGTATTTGCCTATCCTAATGGTGGGGTTTCTGTAGCTCGAAATCGCGGTATTGAACAGGCAAAGGGTGAATTTATTGCCTTTATTGATAACGATGATTTATGGACAGAAGATAAATTAGAGTTACAAATTGCTGCATTAGAAAAAAATCCCCAAGCCAGTGCCGTCTATAGTTGGACGGTGAATATGATGGATGATGGAGCATCTATTTCATTTGTCCAGGGCACTGAATCAACGGTAGAGGGAAATATTTATCCCGATTTATTATTAGGTAATTTTATTGGCAGTGGTTCTAATATTTTGGTGCGTCGGGAAGTGATTGATGTCGTCGGGGGATATGAACCGAATCTTGTATTTTCCGACTGGGATTTTTGTTTGCGAGTAGCGGCTAAATTTCAGTTTGCCGTTGTTCCTAAACCTCAAATTTTGTATCGAAAAGTGGCGGGTTCCATGAGTTCTAAAGTAGACTCCATGGAAAAAGAAGGGTTACGGGCATTGGAACGAGCCTATCAGGTGGCCCCCCCAGAATTACAACCACTTAAAAATCGTAGTTTGGCTTTTCTGTACCGATACCTAGCGGATTTATGTTTAGCCTATGATACGGATGCCAAGGGACTTGATTATGCTCAGGCAAAATTATGGCAGGCTGTCACACTCTATCCGGCAATTCTTAGGGAAAGTTATGTTCAAAAGTTAATCATTAAATTGCTCATCAAACGAGTATTGCCCACAGAGCTTTCCAATTCAGTGATTCAAAGCTTGAAAAAGAAATTAGCCCGTCGTGACCCGCGAGTTTAACTGAACAATTATTGAGGGTTTGAAAAAAAAATATTAAGATATTTCCCTTAAAAGTTAACTTTATATTAAGGGTTCTTAACCTGGGCTTAAAGTTGGGTTAAAATAAGTCCGATTACTGACCTCGAGAACAATAAGTAGAAACAGTTTGATTTTAAGGTGGGTGCAGATATTACGGAGGTAGGAATTCAGTAATTGGCAAAATCAAGAGGAGGATTTGACCATGGAACTTAATTTAGCGAACTTCGTTTTGAACCTGCGTCAGCAGGCAAAATCCGCATGGCCAAGTATGGTCAAGATTTATATTGTTGCTACTTTTGTGATCATTCTTGCCGAAATTATCGGTAAGATGGCGGGTCTTACCTCTTATATCTTGGTTTCCGACGCCACTGAAGTTGCCCATTTATCGCCCTATACCGGATTAATTTCTAATTTATGTGTTTTAGGTTGGGCTGCTAGTGCAGGGATTTGCTTTTTTACCGCCTTTGTGGCTCGATTAAACGAAAGTTTCTATCAGCGATGGTTCCAATTTTTTGTGATTTCCGGTATTTTTAGTACCTGGTTAGGTTTAGATGATTTATTGCAAATCCATGAGTCTATCGGTGAATTTATGGAGGGGTTGGTCGTTTCTGCTCATCACCCCACACTATCTAACCTCTTAGAAGGTGTTGTTTTTATCATCTATTTTGGCTTATTTGTTGTTTATACACTCTACTTAAGAAAGCATATTCAACGAACAGAGTATCTGTTTCTAGTTTTGGCATTTGGCTTGTTTGCCAGTTCTATTGTTATTGATACGCTGATCTCGGATACCGCATTTTCAGGAAAATATCTCCTGGAAAAAATCCCTAAGTTTCTAGGAATTGTCAGTTGGTTAGTCTATTTTTCCCGAACCGGGATATCAACCATTCAACATTATCTGTTTACTCCCAATAATTAGGAATTGTAGGGTTTTATCTGAACAGATTTGTCTAAACCTCTGGGCCGTCGGCTATATTGACAGCATCTCTGTAGAGAATAAACTCTTTTGAGCCTTGATAACTGGCAATTCTAGCAGGGATTCCCACGGCTACAGCATTATCAGGTAAATCTTTGGTGACGACGGCGTTAGCTCCTATTGCCACATCATTCCCAATCTTAATTTTACCAAAAATTTTAGCTCCAGGCCCAATAAAAACGCGATCGCCAATCACAGGACAACCAGACTTTTCTCCTCGACCTCCAACCCCAATTGTTACCCCCTGACTAATATTACAGTTCTCCCCAATTTTCACATCCTGGTTAATAATAATCCCACCAAAATGACCAATATAAAACCCTTTGCCAATTTGGGTTTTATATGGAATATCAATCCCCGCTATAATCTCAATAATTTTGTGCCAAATAAAGCCCAAAGTTTTGAGAATTTGTTTAATAATAGGAATCTGAACTTCTGTTTTCACCCAATGACTAAAGCGATATTCCGCTAAAGCCCATAATCCTTGTTTCGTCAATACAAGATAGATCCAAGATCCACCTTGAGTAATCACATATCGATCAATATCTGCTTTGTAATCTTCTAACATTATTTCTAGGATTGAATCATCTTGATGACTTTAATACAAGTAAAACTCCTGTTGAATCTCGGGAGTTAAAGGACGAGTAATCAATTTTTGATACAGTTTTTTCAGATAGGATTGTACCTGATTTTTTAAGTCAAACCCTTTTTGAGATTCGGAAATTTGAGCTTGACTCCACCACATATTTTCCCCATTATCCGTAATATAAACCATCCCGGGAAAGGGTAATTCTGCCAGGGGAGTGCCACGACGTTTTAAGATATCCGCCGTATCTCGATGGTACAAAATAAAATTATCCCGTCTAACTTCCTCTAAAGGAATAGTTAAATCCGGTTTGAGTAAATCCATTCTAATAATATGGCTAGTATTGGTTCTCAAATGTAAATCTTTTTTTCTATATTTAAGTTGGCGAATATCTTCTCGATATTCATACCCTTTGCCAATAAACCAACCATTTTGATCAATATTTTGATCGACAAATTCAACTAAACGGTTACTCACACAATCATCCGCATCTACAAACATAAGATGGGAAGGATTTCTCTTGGCTGCTTCAATCATTCCCAGCAGCATTTTACACATTTTATCTTTTTCTTTACTAATATAATCATCCCCCGGAAGGGGTAAATCCACACTTAAACAACTAATTCTTGGGTCAGAAAAAGATAATTCCGGTTTTTCATTACAAACAATAATCACTTCAAAATTAGATGAAGTTTGATTACAAACCGATTTGAGAGTTCGTTCTAGTAACTGACAAACCCGTTCCCAAGAACTAGAAAGTTTTGAACTTTTTAAAGGAATGATAAACACTAACATGATGGATTCCTAAAATAAATCAAAGGTTAACGATTCAAAGTATATAATCCAAATTCTTCTCGAATACTATCAGTTAAAACCTGTTCATTAAAAGGTGCCATCAGTCTTTTTTTCACCCCTCTTAATGTTTCCTTGGGGTTGCGTTTCCACTTCTCCAAAAAGGATTCCTGCATCGATACACTTTCCCCGGCTTGATCTCGGACAAACACAACCCCAGGAAAAGGCAAGGCTTCCAGAGGAGTTCCCCTGTCTGCCAAATCTCCCTTCGCTAAAGGATGTCCCCCCAAAAATCGATCATACCCGGTTAATTGCTCATATTGCATCATTTCTGGAGGCAATGTAAACAAACGATAATTAACAATATTACAAGTCCCACAAATGCGATAAAACCCTTCTTTTTTAACCGCTATTTTAGAACTACCTTCATCATATTCATAGCCCTGGTCAACATACCAACCATTTTTTTCGGGATTTTTATTGACAAATTCAGCAATACTTTTACTAATACAATCATCCGCATCCACAGACATTACATGGGAGGGTTGGAGGTGTTTAACTGCAAATAGTCCGGCCACAACTCTTTTGGCTCGGTCATCAACTTTTACGCCATATCCTTCCCCTGGGGGCGGAAAATCCACGCACAAATATTCAACGTTGGGATGCTCAAAAGAAGTGGTGGGTTTTTCATTACAAACCACAATTACTTTAAAATCCGGTGAAGTTTGGTTACAAACCGCACGCAAAGACCGATCAAACAGTTTACACAAATCGGGCCAAGAGGTAGCAACTTTTCTACTCTTGACAGGAATAATGAACACGATCATCTTAAATTGTCCTAACAGAACTGGAGTGCAATTTTAGCGAAGCCGATGAACCCATTTTAAGTTCATCTGTTGTGGATACACCTAGAGGATTTAATATTAACAATATATTATCATGGTTTCCACAGATGTTAAATCATTTAAAAACTTAATCCATCCGTAAAATCCGCAGGTATTGGTTAACAGAATTTTCCAGAGAAAACTCCATCGCCCGTTGTTTTAGGGATTCAGGATTTGCAGGTTCTGTGAGGGTGGCAAGAATAGCCTCAGCCATCGCCTGACTATCGCCAACCGGAACTAACTTACCATATTGTCCCTGGGCTAAAATCTCCGCCGGGCCACTTTCACAATCCGTAGACACCACGGGAGTCCCGGCTGCCATGGATTCCACTAAAACATTCCCAAACCCTTCCCAAGCGGAGGACAAGACCAGCACCCCAGCACGCGCCATATAGGAATAGGGATTATCGACAAACCCGGGAAAGGCAACATCTTCTGTTAAGTTGAAGTCTTGGACTAAACCTTTTAAATAATCCAGTTTAGTCCCTTCTCCTAAAACCATGAGTCGGGCTTGATGGTGTTTTCGGACTTCAGAAAAAGCTCGAATTAAAGTGGCAAAATCCTTTTGAGGAGTCAGCCTTCCTACTCCTAAAATAACAGGCGGTTGACCAGGAGCAAACCAAGGATGGTTAACGGGTTCTTGGAGTTTTTCTAATAATTCTGCACTCACAATTGGGTTATAAATGGAGTGGGTTTTTTCTGGGGTAGATCCCAAGGTAATTAAGTTATCGGTCACTCCATTTGAAACTCCAATCACATAGTCCGCCGATGGATAAAACCAACCCACAAAAGTCGGAGTTAAACGTCGTTTGAGTTGGGGGGCATTTAGGGATTCCCGGGAAAGATTATTATGTACTGTTACCGCTACTTTTGTTGAATTTCCTGCAATTTTTCCGGCTAAAATAGCGATAAAATTAGTATCATCTAAGGCGGAAAGTAAAAATTTAGGTTGCTTTTCTTTGAGATACTTAACTAACTTAGGAAGGCTGGAAAGTAATCGAGGACTGTTTAGGGTAATGACGTTAATTCCGGCAGGAAGTTGGGAAAGATAAGGGCCTTTGGCTTGCACTAAAACTAGATCAACACTAAGTTGGTGTTCAACAAAACCCTGGGCTAAGTTGATCATCACTCGTTCAGCGCCACCGCCTCCTAAATCCATTAAAAAAATTGCAATATCTGTCATGGCTGAGAATAAGTTATTTTGATTGATTTGTTCATATTGATTCTGGGGAATATTGCCTATTGCCCACTGTCTATAAATACCAAAAATCCCAGACCCATTATTCCGAATTTTGTTTAACTTTTGTATCTGAGTATAAATCCGGTGCTATGGGTAAATTCCTGGTGGGTTTAACTCGTTTCATGGATAGGGAAATTGAGACTAATAAAGCCCAGAATATCGAGTTATGCTCAATAATTGTACTTTCAGTATGATTGTACATGAAGAAGAAGGTAACATACAAAATCGGCCAAAGTTCGGCGGATGTTTTTCCAGCCCGTAACCAAATGATGCCACGACCATAGGTAACAATCAGAATGATCAGAAATAGGATTAAACCCAAAACCCCAAAATCAAGAGCCATATTCACAAAGCCATTATGGGCATGGGGCGGTTTATAACCTTCATGTCTCCAGATGATTTCAGCGCCCCCCCCTTCGAGCCAAAACGCTTGATATCCATAGCCTAACCAGTAGCGTTGTGTAATTTTTTCGATCGCTATTTCCCACAAGGTGGTGCGACCACTCAAGGTGGGATCTCGACCGAGGGAGGCTAAAATATTTAACCAATTCTCTGTAATAAAAATCAAAGAACTCCCACCAATTAAAATCACCGAAACTAGGACTGGAATCAGGATTGTATCTTTTTTTCGTAAGAGTTTATACAGAGGCACCAGCATCAGGATCGTTAAGAGTAATAATAGGGCCGTTTTTGATCCTGTTAATAAAATCATCAGGACAGAATTACCAAACAATCCCCAGGCTAGTTTAGGATATTTGGGATTATCTAGGGCGATTAAAATAAAAATAATGGTGGCTAAAACCATCAGTCGAGCTAACAGGTTTTTCTGGGTAAATGGGCCCCGCCAAGACCCGGCATTCGCACCGGATTCAACCGCCACACCCCGAAAAGCCAAGGAGAATAAAAATGAAAAAACCGTAATCATCCCAAAAGCCCAACACAACATTTGTAACTGTTGTTTTAGGGTAAAACGGGAGGCAATATAAAGTCCAAAATAGCTGGTTTGGAAAGTTGTAATTCCCCTTCTTCTGGAAATAGCGGGATAGTCTGACCAGAGAAAAGAAAACATGGACATTAAGATTAATAGCCAGAGCCAAGGATCTCGAATTGCAGCCCGAACTGAACTTTTAGGTCGGGCAAGTAGTAAAAAGAATGAGGTTAAATAAACAAATTGTTGAAATAATGAGGAGAGTTTATCAAAGGGATTATAACTAGGGACTGCATCATTGGTGGCATCGGGACTGGTAAAAAAACTGGCTAGTCGAAATACACCCGTCAAAAACATGAAGGAAAAAATAGCAAATCGCTTTTCAAAAAAATTTAAGTAGGGATTCATTGTTTGATCCGGTAATAGGTCGATCGGAGATAGATTTCTATTAATGAAAAAATTGAGGTTGCTCCAATATAATTCTGCTTGAGTTGACAATTTTTTTCAGTGATGCTGCCCTCATTTCAATCTAAACCCATTCCTAAAGCTAACATATTGTTTAATAAATTTAGGTAAGATAGAAAATCTTTAATCAATTACTCATAATAGAAAACTAGAATGATAATTTATATGATTAGAACACCCGAAAAATAAATTACCACTACCAATTCCCCATCAAAAATCCCGAAAACCTAAAGAATATTATCCTGAGTTTTTATGAACTTTTGTATCTAAGTATAAATCCGGTAGTATGGGTAGATTTCTCACGGGTTTAACTTGTTTCATTGACAGGGAAACGGATACGAATAAAGCCCAAAATAGGGAGTTATGTTCGATTATCGTATTCTCGGTGTGATTATACATAAAGAAGAAGGTGACATAGAAAATCGGCCAGAGTTCTATTGTTGTTTTTCCGCGACGTAACCAGATAATCCCGCGAACATAAGTCACCAACAGCATCAGGACAAATATAATTAAACCCAAGACACCAAAATCAAGACCCATATTCACAAACCCATTATGGGCATGGGGAGGTTTATAGCCTTCATGTTTCCAAATAACTTCGCAGGCTCCTCCTGGTAGCCAAAAAGCTTGATATCCATAGCCTAACCAATATCGTTGTCTAATTTTTTCGATCGCAATTTCCCATAATGTGGTTCGACCACTTAGGGTCGGATCTCGACCTAGGGCGGCTAAAAGATCTACCCAATTCTCAGTAATAAAAATCAGGGAACTTCCACCTACTAAGATAATGATAACTAGCATAGGAATAATAACTGTATCTCTTTCGCGTATGAGTTTATAGAGAGGGAGAAGAATCAGGATAGTTAAGAGTAATAATAGGGCTGTTTTCGATCCAGTTAACAGAATCATCAGGATGGAGTGAGCAAACAAACCCCAAGAAACTTTAGGATATTTGGGATGATCTAGTGCTAATAAAATGAAAACAATAGCCGATAAAACCATCAGCCGAGCCAACAAATTTTTCTGGGTAAATGGCCCCCGCCAAGCCCCAGCATTTGCACCCGATTCGATGGCAACACTGGAAAATGCCAGGGTAAAGAAAAATGAAAAAATGGCAATAATCCCCAAAGCCCAAGACAGCATTTCTAATTGTTGTTTGAGGGTAAAACGGGAAGCAATATAAAGACCAAAATAGCTGGTTTGGATGGTTGTAATCCCTTTGCGTAAAGAAATATCGGGATAATCTGACCAGAGAAAAGAGAAAATGGACATGAAGGTTAACATCCAAACCCAAGGATCTCGAATTACAGCACGGACTGAACCTTTAGTCCGAGAAACCAATAAAAATAGCGAGGTTAAATAAACAAATTGTTGAAATAATGAAGAAACTTTATCAAAAGGATTATAGGTAGGTAGTAAATCCGCTTTGGCATCGGGACTGGTAAAAAAACTAGCTAACCGAAACAGTCCCGTCAAAAACATGAAGGAAAAAATCGCAAATCGCTTTTCAAAAAAATTTAAGTATGGATTCATGGTTTGATCCGGTAATAGGTCGCTCGAAGATAGATTTCTATTAAGGAAAAAATTGAAGTTGATGCGATATAATCCTGGATGAGTTGACTATTTTCTTGAGTTCTGCTACCGTAGCGCCAATCTAAACCTATGGCTAAAGCTAACATATTATTGGAGAATTTTTTAAACTGGGGAAAATTTGTTTTTATCCAGTAAGCCGTCAAACAAAAAATTTTAATTCTCAAGTCGATTTTCTCCGGTTTAAACGTGTAAGCATTATTGCCATGAATTCGCTGAATAGCTAGTTTTTTAAACAGGATAAATCCTGGAGTTAGGCCTAAAGCTAAATATTTAATATAATCATCACTGGTAATTCTAATAGCTTCGGGCATGGGGAGAAGTTTTTCCAGAAGCTCTCGTTTAAAACAAATGGCAGAAGTTGCGGTTCCAAAGGGAAGTTTACCCTTGAGTTTTCCCTGTTGAATCGCATCGCGCAAATCATAGATTCCCTCTGTACCGATAGCCGTCTCTAAGGTTTGACTATCAATTTTATCTCCGACATAGGTTAAGGGATGAAAACACCAACTCACTTGAGAATAATTTTGAAAAATTTGCACAATTTCTGCGATTTTTTGGGGTTCAAATAAATCATCAGAATCTAAAAAACAGATAATCTCTCCTCGACTGGCTGCAAACCCCATATTAAAAGCGGTTGCTTGACCGCCATTTTCTTTTAAAATCGGAATAATTTTTTGCTGATAACGTTCAATAATAGACCGAGAATTATCAGTTGAACCATCATCAACCACAATTACTTCAATATTAGAGTAGGTCTGATTTAAGGCACTATCAATGGATTCAGCAAGAAAATGACCATAGTTATAGTTATTAATCAGAATGCTGACTAAGGGGGTATGGGACACAAAACTTTCCTCAATTGTTATAGGTTAGATAGATGGTCACGGCTGATGGCGTTCCTATTATAGCTGAAATAAATTTTTCAGTCTCATGCCGATTGAATTAATTATTATCCCAGATGTCCAGAATGATTAAGGGCGATATTTGATCAGATTTAGGGTCATAGCTTGAGTCATAATCCAACCAAACTTCCGAGCGGGTTTATAGAAAAAACAGGCAAGATAATCCGCGCATCCATAGGAAACTACCGTGGCGATCGCAGCCCCCATAGCTTGGTATTTGGGAATCAATAAGAAGTTTAAAATTACATTGGTTACGGCTCCTACGACACTGAAGAAAAAGGCAAATACGGTTAATTCTTCGGTGGTAATCCAAATTTCTTTCACATAGCCTAAAAACAGAAACATGGAAGACCAAATATGAATCGCCAGCACCCCACCCGCCGCCGCATATTCTTTACCAAATACTAAAATTACAAACGGGGTGGATAAAAATGTCATGGGGATGGCAATACAATACACTAATAAAGCCTGGGAAGTTGCCAACCGTTGTAATTTTTTATAGTAGAGTTCTTCACTCTCATTTTTAGCTGCGATAATTGAAGGAGCAATGGATTTAATAATCGCGGTTGAAGCAAAAGGCCAGACTTCAGAAAGGCGGACGGCGGCGGAATAAAGCCCTACTTGTTCAGCATCCGCTAACTGCCCTAACATGACTTGATCAATGCGTAAATAAATGGTAATCGCTAAACTCGATAAAATCAGAGGCCAACTGACTTTCATTAACTTTTTAGCTCGCTTCCAATTGCCTCGCCAGGCTAAAATATTTTTTCCTGTTAGCCGATAAATCACAATAAATCCGATGGCATTGGCAGCATTTTCAATCACAACCAGCCAAGCAAAAGCCATGAGCGAGGCTTGATTTTGTAATAAGAAAATTCTAATTAAGGTAACGAGAGCAAAAACAATATTTCTTGACCAGATTGTATACTTTAATTCAACCTGGGATTGAAACCAGGCTTCAATAATTGATATGCCTCCGAATAGGGAGGGAATCGAGATAATAATAACTAAATTAATGGTTAAGGGTTCATTCGGTTGTAAGAAAATAATTGATACCGATGCTAGGATAAAAACGATAATTCCCAGCACCAATTTGAGGAGAAAACCAGTCCCGAGAATGTTTTCTTTGAGATTGGGGGTTCTGACTAAATCTCTAAAAATAATTTGATCGGAAGCCAGTTGAAACAGAGGAAGAAAGATTGCCCCAAATGCGATCGCATAATTTAATTCTCCAAACTGATTAGCACCCAGATAACGAGCCGTCCAAGCCAAGAGGAAAAACCCCATGATCATGCGGAATACTCTTTCACTGAGTAACCAACCAATATTAATGAGAACCTTAAGCTGTTCGGGTTTAATTCTCTTTTGAATAGCTTTAGTAATTTTATTTAGCATTGAGTATCTACTTCATGGCTTTTAATCTTTTATTCTTTAAAGCTAGACGTTTTTGGCTGCTTTTATCCTGACTAGAGTATACCTTGGCATGATGGAAATAACTATCAGGTTCATTGTTACTTTCCAGATCATTAACGACAATCCCGAGAACGGTTTGACTGGATTTGACTAACTGTTCCCGGGCGGCGGTGGCACTGACCGTATCAATGGTTCCAGGTCGAATCACTAATAAAATCCCATCGGTGAATTTGCTCAAGGTTAACGCATCGGCAACCAACAATAAAGAAGGGGTATCGCAAATCACAAAATCATAGTTTTTCCGAAACTCCTCGATTAAAAAATTCATCCGTTTGGAACCTAAAAGGGCTAGGGAGTTGGGGGGAATTGCCCCGGAGGGTAAAACGTCCAAATTGGGCATCACCGTCCGCACAGCCCATTCCCATTCGGCTTGATTGACAATCACATCACTTAATCCTTTGGGATTTAACTCATAGGTTAAGTCCCAAATATGGTGCTGTCGAGGCTGACGTAAATCCGCATCAATCACTAACACCCGTTTGCCCAATTGAGAGATCGCCAAAGCCAAATTCGCCGATACCTTAGATTTCCCTTCCTTCGCTCCAATACTGGTGACAACAATTACTTTTAATTCCTGATCGGGACTAATAAAATTCAAGTTAGCTTGCAACATCCGGTAGGATTCACTAATTAGGGAATGGGGTTCATCTTTCACCGGAAGATAGGAGGTAATCCGTTCAAACTTCATCCCCGACCAGCGCATTTTTTTCTTGGCCGCAGGAATGATACCTAGTAGGGTATATCGACTAAATAATGTTCTAATTTCCTTAATTGTCTTAATCGATGGATCCATCAATTCTAGGAGGAATGAGATAATCACATAAAGCATTCCACCTACAACAACCCCCCCAATCACAACTGTTTTCTTACTTCCAGAAACCGGGTCTTTCCCTATAACTGCCTGACTGATAATTTGAGCATTTCCTACATTTTGATTTTCAGCAATTCTGACTTGTTGTAATCGAGTAGACAGGATTTCATAGGTGGTTTGAGAGGAGGTAACCTGTCGGGTCAGTTTCCGTTGAGTTTGTTCTAACTGAGGTAAAAGTAAAGCCCGTTCGGTTTGTTTTTTGCGAGCCGCTTCTAAAGACTTTAACTGACTAATTAAGCCCTGTTTTTCCGTCTCGTAAGTAATTAATTGTTGTACCAATGTTTGTTCTAAAGAGCCATTCTGTAACCCTCCGGGGGGTAATTCCTGAGTCCCTAGGGTTTTTCCCACCCGTTCATCTAAAATTACTTTTAGGGCTGCTTTTTCATTTTCTAAAGCCATGACTTCAGGGCTAGTATCAAGAAAACGAGTTCTGAGAACCGCTAATTGATCTTCAATTGCCTCCAGTTTTGCTAACACCTGTTGTACCCCGGATGAGGCCATTAAGCTGCTACGAGCGAGCGCTTCCTCCGAGGTGGTGTTCATTTTTTGGCGCATTTCCAAAACTTGACCATTAACCTTTTCCAACGCGGCTTGAATTTCTTCGATTTTATTATCTAAGGCTTCAATAGTACCGACTACCGATAGAAGTTCTTCTTCTAAATTAACAATATTGTATTTTTCCTTAAACTCTCTTAATTCAGCTTCGGCGGCTTGAAGTTCTTGTTCTTGTTTGGGTAGCTGTGAACTAATAAATTTGCGGGCTGCCGCGGCTTCAGAACGATTCACTAAAATATTATTTTCAATGTAAAGCTCCATGACTTTATTAACAACAGCTTCAGCTTCTTTGGGGTCGGGACTTTCATAGGAAATCCCTAAAATATCCGTCCCTCGAATTAGGGAAACCCCCAAACTTTTGAGAAGATCTTCATAGCCAATCATTTCACCGTCTTTGTCTTTCAAGTTTAATTCCTTAATCACTCTCTCAATAATTGGAGCCGAACGAATCACTTCAGCTTCCGTATCAATGGGAGTATTTTTGGCATCTAAACTATCCAGGGTACTAATTTTCTCCCCGGCATCCGTGACCAATGCCGACGTGGTGCTGAGTTTTTTTAACCGCAATTTTCCAAAAGCGCCATAGGTTTTTTCACTGTTGACTGCCGTAAAAAAGGCAAATCCTATGGCAAGACAGGCAACCCCGGCTGCTGGCAACCAATGACGCTTCAGAATCAGCCAGTATTTTATAAAGTCAATATCTTCTGGATACTCTTGAGGTTCCATAACTACTTAATCATTCACCTGTTTTGTTACACCATGCTCAAAGTCCAAAGACTATTGAATTCTAGTGGGCAGTTATCGCCTTGATCGAACTCAAACTTTAAGCATGACTGTGTTTAACACCATTGTAGGAGCTTAATTTAACGATTGCGTGATCTGAATCTATCTTCCTACAAGGTCTGTTTGTATACTCCTGATGATTTCATGTCTTCTTCAAGGTGCGGGTGATTCTGCTGACATTGGAGAATCCGACGATACAGGTTTAATAAAGCATCGGTGTAATGCTCAATGGATAAAGGTTCGACCCGTTGACGCGCACCTGTCCCTAAGGATAATCTCAAAGCTGGATTTTCAATTAAAGACTCCATGGCCGTGGTCAGTTCCAGAATATGACCCGGGGTGACTAATAATCCGCTTTTGCCATTTTCGATGACTTCGGGTATACCGCCGACGGGAGTAGTAATGATGGGAATTCCCCAACTCATGGCTTCTAAAATGGCCATCGGTAGCCCTTCATTATAGGAGGGGAGTAACATCACATCACTTTCAGCTAATAACTGATCTCGTTGCTCTTGGTTAACCCAACCTAGAAAAACAATTTGCTTTTCAATTCCTAATTCTGTTGCTAAATTTTCAACTTCTGCGATTTCTCCGGTTCCTGCTAACACCAATTCAACTTGATTTCTATACTCCGGTTCCAACTTTGCCAAAGCGATTAAGATATCAAATATGCCTTTCCGTTTGTTAATTTTTCCTAGAAAAACAAATTTGAGTTTTCCTACTTTTTCGGTCTTCTGCCATTTTTCAGGAAGGGCAACCGGGTTATTCAGAA
This sequence comes from Planktothrix paucivesiculata PCC 9631, assembly GCF_900009265.2. Classification (GTDB taxonomy): domain Bacteria; phylum Cyanobacteriota; class Cyanobacteriia; order Cyanobacteriales; family Microcoleaceae; genus Planktothrix; species Planktothrix paucivesiculata. Next base: position 339,626 of record NZ_LR735018.1, on the reverse strand, counting down.
CGACCACCCGTTCAGGTTCAAGATGACAAGTCTCAATATAATAATTCCTCCAACTCTCCGACAAGGCAATCAAACAAGCGGAACGCCGGAATAGGGCTGTAATTAGTTGCTGTATCCCTGGGGGCAATTTGCCATAGAATTCATGAAATTCACAGCCATGGGTATGAAGAATAAACGGTTTCCCCATTGCCATACAGACTAAAGCAATTATGCTTTTGCGAATCACACTTCCCCGTTCTGAGATATGGAGGTGAACCAGATCTGCTTCCCTTCTTGATAACTTTAACAAAAATGCCAAAAATGCTTTGATAAAGACGATGGTAGTGGAGAGTTGGCGAAATCGACTTACTTGGCCATTCCAGGTCGTGATATGCCGAATCGTAAAGTCCCGGGAAACTATGCTCAGAATCAATTTTGCAACGCTACCCATTCCCCCACGCTCGGACGGAGAAGGCCCGAGCATGATGACGATTTTCTGTTTATCCATTATTGACTTGATCTCTTGATAGATTATTAATCTGATATCCCTTGATGGGAGTGCTACCCTGATAATCCGTGGATTGCTCTACACGGCTTTGTTGGCTAAATGTGTCTTTTGGTAGATGTCTATTCCATTAATTTTGATTATAAACTTCCGGGGTAGTTTTGGCTATACCTAGAGGTAAATCTATGGGGGCTTTTTCCCTTCCTAAAAGTCAGAATATTCTGAATTAATTCTTAATCGCTTCAATTTGACGGACAACGGTTAAAGCCGAATAGGAAACCCCGGCGGTTCCCTCTCCGGGGTGGGTGGAATCTCCCACTAACCAAAGATGTTTGATCGGCGTACGATTCCCTAAACCAAAGGGGCCAAAGGTGGAAACCCGTTGACCAACTCCCCCCACAACTCCTTGATCCCGGGCGGTATAACGTTCAAAGGTGCGGGGTGTGGCGGCTTCTTGATGGAGGATGGTTTCTGGGGTTAACCGAAAGTACGAGCCTAAACGGGCGATCGCTGTGTCCGTATATTGTTGTTTGAAACCTTGATAATCTGTACAATCCCACCATTGTTGAGTTTCCGTAAAACTAGAAGCAATAATAGTGGCTTTTCCTGTGGGGGCGCGTCCGTCTCCCGGGTGACTCACGGAGACAAACAGAGAATTATTTTCACCAATTAGCCCTTGATCATAGAGGAATTGTAAATGCGGGGGACATTCGGGCGGTATGGCTTCTGTCTGTACTCCTAAATAGATAACAAATGCTCCTGATGCGGGGGGGAGTTGTGCAATTTTTCGTTGATATAGGGGGGATGAAATTGAGAAACGGAGATAAGTTTTGCTATTTTCATCTAATAATTTGATTAAGTTTTGTGGGGTCAGATTAGCCACAATTTGATCGGCGGTTTCCTGCATAATTTCCCCGGTTTTTTGATTCCTAATTTTGACGGTGGTGGCTTGACCCCTTTCGGTTTCAATCCCTTCAACGGTATGCTGCATTAACAGTTTTCCCCCATCTCGTTCTAGGGCTTGGACTAAGCGATCGCTTAATACCTGCATACTCCCTTGAAGATGGGACAGTCCTTGGGGTTCCTGGGATACGCCTAAAGCCGTAGCCGCATATAATAAAGCGGTTTCTTCGGTGTCCACTTGAGAATATAACTTCAGTTGCAGATCTAAAAAGGTTTTCAGACGCCGATCGCCATCCAAATTGTACAACCGTAGGGCATCAGCCACCGTCATCAGGGCAAAAGGCAAGGTGATCAAGGTATCGGGACGAACCGCTTGAATTAATTGCCACAGATCCCATAAATTCCCCGGTGGTAGCACTGGATCACGGGCTTGAAACCGCCAACTAGCCTGAAATAACGTCGCCATTAATTGCCAAAAGGGTTCACTCCCGGGAAACTGTCGTTGTCTTTCCCGTTGCCATTTTTGGGGATCTCGCCACACCTGAATGGGTTCGGTTTCTCCGGGTAAAAAAACGGCACAGGCGGGATCGCACGGAGTCGCGGGGGGTAATTCCATCCCCAATTCCGTGAAAATACGGTGATGAATCCCACCGGGTTCGAGTCCGGCCACCTGCGTCGCCCCGACATCAAAGGTAAACCCTCGACGTTGGAAGGTAGAAGCACACCCTCCGGGGACAATTCCTTGGTCTAGGATTAAAACCGAATATCCCCGATGGGCTAATAACGCCCCGGCCGTTAATCCCCCAATTCCGGCCCCAATTACAATTACTCGTTTTCTGTTCACCATGACTCATCCCAAGTCCATTAATATTTCTTAATATATTGTAATCTTCTTTTGTGGTTAAGGACGGATTGAATCCACCCACAAAAATAGGATACAGTGGAGCAAAGTTGAGGTAAAAATATGACACAAACCAGAGTAAAACTAACGTTTGAGGAGTATTTAACTCATAATGATGGCACGGATCAGCGATATGAATTTGTTCAGGGTGAATCAGCAATTCTTTATACACCACCTTTATTAGCGATTGAGGTGATTAGTCCTGACTATCGGGATGTAGATATTAAGGATAAATTAGTTGAATATCAATCCCTGGGAATTCCTGAATATTGGACAGTGGATTGGAATTGTTTGAACCCTAATGTGACAGTGCGAAATCTGAGTATAGAAGGGTTTTATACGGAAAAAGTATTCACCGGATTGGATAAAATTACCTCCCCGATGTTCCCCGAATTAGAATTGACAGTTGCGGATCTTCTTGATGCTTGATCTATTATTCTAACTTCCGCCACTGCCCAAAACATATAAACTCAATAAAGTGCCACTATTCCATAGTCCGTGCATGAACATGGGGGCTAATAAATTGCGCGATCGCGTATACACAAACCCCAGAACAATTCCTAATGTCATTAAGGGCAAAATTTCCGACACATTAAAATGCGCCACGGCAAAGAGAAATCCACTTAAAAGAATCGCACTTCCCAGGGGAAGATAACGGGTTAAAGACGGTAATAAAAATCCTCGAAACATCATTTCTTCAAAGATCGGTGCCGCGATGGATGCGGTGATAAAAAATATCCCTAAAGCCACACTATCTCGACTTTCTAAAGCAATTGGTAATAAAGGATTACTGCCTCCTTGTCCATCCCAAAATTTCTGATTAATTAAAGACACTAAAATCACCAACGGTAAGGCAACTAAATAGCCCCCCAAACCCCAAACAAACCAATTATCTTTGAGTTTGAAAGTAAACCAACCTTCGGGTAAAGGAAAATAGGGCTTAATCGAAAAATACAAAACCGAAAAGCCTCCCAGCATTAATAAAAGATAGGTGATTAAAATATAAACTGCCTGAGTCCTGACATCAAAACTACTGGGCTGAAGATTTAATCCTTGAAAAACGGCTCTTAAAGTTAGGGGAATAAACAATTGCCCCAATAAGGAAAAACCCACTACAAAAACCTGTAAAATAATTTCCCCATTCCAAGGAATTAACCAAGCCACATCCATATTAGTTGCCAAAACGGAATCCTTGCCTTTGAAGATTAATTGAATTCCTAAAACAATGGCTAATAATAATCCCATGACTAATCCCATCCCCGGAATAGCACTGACAACCATTAACTTAAAAATCGCTTGTTCAGAGCGTTGCTGTTGTTGTGTTTCTAAAGTAATTAAGGCTTCTGGACGCTGTTGTAACGTATAGAGTTTAACTAAGGCTTGATAACGAAACCAACCCTCTAAATAGTTTTGGACAATGGGTTCAGCATCGGGTAATAATCGGGCGGGAGTTTGCCATAATCCGATTAAAACCTCTGCGGTTTTTGCGGTTTCAACCCGACTCGCTGGTTCAGATTCAACTAAACTTTTCCAACTCTGTATAGCTTGCTCAGAAGATCCGATTTGAGTTTGTAAAATCCCGATTCTCAGTTTTAAATCTCGATTCAGTTGTTCTAATTCCTGTAAAGAACTTGCTGTTATTTGTTCTTGATTTTCTTGAAATTTAGTTAAATTTTTGGTGACAGATTCTTCTACCTGTTGATATTGTTTCAGGGCTTCCTGTACCGGAGTTTTACCAATTAAATTATCGCGTAATGTGATTAAACTATCGGCTTGTTGTTCCCTTCCTTGCCATTGGGACGCTTGAAGCAGTAAATTGGTTTGATACAATTCTAAACGGCTTTGAATTTGAGGTTGAGTCCAACTATTGAGTAACGATAAACCCAAAAAGCTAATGGCTAATAAGGTTAAAATTGCTAAAATCCAGCGTTTGGGTGTCATGATTTCAAAACGTGAGAATAAAATATTGCCGAGTTTGAGCCAGAAACACAACATTCTAACTGATACTGTTCCAAACAAGGTACAATGACATCTGGCTTAAATTCGGTTCAGTCCAGAGTCCAAAATTCCCACTCCTCAATTTAACAATGACGACCCGTGTAATTCTTGTCCGTCATGGTCAAAGTACCTATAATGCCCAAAGTCGAATTCAAGGTCGCTTGGATGCCTCTGTTTTGACAGAGAAAGGTTCTGTGGCCGCTCAGAAAGTCGGTGATGCCTTGAATGGTTTAAAGTTTGATGCTCTCTATTGCAGTCCTTTGCAACGGGCGAAACAAACGGCCCAAATCATCATAACGCACCTGTCTGACCCCCCAAAGGTTCAGCCGAGCGACCTGTTAATGGAAATTGATCTCCCCCTGTGGGCGGGGATGGAGCGTCAAGCGGTGATAGAACAGTTTCCCCAAGAGTATCAGACGTGGCACGACTCGCCCCATGAGTTCTCAATGCAGGTTCCCACACCGGAAGGGGAAAAACAACATTTTCCGGTATTAGCATTATTTGAACAGGCGAAACAATTCTGGCGGGAAATTTTAGCCCGTCATCAAAATCAAACGATTTTATTAGTAGCTCATAATGGAATTAATCGTTGTTTAATTGCGACGGCTTTAGGACTTCAACCCAAATTTTATCAAAGCGTACAACAGTCTAACTGTGGGATTAGTATTTTAAATTTTACTAATATTATCCCCGGAGAATTACCGAAACCTGCGGATGTGCAGTTGGAGTCAATGAACTTAACAACTCACGTTGGTCATAAAGTTCCTTCTGTGCGCCCCGGTCATCAAGGGCCGCGATTATTATTAGTTAGACATGGGGAAACGGAATGGAACCGCATGGGTCAATTCCAGGGACAAATTGATGTTCCGTTGAATGATAATGGTCGAGAACAAGCTCGGAAAGCGGCGGAATTTCTCAAAGAAATTAAAATTGATTTTGCGGTGACAAGTCCCATGGCACGTCCCAAGGAAACCGCAGAAATTATATTACAAAATCATCCGGGGATAGAATTACAATTAGAACCGGAATTTTGTGAAATTAGTCATGGTTTATGGGAAGGTAAATTTGAGGCGGAAATCGAACAATCTTACCCTGGATTATTAGGGGAATGGAAGACAGCACCCCAAACGGTTCAAATGCCTGAAGGTGAGAATTTACAACAGGTTTGGCAACGTTCTTTAATTGCCTGGAAGAAGATTGTTGAAACCTATAATCACCAAAATGTAACTATATTAGTGGTTGCCCATGATGCGATTAATAAGGCGCTTTTGTGTCAATTATTTAATCTGCCTCCAGATCATTTTTGGAACTTTAAACAGGGTAATGGTGCGGTGACTGTGATTGATTATCCCCAAGGAATTGAGGGTTTACCTGTGTTACAAGCGGATAATATTACCAGTCATTTATCGGGTAGTATTCTCGATAAAACGGCGGCTGGAGCGTTATAGTTGACGGTTGACTGTGTGGAGAGAGACGCGCTGTGGCACGTCTCTACTGCACCCTAAAACCAACACCTGATATAGCGAATATGAATTGTCAACTTTTAAAGCAAGTTCGTGTGATTGATCCGGTTTCTAAACGAGATCAAATTGCTGATATTTTGGTTATTGATGGTTATATTAAAACCATTGAATCTGAAATTACTGATTATCCTGAAAATACCCTAATTATTAATAGGGAAGGGTTGATTTTAGGGCCGGGATTAGTTGATTTATATAGTCACAGTGGGGAGCCGGGATTTGAGGAAAGGGAAAACTTAAATTCTTTATTAAATGCTGCTGCTGCTGGAGGATTTACCCGGTTAGCAGTTTTACCTAATACTATTCCAGCTATTGATAACCCATCAACGGTCACATTATTACAACAACGATCTGAAAAAGTTGCTATGCTCAATTCTGAGTTTCAGCGTCCAAAATTATATGTTTGGGGTGCATTAACTCAAGATGTTGCGGGTCAACAAATGACGGAATTGAGTGAATTAGCAGATGCGGGTGTTGTGGGTTTTGCGGAGGGTAAACCTCTGGAAAATTTAGCCTTATTAAGAAGAATATTAGAATATTTAAAACCTTTAAATAAACCCTTGGCTTTATATGCTTGCGATCGCCAATTAGCAGTTAATGGAGTCATGCGAGAGGGGCATGATTCTATATTATGTGGTTTGCCCGGAATCCCTCAATTTGCTGAAACCGCAGCCTTAGCCGCCATATTAGAATTAGTAGAAGTAACGGGAACTCCTATTCATATTATGCGGGTTTCTACAGCCCGAAGTGTAGAATTAATTGCCCAAGCTAAGGCTCGTAATTTACCGATTACCGCCAGTATAAGTTGGATACATTTATTATTAAATACAGCATCTATTAATCGCATTTGGAATCGACCATTAGAAGATGACGACCCCACAATTCTTACTTCTATTCCTCTCCCATATAACCCTAATTTAAGAGTTGATCCCCCCCTGGGAAATCCATCGGATCAACAGGCTTTAATTCAAGGACTGGAAACGGGAATTATTGATGCGATCGCGATTGATCATACCCCCTATGGTTATGAAGAAAAAACCGTTGCCTTTGCCGACGCACCCCCGGGTGTGATTGGGTTAGAATTAGCATTACCTCTATTATGGGAAACTTTTGTTGAGTCGGGGCGATGGTCAGCCTTAGATTTATGGGGATTTTTAAGCAGTAACCCGGCTATTTGTTTACAACAAACTCCCTATTCTATTCAAGCGGATCAACCCGCAGAAATGATATTATTTGATCCTAAAACTTCTTGGGTTGTTAACGCCAATACCCTAAAATCTCGCTCTATTAATACTTCCTGGTTGGGGCAAGAAATTACCGGGCGGGTGATCCAAACTTGGTCGCCTGTATGTTAGTATATATTAGCCGTTGATCACAATAACTTAGACTCTAATTTGATATTTTAAGTAAAAATAATTAACTGTGAAGACTCAAAAACGACCGATTGCTGTAGATTTGTTTGCGGGTGCGGGAGGCATGACCCTGGGTTTTGAACAGGCTGGATTTGATGTTTTAGCCGCCGTGGAAATTGACCCGATTCATTGTGCAACCCATGAATATAATTTTCCCTTTTGGAAGGTGTTTTGTCAAAGTATTGAAACCCTCAAGGGATTAGAAATTAGACAGAATTCTGAGATTGGCGATCGCGAGATTGATGTGGTGTTTGGGGGGCCACCTTGTCAGGGTTTTTCGTTAATGGGAAAACGGGCTTTTGATGATCCGAGAAATAGTTTAATGTTTCATTTTATTCGGTTAGTTGATGAATTACAACCGAAATATTTTGTTTTAGAAAATGTTCCAGGTTTAACAGTGGGAAAACATCGACAATTTATTACTGAGATTATTGATAAGCTGCAAAGTCAGGGTTATCAAGTCCTAGAAAACTATCAAGTTTTAAATGCTTCCTATTATGGTGTCCCTCAAGATCGATCGCGTTTATTTATTTTAGGATCTCGGCAAGATTTACCCTTACCTGGTTATCCTCAACCGATCACAAAATCGCCAAAAGTTAATCCTAAAATTGATAATAAATTGAATAACTTTTCTCCCTGTCCGACGGTTTGGGATGCCATTGGAGATTTACCAACTATTGAACAATATCCTGAATTATTCTTAAAAGATTATACCTTAGCAGAATATCAAAAACCAAGTAGTTATGCTCAATTATTGCGGGGATTACTTTCGGTTAAAGATAATTTTTCCTATCCGAGAATTTTTGATCAAAATCTGTTAACCTGTAGCTTGCGATCGCGCCATTCTCCCACATCTACCGCCCGATTTGAAGCCACGGAATGGGGAAAAACCGAAAAAATTAGTAGATTTCATAAACTCCATCCCCAAGGTTTATGTAATACTTTAAGAGCCGGAACACCTAGCAACCGAGGCGCCTTTACTTCCCCCCGTCCGATTCATCCCTATACCCCCCGTTGTATTACAGTCAGAGAAGCCGCCCGCTTACATTCCTATCCCGACTGGTTTAGATTTCAAGGGACAAAATGGCACGGTTTTCGACAGGTGGGAAATTCTGTTCCGCCCTTATTAGCTAAAGCAGTGGCGGGGGAAATTATCAAGATTTTGGGGATAATTCCCAGTCAACCAACGGAAAAGAAAAAATTAGGTGATGATGCGTTATTATATTTGAATCTATCCCAAGCGGCAAAACTCTATAATGTTGATCCCCATGTAATTGAGCCTAGAAAAAGAAAGAATCAGAGTAAATAATTTATATCGCAATCCCCAATAGTTTATAATAACTTACAACTGACAGGAAACAGCCAGAAATATTATTTCTATTCCCTATTCCATTGTTACTGAGCGAAGTCGAAGTATTCCCTTGTGTTCAATAATTTAAAATTGCTCTATAATAGAATTAATCTCTCACTGAATTACTATAAATTTTATGGCTAAATCTATTAATCCTAATGGATTAGATATTACTCCCTATATTGACCATACTTTACTGAATCAAACGGCAACACCGGAACAAATTCAACAGTATTGTTATGAAGCAGAAAGATATAAATTTGCCAGTGTTTGTGTGTTTCCCAGTTATGTTAAATTCGTGAAAGAATTACTGCAAGGAAAATCACCCCAGGTCTGTACTGTGATCGGATTTCCCACCGGAGCTACAACTTCCAAAGTTAAACTTTATGAAGCTCAAGAAGCGGTTGAAAATGGCGCGACGGAATTAGATGTGGTGATTAATTTAAGTTGGCTGAAAACAGGAAAAACCGAGGAATTGCATCGAGAAATTGCAGAAATTTGTGAAGAAACCGGACAAACGGTAAAGGCAATTATTGAAACCAGTGTACTGACAGATGAGGAAAAATGTTTAGCAGTTGAGGTGTTAATGGATACAGGAATTGCCTATATTAAAACCAGTACGGGATGGTATGGTGGGGCGACCGTGGCCGATATTGAACTAATTAAATCTGTCACCAAAGGACGCATCGGAATTAAAGCCTCCGGTGGCATTAGTACCTACCAACAAGCGGTTGATTTAATTGTAGCAGGAGCCACTCGTTTAGGCACTTCTCGCGCCGTTGATATTTTAAAAACCGAAACCAAAAAAGAGAGTTAATAGACAAGATTCAATGAGTAAAACCTATAGTGCTACGGGGATTAATTTAAAAGCCCAACCCTTTGGAGAATCCGATCGACTCTTAACCATTTTAACCCGGGAATTTGGATTAATTAAAGCCATTGCCCCCGGAGCCCGAAAAGCCAAATCTCCGTTAGGAGGACGGAGTGAATTATTTGTTGTCAATCAATTATTAATTGCCAAAGGGCGATCGCTTGATAGAATAACTCAAGCAGAAACCGTCACCACCTATGGAGGCTTAAGTAAAAATTTAGGTAAATTAGCCGCCAGTCAATATTTAGCAGAATTAGTCCTAAGTCAAGCCCTGGGCGACCATCAGCAAGAGGATTTATTTATCCTACTCAATGAACATTTAAACCGTTTACAAACTCTTTCTAATTCCCATTTAGTTGCTAATTCCACTCATATTATTGCCTGTTTAACCCAAGGAATTTTCCATCTTCTCGCCCTAGGTGGAACCGCACCTCAAGTACAATTATGTTGTTTAAGTCAACGACGACTTCAGCCTAATTTTACCGATGAACATTGGCGGGTTGGGTTTAGTATTGAGACCGGGGGAATTATTAATTTATCGGAGTGGAGTCCATCCCCTCTCAAACCGAAAAAACCGATTACCGTTGCCTCCAAACCCCCTACAGTTAAGGAGTCTGGGAACCTTTACACCATAGAAACTGTGCCTCAACCTCAACTTAAAATTAATACAAAACTTACCGCCGGACAGTTGGCAATTCTGCAACACTTAGCCCAACCCGAACTCCTTAACCCAGAGGTGTCATCCCGATCTGAACTGATTCTAGCTTGGGACTGGATGACCGTAGAACGAACATTACGACAATATACAGAATATCATTTAGGGTGTTGTATCCGTTCCGCGTCGCTGATTGATACCTTTACCCACCAATTTATTATTGATCCCCCATTTTGATATCAGTCATGCCACTGATCCAATTAATCAATAAAATGTTAGGGAGGGAGTGTCAATTTTCGCTCAAGCCTGACTGATCTTGGAATAGCAATTTAAGATTATAAGATGCGATCGCCAGATTTAGAACAAAACTTTAAATTCCATCCACCCTTGGCCATTATGAAAGATTGGGAGACTGACTCCTTGATAGAAATTACCCCGTCTAGTTCCGCAGAATTGGACAATGGAAAAAATAATTACGATCACAATAGCCCTGTTCCTGAACCCCCAGGGGAACAAGAAAGGGGATTTTTACCCGTCCTGAGAAACAAAAATTTCCTCGCCCTTTGGAGTGGACAACTGTTTTCTCAACTGGCGGATAAAGTTTATTTAGTATTAATGATTGCCATTATTTCTACTCGATTTCAACAGGCTGATCAAACCATTAGTGGTTGGGTATCAGCAATTATGATGGCGTTTACCATTCCTGCAATTTTGTTTGGGGCAGGTGCGGGAGTATTTGTAGATCGATGGTCAAAAAAAGCGGTTTTAGTGATTACCAATCTATTACGCGGGGGGTTAGTTATGTCTTTACCCCTAGTTTTATGGCTGTTTCAAGATCAATATTTCGGCCAGTTACCCGTAGGATTTTATATTTTATTAATCACTACTTTTTTAGTCTCTACCCTGACTCAATTTTTTGCCCCGGCAGAACAATCAGCAATTCCTTTAGTCGTGGAAAAACGTCATTTATTATCCGCTAATTCTCTATATACCACAACCATGATGGCTTCGGTGATTGTAGGGTTTGCGGTGGGAGAACCCCTATTAGCCCTGGCGGATTTAATTGCTAATCAAATCGGTTTACAATCCATCGGAAAAGAAGTGATTGTCGGGGGAGAATATGTAATTGCCGGGTTGATTTTAATGCTTTTAAATACCCAAGAAAAAAATAATAATTCTGATCATGAACAACCCCATATTTTAGAAGATTTACGGGATGGAATTCGTTATTTAAGCAATCATACTTTGATTAGAAATGCTTTACTCCAATTAATTATTCTGTTTTCAATTTTTGCCGCCCTAGCGGTTTTAGCCGTGCGTTTGGCGGAAATTATTCCCGAGATTAGTTCCTCCCAGTTTGGCTTTCTCTTAGCCGCTGGAGGGGCGGGAATGGGTCTTGGAGCAACGCTTCTGGGGCATCTGGGGCATCGATTTACCCATTTTCAATTGGCGTTAATGGGTTCTTTTGGAGTCGCCGGATCATTAGGGGGATTATCCCTCTTTAATGAACGATTATGGCCGACTTTGATCTTGATTTTCGGCTTAGGAGTTTTTGGGGCAATTGTGGCAATTCCCATGCAAACCACGATTCAAGCGGAAACCCCGGAAGAAATGCGAGGAAAAGTCTTTGGTCTTCAGAATAATGCGATTAATATTGCCTTGAGTTTACCCTTAGCCTTGGCGGGATTTGCGGAAACTTTAATCGGGTTATCTAATGTGTTTTTGAGTTTAGCCGGATTAGCGATCGCCGGGGGTTTTATCACTTGGTTAATCTCTCGAAATGCACCCCATATTACGGAAGAAAAATTCTAGGATGTGTAAGCGTTCTTTGCACGCACCAACAGCCAACCATCAACAACCCTAAAATCCTATGGAAAATGATCTTCTGCTGTTAGAAAAAGTAGCTAAATTTGTGTTAACAGGGCATGGAGAAAAGCCCAATTCTTCTATTATCGCTGAAACCTTAATTCGATGTGAAAATCAAGCCAAAAAAACTAAAGAAAAGCATAGCTTTGAATCCTTGATCGGAAACTGGCGACTCTGTTGGGTCAGTGGAACCCAGAAAATCCGTAAACAAGCCGGATTTGTTAAAAGCGGCGGACTTTATATTCCTAGTTTTTTGAATTTACAAATCATCTATTCTCGATATCCCCATCCCCTATTAAAAATAGAAACACCCCCAGAAATAGACGCAGGAATTATTCAAAACTGTGTTAAATTAAATCAGTTTAATTTAACTTTAACTGGCCCCGCAAAATTTTTAGAAAAAAAGAATATTCTCGCTTTCGATTTTACCTATGTTACCTCCAAACTTTTTGGCTTAAATCTTTATGACGGTAAAATGCCCGGAACCTCCAGTAATTCTGAAAAATTTTATCAAGATTCTATCAAAAAACAAGCCTTTTTTGCCTTTTTTGTGATTACTCCCAATCTAATTGCAGCTAGGGGTCGAGGCGGTGGTCTTGCCCTCTGGGCAAAAGTTTGAAAAAGCGATCCCAAACCCTTGTATGATAGAAGGTTCAGTTATTTTTGAACACTGAAATTACACCCTAAATTTTGCATTTGCAATCAACTATGGCAACCCTGAACGATAACTATCTCAAACTCAAAGCCGGATATCTATTTCCCGAAATTGCCCGCCGGGTGAATGCGTTTGCAGAAGCCAACCCCGACGCCAAAATCATCCGTTTAGGCATTGGGGACGTCACCGAACCCTTGCCCCAAGCCTGCCGCCAAGCCATGCTTCAGGCCGTCGAAGACATGGGCAACCGTGACACCTTCAAAGGTTATGGCCCGGAACAGGGCTATGGTTGGTTACGCGAAAAAATTGCAGCCCACGATTTCCAAGCTAGAGGTTGTGATATTTCCGCCGATGAAATCTTCATTTCCGACGGTTCAAAATGCGATACAGGCAATATTTTAGATATTTTTGGAGATGATAATATTATCGCCGTTACTGACCCGGTTTATCCCGTTTATGTCGATACAAATGTGATGGCAGGACACACCGGAGATGCTAATGAAAATGGGGAATATGGGGGATTAGTTTATATTCCAATTACGGCGGAAAATAATTTTACTGCTGCTATTCCCACCCAAAAAGTGGATTTAATTTATCTGTGTTTTCCTAATAATCCCACGGGGGCAACGGCAACCAAAGAACACTTAACCGCCTGGGTAGAATACGCTAAAGCCAACGGTTCTATTATTCTCTACGATGCCGCCTATGAAGCATTTATTTCTAACCCTAATTTACCCCGTTCTATCTATGAAATTGAGGGGGCAAAAGAGTGCGCCATTGAGTTTCGTTCCTTCTCTAAAACCGCCGGATTTACCGGAACCCGTTGCGCTTTTACGGTGATGCCTAAAGGGTTAAAAGCTAAGGCTAAAGATGGTTCCGATGTGGAATTATGGAAGTTATGGAATCGTCGGCAAGCCACTAAATTTAACGGCGTTTCTTATATTATTCAACGGGCGGCGGAAGCGGTTTATTCGGAAGCAGGAAAAGCCCAAGTTAAGGCGTTAATTCAATTTTATATGGAAAACGCCCAAATTATTCGGGAGCAATTAACGGCAGCCGGATTAAGTGTTTACGGCGGAGAAAATGCCCCCTATGTTTGGGTGAAAACACCCCAAGGTTTATCGAGTTGGGATTTCTTTGATAAGCTATTACAAACCTGTAATGTTGTCGGGACTCCGGGTTCTGGTTTCGGTGCGGCGGGTGAAGGATATTTCCGTATTTCTGCTTTCAATAGTCGGGAAAATGTAGAAGAAGCAATGCGAAGAATTACCGAGAAATTTAAGGTTTAAATTGTTGGGTGGGCAATGCCCACCTAATAATGCGATCGCCGAAAACTCACGACTCACGGTAATAGCGATCTCAATACTCTGAATATAATTCGGACTATCGTGTAAGAGTCTTTGAATTTTTTGAGCTATAGTATTGTCATACAGAGTTATGACAAGCAAAAATATGAGAGTTAATGCAAGGCTCGATAGCGATCGCGCTAATAAGTTTAATTACATTCGCCAGCGTACCAATCAAGGTGCGTCCGACATCATGAAAGCGGCGATCGATCTTTACTATGAAAAATTATATCAAGAATCCTCTGTAAAGCCTTTGCAACTTCTTAGGGAATCAGGGTTGATTGGTTGTGCTGAAGGGGACTCTGATTTGTCGGTTAATTACAAGCAATATCTCACTGAAAGTCTTAACGAAAAATATGGTCATCGTTGATTCTGGCTTTTGGATAGCATTAATCAATCGCCGTGATGATTATCATGTTCTCGCTCAAGAAGTTTTAGATACGATTGATGAGCCTCTGGTTACAACATGGTGTGTGATTACGGAAGCTTGTCATATTCTCTTGAAACGTACAGGCACAAATGCTCAACAGACGTTTATTCATAGCTTAGAAATTGGTGCTTTTGAGGTTTTTGATCTCAAGGTTCAAGATGGGAAAAGAATCAGTGAATTGATGAATCAATATAGTTCTCTGCCAATGGATTTAGCGGACGCTTCATTGATTATTCTTGCCGAACATTTGGGGCATGGGCGGATTCTATCTGTTGATTTTCGGGACTTTAATACTTACCGATGGAAAAATCGTCATCCTTTCGAGAATTTGATGTCTATTAACTGAAGCGATCGCCTAAAAATCCCGCCTCACAATAATAGCGATCTCGCTACTAAAACAAACGCTATTTTTTATTAAACCAGAGTTTTTATATATCTCGTAATTTCTTATTGTTTGTAAGCATTGTTGATTAAAAAAACATAAAATGGCTTTTATTTCGATAAATTATATTAAATAAGGCGGCTTAATTATGGTTAACAATACAATATTTATTCATTCCAAAAGTTTTATCAAGCTGTTGTTGTAGTTTGACTTTATCGAGTAATATAATGTGACCATTTTGATCGGCTAATTCTTCAGCGTCTTGAGCAAAAGAGGATGTTGTAATAAAGTACCCTTCCGTTGCACCATGATTTTGCATAGCATTCAATAATTCTTGAATTTCTTTTCTTGTTATTTTATTTTTTGTATATCTTTTACATTGTGCAACAACACATTGTTTTTTATTTTCCATAAGACCGAATCCTTTTTTATAAGCAATAATATCTATTCCATCATCCTTATTATTACGGGTTTGTTCCACATCATCATAATTTAAGCTTTGAAATAATTTTTTGGTTAAATATTCAAAATTCTCAGGACGAATATAAAGAATATTAATCGGCTTACTCATTAACGTTTTAATCATTGTGTTTAGAGAGTCTTGAACTGATTTTTCGGAAAAATTAAGAGTAGAAATACAATACAATCTTTCGATTATATCGATTTCGCAAAATAAGCCTAACAATTCTATTGCTTTACACTTAAGTTTTATGTTGGGTGAAGATAGAAATTTTTCTAATTCTTTCTGTACTTTTACAACAGGAGCTTTATGATGATGGCATTCCAAAATATCCATAGCTTTTAAATTTATTTCTTCGTCATTTTCTTGAAAAATATTTAAGAATATTTGCATATCATTATTGGTTAAGTTCGCATAACGTAAAGACTTTAAAACCGATAATTTAATTTCTCTAGATTCCTCTTTATCATTTAATATTTGAACTAAAAGAATTGAGCTTTTCTGAGGTCTTAATTTAGCAATATTTTTAATAGCAGATAAACGAATAAGTTTATATTTTTTATTAACTAAGTATATTTCAATCACATCGATTGAATTTTCATCTTTCTTGATGAAATCATGGGCGAATACAAAATCTAAAAGCTCATTGATTAAAGGAATATTATGTTGTTTATAATCTAATGCTTCGATAATTTCATTGATTATCCACTCAATGCCAAATTGGTTTAAATAGTCACCTATTATCAGTTGCAATTCAAAAAACTCTCCAATCTCTGAAAGATTTTTTACTTTATCGCTAAGTCTTCTTTCCTGTTTATTGGTATTCATTGTTTTATGATTTTGAGGGCAAGGCTTTCCTGAGATTATATCAAGAAGTGCGATCACCGATCTAGTACAGGTTGGCGTAAATAACATAACCATTAAAAGCTCCGAAAATTTGATTGATTACAAGGCTTGAAAATGGTTCGTTCACTTACGCCGCAGTGTACTAGCCTCTTAGTTCGATCTCCGCTCTTGTAGGTTATCTTAAGGAACGCAACCGAGCTATGGGAAATGATAACCTGATTGTGGGTTATTGCGATCACTTTCTTTGATGAAGTGAGATCGTCTCTCAATTTTAAAAGCGATCGCCTAAAAATTACGACTCACAGTAATAGCGATCGCATACCGCAAACCCTTTAGCAGATAGATAATTGAAGTGATCGCCGCTTCGTAGGCTGGGTTGACAACAGGAAACCCAGAATTGCTTTTCTCTGGTAGCACTAACCAGAAGCCAGATTGCACTTTAAGCTGTAACTGTGGATGCGATCGCAAAGCTAAAATGAGACAGCGATCAGTGTATCGGTTTTGAGTTAGAGGCGATCGCAAAGCTAAAATGAGGGAGCGATCAGGGTATAGGTTTTGAGTTAGAGGCGATCGCTGATAAACTATCTATAGAAACAAAAATATAAAATTTTTAAGGAGATAAATATGACCTTTAGTGAAGTCGTAGAAGCTATTAAAACCCTATCATTGGGCGAAACAAAAGAGATACAATCTCTTTTGGAACAGTTTTTAAGAGAAGAGCAACGTGACGAAATTTATCAAAACTATTTATTAGCCAAACAGAACGAGAAAGAAGGAAAACTAAAATTTTCCTCGGATATTGATCAACTAATGCAGTTTTTAGAAGAATATTGATACCGATGTTTTAATCGACTTTTTACGAGGGCGATCGCAAGCTTTTACTTACTTGGAAAATTTAATAGAAGAATCTATATAATAATATTTCTCATGAACAATTAATAGCAGAACTTGGATTATGCGAACCCTTAAAGAATTAGTTACAATTTGCTTTTGTTATTCCTTGGGGTGAGTAGTGCCAGTATCCTGGTCGGTTGGGGATTCATAAATTAACGATTACTAAAGTCTAATTCTTTAAAGGAATTTCAATTAAAAAGTTAGTTCCGGTTCCTAATGCCGAGAAACAGGTGAGTTCCCCGTGGTGTTTGTCCGTGACTAAATGATAAGCAATTGATAATCCTAAACTGGTGCCTTTTCCCTGTAATTGTGGGGGAATAAAGGGATCAAAAATACTTTTTCGTTCTATTTCCGACATCCCAATTCCATTATCGGCGATCGAAATAGCCACGGTATTTTCGTTCTCTAAATAGGTGCGAATGATAATCTTAGGTTGATCCCCTAAATCATCCTTAAAACTGGTGGCTTCTAAACGATCAATGGTGTAGGTAAGTAAATTCATAAACACTTGATTTAGTTGTCCTGCATAGCAACCCACCTTGGGTAACGCACTATATTCCTTAACTAAAGTAATGCCCGATCTTCCGGCTTTGGCTTGTAGACGATTTTGTAAGATTAAAATGGTACTATCTAGCCCTTCATGAATATCAACAAACTTTATTTGAGATTCATCTAAACGGGTGAAATGACGTAGCGATCGCACCACATCTCGAATCCGTTCTGCCCCGACTTTCATCGATTCTAACATTCGGGGTAAATCCTGCTTTAAAAAGCTCAAATTAACTTCTTCTATCTCATCGGCAATTTCAGGAATCAGTTCAGGATAATGCTTTTGATATAAAGTCACTAAATTCATTAAATCTTCAATATAATTTTTAGCATGAACAATATTTCCCGAAATAAAACTGACTGGATTATTAATTTCATGGGCAATTCCCGCCACCAACTGCCCCAAAGATGACATTTTTTCGGTTTGAATAAGTTGGGTTTGGGTGCGTTGAAGCTGAGTTAAAATGGTTTCTAATTCGGCTCGTCGTTTAGCTTCTTGTTCTTCACTTTGGCGTAATGCCTGTTCCATTTGTTGGCGATCGGTAATATCTAATCCGACAAAAACCGCCGCCGAACCTCGGTGATATTTTTGGGCGACAATTAAATAGGTGCAAGGAAGTCCTCGGACATTGGCTGTCAATTCCCGTGAACTTTTCCAATGATCTTGAGCGAAAAATTCATAGACAAATTGATTAAATTCTGGGCTAGTTTGGAGAAATCCCACCTCTTTCCCGATGAAGGTTTCCGCCGGAACATTATAGGAATTTGCTAAATGGCGATTCACCCCTAAATATTTTAAATCGGAACTAATCCAAGAAACTAATCCGGGGACGGCATTTAATACCGCTTCTAATTGATCCTTGGAGGCTAAAATTGCAGAGGATGTGGTTTTTTGTTCAGAAATATCATAGGCAAAACCACAAATTAAGGGTAAACCCGGCACCGACACTGCTCCGAATTGGGTTTCAACGGTTAAATGGGGAGCAGAGGACTCTAATTCTAAATAATTAATTTTAAAATTAACCGGAAAAATAGAACCGGATTTTCTTTGATAACTGGATTCAAAGGTTAATGATCCTTTTTGTTTTAATTCTTGACAGTATTCTTGCCAAACCACGGCGGTTAAATCGGGATCAATATTATGAATATTCAGTTGCAGTAATTCACTTTCCGTATACCCCAACATCCGACAGACCGATTGATTGACATAGCAAAAATTCCCTTCTAAACTCATCCAGAAAATAGCTGTTCCCGCCTGATCAAAAGCTTTTTGAGTCAGTTTTATTTTTTCTTGTAATTGTTTTTGAGGGGTAATCACTTCCAAATATAAAATTAACCCCCCAATGGTTCCTGATGCAGTTTTCCAAGGTTGAACTACCCATTTATTCCACTCCATAGAACCTTGATCTATAGGGTGATAAGTTTCGAGTTCCCAACGGGGCAATTTCCCCTCTAAAGATTGTTCGGCATTCTGATACCAAATTTCGGGTAAATGGGGAAACCATTGTTGATGAGAAGAACCGATTAAATTAAGATTTCCTTCGCCATAGTCTTGTTGCCATTGACGGGATACGGCTAAATATCGCAGTTGCGGGTCAACCATAGCCATTGCTGTCGGTAGATATTCTACGAAGTGGCGGAAATAATCTGGATCAGAGTGGACAGAATCTGGGACGGGAACACATTCCCCCGGGGGCTGATCAGGGTTGGAAACATTAGTGGGTTGAACTTGTTTATCCACGATTTGACACTCCCTCAGTCAAAATTTGGTTAGGAAAACTCCATTTGTTAATACAAGATGGAAGAAAATCAAATTGAACGTTACCCTGATAGGTGTTACCCTCCATTGTATAATTAGTTGCTGGAATTTGTCTATAAATTGAGCCTTTTCCCTTAGAATTTCCACGGTGACAAGGGAATCTAAACCGGAAATTATGATTTTTTCCTGAAGTTAATTGTCATTTTTGATACTGAAATTCAATTTATTCAGGGAACTGATCTTTGATTTGGGGTAAGAAAACCCTAAAGGGCTGACTACGGCGTTAGAAGGGTTTCCAATTTAATAGGAAATAAATCCCTTGTTCCTGTAAGTTGCGATCGCTAGAATTCACTTTAATTAAGGGAATACCCCAGTCAATTTGTGCGGTTATGCGATCGCTATATTGCCATCTTAATCCTAACCCAATGGATAATAATGTGCGATCGGGTAATACTAATTCTCCTGGAACATTCCAAGCCTGACCAAAATCCATAAAGGGTGTGATTTGTAAGACTCCTTCACCATTTTTTGTTCTCAAAATTGGATAACGTAATTCGGCGGAAGCAAACACCACATTATCTCGTAACAAAACATCTTGACGATACCCTCGCACACTCTCCAAACCTCCGAGTCCCATTTGTTCTAAAGCCAGTAATTCTTGATTGGTAAGTTGAATATCAGAACGGAGTAAAAAAATCGTTTCCGGCGCTAATAAACGTACCCACTGGGCTTGACCTCGCCAGGAAAAATATTGACTATCGGGTTGATCAGAACTGAGGGTGGCATCGAATAATCCGACTCCAAAACTGAGTTGAGATCGCGCTGCTAAGACCTGTTTCGGCCCTTGATTGGTATATTCTTGAGAAAACCGCAAAACAGAAAGTCTGGTTTTTCCGTCTTCTTCTGAGCCCCTGGATAGGGGAAAACCGACGCCTAAAATACTCGTATCACTTTCGCGACGGGCAAAGGTTAATCCTAATGCTAATTCCTGCGTTGGGGTTCTAATAATAGGTTGGCGAAATCGCAATTCATACGTCCGACTATTCGCCTTAATATCTAAATCGTCAAAAGGCGGTTCAATAATTTGGCTATTAGTCGAGTTGAAATAAAATCCTAATGTGGCATTTCGGCGTGTAATTGGAAAGGTATAAAAAACATCCCCAATACTACTTCCCTGAGTATTACTATAGGACAATTCCAAGCGATCGCCCTGTCCTAATAAATTCCCTTCTTTGACTTCAATTCCCCGTTGCCAAGATCCTACAGCCGGAGATCGATTATTATTGGTAAATAAATTCATAGCAAAAGTTTTTGCTGTTTGAAACTCAATATTTAGAATACTTTCCCCCGGTTCAATTCCCGTTGCCAATTCCGCCGAAATTGTTTTCACCACCGGATCAAGTTGTAGCAATTGTAAGGCTTGTAACAGATGGTTTTGATTAAAGGGTTTCTGAGTCACTAATTCCAACCGACTTTTAATATAGTTGGGGTTTAAACGTCCTTTTCCTTTAATATTAATCTCTGTCACTTTCCCTTCTAAAATTGAAATGGTAACAGTTCCATTTGTCAATGGTTGAGCCGAAATCAATGCCCCGGAGGTAATATAACCCCGATTAATATATAAATCTGTCACCGCAGAACGGGCTTGCAATAATTCCATAAAAGTAATCGGACGACCGACCCAATTTTTTGTAATTTCAGCTAATTCTTGCTCGGAAAAAACCGTATTTCCTGAAAAATTAAATTGTTCAATTATAATAGTATCAGGACTATCTGGAATATTTTCTGGCGGTGTTAGTATAGGAACCGATGGAGAAAATAATGGTTCTGTTTGGGGTAAGGGTTCAGGAAGTTGGGGTTCTGGGAGTGCAGGTTCAGGATAAATTGGAATAATAGAACCCTCGGAAGGTAGAGACTCGGGAATTTGAGCTAAAACCGGACGACTTACCGCAGTTAAAGCCCCATTAATTTGTACTGCTAGAATTAAACTAGCAAATAATTGAGAATAGACTTGAATATAGCGAAGGCGAGAAAATTGCCACAGCCCGATCAATAATTTCAGATTGGGTTTAAACTGTTCTACGGGTAAACAATTAATTGAGTTAAGATGTTTAAAATGGATCATAAAAAAAGGTTTAAATTAGGTTTTACTAAAAAAATATCAAGAATGTACTGAAATTATAATCATGATTAACCTTTGGGCTATTTTTAGGGGGACTGATGCTTTAAATGATCTCCTGCTTCTTTTATAATTAAAATTAAGCTGATTTTGAAACATAATTGAGTCAAATCTTTACGATCATGATTTATCAAGTCCACCTAATTAACGAAGTCGAAGGTTTAGATTACACAATTACGGTTCCTGATGACCAATATATTCTCGATATTGCAGAAGACAACGGGATTCGTCTACCATCAGGATGTAAACAAGGAGATTGTTCAGCTTGCGTGGCTAAACTCCTCCAGGGTCAAGTGGATCAAAGTGAACAAAAATTTCTCCGTCCAGGGGAGATTGCCATGGGATATACTGTAACCTGTGTCGCCTATCCCCGTTCAGACTGTACCCTGATCACCCATCAAGAAAAGGTTTTATATCAATCTTCTCTGTATCAACAGTCTAGTACCGATCCCTGTTAATGCCTTGATTTGTCTCTAAGCCGATCGTTAATCTCCAACCCTTTATTATTAATATGGATCGCTTTTTATATGAAAAATCTATTTCTTATCAGGGGTATTTAATTATTCCCTTTGTGCGGGTGACGGTGAGTGATAAAAAGATTTATTCTTATATTTTATTATCCCAATTAGGGCATAAAGGCAAATTTCATAAATCCGAGAATCCCGCCGATCTCTATTGTAGTCAACTGGAAAAAATTATTGAAATTGCCCAGGATCATTTAGATAAATATTCTGATATTATTCCTAAAGGAGATTATTTTCAATGTCGATACACCTATCAAAATGATTTGATTTTAATTTATAAAGAAGACGGAAAATACTATTATGATCACTACAAATCCTACAGTTTAAATAATATCGCAGCCCCTAAACTTTTTACTTCGGAACAGGATTGTATTAATTGGGTCAAGGCTGGGTTAGATCGTTCAGGTACTATCAGCGAGTAAAATACGGCAGTATGGCGATCACTTTTTAACTCACGAGTCTTTCAACAGATATTTCAATATCAGGAAAAGCTAAAGGGTTAATATTGCCTTGATCAATAATTTGTTGACTCAAATAGATGTTATTTTCAGGTTTTCTAAATACTATTAATTGTTTTTGGGATAAATCTAAAACCCAATATTCCTCAATTCTAGCTTGAGCATAAATTGATAATTTTAATTCTAAATCTTTTTTTAAACTGCTTTTAGCTACTTCAATAATCCAAAAAATATCCTCAGCATAGGGATGATGATCTTTATAAATTGACTTAGGTAGTCGGACAATCGCAATATCGGGTTCAGGTTCAGAGTCGGAAAGGGTAATCGGCCCATTAAAACGAACATGAGCTTTACTGGCTAACAAGGTTTGTAAGTATTGTGTACCTTCCTCAACCGTATAATAATGAGAGGGACTTTCTGGACTCATTTCAATAATTTCACCTGCTAAAAGTTCGACGTTGCGATCGCACAAAATTCCAGCATCAATCATGTTATGATAATCTTCCACAGACCATTTTAATAATGTCTTCATTATCAAATTATCTCCTAATCTTGGGGAGTTGAGCAGCCTCTATCCTATAGTATAATCAAAAAAAATAAAGCCCGTGACGAGGATTGAACTCGTGACCTCTTCCTTACCAAGGAAGTGCTCTACCACTGAGCTACACGGGCAAAGAAATTAAGAACAAAAAACTAAGATTTTATAGCTTCTAATTTCTTATGTTGAGTTTTAGAGGTGGGCCGAGCTGGATTTGAACCAGCGTAGGCGTAGCCAGCGGATTTACAGTCCGCCCCCATTAACCGCTCGGGCATCGACCCATTTATTTCAACAGTTTTATATAGTAGCACAATCTCAGAAAATGTCTAGGGGTTTGGCAATTTTTTTTTTAAACCTAGGGTGACGGAGGTTGATAACCCTTGCGTTTAATGGGTTTGCGGGATTGTTCCGTTGTGCGGTTGGAACCAAAGGAACTGACACGAGGACGTTGGGTGCGGCTAGGAAAATCACTTTCATCGTAAATTTCACCGACCAACTCCTCCAAAATATCCTCCAGGGTAACCAACCCAACGGTTCCCCCATATTCATCCACCACAATAGCCAGGTGTAAGCGTTGTTGTAGCATCTCCTTGAGTAAATCCCCGACTCGTTTGGTTTCGGGCACGTAAACAGGGGGACTCATGGCTTCAGTGACAGAAATGCTGTCCTGTTCCTCAGCGTGAGCATGGGCTAATTGTAACGCCCGTTTCAAATGGACAATCCCGACAATTTCATCCTTCGATTCTCCCTGCACCGGAATCCGAGAATATCCGGTTTCCAGGCAGAAATCAATCACTTCAGGTAAGGTAGCCTGGTGGGAGATAGTTCGCATCTCAATTCGGGGTTTAACCACCTCTCGGGCGATTAGATAATCCATCATCAACGCTTTATTCAAAAGTTGATGTTTTTGCCAATCTAACTGACCCCGACCGCCTAAAATTTCAATCATCAGTCGCAAATCCTGTACCGATAATCCCTGCTGGACTCCCCCCGGACTAAACATCCGAATAATCCCTTGGGTAATACTTTCCAATAGGACAATTACCGGAGACAGAACAATCGATAGGAGGTAAATCGGTCGAACCGTGGCCTTAAAAATGGGTAAAATGTTGTTAATGGCAAAGGATTTCGGGGTAATTTCCCCAAAAATTAGTACCAGAAAAGTCACAACACCCGTAGCCACCCCAATCCCCGCATTCCCTAACCAAATCGCAAATAAATTACTGGTGAGAATTGCAGAGAAATTATTCACAAGGTTGTTTCCCACTAACAACGTCGTGATAAATCGGGCCCGCTTTTCCAAAACCATGGTATACATCCGGTTGGGGTCGCCCTGTTCCTTGATTAAAGCTCGTAATTTTAAGTTATCGAGGGCGGTAATTGCGGTTTCGGAACCGGAGAACAAGGCTGATAGAATCAGCATGAATATCAGCACTAGAATATCTAGCCCAATATTTCCCAATAAGGGTACGCTTCCAGCAACAGCAAATACAAATTCCGATGGAAAAGTTCCGAACATTAACGGGATAAAGTCATCTAAAAAACTGTTTTGATTGTAGCCGATGGGTTGAATATAGCAGCCAACACCGCCACAGGAAATAGGCAACACCAAGGAATGTGCCCCATAGATAGAGGACTTCCTACTCCTAGGAAGTCCTCTAATCTAAAAATAGGTTGGGTTTTGGTGTCAGACCCAGATTAAATAACGGTATAGTCAGAAATCACTGCATTCTTCAGGATTACAATAATCCCACTGCGGATATAAAATCCTAAGTCTTCCCGTTCTGCTTCTTGGATATCCTCTTTGTTAATAATTTTGACATTGCGGCCAATGCGAGCATTTTTATCAACAATTGCCTTACGAATCACGGTATTAGAACCAATTCCCAAGGGAATTTCACCTTCTTGGAAACCTGAAGAACGTTCTGAGAAGGGTTGATAGAAGTCTGAACCCATGAGCAGGGTATCTTCAATCACACAGCCCGCTTCCACCCGGGAACGCAACCCTAAAACCGAATGGTCAATCCGACATTCCTTGAGGATACAACCTTCAGCAATAATGGATTCGGTAATCCGACAATCTAGGATTTTTGTAGGCGGTAAGTGACGAGAGCGACTATAAATCGGGGCCTTTTCGTCATAGAAGCTAAAGCTGGGGTGGGGTTGTTGGGTTAAACCCAAATTGGCATGATAAAACGCTTCAATGGTTCCAATATCTTCCCAATAGTCTTTAAATAAATAGGCTTGAACGTTTAAATCTCCCGATGCGTTGGGAATGACTTCTTTGCCGAAATCCGTTTCCTGGGGCTTTTCATCTAATAGCTTAATCAAGGTGTCTTTATTAAAGACATAAATCCCCATGGACGCGATATAAGGATTTTCTTGGGCTTGTTCGGGAGATAAACCCAACTTGGAGGTATCCACCTGCATTTGTTTGAGGGCTTCCCCTTTGGGTTTTTCACTGAAACTAATCACCCGTCCAGAGTCATCAAGTTTCATTAACCCAAAATCAGAGGCGCGTTTTTCGTCAATGGGCAATACGGAAAGGGTAATATCCGCTTTGGTGTCTAAATGACGTTGGACAAATTGTCGATAGTCCATGCGGTAGAGATGGTCACCGGATAAAATCAGAAATTGGTCAACGTCCCATTCCTTCAGCAGCCACAAATACTGACGCACCGCATCCGCCGTACCCTGGAACCAATTGGGGTTTTGGGTGGTCTGTTGGGCGGCTAGGACTTCTGCAAAGCTATCATCAAAGCCAGAGAAGTTGTAGGCGCGAGCAATATGACGATTTAAGGATGCTGAGTTAAATTGGGTTAAAACGTAGATTTTGAGAATTTCGGAGTTAATACAGTTACTAATGGGGATATCGATTAACCGATATTTCCCTGCGATGGGAACCGCAGGTTTGGCCCGCATTTTGGTTAAAGGATACAGGCGGCTACCCGCACCGCCACCGAGAATGATTGCTAAAACTCGTTTCACAAAAAATTACCTCTCAACTGCCAATAGTCTTCCCAAGTCCAGTGTCCGACTGTACGGTACTCTTGACAAGGGGGGAGAGGCAAAACCGACATTAAGTTTGGGTTAGGGTGGGGTTAGGTTAACAGAAAGGTTGTTAAGATGGCCAATATTAAGGGTAGAGTTCATATTGGTCTTCTTAACTTGTCTTGGTCTGTTACTAACGTCAGATTTTATTCTTGCGGTTGCTCAGGTAAGTAAAACAATATTTTCAACAAGCTACCAATTTGTGTTTCAATTTGATTTTCGAGTTCCATTACTCTTTCTGTGTTAGTTTGTCCTTGTTTAAAATATTCTTCTAATAATTCAAGGGTATGTAAAATATTATGAGAGTTTAATATGATCTTATTAACTCTCTCTAAATTGATTTGATGGTCTAAGTCCGTAATTAAAATTCTTCTGGTAACTTGGCTTAATTCAAGTATGAGTTCATCTATTGTATTTTCTCTTTTTTCATCAAGAAGAAGGTTTTCTATAAATATAAATGTTTTTGTATTGGCAAGAAATAATTCCCTGTTAAAACTCGCATAAGTTCCAGGATTAATACTATCCTCACTATCCTCACTATCCTCACTATCCTCATTATATCTATCCTCATCATATCCCAATGTCATCACAATTTTCATTATTAATCTGATGATATTGGATAGTCTACACTTGGCTGGGTTACGTGATCCTGGGGGCATAATTTCGATCCTCAAAATAAATCATGACTGATTCTTACAGAAAGTAAAATATATTTTACTTTTTTCATTTTTTGTATTATTCATGTAGGGTATCACAAAATTACAACTCTCGTCAAGTAAATTTTTGATAGTTTTCATGTTTTTTATATCATCACCTTCTTTTTGCTCCAATTCCCATATTGTTACATTTTTACCATCTCCCGCAGAAACCAAGAAATTATTTTTAGCCTTATTGGGATTGAAACTTAATTCATAAATTGATCCTTTATTTTCATGAATCTCAACAAATTCATCAATTTGATTAACTATTTTATTATTATTGTTATTCGGATTATTTTTATTTATAATATTACCGATTTTCGCAACTAAAATTCTTCCATCTTCTGTTGTTGCAGCAACATACTGGTTATTAGAGCTAAAGTCAGCATAAACAAATCTAGCATCTTTTTTTATAAATTCTCCTATTCTTTCTCCATTATTTTTCCATATTGTTATAGTTCCCTCATTACCACAAGATACAATCATTGTACCATCTTTGCTAAATCTAACTGACATGGGATATCGTTGATTATGAGCAATTTTTTTAAGAGAGTTATTTTTTAAATTCCAAATAAAATAACTGTCAGAATTTGCATAAACAAGCCAAGATTGTTCTTTAGGACTAAAATCTAAGCCGTAAATTTCCTGTTTTTTATTTTTTATCAAGGGTTGACTTTTTTGAAGAGTTGTTATGAGTTGATGATTGATAACATCCCAGATTATAATATCCCCACCCTTGGTAGCAGCAGCTATTTGTTGGCGATTTGTGCTAAAACTTACATCATATATAATATCTTGAGAATCTTTAAAGGTATAAAATGGATCACCAGAGGAACTCCATAACTTCACAGTTTTATCATTACCTCCAGATGCAAAGAATTTCCCGTCAGGACTAAACCTTACACTCCATATCGGCCCCTGATGTGCCAAAATAGGTTGTCCAATCATTCCTGTTTTGGGATTCCACAAAATAATTTTACCATCATCTCCGGCTGAAACAATCATTTTACCATCAGGACTATACGCAACACTATATACACTTGTTTCATGACCTTCTAATCGGTTTCTTTCCTGAACATTATCAATCACAGACTGAATTCTTTTTAACTCATTCTGATTTTCTCGATTCAGTTTTTTCATTTCTCCTAAAGCTTCTATACTAGCGATCGCTGCTTTTAACTGATTATGATTTTCTAACAATATCTCCGCTTTAGCAATATAAGCACTAATACGGCTGGCTTCACTTTCTCGTTTTTGTCCTTCTATTGTTGTTGCAATTAACCCTAAACCCAAGGTAAACACAACGAGAACACTGGATAACATAATCAGTTTAGTTCTTTGTTTTTCGACTTTCACTTTAGCTTCAGCTTCTTTTGTTCGTGCGACTTCAACCTCGGCTTTTTCTTCTGCAATCATCGCTTTTTCCATTTCTGCGATCGCTTTTTCAGATTCCGCTTTTGCTTTTGCTTCTGCGGCTTCTCGGAGTTGACGTTCTTGTTCAACTTCTGCTTGTTGTTCTCGTAAATACTGTTCTAAACTGTTTTGAAAGAACGCTCGTTCATCGGGTGTTAATTTAGGTTGTATTTTTTCTATCCATTCCTGAACTTCTAATAATCTCGCTCCCATTAACAAAGCTTCATCGGATTTTTTAAACGATTCTTGCCATTCTTGAAATGCAGTTTCAAATCGATGATTAACTCTCATAATTTCTCGATCTTCTTCAATCCAATTTTTTAACAATTTCCACTCCGAAAGTAAGGCTTCATGGGCAACTTCAACCGTTTTTTCATCGGTAATAATTAACCGTTGTTGAGACCCGGCTAAAATTTCAATCACTCGTTGTAATTGTTCAGGGGAATTAGAAATTGCTCTTAATCTTTCCCAAGGGATTCTTTGTCGTGTAACTTCTTCTCCTTCTCCTGGTTTAACTAATTTCATAAATAGTTCACGGACTAAAAGTTGATCCGCAGGAGAAAAATTTTCATAAATTAAGTTAGCTCGATTATTTAATGCGCCTTTAACGCCTCCAATTTGTTCATATCCTTGCTTCGTTAATATTGCTTCAGGAGATTCGATTTCTTCGATACAAACCCGCCATAATTCTTGTAACGCATATTGCAATAAAGGTAATGCTCCCCGTTGTCCCATCAGATCTGAAGCAACTTGTGAGACTAACCCTCGTTCAAATTTCACCCCATGTAATTGAGCGGGTTGTTCAATAACTTCTCCTAATTCTTCCAGAGACATGGGTTGTACAACATACATCACGGGAGGAACTTGATTGATTAAATTAACAATATCTGGATAGTTGCTACAGCGTTCTAAAAAGTCACCCCGAATAGCTAAAATTACCTTACTTTTTTTATCAGGAGATTTAATTTCTTCGGCAATAAGTTGGAAAAATTTTAACCGTTCATCTTCACTTTCACAGAGGGTAAATACTTCTTCAAATTGGTCAATAAAGATTAAATAGGTTTCATTATTAGAATATTTACTGATAGCATTAACCAGTTTTCCAAACGGATGTTGACCTGGGGTAAAGGTTTCCCGCTTCCATTGACTACTTTCAGGAATGCGATCGCTTTCTAATTCTGCAAATAAACCCGCCTTAACTAAAGATGATTTTCCACTGCCTGAATAACCGATAATAGGTAAAAAACGGCTATTGGATAAATGGGTAATTAAAGTTTTAATGACTGGGTAGCGTCCAAAGAAATACTGTTTTTGTTCTAATTCAAATGAAGCTAATCCTTGATAGGGATTTTTTTGATTTAACATAACTAACTCTATGGTTGTTTTAATTTCAGGGTAACTTACTAAAGTAATTGCTTTTCCCCAACCCATGCGGATTGGTTCTTGTACCGATCCTCTTAATTCATTACTGATATAATCAAATAAGCGATCGCCACTAATTTTTCCATTTTTGGCGGCATTATCTAGTGATAATCCTTTCAACAAAGCCCCGGTAAAAATTGAGTGCGATTCACCTTTAAAAACCTTTGCCGTCTCAAAACTACGACATCCGGTAATCAAATAGTAATCCCGTTGCGTTTTAAAAGTATTTAAGGTTTCTTGTAATAACTCGCTTTCTAAAAAAAAGCCACTATGACAACAATCTAAAACTAAAGTTAAGCTACTTAAATCAGATTTTTTAATTAAATTATTCAAACTGGAGAAAGCCATCCCATATTTATAATCAATAATTTGTTCTCCTTGTCTTTCCAGTTGACAATCTGAAGCTGCTAATGCCCCTTTTATTTCTCCTAAGTTATCGGTAAATGTCAAGCCATGACCCGCAAAATAAATTAAAACTTCTTTACCTTTTCCCCGTTCCAATAATAAGTTTTGTAACGCTTGACCCAACTTAATTGAATCCACTAACTGTTTCGGTGCAATTTCCAAACGCTGTGTAATAGAATTACGACGGTGTGGTAGTCGCGTTACTTCAAAATCACTATAAGTTTCCAATAGTTGTGCCACCGCTTCTGCATCCTCAGCCGCTTTTGGAAGGGGCGTTAAGTTCTGATATTCGGCAATCCCTATAATTATTGCGTAGCGAGTCATACAGTTAGGTTGGGTATAAAATACAAAGCTATCTAAGGATTACCTTGAGGCTTTAGTAGGTATTCTTCTTGATTCTAACTCTACGATCAGGAAAAGTGCCAAGAAATTGACGTAAAATAAATATAAATATTAATAGGGGTGAGTGATGTCTGAAATAGAACAGTTTGCCTATAAAGCGGATGGCCAAATTTATCACGTCCAACTTAATTCTAATGTCAATTCTGAAACTGATGATGATCTTTATGAAGAAGAAAGAGGTGTTCAAACTCAAGTCATTAATCAATTGCAACAGGCTCGTAATTTAATTCGAGTTTATTCAAAAATGGCTGTTAGTGCTTTTAAAGATTTTGGAGCAGCAGAAATTGAAGAAGTCACCCTAAAATTCTCTATTAAAATGGGTGGAAAAGCTGGTATTCCTTACATTACTGAAGGATCGGCAGAAAGTAATTTAGAAGTTCAAGTCAAATGCAAATTTCCAGATTCTAAACAAGTTTAATGATTACTATGCAAATACAAACTCCAGATTGGGTTAAACACGCAGTATTTTATCAAATTTTTCCAGATCGCTTTGCTCAAGCCGCTATTCCGCGCAAAAAATTGTTAAAATCCGATCGCTGGGAACAATGGGATTTACCACCGAGTTTACAGGGATATAAAGGAGGCAATTTATGGGGGGTGATTGAACAATTAGATTATTTACAGGATTTAGGGATTAATGCGATTTATTTTACTCCTATTTTTCAGTCGGCTTCTAATCATCGTTACCATACCCACGATTATTATCAAATTGACCCCATACTGGGAGGAAATACGGCTTTTCAAGAGTTATTAGATGCAGCCCATCAACGCCAGATTAAAATTGTTTTAGATGGGGTATTTAACCATGCAAGTCGCGGCTTTTTCCAGTTTCATGATATTTTAGAAAACGGCTCCCATTCTCCTTGGTTAGATTGGTTTAAAATTGAAGATTGGCCCTTATCTGCTTATGATGGCAGTAAACCTGCTAATTATGTGGGTTGGGTTGGAAATCGGGCTTTACCTCAATTTAATCATGATAACCCTCAAGTCAGGGAATATATCATGGAAATTGCTGAATATTGGATTGATTTTGGGATTGATGGTTGGCGCTTAGATGTGCCTTTTGAAGTCAAAACTCCTGGTTTTTGGCAGGAATTTCGAGATAGAGTTAAGGCTATTAATCCAGAGGCTTATATTGTTGGGGAAGTGTGGGGAGATTCCCGAGAATGGTTAGATGGGACGCAATTTGATGGGGTGATGAATTATTTATTTACGGCTCCGACTATTGCTTTTACCGCAGGCGATCGCGTTAAAATGGAGTTAGTCGAAAGCCCTTCCTATTTTCCCTATCCGGCTCTATCTGCTAAAGAATATGGAGAAAAAGTACAAGATTTATTAGAGTTATATCCTTGGGAAATTCAACTAACTCAATTGAATTTACTCGATAGTCACGATACTGCCCGATTAATTAGTGTGGCGGGAGGAGATAAAGCGAGTGTTGAATTAGCAACCTTATTGTTATTTACTTTTCCAGGTGCGCCTAGTATTTATTATGGGGATGAAGTCGGTTTGGAAGGACACCTTGATCCTGACTCTCGCCGCAGTTTTCCGATGCAAGATTCTTGGCATCAAGATATTTTAGACTATCACAAAAAATTGATTGCTATTCGTCACCAATATCCAGCTTTAAGAACAGGTTCTTACAATATATTATATGCTGAGGATATGGTTTATGGATTTACTCGATGTTTGGAGAATGAGGAATTAATTATGATGGTGAATTCGGGAACAGAATCAGCCGTAATTAACCTGATAGTTACCGATTTAAAAACTCGTCCTAATCAGTTAATTTATGGAGAATGTAAGTTTAGTTGGAAACAAGAAAATCACACAACGGAATTAGAGGTCTATCTTCTTCCCCGTCAGGGAATAATTTTAGCCAATTCTTGATTTTCTAGGTAAATAGAAGTTTTACCCGAGGGTATGGCAAGGTCATACCCTACTGTTATAGAATTACTTTATAATAAAAAATCTACCTTAGTCTAATTATTAATAGTTTCATCAGATTATGACCCAGAAGTCGCCCTCTATGCTGGAAAAAATTAAAGATATTGCTACAACTTTATCACCTCGTTTAATTGAGATTCGTCGCCATATTCATGCCCATCCAGAACTCAGTGGTCAAGAATATCAAACCTCCGCCTATGTCGCCGGGGTGTTGTCCTCCTGTGGGATTAAGGTACAAGAAGGCGTGGGGACAACGGGAGTCGTGGGAGAATTCAAGGGAAACACCACCAACCCCCGTTGGTTTGCTATTCGCACCGATATGGATGCCCTGCCGATGACCGAATTAACCGGGTTAGAGTATGCTTCCCGACAGATGGGGGTCATGCACGCTTGCGGACACGACCTGCACACCACATTAGGGTTAGGCACAGCGATGCTGTTATCTCAGCTAGACCAGGAGTTTCCCGGGAAAGTGAGGTTTCTTTTCCAACCTGCGGAGGAAATTGCTAAGGGGGCAACCTGGATGGTGCATGATAACGTCATGGAGGACGTTGCAGCGATTTTGGGGGTTCATGTATTCCCCAGTATTCCCGCCGGATGCGTGGGACTGCGATCGGGTGCGTTAACGGCGGCGGCGGATGATTTGGAATTAACTATTATCGGAGAGTCGGGTCATGGGGCGCGACCTCATGAAGCGAAGGATGCGATTTGGATCGCGGCGCAGGTAATTACAATGTTACAACAGGCGATTAGTCGCACTCAAAACCCTTTAAGACCTGTGGTTTTATCCATTGGTCAAATTATGGGCGGACGGGCACCTAATATTATTGCGGATCAGGTTAAACTATTAGGAACTGTGCGATCGCTTCATCCTGAAACCTACGAAACTTTACCCGGTTGGATAGAACAAATTGTTGCTAATATCTGCCAAATGTATGGGGCAAATTATGAGTTAAATTATCGTCGGGGTGTTCCTTCGGTGCAGAATGATCCGATGTTAACTCAAATTGTCGAAGAAAGTGTTAGGGAGGCTTTTGGGTCTGGTGCGGTTGTAAATTTACCCGAACCCTCCTTAGGAGCAGAGGATTTTTCTGTCTATTTAGATTATGCACCCGGAATGATGTTTCGGTTGGGTGTCGGACACAAAAATAAACATAATTATCCCTTGCATCATCCTAAGTTTGAAATTGATGAATCGGCAATTATTACGGGAGTGGTAACTTTAGCCTATTCTGCCTATAAATTTTGTCAGAAACAATTAGCAACTGAGAAGAATTAATCAAGACCAAAAACACCCGTTACTCCAGTAAAAATTCAGCTAAACTAGAATTAGAAAAATTAGGAAGTCAGCAATATGGAAACAACTGTCACCCTAACTGTTACTGTCAACGCCGAGGGAAACTTAGACATTCCCCCAGAATTACAAACCCAACTGACACCAGGGGATCAATATAAAGTAGCAATTACGGAAGAAGGCTTACTTTTTAAAAAAGTTAAAAAACTATTTGATTGGGAAGAATTCAGACGGCGTAGAGATGAATCTGAACCTGATCCCAATCCAATGACAATGGAAGAAATTTGTGCAATCGTCAAAGAAGTGAGACATCAAATGAATTTAGAAGGAAAATCAGAATCATGAAAGTTGTATTAGATACCAATATTTTTATCTCCGGTTGGTTATGGGATGGCAGACCTGATGAAATTTTGAAATTAGGCGAGATTGGAGGGATTAATGTATGCGCTTCTGAAGAATTATTGACGGAGTTAGCAATAACATTAAGTCAAAATAAATTTAAACTTAAACTCCAATCTTGGGGGTTTGAAGTCCATAACTTAATGGATGGAATCAGAAATTCGGTAGAAATTTATTCTATTCCCAAACGCTCTTTTCCTGAATTAAGAGATCCGAATGATTGGATTATTTTAGCAACTGCGATCGCGTCTCAAGCAGATTATATTATTACAGGAGATCGGGATTTATTAACCTTAGAAAACCATGAAAATATCCCTATTTTAACAGCTAGAGATTTTTTAAATAGGGCTTGCTGAAAAAGTAACAGAAAAGGAAACGAATGATTAACTAGCTAATGAAGTCAGAAGGTCAGATAAGTTTTTTTCGAGGTAATGAGTTAAGAGATAACTTGTCATAATCAATGACTTGAAAAAAGTAATGGAATAAAAAAATTGACCCCAAAATCTGTCTAAGAATCACAGAGAGATTCATGACTAAAAAAGTAATAGCAATTGCCGTTTCGGAAGTATGAGCTAGTTTATTCATAATCCGATTCAGGCTAAATCTTCTTTTTCCTTGGCCAAATTTGCCTTCAATAGAATTCCGAATCTTTTCATCTTCTGACGCCTGCTTCTTAGTAGCTTTACTAATATTTACTGGAGGTCTACCTAACGGGGGGCCACTCATTCTAATCCCCTTTTCTTTACACCAAGCTCGGTTGTCTCTAGTTCGGTAAATTTTATCTACATGGACTGACTCAGGATAATGTCCCGTATATTCTTTAAAAGCCTCTATTTGTGCTTTTAAATCACATGATTCGTTAAAATTATCCCAACTAATCCGGTCAAGAAATACATATTCATCCATACAACTAGCAGACAATTTGGCTCCAAATTCTACTGACGTTCCGGCTTTTCCTCGGACAATTGGACGAATATGGGGTTGGCTTAAACTTACGATTCTGTCGGAAATACTTTGTTTGTTATGATCATACATCCATTGCTGTTGACGATAAACTTCTGATACCACTAATAAACTCTTATATTGTCTGTCATTCAATTCATCCAGCCTCCCTCTATTGGCGATTATTATTAGAAACATAACAATCATCAGTTAAATTATTAGTGACTAGAGAATGCTGCCATGAGTCACTTATAATCTGACGACAAGTATAAATTGCTATGTTATTTCCTGCTAAGAGATGACGCATTACTTCATTTCTAGGACGTTCCACTAGATTGTCATGATGATAATAATTTCTCCGGTCAAAGGGACGATAGAGACAATAAGTAAAGTATTTTTCCCATTCAGGATTATTTGCTAATGACTGTCTACTATTTTTAATTTTCCAAGCATGAGTATCATTGATTTCATATTTTTTAGCAATAACATCATCATTAATATTAAAATTTCTAAAATCTTCTATCCGTTTTCTTAAAATATCTGGATCAAAAGCTATAGCAAAATTATCTCTAGCAGTTACTATTCCTACAGAGTTAACAGGAAATATATCTGTAATTTTCCAAGATTTATTATATTCTGCTAATAAATCTTGGTTTTGAGGGATAAAAAGATAAAAAGGTGAAGTAGGAAAAATTTCTTTCCACTCAATTGTAGTAAAATCATTTTCGTTAAGATAACTATACTTATCTTCCCGTGAACCCCAAATATCAATATGATAAAACTTGGTCATAAATTATTCTACTCAGTTTTCCATTCTGTTTCTGGAATGTCAGCATTGATCATAATATTGCGTAACGTACCGAGAGGTAAATTACGCCCCTTGTGATAGGGTACAATCGTTTGAAGTTGACGATCTAAATTGCGCCACTTGCGATGACTACCCTTCTGTGAAACCAACTCAAAACCATAATTTTTTAAGATACTTTCAACTTCATCTACATTCATTCTGCGGATACGAGTCATATCACAGAAACCTCTCGCATGAGAGATCCTGCTTTTAATGTAATCGTATCAGGTTCGAGATAAAGTGCGATCGCTTCGCGAATATTTTCTAAAGCTTCTGCTTCCGTTTCGCCTGCTGAAACACAACCGGGTAACTCTGGACACCAAATAGCCCAATCTCCGGTTTCAGGGTCAGGTTCTAAAATAACACGCCATTTCATACTGTTTTCTCCTGGGGATATTTAATCATAAAACAAACTGCGACTCCCTGCTGAATATCAAATACATTTTTATCGGGTAAACCATTGGGAGTCACTTCTTTTTTCTTACTATTACCATGTAAATCTATTATATAGATTTCATCAAAGGTTTTCTCTAAACTTTGTCTCATCCCCCGAAATGTAGGATTATCAAGATAACCATGATTGGTAATAAATAGACATCTCCGAAATAAAAATGGGGAGGGATACTTGATGGTAAAATTAGATTTTACCCCAAGGAGAGATGACTAAATTAAGAGGCTATCTGGACAAGAATCCCCAGCAAACAAAAAGGCTATTGTCGATGAACAAATCTTACTAACTCTAATTTATCTGCATCAGATGCCCACATTTCAAATGTTAGGGTTACAGTTTGAAGTGAGTGAATCAACAGCGAATGATATTTTCCATAACTGGATAAAAATCTTCAGAGAATTACTGCCAGCCAGTTTAGTTGAGCAAGTAAAAAAAAACGAGAGTGATTGGGAGTGGGTAGAAGAAATTCTGCTGGAATTTGAGTTAATAGTAGATAGCTATGAACAGCCCATGCAAAGACCAATAGACAACGAAGAGCAGAAAAAATATTACTCAGGAAAGAAAAAAACACATACGTTTAAAAATCAAGTCATTGTCATGCCGAGCGGGAAAGAAATAGTGGATGTAGCTGTGGGTTATACCGGAGCAACAAGCGATCTGAAATTGTGGAGAGAAAGAAGGGAGGAATTGGGGAATCATCAAAAATACAGGGGGGATAAAGCTTATGTAGGGGAAACAGCAATTAATACACCACATAAGAAACCGAGGAATCAAGAAATATCCCTTGAACATCGAGAAGAAAATCGGTTAAAAGCCAAACAAAGGATTGTAGTCGAACATTTAATAAGACTGATAAAAATTTATCGAGTTGCTTCCGAAAGATTTCGGTTAAAGAGCCAAAATTATGAAGCAGTAATCTTGACAGTATGTGGACTAATAAGATGGCGAATAGGAGCGATTGTATTATCATCTAAGAATTGCCCAGAATACTTTTGAAAAATGATTGAATATCAGAAATAAAATTCATTAATTATTATTAATGTAACTGAAAAAGCCTATGAATCCGTTACTTTAGGAGAACCCGGCACAGGAGTGCTAGAGGCTCAAAAAGTAGCGATAGAGGGCGTTTGAGGATTTTCGGAGATGTCTA
>NZ_LR735018.1:175217-301710 GCF_900009265.2 Planktothrix paucivesiculata PCC 9631 | reverse complement strand
TAACAGGACTTACGCAAAACAACCATATCTAGTAGGGGCGAACGGCCGTTCGCCCCTACAGATGGTGTATAATTGGGTATTCTGCGTAAGTCCTAAATAACTTTTGCCAGAGGTTTAATATACAATTCGTAAATGTTGGCTACACATTCGCCCTTTTTTAATGGGGCTAGGGGGTCATCTAATATTTAAAATATTCAGGTTATGCTAACTTGTGAATTGCCCATTTTGCCCTAGCTCGAACTGCCAAAACTTCATCGGTATTTGCTAATTGTTGTAACTGTTCTTGAATTTTATCAAAC
Source organism: Planktothrix paucivesiculata PCC 9631 (assembly GCF_900009265.2). Taxonomy (GTDB): domain Bacteria; phylum Cyanobacteriota; class Cyanobacteriia; order Cyanobacteriales; family Microcoleaceae; genus Planktothrix; species Planktothrix paucivesiculata. Next base: position 301,411 of record NZ_LR735018.1, on the reverse strand, counting down.
CATTCGGGTTGAGTTTTGTCAATTGCTATTGCTAAACCCTCTAACCCAAAAACCCCCGCATATCTAACAATCCATTCAGGATCTTCTGAGGTTTTTTGTAATATTTTAAAAGTCTCAAATTGAGCATCAGCAAGTTTTTCAAAAGGTAATTTATCCCAATGAATATTCCCTAATCCTCTGGCGGCGGCCCGACGAACACTCAAAGCAAAATCACTCCCGGCGGATTCTAATAAAACCTCTAAACCACGAGGATCACCAATACCTGATAAGGCACGAACAGCCCAAGCCCTTGCCCCATAATTATAACCATCTAATTGTTCTAATAAAGGGATAACCGCAGGTTCACCCAACTGAGTTAATCCATCCACCGCAGCCACCGCAGCCCCAGGGTTATTATAGCCTAAAACCGTAATTAATGTAGGAATTGCTTCAACAGAATTAGCTTTAACCAAAGCGGAAACAGCATCTAATAACGCATTTGCAGAATCAGCTTTTTCCACAGATTGAATTAATGTTTGTACAGTCATATTTCTACTATTAGCTAATATTTTTTATAATAAAGAATCCATTAATTCCATGACTTCAATTGCTGATTCAGACAAACTAAAATCAGAAGTATCGGTTAATTGATGTTCTAAAACTCCTTTTAAGGCAATTAATTTTAAACTATTTTCTGCTAGGGTTTCGGCGATCGCTTTTGCCCCGGGTAAATATCCAATTGCCCCTAAGTCCATTAAAGCGGTGCGACGTAAGGTTAAATCCTTGCCTTTTAAAGCCTCTATTAACCGTTCTCCATAGCTATGTTCTCCGGTTAATTGATACATCGCCCTCAATGCCGCATACCGAACTTTAGGAACAAAATGCTCTACAAACGGTTGAACAAACGGAATTGCAACGGTGGCTTTTAAACTGCCTAATGCTTCTAAAATGGCATCATAGGGTTGAACTAAATAGGGTTTTCCCGGCACCAGTTGAGCGACTTCTAATCCCCCTGATAATAATTTTATTAAAGCCGGAACACAAGAATTATCCCCCAACTGTTCTAAGGATTGAGCCGCGGCTTCTCGCACATAAACATCAGCACAGTCTAAACATTCAATTAATGCGGGTACGGCTCGTTTATCTCCTAGTTTTCCTAAAGCTCTAGCCGCATTTCTGCGTAGGGGATAACCTCCTTCTTCAGTGCGATCGGATTCATCTTTTAAGGCTAAAATTAAGGCATCCACCGCCGCGGGTTGATTCACTCGAAAACGTCCTAACCACCAAGCCGCATAATAGCGACGTCCTAGTTCTTCATGGCGAAGATTAGCGATCGCTTGTTCGATGGTTAAAGATTCTTCCTCTTGAGTGCTATTGTTTTCTGTTGATTCCAATCCAAAATCCGCCATTATGTTAAAGGGTATTCTTTTTAACCCTATTGATCATAGCAGGAATCAGCAATCAAGGGGAAGTCCAGATTTAAGTTCAACTCAAGAATCTATGGGATTTTTCCGAGTTAAACTAAAATTCAAATTAATTTGATGAATTTCTAATTGAGTAATATAAGTTAGGAGGGCATGAACTAATACAACCACCCCCAACATTTCCATCACTTCTTCAACCGTGGTAATTAAGGCATAGCCCAGATTATCCTCTCCATGAATAAACTTATAAGCTCCACCGACAACTTCTACGAAAATAGCACCACCCAGAAATACACAGACAGCAATCAAAAATAAACGCTTTATAGATCGGGGCAGGTGCATAAAAAATCGGTAAAATATCACCATAAATATAATCACCGCAATCCCACCGGGAATCACCCAAGCATTATGTAGAATCCCATTAACCCCTAGCTTATGAAGGGGTTTAGAGAGGTGTTCATGTAAAGTTAAAAGCTCATCAAAGGCAAGAAAGCTAAAGATAAGAGAGAGTCCTTGCCAATAATAACGATAGTAATTTTTGGTATTCGTTTTTATGAAGGCAATAATCCCGAACAAGACTGAACAAAAGAAAAGAGCTAATGCGGAATATAGGGTGGGAAAGTTCTGTTCTTCATTCAGTGCAAACTTGCGAGAAAATAACTCTCGCCCTGGGAAATCCGGTAACAAATAAAGAGAAAGATGACCCGCCAGTGACAATAGCGTCAAAATTCCTACAATCGTGAGTAGATATCGAGTAATTTTCCAGGGATAAATGCAGGCTTTTAATTTTATTATGCCTTGATCAACTCCATTTAAAGTATCCGAACGACCAACGGCACTAGATTCCATAAAACACCTAGCCAAAATAATTGAATATTAAATCTTGAATCTGCTTATGTAGATAACCCAAAATTAATTTTATTTTAACCCAACCTTAATCTACCTTCGCCTCGATGTCAAGAACTGGATCAAAATATAAGTATTTTATTTGGAGAATAAAAAATGGTTAGGTGTTTTGGATTTGAAACACCTAACCACAAATATGAATGTTTAAATTAAACTAACGTCCGTTCACTTGTTAAATTCAGTTTTGAACTTCGCTCAACCCTAATTAGAGAATAATAGTAATTATTCTGCTTCGGAGGTCAAAGGTTGAATACTCACAATTTTTGCACCCAGCCGCGTTAAACGCTGCATTTCTTGGTTCATGCGGTTGTAAGGAACAATAATAAATTGGCTGGCGCTAGAACGAATAGAATAATCAGTTTTGTCGGTTTCATCCGATTGACGTAAACCCACAACTTCATAACGAAAGGAGCGACTTCCCGATGGAGAAGTGGCTGATTGTCCAACTGCAATTTGACCTGACATCGTTTTGAATTAATCTAATAAAGTTGTACAAAAACAATAAACAGGGATTGCTAATTAGCTCCCCCTGTTTAAAAAAACGTCCTAAACCGGCGTAATACTAGCGACTTTACCACCTTGACGTTGAATTTCCTGAAGTAGAGGAGATAAGCGTTCGTAAGGAACAATAAAGGATTTGCTGCTGCGACGCACTTTAGGATATCGACGCTCAACAATTCCAGCCACTTCAATCCGATAGCTACGATCAGATTGTCCTAAAACTCCGCCTGTGCTGAATCCCGTAGTCGGAACCACACCTTGACCGGAGGAACGATAAGACCAACCGTCACCACTACCAGAGGGGCTAAGAATGGGAGAAGTGCTGTTTTCACCGAGTTCTTTAGCCAAGCGAGAGCTATTACCATCTAATTGAGAGCGATCGCTATTAGCATAACCGCGATACAACCGGAAAATCCGAGTAAAGCCCACAGTTCTTTGTCCCCGTTGTACTTCAAAGGCACGACAATAGGGAACCACATTTTCTCCGAAGCTTTCCAGGTATTCTACCGAATCGATATAGGAATCAATATCGGCGTCATAGCCTTTGTTTTGGTATAAATCCAAGTGGAAAACCACTTCGGATTCATCATAAGGAGCACGACCCAGTAAATGTTTGTGATTGAGTTCAATCACACGGGTTTGGAAATTCGGGTAGAAAAACTTGGTTTTGTACAGTTCTGATTTAGCAACCGAACGGACAAACTCGCGCACGCTGATGCAACCATCAGTCAACAGAGATTCAGCACTTTTCAAGCGCTCGGAACTCATTAAATAATCATTACCCAGGAGTTGGCGATAAACGGCACGAATTACCTGTTGAGCATCGTCGCGAGTCCAATCTGGTCGCAGTTCAACACGAGGTGTTTCCTGGAAAGCAGTAGTTCCTAGCCTAGATGCTGCTGTTGTAATAGCCACCTAAAATCCTCCTCTTATATTTAAGAACATCACTCAAGAATCAAGTTGCGATTGTAGCGTGCATTGATTCGCTGTTCAATGTTTGTTAGTCAGAGAATATGGGGTCTAAGTGTCCCTTTTTTACAGTTAGCTCCAACCCCAAATCCTCTGAGACAAACTGGCATTAAAGTTTAAACCAATGAGATTATGCCAAAGTAATTCTCATCACCCGTCCCCCGGCGCGATGAATTCGCTGCAACTGAGTAGACAGTTGGTCATAGGGTACGGTATATTCAGTTTTGGTACGGCGCACTTGTGGCAAAGACTGTGTTGCTTTTTGCATGACAGTCAGGCGGTAGAGTTGTCCACGACTCCCGCCCGTCGTACCTGCTAGACTTTGACCATTCTCCGGGGTTTGAATCGGAGAAGACAAGTTCCGGCCTAGTTCCCAAGTTAAGCGACTTTGCTTTTGGTTTTGAGCGCGATCGCTACTGGCATACCCACGATAAAGGGTAAACAAGCGGTTAAAACCAACGGTCTTCTGTCCGTCTTGAGTGGAAAATCCCCGATAATAGGGGACAATATTTTCCCCAAAACTATCCAGATATTCTTGAGAGTCCAGGTAAGAGTTGATTTCGGCTTCATAACCTTCGCTGACATAGAGATCGACGTGAAACGCAATCTCTGACTCATCGTAAGGGGCGCGACCGAGCAGATGTTTGTAATTTAGCTCGATAAACCGAGTTTGAGAATTAGAGTAAAAAAACTTAGTCCGGTAAACCTCGGATAAAGCAATAGCTCTGACAAAATCCCGAACGGTAATTTGTCCTTGGCGCAGCAAAGATTCCGCGCTAGTGAGCCGCTCCCGCGACATCAGGTGTTCGTTGCCCATCACCTGACGATATGCCGCCACAATCACGGTTTGCACGTCTGCTTCCGTGTAGTTGGGGCGCAGTTCTACGGGTTTTGTTTCTTCAAAGGCCCGGATACCAAGTCGGCTACCCTCAAGCAGGCCAACCATATCCTTATGCTCCGTAAGAGATTTTCAAAACAGACAAAAAAGAAAAACTTTGTTAATGTCAGACACCGACGGTAATAATTAAAGATGCTCCTAAGCGTTAAACAACCGTTAACCCAGTTGCTAACAGCTATTTACCGCTTAGGAGCATCAAGCGCGCTAAGTCTAGCTCAGAGCGTTGATAGCATAGTCGATGTAGGAGTTGGCTTCAACAGCTGCGTCGCCACCCAGACCGTGGTTGGCTTTGATGTATTTGAGAGCTTCCACATACCAGCTGGGGGACAATTCAAAAGTCCGGTTGATTTCATCAACACCAGCAATCAGGTACTCGTCCAAAGGCCCTGTACCACCAGCAATTAAGCAGTAGGTGACTTGACGGAGGTAGTAACCGATGTCACGAGCGCATTTAGCTTTACCACGTTCGGTAGAAGCGTAGTTAGGCCCTTGCATTTGGGTGGTGTAGGGAAATTTGTTATACACTGCTTGGGCAGCACCGCTGATCAGGCTGTCAGATTTGGCGGTTAAAGCTTTGGCGGCTTCTAAACCGGCTTTGGCTTGACGGAAACGTCCGAAAGCCACTTGCAGTTCAGTGCTGCTCAGGAAACGGCCTTGAGAATCGGCGGTTGTTACTGCTTCAGTCAGGGGGGTTTTCATGCTTGAGTTATCTCCCTATGGGTTTACAAAGTTCAGGTACGGATTTGAAGTCGTTTAATTAGACTTCTATGGAGTTATGAAAATCTAATTTTTGAAAAATTAGGCGACAGCAGCGGCGGCGCGGTCGAAGTAGCTGGCAATTTCAGAAGCCAGGGCGCTACAATCTCCGGGAGTAACTCCTGCGGGATCGTTAACGATAGCCATAGCTGCATCTTTCATTTTGCCAACGCCAACGGCGACGGAAGCACCGGGAACGCCCAAGGCTAAGTAGGTTTCACGCAGACCGTTCAAGCAACGGTCATCAAGAACGCTAGCATCCCCAGCAAAAATTGCGTAGGTGACATAACGTAAAATAATTTCCATGTCGCGTAAGCAAGCAGCCATACGACGGTTGGTGTAAGCATTACCACCAGGAGCGATCAACTGGGATTGCTCATCGAACAATGCACGGGCGGCATTGGTAACAATGGCGGAAGCGTTACCGGTGATCCGGTTAACGGCATCTAAACGCTTGTTGCTTTCGGCAACCATTTGGCTCAGAGCATCGATTTGGCCGGTGCTTAGCATTTCGCCACGGGTATCAGCTTGAGAAACCACCTTGGTAAAGGCATCAAACATGGATTAATCTCCTACTTGACTTGCTTAACTTTATTTTTGGTTCAGAGTGAAATGATGGGTTTTCCCGATCCTGACTCTTGAGAGTCTCTCTTGTTTGGCTACTGTTACTGTTTTTGCAGTAACTCTTGCCTCACTTAGAGGAACCTTAGAAATTGTACATCACTTTATGAAAGGACATTAAACTTTTTTAATCAAATGTTAATCAATTTTCGGCAGACTAACATTTGGCTGTTGTCTTCGCCCTTCAGATATTAGTTATACAACGCTGTCGCTATTTGTTGCGTTAAAATTTGTTAAGAACTGTATCTTTCATTAAGATTGCCGTTAGCATCCCCTATTTTATTAAGTAAAAATACTCATGATTTATAAAAATATTTACCCTACTAGAACCTGGAATCACTGACTACAATAGCCTTTAGGAGATCATAGTCTAGGTTAGTGATAGATTTTGCTTAACCGTAACAGTTCTAATTTTCCCCGAATAAAAATAAGTATTTTTACTTAAATAATTACTGATTTTGAATACTTGAGTTTTGAGTCACAGACCCTTGAATATTTTGGGGATTTTGACAACCCTGCGTAGTATTTCTTTACAGTTCATAATCCAGTTAAATATTGAAGTGATCAAGACTTAAGATGGTCTGATCTCCACCTTTGACTTGTGAGCAAATACTGAGTGTGGTTAAACCATCCCCCTATTCTTGCTTGATCCAGGCTAAACTGTTAATATTGTTGATTCTTGAGACAACTATGCAGTGTGAGTCTCCCCGCTCACCTCATTCGTCCTAAATTCGTCCCCATGGTTCATATCAAGCGCGTCGAACTTACCAACTTTAAATCCTTTGGTGGTACAACAGCCGTGCCATTACTACCAGGGTTTACAGTCGTTTCTGGGCCCAATGGTTCCGGCAAATCTAATATTCTCGATGCGTTATTATTTGCCCTGGGGTTATCGTCCTCCAAGGGAATGCGGGCGGAACGTTTGCCCGATCTGGTTAATAACGCCCAGAGTCGGAAGGGAACCGTTGAAACCCTTGTTACCGTTACCTTTGACCTTTCTGACTATGAAGGCGAACCCTTGGGGAGTGATAGCGAGGAAACTGATAATAGTGTATCCGCAGAAACCGAACAGACGCGCCATGGCACGTCTCTACCAGGGGATGAAACTTCCCAACAGATACCGAATTTTGAACCCCCCTTAGAATGGACAGTTGCGCGAAAACTGCGGGTAACGAAACAGGGAACCTATACCTCGACTTATTATATTAATGGCGAAGCCTGTACCCAAACCGAACTCCACGAACAGTTAAATAAACTACGAATTTACCCCGAAGGCTATAACGTGGTTTTACAGGGGGATGTTACGGGTATTATTACGATGAAACCCCGGGAACGTCGAGAAATTATTGATGAGTTGGCGGGGGTAGCATCCTTTGATCGAAAAATTACCTTAGCCAAGGAAAAATTAGATGCGGTGAAGGATCGAGAAGAACGCAGCCGGATCGTAGAACAAGAATTAATTGCCCAACGCGATCGCTTAGACAAAGATCGGGCAAAAGCCGAAAAATATCAACAACTGCGGGAAGAATTTCAGCAAAAAAGTCAGTGGGAAACGGTTCTCAATTATCAGACCCTGCAACAACAACAGGGACGACTGCGGGAACAAATAGAAGCCGACGATCGCACCTTAACGGAACTCAGTGAACAGCGTCAACACCAAGATCAACAAATTCAAACCACATCTGTTCAACTAGAACAACTCAACGCCCTAGTTAAAGCTATGGGTGAAGAAGAACTCATTGCCCTTCAGTCTGGTTTAGCTACCCAAGAAGCCCAACAAAATCAACTGCAAACCCGGTATGCGGAACTGGAAACGGCCTTGCAGCAGACGATCACCCAAATTCACCAAACCGAACAGGAACTGCGCCAACAGTATCAAACCCTCGATGGTCTAGCTATTGAAAAAGATCAAGAAACCCTGAATTTAGGCCAACGACAACGGGAACGGGATACCCTACAGGCAACGGTGGAACGGGGGCGCGAAGCCACCTCAGAAGTCGCACAACAGGCGGAAAGCTGGATGGTACAACAGACAGAACTGCACCGCCAAATTGAAACCTTGCAAAAAACCCTTGACCCCCATCGGACTGAACAAGCTCGACTTCGGGAGCGAGTTGAACAACTGCAACGCCAACTTTCGGAACAACAACAGTCTATTACGACCTTGGCTCAGGAGTTATCGGAAAAAACCATAGCCCTCGAAACCGCGACCACTCAACGGGATGGGACGGCTCAACGGGTAGCGACCCTGACCCAGCAGGTAACAGAAACAGAAACGGAGTTACAGGTACAACAGGAAACCCAAACCCGTCTATTACAGGAACAGCGGGAACGTCAGCGCAAACTGGACAAGTCCGAGGCGCAACATCAAGCACAACAGGAAGCGACGGGCAGTTATGCGACTAAAATTATCGCTCAGTCGGGTATTTCGGGCATTTGTGGGTTAGTTTGTCAGTTGGGACAGGTGGAACCCCAATATCAGTTAGCCCTGGAAACTTCTGCCGGGGCGAGGTTGGGTAATATTGTGGTGGAGGATGATAGTGTGGCGGCGGCGGCGATTGAATTTTTGAAGCGCCAACAAGCGGGACGGGCGACATTTTTACCCTTAAATAAAATTAAGGGAAATCGTTCTAATTTACCCAATTTAGCCACGGTGAGAAATGTGTCGGGGTTAATTGATTTAGCAGTTAATTTAATTGAATATGAACCCCGCTATCAAGATATTTTTGCTTATATTTTTGGCAATACTTTAGTTTTCAATAATCTCTCTAATGCTCGAAAAGTATTGGGACAATATCGGATAGTGACCTTAGAAGGGGAATTATTAGAAACCACCGGAGCGATGACCGGGGGAAGTGTGGCTTCTCGGTCTAGCTTGCATTTTGGTACGGATCAAGGGTCAGCAGAAGCCCGAAATATTGCGGCATTGAAGGAAAGATTAGAGGAAATTGAACGAATTTTAGAACGCTGTAACCGGAGTATTTTAGAAGCGAGTCAAACGGTGAAAGACGGAGCATTAGAACTGAATGAAGTTAGACAAACTTTGCGCGATCATCAACAACAAGTTTCGCTATTAGAGTCAGAAATTAGAACCTTAAATAATCAACAAGAACAATTGCGATCGCAATTAGAAAAAAATACCCAAGAATTCAATACCGCCCAAATTCGCTTAAAGAATTTAGAGGCAGAAATTCCCAATTTAGAAACAAAATTACAACAGGATCGGGAACTCTTAGCCCAACTAGAAGACACCCATAGCCATAGTGAATGGCAACAACTCCAAGGGGTATTAAGAACCCAAGAAACCGAGCTCCAACAAAAAGAGAATGCCCTCAGAACCGTACAACAACGGTTAACAGAAATTGAAAATCAACAAACTCGTTTACAAGAAAAAAATCAAGCCGGAAATCAGAAATTAGAAGCCACTCGTCAGGAACAAAAGTTTTTAACCCAAAAGTTAGAAACTGTCAAGAATCAATTAACAGAAATTCACACAACAATTCAACAAATTCGTGGCAATGTATCCAAAGTAGAAGCCAAATTAGGAGAAGAAAAAAGACAACGGGATCAGGTAGAAACCAATTTAGGAGAATTGCGTTTAGCCAAACAACAATTAGACTGGCAAATTGAAAAATTACAAGAAACTCAAACAGGAAGACGGGAACAATTAACCATTAAATTAGAACAAATTGCCGCGATTAGAATTGAACTACCCGAACCCTTACCCAATATACCGAATAACTTAGATTTAGCGGCTCTGCAACGGGATTTGCGATCGCTCCAAAAACGCATGGAAGCCTTAGAACCCGTGAATATGTTAGCCCTAGAAGAATTTGAACGTACCCAAACCCGGTTAGAAGAATTAACCCAAAAACTCACAACCTTAGAAGGAGAACGAACCGAATTATTACTCAGAATTGAAAACTTTACCACCCTGCGCCGTCGAGCCTTTCAAGAAGCCTTTGACGCCGTTAATGAAAACTTTCAAATCATTTTTGCTCAACTTTCCGAAGGCGATGGTTACTTAGAAATTGATAACCCAGAAGATCCCTTTACCAGTGGTTTAAACTTAATTGCCCATCCCAAAGGTAAACCCGTCCAACGGTTAACATCCATGTCCGGGGGGGAAAAATCCTTAACCGCTTTAAGCTTTATTTTTGCCCTACAAAAATATCGTCCCTCACCCTTTTATGCCTTCGATGAAGTCGATATGTTTTTAGATGGTTCTAACGTGGAAAGATTGGCTAGAATGATTAAAAGTCAAACCGAACAAGCTCAATTTATTGTTGTGAGTTTGCGCCGTCCCATGATGGAAGCCTCCCAACGCACCATCGGCGTCACTCAAGCTAGAGGCGCTTATACCCAAGTCCTGGGAATTAAACTCTGAAAACCGCTATAAATTTTTATTGAATACCACCTTGCCATCCTTCTGTCTTTCTTAGTGCCTTAGTGTCTTTGTGTTTCCTTAAAAAACTCATACCACTAAAAACTGCAATTTTCCTGCTCAGTAATTTTTTTTAGATTAAGTTGGCATTTTCGTGTAAAATGTCGTCATGCTACTAGGATTCAAGACAGAATTGTTAGCATTTTGTATCGGTTATGTTTAAGCAAGCCAGCACAATTCAAGAAAATGGAACCCTAGTTGTTCCTGCTATGAGTCACTATGTTTGTCGAACATTAGTGAACGTTCAATATCCTGACTGGATTAATCCGCGTTATCGCCATATTCCTTGGCAACAATCTGAACATCAATCCTCACTGATTCGTCAACTTAATCAGGGATTAAGTCAAGCACGAAATCGAGAGGAACTATTAATAAAACTTAAAGCCTATCTAAGTCGATTGTTTAGTGTTGAATTCTTACATTCTGCTGAATATAAAGTCTTAATTGCTAAACTCGAACAACTGACAGACCCCAATGTTGCCGCCCTATTTGCTCAGTATCCTTTAGTTGATCATTCTTCTTCTCAGTTGTTATTAAATGGCAGAAATCCTAGGGAAAGCGGAATTAGTATTTTATTATTAGATGTTGAAAATCTGACTTTAGATATAGAAATAGAAAAATTTTTAGAGACTATTTGCTTATATCCCGTACAAATTAAAGTCGCCTTTGCTAACTGGCGGAGCATGGGAAAGAAGGATTTAGAATATCATCAAAGAAGTTATCAATTAATTCATGTTCCCCCGGGGAAAGATAGTGCAGATTTAAAAATGTCAACGGTGGGTTCATCAATTTTTGTGCATTATCCCACCGCCAAAGAGGTTTTAGTTTGTTCTTCTGACCGGGGATTAACCCATTTGTGTAACGCCCTACAAACCCATGGATTAACCGTTTATCAAGTCACTAAAAATAAAACCAGTATTACAGTGCTGAATACCCGCACCAGTCAAGTGGATACCTATTCCTTAAAAACCGCCCCTCAAATTCCCACCTTAGATCAATTTATTCTACAATTACAAGAGATTATTAAACTAGAACAGAAACGCTCTCACAGTCAATGGATTAAACTGAATCGAGTTGACCTTTTATATAAAGATGCCTACGATTTAACCATTAGTCAAGTGGTTTCTGCCCATTTTTCAGATTATCAAGCCAGAGATATATTTGTTAAAAATCCCCATATTTTTGTCGTCCATAAATCTTCAGAAAAATCTCCTAGCTATGTGACTCTATTTGAGATTCAATCTTCTGTGCCCGAACCTGTGGCTTTATTAAATACGGAATTATCTCAAAAAATTCTGATTGAATCTTTAGAAGATTTAGAAACGGCTTTAATTAAAATCATCCAAGAATTGACTTTAAATTCATCAGAAGATAATGTTTCATTGTCTATTTTAGGAACGCAATTTTATCAAAAATATGGGATTTCTATTACTAAAATTATCAAAAAATTAAGATTGGGAGGCAATTTTCAAAAGCTATTAAATTTAAGCACGGCTTTTAATTTAGAAAAAACGGATAAAGATTGGAGAGTTAAGTTAAATTCTCCGTAGAGACGTGCCCGGGCGCAGCCATACCGAAGGCTATGGGCGCGTCTATGCTAAGACTCAAACTGCGGTAAATTTTTTACAAAGGCTTAACCCAGAGAGAGAGACGCGCCGTGGCACGTCTCTACAGGGGGAACGATAATTTGTTATACTAAGAAAAATGATTGTTAAGAAATATAAAGGAAAATGAACAATAAAGTCGCTATCGTTGTGGGGGCCACCGGAGGAATTGGATCGGCTGTAGCCAGAAAATTGGCCCAAATCGGAACAAAACTGGTCTTAGTCGCGAGGAATAGCAGTCAATTGGAAGCCTTAGCAACGGAGTTAGCGCCAACGGAATTGTTAATTGTCCCAACGGATATTACTGACCCCCAACAGGTCGAGAGTTTAATTCAAAAAACAGTTGATTATTTCGGTCAAATTGATATTTTAGTAAATGCGGCGGGGGCGGGAATTTTAAAACAGTGGAATAAAATTGAACCGACTGATTTAGATGCCATGTTGGATCTAAATTTAAAAGGATCGGTCTATACCTGTCAAGCTGCTGCTAATATTATGAAGCAACAAAAATCAGGACATATTTGTAATGTTGTCGGGATTTTAGGGAAACATTCTATGGCAATGTCTAGCGCCTATTGTGCCTCTAAATTTGGTTTAGTGGGTTTTAGTAAATGTTTTGCCGATGAAGTTAGACGCTACGGAATTAAAGTCACCCTATTTTATTTTGGGGGTGTCGATACCTCTTTTTGGGATAATGTCAGTTTAAAAGTTGACCGCTCAAAAATGTTGAGTGCGGAAACTGCTGCTAATTCTATTATGTTTGCCTTAGCCGCCGAACCCCAAGCGGTTCCAATGGAAATTAATATTCAACCGGAAAGCCATTTATTCTTTTAAACTTAATTATATTGTTGCTTATTGAACGGAGAATTATGGAGTTTGATCATATCCATTTCTATGTTCAAGATGCTAAACGAACACGGGAATGGTTTATCGAAAATTTAGGATTTCAAGGAATTAGCAGTCGGAGCTTTGGTCATACCCAAACGGAAATTGTTTATCAGGGTTCAGTCTATTTCCTCTTATCTTCGCCTTTAACTATTGAGAGCCATGTTACTGAATTTTTGCAATTGCATCCGTCGGGAGTTGCAGATATTGCCTTTCAAGTTAAAGATTTAGAATTAAGACTTGAACACCTTATTAAACAAGGAGTTCGGGTAATTTCGCCCTTAAAATCTCAGGAATATTCGGGAGGAAAATTAAAATGGTTAACCCTAGAAGGATGGCAAGGTTTACGTCATACTTTAGTTGAACAAATAGGAACAATACCCAGCAAGCCAATTCCTGGTTTTACCGATATTATTCCTATATCTTCCGCCGATATACTGACAATTGATCATGTTGTCTTAAATGTAGAATCTGGAGACTTAAAAACGGCAATTTCTTGGTATCAAAATAATTTAGGATTTCAACCTAAACAAAGTTTTGATATTCAAACGGAACGCTCTGGATTACAAAGTCAAGTTATGGTTCATTCTCAAGGTAAAGTTCAGTTTCCGATCAATGAACCCGCATCAACTAATTCTCAGATCCAAGAATTTTTAGACATGAATCGAGGTTCAGGGATTCAACATATTGCCCTAAAAACCTCTAATTTAGTCCAAAAAATTAATTGTTTAAAACAAAGAGGATTAGCTTTTTTAAAGGTTCCTGATGAATATTATCTACAATTACAAAAACGTTGGATTGATCAACCCTTGTTAGTGAATTGGGAAGAATTAAAAGCTCATCAAATCCTAGCAGACTGGGAATATTTAAACCCAGAAGCGATGCTATTACAAATTTTTACTCAACCTATTTTTGAGCAACCGACATTTTTCTTTGAATTTATTGAACGAAAATTTTGTACAATTGAAGGTGAAATTCGACAGGCTAAAGGCTTTGGAGAAGGTAATTTTAGAGCTTTATTTGAAGCCATAGAACGGGAACAAATTAAACGCACTAATCAAAAATATTCCTGATTTTAGAATTAATTCGGATTACCGATAAATCTCCTTGAAAATAAAAATAGCCTGGGAATTGGGGCGTTATCTTTCTGGAAATAACCTTAAGGATGATTTAAGGGATAAAAACCTTAATTCCTATGTTAGAAAGAAAAAGAGTAAAATAGTTTTAGTACAGGAGGAAAATCTCATCCCAAAATTAACAGATAACGCACTGATCAGCCTACTCTATCCCAAATCAGTTTAAAATTTTGGAGAATTCTATATGACAACTGTAGGTAATTTAATTAATATTGCTGCGGGTGAAGTTGGATATGCGGAACATCCCCCGGGTAGTAATGGTAACAAGTATGGCCAATGGTACGGCATGAATTATGTTCCTTGGTGTGCAATTTTTATCTCCTATTGTTTTGATAAAATTGGCTTACCTCTGCCCATTAGAAGCGCGAAAGGGTTCGCCTATTGTCCCGATGGGGTATCCTGGTTTAGACAACGGGGCCAATGGTTTCAGGAGCCCAAAGTCGGGGATGTGGTGTTTTTCTGTTGGCGGGGGGATGGAATTGCCGATCATGTCGGGATCGTAGAATCGGTTAAATCCGATGGCAGTATTATGAGTATTGAGGGGAATACCGGAGTGGGTAATGATGCCAATGGCGGTCAAGTCATGCGTCGAACCCGAACTCGCGGGATCATTTTAGGCTATGGACGCCCCCCCTATACTAATTCTGTCCCGACTCAGGCCCAGGCCTCCCGTCCCGCAACCCCCGCCCCCGCACCGCCCCAACGTGAAGTGGTTAAAGTCCCACCCAATTATCATAAAAATTTAGTTGATCAATTAATTGGGAAAAAAAATAAGTCCTGATTTTATCCCAGGGAACAAACCAATAGGGTGAAATATTTTCCTCCCCATTACCCATTACCCATTACCCATTACCCATTACCCATTACTCATTACCCATTACCCATTACCTATTCCCTGTTCCCTGTTCCCTGTTCCCTGTTCCCTGTTCCCTGTTCCCTACTTGAAAACACACTTTCAGGTGCAATAAACATCGCATCCCCAAAGGAATAAAAGCGATATTGTTGTCCAAACTGATTAGCAGGTTCTTCTAAGACTTGTTGATATAAACTTAATAACCTTTCCCGTCCAATTAATGCTGAAACCAACATTAACAAACTGGATTTAGGTAAGTGAAAATTAGTAATTAATCCATCAATCATCCGCCATTGATACCCAGGATAGATAAAAATATCAGTCTTCCCGCAATAGCCTGTAACCGTTGATTCTTGGGGGGTTTCTGTGGGGTTGGAAAGGGCGATCGCAGCCCCTTCTAATGCCCGTGCAGAAGTTGTTCCAACTGCAATCACTCTCCCCCCAGATGCCTTAGTTGTTTCGATTTTTTCCAAGGTTGCCGCCGGAACTTCAATCCATTCTCCGTGCATTTGATGGTCGATAATATTATCTACTTCCACAGGTCGAAACGTTCCCACTCCCACGTGCAAAGTCAAAAAAACTTGATCAATTCCTTTTAATTGTAAACGCTGAAATAATTCTTCAGTGAAATGTAACCCCGCAGTCGGTGCGGCGACCGCCCCGGAACGTTCTGCATAAATCGTTTGATATTGTTCGGGTAAGGCTTCGGTTTCCGTGACATAGGGAGGAAAGGGAATATTCCCAAAGGCTTCTAAAAACGGAATCAGAGACTTCTCGGGTGGGATTTCAAATTTTAATAATCTTCCCCCTGTTTCTTCATCGGTTTCTAAGACCGTCGCCCGCAATTTTTCACAATTAAAATTATTTTTTGATAAAGGATTCAGTTCAAACTCAATCACAGAACCCGGTTTAAATTTTTTACCCGGTTTGACCAAAGCCAACCAGCAATTATGCTGTTTTTCTTCGAGTAGTAATACTTCCACCGCCGCCCCACTACTTTTTTGTCCATACAGACGAGCCGGAAGCACACGAGTATTATTAAGTACCAGTAAATCCCCAGGTCTAAGAAATTCGGGTAAATCTTTAAACAGACAATGACGATGGGAGTCGGGAGAATCTACAATCAGCAAACGGGAGTGATCCCTTGGTACAACTGGATTTTGAGCAATCCGTTCTTCTGGCAGTTCATAGTTATAGCTTTCCAACCAATAATCTAACTGATCCATTTTTCTGATTTATCCCTTACCCAAATTTTTTTTTATACATTATCTCACGGGAGACCCCATAAAAACTAATATTGGCCGATCCCCTAGGTGATCTTCTGGGGTTTTACTTTGATCCCCAACAATTTCTGGGTTTTAAGCTGGGTAGAATCCCCCATAGGAAATCGGGTGCTTTTCCCCTATCTTATTATCCCTAATCTTGTCAATATAATATGTATAGGGTTGTGTTACCTATCAGATCTGCTGTTTATTAGGGTCTCATCATTTTTGGCTCCGTTTCAACTTCAGACCTGAATCAAGGGTTACAGGATAAGCAAAAATACCGCTCCTATTGCTCTTTGTTGCAGAGTTCCAGATTGGAGTTGAGCAACAAACAAAGCGGAACAATCATGCAGGAGATCACCGATGGAATACCTTTACTACCTCGCCAACACCAGTCTTACCCTGAGAGTCATAGACTTCTTATGCTCAAATGATTCTCTCCCGGTTCAATTTATTACGGTGATTCACCAAATTGATGGCTGGATTATTAAAGTCAAAATGTGTCACTATCTCACCCCCCAGGAACATGGTGACTTTAGGGCTTTTATGCAGGAATTGGGTATTCCCTACGAACCCGATATGCGAATTTTAATGGCCCTTTGGGGTTTGGAAACCGGACAATCTCCCCTGAGTGTGATGCGTCGCTACCAAGTGGCTGTTGTTTCCCATGGTATTCCTAACCGTGAAGATGTGGAATCTTTCCGAACCCAATTTGTTAGAGGATTAGGGTACTGTCCCGAAGCCTTAGCTTAATTTCCTTGATTATTCGCTAAATGCCGATTCAATATAATCTTGTAGAGTCAGTTGGTAGCCGTTTATCCATACAGACTGACCGATATTTATGCGTGAGGAAAAGCTGGAAACTTCCTTTGAGATCGAGGTTCGAGTTGGGTCGTGAACACAACTGACTAAAGCAACATCAAACCGACAAGGGCATTCTAGGAATTGGGGGCGATCGCTTAAAAATAATTCAGCCGATTGAATGATTTTGGCTTGCTTCTTTGGAGTAATCGCTAACAGTCCCCCCTGATCCCAATTCCGTTGACCACGAGTTTTCACTTCAACAAAACTTAAAGTCAAAATTCCCGATTCTCCCCTTTCAACGGCAATTAAATCAATTTCTCCATATCGACAATGCCATTGATGATGCAAAATCTGCCAGCCTTGTGATTCTAACCAATGGCCAACCAGTTTTTCCCCTAAAGAACCAATTACTCTTGATTCAGACATCGGATCTAGGATTACAAATAGAATAATTAATAAGTACGAATTTTATCTTCAAATATTGATTGATCCTGGAAAAAATATGAATCTGAGCAATTTGAGAATAGTTTCACCCCTGAAAACCCTAGGATTTTTACTGATCATCGGTTTTTGGATTCTTGTAACCCTATTAAAAACCCCATCAGTCCTAGCTGAAAATTATGAAAAACAGACTTTGTTAAATGCCGATTTTTCGGGCCAAGTCCTAACAGACTCAGAATTTGGCTTTGCCAATTTACGCGGAAGCAACTTTAGCCATACGGATTTGCGGGGAGTGAGTTTATTTGGGGCTAAACTCCAAGACGTGAATCTTGAAGGTGCAGATCTGAGAAATTCCACCTTGGACATGGCTCGTTTTAGGCGCACCAACCTAACAAACGCGATTCTCGAAGGAGCCTATGCCTATAATGCCACATTTGAAGGGGCAATAATTGACGGGGCTGATTTTACAGATGTGATGTTACGCAAAGATTCCATTAACACTCTCTGTAAAGTGGCAACGGGAACCAACCCAGTCACCGGACGCCACACCCGTGACACCCTAGATTGCGATTAAATTAGGCCCAAGCACCGGACTTAAACCCTCGATATTCACAGGTTAGACAGAACTTACGCACAAGACCAAAGAAACCGGGTTTCTGAACGAGAAATCCAGATTTCATCCGCAAAATCAGGGCCAGAAACCCGGTTTGGTGCGTAAGTCCTATTAGATCAACTTGTGAATATTTTTTATTTCTATATTTGATTATTCTTTTCAATAATTTTTGATTCTTGAGAAAGAAATATTAAGAACTTAAATCATTTGTTTCCTAACTTAGATTCGGCTTAACCCAGACATTTAAGGCTTAAAGCCCCTGCAAAGAAGGTTAAATCCCCCAAAAGTGATGCCCTGTAAAAAAGTGCATATATTACCATAAGTGTTCTGAAAAAACAATTATTGATAATTAATTGCATTAAGTGTATCCTATCTTCTTGATAAACTATTGCATTAAACTCTGATGAACAAAATCACTAGACGTGCATTTCTGACCCTGGGAACAGCCTTAGCTGTAGTTGCTGCGGGTGGACTTACCCCGATGAAGCGATCGCAAGCTAACCCCCAAGTCCTGAATATCTACTCAGCCCGCCATTACGATAGCGATAACCAGATCTATCAGAGCTTCACCCAAAAAACGGGGATTAAGGTTAATTTGGTGGAAGGAAAGGCCGAAGAAATGGTAGAACGGATTAAGAGCGAAGGCGCCAATAGTCCGGCGGATATTCTAATTACAGTTGATGCCGGAAATCTTTGGAGAGCGCAACAACAGGGAATTTTTCAACCGATTTCTTCAGGAATTTTAAATCAAGCAATTCCGGCCAATTTAAAAGAACCAAATGGTCATTGGTTTGGGTTTTCTAAACGGGCGAGGGTGATTGTTTATAATAAAGCTAAGGTTAATCCGGCTCAACTTTCTACCTATGAAGATTTAGCTAATCCGAAATGGAAAGGAAAAATTGTGATTCGTTCTTCCAATAATATCTATAATCAATCTTTAGTCGCTTCAATGATTGGAGATAGTGGAACAACTCCTACGGAAAACTGGGTAAAAGGATTTGTAGCTAATTTTGCTAGACCCCCAGAAGGAAATGACGTTTCTCAAATTAAAGCTGTGGCGGCGGGTGTGGGGCATTTAACCCTAGCAAATACTTATTATTTAGGGCGTTTAGTTGCCTCTAAAAAACCTGAAGATCAAGCGATCGCCAGTAAAGTGGGTTTATTTTTCCCGAACCAAAGAGCAAAGGGAACCCACACAAATATTAGTGGGGCTGGGGTGATTAAAACTTCCCCTAATAAGGCGGGAGCGATTAAATTTTTAGAACATTTAGCAAGTCCTGAAGCTCAAAAGATTTTTGCTCAAAGTGCTTTTGAATATCCAGCCGTGGCGGGTGTTCCCGTCTCTCCAGTTCTCTCGGGTTTTGGCACATTTAAAAGTAATCCCATTAATGTTGCAGCCTATGGAAAATTCAATCCCCAGGCGATTCAAATTATGGATCGCGCCGGTTGGAAATAAACCCAACTATCCTTAAATTGATGTTTGTTGTTGCGCTTTAGTGTTCTTTTTTGGGGCTAAAGCCACAACAAAAGCCAAATATTTTAACAGAGAACAGGCAACTTCTAAATTCAAACCTTACCAAACCTGCGTTCACGTTTTTGATAGGAAGACAAAGCCAGATGCAATTCCTGATAATTAAAATCAGGCCAAAGGGTATCAGTTACATAAATTTCTGCATAGGCTAGTTGCCATAATAAAAAATTACTAATTCGCATTTCTCCACTGGTACGAATCAATAAATCAGGGTGACATATTCCCGTTGTATATAGATGTTGTTCAAATAGAGTTTCATCAATATCTTCCGGTTGAATTAACCCTTGTTTAACTTGAGTAGCAATCTCTCGACAGGCTTTTAAAATTTCTTGTCGTCCGCCATAATTAGTGGCAATTGTAAAGAGAATCCCCTTATTTTGCTTTGTTTCCTCCATGGAATAGTCTATTTTTTCCTGTAGCGACTTGGGAAGCGCTGCCAAATTTCCCACAAACTGAATTCGGACTTCCTCCTCCATCATTTCTCGGAGTTCTCGCATTAAAACCCGCTCAAACAAGGCCATGAGAAAATCGACTTCCTCCAAAGGACGCCCCCAATTTTCTGTAGAAAAAGCATAGGCTGTTAGTGCTTGTACACCCCAATCTCGACAACAGCGTAAAGCTTCCTTGAGAGCATCAACTCCCCGACGATGGCCCATGGTTCGAGGTAAACCCCGACGCTTCGCCCAGCGACCATTGCCATCCATAATCACAGCAATGTGTTTAGGTAGGCGGTTTTGGTCTAAATCTGCGGGTAATTCATATATATCCCTTGTCTTAGCACTCATTTTTTCTCCCGAGAAGCTTTGGATCGAGGACGGAATAGGCGAGATACTAAAGCCCATCCTTGGGAACCCAGGCGGTTTCCCCAATGGGTAATCGAAATTGAAGGAACAGTTCTGTCATCATCGGATGTCCAAGAACGAGCTTCCAATAACTCTTTCAGTTTACTGCTAGTTAAGGGTCGGTTGAGGATTCCTTTTTCCGCTAGAGAAATCGAACCCGTTTCTTCCGATACCACAATACACATACATTTTGCCACTCGTTCGGTAATTCCCATCGCCGCCCGATGACGAGTTCCTAATTGTCGGGACGCCATCCGTTCCGATAGGGGTAAAATTACCCCCGCCGCCGCAATTCGAGACGCCCGAATTAATACCGCCCCATCATGGAGGAGGGTTTTAGGTTGAAAAATAGTTTGTAACAGTTCTCTGGAAACTTCGGCATTGAGTTTAACTCCTGGAACAGAAAAATCCCGTTCATCAATGGGACTTCCGGTTTCAACAATAATTAATGCCCCGGTACGATTTTGCGAGAGTTCTTTAACCGCTTCTACCAGTTGATCAATCACCCCATCGGGTTCAGGAATAACACGGCGACCCTGACCAAACAATTGTAAAACCTCTCCGCGACCCAACTGTTCCAAAAATTCGCGGAATTCCGATTGTAATATGACTGCCATCGCTACGGCAGAACCTGTAACTAAACTATTGAGGGCAATAGACAATAATTTCAAATTTGCCCAGTTACTAATGGCCGTTGCCAACATTAGAATAATAAACCCGCGCACCATCCAAAGGGTACGGCGTTCTCCAATGATGACCAAAACCACATAAGTGACGGCAAAAACTAATCCAATATCAAGACTTTGAATTAACCAGGGAGGAATTCCTTGCTTAGTCATGACTAGGCGCCGCATTTATCGAATTTTGATCAAATTTCATGGGGGAGTTTTTTCAGATCTTTGTTCATTAACCCAAATCTTGATCAACCCGCCCCACAACTGTTAGCTGTTAACTTATTAACCTTTAAGCATCAACTATTAACTGTTAAGCGTTCTGGAAGTCGATCTTTACGGATTAAATCTTGGTAAGATTCTCGTTCGATAATGACGTTAGCATCGCCATTATTCACTAAAACTGCCGCCGGTTTGGACAGTCGATTATAGTTGGATGCCATACTATAATTGTAGGCTCCCGTTGCCATAACCACGAGAATATCCCCAGATTCAACTTTAGGAAGTTGAGCATCCTTGATTAAAATATCCCCAGATTCACAATGTTTGCCTGCAATCGTTACCTGTTCGGTGATCGGTGCAGACATTTTATTAGCTAAAACCACTCGGTACAAGGACTGATAAGTAATTGGACGGGGATTATCGGACATCCCACCATCTACAGCAATATAAGTCCGAATTCCCGGAACTTGTTTTTGAGATCCAACGGTATAGGCGGTAACGCAACTAGAGCCAATTAGAGAGCGTCCCGGTTCACATAATAATCGGGGCAGGGGATATTGTTTCTGTTCACAGGCTTTGATCACGGATTCAGTCACAATTTTTACCCAATCTTCGATACTTGGGGGATCGTCTGACTCCGTATAGCAAATACCCAAACCCCCGCCAATATTGACTTCTGAAATATTTAAACCCTGTTGATTGGCTTTAATTAAAGTATCAATAATGACAGAACCCAAATCGTTATGGGGTTGCAATTCAAAAATTTGCGAGCCAATATGGGCATGAATGCCAACACAGGATAAACCCGGTTGCTGACCGATAAATTGAAAGACTTCATCCAGTTGACCGGGATCAAACCCAAATTTACTATCTAAGTGTCCAGTACGGATGTATTCGTGGGTATGACATTCAATTCCTGGGGTAAACCGGATCATCATCCGAATGGGATGATCAACGATAGACTGTTGACTGAATTGGGCGAGGGTGTGTAAATCCAACCAATTATCCGCAACCACCGTACACCCGCTTTCAATGGCTAATTGAATTTCTTCGGAAGATTTATTATTACCATGAAGGTAGGTTTTTTCCGGTGGAACTCCCGCTTGCAGAGCCGTATAGAGTTCTCCCCCGGATACCACGTCAATCCCTAATCCTTCAGATGCAATAATCGCACAAACCGCTAAACAATTCCAGGCTTTGGAAGCATACAGGACGAGGGACTCACCGGGATAATGGCGTTTGAAGGCGTCCCGGTATTGTTGACAAGCCGTTCGCAGAGTGGTTTCATCAACAATATAGAGGGGTGTGCCAAATTGTTGAACTAAGGCGGTAACGTCGCAACCGCCAATTTCTAAGTGATCTTGCGGATTGACTTTTGCGGTCAAAGGAAATAATTGTTGATTAGGCGATCGCGTTTCTAAGGCATCGGTTGATGCAGATAGGTATTGCAGTCCAGAATTTTGCACAGGAAATACTATATTAACACTTCTATAGATCAGATTTTACCGTAAAGTTGTCTCTCCTCGCCATGGGGAATAGCAAGGAATAGCAGTTTTCTGTTTGCCCGGGGATGTTAGGATGACCAATCATCCCAGGAAGCCGGGAAAGGAACAACAATATCATTATGATTTATTCATCTTTAATTAACTCCATTGCTTGCTTTAGTATTTCTTCTTTGTCGGCTAATTTTTCTAATTCTTTAGCTTGATAAATTCCTTCCGAAACCTCTAAGGATGCTTTATTAATCGCTTGTTTATAAGCAACTTCTAAAACTTCCTCAAGTTCTTCTGGAGATAGATAATAACTTTGGGAGCGAGGACGTTTATTTTCATCCCTGATTTCAAAAATAGCATTCTGAATTGAAACATCCCAAGACCGGGTGGTTCGTTTTTCAACTTGACGTTTAATTAAGTGAATTAATAAAACGATAGAATAGCTACGAATGGTTTTAACAATATCTTTGCGACCCATTTCTTCCAATTCTTCAACGATAGCAAGGGAACCCGGAATATCCCCTTTTAACAATAATTCCTTTAGGGTTAGGATTTCTTCCATAATATCTGGAATTGATTAGGGTTAATTCTATTATAACACAAATTTTATTTTATAAAAATAGATTGAAGTGGAAAAGGAACCACAAAGACACGAAGACACAAAGGAAGGGAGAAGGATGATTAACCAACCCAGAAACTTGCGATCGCTCTTAAAGAAAAGATTCAAACTACCCTTAACCCCATCTGGGGAAAAGATTATTGCATTAGAATTTTTTTAATTAACCATTCTTTGCCTTTATAGGGTGCATAACGTAGGGGTAAATCTAATAAAAATGTTTGTTTTAAGACACTGCGATAATGGGAAAATCGATCAAACGTGGTTTTTCCATGATAACTTCCTATTCCGCTTTCTCCTATGCCGCCAAAGGGTAAAGATTTTCCCCCAATTTGTAATACTGTGTCATTAAAACAGAGGGTTCCTGATGAGGTTTCTTGTAATATTCGGTTTTGTTTATCCTTATCCCTGGAAAATAGATATAATGCTAAAGGTTTGGGACGACTCTTGATTTTGGCGATCGCTTCTCCTAAATCCTGATATTCTAAAATAGGTAAAATCGGCCCAAAAATTTCTTCCTGCATAATTAAATCATCCCAGGAAATATTATTAATTAAAGTGGGTGCAATATATCGGGTTTCGGGATTGGTTTTGCCTCCAGTGATAATATTACCCGCTTTTACAAATTGCTGTAATCTGTTAAAATGAAATTGATTAATAATCCGCGAATAGTCGGGACTGGTTTCGGGGTTATCGCCCAAAAAAGTTGTAATCCATTTTTGCAACGCGATAATTAATTCTGATTTTATTAGACAATTCACTAACAAATAATCGGGGGCAATACAAGTTTGACCAGCGTTAATTAATTTACCCCAAATAATTCGTTTTGCGGTATAATCTAATTGGATATCATCATCTACAATACAAGGGCTTTTTCCCCCTAACTCTAAAGTGATTGGGGTTAAATGTTTGGCGGCGGCTTCCATGACAATTTTACCGACTTTTTGCCCCCCGGTAAAGAAAATATGATCAAACTTTTCGGCTAATAATTCTTGACTGGTTTCTATTCCTCCTTCAACTACTGCAATATATTCAGAATTAAAAGTTTTACTGATAATATCACTAATAATTTTAGAGGTATTTACAGCAATTTCTGAAGGTTTTAAAATCGCACAATTTCCGGCAGCGATCGCCCCAATTAAAGGGGAAATTAACAGTTGAAACGGATAATTCCAAGGGCCAATAATTAGGATAATTCCTAAAGGTTGAGGATAAATAAAGGTGGAAGCGGGAAGTTGACCTAAAGAGGCGGGAATTTTTTGGGGTTTAACCCAAGATTTGAGATGTTTAAGGGCATAATTGAGTTCAGCAACGGGGGAAAACTCAAAACATGATTCCAGGTCAGGACGGCATAAATCGGCTTTTATGGCGTTAATAATGGCTGTTTCATGGAATGCGATCGCCTGTTTCAAGCGCTGAAGTTGGGCGAGGCGAAACTGGATATCCTGGGTTTGTCCCGTGGCAAAAAAGTCTCGCTGTTGCTTGATTAAATCTTGAATTGCTGTTTTTTCACTCATTTTTGCTTTTCCAAAATTCCCTGATACCCTTTTATGGTACAACTTGATCTAGTCAAGTTATCGCAATTGAGGTCAAGCTGAGAATGGCAAATATTAAAGAAATTTTATATCTTGAAGTTCCCACTCCCGGCACTCAACAGGTTTGTACTTGGTTGCAACAAAACTTTCAAGCACCAAATGGCGAAAAATTTATCACTCCCGATGGTTTTCGATTACAATTTTCTCAACCCAATCAAAATCTAACAGAATCTAGTGAACTTTCGATTTTTGTTTGGCCAGTTCAACGCACCACTTATTTAAAAGTTTTTCGCGTTGGTCAACCGCCAAAAAGTCAAGAAAAACTATTTTTAAAGCATTTAGAAACGGAAATTAGAACCGCATTTCCCCATCAATATCCCGAACCTCCAGAGATTGATTTATCTCAACAATCAATTTTTGAAGGATTAGAAAAAGATTATCCCCTAACGGTTAAATACTTCAAAAAAATGCCCAATGGAGAATTTGATCTCAAACGGGTTTATTGGTGGGAAAAACGCTGGCGAGAAGGAGTAAGAAATCCCCAAACTCCGAAACAGGTTATTTTTAAAACCGATAATTCCCAGACCTCTGATTCCCCCAATTATGATTTAATTTATATCGGGGGTGCTTTAGGGGTGATTCATGCGGCGGTGATGGCAAGATTAGGTTATAAAGTATTATTAATTGAACGGTTGCCCTTTGGTCGGATGAACCGAGAATGGAATATTTCTCGGAGTGAACTAAAAAGTTTAATTGATTTAAAATTATTTACCCCGACGGAAATCGAAAGTTTTATCGCCCGAGAATATAAAGATGGATTTCATAAGTTTTTTGATGCTTATAATCCTAAAATTGCTCAAGCTGAAATTCTCCATACTCCCAGGGTTTTAAATGTTGCCTTAGATGCTGAAATTCTATTGAAATTATCCGGGGAAAAACTCAAACAAGCGGGGGGAGATATTTGGGATGAAACGGAGTTTTTACAAGCAAATATTAACCCCAATCAAGTTACTATTAATTCCCTCCATATTCCCAGCCAAACCGAACGAACTGCCACGGGAAGGCTATTAGTAGATGCCATGGGAACAGCGTCCCCCATTGCTTGGCAACTGAACGGCGGACGGGCTTTTGATAGCGTATGTCCGACGGTGGGGGCGGTAATTGAGGGGGGGTTTGAACCGGGGGTTTGGGATGCCACCTATGGAGATGTTTTAAATAGTCATGGGGATATTTCCCGGGGTAGACAGTTAATTTGGGAACTATTTCCCGGGGCGGGCAATGAGTTAACATTCTATCTATTTCACTATCATCAAGTTAATCCTAAAAACCCCGGTTCCTTGTTAGAAATGTATGAGGATTTTTTCACTATTTTACCCGAATATCGTCGCTGCGATATGGATAAATTAGTTTGGAAAAAACCCACTTTTGGCTATATTCCGGGGCATTTTAGTAATGGCAGTCGCGATCGCAAAATTAGTGTTGATCGATTAATTTTAATTGGGGATGCCGCCTCTTTACAATCTCCCTTGGTGTTTACCGGATTTGGGTCTTTAGTGCGGAATCTATCTCGATTAACTGATTTATTAAATACCGCTTTAAAACATAATTTACTGACCGCAGATTGGTTAGATCAAATTCGCGCGTATCAAACCAATATTTCTGTAACCTGGTTATTTTCTAAAGGGATGATGGTGCCCACGGGCAAATATTTACCCCCGCAAAAAATTAACTCAATTTTAAATACTTTTTTTGGGGTTTTAGCAACAGAATCTCAAGAAATTGCCGAAACTTTCATTAAAGATAGAACAACTTGGTGGATTTTTACTCGGTTAGCCCTGAAAGCTGCCCGGATAAATCCTTTATTATTAGTTTGGATTTTAGACTTTGTAAATATGGGAGAAGTTCTTAGGTGGCTAAAGAATTTTATTCAATTTATGGTATTATCTATGATTAGTTTCCTTTGCGGTTGGCTTCCTAATTTAAGTCGCAAAATTCAACCCTGGTTAGAACCCCGTTATCCTAAACTTTGGATGTGGTTATTAACAACCAGTTATGCTTTAACTGATGGTATGGGAAAACCTCAAACTCCACATTTTAACACCTAAAAACTCAATACAGGAGCGACAACAAAAAATCAAAGCGCAAGAGCAGTCATGGAAAATCCAAAGGTTATTTATCTCGGTTTTTTGCGTCTTAACCCTTTTAAGTAGGTAGGCTCTATAAAATCTTCCTATGTAAACGATTGTAAATCGTTGTAACGCTTTCTAATGGATGATCTAAGCCTCCTTTACATATTGTTACATGGAAAAGTTTAATCCCGCCTACCTACTTAGGTTTGGGGTTGATTTTATGGTGGAGACATAGTATTTTGAATACTTAGGGCAAATACCTTGCTAAATATCTAAAACCAAGGAAAGAATAGAATGACTAAGATTGTATTAACCAAACTAAAATGTATACAAACATCTAGTGGTGGTGGCTCAGATGATGTATATGCAAAGTTTTTTGTAGATGGGCAGCAGGTCGGAAGATGGCCAATGCGTGGTGATGTTGATATGAACAGGGGGGATGAACAATACATCAACCAAACATTTAGTTTTCAAAAAGATTTGAAGATCGAGTTGTGGGAATACGATTCGACTTCATCGGATGACTACATGGGCGCTTATATATTTTCTGCCACGGGTTCAGGTTCAGGAAGGATAACGCTATCCGATCCCAAAGAAGGGAATATCTATGAATTGCGTTATGAGTACATACCAGCTAGGGTAAAAGTCGCCAGAATTCACTCTGCCAAGTGTGTAGCGATGTCAGAGAGTGTCAATTCCGATCTCGTTAACCAGGCTGTCGGTTTGTCAGGTGCCGTTGCAGAAGCAGCCGGTCAAGTTCTGGGTAACACTCCCAACCCTAAAGCTCAATTGGTTGGAGAAGCTCTGGAGGCAGGTGCAACAGTTTTGAAACAAATTCCCGGCTTGGTAGATGCAATTGCTAAGGCAGGAAATTACCCAGATCAACTGTACATGACTTTTAGTAATCAACCGGGAATTGACAAGCGGTTTTGGCCACAACCCGGTAAATACTATGAAATTTTAGCGGGTCAAATTGTACGGTTTGATGAATTGCGTTTTCCTCTGACTCAGCCTCTAGATATCACCATTTGGGAATACGATTATGGTTCTGGAGACGATCACCTCGGAAGTTTTGCAATTGAGAAAGATACAGAGCCAGGTACTTATGTAAAAACTGTCACAAGTGCTAGTGAAGCGTCTATCTATTTAGTTGCATACATTGTGGCAGAAGAAGACTGGTAACTACATAGGACTTACGCAAGTGTCACACTAAAAATCTGTTGTAGGGTGGGTCAGACTTGGCATCACCCTGCCAGAAAAGGAAAATTGTACGCTTAGAAAATTCCAAGGGTCTGAAATGACAATTTTTTGTGAAAACCACCAGTATAACCCTAGTTTTTTTACTAATCTGACTGTAGAAAGCATTTCTTGAAAAGCTTACTCCATCACACTTTCAGCCTTAGCGTACAATTTACCCGTTTCGGCACGGTGCTGATATTGAACTAACTGCTCAAGCTACCGATCGCTTTTTTAATCAAAAATCTAGCTTGGGGTGCTTAAAAACTTAACTAACCTTAACAGCAGAAGGATTATGTTCTGCCACTAATTGCCGAAATTGTTCTCCCTCCAAGGTTTCAATTTCTAACAGTAATTCCACCAACTGATCCATTAACATTCGATTTTCCCGAACCATTTTTCGGGCTTGTTCATAACAGTCAAAAGCCAGATCTCGAATTAGATGATCAATTTGGGTAGCTACTTCCTCCGAATATTCCGATTGAGAAGGAAATCCTCGACCTAAAAACACCTCCGCCGAGGGACTTTCTAAAGCCACTAAACCCAATTCCGACATTCCATAACGAGTCACCATTTCCCGGGCTAAATTCGTCACCGTTTGAATATCATTACTCGCCCCAACCGTAATTTCCGAATCCCCAAAAACCTCCATTTCCGCCGCCCGTCCGCCCAAACAAATCGTAATTTGATCAATTAACCAGGATTTTGTATATAATCCACTATCGACCATTTCCTCATTAAACATTTGTTGAGCAAAACCGCCAATCCCTCCCGAACGAGGAATAATGGTCACTTTATTTAAAGGATCGGAATTCTTCAACAATGTCATTAACAAAGCGTGTCCGATTTCATGATAGGCAATCAGACGCTTTTTCTTACTATCTAATAACGGCGTTAATGCTAACCCAATCGTAATCCGATCAATCGCATCATCAATTTCTAAAGGAGTAATCGCTTCCTTGCGACGTCGGGCGGTTAAAATCGCGGCTTCATTTAGTAAATTCGCTAAATCGGCCCCTGATAATCCCGGGGTGCGACGGGCGATCGCCTCTAAAGAAACATCCTCTGATAACTTCTTATTTCGAGCATGAACTTCCAAAATCCCCAAGCGGCCATTAAAACTAGGTAAATCTACCATCACCTGCCGATCAAACCGACCCGGACGCAATAACGCCGCATCCAAAACATCGGGGCGGTTAGTCGCCGCAATCACAATAATGCCCGTATTTCCTTCAAACCCGTCCATTTCCGTTAATAATTGGTTTAGGGTTTGTTCGCGCTCATCATTTCCCCCACCAATACCCGCGCCCCGTTGACGTCCGACCGCATCAATTTCATCAATAAACACCAAACAAGGAGCATTTTCCTTCGCCTTTCTAAATAAATCCCGCACCCGGGAAGCGCCGACGCCGACGAACATCTCCACAAATTCCGACCCAGAAATACTGAAAAACGGCACTCCCGCCTCTCCAGCCACCGCCCGGGCTAATAGGGTTTTTCCCGTCCCTGGGGGCCCAATTAACAAGACTCCTCGCGGAATTTTAGCCCCAATCGCGGTAAAACGTTCGGGTTGCTTCAAGAAAGTGACAACTTCCTGCAATTCTTCCTTGGCTTCCTCAATTCCCGCCACATCCTCAAATAAGATGCCAGTTTTTGCTTCCATTTGGAATCTGGCCTTGGATTTGCCAAAATTCATCGCTTGACCCGATGCTTGGGTAGACCGTCGCAGAATCATTAATAAAACCGCCAATAGGCCAAAAATAATCAGCATATTGACGATCAGCCCCATGGCCACACTATTATCCGCCGAAGGGCTGACTCCATACTCGACATTATTCGCCCGAATTTCTCGCATCAATTCCGGGTTTTGGGCAAACAGCGACACAAAATATACTGACCCAGACTTTTTATCTTTCTCCCCTTTCAAGGTGACTTTCGCCATTTGTCGCGAGGGGTCTTCTTCAATTTTTTGGACTTCCCCGGCTTCAATTTTCTGCAACAGTTGACTGTAGGTTAGGGTTTTTGGGGTGTTATCGGCAAAGGAGGGAGTTCCCAAAAGCACCCCCTGGGCTATGATCCAAGTCCCCAAAAGCCTTCCCAGTCGTTTGCCGATCTTCGTTTTCTGGGGGACTATCTGTTTAGGATTTGACCCTCCCATCCAGGTTTTGATCCAAGACCTATTCATTCTACCTTTTCCTGTTGCTACGCTCATTTTCATATAGTTTAACGCCCCAATGGGGAAATTATGGCTCAAGTTGTCAGAATTCAGGGGTTAGGCGACTAGCTAACAATAAATTATTATGGATTTTTAGCAATAACAACCTGATTTCTGCCATTTTCTTTTGCTTGATAAAGCGCTTGATCAATAGCGACTAACAGCGAATCTAATTTTCCAGTATATTCTTGATTAAATGTTCCTACACCCAAACTAACTGTATAGTAAATTAATCTATTATTGGCGGGATTTTTTTCCACGGTAGTTCGCAGTTTATTCGCCATCAGGAATGATTCCTGAATATCTGTATTGGGTAACAAAATTAGAAATTCTTCCCCACCCCAACGACTGAGAATATCTTGTGACCGAAGGTTTTGTTTTAGTATGGTGGTCAGGTGTTGCAAAACCAAATCACCCCGATCATGGCCATAGGTATCATTAATTAATTTGAAGCGATCAACATCAAGCATAATCAGGGAAAAGAGGGTTTTACTCCGATGAAATTTGGCTATTTCCCGATCTAAACACTGTTGCATTGCCCTACGATTTAATGTGTTTGTCAAAAAATCGAGAGTTGCTAATTGATGAATGTTATGGTACAAACGTTGACAAATCATCATAATAAAACCAGCATTTCGCAGGTAGTCAAACAAAAATATAGACCCAAATGTGGTTAGATTAACCAGATTAGAATCCAGTAAAGTTTTTGTATTAGTTAGGGGAAGCACAATAGCTCTAAAGAGCAAAAAAATTATATTAAAAACAAATGAAATACAAATAAAAATAGATGACGCATAGAGATATCTTTCTCGGAATTTGATTAAATAATAAATAGCCCCAAAATAAGCAGTAAGAGATGTAAAAATTGTATCCATATTTCTGACAATAAAATCATTTTTTATATAGACAAAATAAACTTGAATCACGAGGAAAGCAGAGGCTAAAGCAATAAAAAAAAAGGAGTTAGGTTTTTTATTTAAAAATTTTATAATTCCAATGGTGTAAAGAATTTGAGCGTATGTAATCAATAAATTTCCCAAAAATCGAAGATTCAATGCAATTAATTGATTAGATATAAAGGGACGAATCGGAAAAATCAAAAATCCGATTGCTGATAACAGAGTCCCAATGGCATAAATCCCAACCCCGGGATATTTATTAGCTAGAAAAAAGAAGAAAATCAAGGTAATTGATTGTAGAATTGATGAGGCACTTACCATCACAGACATTGTGGAGATATCAAGAGCCATAAAACGATTCCAAAATTAATAGTTTAAAAAGCTATCTATATAAAAGAGCTTAAATTAAGGCTAACACAGAAACAGGTGAACCCGAACCGCCTGTTAATTTTAAAATACCGATAATTAAGGTAATTCCAGTGGTGGGAAGTTGATCCAGATTTGTCAAATTCTCTAATACAAAACCGTTGTTTTTCAAAATCATTTTATTAGTATTAAAACTATGATCAAAACCTGGGTCAACGCCATGGGTATCAATTCCAACTCCCTTAATATTGCGCTGTTCGATTAAAAATTGAGTAGCTTCACTCCCAAACCCCGGAAAGTGCAGTTTTCCCTCGGGATCAAGATTTAAAAAAGCAACCGGATCATGCCATTTTTCCTGCCAACCTGTATAAAGTAAAATCATACTATTTTCAGGAATAATATTATACTGTTTTTCCCATAATTCAATATCACTTACAGTTAAAATGGAGTCAGGATTTTGACTGGCTTTTTCTCTAAAATCAATCACAACTGCGGGAAGAATACAAGACTCGGGCGAATAATCATCAATTCCCATACCATCTTGATAAAAACTTTTAGGGGAATTCAAATGAGTTCCACTATGTTCTCCCATGCAAAACCGCCTTAAATAATATCCCGATGTCGAAAAATCAGCCAGAGTTTCTAACTCCACAGCCGGATCACCTGGCCATAAAGGAATATTAGGATGAATTTTATGGGTTAAATCAATAATTTTGCGGTAATTAATTGTTTTCATAATTGCAGTTATTCTACCTTATTACTTCGTGTCTTAGTGCCTTTGTGTTTCTCTCTTTAATCTTAAATTTTAATTTTAATCCATTGATTCAGAATTTTATAAATATTAACTAATCCTTGTAAATGCGATCGCGGAGAACGTCCATATAAAAAATCATGGAGACTGATTTGATAATTATATTGCATCGCTAAATCTAACCATACATTATTATAGACTTCGCCTTGAATATAATCAGGAATTGTGTTATTATAAAAAATAAAACTATCTAAACAGGTATTAAAAAAGTTTTTGCGTCCTCGATATTTTAAATAATTAAAACGCGGTTGAAAAACCGTTAAATCTTCCAAGGCAGTATGGATAGTATCGGCTAAGGATTCGGGATCAAATTTAGATAATAACCCTGATCCTGGAGGGAATAATTCAGCTTTACCTCTGACATATTGATTGAATTCCCTAAAACAAATCACCGGAGTATTGCAACTCATCGCTTCTGAGAGACTGCGATTTTTTCCCTCTAAAAGAGAACCCAAAAGACAAATTTTAGACCGAGAATAATACAGGGGCATTTCTTGATAATAGTCAACTTGAGAAACTATTTCAATATCATCTAAATTGTGAACTAAAATATTTTGAATTTTTTGCCATTCTAATTGAGCTTCACTACTGAGCAAATAAGTAGAGTTTACCTCAAAATAATCCTCTAAAATTAACTTCATTTTCAAAAGTTTATTATATTTTTTTTGATAAACTTTCAATGCTTTGGCAATTATCGGTAGATTATAAACAGGAGATAATTTAGCCACACATATAATATCAATATCTTTAATATTTATAGGTTGAGGTGCAATCAAATATTCATTAATAAAATCTGACTCAGAAAAAGGAATTAAAACTTTATTTGCCCGTTGGGGATAGGTTTTTTTAAACCAATCTGCACGGGATGGATGATCATATAAACAAAAATAGGCATCGGCCGTATTAGACCAAGGATAGGCGCACCAAAGGGAATCAGCTATCGAAAAGAAAACCTCAGAAAGTTGAGGTAAAAGTTTATTTAATAAATCTACAGATTCACTAAAATACAATCCTTTAATAAATTTACCTTGATATAATAAAGGCGGGAGTAAAACATGGAAATTTACGTTTTCAAACCGATTAGCTTCCTGTTCAAAAATTTCATTAGTCCAGCTATCTAAATCAGAATAAATTTCTTCTGAGGATTTATAAATTTCAGGACTATTAAAATATTGGCTTTGGCGTTCGTAGTTTCCTATTCCCATAATATTGTAGGCTTTTTTATTAATTAATTAGGTGGGCATAGCCCACCCTACGAGAGTTTATTTTATACTCAATTGGTTTAACCAATTCAAAATAATAGAGTTGACTTGTTCAGGACGTTCATCATGGGGACAATGACCCGTATCGGGAATTGAAATAAATTCTACAGATGGATTGCTATTCGCTAAATCTTGATAAATTTTTGCCCCGGTAATCGGTGTCCAAGGGTCAGTTTCTCCCCAAATAATTAATAATGGTTGTTGAATTTGGGGCAATAATTCTGAGGGTTGAGGGCCGGGAGGGGCGGTTAAAATTGAAGCAAAGACCTGTTGAGCACCCATATCATTAGAAGGATTATATAATAGGTCTACTAACTCATCGGTAATGGCTTGTTTGTTGCCATAAACTTGATGTAAGGTATTGCGAATCCGGTGTTTTTGTCGAATTTGATTGAACATAAACGGCCCGATAATAGGATTACTCACAACTTTTGCAAATAATCCCATAATCAACCGGAGGGGTAAATTCAATTCTTGAGGCCGATGATTTAACCCTCCTGCACAATTAATTAATACCGCCCCAGAGGATATTTCGGGATGGTTAGCAACCATGATTAAACCTAATAATGCTCCGATGGAATTGCCGATAAAAATAGCAGGTTGTTTAATCTTTTCTGCTGAAAAATCTGTTAGTAATTCTTCCCACAATTCTAAACTATAATCGAGATTGGGTTTCGCAGAGGCTCCAAATCCCAAGAGGTCTAAAGCAAAAACCCGGTATCCCCCGGCGGCCAAAATCGGGATATTATGACGCCAATGTCCAATGGACGCACCAAACCCATGAATCAGGACTAAGGGCTGTCCGCTTCCGGTGGCGGTATACTGGATTTGATGACCTTTCCATGTCCAGGTTAGGGGTTCAAAGGAGGTTGTTATTTGGGGAGACGTTGTTGTTGTCATTTTATTAAGATTTGTAAACACTATCTTTCTATCATAAATGATTTCACCCTGGAAACAAGACGGAATTATGATTCATACTCAAAGACTTTTGAGGAGTTATCAACATTGGATGGGGGAAACTCTGTTGAATTTGAATGATACCCCGGAGGAAGTGGCGGAGAGTTTATTTTACGCGCCATTTGTGTTAGTTTCCCATGGTATTGAATCCGATCCAATTTTTAATTATGGGAATCAAAAAGCCTTGAAAATG
This sequence comes from Planktothrix paucivesiculata PCC 9631, assembly GCF_900009265.2. Classification (GTDB taxonomy): domain Bacteria; phylum Cyanobacteriota; class Cyanobacteriia; order Cyanobacteriales; family Microcoleaceae; genus Planktothrix; species Planktothrix paucivesiculata. The sequence goes on along the minus strand of NZ_LR735018.1, from coordinate 266,334 downwards.
TGGGAGTTAACTTGGGATGAATTCATCCAAATGCCCTCTCGAAAAACGGCAGAACTCCCTGTACAGGAGGAACGCGATCGCTTGTTAGCTGAAACGGCGTCCAAAGGATTTATTAAAAATTATCAAGGGGTCAGAATTTCCAGTCGGGGAAAACGGTTTTTAATTCAAGATGTTTTAATTTGGAATGTTTTAGATGAACAAGATCAATATTGTGGACAGGCGGCGGTTTATTCTAAATATATGTACATTTAATTATTGATGCAATCAGTCAACCTTTAAGGGTGTTTGACGGGAACTATCATTGGGTCGAAGAAAAGGGCTCTGGGGTTGGAGGGATCTAAACCGAGATTGAGCCCCAAAATTGGCGATCGCCGATTATTATAGACAATTCATTAATAGAATTGATGTCAATAAGGATAACCAGCAAAAATAAAAACACGAATACAATCGTATCATGATTGAGGGTAATTTGTCTAGGGATAAACCCGAAGATTATTAAATAATTAAATTTAGTAGACCAGAGAAGAATAAATAAATTTTTGTTATAAATTATCTAAAAAACAGTGCTGGTTTTCAGGAGACGCTGGGAATGTGCGATCGCCAAAATTAATCTTGTGAACCTGCCTAAAGACCCTAAAACACTTGATCCCCTTTAATACCAAAGCGATCCTGACTGAATTTAAGTTCCCACTGCTGAGTGACAGTCTGGGAAAACTCCATTAGACTATTGATAGTAAGGCTAATATTCCTTGTCAAAAAATAAATATCAGGGTCTGGGGGATATTGATGGAGTCACGGATTTTTGCCCGAAACAGAGATTCAGGGAAAATCCAGAGGGGAGGTTTGTTAACCTTTTTTTAATTTTCATTAAAAAATGTCAAAACTTAATAGAAATAATCGTAAAATGAATTAGGGAGGGGCAAACGAAAAACTCTTGGTATCTTAAACACTCTGCAAGAAGCACGATAACTACGAGTGATCGAATCGATAATGCACAGAACCTAGTTGATGCTCAACAAAAACCGGACACAGATCAATCAAGACCAACTTTATCCGATTGTATCTATTGATCAGGCGTGGGTCATGGACACAAATACAGAAGTTGGACTGTCTGAGAGTCCCATACTGATGCAAGTCATTGCAGACCTGCTGCAAGTCCCCTTGATCATCAGTTATCGGGATGATGACAGAGTTTTTTATTGTAATTCTCGCTTCCAACACACCTTTGGATTGCTACCCTCGGAACGGTCACACTTTTCTGAGTCCGATATTTTTGCGAATCTCACGGATCGAGCGATTTTACTGGAAAGGCTACAAGAACACAAGTCTATACAACACCCTCTACAAGTCAAACGAGCCGACGGAACCCTGTGGTGGACATTAGTATCCATGCGTTTACTGATCTTGAATGGGGAACAGTTGGTTTTGTCTACCTACTCTAATCTCCGTCAGGTGCCCCTGACCCAACCCCTGCCCTGGGATTATCTTCCCAGTTTTGACCATTGGCAACAGGGGGTAATTTTGATCGGTACAGAAAACCAGATTATCGATTGGAATACGGTTGCTGAACAAATGTTGGGATATGACAAGTCCCAAGTTCTGGGTAAAACTTTGGTGGCCTTGAATTTGTCGCCGTTTCATCAATTCGCCATCGATTTATACCCCCTGATGCCTGAGTTGGAATATTCCGGCTGTACCCGTGAAATTGAATTTTCTCGTCGAGATGGGAGTTTGGGTCATTGTCGTGCCACCCTGTTACCCCTGCGGAATCAATGGGGCCAATTATTCGCCACCTTAATCAGTACCCAGGAAATCCCGGAAGTTTCCGATGCCTTGGTGCCAGTAGACCCGCTTTTAGCCAGTTTGCAGTCCCGGGTGAGCCAACAAGCTACGGTTGCTCACCTGGGTCAACAGGCTCTGATTCATTCTGACCTGTTGGCTTTAATGGATGAAGCGGTCTGTGTGGTGGCACAAACCTTGAATGTAGAATACTGCCAACTGTTGGAACTTATGCCCGGAGGTCATGCTTTTGGGTTGACGGCGGGATTCGGTTGGAAAAAAGGACTGGTGGGCAATGCTCGGGTGAGTGCCTATATTAATTCCCAAGCCGGGTATACCTTAATTAAAAATGAACCCATTATTGTGGATGATTTACGGGTGGAAACTCGATTCTCGGGTAGTCCCCTCCTGCATAATCATCGGGTGATTAGTGGTATGAGTGTGGTTATTGCCCGTTGGGATCAGAATTCGGAATTGAGTCCAACCCAGGCAGAGTCACCGATTTCCAAAGCCTGGGGGGTTTTAAGTGTCCATTGCGATCACCACCGCCAGTTTACCTCCGAGGATGTGCATTTTTTAGAAGCGATCGCGAATGTCTTAGGGGCGGCCATTGAACATCATCGCGCCCAAGAACGCTTGCAATTAATGGAACGAGCGATTAATAGTAGTAGTAATGGGATTGTAATTACCGATGCCACCCAACAGGATAATCCGATTATTTTTGTTAATTCTGGATTTGAAAAAATTACCGGATATAGCCGAGAACATATTTTAGGAAAAAACTGCCGCTTTTTACAAGGAAATAATTCCAAAGATCCCGCCGTTAATGAACTTCGTCGCGCTATTTTAGAAGGAACAGAATGTCATGTCGAACTCCAGAATTATCGTAAAGATGGAGAGTTTTTCTGGAATGAACTTTCTATTGCCCCTGTCTATAGTTCCAAAGGATATTTGACTCATTTTATTGGGATTCAAGCGGATATTACTAAACGTAAACAATCTGAACAAGCCTTGATTTTACAATCCCAAGCCTTAGCTAAATTTAGTTCTAATCTCAAACATTTGCATCGGATTACAACCTATAATCATCAAAATTTAGATGAACTTTTTCGAGATTATCTGCAAGTGGGATGTGAAATTTTTAAATTGTCTACTGGTTTGATCAGCCGACTAGAAAATAATCATATTATTATTGATACGGTTCATTCGGATTTAGATCTAATTCAAGCAGGTATGACATTACCTTTTGAACAAAGCTACTGTTGTCAAGTTATTCAAACCCAGACGACTCAAGTTCATACCCACATTGGCGAAGATCCTCTATTAAACCAACTCCAAAGCTATCAAACGTTTCATCTGGAAACCTGTTTAGGAACTCCGATTTGGGTCAATGGGGAAATTTATGGGACATTAGCTTTTGCTACTTTAGAGGCTAAAACCGTAGATTATAAATCCTATGAACTGGAAATTTTAGAATTAATGGCTCAAAGTATTGGTCGATTTATTGCGGCTAATCAAACTGAAAAACAACGGATTAAAGCCGAATTAGCTCTAAGAGAAAGTGAGGAACGCTATCGCCGTTTAGTGGAATTATCCCCCGAAACTATTGCCATTCATGATGGGGAACAATTAGTTTATATTAATATGGCTGGGGCAAAATTATTAGGAGCAAATCGTCCGCAAGATTTAATCGGTCGCTCTATCTTTGATTTTCTTCCCCCAGCTTATTTTAATTCCATTCAGATTCAAATTCAAGATCATAGTAATGAACAGCAACCTCTGGAGTTAATAGAACAAAAATTAACTCGATTAAATGGAGAAGTTATTGACGTAGAAATTGTAGGAATTCCAGCTACCTATCAAGGTCAATCTGCGATTCAAATTATTATTCGGGATATCACCGAACGCAAACGATTTGAAGCCCAACTCATGTATGAAGCCCTACATGATGCCCTGACCCAATTACCGAATCGGAGCTTTTTTAATGAACGGTTAGCCCAATCTTTAAAACGATCTCGACAAGAACCTAATTATCAATTTGCCGTTTTATTTTTAGACTTAGATCGATTTAAAGTGGTTAATGATAGTTTAGGGCATTTGATGGGAGATAAACTTTTAATTGAAATTTCCCATCGTCTTTTATATTGTGTCAATCCCCTAGATACCGTTGCCCGTTTAGGAGGAGATGAATTTACAATTTTGATTCATCGAGTTGAAAGTATACTGGATGCCACCCGCATGGCAGAGAAAATTCACGATGAATTAACCCAGCCTTTTTATATTCAAGGACACGAAATTTTTACGACCGTTAGTATTGGGATTGTTCCCAGTCGAGGTCATTATCCAATGTCGGAAAATAATAGTGAATCCCATCAGTGTTTATTGTATAATAATCCCGACGATTTTTTACGCGATGCGGATATTGCCATGTATCGAGCCAAAGCAAAAGGCAAAGCTCGATATGAAGTTTTTGATTTAAGTATACATAGTCAAACCCTGTCTATATTGCAGCTTGAAACGGATTTACGACAAGCTATTTATGGACGAATACAAGTGGTTAACCCACAGCAATCAGAGTCCGTAACTCCCTTAGAAAATTTCAATTTGAATGGATTAAAAACTACAGAATACCTATTAGAAAGCTCCCGTGATCAACCCATAAATCTCAGGGGTTTTAAAGTCTATTATCAACCAATTGTTTCTTTAGCGAGTGGTAGAATTACTGGCTTTGAAGCCCTAGTGCGTTGGTTGCATCCCACCCGGGGTTTAGTATCGCCCATAGAGTTTATTCCGGTAGCAGAAGAAACGGGGTTAATTATTCCCCTAGGAGCTTGGGTTTTACGAGAAGCTTGTCATCAATTGCAGGTTTGGAAACAACAATTAACCCAAAAATTTAGTTTAATTCAAGCTGCTTCTCCCGAACAGGTTCAGCCTCAAAAACAACGGTCTTATTATGATGTTTTTCCTTTAACTATGAGTGTAAACCTATCGAGTAAACAACTTTGTCAAACTAATCTACTAGAACAAATTGATCAGATCTTAACCGAGACAGATTGTAATCCTAGTGATTTAAAACTAGAAATTACCGAAAGTGTGATTATGGAAAACTTATCCACTTCGTTTATGATTCTAGCTCAACTGAAATCTCGGAAAATTCATCTATCGATTGATGATTTTGGCACGGGGTATTCATCCTTGAGTTATTTACATCAATTCCCCTTAAATAGTTTAAAAATTGATCGTTCATTTATTAGTCCTTTAGATCAGAAAAGTGGTATCTTTAAAGGGAAAAAAAGCCAACCTTTACAAATTGTCAAAGCTATTATTTCCTTAGCTCAGAATTTGGATTTGGATGTTGTGGCTGAAGGGATAGAAACCCGTGAACAAAGGAGAATTTTACAGGAGTTGGGCTGTCCCTTCGGACAGGGTTATTTATTTGCTAAACCCTTAGAACCCGAACAAGCCACCCAACTATTACTATCGGAGGCTAAAGAAATTTCATGATTACACTGATTTTATACAGTAAACCGGGCTGTCATTTATGCGAAGGACTGCAAGAAAAATTGGAAAAAATTCAAACCTCATCCCAAAAATCAGGAGAATTTCAATTAGAAATTAGAGACATTACCACCCGGGAAGATTGGTTTCAAGCCTATCAATATTCTATTCCTGTTCTGTTTAAATCCGGTGAACCAGACCAACCTATTCCCCGTCCTTCACCCCGAATGTCGGTTATGCAGTTGGAACAAATGTTACAGCAGTATTTGTAGATAAAACAATTCATTGTTGCGCTGGTATTACTCTGGGTAGATGCGCTAAAGCGCAACAACGAGGTGATCAGAAAAAATCACAAAACCCCTTTGGAACTGGGGATAGTATTTGCTCGACGGGAATCAATTTCTACCGCCATTCTTAAAGCTCTAGCAAAGGCTTTAAACCCGGCTTCAATAATATGATGGGAATTGATTCCATCTAATTGACGTAAATGCAATGTTAGTTGACTATTATTAACAATAGCCACAAAGAATTCTCGGACTAATTGAGTATCGTATGTTCCCACTCGTTGGGTCGGAATTTCTAAACTATAGGTGAGGTGAGGACGACCGGAAAAATCTAACGCCACCTGCACTAAGGCTTCATCTAAAGGGGCAATAAAATGACCAAACCGGACAATTCCTTTGCGATCGCCTAAAGCCTTAGCTAAAGCCAAACCTAATGTAATTCCCACATCTTCATTAGTATGATGATCATCAATTTCAATATCTCCCGTGGCTTGAATTTCTAAATCAATTAAGCCATGGGACGAAATTTGATGCAACATATGATCTAAAAAGGGAACTCCTGTACAAACCTTACAGACTCCAGTTCCATCTAAATTAACCGTGACATTAACCTCCGTTTCCCCGGTTTTTCGGTATACCGTGGCAATTCTCGGGAGTAGATCATTAGAATTTGCAGTATTAATAGAAGGGCGATCGGTAATTTGCATAATAATTAATTGATTACAAAACATCGTAATTGATTAATTACGAATTAAGAGTTAAGAATTAATCGTAATTCGTAATTCGTAATTCGTAATTTGCAGATTACATTCCCATGATGCAATAACCCGAATCGACATACAGAATTTGACCCGTAATGCCACTGGATAAATCGCTACAGAGAAATGCCGCCGCATTACCCACTTCCGTTTGAGTCACCGTCCGTTTTAGGGGGGCGATTTCCTCAACGTGATGGATCATGTCTAAAATCCCACCCACGGCCGAAGATGCTAGGGTACGAATCGGGCCAGCCGAAATCCCGTTTACCCGAACCCCCAAGGGCCCCAACTCCGCCGCCAGGTAACGAACATTCATTTCTAGGGCTGCCTTAGCAATTCCCATCACATTATAATTAGGAATCACTCGCACACCGCCCAGATAGGTCAGGGTGACAATACTACCGCCCTGGGTCATCAAAGGTTTAGCCGCCGCACTCAGTTGAACTAGAGAATAGGCACTAATATCCAGGGCGCGAGTAAATCCGGCCCGAGATACATTGCTAAAGTCCCCAGAAAGTTCCTCCTTTCCCGCGAAAGCCAGACAATGGATCAGAATATCAATTCGTCCCCATTGGTCACGGATGGCGGTAAATAACTCCTCAATTTGAGCATCATTCTGGACATCACAGGGCAGAAATAAACTAGGGTTGAGGGGTTCAACTAATTCTTGCACCTTTTTTTCAAAACGACCTTTCTCATCAGGAAGGTAGGTGATTCCAAGATTAGCTCCAGCTTGGTGAAGCTGTTGGGCAATGCCCCACGCAATGGAGCGATTATTGGCAATGCCGGTAACAAGTGCGTTTTTTCCGTTCAAATTTAGCATAATAGATTATTCTATAAGCAATTGGTATCCTAATCAAAGCCATGGATTTACTCATTTCTACCGGGGATAAAACATTGATCGGACAATCATCGGTCGATTAAACAGATAAATGATGCAATTAGCGTAATTAGCGTAAACTGAAATACGGAAGATATATTAGGGCATTGTTAGTGCAAGGGATCGGGTCGTGACGTATGATAGACCGTTAGCAGAAGTGTTCCGCAGCATCGGCGGAGGGGCGTTCCCTCCCGTCGTGGAAAGCTTTGAACGGGGTAAGACGATCTTCTTTCCCGGCGATCCGGCGGAGCGCGTCTATGTTCTGATCAAAGGTGCGGTGAAATTATCCAGAGTCTATGAAGCTGGAGAGGAAATTACTGTCGCTTTACTGCGAGAAAATAGTGTATTTGGTGTTTTATCGTTAATTACAGGTCATAGGTCAGATCGGTTTTACCATGCCGTCGCCTTTACCTCTGTAGAATTACTCTCAGTTCCGATTGAACAGGTGGAGAAAGCCCTGAAAAGCGATCCCGAATTGCCGATGGTGATGTTGCGGGGATTGTCGTCTCGGATTTTGCAAACGGAGATGATGATTGAAACCTTAGCTCACCGAGATATGGGATCGAGATTAGTTAGTTTTCTGCTGATTCTTTGTCGAGATTTTGGTGTACCGGGTAAAGATGGAATTCGGATTGATTTGAAACTTTCCCATCAAGCGATCGCCGAAGCAATTGGTTCCACGCGAGTTACAGTTACCCGTTTATTAGGAGATTTACGGCAAAAAAACATGATCTCAATTTATAAGAAAAAGATCACAGTCCATAATCCCGTTACCCTAAGTCAACAATTTACTTAATCTGTAGGTAGGTTTCCTCGATTGACCTCAAGAAGATCTAGCAAACCTACCCATAGATATAATTAGAGAAAATTGAACCAACTGCAAATTACAGGGGATTAAATCCCTATTAACCACAGTCTTAAATTTTTGGATTCTCAGGTCTTAAAATGCTGAGTTTCCAGTCTCCCAACTTTTTCTTATGACCGCAGGAATTATCCTGGTTATATCCATCTTAGTTTTAGGAGGTGTGATTGCGACAGTTAGCGATCGCCTTGGAACTAAAGTGGGAAAAGCCAGGTTGAGTTTATTTAATCTCCGCCCCCGCAACACTGCTATGGTTGTGACTATTTTAACAGGCAGTGTGCTTTCGGCATTGACCTTGGGGATTTTATTTGCTTCGAGTAAACCCCTGCGTCGAGGTGTGTTTCAGATTGATCAAATTCAAACTCGATTGAATGATGCTCGGAAAGATTTAACTCGGGCGGAAGATGAAAAAAAACGGGCAGAAAAGGATTTAGCCCGGGCTAAAATGGAAATTAACACCGCCATGGCGCAGTTAAATACGATTAATCAATCCTTACAAATTGCTCAATCTGAAGCCATTAGAACATCAAAAGAATTAGAAAAAACTCAAAATCAATTAGGAGATCTTCAGAAAAAATTACGCGAGATTCAAGTAGCCCGCACCGCAACGGAAGCTGAACTCAAAAATAGAGAAGATCGACTCCAAGTGGTGTTTCAACAAAAACAAAGTTTACAATCAGAAATTCAAAAACTGAGAACGGAACGTCGAAACCTGATTCAGCAACAGGAACAAGTTAAGGCACAAATTCGCAATCGCGATCGCGAAATTGTGAAACGGGATCAGGAAATTGGCAAACGCGATCAAGAAATGAAACAGCAGGATCAGGAACTTGAACAACAGGAAAACCGGATTACTGAACAGGATCAAATTATTGCTAAACGCGAATCTCGACTGGAAGAATTAGAAATAGAACAGAAAAAGTTAGAACAGCAAAAACAAGTTTTAAGTCAACAGGTTGAACTGATTGGGCGGGATTTTCAATTGTTACGAGAAGGCAGTGTAGTTTTAGAACGAGGGCAGGTTTTATCGAGTGGCTTAGTCAGAATTAGTAACCCTACAACCTCTATTCAAGCGGTTAATACGCTTTTAAAAGAAGCTAATAATTATGCCATTGAGTCTGTACAATTAGGAAATATCAAGGTCGATCAAGCCCGGGTGATTCAAATTACAAAAGCAGAAGTTGAAGATTTAATTAATCAAATTGATGATGGTCGAGATTATGTGGTACAAGTGATTTCGGCGGCTAATTATTTAGTCGGGGAAACTAAAGTCTCGGTTTTTACTAAAGCTGAACCGAATCAATTATTATTTACAACGGGGGAAATTATTGCGGGCACAACCTTGAATCCTTCAACTTTATCTCATGATCAATTAAGAAAACAAATGCAACAACTTTTGGATGCGTCTAGTTTTCGAGCCCGTTTTGTTGGGGTTGTGGGGGGAACAGTACAAATTGGCAATGATAGAATGGATACTTTAATTCGTTTTTTCCAACAAGTTCAAGATCATAGTCAACCCCTAGAAATTCAAGCGATCGCCGCCGAAGATGCCTATACTATTGGGCCGTTAAGATTGGATTTATTAGCACTTCGCAATGGGGAAGTAATATTTAGTACCCGACAACAGGAACAGTTTAATAATTCTAATCCATCAGAAAATCCATCAACTGAAATGCAGAATAATATAAAAAATTCTACTTCCCAATCTGATTATATCCAATAAAATGATAAAAAACCTTCCTGTTCCCTATTCCGGTATTCCCTTACTCTCAATCAGATTCTATTCAATAAAATGACAAAAAATAAAATGATTTTGGGGTTTGATCCCGGTCGAGAAAAATGTGGAATTGCGGTGATGGGTAATGATTCCCAGTTATATTATCATCAGGTGATTTTGGCGGCGGATGTTCCTACAATCATTGAATCTCTTTGTCAACAATTTACAATTGAAATAGTGGTGATGGGAGATCAAACCACTTCCAAAATGTGGAAACAAAAACTCACGGAAATTTTACCGAAATCCTTATCTATTCTTCAAGTGAATGAACGATATTCTACTTTAGAAGCGCGCGATCGCTATTGGCAACTTTATCCCCCCAAGGGTTTAACTCGTTTGATTCCCAAGGGAATGCGAACCCCACCCCGTCCGATTGATGATATTGTTGCGATTGTGTTAATTGAACGATATTTGAATCAGTCATCAGTCATTAGTTAAACAGTCCCGCAAGCGGGATTATTTTAATTGAAACTTATGATCATGTTGTTAATGATTATTCCTTTGATAATCCGTTTCAGTCCCGCAAGCGGGATTATTTTAATTGAAACCTCTATTCGCATTTGCTGATAAAATCTCCCTCCCTATAGTTCCGTTTCAGTCCCGCAAGCGGGATTATTTTAATTGAAACAGAACAGCGTAAAAATACGGATTTATCAATCTAAGCTGAGTTTCAGTCCCGCAAGCGGGATTATTTTAATTGAAACCTCTAAAAAAGTAGGCTGTTCTGATGGATAGATTTGTTTCAGTCCCGCAAGCGGGATTATTTTAATTGAAACGGTGAATGTAATCTAGGATTCCTTTGGGTTTCATAAGTTTCAGTCCCGCAAGCGGGATTATTTTAATTGAAACTATTGTTGATTGAGCAAGCAAAATCAACTTTTAAGTTTCAGTCCCGCAAGCGGGATTATTTTAATTGAAACTTTCGGAATGCTAACAGCAACCCTCTACTTTATGAAAAGTCGTTTCAGTCCCGCAAGCGGGATTATTTTAATTGAAACCTTGGAAGTTCGGACTGGGATAATATACCTTCATATAGTTTCAGTCCCGCAAGCGGGATTATTTTAATTGAAACCTGATGCCAGCCATCGGCACTCAGGGAACGATTGCTCTGTTTCAGTCCCGCAAGCGGGATTATTTTAATTGAAACCCCAAGCTCATTGGTAGAAGTGTCGTAGCTGATGTGTTTCAGTCCCGCAAGCGGGATTATTTTAATTGAAACAAACGAGTCGATTCAATTTTTGATTCCCCGGCTAGGAGTTTCAGTCCCGCAAGCGGGATTATTTTAATTGAAACGATAGTAGGGTTGTTATCCCCAAATTCCCTTGATTGCGGGTTTCAGTCCCGCAAGCGGGATTATTTTAATTGAAACATTTATTACTGATGTTTTTCTAAGTCTCTTACTTTTTGTTTCAGTCCCGCAAGCGGGATTATTTTAATTGAAACCGGTTTACCCCCCCCTTGGCAGGGTGCAACACTAGGAAAAAAATCCGTTTCAGTCCCGCAAGCGGGATTATTTTAATTGAAACTCTGCCGTTTGAAAGCCTTATGGGGCGGTGATTCTGAAGCCCATTTTCGTGAACCTCAAAAATTACCTCATTTGGGCCCTCATTATTGAAATAGATTATCAATAACTAACCAGACCCAAAAGTATAAACTATTGATTTGTCAAGGTTCTAGCGTTTTTCGTGAACCCCCCCAGGATTTCGCCCCCGCTTAGGTTCACGAAAATCATAATAAACCGAAACAATTTTCTTGTCAAGGGGAATCTTAATAGCAGTTGCCGCATCTATTAAGACATTCTTGAAAGCTAAAAGCTGCCCATAACCTATTACCTATTGCCCATTGCCCATTCCCTATTGCCTCTTGTATGATATTGCGATCGCCCTTAACTTTTAACAATTGCCCCAAAATCCGCTAAAACCCGGGCATGATTTCTTAATAATCCCAATAAATTCAAACGATTGCGTTGAATATTGGAATCATCATCCATTACTAAAACACTTTCAGGGCCATCAAAAAAGCTGCTCACCGTGGGAGTAATTTCCCCCAAGGCTTCCACTAATTGACGATAATTTCTTGTGGCTTGAGAGGCTTTTGTTTTCGGAACTAACTGTACTAAAGCCTGATAGAATTCCCGTTCTGAAGACTTTTGAAATAACTCAGGATCAACTGTCATTTCCGGTTGCAATTCCAGGGTATTTAACTCCCCTTGTTTTGCCAAACGGGTTGAACGATTAACCGTTTCATAAATTTGGTTTAAACTGCCATCTTTACGAATAGTTTGGAGGAACAAAGCCCGATCTCGAACATCTAATAAATCCTGTAACGCCCGTTCCTGATATTCCAGATCATTTTCTCCTAAAACTGCATTCACCAAATCATAATCAATCGCTTTTTCATCCTGTAATAAAGTTCTAATTCGTTGCAGGAAAAAATCATATAATTCATGATTTAATCCTAAAATCGCATTAGGAAAACTATTCACAAAATCCACCGCAATTTGTTTCAGAAGTTGATATAAATTTAGGGGTAAATCCGCCGCCCAAATAATATTAACTACCGCATTCGCCGCCCGTCGCAAAGCAAAGGGATCGGAGGAACCCGTGGGTAACATTCCCAAGCCAAAAATACTAACTAAAGTATCAAGTTTATCCGCCAAACCCACCACTTGACCGACTAGGGTTTGGGGTAAATTATCCGTAGCACTGCGGGGTAAATAATGTTCAAAAATCGCCGTTCCTACCGCTTCAGGTTCTCCCCCTTTCCGGGCATATTTTTCCCCCATTACTCCTTGTAATTCGGGAAATTCATAGACCATTTGGGTAACTAAATCAGCTTTACATAATAACGCAGCCCGTTGAATTAAACTGCGGTCAGATTCACTAATATTAAGTTGATCACTAATCCAATTAGCAATTTTAGTAATCCGATTTACCTTATCCCGAACTGAACCTAAATCCTCTTGAAAAGTTACCGCTTCTAAGGAAGGTAAATAGCTTTCTAAGGGATTTTTCAAATCGGATTTATAGAAAAATTGTCCATCGGCTAACCTTGCCCGAATTACTCTTTCATTTCCCGCCGCAATTAAATCGGATTTAGCGGGATCTCCATTAGAAATCGTGATAAAATAGGGCTTTAAAGGCGATGAATTTTGGGTTTCCGTTGTTAATATCGGAAAATACCGTTGATGCGTCACCATGACGGTTTTAATCACCTCTGCGGGTAAATCTAAAAATTCCTGATCAAAGGTTCCGACAACGGCCGTCGGCCATTCCACTAAATTAACCACTTCTGCCAATAAATCTTCAGGAATTTCGGCCTTTCCCCCCACACTATTCGCCGCGATTTTAACTTCTTTTTGAATAGTCCCAATTCGTTCCTGGGGGTCAACTTGAACAAAGGCTTTTTTCAGAGATTCAGCATAGGTTTTAGCATGGGAAATAGAGATGGGTTCAGGATGTAAAACCCGATGTCCGTGGGAAATGCGATCGCTTTTAACTACTTCCGAACCACTAACTAAGGTAACAGGTAAAACCTGATCATCTAATAATGAAATTAACCAGCGAATTGGCCGGGGAAATTTCAACTCCCCATCCCCCCAACGCATAAACCTTTTACCTTCTAATTTAGTAATCCATTCTGATGTTAATTCGGCTAAAATTTCCGCCGTTAATCGACCGGGAATTTTCTTTAAAACAAATACAAAATCTCCTTTAGGAGTGGGACGAATTTCTAAATCTTCTAAGGTCACGCCCTGTTTTTTAATAAATCCTTCCGCCGCCGGAGTGGGTTTTCCATCTTTAAAAGCCGTAGACGCTGGAGGGCCTTTTATTTCTTCTTCGCGGTCAGGTTGGTGGCTAGGAAGTCCCTCAATTAAGACCGCTAACCGTCGTGGTGTTCCCCAAACTTGAACCGACTCAACGCTTAAAAACTGTTCTTTGAGACTAGCAGGAATTTTCTGTTTCCACTGTTGAATGGCGGTTTCAACAAAGGTTGCTGGTAATTCTTCTGTGCCCACTTCAAGTAAAAAACTAACCATAGGAAATTTTATAAAGAATGTTACTAAGACAATTAAGGTGACAAACAATTACCATAGCAGGTTAGGGGGTCATCTCTCAAGGGTTAATGTTTCTCACCCCCCTGTAGAGACGTGCCACGGCGCGTCTGTCTACAAGATTTTTGGAAATATCTTTATTCTATCGGTTCGATGCCTAAAGATCGCAATTGTTCGGCTAAACGTTCAGCCCGATTTTGTGCTTCTAATGCTGCTTCTTCAGGTGTAGAAAGAAGCTCACCTTCTGAAGTAAAATACCGTAGTTTTTCTTGGTAAATTCCTAGGAATAACCCTAATACTTCACTTTCTAATAATCCGGCGGTATTGGGAATAATTTCTTGATATTCCTGTCCGACTAATTTAAAACCCGTTAGTTCTAAATCATCGGGAGAAAACCAGAAATATTCCTGGGTTCTAAATTGATCTTGATATAAATTCTTTTTAGTGGTTTTATCAGTTTCTGCCGTTGAGTTGGAAAGAAGTTCAATAATTAAATCGGGATATTTCCCTTCTTCTTCCCAAACTACCCAGGATTTTCTCGGACGTTTAGAAGTATTTCTCACCAAGAAAAAATCCGGCCCGCGAAAGTCTCGATTTCTTAGTTGTTGACGACTAAAATAGATGGTTAAATTTGCCCCAATAAAATAATCTGTTCTATCTTTCCAGAACCAATCTAAACAAGACACTAATAACGCTAACTGGAGATAATGTAACGTACTTTCCATTTCTATATACTCACTTTCAACTTGAGTACCATCGGGCATTAATGCCTCGAATTGTTCTGCGGTAATTGACATTTTTTTCCTCGTTTACTTTTAATATTAGCCGATGAATAAAAGTTGTAAACTGGGTTAATTCAGCTATGTTCTTAAACCCTAGAGTAGAGACGTGCCACGGCGCGTCTTTCTACAATATGTTTGGAAATATCTTTATTCTATCGGTTCTATTCCCAAAGACCTTAATTGTTCGGCTAAACGTTCAGCCAAATTCTGTGCTTCATTAGCCCGATTTTGCGCTTGACTAGCCTGATTTTGTGCTTCTAATGCTGCTTCTTCAGGTGTAGAAAGAAGCTCACCTTCTGAAGTAAAATACCGTAGTTTTTCTTGGTAAATTCCTAGGAATAACCCTAATACTTCACTTTCTAATAATCCGGCGGTATTGGGAATAATTTCTTGATATTCCTGTCCGACTAATTTAAAACCCGTTAGTTCTAAATCATCGGGAGAAAACCAGAAATATTCCTGGGTTCTAAATTGATCTTGATATAAATTCTTTTTAGTGGTTTTATCAGTTTCTGCCGTTGAGTTGGAAAGAAGTTCAATAATTAAATCGGGATATTTCCCTTCTTCTTCCCAAACTACCCAGGATTTTCTCGGACGTTTAGAAGTATTTTTTACCAAGAAAAAATCCGGCCCGCGAAAGTCTCGATTTCTCAGTTGTTGACGACTAAAATAGATGGTTAAATTTGCCCCAATAAAATAATCTGTTCTATCTTTCCATAACCAATCTAAACAAGACACTAATAACGCTAACTGGAGATAATGTAACGTACTTTCCATTTCTATATACTCACTTTCAACTTGAGTACCATCGGGCATTAATGCCTCGAATTGTTCTGCTGTAATTGACATTTTTGTTCCTCCTCATTTGAGGTTGGGTTAATTTATTATATAGTAAGTATCAAGGAATTGTATAAAAGCAGTAGTAGGGGCGAGGCGCGCCTTGCCCCTAAGATGAATAGGATTTTAATGCTCAATCATCTGTTCTAAAGCAGTCTGTAAATCCTGGGTTAAATTAGCAACTGCTTGACGACGATTTGTTTGATAATCCGACCATTTTTTAGTCACAGAAATCGGTTCACCAATGGTTAATTTAGCGCGTTTTTTTCCTAAATGGGGCCGTTTTTGAGGGTTTTCTCCCTTTAACCGAGTTACCATTGTCCAGACAATTAATGTGGTTTCGGCAAAACGATCAAAAGTCGGATTTTCTTTAATATAACTGCCTGTTACCCCCACAAAACTTTCCACTAATCTCATATTCCACATTCGCAAACTAGCTTCGGTTGCTACCCGATCTGCTAATCCTAATTCTACCGCCGACCAGGTATCATTTGCCTTGAGATCATAGCGATAAATACAATCCCATCCCGCCTGTTCTAAACGACGACAACGACTACTTAAATCCCCCATGGGTTTGAGATTAAAATATTCTTCAGCAACGGTTAAGGCAATATCTAATAATCGTTTAATTCGATCTGGAAAATCAAGGGTTTCATCGGCGGGAATACTCCGATAATAGAATTGGCGATAAAAATTTTCCATAATATCTAATAAATGATTTCCCAACCGAATTAAACGGCTATAGAGAGATGCAAAGGTTAAATCCGGGCTAGATGGAGGTAAGTTACAATCTCTTTCTAATTGGGCAATTAATTTTTCTAAATCTTCCCAATTATCTTTAATATAAAAATACTGTATACCAATCGGAACTAAATAAACTTCTTCGGGTCGTTCGGCTTTTTTTAAATCTTCAACACACCAAAATCCTAATTGAGAAATTCCGGGTTCTAAAGGACTAATATTTTGATTATGTCCATTGGTTGCCCCTTCCGGTGCGGCGGCTAAAGGAAACTGACCATTAATAAATAAATCCCTTGCGGATCGTAATCCTAAACGATCGACTTTCCCCCTTAAAATCGGTGTTCCTCCTAATTTTGGAAATAACCAAGAAACTATATTTCCTGCCCATAAAGGAATCCCTCGATCATACATAAAATGGGCATGAATTGGATTAGATAAGACTATTTCCTGTTGTTTGGCACTTTCAGGAACAAATCGCCATAATAATTGACTGATACAATAGGGATCATCTGTATTTGGATGACGAAAAGCTAATAAAAATCTAACTTTTCCGCTTTTAAATTGTTGATAAAGATCAACTAATCGTTCAATTTGTTCGGCTTGAATGTCAACTAATTGGGTTTTCCATTTCATCCAAAAGGGCATCCCCCATTGACAGACTTTTAGCACTAAAGGATTAAAATGAGGCGGAATAAAATCCAGGGTGGGTTGTATATTTTT
This sequence comes from Planktothrix paucivesiculata PCC 9631, assembly GCF_900009265.2. Taxonomy (GTDB): domain Bacteria; phylum Cyanobacteriota; class Cyanobacteriia; order Cyanobacteriales; family Microcoleaceae; genus Planktothrix; species Planktothrix paucivesiculata. The sequence continues at coordinate 249,362 of NZ_LR735018.1, read as the reverse complement.
AATCAGATTAGCCATAAATTAGGGTTGAGTCAATGTAATAAGTATTAAAGCGGATTCAACTCAACCGATTATTATAGCAATCCGTCAGGATTTTGTTGTAATATTTGATTCTGGGGATTTCTGGTCAAACCCCTGTTTTAGTTTGGCTTTGGAGGGACATCACTCCTAGAGTTTTTGACAATTACCGACCAGTCCTTGTGCAAATCCCCTACTTTTAAGTGGGTGAATTTGCCTGTTGCGGTGTTCCCCATTCCCTATTGCCTTTTAACCATAATTCGTTACAATGACAACCGAACTTTAGATCTAAAAACGGTTTGCTTTAAAAGGACAAATCATTAAGTTTTCTCTTAGAAGGCAGGTAGAAAGGATGAATCCCACTGACTTGAATCAAGCATTTCAACATGGTTATTGTTTTCAAACTACCCTTGATCAGCATATCGATCAAGTTACCTATTCTGTCCATGCCCTCGGTGAACTCGTTTTAACCTCTGGAAAAATTGCCGTTTGTGATCCTTTAGTTGTCCCTAACCCGCATCTTTGTTTGACTCAAACCCTAGCTGCGGGTCGTTATCCGGTGAAACTCAGTATCGCCACATTCCATGACCAAAAAGAACAAAGGGTCGCCTATGGGATGTTAATAATTCGAGATCAACCCGCAGTGAGATGGGAATTAGCGATATCTTCTCAACCTGATCAAGAATCGAGTTATCCCGTCACTTCTGGGACAGGATGTTTTATCGATGGGGAGGGGGTCAAATATCTATCTTCCCTTTCTGATCATGATTTTGACCATTATTATCATTGTTTGGATCAACTATTAGATCAAACCTATCTTGATACTTGGGATTGGACAAATTTCTGTTTAGATGAATCAACCGGATTGAATATTATTGCCTTTCATTCCGGTTGGGGTGAGGGTTGTTATCCTTCCTATTGGGGTTATGATTCCCAGGGAAATCCAGTCTGTTTAGTCACGGATTTTAGGCTTTGGGACTCGTGAGGGGATCGACGACTTCTAAGAGGGTTTTAATACTAGCATTGTAATCAAAAAAAGAAAACAAATGTTTATATTGCAAGATGCCCTTTTTGTCTAAAACAAATTGACCGGGTAAGGGCGCGCCCAGGGCTTGTCCTACTTGATATATTTGGAAAATGCCACAGCTTGGATTACTCAGCAATGGCATTTTTAACCCGAGATCTTTGACTACAATTTTACTTTGGCGTTCATCGGTACTGGTAATCAGTAAAACTTCTATTCCCTTTTGAACAAAGGCTTCATAATTTTCATTCAGCGCTCTAACATGGGGATAACACCAGGGACAATATTGTTTTTCGGTGAAAATGCGGGTAAAGGCTAAAATCACTGGGCGATCGCCTCGAAATTGAGACAACCGCACTAATTGACCATTGGTAATATCGGGTAATTGAAAATCAGGGGTTTTCGACCCTAACTCTAAATTGCTAGTGGCGGGTATGGGAAAAAAGTTATTCCAAAATCGACGATTAATTAAACCCGTAAAATCGTTAGAAGTCAGCATAATAGTTTGTGGTTTGTATTCATCTTAGTGTAAAACAATCTTACGGAATAGACGAAACCCGCCCTCACAAAATTGTAAAGACGGGTTCCTAAATCTTGTCTAAAACCTAATCTTAGACCGCCGCAAAGAATTCTTTGGACTTGACGGGATCGGGGATCATGGTTTTGTCGCCCGGTTGCCAACCCGCAGGGCAAACTTCATCGGGGTGGGCTTGAACATATTGCAGGGCTTGCAGTGTCCGCAGAGTCTCATCCACGTTACGACCAAAGGCGAGGTTATTGATCGTGGAGTGTTGAATCACCCCTTCTTTGTCAATGATGAACAAACCGCGCAGGGCAATTCCGGCTTCGGGATCAAGGACGTTATAGGCGGTGCTGATTTCTTTTTTCAGGTCAGCGACTAGAGGATAGTTGAGGTCGCCCACACCGCCGGATTTGCGATCGGATTGAATCCAAGCTAGGTGAGAGAAGGCGCTATCGACGGAAACCCCAAGAATTTGAGTATTCAGTTTGCTGAATTCTTCGGCGCGATCGCTAAAAGCCGTAATTTCAGTCGGGCAAACAAAGGTAAAGTCTAAGGGGTAGAAGAACAGAACTACATACTTACCCCGATAGTCGGATAGTGAGATGTCTTTGAATTCTTGGTCAACAACGGCCGTTGCTTTAAAATCCGGGGCGACTTGGCCAACACGCAGGCTCTCAGCCATGAATAATACTCCTTAAACTGACGATAGTATAGTTTCGTTGCAGAAAATCAGGACAATTTTGATCCCGATTGTTTTGCTATCTTACGATTTATTACAACTATATCATAGTCGAAATGAGTACAGTTAGACAAGATTAAAAAAAAATCGGTATAGTGCGTAGCGCGAGGGAACAGGGAACAGGGAACAGGGAACAGTACGAAAATACTTCGTTGTGACCCACATATTATCTAAAAAACCCTGTTTCTCGGGCGACCTGCGTAAGTCCTATCAAGGTTAGGACAATACTAAACCTTGTAACCTACTATTCCCTATTCTGGTGTTCCGGTGTTCCCTATTCCTAAGCGATCTGACCCCAAACCCCAAAATTAAGAGTTAACAGATTGGTTTTGAATGGCTCAAGCGGGATTTGAACCTGCGACCTTGGGCTTATGAGTCCCCTGCTCTAACCACTGAGCTACTGAGCCTTAGTTTATTCACAATTAAATAATATAGCACAGGTTTTTCCCAAAAATCAACCCCCTTTGTAAATTTTTTTTACGGGGGAGGGCCAGGGTCGTTGGATTTTTCGGTCAACCCTAAAACCCAATCCCCCTAGCCCTCTTTACCCAGGGTCGTGTTAGTGATTTATCTTCTTTGCATCATCCGTAAAGCATCGGGACTAGCGTTATATTCATAACCGTAGGGAGCGCGATCGCTGTCATCCAAAATTTGAGGCGTGACCAAGACAATCACTTCCGCCCGCGAATTCTCCTTATTGGTTCTGCGGAATAGGGAACCCAAAATCGGTAAATCCCCTAACAGTGGAATTTTGCTGACTGTAGCCCGTTCCTGTTCCTGAATAATCCCCGATAAAATCAAGGTTTGACCATCGCGTAAACGGATTAAACCCGATTCGACCGTTCGGCTGAGAATCTGACGGGCAAAATCATCGCCGCCAGCATTGACTTGATCTCCGGGGGCACTGACAGTGGGGTTAATTCGCATGGAAACAAAGCCATTATCATCAATCCGTTCCACGTTAACATCCAGGGTTAAACCCACATTTTGAAAGGTAAAGTCTTTGTTTTCCCTTGTGCCGGAAACCGTGTCTGTAAAGGTTGTTGTAACTGATTTAACAATTTCTTCAACTAAGGCAACTTTTGCTGTTTCACCCTCCTGAACCACTAAGGTCGGATCGGTGAGAATCTTAGCATTACCACTAATAATTTGAGCGGTCAAAGTGGATAAGAACTTGCGGGGATATTGGAAAAAGGGAAAAAGGCTATTAGTGGTTGAACCTAAAGCCGTTAGGGCTCCAGTGGTTAAATCTCGGGTAAAGGGTTCGTACTCGGAAATTCCCACTTGACCCGGACGCTCGGTGACTGGTGCTATCGGGTCTAAACCAATGCCTCCTCCGGGTGCTGTTAAAGGAGTTGTAGACAATCTAGTCGGATCATAAAAAGGGGCCTCACCAGAAAGGGGATTCGGAACAATCGGTCGCCCATTAATCCCATTGGTTGCGGTTGTCCGGCTCGGGGGATTATACCCACCAAAATTAACCGAAGCCGCACCGCCATCATTGACAAAGAAGGTATCGTTAACCCCAAAGGAGAAACTACTACTAGCGGCTTCTTCTCCACTTAAATTGACGTCAACAACTTTAACGTTAACGGCGACTTGACGCTGACGTAAATCCATCTGGGTTAACATCGCCACGGCGGTTTCTACTAGGTGCGCCTGGCCAACGAGAGTAATAGAATTGAGTCGGTCATCGGTAGAGATGGATAATCCTTTGAGCACTAGGGGACTGCCAGACTCTTTAGCAGCTAGTTCTGTAATTGTTGGTGTTCTAGTCTCAACAGGTCTTGAATTAACCCCTGTTCCCACATCCGTAATAGTAACTTGCTCGACCAGAATTTGAGTTGCAGCCCCTTGACTACTCAAAAAACCTGCCGCAGTTTTGGCGGGAACCTGATTCAGTCTGAGACTGCGAACTACAACATCACTGGCGGTGGTGGGCAGTTTAACCCCGACAAAAATCGTATTCCCGACACGATTAGCCTGTAATCCACTTAAACGCAAAACATAGTTAAAAACATCCTCAACAGACTCATTTTCAATATCTAAGGATATTTTTCGCCCTAGGATTTGGTTTTCTTCCTTCTCATCATTGGGTGCTCTAAACTCACCATTCGCAGAATCTTTGACTAAATTACTGACGGCTAAATTCAGTCCAGCCGTTCTTGCTAATAGGGCTAAAACATCGCTCACCGGGGCATCTCGTAGGACTAAACGAGGAATCCGTTGAGTGGTATTGAGGCGAATGTTGGGGATTCCGGCATTAACATTAGAAACGGCAATATCTCCCAGGGGTGGGGCAACGGCTCGGGGAAGGAAAGGAGGAACCGCATCGGAAGGGCGAATCCCACTCTGGGGAACATTGCGGCCATCAATAGTAATTTGAGGATCGGGAACTAATACGGGTTGAGGGCTTCTGGCTGGGGGGGCTGGAGGTACGGGCGGTGCTGCTGGGGGGACTTGATTCGGTACTTGGGCCACAGCACCCGCAGATGCACCCATACTAATCACAATGCCTTCGTTAGACCCTTGCATAATCCGGGCTTCGGGGGAACCATTCACCCCACTGACAATCACCCGCACACTGGTAGAATCCAGTTGAGTCACCACTACAGAGGCAATACCGGGGATAGGATTATTTTGTTGAAAGTTTTGTTTTTGGGCCGGAAGTTGGGTATTGATAATATCGGCAACAAAATCATTGCCGCGTCTGACCACAAAAACCTCCGGTCGTTCTCCGCTACGGGTGACTAAGACTAAAGCCACTTCCCCGTTCATTTCCACCAGTCGGATATCCTGGACTTGGGTTTGTGCAAATGCCGGGGTTGGTGCCACAATGGCGATCGCAGCACCAGTTAAAATTCCTGCACCAATTCTTTGAAAATGTTTCACGTTTGCTCCTCAACACAACATCTAAATTTTGGCTGTTAGTTAATAACCAACACCTCAACGCCCCAACACTTCAATATCCTGCTACCTTACAACAACTTGGGCCAGAAGTTGCAACTATTTAGGAGGTTCAGCCGCCGCTGCTTCCGCCGCCGCTGCTGCTTTCACTTCTGCTTGACTCAAGGGGAGCAAGACCTGTAACTCAAAACTACTTTTTAGCTGTCGTTGCGGTTGATTCGCAGAGGGAACAAATTTCCCTTGTCGATATTGTCCCTCAATCACCGAGGTTGCATCCCCCAATTGAGATTTTAAGCCTCTGACCACTAACAGGGGTTGTAGTCTTTCCAAGGCAACTAAAAACTGGCGAGTTTGTTCAAAACTGCCTGTAAATTCGACCTCATACCTGCGTCTTCTGAGTTTGCCATTTACCTCTGACCCCAAGGTACTATCATTAACAATCTCGTCCTCTGGTTTTTCGACGGGAATTGGTTTAAACTGGTTCAGTTGGGCGAGTTTGCCCTCGTCGATGATCCCAGCATTAATTTTATTAATCTGTTCATTAATATCAAATAACAGGGTTTCTAAACTGGCATCATCAGCAAATAAAGCGGTGACGGTGGAACGACGAATTTTAGCAGCTTCTAATTCTTTTTGAGCCTTATCCTTTTCGCGTAAACGCTGATCTTGTTTCTCAATTTCATCTTGTTTAGTTTTAATATCCTCCCGCAGAGTTTGGCCTATGGTTAAGGTGGGAAGCACTAATTTATAAATTAAGAAACCGGCCAGGAGGAGGCCAGCAACTCCGGCGCCAATCCCCATAATTTTTGGCGTTAAGGGAACACCAAATATAACCGGGCCACTGCCTTCACCCTCAACATCTTCAATAAATTGATTAGCTACGGTCATTTTTTAATGACTCCTTTTTCCTGAAGGGTTTTAATTCTATTCACCAATCCTAAAGCTCCTTTACTTTGGAGCTCGGGTAACAACTCGGAAGCACTGGCTCGACTGAGATTTGTTTCAATCGTATATTTGACCACCGATTGTAACTGGGGTTTAATATTCCCGGCATCCGTACTGGCTGGTTTAGAGACGAGTTGAGTCTGATTATCTTCTAATTTAGCCGAAATCAATTTGGTTTTTTCCCCATTAAAGAACGGGGATTGATTCAGTAATAATACAAAGTCATTAATTTGAGTAAAAGAGTTAGCCACTCCTGAAATTTCTAATTTAGCGGTTTCGGGTTCCGGTGGAGGAGGCGGGGTCGCGGCTTGACCCTCGGGGGGCGGAGTCGCAGCAGCAGGAGCGGCTGCTACCGGGGTGATTTCGGGTTCGGTTTGTTTGACATCAATAATTCTCACCCCAGCCACCTGCATCAATTGCCCTAATTCTAGGCTGAGAGCCGACCAGGGTTTAATCTGATTAAACACGGTGGCTAAGGCGTCCGCTTCCTGATTGGCTTGCTTGGTTTGGGCATTAATTTGATCTAAGGCTTGTACCTCCGATGTTTTTGTGCCCAAGGTAGCAACTAGAATATCTAGTTCTTTTTGTAAATCGGCATTTTGTCGATCAAAAACAAACCAAGCTCCGCCAATGATGGCATTCAGGGCTAAAGCTGCCCCGACCCCGATTAAAAGAGGAGTCTGGTCAATACTCTGGGTCGGACTCACCTGTCGTCGGACTTCCCGTTCTAATAGATCGGGTCGATCATTCAAAAAGTTGATCTCTAAGTTATACATAATCAGTTGAAGTATTGACGGTTTCTGGCTGAGTGATCCCGGATTTAGGCCATTCGCATTCCTAAACCTAATGCCACTCCTAAACTAGCACGTTGTTCTGGGGGAATTTCCCGTTCAAAGGCAAGGGCGAGGGATTCAATCGGGTCAACTTGGGTGGCAGGCATGGCCAACCGTTGCATGAAAAACTCATCCAGTTGTCCAATGGCAGCCCCTGGGCCAGTTAATAGTAACTGCGCCATTTCTAAGCCATCACTTTGATTAATATAAAAGTCAACGGAACGACGCAGTTCATCGGCTAATTCTGCGAAAACCTTAATGATGGCATTAGTTCCCGGATTGGGATCGTTTAATGCTCCCATTGTATCAGTCACAGGAAGGGTCATAGCCTGTAATTCACTGACATCCCTCGTTGGAGGTAAATTCATCGCACTATTTAAGGCACTTTGGACTTGGAATAGACCAATGGCAATGGTTCGGTTGAACTGGGGAATACCATCGACCACGATCGCTAATTCTGTACTATCAAATTGAATATCGGCAATAATCGCGGCTTCGGTGGAGGAAAACTGCTCAAGTTGATGTTTTAGGGTACGAATCAGAGAAAAACTACTCACCTCTAATACCGTAACTTTTAAACCTGCTTGAGCAAAGGTTTCTACATAGGTATCCGTGACTTCTTTGCGGGCTGCGACTAATAAAACTTGTACTTTTTCTATACCATCCTCATCCACAAACCGCCCTAATTTTTGATAATCCACATCTCCTTCTTCCCGGGGAAACGGCAGGTACAATCCCGACTCGGCGTTCATGTATTCTTTTAGTTCATCGTCGTTGAGTTCAGCCGGAACCGGAATAATCCGGGTTACGGCTTCTCGTCCGGGGATGGCTGTACCAACGGTCTTAGCTTTGATATTGTTATCGGTGACAGTCGCCTGAATTAACTCCGCCATGGCTGGGGTATCGACAATTTGGCCATCTTGGACAATGCCCTCGGGAACCGGAGTGGTCGCTAAGGTGACTAACTTTAATTGGTTGCCTTTTTTCCGCAGTTCCACGAGATTAATTCGTTCGGTGGATAACTCAATGCCAATTCCTGGCTTGCGTTTGGAAAACAGTCCTTTTAATAGACTAACCATATTTTTAGTTTGAGTGATCGATCCGGGTAAACAGGTACAATTATTTTTCCCATGTTACCCTGTTTTTTTGATCAATACCTGGGATTTTTTGACTGTATAAGTCACCACAAAGACACGAAGACACAAAGGAAGATCTGGGATATAGTTTAACAAATTTTATCCGGTTTAGTTAATTTATGAATAAAATGCAACAATTAAAATCTTGGAAACGGTTTGGTTTGTTATTGGTTTTAGGGTTATGTTTAAGTTGGGGAGTCAGTTGTTCTAGCCCTTCGCCAACTTCCCAAAATGGCAAGCAGGAAGTGGAGTTTTGGACGATGCAACTTCAACCACAATTCACCGATTATTTTAATCAATTAATTGCTAATTTTGAAGCGGAAAATCCAGATATTAAGGTGAAGTGGGTTGATATTCCTTGGTCGGCGATGGAAAGTAAGGTGCTGGCGGCGGTGGCGGCAAAAACAGCCGCTGATGTGATTAACTTAAATCCTGATTTTGCGTCTTTATTAGCGGGAAGGAATGCTTGGTTAAATCTGAATGAAATGGTTCCTGAAACGGTTCAAGCTCAATATTTACCCAATATTTGGCAGGCTAATAAAATTGATATTTGTCCTAACAATAAATGTGAAACTGTTACCTTTGGGATTCCTTGGTATTTAACCACTCAAATTACCATTTATAACCAACAATTACTCCAACAAGCGGGAATAAATCAACCGCCTAAAACCTATACAGAATTAGCACAAGTCGCAGAAAAAGTTAAGGGAAAAACGGGAAAATATGCGTTTTTTATCTCTTTTGTGCCGGAAGATTCTGCCCAAGTTTTACAATCTTTAGTGCAGATGGGAGTGGTATTACTGGATAAAAATGGCAAGGCTGCTTTTAATACTCCCGAGGGTAAAACTGCTTTTGAATATTGGGTTAATTTATATCAAAAAGATTTACTTCCCAAGGAGGTTTTAACTCAAGGACATCGCCGGGCAATTGAATTATATCAGGCGGGAGAAATAGCTTTATTAGCCTCGGGGCCACAGTTTTTAAAAGCTATTAGTCAAAATGCCCCTACGGTAGCCCAGGTTTCTATTCCCGCCCCACAAATTACCGGAGATCAGAGGAAAACTACGGTGGCGGTAATGAATTTAGTTATGCCCAGATCTACGGATGTTCCTGAACAATCTTTAAAGTTTGCTTTGTTTGTTAGTAATAGTACCAATCAACTGGCATTTGCGAAAGCTGCTAATGTTTTACCTTCAATTCAAGAAGCTCTTAAAGATAGTCATTTTACCACGCTTCCTGCTAATTCAACCGTGGCAGATCAAGCCCGTTTAATTAGTGCAGAAGAACTCAAAAATGCTCAGGTTTTAATTCCACCCCAAAAAGATATTAAACAGTTGCAAAAAATTATTTATGATAATTTACAAGCGGCAATGTTAAATCAAAAAACAGTTGATCAGGCGATCGCAGATGCGGAAAAAAGTTGGAATGAAAGATAATAGCTCATTATAGCACAGTTGTTGCGCCGTTGTTGCGCTTCAGCGCTCTTTCTTCTGAGCTAAAGCAATAACAAACAACTTGCTTAATTTTTGTTTATCGCTGAATTATTCAAACACAAGAATCACAAATTTCATGAAATTTTCAATTGTTGATGTTTTTGCCGAAACTAAATACACCGGAAATCAATTAGCGGTTATTTGGGGGGAAGGAGTAGAGCTATTATCCGATCAGGAAATGCTCAAAATTGCCCAAGAAATGAACTATTCAGAAACCACATTTATTTGTAATTCTCAACCAGAGAATGGTGGTTATTCCGTGCGAATTTTTACCCCTAAACGAGAATTACCTTTTGCGGGTCATCCTACCTTGGGAACTGCTTATATCATTGCAGAGGAGATAATTAAAGCCTCTGTTAATCAGGTGATTTTAAATTTAGCTGTAGGTCAAATTCCGGTGACTTGGAAAACTACAGAAGCCGGAAAACAAATACTATGGATGCAACAAAATTCACCTGAATTTAAGCATATTTGTGATCGGGAAATCTTAGCACCTGTCCTTAATTTGGAACCCTCTGATTTTGATATTAATTATCCCATTCAAGAGGTTTCTACGGGGATTCCATTTATTATTGTTCCGTTAAAAACTCAATCTGCGTTAAAACAAGCTAAGGTGAATATTGAACATTATTCTGGGTTTATTCAAACAACAATAGCAAAGGAAATTTTTATCTTTTGTCCTGAAACCCATAACCAAAATAATCATCTTTGTGCGAGAATGTTTGCCCCCGCTTTAGGAATTACAGAAGATCCCGCCACTGGAAGTGCTAATGGTTGTTTAGCAGGATATCTGTCAAATTATAATTATTTTGGTTATGATCAAGTTAATATTAGAGTAGAACAGGGATATGAAATTGACCGTCCCTCTTTACTATTATTAAAAGCCGAAAAAACAGGAGATTTAATTCAAGTAGAAGTCGGGGGAAATGTGATCAAAGTTGCAGAAGGAATTTTATTTTAATGTTAATTAAGTAAAAAAAACCGTAGGGGCGGGTTCAAGTCAATCTCTAATCAGCACAAAAAACTATCTAAACCCGCCCTTTCTTGATTGATTGAATATTAATTGTGGGGTCGGGCGGGTTTTGGGGACTTATGTGTTATTAACAATAATTTTTATGAAACCCGCCCCTACAGGTATTTTTAATCTAAATTAACTCTAACTTTGGTTTCATTCCAATTAGTTTCGACTTGCCAATTTGGAGCTTTATTTTCTTGCAAATCAGCGTTAATTTGTTCAGCCACTTGATTGAGTTTATCTTGAGATAAACCCTCTTGATTAGAATTCTTTGCTTGCAGTTCATCCAGACTAATACTAACAATTTCTAAAGCATCTCCAGACTGAGACGATTCATCGGGAGTTGCGGGATTTTTAGCGTCGGATTTAGACATTTTTACTCTTTTATAAAAAAAGGATATGGCTCCATTATAACCTGAATCTTTAAAAAGGCAAATCATCTTCAAGATCTTGATTATTTTCTGACAGTTGAGTCTGGGGACTTAGCGATTTTTCAGCTTGTTTAATTCTTTCAAATAAAGAATAACGAGATTGCTGGCGTTTTTGAATCAATTGATTAATATGATATTTAGCTTTTAGTTCTTCTCTTTTATCCTGTGGTAAAGGTTCATAATCGGGTAAAAAATCCGCCGCCGTAACAATAGGAACCCTAGGCCCTAATTTTTCGATAGGAATTTGGGGAAGACGGGCTAAAAAATAGTCTTTTCTGTTTCTAATTTGTTCCGATTTATTATTAATTTCGGTGATAATTCCGATAATTTGACTCAAATGATGGTTAGATAAAGCCCTCTGAATATCCAGACTTTCCCAGGAGATTTCTAAACTTTCTATTTGTTTTAAAATCTCGGGAGGAATATGATCTAAATTCGGTGGATTTTCCGTTGTTTTTAAGGTAATTAAAGCCTGATTTAATTGAGTTTCAATCTGGTTAATTACCTCATGGTGATGGTCTTGAGAAATCGGGTTTTCTAACAGGTCTTGCAGGCTTTCGGTCGCTTGTTGCAAAAGCTCAAGGGTCGCCTGAAGTTGGGCCGAAGGGGTGGATTTAAACTGATTCAAGGTCTTCTAATTCCTGGGTAGACTGCCATCCGGGTTGCCATAAAGCGCGGTCTTGAAGTTGTTGGGCATTTAACCAAAATCTCACCTTGGGGTCACAGGATGCCACCATTTCGGCAAATACCCATTTGCCTTGATTTTTGCGGTTTGCGACTTGGAAATGCCTCCAACCCCAGGTTTTTTGATGAGATGTCCATTTAGACCCTAATAGATAGGGGAATTTTTGCTTTTTTGCCATTGTTGAGATTGGGGCACGGGACAATAATAGTAATTGTTAAAGATTGTGACAGATTTTTTGCCCACTTGCCAAGGTTGTTTTTCAATACGACAGGTTGTCATAGTTTATGGTAGGATGTTCCTCAACGCTTAAAAAGTTACATTTTTTAGAGGCAAGTTATGAATCAGATGGTTTCAGTGTCCAAGCGGGTCGCCCTAGTTTTGTCTGTGGCCTTTTTAATGATTAGCACCTTTGTTTTTGGTGTGGGTCAAGCCTCCGCAGAAACCTTTACTGTTAAAATGGGTGCTGATTCGGGGATGTTAAAATTTGATCCGAGCAAAGTAGAAGTCAAACCGGGTGATGTTGTTAAATTTGTCAATAACAAACTCCCTCCCCATAATGCAGTTTTTGATAAATCCAAATCTCCCGATGCAGATGTGGCGGTGAAACTTTCCCATAAAGCATTACTTCAAAAACCCGGTGAGTCCTTTGAAGTTGCCTTCACCGATGATATGCCTGCTGGTGTCTATTCCTACTACTGTGAACCCCACCGTGGCGCGGGTATGACCGGTGAAATTGTTCTGAAAAAATAATTAGAGTCCAGTCACTTTACTTATTGAATTAATAATTAATTTTGGGTGGTTTTTTGTTAGTAATCAAACTAACAAGAGACTGCCCAAATATTTTATATATAGCAGTGAATGGGGAATTACGAATTACGAATTACGAATGGGTAATGGGTAATGGGTAATGGGGAGGAAAACAGTTCAAGTTTTTTTCCTACACGCGATGCAGGGGATTTCTATAGTTATAGTCTTTTAAAACTTTAGACTTTAGATTTTAAATTTAAGATAATTTTGTCTGAGTTTCCCTACTAAATGGGGGGAAAGCTAAAACCTTAAAATTATCCCTAACCTAAAACCTAAAGTCTAAAATTGTCAACTATTAACCGATGTTAGCGCAGGTATTTACCACCACCCCATTGTTCAGGACGAACTTTGGGTTCTAATAATAGATATCCAGCCAGATTATATAAATCATCTTCTGTCAGATTTCGCATGACGACGAAAATATCTGAACTCTTGGTGCTGGGGTGGGTTTCGGAAATTTCTTCTAGCCCATCATAGGTCGTGGGATTTTTGATAAAGTCGATCAGGGCGACAATATTATCGCGGGAGGGGGATGCTCCTGCTAAGGTGGCAGGACTGAGGTTAATATCAGGATTGGTTTTGGTCATCCCTAAAGCGTGACAGGAAGCGCAAGCCTTATTGAATAGGTTTTTACCCTTTTTCAGTTGTTTTTCACTCAGAACAACGGTTTGGCCTTGGTCATTCAGGGGTAAAGTCCGAAGTTCTTGGGTCAAGTCTACCGCATTGGCATTCGTGACAAACAGTTGAAAGGTGAAAAATACAGTGGCTATTGCCAGCCAAAAGTATCTTTTTAGCATAGTTCTCCTTATGACTAAGTTAGTAATTAAAGGCTAAATCCAGTCTTGGCTTGATCCGCGAACAGAAGTTAGTTTAGTTTGGGTTCAGATATTCAATGTCCCTGATCCCGGTGATTAGCTGATCGTCATTTGTCAATCGTCTATTGTTATTTACCACTTTTCACCGTTTCCGAAATATAATTTCACAGAGGGTTAACCGGTGATTGAACTATTGGGACTCTGGAGACTGACCTTGAGCCGTGATTTTGGACATCAAAGCCTTAGCATCCTCCAGGGCTAAACGGGTTTGAGAATGTTGATAAGCAATTCCCAATTGGTCACACAGTTGGAGTACGGCCTCAACGGGGAGATTGTAGTCCTCTGCTATTTCCGTGATCGACAGGTCGGCAAAACCCATAGGTCTGTTTAAACAATAGGTCTTGATCAAAAATTATCAGAAAAATGGGTTTAAAACCCCGTCTTTCTACGACGGCTTTTTATTCTATTTTAGAGTATACTAAAGAAGTGATCGTGAGCAACAAAAACAATGAAAGTCAGGTATCGGTACAGAATCTACCCAACTGACCAACAAAAGGGCCTGATATCCCAATTGTTCGGTTGCTGTCGGGTGGTTTTTAACGATGCCTTAGCATATTGCCAACAAGAGTATCAAAACGGAAACAAAAAACCTTCTAGTAATGAACTTTCTAAAAGACTTACAGAACTCAAGAAAACCGAGGAAAAAGAATGGTTAACAGAAGTTTCATCTGTTCCCTTACAGCAGTCTTTGAGAGATTTAGAGCAGGCTTATTCAAATTTTTTTAAATCCTGTAAAGGGCAAAGAAAAGGTAAAAAAGTTAAACCTCCTAAATTCAAGAAACGTAAATCTAAGCAATCAGCTAGATTTATGGATAACGGTTTTAAACTCTATCCTAATTCTGATTACATTCACCTAGCTAAAATAGGTGATATCAAAGTGATTTGGAGTAGAGAATTACCCGCAGCCCCTTCTAGTTCTACCCTGATTAAAGATAGTGCTGATCGATACTTTGTTAGCTTTGTAGTTGAATTTAATCCTCAACAATTACCCAAGAATGGACGCAGTGTTGGAATTGACTTAGGAATCACTGATTTTGCCACACTAAGTAACGGTGAAAAAGTTAAATCACCTAAACCTTTAAAAAAACAGTTAAAGCGTTTAAGGAGATTACAGCGTAATTTGTCAAGGAAACAGAAGGCCTGTACTGAGCGGAGTCGAAGTAGCAGTAAAAGGAGGGAAGTTGCTAGAAAGAAACTAGCTAAACTTCATGCTAAAATTTCTGATACCAGGAATGATTTTTTACATAAACTGTCAACTAAGATTATTCGTGAAAATCAAACAATAGTCTTAGAAGATTTGAATGTGTCAGGGATGATTAAGAACCGAAAACTATCCCGTGCTATTAGCGATTTAGGTTGGCGTAGTTTTAGAACTATGTTAGAAGCTAAATCAGTCATGTACGGGCGGGATTTTCGAGTGATTGATAGATGGATTCCTACTTCTCAAACTTGTTCTTGGTGTGGTTTTAAAGGTGGCAAAAAAGAGCTAAATGTTAGAGAGTGGATTTGTTTGAATTGCGGCACTTTTCATGATCGAGATATTAACGCTGCAATTAATATTTTAGTCGCCGGAGGGCTTTCGGAGACTCTAAACGGACGTGGAGAGAAGGTAAGACTTTCTGCAAAGAAAGCACATCTCGGCGAAGCGTCAACCCGTCCAGAATTTCAGCAGTTGTCTCCTGAGTTTGTCGAAGGGTTGATTTGTTGAAATAGATGGAATCCCCGCCTGTTTTACGGCGGGGTGGATGTCAAAGGAACCTTTGGTATTTTGTGAAAACCAACAATTTGATCGCGATCGCCACGGAACACCGATCAACAGTTGCCGCTAGACAGACTTAGAGGGTGAGACGCCCTGAGACAAATCTACGGGTGTATGACCCGAAGTTAGGGGGATAACTTCAGCCGTATGGGATAAAGGCTCAGAGGTTTGGGGAAGACGATGCAGACGAATCAATTGGGCCAGGGTTTTTTTCAGTTGGGTACGGGGAACAATGGCATCCACAAACCCATAATTCAATAGGTATTCTGAGGTTTGGAAATCATCAGGTAACTTCTCTCTCAGGGTTTGTTCAATTACCCGTCTTCCGGCAAAACCAATAGTCGCTTTCGGCTCGGCTAAAATCATATCCCCTAACATGGCAAAACTAGCCGTTACCCCTCCGGTGGTGGGATGGGTGAGGACGGGAATATACAGCAGTCGGGATTTGCGGTGGCGGTGCAAGGCGGCGGAGATTTTCGCCATCTGCATCAGACTTAACATTCCCTCCTGCATCCTCGCGCCTCCAGAGGCACAGATAATCACCACAGGATAGCCTTCATTACTGCCATGTTCAATCAGACGGGTGAGTTTTTCCCCGACCACTGAACCCATGCTGCCGCCCATAAACCGAAAGTCCATGACTCCCAGGGCCACGGGCTCACCATCAAGTAAGCCAATTCCGGTTTGTACCGCATCGGATAATCCGGTTTTTTCCCGGGTTTCTCGCAGTCGGTCACTGTAGGATTTGCGATCGCGGAATTTTAGCGGATCAACCGCATACATTTCGGCATCTAAGGCCATCCAGGTATTCGGATCAATCAATTGCCCAATCCGCTCATCGCTATTGACCATGAAATGATGACCGCATTCCAAACAAACCTTATTATTGGCTTGTAGGTCTTTGGTGTATGTTAAAGCATTGCACTTTTCACACTTCACCCATAGCCCATCAGCAATTTCCCGTTCCTGGGGTTCAGGAGTGTTCGGTAATAATTTGCGCCGATTTGCAAACCAATCAAATAGGGACATTAAAAATTGTTTTGACTTTTGCTGTTTCTAATTTTAAGACTGCGAGGCCTTGGGAAATTGGGGGATTTCCGTTCGCCCCAGGGTTAAATTTAAAATCTATATCATGATAGAACGATCTATAGCAAGTCTTAACGTTTAATCTACAGATTCTAATTCTTCATCAATGGGACTTAATAGGAGCAATGCCTCCCATCGATTAGCTAGGGGAACTTGTAGCCCTACCGGGCTGCCCATCCCCAGGGAAGAACAGACCCCTAAGTCAATTACCCGGGTAGGAATATCCTGGGCTTCTAGGACTTGCTGCATTAATTCAGCTTCCCATCGCAGAGCCGTTGTATGAATGGTAATCCAAGACATGGTATTTCAATTGACAAGGGGAAAAAATAAGCCTAGATAGGTGGAGAGGATTTGATATCCCCAGAGGGCAGTAATAGCCGTACCCAGGGCTAGAAATGGGCCGAAGGGGATGGGTTGACGGCGACTGATTAAACCTAGTGCGATCGCTCCTCCTCCCACCACAGCCCCAAATAAGCACGCAATAAATCCGGCTACGAGTAAATATTTCCACCCCAGCCAAGCCCCCATCATCGCCGCTAGTTTACTATCTCCTGCCCCCATGGCCGTTTGTCCTATTACCAGGGTTGCCACAAAAGATATGATGTCAAATAACCATAATCCCAGAACTGCCCCAATTATCCCCGTGATTAACCCGTAACTGGGAGATGGGGACTGGCTGAGTTGAAACCCCAACCCCAAGACTAACCCCGACTGGGTGAGAACATTCGGCAGGGTATAGGTATCTAAATCAATTAGGGATAGGGCAATTAACCAACTGAATAATACCCAATACCCTAATATCTGGGGGAGGGTGGAAAAGCTTAAAAATATTACTAAGAATAAACATCCCGTAGTCGCTTCTACAATCGGATATCGGCTCGAAATTGGTGCATGGCAATGTTTACAACGTCCCTGTAACCACAGCCAACCGAAGACGGGAATATTTTCTGAGGGACTCAACCGGGTTAAACAGTGGGGACAGCGAGAGGGGGGATGCAGTATGGATAAACCCGCCGGAATTCGATAAATCACGACGTTGAGAAAACTGCCAATTGATGCTCCCAGGGCAAACACAATTAAATAGGCAGGTAAACTCAGTACAATATTCATGCTTAATCTCGATTTCTGACTTAGGCGGTTAAAACAAATCGGCTTCAATCTGTTCAAAGGGGATAAAATATTCCCCGGGGAGCAAAATCGGTTGACCCGATGAAAATAATAAACAACTGCGATAATTGCTAGGATTGATGGCAACTCCCAAGGGCCGCCGCATTCGTTGAGCGTGGACTTCTACATAGGCATGATAGATCTGTTTAGCCACCCTAATTAAGTCGGCATTAAGCTGATGGGAGAGGGTTTGAGGGTTAGCCAGAAATTCGGTTTGGAGTTGAAAGGCTTGTACCATAGTTGACCCTCAATTACAAATTTTAGAGGAAAAAAACGGTGTCAATTTAATATAAGTTGAGTTAATTCCGAAATTGTCAATTTCAAATTAAAGTTTCATGATAAACGATAAACCAACTTTACTGGCGCTGGATTTTGATGGGGTTCTTTGTGACGGACTGCTGGAATATTTTCAAACCGCCTGGCAAACCTATTGTCAACTTTGGTCAGTGCCGACCGGCGTTTCACCCGAAGCATTGGCTCCTTTATTCTATCGAACCCGCCCGGTGATTGAAATTGGTTGGGAAATGCCTGTTTTAATTCGGGCTTTAGTTTTGGGAATTTCTGAAACTGAAATTTTACAGAATTGGTCAGAAATTGCTCACAATATTATTACGGAAGAACAATTACAGGCGGAAATAATAGGCCCCCATTTAGATAGGGTTCGGGATGAATGGATTAATACGGATTTATCCGGTTGGTTAGGATTGCATCGGTTTTATCCGGGTGTGATTGAAAGGATTAAACCTCTGATTGAAGATAATTTTCCTGTTTATATTATTACCACGAAAGAGGAAAGATTTGTGCGATCGCTGCTCCAGGAACAAGGGGTTACTATTCCCGAAAATCAACTTTTTGGTAAAGGCTATAAACGCCCTAAGTATGCAATTTTACGCGAGTTATTTGCAAGTATTGAACCGACTCCGCATATTTGGTTTATTGAAGATCGCTTACAAACCTTATTATCGGTGCAACAACAACCCGATTTAAACGTAGAGACGCGACCAATATTAGAGGAAAGAGAGACGCGCCATGGCACGTCTCTACAATTGTTTTTGGCAGATTGGGGTTATAATCTTCAACCAGAAAGGGATTTAGCTGCGGAATCTTCAAGGATTAATTTATTATCTTTATCTCAATTTAGTCAAGACTTTTCCGGGTGGTTGACTGTTGAATAGCTTCATTTCTTGTTGCTAGGTTCTACCTAGTAATACTTACTTGCAGGCTCCGCCTGCTATGATCGGAGGCAGAGCCTCCTGTTAGCATTCCCCGGTAGAACCAGGTAACCAGAAATTGGGTTTTTGTTATAATTAAAGATTATTACGGAAACCGCTCCTACGGATTTATGTTAGATTTAACAAAATTATCTCAACAAATGCAAGGCATGAGCCAACATATTAACCGAGAAGCTGAAGCATCCCGCAAACGCATTGAAATCGCTTTAGGGTTAATCGAAAAAGCCAAGTTAAATGATGATCAATTAATGCGGAATTATGAAGAATTTAAACCGAGACTAATCTTTAAACCCGCAACTCCGTTAGAACCTTTAAGTTATTGTCCTGAGATTAATGCACCTCCTGCCGCCCATACGGTTTTTGCCACGGATGGTTCGCAAATTGCGCCGAGTGCTCATGAAATTGCCTATTGTTATTTAATTAATGTGGGGCGAGTCATTTTGCATTATGGTCAAAGTCGGCATCCAATTTTAGATAGTATTCCTGAAATTTATTATCGCCCGGAAGACTTATATTTATCCCGGCAATGGGGAATTAAAACCGAAGAATGGATGGGCTATCGTCGGGCGGTATCGGAAGCAATTATTTTAGCAGAATCAGGAAATCAATTATTAGAAATTGCACCAAATCAACAGTTAAAAGTTCCTACTTTAGCCTTAGTGGATGGTTCCCTAGTCTATTGGTTTTTAGAGCAATTACCTTCAGAAGCGAGAGATTTAATTTTATTACCGATTTTAGAATCCTGGGAACAGTTACGGTTAGCGGGTATTCCGTTAATTGGGTATGTAAGTGCTTCTCGGAGTAGTGAAAGTTTATCGTTTTTACGCTTAGAATCCTGTCCCTTTGATCAACCCAATTGTTTACAATATTGTCCGGGGATAGGGGGTATAATTTCCACGGGAGCCGAGAAAAAAGCCCCTTGTCAAGTTTTTGAACCGTTACGAGATACGGTATTATGGGAATCCCAATTAAAACCCGGTCAACGTAGTCCTTTCTGGCGTTCTAATTCATCAATTTTAGAGTTATATGAACATCATCAAATCTATTTTTGTTATGTGAATATGGGTAGTGAAATCGCCCGTTTGGAACTTCCGGCTTGGGTGGTGGAAAATTCTGACCAATTGGAGTTAGCATTGGGAATGGTGATAGCACAAGTTCAAAAGGGATATGGTTATCCGGTGGTGTTAGCAGAGGCCCATAATCAAGCGGTGGTAAAAGGAGGCGATCGCACTCGATTTTTTACGATGTTAGAACAAGAAATGATTAAAGCAGGATTAAAAAATGTGGGAATTTCCTATAAGGAAGCCAGAAAACGGGGCAGTATTGCCTAAATTTGCTTTTAAAACTTAATCATATAGCAACCCCATGGGAATAAAATGTTGTTTATTCTCGTTTTCGGATAGGGTTTAGATAAGAATATAAAACCCAACTGTTGAATATTCTAAATCAGCCCTACCCAAAAAAATTAATACTGGGTTCCAGTCTTGCGATAATGAACGGCTGTGACCCCATCTGGATTCAATACTTGACCCTGATGAACAGTGGCATAAATTACCCAATGATCACCACATTCCATCCGATTTTTTACCTCACAATCAAGATAGGCTAAGGCATCTTTTAAAATTAAACATCCATTTGATGCTTCTTCCGTTTCTATGCCCACAAAACGATTTTCTCCCGGTTCAAAACGCTTGAGAAAATGTTTCCGTAATTGTCTGCCTTCCTGCAAAATATTCAGCACAAAACGATCGCCAACATGAGTTAAGGGTTCCAAAGCCCGATCCTTAGCCACTGCCACGGTAAACCCCGGGGGGTTAAAGGTAGCCTGGGACACCCAGGAGGCTAACATGGCGCTGTACATCTCCCCCCGACGCCCGGACACGACACACAAGGAACCCACCACCCGCCCCAAGGCTTGGGCGGTGCGATCGGCCCCCGAGGACGTAGCAGTGGGACGAAACGCCCGGCGTTTTTGGGTGCGTTTGAGGGTTTGAGCAAAATCAACCGCCGCTTCATTACAGGTTTGGAGAGTAATATCCGTAGGGGCAAATTTTACTCGGATCGGTTCAAAACCAAATTTATAACCCGCATCTTTTAAGCGACTTTCTAATAAATCAATGGCTTCTCCACTCCATCCATAGGAACCAAAAACCCCCGCTAATTTATTGGTTGAAGCTGTATTTAAAATTACCCCTAAAGCGGTTTGAACTTGAGTAGGCGCGTGACCTCCGAGGGTGGGAGAACCAATAATAAATCCATCACATTTTTCTAGGGCTTCTTCAATTTCTGAGGATTTAGCATATTCACAATTAATTAATTCTACGGTAATATCTGATTTTGTTAATCCCTGGGCGATCGCTTGGGCAACTGTGGCGGTATTTCCATAGGCTGAGGCATATAATAAGGCAACCGTTAAGTCCTGAGATTTCTGTTTTTCACTCCAATCTCGATATAAATTGGTTAATTCTGTTTTACCATATTTAACTAACGGCCCATGACCAGTTCCATAGAGTTGAATTTCGGGTAATTCTTTAATTTTATCGAGGGTGGAAAGAACGTATTTAGCCTGGGCCGCATGAAGACAGTCATAATAAAACCTTCGATCATCGCTATACACTGACCAGCCTTCATCAAATACTTGATCCCCACAAACGTGCGCCCCAAATAGCTTATCGCAGAATAAAATTTCCGTGGCTGGATCATAGGTTAAAATCCCATCTGGCCAGCGAGGAGTGGGAGTTAAAACAAACTGCAATTGATGACCTTGACCTAAATCTAAGGTTTCTTCGCCTTTGATGGTTAAAATTTTTAAATTATCGTCTTCAAAATATTCTCGTAATGCTAAAGCAGCCGGATTTGAACAAACAAATGTGGCATTAGGTGATAGTTCTAATAAAGCCTTTAATGTCGCCCCTCGATTAGCATTAAAGTGACCCAAAATAATATAATTCAACTGTTCCAAATTCCCGCGAGTTTGTAACGCTTCAATATAATTCTGGGTAAAGGATTCTCCGGGGGGATCGATAATCACAGTTTGATCGGCTTCAATAATATAACTATTCGCCGTTGTTCCCCGTTGCAGAGAATATTCAACTTCAAATTTTAACCGATCCCAAGTGCGCGATCGCAATACTTTTGTATTATTTCCAATTAAAAAAACTTGAACATCCCGAGGTTTTTGATTATCCATAATCTTGTATTAAAAAAAGTTTTTTGATCTCTCCTAAGCATCGATCCGCCTGCCTCCCCTGCCTCCCCTGCTCCCCCCGCCTCCCCTGCGGCCACTGAGCCTGTCGAAGTGCCCCCTGCTCCCCCTGCTCCCTTGCCTCCCCTGCCCCCCCTGCTCTTATTAAGAGGGGGGATCTAATCAGGGTTAATAATGATTTCCGACTTTGCGATGGTGAACCGCCGGGAGCACATCTGGATCGCTGACTCGTCCATTATCAACGGTGGCGTAAACAATCCAATGATCACTTAATTCCATCCGACTCTGGACTTGACATTCTAAATAAGCCAAGGAATCTGTTAGAATCGGACTGCCATTATTAGCAGTTTGGGTATTAATTCCTTCAAACCGATCCGCCCCGGGAGTGAATCGTTTTAAGAAGTGTCGCATCAGTTTTTGATAATTACTTTCTGCCAAAACATTGAGCACAAATTGATCATCAACTTGCATTAAGGCTTCAATAGCCCGATCTTTGGCGACTGCAATAGTTAATCCTAGGGGTTGAAAACTGGCTTGAGTCACCCAGGAGGCTAACATCGCACTACTAACTTCGCCTTTTTGAGCCGTAATAATATACAATCCACCGCTTAAGCGTCCTAGGGCTTTATCTAAGTTGCTATCAATGGATTTCATCTGCTTAACGGTTTTATCTCGACTCAACCATTGTCCGATATCGGTTCCCGCTTCATCACAGGTTTGATAGGTGGTATCTTGGGGAGTTTCCGTAATCCGAATTGAAGGAAAGGCTTGTTTTAATCCGGCATCATTGAGTTTAACTTGCAAGGGATATAATGACAGATCATTGCCCCCGCCCGACTCATATAAACCGTAGGATTGTTTATTATGAGCCGATGCAATAATGGTGTTAATTGTTTCGCCTGCGAGTTCCGAACCCAAACCAGAAACTGGAGGCATTCCAATAATAAATCCCGCAGAACTCATGACTAATTCCCGCACTTCTGTCGCTTCAGCCGTGCGTAAATCCATCATTTCAACAGCGACACCGGTTTTGGTAATCCCGTGGGCAATGGCTTGGGAGAGGCGATCGCTATAACCATAATCGGAGAAATAAAACACCGCCACGGCTGTTTCCGATTTAGTTTGTTCGTGACTCCATTTCCAATACCGTCCTTTTAATTCTGCTAAATTATGCCTTAATAGGGGCCCGTGTCCGGTGGCAATGGTGGTAATTTCTCCTAAAGGTTCCATGCGTTTCATCGCATTAATGACCGAACGAGCATTAGGAGCCATTAAACACTCATAATAAAAGTGAAAATCCGGTTCCAGGGCGGTTAAGTTCTCGTCGTAGGTTTGATCGGAACAATAGTGCATTCCAAACGCATCGCAAGTAAATAACGTTTGACTTTTCCGATCAAAGGTAAAAATAGTATCCGGCCAGTGTAAATTCGGGGCGGAAACAAATTCTAAAACATGATCATTGCCTAAATCTAAGGTTTCGCCACTTTTAACTAATTGGCTTTGAAAAGGCGTATGAATTAAATTTTCTAAAAATTGAATGGCTACTTTCGACCCTACAACCGTCACGTTAGGGGCAATTGCCAGGACATCTTTAACTAACCCACTATGATCGGGTTCGGTATGACTAATAATTAAATAGTCAATATCCGCAGGATTAATTAATTCCTTGAGGGTATCTAAATACAGGGGACGGAATTTGGCATGGGAGGTATCAACCAGGGCGGTTTTTTCCCCGCGAATGATAAATGAATTATAGGTTGTACCATTTTGCAGGCCAAATTCTATATCAAATCTTTCCCGATCCCAATCCAGGGAACGAATCGCCGTGGTATCAACAGCAATCTCTTGAACTTCAATTGTTAAACGATTTTGTTTTACGCGATCAGTGAGGGCTACCATTCATGACCTCCCTAGATAATTGGTTAGGACTTTTTAAGCTGTTTTCTATTGTGGCATGGATTAATGGTAAAGATTTATTAAAAAACCTATCACCCAGTTAAGCTTTGCAAAAGTCAGGCTAATGACCGTTAACTGTCGATGGTGGGGAGACTTCCAGCCGACTATCCCCACGGCCCCCGGGGATATTTTTACAAAACCTTAGCAATTGCTAACAATTTTTTACACAATCTTTAAATAGGGGGCTTGACCCCCCACGCTAAAAAGGTTATATTGTGGTATGTAGATGCACCCTGATGGTAGGGAGAGTTGCCAAGGCGACTCTCTCTTTCTTTTTGTAGCCTGGTAAATAGGTAAGAAATATAGACTGTTGAGGGGATGCTGGGTATTAAGCAAGATGGTTTTAGTTAAAATTTTTCTCTGCAAAGCGGATAATTTGAGCAAACTGAAAATTTTCAGCTAAATCCCTGAGCGCGTGGGTTAAGATGGCATTATCATCAGGAATTTGTTCGAGTAATTTTAAAACCACATAATCGCTACATTCTGATGCTCCATAATGGAGTTTTTTGATCCAGTCTTTTGGCATTTTAGATAATAGATTGGATAAATCAACCTGACTAATTTGTTGAGAAACTATTTCTGAATTGTCCTCGGGTTGGTTGATAAATTTATATTCATATTCTAATCCCAGATATTCCCTAATTTTGTCTAATAAAGTATTAATTTGAAACGGTTTACGAACTAAATCATCACAACCCTCTGAAATCATCAGTTTCCGTTGCTCATCAAAACTACTGGCTGTTAGGGCAAAAATCACGGTTTTTGGTGGCAAATTTGACGAATCATGGGGTAGGGATGAACAGTGTTCCAAGACTCGTTTTTTTTCCTCGAGTCTAATCTGTCGAGTCGCTTCATGACCGTCCATAATCGGCATCTGCATATCCATTAAAATCAAATGGGGTTGCCATTCTTGCCAAAGTTTCACCGTATCCGCGCCATTATCCGTTTGCCGCACTAAAAAACCAATGGGTGTTAGAATTTTGTCTAATAACAGGCGACTTTCTGCTACATCATCGGTGATCAAAATTCGATATTCGGGTTGATTGGGAGCTAGACCCACAACTTGACAATTCAATTGAGGGGATGAAACCGATGTCTCCTCCGCCAAACCCACCGTAATATCAAAGCTAAAAATACTTCCTTGATTTAATATACTGGTCGCTGTAATTTTTCCTCCCATTAACTGTACATATTTTTGGCTAATTTTTAATCCTAAACCTGTTCCTTGCTGAGATTTTCGACCCGTTTCTGTTTGTCCAAAGGCTTGAAATAATAGGTGCATTTCTTCCGGGGAAATCCCTGAGCCAGTATCCTCAATTTCAAAATTAAGCATCAAGGTTTGGGTGTGGGGAGATTGAGGATTTTCAGGATAAATTACAGACACCCTCAGCATGACACACCCCGTTTGTGTAAACTTAATCGCATTTCCCAAAAGATTAAGTAAAACTTGTCGGAGTTTGCCTTCATCGGTGATCACATATTTGGGGAGATGAGTATCGAATTGGAATATTAATTTCAATCCTTTGGATAAGGCTTTTAATTGCAACATTTGTTCTAGGCTATTGAGCAGTTGCCGAATATTAAAGCTACTTTCGTTAAAATTGCTCCGACCCGCTTCAATTTTAGAGACTTCTAAAATATCATCAATGAGCGCGAGTAGATGTTCTCCGGCTTGATTGATAATATTCAGGTTTTTCTGATGGTCAATCGAGAGGGAATTTTCCCGACTCATAATTTGGCTAAAGCCTAAAATTGCATTCAAAGGAGTTCTTAATTCATGACTCATGGAGGCGAGAAATTCACTTTTAGAGCGGTTGGCTGCATCCGCGACTAATACGGCCTGTTGTAGGGCTTCTTCTGTTTGTTTAATGGGGGTGATATCCGTATGAGTTCCAATCATCCGAATAATTTTTCCCGTCTGATCTTTGAGATGAATCGCTCGGGAAAGAATATAAACTATAGAACCATTTTTATGATAAAATCGTTGGGTGGCTAAAAATTTAGGAATATGACCCGCATTGTAATCTTCTATCATCTTTAAAGCCTGGGTAAAATCCTCTGCAAAAATGACCTTTTTCCATGTAGATAAATGATTGGGTAATTCGTCGTTTTCATAACCTAGTATTTCTTTATAACGAGGGGAAAAATAGATTTCTCCTGTAACAAAATCCCAGTCCCAAAAGCCTTCTTGGCAGGTTTTTAGAACTAACTCTAGTCGTTCTCTGGAGGCTGAAATTTCCTTTTCAGCTTGCTTGCGTTCGCTAATATCACGGGCGACCCAGGCGACGGTATTGGCTGAAGTTGGGGCAATACTAGCGGAAAACCAAATGATTTGCTGGTCGATGTTTAAACTATATTCATAATTAACCACCTGTTGCAGGGTTAGTGCTTGTTGGATATGGCTACGAAAGATTTCACTCGGGTCTTCAAAAAGGAGTTGAATAGTTTGGCCGAGGATATTTGTTCCTGGGGGATAGAGTTTTTCGGGATTGGTGGGAACCACTTTAATCGTATTTCCTTCTATATCGACCATTAAAACCAGATCGGTCATGGCTTCAAAAAAACCATGTATTTCTTCTTGATCCGAATAGAGCTTTTTTTCCATTAACTGACGCTCTTGAATCTCTTTTTGTAGTCTTTTATTTTGATCTTTTAGCTCTTTTTGTAACCGAACAATTTGCAATTGATTTTCAATCCGGGCAATTATTTCTTGCGGGTGAAAGGGTTTTGTTATGTAGTCCACTCCCCCCAGAGAAAAGGCTTTGATTTTATGCTCTGCTTCGTTTGACGAACTTAAAAAGATCACCGGAATGTGGGAGGTAATTTCGTCCGCCTTAAGTTGGGTAAAAATTTCAAAGCCGTTGACAATGGGCATCATAATATTCAGTAAAATTAAGTCGGGTGCTTGAGTCCGGGCCAGGGATAAAACCCTCTGGCTATCTTGAATCGGTCGAACATTATACCCGATGGGGATCAAAATTTCCTGCAATAATCTCAAGGTATTGAGATCATCGTCAACCACTAAAATACTCGCTGGCAATAGCTGAGTTTTCAGTAAACTCATTGTTTTTCCTCAAATCAATTGATCATAAAGCTTACCAGCCACCGATTACTGATTTTCAGTCTTTAGGGGGATGGAAACAATTTAGAACTTGCCCTGTTTTTATATGGGGCATTTCTCTCACGCTCAAAATCTGGACTATTTTATATTTTTTCACAAATTCTACAATAATTCTTTATTTAATATCAGCATGGTCAGCAAATTAACGGGTATAATATTCCTTGAGTTCTTAGATATCTCAATGATCTTATATCTGTATTTGCAGAATTGGAGTATATAAGCCATGAATCACTCTTGTGGCAATTTTGAGAAACCCAATATTTTAGTGGTTGACGATGTGCCGGACAATCTCCGAGTTTTATCAAAAATGTTAACAGAAAAAGGTTATATTGTTCGTAAGGCATTAAATGGATCATTGGCGTTACTTTCCTGTGAAACGACTTTGCCCGATATTATTTTACTAGATATAAAAATGCCCGACATGAATGGCTATGAATTGTGTCAGCATCTGAAGGCAAATCAGAAAACCCGAGATATCCCGATTATTTTTATTAGTTGTCTAGGAGATGCCCTCGACAAAGTAAAATCTTTTGAAGTCGGCGGCATAGATTATATTACTAAACCGTTTCAAGTTGAAGAGGTTATTTCTCGGATTGATAATCAATTAAAATTGCGATCACTCCAAATCGATCTCCAAAAAAAAAGCCTTTCGCTACAACGGGAAATTGAACAAAGACAACGGATTCAAGAGGCTTTAGAAAGTAGTGAAGTCAAAAATCTTGCCCTCCTCAATGCCCTACCTGATGTCATCCTGCGGATCAGTAGGAATGGTATTGTGTTAGATTATCGCGCGGGTGTGACCTTACCGGATGCTACGGGGGAAACATGGCTCCAGTCTCCGACGCCTGCTATGGCTAATTTTCCCGATTTTAGCCCTAGTTTTATCGGTAAACCCATTTCTGAAATTCTATCAGAGGACTTAATGATTTGGATCAGTCATTATGCAGAACAAACCCTGTCTCAATCAAAAATCCAGATTGGGGAGTATGTACAGCAGGTTAATGGGACTTGGTATGCCTATGAAGCTCGATGTGTACCCAGTGGACGGGATGAGGTTTTAGTGATTGTTCGAGATATTTCTGATCGTAAACGTTTGGAGGCGGAACGTTTACAAGCTCAAGCGCTCTTAATCGCTCAAAAAAAACAGATTGAAAAGGCATTAAATAATCTCAAGCAAGCCCAAACTCAATTGGTACAAAATGAAAAAATGGTAAGTTTAGGGCAGTTGGTTGCCGGAATTGCCCATGAAATCAACAATCCGATTAATTTTATTTATGGTAATATTAGCCATGCTGCGGGTTATGTAACATCTTTAGCTAGTTTAATTGAAACTTATCGCCAAGAGTTTTTGCCTAATACTAAAATTAAAGACCTAGAGGAAGATATAGATTTAGATTTTGTGATGAAGGATTTACAACAATTATTCAGTTCTATGAAATCTGGATCGGAGCGAGTTCAGAAAATTGTTTTGTCTTTAAGAAATTTTGCGCGATTGGATGAAGCCTCAGCAAAATTAGTGGATATTCATGAAGGAATAGATAGCACATTACTGTTATTACAACATCGCCTGCGGGGAATTGAAACCTACCCTCCGATTGAGGTGATTAAAGAATATGGTGACTTCCCCAAAATCACTTGCTATGCTAGTCAACTCAACCAGGTTTTTTTACACATTTTAAATAATGCCATTGATGCTTTAGACTTCCTATCATTACCCATTTATATAGAGGATAAAAAATCAGAAAGAGACCCCACGGTGCATCCAGTTTCTCCTAAAATTTGGATTCGCACCCAGCTAACCGATGCTGGAACTGTTGTAATTCGGATTAAAGACAGTGGTGTGGGAGTTATGGAGTCTGTAAAACCCCATTTATTTGACCCATTTTTTACAACAAAGCCTGTGGGTTGTGGTACGGGGTTGGGATTATCCATTAGTTATCAAATCATTGTTCAACAGCATCAAGGTCGTATTACCTGTTGTTCTTCTCCTGGTGAGGGAGCCGAGTTTATTATTGAAATTCCATCAACTCAACCCCATGAAGATCAGGTAAAATCTTCATCTCGCTGCATAAACCCATCTTTTTCTCAGTGTAAACCCGCACCTACAGGACTAATTTAGACGATTAATAACGATTCAATATTTTGAGATAACCCACTCCTAGACTCTCTCTCTAGGGAAACTTAACTCCAAATTGGGGGTTGTTTTTTTTGGCAACTTAATAATACTAATAAACCTAATTTTAAGTAAAGTTACCAAATGTCACGCTAAATATAGCGTAAAATAAGATTTCTGTCAATCCCTGTCACTAAATATGGAATTAGAGTACAGTGGTAAGGCGTCAATTCATTATAGCATTGGGTAAAAATATTGACTATGCAATCAACATCACCATCCCTTACCATCACCCCTAATAAAAATATTAAAGTCATTAAACGAGATGGTAGTCTGGCCCCATTGGATGTCTCTAAAATTCGAGAAGTTGTTAACTGGGCTTGTGAGGGAATGGAGGCGAATCCGATTACCCTAGAAGCGGGACTAACCACCCGTCTGCGCCATGGTGTGACTACCCGAGAAATTCAGGATAATTTAATTAATTGCGCCTTAGAGTTATGTAGTCCCTCTGACCCAAACTGGCGTTATGTAGCCGGAAGACTGCATATTTGGAGCGTATGGAAAGATACCTTAGTCCGTCGGGGCTATGAGTACGGCGACTATTGCAGAACGGTTCATAATAAAGTTGAACAGGGACACTATGACGTTCGGATTCTGACTTACACCGCCGAAGAACTTCAAGAAGCCGGAAGTTGGATTAAGCCCGAATGGGACAAAGATTATGATTATGCTGGGGCTGTTTTGTTAAGTAAACGCTATTTATTAACGGATGAATTGCCCCAAGAAGCTCTATTAACCTGTGCGTTGCTATTAGCAATTGTAGAAAAATCTGAAAAGCGGTTATTTTGGGCGAGAAAGTTTTATCAAGCGATCGCTCAACGTAAAGTTTCCTTGGCTACGCCAATTTTAGCAAATTTAAGGATTCCTCACGGCTCCCTGAGTAGCTGTTTTATTACGGCAATGGATGATAATTTGGAAAGCATTTTTGATGCCATTAAAGATGCCGCTAGAATTTCAAAAAATGGCGGCGGTGTGGGCACAAATGTCAGCCGAGTGCGGTCAACGGGTAGTTGGGTGATGGGAAAACAAAACACCTCGGGGGGTGTGATTCCTTGGATTAAATTATTAAATGATACGGCGATCGCGGTGAATCAAGGCGGACGTCGGGCGGGGGCAATTACGGTGAGTTTAGATGTCTGGCATTTAGATGTTCCTGAATTCCTAGAAATGCAGACCGAAAATGGCGATCAACGTCGCAAAGCTTATGATATTTTTCCTCAATTAGTGATTCCTGATGAGTTCATGCGTCGGGTGATCAGTCGAGAAGATTGGACACTGGTTGATCCCTATGAAGTTAGGGAAAAACTGGGGATTGAATTAGCCACAACTTGGGGGGAATCCTTTGAAAGTGTTTATCAAAAAATAGAAGCAAACTTAGATACGGAAATCACCCTTTATAAGAAGGTTAATGCTCGGGATTTATTTAAGTTAATCATGCGTTCCCAAGTGGAAACGGGAATGCCGTATTTATGGTTTAAAGATACTTCAAATCGAGCGAATCCTAATCAACATGAAGGCTATATTCCGGGGGGGAATTTGTGCCAAGAAAGCTGGTCGAATGTTAAACCCGGAGAAGAAGCACACACTTGCAACTTGGATTCCTTGAATTTAGCTAATATTGAACAGGAAGAACTGCCAGAAGTCTGTGAAATTGCGGTGCGAATGTTAGATAATACGATTGAAATTACTAACACACCCTTTACAGCTAGTAAAACCCATAACCAAAAATATCGGACGATTGGGGTCGGGGCGATGGGGTTAGCCGATTGGTTAGCCAAAAATCGCTTAACCTATAACCATTTAAACGAAATTAGTCATCTGTTTGAGGATATCGGTTTCTATTGCACTCAAACCTCCATGGAACTGGCTAAGGAACGGGGGTATTATCCGGCATTTCAAGGCAGTGCTTGGAGTCAAGGAAAGTTAATTGGGGCGAAACCCGTAGAGTGGTTTTTGCAACACGCGGCGCAGAAAGAACGCTGGCAACAATTGAGTTTAGATATTCAAAAATATGGGATTCGTAATTCTCATATTACCGCGATCGCCCCGAATACATCTTCTTCCTTAGTTCAAGGATGTACCGCTAGTATTTTGCCCTGTTATAGTCGTTTTTTCTATGACAAATGGGCAAAAGGAACGGTTCCCATTGCTCCGCCTTTTCTTCAGGATCATTTTTGGTTTTACCCGGAAAATAAAAGCCTAAATCAACAAATTGTTGTTAAAGCCGTTGCCACTGTTCAAAAGTGGATTGATACCGGAATTTCCATGGAATTAATGTTTAATTTGAATGAGGGCGTTTATTTTCCTGATGAACCCGATCGCGCTATCAAAGCTAAGGATATTTTTGATACCTTAATCTTAGCTTGGCAAGAGGGCTGTAAGGCGGTTTATTATGTCAGAACGGTACAGCGTGATAGTTTCAAAGAAGCCGATGATGGTTGCGTTGCTTGCGCTAATTAAAGGCTAACAGGCTAACGTTATAGAACTATGTCATACTGGTGGAGGAAAGTTATCTTAAATTCCTTGACTTTACGAGTATGACTTTAGACTTTGCTTCATCCTCACCCCTGAACAAAAATGGGCGTAAAAAGCCCTTAACTATGCCCATAAATCCGATTTTCAATCCGAATGGAAATGATGATATTAATCATCGTTCTATTTGGTTTGGGGAAACCACAAATTTAATGCAATTAAATGATGTGCGTTATTCCTGGGCGGTGGGTTTGTATAAACAAATGCGCGAGAATTTCTGGGTTAATTAGGTAGCTCAGACTAAATCCCTTGAAAACGGTGAAACTCTGGATCTGTGAAAGAGAAATTTTTATTATCTATAAAAAAAATTTCTTTCGGTGACAGACAATACCGTGCCAAGCTGCTATTAAAAATAGTAGAAGGTGTAGAGACTAACCCTATAAGGGAGTAGGCTGTAAGCGATTGACAGTCGAAGCGGGGGACTCCTTTTTATATTAAAAGGATGATGAGATAGTCCGATCCATAAGGTGACTTATGGCAGCTTAAATCAAGCGGGTTAGACTTAGCGAATCTAACTGAACACCAATGACCTGAAAAGTTAGATATTACTCAGGATGTCGTGGATTATGTTAACTTAACTCCCGATGAACGTTGGGCGTTTGATGGAATTTTAAGTTATTTAACGTTCTTAGATTCTGTTCAAACCTGCAATATTCCTCACCTCAAAAGTTGTGTAACTGCCCCAGAAATTAGTCTTTGTATGGCGGAACAAACTTCTCAGGAGGCGATGCACAATCAGAGTTATCAATACATGATTGAAACGATTATTCCATCCGATCGGAGAACCTTTGTTTATGAGTTTTGGAAAACCGATAGTGTTTTGCGCGATCGCTGTGAATTCATTGCCGGGATTTATCAACAATATATGGATGTGCGATTCGTTTAACCTAAAATAAGTTGAAAAAGACTTATGGGACGGTTAACCCAGTTATTAAGACTGGTGATAACTGATTACATTTGTGGGTGAAATTCGGTGAATTAAGTCCCACCCCTCAAGTGCTGAGGTGAAAGCATAACCCCTAGTTTGATTGGGTAGCAACCAACAGATTAAAGCGGGGTTAAAAGGTAGAACTACTGGTAGCCAAAACTGGTAACTATCGAGCAAGAAGTCCATGCGTAGCGCAAGCAAAGATGTATCTGAATCATCGTTAATTGTAATGGTGTAATGGCTAAATCAAGGTTAAAAACTTGATAAACACCAAGCCAAAAGGCAAGGATAGGGCATAAGCGGTTTTCCTTCCGACTTATAAGCACCGCCCAATAAACCCGGTGGATAACATCACGCTAAAGACTTCAATAATGTGTAATCGGAACGAAGTAACCCCTATATATCTCTGGAGAGGTCGAAATCCAGTAAGTAGCTAACGAACGATATATAGGGAAGGGATGGTATCAAAAGCGAATGCTTTGCTGTAATGGCAAAAGATATGCAGACAGATACTCGGTAATTCCAAAGAAATAGAACAAGTAGCAATGAATATATCTAAAACGCAGAACAATCTGACGGTGGAGTGGAAAGACCTTAACTGGCGCAAACTGGAAAAGGTAACTTTTAAGTTGCAAAAGCGCATATTTCGAGCGAGTGAACGAGGCGATGTTAAAGCAGTTCGTAAACTTCAAAAGACCCTGATTAATTCCTGGAGTGCTAAATGTATCGCGGTTCGCAGGGTAACACAAGATAACCAAGGACGAAATACGGCAGGAGTGGACGGAATTAAATCCCTAACCCCGAAGCAACGTATGAACTTGGTAGGACGATTAAAGTTAACCAATAAAGTTAAACCAACTCGCAGAGTTGAAATACCTAAACCTGGTACAACCGAAACCCGTCCATTAGGAATACCCACAATCAACGACCGCGCATTGCAAGCGTTAGTAAAACTAGCGTTAGAACCAGAATGGGAGGCTAAATTTGAGCCAAACAGTTATGGTTTTAGACCAGGACGTTCATGCCACGATGCAAGAGAAGCAATATTTTTGAATATTAGATACAAGTCCAAATATGTACTTGATGCTGATATCTCCAAATGTTTCGACCGCATAAACCACAAAGCATTAATCTCCAAAATACACACATACCCTACATTAAGCCGTCAAATCAAGACATGGCTCAAGGCAGGGTACATGGACGGAAAAGAACTTTTTCCTACCAATGATGGTACACCACAAGGAGGGGTAATTTCACCCTTACTTGCGAATATTGCCCTACATGGTATGGAAGAAAGAGTTAAGCAATACGCCGAAACTCTAAAAGGGAAAAAAGCGAGAAATCGTCAGGCTCTTAGTCTAATCCGTTACGCTGATGATTTCGTAATAATCCATGAGGATTTAAACGTAGTCAAAAAGTGTCAAGAGATAATCGCTGACTGGTTAAGTGACATGGGATTGGAATTAAAACCAAGTAAAACAAAACTAACCCACACCCTCAATGAAATTGATGGGAATGTTGGATTTGAGTTCTTAGGATTCCATGTACAACAACACAAAGTAGGTAACTACCGATGTGCCAACAACCCGAATGGAATACCACTAGGTTTTAGTACATTAATCACACCCTCAAAAGCCAAAATAAAGACTCATCTTGTCAAGATAGCTGAAGTAATAGACTCCCATAAAACCGCACCTCAAGCTGCCTTAATTAGTAAGCTGAACCCTATTATTAGAGGTTGGTCAAACTATTATTCAACAACAGTTAGTAAAGAAACCTTCTCAAAGGTTGACCGCCTAACTTACGACAAGTTAAGAGCTTGGGCAAGAAGGAGGGGAAAAGGGAACATCAATAAAGACAAATACTGGAAAACAGTAGATGACAGAAATTGGTGTTTCAGTACAGAAGATGGATTAGAATTACTCACCCATAGCAGTACGCCAATCGTAAGGCATACAAAGATTAAAGGTGAAGCTAGTCCGTTTAATGGAGACTGGATTTACTGGAGTAAACGACGAGGCGAATATCCAGAAACTCCTAAAAGAGTGGCAACACTTATTAAGAAACAAAAAGGTATTTGTCCTCACTGTGGTCTGTATTTTACAAGTACAGATATTGTAGAAGTTGACCATATTATACCTAAATCGTTAGGTGGTAAAGATACCTACGATAACCTTCAACTTCTACACAAACATTGTCACGACACAAAGACGGCTAGTGATGGTTCTTTAACTAAAACAGTTGAGAATTATGACAATCAACCGTTTTGAATCGTACCTATAACAAAGGTGGAATTATCAAGGAGCCGTGTGAGGTGAAAGTCTCAAGCACGGTTCTGAAGGAGAGGTAGGAGTGGTAACGCTCCTATCGACTCTAACAATCCCACCCTGGAAAATTACTTTATTTCCCTATTAGCGGACTATATGTTAGAAGGGATTTACTTCTACAATGGGTTAAATTAGTGGCCCCCTAGCACCGCGAGATGTTAGTGACAACTCATCAAATTGCTGGAACTCCCTAAAGCCTTTATACCAAAGCGAAATTAGAAATGATAAGCGCGGCTGTGCGAGAGCAGAAAAAAGTTAAAGGATTGATTGGAAGCCGCAAGGGATCTAATCTTTACAATGGGTAATCAGCAGCCAAGCTCCGCATAAAAGGAGAAGGTTCAACGAACAGAGGGTGAGTATCTTTAACTCAATTGTTTTACCTATTTTGAATTGAGACAAAGATAATGGTATGTTCTAGCCCCTACTGAAAGGATGGGTAGTAGCGTTATCTACTTCTACAATTTAGCTTCACGGATGTTAATGCCGGGATCTGCTGATATTTTCAAAATGATTAACCGTTAAATTCATAGCGGCTTTTCACGGTAACGTGAATCGAAAACCCCTCTAATTCAGGGAAACTCTCAATTGAGACAATCCTGAGCCAAGTAGAAAAATTAACTTTCCCCTGTCATTATATATTTATAAAAACATGGATTGATGCTTGGGAAGTTATTGATTCTAAAGGTGCAACGACTAGCGGTAAAAGCGTAGTAGCAAGTGCTACGAAACGGGGGGCTTCCTATTAGGAAGATGATATAGTCTATTCTGAAAGGTGACTTTCAGCAGTTCTTCTCCAGAACGGGCAAGGACTAACGACCCTTGTTGAATATTAAGGATGAACTTTCTCATGTTCGGTTATTCCAGAAATTAATTCCTGAAGCCATGGAAGTGTTTACTCACTCCGTTGATCAGATTTATGAAATGTTCGTGCGATTCGTTTAACCCAAAGTAAGTCGAAAGGCTTACGGGAAGGTTAGCCTAGCTGCTAAGGCAGTTAGTGACAACTGATTACATTTATGGGTGAACAGCTGTGGCTGTAAGTCCCATCCCTCAAGTGCCCAGGTGAAAGCATAACCCCTAGTTTGTTTGGGTAGCAACCAACAGATTAAAGCGGGGTTAAAAGGTAGAACTACTAGAAGCCAAATCCAGTAACTACCGAGCAAGAAGTCCATGCGTAGCGTAAGCAAAGATGTGTCTGAACCATCGAAACGTAAGAATGGTGTAATGGCTAAATCAGGAATAAACCTGATAACACCAAGCCAAAAGGCAAGGATAGGGCATAAGCGGTTGAACATCCGACTTATAAGCACCGCCCAATAAACCCGGTGGATAGCATCACGCTAAAGACTTCAAACAAATGTGTAATCGGAACGAAGTAACCCCTAATCATCTCTGGTAAAAGGTCGATAACCAGTAAGTAGCTAACGAATGATAGTTAGGGAAGGGATGGTATCAAAAGCGAATGCCCTTGGTAATGCAAGGGATATGCTGACAGATACTCGGTAATTCCAAAGAAATAGAACAAGTAGCAATGAATATATCTAAAACGCTGAATAAAAAACAGACGGTGGAGTGGAAAGACCTTAACTGGCGCAAGCTAGAAAAGGTAACTTTTAAGTTGCAAAAGAGAATATTTCAAGCGAGTGGACGAGGCGATGTGAAAGCAGTTCGCAAACTTCAAAAGACCCTGATTAGGTCTTGGTCAGCAAAATGTATCGCTGTACGTCGGGTAACACAAGATAACCAAGGTAAAAATACGGCGGGAGTGGATGGAGTTAAATCTCTAACCCCAAAGCAACGTATAAACCTTGTAGGACGACTAAAGTTAACTAATAAAGCTAAACCAACTCGCAGAGTTGAAATACCTAAACCTGGTTCAACAGAAACCCGTCCATTAGGATTACCCACAATCAACGACCGTGCATTGCAAGCGTTAGTCAAACTAGCGTTAGAACCAGAATGGGAGGCTAAATTCGAGCCAAATAGTTATGGCTTCAGACCAGGACGTTCCTGTCATGATGCGATTGATGCAATATTTATCAGTATTAAACAAAAAGCCAAATATGTGCTAGATGCTGATATTGCCAAATGCTTTGACCGCATAAACCATAAATCACTAATTGACAAAATACACACATACCCTACTTTAAGCCGATTAGTAAAATCATGGCTAAAAGCAGGGTACATGGACGGAAAAGAACTTTTTCCTACCAATGATGGTACACCACAAGGAGGGATTATTTCACCCTTACTTGCGAATATTGCCCTACATGGTATGGAAGAAAGAGTTAAGCGATATGCAGAGACTCTAAAAGGAGGTAAACGAACCAATCGTAAATCCCTTAGTCTAATCCGTTACGCTGATGACTTTGTAATAATCCATGAGGATTTAAGTGTTGTCAAAAAATGTCAAGAAATAATTGATGATTGGTTAGGTGACATGGGACTGGAATTAAAACCCAGTAAAACAAGGCTAACCCACACTCTTAACGAAATTGAGGGAAGTGTTGGGTTTGAGTTCTTGGGGTTCCATATACAACAACATAAAGTAGGAAACTACCGAAGTGCAATCAGTAGCAATGGAATACCACTAGGTTTTACAACACTAATCACACCCTCAAAAGCCAAAATTAAGACTCATCTTGTCAAAATAGCTGAAGTAATAAAAACTCATAAGAACGCCCCACAAGCTGCTTTAATTAGTAAGCTGAATCCAATTATTAGAGGGTGGTCAAATTATTACTCAACGGTGGTCAGTAAAGAAACCTTTAATAAGGTGGATGCACTAACTTATGACAAGTTAAGAGCCTGGGCAAAAACAAGGGGAAAAGGGAACATCAATAAAGACAAATACTGGAGAACAGTAGGAAACAAAAATTGGTGTTTCAGTACAGAAGACGGATTAAAATTAACCACCCATAGCAGTACACCAATCGCCAGGCATACAAAGGTTAAGGGTAAAGCTAGTCCGTTTGATGGAAACTGGATTTATTGGAGTAAACGACGGGGCGAATATCCAGAAACCCCAAACAGGGTTTCAAAATTAATCAAGAAACAAAAGGGTATTTGTCTTAACTGTGATTTGTATTTTACAAGTACAGACAGTGTAGAAGTTGACCATATAAAACCCAAATCATTAGGTGGTAAAGACACCTATGATAACCTGCAACTTTTGCATAAACATTGTCACGACACAAAAACGGCTAATGATGGTTCTTTAATCAAGAATTACGACAATAAACCGTTTTAAATCGTATCCATAACAAGGATGGAATTATCAAGGAGCCGTGTGAGGTGAAAGTCTCATGCACGGTTCTGAAGGAGAGGTTAGGAGGGTAACTTCTTAATCGACTCTAACAATACCGCCGTTGAACATGAATGTAAATGGACGAATCATATTGTCGGAAATAATATCTTGGGAATCACGGAATATAGTACCGAACAATACACCAAATATCTAGCCAATATTCGGTTACGGTCTATCGGTTTAGAGCCTCTTTATACCGATAAAAAGTACAGTAAAAGTCCCTATACCCATTTAGAACGCTTCTCGGATACTAAAAAAGAAGCCCATACTAAAGCCAATTTCTTTGAAGCCAGCGTCACCAGTTATGTGATGTCTTCTGGTGTCAGTGGTTGGGACGAAATCTAACCGATTGTAGAGACGTGCCATGGCGCGTCTCTCTTGTGGCTCTCGGTGGCTCTGTTGCATTTCTCTACCCCAATCCTAAAATTTATGCCACTATAGAGAAAATAGCTTTCTAATGGTTTTTGCTCGAACTCCGTATGAATACTATCCGTCCTACAACTGCTGATCTAATTCCGATAGAAAGACTCAAACATTTAATTAATCAATCAATTACCACCCTAGAAACCCTACTTCAAGATCCAGCAGTTTCTTCGACTGAACGAGCGAATATTGCCTTAAAAATATTAGAACTGTCGGGATGTTCTTCCGTTAGTCCCCTGGAACTTCTACAATCTCCATCCCTACTCACTTCATCCACAAATTTTAACGCTTCTCCTATTTCCCAACCCGCTACAACCCCCGTTGAACTTCTCCCCCCTTCCGCTCCAATTCTAGCGGAGAACAATCTGGAAATTTTACCTGCTAATTATGTGCAGATTGAAAATTTTTTAAAACCTCAAGAACACAAAGAAGCCTTAAAAATTGCTTTCAAACAACCGGATAAATTTGTGGGGTCTAAAACAACTACTCAAGCCAGTAATTATCGAAAATCCTCTATTCTCTATGCGACTTTGTTTCCCGATTTCTATGAATTACTGCGTAAAAAACTCATTGCTACAATTCCTTCTGTGCTGACTCAGTTAAACCTTTCACCCTTTACCGTTTCTCAGGTGGAAATGCAATTAACCGCCCATAATGACGGGTGTTTTTATAAAATTCATAATGATTCAGGGAGTCCCGAAACTAATACTCGTATTATTACTTATGTCTATTATTTTTATAGAGAACCTAAAAACTTTTCCGGGGGAAATTTAAGATTGTATGCCACGGAATGGCAAAATGGTTATGCCTTAAATGAACGGGAATTTATGGATATTGAACCCCATAATAATAGTATTGTTTTTTTTGATAGTCGTTGCAAACATGAGGTGATGCCTGTCAGTTGTCCGTCCCAACGGTTTGAGGATGGACGCTTCACTCTCAATGGTTGGTTTCGGGCGGGATAACTCAATATTTGATCAAGGTTTAAAAAGCGATCGCCTAATTTAAAAACTGACCGCTTTTTAACCCTAGATTAAAAATTGGATTAATTAGGAAAACCACTACAGCGAACACCCTTCTGGAGTATAAAGGTTTAAATATTTTCCTGATATCCAACCATAGGCTTTTTTATCATCACCTAAAGGTTTTCCTAACCACCATAATTGCTGATTAAAGCAACATTCAATTAATTCTACATCGACATGATTAGGGATTTTATAAATTATATTATCAGAAACAACATTAGGAGATGAACGTACATTAAGATGGGTGTCCGTGGATAAGTTCACGGTGGCAAACTCTCGGTCAGAAGGTAGAATAAAAGCATGGGGTTTGTAGACATACCAAACCATACTTTTATCTTTGCCACTTCCTAAAGATGCAACTAATGTAAGTTTGTAATGATCGGGGTTATGATCCTCGTAGCTGCTTAGGATTAAGCGACTCCCGAGCGGAAAATTGATTTTTTGAGCCTCTGTTAAGGTTGAGGAATCAACAGGATGCAATTTTAACAGGGTTGTGTGAGTAATAATTAATCGCATTTTTATTCGGGGTGTAATTTGATTTTGACTTCACCGAGGGTTTCAAAAATTTGGGAGAATTCTGAGATCCAGATGCTCCATTAATTGGGTTTATGACTTTTAATTATTTTGCTATTCTAGCACGCAGGAAAAAGAATACTTAATCCTTGATATCAAGATACACAATTTTTTAATTTTGTCAATAAAAATTACAAATATTTACACTTCGTAACAATCAAAAATATTTCACGAGGGGGATCAAGCCCGGAATTTTTTTGCAGAAATGCTGCCTAAACTCAGCATAAAATTGCCTAAATCAACAATAAGTTGGGACTTGTAGCTACTATTTTATATTTTTTACACAAAAACACCACTATGGTATCTTGACAAAAATTTTACATCTTCGGGCTCAACCTGTCAACCCCCTGATTTATCGTCAGAAATATGAGAATTATTCTCAATAATTTGGCAGTTTACAGTTGTTTACAATTCTGAGTGTTTGAAATTTTAAAATCATCTGTACAGATTTATTATTTTTACTTATTTGTTTTGCCTTGGGGATGGGAGATAATAGAGTTAAAAATAATAGTAGATAATTGAATGTCCGTTTCAAGCTAAAGTAAGAGACGTTGCTCTAGCGGTCAGCATGATTGAAGTTGAAAAGTTGTGTAAAACCTACGGTTCTACTGTAGCGCTGCGGGATGTTTCCTTTGCGGTGGAACCTGGGGCAATCTTAGGATTTTTAGGGCCGAATGGGGCGGGAAAAACCACCACCCTGCGAATTTTATCGGCCTATCTTCCGGCAACCAGTGGAACTGCGAGAATTGCCGGGTTTGATGTGCATGAAAAATCCATGGATGTGCGACAACGGATTGGTTATTTGCCGGAAAATCCGCCGTTATATCCCGATATGACCGTGGAAAGTTATTTGTATTTTGTCGCCCAGATTAAACAAGTTTCGGCGGGCGATCGCAAAACCAATGTAGAAACGGCGATGAGAAAATGCGGATTATGGGAAAGGCGAAAATCCCTAATTAAAAAATTATCCAAAGGCTACCGTCAACGGGTCGGAATTGCCCAAGCTATTGTCCATGATCCGCCTGTAATTGTATTAGATGAACCCACGGTTGGGTTAGACCCGCGACAAATTATTGAAGTCCGAAATTTAATTAAGAGTTTAGCCGGGAATCATACGATTATTTTGTCAACTCATATTTTACCGGAAGTGAGTATGACCTGTAGCCAAGTGGCGATTATTAATCGAGGTGAAATTGTGGCAACGGGGACACCGGAAACCCTGATGGAACAGTTGACGGGAGGTTCGGGATATGAAGTAGAACTCGACGGAGAAATAGAGGCGGAAAAATTAGCCGAGTTGAAACAGATATCGGGGGTAAAAGTTATTGAAAAAGTGGGTAATTTAGGGGATTTAAACCGAGGGATATGGCGGTTGGGTTGTGAACTAGATCAAGAACCAGCACCGGAAATTTTAGCGATGTTATTGGCATCGGATTTGAAAGTCTATGAACTGCGGCGGACTCGTGCGAGTTTGGAAGATGTATTTTTAGAGTTAACTACCCAAACTCAGCCCGAAAAAATAGAGGTGGTCACAACAAAAGATTCCCAGACCCTAGAGGATATAGAAACGGAGGAAAATATTAGTTCGCAATTGGGGAATGAGGAATCTAAAAATATAGAAAATCCTGATTCTCAACCTCAAAATTCCACATTAGATCGGGAGGAAGAATAATTATGTTAATAATTTTGAACAATATTATGGCAATTTATCGCAAGGAATTACAGGGATATTTTGCCTCTCCCTTAGCCTATGCCATTGCTGGAGTTTTTTGGCTAATTACCGGATACTTTTTTATAGAAATTTTATTAGGGCCAGAGGGGTTAATTCAACAGGTTGCACAGCGAGATTACATGGGAATTACTGAGCCACCGATTGATTTACCCTATGAATTTTTACAAGTGTATTTGCGTTTGATTGGAACCTTATCGTTATTTGTGTTACCGATGTTGTCCATGGGTTTATATGCAGAAGAACGGAAACTGGGAACTTTGGAATTATTAGCCACTTCTCCGATCACAAATTGGGCGATCGCTACGGGAAAATTGTTAGGGGTGCTGACGTTTTATATAACGATGATTTTACCCTTAATGGGATTGCAAGCCTTAGCCTTCAACGCATCTCAACCACCGGTTTCTCCCGGGTTATTTTTATTGGCTCATTTGGGGTTAATTTTATTAGCGGCGGGAATTTTATCCCTGGGGATGTTTATTTCTTCCCTGACCGATAGTACAATTTTGGCGGCGGTATTTACCTTTGCGCTGGTTTTATTTCTCTGGGTAATTGACTTAATTGGTGGAAGTCTGGGGGGAGTATTAGGAGAGGGGTTAAAACAATTATCTCTAATTTCTAGTTACACTAACTTTATCCGAGGAATTGTGGATAGTAGTAGTATAGTCCTGTTAGCCAGTTATATTATTTTAGGAGTATTTCTAACAGCACAGTCCATTGATGCTTTACGTTTTCAACGTTCTTAATAATATGATCAAAACCCAATTTAAAATCAATCGTCAATTTATACAATTTCTATTCTGGCTTGGCCCTAGTTTGATCGTCATGGGATTATCTGCGGGGGTCGTGATTGGTAATTGGGAACCGATTCCTTTAATCTTAATCATTACCGGAGTTGTCATTTTAGGATTATGGTTTTTATTCCAAGCCTATTTTAAACCCCAGGATCAGTCTCAAACTCCTTATTGGAGTCGCCGATCTACCCAAGCTGGAACTAATGCTTTAGCTTCGACGGTTTCTGTATTCCTAATTTTAGGATTAATTAATTTTGTCGCCATTAGAAATAACTTCCGCCTTGATTTAACCGAAAATCAACAATTTACCCTGTCTCCCCAAACCCAAAATCTAGTTAAAACCGTTGAACAACCTGTAAAAGTTTGGGTTTTTGATCGAGGAAAAAATCCCCAAATTCAAGAACTATTAACCAACTATCAACGCCTGGGCGGTAAAAATTTTCAGTATGAATTTATCGACCCCCAAGCTCAACCCGGACTAGCGCAACAATTTGGGGTGAAAGAGTTTGGCGAAATCTATTTAGAGTCAGGAGAAAAACGACAACGGGTTAGAAAAGAAGCCTTAGAACCTTTAACTGAATTAAAACTGACCAATAATATTGAACAATTATTCAGTAACCGTACTTCCAAAGTTTACTTGATCCAAGGTCATGGAGAACGACCCTTAACCGAAGGACAGGGAGGATTATCCGAGGCTATAAAAAGTTTAACTGAAAAGAATTTTATCGCCGAACCGTTAAATTTAGCCGAACAAACGGCTGTTCCCTCGGATGCGGATGTGATTATTTTGGCGAGTCCTCAACGTAAATTATTTGAAGGAGAAGTTAAAGCCCTAGAAACCTATTTAGAGCAAGGAGGTAGTGTTTTATTATTATTAGACCCGCAAACGAATCATGGTTTAGATGGACTCCTAGAAAAATGGGGAGTTAAGGTTGATCCGCGCCTGGCTATTGATGGGTCGGGGGGTGGCCGTTTAGTGGGGTTGGGGCCGACAGTTCCAATTGTGCGAGAATATGGTAAACATCCGATTACTCAAGATTTTGGTAATGGAATTTCGATTTATCCCTACGCCAGTCCGGTGGAAACCCGCACTATTGATGGGATTACGGAGAGTCCCTTAATCTGGACAAATGATCAAACCTGGGCGGAAAGTGATCTCAAAAGTCCTGAACTCAAGCTCAACCCGGAAGTAGACCGACCTGGCCCCCTCTCCCTAGGTGTTGCCTTGAGTCGTCCCCAGAAACAGGCTGAAAAGTCGGAAACTCAACCATCCTCCCAGCCATCTCCAGAGAAACCCGAAAGCCGGTTAGTCGTGTTTGGAAATTCCCAATTTGCCACCAATGGATGGTTTGGTCAGCAACTGAATGCCGATGTGTTTCTTAATTCCGTGAGTTGGTTGAGTCAGTCCGACCAAGAAACTTTATCTATTCGTCCGAAATTAGCCACCAGTCGCCGAATTGCTATGACCCCAACTTTAGGACAAACTTTGAGTTGGTTGGCGTTATTGGTTTTACCCTTATTCGGGTTTGGAATGGCGGTGTTTGTGTGGTGGAAAAGACGTTAGCAGGGAATTGGGAATTACGAATTGGGAATTACGAATTACGAATTACGAATTACGAATTACGAATTACGAATTGGCAATAGTTATTAACCACCAAATCCTGATTAAATCTGTAGCAAATATTTAATGTTATCATGTTTTTACCTTCATGATTTTTGTTTCGGTACTTACCCATTACCCATTACCCATTACCCATTACCCATTACCCATTACCTATTTATTACCCCTTAATCCTTATGACATTCTCAACTATTCCTTTAATTGGGCTACGGGCTGATCATTTCCGCCATCCGTTGGATTTACAAGCCACGAATACCTTAAAACAATTTCCGGGTTTAGATTTGTTAGTGCGACAATTGTTAGGAGGTGTGGGAGAACAGTTTTTTTATTTAGAAAATATCGCCTCTAGTATTTTGGTGAGTGAAAAACAGTTACCTCATTTGCATCAATTATTATTAGACGCTTGCAAAATCTTAGATTTAGAGCCTCCGCAACTGTATATTCGCCAAAATCCTGTTCCCAATGCCTATAC
This sequence comes from Planktothrix paucivesiculata PCC 9631, assembly GCF_900009265.2. Taxonomy (GTDB): domain Bacteria; phylum Cyanobacteriota; class Cyanobacteriia; order Cyanobacteriales; family Microcoleaceae; genus Planktothrix; species Planktothrix paucivesiculata. The sequence continues at coordinate 204,504 of NZ_LR735018.1, read as the reverse complement.
CTTTGCCATGCGGGGAAAACAGCCTTTTATTGTGATTCATACCTCCTTAATTGAATTATTAACTCCAGATGAAATTCAAGCGGTGATTGCCCATGAGTTGGGACATTTAAAGTGTGAACATGGGGTTTATTTAACTTTGGCGAATTTAGTGGTATTAGCGGCTAATCAATTATCCCCCTGGGGAACAATGTTGGCCCAGGGTTTACAAACTCAGTTAATGGAATGGGTACGCTGTGCCGAATTTACTTGCGATCGCGCGGCCTTACTCGCCACCCAAGATCCCAGAATAGTGATGTCGGTATTAATGAAATTGTCGGGAGGCTCTCCCAGTTTAGCCCCCCAACTCAACTTAGATGCCTTTGTCGCCCAAGCTAGAACCTATGATCAAATTAGTAGTACCGAACTCGGAGAACTGCTTAAACAAGCCCAAACAGCCCAATTAAGCCACCCTCTCCCGGTGCTACGGGCCAGAGAAATTGATCGTTGGTCGAGTAGTTCAAATTATCAGGACTTGCTAAAACGAAAGTTTATGGTGTATGATGGTGAAGCCAACCAAAAGGGCGGGTGGCGGAATTGGTAGACGCACCGCACTCAAAATGCGGCGGCTTCGGTCATAAGAGTTCAAGTCTCTTCCCGCCCACTTCAAAGCCTTAAAGAGCTTCACTCTCGTAGTAAGCCCTTTAGGGCTTTATCATTATTTAAAGGTTTTTGTACCCCGATCACCCCATATTAAAATCATTTAAACATGGATATCACCCTGAACCCCGGTGATTTAGCACCGGACTTTGTTCTACCTGATAGCGATGAAAACCCTATCCGTCTGAGTGATTTTCGCGGGAAAAGGGTAGTTTTATATTTTTACCCCCGGGATAATACCCCGGGATGTACAAAAGAAGCCTGTGGGTTTCGGGATAATTACGGAGAATACCAAGAAAAAAATACTATTGTCCTGGGAATTAGTACGGATAATTCGGCGGCCCATCGCAAATTTATTAATAAATATCAGTTACCCTTTCCCCTATTAGTTGATGAAGGGGGAAAAGTCGCAACCCAATATGGGAGTTACGGACTGAAAAAATTTATGGGGAAAGAATTTATCGGGGTGTTTCGCCATACTTTTGTGATTGATAGCGAGGGTCGGATAGAAACAATTTATCGTAAAGTTAAACCGGAAACCCATAGCCTAGAAATTCTACAAACCCTGGGGAAAACCTAGGATTTTCCTGATTCTTTACTGATCATCAAGATAGGCTAATGAGTAGAAATAACTCAAAACCTGTCTATTTTTTTAATTAGAGGAGAAAAAACACTTTGGTGGTATCCTTTGCCAAATATGTTTGGAAGTTTGGACAAACCGTATTAGGGATTATTTTTCGTCATCCTATCCCCGGAACCAGTATTATTCCGATTTTACCCGATGGCAAAATTGTGCTGGTGCGCCGTCGAGATAATGGTAAATGGGCTTTACCTGGGGGAATGGTAGACTGGGGTGAAGATATCCCCACCACAATTAAACGAGAACTAGCGGAGGAAACTGGGTTAGAATTGGTTAAAATTCGCCGTTTGGTGGGGGTCTATTCTGCCCCTGATCGAGATCCGCGAGTTCATTCTATTTGTGTGGTCGTCGAAGCAGATGTTCAAGGTAACTTTCAAGTGCAGGACATCCAGGAAATTACGGAGGTGAAAGCCTTTCGGGTTACATCCCTCCCCTCCGATTTTAGCCATGACTGTGAACGACATCTTCAGGACTATTTAGAGGGTTTAACGACCTTAGCTTAGGGTTTTGTCCACAATATTAAAAATTTAGGATGTATCAATTATTTCATCATTTTCGGATTCAAGTGTCCCAGGGGCAGATTTTCTGGCGGGAGGTCGGTGACGGCCCGGCAATTATTTTTCTGCATGGGTCTTGGACTGATAGCAGTCAGTGGGTTCCATTGATGCAGCATTTAAGTCTGGATCACCATTGTTTTGCACCGGATACCTTGGGATCTGGAGAGTCCCGATCATTTACAAAAATTCACCCTTCAATTAATTTAGAAGTTGAGTGTTTAGCCGAATATATTCAAACCCTCAAAATTAAAGAATTATGTTTAGTCGGTAATGGGTTGGGAGCTTGGATAGCAACCAGTTACGCCTTGAAATATCCCGAAGTGGTTAAAGGTTTAGTGGTAATTGCCCCCGAGGGAATAACTTTTCCCAATTATAAAAAGGAATGGGGATGGAAGCGGCAATTAGCCTCTAACTTTTCCCCCTTGGCGGGGTTTTTAAAACTGATTTATCCCTTAGCGTTTCTGTTCGGACAGGGAAAAAAAATTAGGGCTTGGTTTAGCGATCGCCAAATCCTATTAGAATGGCCCGTTGCCAGTCAACTATTATACCGTCGTCGCTGGGCAGAAATTCAAGAGGAAATATTGAATAAACCTCTGGAGTCGTTGAAATTACCCACGTTGGTTTTACAAGGAGATGAAGATACGGCCACTGCCTTAAAGCAGAGTCAAATATTTTCGGAGATCGCACCGATAGCTCAATATCATAAAATTGAGGGCGGAAAACCGAATTTACCTCTACAAATGCCAGAAGTTATCGCCCAATATATTCGGGAATTTATCACCCATCAGGTTCATTTTTCAGAGCCGCCATCCCCCGAAATATTAGATCACGATCGGCCACAGGATGGATACTCTTATCCGGAAACTGCTTGGTAAAGTAGGAAAGTAACAAATTGCGATCGCCTCCGGTAATCACCATCGCCCCCTGGGGATATTGTTTTTGCCAGGCTTCGATAAAATCCCGCATTCCCGCCACCAGGGTATAAATAATTCCACTCTGAATTGCCTCTGGGGTGTCGGTGGCCCAGCGTGGCGGTAGATGGGGAGGGAACTCAATCCTGGGCAATGCGGCGGTTTTCAGCGTCAGGGAAGACCGTTGTAGCCCTAAACCGGGCAGGATAGCACCTCCGACTAACTGTTGATGGGCATCGGCGGCGGTGAAGGTGAGGGCCGTTCCCGCATCAATCACTAAAATGGGCCATCCATAGTGGGTTCCCCCTCCTAAGACCCCTAGGGCCCGATCAATCCCCAGGGTGGAATAAATTCCTTTGAGGGGAATATCGGCTAAGGTCAAAACCTGTACCTGGGAGAATCCGGCCCCGTATTGCCTGGGTTCACCGACTACCGAAGCCACAATTAAGGGCAAATCCTGTTGGGGAGCCTGGGGCGGCTCGGCATTGTCCTCGTCCCAAGTCTCTAATAGGGTTTGACCTAATAACTTGGCCCAATGGCGTCGAGAATTTCCCAGCATCAACCCTAACCAGGGACGACTCGCGAATGAGTGAAATTCAGGGTATTTACACATCTATCTTTAGGAATACCTTCAATTCATGTAACAATATTGTAAAATATCTTTACAGAACGTTTAAGGGTTGACCGTGCATCTGCAAACTCCATTGTCACAAAGATCCTGATCTCACCCCCCTTAACCCCGGATTTTTTTCATCTCAAGCTAGGAAACATCTAATTTTTAAAGTGCCGCACTGACTAGAAAGTTATCGGATTTTATTCAATTATTATTGGGGACATTATGATGTCTATGCTTGATTTACATTCTCCATCCTGTTCATTGCCTGAAAATTCTATTTTTAGTCATTCTGAAAAATTATCATCAGTTCTCACATCTCCAGGAAATACAGAGGAACATCAGATGCAGTTTTATAATCTGGTTAACCAGATTAACAAAGAGATTATTAGTACCTTAGATTTAGATCAAGTTTTGGGTTCTGCTTGTCAACATTTAGGGCGAATTATTAACTGTAATCGAGTTAGTATTTTAGTTAAAGAATCCCATTCTGATAATGAATTTACGACTAAAAACGAATATAATCAAGGTGAATATTTAAGTCAATTGGGGATTAAGCTCAATGTCGATGACAACCCCCATTTACAAGCTTTATTGTCTCAATCTCAACCTTTAGCCATAACAAAATTTAAAGAAATTCCTGGTTTTGATGAGACGACTAAAGCCTTAATTGATCAATTAGAAATCCAATCCATGTTAGCGGTGGCGCTGCGCTATCAAGGGGAAGTCAAAGGGATTATTGGGCTGCATCAATGCAACCAGGAACGGGAATGGGAAGATTGGGAAATTCAACTTTTAGACGGTATTGCTTCCCCCTTAGCGGTCGCCATTCATCACGCCCAACTCTATCAAGAAACCCGTGCTAAAGGGGAACAAGAAGCATTATTAAGATTAGTGATTAACCAAATTAGAAGTAGTTTAGATCTGAATGCGATTTTAAATACCGCCGTCCAAGGAGTGCGGCAAGTTCTCAATACAGATCGAGTAGTCATTTATCAATTTATTAAGGGCTGGGAAGGAGAAATTAAAGTTGAGAATTATCGCGTCCCTTGGCCTTCAATTTTTGGGGATAAAATTACCGATAATTGCTTTCCTGAACAACATGGACAACTCTACAAAAATGGACGAGTCCGGGCCGTCAATGATATCCATAAATCCGATTTAGATCCCTGTCATCTGAATTTTTTAGATATGTTACAAGTCCGAGCTAATTTAGTTGTCCCAATTCTCATGGGTGCCGAATTAGAAGATCAACAACCGGAGATGGAGGGTCAACTTTGGGGATTACTCATTGCCCATGAATGTAGTAATCCTCGGACTTGGAAAAATTGGGAAATTGATGGCTTAAAACAACTGGCTGATCAATTGGCGATCGCCATCAAACAAGCCCAACTTTATACCCAAGTTCAAGAAACCGCTTGCCAATATCAACTCCAAACCCAACAGTTACAAACCACCTTAGAAGAATTAAAAACCACCCAAATTCAATTAATTCAAAGTGAAAAACTATCAAGTTTGGGTCAAATGGTGGCTGGAATTGCCCATGAAATTAATAACCCCAATAACTTTATCTATGCTAACATTTCCCACGCCAGAAACTACGTTCAAAACTTGCTCGAAATTGTGAATAAATGTCGAGAGTTTAGTCCAGAAGTCGGAGATTTTTTAAATCAAATCGGTGAGGAAATAGAACTCGATTTTATTCAAGAGGACTTTCCCCAGTTAATTGATTCCATGGAACAGGGAAGTGTGCGAATTCGTTCGATTGTGGACAGCTTAAAAGATTTCTCCCATTTAAACGAATCTGAGTGGAAATCCGTTGATTTAACCGAAGGTTTAGAAAGTAGTTTAAGATTATTAGACCATCGAATGGATCAAATTAAAATCAATAAAAATTATCAACAAATTCCTAAAGTTAATTGTTTTCCCAGCCAAATTAATCAAGTGTTTTTCCAAATTTTAAATAATGCGATTGATGCGGTTAAATATTCTGCCGAAGGTGGACAAGTGACCCTAACTACAGAAGATCACAGTCCAGATTGCATCCGAATTAAAATTCAGGACAATGGATTAGGAATTCCCGATGAAATTCAATCCCGAGTTTTCGATCCATTTTTTACGACAAAACCCGTCGGTCAAGGGACAGGCATGGGGCTGGCTATTTGTTATCAAGTCATTGTTAAAGCCCACGGTGGAAAACTAGAATTTACTAGCAAAAAAGACCAGGGGACAGAATTTATCATTGAAATTCCCTGTTAATTCCGTTTAAACACTAACACATCATCCTGTTCATAGGTTAATTTAAAGTTAGGTTTTGCTTTTAATTGAGTGGCATATTTTTCGCCTAAATCTTTGGTATCTGGCCAAGGATGGCGCAAATTTAAAATCACATAATCAAATTCTTTTAAATCAAAATCTGGTGACACTTGATTGAGCAATTTAATAGTTTGACGATGGGTTAAATGGGGGGCGAGTCGGTTATCAGTTAATACTCCTCCTGATGTTTCAACTTGGCTGACAGCATTTCCGACTGCTGGCCAATTACTAATCCGAGTAAAATAACCTAAAACCTGGGTATGATCTGCCCATAATAAAAACACTAAAGCTGACCAAAGAATAATCCATTTCGGTAGTTTTTGATGGGGAATTGTGAATAGATGAGAAGAAGCCCCCGGGTTAGGGGGGGTCTGAAATTGATTCCATAAACTCCATAACCCATTGGCGAGTCCTGGTTTTTCTTCCGCTAAAGTTTGAATCATGACTAATAATAAAAACGGTAAAGCGGGGAGAGAATATTGATAGATTAAACTCCGTTGCATGGGGTCAACGGATAAAATATTGAGTAATAAAGTTGGAGTAGCGGGAACTAATAAAATAAACTTTTTAGGATTTAACCACCAAATCACGGCTACACTAAATTCTAATAAATAAATAAAGGTATCCAGAGAAAATAATCTTCCTAAAATTAACTGCGGTTTAGTAAAAGTATTAAAAATTACCTCTAAAACCGAACTTCCTAAATAGGCATATCGAGACACCCCAGCGGCTTCTTGACCACTATAAAAAGGAATCATAATCTGAGTAACAATTAAAAACCAAGCGATGCCTAAAGCCATGGCAATCATCCCATAGAAACGCCGTTGTTCAAAAAAGATCAACCAAAATCCTATAGCAATTACCGTTAAGGCAAAAACAGCTTTACAGGCTAATATCCAAATCACAGCTAGAATAAACCAGATGATTTTTTTCTGTTTTGCAGCTAAAATTGCTCCAAAAATTGCGGGCACAGCTAAAACATCCGGGTGAAAATCAAATAAATTAATATTAAAAATTTCAGGATAGAGCAAATAGGCGATCGCAACTGCTAAACTTAATCGTTGATTTAATCCAGCTAATTGAGCTAATTTCCAGGTTAATCCTGTCCCAACTCCCAAACAAATGGCTTGAACTAAAAATAACCAATAAACACTGGGATAAATTTTGTATAATAACGCTAAAGGATAAATTGCGATCGCGCCATGATCGCCAAAAAAATGAAACCCTAAAAAAGAAGAAATAGGTTGACTTCCTATACTAATTAAGTATATTATTTGATCATAAATTCCTAGATCATAGGCAGTAGACTGAAATAAAAAGTGACGTAAACTGCTATATAAAAATAAAATAATTGTGCCAATTCCCATAACTTTCCAGATAGAAAGGGAAAATAGGCCGTTAGTCTCTATCGCCGTTGAAGGTTCAGGATGGTCTGGGTGGGTTTGCATTTTATTGATTAATCACAACGAAATTCAGTCTACCTGAGAGTGAATCTTCTGAACAATAGAATCTTTGATTACACCTCAATTTTTTAATCCTTAGATGATATCCCCAACTCGATTCCGGGTGGAATTGGGCAATGGGGAACAACCATCGTACTATGGTTATATCAAATACTTGTTAAGAAAAGATGAAAGCAATTACACTTCTGGGTTCCACAGGTTCCATCGGGACTCAAACCTTAGAGATTGTAGCCGAATATCCCGAACAGTTTCGGATTGTGGGACTTGCTGCCGGACGGAATATTACCCTATTAGCCCAACAAATTAGAGCCTTTCGCCCCAGTATCGTCGCCATTTCCAATCCTGACCAGTTACCCGAATTAAAAGCCCTGATTACTGATATTAACCCCCAACCCATTTTAGTGGCAGGGGATGAAGGAATAATTGAAGTTGCCCGTTATGGGGACTCGGAAGCCGTCGTGACGGGAATCGTCGGTTGTGCGGGTTTATTGCCCACCATTGCCGCGATTGAAGCCGGAAAAGATATCGCCCTGGCTAATAAAGAAACTTTAATTGCCGGGGGGCCAGTTGTCAATCCTTTAATCAAAAAACATGGGGTAAAATTATTACCTGCGGACTCGGAACATTCAGCCATTTTTCAATGTTTACAAGGAGTTCCCCAAGCGGGATTAAGACGAATTATATTAACAGCTTCTGGGGGTGCTTTTAGAGATTGGCCCGTCGAAAAATTAAAAGAAGTCACCGTCGCCGATGCGATTACCCATCCTAACTGGTCAATGGGCAAAAAAATTACCGTTGATTCAGCCACGATGATGAATAAAGGTTTAGAAGTAATTGAAGCGCATTTCTTGTTTGGATTAGATTATGATGATATAGAAATTGTGATTCATCCCCAGAGTATTATTCACTCCTTAATTGAGTTACAAGATACCTCGGTTTTAGCCCAATTGGGTTGGCCGGATATGCGTTTGCCGATTTTATATGCCATGTCTTGGCCGGAAAGAATTTATACGAATTGGGAACGTTTGGATCTGGTTAAAGCCGGGAATTTAACCTTTAAAGCACCGGATGATCAAAAATATCCTTGTATGTCTTTAGCCTATGCAGCAGGACGGGCTGGGGGTTCGATGCCTGCGGTTTTAAATGCGGCAAATGAACAGGCAGTTGCTTTATTTTTAGAAGAAAAAATTGAGTTTTTAGATATTCCTCGTGTGATTGAATTAACTTGCGATCGCCATCGCATTGATAATCGTCAAGATCCAACTTTAGAAGATATTATAGAAGCAGATCGTTGGTCAAGACAAGAAGTAATTGCAGCTTCTGAAAAACTTCATCAAAAAATAGCGGTTTAAGTTTTAATAAAAGGGCTAACCCGCTAAAATTTGAATCGCTTTTATCAATTTCCTGAGATCACAAAAACTGTAGGGTTGAGGCACGCCTTGCCCCTACAAATGATCTAGGTATTTTTTGGGATTCAACTCATTTTTATATTCTCAATATTATGAACAATAAACTCATTGATGCGCTCTTACAAATTATTGAAACATTAACTCCCGAAGAATATCTGATTTTAAAGAAAAAAATGCAAACATTAGATAAAAATAATATCAAAGAGATTCATGATCAAGGTTTGAAAAAAGCACAAAAGGGAGAGTATAAAGGAGCTATTGAAAATTTTAGTCTGGTTTTAATGATTAAACCAAATAGTTCGGCAACTTATATTAGTCGAGGAGTTTGTTATTTGAAGTTAGGGAATCTTGAAAAAGCAATTCAAGATTGTGATAAAGCCATTGAAATCGACCCTAAGAATTCTACAGCTTATTATAACCGAGGCAATATTTTAAGAAAATCAGGGAAGAATTTGTTAGCCTTATCTAGTTATAATCAAGCAATAAATTATGACGAAAACAATGCTGAAGCCTACTATAATCGAGTATTAACCCATCGAGATCTAGGAAATATCCAAGAAGCTATTGCTGATTTGCAGAAAGTAGCTAGTTTATTTAAAAAAACAGGAAATATTGCTTACTATTTAAAAGTTTTAGAAGCTGTTGAAAGTCTTGAAAATTTGAGTTAGAATCATACCTATAAAAAAATCTAGGTTCAGTTGATTGAGCGCAGTCTGAATCAGATCAACTGGATCACAACAAAAAATTCCTATTCAGATTCAGGATTTGTATAGGGATCAAGATTCGGATCTATTACAGGTTCAGGATGAAGATTAGTATAGGGTTCTAAATTAGGGTCTGCACTAACATCGGAATCAGATTCAGGAGTTGTATAGGGATCAAGATTCGGATCTATTACAGGTTCAGGATGGGGATTGGTATAAGGGTCAGTATTGAGATCTCCATTCGGTTGAGAATGAGTAGAAGTAGACATTAGCTTATAACCTCTTGATTTATTTGATTAAATTATATCACTATGGCTGAAGCCAAACAATCGCTCCACTGGGACTGAAATCTGAAATCCCTACCGACTTATCCCCAAGGGGTTTGCGTCTCGTTTTTTTGTCAAATCTGGAATGTAGAGTAAACTAGAGGGAATGGGTTGGAGAACTCGGACTTGGTTAAGCAGACAAAGCTATTCATGCAAAATTATCAACGGGTTAATGCGGGTGTGATCTCTAGTAAACACCTAAATTTGTGGGTGTGGATATCGCGTAGCAGCGCTATTCTAACGTTAGTCTTACTTTCAAGCGGAGTTAGCCTGGCTCAGTCTCCGTCGCCCAGGTCTCCCGAAACCAAACCCACCACTCCAACAGAAAAAGTCTCCCCTAAAGAGCGGCTGGAATTGGAACAACTGCGACAACAGCAGGTTTTACAGGAACAAGTCCAAGCCGAAGCTCAACGGACTTTTAAACAGACCATGACCCTGTTTAATCTCTTGTTAGGATTGTTAGGGATTTTATTAGCAGCAACCCTAATGGGATTATGGTTATTACGGCGTTCTGTTGTCCGAGAAGTAACCGTTATTGTTAAAAATCATCTGAATGAATTAGGGGATTTAGAAGGAAAAATTGCCGCCGCCAATCAACAAATGCAAGCGGTAATTCAAGAAACTGATCGAATTGCTCAAGACCTGAATGCAGAAGCTGATGATTTTGAGGATGAATTAGGAAGCCATCGTCAACAAATTGGGGAATGGTTAACGGAATTATCCCAAGTTCGTCAAGGAGCATTACAAAATTTTCAACAGGAAACTCAAGCGGTTGGACAAGAATTGCATCGCTTAGAAATTGAGTTTTCTCAACAACTAGCCGAGTTACAAAATCGAGCTAGTAATCAACAGGATTTAATCTTACAAAATTTAGATCAACTGGGAACAAATTACGCTAATCATGTTGCTGGGTTACGGGCGGATGTAGACGGTCAAAAAAATACGGTTTTAGAGAATTTCAAACAATCAGAAACCGCCTTAACCAATCAATTATCCGAGTTACAAGTTCAAGTTCAAAATCAACGCGATCGCCTATTCAAAACTCTTGAACAGGTAGGTACGGAATTTAAAACCACCCTATCCGGTTGGCAAACCGATGTCGAAGGTCAAAAGAATACCGTAGGTAAGAATTTACAACAAATTGAAACCGAATTAGCTCAGGAATTATCCCAACTGCAAAAACAGGCGGAAACCCAAAAAGATCGGGTCTTTGCCCGTTTAGAACGCTATGAAACGGATTTCGCCCCGCAACTCGAAGAAATTAGAGTTAAATCCGAACAAAAAGCCCAAGAACAAATTGATTTAGCCCTGAAAAATTTAGAGAAATTTGGCAATGATGCGGTGACTAAACTCTCCGAATCCCAAGGCAGAATTCAAGGGCAAATGGAGCAGAAACTCCAACGGATTCAACAGTTAGAACAGCAAGCAGAAACCCAACTAGCAACCTATCAACAACAAATCCAAGGTCAAGTGGATGAAAAGTTACAAAGATTACAACAGTTAGAAGCGGAATATGCCGCCATTATTGCCGATAGTCAAACCGGATGGAAAACTCAAAAAGAACGGATTGTTCAACGGTTAGAGAAGTTTGATCAAGATGTGACTGGAGTAATTGAACAGTTAAGAGGAGATTTACAAACCCGCAAGGAGTCTACTTTTAACAAGTTAGATAAATTTGATTTAATGTTAACCGAACAGATTGCGGAAGTTCAAGCCGATGCTAATACTCAAAAAGCCGGAATTTTCCAAGAATTAGTCGCAATGCAGTCGGAAGCCTTAACTAGAAAAGACGAAATTCTCCAACAATTATTAGCCGTATCTCCGACGGATTTAATGGATTCGGCGGTGTCAGAAATGATGCAGAAAATTGATACCATTACGGATCAATTGGATCGGTTAAAATCCAATAAACCGGAGTTATTTTTGAACGTTGATGATTATGTTCAACGGGGAAATTTATTATTTGCTGAAGGTCGTTATGAAGATGCTTTAGCAACTTTTCATCAAGTGGTAGAATTGCAGCCTAATGATTATCGATCCTGGCTGAATCGAGGCATGGCGTTAAGTCGTTTAAAACGTCAAAATGAGGCGATCGCATCCTATAAAAAAGCCCTAGAAATCAAACCAGACTATCACCAAGCCTGGGTCGATTTAGGCGTCGCCTATGGCAAATTACAAAAACATCAAGATGCCTTTGAAGCCTTTGATCAAGCGGTGAAAGCCAAACCAGAAGATGCTGTAGCTTGGTTAAATCGAGGCATGGCCTTACAAGCAATTGAAAGATATCAAGATGCGGCAACCTCCTTTGATAAGGCGATTGAATTTGATCCCGATAATTCTAAAGTCTGGAATTATCGAGGGTATGTTTTAATTAAGTTAAAACGGGGAAAAGAAGCCTTAGAAAGTTTGGATCGGACATTAACTTTAAAGCCCGATTATGCCGATGCTTATTATAACAAAGCCATTATTTATGCCCAACAACGTCAAACGGAATTGGCGGTGGAAAATTTAGAGCAAGCGATTGATCTGAGCCCCCGTTATCGAGAGGAAGCCAAAACCGACCCGGATTTATATGCCATTATTAAGTTTTTGCGTCCGAAAGCGAAACTCCAATCTTAATATCCCCGTTGTTGGCTCGTTGTTGGGCTTTAGCCCTTCCTAATTGTTAGGATAAACTCCCTAAGAAGAATGGGTTAAAGCCCAACAATAGTGCCTTTCTGGAAATTTTAATAGTTATGACCCTAGAAAATACGACTCCCAACCCCTGTCCAATTTCCTTGAATTTATCAGGAGGAATTGCCCTCGGAGCTTATATGGCGGGGGTATGTTTTGAATTAGTTAGACAAGCTAGAAAAGACAATTCTCCCCTGTTAATTGATTTGATTACCGGAGCATCGGCGGGCGCCATGACCGGAGCCATTACCGCTTATTATTTATTGAATCGAGAGATTACTGATACTGAGTATGAATCCCAAAATCTCTTACAAAGAGCTTGGGTAGAAAAAGCCGATATGAAAGATATTGATACGGTCTTCGCCATTGAAGATTACCGTCAAGTTTTAAAGAATTTATTTAACAGTCAAAATGAAAGTTTATTATCTCAAAAAGGGATTAAAAATATTGCTAATTTAATTACTGAAAATACCGATAAACTTAAAGTCCATCAACCCTTAGCCTTAGTAATGACGGTGACAAATTTACAAGGGCTGCTTGTCACCTATGAAAACAAATGTCGCAATTTTTCCGGTATTCCTGCGGTTAACCATGCAGAAACTCGGCGGTTTTTGTTTCATTCCGACTTAAATCGTCAAGGCGATCGCTTACAAAAAATTTGGGGGAAAGTCCTAGATACCAGCCTAATTTCCGGGGCTTTTCCTGTTGCTTTCCCTCCCATTCAAGATTCATCAAGTATTAAAAGTTATAACTTAAAAAATCTCAGTCCTGCTTATTTTAAAATTTGTGATGATTCCGGGAAACAGCAACTAGATCCAGATTTACCCATGCTTTGTACAGAGGAAAATGGAGAAAAACTCAAGTTTTGGTATAGTGACGGGGGAATTTTAGATAATTTACCGATTCTCAAAGCCATTGATTTAGAAGCCAGGATTTATTTAAGTTCTTTGCCGGATTCAGAGTATTTAATTCAAGAAGAAGGTGCAGATTTTATTAAATTTAGTCATGATTTTAACAGCAAAATTAAAGCGGAACGAGATCAGCGAATTTATGCTTATGTTGCTCCCTATTCTTTAGACAATTTAGAAAGTAAACCTAGTTTAAAAAAGAATAATTTTAATCTATTAGATTTGTTATTTGATGGGTTAAAAATTCCTTCTCTTCAACAGGATGCTATGCAGTTAAAACAGATTGTAGAAATCAATCAACAGGTGGATTATAAAGCCAATATATTATCCCTTTTAGAAACTTTATCCACAAACGAATCCGAAGAAACCACCTCTAAAATTAAAACTGACCTGGAAAAAGCAATTCCCTATCATCATATCCAACTATCACCGATTACACCGTTAATTCTGAATCAAATTCCAGGGATTGAAAATATAGAAACGCGAGAGCAATTAGAGAATCTCTATCAAAAATTCCGCTATTTATTTAAAACTCCTCTTGTCGAGAAACCCACCGATGTCGATCAACTCTTAGCCTCGGATTTTCTCAGTGCTTTTGGAGGATTTTTTGATCAAAAATATCGAGAACAGGATTTTATTTTAGGAAGACTTTGTGGGTTAACTTGGTTACACTTAAATTTTAATCAAATTGATACCCAAAATTCTATTTTAAGGTTAAATGAAATTTTTGATTCTGGTCAAGTTCAATTTGATAATCCCAAGATTAAAGACTTAAAAATTAGCTATAGAATTCGCTTAATCCGAATCTTAGTCCGGGGGGGAAGAATGATCACAGCCCAAGCCAAAATGAACCGCAGTAAAAAAGTTTTGCTACGGTTATTTCAAGTAATTTTATTGCCGTTATTTCTATTCATCGAACTTTTATTAACCGTAGGTTTAGGATTAACTCAAATTCTCGAAATTTTCTGGGAAAGAATTAATCACAAATAGGGTTTGCAGACCAAACCCCTTCTAACCATAATCAGCGACCTAACTTATTAGGAATACCTTCGCACCCTCCGGGAATCGTTTTTCGAGATTGAGAACCGCACCATGCACAACAATAATAACGATTTTCTTCTGATAAATTATCAACGCTCGTAAAGTCAGCATTCTCCACCACAGCCCCCGTATATTCTCCCGTATCAAAATTTGGAATTAATTTTCGACTGCGGGGAGAAGCTGTTTCTACAGGGCCATAAAAAAGTTTAACCGAACGTAAATTTGTATTCGATAAATCAGCTTCATACAGAATAGAACGGGCTAAATTAGCGCGGACTAAATTACATCCGGTTAAATTAGCTTTGACTAAATTAGTATCAGTTAAATCCGTGCGTCGTAGGTCGGTTTGAGATAAATCTGCCCCCGCTAACATTGCACCCAAATCAACCACCCGCACCCCATGGGCACGATCTTCAGCATAATTACCATTACCATCTAACATCGGACGTCCCAGATGGCGATCACGTTGTAACGGAGTAATTAATCGAGCTTGAGATAAAAACCTAAGAATTTTGGCTTTTCCTTCAGCATCTACACTTTTAATAATCGCTGAAGTTCGTCCTTCTGCAATCACTCTTTCCTGGGGCCAATCTTCTAATAATCCCTGTTCTCCTAGGGCTAAATCAGAAACCCCTTGAAAATAAGCATCAATGGTTTGTTGTTGGGTAATTCGGTTTTGTTGAATCGTTAAATCCCGAGAAATAATATACTGTCTCCAAGCCACATAAACGGCAATAACAGCAATTAAAATTTGACCTAATGCTCCTCCTAAATCCCCTAAAGCGCCAATGGCATCCCAATTAATTGTAATATTACTTACCTCATTGGGAGTATTCGCATTACTGAAAATAACTAACCCAATTAAGGAGCCTAAAATTCCAATACAAGCAATAATTAAATTGCGCCAAATCGGGGGAATTAATGTTTGCCAAGCTTTAGCCCAGTTTGACCAAACTAAGCGCAAAGACACGGCTAATGTGGTCAAAGCTCCGACATATCCTAATCCAATATTATCAATTCCCAACCCTAAAATCATCAATGCCATCGCCGATAGCACCACCACCGAACCCGATACTTGATTCGGCCGATTCTCCAAAGTCCGGTTTTCGGTTTCGATTTCCCAAGAGTCCGCCGGGGAAGCTGGGATCGCCTCCGCCTCCGTCAAGGTTTCCGCTTCTGAAGGCTCAACGGCGGGTTTAGGCGTCGCGCCATTGAGGGTTTCGGGAGTATCCTCAAGTCCTTGGGGATGGGATGGGGATGAATTTGGCTCTATGGTCATCAGTTAACCTCTGTTGTGTTCATGCTGAAAATTATTTTAATTAAAATTATCCCGATTTTACCTCAATCTAGCTTAACATTAGTTCAGGGTTCCCTGATGGGAGTTATTTAGATAAAATATTTTCTAAGAGTGCAGAAGTTCTACAATTATAAAGATACAGGTATTAATGATATAGAGATTTTAAATTGATTCTACAAGTGACCTGAAATTAGATTTTGCGTGGAGGAGACAGGACTGGAATTATTGTTAATTTAAAACAAGATATTTGTAGGAGTAAGCCATTGATGTCTGAACAAGTTAAATTATTTTTAAAACTTTTGAATGCCCGTCTTTCTCGAAAGATTGCCATTTGGGTATTTTTGAGCTTAGTCATAATCGAAATTGTGATTCTGATTCCTTCAGTCTATCGATATCAGCAGGAACTTTTAAGACAACTTCCTGCTATGTCTGCGAGTAAAATTGCCTGGATGGTTGAAACCTATCCTTATAGTTCTAATACTGAACTATTAAAACAGTTGAGCCATTTACACCATTTGAATCCTGATATTTTGGGAGGAGCGGTTTATCAGCCCACGGGGGAGTTAATGGGTCAATTTGGTGAGTCTCCTACTCTAACATTTTCCCAAGCTATAGAGGGGAAAAAATTATATTTACGTCAGCCGAAAGGCGATCGCTATGATGTAGCTGGTAATACGGTTTTGAGCAAACATAAATATATTGTGATTATTCGTCATGATGCTTCTGATATTCAGACCCAAGTTTATGCTTATATTTTAAGAATTGCGGGTTTAGTATTAATTATTTCGGTTTTTGTTACCTCAGCGACTTTATTTGTATTAGGGAAAAATGTGATTCTGCCAATTATCAAACTCCGTTTAGATTTGATTGAAGCCGGAAAAGCAATTGTTGATAACAAACCCGTCCCCAGATTTTATTCAAGTTTAACTGAAAGAAATGATGAACTAGGGGATGTTATTGTCACCTTTAAAACCATGTTTGAAAAAATTTACCAAGCTACCTTAGAAAGAAATCAAGCCGAAGCTGAACTACGATTAGAAAAAGACAAATCCGAGAAATTATTACTGAATATTTTACCCCTAGCGATCGCGGAAAAACTCAAAAAAAATCAGGGATGTATTGCCGATCGATTTGAAGAAACGACGATTTTATTTGCCGATTTAACAGATTTTACTGGCATATCTTCTCGCAGTTCTCCCACACAAATAGTAACCATTTTGAATGAAATTTTCTCGGAATTTGATCGCCTGGCAGATAAATATGAATTAGAAAAAATTAAAACTATTGGGGATGCTTATATGGTGGCTGGGGGTATCCCCATTCCTAAATCGAATCATGCCACAGCGATCGCAGAAATGGCCCTAGAAATGCAACAAATCATTCAAACATTTAGGTATAATGATAGTCAATTATTAAATCTTAGAATTGGGATTAATACAGGGCCAGTAGTTGCTGGAGTAATCGGATTAAAAAAATTCAGTTATGATTTATGGGGAGATGCGGTTAATATTGCCTCTCGGATGGAATCTCAAGGTTTACCCGGACAAATTCAGGTCAGTCACACCACCTATCAAAAAATTAAAGATAGTTACTTACTCGAAGAAAGAGGCATAATTACCATCAAAGGTAAAGGCGAAATGCGAACCTATTGGTTAATGGGGAAACAATAAATTCTCTCTCCTGATTAATCTATGACCCATTCCCGATATAATAACAAAAGCAACGATAGACAGATATTCTCATCCTCCGTTTGTGATGCCACCCCTTAAAATTTTATTCCCACAATAATTCATGACCTTTATTTCAATTACCTACGGACTATTTTTATTAATTTTATTAGGATTATATTGGATAATTCCTTGGAAATCCTGGCAACTTTTTATCCTATTAATCTCCAGTTTGGTTTTCTATTCTACCCTACAAATTCAATATATTCCCTTACTCTTACTTTGGACAGTATTTAACTTTGGTTTAGCATTAACCATTGTCGAACCTCAAGAATGGGAAATCCCTCATATTTCTTGGAATCGTCGTCGCTTCTTTTTACTGATCTTAGGAATTCTCACTAATATCTTAATTTTAGTTGGGTTTAAATATTTACCTTTTATTTTCAGTAACCTGGGAACAATCTGGAATATTCCTATTATTATTAATACCGGAAATTGGATTGATCAATATGTTATTGCCCCCTTGGGATTAAGTTTCTTCTGCTTTGAATTAATTG
This sequence comes from Planktothrix paucivesiculata PCC 9631, assembly GCF_900009265.2. GTDB lineage: Bacteria > Cyanobacteriota > Cyanobacteriia > Cyanobacteriales > Microcoleaceae > Planktothrix > Planktothrix paucivesiculata. Next base: position 186,786 of record NZ_LR735018.1, on the reverse strand, counting down.
CTTATTTAGTCGATGTTTATCGAGGCGCACCCGCCGCCACTTCCCTCCTAGAATTTACCGCTTATAAACTATTTTTTGCCAAACTCATCTCCGGGCCAATCACTCGTTATCATCACCTAAATAATCAGTTTAAAACCCTGAAATTTCCCGTACCCGAACAAATAGCCGATGGATTATGGTTACTGGCTAGGGGGGCAATTAAAAAAGGGCTTTTAGCGGATAATATTGGCATTTTAGTTGATCTGAGTTTTAGTAATTTACAACGGGCTGGAAGTGGGGATTTATGGTTAGCAATTTTTGCCTATGGGTTGCAATTGTACCTAGATTTTAGTGGTTATGTAGACCTAGCCCGAGGAACTGCATTACTCTTAGGATTAAGTTTACCAATTAACTTTGATTCTCCCTATTTCAGCACCAGTATCGGAGATTTTTGGCGTCGTTGGCATATTACATTAGGGGATTGGTTACGCAATTATTTATACTTTCCCTTGGGCGGTTCTCGGGTGGGATTATTCCGCACTTGTTTGAATTTAATCCTGGTTATGTTAATCGCCGGAATTTGGCACGGTGCCGCCTGGGGATTCATTATTTGGGGAGGATTACATGGGTTAGCATTAATGGTTAATCGACTCACAGAAGCCCTATCTAATAAATTATCAATAAATTGGATTTGGAAAAGTTTACCCGGAATTTTAATCGCTTGGTTTATGACTCAATTAATGGTATTTACCACTTGGATTTTTTTCAGACTTCCCAATTTAACCGATTCTTGGTTAGTGATTAATCGTTTATGGGGTCATACCGCCGATGTCCAGTTTGCCCATAAAGTTTATGTGGAAGCGTTGGGTTTGGAAAGACAGCATCTGGTGATATTATTATCCTCTGTTTTTGGATTAATGGCGATGACCACGCTCCTCAACCGAGGGTTAAAATTAGAATTAAATTGGACAGTAAAATTAGCCTTAGTTCCCTTGAGTTTCTTTACCGTTTGGTTATTAGCACCCGAAGGCGGTTTACCCTATATTTACTTTGATTTTTAAGCTGTTTCTTATATCAGTCTTTAGACTGAAAACCAGAAATCCTCTGATCAGCACCGATTAACGCTCTCAATGGGTTCTATAATAGAATGAGCATCAAAGAGTTATCACGAGTATTTCCTGATCTTCTCATGGGATTGAAGATGATTATGATGCGAAAAACTCAAAGCGGACTGTTCAAATTTTAGATCGCCAAAACCATTCTGTCATGGCGAATCTTAACCGGGAGGATACAATGAATCCACAGAATGCTACACTTTTTCCGATTATGGAAGCGACTGCATCTGGAGATGACGCCATCGCCGCACTGTTCAAACGAATGGCGCGTTATCCTTTACTCAAACCTAATGAAGAAATAGAACTCGCCCGTCATATTCAAAGTTTAGTTAAAATTGAAGCCCTACAAACTCAACTTACCCTGGAATTAGGACGTTTACCCACTCCCGCCGAACTGGCAACTTTAGTGGGAGTCACCGAAATAGAACTCAAACATTGTTTACTGTCGGGAAATGCAGCCAAAAATCGCATGATTAGTTCTAATTTACGGTTAGTAGTTTCTATTGCTAAACGTTATATTAATCGAGGTGTTCCCTTATTAGATTTGATTCAGGAAGGAGCATTAGGACTCAACCGCGCCACAGAAAAATTTGATCCCGATAAAGGATATAAATTCTCCACCTATGCCTATTGGTGGATTCGTCAAGGCATTACCCGAACTATTGCCAATCAAGGGCGGACAATTCGCCTACCTGTTCATATTGTTGAACAGTTAAATAAAATGAAGTTAAGCTATCAAGAATTAAAGCGATCGCTGCATCGAAAACCCACTCAAACAGAACTGGCTACGGCGATGGGAATTAGCCCAGAACAAGTAGTATTACTCGAACAAGTTCACCGCAAATCCCTCTCTTTAAATCATCGGATTGGTTCGGAGGAAACCTCAGAATTAATGGATATTTTGGAGGATCAAGAAACCCAAACCCCTGAAGACCAAATGAATGAAGTCATGATGCGTCAGGATTTATTAGAGGTTTTAGCCACGGTTTTAACCGAACGGGAAAAAGACGTTTTAGCCCTGCGGTTTGGATTAGTGACGGGGGTTCCCTATACCTTAGAAGAAGTCAGTGCAGTTTATAATTTATCGCGGGAACGAGTCCGACAAATTCAAGCCCGAGCCATGCGAAAATTGCGCCGTCCTAATGTTGCAGAACGCCTCAAAGGGTGGATCAGATAATCAATTGATGAGGGATTAAAATTGGTGTATAATGATTAAGAATCAAACCCTTTCTTGTCATTATTTATATGTCTAAGCCCGCAATTGTACGACCCGCAACGATAGAAGATATTTCGGTTTTATTTGAGTTAATTCAAGCCTTAGCCGAATATGAAAAGTTATCCCATGAAGTTACAGGAAATTCCGAAACCTTAAAACAACATTTATTTGGATCTCCTAGTTATGCGGAAGCTATTTTAGCAGAAATTGAAGGAAAAGCCGTGGGTTTTGCTCTGTTTTTTAATAATTATTCTACGTTTTTAACCCAACCTGGAATGTATTTAGAAGATTTATTTGTCCTCCCTGAATATCGTCGTCAAGGGATGGGAAAAGCATTAATCACTTATCTAGCAGAATTAGCCGTATCCAGAGGATATGGACGGTTAGAATGGGCGGTTTTAGACTGGAATCAACCCGCTATTAATTTGTATCAAAAAATTGGAGCCAAAATTTTACCCGACTGGCGGATTTGTCGTTTAACGGGAGACTCCTTAACAAAATATGGAAAACATCAATAGGCAAATTATTCGCGATTTAATATAAAATGAAGGCAATTTACTAATATGAGATGAGGAGAAAACCTACAATGATTATTTGGGTAAATGAACAACTTGACCCAACTGGAATAGTCTACTCTTGTATTGCTTGTTCTGATGAAAAGCAAGCTCAAGACTGTCACGAATCCTTTCAAAAAGACCTCACGGAAACCCAAAAACAAGAGGGTTGGGTGGCGGTATTAAGAATCGTTGAATCCTGGGATGATGTTCCTGTCAGTGCTTTAAAATTAAACTAAGTTATCATCCATCAGACAAATCGCTGACTATCGGTGATTTAGATCACAAAATTATCTCCAAAGAATCACAATTCCTCCTGAAGTTTAATCACGCCCCTAAATCCCAAACTTTGAAATAATGAGAATAAAGTTCAACGCCACCCGCCTCCTAATTCAACAATTTTCCTGGGACTCACAGCTAAAATTGAACTGAATTTCTGCTGAAACTGTGGACTTTGAAAGATGTTCAATTCCCCGTCATCACATCAATTCCGCTACCCCAACCCACCAGATCATGGAAGCACCCATTTGCTTGATTGAGTCAGGACTCAGTGAATTATTCGCCAAAATTCACGAAACAGGTCAGGTTACCTTAGCTGACCGTTATGGACTATTAGCCGCAATTTTTGATGATAATTTAACAGAAGAAGAATTGCGATCGCTCTCTCGAATTTATCGGGCTATTACTCGGAAACAAATCGAAGTTGTAGACGAAATTTCCACTGTTGAATAGCCCATCTATCGCTTAAAATACCCAGGATAAGGTAACAAAAATTTTAGGATTAATAGCCTCCATTCCTCTAATTTTCAATTGGCGTGAACAATTAAAAGTTGACGCCCAATTGATTAACTATATTTTCAATAAATACAGCCGATGGAATTTGACTCACGGGTGCGGGTAGCATTTCACCTCGGAAATCTAATACAGACACGATTAATAAATAAGCTAACGCCAAAAGAATTGAAATCGCACCCGTAATATAAGCAATAATTTTTGAACGTTCCATAAATTGAGTTTTTCCTAGTTAAAACATAATTTCATCAGGACTTACGCACCCAACCAAAGCCCCCCCTTAGCAAGCAGAGCGGGGCGTGAGTTGGGGTTTATAAAGTTCGCATGGTGGGGAACATAATCACATCTCGAATACTCGCAGTATTAGTAAATAACATCACTAATCGATCAATTCCAATCCCCATTCCGCCACAATTTGGCATTCCTAAAGATAGCGCTTGAATAAAGTCTTCATCCATCGGATGAGCTTCTTCATCCCCAGCATTTTTCTGAGCTAATTGTTCTTCAAATCGTTGGCGTTGGTCTTTGGGATCATTCAATTCCGAAAACCCATTAGAGTATTCCGTCCCGTGAATAAATAACTCAAACCTTTCTACAAATCCCGGTTTAGAACGATGACGTTTGGCTAGGGGACTGACTTCCACCGGAAATTCAGTAATAAAAGTTGGCTGAAGTAATTCAGGTGAAACTAATTTATCGAACACCGCATAAAGCACATATCCTAAACTTTGGATTTCCAGTTTGGATAAATTTAACCCTAGAGTTTCCGCCGCTTTCAAGGCTTCATTTAGGTCTAAAGTATCAAAATCTAACCCAGTTTTTTCCCGTACCGCTTCTACCATGGTTTGAACTTTCCAATGGGTTCCCGTAAAGGTAGGATATTGTTCAGAATAATTATATTTCCGTTCTAAACTAATCCCATCTCCTTGATAGTTAAATTCCATATTATCCCCAAAAAGCTCCGCCGCCACCGCACAAATTAAATCCTCTATCAAAGTCATTAAATCAAAATAATCCGCGTAGGCTTGATATAATTCAATGGAGGTAAATTCCGGGTTATGGGTGCTATCAATCCCTTCATTCCTAAACACTCGCCCAATTTCAAAGACCCTTTCAAACCCGCCACAAATAGCCCGTTTTAAATGGAGTTCCGTGGCAATTCGCAAATATAAATTAATATCTAAAGCATTATGATGGGTAACAAAAGGACGGGCCGCCGCCCCGCCATAAATCGCTTGTAATACTGGGGTTTCCAATTCCTCAAAACTATTATCCCATAAATAAGTCCGAATTTTTTTAATTATTTGATTCCTAGCTTTAAAGGTTTCTAAGGATTTAGGGTTACTAACTAAATCAATTTCTCGATTTCGACGACACAGTTCAGGATCATTAATTCCATAATAGGAATCAGGAAAGGGCATCGTTGCTTTAGAAACAATAAAAATCCGTTCCACTTGTACGGATAATTCCCCTCGGTTGGTGCGACAACCAATACCATCGGCGGCAATAAAATCCCCTAAATCGAGATATTTTTTCACCTGATTAAAAGATAATCCCGTTTCACCCGTGACTATTTTTTTCTCTAGTTTGAGTTGAATAGTTCCCGCAATATCGGTTAACCCAATAAACCCAATACTGCCACTATCCCGTTTAAAAGTAATTCGTCCACAAACTTTTAAAGGAATAGCATCGGGGTCACTTTCTCCATCGTTTAAGGTTTTCCCAGGTTGTGCAAATAAATCTTTAATCTCTTGGGTCGTATGTGACCGTTCAACCGAGTGACTCGGATAGGGTTCTATTCCTAATTCTCTCAATTCATTGACTTTCTGAAAACGAACTTCTACTTCATTGCGGGTTTCATTGGTCGCCATGTTTATGATTTCCTATATCAATTTAAGCCTAACCTTTTATGATAACATCGATGGGTTATGGTTTCAAATCATGCCGTTTTCCTCGACTATTGGGTAAAGCCTATTTTTTAAATATTAGGACTGACACACATCACCGCCATAAAAAGTAGGGGTAATTCATGAATTACCCCCACATCTAGGGTGACATACCCCAAGGGGCGAAGTCCTGTAAATATTAGGAAAACAGGGAAACATCACACTTTATTGTTATTCCCCTGTTGGGATTTAAAAGTTATGATTTCCCATTACCATTGCCATTTCCCTTCACCGTTGCTAAAATCCGTTCCGTTAACTTTTCAGGAACTTCCTGTAAACGATCAAATTGCCAATTAAAATAACCCACTCCTAAAGTTAAAGAACGCAATTCTACAATTAAATCCTGCATTTCTGCTTGAGGAATATAAGCAGAAATCTTATCCCATCCCTTCCAGTCCGACATCGGTTCATAACCTAAAATTTGCCCCCGACGTCCGGTAATTAACTGAAACATTTGGGAAGTAAAATCACTGGGCGCGCAAATTTCAACCGATGTTATGGGTTCCAATAAAATTGGCTCGCATTTCTCCATTCCCGACTGCATCGCTAACCGAGCAGCTTGTTTAAAAGCCTGTTCCGAACTATCAACCGCATGATAGGAACCATTCGTTAATGTCACCGCGATATCTACTACGGGAAACCCTAACGGCCCTTGGTTTAAATAATCTCGAACTCCCGTTTCCACCCCCGGAATATATTGACGGGGAACCACACCCCCCACAATGCTTTCACCAAAATTAAATCCCTCGCCCCGGGTTTGAGGTTTAATATCTAAATACACATCTCCAAACTGTCCATGACCCCCACTTTGATGTTTATAGCGACCATGGGAATTAGTGGTTTTGCGAATAGTTTCTTTATAGGGAACACTGGGTACATGGGAAACCATAGGTAAATTATATTTACGCCGTAACCGATCTAAAGTTACTTGCAAATGAATTTGACCTTGACCCCATAAAATAATTTCGTGGGTATCACTATTTTGTTCCCAATTTAATGCCCGATCTTCATCTAACATTTTAGATAAAGCCGCACTAATTTTAACCTCATCCTTGCGATTTTCCGGGGTAATTGCCCATCCATAAACCGCAGGTAATAAACTTGCTTTGGGCAAGGGATTTTTTAACCCATTGGGTTCGGAAGTTAAGGTATCTCCGGTTTGAATTCCTTCCATCCGTCCCAAAGCCACAATTTCCCCAGTTTGTGCCGTTTGTACGTTTTGGGTTTGTTGTCCGGTCATCCGATACATTCCCCCGGGCCGTACCCCATTTAAGGTCATGCCTTCGGTGAGTTCCCCCTGCCAAACCCGCACCAGGGAAAGTTTACCGCCTTGGGGGGTATAATAGGTTTTCAAAACTTGGGCAATGGGCAAGCCTTCCGAGGATTTTAGCCCCCGACGTTCTGCGGTAATTGTTGGTTCTGGAGCTTCCCGAACTAACGCATCCAGCAGCGCCCGCACCCCCTGATCCTGTTCGGCCACCCCAATTAAGACCGGGACAATTAAATCCGCCCCCAATTCCATTTTTAAATCTTTAACAATTTCATCTTGAGGCGGTTCAATTTCTTCTAATAGTTCTTCTAATAAATGATCGTCAAAGTTCGCCAACTCCTCTAACATGGCTTGACGGGCAGCGTGTTCAGCCTCTTTTAAAGACTCGGGAAGGGGCACGGGATCGGAAGCAGCGCCGGAATGATAATGATAGGCTTGTTCCGTAATTAAATCAATAAAACCGACTAATTGTTCACTATGACCAATGGGATATTGTTGGGGAATAATGGGGCGAGTGGAAACGGATTTTAAAGCATTTAGGATTTCGGTAAAACTATTAACGCAGCGTTCCTCATTGGTACAAACCCGATCCATTTTATTAACAAAAACTAGATGGGGAATTTCCCAATCATCTAAGAATTTGAACAGGGGAGATAGGGTTAAAATCCGACCGGGATCAGCTTCACAAACCACAATAGCTAATCCCGTACCAATTAAAGCATTATAGGTTTCTTGGACAAATTCTACAGAACCCGGACAGTCTAAAAAGGTAAAGCGAATGCCGCCATATTCGGTACTAGCGGCATTCACTTCTACACTCATATTTCGTTCTTTCGCTTCTGGAGAACTATCCCCAACCCTATTCGTCTCCTTAGCTGTTCCTTTGCGAGAGATAGCTCCACTCACCGATAAAATACTCTCTAGGAGTGTGGTTTTACCACTTAAATAGGGGCCAACAATGGCAACATTACGGAAGTTTCTGACAGTTTCTGACATATCTTTTGCTCCACGAATATAAATTATGAATTGTAGTTTCTCAATTTGCTTACTCTATTAATTTATATTGTTTTTGCCACAATTTAACGTCTTGTTAATCAAAAAAAATATTTAGCCCTAAGTTGTTGGGCTTTAACCCTAATCAAGAGTTGGCTCAAGCCCAACAACGGCTCCACAACTTATAAAGCAGGTTCAGCTAATAGGGGGTCTAATTTTTTTTCTCCATCCAATTGATAAAGATCATTACAACCTCCAATATGATGATCGTTAATAAAGATTTGGGGAACTGTGCGCCCTCCCTTCGCCCGTTCAGCCATTTGATTTCGGGCGGCATCATCTCCATCTATTTTATATTCGGTGAAATTAACTCCTTTCCACCATAATAATAATTTAGCCCGAATACAATAGGGACAAGTTTGCCAGGTATAAATTTCAACAGTCGCTTGATTTCGTTCAGGATGGCGACCGAATAAAGCATTAAGAGCATCTAACATAAGTAAATTCCTGGGGATAAACAGACTTTAATTTTAACTTTAACCGATTTCTAATTTTATGGTGGCGATCGCCTAAACTTTAATTAAAAATTATAATTAAATCGTTTAAGCTGTGCTTTAATCTTATTAATTAACTTAAATTCTTTAAAAATTAATCCGTAATAATGTAAAGTAAATAAAATATTAATTACAAAAAATCCCAAGGTTAAAATAGACCTAAATACCGTGGAAAAATTGAATTCCGAAATCATCGTAAAAACCGAAAAAACAATCGAGCAAAGCCCAAAGCCCGCCGCAAAGGAACTAAGAATCAGTAAACGTACCTTAGCCATCATTGAGTTAAACTGGGGGATAAAAATTAAATGCAGGAGCCGATTCGGTTATTAAGTATAAGTACCGGATCAAACTGATTATCACTATACAACCAAATTTTCAAAGATGACTTAAGGAACCGGAGTTTTTTCCAAATAGCAGTATTCCCCACTACCCATTACCCATTACCCATTACCCATTACCCATTACCCATTACCCATTACCCTATTTCCAGACAAGGGCTTTCCATCAAACTTTGGGAGTCAATGGCGACTGTAACACTCCGTTACCCTTGACCCCTGACAAAAAGCCCAAACCCGATAAAACCAAGGAATTCACGCTTACATTTTCTTTAACTCCTCTTTCAGCTTTTCCAACTCATCATCCACAGGAACATTAGGGGTTGCCGCTGTTTCTCCCGGGGGTAGGGAGTGGGGAGCGGGGCCACCAGAAATCGCAGCTTTCAGGGCCATTAATTCATCATCCACATCGCTTCCGGCTTCCAAGGCGGCAAATTTGCTTTCAAAATCCGAACCCCCCAATTCTTTGGCCGCTTCGGAACGGGCTTCCAACTGCATCACCTTTTCTTCCATCCGTTCAAAGGCTGCGGTCGCTCCACTGGGATTAATACCCCCCAATAAACCCTGTAACTGCTCATTGGCCTTAGCTGCTTGCGCCCGGGCTTTGAGCATATTTTTCTTGGTTTTGGCTTCGGAAATTTTGCTCTCCAACTGAATTAAATTGCGCTTGAGGGCATCCACCTGACCCAATTGTTGATCCAGAGTCAATTTAATGGTATTAGCCGTTTCCGTGTAGCCTTTTTTGCGCTGTAAGGCTTCTCTAGCTAACCCTTCTTCCCCTTTTTGCAGGGCTAACTTGGCGCGAGACTCCCATTGATTTGCTTGGGACTGGGCTTGGTTATACTGTTGTTCACTGCGTTTTTGAGTGGCGATCGCTTGAGCAACGGCCTGACGCAACTGCACCAGATCTTCCTGCATATCAATGATCGCCTGTTCCAGAATCTTCTCTGGGTCTTCGGCTTTGTTAACCAGATCATTCAAATTGGCTCTGACAAGACGGCTAATGCGATCAAATAATCCCATGACGCTGTTCTTCCTTTGACGGTGTACGGTTTTTGATTACCTCTATTTACAGTTTAACGCGACTTCATCATCCTCGGAGAAGACAAGATTAGCCAACTAGGGGGATTTAATGTCCCAAAAGGGAATTCCAGAACAAATTTAGTCCGATGGAAACTGGTGAACTGTTAACTTTTCAAACAGGGTTGATATTTTATCGAATAAGTTGATTTATAATTGAAACATCGTGATTTTTAGGGGGAAAGCTGTCCCCGTTAATAGCGGGCAAAATCGACCCAAGCAGAATTTTTTAAAACAGGAGCAATCAGAGTCTTTTTCTAGTCTTGATCCCTGAAAATAGGTGAGGGGAGACGTTAAAAAACCCATCTGATTAACTTCCTAGTTATGACCGGATGGTAAACATACCCAAATCGGCATCTACTATGCCAATATAGGAGCGATAAAAATGCAAACTATTTGTGCCCTATCCCCTCAAGGAGTTCGTGTTATGAAACGTATTTTAGTCGTTGATGATTCGGCAACGATGCGAAAAATGGTCATCGTCTCCTTACGAGATTTAACTGATGTCAGTTTTAGTGAAGCTGAGAATGGTTTAGAAGCGATTGAAAAAATGGAAATTGCTCCCTTCGACTTAATGATTTTAGATCTGAATATGCCCGATATGCACGGTTTAGAAGTTCTAAGATTTGTTTTGGCACATCCGAGTTATCACGATACCCCGATTGTGATTCTCACCACAAAAGGTGATGAAAAAAGTCGAACTGAAGCGATCGCCGCCGGGGCAGCTTGCTATTTAACCAAACCCTTTCAACCTAAATTCCTTGCCAGTCATATTCAAGAACTACTCAATTCAGTGGTCAGTCATGAGTAATCAGTGATCGGTGTAAGCATCAATCACAGAATCAGTCAAAAATTAAATTTCAAATCTTACGCTAATCTTTGACCAAACTTACACTGATAACCCGTGGCTCTCATCCCGATTACCGATAACTTTTACACTGATAAATGATAACTAATCACCGATAAATGATAACTGATTATTGTGTCTAATTCAACTGAAAATAATTTTTTCGAGGACTTTTTAGAAGATTATTTTGCAGAATGTGAAGAACATTTAGCCGTCGTCAGACGAGAACTTCTAACCCTTGAATCCTGGATTGATCAATCTCATATTGAACGCTCTAGCCTCAATGAATTGTTCCGTTGTTTCCATTCCATTAAAGGGTTATCAGGAATGGTGGGAGTGGGTTTGGCGGAAGAATTAGCCCATGAAATGGAAAGCTATTTACGAGTATTACGCGATCAACAAATTGCCCTATCTGCTGAAGGATTTGATGCCTTAATTAAGGGAACCAAACTACTCGAACAAGTCATCAGTTGTCAACACTCCCAAACCCCGCCACCGGATATTACCGACAGCATTAACCAACTAAAGGCGGTAATTCCTAACGAACAGCAATCCCCCTCCGGCTTAGTCACTCCCCTAGAATTAAAACTTAAACCCCAAGAACAAAAAGAACTTGATCAAGCCCTAAGCAACGGGGAACACCTCTGGCACTTTGTTTTCACACCGACTAACGAACTTTCTGCCCAGGGCATTAGAGTCAATACCATTCGAGAACATTTACAAACCTTGGGTCAATTCATTTATGTCGCCCCCCGCATGAGTGAGGGCAACAAAATCCTATTTGATTTGATCTTAGCAACATCCTCCAGTGAAATTCCCCTTCAAGAAACCGAGCAACCCGGCCTAACTTGGCAACCCTACTTAACAACTCCACAACCCGCTCCCCCT
>NZ_LR735018.1:109708-174998 GCF_900009265.2 Planktothrix paucivesiculata PCC 9631 | reverse complement strand
TCCCCTGCCTCCCCTGCCTCCCCTGCCTCCCCTGCCTCCCCTGCCCCCTCTCCCATCCCCCTATCGAGCTCCTCCAACGTCGTGCGTGTGGAGTTAGCCAAACTAGATCATTTGATGCGAATGGTCGGAGATTTAGTCATTAGTCGCGGTCGTTTAGAAGATTATCTACAATCGATCGCTACCTATCTAAAAGCCCCTCAAACCCGGGCCTTACAGGAAATCAACCTCATGCTCGAACGACAGTTGCGAGATTTGCGTCAGGGGGTGATGCAAGTGCGTTTAGTTCCCGTTGGCGAGATTTTTGCCCGGATGCAATTTGTGGTTCGGGATTTAGTGCGTACCAGTGAAAAACAAATCACCCTAGAGATTAGTGGACAGGAAACCGAAATTGATAAGTTTGTGGTGGAGCGAATGCTCGATCCCCTATTACATTTAGTGAGAAATGCCGTTAGTCATGGGATAGAATCCCCGGCCGAACGTTCTGCCGCTGGCAAAAACCCCCAAGGAACCCTCACACTTAGGGCAATCACCGCCGGAGAAACCGTAATTATTGAAATTGAAGATGATGGTCGCGGTGTCGATATGGAAACCGTTATGGAGCGAGCCGGGATCGAAACTCATATCAATGATCAAACCTGGGAAACCGGAAAGCCCGAGCCCTATAATATGATGGCATTATTAGACATTCTCTGTTCCCCCGGATTTTCGACAAAAACTCAAGCGGATTTAATCTCAGGACGGGGGGTGGGAATGGCAATTGTCAAAAATACAGTTCAGGAGTTAGGGGGTTCCCTGAGTTTGGAAACTCACAAAGGTCAAGGGACAAAATTTACAATTCAACTTCCCCTAACCTTATCAATTACAGATGCTCTGATTATTACAGTTGGGGAACAGACCTTTGCCATTCCCCAAACCACTGTTAAGGAAGTGCTCGAAGTTTCCAGATCACAAATTATTGCCTTTGAGCATAACGAAATTGTCANCTCCCTCCCCTACCTCCCAAGTCGTCGTGGTAGGTAGCCGAGAAAACTCCGTCGCCTTGGTGGTGGATAGGGTAACGGGACTGCGGGAAATTGTTGTTAACCCCTTAACCGATCCCCTGGTGCGAGTGATGGGAATAGCCGGAGCAACGGAACTAGGAGATCGGCGCGTCGTTTTAATTTTAGATGTGGCGGCCGTCGTCCGATTTTCCACCTTTGGTTTAACCCGATCGCGATCGCTGATTCTAAGCAATAACCCTTAACCATCAACATCCCCATTGTGAACGGTCAAATGTCAGATATTACGACTTCCACTCAAACCTATATTTTATTTGAACTGGCAGACACAACCTATGGAATTTCCTCTCAAGTTGTGCAGCAAATGGAAATGATTGAACAAATCACCCCAGTTCCCAATACTTTACCCTTTGTGGAGGGGGTGGTATTTTCCCGAGGACAAGTGATTCCGGCGATTAATTTACGAGTCCGATTTGGACTAGAGAAAACCGCCTATGATCTGCGAACTCGTTTAATTGTGATTCAAACCAATCATCGTACCGTTGGACTAATTGTGGATACCGCTAGGGAATTTTTAGCCCTGTCAGAAGATACAATTCAACCCCCGCCCGAGGGAATGTCCCATTTAAGCGGTCGATATTTAGCGGGAATTGCTACCTTGGAAAAACGAGTAGTATTGATCCTGAATGTGGACGAGTTACTGATCTTGGAGGAATCTGTAGGGGAAGACTTTAAAATTAAGCATTGAACGCCGTCTTGACACCTTGATCCCTCGGTTAACTCTTGATAACTGTATATAAAAAACCACTAAAAAGTGCCAACAAGGAGAAAAAATCATGGCTAAAGTTAATAATAAACAACCAAAAGACGACAAGAACCTATCAAAAATCCCCAAAAATATTGCTCCCGATCCTATCGTCAAACTGAGCCGGGATACAATCAGTGAAATCATCCTTAAAACCCAAGATATCCTAGGAAATGCCGCACATCTATCCTTGGAAATGGAATCCCAAAATCGCTTGTTAGAGGAGGATTATACCGGAGTTCAAACTTTAGCTACCCAATTAAAACAAACCGCTACCCAGACCCAATCCGTTGAGATTTCTGGGGAACAATTAGTTTCCTCGATGAACGAAATGGCTGCATCGATTGAACAAGTGACCGCCAGTAGTAATCAACTGGCAACGGTGGTTAGACAAACGGCCACTTCAGTCCAAGAAAGTAGCATTTCTACCCATAATGTAGCCGACAGTGCCCAAGAAATGGCAACTTCATCCTCCCAAGTCACGGCATCGATGGTAGAAATGGCTGCCTCGATTAAAAGTGTCAGCACGGATACCGAAAGTTTAGCCACCTCCGTCAACCAAACCGCCGCCTCCATTGAAGAAATGACCAGTTCCATTGGGGGAGTGGCCCAAAATGCCGATGACTTGACCTCCGCCTCCGAACAAACCACCGCTTCCATTAACGAAATGGCCGCTTCCATCGAAGAAGTCACCGCCACCACCGAAAATTTAGCCGCCACGGTGGAAGAAGTCTCAACTTCTATGGAGGAAATGGCGCAGTCCGTTGTGGGCGTAGCCCAAAATGCCGAACGAATTACCGAAGCAGCCACCAATGCGGCCATCTCCGCCGAACAGTTGGATCGCTCCATTCGTTCAATTAGCACCCTCACCCAACAGGCCGATGAAATTACCCGCAAAGTCATGCAGGATGCCGAAGTGGGGGGTAAAACCGTGGAAAAAGCCATTCAAGGATTAGGTCGGGTACGGGAGTCCATGGTCAAATCCTCCGATGTAATTCGGGATATGGGCAAACGTACCAACGAAATTAGCAGTATTGTCGATACAATTAATTTAATCTCAGAACGCACTAATCTACTATCCTTAAATGCTTCGATTGAAGCGGCTCGGGCGGGAGATGCCGGTCGTGGGTTTGCCGTGGTGGCTGAAGAAATTCGGAATCTAGCCGATCGCGCTGCCCAAGCGACATCGGATATTGGCGCGATTATTAAAGCCCTGCAACTGGTGGCTCAAGATGCCGTGAATACCTCGAATGAAGGTCTGCGAGTCGCCGAAGATAGTGGGGGTTTGGCCGAAGAAGGATTGGGGGGACTCAAAAAAATCCTATCGGGGATTGAAAAAACCACCCAATTAGTCAGTCAAATTGCGGTGGCTTCTGAGGAACAAATGATTGCGGGTCAAACCGTTGTCAATTCGATTAATACCACTGCTAACCAAGCTAGGGAGGTGGCTAAAGCTACCATCGAACAATCCAAAACCACCCAGGGAATCGTGGTTTCCACACGACAAATGCAGCAAATTGCTAAACAAGTCACCCAGGCAATGAATGAACAGGCCCGGGCAGCCCGGGAGGTGATTAAGGCGACTCAAAATACCACTAATTTAGCCGGACAGGTGCGTAAAGCTACCTTTGAGCAAAATAAAGGGGCTTCTCAAATCATGCAGGCTGTGGAGTCCATGCGACGGGGGGTGATGACCACTTCCCGGGCGATTCGAGAACAGTCCATCGCCGGCGATCAAATCTCCAAAGAAGCAGAACGACTGGCTACCCTGATTAATAACGTCACCAAAGATATGACACAACAGGCAACCATTGCCTCTCAAGTGACTACTTCGGTTGATAATATGCGTATCCAGTCCGAACAAGTGGCAATGTCGATGAGGGAACAGGCAAAAGCGATCCAACAAATGACCGGGGCAATTCAAAGTATTACTCAGAAAATTAATTCAATTCGGAGTTCAAATCTGGAACATTCCAATCTTTCCAATCAGGTATTACAGGGTATGGAGAGTATAGGAAATCTCAGCAAACGTCATCTACAAAGTGCCAAAACTATTATGGCTGCTGTACAAGCTCTCCTAGACCGCACCCAAACCCTAACTTCCATGTAGTAGTAAGCCCTTGCTGGGCTTTCTTTTAATATATTAGGCGAGGAGAGTTTGAGGCGTGAACACCTGACCACCAGATTGAGGCGTGAACGCCTCACTACTAGCTAAGATACCCCTGCAAAAAAATATGACCATTGGTATTTTTACAACCGATATAAATTTAACCATTCGTTCCTGGGATTCCCGATTAATGGAACTGACGGGAATTGGGGCAGAAATTAGTTGTGGTCAACGAATCACCGATCTGATTCCCAATTTAGAACAACGGGGGTTATTAGAACGATTTGAACGAGTAATTACCGAAGGAGTGGTGGAAACCATGGCCCCCGGCTTCCATGAATACCTGATTCCCTGTCCCCCCTTGATCTCGTCTAAGCACTTTCAATATATGCAGCAGCGGGTTACTATTACCCCGCTACGGGAAAAAAATCTGATTGTCGGAACCATTGTCACCCTAGAAGATGTCACGGTTCGTCGAGAACGAGAGGCCGATCTCCGCCAAAATTATCAGAGACAGGCAAATTCAGTCAGCCTAGACGCCTCCCATTTAGGGTTAACCAACGAACAGCATCAGAATCTACTATTTTCGGTGTCCGAGAACCTGAGTCAAGGTCTTTCCTCAAATACTACCGATTTCATGAATGCTCTCCAAGAAAGTAATTGGCAGATCAGACAGGAGTTGGTACAGCAATTAACCGCCAGTTATAACCCAGAAATTACAACAGAATTGTTACGGCTTTTGCGTCAAGAACACCGCAATGCCACAATTGTGAATAGTGTGATTCAGGTTTTGGCCCTGAGTCGGGTGGATTTAATCCCCGCTTTAATTGAGTGTTTGCAGGACTCCGACCCCGAACTGAGAATTTATGCCGCCCAAGCCCTCGGACAACGGGACGACCCCCGAGCCATTCCCCACCTAATTTTAGCCGTGGCTGATCCGGATTCCAATGTCCGCTATCATGCCGTTGAAGCATTAGGATGTTTGAAAGCCAGAGACGCCATCGACCCCCTACTCGAAATTGCTCAATCCCAAGACTTTTTCCTGGCGTTTCCCGCTTTAGATGCCCTAATGCAAATTGGAGATCTTTCTATCGCAGGACGTTTAATGCCATTAATTCAAAAAACTCTGAATTGGCGAGTACGTCGGGAAGCCGTTGATAGCTTGGCTATGCAGGATGATCCGAACTTAACCCAGGATTTGTTACGCTTGCTCCGAGAACAACACCGCAATCCCGATATTCTCAATAGTGTGCTTCAGGTGTTGACCCTAAGCCAAATTGATCCGATTCCTTCTTTGGTGGTCTGTTTAAATGACCCTGACCCGGATTTAAGGATTTATACCGCTTTAGCCCTGGGAGAACGCCACGACCCTAGGGCAATTCCGGCTTTAATTCCATTACTCGATGATCCAAATATCAATGTTCGCTATCACACGATTGAATCCCTGGGACATCTGCGGGCCAGCGAAGCCGTAGATAAATTAATAGAAGTTACTCAGTCTGGGGATTTCTTTTTGGCTTTCCCTGCCTTGGAAGCCCTAATGAAAATTGGAGATACTACCATTGGCCCTCGAATTGTTGACCTGTTGAATGATGAACTCCTGGGAAATCAAGTCGCCGAGGTCTTGGGAGTCCTGGGAGATGCCGATGTTGTCACCCCGATGGCTCAGTTTCTGAATCAACCGAATAATAATCAATTCCCCTGTTCGGTGGGCTCGTTAGCGATCGCCTTAGCTAAAATTTATGAGCGCTATCAAAAGGAATTTGGGGAAGGAGAATTTATTGCCGATCTCACCCGGCGGGCGGTGACAGATACCGGATCTCAGAACTTGCTCGATGCGATTAAAACCGCAAATCCTGAAGAATTACAGTCCCTTGCCCTGATTCTGGGATGGTTAGAGGGCAAAAATGTCGCCGCCGCCCTGACGGAATTGTTGAGTAATCCCCAATTGCGAGAACCGATTGTTGAGGCTTTAGTTAAATTTGGCAGTGACCTTACGCCTTTATTAATTACCCAATTAGATGCCCCGGATTTAGAAACCCGGAAAGCGGTGATTACTGTCCTGGGTAGGATCGGCAGTAATCGAGCGGTTCAGGCCCTGACCAATTTACTCGGGGAGGAGGGGGAATTAGTCATGGTGACGACGGCCGCTTTAGCCCAAATTGGGGACGGGCGAGCCTTTGAAGCCCTTTTAGGATTATTGGGAAATCCCGATTCGGCCGTGCGTTTGGGGGCGATTGCCGCCTTAAATTCCCTGGGTCATCCCGCTTTACCCCAACGAGTTCTACATTTACTTACCGATCAAGATCCGATCATTCGCGAGTCGGCGGTCAAAATTGCTGGCTATTTTGCCTTCAGTGAATGTATTGAAGCCCTGTTCAACTGTATCCATGACCCGGAGGAGAAAGTCCGACGGGCGGCAATTGAACATTTACCTTACATTGAGGATGAACGGGTTCTGCCGCTTTTGGTCAAGGCTTTAAGGGAGGAGGTTCCCTCGGTGCGGGTGGCGGTAGCCCATGCCCTGGGGGATTTGGACACTACCTTGGTTCTGCCCCACCTGTTAACGGCTTTACAGGATCAGGATTCTTGGGTACGCTATCAAGCTGCCCGTTCAATTAGCCGTCTGGATTTGAGCGAGTTACTGACCTCTGAGGATCAAACCCTGGCGGCGGTGTTTGATGTTTTACAACATCTGGTAGTTACGGATTTTGCCTATCCTGTGCGGGCGGCGGCAACTTCGGCTTTAGGTTATATTGGGGGCGACCGGGCTATTCCTTTATTGACTTCTTTGGTGGGGGTTGATGTGGGGGATGGGGATGTGGCTCGGGCTGCGGTCATGGCCTTGGGACGAATTGATAGTACGGAGGCAGTGGCTCCTTTATTAATGGCCTTAAATTCAACGAATCCTGAACGGCGTTTAGATGCCCTCCATGCCTTTCGAGAACGGGGCGGAGAGGAAGCCGGAGTGGCCTTGCAATGGATGGCTGCGGCTGATCCCGAGGAAAAAGTGGTTCAGGCGGCGATTGAGTCCCTATCGCGGATGGGAACCTCGGAGGCGATCGCGGCTTTATTGGAGTTATCGGTCGATCCTAGTAGTCGGGAGGCTTGTATTTTGGCTTTAGCTGGTCGAAATTTGGATAATTCGACGCGCAAGGAAGATTATATTGAGGGGATCAGTCACGGGTTAAACCATATCCATCCAGCAGTGCGCTGTGCGGTGGTGGAAGTTCTCAAACGTCTGAAACATCCTTTTGCCTCGGAAATTTTAATCAGTGCCTTGAATGACTCGGATCAAAATGTCCGTTTATCGGCGGTTAATGCCTTGGTCTATCTGGGTAATCGTTCCTGTGCGGAACAGTTGAGTATATTGGCGCGAAATGACACTTCTGCCGCAGTTCGTCGAGCGGCTCAAAAAGGCATACATCAATAATCAGTTATCAGTCAACAGTTATCAGTTATCAGTCAACAGTTATTAGTCAACAGTTATTAGTTAACAGTTATCGGTGAAAGAAATAAAATCATATATTGATAACTGATTCCTAATAACTAAAAACTGATTACTGATAATCAATAACTGATTCCTAATAACTAAAAACTGATTACTAATAACTAATAACTAATTGCTGAAAACTAATAACTGATGACTGTTAACTGATAACTGATAACTGATAACTGATTACTGCTATCACATGAAATTTTCTTCAGAACCTCTGAATTTGAGCGATAATACGTTTTTAATTTTACGAGATCTAATCCATGAACGGACGGGATTATATTATGGTGCTTCTAAACAGACAATGTTAGCGGATAAGCTATCAATTAGAGTTAAAGAACAGGGGTTAGACTCGTTTTTGGACTATTATTATCTGCTGAAATATGATCAGTCAGCCCATCAAGAATGGCAGGAAATGATTAATGTTTTAACGGTGCAAGAAACATATTTTTGGCGGGAGTATGATCAAATCAGGGTTTTAGTTGAGGTGTTGTTACCGCAATATTTAGAGCGGTTTTATAAGGTTTCTTATCCTGGTCAACCGTTAAGGATTTGGAG
Source organism: Planktothrix paucivesiculata PCC 9631 (assembly GCF_900009265.2). GTDB lineage: Bacteria > Cyanobacteriota > Cyanobacteriia > Cyanobacteriales > Microcoleaceae > Planktothrix > Planktothrix paucivesiculata. The sequence continues at coordinate 167,034 of NZ_LR735018.1, read as the reverse complement.
TGCCGCTTGTTCGACCGGAGAAGAACCATTAACGATTGCGATCGCCTTAAATGAAGCGGGTTGGTTTGAACGAATTCCGATTGAAATTTGGGCGAGTGATGCTTCTTCCCGGGCGATTAATAAGGCTGTATCGGGAGTCTATCGACAATACTCATTTCGGGGTTTTCCTGAATCCTTAAAAGCTAAATATTTTTCTGCCCATAATGAAGGTTGGCGGATCTCACCTCTAATTCATAATCGAGTCCATTGGTCGGTGGATAATTTGTTAGTAGAATCAGACATTCAATATTTAGCCCAAGCTCATTTTATTTTTTGTCGGAATGTTTTTATATATTTTTCCGAAGCTTCTATTTTAAAGACGGTGAACTTTTTCTATCAACGAATGTTTAACCCAAGTTATTTATTTTTGAGTGCTTCAGAATCTTTACTAAAATTAAAAACAAATTTTAATTTAGAGGAAATTGATGGAGCTTTTGTTTATATGAAACATGAATCCAAATCTAATTATTTTTCGTCATAATTTTTAAAAAAACCACTACAAAAAATAAAGTAAAAATGCTAAATTTAGATCAGGGATAAAACCTAAATTTTATAACCCAGGAGAATAAAAAAATGAATAGTAACATTATTCGAGTGTTAGTGGTCGATGACTCAGCTTATGTTCGTAAAGTCATTAAACAAATGCTGTCTCGTAGTCCCTTTATTGAAGTGGTGGGAACAGCCCACGATGGGGAAGAAGCCCTAGAAAAACTAGAACAGATGGCGGGTCAAGTCGATGTGATTACTTTAGATTTATTAATGCCTAAAATCGATGGGGTGGAGTTTCTGCATCGACAAATGGCACGACATCCTATTCCGGTGATTATTGTCAGTATTGCCAATGAAGGCGGGGAAATGGTCTTAGAAGCTTTAGATGCGGGGGCGGTGGATTTTGTCCATAAACCGACCGCTTTAGCCACGGAAAAAATGTATGAACTGGCGGACGAATTAATTGATAAAGTTAAAGCCGCAGCTAATGTTCCCCTGAATCATCTTCCCCTTCATGCTATTGTCAAACCCAGTCATCCGGTAGGCCTGGTAGAACCCCTCACCCATAAGAGTATTACGGATTTAATTGTAATTGGAATTTCTACCGGAGGCCCCCAAGCCTTAGCATTTTTGATTCCTCAATTACCTAGTAATTTCCCCATTCCCATCGCCATTGTTTTACATATGCCCATTGGTTATACCAAAATGTATGCGGAACGATTGGATCAATTATCTGAGTTGAAAGTAGTAGAAGCGGCCGATGGAGATGTGATCAGTCCGGGGATGGTCTTTATCGCTCCGGCCGGACGTCATTTAACCTTCAAACCTCAAGGAGCTAATGTGGTCGCTCGTTTAGCGGCCCAACCCTTTGATATGCCCCATCGTCCCTCGGTGGATGTGATGTTTCAATCGGCGGCCGAGGTATATGGGAATCGGGTTTTGGGAGTGGTGATGACCGGAATGGGTTCCGATGGCAAACAGGGTGCAGCCTGGATTAAATCTTCCGGCGGTTCGATCTTTACCGAATCAGAGGAAACTTGTATTGTTTACGGAATGCCTCGGACGGTGGTGGAATCGGGGTTAAGCGATCGCCAAATTCCTTTATGTGATATCGCCAAGACCCTATTAGAAATTTTATAACGAGAGGAAAGAGGAAATTAACTGATAACCGATGATTTGTAACAGAAAAAGGCAGAGAAATGCTACTGACTGAAAAACAAAAAATGGCGTTGTCTGAATTTATGAGAATGGTTCTCTCCATGAGGACAGCAACGGCCTTATCAGAGTTGATTGGTTCTGATGTGAAGATGACAGTTGCGGGGGTTTCCCTATCCCCTTTGAGTAAATTAACCCTGGGATTTTCCCAGCATTTTAATGAAAATATTGTTAGTATTCATCAAGTCTTTAAAGGCTCAATTAGTGGAGATGCTTTATTCCTTTTAAATTATTCTCTGGCGGTTAAATTAACGAATTTACTCCAACAGAATAGTCAGGATGAAATTGTTTATCTGAATATTTCCTCCTGTGAAGTCTTAACCGAAGCGGGTAATATTTTATTAAATTCCTATATTGGTCTATTAGGAAGTTTAATGGGATGTCAATTTACCTTTTCCATGCCAGTTTTTCAAGTGGAATCTTTACCGGATTTAGTCAAATCTCTAATGTTAGGTAGAAATGAAGTCCGTTATGTCTTAATGGTTGATACGACCTTTGAATTGTGTCATAATTCAGTTAGAGGTTATTTAGTCTTTGTTTCGGGTGTAATTCCTTTGTCTTGTTTAATTAAAGGGATTGAAGCCTCCATTGACTTTACCCTGATAAATCCTTGAGATTTTCCCATCAAACCCATGAAAATCCTCAGCCAAACACCGTGGAAACACCTATTACCTTTGATCTTAGGTGTACTGGCTTCGGTGGCAATTTTTTTGCTGTGGCAACGTCTAGAAGTTAATGAAAAACTTCAGCTACAACGGTTAATTCAAAAAGAGGCTGAGGGCATTGAGTTACAACTAAGTAAAGAACTAACCACTCGCATATTAACATTGAAACAAATGGCCTCTCGTTGGCAGGTTAGTGGGGGTACACCCAAACAGTTTTGGGAAGCCGATGCTCAGGCTTATATTAATCATTTTTCGGGTTATGAAGGGATAGAATGGGTTGACCCTAACTTTATCGTTCGTTGGGTCGTACCTAACAATAATAATACCACGCTTAACCTGGATCTCAAGCAAGAACACCGTCGCCAAATCACTTTAAAAATTGCTAGAGATCTGAATCAAATTATTTTAACTCGCCGGATTAATTTTATTCACGGAGGTGAAGGCTTTCTTGCCACCGTCCCTTTATTTGTAAATAATCGTTTCGATGGATTTATTCTCGGCGTGTTTGAATTTCAAACCCTATTTGAGAGTATTTTGAGAGTGTCACCTGCCTACAAATTAGCCATTTATGATGGCACACAATTAATTTATTCTCAAGCAGAACTTCCTGCCGCCACTGGACTCGAAGCAACTGTGATGGTGAAAGCCTATGGTGCTGATTGGCGAGTGGTTGTTTTCCCAACTTCTGGCTTAATTCAAGAGGCTAAAAGCGCCTCACCTATGGTTATTTTAACCGGAGGATTATTTTTGGTTTGGTTATCGGTATTAGTAATTTATTTGGTACAAATCAGTCAGTTTCAAATCGATCAATTGCAAAAAACCAATCACCAATTGCAACGGGAAATATATCAACGCCAAGAAACGGAAATAGCCTTAAATCAACTAGCTGCTATTGTGGAATCTTCAGAAGATGCCATTATTAGCAAAAATTTAGAAGGGATAATTACAAGCTGGAACCAAGGAGCAGAAATGGTTTTTGGTTATACCGCCTTGGAAATGCTGGGAAAATCGATCCGAACACTGATTCCCCCACAGGATCAGGATGAGGAAAAAGAAATTTTACAAAGAATTTTCCAGGGGGAACATATTAAACACTACGACACAAAGCGACTTAGAAAAGATGGGACTATAATTGATGTTTCCCTGAGTCTTTCCCCGATTAAAGATAAAATGGGAACTGTGATTGGGGCTGCAAAGATTGCTCGGGATATCACTAAACAAAAACAAGGTGAAGCCGCACTACAGAAAAGTGAATCTAGTTATCGAGAACTGATCAATAATTTAAGTATAGGGTTTATAATTCATGGGGTGGATACCCGAATTTTAGTCTGTAATTCCATCGCCTGTGAATTATTAGGTCTATCGATGGATCAAATGATGGGAAAAACCGCGATTGATCCTGCATGGCATTTTCTTCGGGAAGATGGAACCCCCATGACCCTTGAGGAATATCCGGTCTATCGAGTCCTATCAACTCAAAAGCCTTTTAAAGATTATATTTTAGGAATTAATAGAGTTAACCTTTCTCGGGTTTGGGTTTTAGTCAATGCTTTTTGTGAATTTGATTCTAACCATCAACTCAAACAAGTGGTAATTATGTTTGTTAATATTACCCCACTCAAGGAAGCTGAGAATAAAATTCAACAAACTCGTAATTTTTTACAAGCCCTCCTAAATCATTTACCCGTTGCGGTTTTTGTGAAAAATATGCAGCCGGAAAGATTTGGAGCATTTCAGTTTTGGAATAAAACCAGCGAACAATTATTTGGAATTTCCGCAGAAGACGCTATTGGTAAAACCGTCTATGACTTATTCCCCAGGGAACAGGCAGAATTTTTTGATCAAAAAGATAGAACAGTGTTAGAAACAGGAAATAAAGAGGATATTCCCGAGGAAGTGGTAAGTAGTCTGAGTTTAGGTAAACGTTGGCTACATACTATTAAAATCCCGATTTATGATGAACAGCATCAGCCCCAATATTTACTCTGTTTTTCAGAAGATATTACCGATAAAAAACAAGTCGAAGCCGAGCGCCAAGAACTGAGTGCTGTAATGGAAAATGCCGTATCCGGTATTTCAAAAATTGATGTTCAAGGTCGTTATATTTATGCCAATAAAAACTACGCTCAAATCACGGGTTATCAACCGGAAGAAATGATTGGAATGTCCTGGGAAAAAACCGTACATCCCGATGAATTAGAAAAATTAATTGCTATCTATTGGCAGATGGTAAAAGAGGGTAGGGTTGAAGTAGAAACCATTGGTGTTCGTAAAGATGGTTCGATTTTTTATAAACAATTAGTCATGATTTCGACCTACGACGAACAGCATCAACTATTGGGGCATTATTGCTTCATGAAGGATATTAGTGAAAAGGCAAAACTCGAAGCTGAACGCAGAAAAGCCGAATTACAATTAGAGAAAGAACTGCTGCGAACCAAAACGCTTTTCAATACTTCAATGGACGGTATTGTTGTCATGAATCATCAAGGCAATGTGCTACAAGCCAGTCCTGGTTTTGCTCAGATGCTCGGTTATACCTTAGAAGAAACTTTGAGTTTGAATCTGGTAGATTGGGATGCCCAATGGACAAAAGAAGAATTGCAAGCGATCATGAGTAGTGATAGCTTGATGCCACTTTTTGAAACTCAACATCGACGCAAAGATGGTTCTAAATATGATGTGGAAATTAGTTACAGTCGGGTGATTTTAGACGGAGAGATTTTGCATTTTTGTATTTGTCGAGATATTAGCGATCGCAAACAAAAAGAAATCGCCCTCACACGGGCAGTGGAAGCCGCAGAACAGGCTAATTTAGCTAAAAGTATTTTTCTTGCCAATATGAGTCATGAACTCCGCACTCCTTTAAATGTGATTTTAGGATTTGCCCAGGTTATGGCCCATGATCCGGCCCTGACGGCCAATTTGCAAGAAGACCTACAAACGATTCGACGCAGTGGCGATCACCTTTTAAGTTTAATTAATGATGTTTTGGATCTCTCTAAAATTGAATCGGGACACTGTACCTTAGAAGAAACTGACTTTGACTTAATTAACTTGCTACATTCCCTGCGAAATATGTTAGCAGAAAGAGCTAGTTCTAAAGGGCTTGAACTTAGTTTTAATATTAATCCAGATGTTCCCCAATGGATTAAAACCGATGCTCAAAAACTGCGTCAAGTTTTAATTAATCTGCTGGGAAATGCCATTAAATTCACCCATCAAGGAGGAATAACCTTAGAAGTTCGACATCTGCTGGGAGAAACTGAACTTCCCCATCAATCTATGATTGAGTTTGCGGTGATTGATACGGGGGTGGGGATCGCTCCAGAGGAACTCGACTACATCTTTGATGCCTTTATCCAGGCCAAAGCCGGAAAGCAAATGGTTAGCGGTACGGGGTTGGGATTGACCATTAGCCGAAAACTCCTGCAACTGATGGGGGGAGACATTTCCGTTAGGAGTACAATAGGAGAGGGGACTACCTTCAGCTTCAGGCTGAGAGTCACCCTCAGCGATGATCTTCAGGTCATCCCAGAACAGGGCGATCGCCTGATCCTGGGGTTAGCCCCGGGTCATGCTCATCATCGAATTTTAGTAGTTGATGATCGAGAGGAAAATCGCCTATTGTTGGTCAGGTTATTAACCCAGTTAGGATTAGAGGTCAAAGAAGCCAGTAACGGACTCGAAGCGGTACAGCTATGGCGGGAATGGCAACCTGATTTGACTTGGATGGACATTCGGATGCCTGTTTTAGATGGGTACGAAGCCACTAAACAAATTCGGGCCGTAGAAAAAGGTAAAAGTAGTATTATTATCGCTCTCACCGCCCAGGCCTCTCAAAGTGATCGGACTCTAGCCCTAGCCGCGGGTTGTAACGACTACATGAGCAAGCCCTTCCTAGAGCAAGTATTGTTTGAGAAAATGGCGCAATATTTGGGTTTGGAATACCTCTATGGGGAACCTGTAGCCCATGAAACCACCCCAACCGTTTCTAAAACCCTAACTTCGGCAGACTTGAAAATCATGTCCCCGAACTGGATAAATCAAGTCCATGAGGCAGCACTTGATCTCAATGATCATCAGATTTTTCAACTAATTGCTGAAATTCCACCAGAGCATAAATTTCTGATCGAGACGATGACTTCTCTTGTTGATAATTTTCAGCTTGAGGCGATCGCTATTCTGACTAACATTTAGGGGGAAGACAGATGAAAACTTCATTCAATCCTACGGCTAAAACGAATATTTTGATCGTGGATGATACGCCAGACAATTTGCGATTGTTAACTAAAATCTTAGAGTCCCAGGGTTATATTGTCCGTAAATCTCTCAATGGTAGAATGGCATTGCAAGGGGTACAACGTGATCCACCCCATCTGATTCTACTGGATATTAATATGCCCGATATGAACGGTTATGAAATTTGTCAGAAGCTAAAAGAGTCAGAAACAACAGTCCAGATTCCGGTTATTTTTATTAGTGCCTTGGAAAGAATAGAAGATAAATTACGGGCTTTTGATTTGGGTGGGGTAGATTATATTACTAAACCGTTTCAAGAACAGGAAGTTTTAGTCCGGGTAAAAAATCAATTATTAATTCAACAACAACACCAACAATTAATTCAACAAAATCAATGGTTAGAGCAGGAAATTCAGGAACGGTTGAAAGCTGAAGCCGAAGTTAGACAGTTATCCTTAACCGATGAATTAACTGGACTCTATAACCGACGGGGCTTTTTTTTACTCGCTCAACAACAATTAAAAACTGCACAACGGACTCAAACTAACTGCTCTCTTATATTTGCTGATTTAGATGGTTTGAAAAAAATTAATGATACCCTCGGCCATGAATTAGGAGACAGAACACTTGTTGATGCGGCTAACATTCTTAAACAAACTTTTCGAGATGCTGATATTTTAGCTCGATTTGGAGGAGATGAATTTACTATATTTATTTTAGGTGAAGAAACCTATCCTAATCATTTTCAAGATCGATTACAAAGTAATATTGATTTTTTTAATCAAAACTCTAATCGAGCCTATAAACTTTCGATTAGTATGGGTATACAACTCTGCGATATTTATGAAAATTGTTCCCTAGAAGAATTGATTGCTAAAGCCGATCAACGAATGTATGAACATAAAAAAACTAAATATGGCAAAAATAGCTATAACAATGCTGTTTGAGTTGTGTTGAAAATTCTTGAGAAAAAGGGAATAGGGAATAGGGAACAGGGAATAGGGAATAGGGAATAGGGAATAGGGAATAGGTAATGGGTAATGGGTAATGGGTAATGGGTAATGGGTAATGGGTAATGGGTAATGGGTAATGGGTAATGGGTAATACTTCTGACTGTTTGATATCAGTATTGAAATGTTACCCCTATTTAGGATTGCTATATTGACGATTATCCATTGCCTGATCTTTAATTTTAACTTGACTTTTGAGCTAAAATTTGATATTTTAAAATCATTTAGGTTAAGGTATTTCCTCTGAACACACTCAACTCTAAACCCGATGAATATTATTGCTGATTTTCTATCTAAACCTGCTCCAACTAATCCCCCTCAAGTTAAAAAAAGTGGTCGAGGAATCTATATTAAATCTCCTCAAGAAATAGAAACTATGCGACAAGCCGCAAAAATTGTGGCTACAGTATTAAAAGAAATTTCAGAACGGGTTGAACCCGGGATGACCACTGCGGATTTAGATGCCTATGCAGAAAAACGGATTCGGGAAATGGGAGCAACCCCAAGTTTTAAGGGATATCATGGATTTCCGGCTTCTATTTGTGCTTCTATTAATAATGAAGTCGTTCATGGTATTCCTAACCGTCGAAAGGTGATTCGTACCGGGGATGTTTTAAAAGTTGATACCGGGGCTTATTATCAAGAATTTCATGGAGATTCTTGTATTACTATTGGAGTGGGTGAAGTTTCTCCAGAGGCAAAAAATTTAATTACAGTGGCAGAAGAAGCATTATATAAAGGCATTGAACAGGTCAAAGCAGGAGCTTATTTACTAGATATTGCGGGAGCGGTTCAAGACTATACAGAAGCCCATGGTTATAAAATTGTAGAAGAATTCACAGGTCATGGAGTAGGGCGAAATCTCCACGAAGAACCCTCGGTTTTTAATGCTCGTACCCATTCTTTACCTAATGTTAAATTGAAAGCGGGAATGACCTTAGCCATTGAACCAATTCTAAATGCAGGTTCTCGATTTACTAAAATTTTATCCGACCGATGGACAGCCGTAACCATTGATAATTCCCTCTCTGCTCAATTTGAACATACGGTTTTAGTCACCGAAACAGGCTATGAAATTTTAACCGATCGCTCTAATATCAGTTAACATTTATCAGTGTAGAGACGCGCCATGGCACGTCTCTACCAGTTACCCATTACCCATTACCCATTACCCATTACCTATTACCCATTACCCATTACCCATTACCCATTACCCATTACCCATTACCCATTACCTATTACCTATTTCCCCAATGATTCGGATTCAAACGGTTAAATATTCAGAATATTTTATAGAAATTAAAGCGATTCGATATCAAGTTTTTGAACTTGAACAAGGAGTTGATCCTGAATTAGAATTTGATGGGGAAGATGAATTAGCCCAACATTTATTAGCCTATTTAGATGATTACCCGATTGGAACCCTGCGTATCCGTTATTTAGACCCAGAAAAAGCTAAAATTGAACGGTTAGCTGTTCTGACGACCGCTAGGGGAATGGGAATTGGTCAACAATTAATGGAATGTGCCTTAGAAGCGATCGCTCAAACTTCGATTAAAATAGTAATGGTTAATGCTCAAGTTTATATTAAAAATCTCTATTTAAAATTAGGATTTGAAGTAATAGGCGAACCTTTTCCAGAAGCCGGAATTGCCCATATTAAAATGATTAAATATTTGGGAAATAGGGAATAGGAACAGTCGTAAATTAACCAAACTCAAACGAGGGTTTGAAGACCAAACCCCTACTATAGAAGATTCTCACGAATTTCTATGGGTTCTCTGGGCTTTTCTCCGGTTGGGTGGGGGGAGATTTTAACTCGGATTTAACTGGAGTGGGTTGTTTCGGGGTTGGGGTTGGGGTTGGGGTTGGAGTTGGGGTTGGGGTTTCCTCAGTTTTCTCGTCTTTAGGAGATTCGGTTTCCACCTCTGGGGGAGAAGATTCAGCCATCACTAATCCCCTTTGTTTAACCCGACGAATCAATAAATTAGCCACTAATGCGGTAGCTCGGTTATCACTTTCTAAGTTAAATTCCGAATCATCGGTATCTATTTCTACATAACGAGATACCACTTCCATGATTTCTTTTCGCATGGCTTCGACCATTTCCGCCGATAGATCAGCCCGGTCGTGGGCTAATACCAACTTCAGACGACGTTTAGCCTCCTCTCGACTGGTTGGATTATTTCGAGGAAAAAGTCTTTCTATGAGTTCATTAATTTTCATTGGGGTTTACAGGATGAATACAGAAGCAGTCAGATCAACAATTTAAAAATATATTTTTAGCCAACTTTAGAGGTAAGTAAACGACGCAGTTTGGCAAAAAAACCTTCTGGACGGGGGTTAAGGTCAAGGAACGCCACTTTTTCGCCTTCAATTCGACGCACCACATTCGTGAACGCCTGAGCCGCTTGGGATGGGGTTTCTGATAACACCAAAGGTTCCCCTTTATTCGTGGAAACAATCACATTTTCATCATCGGGAACCACCCCAATTAAAGGAATCGCTAAAATTTCTTCCACATCCTGTACCGACATCATATCGTTAGCTTCCACCATCAAGGGCTTAATTCGATTAATTAATAACCGAATTTTTTTAACCGAATTTGCCTCTAATAAACCAATCACCCGATCCGCATCTCTAACGGCTGAAATCTCGGGAGTGGTGACAATAATTGCTTCTTTAGCCGGGGCGATCGCATTTTGAAACCCCTGTTCAATTCCCGCCGGACAATCAATAATAATATAGTCATATTTGCCTTCCAACATCGCCACTAATTGCTTCATTTGATCGGGCGTAACGGCTTCTTTCATTCGGTTTTGAGCCGCGGGTAAGAGCACTAAACGGGATTCTCGTTTATCTTTAACTAAAGCTTGTTCCAGGCGACATTCCCCCGATAAAACCTCCATTGCCGTGTAAACAATCCGATTTTCTAAACCCAGGAGTAAGTCTAAATTTCTCAAGCCAAAATCCGCATCAATTACCACAACACTGTGGCCCCGTTTTGCCAAACTCATACCCACATTAGCGGTACAAGTAGTTTTTCCCACCCCTCCTTTTCCAGAGGTAATCACAATAACACGACTCATATTTTAAAAATTTGTATTCAGCAATAATCGATCCGGTGTTCAGAATAACCTATTTTATTGACACTTGGCGCGTCTTTACCATTGAGTTATGGCGACTGCGGTTGGCAGTTCAAACATAAACTCATGCTCAAACCCATAGGCTAAAATCTTTTCTTACCCCTTACCCCTTACCCATTACCCATTACCTATTACCCATTACCCTCAAGGGTCAATACTCTAGCCTTGGCCACTTCCTTCGCCGGACTAATCCGAATCCCGGTGCTATTGACATAGGCCACTTCTGGGTAAAACTGTTCGGGGGAGGTTTCTGGGCCGCGCGCCACTTGATCCGCAATCCGAATTAACTTAGGTTCCATTTGCAAAGCCATAATTAAACTATTCCGGTTGCCTTTTGCCCCGGCGTGGGCGTTTCCCCGCAAACGTCCCCAAATAATAATATCTCCATCGGCAATCAGCGAACTCCCCGGGTTCACATCCCCGACAATCACAATCGTCCCTGGATGACGAATATCCACCCCAGAACGCACGGTCATTTTCAGATATAAGGGCTCTGCTAAGGGGTCTGTAGCTGTCTCTGGCACGGGTTGAGCCAAGGTTTCTCGTTCTATATCCTGATCAACGCTATAACCTGCCATGGCGGCTGCTACTGCGGTTTGGCGACGACTGGTTTTAACCCGTTTGAGTTGGAGTTGGACTTCCGTTAGCGCCTCCGCAATATCTTGGAGTTGACGCCCATCTAATAAACGATTTTCCGCGATCAGATGAACTTCAGTATAATCTTGTTCCGCGTGTTCACCGCCGTTTAGTCGGTGTTTCAACTGTTGCCAGAGTTCTGTCCAGGTATGATTTAGGTTGGCATTAGTCTCGGTATCTTCACGGTTGTTTTCGGGAGGTAAAAATAACAATAACCGTCCGGTTTCAGTTTTAAACCTAACTTGTAAATTCGGATCAATTTCGGGTGAAATTACAGGAGATTCAGATTCAATTGTGATCGGTTCAGAAGTCGGGGTATCTAAAGACATATTTAGAAGGTAATGGGTTTTTGGTTTTAGGTAATTACGAATTACGAATTACGAATTACGAAGGGGTAATACTTCGACTTCGCTCAGTAACAGGGTAATGGGTAACTGATAGAGGTTATTTTAAGCGATCGCAGACACTTATGGCACTGAATTAAATTTCTCTAACTCTTTTCTGCATATTAATTTTTTTCCATAATTCCTGTTTAATTCGGTTGAGAATTGAAGCCTCATCTAAGGTTTCTAAAATATGTTGAACTACGGCTTTCGGCCCCTCGTCTCCCCAGGATGCACCATTAGCTAAATAGGCTTTTGTTACCTGTCCAATAGCATAACCAGAAACCCCGGCGATCGCAGCTTGGGGAATAGCCACAGATAGATAGGGAATTAATGATAATCCTCCCGTGGCTGGGGCGGTTAATCCTAATATACTTTTTAACGAACTTAAACCAAAATTTGCCACTAATTCACTAGCAGTAATTCCTCCCATACTTAAAGCAATTTTTTGTAATAATTCCACCGCCCCCTGTTGAGTCATGGAAATTCCATAGAGTTTAGATAGGGTTAAGATTAAAGCTACATCGATCATTGCTCCGCTTAATAAATCAATCATCATCATTGGGTTTAAGGCGATCGCAATTGATTTAGTCATTACCCCATTCCAAATCACTCGGTTAGCACTTTCTTCGCGAATTTCCATTTTTCTGTGGACTAATTTCTCGTTAATATCTCCGGCATATAACATGGTATTTAAAGCAACTAAGGATTTCCCTTCCCGATCCAAAATTTCTAAAATTTTTAACTTTAATTCCTGAATTTGAGGCTCTCCCCTAGTAATTTCAGCAGTTAAAGTTCCATCAGGACGCCGAATAGCTTTAGCGACCAAAGGAGAAGCCGCCGCCATCACAATTTCATCAGGAGATAATAATTCTTTGACTCTTTCATCCCTAATTTTTTCATAAATTGCCTGTCGATCCGCTTCGGGATATTGATCAATTTTATTAAAGACTAATAACATCGGTTTTCCTGCTTCTCGCAAGTAGGAAAGGGCATCATATTCAACTTGGGTAATATCTCCAGAAATAACAAATAATAATAAATCCACCTGTTGCGCCACCTGACGGGCAATTTGTTCCCGGGTTTCCCCATCTACTTCATCAATTCCTGGGGTATCAATCAGTTCAATTTGAGAAATTTTATAGGAAACCGTAGGAATATTAGAGACAGAATTTCCCGTCATTTCCCACTGCTGAATTTGAGTGGTTTGGGTGATGCCATGAATTGGGCCAGTGATAAATACTTCTTGACCTAATAAAGCATTTAAAACCGAAGATTTTCCCCTTCCAACCATTCCAAATGCCGCAATTTGTACACAGGTGCGGTCTAATTTCTCCATCATTCTTTGCAACCCCCCAATATCGGGTTCTAAACCTTCCCTTTCTGTGGGAGTTAAGTCAAGATGGTCTACAATCTCCCGTAGGGCGTCTTGGGCGTGCCGCAAATTTAATTCCGCTTGTAGGTCGGTGAAACTTAGTAGGGTTGTATTAAGTTCGTCATCTAAAGTCATAAAAACCTCGTTTAATTACGAATTACGAATTACGAATGGGTAATGGGAGTGAATAAAAATCAATTCTAAACAAAGCCTAAATTGGTTTTATGGGTTGAGAATACATCCCAATTTTGTTTTAACCCTTCTACAAATTGAAAATCTGGTGTGCGGATAAGTTAAACTGGGGAAAGGTCGGGGAAATAAGGGTCGTATTCTCTGTAAATGGATTCATTTGATATTCCCCATCCTCTAAATTACAAACAAATAATGTAGGTTGTTTGGGGCTACCAATAAACTTTCTCGGGCCCAATGCTGCGTAATCCAGAATCCAATATTCTTCAATTCCCATTTCTTCATAATCTCGAAATTTATTATAATAATCATCACGCCAATTCGTTGAAACCACTTCGACAATTAATTTCACTGAATCAGAATTTTCGATAATTGATTCGCTTTCCCATCGGGGTTCAGACCCTAAAACTTCTTGATTTAAAACAATAATATCGGGTTCATAACCAGATTGTCCATGTTTGGGTTTGATAATCGATTCTCTAGGAATAGTCAAAATGCCACCTTTGCCCATTTGCCTAATTATAATTAATAATTGTTCGATCAGGGAACCTGTTAGATTTGAATGTTTTCCCCGGGGTTTGGGCATTTCAAAAATTACTCCTTCATGCAGTTCATAACGAACTTGTGAGTTTTCGGGATACCAGTTGATAAATTCATCAAAGCTGTATATTTTGGGTTCGGTTTGGGCTGGAGTCATCGGTTTTTTAGGAAAGTATCTGTTCTTATTGTGCTCAAAAAGTCGGTTATTAGGTCAATAAAAACTTTTTGCTATCAGAAGATTTTACCTCTGCTGATGAAACTTTCCCCCATTCCTAGGGTTGATTGTAATTTTTTCAAGTTTATCTGATGAAAGACAAATCAACCCCGCCAAAGTTGGTACTCAAAGCAATATTTAAGTTTTCTAAGACTTTTACTAACCAGAGAACTCCATCTTGAGAACAGGACTCGTAATGATTAAATAAAATGGCAAATCGTTTTTCTAGGTAGGGTTTGATTTTGCGACAAATTAAAACTATTTTGAGTAATAAACCTACAGTCATAGTTGGCCCCACATTAGCAATTAAGTCAATAAACACAAAATGATTGGGTTTTTGGGGACTTTCAACCACTAGAAAGTTTAATATCTGGTTACAAGTTCTCAGAAGGAGAAATTCACTAAAATTTTCCTCATCACTATGGGGAATTATATTCTGTAATTGCTTGTATAATTTATCATTAAATTGATTACGAATATAGGATGAATCAATTGATGTTGGGCTGATATATTCATACAAACTTTCTTTAAAATCTCGGAAAGATTGATTGGGTTTAGTTTGGGATAGAAAACTTTGAGCTAAATCTTTATAGGTTTGTGACCCCTCTATTTTACCCACAAATTGTTTCAAGGCGGCAAATAGTTCTCGATTATTTAAAAAGGTGGGATTGGGAACCGGAGAAACAATTTTTCTAGCTTCTTCTAGGGATGTGCGTCGGGCAATGGTAGCGAGTCGCATTTGATGGGCTGCATACTGGGATAAATCCAGTTCATATTTCCGTTGTTTTTGAACTTGAATTAGTTGAATCATCTGTTGATGTTCATAGGAACTATCATCACTGAGTAAACAATGTTTATAAAGGTAGGGATAGCGAGGAATTAAAATTCTTAATGGTTCGGAAGATTGGGCTTTATAATCTAATTCAGCCGGCTGGTTAATCACTTCTGCAAATCGTTTTAAGGCGAGATACTGCTCGCTTTTGGTAAATTCATAAACTAAATCTCCCAATTGACGAATATTTCGAGCATAGGAATAAACTTTGCGAATTTTAGGAATAGATTCATCAAAAAGTTGAATTAATTTATTAATTGCTGTTTTCCGTTGGGGAGAAGTATGCCAGCGATTCACTAAAATATAACAACAGCGATTCAGGATATGATTAAAGTCCTGAACCTCTAATTTTGATACCACTAATTTATTTAAGGCTTTAGAAACCTCTAAATCTGGATATCCCGCTCCCTCAATTAATAATAAATTCAGCCGTTCTATTAGTTGATACGGCTCATCTATTTCTACCCGTTGGAGCAAATGATCATAGAGAATTTGTTCTTCTTTGAGGGTGGCGCGATTAAAAGGATTGGCTAGATTGTTGTTCATTTTGGATTACCCATCTACTCAATTTGAGTGTGATTGTCTGGTTAAGTTTTCTGATTACAATAAATCTATGATTTTGACCCTGATTAAATTTTAAAATCAACAATAAAATAGCAGTGTAGAGACAGGAATATTTGGTAGGATTACAGATGATATAACTTAGATTAAAAACTACGCAAAAAAAGTTTTTTAAAAGAAGTTGAACCCTTGACATTCTGGGCAGATATCTGCTGCAATGTCTCGGTTATCCTGACCTGAGATCGAACACTAACACCGCCATTCAGTTGAACAGATTTTATAAAAGAACTATTAGGGGGAATAGTTGCAACTAATAATATATTTTCTGTGCTTGTTATGCCATTTTCAACAACTAGGGCTGAAATTGCAATCAATCTCAATAAAAATCGCTACAAAACCCGAGATATTTTAGAATATCATAACTGGGTAATCAACAACAATCAATTTTTAAGAGCTAGAGAATGTCTAATCTCCTCACTCTCGGTCAGGTTGCTAAAATTCTAGCGATTAACTCGCCATTTTACTGTGATTTCAACGATCTGGCAACCGTGATCGGGATCACAACTGATACCCGCAGTATTCAACCCGGAGAGGTTTTTTTAGCTTTACAGGGGGAACACTTTGATGGGCATGACTTCGTGGAACAGGCAATTAACCAGGGGGCTATTGCTGCAATTGTGAACACGGATTTTGGCCAAACTCACCCGGATTTACCCCTTTTACCCGTTCCTAACCCTTTAAAAGCCTATCAACAGATTGCCCGATGGTGGCGGGATCAATTTCAGATTCCGATTATCGGGGTCACAGGTTCGGTGGGGAAAACCACAACTAAAGAATTAATTGCCGCCGTACTCGGAACTCAAGGCAAAGTTTTAAAAACCCAAGCTAACTATAACAATGAAATTGGGGTTCCTAAAACCCTATTACAACTCACGGGCGATCATGATTTTGCTGTAATAGAAATGGCGATGCGCGGAGCCGGACAAATTGCCGAATTAACCCAAATTGCTCGACCCACAATTGGGGTAATTACTAATGTGGGGACGGCTCATATTGGACTCTTGGGGTCAGAAGATGCGATCGCCCAGGCTAAATGTGAACTATTAGCAGAAATGCCGAAAACCAGTTTGGCGGTGTTAAATCAGGATCAAGAACGTTTGATCAAGACCGCGGCTAAAGTTTGGTCGGGAAATACCATCACCTATGGGTTAGCAGGAGGAGATCTGCAAGGAGAACTGATTGACGCTCAAACTCTAAGAGTCGAGGGAGTCGATTTACCCCTACCCTTACCCGGGGAGCATAACGCCTCTAATTTCCTAGCTGCCTTGGCCGTATTTAGGGGAATTTTCGGGACACAAACCTCCTATACATTCCTTCAGCAACCCATAGCCGTACAGTTACCCGATGGTCGGGCGAAACGCTATGAATGGCTAGAAGATATTGTTGTTTTAGATGAAACCTATAACGCCGGGCTCGAATCGATGTTGGCGGCTTTGCGGTTACTGGCTCAAACCCCTGGAAAACGCCATATTGCCGTATTAGGGACGATGAAAGAGTTGGGAGAGCGATCGCTCGAATTCCATGAACAAGTGGGGCGGACGGTACGAGAACTGAATTTGGACGGATTATTGATTTTGGCAGACTTTGAAGAAGCCAATGCCTTAGCAAAAGGGGCTGGCGGTGTTCCCTTAATATCAATAGTTGATGCACAAACCTCCGATGCTCATGCTCAAATGGCCAAACAATTAAAAGCCTTAATCGAGCCCGGGGATCGCATTTTATTCAAAGCCTCCCATTCGGTGCAACTAAATCGGGTTGTAGAATTATTGGGATCGGATTTTCAATAGAATCAAAGGGTAGTCATGATCAGTGATCACGCTTGAGTGATACCCTGAAAGATGGCAATATTAAATTCTTCTAAAGCTTTCCGAGACAAATCGGAATCAACTTGTATTAACCCATAAGCAAACCCATGGTCAGCACCGCAGAAAAAACAAATGTAGGCCACGTCACTCAAATCATTGGCCCGGTTGTAGATATCAAATTTCCCAGTGGTCACCTGCCGGAAATCTACAATGCAGTCAAAATCAGTGGCAAAAACGAAGTTGGTCAAGATATTTCTATTGTTTGCGAAGTCCAACAACTTCTAGGCGATGGTCAAATCCGTTCCGTATCCATGAGTACCACCGATGGTTTAGTTCGGGGGATGGAAGTTGTTGATACGGGCGCTCCGATTCGTGTTCCCGTTGGCCCAGCCACCCTAGGACGGATTTTTAACGTCATCGGTGAAACCGTTGATAATTTAGGCCCGGTGCAAACCGAAGAAACATCTTCCATTCACCGTCCCGCCCCAGCATTTACTCAGTTAGAAACAAAACCCTCCGTGTTTGAAACGGGGATTAAAGTGGTAGACCTGTTAGCCCCCTATCGTCGGGGCGGTAAAATTGGTCTGTTCGGTGGAGCCGGAGTCGGCAAAACCGTTATTATTATGGAACTGATTAACAACATCGCTAAGGCGCACGGGGGAGTTTCCGTGTTCGGCGGTGTGGGCGAACGTACCCGGGAAGGGAACGATCTTTACAATGAAATGATCGAGTCTGGGGTTATCAACACCAAAGACTTGACCCAATCGAAAGTGGCTCTGGTTTATGGCCAGATGAACGAACCCCCCGGAGCTAGAATGCGGGTGGGTCTGTCGGCTCTCACCATGGCTGAATATTTCCGCGATATCAGCAAACAAGACGTACTGCTGTTTATTGATAATATTTTCCGGTTCGTGCAAGCGGGTTCTGAAGTATCGGCTCTACTCGGTCGGATGCCCTCTGCGGTGGGATATCAGCCCACCCTAGGGACAGAAATGGGTGAACTGCAAGAGCGGATCACTTCTACTAAAGAAGGCTCTATTACTTCAATTCAAGCGGTGTATGTGCCTGCGGATGACTTAACTGACCCCGCACCAGCCACCACCTTTGCTCACTTAGACGCTACTACCGTATTATCCCGGGGTTTAGCTTCTAAAGGTATCTATCCTGCGGTTGATCCCCTGGATTCCACCTCGACGATGTTACAACCCGCGATTGTGGGCAGCGAACACTATAACACCGCCCGGGCCGTACAATCCACCCTGCAACGGTATAAAGAACTCCAAGACATCATCGCCATTTTAGGCTTAGATGAACTGTCTGAAGAAGATCGGATGACCGTGGCCCGCGCTCGGAAGATTGAGAAGTTCCTATCTCAGCCTTTCTTTGTGGCGGAAGTGTTTACCGGTTCTCCCGGTCAGTATGTCACCCTGGAAAAAACCATCAAAGGCTTCAATATGATTATGGCTGGGGAACTCGATGACCTGCCAGAACAAGCTTTCTACATGGTGGGCGACATTGACCAAGTGATTGCTAAAGCCGAAAAACTCAAAGGCTAAGGTTCCCAGACTGTTGTTGGGCTAGGATTGGGAGGGCTAAAGCCCAACAACGGCCCAACAACCATTATTTTTTGATCTCGATAATATTTTATTAACTCTTGACAAATGACATTAACTGTGCGTGTAATCGCCCCAGATCGTACGGTCTGGGATGAACAAGCTGAAGAAGTGATTCTACCAAGTATCACGGGCCAACTGGGTATTCTGACGGGTCACGCTCCCCTGTTAACCGCCTTAGATACAGGAGTAATGCGGGTTCGGCTGAAAAATAAATGGACTCCCATTGCTGTAATGGGTGGATTTGCGGAAGTGGAAGCCAATGAAGTCATCATCTTGGTCAATGGTGCAGAGCGGGGTGACAGCATTAATTTAGAAGCAGCCCGTACCACCTACGCCCAAGCTAAAGCTGATTTAGAAGCGGCTGAAACCGGTGATTCTAAAAAAGCCAAAATCAAAGCGACCAAAGCGATTAAAAGAGCCAGAGCGTGGTTACAAGCGGCTGGCGGTGTGGTGGAATAACCCAAAACAAGACAAAAGACAAGAAGACCAGGGAACAATAGCAGAAATTATTCAGGTTTAATGATTAGTTTCTAATGCTTTGACTTGTGTTTCTTGTCTTTTATATTTATATTTATATTTTCCTTGTTAATATTAGAAAACCCCAGACTTTTTCCCATCATAATTTTATTCCTATGGCAATTTTACATGGAAGTTGGTGCGTCACGCCGGATCAGTCTTTTTTTCTCTGGGGAGAAACCTGGCGACGGATCACACCCGCGCTAAGTTCAGAAACAATTCTTTCCTATCCTTTTGCTTTAAACGATACAGAACTATTAACTCAACCCTTATTAAAAAATATAGGGTTATCGGAGGATTTTCCTAAGCTATCCTCACAGATTATAGCGTTACCTACAGATATTTCTGAATCTGGAGAACTGACTCCAATTTATTCTACTCTAACTAATATTTCTAACTCCTATCTTTATCCTTGGGAAATTACAGGAATTTGTCTTAGTCCTCAACAGGCATTTCAATTTTTACAATCTTTACCCCTGAATACCGTGATCACACCGGAGTCTAACTTAGGGGCAGATTTGCGGTTTTGGTCGCATATTACCCGTTGGAGTTTAGATTTATTAGCCCGATCTAAATTTTTACCCGGATTTATTCAGGGATCTAATCAAACCATTAAATCCCAATGGCAACCCCTGCTTGATAGTGCCGTTGATCAAACTCGATTATTGCGTTTTGCTCAACAAATGCCAACGGTTTGCCGCCTGAATCAAGGATTAATAGAAAATCATTACTTATCGGTGGATTTTCCCCAATCTGCCCAGGATATTATTATTGACTTTTTAGCCGTGACAATTGATCAACAAGTTAGAAATATAGCTCAATCAGTTGATCAAAAAGTGGTTGTATCATTTCCCCTCTGGCAAACTTGGTTACAAAGTTTAAGTGGCCAAGAAAATATAATTAAGGCGGAATCAGCCGATATAGAATCCCTAGAAACTATTGTCAAAAATTGGACTTCTCCCCTACAATCTTCCCTATCTGAATTTAATTTATTTTCCACCGCCTTTCGTTTACATCCCCCCACAGAATATCATCCCAATTGGCAATTAGAATATTGTTTACAAGCGATTGATGAACCCGAATTTATTGTTAATACTAATATTATTTGGAATCATCCCGTAGAGTCATTTTCCTATCGAGGAAGAACCATAAAACATCCCCAGGAAACCCTCTTAAAAGGCTTAGGACTGGCTTCAAAACTCTATCCGGTACTCGAAACCAGTTTACAACAAACTCGTCCCCAAGGCTGTAGTTTAAATCCCTTACAAGCCTATGAATTTCTTAAAAGCTATGCTTGGCGTTTTACAGATAGTGGTTTAGGGGTAATTTTACCTCCCAGTTTAGCCAATCGAGAGGGGTGGGCGAGTCGATTAGGATTAAGTATAAAAGCAGAAACTCCCCAATTAAAAACTAATGAACGTTTAGGATTAAAAAGTTTATTAAACTTTAAATGGCAGTTATCAATTGGGGGTCAAACCATGACCAAAGCAGAATTTGATCGTTTAGTTGCTAAGGAAAGCCCCTTAGTTGAAATTAATGGGGAATGGGTTGAGTTACGAGAATCGGATATTAGATCGGCAAAACTATTTTTTAGTCAACGAAAAGATGAAATGACCCTTTCCTTAGAAGATGCCTTACGGTTATCCATGGGGGATACGCAAATGATTGAAAAATTACCCGTTGTTAACTTTGAAGCGGGAGGAAAATTACAGGAATTATTAAATACTTTAACTAATAATCGTAACTTAGAACCCATTGCAAATCCTAATAATTTTCAAGGAGAGTTACGGCCCTATCAAGCTAGAGGTGCAGGTTGGTTATCTTTCTTGGAACAATGGGGTTTGGGAGCGTGTTTAGCTGATGATATGGGCTTGGGAAAAACCATAGAATTTATTGCTTTTTTATTGCATTTAAAAGAAAACAATAATTTAGAAAATCCGGTTTTGTTAGTGTGTCCAACTTCAGTTTTAGGGAATTGGGAACGGGAAGTTAAAAAGTTTAGTCCCACCCTAAAATTTATCGTTCATCACGGAGATAAACGCGCCAAAGGTAAAAATTTTGCTAAGGCTATTCAAGATCAAAATTTAGTGATTACCAGTTATCCTTTAACCTTTCGAGATGAGAAAGAATTGCAAGGAGTAACTTGGCAAGGTTTGGTATTAGATGAAGCTCAAAATATTAAAAACCCCGATGCCAAACAATCCAAAACCCTGAGAAATATTAACGCTTCTTTTAAAATCGCCTTAACCGGAACGCCAGTGGAAAATCGGTTATCAGAATTGTGGTCAATTATGGATTTTTTGAATCCTGGTTATTTAGGACAACGGCTATTTTTTCAGCGACGGTTTGCAATTCCGATTGAAAAATATGGGGATACGGACTCTTTAAAGATTTTGCGATCGCTGGTACAACCTTTTATTTTACGTCGTCTCAAAACCGATAAAGATATTATTCAAGATTTACCCGAAAAACAGGAAAATATAGTATTTTGTCTATTGACAACCGAACAAGCAACCCTCTATCAAAAAATTGTTGATGACTCCTTAGAAAAAATTGATGATGCGGACGGAATTCAACGGCGGGGAATGATTTTAGCTTTATTAGTGAAACTTAAACAGGTTTGTAATCATCCAGTTTTAATCGAAGCTAAAGTTAAAAATAGTAAAAAATCCGAATTAATTAAAACTCAATATTCTGGTAAATTACAACGTTTAACAGAAATGTTAGATGAGGTTTTAGCAGAAGGAGATCGGGCTTTAATTTTTACTCAATTTGCCGAATGGGGGAAAGTATTACAACCCTATTTAGAACAGTATTTCAACCGAGAAATATTATTTTTATATGGGAGTACCTCTAAAAATAAACGAGAAGAAATGATTGATCGGTTTCAAAATGATCCCCAGGCTCCCCCGATTATGATATTATCCCTAAAAGCCGGAGGTGTGGGTTTAAATTTAACCCGGGCTAATCACGTTTTTCACTTCGACCGATGGTGGAACCCCGCCGTCGAAAATCAAGCCACGGATCGAGTATTTAGAATTGGTCAAACCCGCAATGTACAGGTGCATAAATTTGTCTGTACGGGAACTTTAGAAGAAAAAATTCATGATTTAATTGAAAGTAAAAAAGCCTTAGCGGAACAAGTGGTTAGTGCGGGAGAAGATTGGTTAACCAATTTAGATACCGATCAACTCAGAACTCTATTAATATTAGATAGAAACTCAATTATTGACGAAGAAACGCCCCCCTAACACCGTTGTTGCGCTTCAGCGCATCTTAATTATTAACTTAATTCCATCAATTATCTACGCTAAAGCACAACAAATAAAAGGAGGATAAAATGAGTCAGGAATGGTGGTCACAACAATGGTTAGATTTATTAGATAAATATCGGTTCAAAAAACGCTTGGAACGGGCCAGAAACTATGCTAGAGAAGGGAATGTTTTAAAAATTGAATTTAAAGATCAAAAAGTTTTGGCTCAGGTTCAGGGGACTCAAATCGAACCTTACACCATTTCCCTATGGCTAGATATATTTAGTGATGAAGAATGGAATTATATTATCGCAACCCTATCGCAACGGGCTATTTTTAGTGCTAAATTATTAGCGGGAGAAATGCCCCAAGATATTGAGGATGTTTTTGCTGCTAATGGGTTAAGATTATTTCCTTTTTCCTTGGATAATGTTCATTCTGAATGTAGTTGTCCAGATCAAGCTAATCCCTGTAAACATATTGCTGCGGTCTATTATCTGTTAGGCGATCGCTTTAGTGAAGATCCTTTTGTTTTATTTCAACTCCGGGGAAAAAGTGCCGAACAAATTATTACTGCGTTACGACAACTGCGAGGTCAAAGTGATGATAAAACCAATGTTTATACCTCAGAAGAAATTACGGTAAAATCCAATCCTCATGCTCTGAAACTCGATCAATTTTGGAATTACACTCAACAGCTAGATTCTGCTTTAGTTGTGATTACACCGCCGCCCAGTAGTGAAACGGTACTCGATGTTTTAGGGGAAATTCCCTTAGCATCAGTAGGGATTAAATCTACAAATCGTTCTGCCCTATCTGATACTGAGAATGTGATAAAATTTTTAAAAACAGTCTACAAAAATGTCAGTCAACAAGCCGTTTTAGTCGCGCTTAATCGGGAAGAAAATTAATTAAAGAATTCACAAAGTATTATAGTCTATATTCCGTACCCAAATATTCTCAATAGCAGTCATCAGTTCAGAAGGATGAACAATTAAAATATCTGGTTTCTGTTGTGCTAAAATCTGGGCTGAATTATATCCCCAACTTACCGCAATACTTAGAACATGAGATTGTTGGGCTGCATTGATATCTCTGGTTTCATCCCCGACATAAATCGCTTGCTGGGGTTTTATTTTTTCTTTAACCAATAATTGGTTAATAATTTTATGCTTTCCAAATAGACTAATTCCTGAATAGATCCCTTTAAAACAATTCACTAAATCATAACGGGATAAAATTGTAATTACATTCATTTTAGAGTTAGAAGTAACAATATAAAGACTGTAATTTTGCTGGTGTAATTGTCGCAAAGTCTCAGGAATTGTGGGGAATAAATTAATCTGTTGTAAATCATGATTTAATTCATAAATGACTCGCCGGATTAAAAAAGGGAGTTTGAATACAGAAATCCCTGATTCCTGAATAATCTGCCAAGAACTTAAATTTTGAATTTGACTCAGGGTTTCCGGGCTAGTCGGAGCATAGCCAAACTCATCAGATAAGCGATTAGAAATTCTTACCACCGCGTTTAAGGTATCGGCCAAAGTCCCGTCAAAGTCGAAAATAATGGTTTTATTCATGGGAGAGAATGGGGAATGGGGAAAAATAAACCTCCGTATTTTCAAGGAGATACCCCCAGGACTTGGATCTCAGGAAAAGTGACCTAAAACATAAAAAATAGTCAATTGTCGTGAGCAACATCCAATTTAGCCCAAGATGATGTGCAAATTTGAGCAGGATTTATTCTGCACAACCTTTATATAATCATGCTTTTAGCCAATCATCCTGATTGTAGATCAGACTTACGGTTTCTGGGTGATATATTGTGGCGTGTTTTTCAAAAATCCGTGATCTTACGGAGATTCAAACTCGATAAAAATAACAATATTATTTTTTAACTAAACCCAGATTTTCTATAATTCCTATGGTATATCTAGGGTCGTTCTTCCCTATATATGGGGAATTTAGTCAATTCTTTAAATAAAGATACAACTCTATAAAGGTTCTGTAAAACTTTCAGGATTTTTTATAAATCGGGGTGACAAACCCATAAAGTTTGCTATTGTAGTTATTAACAGCTTGTATGTAATCGCTCTGGTTACTGAGACGTCCCACTCTAAGGAGACACTCAAGAAAACAGAGTTATAAGTTCAGGGTCACAGTAACCAGCAGGATATTCACACACAGGAGTCCAAATGAAAACCAAACTTTTTACAACCTTAATCTCAACCCTAGCTTTGACAGGGATTTGCGCCACATCAGCCCAAGCCTTTACCTTCAAAACTAACTATACAGCCGATGCCAACAAGGCCAAAGGTGACATTTACCTGAATTCCGTCGAGTTTGGTGGCCAAGTTCATACGGATTTGGCTCTAGTGAATAAAGTCAATATTCTCCAAAACGATGTCTGGAAAGGTGGAGATACTGGGGCAGCCAGTGCGGATAAAGCTGACCTGGGAACCGTGGGTCTGGTTGAAGAAAACTTAAGTAGTGCGGGTGCAGTCCAAGCCCAAGGAAACCGTTACCTCAGCAGTATTATTGATACTGAGGAATATGGCAAATTCAGCATGGATCTCTTCTTTGACCAACCGGTGAATAATATCCTGGCTTGGGAACGGATGAATTCTGACACCAGCTTGATGGATATTATCGCCCTAGATGCAGATGGGGGAACCATTGGTAACTTGCTAACTTTAGGTAAAGGAGCCTTTGGATGGACACAGGCTGGATACAGCTTGGATACCACAGAAATTGGTGGAGCTCAAAAAGTTGGGTCTGTGGGTGTCAGTTTAGCTGACTTAGGAATTGGTGGTAAGTCCATTGCTGGACTGCGGGTTTCTAGTAAAGGTGCAGGTTATTTTGGCCCCGACTGGAAAATTATGGGAACCCAAGCCGCGGTTCCTGAACCCGCGACTGTCTTAGGATTAGGTTTAGTTGGTGCAGCTTTGGCCATGTCTCGTCGCAAAAAAGCTTAATACAGCATAAAGGCATATCCCTTGAATCAGTTGATATCACATCTCCGTAAATTAAAGGCCGCCCCAGGAAAAAATCAGGATGGGGCGGTTTGATTTTATAGATAATAATAGTCCCCTAAACCCACCCCAATTTTCTATAATATAAATAGAAGCCTGGCCCTATCTACACAGGAATTTAGTCAATGCTTTAAATAAAAGCTGATCTATATAAAAGTTCTGTAAAACTTCTAGGAATTTTTATAAATGTCTTTGACACGCCGATAGAATTTGTTATTCTGTTATTAATAACTTGTATGTAATAACTCTGGTTGCAACAAATGTCCCCCTCTAAGGAGACACTTCAGAAAACAGAGTCACGAGTTCGGGGTCAAAGCGACCAGTAAGATATTAACACACAGGAGTTCTAATGAAAACCAAACTTTTTACAACCTTAATCTCAACCTTAGCTTTAACCGCGATTTGCGCAACATCTGCTCAAGCCTTTAGCTTCAAAACCAACTTTTCCACAACAGATACCGACAAGTGGAAAAGCGACATCTTTTTAAATTCAGTCGAAGTCGGAAACAAAACCTATAGTGATTTCTCCTTGGTTAAAGATGTAAATATCATCCAGAATGATCTGTGGACAGGTGGGGACACCGGTGGAGCTAGTAGCGACAGAGGAGATAATGCTTCTGGAGTCAAAGCGGAAGATCCAACCGGAAGTAATTTAGCAGCTTCTCTGGGTAATCTGAACCTCAGCAATATTGTCGATACGGAAGACAAAGGCAAATTTACCCTAGACTTGTTCTTTACTAAACCTGTAGATAGTTTCCTATTCTTTGAACGGGGTAAAAATAGTAAACTACAAGTTCAAGCTCTACTAGCAGATGGTTCAACCGGGAAATCCCTTTTATTGGATTCGTCCAAATGGCAACAAGCGGGTTATAGCCTGAATACGACAGAAGTTCCTACCGCTCAAAAAGTTGGGTCTTTAGGCGTCAATTTGTTTGACTTGGGTGTGGAAGATGCTTCCTTGTTTAAAGGTCTGCGCTTAGTCAGCCAGTCCAAATATGTTGGCCCTGACTTTAAAGTGGTGGGTGTGAATGTAGCTGTGCCTGAACCCGCGACTGTATTAGGATTAGGTTTAGTCGGTGCTGCTTTAGCAATGTCTCGCCGCAAAAAAGCTCAGTAAGAGTCTTTATCAACAACTTTAGAATCCTTCCGCCCCGTGAACATTAATCATTCATGGGGCGGTTTGATTTTATTACTTAATAAACTTGAATCCAAGCTTTAACGTCATATTCTGTCCAAATCCCATTTTTCCAATAGGGATCGGACTCAATTAACTGACGTACCGTGGCTTCATCCTCCGCTTCATAAATCCCAAATATTTTAGTAACATCCTGAGTCGGGCCAATGGTTAATAAAACACCCGCCTCCTTTTGTTGTTTTAATCCTTCTAAATGTTCGGCCCGATAGGGTTCTCGTTTTTCCAGAACATTTTCACAATAGCTTCCGAACATGACATATTTTGGCATAATTGTTGCTGATTGATTGTTGATTGTGGACTAATATCTAACTTCTGAGACTCACGTTAAATTGTTGAACTAAAGCCTCTCGGACTTTTTGTTGGAAGGGATCAATATCCGTATCAGTTAAGGTGCGATCGCTCACCCGATAAACCAAACGAAAAGCCAAACTCCGTTGACCTTCGGGTACATTTTTCCCCCGATATTCGTCGAAGACTTCCACCGATTCTAATAAATTCCCGGCGGCTTTGGTAATACAGCGTTGAATGTCGGCCACAGGGATCTCGACGGGGACGAAAAAGGCAATATCGCGATCGCTCGCAGGGAAAGCGGAAAAGGGTTTGAACTTACGGACTAAATTAGAGGGGCGATTCATCCCTTCTAATAATACCGATAACTGGAATTCAAAGGCATAAACTTGATTCGGTAAATCCTGTTTTTGACACAGTTGCGGATGCAATTGTCCGAAAATTCCTAAGCGTTTTCCCTGTAACCATAAGGAAGCTGTGCGTCCAGGGTGTAACAATTCTAGGGTAGATTCCGGTTTATATTCAACTGTTAAATTCAAGCGTTGAAATACCGCTTCTAAAATCCCTTTAGCTTCAAACCAAGTTAGGGTTTGTTCTTGACCACTGCGAACCCAACGGCCAAAACTGCGATCGCCTCCCATAATTCCAGCCACGGCATCTTGTTCTTTATATTGATCTCCTTCTTTCCAGAAAATTCTGCCGATTTCAAAGCCATTTAACGGCCCATTTCCATTTTCTAAATTATAAACAAAGGCATCAATTAATCCGGTTAACATTTCGGTGCGTAAAGCCGAATATTCCACAAACAAAGGATTATCTAAAACAACTTGATTATCCCCCTCTGTTTTAACTAAGGAATAGTGCATTAATTCTGTTAATCCTTCCCCCCGAAATGCCGCCCGAATTTGTCGCGTTGCCACCTGTTCTAATGGGAGATAACCGCATACTCCTTGACGGGGTAAAGTATCACGGAATTGATCATATCCGTAGAGACGGGCAACTTCTTCGATTAAGTCAATTTCCCGTTCTAAATCTCGATAACGATAGGGGGGAACCGTGACTTGCCAAACAATAGAATTATTGTGAGACTTCCTAACTAATTGACATCCTAAAGCCGTCAGGGTTTTCTCTACTTCTTCGGGTAATAAATAGGGAGATTCGGCTCGTTTCAGTTGTCCTAGAATGGCATTAATTCGATCTAATCTTAATGTAATTTCAGGAGTTTGAATTTCTAGGGAAGTGCGATCGCTTTCTTGACGAACAGGAACCCCGGAAGCCAACTCTTTTAACAATAAAATTGCCCGCCGACAAGCCAATTCTAATTCCGCCTGATTAACTCCGCGTTCATAACGGGTAGAAGACTCACTGCGTAAACCTTGCGCCCGGGCAGAACGACGAATTGTAATCGGAGAAAATAGGGCAGCTTCTAACAATATATTTTGAGTTTGGGCAAAAACTTCTGTTTCTTCCCCTCCCATAACTCCAGCTAAAGCTACTGGATAATCATTAGCCGTAATTAACAGATTTTGTTCTTGTAATTTCCGAGTTTGACCATCTAAGGTTTTTATCGATTCATCAGCTTTGGCAAACCGGACACCCACGGTTAAATCTTGAGAGGAATTCACCTGTTTTAGACGATCTAAATCAAAAGCATGAAGGGGTTGTCCCCATTCCAATAAAATATAATTCGTGACATCTACCACATTATTAATGGGACGCACTCCCGCCGATTGTAAACGCCGTTGTAACCAATCGGGGGAAGGAGCAATTTTTACCCCTTTAATAATTGTGCCAATATAGATCGGACAAGCGGTTTTATCAGCAATTTGAATTCCTAAAGATTCAGATTGATTCGGTTGTTCAATTAATAACTCTGACGGTTGAGGAATTCTTAAATTTGCCCCCGTTAAAGCAGCAATTTCCCGGGCAATTCCCACCATACTTAAACCATCGGCGCGGTTAGCCGTTGCCGTGACATCTAAAATGACATCATCTAACCCTAATAACGGTCTAATATCACTGCCTAACGCCGGATTTTCTAAGTTAAAACTGTGGATTCCAGAGGACTCTTTTTCTAATCCCAATTCAGCTAAAGAACAAATCATCCCCTCCGAAGGGACACCCCGCAATTTAGTTTTTTTCAGGGTTAAATTAATTTTAGGCAAATGGGTTCCCAAAACAGCTACCGCCACCACCATTCCCGATGCCGCGTTCGGTGCCCCACAGACAATATTTAGAGGGTCTGGCGCCCCAATATCCACTTGACAAACCCTTAATTTATCCGCGTTGGGGTGTTGTTCGGCTTGGACAATTTTTCCCAGGACAACCCCATCGGCCAAGGAACGTAAATCCTCAATATCTTCTACCTCAAACCCCGCCACCGTTAGGGTTTCCGCCAACTCCTGGGGGGTGATTTCAATATCTACCAGTTCTCGCAACCAATTTAGAGAAATACGCATCGTTGTTCGTTTTCAATGTTCCTAATCTATTGTTGCACCAAGTCGGGTATTGAGTGTTTGTTGTTGATTGATGATTAAGGGATTGAAGCTCAACCCCTGAACTTCTAGGGATTTTGTGTTATAATGAAGGTGTCAATACACTCAAATATTGCGACAAAAGCAAGATTAATGATTAGGAGTGCCTATAAAACGTTTCACATCAAACAAATGCCAATACTTCAAGGGTGGCATGGTTTTTGAAGAATAAGTAGAAACACAAATCAAATATTGTATGGTCTGTCGTGTGGGTTTTGCAAGTTTTCCGTTCACTGGTACAAAGCAATCTCAAACATCATGAGCTACTGTGTCAATCCAGCCTGCCCTCAACCTGAAAATTTAGATGATGCCATTAAGTGTAAGGCTTGTGGCTCAAAATTGCTACTGAGAAACCGCTATCAAGTGGTTCAACCCTTGGGAAAAGGAGGATTTGGAGCGACGTTTCTGGCGGCTGATATGTCCTTACCCGGAAATCCTAATTGTGTAGTTAAACAACTGCGACCCACAGCCACATCAGCCCGCATTTTAGAAATGGCGAGGGAGTTATTTCAGCGCGAAGCCAAAACCCTGGGTAAAATTGGTGATCATCCCCAGATTCCTCGCCTAATTGATTATTTTATTGGGGGAAAACAGTTTTATCTTGTACAAGAATATGTGGATGGTTATACCTTAAAACAAGAGGTTAAAGGACAGGGAGTTTTTGACGAAGCCCAGACAAAAAAATTTCTGCGGGAAATTCTGCCCATATTAGATTATATTCACAGTCAAGAAGTCATTCATCGAGATATTAAACCTGCTAATATTTTACGACGTCGAATTGATCAAAATTTGGTTTTAATTGACTTTGGAGCGGTTAAAGATCAAGTAAACCAAGCCACGATGATGGGAACTGGACAGACAGCTTTTACTAATTTTGCCATCGGCACATCGGGGTTCGCGCCCCCGGAACAAATGGCTTTACGTCCAGTTTATGCTAGTGATATTTATGCCGTTGGCATGACCTGTGTTTATTTGATGACGGGGAAATCTCCTAATTCCTTTGAAAGTAACCAAGTCACAGGGGAAATTTTATGGCAACCCCATTTAGATGTGAGTGATTCCTTTGGGAGTATATTGCAACGAATGTTAGAATTTTCGGTGCAGTATCGCTATCAATCAGCCCAAGATGTTCTGCGAGCCTTAGATTCTGAGTTTACCTATAACGGTCTTTCCGACGGCATGGTGATGCAGCAGAAATCTAACTCAACTTCTAATTCAAAATTACCAACTTCTACGGATGAAGCGACGGTTTTTAATGAAAATACCGGGTTAATGTTGCCTTCAGAACGAATAGGAGGACAAATTCGAGAAAGAAAGCAACGGTCAGACCAGAAAAAATCAGGAAAACTCGGAGGAGATAAGAATATTTATGATCAAACTTCTCTGATGAGTGGTTTTAGTTCCACTCAAGGTGCGCCGGTGAGTATGATTTCGGATTCCCGTAATAATCGCTCTTTAAATTCTAATTCTGCCCCTGTAAATTCAGTCCCAAAATGGAATGAAAATACATTAAAAACAGCCTATACAAAAGGCAGACGAGATTTTGCAGACTGTGAATTAACGGGTTTGAATTTAGAAAATTTCGAGGGGTCTGGCACTAATTTTTATGAATCCCGTTTAAGTAATACAAATTTTCAAGGTGCGGATTTAACCGAAGCCAATTTTGGTCGAGCTAGATTAACAAATGCCAATCTTAGAAATGCTAAATTAGTCAAAGCCTACATGAGTAATGCTAATTTAGAAAAAGCTGATCTTCGAGGTGCAAATCTTAGAAATGCCTGTTTAAATCGAGCTAATTTACGCGGGGTAAATCTCTGTGGTGCAAATCTTACCGATGCCATCGTCACCGATGAACAATTAGCGATGGCTAAACTGAATGGGCGGACAATTAGACCCAATGGAAAACGCAAAGGCTGGTGGTGGTGGTTTTAACATCGGGTCATCAGATATCAGTAACGGGTCTATCTGGTCTTTTGGTGTTCCCTGTCTAAAAACCGAATTGATCCAACCCAATACCGAATCAAAATTGTTAACAACGGAGGCGAATATAATGGCACTCACCCCCCAAGAGATCGCAGATTTAATGCCGGATACAAGTCAGTTAGAAAGTGACGAGCCGGGAATGGAAAGTGATTTATATTATTTACAATTAGCCCTATTAGTTTCTAGTTTAGATTGGCTCTGGAGAGAGCGAGAGGATTATTTTATCGGAGCTAATTTAACCCTATATTATAGTCAAAAACAACTGATAAATCGAGAACTGACGGGCCCGGATTTCTTTGTGGTTAAAAATACCGTTAAAACTCCCCGTCCGTCTTGGGTGGTTTGGCAAGAAGAAGGTCAATATCCCGATATAATTATTGAATTAACCTCCGATGCCACCGCCAAAATTGATCGGGAAGACAAGAAAAACCTCTATCAAAATCGGTTTAGAACTCCCGAATATTTTTGGTTTTCCCCCGAAACCTTAGAGTTAGCTGGATTTCGTTTAAATAGTGAAAATTATGATCCCATTTCAAGCAATGAATCGGGGTTATTCTGGAGTCAGGTATTAGGATTATATTTAGGAATTCATAATCAACAACTGCGTTATTTTAGTCCAGACGGTGAATTAATTGCCACCCCCACCGAAACCGCACTGCAAGCTTTTTCCTTAGTCAACAGCGAACAGCAACAGACGGACGGGTTAGCCGAATAACTGAGAAAACCAGAAAAGACCCGCCGTAGTCCGTCCGTACACCGGTGTTTTTACCCAAACAAAACCCTTAAGATGAGAAAAACGGGTTATAATTTGTTACGGAAGTTAGCAAAACTTAAGTTTTATGAGTAAACCCGCCGTGAATTCGTTTTTTGTTGGCCGTGCCTTAGCCGAGGGACTGTACGAACAACTGGGAAATAGTCTGACTAACGCCCTGAGTGAACTGGGGAAATTTGATGCCGAACAGAAAGAACACCTACGCTCATTTACCCAACAGGTGATGGAGCGCGCCGCCCAAGAAGTGACCACCGTTGTTGGCGATAGCAACTTTCCCAGTTCCAACAGTGAACCTGTAGACTTGCAAGCCACTATTGACGAACTGCGGGCCGAAGTTGCGGAATTGCGCTCCGAACTGCAAAAGTATCGTAATCGCACCGTTTAAACTCTTTTGTAGTCAAAATACGCGCTTATTGGGTTAACTTCATTGTGGAAACGGTTGTGTCAGTTCCTGTTGATCATTCAGTTCGGGGTTCGGGTTCAGAACAACGAATTAATCCGCCTTTAGTCCCCCCTCCCGGCAAAAATTATGGGGGAAAAGCCTACCGTTGGAACCGCAAAAATTATTCCCGTCAAAGACGTTTTATTGATATTTGGACGTTCGTATTGACGTGGTTAATGTGGTTGTGGGTCGATGGTAAAAAATGGAGTTACTGGGGCGGTTTTACCGAAGATAAAAAAAATGCTCGTCGTCGAGCGCAAGCAATTTGGGTTAGAGAAACTTTTTTAGACTTGGGCCCGACTTTCATTAAAGTTGGACAATTATTTTCCACCCGAGCGGATTTGTTCCCGAACGAATATGTCGAAGAACTGTCCAAACTGCAAGATAAAGTTCCCGCCTTCAGCTATGAACAAAGCGAAGAAATTATTCAAGAAGATCTCGGTAAAACCGTTCATGAGTTATTCCAAGATTTTGATCCGATTCCCTTAGCGGCGGCGAGTTTGGGTCAGGTTCACAAAGCCCAACTGCATTCGGGGGCGGATGTGGTGGTCAAGGTTCAGCGCCCAGGACTCAAAAAATTATTTGAAATTGATTTAGCGATTTTACGGGGGATTGCCCGTTATTTTCAAAATCATCCCCGTTGGGGAAAAGGTCGGGATTGGGTAGGCATTTATGATGAATGTTGTCGAATTTTATGGTTAGAAATTGACTACCTGAATGAAGGTCGCAATGCCGATACCTTTAGGCGTAATTTCCGCAGTTGTGATTGGGTGAAAGTGCCGAGGGTTTCTTGGCAATACACTTCCCCCCGAGTTCTGACTTTAGAGTATCTTCCCGGGATTAAAATTAGCAATTATGAAGCCTTAGAAGCCTCGGGACTCGACCGGAAAGCACTGGCACAAATGGGAGCCAAAGCCTATTTAGAACAACTTCTCAACCATGGTTTTTTCCATGCTGACCCCCACCCCGGGAATATTGCCGTCAGTCCCGGGGGAGAATTGATTTTTTATGATTTTGGTATGATGGGACAAATTACGTCCAATCTGCGGGAAAAATTGATGGAAACCCTGTTTGGCATCACTCAAAAAGATGGCGATCGGGTGGTTAAATCTTTAATTGCCATGGAGGCGATCGCACCTACGGGGGACATCGGCCCGGTACGTCGGTCGGTTCAGTATATGCTGGATAACTTCATGGATCAACCGTTTGAAAATCAATCGATTGCCGCGATTAGTGATGATTTGTATGAAATTGCTTATGACCAACCGTTTCGTTTTCCCGCCACCTTTACATTTGTGATGCGGGCATTTTCTACTTTAGAAGGAGTCGGAAAAGGACTCGACCCCGAATTTAACTTTATGGAGGTGGCACAGCCGTTTGCCATGCAGCTTATGTCTAATGGAAATCTTCCCAATACTGCCAATAGTATTTTTAATGAATTCAGCCGCCAAGCGGTTCAAGTTGGTTCGTCGGCTTTTGGATTACCTGGACGCATTGAAGATACCCTCGAGAAACTCGAACAGGGAGATATCCGAATGCGGGTGCGTCTGGCCGAAACTGACCGGGCCTTAAGACGGATGAGTAATGTCCAAATGGGGACGAATTACACCGTCCTGATCGCTGCCTTGACTCTATCAGCCACACTGTTATTCATTAGTGATAAAGTGGGATTAGCTCTGTTTGTAATATTCTTAGCTGTTGCCCTGGGGATTACTTTCTTGAGACTATTACGACGGATTGATCGTTTGGATCGAATGATGTAAATATTTCATCTACTCGTCAACTGTTTTGTAATCCGGCTAAGTGATTCTCCTGGGTAAATATAGGGAAATTGGATAACCCAACCCGCTTGGGAGTTAGAGGTAAATCTTTACTTGTTTATGAAACGTTATTTTGCTGGAATGACGGATACGGGCAATGTTCGTAACGTCAACCAAGATTCTTATTATATTGATCCTGATGGCCGTTTTTTTATTGTCGCCGATGGTATGGGTGGACACGCCGGGGGTCAGGAAGCTAGTTCGATTGCCACTCAAACCATTAAAGAACACATCCTGAAGCATTGGGATAGTTCTAAAAAATCGGACGCTATTCTCAAAGAGGCGTTTGTCGCCGCTAACCAGGCAATTTTAGACGAGCAAGACAAACATCCTGAACTCAGAGATATGGGAACAACGGCAGTTGTGGCTTTATTCCGGGATCAGGACAGTCCTTGGTTTGCTAATGTGGGTGATTCCCGTTTATATCGTTTACGCGGACATCAGTTAGAACAAATTACAGAGGATCAAACTTGGGTTGCCCAAGCCGTCAAACGGAATGCTTTAACTCAGGATGAAGCTCGCACCCATGCTTGGCGTCATGTTCTGTCCCAATGTTTGGGACGGGCTGATCTCTCGGACATTGCGATTGCTCAGATGGATGTCCAGTCGGGGGATTGCCTATTATTATGTAGTGATGGCCTGACGGAAGAACTCCCCGACGGGATCATTGCTTCCCATCTCAAATTGATCCGAGCCTGTGATACCGCAGCCACAACCCTAATTAAAGCGGCCAAAGATCGGGAGGGCAAGGATAATATTACGGTGATTGTGATCTCAATTGATTAAATAAATAGTTAATCCCATGCGTGTGATTGGTTTGATTAGTGGGACTTCCGTGGATGGGATTGACGGGGCCTTGGTTGAAATTTCAGGTTCGCCGGGGGATCGGTCGCTGGAATTCTTGACCGGAGCCACGATTCCCTATCCTGCGGAGTTGCGATCGCAAATTTTAGACTTATGTGGGGGAAAGCCTGTATCCCTGGCAGAATTGGCTGAATTAGATGATGCGATCGCTCAGGTTTTCGCCCATGCTGCTTTAACTCTACAACAGTCCTCTGAACCTGCGGAACTAATTGGCTCCCACGGTCAAACGGTGTTTCATCGTCCCCCCCAAGGAAATCAACTGGGTTACAGTCTGCAACTGGGACGGGGAGAGGTGATCGCCCGGTTAACAGGTTTAACCACCGTCACTAATTTTCGGGTAGCGGATATCGCCGCCGGAGGTCACGGCGCGCCCCTAGTTCCGATTCTCGATAACTATTTCCTCCGCCATCCTCAGTATGATCGCTGCATTCAAAATTTAGGGGGTATTGGCAATGTTACTTATCTTCCTAAAACCGAGCACCCGATCTTAGGCTGGGATACGGGGCCGGGAAATGCCTTAATAGATTTAGCGGTACAGTATTTTTCTGGAGGCTCTCAAACATACGACCGGGATGGAGCCTGGGCGGCTACGGGAACCCCCTGTAGGGCCCTAGTTGAACAATGGTTAGAGCAGGATTTTTTTCAACAACCGCCCCCGAAATCAACGGGACGGGAATTATTTGGGGTGGAATATTGGCAACGCTGTTTAAGGGAAGCTGAACTCTATAATTTAAGTCCGGCGGATATTTTAGCCACCTTAACGGAATTAACCGCCGTTTCGATTCATCACAGTTATTATCAATTTTTACCCCAGTTACCCGACCAAGTTTTATTGTGTGGGGGGGGTAGCCATAATCACTATTTACAACAGCGTTTACAAACTTTATTCGCCCCGATTCCCGTTTTTTCCACTTCCGAACTAGGCTTAAATGCTGATTTTAAAGAAGCGATCGCTTTTGCTGTTTTAGCCTATTGGCGACTATTAGAAATTCCGGGAAATTTACCCTCGGTAACGGGCGCGGTTTCCGAAGTTTTATTGGGAGAAATTCACCCGGTATTGACCCCCAACGTGATAAGATCCACATCAATAACTTAAATCGATAGGATTTTTTCAATCTTGGTGCAAATAAGGGTGGCACTGTGGCTCACACATTTTTGATGGAATCTGGTCAATGGTTAATAGAAGGACATTGGATTGATCGGAGTCAAATGCCAATTTCCCTTCGCGGAAAAACGGTGGTTGCTTGGCATCAAAGCGACTGGTTTAGTATGGTGACAAAATTAGTTTTCCCCAATAGCGATCGCGAAGACATTATTTTACAGTATCGGGGACGATTAGATGGTAATGAAAGAGAATATACGTTTGTTTTACAACATAGTCAACTCGGTAAAATTGAAGGCGAAGGTTTAATTAACCCCGAATCTATTGTCCAACGTTATCGGGTTTTAGGGGATGAACGTCAACGTCGGAATGGCTTTGAAACCATCAGAAAAGTTGATTCTAATCACTACTATTATTGCAGTGGAATTATGGCGGGGCATTCTTTGAATTTAATTAGTGTGATGGAAGCGACCTTAGAACGCAAATAATAAATAGGTATTCAAGGTTGATCTTAAAGATCAATTTTATCCCAAGTGAGTTGACCTCAGCA
The DNA here is from genome assembly GCF_900009265.2 of Planktothrix paucivesiculata PCC 9631. GTDB lineage: Bacteria > Cyanobacteriota > Cyanobacteriia > Cyanobacteriales > Microcoleaceae > Planktothrix > Planktothrix paucivesiculata. Next base: position 129,662 of record NZ_LR735018.1, on the reverse strand, counting down.
GTTTGATAGCGCGTTATCCTTGACTTGTTTCCGAGGGACGGAAACAAGTTAAAGGTAGAGATCGCCGACTGAAATCGTTTCAAGGTCTACTCCTGAGCAAAATTGGGTTCGAGTCCCCAATGGTGTTTGAGAAAATGTTGATACATATTTTCTCTGACCATCATGTGTTCATAGAGATTGATTAGAAACTCCTGAGCCTGTTCGGGACTCATTTGACCGACTTGCATCTTGAAGGAAGTTAGGTTGAATTGTTGCTCAAGAGATAATTCTGCGGGTTGGTTCATGGGTGACTCCTTACGGGTTCTCCAGTATTGTTAACAAGTGTAACAAGTATTTGACAAATTGTCTACTATCCCCTAGGAAGATATGTATTATTATGAAGATAGCAAATATTTTTAGACGTGGTGTAGCATAGGATACGAGTTTTGACTACAACCCCCCAAGATCCCAAGACTCAGGGGGAATTGAAGACTTATTAATTGCGGAATCCTTTAATTTGGATGTGTTAAAGTAATATAGGGGATTTGAAAATCTTATAGATTTTTTATATTTGACTCATAAGGATGTGTAATTCAAGATGACTCTTTCTCAGACTAATCAACCTAAGCCCTTGTGGAGTCGATTCCGTTTCCTGTCCTACGGTGTACTGGGTCTTCTGATTTTCTATTTCAATTCAACTTGGGATTCTAATATTTTTGTTAAGGGATATTTAACACTCCTAGAAGTACAAACTTCTATGGTTTTGTTATACTTTATGATAGGTAGGTTTTCCAAAAGCCCAACCCGCAAAATCGATCTTTAATTCCTACTGATCTGACCTAGATTAGTCTTTTGAATATTTTAAATTCAGGAGAAAACATAATGAAAAATAAATTCTTAGCTGCCTTACTCGCTTTCTTTTTAGGTGCATTTGGGATTCATAAGTTTTATTTAGGGGAAAATTTTGGGGGAATTATCTATCTCCTATTTTCTTGGACTTTTGTTCCCGCTATTCTTGCCTTCTTTGATTTTCTGGGTTTATTATTAATGTCTGAGCAAACCTTTAATGCTAAATTTAATCCAGGTTTTTACAATGCCACTTTAAACGGGACTAATTCTCGTCAGGATGTGACCATCGCCATTGCTCAATTGAAAAAACTCTATGATCAAGATGCGATTACCGCCGAAGAATATGAAGAAAAACGTCGCAAATTATTAAATGAATTGTAAATATTAATAGGAGTGACATTCAAGGTGTCTAATCTATCCCAATGGTTTCAGAAAACCCCGCAGTGGTTATACTGGTCTTTGTTTCCCGTATTAGGAGGGTTAGCCATTGTTTATGCTGGTAGTAAAACCAAAACTCAATCCTGGGTTTACACGGGTTTAGGGTTTGTGGCAGCGGCTTTTATCTTATCAAATAGTTCTTTGAGTGGCATTCTTTGGATTGCTCAAATTGCCACGGCGATCGCCCTAAAAAAAGAATTTCTAGCTAAAACCTATCCTAATTCTTTAACCAACTCCCATGACTCCCACCTGATTAAATTAATTGCCAAACATCGAGATCAAATTGATATTAATAATTGTTCTAAACATGATTTAGTTCATGGCTTAGATTTACCGATTGTTTATGCTAATGAAATTGAGGAAATGAAACGCGAAGGCTATAATTTCACGAGTTTAGAAGAACTCTCGGAATTAATTGGAATTCCTGAAGCCACGTTAAACCGAATTGAGCCTTTAGTTTCATTTGGGTTTGATATGAATAAAGAAATTCATCATTCCTGGCGAAGGTTAAATGTTTTATCCATGGATGAATTAGTGAGTTTAGGACTCCATCTCAATGCGGCTAAAATTATCGTTTTAGAACGTCAACAGCGCGGCAGTTATAAGTCTTTTCTCGATTTTAAAAAACGGTCAAAACTGCCCTTACATTTATATCGACATCTTTTATAATAACGTTGTTGGGCTTAAGCCCCTACTCAGAGCACTGCATCGCGACAACAAACTATCTTATCTCCCTGATAATCCTACTTCATTCCTTTGTGTCTTAGTGCCTTTGTGGTTCTTTTTCACTAGATTAAATCCCCAATATAATTAATGATAAACTCTACAAATGCAGAGGATCAATATCAATCGTAATATAAACAGAACCTGAATTAAAATCAGAAAATTTAGGTAAAATAATAGAAGAATCTTGAGAGGTTTTGAGCAGAATTTGCCAGCGATAACGGTTAGCAACTCTCAGAATAGGAGCCGGAGCCGGGCCTAATAATTCAAAATCAGAATCAAGATTATTTTCCAATAAAAACTCTGCCAATCTTTGGGCAATTTGTTCAACATCTTGCTGATTAAAACTACTTAAACGTAATAGTATTAAACGACCATAGGGCGGATAATTTAACTCCTGTCGCTGTTGTAATTCCATAGCAACAAAAGACTCATAATCATGACGTTGTACCGCTTGAATTACCGGGTGTTCTGGGGTGTAGGTTTGTAAAATTACTCGCCCGGGATCATTGCCCCGTCCCGCCCGTCCCGCCACCTGTACTAAAGTTTGAAAAGCCCGTTCACTAGCACGATAATCTGATAAATGTAATAACCCATCTGCTGATACAATTCCCACTAAACTAACGGACTCTAAATCTAATCCTTTAGTTAACATTTGAGTTCCCACTAATAAATCCGCTTCTCCATTGGCAAACTGAGTTAATAGGGTGCGATGGGCATTTTTTCGAGAGGTAGTATCACTATCAAATCGAATACATTTCAACTCAGGAAATAACCGATTTAATTCTTCTGTAACCCGTTGAGTTCCACTACCAAAATGTTTAAAATAAGGAGAGTCACAATCGGGACAACGTTGGGGATAGAGTTGACTATAATTACAATAATGACATCTTAAAAGTTGGGCGGCGTCGGGATGTTCGTGATGATAAGCGAGGGAAACATCACAATGGGGACATTCCATCACATAACCGCAACTGCGACAGGAAACAAAGGTACTATGCCCCCGACGATGAATAAATAATATTCCTTGTTGACGAGTTTCTTTTAATTGATGTAGGGCGGTTTGTAAATCATAACTAAAAATAGAGCGATTTCCTTGGCGCAATTCTTGACGCATATCGACTATTTTTATAGGTGGCATGGGTCGCGCTTGAATGCGTTCGGGAAGGGATAAATAAAACCGATTTTGTTGAGTTTTTTGTTTAATTTCTAACCAACTTTCTAAGGAGGGAGTTGCTGATCCTAAAATTAAGGGACAATTTTCTAATTCTGCCCGCCACCCCGCAACTTTTCGAGCATGATAACAGGGAGAAGGTTGATCTTGTTTGAAACTACTATCATGTTCTTCATCTAAAATAATTAATCCTAATTTCGGTAAAGGTGCGAAAATAGCCGAACGAGTTCCGATAATAATTTGGGGTAAACCTAAAGTCATATTCCGCCAAGTATCATACCTTTCTCCATCGGAAAGAGCACTATGATAAACAAAAACTTGTTCACCAAAACGGGCGCGAAATCGGTCGGTTAATTGGGGAGTTAAGCCAATTTCAGGAACTAATACTAAGGCGGATTTTCCGATATTTAGAATGGGTGCGATCGCTTGTAAATAAACTTCTGTTTTTCCCGAACCTGTAACCCCATGTAATAATATTTGAGCATAACCAGATAAACAGTTAATTGCTTGTAAAGATTCCGTTTGATATTGATTTAATATTTTCGGCTGATCGGAAGTTTGAAAAATACCTTGCTCTTGTCTTAAAACTTCCCGTTCAGTGATAATAATACAGCCTTTTTCGGCTAAATTTTTTAATAAATTAGAACTGGTATTACAAATTTTAATTAAATCATTAAACCAAAGTTCTCCCCCCTGTTGCTTGAGGACTTTAATCACCAGAATTAAAACTTCCTGTTGACGAGAAGTTAGATCTAAGGGGATAATATCATCAACTAATGTCACCGCTTGTTTTAATTTAGGACGGGGGGGACTAGGGGGTTCTAAATAACTTTCAATCCATTTTCGTTGTAATAAATCTTTTAATCCTCGGGGAGAATTAATCACATTTTGTTTTAAATATTTCCAAGTACAATCTCCGGTAGCTGAAGATTGCAACAATTTTAAAATAGAAGCCGCGGCCGGATTTAAAAATAATTGAGCATCCTGGGGAAGTGTTTCAGGAATTAAACGGATGCGACGTTGACTTTTGCCTAATAATCCCGGGGGTAACGCCGTCCGAATCACTTGAATTAAGGGAGTTTGATAATAATTAGATACCTGTTGTAAGAGTTGCCAATAAGTTGCAGGAAAAAAGCCATTACAAATAATATCTTCAACGGCTTTAACTCTATTTTCAGCTAAATCAGGAGGTAATTGATCCATTGATCGGATCGCAATTCCGCCTAATTGTTGATTCCCAAAGGGCACACTAACAATATCTCCAGGTTTGATGATTAAATCTGGAGGAACGCGATAGGTAAATAGTTTTTGTTGTTCCTGTTCCTCCGAATTAAAACCATAAGGAATATCTACTAATACTTCAATAAATCGTTCTGAACCTAAAACAGAATTATCCGAATCATTCTGATAGTAAGATGCACCAGATTCAGCAACAATAAACTTAGATTGATCGCAAGTCAAAGAAGACATCAGCAGTTTTTGTTGAGTGTTAGTATCAAGAAAGGGGCGGGTAACGGAGCCGGAAAACCGAACACCGACACCGCTTAGATTAAGGATTGCCTAATAAATCGACGATTGCTTGTCGTTCAGACGATTCATTATTAAAAGCTTGACGGGTATCGGTAATTAACCAATCCAGAGCCGCCGCTTGAACATCTATAGAGGCTCCCAGCTTATCCACACAATAGCGCCCAAACACTAATTTATCGACTAAACGCACCCCCGGCCCCAAACGGGAATATTCAAAAATCACGCTATTATCCACATAGGCATCGCTGCAAACCCAGCAGTTTGGGCCGATCATTGTCGGGCCAATAATCGTCGCCCCGTCCTCAATCCGAGTCATCCCACCAATATAAACCGGGCCTTGGATATTGACTTTATCCCAATTCACCGCCACATTCAGCCCCGTATATATCCCCGGACGCACCTGTTGACCGGGAATAGAAACATTTTTAATATATCCTAACAGCACACTGCGAATCGCTTGCCAATAGTCGGGGACTTTCCCAATATCCACCCATTCAAAATCCATTGAAATCCCATAAAAAGGAGCCCCAATTTCCACTAAATGGGGGAATAATTCGCTCCCAATATCATATTCACACCCGGAAGGAATATATTTAAAAATCTCTGGTTCAAAAATATAAATCCCCGTATTAATATCAGTGCTGAGGGCTTCATTCACCGATGGTTTTTCTTGGAAGGCTTTAATCCGGCCTGTTTCGTCAGTGACCACAACCCCATAACTAGAAACTTGCTCTTTGGGAACAGATTTCATGACAATGGTGGCAATTGAGCCTTTTTCTCTATGCCATTTTACGGCGGCGGCTAAATCTAAATCGATTAACGCATCACCACATAAAACCACAAAAGTATCATCGAAAAAGGGATTAAAGTCTTGAATTCTTTTCATCCCTCCCGCCGAACCTAATGCTTCTCCAATTAAATTTCCGTCTTCAATTCGTCCTTCAAAAGAATAGGCAATATGAACGCCAAACTTTTGACCATCACGAAAATAGTTTTCAATTTCATCTGCTAAATGACTGACATTGACCATGATTTCGTCAAAACCGTGCATTCGCAGTAATTCCACCAAAAATTCCATCACCGGTTTTTGCAGGATCGGAATTAAAGGTTTAGGAATAGTATAAGTAATTGGACGGATACGAGTTCCTTTTCCCGCCGCTAAAATCATGGCTTTCATGTTCACTTCCTCACAACCCTACGCTATGTTTAAAATTATTCACTCAGATGCAACTGACTGATCAGAATTGCTAAATGCCTGGTATGCACGAAGCCTTTACACAGAAGAACTGCTCCATTCTACAATCTGATCTTTGAGTCTGCTAATCAATTAATAGCCTATCAAGGTTCAGGGTGCTTAATCGGCAAGATCTCAGAAAATTTAAAATAACTCGATTTCATGGCTTTGCAGGTGGTTCAGTCAAGGATCGAACTTTGAGTTCTTGGTAAAATTCCTCTTGAGCTAGTTCCACTTTAGATTGGGCCGATAATAATAATAATGCCCAAAACACTCCCACGCGATCATGATTGGGGCTATGCTGAATCGGGTTTTCTTCCGGGGGCGAGGGTTGTTCTGATTGCTTCATCTCCAACCACAGGCTTAATAACTGCTCCAAATCAAACCATGCTGGAGTTTGTTGTGATCCTGAGTTCAAAAGCTGTTCGACTTGTGCCGCCATTTCTACTAAATTTTCTTGATGGGCTAATTCAGCGATCGCCTTGGCGGTGGTGGCTCTGCTTTTAGCAGTATTCGCCCGGGGACGGGGACGGGCTTTTTGGGCGGCAATGGTAGCGGCCATCAGTTGCAACTGTTCAATCAGTTCTTGCAACGTCACTTGTCGTTTTTGGGGAATTTTGGCAACTGCCCGCCGCCGGATTTGTTTTTCCAGTTGTTGGGGGCGTTGAATCCCATTCCCCTCATCTTCAGGGTCTAGGAACTCCTCCCCCTCCATTGTGCCAGCATTCGGGTCTAGGGTTTCCGTCGCCATCAAGCTATCAGCCTTGAGCAAGACTAACATCGAGGCATACAAAAATGCCTGACCGGACTGGGACAACTCGGCAAAATTATTGCTAGAGCTTGATTCCTCTGGGGGGGTCAGTTTACTCAGATAACGGTCAATCACATCAATTACCTGCACATCCCAAGGATCAATTTCCCCCCGTTGTGCCAAGTCAATTAGGAGAGCAATCCCCTCTGAGAGAGCCGTTAACGCATCTTGAGGGGTGGCAAGGGGTGGGGGAATGGGTTCGATGGGGTTAGGGCTATAAATTGCAGAATCGCCTGAAATCACTGAAGGTACAAAGCTCAGTAGTTCGCTGAATATTTGATTATTGTAGACCAAAACCTTGATTCATGGGTAATGGGTAATGGGTAATGGGTAATGGGTAATGGGTAATGGGTAATGGGTAATGGGTAATGGATTTATTTAGTTGCGGTTTTGTCAATGGGTGGTTTTTCGTTGGGGATAACTTCAGGAGTCTGGGTTAATACTTCTGCGGAAGTCAATACACTTGTTTGTTGAGTTTCTAAGGAGGTTTGATACTCATTGCGTTGTTTTTGCAGATTTTTTTCTAACTCCTGAATTCGTTTTTCCTGTTGTCGGATTTGGCGAGAGGTTTCTCGGTTAGCAAGGATTTGCTGCAATCTTAACCATAAACTAAAAATCCACGCTAAGAATGCGCCCAATCCCAGAGCAACAATTAATTCTATGGAAATGGGGGCTTGTAAGTAGGTGGTCATAAATAGAGTTAAAATAAGAAATGAAGAAATATCAGAGGAATAGTCATGCCACTGAGGTTAAGAATTCAACTAACAGAAGAAGAAAAACAAGAGCTACTAACTCTGTATCAGCAAGAGAAAGTTCCGAAAAGAACAAGGCAGAGAATAGATATATTAATGTTTAGTGATGGAGGATGGATGGTCTCAAAAATAGCCCAGACTTTAAGGTGTTCAGAAGCCATGGTAAGAAAAACAATAACTCGATGGATAAATCAAGAAAAAGAAGGATTATTTGATGCTCCTCGTTCGGGAAGAAAACGGAGGTGGAAAGAAGAAGATATAGAATATTTAGAAACTTGTATAGAGTCAGATGAAAGAACTTATAATAGCCGTCAACTGTCGGAAAAACTTCTGCGAGAGAGAGCGATCGCACTAAGCGCAGAAAGAATTAGAAAAATCTTAAAAAAAAAAGACTGGCGCTGGAAAAGAACAAAAGCCAGTTTAAAGAAAAAACAGAATCCCGAAAAAACAGCGAGCAAGAAAAGAGATTTGGAGACGTTAAAGCGTTATGAAGAAGAGGGTTTGGTCAGATTAAAATATTTAGATGAGGCAGGTTTTTGTTTATGGAGTCCTGTGAGTTACACCTATGTAAAAAAGGGGAAGCAGAAACAAATAAACCAGACGAAAAAGCGAGGAAAAAGATTGAATGTAATTGGAGTATTAGAAAAAGGAAAAAGTTTTGAGTACGGTTTAAGTTTGTCAGGAATTACAAGTGAGAATTACATAAAATTTATAGATTGGCAAGCGGAAAAAGCTGAAAAGCATTTTCAAAATACTCGACAAATTACCGTACTGATTCAAGATAACTACAGTGTCCATAAAAGTCAAAAAATACAAGAAAAAGAAAGGGAGTGGCAAGACAAAAAATTAGAATTTTTCTTCCTGTCTGCTTATAGCCCTGAATTGAATGAAATCGAACCAGAATGGCATCAATTAAAAACTCATGAACTGGCGGGAAGAATGTTTGAAGATGAATATGATTTGAGCCAAGCTGTGATTCAAGCCATTGAAGATAGAAACGAAAGAAATGATTGTACCTGCGATCGCTTGCGATTTAATTCCCTGAGTAACTCTCAAGAATTATCCTAAACAATCTTTTTCTATTATTGACTTTATTTATGACCACCTACTTACAATAAAAACAAACAAAAAATTTAATGCACGCATTTTGATTTTCTCCTATAGATATTGAGCACAGAGACGCGCCGTGGCACGTCTCTACGGGGGATGAATGGTATTTTATGGGACTTGGGAATGGAGTTAAACTCGGTTAGGAATTGGAGATTGTCCGGCTTTAAATTTGGGGATAAAAGTATATTTGAGATAAATTCCGAAAGCCGTGATCAGGATAATTATGACTGTCCAAATCCCAATGGGACTGGGAACCAAAAAAATCGCTTCTAATTGATTAATTTCTCCGGGTTTAAGTTTCCAGACGACCTGTTTTCCCTGGGATTCAATATTGAATAATAGGCGTTCTCCCCCGCCCTCAGAAATAGTCATAGGATTAATGACCCTCGCCCCCCAGGGAGTGGTTAAGACAAATTCTAGTTCTAATAGGTTTCCCGAACTAATTAATACATTTTCTGAGGTGGAAAGTAGGGAAAGCGATCGCAAATCTAATTCCAAATTCAGATGATTGCGTAAGGCAAAAAACCAATTATTTTGTTTAAGGTTTAAATTGGCAGAAAATTGAGGAAGTTCAATATCAGATTTTTTCTTGGATTTTTTAGTATTGAATTCAGCAGGATTAAAAAATTGATTGAATTTTGTCTCTAAATCCTTACCATTATTAAAAGGAATGGTAACTAATATTTCCTGTTGAGACAGTCGTTTTGTTTTTCCTCTTAACTGTTTAACCCGTCCTTCTAAACTAGATATCCATTCATCAATGACATCATTACTAAAACTTGTGAGTTGTTCTCCTAATTGAATCTTTTGGACGATTTGACCATGAGTCTGATCATTAAATTCTACTCCCACATCATATCTAACACAGCCACTTAACAGAAAAATGGCACAAAAAACAATAGTCAATTGTTTAATGATTTTGATCATCGTTTTATCCCAAGCAATTATTGAATATTATATAGCGCGTCTTGATCAATTGTGTTAGGGTAGATGGCGATCGCGATAACTTAAAGATTCTTAATCATTGTTGATGGCCGCAGTTGGGTTTTAAATACTAACTTCTTCCTCAATTTCTTCTTCTGATTCTTCTCTAACTTTAAAATACCAATAAAGATTAGCAACTGTTAAATTAGATGATTTTTCTAAATTGGCTAGATTTAATGTTCTATAACCAAAATTTTCGGCATTTTCACTAACATAAATTTCTGCTTCTTTCCGTAAAGTAGAACGCATTAAAAATTTAAGCTGTTGTTCTAAGGAGGAAGAATGAGATTTTTCTCTTATATTTTCATAAAAAATCTGTTCGGGTGGTTTCTCAATCGTTTTTAAAGATGATTCTGAATTAGAAACAGAATTTAACTTGCTCTCGTTCAAATCTACACTTTCTAATAATTTTAAGTCCGAAGGAGGTAAACTGTTGAACCAATCAACTTGATTTTTCCAGAGTTCTAAAGCTGCTAGATCATGATTATGAATCCGGGTAATTTCAGGAAAAATGAAATCTAACTCGTCTTGTGTTTGGCAATTTTCAATCACGTTTAACGCATCTTGACGAATTTTATTTTGAAAATAGGATAGACGCTCACTTAATGCTTTAGGTTCTCCTTGTAAATAATAGGTTAGCACGATCGCTTGTTCAATAACCCAAGAACATTCATATCGTCTCAGTTGACCTGCGGTTGACGTTTCAGAAAGAATGTGAGGACTATTATAAATTGCCAAAGATTCACTTAAGGTTTGTCGAGCGTTAGATAACTCGATATTTCTAGCATTAATATCTTGAATAGACGTAGCAATTTGTATAAGTTTGGTGGCTTCTAAAAATCGACTATAAGCTTTAACAAACTCTAAACGGTGTTGATTAAAGGTAATATCTTGAGCAACTTGATCAATATGTTGAATAACTTCTAATCCTTGATTTCTTAATGCTTGTTTAAGATCAATAAATCCGTCTTTTATTTCTAATCTCAGTTGTTTAACATCTTCTCGTAATTTTAAAGTTTGCCATAAATTCACCGCCGAAAGAGCAGCAGTAGTAGCTACACCCACACCAATAACAGCAGTAGTTGCTTGTAAAACGCCTAAACTGTTTTGTAAACCATTTAACTGTCCTAAAATCGATTGAAATCCCTGATTATTCAGATATCCATTACCTGCGTTCATCACCATATTTCCTCCTGCTAGAAGGGGGTTAGCGGCAATAAAAGGCGCAAAAGGTGCATTATCAAGCGTTAAACTTTTAGCGACTTCAACAAATTTACCCGTTATCGGATCTCTTAATATGGGTAAAAGTTGACCTGTGTTTGTCGTGGCTTGGATCAGCTTACCCGCAGCCCAAAGAGCTTGATTACCCGCACTAAAGATGTACTCCATTGCTTTTCTCCTTTATTTAGTCAGAGTAAAAAGTTAAGAAAATTTAACTTCTGTAAACAATTTATTTTTTTTGTAACCTTTGTTGCACTTACTTAACTGTAATTTAATTTAGAACAGTTTGCTTTTTTATGATACCATAGAATAATTCACGATCTCATAAATTAGATTGAACTGATATATGGACATCAGCTTAATTAACTGCGAGTCTCTGGCTTTATTGTCACGGATGGCAGGGCAAGAACTCCAGAAAAAAGATGCTACCCCGGCGGTAGTTTTTATGGCGTCGTTGCTGTGCGTACTGATGGGTGTTATTTACCAGGATGGTAAAATTACGCCTCAAGAAAGAGAGCGTTGGCAAACTAATCTAACTCGCCTGATTCCTCCTAACAGTAATTTAAAAAAATTAGTCCCTATTTTTACAAAACATATTCTTTTTTTTAGAATTTATAAAAACTTCAATGACTTATTGTTATTAATGTCTACTCTGTCTGATTCCGAGAAACTGTTATTAATCGGTTTTGGTTATCAAATGTCTGCTTCAGATGGTGAGATAGAGCTTAGAGAAAAAGATTATTTAGAAAACCTTGCTTATCAAATTAATATTGACTCTCGACATATACAAATTTTTGAATCAGCTTTTAGCGACCTAGTTATTGAAGATCAAGAGGCTCTTGTTGAAGTTCATAGTTTACTTGATCCGGCGCAATTTCAATTATTAGATAATATTTTTGTTTTAGCTGCTAAAAATATTGTTGAGATTTTACCCGCCAAACCCAGATTAAAGCGAGATAAGATTCGCGTTTTACCGACTTATGAGAACCTGAAACAATTTCAGAATTATCGCCAGGAATTAGATAATATTTGTTATCGATTTTATCAAATAATTGCTCAAGAGGAACATCAAGTCTGGCCGAAAAGTTTAATTCATGATATTCAAGAAATTTCTAATAAAAATCAATCAAAACGGTTTCGTGTAACGGTGGTGGGAGAATTTAGTCAGGGAAAATCAACCTTTTTAAATGCGTTAGTAGGAGAAGAAATCCAACCTGTACGGGAAATTCCTTGTACTGGCGTAGTGAGTATTTTACGATATGGAGAGCAAAAACGGGTCATTTGTTGTTATAAAGATGGACGTACAGAAGATATTGCCATAGAAGATTATCAAGAAAAAGTGAGTATTTCGGAAGAAGCTGCCATTGGCAATTTAAGTGATGAACTAGCTCATTGTAAAATTGAGGAAATTATTTTTGAACATCCTGATTTAGATATTTGTAGCAGTGGAGTTGAAATTATTGATTCTCCTGGGTTGAATGAACATCCTGATAGGGAAGCGATTACTCAAAAAATTCTTAAAGATACGGACGCAGCTATTTTTATCACCAGTGCTTCCCGTTGTTTGGCTAAATCGGAACGAGATGTGATAGAAGGATTAAAACTTACCTTAAATACAGGATTATCTGATCAACCTGCTAATAATCTTTTTATTTTAGTTAATTTTTGGGATTTGGTACAAACTGAAAAGGGACGCAATCAAATTCCTAAACGAATTGAAGAAAACATTCAAGGTAAAAAACCCATTATTTCAGGAGAAAATCGAATTCACTATATTTCTGCAAAATTAGCCTTAGATGCTATTGTGAATAATGAGCATAATGAATACATAGAAACTTTTGATTATTTTATTAATTGTATTCAAGACTTTTTAGTGAATGAGCGAGGTAAAATTGAAGTTACCTCTAGTGTCAATCGAATTCAAGCATTAACTGAAATAGCTGATAATAAGTTGAAACAGTTTGAGAAAATTTTAGAGGGAAAGATCAAAATTTCTGAATCAGCAAAAATGGAAATTTTTGAGAAAATTGGAGAGGCTAGTGGACGAGATGTTAGGATTTTAGAACAGGCAAAATATAGTGTAGCTGTTTCCCTAGAATACACCTCTGAATCTTGGAATAAATGGGTTGAAAAATTACAAGACCGTATAGCTAAAAAAGTTGATAAATGGACATCGAAACACTCACCTTTTGCAGATAAGGAGAAAGTTTTACAGGATTACTGCGAACAATTTACTCAATGTCTTTCTGAAGAAATACAAAATTGGATTGATGACTTACAATCAGAAATTTTATCCCAACAGGTAAAAGAGCTAAATAGTCTAATTCATTCCGAATTAGAAGCGATTAGAATAGATTTACAAAAATTGGGTAATCAACTAGGAACCAATTTAGATGAACAATTTACTAGCAGCATGGCGAGTAATATTCGAGCTAATAATTTGGGAATTAACTCTTTCAGGGCTGGTAGTCTAAATGATGATGAGGGTGGCTTCAATGTGCTTGGTGGTTTGGGAGCAGGCGGATTAACCGCAGGTGCATTACTTGGCTTTGTAGGCTTAGGATTTATCCCTGTACTGATCGTTGGAGGTCTAGCGACTCTCATTGGAGGTTTTTTCTTTGGTGGGCCAGATGAAAATGAGGTTTATAATCAGTGTAAGTGGCAGGTATATGACTTAGGTTTTAAAAAGTTTTTTGAGTCTGAAGAAGAAACTTTTAATACAATTGTTGAAAATATTGAATTAGTTTATCAAGAACGATATCTTGTAGTTACTGATTTTATTTACCAAGCAATCGCACTCTATGAAAATTTGATTGAGCAGCAAGAAGAAGCTCATACTAAGACTTTAGAGGAAAAAGAAAAAACGATTGTTTGGATTAATCAACAACACCAAAAACTTGAAAAAATTCAAAATGAACTGGAGGCTATTATTACTCAAGTTAGCAGTTAATTAACTAAGGGACGCAACGATCTATTACGACTAGGCTCAGAAACCGGGTTTCTCATGTTATCTATCGGCGACAATCGAAAGTTTTGTTAAGATCAGAAACCGGGTTTCTCATGTTGTCTATCGGCGAAAACCGAAAGTTTTGTTAAAAAACCCGGTTTCTCTTTCCCAAGTTAATTGGTGTTATAATCCAAGTATTCTGAATTTAAAATATCAATTTCTAAGGTGCTAAACATCTAATATCTTTCAATTTTCTAAATAAAAATTTAATTGCTCAGAAACTATTTTTAAAATCCCATCAAACCCCACTGGTTGATAGGGAAATACAGAGTCTTCCGCGGCATCATGTAGATGATCAGGATAAGTTTCTATCTCAGGATGATGAGCCGCATTATCCCAACGTTTAATCAATTGTCCATCATATTTTTGCCAATGGAAACTATACTTGATTATTTTTACTTGTCCAGATTCAATTTCAAAAAACTCAAACATTTCTAAAAAACTATGATCTTTTAAAGTTAGTCGGTATCGCCATAGTCCTTTATTAACTTGTGTTTCTTCTCTAAGAATACTAAAATCTATTACTTCTGGACAAAGAGCAATTAAGGATTTTATCAAAGCCAAATAATCCTCAGCATTCATCATAATGCTTTTTCTAATTTACCAATTTTGACTAAAATATCTTGTCGCAATTCACACAAACTAAACCATTCAAAAAAATCCATCTCATCCCCTAATATTCCCGCTTCAAATTGTTGTATAAACTGGTTAGAATCTAGCTTATAGTTTTGCTCAAACTTTTTAATATCCTGATCATAAATCGCTAACTTTTGACGATGACGAGTCAAAATAATGGTGAGAAGTTGTCCAATAATTCTATCTAATTCCGTGCGATCGCTACAGTTTTCACTCAGGAGTTCTAACTTTTCTAATGTATTCATTATTGCCTCTATTACAGACGATCTATTGTTAAGATAAGAAACCGGGTTTCTCCTGTTATCTATCGGAGAAAACCGAAAGTTTTGTTGAGCAACCCGGTTTCTATTTATTTATCACTCTTGAACAGTTAACAATTCCAGGGGTAAACGTTTAAAAACTAATCGTTCGTTTTCGATATCCACAAAAATTGTATCCCCATTCACAAATTCACTACGAAGAATTGCCTTAGCAATCGGTGTTTCTAATTCCCGTTGAATGGCCCGTTTTAACGGCCGAGCACCATAGACCGGATCATAACCGACTTCTGCTAAGAAATCTAAGGCAGCATCCGATAATTTTAACGTCATTTTCCGTTCTACTAAACGTTTTGATAAACGTTCAACTTGCAGACTCACAATTTGTCGCAATTCTGATTTTTGTAAGGCATGGAAAATGATCATTTCATCAATTCGGTTCAAAAATTCCGGTCGGAAACTTGCCCGCATTGCTTCTAATACCCGACTCCGCATTTCTTCATATTGGGAATCGGAACCCGATACATCTAAAATATACTGTGAACCCACATTACTGGTCATAATGATAATGCTATTTTTGAAATCAACCGTATGACCTTGGGCATCCGTGACCCTGCCATCATCAAGGATTTGCAACATTATATTAAACACATCGGGATGGGCTTTTTCGATTTCATCAAACAGAATAACTGTGTAAGGACGGCGACGAATTGCTTCAGTTAATTGCCCCCCTTCATCATATCCCACATACCCCGGAGGCGCCCCAATTAAACGGGAAACCGCGTGTTTTTCCATGTATTCCGACATATCAATTCGCACCATCGCTTCTTCGGTATCAAATAAATAGGAAGCTAAGGCTTTTGCTAACTCCGTTTTCCCGACTCCTGTGGGGCCTAGAAAGATAAAACTAGCGACGGGACGGTTGGGGTCAGATAACCCCGCTCTTGAGCGTTGAATGGCATCAGCAACGGCCGTTACTGCTTCATCTTGACCGATAACCCGATGGTGTAATTCAGCTTCTAAAGTTAGAAGTTTTTGCATTTCCGACTCGACTAATTTACTAATCGGAATTCCTGTCCATTTTGAGATGATTTCCGCAATATCGGATTCGGTAACTTCCTCCCGCAATAGGGTTTTGCCACTGGTTTGAGTATTTTCTAATTGAGCTTCTATGGCTTTAAGTTTTTTCTTGAGTTCCTCCATTTTTCCATATTTCAATTCCGCCGCTCGGTTTAAATCATAGTTACGTTCGGCTTGCTGAATTTCAATATTAACCCGATCAATTTCTTCTTTGATGGATTGAATATCGGTAATCACATTTTTCTCCGATTGCCATTGGGAACTTAGGCTTTGTTGTTCTTGTTTTAAAGTTCCTAATTCCGTTTCTATCCGTTCCAAACGTTCTAAAGAGGCAGCATCGCTTTCTTTTTTAAGCGATAAACGTTCCATTTCTAATTGCAAAATTCGCCGATCAATTTCATCTAATTCCTCTGGTTTAGATGTAATTTCCATCTTTAATTTAGCCGCAGATTCATCAACTAAATCAATGGCTTTATCGGGTAAAAAGCGATCGCTAATATATCGAGTTGATAATACCGCCGCCGCCACTAAGGCACTATCGGAAATTTTTACCCCATGATGCACTTCATAACGTTCTTTTAATCCGCGCAAAATTGAAATAGTATCTTCAACCGTGGGTTGATCAACATAAACCTGTTGAAAACGCCGTTCTAAGGCAGGATCTTTTTCAAGATACTTGCGATATTCGTCTAGGGTTGTTGCCCCAATACAGCGCAATTCTCCCCGGGCTAACATAGGTTTTAAAAGGTTCCCAGCATCCATCGCCCCTTGGGTTGCACCCGCCCCAACAACCGTATGAATTTCATCAATAAATAGAATAATTGCCCCGTTAGAATCGGTAACTTCTTTTAATACCGCTTTTAGGCGTTCTTCAAATTCTCCTCGGAATTTTGCCCCGGCAATTAACGCCCCCATATCTAAGGCAATTAACCGTCTTTCTTGCAGAGATTGAGGCACATCTCCCGCAATAATTCGCTGGGCAAGTCCTTCGGCGATCGCAGTTTTACCCACCCCAGGCTCCCCAATTAATACGGGATTATTTTTAGTTCTCCGGCTTAAAATTTGCACCGTGCGGCGGATTTCATCATCTCGTCCAATCACCGGATCAAGTTTTCCTTGACGGGCCGCTTCGGTTAAATCTCGACCATATTTTTCCAGGGATTCATATTTGTTTTCGGGTGTTTGATCAGTCACTTTATTGTTTCCTCTAATTTGAGTAATAATAGATTTGAGTTTGGTTTCATCTAAGTGAAATTCTTGAAATAAAGCCTTGCCAAAATGATCATCTTTAGTATAAGCTAAAAATAGATGTTCAATGGAAATAAAATCATCTTTGTATTCTTGGCGATAGGTTTCAGCTTTATCCAGCAGAGTGTCTAAACTCCGACCTAAATAAACATTAGCAATTGTTCCGGTTATTTTAGGCTGGCGATTGATAAAGCTATCGGTTTTTTCTCGAAACTGATTAACGGATATTTCAGCTTTACTCAGGATATTTTTAGCCAGTCCCTCTTGTTCGAGCAACGCTTTCATTAAGTGTTCAGTTTCAATTTGTTGCTGTTGGGATTGTTTGACAAGCTCGGGAGTTCGGGCTAAGGCTTCCCAGGTTTTTTCTGTAAACTTATTTGGATCGGTAGGTTGCATATTTATCCTCTACTTTGATGCTAATTAATTGATCGAAAATTAACAATATTAGGAAGGTTCTAAGTTATAGATTTCCTATAACACTTTCTTACTATACCCAACTCCATTAAAGTAGTTTATCTTATTTTCACGACCTTTCGAGTACGGTTCACCGAAAATTAGGTGCTAGGTGTTGCGAAGTCTGACTGGGAGAAAACAATACAACAGTTAATCTTAAAATCTGAAGGTTTAAGGGAAATTAATATAATTAAAGCATTTCGGACAGTGATTTATTTTCAATTGATGGAGTGAATATCGGGAATTTGGGATATATTCTCAGCTTATAAAGCTAATTTAGACTTTATTAGGCTTAAAATTTATTAAAATCCCATTATTCCCGATTCTCCGCTATAGATTAAGAATAGTTCCTAATTTTTAATCATAGTAGAACGCTGGGCTCGACAGGCTAGAAAATATTCAACTTCTTCCTCGGTTGTGACCCAGGTTTTTAAGTTCCCATTCCAGGTAAACTCAATGCGATGTCTAAGTCTTAATTGAGAGACCCGTTGATGAGAAACTCCTAAAATTCGCGCCACCTCAGATTGTCTTAACATGGAAATTTTTAACCAAAAATGGGTATATCGATTAACAGTAGGAAATCATTTTATTAACACTACTGTTCATCGGATTTGGCTTAATTTTATCAGGATTCTCTTTTCAAAAAAACAGTATTTATTCGGAAAAATAATTCGCTAAAATCGCATTTTTTCCAAGATTTGCGTAATTCTACTGATCCGATGAAGCAACAAAAAGTTATCCGGCAGGGAACATCGCAACACTGGAGGGAAAGAATTAACCGCCTAGATTTTCTGGATCAGTCTTTGTCAAACACCATGTCGGCGCGGTTGCTATATTAATCCCAAATAATTCCGGGTAGGGGTAATTCATGAATTACCCCCTACATATCCCTATATATTCGATTGATGCGATCGCTACTCATCATCCTTAAATTCTTCACATAAATCCTGTAGGGTTTGATGTTGAAAACGACGGGAAGAACGACGATATTTTTTACTAGCCAATTTAGGTTCTAATTGTTGTTTACCTCCTAATTTGGTTTTAGATTTAACATTAGTTTCTATATCCGGTTGTTGTTTAATAGCTTCTTGATACTCTATCGCAGTTTCTAAAAACTCCAAATAAATCGGATAACGTTCCCAGTCACCCCGAACAATACAATTTGGTTCATCTCGATGGGAACAATCACTAAATTGACATTTTCCTGTACTAAAACGGTGTTTTGCTTCGGGAAAATAATCAACTAATTCTTCTGGATGACATTCTAATTCGGGCTGATTAAATCCCGGTGTATCGGCTAATAATCCCCCAGTTGGTAATTGAAATAATTCAACATGGCGAGTGGTATGTCTTCCCCGTCCTAACTTTCCTGAAACCGTAGCAACTCTTATATTCAGACTCGGAATTAATTGATTAATTAAACTGGATTTTCCTACCCCCGATGGGCCGGAAATCACTGTGGTTTTATCTTTAAGTTGATAAAGTAAAGTATTTTCTTGAAAGGTATTTTCAGCTTGAAAAATAGATTTTTCAATCACTCTACGCTCAGAATCAACCGTATATTCTAAACCACTATTAACACTAATAAATAAAGGATAATATCCACAATTTAATAAGCGATCGCGCCAAAATAATAACGCCTCGGACGACACTAAATCGCACTTATTCAAACATAAACAGACCTCTAAACCCGTTGATTCAGCTTTAACTAAAAACCGACTTAAAGCCGTGATTTCTAACTCCGGTTCGGCGATCGCAAAAACCAATAAAATTTGATTAGCATTGGCAATTGGAGGACGACTCAGTTCCGTAATTCGAGGAAACACCCGAGCGATCGCCCCCCGTTTTCCCGACCAGTCCGGTTCCTCCACAACCACCCGATCGCCCACCATCACCTGCTGACCCATCTTTTTTAAAAGAGAACGACGGGTACATAACAATAGGGGTTCAGGTGCTACAACCCGGTCGGATTCCAGTTGAACCTGATAGAAATTTGCTTGAACTGCGACGACAGTTCCCACCAGTTCCGTTGTATTCAAGGAGTCATCACTGATCATTGGACGGGTTTAGGAGTGAGCAACGAACCTGAACCGCAAAAAACTCTCCACAATCTTTGATTTGTTCGATATGATATCCTGCCATGGTCAAACTATCGGGGACTTGTTCAATGGGTTCTCCCCCATCCAACCAAACTTCCAACAGCGAACCCGATGTCATCTGTTCCAGGCGCAATTTAGTCCGAACAAAATTCAAGGGACAAGGAGTCCCCCGCAAATCCAATTGAGCATCCGGCGTTAAAGTATCGGTTTCTCTCATAAAAACAAGATATCAAAATAATCAAAATCTGATATGAAATCATTAAATTAGTGCTACAGATGGCAAGGGAACGGGGAACAGGGAATGGGTAATGGGTAATGGGTAATACTTCGACTTCGCTCAGTAACAGGGTAATGGGTAATGGGTAATTA
>NZ_LR735018.1:62321-109242 GCF_900009265.2 Planktothrix paucivesiculata PCC 9631 | reverse complement strand
CCTCCCCTGCCTCCCCTGCTCCCCCTGCCTCCTCTGCCTCCCCTGCTCCCCCTGCCTCCTCTGCCCCTGCTCCCTTACTTCTGGTGGAACAAGTTACCCAGAAACCCCTCAATTCCGCTCTTTCCCGTGCGATCGCCTCGAATTTTGACCAACTGTTCCAGCAGTTCCCGTTCTTCCGGTGCCACCTTGGTCGGAATTTCCACCTGAACTGTAATTAAATGATCCCCCCGACTCACCGGATTTCCCAGACGGGGAACCCCCTTATTTTCCAGGGTTAATACCGTTCCCGGTTGAGTTCCCGCCGGAATCGTTAACTTAGTGGGGCCATCAACGGTTTCCACCTCAAAATCAAAACCCAGGATCGCCTGAAGATAGCTAATTTTGACTTCCGATAGAATGTTAATCCCATCCCGTTTAAATTTCGGATCGGGTGCCACCGAGAGGAACACATATAAATCTCCTGGGGGCCCACTGCGTTTGCCCGCATCCCCCTCGTTAGCGACCCGTAGACGAGTGCCATTATCCACCCCGGCCGGAACATTAATTTTTAGTTTCTTCGTGACTTCATTTAAGCCCCGACCGCCACAGGTGGAACATTTATCCTCAATCATTTGTCCCGTACCATTACAGTTCGGACAAACGGAAACCTGAGTAAAACTACCGAAGGGAGTCCGAGTCGCCCGACGGACTTGGCCACTGCCGCCACAGGTAGAACAGGTTTGGGGGCGAGTCCCCGGTTTTGCCCCGGTTCCGGTGCAGGTTTCACAGGTTTCTAAATGCTTAATGCGGATTTCTTTTTCTCCGCCAAAAATCGCTTCTTTGAACTCTAAACGTAGGTCTAAGCGCAGATCATCCCCCCGCACAGGGCCAGTGCGTTTACGCGCTTGGGTATTACCGCCCGCCCCGCCGCCGAACCCACTGAAGAAGCTCTCAAAAATATCTGTAAACGGATCGGTAAAGTTGGGGTCAAAGCCACCCGCACCACTAGATACTCCCGCTTCTCCAAAGCGGTCATATCGCGCCCGTAACTCCGGTTCTTTTAACACTTCATAGGCGCGACTAATTTCTTTGAACCGTTCTTCCGCGCCCGCTTCTTTATTCACATCGGGGTGATACTTGCGAGCTAGGCGACGATAGGCACGCTTAAGTTCTTCTGTATCTGCCTCACGGGAGACACCCAATATTTCATAATAATCGCCTGCCATAGAGTATTTTGCCTAAAATTATTCAGTGAATTGAGAGGTAAAAGGATTGCCCGGATCGGGTGCTGGCTCTGGAACAGAAACCGGATCTATTCCAAAGGGGGTGTCGATACTGTTATTCACGAGGGATAACCCGCTACTGGTATCATCTGTATCTTCCATGCCTTCTAAATCTTCTGCATTTTCCGTGTTTTCTACATCTTCTTGAGTGGCATCCAATTCTGAATCCTCAGAAGCGAAAGACGAAGACGGGGACGGGGACGGGGAAGAATTCTGGCCAGCTTGTTCATAAATGGCCGAACCCAAAGCATACAACATTTCTTGGAACGATTCCACCTGTTGTTTCATCTGGTCGTAGGAGATCTCGGTATTAGCCACGGCTTTTTTTAGGGCGGCAGCTTCTTGACGGACTCGTTCTTTGAGTTGATCGCTAATTCGGTTAGCACTCCCTTTCAGGGTTTCTTTACAATTATAGAATAGGGTTTCGGACTGATTTTTCAGATCGGCAACTAAACGCCGTTTTTCATCTTCATCGGCATAAACTTCTGCTTCTTGACGCATCCGTTCAATTTCCGCTTCCGTCAGTCCTCCGGTATTACTAATTTCAATGCTTTGTTCCCGCCCCGTGCCCTTATCCTGAGCCGAAACTTTCAGAATGCCATTAGCATCGAGATCAAAGGCGACTTCAATTTGAGGGATACCCCGTTTAGCCGCCGGAATACCACTGAGGAGGAACTTACCTAAACTTTTATTATCCTTTGCCATGGCCCGTTCTCCTTGGAGGACGTGAATTTCTACGGAGGACTGACCATCAACGGCCGTAGAAAACATTTGAGAACGACTCGTGGGAATAGTGGTATTGCGTTCAATAATTTTAGTTGAGACTCCCCCCAAGGTTTCTAAACCCAAAGATAAAGGGGTAATATCTAATAACAATAAATCCTTTACTTCCCCAGCCAAGACCCCGGCTTGGATGGCAGCACCTAAAGCAACCGCTTCATCGGGGTTAACGGAACGGTCTGGGGCGCGACCGCCAAAATAATCACTAATCGCTTGTTGCACCGCCGGAATCCGGGTAGACCCCCCGACTAAAATAATCCGATTAATTTGATCTGGTTGTAAACTAGCATCTTTGAGGGCTTGGGCAACGGGTTCAATAGTTCTGTCTACGAGATGTTTCACTAACCCTTCAAATTCACCTCGACCGAGTTCTAGTTCCAAATGTTTGGGCCCAGAATCATCGGAGACAATAAAGGGTAAATTAATGGAAGTGGTGTTGCGATTGGATAACTCAATTTTGGCTTTTTCGGCGGCTTCCCGTAACCGTTGCACCGCCATTTTTTCTGATGATAGGTTAATTCCTTCCTGGGTTTTGAATTTTTGGATCATCCATTGGACGAGACAGTTATCAAAATCATCGCCACCGAGATGATTATTTCCGGCGGTTGATTTGACTTCAAAAATCCCGTCTCCGAGTTGCAAAATGGAGACATCGAAAGTACCGCCACCGAGGTCAAATACTAAAATTTTCTGTTCTTGATCTTGTTTATCTAACCCATAGGAGAGAGCCGCCGCCGTGGGTTCGTTGATAATCCGGAGCACGTCTAACCCGGCAATGGTTCCGCCGTCCTTGGTGGCTTGTCTTTGGGCATCGGTAAAATAGGCGGGAACCGTAATTACCGCTTGGGTGACGGCTTCCCCCAAATAGGCTTCTGCATCTTCCTTGAGCTTTTGTAAGACCATCGCCGAGATTTCTTGGGGGGTGTAAACTTGCTCGCGAATTTTCACATTCACGGTATCGTCCTTGCCCTTCACACAGTTATAGGGAACCCGGGAGCGTTCTTCTTCGGTATCTTCCCAGCGACGCCCGATAAACCGCTTAATGCTGTAAACGGTATTTTCTGCATTGGTAACGACTTGTCGCTTGCCTAATTGACCGATGAGGCGATCGCCATACTTACCGAATCCCACAATACTAGGAGTGGTTCGTCCTCCTTCAGAATTGGCAATTACAATCGGTTGCCCCCCCTCTAAGACCGCCACACAACTGTTTGTTGTTCCTAAGTCAATGCCAATGACTTTTCCCATAACTCCTCTTATCAGTTATCAGTTATCAGTTATCAGTCGATAGTTAATAGTTATCAGTTATCCGTAAACAGTTATTATCAGTCAAAAATTATTTTCAGTAATCAGTTATCAGTATTATCAATCAATAACTAGGTATTAACTATTAACTGATTACTGATTACTGATTACTGATAACTGATTAAGGGGTTTCTGCGTCGGCTGTTGATTCTTGTGTAGAATCGGTTTCAGGAGCGGTTGCTACCTTCACCATGGCATGACGTAACACCTTTTCGCCCAATTGGTAACCGTGCATTAAATCCTCAATGACCGTTCCTTCCGGGTAAGCATCCGTAGGTTCTCGCATCACCGCTTCATGTAAATTCGGGTCAAAAGGCTGTCCTTCTGGACGCATCACCGCTACCCCAAGTTGTTTGAGGCAATCTACCATTAATTTATAAACCCCTTGGTAACTTTTGTGGATGTTCGATTCCGCGTCGGTTTGGGGTTTAATTTGGGATCTGGCCCGATCAAAGTTATCCACCACCGGGAGTAATGGCTTCAGGGTTGACCCTTTAATGGAAATTTCTAAATCTTCTTTTTCCTTTTGAGTCCGTTTGCGGAAGTTCTCAAAATCCGCTGCTAGACGGCGATATTGCCCTGTCATGTCTTCTAGTTGAGCTTTCAAGGAAGTATTGGCTTCTGCTAAGCCCATGAACTCTTGCTGAAGACTATCCCCTGTGGATTCCATTTCCTGGCCAAAGGTTGTTTCAGATGATGCTTCAGTTGCCGTCCCATCCGTGGCGACTGAAGTTTCAGTGCTTGATTCTATCTCCGTTGTGGCATCATGTTCGAGATCGCCAAAGCTTTTCGCTTCCGATTCAGAGGTTGAATAGGATTGACCCGTTAGTTCATCAGGATTATTCGCGGTTGAATTAGACACCATAATCGTACTTTGTCCTTGTTAATCATAAAAAATCAAGCGAGATTTCCTAAACCTTCAAGATATTAGGAGCAACCTCACCCTTGATGATCATGACGTAAACGTTACTTCAAAAATTTTAACTGAATCGGAGCCCTTCGTTCCATGTCAGAGGGAACACCACAACAGCGCAACAGCGCAACAGTAAGATTTGTGAGGAGAAGTTGGCTTGAATCAGAAGATCTTCTATTGAGTTGTCTCAACTATTAAATCTTAAAATACAACCCCGTGAGCGAGGAAAAGCTATTATCAAGATAGATCATGGGTAAATCAATGATCGTGGCTGAGATAGAGTCTGTGTGAAAACCCAGATCAGTCCCAGATGAAATCGGTTATATTCTGGGGAACTTGACTCTTAGATGGGTCTGAGAATCGGCTGGACAATTTAAAAGATATATAACTTAAGTCTAGGCTATGACTAATACATCCCAAAGACGCGCCTTAGTTGTTCAAAGTAATACTCCCTTTGGCAACAAATTAATTCAATCTGGTTATATTAATCCTGAGCAGTTGCAGCAGGCTATAAAAACAGCCCGCCCCGGTCAGCCCCTAACGGAAATTTTAGAATCGATCACGGGTCAGCCCCTGCCGCCGGAGTTAGCGCGTCAGTACAAAAAACAACAGTTATTTGAACTGAGAATTATTCATGGGGTCGAAGCCTATGATCCTGAAATTGAACCGATGACGAACGAAGAACTCGAAGTCATGCTGAAATTTCTGGAGACGGGTTTAGAAACTTGTAAACGCCATCGCTTCATTCCCCTACGCACCGTCGAAAATGATCCCTCCTCGGTTTTGATTGCGATGGTTGACCCCGATAACCTGACGGCCTTGGAGGAGTTAAGAAACCAAATTCTACGACCCAAAGCCCTGAAGTTACAACGGCGGGTGATTACCCATGAAGATTATGATCAAATCATTTCTGCCTATAGTAACGAGGACGTTAAAAAGAAAGCCGCAGATGCAGCCCGTCGCGAACAAGAAAAATTAGATTTTACCGCCGGGGATTTCGACACCACAGACCTTGAAGATGTGGGGGATGAAGGCGGTGGGATGGACTTGGCCGATGAAATCGAACAATCGGAAACAGCCCCGGTGATTAAAGCGGTGAACGTGATTTTAGCTAAAGCTCTTTCGGAAGGAGTTTCCGATATTCACGTGGAGCCCCAAGAACATGAGATGCGGATTCGGATGCGTCGAGATGGGGTTTTAGAGGAATATTATAAGTTTCCGAAAAAGGTGATTCCCGCCATTACCTCCCGGTTTAAGATTCTAGCGGAAATGGATATCGCCGAACGCCGTCAAGCCCAGGATGGTCGGATTCGTCGGAAGTTTCGAGGACGGACGGTGGATTTTCGGGTGAATAGTCTCCCCAGTCGCTACGGGGAAAAAATTGTTTTGCGGATTTTGGATAGTTCCTCAACTCAATTAGGCTTAGATAAATTAATTACTGATCAAGAAACCTTAGCCTTAGTTCGGGAAACCGCTTCTCGACCCTTTGGATTGATTCTAGTCACCGGGCCAACGGGTTCAGGAAAATCCACCTCCCTATATTCGGTTTTAGCCGAACGCAACGATCCCGGGATTAATATTAGTACGGCCGAAGACCCGATTGAATATGCCTTACCCGGGATTACCCAATGTCAGGTGATTCGAGAGAAAAATTTAACTTTTGCTAATATTTTACGGGCGTTTTTACGACAAGATCCCGATGTATTGCTGGTGGGAGAAACCCGGGATTTAGAAACGGCAAAAACTTCTATTGAAGCCGCCTTAACCGGACACTTAGTGTTAACGACTTTACACACAAACGACGCGGCGGGGGCGATCGCCCGTTTGGATGAAATGGGGGTGGAACCTTTCATGGTGTCAGCCGCCTTATTAGGGATTCTCGCCCAACGTCTGATGCGTCGGGTTTGTGGCGAGTGTCGGGTTCCCTATACCCCCACGGTTGAAGAACTCGGTCGTTATGGACTGTCGGCCTCCCAAGAAGTTGATATTACCTTCTATAAAGCCAATACCATTCCCCCTGAACAACGCAAGCATCTGACGGATGGGGGTCAGTTGTGCAAAAAATGTAATGGACTTGGTTATAAGGGTCGGGTTGGGGTCTACGAATTCTTAAAGGTGACGGAAAGACTGCAAACCCTAATTACCAAAGGCGCCCCCACGGAACAAATTAAGGAAGCGGCCGTGGAAGAAGGCATGAAAACCATCTTAGCCTACAGTTTGCAGCTAGTCCGCGAGGGCTATACCACCTTTGAAGAAGTGGAACGGGTGACGTTTACCGATTCGGGTTTGGAAGCGGAACTCAAGGCTAAACGCAAACAGGGCTTAACCTGTAAGAGTTGTGAAGCGGAATTGAAACCGGAATGGCTGGATTGTCCCTATTGCATGACCCCGCGCTTTACTAGCTAAAAATAGGGGAAAATTGCTGCTTCCCACTCCTTACCCAAGGGTGTCGGTGCTCAGTAAAACGCAACTCTTGGGAATACTAGGAGAAATTCTTAATTTTCAGAGGTCTTGGGCCAAGACCTGAACATCTCAAATTATTGCAACTGTATTTGGAGGAAAAGAATTATGGCGGGATTGATGATTGAAGATACTTTAGAGTCTTTAGTCGAGCAGGGTGGTTCTGATATTCATATTCAAGCAGGCGCGCCTATCTTTTTCCGAATCAGTGGGAAACTGACCCCCCAGCCTCAATTTGGGGAAACCCTATCGGCGGAGGAAGTGCAATCTCTGATCTATCAAATGCTGAATAATATGCAGCGTAAGCAGTTAGAGCAGGAATGGGAATTGGACTGTGCCTATGGGGTACGGGGACTGGCACGGTTTCGGGTGAATGTCTATCGGGAGCGGGGCTGTTGGGCGGCTTGTTTACGAGCCTTGGCTTCTAAGATTCCGAATGCGGATAAATTAGGAGTTCCCCAAGTGATTCGGGATATGACCGAACGCCCGAGGGGTATGGTGTTGGTCACGGGTCAAACGGGTTCGGGTAAAACCACAACCATGGCGGCTTTGTTAGACTTAATTAATCGGACTCGCTCCGAACATATTCTGACGGTGGAAGATCCGATTGAATATGTGTTTCCTAATATTAAAAGTTTGTTCCACCAACGGCAGAAGGGAGAAGATACTAAAAGTTTTGCTAATGCTTTAAAAGCAGCATTGCGGGAAGACCCCGATATTATTCTGGTGGGGGAAATGCGGGATTTAGAAACCATTGGTCTGGCGATTTCCGCGGCAGAAACGGGTCACTTAGTCTTTGGAACCCTGCACACCAACTCGGCGGCGGCGACGGTAGACCGGATGTTAGACGTATTCCCACCTATCCAACAACCCCAAGTTCGATCCCAGTTGTCCGGTTCACTGGTGGGGGTTTGTAGTCAAAACTTAGTTCCCGCCATCGGGGGCGGTCGTCGGGCTTGTATCGAAATTATGATGAATACTCCGGCTATGGCTAACCTGATTCGGGAGGGAAAAACCGCTCAAATTTATTCCCAAATTCAAATGGGGGCGAAACTGGGAATGCAAACGATGGAAATGGCTTTGGCAAGACTGTATACCGAGGGTCAAGTGACTTGGGAAGCGGCGATGAGTAAATCGTCTAAACCCGATGAACTAGAACGTTTAATTGGCCCGGCTCCCTCGGCGACTAAGGGACAAAAAGCCAGAGCTTAATCAGTTATCAGTTGTAGGGGCGGGTTTATCGAGATTTAGGTGATTAACAAAGATCTAAAAAAACCCGCCCGTACCAGTTATCGGTAAAAAGTTAATACTGAGTAGGTAAAAATATATGGCAGGTAGTGTAGTTCGGAGTCAAGTCAGAAATCGGGGTTTTGATCTTAAACGAATTGAAGAAAGTATTAGTATTGCCCTCGCAAGTATTACGGTTAAAGACTTGGCAATTTTTGCTCGTCAGTTTGCGTCTATGTTTAATGCCGGGATTGCGATGGCGAGATGTTTGAGTGTATTAAGTGAACAATGTAGTAATGCCAAGTTAAAAAACGCCTTAACTTCGATTCGGGCTGATGTGGAAGAAGGGACGGAACTTTCTGTAGCCATGAGGAAATTTCCCGATATTTTTGATCAGCTTTTTATTAGTATGGTGTCGGCGGGAGAAACTGGGGGGGTATTAGATGAAGTCTTAGAAAGACTGGCGGTGATGATGGAAAAAAACCACAAAACTAACGCTGAAATTAAGTCAGCTATGTCCTATCCCAAAACCGTGTTTTTTATTGCTATTACTATCTTTTTTGGGATGACAACTTTTTTGCTCCCCACCTTTGCTAAGGTGTTTGAGGATATTGGGGCGGAACTGCCGATGTTTACCCAGATTATGCTCAATATTAGTGTGTTTTGTAGAACTTGGCCTCCGATTCCCCAGGGCATAGTAATCGGAACTATCATCGGGCTATTGACAGCTTATAAAATTTCCTATAAAACGCCCGCCGGTAGAATGTTTTTTGATAAGTTATTTCTGAAGTTACCGATTTTTGGAAACCTGATTAAAATTTCTGCTGTAGCCCGGTTTTGTACCATTTTTGGTAGTTTAACTCGGTCTGGGGTTCCGATTATGAATTCCCTGGAAATTGTGGAAGAAGTGGCGGGAAATGCCCTGATTGCCCAAACTATTCACCATGCGAGAGAGTCTATTCAACAGGGGGGTTTAATTAGTTTAGCTTTACAGGAGGGAAATGTATTTCCCGCCTTGGCGATTCAAATGATTGCCATTGGGGAAGAATCGGGGGAACTAGATAAAATGTTGATGAAGGTCGGGGCGTTCTATGAAACGGAAGTGGAAGAAGCCGTAAAAGGACTCACCAGTATGTTAGAACCTTTGATGATTGTGATGGTTGCCGGAATTGTGGGTTCAATTTTGTTATCTATGTATTTGCCCATGTTTTCAGTCTTTGAAAAAATGGGTTAAACACATTAAGAAGGGAATAGGGAATAGGCAACAGGCAACAGAAAAGACTTAAGAAGGGAATAGGCAACAGGCAAAAGGCAACAGCCTTAATATTCCCTGTTCCCTGTTCCCTCTTCCCTGTTCCCTGTTCCCTTAATATTCCCTGTTCCGGTGTTCGTAATTTCAAATTAATTTTTTATCAAGGTTATGTCTATTCAAAAATCTCATTATGAAGCGTTGCTGGCAGAATATAGTAATTCTGAATCCGTAATTACTTTACTCAAGCAACATCGTCCTTATTTTGAAATGGTTCCGAGTATTCGCCGTTCTGATGATAGTGTAATTACAATTCCTTTACCCGTGGTGCGTTTACGTCAGGGACTTTCCTATTCAGGACAACAGGGAATTAGTATTAAACCTGGGGATGCGGTGGGTTTACCCTGCGATATTGGGATTCTGATGTGTGATCCCGAATGGAAAGTTAAAATTGGGCCGGAAATTTTTATTTTTATTCATCGTCCCCAAGAAGAATTATCGGATTTATTAAGGCGCTGGCGATTAACTCAAGTCTTATTAGATCAAGATTATGAATGGATTATGCCTCACCATTATAAATATGTTGAGTCCCAAGAGGCGGAGGATCTTTATCCTTTATTTGTTTTATTTCCCGATACCCCAGAATCGATTAAACGGGGATTAATTGGAGCTAATTTACCTTTTGTTATCCACTCCTTAGAGGAAATAATTGATGATTATGAATACCCGGATTTTAATGGAATTCCCTTAGAAGAATATCAGGAATTTGGGGGGAATGGGGATAAACTGTAACCGAGGGTTTTGTTGGTCTAGCCTTATGTTTTAACCTGTGGGAAACTTGATCTTGTCCATTATCAAGCTATTCGATGAATATTATTCCAGCCATTGATTTATTAGACGGGCGTTGTGTCCGATTATATCAAGGAGATTATAACCAAGCTCAAACTTTTAATGATGATCCGATTGCGGTGGCTCAAGATTGGGTGGCACAAGGAGCAACCCGCCTACATTTAGTGGATTTAGATGGGGCAAAAACTGGAAAACCCACGAATTATCATGTAATTGAAGCGATCGCCAATACTATTAATATTCCCGTGCAGGTAGGGGGAGGATTACGCAATCGGGATAACGTAGCGACCCTATTAAATTTAGGCGTAGAACGGGCAATTTTAGGAACAGTTGCGGTTGAAAATCCCCAATTAGTAGCGGAATTATGTGCAGAATTTCCCGGTCATATTGCGGTGGGAATTGATGCGAGAAATGGCAAAGTTGCCACTAAGGGATGGTTAGAAACCTCGGAAGTTTTAGCGACGGATTTGGCTGAACAAATGGCACAATTAGGCGTTAGTGCTATTATTTATACCGATATTCACCGGGACGGAACTATGACCGGGCCGAATATCGAGGCATTACGAGAAATTGCCAGTATTGTTGACATTCCGGTGATTGCCTCTGGGGGAGTCAGTTCGATTACGGATTTATTAAGTTTATTATCCCTGGAACCTTTAGGGGTCACGGATGTGATTGTCGGACGGGCGATCTATACTGGGGATATTAATTTAAAAGAAGCAATTCAAGCCGTCGGTCAAGGACGATGGCAAGATGTTCCCTTAGATTTGGGTAACTCTACTTTTGCTTAATATTTAAGGTCGAAATAGATCTACAGAACGGGTTTACATGAACCAGGTTTTAACCCGTTCTTGTTGTCGTTGAAACGGGTATAATCCGGCAATATATTCAGTGGTATCGACGGAATTTAAGGGTTTTGAGAATAGAAATCCTTGGCCCCATTCACACCCTAATAGGGAGAGTTGATTCAGTTGAGATTTAGTTTCAATACCTTCGGCTACCACATCCATTCCCAATCCATGGGCTAGGGTAATAATAGTTCTAATTAGCTCAATTTCTCCTTGATTTAAACCAATACGGCTGACAAAAGAGCGATCAATTTTTAAGGTATCAATGGGAAATTCATGCAGGCGACTCAGAGAAGAATATCCCATGCCAAAATCATCAATACAAAACTGAATTCCTAATTTTTTTAACTGTTTCAAAACTTCAATATAAGGATCTCCTGTTTTCAGTAATGAGCTTTCCGTAATCTCAAATTTGATTTGATGGCTTTTAATCTGAAATTTTGATAGGAGTTCTTCGACTTTTTTAGAAAAAGAAGCAACCATTAATTGTTGGGGAGATACATTAACATTAATGGTAATTTCTGAAAAACCTGGGAATTGTTCTTGCCAAATTGAAATTTGATTTAAGGCTGTTTTGATCACCCATAATCCCAACTCAATAATTAATCCCGTTTCCTCAGCAACAGGAATAAATTTATCAGGGTAAATTATTCCTTTTTGCGGGTGATGCCAACGAATTAGGGCTTCAAACCCTAATTTTTTTGAGATGGGAAGGGAAAGAATCGGTTGATAATAGAGAGAAAATTCTTGATTTTGAATCGCCCGTCTGAGATCATTTTCTAACTGTAAACCATTGACGGCTTTTTGTTGCAATTCACTGGTTAACAGTTGATAACAGCCTTTGCCATTGGCTTTAGCCGCATACATAGCTACATCGGCATCTCGCAAAATATCTTCGGGGTAATCATATCCAAAATGGCTAAATGTAATTCCAATACTTACTCCTATATATACTTCATATTGGTTTAATTTAAAAGCCGGATTCAAGAGATCTAAAACATTTTGAGCAACGGTAATTAATTCTTGATTATCGGTGATATTTTCTAAAATAATTACAAATTCGTCGCCACCGAAACGAGCAACTTTCAGATCATGGATTAAGCAAGATTCTAACCTTTTAGCTACTTTTTGTAATAGTTTATCCCCTAATAAATGACCTAAACTATCATTAACAACATTGAAACGATCTATGTCTAAAAACAAGACCCCATATCGATAATTAGAGTCGGTTTTAGTCTGTGCAATTAAGGTTTGAAGCTGATTCAGACACCAAGCTCGATTCGGGAGTCCTGTCAGTGGATCATGATAGGCTTTGTAGTGTAATTGTTGTTCTCGGTCTAATAGGTTTTTTTGGGCTTGTTGTAATTCTTGTAAGGTGATTTGCAGTTGGGTGGTGCGTTCTTCTACTCTTTTTTCCAGTTCCAGATTCAGTTGATATAGGGATTGTTCTACTTGCTTTTTTTGATGAATTTCCTGCTTTAATTGGGTATTTAAACTATGAAGTTTTAAATGCAGATTAATTCGGGCTATAATCTCACTTTGATCGAAAGGTTTGGTAATATAATCTACGGCTCCTAATTTTAATCCTTTGACTTTTTCTTGGGATTCACTCAAGGCGGTTATAAAAATAATCGGGATTTGTGCATAGGTTGGATCGGCTTTCAAATAAGCGCAAATTTCAAATCCATCCCAGTCCGAGATCATGATATCTAATAGGATTAAATCTGGGGCGTTTTGATTGATTATTTCCAGTCCTGTTTGTCCGTTTAAAGCTGTCCAAACTTCAAACCCGGCATAATTAAGTAGCTCAGACAATAAATTTAGATTGATTGAATTATCATCAATAACTAAAATCTTGTTTCTGGGTTGTACAAAGGTATTCATAACAACTATACTCCTATGGGATATCATTCAGATCAGCCGGAATTTTGCTGAAAAAAGATATAAGTTTTGACGAGGTTTTAATTCAGCATTGACATGAAAAGTGGAGGATGAAATTTTCGATCCTTGAAGGTTTCTAAGTTTTCTGTTGTGATGTTACTTGTGAGATTTAAGGGGGGATGGCTATAGAAAACCTTCAAATAGATGCACAGGATCGGTAGTAAAGGCAATTACGAGTTTTTTAATGATCCGATAGTTGACCCATGTTTACAGATCTTAATTAATTAGTTAACACACCCGGGGAATAAAAGCAATAATTACCAAAAATTCTCCACCATGGAATCACAATTTTAACCCTTAGCGGGTGTTTGAGATCAAACGCCCGGGCGACAATTGTGTGATGATCGAATCGGGTTGTCCTGTGACCAAATTTGCGAATCGTTTGGCTAACGGGGGAATAAACACTAAAGGATTACTAAACCCTGAAAACATAAATATTCGATCAAAATTTGCCACTGTACCAATTAAGGGTAGACTATCGGAACTAAAGGCTACTAAACAATCATAGCAAATTGCGGGTAAATTAGCTAAGGCAGGTAAAATTGTAGCAATTTCCTGACGAATTAAGGCTTCACTTTCGGCGAGGTTGATAGTCGCATTAACATCGCTTAAAGCCCGAGAAGGTTGACCCATTCTGATCCGACCATCGAGTAACTGGGCTGCACTTCTATCTATAATAAATGGGGTTAATTCATGACCGGGTTTTTCCCATAAAGGCTGTAATTCGGGTTGGGTTGCTTTGGCTTCTAGTTGGAAACGTTCCATGGCCGCGGACATGACAATAGTTTGTAATTTTAAATCGACGGGTGGGGTTTCTAAAATTTCGGTATGGGTGAAATAAATTGGTAGGGAAATTCCGGCATTTTTGAATAGCTGACGGGTGAATCCTCCCGCACAAATTGCCACATTTTCAGCTTGATATTCTCCTAGACTTGTGATGATATTAACGGCTTGATTTTTAAGGGGATTAATCTGTAAAACTTGATCAATAATTTGGGTTCCCTCTAAATTTTTAAAGGTTTGAATATATCCATTATTTAGATGTTCTGGGGAAATTTGACCATGACGAACGGTAAAGGCTCCACCGATACCATTAGGATTTAATAGGGGTTCTAATTCACAGGCTTCTTGAATAGTAATTAACTCAGGGGGTGTGGCAAAATTGCTATATTTTTGAGCGATAATTTCTGGATCAATATTGAAATTAAAGGGTAAAATTAAATCTAATTCTCTTAACTCCGTATTTACCCCTAATTCTTGGGATAAAGTCTGGTGATATTTTTTGCCTTCTTCGCATAACGTTCGGGTGAGTTCAGTTGTTCCTGACCAATAAGCTAAACCGCCATAGCTATAGCGCGTTGCATTGTTTAATGTAGGATTTGGATCTAATAAAAGTACCTTAAATCCTTTTTTCGCTAATTCATAACTGAGGGCAGAACCTGCAATTCCGGCGCCAACTACAATCCAATCATAAGTGTTCATGGAATTTTTGCGATCGCGGTAAAATTTTTAGTATACCTACGGTCTACTATACAATAAATTCTCTATCTATACAATCTATTTAGTGCTTGCTATGTTGAATCAGATTAATTATTTTGTCTTTGAAATTCAAAAGTAAAATAGTTTATAATCAAACCAGTTTTTACACTCTGCCGATAAAACTATGATTCATAATTGATTCATAATTTCTCAAATCAACCTCAATAAGAATCTTACAATGTCTAAATCACAGCCCTATCAACCTTTGTTTTTGAGAGTTTCCCACGCTTTAAATGGCTTTTTAGTTTTGGGTGCTTTCATTACTGGATTTTTAGTTTATGATAGTTATGATCGACGTTTTGGTGGCTTAGGATTAACCACAGAAAAGCGCAGTTTAATTGATATTCATGGAACCTTTGGATTTTTCTTGTTGTTTGTTTATGTGGTTTTTGTCGTTTATAGTTTAATTACCCAAAGAAAAAAGTTAATTCAAGGAAATACCCTGCAAACATTAACTCAAACTAATAAACCCGCCTGGTGGTATACCCTACTAAGAATTAGTAATACTTTAGCTTTAATTGCGGTGTCATTGTCGGTAATTTCAGGAAAGTTTCAACAAGAAGATTGGCTACCCGATGGAGAACTTAATCACCCCTGGTATTTTGCACATTTAATCGCTTGGGTGATAATTTTATTTTCGATTATGATTCATGTTTTAATGGCGATTAAAGTCGGAGGTATACCCTTAATTATTTCTATGTTTAATCCTAATTTTCAACCCCAGGATCATCCTAAACTCTGGTTTGGCAATGTTAGAAATTGGTTTTATCGGGTTTTCAATAAATAGGTAAATCAGTCATCAGTTGTAGGGGCGGGTTCATCAAGATTTAGGTCATTAACAAACATCTAAAAGAACCCGCCCGTACAGTTATCAGTGTAAGAGTTTAATTGATTTATTACCCATTACCCATTACCAATTACCCATTACCAATTACCTATTCGTAATTCGTAATTCGTAATTCGTAATTCTCTAACAATATTTAGAGATATCTTCCTGACATTCATCGGCTAAATAAGACAATGCACGAAATCGTAATCCGGTGAATTGTTCATATAAAGGATTCAGTTTGCACATGGGGGGAATATGAACAATTTTGCGTCCAAATATGACCAAATCTCGTTCAAATGGGCACTGAGGTGGAATCAATTTACAGACAGCATGAGCAACTTTAGAATCATGAATTTCTAAATCATCTAACCAATGTTTAACCGGGGAGAGAACATCGAGAGAATGATCGCCGTGGGGGTTATGATTAATACAGACCTGGGGTAACTCCCCCGATTGAATTTTAGACAAATCTTGTAAGGTTTTTCGCAATGTATCTAAGGCCTCAATTTTGAGGTTTAATGCTTGACAAAATTGATGTAATAAATCATCCTCACAAATCGAGTAAATTCCATCAGCTAAAGCCACCATTACGGCGGTTCTGAGGAAGTTTTCTGCAAGTTGAGGATGGGCTCCTAAAACAGCCCCTAATTCCTCGGGTGAAATGGGTTCTAAACTATCAACATTAGTCACAGCGACTAATTCATCATGGGTTAACGCATCAATTAACTGATGTTCGTCTTCATCAAAATTGCCATCCGCCCAAGCCAGGGTTAAAAGTCCACGCATCCACGCCAGACTTTGTTCTGTAGTGTATGGAATTCGGGATGTGGTAGTCATAGGTTTTCCTCTTGGCATAATCTCCTATCTAAAGACTCGAATGTAGATTCGTCGAAATGTGTCCGACCGACTACATTAGCCCTTAACATACTCAGCTATTTTGTTTGTGTTAGAACAGTAAGCTCAACAACAAGACTAAGCTTTTCTGCCTATTCCTATGCTAACCTCAACTAGAATTTATTTAACAATATTTTGTCCCCAAACAAAACCAACGCCATGGCGAATGCAACGGCGTTGGAAATTTCACACAATCAAATAATTTCTCAAGGAGATCAACTGCTCCCCGTAAAGATAACTTCAGGAAATTTAGATTGAGCTTCGCTGATGGGGCGATTTCTGCCTTCTTCTTGCCAATAATTGATCACTTCGGTTGCTTTATTGAGCAATTCAACTTGATCCGGTTCAGAGATCCAATGTTTGGATTCCATTTCCGTTTTCAGTTGTTCCCAAGCATCGTTGCGGGGCCAGAAAAAGTAGGAGGTTAAAGGGCTTGTCCCCTTACCTACCACCTGATCCACCGCCAGGGCTACATTCTCATCTAGCCACAGAACTTTTAATACAAACCTTGACAATTACACCTCCGCTGTCTATCCCAGGCTCAAAAAAAATATTACAATCCTCTATAGTATCAGATCTTGCACTGAATCTTCCATAACTTTTTAACTGAATTACTTTTTATCAAGATTTGCGTCGGTGTAGCCTTGGGGTGTAGCCTGGAGCATGGCATAAGCTCAAGGTCAACAGCATGAAAACGGCTATTGTTGTTTTTGATATTGATGGCGTAATTCGGGATGTCGGGGGTTCCTATCGACGGGCGATCGCGGATACCGTAGAACAGTTTACAGGTTCCTACCGTCCCAGTCTCAGCGATATTGATGATCTCAAATCCGAAGGCATTTGGAATAATGACTGGGAAGCCTCCCAAGAGTTAGTCTATCGTTACTGGGAAGCCCAGGGACAAACCCGATCCCAGACTTCCCTCAACTATCAACAGTTGGTTGATTTTTTCCAGTCCCGCTATCGTGGCCCAAATCCCGATGAATGGACAGGTTATATTACCTCTGAGCCCCTACTGTGCACCCCTAAATACTTTCAAGACTTGACGGAAAATAATATCTCCTGGGGTTTCTTTAGCGGAGCAATGCGGGACGAAGCCCTCTATGTTTTGCAGGGTAAACTGAATTTAGGTGATCCCGTATTAAGGGCGATGGAAGATGTCCCGGGAAAACCTGACCCGACGGGACTTTTTGAAGCGATCGCCGAATTAGAAACCGCAGAAAATTCACCAACTCCGGTTTTTTATGTTGGGGATACGGTAGCCGATTTACACACAATAACAAGAGCAAAAAAACTCCAACCCGATCGCCTTTGGATCGGTGTGGGGGTGCTTCCTCCCCATATTCAACAGGCTGATCCAGAACGTCGTCAAGCCTATCAAAATAACCTAGAAACCGCCGGAGCAACTATAGTATTAAGTCATTTAGAAACATTAACCCCAACAATAATTCAGCAATTAATAGTTTAAACCCGTTGTTGCGCTTAAGCGCACTCTTATTTAATTATTTAACATGGAAAACGCCATTGATATTTTAATCCTTTCTAATGGCCCCGGTGAAATCACAACTTGGGTGCTTCCCGTCGTTCAAGCATTACGACAACAGCTAAAAAATCAACCTTTTCAAGTTAGAATTTCCCTAATATTATCTCCTTGTCCTAATGCTACCGGAAACGAAGTTAATATTGCTCGTTCTTACCCGGAAATTGATCGAGTTCAAGGAGCAGAATATTTTTGGCAATTTTTATTATGGGGAAAAACCGCCGAAGATTGGGACTGGTATAAAAAAGGTGTAGTTCTATTTTTAGGAGGAGATCAATTTTTTACTTTAATAATTAGTAAAAAATTGGGGTATCAGAGCGTTATTTATGCTGAATGGGAAGCGCGCTGGTGGCGTTATATTGATCGATTTGGAGTAATGAAATCCGAGATTTTAGATAATATTCCCCAACCCTATCAAGCTAAATTAGAAGTCATCGGAGATTTAATGGCAGATGTAACGGTATCGAGTTTTTCTGCTATTATTTCTGATGATATTATGATTGGATTATTACCCGGTTCTAAAGCTCTAAAATTAGCCCAAGGCATGGCATTAACCTTAGCAATATCTGAATATTTGCATCAAAAACGTCCTGAAATTCGATTAGTTATTCCCGTTGCTCCTACCTTGGATTTACAAACCTTAGCCAAATTTGCCGATCCTCAATATAATCCTATAATAGCACAATTTGGCGGAATTTCAGGAAAACTACATTTAGGAAATCCGGCTTATTTAGAAACTCAAAATGGGGTTAAAATCGAACTTTATACCGAATTTCCCGCTTATGATTTACTCTCAAAATGTCAGATCTGTTTAACCACAGTCGGAGCCAATACTGCTCAATTAGGGGCCTTAGCTGTACCGATGATTGTGTTATTACCTACTCAACAATTAGATGCCATGCGGTCTTGGGATGGTATCCCCGGAATTTTAGCCAATTTACCGGGGTTGGGTACTCTTTTTGCTAAACTTATTAATAGATTAGTCTTAAAACAGGGTAAACTCTTTGCTTGGCCAAATATTTGGGCGAAACAGGAAATTGTTCCCGAATTAGTGGGGGAACTTCAACCGGAAGATATCGGAAATTTAGTCTTAAATTATTTAGACCATCCCGAACAATTGGAAGCCATGCGCCAGCGTTTACGCGAGGTTAGAGGCGAAGCAGGAGCAGCCCAAAAATTAGCAAATATTGTGATTAAGGAATGTTTAAAAATCACAACCTAGAACGATTTAATAATTAAAATTATGACTTCCGAGATAGTAAAGTTTCGGAAATTTTAAGTTATGTTTATTTTCGATTCTGAGCTTTTTCGTAAGCAGGATCATGTTCAGCAAAACTGAGAAGAACTACTCGCTTCGGGGAAGGATTTTCATAAATGCGATAAACTAGACGATAAGAAACTCCATTCCAATCTATTTCCAGAGAGCGACATCCTTTTAGTTTTCCGATTAAATTATGACTAGAAATACCTAGAGTTTGATAGGGATCTAAAGCGAGGATTTTTTGGTATTTTTGCCAGTTATTCTGAAGTTGTAATGGTAATCGAGAAATATCATCCTGTACTTCTTTAACCATTTGCAGAAGATAAGAATTTTTAGCTTTGCCCATTATTAACCCACTGTTTTAATTCATCTTCATCAATTTCTGAGTTGGCTTCTATTATAGTTATCAATTGGCTAGGATTTTCTAATTGTGGCAATCTTTCCATAGCTAAAGTTTCGGCTGACCAAGTTTGAGAGTTATCTTCTAAGATAATAATTACCTCAACTTTTGCTCCTTGGGGAAATTGGGGAGTTTTAATAGTGATTGTGCCATCAGACTGAACAAAAGTAGTTTGACGAATTGCCTGAGCCATGTTTAGGATTTTTATAGCGAAATAAATAATTATTAGCATCAGTTATAACATAAAGTAAACCACTCTATTAGGGCGCACCATTGCGGTCGCCTTGACGGTCACGGGTAAGGGAGTAAAAGCAGATACAGTGAAAGCGATCGCTACTTTCCCCACTAAAAATAAGCCCCCAAAAATTGTCGCGCCACTCACCGGGGGCAAAAATTCATC
Source organism: Planktothrix paucivesiculata PCC 9631 (assembly GCF_900009265.2). Taxonomy (GTDB): domain Bacteria; phylum Cyanobacteriota; class Cyanobacteriia; order Cyanobacteriales; family Microcoleaceae; genus Planktothrix; species Planktothrix paucivesiculata. The sequence continues at coordinate 89,545 of NZ_LR735018.1, read as the reverse complement.
ATCTTGATGGACGGGGAGAAAATCGGGGTTGGGATTTTTTAGTAACATGACGTAATTTCCTACAATTCATATTGGTAAGGCTTTAAATAAGTAGGTAGACATAAATAAACACAAGATGCGATGAGATCTAGGCATAGTAAGCTTTTGAGGCGCGTCTATCTTACACTTAATTCAACCTACCTAATTATTAATCTTTCTATGCTATAATTGAGGACTATATATTTCAATTAACTCATATATGATTGCCAATAAAACTTTAACAACCTTAACATCAGCAGAAATAGAAACAATTTGAGAATTAGTTAATCAATAGACATCTCCGAAAATCCCCAAATGCCCTCTATCGCTACTTTTTGAACCTTGAGCACTCCTGTGCCGGGTTCTCCCAAAGTAACGGATTCATAGGCTTTTTCAGTTACATTAATAATAATTAATGAATTTTATCTCTAATATTTAATCATTTCTCAAAAGAATTCTGGGCAGTTCTTAGATGGTAATACAATCGCTCCTATTCGCCATCTTATTAATCCACATACTGTCAAGATTACTGCTTCATAATTTTGCCTTTTTAACCGAAATCTTTCTGAAGCAACTCTATAAATTTTTATCAGTCTGATTAAATGTTCAACTACAATCCTTTGTTTGGCTTTTAATCGATTTTCTTCTTGCTTTTCAGCCGACATCTCTTGATTCCTCGGTTTCTTATGCGGTGTATTAATTGCTGTTTCTCCTACATAAGCCTTATCCCCTCTGTATTTTTGATTGTTTCCCAATTCCTGGCTTCTTTCTGTCCACAATTTTAGATCACTTGTTGCTCCGGTATAACCCACTGCTACATCCACTATTTCTTTTCCATTTGGCATGACAATGACTTGATTTTTAAACGTATGTGTTTTTTTCTTTCCTGAATAATACTTTTTCTGCTCTTCGTTGTCTATTGGTCTTTCCCTGGGCTGTTCATAGCTATCTACTACTAACTCAAATTCCAGCAGAATTTCTTCTACCCACTCCCAATCACTCTCGTTTTTTTTTACTTGCTCTAGTAAACTCGCTGGCAGTAATTCTCTGAAGATTTTTATCCAGTTATGGAAAATATCATTTGCTGTTGATTCACTCACTTCAAACTGTAACCCTAACATTTGAAATGTGGGCATCTGATGCAGATAAATTAGAGTTAGTAAGATTTGTTCATCGACAGATAATTTCTGGCGACGACCCCCACCTGCTTTAATCAACCTGATTTTAGTTTTTTCTTGTTCTTGTCGTTTTTCTTGTTCTAATAACTCCGCAGCTTGAATGAGTTCTATCAACTGTTCATATTCCATCCCTAATAGCCTTTTTGCTTGCTGGGGATTCTTGTCCAGATACTCTCTTAATTTACTCATCTCTCATTGGGGTAAAATCCAATTTTACCATCTTGCTATCCCTCCCCGTTTCTATTTTGGAGATGTCTAATAGAGTAGATTACAAAACTATAACCGAAAAATTACCATGCAAATCACCCTTGAACTCCCTGATGAAATAGCAGAAAAATTACAGTCTGTTAATATTTCTCGGCGTATTTTGGAACTAATCACCGCCGATTATTACCGTCAAGGTCAAATCGGTGCTTCTGAAGTAAGACGGATACTCAAATTTTCTTCTCGTTGGGAAACCTACGAATTTCTTAAGCAAGAAAAAGCTTATTTACCTTATACTGAAAATGATTTAGAACAAGATGTTCAAACTATTCGTCATCTTTTAGCTTCAGAATGATTATTATATAGATTTACTTGATCCTGGTGAACGTGAAGGGATTCTTTTAGCACAACAACTTAATGCTGATTTAGTTATTTTAGATGATATGAAAGCAAGACGCATAGCGATAGATAGAGGTTTATCTATTACAGGAATATTGGGTATTTTGGATCAAGCTGCAACCATGAAACTGATCAACTTATCTACAGCTATTGACAATCTTCAAAAGACATCTTTTTGGGCATCGAAAAGTTTGTTACAAAGATTGTTAGATAAACATAATTTGTAAAATAGATAATACCCACCCAAGCCGCAATAATAGAGTTAAACTAATATAACATCTTTAACTTATGAAAAAATATCCCAAAAAGTTAATATCCTTGGGATAGATCAATAGTATTATTTAATAATACTCCCTCTTGACTATTTTGGATGGCTGCAATAATTTGAGGCACGACACAAGCGGGAATAGTTTTTGCCGCAATATGAGGGGTGATAATAATTTGGGGATGTGTCCAAAAAGGATGATTTTCGGGTAAAGGTTCAATTTGAAATACATCTAAACAAGCGCCGGATAGTTGACCGGATGTTAACGCCGTTAATAGGTCTTCCTCAACTAAATGTTTCCCCCTCGCCACATTAATTAAATAAGCACCTTGGGATAAAGCAGCAAAGGTATTTTGATTTAAAATTCCTTCGGTTTCCGGTGTTAAAGGTAATAAACAAACCAAAACCTCACATTCCCTTAAAAATAGATTGAATTGTGCTTCTCCAAAAAAACAATTAATATGCTCTAAAACTTTAGGTGTCCGACTCCAACCGCGCACCGTAAACCCTAATAAATTTAATTTTTGAGCTATATCTGAACCCAAAACCCCTAACCCCAAAATTCCGACGGTACAATTAGCCGTGTTTCTAGGGGATAACCCCCGCCATAACTGTTGATTTTGCTGAATTTTATACTCCGTAAATTGACGATGAAACTGTAAGATTGCTGATAGAATATATTCCGACATTTGGGAGGTTAAAGAGTCATCTACTAACCGCACAATAGGAATATGAGCAGGTAAATTCGGATCTCGTAAAATATGATCTACACCCGCACCCGTTGAGATAATTACCTTTAAATTAGGGAATTTTTCAATAACGCCTAATGGGTGCATCCAGACTAAAACCGCGTCAATTTCTGCTGGATTTTTAACCTCCGGGTAAACTTCGATTTTTAGATCGGGTTGATAGGTTTGAATTGCTGAAATCCAAACTTGAGTATCTTCAAATTCTCCTAATAATAAGAGAGTCATTTTTTCATCCTCTAAATAGTGATTAACCATTTTTGAAATTCACGACGAACTGAAGTTCGACCCGATTTAATATTATCTTTAATAATTTTCGGTAAACTTTCTAATGCTATTTCAGGAAAGACTAAACTTCTCGGTGTTTGTTGATAATCTCCACCTTGTAGCTGATAAATTTTAAGTTTGTTTTGATCACAACGCCAAACTTCAGGAATACCTAAGCGAGCATACATTGAACGTCTAGGGAGAGATTTTTGAGTTAAATCAATTTCTAAAACCAAATCAGGGGGAGGATTTTCTGGTAAATTAATGGTTAATTGTTTCTCAACGGCAGATAGGTTTTGAATATAAAAACAACTATCCACTTCTAAACTAATTTGTAAATCCACTCGTTGCCATAAAACCGAACCTAAACAACGATAATTAATATTTTGTAAATCTAATAAAGCAATAATAAATCCTTCTAAAATTTCACGATACTCCTGATGTTCCGGTGAAGGGGTAATCAATTCCAAAGTTCCCTGATCATAAGCCAGTAGAGTCTCTCCATTTTTTTGCCGTTTAAACAGAATTGTTTCTAAGTCCTGCCAAGGGATATTTTTCAGGAGAATATTACCAGGACGGGGAGATTTAGCCATTCGATTAAGAGGAAAATTATCTAATAGTTTCTAGGATTATATCGGATCTGGGCGTGTCAATATACACCCAAATGATCTAAAATAGGATTATCAAAGTTTAATTATTTTGCGAAATTGTCCCATTTTAGGAGAAGTTGACTTATGCCCAAAGGATCTTTTGTAGAATTCAACGGCATGACGACAACCCAAATTACTTTCTATTATGATGATGGCCATGAGGAGGCTTTTAACGTTCCAATTCCCCCGGGGGAATTAGTCCAGCAACTCCCCGAACTTTTGCATCAAGCTTGGTTGACTTTTCACCTAGTTGATCAAACGGTCATGGTTAATATGGCTAAGGTGGAAAAATTGGAGTTAAAACCACCAGTACCAGAGTTACAAGGACAGGGAGCTTTCCTAAATTGTCAACGGGTAACTGCTCTCCATCGGGGTGCGGTCGGTCGTTTAAAAATGACTGAATAAAGTTATTAAATAATCCCTCAAATTCGGTGATTTATGTCAACTGTGTCTTTAATTCGGACTGATTCTTATAACCCTCAAGTATTAGAAAAATCCCTAGAAACTTTACTCGCACCCATGGGAGGAATGACCGCTTTTGTGAAACCGGGCGATCGCGTTCTACTCAAACCGAATTTATTAACTGGAAGTCGTCCAACCAAAGAATGTGTTACTCGCCCGGAATTGGTTGCAGCCGTCGCTAAACTGGTAATTCAGGCGGGAGGAAAACCCTTTTTAGGAGATAGTCCCGCCTTTGGTAGTGCCCTGGGGGTCGCCCGCAAAAATGGTTATTTACCCTTAATTGAATCCTTGAATTTACCGATAGTTGAATTTAAAGGAAAACGCTATGAAACCGTCGGGGAAGGGTTCGATCATTTACGGTTAAGTAAAGAAGCCATGGAAGCTGACGTGGTGATTAATTTACCTAAATTAAAATCCCATGTTCAATTAACCCTAACCATGGGAGTGAAAAATCTTTTTGGTTGTGTCCCAGGAAAAATGAAAGCCTGGTGGCATTTAGAAGCGGGGAAAGATGTTGATCGGTTTGGGGAAATGTTAGTAGAAACTGCCCGGGCAATTAATCCCAATTTAACCATTTTAGATGCTATTATCGGTCATGAAGGTAATGGCCCGAGTAATGGAGAACCCAAGGAATTAGGGATTTTAGCCGCGGCGGATCATGTATTTTCTTTAGATAGAACGGTTGTTGATATTCTTCAGGTTGATCCGACTTGGGTTCCGACTATTATGGCGGCTCAACGCTTAGGATTATGTCCCGAATTAACGGAGATTAATTATCCTTTATTAACCCCTAAAGAATTACAAGTTTCCGACTGGAAATTACCTGCCGCCTTAGTTCCCATTGATTTTGGTTTACCTCGGGTTTTAAAGTCTAGTTTTCGACACTTTTATATTCGTTGGATCAAGGAACCAATGGAAACCTATACTAACCGTTAGCAGGAGGATTTTAACGAGTTCTTTTATCAGTTTTTCTGGTTTATTTTAACAGTTCTAGGGCTTGATTAATTCCGTCTCTAACTGATAGGCTACATTCCATCAAAGCCTGATGTTCAGATTCAGTTAAATCGAGTTCTAAAATCCGTTCTACTCCCCGACAACCTAACCAGGCGGGAACCCCCAGAAAAATATCTTTTAAGCCATATTCTCCCTGTAAATAAGAACAGGTGGGTAATAATCTCGATTGTTGACGTAAAATAGATTCCACCATAATTCTAATAGAAGATGCAGGGGCAAAATAAGCTCCTCCTGTCTTTAATAACTGTACAATTTCCCCTCCCCCTTGACGGGTACGTTGGACAATTTTATTAATGGTTTTTTGATCAATTAATTCTGTAATCGGAATCCCATTAACGGTTGTGTAACGGGGTAAGGGAACCATTAAATCCCCATGACTTCCTAATACAGTGGCATGAATATTCGCCATAGACATTCCCAATTCCATGCCAATAAATGCTTGAAATCTCGATGAATCTAAAACCCCTGCCATACCCATCACCCGATGGGGTTCAATTTTTGTTGCCTGCCAAGCAATATAAGTCATCACATCTAAGGGATTAGTCACAATAATAAATACTGCATTGGGGGAATATTGAAGGGATTTTTGAGCCGCATCGACAACAATTTTGGCATTAATACTAATTAAATCATCCCGCTTCATCCCAGGAATTCGAGGCTTTCCAGCCGTTATGACAATAATATCTGAATTAGCAGTATCGGCATAATTATTTGTACCCGTTACTTGTCGATCATGACCTTCCACCGAACCCGCTTGCATTAAATCTAAAGCAATTCCTTGGGGTACTCCTTCTAAAACATCTAATAAAACAACGTTAGCAATATTTTGTTCAATAATACGCTGGGCCAGGGTACTTCCCACTTTCCCCGCACCAATAATAGAAACCCTAGTGGAATGACAAGAAGGAGGAAAAAATGGAATCGATAACATAATGGGTAATAGGTAATGGGTTATGGGTAATGGGTAATACTTCTACTTCGCTCAGTAACAGGGTAATGGGTAATGGGTAATACTTATAGATTTTTAATAGACACCTTAAATAATTGCAATTTCTGTAGGATTACTATAGTATTTATTCAACTGATAACTGGTACGGGCGGGTTCTTTTAGATCTTCGTTAGTTACCCTAAATCTCGATGAACCCGCCCCTACAACTGATGACTGATTAAGCTGATTCCAATTGATCCAATCTTAACCAAATATTGGGGGTAGGAACTTGTCCAAATTTAACCAAAGCGTAGTCCCCCCGTAATTCCATAATCTCCCCTTTCGTCTCAAAAATATAAGCAGAAAATCGAGGATCACTAGCTTTTGCTTCTAAGCTATTCTCCAACTTTTCCCGAACCGCGTGAACAAAATCACCTTTTTTAATGGCCATAACTCGTTAACTTCCAGTGTTTATCAAAGCTTCTCCCAATTTTAAGGGTTTATCGGGATAAGCTGTTAATTATCTAAATTTTCGAGGCTATCCAAGCCAGTAAGGGGTTTCAGCCTCTAAAATATGCAGTTTAAATGCTGAACAGCTTATCCGAGCAACTCCTTCCTTCGTGTCTTTGTGCCTTTGTGGTTCCCTATACCATAAAAATATTGCGCCTAATGCTGACATTTTGGGCAAAAATGAGCCGACCGTCCGGCGAGTTTCAAACGTTCAATTGGGGTTCCACAGACCCGACAGGGTTCTCCAGTACGATTGTAAACCCAGGCTGTGCCCCCATAGTTGCCATTCACCCCTTGAACATTCAGGAAGTTACGAATGGTTGTGCCGCCTACTTCAATACTGGTTTTCAATACTTGAATAATATGGTGATGTAACCGTTCGAGTTGGGGACGAGTTAAGGCACTACAGGGGGTTGTAGGAGAAATTCCGCTTAAAAATAAAGACTCATCCGCGTAGATATTTCCGACTCCAGCCACCAAACTTTGATCCAAAAGGGCAGATTTAATCAGGCGTTGACGCTTTTTAAATTGTTCTTGTAAATATTCAACGGAGAATTCTGAAGCGAAAGGCTCTGGGCCTAAATTGTTTAACCCCGTAATAATACTAGAAACTTCTTGACCGGGCGGCACCCACCAAATTTTCCCAAACGTGCGTTGATCAACAAATCTCAATTCTCGATTTTCCGCAAAAAATAAACGAATCCGGGTGTGCTTTTGTAGGGGGTCTTGGGGGTGAACCCATAATAATTGACCCGTCATGCGTAAATGAACCCCTAACCAGCCGCCAGAGGTTCTCTGAGGGTCTAATTGAACCAATTCCGCTAGTAAATATTTTCCTCGGCGATGCCAAGCCGCGATCGCCACTCCAGTTAAACCCAGCAAAAATTCCTCAACGGAAAAGGGGTAGGCGAGAGTGCGCTGAAGCAACACTTCACCCCCCACAATTGTTTGGTTCAAGGTCACTTGATTTAGACCTTGCCTAACGGTTTCAACTTCCGGTAATTCCGGCACGGGCTATTTTTTAGCCGCAGGTGCAGATTTTTTAGCAGCAGCTTTGGGAGCTTCCACTTCCAACAGTTCGCTCACGGCAAAGTTGTTGGTGTTCACGCCGGAGTAGTTCACTTTATCAAAGCGAACAATCGCAGCGTATTTGATGCCACTGGCGTCCACAGAAGCAACTGTACCTACTTCTTGATACCAGTAGGACTCTTTGCGTAGGACACGAACTTTAGAACCACGTTGAACCATTGCTTTTTCTTCCCCTTTTCAATCAAAAAACGGATAAAGACGTTTAATAAACTCAGGGTACTACTGGATTGGCTGTCTAGGTTGATTTCAGTCTTTAAGTTTTATTGCTAACCTAGTGATTGTCCCCAGGAAAGGCAAATAAAGGCACATATAGGGCACATTCCTTCTATTCCCCATTACCCATTACCCATTACCCATTACCCATTACCCATTACCCATTACCCATTACCCATTACCCATTACCCATTCGTAATTCGTAATTCCCCACTACACTTTCTGGCCATCCCGGAAACTGCCGGGAAACCGTTTGCCTTTGGCGTCAATAATCGTTCCTTGGCCATGGGGAACCCCGCCCCGAAATTCTCCCTCAAAGCGAGTTCCGTTAGCAAAAGTACAGGTTCCCTTGCCATCGAGTTGTTGGTTAAAAAATTGTCCCTGACAGCGGCTGCCATTGGTGCGGGTGAATACTCCCTGACCAAAAGGAGATCCGGCAAAGAATTCGCCTTCATAGCGATCGCCATTAGCATAAATAAACTGTCCGCGACCACTGGGTTGACTGCTGACCGTTCCGCCCCCGACTTCTCGCACCAGTTTAAACGTTCCAATATAGCGATCGCCATTGGCAAAAATTACCGTCCCCTGGGTAATATTGCCATCTTTAAATACCCCAACAATTCGGGCATCATCGGCAAAAATGAAGACTCCTTGTCCATTGGGTAAACCATTGCGAAACTGACCTTCATAGCGATCGCGGTTGGCATAAACCATAATCCCTTGACCGTCCGGTTTACCATTAACAAAACTTCCCTTATAGTTATCTCCTCCCTCATAGTTACATTTGACCATTCCGGTCGGTAACTGTCCTTCACAAACCGGAGGACGCTTACCTTCGGCCGGCTGTGCCACCGTTGGCAGAGGATGATAAATACCCAGAACCACCGCTAAACTTGATAGAGTTAGCGTCAAAAAAACCCGTTTTCGGATGAAATACACCAGGGTTACTCCTACGATGAAAAAACTATACCTAATATCTCAAGATTAGATCTATCCGATTCATCCGCACTAACTGGCAGGATGAGATGATCGCATACTAATATTATTAATTTTGGGATCAGCCGGTGGAATAGCACCAATCGATTTAGCGATCTCAACCCCATTTTGCTCAAAAATTACAATGGGTTCGCCTCCGGTATCAAACTTGACTCGTTTCACCAGAACCTGACCATTAGACACACGCTGTCCCACGTTCACATAACGACTGGTGGGTTCTGCGGGAGCCTTGAGAATAACTTTGGTTTGATCTCCCACTTGTAATACCCCGGTTACTTCCATCCCTTGGGCTAAGTCTGTAGATGGAGGAGGCGGAACAAAAGGTTGGACGGGGGCGGGAGGTGGTGGTGGGGGATTAGGATCACGCCAAGATGGGGGTGTTGGGGTATTAGGAAGGGCCGGTAAATCCGGGACTGTAGCGATCGGCAGACTGGGTAAATTGGGTACGCTTCTCCCTGGCCCAACGGTTTGAGGTTTGGATGTTGTCACTCCACTCCCCCGGGGTTTTCCTACTGTCCCAGGAGTTCCACTTCTACCAGGAGTTCCAGGAGTTCCACTTCTACCAGGAGTTCCAGGGGTTCCAGGAGTTCCAGGAGTTCCAGGAGTTCCAGGAGTTCCACTTCTACCGGGAGTTCCAGAAGTTCTAGGAGAAGGAACCCTGGCACTAGCTGATACCCAGCGAATGGGAACTTCATTCACGGGTAATTTAGGTAACTCTGGCACAGCCCGAGTTACCTGTTCCGGTACGGATGGTGCTTCTCCCACCTCGGGAGCAGCTTGGACAATAGAGGGAGGCAAAACAGCAAACGGATCGATACCCACCCCAGCAGGAGCCGTTGTTGACGGTGCGGCAGGAATTGCCGTCGAAGGTCTACCCAAAAGACGTAATCGTTCTTCCGGATTCGTGGATTGAATCAAACCCGCACCCGCAGCCACGTTTGATTGTGGTTGGACTAACGGATCTTTAAACGGGGGTATTTTCCCCGGGCTGGGGGTAACAGTGGGAGTCGGCGACGCTACTGCCGATGGAGGACTTGCTGGAGCAGTGGTTGGACTCGAAGTCGAAGCGGTTTCTTCAGGTGTAGAACCGCATCCTCCTAGCCCAACTGTAAAAATACCGATGGAGAACAGAAACCAAAGTTGACGCATTGCCAGTCCCCAAAACACAGTTGATATAACTTAAGGATACCCAATCTTAATCCCAAGCTACAACAGAAACAACTCAAGCGTGAGCGATTGCCGTACTAATGGTATAATTTATGCGGAAATCACCACACGCAGCAAAAGGTAACTTGGCATGGCACCCAAATCTATATCTCCCGTTGTACTGATCATCTTGGATGGATGGGGTTATCGTGAACAAACCGACGGAAATGCCATAGCTGTTGCAAATACCCCGGTGATGGATAGTCTATGGATGGCTTACCCCCGAACCCTAATTCGCACCTCTGGCAAGGCCGTGGGCCTACCCGTGGGTCAAATGGGAAATTCAGAAGTGGGTCATTTGAATATTGGTGCGGGGCGCGTTGTTCCTCAAGAGTTAGTCAGAATTTCTGATGCGGTTGAAGATGGCACAATTCAAAATAACCCGGCATTGTTAAAAGTTTGTCAAGATGTTTTAGATAAAAACGGCAAGTTACACTTGATGGGTTTATGTTCCGATGGGGGGGTTCACTCCCATTTAGATCATTTATACGGACTTTTAAACTTAGCAAAAGCTAAAAATATTAGAGATGTTTGTATTCATGCGATTATGGATGGTCGAGACACCAATCCTAAAGATGGAATTAAATATATTAAGCAACTTCAAGAACAAATTGATGCTATTGGTATCGGTCGGATTGTTACCATTAGTGGCCGTTATTATGCCATGGATCGAGATAAACGATGGGATCGAGTTAAACAAGCGTATGAAGTAATGACCAGCAAGGGCGAAGGCAATGGATTATCGGCCGCCGATGTGATGTTATCTTCCTATTCTGAAGGCATAAACGATGAGTTTGTGGTGCCCTCTCGGATCGCGCCTGGGGCGGTGGAAGCCGGGGATGGGGTGATTTTCTTTAACTTCCGTCCTGACCGGGCGAGGGAGTTAACTCAGGTGTTTGTTGATGCTGATTTTAAAGAGTTTGAACGTCCCTATATTCAGCCCCTGAGCTTTGTGACTTTGACTCAATATGACTCTACTTTTCCGGTATTAGTGGCTTTTGAACCCCAAAATCTCAATAATATTCTCGGACAAGTGATTGCTGAACACGGGTTAAAGCAATTACGCACGGCGGAAACCGAAAAATATGCCCATGTCACCTATTTTTTTAATGGCGGTTTAGAACAACCCTATCCCGGGGAAGACCGAGAATTAATTCCTAGTCCTTCGGTTGCTACATACGATTTACAACCGGAAATGTCCGCCGAAGCGGTGACGGATGTGGCAATTGAAGGCATTGAAAAGGGCATTTACTCGATGATTGTGATTAATTACGCTAATCCTGATATGGTCGGACATACGGGGATGATGGGTGCGGCGGTAAAAGCGGTTGAAACCGTTGATCACTGTTTAGGGATATTGTTACAAAGTATTAGTCAAGCTGGGGGGACGGCGATTATTATTGCCGATCATGGTAACGCAGAATATATGTGCGACGCGGAAGGAAATCCCTGGACAGCCCACACAACTAACCCCGTTCCCTTTATTCTAGTAGAAGGGGAAAAACGCAAAATCCCAGGTCATGGAACCGATATTCCTTTACGAACAGATGGCTGTTTAGCGGATATCGCGCCCACGATTTTGCAGATTTTGGGTATTCCTCAACCCCCGGAAATGACGGGTGTTTCTATGATTGAATCCGCCGCCTATGAAGTTCGGGAAAATCGGACTCCGATGCGGGTAAAACTTTAAATTAATTCCTTGAAAAATAGGTTATAATCGAAGGTTTGAAGGTTTAATTTTTCTGTTCAAATTATCAACTTCTTAACATGATTACTCAAGTATTACAAGCGGTTTGGTCTTTATCGGCTCTAGGGATTATTATTTTAGTCTTACTCCACAGTCCGAAAGGAGACGGTATTGGGGGTATTGGTGGACAAGCTCAACTCTTTACTAGCGCCAAAAGTGCCGAAACAACGTTAAATCGGATTACGTGGATGTTGGCAATTATTTTTATGGGAATTACTGTTATTTTAAGTGCAGGTTGGATTAAATAGAGTGTTGATGGTTGACCTCATTTCTTAACCCCCTTTTCTACAGGGGAAGTTTGCTCGGAATTTGATGAAGTGGAATTCGGATAGTCTGACTAATTTAGAGTGTAAAAAGGATGTTCGACGTTTGGAGGTGACTCTGGAAGTGGCGGGAAGGCTAGCTACTTCGGGGTTCTGCACGATTTGGGTGGAACCTATAAAAAAGCGTAAGTTTAGGGCTTAAATGCTTGCGGTTTCATGCGCTGTAGTGGCGTGTTAGACCGCAACTGCGACACAATCCTCCTGTAATCTGAAAAATACAGCTTTAATCCACGATCCTTATGAGTTGAGTTGAAAAATGTGGTTTCAAAGGTCGCTTTTGTTACTGAGTATGGCTTGCATTTCTTCCTTTAACGTGAGTTCGATGGAGTGCGATCGCGATAAAACAGACGACTATTGAGCAGGCGATCGCGACAAAACAGATGACTATTGGGCAGGCGATCGCGACAAAACAGATGACTATTGGGCATATGATCTAATCAGTAAGCGTGAGAAAATAGAGATGTAACCAGCAAATATTAGACAATTAAGGAGGCTTTTATGGATCACAGAGCATCACACTTAGACATAACAAAAGTTTTTTGTGACCTGGATGACTTTTGTCAAGTATTTGAACCCTTATTGGCACAAATGTTGTTACCAGAAGTGGTGGGTCAAAGCCGACCCAAAACCCGCTTGACTTTAACAGGACTTACGCAAGGACGCTATATATAGCGCATTCAGGATCAGGCGATCGCTTGATTCAGACAGAAGGGCGATATGCGTCCGGCACGCTACGCGAGCGCGCTTATAAAAAGAGAATTAATCTGTGTTTGAATTGATAAGTAAACTAAATAAAAGAAAGCTTGAGAGAGGGATGTTTAAGCTCTTGGCTCAGGTAATCTGCTAACAAACTAGCTTTTAACTGATAGACAGTTTGAGAAACTTTCTTAGCCATACGAGTCAGAAAAACCCAAACTAATAAAGCGCAAGCAATGTGGTTTTTTTGAATACTCGCTTTACGGCATTGGCAAGATTCTATCCCCGTTAATTGTTTAATTTCTCGGTGAAATTCCTCAATTTTCCATCGCAGTTTACATTGAGAGATGACTTCATCTATTGAAGACTGATTTAAATCATTTGTAGCTACATATTCCGTTCTGTTGGCAGAAACAGTTACCCGAAATAGTTTAACTTTTTTATCTCTAGGGAATTTATTTATTTTGATTAGCTTTCCCTGTTTTTCTTCAATTTCAGACCAAATTAACTGTTCAATAGGCTGATATTTTTTTTGACCTCCTGTATCATCAACCAGCCGGTTTTTTTTGAGCGGAACATAATAAATTTTCCCTAAATTATCAATCAAAGCCATTAACTTTTGCGCTGCATATATATTGACGGCGGACAAGTTCAATTTTCGAGGAAAATCTTTTGTCGAGTACCGTATCATCAAAAACTAAACAAGCTTCGGGATGGCTCTGAAGTTCTGAATGCACTTTTTCCCAAATCACTTCGGGTGTTAAGTTTTCTGAATTCAAGTAACGATTAATTGTATCATGGCTAAACTCTTGAATATGTTCAGCGAAGTTGGTTAGAGTATAATTGATTTGGCTACTCAGGAGATATTGGCAATAGTATAGATAATTGATGCTCATATTTTTGGGCATAGATTCTGATGCTATTTTAACATTCCTTATTCTCCGTTTCCAGATTTCTTTTGGGTTAGCGATCGCTAACTCCTTAGTACGCTACATATAGCGTCACTGCGTAAGTCCTGCTTGATAAACCTGCCCGACCTCACCCAAGAATAAGAAATCGGGTTTCTATACAAATCTTGTGTTTGTTACTGATAATCTGGAAAAGAAACCCGGTTTCTATTAAGGTTTAACCCCATGAATTACTTGTAAACTTCCTCCCGCATAAAGTTTAGGAGGATTGACATTAAAGCCAATTTGTGATGATAATTGAACCATATCTGTTTTTAACAATTGCCAAGCCGTTTCCGTTTCAAATAACCAGAGAAACATGGCTACCCCCGGCCAAAATATCGGGTTAGTGGGGGAATGGAAATCAACCAGGGTAAAAATTCCCCCGGGTTTAAGCACGCGATAAACCTGATTGAGAATTTGTTGCAACTGTTCGGGGTTCATTTCATGTAACGCCGCGCTGGTATGTACCAGGTCAAAGCTGTTATCCCCAAAGGGCATATTTTCGGCAAATGCTTCAACATATTGGGCTTGAGGAACATTATTCCGGGCGCGTTTGAGGGACAACGGAGAGGCATCCAACCCCGTCACGTTTTGGGAATACTCCACTAACACCCCCGTTGCTTGTCCACTTCCACAGCACAAGTCCAGAATTTTGGTTTCCGGTGTCAGGGTCAACCCGGTTAAGGGTAACTCCCGAAACCGACGTTCACCCCCCACACTCAAAGCCGCCAGTCGGGAAATGGTATCATAGAGCCATTGATAGCGGTAACTTAGACTTCTGAGGATAGTTGCCATATTGAGAACAATTTTTATAAATTAAAAGATCGACTAACCCACAAGGACAATATATTATTAAGATAGTTAACAAATCTTAGGATAGGAAGTATCCGCTATGGGACGAGTCGGAGTCTTACTGCTAAATCTGGGCGGGCCAGAGCAACTGCAAGATGTTCGCCCCTTTTTGTACAATCTATTTTCAGACCCAGAAATTATCCGTTTGCCCTTTGCCTGGATGCAGAAACCTCTGGCTTGGATGATTTCGACTCTGCGCTATCAGAAGTCCCAGGAAAATTATAAGGCGATCGGGGGCGGTTCTCCCCTGCGGCGAATTACCGAAGAACAAGCCCTTGCCTTACAAGGGTCTTTACAGGAAAAAGGTCATGATATCCGCGTGTATGTGGGGATGCGCTATTGGAACCCATTTACTGAAGAAGCGGTAGCCAAAATCAAACGGGATCAAATCGAAGATTTAGTTATTTTACCTTTATATCCACAATTTTCAATTAGTACCAGTGGTTCGAGTTTTCGAGTTTTAGAAAAACTTTGGGAACAAGATCCGAGTTTACAAAAAATTGATTATACAGTGATTCCCTCTTGGTATAGTCGTCCGGGTTATTTACAAGCAATGACGGAATTAATTCAGCAGGAAATTGAACATTGTGAACAACCTGAACAAGTGCCAATTTTCTTTAGTGCCCACGGCGTTCCGGTGAGTTATGTTGAGGAAGCTGGAGATCCCTATCGGGATGAAATAGAAGGCTGCACAGCCGCAATTATGCAGACTTTAAACCGTCCTAACCCCCATGTTCTCGCCTATCAAAGTCGGGTTGGCCCGGTGGAATGGTTACAACCTTATACCGAGGAAGCAATTCTGGAACTTGCTAAAGAAGGGGTTAAGGAATTAGTCGTGGTTCCAATTAGTTTTGTATCGGAACATATCGAAACCTTAGAAGAAATTGATATGGAATATCGAGAACTGGCTGAAGAAGCTGGGATTGAAAAATTCCATCGAGTTCCGGCCCTCAATACCCATCCTGTATTTA
This sequence comes from Planktothrix paucivesiculata PCC 9631, assembly GCF_900009265.2. GTDB lineage: Bacteria > Cyanobacteriota > Cyanobacteriia > Cyanobacteriales > Microcoleaceae > Planktothrix > Planktothrix paucivesiculata. The sequence goes on along the minus strand of NZ_LR735018.1, from coordinate 73,861 downwards.
TTAATGATTTAGCAGAAATGGTCATAGAAGCCCTAGATGCTCCTAATATTAAGTTCTCTGATGTGGCACATCCGGGCAAAAAAACCAAGATGTATCCTCAAGAAAGTTGGGAATGGGGACTCACCACCACCGCCGAAGTTTGGAATGGTCGGTTAGCCATGTTAGGAATGATTGGTATATTAATAGAAATCATGACCGGACAAGGCCCCCTGCATTTCATCGGATTACTTTAGGAAGGTTGGGAATCAACGATATTCCCTCTCCTTACCTCTCCTGCCTCCCCTGCGGCCACTGAGCCTGTCGAAGTGCCCCTGCCTCCCCTGCTCCCCTTACCCTCAATCCGGTTCCCGCTTATAACGTCGGGGGTTAGGTTCTTCGGGGTTGGCTTGTTTTCTATACCAGCGATACCATTCTTTAGAAATTCTAATGGAAAGCCATAATAACAATAATGCAATTAATCCCCCCTGTTGAGGGGCATCAAAGGCAAAAATAACCAGGAAAACACAAAGAATATCCTGTCCTAAAATCACCCATAGGGGCAAACCGCGCAACCGATAAAATAATCCGGTTTGGACTAATTGTAAAACTAAAGCCAGTAAACCCGCAACAATAGCAATAATCCAATATAAGCTAGGTTGAACGTTAGTTGCTTGGGCGATCGCTAAACCTAAAATAGCACCGACAAAGGGGCTAAATAGTAATTGTATTAATTGTAAAATTCTCTGTCCCAGGAGTTTTTTAGAGGCAAAAATTTCAAACAATGACCAACTCACCAGCACTCCGACAACGACCTGCGGCGAAAATTGAGACAGAAACGGTATACTCGACCATAAATCATTTCGCAATAAACCAATAACCAGTAAAGGTATAGCAATCCTTAATCCCGCCGCGGCTGATGCCGATAATACCGCTAGAAGTTCAATCATAAATCAAGGTGAATAATAGAGTATTTGATACCGAAAATTAAATAGGGGGTCTGAGCCTGGTTCAAAGGGTGATCTTATATTCTATATACTAATTATAATTTTGTTAAAAACGGGGATTTTATTCCCTCCATTCAAGAAATCAAGTTTCTGTGTTTATAAACTGGGTTAATTCTATTATGACATATCTAGTATAAATGGGAACTTTTCCCGTCATTAAATGTCTATAAAGTTTCGATCAAAGATGAATCAAATTATGCCTAAATTATTTATTAGTTTAATCATTACTATCATTTCCTTAAATCCCAGTTTATCCCTCGCCTTAGCAACACCTCCTCGGATTGATCAAAAAGTAGACTGTGATTTATTAGTAGTTGGGGGCGGACTAGCAGGAAGTGCGGCAGCTTATGAAGGATTATTAGCAGGAAAAACCGTTTGTTTAACAGAAATTACCGACTGGGTAGGGGGGCAAATTTCCTCTCAAGGAACCTCCGCCCTCGATGAAAGACCGACCCAAAGATCCCTATTATTCTATCCAAGAGGATACTTAGAATTACGAGCAGAAATTGAAAAAAAATATGGGATTCTCAACCCGGGAGCCTGTTGGGTCAGTGATGCTTGTTTTATGCCAGAAGCCGGGCATGAAATTCTATTAAAAATGTTTAAAAAAGCTGAAAAGAAAGGGAAAGGAAAATTATATTGGTTTCCCACCACTGTGATCAAAGATGTGACAATTGTTAATAGTCAAATTACCGAAGCGATCGCCATTCAACATATTCCCAAACCCGGACAACCCCCCTTAAATACAAAACCTTTATCTTTTATTATTGATGATGCTTATGAGTATGAAAATTCCCCAGAATTGGATAAAATAATTATTAGGTTTATTCCTAAAAAAAAGGCTAATCAAGGAGCCGATTGGTATATTATTGAAGCGACAGAAACCGGAGAAATTATTGGCTTAACTAATATTCCCCACAGGCTAGGAATTGATCCTCGTTCTTCTCAAGAACCCACCGCATCTAGTATTACAAAAGATCCCTATTGTACTCAAGGGTTTACCTATACCTTTGCTATGGAGGCGACTAAAAATCCCCAAATCCATGAAAAGCCCCCATTCTATGAACAATATGCCCCCTATTATAGTTATGAATTACCCCGGTTAGCCAATTTTAATTTAGTCTATACTTATCGGCGCATTCACAGTATGAACCCCAAAGAAAAACGGTCAGCAAATCCCAGGGAATGGCCGATTTATCCGGGGGATATTACCATGCAGAATTGGACATGGGGCAATGATTATCGACCCGGAACCTCAGCCGATAACTTGATTTTAACCCCCTCACAATTAGAAGCAACAGGTCAACTTGAACCCGGTGGATGGAAAGGCGGGTTAAGAACAGAAACCTTGCGAAAAGGCGAAGAAAATGCCCAGGGGTTTTTCTATTGGTTAGTACAAGGAACAACCGACTCCCAACTCGGTGAAGGCGTAAAAGAAAAATATCCCAACTATCGCTATTTATCGGGTTTAAACTCTCCTATGGGAACCGTTCACGGGTTATCTAAATATCCTTATATGCGAGAAGGGAGAAGGATTATTGGTCGTCCTTCCTATGGTCAAAAAGACGGATTTATGGTTTCAGAAATTGATATTTCTCAAAATAACTTCCGTCAAGATTGGTATACCGATAATTTAAGCCCAGAAACCTATAGACTGCTGTGGTTAGAGTTAGGAAAGTTAGATAGTTTACCCGCTTTTTCAGGCGAAAAAACCATTGCTGAAATTCAACCCCGTTCTCGGTCTACAATTTACCCGGATACCGTAGGAATTGGTCATTATGCGATTGATTTTCACCCCTGTTTAACCCTAAGTCCACCGGAAACCCCAGGAAATACAGAAAGGGAAGGAGAACGTCGCGGACAGGGACAAGCCTATCCCTTTCAAATTCCTTTAAGAGCGATGATTCCGCAAAAAATTGATAATCTATTAGTAGCCGGAAAAAGTATCGCTACCAGTCATATTGCGGCGGCGGCTTATCGAATACATTCCTTTGAATGGTCTGTTGGAGCAGCCGCAGGAACTACCGCAGCATTTAGCTTAAAAAACGAAGTTTTCCCCTATCAATTAGTCGATGATTTACCCTATCGGGAACCGATATTAGAGGAGTTACAACGGTTATTAGAAAATAATAATAATCCAATTTTATTTCCAGAAATGTCTATTTTTAATCAATCTTGGGAGGATTGGAAATAATCAATATAAAACCCTCCCTGTTGTTGGGCTTTAGCCCCTAGATTCTTGGGCGATCGCCCAACAACGAATTTTAAGACAATGATTAGGATATAATAGTGAATATCTTAATAATTATCAGTAGAACCGAGCAGAATCATGAGATTAGACGAAGCCGTTGAATTTGCAGAAAATCCTGAACCTCGCTGTCCTTGTGTGTTGTTGTTGGATACTTCTGCATCCATGCAAGGAGTTCCCATTGACGCTTTAAATGATGGACTAATGGCGTTTAGAAATGATTTAATTCGGGATGAACTCGCTAAAAAACGGGTAGAAGTGGCGATTATTTCCTTTGATAATCAAGTTAAAATTTTACAGGATTTCGTCACGGCCGATCAGTTTGAACCGCCTTTATTAACCGCCCAGGGTCAAACTTTTATGGGAACTGCTATTAACCAATCTCTGGATTTAGTGGCGGCGAGAAAATTAGAATATCGAAATAATGGAATTACCTATTATCGTCCTTGGGTGTTTATGATTACCGATGGTGAACCCCAGGGAGAATCTGACCGGGTGACAGAAGAAGCAACTCGACGAATTCAAGAGGAAGAATTTAAAAAACAGGTGGCATTTTTTGCCGTTGGAGTTGAAGGAGCAAATCTGAATCGATTAGCTCAAATTGTCCAGAGAACGCCGTTAAAACTGCGGGGTTTAGACTTTCGAGAAATGTTTATTTGGTTATCGACCAGTATGCAAACGGTTTCCCATTCTAAAGTTGATGAACAAGTGGCTTTACCGCCACCGGGATGGGGGAGTGTTTAAGGATAAATCCATAGCCGTTTTCCATCAGTCTTTAAACTATATAAAATTATAATGAATTCAATTGATCATTGGCAAGTTGTTTCTGCATCAGTAACTGGAAAAAGTCACGAAAAACAAAATCTACCCTGTCAGGATGCCCAGGGTTATAAACACCTATCGGATTCTTGTCTAATCTTTGCCGTAGCTGATGGGGCAGGTTCGGCAAAATTAGCGGATTTAGGGGCAAATATTGCGGTTAAAATAGCCTTATTTACTCTGGAAAAACAAATTAATTCTGTTGATATCAATGTTAAAAATATTGTTTGGGAAGATTATTTAAAGGAGGCTTTAAATCAGGCTTTAAGTGCTATTCAAACCGAATCTGTCACCCAAGAAACCGAACTTAGGGAGTTAGCAACCACTTTAATTCTAGGGATAGCTACACCGGAATTAGTCGCCGTTGCTCAAGTCGGAGATGGGGCAATAGTTGTAGAAGATAAAACGGGAAATATTCAGGAGTTAACTATTCCCGCTAGTGGAGAATATCTAAATGAAACGATATTTTTAATTTCTCCAAATGCCTTAGAAACCGCGCAAATTAATCTCTGGTCAGGACAACCGAAATATTTAGCGGCTTTTTCCGATGGCTTACAAATGTTAGCGTTAAAAATGCCAGAAGGAAAACCCCATCATCCCTTCTTTTCTCCTCTGTTTAAATTCGTAGAAACTATCACCGATGAAATCGACGCTCAGGAACAGTTAATTGGGTTTTTGCGATCGCCCCGGGTAACAGAAAGAACCGATGACGATCTAACCTTAATTCTTGCCAGTTTCAACCCCTAACTATTAGTTATGGTAGTGAGTTATTTAGGACTCATTTAATAAAATCAGGGGAATTTAAGAGAGCCCTAAAGGGCTTACTACTAGGGGGAAGAACGACGAGGAATGGTATAGGTAAAGAAATCATAGGCCATATCTGTCTGGGGAAAAATAGCTCGGGCTTCTGTTAATAAATCCTCCAAAACAATTGAATTACCTGGGGCATAACGGGGGCTAAAATGGGTCATAATTAACTGTTTAACTTCCGCCGTTAGTGCAACTTGGGCCGCCATAGTGGAGGTTGAATGTAATCTTTGAAAAGCCATTTCTGAATCTTGATGGGCAAAGGTGGCTTCATGAACCAAAACATCCGCATTTTGCGCTAATTCTACCGCCCCATCACAAAATACCGTATCGGTACAATAGACAAATTTGCGACCGACTTGGGCTTCGCCACATAATTCCGCGCCCCGAATTATCCGACCATCGGCGAGGGTTACAGTCTGTCCCTGTTTGAGTTGGGCATAAATTGGCCCGGGGGGAATCCCTAATTTTTGGGCCGTTTCCACATCAAAGCGTCCCGGTTTATCCTTTTCAATCATCCGATAACCAAAGGCGGGGACTCGGTGCTTCAAAGGCCCACAAACCACCTGATATTCTTCATCTTCAAAAATGATTCCCGGTTGAATGGTATGGACTTTAACCGGGTAAGAAAAATGGGTTTGGGAATACCGTACACAGCCCTGTAAATATTCCGATAGTCCCGACGGCCCATAAATATCGATCCGCTTGGGATTTCCCGCCAGCCCGCAACTAGCCAATAACCCCATTAACCCGAAAATATGATCGCCGTGTAGATGGGTGACAAAAATTCGACTAATTTGACTAATTTTTAAATCACTGCGGAGGAATTGATGCTGCGTCCCCTCTCCACAGTCAAACAGCCAAATTTCTGCCCGTTGCGGTAGACGCAGAGCAATACTAGAAACATTACGCGATCGCGTCGGAACCCCAGAGCTAGTCCCTAAAAAAGTAATCTGCATTTACCCGTAATCAACCAGCCGAATAGGATTAAGTTCAGAGTAATTTATTATAGCAATTTCAGGTCGTGTATAGCCGTTTTTAATTTTTTCAAGTAGGGAGAATTTTTGCAGGAAACCCAAAGGTGCAAAAACCCAGAGAAGAATTATTCAGGCGGCAGTAAACTTTTATCCCTTTTGTGAGTAGGGGTTTTGTTAATAGGGGCAGATATTTAAAGCAACCCCCAAGTCCTGCGTAAAGATTGTGTAAAGATCCGTACTATCACCCTTCTTTAAAATCAAGATTTAGTGTTACGAATACTATATAGAGGAGATTATATCTATTTTCTCTACAGGGTGACATGAAAACAAATTTATAGCATCGGAGTAAGTCTGCAAGAGGCTATTCTCCGACCTAAAAAAATGACCGACACTAAAACTAAAACTCTTACTCTACCTTACTCTCGCCATTTCGTGGAGTGGTTACAGCAACACCAGGTTAGTTTAGCGTTGACGACCTACCAAACCAATCGTCTCTGTTTGATCGGAGTTCAGCCCAACGGCGAGATCTGCACCCCGGTCTGGGAATTGGAGCGGCCGATGGGACTGTATACAACCGCAGAACGTTTTTACCTGGCCACCCGCTATCAGATTTGGCGGTTTGAAAATGTTCTGGAAAATGGAGAACTTTTACAGGAGAAATATGATCGACTTTATGTTCCTCGGGTGGCTCACACAACCGGAGATTTAGATATTCATGATCTAGTAGCGGACGATCTGGGTAATCTGGTTTTTGTTAATACCGAGTATAGCTGTTTAGCCACCCTCCATCCCCAACACAGTTTTGCCCCCATCTGGAAACCGCCCTTTATCAGCAAACTCGCCCCGGAAGATCGCTGTCATTTGAATGGGTTAGCGGCCGTTAATGGGGTTCCCCGCTATGTTACAGCGATTAGTCGCTCTGATGTGGCATCGGGTTGGAGACATCAACGGACTCAGGGCGGAGTGGTAATTGATATCCAAACGGATGAAATCATTGCCAGTGGTTTATCCATGCCCCACTCACCGCGATGGTATCGAGGTAAATTGTGGATACTCAATTCGGGTACAGGGGATTTTGGCTATATTCAAAAGGGTGAATTTGTCCCCCTCACCTTTTGTCCGGGTTACGCCCGAGGATTGGGTTTTGTCGGTGATTTTGCGGTTGTGGGTCTATCCCAACCTAGAGACTATCATTTTTCGGGTTTATTAATTGCAGAAAGACTTAAACAAAAACACGCCCAAGCTCGTTGTGGCATCCTGATAATTAACTTAAATACGGGGGATATTATCGAGTGGCTAGATATGGATAACGAAGCCACAGAACTCTATGATGTGGCTATTCTTCCTCAAGTTAGATGTCCGATCTCCTTGGGATTTAAAACCGGAAATATTGCTCAATACGTAACAATTGGTGGATGGGAAAAACTCCCTAATACTTATATTAATTATCCTATCCAAATAACCGATAAAATTAGATATGATTTACCCTTATTTTTTAAATTATTTCGCTCTGTGAACTGGCGAGAAGACGGAAAATTAAGTGAAGCGATCGCCTGGATTTATATTCAATGCAATAAACCTATAGAACTCAAACAAAACGAACTCAATTTTTCTCATCAAAATCCTCCCCATAAAAATCAAGCTACTGCTTATTTTAATCAAGGTCAAGAGCATAAGAAACAAGGGGAAATTGAACAAGCGATCGCCTATTTTCAAAAAGCCCTAGCAGCCGACCCCAAATATATTCCCGCCCATAATAACTTAGGAACTTTACTCCAACAGCAAAATCAGTTAGAGGCAGCTATAACTTGTTATCAAAAAGTTCTCAACATCAATCCCAACCTACCCCAAACCCTAACAAATTTAGCCTCAATTTATCTAATTAAAGGAGAATTAAAACAAGCAGAAACCGGATTAGTTCGTGCCCTGGAACTGCAACCTCAATTCGTTCCAGCCCTATATAATTTAGGCTTATTGTACAAACAACAGGCAAAATTAGACGAAGCAGTTCAGCTATTTAAAACCGTAGCCAAACATCAACCGGACTATGGCGATGCCTATTTTCAATTAGGGCGAATTTGGGAATTTCAGGAACAATTTAATCTCGCCCAACTTGCCTATGAGCGAGTGCAAAAAATCAACCCCAAATCCGAATATGTAGATTTTCATATCGGCTTAATTAAACTCAATCTTTGCGACTGGGAAAACTATGATGATTTTGTCAACAAATTAATTAATTTTACAGCTAAATCTATTCTGAAAGACAACCAGAGTTTTACCCTCGCGCCCTTTCAGTTAAATGCCCTACCCATACCTCCAGAACTTTCCCTAGCAGTAGCTCAGAAACACGCCGATGGGATCAAAAAATCTATTATCCCGAAAAAATCACAATTTGTTTATCCCGAAAAAACCGATAAATTGCGAGTCGGTTATGTCTCTTGTGACTTTCGAGAACACGCCGTCGGACGGTTAATTTCTCAAGTGTTTAAAAACCACAACCGAGAACAATTTGAGATCTTTGGATATCACCTATTAAATATTGAGGATGAAGTCACAAAAACGATTAAAAAAGGCTGTGACAAATTTCGAGATATTTCCCAACTATCTGCTATGAATGCCGCCGGGCAAATTAACGCCGATGGTATTGACATTTTAATCGATTTAGCCGGGTATACGAGTTATAGTAAACCCGAAATATTTGCCTATCAACCCGCTCCCATACAAGCAAGTTTTCTAGGATATCCTCAAACTATGGGGGCGAATTTTATCCCCTACTTGCTAACAGATGAATGGCTTGTACCGCCAGAGTTAGCCCCATATTATAGCGAGAAAATCATCTATTTGCCCCATCAATTTATCTGTTCCCCCATGGAGATTTCCGAGCAACAATTCACTCGGACTCAAGTTGGGCTACCCGAAAATAGTTTTGTCTTTGCTTGCTTTAACCGTTCCTATAAAATTACACTGGATTTATTTGCGGTTTGGATGGCAATTTTAAGGCAAGTCCAAGATAGTGTTTTGTGGTTATCTTTAGCCCTCGAAGATACGATGCAAAACCTGCGTCGTCGTGCAGGAGAAATGGGAGTTGCAGCCGAAAGACTGATTTTCGCCCCCAAAATCCCCCATCCCGAATATTTAGCCCGTTTGCAACTCGCTGATTTAGCCTTAGATACCTGGATTTATAACGGGGTTTCCACCACCATAGCAGCCCTGTGGGCGGGGTTGCCCGTATTAACCAAAGTCGGTTTGACCCATGCCTCTCGGATGGGGGCCAGTATTTGTGCCAGTGCCGGAATGACAGAAATGATTTGTAACAGTGTTGAGGAGTACGAACAAAAAGCCATTGACTCCGCATCCCATCCCCAGGAGTTACAACGGCTACGGCAACGCTTAAACCCTCGATGTGTGCCTTTATTTGATGGGTCTGGGTTTGTCGGACATTTAGAAACAGCATTTAGACAAATGGCGAACCCTTAAACCGGTATTCGCTTTCCACCATTCTTCCCAGACATCTTTTAAATTCATTCATTACTACGGACGCAACAACGATGCCATTAAATTTTACTGAAACCACCAACCTGACGGCTGTTTATTACAGTGCGTTAGCCACCGCCGACTTCGATAAAGACGGCAACACCGATATTTTACTGACGGGGGAGGATAGTTCGGGTAACCCCATCAGTAAAATCTATACCAATAATGGCAGTGGGGGTTTTAGTCTCAATACCAACGCTTCCTTCACGGGGGTTTACCTGGGTTCGGTGGCGACAACTGACTTCGACCAGGACGGCGATATTGATATTCTGCTCACCGGCTACGATAGTGCTTATAAACCTGTTAGTCAAATCTATACCAATAACGGCAGTGGGGGTTTTAGTCTTAATACCAACATATCCCTGATCGGGGTTTACCGGAGTTCGGTTGCTACGGCCGACTTTAACAACGACGGCCGCCCCGATATTCTGCTCACGGGTCATAATAGTTCTAATAACCCCATCAGCCAAATCTATATTAATAATGGTAGTGGGGGTTTTAGCCAAAACACTAATATTTCCCTCACGGGTGTTTATCATAGTGCGGTGGCTACCGCCGACTTCGACAACGACGGCTACACCGATATTCTAGTCACGGGTCAGAATAGTTCTAATAAACCCATCAGTCAACTCTATAAAAACGACCGTAGTGGGGGGTTTAGTCTCAATACCAGCGTTTCCCTGACCGGCGTTTACCGGAGTGCGGTGGCTACCACCGACTTTGACAACGACGGGGATATCGATATTCTGCTCACCGGTTATGATAGTGCCGATAAACCCATCAGCCAAATTTATAATAATAATGGCAGTGGGGGTTTTAGCCAAAACACCAATATTTCCCTCACACCTGTTTACAATGGTTCCGTAGCCACGGCTGACTTTGACAAGGACGGCTATACCGATATTCTGCTCACGGGTCAGGATAGTTCTAATAAGCCCATCAGTCAACTCTATATTAATAATGGCAGTGGGGGTTTTAGCCAAAACACCAGCATTTCCCTAGAGGCTGTTGGGCTCAGTGACGTAGCAACCGCCGACTTTGACAAGGACGGGGATATGGATATTCTGCTCACCGGCTACAATGTTGCCAATAAACGCATCAGCAAAATTTATAGCAATACCCTCACTCCGCCAACCCTCAGCAGTTTTTCGGCCCCGGTAGGTACCACCGATGAAGATAAGGAAGTTGAACTCAGTTTTGCTCAACTTACTGCCCAGGGAGACGAAGCGGATAGCGATGGTACAGTAGTTGCCTTTGTGGTTAAAGCGGTGAGTAGTGGGACATTAAAAATTGGGAGTGATGCAGCCACCGCCACAGCTTGGGTTGCAGGGAGTAACGACATCATTGATGGTACGAAAAACGCCTATTGGACACCGGATGCCAATGCTAATGGAGCTCTAAATGCCTTTACCGTAGTAGCTAAAGACAACGACGGGTTAGAGTCTGTCACTCCCGTCATGGCCCAATTCAGCGTTACCTCCGTTAACGACACCCCGATTTTAAATTCTCCCATCACCGACCAAACCATTAATCAAAATAGCAACTTCAGTCTAAATATTAGCAATAACTTCCAAGATATTGATCTCGGAGATAGTTTAACCTATAGCGCCACCCTAACCGATGGTCAACCCCTCCCCAGTTGGTTAACATTCGACCCCAACACCGGAGAATTTACCGGCATACCTGCTAACTCAGATGTGGGAATAATCAACCTGAAAGTTATCGCCAAAGATAATAGTAATACTACGGTTGAAGACAATTTTCAACTGAATGTTACAGCGATACCGGAACCGACACCCAAACCAACAGTTGAACCGACACCCAAACCAACAGTTGAACCAACACCCAAACCAACAGTTGAACCAACACCCAAACCAACAGTTGAACCAACACCGCAACCCAGCGTTGAACCAACACCGCAACCCAGCGTTGAACCAACACCGCAACCCAGCGTTGAACCAACACCGCAACCCAGCTTTGAACCCACTCCCAAACCAACAGTTGAACCCACTCCCAAACCAACAGTTAAACCCACTCCCAAACCAACAGTTGAACCCACTCCCAAACCAATAGTTGAACCCACTCCCAAACCAATAGTTGAACCCACTCCCAAACCAACAGTTGAACCAACACCGCAACCCAGCGTTGAACCCACTGCCAAACCAACAGTTG
>NZ_LR735018.1:0-59844 GCF_900009265.2 Planktothrix paucivesiculata PCC 9631 | reverse complement strand
ACCAACACCGCAACCCAGCGTTGAACCCACTGCCAAACCAACAGTTGAACCAACACCGCAACCCAGCGTTGAACCCACTGCCAAACCAACAGTTGAACCAACACCGCAACCCAGCGTTGAACCCACGCCGGAACTAACAGTTGAATCTACACCGAAACCCAGCGTTGAATCTACACCGCAACCCAGCGTTGAACCCACGCCGGAACTAACAGTTGAATCTACACCGCAACCCAGTGTTGAACCAACTCCCGAACTAACAGTTGAACCAACATTTGAACCGACACCGGAACCCAGCGTTGAACCCACGCCCGAACTAACAGTCGAACCCACTGCCGAACCAACAGTTGAACCCACGCCCGAACCAACAGTTAAACCCACGCCTATACCCAGAGAAAAACAGACTCCTGGGTTGATGTCTTTTAGTTTTTTAAAAGATCTTAATTATGATATTTATGACCCCACTAATTTCATTAAAAATATCGTATTTAAGAGCTTAGAAGCTAATGCCATCTCCGAATCAAAGGTTGCCAGTAATGGAGAGGATGATATCTTAGGTGCGGTAGAAGCTGACATCATCTTTGGTTTAGCAGGCAGCGACAATATCGAAACAGGAGAAGGGGACGACTACATCAACGGTAATCAAGGGGATGACTTCATTGATGGGGGTAATGGTAACGATACTGTCCTCGGAGGCAAGGAAAACGACCAAATCGCCGGAGGGGACGGAGAGGATGAACTCTATGGCAACCTGGGTAACGATATTATTACTGGCAATACGGGAAATGACTGGATTAACGGCAACCCGGGAGACGATCTGATTCATGGAGGAGATGGAGAGGATCAACTCTATGGAGGTCAAGGAGATGAATCAATTAAAGGAGGTAACAAAGATGATTTAATCTTCGGCAACCTCGGAGCCGACATAATAGAAGGAAACGAAGGAGATGATCTTCTCTTGGGTAACCAACAGAACGATACTATCTCTGGTAACTCTGGCAGCGATCTTATTTATGGCGGAAAAGCCAGCGACCTTCTGGATGGAAACGAAGGCAATGATTTGGTTTGGGGTGATCAAGGTGACGATACCCTCGATGGCGGAGAAGGCAACGATATTCTTAACGGAGGTCAAGGCAATGATATCTTAGTCGGGGCTGAAGGCGCAGATATCCTAACCGGAGGCGAAGGGAATGACCGCTTTGTTCTGGTGGCAGGATTTGGCCCCGATATCATCAACGACTTTACCATCGGCGAGGATATGATTGTCCTAGATGGGGGTCTGATTCTTGAACAACTGACCCTAACGGCCGTCAATGGTTCAACTCAACTTCTGATTAATGGTCAAATTTTAGCAACTCTGAATAACCTTGACCCCAACTTACTGACGTTTAGTAGCTTTACTACCTCTGTTTTCTAAAGCCGAAGGTATAGCAGTCGCGCCGGCTATTAGGACATAACCTGATACTCAAACCCAGAGGGCTAACTCTTTTTCTGCGGTATTCCCTATTTCCTATTCCCTATTCCCTATTCCCTATTCCCTATTCCCTATTCCCTATTCCCTATTCCCTGTTCCCTGTTCCCTAGCGCTATATATGATAAATTAATCCTGCTGGATCTGATCGAGATTATGGTTTGTTCCTTAACCCAACCCCAGAATATTTTTACTAACTCCGTACAACGTTTCAAACGCTATGGCTGGACAACGTTGCTGATTTGGTTGTGTATAGTTGCCCCAGCCCAAGCCCAACTATTATTGCGAGTCGCCATCGAAGACGGTGCAAATCAAGTTAAAGTCGGTAGCACCACTAAGGCAGTTGTTCGAGACGGCAATGGTAAAGCCCTGGGCGAGTTGGTGGCGATGGGGGGCGGTGTCGCCCAGGCGAAATCGGGACAGGTCGCCCTGGGCAACTGGCAAGGCTCCCAACTCTGGATTGACCCCAGCAATGGCGGTAATGTTTGGATAGCTAATGCCTGGTATCGAGGACGGGTCTTATTAGTACCTCGGAATGGCGGTTTGACTGCGGTTAATTATGTCGATTTAGAGCAATATCTCTATAGTGTTTTAGGGGCAGAAATGGACGGCGGATGGCCCCAGGAAGCCCTGAAAGCTCAGGCAGTGGCGGCTAGAACCTACGCCCTCTACAAACGTCAACGCAGTAATGGGGTGTTTGATGTCGGAGATGATCAAAATTGGCAAGTCTATAAAGGGTTAATTACTGAATCTACAGGAACCCAGTCAGCAGTGAATGCCACCCGGGGACAGGTTTTAACCCATAACGGTCAAGCTATTTTGGCAGCATTTCATTCTGCTTCTGGGGGACATACCGAAAATGTTGAGGATGTTTGGAATGAACCCTTACCCTATTTACGGGGAGTCCCTGACTTTGACCAAGGAACTCCGGTGTTTGAATGGACAAAAACCTTCTCACAAGCGGATTTAAGCAAACGGATTTCCGGTGTCGGGAATGTTACGACGATGACCCCCCAACGGACTTCGGCCTATGGCAGTATTTTAGCGATGAAAGTGGTTGGGGACAAAGGAACGCGGGTGATGAGTGGGGATGATATCGCCTCAGTCCTGGGACTTCGCAGCACCCGATTTCAAGTCAGTCGCAAAAGTGGAACCACCAGTTTTCAAGTCACGGGTCGCGGTTTTGGTCATGGGGTGGGCTTGAGTCAATGGGGAGCCTATAACTTAGCGCGGGGTGGATACGGTTATCAACAGATTCTAGCCCACTATTATCGGAATACGGCTTTAGCAAAAATTGATGTTCGTTAACCGTAGTAAGTCCTTTAGGACTCTCTTATGATATTTAGAGATAGGAAAGAAGCCCTGAAGGGCTTACTACGGAATCAAGAAGCCCGGTCGGGCTTACTACGGGATCAGGGTTTCTGTCACTGCTAAAATTTGATCAAATTGAAATTCATTGGCTAATTTTGTCAGGGCAAACGCTAAAGCTGAATAGGGTTCAGGGATTTGCTCAATTAACTCAAAAATCCGTTTTTCTTTGGTACAAAGTACCGCTTCATGAAATTCCTGAATCCAAGTTGGAGGCATTAATACTAAGGAATCTAGGCTTAGGTTAGAAGGGTCGGATATTCCCTGTAGATTAGCCGTTGAACTTCCTGAATCATCGGAGTCGGCATATTCATATTCTAATCCTAAATAAGTTGCCATTTTTTCAAAAATAATATAATCTCGGAAGGGTTTACTCACAAAATCATCACATCCAGCCTGTAAAACTTGGGCGCGTTCTTCTTCAAAGGCATTGGCAGTTAATGCAATAATAATCGGGGAATTTTCCTTCTGGGAATAGTCTCGAATCCGCCGAGTTGCTTCCATTCCACCCATCACCGGCATTCGCATATCCATCCAAATTAAATGGGGTTGCCAACTTGACCACAATTCAATCGCTTCTTGACCATTAACCGCTTCTTGAACTTCAAACCCCGTCATCGATAATAATTGCACCAACACTTGACGATTTTCGATCGCATCTTCCACTACTAAAATTCGATAGTTGGGTTGTCCTGGGGCTAAACGAATCACGGATTTTTTAGGTGTTTGGGGTTGAATATCCTCGCCTTTTGCTAAACTCGCTTGAACAAAAAATCTCACGATTGTTCCTTTTCCTAAAATACTATTAACGGTAATATTTCCTCCCATCATTTGTACAAATTGTTGGCTGATGGGTAAACCTAACCCCGTCCCTTCCTTGGATTTTCTACCCGTTTCCGTTTGCCCAAAGGCTTCAAATAATAAATCAATTTCTTCGGCGGCAATACCGGGGCCAGTATCCTCTACTTCAAAGGTAATAGTCACGGATTTTTCAGTTGATAATCTTTTTATTTCTTGTTTAACCCGCAGAATCACAGACCCAAATTCAGTAAATTTGAGCGCGTTTCCCAGTAAGTTAATCAGAACTTGACGAAGTTTACTTTCATCTAATTTTAAATATCGAGTTACGGTTTGATCTCGTTCAAAAATTAAATTTAATCCTTTCGTTTCTGCTTTTAATTCCAGCATTTCTTCCAAACTATTCAATAAATGATAAAGATCACAAGTCGTTTCTTTTAAGGTGAGTCGTCCCGCTTCAATTTTTGACATTTCTAAAACATCATTAATTAAATCGAGTAAATGTTCTCCACTACGTTCAATAATTCCCAAAAATTCCCGTTGTATAGAGCTCAATTGGTGATGTTTAGCTAAAATTTGGGTAAAGCCTAAAATCGCATTCAAAGGTGTTCTTAATTCATGACTCATATTCGCTAAAAATTCACTTTTAGCCCGGTTAGCGGCATCGGCGGTTTCTTTAGCTTCTTGCAGTTGAGCTAAAAGTTTAGCCTGCTGAATAGCAACCCCCAACTGATTAGCAACTTGGGTTAAAAGACTCACTTCTCGTAAAGCCCAATGACGAGAATTACTATGTTGATAAGCTCCTAATAATCCCCAGAGAATTTCCCCCACAAAAACCGGAACTAAGATATACGCACGAATCTGAAATCCCTCTAAAATCCTGAGAGTAGACTCAGACAAAGAAATATTTAAAATATCATCAATAATTAAAGGTTCATGGTTTTGATATTGATTAATTGTGGGGTATTTTAAATGGGTATCTAACCAGAGGTTTTGATGTTCAGCTTCTGCTAAAGGAATTCCCCCAGAAAGCTTAGATTCAAAGATAAATTCTCCCAGACACTCTGAGATAAAATGATAGACAACAACCCGATCACATTGAAGAATTTGGCGAACTTCTTGGGTGGTGGAACTAAAGATAGTATCAATATCTAAGGTTTGACGAATTCGGTCAATAACCCTTGCTAAAGCTCTTTCCTGTTCGGCAACTTTTGCCTGTTCTTCTGAACGTTTTTGAGCTTGACTGAGGAGTTCTGCCTGTTGTAATGCTACCCCTAATTGTATAGCAATTTTCTGTACAAATTCAATTTCTTTTTTTTGCCATTGACGGGGTTCTGAACATTGATGAATACATAATAATCCCCATAATTCATCGCCTTTGAGTAAGGCTACAACTAAATTAGCCTGAATTTCAAATTGAGCTAAAATCTGTACATAACAATCTGTTAATCCTGCCTGATGAATATTAGGTAAAACCTGAACATGACCCAGGGGATAATTCTGAGCAAATTTTTCTCCAAAACAGTGATCTTCTATATGAGTTTCTAAGAGAGAACAAAAGCTAGATAAAACATTTTCTGAGACAAATTTTCCTTGATTCCAATTGGAATGGGGTTTAAATTTAAACACCGCCACTCGATCCGCATTTAAGAGTTGACGAACTTCCGCCGTCGCCGTTTCAAAAATAGTATTAATATCCAAAGTCCGGCGAATTTTATCAATCACTTGAGCTAAGGCTATTTCTCGTTCTGCTTCTTGAATTAAACTTTCCGATTGACGATGGAGTTCTGCTGCTAATATGGTTTCTAAATCTCGTTTTTGCTGTTCCGCTAGGGCGAGTAATTCCGCCTGTTGAATGGCTACACCTAATTGTCCACCAATTTGAATTAAAAAATTAATTTCTGATTTTTGCCAATGTCGAGGGCTTTGATTTTGATAAGCTGCCAATAAACCCCATAAATTTTTCCCTTGATAAATCGCAATAATCGCATAGGCTTTAGCTTCATACTTCTCTAATATTTCAATATAGCAGGGGGAAAAATTGGCTTTATAAATATCATTACAAACCCTAAATACTTCGCCTCGGGTGAAGTTTCCTCCTTGAGTTTCCTGTAAATAACTATCACTGCTGGAAAGATTAGCTAAGTATTTGACACTACATTCACTCACATTGCGTTTAAATTGTGGATCATACTGTTGTTCTTCAATTAAAGATTTCCATTCTTCTGTTTTCGATTCCACTAAAAATTCTCCAGTCCAATCAGAATTAAATCGATAAATCACCACTCGATCCGCTTTTAAAAGTTGACACACTTCTTGGGTTGTGGTGGTAAAAATCGTATTCAGTTGGAGGGATTGACGAATTTTATTGATAATTGCAGCCACGGCTATTTCTCGTTCAACTGCTTGATTAACCGCTTGGGTTAAATATTCTGACTGCATTTGTAACTGTTTAACAAATTCAGCGTGTTGTAAAGCTATTCCTAAATGGGTGGCAATTTGGCGGACAAATTCTATTTCTGACTCGTGCCATTCTCGAGGGCCAGAACATTGATGAATGCAGAGTAATCCCCATAAGTCCTTCCCTTTAAGCAAGGGTGCAACTAGATTAGCCCTAATCTGAAATTGGGATAATACCTGTACATAACAACGGGGTAATTTTGAGTCATAAATATCATTAGATTTCCAAATTTTGCCATGAAGATAATAGTTAATATAATGTTCCCCAAAACAATGATCTCTAATTTTGGCGGATAACGCCGGACGAAAATCGGGCAAAACATCCTCAGAAACAAATTCTCCCCATTCATATTTAGAATCGGAGTCAAACCTATACATCCCAACGCGATCAGCATTTAAAAGTTGACGAACTTCCGTGGCAGTAGACTTAAAAATACTATCTAAATCTAAAGATTCCCTAATTTTACTAATCACCGCAAACAAAGCTTTTTGTTGCGCCACTTGATAGGGTTCTGTACTCTTGATTTGCTCCAGTTGTAGGACTTGTTTTCGTAGACTGATAACTTCCTCAATCAATTGTTCTTGGGTGGCTGTATTTAGGGAAATGGGTAGATTTTCAGACATGGCTTTATTTAAGTAATGTAATAATACAATTTCGCCCCTGTTTTTTGGCTTGATAGAGAGCGCGATCTGCTAATTCAATCAATAGGAATGGACTAGAATCTAGGCAAGGAATCAGAGAGGTTATACCTAAACTTAAAGTAATATAAGAACTGGCTTTAGATCCGGCATGAACCAGTTGTAAATTTTCCACTTCCTGTTGGATTTTTTCGGCAATTTTATGGGCTTCTGATCCTTGGGTTTGAGGTAAAATAATCCCAAATTCTTCTCCCCCATAACGAGCAACTAAACCGGAATAACTGCTCATGGCTTGACTAATTGCTTGGGCGATCGCTCGTAAACAATCATCCCCCGCTTGGTGACCATAGGTATCATTATAGGACTTAAAATAATCGACGTCACACATAATCAAGGATAAGGGATTTTGTTCAGAACTGAGTCGCTGCCATTCCTGCTGTAAATAGTAATCAAATTGCCGTCGGTTAGCTGTTTGAGTCAATCCATCTAAATGGGCTAACCGATCTAATTCTTGGTTGAGTTTCTGTAGTTCCAGTTGAGATTTTTGCAAAGCTGCTTCAATTACTTTGCGAGCTTGAATTTCCTGTTGTAACCTTTCATTTTGTGCCAGTAAAAGTTGATGTTGAGTTCGTAAAGTTAAGTGATTTTTAACTCTGACTAATACTTCTTCCACCTGAAAAGGCTTAGTAATATAATCAACTCCTCCCACACTAAAGGCTTTAACTTTATCTAAAACATTATCTAAAGCACTAATAAAAATAATCGGAATTTCCGCCGTAATCTGATCGGATTTGAGGGATTCACAGACTTGATATCCGTCAATATCGGGTAACTTAATATCCAGAAGAATTAAATCCGGGGGTGCTGCTTTAGCTGTTTTTAATGCCATCACCCCTTTTGTCACCCGCCTAACTTCATATTGATGTTCTGTTAACATTGTAGATAATAGTCTTAAATTATCAGGTTTATCATCTACTAATAAAATGCTTCCCAAGGGAGATTCTGAATTTGCAAAATCAATCATTATCAATATTGGGGGAAAGTTTAAAATTAATTATGAACGAATTAGTATCTAAATTTTAAGGATTTAAAAAATCAAAAAATTTGATCATCAGTTATTGAGTTTATTTTATCATAATTCTACACCGTTTATTAACAAAATGATGCTTCTGATTGTGATCAATTAAACTGACAATCCGTAAAATTACTTAATTCTGCTTAATACTAAAATCTTCATCTGGGTGTCATACCTTTGCCACAGTAATGTCATATTCAACCTGTAACTTAAAGAATATCGGGGCAAAACACCGAACAACCCCTTAAATCCTTATAAATAGAGGTATTAATATGAAATCTGATTTTGATGCTTTAAATTCTTCCGTAGAATCCCCCCGTTTAGAATGGACGCAAACACCCCGTCCGACTCAACATCCGAGAACCCAATCTTTAACTTCCTTATCTTTAGTTTTATTAGGAGTAGGGGCAGGAATTGCCGGGATGTCTATTCTACCTCAACTCCAACGCCCTCAACCCACCCCCGCGACGGTGACATCCCCCGTACCTCCGACCGCCCTTGGGGCTCCGGTCAGTGCCAACCCGGGGACAATTGCCACTCCCGACCTCGTGGCTTCCGTGGTACAGCGTTTTGGGCCAGCCGTTGTCCGAATTAACGCGACCAAAACTATTGAAAATCAGATTCCCCAACAGTTTAATGATCCCCTTTTTGAACGTTTCTTTGGTTCCCAAATGCCCAATACTCCTAAACAGGAAATTGTTCGGGGTTCGGGGTCAGGATTTATTGTTAATTCCAATGGTCGAATTATTACTAATGCTCACGTTGTTGATGGGGCAACAAAAGTATCGGTTGTCTTAAAAGATGGTCGTCAATTTGAAGGAAAAGTAATTGGGGCTGACCCGGTAACAGATGTTGCTGTGATTCAAATTCAAGCGGATAATTTACCGACTTTAACTATTGGTAATTCTGAGACTTTACAACCGGGGGAATTAGCGATCGCCATTGGCAACCCATTAGGATTAGATAATACCGTCACTGTAGGTATTATTAGTGCCACAGGTCGTTCGGGAAGTGAAGTTGGTATTCCCGATAAACGAGTCAGTTTTATTCAAACCGATGCCGCTATTAATCCGGGTAATTCCGGTGGGCCGTTACTCAATCAAAACGGTGAGGTAATTGGGATGAATACCGCAATTATTCAAGGCGCTCAGGGCTTAGGATTTGCTATTCCGATTAATCAAGTTCAACGCATTGCCGATCAAATTTCCACCACAGGAAAAGTCGAACATCCCTATTTAGGAATTCAAATGGTCACGCTTTCTCCTGAAGTCAAAGAAAGTTTAAATCAAGATCCAAATAGTCCGATTAGTGTGAATGAAGATCAAGGAGTTTTGATTGCCCGCGTTATGCCTAATTCACCCGCCCATCAATCAGGATTACGCGCCGGAGATGTGATTATTCAAGTGGATAATAACCCCGTCACAAAAGCCGATGAAATCCAACAAATTGTTGAGAATGTAACGGTAGGAAGTCAGTTAAAAATGCAAATTAAACGTCAAGGTCAACCCCTGAATTTAGACGTGAAAACCGCAGCTATCCCCATTAATCAGTAATCACTAATCAGTTGATATAGCAAATCTAAATCAACTGTATAAATAGAGACGTGCCCGAGCGCAGCGATGCCGTAGGCTATTGGCGCGTCTCTACGTCATGTTAAAGATGAATGATTACTAATTACCGATAGGATCATGAACAGTAACTAATTTTGTTCCATCGGGAAAAGTGGCTTCTACCTGTACGTCATGAATCATTTCAGGAATCCCCTCCATCACATCTTCCCGCCTTAAAATTGTTTTTCCATAACTCATTAATTCCGAAACTGTTCGTCCTTCCCTAGCCCCCTCTAAAATAGCAGCAGTAATATAAGCAACGGCTTCAGGATAGTTTAATTTTAGTCCTTTTGCTTTCCTTCTTTCTGCTAATAAAGCAGCCGTAAAAATTAATAACTTATCTTTTTCTTGCGGGGATAATTGCATAGATTTATCTTAATAATTTTTAAGCCATTAAAGTTGCCAGACGCGAGGTTTGACAATTGATTTTCCCGTATAATTTTGACGGAGCAACTGCCAAACATCCGTAAACCAGTGTATCACCTCTTGGGTCGAATTTCCTCGATAGCGACAGAGTAATCCTGATATTAATTGGGTCACTCCAGCTTGACTAGAAGTTTCTCGCTCTGACCACAATTGTCTGATACTATTAATAACATCTTCAGAAACAGATTGTCCCACCCAAGTTAAGGTGGCAATTACAGGTTGTCCTGCCAAACCATGGGGACTATTCAATATTTCTTCATTGGCTATAAACCCCTGTCGATCAATCCAAACCGGACAGCCATTTTGCCAGATTTCTGTACAGGATTTCCACTGTCCTTGATTGAATATTTCTCCCCTCGCTGTGCGTCCAAATCGGGTAATTTCCCATCCCAAATAACAAGCGTCAGGAGCTAAATTAACTCGGAGATTTTGACTAAAAATAGCTCCATTAAAGATAATTACTTCCCTGGGAATAAACTCTAAATAGGCTTGTTTTTGGACTTCAATATTAATAATATTGTGAGCCGTTTCTCCCGAACTTCGATAAATTTTACTAGCTGCGGGAGTGGTTAATACTACTTGGGTTGTGGGTTGTAAATTAATAGTTTGGCAGAGGCGATCGCCCCCGACCATTCCTCCGGCCGTATGTAATATAATACTATGGCAGATCTCCTGACCTTCGGGATAAAAAGAACGTTGAATTTTTAATGGAGCTTGACTATAAGCTTTAACTAACTGAGTAGAATTGTTAATTTTTTGATAATCTAACTCCAATATTCCTTGCCATTGGGAGGCATTGATTTCTAAATTTTTCATAAAAGTAGTAAGCCCGACCGGGCTTCTTCAAGTTTTTATCATTGCTAAACCAATAATTATACATCGTTATTAATGTTAGTTTTTACTATTAACTCTAGGGAATTAATACAGCCCTAAAGGGCTTACTACGGGATATCGTTATTAATGTTAGTTTTTACTATTAACTCTAAGGAATTAAGACAGCCCTGAAGGGCTTACTACGGGATTAAGTGAGACTTAATAAATTTAATGATAGCATCTAATCCTTGTTGGGTTTTTAAATTGGTAAATACAAAGGGTTTGTTTCCTCGCATTTTTTTCGCGTCCCTTTCCATAATTCCTAAATCTGCACCGACTAAGGGCGCGAGGTCAATTTTATTAATCACTAATAAATCGGATTTGGTAATTCCTGGCCCACCTTTGCGGGGAATTTTATCTCCGGCGGCTACATCAATAACATAAATCGTAATATCCACTAATTCCGGGCTAAAGGTTGCCGCTAAATTATCCCCACCACTTTCTACAAATAACAGATCTAAATTATTGAATTTGGTTTCTAATTGTTCAATGGCCGCTAAGTTTAAAGAGGCATCTTCTCTAATAGCTGTATGGGGACAACCTCCGGTTTCTACTCCTAAAATACGATCGCTTTCTAAGGCTTGGGAATTAACCAAAAATTGAGCATCTTCTTGAGTATAAATATCGTTCGTAACTACCGCTAATTGATAGGAGGTTCGCATTTGCTTACACAAAACATCAACTAAGGCTGTTTTTCCTGAACCCACTGGCCCGGCAATTCCAATTCTTAAACCAGACATAAAATTAAGAGAAAAACTATCTAAATTAATTATACCATAAATTGATATAATTAACTTCTAAATAATCGACTATATTGGGTTTCATGGGCCATACTTGCTAAGGCTAACCCCCAATTACAACTCACTAAATCCTCATCTTCTAATTGTAAAATAGCTGTAGCTGTTGATTCTATTTCCGGGTGTAATTGTAAGAGTAAAGTTTGACCCATAGTTTGACCCAAGGGAATTAGTTTTACCCCAGCATTAATTAAATTAGTCGCCCAACTATAGAGATATCCCAGTAGGGCATTTTTGAGATCAAGATCCCAATATACTGCACCTAGTCCAAATGCGATCGCATAATTACAAGGTTTGCCCACTTTTTCCGTCCAATCTTTCAGAGGAGGTAACTCTAAATCTGTTTTTTTTACCTTTTCCAAATTAACTAAAAGCTGGATTAAAGTGTTCCCCATCTGCCAACTTTGTTGGCGCAATTCTGCCGTTTCTTTCGCCGCCGTTGACCATTGATTCCAATAATTAAATTGGTTATAATCTTGATTAATCACACAGCGATAAGCCCGAACCATTAAGGCAGCTTCTAACCGAATTGCGCCATAATTCAAGTCTTGAATTAACCACTGTAATAAACTAGAATGATCAGTAATAACTTGAGTTTCCACTAAGGTTTCTAAACCTTCAGAATAACTATAAGCACCCAAGGGTAAAGCCGGACTTGAAAGTTGTAATAAATTTAAAATCATTATTCGTAATTCGTAATTCGTAATTATTAATGATCATGTCCATAAGCTCCCCGTTCAGGATAAAAAGGAGCAATTTCTTCTTGAATTGTTAATCCTTGATGCACTAACATTGAAGATAATACAGGATCGGGGGAAAATCGTAAATAGTCGGCGGTAATTTCTAACTGAACATGACGATTTCCTAAGTGATAAGCCGCTTTTAATAAATCGAGGGAATGGTTAGCCCTGACCGTAATAATAGGTTCAGGTTTAGCAACAACTTTCGCCCAAATATCTTGAGCATCAGAGGTTAATAAATCCCCCGCCTTTAAAATTATTCCCCTGGGAAGACGAAGATAATAGGTTTCACCCTCTAAAGTTTCAATATATTGACGGGTTTTTGTCCGTTGTTCTGCGGTTAGAGCGAGATGAACTGTAACTTGTTGATTCTCTTTCTCTAAAACTAATTGCGTAAAAATAATCATAATTGCAGGTAATATGCCTTCAGATAGATGAATTTAAGCCAGGATTTTAGGTACATTAATTAGGACAATCTCATCTAAATCAATTCGTTTTTAATTGAGATGAACCTTGGGAAAAACCTATGAATAATCAACCTCGAAATCAACCCCATTCTAATCGGGAGAATCCTGACCCCGTAAGGGATGAATCTATTCGTCAAAATGAAAGAGCTAAAGTCAATAATGAGACCGCTTGGGGTACATTAATTGGTATAGGAGTTGCCGTATTATTATCACTAGGAATTGGTTCTTTAGTTTGGCCGACTTTATTTAAACCCGATGCTTCCAAAGCCCCAACCGTAGGGCCAGGACAATCGGAATCTAATCCCCCCAAAACCCAAGCCCCAGGGCGAGATACGGTGATTATTGAGAAAAATCGAACTCAAGTTGTCCCTGTTCCCGTACAAGTGCCCGAACCTAAGCCCAATGTTAACGTAACAGTTCCCCCTGTGGCTCCCCAACCCGCTCCCAATGTTAACGTAACAGTTCCCCCTGTAGCTCCCCAACCGGCTCCCGATGTTAATGTAACAGTTCCTTCGGCGGCTCCCCAACCCGCTCCCAATGTTAACGTAACAGTGCCTCCGGCCGCTCCTGAAGCTGAACCAACGAAGGATGAAGTATTACCAGAAACCAATTCTAGTCCCACTTCTGAGCCATCTCCCCCAGCGTCTGGGGACACTGAAAATTAAAACCCTATTCCGGTGTTCCGGTATTCCCTGTTCCCTGTTCCCTGCTATATAATGGAGAATTGTCTAAATTCAATCAGATTCAATGAGTCCAGTAATGGTTAATACGGGTTTGTCTCCGATTCGGGTAGGAATTTTAGGATTTGGCGGGCTAGGACAGGCAGCAACAAGGGTTTTAGCCCCAAAACAGCAAATGCAGTGGGTAGCTGTGGCCGATCAAAAGGGTTATGCTTATGATGCGGACGGACTGAACCCGAATCGCTGTATTGAGATCTATCAATCTCAAGGGTCGGTGGGATATTTAGAACCCCATGGGGTTTTGAGTAATAACAGTATTGAAGAATTAGTGAAAACAGCCCCAGGGGTTGAGGGGTATTTTCTGGCTTTGCCGAATTTACCTAATGATTTTATGGCTAGTGTGGCTAAAACCTTTATTCGGTTGGGATGGCGAGGGGTCTTAGTCGATGCGATTAAACGCACCAGCGCCGTGGAATTATTATTAGAACTCAAAGATGAGTTACAAGCCGCCGGAATTACCTATATGACCGGATGTGGGGCTACCCCCGGGTTATTAACCGCCGCCGCTTCCCTCGCCGCCCAAAGTTATACGGAAATTCACAGCGTTAAAATTACCTTTGGAGTCGGGATTGCTAATTGGGAAGCCTATCGCGCTACCATTCGAGAGGATATTGGTCATTTACCCGGATATACGATTGAACAGGCTAGGGCGATGACCGATGCAGAAATAGAAGCTTTATTAGCAGAAACTGGCGGGTTACTGACCTTGGAAAATATGGAACACGCCGATGATATTATGTTAGAGTTGGCGGGTATTTGTTCACGAGATCGCGTTACTGTCGGTGGAATTGTAGATACTCGCAACCCCAAAAAACCTTTAAGTACAAATGTTCAAATTACAGGCCGAACCTTTGAAGGGAAAGTTTCAACCCATACCTTTACTTTAGGGGATGAAACCAGTATGGCGGCTAATGTTTGTGGGCCAGCTTTCGGTTATTTAAAAGCAGGAATTCAACTGCATCGTCGAGGGATTCACGGTTTATTCACGGCGGCGGAAATTATGCCTCAATTTGTTAGATAGTAGGGAATACTGCAACGGAAAGAATTAGGAAGAAAAAGCGATCGCTAACTGTTAAAAAACTCAGGGAGATTAACATTCTACCTGAGTTATAACTTTATTTTTTATACCCTTATAAATAGATTAATGCACCCTTAAATCTAATTTTAACAATGGATTCAATTGTTTAATTACAGCCTAACTTAAAGTTATTGATTTTAACAATAAAGTAGCGGCATGATGAGTACCGCTACTATTAAGTAAGATGAGATAAAGGCTGAGGGTCTCAACAGTGTGAGACAGATATTAACGTCATTTCTAAGGAGTTTGGGACGATTAACTTAATCATCGCTTTCCTAGTGAGATTGACGACGACGGGAAGCCAGCATTCCACCGAAGGCTAAACCTAAACCAACGAGTGTGGCGGGTTCGGGAACTTCAACGGGAGGAGGAGTAACGGTGGTGACGTTAGCAACAAACAAGGAAGCATGGGACAAAGCCCGACCTTTACCCTTATTAGCCGAAACACCAACGGTGTCGAATACTCCATTTAAACCTTTAGACCAATCATAATCTTTGAACAGATAAGCACTGTAGGTGGTGCTGCTTTTCAAACTGACTACAAATGTGTTGAATGTTGGTGGTGTTGTGGTGAAACCCCAATCCCCTTTAGAAGAATCATAGTCTGCATTAAAACCAAACAGTCCTGTTTGACCTGCTTCCGACTTACCGCCGTCTGACCAACTTACTGTTTGATTACTATTAAATTCAGTGGTAAATAAACCGGCGTTGAGTTCAGTCAGTAAAGGATTCCCTGATCCTGTATCGTTTCCTGTAAAAGAACCCTTACAAGCGGTAGAGTTGACTCCACCTAATGAGATATTACTGGTGCTACAGAGGTCTTTTCCTAGGGTCGCTGCTTGTGTTGGGGCTGCGACTAGGGAAACGGCGACTCCGGTGGCGAGTAAAGTGGAACCGATAATTTTAGATAGTGTGGTGTTCATCTCAGCCTCATCCTTTTCATATTTTGGTCTGGCGCTTGGGTAGAAACAAGGGTCTTGAACTGTGCGGTTCTTGATTTCCTTGTTCTACCTTGTTACCAATATTACGCAATCGGTTTGGGGTTGTCTATAGGTTTTGGCAAATATTGGTTATTTTTACAGAAGGTTTACAGTGGGTCGGTACAAATATAAAGGGATGATGAAATTAGCTCAAAAAACCTTTCTATAGGATGTGTGGACTTTATATCTACTTCTAATAAACATGAAGGTTTGAAGATAAAAGTTGTGAGTGCGATCACAATATTCCGTACAAACCTCTCCGTATGTAGGCACTAAATTATACTTAATCCCCTGCAATATCCGCAAAAAAATGAAGATCAGCATCAAGTTTTTGACCGTGGGAGCTTTTTTGAGGTCTTAAATGGGAAAACTCAAGCCTTTAAGGGGAATTTGTGGTTGAGAGGGACTTAAGCCTTTGGATTGTAGAAGGACACCAAAGTTGCCTAAACCCATCGGATCAATTAAAGAGTGTAAGCATTCTCGTCGTTGTAATACTTCCGAAATAGAATAGTTTGAAGGTTGGGAGAGCGCGGCGATGCGATCACCTAACCCTAAAGCCATTAAAAATAAAGCCTGTTGTGTAAACCCAACCGCATCAATTCCCCAGTCTTTCCCATACCGTTCTAAGGCGGTAAAGTTAACATGGGCGGTAATATCTTGGCGACCAATATTCAGATAGGGATCGTTATGATGACTATGTTGATAATAACATTGTAGAGTTCCTTCTTTGCGACTGGGAAGGTAATATCTTTGGGCGGTGTAACCATAATCAATTGTTAGAATAAAACCTTGATTCAGTTTAGTGGCTAGGGTTTTGATCCAGTCTAGGGCGACTAAATTAACCTCAGTTCGATATCCTTCTGGATAAAGATTAGAGCATAAATCAATATCGATTAATTTAAAATATTCTGTAATTTTTTCTGTAGAAACTTCAGCAATAATTTCTTTAAATTTAACCTCTGCATCTAAGGTAATATAAATTTCTTGAAGTTGTTTGTTTTGAACAACAATTTGATGGACGGGAAAAGCATCTACTAATTCATTAGAGAAAAAACAACCGATGATCTGATTATTGGGAATATCCTCTAGGTTACACCATTGAATTGATATTGCATCGGAGAGAGTTTTTTTGAGTTGGTGTTGTTGTTGAGCTTTGAGGAAGTTAGATTTTTCGATAATAATATAATTTAACCTTTTAAAAAATTCAGGATATTTTTTTTGTAAATATAACAGAATATCGCTGGCTAATATTCCCTGTCCCGCCCCCATTTCTACCAAAGTAAAGGCGTTAGGACAATCCAAAATTTCCCACATTTGGAAAAATTGTTCTGCTAACATTTCCCCAAAGTCTGACCCTAAATAGGGAGAAGTAACAAAATCTCCTTCCGCGCCCAATTTGGGCTTATTAATGCTATAATATCCATATTCTGGGTGATATAAAACCCAGTTCATATAATCAGCAAAAGTAATTCTATTTTGAGGATTATCCTTAATTTTTTGAGCAATAAAATCACATAAATTCAAATTGTTTTGATGATCCATATTCAATAATTATTCATAATATTAATAAAGTCCCCGTTGTTGTGCTTCAGCACTTCTTGAAAGAGCGGCTAAAGCCCAACAACAGCACAACAACAGCTTAACAACGGATTAGGGTTGATACCGAATATTAGCATCTTTTAGGCGGTTTAAGGCTTCTCCCAAGCGATCGCAATCTGCAATTAAACTAATTCTAAAATAGCCTTCTCCACCCATACCAAAGGCATTTCCAGGGGTAAAAACTACACCCGTTTGTTGTAAAACCGTGAGGGCAAAATCCGTGGAATTCATCCCCGGAGGACAGGGAACCCATAAATACATTGTAGCTAAGGTTTTAGGCACATTCCAACCCAATTCTGCTAACCCTTTAATTAAAAAATCTCGCCGGGTACAATAGCGTTCCTGTACTTCTTTGAGGTAAGAATCCGGTAAACTTAAAGCCGTTTCTGCGGCCGCTTGTAACGCCGAAAATACCCCATAATCTAAATTAGTTTTTAAGGTTCTTAACCCCTGTAAAACCTTAGAATTTCCCACCGCAAATCCCACTCGCCAACCTGCCATATTATAGGTTTTAGACATAGTGTGGAATTCCACCCCAATTTCCTTTCCCCCAGGAATTTCTAATAAACTGGTAGGTTGATAACCGTCAAAGGCTAATTCGGCATAACATAAATCGTGAACCAGCAGAATTTGATATTTATGGGCAAAGGCAACAATTTCTTCAAAAAATTCCCTGGGGGCGGTTGCACCCGTGGGATTACTGGGATAATTAAAATAGAGAATTTTAGCTTGTTCAGCCACAGAATCAGGAATCGAACCTAAATCAATTAACCAGTTATTTTCCGGTTTCAAAATAATAGAATGAACCTTTCCCCCGGCAATAATTGGCCCGCGAAAATGCACGGGATAGGAAGGACTCGGAACTAACACTAAATCCCCCGGATTAATATAAGCTAAAGCTAAATGACCTAATCCTTCCTTTGACCCTAATAGGGGTAAGGCTTCTCCATTGGGGTCAAGGGAAACACCATAACGACGGTGATACCAATTAGTAATTGCTAGTCTAAAATTAGCCGTTCCTTCAAAGGGTGGATAGCCATGATTCGCCGGATTTCTTAATGCTTGAATTGCGGCTTCAACAATCGGTTGAGGGGTGGCGCCATCGGGATTTCCCATGCCTAAATCAATTAAATCTAAGCCCTGTTGACGGGCGTTGGCTTTCAATTCATCTAAACGGGCAAAAACATAAGGAGGTAAGGCTTGTATTCGGTCAGCAGGGCTAATCCAATCTAATGTCATTGGTCGATGTGTGAGGTTAAAACTAATGTGTTCAGTAGAAGAAAAAAATCGATTCTGATTTAAGGTTTTGACAATGAAACAGAATAATTCAATCTCTAACCCTAATCGGTGATTCTTTATTTTCCCCTGATCGGGTCTGCTTTTTTTCTTCCCTTCTCAATTCTTAATTCTGATATCGCAGTTTGTCTACGACTCTGGGTAAGAGTCTTTGGTGTTCCCCACTCGTAATTCGTAATTGGTAATTCGTAATTCCCCTGGGGAAGTTGTTGATACCATGGCCGCCATTAACTGTTCGGGAACCACTTTAAAGGGTAAACGGTGAATATCAGAACGCTCATTACAAGCAACTTCGGCAGCTTTTCCCAGTTCAGCTAAGGTGATTTCCCCCATCCCCAAATCATTCAGGGTTTGGGGTAAACCTAAATCGGTGTAAAACTTTAATAATTGTTGTCTAGCAGTGGCTGCGAGTTGGTTGCCCTGTACCATTTCTTCTAAACGCAGTTGTACTAAAATCCCAAAGGCGACTTTTTCCCCGTGTAAAGTCCCATGACTAGCCGCAACATGGGTTAAACCATTATGAACGGCATGGGCCGCCACCGTGCGACATTGAGCGCCCCCAATGCCACCAATAACTCCGGCGAGTAATACCGTTGCATCGACAACTTCCCGCCAAGTTTCGCCACCGTTGTCTTGTAACGCGGTTAAGGATTTTTGTAATAATATATCTCGCAGAACTCGCGCCTGTTGTACCGCAGCGATCATGAAGGTTTGCTCGGAATTCCCACTACTGACCGAGGCTTCATACCATTTCGCGATCGCATCTCCAATACCCGCTACTAACATCCGTTGGGGGGCGGTTTGAATTAAGTTATAGTCCAAAATCAATAAATCGGGACAACGGGCTAAACTGACATCATATAAAAACGCCCCATCCTCGGAATAAACGTTAGAAAGGGCTGTCCAAGCGGCGCAGGTCGCCCCAGAAGTGGGAATGGTAACGATGGGGAGATGGCATTGATGGGCGATAAGTTTAGCCGCATCCAGGGCTTTTCCGCCCCCCGTCCCAATAATAAAATCTGCTTTATGGTTGGTGACGGCTTGACGTAGGGTGGTTAAGCTAGTTTCGCTACAGTCAACCCCATAGGACACTTGAGAATATTGGAGTTGATGACGTTCTAAAATTGGTTGTAGAGCTTGGAGGGTGAGGGGTAAGGAGCGATCGCCCCCAATGATTAAGGGACGTTGACCAAAACCTGCGATCGCCTCTCCTGCTTGTGTTAAGGCGTTATTGCCGCGTAAAACTTGGGCTGGGGCAATATTTAAACTCACAACCGAAGTCGATATTAGATTCTGGGTTGAGGCGGTTTGAGGCATGGCAAGTCTAGTCAATGGTGCTAAATCCCTGATTGTAGCGTATTGTTTTGGTGATTTGGGTAAAGAGTTAGCAATTTTATCAGCCGTTTTTAATTTAGGGATTTAAACAATAATATTGTTGTAAAAGTCTATTAGATTTATTGATTATGGCTCCAAAATAAATACATCCATCGGAAAGTCAAGATGAAATTGCTGAAAATACAATCACGGCAGAATTTATCATAATTAGTGGAACAGTGGTTACAGCAGTGGTTTCCCAATTCCTAGTATCAGCCTTTATAAAAAATAAACACTTCTGTCAGCGACATATAGCAATCCGCGCCTTCGAGACGGAGGTTATAACATTTTAATACTGATAGAAACAACCAGAAGTATTGCCCCAGATCCGGCGTTCCTTGTTCCGTTTTGCTCAAGAATTTTGAACACAACTCAAATAGGATTACTATATCAAAAAATTCGCTCTGGCAGAATTTATATTTAAGATTTATCTTAAGAGTGAAACCTATACAGAGAAAACAAAAAGCTAACAAAATCCAATCTGAATTTCTGAAATATATATATTTAATTTTGATTTTAGTTATTAGAATTATCTCATTATTCACTTGAGTTGTATTTTTTAATATAAACAAGATAGATAGGTAAAAACTGAAAGTTTTTTTATATAAGTAGGTGGTCATAAATAAAGTCAACAATAGAAAAAATTGTTTAGGATAATTCTTGAGAGTTACTCAGGGAATTAAATCGCAAGCGATCGCAGGTACAATCATTTCTTTCGTTTCTATCTTCAATGGCTTGAATCACAGCTTGGCTCAAATCATATTCATCTTCAAACATTCTTCCCGCCAGTTCATGAGTTTTTAATTGATGCCATTCTGGTTCGATTTCATTTAATTCAGGGCTATAAGCAGACAGGAAAAAAAATTCTAATTTTTTGTCTTGCCACTCCCTTTCTTTTTCTTGTATTTTTTGACTTTTATGGACGCTATAGTTGTCTTGAATCAGTACGGTAATTTGTCGAGTATTTTGAAAATGCTTTTCAGCTTTTTCCGCTTGCCAATCTATAAATTTTATGTAATTCTCACTTGTAATTCCTGACAAACTTAAACCGTACTCAAAACTTTTTCCTTTTTCTAATACTCCAATTACATTCAATCTTTTTCCTCGCTTTTTCGTCTGGTTTATTTGTTTCTGCTTCCCCTTTTTTACATAGGTGTAACTCACAGGACTCCATAAACAAAAACCTGCCTCATCTAAATATTTTAATCTGACCAAACCCTCTTCTTCATAACGCTTTAACGTCTCCAAATCTCTTTTCTTGCTCGCTGTTTTTTCGGGATTCTGTTTTTTCTTTAAACTGGCTTTTGTTCTTTTCCAGCGCCAGTCTTTTTTTTTTAAGATTTTTCTAATTCTTTCTGCGCTTAGTGCGCTCCATCACTAAACATTAATATATCTATTCTCTGCCTTGTTCTTTTCGGAACTTTCTCTTGCTGATACAGAGTTAGTAGCTCTTGTTTTTCTTCTTCTGTTAGTTGAATTCTTAACCTGAGTGGCATGACTATTCCTCTGATATTTATTCATTTCTGATTTTAACTCTATTTATGACCACCTACTTACAGGAAAGCAATTCTGTTAAGTTTTCCAATCATCAACAATGGAATCAGAAAAGTGGATGGAAGAATGCTCTAAATAATCTGCGCTTAATTGTCCAACCTCTGTTACTATTGGGATTGATTTATCCCTGGTTAGATATTTTTCCTAACTCCGATTTGTTGCTGGGATTCAATCAACTCATTGGTATAATGAATGAATTTAAACCCTTTTATTCTTCTGGATAAATTAGTTGATTTACTACTAGCTTAATTCGGAGAGTGACAAAAGAGGGATATATAGGAATCCGCGCCGAGGTTTTAAGATTTGCTCCTTGCTGTGCTTTAGTTTCCGAGTGATTTATGATTATGAGTTATTCAAAATTTTGTATCAGTTTGATATATTTTATATCGGTTTGATATATATTTTATATCGGTTTGATATAAAATTCTGTGGCTGTATACTTGTACGGATAAATTAAGGGTCTTAATTAAACCTTAACCCAGCATTTTTGTAAAAGTTCTGTAAAATCATCCGGATAGTTTGATGGCAAGTTTGACAACATGAGAATTTTCTTATAATTTTAAGTTAGCTCAGAAGACAATCTCTACTGAGTGATAATTACTGGTTTTAATTAATACCATTTTGTTTGTTGGTGCACGCAAATTTTTGCTTTATGCCAATTTTATGCACCCATTTTTTTTGCAAAAATTTTAAAGGAGAATCCTTCAAAATGCTTACATTCAAATTGAGAGAGCAATGACTTACAGCCAATGACTATAGTGATCTAAGCCTCAATGGATCAACATTTTTCAAGGCTTAACTTAATAATGTCTAATGTGTTGAAACAGCTTTAAGAGTCACTAACTTTGAACAAGCAACGTTACTCAATAGCGATTACTTGTCCTAAAAACTTAACCCCACTCATTCTTTAACCGAAAACGTTAAAGCTGAGTTTCAAATATTTCTCAATTCCTTAAACTTTCTTGGAGACTTGCATCTATGACCGCCTTAAACTTTGCAGAACAAAACTTAGTCGGAAACAACTTCCGAGGTCAAAATCTCAACGGTTCCACTTTTTTCAAAGCTCGACTGGAAAATGTCCGATTCGACCCTAATAGTTCAGGAACTCGCACCCAACTCCGAGGAACTAATTTTTCCGAATCTTCTTGGATTGGTGTTAACGCCAGTCAAGCAATCTTTGCCCCTAATGCTAACTTTAGTGCCGTCAATTTATCCCTAGCAACATTAGAAAATGTAAATCTTAGTGGTGCGGATCTTAGACAAGCCAATATGTCGTTGATCAACACAAAATTGATCAATTTATCCAACGCCAACCTGACCAATGCTAATCTGCACAAAGCGAATATCAGTGGCGAACAATCCGAGCGACCTAACTTGACAGCAGCCAACTTTACCGGGGCTGATTTATCCGACGCTAATTTAAAAGCATCTGACTTAACCAATGCCACCTTAGTCAATGCTAATTTGCAAGGGGCAAGCTTAGAAGCGACCCTATTGATCAATGTGAACGCCACAGGTGCTGATTTTCGGCTAACCAACTTTACCGATATAACCTGGCAAAATACTATCTTTGACCGGGCTAATTTCAGTGATGTTAACGTCAGTGACGCCCCACTCGAACCCGGACAAATGGCAAATATCAAGTTTCGGGGTGCAGATTTAACCAACTTCATGATCGATGATGCCATTTTAACCGGGAGTGATTTTAGCCCTTCGGGTAACACACTGACAACCCTAACAGGTGCGAGATTTATTGATACCGATTTGAGTGAGGCTAACTTCACCCAAGCCGATGCAGAAGGGTTATTTATTAACGGAGTTGCCATTGGGGCTAATTTTACGAATGCTAATTTAAAAAATGCTGGCTTTTCTAAAGGCAACTTTGAGAATGCTAACTTTACCGGGGCTGACTTAACAGGGGTCACATTAGTTGATGGAATTGCCCTCGGAGCAAATTTCACCAACGCCAAACTCAATAATGCTGACCTGTCCAAAGTTGACTTCACAGGAGCTACTTGGGTCGGCGCGGATCTCAGTGGTGCGATCGCTGTGGATGCCATTGGTCTGAGCTTAGGAACTTCCCTTGCTGATTCGATAACCGGGACAGGTGAGAAAGATAATATCTTCGGTTTGGAAGGCAATGATAACCTCACCGGACTGGGAGGAAATGATTATATGGACGGGGGTGCAGGCGATGACATCCTGAATGGCAGTGGCGGTAATGACACATTACTAGGCGGGACGGGAAATGACTCCATTACTGGGGGTGCCGGTAGCGATACCATCATCTACCGCAGTGGCGATGGTCGAGATAATATTACCGGATTTATCACTGGAAGCGGAACTGGAAAAGATTTCCTTTCCTTTACTGATATTGAAGATATTGATGTGCGTGTTGTGAATGGCAATACTCAATTCCGAGTCGGAGATGGCATTTCGGGCAACACCGGGTTTGGAACTGGTCAAATTTTAGTGGTGTTAGGAAATACCACCTTTACCCAAGCCGACGTCAGCAGCAACATTATTAATTCACCCGACACGACCTTTATGTTCTCCTAAATCGAATTAGGCGAAATAATTTGATTCTGAAAAAGGAATTCCCATCGATCACCTCGATAAAAATACAGGGAGTCTACTTCCATGGCTAACTTTTTATTGCTCCTATCCATGTCTTGGACACCCTCCTAAATGTGGGGGAGGGGAAAGGATCAGGAGATTAACAAAAAGAACCAACCCATCGCCGGATGTTTATTCCATTAATCATCTTGAGCTTAACCAACAGCAATTTTAATTAACGAATAAAAAAAAGGAGTCAATCATGGCAATCAGAAACGGAACAGAAGACAAGGATACCCTCACAGGTACAAATAATGCGGACACACTGCGCGGCTATGGGGGTGACGACGAACTATCCGGTTTGGGCGGTAATGACTTACTCCGAGGCGGGAACGATAAAGACACCCTTTCTGGGGGCGATGGCGCTGACAGACTTTTTGGGGAGGCCGGGGAAGACGTACTCTCTGGTGAAGCCGGCAATGACACCCTCTTTGGCGGGACAAACGCTACTGATATCAACGACGGCAAAGATGTCCTGGATGGCGGTGGGGGTGCCGACTGGGTATATGGCGGTTTGGACGATACCGCACTGGGTGGCGCTGGGAATGACAAGGTTATTGGTAGTTTCTATAATGACGTTTTGTATGGGGACGATGACCTTGGTTTCGCTGCCGGTGGTGCTGACTCCCTCGTGGGTGCAGAGGGCAATGATACCATTTTCGGCGAAGCTAACGACACCATTTTCGGCGGTAACGATACCCTCGACGGTGGCGAGGGCGATGACAAACTCTATGGCTATGTAGGGAATGACTACCTGTTTGGCGGTGACGGTTTGGATATCCTGGATGGTGGGGATGGTAATGATATCCTCGATGGCGGTGCTGGGTCTAGCACTCTCCTAGGTGGTGCTGGCTTAGAAAACATCACAGGTGGTGTTGAAGGTGACTATATTGATGGTGGTGAGGGCGCTGACAACCTCTTGGGACTGGATGGCAACGATACCATCTATGGCGATCTCGGTGTCGATGTCACTCTCGCAGGCAACGATACCATCAATGGTGGCACTGGCGATGACTTCCTCGATGGTGGTGCAGGGGTTGATCGGGTTATTGGTGGTGCTGACATGGATTTTATCTTTGGTGGCGAAGATGCAGAAACCCAAACTGTCCGCGATACCTTGACAGGCGGGGCTGGCAGCGATTACTTCCAACTGCTTTACACCGAATTTGTACCCGAACCCATTACTCCAGGTGAGCCCATTATCGCTCCTCCTGTTGGCGACTGGATCACTGATTTCCAGAATGGAACTGATTTCTTCGTGCTTGAGGTTCTTCAATTTGAGCAGCTAGGGTTCCAGACCACCACCATTACTAATAGTGCGGGAATTAATGTGACAGGAACTCGCATTTACGTTGTGACTGAAGGAGTTACTCCTAATCTATCTGAACAAATTGCCTTTGTGGCTGGCGTCAACCCAGGTGCGTTTGATGCGTCTGATTTTCTGACGTCTATCTAAAAAATGAGCGTGTATATCTAGCGCCAACTGGATACACACACTCTGATACTCAAATGCACTGAGCTAATTTCACATTCGTTCTGTTCATCTCCTACTGTCTCTGGCTAAAGGGACAGTAGGAACTTATTCTTTAAACAAAACGAGCCTAATCCTGATTGTGGCATATTAAAGTAGGCGAAGATCAAGAATGCGAATCTTAATTACAATTGCTCATTGCTTTAAACCAGAAAAAAATAGTCTATATGATTCTCAACGCCGAGATCCTCAGCCTCGTTTGGCTGCATTAAGTCAAAGTCTGGCAGCTTTACATCAACTTTTTAGTAAATCCCAAACTATTATTAATATTAATCAACGATTAGCTGTTCCCGTTAACAATCCTCTGGCTAACGATCTTGATATTGTAATTTGTACAACTCAAAATTATCATTTATTAGAAAACCTTCCTATCCCCACTCATTTTTATCAACATTATCCCACACAAGTTGAACCCATGTTGTTAGGGTTTGAGTGTCAAGCCGTATTGCGAGATGGTTTAGGTAAGTATGATTATTATTGTTTTTTAGAAGATGATTTAATTATTCATGATCCTTGGTTTTTTGTGAAATTATATTGGTTTACCAAGGAAGCGGGCGATCGCTGTTTATTACAACCGAATCGTTATGAACTTTCTACCGATGGCCTTTCTTATAAAGTTTATATTGATGGGGATTTAGCACCTAAAGCAACAGCCCAGTATCAAAATATTAGCAATCGCTCGGAACTTAAGAGTAAGATTATGGGAGTACCAATGGTATTTCGTCGCACCTTAAACCCCCATTCCGGGTGCTATTTTTTAAATGCCAATCAAATGAATTATTGGAGCAGTCAACGGAATTTTCTGGATCGGGATACCGATTT
Organism: Planktothrix paucivesiculata PCC 9631; assembly: GCF_900009265.2. Lineage (GTDB taxonomy): Bacteria > Cyanobacteriota > Cyanobacteriia > Cyanobacteriales > Microcoleaceae > Planktothrix > Planktothrix paucivesiculata. The sequence goes on along the minus strand of NZ_LR735018.1, from coordinate 33,533 downwards.
TGTTGGCCCCTTAGAAAGTGCGGCTACTTTAGGAATTATGAAAAATTTTTTAATCTACAAATCCATTCCTCAACAGGCAAATTTTTTAGAAATTCAGCACTACGGAACAAAGTTCTTGAGCATGATTGGGAAACAGGTTGATTTAAAAATACAGTAAATCTCAATAAGTATAACCACAGGGAACAGAATTAGGAACAGAAAAATTAATGTTATAGCAGGGAATAGGGAACAGGGAACAGACAGGAAAAGAGTTCTTTGCCCACGGTTTTAGGATCAGTCTATGTCCTAAGTGCCCTGACGACTGCTATATATCCCATATCAATTATCGAGATACAGGTTTAACCTGCTCTAACAATTGTTGTAATTCATCCCCTTCTATGACTTCTGTTTCTAATACTTTTTGAGAAATTTCCGTTAATAGGTCTCGGTTATAATTCAAAATTGCTAAGGCTTTTTGATGAGCATTATTAACAATATCCTTGACCTCATCATCAATGGCTTCTGCGGTTTTTTCACTCATGGGACGGCGAATATTAGCCTCCGAATTGCCCAAAAAATTATTCTGTTTAGGTCTTTCATAGGCTAAGGGCCCCAAGGCTTTACTCATGCCATAATTTAGTACCATTCTTTCAGCTAATTCTGTTGCCCGTTGCAGGTCATCTGAAGCACCATTAGTCACATTTCCAAAGACTAATTCTTCGGCTGACCGTCCCCCTAATAGCATGGCAATTTGTTCGCGAAATTCGATTTCATCCATTAAAAAACGGTCTTCGGTTGGCATTCTCAGGGTATATCCTAAAGCTGACATTCCCCGTGGCACAATGGAAATTTTAGTCACCTTTCCGCCGCCGGGCATTAATGCCCCCACAATGGCATGACCCACTTCATGATAGGCGACAATTTTTTTCTCTTTTTCATTTAACACGCGACTGCGTTTTTCTAACCCGGCAACGACCCTTTCAATGGCTTCATAAAAATCCTCTTGTCTGACGGATTTTCGTTGATTTCTAGCGGCTAATAGGGCAGCTTCATTAACTAAATTAGCTAATTCTGCGCCGCCAAAACCCGGAGTTCTGGTCGCAACGGTGTGTAAATCAACATTATCTTCTAATTTAACTTTTTTAGCATAAATTTCTAATACGGCTTTGCGTCCAGCTAAATCTGGTCTATCGACTAAGACCTGTCTATCAAAGCGTCCTGGGCGTAATAATGCCGCGTCTAAAGATTCGGGGCGGTTGGTGGCAGCTAAGACAATTACCGTGGCATCTCCGACCCCAAACCCATCCATTTCAGTTAATAATTGATTCAGGGTTTGTTCTCGCTCGTCGTTACTGCCACTTTGGAAACTTCCACTACTTCTGGACTTACCAATAGCATCTAATTCATCAATAAAAATAATACAGGGGGCTTTCTTTTTCGCCTGTTCAAATAAATCGCGCACCCGGGCGGCCCCGGTTCCGACAAATAATTCTATAAATTCTGAACCTGATATACTAAAAAAGGGAACTCCCGCTTCTCCAGCTACGGCTTTTCCTAATAGGGTTTTTCCGGTTCCTGGGGGGCCAACTAATAACACGCCTTTAGGAATTTTTGCCCCAATTTCGGTAAATCTTTGGGGACTTTTCAGGAAATCAACAATTTCGGCTAATTCGGTTTTAGCTTCATCAACTCCCGCCACATCGGCAAAGGTAATATTATCGGTTTCACCTTTAACAAAAACCTTGGCTTTACTTTTATTAATGGATAATGCCCCTTGGGGATCTCGTTTCATGAAATATTGAAACGCGATTACTAAAATTAAAGGCGGAATCACCCAATTTAAGATCACATTCACCCAATTTTGTTGAGGAGGAGGAGAGGCTCCAAATGCAACGCCTTTAGCTTCTAAGCGTTTGGGAAGTTCTAAATCAAAAATTGGGGTTGTGGATAAAATTGTTTCCGGTTGTTGATTTTCCGATTTAATTTTGAACAGAATTTCATTTTCTCTAACTAAAACTTCAGCGACTTTACCCGATTCTACTTGTTGAATAAAAAAACTATAAGGAACTTTAGGAAAACGAGGGCGAGTCAGTTGAGGTAATAACCAATTTCCAATTAAGATTACCCCGGCTGCAATTAATAAAAATTGGGCAATTTTTTGAGAACTGGGTAATTTAGGTCTTTTTTTAATACTCATAAAATTTGGTTTCGATTTACTCTCATTAACCTCGTTAACCTCGTAACCTCGTTTCTAGGTTCTACCTAGAAATGCCCTAAAGGTGGCTCTGCCACCATTAAAAATTCTCCCAGAGCCACCCTGCCACCATTCATTCTCCAGATAGAATAGCATGGTCAGAGGGAGGCAGAGCCTCTGATTGTCATTCCCTGGTGGAACCAGGGAACGAGGGGGGGATAGATTAATTATGCGATCGCCGTGGCAACATTAGCCTGATATTTAACTTGATTTAACAAGTGTTGCAGATTTTCTCCTTCAATCACTTCTGTTTCTAAGATTTTTTGGGCAATTTGCTCCATTAAATCCTTATTTTGGTTGAGAATATCTAGGGCAATTTCATGGGCATCTTCAACTAATTGTTTCACCTCATCATCAATGGCTTTTGCAGTTTCATCACTGACATAACGGCGAGGATTCATCATCATATTATCACCCAGGAAGTTATTTTGTTGACCCTTTTCATAGGCCAAGGGCCCCAATACTTTACTCATCCCATAACTGGTGACCATGCGTTCAGCTAAATCCGTTGCCCGTTGCAGGTCGTTTGTTGCCCCGGTGGTAATACTTCCAAACACCACTTCTTCCGCCGAACGTCCCCCTAATAAGGTGGCAATTTCGGCTTTAATTTCTTCTTCACTGAGTAAGAAACGGTCTTCAGTAGGCAGTTGTAAAGTATATCCTAAAGCTGCCATTCCCCGTGGCACAATCGAGATTTTAGCAACTTTATTTTGACCGGAAACTACCGATCCCACAATGGCATGACCGACTTCATGATAGGCGACAATTTTCTTCTCTTTTTCGTTAAGAACACGGGATTTTTTTTCTAACCCAGCAATCACCCGTTCAATGGCTTCGGCAAAGTCGGCTTGACTCACAGTTTCCCGTTTATTTCTAGCAGCTAATAAGGCAGCTTCATTAACTATATTAGCTAAATCTGCGCCAGCAAAACCAGGGGTACGAGTAGCGATCGCTTTTAACTCTACATCGGGCCCTATCTTAACTTTTTTAGCATAGATTTCTAGGATCATTAAACGGCCGGATAAATCAGGGCGATCAACTAAAACTTGGCGATCAAATCGACCGGGACGCAATAAGGCCGGGTCTAAAGTTTCCGGGCGGTTGGTAGCAGCTAAAACAATCACCGTGGCTTGTCCGGCGGCAAACCCATCCATCTCGGTTAATAACTGGTTTAGGGTTTGTTCTCGTTCATCATTTCCCCCATACATTCCACCACTAGAACGGGATTTTCCAATGGCATCTAATTCGTCAATAAAGATAATACAAGGGGCTTTCTTTTTGGCTTGTTCAAATAAATCTCGCACCCGCGCCGCCCCGGCACCGACGAACAATTCCACGAATTCAGAACCAGAAATGCTAAAGAATGGGACTCCGGCTTCTCCGGCTACGGCTTTAGCTAATAGGGTTTTTCCTGTTCCTGGAGGGCCGACTAATAACACCCCTTTAGGAATTCGGGCTCCTATTTGTAAAAATCGTTGGGGAGTCTTTAAGAATTCCACCACTTCTTCTAATTCGGTTTTGGCTTCTTCTACCCCGGCTACATCTTGAAACGTGACTTTAGTGGCTTCATTTTCGACATAAACCTTGGCTTTACTCTTACTAATAGAAAGAGCTCCTTGTGGCCCACCCAAACCGCCGGCGCGACTTTGCATAAATTGTCCGACGGCGACCCAAATTCCGACAAAAATTAAGGGGGGAATTACCCAACCGAGTAAACTAGAAAACCAAGTATTCCGAGGGGGAGGAGCGGCGGCAAATTCAACTCCCTTGGCTTCTAAACGTTTGGGTAAATCCATATCAAAAATTGGGGTAGTTGATAGGATTTGTCCGGCTTCTTCCTGTTCTCCTTTGACTAAATAGCGGATTTGATCCTGGCTGAGATAGACTTGGGAAACCTGCCCATCTTCGACTTGTTCAATGAATAAACTATAGGGAACTTGAGGAATTTGTGGCCCGAATAATCCGGGTAAAGTTAGGTTGGCAATTAAAAAGATAATTCCTAACCAAAATAAAATACTTCCGATGGGAAGATTACGGGGAAATTTAGGTTTGTCTTTTACACTCATTGTATTTAATTAAAGATTGACTATTAATCAGTTAAGGGAGCCTGAGAACCGGATCACAGTTTGAGTCTGAGTCTTGGTGTATTCTGGAATCTGGCGATGATGTGATCATCGGATCAAGCCCTGCAACTCTCGTGTTTCAACTATAATTTCTACCATAGCGTGATTTCCCCCCTGGGTGGGGCGAGGATAAGCTGATCAAAGGATCGTTTTTTGGCACTTGACAAAAGTGAACGCAGGATCATCTGTCCAGAAATATTGTTGGCAGAATTACTGTTGTAAGAATAAAATAATTATTTAGTTTATATTAAAAATTACTTCTTTTTCTTGACTTGTATTTAATTTTGTATCAAATTAGAAGATAGGATTCTGGCTATACAGAGGAAAGTAAAATGCCGACCATTAATTCAACCTGGGATGACTTAATTCTCCAATGTGACGGGCGATATTTGACCAATGCAGAACTCAAGCCCCTGCATCAGTATGTTCAGACCTTGAATGCTCGCACCAAAACCTATGAAGTCCTGCGGGTAAAATCCGCCGGTTTAATCAAACAAACTTTGAAGAAATTCATGCTGTCCCATCCCGAAATTATGCAAAAGCATTCAAAACGCTGTGTGTATGATATGTCGATGACGATGTGTTTGATGTCCGTGGCTTTGTTACGCGATGACCCTCACTTTTTTAAGGAATCTTTAATGTTGTGGTTAGCTAATATTTTGGCTGCCCATGAAAAAAACACCCAATGTCTGCAAGCCTATACTTATCTTAAAGAAAGCTTACAAGAACAATTACCCAGTGTGTGTAATCAATTATTAAAGCCCTATATGGACATTATTTTAGAAGTTTTAGACACGCCCCCTAAACTCCTCGCTAATGTTCAAAGAAGTGGAGTTTAATCCAAATTTTTGTTTGCGCTATCAGGGTGTTATTTAATTTCAAGCTACTGCTCATTTTATTGTAGATCACTCCAAATTAACTTGGAATACTGATGCACATAGGAGTTTAATTTATGTCCCTAACTCAACCGGTTACAACTCGTCATGACGCTTCCCCAGAGGAACGAGAGTTTGTTTTAAAACAGATTTATCAACAAGTGATAGAACGTCAACTCTATGAGTCTGAAAGAAAACAACTAACGGATTTAGAGAAAGATTTTATCAAGGGAAAAATTGGAATTCGCCATTTTTTAAAAAGCCTGGCGGTTCGTTCCGTTTATTTAGAGCATTTTTATGAGAATAGCTCGAATATGAAGTTCATTGAAAATGCCTGTAAACATTTTTTAGGACGGGCACCGAGAAATAATGAAGAAATTCAAAAATGGGATGATATTTTAGTTCGCCGAGGTGTGGGAGCTTTTGTTTCGGAGTTAGTAGATTCGGAAGAATACCGCAAATCCTTTGGTTATTTTACCATTCCCTATTGGCATGAACACCGTTATGAATCCGCGAGTGAATATATCGAAAATGAACGTTTAGGTCATGAACACGCCGGACAAAGGGGCTGGGCAATTCCTAACCATTATCAACGTGAATTACACATTGATTGTGATGGGGGAACCTGTGTTAGAGAGGAAGATAAATTAGCCGTTAAACCTGTACAAACTGCCCCAGAAGTATTAGAATTAAATCCCGATACTAAGATTACACCTAAGCATATTCAACGGCTATCTTTCTATGTGAAAGAAATTGCAGATATTCTTTCATTTTATCCTCAACCGGTGAGTCAACAAGAAATTGAAAGTGATCTTCAGCAAAAAGTCTTGGAGTATGTCAGCGCCACTAATGCCAGTTTAATGTTTAAAAATTAAAACCAGGGTGGGTAAGGCCCACCTTTAAAATCTATTCACCCATTTTGTCAAAATTTTGGGATTTAAACTCTAACTTAATTCTCTATTCCCTTGTTACTGAGCGAAGTCGAAGTATTCCTTTTTGATCAGGAATTTTCAACACAACTCAAATAGGATTGCTATATATTATTATGTTTTTGTATATTATGCAAATTAATCAATATCTTCATACGGCAATTTTGGTTTCTGATTTAGAACAGTCAGAAAAATTTTATGGTGAAATTTTAGGCTTAGAAAAGGTTGAACGTCCGTTAAATTTTCCGGGGATTTGGTATCAAATCGGTGAGTTTCAAATTCATTTAATTCAAGCGGAAACTCTAATTAATGATCAAGTTAATCATCAGAAATGGGGAAGAAATCGACATTTAGCTTTTTCTGTTGATAGTTTGGAAGCTGCAAAACAACAGCTAGTCAGTCATAATTGTTCGATTCAAATGAGTGCTTCCGGTCGGGCTGCGTTATTTACAAAAGATCCTGATGGGAATATTATAGAATTAAATGAAGCATGAAAATTATCGCCTATTGCTATACTGATCCTCTGTTTGAACAGCCTCCTGATCGGATGATTTGGGGTTGGGAAGTGGATCGGGTTTATCAAGATTTAGGAGAAAGACAGGAACTCGAACAATTGTTAAAAGATTGTGATTTAGAACCACCGGACTATTTATTAATTCGACGGTTAGAGGAGTTAGGAAATTCGGTTTTAGAAGTGAGCGATCGCTTACAAAAATTAGAATCTTTCCAAATTAATATTATTGCCATTGAGTCCGATTTTAACACATCTGTGGGTGCAATTAATCGATATGATTTAATTCAATTATTTCTGGAAATTCAAACTCGCCAACGTAGTCGCCGGATTCTCACGGGACACGCTAAAAACAGAATTAAAGCCCTACCTCCCCCTGGAAAAGCACCCTATGGATATCGACGGGGAAAAGACCGTTATATTTTAGATCGGAGTGTTTCACCGATTGTTAAAGAGTTTTTTGATCGGTTTTTAATTTATGGATCTTTGCGCGGTGCGGTGCGGTATTTGGAAAAACGTTATGGGAAAAAAATATCAGTAACTACCGGAAGAAGATGGTTAACTAATCCGGTTTATCGAGGAGATTTAGAATATAAAAATGGGGAAATTATTTCTAATACCCATATTCCAATTATTTCCCGGGATGAAGCCGCCCAGGTGGATCGATTATTACGGAGAAATCAACGCCTTCCTCCTCGCACAGCCAGTGCACCGCGTTCTTTAGCGGGTTTAGTAATCTGTGGAGAATGTCAATCTTTAATGACTGTTTCCCGGGTTACGACCTATCGGAAAGACAGAGAATATTTATATTTACGTCCGATAAATTGTCCGAAAAATCCTAAGTGTAAAGCCCTATCTTATCAAAGGGGATTAGAGTTGACAATTGAACGCATTTGTCAAGATTTACCTCAAGCGGTTTCAGGTTTAAATTTACCGGATTTACAAATAGTTAAACATGGTATTATTCAAGAAATTAATCAAAAACAAGAGATTTTATTACAAATTACCGATTTATTAACTTCTGGGATATTAGATTTAGAAACAGCAGAGTTAAGACGTTATAAACTGCGGATAGAGATTTCTCAGTTACAAGGAAAGTTAGCGGAACTTCCTCCAGTTAATTTAAAAGAAACGGCACAGGCGGTTTGTATTTCGCAGTTTTGGTTAGATTTATCAGAAACCGAACGCAGGTTTTATTTTAGAGAATTTATTAAAACAATTGAGATTATTAGAGATGGAGATAATTGGGAGTTAAAGGTAGTCTTTATTTTTTAATTCAACTCTAACACAATATTGATTTCGACCTTTTTGTTTGGCTTCATAAAGGGCTTGATCAGCAATTTTTAATAACTGTTCTGGGGATGTATCTGGTTGGGGAATTTGATAGGAAATCCCAATGCTGACAGTAACAATAGAATTAACCGTGGAATAGTTATGATCAATTTTTAGCCGTTGTACTTCCTGATGGATAGTTTGAGCCACTTTAAGCGCCCCTTCTAAATCCGTATTCGGTAGAATAACCGCGAATTCTTCCCCACCATAACGAGCCACTAAATCCTGATTATGACTGACTGATCGATCTAGGGCTTGGGCGACTAATTTTAGACAAATATCTCCGGCGGGATGTCCGTAATTGTCATTGTAATTTTTAAAACAATCTAAGTCACATAATAGCAGACAAAGGGGTTTTTGTTCCTGCATCATTTGTTTCCAGGTTTCAGCAAAATATTCATCAAAATGACGACGATTAGCCAGGGTGGTTAAACTATCATAGGACGCTAAATTTTGTAATTGACGATTAACTGTTTGTAAACTTTCTTCTGCCTGTTGACGAATTCTGACTTCTTCTTCTAATTGACTATTTTGTTGTAACAGTTGTTGATTTTGTTCAATAAGTTTCTTTTTTAAATCACAAATAGTTAACTGATTTTTAACCCGAGCTAAAACTTCATCAACTTTAAACGGTTTAGTAATATAATCTATTCCTCCAGCAGAAAATGCTTGGATAATATCTTCAACTTGATTCAGTGCACTAATAAAAATTATCGGAATATCATGGGTTTCTAAATTGGATTTTAGCCGACGACATAACTCATATCCATTCACACCCGGCATCCGAATATCTAATAAAATTAAATCCGGTTTTATACTCTCAATTGCTATTAGTGCCATTTGGGCATTTAAGGATTTGCGAACATAATATCCCTGTTGACTTAATAAGGCTGATAAAACTCGAATATTATCCGGTTCATCATCAACAATCAGCAGATTATGATGAGAACCAATGCTATCTTGATTCATAGTTCACCACTGGGGAGTTGAGGACAAAAACTTAATCAATTCTTCTCCAGGTAGGGGTTTGGCAAATAAATATCCCTGACCTAATCCACAATTTAATTCTCGGAGTATTTGTAACTGTTCGGGTAGTTCAATTCCCTCAGCAACCACATTCATATTCATGGTTTTAGCTAAACTAATAATCACAGGAATTAAGCCAATATTTTCCGATTCTAGGTTCAGTCTTTGCACAAAGGATTTATCAATTTTCAGGGTATCCACTGGAAAAGAATGCAGATAACTCAAAGAAGAATATCCCGTACCAAAATCATCAATACTGATGAGAATACGGCGTTTTCTCAGTTCTTTGAGAATAGTAGCAACGTCCTGATGATTGTCCATAATTGCACTTTCGGTAATTTCTAGTTTTAAACAGTCGGGATTGAGTTGACTATCTACTAAAACTTGATCAATTTGTTCTAATAAATTGGGTTGAGCAAACTGTTTTACTGATAAATTAACACTCACAAATAAATGGGGATCAATTAAATCTTGTTTTTGCCAAGCCCGCAGTTGATGACAAGATTCTGATAAAACCCAATAGCCAATGGCGGTAATTAAACCCGTTTCTTCAGCAATGGGAATAAATAGATTTGGTGGTACTAATCCTCGTTGGGGATGGCGCCATCTAACTAAGGCTTCAAACCCGGAAATTTTGCCACTATTTAAACAGACAATCGGTTGATAATGAACCACTAATTCCTGTTGTTCAATCCCACGACGTAAATCCGTTTCTAACTGTAATCGCTCTAAAGCCGCGGTGTGCATCACCGGATCAAACAGATGATATTGTCCTTTTCCTAGGGCTTTGGCTCGATACATCGCCGTATCTGCATCTCGGAGTAAATGTTCCGGTTCGTTATAGTCACAATTGCCGACGACAATGCCAATACTCGCATTAATAAAAATCTCGTGTCGTTCTAAGTTAAAGGGTTGAGAAAAACACTGTAAAATCTGATCCGATAGTGTGATTACCGAATGAAAATCAGGAATTTCTGTTAATAAAATGGCAAATTCATCACCCCCCAAACGGGCTAATGTATTTTGAGGTTTAACATAACAGCCAAGACGGTGAGCAATTAAAACTAACAGTTCATCCCCGACTAAATGACCCAAGGAATCATTCACGACTTTAAAGCGATCGCAATCTAAAAATAACACCGCAAACTGATAACTAGAATTAGCTTTAGCTAAATGAATAGATCGGTGTAAATCCGTCATCAATAAAGCCCGATTGGGTAAACCCGTCAAGGAATCATGCAGTGCCATTGCTAATAGTTTAGTGTTGGCTGCTTCTAGTTCCTGAGTGCGTTGTTTCACCCGGACTTCCAGTTCCTCATTCAAGACCCGGATTTCCAATTCTGCTGCTCGTAAAGCTAACTGATTTTGAACTCGGATTAAGACTTCTTCAAACTGAAAAGGTTTAGTAATATAGTCCACGCCTCCGACTTGAAAACCTTTAACTTTATCGAGAACATCATCTAAAGCACTCAAAAAAATAATCGGAATTTCTGCGGTTTTAGCATCGGCTTTTAAGTGTTGGCAAACCTCGTAACCATCCATCTCCGGCATCATAATATCTAGGAGAATTAAGTCGGGAGCAACGGTTTGAGCCGCCATTAAAGCCATGGGCCCACTCAAGGCTTTACGAACATTGTATCCCTGACGGGTGAGCATTCGGGACAATAAATGCAGGTTATCTGGGGTATCATCAACGATGAGAATGTCTTCAGTTTTTGTGGGATTAAGGTTGTAATCATTCATTTGGGAATCAGATTGGATAGGTTATGGATTTAAGGCATAGCTCAATCACTACAGGTTGGGATGAAGACCCCTGTTGATTTTTCTTGTGGCTATGGGGTGAAATTTCTCGAGTAGTTATGGTATTTCACAAAACTGAACAGTCTCAATCCTATTTATTGTCGAGGTTTTAAACTCGGTTACTTTGATCCTCGAAATAATCCACATCCCAAAGCTCATTTTTTCTGATAATCCTTCGTATCAAATACAATTTATAATCATAACATTTTTTTGCTACTTGACTCAAGCCCGTTGAGGTGCGTTTAGATTAACATTTGTGTAAGGGTTGATAAAAACAATATTAACTAGGAATAGCTCCTTCTGGGAGATCTTTTTTCTGCTCTTGCTTTTGAATATCAGGTAATTTGAAAAGTACACCCGCTAAAAACCAATAATATACCGCCACTGGATCGGTATCCAGAGGATACCAGTAGGGATTATAGCTAATTAGAACAATAAAAATCCAGAAAATAATTCCATAGCCCCACAGACTATGATCCTGTAATTGATGATAGGATTTAAACCCTAAAACCGTAATATTAGTTACTAAGAACAGGAAAGCAGCTACTCCAAATGGCCCAATTTCATAGAACAATTTAGGATAGTAGGCTTCAATTAATCGAGTTTTTCCTAAGGCTCGGGCTGAAGTTGTGGCTTGCCCTAAACCATTGCCTAAAAAGCCTCGATGGGCTTCCAAACTAAAGTTAGTTTGCTTAGTTAAAAACACCACCGGAGGATCGGCATTCCAACGTCCAATAAAGTTATCGACTCGTTCGGTCATGACTTGGGGTGCGATAATCCAGGTTCCCACGACAAAAATAACCATCCCCAAAACAATCACTACAAGCCGCTTAATTCGGGAAATGTGACTGGTGGCAACTAGCAGTAAAATCACAATCGAGGGAGAGGCTAAAAGGGCCGTTCTTTGACCGGAAACAATGGCATTCAGTATGACTAAAGCCAGGGAAAATAAGCCCATTAAACGCCAGCGTAATTTAGGATCACTAAAGGCCGTAGCAAAACAGAAAAACGTGCTGGAAACTAAAAACCAAGCCCAATGCCAAGGAGCCACAAAGGTTCCAGGTAAACGAATAAAATTTTCTGCGGGTAAATATCCTAAAGCCCCTCCTACGAAACATTTTCGCTGTATATTTGCCCTCAATAATAAATGTTCGGGTAAACCCGTATTATCAGGACAGTATCCGGTGACAACTAATCCAAATTGAATTAATCCTAAGATGCAGCAAATTAAGATTAAAATCACTTGTAACCGAGTAAAAAATTCCAGATCTTGACGATGGCGAATCAGATAATAACCACAGATGATCAGGGGAATATATCCCATTAAAACTTTTAAGCCAAAGAGTCCTACGGCAAAGGGTTGATTATCGGGGGTGGCGTGTTTTTGTAGGACACCATTAACAGCAATTAAGGTAACGATCGCAATTATAAATAAAATTAATAGGGGAATTTTAAGTTGGGGGGGATTAATCAGGGGTAACTTTTTTTTTCTTAATTCCATCACCAAACCGATTAAAGCCGGAATATATAGCCCATCTTTGGCTAAATGAAAAAGGAAATGATCGTTACCCACCCAATAGGAAATTGTCCCCGCAAAGGGTAAATAAATTAAAAAAGCCCATAGTCCTGGGCGGGGATAGCGCCAACAGAGCGCCATAATCATCAGTGCCAATGTAATGAGGGTAATCGTAATTACACTCAACCCATTGGCAAATAGTAGCAGTCCGACTAACAATCCTACAGCACTAATCACGCCCAAAAACCGCAGAAAATCCGATCTCGTGGGGGGCAGAGTCTCACTTTCCATAACAGGATCGATTTCGTTAAATTCAGGCTGATCCTGACCCTGAAGTGGGGATTTTGGGGGGGGGCTGTGGAAGTTAGACATTAGGATCTAATAGTTATTTCCAACGGTCAGAAATTTCGACTTCCCAAAGTTCCTGTACTCGCTGTTGCTCAGGAGAGGAAAGTTGTTCAAAGGCCTGCATAATCTCAAAATGGGTATGATTAATAATCAAAGCCGTGAGTTCACCCACTGTTTCAGCTTGTGATAAAGCTGATTGCAACAGTTGAATTTCCAGGGTATGCAGATTCAGGTTTTTTTCTAAAGGTAAAAGTGTTGTTGCCATCGGATTTAAAACCAAGCATTACAGAACGTTGAAACCAGGGGTAATTTTACGACTTAAGCGAAAGAATCACTCCAACTATAGCACCACCCAATAGGGTAAAACTAACTAAAGAACCGATCGCAAATCCTAAAGTTCGTTTTTCGGCGGCTTGGTAATATCCCCAAGCAAATAAAATTCGTCCGATGATCCAAACCCCCCCTAAACCCCCAGCCCAAATCGGGTTGACCCATTGGGAAAACAGCCACAGAGCCGGAAGAAATAAAACTAATTGTTCTAGGGTATTTTGTTGGACTCGTACCACGCGCTCAAAATTCTCGTCTCCGGTCATTTCCGGGGGCATAATTTTGTATTTGATTCGGGCTCGTCCGACATTAATCGTTACGACCAAATACAGCACTAAGGCACAAATTGTAACTAAACTCGGCCAAATTGACATAGACACCTATTTTCTTTGATTCAGTACATCAACCTTTTCTATCCTACACCCGACTCCCAACCTAGGGGGTGAGAGAGAGGTCACACAAGTTTGTGATCAAAAATTTAGCCTCCACCCCTCAATTCCCCTAACCGGGGAGACTTTGATACTGTGGTTTTTGCCACCCGCCCCTTGCTTGTTTGTGATCTACGTCACTAATAATTTGTGATATCAGTCATATTTGATCTTACCTGGTCGTCACATTAAAGGTTTTAAACTATCACAGGTTTATCCAAGCTCTATCACTGCTAGTCGAAACCAAACATTAGATACTTCAGTCAGTTCGATGTCATTAATTAGGTCAAAATGCTGAACTTAAATTTCCCAGGTTGCATACCAATCATGAATCACCGTCTCTTAAAACCCTATATTATTATTGTCATTGAGGAAACCAACTCATTCAATTTTACAGCATTTGTTAACCTATTAAATCAACTTAACTTAAATTTTGTCATTTCTCCCGATCCAGAAAGTGCTATTTTTCATGCTGAATATAGTAATCCTGATCTGATTTTGATTCCCTGTGATCCCAATAAAGCCAATCCTCAAGAAACGCATCAAAAATTAAAACAAGCAAAATTTACTCAAAATGTTCCTTTACTCTGGATGAATCATTATTCTGCTATTAACAATTCTAACCTCCCGTCTTTAGCAACAACCATGAATACTTTAAATCCATTGATAAATTTGAGTAATTTAGAGGACAAACCATTGCCAGATACTACTATTAATACTCTCAAAAAACAACTTAAAGTTCAACAAGAATTACTGATCAAATTACAAGCTGAAAATCAACAACTCAAGCGTTTAGCCTCCCTGGATGATCTGACTCAAGTGGCAAACCGCCGTCAGTTTTATACCTATTTACAAGAACAATGGCAATCCTGTGAAGGCGACTATCTTTCCATGATTTTATGTGATGTGGATTATTTCAAGTTTTATAATGATACCTACGGTCATTTAGCCGGGGATTATTGCTTACAAAGAATTGCTAATGCTATTGAAACTGCTGTTAAAAGAGTTAGGAAAACTGAAACCTATTTAGTGGCTCGTTATGGTGGCGAGGAATTTGCTGTTATTTTACCTCGAGTCGATATAGAAAGTGCTGAAAAAATTGCCCAGGAAATCCAAATTCAAATCCGTTCTCTGCAAATTCATCATGATTCATCGCCGATTAGTTCTTTTGTTACTAATAGTTCCGGTGTTGCTTGTGCTATCCCTGGAGATCAAGACTATTTACAAGAGTTAATTAGTACCGCAGATAAAGCCATGTACAAGGCAAAATTTCAAGGGCGTGACCAGGTTCAGGTTGCACCAAAAACCATTAAATAAATGGGGAATGGGTAATTACGAATTACGAATTACGAATTACGAATTCGGAATAGTTATTGACCACCCGATTCTGATTAATGATTAATGTTTTTGATTAAATTCCCCAAAATTTTCATCGCTTGATCCAGTTGATCTGACCAAGGTAAACCACAATTTAAGCGAAAACAGTTTTGATAGGCGACCGATGCCGAAAACATCGAACCCGGAGCAATACTAATTTGATGTTGATAGGCTTGTTCATATAATTCTAAAGCGTCAAAATGAGCGGGCAATTCTAGCCACAATACATGACCACCAGAAGGGCGAGAAACCTTAGTTTCTGGGGGAAAATAATCACAAATTGCCTGGGTCATTCGCATCACCTGTTCATAATAAGCTCGCCTTAATTGGCGCAAATGTCTTTCATAGCCACCATTAGATAAAAAAGCCGCGATCGCTAACTGATTTACCGTCGCCGTAGCCATATTAGTAAATAGTTTTAATTGTTCGACTTGAGTTTGATATTGTCCCGCTACTAACCAACCGACCCGTAATCCTGGGGATAGGGTTTTACTACAGGAAGCACAATATAAAACTAATCCTTTTTGATCAAAGGCTTTAATAGCTTTGGGGCGATTTCCTTGAAAACATAAATCCCCATAAACATCATCTTCTACTAAAGGAATATTATATTTTTCTAGGACAGTTACTAATTGTTTTTTATGTAAATCACTCATACAAGTGCCTAAAGGATTACTAAAATTAGAAACCAAGGCACAAGCGGCAATTGAGCCTTTTTTTAGGGCTGTTTCTAAGGTGTCTAAACAGAGTCCCTCCCGGGGATGGGTCGGTAATTCTAAGGCGCGTAAATTCAGTGAGGCTATGACTTCTAATAATCCATAATAGGAGGGGGATTCAATAGCCACAGTATCTCCAGGTTTGGTGATCGCTCGTAAGGATAAATACAGGGCTTCGGTAGTGCCGTTGGTAATCAAAATCTGATCCGGTGTGATCGAACATCCGGCTTCCATTAACCGACGGGCGACTTCATGCCGCAGGGGTTCACAACCGGGTAGGACATCATAGGAATGGCAGCGCTCCGGGTCATTTCTCAAGGTTTGTCCGATCAAACGGTTTAGGGTAGCCAGGGGAAGCAGGGACGGATCGGCCACCGCCGCGCCTAGTTTAATGATATTCGGTTCCCGCAGGGTGCGATTAATCCGCACAGCGAGAGAGGTATCAACCTTTAGGGCTCGGTGGGGCGGGGCGGAGGGGTTGGGTTCCTCTCGATGGGATAGCAAGCCTGGACGGACAAAATAACCGGACTGGGGACGCACGGCAATTAGTCCCCGATCTTCTAATAAACGATAGGCTTCTAAGACCGTAGAAATACTCACGTTCATCTGTTGGTGCATTTTTCGCACGGAGGGAATGCGATCGCCCACCTGCAAAGTGCCTTCGTTAATTAAGCCCTCTATTCTATGGGCTACCTGTTCATAGAGGTTTGTACCATTTTCCGTTTCCAGGGGTCTAACTTTCATGGGGTTGGTCGGGGGGTAACAGTTGAGGGTGAGAACTAGCATAACAGTTCAGTTCAATCAAACTGTTATGGTTACAATTTAGTATAACTGCATCTGTACGGGTGAGAGAGAAACCGCAAGAATAGGAATAGAACAAGATTAGTTTTCCCAAGTGGGAATTAAGCAAGGATTGAACCGGACAAAATCAGGTTTTTTCGGGTGAGGTGTACTGAAACCAAACACCCCGGTTTGTCATCGGTATTTGTTTAATTTCGGGATAACTCACCATCGATTTTTAGTGAGGTGAATCGGATGAAAATGACCAGAAGTTCATCATTAGCAACGCTGCACACATCTTTTCCTGTATTGCCCAGTTATCAGGATAAAGGGTTAAGTCTGGGGCAAAATATTATTCACAGTCTCAAAAGTATTACGGCAATATTTATGAATGCCTTCGCCTCACCAACTGAACCTAAAATCTGGCAAAAAAAAGACGCTGACGGCAATATGATTTGGCAGATTTATGATCCAGTTACGGGTTATAAAGCCCGCTTTGATACAGAGCAGGAAATTAGAATTTGGTTAGAAAAACGTTATAATTTATAAGAAAATAAAATCATCTAAATCCTCCTTAAAAAGAGGATTTTTGATCTGTTCCCTGTTCCCTGTTCCCTGTTCATCAACAAGCTTAAATAGGATTACTATAGCTATAGTTATTCTTCAAACCATTCTTCTACTTCTTGCCAGCCTTGACCTTTTCTAATAATTACAGGTTGATCAGTTGTTAAATCAATAATGGTTGAAACATGATATCCTGGGTCTGAGGTATCATCCACAATAATATCGACTAACTTGCTTAAACTATCATACAATCTGGCTTTATCAACTTGATGTTCTATGGGTAAAGCAATCGGGGCTTGACCTTCTTCTTCTGTGGTAATATGGGCAGAAGTTGAAATAATAGGATTGCCTAAAGTTTTAAGAATGGACAAACAACCTTGATGATTCGGGACACGAATACCGGTGGTTTTACGTTTAGGAGACATGACTAATTTAGGAACTAATTTAGTCGCGGGTAATAAGAAAGTGTATGTTCCTGGGACTAATCTTTTAATTAAACGATAAGCGGAGTCACTTACAATTGCATAATCGGTAATATTGGATAGGGAAGAACACAGAAAAGTTAGGGGTTTATCATTGGATAGTTGTTTGATGCGTCGGACTCGTTCAATGGCTGACTTAACGGTTAAATCACAACCAATAGCATAGACCGTATCGGTCGGATACAGCATCACCGCCCCATCTTTGAGGTCGTCTTTGATTTTTTCCAGGATGCGTTCTTGGGGGTTTTGGGGGTGAATTTCGTATAGAATTGCCATGGTAATATGTTGTATTTTAGAAAACAAATTTTATTTTAAGACTAGCAGACTAACGACAAATTATGGCTAAGATTGCTTATTTTCAATGTCCGACAGGAATTTCTGGCGATATGTGTCTGGGAGCCCTAGTCCACGCGGGTGTTCCTATGGATTATTTAAAAGAAAAGTTGCAGTTACTGGGAATTGGCGCGGAATATGAGTTAAAATCCGAACCTGTTCGTCGTCAAGGGCAGTTAGCCACAAAAGTTTCTGTTAATTTAACTCAACAAAACTCTGATGATCATGATCATAAACATGATCATCATTCTAGTGCTACCCGGCATTTATCACAAATTGAAGCCATTATTCTACAAGCTAAATTGCCTCAACAGGTGGAAATTTGGAGTTTAGCTATTTTTCGCAAGTTAGCCCAAGCGGAAGCGGATGTTCATGGTATGACCGTTGAAGAAGTGCATTTTCATGAAGTTGGGGCGACGGATGCAATTGTTGATATTGTCGGGACTTGTTTGGGTTTAGATTGGTTAAATATTGAACAATTTTATTGTTCGACATTACCCACGGGCGGAGGAACAGTTTGGGCAGCCCATGGTCAATTACCTGTGCCGGCTCCGGCGGTTTTAAAGTTATTTCAAATGGGGAAAGTTCCAGTTTATAGTAATGGGATTGAACGGGAATTAGTGACACCAACCGGGGCGGCAATTGCGGTAACTTTGGCTCAAAGTTTTGGGGAACCCCCGGCTTTATCTATTCAAACCATTGGATTAGGTGCAGGTTCTAGGGATTTACCGATTCCTAATATTTTAAGACTATGGGTGGGCGAACAACATCAATCTCTGGATTCTGATATTTTTTCAACAGTTAATACAGAAATTCAAACGATTGCCGAAACTATTTCTGTACTACAAACTCAGATTGATGATTTAAGTCCTCAAGTGATTGCTTATACTTTTGAATTGTTATTTCAAGCGGGGGCTATTGATGTTTTTAGCCAACCGATTACTATGAAAAAATCCCGTTTAGGAGTATTATTAACGGTTATTTGTCACCCTGAACATCATCAAACCTGCGAAGCCATATTATTTCGAGAAACCACAACTTTAGGCATTCGTCATACCCTACAAAATCGTAGTATTTTGAAACGGGATATTCAAACAGTTGAAACCCAATATGGTGCAGTCCGAGTGAAAGTTGGTTTTTCGGGGAAAAAAATCACTAATGTTCAACCGGAATATGAAGACTGTGCCAAACTCGCTAAACAGTATAAAGTCAGTTGGTTAGAAGTCCATCGATTAGCGTTACAAAGTTGGTATGGTTTACCTTAAAAATGGGTAATAGGTAATAGGTAATAGGTAATGGGTAATGGGTTTAGGATAATGGGTAATGGGTTTAGTTGGATTTTAGTTTGTTGATTATGGATGTTAGTATTTTGATGATTGTGATTATTTCTTCTTCCATTTTGGAAAAACTTTGTTGGGAAACTAAATCAGATTTAATCATTATCTTAATCCAATATTGGGTTTCTGACGCTTCTTTTAGGGCAATGGAATATTTGGAAATAAAATCATTTGTTGATTGAGCATATTTGGCTTCAGCACAATTTGCACCAATACTTGTACCACTTTTTAAAAATTGTTTGGCTAATACTTTTCCTGCATCATCAAAATTTCTTTTACTCAATTCGCCATAAGCCTTTATTACCCGAATCGCAAAATTTTCTGTTCTTTCTTGAATGTTAACATCATTATCATACATAATCAAAAATCACCAATAATAAACCATTACCCATTCCCCATTACCCATTACCCATTACTCATTTCCTCTTTCCACTGAAGAATTATATTTTTTTCGTTTTGCATAGGGAACTTCCACTAAAGAATAAGTAACAGCCGATAAAATAATAGATAAAACCAAAACCACGGAAAGTTTATGAAAAAACGTGGTTAAGGGGTCAGTAACTTGAACAATAGGGGCTATATTTTGAATTATATGGTAATGCCATAAATAAATTCCATAGGATAATACCCCCATAATTTCCAAGACCCTAGCTGGATTTTCCAGACAGGTTTCAAAGGATAGCTTTTTATTTTTAACTCCATTATTATACTGACCATTACGTTCAAAAGCATAGATAAAAAATGTTGTACAAATTCCAGTGATTACGGGCATAACATAATAACTAAAGGGCGTAATAAATAGACTTCTCTGCATTAATGTAGCCGGACGAGTTGCGAGATTCCATAATTCTTGATGGTAGCCATGATAGGCTGAAAGTAGGTATAAACCGACCATGACAAAAATTGCCATAGCTTTTAAAGAGATGAAGTTTTTAAACTGTTTCTTCAGGGGAAGGAAAATTGAAGGTTGCGTATTTTTCCGGGGTTTACACTGAAACCAAGCATTCAGTAAAAAACCGGATAGAAATACATCTAAACTGAGGATAAGAGAGGTATGATGGGGAAAGAATAGTAGGGAAAAACCTCGACAGATTGATGTAATCCCAATAATGACTAGGGCGGTGATTAAAATTTTAGTCCGATTAACCAAAATCGGTCGAAGCGCGGTATATAAAAACGGGACAATCAGATAAAATTGAACTTCCGTTGATAATGACCAAATCACTGGATTAAAATTAAAATCTGGATGATTGGGCGATAAAGGCAAAGGAAAGGTATAGGTAAAAGTTAGAATTCTGAATAATTCAAACCATTTTTCCGCTTTTAAAATTTCAGGATAAACAAAAATAGCCGTAATTAATACGGAAAAGTAATAAAGAGGACAAATCCTTAAAACGCGATTCATAAAAAACGCTTTATATCCCGATACCGTGGGTAAATATCGATAGGTATAAAAGGCTTTCCCCATTAAATATCCTGAAAGGGCAAAAAATATCCAGACGGCAACAATCCCATCTCCTAATAGTAACCAAGAAAAATCATAGGGGGGATAAACAATTAATTCCCGTGAAATACTACAATGGAATAATACAACGACTAAACAGGCAATTCCTCGCAGGCTTAATAAAGCATCAACGGAGTTGGAAACAGCAGGTGATGATTCTGAGGACAAAGGATTCATAAAATTTTTAATTTGGGATTCCCCCAAAAATGATCAAACCGATGGAAAATCATATCATAAAAATTAACTCCCCTAATCATAAAATAATATTAAGAAATTAGGCTTAACTTATAGCACTATTTATAATGGAGTTAGGATTGGAGATCAAAAAATCATGAATTATGTCTTTGGCTCTTTCTTTATTGTACTGGCTTATTTAACCATTAGTGGGTTTAAATTAGATCGGGAATATCAACGGGGAGTTATTTTTAGATTAGGACGAATTCAAGCCATTAAAGGGCCGGGTTTATATTGGATTATTCCCGCCATTGATCAAAAAGTTCAAGTGGATGTTAGAACCAAAACCGTTGATATTGAACCGCAAGAAACCATCACATCTGATAGTGTAACCATTCGAGTGAATGCTGTTCTTTATTACCGTTTAGTTGATCCTACTAAGGCAATTGTTAAGGTAGAAAGTTATGAAAAAGCAGTGTATCAAGCCGCCTTAACAACCCTGCGAAATGTGATTGGTCAGAATATTTTGGATGATGTTTTACAAAATCGAGATAAAATTAATCAGAAAATTCAAGAACTTGTAGATGAGATGACAGAACCTTGGGGAATTGTCATTGAAGCAGTGGAAATGAAGGATGTGGAAATTCCCACCTCTATGCAACGAGCTATGGCAAAAGTAGCCGAAGCCGTGCGAGAAAAACGCTCCCGTTTAATTAAAGCAGAAGCGGAACAGGAAGCCTCAATTAAGTTAGCAGAAGCCTCTCAATTAATTATGGCAAATCCCGCCGCCCTGGAGTTAAGACGGTTACAAATGCTCTCGGAAATTGGGGTAGAAAATAATACAACAACGATTGTGGTGCTTCCCTCGGATTTATTACCATTTGTTCAAAATTTGAGTGTTCCACCTACACAAAAACCCCCACTTCCTCCGAAAGTCTAATTCTAAGTAAAACCCTCAAGAAAGTTTAGAGATCTAACCCCTAACGTTATTTGAGGGTTAATGATAGTCAATATTAATATGCAAAGTCACCCTTTTAAGATTAAGCTATAAGTTTAGATGTTGTTTCTTTCCTATCTGTTATGGACTTCTCATTCTCAACCGCAGAATTGCTAAATTTTGCTAAATGGATCGGAATTGCTACTTTAGTTCTGGCTATCATTACCATATTCTCATTTATTTTTAAATGGGGCATTCGGTTTAGGTTAGTTGGAATTACAGCCTTTACAGGAGTTTTAACGGGTGGAGTTTTTGGTCTAAGTTTGGGTTTATTTCATCATGTTCAAGTTCCTGGGGCGGCGCGCTATAGTCGGGTATTTGATGATGGTAGTAGACAGATTGTAATTGCGGTTGCGCCTAATATTACGAAAACTGAATTAGACGCCACTTTACGTCAAGCCGCCTCGGATTTATATTCTTCTGGACGGGGGGGGAAATTTCAAGCACCGCTTTTAATTCGCGTCAGAACTCTGGTTCACCCCGATAAAAATCTCTCTCAACCTCTCTATTTAGGTCAAGTTAAACGTTCTGTATCTGAACAAGAAAACGAAAACTTAGATATTCAGATATCCGAGAAAAATTTAGCCCGTTTAAAACAATTTCAATCTTAACTTTGTGGTTTCTTGACAATTAAATGGGTGGGTTGATATTCGAGAATAAAGCTTGTCATTATCTCTCGTTCTTCTATAGTTGGCGTGGCTAAACATCCCGATGTTCCCGTTTCAGAAACATATAACAAAGCCGAGGGATCATAATGTACGCCTAACCCGACTCTTTCTGTTGGAAAAGTCGGTGTAATTGCTGACCAAACTCCGCCAAATTCTCCGGGTGCATCTTCCACGATACCCGGAGAATCAAAGGTATAAATCCCAAAGGGTAAAGGGGTTTGAGAACCCGATTTATCCGAGGGAATTTGTTGACCAATACGACCCGAAACACAGCGCACGGTATTAATAATTATACCTTTATGATCAATTAACTTAGTTTGGTAAACTTGTAAACCGCCTCCGATTTGTTCCTCGGTTTGTGTGGATATAATTTTAGCGCCGGGAATGGCTAAAATTTCGGCATCAATAAGCATTAAGTATTTCGCAGACACCCAACGATTTATCCCAATGGATGTCCAAATTTCATTCTCAATATTAACAGAATCTCCACTAATTTCAACCTGGGCTCCATCGTTCAAAATATCAACAATTTCACCGTTAGGAGTAGAACGCACATTCAGGGTATCACCGGGAGTCGTAACAATAGCGATAGGATTCATATTAGGATTTGTCAGTCTATTGATTTTATTTTATCCTATTCTTTTGAATATGCCCTCTCTCCCATAATATAGGTGGCTTGAATGGCTCGGTCATCGCCTAATATGATTAAACTAAAGACGGTTTCGGCAATTTTTGACCGGGTTTGTGTTTCAGAAATTTGTTGATTTCTGAATTTTATTAAGGGTGTAGAATTATAGTCTAAAACAATAAAATCCGCTTCTTTACCGATGTCAAAATTACCGATTTTATCCTCTAATTGTAAGGTTTTTGCTCCTCCTAATGTGGCTAAAAATAAGGATTGAAAAGGCGAGAGAATTTGATTTTGTAGTTGAGCAACTTTGTAGGCGACCTTGGCGGTTTGCAGGAGGGAAAAACTGGTTCCGGCTCCAATATCAGTCCCTAAACCGACTTTAATAGGATGGGTTTTAGACTTGGCTTGATGGAGTTTAAACAGTCCACTTCCGAGGAATAAATTAGAAGTGGGGCAAAATGCGATCGCTGATTTAGCCTCTGATAACCGTTGAAATTCAGCTTCTGTTAAATGAATACTATGGGCAAAAATTGAACGTTCTCCGACTAAACCCGCTTGGTCATAAACCCCTAAATAATTAGGAAATTCTGGGAAAAGTTCGGCGACTAATTCAACTTCTTTGAGATTTTCTGAAAGATGGGTTTGTAAATAAACATCGGGAAATTCTATTAATAATTTCCCCGCTATTTTTAACTGTTCAGGACTAGAAGTTATGGCAAAACGAGGCGTAATAGCATAGAGTAAACGTCCTTTTTTATGCCAAGTTTGGATTAATCTTTTGCTGTCTTGATAGGAGGTTTCGGGAGTGTCTTTTAAATAATCCGGTGCATGACTATCCATCATCACTTTACCCGAAATCATCCGTAAATTTCGGCGATAGGCTTCTTCAAAGAAAGCATCAACGGACTGAGGAAAAACCGTGGCAAAAACTAAGGCGGTTGTGGTTCCATTTTTGAGTAATTCATCTAGGAAAAATGCAGCGATTTGTTGAGCATATTCTTTACTGCTAAATTTACGTTCTGTGGGAAAGGTATATTGATTTAACCATTCTAAGAGTTGTTCTCCATAGGAGGCTATCATTTCGGTTTGGGGGAAATGAATATGGGTATCAATAAATCCTGGTAATATTAATAAATCAGGATAATGAGTAATTGTAAACCCTTGATATTTTTCTTTTAAAATGTTATAATCATCGAAGTCTATAATAATTCCAGATTCTACCACCAATAATCCATCGGCAAAATAACGAACGCTGGTTTCTTCGGATTCATAAAATGGGTCATTAATAAAGTCTAAAAATGAGGAGCGAAATAGTTTTAAGTTAGTCATCAGTGAGGGGTTTTTAGGTTGGTAAGCTGTTGTGTATTTAAATCGATCAAAGGTATTGGAGGTTCAAAATTGTATATAGGTTTATCAAAAGAAACAACCCATCTCATTTTCTAATAGGTAAATCAACTGTAATTGGTTGTTTGCCTTGAATCATCTCATCAACTATTTGATTAGACGCCGCTAAAATTTAGGCAAATTGTTTTTGACTAATCTCTAAATTCTCCATTACATACTCTACTATTTTAATGGTAATCTTCGAGTTTTTGCTATTGATAAGCTGAATCATGATCGTAATGTATGGATAATATTCTCAGATAATCTGTCTCTCTAGTTGCAACACCTCGGCATTTTTGGGTAATTCTAAAACTGTATAATTTTTCTCCTATTTTTCCTTGTTTTGAGTAAATTAATTCCCATTTTAATCCCTGATCTTCATACAATTGTTGCCAAGTTAATTGAGAAATCTTTTTTAAGGTTTTTAAGACAGCCAGGGATTCTGGTTTTGGTAAAGCAAATAAATCTTGTTGAAAAACAGGATTATTTAAGTCTAGTAACACTTTATTCATAATCATTTAATTGTGTTTCTAAATCTTCTAAATCCGAAATTTGAGGTTGATGATTACAATTCCATTCTAAGGCTTGATCTAGTTTTTCTTCCATCTGGGGTTGATGTAACCAATCTTCTTTACTGGAAAAATTTTTCAACAGAATTTCGGAGAATTGTTGCCATAAATTTCCCCATTCTTTTAAATCAATCACAACGGCGGTTTTTTCCCCATTTTCATCGACAATAAATTGGATTCCTTTCATATTTTGGGTGAGATTTTAATTGTTTATTTTGGGAAGTCTAAAGTAATCAGAATAACTACCAAAAAAATATTAGCAATCATCATGATACTTTTTAACTAAAATTGTGTCTGATTAAGCGATTATAGCGTATCTTTAAGTATTGAAGTGAAGCACCCGGTGAATAGTGACACTCACCAACACGCCTGTCTTTCTGGAATGGCGATGACCTAACTCTTTGAGCAGCAAATTGGGTTGCTCTGCAAACTCATAGACTAAGCTGTTGTGTATTTAAACTGTTTTTTCATAAAGACGAAATTGGGCGATTTTATAAATTTCTTCTAGGGCGGTTATTTTTTCCTGCTCTTTTGAATGATTTAACCGTTGTTCAAACGCCGCTAAAATACTGGTTTTGGTCTGATTTTTAACGGCAATAATAAAAGGAAACCCGAATTTATCTTTATAGGTTTGGTTGAGTTGATGAAAGTGTTCATATTCAGCAGATGTTAGACGGTCTAACCCAACTCCAGCTTGTTCTTTTACCGAAGATTCCGCCATTTTTGCTTTACTTCCTAAGTCGGGATGGGCGCGAATTAAGGCTAATTGTTGTTGTGAATTACTATTTTTAACGACGGCAACCATTGTTTGATATAATATTTCTATAGTCTCAAAGGGTCGTTTTAATTCCGCTTGTTCTGCTACCCAAGGAGACGCTTCAAAAATTTCGCTTAATGCCGCGATAAATTCCGCTTGAGTCATTTGATTAATTTGGGACAAGGAATAGGTTTGCATGATGTTTAACTGCCTCGATAGGTACTATAAGACCAGGGAGAAACTAATAGGGGAACGTGATAGGCAACGGTGGGGTTAGCAATGCCAAATCGAATGGGAATATTATCTAAAAATAAGGGATAATCTAGGGATTCATATTGGGTTTTAAAATAGTCCCCAACGGCAAAGACTAATTCATAAATTCCCTGCTTTAATTCGGTTTCTGTTAATAGGGGGATATCGGTTCTACCATCCTTATTTGTAATAGCAGTTTTGAGGAGGATTCTTTCTCCTGTTTCGGTGTCAATTTCCCATAATTCAATTTTTAAATTGGCAACTGGACGACCTTGGGCGGTCTCTAATACATGGGTTGTGAGTTTACCAACCATAGAAAGTTAAGGGTTAAAAGGATAGTAGGTAATGGGTAATTACGAATTACGAATTACGAATTACGAATGGGTAATGGGCATTTAGTGAAAGGGGCCGCCTAGGATGGTTTTAGATAGAGCTTGGGTAACATCCTGTTCGGTTTCTTGTTGGAGTTGTTGATACCATTGTTGGGTTAAATGGGGGTCTTTTCCATAAATTATATCGGCTCGTTTTCGGGCTTTGAGAACTAGGGTTGAAGTCCGTTCTTTTCGTTCGGCTTCATATCGTTTTAAAGCATATTCTACTCCTAAATTAGTAGTTAATAGAAATCGAGATAATATTTCTGCATCTTCCATGGCTTGACAGCCGCCTTGTCCGAGGGTTGGGGTGGAAGCATGGGCGGCATCTCCTAACAATGCAACTCGACCTTTAACGATTGTTTTTAAGGGGTCTAAATCATGAATATCTAAACGGTTAGATTCCTGGGGCTTGAGATTTTCAATTAAATATTGAACGGGAGACGGCCATTGGGCAAAAATTGATTTTAACTCCCGTTGACGATGCTCGGGTTCAACAATTGTTCCCCTTTCCATCGGACAACCAAAGAAATAATAAAATCGATTATTTCCTATGGGCATCATCGAGGCTCGTTTACTTTCTCCTACATAAATAACCCAAGTATTTTTATCTCCTAAATCGGGATTAATTTCAATTAAACCATTCCAATTAACATAATCGGCATAACGCAATTCTACCAGATGACCCACCACATAATCGCGCAATTGAGAATGAATTCCATCGGCGGCAATTAATAGGTCGCCTCGGGTTTGATATCCATTAGCAAAATAGGCGGTAACACCCTGGCTATCCTGTTCAACTCCAATACATTGAGCATTAAGTTTAACTGTTTCAGTATTCTTAAAAGCATTTAAAAGCAGGGATTGTAATTCCGTTCGAGACACGGGATAGGGTCGCTGTCCCACGGTTTGGGTCATAGGATGGAGATTAATTTGATTGTATAATTCATTGGTATGACTGCGATATTCTATCTTGTCCATCTGTCCGCCAATTTTAGCAATTTCATCCCCTAAACCTAAACTATTGAGAACTTTAACCCCATTTGACCAAATAGAAATTCCTGCTCCGGCGGGACGAATTTCGCTAGTTTTTTCATAGATTTCTACGGTATATCCTGCGCGTTTTAGGGCTAAACCCGTGGTTAAGCCGCCAATTCCTGCACCGATAATAATAATTTTTAGATGATTCATAATTTCACGGGTTAGAAGATTGTTCTAGGGCAATTTGACTATAAATTTTTAAGGCAGAACTCCAAACTAAATAACCTTGTTGATTTAGATGTAAACCATCGGTGCTTAATTCCGGTCTTAAATTGCCATCTGCATCGGTAAATAGGGAATGTAAATTAAAAAAATAAGCCCCTTCTTCCTGGGCAATAAATTTTAACTCTTGATTTAAGTGACGAATGCGTTGATTGGGAATTTTTAACAGGTTTTCCCGTCCTTCCCAGTTAGAATGTTTGTCACTATGGGGAAGAATAGATTGCACCACAATTTGAGCATCGGGATGTACCCAACGTAAATCCCTAATAATTTCTCGATAATTATTTAATAATGTACTATCATCTATGCCCCGAATTAAATCATTAATGCCAATCATGACAAAAATAGTTTCCGGTTGAGTGATATCAAATAATTTAACCCGCTTTAATAATCCCGTGGAAGTTTCCCCAGAAATACCTTGATTTAACCAAGTTCTTTCCTGGGGTAAAAGTTCCGTCGGAAACCACAAACTTAAGGAATCTCCCGCTAAAATACTTAAACGTTCTGGGGGGTTGCTGGCAACGGCATTAGCTTCGCGCCTCAACTGTTCCACCCATTGTTCATAAGTCCAACGATGACGGGGAACACCTGTCAACGCCGATTCTGGAGGGGGTAACTGATAGGTTTGAACCCCATCCGTGGCCGATACAGCGGTGGCATCGGAAATAGATTGTCTGTGCATCATCAATCCCAAAATGATAAACAAGAGTAATCCATTGCCGATTAAGGATACCCAAGCCCAATACGGAATTGTTTTCGAGCGAATAAACACTGGATTCCAATGCTGCTTAAACAAGACTAACTCAACCTAACCTGTTCATTTAATATTTAACCTTGGTTTCTTCCAATCTACAAAAAATCCCCAGCTAGGAGAAGCCAGGGAAGGAGTCGGGGGAGCACCGGATGCTCCCTAATCGCCACTAATACCTGAAATATTAGTAACGACTTTTGAAGGTACTGCCTTCGGAGGGAAAGCTAGAACCAGAACTGCCTAATCCTGGGCCCACTTCATCCTTGAGGAATCCGGCGTAGGCTTCCATACCGTGTTCGGCAATGTCTAGTCCTTCAAATTCTTGTTCTGGATGCACCCGTAAGCCGACAGTGGCTTTTAGGGCTAACCAGAAAATCGTACTCAGAGCGACGGTAAATCCGCCAACGGCAAGAATACCCAGGATTTGGATACCCAAATTAGCACCGCCGAAAATGCCCGCGGCTAAGGTTCCAAAAATCCCACAAACCAAGTGAACAGAAGTAGCACCCACGGGGTCATCAATTTTGATGCTGTCAAAGAAACCCACGGAATAGACCACTATCACCCCAGCAATCGCCCCAATAATTACAGCGCTGAGGTAGCTAACGGAATCACAACTGGCGGTAATTGACACTAAACCGGCTAAAACCCCGTTAATAATCATGGATAAATCGGGTTTACCATCCTTCAACCAGGAGGTGGCCGTGGCAGTGATGGCTCCGGCGGCAGCCGCTAAGTTGGTGGTGACAGCGATGTAAGGAACTAGTTCATTAGCAGCTAAGGTGGAACCGGGGTTAAAGCCAAACCAGCATACCCACAGAATTAAACATCCCAGGGTGGCGATACTCATGTTGTGACCTGGAATCGCGCGAGATTGTCCATCGGCTCCATATCGACCCAAACGGGGCCCTAGGAAAGCAGCACCCATTAATGCTGCCCAACCGCCAACGGAGTGAACGGCAGTTGTCCCGGCAAAATCCTTGAATCCTGCTTGAGCTAACCAGCCCGAAGCATCCCAAATCCAGTGACCTGTAATTGGGTAGGCAATCCCCACCAACAGTAAACTAAAGAGTAAAAAGGCAATAAATTCAATGCGTTCGGCAACTGCTCCCGACACAATCGTGGCTGCGGTTCCAGCGAAGGCAACTTGGAACAAGAAATAGAGAGAAACAGGTAATCCCGCCGGAAAGGGCGATAAACCGTAGGTTTCTGGCTGTCCCGTCAGGAAATAACCGCCTCCGCCAATCCAAGGGTTCTCTCCCCCAAACATAAAGGAGAATCCAAAACTCCAAAAAATTAGGGTGGCTAAGGCAAATACAATTAAGTTTTTTGACAAAACGTTAACAGCATTTTTCTGGCGACAGAAGCCCGTTTCTAACATACAGAAACCCGCATTCATAAAAATCACCAGAATTGAGGCGATTAAAACCCAGGCAATGTTTAAATAGCCCTGAACCATTTCAGCAGTCAAGGGGGGAGCATCGGTTTGAGCAACGGCTGCAAGACTCCAAACTCCAACAATAATCGCTGTTAGGGGAATACAGGCTAACCAAGTCGGAGACAGCCATCGAGAATGCTGTAATTTTGAAATTGCCGTATTAATTTTAGCGGTCAAACGACTCACATTTCTGTGTTGTCGGTTTCCTGAATAGGCTGTTTTTTTCGAGATAAACATCATGTTGGGTTTATGAATCGATATTCGTAGAAGAAACCAATTGCACACATCTATTGAGGTATGAAAAATCGGCTAAAGATTAATCAGAGTTTTTTGTGTTTTACGTTCAACGTTATCTCAGAGAGATTGTCCATCAGGCTAATGTTGAATCTTTAGCTAAAGTGCTAACAATTTTTGATAGATTATTAACCAAATTTCTGTATTGCTTAATACAGAAATTTGAGTGGTTTTGGATTATGAGGCAAAGTTCAGTTGTGGGTCAACTGTCAATGGTCAAAAGCTGTTCACTGGTTTTGTGAACCTTAGACTCCAGGATTTGTTTGACCGGAATTTCGATCAAAAATTTAGTGTATTCTCCCACTTCTGACTCGCACCAGATTCGACCTTTATGGTGTTCAACAATAATTTGATAGCTAATTGATAATCCTAAACCTGTGCCTTTGCCGACGGGTTTAGTGGTAAAAAATGGGTCAAATAGCTTAGACCGAATCTCTTTAGGAATCCCCAAACCATTATCGGCAATTTCGACAATAATTCGTTGGTTATTAATCGATAGAGTTCTAATCAAAATTTGAGGTTGAATCTTAGACTTATCACAGGATATCAGAGAAAACTTATCCTGCATCATCGAATCATGGAGGGCATCAATGGCATTACTAATCAGATTCATAAATACCTGATTCAGTGGCCCCGGATAGCATTCAATTAAGGGAATATTCCCATATTCCTTAATTACTTCAATTCCGGTTAATTTCCCCTGGGGTTTCAGTTTGTTTTTCAGAATCATTAAGGTACTTTCTAATCCATCATGAAGGCTCACTTGTTTTAATTCGGCTTCATCATGGCGAGAAAAGGTTCGTAATGAACGCACAATATCCCGAATCCGGTCAGCCCCGACTTGCATTGATTCGACAATTTTGGGAAAATCTTCCTTGAGAAATTCTAAATCAACAGATTCAATCTCTTGCTGAATTTTCACACTAGGATTAGTATATTCTTTTTGATAAATATCTAATAAATTCAGCACATCCCGAGTATAATTAGTAGCGTGAATCAAATTACCATAAACAAAATTAACCGGATTATTAATCTCATGGGCAATTCCCGCCACTAACTGACCTAAACTCGACATTTTTTCGCTTTGAATCAGTTGAATTTGAGTGTGTTTAAGTTCTTTCAGGGCGTGTTTGAGTTGGTCATTTTTGCGCTTTAACTCCAAAGAAGTTTTTAACCGTTCTTCGGCTTGTTGTAGGGCTTCTTCGGCTCGTTTATGGGCAGATAAATCCCGGAAGGTTCCCAGGTAAAACGATTGATAGCCGAGTTTAGCTTGATTAATCGTGGCTTCGAGGGGAAAACAAGAGCCATTCGCCCGACGACCCACAATTTCTTGACGTCCTTGTAATAGGCATTTTTCCAATAAGGTTTTCTGCTCTTGAATCTGGGAAGTGGGCCAGTCCAATAAATGTAATATCGAGGTTCCGACTAATTCCTCGGCTGAATAGCCAAATATAGCTTCCGCACTAGGATTAGTCCTTAAAATTTCTCCCGATGGGTTACTAAAGGTAATCATGGCATCCGTGGCATTTTCAATAATTGCCTCGGTTTGGTTTAAGGAATCTTCTAAGGCTTCCATCACTTGGTTATACCGACAACCAATTTGACCAACTTCGGTAAATTGATTTTGGGGAACCCGTCGTTTAAAGTCCTGGGTACGGGCTTGATATTCCATGACTTCAAATAAATCATAAATTTCGGTTTTGGCTCCATGTTCAGAAATATTTAACCCCGTTGTTTCTGCCTCCAGAGAAACCCGTAACGGGAAATAATGATTGATAATCGATAGAATCAACCAAGTTAAGCCAAATCCCCAAATAAAAGAAACTCCAATCCCCAAAACTTGAACCAGCAATTGTTCGCCGCGGGATAACCCAGTATTCAGGAGATGGATATTTCCAAACAGACCCACGGCGAGGGTTCCCCAGACTCCACCCCCCGCATGAACCGCAATCGCATCAACGGCATCATCAATGCGCCACCGTTGCAAGGTCACAGACACTAACACCATGACGGCCGCACCCACGCCGCCAATTAAGGGAGCCATGGGAGTCGAAATCACATGGGAAGATGCGGTAATAGCCACTAAACCCGCCAAGGAACCATTAATAATCAGTTCCACCTCCGGTCGGCGATGTAATATCCACCCTAAGACCGCCCCGACCAACATTCCCGCCGTCCCGGCCAGGATGGTATTGACAATCACCGTGGCGACTCGAATATCTAAATGTAAATAACTGCCCCCGTTAAACCCTAACCACCCTAACCACAACAACATCGCCCCCAATACCGATAACTGAAGGTTAGAGCCACGCATCGGTTGGGGGGATTTATCCGGGGTAAAACGCCCCAACCGGGGGCCAATGACCAACAGAACCGCCAGAGAAACCCATCCGCCAATACTATGAACGATGGTAGACCCGGCAAAGTCCACAAACCCAATTTTTCCTAACCACCCGATTAAATGGTTGGTTTCAATCCCATTCCAGGCCCAATGACCAAAAACGGGGTAAATTATCCCAGAGGTTAAAGCCGCGACTAATAAATAAGCTCCAAACTTCATCCGTTCCGCCGATGCCCCTGAAACGATTGTTGTGGCGGTACTACAAAACATAGCTTCAAACAGAAAAAATGCGGCTTGCCCCGGATTCGAGGTGGTATCAAAAAAGAAAGCCTGGAGGTCAATCCCGCCCATGGCCGCTCTGCTAAACATAATGGCATAGCCAAAAGCCCAAAACAGGGCCACGGAAATCCCAAAGTCGGCAAAATTTTTGACGGCAACATTAATACTATTCTTAGAACGGGTCAAACCCGATTCTAAGCACATAAATCCGGGCTGCATCAGAAAGACTAAGCCCGAACAGACCAGCAGCCAGAGAATATCAATCACTGAATTATTGGTTACTCAATCAACCCGATATTGTCTCAATTTCTATACTAAGTTTTTGTGGACTTTGATACCGTTACGCAATCGGGGTCAATTTTACTAAGCTCAAATCAGAATCCATCAGCCCGAAACCCTGATTTTACGACCTAAAACCCTGAAATTAGAAAAAAAAATATTTTAGGTGTTGACAAATGTGATCGGGTTTGGATAGAGTAACAAGCGTGTGAGGAGCGAACCAGTTAAGGACACCGAGACGAAACACGGCCAGTCGCCGGTGTCCTTTCTGACGAAAAGGAAACATACGTTTTTTGTGAAACTTCCAATTTTGAAGAATGTATCGAGATTAATATTGCTAGGTTCAAGGCGGTGGTTTATCCCGTTTTTGGCTATTTTGAACCCTAGTTTTTTTATGGGATTATATAGCAATCCTAAACAGATTGTAAAATTTTAATACCGATATCAAACAGCCAGAAATATTATCCGGTGTTACCCATTACCCATTACCCATTACCCATTACCCATTACCCATTACCCATTACCCATTACCCATTACCCATTAC
>NZ_LR735088.1 GCF_900009265.2 Planktothrix paucivesiculata PCC 9631 | reverse complement strand
ATTCCATTGTCGGTTTTTCCGATTTCTCCGATGTATTGTCGTCCGACTCCATCGGTAAAATTTCCGCTTTTTCGATGTCCTGAATCATCAATAATTAGAGCAAATCCCCGACTAATCTGGGTTTGCTTACACTGATTCATCACCTCCAGCCGACGCTGATTTAGTTTCATTGCTGACCAAGGAGCTTCGGTTAAAAAGTGGTGTAATCGGTGGTAAGTTACTCCTACGGCGTTATT
>NZ_LR735017.1:35741-84991 GCF_900009265.2 Planktothrix paucivesiculata PCC 9631 | reverse complement strand
ACCATATCTAGTAGGGGCGAACGGCCGTTCGCCCCTACAGATGGTGTATAATTGGGTATTCTGCGTAAGTCCTAGAAATGTTAGGGAATTTGGCGCAAATCTAAAGTTAAAGGGTATTCAGGATTTAATTTTAAAGGCGCAACTTTAATCAATCCAGATGTGTGACCCATGGCGACAAATCGTTCTAACATTCGACCTTCTGCTTCTCGATGATTAATCGGAAATTGTTGATAGGTTTTGCCATTCGGAGGACTGACAAAATAGGTACAACCCCCAATGGAACGGTCTGACCAAGTATCAACAATATCAAAAATCAAGGGATCATGGGGAGCAATCGAAGGATGTAATAAAGAGGTATAGCGTCGCGCCCGAAACCTGACCGCCCCTACATATTCCCCCGGATTTCCCGTGGATTTTAAGGGTACGGGACGACCCTGACAGGTAACAATATATCGAGCCGAATAACTATCAATATTAGCAGAATTTCCTCGGGCATTTTTTAATAAAATTTGTACCCGTTCCATGGAGGAATCCACATAACGCGCCGTGTTTCCCGATGTGGTTTCTTCTCCTAAAACGTGCCAAGGTTCAATTCCATGACGCAGTTCTAATTCTACCCCCTCTTTAATAATTTCTCCATAGCGGGGAAACCGAAATTCAAAAAAAGGAGCAAACCAAGCAAAATCAAAGTGATAACCAACGGTTTTTAAGTCCTCAATAATGGTTTTTAAATCCTCTCCTAAATAATGGGGTAACATAAATCGATCATGGAGAGTCGTACCCCAACGAATTAAGGAATGGGTGTAGGGTTTTTCCCAAAACCAAGCCACTAACGCCCGAATTAATAACATTTGTAAGAGGTTCATCTGGGGATGGGGAGGCATGGCAAAAGCCCTAAATTCTAATAATCCTAATTGATTTCTCGGGTTTTCAATCGGGTACAATTTATCAATACAAAAAGCCGACCTATGGGTATTTCCGGTAATATCAATTAATAAATTTCTTAATAATCTATCCACTAATTGAGGTGGAAGAGGAGCTTCAGGTTTTAACTGTTGAAAGGCAATTTCTAACTCATATAAACTTTCGTGTCTAGCTTCATCCACGCGGGGAGATTGACTCGTTGGCCCAACAAATAAATCACAGAACAAAAACGATAAACACGGGTGATTTTGCCAATAGGTAATTAAACTTCTTAATAAATCGGGACGACGTAATAAGGGACT
Source organism: Planktothrix paucivesiculata PCC 9631 (assembly GCF_900009265.2). Classification (GTDB taxonomy): domain Bacteria; phylum Cyanobacteriota; class Cyanobacteriia; order Cyanobacteriales; family Microcoleaceae; genus Planktothrix; species Planktothrix paucivesiculata. Next base: position 83,765 of record NZ_LR735017.1, on the reverse strand, counting down.
ATCATAAACCGTTTTTCCACCTAGGGTAACATGGGCTCCTCCCCCGGTGGGAATTCGTCGTCCATCTAATAAATATTTTTCCGTTCCTAAACGGGATAATCTGGCTTCTTCATATAAAATAGTGGTAATTTCGACTAATTCTTGCCAGTTAGAGGCGGGATGAATATTAACTTCAATTACTCCCGGGTCTGGGGTAATTTGAAATCCGATTATTCCTGTATTAACTGGGGGCGTATATCCTTCTATTAGGACTGAATATTTGAGTTGGGCGGTGGTATTTTCAATCGCTGTAACTAAATCAACAAAACTTCTAGGGGAAGAAATTGGAGGTAGAAAAACGTAAATTTTTCCCTGTCTAACTTCCACACTTAAAGCCACCCGAATCGAATTAATTGCAGATTCTAATGGCTTAAAACTGGAAATAATCGGGGCATGGGTTAGGGGAAGAATGGCTTCCTGTTCTAGTGGATCATTTTGCCAATTTAAAGAACTTAAAGGCAGACGAAATCCTATGGGAGAACTTCCGGTTAAAAGTTCTATTTTATTCGGGTTAGGAAGTCGCCACTGGCAACTACTCCAATAAATATTTTCTCCTTTAGTAATGGATAAAATCGGTAATGTATATCCAGCTATAATATTAGAATTGGGTTCATAGGCTGAAATAATACAATCGGATTTAACACCTAAATTTCTAACTAAATATTCAATAAAAATCTCAGCATTTTTTGAGGTATAATTACCATCTTGATCCTCGCAAGCATAGAGGTCGGGATTTTGCCATAGGGGGATTCCGTCTTTTCTCCAATAACACCCTAAAGCCCATCGGGGCAAGGATTCGCCGGGATAGGATTTTCCTAACCCATAATGGAGTAGTCCACCTTTTTGAGCAAATTTAGCTTCTAATCTGTTCAGCAATTGCCCGGCAATTTTGCGCTTTTCTTCTCCTAATGCCGTTACCCGCCATTGGGAAGATTCAAAATCATCAATTGAAACAAAAGTGGGTTCTCCCCCCATGGTCAAACCCACATTTAAACGCTGTAAATTATCTTCAACAATTTCCCCTAAATCATTAATTTTTTGCCATTGTTCTTTGGTATAAGGTTTTGTCACTCTTGGGATTTCGTGATAACGAGAAACCGTTACCGAAAAGTCTAGTTTTGACTCGCAGGGTTCAATAGTTCCCTGGACTGGCGACGCATCCTGGGGGTCAGCCACACAAACTAAAGGAATATGACCTTCAGCAGTCATTAAACCCGAGGTGGGGTCAAGTCCAATCCAACCCGCACCCGGAAGATAAACCTCCGCCCAGGCGTGTAAATCCCCATTGTCATAAACTGGCCCCGGTGCTCCATCTAGGGGGGGAATATCATTAGTTAGTTGGATTAAATATCCTGAAACAAATCGAGCGGCTAATCCATAATGGCGTAAAATTTGTACGAATAACCATCCCGTATCTCGACAGGAACCAATTTTTTTCTTTAGGGTTTCTTCACAGGTTTGGATTCCAGGTTCTAATCTGATTTGATATTCGATATCTTGGGATAGTTTTTGGCTTAAATCTAGTAAAAAATTAGAAGTATAAATATCCTGTTGACGATGAATTTCTACCCAATTTTTTAGTAATTCTCCCGATTCGGTAATCTCTAAAAATGGACTGAGTTCTTTAGCTAGACGCGGTTCATATTCAAAAGGATAGTTGGTCGCGTAGCTTTCAATTAAAAAATTAAAGGGATTAATTGGTTGAATTTGGGCAATTAAATCTACTTCAATTTTAAAATAATCGCTGGTTTGGGGAAAGTTAACCTTAGCCAAAAAATTCCCATCATGATCCTGTAACCAGGTTAGTTGATAGTCGCAGGGGAAAATATTCAGGGCATAACTTAATATTGGTGTCCGACAATGGGGAGCAGGACGCAAGCCAATGGTCTGAGGGCCAATAATCACCGGACGTTCAAACTGATAGGAAATCTGATGGTTAAGACTAACTTTAATAGACATTTTTTCGAGATAAAATGTTAACTGCTCACCAATAGAGACGCGCCGTGGCACGTCTCTACATTTTCTTACAACTGATGGCCACAATTAGAACAAAATCGGTCTTCCGGTTTTACCGATGTTCCACATTGACTACAAAAAGACTTGGCAGCCGCCGCCGGTGAACCCGTGCCCAGTTCCATATTGCCCATTCGCATGGACATCGGGTTCATGCTCATCTCCATATCCCCCATTTTTAGGTTCATGGGTTTCATCGGTTCCATGGGTTTCATCGGTTCTATTCTCGGCGAAACAGGTAAGCTGGTGACTTCTTGAACCGTTAGTTGCTCAGAGTCTGTCGCCAAGGGAATTTCACCCATGAAACTAACACTACTCCCTTGAATTTGTAACATTCTTTCGCCTTGTTCGGATGTCACTTTGAGTACCATCCCGTGGGGAGTTTGAAACACCTGGGGAGGTGACGTCCAAACGCCCGTTGCAAAACTGCTGCTGGCTTGTTGCTGTTGTCCAGGGCCACTGCTAATCAAGGTGACAACAGTTTGTGCGCCCTGATTTTCTAAATAAACGCTTTGACCTGCCCCTAGCTGGCATACATAGGCCATAGGAAGGCTCCTTTGTCAACTCTATAGTGTTATTGTGCATTGTAGGGTTGAGTTTCTCAAAGGATAGAGTTTCTTAACAATTGTATTAGAAACTACTCAGAGAAAAAATTAAAAACGATCCATTCTCCATCAACAATTGCGATCGCCCCCCCAGGAAAAGGGTCAGTTTGAGTCCGGTTTGGGGCATCAATTAAAGCAGTTAATTTTTCAATTTGTTCAAAATTAGCAGATTTTTGCATTACTTTTTCTAAGACTTTTCGACTAACTCGACGTTTTATTGCTTCATGGGTTTGGCGCAGGACTAAACGATTAATTTTTAATGGGTTTTGACTGTCATTTTCCCAGAATACAACCTGTTGAAATAGGGTTTCTGTTACTTCTTCTAAATAGTTAACTTCCGATCGCAATAATTCGGCGGTTTGAGCCAGATGGGATTCGACTTGGGGGTTAAAATGGGTTTGTAAATAGGGTAAAACTTCGTGACGAATCCGGTTGCGAGCATAGTGTAAATCATCATTGGTACTATCTACCCAAATTTTTAGGGCTTTTTCTTGACAAAAATTCCCGGTTTGTTCCCGAGTAATGTCTAATAAAGGACGAACTAAAGTGATCGAATTTGTTGATCTTGAATCCAGAGGACGTTGCCAAGTTAAGGCTTGTAAACCATCGGAACCACTGCCTCGAATTAAATTATAAAGTAGAGTTTCCGCCCGATCGCTTTTGGTATGACCTGTAACAATATAGGCATAATTATGGCTTTGAGCAATTTCAGTTAAAACCTGATAACGCCATTCCCTAGCGGCGGCTTCTGTAGCGGGAATAATAGCAGCAGTTTCTCGATAAAAGGGAATCTGCCAATAATTAGCTAATTGTTCAATATAATCGGCATTAGCTTGAGAATCAGAACGCCAACGATGATCACAATTAACCATGGCAATTTGCCAATGCCATTTAGGTTGTAAATCTAATAATAATTGAATTAAACATAAAGAATCCTGTCCCCCCGATACCGCCACTAATAACCGTTGAGATGCAGGTAAAATTCGGCGAGAACGCAGGGTACGATGGAGTTGGGTATGTAAGAAAGTCCACGGGGAAAGATTAGACATGAATACAAGGAATAGGCAAATTGCTGAGAACAGGATTTAGAAGCCTCTGAGCGTCCTAACTTTACAAAATCTTTACATAAATACAACTAAGATGTCTTAATTCTTCACAAAACCCCCCTGACTTTTACGAAGCCTAGAGGTTAGAATCAACACCTAGCTCAGATAGCACCCATCCCTTTATCCTTGCAAAATAACAAAAGCCCACAGAAAAACACCGTTAAAATAAAGCAGCTAGGGAAACAGGGTATATTATTAGCAGATTCAATCTGGATTGGACTTTGAAATATTGATTTATGGTAACTTCAACTCATCCAAACTCAAGGATTTGGGCTGACGCTCACGTTCATATTTATGACTGCTATGACCTAGAGGAATTTTTGGATGCAGCATTAAAAAATTTTAATGCCACCGCTAAAAAATCCGGTTATTCGCAAGCAGAAACAGCCCTGATGTTTTTAACAGAAACTTCCCAGGATCATTATTTCCAGAAACTGATTCATTTGACTCAGAAAGACGAAAATTCTGACCCAAGTTTAAAAAATTGGAATCTGTTTAAAACGGAAGAAAACTGCTCTGTCTACGCCAAACATTCAACGGGACAGGGTATTTTTATATTTGCGGGTCGTCAAATTGTCACGGCTGAAAATTTAGAAGTTCTCGCCCTATTAACTGCCGAAGAATTTGCCGAAGGTTTACCCATTGAAACCACTATTCAACAAGTTATTTCTAACGGCGGTATTCCCGTTCTTCCTTGGGGTTTCGGGAAATGGATGGGGGAACGGGGCACAATTATTAACCGTTTATTAGAACAAAAAGAATCCTTTCCTTTGTTCCTGGGTGACAACGGAGGTCGTCCCACCTTTTGGAGTCAACCGATTTATTTTAAACAAGCCCAAGCCAAGGGATTCAAAATTTTACCCGGAACCGATCCCCTACCTTTTGCTTCCGAATCTTGGCGGCCTGGAAGTTTTGGATTTGCCCTGCAAGGCACTATTGATCCGAACAAACCAGGCTACAGTATTAAGCAAATTTTATTAGATCCTAATACTCAATTGCAAAGCTATGGAACCCAGGAAACCCCCCTGCGTTTTATTCGCAATCAAATTGCAATGCAAGTGGTTAAACGCATGAGAAAAAAAGGATAAAATTATGAAAGCATTAGTGATTTCTCCCCAACCCTTTTACACCCCACGCGGCACACCTTTTAGTGTGTATTACCGCACATTAATTACGGCTGAATTAGGGGTAGATATTGATTTACTTACCTATGGTGAAGGTGAAGATATCGACATTCCTGGGGTAAGAATTATTAGAATTCCTAGCTTTCCCATGTTCGGTAATGTTAAAATTGGCCCTTCAAAACTGAAGTTATTTTTAGATATTTTCATTACCCTGTGGACGATCGCTTTATTGCTCAAAAATCGCTATGATTTTGTTCACGCCCATGAAGAAGCCATTTTTGTTTGTGCGTTGTTTAAACCGATTTTTAAATTTCGTCTGATTTATGATATGCACTCCAGTCTTCCCGAACAGTTAACAAACTTTCGATTTACCACCTCTCAATGGTTAATTGATCTGTTTAAAACTATGGAAGATGCTTGTTTGCATACTTCAGATGCCACCATTACAATATGTCCGAGTTTATATAACTATGCCCTAGGAATCATTGGGGACAAACAAAAAGTTTTCTTAATTGAAAATTCCATTTTTGATGAAGTGAAAGTAGTTCAAAAAACCACTTAAACTCTATAGATTTATCCCTCTAAATTGTTAGGTTAATTATCAGGAGATCAAGTGCTATGAGTGAATCTAATGGAGAAAAAAAGTCAGGAGTTCCCGCAAGTATTTTTGATAAAAATTTAGTTGTTTATGCTGGAACGTTAGAATCCTATCAAGGGATTGATATTCTAATTCAAGCCTTTGTTTCCGTCGCTAAATCTGATCCCCAAGCCTTTTTATTAATCGTGGGTGGCAGTCCAGAACAAACTCAATTTTTCTCCAATTTGGCAGAAGAATCTGGTATTAGTCAACAATGTTTATTAACCGGTCGGGTAGAACAATCCTTAGCTCAAAATTACGCTAACCGCGCGAAAGTTCAAGTTTCGCCCCGTCGCAGTGGCACTAATACCCCCCTAAAAGTTTATCAACAATTAGCCAGTGGGGTTCCCTTAGTAGCGACTCGAATCTATTCCCATACCCAGGTTTTAGATGATAATGTAGCTTTCTTAGTGGAGCCCGAACCGGAAGATTTAGCCCGGGGAATTATCGAAGCATTAAGCAATGAAACTGAAGCCCAACAAAAAGCTAAAAATGCTCAACTGCTGTATCAAGAAAAATATTCTCGTGAAGTTTATACCCAAAAAATGATTAATTTATTGGAGTTTGTGACTAGCACTCCCATTAAAAGGTCTCCAGGTTCAGAGTCCTCTCAAAATCAGTCTTCTAATTCCTTGAATTTGAAATCAAGCTAACCAGACCAGAAACCGGGTTTCTCATGATTTTAGGTTGGAAATCCCGATTAAATGTTAAGAAACCCGGTTTCTCATGATTTTAGGGTTGAAATCCAGATTAAATGTTAAGAAACCCGGTTTTTTCTGACTCAAAAACTTGCCGAAGCCATTTTTTTTAATTAAAATAGAACCAACTTAGGGGCTAATTCCTAAGTTTTAAACACCTTCCGTTGGGGGATTAAATTCGATGTGTGGAATAACAGGCGTCGCGGCTTTGAATGGCTCACCTCATCCCACCTTGGAACAGTTAAAAACCATGTGTGATAGCATCTTCCATCGGGGGCCAGACCAAGATGGAATGCACGTTCAAGACGGGGTTGCATTGGGAATGCGACGATTATCAATCATCGATTTAAGTGGCGGACGACAACCGATTTTTAATCAAGATCGCACGATTTTAACGGTTTTTAATGGGGAAATTTATAACTTTCGAGAACTCCGTAGTGAACTCGAAGCCAAAGGCTATACTTTCGCCACAAAAACCGATACGGAAGTAATTGTTTATGCTTACGAAGAATATGGGCTAGACTTTCCTAAATACCTAAATGGAATGTTTGCGATCGCCCTCCATGATACGGTTAAGAAAAAACTGTATTTAGTGCGAGATCATTTAGGAATTAAACCTCTCTATTATTCCTTTGATCAAAACTATTTAGTTTGGGGTTCGGAAATTAAAGCCATTCTCGCTAGTGGACTGGTTAAAAAGACCTTAGATCTTGATGCGTTAGGGGAATATTTAGCCTGGGAATATGTTCCGGGTAAAGCTACCCTATTTAAAGAAATCCGGCAATTAGAACCCGGACAAATGTTAGAAATTGACTTAGAAAATCCCCAATGTCAGCCCCAAACCTATTGGGATATTCCGGCTACGGGTGAAATAGAATTATCCGATCAAGAATGGGCTGATAAAGTTGAAGCTCAACTCAGAAAATCCGTAACCATGCAACTGGTGAGTGATGTTCCTTTGGGTGCATTTCTATCAGGAGGTGTCGATTCTTCCCTGACCGTTGCTTTAATGGGGAAGGCACAAACCTATAGTATTGGCTTTGATGATCCCTCCTACAATGAGTTGAAATGGTCGGAAAAAGTTGCCTCCCATTTAGGGGTTGAACATATCAATGAAGTGATTAAGCCCAACGTGGTAGAATTATTTGAGCATTTAATGTATTTCCTAGATGATCCCATTGGGGATTTTTCAATTTTTCCTACGTTTTTAGTCTCCCAATTAGCTCGAAAATATGTAACGGTTTCCTTGAGTGGCGATGGGGGCGATGAACTATTTGGAGGCTATGAAACCTATTTAGCTAATGAAAAAGCCGAACAATATTATAAAATTCCGGCTATTTTCCGAAAGAATTTAGTCGAACCTTTAATTAATTCTTTGCGCCCTCGCCCGGAGAAAAAAGGCTTAGTTAATAAGGGTAAAAGGTTCATTGAAGGGTTAGAAAATCCGGTGGATTTATCCCATGCCCGTTGGCGAATTTTTGCCGGAGATGCCGTGCGATCGCAATTATTTACCCCCGAAGCAAATCAAGAATTAGTCACATCCTCGGCATCCCATATTATTGATTTATTCAATAAAGCAGGCGATCGTCAACCCCAAAACCGGAGTATGTATGTCGATGTCAAAAGCTATTTAAGCGATGACATTTTAGTGAAAGTGGATCGAATGTCTATGGCCGTTTCCCTAGAGTCAAGAGTTCCCTATCTTGACCCTGATTTGGTCGAATTAGCCTTTCAAATTCCCGATCGGTTAAAATTAGCAAATGGTGAAACAAAAGTTCTGTTAAAATCCATCGCTGCCCGTTATGTTCCCCCGGAATGTGTATATCGACCAAAAGAAGGATTTAGTATTCCGATTAAAAACTGGCTGTGTAATGAATTTCGGCCGTTAATGGAAGAATTACTCAGCGATCAAGCCATTCGAGAGCAGGGAATTTTCCAGGTCAATACTATTAAGCGACTGAAGGAAGAACATCTAGCCGGAACAGCTAACCATAGCCATATTTTATGGTCATTAATTGTGTTTCAAAGTTGGTATAAACGTTGGTTCAAAGGAGAATAAACTTATCTAGTTTTTATTGAAATTTAGTCGTAAACCCTCTATTAGCCATGACCAAAATTAACCGAAATCCAGCCACCGCCGCCCAATCTTCCTATGATGTAATTATTATCGGAGGAGGAATTTATGGGGTAATGCTTTCCTTAGAAGCCTCCCGGCGAAATTTGCGATCGCTATTAATAGAAAAAGCTGATTTTGGGGGAGCCACCAGTTATAATAGTCTCCGCATTGTCCACGGGGGATTTCGCTATTTACAAAACCTCGATTTAGAGCGGTTTTATGAATCCGTAGGGGAACGCAAATGGTTTCTAAAAACCTTCCCAGAATTAGTAAAACCCCTCTCCTGTTTAATGCCTTTATATAACAAAGGAATCCGCCGCCCCCCGATTCTTTATACGGCTTTAAAACTCAACGATGCCCTATCAATTAATCGTAACCAGGGTATTCGTCCAGACCGCCATTTACCCCCCGGAGAAGTGATTAAATCCGAACAGGTAAAAACCCATTTTCCCACTGTAGATCCCCAAGGATTAACCGGGGGAGCCATTTGGCATGATGCCTGTATGCCCGATTCCCAAAGATTAGTGATCGGGATTCTACGCTGGGCTTGTTCCTTGGGCGCAACGGCTTTAAACTATGTAGAAGCCAAAGAAATATTAAAGGTCAATCAAACGGTTTCCGGTGTTCTAGCTGAAGATAAAATCACCGGAGAAACCCAGGAATTTCAAGCTAAAATTGTTGTGAATGCTGCTGGGCCTTGGTGTCGAGAATTAGCAGCTAAATTTGATCAAGATGTTCCTAATTTATTCTATAAATCTATCGCGTGGAATATCCTATTTGATCGAGAAACCTTATCGGATTTCGCCCTAGCCGTAGAACCCAAAAAACCCAATGCTCAAACCTATTTTCTCCATCCCTGGAAAGGGCGACTTTTAGCGGGAACCATTCATAATCCCTGGTTCAAAGAAATTAAAGTTAACCCTAACCCTGAACCCTCAGAAATTAGCGAATTTATTGATAATCTCAATCTCGCTATTCCGGGGTTAAATTTAAGTAAAACCGAAATTATTCGGGTGTTTTCCGGTTTACTCCCTGGGGAAAAACCTGATAGTAATGAACTGGCGGTCAGGGAAGTTATTTTAAATCATCAAACCCTGAATCAAGGAATTAAAGGATTATATAGTGTTTCTGGGGTCAAATTTACCACAGCCCGTCTGGTGGCCGAAAAGACAATTCAGCAAATTTTCCCTAACTTTCCATCTGTCAATCCAACAGAAACTGCCCCACCAGAAGCCCAACGTCCCCAGGGATTGTATGATTATCATTGGTATCCCCAGCCCGAATTATCCGACTGGAAAACCGAACTACAAGATATCATTGAAAATGAAGCCGTACAACATTTAGATGATTTAATCTTGCGTCGGACTAGCTTAGGAGATAATCCCAAACGAGCTTTAAAAATTGCTCCCTTGGTTTGTCAACTGTTTAACTGGGATGACCAAAAATCTAAACAAGAAATTCAACGTTTAGAATGTTTTTATCAGACCTGTGGTATGGAGGAATTAACCATTAAAAGCTAAAATTTGAGCCATAAAATCTATTTTTTCGTATCATTAATTGGAGCAAGTTTTTATGAAAGTTTTAGTGACAGGTGCTAACGGATTTACGGGCAGTTATTTAACCAAACACTTACTCGATAAAGGCTATGAAGTGCGGGTATTAGTCCGTAAAAATTCCAATCAAAGTACCCTAGAAGGATTACCTATTGAATATGCCTTTGCCGATATTGCTGATGATAACCCCCTAGAAGATTCGGTGATGGCTGGGGTAGAGATTGTTTATCATATTGCGGCGTTATATCGAGCCGAAAATGTCCCCAGAGAATATTTTTGGGATGTTAATGTTAAAGGAACTCGCAAGGTTTTAGAAGCGGCAAAAAAAGCCAATGTGAAACGATTTGTTCATTGCAGCACCGTGGGAGTTCAAGGAGAAATTAAAAACCCGCCTGCAAAGGAAGAAGACCCCTATTCACCAGGAGACTATTATCAAGAATCTAAGATGGAAGGAGAACTTTTAGCATTAGATTTTTTCAAAAAGGAAAATTTAGCGGGTTGTGTAGTTCGTCCCGTGGGAATTTATGGCCCTGGAGATTTACGGTTTCTGAAACTGTTTAAATATATCTATTCGGGCAAGTTTAAAATGATCGGTAGTGGGGAAGTTCTCTATCATTTGACCTATGTAGAAGATTTGGCGGCGGGTATTGCCTTGGCCGGGGAAAAAGAAGCTGCTATCGGTGAAATCTTTACCATTGGGGGCAATGAATTTGTCACCTTAAATCAACTGGTTCAAAAAATTGCTGATATCTATAATAAACCCGTTTCTAAGTTTAAAATTCCCGTGTGGCCCGTGTGGTGGGCGGGTTATTTATGCGAACTGATTTGTTTACCTTTGAAAATTTCTCCGCCTATTTATCGCCGTCGGGTGGATTTCTTTATTAAAGACCGGGCTTTTGATATTTCTAAAGCTCAAAGATTATTAGGGTATCAACCCAAAGTTCCCCTAGATGAAGGCTTGAAAAAAACCGCCCTTTGGTATAAAGATTCCGGGTTATTAGAAGCGTCATCCGCTCTCAAATCCTAACTATTTTAAACCCTTTATTTAGGTGGGCATAGCCCACCTTTAAATTTATGAATGAAACTGAAAATCGCCAAATTATTAACAAAGTTTCTCTGTCTGAACAACTCAATCAAGCTGAGTCTTCTTTGTTAAAACGTTATCAAACCAAAGCATTAGGAACAGATAATTTAGGGCATTTTATTCAATATGAATTAGCTAATTTTTTCTTTGGTAATTTATCCGGTGCTTTAGGATATGTTACTCGGAAATCTGCTTATAAAGGGTTATTCAAAAGCACAGGTGCAGGGATAATTTTAGGCAAAGGGATTGTATTACGTCATCCTAAAAAAGTAACTTTAGGAAACCGAGTTGCTATTGATGATTATGTTTTAATCGATGCCAGTGGGGCGGGAGAGGCGGGCATATTTTTAGATGATGATGTGATTATTTCTCGAAATTGTGTAATTCAAGGGAAAATTGGCGGAATTTCTATTGGTAAAAAAACCGATTTAGGCTGTAATACCATTCTATCTTCTAGCGGGGGAATTTCCATTGGTAATTCGGTTTTAATTGCTGGAAATTGTTATATTGGAGGCGGGCGATATATTACAGACCGTTTGGATATTCCCATGATGGAACAGGGAGTTTTTACCCGGGGAAAAATTACGATTCAAGATGATGTTTGGTTGGGAGCGAGTGCCGTTGTTTTAGATGGGGTTAAAATCGGCAAAGGCTGTATTATTGGAGCCGGGGCAGTCGTAACCAAAGATTTACCTGATTATGCGATCGCTGCGGGTGTTCCTGCTAAAATTATTAAAATGAGAACCGATACGAAAACCCTTTAAAATCCCCCTTTAAAATCATCATGGCAAAACCCAAGTTATACCCCCTTCTCGCTCAAACCTATCCCCAAGTTAAACCCTTATACAATCTGTTGAGATACCGTTATCATCAACTCGATCTGTTAAAACAATCCTCTTTTAAACAATTACAATCTATTCCTTATCAACCCTCAAAAACCGTATCTTTTCTAGCTGATGGATTACAGTTAAAAGGGGATTTATATTTGCCGGAAAATTCCGAAACTGCCCCAACAATTATTCTACTCCATGGGTCTTCAGTTTTTGGCAGAAAATTACCGATTATTCCCGCCTTAGCTGAGGGGTTTAAAGATCTAGGATATCGGATTTTTGCTTTTGATCTTCGCGCCCATGGAGAATCTGAACAACCCAAAAACTATACAACAGAATCTTTTAATTTTGCTCAGGATGTAACCGCCGCTATTGATTATTTAAGCACTAATTTTCCTAGTCAAAATAATCAGATTTATGTCTTAGGACATTCTTTTGGGGCGGGTGTAACCATGGCCGCCCAAGCTCAAGATTCTCGGATTTCCAAAGCGGTGGTATTCTCCCCACCCCGTCGTTTGAGAGAGCGTTTTTTAAGCCCAGAAGCTCGGGAAAAAGAAAAATTAATGTTTCGTTGGCAAATAGATATGCAGTTGCCCAAACCCCTAGAATTTGGTTTTTGGGAACCGGTGATGGTAGCATTGGATATAGAAACTTATTTGGAAGATTTTGCTCAACCCGGGCATATTCCGTTATTAATCCTAGATGCGGAATTGGAACCCCCTGAAGATTTAGCCTTTTTAAGGGATTTATCGCAAAAAATGGTTCCCCCGGTTGAGTATTGGACAATTCCCCAGGCGAATCACTATTTGAATACTGGGTTAATTCTCAATAAAGGATTTGCTAAAGGTACAGCAATTTCAACCTTTGTTAATTATGTCGATAATTGGTTAAAAATCAATGATTAGAAATAGTTTTGATTTTAATAACAGGACTAATTCAAGATGAAACCGAATGTTTTAAACCTAACAGATTTCTGTAAAGGATTAGCGATCGCCCTTGTGGTTTTAGTACATTATCGGGGCGGTTGGTTTGGATGGCAGGGTGTCCATGTTTTTATTGTTTTAAGTGGTTTTGGTTTAGCCTATTCCTGTGCTAAACAAGGTCAAAAAATTTCCTGGGTGGATTGGTTTACTCGCCGGATGAAACGGGTTCTTCCTGTGTACTGGGTAGCGGTGCTTTTTTCCTTTCCCTTATTAGCCTACTTAACTAATTTAAAATTTGCTGTTATTAGAACTATTTTAGATTGTTTTCTTCTGACTAATGTTTTCGAGGATTTTCGTGGACGAGCCACCGGAGCTTTTTGGTATGTTCCCTTTATTGTCGGAGCTTATTTACTCTTTCCCATATTATATAATCGATTCCAAAAATATTCAACCTGGCGGGGATATTTAATAATTTTATCGATCACCTTGGGGATAGAATTTATTTATCGAGGCATTGCTATTTATTATTTAGATGGACTTCCCATTGCCCATAGCGATAAATTTCTAGGGATTTTCCATGGAACAGTTCACGCCCTGCATCGTTATCCAGACTGGTTTTTTGGCTTCTTTCAAGAACGATCACCTTTTGGTTTTATTCTGGCTAGAATCGGGGAATTTACCCTAGGAATGGTAGCGGGATTAGTCCTAGCTAAAAATAGTAATCGTTTTAATCAAATCATCATTAATTCTTATATGGGATGGTTGGGTTTTTTGATTTGGATGGGGGGACAATTTCTACTTTATATCGGATTGTGGGGATGGATTTTTACAGATTTTGTGATTGCTTTAGGAATAATTCTTTGGATTGTTAATCTGGCTGATTTTACCCAGAAAAAGATTCCGATGCTGTTTAAAACCGTCAGTATTATCGGGGTTTGGTCATATTATATTTACCTCACCCATCAACCCTTTACCCGTCTATTTCCGCAAATAAAAAATTATATTCTCCCCCACACTCCTAACCTTCTCGCCGACCTGCTAACGGAATCTTTATTTTTAGGGACAACCCTGATCACGATTTATTTAGCCAGTGATTTATTAAAGAGATTTGATGAATCTAAAGTACCCTCTAAAATAATGCTTCAATTCACTCCGATTTTGAATTATTTCTTAATTCCCTTTAAAAACCTTTGAGTTACTAAAAAAGGAATAACTATCATGAGTAATCATCTTAAAAATCCCTCAATCCTGAAATGGATAATTTTGAATGCTACTTTAGTCAGTTTAATCCTCGGTTGTCGCCCAACTCCAGAAGCCAATTCTCAGCCAGAAGTTATCCCAGAACCTGTTAATTATTCCCCGGTCGTGAGTGCTGGATTTCCCCAATTTATTTCACCGAAAAACTCCGTCCAACTCTATGGAAATGTGACCTATTTAGGAAATTCAAAAGATCTAAAAACCCAATGGAAAAAAATGACTGGCCCGGGCAGTGTTAGCTTTACTAACGCCACAAATCCTAATACAAAAGCAGAGTTTTCTCAACCCGGAACCTATGTTTTAGAGTTGACCGCGACGGGTGCAGAGTATTCTAGTCAGGATCAAGTAACCGTACAAGTTAATAGCGTTGCTCAACGGCAAATCCCGGCTTTAAGTCTTTTTGAACAGGGTTTTATTCATACAGGAAATTATCAAAATCCCTATACTGAAGTTGAAGCCACGGCAACTTTTACCACTCCAAAAGGTGAAACTCAAATTATTCCTTTATTTTGGGATGGTGGGAAAACCTGGAAATTGAGATTTTCTCCTAATATGGCAGGAAATTGGAAATGGTCAGTTCAATCTAATGATCCCGGATTAAATAATCAATCTGGATCGTTTAAAGCCCTGGCAGCCCAAAGCAAAGGCGGTATTAAAGTTAACCCTAAATATCCTGCTCATTTCATCTATGAAGATGGGACACCTTTTTGGTTATTTGGAGATACCCATTGGACATTATATAATCATATTTCAGAAGAAAAAGTAGATCGAAATTCTGTTAAACAATATATTGATAAACGGGCAAAACAGGGGTTTAACTATATCCATTCTAACCTCCTATCTAGGGGGAAAAATGAAGGAGGATTAGCCTTTGAAAATCTATCAGCCGAAACCTTAAATCCCGTTTATTGGCAGGAGGTTGACGCTCGAATTAAATACTTAAATAAAAAAGGAATCACACCCATGTTGTTCTTGAGTTGGTCGCAAGATCGCGGCTCACAACATGATTGGAAAGCCTTCCCAAATCAGGACGCTCGACTCCGATATGCCCGTTATATTATGGCTCGTTATAGTGCCTTTAATGTGGCATTTACCGTTGCCGGAGAATGGAATGAATATGGCAATAAAGCCCTATATCAAACCATTGCCCAAGAAATGGTTAAATTTGACCCCCATCAACGATTAATTGGCATTCATCCGGGGGAAACAAGTTATAGTGTCGCTGATTTTGCTCAAGAAGATTGGATGTCTTTTGGAGATTATCAACAGAGTTATACCAACTTACATCAACGGGTTTTGGGTAGTCTCAAGTACAATAAACCCGTCGTTAATTCTGAATATGCCTATTATTTACGGGATCAGAATGAGGATGGAAAAGTTGATAAACCCAATAGTGCCACCTTAGATGAAATTCGCCATGCGACTTGGGATATTGTGATGGCCGGAGGCTATTTTGTCACCGGATGGGGAACTACTTATTTTGGAGGAATTCGTGATCCGGGGCCATTTAATGTAAATGACCCTAAAAATCAGGATTGGGAAGCTCAAATTCAGCAACTTCCTAAACTGTTTAAAAGTTTAGATTGGTGGAAATTTAAACCCCTAGAAAAACGGCTTAAAGGAGAGGGAACCCATTATGTTTTAGGCAACGAAAATCAACAGTATATTGTTTATGTTCGAGACACGAATAAACCCCTCTCCCTATCTTTACCGCCAGAAACAACAGGTTCTTATCGTATCCAACTGTATAACCCCCGTTTGGGTGAATTTTCTCAACTACCTGATTTTACGGGAAAAGACTCAATTCCTCTGCAACCTCCAACCCAACAAGATTGGGTATTTGTAATCAAGAAAAATTAATCTTAGGGAATATTTTATAAGGTAATTTCTTCTCCCCGTTCAGTAAAAATTACCTCATTAATTTCCCAATTAGGATTACTGGTAATTGTTTTACGCAAACTACCAAATAGGGCTAATTGCTCACAACTGGATAAGGAATTAAACGTCCGATCCGCAGTGGTAGGAACGCGAAAATCAATAGTCACAAGTTGTTTGTCTGGCTCAATATTTACCCGATAATTCAAGCTGAAATCTGAACTACTTTGTTGTGCTAAAACCTCGGCGATCGCCCTTTGTAAAACCTGTTCTTTGGGAAGCGTAATTTGTCGCGGAACTAACTCAGAACATTGACTATCCACCTGATAAATGGTCACGGGAACCGTGTCAGCCGGGGAGAGAGTTTGTTTTTGAGGTTCAGGGGTCGGTTGAGGCGAAACGGTGGCTTCAGGCGTCGGTGACTGTGGGATTTCGGTTTCTACCGGAGGGGTACTACAACTACTTAAGCTCAGAATAGTAACGCTAAGGATACAAGCGGTCAAAAAAGATTGGATACTGTTCATGGTTCAAAGGGTATTCTAAAAATAACTGTTAGTTTATTGTTCAAGCCTTGAGGTTTCTATTCCGTTTTGAAAGATTACCCAGTATGATTAAACTTTGGATCAAAATTCCGATGATTTTCAACCTCAAATTCTGATTCTAAAATTCTCTAACCTCTAATTATTTTACAATGGTTACTGCTCCCTGGACTCGCCGCCACATTTTATCCCTAGCTGATTTTACGGCGACGGAATATAATACCATTTTACAAACCGCCACTAGCTTTCGAGAAGTATTAGGACGCCGCACCAAAAAAGTCCCCGCCCTCCAAGGTCAAGTGGTCGCTAATTTATTTTTTGAACCCTCAACTCGAACTCGTAACAGTTTTGAACTGGCCGCCAAACGACTATCAGCAGATACTTTAAATTTCGCACCGGGGACTTCTTCTCTAACTAAAGGAGAAACCATTCTCGATACCGCTAAAACCTATTTAGCTATGGGGACGGATATGATGGTAATTCGCCATAAGGAGGCGGGAGTTCCCTTTGCGATCGCCGCCGAATTAGATCGTTTAAATGCCAAAGTAGCGGTTTTAAATGCGGGCGATGGTCAACACGAACACCCCTCCCAAGCACTCTTAGATTTATTTACCATTTGCCGAATTCTTGACCCGGATCACCCTCAAATTGAACAATTAAATGGCAAAAAAATCGCCATTGTTGGAGATATTTTACATTCTCGGGTCGCCCGTTCTAATATTTGGAGTTTAACCGCCACCCAAGCGGAATTACACTTAGCCGCCCCCCCAACTTTACTTCCAGAATTATTTGCGGAATTTGGCAAAAATCGCCCCGGAAAACTGTTTTTACATTGGAATTTAGACGAGGCTTTGGAAAATGCTGATTTTGTCATGACTTTGCGCTTACAAAAAGAACGCATGACCGCCCATTTATTACCCAGTTTACGAGAATATCATCAATTATTTGGTCTGACCCACGAACGCTTAAAAGTCTGTAAACCTCATGTTAAAATATTGCATCCAGGGCCAGTAAATCGAGGAGTAGAATTAAGTTCGGAATTAATGGATGATCCAGAATTGAGTTTAATTTCTCAACAAGTGACCAGTGGAATTGCAGTTAGAATGGCACTTTTATATTTAATTGGAGGGGGAAAACCCAATTAATTATTATGGAGTTTTGATTAATAATTTCCTAAGATTTGTCTTAACTGTTTTAATTCAACTTCGGTTAAATCTCGCCATTCACCGGGCGCGAGTCCTGTTAAACTTAAATGGGCGATCGCAACTCTCACCAAACGCAATGTTGGAAACCCGACCGCCGCCGTCATTTTCCGCACTTGACGGTTACGACCTTCGGTTAAGGTTAATTCCAGCCAAGCCGTCGGGACGGTTTTCCGAAACCGAATGGGAGGCTCACGGGGAGGTAAACTGGGTTCTGTAGAAAGTAGTTTAACCTGGGCGGGTTTTGTCCGATAATCTGATAATTGTACCCCCCGAGTTAACTGTTGTAATGCCGTTTCATCCGGTATTTTTTCCACCTGTACCCAATAGGTTCGAGGATGGGCAAATTTAGGATCAATTAAGCGATGTTTCACAAAATTATCATTAGTTAAAAGTAACAATCCTTCACTATCTCGATCTAACCTTCCCACAGAATAAACTAAAGGAATAGCAATAAAATCTTTGAGGGTTTTACGAATAGCCTTTGTGGGATCATCATCGGTAAACTGACTCAAGACATCATAGGGTTTATAAAATAAAATATATCGATAGGACATGGGTGATTAATATAAGTTGAATCCGTTAAAAACGACAGAACTATTGTTTTTATATTGACGAAAACATCAATCCCCCCTTATAATGGGAAGAAATTCCCTCAGAGCTTGGGCGGACAAACTGCAAAAAATTGTTAAGCTCGTCGATAGCAAGGGAGATCCACAATAGTCAGAACCCCGGCCTAACTGCTACCATACCAATTATGCAGACTGGCGGCTAGGGTGGCTAGGATGTTGACAATTAACCGTTACTTAAAATTACAGCGAATGGCTAAAGATACTAAAGATAATTCTAGTTCTGAAAAGAAAAAAGCTCTAACCCAAGTTTTAAGCCAAATAGAGCGTAGCTTTGGCAAAGGGGCCATTGTTCGGTTAGGGGATTCCACCCGCATGAAAGTGGAAACCATTCCTAGTGGTGCATTAACCCTAGACCTAGCCTTGGGAGGCGGTTTACCCAAGGGACGGGTGATTGAAATCTATGGGCCAGAAAGTTCCGGTAAAACCACCCTAGCCCTGCACGCGATCGCCGAAGTCCAAAAAGCCGGAGGAGTAGCTGCCTTTGTCGATGCAGAACACGCCCTAGATCCCAGCTATGCGGCCGTCCTAGGGGTGGATACGGAAAATTTACTCGTTTCTCAACCGGATACGGGAGAAATGGGCTTAGAAATTGTGGATCAGTTAGTGCGGTCTGTGGCCGTTGATATTATTGTAATTGACTCCGTGGCCGCCTTAGTTCCCAGGGCCGAAATTGAAGGGGATATGGGGGACGCCCACATGGGTTTACAAGCTCGGTTAATGAGTCAGGCGTTACGCAAAATTACGGGAAATATTGGTAAGTCAAATTGTACCGTGATTTTCCTCAACCAATTGCGTCAAAAAATTGGTGTTGTCTATGGAAACCCGGAAACCACAACCGGAGGTAATGCCTTAAAATTCTATGCCTCTGTACGTTTAGATATTCGTCGAATTCAAACCTTAAAACGGGGAACGGATGAATACGGAATTAGGGCTAAAGTTAAAGTGGCTAAAAATAAAATTGCCCCTCCTTTCCGTATTGCAGAATTTGATATTATTTTCGGAAAAGGCATTTCTACTTTAGGCTGTTTAATTGATTTAGCCGAAGAAACCGGGGTATTAAAACGCAAAGGAGCTTGGTATAGTTACAACGGCGATAATATTGGTCAGGGACGGGATAAAACCCTGATTTATTTAGAAGAAAATGCCACCTTGGCAAAGGAAATTGAACAAAAAGTTAGAGGGGCTTTAGATAGTGGGGCTGTGGTTTCAGCTAATTCTGTCATCCAGGTAGATAGCCATGATGATGAGGATCTCGATGCCAGTTCAGAAGAAGAATAACCCTATGTAGTAAGCCCTTTAGGGCTAAGAGTCCTAAAGGACTCACTACGGGGCCCAGAGTCCTAAAGGACTCACTACAATAGACCCAACTTTTGCAGCGCCACTTCGGCGGCTTTTTTTTCCGCATCCTGCTTTCGCCTTCCTTTCCCATAGCCATATACCTTATCCCTAACCCGAACTTCAATCCCAAATTCCTTGGCATGATCTGGCCCAGATTCTCCCACCACATAATATTTGGGGTTTTCACCGGATTTTTCTAACGCCCATTGTTGAAAGCGGTTTTTACAATCAATTAAGGTTTGAGGGGTGGTTTCTGACTGGGGAAAGACCATTTCATTGGCGACAGCAGAAAAGAGCGGATGTATAAACTCTCGGACAACATCAATATTGGTATCTAAATAATAGGCTCCAATATAGGCTTCAAAGGCATCACTCAGCAAGGAAGGGTTGGTTCGTCCGCCGTCTCTAATTGCCCCTTTTCCTAACCGTAATAATTCCCCTAAATGAAATTGCACCGCAAATTTAGCCAGTTGTTTTTCATCAACCAACACAGACCGTAAACGGGTCATATTTGCCTCACTCATTTTAGTCATATCTTCGGGATAGCGTTTTTTAAATAGCAATTCTCCCACTAAAAATCCTAGGACTGCATCCCCTAAAAATTCTAATCTTTCATTGTCTTCTCCGGCATTGGGATGTTCATTCAAATAGGAGCGATGGGTTAATGCTTGTAGTCGCAATGGTTCATTTTTGATCTCTGGTAGTTGGGTTTTTGTCATATTATATTCAGGCGATCGCAATTTTTCTCAACTTAGACTAAAATCAATTCTCCGTTACAATTTTTTTGAATAATTCCCTCCTGAATTACCGCATCTACAAATTTACCAAATTTAGCAAAAATTTTTCCATCGGGTTTGTAGTATGAGAATTTTTTGTAGCCTAAAAGCCGAGGATGGTTTTTGATTAGACGACCCAGGACATCAAGAGTAGCTTTTTCTCCTTTTTCTTTGACCGTTTTGATCAATTCAATTAAACATTTTTTAGCTTCTTCGTAAGGAATCATAGCGGGAGAATCTAGTGTTTCTGGAGTTGCTTTATCGAGATTAACAGAGTCGATTAATTCATTAATATTATAGGCTATATCCACGGCTTTTTTCAAGGCTTGACTAACATTAGCACCATGAATTAATATTACTTTTATTTCCACTTTTTGTAAATGTTTAACCAAGGGCAAATAGTCTTTATCTCCTGTGATTAAAATTACAATTTTAATGATTTTGTCTGTCATTATATCATATTTGCAATCTTGAATAATCTCATTATCGACGGCATTTTTTTCCCTTGATGAAACACTAATAGTTTTGAAACCCGCCTTAAAAATAGCCTGTTCAAATAGCTCCTTTTCTTGCCGCCAGTAAGCATAGGATTTTTTATGTAATATATTCCCTTGTTGATCAAACCAGGGATTTAAAATTTCAATTTCTTCAGGAGAGTTACGAACATTCTGAAAATCCCCATAGATTGCGATACAAGGTTTCATGATTGATTTCTAGTGTTATTTTTAATTAAATACCTAGGATTAATAAAGTTTTGAATTCTAACCTTTTAGACCCTTTTATGTGAATTAAGACCTATTCGCCATTTCTGAGTCCAAATACAGAACTCCAAAACTAGCACTTTCAGCGCAGTGTCTAAACGATTGAATTAAAAGCCTTAGTTTTGATTGTGTTTGGCTAAAGTCTCAGGTATCGGAATTAACAATACAGCAAGGGGAAATAGACAGAAGACACGAGAAAGAAACCTCATAATTCAGGATTATAGCTATCACTAATGTCCTAACTGGATTGTCAACTGCTATATTTTTGATTCCGATAGATGAGACAGAAGTCAATTTTCCGCTCAAACCTATAACTAGGTGAGCCAATTTTAATCAAGCCATCCGAAAATGTCAAGTATTTTTTTGCTATTTCAGGTTAGGGCTGATAATTTCAAACTCCAACGCAGGATCAATAACTGGGTTGAGCTTGCACAAACGCGGTTTATCCTATAAATAGCCTTATTTGTGCAAGCCATCGCCAACAAAAACAGTTTTTTGTTAAAACACTCGGATTTTATGACAGTTTAATAAAACATCCTTCCCTGAGATTAGGGATTTTCGTCAGCATTGTTTTCATTTTCTTTATCTTTTTTATGGCTATTCTTGCCACCTTTGCGTCCAATAGCCGCCATGTGTTCGCGATTTTGGCTGACTGCCTTACCGCCTTTGCGTCCGGCTTCTCGGGCTTCTTCGGAAGTAAATTCATGAGCGCGTCCCGACTCATGGGCCGCTTTACCGCCCTTACTCGCAATTTCCCGTTGCTTTTCTTGATCCATTGAAGCAAATCCACGTTTTTCCGTAGCCATGATTTTCTCCTTATGTTTTATTGATTGACTAAACATACTGTATCTGGAGTGATTAGGGTTTACCTTCTACCAGAAGATAGACTTAACCTCCTTTACCACTAAACTGAAACCCTACTATTAATAGTAGCATTTCTAATTTAACTCATGGGGAAATGCTTTATTTATTTAACTAATATCTGCTCCATACCCAGACCAGAGAATTATGCTTAACCTTAATAAACAATGGTATAAAATAAATCTTTCATTTTTTCCTTTCCCACCTGACTAAATAGTTCATCAAGGGAACTAGCATCCGCAATTAAATGACCTTTTTCTAAAGCCACCCATCTGCCTCGATAATGCTGGCGATGCCGGAGAACCCAATCGAGATTTAAAGGAGTATCAGGCTTGCGAGAGAGTTGATAAAAAGGCATATTGGGTGAGGATAAAATTCGAGCATAGCGTTGAATTTTATCGTGATTCGGATAATCTTGACTGGCTTGATCAGAAAGGGTTTTAGCTTGATTAAAATTCCCTTGACCCAACGCCAAATCAATCGCTTGAATTAATTCTTCTGGGGTATCAGTATTCATGGGGATTAAAAACGAATAAACCTTAGCGGTTAACGATTAGCGACCAGAGGCTAGAATCAAAGCCAAACGTTGACTGCTTCAGTTTAATAGGTTAGAAAGGCAAACTAGGGCAAAATATGAGCAGATTAAACCCGTTCCTCCGGGTGTTCGTTGATCCAATCTTGCCACAAATCCGGGCGACGTTCACGGGTACGTTGAAGTTGTTGTTGTTTTCGCCATTCCTCAATTTTGCCATGATGTCCTGATAATAAAACATCAGGAACGGGCATTCCTCTAAACACCGCCGGGCGAGTATAGTGGGGATAATCTAGTAATCCCTGTTCAAAACTTTCAGCTTTGAGAGATTCCTCCTTTCCTACAGTTCCAGGTAATAATCGCACCACTCCATTTAAAAGTGCCATTGCCGGAATTTCTCCCCCGGTTAGAACAAAATCCCCCAAAGAAACTTCCCGGGTTACTAAGGGTATAATTCGTTCATCAATGCCTTCATAATGTCCGCAAATTAAGACAATCTGATCACAGTTTAACGCCAAATTTCGGAATAACCCTTGGTGCATTTGTTCCCCTTGGGGCGTCAAAAAAATCACTTCCCGCCGGGGTAATAGCGGCAAGGACTCAACCGCCGCATAAATCGGTTCTGGTTTTAAAACCATCCCCACACCGCCGCCAAAAGGTTCATCATCCACCCGGTGATGTTTGTCCTGGGTGAAATCCCGGGGATTAACTAAATGGACATGGGCAATTTCTTTCCCCAGGGCTTTACCCAGAAGACCTGAGCTAAGGGGAGAACTAAAAAAATCAGGGAATAGAGTAATAATGTCAAAACGCACAGTATTATTAATTGATCACTTAGGCTTAAAATTTTTTTAGGCTCAAACTTGTAACAAACATTCCATGGTATATGATAGTCCATAAACTAAAATATTTGTTAATTCGTATCAAAATATACTAAAATGGATCAGCTTTTTTTGAGCCTGGCTTTGCTACCCGAATTGGGTTCGGTGTGAAATTCACCTATGGAATAATTGGGACTCCAAGGCCGATCCTTGAGGTGACTACCCCTAGAAACCCATTACCCTTCTCCTTTCATCAGAGGACTCCACCCCCAATTTAGACAGGGGAGAGTGGGGAATCAGGTTACTTCTGTCTGCACAGGGAAATCAAAAACTACCCCATAGACCAGGAAGACTAACCTAATCACTCCCGTAGCTGAACCCAGTATAGATTGATTCGAGGAGACACACTATGCAGCAGTTGACATCTCAAGCCCTTGAACACATGATTCCCCAACAAACCAAAACCTCTATCATGATTATTGGTGGAGCAGAAGACAAAGTTCATGGACGTGAGATTCTGCAAACCTTTGTTCACCGGGCTGGTGCTTCCAACGCCAACCTTGCCATCATTCCTTCCGCCTCCCGCGAACCCGCGGTTCAAGGAGAGAGATACCAAAAAATCTTTGAGGAAATGGGGGCCACATCCATTGAAGTCTTTGATATTCGCGAACGCCATCATTGTGAAGATCCCAAGTGGCACGCCTTCTTGGAGACCTGTACCGGGGTATTTATGACCGGAGGGGATCAATTGCGGCTTTATAGCTTATTAGCCGATACTCTACTGATGGAAAAAATTAGAACAGGAGCCAGACAGGGGCGCATGGCTTTAGCTGGAACCAGTGCTGGAGCCGCCGTCATGGGCCACCACATGATTGCCGGAGGCGGCAGTGGGGAATCTCCGAATCGTTCCCTGGTGGATATGGCAACGGGCTTAGATATTGTGCCGGAATTAGTTGTCGATCAACACTTCCATAACCGGAATCGCATGGCACGGTTAGTGAGTGCCGTCGCAGCCCACCCCGATAAAGTGGGCATTGGCATTGATGAGGATACCTGTGCCTTATTTGAAGCCCAAGGTTTACTGCGGGTCGTGGGAAAAGGATGCGTAACCATTGTGGATACCCACGAAATGTCCTATACCAATTTGGTGAATGCTGGGGCCACCGATCCCCTAAGTGTATTCAATTTACGGGTACATATTCTATCCTATGGTGATCAGTATAACTTCCACTCCCGTCGTCCAAGTTCTGCTCCCAGTGTGTAAATTCACATATAGCAGGGAACACCGGAACACCGGAACACCGGAACAGGGAACACCGGAGGAAAAGACAGAAACAAGTCTAGCTTTTAGCACCACTCTTTGTCCTAAGAGGTCTGGCGACTGCTATATATGATCGGCGAATTTTGCCAATGTCAAGGTTTTCCCCTCTAATTTTGAAGATGGGGAACCCCAATTAGGGGCGATGGAAAATGGCCAGGTCTCGAAAGTTTTAAATCCCCACTGCTCCGATCTCCAAAACGGCAATCGTTGTGAAAAACTGTTCACTGCAAACAGTTTACAAGTCACCTTAGCTTGAAATTGAATAAAGCGGACTATCATCCGGGCCCATTCGGAGCATTATGTACTCACACCCCTATGAAAATTCTTAAAATACAAACCTTAAGAGGCCCTAACTACTGGAGTATCCGACGCCATCAACTGATTGTGATGCGTTTGGATTTAGAAGAATTAACCGAACGCTATAGCAGCGATATTCCAGGCTTCTATAACGGCTTAACTTCTGTTCTCCCCAGTTTAATTGAACATCACTGCTCACCCGGCGTCCGAGGCGGGTTCCTCAGTCGGGTAGAACGGGGAACTTTAATGGGACATATTATTGAGCACGTGGCCCTAGAGTTGCAACAGTTAGCCGGAATGCCCGTAGCATTTGGCCGTACCCGAGAAACCTCCAGTCCGGGGATTTTTCAGGTGGCCTTTGAGTATGATAACGAACACGCCGGCCGTTATGCCGGACGGGCTGCTGTCCGCTTGTGCCAAAGTATTGCCAATACGGGAACCTATCCCAGCGAAGAACTCATCCAAGATATTGAAGATCTCAAGGAATTAAAAGCTCAAGCCTCCCTGGGCCCCAGTACAGAAACCATTATTAAAGAAGCCGAAGCCCGGGATATTCCCTGGCAACAACTGAATGCTCGGTTTATGATTCAGTTTGGCTATGGCTGCTATCAAAAACGGATTCAAGCGACCCTGAGCAACCAAACCGGAGTCTTAGCCGTTGAATTGGCTTGTGATAAGGAAGGGACAAAACAAATTCTCCGAGATGCCGGGGTTCCCGTGCCCCGGGGGACGGTGATTCGCTATTTGGATGAACTCCGAGATGCCATTGAGGAAGTCGGAGGTTATCCCATTGCCATTAAGCCCCTCGATGGCAACCATGGCCGCGGAATTACCCTGGATATTACTAAATGGGAAACGGCGGTGATGGCCTACGAGGAAGCCAGTAATGCCTCTAAAACCCGCAGTGTGATTTTGGAACGCTTCTATACCGGTCGAGATCATCGGGTGTTAGTGGTGAACGGCAAAATGGTGGCCGTGGCCGAACGGGTTCCGGCTCATGTGATCGGGGATGGTAAATTAACAATTGAACAGTTAATCGAAAAAACCAACCGTGATCCCCGGCGGGGTGATGGCCATGATAATGTCCTAACTCGGATTGTGGTGGATAAAACCGTGCTATCCATGATTGCCGAGAAAGGTCATACCCTGGACACCATTATGCCCCCGGGAGAAATCTGTTTTCTGCGGGCCACGGCTAACCTCAGTACGGGGGGTAGTGCCATTGACCGCACCGATGAAGTTCACCCGGATAATGTCTGGCTCTTTGCTCGGATTGCTAAAATTATCGGTTTAGATATTGCCGGAATTGATGTGGTGACACCGGATATTTCCCAACCCCTGCGGGAAGTCGATGGGGTGGTGGTGGAAGTAAACGCCGCCCCGGGGTTCCGAATGCACGTGGCCCCCAGTGAAGGCTTACCCCGGAATGTGGCGGGGGCGGTGATGGATATGTTGTTCTCCCCCGGTCAACCCAGTCGCGTCCCGATTTTGGCCGTCACGGGAACGAATGGTAAAACCACGACTACCCGTTTGTTAGCTCACATCATTAAACAAACCGGGTTGGCCGTGGGCTATACCACCACCGACGGGATTTATATTGGGGATCATTTAGCCGAACCCGGGGACAATACCGGGCCCCAAAGCGCCCAACTGATTCTGCGAGATCCGATGGTGGAGGTTGCTGTGCTTGAATGTGCCCGGGGTGGTATCCTGCGGGCGGGGTTAGGCTTTGATACCTGTGATGTCGGTGTGGTCTTGAATGTGTCGGCCGATCATTTGGGATTGGGGGATATTGATACCCCGGAACAAATGGCGAAGGTGAAAAGCGTGGTGGCTGAAGTGGTGATGCCGAAAGGTTATGCGGTGTTAAACGCTGATGATCCGTTGGTGGTACAAATGGCCGAACGGGTGAAAGCTCAAATCGCCTATTTCACCATGAATCCCGATAATGAGATTGTCCTGAAACACACGGAATCCGGGGGATTAGCGGCGGTCTATGAAAACGGATATCTGTCGATTTTAAAAGGGGATTGGACGCTGCGGATTGAACAGGCGGTGAATGTTCCGATCACGATGAAAGGTCTGGCCCCCTTTATGATTGCTAATGCTTTGGCGGCTTGTTTGGCAGCCTTTGCCCAAGGGGTAAAAATAGAGCATATTCGGGCGGGTTTGTCAACCTTTATCGCCTCGACTTCCCAAACCCCCGGACGGATGAATTTATTTAATATGGGGAGTTATCACGCCCTGATTGATTATGCCCATAACCCAGCTAGTTACATAGCGTTAGGGGCATTTGTGAAAAATTGGCCGGGGCATCGGATTGGGGTGATTGGTGGCCCGGGCGATCGCCGAGATGAGGATTTTGTTACCTTGGGTCAACTGGCGGCGGATATCTTTGATGAGATTATTGTCAAGGAGGATGATGATACCCGCGGCCGAGAACGGGGTTCGGCGGCGCAGTTAATCAGCCAAGGGATTCAGCAGATTTTAGGCCCTATTCCCGACCCTCGGGTAGTTTATGAAACGATTCTGAATGAAACTCAAGCGGTAAATACGGCTTTAGATCGGGCTGTGGCAGGATCTCTGGTGGTGATTTTACCCGAAAGTGTGAATCGCGCGATTAAATTAATTGAGGTTCGCAACCCCATTCAGGAGTCTAATAACAACTCCCATTCTCCGAGTCTTAATTCCTCGACGGTGATCAAATCTTCTATCACACTGTAGGGGAGGGTTCGGGTTAACCTTTGCTACCCCCAAACAACCTACCAAAACCCGCCCAGACATCACCCCAAATCAACGATTAATTCAATATTATTGTGGGGTTGGGCGGGTTTATAATGATCAGTTGTTGGAAACGGATATTAGTACGGAACCCGCCCCTACGGGGTTTGAAGAAATTAGGACTTGTGGGAATTCTGTTCTGTCTCCTCCGAGACTGAATCAGAAATATCTGGGGGGGTGGAGAATCCATCTTTAAACCCTTTGAGACTTTGGCCTAAACTTTTTCCAATTTCAGGAATTTTTTTAGGGCCAAAAATTAACACCGCCACCACTAAAATAATTGCAATTTCCGGCCAACCTAAACCAAACATAATTTTAAGCTACTTTTCTAAAGAGATGAGTTAATGTTCATCCTAAACTGATATTTTAAAATATAAGTCCGAAATGATTAAAATACTTCCATGGTGAACACTGCTACCCCCTCGATCCGAGAACAACAGCACTCCCTCATCCGCCAACTCGCTAATCAAATTGAGGCCAGTTGGCATCAATATCTGGATTTGGAACCCTACCATTTACCAGAAGATTTAGGATATGTGGAGGGACGCCTAGAAGGGGAAAAGCTGATCATTGAAAATAAGTGTTATCAAACCCAACACTTTCGCAAACTCCATTTAGAATTGGCAAAAGTTGGCCAAAACCTTGACATTCTCCATTGCGTGATGTTTCCCAGGGTGGAATATGATATCCCCATGTTTGGGGCGGATTTAGTGGGGGGACGGGGCCAAATTAGTGCCGCCATTGTGGATTTATCCCCAACCCATTTAGACCGCAGTTTACCGTTACCCTATCAACAGCAATTACAACCTCAACCCCAACAACAGTTTTCCCAACCCCGGGAAATTCCCACTTGGGGAGATATTTTTTCGGAATTTTGTTTATTTATTCGACCGACAACACCGGAAGAAGAAACTCAATTTTTGCAAATTGTGACGCAATATTTGAAAGTTCATTGTGAATATGCGATCGCTCAAAACCCGATTTCCGAGGAACAGAAATTAGAAATTATTGCTGGTCAAGAACGATATTGTACTCAACAACAACAAAACGATAAAACTCGCCGTGTCCTAGAAAAAGCCTTTGGTGAAGAATGGGCTAATAACTATATGACAACGGTTTTATTTGATCTAGCTAAAAGCTAACTTAAGTAGATTTAGTAGATTCTGATTTACTGCTTTTTTTTCGTTGAGTTTTGCTTTGAGTTTTGCTGTGGGTTGTTTCTTCAACGGGAGTGTCATGGGGTGATGATTTGATCCCCGCAGGTCGAGTAGTACGGAATGTCACATTCACTCCTTCATTCGATTGTTCTAATACCAACAAAGGCGTTGGTTTAGCTTTTTGATCCCATTCAATATGAACAATTCGTCCTTGAATAGTGGGTTGCCAATTATCATGTTCATCACTAGGACTTAAATAGGTTTCTAAACAATCAATAATTTCATTAATTGTAGTAGATGTCGATTGGGTGGGTAACTTCATCAGTCGCACTTGAATCCGAAATAATACCCGTTTTTTGGAATCTCCAGCAATCCCCGTTTCATATTCGACATCAAAGATAGAATCCACTTGACGGGCTGTTCCAGCATTGCTTTGTTCTCCCACGGCGGTTTGAGTGGGGCGGAGGGCGATGGAAATTTGTTGTTTAACTTTCATCTTAATTTGAACGATAATGGCATAGTGGAAAACATCCTCCGCCATCCGCATTCTGAGGTAATCTAAGTTAAATTCCCGGGAGTGAATTAAGTCGGGATTTTTCTCCATTTTGGCAATAGTTCCCACCGCCAATTTATATTTTTTCTGGAGCTCTTTATTCCTAAATATTTCTGTGTTTACCTGTTTAGTTAAAGCCTTAGTTTTGATTTTGAAAAAAATTATACTTCCTAATAGTAAAACGAACAAAACACCCGTCGCCCCCATCCAGATTAGATCCGTACTCAGTTGAGGGCTTTTAGCTGGGGGTTTTGGGGGCTTTGCGGCTAGTAAAGGCTGAACTAGGATAATTTGATTAGACATAAGTTATAATCACTAAACTGTATACTGAATTTCCCGAACTTTGGGGTAAAACCGTTACAACCGATCCAAGATCGGTTACAATGGAAACAGTAGGATAATGGTACATCCGTACTCTTCTAACGATCAGATTAAATTTATTTTAATTATTTGTTATTCTCCTTTAATTTGATGTTATTCAGAAATTTTATACCTTTGCTATTTGATACAATTCCCGGCTATTAAAAGAAACAAAAATAAACCACCGATCTCGCCATGATGAATCTATTTAACTCCAAGTTATCAAAAATTCCGTTGCTTTGTCTAGGATTTGGGAAAAAATCAGGAAATGGTTCAGGTCAGTTCAATTACTATCATGATACTGATCCTATCCCCCACAGGAGTGTCAACAGTTTCCCCCTACATCACTGGAGTCCTTGGATTTTGCGGTACGAGAGTACCACCCTGGTTGATTTTTAATCCTCTACTGCTATTCTAGCTAAGACGGTTTCCTGTTCCCTTAACTTTAATATTGCGTTGTGAGTTACGAACCCCTACACCACAAATACCGTCCCCAAACCTTTGCCCATTTGGTCGGACAAGAGGCGATCGCCACCACCCTCACTAATGCGATCGAGTCTCAACGCATCGCCCCGGCTTACCTATTTACCGGGCCAAGGGGAACGGGAAAAACTTCGAGTGCCAGAATTTTGGCCAAATCTCTGAATTGTTCGGCAAATGCCACTCCGACGGCCACTCCTTGCGGGGTTTGTGATATTTGTAAAGGGATTACCAATGGCTCAACCTTGGATGTTATTGAAATTGACGCCGCCAGTAATACCGGGGTTGATAATATTAGAGAATTAATTGAGCGATCGCAATTTGCCCCGGTTCAATGTCGGTATAAAGTATATGTTATAGATGAATGTTTAACTGGAGATAGTTTAGTTCAGACCCGTGAAGGACTCATCCGAATTGATAATCCCCAATTGAAAGGAAAAGAAGTTTTAAGTTATAACGAAGATAAAGGAATTTGGGAATATAAAAAAGTTCTTCGATGGTTAGATCAAGGAGAACGTTCCACCCTGATTATTAAAACAAATAATTGCGAAATTAGATGTACAGGTAATCATTTATTAAGAACAGAAACAGGATGGATAGAAGCAAAAAACGTCAGAGAAGGAATGAAGATATTATCCCCTGTGAATGTGGGTGTGGAACCTTCATTTACTCAATGGAATACAAGTTTAGAAACAGTCGTATCTGTTCAAGCCGGAGAAATCGCTAAAGTTTATGATATTGAAGTAGAAGATCATCATAACTTTGTCGCTAATGGACTTTTAGTTCATAACTGTCATATGTTAAGTACCGCCGCGTTTAATGCCCTCTTAAAAACCTTAGAAGAACCTCCAGATCGAGTCGTATTTGTATTAGCAACCACTGACCCTCAACGGGTTTTACCTACTATTATTTCTCGATGTCAACGGTTTGATTTTCGGCGAATACCCTTAGATTCGATGATCAAACATTTAAAATATATTGCTCAACAGGAAAATATTAATATTGCTGATGATGCGGTTTTTATGGTGGCTCAAATTGCTCAGGGGGGGTTAAGGGATGCTGAAAGTTTACTTGACCAACTCAGTTTATTATCCGGTGAAATTACCGTTGAAAAAGTCTGGGATTTAGTGGGGGCGGTTCCTGAACGGGACTTAATCAGTTTATTAGAAGCTATTGATTCCGGGGATACGGCTATTATTTTAGACTGTATTCGTAACCTCTTAAACCGAGGACGGGAACCTTTAATTGTTCTGCAAAATTTAGCCGGATTTTATCGAGATTTATTAATCGCTAAAACGGCATCAACTCGTTCTGATTTAGTCGCTTTGACCCAACCAACTTGGGAAAAACTGTGTCAATTTTCCCACCGTTGGGATAGTACAATTATATTAGCAGGTCAGAAACATTTACGCGAAAGTGAAGCTCAAATTAAACATTCAACTCAACCGCGTTTATGGTTAGAAATTATATTATTAGGGTTACTTCCAGCAGCGTTACAAAAATCTGTTATAACTCAAACTGTTACTGTTACCCAAACTCCTCAAAGAACGGTTCAACCTCAACCCGAAACCATTCCCTTTGTGCAACGTTCAGAACCTTCACACCCACCTCAAAACCCTGTTTATTCCCCCACTCCTCAACCCACCTATACCGCAGAACCTCAACCGCAAACCCAACCGCAAGTTAAAGCAGAAATTCCCGCAACTCCCGCAGAAGCACCTATTGTTACTGATGCTAATTTAGATCAAATTTGGCAACAGGTATTGGCTTATATTGAACCCTATTCAACACAACAAATGTTTCGTCAAACTGGACATTTAACTAAGTGTAATTCTGAAGTTGCTGTGATTAAAATAGCTTCTCCAAACCTCTTAAAAATGGCACAAACTAAACAAAAATTATCCAGTTTAGAAAAAGCCTTTCAGCAGGTTTTTGGTCATTTTGTTAAAATTAATTTTGATACCGGAGGCGGAAATTCTGTTAATCAAATTCAAGACGTAACTCCCCCGTCGCCCACCTATCCCCCCGTTGAAAATCCTAGGGTTTATTCGCCTGAAGTTGTACAAACTCCTGTAATTAATACTCAAGAACAACAACAAATTTCTGAATCTCCAAATCAGAATATTAATAAACAGAATCAAATTGAAACGATTAATAATCATTCATTTAAACCGATTGAAAAAGTAGAAACACTTCCTATAAGTCCTGAACAAGCAGATACTCAAGCGGTAGCGATCGCATCTCAAACGTTAGTCGATTTTTTTCAAGGAAAAATCATTGAATTAGAAGAAAAACCCACAGCTAAAACCGCTACTTTATCAGACAAAAAAGCTGATTTTATTGAAATCAATGAAAATGAGAATTTCATAGAAACTGATGATCACGATGAAGAAAATTATGATGATTTTTAATTTCGTGTATTTGGGATTTCTTCCAAAATACCCAGTATCTCATAGCATTAAAAAATGCTATATTGTTAAGTGGAGTGGTGCGTGTGTGGAGCTTACGCACCCTACTTGTTTATCTAGCTAGGGAGGTTTTTTCTAAGGGGAAACCTAACTGTTCTCGCTGTTCTAAATAGCGTTGGGCGACCCGTCTAGCTAAATTTCTAATTCGACCAATATAACGGGTTCTTTCTGTCACCGCAATCACTCCCCTAGCATCCAATAAATTGAAACTATGGGAACATTTGAGAACATAATCTAAACTCGGTAAAACCAATCCTTTTTCGATTAATTGTTCCGCTTCCTGTTCATAAAGTCCAAACAAAGTAAACAAAAATTCTGGGTTGGAAGCCTCAAAATTATAGGTACATTGTTCTATTTCTCCCTGGAGGTGCACATCCCCATAATTAATGCTATCAGTCCAAGAAATTTTAGTCATTGCATCCACATTTTGTAGATACATGGCTAGACGTTCTAAACCATAGGTAATCTCAATGGAAACGGGACGACAATCAATACTTCCGCATTGTTGAAAATAGGTAAATTGGGTAATTTCCATCCCATCTAACCAGACTTCCCAACCCACACCCCAAGCGCCCAAAGTAGGAGATTCCCAGTTATCTTCTACAAAGCGAATATCATGATCTTCGGGGTGAATTCCTAACAGTCTCAAGGAGTCTAAATAAACCTCTTGAATATTATTAGGTGAGGGTTTAATTAACACTTGATATTGATAATAATGCTGAAAACGGTTGGGGTTTTCTCCATAACGGCCATCGGTGGGACGACGACAGGGTTCGACATAGGCGACCGACCAGGGTTCCGGGCCAATGGCGCGTAAAAAGGTATGGGGGTTCATGGTTCCCGCCCCTTTTTCGGTATCATAGGATTGGGCAATCAAACAGCCGCGATCGCTCCAAAATTGATTCAGGGTAGCAATAATTGATTGAAAATTCACGGGATGTAATTCTGATCTAATTGTTTTTACGTTAACCAATTTTACCACTAATTTTTGGGCATGGATGAAATGCCTTTAAATAGCATTACTAATCCTCCAATTAAAATTGCGATCGCTATTCCCCCCATGACCGCATCTAATACCCCAGTATTTTCCATTTATTGTTAATTTCCTATCATTATTCTGATTCTATTCTAACACAATTCGTTTTCTCTAATATTTTTACATAAATGTGTAGGGGCGGGTTCTACAAAAATATTAAAATTCCATCCTCAACCTATATAAACCCGCCCTTTTATTTAATTCTTGAAAAAAGGAGGACGGGTTTACAAAGATTAACGGTAGGATGTCAAGAACCCTACGGAACCTGCCTCTACAAATTAATGGTATATTAATATAGCGTTAGTTTCAAGTTTGGTTGATAATAAAATAGGCTATTTTTATAAAAATCATGTTAAGACAGTCCAAGGGAAAATTTTTGCTCAAGTCTGAAGCATTACTCGAAGAATTTATCTGGTTACATCTCAAACCCTTGCTTAATTTAGATCCAGTTAAAAAACAATATTTTATTAATAAACAAAATCGTTCTGATATATTAGGAGTTAACCCAGAAGGTAGACTGGCAATATTAGAGCTTAAAAAAGGAGAAGGAAAAACGAGTATAGATCAACTATTAAGATATCAAGATTTTTTCAGAAAAGAATCTCATCAAGATCCTAATTTTGAACGAGTAGATTTTAGTAAAAAATTTCTTTTAATTGCGATCGCTTCACACTTTAATAGTTCAACCATTGATTATGCTCAAAAGATGATTCCTGATTGCTTATTATTAACCCATGAACTGAAACAATATGAGAATGGAGAATATTTTTTGCTTTTAAAAAAACTTGACAATAGAGTTTTATCAAAAATTCCAATTGAAATCATAGAAGATTCATTATTTGAGTCTTTACCTTCCTTTATTCAGGGATATTTGTTAGATAAACCAGAAATTAGAGAAAGAGTTTTATTAATCATTCAAAAAATACTATCTTATAATTCAGAGATCAAAATTGAAGAAAAAGTCAATTATACAGGACGAACTTACAAAGAAATTTTATTTACAAAATTTGATTCAAAAAAACAAATTTTAACTAATAAAACCTGTGCTGGTTTTAATTACTTTCCTGAAGAAAATATAGGATCAGGTAAGTTGCAATTGTATGTTTGTTTACCGACTGTTGCATTTCAGCCTAGACAAGCCAAATGGATTAAAGGAGTAGATGAAATAGATATACAAACTGAAGATTTTGTTCAGGTTACTCAATTGTTGGATTTTAATACTATATTACACTTAGAGGGCGGTTTTCAGCTTAAGTATCCTTTTCAAATTACTGGTATTAATGAAATTTTCGACAATTTCCAAGATTATTATATCAATTATCGAAAATATATGAAATCTCGTCAAAAACTAAGACCAGTTGATGCTTCTGATTTTACCTCGGTAGACAGTATAATCCAGATGGCTTTAGAGGATTGGTCTGTTAGATAATATTTGTGTTATACTGAAAAATATCATATTATTCTAATATTCGCTATCTTAATTTAATCTTTAAAAACAATCCTTATGCCCACCTTAACTATAACAATAGAACAAATTATTGATCTGATCCAACAATTACCACTAGAACAAAAACGGATAGTGTTGCTAGAACTTGCAAAAGAAACCGAAACCCAACGCCCAAAGGGAAAATTACGAGGGATTTTAAAATCTCAATACCCTGAACCCAATTTAGTCGATGAGTTCATTCAGGAACAACGAGAAGAAACAGGTAATGATTGCTAACTGTTCAGAGTTGGCTATCATTAATAATAAAATTTGTAAAAATCAAGAAGTCTGGAAAATATTCTGTACCATTTGTTGATTAGAACGCATCACAGCATTATCTAACGCTGCAACTTCTCCTGAGTCCAAATACCACCCCAACGCCCCTAAATTATCTTTAGCTTGCTCTAGGTTTTTTGCCCCAGGAATCGGAATTGTACCTTTACAAATACACCAATTTAAAGCAACTTGGGTTAAAGTTTTAGACCGAAAATCGGCAATTTCTTTCAAACAACCTAAAATCGGTTGAATTCCGGGTAATAATTTTTTAAATAATCCCCCCCGAATCCCTTTAGGTAAAGGAGTATTTTCCGAGAACTTTCCGGTTAATAATCCTAACCCTAACGGACTATAGGCAATTAATTTAATTCCTAATTCATCACAAACTTTTTTTAACCCTAATTCGGTTACAGGATAAGTAGATAATAAAGAATATTGTACCTGTAAAGTTGAAATCGGAATCCCCCGATCTGCTAATTTTTGATAAACTTTTTTTAACCGTTTTGGCCCATAATTTGATAACCCCACTCCCTTAACTAATCCCTGTTCATATAAATCTCCCAAACCATCTAATAAATTCCCTTCTTGCCAAGGAGCGTAATTAGCTGTAGACCAGTGCATTTGAACTAAATCGACATTTTTTCCTAACCGTTTGGCTGAATTTTCACAGGCATTAATCATCGATTTGCGAGTTAATCGCCAGGGATAGGGGGCTAATTTTGTGGCGATACAAATTTGCTCTTGATTTATTCCTTGATATTCTTGAGAAAACTGTCCTAAAAGCGATTCACTGCGTCCATTTAATTTCCCTGTACCGTAGGAATCTCCCGTATCAAATAAGGTGACACCCCGACTGACACACAAATTAAATACTTGTTGTAACTGTGTATCCATACTAGGATCATAACCCCATAAGAGGCGATTTCCCCAGGCCCAGGTTCCGCATCCCATTGCAGGAAGATCTAATTTTTGACGGCTTTCCATTGGTTTTGATTTTTCTAAATAATGTTTATATTAAGAGGGGTTAGACTATTTGAGTTCAACGAGTAGAAAATTTATGACCTCCCTACAACAAGACTTGAACACCACCCTTGCTGAATTTCCCGAAACCGAAACCGAACAATTTCAATGGACAAAACAATGGTATCCCGTCGCCGTGGTCGAGTTTCTTGACCCAACTCGTCCCCATGCCATGCAATTGTTAGGTGAAGATATTGTCCTATGGCGGGATGGTTCAGGTCAATGGCGGTGTTTTGCCGATGCTTGTCCCCATCGCCTTGTCCCCTTATCCGAAGGTCGAGTCGAGTCCGATGGCACACTTCTGTGCGCCTATCATGCTTGGCGGTTCAATAGCGAGGGACATTGTGTTAGCATTCCCCAGTCTCAAGATGCAGAAACCGAAGCCAAACATTGTTCCAATCCCAAATCCTGCGCCGTTGTTTATCCCACCCAAGAACGTCAGGGTTTATTATGGGTTTGGGGAGAATCTGGTTCCCAAGCGCAACAGGAGAGTCAGTTAAGAGCCCCTCGTCTAGTTCCTGAATTAGAGGAAAACTCTGATCAAATTGTCAAGTTACCTTGGGGTTTTCGTGATATTCCCTACGGTTGGGATTTCTTTATGGAGAACGTTTCCGACCCCGCCCATGTTCCGGTTTCCCATCATGGAATTGTTGGGAATCGCTACAAAGATGCCAAATATTATGACATGATTTCCCGGCGGAAAATATCAACTCAAGACGGATTTGCTTTTGAAATTAAACCGACGGCATCTAGTCTCCAAGAAGCGGTTCATGATTTTCAACCCCCCTGCCACATGAGAATTTTTTCTACCAATATAGATGGAGGAAAAATGATCTTGGCGTTGTATGCAACTCCCACTCGTCCGGGATGGTGTCGTAACTTTGGCTGTCAGGTTTTAATTAAAAGTAAACAGGGTAAAAAACCTGCCGGGTTGGGGTTCTTTGCCTTATCGATGCCGACTTGGTTAAATCATGTCTTAGCTTCGTTGTTTATGCACCAAGATTTAGTGTTTTTGCACTACCAGGAAAAAACTTTAGCTAAACGAAAAGATAAACGTTGGTTAGAGGAAGTTTTTATCCCGAATCCTCAAGATAAAATGGTGATTACGTTCCGTCAATGGTTAGAAAAACGGGCAGCAGGAGGTATTCCTTGGCCAGAAAACTGTAATTCAAACCTTCCCCCCGCCGACTTAAATAAACAACAACTATTTGATGTTTGGACGATGCACACCCAAAACTGTCAAGTCTGTCAAAATGCCCTAAAAAATATTAACAGATTAACGGTTTTTTCTAATATGGCTGCTATCCTTTGTTTTGGGTTGGCGGTCATGGTTGATGCTCGGACGGTTCATCAATTAATGGCAATGCCTCCTATGGGATTTTGGGTATTATTGGGATCGGCGATCGCTTTTGCAACCTCTGGATATTTCTTGAAAAAATTTAGTCGTTTATTCTATATTTATGAGTTTGAACACGCTCATAATGATTAATTGTATTAGCGGTTGACAGAACCCTAAAATTAACCCGCCTGAGCGGGTTTTGTCCTATCTTCCTCATGATTAGTAATCTATATTTAAGGGTTTCCGATCAGTTCCATAATGGTTTAAAATTGATTTTCAGGGTATCTATTCATCATAACCCGTGAGGCTCATGAATCAGTCTAAACAATCTAATATTCGGATTCCCATTTCGCCTAATTTTTTCTGTGATGGTCATGATTATTTGCTCACTTCCGCCAGTTTAGGAGGTAGCAACCTAGAACCAACTCAACTATCCAATATTTTACTCAATGGCACTGCCCAAGAAATTGAACCACTTTTGAGGCAAGGAATTTGTATTCCCGTTGGTTTTGACGGTGACTGCGCTCTTGATAGAGCCACTCTGATAGTTGTGGGTAACTTAACACAGGAAGAAGAAGATCAATGGCTGGGTCGGTTGGCTTGGAAATTAAACATTCCCTGTGGCAAGTTTGTTGTGCTTTGTGGAGGAGGTTATGCTGAAGATTTAGCCCATGCAATTTCAGGTAATCCGCCTCAAGAAAATTATGAAATCTTTCAAGTGTTTGATGTTCCACCCGCAGAATATTTGGTCGAAATTTATGCTTATCAATCGAGCCTGACCGCCTATCAACATTTATCCTCTCTCAAACATTCTAAAGATTTTAATGAAGATGATGATTTGGAGGAAGAAGGCTATGATGAAAATGGAAATTTAATCCTAGTTAGTTATATTATTCGACTGACTCCCCTGGATATAGAACCGCCTTTTCCTCACCTAGATTTTCATGGCTGGTGTGATCAATTTGAATTTCGAGAAGCCGTCTAATTGATTAGATCAATTAATTGAGTTTAGGCTTTGTTTGTTCTTTACTAATATCTCCTAAAAAGGTTTTGTATTTTTGATCCAATGCCGATAAAGTTTGGAATAATACATTGGCTCCTTGGGTACACTGTTCGGGGGAGGTATATTCGGCTTCGGAATGACTAAAGCCTCCTTTTGAGGGGACAAAAATCATGCCCATATTGGTAATTCTGCCGATTTCTAAGGCATCATGTCCGGCACGACTGGGAAGATAATCATAATTTAATTCTAACTGTTGACAAACAGATTCAATTGTGGATTGAACTTCAGAAGCTGCTAAGGTGGGTTTAACACTGAGTAAGGGAGTTATGGAAATTTGGGTATGAGTTGAATTAGCGATCGCTATTATTTTATCCTGCAATTGTGCTAACATTTCTTCTAAACAATTTTGGGATAAATCTCGCATATCTACAGAAAGTTCTACCTGTCCGGGAATAATATTAACTGCATTGGGTAAGACATTAAGATATCCTACGGTTGCTACGGGTTGGGAAGGCATTTTTAACGCTATTTGTTGCACGGATAAAATTAATTCTGCCGCCGCGACTAGGGCATCCTGTCGCATTTCCATGGGCGTTGTTCCAGCGTGGTTAGCTTTTCCCATAATCGTAATTTTTAGGCGCTCCATGCCCACCACTCCCTGCACAATTCCAATAGAAACTCCATTTTGCTCTAATATCGCCCCCTGTTCAACGTGCAGTTCCACAAACGCCACCAGATCGGCCCGTGAGCGTGCTGCCGTTGCTAGGTTATCCCAGTTTCCCCCAACCCGGGCTAAACAGTCTTGAATCGACTCTCCCGCCTTCGATTGATAACGATCTGGAGCATTGAGTAACACCGTCCCTGCGATCGCCTGAGCACCGATCATGGTACTTTCTTCGTCGTTAAAGACTATCACTTCTAGGGGATGGTGGAGTTGTAGATCATGGTCTTTTAAAGTGTGTGCTACTTCTATGCCAGCTAATACGCCCAAAGCTCCATCATAGCGTCCGCCCGTGGGTACGGTGTCGATATGGGAACCCGTCGCTAAAGCCGGAGCCGTGGGACTTTTGCCCGGATATCGGCCGATGAGATTTCCAGCCGGATCGGTTCTGACGGTCATTCCCGCCTCTAGCATCCACTGTTTGACGGTAGCACGCGCCTGTAGATCTTCCGGGGAAAAGGCGAGACGACAAATACTTCCTGAAGGCTGTTGACCGATTTGGGCTAAAGTATTAATTCGATGGTGTAGGCGATCGCTATTAATACGAATTTGGGTAATCATAACCATAATTTGATTCTCCTGAAAACTAATAAATCAAAATTTAATCTTTTTTAACCTCTATTTTTTATTCTCTCCACAATTCTCTTGATTTCTGTGCCAAAATACTGTATAAAGTGTACTCTACAATCTCAAAAACCACTATAAATTTATAAGCGATCGCCCCTGGCAATTGGGACACCAACTGATGAGGGTGAAATCTTGTCTAACCCATTCGTAATTCGTAATTCGTAATTCGTAATTCCTCATTCCCTTCTATATAAAAATATGACAGATAAAACTAAACGCATCTTTATTTGTGGTTCAGCCCTCCAGGGTCAACCAGATCATAAAAATTTAGGGGAAGCAAAATTGATTAAATCTGCTAAAACCTTACCCCTATATCGCTTACACGCGGCGGATAATGGTTGGCATCCGGCGATTTATGAAATAGGAGAAGGCGGAATTTCTATCCCAGGAGAAGTCTATGAAATTTCCCAGGCCCAGTATGAACATTTACTGATTAACGAACCTCCAAATATGTATCCAGGGGATATCAAGTTAGAAGATGGGGAAGTCCTAACCGCCATGCTCTATCCCCGGGAATTAGTCGAACACTATCGATGGCCAGATATTTCTGCTTTTGGCGGTTGGGCTGCGTATAAAGAATCAAATCCAATCAGTTGATTCCTATGACCAAAATATCCCCATCCTTTCTCATTTCTGTCTTGTTGAGCAGTCCCGGGTTGATGATAGGATCTTCTCTGGTTAAAGCTCAATCCGTTATTCCTGCAAATGATCATACAGGAACCTTTGTTACACCCGTAACAGTCCCAGGGAGTTCCCCAGTTCAGATTAATATTACTGGGGGAAAAGTATCGGGGGATGGGGCAAATTTATTCCATAGTTTTCAACAGTTTAATGTTCCCCAAAATCAAATTATTAATTTTATTTCTACCCCCAATATTCAAAATATTTTAGGGCGAATTAATGGGGGAAGTCCATCTTTTATTGATGGATTAATTCAAGTTACGGGCGGCAACTCTAATCTATTTTTAATGAATCCGGCGGGGATGATTTTTGGTTCCCATGCCCGCTTAGATGTTCCGGCGTCTTTTTTAGCCACAACCGCCGATGGTATTGGCTTTAATTCGAGTTGGTTTAATGCCGTCGGAGATGCTGATTGGAGTCAGCTTGTGGGCAATCCTAACGCCTTTGTCTTTAATGCTTCTCAACCTGGAAGTGTAATTAATTTAGCTGAATTAAAAGTCGGTACAGAACAACAATTAACCTTACTAGCCGGAACTATTATTAATCAAGGTTCCCTACAAGGTGGCACAATTTTAGTTCAAACCGTACCCGGGGAAAACTTAGTTAGAATGAGTCAAGCGGGTTATCTACTCAGTTTAGAAATTATTCCTTCAAGTCAGAGTGAAAATTCAGTAATTCCGCCCTTATCTCTACCAGAATTATTAACGGGTTCAGGTTTAAAAGAAGCTACAAATATTACTATTAATCAAGCTGGAGAAATTGTTTTAAGTCAAGGAAAACCCGTACAATCCGGGGATATTGTTTTATTAAATACTGTTACAATTGCCGATAACGCTTTTTTTAATGCTAATCATAATTTAACCTTAATTGAAAGTCAACTTTCCACCACAGAAAACTTAAATTTATTGGCTGGAAATACCGTTACTATTCGGGATGGTCAAACCCCTTTTCAAGCCTTTGCTGGGGGAAATATTACGATTCAAGGGAATCAAAATATTGATATATTAGCCATGAATTTTCCAGAAATTCCCCTACAAGCAGGAGGGAATTTAACCTTAATTAGTGATGGATTAATTTCGGGAGATGCTCATTTTGCAGCCGAGGGAAACTTCCAAATATTAAATTTATCGGGAACGGGCGGAACCTTTTTTAGTTTCTATGACCCGATTATTTATGCTGATGGAAATGTGATTTTTGGAGATTATAGCGGAGCCTCCTTAAAAATAGAAGCTCAAGGTTCAATTCAGGGAGGAGATATTAATATTACTCAAGCGGATACTGAGGTAAATACCAGCGATATTGATGCCGAAATTTTAAGGAGTAATCCGAGTTTAATATTACGTTCAGGACAAACATTAACTAATTCCCCAACTTTCCAGGAAAATACAACAATTAACGATACCTTTTTTATTAATTCTACTCAAAACCTGGGGAATAATATCTCTGTCGGCAATATTACCACCGCAGGGGGGCCTGTTATCCTACAATCCCCCGGAGAAATTGTTGTTGATTCTATCGCTACCTCTGGAGGAAATATTGAATTGGAAGGAATCGGAAATATTACGATATCTGGAACTCTAATTTCAGATGGAGGTAATATTTCTATCGCCACAGAAAATTTATTTCGAGTTCAAGGAAACTTTACGGATTCAACTGGAATTAATGTTAGTATTTCATCGGGGGGGGGAAATGGTGATGGCAAT
Source organism: Planktothrix paucivesiculata PCC 9631 (assembly GCF_900009265.2). Lineage (GTDB taxonomy): Bacteria > Cyanobacteriota > Cyanobacteriia > Cyanobacteriales > Microcoleaceae > Planktothrix > Planktothrix paucivesiculata. The sequence goes on along the minus strand of NZ_LR735017.1, from coordinate 41,134 downwards.
ATTCTGATTCAACATAGAGGCGGTGTTGAGACTCCTTTTAGTATTGGAGATGCTAGTAAAAATGGAACTGCTGGGGCTATTAAAACAGGTTCGGAAACCTTACAATCAGGTTTTATTGTTCCCGTACCTCCCGCAAATTTTACCCAAGGAAATATTATAATTAGTACCAATTATACAGCCCCTCCCGAACCCACATCAGAGCCTACACCACAGCCTACAGCAGAGCCTACACCACAGCCTACAGCAGAACCCACACCACAGCCTACAGCAGAACCCACCCCGATTCCAACTAATATTCCCACACCAATTCCGACGAATATTCCTACCCCAATTCCGACGAATATTCCCACCCCAATTCCGACGAATATTCCCACCCCAATTCCCACGAATATTCCCACCCCAATTCCCACGAATATTCCCACCCCAATTCCCACGAATATTCCCACCCCAATTCCAACTAATATTCCCACACCAATTCCAACTAATATTCCCACACCAATTCCAACTAATATTCCCACACCAATTCCCACGAATATTCCCACACCAATTCCCACGAATATTCCCACGCCCATTCCAACTAATATTCCCACACCAATTCCTAGAGGTATTATCCAAGGTGTGAGGCAACAATCTGAAATACTTTTGCAAACCCCTCCTACTGTTTTGATAGAATCAGATTTGGACGTTCCAAATATAGGAGTGACTCAGAATGAGCAAGTATTGAATATTGACTCGTCCATTGATGTGAGAATACAGAATCAATTACCCGAAAATAAAGATCAACTCACTGTTAGAACGAATGAGAATAATCAAGTTACCATTGAAAAGGTAACTGTAAATAATCCCAGTATTATAGAAACTTCTATTGATAATCTTCGTTTAGGAATTAATCAAAGTTTTGATTCTGGTGATGTAGAAGGAGCAGTTGTTAAACTAGAAGAATTAGCTAATTTAGAATATACTAATTATTTAGAAAAACCCGCTTCCAGCAAACCATTAACTGTACCAGAAATCCAGGGAGAATTGAGAAAAATTCAGGCTAAAACTGGTAAAAAAACAGCCGTTATTTATATATATTCTCGCGACAAGCAATTAGAATTAATCGTGGTTTTAGAAAATACCGTGGTTCAGAAAAGTATTCCAGAGGCAATTCCAGAAAAATTGTTTGCCCAAACAACAGAATTTGTTAGTGAAATTACATCCCTTCGCCAACAGAATACAACCAGTTATTTACAATCTGCACAACAACTTTATCAATGGATGATTGCACCAATTCAGGAAACTTTAAAGAAAAATCAAATTGATATTTTAATGTTAAGTTTAGATACGGGACTAAAATCCCTTCCCCTGGCGGCACTTCATGATGGTAACCAATTTTTAATTGAAAAATATGCCTTGAGTAAAGTTCCGAGTTTTAGCTCTTTAGATACTCGCTATCGTTCAATTTCTCAAGCGGAGGTTTTAGCAATGGGGGCTTCGATTTTTGCAGAACAAAACTTGTTACCCAGTGTTCCCACTGAAGTCAAAACCATTGCCGAACAACGTGCCCAAGGAGAATATTTCTTGAATGAACAGTTTACTTTAGAAAATCTCAAACGACAATATCAAGCCCAACCTTCTGCTATTATCCATTTAGCCACCCATGCGGATTTTCGGTCGGGTAGTCCTCGCAATTCTTTTATTCAATTATGGGATACAAAATTAACTTTAGATCAAATGGGGCAAATGGGATGGAGTAGCCCAACAGCAGATTTATTAACACTTTCTGCCTGTCGAACTGCCATTGGGGATAATCAAGCAGAATTAGGGTTTGCCGGATTAGCGATCGCATCTGGAGCGAAGTCAGTCTTGGCGAGTTTATGGTATATTAGTGATGCGGGAACTTTAGCATTAATGACGGAGTTTTACCACCATTTAAGCAAAACCACAACCAAAGCAGAAGCTTTACAAAAAGCACAAATTAGCTTAATACGAGGGACAGCAAAATTTGAGTCTAATCGTTTATTGCTATCGGACGAAAATATAGCAATTTCCCTGCCTCCAGAACTCGGAAATTTAGATAATTTTTCCTTAGTTCACCCTTACTATTGGGCAAGTTTTAACTTAATAGGCAGTCCTTGGTGAAGGTTTGGGTCGTGCCAGTTTCCCCCGTTGCCAGTAGCTCCAGCCCTTTTCATCAATTAAACACAAAGCGGAAAAAATTTGTTATTATTGTTGCTATAACGATCTTTCTGCTGCTAACAAGCTTATCCGTATCTACCAGCTATCTCTACATTATTCTCCTAGATAGGCAGGGCTGTTTTGTCATTAGGAAAATATGCTTTTGACCTGTTCTCCAGCCACTATCAAGGGGTTGGGAGATTAGGTCAAACCGATGGAAAGTGCGTTGAGTTAAAAGCGTGATTGCATTCATATAAATATTTTATTAAATCAACTGAAATTAAGCATTTAAAACGGCTTAAGGAATATCATAAATTAGTAGGAAAAAAACGATGCCAGAAAATAATAATTATATTTGGGCAAAGAGTTTGGGGGGAAGTAAGGATGACTTTACCAGTGCTATCAGTACCGATAGTGCGGGGAATGTCTACATCACGGGAAATTTTGATTCTACAGACTTTGACCCGGGTACAGGCACAAACCTGCCCAATCAGGGACGTAGTGACATCTTCGTTGCCAAACTCGATACCAGCGGCAACCCCGTGTGGGCAAAAAATTTGGGCGGGAGTAAGGATGACTTTACCAGTGGTATCAGTACCGATAGTGCGGGGAATGTCTACATCACGGGAAATTTTGATTCCACAGACTTTGACCCGGGTACAGGCAAAACCCTGCCCCATCAGGGCGGTACTGATATCTTTGTTGCCAAACTCGATACCAGCGGCAACCCCTTGTGGGCAAAAAATTTGGGGGGAAGTAAGGATGACTTTACCACTGGTATCAGCGCCGATAGTGCCGGGAATGTCTACATCACGGGAAATTTTGATTCCACAGACTTTGACCCGGGTACAGGCAAAACCCTGCGCCATCAGGGCGGTAGNCAGACTTTGACCCGGGTACAGGCAAAACCCTGCGCCATCAGGGCGGTAGTGACATCTTCGTTGCCAAACTCGATACCAGTGGCAACCCCGTGTGGGCCAAGAATTTGGGGGGAAGTAAGGATGACTTTACCACTGGTATCAGCACCAGTGCCGGGAATGTCTACATCAGTGGAAATTTTGATTCCCCAGACTTTGACCCGGGTACAGGCACAACCCTGCCCTTGATTGGGGGCACTGACATCTTCGTTGCCAAACTCGATACCAGTGGCAACCCCGTGTGGGCCAAGAATTTGGGGGGAAGTAAGGATGACTTTACCACTGGTATCAGCGCCGATAGTACGGGGACTGTCTACCTCAGTGGAAATTTTGATTCCCCAGACTTTGACCCGGGTACAGGCACAAACCTGCCCTTGATTGGGGGTACTGACATCTTCGTTGCCAAACTCGATACCAGCGGCAACCCCGTGTGGGCCAAGAATTTGGGGGGAAGTAAGGATGACTTTGCCAGGGGTATCAGCCTAGATAGTGCCGGGAATGTCTACACTACAGGAGATTTTGATTCCACAGACTTTGACCCGGGCACAGGCACAAGCCTGCCCTTGATTGGGCGTACTGACATCTTTGTTGCCAAACTCGATACCAGCGGCAACCCCGTGTGGGCCAAGAATGTGGGGGGAAGTAAGGATGACTTTGCCAGGGGTATCAGCCTAGATAGTGCCGGGAATGTCTACACTACAGGAGATTTTGATTCCACAGACTTTGACCCGGGTGGTGGCACAAACCTGCCCAATCAAGGGCGTAGTGACATCTTGGTTTCTAAGTGGGGTTTTTCTCCCATTGGTGTAAGTATTATTCAAAGTAAAAATAGTACCAATGTTACTGAAGATGGAACTATTATTGATAATTATACAATTGCTTTAACTTCTATTCCAAGTTCTTCCGTTACTATTATCTTAACTCCCTCTAATGCCGAAATTGATTTAGGTGCACGTCCAGGAATTGCTACTACCTTAAACTTTGCTCCTGATGCTACCGCATTAACTCCTAAAACCGTTAATTTTACCGTAATTAATGATCGTGTTGCAGAAGGAAATCACAGCAGTATTATCACCCATTCTGGCTCTAGTTTCGATCCTAATCTTGTTTTTACTGTTGATGGAATAGCCGGAAATACCGTTACAGTTAATATTACTGATAACGATACCGTCGGAATTGATATTAACCCCTCCGATACCCTGACAACTGAAACCGGAGAAACCGCTAATTTTCAGCTTGTTTTAACCTCCCAACCCACATCGGATGTTATTGTTAATCTAAATAGCAGTAACCCCCAAGAAGGAATAGTATCCACTCCCGACCTAACCTTTACTCCTAGCAATTGGAGTATTTCCCAACTCGTTACTGTTACCGGAGTTGACGATAATATTCAAGATGGAAACCAGCCCTATTCTATTATTACCAATACGGTGATTAGTAACGACCCTAATTATAGTGGTTTTGACCCCGATGATGTGACTCTAACTAATATAGATAACGATACCATTGGCATTAATATTAACCCCTCCGACACCCTCACCTCAGAAACCCTAGAAAGCGCTACTTTCAACATCGGTTTAAATTCCCAACCCACATCAGATGTTCTAATTAGTCTAACTAATAATGACACCACTGAAGGAACATTATCAACTTCCAATGTTACCTTTAATTCCACTAACTGGAGTACCACTCAACTCGTTACCGTTACCGGAGTCGATGATGATATTCAAGATGGAGATATTAGTTATTCTATTATTGCTAGTGTAGCTGNCTAACCTTTACTCCTAGCAATTGGAGTATTTCCCAACTCGTTACTGTTACCGGAGTTGACGATAATATTCAAGATGGAAACCAGTCCTATTCTATTATTACCAATACTGTGATTAGTAACGACCCTAATTATAGTGGTTTTGACCCCGATGATGTGACTATAACTAATATAGATAACGATACCATTGGCATTAATATTAACCCCACCGATACCCTGACAACCGAAACCGGAGAAACCGCTAATTTTCAGATGGTTTTAACCTCCCAACCCACATCGGATGTTATTGTTAATCTGAATAGCAGTAACCCACAAGAAGGAATAGTATCCACTCCCGACCTAACCTTTACTCCTAGCAATTGGAGTATTTCCCAACTCGTTACTGTTACCGGAGTTGACGATAATATTCAAGATGGAAACCAGCCCTATTCTATTATTACCAATACGGTGATTAGTAACGACCCTAATTATAGTGGTTTTGACCCCGATGATGTGACTCTAACTAATATAGATAACGATACCATTGGCATTAATATTAACCCCTCCGA
>NZ_LR735017.1:0-35583 GCF_900009265.2 Planktothrix paucivesiculata PCC 9631 | reverse complement strand
TTTAAATTCCCAACCCACATCAGATGTTCTAATTAGTCTAACTAATAATGACACCACTGAAGGAACATTATCAACTAACAATATTACCTTTAATTCCACTAACTGGAGTACCTCTCAACTTGTTACCGTTACCGGAGTCGATGATGATATTCAAGATGGAGATATCTCTTATTCTATTATTGCTAGTGTAGCTAAAAATAGTAACAGCCAATATAGTAGTTTACCTCCTGAAACCCTAAGTTTTATTAATCAAGATGACGATACCATCGGAATTAATATTAACCTTTTAGACACCCTCACATCAGAAACCCTAGAAACTGCTACTTTCAACATCGGTTTAAATTCCCAACCCACATCAGATGTTCTAATTAGTCTAACTAATAATGACACCACTGAAGGAACATTATCAACTAACAATATTACCTTTAATTCCACTAACTGGAGTACCTCTCAACTTGTTACCGTTACCGGAGTCGATGATGATATTCAAGATGGAGATATCTCTTATTCTATTATTGCTAGTGTAGCTGAAAATAGTAACAGCCAATATAGTAGTTTACCTCCTGAAACCCTAAGTTTTATTAATCAAGATGACGATACCATCGGGATTAATATTAACCTTTTAGACACCCTCACCTCAGAAACCCTAGAAACCGCTACTTTCAACATCGCTTTAAATTCCCAACCCACATCAGATGTTCTAATTAGTCTAACTAATAATGACACCACTGAAGGAACATTATCAACTAACAATATTACCTTTAATTCCACTAACTGGAGTACCTCTCAACTTGTTACCGTTACCGGAGTCGATGATGATATTCAAGATGGAGATATCTCTTATTCTATTATTGCTAGTGTAGCTAAAAATAGTAACAGCCAATATAGTAGTTTACCTCCTGAAACCCTAAGTTTTATTAATCAAGATGACGATACCATCGGAATTAATATTAACCTTTTAGACACCCTCACATCAGAAACCCTAGAAACTGCTACTTTCAACATCGGTTTAAATTCCCAACCCACATCAGATGTTCTAATTAGTCTAACTAATAATGACACCACTGAAGGAACATTATCAACTAACAATATTACCTTTAATTCTACTAACTGGAGTACCTCTCAACTCGTTACCGTTACCGGAGTCGATGATGATATTCAAGATGGAGATATTAGTTATTCTATTATTGCTAGTGTAGCTGAAAGTAGGGATAGTCAATATGCTGAGTTAGCAGACCAAAATATTGCTATTACTAATGTTGATGATGATACAGCTAATATTTTAATTGATCCAAATATTTTAAAAATTGTAGAAGGAGGTAATAATAATTATTCTATCATTTTAACAACCGAACCGATAGAACCGATTACAATTAGTTTTAATACTGATGAACAAATCGAACCGATTCCAGATATTGTTTTTGATAAAGATAATTGGAATATTGCTCAAACAGTGCTGGTAGAGGTGGTAGATGATCAAGAATTACAAGGCGATCGCGATACAACTATTACTCATCAAATCACCAGTCCTGAAACTAATTATAACGGATTAACAATCAATTCGGTTTTTGTGGAAATTGAGGACAATGATTCTCTCGCAGAAATTTCGATTAATCCTACTAATCTGACTTTAACAGAAGGCGAAGAAAATGCGACCTATCAAATAGGTTTAAGCGCGAAACCTAATAATCCTGTGATTATTAATTTTGAAACAGAAAACCAATTACAACCCATTTCATCCCTAACTTTTGACCAAAATAATTGGAATCAACCCCAAACAATTGAAGTGAAAACCGTTGATGATGCGATCGCAGAATCTTCCCAAACGATCACAATTCGCCATACCGTCAATACCACCGATCCCCAATACCTTCAGGTGACACTCCCCGATGTTACCACCACCATTAATGATAATGATACCGCCTCCGTTCTAATCAATCAAAGTCAAGAAAGTACGGACGTAAGTGAAGCGGGAATCACCGATTTTTATGAAGTCATTCTAACCAGTCAACCGACAGCAAATGTTACCCTCACGATTAAATCTGATAGTCAAACTGACTTAGGAAATGGACAAGATAGCCCGATTACATTAACCTTTACCCCGGACAATTGGAATCTTCCCCAATTAGTGAATATTAGTGCTATTGATGATAGCATAGTTGAGGATGAAATTCATACTAGCACTCTAGTACATTCTATCAGTAGTTCTGATAATAATTATAATAGCAAAACTCCCATTTTTATTGATCAAGTAGAAACTTCTTTTCTGACCGTTAATATTACTGAAAATGACAAACCCTTACCCCCTGGAACAGCTAATATCCGTTTAATTCAACCCGTCAACACCACAGAAGTTTGGGAGGGATTTGGGTTTGATATCTATAAAGTAGTCTTAGAAAGTGAACCGACGGCTGATGTTGCGATCGCGATCAATTATGATGAACAAGTAAAAGCCAATCAGCAAACTATTACCTTTACTCCCAATAATTGGAATATTCCCCAAATTATTACCGTAGAAGGGATCGAAGATCAAGCAATAGAAGGCGAACAAACCCTATCTATTAATCATATTGCTAAGAGTGAAGATAGTCGATATAACGCCTTAGAAAAACAGATAATATTTAATATAGAAGACAACGATAATATAGGCGAAGAACTCAATTTATATGCAGACAATATTATCGGTTTAACTGATCACGATAATCAAATTCAAGGATCAGAAATTGATGATGTTATCTATGGACGAGACGGAAATGATGAGTTAATGGGTCAGGGGGGAAATGATCTAATTTTAGGTCAAAAAGGTGCTGATGGTCTGATGGGAGAAGCCGGAAATGATGTACTTATTGGGGGAAATAGAACGGATTTTATTGATGGAGGAATAGGAGATGATATTCTATTTGGAGGAGACGGAAATGATCGTTTATATGGAAAAGAAGGAAATGATAAACTATTTGGAGACTTCGGAAATGATCGCTTAGATGGAGGCGAAGACGCCGATACCTTAACCGGATATATCGGAAATGATGCGTTTGTAATTGGTAATAATTTGGAAATAAAACTTCTGAATCAAGTGGATATAATTACGGATTTTAAACTAACAGAAGATAAAATTGAATTACCTCTAGGTTTAACCTTTGAACAATTAAAGATTACTCAAGGACAAAATCAATGGAGTCAGGATACAATTATTCAACTTAATTCTAATGGAAACTATCTAGCAATTTTACAAAAAATTACAGCTACTAATTTGGATAGTGGTGATTTTATTTAAACGATTAAAACCATAAAGCAGAGTACGCAAGTGATTGTTTAGGATAATATTCTATTGATTATCCTAAACTTTTGAATTTTAGCCTTCGCCTAAATTGTCAAGAAATGTTAAACTATTCAACTAACCCGACGAAACCGGGTGAGGGGGAAATTCCCTAATCAAATTCAGATCATTAGGTGTGAGGAAAGATGAGTAAAGGACTTGAATCAGAACAGGATACTGTTCAGCAACAACCGATTAAGGCGGAAAAAACCTCTGTTCAGGAACAGATTTTAGATTCCAAATTTCCTCAAAAAAGTTGGAATAAAAAGCATACATTGGGTTTTATAACAGGTTCCTTACTGTTGTTAGTTCTATCTCTAGTTACCTTTAGTCAAGCGAGTTCAACACAAAATAATCAAGCTGTTAAAATTAATCATAATATAAATAAAAACACAAATCCACAATTAAATAAAACCTTTTATCCCGACCATCAAGTTGAAACTTTAAAGCCAACAGATGAAAGTTTAAATTCAAAATTAAAACTTCAGAAAAGAATTAAAGGAGATTTAACACCCAAATCCGTTGTTTATTCAGGAAAGGGGTTGTTTTTTGTCCAAAATATGATGTATGAACATACTATTAATGTTTATGATCGTCAGTTTAATTTAATTAAAAAAATTCAGGATAAAGTTAAATTAAAGGATTATGGTTATCCCCAATTTAAAGATCCTCAATATAAAGGTTCTCCGGTGGAAGTGGCTTTTTCTTCCGATGGAAACACCGCCTATGTCAGCAATTATGAAATGTTTGGTTCAGAATTTACGAACCCTGGTTATGATACCTGTGAACCTTCTGATCAATTTGATTCCAGTTTTATCTATAAAATTAATACCCAAACTTTAGATATTACAAATCTAATTAAAGTGGGTTCTGTACCTAAATTTGTAGCGGTTTCTCCTAATAATCGTTGGGTTTTAGTTAGTAATTGGTGTTCGGGAGATTTAAGTATTATTGATAGCCAATCTAACCGGGAAATTAAACGGATTCCGTTAGGTCAATTTCCCCGGGGAATTGCAATTGATCCTAATTCAAAAATAGCTTATATTGCGGTGATGGGAACTTCCGATATTGCGGTAGTTAATTTAGAAGATTATACGGTTAATTGGATGGATAATGTGGGATTATATCCGCGTCATTTAGTATTAGATACTTCGGGAAAATATTTGTATGTGACACTTAACGGAGATGATCATGTGGCAAAAATTGATACAAAAACAGGAGAAATTATTACCAAAATATTTACCGGAAGTGCGCCTCGCAGTATGGTTTTATCGGGAGATAATCAATATTTATATGTAGTCAACTATTATTCCCATACGGTGAGTAAAGTTCGCACCGAAACCATGGAAATTATTGAAAATATTACGGTGGATTTAAACCCGATTGGGATTACCTTTGATCCCGAAACAAATCAGGTTTGGGTGGCGTGTTATACAGGAAGTTTGATAGTTTTACAGGATGAATAGATGTTAAGCGATCGCTAATTAAATATTAGGGAAATCATTCCGAATTTGCTGTAAAGCTCGATAGAATTTTTTACGACGAACCCATGCCACATAACCCGCAAAAACACAATTTCCCTCCGGGTCAATCAAAAACACATGATCAACTTCTACTAAGTTTTTCCAAACATTGATTTTTATATTATTCTCTAATATAATGTAGGGGGTTGAATATCCTACATTTTGGAAATGGGTAGGATTCATACCCCGAATTTTTTGTAATCTGTTTATAATACTTGACAGTTGTTTTTTGATGTCATCATCAGGTTTTTTGATGTCATCATCATCAAGATCAGGTTTTTTGATTTCAATATTGAGTTCAATTTTAGCCACGGTATATTTACCAGAACCCATAAGCTCACCGCCATTTTGATTATAGGTTCCTCGTAACTTTCCATCAATATAAAGTTCAAAACGTCCACACCAATCTTGACCAAATAACCCTCTGATAATTCGTTCTTTAAGCGGATAGGTCTTAATCATCAAGTTTAATAAATTAACCCCTTCTTGTAAGCTAGAAGTAGAAGAAATATTAAGTTTTTGCCCCGTCACTAAGGAAAAATAATCTTCATTCACCCAAATACACGCCTCATCCCGACCTTCAATTAAGCGAATTTCGATTGAACGGGGATTCAGGGCCGAAAGTTTAATAACAGATTCCATAATTTACCTCAATTCTAGGGTGTGTAAGCGCAGTGCAGGCATTAGCTAACACTTATTATAATATTACCTATTTTAACCTATCACGGCAAGGGAGAGAAAACGGAGGTCACGCCCTGAAAGAAATTATCAGGAAAAGGTAAGTCTTCAGCTTAAGTATTGTAATGTTTTGTTTGAAAATTCCAACTTTGGGTTGAGATTGGTTCTCGGATTAGATGAGATTAAAGGCGATCGCTCTTTAAACCCCAGAAAAATCATTCCGAATTTGCTGTAACGTTTGATAGAATTTTTTACGATGAACCCATCCCACATAACCCGCAAAACAACATTTTTCCGCCGAGTCAATCAAAAACACATGATCAACTTCTGCTAAGTTTTTCCAAACATTGATTTTTATATTATTCTCTAATATAATGTAGGGGGTTGAATATTTTAAATCTTGGAAATGGGTAGGAGTCATACCCGGAATTTTTTGTAAGCTGTTTATAATACTTAAAAGTTGTTTGGGGAGATCAGGAGTTGGGGTGGGCTGAGGAGTTGGGGTGGGCTCATCAATTTCAATATTGAGTTCAATTTTAGCAACGGTATATTCACGAGAACCCAGAAACACACCGCCATTTTGATTATAGGTTCCCCGTAATTTTCCATCAATATAAAGTTCAAAACGTCCACACCAATCTTGATTAAATAACCCTCTGCGAATTCGTTCTATAAGCGGATAGGTCTTAATCATCAAGTTTAATAAATTAACCCCTTCTTGTAAGCCAGAAGAAATATTAGTTTTTTTCCCCGTCACTAAGGAAAAATAATCTTCATTCGCCAGAATATACGCCTCATCCCGACCTTCAATTAAGCGAATTTCGATTACACTGGTATTCAGGGCCGAAAGTTTAATAACAGATTCCATAATTCACCTCAATTCTAGGGTGTGTAAGCGGAGTGCAGGCATCAGCTAACACTTATTTTAATATTACCTATTTTAACCTATCACGGCAAGGCAGCAAGGACGCTCCCACCTTACCCCTTTTTAACCTGGTCGATTTTTTGCTAGAATATAGATGCTTATTATTTTTTAAAATCACTACTAACTCAGATTTCTTACAATTGATATAAATTATGGTTCAATCCTTACCAAAACCAACAAATTTTTCTGAATTTATCCAGTGGAAACCGGACAACAAACGCTATGAACTCCAGGTCGGCGCAATTATTGAAATGCCACAACCGACGGGAGAATATGAAGATATTGTGGGTTTTTTAGCTGAAAAATTGACTTTAGAATATGTACGTCTCCATCTTTCTTATTCTATTCCGAAAACGGCACTGGTTAAATCAGCTTCGAGTGAGTCGGCTTATTCGCCCGATATCTTATTATTAGATCGTTCTAATTTGGTGAATGAACCTTTTTGGAAGAAAGAATCTACTGTAAGTTTGGGTAAGTCTATTCCCTTAGTGATTGAAGTCGTTAGCACTAATTGGCGGGATGATTATTATAAAAAATATGGGGAATACGAAGATATTGGAATTGTTGAATATTGGATTGTAGATTATCTGGCCCTCGGTGCTCGTAAATTGATTGGTAATCCCAAAAAACCGACTATTTCTGTTTACTTTTTAGTCGATGGAGAATACCAAGTTACTCAATTTCGAGAAAATGAGTGTATTCAATCCGGCGTTTTTCCAGAGTTAAGTTTAACGGCTGAACAAATATTTCAAGCTGGAGTTATTTAATAAAATAGGAATAGGACTTCCGACAAAACCCCAAGAAAAGAGGGCTGAAGCCCAACAACAAACCCAAGTTAATTTAAAGTTTTGATGGTCACAACTTGGGGGGGTGTGGCATCGGGAGGATAACGAAAATCAACTCTAACAAACCGGGAGGATTTTGGGTTTAATTTGAGTTTAATTAAAGGATCAACAATTTGCCCCCGACGATGCCATAAATGCAAATATTTAGTTACGGTTTTTCCCTGTTCATCTTCATATCTTAATCTAACCGTACCCCGAAAAAACGGAAAATTTAAGGGAGGTTGTTGAAAAATTAATCCATTTTTTGATAACTTTTCTTCCTTAAAAGGCGTTTCTAAAGTTACTGTTACCGTTTGAGTTTCATCAGTTGCATTGAATAAGGGAATCTGTAAATCATAATGTACACCATAATTGCCATGGGATTGATATGCGGTATCAGGATAACGAACAATTAACGGCGCCGCCTGCACTTGTTTTGTGCCTAATGTTCCCGCCCGGACGGTACTAATCGGAAAAGAAATCCCCTTTCCCTGATTAGGAATAGTGAGAAAATCTTTGCCCTCATCCACTAAATCTGCTTCCCATTTTGCCCCTTGCTGAATCCCCGCCACCCGACTATAAATTAACTGACCAGCCGTTTGTTCTGGAGGGGTTGGCATTTTATCGCGAGGTTGTGCTAGACTACCTTCATCAAGTAACTGTTGCCATTCTTCTAAAGTTGGCGATCGCTCCTTACCATCAGGTTCTATCTTCGCAAATTGGGCTAAACTCGCTAAGTAAATAGAAGCCAGAGCAGAATCATCGGTTTTGCCTCGGACTTTTAACCGCATCAAGCTAGAACGTCCATTCACCGGACGCTCTAACCCCTTAACCGGAATCGGTAAACTCATTAACATTTGACTTTCCCCAGGGCCAATTTCCAGGGTTTTCGGAAATTCCGATTGCCGTTTTCCCCTTAACACCTCATCCACCGCCCGAATTCCTGGCCCGGAATAAATCTCACCCTTGGAATTATCACTCATGGCTGGTTTCTCTTTAAAGGGAGCATCTGGCTCCAATAAATAACTCGCCCCGGATAACACTTCCACGGTGACAGGTTCAGAATCAGGATTATGAACGATTAACCCCAAATACAAGGTTTTTAAATCCGGTGGAGTGTGGGTAAAATGATGGGTAAATACCTCAAATTCTCCAGTTAAACGATATTCCAAATGAGCTTCGGGATCACCCCGCCAGCCCCCCGGAAAGGTTGAAAGTAAAATTCCTTCCTGTTTCACCCATTCTGGACTATTGCTATTAAACATTAACACCTCATCCAGTTTCCCAGGTAAGGGGCGAACTTCATTTTGGGCAATAATTTCTTGGGGTGGCAAGGCATTGGCAAAGGGCAACCGAGGCAGAAGGGTAGGAAACCGTTCAACAATGACAGTTTGCCGAAAACAAATTCCTCCGACCGCACCCCCCACCGCAGACAAACTAACAACTAAAATAGGAATTATCCGATGTAATATTTGATCTTTCATTTATTCTGAAAGGTTGGTCTAATTTTTTTACCGTGAGTATTATGACTTTTTTTCCCCAGTATTCCACAGGCAGCGAAATTCGGCAAAAGTTTCTGAACTTCTATGCCGAAAAAGGGCATAAAATTCTGCCCAGTGCTTCCCTAGTTCCTGAAGACCCGACGGTTTTGTTAACCATTGCGGGGATGCTACCCTTTAAACCGATATTTCTAGGACAGCGACAACCCGAATTTCCCCGCGCCACCACCTCCCAAAAATGTATCCGTACTAATGATATTGAAAATGTGGGCAGAACGGCCAGACATCACACTTTTTTTGAAATGTTGGGCAATTTCAGCTTTGGAGACTATTTTAAACAACAAGCGATCGCTTGGGGATGGGAAATTTCTACAAAAGTTTTTGAGTTACCTCCAGAACGTTTAGTGGTGAGTGTGTTCGAGGAAGATGACGAAGCCTTTGCCATCTGGCGCGACGAAATTGGGGTATCTCCCCAACGCATTAAACGCATGGGAGAAGCGGACAACTTCTGGAAATCTGGCCCCACTGGCCCCTGTGGCCCCTGTTCAGAAATTTATTATGATTTTCACCCCGAACGTGGCGAGGAAAATATTGATTTAGAAGATGATACTCGGTTTATTGAGTTTTATAACTTAGTTTTCATGCAATATAACCGAGATGCAGATGGCAATTTAACCCCTTTACAAAACAAAAATATTGATACGGGTATGGGGTTAGAAAGAATGGCGCAAATTTTACAGCAAGTTCCTAATAATTACGAAACCGATCTAATTTTTCCTATTATTAAAACGGCGGCGGAAATTGCCCAAATAGACTATCACAAATCCGATGATAAAACTAAGGTTTCCCTCAAAGTTATTGGGGATCATATTCGGGCGGTTGTGCATTTAATTGCCGATGGAGTCACCGCTTCTAATATTGGCCGGGGTTATATTGTTCGGCGCTTAATTCGGCGGGTAGTTCGTCATGGTCGGTTAATTGGAATTAGTGGGGAATTTACAACCTTGGTAGCTGAAACTGCCATGCAATTATCAGAAGCTGTTTATCCTAATGTGCGTCAACGGGAAAGCGCAATTAAAGGGGAATTACAGAGGGAAGAAACCCGGTTTTTAGAAACTTTAGAACGGGGTGAAAAACTGTTAGCAGAAATTATGGAAAAGGCGAAGGGTCAAATTTCTGGCCAGGATGCGTTTGTCTTATATGACACCTACGGTTTCCCCCTAGAATTAACCCAAGAAATTGCCGAAGAAAATGGGTTAACCGTTGATATTAAAGGCTTTGAAACGGCTATGGAAGAACAACGTCGCCGTTCTCAAGATGCCCATGAAACCATTGATTTAACTGTTCAAGGAAGTTTAGATCAATTAGCAGAACATATTCACCCCACGGAATTTTTAGGCTATACTTTGTTAACTTCTGATGCTAAAGTTGAAGCGGTTTTAGTTAATGGAAAACCTGTTGAGGAAGCAGAAGCGGGAACAGAAATTCAAGTGATTTTGAATAAAACGCCTTTCTATGCCGAGTCTGGGGGACAAATTGGCGATCGCGGTTATTTAAGTTATGGTGATACCGTTATTCGGATCGAAGATGTTAAAAAAGAATCCAATATTTTCATCCATTTCGGACGCATTGAACGGGGAATAGTTACCCCAGGAATGATATTAACTGCCCAAATTGATCGCGCCTGTCGTCGTCGTGCCCAAGCTAATCATACCGCAACCCATTTGTTACAATCAGCGTTAAAATTAATAGTAGATTCCTCTATTTCTCAAGCGGGTTCTTTAGTTGATTTTGAGCGTTTACGATTTGATTTTAATTCTCCCAAGGGGTTAACCTCTGAAGAAATTCAACAAATTGAAGATCAAGTTAATAGTTGGATCACCGAAGCACATCCGGCGGTGATAGCGGAAATGGCTATAGAAGCTGCTAAAGCGAAAGGTGCTACTGCTATGTTTGGAGAGAAATATTCTGATATTGTGCGGGTGGTTGATTATTCGGGAGTTTCGATGGAATTATGCGGGGGAATTCATGTTAGTAATACCGCCGAAATTGGTCTATTTAAGATTATTTCGGAAACGGGTATTGCATCAGGAATTCGACGCATTGAAGCGGTAGCAGGACAATCAGTTTTAGAGTATTTGAAAGTACGGGATACGGTGGTTAAGGAATTAGGCGATCGCTTTAAAGCTAAACCCGAAGAACTTCCCGAACGCATTACCAATTTACAACAGGAGTTAAAAACTACTCAGAAACAATTAGAAGGCGTTAAAGCCGAATTAGCGATCGCCAATTCCCAACAATTATTAATCACGGCTGAAACCATTGGTGAGTTTAAATTAATTGTAGCAGAACTCCATGATGCGGATGCAGAATCATTAAAAACCGCCGCAGAAAGGCTACAACAAAAGTTAGGAGAAAGTGCCGTTGTCTTGGGTTCAGCCACAACCGATGGTAAGGTTAATTTTGTGGCGGCGTTCAGTAAAGCTGTTAATAATAAAGGCTTACAAGCGGGTAAATTTATCGGTGGTATTGCCAAAATTTGCGGCGGTGGAGGCGGCGGACGTCCGAATTTAGCACAAGCTGGCGGACGGGATGCAACGCAGTTAAAAGAAGCGTTAGAGAGTGCAAAAATCCAGTTAATTGATGGGTTGAAATAAGTTAAATAGGACTTACGCAGAAACCGGGTTTCTGAACGAGAAATCTGGATTTCATCCGCAAAATCAGGGCCAGAAACCCGGTTTCTTTGGTCTTGTGCGTAAGTCCTGTTAAATTAACCCCTTCCCGTTTAGGTGAGGGGCTTTTTATATTTTGAGATTTAGAAAGGAGAGCAACTATGGCCTCAACTGTAAAAGTTTATTTTGATAAAGAAGGCGATTTTTTAGAAGTTTTATTTTCGGATCAACCGGGTTATATGCGAGAAACCGATAATGATGCGATTATGGAACGAGTGGATGAAGCCGGAAATTTATTAGGGTTTTCTGTATTAGCTGTGAGTCAGTTATCAACAGATCAACCATTAGTAGCTCAGTTAGTAGCGGGTGCTAAAATTTAACAGGACTTACGCAGTTACGCTATATGTAGCGTACTAATGAGTTAGCGATCACGCTCGTAACTTAAACGAGATCGCTTTAACAGGACAACCTCTTAAAGTCCCCCAATTTTGGGGGATTTAGGGGGCAAATATTGCTGCTTGAGAAATAGTCTCTAAAACTGCTGATCAATCCTTCATAACCTGATCATTCTAAACAGTATACATTTCAAGCCATCTAGCCTAGCCCCCAACATTGGGGGGAAAATAAATAATTAGGACTTTTGAGGGCGATTGCTATTATCATTGGTATGCGATCGCCTACTTTTGACACGCTATATATAGCCTGCTTGCGTAAGTCCTGTTTAAGTTTTTAGGTAGATATTGAGCGATCGCATTCGAGACTACACAATTAACCATTCACCAAATCCCACAACGCATCAATACCACTCCCAACAAATTCAGAATCTTCATGTTGTTGAATCCACTCCACCACCAACGGCTTAACTTTAGGGGATTGCTTGCCTAACTTGCCTAATGCGGTTGCTGCATACCCACGCACCCAACCCTCACTATCAGACAAAGCCTTAAGCAAAGCCTCTATTACTGTTTCCGAAGCATTCCCTAAGTTGCCTAATGCCTGTGCTGCATAACAACGCACCGAATTATCACTATCGGACAAAGCGTTAAGCAAAGCCTCAATTACTGTTTCCGAAGCATTCCCTAACTGGCTTAATACCCCTGCTGCATTCTGACGCACCCCATCCTCACTATCGGACAAAGCCTTAAGCAAAGCCTCAATGACTGTTTCCGAAGCATTCCCTAACTGGCTTAATGCCCATGCTGCATTCCAACCCACACCATTATCACTATCGGACAAAGCCTTAAGCAAAACCTCAATGACTGTTTCCGAAGCATTCCCTAAGTTGTCTAATGCCGATGCTGCATACACACGCACCATATCCTCACTATCGGACAAAGCCTTAAGCAAAGCCTCAATGACTGTTTCCGAAGCATTCCCTAACTTACCTAATGCCGATGCTGCATTCCGACGCACCCCATCCTCACTATCGGACAAAGCCTTAAGCAAAGCCTCAATGACTGTTTCCGAAGCATTCCCTAACTTGCCTAATGCCTGTGCTGCATAACAACGCACCCAATAATTGCTATCGGACAAAGCCTTAAGCAAAGCCTCAATGACTGTTTCCGAAGCATTCCCTAACTTGCCTAATGCCTCTGCTGCATTCTGACGCACCCCATCATCACTATCGGACAAAGCTGTAAGCAAAGCCTCAATGACTGTTTCCGAAGCATTCCCTAAGTTACCTAATGCCTCTGCTGCATCATTCTGACGCACCTCATCGTCACTATCGGACAAAGCGTTAAGCAAAGCCTCAATGACTGTTCCCGAAGCATTCCCTAACTTGCCTAATGCCTTTGCTGCCTTCTGACGCACCCGATCATCACTATCGGACAAAGCCTTAAGCAAAGCCTCAATGACTGTTTCCGAAGCATTCCCTAACTTGCCTAATGCCTCTGCTGCATTTCGACGCACCCGATCATCACTATCGGACAAAGCCTTAAGCAAAGCCTCAATGACTGTTTCCGAAGCATTCCCTAAGTTGCCTAATGCCGATGCTGCATTCCAACGCACCCAATCAGCGCTATCGGACAACTGTTGAATTAACTCGTCAATCACTGTTTCCTTTTCCCCTAATTCGACTCGATAGGTTAATAATCTATCTGAATAAATTTTGCTTGTCTGGGCTTTTAAACGTGCCAAACATTGCGGAGCAAAATCCGTTTCGTAGAGACTGCAAAACACCTTCAAAAGCTGCTCCTTGAGTTTATTTGATGTCTTGTCACTAATCTCTAAACTAACTAACCGTGCTAAAATATCCTCCACTAAACGACTATCCGCCACATTTAAGCCTTTGGGATTTTCAGCTAAACAACTGCCAGCAAATAATAAATCTCGATGTAACCATTGCTCATACTCACTTTGATTATCTAAGATAACTTGAATCGCTTTTGCTGCTGATTTTTTCTGCTGTTGAGCTACCAATAATAACAAAACCTCCCGCCAGTGAGCATCATGGAGATGGGTTTTAATAGCATCGAGAATAATCTCGAAGTTATAGGAATCTTCCTCCATTTCCCGTTGTATTTTTTGAGCGCAGAGATATTCCTGAAAAGTTTTATGGACAAACGCATAACAATTTGTCCCTTGCTCATTGAGTAAGCCACTGCGATCGCGCACAAAATCAATAAAACGTTGGGCTTCATTTTTAGCTGGAGTCCATTTAATCTGCTTTGTTTCTTTGATATAACCTGCTACAAAGTTAATTAACTCATCTTGATCAATTAATGTTCCCTCTAATTCATTATTTTCAATTTCGTCTTGATGGCTATGAATCCAAAACGCTAAATTTTGCATCAAATCTTCCCAATCATCATTTTTGAGATACTCTAATTTGTGATGATTTTCGAGTTGCTTATTGGTTGTATCCCAGGTTGTTAATAAAGTTTGTACTGCACAGTGATAAAGTTTATATCTTTCCTTGGGTAATTTATCTTGATAACGATGAATTAAAGCAATAATCGTTAACAATAAAGGATTCCGCGCTAGAACATGAAGGCGAGGATTATGCTCAAAGGCTTTTCTAATATCTTCCTTGCGGCGTTTAGCTTCTTCTGGATCTGGAGTGCGGCTATTATACCAATTCTCAATAAATGCGTTAATTTTAGGTTCATCAAACGGCTGTAACCAATAATGGGGAAACTCTTCAGCCGGAAAAAAGTCTCTGCGATACCCCGCCGGACGAGACGTAATCATTACCCGATTTTGGTCATATCTTCCCAGGAAATTCTCTATTTTTTGGACGATGTCATTGCGTTTGCCTTCTTCAACAATTTCATCTAAACCATCTAAAAGAATTAAAGCTCTACCATCTTCTAGCCAATGTTCAAAAAATCCTCCGGGTAAAGATGGAACCACCAGAGATTTATGGCAAAATTGCTGATAATATTCTAAAATACTCAGCTTTTCAAAGCGAACATAGTCCCGCATCCGAATCAAAATCGGTAGCCAATCAACTTCTGAATTTAAGCCTAATAATTCCGATTGATTTTGAGCAATAATCACTGAAAAATAACTCAATAATGTTGTTTTTCCTGAACCGGGCGCACCCAAAAGCACAACCTTTTTAGCTTGATTTTTCGTTAATAAATCCTGAGCCGGAAAGGGATTTCCCGCATAATTATCTGAAGCCATCCATTGACGTTGTTGTCGGGATAATTCCCCTTGGCGATTTCCCTGATCTCCCAACTCTAAAAAATCAGCTTCCCTCAGACTCCCATAACGTTCTTTTTTCTCCTCTTTGACATCTTGCATCACAAAAATTTTAGCCAGCTTTTCTGATTTATCGTTTTCCTGTCCTTTAGCATCAATCCCCACAAACTTAACATCATCATACCAGCATATTAATTGTTTAAGATAAACAGCCTTAGCATATTGAAAGTTTAAATTGTCACCAATTTGTTTAAAATATTCTGTTTTAAATAGTTCTAACCAAGGCTGAATAAATTCTCGATTAATTCGATTATTTCTATCTGAATTATTCTTGTTAACTGTATCTTCAAAAGCAAAAACTAGAAAATCAAGATTAATTCCCTGATTAATTAGAGGTTTTTGCAATTCTTCTAAAACTTCTTCTCTCTTAAAATATTGATATAAAAATTTACTTTTAAACCCCTTATCACTCTGACCAAATAACTGATTACATTGTTGATCTGCAACAGTAATCGCCACTTTTAAAGCTTTTCCAATCTCCTGGGTATTTAATTGACTGCAAATATTCTTTAGAATATGACCTGCGATTTTTACTGCTCCCCATTCTCCTAACCAGGGTGCAATTACCGTGCTTACAGTGACTACAGTTTCAAATACCATATAGCAATCCCAAATAGGGTGTAATAATTTTAGTTGAAATGTTAGCTTTTGCTTGAGTGCATTTTTCCACTATAGCAAGTCTAAATTAGTTGTACACCAGACTAAAGGTGACAGTTTCTTGAAAAGATAGATAATTACCAACGCTGAATTTGGTCAGCATATTGAGTTCCTAGTTTTAAATTGCATAGCCTATCATTATTACACAATAATTTATTTATGTCTAGTAATGGCAGATAGTAGCTTATATAGAACAAATGAGTGCTGAAATGGATGAACTTTTAGAAGATGTTGAGATACCTGATATCAAATGAGCAGTAGAAATAGAGTCTTCTACAATGCCATACAATTAAAAGTAGATTTTAATTAAGCTGAACTCAATATGAATTCATCACAAACTCCAGGGAATGTTAACCGATTAACACCCCGATTTGAACAGGGGTTAATTTATGCTAATCAACTCCATAAAACTCAAATTCGTAAGGTGGGGAATATTCCTTATATTTCTCATTTGTTGAGTGTTGCAGCTTTGGTATTAGAAGCGGAAGGAACAGAAAATGAAGCGATCGCCGCTTTATTACATGATGCCATCGAAGATCAAGGCGGTGCTAAAATTAGAGAAGAAATCAGTGTTAAATTTGGAGCACAAGTTTTAGCAATTGTTGAAGGGTGTACCGAGTCTGATACTTTTCCTAAACCCCCTTGGAAAGAGCGAAAATTACGTTATCTTGAGCAAATTAAAACCGGAAGTTCATCGGTGCAATTAGTCTCTTTAGCGGATAAATTACATAATGGGCGATCGCTTTTATTTCACTGGCGAACTTATGGCGAGGAACTTTGGACGAGTTTTGATGGTGGAAAACCTAATATTATTTGGTTTTATCAGTCTTTATTAAAAGTCTATCAAATCACTCCCCATCTGGCTTTAACTCAAGAATTTGAAGCTGTTGTCTCCGAATTACAAAAAAATATCATCTAATCATTAGAAACGCCGTGCCTGGCCTACTGATAAATGATTTACCCTTTCACCCCTGACCCGGCATCCGTGGGTACAATATAGCGTTGTAATATTAAGAATAAGAGTAACACAGGGGCAATAGAAATCACAGAACCGGCTGCAATTAATCGCCAGTCCAGGGAGAATGTTCCCGCTAGGGTTGCTACTCCTAAAGGCATGGTATAGTAGTCCGGTTGATCTAATATTAATAACGGCCAGAGAAAGTCACTCCATGACCCAATAAAGACAAATATTGCTAAGGTAATTAGCGCAGGTTTAACTGAAGGAATCATCACATTCCACCAGATGCCTAATTCCGAACAGCCATCAATTCTAGCGGCTTCTTCTAACTCTTTCGGGACACTTTGAAAGGCTTGTCTTAACAAAAATATTCCAAATGCGGAGGCAATACTGGGAAAAATAATTCCCAAATAACTATTCCTTAATCCCAATTGTACCGTTAGTATATACAACGGAATCATCACAATTTGAAAAGGAATCATGATGGTGGCAATAATGGCTGTAAAAACGCTATCTCTGCCTTTAAAGTTTAATCTGGCTAGGGGATAGGCAGCTAGGGAACAAAACAATAAATTTAAACTGACTGTTAATAGGGCGACAAAAGAACTATTAAATAAATAACGCCCAAAAGGATTAGTTTGCCAGACTTTAATAAAATTCCCAAAAGTGGGTTGACTCGGAATAAATTGGGGTGGAAATTGAAAGATATTTTCACTGGGAGATTTAAAAGCGGTACTCACTAACCACACCAAAGGAAAGAGCATTAATACAGCAATTATTCCGAGAATAATATAAATAATTACTGTTTTTATCGTTTTATTATTCACGGTAAATTAGGAGGTAAACCATAGGAAATATCAATAAATTGAGACTCTGTACAAACCGTAGTTAAAGGTTTATCCCAATAATCAATCGGTAATTGAGGAAGATAAGAAAAATCAAAAATAATTCCCACTGTTGGAATTAAATTCCATTCGGGTAAACTCAACATTCGGTCATAAAATCCACCTCCATATCCTAACCGATATCCCTGAGCATCACAAGCAACGGATGGAACTAAGATTAAGTCAACTTCACAGGGCTGTAGTTGAATTAAATTAGCATCGGGTTCAATAATACCATAACTATTGATATTATAGGTTTCCCCAGGTTGCCAATAATGCCAGGTTAAAGACTGTTGAACACAACGGGGAAATCCCCATTTTTTATCGGTGTTACTTAATAATAAACTTAAATCCGGTTCTTGGCGAAAACTGAAATAGGATAAAATTGTTTTTGCTTGTTGAAAAAGCGGGTTATGTTGTAGGTTTTGACAAAGGCGATCGCTTTTTGATTTCCAGTCTATTTGGGATAAAGAACGACGCTGTTTAATTAGTAAACGTCTCAATTCCGCTTTGGTTAAATTTTGCATTATTTTTTTATTTAATAAATCTAAATTTTACTATATTTTCCAGTATTAACAGGACTTACGCAAAACAACCATATCTAGTAGGGGCGAACGGCCGTTCGCCCCTACAGATGGTGTATAATTGGGTATTCTGCGTAAGTCCTGATTAATTTATCACCTAAGTTTATCGTTATCTCTGCTCTCTCTCACGAATTTTTGAGCTAAAGCAGAGACAAAAAATCTAGCCGTTAGATTAAGTCGTAAACCGACTAATATTAAGGTTAGAAGGGTCAACACCGATTAATGTGGCTAAGATTTCTCCATTCCCGGCTAACTGAATTAAGGTGGCGTTATTGTTTGTGGAAAATACTAATTGTTCAAAGTTTAATTCCCCGATTAAATGAATCATATCTTCCTGGATATTAAAATCCAGAATAGTATCATTCCCTGAGTTAATGGCGATCGCAAATTGATCATTTCCACTTCCGCCAATTAAGGTATCTTCTCCTAGATCTCCACTCAGAAAATCATTCCCAACTCCGCCTTTAATCAAATCATTTTCTTGACCGCCATAGAGAGTATCATTCCCTTCACATCCTTCTAAAATATCGGCTCCTAAATTGCCAAATAACAAGTCATCATCCTGATTCCCGCACAAGAAATCATCATTTTTACCCCCATAAATTGTATCATTTCCTTCATTTCCTTGAAGTTGATCATCACCCGTATTTCCAAATAAAAGATCGTTGCCTAATCCCCCACTCAAGGAGTCGTGATCATCTTCACCAAATAATGTATCATCTCCCTCATCTCCAAAGATTAAATCATTGCCACTATTGCCAAAGAAAATATCATTGTCAGTTCCACCTCTTAAATAATCATCGCCGTTATCCCCCCAAATTTGATCTTCTCCTTCCATTCCAAAGATAAAATCTGAATCCTGATTTCCATATAGAAAGTCTGAACCTGTATCCCCCTTAATAAAATCATTCCCTTGCCCCCCAAAAACCGTATCATTGGCAATATCTCCGTATAAATTATCATCTCCTTTCATTCCTAATAAAATATCGTCTCCATTTCCCCCATTAATTTCTTCATTAAGATCATTTCCTATCAAATTATCATTATTTTCCGTACCATTTAAGGTGTTTTGAATGATATTTTGTTGACGACTTGTTTCTATATCTAAAGCAGGAAAAGGTTGACAGGAACAGTCATCTTGATTGGGTGCAGGAGTTGGTGCAGGAGTCGGTGCAGGAGTTGGTGCGGGCGTTGGTGCGGGCGTTGGTGCAGGAGTTGGTGCGGGCGTTGGTGCGGGAGTCGGTGCGGGTGTTGGTGCGGGAGTCGGTTCGGGAGTCGGTGCCGGAGTTGGACTCGCTGTTGGTGCGGGTGTTGGTGCGGGTGTTGGAATTGGTGTTGGAATTGGTGTTGGAATTGGTGTTGGAATTGGTGTTGGACTCGGGGTTGGACTCGGGGTTGGACTCGGGGTTGGAATTGGTGTTGGAATTGGCGTCGGACTCGGGGTTGGAATTGGTGTTGGAATTGGTGTTGGAATTGGTGTTGGAATTGGTGTTGGAATTGGCGTCGGACTCGGGGTTGGAATTGGTGTTGGAATTGGTGTTGGAATTGGAGTTGGACTCGGGGTTGGAGTTGGTGAGGGAGTCGGAATTGGGGTAACTGAAAACTCATAAGCACCACTATCAATAATTGAGGTTCCATTTTGATCCCCATCAACAACACGAGGTTGATTATTTTGATCCGTTGTTAATGAATTATTGACCCCTATATCAATCGCAGGACTACCAATTAATAAAGGATAAAAATAAGTTCCATTGACATTTTCAAGGGTTCCCAACTGAGGATCAATTTTCTGAATATTGGTAGTAGCGTTATAATCATTTCCGGTTTGATTGGGATTTCCTGGCCATTGAATATTCCCACCTAAATCCGTGAAACTTCGGTTAGTATGCTGCTGAATATTCCAAGAGTTTCCCCCATTATTGGCAGTATTATTATTAAAAATTGTGTTTTGAACAGTAACTTCCACCCCTGATGATGCGGAAATTGCACCTCCGACCCATCCCGCATAATTATCGGCAATGGTTGTATTAATAATATTAGTCGGGCCATAAATAGCCATAGCCCCGCCATTCCCTTGAACGGTGGTGGCTTCGGCTCGATTTCCTGAGAAGGTACTATTAGTAATCGTTGTGGGAGCATCCATCATCCAAATTCCACCGCCTTGGCTCGCTGCGGTATTATTAATAAAAGCAGTATTATTGATGGTAAATCCTTGATTTAATCCATTACTAATTTGAACAACAGCACCACCATTTCCATTATTTCCCCCATTCGGTAGCGGTAAAATTTGATTGTCTTTAAAAACATTAGATTCAAAAATAACGTTATCTTGGGTTCCGGTGTAGAGGTAAGCAGCACCTCCTTCGCCTCGACCGATATTTCCTTCAAAATTACTATTAACAATACTAATGGTTCCTGATGGTTCATTAATGCTACTGGCGCGATCGGTATAAATAGCCCCACCAAATCCGCGTAAAAAGGGGTTGGGTTTTCCATTATCATAGAAAGCCGCCGTGGTTTTATTGTTTAAAAAACTAGAGTTTTCAATGGTTAGTTTGCCATTTAAACTGTTAATTGCTGCGCCATTAATACCTTCATTATCAATAAATTGACTATTGGTAACGGTAATATTCTTTGGCCCCCAAAAAGCGATGGCTCCGGCTCCGCGTTCGTCATTCGCTGCGATCGCTTTATTTCGATTAAATTGACTGTTATTAACGGTTAAATTCCCTTCAAAAGCACTAAAAATAGCTCCGCCACCACCATCGGCGACATTATCATTAAATTTAATATTATCAATCGTTAAAATTCCTTGATGGGTGGTCGCAACTCCCCCGCCTCTTTCGGGGGTATAGCCATTATTCAGGGTCAGATTTTTGAGATTTAAAGTAGTAGGAGTAACGGAGGTTGAATTGAGATAAAAAATTCTAAATTGATTATTTCCACTGATGATCAGGTTAGAATTATCTATTCCATCAAGGGTTAAATTTTTACCCACTGGAATGTCTAATTGTCCAGTGCTGAGGGTGATGGTATTTCCTCCGATCAGATCGGGACTAAATTTAATCGTATCACCGGAATTTGCTTGAGCGATCGCCTCTCTTAATGATCCTAACCCAGAATCTTGATTATTCAGTACCAGTAGTTCAGCCATGTTTATATCCCTCTGTCCAACAGAAATTAATCTTTTAAGTTCTGTTCACTTCTTCTGTCTGCTTTTAACGCATCAGGGAATATAAGTTATTTCTCATTCAAACTTTGTTATGTATTACTTAAGTATAGACCCTCTTTTTGATGATTAATTTTTAACAAAATCTAAAATAGATTGTGCTGTGGTGTGGGGTTTTTCTAAATGGGGAACATGACCGGAATTTTTAACCCAAATGAGTTGAGATTTGGGAATAGCTTTTTCAAATTTATACGCATCTTTAGTTCCTAGTATTTTATCATGATCGCCCCATAAAATCAAGGTGGGTTGCTGAATTTTTTGCAATTGATTACCAAACTTTCCATAGCCTCCGGTTTTACTAAAGCGAATCAAGGCTTGATTCCAGCCCATCGCTTCTAAATGCAAGGCGGCACAAATTTGAGCATCGACAGACGCAAAAGTTTTATCAAAATAAGCACTTTCACTAATCGCTTGACGGACTTTAGGATTCCTTAAAAATTCCGTAGCTAAATAATCCAAAGGAGGTAATAAAAACTTGCCCATAACTGGCCCTGGTTTCATGCCCGCACTGTCTAATAATACAAGAGACTTCACGGCGTGGGGATATAATAAGGTAAAATCTAAGGCAACTGCACCGCCCATGGAAGCCCCAACTAAAATCACAGGTTCATTAATTAAAGTTTGCCAGAATGAATATAAATGAGTGGCTATTTCCGAGCGATTTAACTTAAATTCTGTGCTTCTTTCTGTAAATCCAAACCCTAAAATATCTACTGCAAAAGTTTGATTTTTTGAGGCTAATAAGGGTAATAATCGTCGATATTCAAAGACAGAACTATCAAATCCATGAATTAATAAAATTCGGGTTCCCCCCTGCCCTTGACAAATATAAGTGGTTTGAATCGGTTGTTTTCGCAAGGG
Organism: Planktothrix paucivesiculata PCC 9631; assembly: GCF_900009265.2. Taxonomy (GTDB): domain Bacteria; phylum Cyanobacteriota; class Cyanobacteriia; order Cyanobacteriales; family Microcoleaceae; genus Planktothrix; species Planktothrix paucivesiculata. Next base: position 13,265 of record NZ_LR735017.1, on the reverse strand, counting down.
GGTAGAAATAGGCTCACAGTTGAGATTTTGAGCGAAGCTAATCGAAGTGGCTTCAGTTAATTTTTGTACAGATTCAGGCAGAAAACTCGGAAACATATTTTCAATCATCAATGTAGAGACGTGCCACGGCGCGTCTGTAGCAGTCATCAGTTTATCGCAAAATTCCCCATTCGTAATTCGTAATTCATAATTCCCCATTCCCCATTGTGAGTTTGTCGAGTTCACAAAATATGGGTTGTGGTGTTGAATTTAGGCGATCGCAGAGACTTCATTGACAATCGCAATTTTTCCGCGCAGCAGCGATCGTAACACCCGGTCAATACACATCCGTTCTTCTTCGGGTAAGGAGTCGTCCAAAATTGCGGCCATTAATCCGTAGCGGTCGGCTTGGGTTAAACAGTGGTTATCGGCGATGGAAGCAACCATTTCAGTAATCGCACCGGGCAGAAGATTAACGTAGGGCATCATGGCAAGACCTTGAACTCGACACTTTAATCATCTCGTGTTTACCCAGTTTGGGGGGTGATTGATTTAGGTCTGGTTAAGTGATGTTTCCGTATAAATTATGTGACCAATATCACCACAAGCGGTTAAGCACCTGAGAGGAAAAATTACGAATTACGAATTACGAATGGGTAAGGGGTAATGGGGAATCTTGCGATAAACTGATGACTGATGACTAATTTCGACCTAGCCAAAAGTACAGGCCATCCCCACAGCGAAAGGTTAGTTTAAAACTAAGTTATCCGTTAATTATTTTTAGTGCGTTTATAGCTATAGTTATTAAGAGTCGCTGATTAACACAAGCCATATATTCACTTCTCCTAACATTTCATCTTGATCATTAAGATGCTAAAAATCGTTTAAACTCACACGGAGCCGTTTCTAATGACCCACTTCGGCATTCTCTGTCCAGGCTCTACCGGACATCTCAACACCATGATCCCGTTAGGGTGCGAACTACTTCGTCGTGGTAATCAAGTTACCGTTTTTGATTTTCTTGATGCTCAAGCCAAAACCTTAGCAGGAGGCTTAGAATTTCATCCATTCGCTGAAGATGAATTTCCCCTTGGATCAATTGCAGACATCCTAACCGAAATGGGCAAGCTCAGTGGATTAGCAGCTTTGCGATATAACATTAATCAGACGACAAAGACTGCGGATGCTATGCTCAGAGAAGCTCCCACCGCAATTAAAAAAGCAGGAGTAGACGCTTTACTGATAGATCAAGTTACACTCCAAGGCGGAACCGTGGCTGATCACCTCAATCTCCCTTTTATAACAATTTGTAGTGCATTATTGTTGAATCGAGATCCCAATATTCCACCCATTTTTACGACTTGGCCATATAATCCCACTTGGACAGGACGCCTACGCAATCAATTGGCTTATTCGTTACTCACTCTAGCAACTAAACCGATTCGAGAATTGTTGGCTGAATATCGGGGGAAATGGAACTTACCCTTGTATGCTAGTCCCCATGACTATTACTCTAAACTCGCTCAAATTAGTCAACAACCTGCGGAATTCGAGTTTCCTAGAACAGATTTACCTCCTTATTTTCATTTCACTGGCCCTTATCATAATCCCGCGAGTTGCAAAGCTGTTTCTTTTCCCTTTGAACAGTTAAACGGGAAACCGCTAATTTATGCCTCGATGGGGACTATTATTAATAACTTACCCGAGGTTTTTCAAAAAATTGCCTCTGCTTGTGAAGGATTAAATGCTCAATTGGTGATTTCTCTCGGTGGTGGACTGACTCCTGAATCCTTACCTCAATTACCCGGAAATCCTATAGTTGTTGGTTATGCACCGCAATTAGAACTGTTACAAAAAGCCACTTTAACCATTACTCATGCCGGAATGAATACCACCTTAGAATCGTTAACCAATGGCATTCCCATGGTGGCTATTCCAGTTATGAATGACGGGCCTGGTGTTGCAGCCCGAATTGTTTATACCGGAGTTGGGGAAATGGTTCCTTTGAAACAAATTAGTGTTCCTAAATTGCGAACTGCTATTGAAAAGGTACTTACAGAACCCTCTTATAAAAAAAGAGCAATCGCCCTCCAAGAAGCCATTGCACGTTCTGGGGGAGTTAAGAAAGCTGCGGATATTATTGAACAGGTTGTATCCACTGGAAAACCGGTTTTAGCTACAAAATAATTTTTCTGTAATCTTGTTATAATCAGGACTTAGGCATCACCGCTATCAATAGTAGGGGTAATTCATGAATTACCCCTACATCTAGGGTTATATCCCCCAATTTGCGTAAGTCCTGATAATCCATTAATACCTGAACTCAAGCCAACACCCATTTGAGCAATCAACTGATACTTCCCTACCTGGGCAGGCAAACTGAGGCTACTCTTTTTAAGAAGGAGAACGATCATGAAAACAGATTACCTGATTGTTGGCAGTGGCTTATCTGCATTAGTATTTGGCTCTTTAATGGCAAAATCTGGTAAAAAAGTTCAAATCTTGGAAGCCCATGAATATCCAGGGGGCTTTGGTCATACCTTTACGATGGCAAAAAAATATAAATTTAATGCCCAACTCCATTATGTTTGGGATTGTGGTGAAGGACATACCGTCAATCAAGTTTTAAAAAAACTCAACTTAGAGCAAACAGTCACCTTTGAGCGATATGATCCTGATGGTTTTGATCACATGAGAATGCCAGGATATGCTCTCAATATTCCCTCAGAATCTCAAGAATTAATCCAAAGATTATCCGCACTTTTTCCTCAAAATACAAATCAAATTTGTCAATTTATTTTAGAAGTCCAAAAGACCAGTAAAGGATTAAAGATATTATCGCCCCCAGTTAATCCTATGCAATTATTTCAGCATTTTGCTGAAGTTTCCTGTGCTGTCATGTATCTTAATAGTACCCTTCAGAATGTTTTTGATAAATTTCAATTACCCCTAGAAGCACAAACACTTTTAGCATCACAGTGGCCTGATTTTTTACTCCCCCCCGATCAACTTTCTTTCTACGCCTGGGTAATTTTATTTACAGGATATCAACAGGGTGCATTTTACCCGACCAAACATTTTGAATTTGTGATTAATTCCTTAGTTAAAATTATTGAAGATAATGGTGGTGAGGTGCTTGTTAACCAGGAAGTTACTAATTTTCTGGTTACGGATAAAACAGTAACCGGAGTTCAAGCAACAGATCGAATTACCCATCAAACCCGTGAATTTAGTGGTGAAATAATTATCTGTAATATAGACCCTAAAAAAGCGGCTCAGATGATTGGAATTGACAAATTTTCCCGCAAAATCCGCCATCGGCTTAATTACGATTATTCGCCCTCAAATTATATGGCCTATTGTGTAGTCAAAGACATTGATTTGCGAGACTATGGATTTGGGAAATGGAATACCTTTCATACGGGACATCAAAACTTAAATGAAGCTTTTTATCAAATGTATGAACAACATGATTATTCTAATCCCACTTTTGCGATTACAACACCTACCTTACTCACAGAAACCGCAGGGGATTGTCCAGAAGACTGTCAAATTATTGAATTTTTAACTGTGGCTAATTATGCCTATTTTAAAGAACTTCAAGCTACAAATCGCAAAGCCTATAATGACAAAAAAGAAGCCATATTAAACTCTATTTTGGATATAATGGAACAACATTATATTCCAAATCTGCGAAAATATTTAGTCTTTAAAATTACTGGGAGTCCCACGACAAATGAGAGATTTTGCTGGTGTCCTCAAGGCAATTCCTACGGTTCCAGCCTGACACCCAAAAATATGGGAATTGGCAGATTGAATCATTTAACATCTTTAAAAAATTTCTATTTTTGTAATGCTTCATCGGGCTATCCAGGATTTGCTCCGACATTTTGGACAGGGGCAATTTTGTATCAAAGACTATCAGGGGATTTAATTTTAGAAGCCGCTTAAAAACTTAAAAACTCATAGGTTAAACTATAATAATCTTAGCGAGAAAAAACCATGAAAATAGCAATTATTGGAGGCGGGGCTAGTGGTATGGTGACCGCATACCTACTCGATCAAAAGGGCTATCATGTTACTGTTTTTGAAAAACAACCAATATTAGGCGGACATATTCGTACCTTAAATAAAAATATTCAACCCAATAACTCTGACTGTCACGATATATTAGAAGGTGGTGTCCTGGAATTTCCAGTTAACTTTTACAATTTCTTAAACTTAATGAAGGAATTAGAAGTTGAATTAGAACCTGTCAATGTTAGTTCCGGGTTATTTCTTCAAGATGGTCGCCACTTTCTATCGGGTGGTATGATTCAAAAAAACTTTACAGGCATACAACGTATTATCGAATATATCAGAATTGATACTCTTTATGCTCGTTCTGCTGGGCTATGGTTGACCACACGCTTTGCCCAAAATTTAGATTTTTATAATCAGCCCCTCTCTCAATATTTGAAACGTCAGTGTATTCGCAATTGTTGGCTAAAGTTATTGACAATGTACTCTTATTCAACGCCATTTCAATTAATTGATGATTTTCCAGCAGAATTAGTGATTCCTGCTCTCAGGGATTATATCTTTATCAATTGGGTCAGAATTAAAGGAGGAGTCTATTCCTATATTGAAAAAATTCTCCAACGTTTCCGAGGTCAATTATTCTTAAATATAGAAATTGCCAAAATCTCCAGAGAAACTGATCATGTGACTATTGAATTATCAGATGGGTCAGTCCAAACATTTGATCATATTGTGTTTGCAACACCACCTGACCAAGTGATGGCATTATTAGCTGATCCAACAAATGCCGAAATTAAGCGTTTTTCAGCCTGGCAGAAAAATGCAGCAACCACAGTTATGCACACAGATACTTCCATGTATGCTCGATATCGGATCAAAGAATTTTCGGAATTTGATTTTTTTGAAACGGAAAGTGGATGGGGATATAATGCTTATCTCAATCAACTTTGTGGTTTATCATCCTCTTGCCAATATAGTTTGGCATTTAACCTCGATAGTTTGATTGCTAAAGATAAAATCATTCATATTCAACAACATCACACACCCCTTTATAATGTTGAAGCTTTTCGTTATCGAGATGAAATTGTGAGTACCAATGGCGAGAATAATACTTATTATGTGGGTGCTTATCTGGGAGATGGTTTACACGAAGGAGCTATCACTTCTGCAATTCGAGTAGTACAATTGCTGACGGGGTTTGGGTATCATCTGTAATAAAACTTAGGCAATACAGCGCATTAAGGATCAGGCGATCGCGCTCATCACCCAAACGCGATCGCCAACTGATTAGCAAGCTACATATAGCGTAACTACCTTCCTGAAAGACTGATCTAACTAACCTGACGGTGAAGTTTTTTTCTCTTAATCAACCTCAATAATCATGTCTCCCTGTGATCTATTTCCTGCTACTCCTGAACCCAAATGGAAACCGAACCCCCCATACAAGAAAATTCACCCCAACCGACATCATTAGTTTCAATGGGCTCCTTAATATTCCCCGTGAGGTCATAGAATTTAGTATTAGGTTTGCCGACTTCCATGGGTTTAATTCCCTCGAGCCCATCACTCAAAATCACCGCCATAGCTTTCGGATGTTTTTCGTCTCCTAAACAAGTCCAACCAATAATATCCGGGTGATCAAAATAGTCATATTGGGGGCCGTAAACAAAATTTTTGCGCGCATAAAGACACTGATCAATAAACTGTTTATGGCAAGGTAAAAAAACTTTATGGGTATTACCATCCCGTCCTTTATCTTCATATTCTGCCCCGTAATAATCGGCATGAAAAATACAAGGATAACCCTCTTGACGCAATAAAATAATCGCATAAGCTAAGGGTTTAAACCAAGGTTCTACCACGGATTCTAGGGCTTGTAACGGTTGAGAATCGTGATTTTCTACAAAAGTAACGGCATTTCTCGGACGTTCTTTCATTAAAGTTCCATCCAGAATCGTCTGCATATCATAATATCCCCCCGCCTTACTGGCATAGTGGAATTTATAATGCAGAGTCACATCAAACACCGACATTCTTTCCCCTACGGTGTCTAAATACCAATGCAAAACTGATACATCGGGTGACCAATATTCCCCCACGGTAAACAGTTCCCGACCTGTATGTTTTTCTATGGTATCTAACCATTCCGGGAAAAACCAAGCGGAAATATGTTTAATCGCATCTAAACGAAATCCATCCACACCCGTAGTATCCAAATACCATTTTGTCCAGTTCGTGAGTTCCCGTCTGACTTCCTCATTTTGAAAATCTAAATCCGCCCCCATTAAATAGGAAAAATTGCCATTTTCCAAGGCAACATAATCATCAAAAGTCTTACCTTCAAATAAATAAACTGTTCCCGATTCCTTGGTAAATTCATCATAATCCACGGCATCAAAATGCCACCAATGCCACTCAAATTCAGAATATTTTCCTTGACGACCCGAACAGTTAAATAAGGTGTAAGCTTTAATATCTCGTAAATCTCCTTTCGGATTTTTTCGATTATTGTTAGGGAAAGGAGTTGCTTTAGCAATTTCGGTTCCATCCGCCCCAATTTTATGATTTAATACGGCATCGGCATAGGCTTCAATTCCTGACTCATGAAGACTATTAATCCCATCTAAATATTGTTGACGAGTGCCATATTTGGTTCTAATTGATCCTTTTTGATCAAATTCTCCCAGGTCATAAATATCATAAACCCCATATCCCACATCCATCCCGCCCCCGGTTCCTTTGTAAGCCGGAGGCAACCACAATGCCGTAATTCCCGCATCTGCTAACTCCTGGGCATTGTTTTTAACTTGATTCCACAGGCTTCCATCAGCAGGAAGATACCAGTGGAAATATTGCATCATCACACCGTTGATTTTGACCATGCTACCCCTTGTTTTTAGATGTTGTTAAACAGAATTTAGTGAGTTTGTACGTGGGCTATCCTTATACACTCTGCGGGATTGTTAGTATTGATAATCAAGGTTAACTTGCTTGGATCATTCCGTCAATATCTCCACCTCTATATTTAATCCTATATAAAAAGGAATAGGGAACAGCAGATAATACTTATGGCTGTTTCATATCAGTTGTAAATTATTACAACCTCCGTCTCGAAAGCGCGGATTGCTATATAATCAGTTGTTTATATATTTTTTGTTTCGATGTTTTTTTGTAAATAAAATCGTAAGATAGATTGGATAATCTGATTTTTATTATGGAAATTGATCATGGGTAAACGCTTACGTCAAATCTTGGGATTACCGGAGATAATATTAACGGGATTTACCTTAACTATTGTATTTATTATTCGTCAGTTTGGAGGCTTACAACCCTTAGAATTAAAAGCCTATGACTTGATGGTGCGATCGCGTCCTGACCCGGGAATTGATTCGCGGTTACTGATTGTTGAAATTACAGAAACCGATATTCAAACAATCAAACAATGGCCGATTCCTGATGGCATTTTAGCACAGGTTTTAGCTAATTTACAACAACATCAACCCCGGGCTATTGGTATTGATATCTATCGAGATCTTGTAGTTCCTCCGGGTCATGGGGAATTGGTTAAACAACTACAAAAACCGAATATTATTGCTGTTACTTCTATCGGTACTCAATTGATTCCCTCTATTTCCCCACCGCCAACAATTTCGTCTAAACAAGTTGGGTTTGTAAATATTCCAATTGACCCCGATGGAGTCGTCCGCCGTCAATTAATATTTGCCAAGGATAAAAAAACCACATTAACGGCTTTTTCTCTACAATTAGCTTTACTTTATTTGGAATCTGAGGGAATTTTGCCTAAACTTAATGCCAAGGGTCAATATCAATTAGGAAATGCCGTTTTTGATAAATTGCAATCCAATTCAGGAGGATATCAAAATATTGATGCAAAGGGCTATAAACTCTTACTGAATTATCGAACTCCTCAAAAGATTGCACAGACTATTACATTAATGGAGATTTTACAAGGTAATTATAAACCGGAATTGGTTCAAGATAAAATTGTTTTAATCGGAACGAATTCATTTAGTGTTAAAGATGAGTTTTTAACGCCCTATCAAGAAAGGAAAATTCAAGTTAAAGAAATGCCAGGAATAGAGGTTCATGCTCAGATAGTTAGTCAAATATTAAGTGCTGTTTTAGATGGAAAACCTCTGTTTAGATTTTGGTCAGAATATTGGGAATATTTATGGATAATTACCTGGGGAATTTTAGGAAGTTATTGGGGATGGAAAAGTAAACATCCGTTGTCGTTAATAACAGGTTTTTTTCTGGGATTAATCGTTTTATTAGGAGTCAGTTATGGATTGTTTTTACAACTATTATGGATACCTATTGCGGCTCCAATTTTAGCTTATATTTTAACTTTTTTAGGAATTGTTATTCATCAAACTTGGGAGTTTCAAGAACAGCAAAAAATTGTCATGAAATTGTTGGGACAACAGACTTCCTCAGAAATTGCTAATGCTTTATGGAATGAGCGATCGCATTTAATTAACTCAGGGATTTTCCCGCCCCAAACTTTAACCGCAACCATCCTATTTACAGACTTAAAAAACTTTAGTACCATTGCCGAAAAACAATCCTCCGAAGACTTAATGAATTGGTTAAATCAATATTTAGGTTTGATGACGGATATTGTCTTAAATCATCATGGAATTGTCAGTAAATTTACCGGGGATGGGTTAATGGCTGTATTTGGGGTTCCTGTTCCTAGAATCCATTTAAAAGATATTGCTAAAGATGCGGAAAATGCCGTTAATTGTGCCTTAGAAATGGGTCAATGTTTGTCCGAATTAAACCAAAAATGGCAACAGCAAAACTTACCTGAAGTTAGAATGCGAATCGGGATTTATACGGGAGTTGTCACCGTTGGCAGTTTAGGAGGAAAAAATCGTTTAGAATATGGGGTAATTGGCGATAGTGTTAATATTGCTTCCCGTTTAGAAAGTTGTGAAAAAGATCGTCATGTCGGAGAATGTCGAATTTTGACAACTAAAGAAACATTAATTTACTTACCGAAAAAATACACAGTCGAATCTTGGGGAGAGTTAACATTGAAGGGGAGAAAAAAATCGGTTGAGGTTTATCAAGTGTTAGGGTTATAGCAGACACAGACGGATGCAGCAAACCTGGCGGTGAAGTCTTTTCTCCCTGTTCCGGTACTCCCTATTCCCTGTTCCCTATTTGAGTGGAGAAAAAATACAATGCTAAAATCATTATTCTCGCTTCCATTAAGTTTAAAAATTTTAATATTAAGTTTAGGATTGTGGTTGATTCCCGTCCCCATAAACGCTGAAAAACCGACCGTAGTTCCCTATGATACAGAAGACGGTACGGAAGACACAAAACCTGGAGGAACGCGAGTTGTGCCACCTCCGAGAGATCCTGTAGCTCCTGTAGCTCCCGTAGTTCCCCGTGATATAGATGGTGCTACAGAAGACACAAAACCAGCAGGAACACGAGATCAATGTTTCACTTCTGAGAATATTAAACCCTTAACTGCTTTGATTCCCCAAAGCGAAAAACAATTAGAATTAACGGTTTCTCCCCATCCGAGTTTATTAATTTATTTCCCTCCCAGCCAAGCTGAAACGGCTGATTTTGTTATCTATAATTATAAGACAAATCAACTGGTTTATAAAATTACATTAAATTTTCCCAAAACTGGAGGAATTTTAATGATTACCTTGCCTAAAAATAGTCCTGAATTACAAACAGAAACCCCCTATCGTTGGACATTTCAACTCAATTGTCCGGGTTCTAATTCCCCCTTTATTCAAGGACTGATTCAACGGAATATTCCCACACCCGAACTAACCCAAGAGTTAGCAAAAACTCCAACAGATCAGCACTGGTTAATTTATGCTAAGGCGGGAATTTGGCATGATGCGATCGCAAATTTAGCCGAACAACTCCGCCAAAATCCCAATGATCCACAATTAAAAGAAAATTGGCAAAAACTACTGAATGAAGTGGAATTAAATGTGATTGTTAATGAACCCTTGATTTAACCAAAACTCATACTATGAAACTACAACATCTAGGATTAACAACGTTATTCACCCTATTAACGACCCTAAATCTAACAGAACACCCCAGCCTTTTTATCTGGGAATCATTACAGATAGGTAATAGGGTATTTGCCCAAACCGTCACAGAACAAAAAACAGAAGCAGACCGATTATTACGGCAGGGAATACAACAATATCAAACCAGTCAATATCAATCGGCAATTCAGTCAGGGGAAACCGCATTAAAACTTTATCGTGAAATAGGCGATCGCAATGGAGAAGGGAATTCTCTACTCAATTTGGGCAATACTTACAATAGTTTAGGACAGTATCAAAAAGCGATTGAGTTCTTTCAACAATCTTTAACTATTCAACGTGAAATTGGCGACCGCAAGGGAGAAGAAGGTTCTCTACTCAATTTGGGCGCGGTTTACTGGAACTTAGGACAGTATCAAAAAGCGATTGAGTTCTTTCAACAGTCTTTAACTATTCAACGTGAAATTAGCGACCGCACCGGAGAAGGTAATTCTCTGCTCAATTTGGGTGCAGCTTACAATTCCTTGGGGCAATATCAAAAAGCGATTGAGTTCTTTCAACAGTCTTTAACTATTCAACGTGAACTTGGCGATCGCAACGGAGAAGGGGGTTCTCTCAACAATTTGGGCGGTGCTTACGTTTACTTAGGACAGTATCAAAAAGCGATTGAATTCTTTCAACAGTCTTTAACGATTCAACGTGAACTTGGCGATCGCAACGGAGAAGAGAGTTCTCTCAACAATTTGGGAGGTGCTTACAATTCCTTGGGGCAATATCAAAAAGCGATTGAGTTCTATCAACAGTCTTTAACTATTCGACGTGAAATTGGCAATCGCAAGGGAGAAGGGGGTTCTCTCAACAATTTAGGCTTGGCTTACAATTACTTAGGACAGTATCAAAAAGCCATTGAATTCTATCAACAGTCTTTAACTATTTCTCGTGAAATTGGCGATCGCAACGGAGAAGAGAGTTCTCTGGGCAATTTGGGATTGGCTTACAGTGACTTAGGACAGTATGAAAAAGCTATTAAATTCCATCAACAGTCTTTAACTATTTCTCGTGAAATTGGCGATCGCAATGGAGAAGGTTCTTCTCTCAACAATTTGGGCAATGTTTACCTTGACTTAGGACAGTATCAAAAGGCGATTGAATTCTATCAACAGTCTTTAACTATTTCTCGTGAAATTGGCAATCGCAACGGAGAAGGGACTTCTCTCAACAATTTGGGGGTTGCTTACAATGACTTAGAACAGTATCAATTAGCCATTGAATTCTATCAACATTCTTTAACTATTACCCGTGAAATTGGCGATCGTCAGGGAGAAGGGAATGCTCTCAACGGTTTGGGCGGTGCTTACAAGAACTTAGGACAGTCTCAAAAAGCCATTGAGTTCCATCAACAGTCTTTAGCTATTTCTCGTGAACTTGGAGATCGCAACGGAGAAGGTTCTTCTCTCAACAATTTGGGCATTGTTTACCTTGACTTAGGACAGTATCAAAAAGCGATTGAATTCTATCAACAGTCTTTAACTATTTTTCGTGAAATTGGCGATCGCCAGGGAGAAGGAAATTCTCTCAACAATTTGGGTGCAGCTTTGTTTAAATTGGGCAATCTTCCTGAAGCAGAAAAACATCTATTCGCGAGTCTTGAAGTTAAAGAATCTCTGCGACAAGATATTAAAAATGATCTCAGTAAAGTGTCTTTATCCGAAACTCAACGCAATTCTTACAATACACTTCAACAAGTTTTAATCGCTCAAAATAAAATTAATCAAGCCTTAGAAATTTCTGAACGCGGACGAGGCAGAGCATTAGCGGAGTTATTAGCCAAACAATTTACTCCTGATTCCAGCCAGTTTTCTCCGGTAGTTTCTTTAGCCCAACTCCAACAAATTGCTCAACAACAACAGGCAACAATTGTTGAATACTCCACAATTAAGGATATCTTTTATACAGGAGAAAAACAGGAATATCTGGAATCAGAACTGTATATTTGGGTAATTAAACCAACGGGAGAAATAGAATTTAGACGCTCAGATATTAAACCCCTGGGGGAACAACAAAATACAGACCTGAGCCGTTTAATTTTTGCTGCCCGTTGTTTTGATAATGATGCCTGTAAAAGCGATTTTACTGTAGCTTCTGCCGGAGGTGAATTAACTCGAACCCAGACCCGCAGTAGTGGTTTATTTAATGCCGATGCTCGGTTACGAGCTACTCAAAATATCCCTATTTCATCTTCTTCTAAAAACCCACAATTCCAACAACTCTATCAAATTTTGATTCAACCCATTGCGGATTTATTACCCACAAATCCTGATGAACGAGTTATTTTTATTCCCACGGATTCGTTATTTTATTTGCCCTTTGCTGCCTTACAAGATGAAACTGGAAAATATTTAATCGAAAAACATACTATTGTTGTCTCGCCTTCAATTGCGGTTTTAGATTCCACCCATCAACAACGGCAAAATGTATCAAATTCAGCTTCAGATATTCTAATTATTGGCAATCCTCAAATGCCTAAAATTGCACCCAGTCCAGGGGAAAAACATAAGGCTTTACAACCCTTACCCTTTGCCGAACAAGAGGCGATTTCTATTGGAGAATTATTGAAAATACAACCATTAATTGGGGCAAACGCGACGGAATCAACGGTATTAAGTCGCATGGCAAATGCTCGAATTGTTCATTTTGCCACCCACGGAATATTTGATAATATTCAACCCTTAAATAGTGGCATAGCCTTAACTCCTTCAGGTTCAGAAGATGGATTATTAACGGCGGATCAAATCTTTGGGTTAAAATTAAATGCGGAATTAGTAGTATTAAGTGCCTGTGATACGGGGTTAGGAAAAATTACTGGAGATGGCGTGATTGGGTTATCCCGTTCGTTTTTGAGTGCCGGAGTTCCCAGTTTAGTTGTGTCGTTGTGGTCAGTGGATGATCAAGCAACGGGGGAATTAATGACACAATTCTATCAAAATCTACAAACGACAAAAGACAAAGCCCAAGCGTTAAGACAGGCGATGTTAAGCGTTAAAAAGACTAATCCTAATTCCTATTATTGGTCATCATTTATGTTAATGGGTGAGGCGTTATAGAGGTTGGGATTCATTGTATAGCAGGAATAGGGAATAGGACAACCTCTTAAAGTCCCCCAATTTTGGGGGATTTAGGGGGCAAATATTGCTGCTTGAGAAATAGTCTCTA
>NZ_LR735087.1 GCF_900009265.2 Planktothrix paucivesiculata PCC 9631 | reverse complement strand
TGTATCATCAACCAGCCGGTTTTTTTTGAGCGGAACATAATAAATTTTCCCTAAATTATCAATCAAAGCCATTAGCTTTTGGGCTGCGTACCAACTATCCATAAGCACTTTCGCTACAGGAATCTTTTTTTTAAAGACGACATCATTCAGCATATCTGCTACATGATCTAGCTTGGTGTGACCATCCCCATCTGGATCGTAAATTCGATAATCAATCACTGAATAGGATCCGGTTTCAGGATTTACATAAATACAGCTTATTAAACCAATTCCTCGAATCACTCGATGTTCATTGCCGCTATATTGACGGCGGACAAGTTCAATTTTCGAGGAAAATCTTTTGTCGAGTACCGTATCATCAAAAACTAAACAA
>NZ_LR735024.1 GCF_900009265.2 Planktothrix paucivesiculata PCC 9631 | reverse complement strand
ACTTACGCAAAACAACCATATCTAGTAGGGGCGAACGGCCGTTCGCCCCTACAGATGGTGTATAATTGGGTATTATGCGTAAGTCCTATAATATTTATTTAAAAAAACTAATTGGGATACAGAAGGAGAAAATTTAACATTCCTTCTGTCTCCTGTTTCTATTGAATAAGCGCCTATGCTTTGGGGGTTTTATCGGGTAAACTGGCTTGTAATTTCAAACAATTGCCGCCTTCAATTTGTAAAGAATAATCCACCCGATCCATTAATCGATTCATAATTAACCAACCGTAACCATTTTCTTGTTTATCTTCTGGTTTAGGCGGATTATAGTTATCGATTTCATAACCAGTACCGTGATCCCAAATTTCTAAGGAAATATCTCGTTCTTCTAATTCTAAACGAACCATCACAGGAAGATGGGGTTTATCGCGGTGAGCATGACGGATGACGTTGGAGTAAGCTTCTGCAAGGACAAGGCGAAACCGATTTGACTGCCGGGGCCAATCCACATGATCTCCTAGCTCGACTTCCAAACTGCTCAATAACCAGTTTTCAACGATGGTTAAAAACCTAATATCGCTGGGCACTTGAAGCTCAGTTTTCATCGGTCAACAAAACCTCCAGAGAGAGTATAGTCTGATCATCTTCCTGAACGGGATTATGTTCTCGGATAGCGGCTAATAAGCCATCTAAATTTAGTTTTTCCTGCTGTTGGAGTAACTTCCAAAGTCCCTCCTGTTGCAGCATTGAACGAATAGCGGGACTGCCATCGGTTGTTTCTTGCACCACTGTAGCTTCAGTAATCCCATCACTGGTTACTAAAAAGATATCACCGGGGTTGAGGGTGAGACTGTCTCCTTTGCCTCGCCAGACGGGAAGAATTCCTAAAGGAATCCCACGGGTCTTGAGAAACAACGGTTCGACGGGAACAGATGGATGGGGGTGATTTTCTCCCAGGTTACTCTCCAGCCTTGACCAAACCAACGGATAAATATGTCCGGCATTGGCATAGGCTAAATATCCCGTAGAGGGCGTGTAACGAGCCACAACCATCGTAATAAAGTGATTATTACTGACTAAATCATCGGATAAAATGCTATTCAGATTTTGCATGACTTGATCGGGTTCTGGGGAAGTTTCCACGGAAAGCTCCCGACGCATGACGGAAATAGCACTAGCCATAAATAGGGCGGCCGGAACTCCTTTACCCGATACATCCCCCAAAGCCACCCAAATATCTCCTTGGGGGTGCATAAAGACTTCAAAGAAATCTCCCCCTACCTCCCGGGCTGGATGACAACAGGCTTGTACCCGCAGGGTTTCAAACTCTGGCCAACTTTGGCGCAGGAGATTATTTTGAATTTGGCTGGCGACTTTGAGTTCATTTTGCATCTGTTCGGCTAACTCTAACGTGCGTTGATAGAGTTTGGCCTGGGACAGCGCTAAAGAGGCTTGTTCGGAAACCGTTTCCAACAGTTGAATATCATCCTCTGACCAAGGAGAGGGACTGTTTTCTTGATAAATGGCTAAAACCGCCAGTAAATCATGTTGATAGGTCAGGGGCAAAATGATTTGACTGACTGGGTTGGGGTTATTTTCGCCCTCTTGAATTTGAGTTTCTCGACTTTGTAAGACCCCTTGCATGGGGGTTTCTAGTTGAGATAACCAAGTTTGAACATTCTCTGTTTCTCCCCCGTAGGAAAAAGTTTGAACGGACAGTTTCCCCCCTTCGACAGAGCGAATACAGCAGCCCGTGGCATTAAAGGTTTCTCCCAGAGTGCGAACAATGGTCTGGAGCATACTGGAATAGTCTAGGGACTCTCGCAGGGCGCTGACGACATCGTTATAGAGAGATTCCCGCCGCAGGGCGCGCCGCAGGGTGTTTGTCCTTTGTTTAAAGAATTTGTATGTTTCCGAAGCCTGTTGAATTACAGACTTGAGTTCTTCGGGATTCCAAGGTTTGGTGATGTATTTGAAAACTTGGCCAGAGTTAATCGCTTCCACCAGGTCTTCGACATCTGTATATCCGGTTAACAGAATCCGAATGGTGTCTGGAAAACGTTCGACGGTTTTACCGAGAAATTCGGTTCCGTTCATTTCTGGCATTCGTTGATCGGAAATAATCACAGCCATTTCACCCTCGTCGTCGAGAATTTGCAGAGCTTTGAGGGCGCTGTCGGCCTTGAACACTTGGAAGTCCCGGCGAAATGTCCGAAACAACAAATCTAAGTTGTCTGGTTCGTCATCGACGACCATGAGTTTCAGCTTTCGACCATCTCCCCGACTCATGCGATTCTCTACTCCCAGATGAACAGATCAGGTGTTACCCATCTTATCAAAGAAATGGGTGCATACCCTTGAATCAAGAATCCCCCTACTCTCATAGATGGGGTTTGGGCAAAATACGGACAAATTTAACAATTTGACCGGTGACTTCAATTCCGATTAAATGATTTTCTAAAGTAAATCGATAAAAAATAGCACTGGAACCTAAAGCTTTAAGTTCGGGTAAATCTTTGAGGTTTTTAACCTCTTTAAATTCGACAAACACAAAATGATAGACCCTAGAATAAGCTGATGCTTCTAAGTTCATCAGGTCATGGACAAAAGAACGACCATAGCGAACATCGAGAGTCACAACAGGGTTATTTATTTACTCATTCACTTTGGGCATGGGACGATAGGTCGGATGTTCTGGATGGGTAGTTGTTGATCGATTATACTCAAAATGCAGCATTTGTAAGGCTTCATCATAGGTTAAGGAATCCCCTGGTCTGAGATTTTCCTTAGCTTCTTGAATGGCTTTGAGCATATAGGTATCATAAATTAGGGTTTGCAGGGATTTCCATGCTTTTCCTAAGTCTTCTTCGGAGATTTGATCCACTAAGTAGTGCAGTTTTTTTCTAAGCGGATTTATCATTTTTACAAGTTCAAATCACCACTTGGGCAGTCTGCATCTACTATTTTATCATTTTTGGGATCAATCTTCAATTTGTGAAGTTCCGTTTAAAACGGGGATCAAGATCGGCTTTCTTTTTTCGATTACACTGAAAACACAGGGTTTGTAAATTACTAATATCGTTAGATCCGCCTTTGGCTAAGGGAATAATATGATCAATAGTTAGTTGGGCTTCATTTTCTCTTTTGCCACAACTTTTACACTGATAATTGTCCCGTCCAAATACATAGGTTCTGACTTCTGGAGGGATAAAAATTCTGGGGGTTTTATTCATGGTTTTACCATCATCTAACAATTTTTCCATTCCTTAATTATACAGCAATTTAAGTTGTAATATTTTTTGCAATTTAATCTTTGTGGTAGTGGCAATTCATGAATTGCCACTACCACAACTTATTTCCTAACAGCCTCCTTTAAAACTCCCCCAATTTTGATTTAATCATCAAATCAAGATTCTGCCAATCTTCAAGATTAGATTGAGACAATGACAAATATTTTTCAGAACCCAATTTTAATCTATTTTCCATCTCGGAATATAGGTTACGACTGTTAGCGGTGGGACAGGTAAAAGAATATTCAACCAAAGCAAAATTCAGGGCAAACCATAGGTAATAAATCAATTGTAAATTCCGATCGCTTTCTAATTTCCCTAAAGAATTATAGATCGCTGATGCAATTCTCCCAAACTCATTTTCTGCCTTAGTATTAGTTGCGCCCATTTCACAAACCAGATCATAGTTTAAATCAGAATATTGATTTTTGGCTTTAGTCCAGAATTTATTAAACAGTTCATCGCCATTCACTTTTTGGGAATTTTCGCGATTATTAATACTGCTGCAAATTTCGTTTATTAGATCATCAATGGCAAAATGCAAAGTGTAAATTTTTTCTATGTTGTTCATGGCTATTTTCAAAAGTCCAGGGAATAAGGATTGATTTTTTGACTATTAAAATATACAGCAATAGTCATTATTCTATCTATTTATAAAAACTATTGCCTATGGCTTTATTTAACTATTATTTTCTTGGTTTAATTTTTGACGAATATCATCTAAGGATTTTACCATTTCGTCGATTTCTTCTTCCTCATCAACTTGATCTTCTTCAGGTTCTTCTGGACAGAATTCAAGAGTAACTTTCATTTTAAGGGTTCCGGGTTGCCATTCCTTTGCACCTAACTTTAAAAGTTGACACTCTTTTCCTTCTTCAAACCATTCTTGATTGCAATACTTACCACCTACAATTATATGAAATATATCACTAGATTGTTGACCAGCAACTGAGGTTATAATAGACTGTATATTGTCTTTCAAAGCAGACTCAAGATTTTGTTTCAGTCTTTCAACAAGACAAGTATGATTTCCAAATAACAAAACTTCATAATTTTCACAGTTTTTTGAATCAACTACATCACTCATATCTAACAATAGCCTCATAAAATATTAATATATTTATTTTAGAGTTATAACAATATTTTGTCAATATTAAAATTATTATAAATCGGTGTAGCCAAAACCCCAGCTTCTCAAATAAACCGGGGTTTTTAGAGTCTAATTAGAAATCCAAAGGTTCATCAACAACACCAGAATCAGCAATAGTCGGTAATAAGTGTTCAAACAGTTGCATCGACTGTAAACAACTATTAATTTCCGAAACAAATTGATTATATTCCTTAATCTTTCGATTCACTTCCGCATTGGATTGGGCATTATTTTTAATTTTCTCCTCCGCTTCCTGCTCTAATGTTTTTTCCAAATAAACCCGCGCTTGACTATACTGTTGCATAATCTCATCCGCTTGAAGTTCTGTCATCGGTAATAGATGGGTTTTGAGGGTTTGGTTAACCGTTTGGCGGAAGTTTTGATAAATAGATTTTGAGACTTTAGGTTCAAAATCTAACTTCAATAATTGACGGATAGCGGGTTCAGCATCGACTATCGTGGTACAATCATAACTGGATGAGGTTTGTAATAGGGTTTGGCGAAATTGATAAATCGAAAATGTGCCTTCATCATAGAATTTAGGACTTTCTCGGACATAGCGATCGCATTCAGTTTTAGCCATCGCAATTAAGGCTTGATTCACTTCTGCTTCTAACTCTTTTAAGCGTTTTTCTAACCCCCCATCATTCCCTAATAAACGATTGAGTTTGCGATAATATTCAGTCTTGCGAACTTTTTCAACTAAACGACGGAAAAAACCTGCATTCACAGATTTAATAGCCTCCACTAAAATATCCTCTAATTGATTAGCTAAATAATACAAAGCTTCAACTAAAACCGCTAATAACGGTGCAGTTGCATTCCGAGGATGATTGAAAGTAGCTCGACTATAGGCTTCTTTGACCGAAAAACCATCTAATAATTCATCTAAACGTCGCACCATCCGAGATTGTAATTGCTTGAAATCCTGTTCAAAGCCATCACATTTGCCAGTAATAATCTGATTAATTTCTTCATAAATATGATCTCGAAATTCTTGCCCTGCTTCTTGCAATTGTTGATTTAGCAGTTGTAATTCCTGGGCTTTCATTGCCTCAATTTCCCGGGGTTGACTGTCTAAATCCCGTTGAATTGATTCATAATACTTGCGTAGCGGGATACAAATATCTTCTAAATCATCGGCTAAATTTTTAAACAGTTGGGGGCGTTTTTCTTCTGTTAAATAGTAAGTAATGGCAGCCCGAAAATCTTCGATTCCGCTATCTTTAATTAACTGATCAATTAACGGTTGTCCCCAATCGGCTAAAATTCGGGTGTAGTTTTGATTCGGGGATTCAAAGCCATTAATTGTGACTCGAAACTGGATGGGAAGTTTGCGAGAACTGCCGCAATAGTTATTAAAAGCATAGACAAATTGGGGGGTTTCTTCTTCTCCTCCAAATCCTTTAATACTTTCGGCAAAAATACTATCTAAACCAAAGCGATCTCGTCCACTTGTGCCTTTAATTTGACTGCCATAAAACCCTAATAATCCACTGGTTTTATAGACTCGGGTGGTATCTTGAAAGTCAGAATAAATTAAGTTCTCTAACCGTTGACGCAGTTGGGCATTATACCAGGTTTCATCAATCCGATTAAAGATATAAAAAACGCGATCGCGGATACTAGGATTTTGACGAATTCTTTCTAGGAGTTCCGTTTCTTCAATCGTCATTTCTCCCGCCGATGCGGGTTTCAAAACACAGACCACCGCCGATGTATCGGGATGCTCAATTTTGTTATAGGTTAATTGGGCATCTTTCTCCACTGGAGCGTCAATTCCCGGGGTATCGATAATCACATTTCCATCTTTTAATAGGGGATGGTAGCAATAGTATTCAATCCGTTTTAAGACCGCGCTATTACTCCCCCGACGGGCATAACTCGCCGCTTCTTTGAGGTTGGAAAAGTTAAACTGTTCCATGGAATAGGTGGCGTTATTTAGGGTTTGAATGCGATCGCGATTTTCCGTAAATCCCTTGATCAATAAATCTAAAGCTTTGGCCTGTTTTGCCCGTTCGGATTTATTCACTCCTCCTTCTTGCTGAATAATTCTTTCGCATCCTTCTACTAATACATCAATCAGATCATTTCGATTGATATTAACGTTAGAAGATAACCCCAATAATTGACATAAAGTAGCGACTTGTTCGCGAATTTCGGCTTCACTTAAAAAGGTTAAAACTACTCGCTCTTGATCCAGTTCTGCATAATCAATATAACATTCAGTTCCGGTGGCGTGTCCCTCCGCACTATATAATAATTCCCGTTCTAAAAGGGCATTAATTAACATGGATTTTCCGGCACTAAACGCCCCCGCAAACACAATTTCAAATTTGGGAGAAATGACTTTCTTCAAAGAAGCATGAACAGCAGTAATGTCTTGTTGGCGCAGGGAGGGTTCTTGATGTAGGAGTTTAACTAAGCCTTCAACCTGATGTTGTAAATTTTGGCACTGGGGCGATAGGGGATGACTCATAGATACAACTTTACCTTTATTGAAAAATGTCTCACTTTAGATTATCCCTGATAGGATATAACTTGAGGATTAAATTTTACTTTAATTTACAATTCCACTGTTAATCAAGTTCCCGTTTTAGTTAACTTAGGTAAATCAAACAAAGTATGCTATAATTAATTGCCAATTTAATGGATATACTGGTACATTTTTACTTTAATAATGTTTATTATTCTCTGTTTTGTGTTATAAAATATGGACAGTTTAACAACAGCAGCAACCCCTCAAGATATTAATGTGACCATACTCCTTTTAGGAGGTTATCAATATCAAATTACTTTAGCCTCGAATTCTCCCTTACTCTTAAATTTATTAAATGCCGTGGTTCATCCCACCGAAAAAAATCAAGATGAACCGCCCAAACTGTTTCAAATTCCGATGAATGGACAGCAACAAGCCCTATGGTTTTCTAGTAATTCTTTAGTCGGAGTAATTACCGAACCGCCAATTTTTATTAAAGCGCATACTCCCGCAATTCCCGCTAAACCCCAAGGGGAAATTTTTAAAGTTAAATATTGGCAAATTGATAATTTTTTATCTCCAGAAGACCATCAAAAACTCCTGAATTATGCTTTAGAACAAGAACAGCAATTTCAATTAACTGGCCCAGCCACCAACACATCAGACTATCCTGAACATCGGGATTCTTTGGTTCTCTATTATTCTCCAGATTTTGGGGATATCATTCTAAATAAAATCAAAGCGGTGTTCTGGAAAGCCTTAGAAAAACTCGAGATTCCCCCGTTTCCGATTACCCATATTGATGCCCAACTCACGGCCCATAATCACGGTCATTACTTCCGAACTCATAATGATAATGGTTCGGCTAGGGATGAAACTCGAATGTTAACATACGTTTATTATTTCTATCAGGAACCCAAGGCATTTAGTGGAGGAGAATTATTAATTTATGATACCCAATGGCAAGGTCAGTATGCCTATTCTAAATTAGAAAATTTTCAAGCTATTGAACCTGTGAATAATAGAATTGTCTTTTTCTATAGTGGTTTAATGCACGAAGTTCTACCCGTTGATTGTCCGTCTAAACAGTTTAAAGATAGTCGATTTACGGTGAATGGTTGGGTAAGAAAATAGAAAATTACGAATTACGAATTACGAATTGGGAATGGGGAATAGGCATTTGTGTCAACTTAACGCCAAAAGCCCGGAACTAAAGTTCGGGCTAATAGCTAAAGTCATCTAAAGATGACTCAAGATTGATCTTTTTTAACCCGAAATTTATTTCCGGGTTAAGTTGACTACTTAAGGGCGCAAAATTAGAGCCACTTCCTTGGCAAAATAGGTAAGAATTAAATCCGCCCCGGCCCGTTTAATACTGGTGAGGGTTTCTAACATCACTTTTTTCTCATCAATCCAACCCATTTGTCCAGCCGCCTTAATCATGGCATATTCCCCACTGACGTTATAGGCCGCCACGGGTAAATCCGTTGACGAACGCAACAGATGAATAATATCTAAATAGGCTAAAGCGGGTTTAACCATGACAATATCAGCGCCTTCAGCTTCATCTAAAGCCAATTCTGTCAGGGCTTCTCGGGAGTTAGCGGGGTTCATTTGATAGGTTTTCTTATCCCCAAATTTCGGGGCCGAATCCAAGGCATCCCGAAAAGGGCCATAATAAGCCGAGGCATACTTAGCGGTATAGGCCAAAATCGCCACCTGAGTATATCCCGCCTCATCTAACCCCTGACGAATGGCCCCAATTCGACCATCCATCATATCCGAAGGGGCGACAATATCAGCGCCCGCCTGGGCATGGGAAATCGCCTGTTTAACTAAAACTGCGACGGTTTGATCATTGAGAATTTCCCCATCATCGCTGACAATCCCATCATGTCCCTTACTTGAAAAAGGATCAAGGGCAATATCCGTGATGATCATAATATCAGGAATTGCCTGTTTAATCGCTCTGACCGTACGCTGAATTAAACCATCTGGATTATAACTTTCCGTTCCGGCATTATCTTTTTTTTCTTCTGTAACCAAGGGAAATAAAGCGATCGCGGGGATACCTAACTCCCAGGCTTCATTAACTTCTTTTAACAGTAAATCCAAGGTATAGCGGTAACTTCCAGGCATAGAAGAAACCTCAACCTTTTGATTTTCCCCCTCCATGATAAATAGAGGATAAATTAAGTCATTGACGGTAAGCTGGGTTTCCGTGACCATGCGCCGTAGGGCATCGGTGCGACGCAGACGACGGGGACGTTGAACCAGATTTAAGGCATTTTTATGAGATTCTGAAGACATAAGAAACCGGGTAAAAATATTTTTAGTAAAGACCAATTGTTAATTATCCCATTTGGGTGGGTTCTGGATGTCCCTAAGTTGTTAATAAATGTAACAATTTTAAAAAAACAGCAAAATTGCTACGACTGCAACAGTCTAGTTAGCAAATCAGCCTACAATGACTGCAAGAGTGTCTATTGCCTTTTTTATTTATGATTAGCAACTTATATATTACTAGCATTGAACCCGATAGCGGTAAATCCTTAATTCTGTTAGGAATCATGGAATTACTCTCGAAACGCATCCGACGGTTAGGATTTTTCCGGCCGATAATTCAGGCAGGAACTCAACTGGATAATGATATTGAACTGATTCGGAGTCGCTATCATTTGGAGTTTCCCTATCAAGATTATTATGGCGTAACCCATGAAGAAACCCGGACTTTAATTGCCGAGGGACAGTTTGAAGAAATCCTGAAACGGATTATTGAGAAATATAAGACTTTAGAAGAAAAATGTGATTTTATTGTCTGTGAAGGCACGGATTTCACTGATATTATTTCCGCCTTTGAGTTTAATTTTAATGCGGAAATTGCTAATCAACTCGATGCCCCAATTTTATTAGTCGCGAATGGACAGGGAAAAAGTCAAGAAGATGTGATTAGTAGTGTCAAAAGTGAACGGAAAGCCTTTATAGAAAGGGATTTAACCCTGGTAGCAACCATGGTTAATCGGATTTCTCCCGAACAATTTCCATCCGTTTCCCAGGAATTAGCAGAGATTTGGTCTTATGATGATCCCGTCTTTATTTTACCAGAAATAGAGGCTCTTTCTAAACCCACCGTCGGGGAAATTATTGCCGCCCTTGACGCTAAATTTGTCCATGGCGATCCCGAACAATTAAAACAGGAAGTGTTATCGTTTAAAGTGGCAGCGATGCACGTTCCTAATTTTCTTTATCATATTCGGGAAGGTTGTTTAATTGTTACCCCAGGCGATCGGGCTGATATTATTTTAGCGTGTTTAGCGTCGGCTTTTTCAGAAACTTACCCCAATATTGCCGGAATTATTTTAACTGGGGGGTTTGAATTGCCACCCTCTCTGCAAAAACTAATTCAAGGGTTTAAAAAATGGACAGTGCCGATGTTTACGGTAGAAAGCGATACCTATAATACCGCAACTATAATCAACCATATTCACTCAAAAATTACCCCCGATAATGAACGAAAAATTGCCTCAGCTTTAGGACTATTTGAAAACCATATTGATAGCTCTAAAATTGAAAAACGGATTGCTTTATCCCATTCTTCCCGGATTACTCCGATTATGTTCGAGTACGAACTGGTCGCCCGGGCAAAGAAACAACGTCAACATATTGTTTTACCCGAAGGCATAGAAGAACGGATTTTAAAAGCCACTGAAATTTTATTAAGACGGGGAATTGTGGATATTACTTTATTAGGAAATCCCCAAGAAATTCGAGAAAAAGCAACATCACTGGGATTAAAATTAGAAGGAGTTAATATTGTTAATCCCATGATCTCTCCTTGGCATGAAGACTATGCTCAAACCTATTATCAATTGCGACAACATAAGGGAATTACGGAAGATTGTGCCCTAGATGTGATGCACGATTTAAGTTATTTTGGCACGATGATGGTCTATAAAGGTATGGCCGATGGCATGGTTTCCGGGGCCGTTCATACCACCGGACATACCATTCGTCCAGCCTTGGAATTTATTAAAACTCAACCGGGATGTTCGATTGTTTCTAGTGTGTTTTTTATGTGTTTAGAAGATCGGGTTTTAGTCTATGGAGATTGTGCAGTCAATCCCAATCCCAACCCGCAACAATTAGCCGATATTGCCATTACTTCCGCTTTAACCGCCGAACAATTTGGAGTAGAACCTTTAGTGGCAATGTTATCCTATTCTACTGGAGAATCAGGACAGGGAAAAGATGTGGATAAAGTTCGAGAGGCTACCATAATTGCCCGTCAATTACGGCCCGATTTAAAAATAGAAGGCCCTATCCAATATGATGCGGCCGTTGATGAAGGGGTAGCTCAAACTAAACTACCAGGAAGCGAAGTAGCTGGACACGCAACAGTATTTATTTTCCCCGATTTAAACACCGGAAATAATACTTATAAAGCCGTACAAAGGTCTGCGAATGCCGTTGCCATTGGCCCGGTTTTACAAGGCTTAAATAAACCCGTGAATGATTTAAGTCGCGGCTGTACGATTACCGATATTGTGAATACTGTTGCCATTACCGCTATTCAAGCTCAGGGTATGAATTCTGGCGATGGGGCGGGTTGAGGTTTCAATGGGCTAATTCCTGGTTTGATTTGTGGAGGGGATGATGATGCTTAATCCTCTGGAGAAAAGTATAATAGAGTATTCAATCTCAAGGAAAAAACAATGACTCAAAAATATAGATTAGTCACCCGCAGTGATTTTGATGGTTTAGTCTGTGCGGTACTGTTAAAAGATTTAGACCTGATTGATCAAATTAAATTTGTTCATCCTAAAGATATGCAGGATGGCAAAATTGAAATTACGAATCAGGATATTACGACAAATTTACCCTATGTTGAAGGGGTTTATCTTGCCTTTGATCATCATTTTAGTGAAACCCTTCGCAATCCTTCTATTAATGAAAATTATATCATTGATCCCCATGCTGCTTCGGCCGCTAGGGTTTTATATAATTACTATGGAGGAAAGGCTAAATTTCCTAATATTTCTGAGGAAATGATGGTAGCGGTGGATAAAGCAGATTCCGCCCAATTTAATCAGGAAGAAGTTTTAAATCCTGAAGGTTGGGTGTTATTAAACTTTCTGATGGATGCCCGAACCGGATTAGGAAGATTTAGAGATTTTCGGATTTCTAATTATCAACTAATGATGGAGTTAATTGATTATTGTAAAAACCATCCGATTACTGATATTTTACAGCTTCCTGATGTCAAAGAACGGGTGGAGATTTATTTTGAACATGAAGACCGTTTTAAAGAACAACTGAAACGCTGTTCCCAAGTTCATCAAAACTTAGTGATTTTGGATTTACGTTCTGAAGAAGTGATCTATGCGGGTAATCGGTTTATGATTTACGCTTTATTCCCCGAATGCAATATTTCTATTCATATTTTGTGGGGAGTTAAACAACAAAATACAGTCTTTGCTGTGGGTAAATCTATTTTCCAACGAACCTCTAAAACCAATATTGGTGAGTTGATGTTAAAGTATGAGGGAGGGGGTCACGAAAACGCCGGAACTTGCCAAATTGACAATACTCAAGCTCCTGAAATTTTACAGGAGTTAATCACTCAAATTAATCAAGACGGTTGATTTTTATGATCTGATTTATTGGGCTGTTTCATGTTTTAAAATTATAACCTAGTTTTTGGCGATAACGTTTGAAACATGGCAGCTATAGCAAGAGGCAAGAGGCAATGGACAATGGGCAGAAAGTCTTAATATAATTAGGTTTGACGGTCTGATTGATGTCCTAACTCTCTTGACTACTGCTATATCTTGATTTTCCATATTTTTAGAAATAAGATCGCAAATCATGACTAAAATTAAAAAAATCAAACGTCTTTTTTTCTTGGGATTGATGTCATTTTTAATCGTGATTTTACAATTATCTCAGGTGGAAGCTCAGGAGGTTTATCCCTCCGAACTCCCAGAAGATGTAGTTACAGAAGAAGTTACCCAACCCTCCTTTGAGCAATTGATTAAAGACAGTCAAAAATCCGAAGGTTTATTTACTATCTATCATCATAAATCGGGTAAGGTTTATTTAGAATTAAGACCGGAACAGTTAAACCAAGATTTTCTATGTTTTGTTACCTTAGAATCAGGGATTGGAACATCGGGAATTTTTAGTGGATATTATCTCAGAGATATTCTATTTCAATTCCGTCATCTACAGGATAAAATTCAATTTGTTGTTCCTAATATTAATTTTCGTACCGAGGAAAATGATCCTCAAATTGCTTCTTTAAATCGTTCCTTAAGTGAATCTGTTTTAAAAGTTTTACCGATTTTAAGTATTGATTCTCAAAGCAAAAATATATTAATTGAAATTGGTGATTTATTCAATGGAGAAGGAGATTTACCCGGGTTAATGCTCAAATTTTCATCGGTTTTAAAAACTAATTATGTGATTGATCCGAGTAAATCCTATATTTCTGAAATTCAAACCTTTCCAGAAAATGTTGAAATTGAATCGGTATTTGGATTTTCTTTAGGACAGTATGCCGATGAACAATATATTTCTACTTTACCCGATAACCGCAGCTTTAATTTAAAGGTTCGTTATAGTTTATTAGCCGTTCCCTACGGTAATAATTATCGTCCTCGGTTAGCTGATGAACGAGTTGGATATTTTACAACAACCTATAGAAATTTATCCAAACAGAATGAAAACTCGGCGACAGTTCGTTATATTAATCGCTGGAATTTGGAAAAACAAGACCCTAATGCTGATTTTTCTCCTCCAGTGAAACCGATTAAATTTTGGATTGAAAATACTGTTCCTTTAAACTATAGAGAAGCCATTAGAGAGGGGATTTTATTTTGGAATCAAGCCTTTGAAAAACTGGGATTTATCAATGGGATTCAAGTGGAACAAATGCCCGACAATGCCCCTTGGAACCCCGCAGATGTTCGTTATAATACGATTCGTTGGTCTACCTCCTTTGATACTGAATTTGCTGGTTATGGCCCTATCCATATTAACCCTTTAACCGGAGAAATTTTAGATGCAGATATTATTATAGAAAGTAATGTAATCAGAGAGTTACCGAATCAAATAGATTCATTTTTAGATACAAATAATTCAATTAAACTTGAAGAAAATAATTCTAATACTTCTCCATTACCTTCAGCTAATCAACTATGTCCCATGGGATTATCTGCCTATGCTGTCCTTGAGCAATCCGAACAAAATAAAAAATCTCGAGCTAATTCTACCCATGAATCATGCTTTCTTCGGGCAGCAAATCAACAATTAACGATCGGAAAAACGGCTTTATCTCTTTTAGGAAATGTGATGCCTAATAGCCCGAAAATGGAAATTTATACTCAGCAATATTTACGGTCATTAATTGCCCATGAAGTCGGACATACCCTAGGATTAAGACATAATTTTCAGGGGAGTACCTTCCTATCTCCAGAGGAATTAAATAATACTGAAATTACCCAAACCCAGGGATTAGTAAGTTCAATTATGGATTATGTTCCGGTTAATTTAGCCCCCCAAGGAACAATCCAGGGGGATTATTTTACCACCCAAATAGGGCCCTATGATCAATGGGTAATTCAATATGGTTATCAACCCATAGTTAGTACAACGCCCCGGGGAGAATGGCAAAAACTACAGGAGATTGCTAAACGATCAATTGAACCACAATTAGCCTATGGAAGCGATGAAGACCTATGGGATTTCATTGATCCGGCAACTAATACAACAGATTTAAGTAATAATATGTTGCAATATTCCCAATGGCAATTTGATAATGCTATTCAGATGTGGAAACGGTTAGAAAAATATACCCCAGGTTCGGGAGAAGGGTCTAATAAAATGCGGAGAATGTTCAACACAATTTTTAAATATTACACCCTTCAAACTGAAACTTTAATGCTTTATATTGGGGGACAATCTTTTACTCGAATACCGGGGGGACAGGCCAGCAGTCGTTTACCTTTTGAACCGATTTCTATTGAAAAACAACGCCATGCTTTAAAACTCTTAGAAACCTATGTTTTTAATGATCAGATCTTTGATTTTTCTCCTAATTTATTAAACCAATTAGCCCCCGCCCGTTGGTCAGACTGGGCAAATCCCGATCAGGATAGTTACTTGAGTTATCCTATTTTTAGTCAAATCAGTGAGTTTCAGAGTTATATTTTAAGAGGTGTATTAGCTTCAAATCGCTTATTTCGATTGCGAGAGTTAGAATTAAAAACAACGGCAAATAATGCTTTAACCCTACCCGAATTATTTGAAACCCTGCAAAATGGCATCTGGACGGAAATTTTAGCCCCGAATGGGACGATTGAAATTTCTAGTATTCGGCGTTCTTTACAACGAGAACATTTAGACATTTTAAGTAAGATGGTATTGCGAAAAATCTCAATTCCTGAAGATGCGGAAACCGTAGCTTGGTATCAGCTTAAACAGCTAAATAATCAGTTAGAAATTACCTTAAAACGGAGTAGGAATAAAATGAATGCTTATACCTTAGCCCATTTAGAACAAACTCAGAATCGCATTCAAAAAGTCTTAGAATCAGAGGTAATATCCTACTAACTTTGGATTTAATTAACAGGTGATACCGTGTCCGAAAATACAACCTCAAATCAACCTCTATCTATTTCTGAACTTGAAAATTTAGGAAATCTTTATTTAAGTCAAAAACAATTTTTAAAAGCGATTTCTGTTTATGAACAGTGTATTTTAGTTTCTCCTAATTCTATTACTTACTATTGGTATTTGGGACTATCTTGGTTATTACAGGGTGATTTATTTCAAGCCCAAACCATTTGGTTTTCTGCTTTTACTGAATCTAATTTAGAAACAACCCAAATCCCTGAATTTATCAATTTTTTAAAAGATAAAGCTAGAGAATATTTATCATCTCAAGAGCTTGAATTTTCCCAATGGATTAATCAAGCCATTTTAGAATGGTGTGAAACAGATGTTGAGGTTTATGATCATTTAGCTCATACTTTTGCACTTCAAGGAGATTTAGAAACCGCGATTAGGACGTGGCAAACCGTGATTGATTTACAACCGGATTCTGTTCAAGCCTATCTAAATCGAGGTGTTATTTTTCAAAAATTAGAACAATTTGAAGCTGCAATTCAATGTTATCAAGCCGTTATTAGACATTCTCCAGATTAT
The DNA here is from genome assembly GCF_900009265.2 of Planktothrix paucivesiculata PCC 9631. Taxonomy (GTDB): domain Bacteria; phylum Cyanobacteriota; class Cyanobacteriia; order Cyanobacteriales; family Microcoleaceae; genus Planktothrix; species Planktothrix paucivesiculata. The sequence goes on along the minus strand of NZ_LR735024.1, from coordinate 56,409 downwards.
TTAATTTATTATCAATTAGGACTTTGTTATACTCAACTTAAACAATGGCAATTAGCAATTAATCCGTTTGAAAATTCGATTCAACTTCAACCTAATTATGCACCTGCTTATAGTGATTTAGGGATGAGTTTAATGATCCTGGGATTATTTGACCAGGGGCTGAATTTTATCAAACAAGGAATCCAAAAACAGCCTAAATTTTATCAGGCTTTAATTCAAAATCAAACCCAATCAACTCGGAATATTAATCCCCTGGTGGTAGAATTTTTAACATTATTATTATCTCCCTCAACACCTTTAATAGAATTATATCTGAGCTTCAGTAAAATTTTATCTCGTTTGCATCCAGATGCTGCTTTGAGTTTACTTAAAAAAGCTCAGAATCTCGCCCCCAATAATTTTAGAGTTTATCTAAATTTTGGGGATATATTGTATTATAATAAACATAATTATTTGGAGGCAATTCAGTCTTACCTCGGGGCTAACTTGTCGGGTTCTTTGTCCATCATTGAGGATACAATTTCCTTAGAAGAAAAACAAGCTAATTATCATTTAGCCCTGGGAAAATGCCGATTAAAATTAGAATCTTATCACTCGGCGATCGCAAATTTCAAAACGGTTATTAATTTGAATTATCATCTGGTTGAAGCCTATTATGGTTTGGGTCAGGCTTTATTTCAGGTAGGAGACATTCAGGAAGCTATTGCTAGTTTAAAACAATGCCTAAAATTCGATCCTGAATCTGCTTTATATGCCGGATATTTAGGATTTTTATTAATATATAATAACCAAATTGAAGCCGGATTATTTCATTTTAAAAAAGCCTTAAAACAGGAATCTTCTATTGCTAATTTTATTCAAAATTTATTAAACGTTTTATCGGAATCTGAGAAATTAAATAGTTCTATGAATCTTTCAGAAATTCAACTGATTAATCCTCCGAATCAATTTGATCAATTAACCCAAAATTGGATTAAATCCCATCCTTTAAATCAACATAATTATCAGCAAATTTATCCCGAAACTGTAATTAATCTTACTCCCCCAAAATCCTTAGATGATCCTATTCATTTTAGTTTTAGATTTGGTGAAAGGATGCAGCTTCCTGCCGCTTTTGTGGTTAAAATTCCTCAAGGGAGATTCTGGTTAAGTTCTGACCAAACTCAATCGGCTATTCTCACGAATGAACAGCATTTTTTAGGAGATCTTTCCCCGGAATTTCCTTTATTGAGTCCAGGTCATCCCAACAAACATCCCAGTCACCATTCTATTTTATCCGTTAATAAATTACCCCCCATTCATCAGATAAATGGAACGGTTGCTATTATCGCTGGACTTTCTAATTCCGTTTATTTTCACTGGATGTTAGATAGTTTACCTAGGATTGAATTATTAAAAAAAAGCTGTTTTTATAGCAATAATATTGATTATTTTATCGTTGATAATCGGTTGCCTTTTCAACAGGAAACTTTAGAAAAATTAGAAATTCCCAAAAACAAACAAATTAATATTCAAGAACTCCATCATATCCAAGCCCAAGATTTAATTGTCCCTTCTTTCCCGGGTTGTGCGGCTTGGATGCCGAAATGGACTTGTGATTTTTTAAAACGAAATTTTTTGACTTCTGAGAGTCTGGCAAATTCACCTAAATTTAAACGAATTTATATTACTAGAAATTCAGCAAAAAGCCGTAGAATTTTAAATGAGAATGAATTATTAGCGGTTTTGCAACCCTTGGGCTTTGAGTATATTCAATTAGAATCGATGTCTGTGCTTGAACAAGCTGCATTATTTTCCCAAGCTGAAATTATTATTGCACCTCATGGCAGTGGGTTAACTAATCTTGTTTTTTGTCAACCTCAAACCCAAGTTATAGAGCTATTTTCCCCAAATTACGTCTATCATTGTTATTGGTGGATTAGTAATTTAGTCGGCTTAGATTATTCTTATTATATTGGAGAAACCTGCCCGGGTTATTATCTCCATAGTTTAATTTATTCTCAACATTTTTCTGAAGATATTTTGATTAATATTCAGGAATTTTTAAAGCGACTCGAACGTTTAAAAATGTAGAATCTTTGGCCCTGACTCGGCTAATTTAATCTTAAAAAACTAATTTAGACTTGCTATTTCTAGTTTTTTCTGTTTCGGTGTTACCTATTTTCTTTCTGTTTTCCCCTTGCCTTGAGTTCCCAATTAATGCTATAGGATGACAGGACGTTCTAATCTGCTAAAGAATCTAACACCCATGGACAAAAAACTTGCTATTTCTCTCTTGAGTCTTCTTTTTACCGTTAGTTTTCCCCTCTCGGTTTGGGCTGAAACCGTGTTAGAAAAAGTCAATCGTACCGGGGTACTAACAGCCGGGGTGCGGACGGATGCGGTTCCCTTTGGCTATACAGACAAAAATAATAGCTTACAAGGGTATTCTGTTGATTTAATTAAACTGATTCAACAGCGCCTAGAAAAACAACTGAATAAACCGATTAAATTAGAATTAAAAACCGTTACCTTAAAAAATCGATTTGAACAGGTAGAAAAAGGTCAATTAGATATTGTCTGTGAGGCGACCAGTATCACCTCAGAACGAGAACAAAAGGTTGATTTTTCTACGCCCTATTTTACCTCTGGGATTCAACTTTTAGCTAGAGAAGCGGATGCAGAACGTTTAAACCCCACCCGAACTTCCGAAACCCAATTACAAACAATCCGAGAAAATAATATTACCGTGGGATTTTTATTGGGGACAACCACCGATGATCAATTTCGTCCGGTTTATCCCGAAGCAAAATGGCAAGTTGTGGGGAGTCGTACCGATGGAATTCGTCGCTTAAAAGCCGAAGAAATTGATTTAATTGCCAGTGATGGGATTCTTTTATTGGGTGAATTATGGCAACAGGGACTGGACTTTAAACAGTTTCGTTTAGTCCCAGAACAACCTCTAACCTTTGAAAATTACGGTTGTATTTTACCTAAAAATAGTGCTCAATGGGGAAATTTAGTCAATCAAACAATTACCAGCGAAGCAAATACTCAACTCTGGAATAAATGGTTTGATCCGAAAACCGGGCGTTTTCCTTATCAACGGTTTCAAACAAGTACAAAACCTTAAAAAAACAGAACTACAGGCTGTTATTCCTGTAGTCCTGTTTTGGGTTTTTAAGAGTAATTTATGATTCCTATTCAACCACATGAATCAAACCTCGGCGCAGACGCTCAAAAACCTGATCAATATAAGAATGTTCTTCTGAAGTTAATGCGTCTTTGGAGAGTAATAACGACATTAATAACCGTTGGTCATTGCGGGTAATTTTTCGAGAACAAAAAATTTGATTGACCAACCTTTCGACACTCACAGAGGGTTCCGTCATTAACATGGGTAGCACCTACAACCTGATGGCTTCAGATCCTAATTATTCCTTTAATTTCTGATTTTGCCTGTGATACAACAACTTGAATCAGTGTGATTAAACTCACTTTTTCAGTGTGATTTTGATCAACTTAACCAAAATAGAGATAAAATGGAAAGTCCGTCTGGGAACCGTAGCAATTACCCAGACAATATTTTATCATGGCTACAATCCCCTTTTGATTAGTCTGTCCTATGAAACAGAAAATTGTAGCTGGTGTTGCGTTGTTGGTAGCACTCAGTCCCCTAACTCCAGCACAGGCCGAAAACTTACAACAGACTCAACAACTTTTGTCCACCAAACAATGTCAAAATTGTGACCTCAGTGGTGCAGGTTTGGTGCTGGCGAACTTAGTGGGTGCTAACCTAAATGGGGCTAACCTGGTGGGAGCCAATCTCAGCCGAGCTAACCTCACCGGAGCTAATCTACAGGGGGCTAACCTGGCGGGGGCGAGTTTATTTGGAGCTAACTTAACCGGAGCTAACCTAACTGGAGCCAACCTCAACGGCACAGATTTAAGAAGTTCCTATCTCAGCAATGCGGTTTTAGATGCCAACAGTATTAATAACGCTCAGTTAGTCGGCGTTGTGGGACTTCCGGCGAGTGTGGGCAATGCGGAGGACTTTTACCGTCTGGGAGTTGGTGAAGCCAAGGCAGGTAATTATGTAAACGCTATTGATTTTTATAACCAAGCCTTGAGATTAGATGAAAAGTTAGCCGCGGCCTATTTTGCTCGCAGTATGGCGCTGGCTGATTTAGGAAATTTAACCGGGGCGCTCGCAGATGCCAAACAAGCCGAACAACTCTATAAAACCTTAAATTCTCCCGAGGGTGAACAAGTTGCTCTCCAGTTAGTTGAAACCTTGGAATATCGACTCAATCCCGACGAAAATAAACCTCGTGGTGGATTTGTGGGAATGTTAGAATCGGCGGCTCCGATATTATTAAAGTTACTGTTTTAATCGATAAAATTACAGGAGGGAATTAATCAATGGGCGATCGCAAAAATAAATCCTTATGGAATTCTATTAGTCAAAAAGCGACTAAAGCAAGTCAATCTTTAACGCAAAAAGCGACTGAAGCCGCTAAACATTCCGTATCTAATGCGGGAGAAGCCATAACTCATAAAGCGACTGAAGCCGGAAAAACCCTCCGAGATACGGCAACCCATTCCGTAGAATCCACTTGGAAAAAAGGTCAAGATTGGATCGATCATTTCGGCTTAGAATCAGAAGAACCTTTATCCAATCCCCAGGGAATTGATTGCAGTTTAGATGAACTTTATCATATTTTTATTGCCTATCAATCGGCCGATCAAGGAGGTAGTCAAACCGTTACTTTAAAAAATGGCAAAAGTTATACCGTTAGAATTCCCCCTCACCGCACAGAAGGAGCAAATTTACGTCTGAAAGGATGTGGAATTAGGGGAAATGATGCCTTTTTAGTCTTGCATAGTTTTTATCGTTCAGAATTGAATTTGGATCGACAAGTCAATCGTTTAATTAATCAATTCTCTCTCTATGAACAGACTAAAATTAGATGTTTAGAAGCCTATAATCGATTAAATAATGGACAGGCAACCCAAGATTGTACCGCCTTAGATTTATTAGATTATTTGGTGCTAACCTCTAAACTTTATTCTGATATCGGTCAACGTTATATTATTGCCAGTCACCATTCCCGTTGTTTGAGCCTAGAACATTGCTTAGAAAAAGCCTTGGAAACATCGGATTTAGACCTAGAGGAAAAAATTAAATTAAAAGGAACCTATCAATATGTCCGGTCAGGGGAAGCGGTTCCCGATTTAGTCGCTTTAACAAATATTGATACGATTATTCTCAATTCTTCCCTGAAATCCAACTTAAAAAAATACTATTTACGCGGAAGTATTACCTCCAGGGTTTTAACCTTAGACATTCTGATTATTAATACTATTTATAATCAACCCCAGTTATCCGAATCCGATAAAAAACGCTATGCAAAAACCTATATTCAACTGCGCGAAGGCAAAACTGTTGTCGATGCTTTAACCCTCATAAGTTTAGATGAATGGATGATTAATGCTGAAATTCCAGTTATGGGGAAAGTGATTTATCAATTAATCCGTCAACCGGATTTGGCGTTAAATAATGAGTTTGATGATGATGATTATTTAGAATCCTTTAAAAGTATTCAAACAACGATGCAATCTATTTTAGAAAAGTATCAAGATTATCCGGCAACGGATATTCAACGGATTGATATTGCTGAGGTCAAAATTGATCGATTAGCGGAAAAATCCTATAATTCTGTTTCTCGGGGGGGCTTGGGGTTATTATCAGGCAATGTGATTATAAAAGGAGCGATTCCTTTAATGGAAATGACCGCCCGGGTGGCGATCGCAGAAGTAGCACAAAAGTCAATTTCTGATAAAATTAAATTAGGAATTCCGGCGGTTTCAGAAACCCGAAATCCCTCCACCGCGATTGGAAATAATTGGATGGCCGTGGGTTCCTTTGGAGAGGGAAAAAAACCCATTGATCATTTATTCGGTGCGGCATTTTATCGGACGATTATGGGTGAAATAGACGGGGTAACTGGGTTTGCTGAACCGGCCAGTAATAAACCGATTCATCAAGGGTTAGGACTCCTCAAACTATTGAAGGGACAACCGGATAAACAACCGATTATTAAAGATTTAGAAACTAGAATGTATCGTTAAACCTTTAACGGTAGAATAGAATAGTTTAAAGATTAAATTGGATGATCTCTCATGACTTCAGAAGCTAATCTATCAACGGAATCAACTACGGGCGCCGATGCAATTGATGTGGCGATCGCCAAAGGAATTGACTTTGATGGTACACCGATCCCTGCGGTTAAGTTGGATCTTTATCATCAAGTGATGGGCTTAGAAGCCGGACGTCAACGCAGTGGTGTGAGTAATACAATGCGCTCTCGAATTGTTCGCATTGGTGCTAAACATATTCCTGAAACTGAACTGAATCAATTATTAATTGATGCGGGATTTGCCGGGTTAAAAGAAAAGGAAATCTTGTTTTATTATGGCGCTAAATAGTTAGTAGAAAAGTAGTTAATTTCGTCCCCCTTGATGAATCAACTAGATTTAATGCCATTCACTCCTCCCATAAAAGAGCGATCGCAAATCTAACTAATTCCCCCATCAACGAAACTCGCTCCGTAGGAGTTGCGACCTGTTCCCAACGGAATAAATTCTCCTTAAATAGAGGTTCCCGTTGGGCGCGTTGCACAATACCTTGAATAATTACTTGATGCTGAAGATCCTCAAGTTCCACACCATTTTTAGCTAGAAAATCTAACAATCTCTGGACACTGACCACAAATTTTTCTGGTTCCTGCGATCGCAAAATTCCTTGGATTTGACGAGAAACTTCTTGATACAAAGTCTGATGATTATTCCCGTCAATTGTAGGAGTAGACATCACCGCTTCAGGAATTCCCTCCAAATCTACCGCACCATTAAAAATAGGAACCTCTAAACTTAATAACCCCAAAATATCCGATCGCTTCTGTAAAAGTTTCTGCTTCATTGAGGGATAGGAATTTAAAATCTGTTGACTCATCAGTTTAGCATTAACTAAATGATTGGCTCTAACCTGAAGTAAAAAACTATCCGGTTGAGTTTCAAATCCTTGAATCATTAACTCAAGTTCAGGACTCTCCTGTTCTACCTTAACCAAAGTATAAACTAACGCTTCCCAATGGGGATATTCGGTAAATTCTACCGGAATTAACTGGCTATCTTCCGGGGAATCCTGGGCTAATTCTCCCGGTAAAAAATTCCGATCACTGGGATAACGATTTTTAGGTTTTTTATTAGTATAATCAAACTCATTATAAACATATTCACACTCTACCTTATTCAGTTCAACCTCTGATTTTTCCCAATTATGAATACAACAACCGGTTAAATTAGCCCCCTCTAAATTGGTTCTAATTAAATGACTTTCGATTAATAAAGCATCCCGCAAATCCGCTTCACTCAAAATCGTATCCACCAAATAAGCCCCGCTTAAATCCGCCCGTCGCAGGTTTGCCCCCCTCAAATTCGCTTCGGTTAAATTTGACCAAAGTAGATAAACTTCCTCTAAATTTGCCCGTAATAAATAAGCCTTTTTAAAACTGGTTTTTAATAAATAAGCTCCGGTTAAATTTCCTCGACTTAAATCCGCACCATCAAGCACCGCATCGGTTAAATCAGCCCCCGTTAATACCACTCGGTGCATATCCGCCTCGGTCAAATTTGCCGACCGCAAAGTAGCACCATTTAAGTCAGCTTCCGTTAAATTAGATTGAGTTAGAATAGCATCTTTTAAATTGGCGCTCGTGAGTCGGGATTCCCGTAAATTCGCCCCGGTTAAATTCGCCGCCACTAAACTCGCCCCGGTTAAATTCGCCTCCATTAATTCCGCACCGATTAATAAAGCATGATTTAATTTTGCTTGTTCTAAATTAATTTGATCTAATTTCGCTCCCGTTAAATCACTATTACTTAAATCGGCTTCAACTAAAACCGCCCAATTCAAATCCGCTTGTTTTAATGTGGCAAATCGTAAGTCTGCTTTGGTGAGATTGGTACCACTCAAATTACTTTGATTGAGATTACTCTGGGTTAATACCGTATTGCGTAAATCAGCCCGCCGAAAACAGACTCCCACTAATTGAGTTTTGCTTAATACCGCCCAACTGAGGTTAACCCCTGTCAGATTCGCTCCCGTGAGGTTAATCTCTTGTAAATTGACACCGCTTAGATTTACCCCGCTTAAATCAATATAGGTAAAATTGCGCTCTCCCGCTTGATACCGATCTAAAAACTCTTGTCTGTTCATGGGACAGCTTGAAAAAAAGCAGAAAAGGGTTAATCAACAGTCTATCTTGTTTCTTCTAGTCGTGATCAGGGGGATTCCCTTCCCCTTGACCCCAGGAAGGCTTTGTGATTTTCTCTTGTCAAGCCTAAGACCTAAACCCCCCAACCCCATAACCTGCAAGGCAAGGGCGAGAGGTCAAGTCTGGGAGATAATCAACCCAAATTCCCATCACCCCAAAATTTTTTACCCTCCCCCTAGACAGACTCAAAATGATCTGTTAGTATATTTAATTGTCACCAAGGAGAGGTGGCTGAGCGGTCGAAAGCGACAGATTGCTAATCTGTTGTACGGCAGGTAACTCCGTACCGAGGGTTCGAATCCCTCCCTCTCCGTTGATCAAAGTCTTAAGCAAGAAATCGTGAGAAACCCGGTTTCTTTACCGAGGATAAAGCCAGTCTTGGATTTCCTGGGTTAACCAGGCGCATTCCTCCGCGACAAATAGTTCACCAATAGTGTGAGTTCCCGAGGTTGTCCGAATCACTACTTGATATTTGGATTGTTTTTTTTCCATAAACACGCCCATAATATTCCCCACGGAACCCGATTGTAAACGATATTTAATTCCCCTGGATTTTCTAAAAATTCTGAATTGGAAATGATCAAATTCCACAAAGGTTTTTTCATCTATAAAGAAAAATATCCATAATAAGATTGAACTTCCTAGAATTGAAGATAAAAATAAAAATGAATAGGTAAAAAATAGAGGTGACAAAATGGGAAATAATAATGCGATCAAATACAAGATCAATAAATAGAAAGATCCCATTTCCATTTGCAATAGTTTTGCGAACCCTTTCGGGGGTAAATATATCTCTAAGGTTTCGGATGTTTTATGCAGACAAATTCTACTATAAAAAGGTCTAATCAGTTTGGGAATTAAAGCCTGTGGGGGGGCGGTATTTTGATCTTTGAGCAGAACCATTTTTTTAGATTGTAAGGATTTTAAAGCCTCCCTGGCGGTTTGTATTCTTTTTTCTAGGGAAATTTCTGTCATTTGTTCAATCCATCGGATAAAATAGGGATTCAAACTGACTCGATTAGCAAACTTAATCCGAGAATCCTGTTGGGGTAAATCCGCCGGAAAAGTATTGGTTAATAAATGAATTAATGTGGCTCCTAAAGCATATAAATCCGAAGCTGCGACCGCCCTTCCCCAAAATTGTTCTAATGGTGCATAACCACTGGTTCCCACCACAGTAAATGTCACGCCTGTCACCGATGCTTGAGATTGTACTGCACCAAAATCTACTAAATAAATCTGTTCTGAACTGTCTAAAATTAAATTACTAGGTTTAATATCTCGATGCAAAACTGGAGGACTAAGTTCATGCAAATAAACTAATATTTTTAAGATATCTTTAGCCATTTTTTTAACTTTAGCTTCAGTAAAACGATGCCCTTTTTCTAATAGGTCTTGGAGGGATAAACCGGGAATATAATCTTGCACTAATCCAAACCAAGGTAAGCCCCCGCCCGAATTTTGATCGATAGCAAAGTAATCTCGATAACGGGGAATCCGGGGATGATTTAAAGCCTGTAAAACTTGGGCTTCCCGTTCAAAGAGTTTTAATTCTTCCCAAGGCATTTGGGGGCTAAAAGCTAATAGTTTAATAATCACTTTTTCTTGAGTTTTTTGATCATTTGCCAGCCAAGTTTGGCGTCCGGTGGCGGTACGTCCACATTGATGCTGGAGTTGATAGCGGTCTTCAAGGATTTGTTGTGGATTAAACATATTTAATTTTATACTTCAGTCCTGTCTTACACTGATAACTGATTACTGACAACTGAGTAATGTGATGAAACAGGTTCCTTCCATTGTATTCCGATTTCTTCTGACCCTTACAATCGCTGGTTTGGGATGGTATGCTCTAGCCGCATCTTTACGGATACAAGCCGCACCGTCCCCAAATCTCCCTCCCGCCTCCACTCCTCGTCCGTCTTCCGTCCCTAAACCGCCTCAACCTGCATCACCTCAACCGATTATTGAACCCCAACCCGAAGCCCTACGCAATAAACAGCGCATTCTGGTAGTTGGAGATAGTATTACCCAAAGTGGAGGACAATATGGCGGTTATGTCTGGTTATTACAACGCTATTTGAATCTACTCTATCCTAATCAACCGGTTGAAATCATCAGTTCGGGAGTTTCGGGAAATACTTCAACCCAACTGAATGAACGATTTAAACAGGATGTTTTAGATAAAAAACCCGATTTAATTACAATTAATATTGGGGTGAATGATGTTTTACAAAGTTTCCAAACTCCGACCCAAGCCAGACCTAATATTCCTACTCCCCAAGAATATCGACAAAATTTAACCGCCATGGTACAGGCTGCCACCTCAAAAGCAATTCCAGTTTTATTATTATCCCCTACTATTATTCAGGAAGATCTCAGTAGTCAAGAAAACCAGCGAATTTCCCAATATATCGCCGTTATGCGGGAAGTTGCCCTACAATATCGCTGTCAATTTATTGACTTAAATATTCCTTTTCGTCATGTAATCAGCACCTATCAACGCTATGGGGGACAAGGACAAAATTTATTAACTAGAGATGGGATTCACCCGAATATTGCCGGACATCAAATTATTGCCTATAATATTCTTAAAGGTTGGGGTGTGCCTGAACCTAAAATCCAAAGTTTAAAAGTTAGTAATTAATTCAATTCTCTATAGCAATTCTGATCGCTTAGGACTTACGCACCGTCGCCCGAGAAACCGGGTTTTTTAGATAATATGTGGAAAAAAACCCGGTTTCTTTGGTTGGGTGCGTAAGTCCTGTCGCTGTTAATAACCAGGGTTAGGGTATCACCCCCATCATGAGTAATTCCCCCTTTTTTGGAAATAGTTGAGAATTGTTAATTTTAATTGGGGACTATCCAATCATGCTGATTTACGCGATAATCAATAACGTCTGAAATTCTTCCATCAATTCAGAGGTTTAACTTAAAACATCGAAATTCAGTTATTGCCATTATCGTTTATTTTTGTCCGACTCTAAAGTTATAGCCTTTATTACTGAATATGAAATTACAAGACATTTTAGGAACCGAACAACGTTATGATGTGAATGCGATCGCATCGGATCAAGACTTAACCCGCCAAATTCAGGTAATTTTAATTAATTTGACCTTGCTTGATCCCCCAGCAGATGGCAGCTTTGGGCAGAAATCCACCGCCGCCCTGCATCGGTTTCAAACCTTAATGGAATGCGAGGAACCTGGGTTTTTGGGATTAAAAACCGCCAAGAAACTAATTGAAACCAAACGGGAACAAATTCCCAGCGATATTCCGGTTCTTAAAATTACCAAAGAAACAATTTTAAAACTCAGACCCGTTACTTCTTCTCAACTCAGTGAGACTGAAAAAAAAGCGGTAAAAGCGGGTCAAGAATTCAAACTTCTTGCTTATGAACCCCTGCGCGGTCATATTAGAGTTGCCTTTCGGGGGAATGAATTGGGAGAACAATCAATTGGTTATGTGTTTGACCAACACGCTGAAATTTATCAAGGGAAAGATTTAGTTTATCCAAAACCCCGTCCTAAAAGTATCAAACTCGCTAATTTTCCCTATAAATCTCAACTGGATAACTTTTATAATCCCACCGGGTCTTGTAATGTGACTTCCATCGCCATGTGTTTGCAATATTTAGGCATTCCTCGGCGTAGCAGTAGCGGTCAATTTGAAGACGAGCTCTATGAATATGCCATCAAAAAAGGGTATAGCCGCTGGAGTCCCTACGATTTAGCCAAAATTGCCCGAGATTATGGGGCTAAAGATTACTTTTCCGAACGGACAACCCTAGAGGAATTACAAGACTGGTTAGCGGAGGGTAAACCGGCGGTAATTCACGGTTATTTTACCTCCTTTGGTCATATTATGCCGGCGGTGGGTTTCGATGACAAAGGCTTACTGGTACATGACCCCTATGGGGAATGGTTTCCCTCGGGATATCGCACGGATTTGAGTGGTGCTTATTTGCGCTATTCCTACAATTTAATCCGTCGAGTTTGTATGCCCGATGGAAATTTTTGGGTGCATTTTCTTTCGACTTAATCGTAACTTACCGATTATTAGTGGGAGTAATTCATGAATTACTCCTACAAATAGCTTAAAGTTCCCCGGGAGACTGGAGATTTCGGGGAATCTGGCGAATCTGTTCTAAATAAAATTTAGCCACTCGGTCAATGGGATTTAAGGTTAAACAGGCTTCAAAGGCTTTCAGGGATTCCTGATAATTTTCCATATTATAAAGAGAAACCGCTTCTTCAAATAGGGCTTTAGTCGCTAATTTTCCCGCTTTAATTTTAGGTAAATCGGCATCAAATACTTCAAAAACAGACACCATTTCCGATTTGCCTTTAACATTAACTCGACCCATTAATCGAATACCATAAAGACTAGGATCTTGTAACGCCTTTAACGTATATTCAGAAATTAATAAAGGCACACCAAAATATTTAGTTAACCCTTCAATTCGAGAGGCTAAATTCACAGCATCACTAATCACCGTACTATCCATCCGATTTTCGCCGCCCACGGTTCCTAACATTAAAAATCCCGTATTAATCCCAATTCCAATCGACACTTTCGGGCGGTCGGCTCGGCTTCTGGTACTATTATATTCAGCCAGTTCTTTTAACATAGTAATTCCCGCTTGAATCCCATCATCCGCACCCCCATTAAATAACGCCATAATCGCATCCCCAATATATTTATCAATAAACCCTTGATATTGGGTAATCACAGGTTCCATCCGGGATAAATAGGAATTAATAAATTTGAAATTATCTTCCGGGGTCATCTTTTCACTAATACTGGTAAAGTCCCGAATATCGGAAAATAAAATAGACATTTCATGTTGTACTCCTTCCCCTAATTTCACCTCTGCGATGCTGTTATAACCCAGGAGAGAGAGAAATTGTTGCGGGACAAAACGAGTGGCGGCTTCTGTCAATTCTAACTGAGTTTGGATGGCAACTTCTAAGTTACTATTGACTTCAAACAGTTCTTCAATAAACTCTTGACGCTCAACTTCTGCTTTTTTTCTTTCGGTAATATCAGCAATAAATCCTTGATAATAAAGTAAATCACCCTCGGGATTAAACACCGGTTTAGCACTGGCAGAAATCCAAATTTTTTGACGATCCGCTCGATAAATTTGAAATTCAAAATTAGAAACCGTTTCCTGTTCCTGCATTAAATGAATAAATTCTGTGTGGCGTTCCGGTTGCACATATAAAGAATAACTGGAATCGGGTAAAATATCCATCAAAGCTGAAGGAGAATCGTAACCATAAATCCGAGCCATGGCTGGATTAACATTAATATAAGAATGTTCAGGATGATATTGAAAAATTCCCTCTAAGGCATTTTCATAAATACTGCGATAGTTTTCCTCTGCAATTCTCAGGGCTTCTTCTGCTTGCCGACGTTCGGTAATATCAATTCCCACCGCCACAGAAGCCGAACCTTGCTGATATTTTTGCACCACAATTAAATAGTAACGTCGTTGATCATTTTGGATAATTGGCAGAATTTGAGAGGCTGATTGTTCAGGACTTTCCAGAAATCGATGTAGAAATTTAACATAGTCTGAACCCTGTTCAAAAAATCCGATTTTTTGACCTAAAATTTCTTCAGTTTCTAAACTTAAATTATCCGCTAGATGACGATTTACCCCTAAATAAATTCCCTCAGCACTCATCCAAGAAATTGAACCGGGTACGGCATTTAATACCGCTTCTAACTGTTCTTTGGCGGCGGATAAAGCCTCTTTTGCCTGTTGTAAGTCCGCATTTTTTGTTTCTAGTTTGGCAAAGGATTCTTGCAGTTGCTCCGTCATCGTATTAAAAGAACTTGCTAAAATTTCAAGTTCTGTGATCCCTTTGGTTTCAATATGTTGATCCAACTCTCCTTGAGCGATCGCTTTTGAGGCGTTACTTAATTTTAGAATCGGTTGGGAAATCCAACGGGAGGTAGCAATTCCTGCTAGAATTGCAATCACTAATGCCACTAAACATAAAATAATAGTCAAGCGATTATTGGCATTAATTTCATCCATAAAATCGCTTTCTGGAATCACCACCACAATTAACCAGTCCAGTCCCCGACCATCTTTAAAGGGTAAAACTTGAATAAATTTCCGTTGATTATTGAGTAGAAATTCCGTTTGTACAGGTTGATCTAAGCTGGCAAAACTGCCATATTCAGAGATAATTTGTTGAGTCGCGCCTCTAATTAAGGGATTTTGGCTATCGGTTGCGGGGAGGAGTTTGGCTTGTTTCCCTTCTCCGACGGTCAGGGTTTCATTGGTGGAACTCGAAAGTAACTGACCTGTGCGATCGCTAACAAAAGCAATACCAGATTTTCCGATCGCTAAACTCGATAGAAACTTGCGGAAATCATCGGGAAGTAGAACATCCGTGGCGCAAACCCCCAGGAGTTCGTCGGTTTCGGGATTATAAATCGGTTGACTGGCCGTAACGGTGGGTAAGCCGGTGGAGAAGGCTAAATAGATATCACTCCAGACCGGACGCCCGGTTTTTTGGGCTTTTTGATACCAAGGGCGTTGTCGCGGGTCATAAATAGCCCCACTATCCTTGTGTAAGGTGGTGGGCCGTCCTTGACTATCAATATTGTAGAGATATAAATGTTGTCCCGTTTCAATGTTCGCCGTCCACAACCCCAAGGTATTATTTTCTAAGATCCTGACCGCCCCTAAAAATTCTCCTTGGGAGTTACCACAATAAATCGAATACAGCAGGGGGGATATTTTTAATTGATCTAACAGGGGAGGCGCGCTGTCAACCCTTGTAACATCGAGTTCTCCGCGAAAAAATGCACGACTATTGAGTTGGTTAAGTCTGTAGGGGTTTTCAAAATAGCTTTTGAGTTCCTGTTCAATCCGGGCGCTCAGTTCGCTACGCAGTTGGGAAGCCAGGGTATTGACGGCTTTTTGAGCATTTCTAAAGGAAAGATACCCGACCAGTCCAACGGCGGCAACAATTTGAATGACAAAGGTAACAACAAGGGTAGTTCGCAGGCGCACTTTAGGTTTACTGGGGGGGAACAAAGATGTAGAGGGAGTGGATCTCATGGTGGGTGAGTCAGGAGGATGGATCAGGGATCATAGCTTTATTCTTAATCCCGAGTCTTTAAACAGATAGTTTAGGCATAGCACCCCTAAGTTTGATTAGCTATCCTTCATCATAACTGTCTGCAAGAGTTACAAATCGCCATCATCCTGACCAATGTTTTCAGAAACCCGTTTTCTGCACCACAAAATGTGGGGACATTAGCCCCCACATCCCCATCAAAGTTTCACGATTTGGCTTTAGACAAACTGGAAGGACTCAGTTTCCAGGTTAGTTAATAGGTCGTTTGAGACAATCGCGATCAAATGCTCTCGGCCATTGAGGGTGCGGAAGATTGCGGTTCCGTTGGGGACATCAGGAGAAGCCGTTTCTAGGCGATATTGATTGGGTGTTCCTAATAATTGAATCATGTCTTCACCGAGTTTGAAATCAACAATCAGAGAATAGTCTTCTGTGGTTCCGGTTTCAGAGAAATAGTCTAGGATAAAGGTGTCATTCCCTGATTCACCTGTGAGGGTATCGATACCTTGGCTACTATAGAGAGAATCGTTTCCTTGTCCTCCCAGGAGTTGATCACTTCCATCCCCTCCATTGAGTTCATCATCCCCTAAATCTCCATAAAGGATATCTTCATCGGTTTGACCTAAAAGGGTGTCATTATCCTTACCGCCATAAAGGGTATCATTACCCTCTCCACCGGAAAGAAAATCATTATTTTCGTTCCCTAATACTATGTCTTTTCCACCATCACCAGACAAATTATCATTGTCTTGTAAACCGAAGATGGTGTCATCTCCTGACCATCCGTTAATGATATTACTACTATTTGTTCCCAATAACATATCATTCCCTTCGGTTCCAGAATTCACTTCACCTGTAACTTCTGGAGGTGTGGTTTTTTCCGGTGGTAATGTGTTTAAAGCTGTTGTTTGTTCATTTATTGGGGAGTTATTGGCAGAATTAGAAACAATATCTGAGTTATCTTCTGAAGGAGTAACAATAGAATTATCGGTTTCTCCATTATCGAAATTATTGGTAGGTTTGGTTACGATATCTGAGCTATCTTCTGAAGAAGTAACAACAGAATTATCAGTTTCTCCATTCTGAGAATTATCGGAATTGTTGGTAGGTTTGGTTACGATACCTGAGTTATTTGCGGGAGAAGTAACAATAGAATTATCGGTTTCTCCGTTATCAGAATTATCGGAATTGTTGGTAGGTTTGGTTACAATGTCTGAGTTATCTTCTGGAGAAGTAACAATGGAATTATCGATTGCTCCATTCTGAGAATTATCGGAATTGTTGGTAGGTTTGGTTACGATATTTGAGTTATTTGCTGGAGAATTAACAACAAAATGATCGGTTTCTCCATTTTGAGAATTATCGGAATTGTTAGTAGGTTTGGTTACGATATCTGAGTTATCTTCTGAAGAAGTAACAACAGAATTATCGTTTTTCCCATTATGGGAATTATCGGAATTATTGGTAGGTTTGGTTACGATATCTGAGTTATCTTCTGAAGAAGTAACAACAGAATTATCGTTTTTCCCATCATGGAAATTATCGGAATTGTTGGTAGGTTTGGTTACGATATCTGAGTTATCTTTTGAAGGATTAACAACAGAATTATCGTTTTTCCCATTTTGAGAATTACCGGAATTATTGGTAGGTTTGGTTACGATATCTGAGTTATCTTTTGAAGGATTAACAACAGAATTATCGTTTTTCCCATTTTGAGAATTATCGGAATTGTTGGTAGGTTTGGTTACGATATCTGAGTTATCTTTTGAAGGATTAACAACAGAATTATCGTTTTTCCCATTTTGAGAATTATCGGAATTATTGGTAGGTTTGGTTACGGGATCTGAGTTATCTTCTGGAGGATTAACAACAGAATTATCGGTTTCCTCGTTATCAGAAGGAATATCTGGGTTAGTTACGGGGTCTGAGTTATCTTCTGGAGGGTTAACAATAGGATTATCGGTTTCTCCATTATCAGAAGGAATATCTGGGTTAGTTACGGGGTCTGAGTTATCTTCTGAAGGGTTAACAATAGGATTATCGGTTTCTCCATTATCAGAAGGAATATCTGGGTTAGTTACGGGGTCTGAGTTATCTTCTGGAGGAGTAACAACAGGATTATCGGTTTCCTCGTTATCAGAAGGAATTTCTGGGTTAGTTACGGGGTCTGAGTTATCTTCTGGAGGATTAATAACAGGATTATCTGTTTCCTCGTTATCAGAAGGAATATCAGGGTTAGTTATGGGGTCTACAATGGAGGGGTTTTCAATGGGATTAAAACTGAAATCAGCTAGGGTAGAAAAATCAACTGCATTGAATTGAGAATAGGTTGCTACAAATCCCTCAAAAACATTCGCAAAGGGATCGGAAGTATTCGTGAAAAATCCGTCAAAATTAGAATTACCAAAATCAGCAGAAGTTTCAGGAATAGCAGCAATATTATCGGGAGAAGGAGACTCAAATACCGCCGGGAAAATCTCGCTACCACCCACAGCAGGAGGGGGAGGAGGTTCGCTAATATTAGCTAAAAGCTCGGTTTCTGTGGAAGTGGGTAAAGAAACTGCGGCTGTTAACGTTGGATATTGATTCAAGTCTGGGGTGTTTTCAGGATCTTTTCCGTTAGGTTTATTTGGCTTTCCTTTGCTACCAATATCTTTGAGAATTGCAACCGTACTTCCTTGATAGATTAACAATAAATCTTGATTGTCAGGAGTAAAACTGAAGTCAGACGAGTTAAGATTTTCTGTAAATTGTAGGCGATCGCTCTCTAATTCAAAATTATAAATCGTATCAACACTACCATCGACACTAATCACAAAGGTATCAACACTTTTCCCTTTCCCGCCGTACATTTCATCATTCCCACCATTCCCAATTAACCAGTTATCCCCAGCGTCCCCTAGGAGGATATCATTTCCCTCGCCTCCGATCAGGGTATCATTACCAGAGTGACCATCTAGGGTGTCATTCCCGTCTCCCCCAAAAGCGAGGTCATCCCCCGCACCGCCATCAACGTTGTCATCTCCCGCACCGCCATCAACGTTGTCATCATGGGAATTAGCCTCAATATTGTCGTTACCATCCCCACCGGAAATCGTATCATTACCCGAACTTCCGCCGTCAAGGAGATCATTACCCGCACCCCCTGAGATTTTATCATCATCAGAACGGCCATCAATGGTGTCGTTTCCGTCTCCTCCCATTAACAGGTCGTTTCCTTCGCGACCATCGAGGTTATCGTTTCCTAAACCGCCATAGAGGGAGTCGTCCCCAACTTTACCATCGAGGATATCATCTCCCCCTAACCCTCGTAATTCATTGGGGCCATTATCGCCAATTAAGGTATCGTTATGGTTTGACCCCTCGACGTTTTCCACATTATAAATGCGATCGCCTTCCGCATCTCCTCCGACGCCTTGACCGGGTTGGAGACGGACTAAAACACCTGTGGGGGAGGTATAGTAAGAAATTAAGTCCAGACCTGCGCCGCCATCTTGGACATCTCCGCCAGCACCGCCGATCATGGTATCGTTTCCATCACCGCCATAGAGATAGTCCTCTCCTTCTTCGCCGTAGAGGGTATCATCTCCCTCATCCCCAAACAGGGTATCATTCCCAAACTGACCGTTAATAAAGTCTTTTTCTGTACCCCCACTCAGTTTATCCTGACCGTCTCCCCCGGCGAGGTTATCTTCTCCAGCGTTTCCTTCCATCGAGTCGTCGCCGTTTTCGCCGTAGAGGAGGTCGTTATCGTTACCCCCGACAATATTATCGTTACCGTCTCCTCCATAAAGGCGATCTTCTCCGTTTTCGCCTAAGAGGGTATCGTTATCTCCATCCCCTGCAATAATATCGTTTTGGTCGCCGCCTTTAATGTGATCGTTTCCGGCGTTACCATGAATTAAATCTTCTCCGGTATTTCCTTCGATTTGATCATCTCCATCGTTACCGGAAATCGTATCATTATCTTCGCCACCGGAAATAATATCATTTCCTGCATCTCCTTGAATTAAATCAGCGCCAAGGTCGCCATAAATCTGATCGTTATCGTTTCCACCACTAATGAAGTCAGCGCCAATATCCCCATGAATAAGATCGTTGCCGCCATCACCGAAAATTAGATCATCATCATCGTTTCCGTTAATAATATCGTTATCGTCCCCACCACTAATTTGATCTTTTCCTTCATTTCCTTGAATACTGTCATCACCAGCATCCCCTTTAATATTATCGTTATCTTGATTACCGGAAATGGTGTCATTATCGTTACCACCGGAAATGTTATCTTCTCCTTCATTACCTTCAATGATGTCGTTTCCTTCATCACCAAAGATATTGTCATTTCCGATATTTCCATAAATCGTATCTTCGTTTTGACCACCAGAAATTAGATCGTTTCCGTCATTTCCTTCAATGCGATCGCTTCCTTCATTTCCTTGAATTTTATCATCCCCATCATTTCCTTGAATACTGTCATCACCAGCATCCCCTTTAATATTGTCGTTATCTTCCTTACCAAAAATAGTATCGTTATCGTTACCACCGGAAATATTATCATCTCCTTCATTACCTTCTATGACATCCTGACCTTCATCCCCGAAGATATTGTCATTTCCGGTATTTCCATAAATCGTATCTTCGTTTTGACCGCCAGAAATTAGATCGTTTCCGTCATTTCCTTCAATGCGATCGCTTCCATCATTCCCTTGAATAATATCATCCCCTTCATTTCCTTGAATACTGTCATCACCAGCATCCCCTTTAATATTATCGTTATCTTGATTACCATAAATAGTATCGTTATCGTTACCACCGGAAATGTTATCTTCTCCTTCGTTTCCTTCTATGACATCCTGACCTTCATCACCAAAGATATTATCATTTCCGATATTTCCATAAATCGTATCTTCGTTTTGACCCCCGGAAATTAAATCGTTTCCGTCATTTCCTTCAATGCGATCGCTTCCTTCATTCCCTTGAATTTTATCATCTCCGCCATCTCCGGTAATGCGATCATCTCCTGCATCCCCTTGAATATAATCGTTATCTTCGTTACCTGCAATGGTATCGTTATTTTCACCGCCAAAAATCTGATCTTGTCCGGTGTTTCCTTCAATTACATCATTACCTTTGTCACCAAAAATATTATCGTTGTCTTCATTTCCTTTAATGGTGTCTTCATTATCTCCACCATAAATTAAGTCGTTACCTAAGTTTCCTTGAATATTATCATTACCTTCATTTCCAGAAATGTTATCGTTACCAGACCCACCAGAAATATTATCTTGTCCGATGTTTCCTTGAATTAGATCATCACCAGCATCACCAGAAATATTATCATCGCCGTCATTGCCATAAATTTGATCTTGATTATCCCCACCAGAAATTTGATCATTATTTTGACCACCGTACAGCAAATCATTTCCGAAATCACCACTAATTACATCAGATCCATCGTTACCAGTAATACTATCATTTTCACTACCTCCATTAATTTTGTCGTCTCCTGTACCACCTAATATCAAGTCATTATCTTGATACCCATAAATTTCATCATTACCTTCATCTCCACTAATCCTATCATTGCCTGAACCACCAGAGATAAAATCATCACTATCCAATGATTCTGAGGAATTAGCTTCAGCAGCATAGACTGTATTAAAATTGTTTTGATTGGTTGATGTATTAGTAGAAAAATCAGTTGTACTTGCTTCTGCAAATAAACTTAAACCTGCTATTGTAAAACTTGCTTCGTTAGAATCGTTTTGTTGAATTTCTCCATCTTCTTCTAACCCCCACCAGTTATTCGTCCAGTCAAAGAAACCACCAGCAACATCATTGTCACCTGCACCACCATAAAGAAAATCTTTACCACCTTCACCCTTTAAAACATCATTTTCAGTACCACCATAACCAGTGTCACTACCATCAGCACCATAGAAGCTATCATTTCCAGAACCACCTTCAAAATAATCATCTCCAGATGGTAAGCCCATATTACCAATTACTGCACTATCATCATCAGCTAAATCATTACCATCACCCCCGTAATACTGATCGTTTCCAGAACCACCTTCTAAATAATCATCCCAACCTTCACCTTCAAGGCGATCTTGACCATCTTCTCCATATAATTTATCTTCATGGTTTCCTCCTTTAGCAGTATCATCACCATTAGCACCATAGAAGATATCTTTTCCAGACCCTCCTTCAAAATAATCATCTCCAGATGGGGAACCAAGATTATTATTTATTCCAGTATCAAAAACTAGATCATTACCATCACCCCCGTAATATTTATCACTTCCTGCCCCTCCTTCTAAATAATCATCTCCACCTTCGCCTTCAAGGCGATCTTGACCATTTTCTCCATATAAGTCATCTGTACTGTCTCCTCCTATAGTAGTATCATCTCCAGAACCTCCTATAATTTTGTCAGCAAATACATCTCCTTTGAGGTAATCGTTCCCTAGACCACCAACAATAAAATAACCACCGGAAAATGCAGTAGAATCTGGGTATGGCTTAACGCTAGATCTGCCATTAAGAACATCATTTATTGGACTGCCATAAATTACTTTTCGACCATCAGATTCATAAGAAAGAAATTCATCAATCCCTGAAAATATATCATCAATCCCTAAAAAATTATCAATCCCTGCCGCTGAAATTAATTTTAGTGCATAAGACAAATTCTTAAAACTATTCCAAAATATATCTTCGGAAAAAGTACCATCATATTTGTCAGAGTCATGTCGATCTTTATCAAAATCAAAACTAGATTGTGTATAAGTATCATAAAATTTACCTTCTCCCTCAAAATTAATGTAAACTGATGGGCGATTTAGACTTAGATCGTAAGGATCAAACAATCTTTTTAATACGTTATTCGCTACTTTAGCAATTTCGCTATTAGAAATGAAATCAAAATTATCCTGATCAGGATATACCTCGAAATTAGTAATCCATTTTTTTCCTGATGAACTAACATGGAATTTTATATTATCAGTATTTAGTTTAAAAGGGCTGGTACCAAAGATATATGAGCGTTCAGCATAGTCATAATTATTAAAGCCAGTTGTATAATTTGATATTACTATTGAATTTGAATCTTCTTCTTTTAGCTTGAACTTTGGATCTCTAGCTACCCTTAACTCATTTGCCAATGGGAACCATTGTGACCATGTATAAGTTTTTTCCTCACCCATTGGAAAATCATGGTTAAAGAACTCTTGTACTAAGGGACACAGTGCTGGATAAGCATAACGTCCAGCACCATTCGTCATAAAATCAGTTGCATCATACTTGATAGATTCTGGATATGGAGCTTGTGTATATTTTCTGATGTGTAAGTTGTAGTCAGTTGATGATGGAGTATAAGTACCAAATATTAGTAATTTAGTTAGTTTTACAGGATCAATATGATTACTAAAAGAGTATATTTTAGATGTTTCATCAGATTGCTCAACATCTAACAAGTTGGTATTTAAATTTAAATTTAAATAACTATCTTCTTGTATTTTCTGATTTTGAGTTTGACCTAAACTTAAACTTAAAAAATCATTCTCCTGCTTCAACCCCTCAATCTGCCCCTCACTCAACTTAATCCTCTGCACAACATTAGAAAATAACTCCCCCTCATCCCCAGGAGTATCACTAACATTCACCTTCGCATCAATCGAATGACCAAACTCCTCTAATAAAACACTATTAACAACAGACAAATTATTCCCATACTGACGCAAGAAATCTTCAGAAAAAATAATTGTATTGGTTTCCGTTACATAAACCGCATTAGCCCCTTTCAACTCCGCACCCGATCGCACTTCAACTAAAGGAAACCCCTGAAAATTCCCCGCAGCAAAATCACTTTGTAACAAACTATAATCATTCCCCTCCCCAAACACCATTCCCATCTGGGTAGTGAAGTCCCCCCGACTCGCAAACCCCCCTAACCCTGATTGAAATAACTGGGCCAACTGTTGCGGTTCCGTGACCCACCCCGTTAAAGCCGTGGTTAATTGGCCCAAAAGAGCATTTGTAAAGAATTGGTCATCGGACGATGCTGAAGAATTAATAGTATTCATTAGAGAACTCCCTGTCCGTAAAATTACGGAGAATAACAATAAAAAATCACAATAGCTTTCAGTAACTCCGAGAAATTAAGGATTAACTGCATTAAAATTGTTACCAAAATCAATGAAATTGGTAGATGAATTAGCAATAATCCGTAATTTCCCTAATTAAATTAACCGTATCACTACGGATAAAGAAAAAGGGAAAATTAAAAAGAAATTGAAAAGAAATTGAAAAGCTCGTTGAGATTTTCTCTTTTCCTTCTATTATTAATTTAATAACTTATGGTTTTTCTCAGACTCACTCTTGACCGTTTATTCAAACTCTTTTCAGACTAACCCTTATGACTTGTGCATCTACCGGAAATAACTGCCTAGTTCCCCTACCCACCGCCCTCAAGCAGCAGTGGCAAGAAAAATTTGATCATCAATATAAGCTCGGAAAGCGCATTTCCTGGGCTGTTTTCGAGCAAGATTGGAGCCGGGAATTGTCCTCCGCTCCCCCCACATCTCCCTCAGTGAGATCCGCAGTGTATTTACCAGAGATTTATTCCAAAGCTCGAAATAGTTGTGAATATCGGATCGCCGACGGTCTTTGTCTCCTTTTACTGAAGATATCCTACCAGGACTGGATCACCCAGTACCGTCTCAGCGAAAAATCCCTATCTGCTTCCGGGGACGGGAAAAACGCCGAAATTATTAAAAGTGCGATCGCCCATCCTCCCCAACCGAAAACCGAACAAACCGATTATATTCCCCGTCCCACCCTAGAAAACATCTGTTACAATACCCTGACTCAACCCGGTTCCCTCCTGCAAATCAAAGGCCCTCAAGAAAAGGGAAAAACCGCCCTAATCACTCAAGTATTAACCCAGTTAGAAACAGAAGGTTATTTAACCGTTAATTTGAGTTTACAATTAGTCGAGCAGCAACAATTCAAAAATCTGGATTCCTTCTTAAAATGGTTTTATTTTCAAGTTAGCCAAGAATTAGGACTAACGACTAACTTAAAGCAAGATTGGTTAGGGGATATTTTCGGGAGTAAATCCTGTTGTAATAACTACTTTTCACAGTATATCTTATCTCAAGTTAATCAACCCCTAATTCTCTGCATAGATGATTTAGACTTGATTTTTCCCCATCCCACCATTGCCAATGAATTCCTATCCTTGCTGCGGTTTTGGCATGAACAGGCTAGAAGTTTTAGTTTGTGGAAACAACTGCGTTTGGCCGTCGTTTATTCCACAGAAGTTGATGTCCCTTTAAATATTCACCCATCCCTTTTTAATGGGGGTGTTTCTGTGGAATTAACCGAATTAACCTTAGCAGAAGGTCAGCAATTAGTTAACAAAAAAAACCTGAATTTAAAAGACAGTGAAATTCATCAATCGATCAACTTAGTTGGGGGACATCCCTATTTAATTAACACTACCCTTCTTTGTGGCCTAAAAACCCATCATAAACTCTATAGCAGGGGATTAGTTAAAAGCGGGGGCAATAAAGCTGCTATTTCCTGTTGATGATATCAATTATATTTTCAAAATCGCCGATCAGGATATTTACAATCTCCTGAAATCTGGAGAATATTGTTCTGTGTTTAATTCCCGACAAATGGGCAAATCCAGCTTGCCTGTCCAAACCAAACATAAATTGCAAGCCCTGGGTTTCGCCTGGATGCACCCCAATCCCTTATAATGGGGGTGTTTGCCCTTGTGATTACCCAGGCAGAAAAAAAGATCTGAAAAAAGCTTGCATGATCTGGGGCGTTGTGCTACATTAGGAAATTGTCGGACGCATAGCTCAGTTGGTTAGAGCACCACGTTGACATCGTGGGGGTCGGTGGTTCGAGTCCACTTGTGTCCATCTTCAGAGATTATTTAGAGATACTACCTATAATTAGGGTATGAGTTAAATCTTCGTCACGGGCTTTATTCTTTTTGATTATAATAGGATATAACCTTTTAAACTCCCGAAGATTAGGAGATAATTTGATAATGAAGACATTATTAAAATGGTCTGTTGAAGATTATCATAACATGATTGATGCTGGAATTTTGTGCGATCGCAATGTCGAACTTTTAGCCGGTGAAGTTATTAAAATGAGTCCAGAAAGTCCCTCTCATTATTATACGGTTAAGCAAGGCACAAAATACTTAGAAACCTTGTTAACAGCTAAAGCCGATATTCGTTTTAATGGCCCCATTACCCTTTCTGAATCTGAACCAGAACCCGATATTGCTATTGTCCGACTACCGGAGTCAATTTATAAAGATCATCATCCATATAGTGAGGATATTTTTTGGATTATTGAAGTAGCTAAAAGCAGTTTAAAAAAAGATTTAGAATTAAAATTATCAATTTACGCCCAGGCTAATATTCAAGAATATTGGGTTTTAGATTTATCCCAAAAACAATTAATAGTATTTAGAGATCCCAAAAACAACATCTATTTGAGTCAACAAATTATTAATCAAGGTAATATTAACCCTTTAGCTTTTCCTGATATTGAGATATCCGTTGAAAGACTATTAAAATAAAAACGGGATCACCGATTAACTCAACACCAAAAAATATGATTTTGTCCCTAGTTCCCTGGTGGAACCAGGTAACTCATTTAAGAGGCTCCGCCTCTGAGAAATGAGGTGGCAGAGCCACCTTGTCAGCATTTCTAGGTAGAACCTAGAAACGAGGGAAATCGTTGTTGGGCTTTAGCCCTAAGTGGGCTAAAGCCCAACAACAAAATTTTTGAAGTTATATTGGTAGGTTTTGTTTCTGTAGCGACAAATTTTAATTGATCGAAATATAGGAGTTTTCACTGCTATCCTAAACAGTAGCCCAAAGTTCTATTGTGATTATGTGGCGCATCTCTATCTCCAGAGAAGTTTCAGTTCTGTTCTCCAAAATTTTATCCCCTACGACCCCAAAACGTTTTGCCATTATTGAAGCGGGTTTAATTGGATTGGTGTCTGGTTTAGCTGCATTTCTATTAAAAGAAGGTGCGGGTTGGTTAGGCTCCTGGCGCATTTCCACCTCCTTAAATTCTGCAATTCCGGCTTGGATTTTTCTTCCCGCCGTGGGATTAATCGGGGGTTTATTAACGGGTTTTTTAGTCGAAAGATTAGCTCCAGAAACCGCCGGAAGTGGGATTCCACAAGTTAAAGCTGCATTGGCTGGAGAACCCATTTCCCTAGACTTTCGAGTGGCATTTGCTAAACTAATCGGCACGATGTTTACCATGGGTTCGGGATTAACTTTAGGACGTCAGGGGCCGACCGTCCAAATTGGTGCGGCTTTAGCGGCTTGGATTAGTCGTTGGGTTCCCACTTCCCCGAATTATCGCCGCCAATTAATAGCTTGTGGGGCCGCCGCTGGGTTAGCTGCGGGATTTAATGCCCCCATCGCTGGGGTGTTATTTGTAGTAGAAGAACTGCTACATGATGTGTCAGGAATTACCCTGGGGCCGGCAATTATTGCCTCTTTTATTGGTGCGGTGGTTTCCCGTTTATTAGGGGGTCAAGAACTGAGTTATACGGTTTCCAAAGCGATTATATTAAACACGGTACAGGATAGATTACTTTATGCTAGGGAAATTCCCTTATTTATTTTATTAGGAATTCTAGCGGGTATTTTAGGGGCATTTTTTAGTAAAAGTATTATTGCTGGTTCCAAATTTAACCGTCGGGTTTTACGCTGGGGATTGCCTCAACGCATGGCGGTTGCTGGGTTATTATCGGGTTTAGTGGTGTCCTTATTGCCCCTTTCCTTTAGAAATAATACCGGAATTAGACAATTAATTTTAAGTGGTGAATTGTCCTGGCAAACCAGTGCGATCGCTTTTATTGCTCATTTTATTCTAACTGTAATTGCCGCCAGTTCTGGCGCGCCTGGGGGACTATTTGCTCCCTCTTTAGTATTAGGTTCGGCGTTAGGTCATTTAATTGGAAGTTGGGAATCGGAATTAATGTTAGGAATTGACCAACCGATGGTTTTTGCCTTTGCAGGAATGGGGGCTTTTTTTTGTGCTGTGGCGCGAACTCCGATTACTGCTGTTGTGATTGTGTTTGAAATTACAACGGATTTTGGGTTGGTTTTACCCCTAATGATTTCCTCGATTGTAGCCTATTTAATTGCAGAAAAAATTGATCCCGAATCTCTCTATGATCAGTTATTAAAACTCAGTGGTATTGAACTAAAATCCGATCAGCCAATTGATGGGGCTTTGGCAAACTTACGGGCTGCCCATGTGATGCAAAGAAATGTCGAAATTTTAGCAGGTCATTTAACCTTAGAACAGGTGATGGAAGCCTTTGCTAAATCCCATCATCGCGGGTTTCCGGTGGTAGATAACGGTAAGTTAGTGGGAATTATTACTCAAACGGATTTAACCCAAATTACCAGCCGCCAATTGCCGGAAAATACCCCAATTTTTCAGGTGATGACGACTCAACCCATTACGGTTGATCCCGATGATAATTTAACTCATGTTTTATATTTATTAGGTCATTATAAACTCAGTCGTTTACCTGTTGTCGAACATCATCATTTAGTGGGAATTATTACCCGCAGTGATATTATTCGGGCAGAATTAGGACAAATGAGTGGGGAAACAACTCAGGTCGGCCGCCATTATGAACCCTCTTATATTGCCTATCAAACTCGGGGCCCACAAACGGGGAATGGTCGTTTATTAGTATCACTTTATAACCCCCAAACTGCCCCGGCTTTATTAAAAGTTGCTGTGGCGATCGCCCTAGAACGCAATTATGAATTAGAATGTATGACAGTTATCACTATTCCCTATAGTAAATCTCCATCAGAAACCTCGGTTCGATTAACTAAAAGTCGGCGTTTATTACAACAAGCAGAACGTTTAGGGCAGAATTCAAAGATATCTGTACATACTCAAATTCGAGTTGCCCATGATGTTTCCCAGGCAATTTTAGAGACAACTCAAGAAGAACATATTAATTTATTATTAATGGGCTGGCATGGGGATATATCAGCACCCGATCGGATTTTTGGAAATGTGATGGATGGGGTAATTCGTCAAGTCCCTTGCCAGGTAATGTTAATAAAATGGGGACAAAATCAAACGTCTAATTCTGCTAAAACGGAGGTTAATTTAGATCTGGCGACTTGCCCGGTTTTAGGTTGGCATCGTTGGTTAGTCCCGATGAGGGATACTCTGGAAAATTCCGTTTCAGTGCAGCTTTTACCTGCCTTAATTAAGTTAAGTGTTTATCCAAAAATTCGTCTTTTGCGGGTGGTTAAAAACGTTATGTCTACACAGCAAATTAGGGAGTTTAACCAGGCTTCTGAATATTTAAGTCATCGCTTAAATACAGAGGTAATTTCTACTAGCGTTTGTTCTAATTCTGTATCGGAAGCGGTGATTGATTTAGCGGATAAAGATCAATGTGATGTGATTGTTTTAGGGGCAAGTCGAGAGGGAATGTTACGCCAAGTAATTCAGGGTAATATTCCAGAAGCGATCGCTAAAAATTGCCAATGTACGGTCATTTTAGTTCGACCTGCGATTGAAAAATAATTGATTTAAACAATCAAATGGTCATGCCACATTCATCAACTAAATAACACATCGCCCGAAACCGTAAACCCATCAATTCTTCATATAGAGGATTGAATTTGCACAGCGGCGGAATATGTAAAAGCGTATGTCCAAATAGTTTAATATCCCGAGCAAACGGACATTGGGCCGGAATGGCTCGATATAAAAATAATGCTACATCTGGGTTATGAATATCCAGATTATCCAACCATTGACGCAGGGGGTTAAATACAGCAGAGATTAAGTTACGCATAGATATATCCATTTGTTAGGTACAAATACAACCGTGTTTTTTCAGTTGTCTATCTTCTACTTTACAAATCTCAATCAACAATTAGGTAAAGGATTGGAAAAGAGTTTGTATAGGATTATAAAGTTTTTGTAAAGGAAAGTTTCAACCTATTTATTTAGGATCAACCACTGAAAAACCTCGACGATAGGGTTTTTTCTCGGATTCTTGGACTTGAAATTGAACACTATCCTGTTGAGTTCCCTGTTTAACAGTTAACTTCCATTGTCCGGTTTGTAATTGCCAAAACAGAGAATTAGCAGCCTGATCTTTTAATTTTTTCCCATTTAACCACCATTCCACCGACTCTTGAGATGGGTTAATAATTTTCAATTCTAATTTAGAAGATTGTCCAGACTGAATCACAAAATAATCATCGGTTTGAGGAGCAATAATTTTTAACCGATTTTGCGTTAACTGAGGATGGGATTGTCGAGATAACCATTCATTATATTCGGAATTTAAAACTAATTGCGGGGATTTTTTTTTATATTCAGCAATTGCTTTATTATCAAAATATTCTAATACAATTCCCCCGGAACAATCTGCCATCGGACGCAACCCAGTAGTTGCACAAATGGGTAACTGAACTAACCCTTGAGGGGGGGTAAAATTAGCGGGTTCTTGGGTTTGGTGTAAATGCAATAATATTCGATTCCATAAGGGTGCTGCCCCCGTCACCCCCGAGACATTTTGCATCCCTTGACCGTCAAAATTTCCCACCCAAGTTGCTACCGTATAATCAGTTGTAAAACCCACTGTCCAGGTATCTCGATAATTAGAAGAAGTTCCGGTTTTTACTGCAACGGGAAAGGGTAAATTTAACACAGAATCAATGCCAAAGGAATGGGATCTAGCATGGGCATCGCTTAACATATTGGTAATTAATTGCCAGGTGACAGGAGTATCAATATAAACTTGAGAATTTTTGATATTTTGAGTTTGATTCATGATAACATCAGGGTTGACTATTTTACCTTGATTTGCTATTATAAAATAAGCCTGGGCTAATTCCCATAAATTAACTTCTCCACTGCCTAATGTTAATCCCAAACCATAATAATCAGAAGATTGAGTTAAATGTTTAAATCCCAACTGTTTTAACCGTTCTAAAAAAACTGGGACGGTGACTTTTTCTAATATTTTAACGGCGGGAATATTTAAGGAATTAGCCAAGGCTGAACGCACTCGCACCGGGCCCAAAAAGGTTTCGCTATAGTCCGTTGGACTGTAGATTTTTGCCCCGGGAATGGCGTAATAACTGGGAACATCTGCTAGAATACTATGGGGTTGAATTACTCCTTTAGCTAGGGCTAATTCATATAAAAAAGGCTTCAAGGTTGATCCCGGTTGTCGTAGGGCTTGTACCCCATCATTTCGCCCGAATTGATCGCTATTAAAATAATCGGGAGAACCCACATAGGCTAATACTTCTCCGGTATGATTATTAATCACTAAAGCAGCAGCATGATGAACATTATGATCTTTTAAACTGGTAATAATTTGTTGGGTTTGGGCTTGAACAAATTGCTGTAAGGGGCGATCTATTGTGGTTTTGATTTTATAGGTTGATGGTTGTACTTTTCCTGATTTCTTGGAGTTAACTGGGGAAATAGGGATCGAATTAGTTAATTGTTCCGTTAACCAAAATAGAAAATGCGGCGCGGCGATAATTCCTTGTTGTTGGGGTTGGAATTGTGGGGTTTCTTGATAGGCACGTTCGGCTTGAATCTTTGTAATATAACCATCTTCAACCATTCTTTTTAAGACATAATTTTGACGTTTTTTTAAAGCAGATAAATTATAATAAGGATTGAGATCGGTGGGGTCATTGGGAAGGGCTGCTAATAGACTAGCTTGGGCTAAATTTAACTCCGATGCCGAGGTATTAAAATAGGTTTTGGCGGCGGCTTCAACCCCATATAAATTCCCGCCCATGGGTAAACGGTTAATATAATTTTCTAATATTTGCTGTTTATTCATTCCGGCGCTGAGTCGCCAAGCTAACCAAATTTCGCCGAATTTATGGGGTAAAGTTCGAGGAGTGGGTTCTAATAATCTTGCTAATTGCATGGTAATAGTAGATGCACCACTCACAATTTGTTTGGCTTGAAAGGCTTCTAAAATAGCACGAACTAGGGCAACATAATCTACTGCCCCGTATTGATAATAGCGTTTATCTTCAGCCGCAATAATTCCTTGAATAAAATGGGATGAAACTTGACTTAAAGGAACAATTGCGGTATGATTTTGATCAGAACTTAGAATTGTTCCTAATGGTAAATTATTGCGATCGCTAAATTCAAAAGCAACATCTTTTTGTTGAATATCTTCTGCATGAATCGGGATAAAATAGGGAAATAATCGTATTATTACCCCTAAACAGCATAGGACTAAAATAGTTTGGATTGCCCGATGACGAAAACAGGACGAAATTGGGGGCAGAATTCGGTTCATATCTCAGTATGATAGATAAGTATAATTAATATTGGCAGTGCGATCGCCTGATCATCTGGAAATTAATCAAAGTCTTAATAACTGACTGAATAGTTCTACACCAGAATCTTGTTAATTGACGGATTAAAACCCATCCTTGTAACCTAGCTTTATAATTTACCAAAGGATTCAAGTTCAGCACGACAGAGTAGGGAGACTTAAAATTATGTTCAATCAAAAACGCTTTTGGGGATTATTTATAACGATTGTCCTAGTGATGATGGGGTTCAAAACTTTTGCCCAAACACCACCCCCGGATTATTTCCCTTTACCTATTGGGGGAGTGTGGGAATATCAAGCGAAAACCGCCGATGGGAAGTCATCTAAACTAACGGTTAAAGTTGAAGGGTTAGAACCACAATCCGATGGGACAACCCTGTATAAAACTGAAAATAATTTAGGGTTTGCACCGTTTTATATTTGGTATGGTAAACCCAATGGATTAGTCAAAGAATATCGACAAATGTATACTTTTGGGGGAAATAATACAGAATATCGGTTAGAACCTGCCAAAACTATCCTAAAAAATCCCCCTGCATCCGGCGATAGTTGGACTTGGGAAGGTCAAGAAATTGCGGTGATGACCACAGAAGTTAAAGAAAATTATCGGGTTGTAGGAATAGAAGATATTGAAGTTCCCGCCGGGAAATTTTCAACGTTTAAACTAGAAATTGAGGGAACAAAAGCCGGAACACCCTTTAAAAAAGTAGCTTGGTATGGGAACTTTATTGGGCCGATTAAATGGCAAATTTTTGATGCTCAAGGCACTTTAAAAACAACAACGGAATTAGAAAAATATACCTTTCCTCCTAATTAAATTAAGAGGCGATCGCACGTTCAAAACCCACCTCAAATCCCTTAATTAGTCAAGGGAGAAGTTAAAGGAGCATAGGGAATACTAGGACTGATTCCCTCGCTAGGATATGAATTTATGGGGGTAGTTTCTTCTGAATAAACAGGATATTCAGGTTCGATGGGAACCGTTGGTTCTGTGTAATCATTAGGCGCGGATTCTTCCGTAACATAACCCCCACCCTCGGCGGATGGAACCTCTGGCGGTAGGGTAATATTGGGATCGGGAGAGTAACTCGGTTCGGGAGGGGTATAGGGGGGAACCGTTGTCTGATCCGAATAACTATTTACAGGATTAGAAACTGAGTAATCTGTAACGGCAGTTTCCGATTCTTCTGTGGAGGGAGAGAGTAAATATTGGTCTATTTCAGACTCATAAGTTGATGGACTTGTTGCTTCAGTTTCAGCAACAACATCGGAATTATTATGATATTGATCAACGGGTGATTCTTCCTCGGTTTGTGCTTCTACATCTGGTTGGGGATAATCTCCCACTTCTAAGGGTTCTTCAGCCGAACGTTGAGGGGCCACTTCAGTCGGGGCTTGAGTTTGAATGGAGGGATTCTCAAACATCGGTTCCGTGGCATCTAAATTGTTAAAGGGATGATTAAGCTGAATCTTGGTTTTCTGACTAATAATATACCCATAACGTCGGGTTAAATCAAACCCAACCCAACCAAAAAATAAGGATGTAATTAGGAATAAAACCGGAACCAAAAAACTGAAAGAGGGCGTATATTCTACGGGTTGCCAGTTAGGAATTTGCTGGGGAATGGGTTGGGGTTTCGGTGGCAGAGGACTGGGAGGAACTTTTACTAATACCGGGGTTTCAACCACGGGTTGCACCGCCACGGGTTCGGCTTTGGGGGGAGTAACCACGGGATTCGGTTGAATCACCGTATTCGCAGACTGAATCACCGTCGGGGTGGCTTGAATGGGTAAAAAAGCGATCCACTGATCCAGATTCTGAGGCCGCCGTCCGGGTTCAATTTCTAATCCCCAAAATATCAAGCGTTCCACCACCACACTCAGGGTGGGTTGAAGTTGTCTTAAACTCGGTTTAGTAGAATTGAGTAACTCCTGGGTGGCTTGATTGACTCGTAGGGGGGCTTCTAGGGGCGGTTCACCCGTTAACAAATAATAGAAGATTGCCGACAAACTGTAGATATCCGTTGCCGGAGTCAATTGTTGATGGGGAAGATAATGTTCTAAAGGGGCATAACCCACGGATAAAACGCGGTTGCGGATGGGAAACTCCGGTCGAGGTTCGATAAAGCCATTGGTTAAGCCAAAATCAACCAAAGTTAGGGTATTTCCCTGGAGGCGAATATTTTTAGGTTGGAGATGACAATGGAGTAAACCCTGTTGATGGAGTTTCCGCAATGCCGAAGAAATCTGACTAATATAGTTTAGGGCTTGATCAACTGAGAGTTTGGGACTCGATTGTAGGGCCTGTTCTAAGGTTTGCCCCGGAATATAATTCATGACCATGTAGGGTAAACCCTGTTCTTCAAATAAGTCCAGAACGCGGACAATATTTGGATGGTGACACTGACTTAAGCCCTTAGCAATGGCAAGAAATTGCTGCTTAATTTGAGGGAAATCAACGGAATTTCTAAATTTGGGATGAAGGGTTTTAATCACCACCATTTGATCCGTGAGGTGATGAGTAGCTTGGTAGGTCACACCCAACTCGGCGCGACCCAAAACCGCACCAAGGCGATATTTACCGTTCTGGAGAACTATTTCCTGCGTTAGATTCATTCTGTAATCACCCACTCCCCACCGTTTACTATCGCCCCTACCAGAACGAAAAATCGTTTTAGCAGAGTCTACCTTCAGTTCTGGGATTGTAGCGCATCTGTTGAATTTAGCCAACTCCCCCGATGGTAAGAATCTACAACTCCTCAACTATCCATTCCGAGGATCTTCCCCCTAGGTCGAGGGGAATACTCACGGCTTTTCCTAAGCGGGGTTTTTCCCGGGTGTTCAGAATATAATGTCTGACTTGTTCGGTACTACCCCAACTATTGAGATAGTTAGTAATCGCATTCAAATGGGCAATATAATCGGCTTCGCTCAGGGGAAAGGATAATTGTTCCAAATATTTCCACATAATTTGCAGAAATATTTTCCCCCTTGTCCGTCGCAGTTGAATATCGTAGGATACTCCCCATTTATTTAATAATAATTGACGCAGATCTTCACCAGTCATAGTTATGATTAACTCCCTAGATACGGCTCGATCAGTTAACTGCCAATTCCTAACCCGTTAGCTAAGGCGGGGGTGAGGGGAAATAGCGTTAAAATCATGAACAAGAAAACCAATAATCCCCAGGCGGCACGGGTATCATTAGGTTCGGTTAATTCATTTAAACTCGGCCGTTCTAAATTCCGTTGTAAAATTAAAATTACTAAAGCCCAATAGAGGGCTAAAGGATTAGATAAAGAGGCGATCGCTAAAACAATAAAAGTAGCAATCGTTGAACGTCCAGCAATTTTACGACCATAAATTGCCTGCATCATCCGTCCCCCATCTAACTGTCCGGCGGGCATTAAATTCAAAGCGGTAATCACTAATCCAAACCAGCCGATTAAGGTCAGAAGATGCACGTTAACACTGGTTGCATGGAGTTGGGAACCTAAAATTAATCGAGATAATAGACCAACTAAGACCGAGCCCTGAAAAAATTCCGTTGGCACTTGAAAACCACTTCCGGGGTGAGATAAAAATAAGCCCATTATTAACAGGAATAACGATAAAGCTCCTCCGGCGGCGGGGCCAGCAAAAGCCACATCAAATAATACTGTCCGGTTGGGTAATACGGATTCAAACCGATTAAAAGCTCCAAAACTTCCGATTTGAACTGTTGGAATAAAAAATGGCCAACTAAACTTGATATCATAGCGTTTTGCCATGACTTGATGGGCGATTTCATGGAGAAATAAAATCGTTAAAATTCCTATGGCGATCGGGATAATTTCCCCGTAGCGGGTTAAATTTTCTGAAAAATCAAATCCTAATAATAACCCTCCCGCTTCAAAAATTGTTCCCACCGTCATTAGGAATAAAATAATCGCTAAAATTTTTTGAGAAATTGAAGTGGTTAGGGGTTCATTGGTCTGGGGTAGAACGATTACAACGGGTTTACCTTCAGGATTATCAACTAAAAATAATCGTAAGCGATCGCCAATGCGTTTTTTTAAATTTGTGGATAATTGTTGATAAGCGGTTTCCGGATCACTACGCAGATTCCCTTTAAAAATTACCCCGTCTTGGTAGGGAATGGTTTCCGTGGCAAAAAAGGTATCAATCCCAAAAATACCTTGAATAATTTTCAGGTCTTCCGGGGATAAGGGCACCGGTCGCAGGTTCAAAACCGGATCGGAGGTTGGGGGGACAACGCTGGCCTCCGGTGGCAGGGGGGGTGGATTTCCTAAATGATCGGGTTTAGGTTCGGAGACTGAATTCTGATTAGCTACTTCCCTCAGTTGTCGGCCAATCATAATATATAATCCCGTCGAAGCCACAAATAAAAATAAAAGACTCACCAAATTGAGGTAAATTCCCGCCGCCGCCAAGCAGAAAAACAGCAACCCGGGAGACATCAAGGCCACGGATTGCAGCCAGGACAACAAACCCAGTTTCCCATAAGGTCTAGCCCGATAATACCCCCAACCCAGGATACCCAGGGTAATCAGGAGGACGACAATAGTGGTGTTATCAGATGCAGTAAACATTATTGACCTTAATTTTGAGATGGAAAGGCGATCACCTTGAGAATTAATTGTAGCCCAGGAAATTCCCCCCTAATTTAATAGTCGCTGCAATCAAGGCATTGTGGGAATGGTATCTAGGTTTTTGGGGTGGGCATTCCCATCCTCGAGGGTGATAAAATCGGGATTCGTGGCTAAAATTGCTTTGGCTTCTGCCATATCTCGCCGGGTTGCTTCGCGCAGTTGTTCTCGCAGGGCGGGCATGGCAGCTAAAGCCCTTGTCCAGTCGGGAATTTCAGCCGTGACCGGATTTTGAAAGAATTCTTGACCCGCTTCAGCGATGACTTTTTCAAAGACATCAATGATGGCTTCTTCGTGATGGCGGTCATACTGCATATTATTAAACCGAGCATCGACAAAATATTGGCGGGTAAAATCCTGGGCTTCCCGTTTGAATTTAATCCGTAAGGTGTGAATTTGTTCTCGGGTCACCACCACCCGTTCGGTTTCGATTAAAGTCCGCAAAATCGACCGCAGAATATCGGCGCACATTTTGCGTAATCCTTCCTGGGAGGATTGACCCACCAGTTGATGTTTATGGTCGAAGTTGCCTAAATCAATTTGAGCAATTCTTTGGGGAACAACATTCCGATAAACCTCGGCTAATAAACCAATTTCTAAACCCCAATTACTGGGAATTCGAGTATTCAGGGCGATATCATTTGTTAAGGCAAATTCCCCAGATAGGGGATAACGATAGGCACTTAAATATCGCAGATAATTGTTATAGCCATATAAATCCATGAGTGCCACCAGTAAGGGCGTGACAAACAGACGCATCACCCGACCATGGAAACTCTTGGGTTCTCCCCCTAATCGGGCATAATAGGCTTTATTAAAGGAAATTCCGAGTTCTTTTTCCAGCAGGGGGAATAGTAGTTTTAGGGGATAGGATTTATCGTAGGTAATAATATCAGCATCATGAAGGGCGATGGCTTCGGCTTGCAGGGAGGCTACCCCCAAACCAATCCAAACCGCCCGACCTTTGCCTTTAAAACTCATTAAATCTAGGCCTTTGTCCTGCAACTTTTCTAAGAGTTGGTTAACTCTGGGGCTATTTTCCCAAATTACCAGGGTGGGCTGGGGTAAAATACTAAAAAAATGAACGGCTTTTGTGTATTCTTCCAGGGTCTTGGCATACAGACAGACCACGATGGTATTTACGAAATGACAATCTTTGAGGCAATCTCGAATCCGGGTCAAAGCGGGTCGTTCAAGTTCCTCGTATAAGGCTGGAATGAGGACAGCCGTGGGGCAAGTTTCACAAAGTTGGGTGAGTCGGGCTTCCAATAAGTCGAGATCGCAACCAAAGTCGTGAATCGTGGTAATTAATTCTTGTTTATAATCCATTATGATGACCCAACTCCCAAGATAGCCAGCGACTCATAGAGTCTAACCATCCTAACACTCAATCACAAAAAAGTATAGATATTTTTACTGATTGTATCAAAAGTCTCATCGGAGATTCAGAGCTAGATCACGCTGGCGATGCTTTAAGAAGATTTAATTTTTCAATCAAACCTTTTAAGAAAATCAAATTTGTGTTACAATCAAACAAGTTTTAACAATAAAATCTAAATTAAACTTGAAGCCGAGTTTCCGAAAAAAGATTAGTAGTTTGGGTTTACAGAACTAAGAACCACTAATAGAAATTTGATCGGCAATCCATAAACATTGAGCCTGGATGAATCAAAATATTGTGACAAGCAATAACTGGGGATTATTCTATCATCTATTAGGAGGAAAAAAGGGGTGAAACCACAAAAAAGAATGATTGATAATCATAATTTTGTTCCGATCAGCCCAGGTCTTAATCATGCGTCGGGTAGAATTCAACCCCATGGCTTATTGTTGACCTTAGAAGAACCCGACCTCAAGATTTTACAAGTTAGTCGAAATACCATGAAACTCTGTGGAGTTTCTCCGGCTGCTTTTATCAATCGACCATTAGGAAATTTTTTAGACAAACTGCAACTGTTTCAAATTCAAGACTGTTTAACCCATAATAAATTCCACTATTATAACCCAATTCGACTTATTTTTCATATTAAGAATAAAAAATTTGTTTGTGATGGTATTTTACACCGACACCAGGGCGTAGTCATTTTAGAACTAGAGCCCAATCAAGATAAAAATACCAGCTTTATTAATTTTTATCATTTAGTCAGAGGTTCCGTTTGTAAAATTCAAAGTGCAACTAATTTTAAGGATTTAACTCAATTTTTAGCAGAGGAAATCCGAAAAATTAGTGAATTTGACCGGGTGATGATCTATCAATTTGATCAAGAAAATAATGGCCTTGTGATTGCCGAAGATAAACGACCCGATTTAGAAAGTTTTTTAGGACTACACTACCCCAGCCTAGATATTCCAGAAGCCGCTAGGGAACTTTATCGACAAAATTGGTTGCGATTATTAGTCGATATCGATCATCAACCCGTTGAGATTATTCCTCCCCTGCATCCAGTCAGCCAACAGCCCCTAGATTTAAGTTTTTCCGTCCTGCGTTCGATGTCTCCCTGCCATTTACAATACCTGAAAAATATGGGAGTTGAAGCGACTCTCTGTATTTCTTTGATTAAAAAAGAAAACCTTTGGGGTTTAATTGCTTGTCACCATTATTCTTCCCGTTATCTACCCTACACCACCCGCAAAGCCTGCGAATTTTTAGGACAGGTTATGGCAGTAGAATTACCCTATAAAGAAATTAGTGAAGATTACGAATATTACCGTAAAATCCTAAAATTAGTTCGGAATAATTTAATAAAAGCACCCGCTTTACAAACTTCTTTTATTCAAACTTTAGCTCAAGATAAAACGAATTTACTCAATCTTGTTAAAGCCCAAGGGGCAGTAATTCGGTTTGGGGAAGATTTAATTTTAGTCGGTCAAACTCCGCCTTTAACCGAAGTTAAAAAACTGATGGCATGGTTATCTCGATATTGCCATCAGGAGATATTTTATACCGATTGTTTACCTAAACTTTATCCTGAAGCTGAATCTTATCAGGATATAATTAGTGGAATTATGGCTATTTCCCTATCTCCGAATCAAAGCGAATATCATTTAATTTGGTTTAGACCGGAAGTAATTCAAACCATTAATTGGGCGGGAAATCCCCAGGAAATCAGAGAAATTGCCCAACAACAAGAGATTCCCTTAACCCCACGACAGTCTTTTGCACTTTGGAAAGAAACCGTTAAATTAAAATCCCTACCTTGGAAACCCGTTGAAATTGAAACCGCCCAAGAATTAAGAAATTCTTTAATGTTAGCTGCCTTAGAATCGAGTGAACATCAGTTAAGACAAAGCCGAGAATTAGCCCAAGTTACCTTAAAATCTATTGGAGATGCCGTGATTACCACCAATAGTCGCGGAGAAATTGAATCTCTCAATCCCGTCGCCGAAGAATTAACGGGTTGGTCATTAATTGAGGCCAAAGGTTTACCCTTAAATGATGTCTTCAAAATTTTTGATAGCCAAACCCATGATTTTAGTGCCACTCCTGTTCAAAAAGTTTTAGAAGAAGGGTGTATTTTTGATTTTTCCGATAATGTTATTTTAAAAGCAAAAGATGGAAAAGAACGATTCATTGATAATTCCGCCGCCCCGATTAGAAGTCGAGAGGGTGAAATTATTGGTGCGGTTTTAGTGTTTAGAGATGTCACCCAAGAAAGGGAATTAATGAGGCGATTATCCTGGCAAGCTTGCCACGATGCGTTAACCGGATTAATTAATCGGAGTGAATTTGAAAAACTGGTGACACAAACCTTACAAATGCTTTCAATATCCCCGAATAATCATGCTATTTGTTATTTGGATTTAGATCAATTCAAAATTATTAATGATACCTGTGGGCATTTAGCCGGGGATGAATTATTACGACAATTGAGTTATTTATTACAAAGTCAAGTTACAGAAAGAGATACCTTAGCCCGTTTAGGGGGAGACGAATTTGGCTTATTATTAAATCACTATTCCTTAGAGGAAGCCTATCAGAAAGCTGTCGATTTGTGCAATTCAGTTAAGGATTTTCGCTTTACCTGGGAAGAAAAAGTTTTTTCCATTGGGGTGAGTATTGGATTAGTTGGAATTGATGAGCAAACCTGCGATTTAGCCACGATTTTGAGTGCTGTAGATGCAGCTTGTTATGCGGCTAAAAATCAAGGTCGTAATCGGGTTCACCTGTATCAAGCCGATGACCAGGATTTGATTCAACAACGTCGAGAAATTCGCTGGGCGGCCCAAATTCCCCAAGCCTTAGAAGAAGACCGTTTTTGTTTATATTACCAACCAATTGTTGAGACTAATCCCACATCAAAATCCCCTAAACATGGGGAAATTTTATTGCGGTTAAGAGATACATCGGGTCAATTAGTGCCACCCATGGCATTTATTCCCGCCGCCGAACGCTATGATTTAATGAAAAGTATTGACCGTTGGGTGATTCGCACGGTTTTTAACCATTTGCAAAAACATCATCAGGATTTTAATTCAACAACAAATATATTAGGGGATCAAGAATTTTATGCGATTAATTTATCCGGTGCA
The DNA here is from genome assembly GCF_900009265.2 of Planktothrix paucivesiculata PCC 9631. Taxonomy (GTDB): domain Bacteria; phylum Cyanobacteriota; class Cyanobacteriia; order Cyanobacteriales; family Microcoleaceae; genus Planktothrix; species Planktothrix paucivesiculata. The sequence continues at coordinate 15,381 of NZ_LR735024.1, read as the reverse complement.
AGTCTGAATGATAATCAATTTATTAAGTTTCTTTATCAACAGTTTGAACTGTATCAAATTCCTCCGGCAATGATTTGTTTTGAGATTACGGAAACCCTAGCTATTGCCAACATCAAAAAAGCCGTACAACTGATTCAATCTTTTAAGGGGTTAGGTTGTTCCTTCGCCCTAGATGATTTTGGCAGTGGAATGTCGTCTTTTTCCTATTTAAAAACCCTTCCGATTGATTACTTAAAAATTGATGGCTGTTTTGTTAAAGAGCTTTTAACTGACCCGGTTGCCCGGGAAATTGTTGAATCTATTCATCGCATTGGTCACGTTATGCAAATTAAAACCATTGCCGAATTTGTTGAAAATGATGCTATTTTGACGGAAATTAAAAATATTGGGATTGATTATGTTCAAGGCTATGGCATTGGTAAACCCCAGCCTTTTATTTTGCCGATGATTAAAAATTCTCGGCAGATAGACCGCAATCCAGATTAAAGTGATGGGTAGTGTAATGTTCTATCTTGAGCAGCTATAATATTAGATTAGGATTAGGTTAACCTATTGGGGTAACTGTTGAGTTAATCAAGGAAAATAGCATGAGAATTATACAGACAAAGGGAATCGTTAAGGATGGTGAACTTAAAGTTAAAGTTCCCACAGAATTTAGCAATGCTGAGGTAGATGTTATTGTTGTTGCTAAACATGAACCAGATGAATTTGATCTGCGTTATCAGCTAATGCTAAAAAAAGGCTATGATACTCCAGAAAAAGTTGTTGAGCTTATTGATCAAATCAAACTGGAAATGCTCAAAGAAAAAGGCAGGATTTAGTTATGTCTTCTCTGAAACGGATATTTTTAGATACAAATGTATTTATTATTGGTGATGCTAATAAACAAAGCAATGAAAGTTTGATCCTAGAAGCCTTGGGTTATCGAGATAAACCTCCTATTCTCAATATAGAAATTATCCTTTCAGATGAGCTTTTAGATCAAATTCGCAGAGTCGCTAAATATTTGTATGGGAAAGATCAAGCAGGCGAAATTATCTCTAATATTTGGCGGTGGTTTGATATTTTTTATGTTCCCTCTACAACAAATTGGAATCAAGAAAAGATCAGGTTAATTCAGACAAAAGTAATTCCATCAGAAGATATTGAAATTTATCTTTCTGCTAAGTATGGAAGTGCAGATTGTTTTGTTTCTGGAAATAGAGAATTAATTAAAGCGATCGCTGATTTTGAGTGTTTAATACCAGAAAATTTCGTGAGTCAATATTTAAAATAATATCTGAGATAACACCAATTATAGCACTCAAATCCAAGATTAGGATATAAGAGAAAAATCAAGATTAAACAGTTATGTTGTTGGGGTTTAGTCCTCCAATCTTGGAGCTAAAGCCCAACAACTATTTGATTAGGCCATCACCATTCCCCCGTCTACATTAAACACTTGACCCGTGATATAAGCCGCCGCCGGGTCTGCGGCTAAAAACCGAATCATACCCGCCACTTCTTCGGGTTGACCGTAACGACCTAAAGGAATAAATTTGAGAATTTCTTCCGTATTTTTTAACTCTTTAGTCATATCCGTCGCAATAAATCCTGGCGCCACCGCATTCACCGTTATCCCTCGACTGGCTAATTCCTTTGCTACGGTTTTAGTAAATCCAATTACCCCCGCTTTCGCCGCACTATAATTAGCTTGACCCGGGTTGCCCATTTGTCCTGCAACCGAGGTAATATTAATAATCCGTCCTGACTTTTGCTTGAGCATAATTTTACTGGCCAGGCGAGTACAAAGAAACACCCCCGTTAAGTTCAAATCAATCACCGCTTGCCAGTCTTCGGGCTTCATTCTTATCAGTAAAGTATCGCGGGTAATCCCAGCATTATTCACTAAAATATCAATTTTCCCCCAGGTTTCTATGACTTCGTTAAATAAGGTATCAACTTGATCGGCTTTCGATACATCGGCTTGGAGTGCGATCGCCTCACCGCCCGCCTGGGTAATTTCTGCCACAACTTCATCTGCCGCCGTTGAAGAACTGGCATAATTAACCACAATCTTTGCCCCTTCGGTAGCTAAGGCTAAGGCCGCAGCGCGACCAATTCCCCGTGACCCGCCCGTAATAATTGCTACTTGTCCGTTTAAGTGTTGTAAAGTTTCTGGTAAACGTTCCATTTTCTGGTTTCTCCAACTGTTATTCTCAAAAATAATCATCTCAGATTTGAGCAAATTAAGAGAAACCGAGTTGCTAAAGAATAGTTATAATTAAAGTGCAAAACTTGAATCGAATCAACTATGGCCGTTAAACAAACCTTTAATAACTTTCAAGAACTGCTAACCCATTCTGAAGTTCCGGTGTTAGTAGATTTTTATGCAACTTGGTGTGGCCCTTGCCAAATGATGACCCCGATTTTGGAAGAAGTTAATCAAGAAATGAATCAACAGATCCAAATTGTTAAAATTGATAGTGATAAATACCCTGAACTTGCCTCTCAACATAATATTATGGCGTTACCGACATTAATCTTATTTAAAAAGGGTCAACCCGTTGGTCGCCATGAAGGGGTTTTGCGATCGCCTGAACTGATTAAATGGGTGTATGGTTTACTTTAATTGGATTAACCACAAAGACACAAAGTCTTTCTTAGTGTCTCCGTGTCTTTGTGTTTCTAATATGATTAACCTAAGTTTCCCTACTTAATCACTTGATTAGGTATTTCCTCAGTCTAGCTAGGGAAAAATAAGCGAGAGGGAGATAGAATTATCGGGTATCAAAATAGTCCTATCCCCAGCTAATTAATCAATCTGAATTGATTGAGGGCCACCGGAATTGCCGTTATTATTGTTAGAGTCAGAGGAACTTGATGCCGTAGTGCCACCTTGTTTCTCGATCCAACTTTTAACGGGATCATCATTAAGGTTTAATTTTAATAAACCCGAGACAAACCCTCCTAAAAAGGCAATGGGTTCACGGGTTAATTCTTGTAAAATGGGTTTGAGTTCATCCATAACGAATAAAGATTCTCCTTAACTGGGCGATCGCAATCAATCATGAATGAATTTTAGCGCGTTTAACAAAATTTAGCCGTTTAGTAATTGGTGTAGCCATCGGAAGAATATCCATCGGAAGAATACCCATCGGAAGAATACCCATCCGAAGAATATCCATCATTATAGTAACCACTATCAGAGCTATAGCTTTCTGAATAGCCACTATCAGAATATTCTGAATTACTAGCGTAACTCCCCTGCTCCGTGCCTCCGGCCACCGGATCACCATCTTCGATCGCTACCTTCGACCCGGTTTCTATGGTATTGGGCTGATGGGCTTTAGCCTTAATACTGCCTTTGCGTCCTTCTAACTCCGGCAATTTGGGGAACTTCTCAACGGGCATTCCCTTGACCACCCGTTGCATGAATTCCCCCCAACTATAGGCGGCGCTACTACTGGCCCCCCAAGTCGGATCATTATTGTCATTCCCAAGCCAGACTCCGGTTACAGCTTGGGGAATATAACCAATAAACCATAAATCCCTAGCTTCCTCAGAAGTTCCGGTTTTACCCGCCACATCTCGATCGGATAAAGCCGCCGGGCTTCCGGTTCCTCCTTCGACTACCCCTTCTAACATCCAAGTAGTAATGGCGGCACTATTTTTATCTAAAACCTGTTTGGGTTTAAATTTGACCTGATAAATGATATTTCCCTGTTTATCTAAAATACGACGGATGCCATGGGCTGGAATATAATTTCCTTCGGCCGCTAGGGTAGCATAGGCATTGGTTAGTTCCAACAAATTCACCTCATAAGCACCTAAAGCCATGGCATAGGTCGGTTTTAAAGAAGACTTGATCCCCATATCCTTCGCCAGTTTAATCGCGGGTTCAAACCCCACATCAATTAATACTTTCACCGCTACCACGTTCACAGAACGACTCAAGGCATCGGACATCGACACCCAGCCTGAATGCTTATTCCCATAATTTCGAGGGCGGTAGCCATCAACCTTATAGGGTTCATCCAAATAACTGTCATAGGGGGAAAAACCCGCCCCAATGCCCGCCGCATAAACTAACCCTTTAAAGGTTGATCCGGGTTGTCTTTGAGCTTGAGTAACACGATTAAATTCACTCTCTTTATATTGATATCCCCCCACCATTGCTTTAACTTCTCCGGTTTTTGGTTCTATAGAAACTAAAGCCGCTTGACCAAAATTTGAACCCGCACCATCAATTTCTACCGAATCTTTAATAGTTTTTTCTGCTGCTTCTTGCCATTTCACATCTAAACTGGTTTCTACCGTTAACCCCCCAGCTTCGATCACATCTTTAGAAATATATTGGGGGAGTTCTTTTAAGACATAACTAGAAAAATAAGGAGCCTTGACTAATAACCGTTTGGGTTGACTAGGTTTGAGGGTCAGGGGTTCTTGGATGGCGGCTTGGGCTTCGGCTGCGGTAATCACCTGAGCATCCTGCATCCGTTGGAGAACAATATTGCGCCTTTTCTTAGCAGCTTCTGGATTTTCTAGGGGAGAATATTGACTCGGCGCCGGGGGTAAACCCGCTAACATTGCCATTTCTGATAGGGTTAACTCATTGACGGACTTACTAAAATAAACATGAGCCGCATCCGCCACCCCATAGGCCCCAGAACCCAGATAGACTAAATTCAAATAGCGTTCTAGGATATCCTCTTTAGCAATTTGGTCTTCAATTTTCCAAGAGACCATTGCCTCTTTGAGTTTACGAATTAAGCTATGTTCTTGATTCAAATAAATAATCCGGGCTAACTGTTGGGTGATGGTACTTCCGCCTTCCACCACTCCCCCGGCTAGTATATTAGAGCCAACGGCGCGAACAATGCCTTGATAGTCCACCCCGTCATGGTCATAGAACCGAATATCTTCAGTGGAAATAAACGCTTGTGCCAGTTTTTCGGGAATTTGTTTGAGTCGAAGTTTTTCCCGAGTCGCTGGCCCAGTCTGCATTAAAATATCACCGTTATTGGCTTTAATCGTAATTGTGCCATCCCGATTAAAAGAGGCAATCCCACTTACCGACACTTGGGGGAGACTTTGATCAACCAAATGCCATTGCCAAGCCCCATAGGCCAAGGCTCCACCGCCCAAACTAATCACCCCAACTCCGATCCATACCTTGGGACGACGATACCAGTTGTTGGCTAGGATATCTGAGGATTTAAGACCTTCAAGTAGTTTCACCCATTTGGAATTGATCCGCTTGAGAATGTGACGATACCCTGTAACATCTTCAGAATTTGACTCAGAAACGGTTTCCACAGAAACTTGCTCGAGTTCTGGTTCCGTCGCCACCACGGATGACGTCAAAACGGGCTGGGTTGAAACCACACCCGAACTATTTTCCGGGTAGGTTTCTGACTCTAAGGAGTCCGTTTTGGTTGGTGGATGGTATTGAGATTCTTCCATTGGTTCGGACAAATGGTTGGTTTAGTTGAGTATTCGACAGTCTATTTTAGGATAGCCCAAGAATCGGCCATGTTTCTCCCCTGATTAGCTGTCGAATCAGTGATAGTGCCAAAAATCAAGGTTTTTTCCTTGATCCTAGGCTTTACAGAGTTTGGACAATCGGCGATTTGATCGGAAATTAATCCCTTAGACCGCGTGACCTAAAGCTAAACCCACAACCAGCATTCCTAAAACTAGAAACGGTTGGGCACTTGCTTGATATTTAACATCATTTTCTACAGGATTGCGTAGAAAATACATATCTTGGAAGGTGATTTGAGGAATAATCATCAGCAAAAGCACTGTGGCATATAGATTTTGCTTGATGCTAACTAAATAAACCGCCATCCCTGCTTGGAAAATATCAATCATCAAAACGCAAATCCAAGCCGCCGTCGTGATCCCAAACATCACTGGTAGGGATTTTAACCCCAGTTGGCGATCGCCTTCGACACTTTTAAAGTCATTAACAATGGCAATTCCTAACCCAGCTAAACTATAAAATAGGGTTAAGACCATAATTGTCGGAGTCAGTTCTCCAAATAAAGCATGACCCGCCCACCAAGGTAAAGCAATATAACTCGCTCCTAAAGCATAATTCCCTAACCAGCCATTTTGTTTGAGTTTCAGGGGGGGTGCAGAATAGATATAGGAGACAAACGCCCCACCCAGACATAAAACCGTAACGATCGGAAATTCATGGCCCGCCCAGGTGTCTAAGAGGAAGGAAATCCCTATTCCTAAACCCAATAACAGGAAAATTTGGGTAGCGACTTGGGGAATGGAAATCACCCCGGAAGGGATGGGACGATAGGGCTCATTAATGGCGTCGAGTTCGCGATCGTAAAAATCATTCATGGTCTGGGTGTACCCGGTCATCAATGGCCCAGACATTAACATACAGGTCGCCACTTTTAACACATCTTCCACTGACCAGCTAAAATGTCCCGATGAAGCAGCGCCACAAACCACCCCCCAAATTAAAGGTATCCAGGTGATCGGTTTCATCAATTGCAGGCGAATTTTCCAGATAGAGGTTTCCCCCGATGATGCCCCTTTCATCCCTAACAGTTGTCGGGTTTTAGCGCCGCGCTCTGAATTGGCTTCTTTGGTTAATTCTTCTGAAGGTTGAGACGATGGAGTATCCGACATGATCCTTTGTGCGTTGGTGTGTTGAGTATCTGCAATACAAAAGTTAACATTAACATGGATTAGTTAATGTTCTTCGCATTTATCAATCATATATTTCTCCAAGATTATTAAGAGCAGGCGGAGCCTGTATGGGGCATTGCTAGGTAGAACCTAGCAACGAGGAAACGAGGAAAAGTGCTAACTAATCTATTATTTTTTCTGTCTCCAAAACATCAACACCTGCACAATTAATAATAAACACCATAACACCAATAAATCAGGGGCTTTAATCGGTGCATATTCTAAGGATTTAACAGAAGAAATATTAACTTGTAATCTCGGATCAAGTCCGATTAAAGTTTCAATATTAGACGTATTTTCCAAAATAATTCGGTTACGTTCCGAGGGAGAATTATTCATAACGCTATCATCCTGATGGGTAGATTTAGAACCTTTATTAAACAACGAATTTTTCATAAGAGCCTCTGTTTCTGCTGTGAATAAACCCAATTTAGTTCATAAAATCAGCCTTGTCATCTGGTTAAAATGACCTTTTTTTGGGATAAATGAAATTAAATCAAATCAAATTAAATTAAATTAAATGACAACAAATGACAACCTCAGATTAACTACTCCCCAATGGAGAAACCCGTGCTATTATTAAACTATTGAAAATAGAGCGAGACTCACAGGTGGCAGGAGGAACAGAAAATGGACGAAACCCCTCAAGAACGTTTTCTCAAGGAATTATCCGACAAAGTTTTACAGCAGGAAGTTAATGGCAGTAAAGAAGAAAAAGACTGGTTTATTCGGTTACGCTTTCACCCGTCTAACTATGAAATTGATAATGAAAATAAAGAAAAAAATGATTTATTAAAGTTAATGGATGCAAAACTCAACTACAAGCCGACTAATATCCAAAGAACGCAAAGCCAAGTGATTGATGCTTTCATTTATCAATATCACGCTGAAATGGTTGAAGATCAGGTTGATATTGAAAGTTTAAAAAATCCCAAAAGAGGAGAGCGGGGAATTTGGAAAAAAGTTTATCATTGGTTATGGAATGATAAGTTTCCTCGATGGCAATTTAATCAGTTTTGGCAACAGTTTAAACAGCAGGAAACCTCGCAACCGAACTGGATTAAATTTGTACCAACAGAACGAGGAATGTATTGGGAAGAACCTGTAAACTCGACTCCGACTATTCCTTGTAACCAACCTTTGAAAATGGAGTTAAACCTAAATTATCCAGATTGTTATTTATTATTATTAAATCGAGAATTAAACACAAATACTCGGTTTTTGGTTTGTCCCTCCTTAGCTTTTGCACCCGATAATAAAATTGATCAACCTCCGATTTTATTACCACAAATGGGTTCAATAGCAACTCAAAAAAATCGCTTTATTGAATTTAAGGGAGAAGGAGTTGAGGAATATTTAGGAATTGTTTCAGAAAAACCGATTGAAATTGAGAGGTTAACTTGTAACCATAAACAACAATTTCCTATTTTAGAGGATGATAGCTTAAATCAGTTATGGCAACAGTTACAACAACAACAAAATTGGCAAGTTTTTTATCAATCTTTTCAGGTGGTGAAACCTCAACCCTAATTAGAACTACAGAAACCCGGTTTCTTTCACAAAACTTGATTTCCTATTCCATATCTGACTAGAAACCCGGTTTCTAATTCCCCTAACACACGCTACAATATTATTAACCCAGAGGAACATCCCATGAAAAAATACTTCGGTGCTTACCTTAATTTAATTCAGCAGTGGTTGTTAAAGCCAATCAAAAAATTAATAACTTTTTTATCTTTTTCCTCTCCATCCCCTACCAAACTGGGGTCGCGAGCAAATAATAATCTGGATAATTTGGGCACTGCCTATTTAAATCTAGCAGAAATAGAAAATACAGAGGATAATTTAAAAATTGCGATCGCTTCTTATAAAACGGCTTTAAAAGTTTATCAACAACAACAGACAAACATCCTAGATTGGGCAAGGACTAATAATAATCTGGGGACTGCCTATTGTCGCCTAGCAGAAATAGAAAATACAGAGGATAATTTAAAAGTTGCGATCGCTTGTTATGAAAATGCTTTAACTGTTTCATTCCCCCAAGATTGGGCAATGACTCATAATAATCTGGGGCTTGTCTACCGTAAGCTAGCAGCAATAGAAAATACCCAGGAGAACTTAAAAGCTGCGATCACTTGTTATGAAAAGGCTTTAATAGTTTATCAACAACAAACATTACCCCAAGATTGGGCAATGACTAATCATGGTCTGGGAAATGCGTATATAAAGCTAGCAGAAATAGAAAATACAGAGGAGAATTTAAAAGCTACGATCGTTTGTTATCAACAGTCTTTAAAAGTTTATCAACAACAGACCTTTCCCCAACAATGGGCAATGACTCATAATAATCTGGGGGGTGCCTATTTAAAGCTAGCAGAAATAGAAGATACAGAGGAGAATTCAAAAGCTGCGATCGCTTGTTTTCAACAGGCTTTAATAGTTCATCAACAACAGACATTACCCCAACAATGGGCAATGACTAATAATAATCTGGGGGGTGCCTATTCTCGCCTAGCAGCAATAGAAAATACAGAGAAGAATTCAAAAGCTGCGATCGCTTGTTATGAAAATGCTTTAATAGTTTATCAACAACAAACATTACTCCAAGATTGGGCAAGGATTAATGAGCGTCTGGGGGTTCTCTATTCTTGCCTAGCAGAACTAGCAGAAATAGAAAATACAGAGGAGAATTTAAAAGCTGCGATCACTTGTTATGAAAATGCTTTAATAGTTTATCAACAACAAACATTACTCCAAGATTGGGCAATGACTAATCATCATCTGGGGAACGCTTATTCTGACCTAGCAGAAATAGAAAATACAGAGGAGAATTTAAAAGCTGCTATCGCTTGTTACGAAAATGCTTTAATAGTTCATCAACAACAGACATTACCCCAAGATTGGGCAATGACTAATCATCATCTGGGGAATGCTTATTCTGACCTAGCAGAAATAGAAAATACAGAGGAGAATTTAAAAGCTGCTATCGCTTGTTATAAAAATGCTTTAATAGTTTATCAACAACAGACATTACCCCAAGATTGGGCAATGACTAATCATCGTCTGGGAGATGCCTATTTAAATCTAGCAGCAATAGAAAATACCCAGGACAACTTAAACACTGCGATCACTTGTTATAAAAATGCTTTAATAGTTTATCAACAACAGACATTACCCCAAGAATGGGCAATGACTAATAATCATCTGGGGCTTGTCTATTTAAAGCTAGCAGAAATAGAAAATGCAGAGGAGAATTTAAAAGCTGCGATTGCTTGTTATGAAAATGCTTTAATAGTTTATCAGCAAAAGACATTACCCGAAGAATGGGCAATGACTAATAATAATCTGGGGAATATCTATGCAGCCCTAGCAAAAATAGAAAATACAGAGGAGAATTTAAAAGCTGCGATTGCTTGTTATGAAAATGCTTTAATTGTTGGTCAGCAACAAACATTACCTTCAAAATGGGCATTGATTAATAATAACCTGGGGAATGTCTACCGTGAGCTAGCAGCAATAGAAAATACAGAGGAGAATTTAAAAGCAGCCATCGCTTTTTATCAACAGGCTTTAATAGTTCAGAAACAACAGACATACCCCCAAGCGATCGCAACGACAAATAATAATCTGGGGGCTGCCTATTTTCAACTTGGCTCTGAAGTTGAGGGAGAAGAACAGAAAATCCTTTATCAGGATGCAGTTGATTGTTATCGACAAGCATTAATAGTTTTTCAACCCAAAACATTACCTCTAAACTGTTTAACAACAGGACGCAATTTCGGGAATTTAGCGTTTACAATCGGGAACTGGGAATGGGGAGTGGAGGGCTATGAATGGGCGATGAAAGCAGTAGAAAATAGTCGTAGTCGGGCGCAAACCGATCAACAGCGTCAAGAAATTTTAGCCGCAGCCATTGGGGTTTATGCAAATGCGATTAAATGTTATATTAATTTGGGGAATTATCAACAGGCATTATTGACCGCAGAGCGATCGCGGTGTCGGCAATTAGCGGATTTATTTGCGAGTAAGGATCTCTATCCCAATGCGGAAGTTCCCCCGGAATTGGTGAAGGAATATAATAGTTTGAAACAAAAGATGAATCAGTTAGAGCAAACACCCCCAGCGAATACGCCAGAAAATCCCTCAAAAACTGGTCAACTCTCCCCAGAAACTTTAGCAGAAATTGAACAATTAGAAACCGAAAGAAAGCAGCTTTGGCGAGAAATTCGCAGTCATGATCCGGTATTAGCAGGTCAAATAGAAGTCGATGTGATTCAGTTAGCAGAAATTCAGCAGTTAATTCAGGATGATGTCACCGCTATTGTTAGTTTTTATAGTACCAATGATCAAACGTTTGCGTTTGTGTTGCGGCGGAGTGACCTAACCCCCCTAACTCCCCTTCCCTGCGAGGGAATGGGGGAACAATTTGACTCCCCTCGCCTCGCAGGAGAGGGGTCGGGGGAGAGGTCATACTCTCTAACCCTCCACACCTGCGACGGTCAAGGATACAAAACCCTGCAAAATTGGATCTTGCAAAATTGGTTAAAACCTTATGTTGAAAACAAGAATCAATGGCGGCAAAATATGGGTAATTTTCTTAGTGAACTTGCTCAAAGATTGCAAATTAATCAATTAATTGATAACTATTTACAGGGAATAGAAGAATTAATTATTATTCCCCATTTGTATCTCCATCAAATGCCTTTTGCGGCTTTACCGTTGAATCTCAATCCTATTATTCCCAGTGGCGAAACCCAAACCGCAAAAACTCGTCAAATGGCTTGGAATGATACAGATGATTCCAGTCCGACTGTATCAGATAATCATACAGAATTACCGGAATATTTAAGCGATCGCTTTCGGTTAAGAGTGGTTCCCAGTTGTCAAATATTAAAATATTGTAGCGATCGCAAGCTGGTTTCTAAACCCCATCAATTGGGAATTGTCGCCAATGCAACAGGGGACTTAACGGGTGCTGAAGTTGAATGTTATCGTTTAGCTAAACGCTATCAAGTTCCTAAAGAATATTATATTAAAAGGCAAGAAGCTACCCAAGATAATTATATCAAATTAGCGAAAAAAGTGCAACGGTTACATTCAAGTCATCATGCTAAGGCAGACTTAAATAATCCTGAAAATTCGCAATTGTTTTTAGCTGATGGCGGACTAAATTTAGTCACAATTTTTACCTTACGGTTTCCAGAGTTATCGGATTTATTTTTATCCTGTTGCGAAACTAATTTAACTTTAACTCCTATTACCGATGAACCCCTATCCTTAGCCGCAGGTTTCCTATCAGCAGGGGCGCGAAATGTTGTGAGTACGTTGTGGGCGGTTAGTGATAAAGCCACATCGGTATTTACTATTTTATATTATCAGTATCTCGAACAAGGAAAAACCCGCCCAGAAGCGTTAAGATTAGCACAATTTGATTTAAGAAGTTGTCAAAGTCTGGAAGGATTAAATAAGTTAACCTCCGAAAATTCTTCAGAGCGCTTAGAAACAAAAGTAGATCACCCTAAAAATAGTTCTGAGGTAAAATATCCCTATGCTAGTCCCTACTATTGGGCGGGTTTTCTTTCCCAAGGTTTGGCTTAATATTAGAAACCTATAGCAAGTCAAGAGGGATGGAGGACGCTCGCACTACGTTTTTAATGATGAAGGTTTCTTAGTTATTAATATCCAATCTGGAGTTTGATCAATTTTTTTAACATTGTCTAACTCTAATTTTTTCAAGGTATTTTCTTTTAATAATAAATAGGGTTGATCTAGGGTTTGCCATTTATCTTTCAGGGTCGCATCATCAACAGCATGAATATGGCGATCGCTATAAAAATTTAACGAAGGACGCCCAGACGGATGACCCATATAAATTTCTTCTCCGGGGGGTGTTCCCTCCCGCACAATTGTCGCCACGGGTTTAACGGCAAAATCTTCATTTAACTCCCAAACCCAATAATTAGAAGTAAAAAATAACAATAAAGATACATAAGTTCCCCAAAATAAAACCAGTAAAAATTGTCGATCTTTTTGGCTAATTAAAACCGCCACAAAAGACATTGTTAACATTAACGCTCCCATGGTAAATTGTAAATCTCTTTGGGCGATAAAGTTACTATTAACCCAAGAAAGCATCCCGCCAAAATAACAATATCCCAGGGCGGAAATCATCGCCAATAAAATAAAAAATGGCAGAAGTTGATCCGGCGTAGGTTTAACAAAATGTTCATACTTTCCTCGCCCCACTTTTCCCAATTTCCATAACCCAATATCCCGATCGCCTTCTTTCCAAACCTCCGCCAAATATCGCCCCACCGCTAAGGCAAAAACTGGATAAATTGGTAAAATATACCAGGGTAATTTAGTATTCATCAAGGAAATTGCAGCAAAATAAATTCCAGACCAAACTATAATTAATTTAGCCCAACTTAAATTCCGATTTTGCCAAGCTAATCTTAATCCCTGGGGCAAAAATAATAGCCAAGGCCAGCCATATTTTAAAAGTTCTAATACATAATACCAAATCGGCCCGGAGTGGTTCTCAACCGGTTTTAGAATACGTTGTAAAGACTGATCGACTAAATTTCCCTGAATAAATCCCTGTCCATAATAAATCCATTGTGCCCCATACCAGAAACCTACAGGCACTAAACCAAACCCTAGACCCAACCATAAATAGGGACTGGTTAATAAACGCGGCGTATCCCATAATAGGAAGAAAAAAGCGATCGCCCCTAATAATAATCCTAAGAAAATTCCCTTAGTTAAACATAATAATCCAAAGGCAATTCCCGACCCTAAAGCAAATCTTAAATCCCGTCGAGAACGCAATACACACCAAACCAAAACTAACCATAAAAATATCACTGTTCCATCTAACATCGCTAACCGTCCTTGACGGATAACAGGCATTAAAGTTAGATAAACTAAAGCCGAAAAAATAGCCGATGTACGATGGCGAAATAATTCTAAACCAATCCCATATAAAATAGGAACAGAAACCGCCGTTAATAATGCCGAAGGAAGCCGCGCCATCCATTCATTTACCCCGCCAATTTGATAAGCAAAAGCCATTAACCAATGCACCAAAGGAGGCTTATTCAAATAGGGAATTCCATGTAAAGTCGGATGGAGCCAAGTTTGTTGTCCCCGCCCAATTTCCCGCGCCACTTGAGCCGCCAAGCCCTCATCCCAGTCTCGCAGGGGGACTCCCCCTAAATGCAGTCCATAGAGGGTTAACGCCGCCACTAATAAACCCAAAACCCATAATAAATCCACCCAACGATCAACGGGTCGCATTTGGCGCAAAGGACTGTCCCCAGTAAAAATTTGACGTGACATAGTTTCGGTGTTAACTGTTGACTGTTCCCCAATTTCCGCTAAAATTAAAAGTGTACCTTTTCGTGTTGAAAAACGGTTAGCGATCGCAATGGATGTTTTAGAAATTAAACGAGAAATCGAACTGTTGTCTGAGCGCCTGGGTAAAACCCAGGACTATCTTTGACCTGCCTGCACTTCAAGCTAAAATTCAAGATTTAGAGCAAGTTGCAGCCCAACCCGACTTTTGGGATGAACAAAAAACTGCACAACAAACCCTTCAACAGTTGAATGATCTTAAATCAATTGTGCAGCAGCAGGAACATTGGCGACAAGCTATTGAGGATACAAAAGCTATTTTAGAACTTTTGGAGTTAGAAACCGATGACTCCCTGCTAGAAGAAGCTACCACCACGGTTTCCCGACTCAATCGAGAATTTGATCAATGGGAATTGCAACAACTGCTATCGGGGATTTACGATCAACATGGTGCTATTTTAACCATTAATGCCGGGGCTGGGGGCACCGATGCCCAAGACTGGGCGGAAATGTTGCTGCGAATGTATACCCGTTGGGGGGAAGCTCAAGGATATAAAGTACATTTAACCGAAATTTCTGAAGGAGATGAAGCCGGAATTAAATCGGTTTCTTTGGAAATTGATGGCCGTTATGCCTACGGGTATTTAAAAGGCGAAAAAGGCACTCACCGTTTAGTTAGAATTTCCCCTTTTAATGCCAACGATAAGCGACAAACCAGTTTTGCTGGGGTGGAAATTATGCCAATTTTGGATAATTCTATTGAGTTGGATATTCCTGATAAAGACCTAGAAATTACCACCACTCGGTCGGGGGGAAAAGGGGGACAAAACGTTAACAAAGTGGAAACCGCCGTGCGAATTGTTCATCTACCCACGGGAATTGCTGTGCGTTGTACCCAAGAACGATCTCAGTTACAAAATAAGGAAAAAGCCCTAGCTTTGTTGAAGGCAAAGCTATTAATTATTGCTCAAGAACAACGGGCAAAAGCGGTGGCAGAAATTCGCGGGGATTTAGTGGAAGCGGCTTGGGGAAATCAAATTAGAAACTATGTATTTCATCCCTATCAAATGGTGAAGGATTTACGCACTAATGAAGAAACCACGGCAATTCAGGATGTGATGGATGGCAAACTGGATGCTTTTATTCAATCCTATTTACGTCAGGAAAACCAAATCCTAGAACCCCAAACCGCTTAAATTTTACACCGTAGGGGCGGGGTTTTCTCGCCCATCCTATTTTACAATACTCAGGAATTACGCATCACCGCTATCAATAGTAGGGGTAATTCATGAATTACCCCTACATCTAGGGTTACATCCCCAAATTTGC
>NZ_LR735023.1:73367-87291 GCF_900009265.2 Planktothrix paucivesiculata PCC 9631 | reverse complement strand
CGACCCCTTGACTGTTTCAATCTCTTTACTGAACCTAATGATTTAGATTTACGTTCTATTGAGATGGAAATTGTTCGCCAGTACCGTAAACAATTCAACCTTGAACACGCGAGTTTATTTGAGCTTCAAGCTGAATTTCAATCTAAATTCCAATCTGAATCTAAATAAATAATACTTTAAGCGGTAATTAAGTTAATGACTTGGCTACCGCTTGAATTTAATGAAGTTTCTCTTAGCTAAATCAATGATTAGAATTCCACCTAAATTCGGTTCTAAAGCTCCTAAACCTGAACCCGATAAATCCAAAGGTAGCGTTTTTGAGCGACTGAATGCAAAGCTCAAATGGGAACGAGAAAATATTCAACCCCATTTAAAAGATTTATTTCCTTTGTATGGTCACAAATGCACTATCTTCCTACCCGACAATGGAATTTATTACTATGCAGGTGCAGGATACGGTAATTATCTAACTGAAAGGGATGATGATTACAACAAAATTGGAGAAATCTTAGCTCAAATCTAATTCAATTAAGCGGTAATTAGAAATTTTAATGCTCTAGCTACCGCTTTTAAGTTTTAGTTGTTTTGGAATAATTATCATGCACACTTCTAATTCTATCATCACTTTTGCAGGAATTAAAGGTAAAGTAATTAAATCTTCACCCCACGGAAATTACGTTGTTGTTGAACTTTGCGATCGCATTACCATTTGTGGAACCAAAAACAATCAATACCAATGGTCAGAAACTCCTGATGCTGATTCGGGATTCACCAGTTTTATTACTTACGTTGGCTCAACGGTAACTGAACAATCCTCTCTCTATGAACAGATTCAATTCTATGGCGGTCACATTCAGGAGTTGCGTGATTCCAAACGTAATCAACATTTTCCTCTTGAGTTTAAAGTAAAAGAATTATCTGTTGATAGTTTGTTGAACTTATTTAATGAACTTAAATAACAAATAACAAAATCAATAGCGTTATTCCTTAAATAGCGTTATTGATAAATTGTTATTGAAGTTAAGGGTAAAAATGAAGTTGTAGTGAGGAAAGTTGATGGACAGTATAAGAAACAAGGTGATTAAACTCATAAGTAAAGAATGGCAGGAAGAAAACGATACTTGGGAATCACCAGAAGGGAAACAGATACCTTATATTCGATTCTCTAAGTTTATAATGCCAGACAACGATGATTTTAACCGATACCATATTGCATTTACGATATGGGCAAAAAATGTTTCAGTTGAGATTATCGAAAGCTGCGGTGAATGCGGCCCTGAGATTGATTCTGATGAGCGGTGGGCAATGATTCGTACTTTCAGAATCGCCAAAGTTCCTCATGCAGAATTCCTTGAAAGAAGCGATGAATTAATTCAATCTGCAACTCGCATTCTTTACGAAAGATTTAATCCTTAAATTCAATAAACCAGCAGCATCCTAATCATCCTAATGTTGTTGATTTGTTTTTCCTACCCGTAAACTATGAAAAGTTCAACAATTAAAGGCTCTATTCAATTAGAATTACCTTTATTCCCAAAGCTCAAACGAAATCAGAAAATCAAGATAACTGGCTTAGATTCTGATGGAGAATATCCTAATCTAATTGGGAAATTTGGGATAATCTTTGCCATTGCTGATAATGGGATTTGGGTTAGGTTTCCAGGCAGATATTTAGGGAGAACCCGAAAAGGTAAAGTTAATTTAATTCTCCTTTATTCAATTTGGGATATTGAGTATGTAAATAACGGTTTGGGTAGCTATCGCTAAAGATAGGCGTTGTTTCTTTTTCTTAATACAATGTCTATCGTTATTCAAACTAAAGCCCAAAAGACAACCTCAACCCTCGTTGATTGCTTCCGAATCCTTGCTTGGCAACATTATAAGAGTACCAATAAAGGCTTGAAAATTGAAGGTAAACAAGTTAAAGGTTTAGAACTATATGAAATCTTTAAAGCCAATTGGGTTAAGCATGAAATTCACAAAATGGATTTAGCTAAAATCCAAAAATTCATAGAGGAAATGGGTTACTCCGAAGAAGAACTTCTGGCAATCCGATCTGATTATCGGAAACAACAAGCCAATTACCAATCCAAACGCGAATCAACTGAATCAACTGAATCAACTGAATCAAAAGTCAGTCAACTGAAATCAAAATATCAAGAATCTGATTCTGAATACGAACCTAAACCTTTCTAATTTCTAAACTCCAACTAAAGTCTTAGTCTCCTTGTGGGATTAAGGCTTTTTTTATTGGGGCTTTGCTGGGGGGAGCTATCGCAAATAGTTTATGAAGTTTCTTGGAGTAAATCAATGGCTACTACAATTAAACAAATTATTACCATCAAAATTGAAGTTTTTAATCCCGAAAGCCTCAAAGTTTATAATAACGATGGTTATGATTCTGAGATTTACTACAATCCAGTTTACTTCGGTGCTAATCGTAAGCCCAAAAACCTTATTGCAACTACCCTGAAATGGCGTGGTGATTCCCAATCTTTACGGCAACATATCTGGGCTGACTTCAAGCGTTGTTTTTGGAAGAAAGACCAATCCAGTTTTAGTGATCCAATTCAGAATCTAACAAGAGCAGGGATTGATAACAACAATAAGGTTTCTATTCCTTGTATGGGTATCGTTACACCTATCTTGCTAATTGAATCTGAGGCTTATCGTCCCCATGCTGAAGTTGTTGTTAAGGCGGCTAACTTTCTAGCTTTCCTGATGAACAAACAGGAAGAACTCGATTATCTACAATTTCGTGAGCTTCTAGCCAGTTTCGGTATCATCGAATCCTAAGTTTCTAAATAAACCCCTAATTAGATTCAATTTAGTTGGGGGTTTTCTCTATTTAACTTATCAATTAAACCAATGAAAATCACTGTAGCAATTTCAGGTTCACGTTCAATCACAATTCTAAATCATGAATCCCTAACTAGAATCAACAAAATTATTGAGCTTAATTACGAGATTCTAATTGGTGATGCTCCTGGTGTTGATTTATTAGTTCAAACTTATCTTGATTCAGTGAATTACGATAATGTTCAAGTTTGGTTTGCCTTTAGTACCCTCAGAAATAATGTTGGTAATTGGGGAACCGTTAAAGTCCAAGGAAGTTATAGCCTTAGAGATAAATTAATGATTAGTTCTGCTGATTTTGGTTTAGCTATTTGGGATGGTAAATCACCAGGAACTAAACGAAATATTCAACAACTTGGTAAACGTTGTCGAGTTATTCTGATTAATTAGTTTATTCTGATTAATTAGTTTATTTAAGAAGAAGCTACCGCTCAAGAGAGGTGTTGTTTCTTCTTAAATATTATGTCTGAATTAAATGGTCAATGGCTCGACTGTAGCGGCAAACCCTGTTTCTGTCCTGATAATTCACCATCTCCTTATGATTATCTTTGGGATGAATTAGAGTCTGAATCTAAATCCGAACCTAATTATAATCCTCAATCAAAATCTCAAACTGAAATTGCTTACGATGAATTTTAATTAATAGAGTCCTAGAGAAATCTGGGGCTTTTATATTTGACTTTTATTGACTTTAGATTAAAGAGATTTAGGAGTAAGACGCTATCGCGGGGAAGTGGCAGTTGTTTATTTGTAATTATCATGAAATCTTCTGAATCCGGCAAATCTCTGACTGAACTTTTAGTTGTCATCGTCATTATTGGTATCTTAGCTTCAATCGGTTTACCAATGTTTCTAAATTATCTCAAAACAAGTAGATTAGTCGCAACCATTCATCAAGTTAAAGCCTATACAACTCAATCTCGATACGATGCAATCTCTGATTCTGGTATCAAAACAGTTTGTATTCTTGAAGGAAAAATCACCTCAACAACCGATGGAAATTGTAATAATAAATCCATCAAATCTTTACCTTCTGGAGTCACTTTAGATATTCCTAATTCAACATTTTCTAATAAAGCTAATAGTGTTTCTGGCAAAGGCAATGATTTCTACAAAATATCTTTCTCTGGGAACACAAATGGCGGTCAATTAGGAAGATTAACTTTCACTACAAGAACAGAAAATGAACCCATTACCAATCGCAATACAATGTGTTTGTTTCAAACTCTAAAGAATGTTGATAATCTAGGATATGAAACCAATATTGATATCCGTAAAGGTAAAGATTGCAAGAAATAAATTGATAACCTTAGCAAATGCTAGGGTTTTTTTTATTGAAGCTCAACTAATCAGGAAGCTAACGCTAATAGGTTATGAAATTTTTAGGAGTTTAACCATGAATAAAACCAAGCTAAAATTCTCTACAGAACTCCGAAAGTTAACTACTGTTGAGAATCCAGAAGGATTGCGAGATTGGTGTCGAAGTCTTAAATCTCAATTAATCCCAGACCCTAGTAACTATGCGAAAGGTCGATATCGACTCTGGCTTTTCCATGAGGTTGATTTCAGAAACGGACAACTCAGCAAAGGTTATTTTGATGACAGAATCTATAACTTTAGTCAACGAGTTTATCCGGGTTGTGATATTGGTTTATTAACTTTTGGAGGTTCTCTAGCTGATGGCAAAATCAGTGATGGCAGAATTTCCCCCCATCGTGATCATACCTATGCAAATCCTAAAGCAATTAGTGTTAATCTCGGTGAAGCAATCTTTACTTATGGTGAACCTGAACAAAAAGATTATCTTCTTCAGGATGGTGACATTACCGAGTTTAATTGTAAGGTTCTTCACAGCATTAAGGAAATTATTACCCCAGAAAGATTTAGTCTTGTGTTTTGGAAATTAAATGAATCTAAAGGTTATCAAAGTTTAATTTAGCTTCAATAAAACTCTAGTTAGATTTAATCTAGTTAGGGTTTTTTTTAATGACTATTCAATGATTACCAGTCCCGAATAGACCTCCTTGTATTCAATCATTATAACATAATTAATAACTATTTGCTACCGCTTAACTTCGTTGCTGTTTCTTAATGAATAACCTAATGAATACTGCATTTATTACTGGACATCGACTATTTAATTATCCCTTCTATTACCCCAACCTTCATCAAGGGGTTAATCAATTAACTGATCTTGCTATTAACCGAGGAATCACAACTTTTCTAACTGGAATGGCATTAGGAACTGATGCTATCGCCGCTATTATTTGGGCTGAACGGAATCTAACCTGGAAAGCGATCTTACCCTGTCCTGACCAGGATTCAAAATGGTCTCTCAGACAGCGGGAGGATTATCACCAAATCTTGAGTAAAGCTTCTGAAGTCAAGGTTTTATATCCCCAATATCAACCAGGCGTTATGCAAGCTCGTGACCAATATCTTGTTAATAATTCCAGTCTAGGTTTAGCCGTCTGGGATGGACGAACAACTGGGGGAACTTTTCTAACTATTTCAATGGCACGAAAAACTAAACTACCTTTGATTATTTTCAATCCCAATACTTTTGAAATTAGCTATGAAGAACCCTTAAAACAATTGAATTTATTTGATTGAAACTAGCTTTTGATTGAAACTAGCTACCGCTTAATGACGTTGATGTTATTTGGAATCAAAATAATGTATCAACGTCATGCGTATCAATGGACAATTCACAGTGCTTTTGAAGGTGCAGATTTCTGGTTAATTGCAAAGCATAATCGGGATATGTTAGGTAAACCAATTCGTGAATACAAAAAGGGTTGTTTTGGAATGTTAGCTCCTCAGAATATTCACCCAAACTATGGCTTTTATCTTTGCCAATATCTCTACAATGAAGGATTTTGGCGATTTTATTCTCAGGGGCTTCTTGAACTTCAACATTTACGAATTACCGATGTTCGTCATGTTTTTGAACCCGATAGCTACCTGGTTTCTCCAACTGGAAATCTAATTGTCTTGAGTTCTAGTTCTAATCAAAGACTAGCTACCGCTTAGATTTAATGAACTTTAATCCTCGCAAAATAATGGAAACTAAACTGAATCTTGATGTTGATTTGATTATTGAACGACTTCAATCTGATGGGGTTTTTGATTGCGATCGCATTCCCCAACATTTAGTCAAACAAGCCCTAACTAAGTGGCTCAACCGTATCTCTGAATCTATCAACAACGAACCTGATTGGTGGATTCGACAAATTGAATCTAAGGCTTTTAAAGAATCAATTAACTCCTTCCTTGATGATTATTCTCAAGATTCTGAAGGTATTGAACACGCTGAAAATCCTGAAAACAAAAATGAGTTTGCTATTCTTTCCTAACAACAAACTCAGACTATCAGGCTGTAAGTAAACCATCAATTCTAATATTACCAGGATTCTATTCTTTTGTCTATAGGATCTTGGTATTTTTTTCAACTAAACCTCAACCAAACTTAAACCAATGATTCCTAACAAATCTCAATTTATTTCTGAACTTGAAGTTGATTCTGAAATTGATTCTGAAGTTAATTATGAACTTTCTATCGAACCTAATCAATCACTCCGAAAGTTTGTTGAACAGAAATTTGTGATTAAATCTATTTCTGAACAATTGATTGAACTTGAATCCGATGCTATTGCCGAAGCATTACAAATTCATCAAGATAACATGAATAACAACAAGAATAATGTTATTTATCAAGATAGCATTGCAAAAGTTGTTATTTGTTTTCGACAAAAATATGTGAGTTCAAAAGATAGTCCTGAACTGGCAAAATTAGAGGAATTGATTCGGTCTGAGGAAATTATTATCCTTAAACGCAATGGCGAAAAACTCAACAAATTAGATTCTGAGATTGAGGAACTTGAGAATCAAATTAAAGCGCTTGAAGTTCGCAAAGAAAAGCTCTTGAGTTCCAAACGGATTGAAAGTTTAAAGTCGGAATATCAGCAATTAATTCAGAATCTTGCCTATAAAGAACCTGGATTAAATATCAGCTTCAAACGATAAATGTTAGGTTATAATTTCAATATAATCTAGCTACCGCCTTGGGTTTTTGGTTGATTTCCTAAGTAAAAAATCAATCAAACTGAAACTAAAACCACTTACAAAATTAGAACAAACCATGAATATTATCCAAATCGACGGATACGGATTTCTGATTCCCAGTTCTCCGAGTCGTTATCGTGGAAATTGCTCAAAAGAATGGGGTTGTTTTGTCACCGGAGAAACCAAAGGATTAAACCATTCTAAAGCTGAAAAAGCGGGATTAACTAAAGGAACTTTTGTTGAAATGGCAATCGTTCAAATTTCAACGAAGACTCTGACTTTTGAACCCAATTATCTTAACGAAGAATTTATGGAAATTTGGGGGATTCCGGTTGGTGGCGAAATGAAAGATCAATTCCATGCAAAGGCTTCTGAACTTTCAACCTTTCTGATGCACCGTCAAAGTAAAGATAAATTCACTACTTTAACGGAACAATTTGTCAAGAATGCTTTGAATAGTTGGGCTTCTGAAGGGATGAAGGATAACTTCAACAAATATAGTTTGGAGAAGATTCGTGAAAGCTACAATAACTTGATTTTCCGATTTGAAATGACCCCAACGGAGGGGAAACACGGGCCGTATTTCTACATTGCCAGTAGCTATCGGGAACCCAATGGCGAACTTGAATTAGCTGCGTTGAAAGCGACAAAAGAGATTCAATCAATGGATGTCTGTAATGATCAACGATTGGTTGAAAATCAAGCGAAATGTTTTGCTTCGATTGCAGAAGCCGAACTCAATCAAGTTCCTGTTGCTCAATTGAATGCAACGAATAACAAACAACTGAAATCTGCTAAAGCCTAATTAACTAGAGTCGGGGAGAAATCCTCGGCTTTTTTTTATCTGCAAGTGCAAGTGTAACCATGCCCATTAATCCCAAAGATTATCCTCCTAATTGGAAAGCGATCTCACTGGAAATCAAAGAAGCCGCTAACTGGATTTGTGAGAACTGCCATCGCCCGTGCCGCAGCCAGGGAGAGAGTAAGCAAGACTTTAGGAATCGGATTGCTGTTTGGCATCAAATCGAGTTCGATGATAAACCGCAACGCTTCACCCTTACCGTCGCCCACCTGAATCATACGCCAATGGATTGCGATCGCAACAACTTAAGAGCTTGGTGTTGTGTTTGTCATCTCAGATACGATAATAAACATCGAACTCAGAAACGCAAACGTTATCAACAACTGACAATCTTTGATATCCTCGGTGAATAAATCCTTAGCTTTCATTCTAAACTAACTAAACCAACTAAGCTTTACCTTATGGTAGGGCTTTTTTTATTCCCTAAAACATTCTCCGAACCCCAGGCAAAACAAAATCTTTATCTCCCCAAATCCCAAGGTTTTGTTGATACGCTTCATATTGTGCCATTAAGATATCACAACAAAGTAGAATCCCTCGTTTTGGCAAGTTGTAACGAACTAAAGGAAGCAAATCCCAAGCCAAACCTTGACGAATCATTTCAACTTGAATATTCAACTCTCTTGAACCAATAAACCAATCAGCTAATAATCTCCCATATTTATCTGCCCCATACTCCTCAATAAAAAACAATTCCTTATTAGAAAATATCAAATCTTCTAAGTATTTCTTAGCTTCTTCTCCCCACTTGGTTCCTTTTTCGGGGCAATCAATCCAACGACATCTTGAATTAATTACTCCTTTCCTATGAATTATCTTGATGGTGTCACCGTCAACTATTGAATGAACTTTCACGGGAACCAATACCATAAAAACCTCAATATTTTTCAAAAATAATGCGATATTTTTATTCTATATCGAAGGTCGCANCTTTTGAACCCAATTATCTTAACGAAGAATTTATGGAAATTTGGGGGATTCCGGTTGGTGGCGAAATGAAAGATCAATTCCATGCAAAGGCTTCTGAACTTTCAACCTTTCTGATGCACCGTCAAAGTAAAGATAAATTCACTACTTTAACGGAACAATTTGTCAAGAATGCTTTGAATAGTTGGGCTTCTGAAGGGATGAAANAATCACTCCGAAAGTTTGTTGAACAGAAATTTGTGATTAAATCTATTTCTGAACAATTGATTGAACTTGAATCCGATGCTATTGTCGAAGCATTACAAATTCATCAAGATAACATGAATAACAACAAGAATAATGTTATTTATCAGGATAGCATTGCAAAAGTTGTTATTTGTTTTCGACAAAAATATGTGAGTTCAAAGGATTCACCGGAGTTGGCAAAATTAGAGGAGTTAATTCGGTCTGAGGAAATTATTATCCTTAAACGCAATGGCGAAAAACTCAACAAATTAGATTCCGAGATTGAGGAACTTGAGAATCAAATTAAAGCTNTATCATAATTCTCTACAACCCTAAATCAATAATCGAACAAACTACTAAAGAAAAGACGGGATTATTATTTTCAAAATAATGTGGATAAAGCTGCATGAAGTTCTCGATAAAATCCTCAAGTAAATCATCATAACCAGAACTAAAAGTTAACTTCCCACTGTCTTCAAAACAATCTATTGAAACTGCACCAATAGTTATTAAGATTAGGTTCTTTGAAAACCGACTAGATTTAGAGTTTGGATTCTTTTTTATATGCTGGATTAATGCTGCAATATAGACTAAATCCTCGTTGTCAAGTAATCGAATATCTAAGAAATTCATAAGCTATCCTCCTGATATTATTTTATTACAATTATTAATACAAGTCAATCTTTTTTAGAATTACCTTTGGTCAGTTTTCAAACAGTTTTATAAGGTTTTATTGGAACAAATTCATGTAAATTTAGGTAAATTCTTATAAGGACATTGTTAATTGTTAATTGTTATGTGGTTTATTAATATTCACAGTCTAGCTGGCCGTTGAGGTAGCGTTGGGAAGTGATTCCCGATTCCCTAACGCCATAAGGATTGTGCCTCACCAAAATAGAAGTAAGCCAGTGTCGCAGCTTTTTTCAATGTGTCCAGGTTGACGAAGATTGCAACACTAGAACCTTGGCTAACTTGTTCGACAANAGTCCTCAGAAATCATCATAATATTATTAATCCTGTAAAGCTACTATTGATGGGAGTTTAACAGGTTCACCTAAATAAATTGGACTATCTGAAACCAGGACTTTAACATAACTTTCTCCCTTATGAACCTTAAACCAAGTAACTATCGGGGGTTGAATAATCTTNAAAGTTGAAGAAATTATCAGGAAACTTATAATTAAAATCCAAGTCCTGATTCCGCCTGGAGTTCCGGTAATGATTTTGCCAAAAGTCCTAAGCCCCGATAAATCAGATTCTAAATCTTCCCATTGCTTTTCATCTTTTCGTTGAGCTAATTCCAGTTCCCGAACCCTAGGAAGAACTGCGCGGTCAGAAATATAGAGGTTTTTCTCAACTTCTTTAAGTCTAATTCCTGCCTCACGAATCTCTACCTCAAGCCTAACCAGTTTCTCAATTTGAGATTGAGATAATTCCTTGATTCCCGTTCCCGAAAATAAAGGTTCGTTTACTAATTTTTCTATTAGTTTTTCTAACCCATTGTTGTTTCTCCTAATTTCCGAATGTTGCAAAACTTCTGGAATAGCTTTAATTAAAGCCAAGTTGCGTTCTTCTGAGATTCTCAGGGATTCTTGAAGTTGTTTCGACTCGGTGATATCAATTCCAAATATTGCTATTCCTAATTCGTATTTTCTAGCTGATATTAAAAAGAACTTCTTTGGAGTCCTGCATTCAATTTCCCAATTACCAGAGTCTAAATCTGATTGAATGAATAAACCCATTACCTCTCTTAGATTATCGCCATTGTTTAGCCAGCCCAGGGGTTGGTTGCAAAAATCCTCTATGGTTTTATCAAAATATCCAGCCATTTGTTCATTGACCGAGATATAGGTTAAATTGTATGAAATATAACTAGCTAAACCAGGACAAGTAGATAAAAAGATTGAGATTAAATCGCATTCAGTTTCGCACCCTTCGCCAAGCTCAGAGCATCGAGTTTCGGATTCTGGTATATTTTTTTTCATGGTTATTATTTACTTTCTACCTACTGTTTTATCTAAAAAAATGATTGCTAACTTTATATCAATTATGCTAACAAATTTGTATTATAATGTCAATAATCTTATGTTATAGTTATTTTAAGATAGAATTAGGTTAGGATTTTAACCATGCAGCATTATTCTTATCGAATTGTTGTTTGTACACTTTGTCTAATTGCCATAATTTCACTATCTGGGGGAATCTATTTATCAATAATTGATAAACCAATCCCAGAGAGTTTAATTGCCCTTGGGGGGAATGCTATTGGAGCTTTAGCAGGATTATTAGCCCCTAGTCCTATCCGACATAATTCTGATTAATAAAGATTAAAATTAACTATTATTTTTTACTGCTAAATCTAATTGGGCTTGAGCATTTTCTTTGCGAATTTCAATCTCACGGGAATCGTTATCGGTGCGGTTAGAGCCTTGGGATAAGGAATCAATTTTGTCCTTAATTTGGAGCCATTTTTGATGAGAGGTTTCAGCCCAAGATTGAACTTCCCAGTCATGGATTTGCTGACAAACTTCGGGGGGAATCCGATCATCTAATCCTAGATTTCGATAGCCCGATGCAGCCCCACAGCCGGGTCGATTACAAAGCGGGTCAGGGTCATTGGGGTTAGGGTTGGCTATGACCAGTTCAGAACGGGTGATAAAGCCGGAATCATGGCAACAGAAGCAGTTCCACCGGGGTTTCCAAATCTCCTTTTCTTCGGGGGAAGTGGCACGGGAGTTTAATGCCGGGAGTTTTTCAAAGACTGGGGCTTCCATAGTTATTGGGATTTAGAAATTGAGCTTTCAATATTGGCCAGTTCGGCGGCAGACATTGGGGATAATCGGCGTTGTNAGCACTTTCTTGTGCGGGTGCGGCGGGAATATGAACGCGACTCAAAATCACCCATTCCCAAAAGTCCGAACGTTCAAAGGAATCAGGTTCAATGGCCAGGAATAATGTACAGACATCTTCTATAAATGGGGTTTGAGATTTGGCGATCGCAATTTCCTGTACCCAAGCCTCAAACTGCGGGTGCTGTTCCCAGTAGATTTTTTCCTTGGCCAACTGACTTCTGAGAGCCTCGGCTTCTTGGAGTTCACGATTGCGGACTTCATGGGGGGATTTTTTGAATTGAGAGTAGTAGTCCTCAAATCGGGGATTGCCTGTGGAATCGGTGGAAGCTAACCAATCGGGAATAGAAGCGATGGGCTTGGTAAATCCCTCGGTCTTTTGATTGACAAAATTCAAAAATCTCTCTCGCTCCGGTTCTGAGAGAGTATTAAAAAAGTCTTTATAAGTCTTAAGAGTATGAGGAAAATCCGACCCGCTCTGGGTAAGGGTTTCAGGCGTTGAATCGGACAACTTTGTCTTATTGCGGACAACTTTGTCCTGGCTCGGACAACTTTGTCCAGACTCGGACAACTTTGTCTTATTGCGGACAACTTTGTCCTGCTGTGGACAACTTTGTCCAGACTTGACGGTAGCCAGATTACGGCTTTTCATATCTACGATTTTGAATTCCCAAAGCTCCATTTCTTCGAGCTTGTGCATTGAGCGTCTGACCTGTCTTTCCGATAGTCCGACAGTCGCTGCGATTTGTTCTGGGTTTGGTGTTTCTTTTAAGCGATCGCCATAAGGGTCAAGCATCTGAAGGTAGCTCCACACACACCAATCGGCGCTGGTTAATTTAGCTCTGATGGCTTTGATTGCTGCCCAATTCGGAGTCTGGTAGTAGAGCGATGGTTCCACATCTAACATCGGGCTATCGGGAACAATTGACAATTTAGGCATTTTATTCTCAATAAATAAACTTGAACTTCTTATCTGTACTAGATTTCAGCGTTTCCTACCCGTATTTTCGAGATGTCCAATACCCTATTTCTCGTAGTTCCTGTCGCTGTCGCTGCTTTCGTTCCTGTGGGGTTTCCAAATAAATCCATTGCTCATCAATCGGGATGGCTTCAAATTCGGCTTGAGTCATTTGTGGGTACAATTCTGGCGGTGTCCATGCTTTAATTTGTGCGGGTTCTGAGGATTGAGGTTGAGCGGTTCCCGACATCCATTGCACAACCCATTGAGTAACCTGAACTGCAAACTCTGGACTCAACCACATGGCCAGGTGGACTGCGACTTGAGGATGTACCCAAGTTCCAGATACGGACAAGTTCGCTTTATTTCCACCCTGAAACACTTGAATTAACGCCATTGCCGGATTTCCGGTTAACGGGTTTCGGGCGATAATCTCTATTCCTAGATTCTCGGAGAGGGCCGCAAGATATTCCTTGGTGGTTTCATTTTCAAAGTAGTGACTCCACTTTTTCCCCGCCGCCTTACAGAGAGCAGTGGCGTTGAAATATCCGTCCCCCCGCCGTTGCCCGATGGGACTGTCGTTGGCTGAATGAAAAACTAAAGTTGAGGTCATAATTTATCCTTTGGTAGATTTGGACTTAGATTTGGTGAACTTCAACAAAATTGTTTTAGCTTGAGCCTCGGTCAAATCATTGGGATCTAATTTGAGGGATTTACCTTTTTCGAGGTGGTCGTATTCGCAGTATTGGCGGACTAATTCGTGGCGGTGGCATACCCACCCACAGGATTTACAAAGGGAACTATCTAAGCCGGGGATTGAGTATTTGACTCCGCAGGAACACTTAAATAAATCTTCTGAATTAATCCAATCAAATAAACAATTAGAGTTTTGGGAGTTTTGAGCTAACATTTATTTATCTGTCTAGCTTTTCTTTGAGGTTTAAATAAAGCTCTACTGCTTCCTCAACGACATAACTAATTGGTCTTTTTAAAAGGGTTGCCTTTTCACGAAGTCGAGAATCAAGGGCCTCATCAATCGTTAATGTTCTTTGGATACGATTCGGTGATGTCTTTTTCATATACTTTATTTTGCTAATATCTACCAGATTGGTATTTATTTTTTTAGTATAGCTTCTTATTTACCTGTTTGGTAATTGAGTCTACCAGAAGTTTTGCATTTAC
>NZ_LR735023.1:67110-71405 GCF_900009265.2 Planktothrix paucivesiculata PCC 9631 | reverse complement strand
GAAGAAACAACAATTGTAGATTTTGATTTACCAAGCATTGAGGAAATTTCTTTATTGGTAAATAATCTGGTAGGCAAAAAGTTAAAACTATCAGGTGAAAGTCTTGAACAACTTCTTAAAGCCTGTCAGGGGTTAACTCGGTGTCGGATAGCCCGGGTATTAGCTAAATGCCTAGCCAGGTCTGGGAAAGTTGATGAAAGTGCCATCGGGGTAGTCATCGAGGAGAAACGCCAAACTATTCGGGAAACTGGGATTCTTGAATTTATACCTGTACAGACTGGGCTTGAGTCAGTTGGGGGTTTGGAAAATTTAAAGGCTTGGGTTAAATTGCGATCGCATTCATTTACCGATGCTGCACGGGCTTATGGGTTGCCTAGTCCCAAAGGTGTGCTACTTGCAGGTAT
Organism: Planktothrix paucivesiculata PCC 9631; assembly: GCF_900009265.2. Lineage (GTDB taxonomy): Bacteria > Cyanobacteriota > Cyanobacteriia > Cyanobacteriales > Microcoleaceae > Planktothrix > Planktothrix paucivesiculata. Next base: position 71,001 of record NZ_LR735023.1, on the reverse strand, counting down.
TCAAGGTACAGGGAAAAGTTTGAGTGCTAAAACCATTGCTGCTGAGTGGAAATTACCTTTATTGAGATTAGATGTTGGAAGGTTATTTGGTGGGATTGTTGGTGAAAGTGAATCAAGGGTCAGGCAGGTAATTAAATTAGCTGAAGCTATAAGTCCAGTTGTTTTGTTCATAGATGAAATTGAGAAAAGTTTTAGTAACAATCAATCCGATGGTGATTCAGGAACCAGTAAGCGAGTATTTGCCACATTATTAACTTGGTTAGCTGAAAAAACCGCTCCCGTATTTGTTGTTGCTACTGCCAATAATGTTGAGCTTTTACCTGCTGAATTAATCCGTAAAGGAAGACTTGATGAATTGTTCTGGCTATCTTTGCCAACACAATCAGAACGGGAACAAATCTTTAAAGTTCACTTAAACCGCTTACGTCCTAATAATCAATTCAACTTAGAGTTATTAGCTAATCGTTCTAAAGATTTCTCAGGAGCCGAGATTGAGCAAGTAATTTATGATGCTATGCAATTTGGGTTTAGCGAAAGTCGAGAGTTTACAACTGAGGATATTTTAGATGCGATTGATAATTGTGTTCCGTTAGCTAAAATTGCCAGTCATCAGATTGAAGCATTGAAAGATTGGGCTAGTCGTAGTGGGGCTAAATCAGCTTCTTTATCCCCTCAAATAGATAGTAATTCGCTACCGCTTTTAGAAGTTGATTATCAGGAGAATTATGAACAAATCAACTAAAGAATTAATTCATCTAATTCAAGAACTGGAAAATCATCTAAATTGGATGTTAGAAAATGAACAATTAAATAGTCAAACTTTAGACCAGAATATTGTTGATTCCTTCAATAATATTCAGCAGATGTTTAATGAGTTGACCACTAACCTAAACTAAAATTNTGAGCGCCAACGGGCTGAGTTGAAAGAAGCCTACATGAACCTAAACCGTCAACAGTTAGCTGACAGTGATAATTTCCGACAACAGTTGGATTCGCTCTATCAGGAACGTAATGATTTAACGGTTAAACTTTCTGAAGCTGAACAACGTTTACTTGAAGTTTCTGACCTTGAAACCAAAGAACGAGAACGTAATGGTGAAATTTCTCGACTCAATGGTCAACTCGAAGCCCGTGAACGAGAAATATCTGGACTTCATTCTCAAACTCAAGAACTTCAAGCTCAAATTGGGGAGAAGGAAGTTCTGGAATCTCAAATGGAACAATTGCGATCGCAACTTAAAGAAGCCAGTGAGACAATTATTAATTTACAATCTCAACAAAAATCTACGGTTGCCCTAGAAGTTGATTCCCTTGAATCTGAACAAATCGAAGAACTTAAATTTGAACTTGAGGAGAAGATCGCCGCCCTCAATAAAGCTGAACTCCAGTTAGTAGAACAGGACGGGGAAATCAACAGCTTGAGAACTCAACTCAAACAAACTATCATTCCCCCAATTCCTGCTTCGGTTACTTCTATTAATTCGGGTAAGAAAAAAGTTGCTAAATAATCAATAACGTTATTCCCATAGCAGAAAGTGTTTTGGGAATAACAGAATAACAAATAACAGGGATAACAGAATTTGTTATGGGAATAACAGAATAACAAATAACAGGGATAACAGAATTTGTTATGGGAATAACAGAATAACAAATAACAAGGATAACAGAATTTGTTATGGGAATAACAGGATAACAAATAACAGAATGCTGATATGCAAGAAAATCAAGATATTCAGGAAAGGATTAGAGAATTAGAGCAAAAAGTTGAAGAACTAGAGGCTCTAATAAAAANTCGGGGATTACTGGCAATTCACGCAGGAAAACAATCGGTTCATCCTTTTGATTATCCTTTGGGATTAAGTGAAATTCTTGATGATTCAAAGATTACTCAAGATAACCTTAGTAAAAATAAGCAGAAAATTATCGCCATTGCCACCTTGAAGGAAATTCATTTAATGACCGATAAATTCATTAATGAACAAACACAAATTGAACGGTTAACGGGCTTTTGGCAACCTGGACGTTATGCGTGGGAATTGATTGATATTAAAACCCTTTCTGAACCTATTCTAGTACGAGGAATGCCTGGATTATGGACTGTTCCCGATGACATTTATGTTCAAATTCAACAACAATTAAGCAACTAAATATGAACAAACAATTTGTTAACTTACAGCTTTTCAACTTATCTCAAAACCTCCTAGAAATAGTTGGGCTACCGCCCAGAGGTTGTAACTGTAAAACCTGTGAATCTGGGATGGTTTTTGAGTGCTACCGTTGCCACAAACTTGTTCCTTGGTGTCATGGCGCAACTGATGATTACCTTGATTGGTGTAATTCTTGTGTTAGTGAGTACATGAGAATTGAAGGATTTCCTACAGACTAACTTTTTTCTCCCTTAATCAGAACAAGTGATCAATTAGGGGATTATCAATATTAACAATAACTACCAACAAAAACTATGAGTATTTATTTCGGATTAGCGATTTCATCAACAATGTTTCCAAAAGAATGTGTAATTGTTCGGAAAGAAATTGACTCAAAATCCCCTAATTCTATTTTGAAGTCTTTGATTAACGCTTCTATAATTATTTGTGATCCTTTTCATAAGAGGATAATTAATATTTTAGAATCTCGTTTTTCTTTAAATATCGATCTGCCGCCAAATCGACCAATTATTAATTTAAAAAATGGAGATATTTTAATTATTGCTGAAGTAAGTGGGTTGCCTATTACTAGCTGGCATAAATATTCTCAAGATGAAATTGATGGTGCAAGTATAATCTTTGTTCAACATAAAATTCATACAGGTGTTGTACATGAAACTGAAGAAACTACCATTAAAGGAGATGAATATTTTGCTTAATTAAATTCATTATTTTAAGTAATTGATTAGGGGAGCTACCGCTTTTTGATTCTGATGTTTTATCGGAAATCAAATGCTAACAGCAGAACAACTGAAAACGGAATTAAATCAATTCAATGGAACCGAAAACTATTACAAGCATTCTCACGGATTTAATTATACTGATGGGATTCAATTTCTAGCTGAAAATGCCGAATGCTATTGGCTATTAGATGCTATCGGTTCCTATCAGCATAAACTTCGATTAAATTCAAGACTTCGAGATTTTCAACTTTGGCTTTTAGTTGTTGGGAATAATCACGAATTCATTAAGCCTAAGAAACCTAAGAAAGCAGTTTTAACTTGTTGGGAAGATACACCAGTCTTAGGTGTTAAACCAGCAGTTAGTCAACAAATTCCATTTACTGATTTCCCCATGAGTGAAATTAAGCTTTACTTTGAAAACAAAGTTTTGCTACTGCCAGATGAACGTTAAATAGTTTTATCCCTTAATCAAATCAAGTAATTAATTAGGGGACTGTAAACTTTTCATCAAAGGAGAAAGTAATGCAATATTACAAAGTTGAATTTACCATCAATCCCGATGGCACAATAACCGAAAAAGTTCTCAATGGCTCTGGCAATAGTTGTACTGAAATTACTAAGGATTTAGACCTTGGTGAAGTCAAATCTCAACAACTTTTACCCGAATATCAAGAACAAAATCAAATCAATCCAGAACAAGAGGAAAACTTATGGCAAGGATTCTAATAGTTTTATTAGTTCCAACTCTTTTTCTAATTACGATGTTGCTTCTCAAACATCAATTCTATCTAAACCAAAATCATTAACTCAGGAGTAAATCATGTCACATCTAACAACTATCAAAACCTCAATCAAAGACCGCTTTGTCCTTAAACAAGTTCTCAACAAATTAATTGAATCTCAACTTGATATTCTAACAGGAGCAACTCTCGAAACCAATAGCGTTATTGAAGATTATTATGGCAATAGCATAATAGCAGACTTTGTTATTCGACGACCCC
>NZ_LR735023.1:0-65961 GCF_900009265.2 Planktothrix paucivesiculata PCC 9631 | reverse complement strand
CATCTAACAACTATCAAAACCTCAATCAAAGACCGCTTTGTCCTTAAACAAGTTCTCAACAAATTAATTGAATCTCAACTTGATATTCTAACAGGAGCAACTCTCGAAACCAATAGCGTTATTGAAGATTATTATGGCAATAGCATAATAGCAGACTTTGTTATTCGACGACCCCACCATAATTATAATTTAGGATTCAAGCTCAATTCTCAAGGGGAATATGAGTTTATTTCCGATAATGATGCTTGGGGTAAAACAAAGTTTATGGAGGCTTTATTACCAATGTACGCAAGGGAAAACACAATTTATCAGCTACTAGCCCAGGGATTTGAAATTGAATCCCAAACCGAGAATGATGGGACTATTAAGATTGTGGCGGGTAAATGGGGCTAGAACCAATAATATTAAGGAAAGTAGAATTAAAAGTCTTCAGGATTCTGAGGGCTTTTTTTATTTCCTAATTGCTTTGTGAGATTTTAACATTGTCAAAAAAAAGATATTGTAGTACGATAGAAGTACAGTTGTTATTTTGAATTAAAATGGTTTCACAAATCACAGCAAAACTAGCAGTTTCCACTCTAAAAAATACGGTCAAAGACTTCAACTATTGGGGCGAGTCCGAATCAGATAGTCCCCTGGCAATCAAGCGAACCAAATCAGTTTTAGATGATAAAAAAGTTCTAAGTTTGGATGCTACAGCCCGGAAAAAAGCTGTTGGGGTAACGGGATATAAACCTCCTGAGCGAACCGTCCGAGTGATGGATTTGACCGAAACTTTTTCTCCATTAATTGTTGAAAGTTTGACCGGAGTACAGGGTGTTGCTGAAGCTATTGCAGCCGGAAGTATTCCCTTGGAGAATCTGGAAGGAGTAACAGAAATGCTGGAATATAATGTCCAACTTTATAGTTTGTTTAAGTTGTTAGAGAATCCGCGAGTTATCTATGTCGAAGATGAGGGGACTGACCCTGACCCCTATACGGGATTATTCATTACCGGACTGAGTTCCGATGGTGAAACTGTTTATGCTCAGGCTCTATTAACTCAAACCTAATCTTTCAAGTTCTCCCTCTAAGTTTTGGCAGTTTGGCACTAAAAAAAGACTACTAAAAAAGACTATGGATCAGCGAATCCGTAGTCTTCTTTTTATGGGATTAATCAAGCATTAAGCAAAAAGTTGGGGTAGAACTTCAGAGGCAGATTTCCAACCGTCTTGTCCTTCAGTCCAGATTAGGGTATCGGGAGTGATTTTACCTTTGCCTTTCCCCCTCAATTGGGATTCAGGAATTGGGAGAGCAGCCCCATCCTTAACAATGTGCCAAATCCTTGATACTGCTACTGCTACTGGTACTGGAGGCGGTAAAGCAGTTGGAATAGTCGGGGGAATCGGGGGAATCGGGGAAGTCGGGAGAGTTAAGGTAACAGATTTGGGATTCTGAATAGCTTTCTCGAAGGAGTCGAAGAACCGGACTCTAGGTTTAGTCCTAGCTTTAGCGATAATTTGTTCTCCGGTTCTAGGATTGCGAGCTTGTCGTTCCCCCAGTTCTTTAGGGTAAAAGACTCCAAAATCAACGATTTTGACTTCGTTGCCTGCCCGTAGTTCTAATTGGACAAATTTGATAAAAGATTCAAGGACTGATTGAATGGTAGCTTCACTAAATCCCGTCGTTCTTTCAATATAAGAGGTGTCTAGCATCTATCAATGAGTAATTTGTTAATTTGATTGTAATTGCATTTACCAAATTGGTCAACTGCTAAAAATATTTGAAACCTCTTGACACTCTAACCCTACTCCTGACGGGATTATGAGCTTAATTGTACCCTAAATATTTCAGAATATTGATTCAATTACTATCTATTTGCACCCGAAGAAAATACTAAACTATAGGGAAAGTCTCAGGGAAAAGCTAAGTGAATCTAACACCATTTCATATTAGCCCTACGAGTTTAATACCTGTTCTGACTGGATTACAGCAAGAAATCAGAATGCCACCCTATTGAGCTTAAATGTTTAAATGTTCAGACATTCAAATGTTTAAATATCTGAATGTTCAGACAACCAATTATCAACGAGTTGTTCAATGATTTGACTCATTTCCTCACCGTCTATTGTGGCTTGGGTTTTCAGCTTCCGGTGCAGTTCGCGTGGAAGGTAAATAGTGGTTCGGACATAGTTGGGGTCTTTGCTTTTGCTGAGTTTGTCCGCACCGGATAAATCGTCTGGGGGTGTTGTGGCATCTTTTCCCTTGGCGACATTAAACAAATTATCAAAACGGCTCATGGTAATATCTCCAGTCCAACTTGTTGATAACATTGCCATGCCGCTTTGGAGTAGGGATCATTCACCTGGCCAACAGAAATACCTTCTAAGGCGGCTTTTTGAAACACTGCCAACCGTCTAATCCCCCCTTGAAAAATTGGGAGTCCGGCTTTTTGAATAGCGAGTCGGGCTTCTGAGCCACTGCGATTAGGCTTGGGGGGAATTACAGTCAAAAGGATTTTATAATTACTCTGAAGACTATGCAGAGCATCGACCATTTGTAATGTGGCTCGGATTGCTAAAGCATCGGGAGAAGTGGGGAGCACCAGTAAATCACATCCTTCCGCAATCGTTTTCAGGTCTTCGGGATTGGGTCGGGCTGGTGTATCAATCACAATATGCTCAAATTGCCTTGCGNGCACCCGAAGAAAATACTAAACTATAGGGAAAGTCTCAGGGAAAAGCTAAGTGAATCTAACACCATTTCATATTAGCCCTACGATTTTAATACCTGTTCTGACTGGATTACAGCAAGAAATCAGAATGCCACCCTATTGAACTTAAATGTTTAAATGCTCAGATGTTCAGNCTTTCTCTAAGTGATTTTTGGCAGTTTGTTCTAAATGATGGAGTTTTTGAACCGTTCCTTTTAATTGTTCAGTGAACTCGGGAACTTGAGCTAAAGGGTCTAAAACTTCACCTAATAAACGCTCACATTCTAAAGCGGTTTTCTCAACTTCTGAGACTTCAATTAAATGCCCTTCCGCTTGTAATTCTCTAACTAAAGTATTTCTAAATTTCCATTGACCTGCATTCACTCGGGCAGCAAATTTAGCCCAAGTCTGAGTATGTTTGGGAGTCAGTTGCTCATCAAAATCTATTGATAACTCTAAATCAATTTCTTGCAGAATTTTAAGATTGCGTTTAAAAACCTTATTTTGAGTTGCTNTTGATGAACCAGTTCAGGATGCAGTAAATAATAATGTAACCGCAGCTTAGGATAATCCCCCGCCATATCCCTCAACACCAATTCTGGCGAGACTTCAACCCCATAACGATAAGAAATCTCATAATGACGCTCCTGGGCTAAATCCTCTTTGGTTTTCTGGCGCTTGGTTTTCATTTCTTCATATTTTTCCCGACAAAGTAAGGATTGAATAGCAATAAACAAAGCATAATTGTATTGATTAATATTCCGAGTTTGCGTGGCTTTCTCTAAGTGATTTTTGGCAGTTTGTTCTAAATGATGGAGTTTTTGAACCGTTCCTTTTAATTGTTCAGTGAACTCGGGAACTTGAGCTAAAGGGTCTAAAACTTCACCTAATAAACGCTCACATTCTAAAGCGGTTTTCTCAACTTCTGAGACTTCAATTAAATGCCCTTCCGCTTGTAATTCTCTAACTAAAGTATTTCTAAATTTCCATTGACCTGCATTCACTCGGGCAGCAAATTTAGCCCAAGTCTGAGTATGTTTGGGAGTCAGTTGCTCATCAAAATCTATTGATAACTCTAAATCAATTTCTTGCAGAATTTTAAGATTGCGTTTAAAAACCTTATTTTGAGTTGCTAATAAGGGTTTCCAATAACTACAGCGATTGCCAATTTGACCACAACCATAGTTCGCCGCCCAAACATGACAAGGAACATTTAAGTCTCGAACCCGGGCTAAAAACTGACAAGCATCTTTAACATTAATTGCCCCTTGGAAAATCCCAAATACCGCTTGAAAATGATTGTAGAGATCAATGCTAACTCCTGTGCCAATTGTGGGAGAAGTAATAATAATATCATAATCTTTAATATGATTATTGATATCTTCCATACAGCCAAAAGCCGCATGGGTTTCATCAGCAACGGTTTCTGAATCAATTCGCAAAATCTTCAACTCAGGAAAAGATGCTTGCAGTTGACTTTCTAAATTAATACAAGAAAACTTCCCTTTAACTTTCTGACTATCCAAAACCATGAGAATCGGAGCTTTCCCTACGGATTCATAGAGTTGAGTTATCAGATGAGACGGATTTGATTGATTATAAACAATAATTTTCCGTTGTTGATTATGCTTATATTCATTCAGATAAACTTGAGGATTAACTTTAAATCCAGCACAATCGATTAAATAATCAATCCCATAATCCGATAAATCGGCATCTTGAGCAATAATTAATCCCTCAGAACCCAAAACTGTTTGCATTAACTCGGTAAACATTCGACATAAAATAGCTCGTTTTTCTATGCAGGTTGAACTATTGAGTAAATGCCAGATAATTTGTTCGACTTCATCTAAAATAATGACCGCATCTGACCATTCCGACGGATTAAACTTAGCTTGACTTAGGGGATGTAAACTATCAATACATAAGCCAAAACCAAAGATAGAATCCTCTTGATGTTCCTGGCGGTCTTCTACCCAAACTAATCCTAATCTCTTACAAATAGAGCGCCCTAACTGAATCCGATGGCTAATTACTAGAACTTTCCGCCCAATGCCCATTGATTCTTGAATTAACGGGATTAAATTCTCGGTTTTTCCGGTTCCTTTTCCTGACTTAATACAAACTAATCCCTGTTCAGGAAAGTTTAACTTGAGGTAACGACTATTAAGTTTAGTTACAGGATAAGTAATAGAATATTCTTTACAATAAATCCAATACTCTAAATCCGTTGCTTGAGCAAATAATTCATCAAATTGATGTTCACCATGATTGACAATAAAATCATCCACACCTTTATCGGGGCCAGGTAAAGTAATCACCCAAGCAGGACACTTCAAGGATTTCAAACATTGACCGAGTTTTTGGATTTCTCGATTAACTGCAATTCGGGTAGTCCGTTTCTGGTCATGGTCAAAACAGATATAAATGGGTCGGCTATTGGTTGCAAACCGTTCTAGTTCAGGGAGTAGGAAACTATTGATTTTCACCCTATTGCTATCTCGCTGAACTCGTACCCCTCCGTTAATTCCCGGTAAGGCGATCGCCACATAACCAGCAGTTAATAAAGCACCCGCTTTCTTCGCCCCTTCACAAATCGTAATGGGAATATTATTCTCTAGTACCCAGTCCCAAAACCCGATATCTTCTTGGGATAGTAAGGAATCTAATAAACTATCGTATCCCTGGAGTAAATGCGCCGGGGAAATATTGAAAGGAAGTTGCCAATGATGTTGTAGTCGTTGTGAATATTTCTGGCCATAGCCATGTTTCAAGGCAATCTTTAGACCGATACGCCAAGATACCGAAAGTTGAAAAATACTGGTGGTGACTTTTGGGGGATGTTCATATTTGATGACCTTGGATTTCCCGGTATTCAGGTCTGGGATTTGTCTGGGTTTATCAGGTTTGAAACAGCCCCAGTTTCCTAGACCTTGACAATACCAGCCCCCAACTTCCAAGTGTTGATAGGTGTGGAGGGTAGAACTATTGAGTCTTCCGGTGTTGAGTCGCTTGAGTTGTGGGGAATAAAGTAAATACTCGGCGGGTTGATATCCTTCTAAACTAACAACGTTCAGACCAATGATATCTTGATGGACTCCAGAGCCTTGCCATTCAATAAAATGCGGTTCCTTGAGAAAATAAGGAGAAAAAGTTGAATAAATACTTGCATCGCACCCTGATTGTGCTAATATATCCATAAGTTTATGAAAGGGTTTCAACAAAACCCTGGTTGAATAACTAACTATCACCCGCAGAAGCGTCGCAAACATTCCTGTGGGTGATTTCAATTTAAGCCTAAATGGTTAAAAAATCAATCAATCTCAGTAATATTTAACATACGACTTGAGAAACGCTTGGATTTAAAGCCCAAAGCATTAGCCCGTCAGGATTGTCTAAGTCCTAGCAGTTTGGACGGCCATTAAAATACCTCCCACAATCTCCACCCGGTCGGATGCCATATTGAATCAAATAATCTTCATAAGTTTTCTGAGGTTGAGGTGGTGAAACAATCCGATAATTTGGTGCAAACCGATCACGATCAAGGCAACCGGAGCCGCCGTTATTCTGCAAGCAAAACCAAGCCTCCGATCCTTCCTCAATAACAATAGGCTTCTCTGGTTTTTTTACAACAACTTTGGGCGGTTCCGATGGTTGGGTAGGTGTTATTAATTTCTGATTACTGATATCGGGTTTAGGTTGTTCCGGTGTAGGTAACTTGGTGATAGTTTGACGACTATTAACTACATGAATAATTCCCCCAATCAAGCTAACGGTGATGGTAGCGATCACAATCCCTTTTAACAATATCAATCGAGGCTTACTATCGTCTAGCTCGGAGGAGGTCGGGTTAATATTAATTGTTTGCATAATTTAGAGATTGATATTAGTATTTATGCCGGGATGATGTGGATAGGGAGGATAGGATGGATGGCATGGATGATAAAAAATTGGAGGGGGTAGAGGGGGTGGATTGCCTGGATATCCTAGTCATCCTAGCCATCCTAGCCATCCACCCCCTCCAGGCTAAGACGGGATGAATATGACCTGAACTGCTCCCCCAATTTGTCGATTTTCAATTTTGCCTAATCTCGCCTCAACAAATTTCTCGAACACTAAAAAGGTAGATTCAGATGATAATTTAAGCCTTTGACCTGCCCCCGACTTATAAGCTTGTCTGATTGAAAGCTCACCATTATGTTTAGCTAATTCTAAAATTTCAAGCATTTCAGGCAAGAATTCAACGCCGTTAATAATGTGATTTTCCCGGGGTTGTTCTGGTGCTTTCTCAAAATTAAATCGGGGGAACTGTGGTTCAGGTTTTGAAGGTTGACGGGGGTGATCATCCTCCTCAAAGTCTTCTGATTGTTCCACTGATTCAAAGACCGGAATTGATGATTTATCAAGGAATCTAGGCTGAATCAAATTAGCGGGTGCATTGCCTTTTTTGCGGTACTGGGTATGATGCTTATGGGTGGGATGTTCCGCTATCTGAAGAGGGTTTGATCCTGAAATAACAACCGGATAAGCTGTGTTCTTAATGTGCAGAAAACGGGAGTCATCGTGCTTCCATTTATTTCCAATTTCATCTCTGGCTGATGCTCCACAAAGCACCAATAGAAAGTTATTCCTAAACTTCCCATCAATGCCTATGGCTTCGGTATTGTGGCTCTGCATGAACCCTAACAAACAGATGTCAAACTTCCGTGCGTTGGAAAGTTTGCGGATGGCATAGATAAAGGTATTTCTGCGTTTTGTCTTATCAGGCAGGGGTTTGATAACGTCTAAATGTTCAAGTTCTGATAGGGTGTCGTTAATTTCATCCAGGCAGACAATCAACGGGTGTCCGTCCTCGTATTTCCGGCGTTCAATTTCATCTATCAACCATTTCATAATCTCAAAGATGGTTTCGACATCACTTTCAACCCTTGGGAAGCCCATCTGTTTCCAGATGATATTTTTTCGTTGGTGAATGTCAAGTACAATCACTTCCGCAGGAGTAACGGCGGTTAATTTCCCAACAATAAAACCAGCAGCGAGTGAAGTCTTAGCACTGCCGGAGTTACCCCCAACTAAGATTCCAGAAGCTTCATCGGCTAACCAATCCCAATTGTAGAAATCCAACTGTTCAGGTAGAGCATTGAATTCCATCTGATAGTAAGTATTCATTCCCCCCGGTGACATAGGGCTTGGTGGGAACAGAATATTTTGTACAGTTTGAACTTCCGCAGCTTGATAAAGACCATAAATCTCGTCTTGGGTGTCGCGTTTAATAATATTTCGTTCTTCTTCCTTCAGGCCCTTAATTGAAAGGGCGATCGCACCCACCCCAAACAGTCCAGTAACCCCCGCCGAGTAGAACCGACTGGGGTTAATTCCGGGGTTTACTGTACTCCAACCAAGGGCAAGGAACCCGCCAGCGCAACAAATTAAAGACGATACCGCAGCTTCATGTTCTTCAAGCCAGGTCAGAAACCCCATCCCCAAATCACCCCCATTAAATATGTAATTAAAGTAATTGATGAAAGTGTCAATAGAACGCTAGGGGATGTTGCGAACTGTCCTGAATAAATTTGCCTTCCTATTCGGGTACACATCACCAAGCAAGCGATAATTAGACATAAAAAAACTGACCAATACAGCCAGCTAAAGTTAGGGACGGAACGAGAAACTAGACTTAAAAAATGTCCTGCTCCTGTACTCGCTAAACCCGTCCCAAAGTAGAGACTAAATCTTGACATCTATCCCCCTCTTAAATCTGCTTTTCGCTGTTGCATCTTGGCTCGGAACTGTGATAATTGTTGTTGGATTTTTTGGGCTTCAGCTTGCCTCAAAGCAATGTTTTTCTGATATTCCGCAGCTATTCCGTCCATATTAGAATTAAGCTTTTGATTGTGGGAATATTGGGCAAAATTAGCACCCGCAACTTTAGGGATAGTGCCTGTTACAGTCTTTACTAATTTGGCTTCTGTTTTACTAAAAGCTCCCAATTCCTTTCCGTACTCCTGAGACAATTTCTCGTAACCTTCAAGGGTTTTGTGCATCATCTTTAATTTTTGTAAATCTTCAGGAGATAATGCCCATTGTCGGGCTTCCCATTCCCTTAAAAGGTCGGCAGAAGTGGTGATGTAGACCCCATTTTGTGGTCTATAATCAGGGGTGATTAGGTTTTGTGGGATAGGTGAAACATCCCCTTTAATGGCTATTTTAGGGTCGGTAGCAGTATCGTTTTTTCCGCCTCCGAATATTCTGCCAATGGCGTTAAATATTCCCATTAGAAACCCCCCATCATCTGCATAACTAAACCGTCATATTGATAGGGTGATATGCTCTCAAGTTGTCGTAGGATGCGCTTGAATCGTGATATAATCGCTTTCATAATTAATCCTTCGTGATGGTTGGATTTATTAGAGAGGCGGCTTTCTAGCAGGATGACCGTCTCTCTTAGTTGGTTTATTTGTTCAATGATTTCTTGATAGTCATGACATCGACTTTCTGAGTCCGAACTGCTGTTTTTTTCTTGCTGTTCTGTTGGTTGGCTGTGGCTTGCTTCCCCAAGTCCTGAACAGTTTTATCCGGTGTCCCTTTGTTGGTTTTCCCTAGGTTTTCCAGTTGAGAATTGATAATTTTTTGGAAATCTGAGTTAATTGCTGTTTGGAGATTGTAGGCTTGTTCAAGTCCGTTTAGTTGCGACTGTAACAACCCAGTAATTAAAGCGACTGAACCCGCTTCACCAATGGCTAAACCCTTCTCAAATTCCTGTCGGATATGTTCATTAGTTAACCCCTCCTGAACGGAACCCACCGCCCCAATATGATCAGCTAAATTCTGATGAACGGGATTTGATAAAGCCAATTCTCGGAGCGCCGCTAAATCCGATTTACTAATAGCATCTTGGTTTAGTCCCAACTCCTCAACCAAACTTAGAGCGCCGTCCCCTAACTCATTCTCGACTTCCTCCCAGTCCACAAACTCCTCTGAGTCCTCAATACTGAATGATTCCGGTGTTTCGGATTTTGGGACTGTGCCGTTTAGCTTTTGGGGCGCGATTCCGGTTAGGTGATTTGCGATCGCAACTTCCCAAGACTCGTGAATCTTGTTGGGGTCATAGCCCATTTGTTTGATAGCGATTAAGATTTCTGATTCGGAAACATTAAGCTGCTTGGCTAAGTTTTTCAGAATCAGAAACTGTACTTTTTGCATTGTCGATTTTTGATTCGGTTGTGCAGACATTTTCTAGCTCCTCTAAGTATTTTTTGATGGTTAATGATTGAGAATTGTTAACAATGAAATCGTCAATTAAGTCCGGGCGTGGTGCTGATTTACATTGCTTTTTGTCATGTTCATCAATGCGCTCAATACACCAAACAACATAATCACAGTAGGCTTTACGAGGTTTGTAATACTTCCAAAAATCATCGACATGAGTAATTAAAAGGTTGACCCATGTTCTGAGTGTTTGGGGCTTGCGTTTTAGCCGTTCAGTTAAATCCTTTTGGGAAGTGTACAAACTGTTCTCGCTTCGATTCTTGTAAAGCCTAACCCGTTCATTGTTTGGGATAATTTCTGGGTTAATTACTGTCATTTTCCTTTGGATAATAAAGTGAATTAATTGCTTCCCACAGTTGAGCCTCTTATTTTGAGGATGTGGCTAGGCTGTTTAGTTTTCGAGGTTCCGAGGGGGAGAAGCGGTAAAGCCTCTCAGGGTGAGTGATAGCTTCCTTTGGGTATCTTCTGAGTCCTATCTAGGGTTCTGCGAGAGGATGTTCTGGGGTGCTATGTTGGCTAGTATTACACTTATTACCCGTGAATGTCAAGAAATAATCAAGGGTAATTATATATTTAAAATATTTGGGGGTCTTAAAAGGTTTGAAGGGTACAAGGAGTACAAGGGGTATAAGTGTAGACATGGTATTTAAGGGTAAAGCGGGTGATAATAGTAAAAAGCTCAAACGATGACGATGGAAAAAATCAAACCGCTAAAAGTAGACCCGCCTGAAGCCCTGCACTTCAAATTTAAGAAGATGTGCCTTGAGCTTTATACCAACATGAAAGCTAGGGCTTTATGCCTTATAGAGTTAGATGTTGCAAACTATGAACAAGGGATAGACACACTAAAAACAGCCTCTAACACCAAAGGAATAGATCCTAGTGAGATTCTGCCCATCCTCTGTAAAGCCATTGAAGGGAAGACTCTTGAGGATGTCGAACTCGCGTTATTAGCTGACACCTTAGACATTGATCAAGCCGTTCTACAGCACTGCCGGGATAAAAACACCAATGGAAACAAACGAACTAAAAACGCCCCATGTCATAGCTAACTGGGAACCCGCTATCAGTCCATCAGGGTTAGCTTTTCTTGCTCCCGATGGACTAAGAAAAGGGGAAGTTTTATCTATTTATAAAGATATTGAGGACTGGCTAACGGAAACGGCGGCTAAGTGGGGTGAGGTGCGGTTACTGTATAACGGAGCGAAACAGGGATTAAGAAAAATAGGAGCGAGTGCAACAATGTCCAATTCAACCCCTAACCCTAACCCTAACAAACCATCGGAACCCGTCAACCCCAAAGTTAACCCCATCACCCTTAGACCTGATGACGACTATCAACGGGTAACAGAATTTTTATTAAGTCATTGGCAGGATGGAAAATCAGTCTGTGTAGTTAGTCAAATTGATAACCGTTGCTTGTTCCAAAATGACAAACTTCTCCCGGCACGGGCTATCATTCAACCCTCTGAATGGATTGGACAGAATTATCTATGGTATTGGCGCGACTCAATGGATGATTACGCCGCGCTCCGTGACCTCCTAACCCGTGACGTTTATATTCCCAAGTTTGAATACAGACTGAGACGCCCTGATGGTTCAATGGCACGATATCAGACTGATTACTACACCGCAAATTATCTGGGTGTCCCTGTCAGGGTTGGTGTTTCAGGACTTGCTGATTGGGAATTGTTGACGACACCATAGCAATATTTTTAGTTATTTATTAGGAGTAAAACCCATGCCTACAACAATTTCAGAGGAACAATTTAACCGATTAAAAGAACTTATCCTTAGATTGCAAAGCCTCACCCAAAAGGAATCAGAGGTTAGTCAGTTAGTGAATGAAATTAATCAACTTCTGGTTGAGATTGAAACCGACACAGATGGAGAGGAAGCCTCAATAGAAGGGTTAATCACTCGGTCTGAGGGCGACCCATTAATTATTGATGGTGGTAATTCTTAAAGTTGATAGCTCAGAACACGGCTAACCCGTTTTACTCCCCAACTTTTGGAGTCCCCCAAGTAACTGAGAAAGCGCCATGCTCTCAAAACTTGCACGCAGGATTGCTGAAAAACTATCAGCTAAACTCAACTTTTATAGAAAAACAAATATGGTTAAAGTTGCAACAATCAACATCTTATTTGACCTCAAAGAATGGACACAGCGACGGGAACTCCTGGTTGAAGGACTGGCGGCAGAGAATGCGGATTTAATTGCTTTGCAGGAGGTCGTCAAATTACCGGAAGATACAGGAGCCTGGCTTGCAGAGAAGCTAGATATGCCCTACCTGTACCTCGCTCCTAAAGTCAACGATGAAGGAACCGCTCTGTCTGAAGGAATCGCCATTCTCAGCCGCTATCCGTTCGTCAAGCAAGAGATGCTGGCATTGAAAGGGCAGAACCGCGTTGCCCAATATGTTCAGGTTGTGGTGGATGGGCAACCGCTTGTCCTCTGCAATGGACATTATTACTGGTATCCGGGATCTCATCGGGATCGGGATATTCAAGTGCAGCAGGTTTTAGATTGGCTAGGACAGCTTCCACCAGAACTACCCGTTGTCGCAGTCGGAGACTTTAATGGAACCCCTGAGACCTCAGCGATCGCCCTTATGCGGCAACAGTTCACGTCTGCCTATGCCGCACACCACGGTCAAGAACCAGTCTATACCTGCCCGACTCCCCTAGTCCGACGCAATTGGAAGAAAGTGCTGTGGCATACGTTGCGGCAATTGCGCTTCAATCACACACTTCGCCCTTGGCGAGGCACCTTAGATTACATCTTTGTCAATCACCATCTGCGGGTCAAGAACTGCCAATTAATACTGAACCAACCCGCTTCTAACAGTCGTACTCTCTATCCTTCTGACCATTTTGGCATCATGGCTGATTTGTACATCCTCCATTAAGTTATAAACACTGATAATGAATGGGTCAGAAACGCCAACAGGACTTACGCAACTGATAGACGCGATCGCTATTAAACAGAAGTTAACTTCATGGAAACATAGGGATAAAATCGATTAATTCAACTCTCTTTAGAAAGAGATTGATAAATCTTGAAATCTTAAAAACTCATCAAATATCTGGCAAAAACTGTTGACTTTTAGGCTATTTTTTGATGATCCATCTACAGATAGATTATAGAAGAACTGAAACTTGATTATAGTGAGATTAGCTGACTAAATAAATCTTAATATTTAGCTCAGGTCGGAATTAATCGTTAGGAAATAATTAGGAATTATCGTATGACAGCAACTTTGAGTCCCGATCAAGTGATTAAAGGGATATCAACCAATCTGCCTTCACTTTCTCAATCCGTTAATTTTATTGAGGCAGAACAGCACTTTATTCAACTGCTAAATTTAGAAAATCTCGATCAGGAAATCAGTATTAACCCAGAATTAGTAGAACCGTTTGAAGCCCCAATCAATACAGCTTTATTAAGGGCTTATACCGAAAAGATTGAAAATAATGATATTAATTTAGCCCGCTTATTTTTACAACGCATTCTTTATCGAATTAATCGGCTGAATTTGTTTTGGTATGATGATTTAAAGCACTATAGCAACGAACGGTCTTATTATATAAACTGGGTGCGCGATCGCATTGAGGAAGTTTGGCAAACTTGGGAAAATGCCCAATTTGATCTCGAAGAATACAAACAACAAGATATTAAGCAAGCGTTAAATGAACGGAGCGAGGTTGATCTCAACCCAGCAATTAGTGAAAATAAATATTATTTGCGGCACGAAATGACCCGGGAAGGGTATAAACATTTATTAGCGATCGCTTCTTTAGATGGATTAGTAGAAGCCAGTCGAATGTCGCGGATTTTGGGCGGTGCGAGTAACGAAGTCCAAGCCACATTAATCTTAGTGTTACTCGAAGAATATGGCAATGGTCATCTCCATCGAAAACATTCAACCTTTTTTGCTCAAATGATGGCAGAATTGGGGTTAGAGACGGAGCCAGAAGCTTATTTTAACATGGTTCCTTGGGAAGTTTTAGCCTCAATTAATCATAATTTTCTCCTAACAGAGTGCAAGCGTTATTTCTTGCGTTATAACGGCGGCTTAACTTACTTTGAAATTGCTGGCCCTGCCATTTATACCGATTATAAATTAGCCGCAGAACGGATCAAACTTTCAGATACGGCCATGGGGTATTGGGCATTACATATCCGTGAAGATGAACGTCACGGTCGCTGGATGTTAGACAAAGTTGCGTTACCCCTAGTGGATCGATATCCGAATGATGCTTGGCAAATTCTGCTCGGTTATGACCAAGAAAAATGGATGGGCGATCGGGCCGGGGATGCCGTGATTAAAGCTGTTAAACAAGCAGAAAAATCTGTTAGTAATTCCTAATTCAATTTTCAACAATTTCCCATTAACATTTATCTCCAAATATTCATCATGCAAACCGGATTATTATCTTCCCATCAAGTTACAGAACCTTATTCTCCTGATCAAGTATTCTTCTGCCCTGAAGAATCTCAATTTTACTCTCAATGTATTGAGAAAATGGTATTAAATGAATGTACACCCTTTGACTCAATTATTGAATTTGGAACGGGTGAAGGGAGTCCTATCATTAATTGTTTACTTAAAACTCGATTTAAAGGCTGTATTCACGGCTATGAATTAAACATTGATGCTTGTAAATTAGCTTGGTCTACCATTGAGAAATATCAGCTTAGAAACAAGTATATTATTCATAATGAATGTTTTTTTAGTGCTTCCCCAGGTTCCGCCAGTTATTTAATTGCAAATCCTCCTTATCTTCCGGCACCTGATAATGATTTATATCTGCCTGCCTTGCATGGGGGAATTGATGGGGCTACCATTACGAAGAAACTGTTTACAGTGGGTTGTACGAATGTTTTATTAATGATTGCGGCTTATTCTAATCCGGTGGAAACCATTGAGTATGCTCAAGCGCAGGGTTATCAAGTGGTTGATTTTATGATTTCACCGTTAAAGTTTGGTTACTATAGTTGCGAACCAAAAGTTAAACAAACCATTGAAGACCTTCAGAAAAAACAGAAAGCCTTTTATTCTGAAAATATCTACTTTTTAGCCGGGGTTCTGTTTAAAAAAGAAGATTCTTTTAATGTGGATTTATCAGCAGAATTGTTGAAGGTTATGACCGCATTATAGGGGCGAAAATAGCGAGCGTGTCATGAACCGCAAAGTAGAAACTTAATGCCCTCCGGTGTAAAGGTTACAGCGATTAGTTGCAATAAAACTTTACATCGTGTCCTATTTTCCCCTGATTGAATTCAAACTCTATGTCACTGGTGGTTTACTGATGCTGCCATCGGAATATTAAGCTGATTCAAGGAGACATCATCGGAAAATGGTGGTGTTTCCTTGAAGATGCGAGCACCTCCTGAAATTATTTACACAAGGTTAGGTTCAAACTCAATACTCACAACAAATCATCTAATAAATTCGTAATTTCTCCCTGAGCATTTTGGCGATTATCGTCATAAATCATCAGAGTATTCAGGTCATGGTGGCGGCTTAGTTTTTGCACCCGGCGCACATCTCCCCCGGTGGCATCGAGGGCAGCGGTGATGGAACTGTGTCGAATCCGGTGGGGGGAGAGACGTTTTTTAATTTGGGCTTTCTCAGCTAACTCGCGCACAATCGTGTAAATGGCTTCTCCACTGAGCCGATGCCCTTTGGTGCAGTAATCGAGGGTACAGAATAAAGGCGCAGTTTTCCTGACCCGTCCCCTAGCTGTTAGCCAATCCTGAATCGCTTCTAGGGTAGCCAAACCCAACTCAATCTTTTCCTTATCGGTGCCGCGACCCTTGCCTTGAATCCATAGACAACGGTTATCAATATCTAAATCGGTGACATTGGCATTAGAAATTTCCCCCCGGCGCAGAGCATTTGACCAGAGCAACCGGAAGATAGCGTAATCGCGTTTCCCTTTGAGAGTAGAGCGATCGCAAAGTTCCAGAAGCGTTTTCATTTGGTCAGTAGGAATACCGGAAGTGTCAGTGTAGCGGCGGACTTTCTCGTTTTTGATATCAGCAAGAGTGAATTTGCAACGGCCAATGGTGCGGGCATAGTTAACTAAGGATTTGATAGCCGCCAGCCGACGGTTAACGGTAGATTCCTTCAGACCCTTATTAATTAAGTGTTGTCGGTAGTTGAGAACCATGGCTAGGGCATCAAACTGTTCTAAAGCTAGGAATTCTCTAACTAACTCCGGTGTCGGGTCACTATTGGCAATGAAAGTAAAGAAATCTCGCAAATCCTTAGCGTAGGCTTGACGGGTTTGAACACTGCGCTTATTAGCTAGTAAATCCCCCAAAATGTCAGAGTTGAGCGAAAGACTACGGAAACCTTTCTTATCAGATCCAATGAGTCCAGACATATTGATTCAATTGCTATTCCTGTTATTCGTTATGTTATTCTGTTTTGCTATCCGCTATGCTATTCGTTATGTTATTGGGTCAATGAAAAACTAGACTGTAGGAAAGGGTTGGGGGAAAACAGCAATAAATCTGTCCATGAGTTCAAGTCGGTATCCTGAAAATTGGAAGCAACTAGCTTTGGCGGTTAAGGAATCAGCTAACTGGCAATGTCAACGATGTGGTCGTTTATGTCTAAAACCTGGAGAAACCTTACCCGACAACCTAAAACCCCGAGCTTATGTGTTGCAAGTCCATCATTGGAATCTTGACCCTGGTGATAATAGGTTGGAAAATTTAGTGGCTTTGTGTACCAGTTGCCACCTGGCTTGTCATTGTCGAAGTCGAGGAAATATCTCACCTGGGCAGTTGTCTCTTAATTTAAAACTACCCTAAAATACGGAAAAACCGCCCCGGATGAGGCAGTTCCAATAATCTATTGATGGGGTAAAGCCGAATTGATGCAAAAATCTAGGCAGTGTTTGTAATTCAAATCGGGCTGTAAGTACCAGAAAAAGAGAAACCTCACTTATAAGTTTAATTAAAATCAGGTTTTCAAAGAATCCTTAGTGTTTTAAACTAAAGATTGAACCAAGAATTAAAAAATATTCACAATAAAAACTTAACGATTCATTTCAAGCTACATCTATTTATTGAATAGAGGATTGATAAAAAATTAATAAATTTAAAATAATTCACTCTTTGTGAGTTTTTATATTTTCCTGAAATAAAATAATTAACTTGAGCCAAAGATGGTATAATATGATTTTGAATTAAACCATTATAATTTATTCTCAGTGATTCAAACAAGCTTTTCGTTTATTGAAAATATTACTCCATCAACTTTGGTGAATCCAGTTTTTGCACGTCATGAAACCTTTCACCCCCGATTTGGTTGGCTTAAAAAAGGCTTTGATGCAGCAATTGAAAATCCAGAAATTTTTTTGGATGATGAAGCAACAGTGCGTTTGGGCGTAGGAAAAAATATGGTTCGCTCAATTCGCTACTGGTGTAATACATTTAAAGTTCTTGATAATGACAAACCTACACGATTTGGACAATGTTTATTAGGTAATCAAAGCTGGGATGCTTTTTGTGAAGATCCGGCATCTTTGTGGTTGCTCCATTGGAACTTACTTAAACCTCCTTGTAATGCAGCAGCTTGGTATTTTGTATTTCACTTATTTCAAGGGAATGATTTTACACAAAATGACTTATTTTTAGCTCTATGTGACTATCGAGATAGTTTGGGCGGGAAAATTGCTGATTCGTCTTTAGAAAAAGATATTACTTGCATTTTGCGGATGTATGTTGAACAATCTTCTAAGGATAAGCCCAGCGAAGATACTTTAGATTGTCCGTTTACTGAATTAGGAATTTTGCATACGGCGGGAGATACTAAACACTTTACCTTTCGTATCGGAGAAAAAAATAATTTACCTCCTGAAATAGTAGTGGCTGCCTGCTTGGAATATGCCGTCGGGGTAGGGGGTCAAAAAACCATTGCGATGCCGCGCTTACTCTATGATCCAGGTAGTCCTGGTATGGCATTTAAACTTATTGAAGGGGATGTTTGTGATGCCATTGAACGAGTTAGTCGTCACTTTAATTCTTTATTTCTTTCAGATACGGCTGGAATTATTCAATTTTCTTTTACTGCTGATCCTTGGCAATTAGCAACAGATATCCTAGAGCATTACTATCACAACAGAGGCAACAGAACGTCCAAATGAACAAAACACTATCTAACTATTTCAGTCTTAACCGACGTTATTCTCGCTCTATTAATTTAGAACGAGATTTAGAACGGTTAGATGCTTTGGAAGGTTACATTCTAACAGAACGTTCTGTTGATGCCCTCAGACGAATTATAACGGGCATGACAACCTCTGAAGGTCATCGAGCCTGGACAGTTACCAGCGTGTATGGAACTGGAAAGTCAGCCTTTGCTCATTATCTCACTGCATTGCTGGCTGATCATAAGAACCCGATGCGACAAAAAGCCTTAGAAATTGCGGCAGAAACATTGGGACAGTCCAGTCCAGAATATAACGTTTTAAGTGAGCGCGTCCCCAGTCAAGGATTATTTCGAGCTATTGCCGTCGCCCAACGAGAACCCATCAGTAATACCATTGTTCGTGCTTTATACCAGGGCGCTGATCTATTCTGGTCGCCCCAAAAACGATCCAAACTTTCAGTAGGTCGTAAGTTAACAGATTTTAATACTCAAGTCGCAACAGGCAGTACAGTGGACAGTCGGGAAATTCCTAAACTGATTAAGGAAATTCTTCAAACGACCTCCACTGATATTTTCCTGATTATTGACGAACTGGGCAAGAATTTGGAATATGCTGCCCGTAACCAAGGAGCAGAAGATTTATATCTATTACAACAGCTTGCGGAATTATCTACGGCCGAAGGCACTCAGGTTTACATTGTAGGTTTATTACATCAATCTTTTGTAGATTATGGTGAAAGACTAGCGGCAGTTCAACGTAGTGAATGGTCTAAAATTCAAGGACGGTTTGAGGATATTCCTTTTCAGGATTCTCCGGCTCAAATGATGCGCTTGATAGGCCAGGCGATTGATGCTTCTCAAGCTGATGCTATTCAATGTGCTATTTCTAACCAAACCCAGGAGTGGATTGAGCGTTTACCCAATGATATATTTTTAGATACGTCCCCTGAAATTCTGGCTTTCAACTATCCCTTACATCCCCTAGCAGCATTAGTGTTACCGATGCTATGTGTACGATATGCTCAAAATGATCGCTCTCTATTTACATTTCTGACCAGTGCTGAACCCTACTCGTTCAAAAAATTTTTAGAAGAAACAACGGTAGGAAAAGATGTTTTACCCACTCTGAAGTTAGCTAGAATTTATGACTATTTTATCGAAGCAGTAGGAATGGGGTTAGCATCTCGGTCTAATGTACAACGGTGGGTAGAAATTCATGGTTTAATTACTGATGCTAAACATTTAGATGCTGATACTTTAGAAGTTTTAAAAACCATTGGCACGTTAAATTTAGTGACAACAACAGGAGCAATTCGGGCAACCCGAAGATTAGTTACCCTAGCTCTGTGTGATAGTCCCAATTCAGAGAGCTTTGAGCGATGGGAAAAAGTAATTGAAAACCTTCTACAAAAAGGCTTAATTAATCATCGTCGGCAACTTGATGAGTTACGAATTTGGCAAGGTTCCGATTTTAACGTTGATTTGGAACTAACTGCCTATATTGATAAAGAGCGATCGCCCTTAGTAAAACTCCTATCAGATATTCGTCCTCTTAAGCCTTTAGTTGCTCAACGTCACAGTTATGAAAAAGGTACACTGCGTTATTTTGAACGATGCTATCTCGATACCACAACAGAATTAGCCAAATTGCAATGTTCAGATTCTAATTTTGATGGGTTGGTGGGTTACTGGATTGATATCGAACCTCCTACTGTTGTTCCCTCAAAGACCGCAGACGGAAAGCCTTTAATCCTTCTCTGTGCTGCACAGTTGGATGTGCTAAGAGTGCAAGCTAAGGAGTATGCAGCCTTGAAAACCATGAGGAAAAACGCTCCCGAATTACAAAGCGATGGGGTCGCCAGAAGGGAAGTGCGCTATCGATTGCTGAAAGCAGAAGAATCCTTTGATGACTCATTAAATCGGGCATTTGATGTAGCGATTAATCAAAACCTTTGTTGGGTTGAAGGGCAACCGGAAAAAATTACCCATGTCACAGATTTCAATGCCAAACTTTCAGAAGTTTGTGATCGAGTTTACTTTGAAAGTCCGATTCTATGGAACGAGTTGATTAATCGCCGTGAACTAACCGCTCAAGGGGCAAAAGCAAGGCGGGAACTCATTGAAGCGATGCTTCTACACCCTGAGAAAGAACGATTAAGCCTGGAAGGATATGGCCCTGAAGTTAGTATTTACTATTCTTTGTTGGCTGAAACGGGGATTCATCAATTGGTGGATGGAGAGTGGGGATTTTATCCTCCCTTAGACACTTCCAAAATTTGGACATTATGGCAAGCAATTGAGGCGTTTTGCTTAGAAGCTAAAGAAAAACCTCAAACAGTGGCTCAACTGTATAAACTTTTATCCGCTCCCCCTTATGGTGTAAAACAAGGTGCCATTCCAGTAATTCTGGCTGCTGTACTGCTGTACCACGTTGATGATATTGGAGTTTACAAAGATGGTACGTTTGTCCCCGTCTTGGGGCCGGAACATTTTGAATTACTCGTTAAATATCCTGAACGATATGCAGTGAAGTATTTTGAAGTGGTGGGATTGCGATCGCAAGTCTTTCGAGAACTTGAAGCAATTCTGCGCCAACCCGATGCCAGGAAACAAGGAAAATTAAGAAATGCGACTTTACTCTCTGTAGTCACGCCTTTGTATCAATTTGCCAGTAAGCTGCCCGTTTATACTAGACAAACTAAACGTTTAAGTACCCAGGCTCAAGCAGTATTAAAAGCTCTCCAACAGACAATAGAACCCGATGAATTGTTATTTAAGGAATTGCCCCAAGCCTTTAACCTTCCTCCGATTGGAACTGAGGAGGCTGAGGATGAGACCATAGCCAAATCATTACGCACCCAGCTTGTCCAAGTCCTACGGGATATTCATACCGCTTATGACCGTCTGCTGAATGATTGTCAAAATCTGCTATATGAAGCCTTTGCAGTCCGAAGTGAAGAAACTAAGTTGCGGGAAGATTTGCGAGTGAGAGCTAATTATATTTCAGGGCGCTGCGTCGAATCAATACTAAATCGTTTCACACGAGCCGCAACAGATACAACTGCACCAGATCAACAATGGTTGGAAGCCTTGTTAATGATTGTGGCTGATAAACCCGCAGAATCATGGAAGGATGAGGATTTTACATCTTTTGAGCTTAAATTATCGGATATTGCACGACGATTTAAAAATTTAGAAGCCTTACAGAAAGAATCGGCAACTCGAGGAGAAGGCTTTGAAGCCCGACGGATTACGGTGACTCGTCCTGATGGCCAAGAAACTCACCGCATGGTCTGGGTTGAAAATGAAACAACTGACCAGCTTGAAAATTTGGTGAATGAAGTTCTTCAAAATCCATTGCTCATCAATAATCCGCAACTTCAACAAGCTTTTATTGCTACGTTTACTGAGAAAGTCTTTGGAGTAACTTCAGAAGAAAATGTAACTAAAATTCACAATTCTCGACAGGCAAAGAAAGTTAAACCCAATCTTAACCAAGCATAAGTTAAGTTTTTAACAGTAGTGCTTTACTAAACTAACTTTTCGGTGCTACTCTAAGAGAGTAAAACTCTGGAATTTTAATTGTAGAGTTTTATTCAGGGATTTACTGTAGGGTAAACAATGACACAGACAAAGGCAAGGCATATTTTGGGTCTGTCGGGTGGAAAGGATAGTACAGCCCTTGCTGTCTTACTACACAAGGAAATTCCAGATATGGAGTATTTTTTTTGTGATACCCATAAAGAGTTACCTGAAACCTATGAATACCTGGAAAGGATTAAAGCCCGTCTAGGGATTAAGATTGATTATCTGAATTCAGAACGAGGTTTTGACCATTGGTTGGCTATTCACGATGGATTGTTACCGTCGCCTCAAATGCGTTGGTGTACGGTCAAGATGAAGATAGAACCCCTAGAAAAGTTTGTAGGCAATGACTTAACTTATAGCTATATTGGGATTCGGGCTGACGAAAATCGGGAGGGTTATATTTCAACAAAGCCCAATATCAAGCCTGTTTTTCCTTTTAAGGAAAGAGGTTTGGTTAAACAAGATATTATTCAAATCTTAGAAGATAGTGGAATTGGGCTTCCTAAATATTATCAATGGAGAAGTCGTTCTGGTTGCTTTTTCTGCTTCTTCCAACGTAAGTATGAGTGGGTAATGTTGGCACAGGAACATCCAGATTTATTTCAACAAGCAATTGATTATGAACAAAATCATGCAGATGGTCGCACTTATACTTGGACTGAAGGGGAAAGCTTATCCGAACTTTTAAAACGTAAGGACGAAATTATTGCTTATCATCAGAAGTCAATGGCTAAGGAAAAAAAGTTAACTCCTAATCGTACTTTAGCTGAGGCCTTAGAAGCTCTTTTAGATAAAGAGGATGAACAGTTGCCTTGTTTGGTTTGTCATTTATGAATCATACTTCTTCTTTTCCCAAATCTAAATGGATTGATTTTCTTAGACATTACGGAGCGATTCCCCGTAATGACAATATGTATGATGAGGTCATTCAACGCAATTTAAAACGTAAAAAAGTTGAGCCAATTACCTTTGAAACTGAATATCTAAAAGAATTAATTGATAATTTTAAATCAGAATCACCTAAATCAGTGATTTTAACAGGAACAGCCGGAGACGGAAAAACCTTCTGTTGTCGAGAAATTTGGGAAGCATTAAATGGTAGTTCTGAAGATTGGGAAAAAGACCAAAAAGTTTATAAATTAATGATTGGAAATAAGCAATTATTAATTGTTAAAGATTTAAGTGAATTGGAAAATGATCTGAAAATCAATTTATTAACTGAAATGGCGAATGCTATTATTGAATCTTCACTCGATAATATTTACTTGATTGCCGCTAATGATGGACAACTAATAGAAGCATGGAATCAAGCTATAGACAATTCTAATGTTATAAAAGTTCGTCAACTTATTGAAGAATTATTAGTTACTGATGCTAAATGTAATAAAGATTATAATTTACGGCTTTATAATCTTAGTCGCTTAAGTGCGGCTCAAATATTTCCGAAAATTTTAGATGCCGTCTTAAATAATAATGGTTGGCAGGAATGTCAACAATGTTATTATCATAATCCCCTAAATCCAAATGAAAAGTGTCCTATTTTTGAAAATAAAATTAGACTTGACGGGATAGAAAATAATCAAAGGATACAAAAAAGATTAATTGATCTACTTGAATTAGCAGAACTGAATGGAATGCACTTGCCAATTAGACAATTACTATTACTAATTGCCAATATTTTACTTGGTCATTCTGATGCAAAAGATTACATTCTCAATTGTAAAACTATCCCTAAAATTATTGAAAAAGGAACAAGTAATAATGCAAGTCTTTATGGTAATGTCTTTGGTGAAAATTTATCTCCAAGAAAAAGAAACTCTTACGAAGTATTTAAAGTTTTAAGTTATTTCGGTATAGGTACTGAAACTAGCAATCAAATTGATGATATTTTAATCTTTGGATCGGATGATCCTGACCTACAAGAAAGTTACAATGATCTAGTCAAAAGGGATTTATTTTATGGTGCTTCTCGTCAATTTTGCTCAGAACAAGAGCGTTATCTTGAGGGTAATTCTGTTGAGGAAAGAGAGCATTTTTTAACATTACTTCAATCCCAAAGACAACGATTATTTTTTATTATTCCGCCAGAACAAGAATCAAGTCTTAATTTTTGGAATTTAACCGTATTTCAATATGCTGGAGAATACCTGAATGATGTTTATAGAGTATTAAAAGAGCAAAAACAGATTTCTCAAAACCTAATCGGACGTTTAGTTAGAGGAATTAATCGTATTTTTACAGGAATGTTAGTTAAAAATCCTGATAAGTTAATTATTGCAACTTCTGGAAGTTACTCCCAAGCTAGAATTAGTAAAGTTTTTGAAGATGAAATATCGGTTAGAAAAAAAAGGGGGGAGGAAGTTAGGATTGAACTAGATCAAAACCAAAATAAACCCTATTTAGTGGTTAATCTTTCTGCAAATTCTGAATTAGCTCCGATCCGATTAGGCTTAAATTTAACTAGATATGAATATTTAAGTAGAGTTGCTGAAGGAACATTGCCTAGTAGTTTTTCTCAAGAATGTTATGAAGACATTTTAGCTTTTAAAACTCAGATTATACAACAAATTGCCAAAAGAAAACGTCTTGACAATGAACCAGAAATAAACTCAGAAAACTATATTTTACTTCAGTTACTTGAGGTAAAAGATGAAATTGCTCACCATATTCACTTGGAGATTCAACTATGAATAATAATTTTCTACCGCTCCCTCAAAAAATACCAGAAAATATTGAAATGTGGGTTGATGAAGCCATTTGGGGACATCGCCTCTATGATGAACAAACTCCTTGGTTAACTTTATTAGAATTTTTAGGTATTCTTCAATCCCAAATTGAAGTCAATAAAGGCTTTAAAGAAGAAGAAAATCAGCTTAACAATTTAAAATACTATTACTACCCTCGACTTTATTTGCGTAATCTTTTATTTAATAATCCTTACTTAGAATCTATTAGTAATCAAGGTTTGGCTGAAGAGGCTTGTTGGAAAGAATGGGAAAAAATTATGATTAATAGTTGTGGTGGAATTAATCAGCCCGTAGATTTTAGTTATTTAAGAAAGAGGTTTGCTTCTTTCAAAGATTTTGTGAAAATCATCCATTTTTTTCAAAGTAATGCGACTGAAGGAGATAGTAATAAACGTTGGACTTCTAAATTTGTTTTTCCTTATGGAGCCGATTGTTTATATTCTGATTTAAGGGTTACAGGGACTAACTTTTCTCAAGATCGCCGCTTTTTTGCGAGAACGGGAGAACTATTATATTTAATGTTATGTCGAAGTGGAAAAGGATCAGAATTAAAAACAGCTTTGTTGAAGTTAGGAATTGTTAGAGAAGCTGAAAATCCTGATCAAACCTCAAAATGGAATCGAATTATTAAACTGTTACAGCCTGAATTTGAACTAACACACACAAGAGAAGGTGGTAATCCTCCTTATTTGCCATATAAAAAACTAACAGAGTATAAGGATTTTGCTGACGACTGGCTGAGAATTTTAAATTATAACTTACCGGATTATGATGCTATTCCCTATCTAGTTACTCTCACTGGACTGCATCTAATTATTTACTTACTTTCACGAGCAAAAGCTGTTTTAGAAAATGAGGAATCACCTCAATTTATTTTAGAAATTATTGCTCCCAAGAAAACCGTAATTAGAGATTTAGCTTCTACCTCTTTTTTGGAAAATAATAATTTTTCACATCAAGCTGTACAACATTATATTCGGAGTATCACAAAAACCACTGAATGGGATGATTGTAAAACTTCACCTAATTTTTTGGAGGATACAAAAACATTACTCAAAGAAAAGTTTGCATGGGATGGAGACACAGCCAATTCACCAGATGAGATGCTTGACGAACTTTGCGAACAAGCAATTTCTCGTCATAAAAAACATATTGCAAAATGTCATAGTAGTTGGGCGAAAGAAATTGGCTTAGTTTCTAGTCGTGGCAGTCGCCGACTACGTTATGCCCCCAGTGATTCCCTGTTAAAAACTGTTGTATTATCTACAGTAGAGCATCGTTTAGAATTTCAACAGTTTTTAGCCAAATTATCAGAAAAATACGGTTTTATTATTGGCGATCGCCAAGCGACTAAATTTATTGAAGCCGGAGAAGCGGATCAAGAAGCTTTTAAAAGTAATGCCGAGCGTTTAGAAGCACGTCTAGCGAGTTTAGGCTTATTAAAACGACTTTCAGATGCTTGTGCTTATGTTCAAAATCCTTTTGCAGTGGAGTTAGTGTAATGAATCCTTTAGAATTAATTGGTAAAGTAACCGCACAATTTCTCAAAAATTCGAGTTCCATAGAGGAAGAAGAAACCTCTGGGGGAGTGGCACGTTTTTTGTTAGATTGTTTACAGCCCGAACAAGTTGCTGAAATTTGTCGTCAAATTCTCAATGATCCCCATTTATCACCAAAAATTAAAATCCAAATTCCCTATTCTTTAATCGGCGATTTTACTGATTTACCAAAGTCAATTATTACTTCGGAACGCACAGTTCATTTACGCCATGCTTCTTGCGATCAACCGATTTTATTATTAGCAAATACCAATGATGATCAAGGACAATCTTTACAAGATATTCCTCGAATTGGTGCTAATGAATTAATGGCAGAAACTGAGATTTGGGTTAATATTGCTGGTCGTAATTTACTGTTATCAGATGAACAAATTAAATATTGGCAAAAAGCTTTAAAAGGATTGCAAACAACTATTAACTTAAGTCTAGCTAATTTTGCTTACTATATTGTTGATACTCATTCCAGAATTTCAACAGAAAATGAACCTCTGATTAATGCTTTAGGGTGGGCATTACCCGCTTTAAAAATTCCCAGGGATTCTAGCTATTTTGAGGCAATTCCTGACAAATATCGTGGTCATGCTAAACGTTGGGAAAATCTTTATAAACAAGCAAATGATAAACGAGCTTGTTATCTAAGAAAACAAATGCCTAATTTGAAACCAATCGAAGAACAAGAAATTAATAAAGCCTTTTTTAAAGGAAAAGAGCAAATTCCTGAAATAGCCCATTCAGCTATTCTTGAATTTATTAATAGTCCTTCTGGTTGGCATGAAAACGCCTTAAATTTAGCCCTATTTGAATGGGAAAAAGATAATATTGATGTTCTTTTTACCGGATTAAAACCGCCAAAAACAGATTTAGCATCTTTAACAATTCAATTTTTTGAAGACGAGTATTCTGATGCTTTAACAGAAAAAGAACAAGAATATTTAAAAGCTCTCAAAAAACGTTCTACTACTAAAAATTCTAATGAAGATGATGAAGAATTTTATGAAACTCATCGTCAGTCTTTAGAACAAGATCCCAGATTAAAAGCAAAATGGGATAAATTTGTTTATGGACAACCGGTAGAATGTAATGACTTTTTAATTGGATTAATACAAGCTTTTGAGAGATTATACGCTCAATCTGAATCAAGAGAAGGACAACAAAAATTAATTATTAAAACAGAAAAAACTAGCCGAAAAAGTAAATGGCTTGAACTTAATGCACAAGTAGGAATTTATTTTTCTACTAGATATAAAGGAATTGAACAACTAACTTCCCCAGAAATTAAATGGGAAACTCATTGGTTATTTAAGTATGATGAACTATTAGAAGAAACTCGAAAAAAACAAGAGAATAAATATAAAGAAAACACCTCAATTAGTAGATCAGCTACAGAAATTAAATTTGAAATCGAACTGAAATCTTCATTTTCAGGTAATCAAAAAATTAAATTAATTTGGAAGTATAATCCTAATGCAATTGGATTAGAACTTTATACAGATTTAAAACGTCTTTATGATTCTTCTAAATCGCCTTTTATTTCCTCTAATATTTCCAGAGAATTAGTTAGTAAAAAAGGTCGTCTTCAAGGTATTTCTTTGAAAGACGTTGGCACAATTATGGCAGCATTTGGACAGGATAGAGGATCATTAATTCCTAAATATGATCCTAAATTTGATTTAGCTAAAACTTTTCCAAAAAAGATTAAAGAAGCCGTTAAAGCAAATCGTTTAAATTCTGATTCTGCACAAAAAATTAATCAAGTGTGGCAAGAATTTAAAGAATCTTATCAACAAGCTATTCAAAACTTATTAACTGGAAAAGGAATTGCCAGTTATGAAATTTTGAAACAAAGTAAAACCTATCAAAAACTATTAGAAATTTTGTTACAAGAGGCAAAAGGAGATCAAAATCGAATTGAACTTTATCAACCTTTACTAAGTTTAGGGTGTATTAAAGTAGAAAGAGGAAATCCATCTGCTATTATTGCTCCTTGGCATCCTTTTAGATTAGCTGGAATCGCCATTAAAGCCCGTCAAATATCAGGATTATTAAAATATATTCTGAATACTGAACAAGTAGAATTTGGAGATTCTCGTCTTTTCTTTTCTGATTTAATTACTGAATTAGCCCATCCTTATTATCCTGAAATTGCAGTTGGTTATCAAGGTGAGCAACCTGTTCTTTTAACATTGTCTGATACTGTCAATGATTATAGTTTATTAGAGCGACCGACTTGGGAAGTTAAAAATCAAATTACTAATGAAGACCCCACTGAAGCCACTTCTAAACTAATTAAATTAGTCCAAAGATATTTAGAACTATTACCCCATGAAAAAACTAATTTAAGTATAATTCTGTATCAATGTGATTCAATTAAATTACCTCAAGCTGTTGTTAATCAATTAGCATCATTACAAGAAAATCAAGAAGAATCTCGTTGTCATATTATTTTAAAACATCGAGAATCAGAAAAACTGAGTCGTTTATATGAACAAATGATTGAAAGTTCTGATGCAGATCCTGATGTCTTTATTGCCAGTGAAGCCTCTCAAAATTTTATGGCAAAACTGCGAATTAGTGTGATGTCTGATGCCATTCAATCCCACAATAATCAGGAAGGAAAATTTGCAGCAGATATTGTTTTTTTACAAGATGTTATTTCCAGACAAGCACAAGTTGTTTGGCAACCTTTACCAACAGAAAAAATAACTCCTGATATTTTACATCATGTTCCCTCCAGATGGACAAGAAAACGCCCAGCCGCTAAAGATGAATTAAAATCAACAGTTTATTTAGTATGTCCAAGTCAACCTGATATTGGCAAAAATTATTTAGATGTAATTTATAGTGTTATTGAAGGAAAAGATTTATCCCCGGAAGAACATTTTATTCCCGCCCGACAAATTTCTTTTCAAAATGATACAACTAAAACTATTTTTGAAGAAGTCCATCGTTTAGGGGAGTGGGTTGTTAATTATGATGATTTATTAGAAAGAAAACAATTAATTAATCAGGGAGTTCAAGTAATACGTTATCAACAACATCGTACCTATGAACGTAATTTTTTAGTTTCTTCGATTGCACCTTTAAATTTATTAAAAGTGCTAGTTAAACGTCGTTTAGAATCATTAAATCTCAATCTTAATGAGCAGGAATTAGTTAATTTATCTCAACGTTTTATTGATTCAGCTAATCAATTATCAGGCGATATTGTTTTAAGAGCAGCCAAATGTGGTAACAATGCTAGTGAATTAATTGGGGTAGTTTTAAGTAAAGCTTTACTTAAATCAGAATTAAATGAAAATGATCCTTTAGGATGGTATTTTTTAGATGATTATGCTACATGGCTAGGACAAAAAGAGGGACAAATTGCTGACATTTTAGCTATTAGTCCTCAAATTATAGATGATCAACCAGTATTAAAAATTGTTATTTCTGAGGCTAAATATGTTAATGCAAATGGTGTTACAGAAGTTAGGAAAAAATCACAAAAACAATTGAGAGATACAGTTGAACGTATTAATAATGCGCTATTTATTACACCAGGGCGTTTAGATCGTGATTTATGGTTATCTCGTTTTGGAGATTTATTATTAGAAGGAATTGAATTTGATCCCAATTCGACAATTTCCATTGAACAATGGCGTGAACAAATTCGTTATGGTCAAATTAAGATTGATTTATCAGGCTATTCTCATGTTTTTATTTCTGGGCCTAATGACAATTCTGTTAACAGTGAACAAATAATAATACCTAAAGCTCAAAGATGTTTTCAAGAAATTTTTAGTCGTGCGGATGTTAGAAAATTAATTCTGGCTTACCACAATGGCAAGTCATTATTAACAGTAAGAGGGGAGTTTGGAGAAAAAAAACCTTGGTTAATTTCTAAGCCTCAATTTCCGGCTGAAAGAGTTATTTGGACTAACAATATTGACGATGAGTTTAAAGTAGTTGACATTAAAGAAGAAAATATTAATCTGCGAGATAATGATTCTATTAAAACTAACAATAATAGTTCATCATTCAATAATCAAAATATAGATATTAATTCATCATCTTTAATCAATCAAAGTAATGAGCAAAAAACTTCATTAACTGAAAAATTAACTAGCGAAAAACAAGATAAATCTTGGACAAATATTCATTTTGCTAATTGGCTTAATCAAAATTATAAATCATCTAATAATAAAATAGAAGAAGAACAATGGTTAAATCAAACTGTTAATTCCCTTCGTCAAGCTTTACTGAGTTATGATCTCCAAGCTAAAGTTTTAGAACAAAGATTAACACCTAATGCTGCCTTAATTCAATTTCAAGGTTCAGATAGACTTAATATTTCAGATATTGAAAAACGACGTTCCCAACTACTAACAACTCATGGTTTAAAAATTATTCATATTTCTGGGCAACCCGGAAAAATAATTGTTTCCGTTGCCCGTCCTCAACGGCAAGTTATTTCCCTCCGAGAAGTATGGCAAAAACGAAAAATCAATAACAATAATAGTATTAATCTTAGTTTTGTGATTGGGATAAAAGAAATTGATGGTGAAATATTATACTTAAATTTGGGACGTGAATTTGCAGGATTACAACAACATCATCCTCATACTTTAATTGCTGGTACAACTGGCAGTGGAAAATCAGTTTTATTGAGAAATTTATTACTTGATTTTTGTGCTACTAATTCACCGAAAAACTTACAAATTTATCTCATTGATGCTAAACAAGGAACTGATTATTTTGCTCTCGAAAATTTACCCCATCTTCAGAAAGGAATTATTATTGAACAAGAACAAGCAATAGATATTTTTGGAGAAATTGTCGAAGAAATGGAACACAGATATCAATTATTTAGACAGCAAAAAGTTAACAATTTATTTACTTATAATCAAAAAGTATCCAATGATCAAAAACTACCCGTTTTATTAGTCGTTCATGATGAATTTGCTGATTGGATGTTAGTTAATGAATATAAAGAAGCTGTATCTTCTGCTGTCCAAAGATTAGGAGTTAAAGCTCGTGCCGCCGGAATCCATTTAATTTTCGCCGCTCAACGTCCTGATAAAGACATTTTCCCAATGCAACTAAGAGATAACTTAGGTAATCGTCTGATTTTAAGAGTGGAAAGTACAGGAACATCAGAATTTTCTTTGGGACAAAAAGGTGCAGAAAACTTATTGGGAAAAGGTCATTTAGTTGCTAGACTATCAGGAGAATCAGATTTAATTTATGCTCAAGTTCCTCTTCTTTCTGATGATGATTTTTATTTAGTAGCTGAAGCAATTCAACAAGATTATAAACTAGATTAATGACACCTAAACCAACTTCTTCTGTCATTTACTTCGATTACCATGCTACTACTCCCGTTGATCCTAGAGTAGCGAAAAAAGTTATGTATTACATGACCACTGCTTTTGGTAATGCTAATAGTGTGGATCATGGTTATGGTGATGAAGCTTCCCAAGCGGTTAAACAAGCCCGTCAACAAGCAGCAGAATTAATCAATGCTTCTCCTAAAGAAATTATTTTTACCTCTGGTGCAACGGAAAGTATTAATCTAGTGATTCAAGGACATATTGCGAAACAAAATAAACCCTCTAAAATCATTGTTTCCCCAGTTGAGCATAAAGCGGTTTTAGATACTTGTAACGCTTTAGAAAAAAAAGGAATTGCTAAAATCATTGGGTTAAAAGTCAATCAACAGGCTCAAATTGACTTAGATTATCTCAAAAAGGTCTGTTCTGATGGTGCTGACCTACTCTGTGTTATGGCAGCTAATAATGAGGTTGGAACTATTTATCCTATTGAACAAATTGGTCATATTGCTCAACATTATAATATTCCTTTTCTGTGCGATGCTTCTCAGGCAGTAGGCAAAATTCCTATTAATTTTAATGACTGGGGTATCACTTATTTAGCACTATCTGGACACAAACTTTATGCACCTAAAGGAATTGGAGCATTAGTTATTAAAAAAGGATACCACCTACAACCTCTAATCTGGGGAGGTGGGCATCAAAATGGAATTCGTTCAGGAACTCTAAATGTACCAGGAATTGTGGGGCTTGGAGAATCTTGTCACTTGCGCTTGCTGGAGATGGAGGAAGATGAACAGGCGATCGCTCTCCTCCGCGATAGGTTACAAGCTTTACTTATTGAAAGAATACCTGATTTAGTGATTAATGGTGATATTAACTCTCGCCTTGCTGGAAACTTGCACATTTCGATTCCAGGGGTTCCTAATACTGCGATAATTGCCGGAGTCCGTTCTAAACTAGCAATATCAACCGGAGCCGCTTGTTCATCAGGGACACCTGCC
This sequence comes from Planktothrix paucivesiculata PCC 9631, assembly GCF_900009265.2. GTDB lineage: Bacteria > Cyanobacteriota > Cyanobacteriia > Cyanobacteriales > Microcoleaceae > Planktothrix > Planktothrix paucivesiculata. Next base: position 33,625 of record NZ_LR735023.1, on the reverse strand, counting down.
CCTTCTCATGTTTTGAGAGCATTGGGTTTATCCTCAGAACTGTTAGATGGTGCGCTCCGAATTGGGATTGGTAAATTTACTACTTCAGAAGAAATTGATAAAGCGGCTGAAATTCTATCTCAAGCTGTTTATCTAGTTCGTCAAAAAATGCTGAATTGGCGAAAATAGAAGGTTCGTGTCACCAGGTGCAGCCTGTGGCTATAGCACTTGATATATATGGATTCTAGCCTCTTAATAACTTTTCTCTCTTAGCTTCCTTTTTATCCCTAATTCATAAGTTTTTCAAATATATCTTTGCCGAAAATGGATGACTGACAGAAGGAGGATAGTTGAAGTATTAAAAATCAATAATAATTATAAATTTTTATAAATTTTAAGCATCTCATTTAAGAGTTTATCGACAAAATATATTTATAGCAAGTGGATTTTTTTAGCATTGAAGTTTTTTTAAATCTCTCTTTAAATTCGGAGGTTTTATGACGATAGAACTTTCAGGTCTAACATTTACCAATAAGGCTGATATTGTTCCCCAATCTGGGGCTGATCAAATCCTTAATCAAGGTACTGCTAATACCCTTGATGGCAAAGATATACTCATCGGCACTAGCACCACCTCTGACTTCAACACTGTTGGTATAAACAACTATTACGGGGCGATTTATACTGGTGATGGTGACGACATCATCACTGGCATCATGGATGGCTGGGGGTACGGCATTCAGAACTACAATGCCAAGGCTATCATCGATACGGGTGCTGGTAAAGACACAATTACTGCCAAGGCTTCTACTTACGGCATTTACAATATTGATGCCACTATTAATATGGGTGCTGGTAAAGACACAATTACTGCCACAGGCGGTGATACTGGCATCAGCAACGGCGGCACTATCAATACCGGCGATGGCAGCGACATCATCACTGGCACTGCCACTGCCACTGATGGCAGTGGGTACGGCGGCATATTTAACAACATCGACGGCATCATCAATACTGGAAATGGCAATGACATAATTACTGGCACTGGCAGCCCTGGCATCTACAACGACGGCCCCATTAATACTGGAAATGGTAATGATTCCATTATTGCCAATGGGGGTTTCAATGGTATGGGCAATATATTCCTAGGAGGCCAAAAAGATTACCTTAAAGGTTTCGGCAATGGTAATTTTTATGGAGGGGATTCTAAAGATACACTTGAATTAACTTCAGGAACTTACACAATTGGGATATCAGGAACAACAGTCAGCTTTACCAAGGGCAGTGCTATTATGCACACTTCAGAATTTGAAAAACTCATCGCTGGTAACCAAACCTATGACTTTAGTAGTTTAACGAACGATCAGACAATCTTCATTGCTTAAATCATCTGGGGCAAACGCATCTCAACGTTGAATAATCGGGTTTGAGTAGCAACTGTGCAGAAAGTGCCGTTAAGGATTTGGCTTTGACTGTACCCGTTAAACCTTAATTGAATTGGTACAAAACGGATTCAGATTTGTTAAGAAAAGTCAACTTCTAAAACCTATGCTGTAATTGATTTTAGCCTTACCGTAAGTTTCTGTACGATTGCTACTCAAACCTTTCTACTGAGGTGCAGCTTCCTGGGGGTCTTTCGGTTTTTTCTCAAACACTTGAATTGCGGGGTCAGCCAAGACAAAGCCATCAGGAGTAGCTTCTCCCATCTTCCCAGCAATCGCAGCTACCCACATCGGATAATTCGCTTGCGCTTCCTCTAGTTTTTTGAACATTTTTGGCTTCACTGTTATTGTGAAGATTCTGCCATCACAGTCAACAATAAATTGCTTCCAGTTATTCTCAACCGTCTGAACATCCGTTGGAAATTCCGTAATTTTAAGGGTTAATTCCAGCTTTCCTGTAACTGCCATATCTTAATTGAGATGATTTCAACACCATCCAGATTGTAAACCCAAACGTGAGTAACGCCTTCCATTAATTCCTTAGCGTAAGTTTCTGTTCGACTGCTCACTTCACCCCTAAGTATGCGGTTTCAAGTCAGGAATTGGAGGCGGAGCGATCGCAAACTTTAGGAGAGTTGAATGAATTTTTGGTTAAACTAGGATATGTCAGTTAGGCATAGGAGTTGATGGTGATTACTCTCTAGGTCAGAATCTGGATCGAATTTAAACACTTTAGGAGCTAACTAAAATGCCAGCTATAAAAAAGCAAATTGTTACAGATGAGGATTTTAACCCTGTGGCGGTGATTATTAATTACCAAGATTGGCAAAGAATTGAGGCCTTATTGCAACGGCAAGGGGAAGAGCTTATAAGTCAATTAAAAGCGACTGAGGCGGTGGTATGGTCTCCACAGGTTGATCAGCCAGCAGTGCAATCTTTATCGGATTTGTTAGAAGCAGCACGGGGAGCGACTAATGCTTGAGGGTCAACGTTTTACTTTTACAGAACGCAGGGATAGCTTAGGAAGATGGCTAGTTATGCCCTATATTCCTTTAATACTAACATTAGGCGATCGCTCTGTGGAAGTGATGGCTCTGTTGGATACAGGGGCGAGTGTTAATGTTTTGCCCTATGAAATTGGTCTGCAATTAGGGGGTATCTGGGAGGAGCAAAATGTGACGATTCCGATGAGTGGAAATTTAGCAAGTAATGAAGCGCGGGGCTTGGTGGTTTCTGGTTCAGTTGCGTCTTTCGCGCCTGTGCTATTGGCGTTTGCTTGGACTCAATTAAATGATGTACCAGTGATTCTTGGACACATGAATTTTTTTGCGGAGTTTAATGTTTGCTTTTATGGTCACGATTTGGCTTTTGAGATTTGTCCAAGAGAGTAGCAATCAACTTAATTGACACGAGCCGCAAGGTTGCCAGTAAAACCTTTTCGGTGTAAAGGTTTGAGCCACTTGTTAATTTTTCTATCAAGAAACCACTGGATCAATCAACAACCGCTCATCCAAAATCAAATTTGAGTAGAATCTGTGAATCAACCTTAGTTCACGCAGCATTAGTTACGGATTTGTAGTAAGGTAGTGCTTGCTGAGGGAATAGTTCACTAAGGAGCAATTCAATGTCTTATGCAGATAAAGAGCATATCAGACAGGTTTTTGAAGAAGTCTATTCATCAAATACTCGTTCGCGTGATTTAGCAGGTTATGGAGGTATGTACACAGAAGATGCGCTGTGGATGATGCCTAATGTTCCTGATCGGCGTGGGGTATATGACATTGTTGAAGGATTTGCAGAGTACATTTCTAATCAAGAAATAGATCCAATCTTCACCGCCGAAGAAATTGAAGTTATGGGCGATTTTGGTTATGTTCTTGGGATTAGCCTCTCTACGATTTACCCTCAAGATGGCAGTCCTTCTAAACAGTCCAAATGTCGAGAAGTGTGGTTAATGCAAAAAGAGGCGGGGGAATGGAAAATTGCTCGTCAAATTCAAACCCTAAAGCCTTTCTAAATTACAAGAAAAAAACATTATGAGTAAGAAAATACTTGTCGTTCTAACCAGTGTTGAAAAGTATCCCAACCTGGAGCGAGCAACTGGTCTGTGGCTGGGAGAGGCTGTTCACTTTGTCAAGAAAGTCCAAGAGGCTGGTTATGAAGTTGATTACGTCAGCCCTGAAGGTGGATATACCCCCATTGACCCACACAGTCTTGCAATGGCTGATTCCGTTGATTGGGAGTGGTATCAGAAGAAAGAATTTATGAATCGTCTTGGGGCAACACTCCAACCAAGTGAAGTGAATCCAGATGACTACGTTGCGATCTATTACACTGGTGGTCATGGTGTAATCTGGGATTTTCCCGAAAATGAGGCCCTACAATCCATCAGTCAAAAAATTTATGAAAAGGGTGGTTTTGTGTCTTCAGTCTGTCATGGTGCCGCAGGCTTGCTGAATATCAAATTGTCCAATGGATTGTTGCTTGTCAAAGATAAAGAAGTCACTGGTTTTTCCAATGAAGAAGAGAAACTGGCAGAATTGGATAAATTTGTTCCTTTCCTGACAGAGACCGAATTAGTAGCACGAGGGGCCATTTACAAAAAAGCGGATGAACCTTGGGCTGCTTTTGCTGTTGAAGATCAAAGACTCATTACTGGGCAGAATCCAGCATCTGGTGGCGCTGTCGCTGATTTACTGATTGCAGCTTTAAAATAGAGTTCACATTGGCAAACTCAAGACAAATCCCAAACCACCAATTCAAAACCCGATTATTCCCCGATGCCCTACCAACTCACAATCAACTACCCCGAAACTTTCCCCGATGCCCTCCAACAAACAAAAGCACAATTTGAACAAGAAGCTAAATGGGCAATGGCAGTTAAACTATTTGAACTCAAACGCCTTTCTTCTGGAATGGCAGCAGCGTTAATTGGGGTAGATAGAGTTACATTTCTCCTCAAATTAAAAGATTATGGTATCCCCATGATTGACTTGACAGAAGAAGAACTACTATCTGATTTAGAGAATGCCTAACCCCGAAAGAATCGATTCAACAAATGATTAACCAAGGGATTCGATTAAGTACAACTGTGATTGAATTTGCCCTAAAACAAGCCGGAGAAAATAATTAATCAAGCTAAAAGCTAAATCTAATCAACTCTAAATCGAAACCTATTATCAGAACTCTTGTAGTTTGAATAATTTGGGTTATAATATTTTTATTCGCAATTCACGAATAAAGAATATAGCTGAGTAGATGCTCATGAAATATGCTCAAAAACCTCAAGATATGGTAATTTTGTTAAAGGTTCACTGTTTAGGTTCGGAGTGGACTTATGATGATTTGGCAAAAAGTTTGAATACCAGTTCTTCGGTGGTACATGATGCTTTAAGGCGTTGTCAGCAGTGCCATTTATATAACAGCAAAAAAAGGAAGGTTTTAAAGGGGGCTGTGGAGGAGTTTTTGATACATGGTTTAAAATACGTTTTTCCAGCTTATCCTGGGGCGTTGGTGCGGGGTGTACCCACGGCCCATTCTGCGGAACCGTTGAAGGGTTTATTAATGGTTGATGATCTAAATCCATTAGTATGGCCTTCAGCAACAGGAAAGGTAAAGGGTCAGGAAATTACGCCTTTGTATGGGTCTGTACCGGAGGTGGTGGGGGCGGATTCTTTATTTTATGAGTTATTGTGTTTGGTGGATAGTTTACGGGTGGGTAAGGTGCGAGAGCAGGAATTGGCCGCAGTAGAGTTAAAAAAGAGGTTGGCGAAAATAGAAGGTTGGTGTCATCAGGTGCAGCCGGGTAAAGTTTTGTAAAAATGACCCATTTTTTAGGCGGAATTGATAAGAAATACAAATGATTACTTTGCCTAAATTAACTCAAACTAGGCAATATTTGAAAGACATAAATACATGACTACTTTAGAAAACTTTACATCGTGATAAATTTTGCGCGTATCTTGTCTTTACTCCTACAAAGCAAGTTTAGGCTTGATTTGGGCTTGACTTTTGTTTAAGTCCCACTATCAACTTTACAAAAATTGTTTTTACTTAACAAATAAAATCTTGACCGAGCCGTCACATCCGTTTAGATTTGGGAAAGAAAGTGCGATTTCAATATTTTTTGAGACTCTCGACTCCACCAATCAATCTATGTACCTCACACAACAAAACCTTCAGCACATCAACAGCATTACCCACGAAGGAAAAGTCCTCGTCTTTGCTACCGATGCCACCGGAAAAATTTCCTATACTGTTAAACAAGATGGGTTTGAGGATAGCTACCTCAATACACCCCCAGACCAAAGAACGGGTTGGGAAAGTTGGAAATCTCTGGAATTCCCAAATGAAACTGATGACAAGTCAGTAATTGACCAAGAAACAGCCAAACTCACCCACCAGAAAGACAATAGCAATTTTATTCTCAGGTCGCTCTACAAAACCGAAGATAAAACGGCCGTCGCCCCTGTTCAAGCTATTTCTGCTCTGGGACATATTTATGTTTTCCGCCAGTCTAAGTCTAATACTCTGTTAGTAGACCGTTTTGTGTTAGATGGGATGACCAATAAGCTAAACCGTAAATTAGAAGTCCGGTTTAAGCGCAGTAAGCAGAAGCACACGCCCACAAAAAATATGAATAAGGGGTCTAATGGACTGGTTAATATTGACTCCTTAGACTTCCGTGATGCCAATGGTAACTTTTTCTACGAACCCACCACAGAATTATGTTTAATTAATAACCTGCACAAAGGTTGGTTTTCTATAGTATTAGTTCCCACGATTGAAAACGATGTTTATCGCTGGCATATTTTTGCCTATAATAGTCAAACTCAGAAAGTCGAGTTAACCACAATTCGGGCTTCAGGAGAAGGGCTATTTGATGTGCAAGATTATACCATTTTTGAAGAAGAAAATGACACTCTGGTTCCTCGCCGAATCCCAGGAATTATTAAACGAACTTTAGACATTAATGGTGTAGCTGTAACCAACGGTTTATCAGCCACTAAATACGATTTACAACAGGAACAACAAACCCAATCTGGGGAAATGCAACTGTTAAAAACAGTCACCCGACTAATGTTAGCAATTCCCACCAACAAAGGGACAGCCGCCTTTAGTTTTGCGATTGCTGGAGATGGAACTCTGTCAGAAATTGACAAAACTCCCGATAAAACGATTATTCGGAACAAACAACGAGAAATTCTGCTTCCTTTAAACACTTTAGATGAAATTAAAGCCTTAGCAGACAGAACACCTCCTCCTCAAGGAATTATTACAGGATTAATGGAAGGAAGTGATGAAGAAGATGCTGAAAATTTGGTCAAAATTGCCACTGATGATAAAGCCGGAGAATTGAAGAATGGCGACTTGGTGAAAATCATGGGTACCCGTGATTATCAAGGGCTTTATCGAGCCAATAACGTTGATGAAAATACCTTTGATCTTGACTTAAAATTAACCCAAGAACTCGGTTACTGGGAAAAACAAGAGGAAGAAGAAGGTGGCTTAATTTTTGATGGCATGATTACCGCCTACGAAAAGATGGCTGATGGTAAATTACGAGTAACCTGTCCTTATCATGGCTTAGAAAATGGCGATGAGGTGCAAATTACGGGTACAGAAAACTATAACGATAGTTATCCCATCAAAAAAATTGATGATACCCATTTTGTGATTGAACATCAATGGGCAACGGGATCGGCTATTAATATTAAATTAGTCTCTCACAGACGACGGGGCATCGTTTTTGATGGAGTAGATGACTATATTGGCTTACCTGAGATGAATCATAACTACTCTCAAGGCTTAACCGTAGAAGCATGGGTATGGTATGACGGTTTTAAAAATTGGTCAAGAATTATTGACTTTGGCAATGGTGCTGGCAAAGAAAACATTATCTTTGCCAATGAAGGAACAACCAATAACGTAAACTTTCATATCTATCATGACACAGAAATCCAGAGTATTATAGCTCAAGAAGTCTTAGAAACCGGAAAATGGATACACTTGGCGGCAACAATTGATGAGTCAGGTAATGCTACCCTCTACAAAAACGGTACAGCTATTCAAACAGGTTATGTTAATCTTCCTAAAACTATTAATCGGACTAAGAATTACATCGCCCGCAGTAATTGGTCTAATAATAGCCATTTTCAGGGTAAAATCAGCGATGTCCGTATCTGGAAAACAAGCCGTACAGCCGAAGACATCAAAAATAATATGTACCTGCAACTGACAGGTAAAGAAGTTGGTTTAGAGGGTTATTGGCGCTTAGGTGCGATCGCTGAAGGCAAAGTGGTTGACTTTTCTGTTAACTGCAATGATGGTATTGTGCATGGCGATGTCTATGTAAGTGCTGCCACACTAAATCGCAAACTCGCAGGAGGAACCGATGCCGTTAAATATAGCAATTCTGAGCTATTTGCAGTCAGTGAACGAGCCACTTATGAAGAAAGCTTTGAGTTTAAGGTTAATTCTGCAACCCCCGTTGATCTAGCCTATTTAGACAATGCAGATGGTAATAATCTATGCACTAAAATTTTTACTCTATCCTATTGGGGAAAAAGCAGCCACAGTGCGGAAGAGAAAAAAATTATTGCCCCCGAACAAATTAAACAAAACAAATTTGAAGACTTGGGCAAGGGTTGGTATCGCGTCTCTGCAAATGTAACTATTCCTGATGGGATTAGTATGTTACGTTGTTTTGAGATTATTAATGTTCAAGGTGACTGGCAATCTTTGGAAATTCGTAAACACCGTATCCGTTTAATGTCTGACAGTATTACCGAGTTTAAATACAGTGATAGTGTTATTTTGAAAAATTTAGTCGATAATCATGCCACATTAGCCAGTCAATTGAAGCAACTGGAATTAAAAGAGCCACAGGAAAGGGTATTACTCAAGGAAATGCAAGAGTTAGATGCCAAAATTGCTGGATTAGCTAATATCGAACAACAACAAATAGAATTCAATAATTTAACCCAGCAAGTTAAAGATCTTGAACTTGAAGAAAAAGAGCTCAAGTCAATTTACGATGATAGCCTGGTTAACCCTTTAAATTACTGGTGTTTTCTTCAAGAGGTAGAAACGGACTCGTTCTGGAAAGAGAGCAAGAATTCCAATACAAAAAGACTTATAGACCTGACCTCTACTAAGGGTCATGATTGCAGTCAGTGGAACCTCACTGCTACAAAAACGGAAGGATACTACCATATCAAAGATAAGCAAACAAATTCATATGTCGAATTAATAAATGGACAGTTAGAACTGAGACGTACTATTATCTATGAGCCTGCGGCTCAGTGGAAGCTTAGTAAAGCAGGTGAAAGTGAAGGATACTACTTCCAAAACAGGAACACAGGTTCTTTTGTCAACACCTCAAGTATAAATAATGTCGTATCGTTAGTAGCAAGCGCTTCTAGTAGTAATAAGTCGAATAAGTGGAAATTCCAACTAACATATGATCAAGTCAACAATAATATCCAAAAAGCCTATGAAGATTGGCAAGCAATATGGAAAAAACTTGATGGTTTAAAGAAGGAATTAGGGCAACTCAAGGAAATATTAAACGCTAGTGGGACTCAAAAACAAGAATGGGAAAAACGTCTCCAAGAAGTTACCGCTCAACTTACTACCCTGCAAACTGAAATCAACCAATTAAACGGCAATTTCCTTGTTGGAGTCAAGGAACAACAAACTGCCCAAATTATGCCCTCAATTCTTACAGATAGCAAAGGTTTAGTTACCCAGGGAGCGATACTTGGTTTTGTTAATTCTGTGACTCGTCTTAATGCGATCGAAACTAGCGAAGGGAATGTTCAACTGAGTTACTTTGATAATCAAGGACGGATGCGACAAACGAACTATGATGCTACTGCGGACAGTAATAATGCTACCTTTGAACAGTGGATTCCCGATGCTCAACGGGCTTGTTTAAACTTTAGTAACAGCAATAGTTTCATTCAGTTAAATAAACCTTTGTATCTTCCAGATGACTGGAGTATTGAAGCTTGGTTCGTTTATCCATTAGCAAAAACGACAGAATGGAATCCTTTAATCCGAGGCCAAGATATCGATACTCACATTCTGGTCAAAAATCGTAAACAGTTAGGGATTTATCTGAGCAATGATTCCTTGAAGCAGAACTTTTACGATAGCGGTTTCAATATGGAGTTGTTAACCGAGGGATGGCATCATGTCGCTGCTGTTGGTCGGGGAGATACTACTCTGTTTTATATTGATGGCAAAAAAGTAGGTGATGTGAAAGCAAAAGCCCTAAAAGATGCGGAAGAGAATCTGAATAAAAACCCCAAAGATGATGCCGCGAAGAAAAAGGTTGAAGACCTTAAGAAAGCTCGTCTGAAATCTAATAGCGATGTTGCTTTCATTGGTAACTGTAAGGACGGTGGGGAACCTTTTGGAAAAGTTGCCGAAGTTCGTATTTGGGGAGTTGCTCTTACGAATGAGGAGGTTGCTGTCAATAGCAAAACTTTACTGAGTGGTAATGAACCCGGTTTATTAGCTTATTATCCTTTTAATGAGGCAACAGGAGATGTCGTTCGGGATCAGTCTGGACAAGGTAATAATGGTAAGGTATCGGGTGCAAGTTGGTGGGGATGTACTGCTCCTATTGGCAACCCAGGACATACAGTCATGAAGTTTGATGGGGTGAATGATTATATTACTACCTCCAACAGCTTAATGAATAATTTGTCCGCCTTCACTCTGGAAGGTTGGGTGAAAGCTCTCTCCCTACCAGAAGCAGCAACAATCTCTCTATTTGGGCAAAACGATGTGATTGAATTTGGCATCAGTTCCCAAAAACTGGTTGTCTGGACAAAGGACTGCGATAACTGGTGTCATGCTGATGCTCCTTATCCGCTTCAATCTTGGCATCATCTGGCAGTGGTTGGTAACGGCAAAAATGTACTTCTTTATCTGGATGGAGTACAAATCAAAACCGGTGGTTCTCAAACCACAAATTATGGAACCTCTTCTGAGCACTTTCAAATTGGTGCAGGAGTTTGGTCTGGAGGTATTAACGACCCGTTTAATGGTCAAATAGCAGAAGTTCGTATCTGGAATAAAGCTCGCACTCAAGCCGAAATTCAGGGAGATATGTATCAGCGTCTCACTGGCAAAGAAGCCAATTTAATCGCTTACTATCCTCTCAATGAAATCAAACCAGAAAGTTCTACCCAAAAAGTCCTAGATTTAGCGGGGAACAATCACGGCACTGTCAACGAAGCGATCATTGTAGATGACAACACCCTGCCCATTGGTGGCGATGCCGTTGTTTCTAATGAATACAGCACCATTACCCTGGAACCATCCACGAAAACCAAGGTTGCCATGATGCGGCGGTTCTTTGCTTATCCTGCTACCAATGGAGTCACCCTGTTGCCAGATAAGCACATTGAAACCCTAGAACTCAAATGGATTGGTAACGCCCAGTTTGCGCCGACTCTCTTGGGTTATATTGAAGGTGCGCCTCCAGTTCCTAGTGAAAATTTAACGATCGAAGATGATTATAATGGGGCCACTTCTGTGGAGTTAACCATGTCGGAAGATGTGGAATTTAATTGGAATCGAGCGCAGGATTCTGGTTTGGGAGGAACTTTGGACACCTTTATTGGTGGAGGAGGTGCAATGTCTATTTTAACTGCGCCAATGGGTGTCGGTTCGTCAATCGAAACCAGTACCAGAGTTGGTTTCCAAGGGAATTTTGATTTTAGCTACCAATTCCAAAATGAGAGTAGCATTACCTCTAGTTCATCTTTGACTATGACGGATAAGCTGGAACTACGAGGAACTTCCGAACAAAGACCTCATTTCTCCCATTTAGGGACTCGTTTCATTCCTAAAAATATCGGTTATGCTTTAGTGGTTTCGGCTATGGCTGATGTTTTTATCACTCGTTTGGCGCGCAGTGGTAAAATGGTCGGTTATCAAGTGCAACCTGTGGATGGTATTCCTCCCGATGTTAATACCATTACCTTTTTGATGAATCCTGCCTATACGATGAATGGTAGTTTGGATGGTATGACCGGAAGCAGTGCTACTAGCGATCGCTTCTTTAAGCACGTTCCTGAAATGCGCTCTCAGTATGGTTCGCTCTATCCTGCTAGTTACTACCGTCTCAAAGAGGCTTATGATCTCAAACAACAGATTGAAGCTGAGGATAAACGCCGAGAATCTTACTTTTCTAACTTTGATGTGCGTTTATTGAATGAAATGTCCTTAGATCGCAATATTGATAGTGGAGATGCACCTACTACTATTGGGTTACAGCGAGAAGAAGATAAACCTGACACTGAGATGACGGATGAGGAAAGGAAAGAGGAGCAAGACGAGATAGTAAGACAGGTTCGGGATAGTGCGGCTCAGTCTTCTGAGGCGACGAGTGCGGCGGCTAAACAGAAACAGGCAGAAATTCAGAGCAAAATTGATGATCAGGAAAAACGAGTACAAGCGACTGAAAGTTTTGCTGGTTGGCAAAAACGCATGGAAAGTATCCAAATTCGCTCTGGTAAGCGTAATATCGTCAATACCTACGTTTGGGATGCTGACGGTGGACTACGCACGGAAGCTCAAAGTTTTGCCAATACGGTAGAGCATACCATTGGTGGGTCTTTTAGTATGGATGCCGGGTTAGGGCTTGGAAGTGAGTTTTCAGTCTTTGGTGTTGATGTGGAACTCACCGCCCAAGCTACGGTAAACTTGACTCAAACCATGAGTAAAACTGAATCTCGGAGTAAGGGCTTTGAGTTGAGTGTAGACCTAAGCGGTCTGGAATATAAAGGCATCACTGACTACAACGACAACCCCATTCTACCAGGGGAAAAAGTAGACCGCTATCGGTTTATGAGCTTCTATCTCGAAGGTAGCACGCAAAACTTTCAAGACTTCTTTAGTTATGTTGTTGACCCCGAATGGTTACGCAGCAATGACGAAGAAGCACGGGCGTTGCGTCAAGCTCAAGCGGGTAAACCCAATAAAGCATGGCGGGTGCTACACCGGGTTACTTATGTAGAACGTCCGGCTTTAATGGGTTTTGGTCGAGATGTCCGTAAATTAAAAGCGGCGGCGACAACCTCCGAAAATCAACAAATGTTGGATAAAATTGCCAAGCTGGAGGAGGATAACCGCAAACTCGAAGCGAAACTCGATCAAATCCTCCAGTATTTGCAACAGTCCAAATAAAAAGAAGGCATTGAGCCGAGATCCGTGTCAGTGCGATTTGTTCTGAAAAAACCCAGTATATGGGGGATTTCAGGCTTCAGTAGAGTAACTCCGTCAAGAGTTGAGTCCGCACTTTAATCCTCTGCTGATGACAACTTGATATCCATGTAGGTTAAAAAGAAAAATTTCTTTTTAACCCACATTCCGCTCGACAAAATGTAGTATTTGGGTAGTCGCCGAGATACGTGCAAAATGGGACACTTTGTAAACAAATATTGCAAAATGTCTTTTAATGATTTAAAAACTTGCCCAAAAATGGTACTGAAACATTCTAGTTTTTGGATACTTAAATCCACTGTTAACACTATTCAGTCTTTCAAACTTGCCCATTTATGACCTTTTTAGGGGATGTTTTACAAAAGAGGACACGCGGAATCCAGTGTTGAAACAACGTAAAATCGTGGATTTTAAACATTAACGTTACAAAACTTTACAACGTGTCCCATTTTGCAGGTATCTCGGTGGCTACCCTATTTGGGTTTAATTACCAGAAGATTTGCTTAATAATAACTATGAGGGATTGAATACTATATATCAGTTATCAAACAGGATTGAATCTACTGTTAGTTGACCAGTGATCATTCATAAAATCATCAATATCGGATTGTTCCATATGGGGTAAAGACAAGATACGCGCAAAATTTAGCACGACGTAAAGTTTTGTAAAGTATTCATGTATTTATTGCTTTCAAACATTGCCTAGTTTGACTCAAACTGGGCAATGTTATCATTTGTATTTCTTATCAATTTCGCCGAAAAAATGGGTCATTTTTGCAAAACTTTACAAGGCTGCACCTGGTGACACGAACCTTCTGTTTACGCCGACACTTAGGTTGGTAGCCCATTTTGTTGTAGATCAGGTTTGTTCAGAACGCGAAGGCATTGACCAACTCTTGATTTTACCCAAAGTGACGGGCATCTGAAGCACTACATCCAGGGTAAATAGAAAAACCTTGCGTCCCCGGCTACTCCTTTCTGGGTCAGAGAATTCTAGCTTGATATCCCAACAGTCACTGTTTCGCCGACAGAAGGGGCTTTTTTCGACTTCTATAGTGTCGAGTTGACGACGCTCGGCGATCGCTTTCGCAAAGACGGAAGCTGCTTGGAAGATGTTGGTGGCGGCGAAGTTGAGGGCGCGATCGCGCGAAGTCTGACCCACATTGCGTAGATCATTGTAGACTCGGTTGAGGAACGAAGTCAGAGCTTGTTGGATGAGGGGTGCTTGGGCTTCGTCCACCTGACGAGAGATCGCCACCATCGCCGCGTTGACCAGGGTATTCACTTTCCAGCCGTACATTCCTCGGATATCATGTACCTTCACGACTGGCACAACCTGACCAGAGAATAGTTCAACTGTGCGGTTAGTTTGTCGGGCGGGGATGCTAATTCGTTCTACAAATTCATCACTGCTTTGTTGTTCCAGTTGACCTGCTAACATCAGCACAAACATCTCGTAGATCTGGTCTGAAAACGCTCCTGTTGGTTCTAGGACATAGATCGTGTCTCCATCCAGGCTCAACGTCCAGATCAACGAACGGCTTTCGTCTGGGTTGCGATCGAGGTGTTCAACCATCTGACGGGGATCGTAGGGGTCTGGCGGAACCAAGATGCTGTCCATTTCCACTGGAGCCATCCGTTCTTTGAAGGTATCAACACGGGTTTCATCGCCAAAGTCATAGCTCAAGGTTCCCAGAGCATAAACATGGCCCGAAAAAGCGGTACTAGCCTCCACCGTAGCCGGGTCAGCCGCCGCAGTTACCGCTACTTCGGCTGCCATTGGCGTAGCGGCTTGCATTGTCATAGTAGAGCCTCCAACCGAACTTGCTGCGATCGCAGTCATCCCAGCAGGAATACTCAACGTATCCCCTGCGATCGCCGTGCCATAGCCAGCCCATTCGGTGCGGGTCACTTGGTCGCCTGCAAAGGAAATGGTAACAGAAGGTTGTCCAAACAGCACCTTCATCGCACCAGGGATATTGACAAAGCCGCGTAGACAGCGCTCTGGTTCTTCTACAACGTTTGGGTCACAGGGAATAGCAGTATTGAGCAGTGCGGTTCGGACGGCTTCAGCATCAACAGTTTTGCCTTGTTGCACTTGCAAACTCATTAACAGCGCAGCAATACCCGTCATCACCGGAGCCGCCATGCTGGTTCCGGTTAGGCGCACAGGTTTTTCCGTGCAAGGTTGCGCTCCGAGAATATCTTCACCGGGAACAAGGATACCCTCTTCTGCATTATTGCCGCCCCAGTTACTAAAGTGGCACGGCGTACCATCAACCTTTGCGGCTCCCACTGCCAAAGTTCCCGGCAGCACAGCAGGCAGACACCAGCATTCGCCTAAATTGTTCCCCGTCGGCGAGACAATCAAAATATTGTTGTCAATACATTTTTTAATGGCTTTAACTAGGATTTCTTCCCCTTCTCCGGTTTGGGTTGGGCGACAAAAAGCACAGTGGATAATATTTGCACCCAACTCTAAGGCTAACTCAAAGGCACGGGCTAAATTGAGGGGTGAGAGCATATCATCATACTTCCCTAAAGCATCCTGGGGTACATTGATGACTCGGCAGTTGGGAGCCAGTCCAAAAACCGGACTATGTTCTTGACCTACAATGATGCTAGTGACATGGCAAGCATGGCGATTGATGTCAATGCGATCCATCGTTTCTGGAAAAGCAGCCTTGATCGCCGCTTCTTTTGCTTTACCCTTCAGCCCCTGATCCTCAATGGCTTGAAAGGTGGCATAATCTTCTGGGGTGATTGGTTCTGCGGGTTCGTGCCAGTAGGGAAACACCTTAGAAACATTGGCTCCAGCAAA
Source organism: Planktothrix paucivesiculata PCC 9631 (assembly GCF_900009265.2). Lineage (GTDB taxonomy): Bacteria > Cyanobacteriota > Cyanobacteriia > Cyanobacteriales > Microcoleaceae > Planktothrix > Planktothrix paucivesiculata. Next base: position 18,142 of record NZ_LR735023.1, on the reverse strand, counting down.
ACAGGATAATGTGTGGTCTGGGTTGCCATCTAGAATTACAATCGTGATCCGAGGATCGCCTAATGTTTGGTTGTGAAGTTCAGCCAGTCCGGGAATGCGATCGTCGAGGTCGTGGGGATGGAGTGCGATCGATAGTTGGGTTGCAGAACTCTCAACTTCACTGGCTGAAACCCCTGCTGATTTTTCTCCCTCAGCGACACTGGATAAATCTGGAGTCTGGGCGATCGCATCTGAAGCCGTCAATTCAACAGCCTCAGCCTCCGTCTCTTCGACTTGCTCTGAGGTATTTTCAGGACTTTCTCCTATCTCAGCCGAGGGAATTTCTGCCACTAACTCAACTGACTCAAGCTGATTTCCCAATATTTCTGTTTGACTAGGCTCAGGTTCACCAGAATCAGGCTCAAGATCCATTCCAGCCAATTCTGTCTCACTGGCTGAGACAGTTGCTTCAGCAGGTTCTTCTGAGCCATCCACCTCCATCGACTCCAACCCACTTGCTTCAACATTACGGTTTGGCAACGACCCCAACGCAAATTCTCCCACTGCCGACTCTTCCACATAATTTAAACCAACTGTTTGCCCAAAAGCATCGCTATCACCTCCCCCAATCGCGCAGGGAGCTAACCCCATATTCGTCGCTACTAGGTAGAGATTTTGCTGTAATACTCCGATGTGTTTCAGCACTAACGAATAGCCGACCGAGCGATAGCGACGAAATAGCCGACCAAATCGGGCTGTAATTACTAGAATTACCTGTGGTGTTCCTAAATCAGTTGATTTTTCGATCTTATAAATCTTATAACCTGATAGAGCGAAAATATCGTTTTCTGAGTCAATAATCTGCTCTAATTGATGATTTAGGGGATCGTAGTGGTAGATTCCTTGACTCAAACCTTCACAAAGCCTTACAACTGGGTAAATTTCTAATTCATACATTGCCCCGCCACTCGGATAAGGGCGACGGCTCAACTCCCCATAGTCAATATCTGCTTCAAAACCGAGTATTTCTCGCCAATTCTTACCGAACCACTCTTCTACGCTAAGTAATTCCTTGACACGGGCGGTGCGATACAGCAGTTCGCCCAGTTGCTCGATCGAAATCGGATGGTTATCATCATATTGCCTAACGGATTTCCGTGTCTCGATCGCTTCTGTGAGGGTAGCATCATTAGATATCAACGCCCCCAAGTTCGGACGTGGTAGTGGCACAATCTGGTCACTCATGGGAGGCTTCACGACTGGAAAATCTGACCACTGCTCTATATCATTGTCTATGGCGAGATAGTCGTGGCGACCGAAGCGACTGCGACTATGGAACAGCAGGTTATGGAAGTCCCAAAGCCGGAGGGAGGGGGGTTCCGGGTCAGCCGTCAGAAACCCCGTTGCCCACAGCAGGTTGAGAAACTGATAGGCGGTTTCTGCACCCAAGTACGGTGGTGGTGTCAGTGATCCTAAAGTTTGGGGCTGGGCGAGTTGAGCTAAGATCGCACTGGCTCGCCAGTCGAGGAACTTGACCCGAAACTTCGACAGGGGGGACTCCAGTACCATTGTGCCTTCGTAGGGATGCTGGTAGGCAAAACGGGAGAGGCTGAGACGGGTTTGTGTCCAGTAGGGTTCGGTGAGATTCAACTCGGCGGAATCCACCATCGGGATCGCCACTGCCAGCGGTAACACGGCATAACTCAACCAACCTCGCTCGTCCAATTGTTGTAGCATCTGCCCAAACTGTTCCCCGGCAGCCTGACCCTCCAGTTCGGCTAACCCTTGCACGAGTGATTCAGGGGTGGTGTTGCCTGCCTTGAGATAATCGAGAGCAGCACTGATACCAGGGGTTGTTTCCCAGGTTAGTAAAGCATTCGGCTCAGATTCTGCTCCGTGCAGGGTATAGCCATCTTTAGTGTCGGTGATTTGGACATCAGGGTTAAGGGAAATAGCAAAAGGACAATTGTTGATCATGATTAATAATAAGAAACGGTATTAAATAGGTGGAGCAATGAAAACAGCAATTGGTGAAATTTGTCTTAATTTTTAACGGATTGCTTGAGTCATCCAAACTCCCAAATTGCTAACGAGTTACCCACATTTAACTGTGCATTTTTACCAAAAGTAAAGGTTTTTTCCTGCTGTAATTGCTCTTTGAGAGTGCAAACAACCTTGCGAATTCGATAACGGGGAGCAACTTTCTGGCATACTTTGATCATAAAACTATGGGAATGATAGGTAGTAATATCTCCTTCGCAAGATGATTCATAGCCAAAAGATTGAAGGAGTAATGCCAACTCCTCCTGTTCCGATAAAGTCAATTCAAGATGAACTTCCGATACGTCATCAAATAAACAGGTTTCGGAAGTATCAAGGCTTTTTAGATAAGCAGCACGGTCAAAGCAACCATCACTGGTAAGTTTGATGTTTTTATACTTTAAATAATCCTGATGAAATTCCATCAACCATGAAGCAAAAGCTTCTCTCTCTGCTGGGTTGATGGACAAATAATGAAACCAGGGAACTTTTCCATCTTCGGTTTGACGAACTTGCAAATCAGAAAGGATTTCTTTAGAGCCTAATAAGGATCTAAGCTTTTCCTTGACAATATCAATCTGTCCTGCTTGTTGACTATTGAAACCAAGACCGGAAAAACTTTCTCTTAACCCTTCAGCACCGCCGGGAGGAAAAAGCTCTAGATAGGAATGTTTTCCTCTGAGATAAATTCCCGTCCAGCTTTCTGTATCAGTTTTTACAGTATCTCTGGATATTGTGCAGAATTCTTGGCTAATAAACTCTGATTGACCAATTGACTCTAGGGTTTCTGAGTCGAGAGTAACATATAAATGGTTAAATTCTATTCCCATAGTCTTACTTCTTGAGCCTGATATCAGGTTATTTTCAATCATTATAATTAAAGTGGAGACGGGGAGAGGGGGAGAGTCATTTTCAAAAAAATCAAAATACCGGATGCGGTTAACATTCTTCCCATCGAATGTAGTAAAAATCAAACTTTTCTAATCGACTCTTTTCTAACTCTGCCTCTGTAGCAAACACAGCAGGAACCATGATACAACTTTGACTTTGACAAAAGTCATAAATCCTATCACCTAAGCTATTAAACCTAAAATATTTTGGTATGTCTTTGAGGTTTTTGAAGTAAAACCCTAAAACTGGTGTTGCATAGGCTTTAGAGAAGCATATTTTGAGGAGGTGCGATCCTCTGAAAATGGAATTCACCTTCTGTGAAAAGTATTTTTGGATGTAGGGGGTAAGATACTTTCCTCTGATTCCTAATGCTCCAGGCTGTGCTGGAGCAACAGGACATAGCTCCACATGACTGCGACCATCGAAGAAAAGTTCAAAACCGATGACGACCATATCTCTAATCAGAACCTGTGTTAATTCATCGGAGTAGTGACCCCCATCAAGAGCGATCGCTGTCTTTGCTAATTCTTCACAATCTTGCTCCGTGTCAAAATGGATATACATCATTACACTGGAATCTTCCAGCTTTGACCCCAAGTGAACGCCAATCGTGCTATCCATAATTTTGTCAGAGCCAATATGTACTGCTGCAAACTGCTCAAACGATTCACGATTAATACATACACCCACCCGACTCTCGATTTTATTCAAGAACTTAAACGTATGAGTTAGCAATTGGGGCCAAGTTTTTCTCATAGGGAGAATACCAGTCTCATAACGCCCTGCTAGCAGTCGGCTACCTTCAACTTTGCAAGAGGGTTTAACACTAAATACACCTTCTAACTCAAGAATTACCTCTTCAAAAAGAGGGATAGGGAAGATTGGCTCAACATCAAAAGCCTCTTGATGAGATCGGATAAACTCAATAGGGCGGTCTTTGAACCGATTATTTTGAATATTTTGAAGCATAGTGTTTCAGGACGGGATTCTTTGAGGATGATAGTCAAGGTAAATTGCGGAATATTAAACTCATTTTTAACAAAAATCAATGTTATGGATGAGGTTTGCATCCATCATGTTGATTATAAGAGAAATGAAAATTCTCTAATCTGCTACTTTCTAAATCTTGTTCTTTGACACCGACAGCAGCGTAGGCAATACAATCTTGATTCTGACAAAAGCCGTATATTCTATCTCCCAGGCTATTAAACGAAAACTGCTTTTTAAGTTCTTTAATATCATTAAACTGAAAATACAAAAATGGATATTCTCTTATTTTAGAAAAGCTTACAAAAAAAATATCAGAAGCTTTATAAAGAGCAATAACTTTTTTAGAAAAGATTTTTTGTGCGTATGTAGCAAAAGCCCTACCGCGCTGATTATTACCTCTATATTCCTTGCCTAAATCACCAGCCATGAGTTCTACATCACTGCAACCGTCAAAAAAGAGATTGAATCCAATAATTATCACATCTTTAAGCAAAACTTGTAACAATTCAATTGGGTAGTGGCTACCATCAATCTCGATCGCTGTTCTCACTAATTCTTCAGGATCTTCTTCTGGTTTAATATGAAGATATATCCTTACAACAGAATTCTCAAGTTTTGGATCTAAGTGGAGTCCAACACTACTATCAAGAATCTTTCTAGAATCAATGTGTAATGATGCAAACTGTTGAAGCAAGTCACGGTTGAATTTGACGTTTACTCTACTTTCAACTCTATCTAAGAATTTGAGTGCATATTTCAAAGATCCTGGCCAAGAAACATCTCCATAGTTTGAAACATCAAAACATCCTGCAAATAGCCTATCATTTTCAACTTTGCAAGAAGATTCAATTCCACAAGAACCTTCTATCTCAAAAACTGCCTGTTCAAAAAGAGGGATAGGGAAAGTTGGCTCAACATCAAAAGCATCTAGATGAGTTCGGATAAACTGAAGACGACGCTCCCGTAAGTTGATTTGTTGCAATGAAGAATTTAGAGCCATAGTCTTTTTCCTAAGTAACAGTTAAGCAGGCAGAAGGTTTTTATAGAACCCGACGAATCAATCATCGTGATTCAATAAGGATTAACGTAACAGACTACATCGGCGTGACAGAGATGAGGAAGATATCAAAACGCAAGCTCTAGAAAAGATTCTGATTGCTGTCTATCAATCTTTAACCTCATCTCTATCTGGCTATCTAGCTCGGTGTAGTCTCAAGGCAAAGACGATGAAACGCCATGCTATTGAGACACGCTAGATTACTCATCACCGTCGTAGGAGCAGACGCAGGGGCACATAGACGCATCCACACCGTCGTAGGAGCAGACGCAGGGGCACATAGACGCATCCACACCGTCGTAGGAGCAGACGCAGGGGCACATAGACGCATCCACACCATTACCACCGAGCGCTTCTTCAGACAGTTCAGCCAAGTGGCTGGGGAGTTTACCGTTGGTGCTACGGAGTACGGGTTTGCCTTGGTGGGGCAGGATGTTTTTCTTATCCATGAGAATAATCCTCTTTTTGTTGTTTGGTTTATTGACCCGTTGGGGTGGGTCAGTCCCCTTCTTCCTGGAGAAGAAGCCTACTGGGACGACATTTGTTATGTAGTGAAAGCAAGTCGGCCCTAAACTTTAAAAAAACTTAAAATGGCATCGGTGTGGGGTTCATCTGTGCCTCAGTGAGCGGTTCATCTAGCCATCCCAGTTTCACCGGGACATCATAGAGCCGACCCACCCCAAACCGTGACCAAAAATGGCGCATCCCTGGCACTGTCACCTTAACCACATTCAGCCCAATATCCGGTCGGGTTTGATCAATTACCAAAGTTTCTAAACCCGCTTGTTGAGCAATGTTTACGCAGGTCATCACATCGGTGTAAATATCATCACTCCAACGCTTGGGGTAGTCCTGGGCTGTTTTGAGGGGTTGTGTGGTATCAGGGAGGAGATAGGGATGATCCGCCAGTTTCGCAGTTATTAACCAATCTGTTGCATCACTTTTCAGGTTCTCATCTGGGACTTTATCGAGTTCCAGGCCAATTTGGTTTACTTCTGTGACGGCGCGGAGAATAGCAATAGTCGGGTCGAGGTGCGCCCCAAAGCCGAGAATCAGTCGTTCCGAGCTTCCGGTTTTCCGATTCGACACCCCTGCAAAAGCGGGAATACCCAAGTCTGCTGTTAAATCCAGCACCCACAAATCGCGATCGTTTTCCCGGTAGAACTGCTGCAACTGGACAAAATACGGCTCGTTAAAGCTGCCCAGATCCACTGCCGGACGCCTCAAGCGGTTGTACCACCACAGCGCCACACCGTCGCGCTCCACCAGTTCCATAAACCCTTGCAGAATGGCTTCTTCCAGGGTGTTGCCTGCGGCATTTCCGTTGGAGTCACCTCTGGCGAAGCGGTGTTCTGGGGGTAAGGGATAGTGGTAGTAACACAGGGCTGTCGGCAGATACTTATGGGTTTGCTCTGTTAACGACCACACCGGAGTCCAGTCAATGGCTTGACTCGCATCAAAGCGCTGGGGAATCCAATCGTGAGCCACTGTTGCCTGTTCGTTTAGGGTTTCCCGGTTAGCATATTGGGCATCGCTAAAGCACAAACACTGCTCAGGATGAATCGCCAAGTCTCCCAGTTCTGCCAGGGTTGCCCGTTTGCGGGGTTCGTCTCCCTGAAAGATACCGGAATAGCGTTCCACTGCCTCACACAACCCACTAGCCTTAGATTGGCTATCGGTTTTGCCTTTGCCAGAACTCTTGTGTTTCAGAGTATTCCGCAGACCCCGCAGGGAGGTGGCGCTGCCGAAGCTATGCCCCGCCCGGTAGGTATGTACCAAGGGATTAGCTGGGTCGGTGATTCGCACCAGTTCTGTCACGACTCCCGTCACCGGGCTGATCAAGTGCTGGTATTTCTGCACCGTCTGTTCGGGAGTGGTGCCTCGATGACCGCCATCGCTGGTGAAGTGCTTGGGGCGCGACTCCAACTTCAGGGGTTCAAATCCTCGCCGATGCAAAATCTGGCGATCGCCACAGGTTGGACATTGCGATCGCTTAATCAAGATATGGCTTTTCAAGTCCAAAATTGAGTGGTTTAAGGTGATAATCTTGCCATCGAGGGTGGGAAAGAACACAGTACCCGGTGCAGTGGCATTGACGTGGTGCTTGACAATCCACTTAGCAATCTCAGTTGCCGCGAACTGTAGCCCCGTTTGCAGGGTGGAAGGTAAGGTTGCCCGTGCGGTAGGCAGGCAACCGATTACAGAACCGGACTGACCATTGCGTTGCTGCTGGGCTTGTTTTTGCTGCAACACCGATGCCTCCACTTCCCGGTTGCCCCGTAGCCGATGAGCTAGACAGTCCCAACACCCCGTCTTGCCCGGAACAAACACAGGCCCCAGCCACAGCACACTGCCTACAGGTTTGACCAGTAGCCAAGTTTGTTGACTCCCTAGTGCCTGTTTATTAATCTTGGCGAGTTCGGGCTGCAAATAGTCATCGGTTAAGACGACGTTGAGCGCCGTTGGAGAACCTGCTTCCGTTGGGGTCTGCACGGAAATACCAATGTCCCGCAGAGCCGTTGTCAGGGCTGCTACCGTCACTTCACTGATGTTGCCCACAGGGGTTAGGGTTACAGGCTGCCGTAAAGCTTCCGCAGCAACCGGAGGTGCAATCCCTAACTCGCTCCAAAATGCCGCCACTTCCGAGGACAGTTCCGGGGCTGCCTCAGTCAGATAACCTTTCTCAGCGAGGCGCTCCAGTACATAGTCGATGTATTCTTCTGGGACTTCCCCATCCAGCTTTTCGACAATCTGCTCACGGCTGTGTTGCCCATTTAAGAGGGGCAAAATCTGGCAGTAAAGCTGTCCAGTCAGGGCATGGTTAGCCTGTTCGCCAAGGAGATAAACTTGCTTTGGCTCGATCACCTCGACATGAAAGTGGGGTTGAATTTGGAGCAGTGGGGTGGATTGCATAGAACGAACAGTCAGTGATTAAGTGGACGATAACAAGACCAGCAGCAGCTAGGGGTTAAGCCCAGATGCGACCGCGCCGGAAGGATTTAGGGTCTTTGTCTGATTTCTTGGCTTGATCCTTGACGTATTGGCACCAGTAGGAATAATCTTGCAGCCCGGTCTGGGAAGTGGGAACGTAAGACTTTTTGGGTTCAGGCGTTGCGATCGTCGTTGGTTCAGACTTGCTTGGTTCAGGCGGGGTCAGTTCAGGGTTAGAGGGGACTTCCGAGGATGTTGTTGTGGTTTTGTTCTTGCTCATAGTGTCCTTGGATGTTTAGGGTTGGCTGAGGCATCGCGTGATTAGCAGCCCATTAATAGAATCCTCCCATGCTGCCAAAACCGCCCCAGCCAGGGCTGGCTGAACTCTGGCTGGCACTAGAGTGCATCACTTGGTTGAAACTACGGTTAGCAAAGGCTGGAGGATCGTTATAGTTAGCGGCATGGAGCAGATCCATCCGAATATGCACCAAATCTTCGGGACGACCATTTTCTAGATCCACGCACAGTCCTGGCTGGATGAAATGGGGACGTTCAATCGGGGGAGATAATAGAGGAAGTCGCATAGTTTAGGATTCTCCCTATGGAGAGTATTAATTAACTGAACACATCTGCATCTCCTAGTGAGAGTGGGGTCTAATATTGCACTCTCACTAAAATTGTGCGGCTCCTTAGTAGGGAGAAGACCAAGAACGAACTTCGCCGAGGGTGACAGGAATTAGATCGCTGACATCAATGGTAAAGCGGTAAATCTTCTTGGCACGGCGGCTGTTTTCCGGGTCGAAGAACTTCAGCTTCACATCCCAGCAGTCGCTATCGATCCGGCAGAAGGGGCTTTTCTCTACCGTAATGCTATCGAGTTCCATGCCAACGGCTACCGCTTGGCTGAAAGTTTGGGCAGCTTGGAAGGCGTTGGTAACGGAGAAGTTGAGGGCGCGGTCTTGGGAAGTGGTTCCCAAGTTGCGGAGGTCGTAGTAGATGCGGTTGAGGAAGCCATCCAAGGTTTTGCGGATCGTTTCTTCGTCGGCAGTGCCATCTTCAGCTTGTACCGCGTCCATCGCTGCGCTGACCAGGTTATTGACTTTCCAACCGTAGAGACCACGGGTGCTTTGGGGTTCAATGACCGGGATGACTTGACCGGAGAAGAGTTTAACCTTACGTCCAGTTAAAATACCGGGGATACTCACCCGTTCAACATATTCGCCATCGTTTTCCGGTTGGATTTGACCCGCCAGGAGTTCTTGAAGGGCGCGGTAGGACTCGGCGGCGAAGGGGCCAGCCGGATCAATCGCATAAACCGGAGTCAGTTCAATGTTTAATGTCCAAATCAGCGATCGCGCCTCGGAGATGTTTTCCCCTAGATAGTCCACCATCTGACGGGCATCGTAGGGGTTCGCCGGAACCATGAGTCCTCCACCTAAATCAAAGGGAGGCATGAGTTGTTTAAATGAGTCGCGACGAGCTTCTGTGCCGAAGTCATAACCAAGGGTTCCTAGAGCATAAACAAGCTGACCCATCTCGGCGAGTTCGCTAGGAGCTTGGCTGGCAGTAACGGAATTAGCAGTGAAGTTGGGCATAGTTGGTTGTTGAGTTACAGCAGTAGGGAATGATTGAATTAAGTTGTTTAAGTTGGGAGTGTCGCTGGGGACAGCCCCAGCCGATGGACTGGAAGCCACAGCAGTTAAGCTAGGAGCCGTTTGCTCTTGGGGGGTAGCACTTAATGTGCCTCCACAACCACAACCTGCTGCTGTTACTTCTGATGCCGCAACAGACGAAAATTCCTCGGCCATTTTTTCTCCTTTTAGTAACGTGATTGCTCCAGAGACATTGAGTTTGCCCGCCAGACACCGCCGGCTTTCTTCTGGCAAGTCAAGGTCACAGGGTAAAGCACTCTGCAACAAAATTTGACGAATTTTTTGGGGGTCGGGGGAATCTCCCTGTTCCCGTTGAAGGCTGAGTAATACCCCAGCGACACCAGAAACGATAGGAGTAGCCAAACTGGTTCCACTTAATCGGTGGGTTCCCCCCCCAGCTTTGGCTCCCAGAATATCTTCCCCTGGAGCCAGGATGCCTTGAGTTTGGTAGGCTTCCCCCCAGTTGCTAAAGTCGAGGGGTTTCCCCTGGGCATCCATTGCCCCGACGGCCAGCACTGACGGTAAAGCTGCCGGAACGTGCAAACACTCGCAACCATTATTGCCTGCTGCTGCCACTAACAAGACGTTATTCTCTCGGCACAAACGAACAGCATTTTTTAACCAGCCATCGGCTTCACCAAAGTCAGTGAGTTGACCCCCACTGAGGTTGATGATGTGGGCTCCGGCATGAACGGCTTGCTCGATTCCCCGAGCTAAATCTAGCTGGGAAGTTCGGCGACGGTCATCGGCAAAAATAGGTATGATAATGCCTTTGCATTGAGGTACGATTCCCTGAACGGGGCTACCGGGTTGCCCAAAGAGAATGCTGGCAACGTGAGTTCCGTGCATGGACATACTGCCATCAACTTTAGCGGCTTCTTGCACCAATGTGGGCAGATAGGTAAGGTTTGCGCCTTGGAAGCAAGGGTGAGCTTGATCAACAGGCCCATCCAAAACAGCCACACAAATACTGCTATCTCCTTGGGAGATAGTATGTAATGTATCTAGCATTTAAAGGTGTTATCCTTTTTATTTATGTAGCCTAGATTCTTGATTAAATAATGGGATCTCAAAAATTGTGATTAAGGGGGTTCTGATATTTAGGCTAGCTATAATTTTTATCGAACCATAGTTAGTTGTAGTTAGCAATAGAAATTTCTATTGGTTAATATTTCTTAACTGACGAGGTTGGGTAGTCGCCCCCTCAAGTATACACCCAATAGAGTTTCTTCATAAATACTTCAAAATTTTTCGGTTTAATTAAAGAAAATTCATTCGAGGTAGTTGCAACAGTAGAGCGACTGTCCATTGAGTTATTAATATTTCTTTCCCCTGGACTTCTGGCGGTTGCCGCGTTACAAGCGTCTAAACCATTAGATGGAGGAACAATTATGGCTACATTTACAGGATCACCGTTTCAAGGAACTCTATTAGGCACCAATAAAGCTGATACCTTTTCTGGCCAAGTGACAGGGAATGCGGAGAGTGCTACAGCCTATGGTGCGTTTAACGCTCAGATTGATGCGGGTAATGGCATTGATACTATTACGCTGATGGGTAAAGCTGGTGCCTCTGGAGTTGGTTATGGGGCTTACAACTCAACTCTTAATGGCAATAACGGGAATGATATTATCAAGATTTCTGGTATTGGAAGCAGTTCTGACGATATTGTCTACACAATTGATCTCAGAAATAATGTTTCTTCTCTGCCTCCATCTCCATTCCTATCTTTTGTCACTCCCCCTGAAGACTTTAATCATGATGGATGGCTTGAAACAGTTCTCAAGATCAACCTTGGGCCAGCATCCAGTAATCCCTATGATGTTGCTGAATTTGAGGTGCAATATGATGGAGTACCCACTGGGATCACGGTCAATATTGGAGATTCAAGCACGAACAACGGCTTTGGTGGAGATGGGGCTACTCAGAGCAATGATGCAGAACTGAATATTGGAGGAGTTATAGGTTCTTCTAATATTTATAATGACCTGTTTATTTGGGCTCACGATGGTGCACCATCCCCACAATTGGAGCTTATACCAGATTTGGTGAGTCAAGGTTCCACTGTTAACTTAACTGTTCAAGATGAGTTTCTAGCTTGGAATAATAACTCAGGAATATCAGGTAGTCTCGATTCACCCTATCTTTATAGTCTTAACGGTCAAGCCGATACAGAAGGGCCTGTTAATTATGACATCTTTGCCGCTTTCAATCGAGTGATTGACGGTAATTATCGATATGGATCTGGTGTTGGTGAGGCTAAAATTCGACTCCGGGATTTGGATAGCTCTCTAGGCATTGGGGTGTATCAGTCATCTGTAGGCGGTGACAATGGCAATGACACCCTTAATATTTCTGGTACTAACTTTGGGATTAAAGATGCCCTAATATCTGGTGGCAATGGAGATGACACTTTCACTGTTGGGACAGGTCAAGGTACTGTAGACGGTGGAAGGGGTAAAGATAACTTGATTATCGATTATTTCCAACTCGATCCCAGCACACAAAAACCGACCAATGTGATAGTTAGTACCAATTCAGGCGGAGATGTCTTGATTAGTGGAACAACCGACAATCTTGGCAATCACTTTGATACTTTTGGACAATCTAATGCCTGGACTCAGACAATCAAAGGGGTTGAACTATTTGCGGTAAATGGTACTACCTATAACGCATCTCAGTTTATTAGCAAATTTGGATAAAGTGGCTGTCATTAGAAAGGCGATCAGTTAGAAAGTACAGAACTAGGGGAAATTAGGAATAGGGATGTCAGGATATTTAACATTATCCCACTCATCTCCACCACCTCGGCAGGTATGGTTAGGCTCCATACTCGCTAGGGAGGTTAATTGATTAGAAATTAGTAGGGAGTATATTCATTTTTTACATGGCAATACTCCCTACTTGCTGGGGGAAATTAATTGATTAGAAACAAACAGTTAAATATTATTATAAAAAGCAATAAAACCAAGTATTCCTCAAACAACAAACTCCTGACCCCCACAACTTTGATTCTGATAAAGATGGCATTGGCTGTGAAGGACGTTAATTTTGTGTCCGTATCAGTTATCATAAGGGATTAAATCTACTGCTACTTGACCAGTGATCATTCATAAAGTCATCAATATCTTCTTGAAGCATATCAACTGAAAAGCAATAAAGACTTGTACAAACATCATTAGCTGACATCTTTCGGGGATATTTGTCGTTCTCATAAGATTTGGCATAAATTTTAACCCGACCAGTCCAACCGTTCGGAACTTGAGCAATATCTTTCTCGTTGACAAGCCCCATATTAATAAACCCAGGCTGTCCATCAAACTTCCCTTCTAAACTAACTTTATCCTTGCCATTAACATTCAGAAAACTACTCCTAACTGTTAGTTCTTCTCCATTCCAAGCATTCAACTGGGGACGAGCAAATGGGGTGAATTGAACGGCATAAATTGTTATTAACCAAACTTTTTTATTTTCTAAATTCTTTAGTTCCTCAATAATCTCATCACAAAATAACAAGAAAACTAATCCCGCAGTCCCACTTTGTGCTAAATGATTGGCTCTCCAGTAGGCGGCTGCCCAAGTCCTGGGAGGATAGGGTTTTCTAAGCGGATTGAGAGTTTCCCTCAAAATAACTTCAGTCGAAGCTTTAAATTTAGCCGTAACTTCTTTAACTAATCTATCATCTTCAGTGTCTCTTTTATAAGCTAAAGCCGCACCCATTTCGGCTCTATAAGCGTCACGTTCCCGTAGTGCGATCGCATCTTGAAGTTCATCACTAATGACATTAGAAAATAATGTGAATCTATAATCTTTTGGGGTTGTATCTTCGACAAGATTAGGATATCGCCAATAACTATTAACTAAACTTACTATTCGAGTAACAGTATCAGTTAAATTGTTATTCACAAGACAAGGACGGTTAAGGTAACAATCATCAGATTTTAAATCCTTGAGCCATTGAATATCAGCACCAGATTTATCTAGGAAATCCTTAACAACTTTTAGACCATCTTGATTATTAGGATAAGCGGATTTTAAACTATCAACGGCTATTTGAAGTTCTTGGGATAGAAAATCAATAATTCTCATTTCCCCTTCCTTTGGGATATCTAAAACAATCAATTCAGCCCCAATAGCTCTAGCTCTACCCAACAAACTAGCAACAACTCCGGTAATATCATTCATTGAATTAATAGCAATCTGTTGAAGACTTCCTGTAAGTGCAACCTTGGGAAACTTCTTAACTTTTGGGGGCGAATCCATATCATATAAAGCCATCGTTAAGTTAGGATATCGACTACTATTTATTAGTTGTATAAAATCTCCATCAGTATCCCTCCCCAGACTCAATAAAAGTTCACGAGTCGCGGCTAAAACTCCCCTAGTATTTCGGAATCTACCCTCATGAAAGTTTTCCCACAGTTGAACATCTCCCCAATGGCGCATCGGGTTACAGAAAACGATATATTGACCTTCATTAAAACTTGGTGAGCAAAAAACTTTAGGCTTGAAAATAAAATCATTGCCATAGGGTTTTTGATATTTTTCAAGACTTGTATCCGGTGTACACATAACTGAATAAAACCGGACTCCGGCTGATTTAGCAAGGTTTTTCCACATCTCTCGAAGTCTAAATTTAACCTTTAATAAAACATAAGGATGAAGAATTAAAACCCCTTTTTTATCAGCTTTAATTATCTTGAGAACCGAATCAACATAAGCTACTTCAGCATCAGGATTATCGTCAAGGTTGGCTAATTCTTGTTCAGCTTCATCAAGGTCTATTCGGAGAACATCAGCTAATTTATAAATATCATCAAGGGCAGTGCTTAATTTCTGACATTTCTCATGGAGTTTACTAATTATTCCATCTTCTTCAAGGGTTTCAAAACTAAACCATTGCCATAACATCCAACCAGGTTTAGCACGCCGTTCTTCAGCTTCATGCACAACCCCAATCAAAACTTTACCAGTATAATTCCCAGGTGCGGGTTTATTACCCTTAAAACAAGAGAGGGGAATAACTAAATCATAACCTTTGAATCTATTATCATTCTCAAACTTATATGAATGACTTGCTGTTCCTTTAATAGTCCATTCTTTAAAAATTGCGGCTCTTATCTGAATTGTTTTTGGGTTATCTTCATTGCCAACTGTGTCCCAGCTTTCTAATAGGGTTAGGAGACTTTTTGAAACTTTTGCATGACAATCCCCTGTATCCCAATGAACTCCATTTACTCCATCATCTTGAGGCTCACTTGTTTGGGGATTTCTTCGTTCATCATCAACAACAATATATTTTATTTCTCTATAAAATAATCTATTGCATCCGGTATGTAGAATTGAACCATAAATTATTCGTTTCCAATCATCTTTACTAGGGAAATAATCTCTACCAATTGTTCTTTTAGGAGTAAATAAAAATCTTCCATGGGTTCGACTATTAGATGCTAAATCCAGAAAGTAAGGATCAGAAACATTAGGAACTTTAAAAGGGTCTAATAAACTTGCGTTAGTTGATGTTTTAGGGATTTCCCCAATAATAAACTTTTTGTCAGGGTATAAAGCCGCTAACATTGTATTACGGAGAACTACTGGTGGCGCGGTTGAAAACCTCTGGTTCGTACAATCCCAAACATAAAAAGTTGAAACTGTTATTATTTGACCTTCTGTACCATCTTGTTTAAGTTTTATATTCTCAAATTGTGTGGGCATAATCTCCTCCTTATATTTAATAGAAATATTTAATAGAAATTAGAATGGTTCTCTTGCAAAAGTTTTTAACGAATCCCAGGTAGTTTTCTGAAAAGTTTCATCATTTATTTCTATGGGATTACTAACATTTGTTAAGTCAAACATTAGAGCAACTTCATCATCATTGATATTAAATGCCCAAAATTTAACATAACTAGATTTAGATTCATTGAGCATTCGTTTGGCAAAATCAAGAATATAATCTCTCATTTGTTTTTCATTCATATCGTAAGTAACGCCAAATCCAGTATCAGGAGAATCTCCCAACCTAGTTCCAAAAAGATAAACAAGGTTCCCGAACTTAACTTTCTTATCACTTAATTTAAGGGCAACCAGAATCAATCCTGCAACCAAAGCAATCCAAGGAGCATAAGCCATTAGAACTGCCCACGCACCACCAAATAAAGTTCCCGTTGCCGAGCCAACAGCAGGAACTAATTGAGGTAAAGATTGTAATAGTCCTGCCGACAAATACCGACTAACTTCTGCACCTGCTGAACCAATAGCCTTACAAACAACCGATGTCACCGTATGGGTTAATACTTCTAGGATTTGATTTGGTATTGAAAACATTGATAGGAACCAATTTGCTAACTGATTAATTACCCCCATAACATCCCCTAACTTTGGTGTTAATGTTGGTACTATTAATTCAATTGCTCCAAAACTCCCATAACTTGATATTGGTATTGATTGAGAACTAGAACTAATGCCCATAAATTTTTTAACAAAACTTCTGAGACGATAGAGTTGATTTTTAATAGTTGACGATGCACTGTCTCCGGCTTCTAAAATTAATCCTTCAAGTTCAGTAATTTTATCTTGAATATAATCAATGCCAAATTTAGATTCAAAACTATCTATTGTTGATTGAGCTTGAGATTGAATATTTCCAACTTGAGATTGAAGACTATTTATCTGAGTATTTAGTAAGGGAATATTGAGAGTTTCATTGTAAGCAGAAATCCCCATAATATAATAATAATCATCATCTGAAGATGGGATATCACGATTCATAATACTATTCGCATAAGCTAATAGATTTTGTCCCTTGTAGAGTTTTGTATTGTAGGCTTTGTTGATTCCATAAATACTTTCTAGGGTTAATAATCCACTCATAATTCCAATATCAGGAAGGGCTAAAAGTTTTTCTGCTATTTGTTTTATTGGTTCTAATATTGGTTCAGTTAATCCTGTTAATATCCTAGCGGGAGGAAAATTATTAACCCCATTATTGACGAGATTGTACAAATCAATGGGAATTTCCAAAACATCTTTTCCTAACCAATTCTTAGAATCCTCAGAATCAACAACCCGACTCTTTAACTTTTGTAGATATTTTGCTGTTAATAATGCCATAATGTTATTTGTTATTAGTTTGTTATTGGTTTGTTATCCCTAAAAGCTAGAATTAGGGACAACAGAATGGATTAGAAAGTGTCAAGGGTCACAAAGACTTCTTTAGAGAGAATCTTTGAGCTATCCGAGGCAGTAGTAACAATTACAATGTGGGTATCATTAACAGCAATATCGTAAGAGTATCCCGGTAGAGTACGGAAACCTCCTGGTAAAATTAGCGGCGCATATCCAAACTGTCCAACAGGTTCAGACATTGCTAATACGGCAGAATAACCCTTAACACCGGAGCTACTCAAACCATGGGGGAAAGTTCTCGTGCCTCCAGCAGTATCTGAGGTTCGGCAGGCAAATAAATGTTTTTTAAGTGTGGCAAATCCACTACCAAAAAATACCTGGGTTCCTTGAGCCACCAATGCCCAGAAAGTAGGTTCAGAAACTGGGTTACGTCCCCTGCCATTCTCTTTGATGCAAACATAGGAACTTCCATTAAAAAGTACCGCATCCCTTTGAACATAAAGGGTTTCTGGGTTCCACACCCCTTTGAAGGTCATTATGTAATCTCGACCATCCCGACCATTTGCTCCCTTGCAGAACAATTCCCAACTAGGGGAAACATTAGGGAAAATGCTGGAGTCCTCAAAACCAGAATAATCTGCCTCGGTTAATCCAATTGGATAGTTAATTACTGGTGGATTAGTACAGATATAAACCGCCCATTCAACAGCGTCAAAATAACTAACTAAATCCCCGACTTGATAAGGGCCGTATTGCCAAACTCCTTTCCATCTTATTCCTTCCCCTTTTTCCCCTTTCTCTCCTTGAATACCTTGAATACCTTTAGCCGAATCATCATCAACAATAATCAGGCTGCATTTAGGAATCTCACCAGCAACCGCACCGCCTTTATAACTTCCTAAACTCAAAGGAATAAACTCGTCTCCTTCAACAAGGTTTTCTTGAATAATAGTAAATTCAAGGGTTTTTATTCCGCCCTCTCCATCAGCCCAAGTTAATAATTGAGAACTCCCAGTAGAAGTTGTTGGATTAATTGGAAGAAAATCTAATTTTCGAGTAGCACGACCCAAACTAGAAGCCGAACTATTTGTTACTTTTACGCTAACTAATCCAACATTTCCTTCAGTTCTTTCAACAGAAACTTTAGCTCCAATATAAGTTCCATCTTCTCGGATTCTAAACTCAGTTTGAGTGAAACTTAATTTCCCCGCAGCCATAATTTTACCTGGTAATTTGATAGTATTATCGTATCATAAAGTTGATTTTTAGGACAACAAAAATGGCACTATCTTGTCAACTGGCAAATACCTACTATCCCACCAAAAACTATGGGGTTTCGAGTTGGTGGAGTTCACCGAAACTCGACGGAGTACGGGGACTCTACTTACCAACAGAACAATCAATTTTTAGTCGAACATTGAAATCAAAATTCGTTGGGATAGACCATATCCTAGCTATTTGTAAGCAACAAGGC
>NZ_LR735025.1 GCF_900009265.2 Planktothrix paucivesiculata PCC 9631 | reverse complement strand
CAGGACTTACGCACAAGACCAAAGAAACCGGGTTTCTGGCCCTGATTTTGCGGATGAAATCTGGATTTCTCGTTCAGAAACCCGGTTTCTGCGTAAGTTATATCCCTATTACCTATTACCCATTACCCATTACCCATTACCCATTACCTGTTCCCTGTTCCCTGTTCCCTAAATTTGTAAATATTATGGCTGATTGGTTAGAACATAGTGTGCAAGTTGAAGTTCCTGTTCCCATTGAAGTTTCCTGGGATTTGTGGTCAGATTTAGAACATATGCCCCGGTGGATGAAATGGATTGATTCGGTTAAAATTTCAGAGGATAATCCTGATTTATCCCGTTGGAAATTAGCGACAGGGAATTTTGAATTTAGTTGGTTATCACGGATTTTAAAACAAATTCCTAATCAAATTATTCAATGGGAATCCGTCGATGGTTTACCCAATCGTGGTGCTATTCGGTTTTATGATCGCCATGGAAGTAGTATTGTTAAATTAACCATTTCCTATGCAATTCCTGGGTTTTTAGGACTACTGATGGATAATTTATTTTTAGGGGGAGTTGTGGAGTCAACCCTACAAAAAGATTTAGAACGTTTTAAGGACTATGCCATCGAATTCTATGGCAGTTCTTCAAATTAATATTAGTTAAAATACCTTTAATTGGTTTAAATCTGTCTTATGAATTTACCCTCGTTTTTATGGTTGTGGAAAATTGCAGCTTGGTCGATGGGATTTTCTGTTTTCGCTTATGTTTTGTTAGCGATAACCGGAGGATGGATGCTATATTCCCGCACAACCAAACAACCTCGACCTAAAGAACTCAGAACTTTTCATTACCTCATCGGTGGCGGGATGGTGGGTTTAGTCCTAATTTTACTAACCGTTGGTTTAGTGGGAACTCTTGGATATTACGGAAGTTTAGGACATTCAATTCATCTAGCAGCCGGATTAATTGTGGTCAGTTTAGTTTTAGGTTCGGCTTGGAGTGCTACCCAAATTAATCCTAAAAATACCTGGGCGCGCCCCCTTCATCTTAGCCTAAATATGGGTTTATTTTTTGCTTTTAGTGCCGTCTCCTTATCCGGGTGGGTGATTGTTCAGAAATATTTACCTTAATTTAATTATTAATACTAAATGCGGGGATTGATACATGGGAATAATTATCTTTTAACCCAACTCCATAAAATCGGGAGTAAAATATTATTTTTAACCTTAACTTCTGTTTAGATCTCTCTACGAACTCCAAAAAGCAAGATACAATCAGAATAGAATTGATTTCAGTGGGATTCCCGTTGAGCCATTGCATTGATTGTAACTATCGATGGGGTGCATTTACGGTTGTATAGAATTGTGATCTTGAAAAAAGGAGGGGTGCAAACTGTAACCCCTTCCCTTCCACAGCCAAACAGCACGTCTAAGGTAACACCGCCATGAAATTACGAAAAAAAACACTGATCATTATTGGTGCCGCCCTCATTGGGTTAATCGTGGCGATGTATATTAGTGCCTCCTTGCTGCTGGTACATGATTTTAGGCAATTGGAAAATCAGTATGTGCGTCAAGATATTATTCAGGCTTTAAATGCGATTAATGATGATTTAGACAGTTTAGACTTAATTGCTCAGGATCAAGCCAAATGGGATGACACCTATCGCTTTATTGACGCTCGTAACTATCAATATATTGCGTCTAATTTACTGGATACCACCTTCGCTGACCTGCGAATTAATTTACTGATTTTGATCAATTCTCAAGGCGAGATTGTTTTTAATAAAGGATTTGATTCCCAACGTCGTCAGGAAATACCGATTCCCCCAAGTCTTTCCCCCCATCTTGTCTTAGGTAGCCCCTTGTTAGCGAGTCTCAAAGAACCAGATTTAACGCCCGTTTCCCTACAAGGAATCATTGTTTTACCCGAAAGTGCATTACTGATTGTTTCGCGGCCTATTTTAACCAGTTCCGCATCAGGGCCCAGTCGAGGAGTCTTGATTTTGGGGCGTTATCTTGATATCTCAGAACTTCAACGATTAAAGGAAATTACTCAACAGTCGTTAACCCTAAATCCCATTTCTGGGGAGATGGAAATTAATCCGGTTTTATTGTCTCCTCAAATTCAACCCTACACGGAAAACTTGATCGATCCCCAAGCAATTCAGTTAAAATCTTTGAATGCAGAAACAGCGATCGCCTCTGCTACAATAGCAGATATTTATGGGGAGCCTAAATTACTTTTACAGGTTCAAGTTCGTCGTCCAATTTATCAACAAGGTCAAACTACTTTAGCCTATTTTACTTTATTTTTATTAGGGGTCGGATTGATTTTTGGAGCCATTACCCTATTATTACTAGAAAAGTTGGTTTTAGCTCGACTCACTCATCTAAATAGTTCCGTAAATGAAATTCGGAAAACGGGAGATTTGAGTTTAAGAATTGAAGCAACGGGAGAGGATGAATTATCAAGTTTAGCCGAAGCGATTAATGGAATGTTGCAAGCCCTAGCCCATGCCCAAGTTCAAGGTCAAGAAAGTGAGCAACGCTATCGATTAATGGCGGAAAATTCAACGGATATGATTACCCGTCATTCCCCCGAAGGTGTCTTTTTATATGCGTCCCCCGCCTGTCGGAGTTTATTAGGATATGAACCGGAAGAATTAATCGGAAATCAGTTACCCCGATTTATCCATCCCGATGATTTAGATGTGATTATTAAAGCCTATAAAATTATTTTACAACAAAATGTCATCTACACCATTGAATATCGAATTTATCATAAAAATGGGGATTATATTTGGTTTGAAACCACCAGTAGTTCCATTCGAGATAGTACGACTGGAAGTGTCTATGAAATTATCGGGGTATCCCGGGATATTACCGAACGCAAACAACGGGAACAACAACTTCAAGATAGCGAATCTTCGATTAGGACACTCTATCAAATTACCTCCGGTCAAGAGTTCACCTTTGAGACGCGACTACAACAAATTTTAGAATTAGGTTGTACAAAATTTGGCTTAGAATATGGGATTTTATCCCAAGTTAAAATCGATCCCAACTTAGGGCTAGACAGTGAGCAAAAAGAATATTATTCCTATAAAATTATAGCGGTGATTGCTCCTAATTCCTCAATTCAAAGAGGACAAAAATATCAACTAGAAGATACATTTTGTCAAGTCACAATTAAAGCCAAACAACCCCTGTATTTTGAATCAATAAAATTTTCTGGTTTGCCCTTTTGTCCAGCCCATAAAATCTTCCCGATTGAAGCCTATATGGGAACGCCAGTGATTGTTGAAGGGGAGGTTTATGGAACCCTCTGTTTTTGGAGTTCTCAAGCCTTATCAGAGCCATTTCAAGCGGTGGATCGAGATTTATTAAAATTAATGGCTCAATGGATAGGAGGTGAAATTGAACGTCAAGAAACCGCTACCGCCTTAGCCAAAGCACGGGATCAAGCCCTAGCAGCAACCCGGGCAAAAAGTGAATTTTTAGCCACCATGAGTCATGAAATTAGGACTCCGATGAATGCGGTGATTGGGATGACGGGATTATTATTAGATACCACCCTAACCCCGATGCAGCAAGATTTTGTGGAAACCATTCGCAGTAGTAGTGATGCCTTACTTTCTTTAATTAATGATATTTTGGATTTTTCTAAAATTGAATCAGGAAAATTAGATTTAGAAAATCATCCCTTTTATTTAAGAACTTGTATTGAAGAATCCTTGGATTTATTAGTAACTAAAGCAGCGAGTAAAAATCTGGATTTAGCCTATTTAATTGATCCCTGTACCCCTAATCAAATTGTTGGAGATATGGCAAGATTACGCCAAGTTCTGGTTAATCTTTTGAGTAATGCGGTGAAGTTTACCGAAAGTGGAGAAGTTGTGGTATCCGTAACAGCAGAAAAAATCAATGACTCTCCCATTGAATCCGGTAAAATTCGAGAAAAATATCCCACTCAAGATGGTGGTTTAAATGCTTCTTTCTATGAAATTAGGTTTGCAGTTCAAGATACGGGAATTGGTATTCCTTCTAATAGAATGGATCGACTCTTTCAGTCTTTTAGTCAGGTAGATTCCTCCATTAATCGTCAATACGGGGGTACGGGTTTAGGATTAGTAATTAGTAAACGATTAGCGGAACTGATGGGGGGTCAGATGTGGGTCGAAAGTCAGGGAGAAACAGCAGGAGATCCGCCGATTAATTTTAAACTCGAACAATCTTTAGATTCCTTTTGTGTCTTAGATGAAGATGAGCATAAAACCGAAAAAATTGCACAAAATCGCCCAGGTTCAACGTTTTATTTTACCGTTATTACTCAGTCCTGTTCTCATTTATCTCCTGAATGGTCAACCCTGAATGAATTAGCAGGAAAACGGTTATTAATTGTGGATGATAATGCCAGCAGTCGCCAGATGTTAAAACTCCAAACCCAAGCCTGGGGAATGTTAAGCCAAACGGTAAAAAATGGAGTTAAGGCGCTGGAATGGTTGCAGCGTAAACCCTTTGATGGGGCAATTATTGAAATGCAAATGGTGGCGATGGATGGGTTGACGTTAGCTAAAAAAATTCGTCAGTTACCCGCCTATGAAAAGTTACCTTTGATTTTATTAACATCCGTAGGCGGAGAAAATTTAGGCAAATCTAAATCAATTGAAATTGCAGCCTGTTTAAATAAACCGATTAAACAATCCCAACTTTATAATGTGTTAATTAATATTTTAGGGGAAGAACCCTTAGAAGTTCATGTTCAGAGTCAAACCTATTTACACAGTCGAAATCGGGGAAATTTGCGGGCATCCCAGGATATTCCTTTACTCGCTGAAAAATTACCCCTGAGAATTCTATTAGCAGAAGATCATCTAGTTAATCAAAAAGTAGCATTACAAATATTACAACGGATGGGATATCGGGCCGATGTGGCGGGCAATGGTTTTGAAGTCTTAGAAGCCTTACGTCGTCAACCCTATGATGTGATTTTGATGGATATGCAAATGCCAGAAATGGATGGGTTAGAAGCGTCCCGTCAGATTCAAAAATTATATGGCAATTCCGAGAAATCTCAACCGATGCGACCGAGAATTATTGCGGTGACGGCGAATGCGATGGAAAGCGATCGCCATGAATGTATCAGTGCGGGTATGGATGACTATATTACTAAACCGATTCGCATGGAACAATTAATCCATGTTTTAAGTAAATGTCAGCCTCTGATTAACCCAAGCCCGAATTTAGAGGATGAAATTACCCTCGATAAAACCTCAAATCAAGGTTTAAACTTACCGATTTTAGATGCTAAAGTTTTAGAAGGTTTACGAGAGGTGGAAGCCCTAGAAGAAGTGATTGAGATTTACTTTGATACCGCCCCCGAACTGTTAGAAAATATTGCCAAAGCGATCGGCAAAAGCGACGCTGAGGCTTTACAACCGGCGGCGCATTCTTTAAAATCGATTAGTGGAACCCTCGGTGCTTTTGGGTTATCTGAATACTGCCAAAAATTAGAAACCCTAGCCCGTCAATGTAATCAAACTCAAAATCCCTTATCTGAATCTGAAACTGAAAAAATATATGCCCAAATTCAAACTGAATTTGAGCAAGTTAAAACCGCACTTCAACAAGAATTAAATCCCAGCACCATCTAAAAATTGTTGAATTGTTCTATCTTTTATCCGACAATGGTTAGCCGTCGAAACCGAGTATTCTTGACCATAATTGGTTGCTTGTTCCTGAACCGATAACCGGTCAGGATTAGGACAGTATTCCAATTTTAGAGCCGCTTCGAGTTGATTTTGAGCGACGGAGGATTGTTGTTGCAGGGTTTGTACCTGCTGTTCCAATAGTTCAATCCGATCCACTAACATCCGAATTACTTGGGCTTCTGAGTCGGGAAGACTACCATGTTCGAGGGGATCAATCCGCACCCCCGAGCGATAGACGATTCGACCCGGAATCCCGACCACGGTACAGTTAGCCGGAACATCCCGGAGCACCACCGATCCGGCCCCAATCCGAACATTTTCCCCCAATTGAATATTACCTAAAACCTTAGCTCCGGCACCAACCACCACATTTTCCCCCAGGGTGGGGTGGCGTTTCCCGCTTTCTTTCCCGGTGCCGCCCAGGGTGACACCTTGATAAATCAGGCAAAAATCCCCTAAAATAGCCGTTTCACCAATCACAACTCCCATACCATGATCGATGAATACGCCCTTGCCAATCACCGCCCCAGGATGAATTTCTATTCCGGTGAAAAACCGAGCCAGATGGGAAATCAGGCGGGGGATAAAGGGAAGCCCCAAAACATATAACCCGTGTGCCAGGCGGTGGAATAATAAAGCCTGAAGACCGGGATAGCAGAATAAGACTTCTAACCAGTTGCGAGCGGCAGGATCACGCTCAAAGATAATGCGGAAGTCATGTTGAAGGGTCTTGAGCATTGATTAATAACCCGTTGTTGTTATACAGACCACTATTCCTATTTTAGAGGATGAAGGCATTTTGATCGGGTTTGCCAGGGGTTCTTTTCCGGTTCGGGTTTCCGCATTGATCTTTAAAAGATAAGTTTTACTAATTAATATGTTGTTAATATTCGCTTGCTTAATTATGTTTTTGGGGGTATTGATCACGGAGGAGGGGATTTTCTCTATCATTGATCTGATTACAGGACTACACCTACCCAATTCGATCGGTTTAGTCGTACTATTAGTCCTACTCTCTTGGTGCTTGGAAGATTAAACTAGGGTTGACTACAACAAAAATCTATATTTTTAAAATCTAGGGAATTATGGAAACTAATTATTCTTGGGGTCGGAATAGGGATATTCGTCCAACGGAAATCTCCTGGCGATCAGAGCAAAAACGAGAAGTTCGTCCCCTCCATCGTGCGGTTTTTTTAATGTTACTGGCAACCCTGGCCATGGGTGTGCATTCTTTTCGTCTGGTACAACTGCAATTTATAGAAGGAAGCAAAAACCGAGAACGAGCCGAGGAAAACCGGATTCGCCTGATTCCGATTCCCTCTAATCGGGGTTATATTTTAGATCGTAATGATAAACCCTTAGCTGCCAATCATCTCACCCGAGCTTTATATGTTTGGCCGAAGGAACACAGCCCGGAGAAATGGCAAGAGATTGCCAAAATGATCAGTCCGGTTATTGATATCCCGCCGGAACGGATTTTGGCTACGATTGAAAAAGCTGGATATCAATCCGGCGCCTCTGTCCGAATTAGTCAGTCCGTGACCCCGGAATCTTTTATTTGGTTGGGAGAAAAAGCCTTACCGGGCGTGGAAGTCAGAAGCGAATCGAACCGTTATTACCCCCAAGGAAATTTAGCCGCGCAGATCCTTGGCTACATTGGTGAAGCTACGGGCGAAGATTTGAAAAAACACCCAGAATGGCCGATGGGGATGACTATGGGACAGTTAGGAATTGAAGCCCAGGCTAATCAGAAACTCTCCGGGGTCTGGGGTTCCCGTTTGATTGAAGTCAATAGCATGAACCAGGAATTACGGGAATTGGGAGAAAAGGAATCTAAGGGGGGAGAAAATGTTAAATTAACCCTGGATTTGGAATTGCAAAAAACCGCCGAAGCCACCCTGGGAGACCGTCGAGGGGCTGCCGTCGCCTTAAATGCCAAAACCGGAGAAATTCTGGCGATGGCTAGTAGTCCCCGATTTGATCCGAATATGTTTACTAAACCCATTAGTCAAAAACAATGGGAAGAACTCCAAAATGGCGATGATCCTTTTTTAAATCGAGCTTTACAAGGATATCCACCGGGGAGTACCTTCAAAATTGTCTCCTCCGCCGCGGGCATGGGTTCGGGAAAATTTAGTCCCGACTCGGTGATTGGGACTTATGGTTCAATTACGGTGGGGGGAATTACCTTTAACGAACATAGTGGGGGTTACGGGGTAATTGGTTTTAGAGATGCCCTCGCCTTTAGTAGTAATACGTTTTATTATCAATTGGGGATGGCCGTTGGCCCGGAGGCAATCGCCGAATGGGGTAAGCGTTTAGGAATTGGGAATAATAGTTTAAAACTGTTAGGGTTGCAGGAAGGATCGGAAGGATTTATTCCCACTCCCGAAGATAAGGAAAAAACCTATGGGGAACCTTGGTATTTGGGCGATACGGTTACTATGTCCATTGGTCAAGGAGCCGTATTAGCAACGCCCTTGGAGTTGGCTATTATGGTGGCTGCGATCGCCAATGGGGGATATCGGGTAAAACCCCATCTTTTGATGGATTTGACCCAAACCCCCGCAGCTAAACCCGAACGAACAGGCATGAAACCCGAAGCGGTTCAAGTTATTAAAGATGGACTGGTCTCTGTGGTTCAATATGGCACAGCCCAAGGAATGAATGATGGTTCGATTCCTTTAACGGGAGGGAAAACCGGAACCTCAGAAGTATTAGGCCAAACCTCCCACTCTCTCTATGTGGCTTTTGGGCCAGCCACAAACCCTGAAATTGCGATCGCGGTCGTGGTGGAAAATGGCGGTTATGGTTCTAAATCCGCCGCCCCTATTGCTAAGGCAATGTTTCAGACTTATTTTGCTAAAAGTAAATCTGGAGCCAAAGGTCAATAAAATCTGAATTCACTTTCAAAAATGGTTGACTGTCAGGCTATAAAACTGATGGTATTTTGCTGCGTAAAACTTCTCAAGAAACTATTTTAATCGACTAACAAAACGGTCAAGAGCGATCGCGCTTTTTTTTAACTACAAATCTAAACATGATAAGCAGTAATAGCAATTGTTCCATCAGCACTATAAATAGCTTCAATGCGTCTAAAAGTAGAATGAGTCCACCAAACTTTCAGACGATTTCCCTGAGCCGGAGCCGTACCAATTTTAGCGTAACCTGCTGTCAATAGAATTAACTCAAATTCTGTAGATGGCAAAGTTTTCACAGTAATTTGAGGGATACCATCAAGCTTATGCTTATCAAGGGTCATAGTTACCTTGATAAGTGCTATAAATCCGGTATCCAGGGAATACTAAAGCAATGCCAACCGGACTGTGAATTGTCCCCGGATAACTGTCTTCTGGTAAACTACCTCCAATCCGAATTTTGATCGCACCTAGCCAAATGTATAACCCTGGAATTAAAGTATCTAAACTGTAGGCGATCGCTCGCATTTTAATATCGGGGAGATTAACCGGTTTTAAAGACTGTGGCTTTTCAGGTTTAGAAATAGACATGGCACTGATTCGGTGTGCGGTATGGTGCAAAATTGGTCTTGTTGATTACACTTTAACATAACTTAAGTTTCACTTTTAAAGTGTTAAGCTTATTTAACTATTTCGTCGCGATCGCACAAAGTGCTGCTTTTTTATCCAGATCCAGTGTCACCATCACCTTTTCTGTGCTCATGGTTTCTGCGTTTATTATGAATAGTATTATGCCATAATTCTAAATTGAAAAAAACCACGGAATACATTTCAGAATTTCATATTAGAACCCCAACAACTCCTAAAATTAGACAGAGGATAGGAACGGAGATTTATATTGTGCAATTCATATCATCTGTCTCTACTGTTTATTTCAATTATTCTATTGTTAGAACTAATTTACCCTTCATTCCTCCGGCTTCTAATACTTTGTGAGCTTCCGAAGCCGCAGCCAAGGGAAAAGTTTGATTCACTAATATTTTTAATTTCCCTTCATCAATTAACCGAGCGCATTGTTGCAGAATTTTAGTCTGATCCAATTGATCATGAATCCGAGCTTGTAACATCGGCGTTAACATCAACTCTAAACTAATGCGTAAATTCTTTAACCTAGCCTCTTTCAGATTTCCTAATTTTGGATCGGGTTCTAAAATACTTACCAAATCCCCGTAATTTTTAACCGCAGAAACTGTTTGATAAAAAACCTCATCGCCAATGGTATCAAAGGCTAAATCAACTCCTTCTCCCCCCGTCCATTCTAATACTTTCTCGACAAAATTAGTTTCTTTATAATTAATTACTAAATCAGCCCCTAACTCCTGCACCAAAGCCGCAGCATCCGCAGAACTAACGGTGGTGGCAACTTCTGCTCCTTGTAATAGGGCTAACTGAATCGCCACATGACCCACGCCACCAGCACCGCCATGAATTAACACCTTTTGTCCGGGTTGTAATCGTCCCCGATCATACAATGCTTCCCAAGCCGTAATTAAGACTAAAGGAGCCGCCGCCGCTTCCACAAAACTCAAACTTTGGGGTTTCAAACTGGCAAATTTTTCATCAACAACAATTAATTCCGCATAATTGCCCGATTCTGCACCTAAACCCCCCTGACAAAAATAAACCGCATCTCCGACTTGAAATTTTTTCACTTGGGAACCGACTTTTTCGACAATTCCCGCCCCGTCACACCCTAAAATCGCAGGCATTTGATCGGGATAAAATGTGCCTCGACTGCGTAATTTAGTATCAATCGGATTAATTCCGGCCGCCTTTAAACGCACTAAAATCTCAATATCAGATTTAATTTGAGGATCGGGTATTTCTTGAAGTTGTAAAACATCGGGTTCTCCAACTTCGATCATGAGAACTGCTTTCATAATTTACCAGTGATTAAGTTTTGTTGTTGAGCTTCATCCCCAGAATTGAAGGGCTAAAGCCCAACAACGAATTTACATCGTTAAAGATTGAACATGAGTTTCAATCAATTTAGCTAAACTTTGTAAGAAGGTCGCCGCATCCGCACCATAAATAATTCGGTGATCACAAGTAATATTCACTTGCATTTGGCGTTTAACCGCCATAGAACCATCGGCAGAAACCACTAATTGGGGACGGGACGCACCGATGGCTAAAATTGAACCTTGACCCGGCGGTAAAATAGCATCAAAGCTATCCACCCCAAACATTCCTAAATTGGAGAGGGTGAAAGTTCCACTGCTATATTCATCGGGTTGTAACTGTTTTGCCCTAGAGCGTTCGACTAAATCTTTCCAAGTCCGAGACAGGGAATACAGATCAATTTGATCAGCATTTTTTAATACCGGAGTAATTAAACCGCCATCGGGCATAGCCACCGCGACCGCAATATTAATTCCCGCCCGATATTGAATCCCATTTTCTACATAACTGGCATTTAAAATCGGATGTTTTTGTAACGTCACCGCCACGGCTTTTGCTAACAGTGCCGTCATCGTTACACCTTTGGATTTCAGTTGTTTATAAAGCTGATCCAAGCCATCCGTAGTAATCGTATATCCTACCCGGAATACCGGAACCGACAAACTCGCCGTCATATTTCTGACCACGGCGTTTTGTAGGGTATTCATCGGGGCAACTTGACCCAGGGGAACTGCCACGGGGGTCGGGGCTGCCACGGGCTTACTAACAGCCGGAGCCGGGATTTGAGATGGAGTCGGAGCCACGGCCGGACGTCCAGAGGCTGTTTCCACATCTTCGGCAATGATCCGACCATTCGGCCCACTTCCGGTTAATATGGCTAAATCTAAATTCAGTTCCTTCGCTAACTTGCGGGCGCGAGGCGAGGCAATAATCCGGCCATTTTTAGGGGTTGGGGTGGCAGCAACAGCCGTGGCTGCTACGGGACTAGCTGCAACGGGTTGGGCTACGGCGGCGGGGGTAGCTGGGGTAGCAGAGGCGGCTTTTTGTTTCGCCTGTTCAATTTCCCCTTGAGTTTCCGCGATTAAGGCAATGGTATTACCCACGGGGGCCGCTTCTCCGGCCGGAGTAATAATCGTGGCTAGATACCCTTCATAGAAGGATTCCACATCCATGTCCGCCTTATCGGACTCAACGATCAAGACCGTTTCGCCCTTTTCAATTTTATCGCCGGGGGATTTTTGCCAAGAAACGATTTTACCCTCGGTCATGGTGGAACTCAGGGCGGGCATAAAAACTTCATGAATTGCCATAAGCGTTAAAAGAAATAGAGTTCAAATGTTATCAATAGGGGTGGAGTTTTAACTGTTAACGGTTAGCAGTTAGCAGTTAACCGTTAACTCAAACCTCTTAAATATCGCCGCGAATTTCTTCGATTACACCATCTCGTAGAAGAATTTCTACTTGCATTTTGGTAACCAAATTGTCGCCTTCTACCACAGTAAAAATACTTTCAATTTGTCCTTGAACAACTTCCTGTTCCAGTTCTAGGGTTTGCACCTGTTGGAGTTGTTGCAAGTTTTGATTTTTCTGCTCTAAGAGTTGACTTTTACGTTCATTCACCTCAACTTGGATACTGTCTACTTTTTGCATCGCATCCGGGCCAAGGGGTTGCAGGCTTTGGCGTTTAATTTCCGCTACCATCCGTTGTCCTTGCATTTCTAACTGTTGCAACTGACTATCAATTTGATTGATTTGGACTTGAAGTTGCTGTTGGGCTTCGTCTTTCCAACGGGGTGTGACCACCGCCTTGACGTTGATAGGTCGTTTTAACAGTAATTGTTTGAGATTGTCCATAAGTGGTTATGCTATTTCCGTGATCAGTCCTCCGTCACCTGCTCAGGGTAACGCGCACATCACCCCGACACAATTAATTACAAGAAGGTTGAGGACGGTAATCACCATGAGTTGATCGATTCCGATTCACCTTTGCATAGGGAGTACAGAAGCTCAATCGTTAGCGGGTGACGGTTTCATACATTTTGTTAATCATATCGCGGTAATGTTCCATTACAACGGGGCGTTTGACCTTCAAGGTTTGGGTTAACATTCCGTTTTCCATGGAAAAGGGTTCTACAAGTAACTGAAATGGGCCAATTCGATCATCAATTCGATAACTCGGACGGTTTTTAACTTCCCGGTTGAGTTCCTCCCGTAAGAGGTTTTGAACTACGGGACTTTCTAAGGTAATTTCCTGAGTTTGGGTAACGGGTTCTTCCGGCAGTTTTAAGGTCAGATTTTGTCGAATTGCCCACTGTTTTAAAGCATCTAAATTCGGAACAATTAACGCCCCTAAATTTTTTTGATCCTGACCGACTAACATGATTTGGTCAATATAGGGACTGCGTAAACAAGCATCTTCTATGGCTTGGGGTTCGATATTTTCGCCATTGGTTAAAACAATAGTATCCTTAGCCCGACCCGTTAATACTAAATCATTTTCCGGTGATAACCAACCTAAATCTCCGGTATCAAACCAGCCGTCTGCGTTAATGGCTTTGGCTGTTGCCTGGGGATTTTCAAAATATCCGGTCATCACCTGGGGCCCCCGGGCTAAGACTAATCCTTTTTGACCATAGGGCAGAATTTGACGGGTTTCGGGGTCAACGATGCAAAGTTCTGTTTCTGGGATGGGTTTACCCGATGATCCGCGTAAATTATGCCATTCTCGACGCGCACTTAACACCGGGGATGTCTCTGTTAAACCATAGCCTACTAATAGATTAACCCCGACAATTTCATAGAAATTTTCTAGGTGCATGGCCAGGGAACCCCCGCCACTAATGGCAAATTTGAGTTGTCCTCCGGTGGCTTCTCGCACTTTTTGGTAAACTAAGCGATCGCCTATAATTTGAAAAGGAGTATAAAGCCAAGTTTTGACCTGAGCTATAAATTTTTCCGAAGCAGAAACGGGCTTTAAATCTAAAGTTAATCCCTGGGCAATTCGACGGGCAAAAATGTATTTTTCACTCCACGAAAAGAAGAAATCAACAATTTTTTGTTTTTGTTCTGACTGTTCTCGAAATTGTTTCTGGGCGCTTTCATGAATCGCTTCCCAAATTCGAGGTACACTAATCATATAATGGGGTTTAAATTCCTTTAAATCCTGTTTAAAATAGCGAATATTCGTATAAACAATCGTGCAACCTTGGGATAAACAAAAATATTGTCCCGTGCGTCCGAAGGTATGCCAGGTGGGAAGAAGACTCAGAAATGTTTCGCCCGGTTCGGGTTGAATCACATCAGGAATGCCATTAATTTGATGTAATAGGTTTTTATGGGTTAACATCACCCCTTTCGGTTGTCCTGTAGTTCCCGAAGTATAGAGCAGGGTAGCTAAGGTATCTTGATGAGATTTAGACGGTTTGAGAGTTGTATTTTTTCCGGTTTCGATTAATTGAGTAAAATTCAATACCGGAATAGTGGGTAAATCCTGGGAATTGGGCGTTTCATCCGATAATAAAATCACAAATTGAATCGGTAAATCTTCGATTTGCGATCGCAATTTTTTTAATAGGGCAAAGTTTTCGACAACGAGGGCGGTACTCCCACTATCTTTAAGAATATAAGCCAATTCCAAGGGGTCAGCCGTTCCACCTCGCACCACATCGGCGGCTCCGGCGGTTAAAATACCTTGATCTGCAATAATCCAACGGGGGCTATCATCGGAAAACAATGCAATGCGTGGGGGTAGACCCTGGGTGGTGGCTTCTATTCCTAAGCTTTGTAACCCGGCGGCAAAGTATTGAATGTATTGCCACAGTTCAGAATAGCTCAGACGGACTTCTGGCTTGGCGTGGGGGTCATTTAAGGCAATAATTTGACCGACATTTTGAGCCAAAATCGGCCAGATTTCGGGAATAGATTGGGCAGAAGAATACAGGGAACGCCAGTGAGTTGAGTTGATCATATTGGCTAAAAAGCTCTGTCTTTAACTCTTAATATTATCTGATCTGGGAGATCAATTCAAGGAATGATAGAGGACAGATTTTGATCTGGATTAGGGTTGGGGAGCCATCTTAAATAACTGCCCATTCTCATGATTGAGTTCATTTTGCAAAATCTTTTCATAAATTTCGGGTAAGGAATCCGTGACGACATTATCTTCAATTCCATAGCCTAGACTTGTCCAAGTTCCTGATAATAATTCTAACACTTCATCGATTTTTCCTTCCCGTAATAATTGAGAAATACTAACGCCCCAAAATTTGTCATCTAATAACCATCGATAAACCACCGAGTCTTGATATTCCGGTTCAAAACTATAGGGGAGCCAAAACCAAAATTGAGCGGGTTTCGGGTGATAGCGTTCGGCTTTTTCATCCCAGGTAGTTTTTAACATTTGATAGCGTCCGGCGGCGGTACTACATTTACCTTTATTCGGGCCGACCATAATCCGCATACATTGGTCAGGATGGCTCTGTAAATTAGAGACATATTTTCCCCCATATAAAACATGATAGGGGTCAGAATAACTGGACTCACTAGCGGAAATAGTTCGCATCAAAGCCCGAATATAGGGATCTCCTCCCCGCATCACTAACGGTGGCCATTCTGCTTCTACCTGTTGATCAACTAACGGTTGAAAGTCGGATTTTCCCTGGCAACTTCTGATCCCAATAAAGGTTAAGGTAAATAGCAGTAAAGCACTCCAGAATAGCCGTTTACGGCGATTAAGATTCTGTTTTCTTTGATAATGTTGCATCAATCAATTACACTGGCAAATAGTTGTTCTAAGGGCTTTTGTTGAGCCTCTGAGTTAGCTACAATTTCAATAATTTTATTCCGCGAATCTTCAACAAATAGGGCTTCTACACAAACTTGAGCCACTTTTGTTCGGGGAATACTGCCTTCAAATAGGGTATCGGCCGACTGCATGACTAAATTATCATTATTATCCTCATTTTTTAATCCCCCCGGACGAACAATGGTATAACTTAAGCCACTATTTTGTAGATATTCTTCCGCCTGTTTTTTCCACAACAGAATCAGCCAAAATAAATTTAAGGGGTGAAAAAATTGCGAAACACACAGGGAAGTCACTAAAACAAAATGTTCAATTCCCTGGGATTTTGCCCCATCGACTAAATTTTTTGTTCCTTGATAATCGACTTGATAGGGCCCGGTAAAATCAAAACTGGGTTTGGCTCCAGTGGCACATAAAACAACTGTACAATCCCGAAGTGCTAAAGCTAGACTATCGGTATTGAGCACATCTCCGACCACCAGTTCCACCTCGGGGGGTAAAATATTTTGAGCCGTTTCCAGATTCCGAACCAAAGCCTTAACCGGGATTCCCCGCTTCACTAATTCGGCAACAATTCGCCGTCCAGTTTCTCCGGTTGCCCCTGCGACAAATGCTTTCATGGTTTTAAAAGTTTTTCAGTAAGTGTTAAGTTTGGCAAGCAACATAAAAAGTTCTGTATTTTTATCATAGCGGTTTAAGACAATACAAGGCATTCTGGAAGTAGGAAGAAACCCTCGTAGGAGAACAGATTATGCAGTCCGATATCTCTGAACCTCAACCGTCAAGAGCATCATCTGAGTTTGTTGATGATTCTGTTGCTCTGGCCAACCCCGAGGAAGACACTCAGGAGTTAATCTGGTTTCACAGCACTTTTGAAGACTGTATGGAAATGTTCGCCGATATGGAGACGGTGGCGGAATATTTGGCACAACATAGCGGGTGGTTTTGTCGGTGTGCATTGCCAATGAAAACCGAACCCCTGGGAAATAATGCCTATGATTTATTAATTGGACGGTTTGGAGCCCTGGGTTATCGGGTGGAAGCGCGGATAGGGTTGGAATTAGTGCCACCGGATGCCGAGGGGATTTATCGGATTCGGACAGTTCCCATCCCCAATTATACGGCTCCCGGTTATGAGGTGGATTTTCAATCGACGATGAAGTTAGTAGAATTAACTACGGCGGACTTTTGTGCCGAACGTGGGATTAAATTAACGGAATGTCCGACTCAAATCACCGGGGCGCAATGGTGCTTAAATTTGGCCGTTGGGGTACAAATTCCCCAGTTTATTCGGGCTAAGTCGGAAGGGTTAATTCAAAAAACCGGGGATGCACTGCTCAAAAATATTGTTAAACAGGTTTCTCGACGTCTCATGGGAAAAACTCAACAGGATTTTCATAGTAGTTTGGGGATTCCTTTTCCCAAACAACGGCGTTAAGGCGGGTAGACTGCCCAAGAGAGGATAGATGAGCCAGGGACGACGCTCCCACTGCTGTCTCCCATTGGCCCACGCAACACTATAAAATAGTCCTGTCTGCCGGGTTTCAGTATATTGACGTTTTTATATAGAAAGTTTTATAAGCATTGCTTCTAGTCAATGTGTCTAATTCTCCCGATTTTACCAAGTTAAACAATCAATTTGTTGTTTAAATGTCGATTTTTGGCCAAAAACCCCTATTTTGATAAGATTTGATTATATTTTGAATAGATTTATTTAAAATTTATCATGATTGATAAGAAAAACTTGATCACTACCATTTAAAAAAAAATCATATTTAGCACTAAAAGGTAGTGACAATCTATGGATATGATGCTACTTTAGTATTTATAGACGGCTATGGCACGACTGAATTAAGGATGAAGTCCTAAACCCAGTCATCTTTACCTCAGAGTCAAGGTCTATCTTGGGGTTATTGCTCCAGAGAAGCTGGATTCTTTTCGTTCAATTATTTAACTACTACAAAATTCATTTTGTCAGTAGCAACCTATTGGTTCAATAGACAGGTTGTTAGGAGGTTTAATGTCTGAATTTTCCCAGGGTTATTCTCGTAGAAAGTTTTTAATTACCGCCGGAGTTTCGGCGGCTAGTACGATATTTTTAAAAGGATGTTTAGGCAACCCGCCTGAGCCCACTGGTAATACTGGAAGTTCACCAGCGACAACACAAGTTCCGGCAGTTAATATTAGTCCAGAACAAGCCCCAGAAGTGACAGCAATTAAACTAGGTTTTATTCCCATTGTGGAATCTGCCCCCTTAATTATTGCCAAAGAAAAAGGCTTTTTTGCTAAGTATGGAATGAGCGATGTTGAAGTATCCAAACAGTCAAACTGGGCTTCAGCACGGGATAACGTTACCATTGGCTCAGGTGGGGGCGGAATTGATGGCGGACAGTGGCAAATGCCCATGCCCCATTTACTGACAGAAGGCATTATTACCGGGGGTAAAAAAGTCCCCATGTATGTCTTAGCTCAATTAAATACAAATGGCAATGGTGTCGCTATTGCTAATACCCATTTAGGAAAAGGAATAGGCTTAGATATTAAAGGCGCTGCCGAATATATTCGCAGTTTTCCAACTACCACTGGACGCAAATTTAAAGCTGCTTATACCTTCCCCAATGTTAACCAAGATTTTTGGATTCGCTATTGGTTAGCTGCGGGGGGAATTAACCCAGATGTGGATATTGATTTGATAGCAGTTCCTCCAGCAGAAACCCTTCAGGGAATGAGAAATGGAACGATGGATGCCTTTAGTACAGGCGACCCCTGGCCCTATCGAATTGTTAGCGATAATATCGGTTTTATGTCCTGTTTAACAACGGAAGTTTGGCCGTTTCATCCTGAAGAATATTTAGCGATTCGTGCTGACTGGGTTGATAAACATCCCAAGGCAACAAAAGCCGTATTAAAAGGGTTAATGGAAGCCCAACAATGGTGTGATAAACCGGAAAATCGAGCCGAATTAGTCACCATAGTTTCTGGAAGGAATTATTTTAATGTGCCTCCAGAAGTTCTGACTGGGCCCTTCCAAGGAAACTATCAAATGGGAGATGGAAAACCGCCGATTCAAGACTTTAATAAAGGGCCGTTATATTGGAAAGATCCAATTGGCAGTGTTTCCTATCCCTATAAAAGCCATGATTTATGGTTTTTAACTGAAACTATCCGTTGGGGTTTCCATAATGGTCAAATTCAAGATATTGGCCAAGCAAAAGCCATTGTCGATAAGGTCAACCGTGAGGATATTTGGCGAGAAGCTGCTAAAGAAGCCGGGTTTACTGCTGATATTCCCGCTTCGACTTCAAGAGGTGTGGAAAAGTTCTTTGATGGAATTACTTTTGATCCCGCAAACCCAGAGGCTTATCTTCAAAGTTTAACCATCAAAAAAGTATAGAAAGGATCATCTTTCTATTTTCTTAATTGATAACTGATAATGCGAATACTTGATTACTGATAAAGGAGTTTTAACAAAATGACAAGTACAGCCAAAAAAAGAACTAACGGAAATAGCTTTGTTGACAATTTGGGTGAATATTGGAAAAAGAACAGTCAAGATATTATTCTTCCCATCATAGGAACTTTGGGTTTTTTAGTAGTTTGGCAACTTTTCTCCCTCTCAGGAATTACCCGTTTACCAGGGCCATTAAGTGTCGTAACCAATGAACAAACCCGAACTTTATTAATGTATCCTTTTTATGATCGCGGAGGATTAGATAAAGGCTTATTTTGGCAAACTTTAGCTAGTTTAGGACGGGTGGCTCAAGGTTATTCAATTGCCGCTATTGTTGGTATTAGTGTAGGGGTTTTAGTGGGAACAAATCCGATTTTAGATAAAGCATTAGACCCCCTATTTCAGTTTTTAAGAATGGTGGCTCCTTTAGCCTGGGTTCCCATTGCCTTAGTTGCCTTCCAACAAAACCAACCCGCCGCGATTTTCGTGATTTTTATTACCTCGGTTTGGCCGATTTTAATTAATACCAAAGAAGGTGTTAAACAGATTCCCGATGATTATAATAACGTTGCCAAGGTGCTGCAATTATCCCGCAAAGAATATTACTTAAATATTCTATTCCCTTCCGCCTTACCCTACATTTTTACCGGATTAAGAATTGCCGTAGGTTTAGCTTGGTTAGCAATTATTGCCGCCGAAATCGTGATGTCCGGTATCGTGGGAATTGGTTTCTTTATCTGGGATGCTTACCAACAAAACTACATCAGTGACATTATTTTAGCCGTGGTTTATATCGGTGCAGTCGGTTTGATTTTAGACCGAGGTATTGGCTACGTTCAACAATTAATTGTCCCAGGTGAAAAAAAGTAAACTAAGGTGCACTCATCGCAGCCCACGCACTATCAACCATTAATCAGGAGTTAAGATCATGGCAAAACCCTTAATAGAAGTCGAACAAATTGATAAAGTCTTTAACTTATCTGGTGGAGGTCAATATGTTGCCCTAAAAGGAATTGACCTACAAATACAAAAAGGTGAATTTGTCACCTTAATTGGACACTCTGGTTGCGGAAAATCAACCCTATTAAACATGGTGGCGGGGTTAGATTTACCCTCCGAAGGAATAGTTACTATTGAAGGTCAAAAAATTACCAAACCAGGGCCAGATCGAATGGTAGTATTTCAAAACTATTCTTTATTACCCTGGCGAACAGTCCGAGAAAATATTGCTTTAGCGGTTGATTCCGTGATGAAAGGATTACCCTTAGCAGAACGAAAAAATATCATTGAAAGCCATATTGATATGGTAGGATTACGCCACGCTGTAGACAAATATCCCGCCCAATTATCAGGGGGAATGAAACAACGAGTTGCGATCGCTCGCGCCTTAGCATTACGACCCAAATTATTATTATTAGATGAACCCTTTGGGGCCTTAGATGCCTTAACTCGGGGCAATCTTCAAGAACAATTAATGAAGATTTGCCAAGACAATCAAATCAGCGCCTTAATGGTGACTCACGATGTCGATGAAGCGGTGTTACTGTCTGACAGAATTGTGATGTTAACTAACGGCCCGGAATCGAAAATTGGGCAAATTTTAGAAGTTGATATTCCTCGCCCCCGTCAACGGATGCAAGTGGTAGAACATCCCAGTTATTATCGCTTGCGGAGTGAAATGATTTATTTCCTCAATCAACAAAAACTTATCAAAAAAATGCGGGCGAAAAAGAATAAAGTCGTTGCCCGTCATGGCCTAGAAAAAATCAACTTAGAATTGGGTTTTGTTCCCCTGACCGCCTGCGCTCCCCTGGCCGTAGCAAAGGAATTAGGATTTTTTGAAAAACACGGCCTCGATGAAATCAATCTTGTCCGAGAAACCAGTTGGCGCGGCATCAGTGATGGTATTGCCGGAGGCTATTTAGACGCGGCTCAGATGCCCTCGGGGATGCCTCTGTGGATGACATTGGGAGGGGATGATACCCAACCCGTAACGGTGATTACAGCCCTGACCATGACCCGCAACGGTAACGCTATTACCCTCGCCCGTCGGTTCTATGACCAAGGAATTTACACCCTGGCTGACTTTAAACGGATGTTGTTACAGTCCCCTGGACAACAGCACCGCATGGGGGTGGTGCATCCGAGTTCCATGCACAACCTGTTACTGCGCTATTGGTTAGCGTCTGGGGGGATTGACCCCGACAACGATGTGGAACTGTTGACCATTCCTCCGGCCCAAATGGTGGTGGACTTACAGGGTGCCACTATTGACGGGTTCTGTGTGGGGGAACCTTGGAACCTGCGGGCGATGATGGAGGATGTCGGGTTTACGGTGGCGACGGACTTGGAAATTTGGCCGGGACACCCTGGGAAAGTGTTGGGAGTGCGCGAAGACTGGGCCGCGGCCTATCCCAATACCCATATTGCCTTAGTTAAGGCGTTGTTAGAGGCTTCCGCCTATTGTGCTAACCCGGAAAATGCCGATGAAATTCGGCAACTGTTGGCCCAACGTCACTATCTGGGAACTCGCCCCGAATATATTCAATTAGTCGATCCTAATAATGCGGCGTGCAACTTGGAGCAACCCATGGGTCAATATGCCCATCATCAATTTTTTGGGGATGGAGTCAACCGCCCCAGTCGTACCGAACAGCTTTGGCACATGGTTCAAATGGCCCGTTGGGGACATACGCCTTTCCCTCGTAACTGGGTGGAAATTTTAGAACGGTTATGTGCGGTGGGTGCTTTTAGTACCGCAGCCCGGGAATTAGGGCTTTCTGATATTAGTTATAGTCGGGGCGCGATTCAATTATTTGATGGTACAAAATTTGATACCGAAGATCCCATTGGTTATCTGAATAGTTTGAAGATTAAACGGGATTTTACTGTAACAGAAATTGTATTAGATTCTCCTCGGATTAAGGTGGCTTGACTTCAGAAACCGGGTTTCTCCCTTGATTTTTGCTAAGAAATCCGGTTTCTATATCTTTAAATCGTGAAATTTAAAATTTAGGAAATATCAACCATGACCACAACTAAAATTTCTGCCTCTACCTTTGGGAAAAAATTTACTAAAAAATCGCCGGGAAAAACTGAACCTTATTTAGTCTTTGATAACGTTTCTAAGGTTTATCCCACCTCTAAAGAGCCCTATACGGTTTTAAAAGATGTAAATTTAACAATTAATCAGGGTGAATTTATTTGTGTGATCGGACATTCCGGTTGTGGAAAATCGACTTTATTGAATATGGTTTCCGGGTTTAATATTCCTTCTGAGGGAAAAGTAACATTGCGTTCCAAACCAATTTTAAAACCAGGGCCAGATCGGATGGTGGTATTTCAAAACTATGCGTTATTGCCTTGGCGAACGGTGTTTGAAAATGTCTATTTGGCTGTTAATGCGGTTCATCCCAGTAAGTCAAAACTAGAAAAAAATGCCATTGTTAGAGATCATTTGGCAATGGTGGGATTATCAGAAGCCGCCGAGAAAAAACCCCCTCAAATTTCGGGCGGGATGAAACAACGGGCGGCTATTGCCCGGGCCTTAGCCATTCGTCCAGAAGTGTTAATTTTAGATGAACCTTTTGGAGCTTTGGATGCAATTACCAAAGAAGAATTGCAGGAAGAATTGTTAAAAATATGGAATGATCATCGGTGTACGGTGTTAATGATTACCCATGATATTGATGAAGCATTATTTTTGGCTGATCGCTTAGTGATGATGACAAATGGCCCCTCGGCAACGATTGGAGAAATCCTAGAAATTCCCTTTGAACGTCCCCGCGATCGCACTCAAATTATGGAAGATCCCGAATATTATAACCTGAGAAATTATGCCCTCGATTTCCTCTATCGTCGTTTTGCCCATGATGACGAATAATCAGTTATCAGTTAACAGTTATCAGTGTAAGAGTTATCAGTAATAAAGTTATCAGTCAATAGTTCACTGTTAATATCCCTCTTTTGATTTCTCTATTGATTATACTCAGAGAATGACAAAAGAGGGATAGTTTTGGACTAAAAACTGATGACTGTTAACTGATAACTGATGACTGTTAACTGTTAAGTGTTAACTGATGATTAATGAGTGAATTCCCGTTTTTTGGCAAACTTCCATTGTGTAAAGTGATTGTTTCTAAGGTAGGAACATGGTTACTATTTTCTAATAAAAACTTTAAAAATGTTTCTGCAATAATAGAGATTTGCTTCCCTTCTAAATGGGTGACATACCAACGCAGATGAATCGGGAAGTGCTGCACATCTAAAATTTTTAATTCTCCCGTTAATTGTTCTGAAATTAAGGTGTGTTTAGATAAAACCGACAGTCCCAAACCCCCAGCAATTCCTTGTTTAATCGCTTCATTACTCCCTAATTCTAACCGAACTTTCACATCAATTTTATAACGATCAAAGAGCTTTTGAATTGCCTGTCGGGTTCCTGAACCTTGTTCTCGCATAATAAAAGGTTCTCCTATTAAAGATTTAATCGGAATATTTTTTTCTCCCACTAAAGGGTGATCCTGTCTCGCCACTACAACTAAAGGATTATCTAAAAAAGGTTGACTAGATAAGGCAATATCCTCCGGGGGTTGACTGAGAATATATAAATCATCCTGATTATCTTGCATCCGTTGAATTAAGGTGGCATGATTAGTAACTTGTAAGGCAATATCAATCCCCGGATATTGTTGACAAAAATAACCTAATAATCGGGGGACAAAATATTTAGCCGTGGAAACCACCCCTAACCGTAACCGTCCTTGTTTTGTCCCTTTTAAAGCCGCCACCTGCATTTCTAAATTGTCTAACTGTTCAAAAATATTCTGACAGGTAGATAATAAAGATTCCCCGGCTTCGGTCAGATAGAGTTGTTTGCCAATTTGTTCAAATAACGGTAAACCCACGGTCTGAGTTAGTTGTTTAACTTGGGTAGAGACCGTTGGTTGGGTAATCATCATTTCTTCGGCAGCTTTAGTGAAACTACTATGACGGGCTACCGCTTCAAATACCTTTAGTTGGTGTAGTGTTGCCTGCATCAAAATTCTATATCCCCCTTTTACCCAATATTTGATGGTTTTCGCGATTTTTGTTATAGATATAAGTCTATATTTTTATAGTATTACATATAATTTTCACAATATAATTAACTCAGATCAAACAATTCTGTAAAACCCTTGCCAGTCAACAGGTTTAGCTTAGATCAGATTGAATGATACTAATGATTTGATTAATCAATCCTCGAATCGAGAACATTGAAATCGAGAAATTCAAAGGGGGAGTAACAACCCTCGGTTTGGAGGAGCGGTTTCTCTAGGGTAATAAGAGTAGGGTTTCGAGGGCGTTGCAATTCAGGGATAAAAATTTTTCTGTTATGTCTTGCGATCGCTAGGGGGTAGTGGTAATGTTATCCATTAATAAAAATCAATAGCTAGTTGCAAAATAATAGCTAAAAAACAATAACTTTCCTCTAACTCTCTCTATGCAAGTCTTTAATCAGATCAACTTTAACAACCTACGGGGTGATTTATTTGGGGGACTGACCGCCGCGATTGTTTCCTTGCCCTTGGCCCTCGCCTTCGGGGTAGCCTCTGGAGTCGGCCCGGTGGCGGGTCTTTATGGTGCAGTTTGTATCGGCTTGTTTGCCGCTTTATTTGGTGGCACACCCACGTTAATTTCCGAACCCACTGGCCCGATGACCGTGGTAATGACCACCATTGTTGCCAGTTTCATGGCCAAAGACCCCGATAACGGTTTGGCAATGGCCTTTACCGTGGTGATGATTGCCGGGTTATTTCAAATTGTTTTTGGGGTATTCAAACTGGGTAAATATATTACCCTGATGCCCTATAGCGTGATTTCGGGCTTTATGTCAGGGATTGGGATTATTTTAATTATCTTACAAATCCCGCCGTTTTTAGGACAAGCCACACCGAAAGGGGGAGTATTAGGAACAATTCAAAACATCCCCCAATTATTAGCCAATATTAATCCCGTAGATGCTACCTTAGCCGCCTTAACTATCGGGATTATCTTCTTAATGCCCTCTAAATTTAAACGGATTGTTCCGCCTCAATTAGTT
Organism: Planktothrix paucivesiculata PCC 9631; assembly: GCF_900009265.2. Classification (GTDB taxonomy): domain Bacteria; phylum Cyanobacteriota; class Cyanobacteriia; order Cyanobacteriales; family Microcoleaceae; genus Planktothrix; species Planktothrix paucivesiculata. The sequence goes on along the minus strand of NZ_LR735025.1, from coordinate 82,470 downwards.
GCATTAGTGATTGGAACATTAGTTTCTTTAATCTTTTTTCAAGGAGTAGATATTCGGCGAATTGGTGTAATTCCCACGGGACTCCCTACCTTACAAATGCCTGTATTCAGCTTCAGCCAAATGACAGTCATGTTTGTCAATGGCGTAATGCTAGGGATGTTAGGTTGTATTGATACGTTATTAACCGCCGTTATTGCTGATAGTGTTACCCGGACTCAACACGATTCTAATAAAGAATTGATTGGTCAAGGCATTGCTAATATTGTTTCGGGGGTTTGTGGTGGATTACCTGGTGCTGGGGCAACCATGGGAACCGTTGTTAATATTCAATCCGGTGCAAAAAGTGCTTTATCTGGAATTACCCGGGCGTTAATTTTATTAGTAGTAATTCTCGGGGCGGCGAGTCTGACCCAAAATATTCCGATGGCGGTTTTAGCAGGAATTGCCCTAAAAGTGGGGATTGATATTCTCGATTGGAGTTTCCTCAAACGCGCCCATGCTGTTTCCCTGAAAGGGGCAATGATCATGTATGGGGTGATGTTATTAACCGTCTTTGTTGACCTAATTGTGGCCGTTGGTGTGGGGGTATTTATTGCTAATATTCTTACAATTGAACGCTTGAGTGATATGCAGGGTCAGGACGTGAAAGCCATCACCGATGAAGATGATGCTATTGTGATGACCCCAGAAGAAAAACAATTACTCGCCGCCGGGAAAGGTCGGATATTGTTATTCTACCTCAGCGGCCCGATGATCTTTGGGGTAGCTAAAGCAATCTCCAGAGAAGAATCAATGATTCAAAATTATGATGTGCTAATTTTTGATTTAAGTGATGTTCCCATGTTAGGAGTAACTGCCTGTTTAGCCATTGAAAATGCTATTAAAGATGCAGTAGAAAAAAGGCGTCACGTCTTTATTGTCGGTGCAAAAGGGAAGATTAAAGAACGTTTAGAACGGTTCAAAATTGTAGATATGCTTCCGCCTCATCATCTGATGTTGGTGCGTCAAGAGGCATTACAGCAGGCTTTAACCTTGATTAACCTTCCGATCAATTCTGAGACTCTTAGCAGTAAATCCAGTGATCCTCACGCACCTATTGTTAGTAATCTTTCCTAATCCGATTTTAATTCTATTGCAGTGCGACTGTCCTCCCTCCCTAGTATCTATCCTGAATATCTTGATAATCTAATGAACCAGGACGTTTGCACTGCTCCCAACTCGTGATTCTAGCACTGCTGTTCGAGGGTTTTCGCTTTTTGGCGAATCTGGGGTATTGAAAATTTGGAAAATTGAGTTATAATCAATAAAGGTTTGAAATAAAAACCCAAGCGCGGACGTAATTCAGTGGTAGAATGTCAGCTTCCCATGCTGAACGTCGTGGGTTCGAGTCCCATCGTCCGCTTTTCCGTGTACAGCTAATTGTTCAGACCTTTGTGAACCTTTCCCATAATTTTGTTTAGGTACTTATAAGTTAAAATCTAAACTTTAGTTATGTCCAATTTTCAATAACTAAACCAGGGATTAAGGAAAAATCTCGCTCATTAGCCGTCACCATAATCCCATTGACAGAAAGAGCAATTGCAGCGATTCGCAAATCGTTTTTAAGTCTTTTGTACTTAAGTTCCTTATTCTCGCTGATTAAGTTTTCATGAACACTGGAAGCCTTTTGATCAAAATTAAGTACCCTCACTGCTTTAAAAAAGTCTAAAGTTATCGAGAGTTTAGTGTACAGTCTAACTAAATCTTTTCCAGTACCCAAATTGTCATTAGTTGTGTTATTCTGAATTGTTATATAGTTAACCTATGTTTTCATAATTATCATTATCAATATTAACAGTTTTATTGATGATTTGATAATCAGTATTAATTCTTTCCTCATACATCCTATTAATATCATCATATCGTTCAATTCTAAGACTTTTAGCAATCTCAGCAAAGTCAGAATCATCTTGAAAAACACCCGCAAATTTCAACCAAGGATTTTCCGATTTTTGAGGAGATACTTCTTCAATTTCAAAAGGAATAATTTCTAGTTTATCAGAATAAGTATACAACAACGTTTTTAAATTTTCTAGGGCTTCTTCCCGCGTTGCAGCTTCAACCTGCAAGTTAGGAAGTTCTATAAAAGATGCGCGTATTTGCGTTGAATTTGAACGGTCAAGCAAAATATGAAATTTCACAGGAAGCGACGGAGATAATTTTAGAGAGGAAAGATTAAGATTCATGGCATTTTTATTGAGTTTTTTTAGTTTAACCATAGCATTTTTCTGTCACTTTGGGAAAATTAAGCAAATTTTCAAGATTATTTCACCCATCCTAAAGAATAGCTTGCCAAACCTGATCTAACAAATTAGAACTATCAGCATCAAACCATTGAATTTCGGAAACAGCCCGAAACCAAGTTCTTTGGCGTTTGGCAAATTGTCGGGTGTGTAATACTATTAATTCCTGGGCTATTTCTAAAGATATATACCCCGCTAAATATTGTCTAATTTCCTGATATCCTAAAGTTTCTAATAACGATAAATCTGTGCCATATTTCTGACATAACTGTTCAACTTCCTGCACAAACCCCTGTTCAATCATATCTTTTGTTCGCTTTTTGATCCGATGGGTTAATGCTTCTGATTCACAATTTAAACCTATTTGTAAAATCGGATAATCGGGAGGATTTTCTCCTTGTTGTTCAGAAATCGGACGACCCGTAATATAATAAACCTCTAACGCTCGTAGAGTTCTAAACTGATCATTGGCATGAATTTTCTGTGCCGCGATCGCATCGATTTGTTTTAACATCTGATAACATTGCAGTTGCCCTAAAGTTTCAAGTTGCGATCGCAATTCTGGATTCGGAGCAACCCGGGGAATTTTCATCCCCCGCACAATAGATTTAATATATAAACCCGTCCCGCCAACTAATAATATAGGAGCAGAATTAGAAGTATGATTAATCAATTCTTGCGCTTGATCCTGATAATCTGCTACCGTTAAAGTCTCCGTTGGTTCACAAATATCAATCAAATAATGGGGAATCCCCCGACGTTCTTCAAGTGTTGGTTTAGCCGTCCCGATATCAAACCCTCGATACACCAAACGGGAGTCCGCACTCAAAACCACCGACCCCAAACGCTCCGCTAACTGAATCGCCAAACCCGATTTCCCCGTAGCCGTCGCACCACAGATAACGATTAACCCAGGTGACTGTGGTATTCTACAAATAGTCAACTTTCCTCCTCAACGCCTCACTCCTAACTAAATCTTGCAGGTAGATACCCCTTCCAAATATCATTTGAGAATGCCCTAAGATCCTCTCCAACCTATTTATGCTACAATTTTTGAAAGTTTTATCATTTTACTGTAATAACGTCATAAGGGACGTTTTTACTCAACCAATACTGGAGTCGTGATCAAATGACCAGCAATTACAGCGCCGACCAAATTCAAGTCCTTGAAGGTTTGGAAGCCGTTCGCAAACGCCCTGGAATGTACATTGGTTCCACAGGGCCAAGAGGACTCCACCATTTAGTATATGAGGTTGTAGATAACGCGATCGATGAGGCGCTGGCTGGCTATTGCACCCACATCGAAATCGATTTCAACGCCAATGGTTCCGTCACCGTCACCGATGATGGTCGCGGTATCCCCGTCGATACCCATTCTAAAACCGGAAAGTCCGCTTTAGAAACGGTTTTAACCGTTCTCCACGCCGGGGGTAAATTTGGGGGGGGTGGTTATAAAGTTTCGGGGGGTTTACACGGGGTCGGGGTTTCCGTTGTTAACGCCTTATCAGAATGGTTAGAAGTTACGGTTTTTCGGGATAAAAAAGAATATTCCCAACGCTTTGAACGGGGAACTCCTGCCACGGAACTCACCTCAAAACCGATCAAAGAAGCCCGCACCGGAACCTCCGTTTCCTTTTTACCTGATACGTCAATTTTTACTACCGGAATTGAGTTTGATTGTGATACCATTGCTTCCCGTTTACGGGAACTCGCCTATTTGAATGCGGGAGTTAAAATTACTCTGACAGATAGTCGTTTAGAACTCTTAAATCGTGAAAATCCCCGGATAGAAACCTACCGTTATGAAGGCGGAATTCGGGAGTATATCGCCTACATGAACAACGATAAACAACCCCTCCATGAAGATATTATTTATACTTGTGGAGAACGGAGTAATGTTCAAATAGAAGTTGCTTTGCAGTGGTGTACCGATGCCTATAGTGATACGGTTTTAGGCTTTGCTAATAATATTAGAACTATCGATGGGGGAACTCATTTAGAAGGGTTAAAAACCGTTCTGACTCGAACCTTAAATGCGATCGCCCGTAAACGGAATAAACTCAAAGAAGGAGATGCAAATTTAGGCGGGGAAAATATCAGAGAAGGTCTGACCGCCGTTATTTCTGCGAAAGTCCCCGATCCTGAATTTGAAGGACAAACTAAAACCCGATTAGGAAATCCAGAGGTTCGGGGAATTGTTGACTCCTTGGTGGGGGAAGCTTTAACCGAATATTTAGAATTTAATCCCGGGGTTGCTGATGCCGTAATTGAAAAAGCAATTCAAGCATTTAAAGCCGCAGAAGCCGCTCGACGAGCTCGGGATTTAGTCCGTCGGAAATCGGTTTTAGAATCCTCTCCTTTACCTGGTAAATTAGCGGATTGTAGTACCCGTGATCCTCAAGAATCCGAGATTTTCTTAGTTGAAGGCGATAGTGCCGGAGGCTGTTTTTTGGGTTCTACTTTGATTCGGTTAGCCGATGGTTCAGAGAAAACATTTCAAGAAATTGTTGAGGAACAAAATCAAGGGAAAGAGCATTTTTGCTATACGATTAATAATAGTGGAAATATAGGGATTGAGCGGGTAATTCATGCCCGACTTACGAAACAAAATGCCCAAGTCGTGCAATTAACTTTAGATAACGGGGAAACCCTGATTTGTACTCCCGATCACCCGTTTATGTTGCGCGATCGCACTTACAAAGCAGCAGCAGAATTAACCCCAGAAGATTCCTTAATGCCGTTTCATTACTCGGAAAATAATGGGGAATTAAAGAGTAATCAAAAGGTTTGGAATCCCGGTTCTGATCAATGGATTGATCCCCCTGTATTAGCTAATACCTATCAATTCAAACAACGGGAAGATCAAGAGCGTTTAGAATCTCAATATCAAAGCGATTATGCTCGAACCCTAGCATCACTCTATCAGATCTATAACCCGTCAGCAAACTCTCTTAAACCGCAAAAAGATCAGACCTTTAAAACCTTTTGCGATCGCTATTTTGAAGGGGATGAAGTTGCCACCAGAACTGCTATTCGGAACTACAATCATCGGGTAGTTTCTATCGAATGGTTAGAAGAACGTCATGATGTTTATGATATTGAAGTTCCCCATAGCCATAACTTCGCATTATCGGCGGGTATATTTGTGCATAATAGTGCAAAACAAGGACGCGATCGCCGTACCCAAGCCATTCTTCCTTTACGCGGAAAAATCCTCAATATCGAGAAAACCGATGACGCCAAAATCTACAAAAATAATGAAATTCAATCCTTAATTACAGCATTAGGATTAGGGATAAAAGGAGAAGAATTTGATGCTTCTCAATTGCGGTATCATAAAGTCATAATTATGAGCGTTGCGGGTGATGAACCAACCCTAGTAATGGAAGATACCGGAAAAACTGAATTTGTAGAAATTGGCAAGTTTATTGATGAGTGTATCAAGGGGAAACGTACCCCAGAACGCTATCAAGTGGTTGCTTTTGATCCCGTAACCCATGCCACCCGTTTTCGTCCGATTAAAGCCGTAATTCGTCACGGGCATGAAGAACCCATGTATCAACTGACGACTCGCTATAATCGTCAGATTAAAGTCACATCTTCCCATAGTGTTTTTGTGTATGAAAACGGGGAAGTTAAACTCAAAAAAGGCAATGAAATTAAACCCGGAGATTGGTTAGTTGCCAGTCGTCGTTTGCCCCGTTCAACTGAACCCCAAACTCGAATTGATTTACTCCGAACCTTCTACGAAGCGGGTGTGAATCAATCCTTATATTTACAAGGAGAAGATGTTCGTAAAATTGCCAGTCGGCGAATTTTAGCGAAGGTTGAAAAACCGGAATTATTCAGTGAAACCAGGGTTGAATTAGATGCCGAAGGATGGCAACAATTAATTGCCCAACGTCAAGCATTAGGCATGACTCAAAAACAATTGGCAACAGCCATTGGAGTCAAACAACCCATTACTATTAGTCACTGGGAACGGGGAATTAATCGACCAATTTTGTCTAATTTCTTAGATTATTTAGAGACAATTGGAGGTAACGAAAATATTGTTTACCAAACCCTTCCCTCTAAAATTGATCAACTCCTGACTCAAGATGACACCAGTAAAAACGCCCGTTGGCGAGAAGTTAGTAATTACAAACCCTTTGAATACTTCACACCTAGCGAGTTAATTGAGTTGGGGGATAACCTAAAAATTGTTCCTCAAGCCCACCAGAATAAAGCCTTCGATCGCTATTTACCCATTACTTCAGAATTGATGTGGTTTTTGGGTTGGTATGTAGCGGAAGGAAGCCTATCAAAACATCAAGTCAGCCTGAATTTAGGCACGAAAGATGAACGATTTATTCCTGAGTTAATTACAGCCATTCAAGAGGTATTTGGGGAAACCCCACGCCGCTATAATGATCCCGAAAGTCAGGGCATTAAACTCTATTTTAATAGTGTGGCTGCTGCCCGACTGTTACAAGCATGGGGATTAGGAAAAAAATCCCATGAAAAACAAATTCCCGATCTGGTTTTCTCGGTGACTGAACCTTTACAACTTGCCTTTTTAGAGGGTTATTTCTTAGGAGATGGTACAACCAGTGGGGCGAATATTTCTTGGACAACTAACTCCAATTCAATTAAAAATGGATTACTCTATTTATTCGGACAATTGGGATTAATTGCTAGTACCAGTGAACATCAACCTCAATTGAATCACACAGCCCCAATTCAAACCCGTTATCCCTACTATACTCTTACCCTTTGTGGCAAACAACAACTCGAAAGTTGTCGTCTAATTTGGCAACGTCATTTAGGGGCGGAAAAACTCAACGCCTATCTACAACTTCCCACTCAAAAACCGATGGATTATTTACCCATTAGTGAAGATTTAATGGGATTAAAAGTTGTCAAAGCAGAGGAAATTGAATTAGTCGGAGAGTATGTTTATGACTTCTCCGTTGATGGGGATGAAAACTTTGTTTGTGGCACTGGAGGACTCTGCTGTCATAACACCGATGCGGACGTTGATGGCGCTCACATTCGGACTTTATTGCTCACTTTTTTCTATCGTTATCAACGGGAATTAGTCGATCAAGGCTATATTTATATTGCCTGTCCTCCCCTGTACAAAGTAGAACGGGGACGCAACCATCAATACTGTTACAATGAACAGGAATTGCAGGAGCATTTGAGAAGTTTACCCGCCAATGCTAACTACAATATTCAACGGTTTAAAGGGTTAGGGGAAATGATGCCCGAACAACTTTGGACAACTACTATGAACCCAGAAACTCGGATGATTAAACGGGTGGAAGTGGAAGATGCTGCCGAAGCTGATCGGATTTTCACCATATTAATGGGCGATCGGGTGGCCCCCCGTCGGGAGTTCATCGAAACCCACGCCCCCCGCTTGAATTTGACGGATTTGGATATCTAAACACAGTAATCAGTTATCAGTAAACAGTAATTAGTTATCAGTTTAAGAGTTAACCTTTTAAACCTTTAAATAGGTTGTTGGTTAATCATGAAACCCTTGTATTACAAGCGTCCTCATATACCCTGATAACTGATAACTTATGACTGATAACTGATAACTTATGACCCGGATTTGATGAGAAATTTTTCATGACAAAGGAAAAAACTTCCACTAATATAAGGGAAAAACACCCGTTAGGTGAAAAAGCTCATCTCTATCCCTGGTATCCTAACTAACAAGTTTGAACCCAGGAACACTATGAATCCGGGTCGCGTCAACCACTAACGGAATCTTTCATCAACCAAGTTCCACCCATGAGCCAATCTATCCCCATCTCCTGGTCTAAGGCTGAAGTCTCTGTTCCCCTAGAGCAACTTCCCCTTGAACAACTCCCCAATACCGATTTAGTCCTGCGGTGTCAAGAGGGGGTCTGTCCAGATAAAGCAGCCTTTACAGAACTCCTGCGTCGGTATCAGTCCCATGTTGATAAGATTCTCTACCACCTCGCCCCAGACTGGCAGGATCGAGCCGACCTCGCCCAAGAAATCTGGATTCGGGTCTATCGCAATATTAAACGTCTACAGGAACCCGTCAAATTTCGGGGTTGGTTAAGTCGAATTGCCACAAATTTATTTTACGACGAACTCCGCAAGCGCAAACGGGTCAAACCGCCCCTATCTTTAGATGCCCCTCGGAATGTGGAAGATGGGGAAATGGATTGGGAAATCGCTGCCGATGGCCCAGGCCCCGATGAGGATATGGCAACCCGTGAATTCTATAGTCATCTTCATGAAGCGATCGCCGATTTACCCGAAGCCTTCCGCACCACGATTGTTCTGCGGGAAATTGAAGGATTAGCTTATGAAGAAATCGCTGAAATTACCGGGGTTTCCCTGGGAACAGTGAAATCGAGAATCGCCAGAGCGCGTCAACGCTTACAAACCGATCTGCAAGTGTATCTCAATCCCTAAACAATTGCCAAGTGAGCGGGTGCAATTCCTGTTAATACCCATACAATAGTTATATAGGTTAAACCCCAATTTCTCATGTCTGATTTGATGTTTGGTCAACGGGGGTGTTCCGATGAAGCACAATTCTGATCCAGAACTACAAACTTACTCAACCATCGGGGGACATCCATCTGAGGAACACTCGGATCTTGACCCTAAAACCCAATTAATCAGTGCCTACCTGGACAACGAAGCGACGGTTGAAGAACGCCGTCAAGTTCAGTTGTGGCTGGATACCGATCCCAAGATTAAAGCAACTTATCTACAACTCCTGCAACTGCGTTCGCGCCTACAAAACGCTCCTGTCCCTGCTTCTAGTATCTCGGTGCAACAACTGACCACCCGCGTTTTCCAGAGGTTAAATCAGAGAACCCGTGTAATGGCGACCTGGGGAGGAACTGCGATCGCAGCTTTATTAGTCATGACCTTTTCCAGTGCAATTTCCGTCAATTCCGGGCGTTTTCCGCTCTTTGCCCAGTCTGAAAGTCTGAACAATTCGGAACCTTTACAAATTGCCTTAAATGAGCCGCTGATCCCGATTATTACTCCTAATGCGGTTAGTATTAGCGTGGATCAACCGATTATTGCGATTCCTAAAGCTCCAGTTTCCAGACCCATAAATTAAAAAAATCTAACCTCAAGAACATTGTATTTCAATGTCCTTGGGGTTTATTTAAAGGTCAATATTGATTTTTCCAACAGCCATCAGGAATTAAAACCCCTGAATAGGACTCAACGGTTTTAATATCCATCAAATAAACCCAAACTAAGCCTAAAGGTTGATGGTTAAGATCAAAAACCGGAATCTGTTGTCGCTGATATTCGTTTTTTTCAGCAGGGCGATGGGGCTGGTAATCTTCTAATTGATCTAAGTCCAAAAAAATATTAGGGTCTGCAAAGGATAAAATCACCCCCTGCACGATACCATCCCCAGCTACCATCCCCGGATAACCTAAAGATAGGGCATAGAGTTTTCCCACGGCTAAGGCCGGACGCTGGGCTATGACTTGCCCTTGACAATAGCGTTGATAGTTACATTCCCCTGGCTTGAGAGTACCGTATACAAACACATCAATCTGATTATTCATGGTTCGATAGCAATGTCTAGCCTAAAAAGACATGATTGTACAGGAGTTGTCAAAACTTTTTGTTAAGATGACTATTAGCAGATCGTCTTGACCGTTGAGATAAAGGTGATTATTGCTTGGAATTGAGTTTATTTCCTACTTCTGAATTTATTTATGCTAATACCCATTAATTTTATGAATTTTTCGTTTCATTTTTTACCGTTAAGTGCGTTTTTCCCTGAATTTCCGGTTTTTGACGGGATTTTTTCCACCCAGGGAGTGATGGTGATGTTACTGGCTGCCTATGCCGTGGCAATGTGGATGTTTCTCACCAGCGCGCCGAAAGTACATACAATTATGGTTTCTGATTTGAATGTAGCCCGGGATTTTTATGAAGGTTTATTAGGACTAGCTGTGGCAGATGTGCCTTTACATTATTACTATAACTATGAACAAACATTGGGGGCTGGAATTGATCCCCTGTATCTTTCTGCCTCTGTGGGGCCGACTGCAACGTCTAAAATGCAGGGTACGGAGGGGTTATGGTATCAACTGATGAAAAACACTCAGTTACATATTATTGGGGGGGCTAGTTATGGGTCTAAAGATCAAGAACGTCATGTTTGTTTTGATAAAGATTGTTTAGAACAAATTTTAATGCGGGTACAATTGCGCGGTGTAAAACATAAAATTCGCAGTGAAATACCGTTAAATTTTTTAGTGAAAGATTTAGATGACCGTGTTATTGAAATGACAGAAGTTAAGAATTAAATTAATTCTGTCCGCAGTAGCCTTGGCTGTCTAGGGCTTACCTTCCCAGTCATCGGTCATGGAGAGTAATCGGTTAATGATCAACCCCAGAAACGGAAAGTAGAGAAAATCTCTCTCCACTTTGTCTACACTTTTGCCTATTCTGGAACCCTGGAAATTTAACGGGTGTGGAGGGATTCGAACCCCCGACAGACGACTTAGAAGGTCGCTACTCTATCCACCTGAGTTACACACCCAATATAAAAATATTTTACCTTATTCGGTGCTCAATTTTTCACATCATCTCAAAAGACTTTTTTTGAGTCATCGCAAAACAAACAGGACGGCGGCAGTTTATTGTCCTAAAAAAAGCCAGTGGAGGTTCAAGTCGATTTCCGTCTGGTCGATGCCTATGCTATGATCAGTGGTGTTTTAAACAGAACTGCAAACCCTATTAATATTAGTGCAGACTGTAATCGTACAACCCGTATGAGATTGGGATTGGATCGGGGTGGAGTGGTCACCAGGTGTCTTGACTACACCTTTAAGAATCCGGGTTTGGAATCTTAAAAATCTCAGTGAATCAGCACGCAGCCGATTTACCGAGAGTGTCAAAGCCGGATGCCATGACAGGAGTAGGTGCAGAAGTGTCATGTTTATATTAAAAAGAGCGGATGTTGAAATCACAATGGTTCAACATCCTAGCCGAGACCAGCAAATTCCTGTTTTAAATTATCAGGGGCAGACATTTCGCCTAATGAAAATGTTTGAAGCCAAATATGCAGATGAGGCGAGGGCTTTGTGGCGAGATCTGACTGATAATAAGGGGAAAGCTTGCGTTTTATTAGAAGAACCCGATCGATATAGTGTCTGGGGAAAAGTCCGTTTAGACCAACTGTTAAAAGAAGGTCACGGCTCAACGGACAACAAATTACCTATTTTGACTCAAGCCTGCTTGCTGCTATTGCAAGCGGTTTACTTTGATATTGAAGATTTGTTAGGATCTAAACAAGCGGTTTCCTTTCAAAAAGATTTGACCAAAATTTTTAAACAGTCCCAGTTTCCCCAGACTGATGATTCCAAAGCGGTAGAAATGCTCCTGACCGTCAGTCCCCTGGAGAGCCTCAAAATTACCTCCTGGCAAGAAAATCACCTCAGCACCTTACTGCAAGAACTCTATGACCTGGGAAAAAGCTATTTTGGCAATACCAGTTTTGCAGAGGGAATAGAAGAAGTGCTTGAGGATATGGCGGTTGATGATCGCGAACAGTTTGTCAGTTGGTTGCACCAGTCGTCTTTGAGTCAGAAATGGGTGATGAATTAACCAAAAGATAGACTAGCTGTTCTGACCTAAATATGGGACGCTAGACTAAAGACGATTGTTTAAATGCTGAAGTTAACAACGACTAGCCGCCAACCTTCGTTTTGATTCTTTAAATTGCTAGGTATTTTAATCCTATGGGTAGCACTTCACAACCAAAGTCCTCTTTATCTTCCACCTTGTTTTCATCACAGGGTCTGGTGATTGCTGGAATTGTGTGGGCTGTTCTTGCCTTGTTATTTTTTCTGCTGTTTAGTGTGACTGTACAAGGAGAGGAGTTACCTCTGTGGTACTCCATCGGAACGTACTTTTTTGAATTGGGGGCATTTTTAGCCGCTGCCGTTGTCTGTTATAGAAATTGGCAAAGTCCTCAGATGGTGAGCGGTAGAAATGTTTGGTTATGTATTGGGTTAGGGGTATTTTTCTACTTTGTGGGGGGTGTTCTGTTTGGGGTGTGGGAACTGGCTTGGAATTTAGATCCGGCGGTTTCTATCGCCGATGGTTTTTATGTTCTGAGCTATCTATTTCTGGGGACAGGAATGATTCTAGCCGTCATTTCTAAACGCTTAGATTTGGATCTGGGTCAGTGGTTAACGTTACTTGGGGTAGCGATTGTGGGAACCACCTTTGGAATGTGGGTTGCCAGCCCTAACTTGTTTGGATTGCTGGGTTCACCGGATGATCCTGTGGCGATTGAACAATCGGTTCCTACCCCTGCTGTTACCGCCCCTGGAATCTCCGCGCCCAAAATTGAACCCTCTGGGAGCCAAACTTCCCCGAAAATTGAACCAGAGACTGAGACTTCTTCTGCTCCCTTGTGGGTGGAGGCGATTGATAGCAAACTTGAACCTCTGGCTTTTGGGTTCAACTTGTTTTATATCATCGGGGATGTTTTCCTGTTGATTCTAGCAACGGCTTTGATTTTAGCCTTTTGGGGCGGACGGTTTTCCCAGTCCTGGCGGATGATTGCCTTTGCCATTTTCTCTCTGTATATTGCGGATATGTATTTTAAATGGGCTGATTCCCGAGGGTCAGGGGAATATGAAAGTGGCGGTTTGTTAGAAGTGTTCTTTGTATTTACGGGGGTGTTATTTGCCGTTGGAGCGATTTTGGAGTATGACATCTCAACCCGTTCTCGCCAAAGCCGACGGAGCAGACGATCGGCCAAGGGGTAATACGGAAAACCCTTGAGGTTTCGACCTGAACCCTCCAGACCCGTCAAACCCTCGTTTAATCTTTGTCCTCTTTTGATCACTCCGAGGCTGGGTGGGAAATCCCTTGGCTTTATGTAAATCTTAATCCTTCCATATCAAGTGACTCCCAACTCAATGACATCCACGAAACTTTCTGAATCGGACAAATGGGAAATTATTAGGCTCTATCAAGACGTGCCAGAGGAAACAACCATTACCCTGGCAGAACGCTATGGAGTCAGTAGCTCGACCGTGAGACGAGTCCTGCAAAATGCTGTTCCTAAAGAGGTCTATGATATTCTGACGACCCAAAAACAGCGTCTCCATCGTGTGGGAAAACGTTCCTCGGAGGATGGGGTGGGTGGAGATGATGCTCAAGAGGAAGCTCACCGGGACACTCCTGAACCTGTAAGCCAGGAATCGACCCTGATCTTGCCCCGGAAGCGGAAACGCTCATCTACGCCGGAGGTTGTGAAGTCAGATGTTTCTGATTCCTTGGAGTCCGATTCCATACAAATTTCTCCGTCTAATTATCAGTTGTCTATTCCGGGTCTGGAGGGGCTGTTTTCCCCGGCTCGGCTTGAAGTCAAGGGTCATGGGTTTGAGGACTATGACGAAGATGAGCAAGATGGGGAAGACAGGAATCCTGATCAGGAAGACTATGTAGACGAGTTTGCTGACGAGGAAGACGATGAGGATGATGATACAGAGCCTCGGGGTCTATTTTCCCCTGGACTAGCTAGTGGAGCGACCGTATCGGTCAAAATTTTGCCCTTAACGGAAACGGCACTCCCGAAAACCTGTTATTTAGTGATTGACCGATTCTCGGAATTGATTGCTAAACCCTTGAGGGCATTTAGTGAGTTGGGAACGATTCCAGAGGAAGAAGTCCTAGAACAAACCCTTCCTGTTTTTGATAATCACCGGATCGCTAGTCGTTTCTCGGGACGCAACCAACGGGTGTTTAAAGTGCCCGATGGCCGACTCCTGAGAAAAGTGGCTCCCTATTTACAAGCCAAGGGAATTACCCGGCTATTAATTGATGGCCAGGTTTATCGGTTTTGATCGGGGTTGATTCACACCGCCCTATTTATCATTTTCTTGCTGTTAATAAACCAAAACGAATCAGTCCCGTGTCATAGCCTCGACTCATTAGGGGTAAGGCTAGGGCGGCTTGAATGGTTGTGGGGCCACTCAATAGCAGGCCGACGATGGCATTCAGGTTAAAGGCGGAATCGATCACCGTATGCCAAAAGGGGGCCACGGCCTTTGACCAGTCGGCTGTTTGAATATTTTTAAACCCTTGATCCGTGGCGATCGCTTCATATTCGGGCAAAGCAATCACATAGGGTAAGGCGTAAACCCGATAAATTTCGGCTAGGTGTCGGCGCTCCTCCTCGGTGAGTTGTCCGGCTTGTCCCCCCAAGGGACGATGACACCAAGTAGCTAGTAACAAAGTTCCGCCGGGTTTCAAAACTCGATAGGCTTCCCGCAAAAACTGAATTTTATTGGGGAAGTGTTCGGCACTTTCTAAAGACCACACCAAATCAAAGCTATTGCTCTCGAAGGGCATTTCTAAGGCATCGCCGACCAAAAACTGCGTTTTTTCCTGTAACTGAGCTTCTAGGGCGCGTTCTGTGGCCCTTTTGGCTTGGACGGGACTCAGGGTAATTCCGGTGACATCGGCCTGAAATTTGTCGGCTAAATATAATGAACTTCCCCCAATTCCACAGCCGACGTCAAGCATTCGAGACCCTTGTAACTCCTCTTGATTTGTGGGTGTTAGTCCCCAGTTGAGAAATTCTTCAATTAAGTCAATTTGAGCTTGACGCCGTTCTTTTTTCAGAGTGCCATCCAAGCCATAATATCCATGATGCAAATGTTCTCCCCAAATCTCCTCCCACAAACCGGAAGAAGAATCATAGAAGTGCTGAATTTGTTGATAGAGTGTTGAGTTCATCTGAATCAAAAGAAGAATTTTTGAGTGATGCCATTAGGCAAGCATCCCTACAGTATGATCCTATAGATTCGGAATTTTCTGATAACTTCACCTAAAGATTAACCCTAACTCCATGACCGTATCTCGAACAATTGGTTTAGGTTTCCTGGCGGTAATTACCGTTGGGACAATTTCATTGATGTTGCCCTTCTCCTTAAGTGCCAGAACTTGGGGTAATCCTTTAACTGCTTTATTTACTGCGACCTCTGCGGTTTGCGTAACCGGGTTATCCGTTGTGGATGTGGGCAAATTCTACTCATTTTGGGGCCAGTTGATAATCCTGGTGCTGGTTCAGGTCGGGGGGTTAGGATACATGACCGTCACCACCTTTTTATTGTTGGTATTGGGTCGAAAGTTTCGCCTCAAGGATAAATTAGCCCTGCAACAATCTTTAGATGCTTCGGGAATAGCGGGGGCTGTGCCTTTATTAAAATCTATTGTGGCAACCACCGCCCTATTTGAAATAACCGGAGTTTTTCTATTGTTATTTGTGTTTGTTCCTGATTTGGGATGGAATCAGGGACTATGGTTTGCCCTTTTTCATAGTGTAAATGCTTTCAACAATGCCGGATTTGGATTATTCTCTGATAACTTTATTCGCTATGTTAACTCTCCCTTATTAAATTTTATCATTACGTTTTTAATTATTTGGGGAGGCATGGGCTATCAAGTGATTCAAGAACTTCATTTATGGATTTGTAATCGATTCTCTAGTCGTCCCCTTCGTCGTGATTTTTCGATTCATTTCCGAGTTGTTACTTCTACCACAATCTTTCTATTAGTCTTAGGAACAGTTTTATTATTCTTTACTGAACATCGAAATCCAGGAACCTTAGAACCCCTTAATTTTCCTCGACAAGTTATGGCGGCTTGGTTTCAATCAGTAACGACCCGAACAGCTGGATTTAATACGATTAATAATGGAGAATTAACCGTTGCTGGGTTATTTATCACAATCATTTTGATGTTTATTGGCGCTAGTCCGGGGGGAACCGGAGGCGGGATTAAAACCACAACCGTTAGGATTTTATTTAATTCTACTCGTTCGGCTTTACAGGGGCGAGAAGAAGTGATTTGCTATAAACGCCAAATTCCACTCCCGTTAATTTTAAAAGCTATTGGGGTTTTATTTGGTTCGTTTATGGTAATTTGTATCTCAGCAATTCTGATTTCTTTAAGTCAGCCGGAAATTGCGTTTGCGCCGATTTTATTTGAGGTGGTTTCTGCCTTTGCTACGGTGGGGTTATCCACGGGAATTACCGGCGGTTTAACCCCCTTGAGTCAATTGATTATTATTACTACAATGTATATGGGACGGGTTGGGGTACTGTTATTAATGTCGGCTATTTTGGGTGATCCTAAACCCACGTCGATTGACTATCCTGAAGAAAACCTTTTAGTAGGATAAACCACTCACATTTTGCCGTTTTGAAAGACCCATAATATGAACTTCTCATCTTGGAATTTTTTACGCAATCTCCGAACTGAAAAAAGACAATTTGCTGTGATTGGATTAGGTCGGTTTGGAAGTGCCGTTTGTTCAACATTGCACAAAAGCGGTTATGAAGTTCTCGCGGTTGATAAAGAAGAAAAACGAGTGACTTCGGCATTAAGTGATCAAATAGCCTCCCATGCGTTGCTGTTAGATTCTACTGAAACCTCTGCACTTCGAGAAGCAGGAATTTTAGAATTTGATACGGTAATTGTCGCTGTGGGTAGTTTTTTAGCCGAAAGTATTACCACCACTTTAAACTTAAAAGAAGGGGGTGTTGCAAATGTAATTGCGAAAGCATCTTCGGAAACCCATGCTAAATTATTAAATAAAGTGGGAGCCGATTTAGTCGTATTCCCAGAACAGGAAATGGGACAACAATTAGCCCGACAATTGACTCGCCCCCGTTTACTCGATCAGTTTGAACTTGATGCAGAACACAGTATTGTAGAAATGATTGTCCCCGATGAATTTGATGGGAAAACCATTGCCGAATTAGAACTGCGGCGCCGTTATGGATTAAATCTTTTAGCGATTAAAAATGAAGGGGATAAAATGGAAATTAACCCCCTTTCTAATCGCAAACTTTACAAAGGAACCATGATTGTTGTCGTGGGTTCTAATCAGGATATTAACCGTTTAGTGGGTTAATTTCTAGGCTCAATTAATTCTCCGGTGGATTCTGTTGAGGGATGATTTTACCTAAACTTAAATCGTCTAAATCAATCCCTCTTAAACCTTTTTCTTCTAATTGGTTAAATAATCGAGTTAACTGATACCAAACTAACCCAGCCATTAATGCCGTTAAGGGAATAGAAAACCCATAGGCAAAGGATTCTGAAAAGGCAAAAACTTCTAAACAGGAAGCCAGAAAAATACAAATTCCTAACCCAACTCCCAGAAAGGGAAACAGTATGGGAAACCCCCGCAAGTTAGCGAGATTACGACTAGAACGATTTTTTGACCATTCTTTTAACAGTTGTTTGAGATTCACAACAAAAGCCGTACAACAGGTTATTCCAATGAATAAACCCCCAACAATCAAAACTAAAGGCGGATTCGCAGAATTAAACATAAATCGGTAATCAGTAATCAGTTATCAGTCATCAGTTATCAGTGTAAGAGTTATCAGTCATCAGTTGACGGTAAAGAGTTCATAGTTAATATTTGTGGGCTAAAAACAGTTAACTGTTAACTTTTAACTAATAACTGTTAACTAACAACTGTTAACTTTTAACTGATGACTGATCACTGATCACTGATAACTGACTAATCGCTCCCCAAGCTGCATCAAATAAACGACTGGGTTTTAAATCGGGTTGAATTAAAGTCCATAACCTTTGAACTTCTGTGGTATGGAGACGATCATCTTCGGTTAAAGCCGAAATAATTTGACGGCGGAGGAAATCTCCTTCATCAGACATTAAATATTTTAATCCTAATTGAGCCGTAGGTAACAGATCAAAATTCCGATCTGATCGGGCGATCGCAATCATATTTTCTAATCGTTGCCATTGTAATTTCCCATCTTTAAATAGGACTTCGATTAAACGACGTCGCAGGGCTGGAGTTTCACCATTTAATAATCGACGGGCGACGTAGGGATAGGCCACATCCACAATTTTGAAATCGGGATTCAAACTCAAAGCAATTCCTTCTTGAGTCACCAAGGAACGAATAATTAAGGCAAATTGGGCGGGAACTCGGAAGGGATATTCATACATTAATTCCGAAAAACTATCGGTAATCGTTTTAAAATTAAAATCCTTAACGCTAGTACCTATGACATCCCCCAAGACCATTTCCAAGGCAGGAATAATCGGTTGAATATTAGTTTCAGGCGACAAAAACCCTAATTTCACGAAATCAAGTGCCAGTTGATCATAGTCTTTATTAATCAAATGCACCACGGAATCCACCAAGGTTTCCTTTGTATTCTGTTGTAACTGATCCATCATCCCAAAATCAATAAATGCCATGCGACCATCGGGCAAAGCAAATAAATTTCCGGGGTGTGGATCGGCGTGGAAAAAGCCAAATTCCAAGAGTTGTTTTAAACCACTGGTCACGCCAATTTCAATCAAAGTATCCTGATCTAATCCAGCGGCTTTAATTCGTTCGGTATCGGTTAATTTAAACCCATTAATCCACTCTAAAGTTAAAACACAAGTGGTGGTGTAACGCCAATAAATCAAGGGGACTTTGACATTAGGATCATCGGCAAAATAGGTGGCAAACCGTTCCGCATTCCGACCTTCATTAATATAGTCAATTTCCTCAAATAACTTAACCCCAAATTCATCGACAATTAGGCTTAAATCATGTCCTAAATTCAACGGAAGCCACGGAGAAAGCCATCCCGCTGCCCAACGCATTAAATATAAATCTAAGGTTAAAACGGGTAATAAATTCGGCCGTTGTACCTTAACCGCCACTTCTTCCCCAGTTCTGAGTCGGGCGTGATAGACTTGACCCAAACTAGCAGCCGCTACGGGTTCGGAAGAAATTTCCCTATAAAGACTGTCTAAATCCTGGTCTAATTCCGCTTCAATAATTGCCATCGCCTGATTATGATTAAAGGGCGGCAATTGATCCTGAAGTTTGGTTAATTCCTCTAAAAAATCTTTTCTAATTAAATCGGGACGGGTAGAAAGCGCTTGGCCGACTTTAATATAGGTAGGGCCTAAATCCGTGAGCACATGGCGCAGGTGGGTAGCCCGTTGGGGGGTATGTTCCACGTCCCCATGTTGCCATTTATCCCACAATAACCCCAAAATAAACCCGGTGAAATACCAAATCACCATAATTGTCCGTCCGATCGCCAACCAGGGGCGACGACGGTGGTAGCGGGCAATTTCCTCTGGGTCATAGCGTCGTCTGGATTTGACTTGCTGTGGGTTCACGTTTGTTGTATTCCTCCTAGTGGTTAGATTTTTAGAGTTGGGAGCGAAAAAAAGGCATTTTGACAGTTGACCTTTAGTTATTGATTCTTCGTTAACCTTTAGTTAGTGAGGATACTCACACTGCGGTCAGTTGCTTCTGTCGTCTAGGGCGATCTTGTACCTATTTTTAACGGATGATTGTGAATTTTTTTATCGTTTTGTTACCTAACAGTATACAAACAATCGCACCACAAAGACGCGCCCAGATAGGTTGCTAAAATTGCGGGATTTGAGTCACTCCTTCTTTGATGGCGGTAATCACCTGATCTTGCTGTTCTGGAGACAGTTCGGGAAATAGGGGTAAAGATAAGACTTCCTGACAAATGGTTTCCACAATCGGGAGTTGATTGGCTTGATAGCCTAAATTTTGATAAACCGGTTGCTGATGTAGGGGAATGGGATAGTAAATCATAGAACCAATTCCCTGTTCTTGCAGGTAGTTTCGCAGATAATCTCGTCGTTTGAGGGAGGGTAATGAGTAATGGGTAATGGGTAATGGGTAATGGGTAATGGGTAAGTTTACTTCCCCTGCTTCCCCTGCTTCCCCTGCTCCCCCTGCTCCCCCTGCTCCCTGCTCCCTGTGGTCTGTTTGTACCCGAATAGTGTATTGATTCCACACACTTTCGCCAAAGGTAATGTCTTGGGGTGTGATAATTTCTGGGAGAGGATAGAGTAACTGGTGATACCGTCTGGCAAGGGTTTGCCGTTGTTGGTTCCAGGTATCGAGATAACGCAGTTTGATCCGTAAAATCGCTGCTTGTAGGGCATCTAAACGGCTATTAATCCCAATGGTATCCGAACTATAACGGGTTGACTGACCATGTTCTTTGATAATTCTCATGGCTTGGGCCAGGGCCGGATCTTGGGTAGTTACGGCCCCACCATCGCCACAGGCGCCTAAATTTTTCGTGGGGAAGAAACTAAAACAGCCGATATCTCCGATACTTCCAACTTTTTGCCCCTTCCAAGTGGCCCCGGTAGCTTGGGCGCAGTCTTCAATCACCGCTAAATTATAGGATTTTGCCACGGCCATTAATCGGGTCATGTCCACAGGTTGACCAAATAAATGGACGGGAATAATGGCTTTTGTTTTTTCGGTGACAGCGTTGGGAATTTGTTCAATATCGAGATTAAAAGTTGTGGCATCAATATCGACAAATACAGGCGTTGCCCCCACTGCACTGATCATTTCTGCGGTGGCGATAAAGGTAAAGGGGGTGGTAATCACTTCATCCCCTGGCCCAATCTTCAGGGCGCGTAGGGCTAAAAATAGGGCATCGGTTCCCGAGTTACAGGCAATGGTTTCCCTAACCCCAATATATTCTCCAAAGTCTTGTTCAAAGGCTTCGACCGTTGAACCTCCAATATAACGACCGGAAGCCAAGACCGCTTGCACACAAGCGCTGACTTCATCCTGAATGGTTTTGTACTGTAGGCTAAGATCGAGCGGGGGGACTGTATTCACGTTTGACACCACCAAGTAAAATTGAAATTGGGTTCGCTACTAGAGGAACGTTTTTTTGATTTCTTTAAGATTTTACAGACTTGGGGCTTTTCTGGGGACTAATTGCGATCGCAATTGTTGTTATTCTTGCCAAGGGTCAAAGGGTCACGGTTATTCCCTATGGTTTTTGGCGATTAAACTGGTAGAATTATTTGGGGTTGAGTCTTAACTCTGGTGCAAAAACTTGCAGTTTATTACATTTATTAACTTATGTCTGAATTTCAGGATTTTTTAAGACGAAAAGTTGCCTACGTTGCCATCGGTGAATTCAAACCGGGTAAATTTAAAGAAGCTCAAACATTATTTGAACAAGCGGTAGCTACCTATAAAGAAGGTTTTCAAGGAGCTTATTTACTTCAAGAACCTGGAACCGATAAGGGAATTGCTCTGATTTTCTGGGAAGATATTGGTGATATGGATACTTCCAATAACCACACCGAAGCCTATGAAGCTATTATGAATGAAATGTCATCCCTATTTGTCAAAGCCCCAACCACATCTTTTTATGAAGTTAATAGTGCAATTCATTTAGAACAGTTAGCAGAATCATTACTGAAATAAAACCCTAAATCAGTTTCAGCAAATTAAAATTTCTATACCTACAGAACTCGCTTAGGCGGGTTTTGTAGGTTAAATAGTATAGATTACCACCCCATTGTTCCCGGTTCTCCCTTAAATGGCCCCACAATATTTTGAGTAATCCAACCCCCATAAAAATCCCCGGTTTGGGCTTGAACTAATTCTTCTCCCACATAGCAAGCATCCATGAAACTAGCATAAAAACTATAATAATTTTGAATATCAATAAATTCAGGAACTGGACTCAAATAACTCCAGGCTGCATTAACAGCTTGTTTGTCACCGACCGTAATATTATAATAACTACAAGCCCCTTTCCATTCACACCAACTTCTGCGAGAAGTTTGTTGTAAATACTCTAATTGAATATCTTCGGGCGGAATATAATATACCGGGGGATGGCTGGTTTCTAAGACTCGTTTTGCCCCTTGGGTTTCGGCTAAAATAATCCCATTAAATATTACTTTAATCGGTTGGTTGACATCTTCCAAACGAGGGGGACGGGGATAATCCCAAACGGATTCTTGGCCGGGTTCTGGGGGAATAGGGATAGGTAGCATTCTGATAATTTTTTATAGGTTTTACTGAGTTGTATTTTTACATATTTTAGTGATAATTTCAAACTGGCTTTTATAGAATAGCTAAATTAAATAGGACTTACGCAGGTCGCCCGAGAAACCGGGTTTTTTAGATAATATGTGAGTCACAACGAAGTATTTTCGTAAAAACCCGGTTTCTTTGGTTGGGTGCGTAAGTTCTGTTAAAGCGCGCTCGCCGATTCTTGACTAACTCTAATAAAATTGTTAAAATCAAGATACTATTGAGGTTGAATTTAACAATGGTAACTAACTCTCCTCCCGTTATCAATCTTGGGAATAAATTAAATTATGATATTGGAATTAAGCAACTCAAAAAGGGTAAATATCAAACGTTTGTCTTAAAATACCCGAGTTTAAAAGCATCGGGAAATAGTCGAGAAGAAGCTATTAAAAAGTTATCTCAGCGTCTCCAAGATTTTTTAAAGGATACGGAAATTATTAATTTAGAAATTGAACTTCCTAAACCTGAAGACCCTTGGATGAAATTTGCAGGAATTTTTGAAAATGATCCTCAGTTTGATCAAGTTTTAGAAGCTATTCAAGATTATCGAAATGAAATTGATGCACAGGAGGAATAATCAGGATGAGACTATTTATAACAACGAGCGTGTTTACAACTTTTTTGTGTCTTTGTGGTTAAATTAGGCTTAACACTTCTCAAGATACAAGCAAAAACTGCTATAAACCTTAACTTTCTGCAATTCGATCTAAACGTTCTCGAATAGCCAAATTAAAGAGCGATCGCACCGACATCCATAACCCAAATAGGGATAAAACCAAGACAAAAACCGCCCATCCTTGATAATTTCCAATTAACAAAATCGCTCCAGCAATTAAAGTAAATCCTGTCCAACAGATATAAATTAAAGTTTTAATCGCTAAATTAATCCGTCTTAAAGCGCGATCGCTTTCTACAGACCTGACCCGAATTTGTAACTCTCCTTCTTCCAAACGTTCTTCTAAACGACGTATTAAAACCTCTGATTTGCTCGGTTGTTGTAATCTAAATTTAATAAAATCTCGCGCCTGTTTTGCTAATTCTCCGACTAAATTACCTCGCTCTTGAGAAATCGTTAAACTCTTAACAAAGGGTTGGGCGCAAGCAACTAAACTATATTTAGGATCTAAATTTCTCGCCAAACCATCCAAAGTGGTTAAAGACTTTAAAATAAACATCATTTGAGCGGGTAAACGGAAGGGTTGTTGCTCAAACATGATATAAATTTCTTCTTTAATTTGATTGAACATCTGAAAATCGACTGGTTTTTCTGTAAATTCTTCTAATAAAAATTTAACCATTTTTCTAACGGGTTTCATATCAGAAACAGGTTCAATTAATCCAATATCAACTAAGGTAGTTAATACCACATCCGTA
This sequence comes from Planktothrix paucivesiculata PCC 9631, assembly GCF_900009265.2. GTDB lineage: Bacteria > Cyanobacteriota > Cyanobacteriia > Cyanobacteriales > Microcoleaceae > Planktothrix > Planktothrix paucivesiculata. The sequence goes on along the minus strand of NZ_LR735025.1, from coordinate 58,887 downwards.
TCTTTTTTTAACACGGCAAAAAAGGCTTTAATCATCTGATCCTTGGCCAAGGCTTTCACTTCTGCCATCATGCCAAAATCATAAAAAATTAAATTTCCCTCAACACTAACGGCAATATTTCCCGGGTGAGGGTCAGCTTGGAAAAAACCATCCTGAAGAATTTGTTTTAAATAACAACAAATCCCTAACTGATTTATCCGTTTAACATCAATGCCATAAGCGATTAATTTATCTCGATCATCGGCTTTAATTCCGGGTAAATATTGCATAGTTAAAACCTTATGGGTGGTATACTTCCAATAAACTTTAGGAACCAAAATACCCGGATAATTTTTAAAATTTTCTCTAAATCTTTCGGCATTTTTACCTTCTTTTATATAATCAATTTCTTGATATAAAATCAAAAAAAACTCATTATATAATTCATCCAAATTATAAAGTTTTGACCAACTAAAATGTCGTTGACAAAACTGAATGATTCGACGTACAGCTTGTACATCTAAATCAAATAATTGTTTTAAACCCGGACGCTGGACTTTAATAATTACATCCTCTCCCGTGTGCAGTCTGGCTTTATGAACTTGTCCTAAACTGGCGGCAGCTAGGGGTTGTTCATCAAAATCTCGATATAATGTAAATAAAGAGTTCCCTAATTCTGCTTCAATAATAGCCACGGCTTCATCCGTACTAAAGGGAGGAACTTGATCCTGTAGTTTCTCTAATTCTTGAACATATTCCAGGGGTAAAATATCAGCCCTTGTTGATAGAGCTTGTCCAATTTTAATAAAAGTCGGCCCCAAATTTAATAGAGTTTTAACTAACCAAGCAGCACGTTTTTGTTTCTGTTTATTGGTCTGATTTCCTAATGTTTTATCCCACCACAAAAAGAACATAAACGACCCACAGGCGGTGAATACATCCAATTGTCTTGTTAATGGAGAATATCGAGTTTTTTGCCAACGTAGGGTTTTAGAATCAAGGGGTGTAAGCATAGGAAATGGGAGATAAGAATAAATAAAATTGTAATTGTTAGAAATAGGATTTTATGATCCTAGTTTCAAGTTTTAATGGAGAATTTTCGCGCTAAAGCACTGCGCGGTAAAACACGCTGAACTTCTTCAACAGTTGTGGCGCCAGTGGTGACTTTTTCAATAGCGGCAATTCGGAAAGATAAAAAGCCTGTTTCATGTAAATAACGATGTAATTCTGTCAGAGTTCCTTCATAAATAATTTGACGAATTCGATCATCAACAGCCAATAATTCTACAATTGCTTCTCGTCCTGAATAGCCAGAATAAAAACAGTTAGAACAGCCTCGACCTTTGCGCCAACCGTCAGTATTTACTTCTTTTAATTCTAACCCTAACAGGTCTAAATCCGTCGCCGTTGGACGATAAGATTCAGCGCAGTGGGGACAAACACGACGGGTTAAACGTTGTCCAACAATTCCTAATAAAGCATCACTAATTAACCCCGGATCGGGGCCAATATCTTTTAAACGGGGAATGGCACCAATGGCATCATTTGTATGCAAGGTTGTCAAGACTAAATGACCAGTTAATGCCGCACGAATGGCGGTATCTGCCGTATCTTGATCTCGAATTTCTCCCACCATAATAATATCAGGATCTTGTCGTAAAATAGCGCGTAATCCGGCAGCAAAAGTCATCCCGGCTCGTTCATGGACTTGGGTTTGAGTAATACCAGATAAGATATATTCAACGGGATCTTCAACGGTAACAACATTAACATTTTCTGTGGCAACGGCTAACAAACTATTATAAAGGGTACTGGTTTTTCCTGACCCTGTGGGCCCGGTAAAAATAATCATTCCCTGGGGTTGACAGAGCCAACTTTTATAAATATTTAATGTGGTTTCCGAGAAGCCTAAATCCTTTAATCCAGAGAAAGGATTTTCTTGGGGTAATAATCGAATTACAGCTTTTTCACCACCCACACAGGGCAGGGTACTAACGCGCATATCAAGAGCAACTTCTAGGTCTTGTCCTGATACATAATTCTCCCCAATTCTGCCATCTTGGGGGCGACGACTTTCGGCAATATCCATATTTGACATGACTTTAATTGCCACGATAACTTTACGTCCAATATCCGAAGGTAAGAGGGTAATATTGCGAAGTAAACCATCAATTCGATAACGAACTCTTAGACCCTCTTGGGAGGGTTCTAAATGAATATCACTGGCACGATTTCTTAAAGCTCCAGAAATTAAAGTTTTAATTCGAGTCAGTTGATCCGCGGCTTTTGATAAATATAATTCCGTGGTTTCACTAACGTTTTCGGATTCTAATTCTCCTGTTAATGGGTTAATTAAAGGGTTGGACGTAATTCGATGGGGATCGAGATGTTGGGCATGATACCAAGCTCGATAACTTTTATCATCAATGGGGATAATTTTAATATCGGAAAAAGTGCGATCGCCCATCAAGGTGAGTGCGTCCATGGAGACTTCTACCGGGCATCCCAGATAATAGCAATTTTGCCATAATAATAACGGAATAACTGGGGGCAAAATATTTTTATCTGGAAATTCGCGAAAAAATCTAAAACTAACATCCCGATCCAATAATTTTAGATTCAAAATTTTTTGATCATCGACTAAATTTTTTAAGGCTTGTTCACAGGTAATATTCTGGTTTCTCAGTTGTTGCCAAGCGGATAAAACGGGTGTTCTTGAAGTCATAATAGATTAACAATAGGATAAATATAATCCAATCGAAAATTGAGTCGATCCATACATCAATTATCTAGTATAATTATACAGGTAAGGTATATATTTTAAACTTAACTCTAGTTCAATCCGTCTCCTTTGTATCGCAAGTACACAACTGACGCATAATAGATCATGAACTCCTATCTAGCAATGGTATTCGCTCAACAGTTAAGCTTATGAAAAGACGCTCATTTCCTAAGATTTTGGTCATTGGTCTGGTCGTTGTGGGACTCCTGGGAATTGCGGGGTTTTATTTGTTATCGGGTCAAAACCCCGCCGCTTTAGTCACAGGTAGCACAAAAACAGCACCAGAGGCGGCTATGTTTGTTCCTCGGACTGCACCCGCCATGGTTTCATTATTAGTAAATCCCGATCGGTTAGAATCAGTAGGAAAGATTTTAACCTTTTCTCAAAAAAGTAATAATAATCGGATTCAACTTAACTCTATTAAAGAAAGTCTTTTAGCTAATACAGGGTTAAATTATGGGCGAGATATTCAACCATGGTTAGGGAATGAAATAACTTGGGCATTAATTACTCCTGATCTGGATCGATTAGCCAATAATGGTCAACAACCTGGGTATTTTGTCGCCTTATCAACAAAAAATTCTCAACGAAGTCAAGAGGTTTTAGATAAATTTTGGCAAAAACAAGTGGATGCGGGTTTAGATATTGTTCAGGATCAATATCGAGGCGTTAAATTGATTTATCGCCGACCCTTTCAAGGAACAATTGATGATGCACCGACTTTAGTTATGGCTACAATTAATGATCGGTTTGTGTTATTTGCCAACTATCCCAAGGTGATGAAAGAAGCCTTAAATACGGTACAAGCGAATCTGAATTTAAGTCAATCAGAATCCTATCAAAAAGCCTTAAAAGAATTAAAACCTGGGGGAGTGGGGTTTGGATTTTTTAATTTAGGAGATTGGCAATTAGTCACTGATCCACAGCAAGAATTTCTCGGTCAGCAACCGACTTTAGCCGTATCTTTAGGGATTAATTCCCAGGGATTATTAGCAGAAACTGTCTTAGTAGCTACCTTAGAAGAAGATACAACAAACCCATCCCCGGCATTTTCTCAACCCGGAGAAGCGTTAAATTATATTAGTTCCAATAGTCCGTTATTAATTGCGGGAAAAGACTTAAATCAACTCTGGACAGATTTCTCTGAAATTATTGCAGCCAATAAACCTTTAGAACAATTTATTACCCAACCCCTAGCTGGAATTAAAACCTTATGGGGTTTAGATTTACCTCAAGATATTTTTAGCTGGGTTACGGGAGAATATGCTTTAGCTGTAGTTCCCCATCAGAATGAAAAATGGGATTGGGTTTTTGTGGCAGAACGTTCGGACAATGCTAATCTAGCAATTGAAAAGTTAGATCAAATAGCGACGGAACAAGGCTATAGTTTGGGATCATTTAATCTTAATAATAATACCCTTTCAGCCTGGACAAAGTTAACCCCTATGCTTGTGGAGAAAAAAGATAAAGCCAAAACCCAAACTAGATTAATTCAAGCGAATGCAAAAGGGATACATTCAACCGTAGGGAAATATGAAATTTTTACAACCTCCGTGGAAGCAATGGATGAGGTTTTAGGGTTGTCAACAACGGAAAATCTGATTACTCAAGACCCCGACTTTAAGACAAGTATTGAAGTTTTACCTCAAACTAATGATGGTTATTTTTATGTCAATTGGCTAACCAGTCGAAATTTCCTTAATCAACAATTTCCTTTGTTTAAATTAGTAGAACTTTCGGCTAAACCCTTTTTTGATAATTTGCGATCACTGACCCTAAGTAGTAGCGATCGCGCGGGGAATATCCAACACGCAACGGTATTTTTAAGACTGCGTTAGGAACAATTAACCCTGAAATTTAAGAACAAATCCGCAGTCTTCCGATTGAATTAGTTGAACAACTAGGGGAAGCTTTATTGGATTTTGAAACGGAGTCAGATTTGTTAAATTGGTTAGCTGGAAATTGTTCCTAATTTTATAAAAGTAGGGATAATTGACAGCAACCAAATGATTGACGATGTTGGCAAGTAATACCATACTCTTGGATTGCTTGGCGGTGTTTTTCGGTTCCGTAACCTTTATTTTGCTTTAAATCATATTCAGGATATTTTTTAGATAAACGGATAATTAATTCATCTCGCCAAACTTTTGCCACAATACTAGCTGCTGCAATTACAATCGATGTACTATCTCCTTTAATGATAGTTTGTTGAGGAATTAATAATTGCGGAATCTTTTGATTTCCGTCAATTAAACAGAGTTCAGGCTGAGGATTTAACCTGGAAATTGCTCGTTTCATCGCTAATAATGTGGCTTGCAAAATATTAAACCGATCTATTTCTTTAACGGAAGCCCAACCTATTTTACAATCAATGGCGATCGCTTTAATTTCAGTGGCTAACTGAGAACGAACCCTAGGGGTTAATTTTTTACTATCTTTAACTCCAGCGCTCGTTAATTGAGTCATACCATCCTCAGATAAAATCACCGCCGCGGCCACCACAGGGCCAAATAAAGCCCCCCGCCCCACCTCATCCACTCCCGCAATTAAAATATAAGTTGGAGTCTGATATTCTGTCATTTAATTTTAAGTTATAATTGCTATTATTATCAATAATAGATTAAAACAAATCGTTTAAAAATAGAGTTTATGAAAAAGATTGTTTTAATAGCTGGGTTTGAGTCTTTTAATGCTGAGTTATATCGTACAGCAGCAAAGTTAGCCAGCGCTCGTTGTCCAGAATTAGAAATTTGTGTATTTAGCGATCGCGCCATTTCTGAGCAACCCGATACCGTCGCCACCGCCTTAGAAAATGCCGATGTATTTTTTGCTAGTTTAGTATTTGATTATGATCAAGTATTATGGTTACGAGAAAGGGTACAAAATATTCCAATTCGTTTAATTTTTGAATCCGCTTTAGAATTAATGAGTTTAACCCAAATTGGAGCGTTTAAAATTGGAGATAAACCCAAAGGAATGCCCAAACCCGTACAATTTATTCTGAGTAAATTTTCTAGTGGAAAAGAAGAAGATAAACTCGCGGGTTATATTAGTTTCTTGAAAACAGGCCCGAAATTATTAAAATTTGTTCCGGTTAAAAAAGTTCAAGACCTCCGCAATTGGTTAATTATTTATGGCTATTGGAATGCGGGAGGTACAGAAAATGTATCGGCAATGTTCTGGACAATTGCTAGTAATTATTTAGGGTTAACCGTTGGCGAAATTCCTCCTCCAATAGAAACCCCAAATATGGGATTATTACACCCAGATTATAACGGTTATTTTGAATCACCAAAAGCCTATTTAGATTGGTATAAAACCCAATATCCAACAACTACTAATAATCCCGTTGTCGGAATATTACTTTATCGTAAGCACGTGATCACTAAACAAACTTATATCCCCCAATTAATTCGTTATTTTCAACAGGAAAATTTAATTCCATTGCCAATTTTTATTAATGGCGTTGAAGGTCATGTTGCCGTTAGAGATTGGATGATAACAACGGATGAATTAAATCATCGAGAACAGGGAAATATTCAAACCTTATCCTTATCAAAAGAAGCTGTAACCGTTGATGCAATTGTTTCTACCATTGGGTTTCCTTTAGTTGGAGGGCCAGCCGGATCAATGGAAGCCGGAAGACAAGTGGAAATTGCTAAACAAATTTTAACGGTTAAAAACGTTCCTTATTTTATCGCTGCACCTTTATTAATTCAGGATTTATTATCTTGGACTCGTCAAGGAATTGGGGGTTTACAAAGTGTGGTTTTATATGCCTTACCCGAACTTGATGGTGCTATTGATACCGTACCTTTAGGGGGATTAGTGGGGGAAGATATCTATTTAATTCCTGAACGAGTTAAACGTTTAACTGGACGGGTAAAAAGTTGGATTCAATTGCGACAAACACCGCCAGAACAGCGAAAAATTGCGATTATTTTATATGGATTTCCCCCCGGATATGGAGCCACAGGAACCGCCGCTTTATTAAATGTTCCCCAGAGTTTATTGAAGGTTTTGCAAGCCTTAAAAGCCCAAGGATACACCGTTGGAGAGCTACCAGAAACGGGGGAAGCCTTAATTCAAAAAGTTAAAATAGCCGATGAGAAATTGGAAGCTCAACAAAACTTTATTTTTGCAGAAAATTCTATTATTTCCAATCAAGTTAATGTCAATAAATTAGAGAAATGGTTAGGCTATTTACAACGAAGTCGAATTCAAAAACAATGGAAATCCTTAACAGAAACCGGGATTAAAACCTTTGGAGAGGATTATCATATTGGCGGAATTCAATTAGGAAATATTTGGATAGGAGTGCAACCGCCTTTAGGTTTATCTGGTGATCCGATGCGGTTAATGTTTGAAAGAGATTTAACGCCGCACCCTCAATATGTGGCTTTTTATAAATGGTTACAAAAGGAATTTCAAGCCGATGCTATTGTTCATTTTGGGATGCACGGAACAGTAGAATGGTTGCCGGGATCACCGTTAGGAAATACGGGCTATTCTTGGTCAGATATTTTATTAGGAAATATGCCAAATTTATATCTTTATGCAGCTAACAACCCGTCAGAATCAATGTTAGCAAAACGTCGAGGTTATGGGGTGTTAATTTCCTATAATATTCCGCCATACGGTCGAGCGGGACTGTATAAACAATTGGTATCTCTACGGGAGTTAATTGCCGAATATCGAGAAGATCCACAAAGAAATTCTACCCTTCAAGAATCAATTAGTCAGCAAATTGTGGCTATGGGTTTAGAGGTAGATTGTGCTTTTGAGGAGGGAAAAAAATTAGGCATTGCCTTTACAACCGAAAACGCTCGACTATTTAGTCTGGAAGTTCTTTATAACTATTTTATCAAAATATATGATTATTTACAAGTATTAGAACAGCGTTTATTTTCATCGGGATTACATACATTTGGAGAGAATCCAACGGAAGAAGAATTAACCACCTATCTCAATGCTTATTCCACGGAATCCATGAATGAGTTAACCCCAGAAACTGAGACTCAAATTCGAGATTTATTATTACAAACATCTGATGAATTAACCAATTTATTAAAAGGATTAAATGGGGAATATATTCCTCCAGCCCCCGGCGGGGATTTACTGCGAGATGGGCCAGGAGTGTTACCTACCGGACGTAATATTCATGCCTTAGATCCCTATCGAATGCCTTCGGCGGCGGCCTATTTGAGAGGACGAGAAATTGCTCAAAAAATCATTAATCAACAGTTAGCAGAAACCGGGAATTATCCCGAAACCGTTGCAGTGATGTTATGGGGTTTAGATGCAATTAAAACTCGCGGGGAGTCGTTAGGAATTATCTTAGAATTAGTGGGAGCCGAACCCATTAAAGAAGGAACCGGGCGAATTGTGCGTTATGAATTACAACCTTTAGAGCAAGTCGGACATCCTCGGATTGATATTTTAGGGAATTTATCGGGGATTTTTAGAGATAGTTTTGCTAATATTATCGAATTATTGGATGATTTATTTGTACGGGCGGCTGATGCGGAAGAACCCGAGGATAAAAACTTTATTAGAAAACACGCTTTAAAGTTGCGATCGCAAGGAGTAGAAAACCCATCCGCCCGTTTATTTTCTAACCCTTCGGGGGATTTTGGATCGTTAGTAAATGATCAAATTGTTGATGGGAATTGGGAATCAGGAGACGAATTAGCAAATACTTGGAAAGGACGAAATCTATTTAGTTATGGACGAAAAGATCAAGGACAAGCTAGACCGGAAGTGATGACAGAATTATTAAACACAATGGATAATATTGTCCAAGAAATTGATTCCGTAGAATATGGATTAACCGATATTCAAGAATATTATGCCAATACGGGCGGATTAAAACGGGCGGCAGAAACACAAAAAGGTCAAAAAGTGAAAGCCAGTTTTGTCGAAAGTTTTTCTAAAGATACCACTCCTAGACCCTTAGAAGACCTATTAAGAATTGAATATCGGACTAAATTATTAAACCCAAAATGGGCAGAAGCTATGGTGAATCAAGGCAGTGGTGGTGCCTATGAAATTTCTCAACGGATGACCGCCTTAATGGGTTGGGGAGGAACAACAAATTTTCAAGAAAATTGGGTTTATGATCAAGCTTCTAAAACCTATGCTTTAGATGAAAAAATGGCAGCCCAATTAAGACAAGCCAACCCCGAAGCCTTTCGCAATATTGTCGGTAGAATGTTAGAAGCCCATGGCCGCGGATTTTGGGAAACCGATGGGGAAACCTTAGAAAAATTAAAATCTTTGTATGAGTTAACCGAAGCAGATTTAGAAGGAGTAAGCCTTTAAAGATAAAAGATAAAAACCAAACTGCTATAGTTAACCTTAGCCAACTATAGCAGAAATTAAGGGCAATTGAGTTAACTAATTTTGATGATTAGTTAATAAAGTTAACCCCATTTTAACTTTATCAGTAAAGGTTTTTTGAGATAAGCAGGTATAGAGACAAAGGCGATCGCAATTTGTTGTTTGTTGACGCCGATCTTGAGCTTCATTTCCTTCCCAAATTTCCCGCGTACTTTGATGTTTAACATTGCCAATGGGAGGATAAAACCAGCAAACTTCTACATCCCCATTTGGGCGAATAAAATAGTTGCGTAACCCCACACGACAGGAACCTACACTAGCAGGAGCTTGCTCTTCCCGAAAATGAGCCGGCCACATTCGCAGCAGAGATTCACTATTCATAATCGGTAAACCCTGGCGTTTTTGTTCAATTAAAGTTTCAACAACGGTTTCTAATTCGTCCATGCGATCTTCAGAAATCCAGAGTTCATTATAGGTTTCAGGTGTCCAACGATCAATGGGTTGAAAATTAACCGCCGTTGCTCCTAATTGTTTTACCCATTCCGCCATTTGGGGAATAATATGCAAATTGTGAGCATGAACTGTTGGTTTAATCATCACCGGAAAATCTTGACTTTGGACTTTGCGTTCTTCTAGTAAAAATTGCAAATGTTTTTTAACTTTTTCTAAAGCTCCAGAAACTCCGCGCACATAATCATGGATTTCAGCAATGTGAGCATCAATTGAAATATTGATATTAAAAGGATGAGCAGCCACCACTCGTTTAACAACAGATTCTGTTAAACAATAAGCATTCGTTGTTACTCCCCACTTGAGATTCTCCCGGTCACAGAATTCTAAGAGATCGATAAATCCTTGTTTGATAAAGGGTTCACCCCCGGAAAACTCAATATGATAGGTGCCGATATAGGTTTTGAGACTTAGAAGCGCGTTTTTCCACTGCTCAATTGTCATCTCTTCTTGATACTCTGATAACCGCCAGTATTCGCAATATCGACATTTAGAATTGCAGCGCTGATTGACAATCCCATAAATGACAATGGGTTTAGTCCCTTCAAACCCAGTTTTGAGATATAATTCCTCAAGAAAATCACTGCGAATATGCTTGACAGCAAGCTGGGCTAAATTCGCTACTTTCATGTTCTTAGTTCCTAAATAATGGGTGTTATAAAAACATTTTTGATATGCTTAGATGGTAGTTTTTATTTTTTAAGAGCAAATATAATCCTCGGCAAACTTAACAATTCTTTAGACCGATAGGCAAATTTTTCTTGCAGCTTTAAAAATAGGGGGGTTTTGTAAAACTTGATTTTACAAATCAGGGGGTTATGTAAAGACAGGAAGCAAGTTTTTATTTTCATCAGAGGACTGTAGATTCCAAAAGGGGATCAACAATCTTGAATGATCACCTCAGAATGGTTGATTTGTACTTTATATGGGAATGAAACGAAGATGATAAGCTAGAGTGATTCGCCGGAATTTAGGATATCCTTAATGGTTGCAAATAATCTCATGGTAACTCCTGCGGTTCCTGTTACCAACGCTGTTATGGCTGCTAGGTTTCATGCCCTATCTGACCCTCTGCGTTTGCAGGTCATTAATCTGTTACGAGAACAAGAATTGTGTGTTTGTGAACTTTGTGAACAGTTAGCCGTCAACCAGTCTAAGTTGTCCTTTCACTTAAAAATTTTGAAGGAAGCCGAATTATTGAAAAGTCGGCAAGAGGGACGTTGGATTTACTATCGTCTCAACCATAGCCAGTTTGGAGTTCTCGAAGCCTATTTAGCTGACTATCACCATTCTAGTCCCATTTCAACCTATCAGGATTGTGATTAAGTTCGGCTGTATAGTTATTAATAGAATTGTATTCTTTTTAACAAATAGCCGATGGAATTGATTAGGCTATAATTAAAGTATCAAAATATACTTTATTAGCTGATTGAAAATCTGGCATTCCATGTAAAAATAAACAATCATGTAAACTGGAGTCTGAAACTGATGACCAACCTAGGTTCATTTTATTGGGGTTCTCGTTATCGAGGAAATGCCACACCTGAGAATCTTGTGTTTAATGCTAATTTGCAGGAATTTGCTCAAAAGGTAGACTTTATTGTTGGCCTGCAAACCGGGGGAAAACTGTCAACAGAAGAATCTTATGTACAAATCGAAACCTTATGGGAACAACTTCGAGAGAGTAAACAACATTTGGGAATTGGAAAAAAACCCGGATCATAGGTTGAATATAAAATCGCCAAAATAAGGGGTGCAGTTTATCTGCACCCCTTATTTGTAGCAGAGGTTTTGGGAAGGTTATTTCTGCTTTTGTAAAGAAAAATGTAAAGGTTTTGTGAAGTGGCTTTATAATGGTGGCACAACTAGCTGAATTAGTTCTATCCTGAGCATTAGGGAATCTAAATATCCCAGTTAGTAATTTACTCTAGTTTACTCCCAGATTAACCTCTGTTGAAAACAAACTTTTGCCTTGATGGATAAGGACATTGCACCCTTAAAACCCATTAATTTATTCGGGCGAGTTCTACAAAAAGATTAAGTTTTAATTAATATGTCATCTCTAAGTAAACAGGCAATTCAAGGGACAATTTGGACTCTTTTTGGGTATGGGGGCGCTCAGGTATTACGATTTGGCGGAAACTTAATCCTAACACGTCTTCTGGTTCCTGAATTATTTGGCTTAATGGGTCTGGTTAATACTTTTATTATCGGTTTAACCCTATTTTCAGATATTGGAATTCGCCCTAGTATTATCCGCAGTGAACGCGGGGAAGACCCATTATTTCTGAATACGGCTTGGACAATTCAAGTATTCCGAGGTTTTGGATTATGGATTGTTTGTTTGTTGATTACAGCACCAATTGCTTCATTTTATAACGAGCCTCAACTATTATGGATTATGCCAATTGTTGGTTTTAGAACCGTCATAGCGGGTTTTGAATCTACATCTTTAGCGACTTTGAACCGCAATTTAAACTTAAAAACACTGACCATTTATGACTTTATTGTCCAAGGTTTAAGCCTTGTGGTAATGATTGTCTTGGCTTGGATCAGTCCTACAATTTGGGCCTTAATTATTGGAGTCTTAATTTCATCTGTGTTTGGACTGATTAGGAGTCATAGTTTAAATACCGAGATGCGGAACGGTTTGGCTTGGGATCAAAGTGCCTTGAAAGAATTAATTTCCTTTGGGCGCTGGATATTTATTTCAACGGTGATGACTTTCCTTGCCTCTCAATCTGATCGCTTAATCCTGGGTAAATTATTAACCTTAGAAATGTTAGGGGTTTATACCGTTGCTTTTGCCTTAGCGGATCTTCCCAAAGCCCTAATGCAAGCGGTGATGAATAAAGTTGTTTTTCCGGTTATTTCTAAACAGTTGGATCTGCCACGATCGCAACTTCGAGAAAATATTTTAGACAAAAGAAAATTATTATTATTGCTCATGAGTTTACCCTTAGCAATTCTGGTTTGCTTTGGAGATCAATTCATTTTGAGTTTATATGATCAAAGATATGAACAAGCCGCTTGGATGCTGCCGATTTTAGCTTTAGGAATGTGGCCATTTATCCTACATAGCAGTATTAATAAAGCCCTATTTGCCATTGGAAAACCCCTCTATATTGCCGTGGGTAATGTATTTAAGTTACTATACATGGTGATTTTACTTCCGTTATCATTTTCTGTGATGGGAGTAGTAGGGGCTATCTTGGTTGTTGCATTTAATGATATTCCCTCTTATATTGTGGTTAACTATGGGCTTTGGCAAGAAGGACTTTTGGGATTCAAACAGGATTTAGGGGCAACTTTCATCCTCCTAGGGATGATTGTTCTCCTAGGAGGAATTCGATATAGTTTAGGAGGTGGATTATCCATTGATAGTATCTTGTAGCGTTTAGAGGAATCCAAGATCAACGTATTTCAAACTAGGGAAATCGACAATGAAAATTACCTTTGTTCAAGCCAATTGGGTGAGTTTAGCAGGAGGGGTTCAATCTAATGCAGATCTAGCTTATCACTTGCAAAAACGAGGTCATGAAGTCTATATTGTTTGTCCTCAAAAACGCAGATCTACGGTTGTTCAGCAGGTTAAATCCTTATTAAAAGGTAAAGGGTTAATTCCCTCGAAACATCAAGGGCCTTCCCATCTTGATGGTATGGATCTACCTCGCGAGATTTTGGATCATCCACCCCCAGTTACCGATGCCGATCTTCCCGATGCGGATGTTGTGGTGGCGACTTGGTGGGAAACAGCCGAATGGGTTGCCAATCTTTCCCCCTCGAAGGGAGCAAAAGTCTACATGATTCGCCATCATGAAACTCACGATTATTTACCCAAAGAACGGGTCGCTGCTACCTATAGGCTGCCTTTCCATAAAATTGTGATTTCCCAGTGGTTAGTGGACATTATGGAGAAAGAATATGGAGATAAAAATGTTTCCTTAGTTCCTAACAGTATAGATGCGGAAAAATATTATGCCGAACCCAGGAAGAAACAAACTGTTCCCACCGTGGGAATGTTATATTCTCCCCTCTCTTGGAAAGGATGTGATATCACTTTAAAAGCATTGGCTTTGGCATCTCAACAGATTCCTAACTTAAAATTAGTCTGTTTTGGGACTAAACCCCCTGTTCCTGAGTTACCCTTACCCCCAGGGAGTGAGTTCTTCTGTCAGCCTCCACAGGATCAAATCAAACATATCTATGCCAGTTGTGATGCTTGGTTATTTGGCAGTCGCTTTGAAGGCTTCGGACGTCCGATTTTAGAAGCCATGGCCTGTCGGACTCCGGTGATTGGAGTGCCATCGGGTGCAGCCCCGGAACTCCTCAATGACGGTATCGGAATCTTAGTCAAACCAGAAGACCCAGAGGAGATGGCGGAAGCGATTGTCAAGATTTGTCAAATGTCCCAGGAACAGTGGCGCCAGATGTCAGATCGTGCTTATACCAAAGCTACCAGTTACACTTGGGATGATGCAGCCCGACTGTGTGAACAAGCTTTTGAAATTGCACTCCGTTCTTAATCCGATCTAACGATCTTTTTCTCTATCGTATTCAGCCCTTTCGGGCTTTCCCTAACCCTTGATCCCAAAGCGTTTTGTGATGATTAAACCCCAATTTATTATCATTGGTGCAGCCAAATCAGGAACAACAACACTGTATCAATATTTGTGTCGGCATCCCCAGGTGTTCATGTCTACGCCAAAAGAGCCAGACTTCTTTTCTGTAGATGCTCATTATGCTCAAGGAATGGACTGGTATGAATCATTATTTCATCAAGCCAAACCCGATCAGATTTGTGGAGAAGCTTCAACCACCTATTCCCGCTTACAACAATATCCTCATACCGTAGAACGTTTGGTAAAAGCCTTACCAGAGGTTAAACTCATTTATATTATGAGACATCCGGTAGATCGGGCTTATTCATTTTACGTGCATCGCTTCAAAGGATCACGCCATAAACCGGAACTAGCGGTGGAAAAAACCTTTGAAGAAACCATTGCCAAACAAAGTGAATTTATTGACAGTAGTTTTTATTTCTATCAAATTGAACAGTATCTGAAATTTTATCCGCGAGAGTCATTTCTGTTCCTGCCTATGGAAGACTTAATTCAACATCCTCTCCAGATGATTTCCCAAATTCTTACCTTTCTCGGTGCTGATCCCACTATTAATTTAATGGAGGAAAGCACCCTGGTTGCCAATAAGGCGGAGGATGATCCAGAATGGTTTGTACGGAAACAAATAACTTCTTCTTTCAAGCAGATTCCCGGGATTGAACAACTCAAGTCCCTCTTACCCCAGCCCTTGAAAGATCAAGCCTATCAATGGGTACGCCATTTCAAGTATAAACAATGGAAATCCCAACAATATATGCCCCCGCCTATGCGTTCAGAAACTCGCCAAATGTTATTAGAAAAATTTCGAGAACCTAATCAGCAACTTGCTGAGTTTTTAAATTGGGATTTGTCCCACTGGAACCGTTAAAATCAAATTTTTTATCAATTTTAGGATTTAAAAAATGACTCAATCTTTAAGGTTTTGTTTGGATTTTAACTTTTTAAATGCTCTGGCAGAACAACATTGCCAATCCTATGCTCAAGCCGATCCCTTTCCCCATATTATCATTGATAATTTTCTCCCCGAATGGGTTTTAGATCAAATATTAGAAGAATTTCCCCAACCCGGAGAAATCAGTTGGAAAAAATTTGATGCGGCTGCTGAAAAAAAATTAGCCTCTACTTCAGAACTGCAAATGGGTGAAGCCACCCGGTTTTTACTTTATCAATTAAATTCTTCAGTTTTCCTAAAATTTTTAGAAAAACTCACAGGAATTTCAGGGATTATTCCCGATCCTTACTTTCAAGGAGGTGGACTCCACCAAATTGAACCAGGAGGATTTTTAAAAATGCACGTTGACTTTAATAAACATAAAAATTTAGACTTAGATCGACGATTAAATTTGCTCATCTACTTAAATAAAAATTGGCAAGAAGAATATGGGGGATACTTTGAAATGTGGGATCGAAACATGACCGAATGTGCTAAAAAAGTTCTCCCCATTTTTAATCGTTGTGTTATCTTTAGTACAACAGACTTTTCCTATCATGGACACCCCGATCCTTTAACTTGTCCAGAGGGAATGACTCGCAAATCCTTAGCACTCTATTACTACTCTAACGGTCGTCCAGCCGAAGAAGTGTCTGGAACTCACTCCACTGTGTTTCAAGCTCGACCTGGAGATAATTTAAACTCAAAACCGGCTCCAGTTCCCATCAAAACCCGCTTAAAAAAATTCATTCCCCCGATTATTTTTGATATCCGCAACGCCCTCCATCAAAAATCTTAATTCGGGATGGATTTAGACTATACAAACTTAGGAGATCCTCCCCGATAGTTTATGACACCTCAAGCACAATTCGGTTTGTTGATTTTGCTGCCCATTGTCTTGTACTTGTTTAAAAAAATTCCCTCCGACAAGGCTGTGGTGATGGGTTTTATTCTGGCTTGGTTGTTTCTTCCTCAGCGTACTGCCTTTGTCTTCCCCGGTCTTCCCGATTATGATCGCTCCACAGCCACCTGTTACAGCATCATCCTGGCGACCTGTTTATATAGCTTTAAAACCTTTAAAACCTTTAAATTCGGCTGGTTAGATATTCCGATGTTGATCTGGTGTATCTGTCCTTTGATTTCATCCATTACAAATGATTTGGGAGCTTATGATGGGTTCTCATCGATGCTGGCACAAATCATTAAATATGGTATCCCTTATTTTTTAGGTCGCGTATATCTCAATCATCTTCAAGGTCTTCATGAATTAGCCATGGGAATTTTTATCAGTGGTGTGATTTATGCGCCACTGTGCATTGTAGAAAGTTTTATTAGTCCCCAACTGCATCGAATGGTTTATGGCTTTCATGGCATTAATCAATTTTCCCAATCCTATCGTTTAGGAGGATATAGACCCAATGTATTTATGAAACATGGTTTAGCTGCGGGGATGTGGATGATGGCGGCATTGTTAATTGCCCTATGGCTTTGGCAATCAGGAACTTTAAAAAAGTTTTTGAATATCCCGATGAATCTTTGGTTCATTGGGCTATATATCACTCATCTTTTAGTTCGTTCTACTGGAGCCTATCTGTATATGGCTTTGGGAATGGTGATTTTATTTAGTGCCAAATTCCTTCGCACCAGTTTTCCCAAAGTGTTGTTAATTTTAATGTTATCTTCCTATCTCTATCTAGGGGTAACGGGGAACTTCACAGGAGAACAAGCGGATCAAATTATTCAGGTTGCCACTGATCTAGCTGGCCCTGACCGAGCGCAGTCCTTAGCATTCCGATTTGAGAATGAAGAAATTTTAGTAGAAAAAGCCATACAACGGATATGGTTTGGTTGGGGAGGATGGGGACGAAATCGGGTTTATGACTATGCTCAATCCACAGGGGAAAAAGTTGATATTTCCACCACCGATAGTTTGTGGATTATTGCCTATGGCATGAATGGAGCAATGGGTGTTATTGGCATCTTTGGAACATCTTTGCTCCCGGCTCTCACTTTTTCATTGTTACGATATCCTGCTAAAACTTGGTTTCGTCCCCAGGTCGCCGGGGCCGCCTCCATTAGTGTAGTTACGGTTTTATATGTGTTAGATAATCTCTTAAATGATCAGTATAATCCCGTTTTTACCTTGGCTAGTGGAGGTTTAGCTGGATTAGTGATGAACCCCAATCCCCAAGAATTCAATTCCTCTGTCACTGTTTCTCCCAAAACGATTGATCGTAATCCGACACTCAATCCCCTACTGCCTTCTCCAGCACTTCTAATTCCTACTAAAACACTTCATCCTATTCCTAAGCTGAATCGCAGAAAGCCTCGACCGATTCCCATTTCTAAAAAACCCAATTCTGGTATTACTAAACTAAATCGCAAAAACCCTCGACCGATTCCTATTTCTGAAAAACGCAGTTATGGTATTCCTAAACTGAATCGTAAAAAACGCCGATCTCCATCAATTAAGTAACTGATGAAGACTGAATCTTTGAACCGTTAAACGTTATTTTTTAAGGTGATTGATCATGTTTATAGTGGCTGGGTTTAGATTGTATTCCAAAAAAAATCTGGTATTATTCTTAATATTTTTAATAGGCATAGGAATTACTGTATCTAAAGTTATTCCGGGTTCTCAGAATAGTTTAAAAGGATCTGAAGTTAGCACAAGTTTATCCCGTCCTGAATCCTCGTTAGGAATTAATTTGAGTGGTTTAGGGAGTGCATCGACTCAATTTCCGTTTATTGACTACTTTAAAAATTCTCACGAGTGGTTCACCACCTGTCGTAATAAAAAAACATCAGACTGTCGAGGGGTATGGAATACAAAAGAATCTGAGCAATTAGATTTAGATGAACAGGGTTGGGTTAAATCCTTACCGAAGCCCGAAGATCCTCCCCGTTACACAGAAGTTGCAACAACTTTATTTAAAGATATCCCTCAAGATACTCCCATTTCTGGACAATATCTTGTTTTGTACGACGGAGAAGGAACCCTAGAATATGGTTTATCGGCTAAAAAAGATAAGACCCTTTCTCAGCCCGGTCGAGATGTGATTAATATTGATTTATCCAAGACCAGTGGTGCGTTAATTTTAATTAACGAAACTGATCCTAATCAAACTGGAAATTATCTTCGCAATATTCGGATAATTAGAGCGGAACATGAAAGCCTATATCGTGACGGTGAGATCTTTAATCCCGCTTTTTTGGAGAAGATTAAACCCTTTAAAACTTTGCGATTTATGGACTGGATGCAAACCAATCATTCTCCTCAAAAAGAGTGGAAAGATAGACCAACACCTCTAACAGCAACCTATAGAGGTTCAGGGGTTCCTTTAGAAGTTATGATTGCCCTTTCTAATCAGCAGAAATCCGAACCTTGGTTTAATATCCCCCATAAAGCAACGGATGAATATATCAGAAATTTTGCCCAGAAGGTTAAAGCCGAACTAAATCCTGATTTAAACATTTATGTAGAGTTTTCTAATGAAGTTTGGAATTGGAATTTTAAACAAACTCGTTATGCCCTAGAACAAGGTCAAGCCCGGTGGGGAAAAGATAAAGGAGATGCTTTTCGTCAGTGGTATGGAATGCGAACTAATCAAATGTGTGAAATTTGGAAAAAAGAATTTGGCAATCAAGCAAATCGGGTAATTTGTGTGATCGCAACCCAAACAAATTCTGAAGGGGAAGAACAGAAAATTTTAGATTGTCCCTATTGGGTGGCAGAAGGAAATAAACCATGTTATCAAGGAGTTGATGTCTATGCGATCGCCGGTTATTTTAGTGCCTCATTAGGGGATTTGGAAAATAGTAGTGTGGTAGAATCATGGATTAAGCAGGGAGATAAAGGGATTAATCAAGCCTTTGAACAGTTAAAAAAAGGCGGGTTACTTCCTAAAGATAAAGATAGCTTAGTTGATAATTATCAAACTTTCTTATATCATGCAGAAGTGGCTAAATCTAAAGGTTTAAAATTAGTAGCTTATGAAGGTGGACAACATCTGGTTCCCCATCCCAAAGACCCCAATAAAGAAGAGGTCTCGAAATTTTTTATTCAACTGAATCGTGATCCTCAAATGTATGATGCTTATTTACAACTTTTAGAGTATTGGAAACAAGCTGGGGGAACTTTATTTATGCACTTTGTTGATATCGGTAAACCCACAAAATACGGCAGTTGGGGAGCCTTAGAATCGGTCTATCAACCGACTTCACCCAAATATAAAGCCCTAGAAGATTTTATTGATAATAATGATGGCGGGAGGAATGTCAGTAGATGAGCGTTGTGTTAACAATTGGCTGTTAACTATAAAAATTGACCCATAACCTAGGAGCAACTAATGGAGGAAATTCAAGTTCAAAACAATAGTTTAGTTGAGAAGGTTCGGTTAGCTATTGTGATTATTAATTATCGAACCCCTCAGTTAGTAATTGATTGTTTAAAATCCCTAGAAAATCAGGTTGAATTAGAACATGATCGGGTTATTATTGTTGATAATGCCTCTGGGGATAATTCCGTTGAACTTCTGCAACAAACAATTATAGATAATCAATGGTTTTCTTGGGTCAAACTCCTAGCTTCTCCTGTGAATGGAGGATTTTCCGCCGGGAATAATTTAGGCATGAAAGCCATTGAAGCCGAGGCTTATTTATTGCTCAATAGTGATACCATTGTCCGACAGGGTGCAATTTCATCTCTACTCCACGCTTGGAAAACCCATCCCGAAGCCGGAATAATTAGTCCCCGCTTAGAATGGCCCGATGGCACACCCCAAATTAGTTGCTTTCGCTACCATTCCCCTATTAGTCAATTGATTGATGCGGCTGCCACAGGGCCAATTACAAAACTATTCCAACAGTATGACGTTCCTATCGCCGTCTCTAATACACCCTTTGAACCAGAATGGACAAGTTTCGCTTGTGTTTTAATTCGCCAACAGGTGATTCAACAAATTGGTCTTATGGATGAGGGCTATTTCATGTATTTTGATGATGTGGATTACTGTCGCCGAGTCCATCAAGCGGGTTGGCAAATTCTCCACTGGCCAGAGGCGAGGGTAGTGCATTTGCGCGGCGGTAGTGGTTCAGTTAAAGCGGATATGGCGGCGCAGCGGCGTCCTCGTCCCTATCTCTATGCCTCTCGTTCTCGATACTTTGCCAAATTTTATGGCATTACAGGCTTATGGTTAACAAATCTCCTCTGGTTAGTTGGTCGAAGTTTGTCTTGGGTTCGGGAGTTAGTCGGGAACAAACAACCCCATACTTGCGAATTTCAAGGTCAAGATATTTGGATCAACTGTCTGACTCCCTTAAACCCATCTCAACAAGATTAATATGAACAAAACTCCTGATTTTATTATTATTGGTGCGATGAAATGTGCCACCAGTACCCTTCATGAACAATTGGCTTTGCAACCCGGGATCTTTATGAGTAAACTTAAAGAACCTAACTTTTTTAGTAATAATGAAGAATACCAAAAAGGCTGGAATTGGTATCTATCCCATTTTGCATCTGCACCTATAGAGGCATTATCTGGAGAGTCCAGCACCCATTATACTAAATTACCAACTTATCCCGAAACCATTCAACGCATTAAACAGCATTTACCCCAAGCTAAATTTATTTATGTGATGCGACATCCGATTGATCGTTTAGTTTCTCAATATATCCATGAATGGACACAAAAAGTCATTTCAGAAGATATTAATACAGCCATTACTAACCATCCCGAATTAATTGATTATAGTTTCTATACTATGCAGCTTCAACCCTATTTTGAAACCTTTGGCAAAGAACGGGTTTTACCAATTTTCTTTGAACGAATGCTCTCCCATCCCCAAGAGGAACTCGAGCGAGTTTGTCAATTTATTGGCTATGCAAAAAAACCGATTTGGAACTTTGAACTAGAGGCTCAAAATGTATCCCAGGAACGCATAAGAAAAAGTGTCTGGAGGGATATTTTAGTCGAAACTCCGGGTTTGCGAGAATTGCGACGGTTGTTGGTTCCTAAATCCTTTCGGACTAAAATTAGAAGTTGGTGGGCAATGAAACAAAAACCGGAACTTACTCCAGAAAATTATGAGAAATTACAATTGATTTTTGATCGGGATTTGACGGTTTTAGGAACACAGTTAGGGGTTGAACTATCCTGTAACAATTTTAAATCAATCGTAAAAAATCGGGCTTTTAATTGGGTTTAAAAAACTTTCTTTGGGGTTAGTTAGTATCTTTCTCTGACCCCCAACAACACTTAATCAAAAAACATCAAATCAGGAGGTTGAATTTTGAATAGAATTGGATTAGTTGCCATCGGGCGCAATGAAGGTGAACGGTTACGGCAATGTTTATCTTCAATTGTTGGAAAAGTTGAAAATGCCGTTTATGTTGATTCGGGTTCCACGGATAATTCTGTGGAAATAGCCAAATCCCTCGGTGTAGATATTGTAGAATTAGACCTATCTATTCCGTTTACCGCAGCCCGAGCTAGAAATACCGGATTTCAATTTTTACTCCAAAATAATCCTCAATTAAAATATGTTCAATTTGTTGATGGAGACTGCGAAGTTGTTGAAGGATGGTTGGAAAAAGCCGAACAAAAATTAGAAGAAAATTCTGATCTAGCAGTAGTTTGTGGACGGCGACGAGAACGCTATCCAAATGCTTCAATTTATAACCGTCTTTGCGATATTGAATGGAATACTCCCATCGGTGAAACAAAGGCCTGTGGTGGGGATGCCATGATGCGAGTTCAAGCCTTTCAAAAGGTATCGGGATTTAACCCCAAATTAATCGCAGGAGAAGAACCAGAATTGTGTGTTAGACTCCGACAAAAAGGATGGAAAATTTATCGTTTAGATGCTGAAATGGCTCTCCATGACGCTCAAATGACCCGGTTTAGTCACTGGTGGAAACGCAATTTAAGAGCAGGTTATGCTTATGCAGAAGGAGCTTATTTACACGGAAAACCCCCGGAAAACTATTGGGTAAAAGAAAGTCGTAGTATTTGGTTCTGGGGATTAATCGTTCCTATCCTGGCCTTAATTCTAATGTTACCAACCCATGAATTAAGTTTGCTATTATTTCTAGCCTATCCTTTATTAATTTATAAAATATATCAATATTATAAAAATATCGGATTTTCTAACCAGGATTCGGCTTTATATGCAGTTTCTTGTATTTTTGCCAAATTTCCAGGTTTATTCGGACAAATCAAGTTTTACTTTAACCAAACCTTGGGACAATCTAACCCATTAATTGAATATAAGTAAGAAAAATATCTGTTGAATGTTGACTGAATTGAGCGAAAAAATCAGACCTTTTATCAAACAGATTGAGTTAAGGACTATCTAATCATGGTTGATTCCCCCGTAATAAATCATTCCTATCCCCTATTAGTTGTCATTGTCAATTATCGAACAGCCGCCTTAACTATTGATTGTTTATACTCCTTAGTTAATGAAGTTCAGGCTTTACCAGGTACAAAAGTTATTGTTTCCGATAATGCTTCTGGCGATGATTCTATTCCTAAAATTCAAGCAATTATTGATCAAGAAAAATGGGGAGATTGGGTTTCTTTAATTCCCTTAGACCGCAATGGGGGCTAAGGATTTGGCAATAACGCTATTATTCGACCTGTGATAGAATCCCAGAATTGTCCCCCCTATTTTCTGCTCCTAAATCCTGATACTATTGTGCGTTCAGGAGCTTTAACAAAACTGGTACAATTTATGGAAGAAAATCCTGATATTGGTATCGCCGGAAGTCGTTTAGAAGACCCGGATGGTACACCCCAACGTTCTGCTTTTCGGTTCCATAGTTTGTTGGGAGAATTAGATGGCGGACTGCGCTTAGGATTCGTTTCTAAACTATTAGAAAAATGGGTGGTTGCTCCTCCAGTTTCCGATATTTCTTGTCAAACCGATTGGGTTGCTGGAGCCAGTATTATTGTCCGTAATACTGTATTTGAAACTATTGGTTTTATTGATGAAAATTATTTTATGTATTATGAGGAAATGGACTTTTGTTTACAGGCAAAAAAAGCCGGTTGGAATTGTTGGTATGTTCCCGAAAGTCGAGTAGTTCATTTGGTCGGACAAAGTTCCGGTGTCACTAATACAAAATCTCCTCCAAAACGCCTCCCTCAATATTGGTTTGATTCCCGCCGATACTATTTTAAAAAAAATTATGGTCAACTCTATGCAGGCATAACTGATATTATTTGGATACTGAGTTTTATTACTTGGCGAGTTCGTCACCAACTGCAAAATAAACCGGATTCTGACCCCCCTCAATTATTACGGGATTTTATTCGCCATAGTGTTTTGCTCAAAGGTAGTTAAATTCAAACAACGACCGACAACCTGATTTTTTGGATATTGTCACTTACTGCATAAATTGTTATTTTTGTCAAGATAGCTGTGGAGGGCTGAACCTTCCTTTCCCAAAACTCGTGCATCGCAGGACATAAATTTAGTCAGGAAATCAAGATATTTGACGAGATTGTAGGGGTTGTAGCCTCTGTTTTTGCTTGTAGACACAACAACCCCTTGGACTATATTTCTTATAGTCTACCAGAAGTCCGATGCTGTCGTCAACTATTTGAAAATTATTTTCAATAAAATGTCAATATTTCCTGACAATCTTTTAAAAAACAAATCAATTAGTCAAAATTGATTAGAAAAAATTAAGATTAATCTCCCGTATGGTCGGTTTGGCTCATCCCTTTGTACTCAAGTAACATTCAAGTATGTTTTAGAAATGTATTGTAAATTATCTGAGTTCGTGTTAGATTACAATTATTAGCCTAAAGTCACAAAATCAAATTGCTGTACCCCAGATTTTAGGCTGTCGCCCAGAACAAAATGAGTTTGTCATGATAATTTTGACAAACTCACCCCAATCAATATTTTTTAGGTGGATATGAATACAGCACAAAAGATTGAGATTCAACAAACAGAAACTCCAAACCCGCAGTTAGGACTTTGGGAGCAAATTAAAGAAGATTGGATTGCTCACGAACGAGATTGGACGAAATCAGGGTTTCAAGCAGTTGCAATTCAACGTTTTGGTCGGTGGAGAATGACAGTTAAATCTCTAATTTTTCGCGCTCCTTTGAGTATTATTTATCGAGCTTTATATCGCAAAGTTCGCAATACCTACGGAATAGAATTACCCTACACCGTTGAATTAGGTCGCCGTGTGATTTTTGAACATCAACATGGGATAGTTATTCATGGCAATAGTGTGATTGGTGATGACTGTATTATTCGCCAAGGAGTGACTTTAGGAAATCGTTATTTAGATACACCTTTCGATGCGCCCAAGTTAGGAAAACGGGTTAATATTGGTGCAGGAGCCAAGATTTTAGGCAATTTAACCATCGGGGATGATGTTTGTATTGGAGCCAATGCGGTTGTGCTTTCGGATGTGCCATCCGGTCAAACTGTTGTGGGAATTCCAGCTAAAATAATTCCTTCAAAATCTTCTCCCCATCCATCGCCGAGGTTGTAGTATTCTATCATGGGTTTGAGCATAAATAAATGATTTGGGATTGCTATATATGTTTAAGTTGCATTATTTTCGGTTATTGTTTGTGGGATTATTAATAGCTTGTCAACAAAATAGCGATATTTCTGAGCGTCCATCCCCCACAATTTCCGTGGCGACTGAACCACCTAAACCCATTATAACAAAACCCCTATCCCCCCAACCGATTCGGATTAATTTAGAGGAATTACCTCAACCTTTCCATAGTGATAGTGCATCTAAACCCCCAGAAGTTATTCCCATTCCTAATAACCCAGTTTTAAATGTTCCCCCAGGATTTAAAGTTAATATATTTGCGGAAAATTTAGATAATCCCCGGTGGTTAGCGTTAACTCCCGAGGGTGACGTATTAGTGACAGAAACCAAACAAAACCGCATTCGGTTATTAAGAGATACCAACCAAGATGGCGTAGCCGATGAAATTAAAACTTTTGCAGATAGCAAAAATGGCTTAAATATTCCCTTTGGCATGGCATTTTCACCCGGTTATTTTTTCCTGGGAAATACAGACGAAGTTAGACGTTATTCCTATAATAATCAAGAGCAACTGACCGGAACAGGAGAAAAAATAGCGGAGTTACCTGGAGGGGGATATAACCAACATTGGACGCGCAATGTTATCGTTTCTCCTGATAATCAAAAGCTCTATGTTTCCATTGGTTCAAAAACAAATGTAAGTGAAGAAAACCCTCCCCGGGCATCAGTTCAAGTGATGAATTTAGACGGGTCTAATCAACAAACTTTTGCCTCTGGACTCAGAAATCCTGTAGGGTTAGATTTTCAGCCAGAAACCAACGAATTATATACAACCGTTAATGAACGAGATGGGTTAGGGGATGATTTAGTTCCTGATTATTTCACCCGTATTCGTCCAGGGGAATTCTATGGCTGGCCCTATAGTTATTTTACCCCGAATAATCTTGATCCACGTCATGTTCAAAATGGTGAAAGTGTACGCCCTGATTTAGTTAAGCAAACCCTAAAACCAGATGTTCTGTTTCAAGCCCATTCCGCAGCTTTAGGATTACAATTTTATGACGGTAACACTTTCCCAGAACCCTATAAAAATGGTGCATTTGTAGCATTTAGAGGCAGTTGGAACCGGAACAGGGGAACAGGATATAAGTTAGTATTTATTCCTTTTAATCAAGGTCGCCCTCAAGGATATTATCAGGAGTTTTTAACTGGATTTTTAGTTAATCCTGCTATTCCTGAAACCTGGGGTCGTCCGGTGGGTTTATTAATATTACCCGATGGAAGTTTGATTTTTACAGAAGAAAGTAATGGTCGGATTTATCGGGTTCAATATGCTCCCTAAGTTGGGTTGAAAATAAGCGGTTAAGAATTGAAACCACACCATCTAGCTTGATCATTCTTTTGTACAATTTATTTAAACTTGCTAATTAAAAAACTGTAGGGGTTGAGTCCCTCTAAACCCCTACAATACAATATTACAGATTGCTATAGCGATCGCCATCACGATTAGCGCAGGGATTCGGAGCAAAAGCGGCAATGATAGCCTATAAGATCTTCCTAACAACCCTGGCAATTGCTATAAATCATCTGTTCAGAGGCATCTTCAAAGAATACCAAGACCATTTGTTTTCCTGAATCCCCTATATCTTGATCTTCATCGGTGATGACATATAAGTTAATATATTCGGGTCTTTTAGGACGACAAGCCCTGGCAATTCCCTTGATTGTAAAGGTTTTATCCTCTTTTTTTCTCATTTCATAAAAGACTTCTTTCAGACCTATTAATTCTGGAAAGGGATTTCCCACATAAACTCCCACTTGAAGATGTTGGGGATAATCGCAATAATAAATCAAATTGGGTGATAGATATTGAATGATAAATTGATCATCGATCACTAAATACTCTATTCCTTTAACACTTAGGAGATTTTGGAAGCTAGAAACTGAGGGTATGGGGGAATTATGTTCTTGACTTGTATTGTTAATAGCCGGATTTAATCTATAGCCCATCCCATAAACATTTTCTATGATATCTTCAGAATATTTGACTTTTTTAAATGCTTTCCTGATACCTTTGATATGAGTTCTTATGCTACTATAAGTTGGAATATGATCCATATCCCAAAGCCGATCAATTATGAAATCATAGCTTAAGATATACTTGGGGTTTTTTAAAAACAATAATAATAATTGGTATTGTTTGGGATATAAGTCAACAATTTCACCCCGATAAGTTACTCTACATGAATCCGTATCTACGGAGATTTGACAAGGTAATAACATATTCTTATCCTCGAAAAAAATAAATTAAAAAAAGATTTTGATAAAAATTGGAAAGTTTAGGTCTACCTAAAAACTTTTTAGGCTTCATTTTCTAATACTTATATACTCAATTCTAAAGCAATATCTGTACTTAATCCGATATATTAACTTGATTGCGGTGTTCTTGTGCTTTCTTATACATTGGCAAGATTGCAACCCATAAATCCTGATTTTTATTCCTGTAAATTATAAAAAAATTATTAAATTCTGGTTAAAATTCTGTATTTATCCCTATTTACACAAAGTTTACACAGTTGCTTCGTAATCTTAATAATCAAAGGGTTCCGTAAAAATACGGAAGCGATAAATAAGATAAATAATAACTAGAGGATAAAAACATGACTTTAACAACCTACAACACAACTTTTACAGAGCAAAATGGCTCTAGCAACGAATTGATTGATCTTAAGATCGAATACGGTGCTGACTTCACGGGCGATCAATTCGACGACATCAAAATTACACTTGCCCTCGACCCTACCTCTCAGTCTGGTACAGAGGATATAGTTGGCTTGGCGTTCGACATTCAGAACGATGCTGTTAGTGATTTGAAGATCGTGGAACCGATCACAACGGCTCTCACTCCAGGCGCGACTTCTTCTTTAAGTCTCACCCCAGTATTAAAAGGTATAGCTGCCAATAATGTAGGCGATCGTTATTTGTATGACTTTGACTTATCCACAAATGGTGGCAACGCATTACCACCCTATGATGTTGGTGTTCAGCTTAACAATCAGGGATTGGGAGATGGTCAAGTTCAGAGTACGACATTTGTTCTGACATCATTATCAGGTGCGAATAGCCTCGATGCAGAGCAACTACTCGAAAATACAGACTGGTGGATACGACTACAATCCACAAATTCTGGAGGTTCCAGTGCCAAAACGGGTGGACATCTTGGAGATATACCTACCCCTGGTACTTTTACTCCGGCTCCCGCTATTGCCATTAATAAAGTCACCAATGGAGTTGATAATTTACAAGTCTTAGCAGGTAGTGATGTAACCTGGACTTACACAGTTACTAATCCTGGTAACGTTCCATTGTCTAACGTATCATTAACAGATGACCAACAAGGTCAAATCACTAATTTAACTGATGGTGATGATGGTAATCAAATATTAGATCCCGGTGAAACATGGGTTTATACAGCAACAGGAATTGCTGGTATTGGTGACTACAGTAATACGGGTACAGTCGCAGGTGACTACAACGGAACACCTGTAACCGCTCAAGACCCCAGTAATTACTTTGGAGCTAATCCTCAAATTCAGATTAATAAAGTCACCACTGCTAATACTGCTACTGGAGTGCTAACAGGTGACAATCTGCAAAATGTTCTTCTTGGTAGTCCCATTACTTGGACTTACACTGTTACTAATACAGGTAACGTTGCTCTCTCTGGTGTAAATGTAGATGATAACAAGTTAGAGTCAGCCAATGACCCCGTATTTAATTCAGAACTTTCTGGTAATGGTGATAAAATCTTTGATGCAGGCGAGGTTTGGAAATACACAGCCACTGGAACTGCAATACCAGGCAACTACAGCAATATTGGTACAGTTACAGGTGGTTTCACCGATAGTTTAGGCAATACAACACCAGTCAGTGGTGCTGATGGTAGTGGCTACTCTAGTGAAAAAGGTTTAGGTAAAACCCCTGGTTTCTGGAAACAATCACAACATTTTCAGTATTGGCCTGTGCCTTACAAAACTACCGACAAATTTAGTACAACCTTTGGTGTCAGTACAACCAGTGCTACTACGTTCAAGTATGGCGGTTATGATTGGTTTAATGACAGTCTGTTAGGAGCTTTAAGTGCAGAAGACCTAAAAGGCAGTACGGGCTCTAATGCGGTTAAGCTCAACGGAAATGTAAGTGCTCTGGGTCGTTCAGCTACGGCGGCTTTATTGAATGCTACCAGTGATGAGTTAAATAACAATGTCAAAGGCTCTAATATTAACTACATCATTGATCCAACTCTGTTATTACCAGAAGTTGTAACATTTCTTAGCACCAAAGTAGATGGAATCTTCGACGCAAACCTGGGTAAAACTGTTGGAGGAGACAGCATCATTAGCTCTCTGGAAGTGATCAATGCTGTTAAAGATGTTTTCACTCTTGGTGGCGGGCTTTATGGTGCATCTGATGTTAACAGTCTCGCCAAAGCCTTTGACGCCATGAATAACATGGCTGGTGGCTAATTACCCATCAGTAGGTACGAAGAAACAAAAGTATGTAAAGAAGATCAATAAAATTTTCATTACATACTTTTAGATTTGCCCGAAGTGCGTGGGCTTTGCTTATGAACCAGATAGAGAATCTGCGAGGTGTTTTTTTAGGGTGGCGACGGGTAAGGGCCCTTGAAGATGTTCCCAAGGTAAGACTTGATCTAAATCCCAATTTTGGTTAACATAATATTCCATAGTGGGTAATTGTCCCCGTAATTCTTTGAAGGCGCGGCGATAACTTCCTAGGGATTCTCCATAGTTTCTAACTAATTCTAACAGACGGGAAAGACGGCGATCGCCCCTGGAAAGTAGAGCTTGAATTACTGACCATTTATAACTTTCGGGTCTAAAATCTATCCCATGGGATTTTAACTGTTTTTCTAATAATTTCAGGCGTTTTTCGGCATCTGGATTCACCCCAAACCATTGAAAGGGAGTATGGGATTTCGGTACAAAGGTACTACAACCCAAGGTTAATCTAAAGCCTGGGGCTGATTTTTTTAAGGCTTTCATTAGGTCTACGGTGGCTTGTACATCCTCTAATTCTTCCCCTGGTATCCCCACCATCCCATAGATTTTCATGCCCTGTAAACCGCCATTTTTAGCGTTAATAATCGCTTGCAGAATTTCCTGATTTTCTAATTTTTTATTAATAATTTTTCGCAGGCGATCGCTACCAGTTTCAACGGCAATTGTCAAGGTGCGAGTCTCTCTTTTTGCTAAGGTTTTTGCCAGTTTTTCGGTAACGGTATTTGTTCTAACTGAAGCAATACTTAACCGCACATCATCATATTTCGGTTGGGTTAAATAGTCTAATAATTGATCAAATTCAGGATGTTGTGTTACCGACGCCCCTAATAAACCTAAGCGTCTTGTTACTTGTAGTCCCTTTTCAATTGCTGGAATTAATGATGCTTCTAAACTAGCAGTTCTAAAGGGTAAAGTCAAATAACTGGCTAAACAAAAACGGCACATTTCAGGACAACTACGAACCACTTCTACCATATAAATATTCTCCCAAGCGGCTTTTTCTGTCACTACCGTTGAAGCGGATAGAATATTGCCCCGATAGGTTTGTTTTTGGACTTGGGAAGGAATACTAGAATCTAGGGGTTTAATCTCTTGAATTTCGCCTTCTAAACTGTGATAAGATACTTGATATAAACTGGGAATATAAATTCCTGGAACCTGTGCTAAATGTCGTAATTGAGTTAGGCGAGATTCATTACGAACCTGTTGATAAGCGTCGATGAAATCACCTAATAAATTTTCCCCATCCCCGAGTAAAATAATATCAAAAAAATCGGCAAAGGGTTCGGGATTAGCCGTTAATACGGGGCCACCTCCAAAAATTAAAGGATGTTTTTCGGTTCTTTGAATAGAACGTAAAGGAATATTTAAAAATTCTAAACGCTCAAAAATATTGACATAATCAAGTTCCCAAGAAAAGGAAAAACCTACCAGTTTAGGCTGT
Source organism: Planktothrix paucivesiculata PCC 9631 (assembly GCF_900009265.2). Classification (GTDB taxonomy): domain Bacteria; phylum Cyanobacteriota; class Cyanobacteriia; order Cyanobacteriales; family Microcoleaceae; genus Planktothrix; species Planktothrix paucivesiculata. Next base: position 28,165 of record NZ_LR735025.1, on the reverse strand, counting down.
TGGGGTAAGGGTTCATGTACATCCGTAAATAGACGACTTACTTCCACATCGGAACGCATGGCTAAGGTTGCCCAAACCAGTTGATAACCTAAACTGGTAATCCCTACTGTATATTCATTGGGAAAGGCAAAAATAATCGGAATAGCATCTAAATTAGAGGGCGTCGGAGTAAAAAGTAAACGTTCAGCATCAAAGACAGCAGCACTCACAGAATTAATCAAAAAACACTCCTTGAAAGGTATAGCAGGGAACACCGGAACACCGGAAAAGAGAACATTGAACCGCTACGCCTACGCGACAGCTATATTTTTATTGTAGCGGAATCACAAAAAATCCCACTCAATTAAAAAGAGCGGGATTTTCTGATCAATATGAAAGTGATCTATAAATAGGGTAGAAACGCGATATATCGCACCTCTACACCTACATCGGTTTTAGAAGGAAGAACCTATACCCACATAGGAACCATAGAAAAACAAACCAACTACCACTAAAACGCCAGTTCCGGCAACAGTGGCGACTAACCACAAAGGAAGTCTACCTGATTGCAACACAATTATTACCTCGTGAATTCAAAGTTTAATTGACACGGGATTTTAGATTTTGGATATGGGATTTAGGATAAATATTTTAGAAAAAATATGTTTCTTCAATCAACGTTCGCGAAGCGTCACGAAGTGAATCCAAAATCGTTAAATCGAGAAAAAATCCAGTTAGTTAAAGAAATAACTGGAGAACAAAATACCCACAACAAAAACCAACAGCAAACCTAAATAGAGTGAAGTTCTGTTCAACTCCACAGGTTGGCGATTAGGATTATTACTGCGATCCATAGTTAGTCTCCTATCGTTGAATAAATTGCATAGCCGCGATCGCACCTAGGAAAAAAACCGAAGGTACTGCTAAAGTATGAACTGCTAACCAACGAACACTAAAAATTGGATAACTTATGGGTTCATTGGAACTACTACCCGTTGCCATCTTATTAAACTCCTATGTTAACTATTTACTCGTAAAATCGCCAATTTGTGATTTGCTACTAAAGCGATCGCTTACAATCGGAAGTTCCTGCCGTTGTTGAGTAAAATACTCATCGGGGCGAGGAGTTCCAAAGGTGTCGTAAGCCAGACCCGTGCTGATAAACAGCCAACCCGCAATAAATAAAGCCGGAATAGTAATACTGTGAATTACCCAATACCGGATACTGGTAATAATATCCCCAAAAGGACGCTCTCCAGTTGTACCTGACATCGTTAAATCTCCTCAAGGAACGGTTAACACTTAAATCTAATGATACGGGAGCAGGGAATGTGGAACAAGCCTACTCCATGGATTTCCTCCGAATCGGTTTAAGCCGTTTTCGGAGTAGAACCCTGATAACGGAGTAAAGCCCCCCGTTGACCCAGGACATAACCCTGTTCCGAGTCCAGGAACTTAATTTTGTAAAGGTTAGACGGGACGTTTTGCACTGACCCATCTTTTTGCCAAGTTTTCCCCCCATCCAAACTACAGAGGAGGTTTCCACTACCACCACTAACCCAAATTTCCTCTGGGGTGCGATAGGCTAAATCCAAAAATCCCCAACTGGTTGAATATTCAGGGTTAATGGGTTCACCCCACTCAGTCGCATTTTCTGGGTCAGTAAACCGCAATTCGCCCCCACGGGCAATCATCCACAGACGACCATCCTGACCAAAACCAATTTTCTCTAATCGCTTAGAACTAAAACGATTATGGGGTTCCCAGGCTTGAGATCCGGGTTCCCAAGTCGAGTAAAAATTGCCCTTCGCGGAAACGCTGATATAGCGACCATCCTCAGCCCGGGATAAATTTCTGACAAAACCCACCGCATCTTCAACCAGGGCTGTCCAAGTTTTCCCGCCGTCTTCGGTTTGGTAAATTGCGCCCAAATCCGTAGTCATTTCCGCAGTATTGGGACTCAGGGCCTCAATACTATAGGGGCCTCCGGGTAACTTGGCATTCAGAAGAATCCGATCCCAAGTTTCACCTTCATTGGTCGTATGGAGCAGAATCGAGGGAAGTCCCACAATCCAACCCTCAGCCCCATTAAAGCTAATGGAGTTAAAGCGAACTTTTTCTCCGCCTAAATCCAGTTGTTTGACGTCCCAATGGTCACCGCCATCAGTCGTTTCCAGTAGCGTAGCATCACTCCCCACAACCCAGCCCCGTTGGGGATTAGTTCCGGTAAAGGCAATATCAGCTAAATTGGCTTGGGTTCCCGTGGCAACCACTTCCCAGGGGTTGTAACTGAGTTCGGGTAAGTATCGACAGCTAACACAGATGAGAGATACTGTCAATACTATAACGATTTTTTTCAGAAATTTAACAATGTGCATCGGATTCAATGAAATTTTAACTCCCTCAACTTAAGCCATACAAACTCATAAAAAACAAAAATCCTAAGGCCAATGCCCCAAAAATCAGGAGATTTTTTTGCTCGGCGGTCAGGGTATTTACCCCCAAACCAAAACCTTGATTTTCCTCAAACCCCGAGGGGTTTTCCTGAGAACCAATATTGATAAACTGGCTGGAGGGAGCGCCACAAACCGGACAACGCCACTTTTTCGGCACATCGGTAAACGCTGTTCCCGCCGGAACATTGGAACTCCCTTTAGTTGGCTCGTAGACATAGCCACAAGCCCTACACTCATGGCGATCAAGAACCTTAACTTCTGTGGCTGGATCACTCATAACTTCAAAACCGGATGAGTTTGAGATTATTAAAATAACTATTAAATAATATTACAAAATTTGAGCAAATCACAACCGACCTTCCGACATTAGGATCAACAACCGACTTGGATTAATTATCCCCACCTATAGGGTTACACCCCCAAAGTTGCCTAAGTCCCGTTGAAGATTTCCCCGTTACATCGAAGATTAACGGTGGGAGTATGTCAAAATGTAAAAAATCAGTTACAAACCTAGAGCGATCTGTGATTTATTGTGTTTGTTCTTAGTGGCTACGAATACTTTTTAGGCTTCCTAATCTTATGCAGCCTAGTTCCCGTCCTGGCTTTGAGCGCTTCCAAGGTCTTAGGGCCTAAAAGTCGCAGGGGTGTCCGTCACACCACCTATGAGTCAGGAAACGAACCCATTGGAGGAGCATGGATTCAATTCAACATCCGATACTATATGTTCGCCTTGGTGTTTGTCATTTTTGACGTTGAAACCGTGTTTCTCTACCCTTGGGCCGTTGTCTTCCACAATTTGGGACTCTTGGCTTTTATTGAAGCCTTGATTTTTATTTCAATTCTAGTCATTGCACTGGTTTACGCCTGGCGTAAAGGTGCTTTGGAATGGTCATAAAAAGTGATAAAACCATGACTCAAAGCGTTTCACCCGAAATGGAAAAAATTATTAATCCCGTTGAGCGACCCCAAGTGACTCAGGAACTCTCGGAAAACGTGATCCTGACCACGGTGGATGATCTTTATAACTGGGCCAGGCTGTCTAGCTTATGGCCGCTGTTGTACGGGACAGCCTGTTGTTTTATTGAATTTGCGGGTTTAATTGGTTCTCGGTTTGACTTCGACCGTTTCGGTCTAGTACCCCGGTCTAGCCCTCGGCAAGCGGATTTATTAATTACCGCCGGAACCATTACCATGAAATACGCCCCGATTTTGGTGCGTTTGTACGATCAAATGCCCGAACCTAAGTATGTGATTGCGATGGGTGCTTGTACAGTGACCGGGGGGATGTTTAGTATGGACTCTCCCTCGGCGGTGCGGGGTGTGGATAAATTAATTCCCGTAGATGTTTATATTCCCGGGTGTCCTCCCCGTCCTGAAGCCATTATTGATGCAGTGATCAAACTGCGGAAGAAAGTGGCTAATGATTCCATCCAGGAGCGGGCCAATCTCCAACAAACCCATCGCTATTACACCCGTCCCCACAACATGAAACCTGTGGAGCCGATTTTAACGGGTAAATATTTGGTGACCGAATCCCGTCAGGTTCCCCCCAAACAGTTGACCGAAGCAATGGGAGGGGCAATTCCCCCAGCCTTAATTGCTGAACCAGCCCGGGAGGAAAAACGTGGATAGTCCTGAAGCTCCCCTCGTTGAAGTCGGGAAAGTCTCCCAGTGGTTGAGTGAAAATGGTTTTGAGCAAGAATCCCTTGGCCCGAATGCCATGGGAGTAGAAATCATTAAAGTTGATCGAGACTACTTGATTCCCCTTGCCACTGCCCTGTATGCTTACGGATTTAACTGCTTACGTTGTCAGTGTGCCTACGACGCTGGCCCTGGGGATGCCCTTGTCAGTGTTTATCATTTAGTCAAGATTGATGATGATGTGGAACAACCGCAGGAAATCTGCGTCAAGGTCTTCGTTCCCAGGGATGATCCCAGAGTCCCTTCAGTCTACTGGATATGGAAAGCAGCCGATTTTCAGGAGCGAGAATCCTACGATATGTATGGTATCGTCTACGAAGGTCATCCTAATCTGAAACGGATTCTCATGCCTGAAGATTGGGTGGGTTGGCCTTTAAGAAAAGATTATATCTCTCCTGATTTCCATGAGTTGCAAGATGCCTATTAGGGGCAAGGTGTAATTCAATCTGGCGATCAAAATTGCCAGATCCCTAGGAAGTCTGATATAGTTGCCTACGATAATGTAGAATTCATATCTTGCTTGGACTGGATACACCCTGGTGATTCCGATTAAGGGTTGTAGTTGAAGGTTGAGCACGGGGTTCTACCCTAATTCAAACGGAATCAGTCTAAGTTTTCGATGCGTTTCGCAATTCACTCTGGTGGAGGAGTCAAATCGTGAGTACTCTCAACGGTACAACATTTAATGATATTAATTTCAACGGCATCTTTGATGCTGGAGACGCGGGACTGCCTAATGTCACTGTCTTTTTAGATAGCAATGGCAATGGTTTACCTGAAGGGTTAGAACAGGTTAGTGTCACCGACATTAATGGTATTTATTCGTTTCCTAACCTGGCAGCAGGAAGTTACGTCGTAGGACAAATTGTTCCTCCAGGTTTCACTCGCTCAACTCCGGCAAATCCAGTTGTCCTGACCGGAGGAGCTGATCTAGCTACATTTAATATTGCCAATACCGGAGGCTTTACTCCTATTGTTCCGTCTTTGACCGGAAACATTAGTGGGGCTGTCTTTGTAGATAACAACCTACTGGGTCTCTACAACTACGCCTATGACGATAAGGGCAATCTCGTTACCTATAACAACACCAACGTCTACGACGTTAATGGCAACCTGGTTGTCAATCCCAATGGGTTTTCCGCTCTGAATCAGGTATACGATCCCTTAGTGGATGCCACCTTACCCAGGGTTCCGGTCTACATTGACCTCAATAATGATGGTTTCCTGAATGCTAACGAACCCAGAACCCTCACCAACGAAGCCGGGTTCTATAACTTTAACGCTTTACCTGCTGGCTCCTACCTGTTGAGAATTGCTCAACCTTTTGATAAGGCAGATGGAGGAATATCTATTCTGGGTGATTTAGAAACAACCAATACTCCATTAGTTGTTGATGTCTTTGCCGGCGCAACCCGCAACCAAGTGGATCTTGGAGTTGTGGTTCCCAATAGTGTTTACGGTAAAGTCATTAATGACCTCAATGGCAATGGCTTCCCAGAAGCTACAGAACCCGGAATTAACGGGATTACCGTCTTTGTCGACTCTAACGGAAATAACTTCTTTGACTTAGGCGAAAAGTCTACGGTCAGTGGTATTGATGGAGCCTACATTATCAAAGGCTTAAATACGGACGTTGGCCAGCAATCGAACGAAGTCTTGGCTCAAAATCCCTATCTCGCCTACCAACTTTTAGTTGATCCTCTTTCTGTAGCTAACTCCTTCCCTGTGGCTTCAGTTCCCCCAACCACCGCCTACGTTAGAACATCACCGCTGCCCGGAGCCACCATTGATGCTCCTGTGATTCCAGGCGGTTCGGCTCAGGCTAACTTCCTGTATACATTTGCTCCGACATCCACTGCCGTCTTACCCGACAGCATTACCGGATTTGTATTCAATGATCTCAATGGTGATGGCATTGTTCAACCGGGTGAACCTAACCGCTCTGGAGCCGAAATCTATGTTGACTTGAACAACAACTCCAAGCTAGATTCTGGTGAGCCGACTTCAATTACCGATACGGCTGGTTCCTTTGGTTTCTTGAACCTTCCCACTCCTAACGATTATGTTGTGCGGACAACGGATGATTTCCTCACCACCGCCGTTCCTAATGTCATCTTAGGCCCCGGTCAAGCCTCACAGCTTGCTATCGGTCTGTCTACCTTTGAACCGAATCCGGCTATTAACCAAAACGCTTTGGTTCCTATTCCCGGAGTTCCAGTCGTTAACCAAAACGTCTTTGTTCCGACTCCGGCATTCCCAATTGTCTAAATTGGGTGATGGATTGATTGATCAATCTGTTTAATTAATCTTCATCCTAGAGAAGCAATAACCCTTAGAAGTGGTTAAATTCTTCTCTAGGATGATATTTTTTGGCAGGGTACAAGTCTTCCCTGTTCCCTGTTCCCTGTTCCCTAGCGCTATAGGAATTTTGTATCCAGGTACTCAGATTTTGTTTACTACTGCTGATTAATTTGGAGTAGGCTAAATTAAGTGGAGTTTAACTTAAAATAATTTGTCTCAAGTTTTGACAACTTCAACGTTTCCCGCCAGAACTTTTAAGCTAAACAATGGTTTAACGGTGATTCATCAGCAGATGACCGCTACCCCGGTTGTGGTTGTGGATGTTTGGGTCAGGGCGGGTGCCATTTACGAACCGGATATGTGGTCAGGGATGGCACATTTTTTGGAACACATGATTTTTAAAGGCACAGATTGGATTGGGCCGGGGATGTTCGATCAAGTGATTGAAAGTTGCGGCGGTGTCGCCAATGCTGCTACCAGTCACGATTATGCTCATTTTTATATTACAACCGCCGTTCAGTATTTAGAGGAAACCTTAAACGCCCTGGGGGAGTTGCTGCTCCATGCTAGTATTCCCGATGGTGAGTTTAATCGGGAACGGGATGTGGTTTTAGAAGAAATTCGTCAGGCCCAAGATGATCCCGACTGGCTGAGTTTTCAAGTCTTAATGGAAACGGTATATGAACGTCACCCCTACAGTCGTTCGGTTTTGGGAACAGAAGCCAAATTAATGGAGCGAGCACCCCATGAAATGCGACGATTCCATCAATGTCGCTACCAACCCGACAATATGGCGGTGGTGATGATTGGGGATGTGACCGAACAACAAGCCCTAGATTTGGTAAGTCAGGCTTTTGGTAATTTTTTACCCCCAACCACTTACACCCATCTTTATGAAGTGGTGCAACCCCGAATTAAGGGAATTCATCGACGAGAACTGCGTTTACCCTATGTTGAAGAAGCCCGTTTAACCTTAGCTTGGACTGGGCCAGGGGTGGAAAAATTAAGACAGGCCTATGGACTAGATTTGCTTTCCTCGGTGATTGCTTCAGGAAGAACCTCTCGATTAGTCCAAAAACTCCGGGAAAAACTCCAACTTGTCCATGATATTTCTAGTGACTTTTCCTTACAACGGGAGTCCAGCTTATTTACGATTAGTGCTTTATTAGAACCTGGACATTTGAAAAAAGTAGAAGCCTTGATTTGTGAAGAAATTAATCAGTTAAGAAACGAGCTAATTTCCGAATCCGAATTGAGGAGAAGTCAACGGTTTCTCTGTAATGACTATGCGTTTTCAACGGAGACTCCCGGACAATTAGCGGGACTATATGGATATTATTTTACCGTCGCAGAACCGGAGATATCGGTAACTTATCCGGCTCAAATACAATCTTTTGACCCTTTAGAATTGCAAGCTGTTTTGAAGGAACTGCTGAATTTAGAAAATTATGCCGTGATGGTGGTTCAAGCCTAGGATTTAAAGATTAACATATTGATTTTGTTGATCCTTAAATCCTAATTAGGTTTACCACTTTAACATATTAAATTCTTCCATATCTATGGTATCCCGGTTCCGATAAATCGCCAGAACAATGGCTAAACCGACGGCCGCTTCAGCCGCAGCCACGGTAATTACAAAGACGGTGAAGACTTGACCCCGAATATTGGCAGAATCTAAAAAATTAGAAAATGCCATTAGGTTCAAGTTGACCGCATTTAATAACAATTCAATCGACATCAAAACTCGAACGGCGTTACGGCTGGTAATTAACCCATAGATTCCAATACAAAACAGAGCCGCCGCTATTAATAAAAAATACTCCAGTTGTAATTGCATAACTCTCTATTTGTCTCCGATTTTATTTTAATTCAAAAGTAAGGAAATGGAATGGGTAATTACGAATTACGAATTACGAATTACGAATTACGAATTACGAATGGGTAATACTTCGACTTCGCTCAGTAACAGGGTAATGGGTAATAGAAAGAGTTTACTTCCCCTGCTCCCCCTGCCTCCCCCTGCTCCCCCTGCTTCCCCTGCTCCCCCTGCTCCCTTTGCTCCCATGCTCCCCTACTCGGCTTTTTCAGCGCGCTCGCTGGCCACGGAAATCAACTCCCGGGGGCGTTCCTGTAAGGTTAAAACCGGAGGTTCACTTTTTTGGGTGGGTACAAGATCAGAAATATAATCTCGACGGGCAAGAATAATTGCCCCGACCATCGCCATTAATAAAAACACCGAGGCTAACTCAAACGGTAACAGGAAATCACTAAAAAAGTGTTGCCCAATTAATGTAACTGAACCGCCCACGGGTTCAACAATCGGAGTAATTAACCAAGAAGTCGATAAGACCATACTTCCTAAAAGGGCAAATAATCCCCCGCAGACAATGGCGGTTGCCCCCTTACGCAGCCAGTTTAAAGGAAGTTCTTTAAAGGTTTCTCTCTTGTTAACTAACATAATCCCAAATAGGATTAGAACATTCACCGAACCCACATAAATTAAAACCTGGGCGGCGGCGACAAAATCAGCATTCAGGAGAATATATAATCCCGCTATGCTAATAAATACACCCCCCAGTAAAAACGCAGAATAGACGATATTTTTGAGCAGCACCACACCTAAAGCTGTGCCAATCATCATCACGGCTAATAAGCCAAATGCAACAATTTGAACCCCTTCTGCTAAATTCACAATTTCATCCTTATCAGTAATGAGTTTAATCAGTGTAGAGACGTGCCAATAGCCTTCGGCATCGCGCACGCCCGGGCGCGCCTGTACCAATCATCAGTTAGTTATCAGTGGTTAGATGCACTGATGTACCAGCGTTAATCCTGATTGTCTTTTAACTGTTGTTCAATAATCGATTCCGGGCGTAACCCAGGTCTAACAGCCGTTTCCGGTAAATCATGGGGGTCAATTTCCCCGGCGGGTAAATAAGCGAACTCCCGCAACGGTGTGACCATTGGATCATTAGTCACCTTATAGGGTAAACGTCCTAGGGCTACGCTGTCATAGTTCAACTCATGACGGTCATAGGCAGCTAGTTCATACTCCTCCGTCATCGAGAGGCAATTAGTGGGGCAGTATTCCACACAGTTTCCACAGAAAATACAGACTCCAAAATCAATACTGTAGTGTTTAAGCTGCTTTTTCTTGGTTTCCTTGTTGTAGTTCCAATCGACAACGGGCAAATTGATCGGACAGACACGAACACAAACCTCGCAGGAGATACATTTATCAAATTCAAAATGAATCCGTCCCCGAAACCGTTCAGAAGGAATCAATTTTTCGTAGGGGTACTGAACGGTAATGGGGCGACGACGCATATGGTCAAACGTAACCCCAAGCCCCTGGCCGATATATTTTGCAGATTGAAAGGTTTCCTTCGCGTAATCGGTGACTTGGTTCAGAAACTTGAGCATGATGTCTCCCTCTAACAGTTATCAGTAAACGGTAATCAGTTATCAGTAAAGAAAAAAATCAGTTTTAAGTGATCTGCAATCAGTAGTTCAGACGAGCGTGGGTAATCAGTAGCTTTCAAATTAAAATCTTACACTGATTACCGATAACTGATTACTGATAACTGCTACTCGCTTTATCCACCAAAAGCAACGGGGAACACCAACTTGAGTGCCGCCGTTAATAGTAAATTGACTAAGCCAACAGGTAATAGGAATTTCCAGCCTAGATTTAACAATTGGTCAATCCGAACCCGAGGCAATGTCCACCGGAGGAGAACCGCCGTAAACACTAATAGATAGGCTTTTAAAACCGTCATGGTGATGCCTAACATCGCCAAAATAACCTGTAACCAGGGTGTGGTTTCACTCAATCCCAAGACCCGGACAACTACATCCAAAGGAATCGGGAAATCCCAACCCCCCAAATATAAGACCGCCACGATTAGAGCCGACAGTACCAAGTTGACATAGGACGCTAAATAATACAGGGCAAACTTCATCCCCGAATATTCGGTCTGATAACCGGCCACCAGTTCTTCCTCGGCTTCCGGTAAGTCAAAGGGCAAGCGTTCACACTCAGCCAGGGCTGCAATCCAGAAGATCAGGAAGCCCACGGGTTGACGCCAGATATTCCACCCTAGAATGCCATAGCCAGACTGCTGATTCACGATATCCAAGGTACTCATACTATTGGAGATCATCACCACCGCCAGAACCGCTAAGGCGAGGGGAATTTCATAGCTAATCGATTGGGCAACGGCTCGTAAGCCTCCTAATAAAGAATATTTATTATTAGAGGCATAACCAGACATTAACAACCCAATCGGTTGAATACTAGAAAGGGCAATCCAGAGAAAAATGGCGGTACTGAGATCCGTAATCACCATGTTTTGTCCAAAAGGGACAATTAAATAGGACAAAAACACGGGAATCGATACAATAATCGGCCCCAAGGTAAATAACCAGGGGTCGGCATTAAAGGGAATCGTATCTTCTTTAAACAGTAATTTCAAACCATCGGCTACGGGGGCTAAAATCCCCATGGGGCCCATATATTCAGGGCCAATGCGCTGTTGGGCTGCGGCGGAAATTTTTCGTTCTAGCCATACCGTGCCTAAAACACCAACGGTGGCAGAGACAATCATTAATCCCATGGGTAGAGGGAGCCAAAACAATTTAGCCATCTCTAACGTTAGGCCCAGACCGGTGAGGCCCTCTACAAAACTTGCTTGTAAATCAATTCCTGGATTCATGAAATCAGTTATCAGTTATCAAGTAATCAGTTAATCCGTATAATCAGCGATCAATCTTTGCCGTAAACCAGTATAGCGTTTGACTGCCCTGAAAACTTTAGCCTGATCGGGTGAAAATTCAGTTTGAACAGGCCGATAAAAAGGGTTTACAGGGTTTCTGCTTCTAGGTTAATTGCACAGGTGCGTTCATGAATCGGAACATAGGTTTCATTGTGGGAACCGGTATAGATTTGAGTGGGACGGAAGATCCGGTTTTTGGTAATTTGTTCTTTCCAGTGGGCTAACCAACCTGAAACCCGGGCGATCGCAAAAATCGGGGTAAATAGATCGGAGGGAATATCTAACTTGCGGTAAACCAGACCGGAATAGAAATCAACGTTAGGATAAATGCCTTTTTCCCCTAAACGATCGGCCACAACTCGTTCTAATTCCAAAGCAATTTCATAATATTCGTCATGGCCAAACCTTTCAAATAGCTGTTCTCCTAGTTGTTGCAAAATGGTAGCCCGGGGATCTTTAACTTTATAAACCCGATGTCCAAATCCCATGATTTTTGATTTGGTGGCAATCAGATGATCCACATAGGGGCCAACATTTTCCACCGAACCAATTTCTTCTAGCATCGTCAAAACCTCCTCATTCGCCCCGCCATGCAACGGCCCAGCTAAGGTTCCGACCGCAGAAGCCACCACCGCATAGGGATCGGTGAGGGTGGAAGCTGTCACCATGGCTGAGAATGTAGAAGCGTTGATCGTGTGTTCCGCATGAAGGGTGAGACAAACATCGAAAACCCTTGCCGCGATGGGATCGGGTTCCCGTTCCTTCAACATATAAAGGAAGTTAGCGGAATAGTCCAAATCATCCCGGGGTTGTACGGGATCGTTCCCCTTTCGCATTAGTTGGAAAGCTGCAACCATGGTAGGAATTTTGGCCAGTAACCGGACAACGGCTTCTCGAATATATTCGGGATTATCTAAGGCCCGGCGAGAATAGAATAGTCCTAAAGCGGCTGCCGAAGTTTGTAAGGCGTCCATGGGATGTCCGGTTTCCGGGAAACATTTCATCATGTCCCGAATCCGATATTTAATCCGTCGATGGTAGCGGATTTCGTGTTCAAATTCGACTAATTCTTCTTTAGTAGGAAGTTTTCCCCAGATTAGCAAATAGGAAGTTTCCAGAAAGGTACTTTGGTTAGCCAGTTGTTCAATACCAATGCCGCGGTATTCTAAAATTCCTTTTTGTCCATCAACGTAGCTAATCCCAGACAAGGTAGCCGGAACACCCTCAAGACCGGGTTTAAATTCACTAAGGGCAGTCATAGAAGTTTATGTATGTGTGTGGATATTTATCAAGCTACATTACCAGAAGCATTAATAGTGTTTTCGTTTTGACCAAAAAAATGGGATACAAGCCTCGCCCTTCTAGGGCGACTTTATTTTTGTTATGATATTGCCGTAGAGTTTTTCCACGTCAAATGATAGTCCTAGAGTTTAAGGCAAAAGGGAAAACAACTCAATACGCTGCTATAGATGAAGCGATTAGAACTGCTCAGTTTGTACGCAACAAGTGTATCCGTTTTTGGATGGATAACCGAGGCGTAGGACAGAAAGAGCTTTATCGCCATAACACAGCATTAAGAGCCGAATACCCGTTTGTTAAAGCCTTAAACTCTCACGCTTGCCAAGTTGCGGTTGAAAGATCATACACTTCAATTGCTCGTTTTTACGACAATTGTAAAAAGCAGGTTTCCGGTAAAAAAGGTTATCCAAAATTTAAGAAAAACAACCGTTCAGTTGAATATAAAATTTCTGGATGGTCACTTTCTGAAACTAGGAAGCAAATCACTTTCACAGATAAAAAAGGGATTGGTAAGCTAAAACTAAAAGGAACGTGGAACTTAAACTACTACCAAATAGAACAGATAAAACGAGTTAGGTTAGTGCGTCGTGCTGATGGCTACTATGTTCAGTTTTTAATTAAAACTGATATAAAAGTAGAGGTTAAACCAACTGGTAAAACTATTGGTTTAGATGTAGGACTTAAGGAGTTCTACACAGATAGTAACGGACATACAGAACCCAATCCCAGATTTTATAGAACAGGTGAGAAACGGTTGAAATTTTATCAACGTCGCGTTTCTCGCAAAAAGAAAGGCTCATNGGTTGAAAGATCATACACTTCAATTGCTCGTTTTTACGACAATTGTAAAAAGCAGGTTTCCGGTAAAAAAGGTTATCCAAAATTTAAGAAAAACAACCGTTCAGTTGAATATAAAATTTCTGGATGGTCACTTTCTGAAACTAGGAAGCAAATCACTTTCACAGATAAAAAAGGGATTGGTAAGCTAAAACTAAAAGGAACGTGGAACTTAAACTACTACCAAATAGAACAGATAAAACGAGTTAGGTTAGTGCGTCGTGCTGATGGCTACTATGTTCAGTTTTTAATTAAAACTGATGTAAAAGTAGAGGTTAAACCAACTGGTAAAACTATTGGTTTAGATGTAGGACTTAAGGAGTTCTACACAGATAGTAACGGACATACAGAACCCAATCCCAGATTTTATAGAACAGGTGAGAAACGGTTGAAATTTTATCAACGTCGCGTTTCTCGCAAAAAGAAAGGCTCTGCCAATCGAAAAAAAGCCATTAATAAATTAGGCAGGACACACCTTAATATAAGTAGGAAGCGTGAAGAACGCGCCAAGAGAATAGTGCGTTGCGTGATCAAATCTAACGATTTAGTAGCCTACGAAGATTTAAGGGTTAAGAATTTAGTCAAAAATCATTGTCTTGCTAAATCTATTAATGATGCTGGTTGGTATCAATTCAGGAAATGGTTAGAGTATTTTGGTGTTAAATTTGGTAGGATAACTGTTGCCGTTAATCCATCTTATACTTCTCAAAATTGCTCTAGTTGTGGTACTATAGTCAAAAAATCTTTATCTACTAGAACACATATTTGCCAATGTGGATTTGTACTAGATAGAGACTGGAATGCAGCAATTAATATTCTGAATTTAGCCTTGGGTACGGTAGGTCATACCGGAACCTGGATTTTTAATCCGAACGCTTCGGGAGACTTAGCCTCTACTGTTTTAGGTGTAAACCTATTGCAGCAAGCCGAGTCATTGAACGAAGAATCCTCGTCGCTTTAGCGCGAGGAGTGTCAAAGGATTTTGTTATATCCCTGGTGACATCTGGACTGCCCTCGGTGGTTTAAGGTAACAAAAATCTAGGGGGAGTCAGCCAGAATAGTTGACTATTACCGATGAGAGAAGTGGGGGGGAGAGTCATTCCTATAATTCCGGCTTTTTTGACAATTAGGGTTCCTTTGGCGTGTCCCCAAATTAATAATTCTGCCCAATGTCCTAAATTGGGTTGATGTCCCACCAAGGCTAAACTTTTCCCCCCGGTGGACTGCCACGTTTGATACCAAGTGATCCAATCCTCAATATTGCCCTCGGGAGCTAAGGCGGCAAATTCTTCTACTTGAGAGGATAATCCCACGGTTTTGAGGATATCTGCGGTTTGACGGGCGCGAATCAGGGGACTGGTGAGAATTTGATCGAATTGTAAGTTGAGTTGTTTTAAACGAGCGGCAATTTGGTGGGTTTTGCGATCGCCTTCTGGGGTTAAAGGACGTTGATCATCGTTTTCGTAAGTTCCCCGTTCTGTCGCCATTCCATGACGAATTAAATATAAATCAGTCATAATTTTTTTTAGAAAAAGTGAAACTCAAGGCAAGACTGCTATCTAGGATATTGTTGCCCCGTATATATCATAAAAGTATTTATTCAATTTTTGCAAATCTTCATCATTAATAATATTAGACTTAGATAATACGACTAGCCGTTCTACTTCTTTTGATATTGTTATTAATAACTGTTTTTGTGGTATAATTAAAGGTATTTTCTTGATATAATTTGCAGAATTATTGGCACTTGTATTGATGGTTCTAATCAGATTATTGCAAACTTTACTATTAAAAAAACCCAGTAAATAGTAAATTAAATCCTGGTAATCTGGGCGCGGAAATATTCCCACAATAGACTGATCAAATAATCTCCCATCAATCAATGATCCCGTAATTGAGGAGGAGGAGATCATCGGTACAGCAATTCCCTGACGGAAATAAAATTGGGAGTTCTGAAATCTGGCTTTCTGCTTATTAGTAACTTTATAATCATTAACTGCTTCTTCTCCCCAGTCCATAAACCATTCTGATTGTTTGTAGAATCTTTGATTACCACCCTTGACAATTGGAACCCAATAACAATTATTTTTGATGCCATTCAGGGGGGGATTAATAGAAAGATTATCTTTACAGATTCTCTGATTCTCTATAATAGCATATTTTTTAGTTCCCCTAGTAACAAATGGCGATCGCCTTAAATACTTGCCATCATTACCCGAATAAAAACCCGTCACCACAAAACAAATATCACCTACTGTTAGACTATCAGAACTCAGAGCTTGAGAAATCCAGTCTTTCGAAGACAGAAAAAAAGCATGGGATGGGTTGTTAAAAAGCTGATGGTAGGAAAGTCTACAAACTTCATAATTTTTCTTGGCTTTGGTTAATAATTCTGTAAGCTCTGACGGTGAATGCAGACCATTATATACAGGAAAATTATAGTCAATATTGGGTTTTTCCTTGACAATAGATATTATACTTAAACCCGCATAGCCAAAGTTGACACCCGGGAAAAAATCGGAAGGAAAAAGCGTGATTGATTCTATTTTATAATTACTAATAATTTCTTTTCGCAAACCTTGATGATGATGGAGTGATAAATAGGTATCTGGAATAATAAAAACCAGGTGTCCCCCCTGTTTTAATAATTCCAGCGTCCGAATTAAAAATAAACTGTAGGTTTCCTTAGCGTATATATTAGGATAGACTGTTTTTAATTGCTTTCTTTTTTCCGGTGATTGATAAGCCCCATAGGGTGGATTTGCAATCACTCTATCGAATTTTTTGTTAGTGATTGCCACAATAAAATCTTGATGGATAATTTCAATATTTTTGAAGTTATTGTATTTAATATTTAATTGATTTACAGCATCAATATTTAACTCATAAGCAGTAATTTCTGGTGTTAATTGCTGTTTTAATAACTCATCAATAAACACACCCTCACCCGCACAAGGTTCAAGCACGGACATATTATAATCACATTCGAGAAGTCCTACCATATAGGAAGTAATATGATCACAATTCGTGTAATAGGATTGGAACTTATCTTGCTTTCTATTTGTGGGAGCTACCATGATAGATACTTAAATACACATCCCATATTCCTTGATTTTTCAAGGTTTTTAAGTTGCCCTATATTACAAGTCATATAAGCTCTTGAACCAATTCACAAAAGGCTGTGCTTTAGCATGATTTGGGTCGAGAATTTTCTGCATAACAGCATTATGTAATTGTTGTCCTGGTTCATCTTGCCATGCTAACCAAGTATATATACACGCCTTATCAAAATGAGAAGGGATAAATTTGGCATCTTTATTTTTAGCTAATTGAGTAACTTCTTGAGCATAATTCCAAAGCAATTCACTTTCATCTGGAACCAGATAGGCGAGAAAAGTCTCTAACATACCTGTTGTTTCGTTGTCTGGCATAATCCAAACTCCAAATTTAATTCCTGCACTCGTAGAATGGATTAAACCTGATTTTGGTAGCTGTAGAGGAATATCAGGAATACTTTTCAAACAAGCATTTCTCACACTAGCCCAGCGAGCATTCAAATCATCATCTGCATCTACTATTAGCCCCAGTGCAGTAAGTCCAGATGCTTTCAATTCAGTAGAAATAAAATCTATATCTATAAATTCATCACCGCCATACGGTTCAATATAAACCACTGCCGTTTCTTTTTTTTCTCCCCATTTAATCCCATTTTTTTCCATTAACTCCGGGATCACTCTTTTATCTTGCTCACCCTCAACAATAAGTTTTTTAGGAATATATTTGCTTACCATTACTAACGCACCTCAATACCTCTGTTCGCAGCAATAACAATTTCCCGCTCATTAAAAACTATACTTGCACTCTTATCTCGCTCTATCCGTTGAATTGTAATCCCGTTTTCTTCTGTATCTTCTTGACTGGCAAGACTGGCCAAGCTAGTCCAACAATCACTGCTATGTGTAGTTGCAAATACCTGTACATTCAGCCTTTTTGCTGCCCCCCAAATCAACCTCCACATATCAGACATAGTGCTGAAATGTAATCCAGTATCAATTTCGTCAACAAATAAAACTCCATCTGCCGCGCCTACAGTTGCCAGTGCAAGTCCTAACATTCGCCAGATGCCATCTCCCATACTGCCAATAGGTACTCGTTGCTCTTGACCACGGAGACGCACAACAAATCCGTCTCGCGATTCTAAACGCAATCGGGATTCTAAACGCATATTCTTAGAACTAACTGAAGCAATACGCTCAATATTAGGATCAACTATCTGAAGTGCTTCTTGTAAAAGGTTTTCTTCAGGTGTTAAAACAATCTCCTCAAACAACTCAATCATTTTTTGGGCTGTTAATGCAGATGAGTTAATAAATTGCGTTTTTATTTGATTTTTTTTGGCAATACCTATAGCTCTAAAACGACGTATGTATTCATCATCTAATCCCCCATTTATAGATAATGGGCGATCCCAAATTTCCTCATTTTCTCCATACATCCATTTGATAGTAAATTCTAGTACGCGATCATCTAGCCTACCATCAAAATCTTCATTTTCAAAAATTGTTAGCTGGTCGGCAGCATCGGTATGCAAACCATCGCGTCTCGGAATTTGAAGTTTTATTGATGCAGTAAAACTTTCTGATATGTTAGCATTCACTCCTGACACTGAAAACTGACTACCTGGCTCAATCTCATGATTATAGAAAAGGTGACGTATATCAAGCTCTCGTCGGGGTCTCCTTATATCTTCGGCAACAAAATATTCACCCCGCTTTCTCATGGTTTCGATCAGGGGTTCAAGATTACTGCGTGAACATAGAAGTTGAATTGCTTCAAGTATAGATGTTTTGCCGCTGTTATTAGTACCAACTAATAGGTTCAATCTACCAAGGTTTTGAAGCTCGAAAGATGGAAACCCACGGAATTTATCGATTTTCACAGTTCTGAGCATAAAAGCAGGTTTGCATCAACCAATATTTGAGAGTATTAAAACTGAACTTATAATTGGTATTTTATCATCAAAACAGTCTCAATAGCAACAAAATATTAAGAATGCGTTACAATAATTGACTAGAAAGTGATTCTAGGATAGAAAATTAATGAAAACTGCGTTAATTACAGGAGCGTCTGTTGGTATTGGGGCGGCGTTTGCCAAGGAATTAGCATCTCGGAAAATGGATGTGGTTTTAGTAGCTCGTTCTCAAGATAAATTAGAACAACTTGCTGAACAATTGCGATCGCAATATAATATTAAAGCATACATAATTCCTCAAGATTTGACACAACCAGGGGCCACACAATCGGTTTTTGATAGTATTTCCCAACAGGGATTAACCATTGATTTACTGATTAATAATGCGGGATTTGGAGATTATGGAACCTTTGCCGATCGTCCCTTAACTAAACAAGTGGAAATGATTCAGTTAAATATTACGGCATTAGTTGAACTGACTCATTTATTCTTAAATGATATGAAAAAACGGCGTTCAGGTGCGATCGTTAATGTGGCTTCAATTGCAGGTTATCAACCCTTACCCTATTGTTCAGTTTATGCGGGAACAAAAGCCTTTGTTTTGAATTTTACTGAAGCATTATGGGCGGAAAATAAAGACTCTGGCGTGAGACTTTTAGTGGTCTGTCCTGGCCCTACGGAATCTAACTTTTTTGTCGCGGCAGAATTTCCTAAAACCCTTTCCGGCGTTGGACAAAATTATGCCACGGCGGAGGAAGTTGTTCAAGACACATTAAAAGCCTTAGAAAAAGACTTTTCAACTTTAGTAACGGGAGGATTCACTAATCAATTTATTGTGAATTTACCTCGATTTTTCCCTAGAGATACTATTGTTAGTTTAGTGGAAAAACAGTTTAAACCTAAGAAATAATCCCGTTGTTGGGCTTTAGCCCTCCAATCTTTGTGCTAAAGCCCAACAACGATTTATTTTGAGCGAATGTTGGATTGTTTAAATTGCTCTAGTTTGACTGGGGAGAGGAACTTGCTGCCAAATTTTAATCGTATTATCCTCACTACCACTGATAATAAACTTCCCATCTTGACTAAAAACAATAGCCCTTACGCAGATAAACGCCACAGTTTCACGGTGTTGTCATTGCTGGCGCTGGCGATAGTTTTGCCATCGGGACTGAGGGCAACGTCCCATACAATATCAGCATGACCTGTGAGAGTACAGGTACATCGCCAAGGTTGCACCCCTGCTAAATACTCGCGCAGTAAGTCGTGAATGAAGCGATACCGCCCTCCCACTTGTTGGATGAGGGGACGTTCGGCGGCGTAGCTGAGAAAGTCAACGTAGTTGAGAGGAGTAGCTCCACTACACCACAAGACAAATCGCAAAGTGTAGTGTTCAATGACAGCCATGTCACCACCCAAAAAAATACTGAAAACTAGCGCCAGACCAAAGCCACTGATTAAAGGAAGACTCCAAGCTATAGTGTTGTTAGTTTCTGCGGGTTCTATTTCACTATTACTCAGCCCGGAAATCAGGCCGAAAATCAGCCCAACCATTAGCCCAACCTTCAGCCCCAAAATCAGGCTAAAAATCAAGCCGAAAATCAGCCCAACCTTCAGCCCCAAAATCAGCCCCAAAATCAGCCCAACCATCAGCCGATAAATTAATTTATATTTAGACGATCCGAGTAAATCAGGCTGCATTTTTTCCAACAAGAATTCCGCTTGATTCCGTTCTCTCAATTGTCGCGCTAACCACTGTAACCACCGTTTGGTATCTTTAGCAGAATAGCGACTGTGGTTTTTTTCTAATTGTCGATCAATATAGGCTGCTAATAATTGATTGCGACTATCTTCTAAATATTGTTGATTGTGGCGTTGTCTCCCTAAATTCGGCTGCAAATATCCCTCTGGATAAGCCACCGGAATTAAATGCAGCAATAAAGGAATTTTCGCTAATTTCAGTAAACCTTCGGGGTCAGTTTGAATTGATTGCCATAAATCAGCCCGATTCAGTTCTTGTAGGTAATTTTTAATCTGTGCATCGGTCAAAGGCTGAATGCTAATCGCCCAGCGTAACTTCTCAAAATTTACCTCACCCGTTTGATATTCTTGCACTCGACAACAAACCGCAACTTGCAAATCTGGATGTTCTTGTAAACATTGATCTATCTTAGTGATACACTGAGTTTGCTGCGTTAAACCCAATTCATCTAAACCATCTAACAACGGCAATAACTGACCTGTTTTAATCCAATTTTTAGTCTCGCTTTCAGGAATCTTGAACCGAGAGTTTAAGTCAGCCGCCAACCAATCAGCAATCGATAATTTATCATCTTTCCAGCTAGAAAGTTCAAAGATAAAGGGAATAATTTGATTATTAGGTTCTTGTGTCTTTGCCAGCAAATCCTTAGCTAATTCTAATAAAGTAGTCGTTTTGCCCGAACCCGGATCGCCTAAAATTAACAGTCTGCCAGCAATGTCAGAGCGGTTAAAAATATTAATAACTTTTTCTGTTTCTGGTACTTCAGTTTGAGTTTTTCCAAACAATGATAATATATTCCATTTTGGTTTATTCTTAGGTTTTAAGGGTTTTAAATTTTGAGGTCGATTAACTAATTCGGGTTGATCTTCTGTTAACAAATCAATCTTAGTCTGATAATGGAGATTATCTTGCAAACGTTTCGCTACTTCCGTTTTCATCACGTTTAGCAAAACTTGGCGCGAGTCTTTCCCCCCGTTTACTGGTGCAGGCGATTTATTACCCCGCCAAACATCAAGACATACTATCAATACGGGTAAAATAGTTCCTGCAACAAATAGGAATAAAAAAGCCAAACCAACATATTGAATTAAATTTGTAGGTAAAAGACTACTTTTTAGTAAGCAAAATAAGACTACACTACCGATTATCGGCACGAAACCCACTAACCAATGTGGACTATTTGTTTCGGCAGGAGAAAATGAGTTAGTTGATTGACTGCTGAGAAACCCAATCAGAATAACCGAAGCAATAGTTAATCCCAAAAATATATTAGTATCAATATTGAAATAGTCTAAAAAAAAGGCGATCGCATTCGCCACATTACCGCCCAAAACACTAACTCAAGCAGAAATAATAGTTTTGCTCAGTAGGGATTTTTTTATATTCCAAATGAGTTAGACTACCTGAATTGTCAATGAAAATATTACAACTGAATTTATAATTGCTATGTTATCATAAAAACAATCTCAACAGCGACGGAATATTAAGAGTGCGTTACAATTATTGACAAGAGCTATCTAACAACAAGGATTAACGATTGATTTACTGATTAATAATGCTGGTTTTGGAGATTATGGAGCCTTTATTGATCGTCCCTTGGAAAAACAGTTGAAACCGAAAAAATAATCCCGTTGTTGGGCTTTAGCCCTCCAATCTTTGTGCTAAAGCCCAACAACGTATGACTTAAGGATAGAAACACAATTGGGGTAAACCCAAGGTTTCTTCCCAACCCATCATAATATTCATACACTGCACTCCCTGTCCGGCTTGACCTTTAATTAAGTTATCAATAGCCGACATAACGATCACTCGTCCGGTACGTTGATCAACTTCAATTCCTAAGTAACAAAGGTTAGTTCCACAAGCCCATTTTGTTTGGGGATAAGTGCCACCAGGTAATATTTTAACCAGGGGAGAATTGCGATAAAAGGCTTTATAAATGGTAATTAAATCCTCTCTAACTAACCCTGGATCTCGTAAAGTTGCATAAACCGTGGCTAAAATTCCCCTGACCATGGGCATTAAATGGGGAGTGAATTGAACTAAAATATCATGTCCGGCTAAGTCACTACAAACCTGTTCAATTTCTGGGGTATGACGATGATGACCACCGACACTATAAGCCCCGATTGAACTATCAGCTTCGGCTAATAACATATTAACTTTAGCCTGTCTTCCTCCGCCAGAAGTGCCTGATTTAGCGTCAATAATTGTGGTATGGGGATCAACTAATCCCTGTTTTAATAGAGGAGAAATAGCTAATAAACTTGCTGTTACATAACACCCCGCACAACCAACTAATTGGGCTGTAGATAGGCGATCGCGATACAATTCAGGTAAGCCATAAACGGCCGTTGCGGCGATCGCTTGATCCGTGCGTTCTCCCCCATACCATTTTTTATAAATGTCTAAATTAGAAAATCGATAATCCGCCGATAAATCTAATACTTTACATCCTTTTTCTATTAATTGTGGCGCCATGGTATAGGCTAAATTATTAGGTAAGGATAGAAAAACAATTTGACATTTAGAGGCTATTTTATCAATATCAATAGGTTCGATCACTAAATCCACAGATTCATTCAAATGGGGATAGAGACTACAAAAGGGTTTTCCGGCGCTACTATCCCCGCCTAAATAAGCAATTCTGACCAGGGGATGATCCTGTAACAAACGCACCAACTGCACACCACCGTAGCCCGACGCCCCCACAATACCGACGGGAATCCGTTCTGCATTAACCATATTACCTAACTCCTAGAAAAATGATCTAATCCGTTCGACAATCCTTCGACATGGCTCAGGACATGGCTCAGGACAAGCTTTTGCTGCATGATAGCTGATTATGGAAAAGTTTGGAAAAATGTTTTGGAATTTCTCTAGGATCTCTCAAACTCGAAAACCCATTTCCCCGAGTTCCTGACGCAAACGTTGGGCTTCTGGGGAGTTATTTTGTTCGTGTAATTCTATGGCGGCTTTAAACATCATTGAGCTATCGTTGAGTTGCCCAATTTGTAGTAATAGAACTCCTAAATTTTGGAAGGTTTCGGCTGAATTGGGATTGAATTCTAGGGCTTTTTGATAGGCGGCGATCGCTTCCCGATAGGCTCCCATTGCCCTCAAGGTCATGCCTAAATTATAATAGGCGATCGCTAGACTTGGATCAATTTCTATGGCGGTTTGATAGGCAATTTTTGCTGATTCTAGTTCCCCTTCTTGTTTGAAAATATTGCCTAAATTATTATAGGCTCCTAGCTTTAATTGTGGTATAATATTAATATCAACGGCGGTTTGATAATGCTGTTTGGCTTGGGTAAATTGTCCTTGTTTACTATAGGCTATTCCCAAATGATAATGGAGTTCATATAAAACCCCATCTTCTCCATTACTCTCTTGAGATAATCCTAATTTCAAGAGTTCAATTCCGCGCTCTAAGTCGCCTATTTCAACGTATAAAGCCCCCAATTTACTCGCAGCATAGGCGTCCGTTGGATGTTCTGCTAAGTAACGCTCCATGGCTGTTTTTGCCAGTTGCCATTTATTCCGTTTGGCGATCGCTTCGGCTTGGTATCCATCATGTAAAATAGCAACTTGGGGTAATGTTCCGATTTGCCATTGCGGTTTTTGGCGAATTAATTCGGTTACGCTATCATCTACCATGGCATGATAGGGACGGGAAAAACAGATTTGCGGATGATTTCTAAACAGTCGAGAAACTAAGGAATAAGGGGACTGACTGGCGCCAATTTCCTGTCTAATTAAGTTAACTACAATTAAATTACGATTTTCCATAATTTGATGCAGTTGCGCCCCAATTCCAGGGGCTAAAACTTCATCGGCATCTAATACTAAAATCCACTGTCCGGTGGCATAACTTAGCGCCGCGTTTCTGGCTTTGGCAAAGTCATCACACCAATTAAAGGAATGAACTTTGGCCCCAAATTGTTGAGCAATTTTTGGGGTTTTATCCGTTGACCCCGTATCAACAATAATAATTTCATCAACAATTCCTTTAACACTGTTTAAACATTTTGCTAAAGTTTCTTGTTCATTCTTAACAATCATGCAAAGGCTTAATTTCATAAATATAAATTTGGTTATTTAGTAGATAGAAGGATTTGTAGGGGCGGGTTCTGTATTGATTTCTGTTTCCCGCAGATAATCTTGAAAAACCCGTCCCACTCCGCCTCAATATGTCATCAGTTTATCATTTGTAGGGGTGGGTTCTGTATTGATTTGTATTTCCCACATATCAGCTTGAAAAACCCGCCCCACCCCACCATTAATATTCAATTGATAATTAATTCTACGGGTTTAGGTAGATTTATTGTACATATCCAAGGTTAATTCGGGACGGGTTTAGGTAGATTTATTGTACATATCGAAGGTGAAGGCTAACCCGCCCCTACAACTGATAACTATTTTAACTTATTGAGGTAGAATTAATATTTGGTCAATGACATGAATTACCCCATTACTTGCCGGAATATCAGAATCAATTATCGTGGCATTTCCTACCTTAATTTGATTTTGCTTTGTCTTAATAGTAACAGAATCTCCTTCCAAAGTTTTGATTTTCCCTGATTTTAACTCCGTTGTTGTGACTTTACCCGGAATTACATGATATTCTAATAATTCCGTAAATCGGTTGAGGTTTTGCGATTTTAGAATAGCATCTAAAATTTGTTGCGGTAACTTGGCTAAAGCTTCATCTGTGGGCGCAAAAATGGTAAATTCTCCTTTTTTTAAAGCATCTAATAATCCAATCGATTGTAAAATCATCCCTAGGATTTTAAAGCGCCCATCGGATAAAATAACCGTGGCTAAATCTCCGACCACACCTTGAATTACTTTCGGAGAAATAGGAATTTGAGCTAAATCTTGGCTAGGTTGGCGACAAATTAGTTCGGAATTAGCAGACATTTGAACTTCTGCGGCGACTCCGGGGGAAATAGTTCCTAATGTCAATAAACCCAAAAGACTGATAATTCTTAAACTTTTGCCTTGGGTTTGATTTTGTGTTAACGTTTTCATGGTTTTATCATCTGTGAATTATTGAAATTATTCAGGTAAAATCACGGTATCAATCACATGAATCACACCATTTCTAGCAGGAACATCGGCTTTAATTACCGTTGCGTTATCAACTTTTACCGATGAACCTACTTGAATTTCAACCGTATCTCCTTCTACGGTTTTAATTTCTCCAGATTTCAGGTCAGTTGATAATACTTTTCCGGCGACCACATGATAGGTCAAAATTTTAACTAATTGTTCTTTATTTTCCGGTTTGAGTAAGTTTTCTAAAACTCCTGTGGGAAGTTCGGAAAAGGCTTTATCAGTGGGTGCAAATAGGGTAAATGGCCCGTCCCCTTTAATCGTATCTACTAAGTCCGCCGCTTGTAATGCTTGGGTTAGAATTGTAAACTCACCCGCGCTAACAATAGTATCAACAATATCCAGGGAAGTTGTAGTCGGAATTTGAGTAATTTTGGTTGAGTTTGTTAAGGTGTAATTATGCAGTTGAGCTTGAACAGGTAAAATCCCGAATAGCGTCAACCCAACAACACCTACAAACCCAGCGATTAATTTTTGCGAGTAATTTTGAGTGGTCATAATAGTTACAAAACATCAATAGGGATAGTAACCTTAACTGTCTATTTTTCCCTATATCAAAAGGAATAAGAATCTATTTTTTTCCTTTTTAAAAGGGTATAGACAGTCAAAATTATTAAGGCAACTTTCAGTTAACTTTTAGGAGTAACATCAAAGTTATAATTTAAGACGTTAATTATCGGCCCTTGTTTCGGTAAATTATCTGCTGTTAATGTCAGTGTATCGGTTTCCTTCCTTTGTATTGATGTTCCGGCCATTACAGATAAAAAATTATCAACGGATTCAAGATCACAGGCCGTTACATCGGCCGCCAAGGTGCGATAATGGGTGGGGATAACTATTTTAGGATTGAGAAATTCAATGGTTTTTCTAGCTTCTTCTGGATTATAGGATTTTGTTCCTCCTCCCACCGGAATCAACATTAAATCAGGACGACCGATTAAAATGCGTTCTTCCATTCCCAATGGCCCAGCTAATCCACCTAAATGTAAAATTTTAATTCCCGCTTGTTTCCACAACCAAGCTACATTTACGCCAAATTGTCGGCCATTAAATCTGTCTTTAATTGTGCGAATTCCTTGAATTTGATTCCCATTAAATTGATAAACCCCAGGTTCATATAATAAAGCTGGATTTCCTGTAAATCCTTCGGTCACGCCCTCATCTAAAAGACGGCTACTAATTAAGATTAAATCGCTTTGAACTTCTTGGGGACTGCGATAACCTGCGGTACATCCAATTGGGCGAAAAGGATTAACTAAAATTCTTAATCCTCCTCCGGTAAATAAAAAAGAAGTATGTCCTAACGATTTTACAGTTAAGGTATTTTCAGAAGTAGATTGTGCGGAAGAACTTTGCCATTGAGACGTTAACCCAGTTGCTAAGGTGGTTAATAGTGTTGTAGTTGTTAATTGAATTAATTTTCGCCGTTTCATATTATTTAGGTTGACCTATCAATAGATTAAATGACAATTATATTCGTTCTAGGAAGTTTCTTAGAAGTTGTTTTCCATTCTGGGTCAAAACGCTTTCTGGGTGAAATTGTACGCCTTGAATGTGGGGATAGTCCCGATGACGAACCCCCATAATTGTCCCATCTTCTACCCATCCGGTAATTTCTAAAACATCGGGACAGGTTTCTCGTTCAATTACTAAGCTATGATAGCGAGTTGCGGTTAAGGGATTCTCTAAATTTTCAAACACACCAACACCTGTATGATGGATAGGAGAAGTTTTTCCGTGCATTAGTTCGGGTGCAGAAATAATATTACCCCCAAATACTTGACCGATACTTTGATGACCTAAACATACGCCCAAAATGGGTAAAGTCGGCCCCAATTCTCGAATTAATTCTAGGGAAATTCCGGCATCTTCGGGACGACCTGGCCCCGGAGAAATAACTACTGCATCGGGTTTCATCTGACGGATTTGTTCTAGGGAAATCTGATCATTTCTAAATACCTGAACTTCAGCCGCAATCGGTAATTCTTGCCCTAGTTCGCCTAAATACTGAACAATATTGTATGTAAAACTATCGTAATTATCAATAACAATAATCAATGGTTAAACTCCTGAAACTATAACTTGAATCCAGATGAATAGCGGGGGGAAAAGTAAGATTACCGCTACAAATAATGCCACTAAAGCGGAGATTAAAACCGCCGCCGCCGCACAATCCTTAGAAATTTTGGCTAAATCATGATAAGACTGACCGACGGTTAAGTCAACCACCGATTCTATGGCTGTATTCAATAATTCCATAGTAATAACCGCACCAATGGTCAGGCCAATAATGGCAATTTCCACCCGGGTTAACTGCAAAAAAAGACCCAAGCCAATTGCTAGGGTTCCTATGATAGTATGAATCCGAAAGTTTCTTTGGGTTCTAAAAGCATAACTAATTCCTGTCCAAGCATATTTAAAGCTAACCCATAAATTAGAAGCGATTTTCCATGATAGTTCTCGGTCATATTTTTTTCCCATCGCGTCAGAGAGGTTGGGCTGTTCTGATTTTTTTCCCTGAGACAGAGCAACCAATGATGAGTTAGGAAATTCTGAAATAGAGGGTTTGTTTAAGTGCATTACTATATATATCCTTCATTTGTTACATTTTTAACCACATTCAGTTTTCATAGGTGTACTGCAAGCAATTTATCATAATTTTCTAAATCTGTAATTTATCGAGCTACTAAAATTCGCGGTTGTCATCCGAGGATAGACAAAACTCATAGTAGTTTTGCTACCGAGTTAAATGGAGCATCCGTAAAATTACTTACCTGTGTTTTTGAGATTCTGATTTCCCTCAGTCAGAGATAAATAGCCCCCGAAGGGTTCAGGGATGACCTATTCCCCAGACTGTACAGATCTTTTATTTTAAGTCAATATAACAAATTTAAACAGGACTTACGCAAATTTGGGGATGTAACCCTAGATGTAGGGGTAATTCATGAATTACCCCTACTATTGATAG
>NZ_LR735083.1 GCF_900009265.2 Planktothrix paucivesiculata PCC 9631 | reverse complement strand
TATCCCTCTTCTGTCACTCTCCGAAAAATCTTGCATTTTTGAGTCCTAGAGCGTAGACACAGTAAGTGATCACGCTATTTTTTCCGAGTAGCAGTTCCTGAGAGTGCGAAATTGGCTAAAATGCGATCGCCCTATCCCAGATAGTTGACTATAACGTGGCTTTGGAAATTACTAATCATAGGAAAAACCGGAGAGTGACAGAAGAGGGATAT
>NZ_LR735082.1 GCF_900009265.2 Planktothrix paucivesiculata PCC 9631 | reverse complement strand
ACAACATTCCCAAAACCGAATCCACATCAACAATTAACCCCACAGATATTATTAACCCAGAAATTTCTAATTATTCCCCTCTCCAAAAACAACCGAATTCTACAATTAATCCCACAGATATTATTAACCCAGAAATTCCTAATTATACCCCCCTCCAAAAACAACCGGATTCTACAATTAATCCCACAGATATTATTACACCAGAAATTCCTAATTATTCCCCTCTCCAAAAACAACCGGATTCCACAATTAATCCCACGGAAAGTAGTGATTCTACAGATATTGTTAACCCGGAAATTTCTAATTATACCCCTCTCCAAAAACAATCGGATTCCACAATTAATCCCCCAGACAGTAGTGATTCCACAAATATTGCTAACCCAGAAATTCCTAATTATTCCCC
>NZ_LR735081.1 GCF_900009265.2 Planktothrix paucivesiculata PCC 9631 | reverse complement strand
ATCCAAAACCCTGATGTTAAAAGACTTTACAAACCGTAACAAAGCCGTTAATCTAGTAGACATAGATACCAAACGTACCTCGACAAATACATAGCAATCATAACCAAAATGACAACCACGATTCAGCAGCGCGAAAGCGCCTCTATCTGGGAACGGTTTTGTAACTGGGTGACATCCACCAACAACCGCATTTATATCGGTTGGTTCGGTGTTCTGATGATCCCCACCTTATTAACCGCCACCATCTGCTACATCGTCGCCTTCATCGCGGCTCCCCCCGTAGACATCGATGGTATCCGCGAACCCGTTGCTGGTTCACTGTTATACGGAAACAACATCATCTCTGGTGCAGTTGTTCCTTCCTCTAACGCCATTGGTTTACACTTCTACCCCATCTGGGAAGCAGCTTCCTTAGATGAGTGGCTGTACAACGGTGGCCCTTACCAGTTGGTGATTTTTCACTTCCTGATCGGCATCCTGTGCTACATGGGTCGGGAATGGGAATTGTCCTACCGCTTAGGTATGCGTCCTTGGATCTGCGTCGCCTACTCTGCACCCGTTGCAGCAGCAGCCGCCGTGTTCCTGATCTACCCCATCGGTCAAGGTTCATTCTCTGATGGTATGCCCCTGGGCATCTCTGGAACCTTCAACTTCATGTTAGTGTTCCAAGCCGAACACAACATCTTGATGCACCCCTTCCATATGTTGGGAGTTGCTGGAGTCTTTGGTGGTAGCTTGTTCTCCGCCATGCACGGTTCTTTAGTTACCTCTTCCTTGGTGCGTGAAACCACCGAAACCGAGTCACAAAACTACGGTTACAAATTCGGTCAAGAAGAAGAAACCTACAACATCGTTGCAGCCCACGGTTACTTTGGTCGTTTAATCTTCCAATATGCCAGCTTCAACAACAGCCGTAGCTTACACTTCCTGTTAGG
>NZ_LR735080.1 GCF_900009265.2 Planktothrix paucivesiculata PCC 9631 | reverse complement strand
AATTACAACGAAGACCATAACGGCGACGACGATTTCGATAACGACTCGATAAGATCCTGAAAATTTTGAGGCTCTGATTAACGTGTTCAATCACAATTCGTTGATGAGCTAAAGCTTGATTATAGTCTTTTTCTAAGACGGAAATATTGCCATTTTTGGGTTTCTTTTTAGGTATATAGCTATTCAAGTGATAATCCTTAATCCCTTGATAGCCACTATCTTGTAAACTATCAGTTTGGGGGTGAAAAT
>NZ_LR735085.1 GCF_900009265.2 Planktothrix paucivesiculata PCC 9631 | reverse complement strand
ACCCCCACCCCAATCACAACATCTCTGGTGCAGGGAAGCGAGGGAAACGATACCTTATTGGGAACTGAGAGACAAGATTTAGTCGCTGGTTTAGGCGGGGATGACCTGATTTCAGGATTTACCGGAGATGATTCCCTGAACGGGAATGGGGGTAATGATATTCTCTATGGCGGTCAAAACAACGATACCCTGATTGGAGAAGGGGGAAACGACCTGCTACAAGGGAATAAAGGGGATGATTTGCTCAATGGAGGGGCGGATAACGATACCTTCTATGGGGGAATTAACAACGACACCCTCTTAGGTGAGGATGGTCGGGATCTAATTTTCGGGGACACGGGTGATGACAGTATTGACGGCGGACTTCGCAGCGATACCCTTTATGGCGGAGAAGATAATGACACCATAGGGGGCGCAGAGGATGATGATTTTCTCCAGGGCGGTCAAGGCGAAGATTCCCTTGGGGGAGGTCTGGGGAATGATTTTCTGCGGGGGGATAAGCAAAATGATCAGGTCAATGGTGGTAAAGGTGATGATAGCCTTTATGGAGGTCAAGGGGATGATACCCTGATTGGTGGCGCTGGCAATGATTTCGTCAGTGGTGATAAGGGAAATGATTTCCTGATTGGTGTTGACCCCAATTCTCAACCGGCGGGATTTGTGGAAATTGATACGTTAAGCGGAGGAGTGGGGAATGATACTTTTGTTTTGGGAGACGGAACTCAAACCTATTATGTTAATGGGGCAGGAAGTATTATTGGATTTGTGGATTATGCCCTAATTCTTAATTTTAATCCCACCGAAGATGTGATTCTTTTAGGCCCTGGTAATTATTTACCCGCCGCCGCCCCGGAAAATTTACCTCAAGGAACAGCGATCTATTTATTAACTGGAGAACAGACAGAATTGATTGCAATTCTTGATGGAATCACCGACTTTAAATTTGATACCAATATTGGTCAACCTGGTAGTCCGATTCAATTTGCAGGAGGAAATTCCGAGGCAACTTAATCAGTTATCAGTTGTAGGGGCGGGTTCATTAAGATTTAAGTGATTAACAAAGATCTAAAAGAACCCGCCCGTACCAGTTGTCAGTCTATTACCCATTACCCTGTTACTGAGCGAAGTCGAAGTATTACCCATTACCCATTACCCATTACCCATTACCCA
>NZ_LR735084.1 GCF_900009265.2 Planktothrix paucivesiculata PCC 9631 | reverse complement strand
ACCCATCATAAAATTTCCCCCAGGAATGGATACCATTTCTAAACTGATATTATTGCCTAAATCCTCTTTAAAAAATTCAGCCCGACAGCGCTCACGTTTGATTTCATCTCCTACGGAGTCAACGGTAATTAGATGAAACTCAAATTCCTTTTGCTGACGTTTTGTTTCTTCCTCCTGACCTAGGTTATTTTGATTTGATGAGGAAACAACCCGAAATCCGACGTTCGTGCTCCCATGGGTCGGCTGATCAATGTAACGACTGGCACTGTGGCAACGCCTGGGCCCGTCGTGCCACGAACCCCCGCGTTTCACCACCTCAATATTTCCGCCTGACTCCCAAACACTGCCATCTGTCGGCGCACCCTCATAATCTTTATGCCAAGGGTCATCGCACCATTCCCAAACGTTGCCGTGCATATCGTATAATCCAAAGGCATTTGGAGGGAAACTACCGACATCTGTGGTTTGTTGACGATAGGTTCCTTTTGGCTCATAGGGGTAAGAACTACTTATTGTGTTATAGTTCGCTAAATCGGCTGTAATGGTTTCGCCAAAATGGAAAGGACTTGTAGTTTGAGCGCGACAGGCGTATTCCCATTCCGCTTCACTGGGTAAACGATAGGTTTTGCCTGTTTTTTGGGAAAGTCGCTGACAGAATTCCTGCGCGCTGTACCAATTTACATTCTGAACGGGTCGGTTTGCGCCTTTAAAATTAGAAGGATTATTTCCCATAATAGCTTGCCATTGGGCTTGGGTAATGGGATATTTTGCCATAGAAAATGCAGCAATATTAACCTGATGTTGGGGATCTTCGTTGCGTCCAGCATGGGCTTCATTTTGGGCTGAACCCATCATAAAATTTCCCCCAGGAATGGATACCATTTCTAAACTGATATTATTGCCTAAATCCTCTTTAAAAA
>NZ_LR735031.1 GCF_900009265.2 Planktothrix paucivesiculata PCC 9631 | reverse complement strand
AAAAAAAACGAGAGTGATTGGGAGTGGGTAGAAAAAATTCTGCTGGAATTTGAGTTAGTAGTAGATAGCTATGAACAGCCCATGCAAAGACCAACAGACAATGAAGAGCAAAAAAAATATTACTCAGGAAAGAAAAAAACACATACCTTTAAAAATCAAGTCATTGTCATGCCAAACGGGAAAGAAATAGTGGATGTAGCTGTGGGTTATACCGGAGCAACAAGCGATCTAAAATTGTGGAGAGAAAGAAGGGAGGAATTGGGGAATAATCAAAAATACAGAGGGGATAAAGCTTATGTAGGGG
>NZ_LR735097.1 GCF_900009265.2 Planktothrix paucivesiculata PCC 9631 | reverse complement strand
AATGATACGTTAGACAATGGAACGTTACCAGGATTAGTAACTGTGTAAGTCCAGGTTACATCACTACCTGCTAACACTTGTAAATTGTCAACTCCATTGGTGACTTTATTAATCTGAATTTGAGGATTAGCTCCAAAGTAATTACTGGGGTCTTGAGCGGTTACAGGTGTTCCGTTGTAGTCACCTGCGACTGTACCCGTATTACTGTAGTCACCAATACCAGCAATTCCTGTTGCTGTATAAACCCATGTTTCACCGGGATCTAATATTTGATTACCATCATCACCATCAGTTAAATTAGTGATTTGACCTTGTTGGTCATCTGTTAATGATACGTTAGACAATGGAACGTTACCAGGATTAGTAACTGTGTAAGTCCAGGTTACATCACTACCTGCTAA
>NZ_LR735030.1 GCF_900009265.2 Planktothrix paucivesiculata PCC 9631 | reverse complement strand
TGTTGATGTGGATTCGGTTTTGGGAATGTTGTCAACGGTAGAATCTGATTGTTTTTGGAGAGGGGAATAATTAGAAACTTCTGGTGTAACAATATCCGTGGAATCACTACTGTCTGGGGGATTAATTGTGGAATCCGATTGTTTTTGGAGAGGGGTATAATTAGAAATTTTCGGTGTAGCAATATTTGTGGAATCACTACTGTCTGGGGGATTAATTGTGGAATCCGATTGTTTTTGGAGGGGGGTATAATTAGAAATTTCTGGTGTAGCAATATCCATGGAATCACTACTTTCTGTGGAA
This sequence comes from Planktothrix paucivesiculata PCC 9631, assembly GCF_900009265.2. Classification (GTDB taxonomy): domain Bacteria; phylum Cyanobacteriota; class Cyanobacteriia; order Cyanobacteriales; family Microcoleaceae; genus Planktothrix; species Planktothrix paucivesiculata. The sequence goes on along the minus strand of NZ_LR735030.1, from coordinate 73 downwards.
TTAATTGTGGAATCTGATTGTTTTTGGAGGGGGGTATAATTAGAAATTTCTGGTGTAACAATATTTGTGGGAT
>NZ_LR735096.1 GCF_900009265.2 Planktothrix paucivesiculata PCC 9631 | reverse complement strand
TTTAGGAGCTAACTAAAATGCCAGCTATAAAAAAGCAAATTGTTACAGATGAGGATTTTAACCCTGTGGCGGTGATTATTAATTACCAAGATTGGCAAAGAATTGAGGCCTTATTGCAACGGCAAGGGGAAGAGCTTATAAGTCAATTAAAAGCGACTGAGGCGGTGGTATGGTCTCCACAGGTTGATCAGCCAGCAGTGCAATCTTTATCGGATTTGTTAGAAGCAGCACGGGGAGCGACTAATGCTTGAGGGTCAAC
>NZ_LR735033.1 GCF_900009265.2 Planktothrix paucivesiculata PCC 9631 | reverse complement strand
AACGGCACGAACTACGCCAACTTCAACTTCCAAGTCGGTGACGGAACCGTCTTTAGTGGTGATAACACCTTCACCATCAACGTCACTCCAGTTAACGACCCCCCCACCAGCGGCCCCAACGCCACCACCATCCCAGAAGACCCCAGCGTCCCCTACACCTTCAGTAGCAGTGACTTCCCCTTCAACGATATCGATGGAGACACCCTACAAACGGTCAAAATTACCCAACTTCCTGCTAACGGTCAACTGTTCTACAACGGTAGCCCCGTCACCAGCTTACCCGTAGGGGGACTAGACATCCCCATCGCCAATATCGCTCAACTGCAATTTCAACCCGACCCCAACGAAAACGGCACGAACTACGCCAACTTCAACTTCCAAGTCGGTGACGGAACCGTCTTTAGTGGTGATAACACCTTCAC
>NZ_LR735032.1 GCF_900009265.2 Planktothrix paucivesiculata PCC 9631 | reverse complement strand
ATTTCATATAATTGCTATATTAATATTAATTATAGGAGATATCATCTAAGCAACATAAATATTCTTATTCCCTATGGAGTAAGACTTACATTCCCGATTTTTATCTATTTTTCCTAAATTAATTGCTCTATTTTTTAATTTTTAACTATCGGATTAAGAGATAGCCACTAATTTCTCCCAATGATTTCCTAACCACCTTCTTCCCTCTGTTATTGACCAAAATCCTAAACCTCTGAAAATATTCAATCCTAGGGTGTTGAGCAGTGCCCAATTAGTCGCCGCTTGTACTTGATGAATTTTCATACTATCCTCTTTAAATAACACATCTTTTACCCAATGAACTTGATTCTCAATCCCCCAATGCCCTTTAATCTTTTGGGCAAAAAAATCTGCCTTTTCCCAGATACTACTTATATAATAAACCGTTTCTTTATAAGGCTTTTTTCCTCTATATCCCCACCGTTCTACCTGAATTATACTTTCAATATGTTCCCAAGGGCTTTCAAATTTTATTGATTTTTTAAACACTGATACCCGACGAGTTGTTTCTCGTCCATGACCCCGCTCTTTTTGAGTATCTATACTTTCAGCTTTCGTCGTCTTTGTGATTTTTTCAATTTGATTATACAGTTTGATTTGATTCTTCTTAACCGCAATTAAATAATCGTTTTCACTCTCGATAATCTTTCGGGCTGTGGTGACATTACAATGTAACGCATCCGCAGTTATTAACTTTCCTTTTAGACCACATTCTCCTATTATACATTGGGCTACAGCTTGTTCTGACCCGGTTTTACTCTCGAACTTTTCCGTCGCTAATACTAATCCGGTTTCTTGACTAAATAGAGATACCATTATTACCATGTTTTGCTGCTGATTTCCTGGGTCTTTTACCGTACTTCTTAAACTTTTTCCATCTATTGCTAATCCCTCTATTCCCTTTAATTTAGGAGAATTCTCTCTTGACCATTCTTTTACTATTTTGCTTAAATCCTTCTCGTCTACTCCTCTCATCACTCTCCTTCTTGTTGAATAAGATGGCATTCCTTGGCTATAGATATTGAATGTTCTTTTCAGGATAACTTCGTTGGCTTTGACAAAATATTCCATCTCTCGATATCCTTGATGCCCTGACATCACCCCTAAAACTACTACTAATAGCACTTCCCATAAACTATACCTTTTTCCCTGACTTTTTCGGAAATCCTTGACTTCTTTTAAATTTTCTATTAAACTTGTTAGCATCTTTATTTTAGAAAAAAATGGCGATCGCTCTCCATTTTATCAGGTGGCGATCGCTCTTTCTTTACTCTTTTTCACCTGACTTTGAAACAGCCCTG
>NZ_LR735027.1 GCF_900009265.2 Planktothrix paucivesiculata PCC 9631 | reverse complement strand
AATTTTCGAGGCTATCCAAGCCAGTAAGGGGTTTCAGCCTCTAAAATATGCAGTTTAAATGCACAACAGCTTAATGGGTAATGGGTAATAGGAGTAATACTTCTGGCTGTTTCATGTCAGTATTAAAATATTACAACCTATTTAGGAGTGCTATAGATGGTTTAAATTCTCAAAGGATTACAACCTGTTTAGAAGACTCGCTACATTTTTATCCAACGTTTTATTATAACAAAAAAAATAGGTTTTGGTTGATTATCCTAAAAAACAATAATCTTCATAAAAATACTAGCTTTGACCCCATATTTTTTTATGTCTGTGCTATCGTTGTTAGTCAATATCAGGATCGGTTTATATTGTTAGCCAAGAAACATTCAAACTGATCTGCGATAGTCCCGGTGTTAACCTTAATTTTAAGAGCCACTATTATGCCGTTACACGCCGAGTTACATCGCCATTTAGGGGGTTCAGTTGTACCGCGTATTCTGTGGCGGTATTTCCAACGTCATAACCCTCAGTTCACCCAAGGTTTTGCAGAATATGAACGGTTTGAAGATTTTTATACCAAACCCCGCAATACCTTAGATGAATATTTAGAACTGCATACCCTGGTTGAAAGTGTGCAGACCGTTGAAACCCTCCCCTATTTTATTTATCGGTTGATGCGGGGTGCTTATACTTTTGAAAATTTAGCCTATTTAGAATTACGTTATACCCCCTATTTACGAACTCCAGAACATCTAAGTCAGTCCCAAAGAATTGACTGTATGGCTGAAATTGTGGAAGTCGTCGGAAAAGCCAGTCAACTTAGTAATACTCCAATTATCACCAGCCAAATTTTATGTATGCACACCCGACTTCCCTTGGAAGTCAATCGAGCTATTATTGATTTAGCAGCCCAAATGCCCCAATATGTTTGTGCCATTGATATCGCCGGAGGGGATAATCATTATGGTCAACGGTTGGATGAATTTATCAATTTATACAAATATGCCCTATCCTTGGGCTTAAAAACCACCGGACATTTATATGAAACCCCGGAAGGTTGTTATCCTGAATTATTGCCCTATTTGATGCGAATTGGTCACGGAATTCAAATTCCCTTATTATATCCTGAATTATTACCGGAATTAGCCAGAAATAACCAATGTTTAGAAGTTTGTCCGACGACTTATATCAAAACCGGAACTCTCAAGGATATTCAGCAATTAAAAATTGTTTTTGAACGCTGTTTTGATGCCGGGGTTGATATTGCAATTTGTACCGATAACGCCGGATTACATAATGTTCGTTTACCCTTTGAATACGAAAATTTATTAACCCTCGATATTATAGAATTTGAACAATTAGAAGATTGTCAACAAGCGGCCTTCCGTCATGCCTTTGCCTGGCCCCATCAAAACCCGCCCACCCAAATTCTTCATGGATTATTGAAGCCTGAACCTATCAGTTATCAGTAGAGACGTGCCAATAGCCTTCGGCATCTCGCACGCCCGGGCGCGTCTGTACCCGTGATCAGTTATCAGTTTAAAATTGCTTAATAATTAATAGACAATTTCGTCCATCTTCACCGTGATCATAACTTAAATAGTCCGCAATATCGCGCATTAATTTTAAACCCCTTCCTCCTCCTGAATGGTGATCAATATCCATGGGAATATCCTTGATGTGTTTCATTAAATCAAAAGGACTTCCTAAATCCCAGATCCGAATTTCAACTTGTTCATCTAAAATTGTGACTTCTAAATCAATTTGCAAATCGGAAGAACATCCCTTGTGAGCATGACGAACAGCATTGGTAAATCCCTCGGCTAAAGCTAACTGACAGCGTAGCCAAACGGATTTAGGAATAAAGGACTGATACAGTTGATCAAACCAAGACAAAACCTTAGCTAGACTATCTAGGCTAGAGGGAACTTGAAGTGGAGTAGTTTGGGGTAATGGCAATGGTTTTAAACCCTCTTATTCAATCACAATAAGTTTGACTGACTCCCTAAATCTTCAAGAGTATTAGGGATGAAGAATCATTAGACTTCCACGGACTTTATGATCATACAACGGAAGTTAAAACCCAAGTTATCTAGGTTGAACCTGTACTTCAGCCTGGGATTGACGACCTATCTGGTTTAACTGAGCGATCGCCCGTTGAGTCTTCCTATACCTTACTGCATTTTTAGAAAGTTTTGTAGTTCGGTGGAACCGCAATTGTGCTAAATCAAGTAAAATGATTGTTTGCACACAGAGTACCCGCAATTGTGAAGTTGAAGCAAAATCAACCTATTCAGGAGTTAAAACGCCTTCCTTGGAAATTAAACTGACCTTCTATGGATCAAAACTAATATCAGCTTAAATTACTGCTCTAACATCACAGCGAATTAACTGAACATTATTATAAATTCCTTCAGTCTCAAATTCAGTCAAGCTTTCCATTAGACTATACTCAAAGAGCAAAGTCTTAACTTGGCCTTGATTACCCTCATCTGGTGTACCGACGTACCTCAACACTCATGTTTAAAATTCTGGTTATCGATGATGATGTTGCCATTTTAGAACTTCTTAAAAGAACGCTGAAGAAACAGGGTTATGATGTCAGCGTGGCTACCAATGGTGAAGAAGGCGTACAACAGGCTAAAGAACTATGTCCAGCATTAATTATTTGTGATTGGATCATGCCCAGACTCACGGGAATTGAGGTCTGTCGTCAAATTAAAGCTACCCCCGAATTATCAACAACACAGTTTTTTTTATTAACTTCTTTGGGTTCGGTTTCTGATCGGGTTACGGGGTTGGATGCGGGGGCTGATGATTTTATTTCTAAACCCATTGAAATGAATGAACTCTATGCTAGAGTTCGGGCAGGATTGAGATTACATCAATTGAGTCAAGATCTACAAACTCAAAAACAACGCATTGAAGCTGAACTCGCAGAAGCCGCGGAATATGTGCGATCGCTCCTGCCTGAACCCTTGACCGAACCAATCAGAATTGATACTAAATTTATTCCTTCTCGTCAATTAGGCGGTGACTCCTTTGATTATTATTGGCTGGATTCTGACCATTTATCCATTTATTTATTAGATACATCAGGACATGGATTAAAGGCGGCACTCCCTTCGGTTTCCGTGCTGAATTTACTCCGATCTAGGGCAATTCCTAATATTAATTATTATCAACCCAGTAACGTTTTAAAAGCCTTAAATACTACCTTTCAAATGACCTACCAAAATGATAAATACTTTACAATTTGGTATGGAGTTTATGATTTTTCAACTCGACAATTATTGTATTCTAGTGCCGGTCATCCCCCCGCTATTTTGTTGACTGGAAAAGATCCCAAAAATCTTAAAATTGAAATGTTAAAAACCCGGGGAATGCCCGTGGGAATGTTTTTAGAAGCTGAATATATAGATGCGACCCATAATATTGAAGAATTCAGTAATCTTTATATTTTTAGTGACGGAGTTTATGAAATCCAGCAACCGGAAAATACAATGTTAGGTTTAGATGGATTTGCTCAAATTTTAACCGAATACAATCATTTAGAATCCAACACTTTAGAAGCAGTATTAAACACGGTTAAAAAGTACAATGCCAATAATCCCTTTGATGATGATTTTTCCTTACTAAAAGTAAGTTTTGATTGATACTTGGTCAAGAATGATTACCCATGGGTTCTAACTAAAATGGATAATCGACTTGAGGGTGAAATTGGGAAACACCAATCTGCATCAATTCAGATCAACCCCCGTTTTCACCCCGCATTATTTAATCAATCGCATCAGGTTAGCTTTCAATCACTTCCAAAAATTTCTCTTGGTTTTCAAAAATCTCGAACACCCGATCCATGCTGGTCAGTTCAAATAAAATCCTAATTTGTTCATTAATAGAACAAACAAATAATCGACTTCCAGCCGATCTGACTGCTTTCAAAGCCAAGACCAATGCACCCAAGCCAGAACTATCCATAAATGTGACATCTTGGAAGTCAATTAATATGGTCTTGGCACCTTTTTCAACTAAAGCAACAATATCCTGCCGAAATTGACTCGCTTTAGTGCCATCTAAAATCCCGTTCGGTTTAAGAATTTTAACATCAGAACTCATAGTTTTTTAAGGGTTGAACCCTCCATAAGACTCGCTCGACTCCGTTAGTATAGCTTTGAGTTGAACTCCGTGCCAAATCCGTCCGTTTAACTTGAACACGCCTATACTCGACTAACCTTAGCCCGATAGAGAAGTTTGCTTCCTTGTCGGTATCCCGTATATCGCACCATCACCTGTTGTCCGGGGTGAGCCGTTCCCTCCAAAAGTTGATGAAGATGGGGATCATAGGCAACTTCTGCCCCGACGGGTGCGATCGCTTCTACTCCCCATTCTGCCATCAGTTGCTCGACCGGACTTACAAAACGTAATAATTTGACCGCCGGGAGTTGGGGATTTTCTTGAACCCGATGCACCACCGTTGGCCATTGCAACAGCCAGGACTCCAGGGTGTGCAGACTTTCTCGTCTCCATTCCTCCAGCAATACAGATCGTTGTTCTTCTATCTGGGTTTGTAAACGTTGATATTCCTGTTCTAAATTCCCTCCAGAGGCTTTTTCCTGATCAGGGACAGCACCCGGAGCAAACACGGATAGAAGTTCGGTCAGGGAAATCTTTAAACCTTGGCTAATTTTCAGCAAAATACCCACAGGGGTTTGCAGTGCAAGTCCCCGTCGCAGTCGAATAATCTGCAACGGGGAAACCCTGGCTTTTTGACTGAGTTCTTCTAGGCTAGAAACCCCTGCCCGTTGCATTAATTCCTGCAACTGGGGAGTATAATCGGGCAACGCAGATTCACTCATTTTAAGTTTGATTGAACGAGTTATCTACCATTGACGGCTCTTTAATTGCCTTGTAAATGGGATTCTAAGAACCACAAGCGCTGATCAATGGCGCGGGAAATTCCAGTATACAAATCGACTGTATCCGCGTCTCCTAATCCGCTTGTTTTATCAATGGCTTCTCGAACCATTTTGCCATAAGGAGCATAGCGATCGGCTAAAGCCACCACATAATCTTTATCATTAGCCAGATCCAAGGGAAATTCCGGTAAAATTGTATCGGCAACTGCCATCCGAGCCGTTCCCATGGCTGTCCCCCCCAAAGCCGTTGCCCGTTCGGCAATTAAATCCACATATCCTTCTAATTCCGTTGCCATTTCATCAAATAGTAAATGCAATTGATAGAAATTAATCCCTTTGACATTCCAGTGGGCTTGTTTGACTTGGGTTTTTAAGTCTAAGGTTGTGGCTAAACTGTGATTGAGAATATTGATTACTTCGGCGCGAGTTGTTTCGGGTAAATCAATCCGAGTTGCATAAATACGTTGTTTGCGGTTGGTTGTTACCATGATTGAAAAAGCTCCTTTAAGGGTTTTATTAGACGAATAAAAAATTGCAAAATACACAGGAAATTACTTGAACTATATCAGATTTTTTATCTCTCTAAATCTATCTCAAGCCAGATGTTTTTGCAGAATAGAACGGGGTGCTTGGCGCACATTACAACGAATGGTTTCTAACCCTAATTTTGTACAGGCTTCATATCGATGACACCCAGAAAACCCGTAATATTTCCCCTCTACTTCTAAAACATCAATCGGTTCTTGCAACCCAATTTCTCGAATCGATTGCATTAATAGTTCTACTTTAGCTTGATCAGTCTGCCGGGGCAGGGGACGACGAATCTGCCGGAGAGGAATTTCTTTAACCTGCATGGAGTCTATTCTCCTTGTTCTTGTCTTTTTATATCATACTCGTAATGACTTTGACTTGCAACAAATTGAGCTAACAAATTTAGCTGTTGGGTTTCCGGCATCGGTTATTGAATTGTGAGAAGTAATGCAGTAGGGTAGGTCGGGGCAAGGATACTTGGCTTCAAACCATCAATAGACTTGACAACTGAGCTATCCACCATCGATAACAGACAATCAAAGACAGATTTTTAACCCATGACAACGGACAATCGACAAAAAAGAATCGCAATATTTGATAGTGGTGTGGGGGGATTAACGGTTTTAAGGGAACTGTACCGCCAACTTCCGAATGAATCCGTTCTGTACTTTGGAGATACGGCGCACTTGCCCTATGGAACCCGTTCACAAGAGGAAATCTTACAGTTTGTCCGTCCGATTATTCTTTGGGCGATGCAACAGGACGCCAAAATGATTCTCATGGCCTGTAACACCAGTTCCGCCCTAGCCCTAGAAACAGTTCAAGATGAATTTGATATTCCTATCCTGGGACTCATTCTCCCGGGCGCGCAAGCAGCGGTGCGACAAGGAAAACGGATTGGAGTGATTGCCACCCCCGCCACGGCTGCCAGTAATGCCTACCGCCATGCGATTCAAGAAACCGATCCGTCGGTTCAAGTCTGGCAAGTGGGCTGTCCAGAATTTGTTCCCCTCATTGAACAAAACCGGATTCATGATCCTTATACCTATCAAGTGGCACGGGAATATTTAACCCCGTTAATTCAGCAGCAGATTGATACTCTAATTTATGGCTGTACCCATTATCCCCATTTAGCCCCGGTGTTGCGCTCAATTCTTCCGACTCAGGTTCAGTTAGTTGACCCGGCGGTTTCCTTAGTTAAAGCTGCCGCTAAGGAATTGGAACTGTTAGGAATGCGGAATACCCAGCCCCCCAAACCCACAAGGTTTTGTGTGAGTGGCTGCCCTCAACAGTTTGCAGATCTTTCGGTGCAGTGGTTGGGATTCACTCCCGCAGTAGAAGCCACCACCCTGCCCGCGATCGAACCCCTGATCGTCAGCAATCAGTAATCAGTGTAGAGGCGCGCTACTGGCACGTCTCTACCACTAATCTGATCCTCAAACCTAGGGGGTGAAGTCTTTTTTTCGACGGTTTTGTTGCGGTGTTGCGGTGTTCTCTGCTACAATCAGCGATTAGATAAATTTTGGGCTAAAAACTAGAGCCAAAAAACTGATTACTGTTTACCGATCACCGATTTAAGAGAGATATTTGTTGTATACTTAGCCAGGGCTAAAAGCAAATAAATCATTAAAACATAACCCGCGGCTAGAACCGGGATAATCAAAGGCATATCGTTATAAAGCATGATGATTCGGCCCGAAGATATAGGAGGAGGAGCACTAACAGAAGTTTAAAACCCGCTACATTAGGCCAACAGACGATCGCAACCGCCAACGCTCTTGTTACCCATAAACTAAAGATTTCTACGGGAAATTCTCATTCCCTGGGAATATTGCCCACACTGAAACCCAGCAAAAGACTCCCCAAACGAAGACCTAGGATTTTCTGATCAAACCCTAAATAGGGACTCCCTCACCGATGTCACGGACAGCCCATTGACTAGAACAAAGTCAGAAACTCGTCAAGAATCACCAACAGCTATCCTGAAGCCAATAGATTAATTAGGTGGCGATAGATTTTCTTGAACCCAGTCGCTAGACCCGTCGTCCTAATGTATAGAATCATTTAAACTCTTGTCCTTAAGATAGCATAAAAATTAGAGAATGGGGAGTATTCACAGAAATTTTTTTCAGGATCGGAGTGACTGACTTAGCTCGAAAAAGATAGCCGGGGCAAGCGGGGGTAAAAGGACTGAAAACGACGTTAATCAAGGGTTAACGGTGAGGACTTAAACCCTTAAATTTCGGAGGATTGCCCAGGGTAACGCCGGATTTTCGGCGGGAGATTTTCACCAAAATCCGATCCCCCGATCCGAAACAGATTAAAATTAGACTATAATATGTAAAATTTTGTTAACTCAACGCCTGAGTTGGCTAATCCATGACATCGCAAACTCTTCTATTTTCGCCAGTTGAAGCAGACCTGCGGCAGTTGACCGATAACTTAAAACAGCTTGTCGGTGCGCGACATCCAATTTTGTATGCTGCCGCAGAACACCTGTTTAGTGTCAAAGGGAAACGGGTACGTCCTGCGATTGTCCTGTTAATTTCCCGAATGACAACGCCCGATCAAAATATTAGCCTGAAGCACCGGAGGTTAGCAGAAATCACAGAAATGATCCATACCGCCAGTCTTGTCCATGATGATGTTGTGGACGATTCTGAAATGCGTCGGGGAGTTCCCACGGTTCATAGTTTATTTAATAACCGAGTTGCGGTATTAGCTGGAGACTTTCTCTTTGCCCAATCTTCTTGGTATTTAGCCAATTTGGATAACCTGGAAGTCGTGAAATTGTTGTCCCAGGTGATTATGAATTTAGCAGAAGGAGAAATTCAACAGGGTCTAAATCGGTTTGATACAGGGTTATCCATTGAAGCCTACCTAGAAAAAAGTTATTATAAAACGGCTTCTTTGATTGCGAATAGTTCCAAAGCGGCAGGTGTTTTGAGTGAAGTTTCTCAGCAACAGACCGAAGATTTATACAACTATGGTCGCCATCTAGGTTTAGCTTTTCAAATTGTCGATGATATTCTGGATTTTACGGGTTCAACCGAGGAATTAGGTAAACCCGCAGCATCCGATCTCAAAAGTGGAAATTTAACTGCACCCACTCTTTATGCTTTAGAAGAAAAACCCTACCTGGAAACTTTAATTGAGGGAGAATTTACCGATCAAGAAGATTTAGAACAGGCTTTGACCTTAATTAAAGATAGCTCAGGGATTCAACGCTCTCGGGAATTGGCTGCCCATCATGCCCAACAAGCGGTCAAGTATTTGGAATCTTTTCAAACTTGTGAATCTCGGTCGTGCTTAATCGGTTTAGCAGATTATGTTTTAAGTCGGTTGTATTAAGAGAAGTTGACAGTTAACTGATGATGGTTGACTGTTAACTGTAAAGCAGTTCTGGCATCCTAGAATCAATTAAGCTACATTTTCCGAAAAGAAAAATACCTTTCCGCCATAGGCTTGTTGTAGATAATCTTCTTTCAAAACCTGTTGACGATTTCCCATGGCAATTACTTCTTGATTGAGGAGAACCAAATCATCAAAATTAATAATGGATTCCCCCAAATCATGGTTAATCACAATTACAATTTTACCCGATTGGGCTAACTCTCGAAATAAACTAAAAATCACCGCTTCGGTTTTTTGATCAATCCCCACAAAAGGTTCATCAAAACAGAAAATTTCCGCTTCCTGGGCTAAAGATCGGGCTAAAAATACACGCTGTTGTTGACCGCCAGACAGTTGACCAATGGGACGATGTTTATATTCAACCATTCCCACCCTTTCTAACGCTTGGGTAGCGATGCGACGACTCACCCCCGAAAAAGGACGCAACCACCCGGTTTTCCGAACTCTCCCCATCATCACAATATCCCAAACCGTTGCCGGATAGTCCCAGTCAATTTGCGATCGCTGGGGAACATAGGCGACCCGTTGACGTTGCTGAGTCAGGGGTTTTCCCTCATAAACCACCGCACCTGTTTCCATCGGAATTAACCCTAACATTGCCTTCATCAAGGTACTTTTTCCCGCACCATTCGGCCCAATAATTCCCGTCAGTCGTCCGGGTTGGAGCGTTAAACAGACATCTCGCAATGCTTCTACCCCGCGATAGTTGACGCTAAGGTGCTCAAGGGTTAAGGCTGGGTTAAAATGGGGGAATTCGATAATGTTCATCGGCGTTCCTGTGTGTTTTTTAGGCGCGAGTTGGGGAGGATGATTTTTTATAGTCTATCATAAAAATGAAAATATTATGAAAACCCTATAATGATCTCACCAACCATGACTCAAAAAGCCTTTCCTATTCAGTTTTGGGGGATTTTTTTCGGGATTCTGTTAACCGGATTAAGCAGTTGTACTCAAGGAAAAACAGATGATTCTGTTGAGAGTAATCAACCGAAAGTTGTATCTACGAGTACCATTATTGCGGACTTAACCGAACAGATTGCTGGGGATGAAATTGAACATCTTGGAATTTTAAAACCGGGTACAGATCCCCATGTTTATGAACCTGTTCCTCAAAATAGTATTGCTTTGGAAAAAGCGGATTTAATTTTTTATAATGGTTATGATTTGGAACCGGGATTAATTAAGTTAATTAGGGCGGCGGGAACTCAGGGAAAAAAAGTAGCGGTGGGGGAAGTGGTTAAACCTTTGGATTTTGAATATAAAGGACAAAAACAACCCGATCCTCATGTTTGGGGAACGGCTAAAAATGCTATTTTAATGGCGAATAAAATTAGGGATGAGTTAATTATTTTGTCTCCTGAAGATCGGGATATTTTTACTAATAATGCTGCGAAATTAACCCAGGAGTTAACTAAATTAGATATTTGGATTCAAGAACAAATTGCCACAATTCCCCCTGAAAACCGAAAGTTAGTCACAACTCATGATGCGTTTCAATATTATGCCCATGGCTACGGATTAGAGATTATTGGGACATTAATTGGGATTAGTACGGAGGAACAACCGAGTGCGAAAACTGTTAAAACCTTAGCTAATTCGATTCAAAAAGCGGGAGTTCCAGCTATTTTTGCAGAAACTACTATTAACCCTCAATTAATTACAACGGTTGCCGAAGAATCGGGGGTTAAATTAGCTCCAGAGCAGTTATATTCTGATTCTATTGGCGCTCCGGGGAGTGAAGGCGAAACCTATATTAAAATGTTGGTTAAGAATACTAAAACGATTGTGGAAGCGTTGGGGGGGAAATCTACTCCTTTTAATCCCAATTAAAAGTTGGTTGTTGGGATGAGCACTTTTATAAAGATTGCGCTGAAGCGCAACAACGGGCAACAACGGGCAACAACAAAATTTTAATCATTTAGGACTTGATAAATATTAATTAACTGTTGACGTCCGTGTAATTGAACCCGACCGACATAACAAGTCGGAAACTTACCATCAATTTGTTGATGGGTTTCTTCGTTAATTAATATTCGACAGATTCCTTGATTATCAAACGATTTATCATAACTTTCTAAACGAGCGGCAATATTAACACTATCGCCTAAAGTTGTGTATTCCATTCTTTGAGAACTGCCCAAACTTCCGGTTACAACAATTCCGGTCGCAATGCCAATTCTCATAGAAATTATGGGTTGATTTTGTTGTTTCCATTGTTGATTAAGCGATCGCAATTTTTCCCCCATCGCTAAAGCACAGGATACCGCCGCCGTTGCATCTTGAGCAATTTCTTGATCAGAATTTCTAGGAATAGGAACCCCAAAAACGGCCATAACAGCATCTCCCATAAATTTATCCACAACTCCATCATGTTCAAACACAATATTAGCCATAGCATTCATATATTCATTTAACCAACCCATTAACAGGGCAGGTTCCATCTGTTCCGCAATGGTACTAAATCCTCTAATATCAGTAAATAGGACAGTAGCAGTCATTTTCTGTCCCATAATTTGACCTTTTTCTAATAAATCCTCTCGATTTTGCCAAATAGTTTCGGCAATTTTGGGATTCACATAACGTTGAAATAAAGTCATCACCATTTTCCGATCTTGACGTTCAACATTAGCAATATAAGCTGTTACTACCATTCCCGAACTCACTAATGCTAATAGAGGAGAAATTAAAGGAAGCCACCATCCACTTAAAAACGCTCCGTAGGAAATCAGAATTAAACCCCCAGTTGCCAAAATCAAACAATATACTGTCCAACGGGTTCCCCCATAAACCCAGCCTAAACTACTGCCTAAAGTTGACCAAACAAAGACCCAAAACCATTCCATTCGATCCGACCAAACATAAATTAAAGGTCGTCCATCTAAAGCACTACTAATAATTTTACTGGCAATATTGGCATGAATAATTACTCCGGGAGTGCGATCGCTAATACTAAATAAATTACTGGTATAGGGAGTAAAAAATAAATCATTTAAACTTTGAGCAAAGGGGCCAATTAATACAATTTTATCTCTAAAAAGATCTGGGGGAATTTGATTATTTAAAACCTCAGTTATCGAAATTTTATTAAAATTATCCTGCGATCCGCGATAATTTAATAGGATTTGATACCCCTTATCATCGGCGCGAACATAACCCCCATCATTTTCAGTAAATCGAATAAATTCGGCTTTTCCTAATTTTACCTGATGATTTTCCGTCATTTCTGGGGTCACTCCTTGAGCTTCTAAATACATTAGAGCAAGTCTCGCGCCCAAATTAAGAATAGTAGGACTGTCCGGTGGTTTTATTGATAATAATGCTCGGCGAATTTTGCCATCGGCATCTAAAATTAAATCCGCCGCCCCCACTTGATCTTTTTCTTTTAATGTAGGTGGAGGTTCAATAGATGCTCGATTTTGATCTTCAACAACCTTTTCTACACCGATTAAATTTGGAGTAGTTTTAAAAATATTAACTAAATCTTTATTCCCGGGTTCAACGGGTAAATTTCTATAGATATCTAAGCCAATGGAAACGGGGTTTTGTTGCTTGATTTTTTTAATTAATTTTGCTAAAATAGCATCAGGAATCGGCCATTGTCCGAGCTTTTTTAAATCCGGTTCGTCAATCGTAACAATCACAATTCGAGGGTCGGGAGCTTCCAGGGGTCGCCAACGGACAAATTGATCAAAAGTTGCCCAATCTAAAAGTTGTAAAAAACCCGTACTTTGCAAGGCAATGACTGAAGCGGTTATCACTGGACTTAACCATAAATAACGGAATAACTTCAGTCCTTGCCAAGAAACTCGTAGTCTTAAAGTATGAAGTCTGAAGGCGGTTTTTTTGGGTTTCATAACTTCATACTGCATGGGAGTTTAACCTTAATTAATTATCAAGGGCATTCACAAAGGGTTGATTAGCGATCGCTTCTAAACCCACGGATTCCAAAAGTTGTTTCCATTCCTGAGTTAAATTGGTATCAGTAGGTTGGGTTTGACGCAATTTTGCTAAGGTGGCTAAACTCTCAAACCAAATCCCATTTTCAGCATAAATTTTAGCCTGTTCTAAGGGTTTGGCTTGTTGTAGTTTTGCCGTTAAGCTGGCATCCGGTTCGGTTCTTTTGATTTCCCCCGTCACAAACACAACTTTAGGTTCGGTGTTTTTTTCCGCATTACAAATCAGCCCAAATGACCAACGATAGGTTTGACCCACTTTTAATCCGGGGGTGTCTTGGGGAAGTTGAATACTGACGATTCCCTGTTGATCAGAAATTGCTATATTGGTTTGGTAAATATCGTTGTTGTCTTGATCTTTGAGGCTAAAAGCCGCTTCAGTGGTGGGAATTTGAGGAACATAGAAAAAGAAGGTCGGAGTTGCCGCCATAGTCAACCCTTTAACATTCGTTTCCTTGCTATTCGCCGGGGTGGAAAAAGCCGGAACTAAAGCCATTAAGGGGGGGTTGACTCCCTGAGCAACGTTAGGACATTGACCGCGAGACCCTCCTCCGGCGGTGCGGGTAGGCATTCCTTCCCCGGCTGGGGGTTCAAAGGCCATGCTGATTTGGATGCCCTCAGAACTGTCTGGCTGGGCGATAACAGACAGTTGGGGAAGAAAAGCTCCTCCGACCAGGGTGAGGAGAGACAGGCTAATCCATTGTTGGTGCAAATGTTTCCGTGGCATAAAAGTATAAGTCTCCAAAGAATACCAATAAATGATGGAATTGGATTTAACGAGACGGGTCTGACATGAATCTGTCCCGGGTAACGCACCTAGTATTTTAATTTTATCAAAACCCCATCTGAAAATCAGGGTAGCAACCGCCCTGAAATCTTGAATCATTTAAGGTTAGAGTTATAATCTATTGCCAATTTCCCACCAAAACAAAGGGCGCCCAATAATAAGGATCTTGATATTGAGGCTGTTGTAACAGCTTTAACTGAGCTTGACGCAGGGCTTGGGCTTTAGTAACTTGGGGTTGTATTAATTCTTGATAGAATTGTGCCATCAAGGAGGCGGTGGATGTGTCGTTAACTTGCCATAGGGTCGCCAGGGTACTTCGCGCCCCCGAACGCACGGCTACCCCCGCTAAACCTAAAGCAGCCCGTTGATCTCCGGTGGCGGTTTCGCAAGCACTCAAAACCAATAATTCCACGGGGTTTTGTTCCCCGGGTTGGCGAGTGCGAAGCAGATTATCTAAATCTTTAACATTAATTCGACTTTCCCAAGTTAATAAAAATGTATCTTCGGCTTTAGAACTAAATTGTCCATGGGTCGCTAAATGTACGATCGGAAAGGCGGTTTTTTGAATTTGTTGTTGCACCGCGTCCCGGGTAAATTGTTGATTCAATAAAACTTTTGTGGGAATATTTTCTTGAATTTTTTGGATTTCTGAAGCCACCGCAGGGAGGGCGGAAAATCCTTGGCGGGCTTCACTGAGTCCGACGGTTAAGGTTTGTAGTTGATTCGGTTTGAGGGAGCGAGAAGCTAGAAGTTGTAAGCCCGGAGTTAGGGCTAAATTATAGGTTTCAACGAGATATTTTTTCCCATCATATAGGGCTGCCATGGGGATATTCCGCAGGGAACCATCTAATACAAAAACTAAGGTTTTAATCGAATTATTTTTGAGATCAGGTTCGGCTGCACGAATCAGCAAATCATAAACCTGTTGGGATAATTGTAAACGCTCTTTGGTGGAAAAAATGGGTTGAAATGAGAGCCGTAATTTACGCACTGTATTTTCCACTTGTGCTTGAGGAATGGGGGTAGAATAGTATTTTAAAGGTTGATCAGGGATTGAGATAATTACTTCTAAACGATTGGCTAAAATAATTGGATATATTACGGCGGCTTGCGAATCTATTTGATCAATTTGTTGGGGTTTAATTTCTTGATCTAAACAGGCTTCTTGGAAGAAGTTATCTAGTTCTGCAAGTTGTAAGGATTCTATCAGTTCTCTGGCGGTTTTTAAGTTTTCTTGAGTGGGAGATTGTAAGATTAAATCCACTAATTCCCGATAGACGGGTTCCACACTTTCTCGAAAGGAAAACTGCACATTTTGGTCAATGGCTACTAGGTCTTTTCTCAGGGATTTTAGGCTATTAACGGCTTCTGTATAGGCAGCGATCGCTCGTTCTTTTTGATTTTGTTGTTTGAGGAGTCTTCCTAACTGCCATTGCCATTGATAGGCGATATCGGAGGCATTAATTGATTGGGCAATTAATAAGGCTTTTTCGGTTAATTTTTGGGCTTCTAGGGGTTGTTGATTTTGTTCATAAAATTTTCCTAAACTTCCTAATGCGTAGGATTCTGCTCGCAAATCTTGTAAATTTTTAGCATCTTGAATAGCATTATTTAACAAGGTGATAACTTCCGAAAAATTAGCATCTGATTTTGTTTCGGCTTTAAGTAAATAATTGGTAAAATTAACCTGAGCATAAATTAAACTACGACTTACAGGAACTTGAGGAAGAAAAGATTTAATTTGATCAGATAAACTTTCTGCTTCTGTTTGTTTATTTAAGTCAATTAGCAAACTATATTGATTAATTAAGGCTGAGATTTTTCCCAAATCATCCGGGGCGGTTTTCGCGGAATTTTGATAATATTCTAAAGCCAAATCTAAATTATTCTGAATTCGATTAATATTAGCCAAACTCAAATAAATTTTACTTAATAATTGAGAATCATTTAAGGTTTTAGCCAATTCCAAACTTTGTTGTAAAACTATTTGAGAATTTGTTAAATCTCCGACCTGTTTTAAGGTATTTCCTAAACTTAATAAAGCCGTTGCTTTAATTAAAGAATCCGGTTGAGATTTTAGATTTTCGTTGACTTCTGTTAAGGTTTTTAAAGATTGTCGATAAAGTCCTAAAGTCTGTAAAGCAATGGATTGATTAATTTGATTCGTAATTTTCCCTAACCAATTTCCTGCTTGATCATAGAGTTTAAAAGATTGTTTCCAGGTTTTAATTGCCTGTTCGGGCTGTCCTTTTGTCAGTTGTAATTGTCCTTGAATCTCTAAAATTTGAGCCAGAATCAAAGGTTTTTTAGGAAAAGATGAATCATTAATTAATTCCAAACTTGACCCTAGGGTATTTTCGGCTTTTTCCCATTGTCCTAATTGTTGAAAGACCAAAGAGAGATTACTTAAAGCGATCGCTTGATTTACCCAATCTCCGGCTTGAGAAAAACCTAAAATTGCCCGTTCTAAAATTTCAGCGGCTTGAGCATATTGTCCTTGAGTATAATATTGTTTGCCTTGTTGAAATAAAGCCGTTGCATCAATGGTATTATTTTGAACAATAGTCTGATATGCCAGAGGTTGATAATTGCCAAAAGTTAGGGTAAAATTATTAAATAATAAAACGGGAAAAATCCCCAAACCCATTAAATATTGATTTAACATCATTATCCTCTGTCTATATTCTTGATTCTCTGCTATACTACAATAATTCATTAGTTTTAACAGGATCGGTTGTAGTTTTCCTTGTCACTATTAGAATTTATAGGGGGAAAAATGGCTAATTTATTAGTAACCGGTGTAGCGGGATTCATTGGATTTCACCTGTGTCAACGTTTGTTAGATCGAGGAGACACCATCATCGGAATTGATAATCTGAATGATTATTATGATGTTTCTCTCAAACAAGCCCGTTTAGAACAATTAACCCCCCGAGAAGGATTTTCCTTTCAACAACTCGATTTAGCCGACCGCGAAGGCATGAATCAGTTATTTTCCCAGGGAAATTTTGAACGAGTTGCCCATCTTGCCGCCCAAGCTGGGGTGCGATATTCCTTAAAAAATCCCTACGCCTATCTTGATAGTAACCTAGTGGGTTTTCTCAATATTTTAGAAGGCTGTCGCCACTCCCAAATCCAACATTTAGTATATGCGTCTTCGAGTTCGGTTTATGGCGCCAATAAGAAAATCCCCTTTTCAGTAGAAGATAATGTAGATTACCCGGTTAGTTTATATGCGGTAACCAAAAAAGCTAATGAATTAATCGCCCATAGCTATAGCCATTTATACAATATTCCCACAACAGGATTGCGATTTTTTACCGTTTATGGGCCTTGGGGTCGTCCTGATATGGCGATGTTTATTTTTACAAAAGCCATTCTCGAAGAAAAACCCATTGATGTTTTTAATTATGGCAAAATGCAACGGGATTTTACCTATATTGATGATATCGTAGAAGGAGTCATTAGAACCTTAGATAGAATTCCCCAATCCGGTGAAAACCCTAATACAACTGCACCCTATAAAGTGTATAATATTGGTAATAATCAACCGATTGAATTGTTACATTTGATTGAAGTCTTAGAAACAACATTGGGTAAAACTGCCATTAAAAACTTTATGCCAATTCAACCCGGAGATGTCCCGAGAACTTATGCGGATGTCGATGCTTTAATTCAAGATGTAGACTTTCAGCCCAATACTTCTATTGAAGTTGGAGTCCAACGCTTTGTAGAATGGTATCGCTCCTATTATCAAGTTTAGAAACGGTGTTTTTATGGTAAAATAGGCAACCATCAAAACTATTTTTTTTGATTGCTAACAGAGGAAAACCGTACTTAATAGGTTGGTATATACGACCTAGATTGGATTGCCGAGTTTATTTACAATTCGTTACAATAGGTTTATGAAATACCAGAGGTTGAATCTACTTCTGGATAATTAATTAAGAGGTAGCCAACATGAATGGCTCTATTCGCGTCGGTAATTTATTCGGTATCCCATTTTATATTAACCTTTCTTGGTTTCTGATTCTGGGATTAATGACCCTCAGTTATGGGGGAAATTTGGGCTCTCAATTTCCACAATTAGGTTTAGGACTGTCATTATTTCTCGGATTAATAGCCGCATTACTCCTATTTGCTTCGGTTTTAGCCCATGAATTAGGACATAGTTTCGTTGCGATTAAACAAGGAATTCAAGTTAAATCTATTACGTTATTTTTGTTTGGTGGATTAGCGGGTTTAGACCAAGAAGCGAAAACACCCGCCGGGGCTTTTTGGATTGCCATTGCCGGGCCGCTAGTGAGTTTATTGTTATTTTTGGGGTTGCATTTTATCGGCTCCTATATCCTAGTAACAGGGGCATTATCGGCTTTAGTAGATCTCTTAGCCTATGTTAATTTAGCCTTAGCAATCTTTAATTTAATTCCTGGTTTACCCCTTGATGGCGGGAATATTCTCAAGGCTTTGGTTTGGAAAATTACCGGGAATCAATATCAGGGCACTGTCTTTGCCAGTCGGGCGGGTCAAGGATTAGGTTTAATGGGAATTGGATTAGGATTTTTACCCCTATTCCTATCTGGGGGCTCTCCTAATTTCTGGACAATTTTAATTGGGTGGTTTGTATTTAGTAATGCTGGGGTTTTAGCTAAGGATGCAACTCTGCGGAATAAATTATCGGGTTTGACCGCCGAAGATGCCTTAGTAACTCAAAATTCCGTGGTTTCTCAAGACATTTCATTAAGAACTTTTGTCAATGATTATATTATTGGCAAACCCGCAATTCCACAATTTTTAGTTACCAATGAAGCCGGAAAATTAGTCGGTCAAATTAGCGGAGATGACCTCAAACCTATTCCGACCGCCCAATGGCCGTTAACTCAGATTCAAACCGTAATGAAACCCGTAGAGTTTACAACCATCATTGATGCTAAACAATCCCTCTTAGAAGTGGTAAATTTGTTAGAACAACAACAGTTAAATGAAGTTCCTGTTATTCGGAATGGGGTGTTAGTGGGATTCATTGAAAAAGCATCAATTCGCCGTTTACTAGATAAACCGTTGCAAGCTACTCCCGCTTAAAATCCGTGGGTTCTCCCTAATTATATAGCAATCCTATTTGAGTTGTGTTCAAAATTCTTGATCAAAAGGGAACAGGGAACAGGGAACAGGGAATAGGGAATAGGGAATAGGGAATAGGGAATAGGGAATAGGGAACACCGGATAATACTTTTGACTGTTTTATATCAGTATTAAAATGTTACAGCCTCGGCACGGATTGCTATAATTTTAAAAAATAAAAAAAAGTGATTTATTTTTGATTAAACCAAAAAAAGATCACTTTTTTTATCTTTTTTACCCCCAACTTTGAAAACACCCTGGGGGGTTTAGGGGGTCGAATATTGGATATGATCAGAACTTATCAACGATAATCAACTTTGTTATAAAACAAATTATATCTAAGAAATAGGAGACAGTAATTCCACCGCATCCCGTCCATCGAGATCTTCTAAATAGACCTTCACCTGTTCTTCCTTAGCGGTGGGGAGTTTTTTGCCCGTAAAATCAGGATGAATCGGCAGTTGGCGATGGCCGCGATCAACCAGAACCGCTAACCCAATGGTTTCAGGACGTCCATAATCGATCACAGCGTTGAGAGCCGCCCGAATTGTTCTGCCTTTATAAATCACATCATCAACTAAAACCACGGTTTTCCCGCTCAAGTCAAAGGGAATCTTAGTTTTTTCCGGGGTTCGCATTCCTACCTGATCTAAATCATCTCGATAAAACGTAATATCTAAGGCCCCCACCGGAACCCGCACCTGTTCTAAAACTTCAATTTGGTGAGCCAAAAGTTCTGCTAACAGAACCCCACGGGTATAAATTCCGAGTAAAACTAAATGATCTAAATTCCCATATTTTTCCACAATTTGGGAAGCAATCCGGGTAACGGTTCGCCGGATTTCAGCCGCAGATAGAATTTCAACAACTTTTGTCATTTTAGATGAAAAATTAACAATCTTGAGTTTTT
Source organism: Planktothrix paucivesiculata PCC 9631 (assembly GCF_900009265.2). Classification (GTDB taxonomy): domain Bacteria; phylum Cyanobacteriota; class Cyanobacteriia; order Cyanobacteriales; family Microcoleaceae; genus Planktothrix; species Planktothrix paucivesiculata. Next base: position 79,774 of record NZ_LR735027.1, on the reverse strand, counting down.
CCAGCGCTCGGGGATTAGTTCGCCCAGTTGAAAAGGATAAATCCCCCCGTAAATAATCCTAACGTGATTAAAAAACTGTATCGAGTTAGTTGTAATGCTTTTTTAATGGTAGTAGATGTAATCGGTTGTTGGGGATCTCCCAAGAAAGGTTTGTGTTTAATCACCCCCCGATAGGAATTTTCTCCCCCCAGTTGTACCCCCAAGGCGGCTGCATAAGCGCATTCACTCCATCCCGCATTGGGACTCGGATCAAAAATTGCATCCCGTTGACAAATGGTTAAAACATAACCAGGTTTTCCTGATAATATGGCGATCGTGATCACCGTTAATCGACAGGGAAGCCAGGTTAAAACATCCTCTAATTTGGCACTAAACCATCCGATATCCCCATAGGGAGCTTCTCGATAACCCACCATAGAATCAAGGGTACTAGCGGCTTTGTAGGCAAAAGTAAGAGGGACACTACCAACCCCCGGCAGTACCGCACCAATTAGGGCATAAAACAAGGGGGCCATCACACCATCGGTAGCATTTTCTGTGACGGTTTCTAAAACTGCTCTAAGGATTTCTGACTCCGATAGGGTTTCCGTATCTCGACCTACATAACGACTTAATCGTTGACGAGCGGTGACTAAATCTCCTTGATCAATCCAATAAAGAACATCCTCGGCAGAATCCCTTAAACTTCTACCCGCAAAGCAACTAGCCAAGAGAATACTTTCTACGGCAAGGCTCAAAATTTCAGGCCCGGAAAATCTCATAACTAGCCCCTGTATCCCATCTCTAATTAACGCCACGGTCAAGGCGCTCCCCCATACCACAATTAGGGTCAGAAATACCCCGGCCACCCGCAGAATTCTTGGTTGATTAAAGTATTTAAAGAAAATTTGAGTATAGTAAGTGATTACCCACCCCATCACCTGCACGGGATGTAACCAATTTTGGGGATCTCCAATCAGATAATCAGCTACGGCCGCAATCAATAAAATGATCAGGGAATTAAAATCGGTCATGGACAATAGATAAATAGAAAAGGACAATCAATCTTGAACTCAACTTCTGGGGTTCAAAATGACCTAAACCACAAAACTTGTTTCTTCCCCCTGGGCAGCTTGCAAACTGCGAGCATCATAATAGAGATCTTCGAGGGAAATCCCATAGAGTGCCTCTTTCAGCTTTTGGTGTAACCGATTCCACAGGGTAAAAGTTACCCAGTCTTCTGCTTGTTCAATATCCGCTTGATGGCGGGGTAAAGGTTCAATAGTTTCTCCCACTGCTTCTAATATCTGTCCCAGGGAGATTTGGGCTGGAGATTTTGCCAATTGATAGCCTCCTTGAGCGCCTCGAACTGATTCAACTAACCCCGATCGTCGCATCTCGATCAGGAGTTTTTCCAGATAGGGTGCAGGAATATTTTGGCGTCGTGCGATCGCATTTACAGAAGTCGGCCCGTTTCCCCGTTGTAAGGATAGATCAAGCAAGGCTTTCACGCTATAGTGTCCCCGTGTCGTTAACTTCATTCTGGGTAATAAAATAGATAACTTGGCAATGGAGTTTGAAAGGGTAAAGATGGTCTTGAGGTGATTCTACCAAGTTGAGCATACCTAAACGAAATTCCCCCCAACTCTAACCCCTACCGCTACAAGATCCCCCCTCAAGAGTTGAGTCTGGAGTTGATAACTTCTCATCAGTCTGGGCAGGAGAGTTTTGGTTTTAAACGGGGGTTTGAGTTGATGCAATAGGGATTCATACTATTCCTGACAAGCTGATAACTGAACGTGATCATCAGTTGTTGATGTCCCATCCTTCCACTCAACTCCTTGACTGGAATTAGATCCAATAAAAAATTTAAAAAATAGGTGAATAATTTCGTTAATTAGTGTAATATAGTTTCTCAAGCAAGGATCTAGCTAAACAATCTGGGTGTCCTATCACCCACCCACGATAAAAGTCAAGACCTTTTGTAAAAAATTTACAGGAACAGTTAATGAGTAAAAAGAAAAGTTCTGACCCCCAACCTCAACCTCTGACCGGAGAAGCTTTACTCGAGAAAGTCAAAGGACTTGAACATCTGAGCAAAGAAGAAAAAGCTAGAGAATGTGGTTACTTCACCCTGACTAAGAATAATGTTGAGCGTGTCAACATGATGAAATTCCTCAATGCTCTAATTGACGCTGAGGGAATTGAGTTAGATGGCAAACAACAAGGAAACGGACGGGGTGGACGCTCTGCGAGTTATAGAATTAGTGTGCAATCAAATGGAAACTTGTTGATTGGTGCAGCCTATACAAAACAAATGGATTTAACGGCTGGCGATGAGTTTGAAATTTCCCTCGGACGTAAGCATATTCACCTCAAACAAGTTGAAGCTGGAGACGACGAAGAATAATCCCAGGGATATTGTTTTTAACTAAATCCTGAGACTAAATTTCATATATAAACTTTAGACTGGCAATGGCTATTTTTGAGTCGCTGCCAGCTATTGTTGTTTTAAAATAACCACAAAGGCACTAAGACACAAAGAAACAGAAAAAGATAATCAAGGGGCGATTACAGATGGGATGGAACACCTTACAATGGGATTAGAATGCTAGAAGTGTTTCCATGGCCTACTGTTTGAATCCCCAATGTGCTAAACCCTATAATCCCGCTCAAAGTCAATTTTGTTTAACCTGTGGGAATCAACTGCGGTTAAAAGATCGATATCAAGCTATAGATATCATTGGACAAGGGGGATTTGGTAAAACATTTTTAGCCGTGGATGAGGATAAACCTTCTAAGCCGCGCTGTGTCATTAAACAGTTTTTTCCCCAATCTCAAGATCCTGATACCTGGCAAAAAGCATCGGAATTATTTGCACAGGAGGCAATTAGGTTAGATGAATTAGGGAAATATTCTCACATTCCTGAGCTTTTAGCTTATATTACGATTAATCAACAACAATATTTAGTCCAAGAATTCATCGAAGGGGAAAATTTAGCAAAAATTTTAGTGCAGGAGGGAGCATTTAATCAAACTCAGATTCAATATCTTTTAATCTGTTTACTTCCTCTATTAGATTTTATCCATCAGAAAAATGTAATTCACAGGGATATTAAACCCGCTAATATTATTCGTCGTCCTAACGGAAAGTTTGTTTTAGTCGATTTTGGTTCGGCTAAATTTACCCAAAAAACCGCATTTACCGTCACCGGAACAATTATCGGCACTTCTGATTATATTGCCCCCGAACAGGCAAAAGGAAAGGGTATTTTTGCCAGTGATATTTATAGTTTGGGCGTGACTTGTCTGCATTTATTAACCCAAGTGGAACCGATAGATTTATTTGATGATGAGGAGGGTATCTGGGTTTGGCGAGAACATTTAAAACATCCAGTCAGTGAGGAATTAGGGTTAGTTTTGGATAAAATGATTGAAAGTGCCATTAAACGACGCTATCAGTCAGCCAGGGATATTTTAACAGATTTAAACAATTCTTTATCTAATTTGGGTGAAGAATTAGCAGGTGATAATTTAGAGATATTAGAAAGCGAGACGCTTGCACTACCTTTGACAAATCAAGCTCAAAAGTGGCAATGTGTTAAAACATTAATTGCTCATAATTGGGTAATTTATGGGGTTGCTATTACTCCTGATGGTAAAAATATTGTGAGTTGTAGTGAAGACCAAACCATAAAAATTTGGAATTTAGAAACAGGAGAATTAGAGAAAACATTAATAGGACATATAAGTAGGTGGTCATAAATAAAGTCAATAATAGAAAAAGATTGTTTAGGATAATTCTTGAGAGTTACTCAGGGAATTAAATCGCAAGCGATCGCAGGTACAATCATTTCTTTCGTTTCTATCTTCAATGGCTTGAATCACAGCTTGGCTCAAATCATATTCATCTTCAAACATTCTTCCCGCCAGTTCATGAGTTTTTAATTGATGCCATTCTGGTTCGATTTCATTCAATTCAGGGCTATAAGCAGACAGGAAGAAAAATTCTAATTTTTTGTCTTGCCACTCCCTTTCTTTTTCTTGTATTTTTTGACTTTTATGGACACTGTAGTTATCTTGAATCAGTACGGTAATTTGTCGAGTATTTTGAAAATGCTTTTCAGCTTTTTCCGCTTGCCAATCTATAAATTTTATGTAATTCTCACTTGTAATTCCTGACAAACTTAAACCGTACTCAAAACTTTTTCCTTTTTCTAATACTCCAATTACATTCAATCTTTTTCCTCGCTTTTTCGTCTGGTTTATTTGTTTCTGCTTCCCCTTTTTTACATAGGTGTAACTCACAGGACTCCATAAACAAAAACCTGCCTCATCTAAATATTTTAATCTGACCAAACCCTCTTCTTCATAACGCTTTAACGTCTCCAAATCTCTTTTCTTGCTCGCTGTTTTTTCGGGATTCTGTTTTTTCTTTAAACTGGCTTTTGTTCTTTTCCAGCGCCAGTCTTTTTTTTTTAAGATTTTTCTAATTCTTTCTGCGCTTAGTGCGATCGCTCTCTCTCGCAGAAGTTTTTCCGACAGTTGACGGCTATTATAAGTTCTTTCATCTGACTCTATACAAGTTTCTAAATATTCTATATCTTCTTCTTTCCACCTCCGTTTTCTTCCCGAACGAGGAGCATCAAATAATCCTTCTTTTTCTTGATTTATCCATCGAGTTATTGTTTTTCTTACCATGGCTTCTGAACACCTTAAAGTCTGGGCTATTTTTGAGACCATCCATCCTCCATCACTAAACATTAATATATCTATTCTCTGCCTTGTTCTTTTCGGAACTTTCTCTTGCTGATACAGAGTTAGTAGCTCTTGTTTTTCTTCTTCTGTTAGTTGAATTCTTAACCTCAGTGGCATGACTATTCCTCTGATATTTCTTCATTTCTTATTTTAACTCTATTTATGACCACCTACTTATTACTTTTTTAGTCATGAATCTCTCTGTGATTCTTAGACAGATTTTGGGGTCAATTTTTTTATTCCATTACTTTTTTCAAGTCATTGATTATGACAAGTTATCTCTTAACTCATTACCTCGAAAAAAACTTATCTGACCTTCTGACTTCATTAGCTAGTTAATCATTCGTTTCCTTTTCTGTTACTTTTTCAGCAAGCCCTATATAAATGAAGCTCATGAAGTCTTGTATGGATCTACTTGTTTTAGTGTTGATAATCCTTTTCTTTTTTATTTCAAAGATTGGTAATAATTGTGCTCGCCTCAATTATCTATCTTCTAAAAAGTTTGCTGAATAAGATCGCTGTTCAATTTCATATCATTGACATCAATAATCTTATGGGTAATTCGTTGTTGCGCTTAAGCGCATCTTAAAGAGCCCTAAAGGGCTTACTACGGGGGGAGTTGGGTGTTATTCCCTCAAAGATAAACACAACGTTCTCCTGTGATTTTAGCTTGTTGTAGGGCTTGATTCGTTCGTTGAATACAAGCACGATAATGTTCATTGGGTTGCGCTTGAGTATATCCAATATAAATAGAACACCCAGATGGGTCATTCTCCGAGGATTCTTCCTGAGTAACCAGACGGTCTAAAATCCGATTGAGTGCTATTTTTGTTCCGGGTAATTCCGAAAAAATAGCCAACAAAAACTCATCATTATTCCAATGGGCCACCCAATCACTTTCTCGTAAAATTTGTTGTAATTGCTGGATTAAATTTAGAATTTCCGGGGACGGAGTTGCTAAAAAATCCGGGTCTTCAGTTAACGTGCTATCTTCAACACTAATTAAAGCCACACACAGGGACAAATGATGACGGGTTGCAATACTTAAACATTGGCGAAGATGGGTTTCTGCGGTTTCTCGTTCCAGAACAATTTGTAGAGAGTCTTCCTGACGCGATAGAATAATATTTTCCAGGTCTAAGATTTTTTGTTCACTCTGTTGAATCCCCGATTGAATCGCTTTGTAAAGTTGATTAATTTCATAATAATTGCTAGGAGGAAGTGTTAAGTTTTCCCCTTGGTAAAAATATAAATTTAGGGTTTTGGTTGCAGTTGAGATAGATTGTTTAATTGATGTAATTTGTTCGTATAATAACCCAATACTTACAATTGTACCGAGTAAAATAATAGCAAAAATATCTCCTCTCCACCCGGATCGAGAATAAAGCAGATAAAAAATTAAAGGAAGACTAACCGCTAAAATTCCGATAGCCAGAAGTCTATTTTTATAAAAGTTTATTTTCCCCCGAATCTTGAACTTTTTGATTAGTCTAAAACTTTTGTTCATGGGAGTATCAATAGAAATTCCTGTAATCATCTAACAAGCGAGGGTATTTTCTGGAAAATTCCCCCACAAATCCCAGCACTCCTTAACTTCTAATCACGATTGAGAACAGCCGTGGTTATATCAGCAGGTTTACGACTAAACAGTTTGAAGTAAGTAGAAACCCAAAATTCTTTGATCGGGAAAGCAATAAAAGTCAAAGGATTAATCGTAACAATAATATTGCGAACATCTCCTTGAGCCTGTTTAATCACTTGTTTAGCAACCCAGTTAGAAGACATCACCCCAATCGGGTTTAAGTTACTTTTGAATGGCCCTAAAATCAATTTACGAATCACGCAGGGTGCATCCAAACGACGCAGAGTAATTAAATCGCCTAAAGTTCGTTTACTCAGTTCGTAGAGGGGGCTTAACGCTGGCCCAACTTCCGCTTCCGATGTATTCACCCAAACTTCTTTTTTAGCAATATCAGCGTTAGTTTTAACGGTACTCAGGAACAATTCTAATAGACGCCAACCGGAAAAAGTATTCACCTGATATGATTGAGCGATCGCATCTTCCGTTCTCATTCCCTGAACATTAATCCCATGATTAATAATTAAAATATCTACTTTTTGCAGTAACTCCCCTAATTGTTGTTCCTGCCCCACCTGCCAAGTTACGGTTTTAATCGGGATCGTTTCCCCCTCAACCGTTAAGCTCAAAGCTTGCTCACCGGAGGTCAGAGCTAGAACTTTTGCCCCTTGAGCATGGAGATGAAATAAAAGAGCTTGTCCGAGGGTTCCCGATGCCCCGGTTACGGCCACGGTTTTCCCTTTCAATGAAAGTGCCGTTCCCATGATTTTATCTAATAGGGTAAGGGTTCCACAAAAATAGGCATTTTGATTATCAAAATGGTGCCGCCAATGGTAGGTTCGATTCACCATCCAAGGGGCAGGAGGACTAGAAAACTCCCCCGGAGTATGGGTTAAATCCGTCAATTGATCGGCCTTGGGAATTCCCAAACCTCGGGCAATGGCTGAGAATAGAAAACTAAGGGTATAAAGACAACCGAGAAGGGCAAATCCCTGGTTTTCTGGGGTGTAAATATGGGCGATCGCCAAAAATACAAAACTAAAGCTTAACATCACCCCCGCTTCGGGGACATCATTATACCAATGGGCTTGGCGATAAATTTCCTCACTCACGGGAGTTAAATCGGGGCGGAATACCCGATGATGCCAATTGTGCAAACGAATTAAGGGCGGGAAAATATGAGCCGCGACATGGTAGAGATCCCTTACCATTTCTGCTCCGACGATAGAACCGACTCCCCAAGCTAAATTTCCGATCCAAACCGTTACCATGTCTAATCCCACATATCTTTAATTAATTTGCAAGTTTCCTGCCCACAATTGGCAAGACTCGACTCCAATTGTAGTCAAATTTGGTTCTAATTTTATGGGTGGCAACCCAAATTATGGATTTTTGAGCCATTTTATCAAAAGTGGGAGCCAGAAGACCCGCACCATAAGCCAAGCGTTGGTGTCGGGAGGATGTCAAATTCTAATTGATCTGTGCTTGGGCGGAAGTCCTCCAAGGTTTGAGAAAGTTCATAAGTTCGTTTTCCCACTAATAAAATTAAGTATTGATTATTGATGGTTATTTTTGATTAGCAATAACTTTAAAATACTATTTAGTTTTCAATTATTCTGGTAGAATTATAGTCTTTGCTGAATGCGATCGCTAATCTGGTTTTGTAATTGGCTGGCTCGTTTATTAATCGCTCCGTGCCGATTTCGTCAAGACAACGGATATCTACTCATTATACAATGAATATCACCCCGGAAAAATCCTGGGTAGAACTTAGGGGCTTTAAACCCATTCTTTCTGTAACTATTAGGTATGACCGCATGAGTCGAATTCTCATTGCTGAAGATGAACCCCGAATTGCCGCCTTTTTGGAAAAGGGACTGCGAGCTAATGGATTTACGACAACCTTAGCTTGTAATGGACGAGAAGCCTTAGCACAAGTCCTCGCCCATGAGTTTGACTTGTTAATTCTCGACCTAGGACTGCCCGATCAAGATGGGTTTCAAGTTTTAGAGCAATTACGGGGTCAAGGCGAACAAATTCCGATTATTATATTGACCGCCCGAGACGATATTACAGATAAAGTGGCGGGGTTAGAAGGAGGTGCAGATGATTATGTCACCAAACCCTTCCGATTTGCCGAACTTTTGGCCCGGGTTCGCGCCCGTTTACGGCATCATCCCGCATCGGGGAATAAAGAAGATAAGGCTTTAACCTTTGGTTCAGTAACACTGGATTTATACACCCGTCAAGCCTGTTTGGGAGAAACACCCATTGCCCTATCGGCTAAGGAATTTCAACTTTTAGAAACCTTCTTACGCCATCCGGGTCAAGTGCTCAGTCGGGAACAACTATTGGATCAGGTTTGGGGATATGACTATGATCCAGGATCAAATATTGTGGATGTTTATGTCGGTTATCTGCGGAAGAAGTTGGGGAGTGAACGGATCGAAACCTTACGCGGTATGGGGTATCGTCTGGTCGCTTAAAAATTCCGGGAACTTCCAGTCTCAGCCAAACGTCTACAGTCACAAGGCTTTTAGAACGTGGGATTCAGACTAATTCAGTATTTAAGGTCAAATGTCAAGTTAACGGTAGAGACCGGGGCATAGGGAATAGAGAATATTAAACAATTGAGTTATTTTGATGCAGTTGGGCTAATTAATGTCCCACTACTTAGACCGATTACGTCTATAGATTCGGTTATTAAAGGTATTTTTTAAAACTGTTAATAATTGCCTTAACAGAGGGCATACTTAAATTAGGTGTGTGGGGAATCATAATAGAGTAAATCAGGATTATACTTGAGGTTGATCATGTTTTTTTGACCCTAATTATTGCCAGGGTTAAAAAACAAACTTGTGATTTTTGTTTAGAAAAAAATCCACCTAAAGCAATAAAAATGGTGGTGGTTTTTTGTGCTTAAAGTCAAAAAAATTAATCATAAAACTCTAAAATTAAGATTTTTCTCACCCAGGCTTAATAACTGTCTTAAATCCATGTTTTAGAGTCAATGTATGCAGAAGAATACCCTCAAAACCGAATCCCAGTTTAACCTTTTATTTATGTTCAGTTTGATGGTTTCGGAATGGGTCTGCAAGACAACCGTTTTTGTGTCGTAGATATTAGAAGGGCGAAAAGACTATGAATGACCTGAATAAATTTTCAAAAGAATTAGACAAATTGGGCGACAAACTTGGCAAATTAGCCACTAAACCCGATAAATTCTTCAAGAAACTAGATAAGCTCTTTGATGAAAAGACCTATTTGAAACTCAACCCCGATGTGAAACAGGCTATTGAAGCCAACTCACTAACAGCAAAAGAACACTTTCTGCTGTATGGAATTTATGAAAATCGGGAATTTAGCAATTTATTTAGTGTTCGTGAATACTTAAAACTGAATGTAGACATCAAGTTTGCCGTTGAGCAAGAAGGTTTAAGTGTTGCTGAACAATTTCTTGATTTTGGACAGAGTGAAAACCGTCAATGGAGTTTCTTATTTAATATTGAGGACTACCTAAAGCTTAATTCTGATGTTAAGCAAGCTGTTCAAGCCGGTCTTACCAGTGCTACTGAACATTTCTTTGAAGTTGGAATTGATGAAAAACGAGAGTTTAGTTTTGCTTTCAAACTTCAAGATTACTTAACCCAGAATCCCGATGTTGCAGCCGAGGCAGAAACGGGTTTAGTCAATCCAATTTTACACTTTTTTAATCTCGGTCAATTTGAAAATCGGGAATGCAATAAATCGTTCCTGGATGTCAAGTATTATTTGCAAGCAAACCCAGATATTAAAGAAGCTGTTCAGACTGGTAAAATTAGTGCATTCGCTCATTTTTTCCAATTTGGTCTAGGAGAAAACCGTCCGTTTAATCCCAATATTTCTGTCACTCAGATTCTACAACAATTTAACGTTAGTAGTCTCTCAGTCATTAGTATTGAGCAACTCCAGCAGTTTATTCAGGTATCGCTATTAGCGCCCGCACCTGTACCCAGTCCCGCACCCACACCCGCACCCACACCCGCACCCGAAGGAAGTGGCTCGACTCCCATTCACATTGTTTTCAATGAAAGTGAGGGTTCTACAAACAATACTCCAGCACCCACACCCACACCCACCGCAACACCCACACCAACCCAGACACCCGCACCAACCGCGACACCAACGGCTGAAGCAACACCACCCGTTCCCACACCGGAAACAACTCCAGCACCAACGGTTGAACCAACACCCGTTCCCACGCCGGAACCCACGGTTGAACCGACACCCGTTCCCACACCCGAACCGACTTCTGAACTTCCCCCTGAGTTGTTCAATTTTGACTATATTAAAGTCACCTATGAGGTTCAACTGAAAGCGGGTTTAAATGTTGAAGATCTCAGCACCGTTACAGATCTTCAGATCATCAATTTCCTCAACCAAAATGGCTTAGAACTGGGGATTAATACCTCGGTGTATGTAGATATTAAGAGTTACCTACAAGCCTACAGTCAACAACTACTAAGTTTCTATCAAGTTGCCTCTGTTTCCGAACTGACCTTTGTACAAATTCTCAACTATATTAGTGAGGAAGGTTTAGAGGCGGGAAACAGTCCCTCTGTGTTCATCGATTTTGATTTTGTCAAGAAAAATCATGGCAAAAAACTAGAGAAATTCTTCGAGAAAACTCTTGACAAAATCAGCAACAAAGACATTTTAAAATACCTTGACAAAGAAGGACTTAAAGGCGGAGATCAACTCTCAGGTTGCATCGACTTTAATTTCATTCGGTCAACATACAGCGCTGAACTGATTGCTAAATTTGGACTGAGCTTAGAAGTCATTAGTAATCAACAAATCTTTGAGTTTATTAACAGTCAAGAAGGGTCGGAGATTATTGTTAATCCCTCCCCCACGGTTAATATTAACTTCGTCAAAGTTGTTTACACCCAAGAGATTGCGGCTTACTTCAATATTTCCATTGAACAAGTCCTAACTCTATCTAATATTCAGATTCTCCAGTTCATTAATAACCTTCCCCCCGAAGAAACGATCGACACCTCTTGGACAGTTTCTTTAAACTATTTAGAGGGGCTATATGGTGCGGAATTAGTCGCTCAGTTAGGCGATAATCCATCCGTTGAACAAATTCTGGAATTCATTGAAGAACAAGGAATCAAAAACGGCAATACCGTTTCTCCCTTCCTCAGTTTGGATTATGTGAAACAGTTGAATCTCGATAAAATTATTGAGAAATACAATATCACACAAACCAATGAAATTGGCAGTGACGATCTTCTCGAAAGTGTCAATGTAGATTACCTAATTGACGTTGAATACTCTCGCGTTAAATACGCCACTCAGTTAGCCGCTTACTTTGAAATTTCTGAAGAAGAAGTTGCTAACTTGACCGATGACAAAATCAAGGTTTACGTCCTAGGAATTGGTAAGGATCTGGGATTAACCGGAAATGCTATTGACTTTAAGAAAGTCGAGAAACTTCTGGAAAAAGAACTCAAAGACTTCTTTAAGGTCAAAGATGTTAAAGACTTAACCCATGGACAAATTAATGGGTTCCTATCGGGTGAAGGCAAAAAACTCGGACTGCTTCAACAAATTTCTCAAGTCGTGGATGTCGAATACTATAAAGAAATTTATGGTACTGTCCTCACCGCTCAATTTGGAGAAGATGTCTCAGCCGAAGATATTGTTGAGTTCTTGTTTGGTGATGGATCTCCGGTGATTGATGTGGAATTCTGCCTAGATAAATATGCAGATGAACTCACCGAATATGCCGATAGTTTAGGGAAAAATCCCCAAAAATTAACCCTAGACGATCTGAAAAAATACTTCTTCAGCAATGAGAAGTTTGATGCAGCAAAGAGCCTAGTCACTTTCGATTTAACAGCGTTCAGTGCCCAATATTCATCACAGTTAGTTTCGTTTTATAACGTTACTTCCATCACAGAAATTACCCAAACCCAAGTCTATCAGTTCATTACCCAAGGAGCTTACAAATTAAATCTCAATCTTTCTGAATTTATCTCAGAAGATGGATTGGCATTCTACAAACAAGAATACGCCGAAAAAATTGCGACTGAATATGGTGTTGAAGTCAGCGTTGTGCAAGAACTCGATGCCAATGTTTTACTCGATATCGTCTTTGGTGGCTGGTCTGATGATCTCGATTCTGACTACTTCCGCGTGAAATTTGTTGGAGATGTTCAGGCGGTATTCGGTGTAGCAACAATTGCCGAAGTGACCGACTTACAAATTCTCCAATACCTGCATGAACAGGAAACCGTTGATGTCAAGACAATCAACTGGTTTGATACCAGTGAATATGTCAAGAAATACGGTAAAGAACTCGAAGTTGCTCTGAAAGATTGTCACCCCGTTAAAGACATTGGTGAACTGTCCAGTGAGCAAATTATCAAGTTTGCCTTTAGCCCTGAAGCTAAAGCCTTCAGTACAGAAGGATTGATTGATTTAGAGTACGTTACTGACACCTTCGGTGCGGCAATTGTCGGTGGGGATCAAGTGACGGAAAAATGGGTCAGTCAATATATCAGTGTTGATGCGGGATATGTTGAGTCTCAAATCAGTGATTTAATTGAAGCGGGAACCGTTACCTTAGAAGAAATTAATCAAGTTCTAGGAACGACCGTTACCAGCGTTGATTTGTTGAGCAAAAAACAACTAATCGACTTAATTAATAACACTGAATTCAAGACCGCTTTAGGCGAGGGTGTTGAAATTAAACTGTTCCAAGATGCTCCGAATTTGGATTACATCAAAGAAACTTTTGCTCCCGCTTTAGCAGAAGTTTTAGGGGTGAATGTTGCCTCACTCACGGGTGATACAACCAAGGTTGTTTCTAACGAGCAAGTTTTGACCTATCTGGTTGAAAATAAAGCCGCAGATATCGCAGCATTTGCTGGAGTAACTGAAGCTGAAGTTACACCGGAATTAGCACAACAATGGTTGAGTGAAGCTAATCTGATTACGTTGGATGATGATGGTGGTACAACCGATGATGGTGGTACAACTGATGATGCTACAGCCATTGAAATCGATTTAGCTTACGGTCGTTATCAACTAGAACAGTTGGTTACGGACGAAAAACTCACCCTCGATACAGTTAATCAATTCTTAACCACACCGATTGAGTCTTTAGAAACAATTACCGACGAAAATATAACGGAATTGTTACTCAATGAAGAATTCCAAACCGCATTAGGTGAGGACAGTATTGAGTTAGTTCAACCTGCAACTTTAGATCTGAATTTCTTAAGTTTTCAATATCAGACTGAACTGTCAGCAGAATACGGTTTACCTGCGGGTACTCAATTCACAGAACAACAAATTAAGGATTATTTCAGTACCGCAAATGCTGAAGAAATTATTGCCGCAGGTGTGAGTGTTGAACAATATATCCAACAACTGACGGTGAAAGAAGTTGCAGCACCAGTTACACCAACTGATCCAACAACTGATCCAACAACCGATCCAACAACCGATCCAACAACTGATCCGACAACTGATCCGACAACTGATCCGACAACTGATCCGACAACTGATCCGACAACTGATCCGACAACCGACATTGATCCAGAATATGTGAAATTCCAAATCCAAGATTTATTGGATGGGGATGTGATCACTTTGGAAGATGTTAATGGAGTTCTGACTACTGATGTTCTGGCGTTGGATACGTTAACCAATGAACAAATCCAAGAATTAGTGGTTAACGAAACCTTTAACACCAAACTGGGTGAAGATAACGCTCTGAAACTCACACAAGCTGAAGGCTTAGATTATGACTATATTCGTAGCGTTTACGGTCAGGAATTAGCGGATGCTTATGCGGTTTCAGTCGATGATGTTTTAGCGGGAGATGTGGTCGCACTCACAGACGAACAAATCCTCGCTGCCTTTACAGAAAAACTGTCAACGGTTGATGTGGGATATGTCAGTTATCAACTGGAAGAATGGATTACTGATACAACCTTAAGTTTGGATCAAGTTAAACAATTCTTAGGCACTGAAGACGCGACTTTCACCAACATTGAAGACTTAACGAATACCCAAATTATTCAGTTAGTCTATAGTTCTGAATTCAAGGCACTGTTACAAACCAATAATCAAACCTTGGAACTGTCTCCTGTGGATTATGAACAGTACATTCAGGACAATACCGATGCTTTGACTGTCGCCTATCCCGATGTCACCAATATCGCAGATTTAACTCTCGAACAAGTCAAACAGTTTATGTATGACGCAGGAGTTAAACAGGGTATTAAGCTCGATAAATATCTGGCTTTTGATTATCTGGAAACCACCTATGCCAGTGCCATCAGCAGTGTTGAAATCGATGATCAAGTGGTGTTGAATTGGCTGAAAGATGACTTCAATCAACTGGATGTCAACTATCTCCGTTATCAATTTGAACAGTTAAGCGTTGAGCAACAAACCCAGGTGTTGAGTGCATTAGAAATCGAGAAAGATGTTAATTCTCTGACGGATAAAGACATCATTTCGATTACCTTGAGCAATGCTTATAAAGAAGTCGGAAGCATTGAACTGACCGCTATTGATGTTGATGCTTACCGGGAACAGTACGCCCAACAGCTTACTGATTACTACTTCCCAACCGATGATGACGTTGCAACCGATGATGACGATGCAACCAACGATGACGGCACAACCGACGATGACGATGCAACCGATGATGACGATGCAACCGATGATGACGTTGCAACCGATGACGGTACAACCGATAACGGTACAACCGATGACGGTACAACCGATGACGGCACAACCGATGACGGTGCAACCGATGACGGTGCAACCGATGACGATGCAACCGACGATGACGGTACAACCGACGATGACGGCACAACCGATGATGGTGCAACCGATGACGGTACAACCGATGATGGCGGAACTGCTACACCCGACGATGATATCGATGATGGTGATACTGGAAACGGTAATCTAGTTGATCAAATCAGCGACAAAGATGTGATTAAGTTCGCCTTCAGTGAGGGAATCAAAAAAGGAATCAATCCTCTGGAACTCGTTGATAATGAATATCTGAAAACAGCTTTCCAAGCTGAACTAGCTATCCATTACAATGTTGAAGTTTCGGCCGTTGCTCAACTCGATGATTCCTTGGTGGCTGACTATGTTTACGGTGGGATTTTCGCGGCAGAAATTGACTACAAATTCTATAGTCAAACCTACAAAACCGAGTTAGAAACCACCTTCAGCAAAACCGTTGAACAACTCACCGATACCGAGATCCTGCAACACGCTTTAGACGTAACTATTCCGCAAGGAAAAGCGATCGCCCCTGTGGATGTTGATGGATTTGTCAAGGAATACAAAAAAGAACTGTCTGAGATTTTTGGTATCGAACCCAAGGAACTCAAAAAACTTGATAAAGCCTTCCTCAAAGACTTTATCTTTGAACAAGCTTCTTCCTACGATTTAGATGGGAAAAAATACACCAATCTCGACTACTATGTGAATCAAGGCGGGGAAGAATTGTTAGACAATTACCGTGTGGAAAATGTCTACAATCTCGAACCTAAAAAAGTCTTTGATTATGCGATGGAAAACCCGGAAGAAGTTTCCAGCACGGCCCCAACGATTGACTTGGTTTGGTATCAAGAACAATATGCCGATGATATTGCGACCAATCAAGCCAAAATCGATACCAATGGAGACTCCGAAATTAGCAACGATGAATTGTCTGTCTATGCAACCGGAGAAGGTTTAATTAAAGGGAATAAAACCTCAGAATGGTTGAAAGATTTCGACGCATACGTTGCTGATCCTCAAGTGCAAGAAGATGTCTTAACCTACTACAATATTGAGTCGGTTGATGCACTTACAAACCCTCAAATTGTTACCTATATGGTCGGCAAAGGGTTGTTAGATGGTCATAAACCGTTCAGCGATGAATTCTTAACCAATAATCCTGAACTGGACTTTGAAACCTTCAAACAAGCCAATACTCAAGCCTTAGTTCAATATACGGGTCTGAGCATTGAACAGGTGACATCTGTTAATGTCTTTTCCTATCAAGCGACTGTAGGTTTTTTCAACCCAACCACCACGAATGATGGTTTAGCTTAATCTGAAAGATTAACTCCCACCCCCTCCGGTGAACCCAGGGGGGGTTTTTTGTTGGGTTGAATTTTGAGAATAACGATAGCTTATAATGATCATAAAACTATTTAATTTAATATTTTTCCCCATCCCCTTGACTTCAACTCCCAACAATTATGAAAATCTATGCTCGACTTCCCTTAAGCCAAAAAATTATTCTTCCATTTTTGATTGTATTTGTGAGCGTTTTAATTGTTGGAGTGATGATTATTGGTTCCTGGTTTACGCAGAGTTTAGAAACCAATATTCAAGAGGATATGAAAGTGGCAACTCCTTGGGTTAGCCGAGAGTTTGGCGAACAAATTGATTTATTGCTGATGGAAAATCGCAAGCTCTCCAATTTGGCAACCTTAAAAACAGCTTTGCAAACAGGCAATTATAACTGGATTTATGAACAGGTTGCACCCTTAAAAGAAGAATTAGAACTAGATTGGTTAAAGATTCTTGATGCTCAAAATAGAATTATTATTGATTTAAGATCTGAACCCATAGAATTTTCAAAAATTGATCACAAGATAGACATTAATCATGGTATTAATGAATTGCCTCTTTCTGATTTAGTAAATATCAAGGATTTATCTCTAGGGTTAATCATCACAACCTCTCTGATTAAATCCGACAATGGTGTACTAGGAGCTATTGTTTTAGGTCGGTTAGTGACACCGGAATTGCTGGAGGTATTCAAGGAGGGAATGAATATCGATCTGGTAGCTTGGAATTCCGAATTTAAAATGATTGCTTCTACTTTACCTGGAGTTACCCAGGTCAATTGGGAGCCTCCAAAAATTAATCAATCCCCTAAAAATATTATGATTAAAAATCAGAGTTATTTAGCTAAAACTGTTGGTTTAGGCGGAAAAAATCAAAATGCTTTACTGATTACAATATTATATTCTACAACAACGCTTGAAGAAGGAAAGAAATTGCTTTGGATAGAATTATTACAATTATTATTTGCTAGTGTATTAGTCGTCACGATTACAGGATTTTTAATTGCTCGTGCAATTAGCCATTCCTTGAAAAATTTTATCCATGTTACTCAAAAATTAGCGGCTCAAGATTTAACGGTAAGAGTTCCCATTAATAGTTCTGATGAGCTAGGGAAGGTGGGTATAGCATTTAATAAAATGGCGGAACAGTTAGCCGAACGTGAATACTTACTCCAAGACCAATTAGACCAACTTTCACAAGCACTTTCTGAATTGAAGCGCACCCAATCCCAATTAATTCAATCGGAAAAAATGTCAAGTTTAGGTCAGTTAGTGGCGGGAGTTGCTCATGAAATTAATAATCCTGTGAGTTTCATTTATGGGAATATTGAATATGTCAAACAATATACCACAGATTTACTAAAATTAATCAGAATTTATCAAGAAGTTTATCCTGATCATCCCCAGGAAATTGTTAAAGTTCTTGAAGATATTGATTTAGATTTTATTATTAAAGATTTACCTAATTTAGTCAAGTCAATTCAAAGCGGTGCTGATCGAATTCATAAAATTGTTTTATCATTAAGAAATTTCTCCCGTTTAGATGAATCAGAACTTAAAACAGTTGATATTCATGAGGGGATTGAAAATAGTTTGATTCTTTTAAATCATCGGTTCAATTCTAAAATGGAAGTCATCAAAAATTATAGTAATTTACCCAAAATTGAATGTTATGTTGCCTCTTTAAATCAAGTGTTTATGGCAATTTTAACAAATGCAATTGATGCGATCGAAGAAGCCAATATTGATAATAGTAAAAATCCCAGAATTATTATTAATACGGAAATGAATGACAGTGATCATATTAGAATCAGAATTAGAGATAATGGCCATGGAATTCCTGATCATATTCAAGAGCGAATTTTTGATCCTTTTTTTACGACTAAACCCATTGGAAAAGGGACGGGTTTAAGTTTAGCGATCGCCTATCAAATTATCCAAAAACATCAAGCTGAAATTCAAGTGCATTCTTCTGAAAATAAAGGTACAGAATTTATCATCATTTTACCCATAAAATATACTCCCACTGATATTATCTCTCCTTTCAAGTTCTCAAATCCCTAAGCATTTTTCCAATAACTATAGGTTTCTGACCCAATTTTATCCTTTTCTTCTTGATAAATTTCATCTAAACACTGAAATAATGCTTTAGCCTCATTTTCTAGTCCTAATAGTCTTAAACTGGTTAAAATTCTAGTCAAGCGTAAATAGTTATGATCTCGCCAACCAATCCAATTTTTTTTTCTTTGTTTATAGTTTTCACCTTTAATAATTTTTATCCATTGAGAGGGCTGAGATTCTAATTTTAATCCATAAAAATTTAACATTAATAATAGAGATTGACCTAACCTTTGTTGTAATTCTGGAGTATTTATAAAGGTTTCAATAACAGAGGGATTTAAGGTGGGCGCATTTCGATTAAAATTGCTTTTTTCCACCATGGGAAATAACCATTGAATGTAATCATGGGTATATTCCAAACGATCATGTCCCCATTGCCAAATATCTTCGATTTTCCGTCCTTCAGTATCAGGAGATAAACCCAAATAAAACCGAACAAGAATGTCTTGATTGTTGGAATTCATAACAAGTGATTTCTCAAGATTAGCCAAGGATAAAAACCCCTGGCTAGTAGTATAACTTATTACCGATTACGATATTATAAATCTCGATGGGTAAAAGATTTAGCGTTACTTCCAGAATAGGTTTCTACAATATGCCCATCCCCTACCGCTTGATATTTATAAGTAACTAACCCTTCCAAACCAACGGGGCCACGGGGGGGCATTTGTTGGGTACTAATTCCCACTTCTGCGCCGAAACCATAGCGAAATCCATCGGCGAAACGAGTGGAACAATTATGGAAAACTCCCGCCGCATCGACTTGATTTAAAAAGATCTTGGCCGTGGTTTGATCTTCCGTTATAATAGCATCGGTATGACCGGAACCATAGGTATTGATATGGGCGATCGCTTCTTCTAAACTCTCAACAATTTTAATTGATAAGATTAAATCGCTATATTCCGTTGACCAATCTTCCGCCGTTGCTGGCTGAATATTAACAATTTTTAGGGTTTTCGCATCCCCGCGCAATTCAACATTTTTAGCTTGTAAAGCCGTCACTGCTTCTAATAAAAACCCAGCGGCAATATCTTGATGAACTAATAGGGTTTCGACCGCATTACAAGCGGCAGGATATTGGGTTTTGGCATCAACTGTAATGGCGATCGCTTTTTTTATATCCGCCAATTTATCAATATAAACATGACAAATTCCCTCCGCATGACCTAATACGGGAATCCGAGTATTATCCTGAACAAACTTCACAAAAGCATTAGAACCCCGGGGAATAATTAAATCCACATAATCATCTAATCGTAATAATTCTAAAATTTCCTCACGGGTGGTTAAAAGTTGAACTGCATCGGGATGAATCGCCGTTTGGGATAATCCTTGACGAATGGCTTTAACCAAAACTTGACAAGAATTAATCGCCTCTTTTCCGCCTTTTAAAATCACCCCATTTCCCGATTTAATTGCCAAGGCAGAAATTTGAATCACCGCTTCTGGCCGAGCCTCAAAAATCACCCCTAAAACCCCTAATGGGCAGGTAATTCTTTTTAGAATTAAACCCTGATCTAATTCTCGATGAATTTGCACCACGCCCACCGGATCAGGCAATTTAGCAACATCTCTTAATCCGGCAATGGTACTTTTTAATTTAGTCCCATCAAATTTGAGGCGATTATATAAAGGTTTAGCAATTCCTTCAGCTTCGGCGGCACGACAATCGGCTTCATTTGCAGTAATAATTTCCGACGCAGCCGCTTCTAAAGCCTGAGCAACGGCTTCAATGGCTTGATTTTTTTCTGCTGTTGATAATATCCCTAATTTCTGTGCTGCTACACGAGTTTTTGCAGCAAGTTCCACTAAAGGAATAGAACGGGTTTCCGAGACTGTCATTGTTAAAATTTAACCCCAAATTAGTCAAAAATTACTATTTTTTTATCATACAGTCATCAGTGTAGAGACGTGCCAATAGCCTACGGCATCGCTGCGCTCGGGCGCGTCTCTCTAGCAGTGCTCAGTCTATTACCCATAACCCTGTTACTGAGCGAAGTCGAAGTATTACCCATTCGTAATTCGTAATTCGTAATTCTTAACAGCGATCGCAAATTCTGAGATGATGGGGAAGCTCGGACTATTGATATCAGTGTATAGCTTGTATGCGAATTGCTCTTTTCACTGAGACTTTTTTGCCCAAAATTGATGGGATCGTGACCCGGCTGTGTCATACGGTGGAACAGTTACAACGGTTAGGAGATCAGGTTTTGGTGATTTCTCCGGCCGGGGGACTCACGGACTATAAAGGCGCTAGAATCTATGGCGTAGAAGGGGTTCCCCTGCCCCTATACCCCGAATTAAAACTCGGTATTCCCCATCCCGGTATCGGTGTGGAATTAGAAAAATTTCGGCCCGATCTGATTCACGTTGCCAATCCAGCGATTTTAGGGCTAGGAGGATTATATTATGCCAAAAAGTTAAATATTCCTTTAGTTGCATCCTACCATACCCATCTTCCCCAATATTTGCACCATTATGGTCTAGGAATGTTGGAGGAGGTGCTCTGGAGTATGTTAAGGGCTGCCCATAACCAAGCCCAATTGAATCTTTGTACCTCAACAGTAATGGTACAAGAACTCGATAATCATGGGATTGAAAGGCTGGACTTATGGCAAAGGGGAGTCGATACGGAGATGTTTCAACCTTCTTTGGCTACTGTGGAAATGCGCGATCGCTTAAGCCAGGGACACCCGGACTGCAATCTATTACTCTACGTCGGTCGTTTAGGAGCAGAAAAAGAAATTGAACAAATTAAACCCGTTTTAGAAACCCTTCCTAATGCCCGTTTAGCCCTGGTGGGCGATGGCCCCAATCGTCAAGCCCTAGAAGCCCATTTTCAGGGAACTCCCACCCATTTTGTGGGTTACTTGCGGGGAAAAGACCTAGCTGCGGCCTACGCCTCGGCCGATGCCTTTATTTTCCCCTCCCGCACCGAAACCCTGGGATTAGTGCTATTAGAAGCCATGGCCGCCGGAACTCCCGTAGTCGCCGCCCGGTCTGGGGGGATTCCTGATATTGTCACCGATGGTGTTAATGGCTATTTATTCGATCCACGTCAGGAAAATGGAGCTATTATCGCGACTCAAAGGTTATTTGCCAACCCCCAAGAACGGGAAACCCTACGCCAAAATGCCCGTTTAGAAGCCGAACGTTGGGGATGGGCGGCCGCGACGCAACAACTGCGCTCCTACTATGAAGAAATTCTAAGCCGTTACTCCCTGCCCTCGGTTGCTTAGTATGGGGGAGAAACTTTAGACCCGGTGACAAGGATGGCGACTATCACCATCCCTTGTCTGTTATCATCTAGTCAATATCTAAGTCTCTCCTAGTTGGGAAGGTTTTTCTTCGAGCAAACCCAGTTAACTTCCTCTAATCAGAGTTTTTCGGTTTTCCATCCCTCACCCAAACTATCCCCTTCCCATGACTTTTTCTAATGCTGGTAGCATCTTAGCTACGCTGACACAAGTGGATCGTATGGGCCTATTGGCGGCGCGTGTTAAGAATCTGCCAATTGGGGAATTTATCTGTATTTTAGATTTTATTACCGCCGAATTTCAGCAATTTCTTAGGGCAATTGATCTAATTAATAATGAAGGAATAGAAACTTTATTAGAACAATTACTCGATGCTTTTACCCTCAAAATTGGGCAAATTCTACAAGCTGATCGCACTACTATTTTTTTAGTTAATCGAGGAAAAAATCAACTCTGGTATACCAAAGTTGATGAAGAAACTGGACTGGCAAAGGAAATCCGTTTACCGATGGATTCGGGAATTTTAGGATATGTTGCCCGCACGGGTAAGGGAATGAATGTCAGCGATGCTCATGCCTGTGAATTATTTGATGTGGATGTGGATGAACCCCCCGGATATTATGCCCGCACCATTCTGTGTATGCCGATTTTTAGCAGCCAAAATCCACAGGAATCCGTGGCGGTGGTACGGTTATTAAATAAAGCTGGAGATACGGAATTCACAGAGGAAGATGAACAACAATTTAGAGCTTTTGCCGATTCAATTGGGATTATTTTAGAAAGTTGTCAATCGTTTTTTGTTGCCGCCCGAAATCAACGGGGAGTCGCCGCCTTATTAAAAGCAACAACCACTTTAGGACAAAGTTTAGATTTAGAAACCACCTTACAAGCGGTGATGGAACAGGCACGGGATTTAATGCAAGCCGATCGCAGCACCTTATTTTTATTACAAAAAGAAACTCAAGAATTATGGACAAAAGTGGCGAATGCCGAGGGTTCAAAAATGATAGAAATTCGGATTCCTGCTAATCGTGGGATTGCCGGATATGTGGCTTCAACGGGTCAAGTTTTGAATATTCCTGATGCCTATTGTGATCCTCGTTTTGACCCCAATACTGACCGCAGAACTGGTTATCAAACCCGAAATATTTTATGTATGCCCGTGTTTAATGCGGCGGGGGAATTAATTGGGGTGACTCAGTTAATTAATAAACATAAAGGCAGTTTTACTAATTCCGATGAGGAATTTTTAAGGGCGTTTAATGCTCAGGCAGGAATTGCCTTACAAAATGCTCAGTTATTTGAAAATGTGATGGTAGAAAAGCAATATCAGAAGGATATTTTACAAAGTCTTTCGGATGTGGTAATTTCTACGGATTTACAAGGAAAAATTGTCACGATTAATGATGCGGCTTTGGAATTATTAGGGTGTCCTAAACCACAAGTTGGCGATCGCTCTATTCGTCAATATTGGGAAGAAAAATTAGCCGGACGTTATGTTTGGGAAGTCCTACCGATTGAAAATTTAAAATTCCGTTTAGAAGATAGTCTGCGCCACGCCGCCCGTCATTATGTGCCTGAACAAAGTTTAACCGTGGGTTTAATTAAAGTCGAAGAAACTCAAGGAGATGTTATCCAAACGAGCTATATTTTAGGAACTCCCGATCGCTCTAATCCTGAAATTTATCACCCTTGGGGAGAACCCACAGACGCCCAACCCAATAATATAACCTATCCTAAACAGCAAGTTAGACAAATAGAACGCAGTATTAATTTAACCGTTAATCCTCTGACTAATCCAGAAGGAGGGGTTAGGGGAGGGTTAGTGGTTTTAGAAGATATTAGTCGGGAAAAACGGATGAAAACTACCATGTATCGCTACATGACTCCGGGGGTAGCCGAACAGGTTATGGCCTTGGGAGAGGATGTTTTAATGGTAGGAGAACGCAAAGAAGTTACAATTTTGTTTTCCGATATTCGGGGTTATACCACATTAACAGAAAATTTAGAAGCCTCGGACGTGGTGGCATTATTAAACCAATATTTTGAAACCATGGTAGAAGCGGTTTTTTCCCATGAAGGTACTTTAGATAAATTCATTGGAGATGCTTTAATGGCGGTGTTTGGTGCACCTCTGCCTCTGCGAGACAATCATGCTTGGATGGCGGTAAAATCGGCTTTAGATATGCGCCGACGCTTAAAGGAATTTAACCAACTGCGACCGAATGAACCGCAAATTAGAATTGGTATTGGGATGAGTTCGGGGGAAGTGGTATCGGGAAATATTGGTTCCCAAAAACGCATGGACTATACTGTTATTGGGGATGGGGTAAATTTAAGTTCTCGCTTAGAACAAATTACTAAACAATATGGTTGTGATATTATTATGAGTGAAATGACTTATCATTTATGTCAAGATAAAATTTGGGTGAGGGAATTGGATCGGGTGCGGGTGAAAGGCAAGAATCAGGCGGTGAGTATTTATGAGTTAATTGGTAATCGTTCGATGGCTTTAGATGACTCGGTACAGGAGTTTTTAGATTGTTTTAATCAAGGGAGAATTGCTTATTTAGCGAAAGAGTTTAAACAAGCAATTCGGATTTTTGAAGAAGCTAAAAAAATGCGCCCTGATGACCGTGCGGTACAAATTCATCTAGTGCGATCGCAACAATATTTACAAACTGCTGTTCCTGAAGAATGGGATGGAGTTTATACGATGACAACAAAATAAATAGCAGCACCGCAGACGGGGGAGTTAGTTGGATTATAATTAAATTATTACCCTAAAAAATAGGAGCATCAATAAATGGCTATTGTCAAAATTTCTAAAGATTGTTTGATTAGTGAAGATCAAGATTCAATTACTTTAAATTTGCCTGATGATTGTTTAAAAACTGATCAGACTATAAATTATGATAAAATTGCTCAAGTTAGAGGAATTTTGAAAGCTAAGAAAAAGGATTTAATTGCCCATACTCAAAAACTACGTCAGGAGTGGGAATGAAATATCTTTATGATACCAATATTTTTATTGACTATTTTGCTGATGAGGGAGCAGTTATTGAATGGTTTAGTGAGGATTTTTTGACTAATAATCAAGTTATAATTTCAACCATTATCAAAATGGAATTACTATCTTATTCAGGATTATCTGTCAAAGAAGATCAAGCTATTAGAGAATGTTTAGAGCAGTTTGACAATATTTTTGTTACTCCTAAAATTGAGGAAGTAACTATTCAAATCAGAAAACAACATAAAATTAAACTGCCCGATGCTATTATTGCTGGCACGGCTTTAGTAGAAGGGGCAGTTTTGGTTACTCGAAATATAGATGATTTTCAAGGAATTTCAAGTTTAAATATAGTTGATCCTTTTACTAATTAATGAAATCATTCCATTAATTATATACAGGATTTAGACAACTGAACTCCTGATTTTTGTTTGATTTTAAATAACCAACAACCCAACTACTTTCCTTGTCGTTTAACTTCCTGTTCAATTTGATTCGGAATATTTTCTATTTCTGTGGATAGTTTTTCCAGAGATTGTTCCACCTTTTGATGTAGCTCATTCATTTGATGTTGTTGTAAATTGCCCCATTGGGGTAATTGATTAATAAATTGTTGTAGATCCACAATCACATGGGTTAAACTATTAATCTGGTCTAACTCCGGCCGTTTTTGGAACGCTTGCACAACAATTTCTAACTCCGATTGCATCATACTTAAAGTCTTTTCTAATAAATTTTGACGTTCTAAAATATTTTGAATTACCGCCATTAAAGATTGCAATTCCTGAGCTAATTGAGCATTGGGATTAATCGCCAGTCCCGAAGATATATTTAAAGTCGAGATAGTTCTCTGTAACTGATCCATTAGTTGATCTAAATCCGCCTTATGTTGCTGAATCAAACTTTTATTTGTTGCACTATTTTTCCGAATTTGTTGGGCTAACAATTGACGATTTAACCAATTTAATCCTAAAGCAAAAGAACCTGGAATCGCTGCATAGGTTATGGACTGTCCCGTGAGAAGACTAAACGAACCAATTATGGCAGCAATAATAAAGATTAATTCGACGAATTCTGGCCATTGCTTTTTATTAAACATATTATTTTTAGGAATTGTGTTTCTAGTTTGATCAGGAAAATCGACAAGGACTATTCAAATTATAACCCCCTCCTAAAGTTGCAAAATTAATCGCGCTAAATTAAAATAAATTAAAACCCCTAAAACATCAACAGCCGTGGTAATAAATGGCGCTGACATTAAAGCCGGATCTAATCCTAATGACCGGAATAAAAAAGGCAAAGACGAACCCGCCACCGATGCTAAAATAGAAATAGCGACTAAACTAACACCCACAGCCACAGCAACGGATAAATTTCCTGCTACCACAAATACCGCCGCCCAAATTGTCGCTAAAACCCCTAGGATTGAACCTAACAATGCTCCAGCTAATCCCTCCCGCCAAATCACTTGTAATGGCCCCATGGCTCGAATTTCGTCGGTATTCATGCCTCGAATCACAACGGTAGAAGATTGTGCTCCCACATTGCCGCCCGTTCCTGTTAGTAGAGGAATAAAAAATGATAACGCTACCACCTGTTGTAACAGATCCTGTTGAGATTTCAAAATTGCACCCGTTACACTATTTGTTAATAGCAAAACTAACAACCAAACCACCCGGCGGCGGGCAACGGTGAGCAGATCTACCTGAAAATAATTATCTCCATCGGTTTGTACGCCCCCCAAGGCATAAATATCTTCTGTGGCTTCCTGTTGAATAATATCTAAGACATCATCAACCGTAATAATTCCGACTAATCGCCGTTCACTATCGACAACCGGAATCGCTAAAAAATCATACCTTTGAATAATATCAGCTACTTCCTCTTGATCGGTGTCCGTTTGCACAGAAACAATATCTTGATTCATAATTTCACCGACGGTTTTATCCAGTGGGGTAGTCACTAAATCCCGCAAAGATAAAATGCCCAATAATCGCCGATCGGAGTCCGTCACATACAGAGAATAAATCGTTTCTTTGACATGGGCTAAACTGCGAATTCGTTCTAAACTTTGGCTAACCGTAAAATATTCTTTCAGGGAAACATACTCCGGGGTCATAATTCGTCCGGCGGTTCCCGCTTCATACCCCAGCAGCAAGGCCGTAGACTGACGTTCGGTGGGGCTTAACTCCGCCACAATCCGTCGCACCACCGAGGCGGGTAACTCCTCAAATAAACGCACCCGGTCATCGGGGGACATCTTATCCACAATGTCGATGACTTCTTGGCGCTTGAATTTCTCACACAGGGATTGTTGGACGCTCGAATCTAGTTGTTCGTAAACTTCGATCGCCTCATCTTTAGACAGCAAACGGAAAGCAATCACCTGCATGGTTTCGGGTAAACCTTCAATAGCTTCGGCTATATCCGTCGGTTGTACGGGCTTGAGAATGCTTTTCGCCCCGGTTAAATCCCCTATTTCCAGTAACATTTGCAGTTGCGCCCGCACCAACTCCCGTAACTCTTTACGCGAGATGG
This sequence comes from Planktothrix paucivesiculata PCC 9631, assembly GCF_900009265.2. Taxonomy (GTDB): domain Bacteria; phylum Cyanobacteriota; class Cyanobacteriia; order Cyanobacteriales; family Microcoleaceae; genus Planktothrix; species Planktothrix paucivesiculata. Next base: position 52,386 of record NZ_LR735027.1, on the reverse strand, counting down.
TTGACGTTGGCGGTATGGATTGATTGGCTTCAGTCAAAGGCATCTCTCCTAAAACAGTTCTGCATCTAGTCTAAGGGGTTGGGGTTAATAAAGGGATATTTTCTGGAATTCTCATCACTTTTCGGTGCTTTTTTTCGATGTCCTAATTTTATTGATGGGGGCTTTTTTTATTCGTCGCGATCGCCTTGTAATTTCCGATCTTTGTAAACAGAATTACAATCTCGAAAATTATACTATAATTAATTAACTTTAAGAAACTAAGTAATGATTAAAATATTACATCTTTCGGATATTCATTTGGGGAGTGGTTTTTCCCATGGACAAATCAATCCCGAAACCGGGTTAAATACTCGCCTAGAGGACTTTACCGCTACCTTGGGACGCTGTATTGATCGCGCGATCGCCGAACCCGTAGATTTAGTCCTATTTGGGGGAGATGCCTTTCCTGATGCGACTCCCGCCCCCTATGTTAAACAAGCTTTTGCCGCCCAATTTCGGCGGTTAGTCGATGCAGAAATTCCCACGGTTTTATTAGTAGGAAATCATGACCAACATTCCCAGGGACAAGGAGGAGCGAGTTTAGGAATTTATCGGACTTTAGGCGTTCCTGGTTTTGTGGTTGGGGATAGTTTAGAAACCCATACTATTCAAACTAAAAATGGTGCGATTCAAATTATTACCTTACCTTGGTTAACTCGGTCAACTTTATTAACTCGTCCCGAAACCGAGGGACTATCTTTAGAAGCGGTTAATCAACTTTTGATTGATCGTTTAACCGTGGTTTTAGAAGGAGAAATTCGGCAGTTAGACCCGGAATTACCGACGATTTTATTAGGACATTTAATGGCGGATAAAGCCAATTTAGGAGCGGAAAGGTTTTTAGCAGTGGGTAAGGGATTTAATATTCCCCTATCCCTATTAACTCGCTCTTGTTTTGATTATGTCGCCCTGGGTCATGTGCATAAACATCAAAATCTAAATCGAACTAATGATCCGCCAGTAATTTACCCCGGGAGTATTGAAAGAGTTGATTTTAGTGAAGAAAAAGAGGATAAAGGATTTGTATTACTGGAAGTAGAAAAAGGTCAGATAAAATGGGAATTTTGTGCCTTACCTGTGCGGTCTTTTTGTACAATTAAGGTAGATTTATCTAAGGTAGATGACCCGTTACAAACCTTAATTAAAGTGATTGCAAAAAATCCCATCCAAGACGCAGTTGTTCGGTTAATTTATCAATTGCGTTCCGACCAATTAGATTCGATTAATAATACAGAATTACAGCAGCTTTTGAGTACCGCCCATAGCTACACCATTAAACCCGAATTAGTGAGCCAATTAGCCCGACCTCGTTTACCCGAATTGGATTCTGGAAGTAGTATTGATCCCCTAGATGCACTCAAAACCTACTTAACCAGTCGCGAGGATTTGCTAGGATTTCAAACGGAAATGATAGAAGCGGCTCAACTACTATTAGCAGGGGAATCATAGAATTAAAATTCAGATGGAGGAGAATCATTCCGATGTTTTAAGGTTCGTTGAATTAACTCAATTAAAACTTGACTATTTGAGGCAGAATTTAGCTTTTGTTCTGGAGTATTATCTAAAGATTCAATCAACTCAGGGCTAATGTTTTTAGCCTGTTCGACAATTAAAATAATTAAATTAGGATTATAACTATCAATCAGTTTTTTTAATTCATTAATCACCATTTTTGCTCGTTCTAATTGTAAGGAAACCGAGTGGGAAATACCCGATTGATTTTGAGCAATATCTTGGAGATTCTGAACATGAAATTTAAAATGATTAGCCATCTTATTCATCTCCTGATTAATATTTAAAATTTGATTCAGCATTTGATTGATTTCTGTATTAATTTGATTAAATCCTTCAGGTGGAGATTGGGATTGATAAGCAACAATCGAGCCCTTTACGGCTAAATGACGAATTTTTTGCAGGATGTTACTACTGAGATTACAAGCGACGTGAATTGATTCTAAATCCTTAGAAATAGACGTACTCATGTCTTGGATAAGACTGGTATTAGAATTAATAGAATTAGTATTAACAACAATTTCATTAAAAGATTTGTTCGTTTCCCTAATCACTAACTGACTAATTTGTAAAAAATCTTCGTTGATTTCGGTAATTTTTTGGGCTGTTTCAAAAATTTCTTGTTGTTTGATCTTTAAAAAATCTTCATACTTTTTCTTGATTAATTCTTCTTTGCTTTTATAATATTTACTGCATTTTTTCATTTTATTTTTTTCTACATTAATAATCTCAAAAGATTGTAGAATTTGAGATTGTTGTTGTTGAATAATATTCTGAGCATAGTTTAAGAGTTTATTTTGAGCGAATAATAGAACTTGGACATCCACAATCCGAAAAATATCAGGTTCATAAACAACCACAATCGGCTCATACATCAACTCTTTAGATCGGTTTAATGCACTATTAATAGCGTCCGCAATTTTAGAATTATGATCTAATAATAAGGGGGGAGTTCTGAGATAGTCAAGAAGCACTTGAATAGGACTATTGAAATAAAGATTTTCTCGCTGTGAGGTGTTTATTTGTTCTCGAAACTTTGCTCGTGAAATCATTCCTAAGAAACGAGTTTCATCCATAACGATTACTCCAGGTAAATTAGGGTTTTGTGCGAAGTTCTGAGCGACAACTTTTCCTAAAGTCGTAGAACTAACTCGAAAATCATGAGAAAGGACAGAAGCTAAGGTAGAATCAAAAGTTATGGAAGATTGGCTGCTCATTAACTTTAGCGGTTTGGCAGAAACAGAGGTGATTTTAAGGTCATATTGATCCTATTGGACTATTTTGTCAAGTCCAGAGTATTAATAACTATAAAATAGCTACAACCTGTTTGCTTTTTTCCTCCTACCCTATTCTTTAGTGTGACGGTTCTATAAGCCTGTGGACGATGTTTTATATCAGCAACTTCAACAAGAGCGACTCTTAAATCAAGTGACGACTCAGATTCGTCAGAGCTTGGATTTATCGGTTATTTTATCAACGGCGGTTGAACAGTTGCGTCAACTTTTATTAGTCGATAGATTGATTATTTATCAATTTAATATCCCACAGCCACCGGACATAGAAACTCATACAATTAATCTTGAAAGAGAAAAACAACCCAATTTTATAAAAAAATTAAACGCAGAGGATTTGCCGGGAAAAGTAACCTATGAAGCTCGTTCTTCAGAGCAAATTATTTCTGTTTTAAATATATCTGAAAATCAAGATTGTTTAAAATATAGCTGTAATTTTCAGGATAAATATTATCAGGGTTTTATTCAATCGGTTTATGATATCGAGGATACTTATAATAATTCGTCATGTTTTATTGAATTTTTAAAACAATTTCAAGTTAAATCAATATTAGTGCTTCCTATTATGGTTCAGCAAGAACTATGGGGATTATTAATTGCTCATCAATGTTTAGAACGACGTCAGTGGAAAACCATGGAAAAACGGTTTTTAAATCAAATTACCCAACATTTATCCATTGCGATTTATCAAGCTGAACTTTATGCTCAAGTTCAACAACAAAAACAAACCCTAGAACAACGAGTCATACAACGAACCGAAGCTCTCCATGACGCCCTATTAGCAGCACAATCTGCAAACTTAGCTAAAAACCAATTTTTAGCCACGATGAGTCATGAATTGCGAACCCCCTTAACCTGTGTTATCGGAATTTCAGCCACTTTATTACGCTATTCCGGGGAAAAACCAGCGACTAAGCAACTGTCATTGGAGAAGCAACGGGGGTATTTAAAAACGATTCATGATAGCGGAGAAAAGTTACTGGAACTGATTAACGATATTTTGGATTTATCCCAAGTAGAATCGGGAAAAACCGTACTTCAAATTACTCAGTTTTCTTTATCAAAATTAGCTAAACAAGTTACAAAAACTTTTCAAGAAAAAGCTCAAAGTCGTCAAATAGAGCTAGTTAATGAACTGGAAATTAAATCTAATCAAAACTTGTTTACCGGAGACTATGATCGAACTCTACAAATTTTATTTAGTTTATTAGAAAATGCCATAAAATTTACACCGAATGGCGGAAAAGTAACCTTAAAAATAAAAGTAGATCAGAATACGGCAATTTTGCAAGTTGAAGATACCGGAATTGGCATTCCAGATGATCAAAAATCTCTCCTGTTTGAGAAATTTCAACAGTTAAATTCGACCTATGATCGTCAGTATGGTGGCGCGGGTTTAGGTTTGGCTTTAACTAAACAATTGGTAGAATTACATGGGGGAGTAATTCAGTTTAAATCCCAAGTGGGAGTGGGTTCTATTTTTACCGTATACTTACCCGCTTTACCGATGATTTCCCAACAATCTCAGGATAAAATTACACCATCGCCCTTAAAAACCTCCCTACCTGCGGTTTATTTTAATTCTTCCCATCGCAAGTGTGTTTTAATTGAAAATGATGAACAAACGGCGACGTTAATTTGTGATTTATTAACCGTAGCCGGATATCAAGTTGTTTGGTTGATTGAAGGATTTACGGCCGTCGAACAAATTAATTTTTTACAACCGGATGCTGTGATTATTAACCTCCATTTAGGTGGACAAATTAGTTATGAAATTCTCAACCAACTTCAGAATAAACCCCAAACCAAAAAGATTAAAATTTTGGCTTTAACCCATGAAAATTCCTGTCCTGAATCTAAGTTCTACAAAAATTTAGAAAATTATGATTGTTTAGTGAAACCGATTCAACCCGATGAATTATTGAATAAGTTGGGTTATTTAGTTTAATCAGTCATCAGTTAACAACTATTAGTTATTTGTGCCCGAGTGAATTGTTGACATCCTCACCGCCGTAAAACGGACGGTGATTCCTAAACTTCACAATTTAGGTTTCTGCTTCTTAGCAGTTGCCTTCACAGATTTACTCTGTTCGGGTCTTACACTCGCTCCACAGACTGACACGGCAAGCCCTGCCGCCAAAATATTTTTACTGGCGTTAAGATCTCGGTCATGGTGAGTCCCGCAGTTGGGGCACTCCCATTCTCGAATATTTAACAGCATTTTTTCCACAATATGCCCACAACTACTACACCGTTTAGAACTAGGAAACCATCTGTCTATTTCGATGTAGTTTCTCCCATACCAACGGCATTTATAGGCTAATTGTCGGGTGATTTCTCCCCAACTAACATCGGCTATTGCCTGCGCTAATTTAGGATTTTTGACCATATTTTTTACAGCTAAATCCTCAACCACAATCGTTTGGTTTTCACGAACTAATTGAGTCGTTAGCTTGTGTAAATGGTCTTTTCTACTATCGGTGATTTGAGCGTGAATTCTAGCTACTTTAATTCTGGATTTTTCCCGATTCTTTGACCCTTTCTGTTTTCGAGACAGACTTTTTTGTGCCTGACGTAATCTCTGATAATGTTTTTTAAAATGTTGAGGATTGGCTATTTTTTGCCCGTCACTCGTAATTACAAGGCTACTAATTCCTAAGTCAATTCCTATAGCTTTATCTGTTACAGGTAAAGGCTTAATGGTTGGGTCATCAAATCTTATTGAAATATGCCAACGTCCCGAAGGATGTAATCTGACGGTTACGGTACTCGGTTCACAATCTTTTGGAATTTGTCTTGACCATCGAATCGGTAAGGGTTCTAAGGATTTCGCTAAGTAGATTTGTCCGTTTTTAAACTTAAAAGCAGACTTAGTAAATTCTGCACTACCTCCTTGATGTTTTTTCTTAAAATTAGGATATTGAGTATGACCAGCAAAAAAGTTAGTAAAGGCTGTTTGTAAGTGTCTTAATCCTTGTTGTAAGGGGACACAACTTACCTGATTTAAAAAGTCTAAATCTTCCTGTTTTTTCCAATTAGTTAACATTGAAGACGTTTGACTATATCCTACTCTTTCTTGCTTTTCATACCATGCTTGAGTTCGTTCATGGAGTGCCTTATTGTAAACTAATCTTACACAGCCTAACGTGCGCCGCAATAGCGACTCTTGTTCAGGTGTTGGGTAAAATCGGTAAGAATAGGCTTTTTCCATGTTTCACTTTTTAGCATATATTTTGTCTAAGTGCTATCCTAAAAAAGTAAAGCCGTCTCCCATTTTCATGAGGGCAGGCGTAGAACGACGGGGTTTCAGACCCAATTTTTCGATGAATTCTTTATCTTTGCAATTAATAACATTTGGGCTGTTAACCATTGGAGCCTTAATTCATGTCCCGGTTGCCAATGCTAACCTCTCAAAAACCCTTGCTCTTGTCCCCCTATCCTCTGTCCCTTCTAGGGATTTAATTTCTAATAACTATCTTGATTCCCCTCTGATTTTGGCGGCTGATAAAACAGAAGAAGAAACCAATATTAAAGTCTATGAAAAGGCGAGTCCCGCCGTCGTTTCCATTGATACCAAAAAAACTAACGGTAGTGGAGCAATTATCAGTCCCGATGGTTTGGTATTAACCAACGCCCATGTTGTATCCGGCGGCGGAATCGTCACCGTTACCCTATCCGATGGCCGGAAGTTAGAAGCGGATGTGATCGCCTTTGGGGAACCCGGACTGGATTTAGCGGTGCTTAAAATTCGCAATGGCGGCAACCTACCGACCATTCCCATCGCCAGTCCCAATTCCGTGAAAGTGGGTCAACGGGCCTTTGCCATTGGCAACCCCTTCGGCCAATTCCAAAATACCTTAACCGTAGGGATTGTCAGCCGTTTGGACAAAACTCGCAATTTAATTCAAACCGACGCGGCCATTAACCCCGGAAACTCCGGTGGCCCCCTACTCAACAGTGATGGGGAATTAATTGGGGTGAATACGGCAATTTTTACCCGAGGTCAGGGCGGGGGAAATATTGGTATTGGTTTCGCCATTTCTGTTGACCGAGTTCCTCCCTTTTTACAAGCGGTGAAAGAGGGACGGGCATCCCGCACCCCGGTGGCGGAAACCCCAGCTTTTGAAAAGGAAAATGCCAAACGGATTGAATTAAATGGCCCGGAAGTTACGGATACTTTGAAACAGGGGGATCAAGTTTTACCCGTTGATAATAGTTTTTATCATATTTATACCTTTGAAGGGAAAGCGGGTCAACAAGTAACCATTGAAATGAATAGTAATCAGGTGGATTCCTATTTAATTTTATTAACAGAAGATGGAGAAGAAGTAGCTCAAGATGATGATGGAGGCGGAGATAAAAACGCCAAAATTGTAGTCACATTACCTACGGATGGTTCTTATCTTTTATTGGTCAATTCCTATGAATCAGGAGAGGCGGGAGCCTATCGTTTGCAGTTAAAAGCCACGGAATCCTCCTCGAATTCGGGAACGGGTCAAGTTATTTTAAATCAAGAAGGCGTCTTAGAAAATCAAGATTCTGTTTTGGCATCCGATGGTAGTTTGTATGATGAATATACCTTTGAAGGACAACAGGGACAGTCTATTTTAATTCGCTTAGAAAGTCAGGAGTTTGATCCCTATTTGGCATTATTTGATTCCAAGGGAAAACTAATTGCTGAAAATGATGATGCTAATCAATCCGATAAAAATGCACAAATTCGGGTGACTTTACCCGCCAACGGTCGGTATCGAGTGGTAGTCAATGCTTATGATAAAACAGGTCGAGGTCAGTATTTATTAACTGTCCGTTAGCGACTCCATGATTCCACTTATCTGATGCCGAAGTTTCCCCCTGTTCCGGTGTTCCCTGTTCCGGTGTTCCGGTGTTCCCCACTACTGAGGTTTTTATGCGATCAATGTTAATCTGGACAACAACAATGGGTGTATTCGCGGTGCTTCAGACCCCGTTATTAGATGTTCTGAAAGTCTCTAATTCCTATGCCTTCACAGGTTTAGCCCTGGAACAAGTCTTAGCCCAGGAAACCCCCTCCCCAACCACCATCCCTAGTCCTGAACCTTCCCCCAGTCCTGAGCCTTCCCCCAGTCCTGAACCTTCCCCCAGTCCTGAGCCTTCCCCCAGTCCTGAACCTTCCCCCAGTCCTAAGCCCCAGGAAACCCCCGCCCCTTCGACACCGACTCCCCTACTATTAGAAACCCAAGGTGAACTCAAAGAAGGAGATCAGGTTTTAGCGTCTGATAGCAGTTTGTATGACGAACATACTTTTGAAGGAAAAGAAGGTCAACAAATCACCATCTCGTTAGAAAGTCCTGACTTTGACCCCTATCTTGCCTTGTTTAATTCTGAGAATGAATTATTGCAAGAACATGATGATATTAGTCAAACTAATGCTAATGCTGAAATTACAATCACCTTACCCAAAACCGGAACCTATCGAGTGATTGTTAACGCTTATGATAGTAAAGGCAAAGGAAAATATTTGCTCAAAATTCAGTAAACAATAGAGACGTGCATGGGGCGCGTCTCTAAATTTATAGAGCAATACTTTCTAATAGTACCCAGTGACGATTATCAATAATTAATTGACTAACCTGTTCAAAGATTTCTCGACAATGATTATGGCTTTGCAAGGGTAAGGATTCATTTTTAATAAAAACCGTCATTTTAGTTTCATCTATCATGGAAGTAGCAGTATCAAACACGATTTCACCAATCACTAATTGATTAACGCTGACTTGACCAATATTTTCCCGAGCAATAATAGAACTCGGTGTTTCATAGGTGATTTCTAGGTTACAGGATTCTAAAATATCAATCATCATCGGTCGCAGATCTTCGAGACTGACATTAACAATAAAAAATCCAGTGTAGCGGGCCATAGGGAACTCCATCAAGTACAATAATTAATTCAGAGCTTCAAGAATTGAGGTTAGGTTGTTCCTCAAAGATTAAACTATTTAAAGGTTAATAGTCTATTCCAGACATTATCATATTTATACTACTTTTTGAATGCCAAGAGATCATTAACAGATGCAGGGAAAATTAATTGTTTTTGAAGGAGTTGAAGGGGCGGGGAAAACCACTCAGATGCAGCGTATCCAAGCTAGGTTACAAGGTCTGATAGATACACCCATCGTGATCACACGGGAGCCGGGGGGAACCCTCTTGGGCCAGGAGTTAAGACGATTATTGTTAGAATATCAGGGGGAAGAACCCATCCAGAATCGGGCAGAATTATTAATGTATGCCGCCGATCGCGCCCAGCACGTTCAGGGATTTCTCAAGCCCCTATTATACCAGGGAAATATTGTTTTATGCGATCGCTATACCGATTCAACCGTCGCCTATCAGGGGTATGGTCGAGGTTTAGATCTGAGTTTAATTGATCAATTAAATCAAATTGCCACCCAGGGGTTAGAAAGTGATTTAACCTTGTGGTTAGATGTTGATGTAGAAATGGGACTCGCCAGAACCCGCACCCGAGGTAAAATGGATCGGATGGAACAGGCAAATCTGGAATTTCATCAACGGGTACAACAGGGGTTTAAGCAATTAGCCCAAACTCATCCAGACCGAATTATTCCGATTAATGGAATGTTAAATCTTGATGTTGTCACAGAAACAATTCAATCGATTTTAATTGAAAAATTAACAGCCTGGGGATTTATAATTTAAGGGGGTATAAATACAATGAATGCCTTTTTTGAACCCATCATTGAACAACAAGCCGCCATTGAATTATTAACCCAAGTTGTAGCCCAAAATCGCCTTGCTCCAGCCTATTTATTTGCCGGGGTGGATGGTATTGGTCGGACATTAACTGCTAACTGTTTTATTGAATTTTTATTTTGCCAAAATCCCCATAAACCCGTCAATCAAAAACAGATTCACTCTCGAATTAAACAGAAAAATCACCCCGATATTCTTTGGGTGGAACCCACCTATTTACATCAGGGAAAACGACTTTCTGCCCAGGAAGCCACGGAAGCCGGAGTAAAACGGAAAGCTCCTCCTCAAATTCGGATCGAACAAATTAGAGAAATTAGTCAATTTTTGAGCCGTCCACCCTTAGAAGCCTCCCGGTTAATGGTAGTCGTTGAACACGCGGAATCCATGCCCGAATCCGCCGCCAATGGACTCTTGAAAACCTTAGAAGAACCGGGAAAAGCTACGATTATTTTAATCGCGCCCGGTATCGATTCTTTATTACCCACTTTAGTTTCTCGCTGTGCTAAAATCCCGTTTTATCGGTTAACCGATGCAGGTATGATTCAAGTCCTAAAACGCCATAATTTTGATGATATTTTATCCCATGCTGAAATTTTAGCCATGGCGCAAGGTAGCCCCGGACAAGCGATTTCCCATTGGCAACAATTACAAACTATTCCTGTAGAATTTTTAAATAAAGTTAAAAAACCTCCCTCTAATTTAAGAGCAGCATTAGAGTTAGCAAAGGAAATTAGTCAAACCTTGGATAGTGAGGCGCAACTGTGGTTAGTTGATTATTTACAACATTCGGATTGGCAAGATCAACAAAAAACTGGCATGATTGATCAAACCTTCTTAAAACAGTTAGAAAAAACCCGACAATATTTATTAAGTTATGTGCAACCTCGATTAGTTTGGGAATGCACATTAATGAGTCGGTTTTAGACAAATCAAAAACAACGGAGAGGGGGGGATTCGAACCCCCGGAACCTTGCGGCTCACCTGATTTCAAGTCAGGCGCATTCGACCACTCTGCCACCTCTCCAGTTGCTCATCGTTGAGCTAAATAATTATAGCATGGATGAGGATTGTACCAAGCACTGAGATAATAATTCTGTTTCAACGACCTGGAAGTCTTCACCCACCCAGACTAAGGACACTTCCGATACTTGGTTTTGGTCTAAACTGACAATCGAAAAATTCCGTTGCTGACCTCTACGGGTTGTTCTAATCCGACCAACACAGGCTGCATTCAGATAAACCGTCCCTTCTGGACTGGTAACTAACCGTTGACGCTGACGGCTTTTAGTATGGCGCAGATGATGGTGCATATGACCGAAAGCGACTAGGGGAATGGTTTTACCCAGGGTGCGGGCGTGGGCGATCGCTTCGGCAAAATCGGGATCACCATAATCCCCCCCGATGGGGTTCCAATCCTTCCCGCAGGGGGCCTCGGCTGCCTCTCCTAACCCCGTGGGGCCGTTGTGACTTAAAAACAGAATCCGGTCATAGGTGGCCGTTTCCACCGCCTGAATCATGCGTTGGGCGGATGCGGCCAAACCATCCACTCCAAATCGCTCCGTGTAAAAATCGTGATATTTCCATTCTGGCCCCCCCCAACTGAAGGGACGCCCTCCGACCACGGTTAATTGCAAATCGGGAAAATCCCGTTTTCCGTAGCCCACATGATCTTCCCCGATGATCTCTAGTTGTTCTTGGACACGATCTTCTATTGTCCGGTTATAGGGGCATTTTTGACGTCCCCAATCGGTGGCGGTGTACCAGGCGTCATGGTTGCCAAAAACGACGGCTTTGGGGATATCCAGGGCGGCGATGGTTTTCACGACATCCACCGCCTCATTGCCAAAATCCCCGACAAATAGGACTAAATCAACCTCTAAAGACTTTAATGCCAGGGCGTCCGCCTGTTCCCATTGATCATGAACGTCTCCAACAACGGCAATTTTCAGGGGTTTGATATTCACAAGGATGATAGTTTCAAAGCTTCCTAACCTAGAATAAGCAATTTTGGGGCAACCGTGAATCCCCGTTTTTGGTGAATTCAACTATAATTAAACTACCCTGAACAATATTGAGAGTTCCGATAAGGTTCTATGTTTACATCCACCCTGGCCTCGACCAACCATTCCACTGTTGCCGATTTACCCGAGGATTTGTTTGCCGCGATTCAAGAACTTAAGCAAAGATTGAATGCGGTTATTTTAGCCCATTACTATCAAGATCCTGATATTCAAGATATTGCTGATTATATTGGGGATTCCCTGGGACTAGCGCGACAAGCAGCCCAGACCGATGCCGATGTGATTGTTTTTGCTGGGGTTCACTTTATGGCAGAAACGGCTAAAATTTTGAATCCTGATAAGTTGGTATTGTTACCGGACTTGGATGCCGGGTGTTCTTTAGCCGAAAGTTGTCCCCCCGATGCTTTTGCTCAATTCAAAGCCCAATATCCCGATCATATTGTGGTGTCTTATATTAATTGTACGGCCGAAATTAAGGCGATGAGCGATATTATTTGCACCAGTTCTAATGCGGTGGAGCTTGTCCGGCAAATTCCTGAAAATCAGCCGATTATTTTCGCGCCCGATCGCAATTTAGGCCGATATGTCATGGCAGAAACCGGGCGAGAAATGGTATTATGGGAGGGGGCTTGCATGGTGCATGAAAACTTCTCCCAGAAGAAGTTAGTGCAGCTAAAAATTGAACATCCCGAAGCCGAAATTATTGCCCATCCTGAATGTGAACTTCCGGTTTTAGACCGGGCGGATTATATTGGTTCTACCACAGCATTATTAAACTATGTCAAAAATAGTCCTAAGTTAAGTTTTATCGTGGCAACCGAGCCCGGAATTATTCATCAAATGGAGAAGGAAACCCAGGGAAAATACTTTATTCCTGCCCCACCCATAAGTAATTGTGCCTGTAATGAATGCCCCCACATGAGGTTAAATACCTTAGAAAAACTGTATTTAGCGATGAAAAATTGTTCTCCAGAAATTAGCCTTTCTGAAGAAATCCGAATTGCCGCTTTACGTCCGATTCAACGAATGTTAGAAATGAGCAAAAATATTAATGTTCCCAAGGGATAGGAAGGAGTCAGAAAAATCACAATTTTTGTCAAAATTGTAATATTCTATGGTAGGAGTTCGTTATCTAAACCCCATTCGAGGTCTAGTTTAGAGAGTGAACTCCTACGTTTTTTTTCACGAATCACTTATGATTGCAATATAAAACCTAGATCAAAAATCTCCTTCTGAATATTAAACGCATAAATTTATCATGAATAAACATTTAATTATTTTCACCCGCTATCCCGAACCCGGAAAAACAAAAACTAGGTTAATTCCCGTTGTGGGAGAAATTGGAGCCGCAAATTTGCATCGTCAAATGACGGAAAAAACCGTCAATACAGCCCGACAATTGCAAAAAATAGAGTCTTTATCTCTTGAAGTTAGGTTTACCGGAGGCAATTTAGATGTGATGCAAAATTGGTTAGGATCGGATTTAATTTATGATGCTCAAAGTTTTGGAGATTTAGGAAATCGGATGTCAAAAGCCTTTCAAATGGCATTTTATGAGGAAAAAAACCAGATTCTCATGATTGGAACCGATTGCCCAGAATTAACTGTTGATATTTTATATCAGGCATTTAAACTATTGCAAGATCATGATACTGTGATCGGCCCAGCCCAGGATGGAGGATATTATTTAATTGGTTTAAAACGTCATATTCCTGAATTATTTAAAGATATTCCTTGGGGAACTTCAATGGTGTGTGAGATGACCCTCAAGATTTGTGAAACTCTGAATTTATCCGTCGGTAAATTACCTGTATTATTAGATATTGATCGTCCTGAAGATTTGGTTTTTACCGAATTTAGTAATGAACAGTTAGGGTATTATGGCCTGTGATGGCTATTTCCTAGAGATTGAGATTCAAGACTGACTCCCCAAAACCTTAAGTAATCTGGGATGATGGAGGGAGTATTATGCGGCTGTGTCATTCTAAATCAATACTGGGACTATTCGTGAGGCTAATGATATGGAGGTTGATGAATTATTAAAACGCTATGCAGAAGGAGAGCGCCTGTTTCGAGCCGTTAGCCTCGTCGGAGTGGATTTAAGTGGTGTTGACCTCCGGGAAGCCACAATTGCTCGAGCTAACTTGGAAAATACCTCCTTCGCGGGGGCAAACTTAATCGCGGCAAATTTTCGCGAAACCAAATTTACGGGTGTTGACTTCAGCGATGCGGATTTAAGCGATGTTAACTTAATTGGGAGCTATTTAGGCGATACCAAGTTCAACCGAGCTAATTTAAGCGGGTCGAGTTTGCGGGGGTCTTCTTCCAAAAATGTTAGTTTCAATCAAGCCAACCTCACCGAAGCCAACCTCACAGAATCGAATTTTGCCGGGGCGAATTTTGCCGGGGCGAATTTAACCCATGCTACCTTAGTCCGCACTAATTTGATGAAAGCTAATCTCACCGGAGCGATTTTAGAAAGTGCCAACCTAACTAACGTGATTCTGCGAGAAAGTATCTTAGAAGGGGCAAACTTAACCAATGCGACCTTGAGTGGGGGAATGATGATTGGGGCTAATTTTCATGAAGCGGATTTAACCCGAGTCACCATGATTGGGGCTGATTTAAGTGAAGCTAACCTGAGTGAAGCCAACCTCCGAGGAGCAAATGTGACCTGGACAACTTTACGCGGGGCGAATATGAGCCGAGCTAGACTCTACCGCACTAAATTATCCTGGTCGAATTTGAGTGGTGTCAATCTGATTGAAGCGATTATGATTGATACTAAATTAGATCAAGCAAATTTGAGAGATGCGGATACCCGAGGAGCAATTTTACCGAATAAATAATGGATAGGTTCTGTGCAAATACAATCGACCATTGATTCTCAAGAACTGTTGCGTCGTTATTTAGCTGGAGAACGAGATTTTAACCATGTTAACTTGATTGGAGCCCATCTCTGTCAAGTCAATTTAATTGGGGCTAATTTAACCGGAGCGTCCTTAGCTCGGGCAGATTTAACCAGGGCTATACTTCATGAAATTAACTTGACCAATGCCTTTTTGTATGGAAGTAATTTAAGTTTTGTTAAGTTGGGTCGAGGACAATTAAAAAATGCGGATTTGACCAAAGCTAACCTAGAAGGGGCGTTTTTGGTCAAGTCCGAAATGAGTGGGGTTAAACTCAGTGGCGCGATTTTACGCGGCGTTAATTTACGAGCGGCTAATTTATCTGGGGTTAATTTATGTGGGGCAAATTTGGTGGGTGTAAATTTACGCGGGGCTAATTTAAGTCACGCTAATTTAAACTGGGCAAATTTGACTCGCGCTAGACTCACCGGGGCAATTCTTAAAGACACCCAAATGACCGGAATTAATCTGAGTTATGCCCATTTATCAGAACTGAATCTTCAGGGATTGGATTTAAGTGGAGTTAACTTTACCCAAGCATTAATGACCCGAACTAATCTACAAGATTGTGATTTAACTGCCGCTAATTTGAGCCAGACTCAGTTAAAACAAGCGGATTTAAGTCGGGCTAAATTACAAGATGCGAATTTAGTCGAAGCTAATCTAATCAGTAGTAATTTGACCGATGCGGTGTTCATGCGGGCGGATTTATCCGGGGCTATTTTAACCCATGCGGCTCTGACGGGGGCTAACTTGAATTTGGCTCGGTTGAACAAAGCAGATTTGCGCGGTGCTAACTTGCGAAATGCCTATCTCTGGAAAGCGGATTTATCCGGGGCTAATTTGGCGGGAGCCAACCTTTATGGCGCCAGTTTACGCGGTGCTAACTTAGAGGGAGTTGATTTAACAAATGTTAATTTAACTGGAGCTACCCTGGCGGATGGGACAGTTAATCCCAGTTAAGATAGCCTTTCCCAGTTTCAGGTTCTAAACCCATTAAATCCTAGTTTTTAAAGGTTTTGAATCGCCATATTTTAACATTTTAGAGTAATTGACACTCTCACCGTCTGAAGACACGCTCGATTCTAACTTCAACCTAGATACTTGCTCCGCCAGGGTTTCCCCAAGTAGAGTAGGGGTTTCTAGTCCATTAGCGTTACTTCGGGATTGCCCATCCCTAGCTTGTTTACCAAGATTTAGAATATTAATTGCAGCATTTGTATCTCTATGCAACTGACATCCACAATTACAAATATGGGTGCGGGTTGATAGAGATTTTTTCACAATTACCCCACAATTACTGCATTTTTGAGAAGTGTAATGGGGCGTAACCGGAATTGCTAATTTATCAAACTTAGCTGCAAAATATTCTATCCATTTTCTAAATAAATACCAACTTGTATCACTAATTGATTTAGCTAAACAATGGTTTTTTACTAAATTTCTAACACTTAAATCTTCATAGACCACTACATCGTTAGATGTGCATACGTTACGCGCAATTTTCTTGGCGTGTTCATTCCGTTGTCTACTTACTTTTAAATGTTTTTTGGCGTAAAATTTTCTCGCTTTCCGTCGCCCCGATGAACCCTTGACCTTTTTGTAAATTTGTCTCTGAGATTGCTTAATTGATTGTTCCGCCTTTCTCAGAAACTTAGGATTAGGTTCTTGATAGTTGTTGGAGTCCGTGTAAAAGGACTCAATACCAACATCAAGTCCTATCTCTTTACCAGTTTTCGGTTGAACATCGGCGACGGTAATGTTTAGACAGAACTGGGCGTAATATCCATCGGCACGACGAATTAAACGCACCCGTTTTATGTCTTTAACATTGTAAGTATGGATATCCCACTTACCCAATAATTTAACTTTACCAATCCCGTTTTTGTCGGTAAAGGTAATTTGTCTTTTGGTAAGGTGTAGTTTCCATCCCGATGTTTTATATTCAACAGAACGGCAATCTTTTTGAAATTTGGGATATCCTTTTTTGCCAGAAATCTTTTTCTTGCAATGGTCACTGAGCTTTGCCGAAGTGTCATAAAAACGACTAATGGCAGTCCATCCTCGCTCGGCTGCGGATTGAACTGCCATTGAATTTAGGTCAGCAACAAAGGGAAATTGATTTCTGAGAGTCGTGGAATACTTATTCAAGGCAAATTTATCAATCTTCAATTCTCTTGAATTATCCATCCAATACCGAATCGCTTTATTACGAATGAATTGGGTGGTGCGAATTGCTTGATCAATCGCCTTATATTGATTTTGTTTACCCTTAACTTTGTACTCCAGAACTATCATAGAAATCTCCTTTTTTCGACCCACCTTATATTAACATAGATTGGGAAATATTCACGGGTAATAAATTCCCCTGAGTTGCTTTTCATCTGGTGGTCTGAAGACACGCTCGTTTTCAAGCTCCCAGGCTTGTCCTATAAAACAATCCTTTTTTTTATTGCCAATTCAAGGCAAAATAAAAGTATAGAGTTTTTTGTGAATTAGCCACTATGATGCTTAAAGCTAGAGATATTATGACCGCCGAGGTGGTCACCATCAAGGGTTCCGCCACCGTTGCCGATGCCGTTGAACAAATGAATGATCTGTGTTTACGCGCCTTGATTGTTGAACGGCGTCATCCACAGGATGCTTATGGAATCGTCACCGAGACCGATATTGTTTATAAAGTCACCGCCTACGGCAAAGATCCTAAAAAAATCCGGGTTTATGAAATTATGACTAAACCTTGTATTTCTGTGAATCCTGACCTGGGTGTGGAATATGTGGCGCGGCTATTTGCTCAAACCGGAATTCGTCGCGCTCCAGTAATTCAAGATCAACTAATCGGAATTATTTCTGTAACTGATATTCTGGCTAAGGGAGACTTTGTAGAAAATCCTAAAAGCATTCTATTAGAAGAACGGATTCAAGAGTCGATTGATGAAGCCCGGGCAATTTGTGCAGAAAAAGGAGCCACTTCCAAAGAATGTGCCGCGGCTTGGGATATTGTGGAAGAATTACAAGCAGAAGCGGCTCATCAAAAAGCCGAACGTTTAGAGAAAACAGCCTTTGATTTGTATTGTGAAGAAAATCCCGATGCGGCGGAAGCTCGGGTATATGATACCTAATCATTGATCAGAGTGGTTTCGGTGAGCAAACTTCTTACTAATCGTAACAATTTCCCCCTCTAACCAAATGGTATAGAGGGGGTGTGTTTTTGTCTAAAAACCGGGAATAACCAACAGTAACAAGGGAAAATCATGCAAGATCACTTCTTAAATCGAATTTTCGCTAAACTCCCTTTAAGAATTGTTTTTATTGTTCCCTTTGTCTTACAAATTTTGGGGATTGTGGGATTAGTTGGATATTTGTCCTACAAAGCCGGACAGAAAACCGTTGAAGATTTAGCCACTCAGTTAATGAATGAAGTGGGCGATCGCGTTGAACAAAACTTACGACTCTATTTAGAAACTCCCCATCATATTAATCAAGTTAATTTAAGCCAGATAGAATTAAATTTATTAACCTTACAAAATCTATATCCCTGGGAAAAATATCTCTGGCGACAAATTAAAATCCACCCCGATATGGCTTATATTGCGGTCACAACCGATAAAAACCAACAACGAAGCGGAGAGAAACTATTAGATGGCAGTTTTTATATTAACGTGGTTGGCGACGATGTGGGGATAAATTTTTATAGTTTTAAAGTCAATGAAAAGGGCGATCGCACCACGGGAAAGTTAATTATCAAAAATTATGATTTGCGTCAACATCCCAGTTATAAAAAAGCAGTTAAAGCCAGAGAATCATCTTGGAGTGATGTGTTTGTTTCCTTTTTAGAACCGACTTTACTGATAAGTGCTTTAGAACCTGTTTATAATCCTAATAAACAAATTCTTGGGGTGTTACTCTCTACTTTACGCCTCGATCAAATGGGTGACTTTTTAAATACCTTAAAAATTGGGAAATCAGGACAAACTTTTATTATTGAAAAAACCGGAAAACTATTAGCCACTTCCACAGGAGAAATGCCCTTTCACCAGGTCAAAGGTGAAAAAAAATTATTTCTAGCCACCGAAAGTAAAAATCTTGTCACCCGAGCGACGGCGGAGTATTTAAAAACCCACTTTTCCGACTTCAACCGCCTGCCTGAAAACCCCAAAATTAACTTAGAAATCGAGGCGCGAAACTATTTTTTAAGTGTGGTTCCTTTTCAAGATTCTCGGGGATTAGAATGGCTGATTGTAATTATCGTTCCCGAAAATGATTTTTTAGGGCAAATTAAAGCCCATAATAAAACCACTTTATTACTGAGTTTGGTAGCCTTTTTTATTGCGTTATTAGTGGGATTATTAACGGCTCAATGGGTAATTAAACCAATTATTAAACTAAATCAAGCCTCTAAAAATATTGCTCAAGGAAAATGGGATCAAATCCCGGAAGTTAACCGTTATGATGAACTGGGAAAATTAGAAACATCGTTTAATTTTATGGCAAATAAGTTAAAAGAATCTTTTTCTATTCTTCAAGAAAATGAACATCGTTTAAGTCAATTTTTAGAGGCTGTTCCCATTGGAATTACGGTGCATGAACCTACAGGCAAAATTTATTATATGAACCGAAAAAGCCTAGAAATATTAGACATTAAAGAAATTTTAGATTCAGAAAAAGAAAATTTTAGTCAGACTTACAAAATTTATAAGCTAGGGACAAATCAATTTTATCCCTTGGAGGATTTACCCGTTATTAGAGCTTTAGCTGGGGAAACAATTTATTTAGATGATTTGGAAATTCATCAGTCAGAAAAAATTATTCCGGTTGAAATTTGGGCTACGCCGATTTATAACCATCAAGGTGAAATTATTTATGCGATCGCCGCCTTTCAAGATATTAGTCAACGCAAACAAACCGAACAAATTTTAGCAGACTATAATCGTACCTTAGAAACCGAGGTTAAACAACGCACCACCGAACTCGCAGAAGCCAAAGATAAAGCGGAAGTTGCCAACCGTGCTAAAAGTATTTTTATTGCTAATATGAGTCATGAATTGCGAACTCCTTTGAATATTATTCTCGGTTTTACCCAAATGATGAATCACTCTCAAACCCTATCTGCTAAAGATCAAGAAAATATTAAAATTATTCATAATCATGGAGAATATTTATTAAAGTTAATTAATAATATTCTATCTTTTACAAAAAGTGAATCCGAAAAATATACTTTAAATCTTAATGATTTTGATTTCGATTCTTTTTTAGATGACCTAAAAAAATTATTTGATTTTCGTGCAAGTAGTCAAGGTTTAACCTTAACTTTTGTTAAAGATAAAACTCTCCCTCAATATATTTGTACCGATGAATTAAAATTGCGTCAAGTATTGATTAATTTCCTCAGTAATGCCTTAAAGTTTACCTCCGTTGGTGGAGTTTTCCTGGAAATTAAAAAACTTGATCTTGATGGTTTAGAAGTCGATCAAATTGCACTTAACTTTAGGGTTAGGGACACAGGAGTAGGAATTGCTTCCGAAGAATTAGATCAAGTTTTTAAGGCTTTTAACCAAACTGAAAGCGGAAAAAATGCTCAAGAAGGGGCGGGTTTAGGGTTAGCTATTAGTCAGCAATTAGTAGAATTAATGGGAAGTGAAATCACTGTTCAAAGCGAAATCGGGGTAGGAACTTGCTTTGAATTTACCTTGCGGGTAAAATCCATGGGGAAAAATTTAGTAGAAACTCCTCAGAATGATCTGGATTCAGAGATTTCTGTAGACCCTCAAACATACTTACCAACTTTTAATTTAACGGCTGAAAGTTTTGCAGGAATGTCTTTAGAATGGATAGAACAATTATATCAAGCAAGTTCCTCCTTAGATGAGCCCTTAATTTTTAATTTAATTGATCAAATTCCACCGGAAAAACAGGCGTTATCGGAAGAATTAAAATATTGGGTGAATCATTTTAGGTTTGATTTGATTTTTAATGTATTGGAAAATATAATTCAAAAATCTTAATTAACCATGAATCCAACCATTGAGAGTAAATCGACCATCAGCAAACTGTCGAGAGGGACAATACACGGGTAAAACTTCATGTTTACAGCGACTATCAAAAAATATAATACTATTATTAAGCGGTTGAATCTGAGTAAATTTTTCTTGAATAATGGCTGATTTACCTGTGATTTTAGTTTCATATAACCTCAAATCTCCACCATAAAAACCTTGAGGTTCTTGATAAAAATAGTACACATAGGTTAATTTACGATTAGCTGCTTTTCCCCCGTCTACATCTTGATGAATTTTATAATATCCTCCATGTAAATGAGCCGTAATTTGAATTTCTAAATGGGCGACTAAAAACATTTGTATTTTTAATTGTTCCATCACCTGCGGTCTAGCGGTAAGAATTTTTTGAGTAATTAATTCATGAAATTCTGCAAAGTGTTCAGGAAGTAGAATATAGGATTGACGATATTGTGATTCTTGATTAATCACTTCCGAGGAAAAGAAATTATTTTGATTAGCGAGGGTCAGGTTTAAAAGTTTTTGGTAATCTTCTTTTGAGAAAAAATCATTAATTTGTAGATAATCAGGATTTATAATAATTGTTTCTGGTTCTGGAATATTTGATAAATCATCTCCAGATGGGATAATATCTGATAAATTTGAATTAAAATCTTTCTGTTGTGATAATATTCCTATTTCTAATACTTTTAATGCGGCATTTAGCCTTTGATCATAGGGAATTTCTGGTTGATTCAGGCTAGATTTTACAATATCTAAGGCTTGATTGAAAATTTGATCAAATTCTGGATTATATCTTTGAGTATTATCCGAATCAGATAACATTGGAGATAATTTTTTTTGCATACATCAAAGTTTTGATAAAATCAATTCCTTGATTATACTCAGTTTTGATCCTCCCAAGGCAGAAATTTATAAAAAACCATGTATTAAATCGAAGACGGCAAAGAACAACAAAAACTTTGCAAGTAATTATACATTTGACGGAATAAGGGGCATTTTCTTTGGACTTGACTCGGATCAATTTTCAATAAAAGAATAGGGGTATCAATTCCTTTAGAAAAACGTGGTTTATGCCGATCAGTTTCATCTTGAATACTCGATTGGATTAGTGCTTCTGATAGTTTATCTTGACAGCAATCTCTTTGAGAGTCATACTCACTAAATGATTCTGGATGATCAAAAGAAATATTGGCTTTTGTCTTCAGCCACCAACGCATCCGTTCCTGTCTTCCTCTAAAATCAGGATGTTTAGCGATTGAATTATCCCAATCTGCAATAATCCAAGATTCCAGTTCAGGCGCGGCAAACCCAATCAATTTTGGAATCTGATCACAATCTGGTATTATGGATAGAGATGCTAATATTTTTTGTCTTTGTGTTTCTGGATTACGACAATCTAAATCATCAAAAACAAAAATCAGGTTACATTGATTTATTTCTGCTTTTAAAGCAATCGGTAATTGCTCTTGAATTTGCTCAATTAAACTCTTACCTGTTCTTCCATAACTCATTAACGGATTGGGTTTAGGGCCGGGTTTTCGACGAACTGGCGTTTTTCTTTGGAATTGACACCCCGGAAAATTTTGTGTTAAAAAAGGGATTAATCCTCGAACTTCCGCTTCACCCCCTCCAGCAAAAACCCATACTACCACGGCCAACCTCCCAAACTCGGATCGCCAACACGATATAAATCGCCTAATTGCCAACCTTGTGTTAATTTTGGTTCCAATATTTCCCGAGAAAGGGGTTTAATTGAAAAATGGTTTTGATCAGTGGAATGAAAATAAGAAACATTCTCTAAACAATCGGTAAAATGATCTAAAAGATCGGGGCTATGGGTAGTAATAATCACCTGAGTTTTTTGAGATGCTTGTTTAATCCACTCGGCTAAAATGGGCATCCAGGCAACGTGCAATCCTAATTCTGGTTCATCAATTACTAAAAAAGAAGGTAGGACTGGAGAATGTAATATTGTTGCCCAACACAACATCCTCACTGTACCATCGGACATTTCATTGAGAAAAAAGGGTTCATTCGTGTCTTGAAAATGCCATTCTACAGTTAAAGATAAACGACCAGAACGGATTGGTCTAATTCGACGACTTTTGGGTAGAATGGATTTCATTGCTAAATTAAGACTTTCCTCAAAATCAATATTTTTATTATATAAGTTATCCAATACTAAAGCTAAGTTATCGCCTGATGGAGACAAGTAAATATCACTTTGTCCCAGTTTTGGTTCGGCGGTTCTAATTTGGTTTAAATCCATGTTATTAGCATTATAAAAATGCCACTTTGAAACCAATTCAATTAATTCTCTCCTGATTTTATAAATCGGTGTATTCTCAGGAGGGGATTGACTATTTTCTAAGATTTTAGTAATTGATGATAAGCCCAAGGATTTTGTAGAAATATTGTCTAAACTTTCAAAATGAGTGGGGTAATATTGACCGGGTTTATCATAAACAGATACAACCCCTTTGCCTAATTCTCTATTATGTAATTTATAATAATAAAAAGGATCAGAGTTAGCATGATCATGTAAATCTTCCCCCCCATATAAATATTCTTCTGAAACCGTCGCCCAGGTTTCTCGCCTATCAGTATAGAGTTGTAAGTCAAAAACTACGCTGTCTCTTTGAGGATTATTCGTCTGGGAAATTTGGGAAAAACAATAATAAAGATTAACTTTTGCTGGACTACTAACACTACTATCTAAAATTCTAGTGCCACCAATTTTAGAAATGGCATCTTCAAAACTACTCACACCCTGATTTTCTTCGGGAATATTAATTAAGCAATTTTTCAAGAATTTAAGACAACTAATAAAATTACTTTTTCCCGAACCATTGGAACCGATAAATATATTCAGATTACTCAGATAAAATAGTTGTTCAGAACATAAATTTTTGTAGTTTTTAGTTGCCAAAAAATGCAATAATGGTTGATTCATAAATTTTGACAATAATCAATAGACTTGTTATCCTATCAGAAAATCAAACAATATGCAATAATCAAACACATAAACCCTTAAAAATTAGGAGAACTGACATTGAGCATCAAGAGCGAATATACCCTAAAAAAAGAGTTTAGTTGTTCCGGTGTGGGATTACATACGGGTGTGAACACAACCGTTAGAGTTTTACCTGCAAATATTGGGGAAGGACGCTATTTTGTGCGGGTTGATTTACCGGAAAATCCTAAAATTCCGGCTATATTAGAATCGGTATTATCCACAACTTTATCCACAGAATTAGGCACTACAAACGCTAAAGTTAGAACCGTTGAACATTTGTTAGCCGCCTTGACGGGAATGGGAATTGATCACGCTAGAATTGAAATTGATGGCCCAGAAGTCCCCTTATTAGATGGTTCGGCTCAAAATTGGGTCGAGGCGATCGCCACCGTTGGACGTCAACCCCTCGATAGTTTCCCCCAGGATGTCCCTAATTTTCAAATTACCCAACCCCTATCCGTCCAACAGGGCGATGGTTTTGTAGCCGTTTTTCCCGCATCGGAAACCCGATTTAGCTATGGGATTGATTTTTCTG
This sequence comes from Planktothrix paucivesiculata PCC 9631, assembly GCF_900009265.2. Lineage (GTDB taxonomy): Bacteria > Cyanobacteriota > Cyanobacteriia > Cyanobacteriales > Microcoleaceae > Planktothrix > Planktothrix paucivesiculata. The sequence continues at coordinate 28,292 of NZ_LR735027.1, read as the reverse complement.
CTCCAGTGATTGGCAATCAATGGTATAGTTACACCGCTAATCCTGAAACTTTTGCCAGGGAAATTGCCCCAGCTAGAACGTTTACCTTAAAAGAACAGGTGGAACAGTTACGCCAGGCTGGGTTAATCAAAGGAGGGAGTCTGGATAATGCTATAGTTTGTGACAATCACCAATGGTTAAATCCACCTTTGAGATATGCAAATGAACCCGTGCGTCATAAGATTTTAGACTTAGTAGGGGATTTGAGTTTATTGGGTTTTATCCCCCAAGCTCATTACTTAGCATACAAAGCCGGACACCATCTCCATGTTCAACTGGTTCAGGAATTATCAAAGTAGTAAGCCCTTTAGGGCTTCTTTCTACCACTAACTAACGCTAAATTAAATTCATCGGATATGGACGACGCCCCCGTATTGAACGCTGAAACAGTATTGATGATTGAGGAGATTCAAAATCTATTGCCCCATCGCTATCCTTTTGCCTTGGTGGATCGAATTATTGAATATATCCCAGGTAAAAAGGCCGTGGGCCTAAAAAATGTCACCATCAATGAACCCCATTTTCAAGGTCACTTCCCCGGACGTCCGATTATGCCCGGAGTTTTGATAGTGGAAGCCATGGCCCAGGTGGGCGGAGTGGTTTTAACCCAACTTCCTGATTTGAAAGGGAGTTTATTTTTATTTGCGGGAATTGATAAAGTCCGGTTCCGTCGTCCCGTAGTTCCGGGGGATCAATTGATCATGACCACGGAATTATTGACCGTGAAACAACGCCGTTTTGGTAAAATGCAAGCTCGCGCCGAAGTCGATGGTAAACTGGCCTGTGAAGGAGAACTGATGTTCTCTCTTGTGGACTGAATTTTTGTATCTTGTTAGGTTTTAACCCATTTTAATTTCTATGACGACCTTAATTCACCCCACTGCTGTGATTCATCCTGGTGCAGAACTCCATCCTACGGTTCAAGTTGGCGCTTATGCTGTGATTGGGGAACACGTTAAGGTCGGTGCGGATACGGTAATTAGTTCCCATGTTGTGATTAATGGTCGTACGGAAATTGGCGATCGCAATCAATTTTTTCCCGGGGCGGTGATAGGTTCCGAACCTCAAGATCTCAAATATGATGGTTCTTTGAGTTTAGTTAAAATTGGCAATGATAATCTGATTCGGGAATATGTCACCATTAATCGCGCTACAAATGCCGGGGACGCGACGATTATTGGGAATCAAAATTTATTAATGGCTTATGTTCATGTCGCCCATAATTGTGTGATTGAAGATCAGGTGGTAATTGCCAATTCTGTCGCTTTAGCGGGTCATGTTTATATTGAATCAAAAGCCCGATTAAGTGGGGTTTTAGGGGTGCATCAATTTGTCCATATTGGGCAATTAGCCATGATTGGCGGGATGACCCGAATTGATCGAGATGTGCCTCCATTTGTGTTAGTTGAGGGGAATCCTTCTAGGGTGCGATCGCTTAATTTAGTCGGGTTAAAACGGGCGGGATTTAGTTCCGAGGATTTTTCTTTATTAAAAAAAGCCTTTCGCTTATTATATCGTTCTGAGTATTCTTTTACCCAAGGATTAGAACAGTTAGATTTATTACCAGATCATGCTGCTATTCAACATTTACGCCAGTTTATTAAACGCTCTCAAACCGATCCCGGACGTCGGGGGGTGACTCCCGGGGCGAAACGCCAAACAACAGAAGATTAAGCAGGATTTTAGATAATCATGGATTTAAAAACGCTCTATGAAATCGATGATGCTGAATGGTTACAAGAAACCGTTAAATTAATTAAAAATCACCAATTTGAACAGTTAGATATAGAAAACTTAATTGAGGAATTAGAGGATTTGGGTAGAGAAAAGAAAAACGCGGTAGTGAGTCTTTTAGAACAAATTATCCGTCATTTATTATTACTGCAATATTGGACAAGGGAGGCTGACTATAATAGAGTTCATTGGGAAGAAGAAATTTATAGCTTTAGAGTTCAGTTGAGACGAAAAATTACCACAAATCTCCGTAATTATTTAGATTCAGAATTTGACTCTATCTATCAGGATGCGTTAGGATTTGTGAAAATTAAAACTCAAAATTCCGTCAACTTTCCCCCGGAATGTCCTTACAACCTGGAGCAATTACTAGATATTAATTGGTTTCCGGTTTAGATTTTATTGACAAAATGATCCCGTAATAAACGGTTAATAAAACGATAGCGATTATCGGTTTTTTGTAATAATAACTTATCCGTCGCATCATTCAAAAATCGTTGATAATTCCAAGGAATATTGCCATTTTTCCACAGAATCCATCGGATTACTAATTGTTCTATATTTTGTTTTAAACCCGATTTTTCTAATAAAATTGCCCATAATAATCCCAATCCTATTCCCGTAATTAATAGCAGATTTATTTTAGTAATAATTCCAGCGATCATAATCCCGATAATGATCACCCAAATTAAACCTAAAATCAACTTTAATATCAATTTATAACGCGGTTTTTGTTCATTTTCATCTAACCAATGAATCGGTATTTTTTTAACAGAAAATTCTGTAACTTCATCGGTTGTAAGTCGAGTTGCTAACCATCCTAACCATCTTCTAAAACTTTCGGATTTAGGAGCTTTTCCTGGAAGATATTGAGATTTATGAATATCCTGATTCAGTTGACGACGAATATAGGCATTAAATAAATAATCACGTTGTTCCTCAAAGGAATTAAGATGTTTCCAAGACATGATTAAAATTTCTTCATAAGCTAAGGTCATCATGGTTAAATACAACGGTATTTTCGCTAACTTTAATAAAGGTTGATCCGTTTCAATATTTTGCCAAAGTTCTCGACTACGGGAATTAATCAAATAATCTTGAATTTGTGGAATTGTTAAGGGACGTAAAAAAATAGCCCCATTCAAATCCAAGGGTTCGGGAAGTTTTTTGTAACTAACAATACTAGCGCAGATGACTAAATGTAAAGGGGAAACATCCCCATTTAAAAGTTGATTAATCTGTTGAACACATTTAACCTGTTTATCTAAAGAAAGTTGATCTAACCCATCAATTAACGGTAAAATTTGAAGCTGTTGTATCCAATTTTGACCGACCACCTTAGAAATTCCATACTTAATATACAGTTGTTCGACAATCCAATCTATTATGGGTTGATCGGAATTTTTCCAAGTTGATAAATCCAGTAAAACAGGAATAGGTTCTTCCACATCCGTTTGAGCGCGACCTACTAATACTTTAGCTAATCCGATTAAGGTTGTGGTTTTTCCCGAACCCAGAGATCCTAAAATTAATAATCTGCCATTTAAGCGATCAAAAACCTGAATAATTCCCGTATCATTCGTTAAACGAAGACTCTGATGATGACTAACTTTTAACTCCACATCCCAAATACGTCGCATTTTTAACGGGGGCGTTTCTTGAGCTAAATGAGTTAATACCGCTCGATGTAGCGACTGTAAGCGATACTGCTTAACTTCATTTTGGACTTGAAGCAGTAGTTTTTGACGATTTTGTAATTCAACCTGGGAAGAAGTCAATTTTGACATTGAAGATTTAGGATTGTGAAAAACAGCAACCTGCCCGTTTCCGTGAAAATATAATCAGTATATAGCAATCCTAAATCTTCTGTGAAAAAAACTGTAGGGGTTTCATCTTCAAACCCCCAGAATAAAACCGTCTAATCTAATTAAACAATCACAAACTGATTCCTGGTCAGGGTAGGTTTATTCGTGAGTTGGGCTAATTGGATTAGGGATTGAGACTTGTTACCATCAGGGTCAAATCCCAGTAAACCCGTAGAGGTGTTATAGAAGAACGTAGCCATGTCCCCTAAATAATTTAAGTTTGTACCACTGATAAAAACACCCTTACTGGATGCAGTTGTGCTTAACGCTGTTCCTGCTACTAATCCCGCACCAAACCCGGCGGCGGAAATATTAAACACATCCCCTTGACTGGGACTAAAATCTGTTAGGGTGTCTTGGCCTTGGTTGCGGTTATTATAAACAAATTTATCAGCACCACCGCTACCTGTCAGTTTATCGTTGCCATCGCCTCCTTGAAGGGTATTATTAGAAGTATTCCCGATAATCACATCATTATAGGCCGAACCTTTAACCACGGTTTTATCCTCGAGAACCTGTTTTTGTCCAGTGGCGTCGAGAATAGAGTCAAACCAATAGTTAGCCATTTTATCGTAACCAGTGGCCGTAGGATGCAAACCATTATCCGCAGGAGGGGCGGTCATATCGGTTTCTAGGATTGGGTTTGATCCTTGCCACATATTGACGAATTTGACGTTTTCTGAAGCCGGTTTACTGTCAACAATTCCAGGAATCAGAGCATTATATTTTTTGACGTTCTCGAATCGGGAAGCGTAGTAAGAACTCTTAGGATGGATCGGTGCAATTGTACTAACCAACAAATCTCCGTTATCAAAGTTAGGTTTAGTGATAATTGCATCAATTAAACTACTCAATCGACTGCCCATCGTCGAAACATTTCCGCCTGCATCATTTGTACCAATCATCAACAGCACAACATCAGGATCAGAAGCCGGAATCCAATTATTTACCCCACTCCCTGGAACATCAGATTTGCCATCTTTAATATTGTTAATCGTCCATCCTGAATGACCTTGATTGTTTTTGTCGGGTAGGTTTGTGGTTCCGTTGGACTGGCTACCCACGAAATCAATCGGAACACCCAAGGATTGAAAGCGATTCCATAAACCAAGCCGATATCCATTCCATTCCGCTTCAAGTTGACTGCTATTTTCTTTCCCTGCGGTAATGGAGTCTCCCAGGGGCATAATTTTCAGGGTTTGGCTGGAGTCGGGAATATAACCGATTCCCTGTTCTAAGTTGATATTCACCCCTTTGGACGCTTGGCTATAGTCGGCGGTGTTACCACTACTATTAACTGATACGCTGAACGTGCCTAGGGTTCCACTGGCAACCGGATTGTTGATGCGATCGAGAACTTGATTGCTTTGCATTGCAACTGTATAAGTTCCGGCTTCGTTAAGGTTCCAACTGCTTCCGGGAGCATTAATTTTATAGGTGGCGGTGGCAACCTTACCATCACTATTCAGATTGTTACTAACTAGGGTTGCTAGTTGATTAAACGCATTTGGCCCAGTGACGCGCACATCCTGACTATCAATCGTAGAAGCATCTACCGCCAGATTGTCACTATATTGAACGGTGAAGGTGTAAGCCTCAGTATCACCAGAGGTGACGGTAAGACTATTAGCAGTCAAACTGGGAGTAGGAGCAGTATTATCTCCCGCCGGGACAAACTCAATTCGGTCAATTCTGGCATTTTCGCCGCCATTAATCGCTCCCTTGATTTCAATTTTGTCATTTTGGTTAACTTGAAGGTTTTTGAAGACGATTTCTGTCAGATTTTGAGCAGAAGCACTACTCCCTCCCAAACTCTGGTTAGCTGTCCAAGTCTCAACGGTCGATCCTTCAACTCCTAAAGAAATCTGAGATTGACCATCGCTTTCATCAAAGTACCTCACCACAATATCGTAAGCGCCCGAAACACCGGAAAAGTCTTCGGTTGTGGCGGTTCCTGTTGCTCCTAGGGTCGAACTCAGACCAATGAATTTACCTCCAGAAGCAAAGCTTGCCGACTCAATCCGATACCCCCCTGCTAAGGTCATGGCTTCACCTTCGATAGTCACAATGTCTATCGGGGTTGAGGTGGGAGTCTGGACGTCAACTTGGAATGTATCTAAGGTACTACTAACAACGCTGTTATCACTGGTGTCTTTAACTTGGCTGGCTGCGACCGCAACACTATAGTTTCCGGCTTCGTTACTATCCCAACTACCTCCGGGGGCGTTAATACTATAGGTCGCCGTCCGGGGTGTACCATCGCTATTGGTATCGACACTCACAAAGCTGGCTAGTTGATTAAATCCATTCGGCCCGGTGACTCGAATATCTTGACTATCAAGACTGGAAACCTTGACTCCTTTATCATCACTATAGGTGACGGTGAAGGTGTAACTATTATTACTTCCTAATGTTCGGGTACTATCGTTGGCCGTGGCTGTGGCGGTAGGGGCGGTGGTATCGACGGGGGGAGGCGGTGGAGGGGTGATAGGAGTGACGGGAATAAATTCTACATAGTCAAACCGGGCGTTTTCTCCTGCTTCTAAGATTCCCGCCAGTTGAATTTCATCCCCAAAATTAACTTGAACTCCAGGAATTGTTTTTAGGGAAAAGTTTGTTGCCGCGGCGCGACCACCGACTAGGGATTGATTAGCGACCCACTCACTAATTTTATTTCCCCCAACAGAAATTGAGAGAGGAGATTTGCCGTCAGTTTCGTCAAAATATCCGACGACTACATCATATAAACCGGAGCCTTTGCCAAATGTTGTGGTGGCTGTGCCTGTGTTTCCTGAGCGTAGACCAATATATTTCAGGCCCGATGCAAAGTCTCCTAACTCGATATCGTATCCCCCGGCTCGGTTCATGTCTTCGGCTTGAATTCTCACTTTTTCGGCGGGGGCGGTGGTATCGAGGGGGGGAGATTCAACGGTAATACCGAATGTATCTAATTCACTACTAACAACGCTGTTATCACTGGTATCACTAACTTGGCTGGCTTCAACGACAACACTATAGTTTCCGGCTTCGTTACTCTCCCAACTGTCTCCGGGGGCGTTAATACTATAGGTAGCCGTTCGGGGTGTACCATCGCTATTGGTATCGACACTCACAAAGCTGGCTAGTTGATTAAATCCATTCGGCCCGGTGACTCGAATATCTTGACTATCAAGACTGGAAACCTTTACTCCTTTATCATCACTATAGGTGACGGTGAAGGTGTAACTATTATTACTTCCTAATGTTCGGGTACTATCGTTGGCCGTGGCTGTGGCGGTAGGGGCGGTGGTATCGACGGGGGGAGATTCAACGGTAATACCGAATGTATCTAAGGTACTGCTAACAACGGTATTATCACTGGTGTCTTTAACTTGGCTGGCTTCAACGGCAACACTATAGTTTCCGGCTTCGTTACTATCCCAACTACCTCCGGGGGCGTTAATACTATAGGTCACCGTCCGGGGTGTACCATCGCTATTGGTATCGACACTCACAAAGCTGGCTAGTTGATTAAATCCATTCGGCCCGGTGACTCGAATATCTTGACTATCAAGACTGGAAACCTTGACTCCTTTATCATCACTATAGGTGACGGTGAAGGTGTAACTATTATTAGTTCCTAATGTTCGGGTACTATCGTTGGCCGTGGCGGTGGCGGTGGGGGCGGTGGTATCGACGGGGGGAGATTCAACGGTAATACCGAATGTATCTAATTCACTACTAACAACGGTGTTATCACTGGTATCCCTAACTTGGCTGGCTTCAACGACAACACTATAGTTTCCGGCTTCGTTACTCTCCCAACTGTCTCCGGGGGCGTTAATACTATAGGTCGCCGTCCGGGGTGTACCATCGCTATTGGTATCGACACTCACAAAGCTGGCTAGTTGATTAAATCCATTCGGCCCGGTGACTCGAATATCTTGACTATCAAGACTGGAAACCTTGACTCCTTTATCATCACTATAGGTGACGGTGAAGGTGTAACTATTATTAGTTCCTAATGTTCGGGTACTATCGTTGGCCGTGGCGGTGGCGGTGGGGGCGGTGGTATCGACGGGGGGAGATTCAACGGTAATACCGAATGTATCTAATTCACTACTAACAACGGTGTTATCACTGGTATCCCTAACTTGGCTGGCTTCAACCGCAACACTATAGTTTCCGGCTTCGTTACTATCCCAACTGCCTCCGGGGGCGTTAATACTATAGGTCGCCGTCCGGGGTGTACCATCGCTATTGGTATCGACACTCACAAAGCTGGCCAGTTGATTAAATCCATTCGGCCCGGTGACTCGAATATCTTGACTATCAAGACTGGAAACTTTTACCCCTTTATCATCACTATAGGTGACGGTGAAGGTATAACTATTATTACTTCCTGAAGTTAGGGTACTATCGTTGGCCGTGGCTGTGGCGGTGGGGGCGGTGGTATCTTCTACTGGAGAGGGAAGAATCGAAATAGGGATATATTCAATATAATCAATCCGTGCAACTTCTCCGGTGTGGAGTTGACCCTGAACTTGCACTTGATCGCCCGTTGTTAGATTAACATTAGACTTTTGAATTATAACGAAGTTTTTGGCGGAGGCGCGGGTGTCGCCTAAATTTTTATTAGCAACCCAACTATCAAGATTTACCCAGTCTTGATTAGAAGATTTTTGTTTTAGACTATAGGGAGATAAACCATCATTCTCGTCATAATAACTGACGACAATATCATAGGTTCCAGATGCTAAGTCAAAGTTATGAGTGATAGTTCCAACTGTACCATCATTAGGCAGGCGGATCAGTTGACCACCGGAAGCAAAGGTTCCATTTTCAACCACATAGCCCGTTGAATTCAAACCCAAGACTAAACTTTCAGCTTCTACACGGATATTTGACATTTTAACCTCCTAAATTTATACATACATCCTGTAGAATGCAGCCCAGTGATGAACTTATTCTCAGTAAATTCCCTGAGTCGAATCTAACACTTTTATATACAGTCTCCTTGACCGAGTGTCCGGTTTTACCAAAGATTAATATTTGAACGGCTTTTAATAAAGGAACGGTAAAGTAAGGATTCAGACTTTACTGTTCATCTTTACAAAATCTCTACTTTTTTAAAGATGAATCTCCCCTAACTTCACAAAACTAGGGTTTATTTAAAGCACTCAAATTGATGAAAGAAAGCCCCATGGCAAGATTGCCTGTTCCCTGCTATAGTGTGGGAAAAATTTAGAGGATGATTCGGGTTCGTTGTTTTATGTCAAACTATGAATAAATTTTTATCATATTAGGAGAAACGCTCAGTGGAATCCCAGATTGATCCGAATTTAATATTGGCTTCCAACCGTAAAAATACTCGGGAGATTTTTCTTGAACAAATCCCGATTCTATTGATTCTGTTACTAGCACTGGGACTACGGTTGTATCAACTCAGTACCGAAAGTGTCTGGATTGATGAAATGCTGAGTATTCGGGACGCTCAAAAGTTCGAGTTTAGTCTCCCCTATCTGCGTCCGTTTTACTACATACTCTTGAAGTTCTGGATGCAGTTGGGTAATAGTGATGCTTGGTTGCGGGGACTTTCAATTGTTTTTAGTTTAGGAACGATTTATTTTACCTATGGGTTGGGATATCGAATTGTTGGTAAATCTACGGGGTTAATTGCTGCTTTTATGGCGAGTGTATCCCCTTTATTTATTAATCATGCCCAAGAAATTCGGATGTATACGCTGATTTCGTTTTTGAGTGTGGCGGGAACATTTGCCCTCAGTTACACCCTAGAACAACCGAGTTATAAAAATTTAACGGGGTGGACAATTGCCCGAACTCTCTTAATTTTAACCAATCCTAATAATATCCTAATTTTAGTGGCAGATACGGTATTATTCGGATGGAAATTTCGCAAACAACGTCAATATTTACTAGCTTTTGGTCTAGGTTTATTGGTCATTGGTTTATTTTTTCTTCCCATTTTCTGGACTCTGACGATTGGGGGTGTATCCGATGAGTTTATGAAGAAACAAGTAGAAGAATACTCGAGGCCAGGAATCACTCAAATCCTAGGGATGTTAACCCAATTTACGGTATATTGGCCGATCAGAAATCTGCTGGAATCCAATCAAATTTTCCTTGATAAAAGTGAGTTAACTGATGCCACACTATTAAGTCAATTATTCACAGTTAAAACCCTACCGCTTTTATTTTATGCTGGTTTTACTGCGGTTCTGATTACTTTATTGGTTGTTTCATTATTAAATCTCTTTAGCAAGCGTCCCTCAGAACGGTTAGTCTGGTTAGCAACTTGGGCATTGGTTCCGGCGAGTTTAATGTTGTTTGTTTCTTATTATAAAAACTCGATTTGGTTTCCCCGTTATCTTCTGTTAATTGCACCCTATTTTCTGATTTTAGTGGCGGCGGGTTTTGTGGTGATTTGGCATTGGAAAAAGCCCCTAGCTATTATTATTGCTATCGCTTATGCTCTGGCTGTAACTGGGGGTCTGGTCGATTACTATAGCAGACTCTATCGCAATGATTGGCAAGGAGCAGCCCAATATATTTATCAAAATAAACAGCCGGGGGATCGGGTGGTGATGCACTCAATTCCCAACTTTTTTGAACTTTCACTGCCCCGTTATTACCCAGAACCTAACCAAGTTTATTTCCTCAACCATCCGGGTTCTGAGGATAAATTAACCCCTGTCTATATTAAACAACAGTTAGGGGGTTCTTTGCCTGTGAATTCTAATCTTTGGTTTGTTTGTTGGTTATTCTGTGACGAAACCGACGGTATAAATCGAGTATTTAGTACCCTAGCTGGAGAAAACTTTAAAGTTGAACAGAAAAAAATCTTTACCAGCCTGGAATTTAAACCCATTCAGATTTTTCGGGTGACTCCTGCTGCGGCTCCCACACCATCCCCTAACCCCAAGTAAAACTACCTGATTCGATATTTTCCCCCGATTAGAGATTGATTTTAGGAGATAAATGTTCAGAAAACACTTGATGGAATCAGTTAGGTAGTGTTATTTTATAGTCACCGATGAGCTACGGACTAACTACAGGATACTTTACCCGCTTTTTAAATCTACTTGAATTCATCTTTTCTGCTGATTTTCTAATACAACTATTCCCTTTTTGAAGGATTAATATGGATATTTCACAATCACCGATTTTAAAAACTCCCGAACCTCAAAAACAGTATGGAGATTTGATTTTTGGTTCTCACTCCTTATCTGTTTCAATCGTTGTACCCGTTTATAACGAAGTCGAAAGTTTACCCCGATTGATCGAAGCCATTGATACTAATATGGCTGCTTTAGGCTTAAGTTATGAATTGATCTGTATTGATGATGGGTCAAGCGATGGATCGACAGAACTCCTAAAACAGCAAGCCCAAATTAATCCTAATCTGAAAGCGATTGTTCTCCGACGCAATTATGGGCAGACCGCAGCCATGGCGGCCGGATTTAAGTATTCCCAGGGTCAGGTGGTGATTACCATTGATGGTGATTTACAAAATGATCCCCAGGATATCGGTATGCTGTTGACGGAGTTGGGCAAGGGTTTTGATGTTGTGAGTGGTTGGCGGAAAAATCGGCAGGATGCCAAAATTAGCCGTTTGCTTCCCTCCCGGATTGCAAATTGGCTAATTAGTAAAATGACTGGGGTACAACTGCATGACTACGGTTGTTCTCTCAAGGCTTACCGGGCTGAGTTAATCGCCGATATGAAACTTTATGGAGAATTACACCGATTTTTACCCGCTTTAGCGTTTATTGAAGGAGCCAGAATTACGGAAATTCCCGTTAACCATCATGCTCGTCGTTTCGGTCACAGTAAGTATGGTATAGATCGCACCTTCCGGGTGGTGATGGATCTATTAACTATTTCTTTTATCAAAAAATTCCTCACCCGTCCCATGCACGTTTTTGGTCTGTTGGGGATGTTGGCTTTTGGTTTTGGAATTATTCTGGGTGGTTATTTAAGCTTTATTCGCCTGGTCTTGGGCGAAGGAATTGCTGATCGTCCTTTACTCACCTTTACGGTGTTAATGACGCTGACCGGAATTCAACTCTTTTGTTTTGGTCTTTTGGCTGAACTTTCAATGCGAACCTATCACGAATCTCAAGATCGACCGATCTATCGAGTTCGTGAAGTGATTGAATCTAACGGTAATGGTAACAACCGAAAAACCAGTTAATCTTCTAAACAGGCGATGGCACTGTTGACTTGAAAGAGTTTACACATCATATATTCGGGGTGAAATGTAGAGGACGAGTGACAAACCGATGGGGAGGCAGGACTTTCTACAGGGTTGTTTTGAGGTTGAATACACACGGCAACCTGTCCGACTCCAATCATTAAGGTTTGCACTCGTTCAAGCATTTGATCAATGTCCAATAGTAATTTTTCTGCCACGAACAAAGAAGGGGTAACAATAAAAAAGGTTTTGACTCCGGTGGGACTAGGAGCAAAACCAAAGCTACATTCAGAAAGTTGAGACTGGTTTGAGGGAGGGAAGGCGTCACGAAAACGTTCAATTAACGCCTGATACAAAGACTGACTGAGCGCACGATCGTCAGATATCGGTTGAGGTAACATGGTTCGTCCTTACCAAAAAACTCGGTATAAAACTCCGTCGTCTTAAGACGGCTTTTTATTATTTACTGGTCATTAACTCTACTATCTAGTTTAACATCAATTAATTTCCCATGGATTGAAATTTTTAATCAGACCCATAAGCAAATCCCATGGTAAATTCAAAACGGACTCACACCAAACAAGTTGATTTCAGCCAATGTGCAATAGATTGATCATCACAATTACCAAATTCTTTCACCTAAATTATAGGGGGGGTGAGGACAGGCCTCACCCCAGGGTGTCGGGTTTTAGGTATGTAGGAATTATAGATCAAGCGTCCTGAAATAGTAAAGGCAGATCAATTTGATAAATATCGCCTCAAAAAAATACAAGGGCGAGTTTTCCTCTCCCGAACAGAGAGGCTTTCTCGCCCCTATTTTTCTGTAGTTCCGCACAGTCTAACCGTTTATTCCGCGTCGCCTTCTTCTTGGTCGTCAGTGGGATAGTAGAATCCTGTAGAACGACCGGTGAGAACAGACTTCCCGAGGGATAACGCTTTTTCAGCTTGTAGTCTTGCTTTCCGCTTCCAAGTCGCCTTGCGCATATCGCGTCTCGACCTGGACATTTTCTTCTTGGGTACAGCCATGAGCCTAGATTAATGAAGATTTTGCACAAACTATTATATTACCTTATTTGTGTCCTTGGCTCAAGATTTTTTTCCCGAAAGTTTACAACGACTTCCAAAATCCGACTAAGGCATCTCGACGGTTAAAATAACAGGGGTGTGATCACTCGGCTGTTCCCAGGTTCTAGGGGTTTTATCGATGATAGAACTACTGGCGACTTCATGCAAGGGTAAGGTTAAATAATGGGTATCAATGCGCCATCCCGTATTGCGTCGGAAGGATGCTTGGCGATAGTCCCACCAACTGAAATGTCCTCCTTCCGGGGTGAACTTGCGAAAGCCGTCTTTAAAGCCTAATTCTAATATTGATTGTAAAGCCTGACGTTCAGCATCACTCGCCATAATATGGTTTTCTCGACCCTTGGGGTTATGAATATCAATATCTTCTAAAGCAATATTAAAGTCACCACAAATACAAATTTTTTCGGTTTGAGTTAACAGAAGTTTTAAATAGTCTTTGAGATGGTTTAACCAGTTTAATTTATAGTTGTATTTATCGCTATCAATACTAGAACCATTAGGAACATATAAATTAACTATAGCAATTCCATTGATAATTCCGGTTAAAACTCGTTTTTGTTCATCAAAGTTTTGAGAGGGTTCAGTATTTAAAATATCAGAAAATCCAAAGTGAACCGCATCTAGGGGAGTTTTACTAAAAATTGCCACCCCGTTATAGGCTTTTTGACCATAAATATAAATATTATAACCCAATTCTTCAAAACCAGAACGGGGAAAATCTTTATCTATAACTTTAGTTTCCTGTAAACACAGAATATCAATTTCATTGGTTTGTAACCATTGCCATACCTGATCTTTTCTAGTTCTAATCGAATTAACATTCCACGTTGCAATTTTCATCTTTAACTCCTGATTAAATTTGTTATCGCGCAGAGAGCGCAGATGTTTCATTTTTATCTATAGTTAGTCCTTTAAATTCAGAATATATCAAATTCATGTAATATTATTTCCTAATCGTTTCAAAATTTTTAGTACATCATAAAGCTCATTCTGTAAAGGTAAATGGGAAAAAATACGAGAAATATTATATTGGGGTGTTCCTTGACAATTTAGTTTAATAAAAAAGAACTCTCCCCCATTAGTCACCATACCAAATACAGGTTTTTTAACATTAGAATTAGCCATCATATAAGCTAAAGTTTGAGGAATTGCCATATCGAGATTAATTTCAGTTCCCTTAGATTCTAATACCACTATCCAAAATCTTCTTGATACCACTAAAAAATCAATTCTTCCTCGCAAAATTTCCTCTGATACTTCATTCGTAGCTACTGATGTACTAACTTCAACAGCAACTTCTCCTTGCATCTGAAATGGAGGATCGTAAAAACCAGCTAATTCCAGTAAGGGCGATAAAACTACGAGATTAACTAACCCTTCAGCTAGATGTCCATTAGCTCGATGATAGCGATATCGGGCTTTAATTCTATCTAATACTGCTTTCTCCGAGTCAGTTAAATTAATTGAATCTTCCGTCCATTCTAGGAAAAAATTAACATCCGCAGTACGAACTAAATTAAATTGCTTTTCTGCTTCGCTAATCGTGGTAATTCTTTTACTAATGGCTGTTTGAGACATCTTAATCAGTAGAAAAATAAAATTACAAATGACAAACTAAACAGGGTAATTCATAATCTTTTTGAGCCAAAATCGCTTCTAATGCTTCATCTAATGCTTCAGTAAAAGTACAATCAGGGCGAGATTAATTCTATTATACCATGACAGATCTTATAAAAATAGCTTTGTACGAATATTGCTAAAGCATCGCACAAAGCTATTTTTGAGTTAGAAATGATAGTGCCGCATCACAACAACGGGGTTAGATAGGACAACATAAACCGCCCGCCCGTTGACTAAACAGAGCATTTTCTCGATAGTCTACGGGACAATCAATCACGACTGGAACATCTTGATTTAAGGCTTCTTTGAGAATAGGAACTAAATCGGTTGTAGCTTCAACTCGATAGCCTTTTAATCCCATACTTTCGGCAAATTTAACAAAGTCAGGATTGCCAAATTTGATAAACGCAGACTCGCCAAATTGGTCGTTTTGTTTCCATTCAATTAATCCATAACCGCCATCATTAAATATCAAAGTCACAAAGGGAGTTCCCACTCGTAAAGCGGTTTCAAGTTCCTGATTATTCATCATAAATCCGCCATCTCCCGTGACCGCCACTACCTTCCGATTAGGATAAACTAATTTAGCTGCAACTGCGCCAGGAATCGCAATTCCCATGGCTGCAAATCCATTAGAAATTAAACAGGTATTCGGCGTTTCACAATGATAATGTCTTGCCATCCACATTTTATGAGCGCCGACATCTGAAATCACAATATCTTCTGGGCCCATGACTTGACGCAAATCATAAATAATTTTTTGCGGTTTAATCGGGAAGGCATCATCCTTGGCATAAAATTCGTAATTATTACGAATATCTGTTTTTAATTTTAAAGCATAGGGTTCGGGTTTTCCGGTACGGTCTGACCGTCTTAAAATTTCATGCAGAGAGTCAGAAATATCCCCAATAATTTCAGCGATTGGAATATAACTACTATCAACTTCGGCGGGGGTTTCACCAATATGAACAATCGGAATTTTACCTTGGGGATTCCATTTTTTTGGCGAATATTCAATTAAATCATAGCCAACGGCGATGATCAAATCCGCTTTATCAAACCCACAACTAATATAATCCCGCAGTTGTAATCCCGTTGTCCAAAGGGCCAAAGGATGGGTATAGGGGATCATTCCTTTGCCCATAAATGTATTAACAACGGGGATATTCAGTTGGGTCGCAAATTCGCTTAAAGCCGCACTAGCATTCCCCCGAATTGCGCCATTTCCTACTAAGATTAAGGGATTATTGGCTTTAGAAATAGCGATCGCGGCTTCATTCATACTCTGATAAGCCGAATAAACTTTTTCTCGCTTATCTTGTTTAAGAGGATAACCCTCGACCTCCATGCTGGCAATATTTTCTGGGAGATCAATATGCACCGCGCCGGGTTTTTCCGCTTGGGCTAATTTAAACGCTTTCCTGACAATTTCTGGAGTAATACTAGGGCGAACAATTTGGGCATTCCATTTAGTAACCGGGGCAAACATTGCCACTAAATCCAAATATTGATGGGATTCAATGTGCATTCTATCAGTACCCACTTGACCCGTAATTGCAACTAACGGCGCTCCATCTAAATTCGCATCCGCAACCCCGGTCATTAAATTAGTTGCGCCCGGGCCTAAAGTTGATAAACAAACCCCCGCCCGTCCAGTTAAGCGCCCATAAACATCGGCCATAAATGCGGCGCCCTGCTCATGGCGAGTGGTAATAAATTTAATTGAGGAGGTTTTTAAGCATTGCAGGATTTGCATATTTTCTTCCCCTGGAACCCCAAAAATATACTCCACACCTTCATTTTCCAGACATTTAACTAACAGTTCTGCTGTGTTCATGATTTTTTAATGTGAATGAAATTTGATATTTAGAAACCGGGTTTATGAACAAAAATCTTGATTTGAATAAACCCGGTTTCTTGTTTATGATCTCCTAAACTCTGGTCATAAACCCGGTTTTTTACCCTATTTAATCCAAACCGTTTTAATATTCACAAATTCGTGAATTCCTTGGCTACTCAATTCCCGTCCATAACCAGAACGTTTGATCCCACCAAAGGGTAAGCGGGGATCGGATTTAACTAAACCATTAATAAACACTGCACCCGCTTCTAATTCTCGAATACAACGCTCTTGTTCGGCCCGATTCGTTGTCCAAGCACTCGCACCCAAACCGAAAATTGTGCTGTTGGCCAGGGTAATAGCTTCCTCTAAAGAATTAACCCGGAAAATTAATGCTACAGGCCCAAAGAATTCTTCACTGTAAGCGGGGGTTCCTTCAGGAATTTGGGTCAAAATTGTTGGCGGATAAAAATTACCTAAAGATTCCAGGGGTTGACCTCCGGTTAATACTTTGGCTCCGGCTTGAACACAGCTTTGAACCTGTTGGTGTAATTCTTTCAAAATACCCGGCGTTGCTAAGGGCCCGACTTCGGTATCGGGTAACATCGGATCACCAATTTTTAAAGCCGCAAATTTCTCCGCCATACGACTTTCAAATTCATCGGCAATTGTACTGATCAAAATAAACCGTTTGGCCGCAATACAGGATTGTCCATTGTTTAACATTCGGGCGGTAACGGCGGCATCAACGGCGGCATTTAGATCCGCAGTTTCTAACACAATAAACGGATCACTTCCCCCTAATTCTAGGACAGTTTTTTTAATGTTTTGACCTGCTAAAGATGCCAAACTAGCGCCTGCGGGTTCACTTCCGGTTAATGTTCCGGCTTTAACCCGATCATCGGTAATAATTTGAGCCACTTTATCAGACCCCACTAATAGGGTTTGAAATACGCCTTCAGGAAATCCAGCCTTTTGGAAAATTTCCCCAATAGCTAAGGCGCATTGAGGCACATTAGAAGCGTGTTTGAGTAAACCCACATTTCCCGCCATTAATGCGGGTGCAGCGAAGCGGAAGACTTGCCAGAAGGGAAAATTCCAGGGCATGACTGCTAAAATTGCCCCTAAAGGTTCGTAAGCAATAAAGCTATTACTGGCGTCACTTTCTGCGGGAACATCGGCTAGGAATTGGGCTGCATTTTCTGCATAAAAGCGACAGACAGACGCACTTTTTTTGACTTCTGCGATCGCTGAAGTAACGGGTTTTCCCATTTCCAACGTCATAATTTTGGCGTAGGTTTCGGCATTTTCTTCTAACAAGTTAGCCGCGTTTTTCATCCATTTTGATCGCTGTTCAAAAGAGACTTGCCGATAGTCTTTAAAAGCGCCATCTGCTAGAGACAAAGCAGCATCAATTTCGGCATTGGTTAGGGGAGTAAAGGTTTTTACCGTTTCCCCTGTGGCCGGGTTAATTGTAGCAATGCTCATAATTGATTGTTTAGTTTTAAGTTAGAATTTTAAGGTTTTACTGTTTTTATCGTAACTCTTAAAAACTCCCAATTTTCACTTCTGGGATCACAGGTTAATGACTTGATACAAAACTGTACAATAGTACAAACAAATTCAAGATTCTTAACAATTTTCCCCTCCTCTAATTTAGGAGTGGCAAGAATTAATTAAAGAAGGGGAATTTTAAGTAAAAAGTCAAAGTCTACATTCAAACATTAGAGTGGTTTAAGAAATGTGAATCTAAAACTCTTTTAACGGAATTAGTTAATACTTCAACTTGATTTTCCTCTAAGTTTTGATTTTCATTCAGTTTGGGTTCAGATGCCATTTCTGTTAATTGAGAATTGATTTTAGGGTTAACATCACAAAACTCAATAATGGCTTCCGATATAGATTCAATTCGTTCGGATTCTGATTCTGTCTCGGAGTTATCCAAAACCCTTTCTAATCGGGTTAAATCATTTAAAACTTCTGCTGAAAATAGTTCGGGTTTCTGGGTCACAATTTCAGAAAAAAACGTAATTACCTGTTGAGATTTCATAACAATCAGTATCCTGACTAAGATTGACAAAAATATATACAGGACTTACGCACAAGACCAAAGAAACCGGGTTTCTGGCCCTGATTTTACGGATGAAATCTGGATTTCTCGTTCAGAAACCCGGTTTCTGCGTAAGTCCTAATTAATCCTAGATTATCAAAATTTGACTCCAAATGCCAAGGAAAATTTTTCCATTATCAACAGAGAGAGTAAGGGCAATTCATGAATTGCCCCTACCTATGCTCAACTTGGCATTAGTCCTGTTTTATTTACCCTTATTGGGGTTTTTAGCCTGTTCTAAGGCGATTTCTTTGACCGCTTGGAACGAATTAATATTAGAAGATCCTTCGATAGCTTTTACCGCTAAATCTTGAACTTGTTTTAAGGCAGAATCCAATTGTTTTGATAGGGTTTGTAGACGAGTATCTTGACTTTGGATGGTTTCCATTAAGGACTTAACCCGCAATTCATAATATTGTTTTTGACCCTCTACTTCTTTGGCGAGTAAATCCGATTTAATTTTGGCTTGATAATTGCCAATATTCCGTCCCAGGTCTTTTCCTCGTTTGATATTATCTTCCAACTTTTGAGGAAATTCTTCTACTTTGGCTTTAACTTCTGCATAAAGTTTTTCTCGTTCTGCAATGGTTTTTTCCCGTTCTGACCATTGTTTTTCCTGTTCTTTTTGTAAATCTTCAAGCTGTTTATACAGGGTTTTCTGGGTTTGTGAATAGGTGTCGCTATCAATATTTCGTTGTAATTCTAAGTTATAATTGTAGGTTTCTTGATCCCGCGATCGCGATTTTTTATAGGTTTCATTACGTTCTTTAATTGTCCGTTGATATTCTTCCTGTTCTTTTTGCCATGCTTTTTGCTGTTCTTGAAATTCCTGTTCTAAGGTTTCTCGTCGTAGACTTAACTCCTGATCAAAGGTTTTTGCACTGGTTTCATAGCGTTGAACTAAAGTGTCTAAGGTATCATCTTCAACGGTTTCTAAATCATGTAATTCTGCCAATTGTTGTAATTCATGGGTAACATTTTGACGCAATTCTCCCAGTTTTATCGCTTCAGATGTTAGTTGTTCTGATAATTCATTAATCGCACTCCCAAACCCCGTTTGTAATAGCAATAAATGATCAATTGTTTGCTGCATTTTAGGTTTTTGTTCAACGGGTGTAGAGGTCATAGGTTTTATTTTTTCCTGATTCATGGGTTTAACTTCTTTGGGAGTAGAACTCAGTTGTTTGATTTGGGTTTCCAAGTCATTTTTTTCCTGGGCTAACTCTTGATAGGCTTCCAAAAGTTCGGCTTTAGTATTGCGATCGCTTACTTTTTTAGTCATTTTGTTTTCCTTTATTTTGGGTACGGGTAAGAACTACAATCAGCAAATTTTTGGGGTTTATTTCGTCCCAGTATTAGAACTGGTTGAACTAGAAAAAGCCCGCATTGCTAGATCCTGAGCTTGTTTTAGGGTTTCTTGTAACTGAGTTGTGATTTGGGTGATTTGTTCATTTTGTCGTTGAATTGTTTGCTCCAAAGATTGAACTTGTAACTCATAACCCTGTTTATTAGATTCCCATTCTTTAGCCAATAAATCTGATTTAACTTTTGCTTCTCTTGTGGCTTCTTGAATCGCTTCTTCCTTCGCCTGATCATGGGCTTGTTTTAGTTGTTCTTCATATCCAGCAACTTGCTGTTGATTGGCTTCAAATTCAGCTTGATTTACCGTTAGAATTTGTTCTCTTTCTGTCCAGTTTTTATCTTTTTCTTGGTTTAATTCTAATAACTCCCGTTCTAACTTCCTTCTGACATCTTCATATTCATCAGTTTCAATTCTTCGAGTTCGTTCTAACTCATAATTATAATCAGCTTCCCCTTGTTCACGACTGCGGCTTAAACGTTCGGTTTCTTCCTCAACGGTAGTATCAAACTCCCCTTGTTCCTTTTCCCAAATTTTGCGTTTTGTAGTAATATCTTTTTGTAAAACTTCTTGCCCCAGGGTGGCATTCTGTTCCAATAAACTTAATTTTTCCTGATGTTCTTGGGTTAAAATATGTAAAGCATCAGCAACAATCCGAATTTTATGAATTTCCTTAAAATGCTGATTTTCAACCTCAATTCCTCGGTTTAATTCCTCTAATTTTGTTGATTCTGTTCTTAATTTTTCCGTTAATTCTAGGATAATAGAGCCAAAATCTAATTGTAAATCCGCTAACCCTTTAACAATACTATCGACGGTATAAGTCGCCGCAGTTTCTAAAATTTGTTTGCCTTTTTCCTGCTCCGCTTCCTGTTCCTTGGTGGCAACTTTTGACTCAATGCGTTTTTGTTCGGCTAAAATTTGTTGAAAGGCGGCTAAAAGTTGGGTTTTGCTAGTAGGGACAAAAGGGGAATGGGTCATGATCAGTTTCTCCGTTTATAACATCAGCTAGATGAATCAGCAACGGGTGGATATCCCGTTAAAGGTTAATTTTGTTTTCGCAGTTGAGTAACAATATCTTGATATTTTTCAGTCGGTACTGAATCAAGATGGGTGGGATTTTTAGCGATCGCTTGTAGAATATTTTGACAATTCTGACAACGATTTCCTTCCCAACAATAGCAATTTTTAACCAAGTTTAGCAATAAATTTTGCAGGTGTTGATTTTGGTCTAACAACGCCTGATAATTGCGCTGAACCGATTGAATGACTAAGGATAAATGCTTAATATCTTCACCGATATTTTCCAAATCGTGCATCGTATCTTGACGAACTTGATAGGTTAATTCACCGGTTTGAATAAATTGGTGTTCAACCGAATCGCCGGGTTTCAAGTGAATCATTTTTTTCATGTTTTCCTAGAACAAAAAAATAGGAGGCGGGAAAATACCCAGATATTCACCCGCCCTCAATAACTTACACCGAAACCGCATCTAAAGCCGGAGGTAATGCCACCTCTTGCACAGAATTTAAGATCAATTCGGAATGTTCATCTCCTTTCGCATAAGCCGCCATTAAACAGGCAATTTCATGGGGAGGTAAATTATCTAAACAGACCATTTTTCGAGTTCCTTCTAAATCAATCATCCGTGATAAATTACTAGAATCCGATAAAACCGCCGCCGCTTGTTCCACAATCGACCAATCCGTGCGTTCCTGCCAAGACCATTTTAAACTATAATAATTAATGGGTTTTACAACTCCATTTTCATCGGGTTTCTGGCCGGAATGTTTGGTGAATTCAGGGATAAAAATTCCCGTTGCAGGTTCCACTCCTCGGGCTTGAACTGAAGCCACTAAACGGTTAAAATCACTCAATCCCCGAGATTTTAAATAAGTCACCATCACGACACCTTTCGGCAGTTCTCCTGATTCTGCAACCAACCAAATTTGTCCCCATAAGGTGTGTTCTGTTTGTCCTAAACTACCAAAAAATTTGCTAAATTTCAGGATAGTCATGGAACATTTAGAACCATAATCCGTGTCTCCAATTGTCCACTGTCCCGACTGACAATTATTCCGAACAGTAATCGGAATTTCAGGAACTAATAGGGCTTCTTTCGGTTTTGCACCAAAGACAGTAAACGTCGCTCTTTCTAAGGTTTTAGTCATTTTCTTTTCCTTAATTATTCAGAATTTTTGCACTAATTTTCCCCGTCAAGGCGAGTTGAGAGGGATCTCGATTTTCTCGCCTCAATTTTAATTAATTGGGAAAATATCCTATCGAATTAAATGGGATTGTTTTTCCGGTTCAGGATAGGTATACAAGGGCTGTTGTTGAGCTTTAAGAAGGTTTAAAACCCCTAACAAATGCTCTAATAAATGGGTGTGGGCGGTGGTAAAATGAATACTAAATCCTTCTCCATCCCGGGCATAACCTGGACAGACTAAGGATGCAGAACTTTGTTCTTCATGGATGGCAATATAAAGCCAATCCTCGTCTTCTAATTTGTAGTGAGTATCTGTCCAAGTTCTGAGCATGGCATTTTCCTCCGGTATGGATTTTGGTTTTTTTACTAAAACCTCAATCCCCAATTAATCGGGTGTTGTAAACACAAGAGTTCAGGTTGAATCATTAGACCTTTACGACAAAAGCGGTTTGTGGCTTTTGGGTATTGAACTTTTATTCAACTCCTCCTATCTTAGTCAATGTTGATGTAATCGTCAAGTCCCAAGGGAAAAATTTTTTTGATCCCGATTTCCCCATCTCTACCCCTTGGTGACTCGTAAGGAGTAGACTGGTGGTAGTGGGTTGAAATTTTATTCAAACCAGAGTATTATCGGAATCGGGAGGAATGTACTATGGAACAAACCTTTGGAAAGCTAATTCGTCAGGCGCGGAAAGAGAAATTCTACTCACAGCGCCAGTTAGCAGCATTGCTGGAAGTGGATTTCACCTATTTATCCAAGCTAGAAAATGACCGGGCAGACTACTCTCCTAAAGAAGATGTAATTAGGGGTTTGGCAAGAAATCTGGGTTTGGATGAGGAGGAATTGATCTTTTTGGCGGGGCGTATACCTCAGCATTATGAGACATTTCTCAAAGAGAATAATAAGAGTATGACGGCACTATTCCGCCGAATGCAAGAAAATCCAAACTTTGCCCAGCAAATTTTTGAGGCGGCGCGGGAGGTTGAATAAGTGAGTATCCTGAAACCCTATCGCTTTTATCGTCGAGAGTCGATTGAGCGGCGGGCAAATGAGATTTTGCG
The DNA here is from genome assembly GCF_900009265.2 of Planktothrix paucivesiculata PCC 9631. GTDB lineage: Bacteria > Cyanobacteriota > Cyanobacteriia > Cyanobacteriales > Microcoleaceae > Planktothrix > Planktothrix paucivesiculata. The sequence goes on along the minus strand of NZ_LR735027.1, from coordinate 5,172 downwards.
ACGGATGCAAGCCACACCCAATTTTGCCCCAGAGTGGCCGTTTGAGGCTTCTTTGGTGGCAGATTTCCTCGATTTAGGAGTGGTTTGGGATTGCATTGTGCCCGATGAACAGGGGGCGATCGCGGCTCGAATTTTGCCCACGGAACGACTCATCGAAATTAACGAAGAAATTCAAGATAAACCCAAGGGCTTTATTGAGTCTACCATTGCCCATGAAATCGGTCATTGGGTATTACATATTGATCATGATCAATTAGAGTCTGGAGGGTCAGAAACTTCGGAAAATCTATCAGATGAACCCTTTGTTTGTCGAGCTACAATTGAAGATGCCCATTTAGCATCTATTGAATGGCAAGCCCAATATTTTGCCAGTTGTTTGTTAATGCCTCGCCCAATTTTAGAAGCCAAACGAGTCGGTCGAGATTTAACTAATTGGCAACATCTTTATACTATTAAAGATGAGTTAGGGGTGAGTATTTCTAATTTAACCAATCGTTTACAGGAATTAGGTTGGATTTCTATTCCTAAGGGAGAACGCACGATTTACCCGGGAAAAGCTGCCTAAAATATCGACCATTTTAGCTGATTATTGACAGTTATTAAATCCCAATACGACCATGCCCAATCTGTCCCTTCCCTATCCCGATGATTTGCTCGTTACTTCTGGTAAATCTCCCGAAGGCTTAGAAGCTGAATTGCTCTTTTTGCTGGCAGTAAAGCTATTTGAGTTACGGCGACTATCTCTCGGAAAAGCTGCCGAATTTTGTCGAATGAATAAACTGCAATTTATGTACGAAATCGGACGATTACAAGTTCCGGTAATCAACCTAGATGATGACCAAATCGCTGACGAATTACGGGATGATTAATCAGATTATTATTGCCGATAGTAGTCCTCTGATATCCCTAGCTATTATCGAACAACTAGAACTTTTGCCCCGGTTGTATCAGCGAGTTTTGCTTCCCCCTGCTGTTTGGAATGAAGTCACAGTTCAAGGGTTAGGCTTACCGGGAGCCGAGGCAGTTAGTCAGGTGAAATGGCTGGAAATAGAAGCACCATTACCGATGCTGTTAGAGCCATTATTAATATTAGTAGATCACGGAGAAGCAGAAGCTATTAAACAAGGAATAATTGAACATTGGGAACACTATGACGGTGACGGAGGCAGAATCATTTTTTATGTAAAAGAATTTGATAGACCGCTAGAATGGGTTGGTGATGGAACAGGAGAAAAAGGATATTGTTGGTCAGAGAACTAAGGTGATATGAACATAAGGTAACAGTGTAGAATGGTAGAAAGGAGGAACACAAGATGAACATTTCTATCATCGATGAAGTTGTTGAACAGCTAAAAGTCATGCCGGAGGATTTGCAATGGCAGGTAGTAGATACTTGTTGGATACTAATATCATTATTGCTCTTTTTATTTTCAAGAAGTTAATAACTTGCAAACAATAGCTTGGTGATTTCTCTCCATCGTTCCAAGGCTCTGCCTTGGAATGCTTTCATTGAGGCTCCGCCTCTTTTATAGGGGTGGCAGAGCCACCGTAATTGCATTTCTAGGTAGAACCTAGAAACGAGGTTAAACGAGGTTAACATAGATTTCACTATTAATATATTCATGTTTTATGGTATTTTTAGTTTCGATTTCGAGGTATTGTTCCGGTGTTAAATAATTAGGGTCAGAAAGGGCAATCATTGTTTTAATATTCCTATTTTAATTTAAAATTAACGTTGGTAATCTTAATTAAACAACAGGTTCAATAAAGCGTTGATTAGCTCGAACAAAAAACGCCGCGCCTTGATAGGAAACCACTAACCAAGGTTTACCGACTTGATCAAATTTAATCGGATAACGGTACTCAGGATGGAGGATTAATACCGTACCCGTGGGAAAACTCGTATCAATATTATAATTAAATCCTGGGCCACTGCGAGCATTTAACTTTTTAGCAGAAATTACTTGCCATTGTTGCCAATTTCCCTTGATAAAATCCCCTAATTCATTGGGAATAGGAGACGGTTCAGATTGAATGGCATTAGAACTTTTAATCGCTGCTATAGCTTGTTTTATTTTGAGGTTAGTGGTATCCCCAATCATCCCATCAATAGGTAATTCCATTTCCTCTTGAAAGGCTTTAATAATGGTTTCTAAATTGTGATCAAAAGGCATTCCCAACCGACCAATATTATAGCCTAACTGTTCTAACTGACCTTGAATTTCTCGAACCTTGGCACCGGGTTCACCACGTTTTAAAATCATGTTTAACTTCTCCTCTCAATGTTCCGGTTTTATGTTAACATATAGGAATACTAAATAGCCCTTAATATTAAATCATTCTCTCGACTCAGTTAACAAGATGTATCCCTATTTTTCGTTTTAGCAATTAGGTTAACACAATGGATAGACGGCAATTTTTAAAATTTGTAGGAATTTCAGGTACATCAGCGATCGCAACTTTAGGCACTCACGGATGGATTGCCAAAAGCCTGGCTGCTTCCCCCGGCTCAAAACGCTGAATTGTGGTTTTTCTCCGAGGTGGGATTGATGGTTTAAATGTGGTAGTTCCTTATGCTGAACCCGCATATTATGCCGCCCGTCCGATAATTGCCATTCCCAAACCCGGAACCGAAAAAGGGGCGTTAGATTTAGATGGTTTTTTTGGGGTTCACCCAGCTTTATCCCCCCTAATACCTCTTTGGAAGCAAAGTAATTTAGCCTTTGTTCATGCAGTGGGTTCTCCGATTTCTAACCGTTCCCACTTTGAAGCCCAAGACCAGATGGAAACTGGAACCCCCAACACTCAAAAAACCGCCGATGGCTGGATGAACCGTTTATTGGGTGTTTTGCCTGGACATACTCCCGTTGAGGCTGTCAGCGTGGGTACGGTGATACCCCGGATCTTGTCCGGTTCCCAGTCCGTCGCCAATATTACCCTCAATTCCAACAGTACCCGGGAACTCCCTATTGATGGGGATCAAGTTAAGGCGGCTTTTGATCAACTTTATGCCAGTAACGACGCCCTCAGTTTAGCCTACCGAGAAGGGAGAACCGCCCGAGAACGACTCCTGAAGGAATTAGACGCGGAAATGCAAGCCGCCAACCAGGGAGCACCCTTACCCAAGGGATTTGCGGGGGAAGCTCGACAATTGGCGAGTTTGTTAGTGCGAGATCCGAGTATTCAACTGGCCTTCATGAATCTGGGGGGCTGGGATACCCATGTGGGTCAGGGGGGAGCAACTGGACTTTTAGCGAATCGGTTGGCTTTTTTATCAGAGGGTTTGGTCGCATTGGTGGAACGGTTGGGGGATGTTTATAGGGATACAACGATTGTGGTGATGTCCGAATTCGGCCGCACGGTTCAGGAAAATGGCAATGGCGGGACAGATCACGGCTATGGGAATGTGATGTGGCTCTTGGGCGGGGCGATCCAGGGGGGAAAAGTTTATGGGAAATGGCCGGGTTTAGCTAAGTCGGAGTTATTTGAACAACGGGATTTAAAGGTGATAACGGATTTTAGAGAGGTAATTTCTCGGATTTTAGCGAGTCAGTTTAAACTCAATTCTCAGCAGATGGGTCGAGTTTTCCCCAACTTTATCCCCTCTCAAACCGTGAGTTTACTCTGAAATTGAGATTCAAGGTTAGAAAGTTGGCAAAATTTGGTAAATTATTAAAATATTCTAAAAATACAGAATTATCTGCTAAATTGCTGATTTCTGTTTGCAACTTATACAATTGGGTTTCATGGCGAAAAGTTCGTGGCGATATGGTCTTTCAAAAAGCACCAAACAAATACTAAAATCAATTGCTCTGATGATTTTGGGGATGGGGTTGATAGTTTTATTATCCGCCCACCCTGGTATGGCAAATACTCCCAAAATCTTTCCAGAAATTCGAGGGGTTTGGGTGACTACTAATGATACAGATATTGTTAGAGATCATGTTAAATTACAGGAAGCAGTTAATCAACTAGCACGACTCAATTTTAATACGATTTATCCGGTGGTTTGGAACTCGGGTTATGTGTTTTATCCGAGTCGGGTAGCTCAAGAGGGAGGATTTCAGCCATTTATTCGCAAAGGGTTACAGGGACAAGATATTTTAGCGGATTTAATTAATTTAAGTCATCAAAAAGGGTTATTAGTAATTCCTTGGTTTGAATTTGGATTTATGACCTCGCCGTCTTCGGAATTAGCCTTAAATCATCCCCAGTGGTTAACCAGCCGCCAAGATGGAATTCAGACTTGGGAAGGCGCCGCCGGAGAGGTAGTTTGGTTAAATCCCTTTCATCCAGAAGTCCAAAAATTAATTACTAATTTAGTGTTAGAAGTCATGACCCAATATCAGGGGGATGGTATTCAATTCGATGATCACTTGAGTTTACCGATTGAATTTGGTTATGATCCCTATACGGTTAAGTTGTATCAGCAACAAACGAATTCACTCCCTCCGAAAGACCCGAAAGATCCTGCTTGGGTGCGTTGGCGTGCGAATAAAATTACAGAATTTGTGGAAAAATTGAATAAAACCGTAAAAGCGAAAAACCCTAAAGCGATTTTTTCCGTTGCTCCTAATCCCTATCATACCGCTTATAATAGTCATCTTCAAGACTGGGTAAGTTGGGTGAAAAAAAATCTAGTTGATGAGTTAATTGTCCAGATTTATCGACCTGATTTACCTAGTTTTGTGCGAGAATTAGTTAAGCCAGAAATTCAAGAAGCCCGGGGCAAAATTCCGACGGGGGCTGGAATTCTAACGGGTTTAAGAAATCGACCCATAGGGATGCAACAAATTCAAGCTAAGATACAAGCGGCGCGTCAAAATGGCTTAGGGTTTTCATTCTTTTTCTATGAAAGTTTATGGGATGAAGCCCCCGAACCCGCTAATGAAAGACAAGCAAAATTTAAATCCCTATTCTATTATCCGGCTTCGAGGGCATTTTTGCGATAATCTTTAAAAGGGGGAATAGGTAATGGGCAATAATGATTGATTTTTCAAGTATTCTAAGATTCTTAACAGCTTATATCTTCCCTATTACGAATTACGAATTACGAATTACGAATTACGAATTACGAATTACGAATTGCGAATTACGAATTACCCATTACCCATTACCCATTACCCATTACCCATTACCCTGTTACTGAGCGAAGTCGAAGTATTACCCATT
>NZ_LR735101.1 GCF_900009265.2 Planktothrix paucivesiculata PCC 9631 | reverse complement strand
TTACTGGCTTTTTCTGTGCATTTTATTTCTTTTATTTGGTGATATTTCCACGATTCTGATAATATTTTTATCCCTATCTCTGCATCTGCTATGCAGGCATACTCTTGTTTCGATAGCTTACGCAGCGATGCTTTGGCGTTTTCTAACTGTTTTTCTACTTGCTCTGATATTTTTTTGATAGCCGATTGCTTCCGGGCTTCACTTTCTACCACTAGCCATCTTTGTTTTATATTCGCGTACTCACTTGATTTCGTTGCTATTCTATATCCTATTATTTGGCTTTCTTCCCATTCTTCCTCTTCTATCTCCACTATCTTATTTTGTGCTTCTTTTATACTTAATGGTACTCTTGTTATCCATTTCATTCCTGCCATTGCTCCTATATTCTCTGCTGTGTATAAGGCACTGTCTGCTACACATATTCCTTCAAATGTCCATTGCTTTTTAAATTCTTTTAGCCTTTCTACAAATACGCTTTTATCATCGGCGTTTCCGTCATCTATTTTTAGATACAATGGCACATCTCCGTCTGCGCTTACCACCATATCTATTATAAATTGTTTCAGATCTGGTCTTTTATCTCTTGAGTATCCATGCACTATTTTTATCGCTTTCATTTCTTCTTCTATTTCCTGATTTTCTTCTTCTTTACTTTTGTATTCTCCCTCTACTGATATCGAACTGCT
>NZ_LR735026.1:303964-772122 GCF_900009265.2 Planktothrix paucivesiculata PCC 9631 | reverse complement strand
ACCATATCTAGTAGGGGCGAACGGCCGTTCGCCCCTACAGATGGTGTATAATTGGGTATTCTGCGTAAGTCCTACAGGTTTAGTATTGTCCTAACCTGAATGGTTTTATCCTAGGGGTTGGGAGACGCAACCCTTTTTGCGCCTAGCCCTACGGGTTTTTATCACAAATCTATGTTAATAAATTGCATCAATATTTTATCCTATTTATGAAAATAGTTGGAAACCAACCCTAGAAGCTATTAAAAAGCTATATAACGTAGAAATCAGGAATGAGATATATTGATTTATTTTGTGGAATTGGAGGATTTAGATCGGCGATTAATCAAGTATTAACTGCTAAAAATACTGCTAAAAATATTCATCCACAGTGTGTTTTTTCCTCAGATATTGATCCCGATGCTCAAAAAATCTATCAGATGAATTTTGGAGAAAAACCGGCTGGAGATATTACTCAAATTGAAGCGGAAGATATTCCCGAACATGATATTTTATTAGCGGGTTTTCCCTGTCAACCCTTTAGTATTTGTGGACAACTTAAAGGATTTGAAGACACTAGAGGAACGTTATTTTTTGATATTGCTCGAATTTTGGCTTGTAAAAAACCCAATTATTTCATCCTAGAAAATGTCAAACAATTAGTGGGACATAACCAGGGAAAAACCTTAAAATCTATTATTGAAGTTTTAGAAAAATTAGGTTATACTGTTGAATATAAAGTGCTAAATGCCTTAAATTGTGGATTACCGCAAAAGCGAGAACGAATTTTTATTGTGGGTTATCGTCAACCGTTACCCTTTCGCTGGGAGGTTCAAAAAATCCCGATGAAACCCTTAACAGAAATTTTAGAACCGCAAGTTTCAGACTTTTATTATGCTTCGGAAAAAATCCGTAATAATCGTTTAATTAAATATCAGGGTAAAACCCATACTGAACCGACAATTTGGCATGAAAATAAAGCCGGTCATATTAGTGCTTATCCCTATTCCTGTGCCTTAAGAGCCGGGGCATCCTATAATTATTTATTAGTCAATGGAGAACGAAGGTTAACAGAGCGAGAAATGCTGCGTTTACAAGGTTTTCCCGATGAGTTTAAAATGGTCACTTCCTATTCGACCGCCCGCAGATTAATTGGGAATAGTGTTCCCGTTCCTTGTGTGTCAAGGGTAATAAATTGTTTATTAAATGCTATAAATAATAATATGGCAAATACAAACTTAATAGGTTAACAAGTTATGCTTCAAATAAGAGGATAATAGGAGGCACCTCAATAAATAGCATTTCTAGGTAGAACCCAGAAACGATGATTTTGCCATGGTTGCGGTGCTTCTTTCTATAACCGATTATCGATTGTGTTCTTTTTGAAAAATAGGAATAGAAACTTCAAATACCGTAAAATTATCGGGATCTCGGTAACAAAGAATTTCTCCACGATGTTGTTCGACTACAATTTTATAACTAATTGATAATCCTAAACCCGTGCCTTTTCCGACGGGTTTGGTGGTAAAAAATGGGTCAAATAGTCGGTTTTTAACCTTGTCTTCGATTCCAGGGCCATTATCTCGAATGGTGATTCTGACTTGTTCTAAAGGTGGTAATTTGCCTTTTTTCTCCGTTAAATCAGGAGGAATTACCTCCGTAGCAATTTTAATGATTCGAGGTTCAGATTGATTATCTAAGGCATCAATGGCATTCCCAATTAAATTCATAAACACCTGATTCAACTGTCCGGCATAACATTCAACCTTGGGTAACTTGCCATACTCCTTAATTAACTCAATCCCACCGGATGCTCCTTTGGGTTTTAACCGATTTTGTAAAATCAATAATGTACTATCAATACCATCATGAATATTGACAGGCTTCATTTCAGCTTCATCTAATCGAGAGAAACTTCTCAAAGAAACCACAATTTGACGAATCCGATCAGCCCCCATTTCCATCGAAGATAGAATTTTTGGTAAATCTTCAACTAAAAATTCTAATTCAATTTCTTCACCTTTCGCTTGAATTGCCGGAGTTGCAACGGGATAAATTTCTTGATATAATTCCAACAATTCTAAAATATCTTGAGTATATTCTTTGGCATAGGTAAGATTCCCATAAATAAAGTTAACCGGATTATTAATTTCATGGGCAACTCCCGCCACCATTTGTCCTAAACTCGACATTTTTTCACTTTGAATTAATTGGGATTCCTTTTGCTTCAAATCCTGTAACGCTTCACTCAAATGAAAGGCTTGGGTTTGGGCTGCTAAGGCCGCTGCGCGGGTTTGGGCATATAATTCGGCTTGGTCAATAGCGATCGCTAACTGATCCACCACCGCCCGCAAAAGCTCCACCTCACTATCGCGCCAAGGTCGATATCCGGCATAATGATTACAAACTACCGCTCCCCGTTGACCCGATCGCGTTTCCAAGGGCAATAATAATAGGGAGAAAATCCCCGCTTCCTGTAGAAACCTGGTGGTAGATTCATCTAAAGCAGTTGTGGTGTGAATATTATCAATTTTAATTGTTTGGGCCATCCGAATTTTTTCGGCTAACAAAGGAATTTGTTCCTGGGGATAGTCCTGCAAACCATTGGATAAAGTGGGATTTAGGGATTCATGGGTGACGGTGAAACTGGGTTGTTGATTGGGTTGAATATGTAGATACCAAAGGAAATGGCATTGATCCACCCGTAATAAGGCTCGAATTTCACTGACGGCGGTTCCCAGAATGGTATCAATATCTAAGGAATCGCGAATCTGACTCGCCAACCGAAATAATAACCCTTCCCGGCGACTTTGCAGTTCTTCCCGCGCCTTGACCCGATCAATGCCAACAGCTAAAGCATTTGCCACCCAGCCCAAAACTCCCCGAGCTTCATCATTGAGGGTTTCTTTAGTACAAATTGCCATTAACCCGACTAAACGACCTTCGACCACCAAGGGCAAATCCACAGTCCGACTGGTGATCAAGGATTGAGAATCGGAAATCGAATAGGTTAAAACATCGGTTTCGGTGATATTTTCTGGGTGAATAGTTAACCCGGAATTGGCTTGCAGTTCTAATTGATTACTATTAAAATTTAATGTCCAAATTCCTACCCCGACTACATCGGGATAATCGGCGATCGCCTGCATACAACGGCCTAGAATGGTGGTAATTGACCCCATAAGTCCCAGGGCTGTTCCTATTTCTGCTTCCAATTGAGAAAGCCGTGATCGCTCTAATAATAGGGTTTCAGCTTTTTTGCGTTCCGTAATATTCCGCGAAACCGCAATCACTTCATCAATATTTTCTGAGTTCTGATTTTCTAACCCATGACAGGTACTTTCAAACCAGATATATTGTCCATTGCGACATAGAATTCGGTAACTAACGGTATCAATATCTTGAGTATTTCTTAATCGTAAAAACTTTTCTTGAGTTACTTGCCAATCTTCGGGATGAATCAAGTCATAGACCGATTTTCCGATCAATTCTTCCGGTTGATATCCTAATAATTGCTGACTAGCCGGAGAAGCATATAAATAAGTCCCATCGTTGCTATGTCGAGAAATTAAATCCGTGGCATGATCAGCCAAAAGTCGATAACGGGCTTCGCTTTCGCGTAAAGCATCCTCCGACTGTTTGCGTTGGGTAATATCGGTTTGAATTCCAATAAAATGGGTTAAACGTCCTTCGCGATCGCGCACGGGGGAAATCGAGAGTTCATTCCAAAACGAATTGCCATCTTTGCGGTAATTTTTTAGGGTAACGCTACAATTGGTATGTTGGGCAAGTGCGTCCCTGAGACGATCTAATTCTTGCGGGTCAGTATCCTCACCCTGGAGCATCCGACAATTGCGCCCTAAAACTTCTTCCTGAGAATAGCCAGTTAATCGTTCAAAGGCGGGATTACAGTAGATAATCGGACAATCGCTGGCAGTAAAATCGCTAATCACAATTCCGCTAGGGCTGGCAGTAATCGCCCTTTCTAGTAATTCCATCCGCACTTCGGACTGTCTGCGTTCGGTAATATCAATTCCCGTAGCAATCACATATTTGACCAAGCCATTCGCCTGAAACAAAGCCGTATTTGACCAAGCAATCCAATGACGTTGACCACCAGGTTTCACCCATTCGGTTTCCCAACCATTTAAACGGGTTTGATTGGGGATTAGAGGAACTAAATTTTGAGTTTTCACCGATTTAGGAGATTCGTCAAACTCAATCATCATCGGCCCCGAAGCCCCTTGATTACTAGAAGGAAAGGGTAATAGGTTAACTCCCAACTCATCAAAGGTTTTGCCTTCGACTTCCTCGGCAGAATATCCCGTCAGTTGTTCACAGGTTCGATTAAACCGAATAATTCGACCATCGGGATCAAGAACAATTACTAAAGCACTAACCGTGTCCAGAACTGCACAAACAAAGTCTCTTTCTTGACGCACCAGTTCCCAGACTTGCTTGCGTTCATTAATAATATCTTCGAGTTGACTAAGTTTGGTTTTGGAGTGAATCAGTTGGCGGTGTAAATTGATTTGGCTAATAATTTGATTGTTGAGTGCTTGTAACGCCTTAATCGTTTCAGGGTGTAACTCCCGTGGCTGATCATCCATGATCGATAGCATTCCCACGATTAAGTGATCGGCGGTCATTAAGGGAATACCCAAATAAAATCGAATCCCAGGATCTTGTTTAACTAGGGGTTGAGAAGCAAACCGTTGATCATTCCAGGTATCAGAAATAATAATCGGTTCTGGGGATAGTTTTAAAGTAGAGTTAGAGCCATTAAGCCTTAAAGGATTATCCGGGTCGTCTTGCTCCTTGATCAACGAATCGGCGGGAAAATATAATTCAATAATAAACTCGCAGAAATTCAAATAGGGATGTATTTTTTCCGTTAAACCCACCTGGGATTTCAACCACTGATGGCTGGCATCCATAAAGGTAATTAAGGCAATGGGTGCCTGGGCGAGATGGGACGCTAAGTGAGTCAAATCATCAAAGGGAATTTCAGCAAACCTGTGGATGACCTGAGAAAGATTGTTGCCCTCTGGGCTGAACATGGTTTGACCTAAAAATCTTGCGTTCATTATCGGTAATCACCATACAAAGGGAGTGGCTAGATATCAGCAACCGGGTATTTAGCTTTTTGGGGTGAGATGTTTGCATTAACTGAGGGGTCAAGGGTTAGTTGCTAACACCTCAACACCTTAACATCTGGTGTCCCTCGACTGTTACCCGACTTCTGACTTTTATTTGACTCGCCTTAGCTGTATGACATTGTTTGTCCAAACGTCGTGATCTCACACAACTTTTTTTGATCTGCTTTGATCTTAACAAAGGTTGAAGCCAATTTTACTTTTGATCTGGGCTAATGCAAAAAATCTTTACGCCCATAAAAAATCTCGCCCGTGATGGAAAAATAGTTTTTTGTGCTATTTCTAGGGTACACACCATAAAGGTCTAGGTCTGGTAATGCGGTATGGTGACGTTTGAGTAATTTGTCCGATTCAAAACTATTAAATTTTTTGCTATTTGATTAATCAGAAACATCCCCAGCAGGTTTGATTAAATTTCCTTCATAATTGTCCAGGTTAAAGTATAGAATTGTTGATATAAAAGTGAAACAATACTTTTGATATATAATAAAAGTAATAGATAGTAGGCTGGGCGATCTAGCAAATTAGCTGATTTTTCATTGGCTTGATTACCACTCCTAGCAGGGCATCTCGACTCACCGAACATGAATTACTATGTCAGTATCTCAAAATTTTATACCCACTATTTTAGCTGTTGATGATAGTAGAGTTATGCAAGGACTCATCCAACAAGCACTGGGGAAGGAATATCGTGTCCTGGTTGCTGATAATGCTGTGGATGCTTTATCAATGATTTACCATGAAGCGGTTTCGGTTTTACTTCTGGACGTAGCGATGCCGGGAATTGATGGCCTAGAACTTTGCCGCACCGTTCGCAGTATTCCTCAGTTTCAGAATTTACCTATTATTATGTTAACCGCAAGGGACGGGGCTTTTGATAAGGTTCAGGGCCGTCTAGCCGGGGCGAGTGAATATCTAACGAAACCCTTTGATGCTCAAAAGTTATCGGAAGTTGTTGGCCAAGTTCTACAACTCCAATAAATTAATCCTAAAACTTATCCCCACTAAACACTAAAAAAAAGAGGAATATCTAGCAATATTATTTCTTAATATTCCCCCATTACCCTGTTACTGAGCGAAGTCGAAGTATTACCCCTTAGTAATTCGTAATTCGTAATTCGTAATTCGTAATTCCTACTTCCTACTTCCCTTTAAAAAAAGTTAAACTGTTCTTCGGTAATTCGGTTCGCTTCATACAAGGTTTCGGCTATTTCTGAAAGGGTTAATACGGCATGGGCTTGATAATTATTATCTTTTAATCTTTCTTTAACTCCTCCTTCATGATCAATTAAAACCACAATATCATTAACTTTTAATCCCGCAGATTTTAGCTTTTCGGCTCCTTTTATTACACTATTTCCCGTAATTAAAATATCATCCACCACCACAATAGTTTCCCCTGGTTGAAAATGTCCTTCAATTAATCGTCCCGCACCATAGGCTTTTACTTCTTTTCGCGGAAAGATCATCGGACGTTGTAATCTTAATGATAACCCCGTCGCGGTCGGTAAAGAACCATAGGGGATACCCGCAATTCTATCAAAGCTTAGGGTTTCTAAAATATCCCCATAGGCACCGACAATTTGATGAAAAATTTGGGGTGTGGAAATAATTCGTCTCAAGTCAATATAATAGGGGAAAGTTTCTCCCGATGCTTGAACATGATCCCCAAAAACAATACAGCCAATATCATACAATTGTAAAATCAAATCTCGATGGGGTTGATGTCTTAAAAAACAAACATCGGGCAACCATAAATCACAGGTAGGATTTCCTGTAATGAATTGTTGTCTTTCTTTGTTGATTTGATCTCTTAACTGTTGAATTTCGGTTCTGATGGTTTGTTTTTCTAATAAATGAGGGGGAATAGGTAATAATAAGCGATCGCCATTTAAACTTAATCCGGCGGATAAAATTGGGGTTAAATCGTCTACATCCATTAAATCATTTTCTTCGGCTACATCCCCTTCTAATAAGATAAATTGTTCCGGTGCAGCTTGACGAATTTTGGCTAACATATCCGGTATCATTCCCACTAATAATCCCAATTGTTCAGGAGTTCCCCAAGTTTGAGATACCTTAACTAATTCTAAATATAAAGGTTGCTGAGGTTGAGGATATTCTTGGATAATAGAAGCAGAAGGATTAGCCGTGGCACAGGAAATAAATACTGCTTGATCAGGATAAACTAAAAAAGGTGCAACTTGATCTAATCCCGCATAGGGAGTCAAAGTACAAGCATCAAATTTTAATTCTTCAAACACAAAACGAGCCAAAACCGTACTAGAATTCAAATCGCTATATTTGGCATCTAAAATAATCGGAATATTAGGCGGAATTAATTTTATGGTTTTTTCTAAAAGTTTTAAACCTGGTATCCCCAAACCCAAATAAAATCCCAAAGAGAGTTTATAGGCACAGACAAATTCCGAAGTTTCTCGAATAATATAACCTAGCCATTCCTGCCATTGTTCAGTAATATCAGTGCGATCGCCATCAATTCCCCCACAATTGTCAGTAGCAAAAATATGGCTATCGGGATCGGGTTCTAGGGCAACATAAAGCAAACTATTTTGTTGTTCAATTGCCGTCAATAATTTATTAAAAAAGTTCATTTTAAAGGTTAATTATTAATGATTGACAGGTATTACAGATGATGATTATAATTATAATGCCTGAAAGGTCGAGTTAAAAAAATAATCCTTGTTGATATAGCCTTCTAGGGGCAATAGGTTCTCTGATCAATCCTATAACTGATTACTGAAATGTTGAATACCAAAACCATACTCTCAGCCCTGTTAATTTTTGTGCCGATTTCGATTGCGGGTCACTTTTTGGAGTGGGGATCAACTATTGTATTTGTCACCTCAGCTTTAGCGATTATCCCCTTAGCGGGTTGGATGGGAACTGCGACCGAAGAAATAGCCGTTGTCCTGGGCCCGAATTTAGGCGGGTTGTTAAATGCCACCTTTGGGAATGCAACAGAATTAATTATTGGAGTTGTCGCCCTGAATGCTGGATTAATTGATGTGGTCAAATCCAGTTTAGTCGGGTCAATTATGGGAAACCTCCTGTTAGTCATGGGTTTATCCATGTTTTTAGGGGGTTTGCGCTTCAAAGAACAAAAATTCCAGCCCGTTATTGCCCGTTTGAATGCCTCGGCGATGAATTTAGCCATCATTGCTATTTTAGTACCAACGGCAGTAGATGTTACCTCGATTGGCATTGAGGAATCCACCATGCAAACCCTCTCAGCGGCGGTAGCGGTAGTTTTAATTACGGTTTATATTCTCACCCTGCTGTTTTCCATGAAAACCCACTCCTATTTATATGATGTGGGAGTAGCCGAAAACGATGAAGATGGCGTAATCACCCCAGCAGAAGCCGGACATGAGGCAGAAAAAGTGAATTTAAAGCTGTGGATTGGGGTTTTGTTATTGGCTACCCTAACTGTAGCTTTCGAGTCGGAATTATTGGTGGGGACTTTAGAGGAAGCTACCTCTAGTCTGGGACTGACAGCACTATTTACCGGGGTGATTTTAGTGCCCATTATTGGTAACGCGGCTGAACACGCCACCGCCGTTACCGTAGCGATGAAAAATAAAATGGATTTATCCGTATCCGTCGCTTTAGGTTCAAGTTTACAAATTGCTTTATTTGTAGCCCCCGTGTTGGTTTTAGCTGGATGGATATTAGGGAAACCGATGGATTTGAATTTTAACCCCTTTGAATTAATCGCCGTTGCCGTCTCTGTGTTAATTGCTAACTCCGTCAGTTCCGATGGCCGTTCCGATTGGTTGGAGGGGGTTTTACTCTTGGCTGCTTATACGGTTTTGGGTATTGCGTTTTACTTCCATCCGATTATTGAAGGTATTGGTTAATTATCGCTGATCCGGTCTTCTACCCAACGAACTAATAGTATAATCCCGGAAACCGATGCTGAGGAATTTGGGGTTGAAGTCCTCAGCATTCCAAATAGTGATGACTAGACGCACAACCCAAAACGTAATACAATTTTCATCGGTTAGTCGCCCTTACGGACACTCCGAAAGGATTGCTGTTAATTTTTTATAGGGAAAGAATAGTGGGTCTTTTTAGTCGTTTTTCGCAGGACATGGGCATTGACCTAGGGACTGCTAACACATTGATTTATGTATCGGGTAAGGGCATTGTACTACAAGAACCCTCGGTTGTCGCTATTGACAAACTAGAAAAAATCCCGTTGGCGGTGGGAGAAGAAGCCAAGAAAATGTTAGGCCGAACTCCAGAAAATGTAGTTGTGCTACGACCCCTGCGGGATGGAGTAATTGCGGATTTTGATGCCGCCGAACAAATGCTCAAACATTTTATCCGGCGGGTGAATGAGGGAAAAACCCTGATTGCGCCTCGAATTGTGATTGGGATTCCCAGTGGAGTCACCGGAGTAGAACGCCGGGCGGTGATTGAAGCGGTTTCTCAGGCCGGGGCACGGGACGTCCGACTGATTGATGAACCTGTGGCCGCGGCGATTGGTGCGGGTTTACCCGTTTCGGAACCGACGGGAAATATGATTGTGGATATTGGAGGTGGTACTACAGAAGTGGCGGTGCTGAGTTTACAGGGGACGGTATTAAGCGAGTCCGTGCGGGTAGCTGGAGATGAACTCAACGATGCCATCATTCTGTATATGAAAAAAGTTCATAATTTGGTGATTGGAGAACAAACGGCTGAGGATATCAAAATTAAGATGGGTTCAGCTTACCCCAACCCGGCCGCCGATGAAGAAATGGTTATGGAAGTACGGGGGATTCATTTATTATCGGGTTTACCTCGCACTGTTACCATTAAAGCCCCGGAAGTACGGGAAAGTATGGCCGAACCTTTATCAATTATTATTGATTCTGTAAAACGTACTTTGGAACGGACTCCCCCCGAACTGGCTGCTGATATTATTGATCGTGGGATTATGCTGGCGGGTGGAGGAGCCTTGCTCAAGGGTATCGACGCCTTGATTAGCCATGAAACCGGAATTATTACCCATATTGCGGCTGACCCCCTGTGTTGTGTGGTATTGGGCACAGGTCGGGTATTAGAAAATTTCAAACAGTTGGAACGGGTTTTTACTGGGGGTTCCCGCAATCTGTAACAATTGATAATCGATAATTGATAATTGACCCGGAAAAAAATAATTATCAATTATCAATTATCTTCACAGTTAATTTTAATCGGTATGCAAACACGGAGTTGGTGGAGTCGGAGTCGGAATCAATTTTTTTTACTGGGTTTAGCGATTCTAGCCGCTTTATTGGTGCGACAAACCCAAGGTGCTCCTTTGTATGAAATGTACTATTGGTTGACTCGTCCTTTTCATTTATCCCCATCAACTGTAACTGAACAGGAAAAGATTGTCCGACAAATTGCCCCTAGAATTAATCAGTTAGAAGCTCAAGTTGAAGAACTGAAAAACCAAAATCAAAAGCTTCAAGATATTTTAAATTATGTTGCTTCTAAAAAACAGGGTAAGGGAATGGTGGCTCCTGTAATTGGTCGCACTGGGGATTCTTGGTGGGAACAAATTATTATTGGTCGTGGGAGTCAACAGGGGGTGCGGAATCAGGATTTAGTGATGGCTCCTGGGGGATTAATTGGACGGGTGATTAGTGTGACACCGAGTACCAGTAAGGTAATGCTTTTGAGTGACCCAATGAGTCGGATTGGAGTCACCATTACTCGCAGTCGAAATATGGGATTTCTCAAGGGAAATTCAACGAAGCAAGGGGTGATGGAGTTTTTTGAAAGTGATCCGAAAGTCAAGGTGGGAGATATGGTTGTGACTTCTACTTATAGTCAGCTTGTCCCTGAAGGTTTACCTATTGGTAAAGTCATTTCTGTAGATATGAATAAAGCTCCTTCTCCTGAAGCAATTGTTGAACTTTTTGCTCCGATTTCTTCTTTGGAATGGGTGATTATTTACCCCAATCAAAAATCAGTAATTAAAAATTAATTGCTCTTATAATGATTACGGATAACTGATTACTGATTAATTATGTTTTTTAAGCCTTACCAAGTTTTGAATCTGATTATTACCCTGCTTTCCTTGTTGGTTTGTATGTGGTTATCTTTGGTTAGGATTCCGGGTTTAGAACTGTTTGGAATTACACCGAATTGGGTATTGATTTGGTTGGTAAGTTGGAGTATTAAACGGTCTTTATTAGAAGCTGTGGTTGGGGGATTGTGCTGCGGGTTGATGTTAGATGGATTAACGGTTGCCGAACCTTCCCATATTTTCCCCTTTATGATTGTTGGGGTTTTAACTGTTTTTATCTATAAACGAATTATTAAAAAAATTCAAGAGGATTTTATTTCCGTTGCTTTAATTGTTTTCGGCATGGCTATTTTGGTAGAACTTATCCGAAGTTTACAGTTAATTAATTTTAAACTTTCGGATTTTAATCACTTTTGGCAACATCAACAACGGGCGGCTTTGTCAACGGCGATTCTGAGTAGTTTGTGGGCTCCTGTCATCTATCTGCCGCTTAATCGTTGGTGGGCATTTATAAAACCCTCAAATCAACTAAAATCTTAGGGGCGGGTTCATCGGGGTTGGGATTAATTCGTACCCCCTCACAGAATCCGCCCTAAACGTGCTCAGGAAATTTCTATGCTTAAACATAGCGACTTTGACCAAACAGATACGGCCATTCGTGCCAAAATTCTCAGTGAAGCTCTCCCCTATATTCAAAAGTTTTCTAATCGTACAATTGTGGTGAAATATGGGGGGGCGGCGATGAAGGATAGCAGCCTAAAAGATAAGGTGATGCAGGATATTGTGTTACTGTCTTTTGTCGGAATTCGGGTGGTGGTTGTCCATGGTGGCGGCCCGGAAATTAATAGTTGGCTAGTTAAACTAGGAATTGAACCCCAATTTAAAAACGGATTACGAGTCACCGATGCCGCTACGATGGATGTGGTGGAAATGGTATTAGTGGGTCGAGTCAATAAGGAAATTGTTTCTCTAATTAACCAGGCTGGCGGGGAAGCGGTGGGGTTATGCGGCAAAGATGCTAACTTAATTAAAGCTCGGCCTGAAGGTCAAGCGGATATTGGTTTTGTGGGAGAAGTCAGTAGTGTCAATACTAAGCTTTTAGAGTCTTTGGTCAGTAGTGGTTATATTCCCGTAGTTTCCAGTGTAGCAACGGATGAAGATGGACAGGCTTATAATATGAATGCGGATACCGTTGCCGGGGAAATTGCAGCCGCGTTGGGTGCTGAAAAGTTAATTCTGTTAACCGATACAGCCGGAATTTTGGAGGATTATCATAATCCCGATACCTTAATTGCCCAAGTTAATATTCAGGAAGCCCGACAGTTAATTGAGCAAGGTATTGTTTCCGGGGGGATGATTCCTAAAGTCAATTGTTGTGTGAGAAGTTTAGCCCAGGGAGTGCGGGCGGCTCATATTTTAGATGGTCGTGTTCCCCATGCTTTATTACAAGAAGTGTTCACCGATTCCGGCATAGGGACGATGATTGTTGCTTCTGAATTTATGCGGTGAATCTGCCGCTCGGGGCAATTCATGAATTGCCCTAGTCTATTTCCTTCTCGGCCATGATTTTTCCAATTTTAATCAACACAATTAGTTAAATTTAACAAACTGTTGAGGGTTAATTGCTGTTTTTTTTCCTGCTGATCAAACCAAGCTAAAATCCGATTCCAAGCCCACCATCGGTCGGGATCATTAAATTGGTTTTGGCAAGTCTTACTACTAATATAACCAACATGACCTCCATAATCGGTTGAGACTAAATTAATTGCCGGATTCTGATCACTCGCGGCTTTTAACTCGGGAATTAAGGTGGGATCAAATAGAGGATCATCTTCAGCATATAAAATCAATGTAGGTTTCCTAAGTTTAGGAAGTAACTGTAATCCACTACTGGCTTCATAATAGGCTTCTACGCTCTTAAAACCTAAGCGTCCAATCACTAATTCATGATCAAATCCCCAGATCGAATTTGCCCGTTTAACGGCTTCTGGATCGATGTCATTAGGATGATATTGATGGAGGTTTCGAGCTAATTTTTTAAGCTCTTTCGTAATCGCTCGTTCTAAATATTTGCCCCAGGAATGTCTAACTAAATAGGAGAGGGAACGGGTGGAATCTAAACTCGGGCAAATCACTGCACCCCCAGCGATATCAGAATTTTTTAAGTCTAAATCCGCGCCCCAATCATTAACGGTTTGGGCGGTTTTAATTCCCCATAATGCTAATTGTCCGCCTAAAGAATAACCCGTAAACCAAAAGGGAGTCGGACACCCCATTAATTTAGATTGAGCCGCAATTCTGACATAATCTTCGCCTTCATATAGTCCATCGGAGGTTAAAGTGGGGGATAATTCTGCGGTTTTTCCGTGCGCCCTCCAATCAAATAAAACCACCGCATAACCCGCAGCAAAGGCTTTTCTTCCCCAGATTCTCAGAAACCATTGGTTCTCTAAAGTTCCGGTAATTCCATAGGTAGCAATAACTGTTCCTCTGGGGTTTTCTGGAATCGCCACAATGCCATAAATGGGAATATCAGATGCTCCTAAAAATACGATTTCTTGATAGGATGGTTCGGGCAAGTCAATGGTTTTTTCCCAGTTTTTACTGGCTCTTAATGCGGCATAAAGGGTCATTGAGAAGCCATTTTTCAGGGTAAAAGGGGGCTGATAAATCGGCTGGATCATTGGGAACTGTAATAAGGGGTTAGGGGCTTGAGGTATTAAGTCAATTATATAGCAATCCGCGCCAAATATGACTATTTGCGAACTTTACTAATGGCTTCTTGAATATTATCTTGGGTTAATTTATTCACAATAGTTAAACTAAATGGTGAGGTTTCTAGTCTCTGAATATAACCCGCATTCAAATATGGTAAATATTCAGTTTGACCGCGAATATAACTATTAAAAAATACCAGACTTATGGCTTTTAAAAAGGGGAAAGCTAACTCAGGATCAGGGCCGATAATTTGTTCGGGAACAGGAATAACTGCCTCCCCAGATTGTAAGAAAGAAAAATGAGTTCCTCTCTCCAATAACATTAAATATTTATTAGGAGTTGTTAACCAAGAAAAGGGATAGATTTGTTCACTAACGGCGGGGGCAATATAATCTTCACTTCCTCCAATTATTAAGGTAGGAATTTGAATTTTACTCATTCCTTCTTGTCCAAAAACCACACTGGTAATGGGATTGATAGCAATTACGACTTTGACTCGTTCATCCTGAAGATCATAACCTTTATTAGCAATATCAGCCGCTTGACATTGCAGTAAGATCGAGATATTTAGAGTAAGTTGCTGGTCTGCCACCTTTGCACACTCTTGATTAATTCTGTTGGTATTAAAGGCTGCTCCCCCCACTGCTAAAGCTGTATAACCCCCATAGGATTGACCTATAACCCCCACATTATCTAGGAGTAAAGGGCTAGGAAATACGGATTTTTTGGCTTTTTCTTCTAATAGATTAAGTACGGCGGTAATATCTAAAGGACGATCAACAAATGCTTCTGCACCAGGCGGTTGAGCATTTCCCTGTAAGAAATTAGCCAACCCATCGGCACTGGTTTCTAAATGTTCAGGAACCGCTACAAAATAGCCATGGGAAGCTAAATGTTCCGCTAAATATTTGAAGGTTGTTCGGTCGGAACCCAAACCATGGGAAATCACAATTACAGGGGCTGGGGTTGAAATTTGGGGAATATAAACATCAACGGGAGAAGGCTGGTTTCGTTGAGGATTTTGAAAGGTAAAGGATTCTTTTTTCCATTGAGTTGTACCCGGATTTTTTAAATTAATCGGTCGATTTTGTACGGCTGGATTATTGATCTCGGCTTGAGCCTGTTGCCTAATCCAATTGATGATAGATTGATCTTGATAAATAATTTGAGATAAATCTCGAATCACTTGCACAGCAAAATTCAGGTCAATTTCTATCCTGTTACCAGGAAATTTTTCTAAAATACCCAATAAAGTTAAACCTCCAGGAAGTTTAGAGGCTTGATTAATCGCTGTTTTTAAAGCATTGAAACCATTGTCACCATTATCGGTTTGAATAAAATTACCAAAGCGAGTTAGAATTACAGTCCCTGTAGGGGTGTCATTAAATTGTTGAATACTCCAAGGACTGGCGGTCATGGGAGTGACTAACAGTTGACGCAGTTTTTCTACATCTTCAGGGCTAAGAATTTTTTCAGGAATTGATAGAACAGGCGAGATTTCTCCCCCTTGAGCAAATGTGGCTAAGTCTTCAATGGGAATTAAGACCGTACCAATATTATACCGAACTGCAATTTGTTCGGCGGCCATTGTTGAGGAGGTTGTAGCCATTAAACCCGATAGAATTCCTAGGCCGATTTTAATTAGTTGAGTCGAGAGCGACCGAATTCTTTTATTGTTTTTATTGGGTTGATAGTCCTGGGGATTTTTAATAGGTTTTAACATAAAATTAAAAGGAGATTATATGATTGCTTTTTTATAATACCATCAAAAATCAAATAGTGTCAACCTTTTTGTAATTTAAAATTTATTGATTTTCATCATAATTTATCCCCTTAATTGCATTATTTAATTGATTCGGGGTTAAAGATTCGATCAAGCTCAGAGGATAGGCTGGATCAGCAATAGTTTGAATATAAGCTGCATTAAGATAGGGTTTATATTCAGGATTTTGAGTCAGATAGGCGTTAAAAAATGCCGCACTTAATGCTTTAATATAATTTCGACTAATTTCAGAAGTTGGCGGAATAAATTGGGGAAGTTTTGAGAGTTCCGAGGTATTTTCTTGGGTAATATCATAAAAATGGGTAGCATGATTTTGCATCATTAAATATTTATTAGGAGTCGTGAGCCAAGTAAAAGATTGTAACTGTTCTGATAATGCGGGGGCGAGAAAATCTGCGTTACTCGCAGTCATGAAAACAGGAATTTTGATTTTACTTAAACCCGATGCTCCTAAAATAATACTATTGACCGGATTTAATATAAAAATAGCTTTGACTCTTGAATCTTTAAGTTGATAGTTGTTTTCAGGAAGTTCTAAAGCTCGACACTGAAGAAAAATTGAGGGATTTAAGGGAATATCAGAGGGTTTACAGTTAGTTTTTAGTTGGGTAAAATCCAGGGTAGCTCCTGATAAAACTAAAGCCGTATATCCCCCCAAAGAATGACCAATGACCCCCACATTTTGGAGATCTAATTGATTATTAAAATCGCTGGCATTGAGTTTTTCAAGTTGATTCAGTAAGATGGTAATATCCCGAGGTCGATCAATAAATTGTGCGGGTTCAAATAGGTCTTTTACTTCCCCCTGGAGTAAGGATTGAAATTGTTGATAATCACTACCTGGATGTTGAGGAACCGCCACCGCAAATCCATAGGAGTTGAGATGTCTAGCTAAATTTTCAAACCGTGAACGGTCAGAAGCTAAACCATGGGAAATAACAATCACAGGATGAATAAATTGATCTACAGTTTTAGCAGTATCGGGTAAATAAATATCTACCTGAAAGTTACGATTATTTTCCGGATTATTGACAGTAATTGTTTTTTTTATACCCGCAAATGTTCCGGGTTTTCTTAAATCTGGTCTTTGACTAAAATCGGTAAAATCAGCTTTTTCGGCTTCAATATTCGATAGAAATTCTAAGGATTTGGTGACGGTCTGAGTTTGCTGAACTAATGTAACAATCCGGGTTAAAATTTCTAGGGTTTTTTCAATATCTAAGCGAATTTCTGGACTAGGAAACTGGCGCATCACGTCTATAATGGTAAAGCCATTAGGCTGATCCACAACTTCAAGTAAGCTAGTATGAATTGCTTCTACTCCATTATCACCCGATTGGGTTTGAATGATTGTTCCTAAATAGTTTAAAAAGGATAGAATCAAGGGGGAATTAAAAAATGGTTGAATAGAAATATCTTGATTAGTATAACGGGTTTCCAAAAGTCGAATTAAAGTTTGTTTTTGTTCAGGATTTAATAGTTTTAAATAGGTAGATAGGGATTCTTGGGGGTTAATTGTGCCTTTTTTGGCATAATTTTCTAAAGCATCAATAGAGATAGAAATGGTTGTGGTTCCCAACGGAATAATAATAGATTCGGCGGCGATTCCGGGGAGAGTCGTCAATACAATAGAGGCTATTGTTAAGGTAAAAGAGGACAACCAGCGCATTGTTTTTTCCGGTTCTAGTTTTTAATATTTTAATCTATCAGGACTTACGCACAAGACCAAAGAAACCGGGTTTGGTGCGTAAGTCCTATCTATTCTAAAATAACACAACCTTTACAGGAGTTAAATATTGATTAAATCCCGTGGAATCTCGGAAAAGCTAATTTTTAGACCATTTATTGATCGGGTTTAAGGTGAGTGAGGAGGATTTTAATTTCTTCCAATAGAGAATCTACTGATAAATTAAAAGGTAAGACTTTCAGGGGAAAACTAGCGGTAAAGCGTTGTAGATAAACAGCGATTTTTTTCCAGATATAATCCTCTAATTCAACCGTAGGAGAAGATTGATTTTTTTGTTTTCTATCAACAGTTTTATTCAATATTTTTATATCAGATTGGGCTAAAATAATGATCGGTATGCTTGATTTTATTTTTTCTAATGTTGACAGGGCTTCAACTAAATTAGAAAGGGATTTTCCGCGAAAACAAATTAATATTAAATCCAAGCTCTTGCATTGAATTTTACGAATAATTTCTTCCCAACTTTTCCCCATAATGCCTTGAAATCCAGCAATTTCAATATATTGAACCAGAGCTTGATCGATCTTAAAATTACTCGAATCAGCAGGATCAAGCGGATCTAATAAATCACCCAATTGTTGTTCAGGTAAAATTGAAGAATCTACAACTAAAATACTGGGTTTCCAACTTAAACGAGTGGCAATTTGGACGACTTCTAATAAAGCTGAACTTATCGATAAAGGAAAATTTTCATTTTTGAATCGATCATCTTGGGAATTAGCTAAACAGGGAAAAATTGACAAATTTTTAACTTGATTAGCGACCTGAGTAGTAACAGGATCTAAAGTAACAATCGGTAATTGGGTCAAACTTTCTTGTTTACTAATTTCCTCTAACAAATAGGATGGATTTTGGATCGAACTATCTCTTTCTAAGACCATCACATTAGGATGCCAAATTTGCGCCATCATCGCGGCTTGATGCACGTCATCCGCTTCTAAAATTCGACAATGGGAAAATCGAGATAAAAATAAAGCCGAATGATAAATAGAATTCTTATTTTTCAAATCTGCATCGGGAGCCACATTTGGAGAATTTTCTGATAAACTAAACCAAAGAATAATTAACTGTTGGGGGGCAGAAAAGGGAACCTCCAGCAGTAACTCTTTTAACAACTTTTCTAATTCTAATTCTTTAACTGGAAGGTGAAGAAATCCATCACAATGATTCATTAATGCCCGTTGTTTATCCCCCAAAGTTGCGGTAATAATCACCGGAATTTTATGGGTTTGTAGATCGGTTTTTAGGAGGGTTAAAACATCCCAACCGGACAATAAAGGAATTAAAGGATTTAGTAAAATTACCCTAGGTTGTAGACAACGGGCTTTTTCAACTGCTTCTGTTCCTGAACGGGCAATGATCACTCGATATCCTAAATCAGCCAGTTGTTCGCTCAAATTTTGAATAAATTTGGGTACGGTTTCTACCACTAATACTAACCGAGATGTGTTTGAGGAATCTCCAGGAGAAGAACTCGCAAATTGACGATTTTGACTACCAACTTTACGCGGCAATTCCCAATTACAACGAGGGGGATTAGGAGGTAATAATAGGGTGAATTTACTGCCTTGATTTGGTTGAGAAATAAAGCTGACATCTCCCCCATGGAGTCGAGCCAAACGCTGGGTTAATACTAACCCCAGTCCTGTTCCTTCAAATTCACGGGTCAGGGGACTTTCTAACTGTTGGAATTTTTGGAAAATTAGATGCTGTTTATCATCAGGAATCCCAATCCCTCGATCCCAAATCGTAAAAGCTACCCAATTTTCCCAACGACCTACTTGTAGACCAAAATCACTGCGATCGGGGGCAAATTTTAGAGCATTACATAACAAATTAACTAACATTTGTCGTAGTCTAAGTTCATCGGCGACGAAGGTTTCTAAACCCGGTTCAATCTCTAAGTGAAATCGACGTTTAACTTGGGCTAAAATTTCTGCTTGCAGTTTAATATCCGATTTGTCCTGGCTTTGGTAGTGTTGAATTGCTAAATCAAAGGCAGATTGACAAACTGATTGAATATGTAAAGGTTCGGGAACTAACTCTAATTGTCCGGTTTCTATGCGGGTTAAATCCAGAATATCATTCACCACTAACATTAGGTGACGACCACTTTTATGAATCAGTTGGGCATAACGGGTTTGTCTTTCGTTGAGTTCTCCTAATGCGTGATCTTTTAATAAACTTGATAAACCTAAAACGGCGGTAAGGGGGGTTTTTAATTCGTGGCTAATACAGGCCATAAACTCATCTTTGATGCGATTGAGTTGAATTAAATCGGTATTTTTGGCGGTGAGTTCTTGAGCAACTCGATGTTGTTCTGTAATATCTTGAGCAAACACTAACCAGAGGTTATCCGTGTCATTCTCTAAATATAAACCTATTTCTGATTTAGCGTTTAATTGTTGACGGGTAAATTGCCACACCCGTTCCTGATTTTGAGCGACCGGACAAATACAAACATAACTGTCTGGTTTGCTCCCGAGTTGACACCATTGGGGCATTTCTAAGTGGGCTGAATTGGCAATTAAAGGTTCAGCAACATGGGTTAAGGGATTAGATAAAAGTCCCCAGTTCCCAGAGGTTTCTAAAGGTGAATTCGGCCCGTTTTCGCCGTCGGAAAATATTACAGAGGTTTGAACCCAACGGATTACGGTTTCTGCGACTTCCTGTACTACTTGTGATCCTAGTCCAATTAGCGATCGCCATGCTAAATTTTGACTGATGATTTTGCCATCATCCTGTTGAATCATTAAGGGGATAGGTAGTTCGTCTAAAAACTCAATTAAACGATCGGGGGGGAGAGAATCTCCCAGGGATAAAGGACTTAACCCGGGTTGGGTTTCTGTCTGGAAGTCGAAAGTATGGGGAGGAGAGGCTTTGGGTGGATCAACGGGGGGAAACTGTTGGCAATGTTTAGCTAAATGTTCTAACACCTGTAAACTATCGATTAATCCAATAAATTCCCCCTCCTGATTCACTAAAGCTAGGGATAAACTTTTAGTTTGAGTCTGATCTACCGCAGTAGGGGAATTCTGATCTTGTAAATACAGCCAAAACTCTTGCAGGTTTAAATGGGATGGAATAGGGATCACAGGATCAATGATCGCCTGAAAATCTTCTCCTAAGGGGGGTTGGATCTGGGTAGCTGGGGAAACAGGAATCTGATTCAGCAGATAGGGAAGAAAACGACGCAAGGAAATCATTCCCAGGGGCTGATATTGGGAGTTGATAATCACCACCCGTTCACAGTTTCCCTGGGAAAAAATCAACCGCAATGCTTCTAGGGAGGTGTCATGGTGACAAACAGGGACTACCTGAAGGAAATTAAGGAGGTTAGCTTGGGGAGACATAAGACTTAAATCCTCCAGATGAGATCATAATCATCTGAGTTAACGATCCTAATCTAAGAGAACCGTGATAATTATATTTCTATTGTCGTAGCAAACGGTTGACTTTTCTGTGAACTTAACGATTTCCTAAACAATCTTAAAATAATTGAAAGTTTTTCTTCCCGGATTTGGGGTGATTCTCGTAAAATATTGATCCCCAACGGTTTAATAATATTATTTTATTTGTTCATTACCACAATGGTCTGGATATTTGCTCCGAGGAGACAAAAATCTTCTTTATATTTGATCAACCGATTACTGAGGATTATAATAGACAAATTAATACAGGTAATTAGCTTATTTTCATCTACTTTAAGGTAGAACTTAAATTTTCTAATCCTATTTATTTATTTTTGAATAGGACTTACGCACCAAACCGGGTTTCTGAACGAGAAATCCAGATTTCATCCGCAAAATCAGGGCCAGAAACCCGGTTTCTTTGGTCTTGTGCGTAAGTCCTGTTGAAGTTAACCCATGATGATAATTGGGTCAATCATATTTTGGTTTTTATGGAAAATAAAGAGCAAGAAAGTCTGTTGGTTTCATAATCGCTGTTCCCATAAAGTTATCTAATACTAATAAATCTTGATCTCCCGTGATTAAAACTTCTGCATTGGCAGATAAGGCCGCAGCTAGAATATGATTATCTTTACTGTCTCTTAATTGAGGTACGTTAATAGAAACATTGGAACAAAAGTTTAAAACTTCCGTACTCGCATATAGTATAGCGCTACGCATTGAAGTTAGGACACTTCTAAATCCTGAAACTCATTCACTGCTTACTGTTCCCTGTTCCCTGTTCCCTGTTCCCTAGTGCGTAGCGCTATAATTCTTCAACCGTTAAACCGAGAGATTGCATTTTAGATGCGAATTTATTTCGTTTTAAAGTTGTTTCTAGTTCGTGAAATAAATCTTCAGAAGCGAGTATAGTAATTTGACTAGCTTGTGCTAATTGTATAATTTTACGGGTTACTCCTGGCCATAATAAAGCTGATATCCAGACATTAACATCAACAACAACTTTCATGATTTACCCCACAATTCTTGTCTAACTTCTTTGACTATTTCACTAATTTCTTCCAAAGTTGGTTCATCAGGATCTGGTTGGGTTTCGTCAATCCGTTGAAATAACTCATCTAAGCTTAATTTTTTCTTGGTTTTTGTCAGTTTAATTTCATTTTCTGTAACTGATATTTCATATTCCGTTAAAGGTTGCAGTTGTTGTAATATTTCGGGAGGAAGTTCTAGTTTTCCTTCGGAAGTTACTTTGGCAATTGATTTAATCATCATTTTTATCCTAGTTTGAATTATTTGTTTATTCGTGATCTAAAACTAAAGTTTTTAGGTGTAGGCTATACCAGATATTACAATTATAGCAAAAAGTTTTCTGTTTTGTTGGGCAGAAGCTAAAACCTTTCTAACCAATTTTGCAAAGCTATATTAATCAGATTTTCTAGTTGATTCAGAGATTCTATAGAATCTGTTACCTGGATAAACTTTTCAAAGTCTTCGTACCGATAAGATTTATCAATAGATCTTTTACCTTTGGGAATATACCCAATAAGATTTATCTGTTGAAAATCATTTGTAAAAATTTGCATTTTACCTGAAGGGTATTTAGAACCCATAACTTGCCGATCTGGTATTGGTAAACAAAGATAAAAGCTATTATCTTTACGAATTTCAACGCAAATATTATCTTTACCTCGTCCGTACTTAATAACTGCTGGAGCATAAATTTCTTGAATTTTTTCGTGAAAACACAAAATATGTTTTCTCAATTTTAAAATATATTGTTGTTTTTCTGGTGAGCAATTTGATATTATTTTTAGTAAACTATTGGGTGGATCTGGTAAATAACATGATAGATCAAATACATCATTTTTATGATAATTAATTTTTGTATAAACAGTCTTTTCTGTATCAACATTAGTTAAAGACAGAGCTAAACTATCCGGTTGTTTGATAATCTCAAAAGAGAGAAACTCTAAAGATAGCTTGCTATGTTCTTTGTCAACAAAATTGTGTTTATGAAAACTGGGCATAATAGCCATTAGACGGATAAGTTTACTATAATCTATCTCCAAATCAATCGGCTTAACCCCAATTAAATTATTATAGTAACGAGTGAGTTGTTGAACCACTCCTCGATCAGTAATATTTTTTAGCTCTATTATAACTAATTGTTGATCTTTATCCAAAGCCAAAATATCACAAATCTCTCCATTAACTTTGTATTGACGTTTTAAGGGAGTAAGCTCTAACAAATTCCTCAAATTATCCCAAACAAAATCTTCTAATGCTTTTTCGTTTCCAAAACTCCACTTATTTCCCCCTTTCTTCAGTAGGGTGTTAACTTCTGGAGTACGGACAGATTTACCATTTTGTGAACGTTGTCTTGATTGTTTGAGAAGTTTCTCTCTATGAACTTTTGCCTCTGCTAAAATTTCATCTGCTTTTAAAATTCTGCTGAATGGCCGTCCCATATTAATACAAGAATGTAATTAACTAGAATTAATGAAATTTTATCATATTGGTAGGAGTTGTTGATGCGATCTCTATTTTTTTAAGCGAGAAGATCAAAAAATAGCTTGATCACCCTCCAGCCCAATGTTATGAAAATATGACATTTAATCGCAAGGCTTGTCCACATTCGGATGATATAATTAAAAGTTGGCTTTTTATAGAACCAATATCCCCTTCTCAACCTTAGAAGTGGGATTTTGTAGTGACTCAAATCTCTTATCGGTAGAAAACCGTAGCGTCTACCCTATTGTACCTAAAATGACAGAATCAATTCGCTTTCTGATGTGTTCTCCAGACCACTATGATGTGGACTATGTAATCAATCCTTGGATGGAGGGAAATATCCACAAATCCTCCTTTGACAAAGCCAGAGAACAGTGGCAAAACTTGTACCATCTTATCAAAGAACACGCCATTGTTGACTTAGTAAACCCCGCCAAAGGTTGGCCGGATATGGTCTTTACCGCCAACGCCGGGTTAGTTCTCGATAAAACCGTCGTTCTTAGTCGTTTTTATCATAAAGAACGCCAAGGGGAAGAACCCTATTTCAAAACCTGGTTTGAAGGTCAAGGATTTACCGTCCACGAACTTCCAAAAGACCTTCCCTTTGAAGGCGCTGGAGACGCATTATTTGACCGGGAAGGGCGCTATTTATGGGCGGGATATGGATTCCGGTCTGAACTCGACTCCCACCCCCTAATTGCCGAATGGCTGGATATTGAAGTCCTATCCCTGCGGTTAATGGATGAACGGTTTTATCACCTCGATACCTGTTTTTGTCCCTTAAAAGGCGGGTATTTAATGTATTATCCCCCCGCCTTTGATTCCTATTCAAATCGCTTAATCGAACTGCGTATTCCACCCGAAAAACTGATTATTGTTGAGGAACCAGACGCCGTTAACTTTGCTTGTAACACCGTCAATGTTAATCAGATGGTGATTATGAACAAAGCCAGTGAAAACCTCAAAGCCAGAATCGAAGAAGCAGGTTTTACTGTCCTAGAAACTCCCCTAACTGAGTTTTTAAAAGCAGGTGGGGCTGCCAAATGTTTAACCCTGCGGGTGACTGAACCTGTGATTGTGGATCGTCATGCGGTGGTTAAAGTTGAAAGCCACACCGTCCTGATGGAAGGACATCTATTAGACGCCGGGCTAATTAACCGCGCCTTGGATTTAGTCGTCGAAGGCGGGGGCAGTTTCAAAGTCCTCAACTTCAATTTAGGGGAACAACGACAAAGCACCTCGAAAGCCGAGATTAAAATTTCTGCCCCCTCCCATGAGGTGATGGAAGAAATTATCAGCCAATTAATTGATATTGGCGTGGTGTCCTTAGAAGAAGACCAACGGGACGCTCGCTTACAACCAGTCGAACAAGATGGCGTTGGCCCCGATGATTTCTACGTCTCCACCATTTACCCCACGGAAGTTCGGGTTAATGGCCAATGGCTAACGGTTCAACATCAACGGATGGACGGCGCGATCGCAATTTCCCAAACCCCCAACGGTCTAGTAGCCCAATGTAAGATTCTGCGGGACTTAAAGGTCGGAGAACGGGTGGTTGTGGATGTGGTGGGTCTTCGTACCATCCGCAAAACCGAATCCAGGGAAGCCCGGAATGCACCCCAGGAATTCAGCTTTATGTCGTCTGGAGTCTCTAGTGAACGCCGGGTTGAGCTAATTGTGGAACAGGTTGCCTGGGAACTGCGCCAAATTCGCGATCGCGGTGGCAAAGTCGTCGTCACGGCTGGCCCAGTGGTCATCCATACCGGAGGAGCCCAACATTTATCCCACCTGATCCGCCAAGGCTATGTGCAGGCGTTATTAGGGGGAAATGCGATCGCCGTTCACGATATGGAACAATCGATCATGGGAACCTCCCTGGGTATGGATATGAAACAGGGTATCGCTGTTAAAGGAGGTCATCGCCATCACCTTAAAGTGATCAATAGTGTTCGCCGTTATGGGAGTATTGCCGCCGCCGTTGAAAATGGCTTGGTTAAGAGTGGGGTGATGTATGAATGTGTGAAAAATAACATTCCCTTCTCCTTAGCGGGTTCGATTCGAGATGATGGCCCCCTACCGGATACCCAAATGGACTTAATCAAGGCCCAAGAACATTATGCCGAACTGTTGCAGGGCGCGGATATGATTCTGATGCTGTCCTCGATGCTGCATTCGATTGGGGTGGGGAATATGACCCCTTCGGGAGTTAAAATGGTCTGTGTCGATATTAACCCGGCTGTTGTCACCAAACTGAGCGATCGCGGTTCTGTGGAGTCCATTGGCGTTGTCACCGACGTGGGACTATTCCTAAGTTTATTAGTCAATCAATTGGACAAATTAACCAGTCGTTACGGAGTCGTACAAGTGGGTTAATTTCAACGACCCACACTGATTAACCTGGGGCTACAGTGTGGGTCGTTCACAAGTCCTTCTTAACGCTCAAGCATTACCCAAAGTGGGAATCTCAACCGAACCCGAACCGCGACCTTGAAAACTCGGTAAATCCAAGCCACTAGGACGGCGACTTTTTTGGGCTAAACGATAGCTGACACTTTGTAACTCGGCATGAAGTTGTTTATTTTCCCGTTGTAGTAATTCTACTTTTTCCATGACTTCATTCAGACGTTCTGAGAACTTCTGACGGTATACCCCAGGTAACTCCTGGACAACCTGTTCCAACATCCGAGAACGGTCTGTTAGCTCCTCCACTGACTGTCTGAGTTGATAGGCTTCCGTATCCCGTTCGGCGATTTGTCCTTGATAAAACTTAACCTGCTGCTCCATCTCTTGCAGTTGTTCGCGTAAAGCCACCATTTGCACTTGATGACGTTCGGAAACATCGGGACTGGGTAATAAGTTAGCGTCTCCTTTTACCAAACGGAACAGTTCTTGAGATAACTGTTGAATCAACTGCTCCCGCATTTGTAGCTCCTCGTTCAAACGAGTAACTTCAGCTTGTAACTCCTGTGGCGTTTGACTTTTAGCTTGGCTCACGGTGACTAACGGCTCCTATAAATTTATTCTTTATATTTGTTTCTAAAATATCTCTGTTGTTCCCAATCGGCAAGAGCCAAAAAACTGGGTATAACAAAAACAGGGGTTAAGAGTAAAATCTAATTCTATCTTTCCCCCTGTTTACCTAATTTATTCCGCCTCTTGAGCTTCGGGTTCTGCTTCCGTGGCTTCCGTGGGTTCTACCGTTACTTCTTCTTTAATAGTCAGATAACGGATCACCTCGTCGCTAATTCGCATGGCTCTTTCTAAAATAGCGATCTGGGCTCCAGGGCCTTCATAATTCATCTGGACGTAAACCCCTTCCCGGTGCTTATCAATGTCATAGGCCAAACGACGTTTACCCCGATTTTGGATTTGGATATTCTCTGCCCCTTGATCTTTGAGGAGGGTTTCGTATTTGCTAATAGACTGCCCAACCTGCTCATCGTTGAGGTCAGGACGGAGGATATACATTGTTTCGTAAACAAAAGGCTTCATGCTGTGATTCTCCTTATGGACGACTAGGCTTCTGGATTTAGAAGCAAGGATCTTTGATTGTATCAGGTTCGGGGTGACAATTAACGTTGATAGTAGTCGCGCGACCCACGATTAGGACATCAACGGATACTCAAACCCCGATGGTAAAGTTTTTTCTTCCCTGTTCCCTGTTCCCTGTTCCCTATTCCCTGTTCCCTATTAGCGAACTTGCATATAAACAGCATCGGAAATCGTAGGAATTTCTGCATATTTCCCAGATAAAGACTGAATCACAGAATAGAAAAATACCGCTAAAAGCCCTAGGAAGATCATGTTGTAGAGGGTTTCCATGAGAAATCCTTGTAAAAGGACATTGCCGAAGGTCTGGAAAACCAAAGTACACAAAATCAGAACAATATCAATCAAAATGGCTTGCATGGTATTAAATCGAATGAAATGGGGAATATTTTCATTGCGAACCACTAACATATATAACCCTAGGAACACAACAAATCCCGCGAAAGGAATGTATTGATAAAGAAACATCAAAGGGATGACAGGCAATGTAATAATTTGTAAAATCGGAAACTGTTGGAATAAAAAGCGTCCAAAGGGTAACCCATCCATTAAAGGCAGTAGATAGGGTAAGGCGGCAAAAATGCGATCGCGTACTGTCGTGGTTCCGCGCCAAGTCATAACCAATTCTCCTGAGTATCTCTTAAACCCAGGATAGCGCAGTCCCAGAGATTGGGAGTCAAAAAATGATCAGCAGGAGAAAGGGCGAAATTGTTCTCGCAGAAATTAACCGCCCCATCTCAACAGTCAATCCCGATGATTTATGGAATATTAGCAATGCGGAAGCCCATCTGACATTCATACTGACTCGGTTGATTGTCAATGCAGGGACGAACTAAATGTCCACAGGACAACTGACCGCCTCTCCAACGAGGTTGACCACTTTGATCAGCTAATAAACATCCCTGACAAACTTGTTGAGAAGCAAGTATCTGGTTATCCATCAAGATGACTAGCATAATGATTCCTCCGACAGATGCCCAATTATACTTCTATTGTAAGCCCACAGTTGTAGGGGATTTGGCTAAATGAGTCACAACTTAATACAATTTTGGAATCAACCATCAGCACAGTAAAGTTATGATGGAAAATCACGGATAATCCTAATCCGTTTAAATCGGTGATCAAATTGTGTAATTAAGAGGAATTTTATTGTGAGTCAGAGTAATTTAGAAATCTTATCTGAAACTGATCCCGTCATTGCTGATTTGATTCAGCATGAACTCTGTCGTCAACGGGAACACCTAGAATTAATTGCCAGTGAAAACTTTACCTCGGCGGCGGTTATGGCAGCCCAGGGGTCTGTTCTTACCAATAAATACGCCGAAGGACTTCCCAAAAAACGCTATTACGGCGGCTGTGAATTTGTTGATGGCATTGAACAATTAGCCATTGAACGCGCCAAACAACTGTTCGGAGCCGCCAGTGCCAATGTTCAACCCCATTCGGGTGCTCAAGCCAACTTTGCCGTGTTCTTGGCGATGCTCAAACCAGGTGACACGATCATGGGGATGGACTTATCCCATGGGGGACATTTAACCCATGGTTCTCCGGTAAATGTCTCTGGTAAATGGTTTAAAGCCTGTCATTATGGGGTTAGCCCGGAAACCGAACAACTTGACTATGACTTAATTTTAGAACTGGCCAAACAGCATAAACCCCAAATGCTCATTTGTGGGTATTCAGCCTATCCTCGAATTATAGATTTTGAGAAATTCCGCGCCATCGCCGATGAAGTCGGGGCCTACTTAATGGCCGATATTGCCCATATTGCGGGGTTAGTGGCAACGGGTCATCATCCTAACCCGATTCCCTATTGTGATGTGGTCACTACCACGACTCACAAAACCTTGAGAGGGCCACGGGGCGGGTTGATTTTAAGTCGGGATGGGGAACTAGGCAAAAAATTAGATAAAGCTGTTTTTCCGGGAAGTCAAGGTGGCCCCCTAGAACACGTGATTGCTGGTAAAGCCGTGGCCTTTGGGGAAGCCCTGAAGCCGGAATTTTCCATCTATTCGGGTCAAGTGATTGCTAATGCGAAAGCGCTGGCTACTCAGTTACAAAACCGAGGCTTAAAAATTGTCTCCGGTGGTACGGATAATCATTTGATGTTAGTGGATTTACGTTCTGTAAATATGACGGGAAAACGGGCCGATCAACTGGTGAGTGAAGTTAATATTACGGCAAATAAAAATACGGTTCCCTTTGATCCCGAATCTCCGTTTGTTACCAGTGGTTTACGCTTAGGATCTCCGGCTATGACCACGCGGGGGATGGGAGAAACGGAATTTATCGAAATTGGGAATATTATTGCAGATCGTCTGCTCAACCCAGAAGATGAGGGGATCAGCGAAGCCTGTCTGCAACGGGTGGCGAATTTATGCGATCGCTTTCCCCTATATTCCCATCTGAGCTTGAAAATTCCGGCCTTAGCTTAATAGGATTTAAACTGATCTATTAAGTATTGTTTTTTCAAAGTTAGCGATCGCTCTTGAGTCTATCAAAAGTGCGATCGTTTTTTCTTTTATTAAATTTTTTTAATAGCTTGGGTATTTAGCTTATAATAGGAAAAACGAAAACTATTAGGTGTAGTTTTTCGGTGGCCAAAGCGGAGGATAAAGTTATGAAAATCCTATCCACAACAGTTTTTGGAGCCGCCACAGTGCTTCTACTAGGTTTGGGAGTTACGACTCCAGCCTATTCACAAAATCCTAATGATCTTAAACAATTATTAGAAACCCGGTTCTGTCAAGGGTGTGATTTGAGAGGCGCTAATTTAAGCGGTGCTCACTTGATTGGTGTTGATTTACGAGATGCTAACCTTACGGGGGCAAACCTAGCTAATATCAATTTAGAAGGTGCAGATTTAACCGGAGCAAACTTAACATCTGCAAACTTAGAAGGGGCGTTTTTAAATCAGACTGAATTTAATGATGCTAACCTAAATGGTGCTAACTTAACTAATGCTAATTTAATTCAAGCTCAATTAGACGGTGCAAATCTCTTAAATGCGGATTTAACCGGAACTGAGTTTGCAATTCCTACTTTACAGACGGCTGAACTGCCTAGAGGTTCCGCCCAGGATTTGGGAATACCAGAAGAACTCACTATTGGACGAGATCCTGATCGTTTAGTATTTCCTTTTGGGGGGCCAGAATCTGATCAACCCTTTGAATATAATCAAGAATATTTGGATGCGATCGTGAATCCGAATCTTAACTCACTTCAACCCGTTGAGTCTGATGGTTTTCTGAGCCCAAATAATAATCTTGATAATGGAATGCGAGGAGATGTTCGTCCATCGGGAATAGATGTGTTAGAGGTTGGTTTTTAATCGATTAACCACATTTGGTGTTGTCATTAAACAAAAATTGCTGAGATAGGGGAAGAAGCTAATGATCGTTTTTTCTCTATTTGAACTTTGCTATCCAAAGATTTTTTCTGTATAATCAACAGAACTGTTTCGTGATGTAGAGTTAGGATAGCCGTGACTTCTCCCAGAAATTCATCTCAACAGCAACCCCAATCCGAAAACCATCCGGCGCTGAGTTCTAGTTATTACACCCTGTTAGGGGTTCATCCCAGTGCCACCCCGATCGAAATTCGACGCGCCTATTGGGAACTGAGTAAACTGTATCATCCTGATACGACAAGCCTATCAAAAGCGAGCGCCACGGCAAAATTTCAGAAACTCAATGAAGCTTACGCCACCCTCTGTAACCCAGATCGGCGTCAGTCCTATGATCAAAAAATTCGCTATTCTCGATATCATTTAATTCAAGTTCCAACGGACTTAAATCAACCCTATTCTAAAAATAATCGTTCCCATTCTTCCTCTGCCTATTTAGACCCAACAGATCGTCCCCTTTCCTCTGGGGAGATTTTTTCACTATTTCTGATGGGAATAACTTTAATGGGATGTTTACTGTTAGCAATTGTCATCGGTTTAGCTAATTCAAATGGAGTTTTACAACCGATTCAACCCCCGGGTTTAATTATCCTTTTAAATTTTTAAGCTGTTAAATAGTTAAACCGTATATCAAGCGCTGGGACTGCCAGGATTTAACCATGATCTAATACCAGATTTAACGGCTGAACAGCTTATTGGTTTTGATTAACAAAAAATGCTATGATCAGTAACTAAGATAAATTGCCTCTCCCTCCTTTTATTTATGACTTTGCCGAGTTCAGATACACCTTTATATAATCATCCCCTACCCGATATTGAAGAATGGTTACGCTCCCACGGAGGTGAACAGGATCGTAAAGAACTCCATTATTGGCGCATTGGAAACGAAAATTGGACAGCCGATTTATGGTTAGAAGTTGACCAAATTACAGTCCGTTATATTGGTGCTGCAACCAAAGATCAGGATATTCAACGTTCCTTTAAATATTCCCTTTCCCGTCGAGATCTCGAAGCCGCTATTTTTGGGGGGCCATAATCATGTATCCGCATGATCAGTCATGGGTCAACTTTAAACAAATCTCTTGGTACCATTGATGCAGAACTTGGGGAAAATGCGGATGATGCAGATCCCCTCGCCATAGAATTAAGGCATCTTCTCCGGTGTCTTGATAATATTTTTTACGAATTCCGGCTTCTTTAAAGCCAAATTTATGATATAAATTAATTGCAGGTTGATTAGAAACTTTCACCTCTAGGGTTGCACGTTCTAGTTTACGTTTCCAAGCAGATACTAATAATTGAAATAATAACGCCTGACCTAATCCTTTGCCTTGGTAGTCGGGATCAATGGCTAAAATTGTAATATGAGCTTCTTCTAGGATTGCCCATAAACAGCCAATTCCGATGAGTTCATCACCCGAATTTCTTCCATCATTTAATTCTAGTTTAGGAAATTGAAATTCTTCTGAATTATGTTCCTTATCCCCTATTTCCTGTTCCCGTTTCCAGATGATTAAATCACTATTGGGACTCTCGATTTCCCGTTGATATCCTTCCTTTGTCCAAAGTCCTCCTAAACACCGTTGATCGAGTTCTACCACAGCAGAAAGTTGATTTTCCCTTAACAGTTTCAGTTCTAAATATTGTTTGCCCATTTAAACGAACATCTTTTAACTAACCTTCTATTTTATTATATCTGAATAATTCTCCCTAATCCATGTATTTATGATATCTGGGGATTAATCTTAGGGTAAAATATAAATTTTAAATTAAAGCAACCATGACATCTACACCCCAACAACAAGCTACAAAATATCAATTTTGGATTGACCGAGGTGGCACATTTACCGATATTGTTGCGCGTAAACCCGATGGCACATTAATCACCCATAAATTACTATCAGAAAATCCCCAACATTATGCCGATGCTGTGATTCAAGGTATTCGAGAAATATTAGAATTATCCCCCCATCAAACCATTCCCGGTGAGTTGATTTCAGAAGTTAAAATGGGAACCACCGTCGCCACCAATGCCTTATTAGAACGAAAAGGCGATCGCACCCTATTAATTATAACAAAAGGCTTCAAAGATGCGTTAAGAATTGGCTATCAAAATCGCCCCGATATTTTTGCCCGTCAGATTATTTTACCGCAAATGCTCTATGAACAAGTCATCGAAGTTGAAGAACGTTATACCGCCCAAGGAGATGAATTAAAACCCGTCGATTTAGAATTATTAAAACCCCAATTAGAACAAGTATATCAAACCGGAATTAGAAGTTGTGCCATTGTCTTAATGCACAGTTATCGCTATCCTAAACACGAACAACAAATTGCTACCTTGGCTCAAGAAATCTGCTTTACTCAAATTTCCGTATCCCATCAAGTTAGCCCCTTAATCAAATTAGTTAGTCGCGGAGATACAACTATTGTTGATGCCTATTTATCTCCCATTTTAAGACGTTATATTGATCAAGTTACTATTCAATTAAATAGTGATCTTAGTTTAGCAAGGGGAACATCAAACCCCATTCAATTAATGTTTATGCAATCTAATGGAGGTTTAACTAACGCCCAAAACTTCCAAGGGAAAGATAGTATTTTATCGGGGCCAGCCGGAGGAATTGTTGGTGCTGTTCAAACCAGTTTAAAAGCCGGATTTAATTCTATTATTACTTTTGATATGGGTGGAACATCCACCGATGTCGCCCATTTTAATGGTGAATATGAACGACAATTTGAAACTGAAATCGCCGGGGTGAGAATGCGAACTCCGATGATGGCAATTCACACCGTCGCGGCCGGAGGCGGTTCAATTTTAAGCTTTGATGGGTCACGATACCGGGTGGGGCCAGAGTCCGCCGGAGCCTATCCTGGGCCAGCTTGTTATCGCAATGGCGGGCCATTAACCGTTACGGATGCTAACGTTATGTTAGGGAAAATTCAGCCCCAATTCTTCCCCAAAGTATTTGGAGAAACTGGAAATTTGCCATTAGATGCTGAAATTGTTCAACAAAAATTTAGGGAATTAGCACTAGAAATTCACACCCAAACGGCAGATAACCGCACCTCCGAACAAGTGGCTACGGGATTTATTACTATTGCCGTTGAAAATATGGCAAATGCCATTAAAAAAATATCCCTACAACGGGGTTATGATATTTCTAATTATACCCTCTGTTGTTTTGGCGGAGCGGGCGGTCAACACGCTTGTTTAATTGCCGATACTTTAGGTATGAAACAGATTTTTATTCATCCCTATGCTGGGGTTTTATCTGCCTATGGCATGGGGTTAGCTGATATCCGAATATTACGAGAAAAAGCGATTGAAAAACCCTTAACAGAAGGTTTGATTCCTGACTTAGAATATATTTTTTCGGGTTTAGAAACGGAAGCAAAAACAGAATTGGAAAATCCAGACTCAAAAATAGAGATTATTTTGAAACTTAATCTCAAATATGAGGGAACAGATTCTATATTATCGGTTGATTTTGTTAGTCATTTGTCTAGTATAACTAAACAATTTGAACAACAGCATCAAATCCGTTACGGATTTATTAAACCGGAAAAAATCTTAATTGTTGAATCAATAACTACAGAAATAATTCAACAAATGGATACCCCGGAAGAACCGATATTAAACCGGACAAGAAATCAACTGCCCACACCCATTGATATTGTTCCGATGTATACCCCGGATGAATGGAAACAAACCCCTATTTTTAATCGAAATGATTTACAACCTGGAGATATTATACAGGGCCCTGCAATAATTATAGAATCCATTGGAACAAATATTATTGAGTCGGGATGGCAAGGGGAATTAACTGAAAAAAATTATTTGGTTTTAAAATCAATTCATTCTATTAAACCGCCCCTAGTCAGAGAGAATCAAGATATTAAAGTTGACCCTGTAAAATTGGAAATTTTTAAAAATTTATTTCAATTTATTGCCGAACAAATGGGAATTGTATTACAAAATACAGCAACTTCTGTTAATATTAAAGAACGTCTTGATTTCTCCTGTGCTCTGTTTAATCAACAGGGTCAATTAGTTGCCAATGCCCCCCATATTCCTGTGCATTTGGGGTCAATGAGTGACAGTATTAAAAGTTTAATTGTTGCCAAGGGAGAAACTCTCAAACCCGGTGATGTTTATTTATTGAATAATCCCTATAATGGGGGAACCCATTTACCCGATATTACGGTTATAACTCCTGTTTTTACCCCCCCTAGCCCCCCCTTATTAAAGGGGAGAAATGATCAGGAGAACCCCTTAGTAAAGGGGGGAAATAGACAGGAACAGACTATTTTATTTTATGTTGCATCCCGAGGACATCAAGCCGATATCGGGGGAATTACGCCGGGTTCTATGCCTCCTAATAGTACAAATATTGCAGAAGAAGGAATTTTAATTGATAATGTTCCATTGGTTAAAGAAGGAATTTTTTTAGAAACAGAACTCTTAAATTTATTAACATCTGGAAACTATCCCGCCCGAAATCCAGCCACCAATATTGCGGATTTACAAGCTCAAATCGCTGCCAATGAAAAAGGCGTTCAAGAACTTTTAAGAATGGTCGAATATTATGGATTACATACCGTTCAAACCTATATGCAGTTTGTTCAAGATAATGCAGAATTATCGGTACGTCGGGCAATTTATGTTTTAAAAGATGGTGAATTTAGTTATAAAATGGATAATGGGGCAATCATTAAAGTTAATATTAAAATTGATAGAAATAACCGTAGGGCAATTATAGATTTTACTGGAACTTCTTCCCAACTCCCGACTAATTTTAATGCCCCAAAATCCATTTGTAAAGCCGCCGTTTTATATGTTTTTAGAACCTTGGTTAATGATAATATTCCCTTAAATGCAGGATGTTTGAAACCCTTGGAGATTATTATTCCTGAAGGTTGTTTTTTGAACCCCCGTTATCCGGCGGCGGTCGTGGCGGGAAATGTGGAAACCTCTCAAGTTATTGTTGATGCCTTATATGGGGCTTTAAACGTGATGTCAGCATCCCAAGGAACAATGAATAACTTTACGTTTGGAAATCAGAATTATCAATATTATGAAACAATTTGTGGTGGGTCTGGCGCCGGAATAAACTATCATGGAACTGATGCAGTTCATACCCACATGACTAACTCCCGTTTAACTGACCCGGAAGTTTTAGAATGGCGTTATCCCATATTATTAGAAGAATTTAGTATCCGAGAAAATAGTGGGGGTTTAGGACAATTTAACGGCGGAAATGGCATCGTTAGAAAAGTTAAATTCCTAGAACCCATGACCGCCGCCATCCTATCAGAACATCGAATTATTCCCCCTTTTGGATTAAATGGCGGACAACCTGGGTTAGTAGGTAAAAATTATATTATTCGTAATCATGGAACAATAGAACAATTAACCAGTACCGCCAGCGTCGAAATGAATATCAACGATATTTTTGTGATTGAAACCCCCGGCGGTGGAGGATATGGGCATCATAATTAACCCAAATAAATCTTATCCCATTACCCATTACCCATTACCCATTAAATCTGTTTCCTCATCACCAAACAATTCCGATTATCCTCTAACCGGATACAATGTAATTCATCCATTAATTTAGACATAAAAATCAGTCCTCTGCCTCCTTCATGTTCCAACGGGTCAGCGTGCATTTGACATACAGACTCTAAGGCTTTTTCTAAGTTAAAGGGTTCCCCCATGTCCCAAATTTTCATTTCAATCCAGGGGGAAAATATCCTCACTTCTAACTCAATAGGTGTTGTTTCCGGTAAGCTGTGGTGAGCATGACGGACAACGTTAGTAAATCCCTCCGTTAAAGCAATTTGAGACTGATGAAAAACATCCGTAGGTAGAAAATCCAAGGCAGTTTTTTCAAACCAAAACAACACCTCCTCTAAGGAGCTTAAAGTTGTTTTTACCTGAAGATGTGATTGTGCTAGTAGTGCTGCATTACTCATCAATTCTTTACATAGCACCGCTATTTCTATTGAAGACAACCATGATAGTTTTGACAATTAACTTCATGTCATACATCAGACTCCAATGTTCCTGATACTTCAAATCTAAACGGATAATATCCTCGAAATTTTTAACTTGAGAACGACCGTTAACCTGCCATTCTCCCGTCATTCCGGGTTTAACATCTAAGCGTTGCCATTGAGGAACTTCATAACGTTCTACCTCATCGGGTGTGGGTGGACGAGTTCCCACCAGACTCATTTCTCCAGTTAAAACATTCCAAAATTGCGGTAATTCATCTAAACTGGTTCGCCGTAAAAACCGACCGACTTTGGTAACTCGAGGGTCATTATCATTCTTAAAAATAGCTCCTTGGGCTTGATTTGGAATTTTATCTTTTAAGGCTTCCGCATCAGTACACATAGACCGAAACTTCCAAATACGGAATCGTTTTCCCATCCAACCACACCGCACCTGACCAAAGAAAATCGGCCCTGGACTATCTAAACGAATTGCAATAATAATCGGAATGGCTAATACCGATGAAATACTTAAACCGACAATAGCACCCGTTATATCAATTAACCGCTTTACCCAAGACCGCACAGAAGGATGGGTCACAGGAAGACGATTTTCCCCTCTAGTTTTTTCCTTGATTTTCTCGTCCGAACTCGGAGGTTCAATAGTTAATACTTGGTCAAGAGAAGTTAGGGAAAAAACCGCCATTACCTGAGAACCAACGGATTTTAAAACTAAGTCAATTCCTTTGGCTTTTGTGGTTTTCAGGTTACTAATCAGTGCGCCAATACCACTACTATCAATAAATATAGTCTGGCTAAAATCAAAAATAATTTTTTTGGGCGGCGGATTAAAAGAAATAACATTCTGACAAGTGGTTTTAAAAGAAACTGCTTCTAAGACACTCAGACGTTCAGGTAAGCAAACAGAGACAATATCTCCTGCTAGGATAATTTGAAATTTTTCTTCTGGAACTTGACCAACCATCTCCATAGTTTGCTGAGTAGTTGTTGTGAATTTTGTTAGTCTGTTTTAATTGATTGAGAGAAAAACGAGAAAGGGCCTTAGTTACGCGCACCAAAAATTATTGGACTAACCCCTTTGCCCTGATGATAATAGCACCCCAAATCTTTATTATTATAATCTCAAAATTAATTCTACCCTAAAATTTCCCCCACCGCCAGACGGGTTCCATTCACAAAATCCCAAGCTGACTGTATTCGTTTACCCGCCAATTGGACTTGGGTGAGTAATAATAATCCCTCACCTGTTTGGATTACTGGCCCAAAACGCTTAATTAGGCTGACTACCTCTCCAGGTTGTCCTGAAAATTGGGATAAATTAGGCCATTGTTGCGACAAATTTTGGTATTCCGGGGGAAATTGAGCGTGATATTCTGGCGATAAGGGAAGCGTAGCACAAACTTTTAAGGGTTTTTCCCGAAACAAGGTGATACAGTTGGGGTGAAAACCTCGAATTTGGTTATGTAAAGCGATCGCAGATTTACTCCAGTCTAAATCATAATTGTCATCTTTAATTAACGGGGCATAGGTCGCCAGGGCATTATCTTGAGGAATAGCCCGAATTTCTCCTGCGTCTAATTTGCTTAAAGTTTCTACCAATAAATCCGCCCCCAATTGGGCTAACCGTTGCCCTAAATCCGTGGCATTTTCTAATAGTCCAATCGGTGTCACTACCTTTAATAACATCGGCCCAGTGTCCATCCCCGCATCCATCAACATTGAAGTTATCCCCGTTTCGGGTTCCCCGTGATATAAACACCATTGAATTGGGGCGGCACCGCGATATTTGGGCAGGATGGAACCATGACCATTCACACATCCCAACCGAGGCATCTCCAGAATTTCCGGGGATAAAATTTGTCCATAAGCTACCACCACAAAAACATCCGCCTGAGCCTCTCGCAACAGTTTTAAGGTGTTTTTATCTTTTTTCACCCGCTTGGGTTGCCACACCGATAATTCATGGGTTTGAGCCAACATTTTCACCGGAGAAGGGGTTAATT
This sequence comes from Planktothrix paucivesiculata PCC 9631, assembly GCF_900009265.2. Lineage (GTDB taxonomy): Bacteria > Cyanobacteriota > Cyanobacteriia > Cyanobacteriales > Microcoleaceae > Planktothrix > Planktothrix paucivesiculata. The sequence continues at coordinate 733,817 of NZ_LR735026.1, read as the reverse complement.
GACTGCCCCGACCTCGGCGTTTATCCGGTTGAGTCACCACCGCCAAAACTTCAAATTTTGGGTCAGCTAATAATCTTTCTAAACTCGGAACTGCAAATTCAGGCGTACCAAAGAAAATGATTTTCATTTCAGGGAATAGGGAATAGGGAATAGGGAATAGGGAACAGGGAACAGGGAATAGGGAATAGGGAATAGGGAATAGGGAATAGGGAATAGGTAATGGGTAATAGGTAATGGGTAATGGGTAATAGGTAATAGGTAATAGGTAATAGGGAACAGGGAATAGGGAACAGGTAATGGGTAATGGGTAATAGGTAATAGGTAATGGGGATTTATTAGTCAATTAATTAACTTTTACACTGATAACTAATAACTAACAACTGGTAGGGGCGGGTTCATCAAGATTTAGGTGATTAACAAAAATTGAAAAGAACCCGCCCCTACAACTGATGACTGATTTACGGCGTAATTGCGACTTCAATTCGACGGTTCAGTTGTCGATTATTTTCAGAATTATTATTAACTACGGGACGATTTGCGCCGTATCCAATGGCTGCCCAGTGGTAATCTGTACCAATCACCTCGGATAAATATTTCATCACTGCTTCTGCGCGACTAAAGGATAAATCTAAATTTTGTTGAGGACTGCCTTGATTATCGGTATGACCCATAACCCTAACAGCAGAACCCTTATAGGTTTTAATATCGGCAATAATCGTATCTAAAATCACGTTAGCCCCGGGACGCAAAATGGTACTACCCACATCAAACAACACATCACTGGGAAAAGTCACCACTAGGGTATTAGAACTTTGACGGCGTTCGGGCGTAGCTGAAATAGCCGGAGGTGTTGGTTTATTGCTACCTGAACCCGAAATCGGAGGTGCAGAGGCTAATTGCTGTTCCAGAATTTGTAAACGTTTCTCCAGGGGTTCGGTGGGACGACTGGCCCCCAATTGACTTTCTACGGCCGCCGTCCGTCCAATCAAAGTATTTAACTGTCCCTGTAACTGCTGTAACTGTACCCGCAGTTGTTGACGTTGGGGGTTAGTTAACCGTTGACTGGGTTCGTCTATGGGTTGAGGAGCCGGACTAGGAGTAACCACCGGGACTATTCCCTGGGAACCCCCCCTCTGGGTTTGATTGAGTAATTGCTGTGTTAACGGAACCTCAGAACTGGAATTAGGATAGACCTGAGCCACGGCTATCCCTACCAACCAAGCAATAGACGAACCCACCCCCAACAGTAGGAGGTTAAACACTATCACCCCAAAGAATAAGAAGCCTCGAAATCGTCTAGGGGGGGGCGAAGGAGCAGGGCGGGGTTTTGCAGATTTAGTCATCAGTCAGTCTCCTTAATTGGAGGCGGGTGTTTCGGGAGAGGTCTGGGGAACAGCCTCGGTGTTACTCGCTAAATTACTTACCTCTAAATTCCCATCAGGATTAAACGTCACCTGAAAATCGGCCAAAGGTTCATTGGTTTGACGACTTCCCACAGGTTTATACAATAAATCCGGCAGGGGTGTTTGTTTCGTTTCGGTTTCTAGTTCCGGGTTCAAAGACTTGTAACCCACAATTGCCCCATCTTTGGCGACACTCACCCGATAAATTAAGGGGGTTTTCACCGATGGTGTCGGTATCCAGGCTTGGGTTAGCTTTTCACTTAATTGAGCTTTTAAATCCTGAAGTTCTTGGGGATTGGTAATCGGTGGCGAACTGGAAAGACTAGCAGGTAAAGGTTGCGGTACGGTTGTTTGCGGGGAAGACCCTTGGGGGGGATTGGCTGTTGGTGTGGGAACCGTTGAGCTTTGGGCTTGGGGTTGTAGTTTGGGGTCTTCGGGTCGTTTAATCTCGGGAATGGGCAAGGCCAATAAAGCCAAGGCCGTTAGTGCTAGACTCGATATGCCAATGGCCGATGGAATCGCCCGTTGAGTAATGGGTTGTTCGGGTTTGAGATAACGTTTAGATAGGGGTTGTAACTGAAGGGACAGTTCTGGCAAGGTCTGGCTATCGGCCAAAAATTGATCGACTGCTTCCACTAAATCAAATAATTGTACCGTGGTTAAATTAAGCTGAATCGGGGGTACAGAGGGGGTGGAGGATTCATCTGAGGGCTTTTCCTCCGTAGGTTCATGAACGGTTAATTGATGTAATTCTCCCGCAATTGGATGTAACTCAACTAACTCCTGTCCGCGATGGAAAGAGTCCGGGGTTCTGAGTCCACTCAGGAACCCTTGAGCATAGCGACTGACCTGTCGAACTAAACTTTCAAAAAACTCCCGTCCCCCGCTCAGGGTTTGGGGATGACCGACAAAATGACATTCTGCATTCATCAGAATATTTAAACTGGCTCGTCCATCGGATTTGCCGTCGCTTCCTTGGGGTAAACCCTGCAAAATCAGTTTGCAGTTCGGTAAACTATATTGACGTTCAATCGTCATGAGACTTCTCCATCAAACAAACTAATCCAAAATCGCTGCATTCCAGCCGTCCCTGTACAAAAGAGCAGTTTTTCTAACAAACGTATCCCTAACTCGTTTAACTTTTCATCGGAATTATAGGTCATCACCAAGGCCCGCCGGGGATTCATCCGACTGCGGAAATGCGCCCGAAACTGGGTTAAGTAGTTAGACAATTGTAAATGTCGTTCAATGGGAATTTGTTTTTGGGTCAGCGCCTCATAATCCATGAGTAACTGCCGAATTCTGGCCGTTAAGCGTCTTCCCAGGTTAGAGATAATCACGACTAAGGCTTTGGCTTCTAACAAACTCAGCGCCCGACGTTGACTAAATCGGCGTAAGGGATTGGTACTGCGGATTCGCCACAATTCGACCCGATTGGGGATGACCGTTTGTAACTCTAGTTCTGAGATCACGACCAGCATATATTCTGCCCCCCCCAGATACAAGGCTTCAATCGCCAGTAACATTAAATCAATTTCTAATCGGGCGCGACGTGGACATCCTTTTTCACCAAACGGTAGATCGGGTAAACTGTCCAATATTATTGGGATGGACTGACTTTGAGACTGTTCTAACTGCATTACACTCACAGCAATATTAATATCAACACACTAACGGGTATAGAAATAGCCAGGAATATATAACCATGCCATATAATAACGTTTGTTATCAAATCGCTTCATTACACAATCCTCATAGTGTACGATTTTTCAGGCATGGTGTTCCCCTGGTTCAATTTTACCCCCCTTCCCCCCCATCGCTTAATCTATTACTCCATGACCTCTGCCATCTCCACTAGAAATAAAAAAAATTGTTAACACATCCTCGATCTTTCTTAACAAGGTTTTAAAGTAAACAGAGGTTAGGCAAAAATATTTTCCCAGGGCCTGAATTTTTTCAGTGATTTTGGTTTCGTGGCTTTATAGATAAACAATGCAGAAAATTAGTTCACAGGAATTACTCGCTTTATACAGTGAGGGTAAACGGGACTTTGGGGCTATTGATTTAAGTCAGTCAGATGTATTTGAAGCGAACTTAGAGGAGATTAACTTAGCGGGTAGCAATTTAAACCAGATTTATATGCCCTATTCCAATTTGAGCTATGCTAACTTACATAAAACCCAACTTCAGGAGGCTCAACTCGGGGATACCCAACTTTATCAAGTGGATTTATCGGAATCCAATTTACAAGGCAGTACCCTGTCTCGATGTAACCTCCGCCATGCTGATTTAAGAGGAGCTAATTTAAGCCATTGTAATTTACAAGGGGCAGATTTATATAGTGCTAATCTGACCGAAGCTGACCTCAGACATACGGATTTGAGTAATGCAAATTTAGAAAATGCTAAGTTAACAAATGCTCAATTGGCTGGATGTAATTTATTTCGATCTAAAATGGCAAATTTATCGGACGCAAACTGTGACCAAACGACAATTTGCCCCGATGGGTATTAAATCCATATCCCTAGAAACATGGTAATTATCGTTATTATCATTAATATTTTCATTTCTCTGCTGTGTTTATTCCTAGCGAGAAAAATCTGGATGTTGACATTAACGATGAATCGTTTGGAAAAAAAGTTAATCGTGATGGAACAGCGCACCCGTTTGGTTTTGCAGCAAACCCCCAATTTTATTGATTCGGGACAACGGGGAAGTGCGAAACTCCGGCAAAACTATCGTCAACTTCAGTTGAAACGACAACAACTTGAACAAGCTCTGGGTTTAATTTCCTTCGCCGTTAAGGTCTGGCCCCACGGAAGAAAACCAAGAAAATCAAATCTCTAGGAACAAAATAGTTAAAATAGATGGAATTGGTACTGCGATTCAATATGTCAAATCAACGGTTAGGACGGTTTTTGGGGGGTTTGGTCTTGGGGTCGGTAGTCGGTACGGTGGTCGGTTTATTGGTAGCTCCTCGTTCTGGGAAAGAAACCCGACAGTTGCTCAAAAAATCAGCCGAGACCTTACCGGAATTGGCAGAAGATTTATCTACCAATGTTCAGTTACAGGCCAATCGACTTTCGGAATCTGCATTACGCAATTGGGATGAAACTCTGATTCGTCTCAAAGAAGCGATTTCGGCCGGATTAGAGGCTAGTCAGCAACAACAAACCCTCTATAAAGCCGAGGCTGAAAAACATCTCCCGGAGTCGGCAAAAACCACAGGAGAACGCTAATTATCGGGGATTTTTTGGGAAAATCGCTATACTGATTGGGAGAAAGAAAAATATTTTGATGTTAATGGAAATCCAGTGACTGAACCTTTATTTTGGCTTGGACTGTCACTGTTTTTTGTTGCAGTCAGTCTTACTGCTGTTGTGATTGCGGCTTTACCTGCTTTGCAAGCCATTGCCCGGGCTGCTCGGAGTGTGGAAAAATTGGCCGATACTCTGGCGCGGGAATTTCCGCCCACTTTGGAATCAATTCGGTTAACCGGGTTGGAAATTACGGAACTGACGGAGGATGTGAGCGAGGGGGTACAAAGTGCCAGTCAAGTGGTTAAACAGGTTGACCAAGGGTTAGATAGTGCCCGACTACAAGCCAGAAAATTCCAATCGACCACGGGGGGAATTTTTACCGGAATTCGAGTGGCTTGGAAAACCTTTACTCGCAAAACTTCTTCCCCGGAATTGTCGCGCCGACCCGTGAATCGTCTGCCGGGACAGGGCCGAAGTTCTCATCAGTTACGAGAGCGAAATCTGCAACGTTTAGAACTGTATTCGGACACTAATTTTGATGTGGAAGATGAAGATTCAGAGGAAAACTATCATTAAATATTTAATTATTTCAGATTATTTCTTAGCTAGGATGGCTTTTGCTTGTTGCTAGAGGACGTCCAATTCGTCTTGATCAGGAATTATAATAAGGTTTATTTTTATTTGTAGCATTCCCTACAAAAATTCAATATTGTTGTACATATATTTAGGTTCTAAACATTCCCAAATCAAAACTAAATCACTGATAATTTTTCCAATTGACTGACGTTTTTGGTGAGTATAAATAATACCACCATGTTCAATACCTGTAGAAGCTAAACTTAGAAAATCATCATCAAAGGTGAAAATAACTCGTTGTTGAGATAAAGCATAAGCTAATTGTTGTTGATCAGATGCACCAATTAATCCTTGTTCTGGGGAAGTTGTGACATCAATTCCTCGCATTCTCAAGCTATTAGCGATCGCATTACTCACATTCTCATCAAGATGAAATTTAATCTTATTTGACATTTTCACCCTTTAATATTTTTTGAATTAAAGAGGGTTGATTTCCTTGCAATTTTTTAGCATAATCTTCTCCTGCTTCAATTTGTTGTCTAATTTCTTCTCGATGGTCATGGTAATAAGTTAAAGCTGCATAAACATCGGCTAAGGTAATACTAGGATGGTGATAAATAATTTCATCGGGTGACATTCCCATTCTTTCATGCCAAATTACGATATCTTGAACTTTAATTCGATGTCCAGAAATACGAGGTTTTCCACCACATATCCCGGGAGTAATTTCAATGTGTTCTGAGATGACTGCTTTCATATTTACAATTTTCCTGATCAAAAATCTTAATAAATTTTCCTAATTAAAACAACAATATTGATCAATTTCTTCTATTTTAGCACGATTAGGCTTTATTTATGGGCTAGGATGGCTTTTGCTTGTTGCCAGAGGGCGTCTAATTCCTCTAAACTGGTCTGATAAGGGGCGATCGCAATATTCCTCAACCTTGGATAACCGTTTAATAAAGGGAATAGGGAATAAAAAATATTACCCAAACCCCTTTTTTAGTTAAAAATACCTTCAGAATTGCTATAATATTCAGTATACTTATCCTAAATATTAACAATAAATTTTTACAACCCAATGGAAGATAATCAAAGTCTACAATTATCCAAATGCCTAACGGGTATTCAGGGACTCGATGAAATCACCGATGGAGGCTTACCCCAAGGCAGAGCAACCTTAATTTGTGGCTCTACCGGTTGCGGCAAAACATTATTTGGGGTGGAATTTCTGGTGCGTGGAGCAACCCTTTACGGGGAACCAGGGGTTTTAATTACCTTTGAAGAAACGGCGGCGGAAATCACCAAGAATGTCACCTCGTTAGGATGGAATTTAACTGATTTGATCGCTGAAGACAAAATATTCATTGATCATGTTTATCTCGAAGGCAGCGAAACTGAAGAAACCGGAGAATATGACCTCGAAGGCCTATTTCTCCGTCTAGGCTATGCTATTAAAAAAATAGGGGCGAAACGAGTAGTTTTAGACACCGTTGAAGTCTTGTTTGCCGGTTTAGCTAATGTCAACATTATCCGAGCCGAATTACGCCGTTTATTTCGGTGGTTAAAAGAACAAGGTGTAACCACCATAATCACAGGGGAGCGAGGAGAACAGACCTTAACCCGTAAAGGTTTAGAAGAATATGTTTCCGATTGTGTGATCAAATTAGATCAAAAAACCGTTGAAGAAATCACCACCAGAAGTATCCAAATTATCAAATATCGTGGCTCTCGTCATAGTAATAACGAGTATCCTTTTTTAATCGAAGATAATGGCATTTCTGTCTTACCCATTACTTCCTTAACTTTAGATCATGCGGTTTCTAATGAGCAGATTTCCACAGGAATCCCACAACTCGATGATATGTTTGGTGGACAGGGTTACTATCGAGGGAGCAGTATTCTGGTCACAGGTAGAACAGGAACAGGAAAAACGAGTGTTGCGGCTTATTTTGCCCAAGCAACTTGTTTGAGGGGCGAACGCTGTTTATATCTGGCTACGGAAGAATCGCCTCAACAAATTCTGCGTAATTTAAACTCGATTGGTCTGGATTTAGCTCCTTATGTAGAGCAGGGATTATTGCAATTTGATGCAGTACGTCCCACTAATTATAATTTAGAAATGCGATTGTTTAAAATCCGTCGCTGGATCGAAGAATTTCAACCCAGGGTGATCATTATCGATCCGATGAGTAATCTTATTTCTGCTGCGAGTATGATGCAAACAAAGAATTTTTTTACTCGCTTGATTGACTATTTAAAGAGTCAACAAATCACCGTGCTTTTGACCAACTTAATCTCTAGTAATACCGACATTGACGAAACAAAAACAGCAGTGGGTGTTTCCTCTTTGATGGATACTTGGTTAGAACTGCAAACACTCAAGACTCATGGGGAAAATAATCGCATTCTCTATGTCCTCAAATCTCGTGGTATGATGCACTCAAATCAAGTACGAGAATTTATCCTAACCAGTCAAGGGGTAAACTTGGTGGAGGTTTACTTGGGAGAGGGCAAGGTATTAACAGGAACGGAAAGAATTAATCAAGAATTACGAGAACAATCTGCCGCTAAAAAACGGAGACAGAGTTTTGAACTCAAAAAACGAGAATTTGAGCGAGAAAAACATCTCCTCCAAGCTCAGATTGAAGCTCTGCAAATGCAATTAGCGAATCGAGATCAAGAATTAACTTTGATCATGGAGGAAGAAGCAGAATATCAAAATGATAGGCAAGAGGAAAAAGACAAGAGGCAAGAAGTAAAAGGTGATTAATAATCGGGACAGGACTTACGCAGATTAACACAGATTAAAATCCGTGATCGGTAATTGGTAAGAAAGAGGTAAATAGCAAAAATTACTCCTAATTAAATGATGAGGTTTAGAAAATCATGAACAAATTACAAGAAATTACGATTAAAGTCCCAGAAGAAATTGCTCAAGCTTATCGGGAATCCAGTGACCTAGAAAAGCAACAAATTGAATTAAAATTTTCCACATTAATGAAACTAAAAATCAACGCCATTCAAACAGACAAAGTTGATACACTAGGGCAATTAATGGATGATATTAGTAGAAAAGCGATAGCTAGAGGTTTAACTCCTGAAATATTAGAGGAGATTTTAAATGAAGATGAATAAACTTAAAATTGTCCTATAAGTTTTCCTATGCTCTATTATCCTAAAAAACATGACAGAAGATGATTTATCAAATTTCGCTAACACCAAAGAATCAGAACTTTGGCAACTCAGGTTATATGTAGCCGGACAAACCCCTAAATCTCAGGTGGCTTTTGCCAATTTAAAGAATATTTGTGAGGAACATCTGCATGGTCAATATAGCATTGAAATTATTGACCTGAGCAAACAGCCCGATCTAGCCATAGAATATAATATCATTGCTCTACCAACCCTCGTCAGAAAATTGCCCCTACCTATTAAAAAGATTATTGGTGATTTATCGAATCGGGAAAAAGTGTTGGTGAGGCTGGAAATTATTCCTCTTAGAAATCAAGAATAACTCCAATCACTCAATATTAATTTATTAAGATTAGATACTAATAATGGTTAACCCAGAAGATTTTAAACTAACAACTACAGAACTATTTGAACAGTCCCTGTCCGAATCCAAGGAACAGCATTATATCCTTCGTCTTTATATTGCCGGGACAACGCTCCAATCATTGACGGCGTTGCAAAATATCAAAAAGATTTGTGAGGAAAATCTTCAAGGACATTATGAACTAGAAGTTATTGATGTTTTTCAACAGACAGAAGCCGTTATTATTGAGAATATTGTGGCTATTCCTACATTAATTAAAGAGTTACCTCTGCCCTTACAAAAAATTATTGGCAACTTATCGAATACAGAAAAAGTCTTAATTGGTCTTAATCTTTTGCCTAATGGGACTTAAACAAAAATCAAGCTCAAATCAAGCCTAAACTTGCTTTGTAGGCTGCAAATATATCCCTATTATGTTGGAGCCACTCCGCAAATCGAAAAGAAATCGCTGTACGAAAGGCTTCAAGGGCATCAACAAATGTGTTTAAGGGTTTGTTCGCCCATCGATGTCTTAATCCTCCGGTTAAACTATGCCAGAGAATAAAAGTATAGGCACAAAATACCAAAATCCAAAGGCGGCGGTACTGCCATCGTGCTCCTAACTCAAACGAGATCGCTTGAACAGGACAACCTCTTAAAGTCCCCCAATTTTGGGGGATTTAGGGGGCAAATATTGCTACTTGAGAAATAGTCTCTAAAACTGCTGATCAATCCTTCATAACCTTAGCATTCTAAACACTATACATTTCAAGCCATCTAGCCCCCTAGCCCCGAACATTGGGGGGAAAATAAATAATTAGGACTTTTTAGGGCGATTGCTATAATCATTGGTATCTGATCGCCTACTTTTGACACGCTATATACAGCCTGCTTGCGTAAGTCCTGTCTATAATTATTATCATCTATTTCCCTCCTTATTTTTGTTTAAGTCCCACTAAAAATATAACTAGATACAGGAACAATGAATGATTCCCCAGACACTCTTAAAACATTGCGTCAAGAAGTCGAAACCCTAAAGGGAAAATTGGCAGAAATGCAGAAACATCTCAATGAGACGGAAGAAACATTGCAGGCTATTGGTTCTGGGGAAATAGACGCTCTTGTTGTTTCTACACAGCAAGGGAAGCGAGTTTTCCTCCTTGAGGGAGTCGATTATGTTTATCAGTGTTTAGTCGAACAAATGGGCGAAGGAGCCGCAACGATTTCTGCTGATGGCTTGATTTTGTACGCTAATCAGCAACTCTCAGAACTCTTAAATTGTCCTTTAAAAAATCTGATTGGCTCTAGGTTAGAAACCTTTGTTTCTCCCCATGACAAAAAAGCATTTCTACTGCTATTACAACAGCTTCAAGAACAGAAAACTCTGAGCCAAGAATTATCTTTGATCCCGGCAACTAAAAATCAGGAAATAGCTGTTAAATTATCGCTGAAACAATTTAGGGTGAATGAGGTTTTAGTCAATAGTGTTATTATTACTGATCTTACGGAATTGAAAGTTGAAGCTGCTAAACTTAATAATATTCTCGATCGCGCGATCGCGGCAATTATCAGTTATCGCGCCTTCCCTGATCACACTTGGATCTTTGATTATTGGTCACAGGGATGCGAACAACTCTTTGGCTATACCGCAGCCGAACTCATTGCTGATCAAAATTTGTTTACAAGTCGGATATTTCCTGAAGATTTGGAAACTGTTATTTCTCAAACCTTTAAAGACTATAAGCTGAACAAAACTGGCTATATTGAGTATCGCTATCGTCACAAAAATGGTACTGTTCACTGGATTTCATCTTCCCGGTTCTTTCAATGGGATGAAACTGGTAAGTAGGTGGTCATAAATAAAGTCAATAATAGAAAAAGATTGTTTAGGATAATTCTTGAGAGTTACTCAGGGAATTAAATCGCAAGCGATCGCAGGTACAATCATTTCTTTCGTTTCTATCTTCAATGGCTTGAATCACAGCTTGGCTCAAATCATATTCATCTTCAAACATTCTTCCCGCCAGTTCATGAGTTTTTAATTGATGCCATTCTGGTTCGATTTCATTCAATTCAGGGCTATAAGCAGACAGGAAGAAAAATTCTAATTTTTTGTCTTGCCACTCCCTTTCTTTTTCTTGTATTTTTTGACTTTTATGGACACTGTAGTTATCTTGAATCAGTACGGTAATTTGTCGAGTATTTTGAAAATGCTTTTCAGCTTTTTCCGCTTGCCAATCTATAAATTTTATGTAATTCTCACTTGTAATTCCTGACAAACTTAAACCGTACTCAAAACTTTTTCCTTTTTCTAATACTCCAATTACATTCAATCTTTTTCCTCGCTTTTTCGTCTGGTTTATTTGTTTCTGCTTCCCCTTTTTTACATAGGTGTAACTCACAGGACTCCATAAACAAAAACCTGCCTCATCTAAATATTTTAATCTGACCAAACCCTCTTCTTCATAACGCTTTAACGTCTCCAAATCTCTTTTCTTGCTCGCTGTTTTTTCGGGATTCTGTTTTTTCTTTAAACTGGCTTTTGTTCTTTTCCAGCGCCAGTCTTTTTTTTTTAAGATTTTTCTAATTCTTTCTGCGCTTAGTGCGCTCCATCACTAAACATTAATATATCTATTCTCTGCCTTGTTCTTTTCGGAACTTTCTCTTGCTGATACAGAGTTAGTAGCTCTTGTTTTTCTTCTTCTGTTAGTTGAATTCTTAACCTCAGTGGCATGACTATTCCTCTGATATTTCTTCATTTCTTATTTTAACTCTATTTATGACCACCTACTTATCAATCCTGGCGCGATCGCGTTCACCCCGATGACCTAATCGAAGTAGAACAGAAAATCCAGCAAGCACAGGTAACCCACAGCGATTACGCAGTCGAATATCGGGTTATTCACCCCGATAGCACGATTCATTGGGTTTTAGCCAAAGGGCGATCGCTTTATGACCAAGCAGGACAAGCGATACGGATGATCGGGACGATTGTTGATATTACCGATCGCAAACAAGCAGAAATTGCCCGAAGAGAAGAACAAGAAAAATTAAGATTATTTATCAAATATGCTCCTGTTTGTGTTGCCATGTTTGATCGCCAGATGTGTTATCTTGCCGCCAGTCAACGTTGGATAGAGATGAATCAACTCGGTTCTTGGGAAGCGATAATTGGGCGATCGCACTATGAACTGTTCCCCGATCTTCCTGAGCGTTCGAAACAGGTACATCAAGAATGTTTAGCAGGTGCGACCAGAAAATCCGATGAAGACTCTTACATCCGGTTTGATGGCTCACTGCAATGGTTAAAATGGGAAAACTTGCCTTGGCGACTGGATACAGGGGAAGTGGGCGGTATTTTGATGTTTGCTGAAGATATTAACGATCGTAAACAAGCACAACAGAAAATTATTGAACAAGCTACCTTAATTGATATTACTGCCGATGCTATTTTTGTCCAAGATTTAGATAATCAGATTTTATTCTGGAGTAAAGGAGCAGAACGTTTATATGGTTGGACAGAAGCCGAAGTTTTAGGGCAAAAAACGCCAACTTTATTTAATCAAGTGAATGAAATTACTGAAGCTCTACAAACTATTATAGAGCAGGGCAGTTACCAAGGGGAATTAGAGCAAATCACCAAAGAAGGCGCAAAAATCATCGTAGAGAGTCGCAGGACACTGATAGAAAATCAATTTTCCCAACACCAATCAATCCTCGTCGTTAACAGTGATATTACCAAGAAAAAACAACTCGAAAAACAATTTTACCATATCCAACGATTAGAAAGTTTAGGAACCTTAGCCAGTGGCATTTCCCATGATTTTAATAATATTCTAACCCCGATTTTAGCCACGAGTCAACTACTTATCCTCAAATTTCCTAATCTTGATGATCAGACAAAAAAATTATTGACCCTCTTGTCTGACAGTGCTAAACGTGGGGCGGATTTAGTTAAACAAATTCTGCTTTTTAGTCGAGATACAGAAGGTCAATCTGTAGTCTTACAACTAAGTTACTTACTCCTAGAATTAATCGGTATTACTCAACAGACATTTCCTAAATCAATCACGATTTCAGCTAAAATTCCCACCAGTGAATTATGGACTATTGCGGCAGATGCTACCCAAATACACCAAGTATTTATGAATTTATTGGTTAACGCTAGGGATGCCATGTCAGAGGGCGGAACTTTAACCATCACTGCCGAAAATTGCCAAATAGATCAATATTATACCCAGATGAATTTAGAAGCAAAAGTAGGTGCTTATGTGATGGTGACGGTTGCTGATACCGGAATCGGTATTCCTCCAGATTTATTAGAGCGAATTTTTGATCCCTTTTTTACGACGAAGGAAGTTAACAAAGGAACAGGATTAGGATTATCAACCGTAATAGGAATTGTCAAAAATCATGGCGGTTTTATCAAGGTTTATAGCCAGTTAGGAAAGGGTACGGAATTCAAGGTTTTTTTCCCGGCGATCGAGGGAGAAGTCAACGTCACAACCGAAGAAGAAGAACTGCCTAGAGGGAAGGGCGAATTGATTTTAATTGTTGATGATGAAGTTTATATTCGAGAGATTAACAAAACTTATTTAGAAAACTATAATTACAGAGTAATACTCGCTAGTGATGGGATTGAAGCCATCGATCTTTATGGCAAATATCAACAGGAAATCAGCGTTGTGTTAATGGATATGATGATGCCAAATTTAGATGGTATGGCTGCAATTCATATTTTGAAAAGCATGAATCCTCTGGTTAAGATTATTGGGACTAGCGGACTTATTACTAATAGTCAACTGGCTTTAGAGACTGATGTTCAGACATTTTTAGCAAAGCCTTACACGATCAAACAATTATTGCAAATATTACAAGAGATCCTATCCTCCGATAACGATAAACGAGAGGGTATTCCGACCATTATCTCTGAAGACCCTTCTCCTCGGTTGACAGTTGAATTATCGAAGGAAGATTTAGCAATCATGCCCCCTGAATGGTTACAGCAAATGTATGATGCAGCTTATTATTGTGATGAGGATTTCTTGCTGGAATTAATTGAACAAATCCCTGTTTCCCAAGAGGCGATCGCCAATACTCTGAAAGATTTAGTTAGGGATTTTAACATGGATTTAATTATGGAATTAACAAAATAAATTACCTATTGCCTATTGTCTATTTTCTCACATATAATCCTTGAAATCTTCTTCAGCAATAACCGCTTTAATCATGCAAAATTTAACTTTACCCAAACTTGAAACTTTACCTGAAAATTTTTCCTTAGAAGGGATAATTAGCATTACCTTAATAGAAGGAATTACTATCTTTCGTGCTTCTGAAAAGATTCAAAGTAGAATTGAAACTTTACTTGAGAAACAAAAGCAAGCAGTATTAACTATCGAAGAAGAAAAAGAATTAGATGCTTATGAAGAATTAGATGATTATTTGAGTTTGGTAAATCGGACGATTCGCAATCTTTATTTAACTCAGATTTAACGAAAAATATTATTTTAAATTTATGGATAAAAATACTCCTAAAGAAGTTCGTAAACGAGCAAAATATTTGTGTGAATATTGTCATGCTTCCGAAAAATGGCAATATGTTCAATAATCATTAGTTAGAACTCAGGATAACAAATCCTCGTGTTTTTTGGGAAGCCGGATCAATCCTTGTCATTCCTCGCCAAAGATCCTCAGCTTTTACCCAAACAGGCGGATATTTATAGCGGGCTACATCTAAGATTAAAAAGCGATCGCTCTTTTGATGATAAGCCGCAATCGGTGAAATATGTCCGCCTCCTTCCTGACCCATTTCTGGACGCAAATAATTGACTAAAACAAAATTATTTTCTGCTTTTAAATTAGCAATTACTAACTTCCGAAATTCTTCTAAAGTTGTCTCTGACGCATGATAAACTTGAACCTTTAAGGAATAACTGTCTAACAGTTTTCCCAACTGCTCTAAGGTCATTCCTCGACGGGTTACAGTTTCCGCCGTCAGCACCCGTTGAGTTGAGGAATTATTAAATACATTTTCCTGAGTAAAAATCCGATAATTTCTATATTCCGGGGTTTCTGGTCGAGGAATTTGCATCGCATTTAACGCCATTACTAAACTCGCAACCCCACAATATGCTAAATTATCTTGCGTTACAAAATAAATACTCAACGGAAAATAATCTTGTTTAGCATTACTTTCAGAAAAGAGTTTTTCCCCTTCAGAGGAATTAAAATTAACTAAGTTATCTGGTATCGATAAGGGTTGAGCTTGGGAGAATTTCACCCCCAAACAGAGTCCTGAAATTAATAAAGCGATCAAGAGGGAACGTTTTTTCCAGAGTTTAGAGTGAGATAGACTGAGAATCATTGAATTTTTCTCTTAGTATTGTTGTAATAACCATTGTTTATCCTCAAAAGATAATTGGTTAATTTTTTTCGGCAAATTCACGAACTTCTAAAGAGGGCATAGTAACTTACCAAAACTATTGATAAACCTTCTCTATTTTAACATGATTAGGCTTTATTTCTGGGCTAGAATAGCTTTTGCTTGTTGCCAGAGGGCGTCTAATTCCTCTAAACTGTATTCTGATAAGGGGCGATCGCAATATTCCTCAACCTTGGATAACCTGTTAATAAAACGATGATTGGTTTCTTGTAACCCAATATGGGGATCTAAATTGTACCAACGGGCTAAATTAATTAAGACAAATAAAATATCCCCTAATTCCGCTTGTTGATGCTCTTTATCAGTACCTTGAATTGCTTCTTTAAATTCGGCAACTTCTTCATCAAATTTATCCCAAACTCCCTCAATATTATCCCATTCAAATCCAATATCGGCAGCTTTTTTAGAAATTTTCATCCCCGCAATTAAGGGAGGTAATTGTCGAGCATAACGGCTTAATTTAGAACTAAAACTTTTAGTTTCTGATGTTTCTCCCCGTTCATCTGATTTGATTTCTTCCCAATTTTGCCTAACTTCTTCGACACTATTCACTTCCACTTCCCCAAAGACATGGGGATGGCGACGAATTAATTTTTCTGTAATATTATTAGCAATTTCTTCTAAAGAAAATTGATTTGATTCTCCAGCAATTTGGGCTTGTAAAATGACTTGTAATAGTAAATCCCCTAATTCATCGGCGATCGCATTTTTATCCCCGCTCCGAATGGCGTCTACCACTTCATAGGCTTCTTCAATAATATAGGGAACTAAGGTTTCTGGTGTTTGTTCCAAATCCCAAGGACATCCCCCTTCTGGCGATCGCAATTTTGCCACAACATCAATTAAGTTTTGTAGGGCAATTAATGTGGGATTTAGGGTAATATTTTCGGTGTTGCTCATTTTAAATATTAGGATTTTAGGGTTAACAACGGTTTACTTTTTAGGACGACGGGTGGATTTTTTTGCCGTTGTGGAATTGGATTTCTGACGTTTAGGTTTAATCGCGGGAAGTTCAATTTGGGAAGACTCAGAAACCTGACGTTTTGTTTTTTTTGGTTTAGGAGTTTCTGGAATATCTTCATAAGTTTTTCCCGTTTTTAGCCATTTTCTAAATTCTTTATATAAAGAGTTAGACCAGTCACTAAAGGAATGACTCATGGCTCCCATTTCTAATCCTAAATAAACGGCGATAGATTCCCTGGGATAATGGGAGAGCGATCGCAAACTATGCTGAAATATTTCTAAGGGTTCCCGGGTTAGTAATCCTAAATATTGTGCCACGATTAACCCCAAAAATCCCACAATTCCCAAACCTCCTGCTAAATAAAGAATCCTTAACGCCGTCCCAATAAATGGCCCATGGGATAAAAAGGAGCGATGGCGTAAACTGTTTTGGTAGGGAACCCAAAAACAACGCAACATCCCCCACCGTTGAAACTGTCGGGAGTCAATATCTAAATCCGGGCCAAACATTAAGCCGCTAAACAGGAAACTCCCCGTCACCAGAAAGGTTAAGTGACTGCTGCGGGTTTGGCTAAAGGTTAAGCCCGCAATAAACGGCAAGCTCCAAAGGGTTATCCGGTCGTGGGTTTGACCTGATGGCATGGGGTAAAATGATTAATCCTGGAAAATAGGGTTGTGATTCTAAAAGTTTATGTTATAATAGTCGAATGTGTTAATCGGGCGGTTAACTCAGCGGTAGAGTGCTTCCCTTACAAGGAAGAGGCCACAAGTTCGAATCTTGTACCGCCCATATTTTATTATCTTTACTCATTCAATATCGGATAACCCGAGTTTGTCTCTTTGAATATCCGTAATTAAAAAACTTTATTTTCCTCTGTAGGGAAGCTTTGACAATAATATTGAATACCCAAAAAACAATTCAATAAACCCGCCCTTTCTTTCAATTGAGAAATCAATAATTAATTAGATATTGCTTTGATTTGGGCGAGTTTGTGGAGATTTTTTACGATGATTAAAGATTGTTTTGCAACCCGTCCCTAGGAATGGGAAAGAATGATCACTTGATTCATCGAATCTTCTAACTGTGTTAATAAAGTATCCACATCTTTTCCCACTTGTTGAAAACAGTCTGGAGGAGTAGGATTAGATTCAAAATAAATTAAGCTGACATGATCAAAACCAATTCCAATAATTAATACTTCTTGTTTCGGTTGATACCCGTCTACAATTCCGACAATTTCTTTTAGCCGATTTTCAACATTTTGATTAAGTTGTTCAAGGGTTGATTTCGGACAAGCGACAAAGTGGGGAGTAGGTTTGAGATCAATTCCTAGGGTATTGGGTTCTTCTCCCCATTGTAGGTGTAAACCCCAGGTTAAGGCGGCTAATTCCTGACGGTTATCCTTCACAAACCGATCTAACTGACTTTGCCAACTTTGCTGTCCTAAACCGGGTTGAGTGCTATCAGGTTTAATCATTTTTCGACGACTGGTTTTCACTAAGATCTTATTTTAATCGATCATGGGTCAATTTATCAAATTCTATGGGTCTAAGTCGATCTACGGATCAAAGATCGAGTAATTTTGAAAAAAGCTATTCATTTACTCAGTATTTTTAATGACTACAGGACGTAATTAATAACAGAGCACCCTTAAAAATACGGTATTTTTTAAAATCCAATGTATATTAAATTACTTTTTAAAATAAATTATTCAAGTTAAAAAACAGTCGAATCTGAGAAACTTTTTCCCTAAATAAATCGTCTTTACTATTTAGTGCATTACCTTCAGAATCAGGGTTTAACTAGCTTTTACATCTACACAATCGTTAGTCAGATTGAATTTAATATTTTCCTGATTAATTCAAGATATCCAGAAAAATAGTATAGCTATTGCGAGTCTTTACGAGGACAATTGATTATGAGTCTCGATACTTTTGATCCTGCAAATTTGTTTTTAAGTTCGACCCCGATTATTCCTGAACCTCAAATATTATCTTTTGGTTTGGGGGTTAATCTTCCCATGGGAAGAAGTTTTACAGCTATTACTCCGACTGAAACTAATTTTATCCCTACCAATAATTTTGATTTAATTATTGGTACTGAATTTCAGGATAATATTTTTGGTTTGGGAGGAAATGATACAATTTATGGTTTAGAAAGCAATGATATTTTAGGCGGAAATGAACAAGCTGATTATATTTTTGGTAATCAAGGAAATGATAGTATTTATGGCGGTCACGATGACGATACTTTAGCTGGCGGTCAAGATAATGACCTAATTTTTGGGGATGTGGGAAATGATTTTATTTTAGGCGATCGCGGTGCAGATACATTATTTGGTAATCAGAATAATGATACTATTTATGGGGGAAAAGAAGATGATTTAGTCGCCGGAGGAGAAGGAGATGATCAATTATTCGGTGATTTTGGCAATGATATTCTTTATGGAGACTTAGGTGCTGATACAATAGTAGGTGGAGAGGGAAATGATCTCTTTTATATTGGCAAAACTATGGGAGGATTTGCGATTACGGATGCTGATATTATCACGGATTTTACTTTAAATCAAGATGATATTGGATTATTGGGAAATCTGACATTCTCTGCGTTAAATATTACTCAAGGAACTGGGGAATATGTTAATGATACGATTATTCAAGATAAAAATTCTAATGAATATTTAGCAATTCTCAAAAATGTAAATAGTAATAGTCTCAATTCTGATAATTTTATTTTTGAAGGTTCAGACCCGATCCCAGATCCAACTCCCGTACCAACATTAGCACCGACACCCATACCAACGGTTGAACCAACTCCCGTACCAACATTAGCACCGACACCCATACCTACAGTAGAACCAACTCCCGTACCGACACCCATACCGACACCCATACCAACACCAATACCAACACCTGTACCAACTCCTGTACCAACTCCCATACCAACACCAATACCAACTCCTGTACCAACTCCCGTACCAACTCCCATACCAACACCTATACCAACACCCGTACCAACGCCAACTCCCGTACCTGTAAGCGTTTTAGAGTTTAGTTCAGCTAATTTTAGTGTGAATGAAAATGGCATACCTATTAACACAATTACGATTAATAGAACCCAAGAAAGTAGCGGTTTAGTCACAGCAACCATTACGCCAACGGATGGAACTGCAACGGCTAATTCAGACTATAATAGTGCGCCCCTAACGGTAACATTTGCTGATGGAGATATTACCCCGAAAACCATTACAATTCCAGTCATTGATGATACAGTATTTGAACCGATGGAAACCGTTAATTTAGCATTAACTTTAACTGCTGGAACTGCAACAATCGGAACTCAAAATACGGCAATTCTACAAATTGTTGATAATGATCCGAGTGAAAATCTCCAGTTAAATAGTGCAACCTATTTAGGAACAACTGGAAATGATAGTGGTGCATCGGTGGAAATTTCGCCCATTGATAATAATATTATTATTGCGAGTAATTTCAACGGTGTGGGGCAAATTCAACGGTTACAAAATGGCAATACAGCCGCTTTATCTAATACACCATTAGGCGGTCTTGTCAATGATTTAGATGTGGATCGAGATACCGGAGAAATAGTAGCCGTTGGGGATTTTGGCATTAAGGTTTATGACCCTACAGCTGATACGGTTTTATGGTCACAACCGGGAACTTTTAATCGAGTTGCGATCGCAAATGATGGTACAGTTGCCACTTTAAATAATAGTACGGATACGATTACCTTATGGAATCCCACGGGAACTCAATTAACTAGCACAACCTTAACGGGAACCAATGTTAATCCGGCGGATATTACGATTGATCCTACTACTAAACAAGTCTTTGTTACCGGGTATAATCAAGTCACCAGTATTTTACAAACTCCTTTCTTACGCGGGTTTGATTCTTCCTTGAATTCTCTATGGAAAACCTGGGATTTTAGTGCAACAGAAGTCACCGGACAAAATTTAGGAGCAGATACAAGAGGAGAACGAATTACAATAGGTAAAGATGGGGGACTTTATTTCTTAGGAAGAACCGATGGTGGCAATAATGTTTTTCAACGGGATGGTCAAACCATTACTGAAAATTTAGCCACAAAAGTTGATCTTGATTCCTTTAATAATTTCTCCGGTGCTGGGGCGGGAACTTTCACTTTTCACGCAAAAATTAATCCTAATAATGGAACAGTTGATCGGGGTCAATTTATTGTTACTCGAACTAGCACCGGAGGCAATAGTTTTACTCCCAATTCCATCACGGCTGACGAATTTGGTAATGTATATATAGGAGGATCTTCGGCTTTTCAATTGCAAAATCGTCCGGCTAAAACCATTAATAATCAACCCGTTGGAGCTTATACCTTGGGAGAAATGGCAGTATTAGGATTATCGGCTGATTATACTATCAGAAAATTCTGGACTCCTTTAACTCAAACGGCTGATGCTGATGGGGCGAAAGGAAGTGTGAATGGTTTTGCAGTAGCAAAGGGTCAAGCCGTGATTTTGGGGACAGTAAGCCAACCCTCGGTTGCGACAACGACTAACGCGATTAATCCTAACCCATTAGGAGGAAATGATGCTTATTTAGCCACTTGGTCGGTTTAGGAAATCAGCGATCAGTAATTGGGTTTCTTATCGTTATTAGGACTGACGCACCAAACCGGGTTTCTGAACGAGAAATCACCGATTTCATCCGCAAAATCAGGGCTAGAAACCCGGTTTCTTTGGTCTTGTACGTAAGTCCTGGTTATTTTAGATTGAGAAACCTAGTTTCTGGGATCTGCGTCGATCAGTTTAAATGCCCTGTGATGCGGTTTTTCTACCTCTAATCCTAAATCTGGTTTTGAGATCTCCTTGATAGATTTGTTGTTGGACTGATGGCCTCATTAGGAAGCGCTATAAGCGCAACAACGATATGGATTTGTTGTTGGACTGATAGCCCCCTGATGAAGCCCTATAAGCGCAACAACGGGTTTTTGACTATAACCTGTAAATTCTCACCTGTACTCATTATGTTAAACCGCTTTTCAATTACCCGATCTTTACGTCATCGTTGGTTATATCCTGTGATTTCAATAACTCTTACCCTGAGTATTGTATTAAGTTCAACGATCGCCACCTTGGCAATTCCTTTACCCGAGTTAATCTTTAGAGGAGTTCAAGTTATTCAATTATCGAATTTATCTGCACGACAGGAAATGGCGATCGGAGAACAAATTAATCAAGAATTACTCTCCAAACAAGTTAAATTATTTCGTAATCAAGACGCTCAAAACTATATTAACCAAATTGGTCAACGTCTAGCTCAAGCCAGTGATCGGCCTAATATTCCCTATACTTTTCAAGTAATTGATGATCGCAATGTTAATGCGTTTGCCACCATGGGCGGGTTTGTTTATATTCATACGGGTTTAATTGCGGCGGCCGATAATGAAGCGGAATTAGCCAGTGTGATGGCCCATGAAATCGGACATATTGCCGGACGTCATGCGATCAAACAAATGCGTCAAGCGGCCATTGCTGCGGGAGTGGCTACGGCCGTCGGTGCGGATCAAAACAAATTAGTTCAAATTGGGGTAGAACTAGCCTTAAACCGCCCTAAAAGCCGTGAAGCTGAATATGAAGCCGATCGCATGGGTTTAGGAACTTTAATTCGTGCCGGTTATGCTCCCCGAGGCGCCGTTGATTTTATGGCTAAACTGTTAAAAAGTGGCTCTCCCCCAACCATTATTAGCACTCACCCCGCGACCGGCGATCGCATTTCTGCCATGCAACGACTTTTAGATCCGAGTATGCTTAACTCCGGTTATGGGTTAGATAGTAATTCCTATCGCGCCACTGTTGAACGCATTTTGTCTTAATTCAATCCAAATTAGGGAGAAACCCCATTTCTCCCCCCAAATCAATCTAATCTGATCACTAATTTCGACTTTCTGTTTCTTTTTTAATCGCCTCTAGGGTTTGTTTCAAGCTATTTTGATAGATATTATAAAATAAAGTTCGGCTGGGAGTAGAACCCGGATCAACTGTCACTTGATGCTCAATTAAAACTTGTTTGGCAGAAATCGGTTCAATTTTCCAAGTTCCTTGTAAGGCTTTTAAATCCCCATCAACCAGTTTAAAATCAATTTGTTTAGGATAGGTTTCTGTCGTAGCAATTTTAACTCTAGTTTTTTGATTAAAAATAAACGCTTGAATTTGATAGACCTGTTCAAATACCTTATGATTGCCTTCGGTTTTTAAGACTTTACTACTAATCACATTGGGCAAAAATTGATCAAAATTATTATAGTCAATTAAAACTTTCCAAGCTGTATCCGCAGAACTATTTACCACAATTTTAGCAATATATTGACCCTCTTTTCCGGTTACAGTTGCTCCTTGAGTTGACACCGAAATCAAATTGGGATTAACTAATTCAGCCATAGCTAAAGGGCTACTGACTAAATTTAAACCTAAACCGAGAACAGAAACAAATGTGATCAAAACTTGATTAGATTTTGGTGGCGTAAAATTAAAAGGCATTGGTATTTTTAATCGTTTATTGAGGAGAAACGCAAAATTTTACGGTTCCATAGATTCTGTTTATTATAGCAGAAAAAATAGCCCTAATCTACCCAATAAATCGTCACCCACCAAGCCCCAAATCCTGAACCCATCCAGCCCAGTAATACCATCCAAATAAACGTCATGATCGCCCGACCCGTTGCCGCTCCAATGGCCCCGGCTTCGGGTGGGCCCGTTTTACGATCATCCAGCCAGATAATAAACCCATAGAAAGAGGCCCCAGCTATAGCCATCAGTAGAAACCCAACTATCCCACCCACCGGAATTAAAAGCAGACGACTGGACAGCCCCACCCGCGCAAAAGCACCCCATAGAATGAATAGGGTTGGACTAACCAGCACGACCAAAGGCAACAAAAATTGAATCAAAGTGCGTTTTCTCAAGAGATTTAGCCACAGGCCCAAACAAAGGCAAACTGATCTTTATGGGTTTTACATTGCAGAATATGGGCAATTCCCAAATCACCAAACCCATAGTTAAGGTTTTCGTACGAAGCCAGTTGAAACACTTGCCGCATCGGAGCCTGACAAACGGGACAGCCTGGACACTCCACACCCTGAACCCAGCGCGGGTAGCCGCCCAGCTTATCACTTTCATCGGTGGGGTATAGCTGATCGTAGTCATCCGAATCATCCAGACCGAAACGCTCCACCACGGCATCCCACAAGTCATATTCCTTCAACCGCTCCCAACCATAGACCAGTGCCACCAGTTCATCAGGGTCGGGATAGTCTTTAATTTCTAGCCATTCGGTGATGGTCTTAGGGGGTAAAGAAGTTCCATAATCTTCTCCATCGATTCGGGGTAGGGATGGAGTTGAGCCCAGACCCACGGGTTGTACCAGACGAATTCTGACGTTTTTAATTAGGAATGGAACTCTACCATAATAAATTGTTCCTTCTTCTACCTCAAACCCACACTGATCAGACACACAGTGGAACATTTGCAACAGACCTGTACCAAACTCCTCACGGACAGGTTCTGGCAATTGACTCAAATTCAGTTGAACAAACAGTTGCATCGGCTCGGCGCAACAGGGACAAGCGGGCCAGGTTTCATCTATTGCCAGCCAGGGACGACCGGAAAACTTGGAAGCGAGGCGATCGCCATCCCCTTCACTCACAATAGGTTTCCAGGCGGGACGAACAAATTGGGTAATATCGAGATTAGAGTTAGCCACGGGTTCAGATATATTGACGGATAAAATGGGCAGACTCCCATGGGAGCAAATTAATCGCAGACGATCAATGGCATCCGGTGGGATGCGATGTCGGTAATTACAGAGGAAGCTATCATTCAAATAAACAGCCAATTGGGTTTCCTTCACGACAATCTTCACCGTAAAGGTTTTACCCACAGCCATCTCTGGGGGGAAAAGTAGTCTTTCCTCCGGCCCCCAATTCTCAACCTTAGTATTTTGGACGATTTGTCCTTCACTCGGACGCGCATTGAAGTGATAGGCGAAAATTTCCCCCGCCATCAGGTTAAAAGAGAACCAAGAATTAGGGGAGATCGCAACAATTTCCACAGTGGAGCCGGGTCGGAAATTGACAATATTCCAGTAAACATCTTCCCCGGGTTTAACAGTTAGAAGAATTCCCGGGGTTGTCGGGGGAGTTCTTTCCTCAACTATCGCTTCGGGACGGTGATTGCTCATGGCAAACCAGCCTCCGGTATCGCCTCCGGCCCATCCTTCCACACCAAAGGTTTCACGACATAAGGCTTTGAATTCTGGGACAACACTAATATCTTGATTTTCGTAACCCGCCGGATGAAAAATTCTGCCAATATATCTACCCTTAAGCCGAATCTGTCCTACCACATAGATCCCGCCCCCCACTGAATATACAGCCTTGGCCGGATTTCGTGAGTAAAACGCCACATATCCACCATCCGCACCGGTGTACTGATTGACGGTCGGCAAAATTTGCTCCTCAATTCTATTTGTCCCACCAGCATCAGTGCCCACGATACCCCGATCACTGATAAAAACGCGAAAATCCTCCGGTAGCCAGTAGGGAATGGATTCTTGGTTGGGAGGTTCTTTTACTACTGGGGGTGCTCCAGAAGATTTGGATGGGCTGGGCTTGCCTTTTGGGAATAGCACATAGCCTTTTTTCAACTTTTCATTGATTTTTTTCTGGGCCGCAGCTAGGGCTTTTTTAGGACTGTTATAGGTGCTGTGGTCGGTTTTTCCAGACGCACCAATGCGCCCATAGCCAAACGTGACCGTTAATCCACTCACCGTGACTTCATAGAATTTGTGGGACTTGTTATCGGAGAATTCTAGGTAAATGGGTTCGTTGATATGACCGGGTGCGTAGTAAGGGTCATAATAGCGAATGGTGGAATGGTAGTAGTCTTCGGCTGCTTCTTCGGAATCAAACTCCCGCAGTTCGTCAGACAAGACATTTGCACCATAACCCGTATGAATAAATCTGACCTGGCGACCCTCTCGGGTTATATTTCCATAATTAGGCATTTTACCCGTATCGATCTCAAACTGATAGTTATTTAGATCGGGCTGAGGTAGAGGATAGCAGGGAAAGCGATGATTGCCTGATTTACGACTGGGAACTAACACATTCCCACCTAAGAAAAAATTCCCATCCGCTAGGACATACAATTCTTCAGTAAAAGCCGGGTTTGTCCAAGTCAGGAAAACGGAGCGAGCATCCGGTGAGATGGTGTAATGACCCGAACGACTATGGTTTAATATCTCACAAGTGCCATTGAGTTCAAATAAATAAGGGTATTTCTTCTGTTGCATCCAGATGGAACCCGTTAGTTTTTCCTGAAGATATTTTGCTGGTTCAGAGGATAATTGAGGTGAGGGATTGCTAGGCATAGACACTTGGGTATTTTTATAGTCAAATATAACTCAACTCCATTAAAGATTGGATAGTATTTAACTTTTGAGATCAATTATAATGGAGCTTTGACACTCCCACGTCTGAATGATATGGGATTCTTTAGGAATTTCGCCCTAAATATGCCACCAGAGACAATTACTTGTCGAGCCAGTATAATAATTTTTAAAACTGCTGATTATTGCGGCGCAACTTGTACTTGTAACTCAAAATAAGAATTATTAACCTAGCCAATTTTCGATCTGTAACTTTGAGATTTCAATAAAATGACGAGTATTGTTTGTAACAATAATATCTCCTCGTGAACGAGCGATCGCTGCAATTATAGCGTCAATTTCTCCCGTAGGTTTTCCTTGTTTTCTGAGTTCTCCTTGAATTTTCCCAAATTCAACTGCTGCTTGTTGATCAAAGTCAATAATCATTGGAATCAAATTTAAAAAATGGTTGATTCTGGTAAGATTTTGTTCTATTTGTTGAGAACAATAAGCACCTTTATAGAGTTCTGCAATTACAATAGTAGGAACATAGCATTGAGAATACTTCTGATAAAATATTGTTAAAACTTTAGAATTAAGATTATTAATTGCTATACAAATATTGGTATCTAGTAAATACATAATAACACAATCCTATAGTGATTATAATTCAATTTTCCGACCTAAATAACAATGACGTTCTTGATCAACTTCTGTCATAATTTCTAAAAAATCTTCTTTTCCCTCCCAAGGAGTAGCTAAAAATTCTTTCATCTGATTTAGTTTATCCTCTAGGGTAATTTCTTGAATAGATTCTTTTTGATTAATCTCGGAATCTCCTTCTCGTATTTTTCGAGCAATATTTTCTAATAACCATAGTTTTTCGACTAAGGATAAATTATTGATGGATTTTTCTATTTCTAATAATTGTGGTGAGATCATGTTAAATTGTCCTTTAAATTTAGATGGGTTTAAACTTTTGATATAAATTATAGCAATAGAATTAACTATAACACGATAATTCCCTGTAATTGGCAGGGTTCCTGTTATTTGAGCATTAGAATTATTATTGCTAATTCATCATTCTGTTGCCATAGTTCCCTATTAGGTGTAAAAACAGCTAAAGGGTGTGCAAACATAATGCTGACACCCCAACTAATATCAAATAAGTTAGAGACACTGATTCTTGATCAATCTCGTTAATGCTTCCCAACCGTCTCCAGTAAACGGATTATAAAATACTTCTTCTGCGCTATCTGTCCAAAATCTTAATATTCTCGGATAATCTGCATATCGCGCATAAATTAATGGAATACCCGTAGGACGAATAATATTAGCTTTCATGCGATCGCGCTGTTGTGCATCTGGCCAATCATGAAACGGTGATTGACATTCCACTAATAAACACGCCTTGCGGCAATTCTCTCCTAATTTTGTACTCATCACCGTAATATCCAGTCTGGATTTGACCCAAAACTGCCAAAGTTCTTTCGGTAAAAATGTATGTTCCCCCTTATTGCAAAGTAACTGCAAGGGAAACTCAAAATTGTACCAATATTCATTTCCTAAAACTCTCCGCAAGATCTCTCCAATGGATAAAGCATAAGCATTAACCATTTCTCCCCGCTCAAAGGGTAAATTATCGGAGAGATCGGCAGAAACGTCAGGTTGAAAAAGATTGAGTTGAAATGCTGTCATAGTATTTATGAATACGACAATTTCACCCTATCAATTTTCTCAATGATAATACAGATCAGATGACCGCAGATAATCTGCCCCTATCTGCCCTTGGTTTTCCAATAAAATTTATCTAAGATTGAGTTAATTCAACAAGGTTCGGTATTTATGACAATTCCCCCATCCCGTATTCCTGCAAGTATTGACGGTTTACAAAAAATTATAGATGCAAAAGACCATCACCCAACACCAGAAGGTAAAAAGTGGACATATAAACGAATTGCTGACACTATTTCACAAAAAACTTATATTTCTGAGGATACCGTTGAACGTTTTTTTCAAGGAAAAGCAGTTTATCGATCTAATGCGCGCCTGATCTCAGAAGTTTTTGGTTTTTCCATAACAGACATCTGTAACTCTGATGACTCAGAACAGTTAGAAGAAGCCATTTATATTGACTGGCGAGAAATTTGTCAGGAATTACTAAATCAAAGAAAATGGTTAACAACAAATCCCCTAACAACTGGAGTGCGTTTTAAAGTTGATGATATTTTTATAAAATTAGGTGTAGTCGAAAAAGCAGACAAGCCTCAATATACTCCTGATAACCATACTTTGCCATTATCTACAAAGAACAATGATGATAAAGTTACGCCAATTAGCTATGACGACTTTTTTACAAAAGTTTTGAAGGAAAAGCAAAGTGCAAAAAGTCAAGGAAGCCGTATTGCAATTATTGGTGAAGCAGGAGCCGGAAAAACTACCCAACTGCAAAAAATTGGAGAATGGATTTTAGAAAAAACTGATGATATTCCGATTTGGATATCGTTGACTGAAATAGGAGAAAAATCTATTAATGAATATTTACTGAATGATTGGCTGAGAAATGCAACTCAGGAACTAGAAACTGCACCCCAACACTATCAAGATGAACTCGGAAACTTGTTAAAAACTGGAAAAGTTTGGTTGCTTTTAGATGGGGTAGATGAAATGTCTGTTTCTCATCCACTCTATCAAATTGCAACTCAAATGAATGAAGGATGGTTACAAAATATTCGGGTTGTGCTGACCTGTCGGTTAAATGTTTGGGATATGGGAAAAAATTCACTGGATGGATTTGACGTTTACCAAAACTTAGATTTTGACTATCCAACCGAAGTACATCAGTTTATTAGTAACTGGTTTAAGAATAACTATGAGCAAGGAGAAAAACTGAAGTCAGAACTTGCAAAATCAAATAAGAAAGTTATTCAAGATCTTGTTAAAAATCCTCTTAGCTTAACCTTACTGTGTTATAGTTGGCAACGGCAAGAAGGGGAACCAGAACTTCCTGAAATTAAAGCCAGGTTATATGAGTGGTTTGTTGATGCTTTCTATGAATGGAACAAAAATAAAGTTCAAGTCACCCTAGATGAAATAGTACGGCAAAATCTAAATAATTTTTTAGGAGAACTTGCTAAAACTGCTCTTAACCAAGAAATATCTCGGTTTCGGCTATCTCAGAAATTTATAACTCAGTTTCTAGGAAAGGATGAGCAAAAAATTTTATTATTTGATTTAGCTGTTAAACTTAACTGGCTAATTCCCATCGGTGTTGCACAAGAAAACCCGCTTGAATCTGTGTATGCGTTCTTTCACCCAACTTTTCAAGAATATTTTGCAGCATTATCAATCAAAACTCGGGACTTTTTCCTCCCTTCTAACCATATTGATAAACCTGTTAAAGATAGCCAGGGTGAATACAAACGTTATCGAGCTTTTGAACATGAATGGAGAGAAGTTATTTTGCTGTGGGCAGGAAGTAAGTAGGTGGTCATAAATAAAGTCAATAATAGAAAAAGATTGTTTAGGATAATTCTTGAGAGTTACTCAGGGAATTAAATCGCAAGCGATCGCAGGTACAATCATTTCTTTCGTTTCTATCTTCAATGGCTTGAATCACAGCTTGGCTCAAATCATATTCATCTTCAAACATTCTTCCCGCCAGTTCATGAGTTTTTAATTGATGCCATTCTGGTTCGATTTCATTTAATTCAGGGCTATAAGCAGACAGGAAAAAAAATTCTAATTTTTTGTCTTGCCACTCCCTTTCTTTTTCTTGTATTTTTTGACTTTTATGGACGCTATAGTTGTCTTGAATCAGTACGGTAATTTGTCGAGTATTTTGAAAATGCTTTTCAGCTTTTTCCGCTTGCCAATCTATAAATTTTATGTAATTCTCACTTGTAATTCCTGACAAACTTAAACCGTACTCAAAACTTTTTCCTTTTTCTAATACTCCAATTACATTCAATCTTTTTCCTCGCTTTTTCGTCTGGTTTATTTGTTTCTGCTTCCCCTTTTTTACATAGGTGTAACTCACAGGACTCCATAAACAAAAACCTGCCTCATCTAAATATTTTAATCTGACCAAACCCTCTTCTTCATAACGCTTTAACGTCTCCAAATCTCTTTTCTTGCTCGCTGTTTTTTCGGGATTCTGTTTTTTCTTTAAACTGGCTTTTGTTCTTTTCCAGCGCCAGTCTTTTTTTTTTAAGATTTTTCTAATTCTTTCTGCGCTTAGTGCGATCGCTCTCTCTCGCAGAAGTTTTTCCGACAGTTGACGGCTATTATAAGTTCTTTCATCTGACTCTATACAAGTTTCTAAATATTCTATATCTTCTTCTTTCCACCTCCGTTTTCTTCCCGAACGAGGAGCATCAAATAATCCTTCTTTTTCTTGATTTATCCATCGAGTTATTGTTTTTCTTACCATGGCTTCTGAACACCTTAAAGTCTGGGCTATTTTTGAGACCATCCATCCTCCATCACTAAACATTAATATATCTATTCTCTGCCTTGTTCTTTTCGGAACTTTCTCTTGCTGATACAGAGTTAGTAGCTCTTGTTTTTCTTCTTCTGTTAGTTGAATTCTTAACCTCAGTGGCATGACTATTCCTCTGATATTTCTTCATTTCTTATTTTAACTCTATTTATGACCACCTACTTAATCATATTGAAGATCCACTCAAAGAAGAATTTGCATGGGCATTAATAAAATTTAAAGATGGATGCAATAATATTTTTAATAAACATTATCACTACAGATTATTAGAAGATTTTTTATTCAATTTTAGAAACACAAGTCTTAATGATATCACTTATGAACATATAGATCATGAGGATAATTATGATTACCGATTACGTTTGTGGGATGAATGGAATAAATATCAAGAACAATTCGTAATTTATGGAATTTTTTTTGATAAAATAACTGATGAAATCTGGAAAATTAAACATGCACAAGATGCAATTGAAGAAGATCTAATTTATTACTTAAATATTTGGATGCACTTTGAATACATAGAATCTTTTATAAAAACCGAATATCCAGAAAAATATGAATTTTGGCTATTGGTTTATCGAGAGTTGTTAATAGAAGAAAAACTTTTAACAAAAAATAAATCCGAAGTAGATAAACTTAAGAATTTATTTAATAACAAACTTAATAATATATTTGCTTTAAGTAATGTTAGTGAGTTACTAGAGTTAATCAATCCCAATAATCATCCTTTTATTAAAGGCGCATCAATAGCAAGATTAAAAATGCTGATTCGTTATGAAGAAGTAGGCAATGAGCAGGAAATAATAAACTTGTTACTTAAACAGCTAAAATCAGCGGTAAATTCCGAGATGAAATGTGCAATTTTATATCTTTTAACTTATTATCATTTAACTTATTTTCCTGTTCAAGATTTACAAACGGTTCAACAACTTATTGATTTATTATCAATTCCCCAAAATAAAATAACAGTCAAAGCAATTGTATATAGTTTGTATGCCATCAATATAAATCTGGCTGAAAACACAGTTTCAAAAATTGAAGCAAAAAGGTTAATAGTTTCAACGATGGGTAGATATGTCAATTATCAAAATAATGACGAATCCAGTTCAATTTATCAACTAGCTTATGATGTTGCTGCTGAATGTTCTGAACATTTTAGATATGAAGAATTTTGGGAAGCATGGCATAGTCAAATTTCTATTCCAACCTTCAAACCTCAATTGACTGACCTTGCTCAACAACTGAAACCGACAGAAACCGTTTATCCGTTAGTGATTAATAGCCTAAATTTAGCGACTGAAACTAATGAAGAAGCGATCGCAAATTTCCTTTCAACTAAAATCTATAAACATCCGCAAGTGAATATCTCTGGAAAACCGCCAACAGTTCGTAATGCAGCCGAACTTCAACAACACCTATTCACCATTCAAGATGAATTACAAAAGTCTAAATTAGCCCTCATTCTTTGTATTCAAGATCGTGTAGGAATATATCAAGAACCCACCCCCGAAGCTCTCGCCGTTTCCCTAAAATTAGTTGATAAAGAACTAGGATTCTATATTATTTGGATTACAAATCAGCCTCTTGATATCAGTCTTCAAGGCTTTCCACCAGAGCAAGATAATCTCATCGGAGCTATTCAAGCTGGATTAGAAAAACTAACTTAATCCTCAAGATCTAACCTTCTTCACCCATCAATTATCAAAGATTTAAAGGTATTGTTGTCTCTATAACCAAGAACAACATTTTTCAATCTTGTTAATATCCGGTGAATAGGGTAGTCATTAAATAGGCTGTCAGTTTTCACTAACAGCCTGTTTAATATCTAAAATTAATCTTGTAGAATTGTTAGAGTTTGAAAAAGGTTTTTCCTCTGAGGTCTTCATCCCAAGGAATATTAATAAATTGGTAATTTTCCCAGTCCGTCGGATAAATGGGGGGGATATGAATATGATTAGATCTGACTAAGACTAACCAACGTCCATCCAGCGTTAAATAACCCAATTCGGCAATATAATCTCGATCACTCATGGCAATAGGAATATGCCATTCTCTAGCCATCTCATCACACTCATATTCCTGCACCGACAATGGCGGTTGGGTATCAAGATCAATTGCAGTGACATCATAAACCCGCAGGAGAAGGTGTTTCCCGCCTTGGTGACGGATATGTTCTTTATGTTCGTTAGGAATATCCCAATACGCATAGGCCCAATTTGGATCACGGGGTAACAGGAAAATCTGACTCTGACCATATCCCTCGGGTAATGGTGCAAGTCCCTGGTCTACATCCGCAAGGGAGGGTTCAAATTTTATTTCTTTTCCTACATTAAATTTAGTAGCTGCTACGTCTGTTTCTGAACGAATCTCTTGATGAGGTACTCCTAATTCTATTACTTCGGTTTCCGGTTTTAGTACCTCTGAAACCGATATTTCCGGTTCCGTTAACTCATGAGTAACCGGAGCAACCGTCGATTCTAATTCCGTACTATCCGATTCCACAATAACAGATTCATGCTGAAAATCAGGTTCAGATTCTACTATTTCTGAAACCGATATTTCCGGTTCCGTTAACTCATGAGTAACCGGAGCAACCGTCGATTCTAATTCCGTACTATCCGATTCCACAATAATAGATTCATGCTGAAACTCGGGTTCCGGTTCTACTATTTCTGAAACCGATATTTCCGGTTCCGCCAACTCATTATCAATCGGAGCAACCGTCGGTTCTAATTCCGTACTATCCGATTCCACAATAATAGATTCATGCTGAAACTCAGGTTCCGGTTCTACTATTTCTGAAACCGATATTTCCGGTTCCGCCAACTCATTATCAATCGGAGCAACCGTCGGTTCTAATTCCGTACTATCCGATTCCACAATAACAGATTCATGCTGAAACTCGGGTTCAGATTCTACTATTTCTGAAACCGATATTTCCGGTTCCGTCAACCCATCACTAACCGGAGCAACCGTCGATTCTAATTCCGTACTATCCAATTCCACAATAATAGATTCATTCTGAATATCAGGTTCAGGTTCTACTATTTCTGAAACCGATATTTTTGTTGTCAAAAATTCTGCAATTACAGCTTCAGCTTCATTCGGGTCAATTTCCTTAATTAATACGACTTCCGAAACTTCCTCAATTTCTCCATTTTCAACCGGATAAAATCCCGGTTCAGGAGATTCTGATGAAATCAAAAATTCTGCCTCGGATTGAGTTTTAACCTGATCTTCATCTTCTAACAAAATTGATTCTTGATGGGGAATAGCGATCGCAGAATCTAAATTATCTGCCTCCGATTCCATTAAACTAATAGATGCTCCTTGGGGTTGAAGATTTTCTTCTAATTCAAACGTTTCTGTATGATTATCTTTCTTAATAATAGTACGAGGGAGAGAAAAAGTAGTAATAGTTGGAGAAAATGGAGTTTTTAAGGGTTCTATAAACTGCTTATTAATAGTTGGAGAAAATGGAGTTTTCAGGGGTTCTGTCAAACTGTTAAAATCAATTTGATTAGAATTTTTCTGAGGTTGCTCCCCTGTAACATCGGGTTTTGTAGATGAGGGAACAGAAATAGGGTCTTCTTGTTTTTTGACTGGGGACTTAGAACGTTGAGCTTTGAATTGTAAATTGACCCATAAACCCAAAAATGGAATCACAGGAAGTAACCACCACAACCAAATGGGAATTTCTCCTTCCGTCGCCGGAACTGTTGTGGGCTGCATTTGGGAAGATTGCCCCACTAGGCTATCATTGTTGGTGTTAGCTGGGGATAAACGCGGGTCAATCTGGCTCAGAGCAATAGGAGACTTAGCAATCAACCTAACCGCCGAATTAGATCCGGATTTCAGCTTGAAATCCCCTGGATTTTGAACACTCCAGTCCTCTGACTCCGACTTAATATCAATATTTCTCACCTGTCCGCGAGACCATAAGGATGACTCTGAAAGCGCGGAAGAAGTGACGCTAGAGTTGGAGTTCCACCGAGAGGTCGCCCAGGCAACCGGACTCGTCGCTATTGATAACAATAACGTTAAGGTGACTATCGATGTATCTTTTTTGTTTAACACCATAGATGGAATCGCAAGCTGATAATTCCTAATTTAACTGAAAATCACAGGTTAACGATCAATATTTAGGTTTAATCTACCAGAACATGGAACCATGGAGAACTGTGGGGAACTAGGGCTAACTCCTTGAGAATATTATATAGGCTGGGCGACCTACCCACACCCCATTCTATCGAAACGGGTGTGGGCTTTCCCACTTCAACTTAAATTTTTTTATGATTTTTATTCTTCGTCACGGTTATCATCCCCATAACCCGGAGAAGATTCATATAAATTATCTAATTGATTTCGCGCATCCTGAACGGATAAAGAGCGCATTACTAACAAAGGTTCATTAATTAAATTTCCGGTGTCATCGAGTAGTTCTGGATGGAGGACTTTTCCCCTTTGTCCCGAATGATTTAACCCGCCATAGTTGCGAGGATCATGAAGTTTATGGGATTCCATCCCCACGGTCAAAAGACTCTGAATTAAATTCCGAACAGCCAGAAAAGCCAGAATTGTAAAAGCCAAGACGTAAACTAAGTGTAACATTTTTATCTCCTTAATGCTAGGGTTTATTCGGTTAATTTACAGCGATTTTTTAATAGAAAGGGTATTTTATTTTAGAGCTTAATCCGGGAGATTGATTGAAACGCTCATTTACCTGGATCTTCCTATACTCTATCAAGAAATTGAACCTTTCGACTTAAAAAATGATTAATTGTTTCGGGGTTTACCCTGTGATCTTAATTTTTGACTTGATTAGCTTGTTCCATACGAAACCGAGCCGCCACCTGCCAACATTCTGTTAATAGTTTATGCCAAGGCATTAATACCGTAATTTCTATTCCCACTTGCCCCCCGGTCGCGTGAAACAGCGTTTTAGTCGCTATCACCTTCTGTTGGGCTTGGATAATTCGGTTCAGAAGGTCAGATTGTTGCGGTTGAGTCAAAAAGGACATCTCCTCCGTTTCTAAAAGATGGCGCGATCGCTCAAACCAGTATTCAAAATCCTCCAGTAGCGGTTCTAAGATCGATTTGAGAAGCTCTGACTCTTCGGGCAAGTTGGAACTTAGCATGGATAGTTTGATTAAGAATTCAGTTAAGACAATATTAACACTCTTTACATTTCTTAATAATTTTCTTAATAAAAGTTTTATAGCCGTTGGCGATCGCCCTGTAATTTTATCTTTCCTACTCAATCAAAAAATAGCCCACCAGCAGTCTCTCCTCGCTGAAGATCAACCAAGGTAAAGATTTAAAGTGTTTTAGAGGATGACACAGATCCAGCCTGAAATCAACCCTCAACTCCTAACACATGGACAATTCCTAAATAATTATTAAGTTTTTCGATTTAACCTGAAAAAATGTAACAATGAATACAGAAATAAGAAGATCGTTTAGAATTTGTCTTTAAGACAGCACCTTTAAAACTAGAGTCAGGAGAAACAGATATGAAACTCACCTATCGTGGTCATCAGTACGAAACCTCTTTTTCGCCAATGGATACAGTGGAAAGCGAATTAACAGGCAAATATCGGGGTCAAAGCGTCCAATTTCACTATCCTCGCCATGTTCCCGTGCCTAAAACCTCTCACTGCCTGAAGTATCGAGGTGTATCCTACAGCAGTACAGAGCCCCAACATTCCCTCAACGAAGTGGTTTCCAAGAAAAGCCAGCCGGCGCAAACCCAGGGAGGAGCGGTACTGCATTTGGCTACATTTGAGAAACCCCTCGACGATCACCTGGCAAAAGTTCACGCGGATCATTTGTGCCGTTTACTCAACCGTAGACGTGCAGCCGCGATCGCCCGGGGCGACCTGCATTTGCTGCGCCTTTTAGATTTAGAAGCAGAACACATCGCTTGCTAAAATAATCCTTGATCCGCTTGGGTTTGGGTACTCCTATCAGCCATTTAAACATCAAAAAACTTAGGAATATTGCTCCCTTAGTCTAAAATTGTTTCTGGACTTGTAGACAAGAAAAGAAGCCTTATGTCCGTTCTTCGTAATTTGATGGCTGTGGGAGTGAGTGGAGCAATTACTTTAATCAATGTGGGGCCAGGAACAGCCGTTCCTTCCCCCGTTGAATCTCAGGATAATTGGCCCGACTCGAATAAAACTCAACCCCAGGGGTTTAAACAAAATCCTACAAAATCTCAATATCCGGCTCCGGCTCAGGTAGAAGCTAGTCTGGAATCTTCGTCCCTAGATTCAACACCGACGCCAAAGGAAGATTCCGGCGCGGCAGTTATAGATGTTACTGCGGGAAAACAACAACAGAGTTCTAACTCTACACCGGAAACAGCCCCTATAAAGAAAGTGGAAAGCGTTTCTAATCAAACGTCTTTACCCCCAGAAATCCTAAATTCTACTTTTAAGCAAAATCCTAAAAAATCTCAATTAGGAGTTTCTACTCCTGGCCATCGGATCATCGATAATCTATTGATGAC
Organism: Planktothrix paucivesiculata PCC 9631; assembly: GCF_900009265.2. Taxonomy (GTDB): domain Bacteria; phylum Cyanobacteriota; class Cyanobacteriia; order Cyanobacteriales; family Microcoleaceae; genus Planktothrix; species Planktothrix paucivesiculata. Next base: position 697,197 of record NZ_LR735026.1, on the reverse strand, counting down.
ATCGGAGTCCCTTACCCGGTCTCCTGCGCCAGTTTTTAAACAAAATCCTACAAAAACTGCTCAACAGCCTGTACCCACTGCGACGGAATCTACCGTTGTTGATACCCAATCAATCTCCACGAGTACCCCGGCTGCTTCTAGCCCAACCATCCCAGACCCTGGGCCAAAACCGACTGCCAGGGTAAACCCCGTCTTTAACTTGCCCCATCCCCTGGGAAATAATTCCCTATCCTCAGAAAACCATACTCTGCAAGAGATTCAAGTTGCATTACCGAATCCCTCTGCCCAAGCTGCCCCTCTGACCGATGCAGGGAATCGAGTCCGGCAATCTCCACCTTCCCAACTGGCTCAAGTCAGCAGACCCGCCTTAACGGTTCCTGACCTCACCCCCCCAACCACACCCTTTCCGCCTCCGACTCCCAACGGCACCTTACAAACTAATCCGCCCCGAATTCTACTGCCGAGTAGTGATCCCCTGTATCGACCCACCTTACCCGAACAGGTGAATATTGAGGAAACGGTTCCCGTGACCCTCCAACAGGCAATTGATTTAGCGATTCGGAATAATGAAAGTGTGAGTATTGCCCAACTACAAGTTGAACAAAGCTTAGCGACCTTGAGGGAATCTCAGGCGGCTTTATATCCGAGTTTAAGTTTTAGTTCCGGTTTTTCTCGTACGGTTTCTGCGACAGAAAGCTTGCAAGTTCGGGCTCAAAATCGACGGCTGCGGGTGGCTCGGTTTAATAATCCCGAGGAGGCCGATCAGATTGAATTTCAGAACTACTATGGAATCTATACCTTTGATAATTCCTTTCAATTGCAGTACGACCTGGGAATCAATGGATTGAGAGGAGCTAGGATTAAGGCTTCAGAAGAACAGTTCCGCATCCTGGAATTAAGGTTAGAAACGACATTAGAAGAAGTCCGATTTAATGTGGCTCGTGCCTATTACAATTTGCAAGAAGCCGATGCGGCGGTGGAAATTCAAGCGGCTGCTGTGCGAAACTCTCAAAAAAGTTTAGATGATGCCGAAGCCCTGGAGCGGGCTGGGGTGGGAACCCGTTTTGAAGTGTTGCAGGCCCGTGTCACCCTTGCCAATAACCAACAGGATCTAACTAATTCCCAGCGCAGTCAATTTCAAACTCGGCGAGAACTGGCGGCGCTTCTGAATATTGATGAAAATACGAATTTATTGGCGGCTGACCCAATTGCTTTGGCGGGTGCTTGGGATTTAACCTTGGAAGAAACCATTGTTCAAGCCTATCAAAATCGGGCGGAGTTGGAAGAACAGTTAGCCGAACGCGATCGCGCTCAACAATTACGCCGGGCGGCTCTAGCAGCAACTCGCCCGAATGTTACGGTGGGGGCTAGTTATAACGTCCTGGGAAGAATCGATGGTGACCCTGATTACGGGGCCATTCGGGGTTGGGCCGATGGTTATAATGCTCAAGTCCAGTTGTCTTGGAATTTCTTTGATGGCGGTGCGGCTAAAGCTCAAGCCCGACAACGGGAGTTAGATATTGGCATTGCGGATGAGCGTTTTAATCAGTTACTCAATCAAATTCGTTTGGATGCCGAACGGGCTTACTATGACCTCCAAGCTAACTTTGATAATATTCAAACCTCTAGTTTAGGGGTGGAGGAAGCAACGGAAGCCTTACGTTTAGCGCGTTTACGATTTCAAGCGGGGGTGGGAACTCAGTTGGAAGTGATCAACCAGGAAACGGACTTAACTCGCGCCCAAAACCGACTCCTCAATGCCATCATCGGTTATAATCGCGCTCTGTCTGCTTTGCAACGGGCTGTTAGTAATCTTCCGGGCAATATTCTGTCGGATTCTCCTTTGTAACGTTGAAATGTTAACTTTTTGTATTGACACTCTCACCGTCTGAAGACGGGCTCGATTCTAACTTCAACCTAGATACTTGCTCCGCCAGGGTTTCCCCAAGTAGAGTAGAGGTTTCTAGTCCATTAGCGTTACTTCGGGATTGCCCATCCCTAGTTTGTTTCCCAAGATTTAGAATATTAATTGCAGCATTTGTATCTCTATGTAACTCACATCCACAATTACAAATATGGGTGCGGGTTGATAGAGATTTTTTTACTATTACCCCACAATTACTGCATTTCTGCGAAGTGTAATGGGGTGCAACCGGAATTGCCAATTTATTAAACTTAGCTGCAAAATACTCTATCCATTTCCGAAACAAATACCAACTTGCATCAATAATTAATTTAGCTAAACAATGGTTTTTAACTAAATTTCTAACACTTAAATCTTCATAGACGACTACATCGTTAGATGTGCATACGTTACGCGCAATTCTCTTGGCGTGTTCATTCCGTTGTCTACTTACTTTTAAGTGTTTTTTAGCGTATACTTTTCTAGCTTTGCATCTACCCGATGACCCTTTAACTTTCTTATAGATTTGTCTCTGAGATTTTTTAATTGATTGTTCAGCTTTTCTCAGAAACTTAGGATTTGGCTCTTGATAGCCATTTGAGTCTGTATAAAACGACTCAATTCCTACATCAAGTCCGATTTCCTTTCCAGTTTTAGGTTGAATATCGGTGACATCAATATTCAGATAAAACTGAGCGTCTAATCCATCGGCACGACGGATTAGACGCACTCGTTTTATATCTTTGACGTTGTAGGTATGGATATCCCATTTCCCTAACAATTTAACTTTACCAATCCCATTTTTATCAGTAAAGGTAATCTGTCTTTTAGTTGAGTGTAATTTCCATCCCGATGTTTTATATTCAACGGAACGGCAATCTTTTTGAAATTTGGGATATCCTTTTTTACCAGAGATCTTCTTCTTACAATGGTCACTGAGCTTTGCCGAAGTGTCGTAAAAACGACTAATGGCAGTCCATCCTCGCTCGGCGGCGGATTGAACTGCCATTGAATTTAGATCGGCAACAAAGGGGAATTGATTTCTAAGAGTTGTGGAATATTTGTTTAAGGCAAATTTATCAATCTTTAATTCTCTTGAATTATCCATCCAATACCGAATCGCTTTATTGCGAATGAATTGGGTGGTGCGAATTGCTTGATCAATCGCTTTGTATTGATTGGGTTTACCTTTAATTTTGTATTCCAGAACTATCATGGAAATCTCCTTTTTTCGACCCACCTTATATTAATATAGATTGGGAAATATTCACGGGGAATAAATTCCCTTGAGTTGCTTTTCATCTGGTGGTCTGAAGACACTGAGTTTTCAAGCTCCCAGGCTTGTCTTATAATTTGAAAGAGACGCTATATTAATGCAGCTAGGACATCAAAATGGGTAATATCAGATTTGTTAGTGAAAATAAGGAAATTATTGCTGCGGATGGGGCAAATCTCAGAATGAAGGCCCTAGAAAACCAGATTGACTTATATACCTTCACAGGCAAAATGATGAACTGTGGGGGTTATGGTCAGTGTGGAACTTGTATTGTGGAAATTGTTGAAGGGATCGATAATCTCCCCCCCCGCACGGAGGCAGAAGCACGGATTTTGAAGAAAAAACCAGATACCTATCGATTAGCCTGCCAAACTATTGTTAATGGCCCGATCAGTGTTCAAACTAAACCCCAAAAGCGCAAGTAACGGGTAATGGGTAATGGGTAATGGGTAATGGGTAATGGGTAATGGGTAATGGGTAAATGGGTAATGGGTAATACAAAGAGTTTACCTCCCCTGCTCCCCCTGCCTCCCCTGCCTCCCCTGCTCCCCCTGCTCCCTATTCTGAGTTATCTTCTTCAATCATAATGATTTCTAGTTCATATCAAGTTGGGGGAAGTTTAGATCAGGATAATCCCACCTATGTTCACCGTCGGGCGGATGAACAACTTTATACCGCACTCAAAGCCGGGGATTTCTGCTATGTTTTTAATGCTCGACAAATGGGGAAATCTTCCTTGATGGTTCGAGCTAAATCCCGACTCGAAAGCGATGGATATGGCTGTACGATTGTAGATATGACTCGGATTGGAAGTCAACAAATTACGCCATTACAATGGTATAAAGGAATTGTGGGAGACCTATGGCGAGGGTTTAATTGTTTAGGAAAAATTAATTTAAAAACTTGGTGGAAAGAACGGGAAGATGTTTCGTTATTACAAAAGCTGAGTGATTTTATTCAGGAATTATTATTTGAGCAGTTTCCCGAGCAACATCTTTGTATTTTTATTGATGAAATTGATAGTATTTTAGACTTGGATTTTCCCATTGATGATTTTTTTGCTTTAATTCGTTATTGTTATAATCAAAGGGCGATTAATCCTGAGTATAAACGGATTACTTTTGCGTTGTTTGGTGTCGCTACTCCCAGTGATTTAATCTTAGATAAAACTCGAACTCCCTTTAATATTGGTCAGGGCATTGATTTATGCGGTTTTACGGTGGAAGAAGCCTTACCTTTAGCCAAGGAACTACAAGGAAGAATTACCCAAGCGCAATTAATTTTAAAAGAAATTATTGCTTGGACAGGGGGACAACCTTTTTTAACCCAAAAACTCTGTCAATTAGTTGATTTTACCCTACAAAATGCCATTTCCCAAGATTTAATTCCGCCCTTGGGTTCCGAGGCTTTTTGGATAGAAAGTTTAGTGCGATCGCACATTATTGAACATTGGGAAACCCAGGATGAACCGGAACATCTAAAAACCATCCGCGATCGCCTGTTTAGAAATGAACAACGGGCTGGAAGATTACTCGGTATTTATCAGCAAATTTTACAGAATATTCCAGTTATAACAAATGATAGCCCCGAACAAACAGAACTTTTATTATCGGGATTATTGATTAAAAAACAAGGCTACTTACAAATCAAAAATCGCATTTATCAAGAAGTCTTTAACCAATCCTGGGTAGAAAAACAATTAGAGGAACTGCGTCCCTACTCCCAAGTTTTAGAGGCTTGGATTTCGACGGGAAAAGCCGATGAATCTCGGCTATTACGAGGACAGGCTTTAAAAGATGCTCAAACTTGGGCGATGGGAAAAAGTTTAAGTGATTTAGATTATCAATTTTTAGCCTCTAGTGTAGAAGCAGATAGACGGGAAGTGCAACTTATTTTAGAAGCCCAAAGAACCCAAGAAGTAGAAGCCAGATTAACTCAAGAAAAACAAGCGGCAAAACGTCAAAAAAATTTACTCATAGCCGTCAGTTTTGCCCTATTAGTTGCCTGTGGTTTAGGTATTACCAGTTATATTCAATATCGACGTTCACTGTTGAGTGAATATCAAGCGCGACTCAGTGAAATTCAAGCCCTGGTTTCCTCCTCCGATGGCCTGTTTATTTCCAACCGTCATTTAGATGCTTTAATTGAAGCCATTAAAGCAAAAAATCGTCTAAAAAATCTCCAGGAAACCGATATAAATATTCAGGATAAAGTTGAAAATGTGCTGCGACAAGCTGTTTATGAAACCGATGAATATAACCGTTTATTAGGTCATAAAGCGGCAGTTATGGCCGTTGATATTAGTCCTGATAGTTCTTTAATTGCTTCTGGAAGTGTCGATAAAACGATCAAACTTTGGGGGCGGGACGGTCAGGAAGTAGCGACCCTCAGAGGTCATCAAGGAACTGTTAGAACCCTTAATTTTAGCACCGATAGTCAGTTCATTGCTTCCGGGGGTGATGATGGTACGGTTAAACTCTGGAAACGAGATGGCACACTGTTGAATACTTTTGGGGGGAATGGGGTTGGGGTCTGGGGTGTGGCTTTTAGTCCCGATGGTCAGAATATTGTCTCTAGCAGTATGGATGGGGCTGTGAAGATATGGCGGCGGGATGGCATCTTACTCAAAACCCTTCAGCAACAGGGAGAAGGGGTGTGGGGCGTGGCCTTTAGTCCCGATGGTCAATGGATAGCAGCCGGAAGTTTTGACAAAACCATTAAATTGTGGAAATCCGATGGGACGGGAGCGCGAACCTTTCGGGGTCATCCCGGGTTAGTGGTGTCGGTCGCCTTTAGTCCCGATAGTCAAACCCTGGCATCAGCTAGTGGTGACAAAACCGTTAAATTGTGGAAACTTGATGGTACTTTACTGAGAACCCTAGAAGGTCATAGTGCTGCTGTTTATGGTGTGGCTTGGAGTCCCGATGGTCAGACCCTCGCCTCCGGGAGTGTGGACAAAACCATTAAGTTATGGGGTCGGGACGGCACACCTCTCCATACCCTAAAAGGACATCTCGGCGTCATTTGGGGCTTGGATTGGAGTGCCGATGGTCAGTTTATTGCCTCGGCGGGGGCAGAAAATAGTGTGCGACTGTGGCAAAGTCAAAATCCCTTCCGAACAGTGATTAATCCTTATCAGGGAGGGGTTTGGGGTGTTGATATTAGTCAGGATGGTCAGACCATTGTAACGGGGACGGTGGACGGTTGGGTAAAACTCTGGAACCGTCAAGGTCAGTTATTGAAAACACTGCAAAGTGAGCATCGGGGTTCAGTCGCTGTTGATTTGAGCCAGGATCAGAACTGGATTGTGGCTGCGAGTAATCATAATACGGTGACGTTGTGGAAACGGGACGGAACCTTAGTTAAGACCTTAATCGGTCATACGGCTTTAGTCTGGGCCGTGGCGTTAAGTCCCAACGCTCAGATCATTGCTTCGGGAGGGGAGGATAATACCATTAAAGTCTGGAACCGCGAGGGGACTTTACGGAAAACCCTAACCGGACATCAGGCGACGGTGTGGCAGGTGGTTTTTAGTCCCGATGGTCGGTGGTTGGCTTCTGCAAGTGCCGATGGAACCGTTAAACTCTGGGCAGCAGACGGTACTTTACTGAGAACTTTCAAAGGTCATGAAACGGCCGTGTGGCGGGTGGCTTGGAGTCCTGACGGTGAAATGTTGGCGTCGGGAAGTGCCGACAATACAATTAAACTTTGGAAACGGGACGGAACCTTATTAAGAACCCTAGAGGGTCACACGGCGGCAGTGTGGGGGGTGGCGTTTAGTCCTCGGGGGGATAGGTTGGCATCGGGAAGTGTGGACAATACGGTGAAGTTATGGACAGTAGAAGGAAAAGAACTCACCACCCTACGGGGACATAGTGCGGCACTGAGGGGTTTGGCCTATAGTCCCGATGGCAAATTTGTAGCATCGGTTGGTGAAGATAATAATTTAATTCTATGGAATATTGAGAATGTTTTGAATTTAGATCTATTAAGTTATGGGTCTAATTTTGTTCGAGATTATTTAACTCAATCGCAGCCAGAAGTCCGCCGTATTAAATGATATAGGACTTACGCACCCAACCAAAGAAACCGGGCTTTTTACGAAAATACTTATATCTAAAAAACCCGGTTTCTCGGTCAACCTCTGTAAGTCCTGACCCCTTAAAATAAAATTGAATTTTTTCGGACTTCTGGGGGTTCGGGCTTAATCTGTAAATCTTGAATCAGTTGGTGGAGATGATCGGAATTTGCCTGATACATTTCCCCACAAAACTCACATTTTGCTTCCGCCCCATTATCTTTTTCAATCATATCTTGAAGTTCTTCCGTCCCGAACATTTTTAACGCCCCTAATACCCGTTCAAAAGAACAACTACAATCAAACCGAACTAATTGAGATTCGGGTAAAATTACTAACCCAATATCTCCTAATAATTCTTGTAAAATATCCGGTAAGGTTTTATGGGCTCTTAATAAAGGAGTAAACCCAGATAAACTCGCTACACGGGATTCTAACTTAGCAATTAATTCTTCATCCGTTGCCGCTTTGGGTAGAACTTGTAATAATAAACCCCCGGCTACCTGTACTCCTTGTTTATCCACAAATACCCCTAAAATTAAAGCCGAAGGAGTCTGTTCAGAATGGGCTAAATAGTGGGTAATATCATCCCCAATTTCACCGGAAACTAATTCAACCGTACTGGTATAGGGATAGCCATAACCGACATCTCGCACGACCCGCACATAACCATTCTGGCCCACTGCCCCACCGACATCCAATTTGCCTAGGGAATTGGGGGGCAATTCCACCTCCGGGTTGCCCACATAACCCCGGACAGTCCCATTTAATCCCGCATCCACCAAGACCCCATCCAATGGCCCATCGCCCTTGATGCGGATATTGACCCGGGATGTGGCCAGTTTCATACTCGATGCTAAGAGCAACCCGGCGGCCATGGTGCGCCCCAGGGCTGCGGTTGCCACATAAGATAGTTTGTGTCGTTGTCTGGCTTCTTCCGTCAGACGGGTGGTAATCACTCCCACAGCCCGAATACCGCCCTCTGCCGCCGTTGCCCGAATCAGTTGATCTGCCATGTTTACAGTTTTTAACAATTTGTACCTGCTCCTATTTTAATTTTTTCTGGGATCGGGTGTTAGGAGTTAATCAGTAATTCCTTTCCCAAATGTTATAATCAAAAAATTAACAGTTATTAAAACCTGTAAAATTATTATGCTCGGTACGTTCCAACACAGTAGTCTCCGTATTGAAGTCAATGCCAAAGAAGCTGATATTCGAGACAGTTTATTACGTCCGAGTCAGTTGCAAAAATGGTTATGGCCGCAACAGTTTAACCCCGGACTTCCCGAACGATTTCAACCCGGATTAACCTTTACCAGTTCCCTTGGCCCCGTTAAAATTGAACATTATGTTGATGTCAGCCAACCTAATTGTTTAAGACTCTTATTAAGTCATGGAATTGATGGGTTTCATGAGTGGTATTGGGGAGAAGGTTGGGTACAATCTCGTTTAGAAGGAATTTCTATACTCCCTTTGAATTTAGGTCAAACCCTGAGTTTAATCCAGTTACGGGACTTTCTAGCTCGGAAAAATATCCCGCAGAATTAGTTTTTATAAAACCGATAAAAAGGTTTTAATCCCTAATCCTAAAACCGCTAACATAAACAATCGTTTGATCCAAATATTACTCAGATTAAGAGCAATTTTTGCGCCTAATATTCCCCCGAAAAACATGGCCAAACTGAGCATAATTCCCAATTGATAATTAACCAGTCCATAAAAGATAAAAATTAGACTAGCCACTAGGGAGGAAAACAGATTAATAACTTTGGTAATAGCAACAGCTTCTAGGAAGGTTTGATGAAATAGCATCACATAACTCGCCGTTAGTAGGGTCACATAACCCCCACTAAAAAAACCGCCGTAAATTCCTAATAAAAAAGTGACTAAATATCCTAAAGTTTTTGATAAATTTGAGGGGGGTTTGGTCTGGGGTTTAACTCCGGTTTGAGGGTTTAAAAATACAAAAATTGCGATCGCGACCATAAACACAGAAATCAACAAAGAAAGGGTATTTTTGGAAATCGTAAAAACCAAAAAAGCCCCTAAAATTGAACCGAATATTGTTAAAAGAATTAAACTGGGTAAACCTTGAATATTGAGTTTTCTAGCCCTAATAAAAGGAATAGTTCCCCCCAAACTCAAAAAGGTTAACGCCAACATATTTGTCGCGATCGCAATATCCGGTTCTATCCCCATTTGTAACATCACGGGAACAGTAATTAAGGAAGTACAACCCGTGACAACGCTAATTACTCCCGTACAAAAAAAAACCAAACTTAGAGTTAATAAAAGGATTGGCGTGAGTAAATTTTCCATCCTAATATTTTTAGGCTTTGTGGGAGGTTTGTAAGTCCTATTCTATTCACGCCACAACCGAATGTTCAGGACGGGCAAAAATCATCCGACCTGCGGAAGTTTGCAGGGAACTGGTGACAATCACTCGCACCTGATCTCCCACATATTCGCTCCCGGCTTCCACCACCACCATTGTGCCATCATCTAAATAACCAATCCCCTGAGAGGGTTCTTTTCCTTCCTTCCGAATTTTCAAATCAATAATATCCCCAGGTAAATAGGAGGGACGAATGGCTTGCACCAAATCATTAATATTCAAAACTGGAACTTGTTGTACCGTTGCCACTTTAGATAAATTATAATCATTGGTTAATAGGGTTCCATTGATTTCTTGAGCAAATCGGACTAATTTAGCATCCACGGTTTGCGCTTCTTCGTAATCAATAGGATGAATCGAAATCTGATCCGGATATTCTTCCCGCAGGCGATTTAAAATATCCAATCCTCGCCGCCCTCGCACCCGCTTTTGATCGTTAGCCGCATCGGCAACTAATTGTAACTCCTGTAAAATAAACTGGGGGACTAAAATTTGACCTTCAATAAACCCTGTTTCTAACAAACTTTCAATCCGACCATCAATAATACAACTGGTATCAATTACTTTGGTATAGGCAGGTTTTAGAGTTCCTTCTGCCAACAACATTGAGTCTAAACTACTGGGATTAATAATTCTCAAGAATGCCCGTCCGTGGGTATCTGCTAAATTAACGCCCGTAAATCCAAACATGGCACTACATAAGAGCGCAAACAGGGGTTTGATAAACCCAAATTCCCGGGGAATAGGCAGTAAAAATAACGGTGCTAACATTAAATTGGCGACTAATAATCCAATCACCAAACCAATAGCACGAGTTATCAATACATCAAGAGGCATCTGGCGCACTTGTTCTTCTAAGCGGCGATAGGTGGTTTGCACCACTAAACCTATTACGCCTCCGATTAAAGCGGTAAATGCACCCGTAACCGATCGCAGTCCTTCGATATTTGTGACTTGATCGAGTACGGGTTTCGGCAGCAATTCAATGCCGTAGAAGCCCGTCCCAGCACCAGCTATTATGAATAAAATAATAATGATTGCATCTAGCATGATTTTAAGCCGATGGAAGTGGTTTGGAAATCCCGTTAAGGATATCCGTGAGTTTGTGTACCATTATATCTTCTGTGGGAAGCCTAATTGGGATTCGACCGTTAGGGAAAACCGACCACACTTATTCACGCGACTCCTGTATTGTCTATAACCACCGCAGACTGTTAATTATAGGCAAAATTTAGATAAAGAAACTCCCCCACTCCTTCAGAAAAACTTTAGAATTTGCTATACACCAATCTTAAATAAGATGAATGATTCCTCGATTGTTACTAACTCTGAATCCTCTTTTGCCTCTTTAGAATCGCCAACCTCCGCCTATTTACATATTCCGTTTTGTCGTCGCCGTTGTTTTTACTGTGATTTTGCTGTGTCGGTGGTGGGCGATCGCAAACATGGGGATAATTCCACCATGATTCAAGACTATGTAAAAATATTATGTCAAGAAATTGCCCAAGAATCGGTTTCTTCTAATATTTCTCCTTTGAAAACTGTTTTCTTTGGCGGGGGGACTCCTTCCTTATTATCGGTTAATCAGTTAGGAGAAATTTTACATTTAGTGGATAAAAAATTAGGCATTGCCACGGATGCAGAAATTTCAATGGAAGTAGACCCCGGAACGTTTGATCAAGAAAAATTACAAGGTTTCTTAGATTTAGGGGTAAATCGAATTAGTTTAGGGGTACAAGTATTTCAGGATAAACTATTACAATTAGCCGGGCGATCGCATACGGTTAATGAAATTTTTTCGGCTATTAATATTATTGAAAAAACTGGGATTAAAAACTGGAGTTTAGATTTAATTTCGGGTTTGCCCGAACAAACCTTAGAAGATTGGGAATATTCTTTAAAAACCCTATTAAAAATCAACCCGAATCATATATCAATTTATGACTTAATTGTTGAAGATAAAACCCCCTTTTCTCGATATTATACTCCGGGGGAATTTCCCTTACCCACGGAAGAAGCCACCGCCCAAATGTATCGTTTAGCTCAACAACTTTTAACACAAGCTGGTTATGAACATTACGAAATTTCTAACTATGCCAAACCCGGATTTCAATGTCAACATAATTTAGTCTATTGGAAAAAACAACCCTATTATGGTTTTGGTATGGGGGCGGCAAGTTATCTTCAGGGTTATCGCCTAACTCGACCTCGAAAACGACAAGAATATTATGCTTGGGTTAATGGTAATTATTCCTATAATATTGCCGAATTTGTTGATACAACTCAAGAAAAATTATTAGAAACATTAATGTTAGGATTCCGGTTAGCAGAAGGAATTAATTTAGAATATCTATCCCAACAATTTGGAGCCGAAACCCTCGCCCAAATATTAACAATATTAACTCCTTTTCATCAGCAAGGATTAGTTCGATTTTTAGATATCCACAAACACCCAATTGATAAAATCCTTCAACCTGACTTAAATCAAGGGTTTATGCGATTAACAGATCCCGATGGTTTCTTAGTTTCTAATCAAGTTTTATCTACATTATTCGCCGAATTAAGTGAATTGTAGCTTAGGTTTCATCCTATTTCGGTTTTCTTTGTTATATATTATAGGACTTACGCAGAAACCGGGTTTCTGAACGAGAAATCTTGATTTCATCCGCAAAATCAGGGCCAGAAACCCGGTTTCTTTGGTCTTGTGCGTAAGTCCTGTATTAGTAAAATATTTAGAGGCAACAACATGACACAAACACAATTCAACTTTTTTCAACAATGGTATCCCCTATCAATTCTTGCGGATATTGACCCCAACCGACCAAAATCTGTAACCGTATTAGGAATTCGGTTAGTCATTTGGAAACCCAAACAACAGCAACACTATCAAGTATTTTTAGATCAATGTCCCCATCGTTTAGCCTCTTTAAGTGAAGGTAGAATTGATGAAAAAACGGGAAATTTAATGTGTAGTTATCACGGTTGGGAATTTGATGCTCAAGGGATTTGTAGTCGTATTCCCCAAGCAGAAAACCCAGAATTAGTTAAAGATAAATTTTGTGTTCAAGTGTTTCCTACCCGAGAAGAACAGGATTTATTATGGTTTTGGGCTGATCCCTTATCCTCTGAATTAGCAGCCCAAACTCCCTTACCTTTATCCCCTCAACTGGATTCAGAAAAAGGATTTATTTGGACTTCCTATGCTCGAGAATTAGAATATGATTGGCAAACTTTAGTGGAAAATGTTTTAGATCCGAGTCATGTTCCCATTGCCCATCATGGTTTACAAGGAAGACGAGAAAACGCGAGATCAATTCCCCTCGAAATTGTCCATTCAACCTTGAATTTAATTGAAGCAAAAACACCCATTCATATTCATAAAATTATATTTCAACCCCCTTGTTATATAGACTATGAAATTGTCTTTCCATCGGGGAAAAAATTTGGGATTGTGGTGTATTGTATTCCTACATTACCCGGAAAATCAAGATTAATTGCTTTGTTTCCTCAAAACTTTGCTAAAACCTTAGTTAAAATTACCCCTCGATGGTGGGAACATATTATGTTGCGAAATTTAGTGATTGATAGCGATATGGTTTTACTCCATCACCAAGAACGATTTTTACAAGAAAAGCAAATCAAAGAAACCTGGAAAACGGCTTATAAAATGCCCACGGGTGCTGATCGTTTAATTATTGAATTTCGCAAATGGTTTGATCGTTATTGTGACGGACAATTACCTTGGCAACAACTGAATATACCAGTCCCCGATTATTTTCCGTTTAATGATAACCGTAAACAATTACTAGATATCTACCATCAACATACCCAAAATTGTAGTAGCTGTAGCAACGCCTTAAACAATATTAAAAAGTTACAGTTGGGTTTATTAATTTATTTTATATTAACGGTTTCCGGGGTAGCGTTAATGTCCGATCGTATTCGATTACAATGGGGGGTTCCTTTGATTGCGATCGCCATTTTTGGACTAGGCATTTATGGAGTCTTAAAATATTATTTAGAACCTAAATTTTATTTTGTAGATTATATTCATGCTGACAAAAAGTAAGAGAACGTTTTTAAAACTTCTTTGTGTCTTTGCGTCTCTGTGGTTAAATAAAAATAGAAACCGGATTTCTGACTCAGAAGCCCGGTTTCTTTGGGAAGTTAAACCGTTACTGATTTCTCCAGAATCAATTTAGAGCGTTTTACCTTTTCAGGAATATCAATCGGATAATTCCCAGTAAAACACGCCGAACAGAAAGTAGTAGTATCTTCCCGGGTGGCGATTAACATTCCTTCCCAACTCAAATAAGCTAAAGTATCCACCCCAATTTGTTGACGAATTTCTTCAACAGATTTGGTTGCCGCAATCAATTGTTCCTGACTATCGGTATCAATCCCATAAAAACAAGGATGGGTTACAGGAGGAGAAGAAATTCTCATGTGAACTTCCTTAGCACCCGCATCCCGCAGCGCCTTGACAATTTTGCGACTGGTCGTTCCTCGGACAATCGAATCATCCACCATAATCACCCGTTTGCCTTCCAAGACATCTCTTAACGGGTTTAACTTCATCCGAATCCCCGACTCCCGCATACTTTGGGTCGGTTGAATAAACGTCCGGCCCACATAACGGTTTTTAATTAATCCCTCAGCAAAATCAATTCCAGATTCCTGAGAAAATCCAATCGCCGCCGGAATTCCAGAATCGGGAACACCGATCACAATATCCGCATCAATAAAGGATTCTCTAGCTAAAATTCGGCCGATTTCCAAACGATAACTATAGAGACTTTCGCCACACATCACACTATCAGGACGGGCAAAATAAATCATCTCAAATACACATAATTTCCGGGCGGGTTTCTGACTCCAGTGGAAAGAAGACATTCCTTCTTCTGTAATCCAAACTAATTCCCCCGGTTCCACATCCCGCAGATATTCGGCCCCAATAATATCTAATCCACAGGTTTCCGAGGCTAAAACATACCGTTGGGGACTCGTAGGTAAAATTCCAATTACTAACGGCCGTATCCCATTCGGGTCACGGACTCCCATCATCCCTTTAGGAGTGCCAATCACTAAACTATAGGCTCCTTGGCACTGGATAAAAGCACTTAACGCCCCTTCTAACCAGTCTTTGCCATTATTCACTTCCGAAGCGATCGCTAAAGCAATCATTTCGCTATCCGTGGTGGTCAGAAAATCACATTCCCGCCGGGTTAATTCCTCACGCAATTCTCCGGTATTGACTAAATTGCCATTATGTGCTAAAGCCAGGGAACCTAGACGGGTTGAAACCACCGCCGGTTGAGCATTCACCACCCGACTCGATCCAGTCGTAGAATAGCGGGTATGACCGACAGCCAGATTCCCGGTCAACCCATTTAAAATAGTTTCATTAAAGACTTGGGAAACTAATCCCATCTCTTTGTGCAAATGCACCGTTTCGCCATCAAAAGTAGCGATTCCGGCGGATTCTTGGCCCCGATGTTGCAGCGCGTACAGACCAAAATAAGTAAGTTTGGCCACATCCTCCCCTGGAGCATACACCCCAAAGACGCCACAGGCTTCTTCTGGTTTATCAGGTCGGTCGGGATCAACCTGGGCAGACTGGGTATCAAGGGAATCGTTTGGAATCATTTTAAGGTTTTGCTCCTGATTGGCAAAGTCAGATGGTGGGATTGATTTAAAAGTTAATATTCTCTTAATCTTATCCCCTTTTACCTGAAATCGCAATAAAACTCACCTCTTAAGTCTTCCTTCTGTCTGGGTGTCTTTGTGGTTAAATTACGCTTGGCTATTCAATCGGCGTTCAATCGGCGTTCAATCCCATTAAAATAGCGATCGCCCATTTCTTCAAGATTCACCTCAATTAAACCCTGATCATCAGACGCTAAAATTCTTAAAGGTTCAGACCCCGAACCCACAACACCCAAGTTTTGCCAAATATCGTTTTCTTGCCCTAACTTTTGGTGTAAAAATTCTTCCCAAACCGACTGATATTCAGGAGGCACAGAAACCAGAATTCGTCCTCCACCTTCCGCAAAGAGAACTTCATCCCAACGGACAGCAGCAGTAGAACTTAAATCCAGCTTAACCGTTGATCCTTTTTTCCCACTCAGACAAGATTCAGCCAGCGCCACCGCTAACCCTCCTTCTGCACAATCATGGGCCGATTTAATCCACCCTTGACGAATTCCTTCCCGACAGGCAGCTTGTACCTTTTCTTCTAAGTCAAAATCCACCCTCGGAGGCTTACCCGCAATTGTTCCATGCAACACCGCCAGATATTCGGACGCGCCCAAGGTGGGTAGGGTTTTGTCATCCCCCAAAAGATAGATTAAATCCCCCGAACCCCGCCAACCTTGGCCACAAACTTTAGTTAAATCCGTAATTAACCCCACCATACCCACCACCGGGGTCGGATAAATCGATTGTGGGTTCCCCTGGGCATCCAGGGTTTCATTATATAAAGACACATTTCCCCCCGTCACCGGAGTATTAAACGCCTTACAGCCATCGGAAATCCCCCGACAAGATTCAGCCAATTGCCAATAACCAATCGGTTTTTCAGGACTGCCAAAATTCAGGTTATCCGTCACCGCAATCGGTTCGGCCCCTACACAACTTAAATTCCGGGCGGCTTCTGCTACCGTTGCCTTCGCTCCTTCGTAGGGGTCAAGATATACATACCGAGAGTTACAGTCTACTGTTGCGGCCAGTCCCCTTGTTTGAGCAGGGGAGGCAGGGGGGGTAGGGGAGGCAGGGGAGGCAGGGGGGGATATATTTTCTATTGCTTGCCCATTTTTGGTGAATCGGGGTTCTAGGGGACGTAGGCGAATGACGGCGGCATCTCCACCCCCGGGAACTAAAACGGTGTTATTTTGAACTTGATGATCATATTGACGATAAACCCAGCGTTTAGAAGCAATAGAAGGGGTATCTAATAGGGTTAATAATACCTGATTCCACGATTGAAATTCCCCCTTAATTTCAATTCCTGAAACTGTAGATTCCGGTAAATTTTCCGGCTTCCATTGCCAAGCAATTTGAACATATTCTGGGGGTTCTGATAAGATTTCTCGCGGATATAAAGGCGTATTTTCTGCTAAGGCATCGGCCGGAATTTCCGCGGCAATTTCCCCTTTAAATAAAATTCTGACAATGGGTTCAGCAATTACAGTTCCCGCCACAACGGCCTGTAATCCCCAACGATGGAAAATATCAATTAACTCCTGTTCTCGCCCTTTTTGAGCGACAAATAACATCCGTTCTTGGGATTCCGATAACAGATATTCATAGGCAACCATTCCCGTTTCTCGTACCGGAATTAAGTCTAAATCTAGCTCAATTCCTACCCCACCTTTTGCCGCCATTTCTGATGTTGAGCAGGTAATTCCTGCCGCTCCCATATCTTGGGCTGCAACCACGGCTCCAGTTTTAAAGGCTTCTAAACAGGCTTCAACTAAAGACTTTTCTAAAAACGGATCTCCGACTTGTACCGCCGGACGATCTTGGATCGATTCTTCGCTTAATTCGGCACTGGCGAAACTCGCGCCCCCCATGCCATCCCGTCCCGTTGTTGAACCTACATATAGTACCGGATTTCCAATGCCTGAAGCACCAGATTTAACAATTTCTGGGGTCTCCATTAACCCAATTGCCATCGCATTAACTAGGGGGTTTCCGTTATAAGCCGGATCAAAATAAACCTCTCCCCCAACCGTGGGAACCCCGAAACAATTACCATAATGACTAATACCAGAAACCACCCCTTTAAATATTTGTCTATTTCTGGAATCTTCTAAGGAACCAAACCGCAAAGAATTTAACGCCGCAATTGGACGGGCCCCCATGGTAAAGATATCCCTTAGAATTCCCCCCACTCCCGTTGCAGCGCCTTGGAAGGGTTCAATAGCTGAAGGATGATTATGGGATTCGATTTTAAAGGCAATATGCAGCCCCTCCCCGAAGTCCACGACTCCGGCATTTTCTCCGGGGCCAACTAAAATCCGTTCTCCGGTGGTGGGAAATTGTTTGAGCAGAGGGCGGGAATTTTTATAACAACAGTGTTCGCTCCACATCACACCAAACATCCCCAATTCTGCTTTATTGGGGTGTCGTCCTAAGCGTCGGACAATTTCTTCATATTCTTGGGGTTTGATGCCTTCAGAGGCAATTTCTTCAGCAGAAAAGGGACAGGGGGTTTCGGTAGACATTTCTTAAGCGATCGCACTTTGCAGACAGCATTTTTTATTCTATCTGGAATTTATGCCCTTAAGACGATTGTATAGATTTTCCTCCGATTGCTCGCAGGTCAGATTTTGTCCTTTGCCTTTTTCAAAAGCTATCTAGTTAATCGGCTGTTTTGCTAACTGATGCAAAAGATTGCGAATTCTTGGGGTTAAAATTATCTCATCTTCTTCAAATTCTTCAACAGTTTTACACTCAACAGAATAAGTAACTCGCAAACATTGAATTTCCTTATACCCATTATATCCATGAAAACTATCATATTCTCCCCAAAAACTGATGTAAGAACCTAGATATCCATGTTTTCTTGATCGTGATAAGTTTAAATAATATACTGATTGTCCGGCTCGAAGATACCGATCATAACCTTCTTGTCTCATAGATTTAATAAATTTAATCATCAGGTCTGTTAACTCATTCCCTAAACATATTCGGTTGCTCTCGTAAAAATTTTCAATTGAGTTCCAACTTTCAAGCACTTCGCCTTCAAATAGATTCCCTTTCTCGTAAAAATCGGCAAGATTTCCCATCTCAACCCAGGGAAATTCTGTTTGGATTTGGGAGGGTAAAGCGCGATCACATAGCCACCGCTTTAAAAGTTTTGCTAAACTCTTTCGGTCTTGAGTTTTGAGCTTAAATAGTAGAGCATTATCCCCACGGCAAGAGGCATCGAGAATTTTATTTTGATGATTATAACCGATATATACTGCTCGATCATCGCTTTTAAACCAAAGTTGATAGTCTGAAAAACAACGCTCAATCTTTACTAATTTAGATAAGCTAGAATCAGTAGTAACTAACTCCTTATAGATTTTGATTACATCTCGCTTGGATCGATCAATGAATGAAAACTTCTTGTAGAGGATAGAAAGTTCATCCCCTTTAATCCAGTCATCCACGGCGTTAATTGTATCAAGTTTTGAGGATGTGCGCCCAGTCGCTACTCTTTTAGAATTTTTCCCGAAGGAGATAAAATATTCAGGACTTCCAAACTTATCAAAGCATTCTATCGAACAAATCTTACAACCAGATTTGACATAAAAACCCCAATGAACACCAGCACCTTTTATGGAATAGATAATAGGAGGAGTTCTATTAACAAACTTCTCCGTAAGATCTTTATATAAATCCTGGGCATGATCTTCTTCAGGGTATCTCATAAAATCCATTAATTTTTATGGTGATCTAAAATGACTATTCCACAAATCAACAACTATTCAATCCATCAATATTGGATGAGTCAGGCTTTAGAATTAGCGCAACAAGCGGGAGAAGCCGGAGAAGTCCCCGTTGGAGCAATTATTATTAATCAGAATAATCAATTAATTGCCAAAGCTCAAAACCGCAAAGAAAGAGATTTTGACCCCACCGCCCATGCTGAAATTTTAGCCCTACGACAAGCGGGAAAACTATTAAAAAATTGGCATCTCAATACCTGTACTTTATATGTTACTCTCGAACCCTGTCCTATGTGTACTGGGGCTATATTACAAGCTCGTTTAGGGTTATTAGTTTATGGTGCTGATGACCCTAAAACCGGGACTATCCGAACCGTTGCTAACCTTCCCGATAGTCCCTGTTCTTACCATAAATTATCGGTTTTAGGCGGAATATTAGAATCTCCCTGTCGTCAACAATTACAATCTTGGTTTGCTCAAAAACGCAATTAAACAGACAATGAAAAAACTGTCCTGATCACAATAAATAAAACCCTTTAAACTGTTTAAGATCCAGTTAAGAGGTTTATTCAACCTGCGAAAACCGTTATGCTCATCCTTGACTCTAATCAATCTTCTACAAAAATGTCCATATCTATCAAGGAAACACAGGTTAATTCTGATATTTCACCCTTGCTGGCGTCCATTGTTTACCCCTTGGGACAACATCTGGTTTTACCCTTTTATTTTAAATCCCTGGAAGTCATCGGCCAAGAAAATCTTCCCCTACAGGGCCCGGTGATTTTAGCACCCACCCATCGTTCCCGTTGGGATGCGATTATGATTCCCTTTGCCACGGGTCGCTATGTCACCAGGCGAGACTTACGGTTTATGGTTACGGTTGATGAAATGAAAGGACTACAGGGGTGGTTTATTCGTCATCTGGGTGGGTTTGCGATTAATCAAAAACATCCTACTCTTTCCACCATCCGTTATGGCGTAGAATTGCTACACCAAGGAGAAATGTTAGTGATTTTTCCAGAAGGAAATATTTTTCAGGATGACCAAGTTCACCCTCTAAAATTAGGACTGGGACGTTTAGCGATACAAGCAGAAACCAGTCAGGAGCATTTAGGCATTAAGATTGTCCCGATTTCTGTACGCTATAATCCGATCATTCCCTGTCGGGGTTCTAGTGTTAAAATAAAAATAGGTTCTCCCCTATCTGTTGCGGATTATTGTCAAGGTTCACCTAAAAAAGACGCTCAACATCTGATCCAAGATTTACAATTAGCACTGAACCAAATTGATCAACAAGAAGCCTTATAATTAGAATTACTTGTAATTAATAAGCTGTTAAGCGTGATGGACTCTAGCTGCAATTTTAAGCCCGGTCAAATTGTGGGATTAAATCATCACAACAGTTGTTTGTATGCAGAAGTTATTCAAGTGGTCGAAGTTCGGGAAGTCTGTTGGGTTAGACCTTTGATGTTAATTGAAGGGTTATCTGATGATCCAGAAGACGATTTTTCGAGTTTGGGGTTTACCCCAAAAACATTTATTTTATCTGATTTACGCCAAAGCCCGGATTTAATTTGGCCAACGCCCTTATTTAAGGCGGCTTTGGATACGGAAGTTATTACTTTCTTAGCCCAACTAGAGACTCCAGAGGTCAATTCCCCAGGAGTTAAACGGGTAAATGCGGGCTCTGCTCACCAACAACTCCAAGACTTTATCGGTCAAGTTTGGCGAGCTTATGCTCATGTTTTTGAGTCTGGAAATTTTAAAGATTAAAACCGTTAATGGCTAGAAACTAACCGAATTCTACCAGCATCCATTTCTTCCATTAATAATTCTAAGGCTTCATAATCGACATCGGAAACATAACCCAGTCGGGTTAATTCTGTATTAATCGCATTTTCAATTTCAGGGGTCAGACATCTAAAATAGAGAGCTTTTTCAACCAGTTTACGAATCATATTCGTTGCTGACATAGTAGGTACGGATAACTCGCATATTTTGATTGTCTGATAAGTCGTGATTTTTACTTGTGATCATATCCTTTTATTTAAAGTGATCCTTATCACTGAATATCTAGGAACTTTAATAACATTTATTTCGTCGGAATTTCATCCCTCTTAAGGTATATTTTTAGAGGTATTAATTGTTACTATTGAACTCAATATATCTCATCTATTTTTATCCAGATTCACGATTGAATAAGTGGTACACCAATTCCTAGGGAAAACCAGAATAGTCCGAATTAACTAACTTTTAGATCCTATTTACCTAGATCGGTTTTCGGTTCTCCATCCACTACTAAAAGTCATGGTGTTGCACAATTAATGATAATCTGGCAATAGTGTCGTTATCCATGGGGTGAGGTTCGCCTTGAATGTTGCAGTAGAGAAACTAATTACACCAGAAATTAATCAACCGGCCCGTTATTTGGGTCAAGAGTTGGGCGCGAAACGCAAACCTTGGGAGTCCGCCGTTGTCCGTTGGTCGTTAACCTATCCTGAAGTTTATGAAGTGGGAGTCTCCAATCTTGGCCATGTGATTCTCTATAATATTTTAAATACTCAACCTCGGCAATTATGCGATCGCGCCTATCTGCCCGCGCCGGACTTTTCCCAAAAATTACGGGAGACGAAAACCCCTCTCTTTGCAGTGGAGTCCCGTCATTTTTTAATCGATTTTGATATTTTAGGATTTAGCCTCAGCTACGAATTAGGGGCAACTAATATCTTAGAAATGTTAGATTTAGCGGGTATTCCCTTAACTTGGGAAGACCGACAAAATTATTCAGTCTGGGGTGATGATCAAAATTCTGATCAACCCCATTATCCCCTAATCTTTGCCGGGGGACAAACGGCCACCTCTAACCCCGAACCCTACGCGGATTTTTTTGATTTTATCGCTTTAGGAGATGGGGAAGAATTATTACCCGAAATCGGATTAGTTTTAGAAGAATGTAAGAAAAATAACTTAGATAGAAAAGCCGTATTACTCGATTTAGCCCAAATTCCCGGGGTCTATGTTCCCCAATTCTATCAGATGGCAGAAGATGGTTCTATTCATCCCAAACATCCTGACGTTCCCCCCAAAATTTTAAGACGGGTGGCTGCACCAATGCCCGCCTATTCGATTAAATTTGTTCCCTATGTACAAACCGTTCATGATCGGTTAGTCATTGAAGTCAGACGGGGTTGTACCAGGGGATGTCGGTTTTGTCAACCGGGAATGTTAACCCGTCCGGCGCGAGATGTGGAACCGGAAGATGTGATTCAAGCTGTTGAAAAAGGGATGAAAGAAACGGGTTACAATGAGTTTTCTTTATTATCTTTGAGTTGTTCCGATTATTTATCCTTACCCTCGGTGGGAATGGAAATTAAGAACCGTCTGAAAGATTATAATGTCAGTTTATCTTTACCCAGTCAACGGGTTGATCGCTTTGATGAAAATATTGCTAATATTCTAGGGGGAGCGCGACAAAGTGGGTTAACTTTTGCCCCAGAAGCCGGAACCCAAAGAATGCGAGATATTATTAATAAAGGGTTAACTAATGAGGAATTATTAAAAGGAGTTAAAACCGCCTTTGAGCAGGGATGGGAGAAAATTAAACTCTATTTTATGATTGGTTTACCCGGAGAAACCGATGCGGATATATTAGGAATTGCCGAAACTGTTGCTTGGTTACAACGGGAATGTTCTGCTAAAGATCGCAGAAAGTTAAACTTTAATTTAACTATTTCTAACTTTACACCTAAACCCCATACCCCCTTTCAATGGCATTCGGTTTCCACTACAGAATTTCAACGCAAACAGAAATTATTAAAACAAGAATTTCGCCAAATGCGAGGGGTAAAAGTTAACTTTACCGATGTGAGAATCTCAGCCATGGAGGATTTTGTCGGTCGAGGCGATCGCCGTTTAGGGCCCGTGGTGCGTCGAGCGTGGGAACTCGGGGCGGGAATGGACTCCTGGTGGGAAAGTTTGGAGCGGGCCTTTGGTGCTTGGACACAGGCGATCGAAGAAGCGGGTTTGAGTTGGAAATATCGTCGGGTGGAAAGTGGGGAATGGAATTTGATAGAGGGAACAGGGAATACTTCGACTTCGCTCAGTAACAAGGGAACAGGGAACGGGGAACCACAGGATTATCAGATATTATTAGATCAGCCTTTACCCTGGGATCATATTGACAGTGGGATTGATAAAAATTGGCTCAAAGAAGATTTAAAACTGGCTTTAGAAGCTGCGACCGTTGCCGATTGTTCCTTTGAAAGTTGTTCTCATTGTGGAGTTTGTGGAACGGATTTTGGTCATAATATTGTGATTAAATCTCCTCCTATTCCCCAATTTGCGGGAGAATTTATTCCCAATTCCCAACGAGTTCAAAGGTTAAGAGTGGGGTTTGGAAAATTAGGAGATATGGCTTTAGTCGGACATTTAGATTTATTCCGATTATTTGATCGGGCAATTCGTCGGGCTTCAATTCCCTTAGTGTTTACGGGGGGATATCGTCCAAATCCGAGGATTTCCATTGCCTTTGCCTTACCTTTAGGGGCAACCAGTAGCGGTGAAATTGTAGATTTTGAATTAACAGAATCCATGAATATAGAAGAATTTCGCCAAAAATTAGCCACGGGTTTACCTGATACTATTCCTTTGTATCAAATTCAAGAAGTCCCGATAGAATTAACGTCTTTAACAGATGCTGTTGAAAAAGCAGAATATTATTTAACCCTAAATTGGATAGGGAAAGAAAATGCTATCCCTGAATGGTTAAATTGGATTAATGCAGTCAAAGCCACATCTGAAATTTTATGGGAAAAAACCACAAAATCAGGCAAAAAGAACATGATCAATTTACGAGAACAACTATTTGAACTAGAAATGATTTCCGAGGAAGATCAGCGGCTGCGTTATGTGGGGAGTTGTCGGAATGATGGGACACAACTACGGCCCGAACTGATGATCAAGATGTTAGAACAGGTAAGTGGCCAAGAATTCCAATTGTTACAGATTCACCGCCAGCAGCTTTTAACCCAATCTTAAAAAACTTGTATCTCAGCTAATAATTTGCATTTACTCCAGTGTTATAATAGGATGCGTTAAGCCAAGTTTTGTGGCATAGGGGCGGGTTCGTCCAGATCTAGGCTACAAACCGACAATATTACTTAATCTCCCCGGTACTCAACTGGGGTTCTCAGAATCAAAAATTGCAGGTTCGCTGACGCTAGGATCAACCCAATTGAACCGGAATCCTATACACTTACTAAACGTCAGTGTATGGCATTCACGGGTGGCGCACCTGTTATAAGGCGGCTGGAAAATCCATCCAAGCTTAATAGGGCTAAAAATCACACCGGAAGAAAGTAGCAAAAAAAACTTTGTCTGGCATCTGTCTTGATACCATAAAGAAACAAAAACATTTCAATGGCTAGATTCAAGTGTATTCAGGTGAGTGGGGGAGAGATCATCTAGCTTAGAATGTGCGATCTAAGCTGTAGTCTGGTGATATTTTCACAAGATACGGATACTTGATTGGTAAACAAGTTCAAGAAGTCAACCCCTTTGAAACCCAAGTTTGGCTCACCGACACCAATCACCAATGAAGACAGATGGATAACAAAATAAACTCCATAATTTCATTTTCCCATAACCTTTGAAGGCTTACATTTGATGGATTTTGGATGTTAAATTTAGCTTTTGTTAACCGTTGATTTTAAACGATCAAAACCTGATTTCCTTGCCCTCGTTGTAGGGTGGGTCTGGGGACGTTTTGCCTATTGGCTTGGTGTGTCTTTGGTGTCTTCCTAATGGCGCGAAAATTCGCATTAATGAATTTATTAATCACGTCAATATTGCTAGGTACACGCAGCGTAGGTGCTTTCAATATTGCTAAGTTTTGAGGGAACTGAATGTCAAAGCAAATTATTATCGCAGAACAGCAACGAATCGCTGCTGTTTTTTCGGAAGATCAAATTCAAGAACTGGTGGTAGCGACCGGAAATCACCAAGTGAGTGATATTTATCTGGGTATCGTGGAAAATGTCCTACCAGGAATTGATGCCGCCTTTGTCAATATTGGAGACCCAGAACGGAATGGATTTATCCATGTTTCCGACCTCGGGCCATTAAGATTAAAACGCAGTTCCGGTTCGATTACCGAACTATTAAGCCCCCAGCAAAAAGTGCTGGTGCAGGTGATGAAGGAACCCACCGGAACCAAAGGCCCCCGGTTAACCGGAAATATTTCCTTACCCGGGCGGTATTTGGTCTTAATGCCCTATGGCAGAGGGGTGAATTTATCCCGCCGCATTCGCTCGGAAAATGAACGGAACCGTTTAAGGGCTTTAGCTATTCTAATTAAACCCGCCGGCATGGGATTATTAGTCCGCACAGAAGCGGAAGATATGCCCGAGGACGCGATTTTAGAAGATTTGGAAAGTCTACAAAAGCAATGGGAATTGGTGCAACAGGAAGCCCAATCCTCCCGGCCTCCAGCCTTGTTAAATCGAGATAATGATTTTATTCAACGGGTGCTGCGGGATATGTACAGCACCGAAGTCAACCGAATTGTGGTCGATACCAGCACCGGGGTGAAGCGGGTCAAACAACATTTGATGAGTTGGAGTGTGGGCAAGGCTCCCCAAGGCGTGTTAATTGACCACCACCGAGAACGGATTCCGATTTTAGAGTATTTCCGGGCTAATGCCGCCATTCGAGAGGCCCTAAGGCCGAGGGTGGATTTACCTTCGGGCGGTTATATTGTGATTGAACCGACGGAAGCCCTAACCGTAATTGATGTCAACTCTGGCTCCTTTACCCGTTCGGCCACATCCCGGGAGACGGTGTTATGGACAAATTGCGAAGCCGCCACCGAAATCGCCCGTCAGTTGCGGTTACGCAATATTGCTGGGGTGATTATTGTGGACTTCATTGATATGGATTCCCGCCGAGACCAATTACAGGTCTTGGAACATTTTAATAAAGTCCTGAAAGCCGATAAAGCCCGACCCCAAATTGCTCAATTATCGGAATTAGGGTTAGTGGAATTAACCCGCAAACGCCAGGGCCAAAATATCTATGAGTTGTTTGGTAAAACCTGTAGCACCTGCGGCGGCTTAGGCCATATCGTTCAGTTACCCGGAGAACCCGAACCCGAACCCGCGGAAACCCCAGAACGGGTCGTTATTCCCACTAATCGGATTATTACGCCCCCCAGTAGTAGTGAAACCTCCGAACGGCCCAGTTTACGTCCGGTTCCCGTTTATGAACAGCCGTCTTCCCGGGAAGAACCGGAAGTTGTAGATTTTGAGGCTTCTGAGGGTTTTCAAGAGTTAGAACTGCTCAACCATCCCAGTTATCAGGATATTGGCGCCAGTAACGCCCGTCGCCGTCGCCGTCGGATTCGGGATATGGATTCTATCACGCGAGATGAGGAATCTCCCCGCGCTTCTGTTCGGGTGACTCCAACCGTTAACTATGGCGAACCTCGGACGGATGTTGGGTTTAGTGAAGGGTTCTCTGGCCGTAGTGGACTGAGTGAACGCAGTCGCCCAACCAAGTCCGAAATTATTAAACCGATGGTGGAACCGCCCGAGGTAATTTCGGTGGAAATGACACAGGAAGAACAGGAAGTCTATGCGTTGATGGGGATTTCTCCGTTAATGCTATCCCATGAATCCGTAAAAAATTCTCGCTCTGTGATTGTCACGGTTCGCTCTCCTGGGGAATCCCCCGTTTCTCCCACGACTCTGATGGATGAAGACTCGGAGGAAGCCGAAAATCTTCCCCTTTCGATTGGTTTCGGTGAGCGGCCGATTCCTGAGCGGGTAATTCCTGAACGGTCAGTTTCCGAGCGGATTATTCTTGACCGAACCATTCCTGAGCGGGTAATTCCTGAACGGTCAATTTCGGAGCGGATTATTCTTGAACCCAAAAAACCAGAAATACTGGCAATACCGGAAATAGAAATACCCGAAATACTGGAAATACCAGAAATAATAGAAACACCGGAGATAATAGAAACACCGGAGATATTAGAAACGGCGGAAATAGAAGAACCTGAAACAACAGTAGAATTTTTTGTACCGCAAACCCAGGATGAGTCACTCTCCGAGGATTCCTCCGACTTAGAATCAGATACAAACCATCAACCGGGTGAGCCGATTATTCGTCGTCGTCGCCGTCGGTCTTCTGCTCTGACGGACTAAAAACAGCCAGGGGATTTTGAGGGTTCGCAGTTAACTGTTAACCCTCAACCCTAGTGAGATTACTTAACTTCAATAATTTCTGTATCCCCGATTTCTTGATTCTCAACCCTGAAGGTTTCATGACCATTTCCATTTAAACTAACCCGAACTTGATGACGTCCTGGGGGAAGTTCTGCAAGATAATACCAATTCCCATAAATTCGGGTAACTTTCTTGCCATTGATATAAAGGTGAGCGTGTCCTTCTTGATAGCAGTCGCTGGGTTGATTGGCTTTTTCTGGTGTTAATTTAAAATTAGTCAGTTTTAACTCTAAATTCCATCCTTGACGGGTATCGGGATGGACAACTAAATCCACCGAGGGAATCGGTTGACCCGTTGGAATCGCAAGCATTTTATGCTGGGGTGAAGATGTATTCTGTTGTGATTCATGGGCTTCAACAGATGATAGACCCCATCCTGTTAAACTGCTCAAAACTGTTCCCAAAAGCAGAGAAAACCCGATCACAATAGTCTGTTTTTGTTTAAAATTAAATTGGCAATTCATTGAATTTTAGTTCACTAAAAAAATCGGTTTGAATACAATCCAATATTAATTTTTTAACCTCAAGATTAGTTTGTCAAAAGACAACCTGTCAAACTTAAGCAGTAGAACAATAAACCCCTTCAGACAGATACATACAAGTCATTATCAAACGATTTTTTACCGGGAGCGACTGAATGCGCTAGGCTGGGGAGCAAGTACGCTGCATCACTTGACGACCATTTTTATAAACCTCCAGAGTCCCCGTATCGGGATTATCAAGAGTTCCTTGCCATACCCAATATTCATTATCGCCACTGCGGAATTTATAGACGCGCACTCCTTCAGTATTTTCTTGTTTCCCTCCTGTGAGGTTGATGTTTCCGGCGGAACTGGTAGAACGATAGATTAGTTGCCCAGAATTTTTTTTCTGCCACACCTCAATCTTGAATTCACCGCAATTGTACAATACCATTAGGTCGGCGGTGGAGTCAGCCTTAACAGGCAAAGAAAGCGAAATTAGGGTAGTTAAGAGGGAGAGGGAAAGAAGCAGGCGAGATTTAATAATTGCCATAGTTTGAGAGTTAATAATATTGGCATAAATGATATACTGATATAGCGTAATTTACCAAAAAAAATCTTAATCTCTTGGTTAACGGCAATATCTCTACAATCTCTAAAAAACTGATAACTGATAACTGATTATGTCTCAAACTATTGTTGTTAAAATTGGTACATCGAGTTTAACCCAGTCGGCGACTGGACATTTAGCCCTATCGACTTTAGCCACATTAGTAGAAACGTTGACCGGACTGCAAAACCAGGGTTATCGAGTGGTTTTAGTATCTTCGGGGGCGGTGGGGGTAGGACGCGATCGCTTAGGATTAACTGAACGTCCCCGCACCATTGCTTTAAAACAGGCGGTAGCCGCCGTCGGTCAAGGTCGTTTGATGCGGGTTTATGATGATTTATTTAGTACCTTAAAACAACCAATTGCTCAGGTTTTACTAACTAGAGGAGACTTAGTACAACGCAATGGTTATGTGAATGTTTATAATACCTTTCAACAACTTTTAAAATTAGGAGTAATTCCGATTGTCAATGAAAATGATACCGTGGCGGTAGATGAATTAAAATTTGGGGATAATGATACGCTTTCGGCCTTAGTTGCGAGTTTAGTGGAAGCGGATTGGTTATTTTTATTAACCGATGTAGATCGATTATATTCAGCCGATCCTCGGGAAAATCCTAACGCACAACCAATTAGTTTAGTAACTAATATGGAACAACTAGAAGAATTTCAAGTTAAAACGGGAGATTCTCGCAGTGGGTGGGGCACCGGAGGTATGATTACTAAGATTGAAGCGGCAAGAATTGCCACGGGATCGGGGGTGAGAACAGTAATAACTGAGGGAAAATTCCCTCAAAATTTAGAAAGAATTCTGCAAGGGGAAGCAATTGGCACGCAATTTGAACCCCAAAATCGACCCGTTAACGCTCGAAAACATTGGATTGCAAATGTATTAGTTCCCATGGGAAAAATATATTTAGATGCCGGGGCAGTTCGAGCAATTTCTCAAGGCGGAAAATCCCTATTAGCGGCGGGAATTACTGAAGTTGAAGGCGGATTTAATCTTCAAGATTCTGTCCAAATTTGTAATTTAGACGGACAGGAAATTGCTCGCGGATTAGTTAATTATAGCCAAGGAGAATTGCAAAAAATAAAAGGTTTACATTCGGATAAAATTCCTGAAATTTTGGGTTATGAGGGAGCAGATACGGTAATTCATCGGGATAATTTAGTC
This sequence comes from Planktothrix paucivesiculata PCC 9631, assembly GCF_900009265.2. GTDB lineage: Bacteria > Cyanobacteriota > Cyanobacteriia > Cyanobacteriales > Microcoleaceae > Planktothrix > Planktothrix paucivesiculata. The sequence continues at coordinate 667,581 of NZ_LR735026.1, read as the reverse complement.
GTATCCTCCCAATTATCTATAACTTAAAAAAATGTTTTTTTGATCAATTTAATCTTGTTTTTTATGTCACTTTATGATAAAATATATGAGGTTGTCTATCAAGTTCCTAGGGGAAAAGTTGCTACCTATGGACAGATTGCAGAACTTGCTAACTTGGGGCAAAAAGCTCGTTTAGTTGGTTATGCTTTATATAAAATTCCCTTAGAAACCACCGATATTCCTTGGCATCGAGTGATTAATGCTAAGGGAGAAATCTCTCACTCGATCTGGCGTAAAGGTACAGACTATCTTCAGCGATCGCGCTTAGAATCCGAGGGGATCAAATTTAACACTCAGGGTAAAATTAATCTTTCCGAATATCTTTGGAAACCTCCGGTTTAACGGGGGCGACTCTAGCCGGAAATTCGCCGAATTTCGTGCAATATCTTGCCAATACCTAATTCCCTGCTATAGTGTTATCTCGGCTAATGTTTGATATAGTTCTAGGGCGAAATGCCGAACTTGCAAGCAAAACCGAACTATAATTCCTGCATGGCAAATCATTTGTACCAGGAGCATCGATCAGGAGGTAAAAATGGCTGAAATCACAAAAGAAGAAATGCGAGAGCGTTTGGGCAATATTGACCAAATTCGCGATATCATATTTGGATCGCAACTGCGAGACTATAACAGTAGGTTTGAGAAGATCGAGTCGGACTTGTTAGTTTTACAGGAAGATACCCAGGATCGGGTTGAACAACTCAAGACTATTTTAACCGCAGAAATCAAGTCTGTTGTTGAGAATTTAGACAAAAAAATTAAAACCCTCAGTTCAAATTCTCAGGAGGAGTTAACGGATTTAAGACAACAGACTGATCGACTTAATCGCAAATTTTCCAGTAGTATTGAGGCGTTAGATGAGGCTTTAGATGGTCAAACCAATTCCTTGCGGGAAGAATTGGGACAAACTCGTGATCAATTACAAGACGAAGTTCGCAGTCTGAAAAATCAAGTCTTAGAAGAATTAGAACGTCGATTTACTTTATTAACAGAGGCCAAAGTCTCCCGGGATGATATGGCGGAAGTTCTGTTTGAAGTCGGGATGCGATTAAAGGGGACTGAATTTGTTCCGGCTATTAAAAAAGCAGCCGATGAAAAAAATTCGGGTTTTGCCCTCCCAGAACATCATCTATAATTAATTCGGTCAAACTATGACCTTTTCTCAGGGTAATTTAAGTCCACACAATCAAGAACAGGGGAGTTCATCTCAACAAAATCCATCGGATCAGGTTGAGAGTGACCCCCTAGAATTGTTGGTGAATTTATTAATGGATTTAAACGGTTTTAATGATGATAAAGCCGAGTTTGTCCCTGCTTTAGACTCAGAAGATGATTATTCTGAGTTTAATTTTCTAAATACTTCAGAAGATCAACAACCGAGTGATCATTCAAAATCCCATAGTCTTACTGATTTACCGTTAGAAAATCAACCCAGTATTGACGCAATAACAGCCGATGATATTTCCTCTAAAATAGAGTCTATTAACCCGATTTCCTCGATTCAGACCGGATCTGCGAGGAGGGCAAAATCAGAGGATGATCTGATTTTGCGACTTCTACCTTTACTGGAAAAACCGCCCTCTGGGGCGATGGATGTTGATTATTCAGTTAGTAATATTGAAGAAGATGTACCGAGGATTTCTAGCAATCCCGTACCCAAATTAGAAACTTCTAAAAATCAGGATATTATTGGGGATATTAGTACCCCTTTACCCTTAGAGCAAACCGATATTAACTCAAAATTAGATTCCGTTAATTTGGAAAAAGATTTAACTAAAAATCTCGCCCCAAAACCTCAATTACAATCTCCCATTATATCCACACAATCTTCAACTATTCAGAGTAACAATTCTGTTCCCAGGGGTAATGATCCTTTGGATCAATTACAGGAATTAATATTTGGATCTAATTTGGGGGATGACTTAGATAATTTTAAAAGCCATTTGTTGAATTCTGAGCTACCAGAAGTTCGAGAATTAGTCCAAAATATTAATGATAAACTTAGTCAAATTCAATTCCAAATTCATGATCCTGAACAATTAATTGAACTTTTACTGCCCACCATTGGTCAACTTTTGCATTTAAAAGTTACGGAGTCCAAAGAAGAATTAATTCAAGCCTTTATTCCGATTATTGATCAGATAATTAAAGGCAAAGGTCAAACGGATAGACAGTCGATGAGTGAGGCAATTGCTGATTTAATTCCCGAAGCCATTAGACAACAAATTAAAAATTCTCCTAAAGAAATTGCTCAAGCCTTGGGGCCAGAAATGGGGGCAGCCATTCGAGAACAAATTAAAGTTGATCGGAATGAAATCGCCGCAGCTTTAGCACCGACGATTGGACGCAGCATTAAAGAACAAGTAAGTTTAGAACGAGATTCCATGGTAGATGCACTGTATCCGGTGATTGGGAGTACGATTAGCCGCTATTTAGCAGAGGCTATTCAAGAAATTAATGAAAAGGTCGGTCAAGCGTTTAGTGTACAAGGGTTGCAACGGAAAGTTCAATCCAAAGTTCAGGGGGTATCGGAAGCGGAACTTATTTTAAGAGAAGTTAGACACTTTGTGGTACAAGCGGTGTTTTTGATTCATAAAGGTTCGGGTTTAATTATTGCTGAAATTCAACAACCGGATCAAGCTCAAATGGAAGCGGAAATGGTTGCTGGAATGTTAACAGCAATTCGGAGTTTTGTCAATGATTGTATTAGTCAAACCGGGGAAGTTTCCGAACTGAATGAAATTGAATATGGGGATTGTAAAATTATCCTAGAAGTAGCCGGATATTGTTATTTGGCGGTGGTGGTCAAAGGAGAACCTCCGAAACCATTTATTAAAAAAATTCGTCAAACTATGGCAAATTTAATTACGAAATATAGTCAGCCGATTGAAGACTTTGATGGTGATCCCGCTTCCGTCCCAGAAGGAGTTATAAGTCAGCTTGAGGCTTTAATGAGAGTGGTAGATCGTTTGCATAATCAACACAAGCCAACCACTTTGTTAATTTTGGGTTCTGTGGTCTTGAGTTTGATTCTAATTCCTTGGGGAATCTATCAATATCGACAACATAATTTGCGTCAGTTAGAAACAACATTAATCACCGCTTTAGAAGCGGAACCGGAGTTATCAATTTATACTTTAAAGGTTAAAGCTCAGGATAAAACCTTGGCATTAGAGGGGAAAGTTCCCAACGCTCGATTAAAAGATAAAGTTGAAAAAATTGCCCAACAAACGGCTCCAAATTTTCAAATTAATAATCGAATTATTGCGGTTAAAATTCCTCCCGATCCGCTCAAAGTTGCTGCCGAAGTTAAACAAATGGAAATGATCGTAAATCAGATTAGTGGAATATCAATTTCTGCTAATTATCAAAATTCCCAAGTCGATTTGATAGGAAAAGTAATTCAGTCTGAAGATATCCCAAAAATTACCCAAGCTTTTAAGAAAATTGAAGGGGTAGATTCAGTGATGGCCAATCTAACGGTGCAACCTCTACCGATACCTACTAGAATTTATTTTAATTTTGGTTCGGCGGAATTAGTCTTAAAAGATATTCGAGGTAAACTTGTCCCTCTGGCTCAATATTTAAAACGATATCCCGATCTCAAATTAAGAATTATTGGTTATAGTCATGAACAGGAAAAATCCCGCAAACACCCTAAATTAGCCTTAGAACGGGCTCAAACCATCCAAAATATTTTAGAGGATTTAGGAATTGATCGACGCCGGATAGAAACAGTTGGCAAAACTGAACGCCCAGAGGGAGTTGATCAAAATCAAGAACTTTGGTTGAGTCAAACGGTTTTATTTGAGATAATACCGTTACAGTTTCAACAGAATAAACCCCCAAAACCATGATTTCTAAAAAAATTTGCTTAGTTGGTGATTTCGGAGTCGGAAAGACCAGTTTAATCCGCAGATTTGTGGATAGACAGTTTAGCGATAAATATTTGTCTACCGTTGGCGTAAAAATTTCTCGTAAAACTGTTGATTTGGCAGAAACAAGTTCAGAAACGACTGGATTTGTACAATTGTTAATTTGGGATATTGAGGGTCATACTAAGTTTAAAGCGATCGCACCGAGTTATTTACAAGGAGCAAGTGGTGTGGTGATTGTTGCGGACGTGAGCCGACAGGAAACCGTAGAAAGACTCCCGGAACATATTGATTTATTTCTCTCGGTCAATCCCAAAGGATGTATAGTGATAGCATTGAATAAAATTGATTTAATCGACTCAACAGAACTTGAACATCTAATCAAACTAGCTCCTAATTTGAAGCAGTATGATCAGATTTTGTCCCGCCATCAAACTTCCGCCAAAACTGGAGATCATGTAGACACAATTTTCTATGAGTTATCTCAAAAATTTATCTATAGTTAAAGGATTAAGTTTGTTTTTTTTTGTTCTGGGATGAGTTATGAATAACCTTTTAAAAAAGATCTTAGCACCGAAAAAAATTGAATATTTAACCATTAATTTGGAGTTAGTTATTGTAGAGTCGTCCTGGGGAGTCGCCAGGTTTGCAGATTCCCCAGAACTATTGCAATTAGGAGAAGATGTTTGTATTGCTTTTCCTGAGTTCATTGGATTAGAAGAAACCTTTAAGAAAATTTTATTGAATCAAATCAATCAGTTTGAACTCAAAGGAATTTCTAGGACAATCACTCAGGAACATATAATTTATTTTGATATTTATGTTTTGAAAAATCCTGATGATTCTCGCGAAACCGAAGAACTACTGATTGTGTTTGAAGATACAACAGAATGGATTTTAAAGGAACAAAAAATTACTCAAGTTGCTAAGGAATATGGATTAGCCTTAAGTGCTTTAGAAAAAACTAAAATCTATTTAGATAAAATTATTAATTCTATGACAAATATATTAATTGTCACAGATGACCAAGGAATGATCAAAATTATCAATCAAGCTACATCGGTTTTATTAAAATATTCAGAAGCAGAATTAATCCAACAATCTATTTTAACTATTTTTAAGGATAATCAACTTAAAAATTATAACCAAGTCAATCAATTTTTATTATCTTCTGATCTATTGATGCCCGTTGAAGTTATCTGTCAGACCAAAATAGGAACCAATTTTCCTGCGTCGTTTTCCTGTGCGGCCCTAAATTTTGATCCCAATGATTCCCAGGAATTCGTTTGGATGGGTCAGGATATGACTGAACAAAAAAAAGTGGAATTTAAGTTACATCAACAAGCGGAACATGATCGGATTTTAAAAACCATTACACAACATATTCACCAGTCTTTAAGTTTGCAAGAAACTTTAGAAACAACCGTGAATGAAGTTCGGACTTTTTTAAAAGCAGATCGAGTTTTAATTTATCGATTTTACTCTTTAGAAGAAGGAAAAATAATTGCTGAATCCTTAACAAACTCTTGGATTAGTTCTATTGATAACATGATTTTTAGTCCAGATTTTAATTCTTTATTATTATCTTATTTTGAAGGAGGTAAAATTGATGCTATTGATGATATATATAAGATTTCAAATTCTAAATATTTAGATTATTTAGTTCAATTAAAAGTAAAATCTAGTTTAATAGTCCCGATTATAATTTATGATTCTTCTGTTTCAACCCAGTCTAATACCAGTAATCAACTCTGGGGATTATTAATAGCCCATCAATGCCAGCAACCTCGCCATTGGGAAGTTGGGGAAATAAACTTATTAGAAGAATTAGCCCTACAAATCGCCATTGCCTTACAACAGGCTGAACTTTATCAACAATTACAAATCCTCAATCAAGAATTAGAACAATTAGCAATTGAGGACGGATTGACAAAACTGGCAAATCGTCGTCAGTTTGATCGGGTACTTGAGCATGAATGGAATCGCGCTAGACGAGAAGGAATACCCCTCTGCCTATTTTTAGTAGATATTGATTATTTTAAACAATATAATGATCACTATGGACATTTAGCTGGAGATGTTTGCTTACAACAAGTTGCTCAAGTTTTACAGAATGTCATTCAACGGAATACCGATTTAGTGGCTCGTTATGGGGGGGAAGAATTTGCTATCATTTTACCCAATACGGATATTAATGGCTGTGTTCATCTAGCTGAAAAAGTTCGGAAAGCCGTTGAAGACTTAGAACTACAGCATCTCAAATCACAGGTAAGCAACTATATCACAATTAGTATTGGAGTAGCAGGTTTAATTCCCGTTGAAAGTCTGACACCTGAAATGCTGATTGTTCAGGCTGATCAAGCTTTATATAAAGCCAAAAAAACTGGACGAAATTCTGTTTTTATTGCTACTCAGTAAGTCGTGGGACATTCATCAACTGAATCCTAAAAATGACTCAATTTCTAACTGTTAGCCGTTGCCTATCCCCGATTATCTGTCACCTAATAATCAACGGATTTTTGTTTTAATTGCATCTATCTATTAACCATTTTTTCTAATTCTAGGGTCAGAAAAAACATCATCAATTCAGGGATTATGAACGATTTATTCAAACAATTTTTAATAGCTCGAAAAATGGATTTTTTAGTAATCAATTCAGAGCTAAAAATCGAAGATTTTTCTCAAGGAGTAATGCGGTTTATCGAAGGTTCAGAAGGTTTGAATCAAGGAGAAGATGTACAATATTACTTTCCTGAACTAATTGGAACAGAGGATATTATTGATGCCATTATTCAAGGACATCAAGATTACTTTGAATTAAATGCCATGAGTCGGCAAATTGAGGAAACGACATCAATTTATTTTAATATTTACTTTCTAGGTGTTTCCATTCAAGGAGAACATATCCCCGAATTAATGTTACTTTTTGAGGATGTGACACAACGAATGGAACTAGAACAGGCTTTAGTTCAAGAAACCAATGAATCCCGTTTGCTGTTAAATGCCTATTCCCATTCCCAACAATATATTGATCGAATTATTACCTCAATGGAGGATATTTTAATTGTTACGAATCAGCAGGGGATTATTCAAAAAATTAATCTCGCCACTTTATCCCTATTAGAATATAGTCAATCGGATTTAATTAATCACTCCCTTTCCGCCTTTGTGGAAGATGATACTTTTTTGCAAGAATATTTAAAGGAATCTTGCCGGAAAAAACAAGACTTTTTATTTAAAAATTTGGAGTTAACCTGTCAGAAGAAACATGGCGGTAAAATCATCCTAGAATTTTCCATATCGACCCTAACAACTGATACGGATGATTCCCTAGACTTTATTTATGTGGGTCGGGATATTACTGCCAGAAAACGCGCTCAACAACGAATGTTTACCCAGTATCAAATTTCTCGGATTCTGTCTGAAGCCCCCAATATTCATGAGGCTTTATTACAAATTTTACAATCTACTTGTGAAAGTTGGGGATGGGTTTTAGGAGAGGTTTGGATGTTAGAAAATTTCTCGGAAGAACCCTTAGTTTTGGGGAACAAACTCACTCAAACTAATGCTTTTCCTGTTAATTATACTAACCCTAAGCTAGAGTGTATTAAACTCTGGATAAACTCAGATTTTGATCTCTGTGCAATTCAGGAACTTTATCAAAAAATTAACCTAGATTCTAATATGAGTTTACCGGGTAAAATTTGGCACAGTGGTTTTGCCCATTGGATCGAAGATGTGATGGTTAATGATCAATTGACTCAAAAAAATATTGCCCAAATTCTGGGATTACACGCGGGTTTTGGGTTTCCGATTAAAGATGGTAAAGAAGTCTTAGGGGTAATCACATTTTGGGGTACAGAAATTTGTTTTACCGATCCTGAATTGATGCAAACCATGACCACAATTGGCAGTCAACTCGGTCAATTTATTAAACGAAAATTGGCTGAAATTGCTCTCCAATATCAACAACAACAAACGGAACGTTTACTTTTAAATATTCTGCCAGAAGCGATCGCAGAACGTCTAAAAAAAGAACAAAAAACTATCGCAGAACATTTTTCTGAAGTCACGGTTTTATTTGCCGATATTGTCGGATTTACACAAATTTCATCTACCTTAAGTCCGATTGCTTTAGTAAATTTACTCAATGAATTATTCTCAGCTTTTGATCGATTAACGGAAAAATATGGCTTAGAAAAAATTAAAACTATTGGTGATGCTTATATGGTGGTGGGCGGATTACCCTATCCCTGTTCCAATCATGCGATCGCGATCGCAGAAATGGCTTTAGATATGCAAAAGGAAATTATTGAATTTAATAAAATTCATAATCAAGTATTGAGTTTGCGTATTGGAATCCATAGTGGGCCCGTCGTTGCGGGAGTGATTGGGATTAAAAAATTCCTCTATGATTTGTGGGGAGATACGGTCAATATTGCCTCACGAATGGAATCCCACGGGTTAGCAGGACGGATTCAAATTAGTGAAGATACCTTCCATCTTTTACCCGATCAATATGTTATATTCAAACGAGGGATAATTTCAGTAAAAGGCAAAGGAGCGATGAATACTTATTTTTTATTAGGCAGAAAAGGAGAAAAAAGTCTCCCTATTATTGAGCAAATTATTCCTGAAAAAAATCATTTTAAAAACATGGCAACTCAGCATTTAGTCGAAGTAATTCATAATAAACTTCAAGAAAACTATCCCCTAAAATATGATAAAATTATAGATAGCTCACCGGATTTCCAGATTTAGGATAAAATAGTGAAACCCTTAGCCCTTAAAAACTTCCTGACCCCTTAAAACCTTAAATGACCCTAGCAGAATCTTGGACAAATCACTGGCGTTTCCAACTGGAAAATGACTATCCTAACTCTAGTCAAGATCAACGAGAAAGTATTATTAATTGGTTACTGGGAGAACATTTTACTACCTTAGATTCCCTCCCTATTAACCAACAAGAACGAATCAAATTAGGATTAAACTTTCGCTATCGAATTTTGCAACAGCGCTATTTAGATACGCCGCCGGAAAAAGCCTATCGAAATTTAATGCAGCGATTAGGAAGTTTAATGATCTTACGCCAAAAAGTTCGTCTTTGGGTGGCAACGAGTCGCGATCGCCAGCGCCAAGTGGTGGATGTTTTACAAGAAGTGGTACAGGAAATGTTGAACAGCGATCGCTATTTACAACAACAACTCCAATGGATTTCTCAGTGTACAAGTGATCGCAAATTAAGTAATGCTTTATTATTCACAACAGTAGAAGAATACTGTCTGCGTCCCATTCGGAATCAACCCCTATTAGTCTATCGATTTGTCAACTATTTACGTCGTTCTCAACGGGGAGGATTAACCCAAGTTCCCGCCGGAGAATGGATTAAGCAATTATCCGATGAAATTCTCTCAGACGAAACCGAAGACACCATTAGTTTATTAGATAATCAAGCGATCATTCAATACGAAGATGAACAATATTTTCAAACCCAACAAAACCAAAGGTTAAAAGTACAAACAGAATTTGAAGACTATTTAATTAAAAATGTAGATTCAACGGCCGCGGAATGGTTGCGACTCTATTTACAAGGATTATCTCAAGAAGCGATCGCTCAAAAGTTAAATTTACCCATTAAACAAATCTATCGACTGCGAGAAAAAGTTAGTTACCATGCGATTAAAAACTTTACCTTAAAACAAAATCCCGAATTAGTTACCAGTTGGTTAGGAACCTCTTTATCCGAACATCGTTTAGGATTAAATTCTGAACAATGGCAAGAATTTTGGCAAGGTTTAAACGATAACCAACGTCAAATCCTTGAACGATTAAAAGCCGGAGAAACTTTAGAAACTATTGCTAAAATCCTCAACTTAAAAATCAGCCAAATTCAGCAGGAATGGACGACTATATATTTAATGGCTCAGGATATTCGGAATTAATATACGGGGTTTAACGCCTTGTATATTTTTGTTGTAGTCCCAGTAACACAAATTAGGTTCAAATAAGATTGAACAATACAGCAACCTCTAAAAAATCTCCTGTTTCCCGTTCTAAAAACCTATGATTCCCCAAAAACTGACCCTAAAAAATTTCCTCAGTTATCGAGAAGCCACCCTAGACTTTAGTGGATTACATACCGCCTGTATTTGCGGTTCTAACGGGTCGGGAAAGTCATCTTTATTAGAAGCAATGGCTTGGGCAATTTGGGGCGAGAGTCGGGCAGAATCAAAGGATGATATTATCTATATGGGCGAATTAGAAACCCAGGTTGATTTTATATTTATTAGTCAGGGAAACTTATATCGGGTAATTCGTAACCGTCGCCGTGGTCAATCGGGAGCCTTAGAATTTCAAGTATCAACCACTGTTTTACAAGACATTGAAGATTTAGATCAAATCAAGTTTCGCACCCTCACAGAAAAGGGAATAGTTGCTACCCAGCAGAAAATTATCGACTACTTAAAACTAGATTATGATACTTTTACTAATTCCGCCTATTTGCGTCAGGGAAAAGCGGACGAATTCATGATTAAACGTCCCGCCGAACGGAAAGAAATTCTGGCAAATTTATTAAAACTAGATCAATATGATACCTTATCTGATCAAGCCAAAGACTTAGCCAAAAGTTATAAATCCCAAGCCGAAATCCTAGAACAAACCTTAACCAGTAATCAAGTCCAAATCGACCAAAAAGGTCAACTGGAACAAGATATTATTCAACTACAAAATACAATTGATGAGCTTCAGGAAAAACAAGTTCAAGACCGAGATCACTATCAACAGCTACAAGCCCAACAACATCACCGTCAGGCTTGGGAAAAATTATTAACAGGACAACAACAACAGCATCAAAGCTTTGCTCAAGATTATCGCAGATTACAACAGGAATTAACTACAACTCAACAGCAAAGTCAAGAATTAGAAGCAGTATTAAAACAAGAAACGGAAATTCAAACCGGATATACCAATTTTCAAACCCTACAAACCACAGAAGAAACCCTATCAATTCAATTCAAAATCTATCAAGATTCCCAACAACAACGCCAACACTTACAAGAACAACAACGCCAACATCTAAACACCTTACAACAGCAAATTCAAGGACTCCAAGCCCGTTTAGAAGCCCTAACCCAACAGGAACAGGATTACTCACAAATTTTAAGCCAAAAATCCGATATTGAAGCGGGATTAGAACAGTTACAAACCGCTCGTAATCGTTTAACTCAGTTTGATCAATTACAATTAGAAGTTACCCCAATTTTACAACATCGTCAACGGCTACAAACGGAATTAGATCGGGCTCAATCTCGTCAACAAGCTCGGTTAGAGGAATTAAAAACCTCCGTGGGAAAATTGCAACGAACTCTCAACCATCACCGCCCCCAATTAGAACAACAATCCCAAACTATTGCTAATCAAATTATTGAACTAGATAAGAAAAAAGTTTATCAACTCAGGGTTAGAGAAAAAGGACAAGAACGCCATGGTTTTATTGACCGTTTGAATACAGTTAAACGGGATTATGAGGAAAAATTAGGGGAACTGGATCAGAAAATTCAACTGTTATCAAAATCGGAACCGGAAGTATCCGAAACCGAAGAATTACCGTTATTACAATCGCAATTTCCCCCCTGTCCATTATGCGATCGCCCCCTAGACGAACATCACTGGAATTTAGTGATTTCTAAACAGCAAAATCAACAACAGGAATTCAGAAATCAAATTTGGATAATCCATGAACAGTTAGTCGTTGCGGATCGAGAACTTAAAATATTACAGGAGGAATATCGACAAATTCAAGAAGATTTATTACCCTACGAAGAATTGCGAGAACAACGGGGAAAAATTCAAGCTCAGTTAGAATCCTTAGATAAAGATGAACAACAATTACAGCAATTAATTTTAGAAGAAAAAGCCGTTCAAACCATTTTAGAGACGGGTGACTATGCAACGGATTTATATACGGAATTGCAGGATTTAGAACAAAAATTAAGCCAACTCAATTATAACGAACAAAGCCATGCGTTAGCCAGGAATGAGGAAAAACGCTGGCGTTGGGCGGAAATTAAATATAGTCAAATTCGAGATGCTCAAGATAAATTAACGAAAATTAATACTCAAAAACCAGAATTAGAAACCCAAATTCAAACCTTAACCCAAACCTTAACCGAACAAAAAAATAATTCTGAAATACAACAAGAAATTATTACCCTAGAACAAAAAATTAGCCAAATGGGTTATAATGTAGAGGAGCATAATCGTATCCGGGCGGAGTTACGTCAAGCTCAAATTTGGTTAACTAGAACCGAGCAATTAAACCAAGCCAAACAACAATATCCCATCCTGCAACAACGCCTTCAAGAGTTAGAAACTATCACCCAAGAACGGGTTAAAAATTTACAAGCCATTCAAGGACAAATTGAGATCTTACAACAGCAATTAAAAGAAACTCCCGACCCGACAGAATCATTAAAACAATTAGAGCAGTTAATTCAACAACAACAGCTAAAATTAGATAGTCATTTAGGTCAATTCGGAAGTTTACAACAACAACAAACTCAATTAGACAATTTAAACGCTCAACAAATCGAACTTAAAACCCAATTAGACACCGCCCGCCGTCAATATCGAGTTTATGATGAATTAGCAAAAGCCTTTGGTAAAAATGGGATTCAAGCCCTAATGATTGAGAATGTTTTACCCCAATTAGAAGCAGAAACCAATCAAATTTTATCTCGATTATCTTCAAATCAACTCCATGTTCAATTTGTTACCCAACGCACTAGCGGGCGCGGGGGGAAATCCTCCAAAAATACCGCTAAAATGATTGAAACCTTAGAAATTTTAATAGCAGATGCGCGGGGAACTCGTTCTTATGAAACCTATTCCGGGGGAGAAGCCTTTAGAATTAATTTTGCTATTCGTTTAGCCCTAGCTAAATTATTAGCACAACGGGCGGGAACTTCTCTACAAATGTTAATTATTGATGAGGGATTTGGAACCCAAGACGCTGAAGGTTGCGATCGCTTAATTGCGGCAATTAATGCGATCGCTTCTGATTTTGCTTGTATTCTCACCGTGACCCATATTCCCAGTTTAAAAGAATCTTTTCAAGCTAGAATTGAGGTTCATAAAACTAGCCAAGGTTCTCAAATTTACCTCTCAATTTAAGATATCGCAACGACAAATTAAACATTAGTTGTTATTCGTTATTGGGCTTTAGCCCCTCCAAAAAGTGCTTTAAACATTAGTTGTTATTGTTGTTGGGCTTTAGCCCCTCCAGAGAGAGCTAAAGCTCAACAACAAACCTTCCGATTATTAGGTTTGTTTGAATTGCGTACAGGAACTCATAAACCCAGTTTATTATCAGGTCAGAAAATCCCCTTAAAAATTTGACAATTATTAAAATATTAATTAAAATATTAGGATATAGCTTATTTTTCAAGAACAATGGCAACCTCAATCGCCAGTTTAAAAATAACTTGGGAACCCCTTCCCGATGATTTTATTTTACCGGATGATCCTGTGGATAATATTAATCAACCTGCATTAGCTTCCGCCTTAACAGATAGTTTGCAAAATGCGGGAAAACTTCCCTCTAATAGTTTAACTCCAACAAATTATGGAATTTGTGCAACGGTTAATGACAAAATAGTAATTAAAGCCCCAGACTGGGCATTTATTCCAGAAATTCGAGTTCCTAGAACCGATATTCAACGCAGTTATACCCCGCAATTACAAGGAGATATTCCGCTTTTAGTTGTAGAATTTCTGTCTGATACCGAAGGCGGAGAATATTCAATCAAATCAACCTATCCGCCGGGGAAATGGTTTTTCTATCAAACAATTTTGCAAGTCAAGTATTATGTAATTTTTGAACCGCAGCAGGGCATTTTAGAAGTCTACGGTTTAAATGAAAAGGGAGAATATCAGTTACAAACCGCTAATGCTAATAGCCGTTATTTTATCCTCGAAATGAACTTATATTTAGGAGTTTGGCAAGGAACCCGAGAAAACAGAACCGGATATTGGTTGCGGTGGTGGGATGAAAGCGAAAACCTATTATTATGGGGATTTGAATTAGCAGAAATTGAACATCAACGGGCGGAAAGATTAGCTGCACAATTACGAGCAGCAGGTATTGAACCCGAAGTTTAATTAAACCGAATGGCTTGGAGGAAATTGATCGGATGTCTGAACACTTCGACAAGCTCAGTGCAAAGCATTATCCCAGAAATATGGTGGGTTATGGTCGTTATACCCCCGATCCGAAATGGCCGAATCAAGCCCGAATTGCGGTACAATTTGTGATTAATTATGAAGAAGGTGGCGAGAATTGTATTCTCCACGGTGATCAAACCTCCGAAGCTTTTTTATCAGAAATTATTGGGGCTGAACCCTTTCACGGACTGCGCCATTTAAACATGGAATCAATTTATGAATATGGCAGCAGAGCCGGATTTTGGCGGCTCTATCGGCTGTTTACCCAACGTCATATTCCCGTGACTGTTTATGGGGTTGCCATGGCCTTAGAACGCAATCCAGAAGCCGTTGCAGCCATGTTAGAGGCGGACTGGGAAATCGCTAGTCATGGTTATCGGTGGATTGATTATAAATATTTTAATGAAGAAATGGAGCGGGAACATTTACAAAAAGCGATCGCCATTCATACAAAAGTTACCGGAAATCCTCCCCTCGGTTGGTATACCGGACGCACCAGTCCCCACACCCGCAAATTAGTCGTAGAAGCTGGAGGATTTTTGTATGATGCTGATAGTTATGCCGATGATTTACCCTATTGGATTTATGATTATGGAAAACCCCATTTAGTCATTCCCTATACTCTCGATAATAATGATATGCGGTTTGCAACTAATCAAGGGTTTAACTGTGGAGAACAGTTTTTTACCTATTTAAAAGATGCCTTTGATTTCTTATATGCAGAAGGAGAAACCGCACCAAAAATGATGAGTATTGGGTTACATTGTCGTTTAGTGGGTAGACCTGGACGGGCGGCGGCACTGGCTCGATTTTTAGATTATATTCAAAATCATGATCAGGTTTGGATCTGTCGTCGGGTTGATATTGCTAACCATTGGTATGAGTATAATAGACCCATACCGGAAAACAACGGTTAATGATTAATCAATTTTAACTTAAAAAATATTATGACAGACACAACTGTTACTCTCGATAATAATACCTTTGTATTTTTATTGGGAACCGATAACAATGATACCATATTAGGAGGGGTAGAAAATGACTTAATATTAGGACTTTCAGGAAATGATTTTTTATCGGGAAATTTAGGGAATGATTGGTTAAATGGAAATCTGGGTAATGATGCAGTGGTCGGAAATGAAGGCAATGATACGCTGTATGGAGGGCAAAATAATGATGTTTTAGATGGTCGCATTGGAGATGATTTATTATTTGGAAATTTAGATAGTGATGACCTCACGGGGGACGTGGGAACCGATACCTTATTTGGAGGTCAAGGAACAGATATTCTGCGAGGAAATGATGGGGATGACTGGTTATATGGAGATAAGGATAATGATACCTTAATTGGAGGGTCTGGACGCGATCGCTTTATCCTGACTAATAATTCAGGAAGCGATACTATCAATGACTTTACCCAAGGTGAGGATATTATTGGGTTAACTGGAGGATTAGATTTTGCCCAATTAACCTTCGTTTCCGAACTTAATAATACCCTAATTTTTATCACCAATACTAACGAAATATTGGCTACATTAATTAATGTTTCTGCAAATAGCTTAAACAGCAACGATTTTCAAATTTTATAGCAGTGGCGCAACTTACAGTGTTTAACAAAAACTGATCCAACAAACCTGACAGTTAAGTGTTTTCTTCCCCATTACCCATTACCCATTACCTAACTTAAATTTAACCATGTCTCAACAGATATACCCCCTTAATATTAGTGTTCATCCCCAACTAGAAAAATCCCTGGGCTATCATTCCAACAATAGATGGGTAGCTTGGTATTGGGAATCGGATATTGAACAAGCATTCTTTACCGATGGTCAAAACTTAGGAACAACTTCGGCTTTATCTTGGCAAATTTTATTACAACATCCCAATATTAGTTCTAGTTTACAACAGTATTTTCCCGACAATGAGCAGCAATATGGATTACTTTTAGATCGAAAAACCCGTAACCTTTATATCGGAGAGGGGAAACTTATTCAAAATTTATTAGAACAACCCGATAGTTTAAATTTACTTGCTTGTTTAGAGACTCAGAATCAGTCATTTTCTAATATCAAATATCAATTCCATCAAATTACTAATTCTACATTACTCTCAAATTTATTAAAATGGATTCCTCTAACTATTGGTGTAGGTTTAGTCACGGTCTTCGGTTTAAAAACTGTATCTTCCCTAATTCCTAAAGTAGAACAGCAATTAACCCGATCTCCTGCTTCCCAAGCCACTCAACCTATTATAGCAGCAAATCAAACCTGTGGAGTCGGAGGATCTGATGATTTTAACCATTATGTGATTAAAACCTCCCAACCCAAAGAACTGCATTTAATTGGAGTCTATGAAGCCGATCCTAATCATAGCGGAAATCAACGTTCTCAGGGTACAATTTCCGTTAACATTAACCGTCAGAATCAACCCATAATATTAGCTTTATCATCCTATGAACCCGTCACCTGGAAACTGGATATTAAGCCCGGGGTTGTCATTGAAAAAATAATTTTAAATGGATATTATGACCAAAATATTATGGGGGTTTCGGGGATTCCGATTGAGGAGTATAGTCAAGAAGGAACCCGTCAAAGTTTAGGAAATTTTCCCCATCAATGGAATGGTGTTTCTTCCAGCCTGGTTGATCAACTTCAACAAAAAACCGGACTTGAAATTACCACCTTTCAAGGTTGTTATCGGGGAACAGAATTTAAAATAGATTAAATTACGAATTACGAATTACGAATTACGAATTACGAATTACGAATTACGAATTACGAATTACCCATTCCCTGTTCCCTGTTCCCTGTTCCCTTTTAACTAAAAATTATTGTTTTTGTTCAACTCCAAAACCGACTAATAATACGGTTTCCAAGGGGTTATTATCTATCGGTCGTTGATAATTAATAATCCGACGAATTCTTAACTTTGGATTAATTAAAGTAATCGAATCTACCGAAACAATACTGGTGTAGGTGGTGGTCATTAACAATTCCCTAGTTTCCGTATGGTAGCTAAAATGTGACACCATCGGTTTTGCTTCTTCATAGGCTTTATCACGGAGATAATCTCCTTCAATAATCGGGAAATCTAGTTTTTGAGGGACAAAAAGAATATTTAATTCTTGGGAAACCCTATCTCCTTTTTCCGAAACCGTTTGAAATGCTAGTCGATATCCGGGTAGAACTTCTAACTCTAAGTTTTTTGATAAACGGTGATTATCTTCTAAGACTTTAGCCTTAGCCCGATTGTCCAAAGGATGAATCACAAATTCCGTATGCGATCGCTCAACTTCCCGATAACTCAGATAATGGTAGGTACGTTCTGTAACCCATTCACCCACACAATGATCGAAAAATTCCTGGAATTGTGCAATTGACATCGTGAATATCACTCCTCTGAAATTATCTTTGCAACAGTTTTTAACATTTTTTAGTAAAAATCCCTAATAATTCTAAAATCTAAAATAAATTATCCTGTTGATAAACTCCTGTGATTGACCCGGAATGTTTAGCCTATAGCGTCGGCCATGGAGGGGAAGGTGTCTGTCTGTTAATGCGGATGGGATCTCATCGCATTCTACTCGATTGTGGTATTCAGGACATTTCACCCCTATTAGCATCTTCAGATCAACCTTTGGCCGACTTGGTTCTGTGTTCCCATGCCCATGCGGATCATGCTCAAGGTTTACTCGCCTTCCATCAGGCATTTCCAGAAATTCCCATCTATGGGAGTCAAGTCACAACCCAACTATTACCCCTCAACTGGCCAGACTGGGAACCCGATCCCCATATTCCCCTGTGTCAACCCTTACCTTGGGATTCTCCCATCCTCCTCAAACCCGGACTCACCGTCACCTTATTTCCGGCGGGTCATTTACCCGGGGCGGCGGTAATTTTAATCAATTATGTAACACCCGAACGCAACTATAAACTGATTTACACTGGAGATTTTTTTCTCTCCAATTCTCGCCTGGTCGAAGGCTTACCCCTGGGGGAGTTGCGCGGACTCAAACCCGACGTTTTAATCCTAGAAGGCAGTTATGGAACCGGACGCCATCCCCATCGTCGTCAACTGGAAAACCAACTCGCAGAACGCTTATATCGGGCGATAGAAGCCCAATATTGCCTACTCCTACCGACACCGACTTTAGGGCTAGGACAAGAACTGTTAATGTTGCTTCGCAGTCACCATTATTTTACCGGGCGAGATCTTGATATTTGGGTCGATGCCAGTATAGCCACCGGATGCGATATTTACCTGCAACTCCTGCCCCATTTCCCCGCCAGTGTTCAGAATTTTGCCCAACATCAGCCCCTATTTTGGGATGACCGCATTCGCCCCAGAGTCCGACGACTCACTCCAGAACACCGATCTCAACTCGGTCAAACTCCTTGTATTGTTCTCACCGATGAATCTGCCGATTGGAATTCCTATTGGGCTAATTCCATCCTGCCCTGGATGTTATTTTTGCGCCAAAAACCCGGTCAAAACCTTGATATTATTCTGACTCCCGAATCGGAAGAAATGGGTTTTAGTCCCCGTATCCCCAAGGTTGAAACCTATTTCATCTCAGAACATTGTGACGGCCCTGGGACAACCCAACTGATTCATAACCTGCGACCCCAACATATTATTTTTGTTCACGGATCTCCCACCTATTTAGGGGATCTGACCAATTTAGAAGAACTCAGAAACCGCTATCAACTCCATACCCCCAACCCCGGAACCCTCGTCGAGTTACCCATCGGGGAAACCTTCATCCAGCCGCCCCTGGCTGAAATTGAGTATGAAGGGGAGATTGCCGAGTTTGAAACTCAAATTCATATTACCCTGCCCCCAGGATTAAGCGCCGATCCGCGCTGGTTAGGTTTTGCCGATACGGGATTACTAGAAGCCCGATGGCAAGGGGAAGAATTAGTGTTGCGGGGGATTTCCCAACGGGAGTTCCTGAGTCAAGGTAGCGATCGCCCCATTCCCCGGGATCTTGATTGTTGTGGAAACTGCCAATATTATCGCGGACAACGCTGTTGGAATCAATCCTCAGCCCTTTATGGCTTCAAAGTAACTTCCGATGGTTACTGTCCGATGTTTGAATCCATCGAAAGGATTTAATCGGTTAAATTAAGTTTAAAATAGATTAAGTTCTTAATATTTCCCATGAAAAAATCAGTCTTGTCTATCGGTCAAATTTCCGGTTTTTCTATGCTGTTAACGGCGATTATATTTGTTAGCAGTTTATTCGGGTTAGTGCCTTCAGCTTTTGCTGTTAATACTTCCGTATCTCCAATCATAGCTAGTGTATTTTCATTTTCAGGAAATCGACCCACCAACCTTGGGATTAACCAGGGAGAATTTGCCACCTGCCCAACTTCTCCCAATTGTGTTTCCAGTCAAAGCCTAGATGCCCAACATCAAATTGAACCTTTCACCTATCAAGATTCTCCCGAAATAGCTTTTGAACAGCTTGAAAAACTGC
Organism: Planktothrix paucivesiculata PCC 9631; assembly: GCF_900009265.2. Taxonomy (GTDB): domain Bacteria; phylum Cyanobacteriota; class Cyanobacteriia; order Cyanobacteriales; family Microcoleaceae; genus Planktothrix; species Planktothrix paucivesiculata. The sequence continues at coordinate 647,964 of NZ_LR735026.1, read as the reverse complement.
TTAAAAATACTGAAAATGCTAAAATCATTACGGATGAACCTAATTATATTTATGCTGAATTTACCTCAGATTTAATGGGATTTGTTGATGATGTAGAATTTTATTTGGATCAAGAAAATAGTCTAATTCAAGTGCGTTCTGCATCTCGTTTAGGGGAATCGGATTTAGGCGTTAATCGCAAACGAATTGAAACTATTAGAGCCCAATTGAATCTATGAAGAACCCATACTGACAGCACGATATTGTCTAATCTTGGCAAATTCCGAGTTAAATAGTCGCTAAAAATATAAAATCGAGTAGGATAGATGTTGGAACGGACGGCAACATATCAATGTTGTAGGGTATAGCTGGGGTGTGTCCAAAGCCAAGTCTTAACTTTAATCAACCGATAGTAAATTCAGCTTATCTACAATTGATTGTTGTCCATCCAAGTTAAACTCTCTACAATTTCGCAAGCGAGTGTAAGCATGAGAATTTTAGTTACGGGTGGTGCGGGTTTTCTGGGTTCACACCTGATTGATCGCTTAATGGAACAAGGCCATGAAGTGATTTGTTTGGATAACTTTTTTACCGGGAGAAAACAAAATATCCTGAAATGGATCGGTAATCCCTATTTTGAATTAATCCGTCATGATATTACTGAACCGATTCGGTTAGAAGCCGATCAAATCTATCATTTAGCTTGTCCCGCCTCTCCGGTTCACTACCAATACAACCCGGTTAAAACCATCAAAACCAATGTATTAGGAACCATGAATATGTTGGGGTTAGCCAAACGGATCAAAGCCCGGTTTTTCCTCGCCTCCACCTCTGAAGTCTACGGCGATCCCGATGTCCACCCCCAAACAGAAGACTATCGAGGAAACGTTAACTGTATTGGAATTCGATCCTGTTACGACGAAGGAAAGCGGGTGGCGGAAACCTTAGCCTTTGACTACCATCGTCAAAACGGGGTAGAAATTCGGGTGGTACGGATTTTTAATACCTATGGCCCTAGAATGTTGGAAAATGATGGCCGTGTGGTTAGTAACTTGATTGTACAAGCCCTGCGAGGGATTCCTTTAACCATTTATGGCGATGGTTCCCAAACCAGGAGTTTCTGTTATGTGTCAGACTTGGTGGAGGGATTCATCCGTTTGATGAATAGTGATCAGACTGGCCCTATTAATATCGGGAATCCGGGAGAGTATACCATTTTGGAATTAGCCCAAAAAATTCAGAATCTGGTTAACCCGGATGTGGAAATTCAATTTAAACCTCTACCGGAGGATGATCCTAAACAGCGACAACCTGATATTACTCGTGCTAAAACCTATCTGAATTGGGAACCGACAATCCCACTCGATCAAGGATTAGAATTGACAGTGAAAGATTTTCGGGAACGCATCTACGGCAGTTGAAAAGAATCAAATCTAGGTTAACGGTCAATCGTTCAGCGTTAACAAGATTGTTAATGTTTGGGTCAAAAAATTGAGGATATATTTATGCGTGTTTGTGTAATTGGGACGGGATATGTGGGTTTAGTCACGGGGGTTTGTTTAGCACAAATCGGACATGATGTCATTTGTGTTGATAATAATGAAGAAAAAGTTAAATTAATGAAATCGGGACAATCTCCGATTTATGAACCGGGATTACCGGAATTAATGAAGTCTTGTATGGAGTCCGGGCGTCTGGATTTTTCTTCTGATTTAGCTGCGGGTGTGGAACATGGTGAGGTGTTATTTATTGCCGTGGGAACCCCGCCGTTACCCACCGGGGAAAGCGATACCCGTTATGTCGAAGCCGTTGCCCGAGGGATTGGTTCTAACCTGACTAAAGGTTATAAAGTAGTTGTGAATAAATCTACTGTACCCATTGGTTCGGGGGACTGGGTGCGGATGATTGTTTTGGATGGTGTTTCCGAGCGACAAAAAGAAAAAGGGTTAGCAGGAACACCGATTGAAGCGGAATTTGATGTGGTCAGTAACCCGGAATTTTTACGCGAAGGTTCGGCGGTTTATGACACCTTTAATCCTGATCGGATTGTGTTAGGAAGCAACAACAAAAAAGCACTTTCTGTGATGCAGGAATTGTATGCACCTTTGGTGTCGAGAAAATATTCTGATAACCCCTCTTTACCTCCGGTTCCAATTGTATTAACGGATCTGAGTTCGGCGGAGATGATTAAATATGCGGCTAATTCGTTCTTAGCTACTAAAATTAGCTTTATTAACGAAATTGCTAATATTTGCGATCGCGTCGGTGCGGATGTTACACAAGTTGCTCAAGGAATTGGCTTAGATTCTCGGATTGGCAATAAGTTTTTACAAGCTGGAATTGGTTGGGGAGGTTCCTGTTTCCCGAAAGATGTTTCGGCTTTAATTCATACCGCCGATGACTATAATTATGATGCCAAATTATTAAAAGCGGCGGTGGAAGTTAATAATCGTCAGCGCACTATTGCTATTGACAAATTACAGCAAGTTCTGAAAATTCTCAAGGGCAAAACTGTTGGATTATTGGGGTTAACTTTTAAAGCTGATACGGACGATTTACGCGATGCTCCAGCTTTAGATATTATCCAAGAATTAAACCGTTTGGGCGCAAAAGTTAAAGCCTATGATCCGATTATTTCCCAAAGTGGAATGCGTGACGGGTTAACGGGGGTTATCGTTGAAACCGATCCTGAATTGTTGGCTGATGGTTGTGATGCGTTGGTTTTAATTACCGACTGGGCGCAATTCCAAAACCTCGACTATGCAAAAATGGCGAAAAAAATGCACTCGGCATTTATGATTGATGGTCGCAATTTCTTAGACCGAAAACAATTAGAAGCCGCAGGTTTCCAATATGTCGGGATTGGACATTAATTTGTAGGGTAATATAGGATTAGGGTGGGCCTAGCTCACCCTACCCGACACTCAAAATCACATCAATTTGTTTCTGAACTTGATCTAATTTTTTACGTTGTTGATCAATCCAATCTTTTTCGGCTTCCTGTTGTTCGCTGGTTTCTTGTTCATATCGGTTTTGTTTCTCTAAAAAATCATTATAAAAATTAATCATTTCTGTTGTACTTGATAAAGCAAAATCAAAGCATTCATTAAATCTTGAAGCAATATTTTCTTCTATAATTTCTTTGACTTTATTAACAAAAATGTTAAATTTTTCTCTATTAATCACCATAAAGCCTTCATTTAAAAACGCACCAAGAGTTGGTTTTACCCACTCTGATAAAAGATTACTACAATTTCCTTTTACATTAATTAAATATTTTTTTTGATAAGAGTATGAAGTTGGTTTCACTGAAATATTAACTCGTTCTTGGAAATTTAGTAAATTAACTGTTGATTGAAGATAATTCATATCCAAACTTGATAAATTATCATTTAAAAATAATAAATTTTTATTGATTATGCCCATCATCTGAGTATTTGTGATTTTTATTCTTTTATCTAATCCTTGAATTAATCCATCTTTATCTGAAAAACCAACTTCTTTTTTAAATGTTCCATTTTTACTATCTTTAAACCACGTTTCCTTAAGCTGTTCACATTGATTTAACCATGAATTTTTAATTTCTTGAATCACTTCTGTTTGACATTTATTCTGTAACTCACGAATTCTAAAATCAATAGCCGTTAATTCTCCTATTTGTTCCCAGAGTTCAGACTTGGGGACAGACATAATTCTAGCTTTACTATTCCAGACATCTTCAGCATGATCTAAATCTTTATAACTAACTTCCATTAACTCTTTTAATCTGGCTGCGGACTGTCTTAACTCTTGATTACAGGATTGAATCGACTGATTTAACTCCGTAGCGGATTGTTTCAACTCGCAAGATTCACTTTGATTGTTCAGTACAGAAACCGTTGAATAAGTAATAGACTGGAAGATATTTAAAAATTCATTCATTGCCGCAAACCTCAATTTAGGATATAGTTCTACTTTACAGGATTAGAGGAACAATAAATAAGTCAGTAACAATTTATAAACTATTTATCCGTGTTTATACGCTTCAATACAATTAATTAAAATCAAAATGATTTTATTCTCCGTAAAAATACTGAAATAAGCAAAACAAAAAATTAATTGATCAAAATTTTAGCAATGTCTGTTAATTTTTAGAGGATTATGAGTTTACAATAATTAAAGAGTTAGGTCAAAAATTATGTTTTTATTCAATCCTGCAATTCGATTTGTATTTTCCCCCGCGGCAATGCGATTTATATTTTCCCCCGCGATTCAAGAAGGTTTAGCCAAGGGTGTTTATGAGTTAGTCTATTCCAAATCAGGAGTACCTTTAAGCATGGTCAGATGGGCGAAAGGAACAGCAAATGCGGGCCAGTTTGCAGGTCACGCTATGGGTACAATAATGCACAATAGTCCCCTTGCGCCGATTACCGCACCCGTGGAAGTGGGTATGGGTTTAGTTCAAATGTATCAGGTTCATCAAGGATTTCAGAAAACCTATCAAGGAATTAACCAGTTACAAGCGAGTCTGGGAGTTCTACAATCAACGACTGCGGTTATTGGTGTTGGTGTAGCGGTAACGGGTGTTCTTGCGGCTGTAAATTTATATCAGACTTTAAAGTTAAGAGAAGATATCAAACAACTTAAATTAACGGTAACGGGAGGATTTATTGATCTAAAAGCAGCCTTAAATAATCAAGGTAATAGTATTATTAGACGAATTGATGAAGTTGCAGAAGATATTAAATATAATCAACATCGGTTAATTTTAATTACAGCTTATGGCAAATTTACAGAAGCCTTAAAGTGGTTTAAAGTGGCAATGACTATTGAAGAACCAAATGCCAGAAACGATCAAATTAACGGGGTGTTAAGTATGCTATACCATGCTTTAGCTGATTACTCTAATCCCCAGCTATTAAACAATGTTTGTGCTGCGGGTCAACTTCGCAGACTCGAATGCACTTGGGCGATTGAACAAGCCATTATTACTGCTTATCAAGCCCAAAATCAATTAACAGCATCGAATGAACACCTCGAACAACTGCAAAATAAAATTCATCAAGGGTTACTGAATATTATTGATCAATGTAGTTCCCAGGAAGAACTTGATTTTCTCTTTCCTGAAATAGCCCGAATTAAAATACATGATTGTACAGCGTTAAAATCTTGGCAAGATCATACTAATTGGTTTAAAACCTTATCTAATGATGAACGGGAACAGTTATCAATGTTAGAACCTGAAACCTCAGAAGTAGTTAATTTGGAATTACCGCAAAATGACATAACGGTTAAACCTTTAGAAATGCAAATCTATGAGGAATTAAAACAAAAATCCCACTATTCAGCTTTACGAGATCAATTAAAATTTATCGTTAAACCTGAATTACGCCGGGAGCATGAATCTTATATTTTTAATAAAGCGATCGCCACAGGTTTAAATGGATTAGCCTCTAAAAATTGGCAAGAAGTACCCGATTTAACCGTTGCTAATCTTTATCATTATTTTCAAGTCAAGTAAATCAGGGTTTGTTACTTCGTTATTTTCAAGTTAAATCTTCAAATACCTATAGTCCCTTTGAAAATCGCACTGATAAATATTCAGCAATGCGACGACTAGCACCCGGTTGTCCGAGGCGACGTTTTCCGTTTTCTGCAATTAATTTTAATTGATCGGAGTTGGAAAGCAGCGATCGCAATATTTCAGGAATTTCTATCGGATTTTCTACTATAATTAATGACCGCCCTAATAGACGCTGTTGATTATTAGCAAAGGTGCGGGTAAATTGTGGGCCCTCGCCCGGAATTGCGATCGCCGGTTTCCCTAACCCGACAAATTGTTCCGTTGCAGTTCCGGCCATAGCGATCGCAATATTCCCTAAAGCCAAACAATCATTAAATGCCTGATTTGTCAAGATTAATCTGGCTTTTTCTTGAGAAAAAATTAATTCTCCCTGACCCCAAGGAAAGTTAATATGAGGTAATCTTAAATCAGGGGTTTCTTGCCATCCTAAAGCCGTGAGAGATTGAAAAAAGGGTTGCAGGTCTAAACCAGAGGCGATCGCAGCTAAAAACACTAAATTTTGATAGCTAGGGGTCGGATTTTCTATTGATAGGATCGAGCTTTGAATAATTGCATCCACCCCTTGTAAAATTATATCCCAATTTCGATTAACTTCGGGAGAACGAGATCCGGGTAATAATGTTATAAATAGCGATCGCTGGTTTTCTGCATTGACTTGATCAAGAGTATAATTATCAATATTGGGTTGCAAATTATCCATCATGGGATTGCCCAAATCAATCGCCGGAATCGAATATTTTTGTAAGGTTTTTGTGGTAATATTATCCCTAGGAAATACGCCTAAACAGCGAGAATTATTCATTAACCAACGTTCCCAAGGGAAATAAATTGAATCAGAATATTTATACCATTTCCACATTCCGGTTAAGGGTAACTTTCCCTGTTCATCCCGGAGATAATAGTCGGATTTTGCTGTTCCGATAAAAGCATAATTTCCCCCACTTAACCAAGCTAAAAATAAAGGAACAATATCTCCGACGGCGAGAATTATTCCCCCTTGTTTTACCCACTGGCGAATAGTTTGATATTGCTGAATAATTAAGGGAAATAACCCCCCTTGTAGATCCCGCCAGAGTTGGTGTTTATCCATATAAATAAAACCCCCAGACGGTAGGGATTTTACTGATCCCCTAATTGGAACGTTGTCTAGTTGAGTATAGGCTTGTCCTAGTCCCACCAGGGGTAACGCGGCGAGTTCCGGGGGATGAGGTTGTTTTTGGAGTTCGCGCAAAATCTGAACAGCGATCGCATCTTCCCCATGACCATTACTTATTGATAGAATTTTAACAGTCATGGTCTAATGTCCTCAATAGGTTGTAGTATTTCATCCTAGGGGGTTTTTGTCAACAGTTATCAGTCTAAGAGTTAATCGTTAACTATTAATTGATTAATTAAAAAATAAATCCCTATTAAAGTATCCAATAAAACCCAAAATTAAGTTTCTAATAAATCTGAATTAATCCTGTTTTAATTTGATTGAATTATATGATTTTTTCTCCTGAAAGTTCTCCTAAATTTAATTGTTTAATCATTGATTCTGATGATCAGAATGCAGAAATTCTATCGACAATTCTAGGTGGGCAAGGCTATCCAGTGACAACAGCTTTAAATGTCAATCTGGCTTTAGAATATTTACAAGTCAAGAGCCCTGATATTATCTTTTGGAATCGTTCAGAAATTGAAGAGCAAGAGTTTAATCTTAACCATTTTTATAAATATCTTCAAGACAATAAACATAATATTGCTATTTTTTTCTTAATTTCATATTCTAACCAGGGCTATAGGATTCCTGTAGAACAAGATTGGCATTGCGACTATATCAGAAAACCGTTTTATCCTCCAGAAATTATTATTAGGCTTCAGAATATCGAGTATTATCGTCAAAGTCACAAAATTTTAACCCAGTCTTTACTTCAACTAGAACAAGAAACATCCGCCCGTCATCTCGCCGAAAGCCAACTTCAAAAAATGACTCAAAAGTTACAAACAACAACGGATCAACTCAAGTATTTGAGTCGGCTTGACCCCCTAACTCAATTAGCGCATCGTCCTTACTTCGATGAATATTTATTAAGAGAATGGCAACGTTTAGCCCGGGAAAGAATACATTTATCCTTAATTATTGGAGACATCGATCAGTTTAAAGGTTATAACGACTTTTATGGATTTGATCAAGGAGATATCTGTTTACAAACCATCGCCCAAACCCTAGTCGCCTGTATTAAACGTCCGGCGGATTTGGTGGGACGTTATAGAGGGGAAAAATTTGCAATTTTGTTACCCCATACAGCTAGGGCTGGGGCAATAGAAGTAGCCAAGCTAATCCGAGCTAAAATTCAGCAACTGGAAATTCCTCACCCTAAATCTGATCTCAGTCTCTACCTAACTATGAGTTTAGGGGTAGCCACAGCGATTCCTTCACCGGAATTACCCCCCTATCCGTTGATCGCCGTTGCCGAAGAAGCACTACAGGAGGCTAAACAGCAAGGTGGCGATCGGATTGGTGTCGGGGTGCATTGGCGTTAGAAACAGCTTAAATATTGATTAAGATTTTTTAGTATCGATCTGTTCTGTTTCTCCATCCTCATTTTTTCCGGTGTAACTCAGTGTAGTCCATTGATCAAGGGTGGTTTGATACACCTCAGATTTGGACGGGACTGCATGGGCAGAAGCCACGGAAAACACCGTAAAACTTGTAGACGCAACAAGTCCTAACAAAACAATAATATTTTTCATGAGATGACCCCTGATGGCTATCAAAATTGATGCCTTGATTGAACAAAATCCTGATATGACCAGGTTTTTATAACCCGATTACATCTTGGAGAACCCCACGAGGGATGTAGAAATCTGCCTCGGTGTTCCTTGTTCCCTGATATATATTCCCTCTATTTTGAGAATTTGAGGAGCGGGGAGTCACCCATCAGGGGGGGTAGGGCAGGGCTGTTTTGATCAATCAGCCACAACCCAAAACACAGCAAAGCCACCCTGTGATTAATCACTGTGACTTGTGATAGGGCGGCGATGGTTAATTTCAAGATTCGAGTCTATCCAGTGGGACTGCCAGAAAAATCAAACATTATAATGATCAATATCCCGAGGCAGAGGGACTGGAAAGGGGATGAAAAGGTGAATTTGAAGAGGCGAAAACTTTTTTTCCCAAAAGGGTTGACAACCTTGGGAAAGACTGATAGATTTATAAAAGTGTCGAAAAACAAAAGACACACCGAACCTGGACAACTAAAGAGTTTGAAAGCCAAGTTAAAACATTCTTTATCTCGTTATTAAAGAATTGATTCTTAATCAGGGAGTTTAACACAAACTTTCTGAGAAAGCAAGAAATTCTAAAACTTTGAGAAACAAGTTTTAGAGCCAAAACAACAGATTCTTCAAAATGGAGAGTTTGATCCTGGCTCAGGATGAACGCTGGCGGTCTGCTTAACACATGCAAGTCGAACGGAATCCTTCGGGATTTAGTGGCGGACGGGTGAGTAACACGTAAGAACCTGCCTCTAGGACGGGGACAACAGTTGGAAACGACTGCTAAACCCGGATGAGCCGAAAGGTAAAAGATTTATCGCCTAGAGAGGGGCTTGCGTCTGATTAGCTAGTTGGTAAGGTAAAGGCTTACCAAGGCGACGATCAGTAGCTGGTCTGAGAGGATGATCAGCCACACTGGGACTGAGACACGGCCCAGACTCCTACGGGAGGCAGCAGTGGGGAATTTTCCGCAATGGGCGAAAGCCTGACGGAGCAAGACCGCGTGGGGGAGGAAGGTTCTTGGATTGTCAACCCCTTTTCTCAGGGAAGAACAAAATGACGGTACCTGAGGAAAAAGCATCGGCTAACTCCGTGCCAGCAGCCGCGGTAATACGGGGGATGCAAGCGTTATCCGGAATGATTGGGCGTAAAGAGTCCGTAGGTAGTCATTCAAGTCTGCTGTTAAAGAGCGAGGCTTAACTTCGTAAAGGCAGTGGAAACTGGAAGACTAGAGTGTAGTAGGGGCAGAGGGAATTCCTGGTGTAGCGGTGAAATGCGTAGAGATCAGGAAGAACACCGGTGGCGAAGGCGCTCTGCTGGGCTATAACTGACACTGAGGGACGAAAGCTAGGGGAGCGAATGGGATTAGATACCCCAGTAGTCCTAGCGGTAAACGATGGAAACTAGGTGTGGCCTGTATCGACCCGGGCCGTGCCGAAGCTAACGCGTTAAGTTTCCCGCCTGGGGAGTACGCACGCAAGTGTGAAACTCAAAGGAATTGACGGGGGCCCGCACAAGCGGTGGAGTATGTGGTTTAATTCGATGCAACGCGAAGAACCTTACCAGGACTTGACATCTCTGGAATCCTGCTGAAAGGTGGGAGTGCCGTAAGGAACCAGAAGACAGGTGCTGCATGGCTGTCGTCAGCTCGTGTCGTGAGATGTTGGGTTAAGTCCCGCAACGAGCGCAACCCTCGTCGTTAGTTGCCATCATTAAGTTGGGAACTCTAGCGAGACTGCCGGTGACAAACCGGAGGAAGGTGAGGATGACGTCAAGTCAGCATGGCCCTTACGTCCTGGGCGACACACGTACTACAATGCGAGGGACAGAGAGCAGCCAACCCGCGAGGGAGAGCGAACCTCTTAAACCCTGGCACAGTTCAGATTGCAGGCTGCAACTCGCCTGCATGAAGGAGGAATCGCTAGTAATCGCAGGTCAGCATACTGCGGTGAATCCGTTCCCGGGCCTTGTACACACCGCCCGTCACACCATGGAAGTGAGCCACGCCCGAAGTCATTACTCTAACCCGCAAGGGGGGAGGGTGCCGAAGGCGGGGTTGATGACTGGGGTGAAGTCGTAACAAGGTAGCCGTACCGGAAGGTGTGGCTGGATCACCTCCTTTTAGGGAGACCTACTTTTGAGTCGAGTGCCCAATCCAAAAATACAGCACCCTCAAAAGTCATCCCAGGTCGTTACGAGAAGAATGAAAAACACAACAACAGCTTTCAAACTCCGAAGTCCGGTTCAAAACCTAGGACAATTCAGCACCTAGCTTCTGTAAATAAAAAAGAAGCCAGAATGCTGGACTAGCAAGTCCAGACAGAACCTTGAAAATTGCAGAGAAACAAAAACTGGCAGTAGTTCGTAGTTAGAACTCCCAGCCGAAGGAAAGGAAACTAACCCTAGGTGGAGAGAACTAACCAAACAAGAACAGAAATTCTCGAAAAAAGAGAAAGTGGTCAAGATAGAAAGGGCTGACGGTGGAAACCTTGGCACACAGAGGCGAAGAAGGACGTGGCGACCGACGATAAACTCCGGGGAGCTGGAAGCGAGCGACGAGCCGGAGGTGTCCGAATGGGGCAACCCAAAAACAGCCCACTGAATCAAATAGGTGGGCATGAGCGAACCGGGCGAACTGAAACATCTTAGTAGCCCGAGGAAAAGAAAGCAAAAGCGATTTCCCGAGTAGTGGTGAGCGAAAGGGAAACAGCCTAAACCAGTCGGTTTACCGATTGGGGTAGTGGGACAGCGACACTGGACTTAGAGAGTTAGACAAAGCAGATGAAACCTGCACCAGAGAAGGTGAAAGTCCTGTAGTCGAAAACTCAAAGAGCCTAGCTGAATCCCGAGTAGCACGGAGCCCGTGAAAGTCCGTGTGAATCCGCCTCGACCACGAGGTAAGGCTAAATACTCCTGTGTGACCGATAGAGAAACAGTACCGTGAGGGAAAGGTGAAAAGAACCCCGGAAGGGGAGTGAAATAGAACCTGAAACCGTCAGCTTACAAGCAGTGGGAGTCCGATTTAACGGATGACCGCGTGCCTGTTGAAGCATGAGCCGGCGAGTTAAAGGCAATGGCAGGTTAAGACAGAAAATGTCGCAGCCCAAGCGAAAGCGAGTCTGAAGAGGGCGAAGTCGTCATTGTTTTTAGACCCGAACCCGGGTGATCTAACCATGTCCAGGATGAAGCTTGGGTAAAACCAATTGAAGGTCCGAACCGACCGATGTTGAAAAATCGGCGGATGAGGTGTGGTTAGGGGTGAAATGCCAATCGAACCCGGAGCTAGCTGGTTCTCCCCGAAATGTGTTGAGGCACAGCGGTTGCGGAAAAATCTGGGGGGTAAAGCACTGTTTCGGTGCGGGCTGCGAGAGCGGTACCAAATCGAGACAAACTCTGAATACCCAGAGGAAGAGCAACCAGTCAGACGGTGGGGGATAAGCTCCATCGTCAAGAGGGAAACAGCCCAGACCACCAGCTAAGGTCCCCAAATCACCACTAAGTGAGAAAGGAGGTGGGAATGCCGTGACAACCAGGAGGTTTGCCTAGAAGCAGCCAACCTTAAAAGAGTGCGTAATAGCTCACTGGTCAAGCGTTCCTGCGCCGAAAATGAACGGGGCTAAGTGGTGTACCGAAGCTGTGGAATATGATTTATTGTATTGGTAGGGGAGCGTTCTGGCGTAGGGAGAAGCACTAGCGGAAGCAGGTGTGGACGAACCAGAAGTGAGAATGTCGGCTTGAGTAGCGAAAATGTAGGTGAGAATCCTACACCCCGAAACCCTAAGGGTTCCTCCGCACGGCTCGTCCGCGGAGGGTGAGTCAGGGCCTAAGGCGAGGCTGAAGAGCGTAGTCGATGGACAACGGGCGAATAGTCCCGTACCGTGGGTAAATTGGTCAGGGGAACGGAGAAGGTGTGTGCTAGCCGGATGATGGTTACCGGTGCAACCGTACGAGGTGTTGAGGTCTGGCGAAAACAGACTGAGCTAAGGCGGGAGTCCGACCCTTTACGAAGGGGAAGTAGAGAGCATCAAGCTTCCAAGAAAAGCCCTAAAACCGTTAATTTACCAACGCCTGTACCCGAAACCGACACAGGTAGGGAGGTTGAGAAAACTCAGGGGCGCGAGATAACTCTCTCTAAGGAACTCGGCAAAATGGCTCCGTAACTTCGGGAGAAGGAGTGCTTACGCAAGTAAGCCGCAGTGAAGAGGCCCAGGCGACTGTTTACCAAAAACACAGGTCTCCGCCAACTCGTAAGAGGAAGTATGGGGGCTGACGCCTGCCCAGTGCCGGAAGGTTAAGGAAGTCGGTCAGGCGCAAGCTAAAGCTGATGACTGAAGCCCCGGTGAACGGCGGCCGTAACTATAACGGTCCTAAGGTAGCGAAATTCCTTGTCGGGTAAGTTCCGACCCGCACGAAAGGCGTAACGATCTGGGCACTGTCTCGGAGAGAGACTCGGCGAAATAGAATTGTCTGTGAAGATACGGACTACCTGCACCTGGACAGAAAGACCCTATGAAGCTTTACTGTATCCTGGAATTGGGTTCGGGCTTTGCTTGCGCAGTATAGGTGGGAGGCTTTGAAGTCATCCTTGTGGGGATGATGGAGCCATCGGTGAGATACCACTCTAGTAGAGCTAGAATTCTAACTCTAACCCGTGAATCCGGGTTGAAGACAGTTTCAGGGGGGCAGTTTGACTGGGGCGGTCGCCTCCTAAAAGGTAACGGAGGCGCGCAAAGGTTCCCTCAGAATGGTTGGAAATCATTCGCAGAGTGTAAAGGCATAAGGGAGCTTGACTGTGAGACCTACAAGTCGAACAGGGTGGAAACACGGCCTTAGTGATCCGACGGTACTGTGTGGAAAGGCCGTCGCTCAACGGATAAAAGTTACTCTAGGGATAACAGGCTGATCTCCCCCAAGAGTTCACATCGACGGGGAGGTTTGGCACCTCGATGTCGGCTCATCGCAACCTGGGGCGGAAGTACGTCCCAAGGGTTGGGCTGTTCGCCCATTAAAGCGGTACGTGAGCTGGGTTCAGAACGTCGTGAGACAGTTCGGTCCATATCCGGTGCAGGCGCAAGAGCATTGAGAGGAGCCTTCCCTAGTACGAGAGGACCGGGAAGGACGCACCGCTGGTGTACCTGTTATCGTGCCAACGGTAAACGCAGGGTAGCTATGTGCGGAGTGGATAACCGCTGAAAGCATCTAAGTGGGAAGCCCACCTCAAGATGATTGCTCTCACCACTTTTTGTGGGTAAGGTCACGGGCAGAACACCCGTTTATAGGTGTTAGGTCGAAGTCCAGCGATGGATGTAGCCGAGACACACTAACAGACCGAGGGCTTGACCTCATTTTTATTTACTACTCCAGTTTCTCTGCAATCTTCAGTGTTTCTGAACTGCATTTCATCTCTCTACACTGAGCAGTATTTATATTATAAATACTGCTCTTGAGTGTTTTATATTCAATTAAACTGGCGATAAAGAAATTACTTTAGAAACGTTGATATTAGGAAATCAACGGTTTATGGAACATAAACAAAAACATCCCACTGACTTGTTCTTAAATACTGACTTGTTCTTAAATTATGTTGATCAATTTTTTCATAAGCTAAAACTATGAGATTATATCATAACGATAGGGATTTTTGACTTATAGACTTAACCAGTTTAATATTATAAATAAGATTAAGGTATTTAATTTAATTACTACGGAGGTTTTGACAACAAGCATAAGTATCGAATAACCCGCCCACTAAACTACAGGTTAGGGCAATAACTAAACAGCCCTGCAAGGGATGTCCATTACCAAACGTGGCGAGAAATTTGAGCATTTGGTTACACCCTAACGCCCCCAAATTTTGGATGACCGGGAGGTGACTCATCAGGACAAAGGTGATTAATCCTACTGCAATCAATAATAGCGGGGCAATAAAACTAAAGGTGATTGCTAGTAGCAAAGAACGAAGAAAATGGGGCAAAATACTCATAAATTTGTCCAAAGCAGATTGGCTATCTTCAGCTTGTTGGTTAGTTCCGTTGACCTCACTTAGATAGGCGAACACGGAAAATCTAGGTTATTAATTTCTAAGATAGGAGCAATCGCACCTTTTAATCGAATCTGTGAGAAATCTTAAATATAAAGTCAAAAAAATTAAACTTTATGCGTTATAAATCTTGTTGAAGATTTGTATATTTGTAGTTTTCCGTTGAACTTTATCCCATTCTTATTCCCTTGAGCAATTCTAAAACTCGTTCCAGCTTTGGACTTTGGCTACAGCGATTTATTGCCGCCCTATTATTAGCGGGTCAAGTGGTGGTGCATTTACTCCAGGGTAAAATTCACCGTCGTAACACTTTGGAACAAATGGTGATAGTTGGCCCAGAATCCTTAATGATTGCTTTGCTCACGGCTAGTTTTGTGGGGATGGTGTTTACAATTCAGGTGGCGCGGGAATTTGTGGCTTTGGGGGCTGTGAATATTGTCGGGGGAGTTCTGGCCCTGTCCCTAGCCCGGGAACTGAGCCCGGTATTAACTGCGGTGATTGTGGCGGGGCGGGTGTGTTCGGCTTTTGCGGCCGAAATTGGCACGATGCGGGTCACGGAACAAATTGATGCCTTATATATGTTGAAAACTGACCCGGTAGATTATTTAGTTATTCCCCGGGTGATTGCTTGTTGTGCAATGTTACCGATTTTAACTGTTATTTGTTTGGTAACGGGATTAGCGGGAGGTCTCTTGATTTCTACTACTATGTACAATATTTCCTCAACGGTCTTTTTAGATTCAGTCAGGAATTTCCTGCAAGTTTGGGATGTCTGTAGTGGCTTAATTAAAGGCTTAGTTTTTGGGGCGGCTATTGCTATTATTGGAACCAGTTGGGGATTAACGACAACTGGAGGGGCAAAAGGTGTGGGTCAGTCCACAACAACGGCCGTTGTCACCGCCCTATTATCGATTTTTATTATTGATTTTTTCCTGTCTTGGATTATGTTTCAAGGGATGGGAAGCACGCTCAAGAGTTAATAATAACCTTTGGGGTTGCAGCCATGAAAGTTCCCCTACTCTCTACAATTTTGGTACTATTTATCTAATTCTTTTATCTACAAAACTTATTATAATATAGCCCGATCAAAAGCTACTATTTTGTATTATTTATTGACTCAGTTCCTATGAAATTAACTTTTGATAAGTAAAAATTATTTAGAATATGAGAAATATTTGTTATATTGATAGGCTTGTAGGTGTGTTCATATACTAATATCTATGGTATGTTTACATTCAACAGTAAAAAATCTATATAACTTAAGCAACTCAAGGAGACTTGAACCCCCTCTAAAGCCCTAGAAATAGGGTTGGACACCGCTTTAATCTTTCTGCAAACTGATCAATAGGTCACACCAATGGCTGATTTTCTTCTGAAAACCATCTGGTGGATACCCTGCTACCCCTTAATCGGAGCTTTGTTATCTACCCTCTGGTTCCCCTCCATTACTCGACGTACTGGCCCCCGTCCGGCTGGCTATGTCAATATCATCAGTACCCTATTCGCTTTTTTCCATGGGTTATTCGCCCTAACTGCCATTTGGGGGCAGCCTCCCCAAGCCTTGATTATTCCGTGGTTTAGCGTTGTTGACCTGAACCTTTCGATTCCTTTAGAAATCTCTGTTGTCACCGTGGGTGCCACCTTAGTGATTACGGGGTTAAATCTCCTCGCCCAAATTTACGCTATCGGTTACATGGAAATGGACTGGGGCTGGGCGCGATTCTATTCCCTCTTAGCCCTATTTGAAGCGGGGTTATGTGGGTTAGTCCTGTGTAACTCCCTATTCTACAGTTACATTATCCTAGAAATTCTTACTTTAGGAACCTATTTATTGGTGGGATTATGGTTTAACCAACCGTTAGTTGTCACCGGGGCTAGAGATGCTTTTTTAACCAAACGGGTCGGAGATTTATTCCTATTAATGGGAGTGGTTGCCCTATTTCCCCTCGCGGGAACTTGGAATTTTACAGAATTAGCCCAATGGTCACAAACTGCCCAAATTGACCCCCAAGTTGCCACCCTATTAGGGTTAGCATTATTAGCGGGGCCTCTAGGAAAATGCGCCCAATTTCCTCTGCATTTGTGGTTAGATGAAGCAATGGAAGGCCCACTTCCCAGTACAATTTTACGCAATTCTGTGGTAGTTGCCTCTGGAGCTTGGGTGTTAGTCAAAATGCAGCCCGTTTTAGCCTTGTCTCCCTTTGTGATGTCAACCATGGTATTTATTGGGTTAGCAACTTCCGTAGGAGCCAGTTGTATTGCCATTGCTCAAATTGATATTAAACGCGCCCTTTCCTATTCCGTTAGTGCCTATATGGGCATCACCTTTATTGCGGTGGGAACTGGGCAAACTCAAGCGGCTCTTTCTCTATTATTAACCTATGCTTTACCCATGGCTTTATTAGTCATGACCACCGGGGGAATTATTGTTAATAGTATCACCCAAGATTTAACCCAATATGGCGGGTTGTGGTCACGGCGTCCGATATCGGGATTGTGTTTTTTAGTCGGAATGACCTCCTTAGTTGCTGTTCCTCCCTTTGGTGGTTTTTGGACAATATTAGAGTTAGCAGAAACCCTCTGGAATACTCAACCTGCTATTGCACTATGTCTGTTTTTAGTCAATGGTTTAACCGTCTTTAGTTTAACCCGAGAATTTGGGTTAATTTTTACGGGAAAACCCAAACAAATGACGACCCGCTCCCCGGAAGTTTTATGGGCAATGGTATTACCCATGACGATTTTAGCCGGATTCTGTTTACATACTCCCTTGTTATTAAAACAATGGAATTTATTACCCCAAGCAGAAACGATTAATCTAACGGTTGCAGGTTTATTAATCACCTCGACAGTTTTAGGATGGGGACTTAGTGCCGGAATTTATTGGAATAGTAATTGGCAAAAACCTGTTAAACTTCCCTCTCAAAGTCTACAAGATTTCTTTGCTTACGATTTTTACACCGCAAAACTGTATCGAGTCACAATTATTTTTGTCGTGGGGTTAATCTCTAATACTATGTATTGGATTGACCGCTATATTGTGGATGGATTTGTGAATTTAGTCGGCATAGCAACTGTGTTTAGTGGCCAAAGTTTGAAATACAATGTTTCGGGTCAAACCCAATTTTATGCTTTGACCATTATCTTGGGAGTCACCTTACTTTTAGGATTTTTTACCCTAAATTTATTTTAAAGGAGTTTCTGCTTTTAATCTATAATCCATTCAAAGGATTAATTATCTGAAGATTCAAATCAACTCAAGGTATAAAAATCATGGACAAAACTCCACAAAACTTAAACATTTCCCGTCGGAATTTATTGAAATTTGGTGCAGGAGTGGCTGGAACTGCGGCTTTAACTGCGGGGTTAGGAACAAAAATCAGTGGGTTCAAAACCCAGCCTGCGGTTGCCCAAAATAATATCACCCCCGATGAAGCGTTAAACCAACTTTTAGAAGGAAATCGACGGTTTATCGAAAATAAACGAAAAAGTCCCAATCAAACCCTGACCAGAGTTCAAGAAGTTGCCAAAGGACAAACCCCCTTTGCCGCTATTCTCAGTTGTGCAGATTCTCGAGTGCCATCGGAAATTATTTTTGATAAAGGTTTTGGCGATTTATTTGTCGTTAGAAATGCCGGAAATATTGCCACTCCTGAAGAAATTGGTAGTCTTGAATTTGGAACCTTGGTATTAGGAGCAAAAGTCCTAATGGTGATAGGTCATCAAAGTTGTGGGGCGGTTCAAGCTACTATTGCGGGCAATGCAGTTCCGGGTCAAATTGCCAGCATTTTAGATGCCATCAAACCGGCGATAAAACCTAATCAAACTTTAGAAGAATCGACCATTGCTAATGTTAAATTGGGAATTAGTCGTTTACAGGCTTCTCCAGTTATTTCCCAATTAATTAAAGACGGGAAATTAAAAATAGCAGGAGGCTACTATAACTTAGAAACCGGCATGGTAAAAGTTGTGGCTTAAAGCTACCCTCAGCAAGTTTATAATCAGGCTTATTTTGCCGTAAATCTGGGATAAACTTGCTTGAGATAGTTTTAACTCCATGGCGTTAACCAGGTAAAACAACATGAACCAAGATTACAATACAACCCGTAGACATTTATTACAATATGGTGTTTGCATTGTGGGAACAGCCTTGTTCACGGCGGGAATAACAACGAAATTTTTAGACCAAGAAAAAAAGAAAACTCTCGGAGAAACTTCTAGTTGTGAACCCAAAGAAATAACCAGGGAAGTAGCTTTGGAAAGATTAATCTTAGGAAACAAACGGTTTATGGAACATAAACAGAAACATCCTAACCAACATCAAGAACGCATCAAAGAAGTGGCCGAAGGTCAAAAACCCTTTGCAGCTATTTTGGGCTGTGCTGATTCCAGAGTAGCACCCGAGATTATTTTTGATCAAGGTTTGGGCGATATTTTTGTGGTTCGTAATGCGGGGAATGTTGTTACCGCCGAAGAAATTGGTAGTCTTGAATTTGGAGCTTTAGAATTAGGAATTAACACCATCATAATTCTGGGGCATCAAAAATGTGGAGCCGTTAAAGCCACGCTAGAAGGCAATGCTGTACCTGGTAAAATTGGCAGTATCATTGATGCAATTAAACCTGCAATTAAAGGCAAACAAACTTGGGATGAAGCGGTTATTGCTAATGTGAAACTGGAAATAAAACGCTTAAAATCTTCTCCGGTTATTTCTAAATTAATTACCGATAAAAAATTAAATGTCGTCGGCGGTTTTTATGAATTAGAGACTGGAGAAGTCAAGATAATTGCCTAAAATTTTTGTGGGAATAGAAATTTCATCCCAAAAATTACTGAGAGTGTAATCAATAATTTATATTTCCCTTATCCAAACTTTAAATATTGGGTTTTTACCGTTTTTAATCCTGGTAAGTTATGATAAATAAAGTTTGGAAACTAAATTTTTGGTTAACTTGAATATCCCTGAGATTACCCCTGATTTTAAAACCCTAAACCTATGTTGAGTGCTTTAATTATTCTTCCAGTTTTGGCAGTTTTATTAATTGGACTTTTGCCCAAACAATTGTCAGCTTCCCAAGTTCGTTCCGTTGCCTTAGCCATAACCGGCGTGATTTTAATTTGGACAGTAAAACTCGCCTTTGATTTTGATTTAACTAATCCCAATTTTCAATTGCAAGAATATTTGGCTTGGATTCCCCAATTGGGACTATCCTATAGTTTAGGAATAGATGGGTTATCCTTTCCCCTGATTGCGTTAAGCGGAGTTTTAACCTTTATTGTCATAGCCAGCAGTCACGGAAATCTGGAGCGTCCTCGCCTCTATTACGCCATGATTTTATTAGTAAATGCGGCAATTGCTGGTGCTTTTTTATCTCAAAATTTACTCCTGTTTGTTTTATTCTATGAATTGGAATTAATCCCCATTTATCTTTTAATTAGCATCTGGGGTGGTGAAAAACGCGCTTATGCGGGGATGAAATTTCTGATTTATACAGCCCTTTCTGGGATTCTAATTCTAGCCGCATTTTTAGGCATGGCGTGGTTAAGTGATGTCGGAAGTTTTGATTATTCTGCCATTCAAACCCAGAACTTTGAATTAACAACTCAGTTAATTTTGCTCACCATTTTACTATTAGGATTTGGGATCAAAATTCCCCTAGTTCCCCTGCACACTTGGTTACCCGATGCCTATGTCGAATCTTCTGCCCCCGTCACCATTTTATTAGGAGGAATTTTAGCAAAATTAGGAGCTTATGGTTTAATTCGGTTTGGTTTACAACTATTTCCTGAAGCGTGGCAAGTTATTAGCCCTACCCTGGCAACAATTGGGGTAATTAGTGTGTTATATGGAGCATTAACCGCTATTGCCCAACAGGACATTAAACGCATGGTAGCCTATAGTTCAATTGGTCACATGGGTTATATTTTAGTAGCGGCGGCGGCGGCGAATGAATTAAGCTTAATTGGGGCAATTGCTCAAATGGTTGCTCACGGTTTAATCCTGGCAATTCTGTTTCAATTAGTCGGAATTGTAGAAGAAAAAGTGGGAACCCGCGACTTAAATATTCTCAATGGTTTAATGAATCCAATTCGCGGTTTACCCTTAACCAGTTCTTTATTAATCATGGCAGGAATGGCGAGCGCTGGTATCCCTGGTTTAGTAGGATTTGTCGCCGAGTTTCCCGTCTTTCAAGGGACATTTTCCGTCTTCCCGATTCATAGTTTATTGTGTATTATTGCCTCCGGTTTAACGGCTGTTTATTTTGTGATTCTCCTTAACCGAACTTGTTTTGGTAAACTGGATAATAAATTAGCTTATTACCCGAAAGTAACCTTTTCAGAACAAGCTCCTGCACTAATTTTAGCCGCATTAATTTTTATTCTGGGTATACAACCTACTTGGTTATTTCGATGGATGGAACCCACCGCCCAAGCAATGGTTATTGCCTTAAATCAATCTGTTCCTACCCAAATCGCAATTAAATAATCAACCTCTCCAAGAAACCTGGTTTTTGCCTCAGATTTTGCCAATAAAATCAAGATTTTTTTCAGAAACCCGGTTTCTAATTCCCAACTAAAATCAACAATTAAAATCAGGAAAAATTATGACAATGGCAACTTTATCTCAAACAAAATTACCCCCCTCAACCCATGAGTTTTCCGAAATTATTCATCGTTTAGAAGCTGGGGGGGCGATGTTACCCGATACCCCAGAAAACCTCATGCAAATTATCGGGATTTATAAAGCCTATGCAGTACCCATGGATTTCTATTGGCGGGATTTACTGTATATTGCAGAACAGGTATTTTTAAATCCTTTACCCTTTTTAAAATACTTTATTCCTCAAGACTATTTAGACCTGCATAATCATTATGCTGGGGAAGATGCCGATTTAAGAATTTGGCGAGGAGAAGCAACAGCACACCCGGAATTATTAGCTTTTATAGAAAAGGGTGAAACCACAAAAATGCCAAAATTATTGCATCATTTATGGCATGACCGGGTGAATATGGAATTTGCCGAAGCCTGTATGCGAGCCATGTTTTGGCATCGAGATATGGGGGGACAATTTGATCCCTATTTAGATACGGATGAATATAAAGCAAATGCTGATAAAGCGATTAAAGCCTATTTTAAGAAAAATCCGATGATGATGGGATTATATAAACTATTCCCGGATTTATTCTTAGAACAGGTCAAAATGATGTCCTATTATAGTAATTTAGGATTATTCTGGGAAGTGATGGCGCCTGTATTTTTTGAAATGAGTGATCTCTATGATGAAGGCAAAATTACCAGTGTTCCTGAAGCGATGAATTTTCTGGTTAATGGAATTTTTGCCATTGCTGGGCGGCCTATTTATCATCATGTTTATATTGAGGGGGAATGTTATGAAATTATCCCCAAATCTAAGGGGTTTATGTGGTTATATGAGGCTGCATTACCCTACGTTGAAGCCGTGTTTTATCGGACATCTCCCTTCCGAGGAACCAAATCTTATAATGCTCAAGCGAAACAAGTTCCTAACGATCAAAATGATTTCCATTATGGGATTCTTTATGCTGATATTTTTCCCGTTGGGACAGCCGGAATTCCTCCCACATTATTAATGCAAGATATGTTACATTTCTTGCCTAATTATTTAGTTGAATATTATCAAAAACATTGTCGAGGTGAGGATGATATGTTGATTCAGTTAGCGAATAGTTTTCAACGGTCAATGTATTGTGTCACATCTGCGGTGATTCAAGCGTTACGCACGGCTTTACTCTATCCTTTAGATGATCAAAATCCTAAACATTTGATCGCAAATCGGCAATTTTTTGAAGCACAATTAGATCGATTTAAACGCCCTGAAGCACGATTAAGAGATATTCAAAACTCTGATTATCGTTAAGTTGGGTGTGGGTGTAGAATGAGTTGATTAATTTAAACTGATATTTTGGGCGAGTAGACCTCGCCCCTAGTGGTTATTTTTCCTAATCAATTAACCCATTAAAATCACGGTATCAATGACATGAATAATGCCATTATCTGCTTCAATATCGGGAGCGAGTACCGTGGCATTTTTGACCTCAAAACCATCGGAACAGTTAATGGGAATTGGTGAACCTTCTAAGGAAGTAACAGAACCCAATTTTTCTAAATCGGCTTTTGTTAGTTTCCCCGAAACCACATGAAATTTGAGAATTCTGGCTAACTGCGGTGGATTTTGAACTAAGGTTTGTACGGTTCCTGGGGGAAGTTTTGCAAACGCTTCGTCATTGGGTGCAAACACAGTAAAAGGGCCAGGACTTTTTAATGCTTCCACTAAACCTGCTGCTTGAACAGCAGCTACCAGAGTTGTAAATGAACCCGCACTTACAGCAATATCAACAATATCTGCCATGGAAAGAATTTAACCTAATTCAAAAAGAGTTTTGGTAACGATAATAGATTAATCAACTATAGGCGACTATTGCCATTATTGGAACCCCTTGGGCACTCACCACAACTGGAGGAGCAAACGGTCTCTGTCAGTCCGCAACAACCGCCGTTGTCACCGCCCTATTATCGATTTTTATTATTGATTTCTTCCTGTCTTGGATGATGTTTCCAGGTATGAGCAGCACCATCAAGGGTTAATGCTCACCTCCCGATTTCTCCCTAGGGTGTGGAGACTAATACAGCACGCACCCTTTATAATTTGGGTAATCTTGATTTAAGCATAACCAATGACAACGACCCCCACGGCCCAAACAGCTAATATTGTTGAATTACCTCCGAATTATATTATTTCGATGGTATTACTTATTAGTGCTTTCCCCCTATTTTTAATTCAAAAATGGGTGAGTTTAGCGATCGCAATTTTTGCCCTATTTCTGTTAGTACAAACTGCCCTAATTCGTCTACAATTTACTCCAACAGATTTAGACGTTTATCGTTCGGGTAAATTGCTGCGTCGGTTCCCCTATCAAGACTGGATAAACTGGGAAATTTTTTGGACTCCCGTACCAATTTTATTCTATTTTCGAGAAGTCAAAAGTATTCATTTTCTGCCGATTATTTTTGATAGAAAACTGTTAGAAACCTGTTTAAAACAACATTGTGGGCATTTGAAAAAATAATTAACAAATAGGGAATAGGGATAATTCATGAATTATCCCCACCTATGGAGATTAAGAATACAAACTAGCCACATATTCCCCATAACCGTTATAGGGTAAAGTCGGTTGCTTTTTCCAAGAAAAACTCGGCTTACTACTTACAATTCGTTCCGTGGCTTGTGACCAACGGGGATGGGGTTTACTGGGGTTAACATTCGCCTCAAAACCATATTCATCTGGGGCTAAAGTATTCCAAAAAGTTGCGGGTTTTTGTTTCAAAAATTCAATTTTAACAATGGATTTCGCCCCCTTAAATCCATATTTCCAAGGCAGCACCATCCGTAAAGGAGCACCATTTTGTTTCGGGAGGGTTTTTCCATACATTCCCACGGCAAAAAAGGCTAAATCATTTGCCATTTCTTCGATGCGTAATCCTTCAGTATAGGGCCAGGGATAACCATTCGCCCAAAATCCTGGCCCGGTGGTAATTTTAGGATCATAAAAAGAGGTAAACTGGACAAATTTAGCATCAGAATTGGGTTCAACTGCCGCCATTAATGCCCGCATGGGAAATCCCAACCAAGGCACAACCATTGCCCAGGCTTCGACACAACGAAAGCGATAAATTCGTTCTTCTAAGGGAAATTTTTTCTGAAGATCTTCTAAATCATAAGTGGTCGGATTTTTAACTAATCCTGAAACCTCAACTTTCCAATCTTCTAAAGGTAAGGCTTGGGCGGCTTGCCAAATTGATTTGGTTCCGCCATACTCATAAAAATTATTATATTTTGTGGCTACATCTTCGGCTGTAACGGGACGATTAACTTCAGCAAAATTAGGATTTTTGGTAAAATCAGGAATCTCTTGGACTAAATTATTACCTGGGTTTGCAGTTTTTGAGGTGGCTTGACATCCGGTTAAAGAAAGTGCTGATGCTGTTAACCCCGCCCCAATTAAACTTTTCATGAACCTACGACGATTCATAAAAACAGACTCGGGTGTAATCTGATTTTCGGAAATTTCCCAAGATGGAACAATACGAATTAAAGCCATGTTAAATAATAGGGAACAGGGAACAGGGAATAGGGAACAGGTAATAAACTAACAACTGATAACTGATGACTGATAACTGATGACTGAATTAACCTAAAGTTTCAGAAAGACTTATCATAGAAAAATATATTAACAAATTCTGGTTATGAGTTACTGCATCAACCCCCAATGTCAGAACCCCCAGAACCCGACCCACGCCATTACCTGTCAGAGTTGTGGGTCGGAACTGCGCCTCAAACACCGCTATCGTATGATTGGAGTTTTGGGTCAAAGCCATTGTCACCGAACCTTTTTGGCCATTGATGAGGACAAACCGACTCAACCGCGATGTGTGATTAAACAATGTCTGGATGCTCCCCGCTCTCTCCCCGAGGCGAGTGTGGAGTTTCGTCTATATACCCAAACCCTAGACCAGATTAGTCAACATCCAGCCCTTCCTGAATTATTGGCCTGTTTTGAAGACAATAGCTATAGTTATCTCGTACAAGATTATATCCCCGGACGCAATTTAGCCGAAGAACTTGAACAAGAAGGCGTTTTTTCAGAACTGCAAATTTGGGATTTACTGAGTGCCATTCTGCCCATTCTGGAGTCAATTCACCATAAAAATAGAGTTCATGGGGATATTAAACCAGAAAATATTATTCGTCGTCCCGTTTCTCATCCTAATTCGCCGATAAAAAAACAATTGGTTTTAGTCGATTTTGCTGGAGTTAATCCCCTAAAAGGTTCAGCCGAATATATTTCCCCCGAACAACTACAAGGAGAAGTTAGCCCCAAAAATGATCTCTATAGTTTAGGGGTTACTTGTTTACATCTACTGACTCAAATGAGTCCTTTTGATTTATGGAATATTAAAACTAATTCTTGGGTCTGGAAAGATTATCTA
Source organism: Planktothrix paucivesiculata PCC 9631 (assembly GCF_900009265.2). Lineage (GTDB taxonomy): Bacteria > Cyanobacteriota > Cyanobacteriia > Cyanobacteriales > Microcoleaceae > Planktothrix > Planktothrix paucivesiculata. The sequence goes on along the minus strand of NZ_LR735026.1, from coordinate 622,593 downwards.
AAAACCCCCATTAGTCAACGCCTAACTCGAATTTTGAATCGACTAATTGAACGTGACCCGACTAAACGCTATGTTTCGGCGGTCGAGGTCATCCAAGATTTAAAATCCGGGCCAATTCCGGTCAAACTCCCCCAAGTTAGCCAACATCAATGGACGTTAACCGCTTTGGGGGGTGCAGCTTTAGCGATATTATCCCTATTCATGAGTTCCAGGCTTCCCCAACCCGTTTCCCAACTGTCCTCCGAACCCGTAGAACCCATTTATCAGATTCCCGATATTTCAGTTTCCCCCCCAGAGACTTTTACCCCAATTCTCCCCCAACCGAGTCCAGCAATGCGGACATTGGTACAGAATATCGGCCCGGTGTGGTCGGTGGCCGTCAGTCCCGATGGTGAATTTGTGGTTTATGGGAATACCGACGGGTCAATTCGGATTATTGATGCGGAAACTGGCGGATTAATTAATACGCTGTTGGGACATTCTCAACCCGTGGGAACCTTAGCTATCAGTGATGATGGTCGGACTTTAGTGAGTGGTAGTGGTGATCAAACGATTTTAGTTTGGGATTTATGGAATGGCCGTCAGAAAAAAATGCTCTATGGTCATCAAGGATGGGTTTATGCCGTTGCCATTAGTCCCAATGGAAAGCAGGTGGCGAGTGTGGGACGTGACCAAACCATTCGGCTGTGGGATATGTCCACCGGAAAAACCGTCAGGACGTTACCCGGGTATGGGACGGAGGTGCAGTCCCTGGCTTTTAGTGCAGATAATCAGACCCTGGTTAGTGGCGGTAGTAGCGGGATTGTGGATATTTGGAACTGGCACACAGGACAATTATTGCGGACATTTAAAGCCCATTCCGAGGCAATTTGGTCGGTGGCGATTAGTCCCGATGGTCAAAGTTTAGCCACAGGAAGTTGGGATCATTCCATTAAGTTATGGCATTTAAAAGCCTTAGAGTCGGAATATTTTAGTAATACCCCGGCGCAAATTCTTTTGGGTCATGGGGATAAGGTGCAGTCCGTTGCCTTTAGTCCCGATGGTCAAACCCTAGCTAGTGGAGATTTTGCTGGAACCGTCAAACTCTGGCAGGCAGAAAACGGAGGACTAATCGGAACCTTTAAAGGACATCGTGCTTGGGTAAATGTGGCATTCAACCCTAAAAACAATACTTTAGTGAGTGGGAGTTTTGACGATACCCTAAAGGTTTGGCAATTGTTACCGAAAAATTGAGATCGGGTGGGTTGATTCAGGTTAGTTATTCTCAACTTAATCCAGAAATGTTCGATAATTATAAAATTGTTCTTCACTAATTATTTTCTACTCGCCGTGACTACCACTCCCTTACCTCCTAACCCCAAACCCGCCACTACACAACGCCCAGACGCCCTCGGACGCTTCGGACAATTTGGTGGCAAATATGTCCCAGAGACCTTAATGCCCGCCCTGGCGGAACTGGAAACGGCCTATAACCATTATCGTCAAGATCCTGAATTCCAAGCGGAACTCCAAAGCCTGCTGCGGGATTATGTGGGACGACCCAGCCCTCTGTATTTCGCTGAACGCCTCACCCAATACTATGTTAAACCCGACGGTACAGGCCCGCAAATTTATCTAAAACGGGAAGACCTCAACCACACGGGGGCCCATAAAATTAATAATGCCCTCGGTCAAGCTCTGTTAGCCAAGAAAATGGGCAAACGGCGGATTATTGCCGAAACCGGGGCGGGTCAACACGGGGTAGCCACGGCGACGGTTTGCGCCCGCTACGGCCTAGACTGCGTGATTTATATGGGCATTCACGACATGGAACGTCAAGCCCTGAATGTGTTTAGAATGCGCCTGTTAGGGGCGGAGGTTTGCCCGGTGGAAGCGGGAACCGGAACCCTGAAGGATGCCACTTCTGAAGCGATCCGCGACTGGGTAACTAATGTGGAAACTACCCATTATATTCTCGGTTCCGTTGCGGGGCCACACCCCTATCCGATGATGGTGCGGGACTTTCATCACGTGATCGGGGTGGAAACTCGCGCCCAAAGTTCAGAAAAATGGGGTGGTTTACCCGATATTTTGTTAGCTTGTATCGGAGGCGGATCTAACGCCATGGGGCTGTTTAATGAGTTTGTTAATGAAACCTCTGTGCGTCTGATCGGGGTTGAAGCCGCCGGGTCAGGGGTGGAAACGGGGAAACACGCCGCTACCCTCACCCATGGCCGGGTGGGAGTGTTACACGGGGCGATGAGTTATCTATTACAAGATGATGATGGCCAAATCATGGAGGCCCATTCGATTAGTGCGGGTTTAGATTATCCGGGTGTTGGCCCAGAACACAGTTATTTAAAGGATTTGGGTCGGGCAGAATATTATAGTGTGACTGACCAACAAGCGTTGGATGCGTTTCAACGGTTATCCCGTTTAGAAGGAATTATTCCCGCCTTGGAAACCGCCCATGCGATCGCCTATTTAGAAACCCTTTGCCCACAATTAGAAGGCAGTCCTCGAATTATTTTAAATTGTTCAGGGCGGGGGGATAAAGATGTACAAACCGTGCAAAAATTCCTGAATCATCCTAACAGTTAAATTCAGCAATAAAAGCAAAATTGTTTGTAGGATGGGTGACATTAGAACGTTATTTATTTCAGTGATAAAACAGCCCGACGTTGCCCATCACCCGCCACAAACAATTCTGAATTCTAACCGATAACCTTTTAACTCGGTGTGCATGGATATTGTTCGACTGCCCGCATCTGTGCCTACATTATTGGTTCTGTCGCAAAGCAGCACGTAGCCTTTCAAGTTCATCGTTTTGTAAACACTTAGCAAAAGAACGCTCACCTCGCGCATTTGGATGGGGAAGAAAGGTAAACAATCTTTGATTCCCCCCTATTTCAATCGATTCAGATAGCAATTTTTCTGGGGGAATTTCAAATTCCCTTTGAATCACTTGTCTTGCACGTGCTCCTAAGACGACTATCACTCTTGCTTTTGCTAGTTCTAAAATTCTTCTCAAATAGGTTTGTACACATTGCTCTTGCGCTTGTTCCACACCGCTTTCGTTACGAGATTTACAATGCACAATTTCTGTTAGCGCATAATCGAATCCTGGAATCACATCCCGTTGAAGAAGTTCAATCGCACGTTGCCTAACTGCTGCCCAAAATTGAGTCGCGCGACTATAGGTTCCATCTGTTCGCAACGATTTTGTCCCATCCAGAATCCAGGTTTTATCTCCTCCTCCAAAACGATGATTAAAATAATCATGGACTTCTCTCGATGACCAATCCCAAGTAGGATACACCTCATCACCACCAATGGATGGATTGGAACTGAGAAAGAGAATGGGTGCTTTCTCTATTTGCCCACTCCACGGTTCAGGAACTTGGAATTTTTGTAAGCTGAGGGTATTTTGATACTCAACAATTGCACGACAAGGGTTTTCAGCAGAAGAATCCCCTAGGCATTGTTGTGCATGGGAGCAATTAACAATTTCATCTAGGAGAGTTTTGTCGGTCATTTTCAATAGATAAATCAGTTATGAACCTAGAGGAGATTTATCAGTCGATTGTTACATTGAACTTCATAAGCTTTTACCAGCAAGGGATTGATGGCTACTCACAGTGTACCTTGTGACTGTTCAACTCCAAAAAGAATCTTAATATCGCCCGTCAGAGCTCAATGTTAAGCAGATGTGTCATGTGATTAGAATCCCAGCAACTTTATCTCCATTCATGGTCATACGTGTCACAAATTCATCTCCACCATCTTCAAAACTCAGCTTCCACAAATAGATCTGATAATCACCTTGTTTAAGATAACCAAAATAAGTAATTGAATATCCCTTTTCCATACGTGGAGCGAGTTGCTCACTAACACCCTCAAACATTTGTTTTGTAATACCCGCTTTGTAGCTTGAATCACCAACTGTTGTAAAAAGCTCGTAGTTTCCCGATGCAATGGCATCCAAAATAATCTGAAAATAATCGATGACGTTTTGAGGAGGGGTTGTAAGGTTCATAATGATGTTCTTCATCTAGGGTACAAGTAGTTATTGTGTCTAAAAGCAAAAAATTAAGCTAAAACCCTTATTCTTTCCTATAATATCAAGGTATCTTGACGAATTTACGACTCTACGATGCACGAATTTTGGGACAAAAACCGAAAGCGACAAAAAGGTATATTGACAAAAATCAAAATTTGTGCTGTATGCCAAAAAAAGCGATCGCAATTTCCCAGACCTCTCGCAACGATACCGCGTCAACAATATAGCCAGAATAAACTATGTATAAGTTACCGTTCATGGGAATAGTCTTATTATTGGGAGGATGTACATTTTTATCGGAAATCAACTCAACTTCTCAGCCATTAATAGAGGTAAAACCTATTTTAGCTTCAACTCCTTCTAACATTGAACAATTGGAATTTTCGGTTTATCAGCAGGTCAATGAATATCGCAAATCCAAGAATTTACCTCCATTAAAACTTGACCCAAATATTAGTGAACAGTCCCGCATTCATAGTTATGCCATGGCTAACGGTAAAGTTGCCTTTGGTCATGGCGGCTCAGAAGCTCGATTTCAAAAAATTCGTCAGTTTGCGCCGTGGCGAGAAATTGGCGAGAATGTAGCTTTTAATTCTGGTTATTCTAACCCCGGAAAAGAAGCTGTTGAAGGATGGATAGAAAGTCCGGGTCATCAACGGAATATGGTGGGAAATTATGATTTTACGGGAGTGGGTATTGTTAGAAATGCTAAAGGAGAGTATTATTTTACTCAAATTTTTGTGAGAAAACAATAGTTAGGCATGGGTAATGGGTAATTACGAATTACGAATTACGAATGGGTAATGGTCAGGAATTGAGTCATCTTTACAGTTTTTTACAGGTAGGACTTATGCAAAACCCCCCGTTTCTGAACAAGAAACCAGGTTTTTCACCTTATATTGCTGTATTATCACAAATGGAGTAAAATTGATTGAAACTATTTTAAAATAATATGTCTAAGTTTCAAGTTTGTGATGGGGATATTTCGGAAGCCCTATTATCTGAATATCTAACCGCCGATGCTTTAGCTGTAGATACGGAAACCATGGGGTTAGTCCCTTGGCGCGATCGCCTATGCTTAATTCAAATTTGCGATCCTAAAGGTCAAGTGAGTGCGATTAGAATTGCCAAAGGTCAAAAAGAAGCCCCTAATTTAAAAAAACTCTTTGAAACTTCTAATATTCTGAAGGTATTCCATTTTGCTCGATTTGATATTGCTACTATTCGTTATCATTTAGATATTGAAGTTAATCCAATTTTCTGTACTAAAATTGCTAGTAAATTAGTTAGAACTTACACCGGAAAACACGGACTCAAAGAGTTAGTTCAGGAATTAGAAAACGTCGAACTTGATAAAACCTCCCAAAGTTCCGACTGGGGAAATGCGATTAACTTATCGAAAAATCAATTAAACTATGCCGCCAATGATGTTCGCTATTTATTGAATGTACAGAAAAAGTTGGTTTCTATGTTAGAGCGAGAAGAACGTTTAGACCTTGCACAACAGTGTTTTTCCTGTTTACCTGTGATAGTTACTTTAGATTTATTGCAATTTCCTAGTATTTTTGAACATCATTGAATTTCCACCTTTGATTCTGTTCAGGATATTCTCAAAAAAAAATTCCCCCAACCGAAGTTGAAGGAAACCATCAGGGTGCATCTACTTTTGTTTCTTCCTAGAAGATTGATTCTGTTCAGGATATTCTCAAAAAAAAATTCCCCCAACCGAAGTTGAAGGAAACCATCAGGGTGCATCTACTTTTGTTTCTTCCTGGAAGATTGATTCTATTCAGGATATTCTCAAAAAAAAATTCCCCCAACCGAAGTTGAAGGAAACCATCAGGGTGCATCTACTTTTGTTTCTTCCTGGAAAATTGATTCTGTTCGGGATATTCTCAAAAAAAAATTCCCTCAACCAAAGTTGAAGGAAAACCATCAGGGTGCATCTACTCTTACTTATTCCTGGGCTATTGGTTCTAATCAGGATATTTTCAAAAAAATCTCTCAACCCAATTAGAAGCGTTCTCCCAAACCGAAATGAATCCGACTATCTCCGTCATTATTAATCCCATAATCAATTCTAACTGGCCCTAAAGGAGTTTGTAGACGGACACCAACCCCATAACCTAGACCGCTTCCGGGTTTATCCCGAACACCTCCAGGAGAACCGGGAACTGTCCCTTGGGAACCTAAATCCGTTGCCGCATCAACAAATAGGGCACCGCCAATAAAGCTAGAGAATAGAGGGAAACGATACTCAATGGAGGCTTGGATAAAACTACGAGTTGAGGCGATCGCTCCTTCTTCCCAACCGCGCACCGAGGTCGTTCCCCCTAAAGGAAAGGATTCGTAGGGGGGTAAATTGCCGATGACTGTACCCCCTTGGAAGTTAAATGCCAGGGATTGAGTGCCTTCAGGAATGAAACCGGAGAGGAATTTCACCGGAACATAAAAGGTATATCCAGCCCGCAAACGATTCATTAAAATACTACCTGAACCGACGGGTATGGATTGTTCCGAACCAAAACGCAGTAAATAGCCGGAGGTGGGTTGTTGTTTATTGTTGCGGCGATCTTGAACAAATCCGAATTGAACGGTGAATAAATCGTCTTGTCCACTCCCGCTATAACTCAGTTGATTGCCAAATTGATCCGTACGGTTAATTCGACCATCGGAGTCGGTGATTTCCACCCGTTGATATTGGAATCCGAGGGAGGCGACCCAATTGGGTTCGGCGAAAACATTATCCGCAAACGGACGGGTAAAACTAATCCCTCCTCCAGTTCTCACCACCCGGGGGCGATCGCCATTTTCCAGGTTGACCTCTCGCGGGCCATTGTCAAAAACAACGGAAATTGTCCGACGTCTAAAGGCATTAACGGTATAGGATGTGCGATAGGGATCACCAGCAATCCAAGGATCAGTAAAACTTAAATCCATTTGAAATATCCGATTTCCCGCTTCTAAGTCAAGACCTAAGCGTTGGTTATTACCGCCTAAGTTAATTTCCTGATAACTCAAGGTTCCAAATAATCCGGCGGCGGAACTAATTCCTCCCCCAAATGCGAGTGATCCGGTGGTTTTTTCGATCACATTAACAATAACTACCGCCTCCCGAGGATTATCTTTTCCGGGTTCTAATTCTAGGCGCACATCTTCAAAAATTCCTAAACCAAATACCCGGGCTAAATCCCGTTGTGCTGTTTTTTGGTTAAATACATCCCCAGGTTTTAATTCAATTTCCCGGGTGATAATAAAGTCTCGGGTTCTTCCCGAAATCGGTTTTCCTTCTTCGTCTATTGCTTCTCCATCGCTATTAAGAAAACGTACTCCAATATTTTCAATTACCCCTTCTGCGACTTCTAGGGTAACGACGCCTTCTTGTGTGACTTGAGGAGCAGCAACAACTTGTGCTAAAATGTAGCCATTATCTTGATACCATTGATTAACTTTTTTAATTCCCGCTTCTATTTGATTTAAGTTAATCGTTTTATCAAATTGATCCCCGAAACTTTCGTTAATAATTTCTTCAGGTAAAACCGTATCTCCTTCAATTATAACTTGTTTTAACAGGGGGTTTTCTTCTACATCAAACGTGACTCGCACGCCTAAAGGGGTATCTTCTGGGAGAGCTTTGACATTTCGGAATAAACCTGTAGCGAAAATTGCATTAATATCTCTTTGTAATTGAGTCCGGGTTGTTGTTCGTCCGGGTTGGGTAGAAATAACGCTATATACTTTTTCAATTAATTGTGGATCTTGGGTTCCTGTTACAGTAATTTCAGCGACTAATACTTCAGTTTCAGATTGTGCGGGTGTGGTAGGAATCGGGATAGTAGCGGGAGTTTCGGGTTGTATTGGAACTTCAGAATTTGGGGGTATAGTTTCGGGTGTTACTTGAGCAATATTTAATGGAATGATCGGAGAAAATTGCGCTAATTTCTCAGAATCTTTGTTTAAATTGGGTTGAAATGTATTAGAAACAGGTAAATTTGGGTTGAGGGTGATCGCATTTTCCTCGCTTACAGGAAAGCTGAAATTACCAATTTTTTCAGTTTCCGATTTATTCAGGATTATTCCCAAATTTGAGAAATTATTAATTGCTATACTCGCAATAGATTCAGGAACTTCCGTAGATACTGGGGCAATTTTCTCAGAATCTTTATTTAAACTGGGTTCAAATATATTAGAAACAGGTAAATTTGGGTTGAGGGCGATCGCATTTTCCCCACTTACAGGAAAGCTGAAATTACCAATTTTTTCGGTTTCCGATTTATTCAGGATTATTCCTAAATTTGAGAAATTCGTAATTTCTATACTCGCAAGAGATTCGGGAACTTCCGTAGATACTTGGGCTAATTTCTCAGAATCTTTATTTAAACTGGGTTGAAATACATTCGATTCTGGTAAGCTGGAGTTGAGGACGATCGCTTCTTCTGTGCTTACAGGAAAGCTAAAATTACCGATTTTTTCAGTTTCCAACTTATTCAGGATTATTCCCAAATTTGAGAAATTCGTAATTTCTATACTCGCAATAGATTCGGGAACTTCTGTTGATACTTGGGCTAATTTCTCAGAATCTTTATTTAAACTCGGTTGAAATACATTCGATTCTGGTAAATTTGGGTTAAAGGCGATCGCATCTTCTCTACTTACAGGAAAGCTAAAATTACCGATTTTTTCAGTTTCGGATTTATTGACTATAATAGCCGAATTTGAAGAATAATTAGTTTCAGGAGCAACCTGGATCGGAAATTGTGCTAATTTTTCTAAATCTTCCCTAGCTTTACCTTTATTAAGAGTAATTATTTTTGTTTGCAGATTAACAATAGAATGTTCCTGTAAAACCTCTGATTCCGAAGGATTCAACGGAAACTCCAAAGCATTATTACTCAGAGGTTGAGAGGGATTAAATCCAGGTAAATTTTCGGACGTATTAACTCCAGAAAGGTCAATCTGATTTCCCATCGCTTGACCGAGGGAAAAACCCAGATTGGAATAGGGGAATTTCGTCTTATTTAAAACTATTTTTTCAACCGAATCACTAGGTGTAGCGGGAATAATCTGATTAACAGCAAAAGATGATTCATGAATTTCCGAGGGGTGTAAACTCGGATCTACCTGATCGAAAGTTTCTTGAGAACTGGGCGAACTTTCAGAGTCAGGATAGGCGGTTTGACCATTTGCAGAGTTTGATAATCCAAACGTAGCTGAAGCAGTAAAAACCGCAACTAATACAGGAGATAAACGCATGATACTCACTCTTTTAGAAAATCCCACACCTAAAATTTGTCAATCCTCAGCGAAGGGTTGGAGTGATGATTACACTCGTTACCATTGCTGCGACATCTGACATCTTAACAAGCTTTGACACTTCTACAGCTAAAACCTTTTCAAATCATAGGTTGTGATCCCCCCTAACTCCGATTACAAAAGGATTTAGAGGGATCAGGACTGATGGATTTATTCCGATGGGTGGGATGTATGTTCTAAAACCCGTTTAAGCACTTGTTGATACGCAGATTCAACATTTCCTAAATCTCGACGGAAGCGGTCTTTATCCAAAACTCGATGGTTGGGGTCTGTTTCGGATTGATCCCATAACCGACAGGTATCAGGACTAATTTCGTCGGCGAGTACCAGTTGACCCTCAGAAGTAATCCCAAATTCTAATTTAAAATCTACTAGAGTAATCCCACATTCATTAAAAAATTCCGAGAGAATTTGATTAATTTGTAAGGATAACTCGGTGATTTGTTCCAACTGTTCCGGCGTGGCTAACTTCATCAATAATAGTCGTTCACGAGTTAACAAAGGATCGCCTAATTCATCATTTTTATAGCAAAATTCCACTAAAGTTGGTTCAATAATTGTACCCGCAGGAATACCCGTTTGTTTACATAAACTTCCCGCTGCAATATTGCGAATAATCACTTCTATCGGCACAATTTTAACCCGTTTTACCCGCATTTCATTTGGGGTAGGACAATCAATATAATGGGTCGGGATTCCTTTAGCTTCTAACTCTTGAAACAGATGGCTAGAGATAGCATTATTGATTTCCCCTTTGCCTTGAATTGTCCCGCGTTTTTGGGCATTAAACGCCGTCGCATCATCCTTGAAATAGGCGAGTAATATTTCAGGTTCATCCGTGGGATAGATGATTTTAGCTTTTCCTTCGTAGAGTTTTTCGGGAGTAGACATAGAAATAGACTATTTAAAGGTTAAACAATTAATTATAAATCAGAAATCACTCGGTAAATAGCATCCGCAACTCGACTCACATCCACCATTTCTTTAACATCATGAACCCGTAAAATATCCGCACCATTAGCAATAGCCGCCACACAGGTCGCCGCTGTCCCCCAAACCCTTTGTTTTGGGTCAGGTTGGTTTAAAATATGACCGATAAAACTTTTTCGGGATGTTCCGACTAAAATCGGACAATTAAGCGATCGCAATTTTGTTAAATTTCTCAAGATTTCTAAATTTTGTTCAAAGGTTTTTGCAAAACCAATCCCCGGATCAATAATAATATTTTGGGGTGAAATTCCCTGGGCGATCGCTTCTTTAATTCTATCTTGTAAAAACCCTTCCAACTCCCCGATTAAATCCTGATAATCGGTTAAAGTTTGCATAGTTTTTGGCGTTCCCCGCAGGTGCATTAAAATAATAGGAACCTTCAATTGAGCCACCCTAGACAGCATTTCAGAATCAAAAGTACCCCCAGAAATATCATTAATGATATCTGCTCCAGACTTAACCGCAACTTCTGCAATTTGAGAATGAGTCGTATCAACAGAAATCGGAATATTTGCTAATAATTGATTAGAGCTATTTCTAATGGTTTCAATCAGAGGAATTACCCGATTTAATTCTGTGTCTAAACTGACAATTTCCGCCCCAGGACGGGTCGATTGTCCGCCAATATCAATAATATCAACTCCCGCTTCCACCATGTGTTGTGCTTGATGCAAAGCCCTTTCTAAACTATTAAAATCTCCCCCATCACTAAAACTATCAGGAGTCACATTCAAAACCCCCATAATATAAGTTTGTTTTCCCCAGTGAAAACTTTTATCTCTAATATTTAAAGGGTTAAAAAAAGTCATAAATTTTGATAGGAAATGGGGAATTACGAATTACGAAGGGGTAATAGGTAGTGGGAAAAATATAAGTTTGATCTGTAAACTCTTTAACTGATAACTGGTACAGACGGGTTCTTTTAGATTTTTGTTAATCACCTAAATTTCGATGAACCCGCCCCTACAACTGATAATTGATTATTGATAATTAACAATGCGGGCAAAACCTTCGGGCTGTAAACTTGCTCCTCCAACTAAAGCCCCATCAATTTCTGGCTGGGCCATAATCTCGTCAATATTATCGGGTTTGACAGAGCCACCATATTGAATGGTTACATTAGAATTGACCAATTTACTGCGAATTAAACCAATCACCCGATTCGCTTCAGTGGTTTCACAAGTATCCCCAGTTCCTATTGCCCAAATTGGCTCATAAGCAATCACTAAATTATTTTGATCAACCCCAATTAAATCCTTTTCCAATTGAGAGAAAATCACCCGCTCGGTGTCTCCAGCATCCCGTTGTTCTTTGGTTTCTCCCACACATAAAATGGGGGTTAAACCATGACGTTGAGCCGCCTTGAGCCGCAAATTCACCGTTTCATCGGTTTCACCAAAATATTGACGTCGTTCACTATGACCCACGACAACATAACGGATGCCAAATTCTAGTAACATCGGGCCAGAAATTTCTCCGGTGTAGGCTCCAGAATCTTCCCAATGTATGTTTTGAGCGCCGGGGAGAATGCGACTCCCATGTAAACTTTTAGACATGATCCCCAAGGTGGTAAACGGCACACATAGCACCACTTCCCGGTCTTCTGGAGTATCATCTAAATGATTAATAAACCCTTGCAGAAACTCTTGGGCTTCTGATTGGGTTTTAAACATTTTCCAATTACCCGCAATAATTACTTTTCTCACCGTTAATGCAATTAACCTTAAAAAACAATAAAATCCCACCCTCCAGTNATAGGGATTGCGTGGTAGAAGCATTAGCAACATTGCCCAATCCGGCCGTTAAAATATAAGCACCGACTCCCATCCAAATCTTAGTACGAGTAGATAAACCGTTGGTTTTGTTGGTATTCATAGGTTGATTCCTTTGTGATTGATTTGAAACTAACCTCAATTTGTCATAGAATAGTGACAAACTGGTAGCAGGGGGAGCAGGGGAGGAAGGGGAGGGGTTATTGGCCAAATTCTAATCGAGCTTGTTCCACCATTTCTGCGGTCACAATTCCTTGTTCTGCTTCTCTGGCAAGTTGTTCAATACGTTGTCTCGCCTGAGTTCTAACAAAATAGGGAATATTTTTCAGTTTGACCTTAGCTTCAGGAAGCCACTCAAGTTCATCGAAATAATCGGTATTAGACATAAACTTAACCGTTTCTTTTGGATCATATTGTTATTTTAACCAGAGTTTAATAACCTTAAAGCATTTTCAGGAATTGACGAATTCTGCCAATGGTAACGGCGGGAAGTTCTAAATGGGGTGTTAATCCCACATTATCTATTTTTTGAAAAACCTTAATGGCTGTTGGATTTAAGTTAGCTAACCGTTGACCTATTTCGGGACTGGTAAAAGATGATTTCTCACCCCAAATAATAGCCGTTGGTGTGATCAATTGACTAATATATAAGGATAAATCAAAACACAAATCTCCCCCCACAAAAGACAAAGCCGCGTATTCTGCATTCGGTTGTTGAGCCGATTTCAAATAGGCTTCTACAATTTCAGGATAAATTCGATCAGGTTGGGCAAATTGACGATTTTGTAAAAAACCTTGAATTCCAACACTATTAGCAATTCCGGTAAAATACAAAACTCGATCCAAAAAGGGTGTTTTCACAATTTGGCTGAATAAACTTTGTCGATAATCTTGCCCAAAATCCGATAAACCCGAGGGCGTTACCAAAATGAGTGATTTAAACAGGTCAGGACGTTGAATTGCGACTCGAATGGTAAAGGCTGCGGTTAGGGAAGAAGCAATGACTATGGCGGGAGTGGAGCAAGTTTGTTCTAAAAATTCGGTAATTGTGGTTATATAATCCTCAATTTTATAATTTTTTGCCGGATGTTCTGAACGTCCCCAACCGATTAAATCGGGGGCTAAAATTTGGTATTCATCCACAAAAGCTGGATAAACCTTTGACCATTCATAAGCAGAAGATCCCCCACCAAATCCATGTAAAAATACTAATGGCGGTAATTCGGCAGAACTTTCATTATTAATATTCCAGGGCAAACTCTCCGCCGTGTAATATACCATTCTGCCTAAAGATGTCACAATTGAACGCTGACCAAATCCATTGGGTTCAAACATTTTTAACCTCTTGAAAAATAATTACGAATTACGAATGGGTAATGGGTAATGGGTAATGGGTAATAGAAAGAGTTTACCTCCCCTGCTCCCCCTGCCTCCCCTGCTCCCCCTGCCCAATCTTTCCCGAATCCCCCTCAAATCCTTTGTAGGATCTTGTTAATCCTAGACCAGTGTTTGCAAATTTTCTCCACTTGTTTATAATAGGGGGTGATACCCCTCGCGGGTTAAGCCCATCTTTTTTTGGATAACCTTCCAAAAGATAGCAGTTTGACACCAGAAAGGTCGAATCAACCCTGTCGTATCAATAATTTGGCTTTGGGTAATTATGAAAAACCTTATGATAGACGAAGACTTTCCGGCGGTTGATGTGCTCAGGCACTCAGAATTAGAAAATCCTATTAATTCTGAGTTCAATTCTGCTGAAATTACGGTTTATCCTCAACGGGAAGAACTGAATTGGGAGCAAAAGTTTGCCGTTAAAACCGCAACAAAAATCCGATTAGCCTTAGAAGAATTATATTGTTTTGAAGTCATTGAAAATCAGTTTCAACAGTTGGGAATTACCTTTAATAATGCAATCGCTCTCCAACCTTCCAATCCCGCCTTTGTGATTAAACCCACAACAACTGTTATTATGGGTGCACCTAAAGGGGGACACCTAGAAATTAACTTTAAATATCCCGTTCAGAAAGTCTGTGGAATGATTACCAGTTCCAGTGGCACGGCTTTATCAGCCTATGATGTCGATGGCAAAAAAGTAGCAGAAACCAGAATGAGCGTTTCCCATTATATTAGTTCCGATGCCCTTAATTTCCCTCATGCTCAATTAAAACTCAGTGGTTTTAATATTCAAAAAGTGATTTTTGAAACCTTTGATGGTCAATTGATTTTACATCATTTTAAAGTTGAATTTTAAAATTTAATTTCTAAGAATAGTATTCATGATTCTGTTCCAGAATTTGTAACCCTTCCAATAACGCTTTACGGACGAGGGGTTCATTTTCCTGATATAACATTAACTGAAAATACTCAATAATATGGGTCTGATCAATTCCTTGAAAAGACGGGAGGGTGGGTAACGGTTGCCAACGTTGGGCTTCTAATAATAACTGCTGATTTCCTGAACCTTGGGGAAATTTTTGAAAAGACTGGGTAATTTGACGTACAGCAATCAAGCGTTTCAGACTATTATCTTGGGTTAAATCTCCTAACCATTGGTCAAGTTTAGATTGACCTGAATCGGATTTCTGTTGATACCATTGCCCTATCATTAAACCCAAAATTCCTAAAATCCCTAAATTTTGTCCAATTACAGTTAATGCCATTTCTGGACTTTCGGAACTTGTCCAAATCGATAAACAAATATAGAGAAATATCCCGGAACTCAACCCACTTCCCACCGCCAATAGAAATTGACGTTGAGACTTTTCGAGGTGTTGATACCAGTCCCATTGGCTAAAGTTAATCGGAAGTTCCCGTAGACGGTATACCCAACCCATGACCGCCATCGCCAAAGCGGTTGAAAATAAAAGTTGGCTATTCCACCAGCCCCAAATTCCGCATACAATTAGGAGAAATAACCAACTTCTCAAGCGTTGAGATCGACGGTGGCGGAATCGTTGACCGGGTTGAGCCCGGGTCAGATTAAGCCTGAGTGGTAAAGGGAGAAAAGGTTGAGAACCCTTAACCACAATATCCCTAGAATATAATAGGGTTTGAACTTGATGCAGGAGTTGCTGACCGTTGGTTAATAGGCTAATCCGAATTAGCTCAAGATGATCAAGGGTTTTACTGACTTTATCCATTCTGACAATCCCAAGTTAAGTCTTGTGTTTGATGATCTTAATAATTTGCTCTAAAATTAAAATGGTGTTATCGACAGTTTATGACATTTTGTTGCATTAGCTAATATTGAGACAAGATCAACTGGCATCTCTGTCGGTTCCGATTAAGTTTTCTAGCCAAAACTTAATTATAATTAACCTAACCCACTCATCCACCTAACTCCAACTAGCAATTAACACCTATGTCTAATCTACAAAACCAGTTCACGGTTCACTTTTGGGGAGTAAGAGGGAGTATCGCGTGTCCGGGTTCGGAAACAGTCCGCTACGGGGGAAATACTCCCTGTGTTGAGATGCGAGTGGGTTCAGAACGGTTAATTTTTGATGGAGGTACGGGTTTACGAGTCCTGGGACAATCTTTACTGTCTCAAATGCCTGTAACCGGGCATTTATTTTTTAGTCATTATCATTGGGATCATATTCAAGGATTTCCATTTTTTGTTCCCGCTTTTATTAAAATTAATACTTTTTATATCTATGGTACAATTGCCCCCGATGGTTCAACGGTGCAGCATCGTTTGAATGATCAAATGCTCCATCCTAATTTTCCGGTTCCGTTACAAATTATGGGAGCAGATTTAAAGTTTGTTGATATTAATGTGGGTAAGTCGATTAAAATTAGCGATGATATTGTTGTTGAAACAGCTTTATTAAACCATCCGGGGGAAGCGGTAGGATATCGAGTGAATTGGCGGAATTATGCCGCGGCTTATGTGAGTGATACGGAACATTTTCCCGATCGCTTAGATGAAAATGTGTTATTTTTAGCTCGGAATGCTGATGTTTTAATTTACGATGCTACCTACAGTGATGAACAATATCATGCTGAAAAAACCAGTAAAGTAGGTTGGGGACATTCTACTTGGCAAGAAGCCGTCAAGGTAGCAAAAGCGGCCAATGTTAAACGGTTAGTTATTTTCCACCATGACCCCCTTCATAATGATGATTTTATGGATAGGATAGGGGAACAAGTCGCCGAAAGATTTCCTGATAGTTTAATTGCCCGGGAAGGATTATCAATTCAGTTAAGTTCTCCTTCGATTTCTAGTCCTGCTGTACTGTAGGAAGACTAACTCTATGGTTAATTTAACCAGATTTTCTGAGAATGGCGATCGCAAATTTCCAAATTATGTCAAAATGTGAAGCGTGTGGATAACATCATCGCTCGATACCATATTAACGCCCACTGCCGTTGCTTTAGGAAACTTTGATGGCTTACATCGTGGCCACCAACAGGTGATTCAGCCGATTTTAAATGGACAGCCACAAATTGATTCCCGACAACGGACAGAGATGCTTTTAGCCAACCCCGTCGCCCAGTTGACGCGGGATAGATTTCTATTGGATAGTAATTTAGGAGAATCGGAACTGGGTTATAGTACCGTCGTCACCTTTCATCCCCATCCTCAAGAATTTTTTACAGGTCAACCCAAAAAGTTACTAACTCCCCTAGATGAAAAAGCGGAATGGTTAAAAAGAATGGGAGTAAAACAGTTAGTTTTGTTACCTTTTGATCAACAAATGGCGGCTTTATCTCCAGTAGAATTTGTGGAAAAGATTTTAATTAAAAAATTGCAACCCCATTATATTAGTGTGGGAATTGATTTTCATTTTGGAAAAAAACGGGCTGGAACTGTTAAGGATTTAGAAAAAATTGCCGATAATTACGGAATTAATGTACAAACGGTTCCTTTATATTTATGTGAAAATGGCGAACGGATTAGCAGTTCAGAAATTCGTGCCTCCTTAGAACAAGGGGCAATTAGTCGAGCCAATCAATTATTAGGAAGATCCTATCATGTAGTGGGCTCGGTGGTTCAGGGTCAACAGTTGGGACGAACTATCGGATTTCCCACAGCTAATTTACAATTACCCCCGGAAAAATTCTTACCTCGGTATGGGGTTTATGCGGTAAAAGTATCGGAAATGGGGATGAAATCACTCACCAAAACGGCAAGTGATGGTAATTTTGGGTTAGTGAATCATCCGGGGGTGATGAATATTGGCTGTCGTCCAACGGTCGCAGGTCAAAACGTCACCGTCGAGGTTCATCTGTTAGATTGGTCGGGGGATTTATATGGTAAAACCTTAAATGTTAGCCTAGAAGAATTCCTGCGACCGGAACAGAAATTCTCTTCTTTAGAGGCACTCAAAACTCAAATTAAGGCGGATTGTTTACAAGCCAAGGAAATACTAGACCCAACGTAGAGACTAGCCACGGCGCGTCTATCTTTCACCCAGGATTATAATTAACACAATTGCATTTTGTCTTACCCTCAATAAAAATATCCCATGAAACAACGAATTGAACATCTAAAAGACAACTTAGGCCGGACAATTGTAGGCAAAGAAGACGCTATTCGGCTGACGTTAGTAGCTTTATTAGCAGGGGGTCATGCACTACTAGAAGATGTTCCAGGTGTCGGTAAAACCTTACTCGCAAAATCCCTAGCCCGTTCCATAGCAGGACAGTTTCATCGGATACAATGTACACCGGATTTACTACCCACCGATATCACCGGAACGAATATTTGGAATCCCCGTACTGGAGAGTTTGAATTTTTACCCGGGCCGATTTTTACTAATATTTTATTAACCGATGAAATTAACCGGGCGACGCCTCGAACCCAGTCCGCATTATTAGAAGTAATGGAAGAAAGACAAGTTACTGTTGATGGGGTTTCTCGGTTAGTTCCCAAACCGTTTTTTGTCATAGCAACTCAAAACCCCATTGAATATCAAGGAACCTTTCCCCTACCTGAAGCCCAAATGGATAGATTCTTATTATCCCTAACTTTAGGATATCCCACCGAAGCGGAAGAATTGCAAATGTTACAACGGTTATCGGAGGGAATAACGGTAGATGATTTAGAACCTTGTATTTCTCAGGATGAGGTATTAGAAATTCAAAATTGGTGTCGTCAAATTAAGATTGAAACCTCGTTACAACAATATATTCTAAATTTAGTTAGAGCTACAAGAGAATCAGATGAAATCACTTTAGGGGTAAGTCCTCGCGGTGCAATTTCTTTACATCGAGCGACTCAAGCCTTAGCATTTTTATTGGGTAGAGATTATGGCACACCGGATGATGTCAAATACCTAGCGCCCCACGTCTTATCCCATCGTTTAATTCCGGCGGGTGGAAGGCGGGCAAAAACAATTATTGAACAATTATTAAGGACAATTGCCATACCCTAGTAGTGAGCCCTTTAGGGCTCTCTAGGAAGCGCTGAAGCGCAACAACGGATTATCCCCATAGGATTATTAACATCAATCCAGAATTATAGCGATCGCTTTTGCTTGGTTAGGACATACAATTTCGGGAGTTTTATGCAGAAGTTTTCCGTATATCGTAACGACACAGGATTAGTAGGTATAATTAGGACTAATACTTTTGACTTAAAGCCTGCTATAGTAGTCCCTAATGGAGATAAAATTGTGAGTCTTGTCTTGGAGTGCGAGTCCCCACCACTTAGAAAAGATGCAACAGGAGCAATTCGGGTTGGTAACTCAAGGGTTCTCCTGGAACTGGTGATCCGAGGATTCCAGGATGGTGCTTCTCCAGAAACCATTGTGCAAAGATACTCAACGCTTTCTCTGTCTGACGTTTACATCACAATTGGTTATTATCTTAGGCATCAGCAAGAAATAGAATCCTATCTGAACGAGCGCGAACAGCTAGCAGAATCCGTTCATCAACGATTTTCAGAAATTCAGCCTGATCTGAGCCTGATTCGATCCAGACTTTTAGCACAACAAACTCCCTAAGCTTTGTTATGTTGAGGTTGCTGAGTGATGAAAATTTTAATGGCGATATCGTGCGAGGATTGTTTCTTCGTCAACCAGACCTTGACTTATTGCGTGTTCAGGATGTTGGGTTGCGAAAAGTGGATGATCCAGAAATCCTAGATTGGGCCACAAGCAATGGGCGCATTCTCTTAACTCATGATCGTGCAACAATGCCAGACTTTGCTTATGAGCGGTTATCTCAGGGACAGCAAATGTCGGGGCTATTTGTGATCAATGATCGGATGCCGGTTAGGCAGGTAATCGATGAATTGCTGCTACTGATTGATTGTAGTGAACAAGACGAGTGGAAAGGCATCGTCCTGTACTTGCCCTTGTAAACTCAGTAGCGATCGCGGTATAACAAATTGATGGAGCCGACCGCCGATAGATTATGTCAATAAAGCCTCTTAACTTGGCAGGTAAAAATCTTCCTTATAACGAATTATCCCCATAGGATTATTGACATCAAGCCAGAATTATAGCAACTGCTTTGGCGCGGAACCAAAACCGTAGGCTTATATCTTCGAGTTGTAACTTCTTTAGCCTCAAATATGCTTATTTCTTGCAGTCCTGTTAAAATAATGGGTGAGGAGCGAATGCTATAGGAAATAATCTTATGACGATTGTAATTAACCTATCTCCAGAATTAGAAGAACAATTACGCAAGAAAGCGGCGCTTGATGGGCAGGATATCAACGTAGTTGCTGCCAATCTTTTGGCAAATATCCTCAAGTGGGAAGCACAGGATTCGGAGGAAGCCATAAAAGGTATTCAGCAAGGGTTGGATGATTTTAAGGCAGGAAATTCCCGCTCTTTCAGTGAATTTGCTGATGAACAGCGTCGTAAGTACAACTTGCCAGCATGACATACCGCGTTGAGATTTCAAGTGTAGCGGAAGCGGAAGCAGATAGCGCGTTTCTGCATTTATCGCAGGTCACGTCTCTTGCTCAAGCGAGTCAATGGTATAGCGGACTACTCAAGGCAATTGAATCTTTATCGACGATGCCAAAGCGGTGTACACTTGCCAGAGAAAATGAGTATTTTAGCCAGGAAATTCGGCAGTTTCTCTATGGGCAAAGGCGTAATTCTTATCGAATCTTGTTTACTGTTTTTGAAGAGACATCTACAGTTCGTATTCTTCATATTCGGCATTCCTCGCAACCGGTGATTGGTGAAGCGCCAGAGGATTAAGGATAATTGCCCTACCCTAGTAGTGAGGCGTTCACGCCTCTTTAGGATGCACCCAATCGCAACAACGGATTATCCCCATAGGATTATTGACATCAATCCAGAATTATAGCAACCGCTTTGGCGCGGTTAGAACATACAATTTCGGGAGTTTTATGCAGAAGTTTTCCGTATATCGTTCCGATCAGGTCTGTTATGCGGAAAGTTTCCGTATAATGTATAGTTAGACAGACATAATTGACATATATCTAATTGAATCGTCGCGATGATTCCACCACACAGAGATACCCTCTTACAGGCACGTAAATTATATTCACAGTGTGCCAACAAAGTAGAAACAACTATTGAAGCCCAAGGGCTTACTCCATTGCTCTCAACTCAAATTATTGGAATAGGTGTTGCGACTGAGTGGATAAGACGTGCGGCGGAGATGGACAACATTCATTACATGGGTAAGAACTTAAATAAGTCGAAAAGTAGCGATTTGTTTGTTGAAATTTTACGATTTAACTTCTCATGGTTTGCTCTTAACGCAATATTCACTCGACGAGATGAACTGCTGTCTCTATTTGGAACACCCTCTGATGGGAGTGAATACTCAGCATTTCATCTTCTGTACACAAGTGCTATGCCACCAAATGCAGCAGCACGCTTGGAGACACTTCATCTGCTGCTGAACGCACCAATTGAAACACGGCTACCCATTGAAACATCGCTACCCATCACGAGTTACCATTCCGTCTCAACACTACAAGCTATCTATCGGAAATACCTGCCAAGCAATATTCGTGGACGCACTGCAAGGGCTATACAGCAGGCTGTACAGGCAGGAAATGCTAACTCTCTTGATATGCCTACCCTTTTATATGGGTTGCGGAACTGGTCTGTTCATGGCAATACACTCCACGGTTGCTTTGGGAGTCATCCCAGATTCTACGAATACACATCTCTCCTTCAAGAGACGTTAGCCGACATACATTATGATGTAGCCAACACACTCATCGGCTTACTATAAATCTTTAAAACCCCAAAGCTTGACAACCCTCTCGAGCTATCAAGCCGTTGCCTCAACACGTCCATGAAGTAATTTGTATCGTGTGGTGGACGTTTAGGGAGTTGCGCTGTGTCCTGCAAAAAAAGCAGGCTAAACCTTAAATGCGATTATTGAGACTCAACTCTAATTGAGCTTTTCAGATATTATAGACCAAGATGGCAGCATTTAGGAGACCGTAGAAGCATGAACCCTAATGCCTGTTAAATGCAAGCAGAGTCAAACCCAGTCATGTCTAACAATTCGTTTGGATCGGACTGCCAGAAGCTACTGGTGCTGAGTTCAAAGTTACTTGCAGCCGATCAAGCGACCTGTTATCTCCCATCCTAAACTACACTAACTCAATGGAGTTGCAAGTTCATCCTTGAGAAAATCAATAAAGCATCTTAACTTTCTAGGCACAGAGGTACAACTGGCTATGTCAAATCTTGAGCAAATTGAAGCAGCAATTCTTTCATTGCCATCCAGTGAGTTTGAGCAGTTAAGGTTGTGGTTCCTTGATTTAGACTATGAACATTGGGATAAACAGATAGAGCAAGATATTGAAGACGGTAAATTAGAGGCACTTGCTCACGAAGCGATCGCTTTTAGCGTTATGCGTTATATGAAAGGAGACGGAAAATGATAAATTTTGAAATTAGCGATATTAGAAAAATGACAAAGATGCTTACACCGACAGCAGACTTTGACAGTTCTTTTACTTTTTATTACGACGAAACGAATAATATTAGAAAATTCTATGTAAGAGAAATCGACTTTAATTCCTCTTTTAATTCAAATTTTGTTTTAGGTGGTTTGGTTCATGAAGGAATACAACCCAATATCAAATCCTTATTTGACAGGCTTAACTTACAAAATAATATTAAAGAAGTAAAACTTAAGCATATTGCTACGGGTAATTTCCTTGACTGCTTGAAATCCGAAAAACTCAATTACTTTCTAACATGGCTCCTAGACAGTGATTTGTACATCCATTATTCAAGTCTAAACATCCTTTACTGGTCTATTGTCGATATTGTTGATTCTGCAATTGCGAACTCAGAAATAGCAATGCAGTTGGAACTAAATTTCTTGAATCATCTAAAAAATGATCTATACAAACTTGCGAAGCTCGAAATTGAATCGGTAATCGAATTATTTTATAACTTCGAGTATCCGAACCTTAAAAAAGAAGCAGTTTTAGAATTTATTGAAAAATTAACTATAATATTTGACGAATATATCGATACAGAAGAATTCCATTTTGGATTGGAATACCTCAGACAAATACTCAAAGAAGCAGGGAAAAAGGATTCACTTCCATTCGTGATGGACGAAGAGAACTATATTTTGATAGAGGAGTTTTCGCAATTTTATTTAAGACCTATATATTTGTTTGAAAATTCAAATCATATTTTCGATAATGAAGTAGCTATTTCGGAAATTCTTGCCAATCACAGAATCATTGATGACAACAAAGAGATCAAAAATTATTCTTTTGTTGATTCAAAAAGTAACTTGTTTGTTCAAGCTTCAGATGTTTTTATTGGTTTAATAGGTAAACTCGCTAATTACATCAATACTAATTTAAGAGAGGAAATAATCGATGATTTAGATTCATTATCTGAGAAGCAACTGAATAACATTGATTTGCTTATAGACCTGATAAACAAATCTCATAGCAAGAATATCGCTTTTTTGCATTCGATAGACAGTTATGAAGAATTAACAAAAATGAATTTAATACGCGAAATCAGAGATAAAAACCACACATAACAATCCGGTTGCATCCTAAACTACACTAACTCAATGGAGTTGCAAGTTTATCCTTGAGAAAATCAATAAAGCATCTTAACTTGGCGGGTAAAAATCTTCCTCTTGAATCTAAATTTAACCCATTGCATAACGAGTAAATTGGCGTTTGAAAGGGGAATGAAAACCCAGAATAATGGACAGTACCCATACCCTAGTAGTGAGGTGTGAACGCCTCTATTTTTTGCCTAAGCATAGCAAACTCATTCACTGCTTACTATTCCCTGTTCCCTATTCCCTCGAAAAACCAGGGAATAGGGATAATTCTGGGAATTAATCTCAGAAAATATTAGTGAATTAACTCGATCGCCCGTTTCGTCAACGCCTCAGAAGTAATGCCATTAAATGCCATTAACTCCCCAGCACTGGCGGTGGTTTCCCCCCGTTTCCAAGCGAAAGTATCCCGCTTAGAATTGCTGCGTAACATAATCGGTTCTAACATCAAACTTGAACCGCCTGTTACCCCAATTAAGGCATCTCCAGCAAACAGTTGATTAAAGGTTTCATCACTGGCAAAATTATTATCCGGTTCGGAACAAGTCTCGGATAAAACATCGTGAGAACGATATAAACGCCGAGGGTTAATAATAGAAACAATTCGGACTCCAATCCCTTCAGTTTCCAAAAATGCCGCCGCTTCAAACACCGGAATTAAGGTCATATCCCCAATTACCGCAAACACCACGGTTTTATCCCCCGGGACTTCCTGTAACACCACCGCCCCATCTTTTAACCCTTGGCGAGTTTGCTCAAAGGTGGTGCGAATGGGTAGGGGGGACTTACTGGCAGTAATAATAATACTCTTGTTTTTGGTGTTTAAAGCCCAATCGTAGCAGACTTGAATGCTGTTGGCATCGGGGGGAAATACCGGGAAAACGTTACCACTTCGCATCATAGCGGCGAAATAGGCCTCAATTTCCGGCCGTTGGTGTGTCCAACCATTGCGACCCTGTTCTAAGGCTCCGGCGGTGAATAAACAGACGGTTGAAGGGGTAGCCCGTCGTAACTCGGCCATGGCTTGAGCAACGGTTTGTAACACGGGCACGCCGTTAATCGCAAAAGACTCATAGGAACACCATAATGTTCTGGCTCCTAATAGGGATAATCCTACCGCTAACCCGGCACAAGCATCCTCACTTAAGGGTTCATAAACTTGTCCTTGGGGTTGTTGAAAATAAATATTATCCGTTGTCGGGTGAATAATCTTTAATCCCTGGTTAATATTGTTAATTCCAGACGCCGCATTCCCATCAGCATTGGTGACAATAAAATTTGGATCTTTTTGCCCCACATGAACAACTAATGCCCCCATTGCGGTTGTTGAAACCTTGGGATCACCGCCCACCGGATATTCTTCTAAGGGGAGTTGACCGAGATCCGCTAAAGGGTAATCAAACTCGGTGACAACGGTTTTGGCTGCTGGGCCACCAGTAGAACGTTCTAAATTTGTTCGGACTAATTCCCAAGCTGCCACAGGTAACGCCCGTTCTTTTAAAGCGTTAATAATATGGGGACTATCTAAGGTATCTCCCGGATAAAGATTATGGGATTTTGCTCCGAGGGCGTGAACTCCGGCTCCTTTCAACTGTTTAATAATAAACACGGTTAATTGACCCCCTAAAGCTGATTTTGCAGCCTTATCCATAGCCACTAAAATCGCTTGGGTAAATTCAATCCGTTTATTAATAGAAAAAGCCGTACTATCAACATAATAACCGGGTTGATTTTGGTCATCAAAATCCTTAGCATCGACTAAAATCACTTCTGAAAATCCATTCCCTTTCCAGTAGGCAATCATTTCTGCATTAGTTTTCGTGGAAACCATGCTATGATGCTCCTGACTGTAACCGTTCCATACCAACACAGGCAAGAAATTAGTCACTTCAGGATAGGCGGTGTGGAAGTGCATCATGCTACTCATGGGGTAGGGTTCGCCCATGCCCCCATCGCCGAGAGTGAAGGGAAACAGCACGTTCCGGTGTAACAGGGCGGCGGCCATGGCAAAATGTTGTCCCTGTCCCAGAGGCCCGGCGGGGTTGAGCAGGCCGGGAATAAAGCCGGAAAGGTGGCCCAGGAGTCCATGTTTTTCGCGGAAGCGATCGCGTAATTGTTGGACAGTGATAATGCCCATATCTTCCAGGGAGCGATCCAAGAAAACCGCACTGTAAAACCCGGGCGCATGGTGTCCCACTTCCGTCATAATATTTTTATGACCCAGCATCACCAAAGCCGCGTATGCTTCCACACTAGAAGCAAACCCTCCCGGGTGTCCCGAGGCTTTACTGGCGGTGATTTGTAAGGTTAGATACCGCAGGGCATCGGCATAAAGTAGGGTTTGATAGGCGGCGGTGGCATCATGGGCGTCGGCAATGGCTCGACTATTTTCAGCAATAATTGGGCTATTCCCATAGCGGTCAAATTCGGGAAAACTGTCTTTAAAATACTGAATTCCTTGACAAAATTCGGGTATTGTTGTTGATGTCATATTCAATCCCTTCTGGATATTTTTATTTTTTTGAGTTAAGTTTTATTTTACAATTCCTTGTCCCTAAAAATAATTCTCTTTTTGAATTCGGGAAATAAACTCCCATCATTGATTTCAATGAATAGTCCAAAAAACTGAAACTCCCTGGCTTTTTTATCAGCTTCGATCCCCCGTATCGCCCCTTGAAAAAGCGGGAAATAGATCGCCCCTAGTCTCCCTTTTGAGCAACATCCTCGAGATCCCCCTTAGCCCTACTTTAAGGAGGGTTAGGGGGGTTCAAAGTCCCCATTTTTAAGGAGGATTTAGGGGGATCAGATCGGTGTCATGGAAGTATTTAAACCCGGTTGCAAATTCTTTGTATATGGTTAATATAGAAGAAACTATAACCTAATTTGATCACTCTGAAACTTTGATTATGAATACACAACTTCCGCCCGCTTCCCCCCGTCCAGCTTTTCAACAAAAAGTATATTGGATTGCTGATCCCCTTGATTATATGGATACCCATGCCCAAAAATATGGGGATATCTTTACTAATTATATTTTGGGGGCAAAAACTCCTTGGGTTTTCGTGAGTCATCCCCAAGCCCTTCAGAAAATTTTAACCGATGATGTTTTTGAAGCTCCAGGTTCTTTTAATAAAATTTTAGCTCCTTTAACGGGAGAAAACGCTATATTTATGTTAGAGGGCGATCGCCATAAACGGGAACGGAAATTATTAATGCCATCGTTTCATGGCGAAAGAATGCGAGATTATGGAGAATTAATTACGGATATTACCCAAAAAATTATGGGTAAATTATCCGAAGGACAGGATTTTATTGCCAGAGAAATTATGCAAGAAATTTCTTTGGATGTGATTCTAAGAGTGGTTTTTGGGGTATATGAAGGAGAACGATATAGTCAGTTAAAACGGCTGTTATCGGCAATGTTAGAAGTTTTTAAATCCCCCTTAAGTTCTAGTTTTTTATTCTTTCCTATTTTACAACGGGATTTAGGCCCTTGGAGTCCCTGGGGATATTTCTTAAAACAACGCCAACAAATTGATGAATTATTATATACAGAAATTCGAGAACGTCGTGAGAACCTCGATGAATCTCGCAAGGATATGCTGAGTTTAATGATAGCTGCGCGGGATGAAGAAGGGAACTCGATGACGGATACGGAATTACGAGATGAATTATTAACATTATTATTTGCCGGACATGAAACCACGGCTACGGCAATGTCTTGGGCTTTATATTGGATTCATAGTCAGCCAGAAGTCTATGGAAAACTCATCCAAGAGTTAAAAAGTTTACCCAAAAATGCCGAGAGTATGGATATTTTTCGGTTGCCCTATTTAACAGCAGTTTGTCAAGAAACCTTGCGGATTTATCCCGTTGGAATGTTAACTTTTGCTAGAACTAATAAAAAATCTGTCGATTTAATGGGTTATCAATTACCCCCAAGAACCCCAGTAGTTGGCTGTATTTATTTAACCCATCGACGGGAAGATTTGTATCCGCAAGCAGAGCAATTTAAACCCGAACGCTTTTTAGAAAGGAAGTTTTCCCCCTATGAATTTCTTCCCTTTGGTGGCGGGAGTCGTTTATGTATAGGAATGGCTTTAGCTCAATATGAAATGAAGTTAGTTTTAGCCACAATTTTGTTGAATTATGAGTTGAATTTGTTGGAAAAAAAATCTGTAAAAGCGGTGCGTCGAGGGGTAACTTTAGCCCCCAAAGGTGGGATTAAAATGCAACTGCTAAAAAAACTTCCACAACCGCAAAAACCTATAGAATTAGTCCGCACAGTTTACTCTAGTTAGAGCCGACTCAGACCCTGGGGCAGAGGATAAAAGCCAGGAATGAAGACTTTTATCCCGCCCATAACTCGATATATCAAAATTAAATACATCACCCTAAATTGACTCCAAAATTTAGTGAACGACCTGATGTATTAGCAAATTTATGCGTCAGAGATTTATATAATCATAAGTATATACAAAGATACAATTTTCGTTTAAAATATAATTAGATTAGTTTAAACGATCCTGTATTTTTATATTATTAAAATACTCAGATTGAGTCATCTAGTTTATATATAAAAAACATATTGGGGTTAACATGGTCAAAAGTGTTGAGGAACTTTTGGGCTTAACTGAAGCGTTGATTATTGTTAAAGGTAAAAACTCTCTCAGTTATATTCAGAAAGTTATTTTAAAAGAAGCGTTATTAGAAACAAAAAAAACCTACGATCAAATTGCCGAAGAAAATGGCTATTCTCCTAATTATTTAAAAAATGGAGTCGCCCCCCATCTCTGGCAACTTTTATCGGATATGGTGGGTGAAAAAGTCAGTAAAACCAATTGTCGCGGTTTATTAGAAAGGAAATTATACGAGAAAAATATCCCGGAAATTTTCCCCCCAAAAAATTTTGCTGAACATAAGATTTTAGAATCTCCAAAAGGTCAAGTTCCGCTTAATTCTATTTTTTATATTGAGCGATCGCCCATTGAATCAATTTGTTATCAAGAGATTCAAAATCAAGGCACATTATTGAGAATTAAAGCCCCTCGCAAGATGGGTAAAACCTCCTTAATGGCTCGTATTTTAGATCATGCTCAACAACAAGGTTATCATCCCGTTCGTTTAAGTCTGCATCTGGCCAGTAGTTTAGTCTTTACCTCGACGGAAAAATTCCTCCGTTGGTTGTGTGCAAATGTGACTCAACAATTAGAATTAGAATCTAAAATAGATGATTTTTGGGATGACGATGTGGGAACATTAGTCAGTAGTTCCCTGTATTTTCAAGGATATTTATTAGAATTAATTCAAGAACCGATTATTTTAGCTATTGATGAAGTTAATCAATTATTTGAGTATCCGTCCTTAGCGCGGGATTTCTTGGCTTTATTACGATCTTGGCATGAAGAAACCAGGGATATTAGCAATTGGAAAAAATTAAGGTTTGTGATCGTCTATTCAACGGATATTTATATTCCTTTAGATACTAATAAATCTCCGTTTAATGTGGGTTTAGGAGTTGATTTACTTCCTTTTGATATTAGTCAAATTCAAAGTTTAGCTCAACGATATGGATTAAACTTAACGGATCGAGAGTTAACACAATTCACCGAATTTATTGGAGGATTTCCTTATTTAGTTAGATTAGCCCTTGATCATAGTGTTCGTCATAATTTTTCTATTCAAGAGTTACTAGAAAAAGCGGTCAGTGATACAGGAATTTATGCAGATCATCTCCACGAACAGTTATGGTTACTTCAACAAGATCCTGATTTAGTCACTGCTTATCAACAAATTATTAGTACAAATCAACCTATCAAAATTGAACAAGTGAAAGCGTTTAAACTAAAAAGTATGGGACTGGTTCATATTGATGGAAATTCAGTTATTGCCAGTTGTGGCTTATATCGTCAATATTTTCAAGAATGTTTTAGGGGAGAATGATGGAATTAAAGTTTTATATTTAATCTGAAACTTTAATTTTTTTTACTCTCTATAGCGAGTTTAAATCTGTTTTACATTAGTATTAAAATAGGCTATATGTTACGATTAGAGAGTAAACTATAATATAAATAATAAAATGACATCTGAAGGTAATGTTGCTGATACGGGAATTTTAGAAGAAGCTAGACAACTTATGAATCAAGAAGGAATAACTATGTGTGAAGCGTTAGAATCTATGATGAAAAACGCTAGAAAACAAAATGATACCAATAAAATTCAAAGAATTAAACCAACTCAAAAAGCAGAAAATTGTAGAAAATGTAGAACCCAGAAAAAACCCAGAAAAAAACGATCCCAGCAAAACATAAGTTGAACCCTATTACAATTTTTGCTATAATCTCCTTATAGACATAATAGCAATATAGCGTTTAAGCACGCCCGATTTTACTGGATCTGCTGGCTCTAAACCTAGATTGCTAGAGGTGTTATTATCTATATATATTGAGGTCGATATAAATGTTTGATCAATCAATCTGTATAAATAGTTTAGAAGATTTGAGATCCGGTAATGCAACTAGACAAGCTGAAGCATTACTAAGGTTAGTTGATGATGAAGTTTATGAAGCTGTACCGGATATTCTGCCCTTATTAAACTCTCCAGAAACAGCAATTCGTTCTAGTGCGGCTTACGCATTAGGTTATCTGGGAATTGATGAAATTAAAAAAGTGGGTTATGCTCTAATTAATATACTGAATGATCCCGAAGAAATTGTCAGATCTGATGCAATTGAAGCCCTGGGAGGATTGCAATATATTGAGGCTGTTGATCAAATTAAAGATAAATTAATTACTGATCCTTCTGCTTTAGTTCGTGCATCAGCCGCAGAAGCATTGGGAGAACTGGGAGAACCTAATGCGATAGAAACACTAGAAAAATCACTGTTAACAATAGAAGAAGATCAGACAGTCCGCGCCTATGCAGCAAATTCTATTGGTCTTTTAGGAACCGATGAAATTTTGCCAAAACTGAAAAGCTATATTCAATATTTTGATGGTTTTCTCAAAATAAAAGCAGAACTATTAGGAGCAATATATCATTTAGGTGTCCAAGAATCTCTACAACAGCTTGTAGGATTATTAGATCATGCAGATGAAGATTTAGCAATCCCTATTCTTAATATTTTAACGGATTTAAAGGAGCGTACAAATTTAGATAAACTCTTACAAGATGCCCCGGATATGGAAAGTAAATTGATCAATATTAGTCAAAAAATACCGATTTTAGTTAATCATACAAAACAAATTTTAGAAGATTAATGCAAAATACAGAAACCGAGTTTCTCATAGAAACCCGGTTTATAGGAATTAATTCCTTAATTGTACAGGCATGACTAAATAAGTCATTTTAATCCCGCCTAACGGATTAACAATAACTGGAGTTGTGGCGGCATTCAATTGCAGGGAAACTTCCGAGGTATTAAATACTTTCAAACCCTCTAATAAGTATTTAACATTAAACGCTAACTCCTTGGGTTCATCCCCAGAAATTTGAGCGGGCAGAGATTCCAAAGCATTTCCCACATCGGCAGCTTCTACGGATAAAGCAATGATTTGATTAACATGATCAATACTGCATTTAACAATATCATTCTTTTGGGAAGCTAAAACCGCAATCCTTTCTAGGGCGCCGATAAATCCCCGCCGATCTAAATTAATTTGATTTAAAAATTGATGGGGAATTAACTGTTGATAAGCCGGATAAGCTCCTTCTAATTTACGAGTATTTAACCGTTGTTCCCCTAGTTCAAAAATCACTTGACTCTCATCAAATCGCAAGGTAATCACCACGGGAGAATCATCTTTAGAACTTCCATGGCTGTCAACAGTTCGCATCGCCACCATCCGTTCAACTTCCCTTAAAGCCCTAGCGGGAACTGTTACCTCAAATTCTTCTAATTCCTCATCGGGATCGGTTTCACTTAAATTTTCCGTTTGCACAACTGCTAATCTGTGACCGTCCGTTGATGCAAATTCAATCGTATTATTTTTAACTTTTAAATGAACTCCCGTTAACACCTGTTTAGTTTCATCGGAACTCGTAGCAAATAACGTCCCCTTCAATCCCGAAATTAAAGATTCCGCCGCCAAATGAATAGAATCCCCCGTTTCAATAGAAGGTAATTCGGGATATTCTTCCGCCGCCATCCCTCGAACTTGATACTTTCCTGAACTGGAAGTTAAATTAACAATTGCTTCCCCCGCTTCATCATCAATCGTAATTTCTCCCCCAGGTAAACGGGAGACAATATCATTAAATAATTTAGCCGGGACAGTTAAGGTTCCTCCCTCTGTGACCGTCGCCGACATACTCGCCCGAATCCCCAAACTTAAATCAAATGCAGTTAAATTTAATCGTTGATTTTCTTCATCTGCATCAATTAAAATATTAGATAAAATTGGATGATTCGGACGGGATGGAATCGCCCTCGATACCCAAGATAAATTAGAACTTAATTTGTCCTGTTCAACAATAAATTTCATAGTTAACCTTCCTTAGTATGTGTTAGCATGATAATAATGCCGATAATTTCTGACGTTCACGACAGAACCGAACCCCTAATTATAACATACAAACCTCTCGCTATCTTTTTTGATTACAGTTAATCCCAATAAACCGCAGGCTAGGAAAAACCCAGCAAGCCGAGGAAATACTTCCAAACTACTGATGTTATTAATACATGAAAATTACATCTGACAAAGAAAATCGTAAAAGCCCTCTGTGGAGCCTGTTTCTGTTGATAATTGGAGGTGGGTTAGCTTTGATGGGCGATCGCTGGTTAGCCAGCCGCACCGCTTCAACTGTTCCGCCCTCAATCGCCCAAACCCCTGCCAAAACTGCCCCCGCTTCCACTACTAATTTAAACAGTCAAGCCAATGCTAACCCCAATCCGACTAGCTGGTTAGCTCAAAAAGTGGCTGCAAAGCCCGTAGATTCTAACTTTATTGTCGATGCTGTTAACGAGATTGGGCCAGCCGTAGTTCGGATCAATGCCTCTCGTCAAGCCAACCGCCAAGGATTGGAGCAGTTTGGAAATGGCTTTCCCGAAGAATTTTTTGGGGCGACTCCCCCCAAACGCCGTTCCGATGGCCCGATTGAACAGGGGACGGGTTCCGGGTTTATTCTCTCAGCCGATGGGGTGATTATGACTAACTCCCACGTTGTGGAGGGAACTGATCGGGTGCAGGTGGTTTTAAAAGATGGGCGTCGCTTCGATGGCAAGGTATTAGGATCGGATTCGGTCACGGACGTGGCGGTGATTAAAATTGATGCCGATAATTTGCCGAGTGTCAAAATTGGTGATTCTGAAGCCCTATCGCCGGGGGAATGGGCGATCGCCATTGGTAATCCTTTAGGGTTAGATAATTCGGTGACAGTGGGAATTATTAGCGCCACCGGACGTTCGAGTAGCGATGTGGGAGTTCCCGATAAACGCATTGGCTTTATTCAAACCGATGCCGCCATTAACCCCGGCAATTCTGGAGGGCCACTCCTCAATGCCAAGGGAGAAGTGATCGGAATGAATACCGCAATTATTAGTGGTGCTCAGGGTTTGGGCTTTGCCATTCCGATTAATAAAGCTCAACAAATTGCCCAACAATTAGCCACAACTGGACGGGCTGAACACGCCTATTTAGGAATTGAAATGGTGACACTTAGCCCGGAGTTAGTACAAGAATTAAAAGAAGATCCTAATTTTGAGTTTAATGTTACTCAAGATAGTGGGGTTTTAATTGTCAGGGTTGTTCCCGATTCTCCAGCGATGAAATCGGGATTAAAACCCGGAGATGTGATTGTAAAAATTGATGAACAAGCGATTACCAAATCCGATGCTGTTCAAGAATTAGTTCAAAATAAGAATGTCGGAACACCGATGAAAGTAGAGCTAAACCGTCAAGGAAATCCCCTAATCTTAGAAGTTAAAACAGGCAATATGCCGCGGGAGTAGAGCAGGGGAGGTAGGGGAGGTAGGGGAGGCAGGGGGAGTAGGTAAGTAAGTTTTTTAGTGTTGAAGGGAAAGAGGTTTATGGGTGAAATTTTAGCGATTTCTGAATTGGGAAATCCAGTTTTAAGGCATTGTGCTAATCCGGTCAATAATATTAGGGAGGAACGAATTCAAACCTTAATTGATAATTTAATCATTACCGCATCTCAAGCGAATGGTGTGGGCATTGCGGCGCCTCAAGTGGGAATCAGCGATCGCTTATTTATTATTGCCTCCCGTCCCACATTGCGCTATCCTAACGCACCCTTGATGGAACCCACGGCCATGATTAACCCTAAAATTATTAACCATTCTCACGAAATAATTAAAGACTGGGAAGGCTGTTTAAGCGTCCCTGGAATTAGGGGATTAGTTCCTCGGTATCAAGCCATAGAAGTTGAATATACCAACCGAGAAGGAGAATTATGCTATCAACACTTAACCAATTTTGTCGCTCGAATTTTTCAACATGAACTCGATCATTTGAATGGAATTATATTTGTAGATCGGGTTGAAAGTAACCAAGATTTAGTTACCGAAGCCGAATATCAAAAACGTATTCTTGATTTTCCGTAATAGTTCCATGGATTATTGTAGAATGTTTATAATTCAATTCAAAGGAAATTAATTAACGCCATGACCATTAATTTAAGTAAAGGTGAACGAGTTAGCCTATCTAAAGAAGCACCCGGTCTAAAAAAAGCCGGAGTAGGATTAGGATGGGATACTAACGCTTCTGATACCGGGGCTGCTTTTGACTTAGATGTGTCGGTATTTATGCTCGGGAGTAATGGTAAAATTCCTAACGACCAATATTTCGTATTTTATAATAACTTAAAATCTCCCGAGGGCTCAGTAGAATCCATAGGAGATGATCGCACCGGAGAGGGTGGCGGAGATGATGAAACGGTTTTTGTTGAGTTAAATAGCATTGATCCTAATATTCAAGAAATTGTCTTTGTTGTTACTATTCACGAAGCCGAAAACAGAAGACAAAATTTTGGACAAGTTCGTAATTCCTATATCCGAATTTATAACAATGAAACCGACGTCGAGATCACTCGCTATGATTTAGAGGAGGATTTTTCCCGAGAAACCGCCATCGAAATCGGTCGCCTCTATCGCAAAGACGGTGAATGGAGATTTCAAGCCGTTGGACAAGGTTATAATTCAGGTTTAGAAGCCTTTGTTCAAAAGTATACCTAAAAAAATTAAACTCAAAACCTAGTTTTTTGTTCACAATTGCAGGAATTGATTAACCATGTCAATTAATATTAAGAAAGGCGAAAGGATCAGTTTATCGAAAGAAGCTCCAGGATTAAAACGAGCTTCTATTGGTTTAGGATGGGATGTCAATGTTAGTGATACAGGAAAAGCCTTTGATTTAGATGCTTCTGTATTTATGTTAGCAGAAGATGGTAAAATTCCCATTGATGAATATTTCGTATTTTATAATAACTTAATCTCTCCTGATCAATCTGTTAAACATTTAGGAGATAGTCGCACCGGAGAAGGAATCGGGGATGATGAAACCATCGTTGTCGATTTAGCAAAAATCAATCCCGACCTTCAAGAATTAATTTTTGTAGTCACCATTCACGATGCTGACCAACGGCGGCAAAACTTCGGCCAGGTGAAAAATTCTTATATTAGAATTTATGATGACGACACTCAAACCGAAGTCATAAAATATGATTTGGAAGAAGACTTTTCCCGGGAAACCGCCGTGGAATTTGGTAGATTATATCTCAAAAATGGCGAATGGAGATTTCAAGCCGTCGGACAAGGTTACAATGCGGGTTTACAAAGTTTTGTGGACAAATACGTTTAATTTATTTTGAGGATTCTAACCATGGCGATTAACTTAAAAAAAGGCCAAAGCATTATTCTCGATAAAAGCGAATATGACCTATCAAAAATGGTCATGGGCTTGGGATGGGATGTGTCTAAAAAAGGACTATTTGGCGGAATATTTAGCGGATCAGCCGATTTTGATTTAGATGGATTTGCCCTATTATTAGATGAGCGAGGAAAATTAAAAAATCAGCAAGAAGATGTGATTTATTTCGGACATTTAGCCACAAAAAATAATACTGTAGTTCATTCAGGAGACAACCTCACCGGGGAAGGATCGGGAGATGATGAACGAATTATTATTGATTTCAAAACCCTTCCTCAAACCTATCATCAAATTATTTTAGGAGTGAATATATACCACGCCGAAGACCGCCAACAAAACTTCGAGATGGTTAAAAATGCTTTTGTTAGAGCTATAGATGCTAAGGGTAAAGAAATTGCTCGTTACAGTCTTTCCGGTGAACCCGCTTACTCTGGGCAAACTTCTATGTTGCTGGGGGAACTGTCTCACGAAAACGGACAATGGAAATTCAAAGCATTAGGAACACCCTTAAAAAGTAATTTAAACGGGGTTATTCGTTCCTTTGTGTAATCAATATTCTCAATAATTAGGGGCGGAGGATTCAGATATTAAATGATGGTGTTTTCATCACTTTCTATCCAAATTCTCCGCCCCTAGAACCGATTAAGTTTCAACACTATTTGAATAATATTTGTGTTGAAAATCGGTTGATCTTAGCGTTTGCGGTAGGGAACCATGGTTTCAATATTGATATCACCTAAAGCAACGCGAGTCACTGGGGTAACGGTAGGAGTCACTAAACCCAGGAACTGTGCGGGATCGCCAGCTTTGAGTTGTTTTTCTTGGGGAACAAAACGACGAACCGCATTTTGCCAAACCAGTTGGGGGAACCCAAGTTGGTTCCGGTGGTACTCGTTGTAACGAGGGGTTTTCAGGTTAAAGGGTACTTCCCCTTGGTTGCGTTGTAGCAGTACCCGACGACGTTGGTAGGGAACCGTGTCATACCCGAAGTTATCCAGGTATTCATCGCTATCGAGTAACTCATCAATAAACCCTTTAGGGCCTTTGTTAGCAACCACAATCGACCATGCGATTTTCTCGCGTTCACTATAAACATCCCGTCCTAAGACGCGCTGGACAACCAACTCGACGAAACGGTAGTTACTATTGGTTTGGTAGTTGCGACGCAGGAAAGGATCGGAAATCACTAAACCCCGAATAAAATCCCGGACGTTAATTTGACCAAACTTAAGCTGAGACTCTAAGCAAGTTTGACGGTTGCTTTTGAGCATTTGATGTTCACTGTAAATCTGGCGATAAGCAGCCCAGATGATGTCATTCCACTCAGAAGCCGAAGGCATATTTTCAGCCGTAAACACTCTGGGTTGTTCATCACCTGCTACTTCAAAGCCAGCCACGCGAACGTTGCGGCTGGTCGGGCCATAGCTTAATAAAGGAAGCGCCACCTTAAATATCTCCTTAATTTTGAAGGTCAACTTTATTTTTTATCTTGCGGTCTACGAAGCCATGATCACTCAAGGCTTGGGAGCGACAGGGTTGGCTATAGTACAGATTAGGGGATTTCGGCAACCCATCTGGCGTTTTTCTGA
The DNA here is from genome assembly GCF_900009265.2 of Planktothrix paucivesiculata PCC 9631. Classification (GTDB taxonomy): domain Bacteria; phylum Cyanobacteriota; class Cyanobacteriia; order Cyanobacteriales; family Microcoleaceae; genus Planktothrix; species Planktothrix paucivesiculata. The sequence continues at coordinate 586,009 of NZ_LR735026.1, read as the reverse complement.
GCCGATGCAATAATATGTAACATTTTTTGACATCGCACACCCTAGACCGATTATGCTAAATTAAAGATTAAATCCCCTAGGGGGGGATAATTGTCAAGATATATTAATTTATGATAATCTACTTAATAAATCTTAAAGATCTTGCTAAACATCCTACTAGGTTTTATTTTGACTACCACTCAACCGATTCAACCCACCTCTGGATTCCTTCACAGAGTTCTAGCCAAAGTTAGGATCTCCCAGACTTGGCTGGTATTTTTCGCGTCGGTATTTCTCGTGACTGTCCCGGTGTTTTTCCAAGCGCCGCTAGTCCGACAATGGCCGGAATTTAGTGTTATTCTCACCTTGGGGTGGCTAGGAATCAGTTGGAGATTAATCAGACAACCCGCCACATGGGTTTGGGGAGACCTATTATTCGGCTTTAGTTGGAGTTGGTTTACGGGTGCAATCTATTGGGGTTGGTTACGCTGGGAACCCCTGTTACACTTACCCGTGGAAGCGGTGGGCGTTCCCTTTGCGGTGTGGTGTTTATATCGAGGTTGGGGAAAGGTCGGAAATTGGTTTTATTTGGGTTCCCTATTTGGAACGGCGGTCACGGACGGATATTTTTATATCGCCGGATTAATTCCCAGTTGGCGTCAACTCATGCACGTTGAACCCGCCTTAGCCTTACCAATATTTCAAAACGCCCTGCAAATGGTGACAACCCCCTGGGGGATTAGTTGGGCCGTCGGATTTGCCCTATTTTTATTTGCAGTTGGTGTTTTTCCGTTACAATCGAAAGAACAACATTGGTGGGCTTTTGGGGGAGCGGTATTAAGTACGATTTTGGTGGATAGTTTATTTTTGGTGGCGGCTTGTTTAGCCTAATTTAACCACAAAGACACAAAGAATACAAATCTGTTGTAAATGTGCGATGATTAGGGACTTTTGATCTTTGTAAAGATTGTTTTTTTTACCCTAAAGTATAATTCGTGATTCGGTTTATGGCTACATCAAAACGTGATTCTGAGCATAAGGTTAACTCCGGGGGAAATCGTGTAGTTTATTCTGAGTTTGGGACGGGAACAAATTCAGCAGCTTTAGAACGTTCTCCAGCTTCTGTTCCTGAGATCCCCCCCCATCAACACAATCTGAAAGTGCAAGCCACTCGTTCAGGACGCAAGGGAAAAACCGTAACGGTTATTAGTGGATTTCAAGTTAAACCGGAAACTTTGGAATTGTTAGTTAAACAGTTAAAATCCCAATGTGGGGCGGGGGGAACGGTTAAAGAAAATACGATTGAAATTCAAGGAGATCATCGTCCGAAAGTTATGGAAACCTTGATAAAATTAGGATATAAAGCTAAAATTAGTGGGGGATAAATCGTTAACGTTTTGATGCTTGAAATTCCAGTTCATGAAACTTTTCAATCGACGATTCAAGGAGAAGGATATTGGGTCGGAACCCCAGTGGATTTTATTCGGTTAGCAGGTTGTCCGGTTCGTTGTCCTTGGTGTGATACGGGTTATGGAGATGGAGGGATGAATTTACCCCGTCAACTCCGGTCTTTTGATTCGTTAATTGCAGAATTGCGATCGCCCAGGGTAGTAATATCTGGAGGAGAACCCTTTATTTATGCTCAACTTACAGAGTTAATTCAAACTATTCAAGCGACGGGAAGAACCGTTGGTATTGAAACATCGGGTTCCTTTTGGCAAGATATTCCTAATTCTGTTTGGGTAACGTTAAGTCCAAAACATCATGTTAGTCCCAATTATCCTGTAGTTCCGTTAATATGGAAACGAGCAAACGAGATTAAACTGGTGATTGAAACCGGATCGGAATTAGAGTTTTATGCCGAATATTTAGAGCTTAATGATCAAATTCCTGTCTTTCTACAACCTGAATGGAACCAACGCGATCGCACTTTACCTTTAGTTTTAGAATTATTAAAAAAATTTCCCCACTATCGGTTATCAGTGCAAATTCATAAATGGTTACAAGTTCCTTAATTTAAAATTATTATGTTCAGGTCTAAAATCCTATTTATTTACCCATTCGTAATTCGTAATTCCTAATTCGTAATTCCCTATTATAACTATGAAACCAGAATTTCGTTCCCACTATCCCCCAGAATGGCTAGAAAAACAAACGATTCCCTATCGGAATATTGTTGGGGTGAATGAACAAGTTTATCGAGAATCCTTAACCTTTAATTATACCATTAAAACCACTTTACACCGTCAACATTTTAATCCGCCGATTTGGAAAGATCGCCATTTTCATAATTTTGAAATCAGCTTAGAATTGCAAGCTGTGAGACATCCTGAAGATTTGTATGGGTTGGATATGGTAGAAATGGAAAATCAATTACAAGTTTGGGCAAAACAGTTACCCGAAATTGTTAATGATCATCCCCTATGTCCCCATGGAACTACGGAGGAAATGTGTTTATATTTTTCTCGAATTCCGGTTGATAGCCATATCCAAATTATGCGGGTTAGTGTGTCAGAAACTCCCAACCGAGTCACCACTTTAGAAGTTTATAAACCCTAACTTCACCCAATTTGTGATCAGTAAAAATTGCTACAAGTGAATCCAAGGAGCAACTTGACGGGCAAAAGCTCGAATATTGAACTTTAGTTTTTCTATGGGACTATCATAATCTTTTCCCTGGAAATGACCTGAAATTCCAGAAAAGTTAGGTTCAATAAAGAAACGTTCCATCAACTTCTGATCTAATTTTGCTGCCTGAATTCCTTGATAAATTTTTTGCTCCATATAAAAACATCCGTCTTGATGATTGTCAAGTAAAGGTTTAAAATATTTTAAATAAAATTCTTTTTTGAAAACCAAAAATCGAGTGTCAGTATAAGGAGATGCTGTTGTTTCTTGAAATAAATATTTTTTGATGATCCATCCCTGATCTTTAATATCACATAAACAGTCATAATCATCGGATATATGGCTAAGAATTTTTGTTAAATTCAATAGCTTAATTCGTCCGGTGATTTTGGCAATATAATCAGCCTCTTGAATTAATTTAGATTGTTTAAATCCTTGATCAATTAAAGAAATTTCTCCATATCCTTTGCCATAGGAACGAGGGAAGTTATTACCATCAATTGAAATAAATTCAACCTCTTTATTATAGGGGTTTTCTGAGGTTGCTTTTTGGACTATTTCTAAAGACCATCCTGAGTTTTCAACGAATAAAATTTTTTGAATTTTAGGATGATGATTAATATAATACTTTAAAGTTTGAAAATAATCCTCTTGACGGATCTGCGGGTCAGAAGGATAAGCCTTTGGCATTCCCTTAATATCAATTGTTGCAGTCAACAATAAAACAATATCATTCATAAAATTATGGAGATCAATTGTCTGAGGCATATTTAGGTTAATTCCAAGTCGAGTTGAATTTCAGGAATGCTCTGGTTTTACCCTGTAGATGGGGATAACAAACTTTATACCCGGTGATTACAGGTTAAGGTAAATATGGATAAGTCTTTTAAAAAATGGCTTTCGGGAGTTCTCCTCGCGGCTCCTGTCCTGTTAACGAGTTGTTCTCTGAATTTGTCCTTACCCGAAGTGAATGAAAGCGATAAAGCACAATTTGTCATGCAAACGATGACCACGGGACAACAGGCTTATTATCAAGCTAATGGTCAGTTTGCCAACTCTATTCAAGGGTTATCTCTGAATGCGAATTTAGACACGGGAGAATATCGCTATAGCGTGAATACTGAAGGTCAATATGCGGAAACCGTGTTGATGACTGCGGCGGCTAGACAAGACGGACTTCCCAGTTATGCTGGAGTGGTGACTGTCAGCCACACAGCAGGCGGTGTAATGGCGATCGCTAATATTTGCAAAACCGATCAACCCTCCACCGAACCCCCGGCTTTGTCCTCAACTCCTGTACCCGGAGAAGGGTTAAAATGTCCTGCGGGTTCGAGTCCGGTGAGATAGAGTTTCTCTGTTGTAAGAGATTTTTTATGAGGTAGTTTTTAGCGATCGCTTTCTTCGACTCTCAATTCGCCATTTCATTAATTTCCATGCACCCCAAGAACAGAATGCACTGAGAGCCAGGGCGATAATAAAAGGGTGAAGGAGAACGGGTTTAATCCAGTTATCGCGTGTGGGAGGACTCCAGGGTGTCATCATCAAACCCGATGTAGAAGCAATTATCGCCCCGGCTGCAATTCCCACACCAATAGATTGAATATGGTCTTGCAAATCTTGGTTGCTTTTCGCCTGTTCAATTTCCGTCCTGGCCCTAATTGTATTAATCAAATCACTAAATAAATCTTTCCCCGGCTCCAAATACTCCAAATAAGTCTCGATTTGGCGCAGATAAAGAGGATAGGTTTTTTCAGCTAAACGTGACCACACCTCCAGCTTATTCCCTGCCTCTAGTAAAGAATTCAAACAGGTTTTAAAATTATCAGAATTAGTTTTAATTGTGGTATAATGAGTTTTTAAATCCCGCAAACAACAATTATAATATAATAAATCTTGGGGAATTTCCTGAACCATTGTATCTAAGCTATTTAGCCGTTGTTCTGGAGTTTCATCAGAAATTGTATAGAATTTTGGCAGGTTATTCTCTAATTTACTATAGAGTTCCCTAGCTTTTTGATAAGACTGTTTTGCCTTTGAGTAGGTCGCCACAATCTTTTTTTGACACCAAAATAAATCCCTCAACCAGCTATAGTTATCATTAGCTTTTTTTAAATCTAACTGTTTGGGTTTTGCCAAAGAAATAATAATCGTTAAATCCCCGGCTTCAAACAGAAAACAGGGACAATTAAACAATTCCAACTGATCAATAAATTGTGGCTTAAATGACTTATCCTCCTTATCCTCACATAAAGCATTTGCCCATTTTTCCGCTTCTTCAAGTTTTGGTTTTGATGTTATCCAATAATTTTGTTCCCCATGTATAGTTAAAACCTTGCCTAAATCGGCTTTAATTTGATTCAGGAAAACCTGGGGTTGAAAAGCTGAAAGTTGTGCAACTTCAACTTCTACATTTTCCCCTTCCGGCTTGAGGGTAATATCCACACAATAGGTATCATTCAGGAGAAACGGTTGCAAATTTCCCTCCAACTTAAACCCGAAATTAGTCGGAATTGCCGTTAACTTAACTTCCACTTCGGGTTGAGACTTGATATTTTTGAGTTCAGGAAAGGGGAGAAATGTTAAACTTTTCCAGAGACTATCTGCCTTCGGATTAGGGACATCGGGGGCATCATCAAGGCGTTGTTGCAGGTGGAAAGCGAAGCAGCTAAAGGTGATATTTTTCATCAAGACTGTGGGGGATTTTCTTCTGGATTTTTAGGCAATTTTGTAGGATCTTTTGTGATGTTGTCAATCAGTTTTGGTAGGGATGGACTGGGAGGTTTAGGATTAGGTGTACTGCCACCGAATCCTTTTTCACCCGTTTCTCCCAGGAGGGGATTAATAGAGGTGATAGATTTTAATTGTTCATGATAAGCTGTTAAGATTGACTTACGCTGATCATTATTTAACCATTGGTCGATCGCTTCTGCATTTTTTTCATCATCGTCACCCAGTTGGGATTTTAATTCTTCTAAATCTGGCAAATAGTCAGCTAAAAGATTATTGCTCAATAAATCAGTAAAGGCTTGAATTTTATCGCTATCGCTTGCCATTTTTTGTTCTCCTTGTCCAACTACACAGAATGCCGCCCAGTGATAGGGAGACTGATAGGGGCGGTCATTAACCCCCTTTTCATTTTGCCCCAATTGTTGGAAAAATTCGGCTAAAGGTTTTTGCCAATCTCCTCCTTCTAATAGCTGGCATTTTTCCACCCAGACTTGAAACCCCTTAACGGTGGTATCCCGGAGCCAGATTTGAGCGGTTTTGAGGGCGATGGCGATTTGTCCGGGGTGGTTTTGGAGGGTTTCGTAGGTTTTAATCAGCAGCAGGGCGGTGGAAACTTGGTTAACCGACCAGAGACTAACCAGGACGCTAGGACTACCCGCCAGGATGAAGCCACTGGAGAGGCTGATATATTCGTCGGTGTCATCAATGGCCACTTGTCCGGTTTCGCAGGCGGAGAGGGTAACGAGGCTGCACTGACTCAGGTTGAGGGAGGCGATAATTTCCTCTAGGGTGAGGATGTCATCAGCGAGTTCCAAGCCAGAATCTAGGGGAGATTCGCGGTTAAAGCCTGCGTGACAGGAGAAGAAAAGATGATGGGTTTGGCGGAGGTCTTTGGCGAGGAAGTTGGCTTTTGTGGCCTTGCCTTTTTGGAGACTGTTGGGGTCGAGGAGGAAAAGACCGCCAATGGTTTCCACTTCCAAATCAGCAAAACTGAGGTTGTCGTTGGGGTTTTGGACGGCAAACAAGCGTTTAAAATTCGGACGGTGGCGGGTTTGGGCTTGTTGCAGGAGTTGACAGTTGGGGGCGTAGGTAACACCTTGTTCAAATAATTCCTGTAGGGATTTTATCTTACTTTCTCCTGTGGGAATGGGTAGGGCATGGAGGGGGAACAGGTGCAGGTAACGGTGGGGGATGAGAATGAGTTTTTTACAGTTGGGGAATTCTTTAAAGAGGTTTTGCAGAATTTCTGGCAGGTGGAGGATTTCGGCGAGGGTTTCTAGCCGTTGAGCCAGGGGATTTTGCCAAATATCTTGGGCTTGGGCCCATAGTTCGTCAGCTTTTTGCTGTTCCTGTTCGGTTTTGGCTGCTTTTAATGCTGCGAGGGCAACTTGTAAAGCTTCTTGGGCTTGGTAGTAGGCATTTCGGTATTGATTTGTCCAGTCGATGAGTTTATCTAGGTCTTCCTCTGAAGATGTCCAGATTTTGATCCCCCCTGCCCCCCTTAAAAAAGGGGGTTCTGAGGGGTCTGCCTCTTGTTCCCCCCCTTCTGAATGCAGGGTTAGGGAGGGATCAGGCATTAGGGTGAAGGTGAGGAATTTATCCCCCAGGATATACCATTCTAGGATGGCGGTTTCTTTATCCAGTAACTCTTGCATCCCCTGGAAATGCAGGGGTTTGTAGGGTTCGAGTTCCCGCTTTTGTTGCCGCAATTGCTTGAGGTGGGTCGGGTCGGGGTTCTCCTCGTCTTGGATGCGACGTTCTGCTTGAGCAATGTCGATTTTGAGTTGCTGCAACTGTTGGCGGTCGTTCTCGGGCATTACGCGCCCCGGATATGCGTCACGGGTGGCGATGAGTTCCACTAAGTTCCGGGCTTTGCTACGGTCTACATATTCAATCGCATCCTGATATCGACCCAACTCTAGGCAGACTTCCACCATGCCGCGATAAACTCTGTTCCATTCCTCATTAAAGTTGCGTTTATAGCCCTCACTATCGGCACCAATTTCCCCCCGCAGATATTCCACCCGTTCCAGGGCTTCTTGAAAGCTACGGTAGGCATTTTCTAGGGCTTGTTGTGTCTGGGTGGAACTGTTCCCGGCTAGGCGAGATTGAGCTTGGTAGGCAAAACCAAAGTTATTCAGGGTTATTGCTAAGTCGCGGGCTAACCCCAACCGCCGCCCAATTTCTGCGGCTTCATCGTAGGCAGCGATCGCACTATCGAGATTGGCGGCGGGGTTGATGCCCATAATGGCTTGGGTGCTGCGGACACTTCCGAGGTTAGTCAGGGTTTGGGAGAGGTCTTTGTCTAACCCCAACCGCCGCCGAATTTCTGCGGCTTCATCGTAGGCAGCGATCGCACTATCGAGATTGGCGGCCGGGTTGATCCCCATCTGGGCTTGGGTGCTGCGGGCATTTCCAAGGTTGGTCAGGGTAGAGGAGAGGTCTTTTTCTAACTTCAACCGCCGCCTAATTTCTGCGGCTTCATCGTAGGCAGCGATCGCCCTATCGAGATTGGCGGCGGGGTTGATGCCCATCTCGGCTTGGGTGAGGCGGGCAACTCCGAGGTTAGTCAGGGTAGAGGAGAGGTCTTTTTCTAACTCCAACCGCCGCCTAATTTCTGCGGCTTCATCGTAGGCGGCGATCGCCCTATCGAGATTGGCAGCCGGGTTGATGCCCATCTGGGCTTGGGTGCGGCGGGCAATTCCGAGGTTATTCAGGGTAGAGGAGAGGTCTTTGTCTAACTTCAACCGTCGCCGAATTTCTGCGGCTTCATCGTAGGCAGCGATCGCCCTATCGAGATTGGCGGCGGGGTTGATGCCCATCTGGGCTTGGGTGCTGCGGGCAATTCCGAGGTTATTCAGGGTAGAGGAGAGGTCTTTGTCTAACCCCAACCGCCGCATAATCCCGGCGGCTTGATCGCAGGAGGTGATCGCACTTTCGAGATTGGCAGCGGGGTTGATGCCCATAATGGCTTGGGTGCTGCGGACACTTCCGAGGTTAGTCAGGGTTTGCGCCCGTTTTTCCGGGTTATCCGCCCGCAGTTCCAGCACCACCCCATAGCCGCGAATGGCAATCTCTAAGGCTTCTGCATACCGACCATAGGGGAATAGTCGAATACTGGTGCAGGTATCTCCGACTAAGCCTGCCACTCTTTCGGCTTGGTCGGGATTCTGAGCTAGAAGTCCTGGTATTGACTGGACAATGGTATCCCCCAGGTTGGGAACAATCAACCCCATATTTTGCCGCATCACCTGATGAACTGCTGCTATGCCGCCCTGCATTTGGGCTTTGAGCAGTTGTTGCCAAAACTGTTGTAATACTTCTTGCTGATTTTCCCCCGTCCCCTGCCTCGCCAAAAACGCCCCCACCTCTTGCGCCAGATTTCGCAGAAAACCCGCGTTATTCTCTTGTCCGTCACTCTGCAATTGTTCTGCCACCTGTTCGCACACCTGCACAAATGCCCCATCAAGCAGTTCCGGGTGTTGGTTGAGGATTTGGTTTTCTTCCCCACTGGGACAGTCGAGGAGTTCTTGAATTAGGGACAGATAGGCGAGTAGGCGTTCTTCGTTCATGGCACTGGCAGGGTGGGAATATTGTTGCTATTTTATACCATTCATTTTATTGACACTCTCAGGTCTGAAGACGCTGAGATTCTTGGTTCAACGAAACCACTTAATCAAAGTACCTTGCAGTGCTTTAACCAGAGGTGGGATTCTCCCCAAGCGTAAATTCGGGTATGCCCTACCCTATTCGCATTAATGCGAGTTCTTTTTTGCTTAAAAACTGTTCGTCTAGCTCCCATGAATCTTTTACCCACTGCTGGGGGAAAACTAGAACTGTGCAGTAGAACCCTATAGATTCAATTGTCAAGGTTCAGCGTTTTGCCGTTAGGCGACTAGGTTTTTAGACAGGTTGTTTACCTTTTCCTGTTACTGGATATATTAACATAGATTGAAGAAATATTCACGGGGGTTAAAACCCCCTGAGTCGCTTTTCATCTCAGGTCTGAAGACACTGAGTTTTCAAGCTCCCAGACTTATGTTATAAGGATTAAAATATGGCTAGGGAGTGGCAAATAGTTGATTCCGAACAAAAACTAGAGATTGAGTCAATATTAGGTTACGCGATGCTTCCCTTGAGCTATACTTTAATCAATACAAAATCTTAAATAAACTTCTCCTAAATTATGATATCTCAACAGACTGAAGAAAAGCCCCCAAAAATTGAAGCACGAGTTGCCATTTTAGAAACGGAACTCGCAGAAATGAAACAGATTTTATCTAGCTTCATTGAGCAGAAAAATCCTTGGTGGCAAAAAGTCGCAGGTAGTTGCGAAAATGACCCTACCTTTGATGCTGTCCTAGAATTAGGGAAAGAGTGGCGTAACTCTGTGAAGTAGGTTAATCAGATTTGTTTATGTACATCCTAGACACCGACCATCTGAGCTTAATTCAGCGCAACGGACAACAGGGAAAACGCATTTTAAAAAGACTAGAAACCCTAGAAAAAGTTGAAGTTGCTGTCACGATTATTACTTATGAAGAACAAACTAGAGGGCGACTCAGTTTTCTAGGACAAGCTAAAAATATAGATGAACAAGTTTTAGCCTATCAAGGACTACAGCAATCGGCAACAGACTACTGTTCAATTCCAATTCTCCCCTTTAATGGAACCGCAGCGATCGCATATCAACAACTCCGAAAATCTTATCCTCGTTTGGGGACTATGGATCTGAAAATTGCTGCTATTAGTTTGACAAATGAAGCTATTTTACTCACCCGTAATCAGTCAGACTTTGGACAAATTATAGAATTGTCAACAGAAAATTGGTCAACTGAGTTAGGTAGATCGCCTTAAAGATAGAGAGACGCGCCGTGGCACGTCTCTACGGGTTTAGGCTAGAACAAAATCGACGTCGTTACTGCCACCTGTTTCTCCTTGACCGGAGGTTAGTTTTTGATCATTAACTTTGATAGCAAAGGGTGTACTGCTGAGGCCAGGAAGGTTATAATCGGTTTTGGTGGGGGTATAGCCGACACTGGCAATCATTTTTCGGCCAGTATCAGTATATTGGAAGGCCATCATTTGATTTTTCTTGTTTTTATTATCTTCGGCCCAAATCACCATATATTGTTGGCCTTGATAATCAAAAACCTTGGGTTCTCGAAGGGGGACATAACGGCCCACTTCTCCGAAACTTTTATCTAAAAAGGTCTGAACTTCACTGGGTTGAACCACAGCATAACTCACTTGTTCTGGAGAAGCGGCGATCGCATCTCCTTGACTTTCATCTACAACCTCCTCTTTGCCTCGATTTTTGAAATAATCAACGGCGACTTTAGTTCCAATTGCACCCGCAGTGGCAATTCCGGCACCAATTAAAAAATTACGAAGTCTGTTATCAGCCATTTTTTCTCCTAATTAAAATTTAATCGAGTTTTGTGTTTTGGAATTAACTCCATTAACAGGGAAATTTTAACAAATTTTTCTCGCTCTGTCATTAAACTTTCGAGGGAGAAGGGAAACATCTGTTGAAGATTAGATTACCATTGGGGATTAGAGTGTAATAGGGCTTCAGTGGCTTCGGCACTTAGGGGTTTAGAGAATAAATAACCCTGTCCATATTCACAATCAAATCGTCGCAGTTGATCTAACTGTTCTTGGGTTTCAACTCCTTCGGCAACCACATCCATCCCTAGGTTATGGGCTAAACTAATAATTGCTAAAACAATTTCAGTTTCTCGACCATTTTGTCCTATATTTTGAATAAATGATCGATCTATTTTTAAAGTATCTAAGGGGAAACGATGTAAATAGCTGAGGGAGGAATATCCCGTGCCAAAATCATCTATACTCAAGCCAATATGATAGGATTTGAGTTGAGCAATAATCTCGAGGGTTTTGCTATTATCAATTAAAACACTTTCGGTTAACTCAATTTTGAGATCACCGGGGGAAATTTGGGTAGTATTTAAAATAGTTTCTACAATTTCAATTACATTAGATAAATCAAATTGTTTGGCTGAGAAGTTAACATTTACGGTGAGGGGGTGAACTAAATTTTTCAGGTGTCTTAGAGATTGCCATTCTTGCAGTTGTTGGCAGGCTTGTTTTAATACCCAATTTCCGATGGGAACAATTAATCCGGTGGCTTCGGCTAGGGGAATAAAATCCGCCGGAGAAATCATTCCCTGTTTGGGGTGTAGCCAACGCACCAGGGCTTCAAATCCTGTGATTTTTCCGGTTTTTAAGTTAATAATCGGTTGGTAAAAAACGGCAAATTCCTGTTTAACAATTGCCTGACGTAGTTCAATTTCTAACTGCATTTTAACTAAGGCTTGATCATGAATTTTCCGATCAAAAATTTCTAAACATCCCTTGCCTTTTTCCTTGGCTTCGTGCATGGCAATATCGGCATCTCTGAGGATATTTTCCGCTTGATGATAATGGTTTGTTCCTAAAACTATACCGATGCTAGTGCTTTTAAATACTTGATGTCCGCCAATTTCAAAGGGATTGGATAGGATATGATTAATCTGTTTTGCCAGGTCAATCGCTTCTAGGGGAGACTGAATAGATTTGAGTAAAATTGCAAATTCATCGCCCCCTAAACGAGCGACAATATTAGGATGACAAACTAAGGATCGAATCAGATGGGCAAAGGCTATTAATAATTGATCTCCTACATGACGCCCTAAACTATCATTCACGACTTTAAACCGATCTAAATCTAAACATAATACGGCAAATAAATCCTGATTATACTTTTGCACCCCTTCAATAGATTTATCGATTTCACTAATCAAAAAGCTACGATTGGCTAATCCGGTTAATCGATCATGTAAAAGATCATATAACAGTTGAAATTCAGCTTTTTTACGTTCGGTAATATCATTACGAATCACAATATATTGATAGGGTTTATTCTTTTCATCTAAAAAAGGAACAATGGTGGTATCAACCCAATAATAAGTTCCATCTTTGGCTTGATTCCGAACTTCTCCGCGCCAAATTTTGCCAGATTTAACCGTTGACCATAAAACCGTAAAAAAGTGTTTGGAGTGATATCCTGAATTAACAATCTGATGATCTTGACCGATTAATTCTTCTCGAGAATATTTAGAAATATCACAGAACTTGGCGTTAGCATAGGTAATTTTCCCCTGGGCATTAGTAATCGCTACAATGCAGGATTGATCAAGGGCAAACTTAAAATCGGATAACTCTTTATAGGAGCGTTGCAGAGCTTCCTGTAGATCTCGATTTACAAATAAGCGAGCCAAAAATATCTTAATGTCAGCTTGAATTTCGTTCAGACTCCTACACATCAGAACCCGCATCCACTGGAAAAACTGTTTTTCTGAATCCACCATTAAATTAAGGTTAGAATAATCCAATGTTGGCTTTTTATTAATTAATTTCATGGTATTTTACCACAATCACAATACTATCATTTAAGCAGAATTCGCAACTTTATTAACCTCCTGAAAATCAATATATAAAATAATAATAATTAAAAATGCTCAAAAAAATCAAGGTTAGAACTAAATTTAAACCCTGATAAAAACCGTGACTTAAAAATTATGAATCTTGAAAATTTCTTCGAGAATTAACCGATCGCCAATAGAAATATTCTGCCATAATTCCAGTCTAGCATTTTTCGTTAGTTCAAGCTGTAAAGGAGCAGCAAACCAAAAATCCTGATTAAAAACAAATCCCTGAGATTGGAGTTTAAAACAAACCCATTGCACGGCATAATTGTTGAGATCTAACTCCGGCATCAAATTATCAGAATGATGCAACACCCAGAGGCAAGCTTCCTTATCTATTTCTGCAAGTCGATAAATCGCCTGGATTAAAACCCACTCAATCCAGCCCGGATTGGGTAAAACTGTTAAAAAATCCTTCAATGCTTGGATATATTGTTGGTTTTGAGCGCGGAGTACATCAACAGCTAATTCTACATAGGACTGATCAATCTCACCTCGATTTTCCCTTCCTTGCTCGGATGAGTGCATCACATTTTCCTGTGCCAAACGACTAAGGTTGTAAAAAGGCAGATTCAAGGATGAACAGGTCGAAAACATAACAATGGGACACTTACTATTGAAGAATTCAGGAAATGGATCAATCGAAGTTGGGATGTTGTCAACCGCAGTTAGACTTTTTGGGGTTAAATACATAGAACACAGTTAAACCTAAAACAATTGCTATTGCCCATATAAAGAAGTGTACCGAATAAATGTGAGGATTCTGTGAGGAAAAATTCCTAATCCTGATTCCGTCATAAATTGTTACAGATCAATCTGTCCATTGCAGAAGCGCGCGAATTTGATCCACTAAATCCATGGCTTCAAAGGGTTTAGTAATCACCCCCGTTACTCCTAACTGAATAAATTGTTGTTTCTCACTCATTTTTGCCTTAGCAGTTAACAAAATTGTGGGAATATTGTGGGTTTCGGGATTGGCTTGTAAATGCTTAAAGGTGGTGGCTCCATCCATATCGGGCATCATCACATCCAAGAGAATGGCATCGGGTTGGGCTTTCTCGGCCAAAACCAATCCATCACTCCCACAGCAAGCGCTGATGACCTCCCAACCCCCAGCAACTTCCAGGCAAATTTGGATAATCTCCCGCACCCCATCATCATCATCAATAATCAGAATTCGTTTTGTTGTCATGATTTCACTTCCGTTGATATTGCCATCGGTAGGGTGAAGTAAAAACAACTTCCCTGATCTACTTTACTCTGTACCCAGATCTGCCCACCATGTTGTTCGACAATGGAACGACAAATGGCCAAACCTAACCCGGTTCCACCTTTTTTGCGAGAGTCTGAGGCATCGACTTGATGAAAACGCTCGAAGATTTTTTCAATTTTATCGGGAGGAATCCCTCGACCTTGATCTTTAATTTTAAACAAAATCTGGGGTTTTTCGGCCAGATTTTCTGGAGATTCCATCTCTACACTCACCTTAATATTATCCCCGGACTCGGAAAATTTGATCGCGTTACTTAATAAATTAGTTAGCACTTGTAATATCCGGTCGGGATCGGCATAAAATTCTAAACTTGGGCTACTAAACTCTAAACTAATCCCGGTGCGATTAGCCATAACCTGCATTTGTTCCGTGGCTCGCAAAAGTAAATCCGTCGAATTCACAACTTGTTTATTCAGACAAATTTTTCCCGATTCTAACCGTTCTAATTCTAAAATATCATTGACTAATCGGACTAAACGTTCGGCACTTTCGGCAGCAATTTTCATCACGTGGACTCCCCGTTCTGACTGGGGATCAATTAATCCGGTCGATAACAGATTTAACCCGCCATGAATCGAAGTTAAAGGAGTTCTCAATTCATGACTAACCACGGAAATAAACTCATCTTTCATCCGTTCAATGGCATCTCTTTCGGTAATATCTTCCCCAATACTCATCATCCCGATCGCATTTCCTTGTAAATCTTTTAACAGGGTATGATTCCAACTAATAATTTTTTCCTCTCCCAATTTTGTCACAATTAACTGTTGACTATAGGGTTTAAAATGATAGTCTAATAGTTCTGCAAAGTCTGAGGCACTCAGCCTTTGAGCCGAATTTTCTTGAAAATCTGCTAACCAATTTTTTCCTAAAACTTCCGTTTGGGTATAGCCCATGACTTCCAATAAAAAGCGATTGACATATTCAACTTTCCCATGCCGATCTAATCCGACCACTAATAACCGGACATTTTCTAATAAACTCCGCCACCGTCTTTCAGCTTCAAGCAAATTCGCTTGACTTTGTTTTTGTTCGGTAATATCCCGAGCCATGGTGGAGAAAAGATACACCTGTCCTTCATGATTTTTATGGGCAATAATTAACTGAGATAGGGGAATTTCCCGGCCATCATAGCTGGTTAGTGCAGTTTCACCGATCCAAGATCCCTCTCGAATTGCCGTAGGAAATCCTTCATTTTCAATGATTTCAACCGCCCATTGGGGATGATTTTGAGGAACATGTTGATTGCTGATTTTTCCCTCTCGATCTAATCCTAAAATTCGTCGAGCAGACTGGTTATAATAAACCACTTCTCCTCCGGGTTTTGCCGAGGAAATAAAGTCGGGAGTCGCTTCAATAATGGAAATCAGTTTATCTCGTTCGGCTTCAGCTTGTTTGCGTTGGGTAATATCTTGCATCACCACCATTCCGGCAAAAATTTCGTCCTGTTCGTTGCGAACGGGTAAGGCTTGATGATAATAAATTCGTCCCTCATATTCTACTTCGGAAATCGTCGTTTCCCCAGCTAAAGCCGACCGATATAGGGGTTCCACAATCTCTAATAGGGGGCTCGGTAAAACTTGCCAAATGGTTTTTCCTTCTAACATTTTTCGAGATAATCCCTTGAGGACTAAGCCCATGCCATCGGCAATGGTATAACGGAAATCCAGATCGACTAAAAATACGGCTCCATCGGGAAAATTCTTAACTAAGGTGCGATATTGTTCCTCACTTTTTCTTAGTTTAAATTCGGTACGATGTCGCTGCATCAATTCAAATTGTAAGCGCTCATTAGCGGTTTCTAATTCGGCTGTGCGTTGAGTCACTCGTAATTCTAATTCTTGATTATTTTGTTGCAATAATTGTTCGGTTTCTTTACGATGGGTAATATCTTTGGCAATTCCCCCCCGACGATCTAATTGTCCGGTTTCATTCAAAATTGGAAATCCCCGATCCCAAATCCAACGATAGGAGCCATCGGGACGCAAAATCCGATATTCTAAATCAAATCCCTGCCCCTGGGGATTTTGGCGGGCGAGTAACACCCGGTTTTGATCCTGGGGATGAATGGTATCAATAAAGGATTGGAAATTCTGATAGATGGCGTCAGGGTTTTGATTCCAAATGGGTTGATAGGCGGGACTGACATAGATAAACTGATTACCTAGGGCATTGGTAATCCAAAAAACATCATCAATATTTTCAGCCAGTTGGCGGAATTTTTTCTCGGTTTCGGCATGGGAGCCGCGAATTCTTAATGCCATAATTCCATAGACAATATCATCCACTAATTCTTTGAGTAATTTAACTTCGGCCGGATCAAAAGCATTGACCTGAGTGGAATATAAATTCAGTACGCCAAAGGGAATTGATGAAATTTCTCCATTCAATGCTGGTTGTAAATTTTGGTTGTGAGCCTCAGTGGTCATGATTAAAGGCAGGGCAATGGAGGAGGTATAACCCCGTTTTTGAGCCTGTTGTTTCCAGGGGGCATAATTGCCATTGGTATCAAAGTTTTGAAAGATACAGGTTTTTGCGGTTCTGACGGCCGTTCCCGAGGGCCCCTGTCCCCATTTACTGTCATCCCAAGTCACGGTCAAATCGTCTAAATAGCCCGCTTCAAATCCAGCTTTAGCCACCGGAATAATTTTTTTGTCGGAGGTATATTGGGTATAGCCGACCCAGGCAAAATGGTAGCCCCCAACATTAATTAGAGTTTGACAAATATCATGGAGTAATTCACTTTCTGTAGTGGCTCTGACTAGGGCTTGATTACAGTCGCTAATGGTTCTTAAGGCTCGGTTAACCTGATGTAATTCTTGTTCGGCTCGTTTGCGATCGCTAATATCGGTATAAGATCCCACCATCCGCACTAGGTTTTCCCCCGCATCCCACAGGGCTTGACCCCGATCTAAAATCCATTTATAACTGCCATCTTTGCACAGAACTCGATGCTCGGTAATATAAAAGGGTGTTTTTTGGTCTAAATGGTCTCGAATGGCTTTCATCACCCCGGGTAAATCATCGGGATGGACTCGTTGATTCCATTGGGTTAAATGATCACAGATTTCTTGTTCATGATAGCCTAACATTTCTTTCCATCGTGGGGAGAAAAAAACCTCGCGAGTTTGGATATTCCAATCCCAAATTCCGTCGTTATTTCCTCTTAAAGCCAGTTGCCATCGTTCTTCACTTTTTCGTAAAGCTTCTTCAGTTTGTTTGCGTTCTTCAATATCTTCTAGTGCTAATAGAATATAGTTTTTTCCTTCCCATAATTCATTCACGGGAGAAACAAAAATTTGCACCCAATTGAGTTGACCATCGGGGAGAATACACTGTTTTTGTACAGAAAAGGTTTCGATTAAACCTTGGTCTTGGATTGCTTCTAGCCAATTCTTTTCGTCTGCATCGGGGTGATGAATAAAATCATTAATCTGGCCACCGATTAATTGTTCCTCAGAATATCCGGTAATCCGACAATAGCGTTGATTCACCCGCAGCAGTTTTCCCGATAGATTCACTAAAGCAAAGCCAACGGCGGCTTGTTCAAAAATGCTTCGGAATCGTTCTTCACTTTTGACTAATTCTTGTTCGGCTTGTTTGCGATCGCTGACATTTTGAGCCAGGGACAATAAAGAAACTAAATTCCCATCTTCATCTCGAACAACGGAATTGTACCACTCACAATCAATCACTCGGCCGTCTTTGGTGCGATTTTGAGCTTCAAAAATTTGGTGATTATCGGTGCCATCAATTAGATGAATCATTTGTTGGTTCATCTGTAAAACATTAGTGCCAAAAACTTCTTTAAATGTAGACCATTTTTGACCCAAGACTTCCGCCGATGTCCAGCCAAAGATCCTTTCTGCTTGGGATGACCAGCGTTTAATTTTGAGTTGCTGATCCCATTCAATTACAGCCAAGGGAGAATTATCAAAATGACAGGATAAACATTGATGAGTCTGTTTTAATTCAGCAATTAATTCCGCCTGTTTTAAGGCAATTCCGACTTGATCGGCCAGTTGTTTCAAAAAGTTGGTTTCTAGGGTAGTCCATTGACGAGGTTCGGCACATTTATGAGCCATCAAAAATCCCCATAATTTCGGTTTAGGTTCGGGGAAATTATCGGTTAATTCTGGATTTTCCGGTGAGGTAATAATCGAATCAATTTCTTTTTTTTCTAACCAAATCGGCACAATTAAAATAGCTTTAACTTGGAAAAATTCCATCAATTTTAAATAGCAATTATCTAAATTCTCTTGACCCACATCGCTAAAACTAATCACCTGATCTGGTACAGCAGTATCGGACAGGTATGGGGTTAATTCCGGGGTATAAATCGTATGGGATAATAGGGATGACCATTGGGATATAACGGCTTCTTGAACCACTGTAGCCCCCTTCTGGGGATGTAATTTTAACATAATTACTCGGTCAACATTTAGAACTTTCTGCACCTCCTCAACGGTGGTTTTTAAAATTAAATCCAGTTCTAAAGATTGCCTAATTTTTGAGGTAATTTCGGTTAATAGGTTTAAAAACTGATTTTGTTTTTGAGTTTCCGCCAAGGCGCGTTTTTGTTCGGTAATATCTCGCGTGGTTGCTAAAAGGGTTTTAACCTGTCCCCCCTGTTGAATTTCCGGCACAATTAAGGTCTGAAAAGATCGCACTCCTTCGGGGGTTTCAAAGTCAAACTCAAATTGTTGAGGCTGTCCGGTATCTAATACCTGTTGACAATTCTTATGCCATTCTTGAGTAACCAGAGTAGAAATTCCTAATTCCTGATTTGTTTTTCCAATAAATTTTTCCTGGGCAATTTGAGTAATAAAAGCCATGCGACGGTTAACAAAAACATAGCGTAATTTATGATCTAGCCGAACAATACAATCCCCCGCATTATCCATTAATATTTCTAGTTCGGTTTTGCGAGTTTGAATTTGAGTTTCAATCCGTTGTCGTTCTTCAATTTGTTTTTTTAAGCATTCTTTAGTTACCTGGAGCGAGGGGGTAGGATTTAGGGTTGGGGAATGGTTGTTTTCAGATACTTTTTGCAGAACTGCTTTCACCGTGGAACATTGAGTTAGATCTTTAATTACGGCTATAACTTCTATTTTTGATAGGGGATAAATCTCAACTAAAATCTGATAATCTTGGCGATTTTGATCACATTTATAAATAATATGTTGAGCTACTTGAGTTTGGATTACCTGTTGAATTAGAGGAGTAAATTCAGAGGATTCCTGGGGATTTTCTAACTCTTGTAACATCTGAAAAAATGCGTTAGATTCCGAAGATAAATTACGAGCCGATTCCGTCGGTAAAATATAAATTTGTTCCTGTTCACAATCAATGATCAGGATCAGATCATGAATCACTCCCAAAAATTGATTAATCTGCCATCGAGCATCCCAGGTTGGGGAATGGATCACCTGGTATCCCCGATTCGGAAAATGAGAACAAATTTCTGAAGTCGTCATAGTAAAAATTAAATTAATATTAAATTTTATAGAGACTTTTGGAATAATCTATTTCACTAATTATATCCGATTTTAAACCCACTTTTTCCCTAAACTGATACTGAAACTGAACTCTTTTCTTCCCCAAAACCCAAAACCCAAAACCCAAAACCCATTACCCATTACCCATTACCTATTCCCCATTCCCTATAACCTATAGTTAATCTATTAAGTTAATTTAAGGTACTCAGACGGTTGTTTTTAAGGAGAGTAGATTTGTGAATGCTGCTGAACAGGCGAATAACGTGGTAGTTGCCAGCAAAATTGCATCGGTTGTAACTTTATTTAAAACTCAATTTCCCGACGCCCGGGTCGATCTCAAACCCTGGACAAATGACCCAGAGACACGGGAACTGGTTGATCCTGATTCTATTGATATTGGGTTCCACTTTCCGGGTCGGAGTCGCTTATTGCAAAGTCGCTGTATTTTAATTGAAATTCGGTTTTATCATGATCCGATTGATCAAACCCGTCGCGTCATTGGTGTCGAAGCCGCCGGATATGACCATCAAGGACAACAGTGGAAAGTCTCCACGATTGAAAATTGGAATTTTGTGGGTCAAACTGAACCCGAGCCCGAATCGGCGGAAAAATTAAAGCTCTTTTGTCGGCAAATCTTCCAACTGTTTAATCCTAACCCGTAGTGAGTCCTTTAGGACTCAATCTTTATATTCGTAGTGAGTCCTTCAGGACTCAATCTTTTATTAATACTAAGAAATAGATCATGGGAATTATCAACTTACTATCTTTCTATAAACCAAATCACAACGTTGGGTTTCAACTCCCGTTGTGGGTTCATAGCCAGAATGTTCATAGAGTCGTACGGCTTCTTTTAAGACCGACGCGGTTTCAATCCAAATTTCCTTAAACCCCTTTTGTTTAATGGTTTGTTCTAATTGTAATAACAGAAACTTTCCTAACCCTTTTCCGCGAGCTTCTGGTAATAAATACATTTTTCTAATTTCTACCGCCAGATTTCCTCGTTTAATCGGGTAAAATCCCGCCGTTCCGATTAACCGTTGATCCTTTTCTATGACCCAAAATTCTCCCCCGGTCTGTTGATAATATTCCTCCACTTCATAAATATCTATATCTGCGCCATCAGGTTCTGACCCTAATCCATATTCAGTTAAAACAGCAGTGATTAAATCCACCGCTTCCTGACGATCCTGGGGTAGCCAATCTCGAATAAAAAAATTGTGATATTCAGTGTTCATGCTATTACAGATCTGTGATTTCCCCTAACTTCAAAATATCCTCAGAATAACTTAATAAAGTATTAAGGCGGTTTTGAATCGGGATGAGACGACTGTTAAACGTGGCACTTTGACGGGCGGCTTGCAGAAATTTCATATCCATTTCCAAGAGTCGCATCTGTTTATGGGTTTCGGTTAAATAGGATTGAATTGGAGACTCAACGGTGGGATCAAAATCACCATCGCTGATCCCCATAATTTCGGTTTTAAACGTGGCTTTTAGCTGCTGAAAACTTTGTTTTAAACCGATGGGATCAACTGGAACTAACATTACCTTGATATCAAGCTGTTTTAAGCTATTTTGGAACTGCGCGATCGCCTTACAAGCAGATTTTGACAACATATTATGAAGAAACTTGTCTACAATTATTAAATAATAGATAAGTATTGTGATCGGGTTTTTGCCCCTTTTCAGCTAAATCCGATCCGCTACCCCATAGACTAAATCCTGATGTTAAGGGACATTGGCGGTTAGGCCTCTGCTGTAAAAATGGATTAAGAGGTAGATTAAGCTTACCTTAAGAGGTGTTATTCTTCTATCAAGTGCAATTCAATTCCGTGAAACTTCAACCTTTCACTGCTTGGGGCTTTTTATTCCTTGTACGGACATAAAAAAGCACATAATTTTTAGTTATCTGATATTTTTATCAGTATTATTACCCTTTAGGTGTAACTGTCATGAATATTCAAACCCTTGCCAAAAAAGACTTCTCCTATGATTGTAGCATCCCCGATTGGTTAAACCAATGTATGGAGATATCGGGAGATCTGGTAAAATCTGATACATCGGTTTCGACAAACAGCGATTTAATCGTGCGGGCGTTTCAATTTGCCTATCAATTGCACCAAGGCCAGTATCGCAAATCAGGAGAACCCTATATTAATCATCCGATTGCCGTGGCGGGTCTATTGCGGTATTTAGGAGGGGATTCGGCGATGGTGGCGGCGGGTTTTCTCCATGACATTATTGAAGATACCGAAGTCACCCCGGAAGAAATAGAACAGCATTTTGGGGCAGAAGTTCGCCATTTAGTCGAAGGCGTCACCAAACTGTCTAAATTTAATTTTTCTAATACCACAGAACGTCAAGCGGAGAACTTCCGGCGAATGTTTTTAGCCATGGCGAAAGATATTCGGGTGATTGTAGTTAAACTCGCTGACCGACTGCATAATATGCGAACTTTGGACTTTTTACCCGAACATAAACAGCGTAGCATTGCCTTAGAAACCCGAGAAATTTTTGCCCCCCTGGCTAATCGTTTAGGGATCGGTCGGCTAAAATGGGAATTAGAAGATTTAGCTTTTAAATATTTAGAACCCGAAGCGTACAAAGATATTAAGGAATTAGTTTTCGATCGCCGAGCATTTCGAGAGGAAAAATTAGCCCAACTTGCTCAAGTTTTACGCGACAGACTAGAGAAAGCGGGAATTAAATGTTATGAAGTCAGTGGACGACCTAAACATCTGTATGGCATTTATAAAAAAATGAACCAAAGACAGAAACAGTTCCATGAAATTTATGATATTGCCGCCCTCCGAGTTATTGTGGAAACTAACGAAGAATGTTATCGGACTTTGGCAATTGTTCATGATGCTTTTCGGCCAATTCCCGGTCGTTTTAAAGATTATATTGGATTACCTAAACCTAATCGCTATCAGTCATTACATACGGGAGTAATTGGCAATACGGGAAGATCGGTTGAAGTCCAAATTCGTACCGTAGAAATGCACCATATTGCTGAATATGGGATTGCCGCCCATTGGAAGTATAAAGAAAAAGGAAATTCCAATCTCGGTGAAGTCACGGGAATGGATGATAAGTTTACTTGGTTACGACAATTATTAGAGTGGCAAAGTGATTTAAAAGATGCTACAGAATATCTGGAAAGCGTTAAAAGTAACTTAGAGTTTGATGATGTTTATGTCTTTACTCCAGAGGGAGATGTAATTGCTTTAACTCACGGGGCGACCCCGGTTGATTTTGCCTATCGAATTCATAGTGAAGTCGGGAATCATTGTAAAGGAGCGAAGGTAAATGAACGAATTGTCACCTTAGATACTCCCCTAAAAAATGGCGATATTGTGGAAATATTAACCCAGAAAAATATTCGCCCTAGTTTAGATTGGTTAAATTTTGTTAAAACTAATACCGCTAAAAATCGGATTCGTCAGTGGTATAAGCGATCGCACCGGGATGAAAATATTGATCGAGGACGGGAATTATTAGAGAAAGAAATGGGAAAAAATGGCTTTGAATCCCTGCTCAAATCTGAACCCATGTTATCGGTTTCTAAGCGCTGTAACTATCATAATGTTGATGATTTATTAGCCGCATTAGGTTATGGGGAAATCACCTTAAATTTAGTGGTAAATCGTCTGCGGGATGTGGTTAAATCCCAGAGTCAAATTCAAACGGTTTCCCAAGAACTAACTACCACTTCTTTACAGGTTCCTCACCTACCTTCCTATTCTCAACTTCCGTCTTCATCCCCGAGTAATTCTCCAATTATGGGAGTTGAAGGATTACTTTATCATATTGCGGGGTGTTGTAATCCGATTCCAGGGGAACCAATTATTGGGGTTGTTACCCGCACAAAAGGGATTTCCATTCATCAACAAGGGTGTCCTAATACCTTAACAGTGGAGGGAGAAAGATTCGTTCCTTTGAGTTGGAATCCCAACTATCAACAGGGGGGACGTCCTCAAACCTATGGGGTGAATATTTGTATCGAAGTCTTAGATCGAGTCGGGGTTTTGAATGATATTTTATCCCGTTTGAAAGATAATAATATTAACGTTTGTAGCGCCCAAGTTAAGACTTTTCCTGATGCTCCGGCGTTAATTGAGTTGGGTATTGAAATTTGCGATCGCGAACAATTTGAACGCACTTGCGCCCAAGTCAAAAATATCAGCGATGTATTAACTTTGCGTCGGATTAATAGTAAATAGTAGAGTAGGGAACAGGGAACAGGGAACAGGGAACAGTAGTAGGGGCAATTCATGAATTGCCCCTACTTAGAATCTAAGTTGAAACAGAAATCACCTGTTCAACGCTTTCATTTCCCATTCTATCTACTGCCCGAACCGCATAATTTCCTGGGTTAACACTAACAGAAGTTGTATTTTTATCTACCACTTTTACTAACTGCCAACCCGTAGAAAATTGTTGATAAATCGCCCAGGATCGGATATCATTAGTATTAGCAGGCATCCAAGAAATCATACCAGAACTGGTTTGAATGCCATTGGGAGATTCCGGGGGTTGATTATCCAACCAAGGCATAATCGGAACTAATGCAGGAGTCGGATAAACCGCACTTTTGAAAATTTCATTCACTCCGTGGCGATTATCTCGGAACATCTTCATACTAAAAAAGATATTTCCTAAAGATAATTGGGGCGCTGTTTGTCGAGAAATTGCCACCTGTCTTTGTATTTCAGAAATAGGCCATTCATTATCAATCCGATAGAGAGCATTTCCGGTATAAACATGAAGTCGTCGCGGGTTATTTTGTAACCACCAATTTAATAGCACCGGATAACTTTGTTGAGGAGGATCAATTTTCCAATACAATTGAGGCGCTAAATAATCCATCCACCCTTGTTCAACCCATAATTTAACATCCGCATATAGAGAAGCATATTGATCTAATCCAACAATTCCTGGAGCTTTTCCAGGGCGATAAATCCCAAAGGGACTAATGCCAAATTTAACATAAGGTTTAATCGCTTTAATCCCTTCATGAATGCGTTTAATCATCAGATTAACATTTTCTCGCCGCCAATCTGATAGTGCTAAATTTCCTCCGGCAGCACGATAGGCATTATAGGTTTGACTATCAGGAAAAGGAACCCCACTTTGAGGATAGGGATAGAAATAATCATCTAAATGAATGCCATCAAGATCATAGCGTTGTACCACATCCATAATTACATTATAGGTTTGATCTTGAACTTCCTTTGCCCCCGGTTCCATCCACATTAAATCCCCATATTGATAGGCATATTGGGGGAATTTTGCCGCCATGTGATTCGGTGCAAAAGCGGCATTTCCTCTTAATCTCGCCCGATAAGGATTAAACCAAGCGTGGAGTTCAATATTGCGTTTATGGGATTCTTCAATCGCAAATTGTAGGGGATCATAATAGGGTTCGGGGGGTTTTCCTTGGGTTCCAGTTAACCACGCACTCCAAGGTTCAATACTAGAACTATAGAAGGCATCTCCATTCGGACGAACTTGCAGAATTAAGGCATTTAAGTTTAATTCTTGCATCCTATTTAGGATAGCAATTAGTTCAAATTTTTGTTGATCAACTGACAAATTTGATTTAGACGGCCAATCAATATTGGCGACCGTCGCCACCCAAACTCCCCTAAATTCTCGTTGATGACTAATGGAATTTGTCGGATTAATTATTCCCTGGGATAATAAATTTTCCGATTGTTCTTGTCTGAGTATGGGGATATTAACGGAAGTAGAAAGAACAGGAAATTGAGCTAAGGTTAATCCCAAGAAAATACAACAAAAGCCCAAGGCTAAATATCGTTGAAATTTGGTAATTTTTCCCAGTCTAATTTTTTGAATTTGACTTGTAAGTGAACGAGTTAAAGATTTTAAGCGTTTAATTCGCAAATACCCCAAATAATTCTGGGGTTTAATGGAGTTCCAATTCATGTTTTTTGTTGCAGGAGATGACTAATATCAGTTATCAGTAAATAGTAATCAGTTATCAGTTATGAAAGCGTTGACAGTGATCATTGATAAGTCAAGTATTAATTTAACTTCTTTCACTGATGACTGTTAACTGATGACTGATGACTGATGACTGATGACTGATGACTGATGACTGATGACTGATTAATAGCTTAACGAACAAGGGGACATCTTACAAGGGAATGATCCCAATAGTAAAAAATTAATATCTTCCTTGAGTCAATGCTGCCCCATTTTCGGTACAATATCTGAGTACAACTTGATCGAGGAAAAAAGAATGACTCAGGTTAAAATTGGCATTATTGGCGGCAGTGGGTTGTATAACATGGAGGCATTTACCGATGTGGAAGAACTCCATATTGATACTCCCTATGGTCAACCTTCCGATGCTATTTTAGTCGGAACTTTAGAGGGAATGCGCGTGGCATTTCTGGCCAGACATGGACGCACCCATAGATTTTTGCCGACAGAATTACCCTATCGGGCTAATATTTATGCGCTCAAAAGTTTAGGAGTTGAATATATTATTTCCGCTTCGGCGGTGGGTTCATTAAAAGAAGAATTTAAACCCTTAGATTTAGTTGTTCCTGATCAATTTATTGATCGAACTAACCAACGAATTTCTACTTTTTTTGGGAATGGTGCTGTGGCTCATATTACCTTTGGTGATCCATTTTGTCCCCAATTATCAAAAGTATTAGGAGAAGCGATCGCTAGTTTAAATTTACCCGATATTGATTATCATTTATCGGGAACCTATGTTTGTATGGAAGGGCCAGCATTTTCTACCAAAGCCGAATCTAATTTATATCGGAGTTGGGGTGGAACAATTATTGGGATGACTAATTTAACCGAAGCCAAATTAGCGCGAGAAGCGGAAATTGCCTATACAACCTTAGCATTAGTCACCGATTATGATTGTTGGCATCCAGATCATGATCATGTCACCGTAGAAATGGTAATTCAAAACCTCCGCAAAAATGGGGTTAATGCTCAACAAGTAATTCAAGAAACTGTGCGCCGTTTAAAATATCATTTACCGAAATCCGAAGCCCATTCTGCCTTAAAGTATGCGGTTTTAACCCCCTTAAATCAAATTCCTTCAGAACGCCTACAACAGTTAGAATTATTGTTGAAAAAATATATCTAAACCCAAGGTGGCAACAGCCACCTAAATTATAATAAATTAATCCCAACAAAACCGTTGTTGCGCTTCAGCGCATCTTTTCTCTAACTTAATAACACAAGTATTGACAGTAATGATAAAACTTTATATTAAAAGGAGAAATAGCTGATGATTGCTCATCCCCAGCGGCAATTGATGACTCCCCAGGAGTACCTGAAATGGGAAGAACAACAACCCCTGAAGTATGAATATATTAATGGGCAAGTCTTGGCTATGACTGGGGGAACTCTTTCCCATAACTCTATTGCCTTAAACCTCGCCTCCTCGCTCAAAAATCACCTACGGGGTAAGGGGTGTAAAGTCTTCATGGCAGATGCTAAAGTGGGAGTTTCACAAAATGGCCCCTTTCACTATCCTGATGTCATGGTCACTTGTGACAGTCGAGATCAAACTGCTCGCCAGGTTGTCTATCATCCTTGTCTGATTGTAGAAGTATTGTCACCTGGTACAGAACATATTGATCAGGGGAAAAAATTTAGGAATTATCGTCGAATTGATACTTTAAAAGAATATGTTCTGATTGAAGCAGAAACCATGAGTGTAGATTGTTACCGACTGAATGAGAAAGAAAAATGGGAACTCACTGCTTATTCCCTGGAAGAAACTGCTACCAACGAGACAGACTTGGAAGTTCACTTCACCAGCGTTAATTTCCATTGTCCTATTTCTTTGCTGTATGAAGATGTTGTTTTTCCTGAAGACAATACAGAGCCATCTGTTGAAGGTTAAGCAAATAATTGATATAATCCTATCAATTAATTAATTCTTAGCCGCATGATCATGTTAGCCACCTCCCGCACCTACACGATTACTTGGGAAAAGTTGCCGGATGATTTTGTGCTACCCGATGACCCTGTGGATAATATCAATCAACCCGCCCTGGCCGCCGCCCTAACCGAAAGTTTGCAACTGGCCGGAAAACTGCCAGAAACGGCTCTCACCCCGACGAACTACGGCATTTGTGCAACTATCAATGGCAAAATGGCTGTTAAAGCCCCCGATTGGGCCTACATTCCCCAGATTTCCGTGAGTCGAGGGGAAGTAGTTCGCAGTTATACCCCCCAACTCCAGGGGGAAAATCCGGCTTTGGTTTTAGAGTTTTTATCCGATACCGACGGAGGAGAATATTCAGTTAAAGAAACCTATCCCCCCGGGAAATTCTTCTTCTATGAACAGATTTTGCAAGTCCCCAATTACGGTATTTTTGAACCCAACTCAGGGAGCTTAGAATTGTATCGTTTTGGTGATACCCAACGGTATAAACTGGAATCGGTGAATGAGCAGGGCTGGTTTTGGATACCGGAAATGCACCTTTTTCTAGGAGCTTGGCAAGGAACTCGCGAAAACCGTCAGGGCCATTGGTTGCGCTGGTGGGATGAACAGGGTAATTTGCTATTGTGGGGTACAGAAAAGGTTGAACAGGAACGGCAACGGGCCGAGCAGGAACGCCAACGGGCCGAAAGATTAAAAGCCCAACTGCGCGCTGCTGGAATTGAGCCTGTAGAATAGGGCCAAGCATAAACTGTTAACTGCTACTCCCAGAAGGTTTTATGATTAAGACAGGTAAATCAAAATCATGCTTGAACACCTCAAGAGGATAAAGGGCCGATGCTCTATTTAGCGGAAGTACAAAAGCAGAGTAACAAATTTGGTCTGGGTGGCGGGAGGACAGAACTCAAGCTATTGGCTTGTCAGCGAGGTGAAAACAATTGGAGCGCCGTATCCGGGGATGAGGTTGTCCTGGCTGAAGATGCAACTAATTTCAAGGATGGAACTTTAGTTTTAGTCGATCTGAATACGGGTAAACAGGTACAGCGCATTCAAGAAGCTGCACGCCAACTGGTGGGAATTCTCCAAGATTTTTCTCGGTTGCAAGAAAAATTCAAAACCCAACAGGAAGAAATCGAACAGTGGAAAGAGTCCTTGACTTACCAAAGTCAAGAATTGAATCGTCGGGAAATGGAAATGGAAGCCCGACGGGAACAAATGGAACAACTGGAGGGAGAATTAGAGCGACTCGAACAGCAGCGTCAAGAAATTGATCGCTCTAAGGATGAAAGTAACCGTCTGCGTTCTGAAATTGATCAAGCCCGTCAAGATATTGAAACCACTAGGGCCGCATTACAACAGCAACGACAACAGCTTGAAGAACAACAAGCCGCCTTGCAGTCGTCTCCCTCCTTAAATACGGAACAGTCAGAACTCCTGGGAAATTTACTGAATAAACTGTCTAACCCCATTTCGATTTCACCCCTACAAACACAACTGGAGCGCTCCCGGGAACAGGTAGCCATTGCTCTGAATGGGCTAGAACAACATCGCCAACGGTTACAGGAACAGCGTTCCGAAGCAGAACAACTTCAACAAACCGTAGACAGTAAGACAACAGAGATTGAACAGCAATGGCAGCAATGGCAACAGGCTCAGGATACTTTAATCCAAAACCGGGCGAAGTTAGCCTGTGAACAACAGTTACTTCAAACCAAACAGGACTATGCCCAAACCTTAAAAACCCTGATCCAAAACCGTCAAACCCTATTAGAACAGTTACAGGATTTAGCCTCCCGTCAATCTGAAAGTGATCCGGTTGTCGCCAGCGTGAAGGTAGATGTCCAAGCCTTGGAAGCGATGTCCTTGGAACAATTAGAAACTGAAGTCAAACAACTGGAAAAAGAGTGGGATCGCTGGTTTCGGATGGTGGGAGAACAGGAGGAGGAACTCAAATACAAACTTGAAGATATTGGTAAAATTCAGGAAAAACTCAAAACCGTTAGTGATTCCGAACGGGAAGATTTACAAACGGAATTAACCGATGAACAAGACGCCTATCAAATGCTGAATGAAACCTTAGTGGGTCAGCGGCGTACCCTCAAAGAACGGGAGGAACATAAAACCCAATATCAAGCGGTTTTACTCCGTCGCCAAGGTTTACCCGCCGTAAACCCTGGAGGGGCTGTGGATTTTAAATCGGTGATTGCCAGTTTGGAAACCCAACAACAGGAACAAAAACAGCAACTCCAAACTTTGGAAACCGAAATTCAACAACTGAGTTCGAGCTTTGAACAACGGCAAACCGATCTTAATAGTCGCACCAACACCACCGAACAAACCCGCCAACAGTTAGAAACGACTGAACAAAGTTGGATCGAACAGCAACGGATGGTAGCAGAACTTTGGGGCCGGATCAGTTTATATCAGGAAATGTTACAACCTGTTCAAGATTCCTGGAATCAAGTTCGCCAACAGTTGGAACAAACCACAACTGAATTGAATCAGTTGGTCGAAATTTCCCAAAATCAAACCCAGACAACGGAACAATTACGGCAAGTTTTATCAGTTATCAGTTAACAGTCATCAGTTATCAGTGTAAGAGTTATCAGTGTAAGAGTCATCAGTAAAGAGTTCATTTTCAATAGTCGTGGGCTAAAAACTGATAACTACTAACTGCTAACTGTTAACTGCTAACTACTAACTGATGACTGATGACTGATTATTATTCTTCCTCAAAGCCTGATTCTGCTGTTAAATCGGGGGTTTGATTGTTGGTTTCCGGGTCAACGGGGATACAGATGAAGTTATCATCCTGAGTATAAATCAGGTTTTGTTGACGGAGTTTCCCCATCAACCGGGTTACAGTAACTCGTGTAGTCCCGATCGCACTACCAATTTGAGAGTGAGTTAATGACCAAGGGAGACGATAGCCTTTAAACCCATCCTCCCCATCACCACTGGTATAATACTCGCCGTATTCTTCAATCAGTAAGGTTAAAAATCCCAGAAGTCGGTCAATGGTACGTCGTTGACCCAATGTACTTAACCAAAGTAATTTCCGTTGATGCTGATAGCGAAAAGCATCGAGGACTTCCCGACGAAAATGGGGCCAGTTATCCAAGTCATGCCAATACATCCATAAAACCGTTGTATCATCGGCGTGACTATAGGCTTGCAGGCTAAAAGGCGACTGGGCAATCAATTCAAAGGGTTGACCCGCACCTACAAAACCCAGAAAAGCCTCGTCTAAATTGCGATTACGCGGTTTGGATTTGGGTCTACTCTCGGCATATTGCAGTTCAGCGCTACCCACTAACCGGACAGCGCCTCGTTGCACTAAATACAGTAACCCAGGACGGGCTGGAATCCGTTCATCTTTAGTGAAACTACGACAACGATAATGTTCCTGGGCCCAGTCGGTAATCCGTTGCCAGGTTAAAAACGGTCGGTTAGAATCGGTTGGAATCGGGGAAGACTGTATCATTAGATCGGCTCATTAAAAATTTTCAATCAAAATCAAAGGCAAGAGGGCGGTTAAGACACCTAGGAGTTAAACGGTGTATTTGATGCTTGAAGTAGATGGGTTTGAGACATTTTAACCAATGTAGCAAAAAACACATCCCTTTGGGAATCAATAATCAATTCTTTTCAAAAATAAATTTCAAAAAATTTTGGTCATGTCTTAACCTAATCTGCTGATAATATCAGATTTGAGCAACTTGGCAAGGTCGTTTGAGCACTCATGCTAACTCTAGCAGATAGGTTAAGGGCACAACTGAGACAAACCTTGGATTGTTTAGGAATTGATACGGCTGACTCTCAGGAAATTCGCGTAAATTGGATGAAAAATCAAACTGGGGTAATCTATGGATCGGCGATCGCCCTGAAATTGGCCTGCCGTTTGCATCAATCCCCTTTGGATCTGGCCACGTCCATCGGTCTGAAGTTCCCAACCCTCCACTTAGGTAAATTAGCGGAGGTCACAATTCAGGTATTACCCTCGGGACTGTTGCAGTTTGAGTTCACGGATGTGGGAATTGCCGCTTGGTTAGAACAAATCATCCGGTATCCATGGACACCCACGCCAATTGGGGAGCGAAAAATTCTGCCCGATCAATTTTTAATTCAATATAGTCATGCTCGCTGTTGTTCCTTATTGCGTTTAGGCGATCGCGATCAGTTAATTACTTTAGAAGCATCTAATTTATTTTCTACATTACCCTTAAAAATCAGTCCCCATTCTCCCCCGATTCCCTGGTTAAATCCCCAAGGAAAACTACAATTTACCCAAAATTATGAATATCAACTGCTGACCCAATCTGTGAATCTGGTTGATCTTTTGTTCTGTTCTGCTATTCCTCAAAATTGGCAAAAAATTGCCGAACAATTTAGCCAACATTTCCAACAATTTTATCGTTATTGTCAAATTTGGGGAGAAGTCAAACAAAATCAACCCGAGTTGGCTCAAGCTAGGCTGGGTTTAATTTTTATTACCCAATTTCTCCTAAAAATTTTATTAGAAGAAAAATTAGGAATTATGGCTCCCCTAGACCTGTAGTAAGCCCTTTAGGGCTATGACTAAATCAATTTAATCCACTAAAAAATCCGTTAGAACTTCATCTGGTTCATCTTGATCATTATCATCAGTTAAAAGTTTAGAAAAATTAGAACTAGGCGAAAGAGAAGGTTTAGGAATCACGATTTTTTCAATCCCCAGTAGTTTAGCTTCTAGTTTAGCTACTTGATTCGATAACGGTTCTAAGGATTTAACTTTTTGCTGCAAATTTAATAACTCTTTTTGGAGATTAAAATATTCCAAATCGACGGACTCACTACTCAAAAAAACGCTGCTTTTATCTAAATATTGACCAATTGCTTCTTGAATTAATTCTTCTAAGGAATGTCCAGTTTTTAGGGATAATTGATTGAGTTGTTCAGCCCATTCAGAAGAAACTGTAGTTTCTATTTTTGTAATTTCTAAGCTCATCACTATTAAGGTTATGGGATACTTACTATGCTAATTTAATTTTAAAAGCGGGAATAGGGAATAGGAAAGTCTTGATATTGCCTATTCCCTATAAAATGCAATTGCTCTTTAACTATGATTAGGATTGGGAAAAGTACGCTTAAATTCTTCGATTAATTCGTCAATTTCTTCTAATGCTTGATTAACGTCTATTCTCAGAGTTCCTAAATTGGGTTTTTCTAATAGCTTAACGAGGGATTCCCGTTTACCTTCAATTAAAGCAACTCTTTCCCTAATGGTATTAGCATCCATGTTTTTTTCCTCTCTCAGTGAATCAGTTATTAATTGAACATCCCACCGTTAACCATCCTAGCGTCAGATAACGGAGAATTTTAGGTTATCAAACCCATCATCACAGGAGGAAAATCTACCTTCCTCCGGCCTATAAATTTAGTATACCCTATAGAGATAATAAAATGGCATATAGAACCCAAAAAACAAAGTAAATTATTCAAGTTCTTGGAGACGATTTAACACCTCTTGATGGGCTGCTTTCCGACCTAATTTATCATAGAGTTCCGCCGCTTTTTGAAAATCAGATCTAGCGTTAATTTTATTCTTCAATTTCAGATAGGCTAAAGCTCGATTATAATAGGCATCAGCAAAACCAGGATTTAAACGAATGGCTTCGGTATAATCCTCAATTGGATTAGGGGCGCGAGTGGGTTCACCAATATTAGCGGCTAAAAGAGTCCGTGCAATTCCCCGATTAAAATAGGCTTCGGGATTGTTCGGATTTAATTCAATGGCTTGATTAAAAGCATCAATCGCATCCCAGGTTTCTCCTTGGTCTAATAAAGTTAACCCTTGAAAATAAAACGCCTGATAGGTTCGCGGAAAATCCAAGGAAACCGGGTTGGCTTCTGGGAGTTTTTCATCAATAACTAAATCCGATGATTTTAAGCCCGTTTCTAATAATTTTACAATAAATAAATTAATCGGAACTGCCGCATTGAATCCCGTTTTAATGGGAGCCACATCACCGGAACTCGTTTGAGCAAAGCCAAATTCCCCCTGTCCATGTAGGCCCACCACCCGGGCTTCAGAATCAAAAACCGGCCCCCCACTCATGCCACTCCAAGTAACCGCTTGATAGCGTAAATTATAGCCTTCTGGACGACTTTTCGGGCGACTGGTAACCAATCCTGGCGATAATTCGGGTTCTCTTTCCACTCCGGTTAATCCCCCAGTTGCGGGATATCCATAAACATAAATTTGAGCGCCAATAACCGCTTGTTCAGAATTACCTAATGTGGCAATGGGATAGTTTTGAGAACTTTCAAATTGAATAATAGCTAAATCCGGTTCTTGATCATCATTTTGTAACCGAACAATTTTTATCTGCGGATGACTATTTCCATCGGAAGTTCGCACACTATATTTAACATTTGGATCTTCTACAACATGATTCACCGTCAAAACCGTATAAACCTTGCCATTTTTAGCAATAATTACCCCAGACCCATCTCCTAACGGACTGTTAATTTGCACGGTAATCGGTTCGGCAATTTCTGCCACCTGTTGCGCCGTTTTTGCCAGGACAATTGTAGATTGACTTACCACCAGGGTGACAACCGTTGCTGTGCCCGTGAGCAGATAAAGAAAGGAGTCAGAATTCCATGACCCTAAACCCATGATGCAACTCCTCCGTATGAATGGGCTTGATTTTCCATTATCCATTACCTTTAAAAAATTTCAGAAAAAATCAGCAAGAGGACAATATTATTTATAGACGTAAATTGACTAAATTTTGTTCATCATTTTTCTGACTTATATCTTAAGTTAATCCAAATAAGACGAGCTTGCAAGTCACTCTCAATAATTGCTTGTGCTGATTCCGACAGTTGACTGGGATCATGAAGCAACCATAACCAAACGTGAGTATCAAGTAAAATCATTCCCCTAATGCTTCCCAAAGCTTAGGCATAGGTTCATCAAAATCACTGGCAATAGTAATTGCTTTTCCCCTGAGTGGGTAATGTTTTGTTATCGGTGTAGTTTGACAGGGGACAATTCTAACAATGGGTAAACCATCGCGAGTAATTACAACTTCAGATTGGTTTGTTGTAACCTCGTCAACAATCGCATTTAGGGAGAGATCAATTTCCTGTATATTGAGATATTTCATATAAGTAGCTATTCTCTAATAGATCTATCATTCTACAAACTTCTGAAAACTATTTTATCCTAATTTGTCTCAAAAGTGGAATTACTCAACAGGAATTAACGACTAATCAGTCAATTTTAATTGAAATAGGGACAAGTGATTAATAATAACTTGAGTTAATCCTTCTAAAGTATATTCTCGCGCTTCGATGTCTACCCGTCCCAAAAGATTCATGCAGCTTTTAGAGGTTTGGGGGCCAATCGAAGCAATACAAATTGTATCTAAATAATCCGGGGTTAAAACTTTTTCCGGTAGGGCTTGAATCAGTTGACAGAAATTTTTAACGGTTTTAGAACTGGCAAAAGTAATCACATCAATTTTTTTACCCTGTAAAGATTCTAAAACTTCAGGTGAAATACTCTCAGGACAACCGGATTCATAGGCGGCAACTTCTGTTATGATTGCTCCTTTTGCTGTTAATTCCTGTACTAAAATTTCCCGTCCTCCGGTTTCAACTCGGGGGAATAAAATTCTTTTTCCTTCTAGGGACTCTGGGAAATGTTCAACTAGGGAATCCGCAATAAAATCCGGCGGAATAAAATCAGGTTTTAAACAAAGTTTTTGTAAACTAGCGGCGGTTTTTTTACCGACTACGGCAATTTTAGTTTGACCTAAACTCCGGGTATCTTTTCCTAGAGTAATCAAAC
This sequence comes from Planktothrix paucivesiculata PCC 9631, assembly GCF_900009265.2. Classification (GTDB taxonomy): domain Bacteria; phylum Cyanobacteriota; class Cyanobacteriia; order Cyanobacteriales; family Microcoleaceae; genus Planktothrix; species Planktothrix paucivesiculata. The sequence continues at coordinate 550,629 of NZ_LR735026.1, read as the reverse complement.
GATTAAAAAAGTATTCTACTCCATTAGAAGAAGTCAAAATCAACCAATCAAAACTATTTTCTAATTGTACAATAGCCTGATCTAAACTCTCCCAACTCAACGGAGGTGTAATGACTAAAGCAGGCATTTCAATAACAATTGCTCCTTGAGCTTTTAACAAGTCACTTTGGAGACTTGATTGTTCTACAGAACGAGTCACTAATATAGTTTTACCGAATAGGGGTTGGTTCATAGTAGCCGAATTTAAAATAGAATTTTGAGGCTGTTTTTCCTGTTGCCAAGGGTGTTGGTCTGGGTTGATAAAATCCCGTAAACGGACAACTTCACCCACCACAATTACACAGGGAGATAGGGATTGATTCACTGTTATTTCTACAATATCATTTAATGTGCCAACCCAAACTTTTTGTTGTGAACAACCGCCCGATTGAATAATCGCAATAGGGGTTTGAGGGAGGCGTTCATGGCGTAAGAGTTGATGAACAATTTCGGCTAAATTCCGTCCTCCCATTAGAATAACTAGGGTTTCTATCTGGGAAACAATTTGCCAATCCAAGGCTTCTAAATCATGGGCAGTTAGGACGGCAAAACAACGACTCATTACCGGGTCAGTCAGGGGAATATGGGCGAGGGTTGGAGCCGCTAAAGCCGAAGAAAGTCCGGGGATAACTGCAAATTTGCATTCCGATTCAATTAGGGCTTGAATTTCTGAAGTTGTGCGTCCAAAAATAAAAGGATCGCCTCCTTTTAAACGGATAACTTGTTTTCCTTCTTGGCAATATTTAACCAATAATTGATTAATTTCTGTCTGGAGAGTGCTGGGTTTTCCGCCGCGTTTTCCGACTTCTAATTTTAAGCAATTTTTCGGGATTAAGGTTAAAATAGAATCATCAACTAAAGCATCATAAATCAGCACTTCCGCTTGGGAAAGTAACTGTTGGGCTTGTAGGGTAAGATAGGCAATTTCCCCTAGCCCAGCCCCGATTAAATAAACTTTTCCAGTTGGGTTAATCATTAATTAATTTCATAAAAATTAAGGTGACAATCTAATTTTATCCTAATTTCAGCGTGTGAAACTTTAAGAAGTGTCACAGAGGCGATCGCAATCTGAATATTTTTTTCCATAATCGGGATTAAAAGGCAGCAGGGAAATCGGATTTTTTAATAGATATTGCTCAATTTGACCTGTCATTAATGAGGATTAATCGTCATGAGAATACAGTTTAATTATGGTTTTTTTGGTTTGGGATCAACTCTCCTTTTGTTAATCCTATTTAGTCTGCTACAATGGTTGCAAATTTCGGCAGGAACCTTTTTAGATTGGTTGATTGCTTGTGCGATTTTTTGGTGGTTACTATTAATTGTAACTGTTCCCTGGACTATTCATTTTGAAGCTAAAGAAGTTTTAGCCGAAGCAGAAGAATCGAAAAAAAAAGGGATTCCCGTTGAACCCAAACAAGTGGAATATGTGACTCGGTTAAGCCGACGTTCCCTGGGGGTGGCTTTGGGTTTACATTTGATATCTACTTTAGGACTTTATGGGTTAGCTTGGTCGGGAATTAGTTTGGTGGGTTATTGGGGTGCGGGGGCAGCTTTATTATTAACAATTGTACGGCCATCGGTGCGGGCTTACCAATATTTATCTATGCGATTAGCGATGGTTCGGCGTCAAATATCCTATCCCCGTGAGGACGTGGTAGAACTGCGAAATCGCTTTGAAACGGTGGAATTAACCTTGAAAGAATTACAACGCCAATTAAACCTCAAATATGCGGATTCTTGGGCCTCTCAACAGGAACAACGATGGCAAGCAACCCGTCAAGATTTAACCCGATTAACGGCGGATTTAGAAACCTTAAAAGCCACTAATTTATCCGAACATGAACGATTAGAAAAAGAAGCCAAAAATGCGATCGCCCAATTAACCACCGATGGACAATTTCTCAATCATGTTAGAGAAATTATTAGATTTGTCAAAGAAGCGTGAACTATCCACACTTACTCAAAGATCAGTAAAACCGAAATTAAAATTTACTGCATTCGGTCAATGGTTCGGTATTGAATTGCCTCGGCAATATGGGCGGGTTTAATATTATCTTCCCCCGATAAATCAGCAATAGTTCGACCGACTTTTAAAATCCGATCGCTTGCCCTTGCTGATAGCCCTAATTTCCTAATCGCATTTTCTAATAAACTCTGTCCCACCGTATCTAATTGACACCATTTTTGAATATGGCGACTCTGCATTTCCGCATTTGATTTTAACTGGGGTTCATCTTCAAATCGTTGGCGGGTGCGTTCCCGGGCTGTGATGACTCGTTGTCGAATATTAGCAGAATTTTCTCCTTGAGATTGTTGTAAAATTTCCTCGGGTTTTAATCGATTAACCGCCACTTGTAAATCAATCCGATCCATCAAAGGCCCAGATAATTTTGCCCAATATTGTTCTCGTTGACGTGGCGAACAGGTACAGGGTTGAATAGTATCCCCATAATAGCCACAGGGACAGGGATTGGTACTCGCGACTAAGGTAAATTTAGCCGGAAAAATTACCGATTGTTTGGTACGAGAAACCGTTACAAATCCATCTTCTAAAGGTTGTCTTAAAAACTCTAAAACATCCCGTTTAAATTCAGTTAATTCATCGGCGAACAAAATACCCCTGTGAGCTAAAGAAATTTCCCCTGGTTTCGGATAGGTTCCTCCCCCAACTAAAGCCGGGCCAGAAGCGGAATGATGGGGACTTCTAAAGGGGCGATCGCTAACTAAAGTTCCCCGATTTTTTAATAGCCCCGCCACCGAATAAATCCGAGTCACTTCTAAGGATTCTTCAAAACTTAACGGGGGTAAAATTCCGGGTAAACGCCGGGCTAACATGGTTTTTCCACTGCCAGGTGGCCCGACAAAAATTAAATTATGTCCTCCGGTGGCGGCAATTTCTAACGCCCGTCTCCCGTGGGCTTGTCCTTTAACTTCACTTAAATCTAAGCCAATTGTTGTTTTTTGAGATAATAAATCCCTGGCGGTTAATTGAACAGGTTGATAAGCACTGGGATGATTTAAAAAATCGGTTACATCTAATAAACTTTTAAATCCATAAACCGATAATCCCTGAACAACGGCCGCTTCTTGAACATTATCTTCAGGAACAACTAACCCGGTAATTCCCATTTTTTGGGCTGCTACGGCGATCGGAAGTACCCCGGCAACGGGTCTTAATCCACCGTCTAAACTCACCTCTCCTAAAAATAAAAAATCCCCTAATAAATCAGCCTTAATTTGTTCCGATGCGGCTAAAATCCCAAGACTAATTGGTAGGTCAAAACTCGGCCCTTCTTTGCGTAAATCCGCCGGAGTTAAATTAATTACAATATTTCGCATCGGGAAGGCGTATCCGGCATTTTTTAAAGTCGCTTTTACCCGTTCTCGTGATTCCTGAACCGCCGCATCGGGAAGTCCCAAAACCATAATTTTAGGCAGTCCCCCGGAAATATCAACTTCCACCCCGACTTTAACCGCATCAATTCCAACAATAGAGGCACTCCAAACCCTGGCTAACATGGTTTTTAAGTTTAATAAGGGGTTCTATTTCTATAGGATCTAAGCTAACACGAAATCTGTCGTTAATTGTACTCCACATTCTGAACAACATTTGTGATTAATTGGATTGAGTGTGCCACAACTTGGACAGGCTAATACTTGAGGATTTGTTGGAGTAATTGTCGATTTTAAACCCATCATATCATCGTTACCATGACCTGGAGCCACCATGGGAAAACAATCTTCATTGCGAGTTACGCGCACATCTAATAACATGGGGCCGTCATAAGTTAATAATTCAGCGATCGCATTTGCCAAATCTTCCCGTCGAGAAATATTCAGGGATCTAATATTATAAACATCGGCTAATTTAGCAAAATTGGGACTACCTTTTTCTAAATTAGTGGCTTCATAGCGATCGTCATAAAATAAATGTTGCCACTGGCGCACCATGCCTAACCAACCATTATTTAAAATAATCACTTTGATCCCCACATTGTATTGAGAAATAGTTCCCAATTCCTGCATATTCATTTGAAAACTGCCATCCCCACTAATACAAATTACCTGTTCATGGGGGAGGGCAATTTTTACCCCCACCGCCGCCGGAAGTCCATAGCCCATAGTTCCTAAACCCCCGCTAGAAATCCATCGTCGCGGCCCTGTTTTCAGAAATTGAGCCGACCACATTTGATGCTGTCCGACATCGGTAGTATAGAAGGCATCGGGGGCTTGGCGAGCAATTTCTACAATCACTTCTTGAGGAGAAATTCCTGTTTCTGGTTGGGGAATTTCCAGGGGATATTCTAAGCGCAGTTGGGCTAAATGTTCACACCAACTATTGTTTTTTTCTGGATCAATACTATTTCCTAACTCATGGGCATGACGCAACAAATCAATTAAAACTTGACGCACATCTCCGACAATGGGAATATCTGGTGTGCGTGTTTTTCCCACTTCCGCCGGATCAATATCAATATGAATCACTTTGGCATTTTTGGCAAAGTCATTGCCTTGACTCGCCACTCGGTCATCAAACCTCACCCCTAAAGCTATTAATAAATCACATTCAGCCACGGCAAAATTAGAGTATGCTGTGCCGTGCATTCCTAACATTCCTAAACATAAAGGATGATTTTCATTGAATATTCCTTTCCCCATTAAAGTCGTTGTAATCGGAATTTTAAATCGTTCTATTAATTCTTGAATTTCTGCGTGAGAATTACTAATAATCGCTCCCCCACCGACATATAACAAGGGTTTTTTTGCCTGTTGAATTAACTCTAAGGCTTGATGAATTTGGCGAGGATTTCCTTTCACCGTTGGCTTATATCCAATTAGTTTAACTTGGCCGGGTTCAACGGGACGATAATCAATTTTAGCAATGCCCACATCCTTGGGAATATCAATTAAAACTGGCCCGGGTCGGCCACTATTGGCTAAGTGAAAGGCTTCCGCTACAATCCGAGAAATATCCGCCGGATTTCTCACTAAATAAGAGTGTTTAACAATGGGTAAAGTGATCCCATAAATATCAATTTCTTGGAAGGCATCACTCCCTAAAGAACCTCGCGGCACCTGTCCGGTAATTGCCACCATCGGCACGGAGTCCATATAAGCCGTCGCCAAACCCGTGACCAAGTTGGTAGCCCCGGGGCCAGAGGTCGCCAAACAGACCCCCACCCGACCCGTTGCCCGGGCATAACCATCGGCGGCGTGGGCGGCGGCTTGTTCATGGCGGACTAGAATATGTTGTAAATCTCCCGCCTGTTCTGCTCGATAAAGTTCATCATAAATCGGTAAATTTGCCCCCCCTGGATAGCCAAAAATATGTTTAACACCGTGACGTTTGAGGCTATCAATTAGGGCAAACGCGCCTGAAACTTGTTGTTGATTTTGCATATCTTTCTCCTGAGAATTATAAACTCTCGGTTGCGGATTAATTAACCCAACAAAAGGATGATTTTGGAATAAATTATTGTTTTATTTTTGCTATAAAATTTATACTTCTATAATAAGGCAAATTTAGGAAATAAAAGCTATATTTTTTATTAAGTTTTAGAAAAGTAAAATATTGTCAAAAAACCGGGTTTCTGGGTAAGTTGCTGGTGATAATTATATCTAGCTTCAGAAACCCGGTTTGTGGTTTAAAAACTTACACCACCGTAACCACGCTAACCGAAGTTTCCTGCTGTTTCAGTAATAAACCATATTCTAACCCTTCTACAACCGCTTGATAGGAGGCATCAATAATATTAGTAGAAACTCCCACGGTTGTCCAGCGTTGCTGACCGTTACTAGACTCAACTAAAACCCGAGTTTTTGCCGATGTGCCCGAACCGCCATCGAGAATTCTAACTTTATAATCTCGCAGTTGAAACTCGGCAATCATCGGATAAAAATTTACCAAGGCTTTTCTTAAAGCAGCATCTAAAGCCGATACGGGGCCATTTCCCTCGGCGGCTTCTAAGATATCCTGACCATTAACAGCTACTTTCACCGTTGCTAAAGCATGGCAAACTTCATCACTAGATTTATCACAATGTACCTGAAATCCTTTTAGGGTAAAAAAGCCTTTGCGTGTTCCTAATGCTTCTCGCATTAATAAATCAAAACTCGCCTCCGCCGCTTCAAATTGATAACCCTGATTTTCTAAATTCTTCAGTTGTTGTAAAATTTTACGACTGGCGGGATTATTCCGATCTAAATCAATCCCAAAGGTTCTAGCTTTGGCTAAAACATTACTTAAACCCGCTTGATCGGAAACCACAATGCGCCGTTGATTGCCAATGGTTTCTGGGGGGATATGTTCATAGGTGAGGGGATTTTTTTGTACCGCCGAAACATGAATTCCGCCCTTATGGGAAAAAGCAGATAATCCCACAAAAGGTGCGTGATCATCCGGGGCTAAATTGGCGACTTCACTGACAAAACGACTCACTTCTGTTAGTCTTTTAATCTGTTCGTCTTTAATACAATCATAGTCTAATTTTAACTGAAAATTGGGAATTAAGGTACAAAGATTGGCATTTCCACAGCGTTCTCCATAGCCATTAATGGTTCCTTGTACCATCGTGACTCCTTCTAATACGGCGGCGATCGCATTCCCAATTGCTGTTCCCGAATCATTATGAGTATGAATCCCAAATTGTAGAGGAAAAGGGGTTTCTAGGTCTTTTGTGGCTTGAATTGCCTCCCGCACAATTTGAGTCACCTCATGGGGTAAAGTCCCGCCATTGGTATCACAAAAAACCAACCATTCCGCCCCCGCCTGGGCCGCCGTGATTAAGGTTTGTAAGGCATAATTAGGATTATTTTTATAGCCATCAAACCAGTGTTCCGCATCATAAATTACCCGTCTTCCCTGACTCCTGAAAAACTGAATGGTATCCGCAATCATCGCCAGATTTTCTGTTAGGGTAGTTTCTAATCCTTCGATCACGTGCAAATCCCAGGATTTCCCAAATAACGTTATCCAATGTGTTCCGGCGGATAAAATTGCTTTTAAATTATCATCTTCTGCCGCATTACTATTAGGTCGTCGGGTGGAACAAAATGCCACAACTTCCGAATTAACTAAGGGTTGTTCTTGCAACTTCCAAAAAAACTGCACATCTTTAGGATTAGCCCCTGGCCATCCCCCTTCAATAAAAGGGATTCCTAAACTATCTAATTGACGGGCAATTCGTAATTTATCATCAAGAGATAAAGATAATCCTTCCCGTTGGGCGCCGTCTCTTAATGTGGTATCGTAGATCCAAAGGGGATGAGTCATAGGTTCTAAAATTTACAGTTAACAATTAATTGATAGTGCGGCAAATATGAGTAGTTGATTATATTTTAGCGTTAGGGTTTAGTGGTGTGACCTCTATGGGCTTGTAATCATCCATCTTAGCTAATTTTTTCTTTTTCAATCTTATTTTACTTTTAAATCTCTCGTTTTGGGCTTGAAAAAAGTAACAATTTAGTTAAGAATCATTGCATAACTTTTATTCAGGGAAAAATGGTACAAATTCAAGCTCAAGGGAAAACGATTACTTGCGATCGCGGTGCTAATCTCCGTAAAGTCCTATTGGAAAATGGAATTGATCTCTATAATGGTCAAGCTTCCCTAATAAACTGTCACGGATTTGGGACTTGTGGGACTTGCTGCGTCGAAATTGAAGGGGAAGTTTCCGAACCCCAATGGAAAGAGAAAACCCGCCTTTCCCTTCCTCCCCATTCCTCAGATAAACAACGCCGTTTAGCCTGTCAGGTTCAGGTTTTGGGGGATATCAAAGTTAAAAAATATGATGGTTTCTGGGGTCAGGGTTCCCAAACCGCCTGGACTCCCTAATTAGAAATCCAGGTTTTGGATCACCTAGTAGGCTAAAAATTCAGAAATTTTAAAAACTTTCCATTCAAATGCCAATTTAGTAGGCATTTGGATGGAAAATTGAGAATATTCTTTTATGTTAATATCATGGTAAACTAAAATTAATGTGAGATATAGTACCATGAGGGTTTGATCGTGCTCAGTAGTATTAAACAGCAAGTGGTCGTTGGCAGAAATGGCAAAATAGAAATTCACACCTCTGATTTAGCCGAAGGAATAGTTGTTGAAGTGATTATTTTAGTTAAACAAGATGTTTTTAATACACATACTAACCCATCTATTCAACAAGATGAAAGAGAGCATTTGCTGTCTACTCAAGCCAATCGTTACCACCTGATGACCGCTATTCAAAACATTGAAACAAAGACCAACTTGGTCAGTTTTACGCATGAGGAATGGAATGAAGAATATAACATTACAAGGAATTGATCAACTATGACTAAAATACAACTCCATTTCAACGCTAGTTTTGCCCTTAAAAAAGAGGAAATTAAGAGAATCCTAGATGCGGCTTCAGAAACCCAAGGCTTAAAAGATACTTTACAAAATCTAATGGCAAAAACGGGTTTAGGAAATGCCAAAGTAGGAAAAATTAAAACTTGGTCAGTGAGAGCAGGTTTAATTAAAGACAACCATTTAAGTCCAGAGGGAAAAATAGTTTTAAAACATGATCCTAATTTACAATCAATTATTACTGATTGGTTAATGCACTTTTACTTAAGTTTTGGAAATCAAGGCTTAAATAAAATACCAGAAAATCCGGCTGAATGGGGAGGATGGACTTATTTTATTTATACTTTTCTTCCTCACAATCCAACTTTTACTAAAGATATTTTAGATAAAAATAGTATTTCTATCTTTGAAGAACCGGAAAAAGTAATTCCTGAAAGAATGAAATATATTTTAAGAGCCTATACGGAGCAACAAGCCCTAGCTAATTGTCAATTTATCAAGGAATTTAAAACCAATAAATATGAATCAGGACATCCTAATCTTCCTAATTCTTATTTAATAGGTTATTTTATAGCTCAACTTTGGCAACGAGATTTTGGTCAAGAAACTTCAGTTTTAACCGAGGATATTGTCAATCAAAAAATGGGGATTTTACCCGTTTTAGGGATTCAAGCTGAATCATTACAGCAACATCTTAATGCGATGGAAGCTCTAGGAATTATTGAACAAAGACGAACAGTTGCACCCTATCAAATTATCCGGCGCTGGAATGATCCTTTAACGTTATTAGAGAAAGCTTATGTCAATCACTAATCATCTATCTCTCGTAGATGCTAAACCGACGGATATACCTCATTTGTTATTGTGGGATACTCCGAATGATTTAGAAATTAATCAACTTTTATTTAACAATAATGCTCAAAAAATCAGTTATCGAGATAATTTATTGAGTCGGATTAACAACAAACACAAATTTTTAATTCTTCATGAAAATTTAGGTCAAGAATTAGAAGCAATTAAACAAATTTGTGAATCTGCCACCAAACCTGTTATATTACTAACAGACCTTGATATCTTGATTACCTATCTTTACACACAGCCAGATGCTCCGATTAGTTTATTTTGGCAAAAATTAGAATATATGAGACATTTGCAAAGTATCTTATGGATTCTACTGCCTTCTAAACTTAGTCCGCCAAATTGGAATAAAAGACATCTTCAATCCGTTGTTAGTCACCGCCCTAATTAACTTAAATAGGAAGGCTAAAGCCCAATAACCAAACACACCCATCACCAGGACTTTAAAACCATGCAACTCCATCAAATTGTTAGGATCAATGAATCGGGAATTGTAGCTAACGCCGTTAACTTTGGGATGATGGCTGATGCTGATAAAAACTTGCAGTTGTGTCGAGGATTTGTTTTTAATTACAATCATGGTTATCCTAAATCCTCAACATTAGGTGTTCTCGATGCCATTCAGAAAAGTTATCAGAGTGTTAATCAAGCTAATATTCATTTAGTTGTCCAAGATTATGGTAAGGGAAAATCTCATTTTGCCTTAGTTGCAGCCAACTATTTTAAACAATTATTAGACAGTCCCGAAGTTGAAGGAATATTAGATCAAATCAAAATCGCCTCAGAACATAATCAGGGAATAGTAGAAGATTTAACAACCTACAAAAGACGTAATCCTCAACATTTAGTTATTTGTATTAGTGGAGATGATGGCTTAGACTTGAGACAAATATTTTTGCGAGCGCTTCGACAAACTTTAGAGACAGAAGGGATTACGGATTCTTTAGCACAACAAATATGTCAAAAACCCCTTGAATATTTAACCCAACTAACAGACATTCAAAAAGAAAGAGCTAATAAATATTTAGAAAATAACGATTATCAAGGGGATTTAGACAGCATAATTAAGTCATTAAATCAAGATAATTATCGAGTTACTTCCACAGTAAAATCAATTAGCGGTGAGCTAAATAATGGATTTCCTATTGATTTTGAGACAGATTTAAGTGTTGAAAAAATCTTGGAAGAATTAATCAATAAATTATGCTCTGGAGCCGATACAAAATATTCGGGAATTTTGATTTTATTTGACGAACTCAATTATTATCTTAAATCTTGGGCGACAGATTCAGTCAATGCCGGGGGTGCGTGTTTACAAAGTATTACAAATATTTGTGAGAATCATAAAAGCAAAATTGCCTTAGTTTGTTTTACCCAAATTCGCCCTTTAAAATCAGCCCCCAATCAATCTATAGAAGACTACAAGAAATTAGCATCTCGGTTAGAAATTTCTGAAAGCACTTATGAACCCGTTTCCAGCTTGGAGTTAGTAATTAAAGGATTATTAGATAAACAAGTTAATCCTAATTTATGGAACCAATTTTGTCAAACCTGGGATAATACTCTTTTGGGAGATAGTAGAAAAGCCCATGAAACCAGAATTAATATTTATCGTGAAAGGGGCTGGAAATTACAAGATTTTCAAACCAATTTGACCCGCGGTTGTTTTCCCCTTCATCCCCTCAACAGTTACCTGCTTTGTAACTTAGATTTCACTCAAGGACGTACAGCAATTCAATATATTAAAGAAAATGTTAAACAGTTTATTAATTCTCAACCTGTTGAAAAGAATGGTAAATTAAACTATATTCCGGCTATTTCCTTAGTTGGTTTTTTTGAACAACTAGAATTTTCTCGCCCTTATTCAGAATATCAAAAAGCCTATGATACTATTGCTTCCTCAGCTACGGAGGCTGAGAAAGCCGTTTTAAAAGGACTTTTATTATTTTATGTAAGTCAAAATAAACTCAACAAATCCGAATCAGAAAAACATGATGTTATCCTTAGTGAATTAACGGGTTTATCGGAAAAAGAAACTAAAGAAACATTAGATATATTATCTCAGAAAAAACAAGTCATTTATCCCAATGCTGGGGATAATACTTATCGGTTTTATTCAGGGAGCAATTTACTAGAAATTATTCAAGAAATAGAAGAAGAAGCTAATAAAAAACTCAATGAAATCTCGGTAAGTTTAGCAGTTGATCATTGTCAAGAAGAAGTTGAAACTTATTTTCCATCTCAAAAAATAGAAGGAACAGATTTTATTAATAAAAATAAATTACTCAATGATGAATGGTTTTTTGAATATAAATTCTATAATATTCCTGATTTTAAACGGGCATTAAATAGTCATCAAGCGGTAGAAAACCTGGAAGGAAAAGGAATTTTTGCCTACGTTTTAGCGAAAACTCTTGAAGAATTACAAGAGCTTCGCCATCAAATTAATGATTTGCTTTCCCAATCAAAATATCAAAAACAGATTGCTGTTGCTATTCCCGATAAACCTATTAGAGATATCTGTAAAGACCTGTTGACAATAGATATTATTACCAGAAAAGCAAGAAGTGAAAAACAAGAATCAGGAACAGCTTATGGACAATATAAAAAACAACTACAAGAAAAAATCAAAAGAGAAGTTAAAGCAACAATTGGTTCTTCTACTTATTATTGTTTTGAATTAGATCAACTCACTAATGCTCAAAAACAAAATCCAGAGAGTATTGTTAGTCATCTTTTAAAACAACTTTATCCTTTTGTGCCTCCCCTGGGTAGCTGTGATAAAATGGCTTTAAAGCCTCAAAGTAAAGGAAATAGTATAATTGGTTATATAGCTCAACGATTACTAGAAGACGAGCTTAATCCTACTAAATTTCCTAAAAGTAAATCCTATAATACTTTGGTTGACCAAGTATTTGTTAATAGCTGGGGATTATTTAAAACTACTTCTCAAAAATATTCAGTACAAATTCCTACTAATAAAAATGTTAGAGAAGCATGGGATAAAATAGATCAATTAACAGCTTTAGGAGATAAAAAACGCATATATATTAATATCAATAAAATTTGGCAAGAGTTATCTAATTCTCCCTTTGGTTATAATGAATATACATTTACAATGTTATTTACCGCATGGATAGTTTATTATCGGAGTGAAGTCATGTTACACGGAAGTTTTGGAATTCCTAAAAATACTAAAGAGCAGGTATTAATTCAAGAAAAACTGCTAAAAGATTGGGCGACAACTAATGTATTTGAAACAGCCCAAAATTTTGTTAATAAATGGATTTTAGCCCCTGGAAAAACACCTCGATTAATTCGGAGTCAGACTGTTGCTTGTCCTGAAATACCAGTAACAATTGATTATAATAAAGCGGAAAAGCTGATCAAAGAGATTGATCAATTTATCAATTCTGCTGATCCAGATCCAGCAAAAGTAGAAGAAATTAAACTGAAAAGAAAACAGCTTTCAGATGAAGTCAAAAAAATTAATGATTGGTTTAAACCTGTAGAAGAAGCAGAAAACTTACCCGATAATGTCAACCTGGAAACCTTACTAAAACTTTATCCTAGTCTTCAACAACAACCCCAAAATATTAATCTCGCGTCACCCCTTAAATCAGATAGTATTGTTGTTAATCGTACTTCTCAACAAAAGCAACGTCAAGCTGATGCTTTACAAAAGGTTCAAGATAAAATTGAAGACACAGTTATACAATTAACTGACAAATCAGAATCTCTAAAAACGCAGCAAGAATATGGACACTATCAAGGAGAACTTGAAACAGCAATTGAGAAAATTACTCAAGTTTCTTCTTTACCCTCACGTTTAATTGAAACCTTAAATTATTCTCGGAATGTTGCTAAAAGAAAACTAGATGAAATTGAACATCAAACTGAAATCGAAGACTGTTTGGAAAAAATCAACCTTCGTTATAAATCTCTGAGTATAAATGCGAGTCAAGAGGATTATATTCAAGCATTGAGTGAAATTGAAAACTTAACTAATAATCTTGAAATTGTTAAACAAGAATCTCAGTATCAAACAATCATTCAAGATATTGAAAGTAAACAAACTGATTTAGAAACAACTCTTAAAATTTGGTCAGAAAGATTAACAGGGATAACTAAAAATGAAGCTCTTAAATTGTCTCAAGAAGTTAGTCAGCAAACAAATCGTTTTACTCAAATTGAATCTGCTCAAAGAGTTAAACAAATATTAGATAAATTAGAGCCAATTATTTTAGAAGTTGAAAATCAAGAAGAACCTGAAAAAATAAAACAACAACAAGATACTGAAATTATGCAACAGTTACGCCAAAATAATCCTAAATTCTTAAATACTATCAATTTATGTCAACAAGGAATTGAACAAATCACTAATTTACGCTCTCAGCTTAACTATCCTGAAAGATTTAATACGGAAATCGAACAATTAATTAATGATCTTAATAATCAAGTTTTTGATTCTCAACAACAATTTGAAAACTTAAAAGAGCAAGTTGATAAAATAGAAACAGATCAACAGTTAAGTCAACTTCAAACCGACTTAGCTAAATTAGACTTGATTTTTAAAGACTCTGATGATTATTCCGAGTATCAACAGTTATTAGAAGTCATTAAAACTCGATCTATAGATCGACAAAATGAAAGTCAAGAGGAGCAAATTATCAATTTATTTACACAACTTCCTCCTGAAAGACAACAAATTTTATATTCTAAATTAGGAGAATATTTATCTAAAGAGGAAGAAATTAATGAATAAAATTATCTTAGACCCTACGGAATTATATCAACCACTTACTGACTATCTTGTTATTACTAACGAAGTGGAGTGGTTACAATCTTTTACGCTTGAAGCTAATGCTTATTGGATTAAAGGGAAAAGACTCTGTGATTGGACAAAAGAATGGTTAAGAGTACGGAATAAAGCTGATTTAATTATTGAGATAAAACAACACCCCCGGCCAAAATTAGAAGCTATTTTTGCTCCTTTATCTATCCCTAATAATTGGGATGACCAACATATTTTTAAAATGATTACTCAGCTTGATAGTTATGCTTCAAATCATCGTGTTGAATCTTTATTAGCTAATAAAACGAATACGGAAGAAAATTTTTGGTTAATAGATAATCTATCGGTAGAACATTTAGCAGAATGGTTAGGTATTGAAGTCCCAGAAGACTATCAAATATTTGAAGATGTTTGGAAATATAAAATTAGTCAAAACCATGACAATGATAATTTAATCAGTTATTATCAAAGCGAAAATAAGCATCAAGTTTTAATAAATTGGTTGGGTTTAGGTTCGGATCTTGATATTATTAATATATTAGGGAAATACCCCTTAAATATTCCTGATGTTTATTTGAAGGAATTTAGTGATTTTTGGCGACAAAAAATTTATCAAACAGAAGCTAAAATTTTAGATGAGTTAATATTACATCAACAAACTGGTAATCAGATAATAGCTTCTATCGCCTATGATATTTTATCGGATAAACCAATTTGGATCACTCCAGAAAGAATTAATAAAATTAGTTTCTATTTAGGAGGTCAAAAAATATCCCAACTACAGCAAAAATTACCACCTATTCAACCTTTACCCTTATCTACTGATGCGAGTCCTCAAGATGCTTTAGAATGGGTGACAGAATCTTATTTACCCTTTAGACGTTGGGAAACAACAATTAATCATACTCCCAAGGAAGAACAAATTAGTCAACAACTAGCAGATAATTTTGTTAACTGGATACTAAGAAACTACCCCGACTTAAAAATAGATAATGTTGACAAGTCATTTCTAAATTATAATGGGACTTCTCAATTGCTAAAATTAGCACAGGACAATATTGTGATTTGGGTAGTTGTTGATGGTTTAGGATGGTTAGATCATCAAGAATTAGTTGCCATTTTGACTACCAATAATCAACTATCACTGGAAATAGATATTACCCCGCGCTTTAGTATCCTTCCTACCAAAACTGAATATGCAAAATGGAGTCTTTATTCTCAACTTTTACCCGCAGATTCATCTTGGAAACCTAACGCAAAATCCGGTTTTTCTATGGTAAAATCAGGAAACCGTTATACCGATCAGAATAAACATGAATTAATCCAAGACTTAAAAGAGAATAAATATCAGATTTATTGTTGGGATACAGATCAATTAGATGAACTTTATCATCAAGAAAAAGATTGGAAAACTTTATATCAAGTAGAAAGAATCAGTCGTTTACAAGGAATTGCTAGAAATATTCAACATTTTTTAGAGCACTGTCCTAATTCTAAAAAATTAAAAGTTGTTATCTCTAGTGATCATGGTCAAATCATGGGAGATGTGCAAAAATTATCTAATTGTCCAGAAGAATTAGAATCAAAAGGTAGAATGGCGATCGGGAAAACAGATGATTCTCGTTTTGTTTTTCTTGACGCTAGACGTTTTGGACTTCCTCACGATATTAGTATTGTCAGAAATTCCGACTGTATTAGCGCGTTTAATTATACAAAAGACAAGCAAATTATTGGTTCTCATGGTGGACTATTTCCCGAAGAAGTTGTGATTGGATTTTCTGTTTTAAGTCAATCTTTACAACGTTATCCAGTGATAGTAACTTGTAGCGGAGAAGGGAAAGCAAAACCACCAGGAGAATTGACGATTACGATTCATAATCATAATCCAGTATCCTTGACTAATCTTTGTTTATTTATTGATCAATTAAATGATTTTAAAACAGGAAAAATGTTAGATATTACCATTAAACCGAATGATCAAGTTATTCATAAAATATCTATTAGTGAATATCCAGAGTTAGCACCCGATAAAAATGAAAACAAGATTGAATTATCAGGTCAATTAACTTTTAGCTTTTCTAATACTGATTCGGGTCAATCAAACCTTGATTCAAAATCCTATATTATTATTAAAAAAATCTTTAGTAGTGGTATTCAAGGAGGTTTAAATGACTTTTTCTAATAATTATGACAATGAGTTAGTTACTAAAATTTTTACAACTTTAAGTATAGACAAAAAACGTTTACCCTCCAGTAGATTAACTACTTTAGGTATTCCTAGCTTTGTCGCTGAATGGTTACTCGATAAAATTGTCCCTGGAAGTGGGATTTTAAGTAACTCCGAACTAGAAAAAATTAATACCTTTGTAAAAAATGCTTTTCCCCGAAAAGATGATCAAGAAGTTATTAAATTCAAACTAACTCAAGGAGAAATACATAAATTAATTGCATTACTTCAAGTTAGAATAAAATTGGAACCAAACGCTAAACAAATTCCTGAACCTTTAGCTAATATTCCCGTTTTAAATTTATCGGATTGTGAAATTTCTACCGATATTGTAGAACGTTATCAAATGTTATTGAGACAGGGAGTATGGGGTAAAATCACTTTAAGATATAAAAATACTACGGATGATAAATTTAAAGTCTGCGTGATTGATTTTGACCCCTTCCAATGTTCTGAAGTTAACCTCACTACTTATGCTGAATGTCGTTCAAACTTTACCACAGAACAATGGCGAGATTTAATGTTTTGTTCCATGGGTTTTAATCCCGAACATCCCAGCTATAATCATCGAGTAAAAACCTGGATTTTAACTCGTTTATTACCTTTAGTAGAATCTAATTATCATTTAATTGAATTAGCGCCAAAAGGAACAGGAAAAAGCTTTGTTTATGAAAATATTAATAATAAAGTTTCTGTAATTAGTGGAGGAAAAGTAACCCCTTCTCAATTATTTATTAATGGAAGAACTAAAGAAGTTGGTTTATTAGGGCGTTATGATGTCGTGGTTTTAGATGAAGTTCAAAGTTTAACTTTTGATAATCCTGATGAGATAATTGGGCCTTTAAAAACCTATCTGGCTAATGGACGTTATAATCGTTCAGGATTTGCTGATATTGCTAGTGATTGTTCTTTAGCATTATTAGGTAACATCGAACTAAATGAATATCTACGTCCTAAAAATGAATATAATTTAATGGCAAATTTGCCTAATTTTTTCTCGGAAACAGCACTGTTAGATCGTTTTGCTGGGATTTTACCGGGGTGGGAAATTCCTAAATTTCAAGGCGATATGATTGCTGATCAAATCGGGTTAAAAATGGATTTTTTTGGAGAAGTATTATTATCTTTAAGAAAAGATACTCGCTTTAATCAATATGCCCAACAACATACTCAATTCGGTGATAATATCATGATCCGAGATCAACAAGCAATTATCAAAACAGCATCAGGATTTTTAAAATTACTTTATCCTAATCTGCAATTAACTTTATCCGATTATCAACGGGATTGTTTGGAACCAGCCCGAGAACTTCGCCAACAAATTCGGAATTTATTATATAATATTGATGACGAATTTAAGCAACATGAAAAAGATATTTATGTTGATATTCAATGATTTTTTTTAGTGCGTATTTTTAGCCTTTTTAAACTGAGATAGTATAATTATCAATAGCGATCACAGGCTGAGGCTAATATTAGGATGACTCTGACACAACCCAATTTACAAAATTTATAATAATTAATGATTCGGTATCTGGAAAAATAGATTCCTTCATTGTTATTAACTGTATAACCCCCATCTAGTTTTCTATGCTGACTCTCTCAAAATTTTCTGCATTCTCTTTTTTATCTGGGATGGTATGTTTGACTTATACCCCAATAGCAAATGCAATTCCACACCCTGTTAATACTGAGTTAACCCAAGTTTCCCGCCCAGCCCCATCCCAATTAATTGATCAGTATACCGATCATTTCTTCTATCAAGTTAATCCTGAATTGCAGGGTCGCAAACTAACCAGCACAGATCGAGAATATATTCGGGAATGGGAGAATTTACGCGCTGTTATTGCACCCATGATCAGACCTACTCGGGAAGTTTGTCACGGTGCAGAACAGGAACCTGAAGATCTTTGGGACTTCAATTTTCAAGGTATGCCTAACTCCTATTCTAACCCCTATGATTATTTAGCAGATATAATTTTTTATAATCGCTATCCTCAACTCATTGGAAAAAAACTTAGTCCTGGGACTTCTGAAGCCAAAGAATGGTCAATCATTAGAGAAAGGCTTTTTGTATCTACCTGTGGGCTTTGAAATGGTATTTAATTGTATTTTTCCTAACTCCTGATCTCAAATACATCCCTATTTTATTGATCTTGCCATGTCTATCAAATTTAGGAAGATTTTAACTTCCACTACGGTTCTAATCCTTACTATTTTAGCAAGCACTGTTAAACCTATTATTACCTCCAATTTATTACCGCCTGCTAACGCTCAAGTTCAACCTAAAACGGCTTCGACTGTACCGCAGTATTGTACACCCGATGAATACAGAGCCTTTTTTGAGAATTTTGTGCGGGGTCAAGATTACCAAGGAAACGAAACACGCTTAACCTATACAGCCGATATTATCGAAGTCCGAGATTATGAAAATCCCAGTTATTTGATAGGAACTCTCAATAAAAAAGATGATGAGTTTAGTATTGATTTAAGAGATTACCGTTGGGTACAACTTGTCCCTTCTGCGGTAGATAATAGTCCCTATACCCGCTTACAAATTGACTTAATTCGCATTAATAATACTACTTTTCGAGTCAACTATATTAAAGCTCACTATGCTTATGATCCTAATAAGGAAGGAGAAGAATATTTAGATTATACCTATGGAGAACCAGGGGCTTATATTTTTGAGCATCGAAATGGCTGCTGGAATCTAACGCAAAAGTTGCAATAAACATTGCTATAATATAATTATTAATAGCGACCGCAGTGGTGAGACTAAGAATATGGTTATTAGTCCTGTAATATTAAACCTAGATATGGTTCAACTTAGCGATGAACAGTTCTATCAACTCTGTCAAAATAACCGAGAATTAAAATTTGAAAGAAATACTCAAGGAGAATTAACAATTATGTCTCCGGTTGGGGGAGAAAGTGGAAATCGAGAAGCGGAATTTATCATAGATTTGGGCATCTGGAATCGTCAAACAAAACTCGGTTATACTTTTAGTTCTTCAACTATTTTTAAACTTCCCAATGGTGGAGATCGTTCTCCTGATGCTGCTTGGATTAAAAAAGAACGTTGGGAAAATCTCACCCCCGAACAACGCCGAAAATTTCCCCCCATTGCGCCAGATTTTGTGATCGAACTAAGGTCAGCTACGGATGAATTGGAACCCCTGCGGCGGAAAATGTTAGAATATTTGGATGCGGGCGTGAAATTAGGTTGGTTGATTAATCCTCAACAGCAGCAAGTTGAAATTTATCGCTTTGAAAAAGTTGTAGAATTGAGAAATATTCCTACAGAACTATCCGGTGAAGAAATACTACCGGGGTTTAATTTGAATTTATCCCTTTTTTAAATAATATTTTTATTAAAATTATCTTTAAATACTTATAAAGTGCGTGGGCTGGCACTTACATACCTTAGAATCAATTATTGTTGATCATCTTGAACCTGATCGGGAGAAGTTTGCGAATTAGAATTAGGTTCAACATAGGTAGAACTATCAAAATACTGATAAATAGTAGAAGAAATTTGACGAATGAGTTCATTAGCTTGGGGATCATCCGCTTCTCGTTGCACCAAAACCCCGACTAAATAGCGTTTACCATTAGGCATATCAATTAAACCAATATCCCCGGAAACCGAGTCAATATTGCCCGTTTTATGAGCAATAAATGCCCCATCTCCTAAACCACGAGGTAACAAAGAACGATTGCGAGTTTGCTGCATAATTCTTAACATAAAATCGCGGGATTTCAAAGAAACTAACTTTCCTTGATTGATGTCCGCCATTAAATTAACTAAATCCTTGGCACTGGTTTTATTTGTTCCTTCCAAATCAGGAAGAATATTTTGCATTTGAGTTTGTTTTAATTGCCAAGAAGCAAACTGTTGATTCAAGGATTCAATCCCACCCAAGCGATCAATTAACATATTAGTGGCAGTATTATCACTATTTGTAATCATTAAATCTGCTGTTTCTAGGGCTGTAAATTTACTCCCGACTGGTTTATCTTGCAATTCTCCAGACCCCTTAGCAATGTGTTTTTCTTCCATGGTCAACACTTCATCTAAACGTATCCTGCCTTCATCAACCGCTTGGAAAAATGAGACTAAAATCGGAACCTTAATGGTACTAGCAGCCGGAACTGCTTCTTGCCCCTGAATATCCACATATTTTCCCGTATCTAAATCCACTAAAAACACCCCGGGTTTTAACTTAGGTGAATCCTTTGCTAAACCCAGAATTGCTGTTTTTAAATCCGAGGCTTCTTGAGTTAATGGTAGGGATGAAACTAAAGCATTAGAAGACGTAGAATTTTGTTGTTGTTCCAGGCTTAAATTTACGGTTTGATCAGCAGCAACACTAGAACGACCCAAGGCATTTAAAGCCGATAAAATTGTCCCTGAAATAACACCAATCCCTATTCCTAAAATTAGTAAGCGGGTGGCATAAACCATCGGAGAAACCCGACGTTTTTTTCTCACCCGTTTTACTGATTTATCCCTAGGGGCAAGGGGAGGGGTCGGAGCCGGAAGCATAACCCCCTCCGGTGTGCGGGAACGACGGGGGGCCGGATCAGCAGGCTTGCGAAAGGGCAAAACAGAAGCACCAGTAGCCGCATTAGGGGGGCGTTTACCGGTGGTAGGTCGGGGTTTACGAGATTTAGGCGGAACGGGTTTTGGGCGCAGTTGAGAAAGCAGGGGATCAAAAGACTCCGAACGGCCAGAATCATGATTCTGCCGTTGTTCCGGGGATGGAGGGCGACGGGGGGCTGTTTTTACCGGATCACGACGAGATTGACGCCTTGGTTGCGGTTGAGACGCCTTCCCATTGCGGGTTTTTGGCTCAGAGGACTTAGAGCCAGACTTATTAAAGGAAAAGATTGAGAATAACGACTGACGAGGAGATCGTTGAGCCACACCTAAACACCTGACTAGAATTTTACTTTTCCGTGATTCCTGGTACAGACGCGCCAATAGCCTACGGCATCGCTGCGCTCGGGCACGCCTCTACAGTGATTCTGACAACGCCCATTCTACTTGACTGAGAATGCCACGCAACATGGCCACTTCTTCCGAGGTTAAATTAGCTCGATTATACAAACGCCGAAATTTTTTCATCCGACTATTGGCGGTATGGGGATAGACATATCCAATCTTGAGTAACATCGCTTCCAACTGTTGATAATAACCCTCTAAGACCTCTAAGGGAACCGTAGAAGCCGGGGGAATTTCTATGGAGTTGTTTATCCTCTCTTGAGGTTCTAACATACAATATCGTAATTCATAACAACACACCCCCACCGACTGGGCTAAATTTAAAGACGGATAAACCGAACTAGACCGAATTCGCAGAAATCGTTGAGCATAACTCAATTCATCATTATTTAACCCCCGATCTTCCGGCCCAAAAATCAAAGCCGAGGGACAATCTAATAACCAGGGTAAAACCGTTCTGGGATCTTCTAAATCCGTGGGTAAAGCATCCGATCTAGATCTGGCCGTGGTGGCGATCGCCCGTTGACATCCCACTAAAGCCTCCGGTAACGAGGAAACAGTGATCGCTCCTTCCAAAATATCCCTAGCGTGAACCGCCATTCTTTTCGCTTCATCCCCCAGGGGATCGCACTGAGGATTCACTAACACTAACTGCCCAAGCCCCATATTCTTCATCACCCGGGCAACAGAACCCACATTTAAAGGCCCTGCGGGTTCCACTAACACAATCCGAATCGGGGTTAAGGGGTTATACGGTACGGTCTGTGACATGGAAATGATATGATCATCCCTGATTAGAGCAACTTCAATAACTTAGCATGGCACGCCAGCGATCTAAGTCCGACTTACCGACAAAGACCTGTCCCGTTTGCGATCGCCCCTTCACCTGGCGAAAAAAATGGGCCGACTGTTGGGAGGAAGTTAAATATTGTTCCGAACGTTGTCGTCGTCGCCGTTCTGCTTAAAAATTGTCCCTTATTAAGATATTCATGGCCGTTCAACCTAAACTAATTATTCATGGCGGTGCTGGTAGTTCCCTTCAAGGAAAAGGCGGATTAGAAGCGGTACGCAAATCCCTCTATCAAGTGATTGACCAAGTTTATCCCCTCCTGCTCCGGGGAGCCAGTGCTAAAGAAGCTGTGGTGCGCGGCTGTCAACTCCTAGAAAACGATCCTCGGTTCAATGCGGGCACGGGTTCTGTCCTGCAATCCGATGGCCAAATCCGCATGAGTGCCGCCTTAATGGATGGAAGCCTACAACGTTTTAGTGGCGTAATTAACGTTTCACGGGTGAAAAATCCCATAGATTTGGCCGTGGTTTTACAAGACGCCTCCGATCACGTTTTATCCGACCATGGGGCCGCCGAATTAGCGCGAGAACTCCAGTTACCCCTCTATAATCCCCTCACCGACCAACGTTTGCAGGAATGGCTGGAAGACCGCAAGGACAATTTTAAACGCACCATGGCTAATGTGGTTTCTGAACCCGCAGGCACTGGAACCATCGGGGTTGTGGCCTTGGATCAACGGGGTCAATTAGCCGCCGGGACTTCCACCGGGGGTAAAGGGTTTGAGCGTATTGGTCGGGTGAGTGACTCCGCCACTCCGGCCGGAAATTATGCCACCGATCAAGCCGGGGTGAGTTGTACAGGCATTGGGGAAGATATTCTCGATGAGTGTTTAGCCGCTAAAATTGTCATCCGAGTCACCGATGGTCAGTCTTTACAGACCGCCTTTAAAAAATCCTTCGCTGAAGCCCACGAGCATCAACGGGATTTTGGGGCCATTGGAATTGACAGAACTGGGGCACTCGCCTGGGGAAAAACCTGTGATGTGATTCTTTGCGCCTTCCACGACGGCCAAAATAAAGGAGATAGTTTAGAAGCCGATAAAGGAACTCAGGTTTTTTCAGATCACATTTAACTGTACCAACCGTAAGGGAGAAAGTATATCCTGCTTCTGCCTAATGATTGCCAACCCATCACGATTAATCTAATAGTCGCACGACTCACGGTCAGGACAAAGACTAATCCAGCAACCCTGACAGTGAAGTCTTTTCCTCCGGTTTCGGTGTTGTTATATAAGCAATCGGATCTATTAATTCCAGTTCAGCAAAGGCGGCTAATCGTAAACGACAGGAATCACAAACACCACAGGCTTGTTCCTCTCCAGCATAGCAAGACCAAGTGAATTCCCAGGGAACCCCTAGGCGATTTCCCAGTTGGATAATTTCTGTTTTTGCTAAATGAATCAGTGGAGATTCAATCGTAATCGGATCACCTTCTCGACCTTGTTTTGTTCCTAATCTAAAGACTTCTTCGATCGCTTGAATATAATCGGGACGACAATCGGGATAACCCGAATAATCTAACGCATTAACTCCAATATAAATCTTGCGCGCTCCGATGGCTTCTGCATAGGCTAAAGCAAAACTTAAAAAGATAGTATTCCGAGCCGGAACATAAGTAATTGGAATACTTCCAGCCATTGTTTCTGGGGATCTATTCTGGGGTAAATCGAGGCGATTATCGGTTAAGGCAGATCCCCCCCATAGACTCAGATCAAAAGTTACGACTTGATGTTCAACGACCCCCGCAAATTCGGCAATTTTTCGCGCGGATTCGAGTTCCTTTCGATGTCGCTGTTGATAATCAAAAGAAATGGTATAACATTCACAACCATCGGCTTTTGCTTGGTATAAAACCGTCGAAGAATCTAAGCCACCGGATAATAAAATAACGGCTTTCATGTGAATAATTTATCCTTTTCCTTAGTGTTGATTATATCTGGGTTAATTTTAGCAAAAATTTATGCCGTCTTACCCTCTCCTCTAAAAGTAACAATTTTTACAATTTAAAAACCGTATTTTCTCGAAAGATTGAGGCAGCCTAAAAAAAATGATTTCAGAACTCAGTTTTTATGCTGTTTAAGAACCAAGAATTAAAGATTTATATTTTTTTGTAAAGTTTTGTTATACAAAATACTTCACATTCTATTGTGAAAATATTCGCTATTATAAAAACTAAAGACAGCAATTATATATCCATACAAGGTAATCATTACTATGGCTACTATCTCTAAACTAGAATATCATCCCACACGCTGGCTAACACTGGTTTTGGCTACCCTCGGGTTATGGATGGCGGGAAGTTTAATTCTTGACTTTGTAATTATGCCAACCATGTATGTTTCTGGCATGATGGAAGAAACCGGATTTGCTTCGGCGGGAAGTCTAATTTTTTCAGTCTTTAACCGGGTTGAATTAGTTTGTGCGGCGGTGGGTTTAACGGGTTTAATTGCTCTGGCAATGAACCTTCCTGAAAAATTCAGTAGTCGCCTACGGACAATCACCGGATTATCGCTTTTTCTGTTAGCGATCGCCATGGTTTACACCTATATTTTGACCCCTCAAATGAGTGCATTAGGAATTAACTTAAATCTGTTTAATGGATTCAATACAATTCCCGAGGGCATGAACCAACTGCACTTAAGTTATTTTACCCTAGAAATGATTAAATTATCCATTTTAGGGACAATTTTAGGCTGGTGTTATCGTAACCACAGTAAACTCGATCTCACATTCTAAATTTCTCCTCAAAATTAAAATAGGTTGGGTTAAGATAACAAAACTCAACCTATTTTTTATAGACTCTTTCTATTACCCATTACCTATTACCCATTACCTATTACCCATTACCTATTACCTATTACCTATTCCCTATTCCCTGTTCCCTCTTATTAATTTGTTATAATTAAAATTAACTGAGTCTAGGATATCCCATGACAACCCAACTCCCAATCACAGAATCTCAACAAACTTCTGATTTATACGAAGAAGATTATCATTTGTGGTTAATGAATACTATTCATCAGTTACAACATGGAAAGTTAGCTAAAGTTGATATGGTTAATTTAATTGAAGAATTAGAAGCTATGGGAAGAAGTCAAAAATCAGCAATTGAGAGTAATCTCAGAATTTTATTAATGCACCTATTAAAATATAAGTATCAATCTGATAAACGAACGAATAGCTGGCTATTTACTATTCGAGAACATCGCAAAAGATTACGAAATGATTTTAAAAATAGTCCGAGTTTAAAGCGATATTTTCTTGAAGTTTTTCCAGAATCTTATCAGGATGCTAGAGAATTAGCTGCGGATGAAACGGGATTATCAATTAATACTTTTCCTGTAGAATCACCGTTTTCTCAAGAGGACACCTTAAACCCTGATTATCTACCGGAGTGATACTAATTCACGGTTTTCTTGATTCGCTAATTTCAATCGTTCTTTAATTGATAAGGTTTGTAAATACTGATTCAACTCATATAAATTAACCTGCTGATATTTCCCAGTAAATAAGGGAATTAACGCTTCAATTAACGCCACAATACCATCAGGAGGAACTGCATTCCCAATTTGGCGACGAATTTCTGTAAATGATCCTTCAAAGATAAAATCATCTGGAAAAGATTGTAACCGAGCGCGTTCACGATTGGTTAATGCTCTGGGTTCATCGTAATGATATCCCCAAGTTCCGCCGCCGCCTCCTGCGATAATAGTAGTTGAAGGTTGGTCAGGGTGTAAACGTCGATAAACATGACTAATCATGCCTTTAACATAATATTCGCTATCTTTAGGGATATCGGTAAAATTGCCACCGGGTTTAATCCGTTTTAAAATTTCAATGGTTCTCGGTTGAATTTTTTGATGTTCATTATTATTGGAAATATTTTCGACTCCTGCTAATGCGTCCGATGCAGTCCGATAGGGATATTTTCGATTTAACCCATATTCTGGTTGAGGATGAATAAAGTTAAATCCCGTATCTTTTCTAATTCCTACTAATAATACCCGTTCTCGAAATTGAGGAACCCCATAATCGGCAAAATTATAGAGTTTGGGTTTAACTAAATATCCGGGTTCTATATTTTCAAAGTCAGAAATAATCCGTTGAATTGCTTGATAATTATTAGCACTTAATAACCCTTTCACATTTTCAGCAATAAACGCTTTAGGTCTTTTATCTTGAACACATTTCAGAAAATAAGTATATAAATTTCCCCGTTCTCCTTCTAACCCGGGACGTTTCCAAATCATTGAAAAATCCTGACAAGGGAAACCGCCCGTGATTAAATCCGCATCAGGAAGTTCAGCAATATTAATATTTTCAATTTGATTATGAACAATTACATCTGCTATATTCCGGCGAAACGTTTGACAAGCATCCCTATTAGCATCAATCGCCCAAACCACTTTAAATCCAGCCTTATGCAAAGGTAAATCCATTCCGCCACATCCCGAAAATAAAGACAGGGTGGAGGGAATATGCTCCCATTTAATTTTTGATAACCGTTCAGTTAATGACATTATTTATTGTAGTTAGCTTTGATTAATTAGGGTTATGTTGTTGGGATGAGTGCCCTTGTAAAGATTGCGCTTAAGCGCAACAACGATTAGGCTTTACCCATTGCAATAATAGCATTTTGTCCCCCAAATCCAAAACTAAAACAGAGAATATTTTTAACGATACTAGAACGAACACAGGTAACAAAATCTAAATCAAATTCCGGTGTTTTTAAACCCACACAGGGGGGTAGAAGTTGATCGTTTAATGTCATTAAACCAAAAGCCACTCCTAACGCTCCTGACGCCCCTAATGTGTGTCCTGTCGCGCCTTTTGTTGAACTGACTGGAACACCTTGGGGAAATAATTGTTTAATTAATTGAACTTCATGATCATCATTTAATTTTGTCGCGGTTCCATGGGTATGAATATAATCAATTTCATGACTCGATAAATTACTGTTTTTTAAACAGTTTTGAATGGCTGCGATCGCACTTTTTCCCACTCTATCAGGTTTGTTACCATAACAAGCATCTGCTGTTAATCCAAATCCTAATATTTTCCCATAAATTTTAGCCTTTCGCCGCTGGGCTAAATCTTCTGATTCTAAGATAAAAATAGCCGCACCTTCCCCTAAAACCAATCCCTCTCGATTTCGATCAAAAGGATAGCAACCTGTGTTTGCTAAGGCTCCCATTTGTTCAAATCCTGCTAAAGTTAAAGGAGTAATAGGTGCTTCCACAGCCCCGACAATTACCCGTTCACACTGTTTGGTTTTAATCAGTTCAAATCCTTGGGCGATCGCCCAAATTCCTGTGGAACAAGCCGCCATTGGTGATAAAATAATTCCAGTAGAACCTATTTTTTGAGCTGCATTTAAAGCAATATTAAAAGGTAAATAGTCTACAAATTTGCTTAAATTAATCCCTTCATCCTCTCTTAGTAAGCCGGGGTAAAATCCTGCTAATTGTTCTAATTTTCCCTGATATCCCCGACTCGAACCGATGACAACACCACAGTCTAATAAAGGGGGGTTTAAATTAGCCATAATTAACGCATTGGCGATCGCTTTTTCTAATAATTCCGTAGGATCGGAAGGAATATTATTAATTAAAGCCAGAGGTTTAGTCGGAAGTTCACCGAAAGGTTGATGGGGTAATATTCCCGATTGACCCGATAACAATTGTTTCCAGGTTGTTTCCAAATTCCCTAATACAGAGATTAAACCAATACCAGTAAAAACAACATCCATTATTGATCAAAAGTCCCACTTTTTGATTCAAAATTTAAGATTAAATTTAAGAGCGTTTACTAGGTATTAAGCAAGCTTATCACCATAATTCTTTTGTATTCTGGGTAAAGATTGCTTAACAAAAGCACTGATTATAAGCATTATATGGTATTTTAAAAAAAGTTTATAAATTTATTTATTTATTTATTAAATTAAGATGACCATGATTAAGGAAACTCGGCTTCCCCTAGGATTTGTTTATGCAGTGGTCGCTATCTGTGTGCTGCCCTTCCTCATGAATCTTTTAGGCATTAGTTTTGCCTCTCCTCCCTATCGCTTAAACTCATCAAATTTTAATGACCTCAGCGATTATGAATTGCTGGATCAATTGTACCATGCTTTAGTGGGAAGTTTTACCCACACTGTCCTAGAATGGATCGCAATTTGTACCGCATTTTTTACAGGTTTATTATCCTTTGTTCACTTTGCCATCAAGCGAGATGTGGTAACTCCCATTATTGGGATAGCCCTACTGTTTGCGGGAAGTATGGATGCGTTCCATATTTTAGTTGCCGATCGAATGATTGAAGGATCGGCAGATAATCAGGCTCTTATGCCAGTAACCTGGGCAATTTGTCGTTTATTTAACGTCGTCATTTTAATTTTAGGGGTGGGAACAGTATTACTGATCAAACCTCAAAAAAATCGAGGTAATTTTAATCTAGTAATTTTTGCAATTATTACCTTTGGATTAATCGCTTCTGTGATTATTTATATGGCAATGAATAGCCAGAATTTACCCCAGACTATCTTTCCCAATAGCTTCATCAAAAGACCTTGGGATTTAATTCCTTTATTATTATTTATAATTGCAGGAATATTTATTTTCCCTCGATTTTATCAACGCTATCCCAGTCTATTCTCCTACGCTTTAGTTGTGAGTACCATTCCTTCTGTAGCTACCCAAATGCACATGACTTTTGGTTCTATCGCCTTATTTGATAATGATTTTAATATCGGACATTTCCTTAAAATTATTGCCTATTTAGTTCCGTTTGTGGGGTTGAGTTTAGACTATATTCAAACCTATCGCCAAGAGGCAATGGTAATCAATGCCCTCGCCACGTCTTCTACCCTACTTTCTAAAACCGTAGAACAACAAGAACGAGTGGCATTGCAACAGTCTGTAACGGTAAATCAAACCACAACAACTATGAATCAGTTAGGCGCTTCCTCTCAACAGTCAGCACAACAGGCAGAAATGTCGAGGGACAGGGCTAAAAACATCTTGAATTTAGCGGGAATTGGTCAAGAAGCGGTCAATCATACCTTAACGGATATGGCAAATCTTCAGGAAAAAGTTGGGAAGATTTCCGAACAAACTATGCGCTTAAGTGAGCAGACCACTTCGATTAGTCGAATTAACATAGCTGTAACCAATTTAGCAAATCAGACTAA
Organism: Planktothrix paucivesiculata PCC 9631; assembly: GCF_900009265.2. Lineage (GTDB taxonomy): Bacteria > Cyanobacteriota > Cyanobacteriia > Cyanobacteriales > Microcoleaceae > Planktothrix > Planktothrix paucivesiculata. The sequence continues at coordinate 521,338 of NZ_LR735026.1, read as the reverse complement.
TTTATTGGCTTTAAATGCTTCAATTGAAGCGGTTCGCAGTGGGGGCGATGGCAAGGGATTTGGAGTGGTGGCTAAAGAAATTCGTCAACTAGCGGATAAAAGTAAAAAATATTCTCAGGAAATTAATAATTTGGTCAGAGATATTCAGAAGGAAATTAATTCCACCGTAGCTGTGACGTATGAAGGTAAAAATACGGTATATGAAGGAGTGAAAAATGCTCAATTTACAGCCGATACCTTTACTAAAGTAGCCATAGAAATTGATAGTATTGTTCTGACTAACCAACAAATTTATCTAACTTATAAACAGCAGGAAAACGCGATTCAACAGGTGATGGAAGCCATGAATTCTCTGAATCAGGGTGTGGCTCAAACTGCGACCGGAATTCGGGAAACAAAAGTAGGTATTCAAGATGTTGAGAAAGCCTTATTACTTTTAGTCGATCTTTGAGACCGGAATAACGCAAATTTTGGGGATAACCCCATTCATAGGGGCAATTCATGAATCACCCCTAATTTAAACCAAACCGTAATAATTGTTAACAATTTATTAAGGTTTAATTTTTCAGATTTTCCAACCCTTGCGTCACCTTGGCCGAGTCAATGCGATCGCCTTGTTTAATCTGATCAACAATATTCATCCCATCGGTAACATTCCCAAAAACCGCATAACTCCCATCCAGAAAAGGTAATTCTGCTAAGGAAAAATAGAACTGAGAAGAAGCCGAATCGGGAAATTGAGAACGGGCCATCGCTACAGCACCCCGACGGTGGGATAAAACGGGTTCTGCGGTGATCCGAGCGCTTTCTAAGGTTTTACTATAAATCGGCTGTTCTGCGCCTTTGGGCTTAATTTCTAAAGGAATCATACGTTCTTTAGAAGTAGCCGGATCAATAAATCCCCCCGTGCCTAATCTAGCGCTGGGAAACTTGGGATCTTTACTTTGAGGGTCGCCGCCTTGAACCACGAAGGGATCGGGCTCACGGACGACTCGATGGAAAGCCAGACCATCATAAACTCCTTTATTGACCAGATCAACAAAGTTTCCGGCCGTAACCGGGGCATTAATTCCGTCAATTTCAATGGTAATCGGCGAGCCGTTGACCGTCATCACCACCGTGGCTTTTCCGTTTAATTGAGGTAAATTTGTCATAGGTTGAGTAGGATTTTGGGAAATCGGTGTAACTGTCTGATCACCAGCAGGATTGTTATTTTGGATTTCGGCCGAGGGTGTATTAGAAGCACAACCCCCAACGATTAATACACAAATCAGCAAAAGCGGTAAAAACCATTGCTGTGTGTTGAGTTTCTTCATCTTGAGTTTCAATGTTTTTATAGTCCGAGATTCTACAGTCCTTCTAAGGGGACTTGTAAAAATTTAGCTAATTCTGCCCCTTGGTTTTCCACATCAGACAGAGGTAGGGGTTGGCCCACACGGGTTAAGGGGATTTGGCGACGGTCTTTGAGTTTTAGGTACAAAGCTCGACGGGGGTTGATTCCATCTTTGATATCAACACGAATGGATTGAATGTCACTGAGGTTGCTATTGAACTCCACCTTCCGGTTTTTCCCAGGAAACCCCCATCGGAAAATATTAACTTTTCCCGTATCCCGGTTAAATTCATTGTATCCCCCGCCTAAATCCCAGAGAATCACTAACCATAAATATAAGGCTAGTAATAAAGCCGCGGCTCCATATAACCCCATGACAATGCCTTGGGGGATGAAGATGAGTTGAGTGGGATCGGCGAAGGGTAAAAGATTAATTTTCAAATAGCTAGAAATACCGGATAAGAGAAAACCCGTACCCCCAATAGTGATCACACTGGCCCACCAGTAGTTACTGAAGCGACGGGAACCCGTAACTTTCTTAGAGAGGATTTGATTGCTTGTAGTCTTTGTTTGGGTACTCATGAAACGTAGGAGTGTGGATCTTGACTGTTGACACCTTTGCCAAAATTGTTAACTGTAATATATAGTTATGTTAACTTGCTTAACAGTCTACCGCTAAATGTCCCCCGGTTAAACGAGGCAAAAAAGCTGGAGACGATAAGCATTAGACCAATTACTGAAAAGTTTATCCCGCAAGGGATAGAAACTGTTTGGTGAGACCTTCGACCGAACAGAGTTCGGCATGATTCCCACAGAAGGTCAAGCCAGTAAGAAGGTCAGCCCAAACAAAAATCGGGACTCCGATTGATTGCTGGGTACTTCACGAAGGATAATGTTTTACATAAACCCAAGAGGATCGTTCATCCAATGACTATAGCAGTCGAACGGCCGCAAGTTGAAAGAGGCGTCTTTGACGTCCTCGACGACTGGCTCAAACGCGATCGCTTCGTCTTCGTGGGTTGGTCAGGAATCCTACTGTTCCCCTGCGCTTATCTAGCCCTCGGTGGCTGGTTAACCGGAACAACCTTTGTAACTTCCTGGTACACCCACGGTTTAGCAAGCTCTTATTTAGAAGGCTGCAACTTCATCACCGCCGCCGTCAGTAGCCCCGCTAACAGCTTAGGACATTCCTTGCTGTTCCTCTGGGGCCCCGAAGCTCAGTGGGACTTTACTCGCTGGTGTCAACTGGGCGGTTTATGGGCTTTTGTGGCTCTGCACGGTGCTTTCGCTCTGATCGGCTTTTGTCTGCGTCAGTTAGAAATTGCTCGTTTAGTTGGTATTCGTCCCTATAACGCCATTGCCTTTACTGGGCCGATTGCGGTGTTCGTCAGTGTATTTCTGATGTACCCCTTGGGTCAGTCTAGTTGGTTTTTTGGCCCTAGCTTTGGGGTAGCCGGAATCTTCCGGTTTATCCTATTCCTGCAAGGCTTCCATAACTGGACGCTGAACCCCTTCCACATGATGGGAGTGGCTGGAATCCTGGGTGGCGCGCTGTTGTGTGCTATTCACGGGGCGACGGTGGAAAATACCCTGTTTGAAGACGGAGATAAGGCCAATACATTCCGGGCTTTTGAACCGACTCAAGCGNTCCCAGATAAAAGAAGTCTAATCAGACATTGGATTTTGGTATTTTGTGCCTATACTTTTATTCTCTGGCATAGTTTAACCGGAGAATTAAGACGTCGATGGGCGAACAAACCCTTAAACACATTTGGTGATGCCCTGGAAGCCTTTCGCACAGCGATTTCTTTTCGATTTGTGGAGTGGCTTCAGNAACGTTCTATACCAAGAACATTCTGTTAAATGAAGGTCTGCGGGCTTGGATGGCTCCTGCGGATCAACCCCACGAAAACTTTATATTCCCTGAGGAGGTATTACCGCGTGGTAACGCTCTCTAATACTTCTTATGTCGGCGGCCGTGACCAAGAATCCACTGGATTCGCCTGGTGGTCAGGTAACGCCCGTCTGATTAATTTGTCTGGTAAGTTGCTGGGCGCTCACGTTGCTCACGCTGGTTTGATCGTGTTCTGGGCTGGGGCGATGACCCTGTTTGAAGTGGCTCACTTCGTTCCTGAAAAGCCCATGTATGAACAGGGTTTGATCCTGATCCCCCACATGGCTACCCTCGGATGGGGTGTGGGCCCTGGTGGTGAAGTGATCGATACCTTCCCCTACTTCGTGATTGGGGTTCTGCACTTAATTTCCTCTGCGGTTTTGGGTTTAGGCGGTATTTATCATGCCGTCCGTGGCCCTGAAATTTTAGAAGAATATTCTTCTTTCTTTGGTTATGACTGGAAAGACAAAAACCAAATGACCAATATTATCGGGTATCACCTGATTCTGTTGGGTCTGGGGGCTTTCCTTTTAGTGTTCAAAGCCATGTTCTTTGGGGGTGTCTATGACACTTGGGCCCCAGGTGGTGGCGATGTCCGTGTGATTGCCAATCCGACTTTGAACCCGGCCGCGATCTTTGGCTATTTAGCCAAGGCTCCGTTTGGGGGAGAAGGCTGGATCATTGGTGTTGACAACATGGAAGACATCATCGGCGGTCACATCTGGATTGGTCTGATCTGCATTTCCGGTGGTATCTGGCACATCCTCACCAAACCCTTTGGCTGGGCGCGTCGGGCTTTCATCTGGTCTGGAGAAGCTTATCTGTCTTACAGTTTAGGCGCTCTGTCCTTGATGGGCTTTATCGCCGCTTCCTATGTTTGGTTTAATAATACCGCTTATCCTAGTGAGTTCTACGGCCCCACAAACGCTGAATCTTCTCAGGCTCAGTCCTTTGTGTTCTTAGTCCGTGACCAAAAACTGGGAGCCAATATCGGTTCCGCCCAAGGCCCGACGGGTCTGGGTAAATACCTGATGCGTTCTCCGACTGGGGAAATCATCTTTGGTGGTGAAACCATGCGCTTCTGGGATTTCCGTGGCCCTTGGTTAGAGCCTCTGCGTGGGCCTAATGGTCTTGACCTCAACAAGCTGAAAAACGATATCCAACCTTGGCAAATTCGTCGGGCTTCTGAGTACATGACCCACGCCCCTAACGGTTCGATTAACTCCGTGGGTGGGATTATTACCGAAGCTCAAGGGTTTAACTATGTTAACCCCCGGGCTTGGTTGGCTGGTTTCCACTTCATTATGGGTTTCTTCTTCTTAATTGGTCACCTCTGGCACGCGGGTCGCGCCCGGGCTGCGGTGGCTGGTTTTGAGAAAGGCATTGACCGGCAATCGGAAGCTGTACTTTCTATGCCGGACTTAGACTAGGGTTTTACCTAGACATCTAATCACCGCTTAGATTGTTAATTAAAGACCCTGCCTGATTCGTCAGGTGGGGTTTTTTATGGGAATTAATGAAGTATTATTAGAATTTAAAATTGTACAAGTAATAGTAAAAGTCTATGACATTAGCACAACCTATTGCTGTTGATTTGTTTGCGGGTGCAGGTGGGTTTGGTTTAGGGTTCAAAATGGCAGGTTTTTCTATTCCGTTATCAGTAGAAATTGATGCTTGGGCTTGTGAGACACTCCATTATAATCATCCTGATATGACTGTTATTCAGTATGATATTCGTGATTTTAACACCGAAAGTCAGGTTAAAGAAATTTGTATCTTGAAACCTGATATTATTATTGGTGGGCCGCCATGTCAGGGTTTTAGTATTGCAGGGCCAGCCCAAAAAGATCCTAAAGACCCTAGAAATACTTTATTTATTAACTTCGCTCAATGGATTAGTTTTCTGCAACCTAAAGCTTTTGTCATGGAAAATGTTAAAGGCTTACTCTCACGGAAAAATGTTGATGGAATAAAGGTTATAGATATTATAAAAAATACTTTTGAAGAATTGGGGTATCTTGTTGAAGTTTGGTTATTAAATGCGGCTGAATATGGTGTTCCTCAAATAAGAGAGCGTGTTTTTATTATTGGAAATAATACGGGGAAAAAAATTGGGGTCCCTCCTAAACTCTATTCTTTAGGCCTATTAAATTTTAATCATTTTCAATTATCTATATTAGACCATGAGAAGTTATTTCCTGCTTTTACTGTATGGGATGCTATATCAGATTTACCACCTGTGAATGCCCGTGAAGGTCAGGAGGAACAGCCTTATATTTTAGAAGCGCAAAATGACTATCAGGTCTCGATGAGAAAGAATAGTCAAACTCTCTACAATCATGTAGCAATGGATCACTCTCAAAGGCTTGTAGAACGCTTTAAACAAATTAAATGGGGTGAATCAAGTGCTGATGTGTCTAAAGAATATGGGGCAAGGCGTCGAAGCGGAAATGGTGAGTTATCGGGAAAAAGTTATGACCAAAATAATCGCCGTTTGTATCCTTATAAACCATCTCATACAATAACTGCTTCATTCTATGCTAATTTTATTCACCCTTTCCAACACCGCAATTTAACAGCACGGGAAGGAGCGCGGATTCAATCTTTTCCTGATACCTATCGTTTTTTAGGAAAAAAGACGGTTGTATCCCACAAGTTATTACACCGTGAGCAAAGATTTGATGAAAAGTTCCTTTGTCAGTATAATCAGATTGGTAATGCTGTTCCTCCGTTACTGGCTAAAGTAATTGCACTGCATCTTAAAGAAAAATTAGAGCTATGCCCACAAGTGATAGAAACCCTTTAGTTCATGGTTCCAATCTTAAACAAAAAGAAAATAATCGTGAAAAATACAAGGATGTTGAGAGTAAAAAATTTCTCAAGGAGATTAGAACTAAGTATGATCAATGGCACTCAGCCAATCTCAAATTGATTGGGCCCACCTCAATACTCAAGGACGAGGATAATGAAATTATTGTTAAAAGGGTAGAACTTCTATGCGATTACAAAGAGTTTTTAGACAAGCAACATTATGCTGAAAAATTCGATTCTCGCTCTAATCTTCACTCTACCGTATTAGAAGAGTTTCTTTACTATTTATTTAAAGATTTAGCGAGGGATTTTGGCTCAAATGCTCTGATTGGAAAATCTCATACTTTCAAAGATATTTTTTTTGTTCCTCCTAAATACTCAGAGATGTTAAAGCGACCTTACGCACGCATTGAGAAGAAAGATCATGATTTTGTTATTGGAGCAACAATTCACGCATCTTTTGAAGCATCAACCCCAGCGGAACAAGATGAAACTCCTGGTGAATTGCTTACAATTGTTCAAGAAGAACCAGAAAGCTATTCAGAAGTTACAGTTACAGGTAATGCAGAAACGCATCTTTTTGATATTCCAGTGGTTGTGATTGAATGTAAAACCTATTTGGATAAAACCATGCTTGAAGGTTCATCCAGAGCAGCAGAGGATTTAAAAGCAAGAAATCCTAATAGTTTGTATATGGTTCTGATGGAATGGATTAAACTAACCAGTGATGTTAATCTTCGTAAATATAAAGTGGATCAAATTTATGTACTCCGTCAACAAAAAAATACTGATCGAGAATTTAGATATGAAGCAACATATAAAAAAAATCCTATCAACCCAACAGTTGTTCAACATCTATTTAATAAAACACGCACCCATCTAATAAGAGACTGGACTGGTGGAATTGAACAAGGTATAGAGCGTGGCTGGCTTATTGATGAATAACTATCCATCTTTATATCACTCTCTGCCTAAAGGACAGTGGATAGTAACGACCTATTCACAAATAAATTGGATAGAAATTTTTTACAGGGAAGCTAAAGGCTGGTTGGGGCTGAAAGAATATCAAATCCCAGATAAAAGAAGTCTAATCAGACATTGGATTTTGGTATTTTGTGCCTATACTTTTATTCTCTGGCATAGTTTAACCGGAGAATTAAGACGTCGATGGGCGAACAAACCCTTAAACACATTTGGTGATGCCCTGGAAGCCTTTCGCACAGCGATTTCTTTTCGATTTGTGGAGTGGCTTCAGCATAATAGGGATGTATTTGCAGCCTACAAAGCAAGTTTAGGCTTGATTTGGGCTTGATTTTTGTTTAAGTCCCATTAGGCGTTTGGAGGTAAATGGGGATTGTTTTTTGAAATCATAGTTAAAGGGAAGATCCTCTTTTTTATGATCAAATTCTCCTAGATCACTACAAATTTTAACTAGGATATTTTCAGGAGATTCAGGTTGACAAGCGAGACTTAATTTTTCTTTTAATAACTCTTGAATTTGTCTAATTTTATCACAGAATTTAGCAGGATCTTCAAAATTAACGGTAGCGGCGCGAATTCCGGTGGTTTGGGTTAAGGGATTGAGGGTTTTATTTTCAGTTGCTATTTTATCAGCAAAATCATAAGCACGAATCAGGAGACGATTTTGATCGGCAGAAAGTTCAAAAATGGGAGTATTTGTTGTTTTAAGTTCTTTTAGAATAGTATCCAATAGGGGAATATAATCTAATTTGGGAAGGGAATCGAAGGTTTCTTGCAGAATATGTTGATCACTCATACCCAATTAATGTCATAATAATAAAAGTTAAACTTATCTTAGAATATTTTATATTTCCTGTAAACTCAGAATTGAAAAATATCCTCCTAAACCCCGTGGATAAGATATAATATAATTGATCAGCCCTGTTCTGATTGATTTTCACACCCACTTGTTATTATTAACTATTATGATTACTACTACAAACTCGGCATCAACTCCCCTACTCGGGTTATCTTTGGAACAACTCACCGACTGGGTACAACAGCAGGGACAACCCGCTTATCGAGGAAGACAATTATATGATTGGATTTATCACAAAGGCGCGAAATCCATAGGGGAAATTACGGTATTTTCTAAACAATGGCGCGAGACTATTGGGGATGTGAATATGGGTCGCTCCAGTATTCATTATAAGGCGATCGCTCCCGATAAAACCATTAAATATTTATTAAAATTAGCCGATGGTCAAATTATTGAAGCGGTGGGAATCCCTAGCGAAAAACGCTTAACGGTTTGTGTTTCTTCCCAGGTAGGTTGTCCGATGGGCTGTGATTTTTGTGCGACGGGAAAAGGCGGCTTTACTCGTAATTTAGAACCCCATGAAATCATAGACCAAGTGTTAACAGTGCAAGAAGATTTCCAACGACGAGTTAGTAATATCGTATTTATGGGAATGGGAGAACCTTTATTAAATACAGAAAACGTGATTGCGGCGATTAAATCATTGAATCAAGATGTGGGAATTGGACAACGAATGATCACCGTTTCTACCGTTGGTTTACGGGGGAAAATTCGAGAATTTGCCGAATATGATTTACAAGTGACTTTAGCGGTAAGTTTACACGCTTCCTATCAAAATATTAGAGAAGAATTAATTCCCAGCGCCAAGACTTATCCCCTATCAGAATTATTTGCAGAATGTCGAGAATATGTAAAATTAACCGGAAGAAGAATTAGTTTTGAATATATATTGTTAGCCGGATTAAATGATTTACCCGAACACGCCATAGAATTAGCCAGTCAGTTAAGAGGGTTTCAAAGTCATGTTAATTTAATTCCCTATAATCCAATTCAAGAAGTTGATTATAAACGACCCAATACCCAAGGAATTAATGAATTTATGGATATCTTAAAAGAGCGTCATATCGCCGTGAGTGTGAGATATTCCCGTGGGTTGGAAGCCGATGCAGCCTGTGGACAATTACGCGCTTCTCAGGCTTAGATTTTCCAGGGTATATTTTGATTATAGTGGTATATTTTTCCCTATACCGCTATAATTAAAACCCAAAATATACTCTATAGATTGACAATGACCTCTGTACAATCCCCACCCAACCAGCAACGTCCTGAAACCCTGGCTTTAAGCACAAAAGAATGGTTACAAACCAATCTATTTAATACTTGGTATAATACTCTAATTACTATTGGAATTAGTTCCCTGTTATTGTCAATGTTAACAGGGTTTATCTCTTGGGCATTTACGACGGCGAAATGGAATGTCATACCCGCAAACTTCCCCCTCTATTTTGTCGGACGTTTTCCCCCGGATCAATATTGGCGATTGTGGGTTATGTTAGGAATGATTGCTATTTTATCCGGTATAACCTGGGGATTTTTAGCTAGAAATACCCGAATTTTATTGAGTAAAAATATTTTAATTGGCATAGGATTCACAGGATTTTTAGCATTTATTACTCCTACTCCCATTATCTTTCGTTTGCTATTAATTGTGATGCTATTATTATTGGTAGCGGGGGCTTGGGGGGGTAAAACTATCGGAAATACTCAACCCGAACTGGGAAAATGGTTGCCATTTTCTTGGTTTCTATTACTATTAATTTGTGTTTGGTTGATTGGCGGTGGACTGGGATTAAAAGTAGTCGAAACCAACCTATGGGGCGGACTGATGTTGACATTATTGATGTCAATTATTAGTATTTTATTATGTTTTCCTATCGGAATATTATTAGCATTAGGACGACAAAGTAGTTTACCGGTGATCCGAATTTTATCCACGATTTATATTGAAATAATTCGAGGATTACCCTTAATTACAATTCTATTTATGGGGCAAATTCTACTGCCTTTATTCCTGCCTGAAGGAGCGCGACCCGATCGCATTTTACGCGCTATTATTGGATTAACTATGTTTAGTTCCGCCTATTTAGCCGAAAACATCCGAGGGGGGTTACAGGGGATTCCCAGAGGTCAAACCGAAGCCGCTAAAGCCCTAGGATTAAATACACCTTTAACGGTGGGTTTAATTGTTTTACCCCAGGCCTTAAAAGTGGCAATTCCTTCAATTGTCGGTCAGTTTATTAGCCTATTCCAAGATACAACCTTACTGTCAATTGTGGGATTAATGGAATTATTAGGAATGAGTCGGTCTATTTTAGCCAACCCTAAGTTTTTAGGACGACATTTAGAAGTTTATATTTTCGTTGGGATTCTGTATTGGATATTTTGTTATGGGATGTCTATAGCTAGTCAAAAATTAGAACAACAATTGAATACGGAGCATAAATAAACCCTTTTTGTTTGGGGTGAATAGAATAGAATAGCGAATAGAATTCGCAGCTACACAAACAAAGTCCGCCTGCGCGGACTAAATGATAATGCAGATAATTCAAGCATATTTTGTATTTTATCCTTCTTTTTTGGGTTAGATAATAATTCTTGTAAAACGGGAGTTTGTGAGTCTAATTTACTTGAGTTTAGTTGGTATACATTGACAGATAATTTTAATCCTAAAGATTTTAGCCAAAACCCTAAACTATAAATTGCTTCCTGTCCTGTTTTTGATAATACTTCGTCCAACTCTGCTAAATGTTGTTTAGCTTCTTCTGGGGTCATAGTTTGCGGTGCTAATGCTTCAGAAATATCACTTAAAACCAGTTTTAATAATTCCGGTTCTGGAGAAGTTTCTAGTAAACAAGTTTCGATGTAACCTGCTGCATAGGTCAGGTCTTGAAGTCGTGAGATCAGAAAGGGTTGGTATGGTAAACTGTTAAGCATTTTCTGAAGTCTATTCTATACTGAGCTTGGCGATCGCGCAAACGATTAAACCATTGATCAAAAGGTATTTTTCCATCGAATCTAACATAACGCCTAATTTCCTTGGGTTGTATTTCCATACTTTTGTTACATTTGCAAATAGCTTGAGCAAAGATTCTATAATTTAGAGTAGGGTTAAACCTCTATTAATGTTAGTCACATCCAGAAAAGTCCTCCCTAATGACTGAATTTAGTATAAAGTCGCTGAAATTATTGAGAAGGCAAACATTCAGGTTATGCAAATCAGTAAAGAATTTCAAAAAAGCCGGTGGAAACTTGGGCTAGTTATCCCCATAAGTTTAGGAGCTATTGCTCTCCTTAATTTAACACTGAGTCTGATTTTTTACCTTAACAGTCAAGCTGTAGTCAGAACAATGAATTGGGTTAACCATACCAATGAAGTCAAGATTCGTATAAGATCATTAGAAAAATTTTTAGTCGATGCTGAGACTGGACAGAGGGGGTTTATTTTCACAGGAAAGGAAGAATTTCTGGAATCCTATCTTGAGGGACTTAAAAATCAAGACTCCGTAAAAATAGAATTAAAAAACTTGATTTCAGATAATCCAGAACAACTTGAAAGATTAGATCAAATAGAGTTATTAATCAAGGATAAAGTTGATGAATTAACTACGACGATTAACCTCAAACGGAGTAATAAGGAGCAAGAGTTAAGAAACCTTGTCCTCTCAGGCCAAGGAAAAAAAATAATGGATGAAATTAGAGTCAAACTTATTGAAATGTACCAAGTCGAAAATCAGCTACTCGAAGATCGACAAAAAGAATTGCAACAGGCAGAACAATTTTCCAGGATTGCCACACTTACCGGAACTATTATTATCCTAGGACTAATTGGTATCAGCATTCGGTTTATTCAACAAGGAATCATACAGCCCATCGAGAAAATCTCCCTCGATATTACTGCTAGTTCCTCCCAGATTGCCACCACCATCGAAGAACAAGAAAGAATCACCTATCAACAATCAATCTCAGTCAATCAAACCACCGCTACGGTCAATGAATTAGCCACATCATCTAGGCAAATGGCAACTCAAGCAGAAACCACCTCTGCCAGTGGCAATCAAGTATTGTCATTGACCCAGGAAGGCTACCAAGCAGTAGAACTCTCTGTACAAGGAATTGCGGCCATAAAAACCAATTCCGAGAGAATTGTTCAGCAAACCCAAGACTTAGAAAAACAGACCCTTGAAATCGGCACAATCTCCAGTTTAGTCAGCAATATTGCCATACAGACGAATCTCCTGGCGTTAAATGCAGCCATTGAAGCAGTACGGGCAGGGGAACAGGGCCAGGGATTTGGGGTGGTGGCTTCGGAGATCCGTAAACTAGCAGATCAGAGCAAACACTCTGCTTACCAAATTAATGTTCTTGTACAAGAGATTAAAAATTCCATTAATTCAACGATTAAAGTGACAACAGAAGGAACTGACACAGTAAACGACATCATGCAAATGGCTAAAACAACGGTCTTAACTTTTGAAAAAGTATCATCTTCTGTTAATAACATGGTCTTAAATTCACAGCAAATCGCTATGAATATTAAGCAACAAGATATCGCTATTCAGCAGATTGTTGAGGTGATCAACAGTATTAATCAAGGGGCAGGGGAGACGGCTGCTGGGATTAGTCAAACTAAAATTAGCACTCAACAACTCAATCAAGTAGCAAAAATCCTCACGGATTTAATGTAACTATAGCACTACGCGCTAGGGAACAGATTGTGTTACACCCCATCTAAAAATCAGTTTAAACTAACTGATTGTACTAGGTTGCATGATCAACTGTTGCTCCTGTTGGACATCCTCGAAAACCGTCAGGTGTTCTTTCCCCCCCGGAATATCGTTACCCACCACATAAAACTCTAGGGGATAAACCCAGTTTGTATTCATGGGCCCGTGAATTTCAATTGCAGTCATAATGGCATATTGAAATACCGATTTGTCTACAATACTAAACAGATTTTCGATATCTTTAGAGATAATTTGAGCGGCTAATTTGGTAATTTCGACTAAATCAGGTTTGTCTCCATAACGAATAGCAGACAGAATCTTTTGACGAACGATCGTTTGTTCGACATCCTGCATATCCATCTCTAACTTAATCTGACCGGATAACAGTTCTTTAACGATCACCTCCAATGCACCACAAGCATGAGAAACTTTTTGAATCCCATAGCGGTAGACTTTGCCCACTTCCCCATCTTTAGAAATGGCAATGTGAGGCATCGCATAAAAGACAAACCGCCTTTTGTCATCTATAATCGGCACATGGTCAATCGCAGCACCTAAAGCGGTTTTGCCCATGATCACAAACCCCGCCAAACTAGAGCAATTAAACGATTCTCCCCAGGTTCGGATCACTTCCGCCGAAAACGGCTCGGTGATTTCATCTCGACACAGTGTGGTCATTCCCATCGTGTTTTTGTCATCAAAACCGTAAGCACCCAACGCCTCGTAAGTCATTTGCACATAGGCGGGCATGGGTAGAGCACCGGGAAAATGCTTTTGGAGGGTTTCGTAAAAGATGGGGTTTGACTCTGGGTTGTAAGCATCTACAGAATCTTTAATGCGATTCAGCCAGAGTTCGGCTTTAGAATAATTGTCTTTTTGGACTTGACTAATGGTTTCCTTAAAGTTCAACTGCACCCCCCAAACATCGGTAAAGAAGCGTTTTTCTTGCTTCATCCGGTCGAAGAATAGGACACTTTCCGTATGGGTGAGTTTTCCTTGCTGTTTCGCGATCGCCATCATCACCGCAAACACATCATCCGCCATCTTTGCGTCGCCACAAACATAATAATGACACTGGGGATGGCTGAGAATTTGCCAGATCTTTTCGGGTTGCTGTTCCATCAGGTTCTGTACATATTGCTTTTGTTCACCTAACCGCGAGAATGCCACTTCTAACCCGGTAAGAACGTTGCGATCGCGCCAAACTTGCAACTGTTCCTGATAAATAAAATCACTAGGATTCCGACAGCCAAAATAAAGGTGTGCTTCACCCAAGCTGATTCCTTGGTTTTGTAACGCTTCCCGATGTTGCAGGAAAGCAATTAGAGGAGACACCCCCGTTCCTGGCCCCACCATCAAAATCGGAGCCTGGGAGTCCGTCGGGGGGCGGAAAGCAGAGGTTAGAACCCCGATTCTCACCGAGGAACTCGGTTGCAGTCCAGCCAGATAATTAGAACACAGTCCTTGACGCACTTTCCCCGCATCGGTTGTCACTTGTAGCACACCCACGGTGATTTGAATTCGTCGGGGATGGAGCAGGGGACAGGAGGAAATAGAATAAAGCCGGGGTTTTTGCTTGGGTAACAGTTCCAGCAGGGGGGCCAGTTCAATCGAAGCCGAAGGAAATTCGTCCAGCAGATCCACCACGCTCATCAAATTATCCATAAGGTTCTTCTTGAGGGCGATGCTATCGGCGTTTTCATCCCCCTGGCGTAGAATTTCTAACCAGGTTTCCAGGCGATATTTTTCCTGGGGGTTCTGCACCACAGAATAGAGATAGGCGAGTAACTCGCTCAAGGGTTCGCGCAATGCCAGATCCAGATCTTCAGATAGGACTTGATTAACCGTATTAGGAACGGTAACGGGGGTTTGATCGTCTAACGCTTCCCCACTAGCAGTCCTATATTCAGCCGTGAAGTAACTGTCAGCATTGAGATTCAGGCGATCGCACAATCGCTGCACCAACTCCGGGGGATTAGCAGGATACACCGCCACGTGATCCCCGGTTTCATATTGCAGATCCGTATCGGTCAAGTCAAAGACAATTAAGCGGGTCGAACGACTCCCAGCAACCACTTCTTGCAGGAGTTCTTGATTGGCAACCAGGGGAACCGCCATACCCCGTTCCCCGGTGGTGGGGGCGAGTAGGGCTTCAGCCAGAAACGTCACGGTGAGTTTAGGGCTATCGGTGGCGGTACTAGCAGAAGTGGTATCTTCACCCATGACACGGGAGACTAAACCCAACCACTGCTTAAAGGTATCAGCCTGTCCTTTAATTTCATCGGCTTTATGTATCGGTACAATACAGTTTGCCCCGGCTTTTGCCAGTGCCTTATCGACGGAAACCCCAGCGGCACAGAACTGTTCATACACCGTACTGCCAATCCCCAAAACCGAATAACTCAGACCGTTGAGGGAGGCCCGGGGCTGTTGTTGTAACCATTGGAGAAATCGCTTCCCGTTGCTGGGCATTTCCCCATTGCCAAAGGTCGAAGTCACAACCAATAACAGCTTTTCCGATGCCAGAGTATCGGTGTTATATTCATTCAGTGCCATCACCTGCGGACGGTAACGACTGAGTTGACGGGCGGCTTTCCGGGCAAAACCTTCCGCCGTTCCGGTTTCTGAGGCATACAAAATCAAAATCCGATCCTGTTTATCGCCCTGCTCATCGGCAACAACCGTGAGTTTTTCCAAATCTAATCCGTCTTCAACGCCCCAACGGTCGGCTGCGTGATGATAGGCGGGCTCCAGGTAAAAATCTCGCATCTGGTGATGCCACACCGGACAGGCACTCCCCCCCGCCGCCGGAACCACCCAACCCCAATCCCCAGGACATTCCCGTCCGGCTTTCTTTTCCCGGAGGTCATGGGTGAGAAATTGGCGAGAGGCGGTTTGGTGATCTACCATGGTTACCTTGGCTTTTTGGAAGGAATAGAGGATCGCCGTATTCAGTTCTAAAGCCGCCCGATCGCGCCACAACGTTTGTTCCGAACTGGTATCGAGTTTCAAAACCTGGGCAATTTCCTCAATTTTGTTGTAGCGGTACTCATCGAGGAAATCCCGCATAATCTCAGTATCCATATACCAGCCATTGAAGGGCATACAGCCATAATGAACCCCGCCAATATGAACGGAGAAGTTACTAATGGCGGGAATAGCATACCAACGCATCCCAATGGCTTTGAACTCTGGGACGGTGGGATGTTCAATCTCCACTTCTAGCACTTCCTCCGGTTTCCAGTGATACATCTTGGGAGTTTGACCCGGAAGCTCAATCACCAAGGGCAGAATATCGTAAGCGGTACAGGGTTGGGGAGGTTCCCAGCCAAAGTTGATAATCGCAGTGGTGAGATCCAGATTCGCCGGATCGCCTAAAATACTACCATCGGGCTGCCGATAGGCGGCATAACGGA
This sequence comes from Planktothrix paucivesiculata PCC 9631, assembly GCF_900009265.2. Classification (GTDB taxonomy): domain Bacteria; phylum Cyanobacteriota; class Cyanobacteriia; order Cyanobacteriales; family Microcoleaceae; genus Planktothrix; species Planktothrix paucivesiculata. The sequence continues at coordinate 505,320 of NZ_LR735026.1, read as the reverse complement.
ACAGTTGAGAATTCCAAATCCTCGGCCCCCAGCGTTCCTTCGGCTGTCGGGGTCGAAATACCGTCATGGTGATTTGTAGGTTGCCCCCATTGGCCGCAAATTGGGCGTGTTCCTGAAGTTCGCGGAACATTTCATCGGGGTCACTGATATGACGGCGATCGCGCACCACCATATTATTCCAAGCAATTCGCCCCACACATTTAGAAGCATTACGCCAGGCCACCTGAGTCCCATAGGCGACTTCTTCATAGGTATGGGTATAGGTTCCCGTGGCTTTGACTTCCTCCTGAATTTCTTTCCAGCGACGTTCCCTATCCTCTACTTCCCAAGCCTGTTCAGAGGAAATCAAATTGAGAAACTGTTTGGCTTTTTTTAGTACCCGTTCTTGATTGACCATGGGCATTCTAACCACATTGATGATCCGATCAAGCAAGATCTGCCACCCTTGACGCAATTCGGGGGTAAAGTTGGGCAAGTACCGTTCAAACAGAACAAATAGGGTTTCTGAGATCGCCGGATAGGCACAGGTCGGTACGTCGGCAAAGCTGTGAACCTGTCCTAAAAACCGGAGTTCTTGCAACATCTCATCACTGCTACCCGTTCTCAGACAACGTACCAAAAATTCTAGGGCTTGGAATAAATGTAAGGATAAATAATCCATATCAGCCCGTCCAAAAATAGGCAAGACAAAGGGATATTTCTCAAACAGAATTTGATAAAATTCCATCCCCATTTGTTGCTTGTTCTGGCTAAAGATCTCCCAGCAGGCTGCCATTTCCTGTAACAATTCCGGGGGTAATGCGGCTTCATACTGATGGAGGGTTTCCACCATAGGCAGAATAATATAAGTATTAAAAAATTTGTAGAGGGCCGAATTCTCCCCTTGCATTAAATCTTCCCGATCATATTCTTCTAAATAGGGAATGGACGGCAACATCCACATCCACACCTGGCGGGCTTTGATCCAATGTTCCGGGCGCAGTCCCGCATCGGCAAAGAAATTCCCATATTCGGCAATGGTTTTAAACCCATGTTCGCCTTCTGGGGGAACACCCATCAAAGGTTCACCCACAATCACTTGAGTTTCGGGTTGGAGTTGGTGAATGGCACAGTCGAACAACTCATAGAAAAAGTCGCTAATACTATCGATCGCTTCCCCAAACAAATACTCAAGTTCTGGTTCTTCTAGCAACAGACGCTTGAGGAATTTTTCCATTTGTAACTCTTTCCACGCCCGCAACTTATTCCAGATGTCTTTGATAATTACCTCGTCCTGGGGTGTGAGGGTAGCAGGTTGGGGAAGTTCAACGCCCACCTTTTCTAATGGGGTATGCCGACGAGATTGCTTTTGCCGATTCCATACGGTAACGGTGCTACTACTACCCTGGCTACTACTTTGGGTGAGGCGTACTTTCAAGTTTAACTTGGGTGCTTGTTCCCAGGTGGTGATGGGAAATTCCAGTTCCGCATTGCGATCGCCATTGAAACAATTTTCCGTCCCAAATGTCACGGTTCCCGCATCTTGCCAGGGATGGGTCATGTCTCCTTCCCGATAACATAGGGTAATGGCAATGGTGCAGTCTCCCTGATTCTTCAAATCCACTAACCAGTTGGGCTGCATTCGAGCCAATAGATCTTTTTGTAGTCCAGTCTCCCCCTCATTAGAAATGACCTGCACTCGGCACTTATACTTGTATCGGTTGGCAATGGGCAAGTCCGTTGCAGAAACTTCAGTGAGATGGAGAATTCGTTGAGTGTTCAGGGTTTGAAGATCGTGCATCTTGATAGCGGTAAACGAGGACTGGAACTAGGACAGTTGTGCAACATCCTTATATAATCTATCTCAAAATCCGGTGCTAATTCGATAAAAGTCTCTTTATATTTCTCAACGAGGTAAATAGATAACATATTGATTAGTTTTTCCCTTGGGCTAATATTTGTTGAATTGTACTTGTGAGTTGACTGAGTTTAACAGGTTTAGTCAAATAGTCATTTGCACCTGCTTCTAAGCATTTTTGTTTGTCGCTGGTCATTGCTAAGGCTGTGAGGGCAATAATGGGTATATTAGCTAGTTTGTGATCGCTGTCCTCACGAATCCGTTGAATTGCTTCTAAACCATCCATAATAGGCATCTGAATATCCATTAAAATTAAATCTGGCTTGTGTAATTTAGCCTGATCAATTGCCTCTTGACCATTTTCCGCTAAGATGATTTGGTATCCTTTCGCCTTCAGATAACGAGAGATAGTAATAATATTAGCTTCATGATCTTCTGCTAACAGAATTACAGGAAATTTTTCTAAGACTTGGGTTGTAGAATTTGGATCTAAATTGATTGCGGTTTCCTGGGAAGATTGAGGAGTTAGTAACAGCAAATCTTGACAAGGAAGACGGAAGGTAAAACAACTACCGAGATTAATTGTGCTCTTAACTTCTACCTCCCCACCGTGCATTTCCACAATTTTTTTGACCAGGGTAAGACCTAAACCTGTCCCCGCATATTGACGATTTAAAGCACTATCAATTTGCACAAAGGGTTGAAACAGTTTAGCGAGATTTTCAGGAGTAATACCAATACCCGTATCGGTGACGGCAAAACTAATATAATGATTGCTTAAAGCGGTTTCCGTTGAAGATTCAAATGTAACGGTTAAGGAGACTCTACCGCCTTCGGGAGTAAATTTAATCGCGTTATTTAGTAAGTTAATTAAAACTTGACGGATACGCCGTTCATCTATTAATAAATTAGGCAGATAAGGGGAAATTTCGGTCTGAATTAAAATCCGTTTTTTTAGGGCCTGTTGTTTAATAAAGATCAAACTTGACTCGCACAATTCTGTTATAGGGGTAGGGGTGCAGTTGAGTTCAATTTTGCCCGATTCAATTTTAGCAACATCGAGAATATCATTAATTAATGCCAGGAGATGAATCCCACTTTTTTCAATAGTTTGTACTGACTGATGTTGTTTTTGATTCAGGGGGCCAAATATTTCCTCTTGGAGAGCTTCCGACATTCCTAAAATCGCATTTAAGGGAGTTCGTAATTCATGGCTCATATTCGCTAGAAACTCATCTTTCATGCGGGTCGCCCGGGCTAGTTCCAGATTGGTTTGTTGCAGTTGGACTTCATATTGTTTGCGATCCGTAATATCCACAACCACACAAACACAACTACTATCGTTTTGATTGTCAGAAAGTAGGGCTACCCCAATCAGCACAGGAATTCGACTTCCATCAGGGCGATAATATTCCTTTTCCCAGGGATCAATTGCTCCGTAAAGTCTCAGATATTCCATCGCCTTATAATCATTGGCAATGTGTTCGGGAGGGGTGATTGCTGCCCAATTAATCCGATGATTATTCAGATCTTCTCTGCTATAACCAGTAATTTCTAAAAAGCGATCATTTGCATCAATAATTTGCCCACTAAAGTCCGTAAACATCATGCCGACAATATTAGAGGCAAACACACGGCGGAAGCGATTTTCACTCGCTTGTAATCCAATTTCAGCCTGTTTGAGATCGCTAATATCCGATAAAATTCCTTGACGACCAATTATTGTTCCTTGTTCATTTTTAATCGCTGTCGCACTAATTCTCACCCACACATAATGACCATCTCGGTGAAGATGTCGAATTTCAAGATTATGGGATATTTCCCCGGCTAGGATATATTGGTGATTATTTTTAATCAGGATTTCCAAATCATCAGGATGAACCAGATCCACAAAGGATTTACCCATCCATTCACTAGGTTTCCAGCCAAAAAGCGTCTCGAATTGGGGTGAAAGGTAGGTATATAAGCCCTCCAGGTCAAAAGACCAAATGACATCGTTTGCTCCTTCTACCAGTCCTCGGAATTGGGCTTCACTCTTAGCTAATTCGGCTTCAATTTTTTTGCGATCGCTAATATCAAAGCGAATCCCTAGATACTGAAACGGTTTTCCCTGGCCATCTAAAAAGGGGACAATGGTACTGTCTACCCAATAAAAATCGCCATTCTTAGTTCGATTGCAAATTTCACCGCGCCAAACCTTCCCTTGGATAATCGTCCACCACAATTGTTTAAAAAAGCAAGGATGATGGTAGCCGGAATTAATCAGGCGATGGGTTTTGCCGATCAGTTGATCGCGGGAATAACCAGAAATCTCACAGAAGCGATCATTAACATAAGTAATCACACCTTGAATATTAGTAATCGACACAATTGCAGCCTGATCCAAGCCCAGTTTAAAGGCTGATAATTCTTGAAGTAATTTTTCCCGTTCCAGTTCAGCTTGTTTGCTTTGGGTAATGTCTTTACCAATACCTAAATAGCCGATAATTTTCCCTTGTAAATCATGTAAAGCGGTGACAGATACCAAGACAGGAAAGCGCGACCCGTCTTTACGGATGTGAGTCCATTCTTTCTCATTAATCAAACTTTTTTGGCTGCGAGAAACCAACAAATCAAAGCCAGGCTTCAGGGTCTGACCTAATTTTTGGGAGAGATCTTGAGCGTGGGCTTCTACTTCTGCGCGATCATGAAAAATTTCCGGGGTGACTTTACCAATCACCTCCTCTGCCCGATAACCGAGCATTTTTTCTGCCCCAGCATTAAAGGTCTGAATCACCCCCTGAAGATCGGTGGAAATAATAGAATAATCAGCCCCATCGAGAATGGCTTTTTGGAGAATATTGAGGTTTAGGACTTCCTTAGTCTGTTGTCGCACCAGGCTTTCCAGGGAAAGGTTAAATTCTTCTAATGATGATTGTGCCTGGCGTAGCTCTTGATTCCGTTGTTGCAGAGCTTCCGTTACCCTGAGTCTTTCTATTTCTGCCTCGGCTCTGGTGGCAAAAACCCGTAAAATATCAATGATCTTGCCTAGATTGGATGAATTTTTCAGGGTTTTATTCCAGATCGCAATATAGCCCAGAGACTCCCCGGCTTGATTTTGTAGGGCAAGACCCAGATCACTTTTAACATAAAGTTCTTCAAAATCTTCATTGACATGATCAGCTTGAAATTGGTGATTTGAGAAATCGACTAACTTACAAAAGACCCCGTTACGCAATTCTGTAATTACAATCCGATCAAGTTCAAAGGCTTTGCTAATATGTTCAGCCATGGCTGGGAAAAAGTCTTCTCCGGTGACGGCGGATGTACCTTCAATCAAGTTTTCCAGAATCTCAGAATCCTGTTTACGTTCAGTAATATCGGTAGCCGTGCCCACATAACCAATGATTTCCCCGTTAATATCACGTTCTCCGATCGCCTGTCCAAATACCCAAGTGATCAAACCATCGGGGCGTTGATAGCGGTATTCCAACTGAAAGGGACGATTTTCATGAACGGCAAAATACCACTCCGAGACGATTTTGTCTCGATCCTGGGGATGTATGGCCTGAGTCCAACCCCCACCGATGGCTTCCGAGGGGGTGAGTCCGGTCAGGGAACACCAAGATGTATTCACATAAATGCAGTTTCCCTGAGTATCGGTACGGAAAATCCCAACGGGAACAGCAGCCGCCAGGGTAATATAGCGATTTTGACTCTCAATCAGGGCAGCTTCGATTTTGCGTTTTTCTGCCAGTTCGGTTTCGATTTGTTGGTAAGCGGTGGCTTGTTGAATTGCGATCGCCACTTGGGTAGCCAGTTGTTGTAACAGGGTAATTTCTTCTGTCAACCATTGACGCGGCTTATTGCTTTCGGAAGCCACTAACAATCCCCATAGGGTTTGTCCTTGAAGAATAGGAACAATAATTTTTGCCCGAATTTGCAAGTCTTCTAGGCTCTGACGATGGCAGTCGGTCATGGGAGTGGTGTAGATATCTGGCACTACCCGAACCCGTCCGTGAGTATAGACATCGATCCAATCCGAAAAACAGGGGTCAGTAGTCTGTGTTCCTAGATCATAAACATCTTGACTACTGCTGGCTTCTGCGACAACGATTACACTGCTATCGGTTTGTAATTGCCAAATCACTGTCCGATCACAATTGAGGTGAGATCGGATTTGTTCCACCGTTGTCTTCAGAATCTCTGACAAATTCAGAGAGGAACGAATTTGAGTGGCAAGATTAGTGATTAACTCCTCTTGTTTGGCTTTTGCCTTGAGGATAGCCGTTCTTTCTTCGACTTGACGTTCTAATTCTAAATTCCGATGGGTTAAGAGTTCTATTTTCTCCGCTTCTAACCGTAATACCTTCTGTTCTAAAACTTCGGCTAATTTGTATAATTCCAGGGGGTTGAGGGCTTGTAAAATACTGGTCTGGGTGATAATTCCCAGCAGTTCACCCTCCTCACCCGTTACGACCAAGTGCCGAATCAAATGTTGTTCCATTATCTGTTGCACCACCCAGAGAGAATCATCTTTTCTGACTGGGAAAACCGATATATTCATCACCTGATCGGCCATACAGGTTTCTAAATCAAGGTTTAATGCCTGACACTGGACTAAATCTCGCTCGGTGACAAAGCCAATGGGGATAAATAGGCCATCTTGTTCTTGTACAATCACCACGGAACTGACACGATGCTTTGCCATCAATTCGGCGATCTGTAATATGGGACTATCAGGAGACACGGACACCACATTCGCAATCATCACTTCTGCGACCAGACGTAACCGCAATAAATCTGCCGGACGGGATGTTTGTCTTAGGGTTTCGTGGGTGAGCAGTCCAACTATTTGATCTTGGTCGTTGAGAATGGGTAAATGGCGAATCCGGTGCTGTTTGAGCAGGTTAATTGCCAAAAACAAATCCGCAAAAGCCGACTCATAGAGGGTGACAACTGGATGGGCCATAACCTCCCGGACGAGCAGACTCTCTAAGGAGCGTTTCTCGGTACTCAGGCGTACCACATCTCTTTCGGTGAGAATGCCTAATAATTTCTGATTTTCAGCAATTAAGACACAACTTGACCGAGCTTCAAGGTGTAATTCCTCTGGTCGGTTATCGCCTGTGGTGGACGTCGAACAAACCGTATGCAGTCCACTCATTTGTGCGATCGCATCCCTAACGGTCGTATCCGGTGCAACAATCAGGGGATTACGCACGATGGCAGATCTTAGTTCCGTTTGGGTGATAGCACTTGCCGATGTCAACGATGTCAACATGATCTGAATCAGGCTAGTTAGGTAATATTATTGGGCAAGCTAATTTCAAAAATTGCTCCTTGGGGTTGATTATTTTCAACGATAATTGTGCCACCATGAGCTTCGACAATCATTTTACAAAAAGCTAATCCCAATCCGATTTGAGAGACACCTTGCATCAGAGTCCCAATTTCATATTTCTCGAAAATACATTGTTTTAAATTATCGGGTACGCCTTGCCCATAATCAGCAATTTTAATTTTTGTCCCTCCTTCGGGGAGATATTCAGCACTGACGATAATCTGACTTTCTTGGGGAGAGAACTTAATAGAATTAGAGAGTAAATTATCTAAAACTCGCTGACACATCGCTTGATCTATCTTAATCGTGCCATCAAAATCAGGAATTTGGGTGATGATTTCAATCTTTTTTTGAGAGGCGTTAAATTCAAAATCTTTAACCAATTCCCGCAGCATATTTCCCAGATCAACTGGGCTGATATCGAGAGCAATTTTACCCGATTCTATCCTCGCCATCAGCAATAAATCATCAATTAAGCCCGATAACTTTTGCCCTGATAATTTTATTTTAACTATTTTCTCTTGTTTTGCCTCTGGTGATAGCTTGGGATAGGTCAACATATCCAATCCTAACAAGATCCCAGCTAGGGGATTTCTAAGATCATGAACTAACATATTGACCAGATCTTCTCGCAATTTCAGCAGGGTTTGTAGATTGTCGTATTGTTGCTTAATCCGTAGCATCGAATGAACTCTAGCGCGAAGTTCCAGACCATTAACGGGTTTGCTCAAAAAATCATCAGCACCGGCACTTAAACATAGAGCCAGGTCTTCTTTCTCTGTTAATGCCGTCACCATAATAATCGGAATTGACTGCCATTGGGGATTGGCTTTAATCCGGGAGCAAACTTCAATCCCGTCCATTTCTGGCATCATCACATCTAATAAAATTAGATCCAGTGGGATGATTTCTAGGGATTCGAGGGCTTCCTGTCCACTGGAAGCATAGTGTAACTCATAATTATGATCGCTTAACAGTGATTCCAGCACATCAAAATTACGAGGTTGGTCATCGACCACTAAAATAGAAGGCTGATTCAATTGTGGTTCCCTCAAGCACTTAACATAGTCTTAATTATAACTCTGAACATCAGATTCAGAAGGAATTCGGAGGCTTGCTGAGGGGAGAGAGAACCCCGTCCTTGCTGATTGAGGGTGTAGTTAATCGAAAAACCATCCGAATTGTGCCTAGGGATCAACACCATATAATAATCTATAGAACAATGAATCCACAGTTAAATACGAACCCCAATTTTAAGCCATGACACAAATACAACCTAATCCCCAACCCACTGAATCACCGACGGTCGATATTGCCATTATTGCCACCGATGTACATAAATGGTATGGCAATAATTTCCACGTCCTTAGAGGGGTTAGCCTTTCGGTGAAACGGGGGGAAGTGGTGGTAATTATGGGGCCGTCCGGTTCGGGGAAATCAACTTTTATTCGGACATTTAATGCCTTAGAAGAATTTCAACAGGGCAGTATTGTCATCGATGGAATTAATTTATCCCACGATTTAAAAGATATTGAAGAAATTCGCAAAGAAGTGGGAATGGTGTTTCAACAGTTTAATTTATTTCCCCATTTAAGTATTTTACAAAATGTCACCTTAGCTCCGATTTGGGTCAGACGTTGGCCGAAGGCGAAAGCCGAAGAAGTAGCCTTACAATTATTAGAAAGAGTTGGGATTTTAGAACAGGCAAAAAAATATCCAGGTCAATTATCCGGCGGTCAACAACAACGGGTTGCGATCGCTAGAGCTTTAGCGATGCAGCCTAAAATCATGTTATTTGATGAACCCACATCCGCCCTAGACCCGGAAATGGTGCGAGAAGTTTTAGACGTGATGCGAACTTTAGCCGAGTCGGGAATGACAATGGTTTGTGTCACCCATGAAGTCGGATTTGCGCGGGAAGTGGCGGATCGAATTGTGTTAATGGCCGATGGAATATTAGTCGAAGAAGCAACCCCGGAAGAATTTTTTACCAATCCTCAAGAAGAACGTACGCAAAAGTTTTTGTCTCAAATTCTTTAATTATTGAATAACGGTAGGGGAAGTTGATCAATTTCCCCTGCTGGTAATAATTTTAGACCTGGATAAAATTACTAAAATAGGACTTACGCAGAATACCCAATTATACACCATCTGTAGGGGCGAACGGCCGTTCGCCCCTACTAGATATGGTTGTTTTGCGTAAGTCCTGTAAAAGTCTTCTACCTATTGATCCGTTTGAATATAAGTAGATAGACAATTATTAAACGCATTTTTAATCCCTGAATCTTGTCTAATTTGTTCTTCGGTCAACTGTCCTAAAGACTTCAATTTTTCATCTGGAAGTTGTAACAAATTATTCAGGGTACAACGACAATACTGTTCTCCTTTTTCGGGATCAAGACTAAACTGACTAACTCCTTGCAAACAGCCTTTCATGTATTCGGTACTAAAGGCTTGAGCTTCTTCATTCGTTAGGGATAATGCCCGATTAGCCGGAATGAAAAAACCAGCACCGAGCACTAACAGAATTAGAGGCTGGAAACGACGGAAATCAAAAGAACTCAACATTGAGATGAATAATTTTAGAGGTGGATTAAGCAATTGCCTTCAATTCTAGCTTAAGTGGGAAAATGAACAATTAACAAAGAGGTTTGTTGATGTAGGCGAGCGATCGTTTCTGGATCTTTTCCTAAAGTTGGTTGTCCTAAACGATGGCTACTTGCCATGACAATTACCAAATCATCAACTTTCAGAAACTGAGAAAGTTTAGCTACGAAATTCCCCCGAATTTGTTCCACCGGAACCTGACCGTTAACCCCGGTTAATTCCAACCCTGAAGCCCGGGGTTTTTGATCCCAAAGCACCTGTAAAACCTGTAACGTGGCTTTCAACTCTCCCGATAGACTTTGAGCCAAGCTAAAGGTTTCCCGGAAAGCCCAAGAGGTCATATCAATTTCCCCGACCACGAACAAAATTCGCTGGGTATTTTTAAGGGGTTGGGGAAAACGAGTAATTAACACCGGGATAGTTGCCAAGCGCACCACCATGTCAATCATCCCGCCAAAAAAGTTCTCCTGATAGGTCGAATATCCTTTCCAACCACAAACAATCAAAGTAGCATTCCGTTCTTCTGCGCTGCGAACAATCCCCATTCCAATCGAATTATCAACTCGACCAATGGTTTCCACCGAAGTCACTGCCGCATGGGCGACCATCTCCGCCTTTGCCAATAATTGTTCCTGTCGCACCTTCGCCCCTGATGGAATAGGCCGGGTTTGGTCAGAAATAATATGCAGGGGTAACAGTGTCCCCCCACCACTTTTTGCCAGAATTAGTGCCAGTTGCAATAGATTATCTTCGGTATTGGGGTTAGCCACAGGTACTAAAATCCGATCACTGACGGAGAAGGTGTCGCCCACGGCACTCAGCCGACTTTTTTCAACCTCCTTCACCTCCGTTGCTTCTAATGAAACCTTTGACCCCCAACGGGCTGTAATTAAGGGGGAAGCCACACAAGTCACCAAAATCATCACGATAATGCCATTGACGGTTAACTCATCCACCAGATTAATTTTTAAGGCCACCGTAATGGCTGCCAGGGTTGAAGCTGCCTGGGCCATGGACATTCCGAACATCACCATCACACTGGGGAACTTCCAACCAAACAGTTTACCCGGCCCCCAAGCGGCTAAAAATTTACTCACGAGTTCCGCTATTAGGATCACCACTGCAACCATGATCCCTCGAGGTTCCTTCACTAAAATCAAAGGATCAACTAGCATTCCCACGGAAATCAGGAAGAAGGGGACAAATAGGGTATTGCCAATAAACTGAATCCGATTCATTAATGGACTCAATTGGGGGACGAGGGAGGTAATGGCAACCCCGGCTAAAAAAGCTCCGACAATCGGCTCAATTTCAATTAATCCAGCAATATAGGACGCCACAAATAAAGCTGCCAAAACAAATATAAACTCGGCGCTTTCATCGTGTCCGAAGCGGCGGAAAAACCAACGGCCGAGTCGGGGAATTCCCCACAGGGTGGCAAAGGTATAGATGGCTAAAGAGGGAATAAGTAGGAGCCAAAAACTGGCGGTGAGTCTCCCTTGATCGGCTTTAACTATGATTGCTAGTACCAATAATGCCAGAACGTTGGTAATTAGGGTTGCTCCTAAAGTCGCCATCACTGGCTGACTTCGCATAATTCCCAGTTTACCCAGAACGGGCAAAGCCACCAGGGTGTGGGAAGCCAAACAGGAGGCGACGAGGATCGAGGCTAAGGGACTAAATCCGATGGATAACATGGCTCCTGTACCAATAATCATCGGTAGGCAGAAGGTGGCTAAACCAAAAACCACAGATTTGTCGGCGTTGCGTTTGAGGTCATCCAGGCTGGTTTCTAAACCCCCCAGAAACATTAGAAATAGCAATCCCACTGTCCCGAGGAGTTCAATGGTGCGATCGCGGGCCAGTAACCCTAATCCGTGGGGGCCAACCACCACCCCAGCTAAAATTAAACCGATAATTCCAGGCATTTTTAACCGTTCAAATAGCAACGGCGCAACTAACATAATTGCCAAAATAATCAGAAATACGGCAACGGGATCTCTAACAGGTTCGGATAGCTGGGCCAGAATTGGGGCGCTAATTGGTGGGTGGAAATTGTATTCTAAACGTCCCCAATATTGCCAAAAGTTTTCCATAATTATTATTTCCTAGGGATTTAACCAGTTGACATCCTAACTCTTTTAGAAGCCGGGCGATTCTATCTATAGATGAGTTTTTAGGGCTTGACATCTTAAATGAATTACAATTCACTTGCAATACAAACCAATTAAAACTCAGCCTATCAACTGCTTTCATACCCAAAAGAGGGCAGTTGATTTTTATAACTGTCTAAGCATTAATTATCACAATTAACTCCTAATTATGGCTCAAAAAATAGCAATTATTGGAGGAGGTTTTAGTGGGGTGATGGTAGCAATTCATCTCCTCGAAAAATCCACCTATCCTGTAAATATTTATTTAATAGAACAGAGAAATCAATTAGGAGAAGGGATTGCCTATAGCACTCCTTCGGATCATCATTTACTCAATGTTTCGGCTGGAAAAATGAGTTCTTTTGTATCGGGTTTTAGATGAAGCGATCGCTATTAATAAAACACCCAGCGATTTAATTCGTTCTGACTCATTAAATTTAGGTTTAGATGTCACAAAAACTTGAGCATTAATTGATCAAAAAGGTGAAATTTCTCAAAACTTATATACTTTAGGGACAACTTGCAAAGGATGTCGCTGGGAAACCACCGCAGTCCGAGAAATTCGAGAACAAGCAGAAAATTTAGCAACAGAATTGTTAAACTGAATCTAACAATTTTATAGCAATCCTATTTGACAGGACTTACGCAAGCAGGCTATATATATCCCTCTTTTGTCAGTCTCCGAATTAAGCAGGTAGTAAATCAGCTAATTCATCCAGAAGAATAAAATGGTTTAAATTCATTAGACATCTCCGAAAATCCTCAAACGCCCTCTATCGCTACTTTTTGAGCCTCTAGCACTCCTGTGCCGGGTTCTCCTAAAGTAACGGATTCATAGGCTTTTTCAGTTACATTAATAATAATTAATGAATTTTATTTCTGATATTCAATCATTTTTCAAAAGTATTCTGGGCAATTCTTAGATGATAATACAATCGCTCCTATTCGCCATCTTATTAGTCCACATACTGTCAAGATTACTGCTTCATAATTTTGGCTCTTTAACCGAAATCTTTCGGAAGCAACTCGATAAATTTTTATCAGTCTTATTAAATGTTCGACTACAATCCTTTGTTTGGCTTTTAACCGATTTTCTTCTCGATGTTCAAGGGATATTTCTTGATTCCTCGGTTTCTTATGTGGTGTATTAATTGCTGTTTCCCCTACATAAGCTTTATCCCCCCTGTATTTTTGATGATTCCCCAATTCCTCCCTTCTTTCTCTCCACAATTTCAGATCGCTTGTTGCTCCGGTATAACCCACAGCTACATCCACTATTTCTTTCCCGCTCGGCATGACAATGACTTGATTTTTAAACGTATGTGTTTTTTTCTTTCCTGAGTAATATTTTTTCTGCTCTTCGTTGTCTATTGGTCTTTGCATGGGCTGTTCATAGCTATCTACTATTAACTCAAATTCCAGCAGAATTTCTTCTACCCACTCCCAATCACTCTCGTTTTTTTTTACTTGCTCAACTAAACTGGCTGGCAGTAATTCTCTGAAGATTTTTATCCAGTTATGGAAAATATCATTCGCTGTTGATTCACTCACTTCAAACTGTAACCCTAACATTTGAAATGTGGGCATCTGATGCAGATAAATTAGAGTTAGTAAGATTTGTTCATCGACAATAGCCTTTTTGTTTGCTGGGGATTCTTGTCCAGATAGCCTCTTAATTTAGTCATCTCTCCTTGGGGTAAAATCTAATTTTACCATCAAGTATCCCTCCCCATTTTTATTTCGGAGATGTCTAATAATCATCTATAAACTTGACTGTTGGTCTAGGTGGACGATGTGGTGTACCCATATGTTTCACAGCCTTTGCGGATTCTCTTCCTTATTTTACTCTTCCTGTAGTAATAAAAGAGGGATATATAGCGTAACTGCGTAAGTCCTGAGAGAGAAAGTAGAGAGACGCGCCGTGGCACGCCTCTACAAAGGCAGCTAAATGCCTAATGCGGCCATGGTTGCTGGGCCAGCAACACCATCAGCCGAGAGTCCACAGTTATATTGAAAGGATTTAACAGCACTAGCGGTTAATTTGCCATAGTAACCCGTGGAGTTAGCATGAAAATAACCCAGGTTGGCTAAACGATTTTGTAATTTTTTGACATCATAGCCACTATCGCCGCGGGACAGAGAACCACCGCCACCACAGCTATGACTACAGCCATAACTGGCATTGCTATAGTGATGTTTTTTGGGTTTGTGATAACTGCCTACCCCTAGGGCCGATGCCGTTGCCGGGCCAACTACGCCATCAGCAGTTAAGCCATAATCTCTTTGAAAAGCCATGACGGCGTGTTTTGTCACCGACCCAAAGTAACCCGTTGCTCTGCCGCCAAAATAGCCGTAATTCTGCAACGCATATTGAACACTTTTAACGCTATGACCGCTATCACCCCGAGAGAGGGCAGCACTGGCGGGTTGGCTGACACTGAGTACAGACAAGCCAATGGCGGTTGCGACAATGGGCACCCAGCAAGCCGTTGATATTTTACTCCAATTCACAGATCGAAATAGTACCAAATCCCCGTTGAAATGGGTTTGGCGAGGGGACTCATAGGCAGAAACTAGATGATTGTAAGCAAGAGTATCCATAAAATCCTCGATTAAGGCATTAAGAAGTTCAATTGCAAGCAGTTAATCCGATTAAAGTTCAACTACTGACCCTTAATTTATAACTTTGTGAGCAATAAACGTCCAGAGCAATTTTACTGTTTCCGCAATTTTTATTAAAACTTAACAAAATAACTCATGATCTTATAATTCACAAACCTACAATTGTACTATAAATAAAAAAATATGAATTGAACTTAGATAGCAACAATGGTTAATTTTTATATCGGGATTGATTTTGGCACGTCCGGCGCTCGTTCGATTACCATTAATTCTCAAAGGACAGTGGTGGCCCAAACTCAATTTCCTTTTCCCCCGTTTACGGATACCTCTGAATGGGTTAGCCTTTGGAAAACGGCTCTGTTTGACGTAATTCAACAAATTCCGTTACATTTTCGTCGTCAAATTGATGCGATCGCTATTAATGGAACCTCTGCCACCGTGCTACTTTGTGATACTAATGGCATTCCCGTACAGTCCCCTATTTTATATAATGATAGTCGGGCTATTACTGTTTTAGAACAGTTAAAAAAAATCGCTCCTCCCGATCATATTGTTAACAGTGCTACTTCTAGTTTAGCCAAACTGATTTGGTGGTTAACCGTTGAAACTGCCAACACTAAACCACAAAAATCCGCACCCCACTATTTTCTACATCAAGCCGATTGGTTAGCCTTTTTACTCCATGGAAAGTTAGGGATTAGTGATTATCATAATAGCTTAAAATTGGGCTACGATGTCGAGAATTTGACCTATCCTAACTGGTTAATTAATGGTTTACAATCCCTGACCGATTTAGAATTATTGAAACTACCTGATATAGTTGCCCCTGGAACCCCAATTACGACTATTACCCCCGAAATAGCAGAACAGTTAAAATTGCCAAAAACCTGTGTTATCTGTGCAGGAACTACCGATAGTATAGCCGCTTTTTTAGCCAGTGGTGCCAAGATTCCAGGGGAAGCAGTAACATCTTTAGGTTCAACTTTAGTCTTAAAACTTCTCAGTAATAGTCCTATAAATCATAGCAAATATGGTATTTATAGCCATCGTTTAGGAGATTTATGGTTAACTGGAGGTGCTTCTAATACCGGGGGTGCGGTCTTACGTCAATTTTTTAGTGATCGGTCACTGGAAAATTTCAGCCGTCAAATCAACCCTAATTATAATAGTAACTTAAATTATTATCCCTTAATTAAAAAAGGCGATCGCTTCCCCATTAATGACCCCGAATTACTTCCCCGTCTCCAACCCCGTCCCGATAATCCCGTTGAATTTTTACAGGGTTTATTAGAAGGAATTGCCAAAATTGAAGCCCAAGGTTATCAACTTTTACAACAACTGGGTGCAACTCCCCTAACTCAAGTTTATAGCGCCGGAGGAGGGGCAAAAAATCCGATTTGGACAGCCATTCGTCAGCGCTATTTAAACGTTAATACGGTTAATTCTATTCATACGGAAGCCGCCTATGGAACTGCCTTACTTGCTCGTAACCAGAAATTAACAGAACTTACACATCACTGATACAGGGTCAATTCATGAATTGCCCCTACAGATAGAATTAAATCCCGCTTATGGGCTTGATAATTACCCATCCTAGGAATACCAAATCAATTCAATTTGATCGGCGATCGCATTTGCTTCTTCTTCTATATTTTGATCATTTTCTGTGTGAATTAATACCGTTACATGACCTAATTTTCGACCCGGGCGAGAGGCGGTTTTACCATACCAACGAATAAAGGAATTAGGAATTTCTGCAATTTTTTGACGCTTTTCTAAATACTCACTATTGGCAGTTTCAAAACCCAATAAATTTACCATCACCGCCCCACTACATTTTAAAGCCGTATTCCCTAATGGTAAACCACTGACCGCCCTTAAATGTTGTTTGAATTGGGAAGTTTCACAAGCATCTAAACTAAAATGACCGGAATTATGGGTACGGGGGGCGATTTCATTCACTAATAGTTCGCCTTCCGGTGTTAAAAATAATTCTATGCCAAATACACCAATCACTTGTAAGCTATTTAGTAGGGTTATGGCGATCGCTTTTGCCTGTTCAGCGATACTTTTATTAATATTAGCTGGAGCGATAACCCGATGACAAACTTGATTTTTCTGTACTGTTTCAACTATGGGATAAACTGCCACATCTCCCGCCACCGAACGGGCTGCAATTACCGCTAATTCCCGTTCAAACGGAACAAATTTCTGTAATAACATGGGAGGATAGTTAAATTTTGACCAAATTTCCGATAATTCCTCTGCATTATTAATAATAAAAGTTCCCTGTCCATCGTAGCCATAGCGACAGGCTTTTAAAACCACGGGATAACCTAAATTATGATCAACTTCTTTGCCCTTTTCAGGGTTTAAAAGTTGAAATTCTGGAACGGGTAAACCGATTTTTTCTAAATAACTGAGTTGATCATATTTATCTAATAATAAAGATAAAGCCGACAAGCGAGGACGAAAACAAACCCCCTGTTCCGCGAGTTTAGAGAGGGCGTTTAAATCAACAAATTCATTCTCAAAAGTAATGACATCGCAATGAGTTGCTAATTTTGCCGTGGCTGTGGCATCATCAATTTTAGCTAAAATAGTTTCCGTGGCAAAAGGTACAGCCGGGTCATCCGTTTGGGGCGTTTGAACAAATAAAGAAACCCCTAAAGATGGCGCTTCTATTCCCATCATCCAAGCCAGTTGTCCCCCTCCAATTACACCAATTTTGGTCAGGGTTTGAGATGGAATTGTAGGAGTAGATAGGGTGTTCATTTTTCGCCAATAGTCTCAACTTAATTTATTTTAACTGAAAATTGCCATATTTATATTAATGGGACTTAAACAAAAATAAGGAGGGAAATAGATGATAATGATTATAGAGCAAGCAGATAACGTGAAAGAATAACGCATGAAAGAGACAACCCCGACAGCGATGCCCCCTTGCTTCGATAGATGGTGTGGTCGATTTGACGATATTTTCAGCCATCAAGCGCAAAAACGGGAATTTAGGAACTATTTAGGGGGATTATTGGGAGAAAGTGAGCGAAAAAACCTGTCGCAAATGGCGAATAACGCCGTAGGGGTAACTTAGCTATCTTCTGTCACTCTCCGAAATCAACAAGTAATAAAAAGTAGAGTTATCCATCGGGAAAGTAAAATTGAAATTGATTAATATTCTGAATTAATTTATGAAAACCAACTCTGTTATGATTTCTGAAGAAGGGGCGATCGCATTTTGGAAAAAGAAGGGCGATCGCACTTCAGAAAATTAAGCGCGATCGCATTTTCCTCACTCTTGAGCAGAAATTGCTATATAGAATTCATTTGATTAAGTTGGGCGACTTGTTCGCGGAGCCTAGGTATCTTTTTTTCTACTCAAGACATTTACGAAGTCGATCAAATAAGACTGTCATAGCACAGTAACAACTGTTACTATGAGGATGATATAGGACTGGTAAATGACCTTTTGGTGCTGAAAAATCATAAATATATTTTATGTCTGATTTCCACCCTAATTTGTTATTGAATTTACGCCAACTTTCAAACAAAGCAACTTGGCGAAGTTGTTCGTCGGTCTTTTCAAGTTTTTCTCGATTAGCAAAATCTTTTTCCTTAAGGTACATACTCAAGAAAATATCAGACCAAATGCCATCTTGAACGCTAATACCAAAATATCCTTTACTATATTTTACCCAGAGTCTATCTATAGTGCATATATCTGTACAAGGAATACTTTTTGGTCTCTCAGGGTCAACACTAACCCTTCCAATATCTATAAAGAAACACTCCTTGAAAATAGATTCAGTTTCTTTATTAGCGGATTTAAAATCCTTAACTGCGAGAAAATTTCTTAGGTTTCGATAATCTATTCCTACTGCTGAACTTAGATCGTCATTCAGTTGACTTTCATCAATAGTCG
The DNA here is from genome assembly GCF_900009265.2 of Planktothrix paucivesiculata PCC 9631. Taxonomy (GTDB): domain Bacteria; phylum Cyanobacteriota; class Cyanobacteriia; order Cyanobacteriales; family Microcoleaceae; genus Planktothrix; species Planktothrix paucivesiculata. Next base: position 486,856 of record NZ_LR735026.1, on the reverse strand, counting down.
GGTATTTTATTTCATTAGGATTAGGAAGACTAGAAGTTTTAGCTTCATTTTTATTAACTAAGGCATTGTGATTAAAAAGCAGCCAAAAAGCGTGGATAACTCCCGGAATCCAGGTAAAAAATAATGTGAGTACCAGGTTTATCCAAAAATGAGCGCCAAGCCCGACCGTCAAAAATACGCCAAGCGGGGGGAAAAAAAACGCTGCGAGTATGTGACTAATCGGAACGGATCTTTTCTTAATATCGCTCATATTTATACTCCAATTTAAAATTATCAATGATATTAAGAAGAAGAATCGCCCCCTGCACCCTCTCGCATCCTTTTGGCTATTGCATAGTAGATTCGAGGGAGCGATCGGCTAACCTTTAACCTTTCCTATAAATGTTGGCGATCGCAACTTTTATCAATCCTTCCATTTTGGAAGCAGCGCTCAAAATTTACTTAATCAGAGGTATAACCTGTTTCTGCAAAAGTAGTCATTATCTCAATCCCCTTTTTTATATACTTCTTAAGCTCCGCTACTTTTTCGCGTTTCTTAAGGTTATAAGCTCGATTCAGAATATCAGATGATTTAATAGCTTCCTCAATTTCATCATCATCAGGATCGTCTGGATATGTAAAAAGCGTTTCTTTATGATTATATTCATTTTGTACATGAACATTTCCTAGTTTTCTGCCTTTTTCATATTCAATATCTATTCTTGTTCCTGTCTCATCTTTACTCATTATTTTTTGGCTTTCCATATTTCACTCCTCGTAGTTTTATTAACTAATCTATCCATAATACTTGACGCGATGTTTTAGAAGCCTCTTTTAGTTCTTCAGTAGTCCATAATTCATTACCATTAGGGCATTCTAGAACTGGAAGTGTTTTAATACCTGCTTTACTAGCAGCTATCGTTCTATGATTACCATCTAAAATTAAGTATTTTCCATCACAATAATAGACTTTTATCGGTTCCCATTTATCTCTCAAATAATCCCCGTTGAATCGAATTTCATCTGCCATTTCTCGAATTTTACTCCGGTTAAGTGCGTCAGCGTGTGTGCAGTATAAATCACAAGGTTTCATTTCCATTTGCTTGTTTGAAATTTTATTCTTATCTTGTTCACCTAAAGCTCAGTATATTACAAGGATGAATCTGGTAATGTCGGGACTTTCCAGAGACAAGCAAATCGGAAATGTCGGAATCTTGTCGGAAATGTCGGAAATGTCGGAAAGTCGGATATAATACGACAAATCGCAGCACACGACAGACCTATGGAAATCGCAGAAGTCTTAAAACTCGCAGACGAGCTAATTTTCGCGAAGACGGGAGAACATATAGACTATCTGCAAAAAGCTATCCTTGAAGGGACATTCCAAGGTCGAACATACCCAGAAATTGCTGAAGCGACTCATTCCAGTGAAGGCCATACCAGAGATATCGGTTCGCAATTATGGCAAATATTTTCAGAGGGATTGGGAGAAGATATTACTAAAAGAAATTTTAGAGCAATATTAGAAAAAGCGAAATTTGATAACTTTTCATCAGCCATCGGTAGAGTAGGTAGAGATTATGTAGCGATTAAAAACCTCAATATTTGTCAAGAAAGGGCGAGAAATCCAACGAAACCCCAAAACTCCGAACAAACTCCCAAACAACTCCACATAGACTTAGGCGACGCACCCGAAATATTCAGCTTCTACGATCGCACTCCCCAACTCTCCACCCTCGAAAACTGGATAACAAAAGATCGCACACGCTTAATTGCACTTCTAGGAATCAGTGGTATTGGTAAAACCACCCTTGCCCTTCACCTAATAGACCAAATCAAAACCCAATTTGATTACATCATCTATCGAAGTCTCCGCTTTTCCCCTACCTTAGAACAATATCTTTCCAAAATCCTAAAAATTTTCTCCGAATCATCAGAAATTCCCCAAAATATCGAAACCAAAATTTCCCAAACTCTCGATTATCTGCGAAAATACCGATGTCTAATTATTCTCGATGACGTGCAGGCACTTTTTAGCAGTGGTCAACTTGCTGGACAATATAAATCAGGCTATGAAGATTATCAGTTATTTTTTAAACAAATCACCGAAGTTAATCATAATAGTTGTTTCCTGTTAATTAGTTCGGAAAAACCTAGGGAAATTGCCGAATTAGAAAAATCAAATTCCCCCATTCATTCTTTAGTTTTAGGGAGTTTAGGTCTAGGCGCGAAAGAGATTTTAAGCTCATATCAATTATTAGAAGCAGAAACCTGGGAAACCCTAATTAATATCTATCAAGGCAACCCTCTCTGGTTAAATATAACCGCTGCCCTGATTCGAGAATTATTTAGTAGTAAAGTTGCTGATTTTTTGGAATATGATATGCCCCTTTTAGATGAATCATTACAATCGCGTTTAGAGCAACTATTAGGAAGATTAACAGAGGAAGAAGTTACGGTAATTACTCAGCTTGCCGAAGAAACAGAAGGGGTTCTCCTATCAGACATATTAAACAAAATAAAATTATCTAATTCCGACTTAATTAATGCGATAAAATCTCTGTGTATGCGATTTTTATTGGAGATACAAGATCGGGAAAAAATAACTTTTTTTAGTTTAAATCCGGTGGTGGCGCAATATGTCAAAACTAGGCAAAAGCACTAATTTATTTTCTCGTTCCCAGGCTCCAGCCTGGCAATGCTATGATTGAGGCTCTGCCTCTATTATTGACTCGTGGCAGAGCCACCGTTTTAGCATTTCTAGGTAGAACCTAGAAACGAGGGAACGAGGGATTGAGAAATAATGTTAAAATCAAATTGTTACTTAACCGCTAAAATAGGATGAATTCACTAACAGAAGTTGAAGCGGCTATTCAAAAATTATCTGCTATTGAAGTCCGTCAACTGGCAGAATGGTTACAAACTTATTTGAATACTGAAGGGAATACAGAACACGAAAAAGAAACTGAGCAAAAGATAACTTTTGTTCAAAATCAACAAAATGCTTGGGATATCTTAGAATCAATAACGGGAACTGTTGAGGCTCCTCCAGATTGGTCAATCAATCACGATCATTACCTATATGGAACAGCAAAACGTTACCCTGATAATTCTCAATGAGCAATTCCCGTTTACTGCTAGATACAATAAATTAATCGGTTTTGGGTTATAATAAAATTATGAATATTATTGAGATTATTAAACAAGATTATCAACAATTTCCCGATAATCAAAGCTATGATATTTATGCCGATAACGTTTATTTTAAAGACCCCATGAATCAATTTAACGGGTTAAAACGCTATCAACAAATGATTGGATTTATGAAAACTTGGTTTTTAGAGATTCAACTGGATTTACATAATATTACTCAAACCGAGAATTTAATAGAAACCCGTTGGACACTGAGTTGGACAACTCCCCTCCCCTGGAAACCCAGAATTTCTATCCCTGGACGGAGTGAACTCAAATTAAACCCCCATAACCTGATTGAAAGCCATATCGACTATTGGGACTGTTCGCGCTTGGAGGTGGTGAAACAGTTATTCGGGATGAAAACCCGCTACAGTTAAATAATGTAAACAAATTTTAATCTTAAAACGGTATGCGCGTAATTCTAATGACGGGTAAAGGTGGCGTGGGTAAAACCTCCGTTGCAGCAGCAACAGGCTTACGCTGTGCCGAGTTGGGGCATAAAACCCTAGTATTGAGTACCGACCCCGCCCACTCCCTCGCCGACAGCTTTGATATGCCCTTGGGACACGAACCCCGTCTCGTCCGACCCAACCTGTGGGGGGCAGAATTGGACGCCCTAATGGAACTCGAAGGCAACTGGGGGGCGGTGAAACGCTATATTAGTCAGGTATTACAGGCGCGAGGACTCGATGGTGTCCAGGCGGAAGAATTAGCTATTTTACCGGGAATGGACGAAATTTTTGGTCTAGTTCGGATGAAACGCCATTATGATGAGGGAGATTTTGAAGTATTAATTATTGATTCTGCCCCAACGGGAACAGCGTTGAGACTGTTAAGTTTACCCGAAGTCGGGGGTTGGTATATGAGAAAATTTTATAAACCGTTACAAGGGATGTCGGTGGCGTTGCGTCCTCTATTTGAACCGATTTTTAGACCTTTGACGGGGTTTTCTTTACCTGATAAAGAAGTGATGGACGCGCCTTATGACTTTTATGAAAAAATTGAAGCCTTAGAAAAAGTGTTAACGGATAATACGCAAACCTCGGTGCGTTTAGTTACAAACCCTGAAAAAATGGTAATTAAGGAATCTTTACGCGCCCATGCCTATTTAAGTTTGTATAATGTTTCCACGGATTTAGTTATTTCTAATCGGATTATTCCTGATGAAGTGACTGATCCTTTTTTCCAAAAATGGAAAGACAATCAAAAACAGTATCGTCAAGAAATCCACGACAATTTCAGCCCCTTACCTGTTAAGGAAGTGCCGTTATTTTCCGAGGAGTTATGTGGGTTTGAAGCCCTAGAAAGATTGAAAGAAGTGCTATATAAGGATGAAGATCCTAGCCAGGTTTATTATCAAGAAAATACACTTAGAGTGGTGGTAGATAATAATGAATATACGCTAGAATTGTATTTACCTGGGATTCCTAAAGAACAAGTTCAATTGAATAAAACCGGGGATGAACTTAATATCAGAATTGGCAATCATCGCCGGAATTTAGTGTTACCTCAAGCCCTAGCTATGTTGCAACCTTCTGGGGCAAAAATGGAAGATGATTATTTAAAAATTAAGTTTGCTAATGGAGTGAAGGTGTAAAGTTTAGAAACTGGGTTTCTCCGAGAAACCCGGTTTCTAGTTAATTGATAAAATCATTAGCCAAGGGTTGAAATACTGATAATAATTCAGGTTGACTCACAACTAATGTAGGATAGGATTGAGTTCCATAATTTCGGTCAATTTCTAGGGGAAAAGGTTCAGTCGAGAGGGGATACCAAACCGCACCCGCCGCTTTAACAATAACCCAACTTCCGGCGATATCCCAAATTTTAGGAGTGGCTTCCACGCCCCCTAATGTAGCGCCAACGGCCACCGTTAGAAAGTTATAAGCCGCCATCCCTAACATCCGAATTTTACAAGGAATTTGGGGAGCGATCGCAATACTCCGAGAACAGAGGTTAAAGAAGTGATTAGAACTCAAAGGATCAGGACTAGAATGGATAGGCTGACCATTTAAAAACGCTCCTTCTGGCCCGGTTAACCCCGATGCACCATACCAAAACCCATGAAAGGTTTGCTGTAAAGGCGGTAAATGGATTAAACCAAATACGGGAGTTCCTTGATAGAGTAATCCTAGAGAAATCCCCCAAATCGGAATCCCTCTAGCAAAATTGGTTGTACCATCTAAAGGATCAATTACCCAACACCAGTCGGTATTCGGAAAAATATGTTCAGCTTCTTCACTGATCACCCCATGATCGGGAAAAGTATTAGCGATGCGGGTGCGAATTTCTTGATCCGCCCATTGGTCAGACTGAGTAACTAAACTACCATCGGCTTTTTCCGCAGCTTGGACTGTGCCAAAATCGAGGATTAACTGTTGTCCAACGTCGGTGGCGGTGGTGAGTGCAAAGTTAAAAATTTGATCCCAAAGATTAGTCATTATTTCCTGGAGTAATGTCAAAATAAAAAACAATCAAGATAAAATCTATTCAGATAAACCGCCTATGCTGCTGAAATCAACAACTCGCCATATTCATATTTATACGGCGGAAATTAAGGATGAGGAGTTAGTGAACAATGAACAAGTATTGACCTTGGATATTGATCCCGATAACGAATTTAACTGGAATGATCAGGCTTTGCAACAAGTCTATCGCAAATTTGACGAGTTAGTTGAAGCGTCCAGTGGCGAAGACCTGACCGAATATAATTTACGCCGAATCGGGTCAGATTTAGAGCATTTAGTGCGATCGCTGATCCAAAAGGGTGAAATTAGCTATAACCTCAACTGTCGGGCGGTGAACTATAGCATGGGATTACCCCGACTCAGCAGTTAGTAAAAGTAGACCATAAAGGGTCTGTACTCACTGTATACAGACTCTTTATGGCGACTTTGTAGATGCCCTAAACCTTATGATTGCGCTAAAATCAGCTTACTCATCCGGTGCTGGAGATTGTTTTTGCGATCGCTGACGTTGTAAAAATTGTTTCAGGGAAAGTTGACGGTTACTCATAAACCGATTCCAAGAACCCGGAAAAAACTGATCCAGGGTTTCAATTAAAGCCCAAACCTCTAAATTAATCATCTGGTAATAGTGACCGTGAGACTTTTTGAGTTGAGTCAGGCGTTCATTAATTTCCAAATCAGGTAATAACTTAGGGTCATCGGAGGGGTTAGGCGGAGAATCACTCATGCTGTAAGCATCCTTGCCCGGAGCCAAGAAAAATTAACAACAAACGGTTAACCAGATGGTGATGCTCAAAGGCTACAATAGTTCAGATTACCCGATCTTGATTGCCAATTGGTGCTAATTTTTAGGGTGAGTTATAAAAATCAAGCCGGATTGCCCATTTGTTGCGGTGCTTTGTTGTCGCCCCGTGGCAGTGAAGTAGAGAACAACAGTAAACCATCCTAAATTTTAGAAGATCACTTTTGAGTGGCAACGCCAGGCGTGAGGAACCCAAATGCAAAATCCTGTGGCAAAACACTATCTGTGGACTGTAGGCGAAGGAATCGAAGATAAACCTTCGGGAACGCTGATCGCAGATCGCTACCTCCTCAAAACCAATCGAATTGTAGTGGATACGCGGCCAGATCTCTTGCCAGAAATACCCAGCGAGATTTCTGATCAGATTTCTCCCTATCTAAAATTATTTGCCTATCGGTTGCACATTCCGCAGGTCTATGGAATTATCTCCCCAGCTAAGGCAGAAACTAATAAACCGATCATTCTCTTGGAAAAAGGGCCGATTGCAGAGCACGGGGAAACCTTAATGCCCACTTTAACAGCCCTGTGGCCCGATGCAACCGCCATGCGCCAACTCAATTGGTTATGGCAAATTGCTCAACTTTGGCAACCCTTTAGTCGTCAAGATGTCGCTTCGAGTTTGCTCAATTCCCACTTACTGCGGCTTCAGGGAAGATTTGTCCGGTTGTTGCAATTAGACTTAGACATCCACAATCCCACCCTCAAACAATTAGGTTATTTTTGGCAACAGTGGGTTCCAACCGCCCAGCCTCAAATCCAAAAATTCCTCCGACAACTGACCCATCAAATGGCCTCGGGGGAATTACGCACGTCCACCCAACTGATCCAACAATTAGATCAGGCTCTCTCGATTTGTGCACGCAGTTATCATCGTCGGATTGAAATTGCCACTGGAACCGATGCTGGCCCCACTCGTTCCCATAATGAGGATGCCTGTTATCCCCTGGGAAGTAAACCGCTCCAAGTTACTCCGGGGGAAGCAGCCCTGGCTATTGTTTGTGACGGCATTGGGGGACAGGACGGCGGGGAAGTCGCATCTTCGATGGCGATTGATGTTCTGCGTCAGCAGGTGGAACAAATGCCCCTGCATCAAGCCCATTGGGATCCATTGTCTTTAACCCCTAAATTAAAACGGGCAACCTGCATCGCTAATGACGTGATTTGTCAACGCAACGATGATGAAAACCGTCAAGGTCGCGAACGCATGGGAACAACCTTGGTAATGGCCTTGGCCCATATTCATGAAATTTATTTAACCCACTTGGGGGATAGTCGGGTTTATTGGATTAGTTCCAGTGGTTGTCATCAGGTGACGGTGGACGATGATGTGGCTTCTCGCCAGGTGCGTTTAGGTTGCGCCATCTATCGAGATGCTTTGCAACAGGGGGCTTCTGGGGCCTTAATTCAGGCTTTGGGCATTACCTCATCGGTGACGCTGCATCCAACGGTACAACGGTTTCCCCTGGATGAAGATTGTGTATTTTTATTGTGTTCTGATGGGTTAAGCGATCGCGATCGGGTAGAACAACATTGGCAAACGGAAATTTTACCGGTTTTGCGTCAAGAAGTGGATTTAGGGACGGTTCGGGATCGTCTGATTGAAATTGCCAATACTCAAAATGGTCATGATAACGTTACTCTGGCTTTATTGTTAATTACGGTTGTTCCCAAGGATGATCCCGATGGCCCGAAAGACGTTTGCATCCCTCCGGTGATTCCTTTAACCGACGATTCGGGGGATGATTCTTCCGACACCAGTGATGCAGAAGATTCCTTGATCGAAACCAAAATTGCTGGTAATCAGCCGGATGAATCAAGGGTGAGTAAAATTTGGTTCTTATCCCTGGGGATTGCTGTGTTATTAGGGATTCTAGGGGCTTTGCTCTATGGTTTAGGCGTATTATTTAACCCGAATGATCCTCAAGCCCAACCGACGGAAGCGCCTACTCCTGCCGATACTTCTTTGATTACTCCCGTCCCCACGCCTACGGCATCGCCCACCAGTCTGTTAACCCTACAATCCTTGATTCAATTGGGAAACCCCGCCACTAATTCCTCACCCATTACTCTCCTGAGCGAATTTGGGAAAACCACGATTAAGGGAACTGTCCCAGAGGGAACGGTATTTCAGGTTCAGCGAAAAGAGTCTACTCCCCAAGCGGGAACCTGGATAGAGCTTAAAATTTGTTCGACTCCCACCCCCAAGGAAGGGACGAATGGACAGTTAGAGGTTGATCCAACGGCCACCCCTATTCCGTTATCCTTAGAAGCCGGGAACCTGGGTTGGTTACGGGAACAGGAGGTTAATCGCCGTCTGATCCCTGGCTTTTCTCCGTTGGGTAAGGAAAAAGGACAGTGTATTCCTTAACCCTGGATCACTCAACTCAGGTTTTTGATTCACTATTTGATCGAGATCACCATTGAAAATTGTTTGGGATCACCCGAGTCTGACGACAAATATCAGTACAGGGGATGTATCAGGATCACGACAGGTTTAGTAAAATTCCCTGATACTAAGTATTATCAGAACTTTTCAACAATAGGACTGTACCATGACTTGTATTCGTGTTCGTGATGTGGTTCAAGAAGTGATGTCTACGGGCTATCTGAGCTTGAATCTGGAAAACAAATTAAGACGAATGTTACAAACTACCCATTATGATTCTGAGGATATTCATGCCTTTGCTAACTTACAATTAGCAGCAATGTCAGGAAAAGTCAAGCAAGAATCCCGGGAATTATACCAATTGGCAGTTATGGAAAGTGAATAAATGGGTATGGAATTTAGACAAAACACGAAAGAACTCATTTTTTAAATTGTAATTGCTTTTCTTGAATCCGACAATTTTTGATTAATATCCATAGGTTATCCTCAATTTTTAAGATAATCTAATATAAATTTGATTAAAATAAAAAAAACCATATTAACCTAGCTAAGATAATAGATAAAAGCAGATATAATTAACGATAACTAAACCTCAACGAGAAAAACCTCTAATTATTTATTAATATAATCGATATTAACATTTACCCGAGTTTGTGATCCTCATCACTCTGGAGATGTTAATTCAGTCAGGGAAGATTTTGCGTATGATCACGGATATCAGATCAACACATCACAACCATAACCCCTGTATAATCACTGACTTTTAGCGAAAATACGTAGATTATAAGAACACAAGTCCAGACAGTTTATCCGTGAGAACACTAAAATGATTGTGGCTACCAAATCAACTCAAACCTTTGTCAGTGCAAATGGCTCACTCAAACCGATTCCTTTATGTACAAAATTTGGTGAGATTGAGTTAAAACAACTTTGTAAAATCGCTGAACACAATCAGTGGAAAATGGAAAATATCGAGCATCGCATTACTCAAGCTCGGTTAATGGTCGATGCAAATTGGGCCACTCCTAAAGATCATACCCTTTTAGAATTAGAACAACGGGGAAAATTACATCTAGTCGATGGGATAGAATATTGGGTAGTGGAATTGGAACAAAACCAGGCGGCGGGAATTTACTTAAATCCAGATACTTATACTCTGGAAGTGATGATTATCAATTTAGAATGGTTTGCACCCCTTCATCGGGAAAAAGTAACAACCGTCAGAAGATTGATGGAGTTAACGGGGTCAGATCATCCTTAAAAATCACCTAATCATTATTGAATTATCTAGGATTGCTATATTTGATAACCCAGCCAATGTCTGCGTAGCTTGTATTAAACTATAAATAACTAAACTAGCTGTGCCTTTCTCCATGAAACTTTGGCAAAAATTAGTTATAAATCCCGCGTACCAAATTACTTTAATTTATGGAGTAATTGGAGGTCTCTGGATTGCGTTTTCTGACCAAGTATTGGCAATATTATCGAATTCTCCCTATTCAGTTACAGTTCTTCAAACTCTGAAAGGGTGGTTCTTTGTTCTGATTACCAGTATTTTACTTTATTATTTAATTCATCGAGAAACCCAGCGTTTGCAACTCTCAGAAAAACGGTATCGAGATTTGTTTCTGAGTCATCCTCAACCGATTTGGGTTTATGATCTGAAAACTTTAAAATTTCTGGCGGTTAATGAGGCTGCGATCGCCCATTATGGTTATTCAGAAAAAGAATTTATGAGAATGAAAATATTAGATATTTATCCTGATCAAAAGTCGGGATTTTTCAGGAGTTTAACCCTAGATAATCCTGAAAATATTGATCTGGGAAATTTTTCTCAACATCAAAAAAAAGATGGAAATTTAATCGAAGTAGAAATACTTTCTCATCAATTACAATGGAAAGATCAATCAGCCCAGGTGGTTTTAGCCCAGGATATCACTGCCCGTATACAAGCTGAACGCCAATTACAACGATATGCGTTTCAAGATTTTCTTACGGGTTTAGCCAATCGTAGCCAATTAATTGAATGCTTAAAATATTGTTTAGAAAGTCCGGTTGATTCTCAAAACTTTGCTTTAATTTATATTAATTTATATCCCCTTAAATCCCTAAGATATAGTTGGGGTTATAATTTGGCTGAACAATTATTAATTGAAGTCAGTCATCGTTTACAAAATTGTACGGGCGTTGTAGATATTGTGGCTAGAGTCGATAGCGAAGACTTTGCTATTTTAATTCCTGATTTTGTTGATATCGAGTGTTTAAATTCTCAAATAAATCGCATTAAAAATCAATTTATCACCCCATTTAGTTTAAATGGCATCAACCTAACCTCAGCAATTCATATGCGAATTGTTTGTAGCGAATTTAATTGGAAATATCCCGAACAATATTTACAATCTGCTGATATTGCCCTGTTCTATGCCAAAAAACAAGGAAAAAGTGCTACCCTATTCTATCATCCTCAAATGCTAGAAACCATTACCCAAAGAGAAACCTTAGAGGCAGATTTACAAAAGGCGATCGCCCATCAACAGTTGCATTTGAATTATCAACCGATTATTCATTTAAATACTGGAAATATTATGGGTTTTGAAGCATTAGTGCGTTGGAAACACCCCACAAAAGGTTTAATTCCTCCGGTTGAATTTATTCCTATTGCTGAAGAAACAGAATTAATTATCCCCCTAGGACAATGGGTTTTAGAACAAGCTTGTCGGGATTTATATGAATTGCAACAACAATTTCCCGATTTAAGTATGAGTGTTAACTTATCAGAAGTGCAGTTGCATCATCCTGATTTACTGGCAGAAATTGATCAGATTATTCAATCCAATAATTTAGATTATAATCACTTAAAATTAGAAATTACCGAGACTAACTTGATGAAAAGTTCCGCTAATTGTATTAGCATCTTAACGCAGTTAAAACATCGGGGAATCAAAATTTTAATTGATGATTTTGGCACGGGATACTCCTCTTTAAGTTACTTGCAGAATTTACCCATAGATATCCTAAAAATCGATAGAAGTTTTGTTAAAAATTTACAATACCAAGGAAAAGATTTAGAAATCACCAAAACCATTATTAATTTAGCCAAATGTCTTAACTTAGATATTATTGCCGAAGGAATTGAAACTCCAATTCAAAAGGAAATTTTACAATCCTTAGACTGCGAAGCTGCCCAAGGATATTTGTTTTCTCGCCCCTTAAATTTTGAAGGCGTTATTAGCTTTTTATCAACTTAATTAAGCCAATAGATCCAATCTAGGATAAACTAGAGGGGAGTTCATCTGTATCAGAGGTTGAGTCATACTATGGGACTATTTGATCAAATTCTAACAGCCTTGAATGATCCCAATACAGTGGGAAACACCGACCAAATCGGCAGTATTGTGAATACCGCTCAACAGGTTGGCAATCAATTAGGGATTGCCCCTGAAACCAGTCAAATGGTGATGTCAATGGTCGGGAGTTCGGTGCGGTCTTCTTTACAAGAAAAACAAACCGAAATCGGCAATGATGGGGTACAAAATCTAGTCAATCAATTTGCTGGAATTACTTCTAACCCCCAAGCAGTGGAAATGCTATTTTCTTCAACTCAGCAACAGCAATTAATTCAAACCGTTTCTCAACATACCGGGGTTAGTGCTGAAACTATTCAATCAGTTTTACCCATGGTTGTTCCTTTAGTTTTAAACCTGCTGAAAACAGGAACCAATCAACAACAATCTGCATCAGGTTCTAATTCGGTTTTAAATAGTTTTTTAGATGCGGATGGGGATGGAGATGTGGATATTGCTGATGCCATGCGTTTAGGAGGACAATATTTTAAAGGTTAAAAGGAATCGGGAGTAGGGAATCATAGATTGTTTCTGGTTCTCTACTTCTGCACAATATAACAATGGGGAGCATTTTTAAAACTTTTTGGTGTCTTTGTAGTTTAATTAATCTTAATAAAAACTATGGTTATTGAATGGTTGAAATTCAAAGTTGATCCCGAACAATCGGAGCTATTTATTCAAAAAGATGAAGAAGTTTGGACAGCCGGACTGCAAAAAATTCCTGGTTTTATAGGGAAGGAAGTTTGGTTTGATCGTGAACAGCAGGAAATTGTTATGGTAATTCGTTGGCAGTCTCAGGAACAATGGCAAGCTATTCCTGCAAAAACCCTTCAAGAACTTGACGAAAAAATGGGGGTTTTTAAAGTACCTATTTTAGAAAGTCGATCCTATCAAATTAGAAAATTTATGCACTAAAAACAGGTTAAATTGTTGATGAGAATTTATGAAATAAAGCCAGAATAAAATTCACACTCAAAAACCCTACTCCTAGGACTAAAATCACAAAAGTAGTGACACTCAAAACAGATCTTAATTGATCGGATTTTGGATCTTGATTCGGTTTCATTCTGATTGATCTCCTAGGAATTAATGTTTTCTGTTGATTGGGCTACAGTTGGGACGAACCTGGTTTTCTAACAGGAAAGATTGAGTCTAGGCGTTAAGGGTGTTAAAATCCAGACAACCCAAGGGCATTCAGCGATAAGTTCAGAGGATTTTGTAGTCCCAAAACATCTTAACAGTTAAGGACTCACCGAACCGATAATCAAATTGTCAATTATTAGTGCGGATATCCATGATTTTTTGTATTCTGGAGTTAACCACTGTATCCCAAGATTCCCAGTAAAATAGATTATTATGTTTCCTCCAGCGTCTTCTGCCCATCCCAATCGACCCCATGCTATAACTTCTAGTGCTATGCCGATGCCTAACTCAATCCTTCCCAAAACGGTTTTTTCTACCCTCAAACAACGGCATTGGTTAGAGTTAGCAGAGTATGTTTCCCTGATCAGTTCGGCTATCGGTTCGGGAGTGGTGGCCCTTTCCGGTCAAGCGTTTTATGGAGTTGCCCCCCTGACCTTAGCCCTATCGCTGAATGTTGCCAACCGTTATCGTTTAGAACAAGAAACCCATCAAAATCAAATCGAAATTGTTCAAGCTCAAAACTCCGTTGAAACATTAGAAAAAAATACCGTTAAAGTTGTGATGGGATTGAGACAACAACTATTACAAGAAATTCAATCCCTCCAACAAAAATTAGAAGCATTTCCGACCACTGAAGCCTTAGACTCCGCCTATCGAGCTAAACAGATCGCGGCTTTAGGACAATCAGTAACATCAATGCAGGAAAATATTGGCGTGGTATTGGAAGAAGTTCGAGAACAATTTCGGCAAGAATTACAAACACTTTCCTCAACTGAAGCGGCTCATTTAGAGTCTTTACAAGCAGATTTTCAAGGACAATTTTTAGAACTTCAAAATGTGATTAATCAATTACAACAGGAAAAATCCGTAGCATCTGCTTCCGATCTAAATTTAGCTCAAATTCAAACCCGATTGGATGAACTCACCCAAGAACATCAAGAGGTGATTAAACCCCATCTAAAACGGTTATTGTCGGTGGTTAAACAATTACAAACCACTAATCCTCGGAATTTACCCATTCCCCCTAAACCTCTGCCTAAAAATTCCCCATCCTAAAGGCGATCGCCCCGGGCTAAAAATTAAATACTTCTGTTAAATTACTGGCAAAATATTTTATAATTTTTGACAAGTTATAAACCCGATTAATTCTACCAGGAGATTTTCATGGCTATTTCAGAAATTACAGAAAAGTTATTAGCGGCTAAAAAATCTAAAGGTGTGACTTTTTCCGATTTAGAACAACTGTTGGGCCGCGATGAAGTTTGGATTGCTGCGGTGATTTATCGACAGGCGAGTGCTTCCTATGAGGAAGCTAAAAAACTGGTTGAAGCCCTGGGTTTAGGTTCAGAATATATTGAAACCTTAACCGATTATCCCGTCAAAGGATCACTTGATCCCGTGATTCCCACCGATCCCTTACTTTATCGGTTTTATGAAATTATGCAGGTCTATGGAATGCCTCTTAAAAGCGTGATTCATGAAAAATTTGGAGACGGAATTATGAGTGCGATTGATTTTACTTTAGATGTGGATAAAATCGAAGATCCCAAGGGTGATCGAGTTCAGGTTACAATGTGTGGAAAATTTCTTTCCTATAAAAAATGGTAATTATTTAATTATTTCTCCCCCTATTCAAGCGGGAGAAATTGTGATATAATCTGGGATCTGAATCGGTTCTAGCGGGGAACAGTCGCTAGAAGTAAGGGGAAAGTTTGGCGCAAATCCAACACTGTCCCGCAACTGTGATGAGAATATGAATCTCTAAGTCAGAACACCCACCGAAATCAGATTGTTCTTTCGCACATCTGCGCGGTACAGATGGTGTTTAAAATGTTAAAGTCTTTTCAAAATTTTTCGCTACAAAATAGCAATCGCATCTTAGTTTTAGGGGTGAGTTTATTATTACTCTTAATGGCGGAGCCCGCGGCAGCCCATCATCCCTTTGGAGGGCAAACCCCAGAGAACTTTTTTCAAGGATTTCTCGCCGGACTTGGCCATCCGATTATTGGAATTGATCATTTAGCTTTTGTGGTTTCTATCGGTTTAATTGCGGCCGGAATTGTGGGCGGTAGTTGGGTAATTTTTGCTTTTCTGTTAACTGCTATGTTGGGAACAGGAATTCATTTGATCAGTTTTAATTTGCCTATTCCAGAAATTGCGATCGCCCTTTCTGTGATCACCATTGGGATTTTATTAGTTCTCAAACAACAATTACCCCTAGCAGCATTAATTGGTTTAGCCAGTGTCGCAGGTTTGTTTCATGGTTATGCCTACGGAGAATCAATTATGGGAGCCGAAATGACCCCCTTAATCTCCTATTTAATTGGGTTTACCGCCATTCAATTGATCATTGCTGGATCTACAATGAAACTGACTCAATCCTTTAAAGAAACCTTGGAAAATAGCAAATTTTCCCTGATCAAATATTCGGGTTTTGCTGTTTTAGCTATTGGTGTAGTAGCTTTATCCTCAGCCATTACGGGCTAGTTGAGCCTAATTAGAATTGAGTAGAGATATTGATAAAGTATCTCTACTTTTAACCTTTAAACCTTCAATTATAACAACCCGGATAAAGATTGATCCACCAAAGCTCACAGTAAAGTCTTTCCCCCCATTCGTAATTCGTAATTCGTAATTCCCTGTTCCCTATTCCCTCTTATAAATATTATGTCTGCCAAAATTCCTGTTACAGTTATTACTGGATTTTTAGGAAGTGGAAAAACCACCGCAATTCGTCATTTATTACAAAATAATTATGGGCGAAGGATTGCCGTTTTAGTCAATGAATTTGGAGAAGTTGGAATTGATGGTGAATTAATCCGATCCTGTCAAGTTTGTGACGATGAAACCGAGGAAGTTAACCTAGTAGAACTAACCAATGGTTGTTTATGTTGTACGGTGCAGGAAGAATTTCTCCCCGCCATGCAAGCCCTGCTCAAACGACGGGATAAAATTGATCATATTGTGATTGAAACCTCTGGGTTAGCATTACCTAAACCCCTAGTACAAGCCTTTCGCTGGCCGGAAATTCGCACGGGGGCAACGGTGGATGGGGTAATAACTGTAGTGGACTGTGAAGCGGTAGCAAATGGCAGTTTAGTCGGGGATATTGAAGCCCTAGAAGCCCAACGTCAAGCCGATCCGAATTTAGATCACGAAACCCCAATAGAGGAATTATTTGAAGATCAATTAGCCTGTGCGGATTTAGTTTTATTAACCAAAACCGATCATGTTAATCAAGAAACTCAACAGAAAGTTGTAACTTGGTTAAAACAGGAATTGCGAGAAGGAGTCAAAATTGTTCCTTGTCAACAGGGAAATATTCATCCCGATGTAATTTTAGGATTTAATGCGGCGGTTGAGGATAATTTAGAAGCCCGTCCGAGTCATCATGATACGGAAGAAGAACATGACCATGATGATAATATTAATTCGGTTCCGGTGATTTTAAACCAAGATTTTGACCCGGAAGATTTAATTCAACGGTTAAAAACCATGGTAAAACAACAGGAAATTTACCGAATTAAAGGGTTTGTTTCTGTTCCTAATAAACCCATGCGGTTAGTATTACAGGGAGTGGGCGATCGCATTGAAACCTTTTATGATCGTCTCTGGAAACCATCAGAAACCCGTCAAACTCAATTAGTATTTATTGGGGAAAATTTGCAAGCCTCTGAGATTAAAAATTCCGTTTTAGGTTCCTAAATACCCCGTAGGGGCGGGTTAAAGTTAATCTTTCAGGACTTACGCAAATTTGGGAATGTAACCCTAAATGTAGGGGTAATTCATGAATTACCCCTACAATGGAACTTGCTTTAATGCTTGCTGAAGAACTTCTATTCCAGCATTAGTTAAATGGGCATTTTCACTAATATAACGTTTCCAGGCTTTACTTCCCGGTTGTCCGGCAAATAACTCTAAAAAATGGCGGGTCATACTATTTAATTTTACCCCTTTTTGTAACCAATATTCAAGATAGGGATACATAGCTTCTATGACTTCCTGACGGGTGAAAGGGGGAGTTTTTTCCCCATAGATTTCTTGATCCGCCGTTGCAAACAAATAGGGGTGATCATAAGCAGCACGTCCGATCATTACAGCATCAACAAATTGTAGTTGATCTTTGACTTCTGCTAAGGTTTTAAACCCGCCATTAATTTCAATAAATAGATGGGGAAACTCTTGTTTTAAACGATGAACTTCTTCATATCTTAAGGGGGGAATAGTGCGGTTTTCTTTAGGGCTTAAACCCTGTAACCAAGCTTTGCGCGCGTGAACCGTAAAATGTTTACATCCAGCATTAGCAACTATTCTCACAAAATGTGCCATATCTTCATATTTATCCTGGTCATCAATGCCAATTCGCTGTTTAATTGTCACCGGAATATTAACCGATTTTTGCATAGCTTCCACCGCTTGAGCTACTAACTCGGGTTGCGCCATTAAACACGCCCCAAAATTGCCATTTTGTACCCGATCACTGGGACATCCCACGTTTAAATTAACTTGATCATATCCCCGATCTTCGGCTATTTTGGCACAAGTTGCCAGATGATTCGGATTATCTCCTCCTAACTGTAATACAATGGGTTTTTCTTCGGGAGAAAATCCTAATAATTGCTCTTGATCTCCATGTAAAATTGCCGCCGTTGTCACCATTTCGGTATAGAGCAAAGTTCGCCGGGTAATTTGTCGCATAAAATAGCGATAATGGCGATCGGTGCGATCCATCATCGGTGCAATACTGAGGGGATAACCCTGATTTAAGGGTGAAATTGAGGGCGGAATATTCATGGAGTTGGGGATGGTGTTGCTTTTAATTCTAAGGTGATTTTAAGTTTTCCAGTCACGGGTTTAGAAGGTTGCCAAGTTAGGAGCGATCGCCGAATTTGATCAATAATTATAGCCTGTTTGAGATTATTCTCTACATTCAGATCAGAGTCAACATCATCAAAAATAGCTCGTTGGACATTGCCTTGATCAATAATCATTTCAAAAGTCACTTTTCCATTGATTTGATCGGCTAAATTTAACCCTTGTAAATAACGGTTGAGGTCATCAATTAAGGTGCGATCGCTAATTCCAGTCAGTTGAACGACGGTAATAGTAGAAGCCGTATTTTTCGATGTAGTAAGTCTTGTCGGTAATAGATCTGATCCTGATAATATTGAGGGAGCGGGCGCAATTTCTGGACTACGTTGACTCCCATAATTATTCAAACCAGATGCAGAACGAGTTCGTCCTAAACTCATGGGTTTTGCTGATTGCAATTGAGATATTTCTGGAGTGCCAAAAATACCATCATAACTCACTCCTTCGGGCAATTCTAGGGGAACTTCTACGGTTTGACGGGTTCCATTGGGATCGACTCTCACTTCTTCGCTCACGGCGACAAAAGCGGTATATTCAGATAGTAATTGATAGGCTAAAGCGGTGCGTGTTACCCCTTCAACACCCGATTTTGTTTCCCCAGAAAACATTTGATTCATTAGTTCTTTAATTCTCGCCCGTCCCCACAATTTAGCAATGGCAATATTACCTGATTCGTTATTATTTATCTCAGGAAAATTAACGGGTAATGTTTGTTCATAGCGATCGCCTTTTGCGGTTATTCCGGTAATTTTTAATAAGCCATTACGCCGATCAACTTTACGCCCAAATAATACTAAGGGTTGATTATCAAACAAATCCGATAAGCTGATCGGATAAATTTCAGGTTTTAATCCTTCCCCTTGCCAAGTGATTTCCAGATCGGTTAAAATCGGGTTATTAATCTGTTTGAAAAAGTTTTCTACGACGGTTTCTGTCGGTTCATCTTGACGCACGATTTGGGTGGTTCCCCGGCCAATTTCTCCCAAACGATTGAGTAAAAATCGATTAACAGAACTTCCCACCCCAAAGGCGTAAAATCGATTCCCGGGTTTAAGTTTATTTTGAACTTCTGCAATTACTTCCTGATCATTTCCAATATATCCATCGGTTAATAAAACCAGACTGCGTAAGCGACCTTTGGAGGGAGAGGGAAAACTCATAACCGCCTGGATTCCATTTAATAATTCTGTCCCCCCATTAGCTTCTAATTGATTAATATAATTGATCGCTTTTTGTCGGTTAGCGGGGGTATTTTCTAGGGGAGTTTCTGATAAGGTATTGGTGGTATTGGCAAAATCAATAATATTAAAAGTATCTTCGGGATTTAATCCTTGAATAAATCGTTTCATTAATTCTTGAGATTTTTTGAGCGGTTCACCTTCTTGGGAACCGGAAGTATCCATCAGAAAAATAACATCTTTCGCAATAATTTGATTAGGATTATAACTAATTGCGGGTAACAAATAGGCGGCAAAATGTCCCCCCTGTTGATTCGCTTCTGTTAATACCGTTGCCCTTGTATTTTCTCCTGAAATTTGATATCTTAGAATTAGATCTTTATTAGGAATTTGATCGGATTGATCTAAACTAACAAATATCCGATTTCCCTGCTGTTGGGTAATAATTTTATGGGAAGTTGAACGAACATTTTCAATCGGAACCCCGGCATCAATTTCCAGATCAACTTGAATTTTATGGGGGGATTTTGTTTCTCGGTCAATAATGGGAGGCGTGATCCGATCCGCATCGGGAACTTGATTAGTATTGGGTTGATTTTTATTAACTAATTCACCCGGAATATAACGGGGGCCAACTACCATCGGAAACACAAATTCATAGTTTCCCCCTTCAAATTTTAATTGATCAATATAGCGAATTGTTACGGATATTTGTTCGCCGGGTTGAATATTAGCAAGAGATTGAGTAAAGATATTATCTCGCTCCTGCTCTAATAAAGCTGTGGTGCGACCTTGAGCCTTAGCTTGTTGATAGATTTCTTTCGCGCCTTCTCTGGTTTCAATTCTGGATTTTATGGTGCGATCGCCGATTTTAATCACCATCTCATCAACGGCGGCTTGATCGGGGAGAGGGAATACATAAATCGCTTCTAAAGGTTCTTTAAAAGGATTTTCAAAGGTTTGAGAGACTTCAACCTGTGAAATATTCCCGGAAATTTTAGCCTTAACTTGGGTTTGTTTGAGGGGAAAAACTTGGCTTTGAGTTGCAGATTGAACATATAAACCCCCTAATACTTTATCCGAGGGTTGTTCAGGAATTTGTGCTAATTTCAATACTGATGATTGACGATTCAACTGTTGAGGTAAACTCGCAAAAGTTGGAGTAGTATTTCCCATAAAATTTAAACCACTAAAAATTATAATTCCCAAGGAAAGTCCGGCTATATTTGATAAAGAGTTCATAAATAAAATTGTCATTATTTGACTTAGACTATTAATTGGATATACTCACTAAGACCCGATTTTGATTATAAACGTTCCTGAGCCAGAACACTTTTTGACAGTCTCAAAACGACCGTAGGAGAAGCTACAATTTTCGTTGGTGAATTGTGATTTTATCGTTTTTAGCCCATCGGAATCATCAAATTTTTAGGAAAACTCAGCAGGGACTCAATAAACAGCTATAATCTGGGGTTAGGTTATGAATAAAACCGATCTAATCCGTTCCCAAATTATTTACTATTGAGTTCTAATGCTTCCCAATCAAACCCTAATTCGGATTTTTATAAGTACGGGAGAAGTCTCTGGCGATTTACAAGGATCAATGTTAATTGAAGCCTTATTCAGACAAGCCAAAAATCAGAATATCCCTATAGAAATTATAGCATTAGGCGGGGAAAAAATGGCAGCAGCCGGAGCATTATTATTAGGCAATACTACCGGAATTGGTTCCGTTGGGCTTTTAGAATCTATTCCTTATATTATTCCCACTTATTTAATTCAGCAAAAAACCAAACAATATTTAAAAAGTAATCCTCCCGATATCGTCATTTTAATTGATTATATGGGGCCGAATATTGGTATCGGAAATTTTATTAAAAATCACTTCCCCCAGATGCCGATTTTATATTATATTGCACCGCAAGAATGGGTCTGGTCATTGGGTTCAAAGAGTACGGAAAAAATTGTTAAGTTAACCGACGAAATTTTAGCAATTTTTCCTGAAGAAGCCCGTTATTTTCAATCGAAAGGTGCGAAGGTGACTTGGGTGGGTCATCCCCTATTAGACCGGATGAAAGGGGCTCCTAGTAGAGCAGAATCTCGGATAAAATTGGGGATAGAACCGGATGAAATTGCGATCGCTTTACTTCCGGCATCCCGATGGCAAGAAATCAAATATTTAATGCCGATATTATTAGAAGCTGCTAAACAAATTCAAGATAAAATTCCCGGGGTTAAATTTTGGATTCCGGTGTCTCTACCCGAATATCATAACGTCATAGAAACCGCCATTAAAAACTATCAATTAAATGCAGTTTTAGTTTCCACAAATTCCGAAAATTATCAAACTTTAGAAGTGATATCCGCCGCAGATTTAGCAATTACCAAATCAGGAACCGTTAACTTAGAAATTGCCTTATTAAATGTTCCCCAAGTTGTGGTTTATCGGGTAAGTAATTTAACCGCTTGGCTGGTTCGTCGTTTCTTAAACTTTTCAGTTCCGTTTATATCCCCTACTAATTTAGTACAAATGCAAGCCATCGTCCCTGAACTGGTACAGGAAGAAGTAACCCCCGAAAATATTGTACGAGAAGCAATAGAATTACTCACAAATCAACCCAAACGACAGGAAATATTAAATCACTATCAACAGATGAAACAAGCACTGGGAGAGGAAGGAGTGTGCGATCGCGCGGCTTTAAAAATTCTGAATAGTGTAAAATTGAGATCAGAGTCAGATAATATTTAAAAGGAGAATTGCCTTGTCTATTCTTGTCGTTCAGGATTTAACCCCCACCCAAATACAAGATTTAGAGCAACTCTATCAACTGGGATGGTGGAGTCATCAGAGAACCTTAAAAGATATCCAGAAAATGTTAACTCACTCTGATATTATTATCGGTTTAATCGATGATCAAACTCAAAAATTAATTGGTTTTACCAGAATTTTAACTGATTATGTTTATCGAGCCACAATTTGGGATGTCTTAGTGGAGAGTTCCTATCAAAATCAAGGTTTAGGGAAACAATTAATCCATGAAATTCTGACTCATCCCGATTTACAAGAGGTTGAATTATTTCTATTAATCTGTTTACCAGAAATGGTTGATTTTTATAATAAATTAGGGTTTAATGTATCGGATAATGTTAAGTTAATGACTCAAGAAAAAATCCCTAATTCTTGGGATTGTTAATAACCCATTACCCATTACCCATTCATTACCCATTACCTATTTTAAAAAAATTAGGAACTAGGTAGGGAAACAATATAACCCTAATACCTAATTCCTAAACCCTTGATTGATTTTTTAGGGGTTTTATCGTTCAAAATTGGAAGAACTATCAACCTCATCATCAGAATAATCTACAGGTCGATATTCAACATAATCCGTTGAATTGTCTTTCACCCGACGGTCTTCAGAATAGCGATACTCCGAAGAAGCAGAGGGACGACGGCGAGACCGGGGTGCATCAGAAGCAGAAGTTGTCCAATCCTCTCGATCTATCGCAGGCGATGCGGGTGGGCGGTTAGAGCGACTTTTAGGAGGTCTTGGTTCCCGTTCCCTAGGGGGTTCTCCCCAATCCGAGGTCGGTTCGGGACGAGATTCGGGACGAGATTCGGGACGAGATTCTGGACGAGATTCGGGACGAGATTCTGGACTGGGACGACGTTTGCGAGGACGTTCGGCCGAGGGAGGATAATCAACGGTGGTGCTTTTGCGGCTAGAGGGACGCCGACGAACCGTATCATCCTCATAATTATCTGCTCTACTTAAACGAGTATCACGACTCCCGCGAATTTGACGAGCCCGGGGCATATATTCGTCCGTTGGTTCGAGTTCGTCTAATTCTGCATCCACCCGATAAACGTCACTGACATAGCGTTCGTCGTCAACAATTGGCCCTCGTTCCTTAGCTTGGACAACGGCAATTCCTCGGAGGCGAATACTTTCCACCGCAAAGAAAACTGCACTTCCAGTTAATAAAAATTGACCAAAGGCTAGAATGGGATCAAGTCGCCATCCTTGAAACAACAGAATCCCGCCACAGAGTAACGCAATGGCGGCAAAGAAAATATCATGATCCCGTGCTAGTTTTGGCCGCCAAGAACGCAGGAAATATAATCCAGCACCAGAAACCGCGAGGGCAATGCCCACTAAGCTGCTGAAATTTAAACCTAAATTAACCATTATTTTTTCTCCTATGCCAGTCCTATCTTAGCGATTTCTTTTGAAAATCTCTACTGATCGGTGCTTGGGGCTGGGTATTTTGGCAACAATAAACATTAAGGGCTATCGATTCAGAGATAATTCTGATTCTTAGCCCCTAAGTCTATAGGTTTAACCAGGATTTTGGCAAGTCTACCTAGACCCGTTTCCAGATCACCAGTCTAGGAACGAATGACTTTATCTTTTTGGCTGATAAAGAGCAGACCGATAGTTGCAGGAATCACCACAATCAGGATTCCGGCCAGCAAACTATAGAAAAAGTTCATTAATGAAGGTGTCATAACAAATGCGATCCTTGTCTTAGAATGATTTCTTGGTTTACCAGTTTAACAAAATTTCACAATCTTGAGAAGGTATTCGTCTGTTTCTCAGAAAACTTCCCAAAACCGTTACAATTGATCGGGTAAACGGTAACAAAACTTAAAATATTTTTGCTGATCCTATGGAGACTACAACGATTTTAACGTGGGGTTTAGGTTTAATTCTGGGTTTGATGACCTTTTTATTTATTTTCCGAATTGTCCTCACCTGGTATCCCCAAGTCAATCAACAGCGTTTTCCCTTTAACCTAATTGTTTGGCCCACCGAACCCTTTTTAGTCCTTACCCGCAAAATTGTTCCGCCAGTAGGAGGAGTTGATATTACCCCGATTATTTGGGTGGGACTATTTAGTTTGTTACGAGAAATGCTCCTGGGTCAACAGGGTTTATTGCGGATGATCTGAACTCCCCCACAAATAGGAGGATAAAACAGATATTTTCTTTTTGACCCCAGAGAGTGAGAGGTTAACCTTTGAATATTAGTGGATCAGGATTGAGATCAAAACGGTGTATTATGTCCGATATCCTGGTGGTTTTGTCCAGCATTTCACTAACAACTATATTTTCTGAGTCTATTTATGCTACGCCGAATTATTCAATTTTTCAAACGACTGATTCAACGCCTGTTCGGGAAACAACCTACTCCTCCATCGCCCTCCGTCGAGACGACTCCAACTCGGACAGATACGGAATATGAAGCCCTATTTCTGCAACTGTTGGACACCTTACAACCCGCCAGCAGTCGGGGACAAATCAAAGGATGGTTAATAGGTAATCGGGTGCAAGAAACAGAGTTAGTGGCTTGGTTAGAGCGGTTTGGAACCCGTCTACAGGAAACACCCAGCCAACACGAAGAACTCGCACGACGTATGGTATTTTTAGCGGGTCTGGATGTCGGTGATTTGGGAGATGTGGCAGGAAGTATTGGTAGAAGTATCTTAGCCCAGTTAACTCCAGAAAATGAGATTACAACCTCAGATATTAATGAGGTTAAACCGATAATTGATGCAGAATTTCTCGAGGATGGGTTGAGGGTTGCTACTCCGGTCAATCCTTCTAACAATATTGAAGTTTCTCCGATTATTAATGCGGAATTTATTGGGGATGGTGTCACCAATTCAACAGAAGCAGAAACTCCAATAGTTGAGGAAACTCCCGTTAGTTACCAACCGGAAATTATTCCTGAAGAAACTCCAATTATTCAGGAAACTCCCGTTAGTTATCAACCGGATATAATTCGCGAAGAAACTCCAGTAGTTGAAGAAACTCCCGTTAGTTACCAACCGGAAATTATTCCTGAAGAAACCCCAATTATTCAGGAAACTCCCGTTAGTTACCAACCGGAAATTATTCCTGAAGAAACTCCAATTATTCAGGAAACTCCCATTAGTTATCAACCGGAAATTATTCCTGAAGAAACTCCAATAGTTGAGGAAACTCCCGTTAGTTACCAACCGGATATAATTTCTGAAGAAATTCCAATTGTTGAGGAAACTCCCATTAGTTATCAACCGGAGATTATTCCTGAAGAAACCCAAATTATTCAAGAAACTCTCGTTAGTAACGAACCGGAGATTATTCCTGAAGAAACCCCAATAGTTGAGGAAACTCCCGTTAGTTATCAACCGGAAATTATTCCTGAAGAAACCCCAATTATTCAGGAAACTCCCGTTAGTTACCAACCGGATATAATTTCTGAAGAAACTCCAATTATTCAGGAAACTCCCGTTAGTTACCAACCCGAAATTATTCCCGAAGAAACTCCAATAGTTGAGGAAAATTCACCGGAAGTTAAAGAATGGTTTGATCAAGGCATTAAACAAGATGAAGCCGGAGACTTTCAAGGAGCTTTAGACTTATTTGATCAGATACTTCAGCTACAACCTAATAATGTTTGTGTTTGGTTTTATCGAGGTAATACCCTCAGAAGTCTAGGGAGAATAGAAGAAGCATTATCATCCTTTGAGCAGGCGATTATCCTGCGACCTGAGTATGCAGATGCTTGGAATAATCGAGGTAGTGTTTTAGAAGTTTTAGATAATATGGAAGAAGCCTTAAAATCCTATCAACTTGCCGTTGATTTAGAACCCAATGATCCCTATATTTGGAATAATCGCGGAAACGCTTTATCGGATTTAGGACGACTAGAAGAAGCCTTAGAATCCTATCAACAGGCGATTCAATTAGAGCCTAATTATTTTAATGCTTTATATAACCAAGGCATTTCACAACTCAATTTAGGACAATTAGAAGATGCTTTAATTTCCTTTAATCGTGCCCTAGAATTGCAACCGGATGATGCCGATGTTTGGTATAATAAAGGTCTGACATTACAGGATTTAGGACAAACAGAAGCAGCCGTTGCCGCCTTTCAAAAAGTCAAGGAATTGCAACCGGATGAAACCGAAGGTTAAACCCATTAAAGCAGGGTGCGTGTATTTCAATACCCGCACCATTTCACTAAAATTAATATTTATGCGTTTTAGTTTTAACCCCTATTTATCGAAGATCGTAACCGTTGTTGCGATCGCATTTTCCCTCAACAGTTGCAGCAGTAAACCCGCCGACTGCATTAAACTTATCGATATGATCAATGAAGGTCAAACCCTAGTAGTTAACCTTAGCCCTAAATTAGATGGGAAAACCACCCAACAACTGTCTCAAGAATTAAACAGTATTGCAAAGGATATAGAAACCCTAAGCATTAAAGATAAATCCCTACAAACCTTTCAAAAAAACTCAACCCAACAGTTTAAAGACCTCTCCAATAGTCTAAAACAAATCGCTGAAGCCCTAACCCTTGCGGAGAAAGCCCCCGTTACTCCAGAAGGGAAAAAACAACTATTAGAAGCTCAAAAAAATGTCGAAGAAAATGGTCAAAAAGCCAAACAAATTGCCACTAATAATGAGGTATTATTCAAAGAATTAGTCAACTATTGCCCCAGTAAAAAACCCTAATGGTGAATTTCCAAACTTAAAACATAACGACCCATTTGTAGATTTTCCGACCAGAGTTCGTATTCTAAACGCACATATTCCGGCAGAGGATGTCCGACTAACTCTAACTTGCGAGTAAAATTACGCAGACGCAATTGACCCGCCATAGCTTGTAAATCCGTTTGTAAGTAATAGCGACTCAAGCCATACATTCCCTGTTGCCACAAATGACGATAACTATATTTCCCCTGTCCCTGCATCGTCATCACGGCCCGGTAGGGAGACACCTCCAGCCACAATAAACGGGGTTTCTGGGGAGGTTTTGGCGTTTCCTGGGGCAAAATATCAGGCTCCCATTCCACTAACGCCGGTTCATGTAACAATAAATGGAACTGATCTCGCTCCTTCTGATAGAGGGTTGCCGACCCCTCAATTAAAGAGCGCAGGGGTAAGTCTACGGCAACTAAAGACAGACTCACAGGGACGCGATAGTGTGTTAACATAACTCATCTCAATATTAGGTAAAATTCTCGATGTTTCCAATTTGCTTAGAGTCGAGAAAGCGGTAGGATCACCTTTAGTCATCGGTGACCTAATCTAAGATCATAAAATGCAAAAGACTATCGTAACAACAGAAAATACAGAAACTGAGCAAATATTAACAATACACCCCCCCAAATCGGGATTATCCTTACAAGGTCGCATTCGCATTCCTGGGGATAAGTCAATTTCCCATCGCGCCTTAATGTTAGGGGCCTTAGCCCAGGGTGTCACCACCATCGAAGGGTTATTGTTAGGAGCAGACCCCCGGAGCACCGCCCAATGTTTTTCTCGGATGGGGGCAGAAATTTCCGAGTTAAATTCCGAACGGGTAGAAGTCAAAGGCATTGGACTGGGTAATCTGCAAGAACCCCTGGAGGTTTTAGACGCCGGAAATTCCGGTACAACCCTACGGTTAATGTTAGGAATACTTGCCTCCCACCCCGGACGATTTTTTAGTGTCACCGGGGATAGTTCCCTGGTACGTCGCCCCATGTCCCGGGTTACTCAACCTTTACAACAGATGGGAGCCACCATTTGGGGCCGTCAAGGGGGGTCTTATGCGCCCCTAGCGGTTCAGGGCCAAGCCCTGCGCCCGATTCATTATGTTTCCCCCATTGCTTCAGCCCAGGTTAAATCCTGTATTCTGTTAGCCGCCTTGATGACGGAAGGCGAAACCACCGTCACCGAACCCGCCCTATCTAGGGATCATAGTGAACGAATGTTAAGAGCTTTTGGCGCGAATTTAACCGTTGAACCGGATACCTTTAGTGTAACGGTTAAAGGGCCAGCAGAATTACACGGTCAGCACGTTGTGGTTCCGGGGGATATTAGTTCGGCGGCTTTTTGGTTAGTGGCGGCGGCCATTGTTCCGGGGTCGGAATTAGTGGTAGAAAATGTGGGGGTGAACCCAACTCGCACCGGGATTTTAGAAGCCTTAGAAAAAATGGGGGCCAATCTTCAATTAGAGAATGAACGGACTGTGGCGGGGGAACCTGTGGCGGATATTCGAGTGAAATATGGCGCGTTAAAAGCCTGTGAAATTGGGGGGGATATTATTCCTCGATTAATTGATGAAATTCCAATTTTAGCGGTGGCTGCGGCTTTTGCTGAAGGAACAACAATTATTAAAGATGCGGAAGAATTAAGGGTAAAAGAAAGCGATCGGATTACCGTGATGGCAACTCAAATGAGTCAATTGGGAGCTAAGATTAGGGAACGTCCCGACGGCTTAGAAATTACCGGGGGTTTCCCTTTAACCGGGACGGAAGTGGATAGCGATACGGATCATCGAATTGCCATGAGTTTAGCGATCGCCGCTTTAAATTCCCAAGGAAAAACCACGATTCACCGCGCCGAAGCCGCCGGAATTTCTTACCCGAATTTCGTGGCTACGTTAACCGCAATTTGTACGGTTTAAAATTGTCTTAAAAACCAAGAAACTCGGTTTCTGATTAGTTGAGAAGCCGGGTTTTAATAAGAGCGATCGCATTTCTTAAACTAATTTTGATCATTGCTTTGGGTTAAGCGATCGCACCTATAAATTAAGCCTCTGAATTATTGCTCATTCGGCTAATATAATCAAGGATTGTTCCTAAATTATTGCGGATTTTTATAAATTTTTGCAACCCAGTATTAGAAGCTGCTATCGCCTCTTGTTGGTCTTGGCGGGCTTGGGCTATTTTCTTGTCAATTTCTTCATAAACTTGCTGCTCGAAATCCTTCTCTTGCTGCAAGATTTGATCTTCTAAATCTTTAGCAATGACTTGAAACTGGCTCGTAATATTTCGGCGACTATCAGCCATTTGTTGTTGACGTTGATTCTCTTTTTGCATTTCTACCAAGTCAACACCAACAGAAGCCAATGCAAGAATAGGGCCTAAAAAACTAGCGACATTACCAATATCTTTAGCAATTCCCACTGCTTGCCAAGGTTTAAACTTAAATCCCACAAATTTGCCAACTTCTAAAACAGCTTGATGCAAACTACTACCCGCTACATCTATAGAATGTAAAAAGCCTTCTGCTCCAGTTTTTAGAAAATTGTTGGTAGCCAGTTTAGAAACTTGTACTCCTGCGGTTTCGCCAATGGCTTTAATCCAGGTGACTTGAACTTTTAGACGTTCCATATCTATGCCTGCACTAACATTATTAGCCGAAACGGTTTGATTTTTGTCAAGGCAAGCAACAAAAGACTGAACTAAATTATCCTGAAAAACAGTTTCAAATTCTTGGCGGACATCCTCTACCGCAGCATTAATAACATCTTGTAATTCTGCTGCGGCTGTTTCATAATATTTTTTAAGATTGAGTTCAATTTGTTGATTTAAGAGAGTGGAATCTTTATCTGTTCCTACCGCATTTGCTAAAACTGTTCCTTCTTTAACAATTTGTGAGGACATTTTCAAAGCAATATTTTTAACTTTCGTTTGTAAACGACTGCGTTCTTTACGAAGAACACGGGAAAGACGAGTTAAAATCTCTAAAAAAGCATTATCTTCAGGGGAATTTCGAGTAAAAATTAATTCCGCTTCATCAACAAAACCTAAAGCAATCCGAATGGGGGTATCGAATTTCACGAAAGTAGCGCGTTTTTGAACAAATTTATTTAAAGCATCAATGAAAGTTTGAAAACGACTAATTTCTATCAGAAAATCTTCTTTTTCATCAATACCTTCACAGTAATCTTTTGCATCAATAAAACAAACCGGAAATTCATCAAAACTATAGGGTTTTAGTGCTTGAGCTAAACTTTCACGATAATTAGCAATCAGTTCTTCTTCCTCTCCGGCTCCATCTGACATTTTATTAACAACTAACATCATTTTCCAGCGATAACCTTTGTTATAGGCTAAGTTTTTGAAATTCTCAACTGTGATAGAGTCAAACAGCATATAAGTTAGACAAAATACCAGTAAGTCAGCTTGATTAATTGCCTCGTATGTAATTTGATCATGATCTTGGCGTTCAGTAAATAACCCTGGCGTGTCAATAATTTTAATCCCATTCCAGTTATAAGCGGTTGTTCTATCTGTAGCAATATCGGCATCAATTTTAATATCTCTGTTTCCGGTTAATGCAGAAATTATGGTTGATTTACCTGAGCTATATTGCCCAATAAAAGCAACGCTTAAAACTCCATCTTCTCGATATACTTTTAAATTCTCTCGCAGCTTTTCCTGAATTTCTGTCAGTTCTGGGAGATTGGCTTCAGCGAGTAATTTCTCAAAATAAGCCAAGATTTTATTAAATTTTTCACCTACTATAGCTGATTTAAAGATAGAGTTTTGAGCAGCCATTTTTTTCTTCCTTAATTTAAGGTTTACAAGATTTTATTATCATTGATGATTAGATCCTCTTGAAGTACACTCTTAAGTTCTTCTGAGGATTTATTGACCGAAATCTTAACTTTTGTCTGGATCAGAATTTTCTGACCAAAATTTCTCTCAACTTTTTTAATGCTGTTATTGATATTTTGAGGATTTAATTCTTCATCTCGATCATTCAGCCAGTCAATAATTCGTTTGGCATAACCACGATTAAGCCATTTAGAATTATCCTTTAGTTCATTATTTGCCTTATCTAACTGTTTAGCAATATCGTCTAATCCTTCGATTAACTTATTAAAATAAACCTCGATTGCTGTGATAATACTTTGACAAGATTGAATGAAATTCTCATCGGCTTGCTTAAGATATTTGCGTTTCTCCTGGTTAAGCTGTGTATATAATTCCTCAGAGATTTTTTGAACGGCTTCTCGTCTTTTTTGCTCCTTAGACTTAAACAAGTTTTTAGCAAAACCTACCAGTCCACCTACAATGCTAACAACTAAAGCTATAGGGGGAGAAACAAACACTAAAATAGCAGAAGCTATCAGTAAAATACTACCACTGATTCTAAAAATATCGCGAAAATTAATAGAGCCTTGTTCCTTAAAACTAAATTTATATTGTCCAATTTGGGCGACAAGCTCTAGCTCACGACCGACTTCCTCTAATATTTCTTGAACTTCTTTATTAAAGGTTTTACTCGATTCTTCATAACTCCCTCTTAACCGTTGCTCAAATTGTAAGGAGTTAAGGGTTTTCTCCCATCCTAATGTTAATTCCTGTTCCTTAGACTGCCAATGCTGTTCTGCAAAAGTCGGAACTGCATTAATTGCATCTTGAAAAATTGTCTCAGTTTGTTGCAATAAAAAAGCTTGGGTATCTTTTTGGGTTTTCCGAACCTTGGTGAAAATTCCTCCTCGTTTACTCTTAAGAGTCTCGCTAAGTTGATGATAAATTTTTGATTGTTCTTGAACCCATTGTAAGGGTGCTTTTTCAGCAGTTGTTAAGTTAGGATTATCAATTGAGCCAACGGTAGAACCGAGTAAAGTTTGCGATCTTCTGATTTTTCCATGTTTAATTAGAGAAGATCGAATTGAGTCTAAAAAGTTTTGGATTTTACTAGCTTGAAAAAGTTGATCTTTATGATGCTGATGTTCAGGTTCACGGGACATTTGAGCAGCCAATAACATTACAGGAATAATATCAAAGTAATCATTGGCATAATATTCTTGAGCATAACGTTGAATTCGATCAATATGTCCTCTTAAACCACTTTGACCTTCCATGGCAAACAGTTTATTAGGATCTTTGAGAAATTTATCTAATTCATAAGGGCCACGTTTTGAGTCTTTAAAGTTTTTGTGAACGTTCAATAGAATAATTAAAGGCTTGGCTTTTTCTTTTAAAAGTCGTAAAAAATGAAATTCGCTTTCTTGAATACTATCATCGGTAACAACATAACAAATAATATCTGATTCATCAATAATACTTTCAGCAATTTCTTCATCGCTTTTCCCTCCAGGCGCACCAATTCCAGGGGTATCAATAATTCTGATATTTTTCCATTCATAAACACGATTAAACCGGGTTGTTCGTTGTTTTCCGACCCCGATCGCATCCCACCCATCATTAGTAATAATAGCGTGAAGTGTCGTTTTTCCGGCTTTAGTTCGACCCATAAAAGCAATACTAAAGTAATTCAATGCTTGTCTTTTAGAACGCAGTGAATCTTGTATACTTTCTAGTTGTTGAATAATTTGTCCGGTCAGTGCTTCTTCAGTTACTTTAAGCTGTTTTACGACTTCCTGAGTAGTTAGGTTTACTTGAGCGTTCCCTGTCCTTTTGTTTTCAATTGATTGAACATTTAATTTAATGCTTTTCTGTAACCCTTTTAAAGCCGAGTCAGTTTTCACTAATGCCAAATCCGCATATTTATAATCTTCTTCTGCAATAGCAGCACATTGACGGATTGCTTGATCATATTCTGGGCCGGATAATAAAATTTCCTGTCGGAGTTGTTCAATTTTTTCCGTTTTTCCTACAAATTTAGCTAAATCATCAATTAGTGATTGGGATAGAATAGTACCCGCTTTTTTAAGTAAACGCGCTCCAATTGAAAGTTCTTGCTTCTCGCTACCAATAATTGAATGAGTATCGGAAAATGCACCCGCTTCGATTAATTGTTTCTGAACTTCTCCCTCTGGCCAATTCCAAAGTTGAGCGACCTGTTGCGCCATTTTTCGTTCCAATACAGAACAAAATCCATCGACATAAGCGATCGCTAAAATTTGGTTCATCGCTTCTTGTTGCTGACCGGGTAGGATCTGCTTTGCGATCTCCTCAATGGATAGGTAATCGTCATCTTGACCTAATATTTTTTCCATTTCTGCGATCGTGCGTTCTCCGATCCCAACTTCAACCGCAAGTTCATGAAGTGTTTTGGATTCTTCACTGTGAATCTGTTGATCAGCACAGACCATGTGAGTCACCAGCAAAAACTGATAGTCGAGGGACGGGTCAACGACTGGCGAATAATTAGACATAATTTAGGTTAGGACTGGAGGAAGGGAAAAAGGCAGAAGATGTGGAGCAGTCTTAATGTTTTGAATTATACAACAGGAAGGAAAATTTTAAAATCCTTACCTTAATGGGCTGCGGGAGCTTTTGCACCTTTACCTCCCTTACCTAAAAAGAATAATAACGGTAATGAACATAAAAACGCCACCCCCACCACCCTAAAAATATCAGCAAAAGAGAGAACCGCCACTTGGGTATCGACAATTTGACTTAATGACACCAAAGCTTATGGAATTTTAAAGCTTATTATATATAGATCGCGATTGCTCCGATTTTATAGGGATAAAAGTTTTTGTTTTACAAAGTGTTTAATATTGCTATATAATAAATAAATCTGCTCACTCTAAAAGAGATGTTATCTAAACTACGAGTTCAGCACTATAAAAGCCTCTTTGATACAGAAGTTAATTTAGAACCCTTAACTGTCTTTATTGGGCCGAATGGTTCGGGAAAATCAAATATTTGTGAATCTTTAGCTGTATTATCTGATTTTCTCCAAAAGGTGATAGCTACTACTACTGCTAGGAATGATAAAGGGCTAATACATTTGTTTGGCGATTCTTCAACAATTGTAAGTAAGAATCAACAGAGTTTTGAATCTAAATTCTGGCAGGGAAAACTAGATTCACTGTTGTTTGAAGTGAGTACCCGTTCTACAACAGAAAGCAATTCTTCTGAAGAAACTACAATATTTTCAGATCTATTAGTCAATCTTGATTATCGGCAGAAAAAAGTTTTTATAGAAAATCTTAAACAGACTTGTGATAAAATAAGTCATTCTGCTTATGAACTCAAAGAATTTTTGGTTTCTAATCAATACCACGATTCTTTTGTTGCTAATGCCTTAAGAAAGGTAAGTATTTACAATTTTTCCGCAGTTCACTTATCCGATGATGACTCATCAAATGGTGGCATGGAAAAGACAGGGCAAGGAATTGCTTCTGCTTTAGTTGATATTTTGCACAATAATCGTAAAAAGTTTGATGAATTAGAGGAACGTTTAACACAACTTGTTCCCAATATACAAGGAATTAAATTACCTAGTAATAATCCAACCTTCCGTGGTAGACAGACCTTTTTGCTGGAATTAGTTGATAGATATTCAGAACATCATATCCCAGCTTCTGACATATCCGATGGAACATTGAGAATCCTGGCTTTTCTAACTGCACTTTATCAAGAACACACTCCGAGTATTCTTTGTTTTGAAGAAATAGAGAATGGAGTTCATCCCTGGTTACTGCATAAAATGATGGAATTATTGAAAATAGTATCAACAGAAGGAATAGCGGGTAAACCTGTTCAAGTTTTAATTACAACCCATTCTCCTGTCCTGTTAAATTATGTTGAGCCTTATCAAGTTCGTGCTGTTGAACTAGATAACGAAGGTAAAACTCAAGTTCATAGTTTACCCATAGATTCTGTGCGTTTTCAAAAAGCACTGGAAGCTTATGATGGCGCTTTAGGTGAACTTTGGTTTACTAATATATTTGGAGGAAATCCCCTATGAGTCGTCCGATTCGTATTGGGTTAATTGCTGAAGGGGAAGCAGAATTAGGCGATAGTATTCCTTATATTAAACCCGAAGACGGTGGAAAAATTATTGAAAAGGATAAAGAAGGAGCGCTTCATACTTTAATTAGACGAGAACTCAAAAGTGCGGGATTACCTGATTGTGATTTTGTTGATTTTGTACAAAGACACCCATTAAGTAATGAAAGTCGAGTCTGTAAACGGCGTACTGGATATTCAATTTTAGACCTCAAATATTTAGCACAGGTGGTAATTTCTTGGAAACCAGAGGAGGTAGATCTAATCCTAATTGTAGTTGATGCGGATGATAAACTATCTCAAAGACAGAAGGACTTAGAACGTGCTTTGAATAGAATTCGTGATAATCATTTAGATGTTAATGATCAATCGATTAATGATCGCAGTGCTGGTGGTTTAGCCATTAAGAATTTTGAGGCGTGGTTGTTGGCTGATATTCAAACTGTTTCAAGGATTTTAGATGTAGAAATTGAACAACTGGAGAATATGGAAATCTTAGATGATATCAAGAATGTTTTAGAAACAGCGATCGCAAAATCAACTTATCTCTCAGAAGTTAGTAGCAATCAACGACCACTTCAAATCCGATGGAAACTAGGGTTTGAGATTGATTTAGACATTATTAAAACTTGTTGTTCAACTGGATATGCTCCTTTCACCAAAGGTTTAACGGAGGCGGCAAAAGTGGTGATGGACGTACTCAAAACAACAAATAGTTCACAGTCAAATGAAGCAGAAACCCAATTTTAATTAGATGCTATTCAAGATTATTCATAGTCCTTTTGTTTTTGTTGAGCAAAATCTTCACTACTGGTGGGAGCATGAGCATATTTTCCTTGTAGGGTATTAATCAAAATTTTTCGTTTTTTGAGTTTATCAACAGAAATCAATCGTTCTTCTAAAACATCTTCTTTTCCTTTTTCAAAAGATTCTTTAAACCCAGGAATTTCAAGTAATTCTTCTGTTGCTTCTTGACTTTCTCGTTCTGCTAAATACGATAAAAAATCCGCAGCTACCCTGAGTTTTTCTGGAGATAGCTGATCAACATACTGTTTAACTTGATTGCGAATATCGGTAACGTTCATAAAGTGCTTTTGAATTGGGTTATTGTCTATTATATATTTTTTTATAGAAACTCTAAATCCGTTATAAAAATGTATTAAAATCTAATTCATCCTAGGGTTGAGTTTACCTCCCCTACCTAAAAAGAATAATAAAGAATTAAAATGAGGTTAGCGATTGCATAATTGCTCACCCGCCCCTAAACTAGCCCAACTATCCGTTAGGACATATCCGCCCGAGAGGATCAAAATCAAGGGCCTACCCGGGTCAAAGTCCGTGACATTATATCGATCCGAGGGAGCAATGACAACCTCCTCTAAAATTACGGGTGTCCCCACTACACATTGACCCCAATAACGTTACATTAGGTTGTAGTATCTCAATAAAAATTTACATCGGGACATTAAAACCTATCATCGTCCCCCACCAGGGATGACAACTCCATAAAAATAAACGTCATAAGGGAGTGAGCATAAAAAATGTTTGAATACTTCTCGGATAAGGCAATTAAGGCGGTGATGTTAGCTCAGGAAGAAGCCCGACGCCTGGGACATAACTTTGTAGGAACAGAACAAATTCTTGTGGGCTTGATGAGTGAAGGAACCAGTGTTGCTGCCAAAACCTTGAAGGCGCAAGGGTTAGCCCTCCGTGAAGTCCAAAAAGAAGTTGAGGCAATTATTGGTCGTGGGTCAGGTTTCCTGCCCGTGGAAATTCCCTTTACCCCCAGGGCCAAACGCATCTTTGAAACCGCGATGAAAGAAGCGCGACAAATGGGCAATAACTATATCGGCCCCGAACATATTTTACTCGGATTACTCCAAGACAACGAAGGGGTAGCGTCAAAAGTCCTAGAAAATCTGGGGGTTGACCGTTCTCAAGTGCGGACTGAGGTAATTCGATCCCTGGGAGAAGAAGCCACCGTCGCCCCGGGGGGAGGAAGTCGCAGCAAGTCCACCAAAACCGCCACCCTGGACGAATTCGGCACAAACCTCACCCAACTGGCCGCCGAAGGCAAACTTGACCCGATGATCGGTCGTCAACGGGAAATTGAGCGGGTAATTCAAATTCTGGGACGCCGCACGAAAAATAACCCCGTGTTGGTGGGTGAACCCGGGGTGGGAAAAACCGCCATTGCGGAAGGCTTGGCCCAACGCATTGTCAATAACGATGTTCCCGATGTCCTGGAAAACAAGCAAGTGATCAGCTTGAACATGGGAACCCTGATCTCTGGAACCCGCTTCCGGGGGGAATTTGAAGAACGGCTGAAAACCATTGTCGAAGAAATTCGTACCGCCGGAAATATCATTTTAGTCATCGATGAACTGCATACCATTGTGGGTGCAGGTTCCATTGAAGGGACTATGGACGCCTCCAATATGCTCAAACCCTCCCTCGCCCGGGGTGAGTTGCAATGCTTAGGGGCGACTACCCTGGATGAATACCGCAAATATATTGAACGGGATGCGGCCCTGGAACGGCGGTTCCAACCGGTGATGGTCGGCGAACCCACCGTGGAAGAAACCGTGGAAATTCTGTTCGGCTTGCGTCGCGCTTATGAACAACACCATCAATTAACGATTTCCGATCAGGCATTATACGCGGCGGCGACCCTATCTGATCGCTATATTAGCGATCGCTTTTTACCCGATAAAGCCATTGATTTAATTGATGAAGCGGGTTCGCGAGTCCGGGTGATGAATTCCAAAGTTCCCCCCGAATTACGCGAGTTAAAACGGGAATTAACTAAAGTTATTGGCGAAAAAGAAACAGCCGTCAAACTCCAAGATTTCGATCAAGCCAGTCAACTGCGCGATCGCGAATTGGAAATCAAAGATAAACTAGAAACCCCCACTGAAAAAACCAATATAGCGGGTACGGGTTTAGTTGTTACTGAAGACGATATTGCCGAAATTTTAGCTGCATGGACAGGTATTAATGTCAATAAATTAACCGAATCAGAATCGGTAAAATTATTGAAATTGGAAGATATCTTACATGAACGTTTAATTGGTCAAAATGAAGCGGTAGGGGCCGTTTCTCGCGCCATTCGTCGTGCCCGGGTGGGATTAAAAAATCCCGATCGCCCGATTGCCAGTTTCATTTTTTCTGGCCCCACGGGAGTCGGAAAAACCGAATTAACTAAAGCCCTAGCGACCTATTTCTTCGGGGCAGAAGACGCGATGATTCGTTTAGATATGTCGGAATATATGGAACGACATACGGTGTCTAAATTAATCGGTTCTCCCCCAGGATTTGTTGGCTATGAAGAAGGCGGGCAATTAACTGAAGCCGTCCGTCGTCGTCCCTATACGGTGGTGCTATTTGATGAAATTGAAAAAGCCCATCCCGATGTCTTCAATTTGTTATTACAAATCTTAGAAGATGGACGTTTAACCGATGCTAAAGGTCGCACGGTCAGTTTCAAAAACACCTTAATTATCATGACCTCAAACGTGGGTTCTAAGGTAATTGAAAAAGGCGGCGGCGGTTTAGGATTTGAATGGGGTGCTGCTTCTGAAGCAGATCAGCAATATAACCGGATTAAAAATTTAGTCCATGAGGAACTCAAACAATATTTTCGGCCGGAATTTCTTAACCGTTTGGATGAAATTATTGTCTTCCGTCAATTGCTGAAATCTGAAGTTAAGCAAATTGCCGAAATCTTACTCCGAGATCTGCTGGCCAGGTTAATGGAAAGGGATATTACTTTAACGGTGAGTGAAGGGTTCAAAGATCATTTAGTTAATGTGGGTTTTGATCCTAAATATGGGGCAAGACCGTTACGTCGGGCCTTAATGAATCTGTTAGAAGATGCCTTAGCTGAAGCCTTATTAGCTGGAACAATTAAGGATGGCGATCGAGCATTTATTGATGTGGATCAACAGGGGAAAGTCACGATTTCACCCGGAGATCATGCCCTGAATTCTCTGAATGAATACGCCGTTACCCATTCCTAATTAACTTTAATTCTCATCCAACCCGTCTTACTCCGGTAGGGCGGGTTTTTTAGATCAAGTTCACTGTCCTGGTTGAAGATGAATAATTGAGCCCTGAAGGGCTCACTACGATTTACTACTTGAGATCAATAATTGAGCCCTGAAGGGCTCACTACGATGTTAGGATACAATACAAATCAATTAACAAGAATCATTCAGGATACTGTTGTGACAGAAGCCAAATCCTATAAAGATAGCGTCAACTTGCCCCAAACAAAATTTGATATGCGGGCAAACGCCGTGAAGCGAGAACCGGAAATCCAAGCCTTTTGGGCTGAACAGGAAATTTATCAACGCCTATCACAAAATAACCCCGGCGAATTATTTATTTTACATGATGGCCCCCCCTATGCGAACGGGACGCTGCATATTGGTCATGCTCTAAATAAAATTCTTAAAGATATTATTAATCGCTATCAAATTTTACAGGGTCGTAAAGTTCGTTATGTTCCGGGGTGGGACTGTCACGGTTTACCCATTGAATTGAAAGTTTTACAAAACATGAAAGCCGGGGAAAGGGAACAATTAACCCCCTTAACTTTGCGTCACAAAGCCAGGGATTTCGCCTTACAAGCCGTTGAACAACAGAAAACCAGTTTCAAACGGTATGGGGTTTGGGGCGACTGGGAACACCCCTATTTAACCTTAAAACCCGAATATGAAGCCGCCCAAATTGGTGTATTTGGCAAGATGGTTTTAGAGGGATATATTTACCGAGGACATAAACCCGTGCACTGGAGTCCCAGTTCTAAAACCGCCTTAGCTGAAGCGGAATTAGAATATCCTGAAGGTCACATTTCCCGCAGTTTATTTGCCGCCTTTAAACTATTAACAGTATCTGAACCTTTGCGGGAATTATTAGCGCCCTTTCTATCGGAATTAGGGGTAGCAATTTGGACAACAACCCCCTGGACAATTCCAGGTAATTTAGCCGTTGCAGTTAACCCCGTTTTAAATTATGCCGTTGTGGAAGTGGGGGAAAGTGAAAAACCCCCGGCGTTTAAGTATTTAATTGTGGCGACGGATTTAGCTGAACAATTATCAGCAACCTTGGGTTATTCCTTAACAGTTAAAGCCACTTTTACAGGTAAGGATTTAGAAAATTCTACCTATAAACATCCCCTATTTAATCGGAAAAGTCCGATAGTTATTGGGGGAGATTATATTACCACCGAATCCGGTACGGGATTAGTTCATACCGCCCCCGGTCATGGTCAAGAAGACTATATTGTGGGTCAAAAATATGGTTTACCGATTTTATCCCCCGTGGATGATCAAGGAAACTTTACCGATGAAGCGGGAAAATTTGAAGGATTAAATGTTTTAGGTGAGGGAAATGGGGCAATTATTCAGGCTTTAACAGAAGTTAATTCCCTATTAAAAGAAGAACCCTATCAACATAAATATCCCTACGATTGGCGCACGAAAAAACCCACAATTTTTCGGGCTACAGAACAATGGTTTGCCTCGGTTAAAGGGTTCCGAGATGCGGCTTTAAAAGCAATTTCTGAGGTCAAATGGATTCCCGCCCAAGGGGAAAATCGGATTACTTCCATGGTAGTTGATCGCAGTGATTGGTGTATTTCTCGACAACGGAGTTGGGGGGTTCCCATTCCGGTTTTTTATGATGAAGAAACCAACGAACCCCTATTAAATGAAAGCACAATTAATCACGTTCAAACTATTATTGCTGAAAAGGGTTCCGATGCTTGGTGGGAGTTATCAATTGAGGAATTATTACCTCCAGAATATCATAATAATGGCAAGAATTACCGTAAGGGAACCGATACCATGGATGTGTGGTTTGATTCGGGGTCTTCCTGGGCGGCGGTGGCGAATCAACGCCCCGAATTACGCTATCCGGCGGATATGTATTTAGAAGGTTCTGATCAACATCGGGGCTGGTTTCAATCAAGTTTATTAACCAGTGTAGCTAACTATGGTCACGCTCCCTATAAAACCGTATTAACCCATGGATTTGTCCTTGATGAAAAGGGGATGAAAATGAGTAAATCCATAGGAAATGTAGTTGATCCTGCAATTGTGATTGAAGGGGGGAAAAATCAACAGCAAGAACCACCCTATGGGGCTGATATTCTGCGGCTGTGGGTGTCCTCGGTAGATTATTCTTCGGATGTTCCTCTGGGGAAAAATATCCTCAAACAGATGGCAGATGTTTACCGCAAAATTAGAAATACCGCCCGATTTTTATTGGGAAATTTGCATGATTTTGATCCGATAAAAGATACGGTTAAATACGAGGAATTACCGGAATTAGACCAATATATGTTACACCGGATTACGGAGGTTTTTACTGAGGTAACAGAATCCTTTGAAAGTTATCAATTCTTCCGATTTTTCCAGGTAATTCAGAATTTCTGTGTGGTGGATTTGTCTAATTTCTATTTAGATATTGCCAAAGATCGGTTATATATTAGTGGGGCTGATGGGTTTCGGCGTCGTAGTTGTCAAACGGTTTTAGCGGTAGCGTTAGAAAATTTAGCGAAGGCGATCGCCCCCGTATTATGCCATACAGCCGAAGATATTTGGCAAAATATTCCCTATTCTCCCCCCCAGACTTCGGTATTTGAAGCGGGTTGGGTGACATTAGAAAAACACTGGGAAAAGCCAGAATTAGGGACGTTATGGCAACAGTTACGACAAATTAGAAGTGATGTTAATGTTGTCTTGGAAAAAGCCCGTCAGGACAAAATTATTGGTGCATCTTTAGAAGCCAAAGTCTTGTTATATGTGGCGGATGAGGATTTGCGTCAACAGATGCAACAAATGAACCCCAAAACCACCGAATTAAAAGATAATAATGGGGTTGATGAATTACGTTATCTCTTGATTTGTTCCCAGGTTGAACTATTAGATACTCCTGAACCTTTAAACGGTTTACCCTATAATCAACAGTTTGAAGATTTGGGAATTGGTGTGGTAAAAGCAGATGGGGAAAAATGCGATCGCTGTTGGAATTATTCCGTCCATGTTGGGGAATCAAAAGAAGATCCTACCATTTGTGAACGGTGTGTAGAGGCGTTAGCAGGAACCTTTTAAAACTATTTCTAAAAGTAGTAAGCCCTAAAGGGCTTTCTTCCCCAGAAGACTAAGCCCTTTAGGGCTTACTACAAAGCGGTTGATAAATCTTGTTTTCTGATATTAAAGATGCGATTCTCAAAAATATTAATTGCCAATCGAGGGGAAATAGCTTTACGGATTCTTCGCACCTGCGAGGAAATGGGTATTGCGACGGTTGCTGTTCATTCAACGGTTGATCGCCACGCCCTTCATGTCCAACTGGCCGATGAAGCCGTTTGTATCGGGGAACCCAGCAGTAGTAAAAGTTATTTGAATATTCCCAATATTATCGCCGCCGCCCTGACTCGTAACGCCACGGCCATTCATCCCGGCTATGGATTTTTAGCCGAAAACGCCCGATTTGCCGAAATTTGTGCCGATCATGATATTGCTTTTATTGGCCCCACACCCCACGCTATGCGGTCAATGGGAGACAAATCAACGGCCAAGGAAACCATGCAACGGGTCGGAGTTCCCACCGTCCCGGGCAGTGATGGACTCCTGAGTGATGATAAAGAAGCCCTACAACTGGCCCGCAAAATCGGTTATCCGGTGATTATTAAGGCTACCGCCGGGGGGGGAGGTCGGGGAATGCGGTTAGTTAGGGAAGATTCGGAACTCCCCAAACTCTTTGCCGCCGCCCAGGGGGAAGCGGAAGCCGCCTTTGGCAATCCGGGGGTTTATTTAGAGAAATTTATTGAACGTCCTCGCCATATTGAAATTCAGATTTTAGCTGATAATTATGGCAATGTAATTTACTTGGGAGAAAGGGATTGTTCGATTCAAAGACGCCACCAAAAACTATTAGAAGAAGCACCGAGTTCTTTTATTACTCCTAAACTGCGTCAAAAGATGGGAACGGCGGCGGTAAAAGCGGCTAAATCGATTAATTATACCGGGGCGGGAACGGTTGAATTTCTAGTTGATCAGTCGGGCAATTTCTATTTTATGGAAATGAATACCCGAATTCAAGTGGAACATCCGGTTACGGAAATGATCACTGGATTAGATTTAATTGCTGAACAAATTCGCATCGCCCAAGGGGAAAAGTTATTATTAACTCAAAATCAAGTAATTTTGCGCGGTCATTCCATCGAATGTCGGATTAACGCCGAAGATCCTGAGTACAATTTCCGCCCCCACCCTGGACGAATTAGTGGTTATTTACCGCCGGGGGGAAATGGGGTGAGAATTGATTCCCATGTTTATACGGATTATGAAATTCCTCCCTATTATGATTCTTTAATTGGCAAGTTAATTGTTTGGGGGCCAGACCGTCCGACGGCAATTTTAAGAATGAAACGAGCTTTACGGGAATTTGCAATTACCGGAGTTCCGACGACTATCGGATTTCATCAAAAAATATTAGAAAATCCCGAATTTCTTCGAGGAGAAATTTATACCAATTTTGTGGAAAAAATGATGAAAAAAGGGGAATAGAAAACTATAGCTTGATTTTCCTTTGGGGGGACGGCGCGCCCAATAGCGCTACGCATTACAGTTGTAGAGACGCGCCAATAGCCTACGGCATCGCTGTGCTCACCGCACGTCTCTACTAAATCTGTCAGGACTTCCGCACAAGACCAAAGAAACCGGGTTTCTGGCCCTGATTTTGCGGATAAAATCAACATTTATCGTTCAGAAACCCGGTTTCTGCGTAAGTCCTATCTGTGCAAACTCATTGCCTATTCCCTGTTCCCTAGCGCTATAGTTTTGGAATCTAACTCTCCTTTTTAATCGCAGTAAATAAGGCGGAATAATCGTCCTCTGATTTTCCCAGTTTTTGAGTTTTTTCTAATATGCCTCTCACCCCTTCTAAAGAACTGGCATTTAACCCCATGGTGGCAGCTTCTTTTAAAAATAAATTCGTGTCTTTTAATAAATGTTTGGTAGGAAAATTAGGGTTTTGATAATTTTCTTCTAACATCCGTTGTAATTTTTTATCAAAAGTAGGAGCATATAAGGCACTCTTGCGTAAAATCTCCATAAACAGGTCGATATCAACTCCTTGACCTTGAACAAAATTCAAACTCAGGGCGAAAGCGGTTGTGAGGGAAGCAATTAACTGATTTAAGGCTAATTTTAAGGCTGATGCACTTCCAACTTCCCCAATATATTTGGGTTCTCCTAATGGTTGTAAGACATGAAACCACTGTTTAAACTGGGCTTCGGTGGAACCCACCATAATTTGTAGTGTCCCGGATTTGGCTTCGGGAATACTTCCTAAAACGGGTGCTTCTAAATAGTTTCCCCCAGCTTTAAGTATTTCTTTTTGGATATTTTTACTTTCCGTTGGGGAAATTGTTCCGATAGAAATAATTGTTTTTCCAGATAAAATCGATTGAAATTCCGCCCGGAATAATACCGACTCAATCGCCTCTTGATTGGTTAACATTAACAGAATACAATCACTAGCAGCGATTAAACCTTGGGGAGTTCCTGCTACTGTTGCTCCAGCTTCTCTTAGTGGTTCGACTTTAGAGGTTGTGCGGTTATAAACCATCACTTTAAATCCCATTTCCAGAATTCTTAGGGCTATGGGTAATCCCATTAACCCGGTTCCAATGACTCCAATTTTCATGTTAACTGCGATAGAATAATAGGGCTACAATTCAAAGAATACGATTAGCTAATCAATTAAAACATCTTCCGAGAAATCACTACCTCGATGTTGCCAATCGATATCGGGAATTTCATTAAATCCTTGTTTGAGACATTCTTCCCAAACCTTACGGATTTTGGCTAAATAGGGATCACCTAAACGCAGTTTCAGAAAATTTTTGATTTCTAAACTATCTTTTTCATACAAAACTAAATTAATCGGTGGCCCCACAGAAATATTAGATTTCATCGTAGAATCAATCGAAAGTAAGGCACATTTAGCCGCCGCTTCTAAATGGGTTTGGAAACTGAGGGTGCGATCTAAAATAGGTTTACCATATTTGGTTTCTCCGATTTGTAAAAAAGGTGTTTCTTTGGTGGCAT
Source organism: Planktothrix paucivesiculata PCC 9631 (assembly GCF_900009265.2). Taxonomy (GTDB): domain Bacteria; phylum Cyanobacteriota; class Cyanobacteriia; order Cyanobacteriales; family Microcoleaceae; genus Planktothrix; species Planktothrix paucivesiculata. Next base: position 441,882 of record NZ_LR735026.1, on the reverse strand, counting down.
GAATAAAATTACCTTGGCTGTAAATCAAAAATAGACAAGGTTCTTGTCCTTGGATTTGACCGCTTAATAGCATGGAGCATTTCGGTTCAATCCCGTCTTTTTTCAGCCAATGCTCATCAATTTCTTGAACTTTTCTGAGTTTTGTCCCAATATATCGAGCCACTTCATACATGGAGGGAAGACTGTGTAAATTGACATCTTCCTGACTTTTAATATCCCGATCTAATTCGCTGACAATCCCCTGGGTAACGGAAAGATTTCCGGCAGTACATAATAGGATAACGCGATCGCCCGGTTTAGAGAAATCAAATAATTTTCGATAGGTAGAAATATGATCAACCCCAGCATTCGTGCGGGAGTCCGAAGCCATCACAAAGCCCGTATCCGTAATAATTCCTAAACAATAAGTCATAAATGAAGTTTAAACAAAATCAGCAGACTGCCAAACCTTAGAGCATAGACTTCTGGGACGGAACCTGTCAACCGATATCAACTGTTAAGGGAACATGAAGATTTTGTTTTGTGTGATGCAATCAAAAAAACTGTTACAGGCTACCCTCCTAGGAATATAGCGTCTGGCCTTTGGAGATTCCGCTCCTAGGGGGGATAGTCAGTTACTTTAAGAAATGTTAAACTTCTTAACATATAATGTAGTTATGTTAAGACTGTAACGGCAAATTAGCGTTATAGAGCTTAAACATTGAAAAAACCCCCAGGTACTAACACCTAGGCTAACCGTCCGTACTTGATCACGAAAGATATCGTTTTTCGCGCTTCGAGTAGGGGCTTGACGTATCAAACCTTTATAGGTTAAGGTATCCAGCCGGAGATGAGCCATGAAATTTGCTAAAACCTCAGACACAGACTCTGTACGCGCTTATCTACGAGAAATTGGTCGCGTTCCCCTGCTCACCCATGAGCAAGAAATTATCTATGGCAAACAAGTACAACACTTGAATGCTGTTCAAAATCAATGGGAAGATCTAGCCACCAGTTTAGGTCGAGCGCCGAGCCCAGCAGAATGGGCGGAAGCAGTGGGACTATCGGAAGCGCAATTAGAGCGGGTGATGGAACAGGGCCAAAGTGCGAAACGCAAAATGGTGGAGGCTAACTTGCGTTTGGTGGTGTCCGTTGCCAAAAAGTACATTAAACGGAATGTAGACCTACTGGACTTGATCCAAGAAGGCACCATTGGAATGCAGCGTGGCGTCGAAAAATTTGATCCCACCAAAGGATATCGTTTTTCCACCTATGCCTATTGGTGGATTCGTCAGGCGATTACCCGGGCGATCGCTGAAAAAGGCCGTACCATTCGTCTGCCGATTCATATTACCGAAAAACTCAACAAAATTAAAAAAGCCCAACGTCAATTGGCCCAAAAATTCGGGCGAGCCGCGACCATGGCGGAATTGGCGGTGGAATTAGAACTTACCCCGCGACAAATTCGGGAATATTTAGAACGGGCTCGTCTGCCTCTGTCCCTGGATTTGCGGGTGGGCGATAACCAAGATACGGAGTTAGGGGATCTTTTAGAAGATACGGGAACATCTCCCGAGGATTTTGCCTTGCAATCTTCCCTCCGCACCGATTTAGAAGTAATGATGGCTGATTTAACCGAACAACAGCGTCAGGTGCTATCGTTGCGATTTGGTTTAGAAGATGGGCAAAGTTTAACCTTAGCTAAAATTGGCGATCGCTTGAATATTAGTCGAGAGCGAGTTCGACAAATTGAAAGAGAAGCTTTAACAAAATTGCGAAAACGTAAAAAAGATATTGATGACTATATGGCGAGTTAAATTCTCAATTTAGGGGAGAACATCAACCAAAAGCATAGGGATGTTGGCTGAAAACATTTCTACATCAAAAGGAGGTGAGAATGTCCCAGGATATCGCTCTTTATGGGTGATCAGCACCGTATAATTTAAGAAACCGTCGGAGATGAAAGTCACCCCTCACGGTTTTGAAAACGAGTCGGAGGGGCGATCTTTCGACTGAGTTCACCAGATTGTTTCAGAAGTTCAGAGTAACCCTTCTATGACCGTACAAGTTTTAGTTGAAAAGAAAAAGTTAGAAAAACCTCCCTTTGAGATTCACTTTTTAGGCGATCGCGCCTTAAGAACTCCTGCCAAAAGGGTAGCGCGGATTGATGACGAAATTCGTCAACTGGTGCGGGAGATGTTACAAACCATGTACAGTGCGGACGGTATTGGTTTAGCTGCCCCCCAAGTGGCGGTGAATAAACAGGTGATTGTGATCGACTGCGAACCCGATAACGCTGCCACTCCTCCCTTAGTCTTGATTAATCCAACAATTATTAAATCCAGTACGGAAATTTCACCATTTCAAGAGGGATGTTTGAGTATTCCGGGGGTTTATATGGATGTGACTCGCCCGGAGGAGATAGAAGTATCTTTTAAAGATGAAAATGGCAGACCGCGCACCCTGAAAGCGACGGAATTATTATGTCGTGCCATTCAACATGAAATGGATCATTTGCAGGGGGTTTTGTTTGTCGATAGAGTCGAGAATAAATTGGCTTTAAATGAAGAATTGACCAAGCATAAATTCTCGCCTAAAGCGGTTAAATCTGTTAAATAATATAGGATAATTCCAGATGGTCGGCACTCCAAAAAGTATGGTTTTGTTATTAGGATCTTGTGTGGCGGCGATCGCATCGGTGGGTTCGGTCTTTGAACTCTCGTCAGGCGATCCCCAACTGGGCGGTTTAACCACCAGTGTGATTTTAGCCCTGAGTATTCCTTTAGGTATATTTCTATTTTTTGCTGCGGTTAAAGATGCTCAAATGAATCAGGAATAAAACTATAGTAGGGGTGATTCATGAATTACCCCTACAGATCTTAAATTCTCACCGCAGCTTCATAAATCAATTGATTTGCTTGAACAGATTTTTCTAAATCAACCATGGGTTGAGGATAATCAACGCCTAAAATTACCCCAAAGCGTTTTTGTTCAACGGGTAATAATTTCCCAGGTTGATGAACTTTTGAGGGCGGTAAATCCCTTAATTCGGGGAGCCAGTGTTTAACATAATCTCCATTCGGATCATAATCTTTCGATTGTTTGAGAATATTAAAATAACGGAATCCTCGGGCATCATTACCCACTCCCGCGGTATAATTCCAGTTACCCCAATTACTACAAACATCATAATCAATTAACAAAGATTCAAACCATTCTGCCCCCCTTTGCCAATTAATCCCTAAATTTTTAGTCAGGAAACTAGCTACATTTTGCCGCCCTCGGTTTGACATAAATCCTGTGGTTAATAATTCTCGCATATTCGCATCAACTAAGGGAAAACCAGTGATTCCCCGTTGCCATTGTTCAAACTGTTTGGGATTGTCTTTCCAAGGAATTTCTATTCCTTGTAGACCTTGAGGATAAAATATTTTATTTCCATGTTTTAAAGCAATAAATTTAAAATAATCTCGCCATAATAATTCAAAAATCAACCAGTAAGTTGAATCATTTTTGATCCGTTCTTTTTCATAAATTTGAACTGTATTATAAATTAGTCGGGGAGATAAACAGCCTAAAGCTAACCAGGGGGAAAACTTAGAAGAATAATTTGCCCCTAACATTCCATTGCGGGTTTCTTTATAGGTTTTTAGACAATCCTGTTCCCAAATATAATCTTTTAAACGGTCTAATCCTGCGGTTTCTCCGCCTTTAAATTCCATCACCGCCCGATGATCAAAAACAGGCATTTCTAAACCCAAATCTTGAATTGTGGGTAATTCTCCTAATTCAATTTCGGGTAAAGGGGGTAATTGTTGAGGGGAAGAAAACGGAGTATTGATAATTGATTTAGATTCAACTTGCTTTCTAAATTGAGTAAAAATTTCTGGAAGTTGAGGAATAGAAAAAGGTAAATCAGCGATAGAATAAAGGGTTGCACCCCAGTAGGATTTAACAACAACTCCTAAAGCAGCTAAGGCAGTTTTTAAATTTTGTTCTACGGTTAATTCTTCGGAAGTGGCTTCTTGATAATAATAGACCGCATCAATATTTAGGATTTTAACTAATTCAGAAATAACTATTTCTGGCTTCCCTTCACGGATGATTAAATCACTTCCTAACTTTCTGAAAGATTGACGTAAATCTGTAACACTTTCTAATAAAAATTGAGTGCGAAAAGCTCCGGTTTTGGGGAATCCATAGGAGGTTTTTTTAAACTGTCTGGGGTCAAAACAATACACAGGAATAATCTGTGCTTGCGTGTTTAATGCTGAGGATAAGGGTTGATGGTCATGAAGTCGTAAATCGTTTCGATACCAGATTAAAATTCGTTTTGGGGTCACAGGAATTGGCCGTCTAAAGGGTTAAGTTCGTTTTAGTAGTCCGTCGGTTAGTTGAACTCACGGATTTACAAAACGTTACACTTAATCCATTTTAGCCGAATTCTCCAGGGGTTTGACAACTAACCAGCGTCCGGTTTTAGGGTCGCGGTAACTATTGTAGGGGTTTGAGCGCAGTGGTTTGGGATAAACTTTCATAATCACCCTCCAAATCCTTAACGGTGGAAAGAATAGAGATCAACTCAATAATTTAATTATTCCGTATTTTCGCGGTTAAATCAGGGACGCTTATCTCTAAAATTCTGTGATAATAACGTTCAATTTGAGTGACAATGAACAAAGAAGGGAGTGAGGGAAATCAAGCAAATCTTGTGATTTCGATCATGTGCTTCTCTGTGTACCGACTATTTATTGTGATGAATTACTATGAAAACTACAAAAAACTTTATTGTTATTGATACGGAAGGACAACCAATTTTAAGAGAATTAGCAATTGTCAATGATCAAGGAGAATTAATGTATGAAGCCTTTGTGGAAAATCATCCCCAAAGTCCTAAAATTGCCCATCTAACTAAACCCTTGAAAGTAATTTTAACAGAATTTCTGGAAATTGCCCAATCTCAAGTCATTATTTGTCATTATGCTCAACATGATATTGAAGTATTAAGAAATACGTTTAAAGCCGCGGGAATCTCTGCTCCTCAATTAGATTTTCAGTGTAGTTTTGAACTAGCTCAACGCTATTTACCCCAATTAAATAGTCATTCTTTAGAGGCTTTAAGTAAACATCTGAGACTGAAATTAGAGGGTCAATTTTTTATCAAAGATTCTGCCCATCGAGCTAAATATGATGCGTTATTTACCTATCAACTTTATAAACATATTGTCAATGAATTTCTCAAAAAAGAATTAAAAACCCAACCCAACCCTTTTGGCACCAGTCGGGTTGATACTCCCTTTCAGGATCACCCGGATTTTCGAGGGATTTTTGCGGAGGAATGCGATCGCTTAAAAGCTATTTTAGGCGATATTAAATTAGACTTTAATCATCAAACAAAAGGGGCGATTGTGATTGGGGAACCCGGGTCGGGAAAAACCCATTTAATGATGCGATTAGCCAAGGATTTATTAGCCAAAAATAGATTATTATTTATCCGTCAACCCAATAACCCGGATACGGTTTTATTCCATACCTATAGTCGAATTTTAGAATCCTTAATCCAAATTGTTCCGAATAGTATTCATACTCAGCTTGAGTATTTATTAGCGAATAGTTTTGCCGAAATTATTAAATCTACTGATAACTATTTTACCTCAAAAACCCAAAGAGATGAAAAGATATTACAACTGATTCAAGGGGGAAATTTAAAGCTATTTACCGACTTATCCCAGGCGGAAACCAAAACAAAACGGGAGTTTTGGCAACATATTGAAAAACGGGCTTTGGAGTGGTGGAATAATAACTTTTCCGCCGCGGGTTACGCCCCTAAATTTTTACAGGGAATTGTGAAATTTTGTGGCTATACGGACTTTAATCGCCGTCAAATTATTACCCAATGGTTAGCAATGAATAATCTCCCCCAAGAAGAATTAGACCGGGTGGGTTTGCCCTCTTGGGAAGATGAATTGAGTCGGGAGGAAGCGTCTTTAGAGGCGTTAAAGGTTTTGGGGTGTTTATCCCTCTTAGATGAACCTTTAATCATTGTTTTTGACCAGTTAGAAGGATTAGGATTAAAACACAATGAACGGTTATTAAACTGTTTTGGAACTGCAATTAAAGAGATTTTTACCCATGTTCCCAATAGTTTAATTATTTTAAACCTATTTCCCGATCGCTGGCAACAATTTAAACAGGTTTTTGACGGGTCAATTATTGATCGGGTATCCCAGTCCCAAGTCTTGCTTAACCGTCCTTCCAATCAAGAGTTAAAACAGTTATTAAATTTAAAATTACAAGGTTTAGATGTCACTCTGGATGATTTATTTGAAGTGGATGAAATTACTGCGATTTTAAATCATATTTCTATTCGGACAGTCCTCAATGTGGCGGCGGATTATTACCGCTATAAAGTCGATGGAATTCCTCTCCCAAAACATCAACTGATTCCCGTATTACAAACCGATGAAGGTGAGATGGAAAGACGGTTAAAACAGTTAGAAATTGAACTGGAACAAATGAAACAGGGAATGACACAAATTTTTAAGGTTTTAGAAGACAAAAATCAGCCAAATTTAGAAATATTTAATGGGGAATTATTCGGGTTTGTCCCCTCTTTTGATTCCGCAGCTAAACGTGAACTCAAAAATTATTTAAAGGCGCAACGAATTTGTTTAGAAGCGAGTTTATCCAAGCCTAAAATCCTGACCGACAGTGACGATTTAGGGAAATTAATAACAATTTTGGAAGCCTTAATGTTAGTGATTTCTCCATTGAGTTTTGATGTTTTACACTTAGGAAAACGGGTAATTCCCGAACATTTAGTTATTCAAACTAAAACCCATAGTTTTGTTGTGGGATTTTTGCATTTAGGTGGAGCACCCTTTTTCCATAGAATGAAAAACTGGAATGAATTATTGGTTTTGAAACCTAATTTTAAATTTATTCTCTGTCGAGATCAAACCGATTATCCCATCAGTGGTCAGAAAAGCCTATTTGAGCTAGAAAAACTTCAACATTCTAAAAATGGAAAACTGATGGTTTGGAATCAGGATCATAGAGTTTTGTTTGAGTTATTTTATCAAATGATCCTAGATATTCAAAATTATGATTTAGAGATAAAATTTGAAGAAGCTATGGAATTTATTCTATTAGAATATCAGGAGTATTGGCTATTTCATAATATTACAAACGATTTGAATTAAAAATTATCCTGAATCGTCTAAAAAATTTCCCTAAACCTATTCTTTAAATCACCACTTATGTACAAGTTTAATTAGATATCGCCCGACACAGAAAACAGGGTTATTGAGTCGCAACCGATACCCGTAAATTATCCTGTCCAGCCTTAAAATAAATTGATTAATTTTATTTATCATTTTGAAAACAAAGAATATTTGTTTCTATCTGTTAATCGCGGTAAATTAAAAATTATTGGGAAAACCCCAATTGAAACAAGACCTTACAGATGGAATATTCTAAGGATTAAGGCGATATAAAAATGAATGATATTTTTACGGCTATTTTTACTGGTATTACAGCTTTTACTGCTACAAATTTGGATGATTTAGTTATCCTCACCCTGTTGTTTTCTCAAGTTAATACCAGCTTTCGTCGTCGCCATATTGTCATCGGTCAGTATCTGGGTTTTTGTACTTTAATTATCGCGAGTTTGGTGGGTTTTTTAGGGGGTTTAATGTTACCCTTGGAATGGATGGGACTTTTGGGTTTAGTTCCCATTACGATGGGACTTAATCGGTTACTAAATCCTGATGATGATTCATCTTATGAGTCAGAATTAGAAACAAAAATTTCCCCGACTTCTGGTTTAGCTAGGTTTATTTCTCCTCCAGCTTATAGTGTCGCAGCGATTACGATTGCCAATGGGAGCGATAATATCAGCATCTATATGCCCTTATTTGCTTCTACGGGTATTTCTAGTTTACTGATTATTATATCAGTCTTTTTGTTACTTGTTGGAATTTGGTGTTATATGACTTATAAACTCACTTGTCAACGGGATATCTCCAATTTACTCGCTCGCTATGGAAATCATTTTGTTCCCTTTATTTTAATTGGTTTAGGTGTATTTATTATCCTAGATAGTGCTTCTTTGAGTCCCCTGGCTTTAATCACTAGCTGTTTGTGTTTAATGGGATTAATCAAAATTATTCAAGCCTCACAATTCAAAACTCAAAGTTTATAAATGAAAAAAACAGGACTTACGCAAGCAGGCTACATATAGCGTGTCAAAAGTAGGCGATCGCATACCAATGATCATAGCAATCAGCCTAAAAAGTCCTAATTATTTATTTTCCCCCCAATTTGGGGGCTAGGGGGCTAGATGGCTTGAAATGTATAGTGTATTTGCCCCCTAAATCCCCCAAAATTGGGGGACTTTAAGAGGTTGTCCTCTGTCTCTCGTCGTATTATCCTCAAGAGCGCGGGTTGCTGCTGACATTTTTTGTGATAAAGTATCTGAAGATATTTGAAGATACTCAGATACAAACCCAATGAAATGACATTTCAGCCCAGTTACTTCAAAGCCGATTTCTTCAAAGTGCTGTCTAACCCTCTGCGGATACAGATTTTAGACACCTTGCGTGTTGGGGAAAAAAGCGTTAACGATATCGCCCAATGGATTGAAGTTGAGGCATCTTCAGTTTCTCAGCAGTTAGCAATTCTGCGTCGCTATAATCTAGTCAAAGCCCGACGCCAAGGAAACTATATCTTCTACTGCATCCGTGACCCGGCGATTTTTCAAGTTCTCGATGCCGCCCTAGAAGTTTTTAATAACCATCTCGTAGAAGTGCGTGATGTCTTAGAAAATCTCGAACATCCAAATTCAGAAGATCATAAATGACTATCACAACACTACTACAGCCATGATAGAAGAAGTCGTTAAACCCAACTTGGGCTTAGGTAATATTTTTAGCTCTTGGCGAGGTGATTTAACCGGAGGAATTACCGCCGCGATTGTCGCCTTACCCCTGGCCCTAGCCTTTGCGGTAGCCAGTGGAGTCGAACCCAAAGCGGGACTTTATACCGCCATTATCGCCGGGATTGTCGCGGCTATCTGTGGGGGGTCACAGGTACAAATTACCGGGCCTACCGGAGCCATGGCCGTAATTTTAATTGGAATTGTCGGTAAATACGGGATTGAGAAAGTTTGGATAGCAGGAGTCATGGCCGGAATCATTCAGGTGGCTTTGGGAGTGACTAAATTAGGCCAAATGGTGAAATTTATTCCCTATCCCGTCACCAGTGGCTTTACAAATGGGATTGCGGTGATTATTTTTTGTAGTCAACTGAATAATTTTTTCGGCCTAGATTTACCTCGGAGTGAACACTTTTTTCCCGGTCTATTACAAACTTTTAGCCATTTAGAAAATATTAATTGGGCAACGGTTAGTATTGCCAGTGTTGTGATTTTCACCAAAATATTTTGGGTCAAAATCACCCGTCTGATTCCCGGTTCTTTGGTAGGATTAGTATTAGCAACTGGATTAACGGCCTATTTTCACCTAAATATTCAGATGATTGGCGAAATTCCCCAATCTCTACCCCTTCCCCATGGTATTCCCCATTGGCAAGATTGGGGTTTACTCCGAGAATTAATTAATCCCGCCTTAGCATTAGCAGCATTAGGAAGTATTGAATCCTTACTGTCAGCCGTGGTAGCCGATGGGATGACCGTTAGCGATAAACACAATAGCAACCGAGAACTGATTGGTCAAGGATTGGCCAATATAATTGTTCCCTTTTTTGGGGGAATTCCGGCGACGGGGGCCATCGCCCGCACTGCTGTTAACGTCCGCTCTGGGGGTAAAACCCGCCTTTCGGGAGTAATTCACGGTGTGGCCCTAGCCCTAATTGTGGTGATATTCGCGCCTCTAGCGGCTCAAATTCCCCTAGCTGCCTTAGCGGGCATTCTGATGGTCACCAGTGTCAGAATGATTGAATGGGAAACCATTGGTTTGCTGTTCAGGGCAGATTACGCTGATTTTGGCGTGATGTTACTGACTTGGACGATTACCATTGGCTTTGATTTAATTCTGGCTGTGGAAGTGGGTTTAATTGCTGCTAGTGTTTTATTTATCAAGCGGATGAGTGAACTTGAAATGGCTAAAGTTCCTCAAGAAGAAGCCTTTCCTCCTGGTATTCCTCTGGAATTAACTAAAGAAATTGCCGTTTATCGGGTGGATGGCCCTCTATTTTTTGGTGCAGCAGAACGATTTGCTACCTTCTTAAGGGAAGAACCTCAAGTCAAGTATTTAATTTTGCGACTGCGGTTTGTTCCTAATATTGATACAACGGCGTTAGTGGCTCTCGAAGACATCTATCAAGACCTAAAACGTCGGGGTTGTCGTTTGATTTTAAGTGGTCTACAACCTCAAGTTCAGCAACGTTTAGAACGGAGTGGTTTGTTGGAGAAAATTGGTCAAAATAACTGTTTTGAAACCACTGATGCAGCCATTCGCTCCTTGCAAGAACCTGTTAAACAAAAAGAGTTGGAATTTCAAACATGAACCATAATTTTCAGGGAATTCAAAAATGTGGCTGTCCGGGGAATTGTTCCCATTTGTTGAGTCGTCGTTGGTTTATGCGATCGCTATTAACAACTATTGTTTCTATTCCTCTGTTAGAATTTGCTAAACCCGCTCTATCTGCAAATCACCACGCCAAGGCTTTAGTCTTAAGTTGTATTGATTTTCGGTTTATGAACGCCGAACAGCAATTTCTGTCTAATATTTTACCCCAACAATATGACTGGACAGCCCTAGCCGGGGCTTCCCTAGCCATTGCTGGTTTTCCCCATGAGGCCGAAGCCACGGTTTTTTGGGATCAATTAGAGTTATCCTATAAACTCCATGACATTGAAAAAGTGATCATTTTAGATCATCAAGATTGTGGAGCTTATGCGAGTTTAATTGACCCTAACCTACATGAAAATCCCGAACGGGAATATCAAGCCCATGTTGATTATTTAAACCAAGCCTATACCAAGATTCGTGAGCGGTATCCGAGTTTGGATGTAGAACTCTATTTTGTTACCTTAGACTCGCAATTCCAAGCGGTGACTCCAAAACCTGCTTTTTCTGCTTCTAGCGAAATCCTGAAGCGACAGAGGAACCCTGGAAAGATATAATCAAGATAGTCTGTTATTTTTAGGAAATGCCATGGCGAGACTTGATTACGTTCCATCTCAATCCTCTTCGGGTTATCTGGGGAAAGGTGTGATCCTACTGACTATTTTAGCGGGAACCATGGCGTTTACCAATCCCCAGCGAGAAGAATATATTAATTATGCTTCCGACCAATTATCATCCGAAATTAAAAAATCCATCTGTAAAGAATCCCAAGTCCCGGAATTTTTAAAAGGATTTTCTAGTGCATTAGTTAATACTTGTAATACCTTAATAGTCAACCAACGTCACCTAATTAAAGACACAGTAGATAAATCCACAACCCGACAAAATGCGATTTTATTTAGTGTTTATACAACCGAAATAGCCGGATATAAATATCAAACCTTGGGGGGATTTGGTAATTTTATCACCTTTCCGACAAAAGATCCTAATTCTGCTGAATCTGCCGCCAAAAAATTAAATTAGGAACTCCGATCAATTTCCGACTTTAATCGCGTAATAAAACTATCTCGGTTAACTTGATTTAAAATCTCTTGAATCGCGGTATCAATCCCCTGTTCACCCCAACTACAGCCTTTTTCTAAATAGACTTGTGCCGCCTGACCAACGGTATAGGTTAGATAGGCAGAAATTGAGGCTTGAGTAATGGCAATTCCGGCATAATTAACCAAATCTGTTGCTAACCCGGCGGCACTTTTACCAAATCCCAATATCCAACCACTACCCATTTCAGTTAATAGTAACCCTCCCGAACTTAATAGAATTTTTTGCCATAATTTCCCCGCTTGATAACTGGTCATGGGTAAACCATATAAACGGGCTAAAGACCGAATTAAAATTAAATCGCTAATCGTTGCACCCAAAACATCTAAAATCGCAATCGGATTTAAGGCTACCGCTAGAGCTTTATATCGGGTAAATTTCCAGATTAATTCCTCTGCTTCCGCCGCTTGTAATTCAATACTTTGACGGGCAATTATTCGTTCGGCTTCTCTCCCTTGAACTAAAGCATTTAAAGCTAAAAGTGAGCGTCCTTCTCGATTTAATAGCTTTAAAATAATCTGTTTTAATTCATCAATTTGCGATACTGGAGATTCCCACTCATAAGTTATTCGACCATCCGGCCATTCAATTCTAAGTTGGATGGGTGCGGGTTCTGCTGATACCTTGACAATTTCAAAGGGTTGGGAGTTATGGGAATATTCAACCGGGGGAACATCTGTGATTTTAGCCAATTTTAGCAAATTTTGATAGATTTTTTCCTGTTCTGTTTCTGTATATAAATCAATTTTATTGAAAACAATAATTAACGGTTTATGAGCATTTTGTAATTCTAATAAAGCCTCATATTCAGTTCTAGTTAAATCCCCCGCTACCACAAATAAAATTAAATCCGCTTGTCGGGTGACTTCCTTTGCCATCTCTCCCCGTAACTGTCCGGCGACTTCATCTAATCCCGGGGTGTCAATTAACTCAACTTGAATCGGATTTGATTCGTCAATATTATCAATTCGATTGGGTTCTTCAATCTGAGATAAGGGCACACTCCAACGAATAGAACGGGGCCATTGAGTCACCCCATTTAACGGCCCGGTTTGGAGGATTTTTTCCCCTAATAAGGCATTTAAAACCGCCGATTTTCCCCGACTAACTAAACCAAAGACCGCAATTCTAATAATTGCCTGTTCTAGCTTTTCTAAGTTAGTTGATAAAATTTCTAACTGTTTTTGTAAGGTCGCTTGTAATTCAGGATGGGAACTCCTTCGCCCCCGTTGTAAATGCTGATAACGGGATAAAGTTTGTTTTAAACTAGAACGAGCTTGATTAAAATGATCCATTATTAATAGGTTGGGGGGAATTACGAATTACGAATGGGTAATAATTAAAAAAATTCGTTGTTGGGCTTTAGCCCAAATCTTCGTGGACACTCATCCCAACAACGGTTAAAAAAATACCCAATTTATGAAGAGGATAAAATATCTTCTAGGGCAGGTTTAACTTTTGGATATTGATAATTAAAATTGTAGGATAGGGTACGTTTGGGCAGAACTTGTTGACCTTGGAGAATAACTTGGGCCGCATCCCCTAATAACATTTCTAGGGCAAAATCAGGAACCGGAAGCCAGGAGGGACGATTCAAAACTTCCCCTAAAGTATGACATAACTGCCCCATTCTAACCGGGTTAGGAGCCGTGGCATTGAGAACTCCTTCGATTTGGGAATTAGTTAAACTTAATAGGATTAAATCGACTAAATCCTCTCGATGAATCCAAGAAAACCATTGTTCTCCTGAACCCAATGGCCCGCCAGCAAACAGTTTAAAGGGAGTCAGCATTTTTCCTAAAGCTCCCCCCATGGCTAAAACAATCCCCAATCTTAAAATAACTAAACGAGTTCCCCCTTCCTTGACCTGTTGGGCGGCGGTTTCCCAAGCAAGACAAACCTTGGCTAGAAAATCCTGTCCAGAGGGGCTATGTTCATCAAATAGGGCGGTTTCGCTGGTTCCGTAATATCCGACGGCCGAAGCACTAACCAGGACACTAGGTTTAGAATTAGCTAAAGCGATCGCTTCAACTAATTTCTGGGTAGCCGTAGCCCGACTTTCTAAAATTTCGTGTTTGCGTTGCGGTGTCCATCTTTCATCGGCAATTCCCGCCCCGGCTAAATTCACCACCCCATCACATCCCGAAATTGCCTGTTGCCAAGCCCCGGATTTTGTGGGAGTGTAACCAACAATTTCTAACTGGGAATAGACAGAACTGGGAAACACTCGTTTCGCCCTTTCTGGATGACGGGTGAGAATTAATACCGAATGTCCTGACCGTTGGAGTCGCTCTACTAAACGACTACCGACAAAACCTGTGGCTCCTGTAACTGCTACTTTCATTGAAATAACTCGTAATGGCTGAATGCTCGCACCTTTTTCCTTAGATTAACAAATCTTCGCTCCCTTCCCCGATAGGGTAACAAGCTAACTTGACACTCCCCCGTCAAGCTCACGCGCTCGACGGGGGATTCTTGTTTCACAGAAGAATGCTTTTTAGTGCAAAGACCAACGAGTCTTACATCCTCTCCACAAGCTTCGATTCCTGTGTGTCCCACAGTATTTGTTGACAATATTCTTATCCCTTCTTCCCTGATGTTTTTTGCTGCATTCTCATCTCTATCGTGGTAGATTTGGCAATTCGGACAAACCCATTCACGAATACTTAAATTCAATGAATTGTTTTTAAATTTGCAGCAATTACAGAGTTTTGTGCTCGGGAAAAATCTGTCAACTTCAATCAACTTCCCACCTTCTCTTTCGAGTTTGTAGCCCAGGAAATTGAGCAACATCCCAAATCCAGCATCCAACACGGATTTTGCCAATTTGGTACGAGCTAATCCTTTAATACAAAGGTTTTCCACTACAATGACTTGGTTCTCATCAACTAACTCTCTGGAGACTTTATGGAGGAAGTCTTGCCTAATATTTGCTATCTTCTCATGAACCTTAGCGACTCTTTTAACTTGCTTTTTACGGTTATTAGAACCTTTCGTTTTTCGAGATAATGATTGTTGCCTCCTTTTTAATCGCTTGGCGTATTTTCTAGTGGGTTTAATCGGATCAACTTTCCTGTAAGTTTCACCATCAAACACTGTCACTAAACTCGTTAACCCCAAATCAATCCCTGAGATTTTCCCGTTTTTATCAAGGGTTAAATCATCGGTTTCAAACAAAATAGCAGCAAAATATTTATCTGTACTTGCCTTAGACACGGTAACAGATTTAATTCTGCTGCTAATTGTTTTTGGGATTCTGGCTTTAACAATCCCCAATTTGGGAAGTTTTACGCCGTTCCCTTTGATTGAACAACTTTCGGGATAACGAATTGATTGTTTTTTATACTTACTTTTGAATTTAGGAAATCTGGCTCTTTTCTGAAAAAAGTTTTTAAAAGCCGATTCCAAATTTTTTAATGATTGCTGTAATGTAGTAGCAGTAGCATCCTGTAGAAACAAGTAATCAGGAAGCTTTTTAAGCTGGGTTAAATCTTTTGCCATCTCGCAATAATTCAACCCTTTTCCTGTTTCTTTATACTGGTTGTTAGTCTTCTCTAGGTAATAATTCCAAACAAAACGACAGCAGCCAAAACTTTTAACTAAAGCTACTTCTTGTTCTTTATTTGGATACAGTCTTACCTTGAGAACGTTTAACATTGTCGCTACATCTTTATCATCTTCTTTTAAGATAACATTTAATGCTCAAATGAACAGTTAAAAAAATATGTTGAGCAACAATCAACTCCAGAAAATTAAATCGAATTCGCTATCGCTCATGTTTTCTTTGGTCGTGATTCATCTCACCGCCAAGCTAACGCGCTCGGCGGGAGTCCTCTCACGACGTTAAGATAGATCAAATTAACCGAAACCCTGGGTGATTATCCCAACCCCCGCCTAAAAATCATCATGCTGACCCGAAAAAAATCTAAGCTGCTTTTGGCTGTGGTGGCGCTGACTGTCTGTGGGAGTGTCGCCGCAGCCCTTTACTTAAAAACTGAGCGGTACAAAGCCTATAGTCCCTTAGAAAGTGGCAAACTGATACCGGATGAAGCGATGATGGCCACTTATGTGTCGGCAACGCCTCATGTTTTATCAGAATTACAAAATTTCGGCACACCGGAAGCTCAAGCGTTAGTGAGTCGGGGAATCAAAATTTTTCAAGAACAGAGTTTAGCTCAAACCCCAATTAATTTTAATCGGGATGTTCAACCTTGGATCGGGGGGGTGATGGTGGCTTTATTGCCTCCCGATGGGGGAAAACTAGGTTCGGAACCCCAACTGTTGATGGTTGTGGGAATTAAAAATAAATTGAAAGCTTGGCATTTTGCCCAAAAATTACAGACCTCACCGGAGATTAAATCCCAACAGAGTCAATATCGCGGGGTGAGTCTATCGAGTTATACCGAAAAAACGGGAAAACAATATAACGTGGCGGTTATCAACGATCATCTGGTAATCGCGGTCAGTCCTGACACCGTGAAACGGGCGATCGACACCTTCATGGGTTCCCCTTCCTTGGTCAGTTTAGCGGGAAAATCTGACCTGTTCTTGAAAAGTGTCAATCTCTCGGAACCCTTGATGACGGTGTTTATTGCGGATTATGATCGGTTGACGACGGATCTCGGTAGCACTTGGTCAGAAGTTCCGGGTTTATCTAGTAAATCCCTATCTTCGGTCAAACCAATTCAATCGATGGTGATTGGGATGGGCGTAGAAGCGGATGGGATTCGGTTAAAAGCAAGCGCTCAGTTCCGTCCCGATGGCCAGGTGTCCCCGCCGACGCCCGCATTTGGGAAAATGATGAATCGCTTCCCCAGTGAAACCCTAGCCCTGGTTAATAGCCATGATCTACATCAAATTTGGTTAGAGTTTTTAAGTTTGGGCGAAAATAACGGGGATTTGAAGAAGATAATTAGTCAAATTCGTTTGGCACTGCAAGCGATTAATTTGGACGCCGATACGGAGGTGTTTGGCTGGATGGATGGGGAATTTGCTTTGGCTGCGATCGCTTCTGAAAAAGGGGTATTAGCCTCCTTGGGGTTGGGGGGAGTGGTATTAATTGAAACTAGCGATCGCCCGGCCGCAGAAATAATGTTAAATAAACTCAATACTCTGGTTGCCCGGGGTAATCCTCCGATTAATATTGAACAACGGAGTTTAGCTGGAATTGAGGTAACGGAATGGAATGATCCCAAACAGGGTACTTTATTTGGACATGGATGGTTAAGTCCCAATATCATGTTTGTTGCCTTTGGCGGGCCAGTGGTGGAAGCGATAACTCAGAACCCCACCGACCCCTTGAATCAAAGCCAACGGTTTCAAGAGATTAGCAAATCCCTACCTAGTTCCCACCATAGTTATGTCTATTTAGATATTGAAAAAATGACATCTTGGGCTATGGGATATTTGTTAGCGTCGCCGGCGATCGCCCTTCAACCGAATAAAATGATCCTACTCAATTCAATTCGGGGTGTGGGGATCAGCGCCAGTTTTCCCGATAATGCAGAGGTTGAAGTGGAGATGTTATTGGGACTCAAACCTAACAACTAACAACTGATAATTGATATAGCAGGCTAGAGGGAATACCAGGGGAAAAAACTGCGCCGTCAGGTTGGCTGAATCAGTATAAGTCAAACACCGCCATGCACGGGACTGCTATAACTAATAACTGATGAATGATACAGACGTGCCCGGGCGTGCGCGATGCCAAAGGCTATTGGCACTTCTCTGCTGACGACTGATAACTGATAAACAATCACCGTATGCGTATACTAATTTACTCTTATAACTACCATCCTGAACCCATTGGTATTGCTCCTTTGATGACCGAACTCGCCGAGGGTCTGGTGAGGCGGGGCCATGAAGTGCGGGTGGTGACGGGAATGCCCAATTATCCCGAACGTCGGATTTATCCGGGATACCAAAATAAGTTGTATCTCACGGAAGAACGGAATGGGGTAGTGATTCAGCGTAGCTATATTTGGGTGCGTGGCCCGAAACCGGGATTATTGGATCGTCTCCTGCTTGATAGTAGTTTTATAGCCACGAGCTTGGTTCAAGCGTTTAATGGTTGGCGTCCTGATCTGATTTTTGCCACGGTTCCGCCTTTATTGGTCAGTATTCCGGTGGGTCTTTATGCCGGGGCGCGCCGTTGTCCGGTGATCTTGAATATTCAGGATATTGTGTCAGAAGCTGCCCTGCGGGTGAAATTGGTGAACCCCAATGGTATTGTGATTAAAACGGCTAAATTTGTGGAACAGTTGACTTATGAAAAGGTAAATCGGATTAGTGTGATTGCGGATGGTTTTGTTAATAAATTAGTCGAACTCGGGATACCAAAAGATAAAATTGTTTATATTCCCAATTGGGTAGATACTAATTTTATTAAACCTTTATCAAAAACCAATAATTCTTTTAGGATTAAGTATCAACTTGAGAATAAGTTTGTGGTTCTCTATTCTGGAAATATTGCTTTAACTCAAGGTTTAGAAACAGTCATTAAAGCGGCAAAATTATTAGAGCCTATTCCTGAAATCTCTTTTATTATTGCCGGGGAACAGGAGGCGTTACAGAATTTAGAAAAGGTCTGTCAGGAACATCAAGCGGAGAATGTTATATTAATTCCCCTAGAACCCCGAGAAAAATTACCGGAGATGTTAGCGGCGGCTGATGTGGGATTAGTGGTGCAAAAACGCCAGGTGACAGCTTTTAATTTACCGTCAAAAATCCCGGTTTTATTAGCTAGTGGTTGTGCTATTATTGGTTCTGTTCCTGATACGGGAACCGCTAAAGATGTGATTCTTAAAAGTGGCGGGGGAATTGTGGTACCGCCCGAGGATGCCCAGAGTTTAGCCCAGGCGATTACTGATCTTCACAAAAATCCCGCACAATTAGACGCCTTGGGTCAATCCGGGCGAAAATATGCAGAAGAACATTATGGCATTGAACAGGCCTTAGACCAGTATGAACGGTTATTTAAACAGGTGTTAAGCCAGGAATAGCCGATTTTGTCTTTAACTTCAGCCTCCAAAATCGAAAATAATGATTAAAATGATCACTAGATGTAAATTTGATTGTTAACCTTGATTCCATACGAGGAATAAAAAAACTGAATGGTTGATAACGCCCAAACCCAATACGCTGTTGAGCAAATGATATCTGGCGCCAATGTTGATGAGCATACCAGCCGGGAAACCGCCCTAGTCGCCGCCCGAGCAGCAGATGACCGGAAGGCGGATAATGTTATGGTACTGCGCGTGTCGGAGGTATCTTATCTAGCTGATTATTTTGTGATTGTAACGGGTTTTTCCCAAGCTCAACTCCGGGCAATTTCTCTGGCAATTTCAAACCAAGTAGAAATGGAATTAGAACGGTTGCCCCTGAGAGTCGAAGGCCAAAACGAGGGTAACTGGGTTTTAATGGATTATGGTGATGTCATTGTCCATATTTTGTTGCCCGAAGGTCGAGATTTCTATAAATTAGAAGCATTTTGGGGTCACGCCGAGCGAGTGGATTGGCAATTCGATTAAAGAAGGTCTAAAATCCTACGGGTTCGTAGAATCTGTTGGGTTATTTAAGACTTCAATTTGTTGTTCTATCTTTTCTTTCGCTTCCTTTGCGGCTGGATAATCTGGACTATATTCTAAGGCTTTTTGATATGAAGAAATAGCTTCGGGATATTGCTTTAAATTCGCTAAAGCATTACCCCGACTGTACCAAGATTCTTCATGATCAATTTGTTGAATAGTTGCCTGATCATAGGAAGCGATCGCCCCTTGATAATCCCCTAAATTATATAAAGCATTCCCTCGATTATACCAAGCTAAATAATGATCATTGTGTTTAATTTTTAAGGCTTCATCATAGGCGGAAATTGCTTCTTCATAGCGTTTAAGTTGATGCAATGACCATCCTAAATTATACCAAGATTGATAATCATTGGGTTGAAGATTAACCGCTTTTTCAAACGATTCAACAGCTTCTTTTGTCCTATCTTGTTTTAATAATCCCTGACCGTGACTATACCAAGCGGCGGAAAAATTAGGATTAAAACGCACCGCCTTATCGTAGGAATCTGTCGCTTCTTCATAGCGTTTAAGTTGCATTAAAGCATTCCCTCGGTGATACCACGCATTCGGATCATTCGGTTTAACTTTAACCGCTTGATCATAAAATTTAAAAGCATTTTTATAATCTTCTAAATCATGATAGGTTTTTCCCGTTTTAGATAAGGCTTCAAAGGAATCAGGAAGCTGCTCTAAAACCACTTGATAAGATTGAATTGCTTCTTCATAGCGTTTTAAGTTAACTAAAACATCGCCTTTTCCTAGCCAAGCTTCCACCTCATCTGGATTTTGTTCAATCGCCTGTTCAAAAGCTGTTAAAGCATCCGCATACTTTCCCAAAGCAGTCATAACTTTTCCTCGACCGATCCAAGATTCAGTATAATTCGGATCAATTTGAATCGCTTTATCATAGGCTTCCTGAGCTTGGGAATATTCTTCTAATTTATATAAAATTTTAGCTTTATTATTCCAGACTTCTTTATAAGTTGGGTTTAAATCTAGGGCCTGATCATAACGTCTTAAAGCCTCTGGATAACGGTTTAATTGAGATAAAGTATTTCCTTGGTTATAGAGTTCTATTGCATTAGAAGATTTCAGAGAAGACCATAAATAAAGTCCGGTTCCCGTCCCCAATCCTATTAATCCCAACGTTGCCATTATAGTCAAATAAATTTTTGTTTTTTTGGGCTGAATTTTTAAAGGATTAAGCCAATAGTTAAAAGCTGGAACCGTTGCTATATTGGGTTTATTTAAACTTTTTATAGCTTCTAATGCTTCCCTGGCTGACCCATATCGTTCTCGAAAATCATACCGGATCATTTTATTTAAAACTTCAGCAAATTCTGGACTCACACTCCCTTGATTTTGCCAAATAATTTCCTCCGTATCGGGATCAATTTGTAACTGATGCGGCGTAATTCCAGTTAATGCTTGAATCCCGATCATTCCCACCGCATAAATATCACTACTGGGTTTAGGATTTCCCCGAGCTTGTTCACCGGGCATATAACCGGGTGTTCCAATCCCCACACTCAAACCACTCTGGCCTGGAGCATTTAACATTTGGGTTGTAATCTGTTTCACCGCTCCAAAATCAATTAAAACTAATTGATGATCTTTTTTGCGTCGAATTATATTTTTAGGACTAATATCCCGGTGAATAACATTTTGCTGATGGACAAAATCTAATATTTTTAAAATATCCTGTAATAAGATAATCGTTTCCGATTCATTTAAACCGCCTTTAGACGTATTCGGGAGAACTTGAGTCAAACTCGAATGAATGGAAGGATCAGGAGGCGGCAGGGTCGGGGAAACAGAGAAATTAGGGATTAATTCTTGAGTTAAATCATGACCTTCAATAAATTCTTGAACTAGATAAAATTCTTGATCTTCTTCAAAAAAAGCGAATAACTGGGGAATTTGTTCGTGATGTCCTAAACGATATAAAACTTGCGCTTCTGTTTCAAATAAACGCCGGGCAATTTGTAATGTTGTGGGGTTTGTGGTGTGGGGTTTGAGTTGTTTAACCACACATTGATGGCGATCGGGAAGTTGACGATCTTCCGCCAAGTAGGTGCGTGCAAATCCTCCACCCCCCAAGGATTGCAAAATGTGGTAGCGTCCGCCTAGTGTGGTTCCCAGCATATCCCCGATTATGATTGCTAATATTAAGCGCTGAATCACGCCTAGGTTTATTTTATAGCAGGGAATCGGCAATTGGGAATATATCCCCCTAATCCGCCTTTTTAACGGTAGTTTAGGGGGATATAATTGAGGTTATTATCAGGGGTTTTCAGCAATCCTTGATATCGGTGGGGAATAGGTAAAGAATCGCGGTATTAATAAACCCAATTAATGACTTGCGATAATTTCATCATCCGTTGAAAAATCAACTTCTGTTTGATCTAATCCTCTGGGTAAATAATCATTTTCAAAAGAATCTTTTAAACCAGAAATTAAATCAAATTCGGGTTTCCAGTTTAAATCCTGTATGGCTTTATGCACATCAGCAAAAAAGTGTTGGACTCGCATGGGAAATGCTTTCCGTTTGCCAAAATCAAACTGTTTAGGATCATAATGAATTAGTTTAAATGAATCTAAGGATTTCCCCGCAGCAATAGCGCAAGCTTTGGCTAAACCATCGAAGGTAACATAACGTTCTCCTGAGATATTATACACCTGACCAATGGCTTTTTGATTCCCTAAAACCGCGGCCATTGCGGTTGCTAAATCCTTAACATGACCTAACTGGGTAAGGTGAAATCCATTCCCCGGAATTGGAATTGGACGACCCGCCACAATCCGATCAAAAAACCATGATTCTAAGGGATTATAATTCAATGGCCCATAAATATAGGTAGGGCGAATTGATGTCCAAGGTAAATTTTGAGCCTGCAAATAACTCTCGGTTTCGTATTTGCCTAAATGACGACTTTTCGGGTCAGTAGCATCCCCTTCAATATGGGGCATTTGATCGGATTTTAAATATACTCCGGCCGAACTCATATAAACAAAATGTTGCACCCGATCTTTGAATAAATCTGCTAGGGGTTTTGTATCATTAAGTTCTCGTCCATTATTATCAAAAATGGCATCAAATTGTTGGTTAGCAAGTTTTTCTTGAATTTGGTTAGCATCGGTGCGATCGCCATGAATTTGTTGAATCCCTTCAACGGGTGCAGGTTTTTTACCTCGATTAAATAGAACAACTTCATGCCCTTGTTCAACTAAGATTTTAGTTAAATAAACCCCAATAAATCGGGTTCCACCCATGATTAAAATTCGCATTTTTATCCCCTAAAACAGTTTAATGATCACTCAAACTACAAGAATTAATTTTTATTCTGATAGTTTTTTATTCACTCCTTTAATATTCATACCGAATCATGGTGCAATCGTCAACTCATGACCCACCCACATTAACCCAAATTTAATAGAGCCCGGTCGGGCTCACTACGACCGGAATTTTTGAGAGCGATTAATAAATATAAATTGCCCCGGTATCTTGAATATTAATCGCATTATCTCCGGCGACACCAGCAGCAGTTTTTACCGTCACATTAACCACATTATCCTGTACATCAATTCTATAATCCAGAACGGCGGCTCTGGCTATAGAATTAATCACAATATGAGAATTACCAGGGACATTATTGATAGTAAAACTGCCCCCAGGAGCAATTTGAGAATTCGTTTTTCCGGTGGTTAATCCCGTTTCTAAATTATATCCGGTTTGATTCACAATGCTCACCGTTACGGGTTGATTAGGATTAATTCTGGCGACGGGTTGCCAAGCTCCGGGGGTATAGGTTTGGGCGGGAGTTCCCTCAGTTACGGGAACTGGAATATCAATCGGATCTTGAGCATAAACCGAAGATAGGGATAAAAAAACACCTCCGATCCCCAAACAACCCGTTAATAAAAAAGAATGGAAATGATCAGGCAATTTAATCATAAATTTCACCGAGTCTGTTTATTGAAATACTACTGATTTAATCATATCTATTCCTGAGTAGCAGTAACCGGAATTTCAATTAATTTCCTGTTTAAACAACCGAAACCCTTGGCACATCTCGACCGGGGGATAGGTCATCTCTATTTCCAGTTCGGTAGTTACCTATCGTGAGAAAGATGCTATGGGTTTGAATCTATGGTACTTTTATAAAAGTGAAAAATTAATCCAATATTGCGATGTTATTTGAACGTTCCAGTGGAATTTTACTGCATCCTACCTCTTTTCCGAGTCAACACGGAATTGGAGATCTCGGAAAATCCGCCTATGAATTCATTGATTTTTTACAGCGAAGTGGTTATAAATTATGGCAGATCTTACCCCTAGGCCCAACGGGAGAAGAACATTCTCCTTATATTATGAATTATAGCACCTTTGCGGGTAATCCATTAATGATTAGTTTAGAAGAATTAGCCCAAGAAGAATTATTAGAATTACCAGAAATTATCCCCTTAGAAACTCAAGATTCTAGCAAGGTTAATTTTGAAACTGTTGTTCCCCACAAAACATTATATCTCAAAAAAGCCTACACTCGCTTTCAACAACAGTTAGAAGAAAAACCTAATCCTGCCTTTGTAGCCTTTTGTCAAAAACACGCCTCTTGGTTAGATGATTATGCCTTA
Source organism: Planktothrix paucivesiculata PCC 9631 (assembly GCF_900009265.2). Taxonomy (GTDB): domain Bacteria; phylum Cyanobacteriota; class Cyanobacteriia; order Cyanobacteriales; family Microcoleaceae; genus Planktothrix; species Planktothrix paucivesiculata. Next base: position 418,010 of record NZ_LR735026.1, on the reverse strand, counting down.
TTTATGGCTTTATTAGAAGCCCATGAAGGTCAATCGTGGAATTATTGGGAACCCGCTTTAGCCCATCGAGATCCCGAGGCGTTAAAAGCCAAGAGTGAAGTATTAAAAGAATCCATAACCTATCAAAAATTTCTGCAATTTATTTTCTTTAAACAATGGGAAAAATTGCGTCAATATGCCAATGAAAAAGGGATAAAAATTATTGGGGATATTTCTATTTATGTATGTTATAATAGTGTGGAAGTTTGGTCAAATTCCCATCTATTTCAACTCAATTCTGAAACCTTAGAACCCCTTTATATTGCTGGAGTTCCGCCGGATTTCTTTAGTGAAACGGGTCAATTATGGGGGAATCCGATTTATAATTGGGAAGAACTACAAAACACCAAATTTGCTTGGTGGATTGAACGATTTAAAGCTACCCTGGAATATGCAGATTATGTTCGGATTGATCATTTTCGAGCTTTTGAAGCCTATTGGCGGGTTCCTGGAAGTGAAAAAAATGCTATTAACGGAGAATGGATTAAAGCGCCGGGTTATGAGTTTTTTGATGAACTTAAACAACAATTAGGTGATTTACCCATTTTAGCAGAAGATTTGGGAATTATTACTCCCGAAGTTGAAGAATTGCGAGATCATTATCATTTCCCGGGGATGAAAATTTTACAATTTGCCTTTGGTGGAGATGCAAATAGTGTTTATCTTCCCCATAATTATGTTCACAATTGTTTAGTTTATACCGGAACCCATGATAATGATACAACTATTGGTTGGTGGGAAACTGCAACGGCAAAAGAAAAACAACATTTTGCTGAATATTTAGGCTATTCTTCCCCCGATGAAATTACTAATATTAACTGGGTGATGATTCGTTTAGCATTAAGTTCCCTGGCGAGTTTAGCGATTATTCCTTTACAGGATGTTCTTGATTTAGGGCACGATGCAAGAATGAATGATCCCAGTCATAATGATGGAAATTGGCGGTGGCGTTATCAAAGTTCGGAATTATTAACTCAGGAATTAAGCGATCGCTTATTCAAGTTAAATCAACTTTATAGTCGATAAAAATAGGGGTAAGGGTAATTCATGAATTATCCTTACCTGGAATCAATTTTTTCTAGGGTTTTTACTAAATCTTCGATGCTGATTTCAAAGCCCCCCTCAACTTGTTTTCCCAATACAAAAGCATACTTAACTCCCAAACAATCCAGCCGACCTTTATAGACATTATTAAATCGATAGGGCGGTTGTAATGTGAGAATCACGCCATTATCTGCTACCGTAAATAATCCATTAGCTAACTGACTTCCTTCAACTCCAATAATCATTTTTGTTCCTACCATTTGACGCACAATTTCCGCGGCGGGTGTCTGTTCAGGATCGATAATAATAAAACCTTGACTCCTGAGAAATTCAGCAATTTTATCCTCATTAACTAGGCATCTCTGAACCCCTGATTTTCCCCGGAGTAACATCACCCCTGGACTAACTAAAGATGAACCTAATGGCTTAATTTTATTGCGAAGATATTGATAACGTTGCCGTTTAAATTGATTTTGTGCATAATCTTCAATAATGATCAATTCCTTAAATTTAGCGTGGGTAACAGGTGTTGAATTAATCTCAAAAAGATGACTATATTCAATTTGATTCGGACTCAGTTTCTCAGAAGTTCTCACCGCCATTCCTAATTCTCTCGCCGCCAAATTTAAGATCAGATCATCGGTCATCCAATGACCAAAATAACGGTTTCCATATAACGTACAAGCGAGTGCTGCTTCAGAAATATATTCTGTTTTATCTTGATTAAACCAAGATTCTTTTGTTGTTGTTAAGGGTAATTTCATCGCCCCTTTATAAATATATCCATTATGAATTTCTACATTTCTCAAGCGATAAGCAGTTGTTGCTGCGTGTTGAGTCAGACCTCCTTGTATGCGCCGCAATTCATTCTCATATGTCGTTTGTTCGGCGACACCGGTAACTTTATTGAGTTCTCCAGGTAAATAAATTGCTGGGGGAGAAATTGAACTCTCAGCCGCGCAAAGAGTCCATTTTTTATCTGATAAATCTTTATAGGTTTTACGTCCAGTTAAAAGACGTAATCCACGCTGTTTCAACAAAGGTAAATTTATCATATAATTTCGATAAAATACTATTTTTTAAATTCTTCTGAGTTGAGATTAAATTATCAATTATAGTTACCGTATAATCTAACATAAAACTGTTTAAGTAGCTGCTATTTCTTGAATATGATTAATCCGGCGTTGAAAGGTTTTTTCAAAAGTATGTTGTTTGGCAAATTCCAGGGATTTGTAGGATTCAGCAACAATTAATTCTCGATTTTGGTTTAATTCGGCAATTTTTTCGGCTAATAAATCTGGTCGATTCATTTTTACCAACCAACCCGCCTGGGATTGATTCACAACTCCCACAAAAGCCTCATTATCATACCCGATAATGGGAACACCACAACTCATGGTTTCTAAATAAGTACAGGACGGATCTCCTTGAAGATGACAACAGATAAATAAATCAATATTTTTCTGAATAAAAGGAACAAGTTCTGTTTTGAATTCTAAAACTCCTAGCATTTTAACAGAATCAGAAAGTCCCTTTTGAATAATCTGTTTTTCCAGGGTTTCTTTCTGTTCTCCATCTCCACAAATAAACATCTCAAATTGAACCCCAAGCTGTTTAAGATGTTCAGCAACTGAGAGTAAATGATCCGTACCTTTGATTTTAATTAAACGTCCAGAAAATATTAACCGTAGAGGATTTTTTTTCAAACACTCAGAAGTTCTTGCCATTAAATTATCACTACTAATTATCATATCTTCGGCAATTCTAGTATCAAAGAAAAGGAAGGGATTGGGATTAATTTTATGATAAGATTGATAGGTAGGAACACCATTACACTGAACTCCATTAGCGATCGCGATCGCCTTTCTTTGCTTTAATTCTTGAGAAACCTCCCAAGCATATCTTCTCAATCTTAAAATCGGATTCTGAGTCGTAGCATTAATAATCTGGATGCGAGTTTTTAAGCTGTATTCAGTGATATAAATACAGGGAATATTATGTAGTTTACAAATTTTACTAATCTGATTTTGTCTAAAACCTGCACTAATTAAGAAAAATGAATTATTATATAAATCTTGATGTTTTTGTATGAAATCCAAATCACATACTTCTATTTTAAAAGGCATTTTATTAATATCAATTAATGTATTGCTAAGATCATTGTTTAAAGTTTTATCTTCTTCGATAAAAACCACTATTGAACCAGACCAATATTTTTGATATTCAAGAACACCATCTATAAATTTTTGACTAATAATAACTTGATGATTTGATATTTTTTTGACTTTTAAAGTAGGAATTAAAACTAATTTTAGTCGTTCTATCATTGTATTTTTTTATGTAGATGCTAGGAACTGTATTTCCAATAATTTTAAATTCAAAATTGAGATTTAACCTCTATTTTCTGATATTGATAGGGACGATTTTTTGCCCCCCAGACCTGTTTTCCTTGGGCATCAAAGCCCCGATCTTGAGTTTCCATCCCCTTTTCATCTAACTTAATCCTATTGGTGACTTTAACCGCCCCTTTAAGATTAGTAACACAGCCTTCTGGTTGAGTTTCACCGATATATTGAGTCCCCACGGGTTTTAAAAATACACTACAATTGACGTTCTCTATTTCTTGAACACTGATCAGCCGTTCTGATAAAGGTTTCTGACACAAACCGATCCAATTTGTAGAATTAATAGGTTTAAAACTGACAGACTCAATACTATTTTTATCGATACTGGGTAAAATATTTAAAACTCTCTGACGATAGGGTTTAGATAAATTACGAGTTAAGGCTTGTTCTTGATAGAGAAAAACTCCTTTAGAATGTTGAACAGAACTATCTGTATTCTTCAATTTTACCTCACAAGTAGTCATCCGAACACTGGGCGCGTCAGGAATCGCCTTAGCTTGGGCTGAAGTCTCCATTATACCCGTTAAATATGAGGTGACTTGCTGAATATGACCTTGCATTGGATCAGTTTGAGTCCTGCATCCACTCAAAATAAAAATAAGCCCTAAAATAGAAACAGAAGATAGTTTGATCATCGGAATATCCAAAACTGAGTCAATCCTTTAGTGCTTCCAAACATTGTATTAACATAACCTGTAAATTATTATTATGCCAACTTACACCGGAATTTCTAGCGAAGCCTTCCGTCATCCCCTGGACAGAGAAGCAGAAGTTGCTTTAAGAAGTGTTCCAGGCTTTGATTTAATTGCCAGTAAATTTGTCGAATTTGTCTATGAACGTCCTCAATATGTTTACTTGATGGGAAATGCTTTGCAAGTTGGGCCAAGACAATATGCAAGTATTTATCATCTTTTTCGAGAATGTGTTAGAGATTTAGATATTATTCCCGAACCGGGTTTATTTGTCTCTCAAAATCCTCTGGTTAATAGCTATGCTCTCGGACAGGAACACCCCTATATTATTGTAAATACGGGTCTTTTAGATTTAGTCGATGAAGCTGAATTAAGAGCGGTTTTAGCCCATGAATTAGGACATATTAAATGTGGTCATCCGATTCTAAATCAGATGTCAATTTGGGCGATGGGTGTGGCTTCCATGATTGGGGAATTAACTTTTGGGTTGGGAAATTTAGTTAATAGTGGCTTAATTTATGCCTTTTATGAATGGCGCAGAAAAGCCGAATTATCCGCAGACCGGGCGGCATTATTGGTAACGGATGATCTCAAATGTGTGATGAAATCCATGATGCAATTAGCGGGAGTTAGTACAAAATATGCTCACGAATGTAGTTTAGATGAATTTATTCGTCAATCGGAACAATATCGAGATTTAGATCAAGATGGTTTGAATCAAGTTTATAAGTTTTTATTGTACAATGGAGGTCAGGGCATGATGTTAAGTCACCCCTTTCCGGTTGAACGCATTCAATATCTAAAAGAGTGGCATGATTCGGTCGAATATCGTAAAATTCGTGCGGGTGAATATCAACAAGCCACCACGGAAGGGTCGGTTAATGTGAAAGCAGAAAAATCTCAAGATGAAGTCGATGATTTACGCCGACAAATTGAGGAGTTACAGAATCAAATTAATCGGATTAAGTTTAAATAATTCAGAGGATATCAACAAATTGTATCATGAGTTTTGAGTTAGGTGGGTGAGAATATTAACTTAATAATCAGAAGAACAGGTTAACTTACTCACTCACCCAACAAGTTGAAAATGATTACTTTTTGAACCGATATTTTGGGGGCAACGTGCGCGTTACCCCTACAGGAATTGATGTTTTTTAAGCTGCCATATCCTCAAGATTATCGTGATCAATAATAATGGCTTTTCCATCCGAACTAAAATCAGCCCAAACGGGTGAAAAATAGCGATTATGGAGATAAATAACTTCATCCATATTGGTGATCACTTCAATTTCTTCTAAATTTTTTTCGGCTTTTCGCCAAGCTGTCAAGGTCAGATTTGCACTGCCTTTAAAGGCTATTAATCCATCGATAACAATTAGTTTTTGATGGGGAATTCTATCCCAGTTAAAAATAGTTTCACACATCGGTTTAATCTCTAAGTTTGGGCTTTCATGGGTGTAGTTGGATAATTCGGGTAATTGATAGGTTTGACTAGAGGTTAACGAAACAATACCTTTCACTGGAATCCCTTGGGATACTGTTTTTAATGCTCCCAGAAATTGATGACTAATCCCCAGACTGATAAAATGGATAAACCTTTTAGCCAGACTCATTGCTTTTAATAAACCTGCCATGAGGGGATAATTGGCGTCAGTATTAAGGCGTTGTGCGATCGCTCCTAATTTTTTATATTGCTCAATATCAAAGTCATTATCATTAAAGTAGAGATTTTTATCTCGGAAATAAGCTTGAATTACTTTTGCAGGTTCAGGACTATTGACAATATATTGAATTCCGCAAGTTTGGCAGAAAATTTGTTTTTGTTGGTTTCGTTGTAAGCTGGGGTGAATCGCATAGCAGTTTTGACAGTGAGCTAAACGGGTGTCAAGTTGTGACAAGCTACGCAGATCAAGAGAGGGTGTTTTACGGTTAGGTAAATTAGAATAATCGTAGCTGTTGGGTAGAAACATATTTATTCCTCGTTATGAACATTTTTATATTTGCATAGGTAGTCCTACACACCGAATGGACAAGAATAATCAATTTATACACAAATTAGATTAATTTTGTGTATGGCTTGTGTAAAGGCTAATTGATATACTAAAAATGCTCACTAATAATGGATACTATGTATGAGACAAAAAGACCCATCGCAGATATTTAATGAGTTACCTGACAAACGTAAACAAGTATTCTGCTTGATGTGCGAAGGAAAAACCGATCCTGAAATTGCTGACGCTATGGGAATAACACCAAGTACCGTTAGAAAACAGATTGAAAACTTAGGCAATGATTTTAATATTGGTACAGATAAGGATCATAGTGATGAACGTCATTCAAGACGGGAGGGTTTACTAGAAATAGGGCAAGAGTTAGGTTTAGTACCATCTGGGTTTTATATTGAACGTCCTCCGATTGAAACGATTTGTTATCAAGAAATTTTAAAACCTGGTTCTTTACTAAGGATTAGAGCATCGAAGCAAATGGGAAAAACCTTATTAATGACTCAGATTTTTGAAGAAGCTAAAAAACAAGGTTATAAAACTGCTAACTGGAATTTACTCCAACTTCAGGAAGATGAAATTACCAATATTGATAAATTACTACGTTCTCTTTATATAGCTGTAACTCGCTCGTTAAACTTAAATCATTCCTTGGCTGATCTTTGGGATGAAACTATAGGAAGCAAAGATAATTGTACATATTATTTGGAAGATTATATATTATCTCATTTAGAATTTCCTCTTGTTTTAGGATTAGATAATGTAGATCGAGTTTTTCATTTAGAAACTATCTCGACCGATTTATTTGGATTATTACGGTCTTGGTATGAAACTGCAAAAACTAATGAATTATGGCAGCAAGTAAAATTTGTAATTGCTTATTCTACTTCAAATTATCCAAAATTAAGCATTAATAACTCCCCTTTCAATGTTGGAAAGTCTATCGAATTACGAGGATTTAACACGGAGCAAGTTCAAGATTTATCTCGACGATATGGTATTGCTGTTGATTCTAATACAGTTAGCAGGTTGATGAATATGGTAGACGGTCATCCCTATCTAGTTCGGCAAATGTTTGAGCAGATAGAAGCTAATCCAGATTTAACAATAGCAGAATTGCTAGAAACTGCTCCGACCAATGCAGGAATTTATACAAATTATCTCAGAGATATTAGTGATACTCTTAAACAAAGTGTAGAATTAGCAGCAGCTTTTAAAATGGTATTAGGGGCTGATCAACCTGTCAGAATTGATGATGAACTTGCCTTTAAGTTGGATAGCTTAGGGTTAGTTGCTAAGGAAGGGAATCATGTGACACCTCGCTGTAATTTATATCGCTTATATTTTAAAGAAAGGTTATAAAAAATGAGTAATCAGCCAATTTCATTCAATGATGAATACACTTTAGGGGGAAGTTTAACTGTTAATGATCCCACCTATGTCGTTAGACAAGCAGATACAGAACTTTATGAAAGTTTAAAAGCTGGAAAATTTTGTTATGTTCTGAACTCTCGGCAGATGGGAAAATCTAGCTTACGAGTTAGAACAATGTACAGATTACAAAAAGAAGGTTTTGCTTGTGTAGAAATTGACTTAACAGGTATTGGCAGTAATCAAGTTTCTCCTGAACAATGGTATACAGGAATTGTCTATCGAATTATGAGAACTTTCCGCCTTCCTAGTCAGCTTAACTGGCGAGAGTGGTGGAATAGTAGTAATTTTATTTCGCCAATTCAAAGGCTTGGAGAGTTATTTGAGGAGTTTTTATTAAAATCAGTTTCTCAAAATATTATTATTTTTATTGATGAAATTGACAGTGTTCTAAATTGTAGCTTTTCTACCGACGACTTTTTTGCTTTTATTCGATATTGCTACAATCAACGAGTGAATAATTCAGATTATAACCGTTTAACATTTTGTTTGTTAGGAGTTGCAACGCCTTCTGATTTGATTCAAGATAAAACACGCACTCCTTTTAATATTGGTCAAGCTATTGAGTTAAAAGGTTTTGAATTTGAAGAAGCGAAGAAATCTTTAATTAATGGAATAGCTAAAGTTGTTGATGATCCTGAAAATGTTTTAAAATCTGTTTTAGATTGGACAGGAGGACAGCCATTTTTAACTCAAAAGCTTTGTAAGTTAGTATTCGATAAAATTTTAGAAGTTCCTAATCATAATGTTGATGAGTTAGTGCAATCTACAATGATTGAGAATTGGGAGACTAATGATAATCCTGAACATCTTAGAACCATTCGTGATCGCATTCTCAAGGATGAAGCATACACTAGCCGACTATTGGAAATCTATCAACAGCTTATCAGTTCTTTTACCCAAACCCTAAAAGCAGATAATAGCTATGATCAAATTAAACTTCAGTTATCTGGGTTAGTTGTTAAAAAAAATGGTTGTTTGCAGGTTTATAATCGAATTTATCAAGAAGTTTTTAATTTGAGTTGGATAGAACAAGAACTGGCTAACCAGCGAAAGTTTTATCATGAGAACTTAGTGGCTTGGTTAAAGTCAGGACGAACTGATACCGAACAATTGTTAAGTGGAGAAATTCTCGAAAAAGCTTTGAAAGAAGAAGAAACAAAACGATTAAGTGATGAGGATCAAGATTTTTTGAATGCTAGTCGAGACTATGATCGCCAACAACTGAAACAGGGGAAAGAAAAAGCAAAAAAAATTATTCAACTTTCTCTTAAGTCAACTAAAATTGAATTAGCAGGAGTAGAAGTATTAACATTATTTAATAGGAATATTGATAAACTCCAAGTATTACAAGATGCCATTAAGATAGGGGAAGATTTAAAACGCCTCTTGTACAACTGGCGAGAATTAGCACAAGATGAACCTGATCTCCTAAATAAGCCACCTGCTAGTAGTTCCAGTCATACCCTTCAACAAATCCTTAGCAAAATTCGTCAAAATCGCAAATTCACAGGTCATTCTCGCGGAGTCAGAAGTGTAGATTTTAGTCCGAATGGGGAATTTCTTGCTACTGCGTCTGATGATGGAACAGCAAAACTGTGGGATTTACAAGGGCAAGAATTAATTACTTTCATTGGTCATTCTGGTTGGGTAATGAGTGTGGTTTTTAGTCCGAATGGGGAGTTTCTTGCTACTGCTTCCTATGATGGAACAGCGAAACTGTGGGATTTACAGGGGCAAGAATTAATCACCTTCACAGGTCATTCTCAAAGAGTAACAAGTGTAGCATTTAGTCCGAATGGAAACTATCTCGCTACCGCTTCTGATGATAGAACAGCAAAACTGTGGAATTTACAGGGGCAAGAATTAATTACCTTCACAGGTCATTCTCAAAGAGTAACGAGTATAGCATTTAGTCCTGATGGTAAGTATCTTGCTACCGCTTCTGGTGATAGAACAGCAAAACTATGGAATTTACAAGGACAAGAATTAGTTAAGTTCACAGGTCATTGTGCTTTGATAATGAGTGTGGTGTTTAGTCCTGATGGTAAGTATATTGCTACCGCTTCTGGTGACGGAAGAGCGAAACTATGGGATTTGCAGGGTCAACTGTTTGCCTCGTGTTTGGAATATTTCAGTGGGGTAAGTGCAGTAAGAAGTATAACATTTAGTCCTGATAGTAAGTATGTTGCTACCGCTTGCTCTGACGGAACAGCTAAACTGCGGGATTATTTACAACCACAGAAATTAGTTAGCTTCACAGGTCATTTAGCTTGGGTATCCACTGTGGCGTTTAGTCCTAATGGTAAATATCTGGCTACTGCCTCTAATGATGAAACAGCAAAACTGTGGGATTTACAGGGGCAGGAATTAGTCACTTTCACAATAAATGGCTTGTTATATTGTATGGCATTTAGTTCTGATGCTAAGACTCTAGTAACAATTTCTGGCGAAACAGCGAAACTGTGGAATTTACAGGGACAGGAATTAGTCACCTTTACAACAGGGCATTCTGACATAGTAAGGAGTGTGGCATTTAGTCCTAATGGTAAATATATAGCTACGGGTTCAGATGATAAAACTGCCAAACTATGGAATTTACAAGGACAAGAATTGCATACTTTTACAGGTTATTCTGACTGGATAATGAGTGTGTCTTTTAGTCCTAATGGTGAGTTTTTAGCTATTGGTTGCGGTGATGGAACTGCCACACTTTGGGATTTACATAGGCGGGAATTATTAAAAAAGTTTGAGGATGATTATGGTGAGGTAATGAGTGTATGTTTTAGTCCTAATAGTCAGTTTCTAGTAACTGGTTACGGGTGGGAAACTGCTAGACTTTGGGATTTACAGGGAAAGAAATTAGCCAAATTTCCAGGTCATTCTGATATAGTAACGAGTGTATGTTTTAGTCCTGATGGTCAGTTTTTAGCTACAACTTCTGAGGATAAAACTGTAAAACTGTGGGATTTACAGGGTCAGGAATTAGCCGAATTTACGGGTCATAGTAACATGATATATAGTCTGGCATTTAGCCCTGATGGTCAATACCTAACTACTGGTTCACATGATGGAACCGTTAAAGTTTGGGATTTACAGGGCAATTTGTTAGCAGATTTTCGGGGATATAAGGGCAATTTGTTAGAAGGGGAACCTGATTTTATTGAGTTGGATAGTTCTGTTTTAGGTGTCTGTTTTACGCTTGATGGGAAAAACATTGTTGCAGCTTATGAAGATGGAATAGTACGATTTTGGCCGTTTGAAAGTTTAGAAGAATTAATAGAACGGGGGAAAGCATGGTTAGGAGTTGAGTGAAATAACGTTTTTAGACGACATTCTCAACAGTAAATACTCAGAGATTCGCCCCTGTTAATTCACCCTTCCTTGATGTCAGAATACCTTGTAAAATTGGTTATCAAGTTACTTTGTTAATCGTCCAGATGAGCGAGAACGTTTGAAAGTTTGTCAATAGGCTCTATTTTCTTTCCCAAATTAATTTCAACCGATCTGTAGTGAGAGCGTCCTCGCTCCCTAAAATATACTACGGTAGTAAGCCCGACCGGGCTTAGATTAGAGGCGTGAACGCCTCACTACGGTTTTTTAACTATTAGACGAAGGAATATTAGGTTTAATTAATCGTTGAATACTAACGTATAATGCTAACCCAATTAATCCGACCGCCAGAAAAGTAAATAAAATCGTTCCCATGGTAAATAAACCCAGCACCAAAGTCCGAACGGCGGCGGACATTTGGATGGCGGTAAAATTCTGAGAATGAATCGGTTTGGCGGCAAATTTTCCAGACATTGCATAGGTTAAATTATACAAACCGAAGGCAATGGCCGCATAAATTCCCGCATTACTCAGACAACGAAATAAATTAACTGATTCCGTTGTTGAGGAAATTTCGGAGGTTTTAGGAGTAGTTTTAGTCATGGTTTATGATTGGGCTAAACGAATACCAGTGGAGACAAATTTTGCTGTCCAAAACTCTAATTCTGGGTTGGCAATTTGGGTTTTAACTGCTTCTAAAACCCGTAGGGCTTCGGCTTCAGATGCGGTTAAGGCGAAAACCGTTGGCCCGGAACCGGACATCATCGTTCCCAAAACGCCCTGGGACTCAAAAGCCTCTCGCAGTTCCAATACTTGAGGATGTTCGGGTAAGGCGACTTTTTCTAAATCATTGTGCAGTAATTGACCAATGGTTGCGCCGTCTGCGTGCATAATAGCAGAAACCATCGGCCCGGAATGGACTCGGTGTTGACGGGTTTCTAAATCTTGAGCTTGGGAAATATAGGTTTGGCTAAACTGTTGACGATAGGTTTTATAAGCCCAAATCGTAGAAATTCCCAAGTTCCGATATTTAGCTAAAACTACATACAAATGATCTAAATTTTTGAGGGGAGAAAGTTGTTCCCCCCGTCCGGTAGCTAAGGCCGTTCCTCCTTGAATACAAAAGGGAACATCGGAACCAATTTGAGCCCCTAATACTTCTAATTCGCTTTGAGTTAAGCCCAATTGCCACATTAGATCTAAACCGACCAAAACCGCGGCTGCATCGGTGGAACCTCCGGCTAACCCGGCGGCAATGGGAATATTTTTTTTGATGTTAATTTCTACTCCCCCAAATTGTGCCATGGCTTCGGGGAATTGTTGAGTTAATAAGGCCGCCGCCCGATAGGCTAAATTGGTATGATCATTGGGAACTTCTGCATGATCACAACGGACACTAATGGTGTCAATTCCAATTGATCGAATATCAATTTGATCGGCTAAACTGATACTTTGGAGTACCATCGCCAGTTCGTGATATCCGTCGGGGCGATCGCCGATAATTTCTAAGTAAAGGTTAATTTTTGCCGGAGCAATTAAAGAATAGGAACGCATTTTTATTCGGAATTAGAGATAGGAAAGACAGGATACAGCGTATTTTAATCGGTGACTAGATCAGTTATTTCCATCAAGTTAGTTAAATTAACCCATTGTTCAACGCTGAGGTCTTCGGCGCGAACTTGGGGGTTAATCTCTAATTGTTCCAGTAATTGGGTTAATTGATCTCGACTAATCACACTTTGTAAATTATTTCTTAACATTTTTCGTTTGCTGGAAAACCCTAATTTGAGCAAGGTTTCCAAATATTGGGGGTTGGTGGCGGGATGGGCAATAGCACGGGGACTTAAACGCAGTACGGCAGAATCGACTTTCGGGGCTGGATAAAAAGCCTTGGCGGGGACATCACAGATATATTCACAGTTAGCCAGATATTGAACTCGCACCGACAACGCCCCAAAGGTTTTAGATCCAGCATTGGCGGTGATCCGTTGGGCGACTTCTTTTTGCACTAAGAGGACAATTAATTGGTATGGGTGAGGATTAGGCTCAGAAATCGTTCCTAACAATTGTTCAACAATCGGCCCGGTAATATTATAGGGAATATTGGCAACAACTTTATTGGGATTTTGAAACTTAGGAAAACCTTGGAGTTGACCGTCGATATCTAGGGTGAGAATATCTCCTTCTAGTAATAAAAAATTATCCCGATTGCCGAATCTTTTCACGAGATTTTGAGATAAATCCCGATCAATTTCTACGGCAACCACAGACCGAGCTACCGATAATAATTGAGTCGTGAGAATCCCGGTTCCCGGGCCAATTTCTAACAGACAATCCGATGGAGATAATAACGCCGATTTAACAATTTTATTTAGGGCTTTTTCACTGCGTAACCAATGTTGAGCGAATTGTTTGCGGGGTTGGGGCGATCGCATAAAAAAATTAAATAAAGGGAATAGGGAATTACGAATTACGAATTACGAATTACGAATGGGGAAAACCGATCAACCGGATAGCTTCACAAATGGCCCGAAGTATGTCAGTATCAATTTCACCCCTAACCATCGGTTAGGAACTCCTGTGACAACTCGCTCAACTTCTCACACAAAATAGGCCGTGTCAAATCGAACTCAATTACTGGTCAGTAGTGTATTTATGGCTGTGATTGCTATAAGTACACCCCAAATTGCTCAAGCTACGGAAATTGTAGCTCAAGCCAACCCCCAAACCAACAAACAGCTTAATGATTTGTTAGAACAGGGTCGGAAGTTGGTGGATGCAGGAGATGTGGAAAATGCTATTAGCATTTATACCCAAGCGGTTCCTTTAGATCCCAGAAACCCTAAGATCTATTCTGGGATTGCCTACTTAGAAGCATTACGCGGTAACTTTCAAGTTGCAGCCCAATATTATCAAAACGCCTTAATCCTAGAACCGAATAATGCTGATTTTCAGTATGGTTTAGGGTTTAGTTTAGCTAATTTACAACAATACGATGCGGCGGCCGAGGCCTATCGTCGAGCCACGATGCTCAAACGGGATAATATCCAAGCCCATCAAGGATTAGCAGCCACCCTATTTCGGAAAGGGGACTATGCGGGGGCAATCCGAGCCTATCAAACCCTGTTAACGGTTGATCCGCGTAATTGGCAAGCCTATTCTGCCATGGGCATGGCTTTTCTGAAGCAAGAAAACGTGATGAAAGCCTTAGAAGTGCTGCAACAGGCGGAGATGTTAGCCCCGAATGAAGCCAGTATCCAGATTAAATTAGGAGCGGCTTTATTGAAATATGGCGATCGCAATGGCGGAATTGCAGCCTTTGAAAAAGCAGCCCAACTGGCCCCCCGAGATGGCGATGTGCAATTCCAAATCGGTGAAATTTTTAAGGTGGAACAGAACTTGGAAGCCGCCAGTCAAGCCTATCAACGGGCTTTAGCCTTAAAACCTACCCTGATGGAAGCCAATGCAGCCCTAGGGGAAATTCAACTGGCGAAGGAAGATTATGTTGGGGCTATTATTAGTTACCGTCGGGTGATTGAAAATAATCCCGAGGATGCCGGAGCCCATTTTAATATGGGAATGGCGCTCAAAGGTCGGGGAAGTCGAGAGACACAGGCGATCACATTTTTCCAAAAAGCCCTGGAACTTTATCAACAACAAGGAAATACCGAAGGTGTGCAAAAAGCCCAAGCTGCCTTAAAGGAATTCCAAAAGAAAAAGTAAGGAGCAACCAGGGGCAGTAACTCGCTTCTACCCTGCTATGATACTTTTCAATTAAGGAACAGTTTGATTTTTGCCCAGTCGTATTTTCTGAGAAATACTAAATATTATTTCTAAGTGAGGAGTCAAATATGACCATCAAAGTCAGCGCTCAACGTTTATCTCAATATTTAATCGGCGCTGGTATCGCAACAGCCACGTTATTTTTAGGGGCACAGCAACCCGGCACAGCCCAAACTGCCCCCGTCCCAGAAACCCTGAGTGCGACTTCTTCTGGCACTATCCCAATTATTCCGAGTCAGTCCTTCAACCCCATGGTTCCGCCTTTGGATAACCCGGGCTTGTTTTTACCTTCCTTAGAACAGCCCAAGCGTTTGATTTTACGCTTAGGTCAACGCCGGGTTTATTTGTATCAAGGAGAACAGGTGATTGCTAGTTACCCCGTGGCGGTGGGGAAAGCGGGATGGGAAACCCCAACTGGCAGTTTTAAGGTGATGCAAAAGATTGAAAACCCGGTTTGGCAAGATCCCTGGACGGGAGAAATTCGTTCCCCCGGGCCAAATACTGCCTTGGGATTGCGTTGGATTGGCTTCTGGACAGATGGAAAAGATTCGATCGGATTCCATGGAACCCCTACGGTCAACTCCATCGGACAGGCTGCTTCCCATGGCTGTGTACGGATGCGAAATGAGGATGTTGTGGCCTTATTTGAACAGGTTGATGTCGGAACTCCGGTTATTGTTGAACCTTAATCTAGTTTAGATCTTATTGAGATTTTCACCGAATCAGTGAGAGTTCAAATCTCTTGCTGATTCTTTTTTTATTGTCTCTGAGGGCGGAAAGATCTGATAAGCTAAGGCATATTAGGGTTATTCTCTCGAAATTAATGCTCACCCAAGGGGAGGAAGAATAATGGTGCGGAAACGTCTTTCCGATATGGTACGCCAGGAAACCGAAAAAACTTCAACGGCTGCGGAAGTAGAAATTGTACCGGATGAAAGTGTGGTGGTGACTGAATCAACTGCCTTACCCACAACATCGGCAATACAATCGGACTTAGAGGAGCAAATTGTTCAGTTAAAAACAGCTTTAGAAAAGGTTCAAAATCAGGAGCGATCGCTTCAAGAAAAAATATTACAATTACAAATTGAATTAGAGGACAAAAATAAATTTATTGATGGGCTAAAAACCGAAATTCAAGCGGCCGATTTAAAAGGAAAATTACAAAAATCTCAAGAAGCAGCGTTACAATTATCTGAGGCAAATTCTAAATTAATTGAAGAATTGAAAACTCTAAAACAAGAAAATGAATCGTTGAAAACAGCCTTGGAAACGAAAGCTAAAGATTTAGCCCCGAAAGCTCAAGCTTTAGCCCCGCAAGTGATTGAAAAACCCAAGGCTTATCAATTAAGCCGCCGTCCCTATTCTTCCACCTCTCAACCCGTTTACGCTGAGGATTTTTCTGATAGCACTTGGTTACTTTAGTTTTAATTCCTTGATTTTATTTAAGTGTTCATCCCTCCTAACTCGCCTGCTTTTTTAATGAGGGTCAGGGGGGATGATTCAATATTATATAAATACCTAAGTTTGTTTTCCTTTTAATAAGTAGGTGGTCATTTTTCCTTTACCTTTGACCTCAATGATTCCTCGCTTTTCAAATCGATAGTTTTCTTTTAACACTAAATAGGTGGTTTCTGTGACTTGAATTTCATCAGCAATACCATGGGACTCCATCCGACTAGCAATATTAACCGTATCTCCCCATAAATCATAAATAAATTTCTTAATTCCAATGACTCCGGCTACAACTGGGCCCGTAGCAATTCCAATTCTAATATGAAAATTTTGTTGGGTTTTTAGATTGAATTCTCTCAGGGTTTTTTGCATATCTAATGCCATATTTGCGATCGCTTCTGCATAATCATCGTGGGGAATGGGTAAACCCGAAACCACCATATAAGAATCGCCAATAGTTTTAATCTTTTCTAAGCCATGAAGTTCGGCTAAATTATCAAATTCAGAAAAGATTTGATTGAGTAAATTGACTAATTCAGGAGGATCAAACTGTCCTGAAAGTTCAGTAAAACCGACAATATCACCAAACAAAACCCCGGCATCGGTGAAACTATCGGCAATGGTACTGGGTTTCAGTTTTAACCGTTGGGCAATGGAATGGGGTAGAATATTTAAGAGCAAACTTTCTGAGCGTTCCTGTTCTTCTTTGACTTGGATATAGGCTTTCTCTAAAGATCTACGAGAGTTAAATTCTGATCGGGCTAAACGATCATATAAATAAACCGAAAGATTACAAATTAAACAAATCCAAAACAGATAGAGAAACAGGAAATCAGCCGTCATCCAATCGGCGGGAAGTTCGACTCTTAAATTGAGGAAAATTTGACTCCCCTGATAATAGACAAAAACCCCTAATTGAGAAATTAAATGCAACGGCCAATAAACCGGAATTAAGGTGGCTTGGGAAAAAAACATTAGGGGCCATTCAATAATCGAAGCCCGGGCGACTCCACTTAATGTTTCTCGAATTTGGGGGGTAATTGTAACTAACCAAGAAAATAGCAAAAACATCGAGGCTGGATGTTGATGACCTAGGGGAGTTCTCAGGATAAATAAACCGATAATTAAACCCAATTCGACGACGATTTGCGTGGCTAACCAAGAGGGGTGAAAATGCTGGGGATTAAAGAAAAAGTTGTTAATTTCTGAAAGGCTAAAGGTAAAATAGGAAAGCAGAGCTAGGATAAACCCTAAATTTAAGCGTTTATGAATGAAATGCTTTCGCCAAGTATCATAGGTCGGAGCTTGAGATAAAACAAAACCAGAAGAAAAAATCTTCAATTTTGTACGAATAAATGCACCAAATTCTGATAGTCTTGATTCAGTTGTAGTCATGGGTTACTTGGGTTTCCTGAAGGAGATTCATACAATCTTACGAAGATCAATTATTTTCCAATTACCTGGAATTGAATTTTATAATAACTGTGAATAATAATCCACGCCAAGTTGCATTTTTAGCACTCCGAGACATTAACCGACGGGGGGGACTCGCAGATGTGGTTTTAGATCAATGGCTTCGTGAATCCGATCTATCCGATATTAACCGACGCTTAACCACAGAATTAGTCTATGGTTGTGTGCGTAGACGGCGATCGCTTGATAGTTTAATTGATTACTTAGCCCCGAAAAAATCCCATCAACAGCACCCGGATATTCGTACTATACTACATCTCGGTTTTTATCAAATTTGCTATCTGAATCAAGTTCCCAATTCGGCGGCGGTCGATACAAGCGTTGAATTAGTTAGACACAATAAATTAACCCATTTTAGTGGTTTTGTCAATGGTATCTTGAGACAATATCTTCGAGAATTGGAAAAATGTACTATAGAAACTGCTAATTCTTTTAACTCTGTTTTTACGCCGTTTAAATTACCTCAAAATCCTAGGGAAAGATTGGGAATTATCTATAGTTTTCCCGACTGGTTGATTCAATTTTGGTTAGATACTTTAGGATTAGCAGAAACCGAACAGCTTTGCACTTGGTTTAATCAATCTCCCGCCATTGATTTAAGAATTAATCCCCTGCAAACCACTTTAGAAAACGTAGAATCAGAATTTCAATCTCGGGGAATTTCCGTGAGTCGAATTTCCGGTTTACCTCTAGGATTAAGATTAACCGGAAGTATCGGATCAATTCAAAATTTACCAGGTTATGATCAAGGTTGGTGGTCAATTCAAGATAGTAGTGCCCAATGGGTTAGCTATTTATTAGATCCCCAACCTGGAGAAACTATTATTGATACCTGTGCCGCCCCGGGGGGAAAAACCACCCATATTGCCGAATTAATTCAAGATCAAGGTCAAGTTTTGGCCTTTGATTCGATGAAATCCAGACTTAAAAAAATTAAGCAAAATTCCACTCGATTACAACTTAATTCGATTCAAATTAAAGCGGGCGATGCTCGTAAATTAGAGGGATATTTCGAGATAGCAGATCGGCTATTATTAGATGCTCCTTGTTCCGGTTTAGGAACCTTACATCGACGGGCGGATGCTCGATGGCGACATGATCCTAAAAATATCCAAGACCTGTCACAATT
Source organism: Planktothrix paucivesiculata PCC 9631 (assembly GCF_900009265.2). Taxonomy (GTDB): domain Bacteria; phylum Cyanobacteriota; class Cyanobacteriia; order Cyanobacteriales; family Microcoleaceae; genus Planktothrix; species Planktothrix paucivesiculata. Next base: position 399,226 of record NZ_LR735026.1, on the reverse strand, counting down.
ACAGTTAGAATTATTAGAAACAACTCAAAATTGTGTCAAACCCGGCGGCTGTTTAGTCTATGCAACCTGTACTCTCCATCCCCAAGAAAATGAGACCATAATTCAAAAATTTTTAAGTCAACATTCTAACTGGAAAATTCAAACTCCACCGGAAAGTTTTGGTTTAACTCCTGAATCTGAAGGCTGGATTAAGATTTGGCCCCATAGACAGAATATGGATGGATTTTTTATGGTAAAATTAATTAAAAATTAAACTTAATTATTATTAACTTTATGCACCTAATTTTATGCCATACAACCGTTGATTTTGATGCCCTTGGTGCGGCGGTGGGATTAACTCGAATTTACCCAGGAAGTCGGATTGTATTAGCGGGGGGAAGTCATCCGGCGGTGAGGGATTTTTTAGCCTTATATCGAGATGAATTTGCTTTAATTGAACGGCGTTCTGTAAATCCGAATAAAATTCATTCAATTAGTGTGGTAGATACCCAAAATTGCGATCGCTTAGGAAAAAGTGCCGAATGGTTTAAATTAGCCAATTTATCCGCTATTAGAATATACGATCATCATCCTGATATGATATCGGATATTCCCGCCACAGAAACCTATATTGAAGAAGTTGGGGCAACTACTACATTAATTGTAGAACTGTTAAGAAATCAACCTCAAAAAACAGTTTTAACCACCGCAGAAGCGACGGTAATGGCATTAGGAATCCATTTAGATACGGGTTCCTTAACCTTTCCCCATTCCACCGCCAGAGATGCCATAGCACTCGCTTGGTTAATGGAACAAGGCGCTAATTTACCCGTGATTGCCGAATATGTAGAACCCGGTTTACCCCAGAAATTACAAGAGTTATTAAGTTTAGCTTTAGAACAGCTACACAAATCAACAATCAGAGGTTATACGGTTGCTTGGATATTATTTAAAACCGATGAATACGTGCCGGGTTTATCAAGTTTGGCATCAGAATTAATTGATTTAACCGAAAGTGATGCCCTACTTTTAGCTAATCAATATGGTCGGGGAGAAGGCGATCGCTTAAGTATTATTGGACGATCTCGAATTGAAAAAACCAACTTAAATGAATTGTTTAAACCCTATGGTGGTGGGGGTCATACCCGGGCGGCTTCCGTGGTTTTAAAAGAAGGCAATTTTAGTGAAATTTTAGAGCAATTAGTTGAACAATTAAAAGCACAAATTCCCCACCCACCAACAGCCCAAGAATTAATGTCTTCCCCCGTGAGAACTATTCGCCCCGATACCTCCGTGGAAGAAGCCCATCGCATTTTATTACGTTATGATCATTCCGGTCTTTCCGTAGTGGATGAACAGGATCAATTAGTAGGAATTATTTCCCGTCGAGACTTAGATATTGCCCTGCACCATGGCTTTAGTCACGCCCCAGTGAAAGGGTATATGACACCCCAATTAAAAACTATTACTCCAGAAACAACCTTACCCGAAATTGAAGCCTTAATGGTGACTTATGATATTGGTAGATTACCCGTTTTACAAGATAAAAATTTAGTCGGAATTGTTACCCGAACCGATGTTTTAAGGTTACTTCATCAACAACAACGGCCTCAGAAATCAATTTTTAAAGGCTGTATTCCGGGGTTGACTTGTACCACCGTGGAAGAACTTTTAGAAGAAAAATTAGCCACACCTTTATTAACTTTACTGAATCGCCTCTCATTTTTAGCAGAAAAACGCGGATGGCAAGTGTATTTAGTCGGGGGGGCGGTACGGGATTTATTATTAGCAGAATCGGAAACAACGGTATCACTTAATGATATTGATATTGTCGTGGATGGCTGTTATAAAAATGCTAATTTTAGCCCTGATATTTTATCATCTGTTTCTCCGGCGGTGGAGTTAGCCCAGGATTTACAAAAACATTATCCCGCAGCAAGATTAGATATTCATGGTCAATTTCAAACCGCCGCTTTATTATGGCATAATGACCCAATTTTAGATTCACTTTGGATTGATATTGCCACCGCGAGAACGGAATTTTATCCCTACCCGGCGGCAAATCCTCAAGTCGAGGCGAGTTCCATTCGTCAGGATTTATATCGACGGGATTTTACGATTAATGCTTTGGCGTTGCGGTTAACTTCTCCCAAGGTGGGGGAATTATTAGACTTTTTTGGCGGAGTATCGGATTTAGAATCTGGAAAAATTCGGATTTTACACGCCAATAGTTTTATTGAAGATCCGACTCGAATTTATCGGGCGGTGCGGTTTGCGGTGCGGTTAGGATTTGAAATTGAAGCTCAAACGCAAGACTATATTAGTTATGCCATTAGTAGTGGAATTTATGAAAAACAACGGGAAGAAAGTAATAAATCTTTTGATCAAAATCGTCGAGTTCCGGCTTTGGAAACTCGATTAAAAAGTGAGTTAAGATATATTTTTCAATCTCCCGATTGGAAACGCTCGTTACAACTATTAGGCGAGTTAAAAGCGTTACGGTGTATTCATCCAACTTTAGAATTAAGTCCGCAGTTATGGCGACAAGTACGGTCTGTCGATCGCTGTTTACAACGCTTTGATCCCGAAAAAAAATTAAACCATTGGGAAGTTCGTTTGGAGGTTTTGGTCGCCTATTTATCTCCAGAATATCGGGAAAAAGTTGCCCACAATCTTCAGTTACAGGCGGGAACGATCGAACGGTTAAAAAGTTTGGAATCCGCTAAAAATAAGATGATTGAAACAGTCTCTAAATCAGAGAAAAATAGTCAGTTTTTTTGGTTATTTAAACCCTATAGTTTATCAATGTTAATTTTGATCGCGGTGCAATCTCCTCGCCAGGTCAGAAAGCGAATTTGGCAATATTTAACCCAATGGCAAGAGGTTAAACCCGCCTTAAATGGTAATGATTTAAAAGCCATGGGATATAAACCTAGTCATCAATTTAAGCAAATTTTGGATGATTTATTAACGGTTATGTTAGATGGTGAAATTTGCGATCGCGCTTCTGCTGAAGCATTTTTACAACGGAATTATCCGTTATAGGAGGGAACAGGGAACAGGGAACAGGGAACAGGGGAAAAGACATGATCTGACTTATCTTTGTTTTAAAACAATTAAAGTAATATCATCATAAACCTTATGTTTGCCAATATGCGATCGCACATCATCAATCACCGCTTTCCGAATTTCTGATGCGGTTAAATGCCAGTGTTTTTTCACGATTTCACAGAGTCTTTCTAAAGAATAAAATTGACCTTGATTATTTTCAGCTTCCGTAATGCCATCGGTATATAAAACAGCACCGTCTCCAGGATTTAATTTAATATTAATAGAACCAATAAAATCCGTAATATCCGCTTCTAAACCAATGGGAAATCCTAAATCTATTGTATCAATGGTTTCTACAAAAGGATAACATTCTGGATCGGATTTGGGATTACAGTCTAATTGCGATCGCACCAAAATCAGTTCCTCATGTTGCCCACAAATGCTTAAAAATCCATTATAATAATCAATTAAAGAAAACGTCAAATTTTTATCGGATTTCATCCGTTGAACATTCTCATAAATGACCCGATTTAGGGTGGTTAAAAAAATAATTGGATCGGTTTCATTACAGGTAATTAAAGTTCGGACTGCTGTTTGTACCATTAACATTAAAACCCCGGATTCTAACCCATGTCCGGTCACATCTCCAATCCCAATTTTTACCATGCCATTACTATGTTGTAAAACATCATAATAATCTCCGCCCACTTCATCCGCAGGTTCCATATAACCCGCAATATCTAAATGAACAATTTCTGAAAGTTCTCCTTCATTGGGTAAAATCATTTTTTGCAATTGACGAGTGACTTGTAACTCCGCACTCATTCTAATATTTTCTGAGGTTAATTGCTGGTTAAGAGAGGTGATTTCTTGATTAGCTTTAACCAAAGCAAAAGCCATATTATTAAAGGATTTAGCGACTTCTGCTAATTCATCTTGATTCTCCAGATGTAGGGTTTCATTCATGTCTCCGGCAATCATTTTTTGAGAAGCAATACTCAGAATATGAACCGTTTGCATCACGGATCGATAAAATCCAATAAACAGATAAATTACGACTAATAATGTGATTAAAACTAGAATCGATAAAAATATTTGTCGATGTAAAAAACCATCAATACGATGGCGCAATAAAACATCTAATTCATCAATAGTTTTATCCCATAAAATCCAAGTTTGTTCTATATTAGTTTCGGCTTCTATGAAATACTTTTGCATCTGGGTAGTATCTCCAGTTCTAATCACTTCACTCAGTCCATCATTGAGATTTTTAATATTATCGGTAAGTAAATTTAAGTCTTGGGTTAGTTTCGGTCGAAGATTTCCCATGGAGTCATGGGTAAAAGAAACTTCAAATGTCCGTTTTAGTTTTTCATTATAATCATTTAAAAGTCCTGAAATTGTGGTAATTTCCCAATATTCTTGGGGAGTTATTTCCTGTTGTTGACGTTGACTAATCTCTTGACTAATTAACCGAATATCCGCTAAAATCTTACTAATTTCAGGTAATTTTAAAAGGGTAGCATCCATTAAATAATAAGTATCTAAATCCGGGTCAAGAATTAAGTTGGATTCGTCACCTACTTGAAATCTAAGTTGATTAATTTGATCTAAAATAATATAATAATAAACTTTTTGAGTTTGTAAACTCCAAATTTTATGATTGTCTTTTAAAGTTCTCCAACTATCTTTAACTTCTTGAAAAAGTGCAGTTGTTGATAATATTTCTCCGGTTTTTTGATCAATTTCGTCTAAAATTTTAATCTGCTCCTGAATCTCTACTTTTATTTTTTCTAACTTAATTTTATCCTCAGGACTAAAATTAGGATTAGCCATTAACAATTGAGCTTGATAAACTTTGGGATAGATTTGTCTTAAAGGACGGAGATAGGCATTTCCCAACTTTTCATGGGCTGCAAAATCAATCCGAGTCTGGACTTCTGAAATCAGAAGATACATCATTAAACTTAAAGGAATAATAAAAATAAAACTAATTAAAATAAATTTTTGAGGATATTTCAGCTTGTTAATCAAAGTAATAGCGGGTTGACAAAAGTTAATCATTTTCATAGATTAGGGATTTAATTAATATTGAAATCGAAGAAATGAACTCAATTTAACCTGATCTCTACCATTTTCTTTCGCTTCATACAGAGCTTCATCCGTAGCTAAAAATAAGGTTTCAATATCTATCGCATCCACACCAGGAATAGCACTAGCTACCCCTAAACTAATTGTAATAATGGGTGCCTGACGGTGGGGTAATTTATCCGTGTTAAAAGGTAAAGCTAAGGCTTTAATATGCTCACGAACCGCCTCCGCAATATAAATAGCACCTTTGGCATCGGTTTGAGGGAGAATAATCACAAATTCCTCACCGCCATAGCGGGCGACTAGATCCGCCGGACGTTGAACTATATCACTAATAGCCTGGGCTACGGCCCGTAAACAGTGATCTCCGGCTTGATGACCATAGGTATCATTATAAATTTTAAAATGATCAATATCACACAAAATCAAAGATAATGGGGCAATTTCTCGCATCATTCGTTTCCACTCAATATCTACGGAGCGATCGAATTGTCTGCGGTTAAAAACCTGTGTCAGAGTGTCAATATAAACCAGAGATTTTAAAATCTTATTTTCTGCTTCTAGTTGTTTTAAATTAACCGAATTATTTTGATTTTCAGTGATAATTTGTGAACCGAAATACACACGATAAAGTTCACAGAATGGTGTACAGTAATTCCCATCTAAATTAACTAGACCTAAACTATATAATTGATAGGCAATTATTGGTTCTAATTGTATATCCCCCCCAGAGGTAGCGACCCGTTTCATGGCGATCGCTAGTTCGGGTTTGTTGTGTAGAATCAGCCACAGGGATTCCAGGTATTCTTTATAAATTCCCTCTAGGGTGGGAGCCTTTTTTAATAAGTCTTCTAGGCTAATTAAATTATTGGCTAAATGATAAATAGCCAGATGGACTAAATAGGGATGTCCTCCGACTAAATTTGTTAATTTTTGAATTTGAGTATCGCTTAAATTCAGATGATAACGTTCAGCCAGATTTTCAACTTGATTCACTGTAAACGGAGGAAGTTCAATCGACAGTCCAATATTAAACGGAGATTGATTAATATTTAAAGACACATAAACTTCCGTTGATTGAACTAAAAATAAGTGGATATTTTTCCAGGTCGGGTTATGTCGAGATTGTTCATACCAAAATCGAATTAAAGGTAGAAAATTTTGACTAATATTTGTATGTTCAAATACAATATTTAACTCATTAAAAACTAGAAATAGTGGGCAATTAATTTGCGGTAAAATATAGAATTCAAAATAGAGAGTACAACTCACTTTACTTCCCATATCTTCATCCCAATAATCTTCTAATTTGGGATCAAGTTCTAACTGTCGAGCTACATTGATACACAGCCACCGCAGGAATTTATCACTACTTTGAAAAATTTCTTGATCAACTTGCATAAAATCAATTAAAACGGGACGATATCCCAAGATTTCTGCACGATGGATTAACCTGAGCATTAAGGAACTTTTGCCCAATTTTTTGGGGGCTTTAACTCGCAATAAGCTGCCGGATTTTTCGAGTTCTGCATAGGCCAGTTCTTCACCGGGAGAACGATAAATATAAAAAGGAGAATTTAATGCTAGAGGCCGGTCAGGAAATATTAATGTATTTTCCAGTGACATTTTGTTTAAAGAAGGCATAAATGATTACATGGGTTGAGGTTGAATCCATAAATTAAATCAAGTTTCACAAAAAACGATGCTAATTAAAGTATTAAAAGATAGACTTTGATTAGTATAGATCCTTAATTCTTGAAATTCAATAGATGTCCCCAAATACCAATTAATAGAAAACTCGCACACCGATGATAGGGTAAATCAAAACTAATGTTACCAAAAATACAAAAATACAATTAACGGGTTATCCCATCCTAGACCCCTCCTCCACCGCTTTACCAAGGAACAGGATGTTAAACTGGGGATTCAGGGGGTCTAATTCAGGATTTAATCACAGGTTTTAGACTCAATTTGCGACTTTAGCTAAAATCACAACCTAGACATCAGGATAAGCCATTTTATAGGGATTGACAATCTGATCAAATTCTTCACTGGAAATATAGCCTAATTCCAGACAAACTTCCTTTAAAGTTAGATCTCTTTCTAGGGCAACATGGGCAACTTCAGCGGCATGATCATAGCCAATTTTAGGAGCTAAAGCGGTGACTAACATTAAGGATTGTTCAACATAGCTGTTAATTTTATTACGATTAACTTTTAATCCAGTTAATAAGAAATCCGTAAAATTATGACAGCTATCGGACAAAATAGCTACCGATTGAATGAAATTAAAAATGATCATCGGTTTGAACACATTTAACTCAAAATGCCCCTGGGAACCCGCAATAGTAATCGCAGTATCATAACCCATAACCTGGGCGGCTACCATGGTCATCGCTTCGCATTGAGTCGGGTTAACTTTCCCAGGCATAATTGACGAACCGGGTTCATTTTCAGGTAAGATTAACTCCCCTAAACCACAACGGGGGCCACTCCCTAAAAACCGAATATCATTGGCAATTTTCATCAACGAACAGGCTAGGGTTTTTAAGGCTCCACTGGCCATAACTAGACCATCATGGGCGGCCATGGCTGCAAATTTATTCGGAGCAGAAATAAAGGGTAATCCGGTTAATTGACTAATCTGATGAGAGACTTTTTCTGCAAACCCTTTCGGGGTATTTAATCCCGTTCCCACGGCGGTTCCGCCCAGGGCTAATTCATATAAATCGGGTAAAATAAGTTCAAGACGCTTTAAATCTGCATCGAGTTGAGCCACATAACCGGAAAATTCTTGACCTAAAGTTAAGGGAACAGCATCTTGTAAATGGGTTCTACCAATTTTAACAATATCGGCAAATTCATCGACTTTTTTTTGTAACTCATCCCGCATTTTTCTGACACTAGGAATTAACCGTTGGGTCACGGCAATTGCCGCCGCAATGTGCATCGCCGTCGGAAAGGTATCATTAGAAGATTGGGACATATTAACATGATCATTCGGATGAATTGGGGTTTTACTGCCTAATATTCCGCCCGCAATTTCAATCGCCCGATTGGCAATCACTTCATTAATATTCATATTAGATTGGGTTCCACTTCCGGTCATCCAAACCCTTAAAGGAAAGTGATTATCCAGTTTGCCCTCGATCACTTCATCGGCAGCTTGAACAATTAATTCAGCTTTGTCTGCGGGGAGTTTTCCTAATTCTTGATTCGTAATCGCGGCGGCTTTTTTCAGAATCCCAAAGGCGGTAATTACTTCCTTGGGCATTAAATCATTTCCTATGCTAAAATAATGGATAGAACGTTGAGTTTGAGCACCCCAATAGCGATCGCTTTTAACTTCAATTTCTCCCATACTATCGCGTTCTCTGCGGGTTGTTGGTTCTGGTATCATCTTGAGAGTTCTCCCGATTCTAGGCGATTAATTGTCTGAGTTTATGCAAACTAAGACCCAAGCCCCCAGTCCTCTTACTTTCAAGGAAAGGGGGAGAATATAATCTTATTATATGAAATCGAAAAAATAATGCTACAGCAACGGAATTACGAATTACGAATTACGAATTACGAATTACGAATTGGGATTAGCCACCCGCTCCTGATTAATGATTTATAGCAAACATTTAGGAATTTCATATTAAATATTATTATAAGTTAATATTTAGAATTTTTCTGCCATCTGGTTGTCGAACAGGAGTTGGGGGAGAGTTGACACAACTTTTCCGCCCACAACAAAACCGCTAAAAACTCAATTTAATTGCGTTTCATCGCCCTTTCCATCGCCCGTTTATCATCTTTTTGACGAATATCATCCCGTTTATCGTGGAGTTTTTTGCCTCGTCCGACGGCAATATCAATTTTAACTCGTCCCCCCTTGAGGTACATTTTCAGGGGAACTAAGGTTAACCCCTTTTGTTCGACCTGTCCCAATAGTTTATTAATTTGTTCTTTGTGCAGCAATAATTTGCGGGTGCGCCGAGGGTCGTGGTTAAAATAAACACTAGCTTTCTCAAAGGGTGAGATATGGGCATTCAATAGCCAAGCTTCACCCCCTCGAATTAAGGCATAGGCATCTTGTAGGTTAACTTTACCCGCCCGAATCGATTTGACTTCCGTTCCCTCAAGGACTATCCCCGCTTCATAGGTCTCTAAAATCTCGTAAAGATAGCGGGCTTTGCGGTTGTCGCTAACAATTTTAAATCCTTCAGTATTTTTAGTCATATTTTAAACCTAGCAGATTTCTCATAGGAAGGGGACTGCAATCAAATTAGAACTTACCCACAAAGCGGTGAAAACCGCAGTTTCAACACAGTCCCCTAGTTGGGAAATCCCGTGGGTCTGATACTCTTGCCATCAGTGCCACGGGAATCACCATCAAACGTGATGGGGGAAGGATATTATTTACCCATGCCTAACTGTTGGGCTTTTTGATAGACCTTTCCTTCAGTTAACAGCGAAGGCGCAATCACCACTTCCACCTGCTGCATTTCTTGAATAGTCTGGGCCCCCAGGGTTCCCATACTGGTTTTTAACGCCCCCAATAAATTATGAGTACCGTCATCAAGTTGAGCCGGGCCGCGCAGAATTTGTTCTAAGGTTCCCGTTGTCCCCACCCGAATCCGAGTTCCCCGGGGTAACACCGGGCTAGGGGTCGCCATACCCCAGTGATAGCCCCGTCCGGGTGCTTCTTTCGCCCGAGCAAAGGGAGAACCAATCATCACCCCATCCGCACCGCAGGCGATACATTTACAGATGTCTCCTCCGGTAATTAGGCCCCCATCGGCAATAATCGGCACATAACGTCCGGTTTCTTGATAATAGTCATTCCGGGCGGCGGCACAGTCAGCTACGGCCGTGGCTTGGGGAACTCCTACCCCTAAAACCCCCCGGGAAGTACAAGCCGCACCCGGGCCAATTCCCACTAAAATTCCGGCGGCTCCAGCTTTGAGTAAATCCAGGGTGACATCATAGGTGACGCAGTTCCCCAAAATCACCGGAATCGGCATTTCTTGGCAAAACTTGACTAAATCCAGAGGAATCACAGATTCTGGAGATAAAAAGGTAGTGGAGACTACTGTGGCTTGCACAAAGAATAAATCAGCCCCCGCTTCAGCCACCACTAAACCATATTTACTCGCTCCGGCCGGAGTAGCACTAACCGCAGCAATTCCGCCCCCCGCCTTGATTTCCTGAATTCGTTGGATAATCAATTCTGGTTTGATGGGTTCTGCATATAATTCTTGCATTAGGGTGACAAACCCATCTTTCCCGACTGAAGTGATGCGGTCTAAAATCGGTTCTGGGTCTTGATAACGGGTTTGAATCCCTTCTAGGTTCAATACCCCTAATGCTCCCAGTTTAGATAATTCTACCGCCATCCGCACATCAACCACCCCATCCATGGCACTAGCAATAATCGGAATTTCTCGTTGAATGCCACCAATTGTCCAAGTTGTATCTGCCAAACCCGGGTCAAGGGTGCGTTGTCCAGGGACTAACGCAATTTCATCAATGCCATAAGCTCTGCGGGCAGCCTTGCCCCGACCAATTACAATATCCACTCTTGTATCTATTCCCAAGACTCTATTTCTATTTACTGTAATACGAGTTTACCCGATTTAAGAAGGTAGTCCTATTTCTATAATTTAGCTTATTACAATATTCTTGTGTCTGCTAAACCAAGATTTTTTAAGGCTTGAAACCCTTTTTCTCTATAATCCCTTGAATCCGATGGGAAAACTGGGGTATAATAAAAACACAGGTTTTCATTGAACTTACAGGATATTAAATATGACACTTCGACTTGGGGATACCGTCCCTAACTTTACTCAAGCGTCTTCTGAAGGCGACATCAGCTTTTATGATTGGGCTGGGGATAGCTGGGTGGTGTTATTTTCTCACCCGGCGGACTATACCCCCGTTTGCACAACGGAATTGGGCACGGTTGCTAAGTTAAAACCCGAATTTGACAAACGCAACGTTAAAGTGATTGCTCTGAGTGTGGATGATACCGAATCCCATAAAGGTTGGATTCAAGATATTAACGAAACCCAAAATACTATTGTTAATTATCCCATTTTAGCGGATGGCGATCGCAAAGTGTCCGAATTGTACGACATGATTCATCCCAATGCTAATGCCACCCTGACCGTGCGGAGTGTCTTCATCATTGACCCTAACAAAAAACTGCGTCTGAGCTTTACCTATCCTCCGAGTACCGGACGCAACTTTGATGAAATTCTGCGGGTGATTGATTCTCTGCAACTGACTGACCACTACAGCGTTGCTACCCCCGCCGACTGGAAAGATGGGGAAGATTGTGTGATTGTTCCTTCCCTGAAAGACCCGGAAGTCTTGAAAGAGAAGTTTCCCAAAGGTTATCAAGAAGTTAAACCCTATTTACGTCTGACTCCTCAACCCAATAAATAAAACCGTCTTCAACAAAAAACTCGGTTTCACCAAGCCGGGTTTTTTGCATTAGTCCTGTTAATCCCTAAAATAAAAGAAACCCCTTACTAAATTTTAACTAGGACGTTGCTCATGGACATTAAAAACGGTTTTGTTGGCACAATTGGGAATACCCCATTAATTCGATTAAATAGTTTTAGTGATGAAACTGGCTGTGAAATTTTAGGGAAAGCAGAATTTTTAAATCCGGGGGGGTCTGTGAAAGATCGGGCAGCTTTATATATTATTAAAGATGCAGAAGAAAAAGGATTACTTAAACCCGGTGGAACCGTTGTTGAGGGAACCGCAGGCAATACTGGGATTGGATTAGCTCATATTTGTAATGCCAAGGGTTACAAATGTTTAATTATTATTCCCGATACTCAATCCCCGGAAAAAATGGAAGCCTTGAGAACTTTAGGGGCAGAAGTTCGTCCGGTTCCGGCTGTTCCCTATAAAGACCCTAATAATTATGTTAAATTATCGGGACGTTTGGCTTCAGAAATGGAAAATGCTGTTTGGGCAAATCAATTTGATAATTTAGCCAATCGGATTGCCCATTATGAAACAACCGGGCCAGAAATTTGGCAACAAACCGATGGTAAAGTTGATGCTTGGGTGGCAGCCACCGGAACCGGAGGAACTTTTGCGGGGGTTTCGCTGTTTTTAAAAGAGAAAAATCCTCAGATTAAAACCGTTGTGGCTGACCCGATGGGCAGCGGTTTATATAGTTATGTGAAAACCGGAGAAATTACTCCTCAAGGTAATTCGATTACTGAAGGAATTGGGAATAGTCGAATTACGGCAAATATGCAAGATGTTCCGATTGATGATGCGATTTTAGTTGATGATTTGGAAGCGGTGCGGGTGGTTTATCAACTATTAAGAAAAGACGGATTATTTATGGGGGGTTCGGTTGGGATTAATGTGGCGGCGGCGGTAGCTTTAGCGAAAGAAATGGGGCCCGGTCATACCATTGTGACGGTTTTATGTGATGGGGGCGCTCGCTATCAATCTAAATTGTTTAATCAACAATGGTTACAGGAACGAAATCTCTGGCCGAATCATTTAAGATAAATTTAGGATTTATGGCTGTATTTTAGGGGTAATTCATGAATTGCCCCTACATCTGAATTCATGAATTGAAGTTGCTATTCTAAACCTGCATAGGTAGCGGTTGGTTCCTCCGTTAATTCGGCGGCGCTGCTGGTACGTTCTGGTAGGAAAACAATCGGCTTTTGACTCGGATCAACTCGGTTCCCTTGTTCCTGCATAATTCTTTGAGTTTGCTGGGGATCAAAATAGCGAGTAAATTCTTCCCGTTCTTTCATCACCCGTTCTTCCGTCATTTTGACCTCAGCCCGAATATCTTGAAGTTTTTCCGACGCCGAACGATGTTGGGGTAACATCTGAATTAATGCCGAGAGGGCAAAGGTAGATAAAATCAGATTGATGCCTAATTTAACAGTCGTTTCAACGGTGAGCAAACCGGGGTTGCGAATAGGTCGGCGCTTTGCGGTTCGACGCACGCGGGGACGGCGAACAGGGTCAACGGGCGTGATAATTTGGGGAACAGGTCGAATTGCAGACATGACTTTTCACGAATGTTATAACGCGGGGAACACTAACAGTAGGAGCGGGTTCTAGCTTTCCCCAAAACGGGTTAAGAAACGACATCTAATCAGGATTCTTCTAAAAAAACTGTCCCGACACTTTTACCGAGTTAACACACAATACTTTATCCCATTCGGGCATGATTGTCTGCTATTTTGGTTCTTTTTGTCGAGACAGATTTAGAAATTGACCCGTTACCAGTGAATTTTCACTAATAAGTTGGAAATTTTCTATTTATACAGTTCGGTCGCCAAACGGAAGGCTAAAATTCCAGGGATCAAGGCAACAACCAAGGCAATATAAACCTGAGTATCTGTTAATGCCATTGTTGAATAGCTCCTTCATAAATTGAGAGAATCGTTAACTAATGTCAACTAATTTGGGCATTTTGGGAAGGGTATCGTAACAAAAAGTTGAAAACCCCAGAGGTTGAGTCCGCTTCTTGAACAATCAGCGACAGATCAGGCAAACTCTAATATAATCTGAAATGAGGACACTATAGGAATCATCAATCGTTAATGTTAGATCTTGATAACGTTCTGGAATTTTCTCGAAATATCGAGTTAAATCTTCTCGTCTTACTGCCGATTTTAATTGCATTGGAAGCGGTATTATCGGCGGATAATGCCATTGCTTTAGCTTCTATTTCCTGTGGTTTAGAAGATCCAAAACTTCAAAACAAAGCCCTAAATATTGGTTTGTTTCTAGCCTTTATTTTACGAATTCTTTTAATTATTACTGCGACTTGGGTAATTAAATATTGGCAATTTGAATTATTAGGAGCTTTATATTTACTCTGGTTAGTATTTCGATACTTTTTTAATAAAAGTCAGGAAGATAAATCAGAATCAGCTATACGCTACAAGTCTTTTTGGCAAGTCTTGCCCCTGATTGCCGTTACGGATCTGGCTTTTTCCCTCGATAGTGTCACCGCCGCGATCGCCATTTCCGATCGAGCTTGGCTGGTGATTACCGGGGCTACTATCGGAATTATTATTCTGAGATTTATGGCGACTTTATTTATTCAGTGGCTAAAGGATTATGTCTATTTAGAAACCGCCGGATATTTAACCGTAGGTTTAGTGGGATTAAGGTTGTTATTGCGAGTGATTGATCCGGCTTTAGTGCCGCCGGAATGGTTAATGGTTGTCCTCACCTTGGGTTTATTTGCTTGGGGATTTTCCCAACGGGTTGAAGATGCCCATCATAATAATTAATCGTTAGCGGTTAACCGATAATTCTTAACCGCTAACTGGATGAAAACTACTCGACTAACCAGGGTTTCATCGTCGATTCCCAATTGGCCAATTCAGCATCCGTAAACCAGAGGCCTATTTCCCGTTGTGCAGTTTCAATGGCATCGGAACCATGAATAATATTCCGGCCAATACTGACCGCAAAATCCCCCCGAATCGTACCCGGTTCGGCGGTTAAGGGGTTGGTGGCTCCGATAATTCTCCGGGCTGAAGCCACAACGCCATCCCCTTCCCAGACCATGGCGACTAGGGGGCCAGAGGTAATAAAAGACACTAAATCTTTGAAAAAAGGTCTTTCTTTGTGAATATCATAGTGGCGTTCGGCTAACTCTTGACTGGCAATCACTAACTTCAAACCAATCAGGGTAAAGCCTTTGGCTTCAAAGCGCCCAATAATTTCCCCTACGAGTCCGCGCTGAACGCCATCGGGTTTAATCGCAATAAATGTCCGTTCCAAGGGAATCTCCTTAACTGTGATTCAAGTTCACAATTTAGATTACCGTATCCCTGGTAACAGAGGGCTGGTTAATCTTAACTTAAACCGCTACACTGTCTGATTGTTGCTCAACGGCAAGGATAGAAACAAATGGATGTCAATGCACTCGCCCCTAAACCCCAGACACCGGAGGTAACAACGGAGTCCCCCCAGGTTACGGAGGAAAAAACCTGGACAATTGAAGATAGCGAAAAACTCTATCGGATTCAAGGATGGGGTGATCCTTATTTTTCGATTAATGCGGTGGGGAATGTGACGGTTTCCCCAAAAGCGAACCGAGGGGGATCTTTGGATTTATTAAAATTAGTCGAATCGCTAAAAAGTCGCAATATTGAGTTACCTTTATTAATCCGTTTTCCCGATATCCTTGAAGACCGAATTGAGCGATTAAATGCTTGTTTTGCTAAGGCGATCGCCCGTTACAGTTATCCGGGGGTTTATCGGGGAGTTTATCCGGTTAAATGTAATCAAGAACGGCACTTACTAGAAGATTTAGTCCGGTTTGGTCAACCCTATAATTTTGGTTTAGAAGCGGGTTCAAAGCCAGAATTATTAATTGCTTTGGCATTATTAAAAAATCATGACTCCCTATTAATTTGTAATGGTTATAAAGATCAAGAATATATTGATACTGCCCTATTAGCCCAACGATTGGGACAGACGGCAATTATTGTTTTAGAACAGATTGAAGAAGTTAATTTAGTCATTGCTGCGAGTCAACAATTAGGCATCCGTCCGATTGTGGGAGTCCGGGCTAAATTGAGTACAAAGGGAATGGGACGTTGGGGCGGTTCAACGGGCGATCGCGCTAAATTTGGCTTAACGATTCCTGAAATTATGGACGTGGTGGAAAAGCTGAAAAAAGCTGAAATGTTAGACAGTTTACAACTGTTACATTTTCATATTGGCTCCCAAATTTCTTCGATTAGTGTGATTAAAGATGCCTTGCAAGAAGCCAGTCAAATTTATGTGGAATTGGCAAAATTAGGGGCGAATATGAAGTATTTGGATGTGGGCGGCGGTTTAGGCGTTGATTATGATGGGTCTAAAACCAATTTCCACGCCTCTAAAAACTACAATATGCAGAATTATGCTAATGATGTTGTCGCCGAGGTTAAAGAAGCCTGTGAGGAGCGAAAATTACCAGTTCCGACGTTAATTAGTGAAAGTGGACGGGCGATCGCTTCCCATCAATCTGTCTTAGTGTTTGATGTGTTGGGCAGCAGTGATATTCCCATGGATGAACCCCCAGTTATTACGGAAAAAGATCATCTAATTTTAAGGAATTTGGATGATACTTATCAATCAATTAATGAGGATAACTACCAAGAAGCCTATCACGATGCTACCCAATTTAAGGGGGAAGCGATTAGTTTATTTGGGTTTGGTTATTTGAGTTTAAGCGATCGCGCTAAAGCCGAAAAAATTCATTGGGCTTGTTGTCGAAAAATCCTAGAAATTGTTAGAAATTCCGATTATATTCCCGATGAATTAGAAGACCTAGAAAAGATTATGGCTTCGATTTATTATGTCAATCTTTCGGTCTTTAAATCCGCCCCCGATACCTGGGCAATTGATCAATTATTCCCAATTATGCCGATTCATCGATTAGATGAAGAACCCACAAAACGGGCAACTTTAGCGGATTTAACCTGTGATAGTGATGGCAAAATTGATCAGTTTATTGATTTACGAGATGTAAAATATGTTTTAGAATTACATTCTTTAGAACAGAGTTCCGATTTATCTCAAAATCCCAATGAAAAACAACCCTATTATTTAGGAATGTTCCTAGCGGGGGCGTATCAAGAAATTATGGGAAATCTGCATAATTTATTTGGGGATACTAACGTTGTTCATATCAAATTAACTCCCCAAGGATATCAAATTGAATCCGTAATTAAAGGCGATACCATGAACGAAGTATTGGGTTATGTTCAGTATGATACGGAGGATTTAATTGAAAGTATTCGTCGCCAAACCGAACAGGCGTTAGAACAAAAACGGATTAGTTTAGAAGAATCTCAACTGCTATTACAAAACTATGAACGCAGTTTGCGGCGTTATACCTACCTCCATTAACCCCGTAGGGTCAAACCAATATTAAATAGAATTATAACCGCTAAAGATGATCCCCCCTAACCCCATTAAAAATGGGAAATTAGGAGGGATAATTTAGGCATTTAATATAACCTCTTTTCCCGCAAGACAAGTTATAATTATTCAATAAAACTATTAAGAAAATAATAATTTGGCTAAAAATTATGCTGCTTTGCGTTTGTTCATATCTGCCAGAAATAGCTGTTGATATTTCAAGAATTTATCATGCCATTCTTTAAAACGGCGATCGCCATCACGGACTAACATTTGACGATATTCTTCCGAAGGGATATAACGCTTTTTAGTTGCCATAGTGCTGATCCATTAAATTATTTTTAGACTCTATTTATATGGTAAAATAGTAATATAATCTCGCCCTATTTATCTCAGTCTTGAGGATGATTTTTCGGCTTAGAAACCCAGAAACCCGGTTTCTGACTTTCTGAAGTTGATTAATATTCCGCAACCCAACTTTCAATTGCTTCTAATAAATTCTCCTGCGACGCCATAAAAGAACGTTGCGGGGGTGGTAAGGGTAGGGGGTCGGGAGTTATCCAACCGAGGTGTAAGACGTCGGTGAGATAGTCGCAACAGTCGAGCACTTCGGGGGTGGGTGTCCCATCTGCGAGTAACAGTATGAACAGATGGGGGGTTTGGAGTTGCTGTTTCAGGTGGATAATTTTGGTTTCTAAGTCAGTGACATTTTGCACTTTTGGGATAGTTTCATTAGGTAATAGTTTTTGATAGAGACGGTTACAAAATGCTTGGACAAACTCGCTTTTAGTGTTGAGGTTTTGCAGTCTTTTCGCGTCGATGCAATGGAGGTGGGGGTAAGGGAGTTGGCTACAAATATCGGTGAATTGTTGTTCTAATTGTCGCACGGTTGGGGTATTGCCAACGGGGGTATTATTGGTAATTTCAGGATGTGGGGTCAGGGTGTTGTGATGCCATGCTTGATAAAATTTGGGATAAGGTAGATTTTGGGCGCATGGCCAGAGGAGTGTATAGAAGTTTTTAAAGAGAGCAAAATTATTCTCGTGAACTCCATTAATTAAGTTATGTTTGAGGGGTAAAACTATATCTGTATATTGTTTTTCTGTTTTGATTATTTTCCCTAAACTCTCGGCGGTCGTCCTGCGAGTATCTTCAGACTCAGTAGTTTCTAAGACCCGAATTAACCCTCCTATTGCTAACTCATTTCCAACGGCAATTTCCGCTAAACTCTCGGCGGTCGTCCTGCGAGTATCTTCAGACTCAGTAGTTTCTAAGACCCGAATTAACCCTCCTATTGCTAACTCATTTCCAACGGCAATTTCTGCTAAACTCTCGGCAGCCCTCCTGCGAGTATTTTCAGACTCAGTAGTTTCTAAGACCCGAATTAACTCTCGTATTGCTAACTCATTTCCAGGGTCAATTTCTCCTAAAATAACGGCAACCGTCCTGCGAGCATCTTCATCCTCAGTAATTTCTAAGATCCCAATTAACTCTCGTATTGTTAACTCATTTCTAGGGTCAATTTCTCCTAAAATAACGGCAACCCTCATGCGAATCAAGTTAGAATCAGTGGTTTCTAAGACTCGAATTAACGTCTGTATTGCTAACTCATTTCCAGGGTCAAGTTTCCCTAAACTCCTGGCAACCCTCCAGCAAGTATCTTCAGACTCAGTAGTTTCTAAGACTCGAATCAATGTCCGTATTGCTAACTCATTTCCAACGGCAATTTCCTCCAAACTATAGGCAACCCACAAGTGAGTACCTTCATCCTCAGAGGTTTCTAAGACCCGAATTAACTCCCCTATTGCTAACTCATTTCCAACGGCAATTTTACTTAAACTGTAGGCAACCGAACTCCGATTCGTTTGATTCTCAGAGGTTTCTAAGACCCGAATTAACTCCCTTATTGCTAACTCATTTCCAAGGGCAATTTTACTTAAACTATAGGCAAACAACCAGCAAGTATCTTCATCCTTATCATTTTCTAATAACCAAATTAACGTTCCTATTGCTAACTCATTTCCAGGGTCAATTTTTCCTAAACTCTCAGCAATTTTTCTACGAGTATATTCATCCTCAGTATTCCCTAAAACTCGAATTAACGTTCCTATTGCTAACTCATTTCCAGGGTCAAGTTTCCCTAAACTCTCGGCAACAATACTAGGAGTATATTCATCCTCAGTATTTTCTAAAATTTTAATTAAATTAGTGATTACTTTTTCTCTTATTGTCTCTGGTAATATTGCTCTTGCGCTTTCCTCAATTGGAGCCAGAAAAGTTATCCATTCTTGCTTCTCATTATTAAAATAACCAAAACCCCATTTAACAATTTTTTCTACAATTGCATCCGATAAACTGCATTCTTTAAACTCATTAATTCCCGCAGCAGCCAAAAAATAGGCAGGCTCCCCATAAAAAAATCCACATCCATCATCAAAACTAACCAACCTCTGAATAAACGCCTCTTTCTCCCCTATCTCCACATCATCCCGCCCCAACCATAATAAAATCACCTGTTTCCATTGGGGTTGAAAAATTCGATACTCTTTCCCCTCCACCGGACAATTCCCATGATTTCGAGGTAAAAAATAATCCCAATCGTTAATCGCTAAAGCTGCAAAATATTCCTGAAACGTGGGATGGAAAAACGCATAAACCGCTTGGTCTGAATCCTTTTCCTCAACGGATGCTAACCCCACCCGATTTAACCATCCTAATTTCAACGCCCAATCAAATAGAGTATTTTCCCGTTGCGGTTTTCCTAAATACTGTTCAACAAATTTTTCCTCTAAGCGAAACCGAAATTGTTCACGGTTTATCGCATTTTTCGCTAACTCTCCTAACTTTTGATGGAGACATTCTTGCACCTCGAATGGAATTTGAAACGGTTTCTGTTCATCCTTCCATTGATAATGACTATTAACCAACCGTTGATAAAGTCCCGCTTGGGTTTCCGGTAATTTTTGCCCCCGTTTCCAAGTCCGACATAATAACCCTAACCGCAGGGGATTTTTAATTAAATCATTAATCCGGGTTTGGTTGGATTCATTTAACTGTTTTAATAATTCCTGACTCTGGGTTTTATCATTAAACCATTGTTCAATAAAATCCTGAATCTGTTGGGAATTAAAATCTAAATTGCGATAAACATCAAAATCCCTTAAGGCGTTTTTCTCCCCCTCCCAAACATTCAACCGACAGGTTAACACCACCCGTAACCCCTGCGTCCATCCTTCCGCTAACTGTTGATTAATTGTTACCAAAGGTGACGTTATCCCCATTTCATCAACGGCGTCGAGGAGTAAGTAAACCTGTTGGGAAAATGGCACAATTTGCGAACCCGCGACGGCGGGTTTTGTCTGTGTAGACGCGGTTTCAACCGCCGAATAATCCGCCGAAATATCCGTCGAAGAAGTATCCGGCGAATGGAATTCGCGGCTACACAAACGATGTCCGCCTTCGCGGACAGATGAGAAATCCAACGGCTCACAACCCGCGACGGCGGGTTTTGTCTGTGTAGACGCGGTTTCAACCGCCGAATAATCCGCCGAATAATCCGCCGAAGAATTTTGTTTTTTTGTAATCAACCTCTCAAACCCAGAAACCCATTCCGGCGAAACCCCCGTTAAACTTGGCGTCGCATCGCGTAACCAATTTTGAGTTAAATAATCTCGTATGGGTTTATCAACATCCGCCAACCGAATTAAAATCGGATAACCTAAATTTTCCTGTAAAATCCATCGAGCAATTTGATATAATAACGTTGTTTTTCCCGCCCCAGGTTCCCCAATAATAGCCAAACGTTTACCTTTACTTTTACTATTTCCCTGTCGTAAAACCTCCTCAAAAAATTGATTAGGTTCGTTATAGGTTTTGGTAATTTCTGTTTCCGCTAATTGATAAAATTGTGACCCGTCCTCCGGGTTCACTTCCTGTTTTTGTCGTTTTTCCTGTTCCCGTTTCGGTTCCACTAACCCCAAAGGCACATAAAAATTAATCCCCGTTAACGGGTTATTCTTGAAAAAGCGTTCTTCGTAGGCGTCGAGGCGAGATTCACAGATTTGATGCCAGTTAATAGTATTAGGTTGTGGTGGTTCTGGGTCAAGTTTGGGAATATTGACAATATCTGCTAATTCTAAGTTTAACGCTTTTACAATTGCGATCGCATAACCTGTATCAATAGCAATTCCTTTCAAAAACCGTTTAACTGTGTCTAAACCTACGTGAGCTTGTTTCGCTAAATACCCCTGTGTCCAGCAATGTTTTCCCGTTTTTCCCAGGTCAATGGTTTTTTCCAGTTCAACCATTCTCGCTTTAATTTTAGCGATTCCCTCAGAAGTAGCGGCAACACTGCGAGATGTAGACATTTTTTAACAAGTCTGGTTTTTTATTGCTGTTTTTAATATTATCTCAAATCCGTCTAATTATCAAGGGTAGAAAGATAAATTTAGGTGAATTGCCATAATGAATAAATTCTAGCTTAAAATTGAGAAAATATTAGAGAGATAAATCAGAAACGTGACTTGGGAGATAGAATATACTGATGAATTTAGCCAATGGTGGGATGTTCTGGGTGAACCCCAACAGGATAACATTATTAGTGTTGTCCAGTTACTAGAAGAAAAAGGGCCTAATTTACCCTTTCCTTATTCTTCTGGGGTCAATGCTTCCAAACATTCTCATCTCAGAGAATTACGCATCCAAAGTCAAGGAAATCCTTTGAGAATTTTTTATGCTTTCGATCCCCGACGCACAGCGATATTATTAATTGGAGGTGATAAAACAGGAGATAATCTATTTTATGATAAATATATCCCCATCGCCGATCGATTGTACGATCAATATCTTGAAGAACTACAACAGGAGGGTTTATTATGACAGGACATCATAAATTCAACCAACTCATTGATAATATTTCACCTGAAAGAAAAGCTAAAATTGATCAAAAAACAGCCCAACTTAAGCAAAAAATAGAGTTAAATGAATTACAACAAGCCTTTTTAGAAAAACAAACCGACCTCTATGTTAATCATTTACGAGAGGTGATTTCAACAATGGGAGGTGAATTAATTATTAAAGCTCGTTTTCCTGACCGAGAAATTATCATTAATCATTTGAGTGATTTGCTGAAAACCGAAAATTGAGTCAGGTTTATATCCTAAAGTTATAAACTTTATTTTAATCAAAACCTAGTTGCTCAAAGGACTAGGTTTTTTAGTGAAATTCGATGGGTGCAGAATGGTGCATTTAAACTGCTTTGTTTTGCTCTGGCACTTCACCAATACTTTGATTTAGCGTGGTTTCAGAGTTAAATAGGAACCTGCTATGCGACAACAATTTATTGCGATTCTCTTGACCCAACTTTTAAAGATTTCTAACGCTAACCAACGCCTAAGCGGAGCTTCATTTATTATCCAAGCGACTTGTATTGATGCAATCGGCGTTGCTTCAATCTTATCAGGAATCCCTTTAGCGTTAGTAATTCTGCTGATGATTGCCCAAGGGACGTATTTAATTATTGATGCTCATCGCTCTTTTTCTCAAAAATAACAGCATTTCTAACCCCTGAATAAAAAGCTCCCCTCTTTTTTCAGGGGAGTTAGGGGGAATTATCTGAATAGGAGTTAATATTATGTCCTGTCCTCAAGTCGGTTGCAAACTCAGAAAAACGTCCGAAAACCAAGCCGTGTGTTTAAAAAATGGTTGTGTGTTTAGGTTAGAAAAACAGCAAACTGTTGATAATAATGGAATTTTATGGTTTTTATTGATTGCGTTGTTTGTGTTTATTTTTGTGGTAGCTAGGGGATGATTAGGGGAAATTGATCATGCAGTTGTGCATGGGCTGACAGCTTACGCACTTTACTGTTATAAACAATGTTAAGAAGAAGAATCGGAAGATTTAACCGATTTCTTGGAATGCAATTGAGGATGAACATAGATATTATTCTTAATAGCAGATTTATCCGCTTTGTAGGCTTTATATAATTGCCATTGGGTCAGAAATCCATACAGGACAGCAGAGAGGAGCAATTCATAAAGAACTGGAATAAAATGACTCAGATCAAATAATCCTCTGGAATGATGAATACCCGGGAAAATCAGAAGGGGGGATTTAAAAAATTGATCTAAAAACGGTAAAAATAGTTTAATTCCTCTGCCTTCGGCAAAGAAGTCGAGGATTAAATGAGAACTATATAAAATCAATGTAAATCGGAATAACTGTTGATAGGATGTCTTCCAGATTTTACTAGCAACCCAACCAACAATTAAACTAAAACTCAACATAAAAACCAAACTATGGCTCCAGCCTCGATGCAACGGTATACCCGTTAAAGTTTGGGGAATAAAATCAAAATCCGCACAGGTTGCTACAAAAACCGGATAGAAAATATGGAGATTAAAACGGCGAAACGGATAAAATCTGGGGATTGGCTTTTGGGGCAAAAATTTACCGAGAAAATATCCAGTTGTTGCATGAAATAGGGGAGTGGGCATAAGGTTATATTCAAATAATAGACATCGAACAACAGAATATTAAAAATCCTAGCATCCGATTTTTTTAGGAATAGACATAGAATGGCTTGATCAGAAATTATAAACTTTGAATACAATTATTTAGACTAGAAGCCTAGCATACTCCATCTTCGAGATCCCAGCCCAATCAGTCGTCAATGGGGACAGATTTGGGAAGAAATTATAAAAATTATCTCGAATTCGCCCTTAAAAGGGGATAAATCTTTAAATTGAGTAGGACTGCAATTTTTAAACCCCAGGATAAAGGATAAATCTATGGCTGATACGATTTTTAACAAAATTATCCGTCGAGAGATTCCGGCTGATATCGTTTATGAGGATGATTTGTGTCTGGCTTTTCGGGACATCGCCCCCCAAGCCCCGGTTCACATCTTAGTTATTCCTAAAAAAACCCTTCCACAACTGGCCGATGCTACACCCGAAGACCACGCCCTCCTCGGACATTTGCTCTTGAAGGTCAAACAGGTTGCTAAGGACGCGGGACTAGACGGTGGCTATCGCGTTGTCATTAATACAGGTGAAGATGGCGGACAAACCGTAGATCATCTTCATTTACACATTCTGGGTGGTCGTCAAATGCAGTGGCCCCCCGGTTAAATTCTTTGGGTGAGGCGATCGCGCCCCACCCTAACCGCTCCAAACTCAAAAGATAAGATTTCCTGATTACATACATTGGGAAAAATTTTATTAAAACCTCTTTACAAAACGCAATCATCTGTGTCATATTATTAATTAAGGTAGACAAACAACTACCGACGAACCTCGACAAATACATAGCAATCATAACCAAAATGACAACCACGATTCAGCAGCGCGAAAGCGCCTCTATCTGGGAACGGTTTTGTAACTGGGTGACATCCACCAACAACCGCATTTATATCGGTTGGTTCGGTGTTCTGATGATCCCCACCTTATTAACCGCCACCATCTGCTACATCGTCGCCTTCATCGCGGCTCCCCCCGTAGACATCGATGGTATCCGCGAACCCGTTGCTGGTTCACTGTTATACGGAAACAACATCATCTCTGGTGCAGTTGTTCCTTCCTCTAACGCCATTGGTTTACACTTCTACCCCATCTGGGAAGCAGCTTCCTTAGATGAGTGGCTGTACAACGGTGGCCCTTACCAGTTGGTGATTTTTCACTTCCTGATCGGCATCCTGTGCTACATGGGTCGGGAATGGGAATTGTCCTACCGCTTAGGTATGCGTCCTTGGATCTGCGTCGCCTACTCTGCACCCGTTGCAGCAGCAGCCGCCGTGTTCCTGATCTACCCCATCGGTCAAGGTTCATTCTCTGATGGTATGCCCCTGGGCATCTCTGGAACCTTCAACTTCATGTTAGTGTTCCAAGCCGAACACAACATCTTGATGCACCCCTTCCATATGTTGGGAGTTGCTGGAGTCTTTGGTGGTAGCTTGTTCTCCGCCATGCACGGTTCCTTAGTTACCTCTTCCTTGGTGCGTGAAACCACCGAAACCGAATCACAAAACTACGGTTACAAATTCGGTCAAGAAGAAGAAACCTACAACATCGTTGCAGCCCACGGTTACTTTGGTCGTTTAATCTTCCAATATGCCAGCTTCAACAACAGCCGTAGCTTACACTTCCTGTTAGGTGCCTGGCCCGTGATTGGGATTTGGTTCACCGCTTTAGGTGTATCCACCATGGCTTTCAACTTGAACGGTTTCAACTTCAACCAGTCGATCATCGACTCTACCGGTCGGGTGATCAACACCTGGGCTGATGTGTTAAACCGGGCTAACCTGGGTATGGAAGTTATGCACGAGCGCAACGCTCACAACTTCCCCTTAGATTTAGCTTCTGGCGAGTCCGCTCCTGTGGCTTTGGTTGCTCCTCAAATTAATGGTTAATTTTTAACCTCAATAATACAGAAAACGCTCTCCGAAAGGGGGGCGTTTTTTGTTGTTTTTGGGTGGACTCCACTCTTGCACCTCATACTTCTATAGCGCGAGGGAACAGGGAACAGGATTTACCGGGCGAAGCCATGCCGAAGGCTATTGGCGCGTCTCTACTGTAATGCGTAGCGCTATAGTTGCGATCGCATTTTTCCTGAAGTTGACACCAATGGGTACGCCTATCCCCTAGGATGAATTAAATTTCCCAGTATTGACCCTATTGTTTATTGCCCATTCCCTATAATTTGTTTATGACTAAAACATTTTTAAATCAACAATTTGATTTTCTCTTAAAACCTAGTGGAAATCTTAAAGTAGCAAGAGCTTTGAGATTAACTATTGCTTTATCTGTTGCTTTAGCAGTGGGAAAATTCACCGGTCATTCGGATTTAGGTTTTTATGTCGGTCTCGATAGCTTATTTTTTCTTTTGAGTGATACCGGGGGATTTTATTCAACCCGGGCTATTTCTTTATTATTTACCGTTTTAGTTTCTACTTTATTTATTGCTTTAGCAACTTTAGTATCTCATATTTTATGGCTTAAACTTATATTTTCATTTTTTAGTTTATTTTTAGTTGGGTATATTGCTTTATATGGACATCCAGGGGTTCTGTCTGGAATGGTGATTGGTTTATTAACCTTATTTACTCTTAATTTACCCTCGGGAGATTGGGAAATTGTGAGTGAAAGAGTTATGATTTCTCTAATAGCTGGAACTTGGACAATGTTATTGTGTTTAGGGATTTGGCCACTGAATCCCAATCTTAGTTTGAAAAAATCGATCAGTCAATGTTATCAAGCCATTGCCAAATATATTAATCAAGCTGAAAATACATCTGCATCTGAAGAATTAAAACAAGTTAGTCAACTGCGAGAAACCTTAGAAAATGCCCGCCAAGCCTGGACATTAGACCGGAAATTAAGATTAGGAAATACGAGGTTAGGAGAATCAGCAATTGTTCTAATTCAGGATGCAGATAATTTAATTAATATGATTGTAACTGTAACCGAATTACTCCAACTTCATCAACATGATCCCCAATTTGTTACCGTGGGAATTTTAGTAAATGATGGGTTAGAAGAAATTGCTTTATTTTGTGATAATTTAGTAAAACTGTTATGGAATAAACCTGTTTCTGTTGATACTCATCACCTAAAACATATTGTAACTGCGATCGCCCAACAAAAACAACTCCAACAAAAAACAATTGCCGATCATGCTGAGGATTATCCCGCTTTAGTCGTCATAGAACGCATTGTTTCAACCTTAGAAACCATAATTATCCAATTAGATTGTACTGCATTAACCGTCAACCAAATCCGAAATAATCACTCTATTAATCATCTACAAAAAAATAAGATTTTATCGTCAGAAGCCGAAATATTATCAGGAATTAAAATCACATCTTGGTTTGATCCTTTGCGAGACAATTTCACCTTTGACTCTAGCTTTTTTCGTCATGGGCTACGGTTGAGTATTATGATAACCATTGGTGTAGCTATTTATAGTATAGCAGAACTTCCTCAAGGGAATTGGTTAACTCTAACTATTTTAGTGGTTTTACAACCTAGTTTTGGAAATACCTTTCAACGATTCTTTCATCGGATGTTAGGAACGATTTTAGGCGCGATAGTTACTCCTATTTTTTGGTTGTTTATTCCCAATCAATTGATTTTAGAAACTATTAATTTAAGTTCAATTGTGATCGGATTTTCTTTAATTCCTTTTCATTATGGTTTATCTGTATTTTTTATTTCTATCTTTGCGATTGGATTAGAAATGAGTAGACAAGGGGGAAATTGGCAAGTTGCTATGATTCGTTTACTCTGGACTTGTATGGGGGCAGCGTTGGCTTTTGTGGGGGCATTTTTGTTATTTAGAACCAATGAAAAAGAACAGTTATCGGTTAAATTAGTAAAAGCGATCGCCGCCTCTTTAGATTACTTTAATGCAGTTATATCGGTTTATTTAGGAACCGCACCTTATGATTTAAACTTAATTATTAAACAACGACAAAAAACCCGTTTAGCTTATTTTAATGCTCAAGCGGCTTTACAACAGTTAAGTAGTGATCCGAATACCTCCACTGCGGATATTGAACCGAGAATGGCATTATTAATTTATTTGCATCGATTTAGTCGTTCTGTGAGTGTTTTATTTGCACAACTTGAGCATTTTAGTGGCACTGAACCCCATCCCGAATTAGCTACTTTTGTTGAACAAGTTAATCAATTTTTTCTCCCTTTAGTCAGTGCTATTTTAACAGGAACTTTACCGCCCACCTTACCGACTTTTGAACCTTCAATTCAAGCCATACAAACCCATTTACAAACCTTACAAGTCACTCGCCTAGAGGAGTTTGCCAGCGATCAAGACTATACCCCCACCCGTCAAATTCTAAAGGATTATACTATTCTAGGGATTGAACTCAATCAAATGCTCAATTCCCTGAACTCCATTGACTCTACCTTTGTGCGTTTAATCCCCTCTTAAATCCAGCAAAAATCCCCTCAAATTAAATCGAGGGGTAGATAATAAAAAACTATGTTGTTAACTGTTTGATTTCAAATTAATGAATCCATTCTGGTATTGCTTCTTCCTTCGTATTTGTTCGGCGTTCAGGGGTTTCACGCACAAACTTGAGATGGACAGAACGGGTTTGTTCCCCATCGGCGGCCACCGCAAAAATCGGGAAGTCCAGCAAACCATCTTGGAAGGACATTTGTAGACGGAATGTACCATCGGAGTTGAGTTTGATCGGACGTCCACCAATCGTTAAGTTAGCACTGGGCTCGGTGGCGCCATAAACAATCAGTTCAGCATCCGCCACTAACCAGAACTCCCGAGGACGAATAGGAGGTATGGAAGCGCCCATCCCGATACCGGACATTCCCATTCCAGACATCGTATAGCCGAATCCTGCACCGGACTCCGTATAACCTACGCCCGATTGAGTGTAACCTACACCCGATTGAGTGTAACCTACGCCCGATTGAGTGTAACCTACACCCGATTGAGTGTAACCCACACCGGACTCCGTATAACCAACGCCCGATTGAGTATAACCAACGCCTGATTGAGTATAGCCAACGCCTGATTGAGTATAGCCAACGCCTGATTGAGTATAGCCAACGCCTGATTGAGTGTAACCTACACCAGACTGGGTATAACCTAATCCCGCACCAGACTCCGTATAACCCACGCCCGATTGAGTATAGCCAACGCCTGATTGAGTATAACCTAATCCCGCACCAGACTCCGTATAACCCACACCCGATTGAGTGTAACCGATACCCGATTGAGTATAGCCAATACCAGATTGGGTATAACCTAATCCCGCACCGGACTCCGTATAACCCACACCCGATTGAGTATAGCCAATACCCGATTGAGTATAGCCAATACCAGATTGGGTGTAACCTAATCCCGCACCAGACTCCGTATAACCCACACCCGATTGAGTATAGCCAATACCAGATTGGGTATAACCTAATCCTGCACCGGACATTCCGACACCCGAAGTGGTATAACCAATACCGGAAGTGGTGTAACCTAGACCCGCACCGGACATCCCGACACCGGACATGATTTGACCGATACCCGCGCCGGACATAATTTGTCCCACACCGGACATCCCCATACCCGAAGTCGTATAACCGATACCCAGACCCNCCAACGCCTGATTGAGTATAGCCAACGCCTGATTGAGTGTAACCTACACCAGACTGGGTATAACCTAATCCCGCACCAGACTCCGTATAACCCACGCCCGATTGAGTATAGCCAACGCCTGATTGAGTATAACCTAATCCCGCACCAGACTCCGTATAACCCACACCCGATTGAGTGTAACCGATACCCGATTGAGTATAGCCAATACCAGATTGGGTATAACCTAATCCCGCACCGGACTCCGTATAACCCACACCCGATTGAGTATAGCCAATACCCGATTGAGTATAGCCAATACCAGATTGGGTGTAACCTAATCCCGCACCAGACTCCGTATAACCCACACCCGATTGAGTATAGCCAATACCAGATTGGGTATAACCTAATCCTGCACCAGACTCCGTATAACCCACACCCGATTGAGTATAGCCAATACCAGATTGGGTATAACCTAATCCTGCACCGGACATTCCGACACCCGAAGTGGTATAACCAATACCGGAAGTGGTGTAACCTAGACCCGCACCGGACATCCCGACACCGGACATGATTTGACCGATACCCGCGCCGGACATAATTTGTCCCACACCGGACATTCCGACACCCGAAGTGGTATAACCAATACCGGAAGTGGTGTAACCTAGACCCGCACCGGACATCCCGACACCGGACATGATTTGACCGATACCCGCGCCGGACATAATTTGTCCCACACCGGACATTCCCACACCGGAAGTCGTATAACCGATACCCAGACCCGCACCGGACATTCCCACACCCGAAGTGGTGTAACCGATACCGGAAGTCGTATAACCTAGACCCGCACCGGACATCCCGACACCGGACATAATTTGACCGATACCCGCGCCAGACATAATTTGTCCCGCACCGGACATTCCCACACCGGAAGTGGTATAACCGATACCCAGACCCGCACCGGACATTCCCACACCCGAAGTGGTGTAACCGATACCGGAAGTCGTATAACCTAGACCCGCACCGGACATCCCGACACCGGACATAATTTGACCGATACCCGCGCCAGACATAATTTGTCCCGCACCGGACATTCCCACACCGGAAGTGGTATAACCGATACCGGAAGTCGTATAACCTAGACCCGCACCGGACATCCCGACACCGGACATAATTTGGCCGATACCCGCACCGGACATAATTTGTCCCACACCGGACATTCCGACACCGGACATGGTTTCACCCACACCCGACGCCCACATTCCCACACCCGAGGGGAAGATAAAAGAACTGACGGTTTCTTGCGGTTTAACGACTTGGTGCATTGACCCAAAGAGAGAACCCGCGATGCGTTTGGCTTCTGCTTCCCGGGATAACCCAAATAGATCGTCGTGAACACCCGCAAGGACATAGGATTTTGTGGGAAGGGGGAATTCATAGAAGGTTTTCCCCTGTAATTCTTCTTCCCAAGAAACAGTAATAAATTGATCGTCAATAGATTCTGCGGGATAAACTGGAGGAATCCGAGTCGCCGCAGAACGGGCTAATTCTAACCAACGACCATCAACACAACGATAACCAATTTCAACAACATAATCTCGATCGCTGACCGGAATCGGTAAATACCATTCCCGCGCTAACTCATCACAGGGATATTCTTGAATACTGTGGGGAGTTTGATAGTCTAAATCAATATCAGTAACATCATAGATCCGCAAGGCTAACTGTTGTCCACCTTGGCTGCGAAACATTTCCTTCTGCTCGTTAGAAACCTCCCAGTAAGCATAGGCCCACTCAGGATCTCGAGGCATCATCACAATCTGGCTTTCACCATATCCGGTGGGTAAATCCGCTAAACCCTCATCCACGGAGGACAGGGAATCAGTGATCGGATAGTTCTGACCGACTAGAGAAAACTTTGCGGCTTCCACTTCTTCTTGTGCCTCCAATGCGCGAGATGGATTAGGGGTTCCAAACTTCTGACTGTCAATTTCTTCAATAGCTTCTAAAAGCTGAGATTTACGCATTCGACTATAGCGAGAAATCCCATATTCACTTGCTACCTTGCGGAGTTGTCGCAATGTCATATTTTCTAAAGGTGGGCGTTCCTTTGGCATAAAAGAGTGATCTCCATTGGCTTAAACAGCAGATTGTTGACATCCTCCCCGACGTTAACCTACAGGGACTCCTAAGACTTATGACTTAGGTTTGTTTCTGTTGCTTCCCCAATTCATTCAAGCCTAACTAGAAGTTAGGGGTTTTAGACCCAATTTCTCGATAACTCTGTAGGAATTCTTCGGGATCATGGGGATCGCTTGATTACTCACCATATTGCAGAAAATATTAAGTTTGGTCAAGGGGTAAATCAATATTGATGAGTAAATATACACAGTTTTCGGGATTGTGGGGATCGTTATGTCATGAAACCCTGACATTTGGGGGTAAAAAAAACCTCTTTGGGGATCAAAGAGGGAAATTTCCATCAGCGCATCACTTGCCAATCTTCAATCCGCCAAGCTCCATCCTTACGAATCAAGCGATACTGAATCTGTAAAGAGGCATCTTCAGTGTTTTGGGCTTGACCGCGGCTGAAAAACTGGGTTTGTTCCTGAACATTGGCGATCGCGAGGGCTTGATTCGGATTAGTCTGATCAATCTGGACTTCACTGACTTTCACGTCGTGTTTATAAGTGCGATGGGAACCCTCTTGTTTCATGTTTTGTGACATAGCCACCCAACGGGCCAGGGCTGGATCAACTAATATTTCCCGCAGACCCTCCACTCGATACTCTGGCCCCAGGGCGGCGGATTTTGCCGATAACCATTGATTCAGTTTGGCTTCAGCCACTTCTGGGGTGATTTTTTCCGGTTCGGCGGTAACGGGCGTCGGTTCAGGAATCGGTAAGGGAGGCTGGCTCAACTGCACCATCGCCTGTTCCCCCTTCAAACTTGGCCCAGACCAGCCCAAAACATCGGCTAAGGCCCCAAAAGCCCTGGAAAGTAAGAACCAAAGCAACCAAACTGCGAACAACCCTCCCAGACCCAGAATTAATAACCGACGCCATTGACCAGAATCATTTTTCCGTTGAATCCGACGCAGACTACTACTATTGGCAGAACTAGAAGCGGTTTTTGGGGCGGGAGTTGGAGGGACAGGGGCTGACGCGGCCGGGTCTGGAAGCGGTTGAGGGGCAGTTTCGGACGAACTGCGACGGGAAGATTCAGGCATTTTGCGATTTCCCTGCAAGGAAGTTGTCGTAGAACCCGTTTCTACCGCAGTCCGTACACTGGCTGGGGGGGGTTGGGGGGGAGCTAAGGGTTCTTGGAGACTGGCACTCGATACTATATTTCTAGCGGCTAAAGTCGCCGTTAAAGCGTCTAAAGAAGCCTGGGTAAGTTGGGGACTCGTTTCCGTTGTAGCTGGGGTCGTGGACTTCGATGCCGAACCCGCGGCCGTCGTCGGACGTCTCGGTTGAACTACTACCCACTCATTAGATGTGCTCCCCGTTTCATTGGGTAAGGCTTCTAAATAGGCCTGGACATGGGGATCGGCAAAATAATCCTTCAAGGACACCGACTTATCCAGCAAATCCCGAAAATGGGGAAATACCTCATCCTGTAACCAACTTTCGGCGTAGAGACATAACCCAGGTAACAGGTCGGGGGAATTCTGGGAATTTTCTCGGATAAAAGCAATGGGTTCCCGTTCCTGACTTAATTCTAGGGAACGACTGGCTTCTTCGGTTTGCCCCAATAGTAGGGCACAAACGGCCTTTTCTAAATGCACATCTTGCCGCCGCCCTAACTGCATCAGCATCAATTTAGCCTTGCGAATTAGGGCGGGTTGGGCTTCCGCAAATCCTTGGGCAATTAAGGCATAAACGGCTAAATAGGTGGCAACGGCCGAGGGGCGACGGGCTTCTGTTTCAAATAACCCCTGTTGTTCGGTGGTGGTCATGTAGCGACGGAGTTGCTGCACAAACCGCAGAAAGTCTTCAACGCCTAAACCTGACCCGTCATCGCCCTGACCATCAATACCGCCCCGTTCGTGGAGCATTTCTCGGAGGAGTTGCAATCCTTTTCGACGTTCTGCGGCTTTTTCTAGGGGGAGTTGGAGTAATTCTAAAATCCGATAGGGACGGAGTTTGTAGAGATCCGTTTGCATTTCACCTCTTAAACTGGCAAATAAGCTTTCCCTTAATAACAGATTCTGTCCGGCTTCCAAGGAAGAAGCGGCATTTTCATATTGTCCTTGTTGCCATTGTTCTCGACCCAGTTCTAAATAGGCACTGGTGACGGTTAAAACAATATCGGGAACAATTAGGGAGGCTTCCCCAAAACGGCCATCTTTGAGGCCAATACTTCCCGTATTCAAATAGGGGTGACAGAGTTTCACCACCAATTCATATTCCCCTAACTCATGCAGGAGTAATAAAGCCCCCACAAATTGTCGATCTTCGATCTCAATACTCGGGGTATGAGCATCGATCACGGGTTCGAGGGCGGTGGATTCGGGGCTGGCCCGTTTCCCAAAAGCCGGAGTTTTGACTTCTGATTCGGGTTCGTAGGTTTTAGCTAGAAACCCCATATCATAAGCATTTCGCTGATCGGCATCCGATAAAATAGCATAGGCCTCGTCAATCAACTGTTTGCGCGCAGCGATCGCTAAATCAGAATACTCCCGTCTCGGAAGTTGCAAAGTGCGATCGCGGTGCGCTTGCTTCAGTTGTTCTGGAGTTGCTTGAATCGGTAAGCCTAATATTCGGTAATAATCGAGTGGAATACGCACGGGCAACTTCCCCAACGGTGAGAAACTGATTTAGCCATATTAGCAGGAAATGGCGGAATGGGAAGAACCTAGAGGCAGCTATTAGCGCAGGGTGACAAATTCTTCTCCACTACTCGGGTGAATTCCCATGGTGTTATCAAAGTCTTTTTTGGTCGCTCCCATATTAACCGCGATCGCCACCCCTTGAATTAATTCCGCCGCATCTTTTCCCACCATGTGAACACCTAAAACCAGATCAGTATTAATTTCCACAATTAATTTCATGAATACCTTATCTTCCGATCCGGTAAAACTATGGAACATCGGACGAAAACGGGCCGTGTAACATTTAATATTATCCCCAAATTTTTCCCGGGCTTGGGTTTCTGTTAGGCCTACGGTCGCAGCTTCGGGATAGGAAAAAACCGCCGTAGCAATATTTTCATGGGTAATAAATCGGGGTTGATGACCAAATTCTGTATCGGCAAAAGCTCGTCCTTCGGCGATCGCTACGGGGGTTAAATTCATGCGATCGGTACAATCTCCCACGGCAAAAATATTAGGTTGATTGGTACAACTATCAGCCGTTACCACAATTGCCCCTTTTTTATTAATTTCTATCCCGGCATTTTCTAACCTTAATCCGGCTAAATTCGGTTTACGTCCGGTGGCACAAAGTAGGGCATCTACGGTTATAGATTTTGAGTTTTTCCCCTTAAAACACAACTTTAATCCGGCTTCGGTCTTTTCAATTTTTTTAATCACTTTTTGGGTTAAAAACTCAATCCCATGACTCGCCATCCCCGATTGAATATTATTTCTAATATCCTCATCAAACCCATTTAAAATCAAATCTCGGCGAATAATTTGGGTAACTTCACTGCCTAATCCCTTGAGAATACTAGCAAATTCTACCCCAATATAACCCCCACCCCAAACGGCAAATTTTTTAGGTTTTTCTGGGAGTAAAAACATTTCCCGGGAAGTAATACTATGTTCAATACCAGGAATATCAGGTTTAACCGCTTCTCCACCAACAGCAATTAAAATTTTATCGGCGGTTATTTTTTGATCGCCCACTTCTACCGTATGGGGATCAATAAATTTAGCATAACCAGAAATGAGTTCAACTCCAGCTTTTTGTAAAAAACTAATATGTAATTGACTTAACCGTTTTACTTCCGTATCAACAGCCGTAATTAATTTATGCCAATCAAATGTAGGTTCAACTTCTCCCCATCCGTAACCCTGAGCATATTTGTACATATAGGAAAATTGGGAAGCATAAACCATTAATTTTTTCGGAACACAACCCCGAATTACACAGGTTCCCCCGACTAAATCATGTTCGGCGATCGCAACTTTTGCCCCATAGGATGCCGCCCGTTTGGAAGAAGCTAATCCCCCGGAACCTGCACCAATCACAAACAAATCATAATCATAACTCATATTTTTTATGACCCTTTAATATTCATCTGTTCAATACACATTAAATTATAGGGGATTTTCCGTCGTTATAGGGAATAGGGAATGGACAATGGAGAAGGTGTATAATCTTTAGTAAACAAGGGACAAAATAACTTGTAATTATATAATAGAGTTAATATTCTCAGGTTAAACAATATGCAGTCCATATCATCAGAAATACAGCCCATTAGCATCCGAGATCCTAAACAAGTCGGGGAAGATAATTCCAATATTCCCGTGATCTCTGAACCCCTAACACCTAGTGACCTGCTATCGGGGTTATTTTTATTAACGGAAAATGCCGATAACGTTGAAATTGCCCCCGGAGTCTTAGGAAGTAACCCCGTGGCCATATCTAAATATCCCAACGGGTTAGCCGCCTTGGGGGGAGATGATTATGTTCGGGGCTCCACAGACCCGGAAGCAATGAAGGGAAATCGGGGCAATGACACCCTCGAGGGTCAAGGAGGCAATGATACCCTGTGGGGGGGTCAGGACTCTGATCTGCTTTACGGGGGTAAGGGAGATGATCTGCTCAGTGGCAATTTGGGCAATGATTATCTGTTTGGAGATGCAGATAATGATTTACTCCGACAGGACTTACGCAAGTACGCTATATATAGCGTGTCAAAAGTAGGCGATCGCATACCAATGATAATAGCAATCGCCTGATTATTTATTTAAAAACAAACCTAAAACAATCAAACAAGTTCCATTTTTATCGAAGGGAAATTCAGTTCTTTGATTAAATAATTTGACAGAGATTCGGCTTTTAACTGATGGACAATAATAAATTTTTCCTAATTCATCAATCATTGCCATTAGTTTTTGTGACCCATACCAACTATCCATAAGGACTTTTGCGAAGGGGAGTTGTTTTTCTGTTACCAGATTATTCAACATATCAGCTACATGATCTAGTTTGGTTTTATCATCATGCTCTGGCTGATATATGCGATAATCAATTACCCAAAATAAACCCAATTCTGGATTAACATAAACACAGTTAACTAACCCAATGCCTGACAGTACACGATGTTCTGTTCCGCTATATTGACGACGGACTAATTCAATCTTTTCTCCAAACCTTTTATCGAATACTGTATCATCAAAAATGATCGCACTATTTTCACTGATTTGGATATCTTTTTTGATATTTTGCCACAAAGATTCCGAAGTAAAATTTTCTTTGGTTAAGTAACGGTTTATGGTATCATGGCTAACGTTTTCTAAGTGGTTGGCTAAGTTATTTAGAGTATAATTGTTTGGGCTGCTTAATAGATATTGGCAGTAATCTAATTGGCTAAACGACATATTTTCTATCCCAAGTTAACTTAATCAGTTTAGCATAAATATTGACTGCTAAATATCTGTCAATCAGTATAATTTTTGTGTCTAAATTTTATATTGCTGGCGCAAATACTTGAACAATTGGCAGCGTTCGCTGACTTACTGCACACTATATATAGTGTCCTTGCGTAAGTCCTGATTGATTAAAGGAAAAGGAAATTATTGTGCAGTTTTAATAGATTTAGAGAAATCGGAATTAATTGCTATCCTCGAAAAAAGAACACAAGAAGAAATCAAAAAAGTGTTGATGGGGTGGGGAAGAGAAGTGTTAGAAAAGATAGAAGAAGTCAGTATAGATCTGTGGAAAGGATACAAAAGCTTAGTCTTAGAAATCATGCCAAATGCTCAAGTTGTAGCGGATAGATTTCATGTGATGGTACAAATCAATCAGGAGTTAGATTGGCAAAGAAAACAAGAAAGGCGGAAGGAAGAAAATTTGCTAAAAACAGCAAAGTCCGAATCGGAAAAAGCCAATTCTGAAAAAGTTTTAGCCGGATTGAAGAAGAGTAAATACGCTCTCTTGAAGAATGAAAAAGATTTGAATGAACAACAAAGCCGGAAACTAGCGGAAGTGAAAGAGGTTTCTCCTACCCTAAAAAGTATGCAGGAATTCAAAGAAAAAATTCGTCAAATTTTTGAGGAAAAAAATGATTGGTTAGGGGGATTATGGCAATTGGGGATGTGGTTAGATGAAGCTAAAAAGTATTTCCCGAAAAGTCAAAAGACAATTATTCGATGGCTAGATGAAATTATTGCGTACTTTGATCATAGAACAACCAGTGGAGTAGTGGAGGGAATTAATAACAAGCTGAAACTGATTAAACGTTCGGCTTATTGATTCAGAAATTTTAAAAACTTTCAAGCAAGATGTTTACTTAATTGGCATTTTAACTAAATTTTTAGCATACTAGATACTGAAGAACCTGATTCTTCTATTCATTATACTCGGAGACTGACAAAAGAGGTCTAAAAGTGGTTTGAATAAATCAATGCTTGATGCCGCTCATGGTCAGTTCACCACTGTTCTCAAATATGTGGCTTGGAAATTAGGCAAANTAGACATCTCCGAAAATCCTCAAACGCCCTCTATCGCTACTTTTTGAGCCTCTAGCACTCCTGTGCCGGGTTCTCCTAAAGTAACGGATTCATAGGCTTTTTCAGTTACATTAATAATAATTAATGAATTTTATTTCTGATATTCAATCATTTTTCAAAAGTATTCTGGGCAATTCTTAGATGATAATACAATCGCTCCTATTCGCCATCTTATTAGTCCACATACTGTCAAGATTACTGCTTCATAATTTTGGCTCTTTAACCGAAATCTTTCGGAAGCAACTCGATAAATTTTTATCAGTCTTATTAAATGTTCGACTACAATCCTTTGTTTGGCTTTTAACCGATTTTCTTCTCGATGTTCAAGGGATATTTCTTGATTCCTCGGTTTCTTATGTGGTGTATTAATTGCTGTTTCCCCTACATAAGCTTTATCCCCCCTGTATTTTTGATGATTCCCCAATTCCTCCCTTCTTTCTCTCCACAATTTCAGATCGCTTGTTGCTCCGGTATAACCCACAGCTACATCCACTATTTCTTTCCCGCTCGGCATGACAATGACTTGATTTTTAAACGTATGTGTTTTTTTCTTTCCTGAGTAATATTTTTTCTGCTCTTCGTTGTCTATTGGTCTTTGCATGGGCTGTTCATAGCTATCTACTATTAACTCAAATTCCAGCAGAATTTCTTCTACCCACTCCCAATCACTCTCGTTTTTTTTTACTTGCTCAACTAAACTGGCTGGCAGTAATTCTCTGAAGATTTTTATCCAGTTATGGAAAATATCATTCGCTGTTGATTCACTCACTTCAAACTGTAACCCTAACATTTGAAATGTGGGCATCTGATGCAGATAAATTAGAGTTAGTAAGATTTGTTCATCGACAATAGCCTTTTTGTTTGCTGGGGATTCTTGTCCAGATAGCCTCTTGATTTAGTCATCTCTCCTTGGGGTAAAATCTAATTTTACCATCAAGTATCCCTCCCCATTTTTATTTCGGAGATGTCTAATGGATAACTCTACTTTTTATTACTTGTTGGTTTCGGAGACTGACAGAAGAGGGCTAATTTAATCGTTTTGTACTTGATAGTTTGTCTTTGCTTTCCTCGACTTTTGTGCAGAGAGACGCGCCATGGCACGTCTCTACGGAGTTGATATTAACGCACCCACAATTTAATCGTTTTGTCCTTACTTGCACTAACTAAACTATTCCTATCGGGACTAAATTTAATCGAATGAATATCATCTTGATGTCCGGTTAAGGTATTTAATAATTCTGCCGTTTTTAAATTCCATAGTTTAATAGTTTTATCTCGACTGCTACTAGCAATAATCAGGTTATCGGGACTGATGGCGACGGATAAGACATCGTTAGAATGTCCGGTTAAAGTCTGAATTAACGCTCCAGTTTCTAGGTTCCAAACTTTAACGGTATCATCCAAGCTACCACTAACAATAATTTTACCATCGGAACTAATTGTCAGCGATCGCACTCCTTCTAAATGTCCGGTTAAAGTATTTAACAATTCTCCTGTTTCTACTTGCCAAATTTTAATGGTTTTATCTTGAGAAGCTGTAACTAATCGTTGACCATCGGGACTAAAAACAACCGCATAAACCTGATCTTGATGATCGGTAAAATTCTGCAAAATTTCTCCCGTTTGTCGATCCCAAATTTTCACAGTTTTATCCGCACTCGCACTGGCAATTTTTTGATTATCGGGACTAACATCAATTGACCAAATCGTGGCTAAATGTTCTAGGGGTGCATACTCTTTTCCAGTAGTCAAATTCCATTCTAAAATCCGCCATAACCCACTTCCAGAGGATATTTCTGTGCCATCGGAGTTAAAATCTACAGCATAAATTGGGGAGAAATCTCCCACTAAACTTTTAATTTCTTTCCTAGTTTTAATATCCCACAATTTCAAAGTTGTATCTTGACTCCCACTGGCAATTGTTTGACTATCGGGACTGAAGGTAACAGCCCAAACTGCATCGGAATGTTGGGCGAAATTTTCAGGAGTTACGGTTTTCCAAAATACTTTATCCTCACATTTTTGGATCAGGTTTTTAAGTGATTGATCCTGAAAAGAGGTTTCAGTAATATTTTCAGCTTCGTTTAAACATTGATCATATTTTCCGGCGACTAAAAGTTGCTGAATATTATTAATTTTTTGGGTTTGTAATTCTTGTAAATTTCTCGATTTCTGATATTCAGAGATTGCCCAAATTATTCCCAATAAACTAATCAATCCTAAACCCAAAGCCAGTCGGGGAGAAAACCCAGATTTTTGAGAAGGTTTAAACTCTATATTTTCAGGGGGAGAAAAGGAAGAAATCCAGCCAAAATTACGGATAAATTTAGCAATTTTAGTTAAAATAGATTGGGGTAAAACTTGTTTTTCAATAATAGCAATATCTTGATCATTTAACCCTAAAAGTTGTTGAAATCGTTTCAGTTCTTCGCGAGTTTCTGGACTAAATGGGTATTCCTGTTGCATCGTGGCAATTAAAGCTTGTTCATAACGTTCTCCCTTTTCATGATATTTACGATAAGGGTTTAAAATTTCATCTTCAACCGCTTCTGCATCTTCGGGTAATAGTTCTAAACTTAATCGTAATTCCTCTAAAATTTGCCGACCGATAATTGAAATTTCTCCTCGATGATGGTTAGCACACCGTTGAACTTCTTCTCGATAGATTTCCAGCTTAGAAAGATTAGGTGCCGAGGCAGAACGCAGGGTTTTTATGGCTGATAAAACTTCATCAACAGATTGATAACGTTGGTGATAATCAGACCGCACCATTTTATCAATAATATCGCCCAATTCAACACTGACAATTGCCAAATGTCGCCAGAATATTTCACCTGTATCTGAACCATTATTTCTTCGCAGTTTTGGCAATTCGGAAGCGGGTAAACCCGTTAATCCTTGAATGGCAATCATCCCCAAAGCATAAATATCACTATTAAAATGGGGATGACATTGGAACTGTTCAATGGGCATATATTCAAGGGTTCCCACCCGACTGATGGGGGAATCTTGATGGGAGTTTAAATTAATTTCTTGAACGGCTCCAAAATCCAGTAAAATAAATTTTCCATCGGTTTGACGACGGATTAAATTACTGGGTTTAATATCCCGATGAATTACGCCCTGTTGATGAACAAATCTCAGAATTCCTAATACATCGGTGAGTAAATTAATGACTTGATTTTCTGTTAAGGGTTTGCCGGGTAACATCTCATCCATTAATGAGTGACCCGAAACATAGGATTCGACTAAATAAAATTCTCGATTTTCTTCAAAATAAGCTAATAGTTGGGGAATTTGATCATGTTGAGAGAGTTTTTCCAAAACCTTGGCTTCTTGTTGAAAGCGCTGACGGGCTACATTAACGAGTTTGGCATCTGCTGGAGTCAGATGCAAATGTTTAACAAAACACAACGACTCACCGGGTCGCCGAGTATCTTTGGCGAGATAGGTTTTCCCAAAATCCGTTGACTCAATCACGTCTATGACTTGATAGCGTCCGTCTAAAAGCTGACCAACCATAGCAAAAATATTGACCCTATTTTGTTTGATTATGACATTAATCGTGAATAAACTATGAAATGTTAATTTTCTCCCCTCGAATTGAATAATCAAGTAATTCTATTGGGTGCATTAACATAATATCTTTTCCTTGCAATTGTAGATGTTTTTTAATTTGCAACGAACAACCGGGATTAGAAGACGCGATTAATTCTGCCCCCGTATTGGTTAAATTTTCTGCTTTTTGCTGTCCTAA
This sequence comes from Planktothrix paucivesiculata PCC 9631, assembly GCF_900009265.2. Classification (GTDB taxonomy): domain Bacteria; phylum Cyanobacteriota; class Cyanobacteriia; order Cyanobacteriales; family Microcoleaceae; genus Planktothrix; species Planktothrix paucivesiculata. The sequence continues at coordinate 357,655 of NZ_LR735026.1, read as the reverse complement.
TTCATCGGCAATTTCTGGTTGCAATAAATTATAAATTCCGGCACTTCCACAACACAAAGACGCATCCATGGGTTCGCGCAATTTTACCCCCGGAATTTGTTGCAGCAGTTGACGGGGTTGGGAGCTAATTTTTTGTCCATGTAATAAATGACAAGCATCTTGATAAACAATCGTTAATTCTCCAGTTTCTGTTAAAGGAGACAGGGTTTTTGTTAACCCAATTTCGACTAAAAATTCCTGAATATCTTTAACTTTTGCCGAAAATTCTTGCGCTGCTTCTCGATATTCGGGATCATCTTTTAAGATATGTCCATATTCTTTTAAGGTATGACCACAGCCCGCCGCATTAATAATAATAGCATCCAAACGAGTCCCAGAAAATCGGTCAATCATTTGTTTAATTAAGGTGTGGGACTGTTCGGTTTGTCCTTGATGTTCGGGTAACGCCCCACAACAACCTTGATTTCTAGGAATCACAACTTCACACCCATTGGCGGTTAAAACCCTCACCGTGGCTTCATTAACGGGGTTAAATAATAACCGTTGAACACAGCCTAAAATCACCCCGACTCGATAGCGTTTTTCCCCTTGGGCGGGAATAATAACCGGGAAATCTTCTCGAAAAGCATCTTTAGGAATAGCAGGTAAAATTGATTCCATTGCCGCTAAACGAGGAGATATTTTCGGTAATAAACCCGTTTTTCTGACTATTTTTTGTAACCCTAATTTTTGATAGATAAAAAGCGGGATTAAAAACGCCTTTAGACGCTTGGGATAGGGGAATAAATTAAAAATTAATCCTCGAATTAAACGGTCGGATAAACTTCTCGGAACATTTCTTTCAATTTGGGGACGGGTAGCGGCAATTAATTGATCATATTTAACGCCGGAAGGACAAGTGGTAACACAAGCTAAACATCCCAAACAACTATCAAAATGTTCGGCGCTGGTTTCTCCTAAAGCGGCGTCATTTTTAGAAATGGCATCCATTAAATAAATCCGCCCTCGAGGGGAGTCCATTTCCGTTCCTAAAACCCGATAACTCGGACAAGTTGATAAACAGAATCCGCAGTGAACACAGGTACTAATTAAATTAGGATTAGGGGGATTTGTGGAGTCAAAACCCGGAATTTCATTGGGGTTTAAATGGGGATTTTGCCCTAAAAAGTTACTGTCTTTAGCAGGAATTAATTGAGGGTCAATAATTTGATCAGAGGTTGGCATTTTAACAAGATTCTCCTAAAATAATTTATGAATTAAATTCCACCAACAAAACGATTGGGACTAAACTGATTTTGAGGATCAAATTGTTGTTTAATTTGACGCATCAAATTTAAACCATTTCCGGCATATCCCCAAACTTCTAACTCTTGTTTTAGGTCTACAGGTGCTTTTAAAATTGATAGAAACCCTCCTTGAGATTCACACCAATTTCTTGATTTTAACAGGGTTTGTGGAGAAATGCCGTCAAACCTTAATACCCCTAAACCGACTCCAGCATGAATAACGCCGATGGTTTGAGACTCGATTAAGGTTTTGACCGCAGAGGTGGGGGTAATTCCTATTTTACAAATAATAGAATCTTCAGATTCAGATTGCCAAATTAGCTGTTTTAATTGTTGCCATAAATTCTCCTCATCGGAGTCAGAATAAATTGCTTTTAACCCTAATTTTTCTGCTACTTCCATTAAGCGTTGCGATTGTTGTTGCACACTTTCGGGAATACTTTGGAACCGAACTATCAAACCTAAATTATCTCCAAATCCCAATTTTTTTGATAATTTAGATGAGATTAAATCCACAGCTAAAGGAGTTAAAGCAGAAGATAATAAAATTTGATTGACTTGGGAAATTCCCGACGCTTCTCCGGTTAAGATTACCGTCCCAGACGCTTCAACTTGGGGATAAACTCGCAGGGTAATTTGACTAATAATTCCTAAAGTCCCATAGGAACCTGTAAATAGTTTCATTAAATCATAACCCGCTACATTTTTCACAACTCGACCGCCAGCTTTAGCGATTTTTCCATCATAACGAACAATGGAAATCCCCAGGATCAAATCTCGAATACTCCGATAACGGTGTCGGAGAGAATTAGTATCCCCCGTGGCAATAATTCCGCCAATTGTTGCGGTTTCAGGATAGCTGGGGTCAAATCCTAAAACTTGATTTTCTTGAGCTAAAATAGCTTGCAGTTGGGAAAATTTTATCCCCGCTTCTACGGTGACAGTTAAATCGCCAACGGCGTGTTCAATTAGTTGATTCATACCCTGGGTACTAACTACAAAATCAATATTTTTGACCAGTCCTCCCCAATCAATTTTACTACAAAAACCGCAGGGTAAAACCTTTAATTGATGTTGGTGGGTATAGGCAATAACTTCCGCCAATTGTTCTTGAGTTTGAGGATATATTATCCCTTCAATTGGAGTTTCTGGTGCTAAACCTTGAATGATTTGTTGGTGTTGTATAGAGTCAATTTCGCCCCAGGGTTGGACATTTCCTGCCCCTAGGATTTTCTCTAATTCCTGTCGGTGTTTAGGGTTAGTGCTAGAAATTGCGTTCATTTAAAAAATTCAGAGATTGATTAAAGCAAAATTAAGTTATAACTATTCTATAGCAATAAATACCAGAATAGGTAATCAGGGAAACCCAATTTCAGCAATCGGTAGTAATTTTTTTAGGAGATGTATGGAACTCAAGGATATTATGGGATTAATTCATCCCGTATTGGCGGTGGTTTTTGTGTTTCCCCTAATCGGGATTTCTGTTTATATGGCATGGCAAACCCGTCAACGCCGTCTACATCGTTCTGAACCCGAGAATAAAACTAAAATTCCGGCAAATGTTGGGCAAGAACATTTAAAAATAGGTCGGTGGTTAACGGGTTCGGTGGTGGGAATTACGTTAGTTGGTTTGGCGTATTCAATTTATTTTAAGGGGGTTTTTAAAGATTTATCCCCCGAGAAAATGCCCCAAGCTATTTTTATTATTTTTATGTTTATATTCACGATTTCTTCACTGATTTTACTCTATAAAGCTAAACCAAATCAAAGGATTTGGCGAGGAGTTTTTGCCACGTTAACCGGAATGGGAATTGTAGTAATTGGATGTCAAGAGGGAGTTTTTAGACGAGGATATGAATGGCAAGTTTCTCATTATTACTATGGGGTAGCTGCGGCGTTATTAATGGTTTTTGCCTTAGCAATTGTTCCTGAAATTTATCAATCCAATCGCTGGAGAATCACCCATACGGTTTTAAATTGTATCGCTTTATTATTGTTTCTAGGTCAAGGGATGACGGGAACCCGAGATTTACTAGAAATTCCCCTCAGTTGGCAACAACAACATCTCTATCAATGTGACTGGAATCAGAAAACCTGTCCTCAATTGCCTCAAGGTTAAGCGTTAGAATCTTCCTCTCCAGAATTCTCTAAATTTTGGGGGGATTGATCATTATTTTGAGCAATTTTTTTAATTATATTTTGCAAATCAGCAGATAATTCTAAAGGCAGGGTTCCCCGAAAATTAACATCCCGTTGGGGAAAAGGAATTTCTATTTTATATTGTCTAAACAGGGCTTCTATTTTAAAATAAAGATCACTTTTAATTAAAAACTGACGACAGGGTTTAGATGTCCAAACTCGCAATTCAAAATTCAATGAATTGTCCCCAAATCCTTTAAATAAAACTTGAGGATTCGGAATAGATAAAACTTCAGAATTTTCCTCGGCTGCGATTAATAATAAGTCTTTGACAATTTCTACACTGGAACTATAGGCGACACCAATCGCGAGACGGACACCCGAAACCGGATCATCATGATGCCAATTCGTTAATTCTGATTCTAAAAAACGAGAATTAGGGACAATAATCGAGACTTGATCTAAGGTTTTAATCACCGTACTTCGAGCTCCCACTCGTTCTACAGTTCCCATATAATCACCAACTTGTATAAAATCTCCTATCTGAATCGGCTGCTCAAATAATAAGACTAAACCACTGCCAAAATTTTTAGCAATATCTTGAAATCCAAACCCAATTCCGACACTTAAGGCACTAGCTAAAATGGTTAAAGAACTTAAATCTAAACCCCAAACCTGTAATAAAACCAGGGTTCCTAGGGAAATAAACCCATATCTAAAAATTACGCTGACAACTTCTTGAGAACCTCGACTAATTCGAGTAGCATTTAATACCCGGGATTGTAAAATATCTGTGATTACTTTAGCAGAAACAATTAATCCCCAAACTAAAAGTATTAAAATTAGTAAGTCAGGAATAGAATAGGAGGATTTATTAATTGTAATCAGTTTAGATGTTAATGTGGAAATCAGAGTATTTGTTAATTGATAGCTTAAAATTCGGGTGAATGGGAATTGATTGGTAATATAAATAATAATTCCAATCCATAATCCTAATTTTATACTTTTTAGTGTTATAGTCAAAAATAATTCTAAATAATTTTGCTGATTATTGATAGGATTAAAACCGGGAGAATGATCAGCCAAAAATCCAAACAAACGACGAAGATAGGGATGCAAAAATTTACCTAATCCCCAATGCAGTAAAACGCCCAAGCACAGCACTAAGAAACTGTTAACTACTGCTTTTTTGATAAAATTACCACTCCGTTCTTTCCGGGCTTGATCAATTGATACTTGAATATTAGAACGCAAAATTTGAGCGTGATCTTCAGGAATATTTTGGCTTTGTGTATCCCCTTCAGTTACGGTCAGTAAATAGGAATTATTTAACCAGAGAGTGGGTTGTTGATTGATGGGTTTAACTTTAACTTCTACGGGTTGGGTTGATGTGGCAGCTTCTTGCAGTTTGGTACTAATCATTTCTGCTCGTTCTTGAGCCGTTAAATTTTCCGCTCCAGCAACTTTAAAAATAGCACGTCCATCTAAAGTAACTGCCGCAATATTGGATTGAAATAACGGTTGAAATTGTTCCTGTGCTGCTCCGGGTAAGGGCAATAAATAGAAACAGCAAATCAAAACCAGCAAAATAATTTTACTAAGGTTTATTCTCCATTTTAAGGACTTTTTTTTGAAATATTTCACAACTAAATTAGATTAAAAAGGACTGGGATAAGAATAAATAGCATAGGTATTACGGCCTTGTATTTTAGCTTCATAAAGCGCTTGATCGGCTTGAATAATTAAAGCCGTTGGTGATGTATTCGGTTCGGGATATTCACAGGAAATTCCAAAACTTAATGTTGTTTTTTTATAGATATAAAAATTAGTGTTTAGGTGGTGAAGTTGTTCTACTTCAAGCTGTATATTTTTAGTCACTTGGATCGCACCTTCTAGGGAAGTTTCAGGGAGAATAATCACAAACTCCTCTCCACCATAACGAAAAACGCCATCCCCCGGACGTTTGAGTGCACGCTTAATCGCTTGAGCCACTTGTTTAAGACAAAGATCGCCAGCCGGATGACCATAGGTATCATTATAGATTTTAAAATAATCTAAATCACAAATAATTAAGGAAACTAATTGTTTGTTTCTAGCCATCTGTCGCCAAATTCGCGGCAATTGTTCATCAAAATAACGGCGATTTCCCAACTCTGTCAGACTGTCAATAAATGCCAGCTTTTCCAATTGTAAATTCGCTGCTTTTAAGGATTCTTCCATTTGAATCCGTTGCTCAACCTCTGACTGAAGCTGATGATTTTTTTCAAACAAGGTGCGATTTTGGTATTCTAATTGATTATAAAGATTTTGGATCATCATTTGAGTTTTCACTCTAATAATTACTTCTTCTGGTTGGAATGGTTTTTTGATATAATCTACCGCTCCTTCGGCAAAAGCTCTAACAATATCTTCGGCTTGATCATGAATACTAATCATTATAATCGGAATCGCATAGGTGCGGGGATTTGCTTTAATCTGACGACAGAGATCATAACCATTAATATCAGGAAGTTGAATGTCTAATAAGATTAAATCAGGGACTTGGGCTTCAATTGTAGTCAGTGCCATTTGACCAGTGATAGATTTTCTCACCCGATATCCTTGCTCAACTAAAATTGCAGTTAAAACTCGTAAATTCTCGGGGTAATCATCAACAATTAATATATCACAAGGATTTCGGGGATTTTGCTCGTTATTCATTGCTTGGAGGATTGAATCTGATAAGTTAAATCAATAATGAGGTCAAATCTAAAATTTAATACCCATTCTTGAATGACCTGGCTCAACTCCAAAAATTCTTCTGGAATTTGATCAATTAATTGTAAAACTAAATCGTCACTACATTGGGTGGCAGCATGATGTAATTGTTTAATTAATGAATCAGGTAACCTCGCCAGTTGATTTTTTAATGCAGAACTGACCAAAGATGTTGTTATCTTGGGCAATGTTGTATAACTTAAATAGGATTCTTGATAGACATATTTCACTCCTAGATGTTCTCGAATTTTTTCTAACAAAACTTCTTCTTTAAACGGCTTACTGATCCAATCATTACATCCAGAAACTGAAATAGATTGTCGCTCTCTCTCAAAAACAGAGGCAGTAATCGCTAAAATTGGAATAGACCGTTGCTGTTCTTGACTCCGAATTTGACGGGCCGCAGCAAAGCCATCCAGAATTGGTAATTGCATATCTAAACAAATTAAATCCGGTTGCCAACTTTGCCAAAGCTCTAATGCCTCTTGACCATCGCCGGCTTCTTGTACCTCAAAACCGATCCTATTTAACATTTTAACTAATAATGACCGATTATCCGCATCATCATCCACAATTAAAATCCGAACGGGATTTTGATCCGGGGCAAGATGAATAATTTGTTGCTGATTTTGACTGGGGTAGAGGCTGGTTTCCCTATCTATTCTTGCTTGGATTTCAAAGCTAAAGGTTGAGCCTTGTTGGGGGATTGATTGCACTTGAATATCTCCCCCCATTAATTGGACAAAATGACGACTAATCGGCAGTCCTAAACCCGTTCCTTGACCCGATTGACGGCCGACTTCTGTTTGGGTAAATGCCTCAAATAATAAAGGTAATTCTTCGGCGGAAATTCCGGCTCCGGTATCTTCAATTTCAAATTTAAGATTGATTTTTTGATTCTCTTGTATTTCTTCTAATCCAGGGTGCAAGTTCAAACGTGAAAATCGGTTAGTATCCTGGTCAGTTTCCTCGTTTTCTGATGGTGGTTTAAATCCGGCACTTACTCGCAATTTAACCGCACCTGTTTCCGTAAATTTAATCGCATTTCCCAATAAATTAGCTAGAATTTGACGAAGTTTTCTTTCATCGGTAATAATATATTGAGGAACGGTATGAGAAATATTAAACTCAAACAATAAGCCTTTACTCTCGGCTTTTAATCGCAGCATATCCTTCATATTATCGATTAATATTAACAGATCAAATCGAGTTTCACTCAGGGTAATCTTCCCGGCTTCAATTTTAGAAAGCTCTAAAACATCATTAATTAAATCCAGTAAATGTTCTCCACTACGATTGATAATTTCGATATGCTTTCGGTGTTCTGCTAATAAAGAATTATCATTTTTCATGATTTGAGCAAAGCCTAAAATCGCATTCAACGGCGTCCGTAATTCATGACTCATATTGGCTAAAAATTGACTTTTGGCAGCATTGGCTGACTCCGCTGCTTTTTTGGCAATTTTTAATTCTTCAGTTTGCTCTTGAATCTTGGTAAAAAGTTGGGCTTGGTGAACCGCAACCCCTAATTGGCTGGCAATTTGAACCACCATTGAAATTTCTATGTGGTGCCATTTGCGAAAATCTGAACTTTGATAGGCTCCTAATAAACCCCACAGTTTATTCGCACAAAAAATAGCAACCGTTAAATAAGATTTAACTTGAAATCGTTCTAAAAAATTAATATAACAAGGACTAAATTTAGATTGATAAATATTTTCAACACATCGATAAGTAACTCCCCGGCGGTAAACACCACCTTGGGTTTCTTGCAAATAAGTATCTTCAACCACAATTTCAGATGTTGCCGTTAAGGATTCAAAGACACAATCGGAATTTAAAATTGCCGTTTGTACCATGACCGGATCTTGATATTGAGCTTTAATTAAAGGGAGCCAACCCGTTTCTACCGACTCAGCCACAAATTTTCCACTCCAGTCGGGGTTAAACTGATAAATCACCACCCGATCGCAATGTAATACCTTCCTCAACTCTACAGTTGTGGATTTAAAGATTTTATTCAAGTTAAGGGTTTGGCGCATTCGTTGAATCACACGAGCGCTGGTCTTTTCCCGTTTAATACTTTGTTGGAGCGCTGTTTCAACCCGTCGTCGCTCTTTAATTTCTTTTTCTAATTGAGCTTTTTGTTCTTGTAACTGTTTTTGTTGTTCAACAATGGTTAACTGATTTTTGACTCGAACCATCACATCTTCAATCTCAAAGGGTTTGGTAATATAGTCCACCCCGCCCACTTCAAAACCTTTGACTTTTTTATTAATTTCGGCCAGAGCACTAATAAAAATTACAGGAATATCCCGGGTTTGCGGGCAAGCCTTTAATTGTTTGCACAATTCATAACCATTCAAACCGGGCATCATGATGTCCAGTAAAATTACTTCTGGAGAATGACGATTAATTTGTTCTAAAGCCGCTTCTCCATCTAAAGCTGTATCAACTTCATACCCGGCATCCGTCAACACATGATAAAGCAGTTCCAGATTTTCTGGAACATCATCAACAATTAAAATTCTGGAAGCCGGGGCATCATTAGCACGGTTCAACATAACTTTTACCAAAATAATGGGTTTAGCCACACCCGAGAAGATCAACTTTTTCAGAATCATCCACTAAAAATTAGTTCAACCGAAACGGGTATTGAACCGGCTTAATCTAAAAGCCAACAGCATAATCAGTTATCACTAAACAGTTATCAGTTATCAGTAAAGAGAAAATCTCAATCTCTACTCTTAACGCTGAACTTTTATGGCTTAACGCTTAACTCTTAATTCTTAACTCTTGTGAGACTGTTTCTGTGCTGTGGACTATGCACGAATTAAAAAAATCCACCGCCATTCCTGGGGTGGAGCTTCAAACGTTCCATCCTAATATGGCACGGTTCTGATGGTCTTTTTTTGAGCCAAAGCGTCCTAGACTAGAATACTGTTCCAACAAAGACTCATCTTTAATAATTTGTCCTTACAGTTGCGATCGGGGTTTGGCGGTGTGTCAAACCCCTGACCCCCCTAGACTTGAGCGGCTTTGGGCGAACTCAAAGTCTCAGTATTGGTCTGAGTAGATTTACCGTTACTTTCTGCGTCTCCGTGGCGAGGTTGAATCACGCCATAACCACGGTGATTAGAACGCTTGTAGATCACATTAATTTCTTCCGTCTCCGCATTGCGGAACATATAAAAATCATGATCAATAAATTGAAGCTGTTCTAAAGCCTCGTCAACGCTGATCAGAGGCATCGCAAAATATTTGGTGCGAATCACCTCTGGGGGTAGTTCAGGAGAACGATCCCCGATCAAGTCTTCAACCACCGGATGCTCAATAACGACTTCACCGGTTTTAGGTAGATTTTGACTCTTATCCTGACGTTTTTCTTTGTACTTCCGCAGTTGGCGAGCAATTTTGTCGGCGACTAGATCAATGCTGGCGTAAAGATTTTCACTACTTTCTTGAGCCCGAATCACAGTTCCGTTGGCATAAATTGTCACTTCTGCGGTTTGTTTTGGATTGATCCGAGGGTTCCGGGCAACTGATAAATGTACATCCACTTCCGTTGTCAATTGTTCAAAATGACTGACAGCTTTTGTGATTTTTTGATGTACGTATTCATGAATTGCCGTCGTAACTTCTAAATTTTTACCCTGGATAACAAGCTTCATAAAGCTCCCTCCCGCTCATAATGTGGGCATATTCTCACCTTAACACTAACCTGATACCAAACTTCACCCATTACAGTTTTTTTTGATCCTGTGACAATTCTTGACTTTTCTGGGGTTAGGTTTCGTCCAAAACCGCTTGATTTTTTTTCTGATCTCTTGTACGTTTTTTCTGCTCTCCTCGGAGGTAAATTAAGTATTCATACTTATTATATTAGCATCAAATCTGTTACTCTATCTCCTGTTCACTTCTTTTTTTAACGGTTATTGTGGCTTTCCCCTGTCAAATTTATTACTTTGGATCGGTTCCCTATACAATAGCCTGGAATTGGCAACAATCCTTGGTTCAAGATCGCAAACTCAACCCCGATCTCGATGATGTGTTGATCCTATTAGAACATCCTCCTGTCTATACCTTGGGACAAGGAGCCGATTTACGATTTCTGAAGTTCGATCCCGACCAAACTCCGGCCGAACTCCATCGGGTCGAACGGGGAGGGGAAGTAACCTACCATTGTCCTGGGCAGCTAGTCGCCTATCCGATTTTAAATCTACAACGCCACACCCCTGATTTACATTGGTATTTACGGCAGTTAGAACAGGTGTTAATTCAAGTCCTAGACAGCTATGGACTCCCCGGAGAAAGAATTCCGGGATTGACAGGAGTTTGGATTAATCAAACCAAGGTGGCGGCCGTGGGGATCAAAGTCAGTCGTTGGATTACCATGCACGGTTTTTCTTTAAATGTTTGCCCCGACTTGAGTGGGTTTAAAGCAATTGTTCCCTGTGGTATTGCCGATAAACCCGTGGGTAGTTTAGCCCAATTTATTCCCGGGATTAGTTTAGAAGCAGTCCGTTTACAAGTTGCAGAAACCTTTGCTCAAGTCTTCGGACTGGAGTTGATTCCTCCTGACTTAAAATTAACAATTCATTAACAATTCTGTTAGAGCCCAAAGATTATTTCCCCCGCACTGGTAATCGTTGAAAATTATGTTACAATATCCGATGGATTAGGTATCGGTAGCCCTGTAATGCCCGAATCAGGAAAAATTTTTCTGTTTAGTGTAAGTCCTACTCGCTTACCTCCGAATTCCAATCTCTGCACACCACTCGATTTTAAGAGGTAAGTAATGACTATTTACGTTGGCAATTTATCGTACAGCGTCACAGAAGATGATCTTAAAGAGGTCTTTGGCGAATATGGAACGATAAAAAAAGTTCAACTTCCTATTGACCGTGAAACCCAACGCAAACGAGGTTTCGGTTTTGTAGAAATGGAAACTGAAGATCAAGAAGCCAAAGCTATTCAAGAGTTAGATGGGGCTGAATGGATGGAGCGCACCCTGAAGGTAAATAAAGCTCGTCCCCAAGAAGAACGCAGCAAATCCCCCCGTGGCGGCGGTGGCGGCTGGGGTGGCGGTGGTGGCGGTGGTGGCGGCTATTCCCGTCGCTAGGATCTTTTCACAAATTAAGAATGAGCCCTAGACGACCCAAAGACGACAGACGGGAATTTGTTCCCCTAAATTATCTTTATTGATAGTTGTTTTGAGTGTACAGGGGGTATTTGACTATCCCTTTTAAGCAAGTCTTAAAGAATCTGCCTCTGTTTAGGGGCAGAGTGTTAATAAGGCGTGGGATGAATTGTGGTCACAATTTGTGTTATACTAAGAACTGCTCTGTATGGGGAGTAAACGGCAAACACCAAGCCGTATGGGAAATTTTTTTTCTACCATGCTTCGATTCAAGTGGATATTCCCCGTGGTTGCTCTTGGAGGCCGTCTAAAGCCATCATAACCGCTTCGGGGAAACGGGAAAAGATATCTGATTCCCATTTGTTTCTGTCCGCTAAATTAGGGCAGCTTGTTAAACCAATCTATAATTTTAACTGGGAGAATATGGAATGAGCCAAGTCGTTCTCGGTGAAACTGAGCAATTAGAGTCTGCTTTACGTCGCTTTAAACGAAAAGTTTCACAAGCTGGCATTTTTGCCGATCTGAAAAAAAATCGTCATTTTGAAACCCCCGGACAAAAACGCAAGCGGAAAGAGGTAGCTCGCCATAAAGAACGCCGTCGCCTTCGTAACCGTAGACAACAATTTCAAAATAGTGAACCTTAAGGGGAAAAGCGGACATTTGCAGTGAGCAGTTAGTCGGCGCTTGTCCGTCATCAGTCAGACATAGTTTATGGCTAACAGTTTGCTGTACCTGTTCCTTAACCCATTAATTTTTTCGTTGGCCCTAGGCTCGACTCTCGACTCAATACGGGGTTATCCTCCCAGGGAAATCGTTCTGGGGGGAGAGTGTGCCACAGTTGCTCAATATGATGGGCTGGCATAGTCAAATATAAGATATCCCCGGGTTGCAGGAGAAAATTTAACAGTTCCCAACTGTGAATCGTTTGATAGGCAGTTTCAATATATAAGGGAACAAAATCAGCTTTTCTAGCAACCTCTTGGACTCGTTTCCCACAAAAAGGGTGATTGTGGGTAATCAAGGTTCCTAAAGCCACCCACAAACTATCGGCCGTAATTCCACTTCCTAAGATTTTTCCTCCCAGGGCAGCAGCAGCAAAGGCTGGAGCCGCGATTTCCGTTGTATTTAATACCGCTTCAAAATCAAAAATCTGTTGTACCATCAAGGCAAAATGGGAGTCATGGGTGCGAGTAATCACCCTTAGGCGAGGTGCTAACCCCCTGGCACTTAAAGCAATTTCTAAATTTCCCGTATCATCATTAGTAACGGCTAATAATGCTTCTGCTGCTTCGATATTAACACCTTTTAGGGTATTAGCTAAACTGGCATCTCCTTCAAAAATTGGAATTTTTAACCCCTTGGCGGTACTGAGAAAACGGCTATTAGGATCACGTTCAATAACGACTACTTCATAGCCCCGTTGATATAAATGTTGAGCAATATTTAATCCTAATTCACCTAATCCACAAATAACATAGTGATTGCGTTCGGGAACTCTGGTCGCATCCAGATAATCTTTCAAACGAGTTCCTAAAATAAAATCATTTAATAGGGCATAACTAATTCCGACGACGCCAGTGCCCATTAACATCATCACCACTGTAAATATTTTAATACTATCAGGGGAATGTTCAACTACTTGTTCATTACCTCCGGCTCCGGTAATCATCCCCACGGAAAAATAGAGAGAATCCACAAAAGAATAAGTCGGATCGACAAAAATATAGGTTAAAGCAGCACCTAATATAGTTAGGCATAAAATCGAACTAACAATTAAAGCTGATTTAGCATATTGTTTGAATTTTTGTAGTCCCCGTTTTAATTTAAGAAAGCGATATTTGAGATCCTTTTGAATTTGATGGGGTTTGGGTTTGATAGCTATAATTAAGCGATCGCCTACCTGTAACTTTTGATCCGCCATTACCCCAGAAACTAAATCAATTTTATCTTTAAAAGGTAAATAATAAATTAACATTCGATTGGAATCAGCCCATAAATCCCTCAAACTATTTCCTAACCAGGGATGATCTTCATCGATTAATTCTTCATGAATCGGCCAAGTTTGATTAAATAATTCTAGTTGTCCAATCGCCTGATTTCCTAAAGCCGCAAAGGCAAATACAGGAGCAGCCAGAGCCGAAACGCTCATGGTACTATGTTCGGGTAAAGTTTGATTCAGGCGCGATCCTAAATTGGTATTAAATAAACGATTAATAATCCGAATCTGAGGATTTAAAATTCGGGCTTGCATTAAAATTGCTAAATTTGTGGCTTCATCATTTCCGGCTAAAATCAAAGCGTTGGCTGTCTTCACCCCGGCGGCTAATAAAGTTGAAGCTGATCGCCCATTTCCCACCACCACATCAGACCCTTCCTGGGGGATAGGTTTATCGCTGATACCCACAACAATAGCTCCTTGTTGCTTCAGGAGTCTAAAAATCTGATATCCCGTGCGACCTAAACTACAAACAATGATTCGAGGTTTCATAGGTATTGTTGTCATCTAAAAGCAATCTCAAGCCAACGTTCCCAAAATTTAGTCACCACACCGAAATTATCAACGGTCTGATTCCCCCGAAACTGTATCTAAAAACACTAACTCCCATAGAAAAGTGCTTTCAGAATTCATCATCCGTAAAAACCGGAGGCCATAATTCATTAATCGATAACTCCCAACCGGGAAAAAGTTCTGGCAGGGTTAAAATATCTCCATTTCCGAGTACAGTGGGTTCCTCTGTAGAGCTATAAACCGTAACCGTTAACTCATCAGGATCAATCAGAATACCAACTTGCGCCCCTAACTCTAAAAACTGATTAATTTTCTTTTTTAAAGGCTTGATGCGATCGCTTTGGGATTTAATTTCTACCACTAAATCAGGGACTAATTCAGCAAAATAACGCACACTTTGTCTAAGACGGGATGCACGAACAAAAGAAACATCCAGGGCGGTAAGATTGCTATCCGGTAAAATAAAACCCGCAGCAGAGTCAAAGATACGACCTAAACGACGAGGATAAACCCAATTTCCCAATAGTCTAATGAATTCGGCTCGAATTTCACTGGAGACAACATCTGATAGCCCCCTAATCTCAATCTTCCCGTTAATTAATTCTAACTGATAATCTAAACCGCCTTCGGAGAGATTTTTTTGGACTTGCTCTAAATCTTTAATTGTCATCAAAGACATAAAAATAATCTCCCATTAGTATGTTGTATTAGATTTTAGTTCTAACAAAAAAAGCGATCGCTATCCCCACAATAATTAATAGTTTAGAGTCCAGTTAGAGCATCGGTATTCGGGTCAGGTAAAGGCTGTTGAACATCAATATTAGACCAGGATTTTGACGGAGGAGAAGGACGGGGAACCGATAAACGAGGAGTTTGTTGTAACCGTCCTTGATCCTGTAATTTCACCAATTCCTCTTGATAAACTCCCATTAACCGACCTAAACTTTCAGCAATTTGATCCCAACTTTCATCACTAACAATTTTATCGGTAATGCCTTGAAATAGATCTCCTTGTTTGCTTTTCTTGACAAATTCCTTCAACCGTTTCCCCGATTTTTGTAAAACCGCCTGGTAAACTTCCCCATTTGACCACCAGAGGCCAGGTTGAGTTAATAACCAAGTCAGGATATATTCTTGGGCGTGTTGTTCCTTAACCCAAGTTGCGAGATACTGTAATTCTTCCATTGGTTTTGATCAAACTGCACTAAATTCTTTATCAGGCAAATCTTTAAAAAAATCTGACTTAAATTATACACCCAGTAAAATCAACGCTAATCTAATAAGATTACTGCATTCAGTAACCCACAATATTACAGTCAGTAGAACTCTATGACCCTACAAAAATTTGGTGTAATTGGTCTAGCCGTCATGGGTGAAAACCTGGCGCTCAACGTCGAACGCAATGGGTTTCCGATCGCAGTTTATAACCGCACCGGGGCTAAAACCGATGAGTTTATGCAGCAACGGGCCCAGGGAAAAAACGTCAAAGCCGCCTATACCCTAGAAGAATTTGTCCAGTCCTTAGAACGTCCCCGCCGCATTTTGGTGATGGTCAAAGCCGGGAAACCCGTGGACGCCGTGATTGATCAGCTTAAACCTCTGCTGGATCAAGATGACATGATTATCGACGGGGGCAACTCCCTCTATGAAGATACCGAACGCCGCACCAAGGAATTAGAAGCCACGGGTTTAGGGTTTGTGGGCATGGGTGTGAGTGGCGGGGAAGAAGGCGCTCTTTGGGGGCCTAGCCTGATGCCAGGGGGTACGGAAGCCTCCTATAAAGAATTAGAGCCGATTTTAACCAAAATTGCCGCCCAGGTGGATGACGGCCCCTGTGTGACTTTTGTGGGGCCAGGGGGAGCGGGTCACTACGTTAAAATGGTGCATAACGGCATTGAATATGGGGATATGCAGTTAATTGCCGAAGCCTACGACCTGCTAAAAAGTGTCGCCCGGTTGAATGCGGCACAACTCCATGAAGTCTTTGCCCAGTGGAATACCACCGACGAACTCAATTCATTTTTAATTGAAATTACGGCGGATATTTTCAAAAAGATTGACCCAGAAACGGGTTCTCCTTTAGTTGATTTAATTGTTGATTCTGCGGGACAAAAAGGCACGGGACGCTGGACGGTGATGAGTGCTTTGGAGTTGGGTGTATCCATTCCCACAATTATCGCGGCGGTGAATAGTCGGATTATTTCTTCCTATAAAGATCAACGGGTGGCTGCTTCCGTAGAATTGCCTTGGCCGACGAGTGATTATCAGGGCGATATTTCCGAATTAGTGAATAAAATTCGGGATGCGTTGTACTGTTCTAAAATTTGTTCCTATGCTCAAGGGATGGCTTTATTAGGTGCCGCTTCTAAGGAGTATGGGTACAATTTGGATCTGGGGGAAATGGCGCGAATTTGGAAGGGTGGTTGTATTATTCGGGCGGGATTTTTGAATAAAATTAAAGCCGCTTTTGGCGAAAATCCTGACCTCCCGAATTTGTTATTAGCACCGGAATTTAAACAGACGATTTTAGATCGTCAACAAGCATGGCGGGAAGTGTTAGTTATTGCGAATCAATTTGGGATTCCAGTTCCGGCTTTTAGTGCGTCCTTAGACTATTTTGATAGTTACCGACGGGCAACTTTACCCTTGAATTTAACCCAAGCCCAACGGGATTATTTTGGAGCCCATACCTATGAGCGTATCGATAAACCCCGGGGTGAATTTTTTCACACAGAATGGACAAAAGATTAAGCATTAACTAACTTCGTAGTGAGGTATTTACGCCTCAAGATCTTTTAGGGCTAACTACTTTGTGGTGGGGCGTTTACGCCTCAAAGCCCTAAAGGGCTTACTACCTTAAATTTCACTAATAAAAATTTGATTAACGGTGAGATTAAGTTCCGCAAAAGTAGAAGAAATTAGGCGATCGCTTTCTATAAAAACTACTTCATCGTACCATCCTTCAGATAGGGTAAAAACCGTAATTTTAGCTTGTAACGGATCAACAATCCAATATTCGGGAATATTTAAAACACAATATTCGGCCCGTTTAGCTCGATAGTCAACACTTTTAGTTGAAGTGCTAACAACTTCTACAACTAAAAGCGGGGGTGCTTCATTCAGACGAATAACAGCCTCGCGGTTTTGCAAATTCCGCCACTGTTCTTTAGGAATAATCATAAGATCAGGAATGCGAACCGTATCCCAGCGATCGCCACGGGGAGATTGAACACCGATCGCCATTTGTTTAGATACCCAATCTCGTCCCATTCTAGTAATCTCGGTGCGAAATTGAGTATTCAGAAAATCGATCAGTTCACCATGTTGTCCGGTTCCTAATGCCATAGAAACTAATTCTCCATTTACTAATTCATAGAGACTATCTGTACCGTCATCGTAGTGAAGATATTCTTCTAGGGTAAAGCGTTGGGTTGTGAGAGTCATCTGATTTTGTGGGGTTGGGGATGATTCTATTGTACAAAAAATCTCCCGTTAAGTTACATACAAAACAGGAGAATAGGAATTTATAATCTAATATT
The DNA here is from genome assembly GCF_900009265.2 of Planktothrix paucivesiculata PCC 9631. Taxonomy (GTDB): domain Bacteria; phylum Cyanobacteriota; class Cyanobacteriia; order Cyanobacteriales; family Microcoleaceae; genus Planktothrix; species Planktothrix paucivesiculata. The sequence goes on along the minus strand of NZ_LR735026.1, from coordinate 340,285 downwards.
CTGAATTAATCCAATTTTTGTTTAACGTTATTGAGTGTATCGTTGGTGGCATTTTTTACGCCATCAATTAGGTTTTTAGCCTGATCTTTGAGATCGGCGGCGGCATTCATAGCGTCGGCTTGTATTTGTTTGGCTTCCCCTTCTGCTTTCAGTTGGTTATCACCCGTTAAGTCACCCGCAGCGGCTTTTAATTTGCCTTCGACATCTGTAGCCGCAGCTTTGATTCTATCTTCTATGCTCATAATTGTTTTTTCCTGAATGATGATAAAGTGACTGTTCAAAATTTAAACAGAAAATTGCTCAGATTGACACTCTCAGGTCTGAAGACACTGAGATTCTGCGGACAGAATTAAATTAGTTTAATTCTCGCTACGACTGCCAAAAATCGTCTACTGAGTTGATTAAGCGACAAGCCTAATCTTCCCGATACTTTTACTCTTGAATTAAGACACTTTCAGAAGCCATCACTAAGCCAAGTTGCGGTACGCTCTACAATCTGCCATTATTTGCTCCTTGCTTGTCATACTGCCGTTAGGACTTTAACCTAACCGTTGTTTCTGGGGAGCCGGGATTTCTCCGATACTAGAATGCTTCAACACGCAGATGTTTATTATTCTTACTTGTGTTTTTAGATTTTAGCACATCTTTTAATATTTCAAGGGGAATAAATTCCCCTGCGTCGTGTTCCCTCTGTTGTCTGAAGACACTGAGTTTCCACACTCCCATCCTTTTCTTCTGATAGGTTATTTCGATATTTTTTTGCTAATATTTGTAAACCGGTTATGAACGGTATCTAGTAGGGAGCCGTATCCCAATAGACATAAATCGACTCATTAGCGAACCGATAAATGTGTCCTTTGCCCTCCAAACCCCCTTGACGATAGGCAGCTTGACCGTCCTGGTCTACATAGTTACCCGGCTCATCCCCTACGGGGCGAAGGTCATAACGTTTGCCATCTTTGAGTTGGATGCCAACGGCGCCTTGACGCTGAGAAAACGTACAGGGGCCAGAGGAGGAGGCTTGATCTTCTCCTTTGGGGTAAACATCACAGCGAGCTTTTACGGTGTCCGCTTGAGCAACCATGGCAGTACCCAGAACACTCAAAGACAGGATGGCTGCAAAAACAGAGGTCTTAACTTTCATTATTGTTCTATTTGGTAATTGTATTAAAACCAACTCGCCCCTACATTCAATCAAACTTGTAGGGGCGGAAGCTATTATAAACTAGACATGACTTCTCTAGCCGCAGCTAAGGTTTTATCAATGTCTTCATCCGTATGGGCTAAAGACGTAAACCCGGCTTCAAATTGAGAGGGGGCTAAATAAATTCCCCGCTCTAACATTCCCCGATGAAAACGACTAAATTTAGCTAAATCGGATTTTTTAGCATCTTCATAATTGTGGACTGGCCCTGGGGTAAAGAATAAACCAAACATTCCACTAATTTGACCTCCACAGGCTGCATGACCAGTTTCTTTGGCTATTTGTAACAACCCAGAACTTAATTTTTTGGTGATTTTATCCAAATATTCATAAGTCCCTGGTTTTTGCAATAACTCTAGGGTTTTTATTCCCGCCGTCATCGCTAAGGGATTTCCCGATAGGGTTCCGGCTTGATACATTGGGCCAGCCGGAGCCACCATGGACATAATATCCCGCCGTCCGCCGTAAGCTCCTACGGGTAAACCACCGCCAATGACTTTCCCTAAAGTCGTTAAGTCGGGCGTCACCCCGGATTTTTCCTGCACGCCACCATAGGCAATACGGAACCCGGTCATCACCTCATCAAACACCAATAAAGCCCCATTTTCCCGAGTTAGCACCCGCAACCCTTCCAAAAATCCGCCATCGGGAGGAATAAAGCCAGCATTACCTACAATTGGTTCTAGGATGACTCCGGCAATTTCACCAGGATTTTCATTAAATAGCTGTTTTACCGCTTCTAGGTCGTTGTAGGGGGCGGTGAGGGTACTAACAGTGACGGCTTTGGGAACCCCCGGAGAATCCGGTAAACCCAAGGTAGCGACGCCGGAACCAGCTTTGACCAGGAACATATCCCCGTGTCCGTGATAGCAACCTTCAAATTTGATCAGTTTCTCCCGTCCGGTGAAGGCTCGCATCAAACGCAAGACCGACAAACAGGCTTCAGTTCCCGAATTGACAAAACGTACCATTTCAACACTAGGAACGGCATCAATTACCATTTCTGCTAAAACATTTTCTAGGACACAAGGAGCGCCGAAACTGGTACCTTTTTCTAGGGCTTCTTTCAGGGCATTGATCACCTCGGGATGGGCATGACCACAAATAGCTGGCCCCCAAGAGCCAACATAATCAATATATTGATTCCCGTCCACATCCCAGGCATAGGCGCCTTGGACTCTATCAAAAACAATCGGTTGTCCCCCAACGGACTTAAACGCCCGCACGGGGGAGTTTACGCCACCCGGCATAATTTTTTGGGCTGCGGCAAATATTTCTTCTGATTTTGTGGTTATTAAGGGTATGGTCACTCTGAGATAATCTCCTTAAAATGTATATTGTCTGGGTTGATAGGCAAAAAGCAGTATTCCGATCACTTTTACTGGGTATAGCCTAACCAACCAGATGATATTGTAATCAAGTTAGGGATCTCGTTGTATTCGGTAAATTTATGTCAACCTTAAAACCCTTAGAGTTAAGCCTGTTGAGTGAAATTGATACAATTCGTTACGACGAAAAAGGATTGATTCTATCTATTATCCAAGATGCTTTAGAAGGAACGGTGTTAAATTGGGTTTGGATGAATGCAGAAGCCTTAGAAAAAACTATCAGATTCAGACAAATTTGGTCTTGTCAAGAAACAGAAGTTGTGTTATGGAATTCGCAAATAACTGTAAAAGAAATTCGTTACAATGATGATAATCCGATGCTGATTATTGGAGTAGGAGAAGCGCATCGGGAGTTATCAGGAAATACGTTATCTGGGTTATTTGATCTGATTTGCGATCGCCGCGACTATCCCCCATTAGAATCCTATACCTCTAAATTATTAGCGGGGGGAGATAATAAAATTCTCAAAAAAATTGGGGAAGAATCCGCCGAAGTGGTGATGGCTTGTAAGGATAATGATAAAGATGCGATCGCCGGAGAAGTTGCGGATTTATTCTATCATACTTTAGTTGCCTTAGCCTATCATAATGTTGATTTAAGAGATGTTTACCAGAAATTAGAATCCAGACGAAAATAAACCCCTAGGGTGTGAAAGCAACGTTAGAATTTCTCGATCTCAAGTTCTCTATCTAACAAATTGGATTCAACTTATGAAAAAGATCTTAATTCTTGCAGCTAATCCCAAAAATACAACTCCATTACGTTTAGATCAAGAACTCAGAGAAATTCAACAAATTCTGAGAAAATCTAATTACAGAGATGAATTTAGTATAATTTCAGTAGGTGCGGTTCAGATTGATGATTTACAACAAACCCTTTATGATCATCATCCGACTATTGTACACTTTTCCGGTCATGGTTCTGGAAGTGATGGCTTGGTTTTAGAAGACCATTCCGGTCAGAGTGTCTTGGTGAGAGAAGATGCTTTAGCTCGATTATTTAAAGCCTTTCAAACTCAAATTGAATGTGTTATTCTGAATACTTGTTATAGTGAAATTCAAGCTAACGCTATTCATCAACATATTGATTGTGTTGTCGGTATGAATCAAGCCATTGGAGATCAAGCTGCGATTAAATTTGCGGTGGGATTTTATCGGGCGTTAGGGGCGGGAGAACCTTATGAGAACTGTTTTGAATCGGGTCGAACATTAATCGATTTGAACGCTATTCCAGAAGTCGATAAACCTCAAATTAAATATCGAAACAGAACGAAAAATGCAGCGATGAGTTCCAATCCTGAATCTAAAAAAACCATGCCATCTCCTCAAGAAAATCCGCCATCTATGAATAAATCTCAATCTCTTGGTAACATAACCATTAGTGGTAATAGTGGAACCCATTATCAAGGTTTTCAAGCCTTTAACACAGTAGATTCTGAGGTCAATCTTGATCAAAGCTATACCCAAACCGTCGGAGAAAATTCCAAGTTAGAAACAGCATTAAATGAACTGCAAAAACTTAAACAGGAAATTGCTGCAACAAATGCCCTTAATTCTATTCAGAAAAAACAAGCCGAGTTTCCAGTTGACATGATCGAAGCAGAACTGAAGAAACCTCAACCGGATAAAAGTTTAATTGATGAAGCTGTTGAAGCCCTTAAAAAAGGATTAGAAGGGGTAGAAACCCTGGCTGAACCTGTGATGAAAGTTGCTGCTATTTTAGCAGGGGTTTGGATTTAATTCTGATTGAGTCTGGGTTGAGATTAAAAATAATCGTGATGGGGGAGAGGATGAGTGCCGAAAACAACGATAAACCTTTAATTAATAAAAGTCAGCATACTGGAGATATCAATATTTCCGGTAATGAAGATCCGGTGGTCAACCTAGTGAATACAACCCAGGGAACCACCAGCATTAATCAATCTCGGACAATTATCTATAACTATTATTATCAAGAACAAACGGTTCTAACCGCTACAGAAGAAGATGTTAATGATAATTTAGTGTGTCCCTATCAAGGATTATATCATTTCAGTCCTGAAAAAGCAGAATATTTCTTTGGGCGAGAAGTCTTTGTAGAAAACCTGTTTCAATATACAGAAACCCGTAATTTTATCCCAGTTTTAGGGGCATCGGGTAGCGGGAAATCTTCGGTAATTTTAGCGGGTTTAGTCCCAAAATTAGTTAAAATCGGACATTGGCAATTTACCCATTTTCGACCGGGAAATGACCCGTTTCATGCCCTAGCTCAAGCGTTAGTTCCCCTCTATGTCAAAAATCTGGATGAAACTGATCGCATCGCTCAAGCTCGTAAATTAGCCGGATATTTTCAAGATAATACCGTTCCTTTATCGGATGTTTTCTCAACAATACAACGCAATTATCCTAATAATAGAATTTTACTCATCGCCGATCAATTTGAGGAACTTTACACCCTTTGTAACGATGAACAAATCCGTCGTAATTTTCTCGATATTCTCTTAAATACCTTTAAATCCTTTGCTGAACAATCCTCTTTATCAACGATATTAGTTGCTACGATGCGGGCAGATTTTTTAGGAAATGCCCTATCCTATCGTCCCTTAGTTGATGTATTGCAAAAAAACGATATCAAATTAGGGCCGATGAATGAAAAAGAACTCCGAGAAATTATTGAAAAACCTGCCCAAAAATTAGGGGTGAGTTTTGAAGGGGGACTCATTGAACGCATTCTCGATGATGTCGATAAAGAACCGGGAAATTTACCGTTATTAGAATTTGCCTTAACGGAACTTTGGAGCAAACGAAAGGGAAAACAATTAACCCACAATGCTTATCAAGAAATTGGAGAAGTTTCGGGGGCATTAACTTGTTATGCGGATAGCGAATTTAGTAAACTCAAACCGGAACAACAACAGCAAGTCCGGCGAATCTTTGTACAATTAGTGCGTCCCGGTGCAGGAACGGAAGACACCCGCCGAGTGGCAACTAAAGCCGAGTTAAATGATAGTAATTGGAATTTAGTCAAACAATTAGCCGATGCGAGATTAGTTGTTACCAGTCGGACGGTAATCACCCGTGAAACAACGGATAATTCTCAACAACAACCGCAACAACTTAAAGAACAAGAAACCGTTGAAGTGGTTCATGAAGCCTTAATTAAAAATTGGGGTCAACTCAGACAATGGATGGCAACAGACCGAGAATTTAGAACCTGGCAAGAACGACTGCGAACTGCCATGAATTATTGGCAGGAAAAGAACCGAGATCAAGGCTTATTATTGCGGGGGGCGGCCCTAGTTCAAGCCTCTGAACAACTTAAAATACGTCGAGATGAATTGTCTCCAGATGAACAAGAATATATTCAGTTGAGTCAAGAACTGCAAGGAAAGGAAGAAAAACAAAAACGACGTCAACGTCAACAAATTGTTAGTGGCTCAATTGCATTTGCTGTAATCGTTGCTCTACTCGGTGTGTGGTCAGAAGTTCAACGGCGCAAAGCATTTATTGGGGAGGAAAATGCCAATTTCAGAGCCGAAATAACGACCTTAGAATGGACGTTAGAATCTTCCTTCAATTCTAGCTTGCCCGTGCAGTTGAATGTGATTAAACTCAATCAAAGATTGCAACAGGCAAAGACAGCAACAATGGATATCCAGATGCAAGCAACAGGCTTGCTGCGACAAATCGTTGACTGGCCTGGACAGAAACAAATTAATAGTTTAGACGGCCATGAGAGTTCTGTCTGGGGTGTCGCCTTCAGCCCCGACAGCAAATTCATCGCTTCTGGGAGTGCTGACAACACGGTGAAACTGTGGAAACTGGATGGCACTCTGGTTCACACCCTCAAAGGCCATGAGAGTAATGTCTGGGGTGTCGCCTTCAGCCCCGACGGCAAGTTCATCGCTTCTGGGAGTTCTGACAAAACGGTGAAACTGTGGAAACTGGATGGCACTCTGGTTCACACCCTCAAAGGCCATGAGAATTCTGTCTTTGGTGTCGCCTTCAGCCCCGACGGGAAATTCATCGCTTCTGCCAGTGCTGACAACACGGTGAAACTGTGGAAACTTGATGGCACTCTGGTTCACACCCTCAAAGGCCATGAGAGTAATGTCTGGGGTGTCGCCTTCAGCCCCGACGGGAAATTCATCGCTTCTGGGAGTAGGGACAAGACGGTGAAACTGTGGAAACTTGATGGCACTCTCGTTGACACCCTCAATGGCCATGAGAATTCTGTCTGGGGTGTCGCCTTCAGCCCCGACGGCAAGTTCATCGCTTCTGGGAGTGAGGACAACAACACGGTGAAACTGTGGAAACCCGATGGCACTCTCGTTGACACCCTCAATGGCCATGAGAGGGGTGTCACCAGTGTCGCCTTCAGCCCCGACGGGAAATTCATCGTTTCTGCCAGTGATGACAACACGGTAAAACTGTGGAAACTTGATGGCACTCTCGTTAACACCCTCAAAGGCCATGAGAGTCGTGTCATCAGTGTCGCCTTCAGCCCCGACGGAAAATACATCGCTTCTGCCAGTGAGGACAACACGGTGAAACTGTGGAAACTTGATGGCACTCTCGTTAACACCCTCAAAGGCCATGAGAGTGGTGTCATCAGTGTAGCCTTCAGCCCCGACGGGAAATTCATCGCTTCTGGGAGTCGGGACAACACGGTGAAACTGTGGAAACTTGATGGCACTTTAGTTAACACCCTCAAAAGCCATGAGAGTCCTGTCTGGGGTGTCGCCTTCAGCCCCGACGGGAAATTCATCGCTTCTGCCAGTGAGGACAACACGGTGAAACTGTGGAAACTTGATGGCACTTTAGTTAACACCCTCAAAGGCCATGAGAGTAATGTCTGGGATGTAGCCTTCAGCCCCGACAGGAAATTCATCGCTTCTGGGAGTGGTGACAACACGGTGAAACTGTGGAAACTTGATGGCACTCTCGTTCACACCCTCAAAGGCCATGAGAGTGGTGTCATCAGTGTCGCCTTCAGCCCCGATGGGAAATACATCGCTTCTGCCAGTGAGGATAACACGGTGAAACTGTGGAAACTTGATGGCACTCTCGTTGACACCCTCAAAGGCCATGAGAGTAATGTCTGGGGTGTCGCCTTCAGCCCCGACGGAAAATTCATCGCTTCTGGGAGTAGGGACAAGACGGTGAAACTGTGGAAACTTAACCGAGAGGCACTCCTCAAACACGCTTGTAGTTGGATGAGGAACTACCTGAAAAATAACCCCAATCTTGAGGAAAAGGAACGACAAGTTTGTGGTCAAGTTGAACCTTCTGCAACCGCTTGGTTTTTGCAGGGTGAACACCTGGCAGCAGAGGGTAATATTAAGGAAGCGATTTCTAAGTTTCAACAAGCCTCCAAACTTGACTCTAACTTGAGTTTAAAGTTGGCAGCAGAGAGTTTAGTTCGGATTGGAAAGTGGTTAATAGGAAATGATGAATATGGTAGACCTATTTTAAAATTTGAAAAAGCTATTCTAGCTTATAATCAAGCTCAAAAATTAGATCCCAATTTAAAAATTTCCGCTTCTGATTGGAATAAACTGTGTTGGGTAGGAAGTGTTAGTAAACAAGCTGAGAAGGTGATGCTTGCCTGTAATAAAGCCGTTGAACTTGATCCTAAAAATGGATGGATTCGTAATAGTCGAGGTTTAGCCAGAGCGTTAACGAATGATTTTCCAGGCGCTATTGAAGATTTTGAGATGTTTGTGAAATCGGCTGAAAATGATCAGGAGAAAAAACAGCGAAAAGCTTGGATAGAATCTCTTAAAAAGGGTGAAAATCCGTTTACAGATAAGGTATTAGAAAAGCTGCGTTCTAATTAATATTTAAAAAAAATAAATTGCCCGCCTATCAATGGTAACTTGTGATTCTCGCGATCGCAACCCCCATAATATTAAACAATATCCTTGTTTACTTATTGAAGTATTATCTTGAAACCATTCACTTAGAGAGTATTAATTTTAGTTGTCTTGTCTCAGAAATTTATGAAGATGTATTAGGATTTAATTCAATGAGTATAATTACACCCTGAATTTTCCTGATTTTCTAAAAATTGGATTAATTTCTACCCAATCAACAAAAACTGTGATACCATTTTCAACTAATAAGCTAGGGGTGCCTGACTAGGTTCAGGCTGAGAAAAACACCCTTGGAACCTGAGTCCGGCTAGTACCGGCGGAGGGAAGCTATTAATACGAGGAAAATCAAAATGCGGACAGAATGGGTCGCCAAACGGCGTGGACAGGGCAACGTTTCTCAAATGCACTACGCCCGCCAAGGCGTGATTACCGAAGAAATGACCTATGTGGCTCAACGGGAAAATTTACCAGTTGAGTTGATTCGGGAAGAAGTGGCACGGGGACGGATGATTATTCCTGCTAATATTAATCATACTAATTTAGAACCGATGGCAATTGGCATTGCTTCTAAATGTAAGGTTAATGCTAATATTGGCGCTTCTCCTAATTCTTCTAATTTAGATGAAGAAGTTGCTAAACTCAATTTAGCCGTCAAATATGGTGCGGATACGGTAATGGATTTATCCACCGGAGGCGGTAATTTAGATACCATTCGTACCGCTATTATTAACGCTTCTCCGGTTCCCATTGGCACAGTTCCGATTTATCAAGCGTTGGAAAGTGTTCACGGCACAATTGAAAATCTCACCCCCGATGATTTTCTACATATTATTGAAAAACACGCCCAACAGGGTGTGGATTATATGACGATTCATGCGGGTTTATTAATTGAATATCTGCCCTTAGTTAGAAGTCGAATTACCGGAATTGTGTCCCGTGGTGGCGGAATTATTGCCCGTTGGATGCTCCATCATCACAAACAAAATCCTCTTTATACCCACTTTGACGATATTATTGAAATCTTCAAAAAATACGACGTTTCCTTTAGTTTAGGGGATTCTCTGCGTCCGGGTTGTACCCATGATGCGTCTGATGATGCTCAACTGGCGGAACTCAAAACCCTGGGACAATTAACCCGCCGCGCCTGGGAACATGATGTACAGGTGATGGTAGAAGGCCCTGGTCACGTTCCCATGGATCAAATTGAGTTTAATGTTAAAAAACAGATGGAGGATTGTTCTGAAGCACCCTTCTATGTTTTGGGGCCGTTAGTAACAGATATTGCCCCAGGTTATGATCATATTACCTCAGCAATTGGGGCAGCGATCGCCGGGTGGCACGGCACAGCAATGTTATGTTATGTGACGCCAAAAGAACACCTGGGTTTACCGAATGCCGAAGACGTCAGAAATGGGTTAATTGCCTATAAAATTGCCGCCCATGCCGCGGATATTGCCCGTCATCGTGTTGGCGCCCGTGACCGTGATGATGAGTTATCAAAAGCTCGTTATAACTTTGACTGGAATCGTCAATTTGAGTTATCCTTAGACCCCGAACGGGCGAAGGAATATCACGACGAAACCCTGCCAGCAGATATCTATAAAACGGCTGAATTCTGTTCCATGTGTGGGCCGAAATTCTGTCCGATGCAAACCAAAATGGATGCGGATGCGCTAACAGAATTAGAAAAATTCTTAGCGAAGGAAAAAGAAGTTGTCACTCAAAGTTAATTAGGGATAAACCGGGTTTATATAAGCCCGGTTTGTTGGTGTAGAATATTAAGTTTAAGATGCGCTGAAGCGCAACAACGGAATATGAGTTATCAAAGAATTTTAGTTGCGGTTGACCAATCGGCACAAAGTCAAATCGTGTTTGAAAAGGCGTTAGAATTAGCGCAGAAATTATCGGCACAGTTGATGATTTTTAATCGTTTAACTCTCCATGAACCCGAAAGTTATAGTTATGCTAGTGTGCAGGTGGATCAAATTGTTCAGCATTATCAATTGATTCAAGAGCAGTTAGAACAGGATTTAGAACGAGTTCGCCTATGGTTAACGGGGTTGGAAAACTTGGCTATTGAAGCTGGAATTAAGGCAGAATGGGATTGGAAAGAAGGAAAAGCTGGGCGTTTAATTTGTCAGGTAGCAAAGGATTGGAATGCTGATATTATTGTGATGGGAAGACGGGGAAGAACGGCAATTACAGAGACAATTTTAGGCAGTGTTAGTTATCATGTTGTCCATCATGCACCCTGTTCGGTGTTGATTGTTCAGGGTAAATAGGATTTATAGCCGTTTCTATCACGTTTAGGATAACGATGGCTCCTGAAACCAAGCTGTATAAAATCTTATCTTCCGGTGTTCCTAGTTTCCAGAAAAATCTAAATGTAGTATAATTATTTCCTGTTTGTTAACACAATAGCGAGGAATAACTAACATTGGTCATTTCTGATCAGACCATAGGTATGACGCAGCCTTCCCTAGAATTTGTTGAAACACAGCCAATTAGGAAGCAAGCATCAAAACCTTTAACTAAGGCCTTTCAACTGCAATATTCACACCCTCATGGGCAACTTTATCAAGGTGATTCAATTGATTGGCTCAAATCCCTTGATTCTGAGAGCATTGACCTAGTTTTTGCTGATCCGCCCTACAACATTAAGAAAGCTGACTGGGATAGTTTCGAGAATCAAGAGCAGTACATTAAATGGTCACTTCAATGGATCAGTGAAGCCTCGCGTATTTTAAAATCAACGGGTTCTCTCTACATTTGTGGTTTTTCTGAAATCTTAGCCGATCTAAAGCATCCAGCATCAAAGTATTTCAAAAGTTGTCGTTGGTTAATTTGGCATTACAAGAATAAAGCAAATTTAGGTAATGATTGGGGACGTTCCCATGAAAGTATTATTCATTTTCGTAAATCAGATAAAGTTAAACTGAATATGGACGATGTGCGAATTCCTTATGGCGCACATACGTTGAAATATCCGTCCCACCCACAAGCTGAAACGAGTGCTTACGGAAAAGGGGCAAGGAAGAAGCGTGATAATTGGACACCTAATCCGAAAGGTGCAAAACCTAAAGATGTTATAGAGATTCCTACTACTTGTAATGGCATGGGTGAGACAACACCTCACCCTACACAAAAACCTGAAGAGCTATTAAGAAAGTTTGTTCTTGCGTCTTCTAATGAAGGGGATTTAGTTATCGATCCATTTTCAGGGTCAGGAACAACGATTGTGGTCGCCGAACAACTAAATCGACAGTGGATGGGCTGTGATCTTAATATGGAATACAATAATTGGGCATTTGGACGTATAGAAAACGTTCGCCGGATGACAAAAGATGAATGGATTGCTTTTGATCGTAAAAATGCCGAAAGGAGAGAGTCCATAAGATGAGCTTAACGAATTTAGTTAATCATGCAACTGATAAAGGACGTTTTCAAACTCTTCAAGACTATATAAACTTCTGCAAAAGATATTTGCAGTTTATTGAGACAGGTTTACAAGCCAGAATAGTTTCACAGAACGAAAATCACTACCAATTCTATCAGTATCAGAAAGATGGTTTCTATAATATTACACGTCCAGTTAACACCTTATTAATGTATGAGGAAGCTATTTTCGAGAACGCTTCTGTACAGTTTTTGCAAGTTGTTACACAGTTAAGAGAAAGAGATAGACAGTTACCGGATAATCAGTTAAGGCAAGTTTTAGTTCGTACTATCTATACTATTCAGCAATCTATTGGTGCTGCCCTTGATGCTTTACCTTCAGGAAAATCCAATCAAGCCCGCAAGGTAAATGGAGATCTTTTTGAGCGTTTGATTCGACTTATCATTTCGGAGTTAGATGTAGACTGTGTTGCTGGAACAGCACAAGTTCCAATTAAGGACGATAACGGCAAAATCCTACTTCATACGAGTTATCAACATGATTTACTAATTAGTGAACAAGATCAGCTTAAAATTATTGGTTCAGTGAAAACTTCAAGTAAAGATCGTATCGACAAAATTTTTGTAGATAAGTTTCTGTACAACAAGTTAACTGCTACTAATCTACCTCACATTGCTATTTTTTTGAATGATGTGCAAAGGAAAAAGACAAAGCAATTAAACAAATATGGTATTAATTCAACTTTTCTGTCAGGACATTTCAAAGCTTACACTATTAGGCTAAACCCATTAGATGGTGTATATTATTGTGATATTCGACCCAACATGGTTAGTGACTCTTTGCTCTCACAACATATTCAAACAATTGATTACTTTTTCTATGACGATCTTTGGCGTTTACTAAGTACACATGGACAATCCCTAGAAGAAGTAGAAATTGAACAAGGAGAAGCCGAGGATGGTGAAGAATAACACGGATTTCCTAACGTTTAACTTGACGACGTAATAATAAGGAATTGGTGACAACAGTAACGGAACTTAATGCCATTAAAGCCCCGGCGGTGGAAGGACTTAATAATATTCCGAATTGAGGGAATAAAAACCCCGCCGCCAGGGGAATTGCTAATATATTATAACCGAATGCCCAGAATAGATTTTGACGAATTTTATTAAAGGTGGCGCGACTTAATTGGATGGAATCAACAATACTAATTAAGGAATTTCGCATTAACACAATGTCTGCGGTTTCATTCGCCACATCCGTCCCGGTTTGTAACCCAATTCCAATATCCGCTTGTGCTAAAGCGGGTGCATCGTTAATTCCATCTCCCACCATGGCTACAACTTGATTCTGTTGTTGTAAAGTTTGAATGAGATTAACTTTGCCCTGGGGTCGAACTTCGGCAAAAATATCCTCTGAGTTTAAGTTTAACTCCATTGCGATCGCATTGGCAACGGATTGGCGATCGCCTGTTAATAAAATTACCCGTAACCCCATAGTTTGTAACTGTTTAACTGTTGCTTGAGCATCATCTTTTAATGGGTCACTCATGGCTATTAACCCAACCACTTCACCCTCTATCGCAACATAAACTAGGGTTTTTCCTGAAAATTCCGGTAAGGTTTCAGGATAGTTAATTTTGTGTTCCATTAATCCGGCTAAATTGCCGACAAATATACTTTGATTATCTATTATCGCTGAAACCCCTAAACCCGGTTCGGTTTGAAAATTTGATCCGATTAATAACGATAAATTCTGCTCTTTTGCTTCCCTTAAAATGGCTTGAGAAATCGGATGATTTGAACCCTGTTCTACCGTTGCCGCCAGTTGTACTATTTGTTGTGGTGATAACTCAGAAATAGTAATACAATCTGTGACCCTGGGAGAACCTGTAGTTAAGGTTCCTGTCTTATCAAAAACAACGGTATTCAGTTGATGTACCCGTTCTAAAATATCCCCGCCTTTGATTAATAATCCCCTTTCTGCCCCCATTCCCGAACCGACTAAAATAGCCGTAGGTGTGGCTAATCCCAAGGCACAGGGACAGGCAATTACTAACACTGCAATTGCTAATTTTAAACTTAATAATAAAGGAGCATTCGTGGCTATTTCTATTCCGGCTAAGGGAATCACATCCGGCCAAATCCGAGTTCCTAACCCATACCAAAATAAAAAGGTTAAACCCGCTAAACTCATGACAAAATAGGTAAAATATCCCGCTACAATATCGGCTAATTTCTGAATCGGAGCTTTGCGAGTTTGGGCTGTTTCTACTAACTGTACAATTTGGGCTAAAATAGTATCAGAACCCGTGCGGGTTGCTTCGATTAAAATTACCCCCGTTTGATTAATTGTACCCGCCGAAATATCATCCCCAATTTGTTTTAAAATCGGCATAGATTCCCCCGTTAACATCGATTCATCGACGGTGGTTGTTCCGAACCGAATTTCGCCATCAACGGGTATTTTTTCCCCGGGTAAAACTTGCAACCATTCCCCCGCTTTAACTTGTTCGGCGGGAATTTCTACACTATTTAAAATCCCCTCATTTTGAGATTTAGGTGCAACTAAACGGGCAGTAGTCGGTTGTAAGGCAATTAAAGATTGAAAGGCGGTGGCGGCTCGTTGTCGAGCGTGCTGTTCTAGGGTTTTTCCTAATAAAATAAACCCCAATAACATTACAGGTTCATCAAAGAAACATTCCCAACCCAATTGGGGAAATAATAAGGCGACAAAACTGGTTAAATAGGCTGTAACTGTTCCCAGTCCCACTAACGTATTCATGTTAGGGGCATTATTTAATAAACTACGTCCACCATCAATAATAATAGAACGGGCGGGAAATAATAAGGCAATGGTGGCGAGTCCCCAATGAAACCAAATATTACTTAATAGATGAATATGGGGAAAGCCAAAATGATGTAAATGTCCAATACTGGATAATAATAACAACAGACCACAGGTAACAATCCGTTGAATTTGTTTTCCCATGTCCTGGCGATGTCGGTCTTGTAGCGCCTTTAATTTGTCCGTAGCTGAAGATGTTAAATTACGGAGTTGGGTGGGAAACCCGGTATTCGTTAAAATTTCAGCCAGATTTTCCGGGTTGAGTTGGTTGGCGGTACATTCAACCCTTGCCACTTCCGTCGCTAAATTCACAGAAACAGAAATCACCCCCGACTGTTGGAGCAGTTGACGTTCCACCGCTTTCACACAGCCCGCACATTGCATCCCAGATACATCTAAAATAATCGTTTCCGTTGGGGGTGGGGTTAAGGTTTCGTCGGTTAGAGGTTTGGGAGCAAGCTGCATAAAGGTTTAGGCGTGTTGGCGGTAACAGAGATTATAGAACAAAAGCTAATTAACAGTCCTCCCCAGATTGTAGAGGTTTCTGAGGATTTTCTTAAGACCGAGATCATAAATTTAAAACAAAGTTAGCCTATAATTGTCCTACTGCTTCAAGTATTAATAACTTTTGTTAAGTTGTGACTCTTTTGTGATCCATTCGTCAAAATTGATGTACGGACTTTTCGAGTCAAACCTTAATCAACAAAGGGATCATCAGTTGTCAGTTGTCGCTGAACAGTCAACCGTCGGTGTATATCCTCGCCATTCCCCTAGCATAATGGAAACCTTAGAATTCATCATCTATCCAGATGGCCGTGTGCAGGAGAAAGTTACTGGCATTGTTGGGTCTTCCTGTGCGGAAGTAACTGCCGCCCTCGAAGCCGAATTAGGTATCGTGCTGACTCAGGAGGCCACTTCTGAATATTACGCCCGTACCCAACAACAGTCCGAGACCGCGACAAACCAAGTGGGTTCGAGCCATTGGTAAATTCTGTTTTTGAGTTCACTGAAAATCTCGTTAAAAATAGCTAACTATGTCACACTTTAGCCAAATCAAGACCCAAATTCGGAATCTGACCTCATTACAAACTGCTTTAAGTGATCTGGAAATTGACTGGAAAGCTGGCCCTAAAGAGGTTCGCGGTTATCAAGGTCAAACCCGCCCCGCTCAAGTCGTAATTGAACAAGACAACGGTTATGACTTAGGTTTTACATGGAATGGCCAAGAATATGAGTTTGTTGCTGATTTACAATTTTGGCAACAAGCAGTTCCCGTTGATCGGTTTTTGAGCAAAATCACTCAACGCTATGCCTACCACACCGTTGTTAATGAAACCACCAAACAAGGGTTTCAAGTTGCTGAACAACAAAATCATCAAGATGGTTCCATCCGCTTAGTTTTACAACGCTGGAGTGCCTAATGTCTGATGGGTCTGTATCACTAAGTGATCCCGTATCCGAACGTTCTGGACTAGAACCAGAATTGGGCGGATTTTTGCGAAATGCACCGGAACGTTCGGGGTTTGAGCCGGAACTAGGCGGTGCATTGCGGCAAAAAGGGGTTTATGTGGATGAACTCACCTGTATCGGGTGTAAACACTGTTCCCACGTCGCTCGGAATACTTTTTTTATTCAAGAAGATTATGGTCGAGCGCGGGTATTTAGACAGGATGGCGATACATCCGTGTTAATACAGGAAGCGATTGATACTTGTCCGGTTAATTGTATTAATTGGGTGGATTACACTGAACTGAAACGCTTAGAAGCAGAACGTCAAGATCAGGTAATTCCCGTTGTTGGTTTCCCTGTGGAAGCGGGTTTAGCTAACCGGAAACGTCAGAAACAAAAACCGAAACCAGACAAGTCTTTAACCGAATAACTGATTGATGGCGGGCTGAAAACTGCCATTTTTTTATATTCATTTAATGAAATCAGGCAAAAGGAGAATATTCTTCTTTTGCCTATTTTAATCTTTCGTTTAATCAGGAAGGTTTAGTATTAAATCCTTTTAAAGTTGTTCAGGATCAATTCCTAATTCTCGGAGTTTAGCGGCTAACTTATTAGCCCGTTGAGCTTCATTTCTAGCAACTTCTTCAGGCATTAAAACCAATTCACCTCCTATTGTAAAAAATCGTAATTTATTATCAAGAATCCCTAAAAATAGGTCTAATTGTTGACTCCATAACCAGCCGTTTTCATTAGGTGGAATGGGTTGATATTGACCCTCAACAATATGAAATCCGGCAAATTCTAAAGTCTTTGGGTCAAACCAAAAATAGTCTGGGGTACGAAAAACATCCTGATAGATTTCTTTTTTTTCTCCGCGATCAGTATTAGCCGTTGTTTTGGATAACATTTCAATGATGACATTAGGATATTTGCCATCTTCTTCCCAAACAACCCAACTATTACGGGGTTTTCGTTCAGTTCCCAAAACTACAAAAAAATCTGGCCCGCGAAATTCTTCGGATTTTTTTTGACGTTGACTATAATAAATGGTTAAGTTGCCAATCGCATAAAAATCATCTCGATTTTGCCATAACCATTCTAACGAGTTGAGTAAAAGTAGAATTTGGCGGAGATGGAGTTCGCTTTCCAATGGAGGCTCCTGACTCAATAAATCACTGGGCGGAAATTGCACTTCAGGGAGAAGTGTTGGGGTTTGAATTTGTTCTTCAACAATAGACATTATTGAATGTCCGTTAGGATAAGTATTTTTTTATTATAGTTTATAAAAATAGCAATGTTACTAGCCTCGCCTTCTGGTGCATCACTTATAATAATAACTATAATCCCATAGCTTTCTAATCAGAACTATGACTCAATTTACCCTAAACTTAGAAACTATTGATTTAAGTGACGAAAAAATATTAGCGATCTAACATTATTAACAAATGTCGAGCGACGAGTTAGGACGTTCTATCCTTGAACCTAAAGGACGATTATTATTAGCTTAATACTGCTATAACCTGTTTACAGAAATTGGTAGGGGCGCGTTCTTCGAGAGCTTTTTTACTTTACCCCAATATTACTAAACCTGCCCTAATACTCCTTCTCGTTAGCTTAAGTTGTAATCAACGGCTATAATGAGGGAACAAGGGAAAAAAATTTTCCGTAAATTTACTGATGACACTGGAGAAATATTAATTTATCATATTCTATTGAGGATATCATTAAGCAGTTTATGTCTGAAGAAGTTTATCACATTTTTATTCCTGACCAGATTGCAAGTCATGGAGGCAACCAAAAAGTCATTCTGCGATCTGGTAAATCCTATGATGTAACAATCCCCGATCAATTGCAAGAAGGATTTAAACTAAGATTAAAAAAATCTGGTTTAGATCAAAATGATGTTCTGTTGATTCTTCATACTTTATATGATGAAAATAATAGTTATCAACAGATAATCAATAATTTAATTAGCAATTGCGACATTAAATATGATAGCAAAGTCAGATGTACACAATCTTATGAAAATATTCGACAAAATCAATTAAATGATGATATAGCAGCCCTTGATTTATTAGATTTTATAGTTGACAGCAACAAAAAAAATTTAGATGATGAATTTGTTCAAAAATATCAATTAGCCAGCGAAAATAATCGTCTAATTTGGATTGAGGAATGTTTAGAAAAATCTTTAGAAGTTTCCCGTCTTTCTGAACACAAAAAACAAGCCTTAAGAGGAATTTATCAATGTGTGAGGGCAGGTGAAGCCATTGGGAAGCTAGATTATCTTAATGATCTTGATTCCATAATTACTAATTCTAATATTCCCGTAACTGTTAAACAGAGATATTTGAATGCCAGCGTAACATCAAAAGCTATTACAACGGAATTATTTATTATTGATTTAATCGAAGATCAAGTTATATCAAAAGTAGAAAAAGAAAAATATTTATTGGTTTATATTCAAGTTCGAGATAATCAAAAAATTACCGATTTGCAGCAATTACTCAAACTGGATGAATTAGTTATTAATTCAAATATTCCTGAAGAATGTAAAGTTATTTATAAGTTAGCCTCAGAGCGAGTATTTGAGCAAAAGAATGAGGGAAACTCAAATAATATTATAGACAGGGTTGGTAAAGTTGCTAAATCTGTCAAAAAAGCTACTCAAATTGTGCCGAATGCTCATGCAGTTTTGGGGCATTTAGGAGTAGAAGCAGGAACAAAAGTTGCCATTGCAGGTTTATCAGGTGGAGCCGCGACTAATGCAACACTAGCGGCTTTAGGAGGAGGTTCTGTTGCCGCCGGGGGTTTAGGAATGTTAGGAGGATTAGTCGTAGTAACGGGGGGAGCCGCATTAATTGGAGCCGCAACTTTAGTTTCCATTGTGTCCGTCTCTCAAATGGATACAGAAGATAAAGTTAATTTAGGAATAGCGGCTGTTGCAGGAACATTAACCAGTGCCGCGACTATTGCAACCGCTTGGGCTGCGGTGGGAGCTTTTGGTGTAGCGGGTACAGGAACAGCCATTGGCACATTATCAGGGGCGGCGGCTTATACTGCGATTATGTCAGCCTTGGGCGGAGTTAGTGTCATGACAGGAGGGGCGGCTTTAATTGCTGCGGGTGCAGGTTTTGGTATTTACAACTTACTGAAAAATAAAAAAAATAATGCCAAACAGTTAGAAGCAAGACTTTATACTTTATTAGAACATCAAACCCATCATTTAATGACTGTATTCAACTATTATCTATCAGAAAAAACAAACGAATATTTTTTAGCTCCTAATATTCCTGTAGATAAACTTGCTAATGCACTTGATAAGTATGTAAATCTTGAACAAGGAGAAAAAGTATTAGCTTTAGTCGATCAAAGTTTATTCGGCTCAGGAAAAGTCGGTTTAGTATTTACTGAAAATCGATTAATTTGGAAAGAAATTCTGGAAGAACCAAAATCATTGAGATATTCTAATTTTCAAGACGTGGGTTGCAGCTTTCCTACTTTCTCTAATGAAAAATTGGATTCTACTTTATATAATTTATTCCGAGAATTGAAAGAAATTTATCAGTTCAATAAAATAGAAAATTTGCAGGAGAAGAAAATAGAAAATTTAAGTGATGCTGATAAATTGATTCAACAAATTGAGATGCTTAATCAAATCTGTGAATCTTGTATTTCTCTTGAACCCCATATTAAAAATCTTAATCGTATTTTATAATCATAAGGAGATTAAACGATGAATTCAGTTGAAGAACTAGCTAGACTTCAAAAACGCTTTCAAGAAGCAGCAAAAGTTATTGATGATTTATCTCGAATCAAGCAAGAATTAGAGCAATTATCAAAAAGTTATAAAGATAAATTATCTAACAACTCTTTTGAATTATCTCAAACTAAACAAGAAATTGACTCTCTATCAATCAACCATAAAGAATATAAAAAATATTGGCATGAAACTTTTAATGCTATACACAATAAAACTGAAAATATTTTGACTCAAATTAGCCAGATTGAAAATAGAACTCAGTCTGAAATTGATGAAAGCAAAACTGATTTAGACAAACTACAAAAAAAATTAGACGAAACAGAATCTTTTTTAAGTGAATTTAAAAATAATGTTCAGTTCAACAGAAATTTAACCATAGCTTCTTGTTTAATTGGGTCTATTGCTGTAGGTTTAAGCCTCTATACTATATTATTTTTACCGAGAAATTCTACTATTACCGCTTCATCGTCTCCACAAGAGTCTAGTCCTAATTTAGTTTCTCGCTCAACTGAAAACCCATCAATTAAAGTTGATTTTTTCCGAGAAGCTGTTAATAAAGCGACCCGGGCATCAACTTTAGCGCAATCGGCAAAGTCTAAAGATGACTGGAATTTAGTTATCAATGAATGGCAAAGTGCTATTGATATGATGAAATCAATTTCTTCGTCAAGCTCTAATTATGAAATAGCTCAAAAAAAGGTTATAGAATATCAAAAAAATCTGAATTATACAACACAACAAGCGGAACAAATGAGTCAATAAAATTAATTTTTAATTATTTAAAGTATAGCGGTCGTAGTGCGAGCGTCCTCGCTCACTGGATAACTCTAAGTGACTTGATAACTTGAGGTGCTAATAGGTGCGTGCGGGAAGCTATACACGCACCCTACAGGCGAGAAAAATTGATCTCAATTGTATTTTGATTTGTGATTAACAACCTAAATCACTTCATCGGATTATATTCAGCTAATAATTTTTCTAACTTAGCTTGATCGACTTTAGATAATAATTTGTCCGCTTCATAATTATCTCGAACAGTTTTTGCTAAAGTAAAAGAAGACCCCACCGAAAAAGTTAAACCCATCCCCATAAATCCTTTCACCCAAATATCAACGGGGAGGTAAGCAATACCGACGGCAGTTGTGGATACAGCCAGAATAAAAGATAGCCAAACTTGAAGAATCCAAGCGGATGTATCTTTTTGTGCCAACATTTGTTTATTACTCATAACCGTCAATTCCTTGGGGCGTTATTGTTAATTCTATTGTAGTTTTGAGTCACAAAACCCCTCAACTATCATGGACAGTTTGAGAAACTGTCTACTACCCCCTTGTCAATGGGTTAAAATATTATTGATTTAATTTGAGTGCGATCGCAATTCATAAAAAATTTTAATTTATTAATCACTTTTTCTATGAAGCCCTTATTAATTAAATTTCCCCTACGATGGGTTCTGATTGTTCCTTTTATTTTACAACTATTTGGCACTGTTGGACTAATTGGCTGGTTGTCTTTCCGTACCAGTAAAACCTCCGTTAGAGATGTTGCTTATCAACTCAGAAACGAAATTTCTAACCGAATTGAACAAAGATTGTATCAATTTTTAGAAGTTCCCCATTTAATTAATCAACTCAACTTAGATGCGATTAAATCCGGTTATATTGATATTGATAATATGCAAAACCTGAAATATCATTTCTGGTTACAAGTACAATCCTTTAAAACCATCAGTTTTATTTTATTTGGGAGTGAAAAAGACGAGTTTATTGGGGTGGGAAGATTTGATCAGTCTGGTTTGTTGATGATGAAATCCGATCTATCTACCCAGGGAAGTATTCAATTTAATGAATTAGATCCTCAAGGAAACCCCCAAAAATTAATCCAAGAAACCCCTAATTTTATCATTCGAGAGCGACCTTGGTACAAAGCAGCATTGCAAGCTGATCAATCGATTTGGAGTCCCATTTTTACTTATCATGCGTATCCTGAAATGGTTTTACCTGCGAGTGTTGTTGTTAAAGATAATCAGGGAAAAGTGTTAGGAGTATTAGCAAGTCACTTATTTCTAAACCAAGTCAGTGACTTTTTAAAAAGTATAGAAGTCGGTAAATCAGGACAAACCTTTATTATTGAACGTTCCGGTCTAATTGTAGCCAGTTCTAGTTTAAATTTATCATTTTTAGTAGACAAAAAAGGAAAAACTCAAAGAATTAAAGCGATTGAAAGTTCTGATAAATTCTTACAAAAAACAGCTATTTTTTTATTGAATCATTTTGAAAAATTTAATAATATTACTACCGAACAACAACTCGATTTTATTTATAATAATCAACGACAACTAATCCAAATTGTTCCCTATTCCGACCCCAGAGGTTTAGATTGGTTAATTGTGGTGGTTGTTCCTGAATCCGACTTTACGGAAAAGATCCAAAACAATCAAAAAAGAACTATTATTCTTTGCTTTTTAGCCTTGGGTTTATCCGTAATCTTGGGAATTTTAACCGCCCGATGGATTATGAAACCGATTGTAAAATTAAATCAAGATTCTCAAAAAATTGCTCAAGGAAAATTAGAAGAAATCCTTCCTAAAAATGAAGTTTATGGCATTAATGAATTAGAGGTTTTATCCCAATCTTTTAATCAAATGGTATCGGAACTCAAAGAATCCTTTGAAACCCTAGAAATTCGAGTCGAAGAACGCACCGTAGAATTGAAACAAGCCAAGGAATCAGCAGAATTAGCTAATCTGGCTAAAAGCCTATTTTTAGCGAATATGAGTCATGAATTAAGAACCCCTTTGCACGCGATTTTAGGGTTTACCCAATTAATGCTCCGTCAATATAACGGCGATGCACAACTTTCAGAAAATCTGGAAATTGTCAATCGTTCTGGAGAACATTTACTCAAATTAATTAATGAAATTTTAGATTTAACCAAAATTGAATCGGGAAAAACCCAGATTAATTCCAGTTGTTTTAACCTCTATTCCTGTTTTACCACCTTAGAACAAATGTTTGAATTAAAAGCAAACTCTAAAGGAATAAAACTTATTTTTGAATTAGATCCTAACCTACCTCAATATATTAAAACCGATGAAAGTAAATTCCGGCAAATCTCAATGAATTTATTGTCCAATGCCATTAAATTTACCACAACGGGGCAAGTAATATTACGGGCAAAAGTTCAACCGAAAACGCCAACTGATGACAAACTTACCCTGGAGTTGGAAGTCGAAGATACGGGCCCTGGGATTGCCCCCGGTGAACTCCATCAAGTTTTTGAGGCGTTTATGCAAACAGAAACAGGACGTCAATCTCAACAAGGAACCGGGTTAGGATTAGCAATTAGTCAAAAATTTATTCAGTTAATGGGCGGCGATATTCAAGTCAATAGTATCTTAAATCAAGGGACTATTTTTAAATTTAATCTTCAAGTTGACCTGGCTAACGCGGAGGATCTCCAAGAAATTAAAACTCAAAAACGAATCATTGGTTTAGCCGAAAATCAACCCAAATTCCGCATTTTAGTCGTTGATGACCGATTTACCAATCGCCAATTATTAGTTAAACTGTTATCTCCTTTGGGGTTTGAGGTGGCTGAGGCTGAAAATGGTCAAGAAGCATTAAAAGTCTGGAATGAATGGCAACCCCATTTAATCCTCATGGATATGCGAATGCCGGTGATGGATGGTTACGAAGCCACAAAACAAATTAAATCCCATTTAAAAGGTCAAGCGACGGTGATTATCGCCTTAACTGCTAGTGTTTTTGAAGAAGAACGGGCTATAGTTTTATCAGTCGGGTGTGATGATTTTGTCAAAAAACCCTTCCGAGAAGATGCCCTATTAGAGAAAATTGCCCACTATTTAGGGGTACGATATTTATACACACCTGATCTTCCCACTTTAGAACCCTTAGCACCCCCGCCAAGCTCCATCATTAGCCCGGATGCGTTGACCATGATGTCTTCTGAATGGTTAGTAGCATTGCACTACAGTGCCACCGCAGCCGATGGCGAACAAATTTTACAACTGGTGCAACAAATTCCTGTATCCCACAGTCCGGTCGCAGAATCTCTCATCCTATTAGTGAATAATTTTTCTTTTGATCAGATAATGGATTTAGCTCATAAAGCGACCCAGCAATGAATCATTCTTTTAATCGATCTTTTAAAGCCGATATTTTAATTGTAGATGACACCCTAGAAAATCTACGGCTGTTATCGAATACTTTGATCCAAATGGGATATAAAGTTCGGGGCGTAATGAATGGACAAATGGCAATTATGGCCGTACAAACCCTGCCACCGGATTTGATCTTATTAGATATCAAAATGCCCGATATGGACGGTTATACCGTTTGTCAGTCCTTGAAGGAGAATGAAAAAACCCGGGATATCCCGGTGATCTTTTTAAGCGCTTTGAATGAAGTGATCGATAAAGTCAAAGCCTTTCAAGTCGGCGGGGTAGATTATATTACTAAACCCTTTCAATTTGAAGAAGTGGTAGCGCGGATTGAAAATCAAATTGCCTTACAATCGGCTAGGGCTGAAATTCAACAACTCAATGAAAAATTAGAACAGCGAGTCCAATCTCGGACAATGGAATTAGAAATTGTCAATGCCCAATTAAAAGGCTTGAATTATAAGCTAGAAAAGGAAATTTCTGAACATCAAAAAACCCAAACCCGATTGCTACATCTGGCATCCCATGATGCCCTCACTAATTTACCGAATCGGGTTCTATTTATGAATCGATTAGTACAGTCTTTACAACGAACCCAACGGGAACCTAATTATCAGTTTGGGGTTTTATTTTTGGATTGCGATCGCTTTAAAGTGGTGAATGATTCCCTGGGACATTTTGCCGGAGATCGGCTATTAATTGCGATCGCCCGCCGCCTAAAAACCCATTTAGCATCTACAGATATGTTGGCTCGGTTTGGGGGCGATGAGTTTACTATTTTATTAGAAAATATTCAAGATATTGACGATGTGAGTCGTTTAGCTCAAAAAATCCAAACCTCCATGAGTTGGCCGTTTCAATTTGAGGAACAGGAATTATTTATTAATGCCAGTATTGGGATTGTGGTGGGGAATAGAACCTATCAAGAACCGGAACATATTTTAAGAGATGCAGATATTGCCATGTATCAAGCCAAAGCCAAAGGAAAGGCTCGGTATCAAATTTTTGATACCCAAATGCACTATCACGCTCAACAACGTTTAGAGTTAGAAACGGATTTAAGACGGGCCTTACACCGGGAAGAATTTATCTTATATTATCAACCGATTATTTCCTTAGACACCGGAAGAATTAATGGATTTGAAGCCTTATTAAGATGGCATCATGGTCAAAAAGGACTAATATCCCCAGGAGATTTTATTCCCGCCGCCGAGGAAACCGGATTAATTGTTCCCATCGGTTTATGGGTTTTAAAAGAAGCCTGTCAACAGTTGAAAACCTGGCAAGATCGAGGTTTATCTAAACGCACCATTAAAATGAGCGTTAATTTATCAGTAAAACAGTTTTCTCAACTGAATTTAATTCAAAATATTGATAAAATTATTTTGCAAACTCAATTAAATAGTAGTTATTTAAAATTGGAAATTACCGAAAGTGCGATCATGGAACATCCCGAATCCGCCGCCGAACTTTTACAACAACTCAGAGATCGAGATATTCAGTTAAGTATTGATGATTTTGGCACGGGTTATTCCTCCCTCAGTTATTTACATCGATTTCCTTTACATAATTTAAAAATTGATCGATCTTTTATTCAAGGAATTAGTCAAACTCGTCAAAATTTAGAAATTATTCAAGCCATTATTACCCTCGCCCATCATCTGAATATGAACGTTACCGCCGAAGGAGTAGAAACCCCCGAACAATTGTCCCTGCTTAGAAGTTTGGGATGTGAAGAAGGGCAGGGTTATTTCTTCGCCCGTCCTTTAGAAGCGAATGCGGCTGAAGCGTTATTAGTAGAGAACCCCCATTGGTAATTAAAATTAATAAATTTTTGATTAATTTTTGACCCCTTAATGTTAGTCTAAGGGATAGGAAACTGTGTTGCTAATTCTACCTAAAAGTACCTTGACGAGCATATCTGTACCCTATTTATGGGAAAGTCAAACCGGAGGAGATTTAAGTTTAGACTCCACCCTAGGAGATTTACCCCTATACGATTTTCAAGTGGTTTTGGCTTCGAGTGTACGAACCCTAGTACAACAGTTTGAAAGACATCCCTTGCTACCGGGAGTAATTATTGTAGACCCCCAGGAAAACTCTACTTCTGAGTTTTTGGGGATGATTTCTCGGCGGGATCTCCTAGAATTTTTTCTCCGTCCCCGGGGGTTAGAATTATTTTTAGATCAATCCCTAGATGTACTTTATAGTTATGTTAGAACCCCCGTATTAGTATTACCTGCACAAACCACAATTCTAGCAGCAACCCAACAATCCTTAAAGCGAACTGCCCCTGGATATATCGATCCGATTGTGGTACAGGGAAATTGGTCATCTTCGGGGGATTATCCTTGGATGGTTTCCTATCGTCTTTTAAACAGTCATGAATTGAATCTTGCCTATTGGCAAATTCGAGGAATTGAAACTCAAGTTCGCTATGAAAGAACTCAAGTTCAACTGTTACAAAGTGAAAAAATGGCGAGTTTAGGAAGATTAGTAGATGGCGTTGCCCATGAAATTTTAGATCCGGTGGGATTTATTTGGGGAAATTTAACCCATTTAGTCACCTATAGTGATGGTTTAATTGAACTTTTGGACGCTTATGAATCCCATTATA
The DNA here is from genome assembly GCF_900009265.2 of Planktothrix paucivesiculata PCC 9631. Taxonomy (GTDB): domain Bacteria; phylum Cyanobacteriota; class Cyanobacteriia; order Cyanobacteriales; family Microcoleaceae; genus Planktothrix; species Planktothrix paucivesiculata. Next base: position 313,582 of record NZ_LR735026.1, on the reverse strand, counting down.
CCCAGAAATTTCCCGCCATTGAACAACTGAAACAAGAAATAGAATTTGACTTTCTCCGCCAAGATTTTCCTCGGATTCTATCAAGTATCAAAAGTGGTACGGAACGATTAAGTAAATTAGCCACGAGTTTACAAAATTTTTGCCATATTGATGAAATCCATCCTAAACCTGCGGATTTACATAGTCATTTAGATAGTATTTTACTGTTAATGAAAAGCCGGATTAACCGAGAAATTGACGTGGTTAAAAATTACGGTCATTTACCTCCCGTCAGCTGCTATGTGGGACAGTTGAGCCAAGTTTTTATCAATATTTTGATTCATGGTTTTGATGCCTTGCTCAATCAATTAGTGAGACAAGATTGGGTGAATGAATATAGCATTTCCCCAGGTTTAGAGTCGGGGAAAGCACCACAAATTGTGATTACAACAACAATCATCGGTTTAGACTCATCCCCAGGGGAGAATCTCAGCCCTCCCGAACGTTGGGTTTCGATTTCTATTGCCGATAATGGCCCGGGATTGTCTGCGGAAGAACAACAAAAAATCCTAGATTCATTTTCTAATCTCAAACGCACGGAAAAAGAAACCAGTTTATCTCTGAGTTATCATATTGTCACCGCCAAACATGGCGGACAATTAAAATTGCGATCGCAGCCAGGAATCGGTACGGAATTTGAGATTTTATTACCCTTTATTTAACCGATTGATCCAAGTTCGTGTATGATCAACAGAACCCGCAAAATATTAAAAAATTTAGGTTAGCTCTTACCGTGCGAAATCGAACCCTGATTCTGTCCGTTATCCTTACTCTGAGTTTGTGGAATGTTGCTCCATCCGCCAGGGGACAAGCTCTGGTTCCCTATACCCCACCCCTGGACTCAGAACAACTTAAACAAACGGGATTAGGGTTGCTCGAAGAAGCGGCTCAGTTAACCCGATTTCAACAATATCAATTAGCTTTACCCCGGGCAGAACTCGCAACTCAACTGGCACCGGACAGTTATCAAGCCTGGGCCCTATTAGGCAGTTTATATTTGCAATTAGACGAACTCGATAAAGGCATTGAGTTTTTGCAAAAAGCCAAAACCTTAGAACCCAAAGACCCGGGGATTCAGTTTATTTTAGGCGAAGCCTACTTCAAAAAAGGCGACTATCAAAAATCCGTTCAATTCCTAGAAGCTGCCTTGAAACTTGACCCCAAGGTTCCCGGGGCGTTATTTGATTTGGGCAATGCTTATTATAAGTTAGGGCGGTTAGAGCAGGCAATTCTACAATACGAGAAAGCCTTTGCCCAAGAAAGCAGTCTTTGGCCAGCCATTAATAATGTGGGCCTAGTCAAGTATGAACAGGGAGAAATTGATACCGCCATCAGCAAATGGAGACAGGCGATTAAGATTGATCCCAAAGCAGCCGAACCCCTATTAGCCTTAGCCGTTGGCCTTTATACCAAAGGTGAAGCCGCCGAAGCTCTATCTCTAGGAGAAACGGCCCTGCGTCTCGATGGCCGTTATGCTGACTCTGATTATCTGAAAGAAAATCTTTGGGGCGATCGCTTACTCAAGGATACGGAAAAATTTCTAGCTAATCCTCAAATCCAAAAAGTGCTAGTTCAAGTTAAAGACACCCAACCCACCCCCCCGAGTCCCTAGTCTCAAATCCCAACCCAGGAGGACAAAAAAGGCAGTAGGTACTGGAAAACCTATGGATTCCAGTTCCCCTATTGCGGTCTACTCCTCTGGAGGGATCAAGGATTTAATCTTATCCACGAACTTTTGATGATCAATCACGGGTTTAGAGATATAATCATCGGCTCCACTTTGAGCCAGAAAATCCTCCCGATCTCCAGCCATGGCATGGGCCGTTACTAAAATAATCGGCAGTTTCGCGGTGGCGGGGTCAGCTTTCAGGAGTTGGGTAATTTTAATTCCATCAACAGCTTTCCCTTGATAAACACTGCGCGCTAGGGAAACATCCATCAAAATCAAGTCCGCCTCCCCAGTGCGGGCAATCTCCATCACTTCTTCCACATTTTCCGTGTGTTTAACGGCTAATCCACCCCGTTTTGTCAATATTTTTGAAAAAACACGAGCATTAACCTGATCGTCTTCTACAATCAGAACGGTCTTCATTTAAGTCTCCCACCCGATATACTATTCAAATAGATTTACCAAATCTCTCTATTTTTCACTCTCCAGTACCGAAAAGTCATCATACCACGCCATACAGTAATCAGTTATCAGTACAGATATTGACAGCAAAAAGTCTATTCACTCTTACACTGATTATTGATTACTGTTTACTGATAACGGTAAGAACCCTATCGCTGTAGACTCAACTAAACTCATGGCTAAACAGTTAAACCTCTTTTCTGGGCAAGTGATTACCACATCGCTTCACACCGAGATGCAACAATCGTACCTTGAATATGCCATGAGTGTGATTGTTGGCCGAGCTTTACCCGATGTCCGGGATGGGTTGAAACCCGTACATCGTCGGATTTTGTACGCCATGCACGAATTGGGGTTAACTCCCGACCGTCCCTACCGCAAATGTGCGCGGGTCGTGGGGGATGTGTTGGGGAAATATCACCCCCACGGGGATCAATCGGTTTATGATGCCTTGGTGAGACTGGTTCAGGAATTTTCCAGTCGGTATCCGTTGTTAGCGGGTCATGGGAATTTTGGCTCGGTGGATAATGACCCCCCGGCGGCGATGCGTTACACCGAAACCCGTTTGGCAGCCGTCGGTCATGAGGGGTTACTTTCCCAGGTGGGGGAAGCCACAGTTAATTTTATTAGTAATTTCGATAATTCTCAACAGGAACCCACGGTTTTACCCGCCCAACTGCCATTTTTATTATTAAATGGATCTTCGGGCATTGCGGTGGGAATGGCGACGAATATTCCCCCCCATAATTTAGGGGAAGTCGTGGATGGATTAATTGCCTTAATTGATCATCCTGAATTATCCGATCAAAAATTAATGGAATTGATCCCCGGGCCGGATTTTCCCACGGGGGGAGAAATTATTAGTACCGAAGGCATTGGGGAGGCCTATACCCTGGGAAAAGGCAGTATTGTGGTGCGGGGGGTGGCGAAAATGGAAGAAGTTCCTACCGCCCAAAAACGTCGGACAAAAAACGCAATTATTGTCACGGAATTGCCGTTTCAGGTGAATAAAGCGGCGTGGATTGAAAAAATTGCCGGGTTAGTTAATGCGGGAAAATTAGAGGGAATTTCTGATATTCGAGATGAAAGCGATCGCGAAGGGATACGGGTTGTAATTGAATTAAAACGGGAATTTTCCCCGGAGGTGGTATTACATCATCTCTACCAACAAACGGAATTAATGACCAAGTTTGGGGCAATTTTTTTAGCGATTGTCAATGGACAACCTAGACAATTAAGTTTAAAACAAATTCTCCAAGAATTTCTATCATTTAGGGAAAATACTTTAACCCGTCAATATCGCCATGAATTAGAAGCTGCCGAACGGCGTTGTCATTTAGTGGAAGGGTTATTACTAGCTTTAGAAAATTTAGATAGTCTGATTGAAATTCTCAGAAATGCCCCCGATGGTTCCACGGCAAAAATAACCTTAGAAAATCAATTAGGGTTTAGTGATATTCAATCCGATGCTATTTTAGCCATGCCCATGCGTCGATTGACGGGGTTAGAACGGCAAAAGTTACAGGAAGAATTTAGCCAATTAACCACTAATATTGAACAGTTAAGACGGTTACTCGATGAACGTCCCGAATTGTTAAAATCCCTGAAAAAAGAATTGCGATCGCTTAAACGAAAATATGGCGATGAACGACGCACCCGAATTATTTATCCCCAGGGTCAGACTCCTATTTCATCTGAGGATAAAACCGCTAAAAAATCCAAAGAAAAAATATTAGAACTCACCTCCCCCCCGGATTTATTACAACCCTTACCCCCGGTGGAGGAAGAAACCGTAATTGAAATTACCCATCGCGGTTATATTCGGCGAGTTTCTGCCAAAACCGCAGATTCTAAACGGAATCAGAGTGAAAATAAGACCGCTATTAATATTGAGGAAACCGATGATTTTATCACCCAAACCCACAATACTAAAACCAGTCAAAATCTGGTCATGGTGTTGAGAACTGGAAAAGCTTATCCCTTGAGTGTCGCTGATATTCCGATGGGTAATAATCGGTCTAAGGGAAAACCCATTATTACTTTATTATCTCCTTCCGCCTATAAAGATACATCCATTAATCCCCAAGACTTAATGATTGCTCAATTTCTATTATCGGCTTTTCCCGATAAAACCGATTTAATTACCTTAACTCAACAGGGAAAAATTAAACGTTTACCCCTAATAGAATTAGCGGAATTAACCAACCGAGGCAGTACGATTGTTAAACTCAAAGATGACGATGAGTTATCTTTTGCTACCCTATCTAAACCCGATGAAAAAGTGGTTTTAGCCACCTCCGGGGGGCGACTCCTACGATTTGATCTAAATGATGAACAACTCCCCCCCATGGGGAAAACCGCCCAGGGTTCCCAAGCCACTCGGTTACGACAAAAAGAGCATTTAATTGGATGTATTACCCTATCACCTAAAGGCAGTTTATTATTAGTGACAGAACAGGGTTATATTAAACGAATTGGGATGGAATTAGTGCGGGGAAGTAACCGAGGTGGCATTGGAATTTCCCTGATCCAGTTTAAATCTCCTAATGATATATTAGTGGGAATTGCCCCCGCTAAACCCCACCAACAAATCCATCTGTTAACCAGTGATAATCGGATTATTCATGTTCCCACGGATCAAATTCATCTATCCACAAAAGATAGTACAGGCGATCGCATTTTCAAACTCAAACCCGATGAGAGAATTATCTCGATCAAATCCTAGGGTGAGTGGATCGCACGCACCAACACCGAGATAAGAAGAAGAAAAAGCGGGTTTAGTTCAGTTAATGATTTATTATCAATATCTGAGAGAACCCGCCCCTACATAAAATTAGGTAAAATTAAAATGGCAGAAGTTATTTTAGATAATATTTATAAAAGTTTTCCCACCCGTCGTCAAACCTCATCCGAGGAAAAAAACTCATCGGAACTCCTAGAATCAACCCCCACCCGTCAAGCCATTTTAAAACGGGTACATCTGAATATATATGATGGCGAATTTATGGTTTTAGTCGGGCCGTCCGGGTGTGGAAAAAGTACCCTATTAAGGTTAATTGCGGGCTTAGAAACCATTACGGGCGGTAATATTTATATTGGGGATAAATTAGTGAATGATTTACCCCCCAAGGCGCGAGATATTGCCATGGTATTTCAAAATTATGCCCTGTATCCCCATTTAAAAGTTTATGATAACTTAGGCTTTGGGTTGCGACGTTCCTACCGAGAAACTGAAGCAAAACAGCCTTTAATTATTCCTAAAAGCGAGTCTAAGTTATATTCTAATCAACAATTATCCTTGACCATTGGAGATTATGAAATCTTCGCGCCCCTGTGGTTAGAAGATGCGCTAGTGGCAATGACGCGATCGCTTCCTCCTAACTTTCGCTATATTTCAGAACGAGAAAAAGCCGTAGCTGAAAGAGTCTTAACCGTTGCCCAATTATTACAAATTGAATCCTTATTAGATCGCTATCCCAAACAATTATCCGGGGGACAAAAACAGCGTGTCGCATTAGGTCGAGCCATGGCCAGAAATCCCCAGGTTTTCTTAATGGATGAACCTTTATCTAATTTAGATGCAAAATTAAGAACCGAAACCCGTGCCCAAATTGTAGAATTACAAAAAAAATTAGGCACAACCACCATTTATGTCACCCATGATCAAGTTGAAGCGATGACCATGGGGTCAAGAATTGCGGTTATGAATCAAGGAAGAATTCAACAAGTTGCTCCGCCTTTAGAACTCTATAATCGTCCTAATAATCGCTTTGTAGCGGAATTTATTGGCTCTCCGCCGATGAATTTTATTCCGATTCAATTCACCGCCCCATTATTAATTAGTCATCCTCAATTCCGTTTAACTTTACCCGATATTTGGCAAACGGTTTTACCTCGCCAGAAGGAAGAAAAATTAATTTTAGGAATTAGACCAGAACATTTAATTGTTAGTTGTCCAGCTACGAAAAATTTACCCGTAATTGTTGATCGGATGGAAGCATTAGGACATGAAACCCTATTATGGGTACATTTATTTGGAGAAAATAATCTTCCTTTTTCCTTACAAGTTAGAATTCCCGCCGAAACTGAATTTGTACCCGGTGAAAAAATTTGGTTAGCCCTAACACCGGAAAAAATTCATTTATTCGATCCAAAAACCGATTTAGCTATCCTTCCTTGTTTGAATTGATATCTTGTCCCTAGGGTTTAATTTTGATATTTTCTCTTACAATTATTGATTAATGATGTTACAAATTTCTAACACCGTGAGCGTCCCTGACCATGAGATTGAAATGACTGCCATTCGCTCTCAAGGAGCCGGGGGGCAAAATGTTAACAAAGTAGCAACAGCCATTCATCTACGTTTTGATATCTCCGCTTCTTCATTACCTGAATATTATAAACAGCGACTATTGACGTTAAATGATCAGCGTATTAGTAAGGAGGGAGTGATTATTATGAAAGCCCAAAAATACCGCAGTCAAGAACAGAATCGCGAAGAAGCTTTACAACGACTTCAAGACCTAATTAAAAGTGCGATTTCCCTTCCTAAACCTCGCAAACCGAGTAAACCTACTCGAAGTTCTCAGAGAAAGCGTCTGGATAGTAAAAATAAGCGCTCGAATCTGAAGATAATGCGAGGAAAAGTTATTGATGATTGATTCAGAAACCCGGTTTCTGAATTCATCTTTCTGTTAGTAGCAAAAGCTATTGGAGAAACCCGGTTTCTATTACCTGGTTTCTAGGATTTCTTGGAGTGAGTTAGGGTAGGTAGCCAATCTTCGTCTAAAATTTGTTCAAAGGTATAAGGACATTGTTGGGGAAAATTATCGAGTTGGGTTTTCGCTTTAACAAATTTCAGAGCATCGGCATAGATTGATAATAATTCCTGGGATAAATATTGTTTTAAATTAGTTGTTAAACGGCGTTTAATTTGGGTTCTAAATCCAATAATTTCTGCGTGCCAATGGTGGGAATTATATTGAAATTCAGTTTCCCAATATTGATATAATAATAAATGTCTGATAATTTGTTCTAACAAACTTTCAACTTTCCGTTTTTGTTCGTTACCCAATTCTTCTAATTCCTCAATTAAATGGTCATAATCAATCTGGTTAAGATGACGGTTTTTTAAAAGTTTGATGGTTTGTTCTAACCACAAAAAATAATCTTTTTCATAAATTTCTGATAATTGTTCTACTTCTATTTTCATATTGTTTTTTATCCTCAACGATTAATGATTGAAAGACCAATCCTGCGACTATCCCTCCCATTCGTAATTCGTAATTACCCTTTATACAACTGCATAACATCTTCTAAGGACATTCGAGACTGCGCCCCTAATGTTAGGGGTGAAATATGACCTCGACTCAGATGGTCTGAAGCCGCACAAGCAATCATAGCGGCGTTATCGGTACAATATTTTAATGGCGGAAATAATACCCGCAAATCGTGAGTTTTAGCCGCTTCTTGCAGATGGTTTCTTAACCCACTATTTGCCGCCACACCGCCCCCAATCGCAATTGTATCTAATCCAAAATCTAAGGCACAAGCGATCGCCCGTTTTGTTAAACTTTTAGCAACAGTATCTTGAAAACTCGCCGCAATATCGGCCACGGGCAAGGAGGTGTTTTCTTCTTTTTCTAAGGTTTGAACTAACCTTAATACCGCCGTTTTTAACCCGCTAAAACTGGAATGGTAGGGATGATAGCCGCCATTCGGGAGGGAAATCTTGCCTTCGGGTAAGGCAAAGGCTTTAGGGTTGCCTTGGGTGGCTAATTGGTCAATAATCGGCCCGCCCGGATAGCCCAAATTTAACAACCGGGCTACTTTATCAAAGGCTTCCCCGGCGGCATCATCCATCGTATGTCCCAATATTTGATAGACCCCACAATCTTTGACATGAATTAAACTGGTATGACCCCCCGATACCAACAGACATAAAAATGGCGGCTGAAGACTGGTTTCGGTCAAATAGCTGGCATAAATATGCCCTTCCAGGTGATGAATCCCTAAAAAGGGTTTATCATGCACCAGAGCTAAGGTTTTAGCGGTGGTAATGCCCGTTATTAAGGCTCCTACCAGTCCCGGCGCACAGGTAGCCGCCACTCCATCAATAGCCGACCAGTCCAAACCTGCGGTTTCTAATCCTTGGTCAAGGACAGGATTAACCATTTCTAAATGATGGCGGGAGGCAACTTCGGGGACAACCCCGCCATATTGTTGATGAATGGCGATTTGAGAGGCCACAACATTGCTTAAAACTTCACGATTCTTTACAATTGCGACCCCGGTTTCGTCACAACTTGTTTCAATTGCTAAAACGGTTGCCATTGACTGATAAATTTTATGAAATGATTGGAGCTAACTTTGAGTAGCTTTATCATTGCAGATTTTTTGGGTACAGTGAACAACTGAACCTAATTGTCGAATTTGTGCGTGGGTTTTCACCTCAGTTTGAGGGATAACAAACGCTTTGTCCGGTGGTTGTTAAGAGGGACTTCTCAAAACGCCTTCGGCTCAACGGATGGAAAACGTATTGTTCTGTAACAAAAGGAAACACTTCTATGCGTCGATTGTTGGCTGCTATTCTGGCCCTGGGCTTGTGGATGACCGTTGTTCCCGCAGCTTCAGCTTATAACCTGGTTCCCTGCTCTGAATCTTCGGTATTTCAGCAACGAGCCAAAACCTCTATCTCTGTGGCGGCTAACCCTGCACAGGCAAAAGCACGCTTTGAACGCTATTCCCAAGAACTTTGCGGAAAAGAAGATGGCTTACCCCATTTAATTGTGGATGGAAGTCTATCTCATGCGGGCGATTTCTTAATTCCTGGGATTCTGTTCCTGTATATTGCTGGATGGATTGGTTGGGTAGGTCGGTCTTATTTACAATATGCGAGAAAGAGCGAAAACCCCGCAGAAAAAGAAATTATCATCAATGTTCCTGTGGCTTTAACCTTTATGCTCAGTGGTTTCCTGTGGCCCTTAGCAGCGTTAAAAGAAATGACCACGGGTGAAATGTTCGCTAAAGATAACGAAATCACCGTTTCACCTCGTTAGTCGTGGAATTCTTGAACAGAGATTTGGGAAGATTTGAGTTTAATAGTTAACTTAAACTATTCCCTAATCAACCCATAAACAAAGTTTGTTAATGTTCTAATAATCTTTGTGAATTCTGGTTTCTTTTAACAGATTAATTGTTTTTCACATTTGCAAACTTAGGAGAAAAACTCATGAAGTATTTCCTCACATATCTTTCTACAGCACCCGTTTTAGCCGCGGCTTTAATGGTCTTTACGGCTGGGGTTTTAATCGAATTTAATCGCTTTTTCCCCGATTTACTGTTCCATCCTCTCTCTTAATCTAACCTGGAGCTAAAAGGGGAACAGGGAACAGGTAATGGGTAATGGGTAATGGGTAATGGGTAATGGGTAATGGGTAATGGGTAAT
>NZ_LR735026.1:259914-303544 GCF_900009265.2 Planktothrix paucivesiculata PCC 9631 | reverse complement strand
CCGGCTCCCCCTGCCTCCCTGCCCCTGCCCCTGCCCCCCGGCTTTTAACCTCTAAATATATTTTTATCGATGAAATCCTATCTTGCTGCGGCTATTCAAATGACCAGTACACCTTGGTTAGACAAAAATCTAGCGGAGGCTGAAGAATTGATTGATTTAGCAGTTCGTCAGGGGGCTGAGTTAGTTAGCTTACCTGAGAATTTTCCGTTTATGGGTGAAGAATCTGAGAAAATGGCTCAAGCTGAAACTATTGCTCAAACTACGGAAAAATTTCTAAAAACCATTACCCAAAAGTTTCAAATTACTCTATTGGCTGGAGGGTTTCCCGTTCCAGCTAGTGATGGGAAAGTTTATAATACGGCGGTGTTAATTGATGCGAATGGTCAAGAATTAGCCCGTTATCAAAAAGTTCATCTGTTTGATGTGAATTTGCCCGATGGTAATACTTATCGGGAATCGAATACGGTGATGGCCGGGACGGTTTTACCTCCGGTTTATCATCATCCAGAGTTGGGCAACCTGGGACTATCAGTTTGTTACGATGTTCGATTTCCCGAACTCTATCGTCATTTATCCGAAAAAGGATCAGAAATTTTATTTGTCCCCGCGGCTTTTACGGCCTATACGGGTAAGGATCATTGGGAAGTTCTACTCAAAGCTAGGGCGATTGAAAATACCTGTTATGTGATCGCACCGGCTCAAACCGGGTGTCATTATGGGCGTCGATATACCCATGGTCATGCAATGATTCTTGACCCTTGGGGGGTGGTTTTAGCCGATGCAGGTGATAAGCCAGGAATTGCGATCGCAGAAATTAATCCTGCCCGTCTTGAACAAGTTCGGCGACAAATGCCGAGTCTGCAACATCGGGTATTTATGTGAATCAGTCATCAGTGTAGAGACGTGCCATGGCGCGTCTCTATCAGTGATCAGTTATCGCTAATGGGTATCCTATATGTTACAAACCAATCTATCCAATAGAAAATAGGTGGTCATGTCTCCTTTTCCCTTCACATGAATGATGCCCCGGTGTTGAAGAACATATTTATGTTTTAGGATTTCATAGGTTTCCTGGGTGACTTGAATCGCTCCTGGAATGCCGTGGGATTCCATGCGGGATGCTGTATTAACCGCATCACCCCAGAGGTCATAAATAAATTTTTTAGTGCCGATGACTCCGGCGACGGCTGGCCCGGTATTAATCCCGATGCGGAGGTTAATCGCAGTTCCATATTTTTCATTAAATTGATTCATTTCATGGAGCATATCAAGTGCCATTTCTGCAACAGTTTCTGCATGGTCGGGTCTGAGGGTGGGCAAACCGCCAACCACCATATAAGCATCACCAATGGTTTTAATTTTTTCTAAACTATGCCTTTCGGTTAACTCGTCAAAGCCTGAAAAAATGTGATTCAGCATTTTGACTAATTCCGCTGGGGGAATGCGCTTTGAAAGATCGGTAAAACCCACAATATCCGCAAATAAAATCGTCACTTCTGCAAAACCATCGGCAATATTACTGTGACCTTCTTTTAACTTTTCTGCAATCGTTGGTGGCAATATATTCAGCAATAAATTTTCAGATTTTTCCTGTTCTATTATCAGTTCTTGATTAGCTTCTTGAAGTTGAAATGTCCGCTCTTTCACCCGTTGTTCTAAATCCTTAGCATTATTGCGTAAACGGTGAATGGCGATCGCCAGTCCAGAAAGCCCTAAAACAGAAATTCCGACCAGTAACATTAAAAGTTGTTGTAGCCCTTTCTGAGTTTGTTGAGTAATACTCTGGAGCGGTTGAGTAATCTCTAAAATTCCCCGCACATCTCCTTCCTTCCAGTCGGTTTTAGGACTATCGGCATGGGTATTATGGCAAGTCACACAACTAGGCTTCATTAAATCAGCTTCTGCATAACGAAAAGAGGATTTCCCCTGCTGGTTTTCGGTGCGGAAAAAAGAGCCATTGGGATTTGCTTTTAAATAATTGAGTGCCTCCTGCTCAAAATCATCCCGAGGGCCTCCTTCAGCCTGCCGCCAAGGAAAGGGGTAGTCACTATAGAGACGGACAGATATTTCTGCATGATTTCGACTAATATGCTGTCCAAGCTCTATTAAAAAAGTTGCGGGCAGAGGAATAGCCCCTTTTCCCAAAGCATAGTCATGGGTAACGGTAATATTGTCTAGTTCTTTGAGGTTGCTCACCACCTTTGAACTATAAAGGGTGCGAGCTTCTTTCATCGCTTGAGCGTAGAGAGTCGCACTCTGAAGGGCTTGGGACTCAATAATATCGGAAGACAAATGGGACATATTTGCCATCGCTACTCCCACACCGACACAAAACAAAACGGTGAGTAGAAGGATAATTCGTTGATAAACCAAGCTTTTTAACGCGATCCAAGCTCGAGCGGTTAACAAGCGCATAGGGTTCTCAGGTGAGAGGGATCGTTTTTAGACATTTTTCTGTTTTTCCCTAGGGTAAATCTTGCCAGAAGGGTTGCTCATTGCCGATATGAGTCATGTTGGTAGCACTGTAAATATTGCCCTGTAATTCTTGATAATAGTCATCCTCTAAGAAATTAACATTAATTCCCGAAACCGCAACCCGGCGTTTAAAGTCTTCTTGGGTGTAATCTCGTCCCTCAATTAATGCTCCTTTCGGATTAGAGACTAATAATTCCCCATTCACATAAACCGAATTAATTAAATTCGGCCACCAAGCATACCCACTATAACTAAATAAAGCCGGAACTCTAATAATTTGATCATTTCTGAGATTAAATTCTGTTTTGAGTTGATTAATTAGGGGTTCGATTTTCTGTTTTTGTAAATTCAGATTATGTTGGATTAATAATTGATTATTTAAAGTAGCTCTGACGGTGGTTTGAGTGCTTAATCCGCGATTAATTGCCGCTCCTTCATAGCCTTGTTTTTCCAGTTCTTTTAAGAGTTCAACTCCTTCCTCTGGACTGGCAATTAACATTAAATGTTCACCGGAAGCACTAGGAATAAAATTAATAATTTCATCGACATGACGCAACATTAACCAAGACGTATCAATGGCAACGGGATCACCCTGAACTTTTTGGGCTTTTAAAAACTCCACCACCTGGGGATTTAAACTGACATTATCGGCGGTTCCATAATAAATTCTGCCCAAGGGATAATCGGGTAAAGCCGGGGTTACGGCTAAATTATTATACCAATCTGCCCATTGATTAAAAACATCTAATTCCCGAGGTTTACCTACTTCAAACCAGCCGAAATTTTGATTCATTAAGGATTGAGAATAATCGTCACTTTCCGCAGTTCGATTGCCTTTTAAAACTACTGGATATTGCTCTAATCCTTCGGGTTTGGGAAACTGAACATAGCCGATTTCTTGAGTACCTCGCATCCAGAGGGTGGCGCCGGGGGTGACTTTCACCTTTGCCCCGGTTTTTTCCACAATGGTTTTTACATCTTTAATAATAGTTTGATTATCACCGCGATCGCTAATATGAACTTCAGAAACCGATTCCGTATTAGCAGACATAATCCAAGGGGCAACTCCCATAGAAATTGTATCCGTTGCCATCACAATTCCTTGTTTACGGGCAAGGGCTTTGAGATTTACCAACCCCGACCAATTACTATTAGCAAATTGTTTGGCTTCGACTCCTAAAATAATATCTGAACTAAATTCTAAAGGGGTGGCACCGGATAAATCAATAGATTTCCACCCGGTTGAGGTTTTCTGGAAAATATTAATATAGGGTTGGGACGCTTCATCAACGGTAATTAATAATTCTGAACCTTGATACTCTTGATCAAGTTTAAAATGAACTAAAGCCAAATCCTTTTCATCTTCCACCCCATTCACGATTTTATCTCGCCAATCGGGTAATCCATCCCCATTATTATCATTATTATTAAATAGAATTAACGGCCCTACGGATAAAGACCATTGTTCCGGGCGTTGTTGATCTTGTTCATCCACAATTCCATCTCGGTTAGTATCTCCATAGAGTTCAAACCCTGGAAATTGGGGATTAGCAACGGAAACGGGTGAGAGGGTTTGGGGTTTTTCGGGTTGTTGTTCTTGGGACTGTTGGGCTAAGGCTTTTTTATAGGTAGCGATCGCTAAATAACCTTGATATTCTACGGTTTTATCAATGGCTTTAGCATTCAGAAAAGACTCTTGAGGAATTTTCCGTAGGGTATCAATGGCTTGAATCCATAATTGTTGTGCAGTTTCCCAATCTTCTATGGTATTAGTTTCAGATTGTTGACCAAAATTTGAGGCTTCTGTGGCTATTTTTACCACTTGATTCCAAGTTTCTAAGGTTTTTTCTTCAAATTTAATTTGGGCTTCAACTTGGCGATTAGCTTTGACTAATATTTCATATTGTTTAAGTTGCAGTTGATATTGCCACGCTTCTAAATTACTATTAATATCAGGAGGACTGGAAACTTTCTTTAATTCTGCTTTGATCAAATCCTGTAATTGATATAATTCCTCTAGGGATTTGGGTGTAACTTCTGTGGTTTCTAAGCTCTGAGGATTGGCTTCAAACCCTTGGAGTTGTAAACCCGAGTCATTAATCCGATACTCTAAATTCAGATCGGTTGGTGAAGATTGGGCTAAAGTGGAAGGGGCGGGAACCAGGATAATTCCAACGACTACACCCAAAGCATTAATTAAAGCAACAGCAATGTAGCGCATCCAATTCATAGTGATCCTCAGATATCCTGATTGATTGTACCTGAAATTCGCTAACTGTTGATCAAATCCTTCTAAATCCTGCTTGATTACGGGGAGTTTAAGTTTCTTAATCCTAGGAGCCCGGTTTTCTCGCCCTTTTAATCTCTTGAGTTTAACAACCTTTTATCCAATTCCCAGCAGAGGGTCACTAATATTAATGATCGAAATACCATTTTTAACCGTATCAATATCCATAATATTAGCCACGACTCCTAAAATATTTCCCGTTGTCGTTTGACGAATAATTGTTCCTTGAGATGCTCCAGTTGCGAGTTGTAAATTAGCCGTTTGATCAAAAGATTCTAAGGTTAATTCCTGTGAATTAAAGTTAGCAATAATCACAATTTTATCCCCTTCGGTGGGGTTGAAATCCGTGATCAAATCGGCTTCTGTGACGTTCAGGGGAACTTCTGAAGCATTTGCACCTAAAATAAAGGTATCCGCATCAGCACCCCCCGTAAGCTGATCAAAGTCTAAATCTCCTATTAAAATATCCCGTCCATTACTCCCGGTTAAAACATCTTTTCCTCTGCCTCCTCGGAGTAGGTCATCTCCATCTCCTCCGATTAATAAATCATCGTCACGATTCCCATTAATTACATCATTTCCCCCATCGCCATTCAGGGTATCATTTTCCTGACCGCCTCGGAGTAAATCAATTCCTTCGGCACCGGATAATTGATCATTTCCGGTATTCCCATTCATAACATCGGTTTGATTAGAACCCACTAAAATATCATCCCCAGCTAAAGCGAGAATTCCTGCTCGATATTCTATTGTCCATTCGGGTAAAACTAACCCGGTGGGTTGTTGGGAAATAGTCAAAAAATTGGTGGGTGCTAAGATATCAATATCATCGGTTAAAACAAATAATTGAGAAGATTTTCCCGATAACTCCGTTAAGGTTTTATAACTACTTAAACTATTAATATCTTCGAGAATTAAACTCGGTTTTACCTCCAGGGTGGGGGCGGTGTTGAGGGTGATTTGGGGGTTTTGTTCTAATAATTTACTTACCCAAGGTTCGGCAATGGGGAGAATCGTGTTAAATAGGGGTTCATACTGGGGAAAAAAGGTAAAAACAACTGGTTTAGCAATGGGAAAAACAACATTGCTAACGAAGTTAATAATTTTGTTAAACATAGGGCAAAAATTTTAAGTGAAAATCATTAATTAGGCTTTTTGATTTTGCACTGCAATTTTCGATAATTCAGGATATTTTTCGGCTTTGGTGTAGGAAAGCTGCCCCATCGTTCTATGATGGCAATATTAAAGAAATCTTGACTCTGAATTATTGCGTTTGTGAACTATCTTTTTGAGTAAACCATAATAACCGAATTCCTAACACGGCAAAACCGATGGCGGCTGCTATTTTAACTAGATGGGTGGGTAGAACTTCTGCCACCCCTTGTCCAATTATGACGCCCAGGAAACTGGCTAATAATAAGGCTGCGGCCGTACCGAAAAAGATCGCCCGAGGGGATTTAGTTGTGCCACTGAGGGCGATCGCGGCTACTTGACTTTTATCTCCTAATTCCGATAGAAAAACCGTCACAAAAGTCAATCCCAAAAGTTGAAAATCCATAGATTTAATCCTGACTAATTTAGTGTAGAACTTCCCAAAACAATAGAACAGAAATCAACAATAAACTGCTACCCGCAGCGATTTCTAAGGTTCGAGGTGAAATCCGAGAGGCTAACCATTGTCCGACTAAAACCCCTAAAAAACTGGTTAAAATTAATGCGCTTCCCGCCCCGGCAAAAACTATCCAAGGATTATGGGATTCGGCGGTTATTAATAGAGTAGTGAGTTGGGTTTTATCTCCAATTTCAGCTAGAAAAATGGTAATGAATGTGGAGACGAAAATTTTCCAAGTATTCGGTTTTGCTGAATGTTCCTGTTGATTAGCGATGCGCAGCGGCGCGGCTGGCGCCATCGCCGATACATGACTAGCGGTATCTTCCTGAACTTCAATAAGGGTTTGGGGTGAACTCATTGGTTGACGGGTGGGGTAATACTAAAACTATATCATAATCTTTTCATATTTCACCCCATCCGCAATAAAAAACTAGGACATTCCCTAGGATTCATACCCAACCAATTGATTAAAACGCTCGATTTCCGGGGAATCGTCCCCATAAACCCCTTCAATTTGTTGTTGACAACAATCAATGGCAAAATCGTTTAATTCTTCCGGTTCAATTCCATATAATTCTTGAAAAACCTCCGGTTCTACCCGACAAAATCGAGGTCGCTGATCATAAATTTTGCATTCTTTGGTTTCAGAATCAAAATTAATACACCATCCATCTTCCCCGACTAAACTTAAATAGAGTTTTAGGTCTTCTGGGGCCAAATATTGATCTAATTCGGGACGTTCACTGGGGTCAAGATGACAGCACGCCCCACAGTTTTTGATACAAAGCCAAGTGGTCATGATTCGGGTTTAGATTCGGGCTTATTTTTGCTCAGGATCAGACGCATCAGGTGTAACGGATGGGGGAGAGATGATTTCCTCGGAAGGGGTTTCAATTTCAGAAATTGCAATAACTTCCTCAACCGTTTCCGATTCTAAATTATTAGTTTCAGAGGAGATTTTTTCTGTCACAGAGTCCTGAATTTCCTCAACTATAGGATTAACCTCTTCTGTGATTATTTCCACAACAACTTCAACCTGGGGAGTAATAATTTGTTCAAAGGGTGAAGCGGCAGATTTTTCAATTTCTTCCGGGGTTTCAGGTTCACTAACAACATTTTCGGGAGTAGAAATATTCTCAACAACTGTTGTTTCGAGATCCTCAAATCCAGCAAATTCCCCATCCGTGGCCACCGTCTGACTATCCTCTACAACCGTTAAAACGGGGGAGACGGTTGTAGGTTCTGGGGATTTTTTGGGTTTTTTATTAAATAAACCCGTTAAATTGCCAATTAAACCCGATAGGGTTCCAGCGATCGCTGGTATAGATTTTTTGGATTTAGAATCGGTTTTTGGAGTCTTAACCTTGGGAGTGACGGCGGGTTTTGCCGCTTTGACCTGGGGTGTTTTGATGGGGGTGTCGGAAATCGGGGGGGTGGGTTGAGTCACCGATGGTGTTTCTGCGACTTCCGGTAGATTCTGTTCTGGAGTTAGGGGAGGGATCGCAGGTTCCTCGACAATTTCTGGAGATAGGGAAATAGCCTCGGGTTCGGGTTGTACCGGGGTTTCTACAGGGGCTTTATCCCTGACTGAGTTGTTCTGGGGGACGGGTTCACTGGTCGTTACAATATCCGGTACAGGTTCACTGAAAACCACCGGGGACTGACCCCCAAGCAATCCATTCAGTCGTTGTTTCACCTTCGCCGGAATCGGAGTTTGTGCCGTGACGGGGGTTGCGGTTCGTCGTAGGGTCAGGGCTTCCCAGCCAAACCAAACCAACAGGGACACGCTCGCCACCTGACCTAAAAGTACGGCCCCAGTAATTCGTCCTGCACAGGCCCACAGAATCAGGCCATAAAACAATCCGACTCCACTCCAGACGAAATCACTTTTGCGATGAACCTCTGGAAAAAAGAAGGCGGCCATATAAAGGCCAAAACTTGCTAAACCCACAGCGATCGCCAGAATATATGCCAGCATTTTTCCCTCTCAATCTATCAAAAAACCTCTATTCCGTTATTTTACCGTTAACGGTTGACGGTTAGCCATTGAGGTGTTGAGATTAGCCCTTCACGGTTTGTGATTTGGATCATCAATCCCATGTGAATTTTATCACTTATATACATTGTAGAGAATCATACGGAAAAGAAACGTCGTCTCATTAATATAGATACAGATACAAAGTAGGGTGCGGCCAGATTTTTTTTGAGGTGGGAGTTAATTATGTTAGAAAAACTATTTTTGGCAGCCTTTATTACGTTGTCCCTACATTTGCAAGTGAGTGTGAACTGGTTCGGCTCTAAACCAATGTCCTTAACGGGATTAGGCTCTCCAATGCCCATGGAAAAAATTGTTCTTTCTCAAGAAGTGATCAAGTAAATTCGGTTAGCCTAGGCTATTTTTAGGGAAGCAACAATCCGTCTATCCCCTAGATGGAGGTTCCCTAATTATTGATTTCTGTTTTATGAAATTTTTCTCATCAATAGTTAATTGAAAACTTAGTATAAATCGTTAGGGGAGAGGGAACAGGGAACAGGGAATACTTCGACTTCGCTCAGTAACAAGGGAATAGGGAATAGGATTTAGAAGTACCAAAATCGTAAGGCGTAGCGCTATGTTATCAGTTTGGGGACATATAAAAACAAAAAACAAAAGAAATTTGTAGGGTGCGGAAGCTCCACACAATCCCACAAATTATTATTGATTAATTCATTATTTATTTAAAGAAAGAATGCGATCGCTTCTTTTAAAGCCACAATAAAAACATCAATTTCTTGTTTAGTATTGTAGAAATATAAACTAGCTCGGGCGGTGGAATTTAAGCCTAAATAACGGTGTAAGGGTTGGGTGCAATGATGTCCTGAACGAATCGCCACCCCGCCATCATCTAAAAGGGTTGATAAATCATTGGCATGAATTCCATCCACACTAAAAGAAGCTAAGGCGGCTCTCCCTTCTCCCTTAGCATTGGGTTGGGGGCCATAAATTTTTAATTCGGGAATTTCTTGCAATCTTTCAAATAAATAAGCCGTTAATTCGTGTTCATAATTAGTGATTTTATCCATACCAATTGACGTTAAATAATCAATAGCTGCCCCTAAAGCGATCGCTTCTCCAATCGCCGGAGTTCCGGCTTCAAATTTATGGGGTAATTCCCCCACGGTGAAATGATCTAAAAATACCTCATCAATCATTTCTCCCCCCCCAAAAAAGGGCGGCATGGCTTCTAATACCTCTAATTTGCCATATAAAAAACCAATCCCCGTTGGCGCACACATTTTATGACCCGATGCCACCAACCAATCACAATCAATTTTCTGCACATCTAGGGCGGTATGGGGCGCACTTTGGCAGGCATCAATTAAGACTTTAGCCCCGTATTGATGGGCAATTTGAGTAATTTCTTCAATTGGATTAATACACCCTAATGTATTAGAAATATGAACAACCGAAACTAATTTAGTTTTATCTGAAATTAGGGTTTTAAATTGTTCTAAATCAAATTCTTGAGTTGCTGTTAGCTCAACAAATTTAATCAGCGCTCCGGTTTTTTGGGCGACCATTTGCCAAGGAACTAAATTACTATGATGTTCCATGACACTGAGAATAATTTCATCTCCTGCTTTTAAGGTATTTAAACCCCAGGAATAGGCTACAATATTAATAGCTTCACTAGCGTTACGAGTATAAACAATTTCTTTATAGGATTTAGCCTTAATAAATTGGGCAACTTTTAACCGGGCAGCTTCGTAGGTATCCGTCGCTTTTGCACTTAACGCATGAACCCCTCGATGTACATTAGAATTATAATTGCGATAATAGTCTTGCAGGGCATTTAATACCGCCAAGGGTTTTTGAGAAGTTGCCGCATTATCTAAATATACTAAAGGATGACCGTTGACTTCCTGATGCAAAATAGGGAAATCTTGACGAACAATTTCAGCGAGGGTTTTTTCTTGAGTTAACATCATTTTCAATATCCTTTAATAAAATTAATAAAGCCTTTCGTTGTTGGGCTTTAGCCCGCTCTTTATGTTGTTGGGCTTTAGCCCGCTCTTTTTAGGGTTAAAACCCAACAACAGTTAACTGAAGTCAGTGCGACAGGAAACGCAACGGGATAATACCTGTGTTAATGTGGGTGATGGTAATTTGCCTAAAATTTCTGCCGCAAAAGCATCAATTAAAAGGTGACGACTCATCTGTTCACTTAACCCCCGACTCCGCAAATAGAAAACTTCATCTTCTTCTAATTGACTGACGGTGGCACCATGGGAACATTTAACATTATCCGCCACAATTTCTAACTGGGGTTTAGTGTCTATTCTTCCTTTTGAAGATAGCAATAAATTCCGACTCAGTTGATTGGCATTCGTAAACTGTGCCGTTTGAGGTACAAATACTTTACCATTGAAAATTCCATGAGCCTTGTCGTCAATAATACATTTATGAACTTGATTAAATGTACCGTGCTGATGATTGAGCATCATGGAACTGTGGGTATCAGCTAACTGTTGACTCCCAATTAAGGTTAATCCATTTAGAGTCGTTTCCGTCCCTTCTCCCCGTTGATAAACCTCTAAATTATGGCGAGATAGTTTAGATCCCAAACTAATTGCATGGCAAGTATACCGACTATTTCGAGCTTGAAAAATCGCATTTTTACCAATATGAAATGCCGACCCAGACCCCCGTTGTAAGCGGGTATGATTGACTTGGGCATTTTCTTCTAGGTAAATTTCTGTCACCGCATTAGTAAAATAGGGTTGAACTTTTACCCGATCAGAACATCCGAAAATCTCGGCCGTGGCATAATGTTCAATTAAAGTGATTGAACTGCCAGTTTCTGCGATAATTAGGCCACGGGGTTGATTGATTACCGGAATATTATCCGGTAGGGCAATAAATAATAAATGAATCGGGTCTTCAATGATTTGATTTTTTTCTACCCAGATGACTGCTGCATCCTTTAATCCGGTGGAATTGAGAGTAGCAAAAACGTCTTGATTTCCTTGTTGTTGACTGAGATACTGGGGAAGACGATCTCTAAAATTTTCGGGAAGTTCTGCTAAATTCCCAATAAAAATACCCTCGGGAATTTCTGTAATATCAGACAGATGGGGGGCATAAATGCCATTAACAAATACTATCCGTTTGTGTTCAGATTCGGGTAAGATTAAAGAAGCGATCGCTTGATTTTCTAACGGAACAAAATGAGCCGATTGAAAGCGATGGGCTAATAAAGGGGATAAATCGGTAAACCGCCATTCTTCATCCCGTTTTGTCGGGATTTCTAATTCCTTAATCCAAGTTAAAGCATGATCTCGAATTTCTTGCAATTGACCGGACATTTGAGAAGTAAGTGGCGGTTCAGAAACTCCGCCTTTAACTTGTTCTAACAGATGGTTTAAATAGGACACTTCCTGTGTTTCTGTGATGGTATTATTAGTCATTAAACCCCCACCATGGACGCAGCCACAACATCATCATAACCCTGTTCTTCTAACTCTAAAGCCAGTTCTTTTGTCCCGGTTTTAATAATTCGTCCGTCCGATACAACATGAACAAAATCCGGTACAATATAATCCAGTAATCTTTGATAATGGGTAATCAACACTAGGGCGTTATTTTCATTGGCTAATTGATTAACTCCACTGGCAACAATTCGCAACGCATCAATATCTAAACCAGAATCAGTTTCATCTAAAATCGCTAATTTAGGTTCTAATAACGCCATTTGTAAAATTTCATTGCGTTTTTTCTCTCCCCCAGAAAAACCTTCGTTAACACTACGTTCTAAAAATTCATCCCGCATTTTCACGATATCTAGTTTTTCTCGGACTAATTCATCAAAATCAAAAGCGTCTAATTCTTCAAGTCCTTTGTGTTTTTGATGGGCATTATAGGCAACTCTCAAAAAGTCTAAATTACTCACCCCCGGAATTTCAATCGGATATTGAAACGCCAAGAAAATCCCCGCTAAAGCCCGTTCTTCCGGTGCTAATTCTAATAAATCTTGCCCTAGAAAGGTGATTTCCCCTCCGGTAACTTGGTAGCTAGGATGCCCACTCAATACCTTGGAAAAGGTGCTTTTCCCCGAACCATTTAAACCCATAATGGCATGGATTTCTCCGGCTTTGACTTCTAAATTAAAGCCTTTGAGGATTTCTTTATCGTCAATATTAGCCGTTAAATTTTTAACGGATAGAATCACTTTGCTGTTGTCTTTAATCATGGTTGTAAGTTGTTGAATTTAGGAATTTTTCCCCTCGTTCCCTGGTAGAACCAGGGAATGTATTTAGGAGGCTCCGCCTCCGTTTTAACTAAAGGGAATGTATGTTTTGACCAGAGGCAGAGCCTCTAGTTTTCATTTCTAGGTAGAACCTAGAAACGAGGGGGATAACTGATAACTGATAACTGATAACTGATTAACCCACGGTTCCTTCTAATTTTAAGCTCAATAATTTATCGGCTTCGACGGCAAATTCCATCGGCAATTTACTGAACACATCTTTACAGAAACCGCTAATCATCATTGATATAGCATCTTCAGCAGAAATGCCCCGTTGAGAAAAATAGAACAGTTGGTCTTCTCCTATTTTAGAAGTAGAAGCTTCATGTTCAACTTTTGCACTATTATTTTCCACTTGAATATAGGGAAAAGTATTGGCTTGAGCTCTATCGCCAATTAACATGGAATCACATTGAGAATAATTTCTCGCCCCGGCTGCTTTTGGCCCCATTTTGACTAAACCGCGATAACTATTGGAGGATTTCCCGGCAGAAATTCCTTTAGAAATAATTGTGCTCCGGGTATTTTTCCCAATATGAATCATTTTGGTTCCGGTGTCTGCCTGTTGTTTATTATTCGTTAGGGCAACGGAATAGAATTCACCCACGGAATTATCCCCAACTAATAGACAACTGGGATATTTCCAAGTAATAGCAGACCCGGTTTCTACTTGAGTCCAAGAAATCTTAGAATTGACGCCTTTACATAATCCCCGTTTAGTCACAAAGTTGTAAATTCCGCCCTTGCCTTCTTCATCTCCGGCGTACCAATTTTGCACCGTTGAATATTTGATTTCGGCATTATCTAAAGTCACCAATTCCACTACAGCGGCGTGCAGTTGGTTCGTATCAAACATCGGGGCGGTACAGCCTTCTAAATAGGTGACAGAACTGCCTTCCTCCGCCACAATTAAAGTGCGTTCAAACTGTCCTGAATCACCGTTATTAATCCGAAAATAGGTAGACAAATCCATCGGACATTGTACCCCTTTCGGAATATAAACAAATGACCCATCACTAAACACCGCAGAATTCAACGCTGCGAAGAAATTATCAGCAACGGGAACCACACTACCTAAATATTTTTCAATCAGTTCAGGATGTTCTTTAACGGCTTCAGAAATGGAACAGAAAATTACCCCATCTTCGGCTAATTTTTCCTTAAAGGTGGTGGCAATTGAAACACTATCAAAAACCGCATCAACGGCTACATTAGACAGGCGTTTTTGTTCGTTTAAAGGGATGCCTAATTTTTCAAACGTTTCTAATAGAGTCGGGTCAACTTCTTCTAAACTGGTTTTTTTCTTTTCAACTTTGGGCGCGGAATAGTAGATAATAGATTGATAGTCAAGGGCGGGATAGTGGACATGGGGCCAGGTGGGTTCCTCCATCTTCAGCCATTGCTGATAGGCTCGCAGACGGAAGTTGAGCATAAACTCCGGCTCGTTTTTTTTAGCCGAAATCAGGCGCACAACGTCCTCACTCAGTCCCCGAGGAATGGTATCTGACTCAATATCGGTGACAAAGCCGTATTTGTACGGTTGGTTGACCAGGGTTTTAACGGAAGCACTCATAAGCTTAAATTTAGTGTTCGACGGTTCTCAAAGGATGGCAGACGGGTGGTAGGCTGTTGACTTAAACAACAGATTTGTTACTTAAGTCTATTTTAAGCTACATTAACAATAAGTGTATTGTCAAAGTCCAAATTCATTAATTTTTGTTAAGACGATGGCCACCACACAACACCAGTCCACGAAACACGATATTCTGCAACTTCTCCTAAAGCAAGCCCAGGCGACGGCCCAGGAGTTGGCGGAAACCCTTGATATTAGTCCCCAAGCCATTCGTCGCCATCTCAAAGATTTGGAAATGGATGGGTTAATTGCCTATAACTCGGTGCAGGTGGGCATGGGACGCCCTCAGCACGTTTATGAACTGACGACTCAAGGCCGGGAAGGTTTTCCTAACCGTTATGATGAGTTTGCCATTTCCTTTCTGGATACTTTAGCGCAAACCGTCGGACATGAACAGGTAAGTCAAATTTTACAGAAACAATGGCAACGCAAAGCCATAGAATATCGAGAAAAAGTGGGCACGGGTTCCCTCAAAGAACGGGTAGAAAAATTAGTCGAATTAAGAAAAACTGAAGGGTATATGGCCGAATGGTATTCGGTGGAGTCGGAACCCTTGGATACCAATAATCATGAACGTTATATATTAACCGAACATCATTGTGCTATTTCTAATGTGGCGGAATCTTTTCCCAGTGTTTGTGGCCATGAGTTAGAAATGTTTGGGGAAATCTTAGCAGATTGTACGGTGGAAAGAACCCATTGGATTGTAAATGGTGAACATCGTTGTGGGTATTTAATTATCGGAGGCAACAGGGAACACCGGAACAGGTAACACCGGAGGAAAAGATAGACACAAGCCGGGGTTTAATAAATCAGTCTTTATCCTAACTGTGTTGCCACAATTGCTATATTAAATAATTAAGTAAAACTATGGAATTTTTAACTGAGGATGAGGCGATTCAAGTTGATGCGGCGTTATTATCTTCTAAGGAGAAGTTTTCGACGCGGTTAGGGATTTATGCGTTACGGTGTTTAAAACAAATTGCTGAAACTGAAGATATTAAAATTGAAGATATTAAACCCGAACAAGTTCAATCCTGGGTTAAAAATGATGATAGTTTTAAAGAAAAATTAGAATTAGATGGAAATTTTCATCAGTTTTTTAGTCAATTAGTAATTTCTTCATTAAAGCCTTTAAAACAAGCGTCTCAATCTGAAAATATTCCTATTCAAGATTTAACAGTTAAACAGTTAATTCAATGGTTTGAGCAAGAATCTAAGCAGAATCTAGGGCGAGAATAGAAACTATAATAATTAATCTTTTTCCCAGATTCTATATCATGGGTAAATAAAATAGGCTTGATTATATCAACGTTCGACAACCAGGCGAACTCATTAATGACAAAAGATAAAAGTTGAAAAACCAGTTTTCATCCTTTCAGAATCTTTTGAATAATTATGATACAACCAATAATAAGAGAAAATCAACAAATATGATTAACCTAGATACTATCCAGCAAGACATAGCATCCCTTCCCCCCGATGCACAACAAGTTATCTTTGAACTTGTCTGTGTCCTCAAAAAAAGTTACTTCCCGAACCAGCCAGAAATTCCAGAAAGCAAAACCCAAGACTGGTCAGACTTCATCGGTTGTATAGAAGCAGAAGCCGACTTATCGAGAAATTATAAAACCTATTTGAGTAGTGAACTTGAGGAAAAATATGATCATCGTTGACACAGGTTTCTGGTTTACTCTTGCTAATAAAAATGATTCAGCCCATCCAGCCGCAAAAACCTTATTTCAGAAATTAGAAAACGAGAAATTTATCACAACTTGGTGTGTAGTTACGGAAACCTGTTATCTACTACAAAAAAGAGTAGGTATAGATGCTCCAAAACTTTTTATTCGCAAAATTTATACGGGAATATTGCAAGTATTTGATCTCAAGCAAAGTCATTGTTTGCGTATCGAACAACTAATGCAGAAATATAGAGATTTACCAATGGATTTAGCCGATGCTTCCCTAGTTATTCTTGCTGAAGAACTTGGTCACGGTCGGATTCTTTCTGTTGACCATCGAGACTTCAATACCTATCGCTGGAAGAATACAGAACCATTCCAAAACCTATTTCAGCAGTAGGGCGCTATTTGCCCATTTGCTATTTATTCCCCATTCCCTTGAAAAAATTATGCTAGAAATAACTCTAAGAGTCAAAGGAGAAAGATGAGCAACCCTATCTATATAGGATTGCTATGGATTCAATTATTGTTTAAATCAGTGTGCAATCCGACCTTCCAAGTGACCATATTGGGTATAATGGGAGAACGCACTGGTAAAAGCTCCACTATTAATAGCCTGTGCCACATCAGGATTATGCCCTAAATAAGCTCCTGTGTTAAACTGGCTGCTGGGGTTTCGTCCTTCTTCAGCCCCCGACATGACAAAATGTTCAAAACCCGAATTAAATGCACCCGCTTGGACAGCATTAGCCACATCTGGATTTGTATTTAAGTAGTAGGATTCATCATAGAATTCATTGGGTGAACGTCCTTCTGTTTCTCCCGATTTAAGATACTGTTGTAAACCAGAAGATAAGGTTCCTTGAGAGATAGCGGTATTGATATCAGGATTAGTGTTACGATAATATTCCTCATCAAACATCTCAGTTAAATTCTGTTGATATTGAGGATTTTTTAAGACATCATCCCAATGGGTTCCGGTCAGCTTATCCCAA
The DNA here is from genome assembly GCF_900009265.2 of Planktothrix paucivesiculata PCC 9631. Classification (GTDB taxonomy): domain Bacteria; phylum Cyanobacteriota; class Cyanobacteriia; order Cyanobacteriales; family Microcoleaceae; genus Planktothrix; species Planktothrix paucivesiculata. Next base: position 286,573 of record NZ_LR735026.1, on the reverse strand, counting down.
CCATTATTATCAGAAACACCCGTTATTGGATTAACACCAGTTACGGGAATTGGTGGATAATAATTATCGGAACTATTATTATCCCAGCTATTATCAGAACTATTATCCCAACTATTATCAGGACGACCAGCGATTGTTGGGTTAACACCAGTTACCGGAATTTGTTGATAATAATCATCGTAACTATTATTGTCCCAGCTATTATCAGAACCGCTATTTTCATCGTTAGATTCATACAGACTCATGATTTTTTCTCCTGTTACGTTTAAATCAAAAATATTCGAGATTTTGAGAATAAAGCCCTGATGTGTAGAGAGGTTTGATAAAATGTCCCTACATTTTAATTAATTAAATTTGGGTTAAATATCAGCCCATTTTCGCAATAAATTGGCGTGACTTTTAGCAATTAAGTCAAATTCTATGGTTTTGCCATATTGTTTGAAAATACTTCTACGGGCGGTATCTAAATCAAACAATATTTCTCGTTGAGATGGGTCACGCACTAAACTTTGAATCCAAGTAACCGCCGCCCACCGAGTCCCTTCAGTCACCGTTTCCACACGATGCAAAGTCGAAGACGGATAAACAATTGCCGAACCTGCATCTAACTTAAAACTTTGTTCCCCTAGTGAAGTTTCGATGACTAATTCTCCCCCTTGATAGGTGTTAGGGTCAGAGAGAAATAGAGTTAATGAAACATCGGTTCGAGAAATAGATTCATCCCCCATAATCGCATTATCAAAATGGGAACCATAATACATTCCCACATCATAACGACTGAAAATCATCGGGCGGATTATTTTAGGACGCACCGCTACTTTAAACAGTTCGTTACGTTTTAAAGCTTCGAGAACAATATTTCTCAGGTCAGAAGTAACCTCAGTATCGGTTTTGATTTGTTGATTATTTTTAACGGATTTTACGTACTTACCAGCCGTTGTTTTTCCATCTACAAACTCAGCTTGTTCTAGTAGCGTTAAAGTTGTTTCTAGTTCTTCGGGTGTGAGAACATCAGTAATACATAGAATCATCGGATTTTAGCCTTCTCCACCTTCACCACTTTCTCCGCCTTCATCTTTTTTATCGTCATCTTTTGTACTATCTGTGTCGCCATCAGTAGAGGCTTGCAACATATCGCGGGAGGTAAAAGTATCCCCAGAAGTTGCAATTCCAGAGGCAATTTCTGGAATAGAATTAGATAGGGATTGCGTGGTAGAAGCATTAGCAACATTGCCCAATCCGGCCGTTAAAATATAAGCACCGACTCCCATCCAAATCTTAGTACGAGTAGATAAACCGTTGGTTTTGTTGGTATTCATAGGTTGATTCCTTTGTGATTGATTTGAAACTAACCTCAATTTGTCATAGAATAGTGACAAACTGGTGACAGGGGGAGCAGGGGAGGAAGGGGAGGCAGGGGAAGTAAAATATTTCCCATTCGTAATTCGTAATTCGTAATTCGTAATTCCCCATTATTCTAGGTTTTTTGAATATTAGGATTAGGTTGAACTTGTTGAACTTTAGGAACTTGAACTTCTTGTAAATCGGGTAAAATAATCGGAGAAACTGGAGGATTTGGATTTTCTGAAACACTTTCCATGAGATGAGTAATCGGTTCTGTTAATTGATTGGGGTTCATAAAAATAATTTTTGAATTGGGACTTTCACTTAATTGTTGATTCGCGTCAACATATTGTTTGGTAATTAAAAATCTTAAAAATTCCTGACTATTAGTTTTTAATCCTAAAGTATCTGCTAACACTCGAATTGATTGCGCTTGTCCTTGAGCTTCTAAAATTTCTGCCTGTTTTTGACTCTCCGCAACCCGTTTGCGTTCCATGGACTCTTGGATAGATTTAGGAGGAGTAATATTTTGAATATCAACCCGAATAATAATAATTCCCCAGGTCTTAGTTCCTTCTGCTAAAGCATATAATAGTCTTCGGTTAATGTCTTTAATTTTAGCTAATAATTCTTCCAGATTCGTTAACCCGATTTCTGCGCGAAGTGTGGTTAAAACTAAATTAGAAATCGCTTCTTTAGTTTTATCAGTTTCAACGTTATAATAAAAATTTTTTAAGTCTTCAATTTTCCAAAAAACCGCCGCATTAATTCTGAGAGTGATTTGATCTTTTGTAATCACTTCTTGAGGGTCAATATCTAATAAACGTTCACGGTTAGTATCATAATAAACAATTTTTTCTGCCACAGGAATAATAAATTGCAGTCCTGGTTTTAGAGTCCGTTTATATTTACCTAATCGTTCAACAATGGCTTGGTCACTGGTACTAATCACCTTCACCGAAGAATTGAGCGTAAATCCAATGATAATGGGAAATAAAATACCCAAAATGTACTGTAACATAATTTTTTAAAAAAATTATAATTGAATTCGGGAGTAACCGTACTTAATTTTAGCATAATCTTGAGCTAAACTGTCCATAATCCCCCTTTTTTCAGGGGGAATTTTAAACTTTAGTTTGAGGATTGAATCACGCCAGAATGTCCGGTCATTTCTCCCAGGGGTTCAAAGCGTCCCCCTAAATATTTAGCCAGAAATTCCTCAGCTACTCCATAGAAATGTAAGCGATTTTCAGGACGGGCAAAACCATGTCCTTCATCGCTATATAAAGCGTATTCTACGGGTTTCCCGGCTTGTTTCATCGCTTCAAAAATCTGCTCACTTTCCGCTTGCTTAACCCGAGGATCATTAGCTCCTTGACCAATCAATAAAGGTTTCTCAATTCGGTCAACAAAAAATAAAGGTGAGCGCTCTTTTAAAAATTCCGGTTCCGTGTCTAAATTCCCGACCCGATGATAGAAATTCTTGCGAATTGGTTCCCAATAGGGCGGAATACTTTGCATCAAAGTAATAATATTACTCGGCCCGACAATATCCACACCACAGGCAAAAACTTCGGGAGTAAATGTTAACCCAACTAAGGTCGCATAGCCCCCATAAGACCCGCCCATAATGGCAATTTTATCCGGTTGGGAAATGCCTTTTTCAACTAACCAATTCACCCCATCAATTAAGTCCTGGTGCATTTTTCCCGCCCATTCCCGGTTGGCGGCATTCAGAAAGGCTTTCCCATACCCGGTTGATCCCCGGAAATTGACCTGTAAGACCGCGTAACCCCGGTTAGCTAACCATTGGGCTTGGGAGTCATAACCCCAGGTATCTCGCGCCCAGGGGCCACCATGAACCAATAGCACCGTTGGGGCGGGCAGGGCAACGCCGACGGGTTTGGTTAAATAACCATGAATAGTTAACCCATCAATTGCGGTGTAAGAAATGGGCTCCATGGCGGCTAAAGATAAGCCTTCTAATTTCGGTTTATTACTGAATAAAAAGCTGTGAGTTTTGGTTGGGCGATCGTAAACGTAAAAATAAACTGGGCCGTCATCGGTGACAAAACTAATTAACCATTTTTCATCGGATAATGTTCGACTAATCCCAAATTCCCCCGGACGAATTTGTTTAATTGCCTCGATATCTTCGGCAATAATAGGGTCAATAATTTGCCATTCTTCCTTATCTTTATAAAAAGAAACCGCCTCAATATTTCGGGTGGTAGGATGGGCTAATAATCCCCCAATATCATATTCAGGATCTTCAGCAATTACGGTTTCTTCACGGGTGGATAAATCCAGTGCAATTAATCGTTCAGCATTGGCATCATGGTTACCCACCATATATAAAATTTTGCCATCATTGGAAAAGAAAGCCGCCCCGCCTTCTTCATCGGGCCCCCAATGGCGTAGGGTTTCCCAAGGATGTTCGGGGGTTTCTCGATATAATAAATCAAACCCACCATCATCGGTGCTAGAACTCGCCGCCCGAATTTTAAACTGAGCATCAGCCGTCCAACTAACAATATTCCCCGGATTTTCTGTATGAAAATCAACGGCGCCATTTTTTAAATTGACCTGATAAACGTCAAAAACCTGCGGGTCTCTCAGGTTCATTCCGACTAAAATTTGCTCGGGAAAATTGTGATCTAAATTAACAACTTGCGCCCGCACTCCTTGAAACGGAGTTAAGTCGCGGACAACGTGGGTTTGGACATTAACTAAATATAAATGCCAGTTTTCATCGCCATCGGAGTCCTGAACATAAATCAGTTGATCCGGGTTATAAGTCCAGAAAAAAAATCGAATTCCCCGTTTCGGATCACGGGTTAAAGCTTGGGTTTCCTCTTGTCCAACGGTTTTTAACCAAACCTGTAAAATATTCTTTTCATCGGGGGCAATATAGGCCAAATATTTGCCTTCGGGGGACAAACTGGGGCTAGTACGTTCGGGGTTGCCAAATAGCAGATCCCGGGGAATTAAAGGGGGAAGTTCGGTTGCAGTGGCCATACTTTATATCTTCAAAACTTAACTTTTTCTATTGTGACTTAATTTTCCTGTGTTGAGGGGGAACTAGGCCCCCCTATCTTCCGGTTAACCCTTGAGAATTAAACCGATCAGCCGCAGTTCACTACTTCTTATTGGCATCCTTGGACAGAAAGGGTGTAACTATATCCCAAGACTTTAATTCCTCCGACATTCAGATTAACTTGATAGGGTTGACTATCTGATCGGGGAGTACCACTAATTTGTTGTGATTGATTTTGGTCAAGGGGAACATCGCCTTCAAAGACTTGATCCGCAGTATCATCTGCGTATTTTAGGTACATTTTAATTTTAAATATTCCTGGGTCATTAGATAAAGATTGAATCGTTGCAACATACTCGGTAAAGTTGGCATTGTTAGGAACCACAAAATCCGTGTCCCAGTTGCCTCGATAACCCACGGGAATGCGAGGAATAGTTCCCACATTGGGGGCAGATACTTGTTTTGTAACACTTGTTCCGTCACCTTTAACAACCGCTAAAGGGGTGCAAGTTTGGGCATTTGCTGATAAACTGATGGGGAGTAATACAGTTAAGATTGCCAGAGAAAATAGAGGTCGAATCATTGTTTTTGTCATAGGATTAATCAAGATTTTATCGTTAGTCCTACACTTTTGAACACCATCATCAGTAAACTCCTATTAAGGCTTCCCTGGAAACCCATCGACTATCGAGGCTTTTCTCCAAGACTGTCCTTTTACTCAGGGGTAAGTTTTAGATCCAAGTTATCGGCCCGATGCGGAAAACAATTAGCCCGACAAATCGCTATGATATTTGGATAAAACATAAAATCAAGAGCAACATCCTAGAAAATCTCAAATTTCTTATATGAGAGACGTTTCAGTATCCATCTGTCCGGTTCCCCCTGAACAACGTCCTGTTAATGAATATCAAGAACTCAAAGAATCTTGGTTTTTTAGCTGGGTGACACTCAACTGGCCCCAATATTTGAGAAAATTATTCTGGGTGTGGTTAATTAGCTGGGTGATTTTTTGCCCCGTAGCCGCCGCGAGTTTTACACCCAGCAAATATCTGGGTCAATTAATTCTCGGCGCCGCCGGGGGAGCAAGTTTTATTTTAAGCTTAGTCGTGATTCGGTTATCTTTAGGCTGGTACTATATTAGATCGCGCTTACTCAGTCCTAGGATTTTCTACGAAGAATCAGGATGGTATGACGGCCAAACCTGGCTGAAAACCCCGGAATTTTTAGTCCAAGATCAGTTAATTCTCACCCATCAAGTGCAACCAATTCTAACTCGATTACGACAAACCTATTATGGTTTAGCCGGATTGTTGCTCGGAGGAGGATTAATCTGGGTCTTATTGTGAACAGTTACCGACCTTATCCAATATAAACTCTAAATTTTTAAATATGACACGGGGAAAACGAACACAAGCAAAAGAACTGGAAGTCAGACTCCTACGGGAAGGGCTGGTTGAGTCTACCCACCGGGTACAAGCGACCGTCTGTGATCACCGAGGACGGGTGTTATCCGTTGCCGGAAACTCCGACACCGCCACCTTTATCCGTTCAGCCTTAAAACCCTTTCAGGCCTTAGCCGTGACCACCACGGGCACACTGGAACGATATGATTTAACTGATATTGATTTAGCAATTATTTGTAGTTCCCATCAAGGAACCGTTGAACAAGCTCGACAGGCTTTTAATATTCTCTGGCGGGCCGATGTTGAACCCGTACAACTCCAGTGTCCGATTCCCGCCGGGAAAAATAGCCCCCTACAACACGGCTGTTCGGGAAAACACGCGGGAATGTTAGCGGTTTGTCAACAATGTCATTGGCCCTTAGAAAGCTATTTACAACGGAAACATCCTCTGCAACAACTGATTATTGGTAAAGTTGGGGAGTTATTAGGACTACCCCCCGATGAGTTCCTCGGTGCTCGGGATGACTGCGGCGCACCCACCTATTATCTGGAATTGGGTCAAATGGGGATACTCTATGCTCAATTGGCTTCTGGAGATAACCTAGACCGGGAACGGATTGTCCGGGCCATGACCCATCATCCCGAAATGGTGGCGGGAGAGGGACATTTTGATACGGAATTAATGCGTTTAACCGAAGGAGAACTGGTCAGCAAGTCCGGGGCGGAAGGGGTGCAGTGTGTCGGACGGGTGGGCGAAGGTTTGGGATTAGCAATTAAAGTTATGGATGGGGCTCATCGGGCTAAATACGCCACGGCGATTCATCTATTGCAACAAATGGGCTGGATTACACCCACCATCGCGGAAACCCTCTCGGAAAAATTCTTAGCGCTGAGTGACTTTAAACGTTTAGATGTGATCGGGGAATTATCGTTTCTGTAAGTAATCAACGCCTAACGGCATCAAGAGCAAAATCAGTTTAAAAAGATGGGAGAAGATTTCTTCTCCCATCTGTGATCAACGCCTAACGGCATCAAAGGTAAAATCACCTTGATTAGACTCCCTGCACCCGTTGAGACAACCTCACGTGATCAACGCCTAACGGCATCAAAGGTAAAATCACTCCCAATCGACAACCAACGCCCAAGAGAAATTTCAGTGATCAACGCCTAACGGCATCAAAGGTAAAATCACGGCGTTGGCATAGGTAGCAAAGGGTGAGGGGGATTTGTGATCAACGCCTAACGGCATCAAAGGTAAAATCACTAGATTAGAGTTCTCTTTATCCGTCTTAATCAACAGTGATCAACGCCTAACGGCATCAAAGGTAAAATCACAGTGTCAAACGCGGCGGGTTCCCAGACCATGCTCGAGTGATCAACGCCTAACGGCATCAAAGGTAAAATCACGGCGGGGGCTGTGTTGCCTTTATCGTATAGCCTCCCGAAAGAAAATACAAGCACCTCCACAAAAAACATGATCAACCCCCAAAATAGAGAACAAAACTCGAAAAATTGACCCCTTCAAAAACGCTGAAACCCTTTATTGGTAGTAGTTTAGGAAAAATGCAAGCACCTCCGACCCCTAACAAAGAGCCAAAACCAAAGCCAGATAAGGGTTTGCTGTCCCAACCACCCCCAAATTATGCAAACGGTCAGAGATGCTTGCAAAATCCCTAACCAATAGGAATTTTAACCCAGGCTTGGTCAGGAGGATAGTTAACAAAATGACTAGGAATAAAAACAGCAGTTTGAGTTTTTGTATTATCTGCTCGATCAATCCAAATTGTTAACCGACAAACTCCAGAAGCAGGAATACTGTTATCTTCATAAGGATAATACCATCTTGCTAAAGGAGGGGTTTCTAGGGGTTCAATTTCATCAAATAAAAAGTTATTATCCCCGGCAAAGGGTAAACCATAGCGAGGTTGATCGAGTTGACCATTTAATCCTTGAAGAATGCGATCGCGCAATTCTAATTCAGCTTTAAAACCAACAATTAGATTGAGATTAACAATTACTTCTCGACGGACAGGGGCAATCCAAGATTTAGCTCCGTGTGTTTTTTTAGCAAGTTCTTTATCAGACTCTCCCACCGAATATTGATGTAATTGTTGAGATAAAATAGCGGTTTCTGATTTAGTATTTGCTGGAATTGCGATCGCTATTTCTATTTCAGGTAAATCATTTCTAATTAAAGTAATAGGTGATGTTGACTCAGACCGTTGTTCAATTCCTGCTAAATTTAACAGTAATCCATAAACAGTTGAAGGGGAAGGAATGGGAGTTGTTGAACGATATTGACCGGACTGAAACGGACGAAAAGCGGCAAAAGGTGCTTTTAGTGTCAGATATTGTTCTTGAATCTGAGTTGTTTTTGATTTTTTCATAAATTCTTCAAAGCTTTGATGTACAAATCACCACGAAGACACTAAGACACCAAGGAAATCTATTTTGATGTCTTAGCTTAATGGCGATATTATTGTTGTTTTAAATGCCTAAAAATTGCAGGGATAAATTATCAAAAAGCTGTTCAGGATTAGCATAAAGATGTACCCCCATTTCATCTAAACGAGTTTTTGTTTCATGATCAAAATTTCGCACAATTTCCCCCCCAAACCAAAATTCCTGACCGAGAAGATAACCCATTTCTTGATCGGCGTTTAAAAGGCGTTGGATTAATTCAGGAAATTCACCTGTTTCCTCGAATCCGTAAGTATTATAACCTGCGACTAATTTAGGTGTTAATCGTGCTACAACAGAGCGAGGTGCAAATTCATAATAAGCCCTAGCATGACCGCCAGCCACTTTATTGAGTTGGGCGATCGCTTTTAATAATGCTTTTGCCCACTCTGGTTTTTCTAAACAATCTTGTTGAGATAAAGCAAAGGGATATTGAAAGGCAGTATGGGTAACTTCTCGATGCAATAATGCTGATGTCTTGGCATTATTCCAGTAGGTTTTTTCATTGTTTTTAGTTTTGGCATTCAGGGGCGATTGATGAAATACGGCATCATATTTATAAGGATTTAAAGCGACTGCCATATTACAGCGAAAAATACTATCGCGTTTGAGGGTAGATTTTTTCTTGTCTTCTGGGGGTTTTGCCACCATAAATCCAAACAAAAAATCATCGGCATATTTATCAGAATTGGGAAATTCTTTAAATTCTACTGCTAATTGATCTTCATTATGTAAACGAGTTCGGTTATGGGGTAAATCCATTAAAATCAATGTTTCGCGTAAGGCATTACGCATGGATTCAGGACTAACAATCGCATATTTCTGACCGTTTTTAACAATTTTTTGTAAGACGGTGCGATTTTCTTCTGATTCGCCGCGATAGTTACTAGCAGGAGCGGGATATGTTAAGACCGTGGCAAAAAGATTGAGTTTTGTCATGATAGAAACCTTGAATAATTAAATAGTGACCAATTTCGCCTAATGGCATCTGAGGGAAAGTTGCATCAGGAAACCATGTTTCGTGCTAGACACCCGGTTTCTGATCGTTTTCAGAACGTTTTAAGGGATATTGACTCGAAAGTGCTAACAGAGTTAAAGAGCGAATTTCATCGGTTTTATGAAATAGTGCTTCAGCAAAATCCGTGAATTCTTCTTTCCGAACAAATGGATAGAGAGTAGAAACAAAATAATCAATAAATGCTTGAGATTCAGTCCGAGAGCGTGTGGCTAAAAATGCTTCATTAGCAATTTTGTGTTTTTTCTTATTATATTCGTCTTCTAATTTGGGATTTCCTTTACATTTATCCCATTCCAGGCCATCTTTAGAACTCAGTTTACCTAAAACATAACTTTGGCAAACTTGATAAACAATTTGGGCGTAATCTCGAATTTCTTTTTTCATTTTAACATTAACCTCCTGTTCAAATAATTGACGAGCATCATGGCTAAAATAGGGATCTTCTAACCATTTTCGGGGAATGCGACTCAAAAGTGCATCAAATTCTATCCAAGGGGGCAACTCTGCTAAGGGTGCATCGGGTGCATCTGATTCGGGTAAAGAATTAATTAGATTCAGTAAACGTTGCTTCCGAAACCAAGGACACCAATAATTTTTAATGATATCTTGATAACGATCAATTTGTGTTAAAATGGGTTCAACATAACTGATAGAACGAATTTTAACGCCACTTTTTCCGACTTTTTCAGCGTGGATGATTTCAACCCCTAAAATTGTTCTTCTGATTTGTTGATCTCCGATTTCGTGAGAGATGTGATCGCGTAATAACCGCAATAAATCTAAAGCTCCTTCTTGGGGTAAATCTATAACTGCTTCCAGGGGTAAATACCGCCATAATTTTGAATTTCTAGCTTCTAAAACCTTAAAAAATACTCGGCAGAAGTTTTTTAAATTGGCAATATCAGGAATAGCTAATACATAACCTGCAATGTCTCGTTTTCCATCTTTATCTAAAATAGTTGGACAATAAACTTGAGCTACAAACGGCCAAAAATGCAGTAAAAATTGATATTTAACCTGATCTTTAATGGGTATATTTTCAGGATTAGATGCCATTGCGCCTAAAAAGTATTGCCCGGTTTGTCCAGTCAATTTTTGAGGATTTTGCAATTCTTTCCAAATTTGTTCTGTATCTTTAGAGTAAGATTGACCATTGACTCGCAGCTTAAACGGGTTGCGAGTGGTGGGAACTCCTCTAATAATATTCCATAACATATCCCGCCATAACTTCAGCCAAATTTTTTGTTCAGGATCATCACTAGATTGATCAAAATCGGATAAAAAAGCTCCTTGAGGAACAACAACATCATAAGCATATTGTTTAATCTGTTTTGTTTTCCCGGTTTTTTTGTCGGTAATTTCTATTTCTCTAATTTCTTGGTACTCTTTGGGTTTTGTTTCTGTCCATCGTCGATTTTCAAATGATTGATAGGTGAAGTCAAATAATGCCTTTAACCCTTCTAAATTAATCTGTAAGGTTGCTTGGTAGGATTCATGTTTTAGTTCGATTAAGACTCCCTCCCGTTCGGAAAAGTCTGGATAGCGATGCAGTTCTTTTACCATCAAGATTAACCCCGCTAACCCTGCACGATGTTGAGGAGAGGGAAGTTCGGAAAGTTGATAATGTAGTTCGATTTCGTTCATGCTCCAAACCCCCTTTTAGGACAGTAAAAATGGCTATCTGCTAAAGCTAAATAACGAGGCATCCAAGCTGGTTTTTCATCCAATTTATACTTCTTGGGAATGGGTAAAATATAGGGTTCCAAAGAACCTTTATTATCTATAATAGTCTTAACTTCTTGTAAATCACTATTGAGTATGGCACTAACAGAATAATCCTCCTCATCTCCTCGAAAACTTTTTGATTCAGCATAATAACCACTATTAACAAAACTGCTACCACCATCTGCTAAACGCTCAGACGGAGAATATTGCAGTAATTTTTCGGCTAAATTCCAAGGACTGACTTCTCCACAAACTTCACCCATAAATTTTCTAGCTGCTTCTAATTCTTGCTTTTGATAGGGTTTGATATTGGGCGGTTCATAAACAAAAATTTGAGAGCGAAAATCCTTTAATCTTTCAGAAGATCGGTTGGAACGTCCAAAGCGTTGAACTAAGGAAGAAATGGGCGCTAATTCGGTAATTAAAATATCTGCATCTAGGTCTAAAGACATTTCACAAACCTGGGTTGTTATCGCTATTATGGGTTTTCGTTTTTCCCTTTGAAATGCAAAAGATTTTATTGTTTCTTCATGGCGATTTTTTCGATCTAAAAGTTTGAAACGACTATGATAAATTAAGGTTTCTAAACCAAAATCTTTTTCTAATTTAGCTCCAATTTGACGACAGCGATCTACGGTATTCACAACCCATAAAATACAATGTCCTTCAGCATAACTTTTTTGAACTTGCTGATAAGCAGTTGCCAAACTATTTTCATGGGTTTCGTTTAAGTTAGCATGAATCAAATATCGGGGACGCTTTTCTTCTGTTTCTAATTCTTGATCGGCAACAGAGGAATAAACTTTTAATCCCTGTTTTTCTAGTTCTTGTTTTCGAGTTTTGGGTAAAGTTGCAGTCATACACAAAACTGGAATATCAAAGTTTTCTAGTAAACTAATAAGGTGATCAAACATTCCTCGACTAAAACTGTGAATTTCATCAATAACAACTACAGAATTTGTTAAAACAGGGAGTAAACAGATTCCACTATAACTGTGGGTTATAAAAGATAGAAATTGATCAACCGTAGCAGAAAAAAAGCGTTTTCCCCAAAATCCTAGGGCAAATAATCGTTCATCGGTGGTGAAGTCTTTATCTGATTCTTGGGGGTTGTCTCTCATTGCTTGTAATTCATACTTTGCTGTACCAGTTAATAAGCTGGCATCGGACTCTGGTGCCCAGGAAACATAATCTTTAAATCCTTCGGTAGCAGTGCCACGAGTGGGATATAAGAAGATGAGATGACTGACTGAATAACGGTCAACAATTGCTTGTTGCCATTTATAAGCAAAGAGGGTTTTTCCTGTCCCACAACCACTTAATAAAAGTACGCGATCGCCTAAAGTTAATGCGTCTTCTTGAAAGGATTTAAGTTGAAAAGATTTCCCTGATTTCTGGCTAATTTGAGTATAGCGAGGTTGCAAGATTTTTGTTTCAATTTCTTCCGCAGTAATTACAGCAGATTGGTGTAATATTTCTTCAACCCATTGTTCAATTTCTTGGGAACTTTTAACCCTAAAAATTCCCGAAGCAACGGAGTCTGAAGCAATTAATCCAGCTTTGACTGCTAAAAGTAGCGATCGCCTTTCTAAATTATCTGCAATTTCACCTTCAAAATCAAATGCTGTATCACTGACATTCTCATAAATATCTTGCCAAAACCGATCTTCTGCTATCCATTGATGGGGTAATTTTGGTAATCCTTGAATTTTAGCAAGTTTGGCAATTTTTTCTAACGTATTAATCACTTGCGGGTGATCCAAAAACAACTCAATAGCATCACCTCGTTTCATCAACCTGCGAGGTTTTCCCCAGTCTTCGGGATGAGCTTTTAAATGATGGGAAAGCACCGCCGCCGTAATGATTTCTAAATCCAATCCAGAGGGTGTTAACCATTGACGGACACTGGGTATATGCAAAATCAAAGCACTTAACCATTCATGACGTAATGCTTGTTGTATAAATTGACGGGATCTGACCGCAGCGTCAAATTCTGCATTCGCTTTTCCCATATCATGAAATAGGGCAGAAATTTGCAGATGAGTTAAGAATTGAGAGCTATCTTTAACTTTAAAAAAGCGACACCAATTATGCAGAATCCGACCTTTAAAAATTGCCCTTGCTGCTACTTCAGTATCTCTTAAATGCTGTTCTAGGGTGAGTTCTCCATATTTAAGACCTTTAGCTAATAGCGGTTTCTGCATAACGCATCCCTCCCAAATGTTTATAGACAGAAATATTGGGATAAAATACACCACATCCTAAACGTCTTTTTCCTCCTAAACCCTGAATTTGTAATTTAATAGAATCCTCTAGCTCCAAATCAGAAACTATAACGCTAAAACCAACAATTGTATAAGTCCTAGCGTCTTTTTGATTCTCTTTATTGATTTTTAGGGTTAACCGTTTAGGTTCTCCTTGAGCATTCGCTGGAATGCCAATATCAGCGTTAATTTCTAATGCTTCTAACTGTCGTTGTGCGGCAGCTAAAAATGATTCCGGTTCGTGATATCCTTTAATTGTGACTAACCTGGCTTTAAGGCTATCACAGGGTTTTATCGTTTGTAATTCAGGGTTTCCTAAATGAATTAAATGACCTCCAATTTCTAAATTTTGATCTGTCAAAGGATATACTAGAGCGATCGCTTCTACGGGTAATCTTAATAATAATCGAGATTTTGATGTTAATTGAATTCTACCCAATTGACTAGGAAGTCCCGAAATTGTATTAATAGCAAAACCCGGAAGGTCATGGAGTTGAGGACATTGTTTACAAAGAGCAGCATATAACCGATAATTCTGGTCTGCTGGTAACATTTTTCCTGTTACCGGAAATGATAGATTGACTATATTACTCATGGCTATTTTATATATTTTACGGATCGACTTTAGACAATATCTGAGGTTGAAGCTCAATCATACAAACTATCGTGATCATTGTTAATCCCACTGTCCAAGATAATGACTAAACATCCCCTCTATTTCCGTTTGAACTAAACCTACTAATTCCGGTAGTTCCTTAACTATAGCACCTTTTCCATACCCTAAAACCCATCGCTTAATATCATTTAACTAACCCACTAACAGTTAAGTATAAAGGTTGATTATGTTTTTTGTGGAGGTGCTTGCATTGTCTTTCCAGAGGCTATACTATAAAGGCAACACAGCCCCCGCCGTGATTTTACCTTTGATGCCGTTAGGCGTTGATCACGATTGGTGCGATGCGTTTAAGTTAATTGACACTGCGTGATTTTACCTTTGATGCCGTTAGGCGTTGATCACTTTCGGTTAATTTAATTATTTATTTCTCTCCATGATCGTTGCTAATACAGTTAGTAGCGATTAAAGCTATACCCTTATCATCAGAGCGATTGTTTATATCTATTCAGAATAAAACTTGACTTTTATATACTCCTCAATCGCAGAAATAAAAACATCAGCCATATCTATCAACTCCCTCGCGGTCAACTCATCAGGTTCTAACATTTCCCCATAATCACTCATTTGGCGTTCCTCAAAAGCACGATGCAAACTACGCGATAAATCCTTAGACAACTCACCTGTTTTGACAAACTCCCGATCAAAAAAACTAATAACCCCACTATGCTTAGAACTGCCTAGATTTTTAAGACTTAACAAACCCATTGTCGCATAAAACATCGCATAGTAAGATCGATTAATACTACCCCGATAAGCGCAATTATTGACTAAAATTCTAGCCTCTTCCAAAGTTTGCTTTGCTTCCGAAAAACGATACTCAACTAATAACCGTAATTGCTCAGACATCATATTTTAACACCTTCTTGAGCAATTTTAGCCATCAAAGGACTAGCACCCACAGCCCCAGTTTTTAGCTGTTGCTCCGTCACAATAAAAGTTGAAATCACGCGATCGTATTCAAACCCAACCTCCCAAGCCAAATCGATAATTTTTTTCCTGAGAGAACGATCCATCGTATCAACCTTAATAAACACATCTAAATCTGACTCATTCGTTGCATCACCCCGCGCCCTGGAACCAAAAACTTTCATCTCCAAAACCGTAACAACCTTTTGTAAGCGCTGATAAAAAGCTAAAGAAACTTGGCGATCAACTTCTAACATCACCAAAACCTCCTTTCTCTAAAAAAATTTCTGCTTGCTTTTGTTGGGCAAAATCCTCACTATTCAACCTAGAATTAGCAGCCATCCCTCTTAAACTTTTAACCCATTTTTCTTTCTGCGCTTGATTAATGACTTCTGAATCAGAGTCTTCAATCTGAGCAAACCGTTTCTTAAGCTGCTGCAATAACAAAACCTGATCCGCGATCGATAAATTATCAACGGATTTTAGCACTTCCTGTAATGTCATAAAACCTCCTTGTTTTTTTAACATCTGCTCACAAGAAATCGTGATTCCAGCGATTAGAAATCGTGGCTACACAAACCAAGTCCACCTTCGTGGACTAATAGTCTTTAACCCGCGTAGGCGGGTTTTGTCTGTGTAGCCACGAATTATATTCGCTGGATGCAAATACGGGTATAGCCCTCATCAAAGTCATAGCTCAAACCCGACCTTAGCTAACTGCTTTTTAATCTCCTCATCTAAAAGCTGACCCTCGCGCATTTGCTCACCTAAAGCCATTGTAAGATAACTCATCCTATCCTCAAAGCTCACCTCATCCTCCACCTCATCAGGAATCCCTACATAACGCCCTGGAGTTAACACAAACTTGTGTGGTTCTTCAGTATCTAGTATGCTAAAATCATAGTTAATAAAATCAATAAAGACAAAAAATATATCTGGCGATGGCTGAAAATCTTTTTCCGGTTGACAGTTAAGCGATATGTGGTGTTAACTAAAATCAGAAAAAGAGTAAATTCAGGGTAAAGGGGTAACAATGGCTTCAAACAGGGAAATTAAAATGCTCACAGAACTTCTGGGGCTAGAAGGAGTAAAAGTGGGAACACGCCATCAACATAAAGGGATTGGAATAATTTTAGAGATAGAGACAATCCATCAGGAAAGTATCTGTCCTCGTTGTGGGGAAAAAAGCCATAAATTACATCAAAATCATCGATATCTAATTAAAGATTTACCTTGGGGAGAATCTCCAGTATTTTTGGAAATAAATAGACGACAGTTCAAATGTAAGAAATGTAAAAAGCCATTTAGTGAGGATTTAGATTTTGTCGGAAAAAGAAGGACTTATACAAAAAGATTGGCTGATAGAATCCTACAAGAAGTTTTAGAAAAGGATATAAACAGTGTGGCAAAAAAAGGGTTAGTCACAACAGAAGAAATAGAAAGGATGTTAAAAGACGCATCATCAGAATTGGCGAATTTTAAACCCACCCATTTAAAAAGGCTAGGAATTGATGAAATAGCATTGATTAAAGGAAAAGGAAATTATTGTGCAGTTTTAATAGATTTAGAGAAGTCGGAATTAATTGCCATTCTCGAAAAAAGAACACAAGAAGAAATCAAAAAAGTGTTGATGGGGTGGGGAAGAGAAGTGTTAGAAAAGATAGAAGAAGTCAGCATAGATCTGTGGAAAGGATACAAAAGTTTAGTCTTAGAAATCATGCCAAATGCTCAAGTTGTAGCGGATAGATTTCATGTGATGGTACAAATCAATCAGGAGTTAGATTGGCAAAGAAAACAAGAAAGGCGGAAGGAAGAAAATTTGCTAAAAACAGCAAAGTCCGAATCGGAAAAAGCCAATTCTGAAAAAGTTTTAGCCGGATTGAAGAAGAGTAAATACGCTCTCTTGAAGAATGAAAAAGATTTGAATGAACAACAAAGCCGGAAACTAGCGGAAGTGAAAGAGGTTTCTCCTACCCTAAAAAGTATGCAGGAATTCAAAGAAAAAATTCGTCAAATTTTTGAGGAAAAAAATGATTGGTTAGGGGGATTATGGCAATTGGGGATGTGGTTAGATGAAGCTAAAAAGTATTTCCCGAAAAGTCAAAAGACAATTATTCGATGGCTAGATGAAATTATTGCGTACTTTGATCATAGAACAACCAGTGGAGTAGTGGAGGGAATTAATAACAAGCTGAAACTGATTAAACGTTCGGCTTATTGATTCAGAAATTTTAAAAACTTTCAAGCAAGATGTTTACTTAATTGGCATTTTAACTAAATTTTTAGCATACTAGATACTGAAGAACCACTTGTGTTTTTCAATATCTTCTAAAGTTGCTGATTTACAGAAACCCTTAATATCCTGATAATTGCCATTTTTCCGCTTCCATTCATGGTAAGTTGTAGCAATATTCTTAACATCAGTATCCGTTAACGTTCGATTTCTACGGTTAATCATTTCTCCCAATTCAGAAGCATCAATAAATAATACTTCTCCTTTGCGATCGCGATTTTTATTACCGTTTTTATAACGACTCAAAAACCATAAACAAGCTGGGATTCCCGTATTATAAAATAACTGTGTTGGGAGCATGACAACACAATCAACTAAATCCTGTTCGACTAACTTCTGTCTAATCTCTCCCTCACCACTGGTATTAGAAGAAAGGGAACCATTCGACAACACAAACCCCGCGCTTCCCGATGGGGCGAGATGATAAAGAAAATGTTGCACCCAAGCAAAGTTAGCGTTACCCACTGGGGGAACACCATATTTCCAGCGTCCATCCGTTCTTAATAGTTCTCCTCCCCAATCACTATCATTAAAAGGGGGATTAGCGATAATAAAATCTGCTTTCAAATCTGGGTGAGCATCATTGAGAAAAGACCCCTCATTGTTCCATCTAATATTAGATGAATCAATCCCCCTAATGGCTAAATTCATCTTACAGAGTCGATAAGTAGTTTCGTTGCTTTCCTGACCGTAGATGGAAATATTATCTAACCGCCCTTGATGATTGGCTACAAACTTTTCACTTTGAACAAACATCCCACCTGAACCACAGCAAGGGTCAAACACCCGTCCGTTGTAAGGTTCCAACATTTCTACTAATAATTTAACAATCGGTTCAGGGGTGTAGAACTGTCCGCCTTTCTTGCCTTCTTCTAGGGCAAATTGTCCTAAAAAATATTCATAAACCCGCCCTAGAACATCCGCTTGTTGTAGCTTTTTAACATTCTCTTCCAAATCTAATTCTAACTGTTCGGATGACGTTTTCTTATCACTAACTAATTTAAAACTACCAATTAAATCAATCAACCCGCCCAATGATGTTTTATCTAAATTTTGTTTAGCGTAAACCTTAGACAACACCCCTCTTAAACCAGGATTTTCCTGTTCAATGGCAATCATCGCCTCATCAACATATTTCCCGATTTCTGGCTGTTTTGCTTGGGCTTGTAGATATGACCAACGGGCTTTTAGAGGCACAAAAAAGACGTTTTCCGCTAAATATTCGTCCTTATCTTCGGGGTCGGCTCCGGCGTATTGTTCCTCACCATCAATTAATTGTTGGTGCAATTCTTCAAAGGAATCAGAAATATATTTAAGAAAAATCAACCCTAAAACAACGTGCTTATATTCGGCTGCATCCATATTTTTTCGCAGCTTGTCGGCAGATTTCCAAAGCTTCTGCTCTAAGGTTCCGTTGTCTTGGGTTTTACTATTACTGGTTTTCGCCATTATTGCCCTAACTTGCTGCTCATGCAGATTCGTTCAGCTTCCAATTGAGTTGCTTGTCAAACTTCAGTCTAAGGGTTCATTGACAATTCCTGTACCGGATTTCATTAAACTTATAACTGAGGTTTCTCTGGTTCTGGTACTTGCAGCCCAATTTGAATTAAAAACACTGCCTGGATTTTTGCATCAATAGGACTTACGCAAATTTGGGGATGTAACCCTAGATGTAGGGGTAATTCATGAATTACCCCTACTATTGATAGCAGGGTGTTTTCATTGTCGGGGGTAAAAAAGAAAATAAAAGTGATCTTTTTTTGGTAAAATCAAAGAAAGATCACTTTTATTTGATTTTAAAAAACTATGTTAAACAGTATAATCGAACAACTGAAGTTAGTCAAGGATTTTCGGAAAAATCGTGGTAAAAGACATGAATTATGGGTAGTGTTGACTATCATTGTTTTAGCACTGCTAACTGGCAATGTTACTTATAAGCAAATAGATAATTTTAGAAAAAATGAAGAAAATAAGCTAATTAAATTATTAGAAACTAACACTAAAAAATTGCCGTCTTATAGTACCATAAGACGAGTAATGCTCGGAATAAATTCAATAGAAATTCAGTTGGTTTTTCAGTCAATAGTCCAGGAATATTATTGGCAACAAGAAGGCGTTGATTGGATTGCGATCGATGGAAAATCTTTAAAAAACACCCTGACTAACTATGAAAATCAGAAACAAAATATGTTAATTATGGTATCTTGGTTTAGTCAAGAAACAAAGTTAGTAATTAAATCGGAAAGTTTTGAAAGTAAACAAAGTTCTGAAAACGCTAAAGTTCTGTCTATGATAGAAAAATGCGGGTTATTAAATAAAGTATTTACCCTCGATGCTCTCCATTGTAGTAAGGAAACAACTCAGGCAATAATTGAGAGCAAAAATAATTATTTAATTACGGTAAAAGGGAATCAAATTAAATTGCACAATCGGATCAAGATTTTAGCAGAAATCGAAAAACCTTTAACGGTATATGAAGAAAAAGATGTCAGTCATGGGCGAAATATTAGCAGAAAAGTATCAGTATTTGATAGCCAAAATGTCAACCATAAAAATTATCCTCATCTTCAAAGTTTTATTCAGGTAGAAAGAACGGGTTTTCGGGGTGATCAAGAATATAATGAGACTTTATATTATATTAGTAGTCAGAAATTAAGTGCGAAAACATTTGCAGAAAAAATTAAAGCACATTGGTTAATTGAAAATCAAGTACATTGGGTCAAAGATGTGAATTTTAATGAAGATAAATCAAGAATAAAAGGCATAGACGTAGCCGGAAAATTCTCGTTATTAGTAACATTAATTTTGAATATATACAGAAGTTTGGGTTTTAGCTCAATAAAAGAGGGACAGTCATGGTTGGGAAATAATTGGGAAAAGATTTTAGCGATCGCCTGAATTAATTAAGTTTTTAAAACTATTTTTCTAAAAAAACATTCAAAATATTTAATAATAAATAGTCATAAAGTCTTATTAATCAAGACAATGGCTATCTTTTGCTGTTAATAAATATGAAAATTGTTCATTCTTAATATTTCCCACTTATCTGATGAAAATTAGAGAGAATTTGATCGGAAAAATTGATAATTTTTTTTGAAGATAGCGATCGCATTTGGGAAAATGAAAACCCCCTGCTATTGATAGCGGTGATGCGTAAGTCCTGATCAATTCATCTTTACCCCATCAATAGATTATGGTCAAATTCCCTGTGACGAACATCACCAAGGTTCCTGAGTCAAGTCACTGTAACAATCTTTAACATTCCGTTATATTTGTTTACATAAGCCAAGTACAGGAAAACACCATGAGAACCACCAACGAAAACGGCATCCTAAATAACTACGCTACCGAACCCAAACTTTATTTTGCTGAGTACCCCTCACCCGAACAGCAAAGTCGCTATGCACTTCAAGCCGCTGCTGCTGCACTCCTGGTAACTTCCCTACTCTTGATTGCTTTTGTCGCCTAAAAATGGGCTATTATTTCTTCCCCCTTATACCTCCCCTGCCTCCCCTGCCTCCCTGCGGCCACTGAGCCTGCGATGCCCTGAGCTTGCCGAAGGGTCGAAGTGCCTACCCCCAAAAAAAATATTTTCCAAAAGGGGTTGCCAAATCCAGAAGGTTGTGGTTATAATACAAAAGGAAGAAAAGCAACGCGGGGTAGAGCAGTCTGGTAGCTCGTCGGGCTCATAACCCGAAGGTCAGGAGTTCAAATCCCCTCCCCGCCACCAAATTAGATAAAAATAGACCTCGCAAACTTAAATGGATGCGGGGTTTGTTTTTATAGTAGTCAATTCTGCCGAGAGTAATATCAAGGAATTAACAATGCTGACTAAACAAGATTGGGACTGGTTAGCAGTATGTTCTCATTATCAAACGGCTGTAACAGTCCATACACTTCTCAAGGAAGGAAAATCTATGGAAGCAACCGAGGGCTTAGAATCTCTAATTGAAGCGATGGGAAGAAATGATCGACGAGCCGTAAAAAGTCAGCTAATTCGTTTAATGCTTCATGTTATTAAATGGAAATGTCAACCTCAAAAACGGACTGATAGCTGGGCTTTGAGTATTCGTTCCGCTCGTCGAGAAATAGAGGATATTCAGGAAGAAGTTCCAAGTTTGAATCGGGATTTTATTGAATCAATTTGGGATAAATGTTTTCAAGCTGCGGTGAAAGATGCTGAAATCGAAATGAAGAAAGTTAAATGTCACTTGACTTCCCTTTCTTGGTCAGAGGTTTTTGAGGATGAGTATATTTTATCTGATGATGATCAAGATGATTAGCGGAAGTTTGTTTTATTTTATGCGATCGCTTCTATGATACAGGACTTACGCAATTACGCTATATGTAGCGTACTAATGAGTTAGCGCTCGCGCTCGTAACTCAAACGAGATCGTTTTAACAGGACAACCTCTTAAAGTCCCCCAATTTTGGGGGATTTAGGGGGCAAATATTGCTGCTTGAGAAATAGTCTCTAAAACTGCTGCTCAATCCTTTATAACCTGATCATTCTAAACAGTATACATTTGAACAAGCCATCTAGCCCCCTAGCCCCCAACATTGGGGGGAAATAAATAATTAGGACTTTTTAGGGCGATTGCTATGATCATTGGTATGCGATCGCATACTTCTGACAAGCTATATATAGCGTGCTTGCGTAAGTCCTATGATACTAAGTTTTACCGAGTTAGGCTCCTGTTAACAAATAACCTTAAAGGAGAGATTCAACGATTTGCTCATTAGTCGGAATATCATCGGGCAAAAAAGTTTTTAAGTCTTCCGTTGAGGGTTTAGATAATACCGCTAAACGATTACATTGAATAGCAATACAGCGATCAAAGACATTTCTGACAAATCGACCATTTCCCAGTTCTCCAATTTGATGCTCAAACTGATTGATGAGATGATTGAATGCTTCTAGGGTTTGATCTGAAATTAGATAATCATGCTGTTCGCAGTTGAGTTTGAAAATTTCTGTCAACTCAGAAGGAGAATAATCTGCAAAATGAATTGATCTGGAAAATCTTGATTTTAGCCCAGGATTAGAGTTAATAAATCGAGACATCTCACCTTTATATCCTGCAACAATGACTACTAAATCGTCTCGATGATCTTCCATCATTTTTAAGAGAGTATTGATGGCTTCTTGAGCAAAAATATCTTGACGACCCTCTGGGACTAGAGAATAAGCTTCATCAATAAACAATATACCCCCTAACGCAGATTCAACTACTTTTGTAGTTTTGGGTGCTGTGTGTCCTAAATATTCTCCTACTAAATCACTGCGGTCTACTTCAATAAAATGCCCTTCTGATAAAACACCCAGATTTTTATAAATCTCTCCTAAAATTCTCGCTACAGTAGTTTTACCTGTTCCGGGGTTGCCTGTGAATACAAGATGTCGGGTAATTGCAGGTGCTTTAATACCCGTTTTAGCCTTCATTTGGGCTACTTTTGCAATATTGACCAATTCCTGAACAGTGGATTTTACTGCACTCAAGCCAGTTAGTGCCTGAA
Source organism: Planktothrix paucivesiculata PCC 9631 (assembly GCF_900009265.2). Classification (GTDB taxonomy): domain Bacteria; phylum Cyanobacteriota; class Cyanobacteriia; order Cyanobacteriales; family Microcoleaceae; genus Planktothrix; species Planktothrix paucivesiculata. The sequence continues at coordinate 263,930 of NZ_LR735026.1, read as the reverse complement.
GTTTATTTAAACATTCATTGAGATCATCAATAACAATTTCAGGTTCGTTAGAATCAATATTATTAGAATCAATCTTATTAGAATCAATCTTAGATTTCTGAGCAAGTTCCTGACAAACTGCTGCTGCAAACTGACTATCTAATTCTTTCAGGTCAGCACCTAAAAGATTTTTAGCCGTTTTTATTGCAGCTTCCTTGGAAGATGCTTCTGCATGAAATAGACAGTCCATCGCTAAATCTTTGTCAGGCTTTTTTAGAAAATCATAAGCATCTTGGGGACTACTCCATGCAGCCCATAACCAAGAATTACCCAATGGACAAACACTAAAAACTGGAGAACTCCATGACATCGGTAAATACTACCTCATGACAACAAAAAACTATGCGCTCATCATATCAGATATCAGGAATCTTTGGATTTTAGCCTATTCTAATGCCAACAATCCCGCACCATAGGCAGGTTCATGACGAGGAGAAATAATATTAGCTGAAGGAGCGATCGCATTAACTTCAACTTCAAATTGATGGCGAAAATTAGCTAATCCTTGCCACACTCCTCCAGTCACTACAATTTCAAAGGATTCTGTCGGTTCAAATAAAGCATTGATGGCGACTTCTGTAGCTAATACTAATTCATTAACGGCATTTTTAATAATATTTTGAGCCACCGAATCACCCTCCGCGGCTACTTGATCCACAAGGGGTGCTAAACTGGCGATTTTTTTCACATCCCATCCTTGACGGTAAATAATAGGAATTAATTCTTCAATGGAATTTAACTTTAAACTGTCTTTAAATTGGGGAATTAAATTCGTATATTCTAGGCGACCATCATGGGAACGTAAGGCGGCTTTTAACCCTTGAATTGCAATATCATAACCACTGCCTTCATCCCCTAAAATGTAACCCCAACCACCGACTCTTTTTGTGATTCCTTGACTATTTTTTCCGAATATATGGGAACCTGTTCCGGCAATTACAACTATACCGACGGAGTGACCTAAACCTCCGACTAAAGCAATTAAACTATCACCATGAATAATAATATTTTTGGGGGTTAATTTCCAGTCAATAGATAATTCGGGATCAGTTTGAATTTCTTGGATCAAATTGCGGATTAAATCAATATCTTCAGCACGCCCTACCCCCGCTAATCCTAAACTAATTCCTTGAATGGGAACTAAGCCTTCTAAGGCTAAAAAACTCTGATCAACTGCTTGTTTAATGGCTGAAATAATATTGATTTTAGCTGTATCAATTCCGACTGTTTGATAATTGGATGGCCCGGCTTTTCCCCATCCTAATATTTTACCATCGGCACTCATTAACACACAAACCGTTTTAGAACCGCCGCCATCAATCCCTAAAACATGAATCATGAGAAGTTTGACAATTAAAATTATAGTAGGGAACACCGGAACACCGGAACACCGGAAAAGACTTTACCATATAGGTGTGCTGGATTAGTCTTTGTCAAAAATAATCCCCCTAAAATAATAATAATAGGGGGAAATTTAAAGTTACAGAATAATTAGCTTTCTGGCTCTTTCTGAACGAGCTTCAGCAGATTCCATCACTTCTGATAACTTCTCGACTACTTCACCCGGATAATTTTCTAATATTCGGGTAGAGAGGGAAATCCGATGGCGACCTTCATCTAAACTAATTACCATCGCCTTAATAATTTGACCAACGGGGAAAAGGGTGGGTAAAGACTCAACATATTTCTGACTGACTTCTTTAATGTGAATTAATCCGGTTACTCCTTCAATATCCACAAACACGCCGAAGGGTTTAACACCCATGACTTTCCCTTCCACCAGTTGACCGACTTCTAATTGACTAAAACCGATGGATTGAGAGGCTAATCTTTGGGATAAAACAATTTTATTTCGTTCGGGATCTAATTCTAAAATACTGACACTTAAAGATTGATCAACTAAGGAGTCTAGGTCGTCTTTTTCTAAAAGATGCGATCGGGGAATAAATCCTCGTAAAGAATGAACTTCAACGGTGACACCGCCTCGATTTACTCCGGTCACTCTAGCTTGTAAAGATTGACCCCCATTTTGAGCATCTAGGAGTTGATCCCAAATTTGTTTCATTTCCAATTGTCGGATGGAAAGTAATATTTGACCATCGGCATTTTGTTCTCTAATAATTAAAAAATCTCGCTCCTCTTTTAAGGGAAGAATTTCAGAAATATCCTCAACTTCTACAACTGAAATCTCTTTTTTAGGAATAAAACCAGGAGATTTAGCTCCTTTAATATCAATGTAAGCACCATCACTGGTATAGGATTCTACCTGACCCTTAACGATTTGCCCTTTATGTAAATCATAATTCTGTTGATCTAGGGCTTTGGCAAAATCATCAAGAGAAAAGGACGGGTTTTTAGTAGCCATAGCAAAAAGTAAAGAAAAACAAAAATAAAGGTGTTAGGAACCTGCTTATAACGCTGCTCTCGTCTTCAACAACACTCCAATCTTCTGAGCATAACACAGTTGGAGGAGGTCGGGGCAGGGGAGGTAGGGGAGCAGGGGAAGCAGGGGAAGCAGGGGAAGCAGGGGAGGCAGGGGAGGCAGGGGGCAGGGCAGGGCTGTTTCAAAGTCAGGTGAAAAAGAGTAAAGAAAGAGCGATCGCCACCTGATAAAATGGAGAGCGATCGCCATTTTTTTCTAAAATAAAGATGCTAACAAGTTTAATAGAAAATTTAAAAGAAGTCAAGGATTTCCGAAAAAGTCAGGGAAAAAGGTATAGTTTATGGGAAGTGCTATTAGTAGTAGTTTTAGGGGTGATGTCAGGGCATCAAGGATATCGAGAGATGGAATATTTTGTCAAAGCCAACGAAGTTATCCTGAAAAGAACATTCAATATCTATAGCCAAGGAATGCCATCTTATTCAACAAGAAGGAGAGTGATGAGAGGAGTAGACGAGAAGGATTTAAGCAAAATAGTAAAAGAATGGTCAAGAGAGAATTCTCCTAAATTAAAGGGAATAGAGGGATTAGCAATAGATGGAAAAAGTTTAAGAAGTACGGTAAAAGACCCAGGAAATCAGCAGCAAAACATGGTAATAATGGTATCTCTATTTAGTCAAGAAACCGGATTAGTATTAGCGACGGAAAAGTTCGAGAGTAAAACCGGGTCAGAACAAGCTGTAGCCCAATGTATAATAGGAGAATGTGGTCTAAAAGGAAAGTTAATAACTGCGGATGCGTTACATTGTAATGTCACCACAGCCCGAAAAATTATGCAGAGTGAAAACGATTATTTAATCGCGGTTAAGAAGAATCAAATCAAACTGTATAATCAAATTGAAAAAATCACAAAAACGATGAAAGCTGAAAGTATAGATACTCAAAAAGAGCGGGGTCATGGACGAGAAACAACTCGTCGGGTATCAGTGTTTAAAAAATCAATAAAATTTGAAAGCCCTTGGGAACATATTGAAAGTATAATTCAGGTAGAACGGTGGGGATATAGAGGAAAAAAGCCTTATAAAGAAACGGTTTATTATATAAGTAGTATCTGGGAAAAGGCAGATTTTTTTGCCCAAAAGATTAAAGGGCATTGGGGGATTGAGAATCAAGTTCATTGGGTAAAAGATGTGTTATTTAAAGAGGATAGTATGAAAATTCATCAAGTACAAGCGGCGACTAATTGGGCACTGCTCAACACCCTAGGATTGAATATTTTCAGAGGTTTAGGATTTTGGTCAATAACAGAGGGAAGAAGGTGGTTAGGAAATCATTGGGAGAAATTAGTGGCCATCTCTTAATCCGAAAGTTAAAAACGAAAAAATAGAGCAATTAATTTAGGAAAAATAGACAAAAGTTGGGAATGTAAGTCTTACTCCGTAGGGAATAAGAATATTTATGTTGCTTAGATGATATCTCCTATAATTAATATTAATATAGCAATTATATGAAATATTAATTATTCGGAAAATAGCTATCATGTTTGAGAATTATGGCCCAAAAGTAGGCTATAATTTTCAAACATGAAACAGCCCTG
>NZ_LR735026.1:109924-259520 GCF_900009265.2 Planktothrix paucivesiculata PCC 9631 | reverse complement strand
GGCAGGGGAGGCAGGGGAGGCAGGGGGAGCAGGGGAGGTAAAGTCTTTCTATTACCCATTACCCATTACCCATTACCCATTACCTATTACCCATTCGTAATTCGTAATTCGTAATTCGTAATTCGTAATTCGTAATTCGTAATTCCCTATAGCTGCTGCCCAAAGAGTTGTTTAACCTGTGTCCAGGCGTCTTGGGCTGCGACGGGATTGTAGGTACTGCGTTGGTCGCAGAAGAAGCCGTGATCGGTTTTGTAGCGGAATATTTGATGGGGAATTTGATGGTTTTGGAGTTCGGTTTCAATTTGATCCACTTGTTCGTTAGGAATTAGGGGATCTTCGGTACCAAAAAAGCCATAGAGAACCCCTTGAATGTCTTTTGTACGGGTGATGGTTGGTGCTCCACCCCCGGGGGTCATGGTGGCAATTCCGGCCCCATAGAAACAGGCTGTGGCTTGAATTTCGGGGAGGGTGGCGGCTAAATAGACAACATGACCGCCAAAACAAAAACCAATGGAACCGAATTTGGGTTTGAGGTTGGGGAGGGTTTTTAAGTAGTTGAGGGTGGCTTGAATATCGCTTAACAGGTCGGCGGCGGTGGTTTGATCCTTATATTGTCGCCCTAATTTCATCGCTTCTGGAGTATAACCGACATCAAAACCGGGGGCAAAGCGTTGATAAATGGCGGGCGCGATCGCAATATATCCTTCTTTGGCAATGCGTTCGGTCACATCCCGAATATGGGAATTAACCCCAAAAATTTCTTGAATCACGATCACGGCGGGAAATAGCCCTTCTCCCTGGGGTTGAGCTAAATAGGCATCAATTTGTAATTCCCCATGGGGAATTTGAACCCAGGCGGTGTGTAGGGGCTGATTGGTCATGATTTTTTAAGGAGTTGTAAATAACGTTCAATCATATCCTGATGGATACCCAGATCGGTTAATATGCAATGTATAAAATTCTGGCAATTGATCAGGGATAAAAGTAGATGAAAACTTTCTAATCAAAAACGGGTAAAACTTTAGAATTCCTCAAAAAAAACTAAACACCCGGTCAATAAATGGCACAATTAAAATTAAAGGCTGTAAAAATTTTCAGGAGATAAATCCATATTTTTCTCAGACAGTAATGTCTGGGAAATAGATACTTAACCCATTTTGCTTTGATTCCCTTGGAGATTTAATCATGGTTCGGTTTTATATTCAACCTGATAGCGAGATTCCCGCTTCTAACCAACTATTTAATCAGATTCGATTTGCGATCGCTTCTCGACAATTTCCCCCTGGACACCGTTTACCTAGCACTCGTCAATTGGCGATGGAAACGGGATTACACCGGAACACGATTAGCAAAGTCTATCGACAGTTGGAAGATAATGGCTTAGTAGAAGCTCAGGCAGGATCGGGGATTTATGTGCGGGCTTTAGGCCATGAAGGGGGATCTCGGTTAAACTCGCCGATTTTAGAAGATTATCCTCTAGCTAATAAAATTATTCAACGAAGTTTAGATGAATTATTATCTCAAGGATGTACCCTCAATCAAGCCAGGGAAATGTTTCTAGGTGAAATTGATTGGCGATTACGGTGTAGTGCTAGGGTTTTAGTTACGGCTCCGGCTCAAGATATTGGGATTGGAGAATTAATGGCTCAGGAATTAGAAGAAGCCCTAAAAATTCCAGTACAGTTAGTCCCAATAGAACAGTTAACCGACCTCTTAGAAAAAGTCCCATCGGGAACGGTGGTTACCAGTCGTTATTTTATTGGACAAGCTGAAGCCATTGCCGCCCCTAAGTCCGTGCGAGTGATTCCGATTGATATTCATAACTATGCGAAGGAAATTGAGTTGGTGCGGGATGCTCCCAAGGGTACTTATTTAGGAATTGTGAGTCTGAGTTCCGGGCTATTAAGGGCAACGGAAGTGATTATTCACAGCCTGCGAGGGGATGATATTTTGGTGCTGACGGCTCAATTAACCGATCCCTATAAGATTAATTCTATTATTCGCACGGCACGGATTATTATTTGTGATCAAGCCAGTTATCCGGTGGTCAAGAATTTGGTTCATACCAATCGAGAAGAATTGATTCGTCAACCTCAATTGGTCTGCTGTCCGAATTATATTGGTGCAGAATCGATTAATTTGCTCAAGCGAGAATTGGGTTTAAGTTAAACCCGTTAGCAATATTATGCCCATTATCAATAACAATAGAAAAGCAAACTTTAATCCGATCATCCCATGGAACCTTCAATTAATTTGAGATATGCGATTGAGCAACGTCGGGCGGTCAGAGCATTTCAACCAACCCCGATCCCGACGGTGATTTTCTCGGAAATTCTGCGTTTAGGGATGCGAGCACCCTCGGGGTTTAACCTACAGCCCTGGCGGTTTATTATCTTACAAAGTCCCAAAAGTAAGGAGAAACTCAAAGCCTGTGCTTTTAATCAGCGTCAGGTCACGGAAGCCCCGGTGGTGTTGATTTGTTGTAGCGATCGCCGTGTAGTAGAACCGGAATACATTGAGTCGGTGATTCAACTGGGTCGAGAACAAGGCTCAATCAATGATATCTATGCCGATTATATCCGCACAGCGATTCCCCAGGCCTTTGAAAAACATCCTTCCTTTGAGTCCATAGAAACCTGGACAAACCGCCAAGCCATGTTAGCCGTTGCCCATATTATGATTGTGGCACAGACCTATGGGGTCGATACTTGTCCGATGGAGGGATTTATTGGAGCTCAGGTCAAAGCCCAATTTAATATTCCAGAAGCGGTTGATGTTTGTTGTCTTCTGGCTTTAGGATATGCGACAGAACCTTTTAAAAACTATGGGGGCAGGTTTGCGGTGGAACAACTCTGTTATGGAGAATCCTACGGGGGAGTCTGGGAGGGTTAATCTTTAATTGTGTTTCCAGAAAACCCTGATAAAATTTATCATCAACCGTAGTTCAACCTCTAAAAATTCCCGGTAAAATGTATCACTGATTACAGACAAAATTATGAAAACAGCAATTTTAGAACCCAAGCAAAAAAAAGATATTGAAAATTCCTCGGAGGTAGAGGTTAAAAATCCTTTTTTAGAGGAAGAAGAAACCCAGGACTACAATCCTTTTGATATTCAAGATATAGAGGCTTTAGAGGATATTAGTACATCGGTTGAGGAAGAAACTGATCCTGATGAACCGTCTCCCCAAGAAGCAGCAATTAGTAAGAGATTAAATCTAGTTTTACTGGCTAAAATTGCTGCGGTTTTAGTAGTGGTATTTGGATGTATTTATACTGTAACTCGCCCCTGTGTGATGGGAGAATGTCAGGAAATGGATACCGCCAGAAATTTTAGTCAAAAATCTAAACAAACCATTGAAACCGTGAGTTCTTCTAAGGCTCCTACTTTGGCATCAGAAGATTTACAATCGGGAATTAAACTCTTAGAAACCATTCCCTTTTGGTCGCCCCGTTATCCTGAAGCTAAAGCTCTTTTATCGGTTTATCGTCAAGAATATAACGAATTAAATTCAGTAGTTAAAGCTTTAAACGTGGCGGCAAAGGCTTCAGAAATGGGTCAAAATCCTCCCCATTCCGTAGCAGATTGGACAAAAATGCAATCTATGTGGGAAGAAGCGATCGCCTTTTTAGATCAAGTTCCTAATAGTAGTATTGTTTATCCCTTTGCTCAAGCCCGATGGCAACAATATCGAGCCAATTTAGGGGATGTGAGAAATCGCTTAAAATTAGAGCGAGATGGGGAACAAATTTTAGCCACAGCGAAGAAAACCGCCCAAGTAGCAGAAGCCCGTCAAGGGGTAGCAAAATATGCAGAAAGTTGGCAACAGGTATTTGAAACTTGGCAAACCGCAGCTAATACTTTATCAACTATTCCCTATGGGACAACGGCCCATCAATCAGCCCAGGTTTTATTAGCCCGTTATCAACCGAAATTAGAAGCCGCCCGCGATCGCAAAACGATTGAACAAGTCGGTTTAGATGCTTATAATCAAGCTATTAGTAATTCTGAACAAGCCAAACTTTTAGAACAACGGGGCAATTGGTCGGAGGCAGTTACCTATTGGAGTCGGGCGGTTAGTTACGCCAAACAAGTTCCGGTCAGTAGTTCCTATTCTGCTAAAATTAAGCCCTTTTTAACCTCATTTAATGACTCTTGGAAACGGGCGGATGTTCAAAATCGGATTGTCTCCCGGGTGGAAAAAGCCCGTCAAGATTTAGGAAAATTGTGCAGTGGAAATCCCAAGGTTTGTAACTATAGTGTGACTGAAAATTTGATTACAGTTCGGTTAACCTCCGAATATGTTAATAAAATTCAATCCACGGCTAAAAATGCCGATCAAGCAGGGGATTCTAAAAAACGTTCCGAAGCTGAAAATCACGTCCAAGTCCTCAAAGTTGCTTTAGAAAGCATTAGTCAAAATGCCCAAATTTCCCTAGAAGTTTATGGAGCAAATAACGAAAAAATTGCCACCCATGTTCCTTTGTAATGGGTAATGGGTAATGGGTAATGGGTAATGGGTAATGGCTTCAGTGCCCGTTGTTGTGCTTTAGCCCCCTAGAAAGAGCGCTAAAGCGCAACAACGTTTTTATGAATCAATCTGGAGAACTCGCTTTAAAAAAGCAAATTGATCGGCAATTTCTTCAATTACTTTATCCGTGGGTTTTCCGGCGCCATGTCCGGCTTTAGTTTCAATTCTGATTAATACTGGATTTTCCCCAATATGGTTTTCTTGTAAAGCAGAAGCAAACTTAAAACTATGGGCGGGAACTACGCGATCATCATGATCTCCTGTGGTAATTAAAGTAGCAGGATAGGCAATTCCTGGCTTCAAATTATGTAGGGGAGAATAGGCGTATAACGCTTGAAATTCTTCGGGATTTTCCGGGGAACCATAATCGGAACACCACGCCCAACCGATGGTAAATTTATGGAAGCGGAGCATATCTAAAACCCCCACCGCCGGTAACACCGCCGCGAATAAATCCGGGCGTTGAATCATACAAGCTCCAACTAATAACCCGCCGTTACTTCCTCCCATAATTGCTAATTTTTGAGTAGAAGTATAGCGTCTTTTTATTAACCATTCGGCGGCACTAATAAAGTCATCAAAGACATTTTGTTTCTTGAGTTTTGTTCCTGCTTGATGCCAATTTTCTCCATATTCTCCCCCGCCTCGTAAATTTGCGATCGCATAAACACCGCCCATTTCTAACCAAACTAAACGACTAATAGAAAACGAAGGGGTGAGGGAAATATTAAATCCGCCATATCCATATAAAATAGTTGGGTTATTCCCATTCAGTTCTACGCCTTTTTTAGCCGTAATAAACATCGGAATTAAGGTTCCGTCTCTACTGGGATAAAACACCTGTTGGGTTTCGTAATCATCAGGATTAAAGTCAACATTTGCTTGACGATAAATTGTACTTTCTCCCGTCAAAAGATTGTATCGATAAATGGTATTCGGAGCAGTGAAACTGGTATAACTATAAAAGGTTTCCGTATCATATCGTTTCCCTCCAAAACCTCCCGCAGAACCAATTCCGGGTAATTCAATTTCCCGAATAAATGCCCCTTCTAAACTAAAGATTTTAATTTGACTATGGGCATCTTTTAAATAATCGGCAACGAATTGATTATTTAAAATATTCACTCCCTCCAGGGTTTCGGTGGCTTCAGGAATAATTTGGTGTGGAGTTTTGGTATGAATATTAATCGCAATAACTCGACTTCGAGGCGCGTCTAAATCCGTCGTAAACCAAAATATATCCCCATCATGATCAATAAAACTATAACTGGCTTCAAACTCAGAAATCAGTTCTATAACCTCAGCATTGGGTTGAGTTAAATCTTGATAAAAAACCAGATTTTTAGAATCCGTCCCTTTCCAAACAGAAATGATTAAATACTTACCATCTTCGGTGACAAATCCATTAAATCCCCATTCTTTATGATCGGGTCGTTCATAGATTAAAATATCTTCAGATTGGTCTGTTCCTAACCGATGGTAATAGAGTTTTTGAAAATAATTGATTTCTTCTAAGGGTTTTCCCTCCTGGGGTTGATCATAACGACTATAATAAAATCCTTTGTGATCATGTGTCCAAGATGCGCCAGAAAATTTCACCCATTTTAACTGATCCGATAAATCTTCTTTGGTATTAATATCTCTAACTTTCCATTCTTGCCAATCAGAACCGGAAGTCGATAAGCCATAGGCCATTAAATTTCCATCTTCACTAATCGACATTCCTGATAAGGCAATAGTTCCATCTTCAGATAAACTATTCGGATCTAATAAAACTTGAGGTTCGGCCTCTAAAGACTCTAAAACATACAAAACACTTTGATTTTGTAGTCCATCATTTTTAAAATAAAAATAGCGATTTCCCTGCTTAAATGGAATTCCATATTTTTCATAATCCCACAGTTGAGTCAGGCGCTTTTTAAGCGTTTCTTTAGCGGAAATTTGATTCAAATAACCGAATGTCACCGCGTTTTGAGCTTCAACCCATAAAGCGGTTTCTTCTGAGTCTAAATCCTCTAGCCATCGATAGGGATCAGCAACGGTCACGCCATGATACTGATCAACTTGATCACATTTACGAGTTTGAGGATAACTGAAGATTGGATTCTGTTCAGACATGGAGTTAAATAATAGGGGTTGGACTGTTTTTTATCCTGTATAAGCGTAGCGTCACACAGCACAAACGGCTTAACAGTGGATGAAATTGAGCATAGCGGCAACTTTTGATCAATGATTTTTCGGGATGAGCAAATTTACCTCTACGGATTCTATTATAATTCAAAGGGATCATTCTGATTCTATTAAATTTATGATCAACAAACAAATTACTTATAGTCCAGCCTATACCCTGGTTCCGACCTATGATTGCTTTAATCGCTGTAGTTATTGTAACTTTAGAACCGATATTGGTACAAGTCCTTGGTTAACCTTAACAGCAGCCGAAGAAATCTTAAAAACCCTACGAGATCAAGGAATTATTGAAATTTTAATTTTAAGTGGAGAAGTCCACCCCCATAGTTCTCAACGTTTGGCCTGGTTTAAACGGATTTATGAATTATGCGAATTAGCGATATCTTTAGGATTTTTACCCCATACCAATGTGGGACTGTTAACTTTTGCAGAAATGAAACAATTAAAACAGGTGAATGTTTCCCTGGGGTTAATGTTAGAACAAATTAATCCACAATTATTAGAAAACGTTCATCGTTACTCCCCTAGTAAAATCCCAGGAATGCGGTTAGAACAGTTGCAATGGGCAGGAGAATTAAAAATACCATTTACCACGGGTTTATTATTGGGAATTGGAGAAACCTCGACAGACTGGCGAGATACTCTAAAAGCAATTGCAATTATTCATAAACGATGGGGGCATATTCAAGAAGTGATTTTACAACCCCACAGTTTAGGGAGTCAACAAAGCGATCCTAGAAACAGTTTTAATTTAGAACAATTACCCGAAGTTGTAGCGATCGCCCGTTCCATTTTACCTGATGATATTACCCTACAAATACCCCCCAATTTAGTTACCAATCCTGATATTTTATTAGCCTGTTTGGAAGCCGGGGCGCGAGATCTCGGCGGAATCAGCCCCCGTGACGAAGTGAACCCCGATTATCCCCAGGATCAGGATCAAACCTTACAGACGATTCTAGCCCCCAATGGCTGGGAATTGGTGCGACGGTTGCCCGTTTATCCCAAATACGATCCTTGGGTATGCCCCAGCCTGCAAGGGGTTGTGACTGAATGGCGAAAAAAACTTGCTATTTCAGAAACACCTGTGCTATATTAAATAACTGCATGGTCATGGCGGCATAGCCAAGTGGTAAGGCAGAGGTCTGCAAAATCTCCACCCCCAGTTCAAATCTGGGTGCCGCCTTTAAAATAATTAATCTATCCTACATACTCTTTGGAGAGTATTTTTTGTTTTGTTAATAGCTGTTTTTCAAGCAATTGGAAAAGTTAGAGATCTCATCATTTGGAAACCGGGAAAAGCAGATTCTCATTTAGTCAAAAGGGTTCGCTTAGGTCATTTGCCCGATGATGCGACCCTTGAACAATATAATACGATCATCGCTTTTGTGGTTAATAATCCAGATGCAAATATTTATCTTTATGCTTATGGAGAAACGATTTATCCGACGTTGGTAGCTAATGTGGAGAATCATCTATGGTTAGTAATGATTGGCTTAGATGGGGTTTTAGAAACTGCTTTTCCTCCCGATGACCCAGAAGGGTATCTATCTAATTCAGCCTTTATCTATCTGGGTTCAGTTAAGGAGTTAGAAATATGAATCCTCTTTTAAAAAACTATTGCGTGAGTGTTGAGTTTCCTGATGTTAGTGGTGCGGAGCATTTAGAAATGTTACAAATGCGCGATCGCCTTACAGAAATTGAACCTCAACTCACTGAGGAAGAAAAAATTTTATTGACAAAAGCAGACCGTCAATTAGTTGAGAATGCCCACATTGTTTATCAGGAATTATCGCGTTTTATTAATTTAACAGAGAAGCGAAAAGCTCAATTTATTTGTCCTCAACGTTGGTGGTGGTATTTAGATGTACTGGCGGTTTTGCCGATATCCTGCAAATAATAGTAAGGTAAAAGATTGATAGAGATAGGTTAGTTAGTTTTAGCCATGAACATGAAGATAGAACGCCTTTAAAAATTATTTGTTAATCTTGGATCTGCCTAAAAATCCAATAAATCCAATTACTAACAGTAGATTTGCGTCTTCCTGGGGTCTTCCTGCTAAGTTCAGCACGAGAAGACAAAATAATTTCGCAAATTTCTTCTTTTGATGGCATTTTTCCCCTAGATAAATTTAATTGAAATACTGTATAAAAAACTTGATATTCCAAAATTTTCCTGATTAAAGAAAGATATTTATGTTTTTGTCTTTTGCTTAAAATTTCTTTAGCTTCCTGTGTCAAACGAAAGGTTATATCACCTGTACCAATAGCTTTGTATTTTTCTACAAGTCCAAGATATTGACCTGCATTTGTATAATACCCGGTTTGTCTCTGATCAAATTGATAATTTTCTGTAATTTCCTCTCTCGTTAAATCTCTTTCTACTAAAAGGGATAGTAAGTCAATGACCCGTTCAAAGTTATTTGCTTGGGGGAATGGTATACTAGGTTCTGGAATTAAGGTGATAGTTTCAAAAATATCAGAAACATCCTGCTGTGTAATTTCTTCGGGTGCGATAATATAATTTTTTTGTTCAATTAAGCGAAGGGAGTTATAATCAGATTCATTCTGAAACTCATAAATAAAAAAGCTGAATATGTCGTTGGAATAAGTCATCAAAACAGGAACAACTTTTTTAGTTATTTTTTCTGACCATAATCGATAAGGATAATATAATTGTCTAATTATAAAATTATCAACTTGATATTTTTTGGCTTCGATTAAAATTAAATAGTTGTCACTTTCAAAACCTGCATCTATTTCGCATTGACTATTAATGACTGAAATGGCATAACTTTGATTGTTTAAATAATTTTTAATTTTGAAATCAAAGCAACCAGAGGACATTCTTCCAGAAAGTGTAAAAAATGTTTTCTCTCCTAATAAGTCGTCGATAATTCCTGTATTAAATGCACAACTTATAGCAGATGCTTCTGAATATAGATTGGTAGAGTCTATACTTTCTATATAAGAAGGAAACTCTATATCAATAGGTTCTATATCAGTAGAATATTCAACATTCAAGTAGGCATCAAAACAACCAATAATATATTTTGAACGAGAAATAGGCAATATGGATAAATTATGATCCTTAAAAATTTGGGGTAAATTAACTGAATGATCAAACTTAGCCATTAACCGACTTTCTCGTTCTTCATTAATTTGAGTCGCTTCTATTTCAAAATAACCTTGTTTAGCAATAATATCTAAAATGCTATATCGTTGGAATAATGTTTCCCAAGCAACATCATTTTTCCCTGGTTTTTTGTTGTTCATGTATTTTAATGTTTGGGATCATAATTTAACACTAAAACCTCATTAATTTTACCTCGTTTAAGAGCATTAGAATTAATACTGCGGGTTGCAGAAACGATTTTTGTTGTATAATCTTTATATAAATCTAAAATAAAATCTGTGGCTGAGTTACTCAACATTACATTACATCCTTTTTCTGTCAATTCATCAACAACTTGTTTTAAACGTCTTTGTTCATTCTGATTAAATCCATTAACATCATATCCGGTGAAAGAAGCGGTATTAGAAACGGGATCATAGGGAGGATCAAAATAGATAAAATCGCCTTTTTTTGCATCTTCAACGGCTTCAGCAAAATCAATATTTAAAAAAGTTACTGTATTTTGATTCAAATAATCATTAACTCCTCTTAATACAGCCTCGTCTAATATATTGGGATTTTTATAACGACCAAAAGGAACATTAAACTGTCCTTTAGAGTTCACTCTAAATAATCCATTGTAACAAGTTTTGTTTAAATAAATAATTCTAGCTGCTTTTTCGGCTTCAGAGAATTTAAGATAGTCTTTTTTAAAACGATCTCTTTCACGAAGATAATCATAGTATTCTTTTGAATTTCTGGCTTTGTGATCTTTTAAAATCTCGATGAGTTCTTCAACCTGATCTTGAATCACTCGATAACAATTAATTAATTCGCCATTACTATCATTAACAATTGCTTTTTTAGGCTGTAACTCAAATAAAAGTGCACCTCCCCCCAAAAAGGGTTCAAAATATGTAGTCTTAGCAATATTTTTAGGAATATATTTTAGGATTTCAGGTAATAATTGCCGTTTGCCTCCTGCCCATTTCAAAAAAGGTTTAACCAGGGGATTTTTTTTCGCCGTCACAGAGCAGTAATTCCTTTAAATTTTATTAACATATTTAATTTTAGTTCAAATTGAAATTTTAGTCAATATTTTGATTTCAAATTAAAATATTTATTTATTCTATCAATTAGAGTTATAATAAGTTATTAAGCCGTCAAACATCTAAATTGTAAACGCTCTCCTGAGTGAAGTCGAAGGCTCTCCTGAGCATAGTCGAAGGGCCTGTCATGAGCGGAGTCGAATGGGGCTCATACCGTACCAGTATCTATAGCCTTTGGCATACTGGAAATACTGGCTAAAATATAAAATTGCCCAACAATAAGAGATGAATACCCCAATTTCTAACTATCAAATTATTGAGCAAATTTATCAAAGTGGTAATTCAGTGGTCTATCGAGGAATTCGTCAAGAAGATCATCAACCTATAATTCTCAAAGTCCTCAAAGAAGATTATCCCACTTCTAGTGAACTGACCCGCTATAAGCAAGAATATCAAATCACCCAAAATCTGAATATAGATGGGGTGATTAAAGTCTATAGTTTAGAAACTTATCAAAGAAGATTTATGATTATTTTGGAGGATTTTGGTGCATCCTCCCTAAATCAATTTATTCAGAATCATTCTACTCCTGAAAAACAATATATTTTTTCTACTGATCAATTTCTAAAAATTGCCATTAAACTCACTAAAATCCTGGGAGAAATTCATGCTTCTGGGGTTATTCATAAAGATATTAATCCTGCCAATATTGTATTTAACCCCAAGGGAGAAAAACTAAAAATTATTGATTTTGGAATTTCCACAACCTTCACCCGTGAAAATCCCATCCTGAAAAATCCCAATCTTCTGGAAGGGACTTTAGCTTATATCTCCCCAGAACAAACCGGACGAATGAACTGCTCCTTAGATTATCGCACCGATTTTTATTCTTTGGGAGTAACTTTTTATGAACTCTTGACCGGACACTTACCATTTGAAACCCAAGATTCTTTAGAGTTAGTCCATTGTCATATTGCGAAACAACCGATTCCGCCCCATGAAATTCAGCCCACAATTCCGATGGTTTTATCAAAAATTGTGATGAAATTAATGGAAAAAATAGCTGGGAATCGATATCAAAGTACCTTGGGAATTCAAGCGGATTTAGAATACTGTTTAAACCAGTTACAAACAGATAAAATTATCCAGAATTTTCCCTTAGCTACTCAAGATATTACGGATAAATTTCAAGTTTCCCAAAGGCTTTATGGACGGGAAACCGAAGTGCATCAACTCCTAACTGCCTTTGCCCGTGTCACATCTTCGGAACAGCAAAAAATCAGGAAAGGAGAAACAGAAAATCATAAAATTGAGATGATTTTAGTTACAGGTTATGCCGGGATTGGTAAATCATCTTTAGTTCAGGAAATTTATCAACCCATTACGGAAAAAAAAGGTTATTTTATTTCAGGGAAATTTGATCAACTTCAGCGAAATATTCCCTATTTTGCTGTTGTCAATGCCTTTAAAGAATTAGTTAAACAACTATTAAGTGAAAGTTCCGAACAACTTAATCAATGGCGCGAAAAATTATTAACTGTATTGGGAATTAATGGACAGGTGATTATTGATGTAATTCCCGATGTAGAATTAATCATTGGCAAGCAGTCTCCGGTAGCTGAAATCGGGTTACAAGAATCTCAAAATCGGTTTAATTTTGTTTTTAAAAATTTTATTCAAGCCCTCTGTACAAAAGATAATCCTTTAGTGATTTTTCTGGATGATTTGCAGTGGACAGATGGGGCTAGTCTGAAATTAATTGAACTCATTCTAACGGATGGCAATATTCAAAACTTATTAATCATTGGGGCTTATCGAGATAACGAAATCCATCCAACTCATTCCTTGATGCTAATGATTAATCAACTGAATCAGGCGGAATTAAAAATTAATTATATTCATTTAAAACCCCTAACTTTAGAAGCAGTGAGTCAACTAATTGCGGATACTTTATACGGTGACATTGTATCTGTAAAATCCTTGGCAGAATTAGTCCTGAAAAAAACCGAGGGAAATCCTTTTTTTATGAATGAATTTCTCAAAATGCTCCACAGTGAAAATCTATTAAGTTTTACTTATGGCAAAAGATCAAAAGGTTTTTGGCACTGGGATATTGACAAAATTGAAGATCAAAATATTACAGATAATGTTGTAAATTTGATGATTAATAAAATTAAAAAACTTCCAGAATTAACTCAAGAAACCTTGCAATTTGCAGCTTGTATAGGAGCTTTTTTTGACTTAAATACTCTGACTATCATTAGTAAAAGCTCTGCGTCTAA
This sequence comes from Planktothrix paucivesiculata PCC 9631, assembly GCF_900009265.2. Lineage (GTDB taxonomy): Bacteria > Cyanobacteriota > Cyanobacteriia > Cyanobacteriales > Microcoleaceae > Planktothrix > Planktothrix paucivesiculata. The sequence goes on along the minus strand of NZ_LR735026.1, from coordinate 246,354 downwards.
AGTTTACAAAGAGTTAAGTTTTGCCTTAGAATCTGGATTAATCTTAACTAATTCGGAGTTAGATGATCAACTCTTAATCCAAGATTATAAATTTTCCCATGACCGGGTACAACAAGCGGCTTATGCTTTAATTGACCCTATTCAAAAACAAGAAATTCATTTACAAATCGGTTGTCTATTATTAGAAAATATTCAGCCAGAAATACTGTCTGAGGAAGTTTTTGAAATTGTTGATCACTTAAATTTGGGTTTGGTAAATAGGCAGAATATAGCATCAGTTTTAGGACAAAAAATAGACGAAAATGCGATCGCAAAACTGAATTTAATCGCGGGTAAAAAAGCCAAATCTGCCAATGCCTATGAAGCCGCGGCCGAATATTTTAATCAAGGGCTAAACTTCCTCGATCAAACCAGTTGGCAAACGGCATATCCCTTAACTTTAGCATTGCATCAAGCGGCCATAGAAGTCGCCTATCTCAAGGGTGACTTTCAGGAAATGGAAACCTGGGGAAATATTATTTTAAATCAGGCTAAAAATGCCCTGGACACAGTAAAAGTTTATGATGCTAAAATTCAAGCATTGGTGTCTCAAGGAGACCTCAAAGCCGCGATTAAAATTGGCTTAGAAGCACTAAAAATATTGAGAATCAGCTTACCTGAAAAACCCAATCATTCAGATATTAATAATAGCTTAAAACAGACTGCTTTACTCTTGAATGAATATCAAATCAAAGATTTAATTAATCTGCCTCTGATGGTGGATTCTCAAGCCTTAGCAGCGATGTATATTCTTTCAAGTATAACCGCCTCAGCCTATATTTCCGATCCTGAGTTATTCTTGTTAGTAACTACATCACAGATTAATTTATCAATCCAATATGGCAATACCACGGAATCCGCCATGGGTTATGCCTGTTATGGTGCTCTTTTATGTGGAGTTATCGAAGATATTGAGTCTGGTTATCAATTTGGGATCTTAGCTTCCAATTTAGTTAAAAAACTAAACGCCCAAAAAATTAAGGCAAAAGTAGATGATGCTTTAGCAGGTCATATTATTGCTTGGAAAGATCATTGTCAGAAAATCCGATCAATTGCTATTGAAGGCTATTATAGTGGATTAGAAAATGGAGAATTAGAGTTTTCTAGTTACTGTGGATTTTGGGTTTGTGTAAGTCCCTATTTTGTCGGTCATGAATTAAGAGATATTGAACAAGAAATGGCAAGTTATAGTGAAGCCATTAGCCAAACACAAGAAGCCGCCGTGAATTGGATTGCCATATTTTGGCAAGCTATTCAAAACTTGTTAGGAGAATCGGAAAATCCCACACAGTTAACGGGTAATATTTATAACGAAAAACTATCACTTCCCAGGGCTATTTCCAGCAGTGATCGAGTTCAAATCAACTTTTTTTACCTGAATAAACTGATTTTATCCTATCTATTTGGTCAGGATAATCAAGCTCAAGATAATGCTATTCTTGCAGAACAACATTTAGAGGGTGTGATGGGAATGATCGTCGTTCCTATTTTCTATTTTTATGATTCTTTGGTGCATTTAAGATTATTAACTTCAGCAGTAAGTTCTGAAACCGAACTTTGGATTAATCGAGTTAATCAAAATCAAAATAAAATGCAAAAATGGGCTGATCATGCCCCAGCAAATTTCCTGAATAAGTTTTACTTAGTCGAGGCAGAAAAATCCCGGGTTATGGGAAAAATCCTAGAAGCAGAAGACTATTATGAAAAAGCCATTCATAGGGCGGCAGAAAATAAATTTATTCAAGAAGAAGCATTAGCCTATGAATTAGCGGCTGAGTTTTATTTAGGGCGCGGTCGGTTAAAAATTGCTCAAACTTATATGAAAGAAGCCCACTATCTTTACAAGCGTTGGGGAGCTAAGGCAAAAGTTGACGATTTAGAAACTAAATATCCCCAGTTAATTTCCTCTTTATCCACAATCACAAATATTCATCATACCCTGAATATCAATTCTCAATCCACAACGGGAACCCAATCGGATAAAGTATTAGATTTAGCTGCGGTGATTAAAGCATCCCAGGCGATTTCGGGTGAAATTTTAATCGATAAATTGCTTACCATTTTAATGAAAATTTTGATTGAAAATGCTGGGGCGCAACTGGGATATTTAATTGTAAAAACCGAAAATCAATGGTTGATTGAAGCCGAAGGTTCAGCCGATTCTAAAGCAATTAAGGTATTACAATCTATTTCAGTCGATCAAAGTTTTTTGGTGGCTCATTCCATTATTAACTATGTTATTAATACAGGAGAAACCGTTGTTTTAAAAAATGCGAGTTGCGAAGGAAAATTTATCAGTGATCCTTATATTAGGGCGAAACAGTCTAAATCGATTCTCTGTTTACCGTTGATTAATCAAGGACGACTAACCAGTATTATGTATTTAGAAAATAATCTGGCGATGGGTGCATTTACCCGAGATCGTTTAGAAATATTAAAACTTTTATCAACCCAGGCTGCGATCGCCATTGAAAATGCTAAACTTTATGCAAATTTAGCAGAATCTAATCGAACTTTGGAAACCAAAGTGTCAGAACGCACGGCTGAATTAGTGATCGCCAAACAAAAAGCAGAAGCCGCCGCCGACTCTAAAAGTACCTTTTTGGCAAATATGAGTCATGAATTGCGATCGCCGTTGAATGCCATTCTTGGTTTTACTCAAGTGCTGCTAAAAAGTTCGGATTTAAGCTCAGAACACCGAGAAAAGATTCAGATTATTCATCGTAGTGCCGAACATCTATTAGCATTAATTAGTGATGTCTTGGATATGGCTAAAATTGAATCGGGATTTACTACCCTAAATCCCCTGAATTTCAACCTCTTTAACTTTCTGAAAAATTTAAAAGAGATGTTTGATTTAAAGGCGCGGGAAAAAAGATTGGATTTTGTTTTGGAGTACGGTTCCGATCTTCCAGAGACGGTATTTTATGATGAGATTAAGTTACGTCAAGTCTTAATTAATTTACTCAGTAATGCCTTTAAGTTTACCTCGTTTGGTCGGATTAGTTTGCGCGCTAAACTCAAACTAATAAACCCTCAAAATTCCCTTGAGTTTGAAGTTGAAGACCAAGGATGTGGGATTTTTTCGGATGACTTGGAAAAAGTTTTTCAACCTTTTATTCAAACAAAAGCTGGACAGCAAGTGCAAGGAGGAACGGGCTTAGGATTAGCAATTAGTCATCATTTTATTCAACTGATGGGAGGAAAAATCAACGTGGAAAGTGAAGTAGGAACAGGAACAATTTTTAAGGTTAATATTCCTTATCAATCCATGGCGGGGTCTGATTTAGAAAACTCAGAAAATAATAGTCAAGTGATTGCCTTAGAACCCGATGCCCAAAACCATAAAATTTTAATTATTGACAATCATCCCGATACCCGACTTTTGCTGATTGAACTCCTGCAACCTTTGAATTTAGATATTAGGGAAGCAAGCAACGAGATCGAGGGGATTCAAACCTGGGAAACTTGGCAACCTGATTTAATTTTAATTGATGTACAAATGCTGACCCAAAAAGGAGATAAAGTCACCCAGAAAATTCGAGAAAAAGAGCGAGAAAAAGCAGAATTAGAACCCTTTAAACCCGTTAAAATTATTGCGATTACTGCCAGTCTTTTTGATCCAGACTCCGATCAAAATCGAGCAATGGGCTATGATTATCTGATCAGTAAACCTTTTTCAGAAGCAGATATTTTTGCAGCTATCTCTGGACAAATTGACGTTAAAATGGGTTATAGTGGAGGGGAGTTACCATTAGAGGAAACCTCAAATTCTATCAATCCTAATCCCGAAATTTTGTCAGTGTCCCTATTAACCCGTTTAGGGGCTTTGACCCCTGAGTTAATCAATCAATTAGAGCAGGCTGTAATCCGCCTCAATACCAGTTTAATCGAGTCCATTTCAAAAGAGATTAGTGCCAACGACCCCGTTTTATCCGAAGCGATACAGAGGTTTGTTGATGATTTTGACCATTCCACACTATGGGATTTAATTCAATCAGCCAAAGTACAAAAATAAATGCGAAAATGAGTATTTTTAACGGGGAACAAAGCGCCAATATCTTAGTAGTAGATGATACGGTCGATAATTTGCGTTTATTAGATACGTTTTTAAGTAGTCGGGGCTATAATGTCCGACTTTCCAGGGATGGCAACTTTGCAATTAAATCCGCTTTAGAAGACCCCCCGGATCTGATTTTACTTGATATTATGATGCCTGCACCGGATGGATATGAAGTTTGCTCCCAATTAAAAAGTCATGAAAAAACTCGTCAAATCCCCATTATTTTTATTAGTGCCAAAGACCAAACTTTTGATAAAGTTAAGGCTTTTTCCGTTGGAGGTAATGACTATATTACTAAACCTTTTGAGTTAGAAGAATTAGCTACAAGAGTTGAAAATCAGCTAAAAATATGGAAACTTTCTCAAGCCTTAACTCAACAAAATTCCTTACTTAAAGCGGAGAATATTATTCAAGAACGGATTCGATCTTCTCTAAATTTAGAAGATATTTTGACTACGGCTGTTGAAGAAGTGCGACGGTTTTTATCTGTTGATCGGGTGTTAATTTACCAAGTTTTACCGAATGGAAATCGCAGCGCGATTACGGAATCAGTGGAACCGGGATGGCCAAGTGTTAAAGGTCAAATTTTTCCCGAAGAAATGTTTATAGGTGAGTTTCAATATGATGATTATCAAGAAAAATTCTTTTTAATTGAAGACATTAATCAAGCCACAATCACACCGGATTTAAACAACATTTTACGCTTGTTAAAAGTTCAGGCTAAACTATTAGTTCCTATTGTCAAAGATTCAAGCCTTTGGGGATTTCTGATCGCCCACCATTGCCAAAAGCCGAGAAAGTGGCATCAGTCAGAAATTGAATCAATTCAACACATTAGTATTCAGTTAGCGATCGCGGTGCAACAATCCACTCTATTTGAACAAGCCAAAGCTGAAATTATCGAGCGTAAAAAAGCAGAAGCAGCCCTACAGAAAGCCGTGAATGCTGCTGATATTGCTAACCGAGCTAAAAGTGAATTTCTGGCGAATATGAGCCATGAATTAAGAACGCCCCTGAATGCGATTTTAGGTTTTGCCCAATTAATGAATCATGATTTATCTCTCAAACCAGACTATCAACGTTATGTAGAAATTATTAACCGGGCGGGGAGTCATCTTTTAGAATTAATTAATGATATTTTAGAAATGTCTAAAATTGAAGCGGGTAGAGTCACCTTAAATAAAACTGACTTTAATCTTATTTCTTTTCTCAATAACTTACAAAATATTCTACAAATTCAATCGGTAAAAAAAGGATTAAATCTACTTTTTGAAATTTCCCCTGAGATTCCTCAGTTTGTCCGCACCGACGAGGGAAAATTACGTCAAGTTTTACTCAATATTTTAGGCAATGCCCTCAAATTTACTCAAATAGGTTCTGTGACCCTGCGGGCTCAATTAAAACCCGAAAATACATCTGATCAATTGATGATAATTTTTGAGATAGAAGATACCGGTTTAGGGATTTCCCCAGAAGAAATCAGCCATTTATTTCAAGCCTTTGCCCAAACAGAAACGGGGCGCAAACATCATGAAGGAACCGGATTGGGTTTAGCCATTAGCCGTAAATTTATTCAATTGATGGGGGGAGATATTACGGTACAAAGTGTTGTCAATCAAGGAACAATTTTTACCTTTGAAATATTAGTGCAACGGGTGGAATCTACAATCCTTCATTCTTCAGTTTTTCACCCCCCTATCCTTCGTTTAGCACCCCAACAACCCAGCTATAAAATATTGGCTGTTGATGATGTTTTAGAAAGTCGCTTACTGCTATCAGAAATTCTTAATGGCGTAGGTTTTCAGGTCAAGGAAGCAGAAAATGGTCTCCAATCGGTCGAACTTTGCCAAACTTGGAAACCCGATTTAATTTTTATGGATATGCGGATGCCTGTGATGAATGGATTAAAAGCCACCCAAATAATTAAAGCCGATTTCCTCGCCCACAATACCGTAATTATTGCGCTGACGGCTAGTGCTTTTGAAGAAGATAGGGCGATGCTTTTGGAAGCTGGCTGTGACGATTTTATTCGCAAACCATTCCAAAGGGAACAACTTTTAGAAAAAGTTAAGCAATATCTCAAACTGGAATATATTTATCAAGAGGGAGAAAATAGGGAACTTAGAAATTCACAAAAATCAGCAACTTTACCGACGGAAGACATCAAGTTACACCTAGGAAAAATGCCACCTAAATGGATCAAACAACTCCATGAATATGCTTCCCAATGTAGTGATAGTGGCATTCTAATTTTAGTCAAACAAATCCCCCCTGAAAATATGGTTTTAACCGAAGCTATAACCACTTTAGTCTATAACTTTGAGTTTGATAAAATTTTAGCCTTGCTGGTTATTGATAAATAGGTAATTATGAATTATGAATTACGAATTACGAATTACGAATTACGAATTACGAATGGGTAATAAACTGATGACTGATTAGTGTTTACTATTGCTTATAAACGAATAATTGCCTGATCAAACACTTGATTGTTAGTATCAATTGCCTGAATAAACATCTGATCAGCATAAACCTCAATGGCAGTAAATCCAAGGGTTGAGGCGGCATTTTCGGTCAACTCGGAAGGTTCTACAGGTCGAATACTTGCCCCCCCATTACCACTGATCAAATAAGTTGTACCATCAATAGGTTTAGTACGTTCATAATTATGTTCATGACCATTCATATAAAGTTGCACCCCATATTTTTTAAATAAAGGAGTTAAGCGATTAATTAATTCTGGGTTGACTCCATACAATCCAGAAGAATAGATCGGAAAATGACTATAAACAATTTTCCAAGGGGTTTGACTCCGTTTCAGTTGGTCTTCTAACCAAGGTATTTGTTTTTCCCAATCGGCATTATTATTCGCATCTAAAACAAAAAATTGTACCGGATCATATTCAAATGTATAGTAACGACCCTGCATATTAAATAAAGGATACGTTACCTGTCGATTACCATTTTCTGTTCTGATATCATGGTTTCCTAAACAGGCATAAAATTTAACCCCTTTTTCCAGTAAAGGTTGATATGGTTTCTCAAAAACCGTATTAATTTTTTCAATTTCACCATTAGTATATATATTATCTCCGAGTAAAGTAACAACTTGAAAAGGATGATCTTGATGATAGCGAACCATCGCCTTTGCGACTTCATATTGTCCTGTTTCTCCGGTTCCCGCATCTCCAATCGCAACAAAACGAAATAGGGGTTTCCCATTAGGAATAGATGCCATATCATAGCCTTTGTCTTGGGGGATTTTTAGATGGGAACTCTCAGAGGCGGTCAAAATTTTTCTAGTCGTTCCTAATCCGATAAAACTAGCAGCACTCAAACTGGCTAGTAACAGAAATTGACGTCTTTTTAAAGGCATAAGTGTAAATCAGTCATCAGTGATCAGTTATCAGTTGTTAGTTATCAGTTTTTAGGTCATTTACCCATTACACTGCCTTATTTTAACTGATAACTGATAACTGAAAAAACTTATTTACTAAAATAGGTTTTGAAAATGTCTTGAGCAATTGGAGCCGCAGAAACCGCCCCATATCCTCCGGCTTCGACCAAAACAGCGATCGCAATTTCTGGTTTATTGGCAGGCCCAAACCCCACATACATGGCATTATCAGGGTGTCCAGGCATTTCAACGGTTCCTGTTTTTCCTCCAGTTAAAGGAATTGAACCATCATTTAAACTGCGTCCCGTTCCTTTTTTCACCACATCAATTAATCCAGCCCGAATCAGATTTAAAGTTGATGCAGAAATTTTGGTTTTAATCGGTTTTGTTTGGATTGTATTAGTTTGAGATGTTAATAAATGGGGTTGAACTCGCCAACCACTATTAGCCACTGTAGAAACCATCACAGCTAATTCTAAGGGCGTCACTAAGACTAAACCCTGACCAATTGCCATCGTCACCGTATCCCCAATATACCAAGGTTCATCATATAATTTTTCCTTCTCTTTAGGAGTAGGAATTTGCCCTTGATTTGCCCCATCTAACCCCAATAAATCTAAATTAATTGTCCCGGCAATGCCTAATTCTTTGCCCCATTTAGAAATATTTTCCGGCCCCGATTTTACCCCAACTTGATAGAAAAATGTATTACTACTAAATGCTAAAGCCTCCCTAAATCCAATGATACCATAACCCTTTCCATGTTCATAAAAGGAAATTCCCCCAATTTTAATTGATGTAGCAGTCGAGATTTTAGAAGTAATGGAAAAATTCCCCGATTCAATTCCGGCCGTCGTGGTGACAATCTTAAAGGTACTGCCGGGGGGATAACCTTGCAACGCTCGATTTAATAAAGGTTGTTCAGTGCTTTGTAGCTTTTTCCAGTCCTTATCTGTAACTTGATTTGTAAATAAATTGGGATCAAATGTCGGCCCACTAGCCAAGGCTAAAATAGCCCCGGTTTTGACATTTAAAACCACCACCGCCCCGCGACGATTTGCCAAGGCTTTTTCGGCAGTTTTTTGTAATGCTAAATCTAGGGTTAACTGAACCGATTTACCCTGTTTAGGAGATTGTAGTCCTAACTCTTGAATTTCCTGGCCTTTGGCATTCGCTTCAATTAATCGGTTTCCCCAAACTCCTTCTATTTGGGAATTTACTAATTTTTCAACCCCCATTTTTCCCACCATCATTCCCATCGGATAATCAAGATTTGCTTTTAATTCTTCCGGTGTCGCCTCACCAATATAGCCTAAAATATGAGCGGCTAATCTGCCATTGGGATAACTTCTTCGGGATTCTCCCCTGACTTCAACACCGCGTAAATCTTCCACTTTTTCGGCTAAACCAATAAACATTTCAGGGGAAAGATTAGGACTGACTCTCACGGGAATTCGAGAGCGATATCCGGTTTTTTCTAATTTTTGTAGAATCTCAGAAGCGGGAACATTTAAAATAGTATGGAGTTGTTCCGCCGTGATTTTCCATTGTTCAGGAGACTGTTCTTGCGGCCATAAATATACAAAACGAGAGAGTTGACTTCCCGCTAATAAATTCCCCTTTCGATCCAAAATTTGACCCCGTTTAGCCGGGACAGAAATCAGGCGTAAACGGTTATTTTCTGCCCGAATACGATTATATTCTCCCTCGACAAATTGTAACTGTACCAGTTTAATTCCTAAACTGCAAAAAAAACTACCGATTAATAATAATAAAATGACTGCTTTGTGACGGCGACGGCGTTGGATGATTGAGTTTTCTTGTTTTGGGATTGTCAGATAGGGAGATTCATGGGGAAACAGGGATTCGCTAGTCATAGTTGACAACTTCTTTAGTTAAACTTTATGATTCTTAATTCTTAATTCCTGTTTCTTGCTTTAAAATCAGAACAAACTGCCACGTTTTCATGGGGGTCAGATGAATGAGTCATAGTCATCATCTTGTTTTTCCTCCCCAGAGTTACTCTTGGGAAGCCCTTACCACCTCTGAGGTTTTAACTCAACAGAATTTTCCCAACTGTGATTTGTCCGTTGGGGATGATTTACTGGTGTTTCTAGCGGTACAAGCTCTACAAAGACAAGTTCCCCCCCGTCTGAAATCTTTTCAGGATTTTTCTCCACAAATTCAACAAGAAATTGCTAACTATTTTGGCAGTTATCAACAGACCTGTATTTTAATTAATCAATTATTAATAACCGTTGAAAATCTGAATATTATCACTCAATATTGCCAACAAAGTCCCCTAGGCAAAAAATTACCCAACGCTTTATATATTCATCGTTCAGCTTTATGCGAGTTAAATATTGTATTAAGAATATACGAACAATTAAGTCGTTTTTATTTGCCTTCCTTAAAACCCTTTACTCTGATTAAATTTCATACCAATCAATCATTAATTTCTTATTTGTTTTATCCTGATTTTGATCAAGATCCCCATCCTGCCTTAACAGCGAGTTTTCAAGTCAATGTTAAAACCGGACAGGTAAATATTATGGATTATTCTAATAGTGATAATCCTCCGATTTTACACAGAAAAGAAACCTTTGTTACTACAAATTATCCCAATTACCAAAAGTTTAAACAACTCACCAAAACCGAAGAACGATTAGGATTATTAGAAACGCCTAAACTTTCATCCCGCCAAGAATTTATTAACTCAGAAACCCGTTTATACCGAACCATTGGAACTCGCAAAGGTTGGCAACAACACTTACATAAACACGGGGTAGAAATCCATGATCATCGGGTGATGAAACTTTCAGAACTAACTAATAATTTAACCGAATTTAATTCCGAAAATGCCTTACATTTCTCACCCAAAATTGAACGCCATCGCGCCGCCATTCCCCGTAAACATTTATCCCGTCCGGTGCGTTTAGCCCTAGAAGCGGAAGTATTTCAAGAAAATAGCACTTTTTTTGATTATGGTTGTGGATATGGGGGAGATATTCAACGGTTAGCTGAACAGGGGTATACAAGTAGCGGATGGGACCCTTATTATTCTCCCCAGACTCCCCAAATAGAATCCGATATTGTGAATTTGGGGTATGTGATTAATGTAATTGAATGTCAAAACGAACGACGGGAAGCCTTAAGTCAAGCCTGGAATTTAGCTCAAAAAGTTTTAATTGTTGCAGCCCAAGTATTAGTAGATGCCCAAGAAAAAGGAATTATGGTTTATGGCGATGGGGTGATTACCAGTCGCAATACCTTTCAAAAATATTATCAACAGGAAGAACTCAAAGTTTATATTGATCAGGTCTTAAATGTTGATGCAATTCCCTTAGATTTAGGGGTTTATATTGTGTTTCGAGATGAGAGCGAAGCCGAAAAATTTCGAGCCGATCGCTTCCATTCTCGGTTAACATCTCCCCGAATTCGTTTAAGTTTGAAACGGTTTGAAGATTATCAAGAATTACTGCAACCTTTAATTGAATTTATCAGCGATCGCGGTCGTTTACCCGTGGAAACCGAACTTCCAGAAGCCGAACAACTTCAACAGGAATTTGGCAGTTTGAAACGAGCATTTCAAATTATTTTACAAGTTACAAATCCCGAAGAATGGGATGCGATCGCCCATAAACGCCGTCAAGATTTACTGGTTTATATTGCCTTAAGTCGATTTAGTCGCCGTCCGAAACTGTTTCAACTTTCAGAAGCAATGAAAAATGATATAAAAGGTTTATTCGGTAGTTATAGAAAATCTTGTGATTTAGCAGATTTAATGTTATATACTCTGGGTGATCCTAAAATTATTGCCAACCATTGCCAAAACAGTGAAGTAGGTCAAAAACGAGCCAATTCCCTCTGGATTCATATTTGCGCACTGGAAAAACTCTCTCCATTACTGCGACTCTATGAAGGATGTGCTAGTCAAACCCTGGGTCGTCCTGAAGGGGCAAACTTAATTAAGTTTCATATCAAAACTCCCAAAATTTCCTATTTATTTTCCCCCGATTTTGATCTGGAAACCCATCCGACCCTGAGTAACTGTATGCAAATTGACCTGCGGGATCTTCATGTTAGCTATCAAACCTATGATGGCCCCAACCCGCCAATTTTGCATCGCAAACACACCTTAGTTACCCCAGACTATCCCCACCATCAACAGTTGGTAAAACTCTCTGACCAAGAGGAAAAATGGGGACTGTTCGATAACTTTGGATTGATTCAAACGCGCCTGGGTTGGTTAAAATGTTTAGAAGACCATTGTGCAGAAATCAGGGGTTATCGTGTCTACTGGCGTACTGATGCTGATCCTTATCGGGTGAAATTATTACGTTCTGCTCGTCGGAATCGGAATAAATTATAGATTTTACCCCCGATATCTTTGTTCATCAATAGCCAATTTATTGTCGAGTCAGGGTAACAAGAATTAGATTAAACATTAAACAATGGATATTAAACAATTACTAGAAAAATATACCTACGGGGAAAGGGATTTTCGAGGCGCTATCTTAATTGGGATTCAACTCAATGGCGTTGATTTAAGTAGTGTCGATTTAAGTGGAGCAAATCTGATTAATGCCGACTTGCAAGAAGCGGATTTAAGCGAAGCCGATTTGACCGGAGTTAACCTAATTAATGCTAATTTAAGTGGTGCTGATTTAAGTGGTTCGGATCTGAGCCGCGCCTATCTGAATGGAGCTAAATTAGTTGGTGCTTATCTCAACCGCACCCATTTAATTAATACCTATTTAAGTGGAGCCAACTTAATTTATACTAAATTAATTGGGGCAAATTTAACCGGGGCTAATCTAACTAATGTTAAATTAATTAATGCTAATTTGACCCGGGCAGTTTTGACCAACTCTAATCTGACTGGAGTTAATTTAATTGGGGCTGATCTCAAAAGTGCTAACCTTTTAGGAGCCGATCTCAGGGGGGCAAATTTAAGTGGAACCTTAATTGATGAAACCACCCAACTGAGTGACAAATGGCGACTGGTTCAAGAAATTGTCACCCAAGGAGCAATTGAAAGGGATTTACGTTATGCAGACTTGAAAGAAACTAACTTAATTGGAGCTAATTTAACCCGCGCTAATTTAAGTAATGCGGATTTAAGCGGTTCTAATTTAAGTGGAATTTATCTCACCGACACTATTGTCGAAAATGCTAAATTTGTCGCTGTAGTCGGACTTTCTCCCGAAGCTAAACTGAACCTCAAAGAACGCGGGGCTATATTAGATTAGGAATTAATTATCTCCTGATCAATCTCTACCTAACTATTAATTTTATTCAAGACTTGTAAATTCTGCCAAGCTTGAATAAAATTCCCCTGTAGGAGTTGAGAAACCCCCGCTAAAATCTTAAATTCAGGTTGATTGGGGTTTAACTCTAACGCTGGTTTTAAGGCTTGTTCTGCTAATTTTGCTTGTAAATTATACAGATAAACAAACCCTAAATAGGCATGAGCATTCGGGTTTTGACTATCAAGTTGAGTGACTATTTTTAAGGCTGCGATCGCACCTTCAGCATCCTGTTGTAAAACATTAGCCAAAGCCAAATTATAAGCAAAATCTAATCGATTTGGTTCCTGTTTTAACCGATATTCTAAGGCTTTTTCCGCTTGAATAGTATAATCTTGAGTCGGATCATATTGGTTAATTCTTCCCACCTGAGCAAAAATCGGATCTAACCCCTTAATTCCTGCGGGTAAATTCACAATTAATAATCTTAACTGCGTCACTAAATCCAACTCTGGGGCGACAACAGGAGGAGCTTTAGGATCAATTTTTAAGCTAACATCAGGGGTCTTAATATTGTAGCTTTCCCCCGTTTCTCGGTTCAAATAAGTAGCTTCTAATTGATAATTTCCCGGGATCAGATTAACCAAGGGAAGCATTGCCATTCGTTCTGTAACTTGATAACTTTGATCCGGTGCATCCCCATATAATTGTCCCATTCCTATCCCATGATCATGAATCAAAACCGATAAACCTTTAGGGTTAGGGTTAGTCAACTTCCAATTTAAAATCACAATTCCCTGCTGCAATTCCTGTAACGATCCTCGCCATTGATAAGTAACTGGAACCGGAACCCCAGGAGGAGCTTGAGACGGAATTAAAACCCTTTCTAACTCTATTTTGGGAATCGATTCTTTTAGAGGTAAAACTTCTACAAAGGGAATTATTCTTTCATATAAATTTAAAAAACTATTATCGGGTAATAGCCATTGTTTATTTAGCTTAAATTCGGGACTGGTTTCTAAGGTTTGCATGGTCATTTCTTGAGCATCCTGAACCCGATCTACTGAGCCCTGTTGTCCGGTTTTAGTCACAAACCAAGACATTGATCGCACATCCTGTAAAACATTCTTTTTATTCGTTCCCACCTGTCTCCCGTGAACCTGAGAACCTTCTAAGGAACCATAATAGTTTAAATTATGTTGATTAATTTCTGGCGTTGAAGGTAATACTCCTAAATTGCTTTTTAAATAGGGTTGTGATGAAATCATCGCGCTAATTACTTGTTCATGAGGCCAAGGATTTCCTAAATAAACATGATGTTGATTTCCTGGGTTTAAAGTTCTCATGATCTGTCTAACCGGATAATTCCCAATCGGCCATAAATTAAACATCATTAATATTATCCCTAAACCCAAAGTTCCCCACCGAATTTGTCGGCCCCAACCTTGAGGAAATAAGGTTAAAAAATAGGCTAAAACAATTGCTAAAACTGGGAGTAAGGGCAAGGTATAACGAAAATCCTTATTAATATTTAACGAAGAAATAAAATATCCTCCCCACCAAAATATCCCTAACCATTTTAAGGATATCCAGTTTAATTGTAATTTTGAGAAATGATAAAAAGGATGATAGTGTTGATCCCAAGACAAAGAATAATGTTTAATAATATAGAATAAAAGACCAATAATCGGAATAATTAATAGGGGGAAAGAAACATGGGCGGGAAGTAATTTAAAATAATATGTCCAAGCATCTAAAGTATTTAAAGCCGGATCACCTTCAGCGATCGCAGAATCAAGAGTGGCTCGTTTTCCTGAAGTTAACATTAATAACCAATTGGTTCTCGCCCAAGGAAAAATAATTGCTGTTGATAATAATAATGCTACAAATAATTGTAAAAATCTATTCCATTGACGTTTTTTTAAAATTCCTATTGTCACCCATAATAGGGGAGTAAACAAGAAAAAAAGAGCCGTTTGTTTGATAAAAATAGCCAATCCAAAAGTTATCCCAAATAGGATAGACCACCGCCAAGAATTAGTTAGTTTTTTATCGGAATTATCAAGATCAGAAACCCACCATAAAGTCAAACTATAGAAACTTAATGTCACCATAGCGGTTAACGGATAATCGAGCAGAAATTGTAACCGATGGTGATAAAGTCCGGGTAAAATTGCACAGATAGCCGTCGCCCAAAATCCCACAGAACGGTTAAATAATAGGGTTCCTAAACCGTAAACTGCACCGAATAAAATAGCACTAAATAATAGATGAACTGCATTAGTTTTATCCGATCCAGTGCCTAATATATTCTGAAAGGGAATAGTTAATAAATAGGTCAACGGCGGAATTTTAGGGGACATCATCCACATCTGAGTCCACCAGTCCCCGGAAAACCATTGGGGTTGTTGCCAAACTTGCCAATAATTTAACGCCTCATTCAGATAATCCGCCTGATCCCAAGCCGGAACAGACCGATCCATCCTAAACCATAGGCGATCACTCACCGCCACCACCAGCCAAATTAAGCCAACCCCAAGGAGTTCTGCGGGGGGTTTCTTGTGCTTCATCGTTGTGCTTCCTAATAAGATTTGTGAACCCAACCCCGAGGGCCGAATCTCCAAAGTCAATTAATCAAAGGGTTTGGAGACTAAACCCCTACAATAAAATACTATGCTCAATTCCGATTAGAAAAAATTTCTCCGCCAGGGGTTGCCAAACTCGATTATATTTGCTAGATTAGTAAAAGTGAAAACGAGCCGGGATAGCTCAGTCGGTAGAGCAGAGGACTGAAAATCCTCGTGTCGGGAGTTCAAGTCTCCCTCCTGGCATCCTAAAGAATTAGACCGTTACTGATTAACTCAGTGGCGGTCTAATTTTGTAATGGCGATAACGCCAGTAATCTTTGAGAATCCGATCATGATCAAAACAGAGGTTTTGCGGGATTCTCCAGGGTTCAAAAAGTTCTAAATGTTTCGCATCATCGGCGGCTTGGGGCTCACCGATCGCCGTGGCTAAAAAAACCACACTCAGGGTATGTTGACGGGGATCTCGACTGGGATCGGAATACACATAAAATTGTTCAATTAATTCGATATCTAATCCCGTTTCTTCTTTGGCTTCCCGAATGGCGGCGGTTTCGACGGATTCTCCATAATCCACAAATCCCCCAGGAATTGCCCATCCAAAGGGCGGATTTTTGCGTTCAATTAATACAATCGGTCTGGCTGGGCGATCGCTTAATTCAATAATAATATCAACGGTAGGAGCAGGATTGCGATAATTCATAAATCAGGGAACAGGGAACAGGGAACAGGGAACAGGGAACAGGGAATGAGCTATATCTGTAGAGACGTGCCATGGCGCGTCTCTGTCATGGCGCGTCTGTATCAGTTATCAGTCTCAAATTAATTTAAACCATGGGATTGAGGTTTTAAAATAGTGGGAATTTTTTCTAAGATTTGGGTGACAACTTGTTGAGGGACACCCCCCGGATTAATTTTAATTTCGAGATCGGCTTGAGCGTACAGAGATTGACGTTTTTCTAATATAGTTTGTAATTGTTGTAATGGGTCGGGATGTTGTAATAAGGGTCGGGTTTGATCTTCTTTTAAACGGTTATAGAGTTCTTCAACCGGAACATTAAGCCAAATAATAATCCCGTGTCTGAGATAACTCCAATTCATTTGTTTAAGAATAATTCCTCCTCCCGTCGCCACTACAAATTTTTTATAGGCACAAATTTCCGATAAAACTTTAGACTCTAAATCCCTAAAAGCCGCTTCTCCTTCCGTGGCAAAGATATCAGTAATAGACTGATTAGTTGTTTTGCTAATTAGGTCATCGGTATCCATGAATTTATACTCTAATTGCTTGGCTAATAATCGGCCAACGGTGCTTTTCCCCGACCCCATCATCCCAATTAAATAGATATTGATTCCTTTTAAATCTGCGGGCACAATTGTTATCTCTCCTGGCAAATTAACCGTTAATTATATCATTTTATGGTTCAAATTTTCAACGATAAATCTTAATTTTAGCGAAGATTAGATCGATCCTCCTCATCTTCTAATCCCCAATCTTCTTGATCATAATTATTATAACTTTGAGGTTTAATATCATCTTGAATTTTTGTTTTGGGAGGCGGCGTAATAATTCGATAATCAGCATCATACACCGTTTCAACTTTCCCCACTCCGGTACTACTAGAATCTCGATCTTCGTAGGAATAGGCATAGGATGAATCGGACTCAGTTGCAGTTTGGGCTGGTTTTTCCCCGGTGTTTCTGCCTTCTGTCTCCCAAGCAGGGTCAAAGGGTTGTACTTCTGTTTCCCAATCATCATCATCCGCAAAACGACTCCGACGAGGTTCGGGTTCAGAAGAACTCACGGAACCAGAGGCCGTATAAACCTGTTCTGGCGTGGGTTCGACGGGTTCGGGAGTATAACCCCAAGAAGACTGATTAACAGGGTCTAGGGGGGGTTTAGCAACGGTTTCAGAAGAAGATTTAGAGGGAGAAAAAGGTTTAACCTGATGATGATCAATTTTAAATAAATTATGAATGATTAAATAGGTTAATATTCCCGAGGCGATCGCAATTAAAATCCAAACAGAAAGAGGTAAAGTAGGCAGTTGATTACCTAAAAACATTAAAGACAGAGAGGGCGATAGATTTTGGATCGTAAAGATCGCCAAACCTCCCACCAGAATCAGTAAACTAATTAGTTGTGTAATAGACATTTTATTAATTACGAATTACGAATTACGAATTACGAATGGATTATGGTATTTGAGCGTAGAGGTTGACCAGACCCAACCCCTACGGTATAAACGGTTAAGATTTAGGAAAAATAGGGTTCGTCGTTATCCTCGGTCGCCTCACTACCGCCACCAACCGCGACTAAATCGATTTGTTGACGATAGTAGTCTACACTTTTTACCTGGACTTCGACATTATCCCCAAGACGGTATTGGTTGCGATTTTTGCGACCGACTAAGGTTTGTTGACGAGAACGGTATTCATACCAGTCATCCTTGAGGGAGGAAACATGAACCAGTCCTTCCACCCGTAAAACCGTACCTCCGGGGGACTTCACCTCAATTTCCACAAAGAACCCATAGGACTGAACCCCCGTAATCAACCCAATAAAGTTTTGACCCGTGCGTTCCTTCATGAATCCGGTTTTCTTGAGTCCTTCTAAGTCCTCCTCCGCATCCACCGCCACGCTTTCCCGTTCACTCAGATGAATCACTAACTGGTTAAACTGACTTTCTAACTCATGCTGAATTTCCGGGGGGAGCACATTCCAAGTAATTTTCCCATGACAGGAAGAATGGCCTAAATCGACCCGTTCCTTGGCCCGGGTGGAACGGCGATCGCGTCCTTCCTCAAACACGCTTTTGAGTACCCGCAAAATCTGTAAATCGCAATAGCGAGACAGGGGCGAGGTGCAATGGGTATAACAGGGGAGAGCCAAGCCAAAATGAAGTTTAGCGGTGGTGCTATAAACCGCCGGTTTCAGGGTTTCTTCTAATAAATAACTCAAAACCCTTTCCGCCCGACTACTGGCTAATTCTTCGGTAAATTGTTGGAACGTCCCCGGTTCGACCTCCTCGTCTTCCTCTAAAAATAATTCCGTCCCCAAATGGGTTGCTAATTTAGCTAACTCCGAGACATCAGAGGCTTCTGGGGGCGGTTGGACGCGGTAAATGGCCGGAACACCCAAGGTATGTAAATGACTGCCGACAATTTGATTTGCTAATACCACCAATTCCGAAATCATCGCCCGGGCGGGAGATAAAGAGGAGAGAACAATGGGCCCGAGTTCCCCTTCATCATTAAAGTGACAATGACTATCGGGTAAATTTAGTTCAAAACTCCCCCGTTCCAGGCGAATTTGCCGTACTGCCCGACTCAGTTCTAAGAGGTTTTCGAGGACATTGGCAAAAGGTGAGGGTTCACCATCGAGAATAGCCTGGGTTTGGTCAAAACTGAGTTGATGATCAACCCGGATCACACTGGGTTGGATCTCGTATTCCGTTACCCGTCCGGCCATATCTAAGGTGATCATAATCGACAGGGCCAATCGTTCCTCGTTGGGAACTAGAGCCAAGCGATCGCAAGAAATGGTTTCGGGATAAATCGAAATTAATTTATCCGCTAAATGAATCGCCGTTCCCCGTTTGCGCGCTTCTCGGTCAAGATCACTATCGGGGAGGATATAGTGAGCCGCATCGGCTAAATGAATTCCTAACTGCCAATGATCGGATTTAGTTTGTTCAATACTAAAGGCATGATCGATGCAGGGGAGGCGCTTGGCTCTTTCTTCATCTTCCAAAACCGAAAATTCAGGATTCCCTAAATCCGGTTCAAAACTCATGGTTAAGACATTGCGAATATCAACCCGATTTTTTAAGTCGCTTTTTTTCAAGGTACTAGAAATCGCCTCGGCTTCCCGTAGGACTCCGGCGGGCCATTTGCGGGGTAAATCGTGTTTACAGCAAACAATATCTAAATCATCGGCATCCTCGGCATCGGAACCCAGAATTTGGACAACGTGACCCAGGGGACGATGGACACCAATGGGATAACGCAGGACTTCGACATGAACTAAATGATCCACCGCCCCGGCTAGTTCCGAGGGTTCATTAATTAGGTCTAATTCAAACAATAAACGATCATCTAAAGGCACTGCCCGATAGCCGGTTTTGGATTGTTTAATTCTGGCTAAAACCGAAGGATTAGCCCGTTCTAAAATCACATAAACTTCTCCTTCGGGAGAACGGCGGCGACTGCCTTCTTTAATGATTCTAACTAAAACCCGATCGCCATTCCAAGCCGTACTCAGATGACTTTCACGAATATAAACATCCTCGGCGCCTTCGGTGTCTTGAATGGCAAAACAGAAGCCTTTACTGGAACATCGCAGTTTAGCTTCGACAATTCCTTCTTCGGGAATTCGTCGATAACGACCTTTATCTTTTTCCAGAATTCCAATTCGTTCCAAAGCATCCAAGGCAATCTGAAACCTTCGGAGACTTTCCTCGTCAGGGGCGAGTTTTTTCTCTAAAGCCTTGGGCGTGACTAATTTATCATCGGAAAAATAGGCTAACAGTGTAGCGATTGAAAATTCCATGTAGCGATTAATCCTCTTTGTCAGAATCAGGTTTTGGGTGTTAGGGATGGGATATTTAGTGTTAAATGAGTGACGGTTGAGCAAAGAAGTGATTTCTGCTTCCCACACATCGGACACCCAATACCCAATCCCGAAAACCCCATCTTTAAAACACCTGGGGGGAACTTCTCACGGGTCGATTGTACTAACCCCATAAGGACAGTGTTACAATCAAGGGTGCACAGAAGCCGTCTGTTGGGTATAGAGGCTAAAGGCAAAAGAGATGAGACCGTAGCATCTATTCCCTTAGTTAGTGCTAACTTCGAGCTTGTGGAATAGCACCCAATGTTGATTCCCTTGGTGCTTGTGAGATAGGGTATAGAATTTGTGACGTTTAGCTTTGTGAATGACTAATCTTTGAGTATATCGTAGTTTGTTTAGGAATTATTGATTATGTTGACTGAATTACGATCTCGTTATCCGGCGGGAAGTTTAATTTCTGAGTTACTGACTATTTATCAGGGAAAATATGTCGTGCGAGCATTGGTACAAGTCGATGGCGTGACCCTAACTACGGCATTAGCCGCCGCCGATACCGTTGAGTTAGCCGAGGAACAGGCAAAAAAACGGGCGATTCAATCCCTGGATCTCGATTCCACCCCACGCCAACCTCCTACCCCCAGGGAACCTTTAAAACCCACGCCGCTTGAACTTAAGCCGGAGGTTCCAACGGCTGTTCCTGTCCCCCCAACCCCCCTTACTTTTGAAACCTCTATTCCTCCGTCTTCCTCTTTTATCCCCGAGGAAGATGCCGGGGTAATTCCCTCTCTCACCTCCGATGATTGGTTATCGGCCACCTATATTCAGCCCAAAACCGACAAGACCCCGGATCAGGATCAGGAGGGGAAATCCTCCACCCCTAAGACTTCTAAAGCCCGCAGTGCTTCCTTACCCCCGGTTCCTTCGAGTACGGAAGTGGCTTCCCCCTATTCCGATGAACCGGAATTGAGTCAGGCCGCAGCTAGTTCCAGTCGTCCTTTAGAAACAACGGATTTTTCTTCGGATATTGCTAAAACGGATATTGAATTAAAACGATTACGGTGGACACAGGAACAGGGCCGCGCCCATTTACTCAAAACCTATGGGAAACGGTCTCGCCAGCATTTAACTGATAATGAATTATTGGATTTTCTGCACTATTTAGAATCCCTTTCCACACCCACCGAATCCCCCTAAAATTGATCTTAGTCTCCCATAATATGGACGACTAATTCCCGAGTATGACGATGGCGTCGATGTTCCCAGAGATAAATTCCTTGCCAGGTTCCTAATAGTAACCGTCCCTGGGAAATCGGGATTTGTTCAGAAGTATGGGTCAGAATTGTCCGAATATGGGCGGGCATATCATCGGGCCCTTCGGCATCATGGATATAATAATTGCCTTCGGGAACTAACTTAGATAAAAAGTTCTCTAAATCCCTGAGTACATCGGAATCAGCGTTTTCTTGAATAATTAAACTGGCGGAAGTATGACGTAAAAATAGATGGCAAATTCCCATTTTTATCCCAGAATTTTTAACTACTTCCTGGACATAAGCCGTAATTGTAGAAAAGGATTTTCCACTGGTTTGTACTTCTAAAATTTCTTGATAATGTGCCATAGTTAATTCGTAGTAAGCCCGACCGGGCTTAATGATCCTTAAATATTAAAGTCAACCCATAAGATAGTCAATCACAGATTGAGCGATCGCTTCATTCCCATTTTTATCTAAGGTTTCAGATAAACGGGGTTTGATCAAAGGTTGGTGCAGAAAACTCCAATTCTGTTCAAAAAATTCCGCCGCCTGAATAATCTGGTGAGTCCCATAATTTTCTAACCATTCTAATAAAACCGGAGCTTCTGCAAATCCATCTCGGGTTAAAGAAACCACAGGAATATCTAACCGTAATGCCTCCGCAAAGGTACTATAACCGGGTTTAGAAATTACCTGACTACACAGGGGCATTAAATCCACCGGACGCACATGGAAGGGATGGGAATTGTGATCCGGTAATTTCTGAGAATTACTGACTTGAATTAAATTGGGAAAGGGGGGTAAATGCTGATCAAATGTAATAAACGTATAATCCGATAACCGTTCAATATTATGGTGGGGAATTGCTGATAATCCCAAACCGCCAAAAGTTAATAATAGGGTTTTTTCGGGTGGGGTTTTAATCCCTAACTTTTGCCGGAGATAGTCTAAATCAAACCGAGGATTTCCCCCGGTTAAACCGACATCAATTTGATGGGGAAAAGCTGTCATCGGTTCATGGAGAGGAAGCCGAAACAGGCGATCGCATTGACTAAAACAACCGCAAATCCAATCTGCTAACTCCATAAATTCTTCTCCCAAATCTCGATAGATAAAATCCCAACCAAAATTACCCATCATCCAACAGGGAATCCCCGCAGCCTTAGCAATTTCCGTGGCCAGGGGAGAAATATCAGCTAAGATTAAATCCACTTTATTTTGTTTAATAAAACTTACTTCCCCGGCAATAATTGCCCGTTGCTGTTGACGGATTGTTTGCCATTGTTCCCGGGTTGCTGCTTTATCCATGGTCAAACTATCCGACTGTACCACCCCCACATCAAAACCGCGAGGACGGATAATAAAATCTCCCTCCAAATAAGATTCTAATAACCATCGAGGGGCCGTTGTGACGAGAATCAATAATACATCAGGACAACGCCTTTGAATTTCATTCGCAACCGCAGAGGTGCGAACCGCATGACCAAATCCATGATTGGTAATTGCTAGATATACAGTAGGTCTTGACATTATAAAAAAAATTTAGTTGGGATTAGATTAACGGAAATTCAATTTTGGTGATTTGATCAAATAATCATACTTAAGATAGATAAAAATTAAGCCGATGTCACCTAAAATTGCCAGAGTAAGAAACTAAAAATTCATGAAAGTATTGCTGCTCTATCCTCAATTTCCTCAATCTTTTTGGTCTTATGATCGCTTCATGGAAATTGCTGGTTTTAAAGCAGTGATTCCACCGTTAGGAATTATTACAGTTGCAGCCCTATTACCGCAAGACTGGGAGATGAGATTTCGCGATCGCAATGTCGCCTGTGAAACCCAAGCGGACTGGGACTGGTGCGATCTGGTGATTCTTTCCGCCATGCTAGTACAAAAACCCGACTTTCAAGCCTTAATTCAAAAAGCCGCCCGTCTAGGTAAAACCGTAGCCGTGGGTGGCCCCTATCCCACTTCCGTCCCCCAGGATGCCCTCGACGCCGGGGCTAATTTCCTGATTCTCGATGAAGGGGAAATGACCATTCCCCTATTCCTAGAAGCTCTGAGTCAAGGCCAAACCCAGGGAATCTTTCGCTCGACGGAAAAGCCCGATGTCAGCCAAAGTCCTATCCCCCGTTTTGACCTGCTGCACCGGGAGAGTTACTTCATGATGGCGATGCAGTTTTCCCGCGGCTGTCCCTTCAACTGCGAATTCTGTGACATTATCTCCCTTTATGGCCGCAAACCCCGCACCAAAGAGCCGTCTCAAGCCCTAGCGGAGTTACAAACCCTCTACGATCTCGGTTGGCGCGGTTCCCTGTTTATTGTAGATGATAACTTTATTGGCAACCAGAAGAACGTTAAATCCTTTCTCCGGGAGCTAATTCCCTGGATGGAGCAACATAACCATCCCTTCACCTTTATGACGGAAGCCTCGGTAAATCTAGCCGAAGATGATGAACTTCTGCAACTGATGGGGGAAGCGGGTTTTTATGCCGTATTCCTGGGAATTGAAACCCCCGACCAAGATAGCCTGAAATTCACCCGCAAACAGCAAAATACCCGTAGTCCCTTAATAGAAGCCTGTCGTAAAATCAACCAGGCGGGGCTACTAATTTATGCCGGGTTTATCCTGGGTTTTGATGGAGAAAAAGCCGGGGCCGGCGATCGGATTCAAGCCTTTATTGAAGAAACCAGTATTCCTCAACCGATGCTAGGTATTCTTCAAGCCCTGCCCAATACGGCCCTTTGGGATCGGCTCAAACAAGAAAAACGCTTAATGGAGGAAAACGGCCACCCCACGGGCGACCAAAATACCCTGATGAACTTTATCCCCACTCGCCCCATGGCCGACATCGCCCGGGAGTATGTGGAAGGGTTTTGGACGCTATACGAGCCGGAAAACTATCTGCGGCGGTGTTTGCAACAATGTTTAAAAATTAACTGCTCCACAACCAAAAAACAAACCATGCAGTTTCCCCTGGGTAAAGGGTTAAGATTAGTCGCTCAAGTCATCTGGCATCAGGGAATACGGCGGCCCGAGATTAGGGGACAGTTTTGGAGTCAACTGTGGATTATCCTCCAGAAAAAACCCCAAGTGCTGAATATGTATCTAGGCCTATGTGCGGCTGGGGAACATTTCTGGGAATATCGCGCCTTAGCCAGAGAACGGATTGAGCAACAAATCAATCTTCAGCCCTTAACAACCGCCGAAGTCGAGACCCTAAACTCCTTGCCCCTATCGGTCTAAAGAGATTTTTGACATCCCGAAAGCAGATTTCAGACCGTCTAAGTTTTTGAGCATAGACATCCGCCGGGAAATACTTCTAGCCGCGCCAAAGCTCATGAGATCTCCCAACTGAAACAAGATCCGACCGTCCCTGGTCAAAATTTCCGGCTCGGCCAGGGTCAGTGTGGCGGTGTCATGGATAGAGATGAAAATGCAGGTACAAATACTTTGATTAAAGAATCTCAGTGGCTTTAGCTGGTGAGAGTGTGAAAATTTAGATATTGAATATACTATTAATTCAGGAAATGCGCCGAATTTTTCAGTAAACAGGGTGCAAATACTCTAGGGTAAGTGTTGAGGGAATCAGAAGCCACCAAGTCAGTAGCAAAATCCTCCGTTGTTTAACAATTGGGAGGTGTGTGTAAGTTTTGTGTTGTAACTGAGAAACTGAAGTTGTGACCAGTGATCAAGGGCGAATTGAATGAAATTCTGGACAAAAAGCCTGATGTCCAGGCTTGTAATCGGTTTTTTACTGCTATCGATGGTAACTGTCCTGGGGGTGGTGGCGGTCGCCTTTCAAAGTGCTAAAACTGACCTACAACAATTGGTATTTGACCAATTAGAAGTCATCGCCACCCTCAAAGAAAGATCTTTAAATTTATGGGTGGAAAACCAAAAAAATGCAACTTTTTCCTTAGCACAGTTACCCGATATTAAAACTGCCGCCAAAATTTTAGTAACTGATGATCCAAGTTCCCAACTCTGGCAGGATTCCCACACACAAATCAGACAATATATGGCTTCGGTATTAGCCACCAGACCGGACTTTCAGGAAGTTCAGATTTTGAGGGCAACTGGGGGACAAATTGTTTTTTCTACCAATCCCCAATCTGAGGGTCAATATCGGGTTCAGGAAAAATATTTTCAAGCGGGTATTTATAAGACTTTTGTGCAAAATATTTATGTTTCATCGATTACAAATAAACCAAATTTAACGATCTCGACACCGATTAAGGGGGCTAATCAGGATGTAGTTGGGGTGTTGGCAGTGCACCTGAATATGAAAAGAATGGAAGAAATTGTTTTTGATAAAACGGGTTTGAGAACCACGGGAAAAACCTATTTATTTGATCGATCTCATATATTTTTTACCGCCGAACAATTTGGTCGGTATGACTTTCCAGAAAAAGTGGATAGTCCGGGGATTAGAGAGGCTTTATCGGGAAAGAATGGCTATAAAAGTTATATAAACCATGCCGGGATTCCGGTGATTGCAGCCTATCGTTGGCTGGATAGACAGCAATTAGCATTATTAGTAGAAATGCACCAATCGGAGGCGAATAAACCCGCCGAAAAATTAGCTTGGATTATTTTATGGGTGGGATTAACTTCGGCTGTTATTTTGGCGATTGGAGTTTATATTTTAGCACGACAAATTACTCGCCCAATTATCAATATTACGGAAATGGCAACTCAAGTCTCCGAGGGAAATTTGACCTTATTAGCCCCCGTGGTTAATGATGATGAAGTCGGACAATTGGCTATTTCTTTTAACCAAATGACCCGGCAACTACGCCGTCTATATAAGGGTTTAGAAGAAAAAGTTTTTCTACTTCAGCAAAAAGAAATTCAATTAAAAGAGAGTTTAAATCAACTCAATGCCGAGAAAAAAATTAGTGAAGTTCAGAAAAATCAATTAACTCAAGCCTATCAAGAAATTAGTCTGCTCAACGAAAGGCTGAAAACTGAAAATTTGGATTTAATGTCAGAATTAAAAATTCAAAATCGACACTTATATCAATTTTTAGAAGCGATTCCTTTGGGTGTTATTGTTGTGGATGCCGGAGGAAATTTATATTATAGTAATAAGGTGATTCAAGAGTTATTAGGAGTTGAAGTTTTATTTTCTAATCCCCCGTTACAATTGAATATTTATTCTCATTCCTCATCCGATGCCAAAAAACCTTATATTTTAGAGGATTTACCGATTTTTAGAGCTCTGCGTGAGGGCATTTGCTGCATTGATACCTTAGAAGTCATCTCCTTAGATCAGACTATTCCCTTGCAAATGTGGGGAACTCCAATTTTTGATGAATTTGGTCAAGTGACCTATGCCATTGGCGTGTTCCAAGATGTGAGCGAACGCCGACGGGCGGAGGAGGAACGCCAACAGTTTATTGAGGAAATGTTTGAGATTAATTGTAATTTGGAATTGGCTTTAGATCAGGAGGAACAATTGACCGATGCGGCGGGAAGATTTGTTCCGAATCAATTTTTATCGTTTTTGGGATATGAAAGTTTAGTAGATGTTAAATCGGGGGATGCGGTACAAAAACAAATGTCTATTTTATTCTCAGATATTCGGAGTTTTACCCAAATGTCGGAACGGATGACCCCCGAAGATAATTTTAAATTTATTAATGCTTATTTATCCCGCATGGAACCGGCGATTACTGAAAATCGAGGCTTTATTGATAAGTATATTGGCGATGCAATTATGGCGCTCTTTGGCGGCAGTGCTGATGATGCGGTGAAAGCGGGAATTTCTATGTTACAAAGATTAGCAGAATATAATCTGACTCGTCAACGTCCCGATCGCCCTCCGATTACCATTGGGATCGGAATTAATACCGGGGATTTGATGTTAGGAATCGTCGGTGGACAACATCGCATGGATAGTACCGTGATTAGTGATGCGGTTAATTTAGGATCTCGATTAGAGGAATTAAGTAAGCGGTATGGGATTCCTTTATTAATTAGTGAACATACCTTTTTATGCCTTGAAGATCCTAATATTTATTCTTTCCGAGTGATTGATAGGGTGAGGGTGAAAGGGAAATCAGAAATGGTCTCAGTTTTTGAAGTTTTTGATGCCGATCCGCCCTTAATCTATCAAAAGAAACTAGAAACTAAAACCTTGTTTGAGCAAGCTTTAACCCTCTATCATCTGAAAGCCTTTCCCGAATCGGCTGAATGCTTTGAAGCCTGTCTACAAGAAAATCCATCGGATCAAGTAGCTCAAATTTACTTACAGCGCGTGATTGAATCCTTATCAATATAGTTAAAAAGAGTCGTGATTAGATTTTAATTAAATGAGTAAATATTTTCACCCTAACATGATATAATGGACTACCAGAGTTTTTGGGATAAGCCCGTAATCAAGGCGTTAACAAAAGGTTTTCAGCTTTGATTAGGTCAAATTTTTTAACTCACTCCAGTACCACAAAAATGCTTGAATTTCTAAATTTTTAGGACATTTTCCCGATTTTACAGTTTCTCCCTTGAGTTATTTGTTTGTAAAAAAAGGCACAGTAGCTGAAGTCACTTTTGATCGATCGTCACTCAAAGGATTTATGACACAAATTTTTGGCGACTTTGTTGAAGTTCCTCCAACGAGCAATGAATTTCTCGTCATTGGTTTCTCTCCGAGTTCAATTCCCCTAAAACACCGTTGGCGTAATAATGGATTATCAGCTAATTTTATGGCTGATTATGTCACTACCTTTTTTCCTAAAAGTGAAGATGATCCCACGACGGCAAAGTTACAAAATGAAATCAAAAGTGCTGTTAGCTTTATCGCCAATGAATTATTAGAAAATGCGATGAAGTTTAGTGATTATACGGTCACTCATCCGATCAGCATCCAACTGTATTTAAAAACTGATCGATTAATCTTTGTAGTAGTCAATAGTATTAATCAGGAAAGAGTTGAATCCTTCCAACTGTTTATTGAAAAACTGATCAATTCCGATCCTCAAGAATTGTATATTGAGCAAATAGAAAAAGGTTTAGAGAGTGATAATAGTTCTGGTTTGGGCTATTTAACCATGATCAATGATTACCTCGGTCGATTGGGCTGGAAATTTGAAACCCTTGAAACCGAACCTAAAGTTGTGACTGTTACAACCATGGTTCAGCTTTTGATCTAACCTTTAAAATTGATTGATACAACGTGAAATATTAGGATTCTAACCATGATAACCCAAGCCATTAAAGCCGAAGACTATGAAGTGATCTATGAGAGTGACACCAGTACCGTCACCTTATCAGGCTCCTTGCGTTTAAGTGGACTCGAAGACACTAATCCTGTGATAAAATTACTGCACCAAGTTTTAGAAGAAAACCCATCTATGATTACCATTAATCTCAAAGAATTGGAGTTTTTGAATAGTTCTGGGATTAATATGCTTTCTAAATTTGTGATTAAAGTGCGTCAAAAAAAAGAGACTGCTTTAATTGTCTTAGCCTCCACAACCATTCCCTGGCAAGGTAAATCTCTCAAAAATTTACAAAAACTTATGCCCTCTTTAGAACTGAAGATTGAATCATAAATTTTGTCGGCCTTTAGACTTAGACTTTAAATCAAAATCAGATTATTGATAGACTATAGAGCCAGTATAAAGATGCAGCAAAACTCCCCAGTAACGCCCTCTGACCTCTTATTGGAAACAGCAAAACTTCGTTGTGAACTAGAACAGTTGAAACGGGAAAAGTTCGATTTAGAAATTTTACTTGAAACAACAATCGTTCATGCAGATTTAGTTGAAGCTCAATTACACGAATCCAACCTGCAACTTGAATTAGAAGTCCGGGAAAGAAAGGCTACCGAAGCGAAATTAAAAGCATCGGAAATTCAACTAAACAGTTTACTAGAAACCATAACTCAAGCTAATTATGATCTAAAAATTATCTTGGAAACCACAACAGTTCATGGAGATTTTATCGAAGAGTATACCCATAATCTGAGTATTCGAGATCCCTTAACGGGTTTATTTAATCGGCGTTATCAAGAAAAATCCTTAGAACGTCATCTTAAATACGCCCAGGAATATGGGCAAAATCTAAGTATTATTATGGGCGATATTGATTATTTTAAGAACTTTAATGATCAATGGGGACATCAAGCGGGGGATGTGGTTTTACAGGAAATTAGCAAATTTTTGATTTATAATATTCGTCAATCGGATATTGCTTGTCGTTATGGAGGTGAGGAGCTAATGTTGATCTTACCCGGCACTTCTTTAGAAGAAGCTAAAAATTTAGCCAAGCAACTGAATTTAGGAATTCAAAGATTGAGTCTGGACAAACCGGAGAAATTTTTACAAAAAGTGACTGTTTCTTTAGGAGTTGCGAGTTTTCCTGAACACGGACTATCGAGTCTGGAAATTACTCAATCGGCTGATGCAGCTTTATATCGAGCTAAGGCTAAAGGACGAGACTGTGTGATTACCGCCAGTGAACTTTTGCTTTAGGAGATTAATTTTTTTACAAGGGATCAATTTTTAAACTAATATTAAATCAATAGCGTTCTGAATCTGATCTCATCCTTTAAGGTAAGTATAAGTTAATGGAAAATGATCAACTTTCTCAAAAACAACTGTTGGACTATATCAGCCAACTTTGCCGGGATATAGAAACTCTTAAACAAGAAAAAGCTGATCTGGAAACTCTATTAGAAGTTATTATTGATCATGGAGATTCAGTCGAAGCTCAGTTACAGGAATCCCATAAAAAACTCAAAGCTGAAATCCAACAACGCTATTTAACCCAACTAAAACTCCAAGCCTCTCAAGAACACTTACAATCCTTAGTCACTTTATTAAGTCAGGAAAAAAATGATTTAGAGTTAATCCTAGAAACAACCATTGAACATAGTAATATTGTCGAGGAATCCTTGCATTATGATAGTATTCATGATCCCTTGACGGGATTATTGAATCGCCGATATTTAGACCTCGTATTACCCCAGGTCTTCACCTCAGCCCAAAAAATACAAGAGTGTTTAAGTATTTTAATTGCTGATATCGATTATTTTAAGCTATTTAATGACAATTTCGGTCATAAAGCCGGAGATGTTGTTCTAAAATTAGTCTCTCAAGCGGTACAAGGGGTGATGCGGACTTCCGATCTAGCCTATCGTTATGGCGGAGAAGAATTAGTATTTGTTTTACCCAATACCGATGTAGAAACGGCTACAATTATTGCAGAGGAAATTCGTCAAAAAATTAAAAACCTACAGTATGAATATTCCTATAATTTCTTAACTAGAATTACCGTATCAATTGGGGTTGCTGCGTTTCCTGAACATACCACCTCCTGTGAGGATTTGCTACAACTTGCAGATCGAGCCTTATATCAAGCTAAAGCCCAGGGACGCGATCGGGTTGTTGTGATTGATCATAATGCTAATCACCAATTTTAAATTGATGTTTCCATTCTAATAAAATCCCGCGACACTGAAGACAAACTAAATCCTTGAGTAAATCTTCAATTCCTAAAATAGTCGTAGGATAGGTCGCACCTAGATAGTCCTGATCTACTAAAATATTGGGTAATATCTCAGCGACAAATCCATATAGTTTTTGATTAGAAAAAGAACTATTAATCTCCCAACCCTGATGATTTAAAGGAGTAATTTTATCAATATCACAGGGTTTAATTCCTAACTCTTTTTCCACAATTATAGGTACGGTTTCTAAAGGGGTTTGTTCAGAGGCAACTCGTCCTCCTGGAAAATCCAGGGTAATTTTTCCTACCCCCGGACGATACATCGGTTGTGGTAAAAGTAAACGTTGATTTTGAATCGTTAAAATCACGACGGAATCGGCTTTTTTAACCCGCCAATATTCTAAAATTCTGCCTTGATTATCCTGTAACTGTTCTGCGATCACGGTTACCCAAGGGGACGGAATTTCTAGTAGAGGTTGAACCAATTTCCAAGGATCAGAGGATTGATTATTTTTGCCCATTTCATCCTGATTTCATTTTTTTATGTAAAAGTGAAGCTAGGGAGTTAAATATTGGATTAAACTTTAATTCAATCTTTAGCATACCCAGGCTTTTATTGAAAATTTTGAGATCAAAACCATGAAATTCAAATCTCTTTTTTTATTACCCATACTAGCAATTCCTGTCACCTTGAGTTTGGGAGCTTGTACCAGGGTTGAATCGGATTCTAAACCGATGTCTTCTGAAGCCGTAACTCCCGTTAGTTCTGAAACAATTTTAACCCAAAATAACGGCATGATGTCAGGAAATCATGGGATGATGATGGATTTAGGGCCAGCGGATGCTGAGTATGATTTACGCTTTATTGATGGGATGATTCCCCACCATAAAGGAGCAGTTAAAATGTCTGAACAGGTACTGCAAAAATCCAATAATCCTGAAGTTAAAAAATTAGCTGAGGAAATTATTAAAGCTCAGGAAAAAGAAATTGCTCAGATGCAGGAATGGCGAAAAACATGGTATCCTGATGCCAAAGATGCGATCATGTATCATGCCCCTATGGGTCACAGTATGTCCATGTCTAAGGAAGATATGGAATCAATGATGATGATGGCTGATTTAGGCCCTGCTGATGCTGGTTTTGATCAACGATTTGTTGAAGCTATGATTCCTCACCATGAAGGAGCATTAATTATGGCAAAAGACGCTCAAGTTAAATCAAAACGTCCTGAAATTCAGCAACTTGCCCAAGCTATTTTAGTTTCCCAAGCAGCGGAAATTAAGTTAATGAAAAAATGGTTAAAACCATGATTTAACTAATCAAAAATTTTCGATTAACCGTCATCCTTTAAATCTTGAGGATTTAGGGATGATGGAGATGGGAAAATTAAAAATCATTCATCAGCTTTATCATGGGTGGGGGTTGGCTTTAATTGGTAGTCCTTGGTAAATTCAGATATAATATTTAATATTGTTATTCAGCTTCAAGGCTTTAAAATTGATAGCCAATAGATTACCAAAAAAACATTATGAGCAAGGATAAAACCCCACAACTGACCCTTAGCGAAGAAGCAAGCACCCGCACACCGCCTTGGGGTCAGGTGACTCTACTCGAAGAAGGCGAGCGCTATCGGATTAATCGCATTGTGGTGAATCCGGGTTATCATATTAGTACCCAGATGCACTATCATCGCAGTGAACACTGGATTGTTGTCGCCGGAACCGCTAAAGTGATGTGCGGCGGACAGGAAACCTTATTACTTCCAAAGCAGTCCACCTATGTTCCGATGAATACCCCCCACCGCCTAGAAAATCCTGGGGTAATTCCTTTAGTAATGATTGAAGTGCAAAATGGCGAATATTTAGGGGATGATGATATTACTCGTTTTCCCGAAGAAGATGCCAAAAGCAAGACGAAAAAATAACTCGACAGAACGCACAAAATGAGAGACAATTTATCTGAATCTATTGATTTTCTCCTTTACTAAACTACTCATGGATTTAAAGTCTCTCATTCGCAATATTCCTGATTTTCCCAAACCAGGAATTTTATTTCGAGATATTACCACCCTGTTACAAAACCCCCAGGGACTTCGATATACTATTGATTGTTTAACCGAAAAATGTCGTCCTTTGTCTCCTGACTATATTCTGGGGATGGAGTCTAGGGGGTTTTTGTTTGGAATGCCTTTAGCTTATCAATTAGAAGTGGGTTTTATTCCGATTCGTAAACCTAAAAAATTACCCGCCGCCGTCTATCGGGCAGAATATGAATTAGAATATGGGACAGATTGTTTAGAAATGCACCGAGATGCTATTTCATCGGGGCATAAAGTCTTAATTGTTGATGATTTAATTGCCACTGGAGGCACAGCAAAAGCCACCGCAGAATTAGTTGAACAAGCCGGGGCTACGGTAGCAGGATTTTGTTTTGTGGTGGAACTCACCGGGTTAAAAGGACGGGAACAATTACCAGATGTTCCGGTAATTAGTCTATTACAATATGATTAAGAGTTTGAGGTTTTTTTGGGGTAAATTTATTAGTTATCAAGGGAAAAAATTAAGGTTATGGGTGAAACATTAGTCTATATTGGTAAGCGATTATTACAGGCGCTTTTAACTCTACTTTTAGCATCGGCTTTATGTTTTGCCATTACTCAACTTGCCCCGGGAGATTATTTAGATAACCTCTCGAATAATCCTCAAATTTCCCCCGAAACCTTAGACCAACTGCGAGAACAATTTCGCCTAGATAAATCTCCCCTAGAACAATATTGGCATTGGTTAACCCAAATTGTGACTCGGGGAAATTTTGGCTTTAGTTTTGCCAATCAACGTTCTGTTACTTCCCTGCTGATAGAACGAGTTCCTGCTACCTTATTATTAGCATTTTTATCATTAATTTTAACCTGGGCAATCGGGATTCCATTAGGGATAATTGGGGCGGTGAATCAGAATCGTTTTACTGACCGATTTTTACAAGTGATTAGTTACACCGGACAAGGTTTTCCCAGTTTCATCACGGCTTTATTATTATTATTTTTTGCTCAAAAAACTTCCCCCCTATTTCCGGTTGGCGGCATGACCAGTATTAACTTTCCCGATTTATCACCCTTGGGAAAAATAGCCGATATTGCTTGGCATAGTATTTTACCGACATTAGCATTAAGTATTACCAGTTTTGCGGGTTTACAACGATTAATGCGGGGGCAACTTTTAGATGTTTTACGCCAGGATTATATTCAAACGGCGAGGGCAAAAGGACTACCGGAAAATCGGGTTATTTATGTTCACGCCCTGCGGAATGCCATTAACCCTTTAATCACATTATTGGGGTTTGAATTTGCCAGTTTATTAGGGGGAGCTTTTATTGCCGAAACCTTTTTTAACTGGCCAGGATTGGGTAAATTAATTTTACAAGCGGTACAACAACAGGATTTATATTTAGTTATGGCGAGTTTAATGATGGGGGCAGTGATGTTAATTATTGGTAATTTATTAGCGGATTTACTATTAAAAGCTGTTGACCCTCGAATTAAATTAGAAGATTTACGATGAAATTTTAGATGTAAAATGGAGGTAATAGAATCAAAATAAATTGGGTTTAACCCAGTTTGCACTTTTAAGGAGACGGTTTAAATGCTCTCTGAAGTTTATTATATTCTTCGCTCTAAAGCCGATGGACGTTATGTTACCTCCCATCCTGACCCCGATAGTCCATCGGCCTATTTATTATTATTTTCAGAAAATTTTGATGCTTTGAGTTATTTAAACAAACACGCCCGGGATGTCAAAGATCGGTTTGCGGTAGAATCGGTTACGGGTTATCAAATTAAACCAATTTTACAGCGCTGGGGATTTACGGGGATTGCGATGGTTAAAGATCCTCTTTTACCGCAGATTGAATTTATCGAAATTAAACAAAATTAACAGGTTAATGAAACAAAGTTAAGTTATGGAGTTTGATAGCGATCGCTATTTTCTCTTGGGTCAATTAGAACAGGAGCAAAATATTTGCGAGGGTTTTTATCCCCAGAAAACCTATATCTGCACCAGCGACTCAGGACGCTTGCACTACTTTTTGATAAATTTTATATATTTGTTTCTAAATTAATCTAGTCTAACCGATAGCTAAACCCATTCCTCCCAATAAGGCACTTGCTCCTGATCGCTTTAACAGGACAACTTCTTAAAGTCCCCCAATGTTGGGGGATTTAGGGGGCAAATATTGCTGCTTGAGAAATAGTCTCTAAAACTGCCGATCAATCCTTCATAATAACCTGATCATTCTAAACACTATACATTTCAAGCCATCTAGCCCCCTAGCCCCCAACATTGGGGGGAAAATAAATAATTAGGACTTTTTAGGGCGATTGCTATTATCATTGGTATGCGATCGCCTACTTTTGACACGCTATATCTAGCCTGCTTGCGTAAGTCTTGATTAACAGAAATAACCATAACTGGGAATTCGTATTTATACGGAACTTTAATATCTTTCATATAATTAGTTATACATCCACTTCCTCAGCATTTTTCAAAGCTTCCTGATAGGTATCGCCATGAGTATGAGCATAGGAGCCAAATTCAGGTAAAGTGACAAGATAGGTTTTATCCTGTTCTGACCATTGAATTAAAATACTATATTGAGAGTGCATTATTTATCCTCTAATTAGAGAAAAGTTAAATCGGAAACCAATTTTCATCTAAAATTTGTTCTAAAGATCCAATTGAAATTACTGGAAAAGTATCTAAAGGAAGTTGAGAACGAGCGCTCGCTTCTTTCCGCGCATCTTCATAACATTCATCAAAAATTTCTAAAATATAAGGTTTTAGACTAGGACTGGTTTTAAGTTGCTTGTTAATTTGTCTCCTAAATGCCATAATTTCCCCTTTCCAATGTCCCTGATTTCGTTCCCTTTCCCCTTGCCAAAATTGCAGTTTCAGGAGATGCTCAAATAGCTTAACTAATAAATTTTCAATCTTGTGTTTTTCGCTTCTCCCCATCGTCTCTAATTCTTCCAGTAAATTCTCTAAATCAACCTGTGAAAACTGATGAACACGCAGTTGGTTAATCGTTGTTTTCAACCAGAGATAATAGTCTTGGTCGTATAAGGTTTCAGTCGGACGAGGAGATTGAGCCAACATAAACATAAAAACCTAAACCTCTGCTTAATTATAGCTAATTTTTGTTAAAATTGTCAACCGGATTTTCTAAAATTTCTAATACCGCCTTGGGAGATAATTTATCCTTAAACCAAACTACAGGGACGGGCAGACGATTAATATTAATTCCGGCATTTTCTAAATTCAATCGTTCAGAAATCGCTAATATTAAATAGTCACAGCCAGAAGATTGAACTTGATAAAACTTTTTCTGTAAATATTCCGGTCGCCAATAACCAATAATCTCTAATAAAAACATTCTACCATCGGGATGAACTAAGCGAAAATCAGGAATCATTACACTCCCTGGAATCGGAATTAAATCGACTTCCCGTTCTAATTTCCACTCAGTTTTTAAAGTATTCCAGCGCTCGGCAAAAGATTGTTCAATCATACTATCATAGGGTTTCCCCGGGGGATAATGACTGACTAAACCGCAATCGGAATTTAAACTAAAATAACCCGTTTTTATCACCCGAGTATAGGGATCACGTTGTTGTAATTTAGCTTTTAAACTCCATTTGGTAACATGAAGTAAGGCGGGAATCATTTTAGCTAAGGATAAACCATAGCGGGTACTAGCTTTAAATAAACTCGTTGGGCCATCAATAGTTAAAGTAAAACCTCGATCTGCATCTCCCTCAATATAAGTCATTAATTGGAATAATTTTAAATAGCGAAATAAGAGTTTATATTCCCCTGGATCATTACGATAGGCGTTAATAATAATTTGACTAGCTTGATAGAAAATCCCCTGAACTTGAGATAAATTATACCGATGTAATAACGCCTCTGGAGTGGGAGAATCTAATTGGGTTAAAATCCGATTTTCCTGTAAATCTGCATAAAGACCTGATAAAATTTGATGGGATAAAACCTCTCGATTTAAGTCTTGACTTAGTTGAGTTGCTAACTGTTCTAAGGTTTGTTCTGTCGAGGCTAAACTGGGTATTGTTTTGGCGGATAAGGTAAATACTTTTTGTCGTAATTCCACAGGTTCTAAGGGACTAACTATCTCAAAAGTACAAAAACCACTTCTTAATAAATGGGCTAACCCTCTTTTTAACCTATAGTCTGGACTATCCCCTTCAAATTCCTGTAAGCGTTTACTTAATTCCCCTTGGGTTTTATTCACAGATTCTTCAAAACAACGAATTACTTCCGTTGCTAAATCAATATGTTTGGGATCAATTTTTAGTCGCAGGGGAATTACTGTTTCGCCCTGTTGTTTATAACTTAAAAGTTCAGAAGGTAGCATCAGAAATTCCAACTCATAAATTTAGGGCAAAACTGAAATTTTACTAACTTTTATTCAGCAATTTTTTGTTCTGTAATTACCATAAATCCTCTGAATTTCCCAGTTTCTGGATAAAAACTTTGGGTGGTTCTAATTCGTTCAGAGGGACTAATCAGATTGATGGTTTCAACGGCTCTTAATTTACCTGTTGTTTTATCCCAAACCCTGAAAATAATTAAATCATCATCTCGTTCTGTTGCTATAGATTTATAATTAACAAAAGCCGAGTCTGAACCTTCAATTAAGACTTCCCCTTCTCCGATAACCGTACCAATGAAATTGTGAGTTTCTGATTGACCATTACTATAGGTTTGAACATTAGTTTGTAACCACTTATTCTCAACAATATTTTGGGTTACAACCGCCGTAAATCGAGTTTTTTCTTGCCCGTTTTCATCGAAAATAATCCAGTTTCCTTGCCAATTTCCCGTATGTTTAGGAAAAATGCTAAAGTCTTTTAATAAAGGCAGGTTGGTCAAATTCATTACTTTTGTCCCCTGAGATGAGCGAACCATACTAATAATCAATAATTATATCACACCTTGAAATTATTGCATAGATTTTTATTCGGATTCTTCTTGATTATTCCATATTTCCGAGGATTCTGCAACCCGTTTGCTTGGGGTATTTTGAATCCCATATAACGGTTTAGGTTGAAATATATCTAACTGTTGGTAATCAGAATTAGAGGATTTTTTGGGCGGTTGGGGTTTAGATGATGTTTCTCCTTTACGACGTTGGGATGTGCGTTCCTCGCTGGTATCTTCTGTTACAACTTCATACAAAATCGCCTGTTTATTGGGGGTATTTCCTTTGCGTAAAACTCGGCCTAACCGTTGAATATATTCTCGTTCTGAACCTGTCCCTGATAAAATAATTGCTATCTTAGCATCAGGAACATCCACTCCTTCATTTAAAACATGGGATGCAACTAGGGTTTTATAGTCTCCGGCTCGGAATTTAGTTAAGATTTCATGGCGTTCTTTTACAGGGGTTTGATGGGTAATAGCGGGAATTAAAAAACTTTGAGAAATTTTATAAACTGTTGAATTATCGGCGGTAAAAATCAAGGTTTTTTCCAGATGATGTTGACTCAATAAATCGGCTAATATCCTCAATTTTCCGTTAGTACATAATGATATTTCTTTAGCTTGTCGGTGCGCTAACATTGCTCGTCTTCCTAAAGGCGATCGCGCACTTAACATTACAAATTGTTTCCAACCATCTAAACTCGATAATTTAATATTATTCTCTTTAATAAACTCGTTCCTGATTTTCATTTGTTCTTGATAAGTCTCTCTTTCCTTGGGAGAAAGTTTAACTAAAATTTGTACAACCCGATGATTTGCTAATGCCGTTCCTGCTAAATCTTCCGGAGTTTTACGATAAACTGTAGACCCAATTAACAAGGATAAATCACTATGTCTACCATCTGAACGTTCAGGAGTTGCTGTTAGTCCCAAACGATAAGGAGCGAGGGAATATTCCGCAATAACCCGATAAAAGTCCGTGGGTAAATGATGGCATTCATCAAAAATTAACAGTCCATATTTATTTCCCAAGGTTTCAGAATGAATCGTTGCACTATCATAAGTTGCCACTAAAATCGGGGTTCTATCCTTCGATCCTCCTCCTAATAATCCAATTTCAATATCAGGAAAAGCCGCCAATAAATGGGCATACCATTGGTGCATTAAATCCAAGGTTGGCACAACAATTAAGCTACTATATCCTGTCTCTTGCATCGCCAATTGAGCTAAATAGGTTTTCCCGGAAGCTGTGGGTAAAACCACCACTCCTTGACTTCCTACCGCTTGCCAAGCTGCTAATGCTTCCTGTTGATGAGGATAGGGAGGCATTTCAAAACTAGGAGTTAATTCTAATGGGTTAAAATTATGAGCTTGATCAATAAAATCGACTTGATTTTTGCGTAAAGTTTCTACTAAATTACGATAATAAAAAGCTGGACTTCTAAATTTTTCTACCCGATCATCCCAGGTCACAAAATCAATCCAAGTTTTCCCTTTTGGGGGAGGATGTAATAAAAGTGTACCCCGATCAAAGGATAATGTAGGTGTGCGAGGCATGGGTTTCTAGGGTGTTTTTAATAGCGATTCTGAATCATGATATATTTGATTTATTAATCAATATTAGAATAATTATACCCATTGGATCAAAATTAGTATACAATTCTTAATATTCGGATTTTCAAAACCATAGCATCTATTAGGATCAATAGAATTATGTTACTCCAACGCCATGAACGGATTAAATTAGACGAGACAGAGGACTCACTATTTTACTCGTTTCCTCGCTTTGTAACCCACGTTGATGAAGGGTTTATTGATCAGTTAACCACTCTGTATCAAAAGCATCTTAAACCCCAAACTCGGATTTTAGATTTAATGAGTAGTTGGGTGTCCCATCTTCCAACTGAAATTCAATTTTCCCATGTTGAAGGACATGGAATGAATGAGGAAGAATTAACTAAAAATTCTCAACTGGATCATTATTTTGTTCAAGACTTAAACCAAGATCTCAAACTTCCCCTATCCGATCAAGATTTTGATGCGGTCTTAATTTGTGTTTCCATCCAATATTTACAATATCCTGAAGCAATTTTATCCGAAATTCATCGAATCTTAAAACCGGGTGGAATTACTATTATTAGCTTTTCTAATCGAATGTTTTATCAAAAAGCGATCTCCGCCTGGCGAGAAGCAACAGAACCTGATAGAATAGAATTAGTTAAAGGCTATATTAATTCGGTTAAAATCAATGATTTACCCGGATTTAATAGCCCCAAAGTTATTGCTAGTCAATCAAAAACTCCTCTATTTATGCAAATGTTAGGAATGGGAGGAAGCGATCCATTTTATGCTTTAATTGCGTCCCGAAAATCTTAACAGTACCTCTAAGCCCTAAAGGGCTTACTACTTAGAATTAACCAATATTATGAAACCTTATCAACAAATTTCGATTCAAGAATGTGGGGAACCTTTGGTTAATATTCCCCTGGAAAAATTTGTAGTAGAAACTCCCCATGCTTATCAAAAATTAGGAGCACCCTATCATTTTTCGTCGGTAGATTCTCCCTATTATTTAAGACAATGTGTTTTAGAACGTTTACTCGCAGCACAAGTGCAATTAAACAAGCATTATCCTAACTGGAAGATATTAATTTTTGACGCCTATCGTCCCGTAGAAGTGCAACAATTTATGGTAAATTATTCATACAAACAACTATTAGAAGAACGGGGATTAACACCAGACAATCTTTCCGCCGAACAACACGAATCTATATTAGCAGAAGTGGATAAATTTTGGGCGGCTCCGAGCTTAGATCCCGCCACTCCTCCCCCCCATAGTACGGGTGCGGCTTTGGATATTACTTTAGTTGATCATAAGGGGAAAATATTAAATATGGGTTCGGAAATTGATCAGATTTCTCCTCTATCCTATCCTAATTATTTTGAGCATAGTTCTGATCAAATAGAGAAAGAATATCATCAAAATCGTCTAATTTTGTCCCAAGTTATGCTATCAACAGGATTTCAACAACATCCGAATGAATGGTGGCATTTTTCCCAGGGTGATCAACTTTGGGCGTGGTTAACAAATCAACAAAATTCAGAGGAAAATGCGATCGCAAAATACGGTCGATATTCCTCTTAATTATTGAAAAAATCAGGATCTTAAGTTTTGAATTTCTGCTAAACTTAACCCCGTGGTGCGACTAATAGTTTGATCATCTAAAATATTCAGGAGTTGACGAGCAATTTCTCTCGCTTTTTCTTGTCTAGCTTGACTTTCTGCAAAACTAATTGCATTTCTTTGATCTTGTAAAAACAGTTCCACTTTTTCAACTTCATCGAGTTCCTCGCGGGTTAAATTAGTTTGATTAGCAATTTGAAAAGCCCGTTGAATTTGAGGGACAGTTTCTAAGGTTTCAGGAACCGTTTCTAAAGTTCTAGCACTTTGCATAAAATAAATCCATTTATCCGTTAAAGTTTCTAATTGTTCTAAGGATTTTTGAAATTTAGGTAATTCCACAAACACTAACTCTAATTCATTCTCGGAATAATTAAAGTTTTGAACTTTCTCCTTAAAAATAAAGTGAGAAATCCAAGAATCAGTATTTTCAAATTGAATAAAATCCGTAATTGTTAAAGCAATAACAGGTTTTAAAAACCGATATCCCTGTCCCACATCTAATTGTAGAGAATAGGTTTTAGCTGCATTATATAAGACTCTTTTTGTAAAGGCTTCTACATTGATCACCTGCATCTCAATAATTACAATTTCACCCGTATTAAGTTGAGCTTTAACGTCTAAATAAGTATCTTTAAGCCCGGTGACTTTGGGCGCCAGGTAAGGATCAATAATCTCTAAATCCTGAATCATTGGCTCAGAATTATAAACCAGGGCATTCAAGAAACTGATTAAAATATCCTTACTTTCCGAGGAACCAAATATTTTTTTAAAGGCAAAATCAGTTTTGGGATTGATAAAACGCATGGCTTTTATTTCCTTTTAAACATATCGAGATAATCACCATTAATTGGGGCAATATATTTTGAATTAGCCCGAACATAACAGACTCCAGAATTTAACCGAGGCCC
Organism: Planktothrix paucivesiculata PCC 9631; assembly: GCF_900009265.2. Taxonomy (GTDB): domain Bacteria; phylum Cyanobacteriota; class Cyanobacteriia; order Cyanobacteriales; family Microcoleaceae; genus Planktothrix; species Planktothrix paucivesiculata. Next base: position 204,656 of record NZ_LR735026.1, on the reverse strand, counting down.
GTATGGATGAATACTTTCTACCTTTAACCAAGATTGACCATTTTTAAGTACAATAGCGTCGCCTTTTCCATCATTAGAAAACAGGGCTGTCATAATTGCGCCCGACTCTAAGCGAGTCCTAACTGTTCCTTCAGGAGTATTGCGACAGTTCAGATATTGAGGATCGACAACCAACCAGTTTATATTATTATAAAGTCCTCGATTTCCCTGAACTTTTGCCGTGATAAAATCTCCTTTCATATTGGGTTTAGGGACTTCAGCCATTTGAGCTATGGCTAGACCTGTTACCAAGGTCAGGGCGGTAAAGGTGGTGGTAATTCCAGAAAACAGGGTGGAAATGATTTTCATAATTTAGCTAGAAACCTTTAAACAAGGATTTAAAAAATATGGACAATTTAACATTTTTTAGAATTGTAACTTATCTTACTTTAGGGTACAATTCATACTGTTATTATATTCTTTCTGAATCTAATTAGAGGCAAAGTTAATGGATTGTATCATTTTATTCAAAAATATTAACAATTAAACAGAAATCTTTAACCAATTTTACCCCCTTTAAACTTCATGGTAAACTTTACAGATATAACCAATCATTGGGCCAAAAACAGTATAGAAACTCTGGCAAATAAAGGCATTATCAGTGGCTATCGAGATGGAACCTTTAAGCCCGATGCAACCTTAACTCGTGCTGAGTTTGCCACGATGCTGATTAAAGCCTTTCCCCAACTTTTAGACATTCGAGAACCGCTCCAGTTTAAGGATATTTCGTCGAATTTTTGGGCTTATAGCGTAATTCAAAAAACCTATAGTACGGGGTTTATGAGTGGTTATGAAGACCAAAGTTTTAAACCCCAACAAAATATCCCTAGAGTTCAAGCATTAGTCGCTTTAGTCAAAGGGTTAAATTATGAACCCAGTCAATCTATTATTAAAACCCTAAATCAAAGTTTAAATGATGCAAAAGATGTTCCTAATTATGCTAAAAATGCGATCGCGGCGGCGATTGAATTTGGCTTAGTTGTTAATTATCCAGAGGTGAAACTTTTAAACCCGAATAAACCCGCAACTCGCGCCGAAGTAGCTGTATTTTTTTGTCAAGCGTTGCGCCAAGTTGATGAGCCCTTAACTATTGCTGAAAAGTATATTGTTAAACCGCCAATTATTCCCGTTCCGCGGGGTGAATTAAGGGGAGTTTGGTTAACCAATATTGATAGCGATGTTTTGTTATCTAAAAATGCTTTAATTAATGCTTTTGATTTATTAGCAGAATGTAATTTTAATACGGTCTATCCTACCATTTGGAATAACGGTTATACCCTTTATCCGAGTGTTTTAATGGAACGGTTTACCGGAACTCAAATCTATCCGATTCCTGAATTAAAAGACCGAGATATTCTCAAGGAAATGATTCCCTTAGCCAAAGAAAAAAAGATTAGTGTGATTCCTTGGTTTGAATATGGGTTCATGGTTCCCCCAAACTCTAAAATTGTTGAACTGCGTCCCCATTGGATTACCTGTCGTCAAGATGGTACGAAAGTTTATAAAGAAAGTCAAGTTAATCAATTATGGTTAAATCCCTTTCACCCCCAAGTCCAACAGTTTCTTTTAGGTTTAATCATTGAAGTAATCAGAAACTATGATATTGATGGGATTCAATTTGATGATCATTTTGGTTTACCCGTAGATTTAGGCTATGATGAGTTTACAATCCAATTATATCGGAAAGAAACGGGAAATTCCCAACCCCCCGCAGACTTTCAAGAAGCAAATTGGGTAAGTTGGAGAGCGAAAAAAATCACAGAATTTGTTAACCGAGTTTTCTGGGTGATCAAAGATTATAAACCGAATTGTATTCTTTCTTTATCTCCAAATCCTTATCTTTATGCCTATTCTCAGTTTTTACAAGATTGGAAAACCTGGGAACAAGAAGGTTATTTAGAAGAATTGGTTTTACAAGTTTATCGAGATGATATTAATGGCTTTTTAGCAGATTTAAAACGTCCTGAACTTTTGGAAGCAAAAAGCCATATTCCGGTTAGTATTGGAATTTTAACGGGGTTAAGAATTAAACCCATGTCTTTTGTTAATGTTAAAGAACAAATTCAACTGACTCGCGATCGCCAATTTGCCGGAACCACATTTTTCTTTTATGAAACCTGGAAACAAATGATGGAATTAGAAACCCAAAAAAATGAATTTAAAACCCTATTTTCCCAGGTTTTAGAACGTCCACAATTTGTCTAAACATGAATGAAAATAATTAATATTCGTCCTTATTTAGAAAGCGATTGGTCGGCTATTTGTCGGGTGCATGATCGCTCCCAACCCGATGAATTTAAAGGGTCTTGTGATTTAAGGGCAATGAGACCTCTGGAACAAAATCCCAATGTTCATCATATTTGCTATACTTATGATAAATTCGTAGCCTGTGAAGGGAAAAAAGTTGTCGCTTTTATTGCCCTCGATTCCCACTGTATTGCGTTGTTATATGTTGATCCCGATTATCAAAATCAAGGCATTGGTAAACGGTTATTACAGTTAGCTTTAAACCTGATTGGTACTCCTATTTATACAATTGTGATGGCAGGAAATCACCGGGCGATCGCATTTTATAAAAACGCAGGATTTCAAGAAATTGGCACTTTTAATAGCAATATTTCCGGTTATCCTTGTGAATTTATTCGTTTAGTTTGTTCAACAGAATAGAGGTAAAATATTGATTAATGATCATTAATTTTCCTGTAAATCGATAATCTTTTTCTGGAAGCAGCCCCACGTTCTGACAGACAAAGAAGGCGTGGGACTTAGGCATGATCAAGCTGAATTCTATACAAGTGGATGGTTTAAAAAAGGAACATCTACAACTTCTCCATCTACTTCACCTACTTTAACTTTTGAACTGACGCCACCAGCTTTGGTTCTAATATAACCCAAACCAAAATGGTTTCCATCGCCATTAGTATAACTGGTTAATTTTCCGACTTTAACATCATCAATTAATATCGGAGTTCCTTCTGAAACAGGTGCATTTAAACGAATACCCCAGAGTTTTTGTTTAACACCTTTATAAGTATTCAGACGAGTAATTGTTTCTTGACCAATGTAACAGCCCTTATCAAAAGATAGGGTTTGCCATAAACCCGCTTCTAGGGGGTTGTAATCTTCTGTCAGTTCCGCATCCGGTGCGGGACGACCCGCTAAAACCCGTAAATGCTCCCAAACCCTTTCCCCTAAAGGAACAGCACCCCCCTGGGTTAAGACTTGCCAAATTGAGGTGGCGATCGCTCGATCAAGGATGAGAGTATATCCAGAGGTGTCTAAACCACTCCCCACGGCGATGCGAAGATTTGAACCCGCAATTTCCACCCATTGATGGGAGCCGTAGGATTTTTGTTGTAAGTCCATGATCCCGAATGGATTAAGAACCTGGGAACTATTGGGGCCCAGGAGACTAAAAACCGCATAATCCTTTGTGATATCTTGCAGTTGTACTTGATCCATGGGAAAAATATACCGATCTAGCCATTGCATGAGTTGTTGGCGACGGTTGGGCGAAACTAAAACAAGAATGGCATCTTCGGTGATCAAGGCCGTTGCTAAATCAAGAGTTCGAGCCGTGGAAGTGACAAATACCGTATCACAACCTTCTCCGGGTTTGAAATTCTCAATGGAATTGGTGCTTTGATTATGTAAAAATCGCAGTCGATCTGCTCCTGAAATTTTTAATAGTCCCCAGTGAGACCGATCATAGATCGCAACACCCTGTTTTGTGGCGGTGATGGCTTCAGCATCATTGCCAAAACTGATGGGAATAGTTTCCCCTGTGTTTAAGGTTTCAAACCCGGCCCCCATAGAGGCTTGTAAATTCTGTAATTCTGAAATCATGGCGGGAGTCAGCGAAATTTAAAATTTTTTCAACATTGACGAGTATAGAGAATTAAGATCAAGAATGGGGAGCATCTGAGGGTAAATTAGCAAATAAATCTTGAATAATTTTACGAGTTTTATTTTCCAGGTTTTGCCAATCTACATCTCCTATTTCTTGATCAATTAAGTTCATATCAATTTCAACCTCAAGACTTTCTTCGGCGACATGAGTAGGGCGATAGTTTTGAAAACAGATCTGATAACACAATTCCCAAATATCAACGGTGATTTGCTGACCATTATGCTCCAATTCTAACCGATATCCCGGCACAGGATCTTGAACTTCCTGATAAGTTCCTTTCCAAATAGATTGGTCTAATTGTTTGCGAATGTTGTCTAGGAGGCGGATCAACGCAGGCTGCATTAGGAGTTCAGCCTGTTGCCAAGCTATGGGGTCTTTAATTTTAGGTTTCATATATCTGAATCTGAAAGGGATTTTTTTATTGTCCCAGTTCCTGCTAAAACTGCCAAATCTTCTTCGATTTACACAAGGTCAAAGGTTTTCAGGTATTTTTAAATTATATTTAATCTTCAAGGTCTGGGTCACTGCTATTTCCAACTTGTTGATCAGAGGGTAAAAATAAAACAGGTTTCCCGCTAATTAGGTGATTGATTTCTGCTAAGGTTTCTGTTCGAGATAATCCATCTCGGGTAATTAAAAATTTCAAAATGTCGAAACTGGTGGTGTTGGTGAAGTGATAACCGCCATGAATATCAACTTTCCCAGCAATAAAAAATAGGGTATTTGTTAGATCAATAATTAGACTTGTCCAAACATTTAAGGGGAGAGAGATACAATTTAATCCGGGCATTTGTGAACAATCTATATAGTTGAATTTTTCAAATAAATCATAGGCTGATGTGGGTTGAACTGCCGATTGAGAACTAATCATTACCCGAATATAGGGTTGATATACTATTTGATTATTGGGATTTTTACAGGGTTTTAAATAAACATTTCCTAATCGTAATCCTGACATTTCTATACTAGGTTCACTAAACCAATTGCCTAAAATAGAAAGATAGCGAAGAATCAAATCTCGATCACTAGAAAATAAATAAATTTCATTACATCGTAAAATAGCAGAACGGACATAATTATTCCGACCTTCTCGAAGAAATTCTAAGGGAATATCAGGAGAAGTTAAAATCAGTTTGTCTAGTTGTAGGTAATCACCCATGTTGTTTTTTTCATATTCCAAGCGATCTTCTTTTCCAAACCGATCCGAGAGAATTCTTAGGACATTTATAATTACCAAACCTCCCATACTATGACCAATTAAATTAACATTCATGGGGGGGAAGTTTTGGTTATAATAATTAGCAATTATAGTTTCTTTTTGGGGTTCATAAAATGGCATAGATGTATAGGGATTTTCCCCTAAAACTTTATCGAGTCTCCAAAAAAATTCTGCTAAATCCGGTGCGCCATAGTGAATAGCTCGATAGCGATCGCGTTGATAAACAGAAATTCTTAAAATTTGCATTAATAATAACCACAGAACAAAAACCGTTAGGGTTACTCCATTCCATTGAGCGATTAAATCAGAAATTTGATGCCAATTAAACCAATGCCAGAGGGGAGATAATGATAGTTTTATTCCCAATAAATCTAACAGAGGAACGACAATTAAACTTAAGATAATATAAAATCCCGTGCCAAATATCCAAGCTAACAGGGCAACAATAAATAAAAACTTTAATGAAAGACCTTTTTGTTCTCCCATATCACTCCATAATCCAGGATGAATTAAGGGCATTTCACTCGGCCAATGATAACCAATATAAACACTCCGATTTTCTAAGGTTCCGATTTTATTAATTGGCCCTTTCACGGATAATGACTCTATTTCGGCGATAAATTCTTGATAAAATTTAAAAGCTGGAGTCGCATAGCCATGGGTTTTCAAAGTGAGACGCTCAAAGTTTCCCATGCGCATCAGTCGTCCCATTTCAGCAATATTAAATAAGGGACGAAATTTTGCTAAAGGAGGCAATTGTCGATCAACATTTAATGAGGTGCGGGCGGTACTAACGACTAAAAAACTATTGGAATATTCCCGATCAACATAAATTTCAAAATTCCGACTTACCGCTTTAGCAAATTGTTTATTATGCCAACTATTTAAGGCTCTAATTACATAATCCTCATTAACTTGAGTATCAAAATCGGGATATTCTTCTAAATTACAGCTAGAACGTAAGGCTTGTGCGATTTCTAATTCAGAAGTATAACCACCATAGAGCGGTAAATTATATAGGATTTGAGTCTTGATTCCCTTGGGAACAGCATAGGCCAGTTGGACAATGCGAGCTTTTGTCCAAGCATCAGAAAAGGGTGCGGTATTCCGAACAATGGACTCTAACCATTGTTGATCATTTGCCATCGTTTCTTGATGCCAGTATAAGGGTAAACCTCTGTATATTCGCTTAGTACCCATAGTGGTTTTAATCAGTTATCAATAATCAGTGATTGGTTATTCAGTGCAGGACTGATCCGTTATCAGTGTAAGAGTAATCAGTAGCTTTCAAATTAAAATATTACACTTATAACTGATTACTGATTACTGATAACTGATTACAGCGATCGCATAACCCAAAAAATTCCAGGGTATGGTAATAAATTTTAAAATTGTGCAACTGTTGAAGTTCAATTTCTAGGTGGTGGACAGGACATTCATCCAGGGGAATCGAACGTCCACATTCCACACAGGTAAGATGATGTTCGTCTTGCTGCATACAACTATAAACCGCTTCCCCCGTCGTTAAAGTTCGGACATGAATTAACCCTTCCCGTTTTAAAGCATCCAAAGACCGATAAACCGTGGCTAAACCCATTGTTTGGTTCGTTTTCCGCAACTCCAAATACAGATCTTGAGCAGAAACCGATCGTTTTAGGGTTTTGAGTTGGCTGAGAATCCGGTCTTGACTACGGGTGCGACGAGGTTTCATTATCAATTATTTGCAAAAATCTTAGCCTGTTTCTGGTGGCTATTCTACCAGGATATAACACAGAAGCCTTGAGCCGTCTGAACGACTGACTCGTCCGAGGAGCAATTATTTTTCATCGTCCAAGGGTTGAAGTGATGGCTTCTGAAATAAAGATTTGACTTGAGCTATCCCAGATTGGAGTTTTTTTAAGGGTTTAATCTGTTGAAATACCATAATCGCGCCCGTAACTAGCATCCAGAGCAAGCCCAAACCATTGAGCAACACATAAAGTGGCTCTAAGGTTTGTCCTAAATACTCGCCCTCGTGGATACTCATGAGGAAATGCACTTGGTCGCGGGATAGTCCCAGCCAACTTTTCCCCAACCGATAGGAAACACCTGTGGCAACGGTAACAAACAAAGGCAGCAAAACAATCGGTGCCAAGGTACGATGCCATTTTCTCAGGTGTTGATTCCACTTCATTATCTTGCTCAGTCAAAATTCAACGGGACTGGGCGGATTTGAACCGCCGACCTAGCGCTTCAGATTTGTGTGAGTTTCCCCACTCTCTGGACTATTCCTTCACCGTAGGCGAATATCGCCCGTAGGCGGTGGCCGTTTGTCTAAAGAATAAAATTATTATTCCCTAGAGCCAGTCTCTGCACCTTCTTTCCTCGTTGAGAGGGAAAGCTTGGCTCAAGATTACCGTATCTGTTTCCAGACTTAGGCTTCCTTGAGTTTGACCACATTCACTCACGGGGTTTCCCCACAGGGTGCCCGATTCTTCAGGAGGCGCTTGCTCTATCCACCTGAGCCACAGCCCCAAATTGACAATATTCCTATAGTATCATGATTTTGTACAAGTACCTAAATCAATATTTGCGGATCTGCTAGATTACTCAGTTAAATCTTGAATGACAGACTCTAATCCAGATATCACAAGAGTTAAGGCAGAATAGTCAATGTGTTCGGGAGTATCCTGCTCAGTATGATAATAGGGATAACGAAAGGGGGCAGTATCTGTAACCATCAAAGCGGGATAGCCAGCTTGCCAAAATGACCAATGATCTGACCATCCTACGCCGGGAATAAAATTAGGTAAACTCACGCCTTGGGAGGGAAATTTAGCAGAATTCCGAAATTTTCCGATCGCTTGATGAATTAAGGATCGAGAGCTAATATTACCAATAAAACTGATAAAATTGCCTGGGCTGGGATAAATTAATTTTAAAATATTTACCGGATATTGTTGACTATTCGCAGCCTGAGAGTAAAAGCCCATCGTTTCTAAACTGAGCATTGCTACAATATTTTCCTGGCGTTCTTTGCAGCGTTGGGCATAAACCCAACTTCCCATATTTTCTGACCAGAAAAAAGGAGGTTCTTCATTGACAAATTCTAAAAACCTTAAAGTTCGTTTGGGTTGAATGGTAGCAAATTTTTCGGCTAAAGCCAAGATAGCAACGGCTCCGGTTGCATTATCATTAGCTCCTGGAGAACCAACAACTGAATCATAATGAGCACCAACAATCACAATTTCATCGGGTTTTTCACTCCCTCTAATTTCTATTTCTAAGTTGCGAAAAATCTTTCCATCAACGGCATACTCTTGAGTTTTTACGGCATAACCAGCGTCACTCAACCGCTCTTTTAAAAAATTTTCTACTTGAATTAACTGATTATAAAAAATATAATTATGTTCCCCAATATCATCGGCAATTATTTTAATATATCGGTTTAACTGCTGCGATACCTGTTCTTGAGAGGGGGTCAGATGGGGTAACTGTCCTGAATAAGTTTTTCCAGGCATGGATATCATTAAAGAGGCGATCGCGATTAGCAAAAACATTAAACCTGCTAACAAAATCCCCAGGCGGATAAGAGCAGCTTTCGTGATCCATTGCACGTTTGTTAACCTCCAAATTTTCTTAATAAGTTATTAGTTATCGGTTATCAGTGTCAAAGTTGCTCAATTTTTATTGGTTAGGCGCAAACTACACTTGTTTTCAATCTCCCATGTTATTGTTGTAAATTAGAATAACAGGGCGACTCACTATACAGCATTTAGAGGATATTGCATTGGTGGAGACAATAAATCAATCGATGGCCGTGAATGATCAAAGTTTAATTGAAAAAGCACTTTTACTAAAAGTGAAACGACTCACTTCAGCCCGGGGACAACTGGTTCTCCCTTGCGCGCCGGCTTTGATCGATGAATATATGACTCAGTTTAACGCCCTGCTGGCGGCGTTAGGACAAAATTTCACCCCGGAGGAAATGAATGGCTTACGTCAGCTAGTCGAGCGCAAACTCCATGAAGGATATCAGGCTTCACCCCATGCGCGTTTAATTTTTAGATATGAACCCCCCGAACCCACTCAAGGCTTAACCAGTGGTCTTAAACTCACTGTTACTACCGAAGTCGCCTCTTTAGAAAATAAATATCAACGCTGGTTAACGACCCGGGAGGGGCCATTATTTGGAGCCCATCCCGATAGTAAATTAATGGCCGTGGTGTCCGAATTTCCTGACCCAGCCCGAACTCCAATTTTAGATGTGGGGGCGGGGGTAGGTCGTAATACCTTACCTTTAGCCCGCAAGGGACATCCGGTGGATGCGGTGGAACTGACCCCAGACTTTGCTCAAATTATTGCTAAGGAAGCTAAAGACGCTAGTTTACCGATTCGGGTGATCCAAAGCAATATTCTCAACCCCGCCCTAGTCCTCCCGGCTAATTATTATCGGTTAGTTTTAATTGCAGAAGTGATTTCCCATTTTCGCAACTTGGATGATGTACAAACCCTCCTAAGTAAAGTCTGTGACGCAGCCGCCCCCGGGGGTTTAATTTTATTCAGTACGTTTATCACCGATACCGATTTCCAGCCAGATGATAAAATTCGGGAAATGGGTCAAATTCAATGGTCTTATGTGATCACTCCGGGTGAGATGAATTCCCTACTCCAGAATTTACCACTCCAACTGATTTCCGATGAGTCGGTGTATGAGTATGAACGCACTCACCTCCCCCCGGAAGCCTGGCCCCCGACGGGTTGGTTTGAACATTGGTCACAGGGTCGAGATGTTGTCCCGATCCAAAAACCCCCCATGTCCTTGCGTTGGTTGTTGTGTCGGGTCAATAAGTAGAGTTGGGGTTTGAGGGGGTTAGGCCTCCTCTGGAAATATCCGTTAAAATCCTGAAGGTGGGGTTAATTTTCCGTTTTATTCTTTTTATAAATATCGATCATGATTAAGCGACCGATCTCTAAAGTTTGGGTTTTACCAGCGATCGCATCTGGGGCTTTGTTGGTGGGTGTATTCTTTCCAATGGCCGTATTTCGCGGATGGAAACAGTCCGTTGAACAAAGCTATTCGGCTGATCAGCAAATTCCTGAGTCGAAAGTATTACAACTGGCTTTATCCCCCGTTTCCCAACGTCAAACCGAATTAGAAGCGATCGCCCAAGACCGAAAAGCTTCTTTAGAAAGAAGTCGGGCGCGATATTTATTAGCGGGGGATTCTTTAGCCGAACAACCCGAAACCGCAATTAAATTATTAAAGGGATTGGATCAGGATTATCCCCTCTTAGGGGGTCATATTTTAGTCAAACGGGCGCGGGCTTATGAACAAATTGGAGATCTGGAAAAAGCCCAAAAAACTTGGCAGGAATTGTTGAAAAATTATAGCACTCAACCCGTTGTTGTTGAAGCGTTATATACATTAGGAAAAACCCAGCCTGAATATTGGGATCAAGCGATCACCCAATTTCCCAGCCATCCCCGTACCCTAGAAATTATTCAAACTCGCCTTAAACAAAATCCCAATCAACCAGAATTATTATTTCTAATTGCTAAACATGGATTATCTTTAAAAGACTATGGAACCTATTTAGAACAATTAAAAGCTCAATTCGGCACTCAACTGACCCCGGAACAATGGGAAACCGTAGCGTTTGGCTATTGGGAAAAACAGGATTATGGGAAAGCGGCGCTCGCCTATGAAAAAGCCCCCAAAACCCCTAAAAATCTCTACCGTCATGCCCGAGGGTTATGGTTAAATGATAAAATTCCTCAGTCTCGAATTGCCTACAAACAATTAATTAATAGTTTTCCCCAGGAAATAGACTCTCAAGGAGAAGATGCGGGATTTGGTTTATTGCGGTTATCGCGGCTAGTTGAGAAAAAAGAGGCTTTAGGGTATTTAGATCAAGTAATTGCTAAATTTCCCCGTCATGCAGCCGAAGCTCTATTAGATAAATCTAAACTTTTAGATCAAATGCGATCGGAAAAATTAGCTTCCGAAACTCGTCAACAATTACTCAGTAAATATAGTGATTCTGAAGCCGCTGCCCAATTGCGTTGGGAACTTGCTCAACAAGCCTTAAAAGCGGGGGATTTAAAATCAGCATCCGACTGGGCAAAACAAGTTTCAACCCAAAATCCCGATAGTGAATTTGCTCCAGAAGCGACATTTTGGGTGGGAAAATGGGCGGAAAAAAATGGCAATTCCCAAGAGGCTAAAAAAGCTTTTGAATATTTAATTGTTCGTTATCCTTCCTCCTATTATGCTTGGCGTTCTGCGGTGCATTTAGGATGGCCGGTGGGCGATTTTACCACTGTTCGATCCCTCTCGCCCCATGTCGAACATCCTGATATTCGGGAAGTGCCTCCGGCGGGTTCTGAAACTTTACAAGAACTGTATGCGTTAGGGCAAAATCAAGAGGCTTGGAAATTATGGCAAACGGAGTTTAAAAATATTACCCAGCCGTCGGTTTCCGAACAATATACCGATGGCTTAATACGGATGGGCGTGGGGGACAATTTAGAAGGAATTTGGATGTTATCGAGTTTAAATCGCCGAGATGATCCCCAGGAGCGATCGCAATATTTAGAATTAAAACAAAAACCCGCCTATTGGGAAGCTTTATATCCTTTTCCCTACTTAGAAACCATTGTTAATTGGTCAAAAGAACGGCAGTTAAATCCCGTATTAGTAACGGCTTTAATTCGTCAAGAATCGCGGTTTATGCCGGGGATTAAATCCGTGGTTGGTGCAACAGGATTAATGCAGGTGATGCCGGAAACCGGGGAGGAGGTGGCTAAACAAATTAAATTAACGGATTATTCCTTGGAAAATGTCAATGATAATGTTAATTTAGGAACCTATTATCTGGATTTTACCCATCGAGAATATAACAATAATTCAATGTTGGCCGTTGCCAGTTACAATGCTGGGCCGGGGGCTGTTTCCGGGTGGTTACAACGTTTTGGATTTCAAGATCCCGACGAATTTGTAGTTAAAATTCCCTATCCTGAAACCCAAGGCTATGTGAAATCTGTATTTGAGAATTATTGGAATTATCTCAGGATTTACAACCCAGATGTTGCCCAATTAATGCAACAACTTATGACCACTTATAAGAATTAAGGAGAGTCTATTTAAAGTCCCCCAATTTTGGGGGATTTAGGGGGCAAATATTGCTGCTTTAGAAAATAGCCTGCTTGCGTAAGTCCTGATTATAAAGGATTCGATCTATTTGCTAAGGGTGTAGCGACCCGACAGTGGAAACCCTTTTTAGAAATGCTGACTTACAGAAACTGCCCCGATTAAATATTAAAACCGGGGCAGTGATTCAATTCTCTTTAATTTATTAAACAGAAAACTGAAGACTGCATAGAGAATCAAAAAGGGTATGAGGTCAAGCCCTCGGTCTGTTAGTGTGTCTCGGCTACATCCATCGCTGGACTTCGACCTAACACCTATAAACGGGTGTTCTGCCCGTGACCTTACCCACAAAAAGTGGTGAGAGCAATCATCTTGAGGTGGGCTTCCCACTTAGATGCTTTCAGCGGTTATCCACTCCGCACATAGCTACCCTGCGTTTACCGTTGGCACGATAACAGGTACACCAGCGGTGCGTCCTTCCCGGTCCTCTCGTACTAGGGAAGGCTCCTCTCAATGCTCTTGCGCCTGCACCGGATATGGACCGAACTGTCTCACGACGTTCTGAACCCAGCTCACGTACCGCTTTAATGGGCGAACAGCCCAACCCTTGGGACGTACTTCCGCCCCAGGTTGCGATGAGCCGACATCGAGGTGCCAAACCTCCCCGTCGATGTGAACTCTTGGGGGAGATCAGCCTGTTATCCCTAGAGTAACTTTTATCCGTTGAGCGACGGCCTTTCCACACAGTACCGTCGGATCACTAAGGCCGTGTTTCCACCCTGTTCGACTTGTAGGTCTCACAGTCAAGCTCCCTTATGCCTTTACACTCTGCGAATGATTTCCAACCATTCTGAGGGAACCTTTGCGCGCCTCCGTTACCTTTTAGGAGGCGACCGCCCCAGTCAAACTGCCCCCCTGAAACTGTCTTCAACCCGGATTCACGGGTTAGAGTTAGAATTCTAGCTCTACTAGAGTGGTATCTCACCGATGGCTCCATCATCCCCACAAGGATGACTTCAAAGCCTCCCACCTATACTGCGCAAGCAAAGCCCGAACCCAATTCCAGGATACAGTAAAGCTTCATAGGGTCTTTCTGTCCAGGTGCAGGTAGTCCGTATCTTCACAGACAATTCTATTTCGCCGAGTCTCTCTCCGAGACAGTGCCCAGATCGTTACGCCTTTCGTGCGGGTCGGAACTTACCCGACAAGGAATTTCGCTACCTTAGGACCGTTATAGTTACGGCCGCCGTTCACCGGGGCTTCAGTCATCAGCTTTAGCTTGCGCCTGACCGACTTCCTTAACCTTCCGGCACTGGGCAGGCGTCAGCCCCCATACTTCCTCTTACGAGTTGGCGGAGACCTGTGTTTTTGGTAAACAGTCGCCTGGGCCTCTTCACTGCGGCTTACTTGCGTAAGCACTCCTTCTCCCGAAGTTACGGAGCCATTTTGCCGAGTTCCTTAGAGAGAGTTATCTCGCGCCCCTGAGTTTTCTCAACCTCCCTACCTGTGTCGGTTTCGGGTACAGGCGTTGGTAAATTAACGGTTTTAGGGCTTTTCTTGGAAGCTTGATGCTCTCTACTTCCCCTTCGTAAAGGGTCGGACTCCCGCCTTAGCTCAGTCTGTTTTCGCCAGACCTCAACACCTCGTACGGTTGCACCGGTAACCATCATCCGGCTAGCACACACCTTCTCCGTTCCCCTGACCAATTTACCCACGGTACGGGACTATTCGCCCGTTGTCCATCGACTACGCTCTTCAGCCTCGCCTTAGGCCCTGACTCACCCTCCGCGGACGAGCCGTGCGGAGGAACCCTTAGGGTTTCGGGGTGTAGGATTCTCACCTACATTTTCGCTACTCAAGCCGACATTCTCACTTCTGGTTCGTCCACACCTGCTTCCGCTAGTGCTTCTCCCTACGCCAGAACGCTCCCCTACCAATACAATAAATCATATTCCACAGCTTCGGTACACCACTTAGCCCCGTTCATTTTCGGCGCAGGAACGCTTGACCAGTGAGCTATTACGCACTCTTTTAAGGTTGGCTGCTTCTAGGCAAACCTCCTGGTTGTCACGGCATTCCCACCTCCTTTCTCACTTAGTGGTGATTTGGGGACCTTAGCTGGTGGTCTGGGCTGTTTCCCTCTTGACGATGGAGCTTATCCCCCACCGTCTGACTGGTTGCTCTTCCTCTGGGTATTCAGAGTTTGTCTCGATTTGGTACCGCTCTCGCAGCCCGCACCGAAACAGTGCTTTACCCCCCAGATTTTTCCGCAACCGCTGTGCCTCAACACATTTCGGGGAGAACCAGCTAGCTCCGGGTTCGATTGGCATTTCACCCCTAACCACACCTCATCCGCCGATTTTTCAACATCGGTCGGTTCGGACCTTCAATTGGTTTTACCCAAGCTTCATCCTGGACATGGTTAGATCACCCGGGTTCGGGTCTAAAAACAATGACGACTTCGCCCTCTTCAGACTCGCTTTCGCTTGGGCTGCGACATTTTCTGTCTTAACCTGCCATTGCCTTTAACTCGCCGGCTCATGCTTCAACAGGCACGCGGTCATCCGTTAAATCGGACTCCCACTGCTTGTAAGCTGACGGTTTCAGGTTCTATTTCACTCCCCTTCCGGGGTTCTTTTCACCTTTCCCTCACGGTACTGTTTCTCTATCGGTCACACAGGAGTATTTAGCCTTACCTCGTGGTCGAGGCGGATTCACACGGACTTTCACGGGCTCCGTGCTACTCGGGATTCAGCTAGGCTCTTTGAGTTTTCGACTACAGGACTTTCACCTTCTCTGGTGCAGGTTTCATCTGCTTTGTCTAACTCTCTAAGTCCAGTGTCGCTGTCCCACTACCCCAATCGGTAAACCGACTGGTTTAGGCTGTTTCCCTTTCGCTCACCACTACTCGGGAAATCGCTTTTGCTTTCTTTTCCTCGGGCTACTAAGATGTTTCAGTTCGCCCGGTTCGCTCATGCCCACCTATTTGATTCAGTGGGCTGTTTTTGGGTTGCCCCATTCGGACACCTCCGGCTCGTCGCTCGCTTCCAGCTCCCCGGAGTTTATCGTCGGTCGCCACGTCCTTCTTCGCCTCTGTGTGCCAAGGTTTCCACCGTCAGCCCTTTCTATCTTGACCACTTTCTCTTTTTTCGAGAATTTCTGTTCGTTTCCGAACTCCTGAACACCAGAACTTTTCCGGGTTTATTATTCCCGGTTCTGGTTTCATTCTTGATCCCTTTTGATTCTTCTATGCAGTTTTCAAGGTTCTGGCTGGAACTTTTCCCAGCATTTACTCTTTCTTCTCGGAAAGCTGTAGTGCTGATTGGTTCTAGGAATATTTTCAGTGGAGGTAAGCGGACTCGAACCGCTGACATCTGCCTTGCAAAGGCAGCGCTCTACCAACTGAGCTATACCCCCACATTTTTTAGGTGGGCCATCCTGGACTTGAACCAGGGACCTCACCCTTATCAGGGGTGCGCTCTAACCACCTGAGCTAATAGCCCTTTTTCCGAACTTGAGATACGTTTGAAAGTCTCTTTTTTCCTAGCACGACCTGGGATGACTTTTGAGGGTGCTGTATTTTTGGATTGGGCACTCGACTCAAAAGTAGGTCTCCCTAAAAGGAGGTGATCCAGCCACACCTTCCGGTACGGCTACCTTGTTACGACTTCACCCCAGTCATCAACCCCGCCTTCGGCACCCTCCCCCCTTGCGGGTTAGAGTAATGACTTCGGGCGTGGCTCACTTCCATGGTGTGACGGGCGGTGTGTACAAGGCCCGGGAACGGATTCACCGCAGTATGCTGACCTGCGATTACTAGCGATTCCTCCTTCATGCAGGCGAGTTGCAGCCTGCAATCTGAACTGTGCCAGGGTTTAAGAGGTTCGCTCTCCCTCGCGGGTTGGCTGCTCTCTGTCCCTCGCATTGTAGTACGTGTGTCGCCCAGGACGTAAGGGCCATGCTGACTTGACGTCATCCTCACCTTCCTCCGGTTTGTCACCGGCAGTCTCGCTAGAGTTCCCAACTTAATGATGGCAACTAACGACGAGGGTTGCGCTCGTTGCGGGACTTAACCCAACATCTCACGACACGAGCTGACGACAGCCATGCAGCACCTGTCTTCTGGTTCCTTACGGCACTCCCACCTTTCAGCAGGATTCCAGAGATGTCAAGTCCTGGTAAGGTTCTTCGCGTTGCATCGAATTAAACCACATACTCCACCGCTTGTGCGGGCCCCCGTCAATTCCTTTGAGTTTCACACTTGCGTGCGTACTCCCCAGGCGGGAAACTTAACGCGTTAGCTTCGGCACGGCCCGGGTCGATACAGGCCACACCTAGTTTCCATCGTTTACCGCTAGGACTACTGGGGTATCTAATCCCATTCGCTCCCCTAGCTTTCGTCCCTCAGTGTCAGTTATAGCCCAGCAGAGCGCCTTCGCCACCGGTGTTCTTCCTGATCTCTACGCATTTCACCGCTACACCAGGAATTCCCTCTGCCCCTACTACACTCTAGTCTTCCAGTTTCCACTGCCTTTACGAAGTTAAGCCTCGCTCTTTAACAGCAGACTTGAATGACTACCTACGGACTCTTTACGCCCAATCATTCCGGATAACGCTTGCATCCCCCGTATTACCGCGGCTGCTGGCACGGAGTTAGCCGATGCTTTTTCCTCAGGTACCGTCATTTTGTTCTTCCCTGAGAAAAGGGGTTGACAATCCAAGAACCTTCCTCCCCCACGCGGTCTTGCTCCGTCAGGCTTTCGCCCATTGCGGAAAATTCCCCACTGCTGCCTCCCGTAGGAGTCTGGGCCGTGTCTCAGTCCCAGTGTGGCTGATCATCCTCTCAGACCAGCTACTGATCGTCGCCTTGGTAAGCCTTTACCTTACCAACTAGCTAATCAGACGCAAGCCCCTCTCTAGGCGATAAATCTTTTACCTTTCGGCTCATCCGGGTTTAGCAGTCGTTTCCAACTGTTGTCCCCGTCCTAGAGGCAGGTTCTTACGTGTTACTCACCCGTCCGCCACTAAATCCCGAAGGATTCCGTTCGACTTGCATGTGTTAAGCAGACCGCCAGCGTTCATCCTGAGCCAGGATCAAACTCTCCATTTTGAAGAATCTGTTAGCTCTTCTCTTGACTAATTTAATTAGTCATGTTATTTTTTGAGTCATCAACTTTACAGTTGACTCCTCGTTTAGTTTTTTGACTAGGAGTTTGTAAATTCGACTTTCAAACGTATTCTTTTTTCTAGGTTCGGCGCGCTCTCGTCGCTTTCGTTTCTCGAGCGCATTTACCAATGTATCTAACCTCCCCAGCTTTGTCAAGCTTTTTGCCAAAAAAATTTTTTTCCTAATCAAAATCGCCTTTCTAGCCCACGATCTTCTTGAATATATAGATTGAGACGGTGGAAGAATTCCGTTTGGGACTTTCCATGGGACAGGAAGGTTAAAGAAAATGGTAGGGCGGTATGGCGTCCCCAAGGGTTAACTGCCAATGAAGGGATTGATCTTGCCATTTATTGAGTTGCTCTTGAAGTTGGATGGCTTGGGTTTGGGGAATCAATATATAGATGCGTTCTCGATTGGGTTGACTTTCGGCAAAACGGGTTTCTGGATAGCTTTGGCTAATGGTGTTAATTAGCTGTTGCCATTCCTGGGTTTGCTGGTGTTGATGTTCTAGTTGACGCTGATGTAGTTGTTTTTTGGCTAAGAAGTAGTCTCTCCCTCGCTGGGGGGAGGAGTCTATTGGTGGGGTTTGAGTTGGGGTGTTGGGTGTGGGTTCGAGGGGAACTCCCTGTAAACAATACTCGGCTTTTCCTTGGAATTGCTCTAATTTTTGTAAGTAGTCCTGTTGATGTAGGGCTAGATGCTCAGAAATGGAGGCGGCGGTATGAAAACAAATTCCGAAGCGTAGCGGTAAGAGGATAGTTTGTTCAAAAATGGCACAGATAATTTGGTCATGAATTAAAATGGCTTGGATTAATTGTTCATCGGTATCTGGGAGATCGTGAGATTTTAAATTAGGTTCGACTAAAGCAGATAACCCATAAAAACTTATAATTTCTAAAGAACCTTTAATCCCGGGAGGAAGTTTTAGGGGTGATATGGGAGTTTTGAAAAAAGCGTAAGTATACATTTCAATTATCAGTGTAAGACTCAATTATTGCCTAATTAATGATTGGGAATCCATTCAAAATCAAAACTGAGTTGAGCGAATCCAGATTGCCAAGAAACAGATAATTCTAAATTTTCAGTAGAATTACCCCAATCTACTTTGGCTCCTTTGATCCAACTTTTAAGTTCAGGAGCAGTTTCCAATAAATTAATAATTTGCACTTTTAAAAATTCTAGGGATTGGGGCAATCGACACCATTCATGGCAATCTGATTGAATAATAGAGTTAGGTATCAAGGGATTTAATTCAAACTTCAGGGGTTGACTACTAGCGATATCTATTTCCCAAGAATCGTTGATAAATTCAGCATTTAAAACGGCTAATAATCTCAAGTTTCCAGTTTGCCAAGTTAATCCAGGTTGTAGAACTTTGGCTTGAATTCCACTGATGAATTGCATAATATTATAACTACTTTTAACCATTTGCCATAATAGTCTTAGAGATAATTCGATCAATGGCATTTCAGGTTGAAGACGCATCAGACTAGAAGGAGATTGGGGACTGTAAATAATATCAACCAATTCATCGGCAATTTGAATTAAGTCAATTAAAGAAGAATCTTTAGATTGAAGATCGAGATCTGAAATAGTTTTAGAAGAAAGATTAAGATTATGAAATTGTTTTTGTTGATTCAGCCAGTGTAACCCATAATTTTGGATTTGACTTTGAATATAAGGTTGAATAATACTGGGGTCTGTGAGTCGAATTTGTGTTTTTAATAAAGACGCTTGAGAAATGGACGCTAAAATAGAATATTCCACATCTTGAATCGGTGTATGGGTAAAAAAATCTTCTTCTGTTTGTTCATTTTCCAAGGAATAATAAAAGGGGCTAACCTCTGATGTTTTTGGGTCAGGAATAAATTGAAATCCCATTTCTATAGTGATTTGGCTTTGCTCCCATTGACTCTTGGGATAAAGAAGTTTAGTTTTGATGGAATTAATTAATAAATTAATTGGATTCCAATGATCTTGAAGGTGATGGGTAATTTGTTGTAATAAAGATTTAACTTCTAAAGGATTCTGACAGAATGAACAATCATTAGATTGAATATATGCTTCGGTTGTAATTAAGGGAGGTGGCAAAAAACTTGTTGCTAAATCAATTGAAATTTGTATATTTTCTGTTTGAATCATTAAACTAGCAACTAATCTTAATTTTCCCGGTGTCCAATCTTGATTGGGTAATAAAATTTCAGCATTAATGCCAGTCAAAAGTCGCATAAACTGATTGTTACTTTGAACTAGATTCCATAATAATTGAGGAACTAATGTATTAAGAAATAAAATAACGGGAGGTTGAATATTGTATTGTTTCTGATCTGAGGAATTTGGCAAAATTTTCGATGTAGAAACAGAGTAAGCTTGATAAGCTGCTAATACTTCCGAGGCTTCCTCTGTAACATAAGGAATTAGGTTTTCAGGGGTTTGGGGTAAATGGGACGGCCAGGCTCCATTAGGCGATCGTAAATGGGCAATAATTTGAATTAATCCCTGCATAGCCTCAACTA
Organism: Planktothrix paucivesiculata PCC 9631; assembly: GCF_900009265.2. GTDB lineage: Bacteria > Cyanobacteriota > Cyanobacteriia > Cyanobacteriales > Microcoleaceae > Planktothrix > Planktothrix paucivesiculata. The sequence continues at coordinate 184,673 of NZ_LR735026.1, read as the reverse complement.
AAGAATCTGGAATTTCAGGAGAGTGAGAAATAGAATCAAACGGAAATGGATCAATAAATTTAATCAGGGTTTGATCGAGAAAATCATCTAAATTTTGAGGTTGATTTATGGATGATTGTTTGATAGGATTGATAGTAATATCTATAGATTCAATTAATGGATCGTGATTCATAGGTCTGACTCAAGATTAATAGATTGTACAAAATGTAAATAACCCTGGGGTTCGCGAGCGCTCAGAATTGCTAAACCTGTTTTCCCCCAAGAGGTCATGGCTTGAGGATTAACAGGGCCAAGATAATTACCTAAAAATTTTCCTTCTAAATTAAAGAAGGTGTATTTTCCCTCTTTATCCGCTATAACATATCCCCAAGAGGTAGCGCAAGCAATTGTGGGTGGCGAGCTTAAGGGAATACGAATAATCCCCAGAGGCTTTAAATGTAACAGGACAAGCTGAGGCTGATCATCGCATCCAATACCTAATAAAGTGTAGGCTTGAGTAGTAGGAATCAGTTGTTTTAAAGGAATTGATAATTTCAGGTTTCCCATGGGGTTTCCCCGGCGAGTATAAAATCGGAACATATTGCAGTGCTTTTGTTTGAAGTTTAGCCAAACTCCGAGTAAATGTTTACGATCTAAAAATATAAGTTCTGGAATTTGAGGAACAGAAAGGGATAGTTTTTTAATCGGTTTTAGCGCGGGAGAACCTTGTTTTTCGGTTAATAAATAAAATCGTAATTGTCCCGAAAATGCTAAAGCCATATAGCGACTATTTGGTTCAATTGCGACTCTATATAATAAATCCCGAGATGATGCTGGCTTCAAATTAGTGGTTACGGTTTCTGAGCTAATATTATTATGAATGGGCGATTGTTTATCATCATAGGATTGTAAGGATTGAATCGCGCTTAAATTCAATAGAGATTGAGGATTTTTTTGAAAAGGCGTGCAATGATAAATTCGATTTTTGGTCATAATACAACAACCATTAACCATTGTTTGCATTGCTAAAATAGCTTCTGGAAATCGAATTGTATCTTGAGAAATAACATCAATTTCCTGACTCGATGCAGATAAATCATGGGGAGGTGACCAAATTTTTAGAGATTGACCTAACCCTGTATAAAGATAAGGAAAATTGGTAATACAATTTAGGGGAAATTTACAATTTCCCAATGCAGGTAAAGAAATAGACTGTTCAAGGATATTAGTCAGATTAGACCCATTAACTTCTGAGAATTGGGAATTATTGTCGGTCGGCGAATCGGCAAGTGTCCCAGGAATAATAGAGTCAAGCAGACTTTCAACTTCGGGATTAACTAGGGCTTGTCCCAAGGCTTCTGCCATGGCTGCTGCGGTTTTGTAGCGACGGGCTGGGAGTTTTTCTAAGGCTTTTTGAATGACGGTTTGTAAGACTTCAGGAATCTCTGAAGGAATCTGCAATCGTTGATTTAATTGGGCGGACATCAACTCACCGGGTAAACCATGAAAGGGGCGATCGCCTACCAAAAGTTCAAACAAGATAATCCCAACTGCATAAATATCTGAGCGCGGCGAATAAATGCCATAAAATCGTTCGGGAGCCATGTAAGCAGGAGATCCCCCGGTAAAAGTGGATGGCTTTTCTGAAGGGGAAAGTTTTCCAGCCAGGGGAAGACGACGGGCAATTCCAAAGTCTGATAATTTTGAATGCCACCCTTGAGGTTTGAGGGTAAGCAGGATATTTTCAGGTTTCAGGTCACAATGAATCACACCCCGTTGATGGGCGTAGTCTAAACCCTCTAAAACCCCTAGGATCAGGTTTAATCCTTCTTGCAGACGTAGGGAATTTTGTTGTTCGAGAAGACGGCGAAGGGTTCCCCCTTCACAATACTCCATTACTAAATACCGTCCGGTCTGGATATGTTCAAGACCTAGACAAACAGCAATATTAGGATGTTGTAGACTGATAATAAACCATAGTTCTTGTAAAAATTGGTGAGTAGGGGCGCTTCGATGACTGAGTTCTTTGAGAGCGACCAGTTGTCCGGTGCGGCGATCGCTGGCACAGTAAACCCTACCAAACTGGCCTTGTCCTACTAACCCCAAAATTCGGTATCGAGAAGCCTGCATGGTGTGTTTTAGACCGCTTTGTTAACGCTCCATCCCATAGTATTAGAGTATAACTAGAATATGGGTATTACTAACAAATTACCATTATCTAGCCATTAAGGGTGTTTATGTTTTCTTCAGTCGAATCAGACTCTACAACACAAACTACGGGGACAGCCCCAACTAAAATCATCCAATCCCAAAACCAGTATCACACTTGTCAAATCAAAGTACCGGATTTGGAGAAACCAGTGGCTGCGGTTTGTGTGGACGAGGAATATTATAGTTTTTTTAAGGCGGTAGAGGCTGCTGATAAAACCTTAGAAATCGTTGCTAAACTAGGAAGGGTGGGAGATAGCACCGTAATTACAAAAACTCCAAAAGGTTATGCAATTTGGGTGCAAGAGCCGAATGCTCAAGTTCATCGTCCCTAAAGTCTAAATTTGTTATCCTGCTGCGATAATTAAGCGTTAATGTCTGTGTGGTCTTAAATTTAACGGTTCAGTTGTGCAATCTATATTTTTTTGATCTACTGATTCTCTAATCTAATTTTTACTACAAATGGCTAAAATACTGCGACTGGAACCGATTGCGGAAGAAATGGCGGTTAAGACTAATTCTAATTTGCTCTCCGCATTAATGACCAAGGAACTTCATGTCCTGAAAGAATGCGGCGGGCGAGGAATGTGTGCAACTTGCCATGTTTTTATTAAAGATGGTATGGATGGTTTATCAAAAGTCAGCCGTCGTGAACAAAGAACCCTAGAAGTGATCACAACGGCTAAACCCAATTCCCGTTTGGCGTGTCAAGCTCATGTTCTTGGGGAGGGCATTGTTGTTGAATTACCCTCGGGGATGTATATTGATGCCATCGAAGATATAGAATCTTTAGTCGGGCGACGAGCCGAACAAGAACTCCTGCATCCGATTACTGGGCAAGTTGTGGTTGAAACTGGAAAACTGATTACCCGATCAATTCTAAATCAATTGAAAGAAACTCGTTTACAAGTGGGCGAATATCTAGCTCGAACTCGAAATGCTAAAGATGACCAGTAATCAGTTATTCAGTTATCAGTCAACAGTTATCAGTTATCAGTATAAAAGTTAAAAGTTAATCAGCTTGTTTTGCTATAATAATTGCCTGGTATAATTGATTTATGTTTACTAATTTAGAACGGTTAAGTGTTGAAGTTGATGGTCGTTATGCAACACCGGAAGAACTGGATTTTTTGAAATCCTATTTCCAGACGTTTAAATATCGAATTAGCGCCTATCAAAAAATTCAAAAAAATGAATCGGTTATCATGAATCAAATTCAGAAAAAGCTAGAAAAAATGAATCCAGACATTTTTATTCAAGGTTCAGTGAATTTAAAATCAAAATGGCGTTTAGATACAATCAGAGTTTTACGGTATTCAGCGATGGCATTATTGATAGATGATCCTGAATACTTGCGACAACGCCTATTAATTTGGTTTTCGACAATTTTACAAGCTTTTCAAGTTCAAGATCTAACTCAATTAACTTGTCAAACCATGTCCGATGTAATTAAAAATTATTTAACCCCAGAGGAAAATAATATATTTTTACCTCTAATTGAACTAAATTCAAATACTTTGTGTAAAAAAAGAACGTAATAAATCCTGGGATTTTTAGGAATTATAAACTTTGCCATTCGGTAATGTAGCGCCATTTAATTGTGCGCCCTTAATTTCAGCATTGGCTAAAATGGCTCCTTTTAAAATTGCTCCTCTTAAATCAGCACCGCTTAAATTAGCTCCCATTAAATTCGCATCTGTTAAATTAGCATTACCCAGATGAGTATTTCTTAAATCGGCATTAATCAGACAAGATTTACTTAGGTTAGCAGAACTTAAATTACTGGCACTTAAGTTAGCATCCATCAGTAACGCTCCTTCTAAGTTAGCTTCACTTAAATAAGCGCCAGCTAAATTGATTCCCGTTAATAATTTTTGTCGTAAATCAATCCCACCCAAATCCGCGCCACTTAAATTAATTCCACTTAAATGAGCTCCATTTAAACAGACATTCCTGAGATAAGTTTTACTCAAATTAGCTTTACTAAGATTGGCTCCACTCAAGTTAGCTTCATTCAAATCTGCTTCTAATAAAGTCGCAGAATTGAGAAAAGCATTAGTTAAATCAGCGTGTCTTAAATTAGTTTTTAACATCTGGGCTTTGGTTAAATCAGCCCCCTTCAAATTCGCACCACTTAAATTAGCTCGGATAATGATGGCTTGACTCAAATCGGCCCCCGATAAGTCCACATCTTTCAAATTAGCCTGGGTCAAATCCGTGTTTTTCAAGATAGCCTGGCGAAGATTTGCCTTAATTAAATAGGCTTTAACTAAAGAAGCTTGAGTCAAAATTGCTTCTATGAGAATTGCCGAACTAAAATCAGCACTTTTGAGATTGCAATGGTTAAGATCAGCTTCTTGTAAATTAGCCCAATTTAGGTGAGCTCCTTCGAGGTTAACCCGACTCAAATTAGCCCCAGTTAAAATAGTCCCACTCAGACTAGCTCCACTGAGATTAGCCCCGGTTAAATTGGCTCCGGTTAAATTAGCCTTGCTAAGATTAACCAGACAGAGATGGGCTTCGCTTAAATCAGCATGACTTAAATCTGCACCAATGAGATGTGGTCGATTTTGGGGTTCTCGAAGATTAGCTAAACCCATTGTTATTGCAGTATTAGGCCGATAAGAATGGGTACTCAGAATCATACCTCGCAGACTCAGGCCCTTAAAATCCCGTTCTCCATCTCCATATCGACTCAGTAGTTCAATCGCATCCATGGGTTAAACCTAAGTTGACAGTCTCCAATGAACCCAAACGATCTCCTTTTAATATTTTTATAACTTGCTTTAATCAGTAATCGGTGTAGAGACTGAGCAAGGGCACAAGGGATAGGGGCAGATCTGTGTGAGTGATTTGTTTACCGATGACCGATTAATATTTCAGACCAGCGCTTTAAGAATCGTTTCATGATCCTTTCCTTCATCAACTAAGGCTTCGACTGATTGTAAACGATTACTCAAACCGAGAATAAATTGGTTAGACTCTGCACCCATTGACTCACAGGTTGTTTGAATACAATGGAGGTCTCGTCCAGTTAATCGACTAAAAAAAGAGCTAAAAATTCCAGCTTCCAAAAAACAAACGGGTCGGCTCCAGCCTTTGGCTACACTGGGAAAGGGAGAGTTTTTAGTAATCAGAATCAAAACTCCAGTATTAACATATTGGGTATCTAAATCAAAGGTTCCCCAACCATGGGTTTTCCAACATTGTTGCAAACATTGAATGAATTCGATCATTTCCATTTGCGCCACGGTTTTGTCATAATATTCGCTGATTTCTTCACAAAAACGCACATAAAAATTTTTCCCCCACCAGCGACCACAGTTAAATAAAACTAAACGAGTGGCTTGACCTGTTTCTTGTTCTAATCCGGTATAAATTGCTTCTAGGAAAGTTGAGGGAAGACCTAGTAGACGACCTCCCAGGCGATTTTCTAGTAACCCTAATTCCAGATCGCCTTTGACATAGGCATCATAGGCGAAATAGTTGCCTGGAAGTTGAGGTTTGGTGAGTAAATTGTTAATTTCAATCATAATTTAAGCAGGTTATATTGACGGTTGATAGTTAACCGCTAAGGGTTGTGATCAACAAACGGAGGATTTTGAACAAGGGCCTCTAAAAAAATGCTAATCAGAATCGATTAACTCTTTTTTATTCAAGGTTTTAGCAAGTAACTTTTAACTTGTTCTAGGAAGGGTTGTATAAAAACCATTGCCTTTGCCGAGAGTAATTCATTTAAACGGGTATTTAGCAACTGGTAGACTTGAGTATCAATAGCTTGACTATTATGGGCTTGAACTATACCTGATAGCCAATCAATCACTCGTCGTTGAAGGTATTCTGAATCATTTAATAACATCGCCATCGCACTATGGCGCAAAATCAGAATCCATTGTTGCAAAACCTGTTCTAAACGCTCTTGCTTTTCTTGAGGAAATATGACGGAAATTTGATCAGCAATGGGCTGAAAAATAACCACTTCTCGATCGCGAAGAAATTCATAAATTTTTAATCGTTGGGCTAAAGTTTCTGAATAGCTCTTAAAACCTAGCAATTCTTCGGTTTGAAGATAGCGATTTTCCGCTTTGACTAATAATTCATTTAATTCGGCTTGCATGGTAAACAGTTATCAGTTATCAGTAAACAGTTATCAGTTATCGGCAAACAGTCATCAGTTATCAGTTGATTAACACGAATAGTCTAAAGTATGAATTCATGCGGTAGTAGGTCTTTAATTTTAATTCCTACACTGATAACTCATAACTGATGACTGATAACTGATTTAAAATAAACCCATTAAATCTTCAATAGTGACATCAGATTCATCGGGGGTATTAGAAACAGACACGGGTACAATTGGCATAGCTCCGACCTGGGGAACTCCTTCCCAATCAATCCGTTGGAAAAAATCAGCCACGGACAGGGTTAAATTGGACTGTGACGGAGTACGATCATGATTTTCTACCCTCACGGGTGTCCCTAACCAGTTAAGATTGCCAAAAAAGTCCTGAACAGACTCACTGAGCCAACCCGGCTGATTTTTCATCGCAGCACCACTCCATCCTGTAATTTTCGTTGAATATCCCGGGCGGTAGCACCTTCATTCAACCAGAAACCCGCGGCATCGATCCGGTCTGGGTTTCCCAAAAGAAACTTACAATAGGTTTCTCCCATGGAATAACATTGCAGTTCAATACAACTTAGACTTTTTTTGACTAAATTACTAAAAAATCCGGCAAATAATCCGGCATAGATATGACAGACGGGTTTTCCCACATCCCCTAACGTCCGGGCAACGGCCGAGTCAAATAGGTTAATAAAGATACAGCCATGTTTGCGATCGCTCATGTCCACTTCCCAACGTCCCCAGCCTTGGGCGGTGAAGGGCCACCACCAAGTTTCTAAGAGAAACATCAGGTTAGACTGTCGAATACTTTGACCAAATTCGGCCTCATACCACTGCTGGAAAAAGATAGCGTCCTTAACGCCCCATTCTTTGCCAATGGTATACATGATCACCGAGGAGGCACTGCCGACTTCTTCCTCTAATCCTTCGACCAAACCGATGATAAAATCTTCACTCGTAAAGATATTTCGCATTTGATTCCAGTCTGTAACCGTACCCATGGACGGATCAAAGCTGAAAAAATCCTGAAACCGATAATGATTATGGGCTTTAGGATTACTGGTTTTGAGTGGGGATTGATGCTCAACAGGCTGTTGAGGGGCGGCGCTTAAAGCCATTAGCTGCATACTCCTTTTTAATCGACAGGGTTTAAGATTGGGATCAAATTTCTCGACTCACATTCAGCATAGAGACAATAGTGGGTTACGCCGGGATTAATTCTCGGGTTCGGAGTCAGTTGGATTTCCATGCACCTGTTGTATCTAATTTAACTCGATTCTTTGCTTTGAAGTGTTACATTTTTTGGGATTCAACCAGGGATAGGAAAATTAACACCGCTTCACCGAGCGGCGATCGGAAATTTTGGAGTTTAAAAATCTTTACCTTAGCCTGTTTATTTTTCCGTCTTGGGCTGGGTCTGTTATGATCATCAAAGGTTTTAAGTTGAATATAGCTAAACTAGGAATTTATGGGGCATAAGCGATGAAACGCCACATTTGTATTGCCATCGGCATTAATCAATACCAATATCTGCAACCTTTAAACTATGCCCAAAAGGATGCAGAAGCTATTTATGAATATTTAGTTGATGTGGCTGGGTTTCCCCGGGATCAGAGTTTATTGATCACCGATAAGTCGCCCCAAATATCGAGGATGTCCACCTATCCTGACCAAAAAAATGTTTTAGATTGGGTAGAGTCCTTCTGTAAAGAGCAACTGGGTCATGAAGATGTTCTGTGGTTTTTCTTTAGTGGTCACGGGTTTGCTAAAGATGGACAGGATTACTTGTTACCGATTGATGGTAACCCAGCCCAGTTAGAAACAACGGCAATTCCGATTCAAACGTTGTTTAACTATTTTAAAGCCGCAGCAACCGATAAAATTTTGGTATTGCTGGATATTAACCGCGCTCAGGGGGCGCACGCCGGGGAAAGTGTGGGCACTCAAACGGCTGAAATCGCTCGAAAATCACAAATTCCGACGATTTTATCTTGTCAGCCCGAACAGTTATCCCGGGAAACTTCGGCACTGCGCCAAGGATTCTTTACGGCGGTGCTATTGGAAGGGTTGAAAGCTGGACAAGGTTTAACCTTAGATTCGTTAATTAACGGACTGGAGAAACGTTTACCAGAAGTGACCGAACAACATTTAAGACCCCGACAAAAACCTGTATTTGCTGTTTATCCAGCCTCTAAACGATCACAGGTGCTTTTACCTGAAAGTCGTCAGGGGGCGATTAATTTTTCCAACGGTATTAGAGAAATAAATATGGCAACTGTGGAATCTCATCAAAATGGGGCGGCTCCCATATCGGAAGATCCTCTAAAATTCTCCCCCACCTCGGGTACAGGAAATGGAGATCGGATTTCTGTGCCAGGCGAAGCCGTCGGGCCAGGGAATTTACCCAAAAATTCTCCAACTTCTGTAATTCCGATGAACTCCCAACCGCCTGTAAGTTCAACAGAGGACACTATGACAGAAAGTTCATTTTTACAACGGTTAATTCTTTGGAGTGGAGCCACCGCGCTGGTGCTGTTGCTGGGTGTGTTTTTGACCAATAAACCAATATTTTTAGGTCAAAATACCGCTAAGTCTTCCGTTGAGACTTCAACGCTGGTTAAAACTCCCAAACCATTGCCCGCGACCACAAAACCGGAAACCACACCCCCGACTCCAACTCCTGCAAGTCCGGCTCAATTGTTAGATGAATCCAAACTCCTGTTAAAAGATGCTTCCGCTTCGGATTTTAGTAAAGCGATCGCCATCATTCGACAAATTCCGGTGGCTGATCCTGAGTACAAGCAAGCCCAAGGAGATATTGAACAGTGGAGCAAAATGATCCTGGTGATTGCCCAAGGACGCGCTCTGAGTCAAAATTTACCGGGAGCAGTGGATGCAATTAAGTTGCTCCCTGACGCCAATCCTGAGATTTATCAACAGGGGCAAAAACAGCTTGAGGAGTGGGAAGCTCAGTTAAAAATCCTAGACAATAATCAAGGAATTCTGAGCCAAGCTAAGGCTTTAATTAAGCCCGGTCAGGCTTCATCCTATAGTAATGCTATTGGTCTTGTCCAAAAAATTCCGGCGGATCAACCTGGATATTCCGAGGCTCAACAGTTGATCAATCAATGGGGAAATCAAATCTGGGAAATTGCTCAATCCCGGGCAAAGAAAAAGCAATATGTTAATGCAATTGAAGCAGCTAAGTTAGTTCCCGAAAATACATCGGCCTATGACGCGGCTCAAAAAGCGATAACTGATTGGAAAAAGAATCAGTGATCAGTGATCAGTCATCAGTAATCAGTTTAAGAGTTAATCATTTTTTAGTTGATATTTAATAATTTACAACTATTAAACACTAACTATTGACCGATAACTTCTACACTAATAACTGATGACTGAAAACTCCTAAACTGATGACTGATAACTCTTAAACTGATCACTGATAGCTCTTAAACTGATCACTGATAGCTTTTTAACTGATCACTGACAACTCTTAACCTGATCACTGATAACTGATGACTGATAACTGATTTTAGTTCCCCCTAAACCGCAGTAGCCATTGGGGTTTTTTGCTAAGTATTGTTGATGATAACTTTCGGCGTAATAATATTCCGGCGCTGGCAGAATTTCTGTGGTTATAGCTTCATAACCCCCTTGTTTGAGGGCGATTTGATAGGTGTCCCGGGAGGCTTCAGCCAATTCCCGTTGTAGCTCAGAATAAACATAAATTCCTGAACGGTATTGTGTCCCCGCATCGTTACCCTGACGCATTCCCTGAGTCGGGTTATGGCTTTCCCAAAAAACTTTCAGCAATTGTTCATAACTAATAATTTTCGGATCATAAACCACTAACACGACTTCATTATGTCCCGTTAGCCCGCTACAAACTTCTTCATAGGTGGGGTTGGGAGTAAATCCGGCACTGTAACCAACGGAGGTGCTAAACACCCCTTCCTGCTGCCAAAACCGACGTTCTGCACCCCAAAAACAACCCATGCCAAACATTGCCATTTCTAACCCGGTCGGGAAAGGAGGTTTCAGGGGATTACCATTGACATAATGTTTGTCGGGTACGGACATGACTTGTTTCCGTCCGGGTAAGGCGTCGGAAGCCGAAGGCATTTTTAGTTTTTTACCCAGTCCAAAGATGTGCATAATTGAATAGATGTGTGAAAGATAGCTTTAGATTCCTTCATATTAGCGTTTTTATCGTGGTTTTTGCTGAACTAGAAACTCGGTTTTTAAGGGTTGATGATTTATTTTTTGATGAATAGCGTTAATAATTTGTTCTTCCTCTGGGGAATTAAGGTTTTTAGAAATTACTTCTAAAGAACTAAGGCTAAAAGAAGTCTCTTGCAATTGTGGCAAGATTTTTTGCCAAGTTTGATCAGAAATTTTGGGCTAAAACAATAATAATATTAACTAAAAATCGAGTAAAATAGCGATCGCTTTCGGATTTCCTTGTTTAGCGAGTTTTAGTAAGTTAGGCTTAGGGGTTTCTGCTTCAGTCATGGTAATTATGTGGATAAAATAGGTGGGAAGATTTTAGTTTAACTAAACAATGAATTGTCTCTTAAAACCTATCATAATATTTACATAAATTTTTGAAATTTGATATAATCAGTTAGAAAAATAAAACAATTAGATATGATGTGGGATCAAATTTCTGAACAAATTAGTCAAGCTACGGGAGAACCATTTCAAATTTGCGATCGCCATTCCGTCGGTGGAGGCTGCATCAATCAAGGATATAAAATTAGTCAAGGTTCCCGTCATTATTTTATTAAACTCAATCAAATTAGTCAAGTGCAAATGTTTGAAGCCGAGGCTTTAGGGGTTAAACAAATTGGGAAAACCCATACAATTAGAGTTCCTCAAGTTATTTGTTGGGGAGGGTTAGGAAATTCCGCTTATTTAGTCTTAGAATGGCTAAATTTAGGGGGAAAAAATGACCCTTCAGCCTGGGAAGAAATGGGAAAAAACTTAGCGTTACTGCATCGCTGGACACCCCCACAGGATTATCCTGGGTTTGAAAACTTTGGCTGGGAAATCAATAATACAATTGGTTCCACACCTCAAATTAATACTTGGAAAAATAATTGGATTGAATTTTGGCAAGAACATCGAATTAACTATCAATTGAAACTGGCTAAACAGCGAGGAGGCTATTTTGAACACGAAGAAAAATTACTCACAAAAATACCAGAGTTGTTAGCGGATTATGATCCTAAACCTTCCTTAGTTCATGGAGATTTATGGGGAGGAAATGCGGCAATTTCTTCAGCAGGAGAAGCAGTAATTTTTGATCCAGCTAGTTATTTTGGAGATCGAGAAGTTGATTTAGCCATGACCGAATTATTTGGAGGGTTTCCGCCCCGTTTTTATCAGGGTTATCAGACTATTTTTCCTATAGATTCAGGTTATCAGCGACGTAAAATACTTTATAATCTTTACCATATCTTAAATCATTTTAACTTATTTGGAGGAAGCTATGGCAGACAAGCTAATCAGATGATTGAAGAAATTTTGCGCTAAACTTTAACTCAACCAGCACTGACCACTCATTTCCTTCTGTATTTATAGTTTTTTCCGATGAATGACGCTCAACCAGATAACCCACTAACTAGCATTTTGATTGTTGATGATACGCCTGATAATTTATATCTGTTATCAGCGATGTTAACAGAACAGGGGTATAATGTGCGCTGCGTAATTAATGGTTCGGCTGCGATTATGGGTGCGATTACTGACCCACCGGATTTAATTTTATTAGATATTCGGATGCCTCAAATGAGTGGGTATGAAGTTTGCAAACAGTTAAAGTCTTCAGAACGAACCCGGGATATCCCTGTGATTTTTTTAAGCGCGTTAAATGAAGTTTTTGATAAAATTCAAGCATTTGAAGTGGGCGGTTTGGACTATATTACTAAACCTTTTGAAATTCGAGAAGTTTTAGCCAGAATCAAAAATCAACTGAATTTACAAGCAGCAAAATTACAAATTCAACAATTAAATACGCAACTGGAAGAACGGGTCAAAGAACGAACTAAGGAACTAGAACAAGTTAATTTACGATTGTTGCACATGGCTTCCCATGATGCCCTAACCGGTTTACCGAATCGAGTGTTTTTTATGGAAAAATTAATGGCAGTTTTGGCCTATACTCATAACCATTTTAGTTCTCAATTTGGCGTATTATTTCTCGATTGCGATGATTTTAAAGTCGTTAATGATTCTTTAGGACATTTAGCTGGAGATCAACTCTTAAAAGCGGTGGCTCAAAGATTAGCCAATTGTATTAATCCTAATTATACTTTGGCTAGATTTGAAGGAGATGAATTTACTGTTCTTTTAGAAAAGATTGAATCGGTGGATGAAGCTACCCAATTAGCAGAAACGATTCAACACGCTTTAATGAAACCTTTTTTACTCCATCAACATGAAGTTTTTATTAATACCAGTATTGGGATTGTTTTGGGAAATTATGAGTATGAACAGCCAGAAAATTTGCTCAGGGATGCAGATACGGCAATGTATCAAGCTAAAACCCTAGGAAAAGCCCGTTATCAAGTGTTCAATCGAGAGATGCACACCCGTGCTTTAACTCGTTTACAATTAGAAAATGACCTGCGACGGGCTATTGAGCGTCAAGAATTTATTGTTTATTATCAGCCAATTATTTGCTTATCAACCGGAAGAATTAGTAGTTTTGAAGCCTTAGTTCGTTGGAAACATCCCCAACAGGGCTTAGTTTCACCGGATCATTTTATTCCCGTTGCTGAAGCCACTGGTTTAATTGTTCCCCTAGGATTTTGGGTATTAGAAAATTCCTGTCGTCAACTCAAATTCTGGCAAGAACAAGCTATTGAACGAGGGGAAGTTTTTGAGATTAGCATGAGTGTCAATTTATCTGTTAAACAGTTTTCTCAAGATAATTTAATTGAAAAAATTGATCAAGTTCTTGAGAGTTTGAAATTAGATAGTAAAAATTTAAAATTAGAAATTACAGAAAGTGCCATTATGGATAATCCTCAATTAGCCTCCGAGCTATTTGAACAACTCAAAGCTCGCAAAATTCAGTTAAGTTTAGATGACTTTGGGACGGGATATTCTTCCTTGAGTTATTTACACCAATTTCCTTTAGATATTATTAAAATTGATCGATCTTTTATTGGTAACTTAGATTCTATGGGAAAAAATTTAGAAGTCGTTCAAGCAATTCTGAATCTCGCCCATCATTTGGGGATGAGTGTGGTAGCTGAAGGAATTGAAACCCCAGAACAATTATCGTTACTGCGACTTTTGGGCTGCGAATTAGCTCAGGGGTATCTATTCGCTAAACCTTTGGATGCCGCCGCCGCAGAAACTCTGTTTTTCTCCCATCCTCAATGGTAATATATATTAATTCTTTGTATTGCCTATTCCCCTAAACACCCTAAATTTTTTGCTAAGGTAAAGATTGCCAAGCATGGGTAACTAATTCACTTAACCAAACCCGTTGTTCTCGGTTCAGCAGACTATCATCAGCCAAAACCTCAGCTTTAAGATCTTCTAAAGATTGTTGACGCGAACGTGCAATTTTAACCACTCCAGCGAGTGCTGTTACTACTAACTCATCGGTAACAGGTTGTTGTCGCAGAGCCATCATTTCTTGGGGACTGGTGGGAATGGGATAATTCATATATCAGTAATTAGTGATCAGTGGGCCAGAAGTGGGCGAATCTTTTATGATTTGTCAGTGTAAGAGTTGATCAGTTATGGGTCAACAATAAACAGTATAGAAGATCGGAGTTAATCAACGGATTTACAATAACCGTATTCTACATCCCACGTCTTTCAAGCGTGGGATGTAGAATACCCGCCTTTAGGCGGAGTGAAGGTTAATGAGAGTTTTGGTTTGCAATATATTTCTTGATAGTTTCACTCTTATACAGAGCCAGCCGTCCCACAATAATAGCTCCGACTCCACAAAGAAGGCAGTTCAATTAATATTGAGAAAATTCTTTTATCAATATTAATTGAACAATTTTATGTTATCATGGTTAACATGGTACAAATAACTCGGACGATTAAATTGAAATTCGTGGATCTCAACCGTTGTAAAGCTCAGATGTTTGAGCAAATGACGGCAGAAAACACACGGATTGCCAATAACCTGTTGTCATTGCCGATTAAAGAACGGCGTAAAATGACAACAGCTAAAATCATGTCCGAGTTAAAATCTGCCCTGGTTAACCAAGTTATCCGACATACCACATCCCCCACGGGTCGTAAAACTAAACAATATAAAGTTCTTCCTGTGGAAGTCAACAACCAAAACTGGAAGTTAACTCAAAAAGGAAATACTTATTCAATTAGTTTCCCGACTCTTAAAGGTGAAAAAAGAATCCCTATTGAAGTTGCATCCGCTCACTGGCAAACCATTTTAGATGGATTATTAGAGGGAACAATTCAAGGGGGATCTTTTAAGTTAATTAAACATAGAAATAAGTGGTATGTCTATCTGTCAATCACTGAGGATGTTCCAGAAGTTAAGACAGAGAAAACATTAGGATGTGACCGAGGGCAGAATAATTTAGCGGTAGTTGCACCAAAAGAAGGTTTTGGCAAATTCTTTAATGGTCACAGCGTTAAGCATCGGAGACGTTATTTTCAACAACGAAGAAAACAACTTCAAGAAGCTAAAAAGTTTCGAGCCTTAAAGAAATGGGACAAGAAAGAACGACGATGGATGGATGCAATTAACCATACCGTCAGTCGCCGAATTGTTCGTTTTGCTGAATACCATAATGCTAATGTTGTGATTGAGGATTTGGAAGGTTGTCGTAAAACCATGAAACAGAGCAAGAAATCTCGTTCTGATTCTGGTCAATCTCGACATAATTGGTCTTATTATTCTTTGGAACAAAAACTTAATTATAAGTTAGCTCTTAAAGGATTGAAGTTAATCAAAAGACCTGCACCGTATACTTCTAAATCTTGTTCAACTTGTGGTGTTATTGGCAAAAGAAATCGACATGATTTCAATTGCCCTAACGGTCACTACCATAATTCCGATCTTAATGCTGCACGAAACCTATCTCAATGGGACGGGTTTTCATGTGATTTGAACCTAGAGAGAGATGCTTCTGTAATGGATTCATCCGGTTTAAATCATGGGGTGCTTGGCACACCCGGTGAACTCGGTGAATACAGTCAAACAAGAGGTATGTTCAACTATCTCTGTTTGACTGGGCTAGATACGAGAATCCCACCCCTACGCTACGCTAAGGGGTGGGAGTGTCAAGTTAAACTAATCAATCAATTGCTTTGATCAAAATTTATGCAACATCCGGTTAAGTCAAATTATCAACCTAAATATTCCATGGACGATAAAATAGAATTTCCCCCAGAAACCTTATCCCCCTACCAAACCCTTCGCAGGCGAGGAAAAAAAATTGTTACATTTTTGGGGTTATGGTTAGGGATTGTAGCCAGTTTAAGTAGTTGTGTTTCCCGTTCTCCTGAAATTGTGATTTGTGCTAAAAATTTTACTGAACAATTGATTTTAGGGGAAATTCTAGCACAAAAAATTGAAACCCAAACGGATATTCAGGTCAAACGACGATTTAATTTAGCGGGGGAACTTTGCCACCAGGCTCTAGTTGCAGGTCAAGTGGATTTATATGTTGAGTATACGGGAACGGCATTTACCAATATTTTGAAACAAAAACCGATTAGTGATCCAAAAGCAGTTTTTAATCGGTTAAAATCTGATTATGCTGAAAAATATAATCTGATTTGGATGCCTCCTTTGGGATTTAACAATAGCTTTGCTATGGTGGTACGCCAGGATGATGCTAAACAATTTAACTGGAAAAAGTTTTCTGATTTAGTTCCTGATAGTCCTAAAATTCGCTTCGGTTCGGGATATGAATTCGGAGAACGAGAAGATGGATTATCCGGCTTAACTAAGGTCTATAATCTTAAATTTTCTGAACCCGTGAAAACCATGGATTTAGGTTTAATTTATCAAGCACTCGCCCAAAAACAAGTAGATTTAGTCGCAGGTTCCACAACAGATGCTTTAATTGATGTCTTAGGGTTAGTGATCTTAGAAGATGATAAAAACTATTTTCCCCCCTATGAAGCTGCCCCCATTATTCGCCAGGAAACCCTCAACCAATATCCCCAATTAGATGGGGTGTTACAACAGTTATCGGGTAAAATTTCCGCCGAGAAAATGCGAGAATTAAATTATCAGGTTGATGGCAAAAAACGACAATATCAAGAGGTAGTTCAAGAATTTCTCCAATCTAATCCTTAATTATTGATTATATCTAGTTTTTCCCCATTCCCCATCCTCCATATATGCCAATCAAGACTATATTAAGGGTCATTTTATTAAGAGTTATTCGGTTTTTAATCTCGATTACTATGGAAGCCTGGATTTTTAAAAAAAGTTTCAATATATCTCCAAAATTGAGTGTACAGTATACAATGGCTCTCAATTTATTGGCAGGTGCTTGTGAATGGATTATTTTTTTAAATGCAGAATTAATATTTCCCGCAGAAGCTCGAAATGAATTAATTAGTTATCTGCTGTTTGAAGAATTTGAAACTACCTCTTTTATCGTGTTTTTATTAACTGGTTTTAATTTTACTTTATTACTATTAATTAAATGGATTGGCTTACAAATTTTAGAATTTTTATCCAGTGGAGATATATATAAAATTAGTCATGTCTTTTCGGGAAATCAAGAAGAAAAGATTAAAATTTCAGAACAATACAAGGAGTTTAGAGTGGTATTAGTAGCCCATACGTTAAGTTATTCTTTATTTTTATTCTTAGTATTTACATTATTTATTTTTAAATGAAATGAAAAATCTAGTTAATTTTTTGAATATCATTAAACCGACTCATCCCCTAGATTGGAGAACATTTTTATTGATAAGTATTGGTATTTGGGCTATTTCTCTTTTCGTAACTAATGATGATTATAACAGAAATAATTTGGCTTTGCTTAGTTTATTGAGCCTGACTATTTCTATTGGAATAAGAACCAATGACCCCCCTTTTGTCCTGGGACGAGTTTCTTTAAGTCCTTGGATTACTGCGGCTTTATTATGTTTAATAATTCATCAAAAAACAGGTATCAATAGACCGGATTTTGCTATAAAAGCCTGGCCAATTGTCGCAGTTTGTTTAGTCTTTATTATGGAATTTATTCGAGATAAATTTAAAATTCAATCTTCCCCTCCTTTGGTTCGGATGGGGTTTCTGATTGTTTTGCTGATTCATATTAATTTTTATTGCTGGATCGAGTTTTCTATACGAGCAGAAAAATGGTTACAAAGAGATCCCAATATTCTTCCTAACCCGGAGACTTTACAACCAAATTCTGTTAAAATGAACCCAGTGTTTCCATCCTATTTCTTTCTCTAAAGGAACCAGAAATCAGGAAATTGCTAATACTCTATCAACCCCAATCATAATACTAACCGGAAAATTAAAATGAATTTTAACAGAGTTTTTACCATTGCCAGCAACGTTTTTTTAGAAGTTGTTCGCGATCGCATTCTTTATATTATCGGTCTTTTTGTATTATTTTTAATGGGTTCTATTCGTTTACTCCCAGAAGTTTCCGCCGGACTAGAAAACAAAATTACCTTAGATTTTGGCATCGCCATGATTAGTTTATTAGGCTTACTAATTACAGTTTTTGTAAGTGCTAATCTAATCAACAAAGAAATCGATAAAAAAACCGTTTATTTGTTAGTTTCTAAACCCGTTAGTCCGGCGGAACTGATTATCGGAAAACATTTTGGAATCTCGGCTTTTATTGCAGTTTTAATCTTAGTTATGACCCTATTATTTTTTGGGATTCTCAGTTTTAATAAAATTTCCTATCCTTTTGCCAGTCTTAGTATTGCTTTTGTATTTATGTGGCTACAACTCTCTTTAATTGCAGCAGTCGGTATTTTATTAGGAGTCTTTACCAGTTCCCTACTCGCCAGTTTATTAACCCTGGGTGTGTATGCCATGGGAAGTCTAAGTCGTGACTTACTTGCATTAGGAAAAATTAGCGAAAATCCCACCTTAGAACAGATCATGAAAACCACTTATATCATTTTACCAGACTTAGCACGACTGGATCTAAAAAATGAAGCGGTTTATGGTTATCTCCCCTCATCTTCATTATTAATAACTAATGGAATTTATGCTATCCTTTATATGGTTATTGTATTATCCCTGTCTATTGCAATTTTTGGGCAGAGAGAATTTTAGTTAAATTAGATAATTAGGTTTAGTCTACACCATGATAGTCACAGAAAAATTACAACAACTCCAAGCCCTATTTCAAGAAATGGAACGGGCTCTAATTGCCTATTCTGGAGGAATAGACAGTACCCTAGTTGCTAAAATTGCCTATGATGTATTAGGAGATCAGGCTTTAGCAGTAACGGCTGTTTCTCCTTCTTTGTTACCCGAAGACTTAGAAGATGCTCGAATTCAAGCCGCGGAAATTGGGATTCAACATCAAGAAATTGAAACCCAAGAAATGGCTAATCCTAACTATACATCAAACCCCGTAAATCGGTGCTATTTTTGTAAAAGTGAACTCCATGATCACCTCAAACCCTTAGCTCAAACCTGGGGTTATCTTTATATTGTTGATGGAGTTAATGCGGATGATTTAGGCGACTATCGCCCGGGAATTCAAGCAGCAAAAGAACGAGGTGTGCGTTCACCTTTAGCCGAATTAGGAGTTACTAAAACCGAAGTTAGAGAAATTGCTAAATATCTGGGTTTAACAGCTTGGGATAAACCTGCCCAACCCTGCTTAAGTTCACGGTTTCCCTATACGGAAGAAATCACAATTTCTAAATTACAACGGGTGGGCAGAGCAGAAGTTTATTTGAGAAAATTAGGCTGGAAAAATCTGCGAGTTCGTTCGGAAAAAGATACCGCCCGGATAGAATTATCGCCCGAACAGATTCAAGACTTTGTAGCGATGACTGAATTGCCTAAATTAGTACAAGCCTTTCAAGAATTTGGTTTTATTTATGTTACTTTAGATTTGGAGGGATATCAAAGTGGAAAATTAAACCAAGTCTTGCCTTCGGAGTTAATTCGTACCTAGATAAATAAATTTTTTTAACCCCAAACCCCAACTCAGAACCAGACAAAGGAGGCAAAATGATCCAGTGTTGTATGACAGCAATTATCAAATATCTTAGAGACTATCAAGTTAGGTTCTTAATTTAAAGAATACAGTTATCTATCCTCAATCAAGTTATTCTGAAAATTACTCGAAATTAATTAGAAATTAGGAGTTGAGAACATGGCGAGTCGTTTTGAACGAAATTCTGGTGATAAAAGGCATTTATTGAGTCAATTTAAGCTCAGAACTCAGATGCTGTTTGGTTATGCCATTCCCGTTTTTATGTTTGCGGGTTCTACCTATATTGTTTATATTAATTCTAATAGGGTATTTGAGGCATTTGATCAAGTTGAGAAAGTTCAAAAAACGATTATTGGAACTGATATTATGGTGTTAGCCGGTAGTAATATGGTTGCCAATAGTCGAGCCTATTTGATCACTCCAGATCAAGAGTTTTTACAATTATATGAACAAAACTGGCAAAGTTTTCAAGAAGCTAGTGCAAGTTTGAATAATGCAATTACTATTCCTGAGCAACAGCAAAGATTTGAAAAAATGAAAACAATCGCCCAAAGTTATAATACTTATCAAAATCAGGTAATTGGCTTACTACAACAGGGAAAGAAAAAAGAGAGTATTGATCTTTTTAAAGAGGGTTTAGGAAAGCAACTGCTCGCTGAATTTTTAACCCTTAACTCTGAATTTAATACCACAGAAATTCAAAGACTCAATACTGAAAATATGCAAGCGAGAAATACGTTACAAAATGCAATTAATCTTTTGATCTTTGGTTCAATTCTTTCTATCTTAACCGCTTTTACGATTGCTTGGTTAATTTCCTCCTTAGTCAGTCGTAAAATTACTCAAGCTATTGATGCTATTGATAATTCTTCCTTGGAAATTAATGTAGCCGTTGACCAACAGGAAAAAATTATCAGCAGTCAAGCGAGTTCAGTGAATGAAACCACTCGCACGATGGATGAATTAGAATTTTCGGCAAAACAAGCCAGCGAACAGGCGGAAACTTCTACCTTAGGAGCCAAACAAGTTTTAAACCTAGCAGATAATGGCAATGAACTCGTGCAACAAACTTTGGTAGAAATGAACCAAATGAAAGCAAAAGTTGAAGCCATTGCCGAACAAATTTTACGTTTAAGTGAACAAACTAATCAAATTGGAAGTATCTCTCAAGTGGTGGGAGATTTAGCCAATCAAACCAATATGTTAGCTCTCAATGCTGCCGTAGAAGCCGTGAGAGCCGGAGAATATGGAAAAGGGTTTTCGGTCGTGGCTTCAGAAATTCGGAAATTAGCCGATGAAAGTCAAAAATCCGCCCATCAAATTAATAATTTAGTCCTGGGAATTAAACAGTCGAATAATTCAACTGGAGCCGTTACCGAAGCAGGAATCAAGAGCGTGGAAAATACCGTTGATTTAGCCAAACAAACCGCTTCTGCCTTTCGGAATATGTCCCAAGAACTGAGTAATATTGTTCAAAGTTCTCAGCAAATTTCATTAAATTCCAAGCAACAAGCCGTAGCTATTCAACAGGTGGTAGTAGCAATGAATAATCTGAATAAAAATGCTCAGGATACCAGTCTGGGTATGGGTCAAATTAAGTTAGGGATTCAAAAACTCAGCGATGCGGCTTTTGATTTAAAAGATATTGTCCAAGAAACATCACGATAATCAGTTATCAGTCATCAGTTATCAGTGTAAAAGTTAATAGTTATCGGTGTAAGAGTTAACCCATTACCCTGTTACTGAGCGAAGTCGAAGTATTACCCATTACCCATTACCCATTACCCATTACCTATTACCCAACTTATTGATAGATAAATAACTGAAAAAGATGATTATTCAACAAACAGCCTCTCTAATTACCCGGGATGGAATTCGACTAGATGCGGATATTTATCGACCCGATACAGAGGAAAAATTACCCGTTTTATTAATGCGACAACCCTATGGGAGAGCGATCGCCTCGACCGTTGTTTATGCCCATCCAAAATGGTATGCTCAACAGGGGTATATTGTAGTAATTCAAGATGTGAGAGGACGGGGAACTTCTCAAGGGAAATTTAAACTTTTTACTCATGAAATAGAAGACGGTTTAGATACTATTAATTGGGTTGCTAATTTTTCCTATAGTAACGGTCGGGTGGGAATGTATGGATTTTCCTATCAAGGATTAACTCAGGTTTATGCCGCTTCTAACCATCCAAAAGCATTAAAAACCATTTGTCCGGCGATGATGAGTCATGATTTATACGGAGATTGGGCCTATGAAGGCGGGGCTTTTTGTTTATCTGCTAACCTCGGATGGGCGATGCAAATTTCTGCCGAAACAGCCCGATTAAAGCAGGATAAAACTGCCTATAATTCCCTGTATCAAGCCTCTCGCAATTTACCCTTTTTTGATGCTATTCCAGCGAGTCCAGAAGTTTTAAAAAATCACGATCCAGATTCATTTTATCATGAATGGTTAGCCCATGATCAACCCGATGAATATTGGGAAACTCTATCCCCAAAATTAGACAATTTAGACTTACCGATGCTACATATTGGGGGATGGTTTGATACATATTTAAGAGGAACAATTCATTTTTATCAAGAAATGGTGAAGCGTAGCCCCGCCTCCCAACATTTAATTATTGGCCCCTGGGCTCATCTTCCGTGGGGGCGAAAAGTGGGCTCTGTGAATTATGGGTTAACCGCATCCAGCTTGATTGATAGTCTGCAAATTCAATGGTTTGATACTTTTTTAAAAGGTAAAGAAAACCCAATTTTTAATCAAAATCAGGT
This sequence comes from Planktothrix paucivesiculata PCC 9631, assembly GCF_900009265.2. Lineage (GTDB taxonomy): Bacteria > Cyanobacteriota > Cyanobacteriia > Cyanobacteriales > Microcoleaceae > Planktothrix > Planktothrix paucivesiculata. The sequence goes on along the minus strand of NZ_LR735026.1, from coordinate 162,407 downwards.
TTGTTTATTTGAGATGGGAACTCAAGTTTGGCGAGAATTCAAACAATGGCCGTCATCGTCTTCCCAAATTTATTATTTATCAACTAATGGACTCGCTAGTTTACGAGAAGATGCTGGAATATTAACATTAAATTGTCCTGAAAATCCTCAAGAAGATGTCTTTGTTCATGACCCTTGGCGCCCGGTTCCAGCCCTCGGAGGTCATGCAATTAATCCCACGGGTTCCTTTGACCGTTCTGGCTTGGACTGTCGAACTGATATTGTTACCTATACCTCCGAACCCTTGACTCAAGATTTATATTTAGCTGGGAATTTAACCGTGGAAATTTATTGCAGTGCGGACACAGCTAGTTTTGATTTATCTGCGGTGTTATCAGAACTTAAACCCGATGGTAGTGTATATAATTTCAGTCAAGGCTATCGAAAGATTGATAATAATTATAATATAAATAATGATTTTATTCAAGATAAAAATATAAATTGCTACCCAATAAAACTACAAGCCACTTGTATTAGAATCCCTCAAAATCATTGTTTACGTTTAAGTATTAGTGGAGCTTGTTTCCCAGCCTATCCCGTCAACTCAGGAACCCAAAAACCTCTAAATCAAACCCACCTAATCGATAATCAAATTATTACCTTAACTATTTATACTGGAGGTAATTTCCCTTCAAAAATTATATTATCAAATCCAGATTAGAATTGTGTTTAGGGTAGTAGGGTTAATTCATGAATTATCTCTACTATACCTTAATATTTTTATAAAGTTGATTAAAATATTTTTCAACCTCTGGAGGTTTAGCCGTAAACCCCACATAAAAAGCTCCGGTTTCCGCCGATTTTTCTAAAACTTTTGCATAAATGTCATCACTCCATTGGTCTGCTTCTAACTTCATATTAAGTTTTAAATTGGCTAAAGCCCCAGGAATCATATCATTATTTGCCTCAGTCACAATCAGCCCTCCTTTTTCCGATAATTCAACTAAACTAGCCATTAAAATACTATCACCAATATGTTTTCCATCTAAAATAAAATATTGTAATAAGATCGGAATTGGAATCGGATAAAAATGCTGTTCTTGTTTAGAAATATAAAGATTATATTTACCTGCAATTCCTCCCACTTCATAAATAGTAATCGGTTTTTTAACGCCCTTGGGTTGAACTAATTTCTGATTTTCAATTTTAATTAAATCCCGACCAGCTTGATTTAAAGTCATTTCAGAAATCAAGATTTGTCCTCCGGTTGTATAGGATTCAATTCGATAGGTTAAATTAACTTGATTCCCCACAACCCCATATTTTGTGCGTTTTTCTGAACCAATATTTCCCACCACAACTTCCCCCGTATTAATTCCAATTCCCATATCTAAAGCCGATAAATCCCACTTTTGTAATTGTTCATTTACCTTCTGCATTGCTAATTGCATCCCCACCGCGCAAGCAATCGCCCGTTGAGCATCATCTTCGCGTAAAGTAGGAGCACCAAATAAAACTAAAATTCCATCCCCCATAAACTCATCAATGGTTCCTTGATAGACCGTAATTACATCGGCCATACAGGACAAATAAAAGTTTAAAATTCTAACCACTTCCTCCGGGCTTAACCGTTCAGAAAGGGCCGTAAAGCCGCGTAAATCCGAGGTTAAAATTGTAATTTTTCGGCGCTCTCCTCCGAGTTTTAAACCTTCAGGTCTTTCTAATAAATTAGAGACAATTTCAGCACTTAAATAACGTCCGAAAATATTTCTAATATCCGAAGCAGAACGGGCAATATAAGCCGTAATCGCGATCGCCGAACCCGCCAACGCCAAAAAGGGAGGAACTACCGGAACCCACCACCCTTGAATAAACAAAAAATAGGTACTTCCGAGTAAAATTCCCGTGGCTAAAATCGAAATTGCAACCTGGCGAATAATTAATAATTGTACTTTAGCCGTTGCCCGAAATTTCCAAGTTAAAATCGCTCCTACTCCCGACCAAATCAATATCCAAAGCCATTCCAAAGGATCAGATAAGGTTTTAATTAAAGGACGATCATCTAAAGCCGTACTAATAATTTGACTGGTAATATGGGCATGAACTTCTACTCCAGCCATGCGTTGATTCGCAGACAACGTATAGGGAGTTGACATTAAATCCTTAAAACTTTCTCCGACCGAACCGATTAAAATAATTCGATTTTTTCCCCAATCTTCAGGTAGTTTATTAGTTAAAATATCCCGAAAAGAAACAATTTCAAAACTACGATTATATCCTCGATAATTTAAAAAGATTTGATAGCCCCCAGCATCAGCCCGCACATAGCCCCCATCATTTTTAGCAAACGGTCTAAAAACAGTATCATTAAATTTCCACCAATTATTAGTACCCGGCACTATTTCTGGGGCCACTCCTTGAGCATCTAAATAAAACATCGCTAAAAACAACCCCAAACTATATACTGGTTGTTCTTGATCATTATTAACAACTAATAACGCCCGTCGAATAATATTATCTTCATCTAAAATCAAATCATTCGCCGCTACTCGATTTTTTTCTTTTAAAATTGGAGGCGCGGCCACGGATTCTAAGGATTCATCCCCAACTACTTTTTCAATTCCGAGTAAATTAGGAGTTTCTGCTAATAGTTTAATTAACCGTTGATGACCGGGTTCAAAAGGCAAATCTCGGTAAATATCTAACCCGATTACCGTCGGTTTCATCGCAACTAATTTCTCGATTAATTCCGCATAAACCTGGTCAGGAACATAACCTTGACCAATATATTTCATATCCGCTTCATCTAACCCGACAATCGCAATTCTCTGATCCCGGGTTTCTAGGGGACGCAGACGCATATATTGGTCATAAACCGCCCATTCCCAGGATTGTAAAACCCCAGAAAAACGCAGCAGGATTACGAGACCTGCCATGACTGGGGTTGTAATCCAAACGCCACGCCACTCCCATACTAATTGTTTAATTTTTGCCCTCATTCAACTTATTTTAGGATTTATGCTTTACCTTTCTAGGGTGTGGATTGATGATCCGAATTACTCACCGTTGCTTCCGGTGCAAAAGGGGCTTCTGCAATCTCTTGATTGATTTTAATAGAGGTAAGAAGTTCTTTCCATAATTCCGGTTCAGAATTTCGCATCTGAGCCATAATCATTAAGGTATCTTGCCAGAGGTTTTCTCGGGCATAAATTTCCGCTTTTTTTAAGGGAGTTTTAGCTTTTTCCAGGGCGTTTTTCAGGGAGATATTCAATTCATTTCGCTGAATAGAAACCTTTAAGGTATCGATAAATTCTTGTCCGTCCGTTTCACAGGTAATAGAAAAACTCCATTTATATTGACTTCCCGTTTCTAGGGCGACGGTTTTCGGCAGTTGAATCTGGACAATACTGGGTTTTGCCGGGAGTTGAACCATGGTATTATGAACATCTTTTCCTTGTTGATTAATCAGAACAAATTCACCCGTTTTTACCTTAGATTCAGGAACATAAATAAAGAAGGTGGGATGGGCAGAAACCGTTAAAGTGTTCTGACTGGGGACTAAGGCGGTCATTTTTGTATTTCCAATTCCACATTGACTCGCCGAAAGGGTATCACCGGTGCGGGTTCCTCCCCCGGCGGTACTCACTGGCCCATCTCCTTTGGGGGCCGGGGGAAATTGTAAGCTGATTTGCATAGGAGTATTAACCGGAGGTTTTATCCCTATGCGTGAAGTAGTTATTGCTAAACTGGCTGCGGTGGGTAACAGAATCCCTAAAACCAGACTTAAAAAACCAACAGACTTGATAACCATGAGATTATGCCTCTTTAATATCTATTATGATGATCATTATGATGCACCGTCACAGAAAAAAAATTTATATCCCATTGGGGTGAATTTCCACACCAAATTGGTAAATTCCGGGGATTCATTCCTGTAAGACTGTTTAATTACTTCAGAAGTTGCCACTTTGAAAGAATAGATATAATCAAGAGTAAAGAAACTACCGAATTAAAACGAAACTATAACCTTTATCAATACTAAAACCATGAGTTTAATTCCTGATGCTGCTATCGGTGCTTTAATTGGAAATGAATCCTCCGAATTGATTTCCCTATTTTCAGGACAGTTATTCAACCATCCCGGCGGGGTGTTAGGACTCGGTGGGGACGATACCCTATTTGGTGCGAGTGATGATGAGTTAATTTTAGGAAATACAGGTTTTGATCAGTTATGGGGTGCTGAGGGTTCCGACACCCTATTTGGAGGTAAGGAGGGGGATATCCTGGAGGGAGAAGGGGGAAATGATCTCCTATTTGGCAACCTAGATGCCGATACCCTTTTTGGGGGTGAGGGGTTTGATAGTTTATTTGGCGGGAAAGGCGATGACGTCTTGAACGGTGAAGGCGGAAATGATACCCTAGCGGGGGATTTAGGGGCGGATACCCTCACCGGAGGCATTGGTCAGGATGTATTTCTGCTACAACAACAAGGTCAAGGACGGGACTGGATTACGGATTTTGAACCGAATATCGATTTAATTCAACTCCCCGATAACCTGGGCCAAGTGCAAGTCCAAGCCGTAGGCAGTAATCAAACTCGCCTGGTGGTGAGTGCTACGAACGAAGAAATCGCCCTCCTGGACGGGATTGTGCCATCGAACTTACGGGACAGTGATTTTATCGGTCAGGGATTTACCTTAAACACCGATAATGTTTTGCCTCCGACCTCTGACTTTGTTCAACAGGTCTTAGACTTAACCAATGAATTCCGTAGCCAAAATGGTTTACCGCCCCTAACCTTGAACACTCAGTTAAACGCCGCCGCCCAAGAACAGAGTCAAGATATGGCGCAGGAAGACTTTTTTGACCACATCGGCTTAGATGGTTCCACCCCCGCCAGCCGTGCCCAAGACCAGGGATACACTTTTTCTTTTATCGGTGAAAATATTGGTGCGGGGTATCAAACCCCCGAGGAGGTGGTTCAGGGATGGATTGATAGTCCAGGACACCGGGAAAACCTGCTTAACCCCAATTACGCCGAAATTGGCATTGGCTATTTCTATTTAGAAAATGATACGGGGTTTGAAAATTGGAACCACTATTGGACGCAGGTATTTGGGACAGGGTTGGGTAATGGGTAATTACGAATTACGAATTACTAATTACTAAGGGGTAATACTTCGACTTCGCTCAGTAACAGGGTAAGGGGTAATTCATGAATTACCCCTACTATAAATCACAGGCGCTTTAATAATATTCCTGTTTGCCAATAATAGGCTTCTTGTTTAACCGCTAAAACTTGGAAGAAGGGTTTCCATTTTTCGCGGAAAGAATTCACGTCATAGAAAACCAGAGAACGGGTATCCCGTCCCAGGGTGAACATGGAAAAATCTTGATTGATATATTCAAAATAGTTTTGAATACAAGTCTGTTTTTGTTCTGGGGGCCAGACATTATTATTAGACAGCCAGACTTCGGGGAATTGTTTAATTTTATCAAAAATATACTGTTCTTGAATCGTAATAAAAGCTAATCCCCCAGGTTTTAAAATCCGACGCAGTTCTAACAGCCAAGCATCGGCTAAATCATCAATATGGGTAAAAACAGAACCCGCATAAATTAAATCAAAATAGCGGTCTTCAAAGGGTAAATGGGGCAGGGTTGTCCCGACAAAAAAATGAAAGGGGGGACTCATATTTTGTTGACACCAAGCAATACAATCCGCACTAATATCGGTTCCCCAAATTTCACAAATTTCTGATAAATCGGCTAATTCTCTGAGGATGCGTCCCGATGCACAACCAAAGTCTAAAATTCGGCTTCCAGTTTTGAGGAAATATCCACACTCTCGCAATACACTTAACATCACCTGAACTTGCGTTTTTCCTGAGTTGAGATAATATTCTTCATTCTCTGCAAAAACTAACCTCAAATCTTGAGGAGGAACGGGAAATTGCCATTTTCCGGTTTGGGGATTTTTGCCTAAAATATTGGGTTTAGGTAAACAATAGGAGGGAGCTTGTCCCGATTTCGGATAATATTTTAACCAGTCAATTGGTTCGAGTGGATGGGGAGAGAAAGTAGAATCAATTCCGAGAATTTCATCTAATTTTTGTTGAGCTAAACTATAATCTGGATTCAGTTTTAAAGCGGTTTCAAAACAAGGAATAGCCTCGGATTTTTGTTGTAAATTTAGATAGGCTAAACCCAAGTTATAATAACAGGAAGGTTCGGTATAATTTAGTTCTAAAGATTTTCGATAAACGGCAATAGCCTCCTGCCATTGCTGCAATTTAATAAGCGCATCCCCTAAATTTTTATAAGACCAAAAGAAATCCGATTTAATTTGATTAGCTGTGGTATAGACTTCAATGGCTTCTTGCCATCTTTCTAAATTAAATAGGGAGTCCGCTAAATTAATATAAGACCAAAAGAAATTAGGGTCAATGGAAATTGCTTGTTGACAAATGGGAATGGCTTCTTCCCATTGTTCTAAATGAATTAATACTTTTCCTAAACTAGCATACGACCAAAAAAAGTCGGGTTTTAATTCAATCGCACGGCGATAGATGGGGATGACTTCTTGCCATTTTTCTAAGGTGGTTAAGGCTTCTGCTAATTTTTGATAAACTCCCCAAAAGTTCGGGTCTAATTCAATGGCTTTTTGATAAATAGGGACGGCTTTTTCTAGTTGGTGAGTTTGGGTTAAACATTCGCCTAAACCATTATAACCCCAAAAACAATTGGGGTCGAGTTGAATCGCTTTTTCATAGATGGGAATTGCAGCTTCCCAGCGCTGTAATTTAATTAAGGCTTCTCCTAAATTATTATAAGCCCAGAAATCATTAGGACTTAATTCAATAACATTTTGATAGGCTGTAATGGCTTGTTCAAATTCTTGAGTTTTGAGGGAAAGATTGCCAATTTTTTGATATCCTAGGAGAAATTTGGGCTCAAGATTAATTATTTTTTGGTAACAGGCGATCGCTTCGTTAAAATTCTCACTTTCTTGATATTGAATCGCCTGTTGGCATAATTCCGTCATTAAGTCAGCGTAGGGATGGGTAGATTCAGTCATAATTAAACTATCTTCTGGATTAGATTGGGTCATATTTTTTGGCACAATTGTTTACAGTTATAGATTCTATCATTTAATCAAAAACCCGTCAAAAGAGAAAGATTAATTTTGCCTTTTGAATGATTAAGTTATCAGTATAGGAACGCGCCCGATCGCCGCGATTATGGGCACGTCTCTACCAGTTATCATTTTATTGCCCATTACCTATTAATTATCAATCCCAGGACTGACGCACAAGAGCAAAGAAACCGGGTTTCTCGCCCTGATTTTGCGGATGAAAACCAGATTTCTTGTTCAGAAAGCTGGTTTCTGCATAAGTCCTAAATCATTTAGAATGGGAAACGCGGAATTGGAACAGAAACCGGCGGAGTTGGAATTGGGGGCGTGGGAATTGGGGGCGTGGGAATTGCCGGGGTAGGAATACCATTTTGAGAACAAGTAAACCCGGGTAAAAGACGAGAACAAACAGAAGATAATGCCCCTTCGGGAGTAACGGGAATATTGAAACCCGTGAATAATTCACCTAATAAAATGGAGGAAATTTCTTCCAATGTCATGGGAACGACTTGACTTAAAATTCCTTTTAAAATAGGTACTTTTTCTCCTTCATTAACTGTGATAGGTTCTCCAGTTCCATCGGCTGGAATCACTTCTACAGTTCCTTCTAAAACTTTAATATTACCCGTTTTTCCGTCGGTAGTTTCTAGGATATAAATAGTTCCTTGAACACCCACCGTCAGCCCCGCAATACATCCATTAACCGGGCCACTTACTAATATTTGTCCCCGTTGAATTTCTACACATTGACCAACGGTAATCTGGGAATTTTTATCCATCCGTCCCGACGCCCCCTGATTAAATATAACTCCAGCGCGAGAGTCTTTTGTGATAATCATTTGTCCGAATTCCGCTTGGTCTTCTACCTTAGCTTGATTTTCTTGAATAAAGACTTGATTACCATCGATAATTTCTTGAATGATGGCAAGATTAGTTTGAGCAATAGTAGGTTGTTGAAACAGTCCCATACTCAAAATCAGGAAAAATCCTGTGCTGAAACCGATTAGAATTCGCTTCCAATCCCGAAAAGGTTGGAGCCCAATAATTGATCTTAAAAAAACAGGAATAGTGAACATAGGTTAAGCAGAAAATGAGAAACTTTCAACGATCAGAAACTCTTGAACACGGATCAGGTTAAAATAATCTGTATAATAAATCCTAAACCTTTGATCACCTCATCGTCAAGATTTGAGTTGTAGCAGGAATTGAATCATGATACACAATAATAGACGCATAAATAAGTTTTTTACGGTTTGGTTTTGCCTCCTGATGCTGGCGTCTTTTTTGGTTTTTGGATTTGTTGTCCCGGCGATCGCCCAGGAAGGTCAATCCACAGAAATTACTAATTCTAATTCTAAAGCGGAAGATATTTTTAATCAAGGGATGAAACGCTATCGAGAGGGGACAGTAGCTGGGTTTCGGGCGGCGATTCAACAGTGGGAAGAAGGGTTACGTCTGGGGCGAGAAGCTAATAATCCTCAGCAAGAATCGATGACTCGAAATTTTTTATGTTCTGTTTATAGTAGTTTAGGAGAATATCCCCAGGCGATTAATTGTTATAATCAATTATTGGTTTTAACTCAAACCTTAGAAGATCAACAAACCCAAGGCACAACGTTAATTTCTATTGCTAAGATTTATAGTCAATTAGGCGAATATCAAAAAGCCTTAGATACTCTGAATAAAACCTTTACTTTCTGGCAAACCGTTAATTTTAAAACCGGAGAAGTTGCCACGTTAAATGAGATGGCATTGATCTATTTTAATTTAGGGGAACTTCAACAAGCTCTAAACTATTATAATCAAGCTTTAGTTATCGTTAAACAGTTGGGAAACCCGACTAATGTGGCGGCAATTTTAAATAATATAGCTCAGGTAGAATCGGAGTTAAATCAGTTTGAAATCTCCCTCAAGCATTATCAACAAGCACTGAGTTTATGGGACGAAGTGATTAATAAATTTGGGGATAGTGCGGCGGTTAATGTGCAACGAGGTAAGGGAGCAACCTTAAATAATATTGGATTTGTTTATGCAAATTTGAATCAAATGGATTCGGCTTTAACCACCTATAATCAATCTTTGAATGTGTGGCAAAAAATAGGCGATCGCACGGGAGAAGCCAGTACCTTAAATAATATCGGCTTTATTTATTTTCAACAAAATAAGTTAGATCAGTCCTTAGAATTATATCATCAAGCTTTAAAAATTCGTCAGGAAGTGGGCGATCGCCCAAAAGAAGCCTTATCTCGATATCGAGTGGCAACGGTTGAAAGAAAACAGGGTAATTTTGAAGCCGCGATCGCTCAAATTGAAACGGCTTTAACTATTATTGAAGATTTACGAATAAAGATTAATAGTCAAGACCTAAGAGCTTCTTTTTTAGGATCTAAACAGGATTACTACCAATTCTATATTGATTTGTTAATGCAACTGAATCAACAACAACCGGATCAAGGATGGGATGGAAAAGCATTACAAATTAGTGAACGGGCTAAGGCTCGATCTTTATTAGATATTTTAGCCCAAGCTCAAGGAGATGTGACCTCTGGAGTTGACCCAAAACTGTTAAATAAAAAACAAACCTTAAAACAAAAATTATCGACTTTAGAAGAACAGCGAGTTAAACTTTTAAGCCAGTCCCATACGAATGAACAGAAACGGCAACTCAATCAAGAAATTGAAAGTTTAATTCAACAATATAGCCAAGTTTTAGATACGATTCGGGTGAATAATCCCCATTATGCGGCCCTAACTCAACCCCAACCTTTAACTTTAGCTGAAATTCAAAAATTATTAGATGACCAGACGGTTTTATTAGAATATTCCCTCGGCAAAGAACGCAGTTATTTATGGGCGGTGACTCCTAACTCAATCCAAACTTATGAATTACCCCCAGAAGCTACCTTTAAAACCGCCGTTAAAACCTTTAGAGATAATTTACTTTCCCCGAGTAAACGGATACGGCGATCGCTCTACGAAGAAACCGGAAAAGCCCTAACTGAAATTGCTTTTCCCCCCATCCCCTCTATCAAAAATAAACGATTATTAATTGTCGCCGATGGAGCCTTACAATATGTTCCTTTTGCCGCCCTTCCTGAACCGGGAACCCCTGGGGATAGCGAGGCAATTCCTTTAATTATTAATCATGAATTATTAACCTTACCTTCGGCTTCGGTTTTAGGGATTATGCGCGGAGAAAATCAGAATCGCAAACCCCCAGAAAAAATCCTAGCGGTGTTAGCTGATCCGGTCTTTGCTTCTACAGATGATCGCTTAAAATCCGTTGTTTTTCAAGCGATTAAAGCCCTTCCTCCAGAGTTAGAACGTTCCGCCAGAGAATCGGGAATTTTATTTGATCGTTTACCCTTTACCCAGGAAGAAGCGACTCAGATTTTAGCCTTAGTTCCTGAAGAATATAGTTTACAAGAAGTCGGCTTTAATGCCAGTCGAGAAACTGCAATTAATCTTGAATTAAGTCAATACCGTTTTGTGCATTTTGCCACCCATGGTTTACTCAATAGTGAAAATCCCCAATTATCCGGTTTGGTTTTTTCTTTAGTAAATCAAACCGGAGAATCTCAGAATGGATTTTTACGACTTTATGATATTTTTAACTTGAATTTACCAGTGGAATTAGTCGTGTTAAGTGCCTGTGAAACCGGATTAGGTCAGGAGATCAAAGGGGAAGGATTAGTAGGTTTAACCCGGGGATTTATGTATGCGGGAGCGAATCGAGTGCTGGTGAGTTTATGGAAAGTTGATGATCAAGCAACCGCCGAATTAATGGTTAAGTTTTATCAGGGAATGTTAAAGGAAGGATTAGCTCCTGGGGCGGCTTTAAGACAAGCTCAAATCAAAATGCAAAACGATTCAGAATGGATACCCCCTTACTATTGGTCGGGGTTTACTTTACAAGGAGAATGGCGAGGAATTCAAGATTAACGAATATTTTGCAAAGGCACATCTAAAAGACCGTATTTATCCCATCCGGGTGCATCAAAATGCCACCATTCTGTAATTAAGGAAATGAATCCTTGTTGTTTCATTTTAGCCGCGAGTAAATCACTATTTCGACGCACTTGGGGAGAATTTCCAGTGTAATCTCTAGCAGCTTTATCGGTAAAATCATCAAAATCCGTGGGCATTTGTAACTCTGCCCCAGTGCGTAAATCAACTAAGGTTAAATCAACCGCCGCTCCTCGGTTATGGCGAGACCCTCTAGCGGGGTTAGCAACATAACGAGTATCGGGTAGAATTTCCCACATTTGACGAGTGACAGACAGGGGGCGATAACAGTCATAGACTTTTAATCCTAACCCTATTTCTTCTAAATCTTTTTGTACTTTTGATAAACGTTGGGCGACATCAGAGCGTAAAAAACAACGGGGAACCGCATAGAGTTTTTTCTTCAAAAAATTGTTGGTTGTGGCGTAGCGAATATCATGGCGAATATTCGGGTTAACGCTTTTAATATCAACTAATTTATCTGTATTTGGAACTTGATTATAGTCTTGAATCACTAAAGGAGGAGGAGACGCAGGAGGCGGGGTTAAATTTTTAGCGTGAACAGGATTACAGTTAATACCCAAAATTAGGAATAAAAATAAGAATAATCGCATCAGGAGTTTAGAAAGCATAGGGTTAAAATGATGATGATGTAATTAGTTAGAAACCGGGTTGATTTAGTGCAGAATCCTGTAGGGGCGAGGCGCGCCTCGCCCCTACGATGAATTAGATTTAAAAACCTGGTTTGTTTTTATATATCTAACCGTTGGTAAACTTGGTCGAGGTTTTTTAAGTGATGTTTAGGATCAAAACAAGCATCAATTTCCCCTGGAGATAATGTTGCTTTAACTTCGTCATTTTCTCTAATTAAAGATTCAAAATCTCCATCGGTTTGATTCCAAGCGGTGTGGGCGCAAGATTGCACAATTTTATAGGCTTCTTCCCTGTTAATGCCTTTTTCCACTAGGGTTAATAGCACCCGTTGACTAAAGACTACACCGCCATAAAGGTTCATATTGCGCTTCATGTTTTCGGGATAAACTAACAGATTCTTGATTAAATCTGTTAGTTCAACTAACATAAAATGAGCCACCGTTGAAGAATCGGGTAAGATCATTCGTTCAACGCAACTATGGGAAATATCCCGTTCATGCCACAGGGCAACATTTTCTAAGGCAGCAACGGCATTTCCCCGAATAATTCGCGCCATTCCCGTTAAGCGTTCACTGCGAATCGGGTTGCGTTTATGGGGCATGGCAGAAGACCCTTTTTGACCCTTAGCAAAAAATTCTTCTACTTCTAAAACATCGGTACGTTGCAGGTTACGAATTTCCACCGCAAACCGTTCAATACTAGCGGCTAATAATGCCAAAGTTTGCACATATTCCGCATGAATATCCCGGGAAATGACTTGGGTGGAAGCGGTATCGGGTTCGAGTCCTAATTTTTGACAGGCGATCGCTTCTATCCTCGGATCGACATTAGCATAGGTTCCCACGGCCCCAGAAATTTTACCGACTGCCACGGTTTGACGCAGACGGACTAAACGTTCTCGGTTGCGAAAAACTTCCGCTAACCATCCGGCTAATTTAAACCCAAAGGTAATCGGTTCCGCGTGAATCCCATGGGATCTGCCGATCATTACTGTATCTCGATGTTGTTGCGCTTGGTAACGAATGGCCTGACTCAAGGCTTCTGTGCGTTCCAATAATACATCCACACTGGCCACCATCTGCAAGGCGAGGGCCGTATCTAAGACATCGGAACTGGTTAAGCCTAAATGAATGTAGCGTCCGGCATCCCCGACATATTCGTTGACATTGGTTAAAAAGGCAATCATGTCATGGCGGACTTCGGCTTCAATTTCGAGCACCCGCTTGATATCAAAATTCGCCTTAGCCTTAATTTCATCAACGGCTTCCGATGGAATATATCCTAACTCCGCCTGGGCCTCACAGACGGCTATTTCCACTTGTAACCAAGTTTGTAGCTTGTAAGTCTCTGTCCACAAATTGCCCATTTCGGGCAAAGTATACCGTTCTATCATATTCTGGGTTTGGATTTGATCGCTTTGATGTTCAAATAGACTTTAATCGTTTAACAGTAGACGGGTGAAACAGTTGTAGCCCAATTTCCTATCTACTGCATCCGAGGTAGGTCACTCACATCCCATTTAGCACAACTGTCCTATTTTAACTTTTGATGTGGATCAGCGATCGCAACCCCTCAAAAAGTTGTTAGAGTCGATAGGAGCGTTACCACTCCTACCTCTCCTTCAGAACCGTGCTTGAGACTTTCACCTCACACGGCTCCTTGATAATTCCACCTTTGTTATAGGTACGATTCAAAACGGTTGATTGTCATAATTCTCAACTGTTTTAGTTAAAGAACCATCACTAGCCGTCTTTGTGTCGTGACAATGTTTGTGTAGAAGTTGAAGGTTATCGTAGGTATCTTTACCACCTAACGATTTAGGTATAATATGGTCAACTTCTACAATATCTGTACTTGTAAAATACAGACCACAGTGAGGACAAATACCTTTTTGTTTCTTAATAAGTGTTGCCACTCTTTTAGGAGTTTCTGGATATTCGCCTCGTCGTTTACTCCAGTAAATCCAGTCTCCATTAAACGGACTAGCTTCACCTTTAATCTTTGTATGCCTTACGATTGGCGTACTGCTATGGGTGAGTAATTCTAATCCATCTTCTGTACTGAAACACCAATTTCTGTCATCTACTGTTTTCCAGTATTTGTCTTTATTGATGTTCCCTTTTCCCCTCCTTCTTGCCCAAGCTCTTAACTTGTCGTAAGTTAGGCGGTCAACCTTTGAGAAGGTTTCTTTACTAACTGTTGTTGAATAATAGTTTGACCAACCTCTAATAATAGGGTTCAGCTTACTAATTAAGGCAGCTTGAGGTGCGGTTTTATGGGAGTCTATTACTTCAGCTATCTTGACAAGATGAGTCTTTATTTTGGCTTTTGAGGGTGTGATTAATGTACTAAAACCTAGTGGTATTCCATTCGGGTTGTTGGCACATCGGTAGTTACCTACTTTGTGTTGTTGTACATGGAATCCTAAGAACTCAAATCCAACATTCCCATCAATTTCATTGAGGGTGTGGGTTAGTTTTGTTTTACTTGGTTTTAATTCCAATCCCATGTCACTTAACCAGTCAGCGATTATCTCTTGACACTTTTTGACTACGTTTAAATCCTCATGGATTATTACGAAATCATCAGCGTAACGGATTAGACTAAGAGCCTGACGATTTCTCGCTTTTTTCCCTTTTAGAGTTTCGGCGTATTGCTTAACTCTTTCTTCCATACCATGTAGGGCAATATTCGCAAGTAAGGGTGAAATTACCCCTCCTTGTGGTGTACCATCATTGGTAGGAAAAAGTTCTTTTCCGTCCATGTACCCTGCCTTGAGCCATGTCTTGATTTGACGGCTTAATGTAGGGTATGTGTGTATTTTGGAGATTAATGCTTTGTGGTTTATGCGGTCGAAACATTTGGAGATATCAGCATCAAGTACATATTTGGACTTGTATCTAATATTCAAAAATATTGCTTCTCTTGCATCGTGGCATGAACGTCCTGGTCTAAAACCATAACTGTTTGGCTCAAATTTAGCCTCCCATTCTGGTTCTAACGCTAGTTTTACTAACGCTTGCAATGCGCGGTCGTTGATTGTGGGTATTCCTAATGGACGGGTTTCGGTTGTACCAGGTTTAGGTATTTCAACTCTGCGAGTTGGTTTAACTTTATTGGTTAACTTTAATCGTCCTACCAAGTTCATACGTTGCTTCGGGGTTAGGGATTTAATTCCGTCCACTCCTGCCGTATTTCGTCCTTGGTTATCTTGTGTTACCCTGCGAACCGCGATACATTTAGCACTCCAGGAATTAATCAGGGTCTTTTGAAGTTTACGAACTGCTTTAACATCGCCTCGTTCACTCGCTCGAAATATGCGCTTTTGCAACTTAAAAGTTACCTTTTCCAGTTTGCGCCAGTTAAGGTCTTTCCACTCCACCGTCAGATTGTTCTGCGTTTTAGATATATTCATTGCTACTTGTTCTATTTCTTTGGAATTACCGAGTATCTGTCTGCATATCTTTTGCCATTACAGCAAAGCATTCGCTTTTGATACCATCCCTTCCCTATATATCGTTCGTTAGCTACTTACTGGATTTCGACCTCTCCAGAGATATATAGGGGTTACTTCGTTCCGATTACACATTATTGAAGTCTTTAGCGTGATGTTATCCACCGGGTTTATTGGGCGGTGCTTATAAGTCGGAAGGAAAACCGCTTATGCCCTATCCTTGCCTTTTGGCTTGGTGTTTATCAAGTTTTTAACCTTGATTTAGCCATTACACCATTACAATTAACGATGATTCAGATACATCTTTGCTTGCGCTACGCATGGACTTCTTGCTCGATAGTTACCAGTTTTGGCTACCAGTAGTTCTACCTTTTAACCCCGCTTTAATCTGTTGGTTGCTACCCAATCAAACTAGGGGTTATGCTTTCACCTCAGCACTTGAGGGGTGGGACTTAATTCACCGAATTTCACCCACAAATGTAATCAGTTATCACCAGTCTTAATAACTGGGTTAACCGTCCCATAAGTCTTTTTCAACTTATTTTAGGTTAAACGAATCGCACTTCCAATTATTGTGGAGACGTACCATGGTACGTCTCCACAATGATTTTATGCGTAATAATTTCCCCCAATTAATATTAATTGACTTGATCGGGATTAAGTCCTAAACTTCGTAACTGTTCTTCCAGTTGTTGTATTCTTTGTTCGGCTAAACTGGTTTGTTCTTGAGATTGTTGCAGACGTTCTTCGGCAGTTAAATAACGGTTTCCCTGTGGATTATACCAATATAGCCAATCCCTCGTAATTCCTACATGGGTTCCCCGTTCTCGACCAATTCCTAATTGTAATTCCGGCAACCAAACCTGTTCCCCAGGTTGTAATTGATATTCACCGTTTTCCAGTTTATAAACTTCTAAAGGGGGTTTGCGTTTCCGTAGGGGATTATAAACCACATAATATAAAGCCCCCATTTCTGCATAAAACCGTTTCTTTTTCGTATATTCTCCTCGACGTTTATGGGATACAACCTCAATGATTAAAATAGGAACTTCTTGTTCTTCCCAAAGTACATAACTCAAGCGTAAATCTTCATCAATAATTCGAGGAACTCCCACACTTAAAAAACCATCGGGGACAATAGCAGGTTGTTCGGGATCATAATAAATTCCCATATCCACGCCAAAAAACCAATCCATGCGTTCAGACCAAATAGAAGCAAGGAGGATTTTTAACAGTCCAGGGATTAAATCTTGCAGTTCGTTATCCACAGGCGTATCATCGGAGTCGGGCAAATCTTCCGCCGAAGGTAAACAAAGACCAGGATTGTATTTTAATAGCATAAGGGGGAATTACGAATTACGAATTACGAATTACGAATGGGTAATTAAACAACTTTTGTTAATACAAAAACACTCCCGATGTTTCCCCGTCCGATTCTTAAATCTTCATCTAAATAAGTAATATCTAACCAGCCTTTTTGATCTCGTGCTTGTAAACTAAAGTCAATGGCAATAAACTTTTTACCCCTTTCAATATCCCCAATTAAACTATCAGGAGATTGATACCCGATAAACCGTTGATAACCAATAATAAACCGATTAAATTTAACATTAACTCGTTTTTCTGAAACGGGTTCAAATTCGGCGGCGACACTCACTAATCCTTCTAAGAAGGGTAAACTTTGAACTTCTGCAATATTATAAATTTTGCGATCGCTCACCCGAATACATTGATAAATTTGCCCTAACTCAAGCAAGGGAAATCGACCAATGCCCAGTAATTCATCGCTACTGGTATACAATAATCGCCAATTTCCCTCTAAGAGTTCAGGAACTTCTAAGGGTCGGGGGTTCGGGTTAAATTCTTCCAGTTGAGTCAGGGCGGATAAAATAGCTGCTTTATCCCCTGGAGTGGCGAGTAGACCGCGATTTTTCCCAGCAATCATTTCTAACAGCAGGGCTTTTTTTTGATTAATCATAGTTTTATCTTATGTTTAATGAATTATTGGTTAGCTTTTTTAAATCTATAAGACTCAAGATCGATTTAAAAAATATGATACTGTCCATAACCAATGATTGTGTAAAATTAAATTAACTCTAACTCAATTTCATTTGACACCGGAAACTAAAAATGCTTAATCCGTCCTTACGAGAAATTCCCGCCCATGAACCGGCTGATGTGATTCCTTCCAAACAAGAAATTTCACTAATTGCTTGGTTGGAGTCCACCGGACGTCTAATCGAGCGAGATACCGTCAGCACTACAACCGTTGACTACTTGGAGGAAGAAGAAGAAATCGCCGATCTGATTTCCGTCGATGACTCCGCCTATGAGGATGATGATGATGATGATGATGAGATAGAAAGCTAGAAATAGACGCTAGGAAACTAGCGATTTTTAGGATTTTGATAGTGTGGTGTTGAGGATTAAAAATTTTTGTGGATAGCAAACTTTATTCGGTTAAATCATTCAATGGGTCTGGACAAACCCTATTGTTTTTCCTGAGTTTAGGCTTAAGTGTGTTTGCCTTCAGTTTAGACCGGGTGAACCATAATTTATTTCAAGTTCAAGGATCGTTATTTTTACCCGCTTTGATTTGTGCGATCGCCGTTTCTATCTTAGGATATTGGGCAATTCCGCTTTTAGTCAAGATTAAAGCCGGACAATTCATCCGAGAAGATGGCCCCCAAGCCCATTTACAAAAAGCTGGAACTCCTACCATGGGAGGGATATTTTTTGTTCCTGTGGGATTGGCGATCGCTTTAATTTTAACTCAATTTAATCCCAATGTAATCGGGGTTTCTGCCGTGACTTTAGCCTATGGATTTATTGGTTGGTTAGATGATTGGCAGATTTTAAGACGTAAATCAAATAAGGGAATTTCTCCTCGAATGAAGTTGGCGTTGCAGGTAGGTTTTGCGACGCTATTTTGTGTGTGGTTAGCTGTAACTGAATCTTCAACTTTAAGCACCATTGCTTTACCTTTAGGACTAGCAATTCCCTTGGGATTATTATTCTGGCCCCTAGCAATTTTTGTCCAAGTAGCTGAAAGTAATGCCACCAATTTAACCGATGGTGTTGATGGGTTAATGGGCGGGTTAGGCGCGATCGCATTTATCGGTTTAGGTGCTTATGTTGCCCCGACTGCACCGGAATTAACCACTTTTTGTGCTTGTATGAGTGGCAGTTGTTTAGGATTTGTCACCCACAACCGCAACCCGGCAAAAGTGTTTATGGGAGATACGGGAGCTTTGGCATTGGGCGGAGGTTTAGCAACGGTAGCCCTATTAACTAATAGTTTATGGGTGTTATTAATCATTAGTGGAATTTTCTTTGTGGAAACCCTCTCTGTAATTGCTCAAGTTAGCTATTATAAAGCCACAAAAAATTCCGAGGGTGTGGGAAAACGTCTGTTCAAAATGGCGCCTTTACATCACCATTTAGAATTATCAGGATGGCATGAAACCCAAGTGGTCGGGAGTTTCTATTTAATTAATGCTATCTTAGTGTTGATTACCCTTTTCCTGGGATACAATTTTTTCTAGGTATTTTGCCTGCTCATGATTAACCTTTCTGTTGTGATCCCGGTTTATAATGGCGAGACGGATTTGCCGGATTTAATTGAATGTTTGCGATCGCAAACCTATCCGGCAGATCAAGTAGAATATTTATTAGTTGATAACAATAGTCAGGATAATTCTGTTTCTATTGTTCAGGAATTAGCCAGATCTAGTACAATTAATATTCATTCCCTATCAGAAAATAATATCCAAAGTTCCTATGCCGCTCGCAATGCCGGAATTAGAGTTGCAACCAGTGATATTATCGCATTTACCGATATGGATTGCCGACCGGAACCCCAATGGTTAGAGCAGTTAATTCAACCCTTTTCTAATCCTGATATCGGTTTGGTGGCGGGTGAAATTATCGCCTTACCCAGTCAAAACCTATTAGAAAAATATGCCGATAAACAGGAAACTTTATCCCAAAAACACACCTTAAATAATAGCTTTTTACCCTACGGTCAAACCGCTAATTTAGCGATTCGGCGTAAAATTTTTGAACAGGTGGGTTTGTTTCGTCCCTACCTAACCACTGGGGGAGATGCGGATATGTGTTGGCGGATTCAACAACAAACCGATTATCAATTAGAATTGGCATCCCAAGCAATAGTTAAACACCGTCATCGGTCTACCTTAAAAGCCTTAAAAAGTCAGTGGCGACGTTACGGAGAATCAAATCGGTATTTACATGAACTCCATGGGATTAATTTAATGGCATCCTTAACTCCTTCTGATTATCTATATCGGTTAGGACGTTGGGTTTTAAAGGAATTACCTCTGGGTACGGTCAAACTATTAACCGGAAAAGCCGAAATTGTGGATTTAATTAGTACCCCCATCTCCTTATTTAATGGAAATGCCCGTTTCCAAGGACAACAACAGGCGAAATTATCAGAAGCAGCGAAAGTGATTGAACACCTTTAAACTAGAAGCCTTATTCTGGAAATATTAACGGATGAGCTTCATAAATCTACCCCTTATGTAAAATTTCCTATTCTATCCTGAGTTATATTTTGATAAGATAAAATTATAAAATTACTGTTTGAACTATTCTGAATCCCTAAAGTCAAGCTAAAATCGGAAAAAAATTAATCCTTTGTCTAAAAATTTTGTATCGAAAATTACAAAAAATTAAAATAAAATCAATAAAAGTATAAAAATATATTATTTAATATTGGGGACAACCGCGATAACCGTTCATCGGCAATTGAAAATAAAGTTGCTATATTGGGAAGATTAATCCTATCCCAGATTTGGGATAGATTCAGCAGTTTCTCCATTGCTGATATCAAAATGAGCTATCAGTCTCGCGCCAATCTTAATGATCCCGAAAACAAAGGTTTTCCAATATCCATCTCACAACCTAAAACACCCACTAAAATCTGTATTCTAGGGGGAGGTTTTGCTGGACTTTATACCGCGTTGTCCTTAGCGCGTTTATCTTGGCATAAATCCCTAATTCCTAACATCACCTTAATTGATAAAGAGGAGCGTTTTTTATTTACACCTTTTCTTTATGAATTAATTACGGATGAATTTAGAGACTGGGAAATTGCCCCTAGTTTCCAGAAATTGCTGGCTAAAGTTAAGGTTAAATTTTGCCAAGGAACCGTTGAGAATATTAACTTAAAACAACGGGAAATTCATCTAAAAAACCAAGAGTGTTTAACCTATGATTATTTAGTCTTATCGGTAGGTCGAAAAACCTTTTCTAGTGTTGTTTCTGAGCAGGAAGTAGAAACCTATCCCTTCCGAACTTTAGCGGATGCTGAACGACTCAAACAGCGATTATCTGGATTAGAATTATCTCCAAAACCCAAAATTTCCATTGCTGTAATTGGAGGAGGGCCCAATGGCGTAGAACTAGCAGGAAAATTAGCCGACCGTTTACAAAAGCGAGGGCAAATTTATTTAATTGTTCGAGGTCAACAAATTCTGAAAGGCTTTTCAAATTTTAGCCGAAAAGTTGCTTATCAGTCCTTAGCATCTAGGGGAGTTCAACTTAAATTTCAGACTCAGATTCAATCGGTTGATCACCATCATATCACCTTAATTGAACCCGAACAGCAACACAAAATCCCGATTGATTTAGTCATTGAAACCGTCGGAACCCAACCCAGAGAATGGCTGTATCACCTGGATTGTCAGCATAATAAAAGGGGTCAAGTTTTAACAACACCCACTTTACAATTTATTGATTATCCTGAAGTTTTTGCCCTAGGAGATTTAGCCGATATTCGCAATTTGCAGGGGCAACAAGTTCCCGCAACGGCTCAAGCTGCCTTTCAACAAGGTGCTGCTACGGCTGATAATCTCAAGGCTTTAATCATGGGAAAATCTTTAAAAGCATTTCATTATGTTCACCTCGGAGAAATGCTAACCCTAGGGGTTAGAGAGGCAATTGTATCTAGTTTTGGGATTAATTTAAGTGGTTTAATTGCCTGTTGGGTGAGAACCTGGGTTTATATTCTGCTGAGAATGCCAACGGTAAATCATCGTTTACAAGTAACTCAATATCGATGGAAACAAGGAATTAAAAACCTTTTTAAAATACCCTGGAAATCGTCTAAATTCAACTTCCATAAACCACTGTAACTCCGACTCAGCCATTTCTAAACTCAGTCTCTGAAAAACAATTAGAGTTGATCAAATTATGGATACCCTCAACAAAAATAATTACAAACTTCTGGCTAAATTTTCTGTGTCTTTGACCATTTTAGGGGTAATTTATTTACAATTTTTAGCTGGAAACATTAGAACTTGTACCTATTTGGACTCTGATTTTTTCCTATTAAAACTTATTTGCCCAAGTATTCCCGATGATCCAGCTTTATATCCTTTTTTAGATTATCCCATGTATGCTGGAGCTAGATATGAGGGAACTAATGTTAATCAATACTTTCTATTTGGCGTTTTAGAGGACGGAACAGAAGTTGCGATTACCAACGAAGACTTACAAACATCTCGATATAAATTCTTGAGAAATATATTACCTGAAATCGAGAAAAAAAATCCTGAGATTATTCAATCTTATGTAAAAATTTATGAGCAAAAGTCTCAAAAGAATCTAGTAAAGTTGCGGTTAGAAAACCATCCCTTAATCATTACCCGTAAAAGCATTAATCCAGGAGACAAAATCGTAACGGTTGACCTGGAGCTATAAACTACCATTTTTCACCCGTCTGATTCTTTACAAAATTTACAAAAGTTGAATCAACCTATGAACTTTCAAAAACAGACATTGAATTTATCTAAACTTTGGAATGCTTATTGGTTCCGACCCGCACCCCTTTTTGATCTAGCCTTGTGTCGGATTATTATTGTTGGATTTCAGATTGGATATTTGCTGGTAAAAGAGTATCATCGGCAAATGCTAGAAAGAGGAGATATTCCGGGTTTAGATTACGAACCCTTACATATTGTGCAATGGTTAACCTTTCCTTGGGGAACAGAAACTATTCCTCCGGATTGGTTTTTATCCATGACTTTTGGATTGACTTTTATCTCTGGAATTACTGCTTTGATCGGATTTAAAACCAATCTAAGTTTGATATTTTTTGCCATTGGGAATCTATTTATACAAGCTTATCTTTTCTCCTTTGGAAAATACCACCATCCCCAAGCTCTACTGCTAATTACACTATTCCTTTTAGCATTAAGTCCCTCTGGAGGTGTTCTTTCCCTAGATAATCTTATGCAAAAACTCCGAACTAATATCAAAAAACAGCGATTCAAACCCTTTAATTTATTAAACAAAAAAAGTGAATTTTCTCGATGGCCGATATTGACTGCTCAGTGGTTATTTGCACTGATTTATTTATCTGCAACTATGAACAAATTATCTCAAGGAAATGGAAGTTTAATCAGTGCAGATTGGATGAACGGATACACCCTACAATATTTCTTAATTAATGATGGCTTACGCTGGGGAAGTGATCTTGGAGTTTGGTTAGGACAATATCACACCCTCGCGGTAATTTTATCTTGGATGGCAATTATTTTCGAGGCAACCTTCTTTTTAGTATTAATTTTCCCTTCCTTAGTTTGGGTTTATATTCCCGCCGGAATTGGATTTCATACCGGAATTTATTTAGCACAACGAGCACCATTTTTCCACCTTATGGTACTTTATTCAGTGTTTATACCTTGGACTAAGATGATTAAAACCTTCTCTCGTCGCCAACAGCAGTCTTCTCAACAACCCAAACCGGAAATTCTCTATGATGGTCTCTGTCCTATTTGCATTCGTTCCATGACTGTCTTGTGTTATTTTGATTGGCTTCAAAAACTAAGTTATACTTCAGTTGAAGAAGAATGGACGAGTATTCAAAAGACTCATCCTGATCTGTCTTTAGAAGCCTGTTTAGCAGAAATGCACTTGATTCTTCCCAATGGTTATGTACGCAAAGGATTTTTTGCCTTCCGTGAAATTATTCTCTATTTACCCCCTCTCTGGCCGTTATTAGCCCTGATGTATTTTCCGGGTTCTGAGATTCTGGGGCCAAAAATTTATACGTTTGTGGCTTCCCGCAGAAAACGGTTAACACGATGCAGTTTTGATAGCTGTTCTGTTAAATAAATAGTTAATAGAATTATGAATAAAAACTCCCCTCGTTGTGCTGTTCATTCCCTTACTTATCTCTGAACTTAAATTCGATTAACGGATTTTCTCTAGTCAAAAATTGAAGTAAATCCTATGATAGAAAGCCTGACTCAAAAACAATATAGGTCTGTAACCAAAGTTTCTGTTTCGATGTTTATTATAAGCGTTATTTTTGTACAATTTTCTGTGGCATTTTTCGGAATTTGTCCTAAAAAAAGCTCCTCTTTCTCCTTAAAAAGTCTTTGTCCTCGGCTGCCCAAAGACCCTGCTTTCTACCCATTTTTAAATTATCCCATGTACGCTAGAGCCCGATATGAGGGAATTAAGGTTAGGCAACACTTGCTCTTTGGAGTTTTAGAAGATGGTACAGAAATTCCCATTACCGATCAAGAACTACAGGTTTCCCGATATCTTTTTATCGAAGAGATACTCCCTAAAGTTCTGGAAAAAGATCTTCCATTTCTTAAAGAATATGTAAAAATATATGAACAAAAACATCAAAAAAAGCTAGTAAAACTGCGCTTAGAGAATCATCCCTTAGCGATCACTCGTGAAGGAGTAAATCCAGTAGAAAAAACAGTAATTGTTGATCTGATGCTCTAAATCTTACTATAGCAGTTCGCACTCGGATCTTGACAAGGGTTAAACTTTAATTTAACCACAAAGACACAAAAAAGTTGTAAAGACTAACCTGCTGATTGCTATAAACAAAAAAAATACTCACCTTATCTTTAAAAAAATCAAGATTAATTCATGAAAATTCAACAATCCAGATTACAACTCTCTAAAGTTTGGAATGCTTATTGGTTTAGACCTGCGCCCCTATTTGATCTGGCTTTGTGCCGGATCATTATTGTTGGATTTCAGTTGGGATTTATAATATTTACAGATTATTACCACAGAATTCTCGAACTAGGAGACATTTCAGGTTTAGCTTATAATCCTTGGCATATTGTAAGCTTGTTTAGCTTTCTTTGGGGAGCGCAACAAATTCCTCCCGATTGGTTTTTATCTCTAATTTTTTGCTTGACTTTTATCTGCGGAATCACTTCTTTGATCGGATTTAAAACCAATCTCAGTTTGATGGTTTTTGCCATGGGAAATTTCTTTTTAGAGGCTTATATTTTTTCTGTTGGGTCACACCACCACCACCATCGATTTGCTTTACTACTCATTGCACTATTTATCTTAGCTTTAAGCCCTTCTGGCGGTGTTATGTCTTTGGATGATTTGTTGCAAAAACTCCGAACTAATATCAAAAAACAGCGATTCAAACCCTTTAATTTATTAAACAAAAAAAGTGAATTGGCTCGATGGCCCTTATTAACAATTCAGTGGTTGTTTGCCATCGTTTACTTATCCTCAGCCCTGCACAAGTTAACTCAAGGTGCGGGCATCATAAGTACCGATTGGATGAACGGATATACCCTACAATATGTCTTGACTAATGATGGTTTACTTTGGGAAAGTGCTCTTGGAGTTTGGTTAGGGCAATACCGCATTATCGGGGTGGTTTTTGCTTGGATGGCAATTATTTTTGAGGGAACTTTCTTTTTAGTGTTGATTTTCCCTTCCTTAGTTTGGGTTTATATTCCCGCCGGAATTGGATTTCATACCGGAATTTATTTGGCACAACGAGCGCCATTTTTTACATATATAGCATTATATTCTGTGTTCATGCCTTGGACTGGGATGATCAAAACCCTCTCTCGTCGCCAACTGCATTCTTCGGGTCAACCTAAACCCGAAATTCTCTATGATGGTCTCTGTCCTTTGTGTATTCGTTCCATGACTATTCTGTGTTATTTTGACTGGTTTCAACGATTAAGTTATACTCCGGTGGAAGAACAATGGGCGAGTATTCAAAAGACTCATCCCGACCTTTCTTTAGATGCTTGTTTAGCAGAAATGCACCTAATTCTTCCTGATGGTTCTGTGCAAAAAGGTTTCTTTGCCTTCCGCGAAATTATTCGCTATTTACCGCCTCTGTGGCCGTTATTAGTCTTACTTTATTTTCCTGGGGCTGCCATCTTGGGGCCAAAAATTTATAGGTTTGTGGCTTCCCGCAGAAAACGGTTAACACGATGCAGTTTTGATAGCTGTTCTTTAAAATAAAAGGGAACAGGGAACAGGGGTAATACTTCTGACTGTTTCATATCATTATTGAAATGTTACAACCTCCGTCTCGCGCGTGGCGGATTGCTATATCCCCTAAAAAACTCAAATCATGAATAAAAATAATCGTTCTTTGTTGAGATTTTTTTTATTGTTTTTTCTGGCTATAGGAATTATTTTGTGTAGTCCAACTCTGCAATTGGCTGCACAAAATCCCGTCGCTCAAACCCCAAACCAAACCCCAGAAATAAAACTAGAAAAAGTCGGAACAGAAAAAGTCTATTTTACCCATCACGGAAAACCCTTATTATCTTTTGGAGGACTATCGGATTTTATTTTCTATGCCTCTGATGATGCCTATAATTATAGACAGTGGGCAAATTGGGCGGCTGAACATGGGATGAATCATTTAAGAGCGTACCCACCCTATAGTTGGAAATATATTGAAAAATTTACTCAAGATAATGGCGGTTCTCTCAATAATGTCTTATTTCCCTATCAAGAAACACAACCGGGAAACCGACAGTTTGATTTAACTCAATTTAATCAAGCGTATTGGAAACGGTTTCGAGAACAGGTTAAATATTTAGAGTCTAAGGGAATCATTATTCATCTATTAATGATGAATGGTTGGCAAATGGATGATAATGAAAAGAATTGGGGAGGGCATTTTTTTAATCCTGATAACAATATTAATGCTTTTACCGATCATTTAAAAGATAATCGCTTAAAATTTTATCATTCTGTTGCTGATAACCAAACGGAATTAGCTGAAGTTCAAAAAGCCTGGTTTAATAAATTAATTGAAGTGACCGCAGATTTAGATAATGTTTATTATGATTTAGTGCATGAAGTTGCCGAAAACCATGAAGATTGGTCAAAAGTCAGGGTTTGGATTGATCAAATGTCAACTACAGTCCGCGATCGCTTTGGTGAATTGCAACCCCAAAAACAAATAATTTTAGGTATGGATACCGGAGGATTAAACCTATTTCAACGGGATTGGATTTTTAACCATCCTAATTTTGATCTCCTGATTTATGGTAAAAAACATACTTTTCAACAAGCTAAAGATTGGCGAATTAAATACAAAAAACCCTATATTCCTCAAGAATCCTGGGATGAAAATAACTCTAAATATGGGTATCGAGAGCCTAAGTTTAGAGCCAGAACCCGTAAATTTTTCTGGAAGTTTATGATGGCAAAATGTCAGCAAATGGATCTTTATATTAAACCCAGAATTAAAGATCAAAAACCGGGATACGATCATAACTATAATCCCTATGGATGGAACCCTTTAGAAAAAGATACGTTAGTTTTAAGAAACTTTTGGAACCGCTTAACAGACTATCCAAATCTGTGGTTTAATGGACAATTAGAATCAGAAACAGCATCCCATCGCTATGTCTTATCTTCTCCCGAAGAAGCGATCGCCTATCTATCTTCTGAAGCTGGTACACAAGATATTAGCTTCCCCCAACAAACAATATTCTTAAAAGATCTATCTTTAACCGATGGACTCTATCAAATGGATATTTTTAAACCCGATCAAGGTGTACTTTCGAGCCAAAAAATAGAGGTAATACAGGGAAAAGTGGCAGTGCAATTACCTGAATTTATCGATGATATTGCAGTGCATTTCTATCAAGGAACGCCCCTAACTTCCGTTCCCACCTCCGAGACTCAACCCAATTATTTATTCTATGGAATTACTGGTTTAATCGTCGGAGGATTAATCACAACTGTTTTAACCATTTTTAGGGGATAATTCAGATTATACCTGTTTGTTGATCAAATCACCATGACTGGATTTAGACTCTCTCAACAACACTTAAATTTGTTGTCTCTGTGTCCCCGAAAGTTTCAATATACCTATTTAGATCAGTTAGTTTCACCCCCTTCTCCAGAAAATGAGGAGCGCATCACCTGGGGAAATCAGTTTCACTTGTTGATGCAGCAACATGAGTTAGGACTTCCTCTGGATGTTTTACTCACCGGAAATCCAGAATTAAAACGCTGTTATACTGAATTTTTAACCGTGGCGTCGGATATTTTTAGGTTAAATTCCGATCCCTCAACTTTTGTTTTTAGAGAAGCAGAACATTACCGTAGTTTAAATTTTAATCGTGATTTATTAGTGGTTATTTATGATTTAATTAAAGCGGAAGAAAAACAAGCTCAAATCTTTGATTGGAAAACCTATCCTCGTCCTCAAAATCGCCAGCTTTTAGAAAATAACTGGCAAACTCGTTTATATCCTTATATTTTAGTTGAAACCAGTCAATATTTACCCGAAAAAGTCTCAATGACCTATTGGTTTGTGAAGTCTTCCCGACAACAACCACCGGAATTTTTACACTTCCCCTATACTTCACAACAACATGAGAAAAATCAACAGGATTTAACCCAACTTTTTGATCAATTTCATAACTATTTAGACCGTTATCAAGAGGGGGAATCTTTCCCGCAAGTTGATCAAAGTCAGGGACATTGTAAATCCTGTCAATTTGCTCTGCGTTGTCAGCGAGTTTCTGGAGAATTAACTCTTGATCAACCTTTAAATTCCCTGAATCTATATAATATTGATCAATTCCAAGAAGTTATAATTTAAACCTATGTGGCAAATTCAACCTACTTTAGAAATTCCTAATTGGATTATCCCAATTATTCAAGAGTACGCACCTCAAATTTCAGGAAAATATATTGCTCAATTATTATTACAAAGAGAGATAAAAACCCCTGAAAAATTAGTGGGATTTTTAAACCCTAATTCCTATAAACCATCCAGTCCGTTTGAATTTGGGATGGAGATGGAACAAGCAATTGAACGATTAGTTTTAGCTAGAAATAACCAAGAAAATGTGACAATTTGGGGGGATTTTGATGCCGATGGTATTACTGCAACTTCTGTATTATGGGATGGATTAGGACAATTTTTTAACCGAGAAAATCAGCAGTTATCCTATTATATTCCTAATCGGTTAACCGAATCCCATGGATTAAATTGTGCCGGAATTGATCAACTCTATCAACAGGGATGTCGGTTAATTGTGACTTGCGATACAGGAAGTACCAATTTAAAAGAAATTGAATATGCTAATCAATTAGGCATTGATATTATTATTACCGATCATCATACTTTACTCGAAGAAAGACCTCCAGTAATTGCTATTATTAATCCTCGTTATTTATCCTTAGATCATCCTTTATATCATTTATCTGGGGTAGCAGTTGCTTATAAATTAATTGAAGCTTTATATCAAACTTTACCCGATATTCCCCAACGTCCCTTAGAAGATTTATTAGATTTAGTTGCCATTGGTTTAATTGCAGATTTAGTCCAACTTAAAGGAGATTGTCGCTATTTAGCTCAATTGGGAATAGAAAAATTACAACAACAATTAAAAAATCCTACCCGTCCAGGGGTTGCTAAACTGTTAGATTTGTGTAAACGAACAGGCGATCGCCCCACCGATATTTCCTTTGGTCTTGGCCCTCGAATTAATGCTGTAAGTCGCATTTATGGAGATGCTAGATTCTGTGTAGAACTTCTCACCAGTAGGGATAAAAAACGCTGTCAAGAATTAGCTATAGAAACCGAATTAGCCAATACTCGACGCAAAGGATTACAAAAAGAAGTCAGTCGTGATGTGATGAAAAAATTAAAGAAAATAGACCTATCTACGACTCAGGTTATTGTGTTATCCGATCCTCAATGGCAAGGAGGAGTTTTGGGTTTAGTGGCGGGTCAAGTCGCCCAAGAATATGGACGACCTACTATTTTATTAAGTACAGAAGGAACAATAGATTTAAGTAATTATCAGCAGGAATTAAGCGATCATTCAGAAATTAAATTAGCCCGGGGTTCGGCTCGTTCTATTAATCAAATTGATTTGTATGAATTAGTCAAAAGTCAAGCCCATCTTTTGCATCGATTTGGAGGGCATCCCTTTGCGGCTGGCTTGAGTTTGACGATAGAAAATATCCCGATATTTATAGATGCAATTAATCGTCAGATGCGAGAACAATTAAAATCCAATATACAGGAAATTGGACAACGGAATATTCAAGTTGATTTAGTTTGTACCGTTGCTGAATTAGGAGTTGATTTATTTCAAGAGTTAAAACTTTTAGAGCCCTGTGGAATGGGCAACCCTGTCCCTAAAATTCTAATTCAAAATTGCTGGTTTACTAATGCTTGGAATACTTCAGAAAAGGATTTAAGAGGGCAAAAAGTTCAATATATTAAAACTACCTTTGAATTGTGGGATGAGTCCCTATCAACTGGATTTCCCGGGGTATGGTGGGGACATTATAAAGATGAGCTACCCGAAGGACGATCGGATGTGATTGTAGAACTAGATTTTAATACCTTTAAAAGACAATATGAAATTCGGATATTAGAATTACAATCTGCCCAAGCTCAGACTCCCCCAGCATCTATTAATCTTGCTAATAATCCTATTTTAGATTATCGGAATCAAAACTTTAATCAACCCTTATCTGAACACTTATTAATTCTCAATGACTGTCCCACCTGTTGGGAAGATTTAAACTCTTGGTTTCGTCGCGCCTATGCTGAAAAACAACCTTTAGCGATCGCCTATACTCTACCTCAATTATTACCGCCTGAAAAAATTTGGGAACAACTGATCGGCGTTGCCAAATATCTCAGTCGTACCCATCAACCCGTTAGTATTAAAAAACTCTGCCATCAATTAAACCTAGGAGTAATTCCCTTAAAAATTGGTTTTGAAATTTTAACTATCTTAGGATTTAAGATTGAATATCAAGACCAGGCTTTTTATATCAGTTGGCAAAAATCATCGGTTTGTAATCCCTCAGAAACCCTAAATCAATTAATCCAAGCCTTTCTTGCTGCCGTTCAAGAAGAACAATTTCGCCGCCAATATTTTTGTAAAATTCCGTTGTCAACTCTCGAATCAATTGCGGTTCAAACCATGATCAAAGAGGCAAACAAAAACTTAGATTAATCCCTAATTTTTAGGGATTTAAAATTTTAGAATAGGTAATTAACCATTTTTCCTAATCCTGTTGTACAATAAAAAATCGTACTCTTAAAATATCCCTGTATAATTTGTAAAAAGGCGGGGAATCTAACTATGGTCGTTTGTCCCCAATGTCAATTTGAAAACCCCAGTCTAAATAAGTTTTGTCAAAGCTGCGGTAGTTCTCTGACCCAGAAATATTGTCCTGAATGTGGGGCAACAGTTGCTTTTAATACCCTGGAATGTCATAACTGTGGCACAGCAACCGGAACGGTTTATCGAGCAGTAGTTATCCCTTTGTCCCTAGTTCCGCCTCAACCTGAACCCTTAGCAGAATCTTTAAATAATGACCATTTAGAGGGCGGGGGTACCGTCACAGAATCGGTTTTAGATCGAATTGATACCCAACCTCCCCCCCCTGAAGACCCTGAATTATCAGACGCGCCACCCTCTCCCCTTGAACTCGAAGAAGAAATTTTCTCACCAACAGACATCGAACCCATTCCCATTGCCCCCCGGGATGCCCTGAGTACGATCCCCGAACCGCCACCAAAAGATATTCAGTTCGTAGAACTACCCGTGGGAGCCTATTTAGACCCGCAAGAGCGGTATCAACTCCTAGAACCCTTACCCCCCCTACAATCAGGAGAATCCCTGACGGTTAAGGTTTTAGATACCCAGCCCTTGCAGGTGTCTCCCCTAAAAGCCCTGGAAAAACAACCCTCTACCCCCTCAGATCAACAATTAGAAACTTTTATTATTGCGGATGCTCAACCCTATTTTTCCTTAGCTGCTGAGAATTCCAAATATTTTCCTCGCTTACAAGATGCTTGGGAACAGTCTTTTTATCGTGTAATTCTGTTAGAAGATTTTGCCGATT
This sequence comes from Planktothrix paucivesiculata PCC 9631, assembly GCF_900009265.2. Lineage (GTDB taxonomy): Bacteria > Cyanobacteriota > Cyanobacteriia > Cyanobacteriales > Microcoleaceae > Planktothrix > Planktothrix paucivesiculata. Next base: position 131,010 of record NZ_LR735026.1, on the reverse strand, counting down.
TTCCCCTCTTGTCTGACCTGTGGAGTAATAAAAAAACTACACCTAAACAAATAGTTGATTGGTTAGGGGATTTAGTCAAACTCTGGGAATTATTAGAACCCTGGGGCTGTCGTCAAAGTTTATTAGATTCCCAAAATTTAAGGGTATTTCCCCAAGATTCTCAACAGCTATGTTTAAAACAACTATACTTTGATCCGCCCAATTCTACCTTGAGTTTATCGAATTTAGGTTTGTTATGGCAGGAGTTATTCCACCAATCTCAACGAACTTTAGTGGGTTCCTTAACAGAAATATTACGGGATTTAATTGAAGGAAAAATTCAAACTGTTGCCCAATTACAAAAAAACCTCATGGTGGTTTTAGATGAAATTAATTGTCCTTCGACCGCCTATCCCCGACCCAAAGACCCCACAGAACCCCCACCCCTGAGCCTAAATCAAGCTCCAACCGTAATTCCGGTTCAACGGCTCAAATCCCTGGAAGCGGTGGGACGCACGGATGTCGGACGTCAACGGGATCATAATGAAGACTGTTTTGGCATGGCAACCCAAATCAAGCTCGAAGAAACACCTCGGGGACAAACCAACTCAGTCCGGGGTTTATATATTCTCTGTGACGGGATGGGCGGACACGCCGGAGGGGAAGTCGCCAGTCAAATGGCCGTTGATACCCTGAAAGACTATTTCCAAAACCAATATCCCGAAGGACTACCCACGGAAGAAATCCTACACGATGCAATTCTTCAAGCCAACGAAGTAATTTATACCGAAAATCAACAAGGGGTGCGTTCGGGGGTGGGTCGCATGGGGACAACTTTAGTGATGGCTTTGGTGGTTGATCATCAAGCGGTGGTTGCCCATGTGGGAGATAGTCGATTATATCGTTTAACTCGCACCCAGGGGTTACAACAAATTACGGTTGATCATGAAGTTGGACAACGGGAAATTGAACGGGGAATTAATCCAGAACTGGCCTACTCTCGCCCCGACGCCTATCAATTAACTCAAGCCCTAGGGCCAAGGGAGGAGCAGTTTGTTCACCCCGATGTTCAGTTTTTGGACATTGAGGAAGATACGGTTCTAATCCTAGCGTCCGATGGTTTAACCGATAATAACCTCTTAGAAATATTCTGTGAAACTCAACTTAATCCCCTACTCAATCCTGAAACCCCTTTAGCCACCGCCGTAGACGGTTTAATTGCTCTGGCTAATCAACATAATGGTCACGATAATATTACGGCTATTGTGGTTCGAGCTTGGGTTTAGTTAATTGGGCGAAGCAGATAACTGGGGCCAGACGTGCCAATAGCCTACGGCATCGCTGCGCTCGGGTACGTCTGGCCCACTGATAACCGATAACTAATAACTGATTTATGTTAACCCTAACGTTGTTAGACCCCCAACAAAAAACGCCCCTGAGACAGTGGACATTTGCACAGGAGGCGGTGATTCGGGTTGGACGGGCGGCGGATAATCAGGTCGTAATCGTTGATTCCTTGGTCTCCCGTTACCATCTGGAGTTACACCGTCCCACGGATGAAACCCAGAGTTCCCTGTGGTTGCTGGTAAGTAAGGGGACTAATGGAACTTTTGTGAATGGGGTTCTCACGAATCAGGGGTTAGTCGGGGATGGGGCTTTAATTGAATTAGCAAAAGATGGCACCTTATTACAAATCCAAATCCAAGCCAGTGTAATTGCTATTGCGGCCAATCCTCCCTCCTGTAAGCATGAGGGGAATACGCCAGGGAATTTATTCTGTATTCATTGTGGATTTCCCATACAAGTTGAGCGCGCAGTCCGACAATATCAAGTCTTGAGAACTATCGGACAGGGCGGAATGGGAACAACAACCCTAGCCTGGGATTCTACCACGGCTAAATCTGCTGTGCCTATTGTCGTTGTTCTCAAAGAAATGAATGCGGATATGGCGCAAATTGCCAAGGCTCAAGAACTATTTGAACGGGAAGCCCGTACCCTTAAAGCCTTAAATCATGAGGGAATTCCCCAGTTTTATGACTTTTTCGTGGAAGATGGCAAAAAATATTTAGTGATGGAAATGATCCATGGAACGGATCTCGAAAAGTATATCCATCAACGGGGGCCAGTCATTCCCCAACAAGCCATTCAGTGGATGATCCAAACCTGTGAGATCTTGGACTATATTCACTCACTTGATCCGCCTCTAATCCACCGAGATATCAAACCGGCAAATTTGCTCTTGCGACGCCGAGATCATCGGATTGTGGTCTTGGATTTCGGAGCCGTGAAGGAAATCGGAACCCCCCCCGGAACCCGTATTGGGGCGGAAGGATACAGTGCCCCGGAACAGGATCGAGGCCAACCCCTGACTCAATCGGATTTATATGCGATCGGTACAACCTTAATTTTTTTACTGACCGCCGAAACACCCCTCAAATTCTATGGTAAACGAGGAAACAGTTATGGTTTTGAACTCAACAACGTTCCCACGATTACGCCCGAACTGCGAAAAGTAATTGAACAAGCCACGGAATACCGACCTAAAGATCGCTATCTAACGGCTCAATCTCTATCTCAAGCTCTAGCCCAGTGCCTAAATTCATAAAATCGTGAGGAAGATTTATGCAAAGCAGGAGGAAAGGGCAAAGGACTAAAAGCTATTGATAGAAATGAATACAAAACTTTAAACAGTGGAATTTTAAAGGGCGAATTCCTGATTGATTACAGACTAACTTAAATCAGGGAGGGTTTGAAAAATAGGTTTCTAACCTTCGTCTTCATCCCAAGCTTCAACGGCTAATAGCTCGCTGAGGGGATCTTGCATGGAGAAACCAAATTCTAACAATTCCTGTTTCCAATATTTCCAGTCATCGCCATAGAGAAGGGCGATTTTCCATAGACTATCGGAAGGTTTGATAATGTCAGACTTGACCAGGGAATGCACCTGACGTTGTAACTTATCCATCGGGTGTATAACCTTTTGGCTCATAATACCTCTTAAATTGTTCTAATTTCTAAATGGTTAACAATTTCCAACCTGAATGATTTTTCTTTGCATACAGGGTTTTTGCCCTTCAAAGCGGCTTCCTCGATCATGAGTATAGCATAAACTTTGAAAAAGCAATCTTTTTTTTAAATTTCGAGGTTAATTTTAGGTTACGGGGGCTTTAACTGTGCCTTAAAGGCAATTATAGCAGGGAAAACAAATAATTGTCGTCCCAAACTTATAGTACCAGGAATCGATCTCTAATTAATCGGTATCCGTAATACACAAGATCCAAATTTGATAGTTTCGCTTATCAATTCCAAACCAAGTCACATCCCAAGAAACACCCGCAAACCACTCTGTCCAAGGCTCTTGAGAAATATACATCTGCACTTCATCATAGCGACTCCCAAACAAAGCCTCACAAAATTTCATCCCAATATCCTTCGCTTGTTTGGCTGTCCCTTCAAATTCTTCATCGGCTCCACCTAAGAATAAGGCTTCTGCTAATTCTCCATCCAGGGTGAAGGCGCTGGTATCTTCGGTCAGGTCTAGCTCTGCTGTTAAGGGGATTTCAATTTCTAAAGCTGATAAACCATCCATCACCTGGGGTAAGCTGACAAATTGCTCAAAAAAATTAATTTCATTCAGTAAGTCCCTGGAGCCAAACCAATTTAACACCGCGTGAGGAGAAATTTTAAATCTAGCAAACTCCGCACCCCCGTTAACAAGAATTTTTCTTAACTCTTGTAGGAGTTTATTAATTGCCGGATCTTCTGAGGGGGTATATACTACTTGTAATTCCTGCCACATTTGCTCAATTTCTTCCTCGGAAGGACGGTATTGGTCTCGATTAGGAACTAACATCAATTTAGATCTCCAGATAAGAATATTTTATCCACTTTACTGTAGTCTTTAAAAACTCACAAGATTATTTTCAGAAAATATTATAAAAATTAACAGAATTAATTGGGTTTTTATGGTGCTTATGATCATATCAGTAAACACAAAGACACTAAGGCACTAAGAAGGATTATCTAGGGATATTATAGATTTAGGTTTTCTGAAATATCCGAAAATTATAGTATTATTTATCAATTTTTAGTTATTTTCTCAATTCATCCAATGTAGAATCAGAGGTTTCTGATAGTTCGGGTTGGTCGGGACAGAATTCTAGTTCGATTTCAATGGTAAGTTGAGGTTCGGATAAGTTATTATAGTCGGCGATCGCTTTAAATCTCAATTTCCCAGTTTTCCAAGAGGCTGCACCTAATTTTAAGAGTTTACAATCAATTTCCTCACTAACGGTATTGACGCTACTTTGATTTACTGTTAAAATCACTTTTTCTTCGATATTATATTCGGAGTTAATTCTTTCTAATATATGAAAATTGAAAGAGGTTACCCCATCGGTTTTATACCCTTTGACATAGGTTTTTTTGTTGAGAATATCTATCAGGATTTCTTTAAAATTTTCGACAGTAAATGTATTCTTGTCGAACATTAAAATATCATCATTACTTAACAGATAAAAGGTATTATTCATTTTGATATTATCCTCAAAATTTGATCTAATATAGCAATTATCAAACAATTATAACCCACAAAAGAGTTAATTCTCGTTGCTAGGTTCTACCTAGCAATGTCTTAGGGCAGGCTTCGCCTGCTATTAACTTGAGGCAGAGCCTCAAAAATACATTCCCTGGTTGAACCAGGGAACGAGACACCGGGTTTTTTATACTTCATCTTCATCCATCTGAAAATTGCTGTAACACAGAGCATGGTATAATACTCACAAAGCAAACTCTAACTTCCATACCACCTATCTAACAAGCAAAAATATGGATATTTCTGATTTGGTTAAAGTATCCAAAGATATTTATTGGCTGGCAAACAGAGGCAGCAATCCTGATGGGATTAGTGGCGAGACTTTAGTGTTTTTTCAAAGATTTAAGAAATCTTATGAGAATAAAAGCTCTGAGCAAATACGCAAACTCATTTCAGATTCTTATTCGGGAAATCTGTTAGAAGCGACTAATAAAGAAGAATTGATTCAAATATTTAAAGATAGATTTGAAAACCTCCCTCAACAATGTGGTTTAAATTTAACGATCAAAATTTTAAGAGTTATAGAAAGTACAAATAGCTTATGTCGGGCTGTGGTGGAATTCGATGTTAAAGTCACATTTTGTTTTTTTCCTATTAAACTTTTGAATGCAGGAGATGTTTATCTGGAGTTACGTCCTGAACCTCCTTTTGAGATGTTTAAAATTTTGAAAATGAATGAAATTAAAGAGTAAGACAATGCTCTACCAATCAAAACTTACAGTGCCACTCAGAAGCAAATTAATTTTTAAATTATACTAAATTATAGATAGCCAATTTCAATCTATAGCAATCCTCAACCGATGTAAAAACAACCGCCACAATTGTACAATCAAAAACTGCTAATCAATTTGAGAACAAAAAACCGTGAAAATTCTAGTAGTTGGAAATGGGGGACGGGAACACGCACTCGCCTGGACATTACTCCAGTCGCCCAACGTTGAAAAAGTATTTTGTACCCCCGGAAATGGTGGGACAGCCACCCTCAAAGGCTGTGAAAATTATCCGATTTCCGTAGAAGATTTTGAAGCGCTCAAAAATTTAGTTCAAAATCAGGATATTTCCCTAGTGGTAGTCGGGCCAGAATTACCCCTCGCCCTAGGAATTACCGACTATTTGCAACAACACAATATTAAAGTATTCGGCCCCAACCAAGCCGGGGCAGCACTCGAAGCCAGTAAAGCCTGGTCTAAAGCCTTCATGGAAGACGCCGGAATTCCCACAGCTAAGGCGGCCGTCTTTACCGATGCAGCCAGCGCGAAAGCCTATATTCAAACGGCGCCTATTGTAGTCAAAGCCGATGGGTTAGCCGCCGGAAAGGGCGTCACCGTTGCGACTACTGTGGAAATGGCCTATGAAGCGATAGATACTATTTTCGCCGGGGAATTTGGCCAGGATAACCTGCGGGTAGTGGTGGAGGACTTTCTAACTGGACAGGAAGTATCCGTACTCGCCCTAACGGACGGGTTAACTATTCGGCCCTTAGTTCCGGCCCAAGACCATAAACAGGTCGGAGAGGGGGATACTGGCCCCAACACGGGGGGCATGGGGGCCTATGCTCCCACACCCATTCTCCCCCCCGAACTGCTGTCTCGCGTGCAACAGTCGGTCTTAGAACCCACTTTAGCCACCTTGCGTCAACGGGGAATTGACTATCGGGGGGTGGTTTATGCCGGGTTGATGATTTCCCCGGAAGGAGAAATTCAGGTCTTAGAATTTAACTGTCGGTTTGGCGACCCCGAAACCCAAACGGTTCTCGCCCTCTTAGAAACCCCCTTAGAAGAAGTCCTACTCGCCTGTTGTGAACAGCGGCTAGAACAGGTTCCTTTAACCTGGAAATCCGGGGTTTCTGTGTGTGTGGTATTAGCTTCGGGTGGTTATCCTGGTTCCTATCAAAAAGGCAAAGTCATCACCGGGATAGAAGACGCAGAAGCATCGGGAGCGATCGTATTCCATGCGGGAACCAAACTACAAGACGGCCAAATTCTCACCGATGGCGGACGAGTTTTAGGGGTTACGGCCGTTGGGTCTACTTTCCAAGATGCCATCACCCAAACCTACAAAGCCGTTGATTGTATCAATTTTGAAGGGCTCTACTATCGTCGAGATATCGGTTGCCGAGTGACGGTTGATGGTTAAGCTATTCAGCATCTAAATTCGCGATTTCAAAATCCTACAACTCCTGCAATGCGAGCGTCCTCGCTCGCTATAAACAATAATTTACTATCAATTATCAATTATTAATTGTCAGTGATCGTCTTCCCTCCCCCACCTCCCCTGCTCCCCCTGCGGCCACTGAGCCTGTCGAAGTGCCCCCTGCCTCCCCTGCTCCCCCCGCTCCCGCTTTCCCCGTCTGCTGTTACCATGTATAGTATGTGTTAACAAAACTTAACGCTGTATTGGGACACAACTCTGGGTTTCTACAGGCCAATATGGTGTGTAGACAAATCACCGAATTATTACCGTATAGCCGATGAACTCAGAGTTACCCCACAACCGTCAACCCCCAAATCCTCAACAAATGCTGAAACTCCTCAAAAAAATAGGTGAGATTATTAGCAGATGGTGGTCTGAGTTTACCCTGCAAACTCGATTAATGGCCGGGGCGACCCTGGTAGTTTCTCTGTTGATGAGTAGTTTAACTTTTTGGGCGGTCAATACCATTCAAGAAGATGCTCGGATTAATGATACTCGCTATGGTCGAGATTTAGGATTACTATTAGCCGCTAATGTGGCGCCTCTAATTGCGGAAGAAAAACGGGATGAAGTTGCACGATTTTCTCGTCAATTTTACACCAGTACCTCCAGTGTTCGTTATATGTTATACGCAGATCAAGACGGGGAAATTTATCTAGGTTTACCTTTTTCTGATTCGGCGGTACAAAATTCCCTAACCCTGCGGCGGCGGATGCAATTACCCGATAATTTTTTAGCCAGTGTGGAATCGGGAAATTTTGCAGATTTGCCCATGGTCAGACAACATTTAACCCCCGCAGGAGAGGTGACGGATGTTTTTGTGCCGATGATGCACAATGGTCGTTATTTAGGGATTTTAGCCATTGGAATTAATCCCAATCCTACCGTTGTTGTATCATCAAATTTAACCCGGGATGTGACATTAGCGGTATTTGTTTCGATTTGGGTGATGGTAATTTTAGGGGCAGTATTTAATGCTTTAACCATTACTCAACCGATTAAAGAATTAGTTCAGGGAGTTAAAAATATTGCCATCGGAAATTTTAATCAACGGGTTGATTTACCCTTTGGGGGAGAGTTAGGAGAATTAATTTCCAGTTTCAATGAAATGGCGGAACGCCTAGAAAGTTTTGAAGAACAAAATATTGAAGAATTAACCGCAGAAAAAGCCAAGTTAGAAACCTTGGTTTCCACCATTGCCGATGGAGCAGTTTTAATTGATGCTGAACTGAATTTAATTTTAGTCAATCCCACCGCCCGACGCTTATTTGGATGGGAAGGTCAAACGGTAATTGGGAATAATGTACTTAACTTTTTGCCCAGTTTGGTAACAGAAGAATTATCACAACCGTTACAAAAAATTGCTAGTGGAACTTTAGAGGGAGGAGAATTTCGTTGTTCTTTGGGAGAACCAACAAATCGGACATTACGGATTTTATTAACCACGGTTTTATTACATAAATCTCCGGGGATTGAACCCCTGTGTCATAGCTGTATTCATGACACAGAAAATACCTGTGAATTGTCAGAACGTCCCAATGTTCAGGAATGTACTTTATATGAAAATCAGACACAAGAATATGATCTGATGTCAACCCCTATCGAAGAAGGGAAATATCGAGAAAGTTTAAAGGGAATTGCGATGACCATTCAGGATATTACTCGTGAGGTCGAGTTAAATGATGCTAAGAGTCAGTTTATTAGTAATATTTCCCATGAATTAAGAACCCCGTTATTTAATATTAAATCTTTTATTGAAACCCTCCATGATTATGGCGAAGATTTAACCGAAGAAGAAAGACAGGAGTTTTTAGCCACCGCCAACCATGAAACCGATCGTTTAACTCGTTTAGTGAATGATGTGTTAGATTTGTCTCGTTTAGAATCCTGTCGCATCTATAATTTTGAACCCGTTGATATGGCGCAAGTTGTAGAACAAACCTTGAGAACTTATCAACTGAATGCTAAGGATAAAGGCATTGAACTGAGTCGAGAAATAGAACCGGATTTACCATTAGTTGTAGGAAATTATGATTTATTGTTGCAAGTTTTAACCAATTTAGTCGGAAATGCCCTAAAATTTACGTCTTCGGGAGGACGGGTAATTATTCGGGTTTATCTATTAGAAGAAGATAATCTGAAGAAAAACCAAGAAGTAGAAGAAATTGCCAAAGGAGGCTGGATTATTTCCCCTCCTCCTCCCCGTCCCATTGATTTGCATTTAGCTGAAAATCGCCCTAAAACTCGTTATATTAGAACAGAAGTTTCCGATACTGGAAGCGGAATTGCACCGGAAGACCAAGAGGCTATTTTTACTCGTTTCTTCCGGGTAGAAAATCGGGTTCATACCTTAGAAGGAACAGGTTTAGGGTTGTCTATTGTGAAAAATATTATTGAAAAACATCGCAGTCAAGTTCATTTAATTAGTGAGTTAGGAATCGGAACCACATTTTGGTTTGACCTGTCAGTATCCCAGGAAGAAACACCATCCATATCTTTTAGCAATGATGTTTTTATGGGGGGAAAATCCATATCAATTTCTAAAGTATAGAGGCAAAAAATACCGCTATACTCATTAAGTGTTGAATTAAAATATTAGTTAAAATGCGTTTTTTTAAATCAAAATATCAGGCAATTTTTCTGCTCAGTTTAATTATATTGACTTGCGGTTTAATTACTTTACCAAAGGCTTGGGGACAAGTTATACCTGTTAACTCTTTAAACAATTTGTTGAATCCTGTAGATGATTCGGTCATTGTCCAAAGAACTGTAAGATTAGACGGTCAGGAATTGTTTCAAATTACCGCACCTCGTGTTAGTGAGGATGAAAGTAGACATCCACCAATTAATCGCCGAGTTGGAAAAATAGAAAATAGACTTTCATTTGTTGTTAATAGTGATTTTGATATCAATAGTTTACAAATTTTTTATAAAATTAAAAATAGTTTGCCCGTTATTTATGCAGCCTGGGAAGGTCGAGAAAGACCCTATGAATTAATGACCGTTACTCCACTGGATGCCGAAATTAATGGGATTGATTCGGAAACCCATGTGATGGAATTAATTCCGATTATTCACGAGGGTATTATTCAAGCAAAATTAGAACGTAAACCTGAATTTTTACAGCGACAGTTAGGGATTGCTTTTGTACTTTTATTAGGAATGAGTTTGATTACTGGCTTAGTTTGTTGGCGAGAAAATCAGTTAAAGAATCAATGGAAAATCCTCTCTGAAAATGCTCCACCTAAACCTTTGAATCCCCATGCTGATGAGCATACAAAAGCATTTATTAGTTATCAAAAAAAGATTGATTTTAATAAACTACAACGTCAAGCAGCACAGATTTTTAAGTTAATTATTGGATATACTGTTTTTTTTGTGATTTTGGGATTATTTCCTCAAACTCGATCTATTCAATTAATCTTAAGTGCCATGAACTCATTGCTAATTATCACAATAATTTTCTATATTTGTAACCGTTTAACTCTAATATTTGTTGACCAATTCATAACGGCTTTAGAAGATTCTTCTTTTTTAGTTGCTAACCCTGATGTATCTCGCCGTAGAACTTTACGCGCCTATACTTTAACCCGCGCCTTCAAAAGTATTGCAGTCGTTGTCTGGTTAACAATTTGGATCATCACTATCCTCACGATTTTAGAAGTCAATTCCGCCAGTATTTTAGCCGCAGGTAGTTTAATTGGTTTGGCTCTATCCATCATTTTTAATGATTTAATTAGAGATATTATTAATGGGATTTTTATTTTAATTGATGATCAATTTGCCGTGGGGGATTTTATTGCCGTTGGTGAATTATCTGGGAAAGTAGAAAATATTAATTTACGGATTACTCAACTCCGAAGTACCAACGGAAATTTGATTACTTTACCAAACCGAATTATTACCAGTATTCAGAATTTTTCTAACGGTTGGTCACAGGTAGATTTAACCTTAAATGTTGATTATAATACGGATGTAGATCAAGCCCTTCAAGTCGTTGATCAAGTTGCTCAAACGATGAATCAAGATCCGATATGGAGTTTCTATATTTTAGAACCGCCCCGGGTATTGGGCGTTGACCAACTTGATCATAGTGGCATCGGGATTCGGATTTTTATTAAGACTAAACCCCTGGAACAATGGCCTGTAGCACGGGAATATCGGCGACGTTTAAAAATTGCCTTTGATCAGCATAATATTTCGATTGGGATTCCCCAACAAAGTATTCAATTTACAGATTCTCACCGAATCAATGGGGCAACCTCTGAAAAACATTGATAATAATATGATATGATTCACTCGCTTTGTTGATTCTGTCCATAAGGACAAATCACAGTGCTTGGTGATGGTGTTAGGATTCGAGCTTCGGATTGTCCGGCAACGACCGACGACATCTTAGAATCTCCTTTTGGTGTGGCTGTGGGAGTGTCAAACCTTGACCCAAATTCTATTGTTAATTAAGGTTCTTAGCGTGTCACGAATGGGAAAAACTCTATTTTCGCGTTGGTTAATGCCCGGTTTAGTCAGCTTTTTTATTCTGACCTCTCCCGCCGAAGCAGCCAGTCTGCAATCTTGGCAATTTGAAAGTTCTCAAAACCGCCTCAGCTTTACAACCGATGGCGGGGTACAACCCAAAGCTCAACTGCTCTCCAACCCTGCCCGATTAGTGATTGATTTGCCCGGCACGAGCTTAGGAGGTGTCAATCGTCAGCAATTAATTGGGGGAGCGATTCGGGAAATTCGAGTGGGTCAGGTCGATAACCAAACCACCCGGATTGTGGTGGAATTAGCCGATGGTTATACTCTCGATCCTCAAGGAGTCCAATTTCGGGGGATTTCCCCAACTCAGTGGACGGTGCAACTGCCCTCGCCTCGATCTCTAGGCACACCTGCCCCTGCTCCTGCTCCTCCCCCCCCAACCGCAACCCGTCCTTCCCTACCTTTACCTCAAACCCCATCTGTCAGGCCTCCTGCCCCGGCTCGTGTGCCTGCTCCCCTACCTCAACAGACCGTTAATCGTTCCATTCCCCAGCAACCTCAAACCACCTTAGCTCAAGTCGAGGTGCGGGATAATGGAATTGTGCTCCACACCACCGGCAAAATGGCCGATATTGAATTTAAACAAAGTCAAGATCGTAGTTGGATGACTTTGGATATTTTGGGTGCCACCTTAGCATCCCGTTCAAACAGTACCGGAAAACAGGTTAACCGAGATGGGGTAACGATTTCTCAAGTCACCCAACTATCGAGTAACCCTCCTGTTGTTCGGGTTACGATGAGTACCCCAAAACGGAGTCAAAATTGGCAAGCCCGCTCATCGGCCGGAGGGATAGCGGTTTGGCCCCAGGGAAGCACTCCCCCCGCCGTCCAATTGTCGGGAGGATTTGCCAAAATTCGTTCGGTCGAAATCCGCAATCAACAACTTCTGATCCAAGCCGATCAGCCTCTGAACTATAGTAGCGGTTGGGACAATGAAACTCAGTCCTATAGTATTACGTTTTTCTCCGCGGCCCTGGCCGATGGAATTGCCCTACCCCAACGGCAGGTCGGAAGTCCTATTATTTGGACAAGGGTACGTCGGGAAGACCCAGAGACTTTTACCCTATTAATTAAACCGGCAACCCGGATTGAAGTGGGACAAATTAGCCAAGGCAGTCCTCAACAGCTTGCCCTAGCTTTTGTGGGAGAGGGTTTAGGAAGTCGAACTCCAGCAGCCCGTCCCCCCGTCGCCACGGTTCCCACTCCTAATCCTAGACCCTTCTCCCCCCGGACAAATCCCCCTCGAACTAATACCAATCCCTTCCCCTTTCCCCCTCGTACCGCTAATCCTCCCTCTAATAATCCGATTCCTAATGGTCGGGTGGCGGTGATTATCGATCCTGGACATGGGGGCAGTGATCCCGGTGCGGTGGGTGTGGGGGGACTGCGAGAAAAAGATATTGTTCTATCGATTTCTCAACAGGTAGCCCAGATTTTGCAGCAAAATGGGGTACAGGCGGTGATGACTCGTTTGGATGATCGCACCATTGAGTTAGAACCCCGGGTGGATATGGCTAACCGGATGAATGCGACGTTATTTGTCAGTATTCATGCCAATGCCGCCACGAATGCAGCAGCGAGTGGGATTGAAACCTTTTACTACAGCAGTGGTTCTCGTCTGGCCCAATATGTGCAAAATAGTGTGATGGCCAGTTTTTCCCAACTGCCCAATCGTGGGGTAAAACAAGCGCGTTTTTATGTGCTGCGAAATACCTCTATGCCTTCGGTCTTAGTCGAAACGGGATTTGTCACTAATAATTATGATGCCTATATGTTGGGTGATCCGGCTCAACGCAGTCGCATGGCCCAAGCGATCGCCCAGGGGATTCTCCAATATTTAAGGGATAACCGATATTAAAAGATGGACTGTTAACCAACAATATCCCCAGAGGAAAATATTAGAGGAAATCCAGAAAAAAATTAACACTTCTGGGTTTTTTCCCTGTGGAGACGTTCCAGTAAATCTCTACAGTAGGGGAGCATTTGTGCTACCGATCAAATGATGTTAATTCATCCCAATATTGTTGAATTAGGAATTTAAGCCGATCGTAGCTTAGACTATTGTGATAGGACAGGTCTATCTTGTCAGTTGTATTAAGGGTAAAGAATTTGAGGGTGCAGCTATCTTACCCTAAGTCGAAAATTTAGTTCTACCAGCCGTTAATCAACTATGCCAGGTGTACGAGTCGGGTTACTGCATTCTCTGAGCGGAGCGATGGCCTATAGGGAAAGGCTGTTGCTGGAAACGGAATTAATGACCATTGCCGAAATTAATGCTCAGGGGGGGGTTTTAGGGCAAATCATTGAACCCGTGATTGAGGATGGTGCCTCAGACTGCTTCACCTTTGAACAGAAAGCCCAAAAATTAATTCAACAAGATGGTATTACTACCCTTTTTGGCTGTTGGACTTCCGCCAGTCGTCACGGCGTTAGACCGGTGCTCGAAGCCTTCAATGCTCAACTTTGGTATCCGGCTTCCTACGAAGGGTTGGAGAATTGTAGCCAAATTTTCTATACGGGATTTTGTGCGAATCAGCAAGTTGAATTAACCATTAGTTGGTTATTGCGAAACCAGAAAACCCGGTGTTATTTATTGGGTTGGGATCAGGTGTTTTCCCATACCCTGAATAAATTGATGAAAGTGCACCTCAAACATTATCGGGGGGAGGTGGTGGGAGAGGCCTATGTTCCTTCTTCAACCCTAGATTTTCAACCGATTATCACTCGAATTCGACAGGCACAACCCGATATTATTATTAATACCCTTAGAGGCGATCGCAATTTAAGTTTTTATCGCCAATTTTATGAAAGTGGAATTAGGGCTTCTGATTTACCCATTTTAGCCACATCCTTCTCAGAATCAGAAGCGCAAAAACTTCAAGAGGCCGCCGTTGGTCACTTCAGTTGTTTTCATTATTTTCAAAGTTTAAATACCCCAGAAAATCATCAATTTGTTCAAACTTTTAAACGCTTTTATGGAGAAGAACGGGTTATTAATAACTCTATGGCAACCGCCCATACTCAAATTCATCTCTGGAAACAAGCCGTTGAATTAGCTGAATCTTTTGATATAGAACGGGTGAGGATTGCAGCTTATGGACAGCGTTTTTTGTCTCCTGGGGGGTTAGTTCGTTTAGAACCTAATCATCATGTTTCTAAGGTTTGTCGCATTGGTCAGGTATTACCTAATCAACAATTTGAGGTTTTATATACCAGTGAAAAACTGATTAAACCGTTGCCTTGGTTGGGGTTTAATGAAGATAATTTTAATGCTTCTGGTATTGTTTTTGAGTTATTATCGGAAGTGAGTCAAGGGATTGAACGAGCCGAACAATTAGAACAAAAATCGATTGAACTCGAAGCAACAAAAGCACAACTCCAGCAGGAAATTGAAACCCGCAAACAGTTTGAATTAGCTCTGCAAAAAGCCAATGAACAGTTAGAAAAAAAGGTGGAAGAACGCACCGCTGCCTTAAAAGAATCGAATGATAATTTAGTCCAAGAAATTGTCCAGCATCAACAATCAGAAAATGCTCTACGCATGGCGAGAGATCAACTGCAAACGGTTTTAGATGCGGTTCCAGGGACGGTTTCTTGGATTGATTCTAATTTGTGTTATATCGAAGTTAATCAGCGATTAGCGGATATGCTGAACCTCCCCAGGGAGAGTTTTGTTGGTCAACATATTGGGTTTTTAGGAACCAGTTTAGAATTCCAAGATTTTGTTCAAGATTTATTTGATAGTCCTGAAATTGACGCCTATCGAGAAGTTAGAAATCAAGTGAATGGGGAATGGCGATATTATTTAATTGTGGCTCAAAAATATAATTATAATCGGGCGGCTTTTGTCGTCGGAATTGATATTACTGAACGCAAACAAGCTGAAGAATCTCTCAGAAATGCTAAAAATCAATTGCAAACAGTATTAGAAGCGGTTCCCGGTACGGTTTCTTGGATTGATTCAGATTTGTGTTATATCGAAGTCAATCAACAATTAGCTAATATGTTAAACCTCCCTCGGGAACGTTTTGTTGGTCAACATATTGGATTTTTAGGAACCAGTTCGGAATTCCAAGATTTTGTCCAAGATTTATTTGATAGTCCTGAAATTGACGCCTATCGAGAAGTCAGAAATCAGGTGAACGGACAATGGCGTCACTATTTAATTGTGGCTCAAAAATATAATTATAATCGGGCGGCTTTTGTCGTCGGAATTGACATTACCGATCGCAAACAGGCGGAAGAATCTTTGATTAATGCCAAAAATCAATTACAAACAGTATTAGAAGCGGTTCCCGGCACGGTTTCTTGGATTAATTCAGATTTGCGTTATATTGAGGTGAATCAACGGTTGGCAGATATGTTTAGTATGCCTAGAGAAACTTTTATTGATCAAGATATTGGTTTTTTAGGCAATCATTCAGGGTTTACTGAATTTATCCAAAATTTATTTGATAGTCCCTCTATTGATGCTTTTCAAGAGGTTTCATTTGTCCTGAATAACAAGTTACGATATTATTTAATTGTTGCCCAAAAATACAATAATAATCAAGCGGCTTTTGTAGTGGGAATTGATATTACTGAACGCCGGGATGCCGAAGAAGCATTAAGACTAACCCAAGACCAATTAGAAGCAGTATTAGATGTGGTTCCGGGTACGGTTTCTTGGATTAGTTCAGATTTACGTTATTTGGGAGTGAATCGTTATTTGGCATCGACCTTTGACCTCAAACCCGAAGATTTTGTCAATCAAGATATTGGGTTTTTAAAAGCTAGTTTTGAGTTTAATTATTTCGTTCAAAACTTTTTTGATCATCCCGACAAAGACTCCTATCAAGAAGTCATGTCTGTCATTCAAGGTAAACCTCGAAATTATTTAATTGTTGCCCATAAATATAACGAAAATCAAGCGGCTTTCTTTGTGGGAATTGATATTACAGAACGCAAACAAGCGGAAGAAGCCTTAAAACAAGCAGAAGCTAACTATCGGAGTATTTTTGAGAATGCGGTTGAAGGCATATTTCAAACTACATCTACGGGGATTTATTTAAGTGCAAATCCGGCTTTAGCTCGAATTTACGGTTATGAATCTCCTGAAGAATTAATCCAAAATTTAACGGATATTCAAGACCAACTCTATGTTCAACCCCAACGTCGGCAACAGTTTGTTAAACTATTGGCAGAACAGGGGGCAATTGTTGGTTATGAATCTCAAATCCGACGCTTAGATGGACAGTTAACTTGGATTTCAGAAAATGCTTTTGCAGTCCGAGATGAAGCCGGAAACCTACTTCATTATGAAGGAACCGTTGAAGATATAAACGAGCGAAAACAAGCGGAAGCAGCCCTACAAAGGGCAATGGAACAGTTAGAAATTCGGGTGGAAGAACGTACCGCTGCTCTGCGGGAAGCCAACCATCAATTAGTTCGAGAAGTTGCGGAAAGAACACGGATTGAAAATGCTTTGCGAGAGTCAGAAGCCGAACTTAGAGCTTTATTTGCTGCGATGACGGATGTAATTACGGTGTTTGATGCTGAAGGAAAATATAAAAAGATTGTCACCACCAATTCCGAGGTTTTATATAGTCCGACAGAAGAACTGCTGGGGAAAACTGTGTTTGAAGTTTTTCCAGCTAGTCATGCCAGTTTATTTTATAATCAAATTCAAGAAGTATTAAACACCAAGCAAACTTTAAATATTGAATATAGTTTAGTTTCTGCTGAATATCAACCCGGACATCATGGCACTAATTCATCCCCTTTGAATCTTGGAGATGAAGTTTGGTTTGCTGCAACGGTTTCTCCCATGCCAGATAATTGTGTCATTTGGGTAGCAAGAAATACAACCGAAAGACGAAGAGTTTTAGAAGCGTTAAAAGCAGAACAGGAAAAATCGGAACGGTTATTACTCAATATTCTGCCGAAATCTATTGCCGAACAACTGAAACAAAATCATCATTCTATTGCCGAACGTTTTGAACAAGCTACGATTATGTTTGCAGATATTGTAGATTTTACAGGATTTTCTGCT
This sequence comes from Planktothrix paucivesiculata PCC 9631, assembly GCF_900009265.2. Taxonomy (GTDB): domain Bacteria; phylum Cyanobacteriota; class Cyanobacteriia; order Cyanobacteriales; family Microcoleaceae; genus Planktothrix; species Planktothrix paucivesiculata. Next base: position 113,674 of record NZ_LR735026.1, on the reverse strand, counting down.
CGAATTTCTCCCTCAGAATTAGTCAATTTCTTGAATCAAATTTTTTCTGCTTTTGATGAATTAGCCGAGAAACATCATTTAGAAAAAATTAAAACTATTGGAGATTCCTATATGGTTGCTGGTGGCTTGCCCACTCCTTGCCATGACCATGTAGAAGCTATTGCAGAAATGGCTTTAGATATGCAGGCGGAAATTCGCCGATTTCAAGGACAAATGGGTCAATCTTTTAATTTAAGAATCGGAATTAATACCGGGCCAGTGGTGGCGGGTGTCATTGGCACGAAAAAATTTATCTATGATTTATGGGGAGATGCCGTTAATATTGCTTCTCGCATGGAATCCCAAGGAGAAGTGGGTAAAATCCAAGTAACAGCCGCCACTAAAAACCTTTTAAATGGTAAATATGACTTTGAAGAACGGGGTTTAATTGATGTTAAAGGTCGAGGAGAAATGCTCACCTACTGGTTAAGTAAACGGCGATTTCCCTAACAACATAAATCCTAGAATTAACCTCCTATTTCTTCAAGTGTTTTTAGGCAAGAATCTGCCATTTTAGCAAATCTTGACACCGGGAAGTTTTCTAGGTGCATACCTCGGTAACTCAAAGCTGCCAAAAGATGGCAACGGGCATCAGTGAACTCACAATCTAATATCTCACAATGGGCATTTACCTGTTTACGAAGTTGTTTTTTTCCTAATTTAAAAGATTGGGCTAGTCGAATTAAATCATATATCCCATATCCTTTAATCATGCCACCGGGCCAATCAATGATCACAAAACGCTCTTGCCATGGTCGGTTTTCCGCGCTGCCCAGGGAAGGAGGAGCGATCAGAACATTACCTTTCCAAAGATCACCGTGCATCAGCGTATGACAAGGATGCCAAGTTCCTTTAGCCAAACGTTCGAGAGTGTCTAATGCCGCAACACGAACGCGATCGGTAATCGTTTCTAACTCCACTAAATGCTGAAGTGGAACGATAAAGTTTTCTTCTATTTCATCGGAGTTGACTTTTGTTACTGTCGCTTCAGTAATACAAGTTAACCATTTGAATAAGGAGGGACGTAATAAAAAACGTTGAGCATACCACAAAAGCCGTGAATCACTTAACGGCTGACAATAGGGTAGGACAGCGTAACTTAATTCATCAACTTCCCCCTCACATAAAGCCCCTAAAATATGATATCCTAATTTTGAACCTACTCTCTGCTTGGCTAAATATGAAGATTCTACCCCCCGTGCAATTATCTTTGGAGATGCAGGGGAAGAACACAACGCTACAGCTATCTTGCGGTTTTCCTGATCTTTAATTAGGAATTTTCTAGTCTCATCTTTTACACCTTTGGGCTGACCAAACATCAAGATCTCTCCGATGCTGACGCGATCACTTAATACCTGATGGAGAGATTCATGGAGAACTTGATAAAATTTAGAAACTTGATTTTCTGATATGGAATCTTTGTATTTATCATTTTCATAAAAATTTAATTGAGATTGAATCATTTGACTTTCTCCTTCCAGGTTAAGACAGGGTTAACTGCAATTTAACCTTATCTTAACTTGGAAGCTGAAAATGTCCAACTTTTCTAGCAGCCGTGAGCAACCCTCCTGTTTAAACAGCAAAACAAACCTGACCTGCTGTTCAGACAGGTTATCAAGGTCAGATACTCAACCCAAAAATCTTAAAAATTAGTTTTCCGATTCAACTTTTTCTGTATTTCCACCCTTAACCCATCCCGTGCGATCGCCATCGCTGATTACCCTAACTTTTTGCCATTCCTTATTGTCACTTTCTCCTAGGACAACCACTTTTTCTTGATAGGCAATCCCGCCAATTCGATTCGCGTCCGTACTGGGACTATCGCGTAAAATCAAACCAATCGGCTGGGTGACAATCGCCCGATAAGCACCGGGTTCAAGCTTTTCTGCTTCTGGAGTTGGCGTTGGGGTGGGCTTGACCGCGGCTTGGGGAGTGGCTGGCTTTGCTGCTATTTTTGTTTGCGGGTTATCATTGGGAAAAGTCGGACGTTCTGGAAGTTCGGATAAACGGGCTGCGAAATATAAAGCTGTGGCGACGGTTGCACCCGCTAAAATCAAAATTGCCAGGAAAAAACCCACAATAAATTTAAAAACACCATAAAGATTCATAGTTTTGGGAATATTTCTATACATGAGTTTTAAACCGAATTTAAAGATAACTATAATACCATCAACCGGATAGGCGACGATTTAAACTACTCTGTCGAGAAGCTAAACGGGCTTTCCCAGCCGCTGCCCACTCTTGCAGAAACTCAATTTGTTCTTTAGCAGTTCTGGCTAAGGGGACAATTTGACTCGCTGCTTCTAAAATATCATCCGTTGTGAAATCTCGGTTTTGACTAAAACCAATGTGCATGGCTTCAATTAAGGTTTGTTCAATTTCCGCCCCAGAAAAATCCGGGGTTTCATAAGCTAATCGTTCTATATCATAATTTTTAATATTCTGAGGACGTAGTTTGGTTAAATGCACTTCAAAAATTTCTTTTCGTTCTTCTTGATAGGGTAATCCCACAAAGAAAATTTCGTCAAATCGTCCCTTTCTTAACATTTCCGGGGGCAAGGTTTGAATATTATTTGCCGTGGCGACGACAAAAACCGGGGAGGTTTTTTCAGCTAACCAAGTAATAAATGTTCCAAACACCCGATTACTGGTTCCTGAATCTCCCTTACCATCTAATCCCGAAAAGGCTTTATCAATTTCATCAATCCATAATACACAAGGCGCTAAGGCTTCGGCTAATTGAATCATTTGTCGGGTGCGAGATTCCGATTCTCCGACCAATCCCGCAAATAGCCGCCCCACATCTAATCTTAATAGGGGTAAATGCCAATGGTGAGCGATCGCTTTTGCCGTTAAGGACTTTCCCGTGCCTTGAATTCCGACTAATAATAACCCTCTGGGATAGGGTAAACCATATTGTCTCGCCCGTTCTGAAAACGCTCCTCCCCGGAGTAATAACCAATCTTTTAAATTATCTAATCCGCCAATATCAGAGATATTTTCCTGGGCAGAATAGAAGTCTAAAATTTGAGTTTGACGAATAGTTTGGCGTTTTTCTTCTAAGATTAATTCAATATCATCGGCCTGTAATTCTCCATGGGTGGCGATCGCTTTGGCTAAAATTCGGCGAATCCTTTCAATAGATAGCCCCTGAGATGAACGCACCATTTCATCTAATAAACGAGGATCTAACGGATTTCCTGTTGTGATTAATAGCCGTTCAACTTCCGTTTTAATTTCTGCTAGATTGGGTAAGGGAAATTCTAAAACCGTTAACACTTCACTCAAATCAGAAGGAATCGAAATTTGGGGAGAAATAATCACCAAATTCTTGGGTTGAGATTTTAATTTTTTGGCTAAATTTCTTAATTTTCGCGAAATTGAGATATCTTCTAAAAATCGATGAAAGTCCCTTAAAATAAAAATACCAGCCATTGCCTCCGGTAGTTTTTCTACAAATTCTAAGGCTTGTAACGGATTGCGTTTTCCGGCTCCTAAATCATTGGGATTTCCCTGTTGATATCCTTCCACAAAATCCCAGATATAAACCCCTCGGTTGCCCTGATCTTTTGCCGCTTGTTTAATTATGGTTTCGACTCGTTCTTCTTCTAAAGTCGGAATGTAAATAATAGCGTAGCGCGATCGCAATAATAGCTTCAATTCCTCATTGAATTTACTCATAGAAGGGGGGGCAGGGGGAGCAGGGGGAGC
>NZ_LR735026.1:0-109507 GCF_900009265.2 Planktothrix paucivesiculata PCC 9631 | reverse complement strand
GAGGAGGCAGGGGGAGCAGGGGGAGCAGGGGAGGCAGGGGGAGCAGGGGGAGCAGGGGGAGCAGGGGAGGTAAACTTTTGCCATTCGTAATTCGTAATTCGTAATTACCCATTACCCATTACCCATTACCCATCACCCATTACCCATTACCCATTCCCTATTGCCTTTTATCAATAAATTTTGAACACAAATCAAATAGGATTTATTAACCATGAAATGTTAACTATTAACACCTCTGAATTACTGTAGATTTTGCTTTAAATCTTGTAATGAGGCCCAGCGTTGATCAATAATAGGCTGGGATTCGGTTGATATCGGTTGGGGAAGTTCACAGGGCCCCTCACAGAGTTGGCGTAGGGGTAGAGCTAGGCACAATTGCTGATAGAGCCAATCCCCAGGTAAAAAATTACCTTGGGGGTGCAAACTTTCCACCGGTTCATCTAAAGAAATTTCAACTTCAGATTTAGAAGTATCAACTTTATCTGCCGAAACGTCCAACCAAATTAACTCAGAAGTATCAACCTTCAACCGATGGTTATATTGTTTTAAACATCGGTCACAGGTCAAAGTAACAATGGTTTCCGCCTGAACCACCGCCTCTATATAAGTGGTTTTGTGACTGACCCGCATCCGACCTCGAACGGGAGTCAGAGTTTCTAAGTCAGGGAAAAACTCTTGAAACTCAAATTCTAAAGATCGGTTTTGTGTCCTGAGTAAATCCGGGATATAGATGGAGTCCATAATTATTTTCCCACCTGCCAACAATAAGCAAGGCTAAACAAGTTTTCCCTGTCTAGCCTTTTATTTTAATCACTAAACGGCGATCGGGTTCCTGTCCCCGACTATAGGTTTCTAAATCATCGCTTTCTTGGAGAAAGGAATGAATCAGACGTCGTTCTGGCGAAGACAGAGATTTAATTTCCACCTCTCCCCCAGTTTCACGGACACGACTGGCCGCGTGGTCAGCTAAAGCCCGCAATTCCAAATGACGTTGAGTTCGATATCCGTTGAGTTCTACGGTGTAAGAGGTGCGATTTTCGTCCTCTTTACCGAGGTTATGAATGGCGTTGAGTAAATATTGAATCGCATCCAAAACTTCCCCGTCCTGGCCGATTAAAGTTGCCACCTGTTCGGGGGTCAGATTAACTTGATCAATGGTTAACCAACAAGAGTCAGCTTCTAAACTGGGTTTTACCTGGGAGGGAACTGCCCCTAATTTGAGCAATTCCTCTAACCATTCTTGCCCCTGTTGTATATCGCTATTGTTCATTTCTACGATTGCGCCTTTTTCTTAGAACGTCCCGGCTCAAAGGGTAATGCTTCTCTTTCCCCATCAACCGTTGCTAATTTAGCAGTCTTACTTGATTCTTCCACAATTTTTTGCAAGTGTTCGGGCAGCGGTTCCCGCGACAAAATAAAGGCTTGAACCGTTTGGAAGATATTCGCAATCAGCATATACAGCAATACACCTGCTGGAAGCGGGAAGAAGAAAAACATCCCACTAAAAAGCACCGGTGTAATTTTATTCACCGTATCCTGCTGCGGATTACCACTGGAGCCTTGTCCCTGTCCTGATAGAACTTGGTTCAGGTATAAAGACACCCCAAAGGCCAGAATCATCCCGACAATATCCCAGTGAATCGTACCATCGGGATCAACAGCCCCGACTCGACCCAAAGCATCAATAAACAGAAATCCTTTATCCGAAGCTAATCCCCTCAGACCAACTTGAATCGTGGCATCTCCAGGTGCTATGGCCAGGATTTGACCGTTTTCACCGACTTGGATCTTATCTTCCCCTTTCAGAATTTTCCAGGTGGGGATTAAATTCACATCGGGATACTTCTCCAATTCCGATGTTAAGGGTTTACCGTCAACGGTTTGCAGTTCTACCTGTACTTTTTCGTTCAACCCTAAACGATTACCACTGGGAATCATCGCGACAACGGAAGTATGAATTCCATCGGCGAAATAATAGTTTTGAGCTTTAGTGGCGTAGGCTTGGGGCTGGACTTGTTCAATTTGTTCTGGGGGTAAAATCTGTAGGTCTACGCTGTAGTTGACATCAGAAAAGGGTGAACCCCGCAAAGTGGCAAACAGAGCAAAAAGAATGGGCATTTGAATCAGAAGTGGGAAGCATCCGGCTAAGGGGTTTCCCAGTTCTTTGTAGACTCTGCTCATTTCTTCCCGTTGTTTCACCGGGTCGTCTTTATGCAGTTGTTGAATTTGATCTACCCGTTCTTTCATCAACGGTTGGGTAACTTTCATTCGCCGCATATTGCGAATGGAACCCGCATTCAAGGGGTAAAGCGCGAAGCGAACCACTAAGGTTAACGCCACAATTGCTAAACCATAACTAGGCACGATCCCGTAGAAAAAATCTAGGATCGGCAACATCACATTATTGGAAAGAAACCCGATACCAAAGTCCATTCTTTTGAGTTTATTGAACTGCTTGCGTAAAATATATATAATTTTAAGAACCATTAGCCGACGCTGGACTTATAGGTTAGCGACAACCCATACCATCCGTCAGCCTTCAGGCTCAAAACCGAAAAAACTGCATCCTTTTCCCAGATTAGCGGCTAGTTGTCGCACTAGCTTTTTGCGCTTGGGGTGAGATTTTATCGAGGATAAAGTCATAGGTTTCTCGAAATCGAGGGACAGCCCGCAGTTCCAGACGAGAACCATTTTTCAGAGTTAAAACCATATCCCCCCAAGTCCCGAGTCCCCTGGGAACCTTGACGATTTTGATGATTTCCGAATAGACGATATCGGTACGATCCTGTCCCATCCATCCACCTATCACAGAGATTCGGCGGTTCGTGATCCGATAGCGCAGCCACAATGCCCGCACAATCGCCCCAATCGCTAGAGGGATGCCAATAACCGTCAGTCCTATTAATAGATTGATAATGAGGTCGCCGATTGCAGGGCCTCCTTCATAAAAACTTTCCTCCCGTATACCCATTTAAAACCTCTGCTTCTACCAACAACTTTTCTAATTCTTGCAGAATTTCTGAATAATTGCACGGATCGGCTGTTGGTTTAACAACAATCACAATGTCCCAACCCGGTGAGATCAAGGGTAACAACTGATGCCAAACCGCCCGGATTTGACGTTTGATCCGATTCCTAACCACCGCGCGCTTACTGACTTTTTGACTGATGGAAATTCCCATCCGAGTCGGCTGAACAGACGACAATTCTGTTGAATTCCCTTTTATTCTATGGGGTTGACCTCGTAAAGCCCTCAAGGTTAAATGAGGGGTTTTGCGATGCAGTCCTTTGCTATAGACGGCTTTGAAATCCTTGGGATGCCGGAGTCGATTGATTTTGGGTAACATTAATTAGGTACTGCCACCCACAAATTCAAAATTTCCTTTCGCTTAACCGTCGGGATGGCAATGAGTTCGTGGGAATAGCAATAGGTTTTCTTGAATTGGGATCAAGGAATTAAAAAGTTAAACGCGCCCGTCCTTTCCTACGACGCGCTTTAATCACGGCTTGACCGTTTTTTGTCCGCATTCGTACTCTGAAGCCAGAAACTCTTTTCTTTTTGCGGTTTGTTCCTTGCAGGGTTTGTTGAGCCATTGCTTACCTCCGGTGCCTTTTTGTTAATTTGTTAATTAAAAGTCACAATTTTTCAGTGTATCACATCTTTGGGACTTTGGATATTGGGTGCAAAAAGCTGCTCCGCAACTAGAATATTAATCAATCGTCAAAATCCAGGTTCCTACATAACGCAACATGGGCACATCCCCAGGGGAGCGAATATTGGCGTTAAAGTTGAAAACGCCCCCAAAGGTAGGATTTTTGACATTAGAGAGAACGATTTCTACTTTAGTCCCAGCCGGAATGGGTTCTTGGGGATAAATTTGGATAATATGGTTTTCTTCATCCCAAATCACTTCTTCTAAAGGAATGGACTCCTTTTCATCTTTGAGTCGAATTTCTACTTTTTTAGGATCGATTTTGCCTTTATAATATTCGGGATAGGTGATGGAAACTTCGGCGATCGCCAAATTCAACTTATCGGCCGGAAGTCTGAGTTTATAACGATCCCATTCTCCCGACCGTCCGCTTTGGAGAAAATAATCTAAGATATTGGTTTTGTCGGGCCCACTCAACAGGGTCATCCCTGGTAATCCTTGGGCTTGGGCGATTTTAGCTAAACTTGTCAGGGCTAAACCGGTGATTAATATCGCAGAAAGTAGTCGTCGCATATCGGCTCCTGTAAAAAAATTAAGTTTTGTTTAAATTTTACCAACTATATCAAAAATAGGTTAGAGGATTAAAAATTTACATCAACCCAATACGCGGGGCATTGTAGCATCTTTCGGGTTTTTATACAATAATTACTCTATCTTATACTAATTATGGTATTTCTTGATTTTTGTTATATTTTAGGTGTATTAGTTGTGAAGTCTTCTATCTAGGTTATTAGCATGGATATTACTGTCACCTTAAATCAAATTACATCTCTGGGTATTGAAGACCGGATTCGCCCTGTACAAGCGATTTGGGATAGCATTGCAGCAGAGCAATCTTACCCCGATTTGACAGAGGTTGAAAAGCAAGAACTTGATCATCGAATTACTGCTTATGAAACAAATCCAGATAATGTTATGACTTGGGAGGATATAAAAAAATAATTAAAGTGAAGCGATCGCTTAAACCTAAAAACAAGGCAGGTTTAAACAAATGTTACAAATAAGGGAAAAATGGTAATTTACCTAATAACAATAACTTCAATTATTATCCGTATGATTATTATTAATATTCTCATCAATATTACAATCTTGTATAGATAATTCAGTAATTTGTGATGTGGGGATTGTTAGATGAAACTGAAAAACGATTTGATCTTGTTCAATATTAAAATTAGTGATATTAACGATGCTTTGTTTAGGTAATAAAGTCTTAACAGGAACTTTGTTATCCAGCTTGGATTTATAACCCGATTCATCAAGCCATTCATAAATCTTACGCCAGTTTTCTACTTTTTCAGCTTTATCTAATAAAGACTTTACATATTTATAAACCGTTGCACATAAATCCGATTCTACACCTCTAGGAATTTTATCTAATTTTTCGGCAATTTCTGAGGGACTACAGCCGGACAATAACCCCCTCAAGTGAGCTTTTTCAATAGGGGTTAGATGCTTTCCTTTCGCAGATGCCAAGTCAGCATAAAGACTATCTAAATCCCATTCCTGGGCAGCTTGGCTAAATATTTTGTCCACTTGAGCCATATTTCGGGTATAAAAAAGAGCTAACACGATTCTAACATTAATTCTAACCTTAATCAGTAGACAATCAGAAATCAGTTAATTTATTATCAGTAATAGAAGAGTTTGACAAACCAGGGAAGGATAGGAAACCTATGCCAATAAGGAATCTAGCGGATTTTGCCGTCAACCAGGAACCACGCTGTCCAGTTGTTCTGTTATTGGATAACTCAGGTTCCATGTCCGGTCAACTGTTATTAAACTGTAAAATTACAATATTTAAGGATTAAGAACACATGGCTAAATATATTATTTCTGAACAAGATTTAGATCCATTAGGTCAATTTTTTGGCAGTATTGATAACGATACTATTACAGTAGAAAATGATCAAGATACAATCTCTTACACAATATTAGGTTTGTCAGGACAAGATTCTATTGTTGGAGCTAAAGGGAAGGACATTTTGTTTGGAATGGAGGGAAATGATACAATAGTAGGTGGTCAAAATAATGATATTTTATATGGTAATGAAGGCAACGATTCATTAGAAGGAAATTTTGACTACGATACAATTTATGGGGGTCAAGGAAACGATATTATTAGGGATTCAGCTTTTCCTGTAATTGATATTGATCAAGGTACAGACTTTTTATTCGGTAATTTAGGGGATGATTTAATAATCAGTGTATCCACTAATTCTGAAGATACTGCTTTATTTGGAGGGCAAGGTAAAGATCTGTTAATTGGTAATGGAGGTGATAATAATATTTCTGGAGATAGGGGTCAAGATATATTAAGAGGTGATTTTGAGGAAAAAGGTGGAGCAGATTCTTTTATTATCAGTAAAACTGCTGATCTTAATGAAATTCCAACGGGTACTGAAAATGCTGACTTAATTTTAGACTTTATCAATAGTGAGGATAAAATTGGTTTAGTTGGTGTTACCTTTGAACAATTATTAATTAGCGATATCCAACCGCAACAGATTGATAGTATTTTTGGGGAAGGAAGAAGCTTTGACCAAAACTTTGAAAGTAATATCACCAAGTTTTTGAAAATTGAGTCTGGTGGTGAGTTACTGGCAGTGCTAGGACGGGATCGAGATAACTTTACTCTAACTGCTAATGATTTTGTGATTATTTAGCTTAACTTTTCTGATTTGATTTTAGAACTATCATTCAGTATATTTGAGATACAAGAAGGGCGGGTTTAGTAAAATCTTTGATGGGTATTCAATATCTGCGTGAACCCGCCCCTACGGAGATTTTGTGGATTTCACCGGATATCATATCAACATTATCCTTTCTATGAGCAAATTTCAATGCTGAACAATTTTGGTAAATTTTTAATTGTATCAATCATTGCTTTGATTGAACTAATTGGCAATTCTACATTAGTCTTGGCGCAGTCTACCGCAGTTCCCATGAGGTTACAACATGGTGAAGGAATTTATACAATGACTGTTCCTGATAGAGATACAACTCGTGCTGCTTATGGGGGAAAATTGAGGCTTTATGATGTGCATATCGCTAAAATGTTTGAAGTGACTTATTATGATTGTAATAATCAAGGTAGTTCAAGAACTTGGTTATATTATGCTGGAAATGGTCAAGTTAATATGGGAGAATTCTTTATTAGTTGTGACCTTGCTAATCGAATGGTTAACCGCTATGGTTTAGGTCAACCTGAATCAACAGTAATTGAATACTCTCAAGAAGAAGCCGGGCCACCTATTCCTAGAACTCGTTCTATTGAGATTTTAGATATTACAGGTTCAAAGGTCGATTCATGGATTGATTTTGTACAGAACTTTAAGCCTGTTCGTTAGTTATTTTATTGTCCAGAGTATTCCTTAATAATAGTAAAACATTTAATCCTCTGGGCTATCATCCGATAAAATATATTCATCCTCAAAAATCTCTGACCAAGACAGCGAGGTTAATCGACATTTTTTCCCCATTTCATCCTCAGCATCCTTCACCGCGTTCTCAAAGCATTTATCCCAGATAGACTCAATAAAATTACGATTCAAACTTGGCATTTCTTCTTGACTTTCCTGAATTTCTCGACGGGCTGAACGAATACTAATAGTCCAACTAGAGCTACGTTTTTGAGGTTGGCATTTCCATTTAATAACGGGTCGCATTAAGCGAATTAGCTGGCTTTTGACGGCTCTTTTTTCAGTTCTTCCCATTGCTTCAATTAGAGATTCTAAACCTTCCGTTGCTTTCATAGATTTTCCTTCTTTGAGAAATTTATGGACGTTGACAGCCGTTTGATAATGAGAACACACTGCTAACCAGTCCCAATCTTGTTTAGTCAGCATGGCTATTTCCTTGAGATTACCCATATTTATAAACCTATTTTCTTAGGAAGATTTGTTTATCTGTATTAAGGTATAACCTAAACTTGTATGTATGGAATTTTATCGAATTTTCAAAACCTCGCATATAATATAACACGATCTTGTTCATGTTATCGGGATTGGCCCCTATTGCATTAACTTGGCGAAGCGGAGGAAAAAACATAACCGTTAACCGTTAACTGTCAACAGTGAACAAATTATCAGGAGATTTTATGAAAATTGGGATCGCTAAGGAAAGTCAGGTAGATGAGCGGCGAGTTGCCCTCATCCCTGATGTTGTCGCCCGGTTGGTTAAACAGGGTGTGGAAGTGTGGGTAGAGGCAGGAGCCGGGGAGCGGGCCTGTTTTTCCGATGGAACCTATGAACAGGCAGGGGCGAAAATTGTTGATCAGGGGACACTTTGGAGCGAAGTGGACGTCCTGCTGAAAGTGGGGGTGTTAGAGGACTCAGAAGTCTCTAAACTCAAGTCTGGCGGGGTTTTAATCACCTTTTTGAACCCCTTGGGAAATCCTGAATTAATTCAGAAACTGGCGGCGCAGAACGTGACCGCCTTTAGTATGGAACTGATCCCGCGTACCAGTCGCGCCCAAAGCATGGATGCCCTATCCTCCCAAGCCAACTTGGCCGGATATAAGGCCGTATTAATTGCGGCCGCGGCTTTACCGAAATATTTCCCCATGTTAACCACGGCCGCCGGAACCATTCGCCCCGCTAAGGTGTTAATTTTGGGGGCGGGGGTCGCTGGGTTACAAGCGATCGCCACGGCCCGACGTCTGGGTGCTATTGTCGAAGGGTTTGATATTCGTCCCGAAGTCAAAGAACAGGTACAAAGTTTGGGGGCTAAGTTTGTAGATGTGTCCCTAGAGGAAGATACCGTGGCCGAGGGGGGTTATGCCAAGGAAATTTCCGAAAAAGCCAAGGAACGCACCCGGGAAGTCCTGAGCCAGCACGTCGCGGCTTCTGATGTGGTGGTGACAACGGCCCAAGTTCCCGGCAGAAAAGCCCCGGTATTGGTCACAGAGGATATGGTGGCCCAAATGAAACCCGGTTCGGTGATCGTCGATCTGGCCGCCGAACAGGGGGGAAACTGTGAATGCAGCGAAGCCGGGAAAGATGTGGTGAAACATGGCGTGACGATTATTGGGCCGATTAATTTACCCGCTTCCATGCCCATCCATGCCAGTGAAGTTTATGCTAAAAATATTTCGGCTTTATTGGCATTAATGATTAATAAAGATAAGCAACTGGAGATTAATTTTAGCGATGATATTCTTGATGGATCTTGTGTGACTCATAACGGTGAAATTCGTTCTGAAAGAGTCAAACAAGCCCTAACCCAAAATCCTCAACAGTCCGCCGTCAACAGTTAACTGTCAATTGTTCTGAAATTATGACTACTGAAACATTAATTTCCGCATTGTTTGTGTTTGTTTTAGCGACCTTTGCGGGGTTTGAAGTGATTACGAAAGTTCCGCCTACTCTCCATACTCCCCTGATGTCTGGGGCAAATGCGATTTCAGGAATTTCCGTTTTAGGAGCGTTAATTATTGCGGGCGATCGCGATTTGAATGTCACCGTAATTCTGGGATTTATTGCCATTATTCTCGCCATGATTAACGTTGTGGGTGGCTTTTTGGTTACAGATCGAATGCTAGAAATGTTCAAGAAAAAAGAGGTTAAAGCCTAATGGATATTCGCTTAACGGGAATACAACTCAGTTATTTAGTAGCTGTCACCTTCTTTTTCTTTGGATTGAAAAAGTTAGGATCTCCAGCAACTGCTAGAAGTGGCAATTTATGGGCAGCCATTGGGATGTTAATTGCTGTTGTTGCCACGATGTTAGATCGGCAGGTTTTAAACTATGAATGGGTTATCCTTGCCTTAGTGATTGGTTCGGTCATTGGGGCCGTGATGGCCTATAAAATTCAGATGACAGAAATGCCCCAAATGGTAGGTTTACTAAACGGTTTGGGGGGTGCGGCTTCTTCCATGGTAGCGGTGGGAGAATTTTGGCGCTATTTAGCCCTAGCACAAACTCCGCCTTTAGGCACAACAATTACCGCAATTTTAGGGGTATTAATTGGGGGGATAACCTTCACAGGTTCGATGATTGCCTTTGCCAAATTGCAGGGAATTATGAGTGGTTCTCCGATCTTATTTCCCCTGCAACAACAGTTTAATATTCTGCTGTTTGTTGCTTTTGGATTAGGCAGTATTTATATTTGCCTAACCCCTTTTAATGTGGCAGTATTTTTAGGGTTAGTGTTCATTTCCCTAATTTTAGGCGTGTTATTCGTCATTCCTATCGGGGGCGGCGATATGCCCGTGGTAATTTCTCTGTTAAATTCCTTCTCCGGGTTAGCAGCATCAGCGGCTGGGTTTGTGGTCATGAACAACCTGTTAATCATTGCTGGGGCGTTAGTTGGGGCGTCGGGAATTATCCTGACCGTGATTATGTGTAAGGCGATGAACCGTTCTTTAACTAACGTGCTATTTGCTGGATTTGGCACTGGAGAAAGCGGTTCTGGGACTGTTAGTGGGGCGGGTGCAACGGATCAAACTATTCGTAGCATTGACACCGAGGAAGGGGCAATGATGTTAGGATATGCCCGTTCTGTGGTGATTGTCCCGGGGTATGGCATGGCCGTAGCCCAGGCGCAGCATAGCGTTAAGGAGTTGGTCGATCAATTGGAAAGTAATGGGGTGGATGTCAAATATGCGATTCACCCCGTGGCGGGACGGATGCCAGGACACATGAACGTGCTGTTAGCCGAGGCGAATGTTCCCTATCCTCAGCTATATGACATGGATGATATTAACCCGCAATTTGATCAAACGGATGTTGCGTTAGTTATCGGAGCGAATGACGTCGTTAACCCGGCGGCACGGGAAGACAAAAATAGCCCGATTTATGGGATGCCGATTTTGGATGTGGACAAAGCTAAACATACCATTGTGATTAAACGCAGTATGAATACTGGGTTTGCCGGGGTAGAAAATGACCTGTTTTATAAAGATAAAACCATGATGTTGTTTGGCAGTGCTAAGGATGTTGTGGCTAAGTTGGTTTCGGAAGTGAAACAACTTTAGTCCTGGTTGATTGACAAAATCATACTGGTTGGTTATCTTGAAATGATGGAACCAGTATGATTTTGTGAAAATAATCCCAAAAAAGCAATGTTGATAGAATTTAGAGTCGCTAACTACATATCAATTGGTGAAGAACAAGTGTTAAGCTTGGTTCCTGCCCCAAAGCAAAAGGAGCATTCTGAAAATATCATTCAAAGGGGAAAGCATCAGGCTTTAAACGCTGTGGCTATATATGGTGCTAACGCTAGTGGAAAATCCAACCTGTTGAAAGCAATGGGTATGCTGGGAAAATTAATTAATTTTTCTGCACGTTTTTCTTCAACAACAAAGTTACCATACGACCCTTTTTTACTTAGAGAAGATTGGATTAATAAACCTACTTTTTTGGAAATTGTTTTTTTAATTGCAGAAGATAGATACAGATATGGAATTGAGTTCAACCAAAATGAAATAGTTTCAGAATGGCTATTTAGAAAATCTGTAGGTAGAGAAGTTAACTTATTTCAAAGAAGCCAAGATATAATTGATGTTTCTTCGGGTTTAAAAGCTTCTTCAACGATTATTGATGCCGCAATAGAAGCAACAAGAGACAACGGATTATTTTTATCAACTTGCGATATATTAAATATTGAAGAAGCAAAAAATATTCTTCATTGGTTCAAGAAATATACAATTATCGACGGATTAAATACAGATCATGAGGCAATCAAAACCATTAGTCTCTGGGACGATCAAGAATATCGTCAAAAAATTAAGGAATATTTTACTAGCCTAAATTTTGGAATTATTGATTTAGAGGTTCAAGACCAAGATTTTGATCCATTAGAATTGTCAGGAAAAATACCAGATGAATTTAAGAATTTTTTAATTAATGAACTCACCGGAGCAAAAAAATATACTGTCTATTCAACACATCGTATTTATGACAGTCAGGGCCAAGAAACTCAAAAATCTATAGCTTGGGAATTGAATAAAAATGAATCCCCTGGAACTCAAAAAGTATTTCATTTAAGCGGGCTTATACTATGGACTTTGATCAATGGAGGCATATTAATTATTGACGAAATAGAAGGAAAATTGCATCCGATAATGACGCTTCATACAATCAATATGTTTTTGAATAATAAGACTAACCCTAATCATGCTCAATTGATTTTTGCTACCCATGATACTAATTTATTGTCTTATGCTAATTTGAGAAGAGATCAGATATATTTTACTGAAAAAAATCATTGGGAATCAACGGAATTTTATTCTTTATCTGATTTCATATATAAGGGTAAAAACAACGGAATATCTGAAAAAGAAAGACCCGATACAGATAAAGAAAAAAGATATTTTGAAGGTAGATATGGCGCAATTCCAGTTTTAGGAAATTTTAATCTAGTGTAATTATAAAAAGCAATGGCAAGGAAAGGTAAGTTAAAACAAAAGGCAACTAAAGAAACAATTGAACGTCCAAAAAATGTGCATCGCTACGAATACCTTTTTTTAATTGTTTGTGAAGATAAAAAAACTGAGCCAGAATATTTTCAACAATTTGTCGCTCTGTTTCCCGATCTCACATTGTATGTAAGACCAGTAGGCACAGGTTTCTCACCATTAGGTGTTGTCAAGCAAGCAATTATTGAAAAAGCTAAATTACAAAAAGAATCTAAGAGAGAATTTGGCAGAGATGATGCTGTTTGGGTTGTTTTTGATAAAGATGATGCTGATCTAAATGATACTACAAGACGGAATTTTGACGAAGCATTTGAAATAGCAAACCAAAATAAATTTGAAATCGCATATAGTAACGAAGCTTTTGAGCTTTGGTTTTTACTACACCTAGAGGAAGTTCCTTCTCATCTTCCTATTCCTAGATCGGATATTTACACTCGTCTAGGAGAACTTATAAGGCAAAATCCCAATGAGTCTAATTTCGTATACGTTCATGGTAATATAGAAATAGTCGAAAAAATCAACCAATTTGGTAATGAATTAAACGCAATTGAACGGGCTGAAATTCTTTTACAGACCCAAAAGGGAGTTGCACCAATACAAGCTAATCCCAGTACAAAAGTTCATTTACTTGTCCAAGAGTTAAGAGAGTGGATTGATTACTACACTCCTGATCTCACCACATAAACCGGGTTGCTCAACAAATATTGATCGGATACAATTAATCTTAATTAGAAACCCGGTTTCTTGAATAAATATAAAAAAACGCGAGATCGATTGACCCCACGTTATAGTTGTTTGAGTTAATTGCTAACAGTCAAAACATTAGACCGTTGCGGCAACTTTTTCGCTAGATCCGACTAAGCGCTCGTAGGTCGCTCGCATTTTCAGACCGACTAACACCTGGAATAATCCGCTACCATTATTGGAACCGGGATACTCTTGGCGCTCGCGCAGGAGATGGGTCATTTCCCCGTAGTATTTTGTTGACAAATTGCTTAAGTGTCCTTCGACGTAGATCATTTCATCGAGGTTATCGAATTGACCATCCACTTCGAGGATAGACACCTCATTTCCGTAGTAGTTATCAGGGCCATAATACATTTTCAGACCCGGATAGGAACAGGTGAGTTTGCGTCCGCAAGGTGTCCAGTAAATGGTTGAACCTTGATCAAACAGGTAGGCGGGTTCGAGTCCTTCCACGCCTTCTTTTTGTACCAAACGTACCCGCAGGACTTTGTGTTCCTTGTCTTCAGCAATTAAATTTGTGGGTAAAATTTGAATCACCACATCAGCATATTGCTTTTGGGGGTCAATATAGGCTTCAAAATCGGGACGACGAGCATTAATTGCCGCCAAAACATCTTCATACCGATGTCCCCGTTCAGCCATGTCGCGCTGAATTTTCCACGAAATTTTAACTTCGTCGCTGATATCGAGATAAACACTAAAATCAAGCAGTCCTCGCACCCGTTCGTCATATAAAGGATGTAATCCTTCGATTACGATAATATGATTGGGATTGATCCGTTCCGGGGGATCTAGCTCACCAGTTTCATGATTATAAATGGGTTTATCAATAGATATACCGTTTTTAAGAGCATTAACTTGCTGATACATTAGATCGAAATTATTAGCTCTAGGATCTAGAGCCGTAATTCCGGTTTCTTTGCGTTGTTTACGGTCTAAACAATGGTAGTCATCTAAACAGATAACCGTCACAAAATCTTTTCCAAAGATGTCTGTTATCCGACGTAAAAATGTTGATTTTCCGCACCCAGAATCTCCAGCAACGCCAATTAAAACCACGCGATCCGGCTTATTTCCCATCTTCCTCTACCCTAAAAGAAACTGTTGACAATTTAATCATTGAATTTAGAGCATTAAAACTCTGACCAACGCCAGCACTATTGAGTTTTCACCTGATCCAAAGGTAGAGTAAACCTCAACTGAGGGTCGTGAACAGACTCCCGACTGACAGAAGGCCCTGTACTTAGGCAACCTAAGTATTTAATACTAACTTTTGTTTCTGATTTTACCAGAAGGGGATCATCCCTACAAGCATTAATTTCAATATAGTTACAGATAATTGGGTTTCGGTAAAGAGGTTGAATCAGAATCTTTACGACGGGTTAGCTTTTCTCGATTCTGTTGAGGTCAATTCCCTAGCTAAATCTAGGTTTGCTGACTTGAGGCGAGATCAAACTTCAATGATCCTAGAGTCTGTAATTTGTCCGGTAGGGTTGACGGTTACCCTAATAGTTGTCAAGGGAATCGAGGGGGTCAAAGCGTTGACCGATCAGGGAGTTAATCGGGGTTGGTCGGGCTGGGGGGTACTGTTGGGTTGGAGAGGAGGCAGGTTAGCGGGTGAGAATACTCCGACTACAATTATTTTTTCTTGGATTAATTTTTAATAAAATCTTGATGCTCAACGGTGGCTATTCCCTGTTGTAATAGGGCTAAAACCTGAGCTAAATTCCCATTTAATAAGGCTTGTTCATCTAACCATAAACCTGGAAATATTTCACTTTTTAAAATTCCTTCTGAATCTGCTAAAAGTTTAATATATTGTCCTTCTATTAATCTAAACCAGTCTAATTGCTGTTCATAAACCCGCCAAATTAAATATTCTTGGACATTATTACGACGATAAACCTTTAACTTTTGATGATAGTCTATAGAAGCACTCGAAGCGGCAATTTCAACAATTAATTCCGGCGCGCCTTCGACATAATCATCTTCACTAATAATGGATTGTCCCCCCTGTTCAACTCTTAATAAAGCATCCGGTTGAAGTTCATTATTATTATCCAGACGAATAGTTGTATTATCCGCTAAACCGATGCCTGGTGTTGCTGCTTCATAGAAAGCTAACCAACCGATAATAGAAGCATGGGGTTTTCCATGACTTTTATAACGTAATGCAGCCGCCATATAAACAATTCCTTCAATTAATTCTGCTTTTTTTTGATCAGACATCGCTGCACAACGACGTTCAAACTCAATCCGAGTTAATTGATCGCCGTTTTCTAAGGGTAGAGTTGTTAAAGAGGATACCATATTGTTAGAGATCAGTATTCACAATATAAACAAGTTTAGCATATTTTAGAAAAATCCTTACTGCTTTTGATACAAAAAATAATTATTTTGTTATAATTAAAACAATTCAATTTTTTCTATATCCTCAAGGCAAGAAATGAATTTAACTGAAGCGATTAAAATTTTGGTTAAACCTTATTTTCAAGCAAATAATTGCTTGATGAAGCCTTAAAAAAATTCCCTTCTGATGATATTGTAGTGAGTCCTTTAGGACTCTGAGGCGTGAACGCCTCACTACAAGGCGGAAGGAGGAAAAATCAAGGTGTTTGTACTAAAATCTGATTACGATTTGGATCACCAATACCCGGACGACGACCATCAATATGAGGTTGAATTAATTCGGGTAAGCTATCAGGAGAACCCCACTGACTCACGAATTGCTGTAATAAATAATCCTGATCAGCCCTTAACCCATCTAAATCAGTTCCCCGATTAATAATAGCAAACCAAACTAAACCGCGATCGCGAGTTGGTACAACCCCAGCTAACGCACTAACATCCGATAATGTTCCAGTTTTAACAGGAGAAGAAACCGGAATTTTTCGATCTTCTAACGTACCTTGGGTGTCGATTCCAGCAACGGGAAATAAGTCAGAAATGGTAATATTAGTATCTTGTAAATATCGAGCTAAAGCCATAAACATTGCGACAACAGCCCTGGGAGAAATTTGATTTTCAGGCTCTAAACCCGAACCATTAATTAACCGAATTTCCTCGATAGGAACTCCCGCCGCCTGTGATGCTAATTGTCTAACATTTGCCGCCCCACCCACATTGGCTGCTAAAATTTCAGCCATGGGATTATTACTATAAATATTCATTTGTTTAATAATTTCAACTAAAGCTAAAGATTGATGACGAATAATTGGGGTTGAATTTACCGTCCCAGGTTGAGCGATAATATTTCCTGAAATCATAACTTGAGGTTTAGCTGTTCCAGGTGTCATCCGAGAATGCTGATAAATAATTTCTTCCTTCCAAGATGGTGAATTAAATGCCTCTTTTAATAATTGACCCACTTTTAGGGGTTCAACTTCATAATTCATATAGAAACGATCTGTAATGATCAAATTCCCCGCAACCCCGCGAATTCCCATTTGATTTAATGTATTTCCCAGGGCGATCGCTTCTTCCCAAATAAAAAACGGATCACCATTCCCCGTTACCACTAAATCCCCCTGTACCACACCCCCAACAATCGGCCCAGTCACCCCTAGAATCGTCTCAAACCGATGTTCGGGGGGCCAAACCTGTAAAGAAGCCAAAGAAGTCGCGACCTTAGTTAGAGAAGCGGCTGGCAGGGGCGTCGTCTCAGAATTTTTAGCCAGGGGAACCCAACTTGACTGCACCCAAATTCCCTGGACGTCCTTGGAAAGTCCCTTAGCCGCTAACCGATTCAAATATTGTTGTACCACCGCTTCCGCCACGGGATCGGGCTGTTCGGGAAACACCACCTGGGATAACTCCGTTTCCAAATTCTCCAATACAGAAGTATTGAGTCCCGCCCGATCTATCCCCGCCATTTGCAACCAAACACCAACTAATCCTGAACTCAGAATATCAATCATTGTAAATCGCTAAACACTATCAAATAAACCAGTCTAACCCGAAAGGATTGCATCAATGCTAAAATAGGAAAATAGCCCCTTTACTCAACTATGAATATTAAAGCTATTGTTCACGAAGCAGAAGATGGAGGGTATTGGGCAGAAGTTACTGCACTTCCTGGATGTGTGACCCAAGGAGAAACTTGGGAAGAAGTGATGGAAAATCTGCAAGAAGCGATAGAAGGTTGGTTAGAGGTAGCAAATCAAAGTCTAAAGGAAAAAGAAACTGACCGCATTGTGGAAATTGCAGTATGAAATCAATTTCTGGGAAAACATTTTGTAAAATTTTGGAAAGAAAACGGTGGATTTTGAAAAGAATCAAAGGGAGTCATCATATTTATCAAAATCCCGAAAATAATAGGATCGTTTCTGTTCCAGTTCATCGGAATCAAGATTTAAAGCTCGGAACATTAGGTGTGTTCTTATGAAAACTGCAAATATATCTGAAGATGAGCTAAAATAAATTACTTTTCTATACTGACTCTAAAGAACAGTCCGAAAAACCGAGTTTAATGCAATTTGTTTTCTTTCTAACAGAAATATTACTGAAAAAACCCGGTTTGCTGACTGCAAACCTATTGTTAAGTACCTAAACAAAATTAATTGCATATTCTTGACCTAAATTTTCCAGCACTTTTGAATTTAGCTTAGGTGAGTAGGCAGGTAGCCCAGGGCTGTTTCAAAGTCAGGTGAAAAAGAGTAAAGAAAGAGCGATCGCCACCTGATAAAATGGAGAGCGATCGCCATTTTTTTCTAAAATAAAGATGCTAACAAGTTTAATAGAAAATTTAAAAGAAGTCAAGGATTTCCGAAAAAGTCAGGGAAAAAGGTATAGTTTATGGGAAGTGCTATTAGTAGTAGTTTTAGGGGTGATGTCAGGGCATCAAGGATATCGAGAGATGGAATATTTTGTCAAAGCCAACGAAGTTATCCTGAAAAGAACATTCAATATCTATAGCCAAGGAATGCCATCTTATTCAACAAGAAGGAGAGTGATGAGAGGAGTAGACGAGAAGGATTTAAGCAAAATAGTAAAAGAATGGTCAAGAGAGAATTCTCCTAAATTAAAGGGAATAGAGGGATTAGCAATAGATGGAAAAAGTTTAAGAAGTACGGTAAAAGACCCAGGAAATCAGCAGCAAAACATGGTAATAATGGTATCTCTATTTAGTCAAGAAACCGGATTAGTATTAGCGACGGAAAAGTTCGAGAGTAAAACCGGGTCAGAACAAGCTGTAGCCCAATGTATAATAGGAGAATGTGGTCTAAAAGGAAAGTTAATAACTGCGGATGCGTTACATTGTAATGTCACCACAGCCCGAAAGATTATCGAGAGTGAAAACGATTATTTAATTGCGGTTAAGAAGAATCAAATCAAACTGTATAATCAAATTGAAAAAATCACAAAGACGACGAAAGCTGAAAGTATAGATACTCAAAAAGAGCGGGGTCATGGACGAGAAACAACTCGTCGGGTATCAGTGTTTAAAAAATCAATAAAATTTGAAAGCCCTTGGGAACATATTGAAAGTATAATTCAGGTAGAACGGTGGGGATATAGAGGAAAAAAGCCTTATAAAGAAACGGTTTATTATATAAGTAGTATCTGGGAAAAGGCAGATTTTTTTGCCCAAAAGATTAAAGGGCATTGGGGGATTGAGAATCAAGTTCATTGGGTAAAAGATGTGTTATTTAAAGAGGATAGTATGAAAATTCATCAAGTACAAGCGGCGACTAATTGGGCACTGCTCAACACCCTAGGATTGAATATTTTCAGAGGTTTAGGATTTTGGTCAATAACAGAGGGAAGAAGGTGGTTAGGAAATCATTGGGAGAAATTAGTGGCTATCTCTTAATCCGATAGTTAAAAATCGGGAATGTAAGTCTTACTCCGTAGGGAATAAGAATATTTATGTTGCTTAGATGATATCTCCTATAATTAATATTAATATAGCAATTATATGAAATATTAATTATTCGGAAAATAGCTATCATGTTTGAGAATTATGGCCCAAAAGTAGGCTATAATTTTCAAACATGAAACAGCCCTGGGCAGGTAGCCAAAATATTTTTAATAAACCCAGATTGATCGTACCAGCACCCGATCAAAATTGACTCTATCAGTGCAATTAAAAAGCCATCCCCCGCATCCGCGAGGAAAAGACAGGGCTTTAGAGCCGTTTTTTTGGTAAAATCCTGAAGGTTTCTCAAAAGTTGGTCAATGAGTTCAACTCGCGCACGAATTGCAATTGACGCTATGGGCGGAGATCATGCTCCTGCCGAAATCGTTGCTGGAGCGCTAATGGCCCAGGAAAAATGGGATGTGGAAGTCTTTTTGGTCGGCGACCCCGATCAAATTGAAGCCGCTCTCAAACACCACCATAGCAAGCTCCCTCTGTCTCAAATTATTCCGGCTGAAGGCACAATCGAAATGCACGAAGAAGCCTTGGGCGCCTTAAAACGCAAACCCAAAGCTTCAATTAACGTGGCTATGAATCTGGTCAAACAAAAAAAAGCCGATGCCGTCGTCTCGGCGGGTCATTCCGGTGCAGCTATGGCCTCAGCCCTGTTGCGCTTAGGACGCCTGCCCGGGATTGATCGGCCAGCTATTGGGGCAGTTTTGCCCACCATGAAGCCTGACTCCCCGGTTCTGGTCTTAGATGTGGGGGCGAATGTCGATTGTCGCCCTAAGTTTTTAGAACAGTTTGCGGTGATGGGATCGATTTACAGTCGTTATGTCCTGGGAACTTCTGAACCGCAAGTGGGGTTACTCAATATTGGTGAAGAATCCTGTAAGGGCAATGATCTGGCGATTCGTACCTATCAACTCCTAGAAAATCATCCTGAAATTGCCTTTGCTGGAAACGCCGAAGGGCGGGATGTCCTAACGGGAAAATTTGATGTGATTGTCTGCGATGGTTTCGTGGGGAATGTGCTTTTGAAATTTGCCGAAGGAGTGGGAGAAGCCGTTTTGCAAATGCTCAAGGAGGAGTTAACCGATGGATTACAGGCTAAATTGGGAACTGCGTTGCTCAAACCTAGTTTAATGCGGTTTAAACAACGGGTGGATCATGTTGAACACGGCGGCGCCTTACTCCTCGGGGTAGCTGGGGTTTGCATTATTAGTCATGGATCTTCTAAAGCGGCAACGATTGCCAATGCAGTTCGTTTGGCCAAAGAAGCGATCGATAACCAAGTCCTAGAACGGATTCAATCCCAATATCAAAAACACTCTCAACCCGATGAAAAGGTGATTAGTGGTTAATCGCTATTTCGGGGAATAGGGAATAGGGAACACCGGAACAGAAACAATGATGACAACAGGCATTTCAATTACGGGTTGCGGATCGGCTACACCCTCGGTTTTACTTGATAATCATGGACTCTCTCAACGAGTCGAAACCTCCGATGAATGGATTACTTCTCGCACCGGAATTACTCAGCGACGTTTAGCTGATCCCGATACGTCGTTAAGTCAATTAGCAACAGTGGCGGCCCAAAATGCGATCGCCATGGCAGCCATTGACCCGGCGGATATTGATTTGATTATCCTAGCTACATCAACGGCTGATGATCTGTTTGGGAGTGCCAGTTTAATTCAATCTCAACTAGGTGCAACTAAAGCGGTGGCTTTTGATATGACCGCCGCCTGTTCGGGGTTTGTATTTGGGTTAGTCACCGCCTCCCAATTTATTCGTACTGGAGTCTATCAAACTGTTCTTTTAATTGGGGCGGATGTCCTCTCCCGTTGGGTGGATTGGTCAGATCGTAGAACCTGTATTTTATTTGGGGATGGCGCCGGGGCAGTGGTATTGCAGGCGGATGAACGCGATCGCTTATTAGGATTTGAAATTAGAAGTGATGGCAGACAAAATCAGTCTTTAAATTTATCCTATCAACCCCAACCCCAGGAAATATTACCCGGAATTACGATTGGTCAAGGAACCTATAACCCGATTTCTATGAATGGTCAAGAAATCTATAAATTTGCGGTTAAAAAGGTTCCAGAAGTCATTGAAAAAGCATTATTTAGGGCAAATTTAACCGTCGATCAAATTGATTGGTTAATTCTGCATCAAGCCAATCAACGTATTTTAAATGCGGTGGCAGAACGATTAAATATTCCTTCGGAAAAAGTGATTAGTAATTTAGCCAAATATGGTAATACTTCTGCGGCTTCTATTCCCTTAGCCCTAGATGAAGCGGTGCGAGAGGGAAAAATTAAACCCGGCGATCGGATTATGACGTCTGGTTTTGGCGCGGGACTCACTTGGGGGGCGGCTTTGTTTGAATGGGGGAGATAAGGGTGTTCGGAGCAGGGGAGGCAGGGGAGGCAGGGGAGGCAGGGGGCACTTCGACAGGCTCAGTGACCGCAGGGGAGGCAGGGGGAGCGTCCTCAATTAACAATTGACAATTTACAATTAACAATTAACTAATACAAATGACAACAACAGCATGGATTTTTCCGGGTCAGGGTTCACAAAAAATTGGGATGGGAGCGGATTTATTTGAACAGTCTGAACATCAAGAACGATTAAAATTAGCTGAAAAAATTCTGGGTTGGTGTGTTCCTGAAATTTGTCAAGATCCTGAAGATAAAATATCTCAAACTTTATATACTCAACCTAGTTTATATGTCCTTGAAACCCTATTAGTTGATAAGTTAAAACAACAAGGACAATCTCCTGATTATGTTGCGGGTCATAGTTTGGGGGAATATGTGGCTTTATATGCGGCGGGAGTCTTTGATTTTGGAACGGGTTTAAAATTAGTTCAATGTCGGGCTGAATTAATGAATACTGCGGCGGGGGGACAAATGGCCGCGTTAATTGGGTTTGATCGAGAACAACTGGATCAACAAATTCAACAAACCCCAAATATTGTTCTGGCGAATGATAATAGTGCCGCCCAGGTGGTAATTTCTGGAACCCCGGAAGCCGTTGATCAAGTATTAGCAAATATTAAAGTCAAACGGGCGGTTAAATTAAACGTTTCTGGCGCTTTTCATTCCCCCTTAATGCAAGAAGCCGCCACAGAATTTCAACAGATTTTAGACGGAATTTCTTTTAACACTGCTCAAATTCCCGTATTATCAAATGTTGATCCCACACCGACCACCGATGGGACGCTCTTAAAACAACGTCTCACCCAACAAATGACCGGTTCTGTGCGATGGCGAGAAATTTGTTTACAATTATCAATATTAGGGGTGACACAAGTTGTAGAAATTGGCCCTGGAAACGTCCTCACGGGCTTAATGAAGCGGACTTGTCCCGAAATTCTGTTAAAAAACATCTAAAAACCGTTGTTGCGCTTGAGCGCAATCTTACAAGCAACCGTTGTTGCGCTTGGGCGCAATCTTAACAGCCTTAGCAGCAACAACGAAAGACAATATACTAAGGTTTGTTGTTTCACTTGAGCACTTCTAAGATGGCGCTAAAGCGCAACAACGGGGAATATTAACCAGACTTACCTAAAATACCTTGAATTTTCTCAAACCCACTTCTCCCAGACCCGATTTACCCCTATTCCTCTTTTTTCCAGGAATGGATGGAACAGGTCAACTATTCACGGTTCAAATTCCTCGATTAATGGATGCGTTTGAAATTCGTTGTTTAGCCATCCCCCAAACCGATCAATCTGACTGGAAAACTCTAGTTAAAAAAACCATAGATTTAATTGAAATAGAACGTAAAACCAATCCCAAACGGGAGATTTATTTATGTGGAGAATCTTTTGGGGGATGTTTGGCTTTATTAGTGGCAATTTTTGCGCCCCATTGGTTTACTCGTTTAATTTTAGTTAATCCCGCATCATCAATTAAACAACAACCTTGGTTACAATGGGGTTCCTATTTAACCCAATGGCTTCCTGATTGGTTTTATCCTAGTTCTGTTGTTGGTTTATTGCCCTTTTTAGCGGCTTTAGGACGAATTGAAGCCTCAGAACGTCAAGCATTATTAATAGCGATGAAGTCTGTTCCTCAAAGCACTTCAGCTTGGCGATTAGAATTATTACGCTTATTTCAACCCAGTGAATCTGATCTGAATCGGGTTAATATTCCGGCTTTAGTCATTGCCAGTGGTGCGGATCGATTATTACCTTCGGTGTTAGAAGCTCGATTTTTAACCCAGGCTTTACCTAATGCTCAAATGGTGGTTTTACCCGATAGTGGTCATGCTTGTTTGTTAGAAAATGATATCGATTTATATACACTAATTCAGGCTTATTGTGTTTCTGAGGAAAGCGATCGCCCAGTTCAATATCAGAGGTAATGGGGAATTACGAATTATGAATTACGAATTACGAATGGTTAATCAGTAATAAACTGATAACTGATGACTGATAACTGATAACTGATTTAAGGCCTAACATAACTTAATCGGGCTAATAAAGAAGGCGGTTTTAAATGGGTAACTACCCGATTTAAAGGTAAAATCCGCATTTGATTATGGTGCATAACATTGACTTGATAAACTTTTTTATTCGTAATATCTAATCCTGTCAACCAACCACTTTTAGCATGATAAACTCCCGTATCAATGCCTAACCATCCCTGACCTTGAACTAACTGTCCCGGTTCAATGCCATCAAAAGTAAAAGTAATAGTATGACCAATAATAATTAACTTGTCCGAAAAATAGGGTTTAGGAATATTATGAAATTCTCGCCGTATCCAACAAAATTCCTCCTCATTTTGTTCTTTAATGGACATTTTGGGATTTACACCCGCATGAACTAGCCAAACATCACCCAAATCGAGATATAAGGGTAAAGAAGCCATCCAATGCACATGATCCCGAGGCAGAATTCCTACATCTTGATAGCTGGTAATAGTAGTTAAACCGCCACTATATAACCAAGCTTGCCACGCTTGGGGATTTTTCCCCTCATCCGGCAACGCATTTAACATCAGTTGTTCATGGTTGCCCCGTAAACATTGATAGGGACTATTTTTGACAAATTCAACCACTTGGGCACTTTTGGGCCCACGATCAATTAAATCGCCTAAAAAATAGACTTGATCATTTGCACCCGGAGCAATACGATCTAATAGGGTGATTAGCCCGTCGTAATGCCCATGTACGTCACCAATAACAATGCGTCGAGTCAGCATTTTTTATTTAATTGCACACATATAAAGTGTTCTTCAAAACAGAAATTATCGACTTAAGGCGCGAATAAAACTCTGAAGTCCAGATAAAACACCTTTTTTGGGCCGTTGGACAGTTGGGGACACCGACGAGTCACCTCCAGGGATCGCCTGTGCCAGAATTAGATCGAGTTCATCCCCGACAGGTTTTGTTGGTAGCTCGGTGATTAACTTATATTGTCCATCCACTTCTAACCAAACTTCCCACATTGAAGGATAACAACGTCTGAGTGTCGCACCTTCTAGGGACTTCAGGTAATAGCAAGACTCAATGGTCTTGATAAAACGTTCTCGCAACTGACGAGCAGCATATCCTATTCCTATAATAGCAATATCTTCTAGTTTCGGATTTAGTAGAATTACTGGACGGTCTCCGGCAAATTGGGACAATTTTTCTACCTGCGCCACTTCTATCGCCGAGGGAGATACAACCAAAAATTGCTGATCTTCTGGTTGTAAACGAGTTTCCACTGGAGAACGAGAAGTTCCTAAATCCGTTACCCGAAATGAGGTTTGTCCCCAGTCTCGACGGGCTAAAGCGGCGGCGCCGGTATCGGGAAATAAGACGACTAATTGACTATCGGGTTTTTGAATAACCGGAATAAATTCTAGGGCAATAGATTGAGCTTCAAGTTCAATTTCAGGAAAAACTAATTCAATTTGAATTAATTTATAACCATCATTTAAAGCGGCTTGAGTTGCTTGTTTAGCTTGTTCAATTGCTGCTGCTAAACTGTTAGGTAATTCGGGCATAAATTTTAAATTTATTAATGATTAACTGTTGTTGAAAAATAGGTTGATGATCCCCCTAAATCCCTCCTAAAAAGCGGGACTTTGAAACTCCGGTTCCCACCTGTAGAGACGTTGCAGGCAACGTCTCTACGGGATTAGGGATATATTTAGAATTCCCCTAACATCGTGCTAATGCCACACAGGGAATCAAACGCTTGAGGACTTGTTTCACCACCATTGCTGTCCAATCGATATCGGCTTCGGTGGTATTCCGTCCCAGGGTAAAACGAATCCCCCCTAGGGCGGTAATATCGTCATATCCCATCGCCAATAAAATCGGACTGGGACTGAGTTTACCACTACTACAAGCCGAACCTGCACTAATGCCAATTCCGGCTAAATTCAGTTGACGGACTAGGGTTTTTCCCGTTAAAGTTGCGGGATTAATGGGTTTTGGGGTGACACAGAAACTAACATGATGGGGTAAACGATTTAAACGATCGCCTGTGGGTAATAAATACGGCACATCGGCCAATAAGTCAAATAGGCGATCGCGTAACCTAATTAACCGGGAGGTTTCTGTTACCATATCCTGGGCCGCCAATTGGCAAGCTAACCCAAATCCGGCCAGGGTAGGAACAGCTTGTGTCCCAGAACGCAGTTGAAATTCCTGTCCTCCTCCAGCTAACACAGGAGTTAACTGTACCCCATCCCGCACATATAACGCCCCGGCTCCTTGGGGGCCATATAATTTATGACTGGACAGGGATAATAAATCAACGGGTAACTGCTGCATATCCAGGGGTAAACGTCCCGCCACCTGTACCGCATCGGTATGAAATAAAGCCCCGTGAGCATGGGCGATTTTGCCTAGGGTTTGAA
This sequence comes from Planktothrix paucivesiculata PCC 9631, assembly GCF_900009265.2. Lineage (GTDB taxonomy): Bacteria > Cyanobacteriota > Cyanobacteriia > Cyanobacteriales > Microcoleaceae > Planktothrix > Planktothrix paucivesiculata. The sequence goes on along the minus strand of NZ_LR735026.1, from coordinate 83,907 downwards.
TCGGTTGCAGGGTTCCCACTTCGCTTTGGCCATAAATAATCGATACTAAAACCGTATTCCGTTGAATGGCCGCCTGTAAGTCCAAGGGGTGAATCCGTCCGTAACTATCCACGGGTAAGCGGGTAATTTCCCATCCAGACTGTTCTAGGAGTTTCGCCGGTTCAGAAATAGCCGAATGTTCCACCGCCGAGATAATTAAATGTTGCGGTTGGGAATATTGACGGGCGACGCCCATAATGGCCAGATTATCGGCTTCGGTGCCCCCGGAGGTAAAAATAATCGATTCCGGTGGGGCGTTAATCAGGTGAGCTACCTGTATTCTGGAGCGCTCTAAAACCATGGCGGCTCTGTTACCCCACTCATGAATACTCGAAGGATTTCCCCAATTTTCAGTCATCACCATTTGCATGAGGGCGATAACTTCATCTGAGGGCGGAGTGGTGGCGCTATGATCAAGGTAAATTTGCATAGATTTTTATCAATCAAAAATTGAGTTTTATTTTCCGCAAGCACAATTAAAAATCGTTAAAATTCAAGGTGTTTAAGTTAATTAATCTCCTGGTTTACAAACGTTATAATCTTCATGGGAAAGGACTTTTTGGGGAACGAGCAAATTACCGCTATCTTGACAAAGCATTCGATAATTTCGGGTTACGGGAATACTGATAATAAAACGATTATGGCGCAGCCGCTTCCCTCCAAAGTCTCGGTAATTTTTTTGGTCATTTAAGCCCGCTAAAATAGTCCTGGCCTTAATCACAACATAATCGGGTAAGCCTCTGAGATCAATGATATCCTGAGTAAAGGAGGCTTCCCATTCTAGTTTTTTGGTTCGTTTGTCCTCTATAGCCTGACTGTGGGAATCCTGTGTCACCTCTTGTTGATTACAACGATGACAGATTTTCCCATATCCTTTATGGCCACAGGGAAATGTCCTCTTTCGTTTTGGCATAGCACAGCAGTGAGGGTGATTACCCGCGCCTACAAGCTCTGAGCAAGTGCTTACGGCGCTGAGAGACTATTACATCTTTTTCCGTCGGTGACTTGGCAGAAATTAAGTTAATCTCGTCCTATTAATAGATTACCTGAATCATGAAGCTAGGCAATGGGCAATAGGTAATGGGTTTTAGAAAAATGGGCAATGGACAATCGTTATTGATTTTTTTGATTGTTATCTAAAATCTCGGTTAAAAATTAATTTATGGCTAATATGCCAGTTAGAGTTTCTGTAAAGTTTTTCAAATTATTGTAGTATAAATACTTATTATCTAGTCGACATTATAGATATGCTCAATCTTCCTGACGTGACGATTATTTCCCAACTCTATGAAAGTGCCAACTCTCTCGTTTATAAAGCGATTCGACAGGAAGATAATCAACCACTAATTTTAAAAGTTCTCAAAGAAAATTATCCGACTCCCACGGAACTCGCCCGTTATCGTACGGAATATGAAATTACCCAATCCCTGAATTTACCCGGGGTGATTAAAGCCTATAATTTGCAAAAATATCAAAATACCCTGGTTATGTTCCTGGAGGATTTTGGAGGAAAATCTTTAAAACTTTGGATAGAAAAACACGCCTTGACCCTAAAGGAATTTTTAAAGATTGCCCTTTGCGTCGCGGAAACCCTAGGACATATTCACGCTAAAAATATTATTCATAAAGACATTAATCCCTCTAATATTATTTTTAACCCCACGACCGGACAAGTAAAAATTATTGATTTTGGGATTTCTACGCAATTAACTCAAGAAAATACAAGCCTGAAAAATCCTAATATTCTCGAAGGAACTCTCGCCTATGTGTCCCCGGAACAAACTGGACGAATGAACTGTAGTTTAGATTATCGCACGGATTTTTATTCTCTTGGTGTTACTTTTTATGAATTGCTAACTTATCAACTTCCTTTTGAAACAACGGATGCCCTGGAATTAGTTCATTGTCATATTGCCAAACAACCTTTAGACCCCTCCAAGATTAATTCTGACATTCCCCAAGTTGTTTCGGATATGGTCATGAAACTGATGGCAAAAACGGCGGAAAAACGATATCAAAGTGCGTTTGGAATTAAATCAGATTTAGAAAAATGTCTAAATCAACTTCAGGATTCTGGGACTATATCAAATTTTGTTCTAGCCACTCAAGATATTTCCGATAAATTCCAACTCCCTCAAAAACTCTATGGCAGAGAGCAGGAAATAGAGCAATTACTAACAGTTTTTGCTAGGGTGAGATACCAAAGACAAATGATATTAATTGCTGGCTATTCTGGTGTTGGAAAAACCGCTTTAGTGCAGGAAATCTATAAACCAATTACCGAAAAACGAGGATATTTTATTTCAGGTAAATTTGATCAATATCAGCGTGATATTCCCTATAGTGCTGTGGTCAGTGCCTTTCAATCTTTAGTTAAACAACTATTAACAGAAAGTGAAGTAGAGTTAAGACAATGGCGAGAAAAACTTTTGACCGCATTAGGTGTTAATGGTCAAGTGATTATTGAAGTCATTCCAGAGATTGAATTAATCATAGGAAAACAACCGCCTATAAATAGACTAAATGCGAATCAGTCTCAAAATCGCTTTAACTTAGTTTTCCAAAATTTTATTCAAGTTTTTACACAACCCGAACATCCTTTAGTTTTATTTATCGATGATTTACAGTGGGCAGATGGTGCATCATTATCACTAATACAAGTGCTGATGAGAGTTAATTCACCTGGGCTATTTTTCATTGGTGCTTATCGAGATCAGGAAGTTACGCCTGCTCATCCATTAATGCTAACCCTAGATAAAATAACCCAACAAGGAATTATTATTGATCATATTTATTTATCTGCTTTAGATGAATCAAACACGGTTAAATTTATTGCTGATTTAATTAATTGTGATCAGGAATCAGTCAGAGAATTGGCTAATTTAGTGCATTTGAAAACAGGTGGAAATCCTTTTTTTATGAATGAATTTTTGAAATCACTTTATATGGAAGGGTTATTAAGTTTCGATTATCGAGATTTAAAATGGCAATGGAATTTAGAACAGATTAAAAGTCGAAATTTTACTGATAATGTGGTAGAATTTATGACGGAAAAAATCAAAAGTTTGCCCGAAAGTACACAGAATATATTGACCCTTTCTGCCTGTATCGGAAATCAATTTGATTTGGAAACTTTAGCCTTGATTACTCAAAAAGAAATCGAGACAATCATCGGTGATTTATATGGGGCTATGGCGGAAAATTTAGTCACTCCCATAGTAAATATGATCGATATAGAATTAGTCTTAGCTAAAAAACAATTTTTGCCAAAATCCTTAGAAATTCGGGAGATTAAATCCGTCACATATCAATTTAATCACGATAGAATTCAGCAAGCTGCCTATGGGCTAATCGAAGACAGTAAAAAATATTATTTTCATCAAAAAATTGGTCAATTAATCCTGAAAAATACGACTTTAGAGGGGCGAGATGAGAAAATATTTGATATTGTGAATCAACTCAATTTTAGCATTCCCTTAATTTCTGATTCGTTAGAAAAACAAGAATTAGCAGAATTAAATTTGATAGCAGCCAAGAAAGCCAAGTTGTCTGCGGCCTATCAACCAGCTTTAAATTATTTACAAACGGGAATAAAACTATTAACAACTGATAGCTGGGAAACCCAATATCAATTAACACTTTCTTTATATGAAGAATCGGCGGAGATTGCCTATCTAAATACGGATTTTACTTTGATGGAAACCTGGATTGAAATGGTACTCTCGCAAGCCAAAACAGTTTTAGATCAAGTCAAAGTTTATGAAATAAAAATTATGAGCTATAACGCCCAAGGAAAATTCAAGGAAGCTATAAAAACTGGATTAGAAGTCTTGAATTTACTGGGGATTAAATTATCGAAAAATCCTGGTAATTTAGATATTTTATGGGGACTATTACGAACAAAATTAACCCTGGGATTTCGACCGATTAATAGTTTAATTGACTTGCCAATCATGACTAATTCTTCTGCTCAGGCAGCCATGAGAATTTTAAGTAAAATTAGCAGCACAACCTATATGTTTGCCCCTTTAATGTTACCTTTAGTTGTGTTTGAACAAGTTAATTTATCCATCAAGTGGGGGAATACTTCTGAATCCCCTTTTTCAGCCTATAGTGGCTATGGAACAATTCTTTGTGGTATTTTTGGTGATATTAATGCTGGCTATCAATTTGGTCAACTGGCTATAGCATTGGTCTCAAAACTGAATGCTAAAGAGGTAAAATGTAGAACAGAATTTACAGTAAATAACTTTATAATACATTGGAAAGAACCTGTAAAAAATATATTAACTCCCCTTCAGAATGCTTATTTACTTGGACTGGAAACCGGTGATTTAGAATTTGCTTCCTATGCAACTTATGCTTACATCTGTTGTGCTTTTCTGAGTGGTTTTGCATTACCACAACTGGAGTTAGAAGTAGCAACTTATAGCCAAGCTGTTCGTCAATTAAGACAAGATAGAAGTGCTGATTTAAACTGTATTTTGCATCAAGCTATGCTCAATTTAATGGGAGAATCAGAAGCACCTCATGATTTAATTGGACAATCTTTTGATGAACAAACAGCCATCCCCATATTTTATGATAGAAATGATCGGAATGCAATTTATTTTATATATTTTTTCAAATTTGTACTTTGCTTTTTATTTGGAGAACTAGAGCAGGCTATTTCTAATGCCAAAGTTATAGAAGATTATAGTGATGGAGCATTCTCTCTTTTAAAAATATCCCACTTCAATTTTTATAATTCCTTGGTTCATTTAGGTCTTTATCAAAGTAAATCTGGCTTTAAACAGAGTTATTTAAGAATAAAAAATAATCAAAAAAAACTAAAAAAATTTGCAGATTATGCTCCTCAAAATAACCTACATAAATATCTTCTGGTAGAAGCCGAATTATGTCGAGTTTTGGGAAAAGATTATTCGGCGATGGGTTATTATGATCAAGCGATTACTTTAGCAAAAGAAAATGAATATATTCACGAAGTTGCGATCGCTTATGAACTAGCAGCGAAGTTTTATCTAGGGAAAGATAAAGAAATTATCGCTAAAGCCTATATGCAAGAAGCTCGCTATTACTATCAACTTTGGGGGGCAACGGCTAAGGTTAAACAATTACAAACCCAATATCCCGATTTATTAACGGTAACTCAACGAGATGTTTCTTCTAGTCAAATCACCACCACTAGCTCGGGTTCAAATCTGGATATTGCCACAGTATTAAAAGCATCCCAGGCTATTTCTAGTGAAATTGAATTAGAGCAATTACTATCCCGCTTAATGAAAATTTTAATTGAAAATGCGGGAGCACAGCGAGGCTATCTGATTTTATCAAACCAGGGAAAACTATTCATTGAAGCCGAAGGAACCCTTGACCATGAAGCAGTAACGGTATTACAATCGATTCCGGTTGAAAATTGTTTAGAAATTTCGCAAGCAGTTGTCAATTATGTGGCTCGGACTCAAGAGAGTGTTGTCCTAAACCATGCCGCCCAAAACGGTCAATTCCAAAATGATGCTTATATCAAAAATTATCAACCCCAATCTATTTTGTGTGTTCCCTTAATTAATCAAGGTCAATTAATTAGTATCGTTTATTTAGAAAATAATTTAACCACAGAAGCTTTTACCACCGAAAGACAAGAACTATTAAATCTGCTTTCGGCTCAAGTTGCCATTTCCGTTGAAAATGCCCAACTCTATAAGAATATGGCACAATTGAATCAAGCCTATGAAAGATTTGTTCCGAGTCAATTTCTTGAGTTTTTAGATAAGTCTAGTATTGTTGATGTGAAATTAGGCGATAATGTCCAGTTAGAAATGTCGGTGCTATTTTCGGATATTAGGGACTTTACCAGTTTAAGTGAAAGCATGACACCCGAAGAAAATTTTAAGTTTATTAATTCCTATTTGAGTCAGATGGAACCCGCTATTATTGAAAACCAAGGCTTTATTGATAAATATATTGGTGATGCCATTATGGCTTTATTTAGTGGGGATGCAGATAATGCTTTAAAAGCGGGAATTTCTATGTTGAAGCGACTGGATAAATATAATATTAAGAGACTCCAAAATCATTATCCACCATTAAAAATTGGCATTGGCATTAATACCGGGTCTTTGATGTTGGGAACCGTTGGGGGACAGAATCGGATGGATGGAACTGTGATTTCTGATGCAGTTAATTTAGCGTCCCGGGTGGAAGGTTTAACCAAAAATTATCAAGTGTCTCTGTTGATTACTGAACAAACCTATTGTCGTCTGAAAAATCCTTTAGACTATTATATCCGTACCATTGATATTGTTAAGGTTAAGGGAAAATCCGAGGCGGTGACGGTTTATGAGGTGTTTGATGGGGACTCCCCCGATGTTAAGGAGGGAAAGTTAGGGACTTTGCCTTTATTTACGGAGGCATTGGAACTTTATTCTCAAGGGAAATTAGCTGAAGCGGGGCAACTTTTTGCTGAATGTTGGCATCGAAATCAAGGCGATTGCGTGGCAAAGATTTATCAGAAATCCTGTCAAGAGTTAATATAACAAAAAAGCCCCGATTTTTTTATGGTTGTGCATCAAGTAATCAAAAGATCGTTACGATTGGGTTTAACCCTATTGTTAGCTTTAGGTCTGGATGGTTGTGTTAAAACATCATCCGAATCCGTCTTAAAACCCCGTTTAGAACCCCTTCCTCAAGATCCTTTAATTCAGGTTTATTTTAATCATTCGGAAGCCTCAGTTTATACCGAACCTTATCGGCATATATCTCGCTTTGGAGATAATTTAGAACAAATTATTATTGATACTATTACTCAATCTACATCAACAATTGATGTGGCAGTTCAAGAATTTCGTTTACCGAATATTGCTCAAGCATTAGTTGAACGTCACCAAGCTGGGGTTGAAGTTCGAGTTATTTTAGAAAATAATTATCGCCGTCCCTGGAGTCAATTTACGCCAGCAGAAATTCAACAGTTACCTGAACCAGAAAAGGCTCGATATCAAGAATTTATCTTACTTGCTGATTTGAATCAAGATAAAAAAATTAGCTCGGAGGAAAGTCTACAACGGGATGCTTTAATCATATTAGAAAAGGCGGGGATTCCGATTATTGATGATACCGAAGATGGTTCCAAGGGGACGGGATTAATGCACCATAAATTTATTGTGGTAGACGAAAAAACCGTAATTGTTACTTCTGCTAACTTCACAACTAGCGATGTTCACGGAGATTTTCAGACGATTGAAAGTCTAGGAAATGCCAATAATTTATTAAAGATTGAGAGTTCAAAATTAGCAAAATTGTTTTCTAAAGAATTTAACTTGATGTGGGGCGATGGAGTCGGTAAAAAAAAGGATAGTCTATTTGGAATTAACAAAATTTTTCGCGGGATGCAGAATGTTTTAGTTGATAATACTCCTGTAAACATTCAATTTTCTCCTACGTCGAGAAAACAACCTTGGGAGACTAGCACGAATGGTTTAATTAATCAAAAATTGAAACAAATGAATCAATCTTTTGATTTTGCTTTGTTTGTGTTTTCCGCCCAAGATATTGTTAATACTTTAGAAAAAAAATATCAAAATAACGTCTCAATTCGAGGATTAATTGATCCTAGTTTTGCCTATCGTTCCTATAGTGAAGGTTTGGATATGATGGGAATTGCTTTAGTGAATAAGTGTCGGTATGAAGTAGGAAATAAGCCTTGGAAACAGCCGATTTCAACGGTAGGAATTCCTAATTTACCACCGGGCGATCGCTTACATCATAAATTTGGAATTATTGATGGTAAAATTGTCATTACAGGTTCCCATAATTGGACGGAAGGCGCAAATACCCAAAATGATGAAACTCTAATTGAGGTTAAAAATCCAATAGTTGCGTCTCATTTTCAGCGAGAATTTGAGCGACTTTATCAAAATTCAGCCCAAGGGATTCCTAATTGGCTATTAACAAAAGCTGAAAAAGATCTAAAAGCCTGTGGTAATACGGTTATCTCTCAAACTGCTCCTGCAAAAACAAGTTCCTCTGGTAAAATCAATCTTAATACCGCTAGTCAACAGGAGTTAGAAACCTTACCCGGCGTCGGGCCAAAGTTAGCTCAAAATATTATAGCAGCTAGACAGAAAAAATCCTTTACTTCCCTAGAAGATTTAGATCAGGTATCTGGTTTTGGGCCAAAATTGTTAGAGAAAATTAGCGATCGCGTTATTTGGTAAACTAGAATAGGCAATAGTCAACAGTTATTACTAGGGGTTAGTTTATTAACCAAGATTTAATAAAGCCCTGAAGGGCTTACTACTGATATGAATAAAATTGGTTTGCGAGGTCGTTTATTTTTATCCCATCTGTTAGTAATGTTAATTGGGGTAACATCCTTAGTGATTATTGGAAAAATATATTCTCCTCGATTTTTTGTCAGTAATTTAGAACAACTCGAAGGCCCAGGATTTCGGTTACAATATATTAGAACTCGCCTGGTCAAAGGCTTTGAAATAGCCTGGAACCGCAGCACCTTTTGGTCAGTTTTAGCCGGGACAACCGCCGCCGTAGGACTCAGTTATTGGTTAACTAAACGCATTACTAAACCCTTAACGGAAATGGAAGAAATCACCCAGAAATTTGCTTCCGGGGAATGGTCAGAACGAATGTCTCCTAATGATATTCCCGAATTAAATCAATTAGCCATGAGTTTCAATCAAATGGCGGCTAGTTTACAAAATGTGGAAAAAGGTAGACGGGAATTAGTGAGTGATTTAACCCACGAACTCAGAACTCCTTTAACAATTGTTAGAGGTTATTTAGAAGAAATAGCCGATGGAAATATTGATCCTTCCCCAGAAATTTATCAACAATTAGCTAAGGAAACAAAACGTTTAGAAAGATTAGTAAATAACTTACAGGAACTCTCAAAAGTTGAATCCGGTTATTTACCCATCCATCAAAAACCCGTTAATTTATATCCCTTATTAGTATCATTAGTACAGAGGTTTTCCGATCAAATCTTAGAAGATGGGCCGATTATTCAGTTAGAATCTTCCCCGGATTTACCTTTGGTTTTAGCCGATTTAGATCGAACCGAACAAATTTTAGTTAACTTATTAGGCAATGCTATTTGTTATACAGAAACCGGAACCATTACCGTTAAAACTAACTATGATTTAAACTTTTTTTGGATTGGGGTTATTGATACCGGAATCGGCATTTCTCCCGAAGATTTACCCCATGTTTTTGAACGATTTTGGCGGGCTGATCGTTCCCGTTCTCGACATTCGGGGGGAACCGGAATTGGATTAGCAATTACCCGTCGGTTAGTGGAATTACAAGGCGGAAAAATTACGGTTTCCAGTAATTTAGGAAAAGGTAGTATTTTTAAATTTTCACTTCCCTTAGCCAAATAACCTGTAACATTTAGAGTTTAAACAGGTAGCTATTGATTTTTCTCCTCCCCCTTTCTTAATATCCCTATTTTCGGTAAAGTGATTTGGATGAGTTATCTGGAGCTAACTGTGGATCTAGTTACAGGATTTTTCTCGCTAGACTCTATATTCTCAAGCTGGGGATTAAATTTCTTGCCGATTTTGGGGACAGCAACGGAAGCCTGTCCTCCCGTTGAAGCAGAATCAACCATGGTACTCCTAGGAGTTCTGCTGAGTTTAGTGGCTATTTTTGTAGCCAGTAAAGCGGGGGGAGAATTTGCCAACTGGTTAGGGTTTCCGCCAGTTCTGGGAGAACTCCTCGGAGGCGTGATTATCGGGGTTTCGGCCATGAATTTGGTCGTTTTTCCAGAAGGGGGTATTGATAGCGCTCAGTCTGTAATTATCAGTATTCTGGAAAAAACCGCCGGGTTAAGTCCAGATGCCGCAGAAGCGACTTTTAAAAGTCAAAGCGAAGTTTTAGAGATTTTATCGGAACTGGGTGTCATTATTCTGCTGTTTGAAATTGGCCTTGAATCCAATATTGAACAACTACTAGCGGTTGGCATTCAAGCCTTTGTTGTCGCTTCTTTGGGGGTTGTGGTGCCCTTTGTCGTCGGCACAGCCGGATTAATCGTTATTTTCCATGTTCCTGTGATTCCGGCGGTTTTCGCCGGGGCAGCATTGACCGCTACCAGTATCGGCATTACCTCTAGGGTTTTATCAGAAATTGGTTGTTTATCTACCCAAGAAGGTCAAATTATCTTGGGTGCGGCGGTAATTGATGATGTCTTAGGAATTCTAATTTTAGCCGTTGTTGCCAGTCTCGCAAAAACCGGAGAAATCGATGTGACTAATATCATTTATTTGATTATTAGTGCCACGGTTTTCATTGTCGGTGCAATTGTTTTAGGGAAGTTTTTTAACGGGACTTTTGTGGCCCTGGCTTCCCAATTTAAAACCCGGGGTCGGGTTGTAGTACCTGCGTTAACTTTAGCGTTGCTTTTAGCCTATATTGGCGGCGCGATTCACCTAGAAGCAATTTTAGGCGCATTTGCAGCCGGGTTAGTGTTAGATGAAACCGAACCGGGTAGAGAGTTAGAAGAACTAATTAAACCCATTGCGGATGTAATTGTCCCGGTATTTTTTGTGGCGGTGGGGGCAAAAACCAATTTAGGGGTTTTGAACCCGGCAGTCCCAGAAAATCGAGAAGGGTTAATTATTGCTACCTTTTTGATTGTGGTGGCTATTGTGGGCAAAATTGCCGCGGGTTGGGGAGTGTTTGGGTTAGATAATCCCAACCGTCTTGGCATTGGCGTCGGGATGATTCCCCGAGGAGAAGTGGGATTAGTATTCGCAGCCGTTGGTTCGGCTAGTGGTGCATTATCTCCCGCCTTGGATGTGGCAATTATTCTGATGGTCATTATCACGACTTTCTTAGCACCTCCTTTACTGCGAATTGTGTTTAAAACCGACACTCCGCCGCCATTATCCGAAACAACTTAACCGAATTAAAGATGGTTTTACGGATTGAAGTTGGGTGAGAAAACGAGGAAGCAGTGCGAGCCTCCTCGCTCGCTAAATATCAACATCTGATTTATGTTATCTTTAACGAAAGATGAATTTAACTCTTGTCAAGAAACACTATATTTATTATCAAATCCAGCCAATGCAGAACACCTATTAGAATCAATTAAACAAGCTGAATCAGGCAAAAAATCCGTTAGATAATTAGTTGATGCGTAAGTTATAATTATAGCAAGATTGCCAATTCGTAATTCGTAATTCGTAATTCGTAATTCCCTATTCCCTATTCCCTAATATATAAACTGACTAATCTCTCCCGCTTTAACATTTAAAATTTGAGTATGTTTTAACCATTGAGTATCAAAAGCCCCTAAATGAGTCGTTGTAATTAAAGTTTGAAATCGGTCTTGAATCGCATCTAATAGTTGATTTTGTCGGTTTAGATCTAATTCTGCTAAAACATCATCTAAAAGCAGTAAAGGCGGCTCCCTTACGACTTCTTCAATCAGTTGTAATTCCGCTAATTTTAAGGCTAAAACTAATGTTCGTTGTTGACCGGATGAGCCATAACTTCGGGCTGGAGTTTGATTAATAGTAAAGATAACATCATCTCGATGGGGCCCTACTAAGGAAATTCCTTGTTGTTTTTCCGCGATCGCTCTTGTGGTAATTTTATCAAAAAAAGCCTGTTGAATTTTTTCCGGTGGAGTCGTTGATAAACTGTGATTGGGTAAATCTAAATTAACATTAGGTTGATAACTAATATCCAATAATTCCGTACTTCCACTAATAGATTCATGCCAAACTTTAGCCAAAGGGACTAAACGTTCTAAAACGCGATCGCGACGGCGGATAACCCTAGTTCCAGCTATGGCTAATTGAACATTCCAGAGTTCTAATTCCTCTTGTTTATGGTGAATTTCTGATGTTTCTGGATTTTGTTTAATTTGTTTTAATAAAGCATTTCTTTGACGCAAAACTTGATTATATTGTTGTAAAATATAAGCATAAATCGGTTCTAACTGAACCAATAAACGGTCTAACCAATGGCGTCGATATTCGGGACTTCCCCGAACTAATTCTAAATCCAAACTAGAAAACTGTACCACATTTAAAACACTCAAAAAATCCAAATGTCGGCGCAGGGATTCCCCATTTAAACAAACAGTTCTCCCCCCTTGGGAACGCAGAGTAATCCCTAAATCTAATGTACCTAAATCCCGTTTTAAAGTAGCTGTAACTTGTGCAGTAGGTTGGGGATTGAAAATCAAATCCCGATCTCGACTAACTCGATGACTTTTGAGGGTAGAAAGTAACTCAACCGCTTCTAATAAATTAGATTTACCTTGGGCATTATTTCCTAATAAAATTGTTTTGGGAGCTTCAAATATAACTTTTTGATCGGCATAATTACGAAACTGTCGGAGATGTAATAATTTCAAATACATGGCAAGAGAGAATGGGAAATTACAAATTACGAATTACGAATTACGAATGGGTTTTGAGTTTTGGGTAAAAATTAGATGTAGCTCATGTCCTAAGTTAATAATTTTAAAGACTAAAAAATGTTGCAAAAAGCTATAGATATAGCTAAAATCTGATTACTCTTATTATAAAAATTAAAAAATAAATTGACATTACTCATTACCCATTCGTAATTCATAATTCGTAATTCGTAATTACTTTACCATAATATCGAATGGAGTTTTGGGTTGTTACCCCAGCCCAATTCAGTGGTAAGATGCCCTAAACTAGATAAATTGGTGAATTGGGGTTACATTGGAAGGGGACAGGGATGGAAACCGTAGAAATCACTGATACGGAGACGCCATCGCACGTCTGTACTAATAACTGATTACTAATAAGAGGACAGTGCCATATTTAATTTGTAATCCCGACACAACCAGTGCCATGACCTTTAACCTACAGTTCGGTGTAAATACCATCGGACGGGGACGGGATAGCACAATTTGTTTAGCGGATGTGAGCCTTTCTCGTCATCACGCTCGCATTGATGTCAGTGAGGGAAAAAACACAATTACCGATATGCAGAGTAGTAATCATACCTTTGTGAATGAGGTGATGATTGAACACACGAATCTCAAATCTGGAGATTTAATTCGTTGTGGTCGGGTGGTGTTTAAATTTATGAATGTTTCCCTAACCCCAGCTTTAAAAGCCGATGCTGAAAATCATCAAACCTCGGTTATTCAGGAATTTGCTACCGATAATAGTTATACCATTATTCAAGATTTATTAGGAACTTCTCAAGCCAGAAATTCAGTTTTAAATATTCGACAACAGGATGCTAATTTAAGAATTGTTGACAAGTTAAAAATTTTATTAGAAGTCAGTAAAGAGCTATCTTCTCCCAATGAACTCAATAAACTACTTGATAGAATTTTAGATTTATTATTTCAAATCATGAATCTGGATCGGGCAGCGATTTTGCTAGTTAATCCCCAAACCAATAATTTAGAAAATAAGGCGGTTAAATTTCGGGAAGAACCCCTAGCTGACGAACATTTTTATAGTAAAAAAATTACCAATATTGTTAGAGAAACAGGAAATGCCGTATTAATAGATAATGCTCAAGCCGATGAGCGATTTGAGGGGTCTGAGTCGATTCTGTGTCAAGCCATTCATGCGTCCATGTGTGCGCCCTTAAAGTTGCGGGATAGTGTGATTGGGGTTTTGTATGTGGATAATTTATCTTTATCTAATCTTTATTCTCCCGAAGATGTAGAATTTTTAGCCGCCTTAGCCAATCAAGCCGCGATCGCGATTGAAAATGCCGAACTCTATAAAAAAATGCAGGAAGAAGCCGTAATTAGAAATAAATTAGAACGGTTTTTTCCGCCAGCCGTGAGTCGAAAACTGCGGGAAGAAGGAAAATTTGATGCGATCGTGGAAAGTGAAGTAACGGCTTTATTTTCTGATATTACTCGATTTACAGAAATGTCTTCTCGGATGCAGCCGCGTCAAGTTATTTCCATGTTAAATGAATATTTTAAACTGATGGTGGAGGAGATTGTTTTTCCCTTTGAGGGAACTTTAGAAAAGTATATTGGGGATGCTTTAGTGGCGGTTTGGGGCGCGCCCTATTCTCGCCATGATGATGTGGATCGAGCAGTGCGAGCGGCCATTGAAATGCAGTGGACGGTAGATAGAATGAATCAACAATGGAAACAGCGTTATGGAGAACCGATTTATATTCATATTGGACTGAATACCGGACAGGTAGCAGCCGGAAATATTGGGTCAGAAAAACTGATTCAATATACCCATATTGGGGATACCATGAATGTTGCTAGTCGAATTTGTTCCGCCGCTAATAGAAACGAAATTTTAATTTCTCAATCGACTTTGGATCAGTTAAAAGATCGGAGTTTGCCTTTAGAAAAAATTCCTCCTGTTATTGTTAAAGGGAAAACCGAACCCCTGCAACTTTATCGTTTACATTGGCAAGAAGTTCAATCAACAGCCCTTTCTTTTTGAATTCAATCATTAAGAAACCCCTGAAGGGGTTACTACGGTTGTTATAATCTGGCTCGTTTTAAGGCTTGCCAACTGGTATATCCTAATAATCCGGTTGCACCCAAGGCATAGGCTAAACCACTGGGTATTCCCGAAAACGCTAGGGCTAAACTTCCCACCCACAGGGTGAGAGAATAGATAAATAATACTGTTCGGCGTTGGGATAAACCCGCGTCTAATAGTCGGTGATGCAGGTGGCGTTTATCCGCAGCAAAGGGCGATTCTCCATGACGAATTCTATCCAAAATCACCGCCGACATATCTAAAATCGGAACTGCTAAAATTAAATAGGGCAGAATCACCGACGTCACGGCCGTTACTTTGACTAAACCAATCACCCCCACTCCAGCTAGGGTAAAGCCCATAAAATAAGCCCCCCCATCCCCCATAAAAATCTGGGCTGGGTTGAAGTTATACCTTAAAAATCCCAGGGCACTTCCAGCCAAAGCCGCTGCAATTAGGGCTGCGGCGGGTTGATTCATAAATAAACTGACAATCAACATCACCACGGCGGCAATACCACAAACCCCCGCCGCCAGTCCGTCTAAACCATCAATCCAGTTAATCGCATTGGTCATTCCCACTAACCAAATCACCGTAATGGGTAAACTCAACCATCCAATCTGAACTAGACCCAAATTCGGGATCGTTAAAAAGTCAATGCGGACACCTACCCACCAAACCAAACTGGCTACACCGGTTTGTAACAGGAGGCGAGTTAAAGGGGAGAGGTTAAATAAATCATCCGCTAGACCAATCAGAAAAAAAGCAATACCCCCAAGGGCTACGCCCCAAATTTCATATTCATCCCGTGGGCTTAGAGGTTTTCCCGTGGCATCAATAAAGCCACCTAACCCCCAAACCAATAACAGAGCAATTAAGGCGCCAGCAAAGATGGAAACGCCACCTAAGCGCACCATCGGTTGTTGATGAACTTTGCGATCATTGGGCAAATCAACCCGTCCTGAACGGATGGCGATTTTCTTAACAATCGGGGTACTCCAGATCACAACTAGAGCCGAAATCACAAAAGCGATTAGGTGGTACAGATGGTGGGGCATCTGAGGTTACAGGTGCAAAAGGTTCTTAATGTGTCAGCCAGAGTTTACTACATTTGGGAACCTTTCTCGCAAAAAGAAATCCCGGCGATTGAAATCGCTACTACACAAACGATGTCCGCCTGCGCGGAAAAATAATGTCCACAGCATCCAAATCTTTAACCCGCATCGGCGGTTTTTGCTTGTGTAGCTGCGGTTTCAACCGCTTCAACTTCAACCTCTTGGGTCTTGCTTGGGTCATGAAATTTTTCGGTCAGGGTAACACCTTTTTTTCGTGTCATTTGTCGGACTAACTGTTGCCATTCCTCGGAATTTGTTAAACTTTCGGAATCTAGTTCCATTCCCTGGGCGAGTGACAATTTGGAGAAACTTTCTAACCAGGTTAAAATGATTTCGCTGGGGGAAGCTGTGGTTAACTTTAATGCTTTTTGCAGGTGGGCTTTCATTTGAGAGAGTTTACCGTTGCGATAGGCGTTCCAGGCATCCCAAATTAAGAGGTTATAGTCCATCTCAGTATGTTTTTTAGGATCATTGCTGAGGCTTTGTTCCAGTTGTTGCCTCTCTTGGATTTGTTGAATTTGCAATTGCGATTGGGCTAACTCAATCTGAAGTTGATACATTTGAGATTGCGATCGCTTTAATTCGGTTTGCAGTTGATTAACCTGGGCTTGTTTTTGTTTTAAATCACGATTGCTTTCCTGGAATTGGGATTTAATTTCGGTTAATTCGGTTTGGGTTTGTTGGAGTTGAGATTCAGACTGTTGCAATTGAGAATGGGACACATCAAACTCACTTTGTACTTGATAAAGTTGAGAAGTAGACCGTTTTAAATCTCGCTTTAACTGTTTAACTTGATTGCTGGTTTCTTGGAAGTTATCTTGATCGTGTTGGAGTTGGGTTTTAGTTTGCTCTAGTTCTTCTAAAGTTTGATGCAGTTGAATTTGAAAACGTTCTTCCCGCTTTTGGGTTTGCTGTAACTGAGTTGTTAATTGACTTAAACTTACTTCGACTTGATCTAGTTGAGATTGAGCATCTTCCCACTCCTGGCGATGAAGTTCATAATATTCTAATTCTTCTTGAGTTTGATGTAATTGTGATTGATACCGCATCACATCAAATTGAGATTGACTAAATTGGGTTTTAGCTGTTTCTAATTCAGTCCGGGTTTGATTAAGTTGATGATGAGATTTTTGTAAAATAGACTCGGTTTTAGTTAACTGAGTTTGAGATTGTTGTAAAACAGATTCGGTTTCTTGTAATTGAGATTGAGATTGCTCTAATAGAGATTCTGCTGTTTTGAGTTGGGTTTTTGTTTGTTCTGATTCAGCTTGGATGACTTTGACTTCTTCTAATCCAACTTGTTCCTCCTGCAATTGAGATTTCAGGGATTTATTCTCTATTTCTAATTGACGCAAATTGACCCATTCTTGAAATGCCCAAGTTTTATAAAGAGTAGGTTTTAATAATTCTTGCCAAGAAAAATCCGGTGTTTGTTCAGGATGCCATCCTCTCCCTTCTAGTTCTTGATAGAGTTCAATAGCTTCGGGAAAGTAATGGTCAATTAAAGTGGGTCGCTGACTATTCGATGAAATCTCTGTTCTTAACAATGAAGGATCGTAAGCGGTAGGGGCGGGATGACTTAAATTAACGTTAAACTTATGATTGATAGTATCAATATAGGCAGTTTGATATTGAACAATTGTTTTTAGGTTAGTCAACAAGCAACGATGTTGTTCTTGATTATAAAAATCGAGAATTTTTTGATTATAATGTTGCCAATATTTGATCGCTAATTCGGGTTGAGATTGAAAAATTTCATCTCCCCTTCTATATAAGGAGTCAGCCACTTCCCAAGGTGATCGATAGATTAATAAAAATCTAGCTTCGGGTAACAGTTTTGCCCAAAATTCTAAAAACAGGGTGGTTCGAGGTTCTTTCCATCCCCAAATTGAACTTAAGGCATTTTGTTCTATGAGTTGTTTTGCTCGGTCAACAAATTCTTCTTTAATTTCCAGATTATCCTGTAATGTCCAACCCGCACCACTGACTCCTTGTGAGTCCAAAATGTTGATATGAAACTGATAAAAGTCAATATTTTCAAAATGGCCTTTGATATTAACATGATCTGCACCTAATAAATTTCGGCCAATATGAACCCCCGCACTTTGCAAAATTGATGCTGTTAACGAGGTTCCTGAACGGTGCATTCCGGTGATAATGAAAACGGTTTGTTCTGTGTTAGATTTTTGCATGATCTATGAATACTATCTCAAGAGAATAATTTTACGTGAAATTGGTAATCTATCTCACCAAATTTCATGAATATGATCGAGAATCTCTAAAAAGGCTTGACGCTCCTTTAGAAGATTATGTTCATTAGCAGTTCTTTTGGCCTGGGTTAATAGGGGTTTAACTTGTGTTTGAGAATATTGTAAGGCTTGTTGGATCGCATTCAATAAGCTTTCTACCCGATAGTCAGGACGTAAACAATTATACCCCGGAAGACAGAAGGAACGATTGCCAATACAGTCTGGACAAATGACCAGTGTTCCTACCGCCATCCCTTCTAACGCGGGAAGATAAAAACCCTCCCCTTCTTTTTGGTTAGGAAGAAATACGGTTATTCTAGCGCGATTTAGCTGTTCTAAATAGTCTGACCTGGAAAGTTGATGGCTTAAGAGTTCTACTTTTTGACCCGTTATTTCTAATTTCTGCTTTAACTCTTGGCCTAATTCTGGCTCTTTCAAAGCTGCAATTAAAACATCATAATCTTTTTGATCCCAATTTTTAGAGAGAGGAATCTGCTGGAGTTCTAAGCCACAAGGAATGACTAATAATTCACCATTGACTTGAGCATGGTCTTCTAAATATTGTTTGATTTCAGGGCTCACACAAATCCGAATGGCTTTATACTTAAGAAAGGGATAACGGAGATTATCTGGGTATCCGTGTCTAACGTGCTGAATTAGATTAATAATGGGAACAGGTGAATTATGTTTATAGTTTTGATCTAGTAACTGCCAGTCTAACCCTTCCATAAAAATCAGATCAGGATTAGCTAAAGGTTGGGATAAAATAAACTTTTTATCTAAATTAAACCAAGGATTATTTCTATCCCAACTACTTTGGGGGGTAAAATAAATCGAGGGAGAATAACGAGGTGAAAATGTGACATGATTAAAATAATCCCAAACTTTTAAATGTCCCCCGGTAAAACCTCCATAATCTCGGTCAAATAAAATTGACGAGGGTGGGGGTTGAGTTGGTTTTGTGGACGCAAGGGGTAGAGTTGATTGAGATGGGGAAGATTCTATCTCAGATTGAATATTTTCTAACCAGGACTGCGATCGCTCTAGTTGATCTCGAATTTTTTTTAATTGGGAATCAGAAAATGACATAAATTCGGTGTAAAATCTTAAATAGGTATACTGGGATAAAGACTCAATGGGAACAATTAGGGGGTGATTAGCCTCTGAACCTCTAATCGTTTTTCTTGTACTCCTAGGCAAAATATCCCGAAACTTTCAGTAAAATCATAGAAATTATTGAGAATTTTAGTATGAGTGTTAGCTATTTTGAGACCGCCAATCAACTGTTAAGAAAAAGTCAGTTTGAAAATGCCATTGAAAGTTACCAAAAAGCGATTGAGGAAAACCCAAAATCCGCTTGGTATTACTATAACTTAGGGGAGGCTCTCGTCAATAGTGGAAATCCAGAAGATGCGATCGCGGCTTATCAAAAAGCTGTGGATCTCAACCCTAATTCTCCCTGGTTTCATGACCGCTTAGGCAGTTTAGAACTACAAATCGGAGATGGAAGTAAGGCCCTAAGCTGTTTTCAAAAAGCGATTGATCTCGATGGCAGCTATCATCAATTTTACACAAATTTGGGCATTGCTCTCACTCAACAAGGTAGGATTCCAGAGGCTATTTCTTCCTTTCATAAGGCGTTAGCCCTAAAACCCAAGGATGGGGAAACCTATTACCATCTCGGACGGGCTTTTACCCAGCAACATCAACACCCAGAAGCGATCGCCGCCTACCATCAAGCCTTAGAAATTAATCCCTATTGGTCAGAATGTTATTTAGAATTGGCTAAACTTCAAGAGCAGTTAGGTCAAACCGATGAAGCGGTAAAAAATTATCGCCGAGCTTATCAACTCAATCCTAGTTTGATAGAAGTTTATCAGAATTTGCGACCTATTTTAGAACAACAGGAACAATGGGAAGAAATTATTAAACTCTCCCGCCGTTGCTGTCAGGTGAATTCCAACTCCGCCGAAGCCTATTATCATTTAGGAACAGCATTAATTCACCAAAAAGAGTGGGAAGAATCGATTATTGCTTTACATCAAGCTTGTGAACTTAATCCTGATTTTGTCGAGGCTTACCAACAGTTAGGACAGGCTTTATCTCAACAAAATGAATGGGAAGAAGCCGTAATTGTTTATCGTCGTTGTGTTGAACTTAACCCCGATTCTGTTGAAAATCAATGGAATTTGGCTAAAGCACTAGTTCAGGTTTATAACTTGGAAGAAGCGATCGCCGTTTATCGTCACGCTTGTCATTTACAACCGACTGCGGCGGAATTATATGATCAATTAGCACAGAATTTAGCCCGATTTTATCAATTTGAAGAAGCGATCGCCGCTTACCGCCAAGCCTTAGAATTAAATCCTGAAAATCAGGGAGAAATTCAAGTTCGCCTACAACAAATTTTAGACAAACAACGTCAATTTGAAGAAGCGATCGCCATTTATTCTCGTACCCAAGAATTTAACCCCAATTCCTTTGAGTCCTATCAAAATTTAGGACAAACCCTCCGACAACAAGGGAACATTGAAAATGCTATTGTCGCCCTCCGGCGCGCCTGTACTCTCAACCCCGGATCTCCGGTTGCTTATCACCTTTTAGGTCATACCTTTGCTATGTTCCAAAAGTGGGATGAAGCCATTAGTTGCTATCGTCGCGCTTGTGAAATTTATCCCCATTCTCCCGATATTCATTTACATTGGGGAGAAGCCTTAGAACAGAAAGAAAACTATCAAGATGCTCTCGCCTATTTGCAAAAAGCAATTAACCTAAAACCGGATTTTGATTTAGCCTATGAAGCCATGGGTCGTGTGATTTCAAAAAAAAAAAGGCAGTTAACTTAGATCCCCTTTCTCGCTATCGGGAAACACAGAAAAATAGTCCTACCGATCCTGAAATTTATCAGGATCTAGGACAACAATTACATCGTCAAGGCTATTTAAAAGAAGCAATTAATTGTTATCAAAAAGGGATAGAATTGCAAGGAGAACCTATTCATTTATGGTTTTATCGGAATTTGGGAGAAGCATTGATCAGTTATCAGTCATCAGTTATCAGTCATCAGTGAAGGGGGACTCTGGGACAATTTTTTTCTTCTTCTTCCTCTTAACCCTCTTTTGTCAGTCTCCGAGTATAATGAATAGAAGAATCAAAAGATCAAACTCTACAAAGTAGGTGTGGCAATGGATGTAGAAATACAAATCCTGAAGCATTTGGCAAGAGAGGCTCAGCCAACAGTTGCCATCATAGACGAATATTGTGCCGAGTATAAAGACTTATTTCAAGAAGTCAGAAATTATGAATGCTTCAAATATTTACACTTAGGAATAATTTCACCGATCAAAAGAAAATCCTTACCAGAAATTGCTAAAGTGGTCAGTATAAAATCTGCCCAGTCATTACATCATTTTCTAGCCAATTCCGAATGGTCAGTGAATAAATTAAGAAGCCTAAGATTATATCAAAGAATTAATTGATGAAGGCTTTAATGTTGAACTGGTACTGGCGGATAGTTTATATGGAGAAAGTAGCAAATTCCTGGAAAGATTAGACCTCTTGCAAAAAAAATCTATGCTATAATGCCCAACTTTCACTTTCAGACTAAGAGTGTCAACTCATAATTATAAATGGCTGACAACAAATTACAACGAAGACCATAACGGCGACGACGATTTCGATAACGACTCGATAAGATCCTGAAAATTTTGAGGCTCCGATTAACGTGTTCAATCACAATTCGTTGATGAGCCAAAGCTTGATTATAGTCTTTTTCTAAGACCGAAAGATTGCCATTTTTGGGTTTCTTTTTGGGTACATAGCTATTCAAGTGATAATCCTTAATCCCTTGATAGCCACTATCTTGTAAACTATCAGTTTGGGGGTGAAAATGAATTTTGCTTTTTTTGAATAAGCTGAAATCGTGGCAATGTCCTTGTCCAAAATCTGTACAAATAATCTGTTTAGTTTCTGGCTCAATTACTAACTGAATTTTGAGCGTGTGATGTTTTTTCTTTCCTGAGTAACATTTTTTCTGTTTTTTTTTCGGTCTTTCAATAGCCGTTTCCGTGACATCCATCACTACGATTTCGGGGTAGCCAGAATCTTGAATTAATGCTTTCTTTCCCGGAATCCGAAACTTTCCTGTTTTCATTAAAGTTGATTCAATATTAGCAACAATTCGGCAAATAGTTGATTCTGATACTCCCCAATTTGTCCCAATATGAAAATATGTTCTGTATTCTCGCCAATACTCCAAGGCTACTAAAACTTGCTCTTGGAGAGTCAGGCGGGTGTGACGTCCTCTCCTATCTTTAGGATGTTCTAACCTGAACTGCTCTATGGCATTAACCATTGCTTGAAAGGTTTGAATCTTGACACCAAATCTCCGTTTAAATTCAGGAGGTTTCAAATTTAGATAAAATTGAGTGTTCATCGCCGAGTTATTGTCTTAATTCACTTTCAATTTTTACCATTTTATGGAGTTTTTAGCAAAAGTTTGTGAAGAATGGTTAGTCTCTGGGATTTTATGAAATTGAGCAAAACTCACCATAATACCATAAAATTATTTTGCAAGAGTTATAATATTGATCGTCGTCGCTCCTTGAGTATCTAGTTGTAAAACCTTAACCTCTGGGTTAACTCCCTCTTGTTTCCAGGCGGTCGTTATGGCTTCGGCTACCCTAGAGGCGGAAATGCCATCGGTTAAGGCTAATAACGTCGGCCCGGCCCCACTAATCACTAATTCAAAAGCCCCGGCCTGTAATGCTGCACTGCGGACGGCTTCAAACCCTTTAATTAAGGATTTCCGATAGGGCTGATGAATTTTGTCCTGGAGGGCTACCCTTAACCAGTCGGGGTTACGGGTTTCTAACCCTCGAATTAATAATCCCAGATGGGCGGTATTAAAAATTGCATCCCCCCGACTATAGGTTTGGGGGAGAACTTTTCGGGCTTCTGCGGTCGATAATTCAAAATCAGGAATCGCCAGGACTGGAACTAGATCAGAATGCCAGGGAATGGGGCAAATTTCCCAGCCAGTACCATGTTCTCCTCGGGATACGGATAATTGACAATTGCCTAACAGGGCGGGAACCACATTGTCCGGGTGTCCTTCCATTTCAATCGCCAATTGCAAGATATCCCCCTGGGTCAAGGGATTTCCCGCTAAGGTATTTGCCCCTAGTATTCCCCCGACAATGGCCGTGGCGGAACTGCCTAAACCCCGGGCCAAGGGAATGCCCAAATCAATTTCTATTTGAACCGGGGGCGGGGTTTGACCCAGGTGCTGATAAACCCGAATAAAGGCTTGATAGGCTAGGTTACTCTCATCGGTTTGGACGGCCGCGGCTTCTGTGCCCTGAACCGTAATTTTTAGAGTCTCAGTTGAGGTGTTTTTTAAATTAGAAAACCGGAGCGTGTTATAAAGAGTGAGGGCTGCTCCAATACAATCAAATCCTGGCCCCAAGTTAGCGGTTGTGGCGGGAACGGTTACAGTAACAGTGTTAGGCATGAGATACAAATAGAGCGGGGAATGGGTAATGGGTAATGGGGAAGAAAAGATTTTAACCTTGGGGTTTGAGTATTAGTTTCTGTCCTAGTTGTAGGGTGCGATCGCTATATCACCCTATCTTTCTTTTTCTATTTTGCCCTAGGATTGATCCCAGAGCGCATATTTCAACTGAATAAAACTATGTTACAGCCCGTCGAAACCGTAAAACTGTTTAAAAAACAGCCAGAACAAACCTATCTGGCCAATCAAGTGATTTTTGAGGAGGGCAAAACCGGAGAGGTTTTGTATGGCATTCTTGAAGGGGAAATCCAGTTATGGGTGAATGGGAAAGTGGTGGAAACTCTGATTGCTGGCGATGTGTTTGGGGAAGGAGCGCTGATTCAACCCGACCGAACACGAGCATCTACGGCGATCGCTAAAACGGATTGTCTTTTAGCCACCATGGATAAATCTCGATTTCTGTTTGCCGTTCAGCAAACCCCCATGTTTGCCTTAGAACTGCTCAAAAGTTATTCCGATCGCCTCCGTCGGTTCAAACACCCTGTTCAAACCTAATTAATCTGAGTGATCGTTTCTAAAGAAGCAGGTTTTAAACCATTAATATCCGGGTTTATCGGAGTGATATTTTCACAATCGAGTTCTTCTCCCAGATAAATTCCCAGGGATCTAGCGGTTTCCACCCAAAATCCCTGGGGGTCAACCAGTAGGGGACTATCGGCAAACACCTGAGCTAAGGGAATAGTCGTGACGGCATTATTATGCCAAGCCACCATCACCCCGTAGGTTTCCTGATCAATTAAATCCACGGCTACCTTGCCAAAGGCTGTGCCAATGAGTCGATCTAAAGCCGAAGGAGCCCCACCCCGTTGAACATGGCCCAGGACGGTAACTCGGGCTTCCACCCCCAGATTTTTTTCGATTTCCGTGGCCACATATTCCCCAATACCCCGCAGTCGGACTTCTCCCAGGGCGTCTTTATAGTAGCGACTCTCCCCATCGGCGGTTTTTGCTCCTTCAGCGACTACCACAATGGCAAATTTCCGTCCCCAGAGATTGCGTAACTCGCGAATGCGTCTACAGAGGGTTTTAATCGAATAGGGAATTTCTGGGATTAAAATAGCATCAGCCCCCCCAACAATGCCCGAATATAGGGCTAAATGTCCGGTTGTCCGTCCCATCACCTCCACCACCATCACCCGGTCGTGGCTGGCGGCGGTATAACTCAACCGATCTAAACAGTCTAAAATAGTGGTGACGGCGGAGTTAAACCCCACGGATAACTCCGTATGGGCCACATCATTGTCAATGGTTTTGGGGACGGCGACTAAATTCCAATTGCCTTTTTCGGCGAGTTTCTGCAAAATTGCTAGGCTACCATCCCCGCCAATGGCGATCAAAGCATCAAGTCCTAAATCATAATATCCCTGAATAAGTTCGTCTGTATTGCCTTCGGTATCTCCCTTGTTAATCGACCCTAAAATGGTTCCCCCCATACTTAACAAGGGGTCGGTGCCGTGTCGCTCTAAACCATAGGAATTTAATACTACACTTTTTCGTTCAATCAGCCCCTGAGTGGCATAGGGAATGCCTCGGACTTCCCAGTTATATTCAGATGTGGCATGATTGACAACAGCCCGAATCACGGCATTGAGACCCGGGCAGTCTCCGCCACTGGTAAGAATGCCAATTCGTTTACGTTTGTTCATCTTAAATTTAAGCCCAATCCTATACCCTTGAATAGTACAGATTTTCTATCAATTTGTTAATACTGTTAGGGAAAAAATTAGTGTTTTTTATTGTTTCTTAACGTTAATTGAAAAAAACTTTTTGAGATTTACCGATGAAACCATCTCGATTAAATCAATCTTGATTGTAAGAAGATCAGGGTTTTAAACCCTTAACCTGGGGATAAACTTTTGTGAATTGCTAAAAATAGCCAAACCTGGAAAGTCATCTAATCAAAATGAAAATACGGATTTTATTAAAATTAAAGAAAGAAAGAAGCTCAACAATCAAGACTTGTGCTACAGTCTATCCCTAGTTGTGGCTTGAATCATCAAGTCCCTTTAAATTTTGCCGCAAGGAGTTAATAATATGGCGTTAAGAGTAGGAATTAATGGGTTTGGTCGCATTGGTCGTTTGGTGATGCGGTCAGCGATTAATAACCCAGATATTGAGTTTGTGGGAATTAATGATCTCGTTCCTCCCGATAACTTAGCCTATTTGTTCAAATATGATTCCACCCACGGGGTCTTTCCGGGGGTGGTGGAAGCCAAGGAAGATGGCATTATTGTCGATGGGCATTTTATTCGCTGTACGGCCATCAAAGACCCCACCCAACTCCCCTGGAAGGAAGACACGGTGGATTATGTGGTCGAGTGTACGGGGTTATTTAGTGACTACGATGGCGCCCACAAACATATTGAAGCCGGGGCTAAACGGGTGATTATTTCCGCACCCACCAAAGACCCGGAAAAAGTTAAAACTCTGTTAGTGGGAGTCAACCACGAAACCTTTGACCCCGCCTCTGATTTAATCGTGTCTAATGCCAGTTGTACCACCAACTGTTTAGCCCCGGTTGCTAAGGTGATTAACGATAGCTTTGGGTTAACGGAAGGGTTAATGACCACTATTCACTCCATGACCGCCACTCAACCAACCGTTGATGGCCCCAGTAAGAAAGACTGGCGCGGGGGACGGGGTGCGGCCCAAAATATTATTCCATCGTCTACTGGGGCGGCTAAGGCTGTAACTTTAGTGTTACCTGCCTTAAAAGGAAAACTGACGGGAATGGCCTTTCGAGTCCCGACTCCGAATGTGTCCGTCGTTGACTTAACCTTCCGCACCGAAAAAGCCACCAGCTATAAGGAAATCTGCGCGGCGATGAAAGCGGCGGCCGAAGGCCCGATGAAAGGTGTTTTAGCCTACACCGAAGATGAAGTGGTTTCTTCAGACTTCATCACTGACCCGAGTTCTAGTACCTTTGATGCTAAAGCCGGAATGGAACTTAATGCTAATTTCTTTAAGATTGTGGCTTGGTATGACAATGAATGGGGTTATTCCTGTCGCGTTGTTGATTTAATGACGTCAATGGCGAAAAAAGACGGTATTCTGTAAATTACAGAAACCGGGTTTCTCAAGATATCTTGATTTCCTACAATCAATCTAATGCAGAAACCCGGTTTCTAGGAACTGAGTGCAGGTTAACACTCTACCGCCAATCTCCTTGAACGGTAAACGCCGCCCAATAATAAGGAGACTGCCATTGTTCAGATTTCCACATCTCTAACTGAGCCTCTCTTAAGGCGATAATGGGATTTTTACCCCCCTTCAATATCGGCTGATAAAATCGAGTCATTAACTCAGAAGTTGACGCATCATTAACACTCCATAAACTAACAACAACCCGCCGCGCCCCTGCATACATAAATCCCCTAGTCATCCCCACTAAACCTTCGCCTTTCGTCTCTTTCCCTAAGCCCGTTTGACAAGCACTTAATACCACTAATTCCGCAGGTAAATTTAAGTTAAAAATATCGTGGAGACGCAAAAACCCATCCTCAGCTTGTCCTTGTTGATTAAATAAGGAAAACACCACTCCCGATAGTTCAGGATTAACAGAATCCAGTAAACCATGAGTAGCAAAATGAACTATTTGATATTCGGATAAATTGGGATTTTTGGCTTCTTCTAGGGAGGCTTGAAAGTCTAGGGCTTGTAACCTTTGATTTTCGGGAACTAAGGCTAGAATTTTCTCGGCTTCGGTGCGGGTATACTCCAGACGGCTATAAACTTGGGGCCCTTCCCCAATACCTAAATCACGCGCCGCACGAGTCAGGGCTGACTGGTTGAGGGTTTGCGGGTTTTGTTGGGGTGCATTTCTAGTAACGCGAGAGTCATTAAGGCTGAAAACGGGGTCGGCTAATACTGCGACAGTTTTGGCTACCGTTGGGCGATTTTGTAGTTGTTCCCGTTGAATAGCAATGGTTGAAGTTGAGGGAGCGGTAACAATTTCATGCTCTACTAAAAGGGGTGTATTCGGTTGAGAAGGGATGGGTAAGGCGGCAAAGGGAATATATTGTAATACCCCATCCCCAACAATTAATAAACGTTTATTTCCTAGTTGAGAAGCTACGGGTTTTAGTAATATTTCACTGAGGGGAAGTCCACTTTCTACGGAAGTAGATTCATTAATCTCTCGCCAAGGTTTGGCAATTTCTTCTATTTCACTTTGTTTCGGTAAAACATAGCTGGTGATGCTATTTTTAGTCACAGCCCAGAGATAACTGCGGTCTTCTCCCAAGGAATATTGTAATAGTAGGGTATCATCATCAAGGACTTTTTCTTGGATTTGTTGTAGGGTGAGAGGCTGGGGATATTTGAGGTTAGCATAACGGGGACTGGTAAGGCGAATTTTAGCTTCTAATTCGTCGAGTTGATTGAGTAAAGATTGAGATTGTTGTTTAATTTCATCGAGTTGTTGTTGGGTATATTCAGCGCTTAAGAGTTCCTGTTTGCGACGTTCTACGGTGTTGAGTTGCTGTTGTAAATTCTGTTCTTGTTCTAATAGTTTGGGGTCAGCACCTTGGCGGATATTAGCACCCGCTTCGGTGAGGAGTTCTACAAGACTTCGAGCGCGACTGCGTTCGCTGGTGTGGAGGGCTTTGGCATCATATCCTTGGGAGGGGTTTTGTTGATGCAGTTGCATTAATAGGTCGATGTAGAATTGGTAATAACTCTGAACAGTGGCAAAATAGGATTGACGCAGTTGTTGAGAACCAATTTTGGTGCGGAGGTCTTCAATAATGGTAATGGCGGCTTCTATGTCAGTCAGGGCTGCGGTGAGGTTGTTTTGACTGCGTTTGAGGTAGGCAAAATTAAAGAGAGAAGTGGCTTCCCCCCCTCTATCCCCCACTGCCCGATATAGGGGTAAGGCTTGGTTGTAGTAGTCTAGGGCTTGCTGCTTTTCTCCCAGGGAGTCGTACACACTGCCAATATTGTTGAGAGTGGTGGCTTCCCCTCCTCTATCCCCCACCGCTCGTGTTGGGGGTAAAGCTTGGTTGTAGAATTCCAAGGCTTTCTGTTTTTCCCCCAGGGAGTTGTACACCAGGCCAATATTGTTGAGAGTAGTGGCTTCCCCCCCTCTATCCCCCACTGCCCGTGATAGGGGTAAGGCTTGGTTGTAGTAGTCTAGGGCTTGCTGCTTTTCCCCCAGGGAGTTGTACACAGCGCCAATATTGTTGAGAGTAGTGGCTTCCCCCCCTCTATCCCCCACCGCTCGTGTTGGGGGTAAAGCTTGGTTGTAGTAGTCTAGGGCTTGCTGCTTTTCCCCCAGGTCGTCGTACACCTTGCCAATATTGTGGAGAGTACCAGCTTCCCCCCCTCTATCCCCCCAGGGGGTTTTCATTTTCCCAAATGCGATCGCTATCTTCAAAAAAAATTATCAATTTTTCCGATCAAATTCTCTCTAATTTTCATCAGATAAGTGGGAAATATTAAGAATGAACAATTTTCATATTTATTAACAGCAAAAGATAGCCATTGTCTTGATTAATAAGACTTTATGACTATTTATTATTAAATATTTTGAATGTTTTTTTAGAAAAATAGTTTTAAAAACTTAATTAATTCAGGCGATCGCTAAAATCTTTTCCCAATTATTTCCCAACCATGACTGTCCCTCTTTTATTGAGCTAAAACCCAAACTTCTGTATATATTCAAAATTAATGTTACTAATAACGAGAATTTTCCGGCTACGTCTATGCCTTTTATTCTTGATTTATCTTCATTAAAATTCACATCTTTGACCCAATGTACTTGATTTTCAATTAACCAATGTGCTTTAATTTTTTCTGCAAATGTTTTCGCACTTAATTTCTGACTACTAATATAATATAAAGTCTCATTATATTCTTGATCACCCCGAAAACCCGTTCTTTCTACCTGAATAAAACTTTGAAGATGAGGATAATTTTTATGGTTGACATTTTGGCTATCAAATACTGATACTTTTCTGCTAATATTTCGCCCATGACTGACATCTTTTTCTTCATATACCGTTAAAGGTTTTTCGATTTCTGCTAAAATCTTGATCCGATTGTGCAATTTAATTTGATTCCCTTTTACCGTAATTAAATAATTATTTTTGCTCTCAATTATTGCCTGAGTTGTTTCCTTACTACAATGGAGAGCATCGAGGGTAAATACTTTATTTAATAACCCGCATTTTTCTATCATAGACAGAACTTTAGCGTTTTCAGAACTTTGTTTACTTTCAAAACTTTCCGATTTAATTACTAACTTTGTTTCTTGACTAAACCAAGATACCATAATTAACATATTTTGTTTCTGATTTTCATAGTTAGTCAGGGTGTTTTTTAAAGATTTTCCATCGATCGCAATCCAATCAACGCCTTCTTGTTGCCAATAATATTCCTGGACTATTGACTGAAAAACCAACTGAATTTCTATTGAATTTATTCCGAGCATTACTCGTCTTATGGTACTATAAGACGGCAATTTTTTAGTGTTAGTTTCTAATAATTTAATTAGCTTATTTTCTTCATTTTTTCTAAAATTATCTATTTGCTTATAAGTAACATTGCCAGTTAGCAGTGCTAAAACAATGATAGTCAACACTACCCATAATTCATGTCTTTTACCACGATTTTTCCGAAAATCCTTGACTAACTTCAGTTGTTCGATTATACTGTTTAACATAGTTTTTTAAAATCAAATAAAAGTGATCTTTCTTTGATTTTACCAAAAAAAGATCACTTTTATTTTCTTTTTTACCCCCGACAATGAAAACACCCTGCTCTATCCCCCACTGCCCGTAATAGGGGTAAGGCTTGGTTGTAGTAGTCTAGGGCTTGCTGCTTTTCTCCCAGGGAGTCGTACACAAGGCCAATATTGTTGAGAGTAGTGGCTTCCCCCCCTCTATCCCCCACTGCCCGAAATAGGGGTAAAGCTTGGTTCAAGTATTCTAGGGCTTTCTGCTTTTCTCCCAGGGAGTCGTACACAAGGCCAATATTGTTGAGAGTAGTGGCTTCCACCCCTCTATTCCCCACTACCCGTAATAGGGGGTTGAGAGTAGTGGCTTCCCCCACTCCCCGTGATAGGGGTAAGGCTTGGTTGTAGTAGTCTAGGGCTTGCTGCTTTTCTCCCAGGGAGTCGTACACATAGCCAATATTGTTGAGAGTATTGGCTTCCCCGCCTCTATTCCCCACAGCCCGTAATAGGGGTAAGGCTTGGTTGTAGTAGTCTAGGGCTTGCTGCTTTTCTCCCAGGGAGGAGTACACATAGCCAATATCGTTGAGAGTAATGGCTTCCCCCCCTTTATCCCCCAGGGTGTTTTCATTGTCGGGGGTAAAAAAGAAAATAAAAGTGATCTTTTTTTGGTAAAATCAAAGAAAGATCACTTTTATTTGATTTTAAAAAACTATGTTAAACAGTATAATCGAACAACTGAAGTTAGTCAAGGATTTTCGGAAAAATCGTGGTAAAAGACATGAATTATGGGTAGTGTTGACTATCATTGTTTTAGCACTGCTAACTGGCAATGTTACTTATAAGCAAATAGATAATTTTAGAAAAAATGAAGAAAATAAGCTAATTAAATTATTAGAAACTAACACTAAAAAATTGCCGTCTTATAGTACCATAAGACGAGTAATGCTCGGAATAAATTCAATAGAAATTCAGTTGGTTTTTCAGTCAATAGTCCAGGAATATTATTGGCAACAAGAAGGCGTTGATTGGATTGCGATCGATGGAAAATCTTTAAAAAACACCCTGACTAACTATGAAAATCAGAAACAAAATATGTTAATTATGGTATCTTGGTTTAGTCAAGAAACAAAGTTAGTAATTAAATCGGAAAGTTTTGAAAGTAAACAAAGTTCTGAAAACGCTAAAGTTCTGTCTATGATAGAAAAATGCGGGTTATTAAATAAAGTATTTACCCTCGATGCTCTCCATTGTAGTAAGGAAACAACTCAGGCAATAATTGAGAGCAAAAATAATTATTTAATTACGGTAAAAGGGAATCAAATTAAATTGCACAATCGGATCAAGATTTTAGCAGAAATCGAAAAACCTTTAACGGTATATGAAGAAAAAGATGTCAGTCATGGGCGAAATATTAGCAGAAAAGTATCAGTATTTGATAGCCAAAATGTCAACCATAAAAATTATCCTCATCTTCAAAGTTTTATTCAGGTAGAAAGAACGGGTTTTCGGGGTGATCAAGAATATAATGAGACTTTATATTATATTAGTAGTCAGAAATTAAGTGCGAAAACATTTGCAGAAAAAATTAAAGCACATTGGTTAATTGAAAATCAAGTACATTGGGTCAAAGATGTGAATTTTAATGAAGATAAATCAAGAATAAAAGGCATAGACGTAGCCGGAAAATTCTCGTTATTAGTAACATTAATTTTGAATATATACAGAAGTTTGGGTTTTAGCTCAATAAAAGAGGGACAGTCATGGTTGGGAAATAATTGGGAAAAGATTTTAGCGATCGCCTGAATTAATTAAGTTTTTAAAACTATTTTTCTAAAAAAACATTCAAAATATTTAATAATAAATAGTCATAAAGTCTTATTAATCAAGACAATGGCTATCTTTTGCTGTTAATAAATATGAAAATTGTTCATTCTTAATATTTCCCACTTATCTGATGAAAATTAGAGAGAATTTGATCGGAAAAATTGATAATTTTTTTTGAAGATAGCGATCGCATTTGGGAAAATGAAAACCCCCTGCTTTATCCCCAGCGGCGTGATAGAGTTGGCGAGCGGCTTCCCACTTTTCTAAAGCAGCCCGTAATGATTCTGCTGTTCCTTGCTGAAATAGTTGTAGTCCCTCTTGAGAAAGTCTATCCGCTTCGGGGTTGCTGCTATTTTGGGCGATGAGGGTTTGGGGTAAGAAACCGGGTTTATTGAGTTCAGTGGCTTGGTGATTAGATATAGTTAGAAGAAACCCTGTTTCTAAGGGTTTGGGTGTCGCCATCCCTGACTCCGATAGCAAGGCGACACCGATAATTCCTGATACGGAAACGCCTTTGAGGAACGCAAAAACTAATTTGTTCTGACTTGTTTTTATTTCCATTTTTTTACCCATTCCCCTAATTTGAATTTACATCAATTCTAATACAGAATTTTTCCTTAACCATTGGGCTAAAGATTCTTGATTTTCTTGGTCAGTTGCTAACCCTTCCATGATTTGCACCACCTCGATTTCTGGAACTTCTAATAAATAGCTATTCACCAACAAAAAAGTTGCCATTACTGCAAAAGCTGTGCGTTTATTACCATCAATAAACGGATGGTTTTTAGCCAAACCATAACCATAAGCGGCAGCCAGGTCAAATAAATCAGGTTGACCGTAAGCAAATAAATGTCTGGGTCTAGCTAAACTTGCAGAAAGGAGATTTTCGTCCCTGATACCTAAACTACCACCATGCTGCTGAATTTGATCCTGATGAATAACTCGAACAATTTCTTCAAAAATCCATAAGGGTTCATTCACTGGGCTAATTCCCTTAACGCATTTTTATACTTTTCGCTAATCACTTGATAAGCTGCTATTGCTTTGTCAAATTCGGGTTTACCAATAGTTGAGGAATTATCGGAGTGATTATTTTGTGCTTTTTCGGCGAGAGAATGCAAAAAGACCAGGGCTTCTGCTAACAGTTCATCAGGTAATTCTCTGGCTAAGGTAACAATTTCTTGACGCATTTCTTGAGTCATGGTTATTGCCTATTATATTTTAAATTATAAATTATCGAGTCACTGCTGATTTACGTTGTCAATCACAACAATTATAACAAACTTGAAGAAACTTTTAGGTCAATTGCTAAAATATCTGCTTTACTCATAAAAACCTGCTTCTTGACTGATTTCCATAATTTCGTCTAACAGTTTTTCCCTGGCTTCATCTCGTTTTATTTTGTAATCCATTAAATCCTGTAAGGGAATTTTTATTTCTGAATTAATCGCTACATAAGAAATAACTCCTGCTTCTAATAGTTGCAATAAATGAGCATGGGAAACCTTAAGAATATTCGCTGCTGTCTCACTTGATCCGGTTTTTTCTAACATATTAATATTCCTCTTAACTGATCAAATGCAAGGGGGTTCCTACGGTTACGGGTTGCTCAATCTTTGCCTGTCCTACTAACCCATCACGGGAAATGATTTTCACTTTTCCTGTACCATTAATAGCAGTAAATATTGTTCCCGTTGTCACTTTTCTTAAATCAACTCCTCCTAACCATAATTGAGCGGTTTCCCCACTGACTGCCGTTACAACTGCTTGGGCGGGAGATTTGGGAGAATTAATAAAATAGGGCAGTTGTTGTTGATACCCACTCCCCACTTTAACTTCATAACGGGGAACTTGGTTAAATTTTTCAGGAATTTCTGGGAGAATG
This sequence comes from Planktothrix paucivesiculata PCC 9631, assembly GCF_900009265.2. GTDB lineage: Bacteria > Cyanobacteriota > Cyanobacteriia > Cyanobacteriales > Microcoleaceae > Planktothrix > Planktothrix paucivesiculata. The sequence continues at coordinate 50,073 of NZ_LR735026.1, read as the reverse complement.
TTTTGAAATACTCGTTCAATATTGTTGTCTTCCTGCCAGAGATAATAAGTTAGTAAATAACTAAATAGACCGCATTTAAAGCCATTTATATTTGCTTCCCGTGCCAGTTGGTTTGGGGAACTTGCTGCTAATACGACCCCTTTAGCTACCCCGGTTTGATAGCCTTTAACAAATTGTTCGGGAGATAAATTTAATCGAGATAACCACTGTTGCTGATAGTTTTTTTCATCAGAAGAAACTAAAATATTTTCACCTCCATCCCTGGAACGCACCCGGACTCCTCGGGTTGCTCCACCGGAAAAACAACTATCTAAAACCACCGTCACATTTTCGGTTTTCAGGGCTGACATTAATAAAAATAAGGTATGTCCCATAATATCTTGGACAACTCCCCCAACTTCAGCATATCCGGTGGAGAAGTCACTATTAATAGGAACAAAGGTTCCATTTAATCCTTGTATATCTCCTAATCGGGTTATAATTGGGTCAGGATCAAAAATCCGAGAACCATGCCCAGAATAGTGATAAACCACAATATCTCCGGGTTTGGCTTGTTTAATTAAATGTTCTTCAAAGGCGGTTAAAATTCCTGTCCGGGTGGCTTCTGTTTCGGGTAAAATATAAATATCTTTAGGATTAAACCCGAAACGATGAATTAACAAATAGCGTTGTAAATCCAGGTCGTTGACGCATCCTTCTAGGGGGTTGAAAGGATATTGATTTATCCCTACTAATAAAGCTAATTTGCGGGGGGTACTTTGGGCGAGGACTTTGCCAGCTTGTTCAGCTTTTTGTTGGAATAGGAATTGATTAATTCCCAGAGTTGCTAGTGCTGAACTGGCAAATTTGAGGAAATGGCGACGAGTGTTATGAGTCATTTTAAAACCTTATCATACTACAGGTTAAGTTATACTAAAGGTTAAATTATTTTTGAAGAGGGTTACTTAACAGTATAGTCTTTGCTAATAATAGATAACTAATGGTAGGGGTTACGGTTATCGACGCCCACCTTGCAAAAATAGACTTTTTAGTCAATATTGAAGATATCACTTTTGCTCACCTCCTATCCATGTCAGACTCAAACCCAAAAATCAACCCGCCTGAACGGGGATATCTGACGCTTCTCCTTCCCGTGGCGGTGGTTTTGTTTATCCTCCAGAAAGCATTCCCCTTAGCCATTCTAACGGTTGGGGGATGGGGGTCTTGGCGGATATGGAAATATTATCAACAGCGTCAACAAAATCAGTTAGCCACCTTGGATGAGGTATTTTATCGGTTAATTCGGGAAAATCAAGGACGAATTACGGCCTTAGATTTAGCCATGCACACCCAACAGTCGGGGACGAAAGTACAGGAATATCTCGACCAACGGGCTACGGAATTTGCCGCCCAATATGAAATTACCGACGTGGGGGGGATGATTTACTATTTTCCCACCGCCCAACCGTCTCAGACCGTTGCAGACCCTCTCCCGGCTATTCCTAAACCGGAAAAAGAAAACCCTAATTCCGTGGTTTTATTCCCCGTCAACGCGGCTTCTGGTTCTGTTTTACCCGAAACCCTGAATCAGTCGGAACTCGCCCAACGGTTAGGGGTGCATCCGACTACCCTCAGCAAGTGGAAGACCAAAGCAGAATTTCCTGCCTGGAGTTATCAACGTGACCCGGATGCCATCTGTTGGAGTTATTCGGCGGAAACTAAACGGTTTTCTCCCCAAAAGTCTAACAAAAAAATTAGTAAAATTAGTGAGTTAATGAAGAAAAATAAAGTTTAGGAATCCTACAAATTCCATTGTTACAATAATGTCGTAGTTATACCCAAATTATTATGCGTCCTTTCCGTTCTCAACCTGCTATTTTACCCAAAATTAGCACCATGCCTCGCAGAAAAACCGAAGCGACGCTCTACCGGAGTTTATATCAATTAGCGGTGGAGAAAAAACGCTTACAAGAGGAGTTAGAAAGTTTAGGACAACGCTTTGAAACCGTTACTCAACGTTTAGAACAGATTGAAACTCAAATTCAAGGGTTAGAAACCGACGTTAAACAAATTGCTCAACCCAAACCCCCAGAAACCAAAACGACCCAACCTCCGACTCCCACTCCTACTAAACCTAAACCCGGTTCAGTTTCAACTTTTACTTTAGACTATTAGTGGGATGGAATTTAATCATTTAAGAAGACACTAAGACACGAAGGAGGAGAGGAGAGTTTTGATTTGATGCGCTTAATCTATTTCATTTTCTTCTCGGTTGGCTTCATCTTCTAAATCTTGAATTTGTAGCAATAATTCTTCTTCTTGAACTTCAAAGTCTTCTTCGGCAATATCCCCCATATCAAAGGCTAACTGGAGCGCTAATAACCGCTTTCCTAAGTTTTCTTTGTCATCAAGTTCGGCTTCCGCCCGTTCTAGGAGTTGTTCCCCAATCCAGATTACACCTTCAAAGGGGGCTGTGATCGGAGAGAGTAATAATCGTAATACCATAACGCCTCTAAATTAAGGGTTGAGTTGGGCAAAATTAAACGCGGCTGTAAAGTTATTATAGCGAATTCGCAGGCGGTTATTAAAATGGTGATCTAGTTCTTCTATTTTATCACCAAATTGGGGTTCCGTATCCCAAGGAATTAAATAGGCAGCGTTATAGATCATAGCAATGGTTAAATTATCGTTTTCAACAATTTCTGCGGCTAGGGGGTTTAATATTTCTTGAAATTTATCGATAATTTCCTGTTGACGATGTTGCATTGCTCGTTCAATTTCCTGACCAATACGAATGACTTCATCCATACTCAGACGTTTACCTTCTAGGCTATCCCGTTTTTCCCTTAATTCCTGATTTTCGGTCATTAATAGGTTTAATTCTTCGGTTTCTTCCCAAAAGATTTTTACCCCTACTTCCCGTTTTCCTTCTAATTTATGAAATAATTCTTTTAACCGATCTTGATAGGGAATAATTAGTTGTGCTTTGACATTTTCCCAATCTTTAACAATTAATCCAAATTGCAACGGTAAAACTGTTCTATAGCCATGTTGCATCACCTTTTCTAATACATCTTCATGGCCTAATAGGTTTCGCCGACTGGCTAAATAACGTTCTTGTTGAGTCTCGGAATATAAAAAGCTAAACTCATCAACGGGATGGGTTTGTATGGGTTGTTTGTCTAACCCATGTAAGGCTAAAGGTCGGACTCGGTTGGTCGGTAAAATTCCGTATAAATATAAACCATTTCCCATAATTAAACCCTATTAATTAAACCCGTCGGGTGTATAAGCGATCGCACCAATATCTATTATAAACCTTAAAGTCAAAGTCTCCAATATAGAAGCAAAACTGGGGGAAACGATACAATAGTTAGATGGGTTTGGAGGTTAAGACTAATCTCAGTTTGGCATGAATTAAGTTCAGTTGCGCTAACCCTAAATCTACACTTCCCTCAACCACAATTCCCGTATTCATTAACCGATCTAATAATTCCAAAATTGAAGGGTTTTGGGTAGTTTCCCCAGGATAATAAGTTCCTGATTTGGGTAATAATGTTCCAAATTCCGATAATTCAATATTCAAGTCCGCCGGATCTATTTCAAAGATTTCACAGAGTTTTAATACCTGAATTTCTAATTGGCGTAAACTCTCCGCCGCCCGATCTAATTCCTCCTCAGTGAGAGTATTTCCTTCCATCCTCCGGATGACTTGCGCTTCCATTAACTGTCGAATTAGTTCCACCAAGGTCAACACTAATGGAGCTAAACCTGCATCTTTTCCAGAGGATTTGGGCGTGATACTGGTTTCTATGGAAGGTTCAGAAAATGACATGGGTTTAAAATGTTATACCCTACTAGAATAACAGGGTTTTATTCTTACTGAAAAATTATTACTACTTTTACTTATTATAGAAAAACCATATTGTGATCGCGATCGCTATTTTACCCTAAATCACAAATTAGCAATTTTGTCAAGATAGCCCTTTGGGGTTGAGCCTTTTTCCTCAAAAACTCGTGCATCAGCAGGCGGCAATTTCGTCAGGAAATCAAGATATTTGACGAAATAATCAGGGTTTTGGCCTTAATTTTGCCGAATAGACACAATAAGCCCTTGAGCGATGTTTTCAACATAGTACCAGAACCCCGATCATCTCGTCAACTATTTGAGAGTAATTTTCAATAAAATATCAAGATTTCCTGACAATCTTTTAAAAAACAAAACGATATTGAGAAAATGATAAGACAAAGTTAACATAGAGCCAGAGATTATATTGGGAATAAATAAAACCACAAAAACCTTTTAAGTGGGGAGTGATATAATCATCTTATACAGTTTGAAGAAAATAACTTAAATAGAACAATCTCCAGAACATTAATAATAAATTTGCCAGAGTATAATTAATTTAGTCATCTCGCTTGAGGTTTTCTCATTATGAGTTATTGCCTTAATCCTAAATGTCCTAACCCAACAGATTCAGCAAACGAGAATCAATCTACTTGTTGTCAATGTGGCTCTAATCTTTTGCTGGAAGGGCGGTATCGTGTGATCAAACAACTTGGAGGAGGAGATTTTATCAAAACATTTGAAATTGATGATCAAGGAAAATGTAAGGTTCTAAAAGTTTTATTAAAAAACAATCCTAAAGGAGTCGCTTTGTTGAAACAACAAGCAGAAGTTTTGAGTCAAATCAACTATCCTGGACTTCCTAAAGTTGATCCTGATGGATATTTTACCTATTTTCCCAGGGGAAGCTGCGAAAATCTCCACTGTTTGGTGATGGAGAAAATTGAAGGGCAAAATTTACAAGACTGGATGAAGGAGCGAAAAAAAGAACCCATCAGTCAAGAACTCGCTTTGGAATGGCTAAAACAACTGACTGAGATATTGGAGCAAGTCCATAATTTGCAATACTTCCATCGGGATATTAAGCCTCAAAATATTATCAGGAAACCCAATGGACAGTTAGTATTAATTGATTTTGGAGCTATAGAGGAAGAACTTTCAGAGAGAGACACCTTTATTAAGATGGAAAGCGTAACAGGGGCTATTTCCCCTGGATGTCCTCTAACTCTAAAATGGATGGGGAAACCCGTCCCTCAATCTGATTTTTTTGCCCTGGGACGAACCTTTGTTTATTTACTAACCGGAAAACCTCCCACTGCTTATCCAGAAAATCCTCGAACTGGAAAGTTGTTATGGCGAAAAGGCGCGCCCAATGTTTCTGATCAATTGGCTGCCTTCATTGATTATTTAATGGCTCCTTTTGTGGCAAATCGCCCTCAAAATACTCAAGCAATCTTGAAATGTTTAGCAGAATTGGATTTAAAACAAACTGAGAAAAAGAATAATATTAATTATGAAATTAATTTACACAGTCAACCTTCAAAGTCTACTAGGGGAATATTGAGTAAAATTAGGAATTTTTTGGGTCTATAAGCTGCGCGCATTTAAACCCAACATTCGCTTCATCCCACTTATTTAGCTGCTTAACAGCTTATTGATATTCTTTGTGTCTTTGTATCTTTGTGGTTAAATTAGCCTTGCCCCTGCTCAAGATCCCAGTAAGTTGGGCAAGTTTAGAAAGTTTATTGGTGGGAAGCATGGATTTTTAATGAACCTGCCCCTACAGATTATTATAGATCAGTTTCTACAGTAAAAACCCACTAATCATTCCCCCTAATAAAATAAAACCAATTCCCACATTATTCTGAAAAATTTTAGCATAAATAGGTTTGGGAAGATCGGGATTTAGAAGTTGAAAATATTGCCTAGACCATAGTATAATAGAAAGGACTAGAGTTAACCAATATTCCCACTTTAACTGAAGATTCCAGCCTAAAATTCCCAATAATATTCCCGTCCCTAAAAATAAAATCCCTACGGCATTCGCCGATTTATCTCCGAAAAAAATAGCACTGGAATTGACACCCAACCGTTGATCATCTTCCCGATCGCTCATGGCATAAACCGTATCAAATCCTAATGTCCATAATACCGTTGCTCCCCATAAAAACCAAGTAGATGTCTGTAAAGTTCCCACCGCCGCCGTCCAACTAATTAAAACGGCAAAACCCCAAGCAATTGATAATATTAATTGCGGCACCGGAAATACTCGTTTTGCCAAAGGATAACCAATAATTACCGGAACTGCTGCTACCGATAGGCCAAAACTCAAGGGGTTTAAATAAACCGCCAGTCCCGCCGCACAGGCAAAGGAAATCAAAGCGATCGCAATTGCCGTTTTTACGGTCAACGCCCGGGAAGCCAGGGGACGGGTGCGGGTGCGTTCTACTTGGGGGTCAATATCCCTATCCCATAAATCATTGACCACACAGCCCCCCGCACTGGTCGCCAAAGTCCCAAAGACAATAATTAAAATTAGGCTCACCGGTGGTGTGCCATGGGTTGCCAAGAAAATTGCCCATAATGCCGGAATCATCAAAATCAGACGTCCGGCGGGTTTATCCCATCGCAATAGCCGAATAATCGTTTGCCAAGTGGGTTCAGGGGAATTAGATGGGGTGAGCATGGCAGGTTGAATCAAAAGAATTGAATTGAATCTTCACAATATTTTGTAACATAGATCCGCCCTCGGTTTAAAATTAAAAGCAGTAGCTTTTTAGAGACTAATTATGGTCACATCAATGCCTTTGGTGAGCGGATCTGAACTCACAGACGACCGAGATCGAATCCTAGCTGCCATTGATTTAGGCACGAATTCTCTACACATGGTTGTGGTGAAAGTGCAACCCCAACTGCCTACCTTTACGATTATTGCCCGGGAAAAAGAGACCATTCGCCTAGGAGATTCTGAGGAAAAAGGCAATCTCAAACCGGAGGTAGTTGAACGAGCTATTGCTTGTTTAAAACGGTTTCAAGATGTGGCTAAAACCTTTAACGCCGAACAAATTGTGGCCGTAGCGACCAGTGCCGTCAGAGAAGCGCCCAATGGTCGGGAATTTATTAGCCGAGTCGCCGATGAACTGAATTTAGAAGTTAGTTTAATTTCCGGTCAAGAAGAAGCCCGACGCATCTATTTAGGGGTGCTGTCGGCGATGGAATTAAATAATCAACCCCATATTATTATTGATATTGGTGGCGGGTCTACGGAGTTAATTTTAGGGGATGGTTGGGAACCTCGATTTTTAAGTAGTACGAAAGTTGGTGCTGTCCGATTAACTAAGGATTTTGTCCATAGTGATCCCATTACTCGCACGGAATTTTTATATTTACAAGCCTATATTCGAGGAACCTTAGAACGGGTTGTGGATGAATTATCATCCCATTTACAACCCGGGGAAATTCCGCGTTTAGTAGGAACTTCTGGAACGATTGAAACTTTAGTTGGAATTAAAGCTAGAGAAAAATCAGGAATAGACCCAACTCGTTTAGGGGGTTATGAATTAACCTTAGAAGAATTGCAGGAATTTGTCAATAGAATTCGCAAATTATCCTATCAAGAACGATTACAAATTCCGGGTATGGCTGACCGTCGGGCGGAGATTATTGTCGCCGGGGCTTTGATTTTACAAGAAGCCATGACCTTGTTAAATATTCCGTCTTTAAAGGTCTGTGAACGGAGTCTGAGGGAAGGGGTAGTGGTAGATTGGATGTTAACCCATGGGTTAATTGATGATCGTCTACATTATGGCAGTTCTGTTCGAGAAAGAAGTGTTTTAACTATTGCTCAAAAATATCAAGTTGATTTAGAACATAGTCAACGGGTTGCTACTTTTGCTTTAAGTTTATTTGATCAGACTAAAGGATTATTACATAATTGGGGATTGGCAGAACGGGAGTTATTATGGGCGGCAAGTATTTTGCATAATTGTGGATTATATATTAGTCATTCCGCTCACCATAAACATTCCTATTATTTAATTCGTTATGGGGAGTTATTAGGATTTACCGAAACCGAAATTGATGCGATCGCAAATTTAGCCCGATATCATCGCAAGAGTAGTGCTAAAAAGAAACATGAAGCCTATCAAAATCTCCCCCGCAGGTTTCGACAAGTTATTGATCAATTGCATCCTTTATTAAGGTTATCAGTCGCTTTAGATCGACGAATGATCGGGGCAATTTCTCAAGTTGTTTGTGAATATAAACCCATGACCCGGGAATTTCATTTGAAGTTAAAACCTACCCATCGCAATGATGATTGTGCTTTGGAATTGTGGAGTTTGAATTTGAAAAAAGAATCCTTTGAAATTAACTATGGATTAAAGTTAGTTGCTAAATTAGAATCTAATGTTTAGTGGGGAACGCTGAAAAAACATTAAATTCTTCCTCATAATTCTGTTAATTGCATAATAGCGAATAAGCTGTATAATCAAGTATATAAGAGTTATTTCTTAGAGTTGCTATGTCAATCCAGTTTCCCTTTCATCCTGAAAAAGCTGTTGAAGCCACAGCATTTTTTTTGAAGTTGCATGATGGTCAACCTATGAAATACTTAGGCTTGCTGAAGATGCTTTATATAGCGGATCGTGTTGCGTTAGAACGTATAGAGCAACCAATTACTGGTGATTCTTATGTTTCAATGGATTATGGCCCTGTTCTTAGCCGTGTTTATGATCTAATTAAAGGAAAAGCGGTTGATGATGCTTTACCTTTATGGTCTAAGTTTATTTCTTCTCCTAACACAAACTTTGTTGTTTCTTTAATAGCTGATCCAGGAAATCAAGACCTCTGTGAAGATGAGGAGGAAATTATCCAGGAGGTTTATAAAACTTTTGGACATCTCGATCCTTTTGATGTTACTGAGTGGAATCATGGGTTTCCAGAGTGGCAAAATCCTCACGGTTTGGCTATTCCAATTTCAGTAGAAGATATTCTAAAAAATCTTGGCAAAAGTAACGAAGAAATACAAGAAATTCAGCAGGAAGCAATTCGAGAAGCTTATTTAGACAAGGTGCTTAATGACTAGCATCCCCATTAATTTGGGAGATGCTTTTTTGATTAATACACCTCCTAACGGTCAGCATCTCTATATTGCAATTGCACAAACTTCTGAAACTCATTATCTATTTGTAAATGTAACTACCAGGAGAAGTAATTCTGAAACTTCTTGTATCCTTATTCCTGGTTTAGATGTGCCAAGTTTTATCACAAGCGAATCCGTTGTGGCTTATCAGTATGCTCGTGAAATCAATGCTATTGATTTAGCTGGTTTAATCACTCCTGGTAGTCCTATTCCAAAGGGATATTTTTCTGCTAATATTCTTGCCAGAATTCAGCAAGGTGGTTTGGCTTCTAGGCGGTTAAGAAATAGATATAAAATCGCTCTCAAATCATTTTTAGGAATGTCGGATTAATTAATTAATCTAAAAATTCAGAGAGATTTTAAATTATTACAACCTATTTAGGATTGTTATATATATAATAAAAATGTTACACTGCTAAGGATGCTGCAAGAGTATGAGTCAGCGATTTGTCAGCCGAGAACCAGAATTAGAGCGATTGAGCAGGTTTTTGAGGAAGGCTTTGAATGGTAAGGCCCAGGTTTGTTTTATCAGTGGTGAGGCAGGAACAGGTAAATCAAGGCTAATTGAAGAATTTGTAGTGCAGTCAGAAGAACTAAATGAAAAGTTGCTCTTTACTCAGAGTAAATGCAATGCCCTGACCGGAATTAGCGATCCCTATATACCCTTCCGAATGATTTTAGGGATGCTTATAGGAGATAATGCTAATAATGATAATGCGATTACTAGCAACAGTACCCAACGTCTTAGCCAGGCGCTTAGAGTTTCAGGTCGGGCTCTAGTAGAAATTGCTCCTGACCTAATCGGAACATTAATTCCAGGGATGAATGTTTTAGCAGCCCTAGCCCGTATGGGAGCTAAGGAACGCGGATTGCTGAAAGGCTTGGATGAGCGGGTGAGTGCCACACAGAGAGACCAGAACAACATTGAGCAATCCCAAATTTTCTTGCAATACACTGCTCTTTTACGGCGACTGTCCCAAGAACATCCGTTAGTCATTATCCTCGATGATCTTCAATGGGTAGATGCTGCATCCAATGGGCTCCTCTTCCATCTTGTTAGGGAGTTAAGAACCTGTCCAATTTTATTTGTTGGACTATATCGTCCTAGCGATGTGGCAGCACAGCGTAACAATGAGCGTCATCCGCTAGGGTCAACTCTCAACGAAATTAAAAGAATCTATGGTGATGTGTGGATTGATTTGGATGAAACCACTGAGCAGAATGGTCAAGCTTTTGTAGATGCTTTGATTAATAGCCAACCCAATAATCTGAGCCACGCATTTCGGGATGCTCTGTTTAACCGCACTGGGGGTCATGCTCTATTCACCACAGAATTGCTGCGTTCTATGCAAGAACGAGGCGATCTGATTCAGGATGCAGATGGGCGCTGGCAAGAATCTCCCCAATTAAATTGGGACGAACTACCCGCAAGGGTTGAAGGCATTATTGAAAAACGAATTACGCGGTTGTCAAATGAGTTACGTGAGATACTCAACGTTGCCTGTGTTGAAGGGCAAGACTTTACCGTGCAGGTGATTGCAAAAATTCAAGAAATTAAGGAACGAGATTTGGTCAACAAACTGTCGCGTGAACTGGAACAGTGCCATCACTTGGTACAAGAGACTGGCGAAGTCCAGTTAGGCAGAGCCATGATATCACGCTATATGTTTAGCCATGCCCTTTTTCAAGTCTATTTATATAGCATCTTGCCCAAAGCAGAGCGTCGAATGCTTCATGCGGAAGTAGCACAAACCCTAGAAGCTCTATTTAATGGACAAACTGAAATGATTGCCGTTCAACTGGCATATCATTATACCGAAGCCAGTCAAACTCAAAAAGCTTCAACCTATCTTCAACTAGCAGGTGAACAGGCATTCAAGTTAGGTGAGTTTAATCAATCTCGTACATTTTTTAATCAAGCTTTAGCAGCCATAGGCGAGGACGCAACGCATAATGCTCTCAATCAGGCCCAGTTAGCATGGTGGATTGGCGAAACCTATTACCACACAGGATTATACAGTGATGCTGAGACTTATTATCGTACAAGTATTGATAGAGCTCGGCAGTTAGAGGACGAGAAGACTCTTATTCAGGGATTAATTAGTCTAGCACAGAGTTTACGAAGACAGCGTTCTTCTGAAACAGCGATGAGTTTTGCTGAAGAGGCGCTAAGGATTGCTAGAAATACTCGCAACCGAAGCCAGGAAGGATCGGCTCTGCGTGTTTTGGGTATCATCTACGGCCAGATGAATAGAAATAATGAACGTCTTTCTCTTTATCAACAGGCATTGGGAATTGCAGATGAAATTGGTAATGTCGCTCAAAAAATGTCGTGTTTAAATAATATTGGTGCTGTGTATGGTGAATGTTTTGGAAATTATCCTAAAGCAATTGAGTATTATAAAAAGGCTCTGGAGTTAGGAAAACAGCATCGCAACTTTACTGGGCAAGTCATGTATTTACACAATATTGCTATCAGTTATCGTAAACTAGGTAACTATGAACAATCCAAAATTTATATTGATCAACAGTTAGAAGCGAGCAACAAAATTTCTGATACTCAATTTACATCAGAGGCTTATTCTGGCTTGGGAATTTTATTGCTTCATACAGATCCAGATAACATTCACCTAGCTGTTGAACAATGGCTGAAAAGTATTGAAATAGCAGATCAATATGATCGTATTACAACACAGGTGAATAGCCGAAACAGACTATTAATTGCTTATTTAATTACAAACCAACTTGATGAGGCATTGCAAGTTGTTGAAGAAACCAAGCCATTGCTTAAAAAGTTCACGGCAAACACTCCACTTTGTAGTGAAATACTACTTTTTGAGGCAATTACTTATCTGCGGAGGAAACAGTTGGATGAGGCAAATCGCTTGTTTCAACGTGCCAAAGATACTGCACTTGAAAAACTTCATAGCCAGCGCTGGATTTATCGGTATCATCGTGCTTTTGCCCAGGCAGGGATAGCACTCCTGGCACTACCTCTGTTGCGTCCTGACCAATTAGTCCAAGCAACAGAATACTTTCAAGATGCTGTTAATACCTGTGGCTGGCTAGGTATCCTGGATTATGCTTTGATAATTTTGCGAGAGATGCAGAAAGCTGATCCAGATGATGTACTACAGCCCATTGAACAAGAACTAATTAACAAAAGGCAAATTGCATGGAACAACAGACTCTCGAACGATTAAACACTCTAAGTGAGCAGTTACAGGTTTTGTACGCATCTGTTGATATAGCTCATTACACTGCACCGATCAATCGAGATACTGAAAGGCAACAGCTTTTCACATCTCATGTAGCAGGGAAAATCTATAATCCGCAATTTAGCTATCATTTACCTCCTTCGGGTTGGGAGCAACCTTTGTCTGAGTTTCTTTCTGAGTTACAACCTGATCAGAACATTTGGGAAGATTGGATTTATAAAGATGTTGTCTTGACACTAGATCTAATGCGGGCAGCAGCAACCCGCGATCCAGTATTGACTACTGAAGCAACAGTCAAAGTCTATGGCAAACTCTCCACTGATTTAGTTCAGTTGGCTTATAAAGCCTTGGTTCAATTACCTCTGGAGTCAGAACCACGTACAATTCCATCAGAAGATATGGTAGATCGGATGAGTAAAGTTCTTGCCAAAGTCGGTTTGACTGATTGGTGTGTAATCATCAGTAATACTATGAACGCTCGCATTAGTGTTCGTTCTGTGGATAAGCAGGTACGAGTCAATGCAAAAAAATTCTTTACCGAAAATGAATTGAAGCGGTTGCTGGTACATGAAATCGGCACTCATGTTTTTAGGACTGCCAATGGAGATTTACAACCTCTGAAACTGTTGCGTTTTGGTCTATATAACTATCTCCATACAGAAGAAGGGTTAGCAAATTACCATGAAGCTTGCTATGGTGTACAGTCGCCTGTTGATCAGCATCGCTATGCGTTACGGGTAATTGCGGCTCACATGAGCCTCAATCATAGCTTTTACGAAGTTTTCCATGAACTTGTTCAGCATACAAGTTTAGATGAAGCTTTTGATATTGTCACCCGTGCAAAACGGGGTTTTACTGATACCAGTCTTCCAGGATGTCACGTCAAGGATAAAGTTTACTTTGAGGGATTTCATCAAGTATCAGCCCATCTTGAATGCTATCCCGATGATTATTTTCTGTTAATGTCTGGTAAAGCAGCCCTTAGTATGTTGCCAGAGCTTAAAAAACTGCGTGAAAATAGCTTGTTAGTCCAGCCTTATTATTTGCCTGAATATTTAGTTTTCCCAAATTCACCTACAAGAGCAGATAGATTTCAAGGAGATTAGAGGTGATTGCCTTGACTCAAACACAATCTCAAAGCGTCCTGGATTTAACCATAGTTTCATGATTCACTGTCCTTTACTCTGTTTAATCGATTAATAGCACGAACAATAATTTCTTGAGCTACATTAATTCCCGTCGCTTCTTCAAAAGCTTTCCATTGAGGAGAGCGATTGGCTTCTAAAATGTAAAGTTTTTCCTCAAAATCTCGAACTACATCAACGCCTAAAATGCCCCTTTGACTCACATTATTAACAGCCAAATTAATCACATCATCTGCATCGGTTGCTATAAAATTTCCACCCTGTGCAGCATTAGCAGCTATGGCTCCAAGTTGAGCTATTTTTTTAACTAATCCTAAAGACTGACCATCAACAATCATAACACGATATTCTGATTTGATTCTGACAAACTCTTGAAAAAGTATGGGCTGATTTCGTTCTTGATTATCTTCAAAAAACTTTTTAGCATATTCTATTGCCTCATTCAAGTTATTTAAAAGTTCTACACCTTCACCACCTCTTCCATCAATAGGTTTGACAATTAGAGGAAATTGTTGATTATCAAATTCAGAGATTAATTGAGTTGCACCCTCAAAACTAGCAGCAATATAAGAGCTTACACCAACCCCTTTTTCATGACGGTTAACTGTTGTTAAAAGCTTAGAAGGTGAATTTCCTTGAAATCGATCTACAGGATCGAATACATCACAACCGCAACTATCTAAAACTCTCGCTAAAATTGAAGTAGCTTTTTCATAAAGTTTGACTCTTCTAATTATTAAAGTTGATAAGTTAGTAATATCTTTTCCTTTCAGACTGACTATCGGTTCCTTTTGGCTTCTAATCAATTTATAATTCACTTCAGATGGATGAAAAACTAAAACATCATCATAGTATTTTTTCCCTTCTTCATAAAGTTTAATAATTTCATAACCAGCAGACTCATATTTTTCCTCTTGATTATATTTTAATCTTGCACAACATATTCCTAAAACTTTGCTCATAGTTTTTTACCAATATCTAAGATATATCTATTATACTTGATGAAGTGATTTTTAGATAATCTCTAGCTAACTCACTCCATGCAGCTAATTCGTTATCACCAGACTTGACTCTCCATTTAAAATCATTCCAATGCAAATACCTTCCTTGGGAATCTGTTGCTCCATATTTCCCAAGTAACGGTAGAAATTTTTCGGGTTCAACCTCTTGTAATAGCAAAATGAGAGGTTTAGGAACTCTAATTCTTGCCATAGAGAGTATTTCTCCCTCAATTCTATTCTTTTAGTTTATCCCATTTTAGTCAAATTCATTAATCTGAAAATAAGGTTTTAAAGCTTTGGCGACGATATCGGGGAGAGTCGGGAGTGAAATAACTCCAGAGGGTTTCCCAATAAAAAAATGAGATTCCATCAAAGCCGCGATCGCGCACAACTTTCATTTGTTTTTCAATTTGTTCCATGGGTACAGGATGTCTTAATGTTCCACTTAATAACCCAATAACTACCGGAACTTTACGTCTAGCAATTTGAACAGATTCGTGGTCTAATTCTGAAGTGAATTTTACCAAACTATCTCGATAAACCTGTAAAATAATTTCATCCACTAATCCTTTATTGACCCAAGTTAACCAATCTTGTAAATACATTTCATAGGTATATTCATAGGGATTAGGGGATAGGGAAACAATACAATTGGGTTTAACAGTTTTAACTTTTTTAACAATGCGTTCAACTAATGCCGTGATTTTATTAGCCCTCCAACTGCGCCATTCTTGATCATAATAATTATTGGGGGGAGATTGACCATTATGTTCTTTTTTATAGAGTTTAATGGTATATTCATCATAACCAAATTCCACAGGAAGACCGAAATGATCATCCAGTTGAATCCCATCAATCTTATATTTAATCACAACTTCTAAAATCAAATCTTCAATAAACTGCTGGACTTGGGGATGAAAGGGATTTAACCAGACATTTTGAATCGTCATCGCTTCTAAAATTTGATTCACAATCCAGTTTTTAATTTTAGTTTGATAGGAAACATCCTCGGAATTTCTTAAGGGTTCTAACTCTTTTTCGCCTTTCTGAGTTTGGGCAATCCAGTCGGGATGTCGTTGTACAATAGCAGAGTTTTTAGGCGCCATAAACCCATATTCAAACCAAGGAATTACTTTTAATCCTTTTCTGTGTCCTTCTATAACAATTTTTGATAAAATATCTCCCCCCAATTGCGTTATATTTAATAGGGAATCTTGAGAACGACCCATGACTCTTTTCCCCACTGCACTTTTATAAAAGGTGTTTCCTCGGTTCCAAACAACCGGATAAATGGTATTAAATTTGAGTTGGGATAATTGGTCTAAGGCGCGATTAATTCCCCAAGGGAAAAATAAGACTCCACTACTAACATTTGTTAACCAAACCCCTCTAATTTCATTTGGTATAATCACAATCGGTTGGGGGGATGTGGGCGGAATTAAAAGGGCGATCGCTAAAATTAATGATACAATTACACTGGAAATTCCATAGATAATTAAGCTAGTTTTTTTTCTTAATTTCATTATGATTAAGGAAGGAAACACAAAGGCACTAAGACACAAAGAAAGGGATTATACTCGCAACTTCAAACACTAGATTATTTTAATATAATTTCTTCCATTGCTGATCAATATTTTGGGTTGTATCAATGGTAGTAAGATAGTTTTTTTCGGAATCTGTAAAAGGTTGAGAGGTAGCCCGTTGAGAGGTTAATAGATCAACTGTGGCGTCAGAAATATCTCCCTGACGTTGTTGTAAACGTTCTTGTAAAATATCCATGGGTGCGGTACATTCAATGATTTGTAGCGGTAATTGATGGGTATGACAGGTTTCTATGACTTCTTCTCGTCGTTCTTGTTGCTCATATTTGGCATCTAAAATGACCCAAAATCCTTGTTTTGCTAATAATAATCCTAATTCTAATAACCGTTTATAGGTCTTGTCGGTCATCTCTGGAGTATAAATTTCTTCTCCTCCTGACTCATGGAGAGGAACATGGGCTAAATGCTTTCTAACTGCATCAGAACGAATATGAATCGCATTTAATCTTTTTGATAATTGCCGCGCGGTTGTGCTTTTTCCTGACCCCGATAACCCCGACATCATCACCATTCCCCCTGAAGATCTGCGAGTATATTGCCAAGCTAATTTATAATATTGAATTGCTTCTTGCTTGGCTATTTCTTTTTGTTCTTCACTAATGGCTGAATCATCTAATATTAAGGAATTAACTTTAGCTCTGACATAGGCTTGACGGGTTAAATAAAAGGGTAATAATTGTAATCCTTCCCAGTCTCCAGTTTGTTCGATATAAGTATTTAAAAAGCGATTTCCTAAATCAGCCCGTCCCCGTGCTTCTAAGTCCATAACCACAAAAGCCACATCATAAATTACATCAACAAAGCGAAATTCTTGATTAAATTCTATTCGATCAAATAGTAATATTTTCTCTTGATAAATACAGATATTTTTTAAATGTAAATCCCCATGACATTCTCGAATCCATCGATTTTGAATCCGACTTTCAAACACAAGTTGATGGGTTTCAAAAAATCTATCTGTATATTCTTTAGTTTGTTCATATTGGTCTTGGGTTTGACAACAGCCAATATATTTTTCTGTTTTTAGATAGTTTCCATCAATGGAATGACGAACTTGAGCAATTTCTCCAAATTTTAAAATATGATCATTGGTTGGACAATTGAAATGAAAATCAGCCACGACGTTTCCTAAATCCTCCATTTCTTGTTTTGTTAATTTATCCTGAGTAAATAAATTAATGAATAAGTTGTCTTGAGGAAATTGGCGCATTTTTAAAGCATATTCAACGGCATGATTTTGATTATTATCAAATTGAAAGCGATCGCCTATTTCTATGATCGGTAAAACTTCTAAATATAATTCGGGTGCCTGTTGTTGATTCAGTTGCAATTCTTGTTCGCAAAAATAGCGTCGTTTCTCTAAGGTCGAATAATCTAAAAATCCAAAATCAACGGTTTTTTTGATTTTATAAGCATATTCTCCCGTTAACAGAATAAATGAAATATGAGTTTGTAAAAGTTCAATCGGTTCCTGTACCGGATGAGAATAAAAATCCGGTTCTAACATTTGTTGAATCAGGCGAGGAAGTTCAGAGTCAGTCATATTTAAAAAAGATAAAAATGAATTGAATTTTGCGGGAGAAAGGCTAATTAGTTGAGTCTTATTTTTATTATCTCTGGAAAAAACCAAATTCTCAGGATTTGAAAATAAAAGTTACAGAAAATTTGCTATGATCAATCATTGAATTGTTCAAACCGTTTTACAGAAATAGTCAATGACAGAACCCAAATCCTTTAATGTCTTTGGTGTGGGAAATGCCCTCCTCGATATTTTGGCATTAGTTGAGGATAATTTTATTCAAAGCCATGACCTCAACCGAGGCGCCATGACCCTGATGGATACCGTCAAACAGGGGAAATTATTACAACAATTAGAAAACCATTCCCTAGAATTACGCTGTGGGGGTTCGGCTGCAAATACCATGATTGCGATCGCCCAAAGTGGCGGTACGGGCATTTATTCGGGTAAAGTGAGTACGGACACCAATGGCGAATTTTATCAACAGGATATGGTCGCCGCCGGAATTGGGTTTGAAATTGAACCCACCGACAGTAGCCACGGGCCAACGGGAACCTGTTTGGTATTAACTACCCCCGACGCAGAACGCACCATGTGTACTAATTTGGGGGTTTCTACAACTTTATCCGTGACGGATATTAATATTGATCATTTGAGTCAGTGTCAATACAGTTATATTGAAGGCTATTTGTGGGATGCACCCGAACCTCGCAAGGCTAGTATTGAAACCATGGAACAGTCCAAACGCCTAGGGGTAAAAGTGGCGTTTACCTTTTCCGATATGTTTTTAGTGGGACGGTTTGGGGATGATTTTCGCAGTGTTTTAACTGAATATTGTGATGTGTTGTTTTGTAATGCGGATGAGGTGCGCCACTTCTGCGGTAGCGAAGATTTAGAGGTTTGCGCCCGTCAGTTAGGAGAAAAGGTTAATTTTGTTTTTATTACGAATAGTGATAAAGGCTGTTTAGTGGTGGAAAACCAAACCCTAATTCACGTCCCGGGGTTCCCGGTGAAACCCGTGGATACTGTTGGGGCGGGAGATGCCTTTGCAGGTGGGGTATTATATGGGCTCACCAACGGTTTAACCACCACCCAAGCCGCCCGTTGGGGAAATTATCTCGGTTCCCAAATCGTGCAAATTCATGGCCCCCGCCTACCCGAATCTCAACAGGAGAAATTAAAGGAAATTATTAATTAGGCTCTGGGGTGAGAGTTCAGGGTTCAGAGTCCAGAGTTCAGAGTTCAAAGTTCAGAGTTCGGGGTTATTCACAAGCGAGGACATTTATTCCCCTGCCTCCCCTGCCTCCCCTGCCTCCCCTGCTCCCCCTGCCTCCCCTGCTCCCCCTGCTCCCCCTGCCTCCCTAAAATTAAGCCTCGGCGTCGCCTTCCTCACCCCGCTCAGGATGAATGATGCTAACAACAACTTGTTCGCCATCACCCGTGGCTTTAACTCCATCAGGTAAGTTAATTTCTCTAATGTGTAGGGCTTGACCTTGATGTAATTCTGTCACATCGACATCAATACGGGCCGGAATATTACCCGGTTCGCACTCAATTTCCAATTCAGAGAGGACGACATCTAACAGACCGCCTTCAAATTTAACCCCAACAGATTCGCCCACGAAATGCAGACGAACAGAAACGGTTAAACTCTCTTGTTGAGCCACAGAAAAGAAGCTCAGGTGATAGGGAAATCCTTTCCAAGAATGTTTTTGCACTTCCCGCAGTAGGGTTTTGCCACTCCAAGAGATATCAGGAATATTCAGTTGAATTAGAGCCTGGTTAACAACGTTCTTTTTGAGTAGGTTTTCTACGGTTTTCGCCGGAATCGTAATACTAATGGATTCTGCCCCTTGATGGCCATACAGCACCGCCGGAATTAATCCTTGACGACGCAAAGCATTGGGTTTAGAGCCTTCTGGTCGTTTTTGACCTTCAATTATAATTTCCATGAGGTTTCTTTTGCTTAGAGTAAAACACTGAAAAATTTTTAGCCAAACTGTCATTGTACCAAAATTTAGCCAAATCGCCATAAAAAATCCTCCCCTGACGAAAGGGAGGACTGGGGTGGGGTCTAAACTAAACTATGATCGGGTTGATAGGATGTAATTGTCTTCATATATTGGGCGCGTTCATAAGCTGATTCATCCTCACAATGGAGTTGCGACATAGAACCCTGCATTTGTTTAATAGAATCATATTCGTGTTCTTCCATCCAGTTTTTCATATCCTCCTCCATGACTTTAATATAATTAAAACCATGGCGTAATAAGGTAGAACAAACCTGGGTAATTTTTGCCCCCGCCATCAATACTTTAATCGCATCATGACCCCTTTGAACGCCACTGGTACAGGCTAAATCCGCATTAATTCGACCATATAAAATTGCAATCCAACGCATCGGTAAACGCAGGTCATGGGGACTACTTAAAATCGTTCCCGGTTCAACAATTAATTCCTCGGGGTTAATATCTGGTTGCAGAAAACGATTAAATAAAACCAAACCATCGGCCCCCGCATCACAACATTGTTTAGCCATATTCGCCATATTGCTGAAATAGGGACTCAGTTTTAAAGCCAGAGGAATGGTAACTTCTGCCTTAACATCTCTAATGGTATTTAGATAGTTTTGTTCGATTTGTTCTCCAGTTAAATTAAAGTCCGTCGGCACATAATAAATATTTAATTCAATGGCATTTGCTCCCGCCTGTTCCATCAGTCGAGCATATTCCACCCAACCCCCCGGAGAAAAACCATTTAAACTAGCAATAATCGGGATATTGGTTGATTCTCTGGCCTGACGAATATGTTCTAAATAAAGTTCTGGCCCGACGTGGTATTCATCGGGTTCGGGAAAATAACTTAACGCTTCTGCAAAGCTATTAGTTCCGTATTCTAAATGATGATGCAATTCAAATTTATCCCGCAGTAATTGTTCCTCAAATAAGGAATGCAAAACCACCGCCGCCGCCCCGGCATCTTCCAAACGTTTAATATTATCAATATCCTCCGATAGCGGTGCAGCAGCCGAAGGAACAATCGGGGTGCGTAAATTTAATCCTAGATAAGTTGTGGTTAAATCCATTGTTTTTAGTCCTAGGTTTGCAAATGGTATTGGGGGGCTAGAAACCGGGTTTCTTTTCCTAGATTATGATCATAACTAACAGTTAGTTAGAAACCCGGTTTCTGGTGTTTCTGGTTTAGTAGTTAGAAACCAGGTTTCTAGTTTTTGCTCTTGTTTATACAGAGGTGGTTTCCGGTGGTGTCCCTTCCGAAGTTGGGGCAGGTTTCGTCTCAGAATGCCCATTACCACCCTTAGTTTCTAACGGACGCGCGGCCATGTATTCATACATTTTCCACCGCGTGCTCACGTCCTGTTGCGCTTCTTGTAATAACCGTTTGGCGTCGGCGGGTTTGCTCTTGGTCAACATTTTGAAACGGTTCTCCGCATACATCGACGCCTCAACGGGTTTCTTGGGTGATTTAGAATCCAAAATTAACGGGTTTTTGCCTGCTTCCTTCAAATCTGGGTTATAGCGATACAGTAACCAACGACCGCTTTCCACCAGTTGTTTTTGATGACTCATGGCCGTTTCCATGTTAATTCCGTGGGCAATACAGTGGGAATAGGCAATAATCAATGATGGGCCGTCATAGGCTTCCGCTTCCAAGAACGCTTTCAGGGTATGTTCATCCTTGGCCCCCATCGCCACACTTGCCACATAAACGTTCCCGTAGGTCATGGCAATCAGGCCCAGGTCTTTCTTAGCCGAGGGTTTACCACCAGCCGCAAACTTAGCAACGGCCCCCCGGGGGGTAGCTTTAGAGGACTGACCGCCAGTATTGGAATAAACCTCCGTATCCAGAACTAGAATATTGACGTTACGGCCCGTGGCAATCACATGATCTAGGCCTCCGTAACCAATATCATAGGCCCAACCATCTCCCCCAATAATCCAAACGGATTTTTTCACTAAATAGTCGGCCAAACTGAGTAACTGTTGGGCGTCGGGGGAATTAAGTCCTTGAAGTTTTTCTTTGAGTTGAACAACCCGTTGCCGTTGTTCCCAAATATCGGCCTCGGATTTTTGGGCGTTATCGGTAATTTGGGTAACTAAATTATCCCCAACCTCACCGCCCAGTTTGTGTAACAATTCCAGGGCAAACCCGGCGTGTTTGTCAATGGACATTCGGAACCCTAAACCGAATTCGGCGTTATCTTCAAATAAGCTGTTAGACCAGGCGGGGCCACGACCTTCGGCGTTGGTTGTCCAGGGCGTGGTGGGTAGGTTGCCGCCATAAATAGAGGAACATCCGGTGGCGTTGGCGACGATCATCCGATCGCCAAATAACTGACTGGCTAACTTGATATAGGGGGTTTCGCCACAGCCACCACAGGCGCCGGAGAACTCAAATAACGGCTCTTGCCATTGTTGTTGCCGGATCATGTCTGGCCGTAATTTTAGGCGATCGGGGTTGGGAATGCCGAGGAAAAAGTCCCAATTCGTCGCTTCTTGTTCCCGCAGGGGTAACTGGGGTTCCATGTTGATCGCTTTTCTCGACGGCATGGATTTATTTTTGGCGGGGCAAACATCCACACAGATGCCACATCCGGTACAGTCTTCCGGGGCGACTTGAATTGTGAATTTTTCCCCGGTAAAGGTTTTATCCTTGACGTCGGTAAATTTGAAACTGGTGGGGGCGCTTTCTAAGACTGCCTCATCGTAGGCTTTACCCCGAATGGTGGCATGGGGACAAACCATGACGCATTTACCGCACTGGATACAGACATCCGCATCCCAGACGGGGATATCCTGGGCGACGTTGCGTTTTTCCCATTTGGAGGTTCCGGTGGGATAAGTACCATCACAGGGTAGTTTACTGACGGGTAAATCATCCCCCCGTCCGGCGATCATCATGCCTTCAACTTCTTTAACAAAGGTTGGGGCTCCGACGGCTACGGGTTCGGCCCGCCGTAGGGCACTGTTGGCCTGGGCAACGTTGACTTCATATAGGTGTTCGAGGGTATCGTCAACGGCCTTTAAGTTTAAGCGAACAATTTCTGCTCCTTTCTTGCCATAGGTTTTTTCGATCGCTTTTTTAATTTTGGCGATCGCTTCTTCCCGAGGTAATACTTTGGCTAAAGCAAAGAAACACACCTGCATAATGGTATTAATGCGGTTCCCCATCCCACTATCCCGGGCGACTTGGTTGGCATTAATTACATAAAACTTGATATTTTTTCTGACAATTTCTTCTTGAATTTCTAAGGGCAGATAGTTCCAAATTTCATCGGGGCCGTAGGGACTATTTAAGAGGAAGGTTGAACCTTCGGTGGCACATTGGAGAACGTCTAATCTTTCGATAAATGTCCATTGATGGCAGCCGATAAAATTAGCTTTACTAATTAAATAAATCGACCGGATCGGTTCGGGGCCAAAACGCAGGTGGGAGACGGTCACCGCCCCGGATTTTTTGGAGTCATAAACGAAATAACCTTGGGCATAATTATCGGTTTCTTCCCCAATAATTTTGATCGAGTTTTTATTAGCCCCTACAGTACCATCGGCCCCCAACCCATAGAACATTGCCCGCACCACGCTATCGGCTTCGGTGGAGAAATTCGGATCGTATTCTAAGGAGGTGTGGCTAACATCATCATTAATGCCAATGGTAAAGTGATTTTTGGGTTTAGTTTGGGCTAAATTCTCAAAAATACTCTTAACCATGGCGGGGTTAAATTCTTTAGAAGATAACCCATAACGTCCACCTACTAAGGCTTTAAGATTTTTAATCTTAGCTTTAAGGGTATCGTTATCTCCTAACATCACCTCTTGAACGGCCGTAACCACATCTAAATAGAGGGGTTCCCCACTAGAACCGGGTTCTTTTGTGCGATCTAAAACCGTGATCGCTTTTACTGTTTCGGGCAGGGCAGCAATTAATTGTTCCCCATCCCAAGGTCGATATAATCGAACTTTTAATACCCCTAATTTTTCTCCTTGGGCATTCAAATAATCCACGGTTTCATGGACGGTTTCACAACCTGAACCCATGAGAATAATCACCCGTTCTGCATCGGGGGCACCGTGATATTCAAATAGTTTATAATTACGTCCCGTCAACTGCCCCAATTTATCCATCGCCCGTTGCACAATTTCGGGGGTTTTATCATAAAAAACGTTAACGGTTTCTCGGCCTTGGAAATAAACATCGGGGTTTTGGGCCGTTCCTCGCAGGACGGGACGGTCGGGAGTTAAGGCGCGGTTCCGGTGTTCATAAACGTATTTATCATCGATTAGTTCTCGGATATCACTATCCTCTAAAAGTTCAATTTTTTGCACTTCATGGGAGGTACGAAATCCGTCAAAAAAGTGAATAAACGGAATCCGAGATTCTAGGGTGGCTGCTTGGGCAATTAAGGCCATATCCTGAGCCTCCTGCACCGAAGCGGAACACAGAAGGGCGAACCCCGTGGCCCTAGCGGCCATGACATCACTATGGTCGCCAAAAATCGATAACCCTTGGGCGGCTAAGGAACGGGCGGCCACTTGGATCACCGCACAGGTTAACTCTCCGGCAATTTTGTAGAGGTTGGGGAGCATTAACATCAACCCTTGGGATGCTGTAAAAGTGGTGGTCAAGGAACCCGCTTGTAGGGCTCCGTGTACGGCCCCGGCTGCTCCCCCTTCACTTTGCATTTCCACCACGGCCGGGACGGTTCCCCAGAGGTTTTTATCCCCCACGGAAGCCCAGGCATCGGCCCATTCTCCCATGGGTGAGGAGGGGGTGATCGGATAAATGGCGATCACCTCACTCAAACAATAGGCAACACGGGCAACGGCTTCGTTCCCATCGAGGGTGGCATAATTTTTTGTATTCATTCTTGAAATTCCTCTCTTTAATAAAAATTTGATGCGATCGCCCGCTTTTCTACAGAATTATTGTGGTAATTTACGCGCCGGAATTCATCCTTGCTGATGTTGAGTTTGAATTTACAATAATTGTAGTTCTGTAGTTAAACGGACAGAATTTTCCTTAACAATTAATTCAGCTTTCTCTAATGATCTCCGTCGTTGTTGAATTGAGAATTTCTCAGGTTAAATCCTAATCGAGATTAAAACCTCCTTAAGTTTTGATTAAGAATTTTTGAGGTCTACGTTCCTTGAGTTATTGCTTTAGATCATCTAATAAAAATGGCAGAAAGTGGATCACAGCTTAACGTTTTTTAACTTATTACCGCCATTTGTTCTAAGTCTGTTAAGGTTTGTTGCGCGGCTTGTTCATCCACAATACTCAAAGCAAAACCCACATGAACAATCACATAGTCACCGACTTGAACCTCTGGAACATAGGCCAAGTTGATCTCTTTGACCATTCCACCAAAGCTAACTTTGCCGACTTTTTCCAAGGGGTCATCCCCGGAAATACTCAATAATTGACCTGGAATCGCTAAACACATCAGTACACCTAAAAATGTTACATTTATTGAAGCAAGGACAGAAAACTGATGGAACATCCAGGGAATTTATTCGAGCGGGGATTGTCCCACTATTTCAGTCCGATCCATGCTACATCCATTATTAACCCAGGTTGATTAATTCTTTGCTTTATCTTAATACTTTTTTCCCTAAATTAGCAGTAGACTTACAATTTAGGTGAGAAGTTGGAACCCAACCAAGAATCATCGAGATAAACAACACAATCGTTGTTTATAGAACTCTCAACCTAGTCTATAATCCTTGAGTCCCCCAAGGTTCATGATTAAATTTGCGACCCTTTTTTGGTGAACTGAACCCAACTTTTCTGAAGGTATCTTTGATTACAAAATGAGTGACACCCACATCATTAGTAGAGAACAGAACTATGCAATCTTCTACGGTAAATACTGCAAAAACTGATAAAGCCAAAGCTGAAGCCACAAAAGGAGGCGATAAACGGTTTAAAGTCCTCGATATGACCATGAAGCGCAACCAATATCGTCAGGACGCTTTAATTGAAGTGCTACATAAAGCCCAAGAATCCTTTGGCTTTTTAGAAGAAGATGTTCTAATTTATGTGGCCAGAAATCTGAAACTTCCCCTCAGTTATGTCTATGGAGTCGCCACCTTCTATCATTTATTCTCCCTCAAACCCAATGGCGCCCATACCTGTGTAGTTTGTTTAGGAACAGCTTGTTACGTTAAGGGGGGCGGGGATGTCTTAACCGCCTTAGAAGCTCGAACCGGAATTAAAGCTGGGGAAACCACCGCCGATGGTCAAATTTCGATTATGACCGCCCGTTGTATTGGAGCCTGTGGTATTGCTCCAGCCGTGGTTTTTGATGGCAAAGTCGCCGCCCAACAGACACCGGAAATGGCTTGTGAGCGGATGGCGGCATGGGAATCAGAGGAAGTAGGGGAGTAGGGGAAGGGGAGGCAGGGGGAGCAGGGGGAGCAGGGGGAGCATGGGGAGCAGGGGGAGCATGGGGAGCAGGGGGAGCATGGGGAAACCCCATAACCCATAACCCATTACCTTCGCATCCTAAACCCATAACCCATAACCCATAACCCATAACCCATTACCCATTACCTATTACCCATTACCCATTACCCATTACCTATTACCCATAACCCATAACCCATTACCCAAAACCTACGATATAGAGGAAAACAGAAATTATGGAATATAGCGAATTATTAGAATTGGCTGAGAAGGAACAAAAATCCCAAAAACCGATCCGGGTTCATTGTTGTACCTCAACCGGATGTGTGGCCTCAAATTCCTTGGGTGTCAAAGACCAAATGGATGCGGCAGTGAAAGCCGCTGGACTGGAGGAGAGGGTGCAAGTGGTCGGGGTGGGTTGTATGGGATTTTGTGGCCGGGGGCCAATCGTTGAAGTCGAACCCGCCGGACTGCAATACGAGAAAGTCACCCCCGAAGAAGCCCCATCTATTATTGAAGCCCTGAATGGGGGAGAAGCCAAACCCGTCCTCGGCGATCGCAACCATCCCTTTTTTAGTGGTCAACTGCTAATTGTTCGAGAAAATAGCGGTAAAATTGACCCGGAAAAAATTGGCGAATATATCGCCGTGGGTGGATACCAAGCCCTGCATCATGCCGTTTATGAAATGAGTCCGGCCGAGGTGGTGGCGGAAATTACCAAATCCGGGCTACGGGGCCGGGGCGGGGCCGGATATCCCACCGGATTAAAATGGGCCACCGTTGCCAAAATGCCCCCGGGACAGAAATATGTGATCTGCAACGCCGATGAAGGAGATCCCGGTGCTTTCATGGATCGGAGTGTGTTGGAAAGTGACCCCCATCGGATTTTAGAAGGCATGGCGATCGCCGGGTATGCCGTCGGTGCGACCCAAGGCTATATTTATGTCCGGGCTGAATATCCCCTGGCCATCTCCCGTCTACAAAAAGCCATCCAACAGGCCAAACGTCAGGGAATTTTAGGTAGTCAAGTCTTTGGGTCGGGAATAGATTTTCGCATCGATATCCGGGTAGGGGCGGGTGCCTTTGTCTGTGGGGAAGAAACCGCCCTGATTGCTTCCATTGATGGGGGACGCGGCACTCCTCGCCCTCGCCCACCCTATCCCGCCGTTTCCGGTTTATGGGGGGAGCCCACCCTAATTAATAACGTCGAAACCCTGGCCAATATTGCCCCGATTATTAAAAAAGGCAGCGACTGGTTTTCCGGCATTGGGACAGAAAAAAGCAAGGGGACTAAAATTTTCTCCCTCACGGGCAAAATTCGCAATACTGGTTTAATTGAAGTCCCCATGGGGATTAGTTTACGCAAAATTATCGAGGACATGGGCGGCGGTATTCCCGGCGGGGTGAAGGTGAAAGCCGTGCAAACTGGAGGGCCATCGGGCGGTTGTATTCCCGCCGAACATTTAGATACCCCAGTAGATTATGAATCCTTGGCCCAATTAGGATCTATGATGGGTTCAGGGGGCATGGTGGTGCTCGACGAAAACACCAGTATGGTGCAAGTTGCCCAATTCTATATGGAATTCTGTCGGGGGGAAACCTGTGGAAAATGTGTTCCCTGCCGCACTGGAACGGTTCAACTGTATCAAATGTTAACCAAAATTCTCAATAAACAAGCCACCACCGCAGATATTGAGAAAATGAAACTGTTATCGGAAATGGTCAAAGCCACCAGTTTATGCGGACTCGGACAAACGGCCCCCAATCCGGTCTTGAGTACGTTACGTTATTTCCCAGAGGAATATGAGGCATTGTTGCAACCCGAAGAAAGCGGACGGGTTTCGGGGTCTTAACCTTCGGTGAACATGAGGCGGTTTCTATAGCAATCCGTGCCGAGGTTGTAACATTTCAATACTGATATGAAACAGTCAGAAGTGTGATCCCTATTCCCTATTCCCTTGTTACTGAGCGAAGTCGAAGTATTCCCTTTTGCTCAGGAATTTTGAACACAACTCGAATAGGATTGCTATATCTGCAATGGGTGACGATATTGTGGTCAACACAGATAAAATTCACCCCTTGTATCCCATACTTTCAAGTAAGGATCATAAAAAATGTTTTGCGAACAATGTGAACAAACCGCCAGTGGAAATGGCTGTCATCAATGGGGGGCCTGTGGTAAAAGTCCAGAAGTTAATTCAATCCAAGATTTATTAGTCTATTGCTTACGCAGTATTGCCCCCATTGCTTTAAAAGCCTATGAGCTAGGGATTCCAAATCGAGAAATTGATCGTTTCACCTGTGAATCGATGTTTTCTACGATGACTAATGTTAACTTTAGTACCAAGCGATTTGCTGACTCGGCTCAACAGGCTTTACAATTTCGGGAAACCTTAAAACAAGCGGTGGAAAGTAAAAGTCCTACCCCAATTTCCTGGCCGGAAATTTGTAATTATCAGCCGGATTTTGAGGAGAATTTATCGGAACAGGGACAACAGTTTGCCTTAGATTTAATTCAAAAAGCCAGTGGGAATATTGATATCTATTCCCTGCAATTAACCACCATTTATGGCATCAAAGGATTAGCCTCCTACGCCTTCCACGCCTATGAACTGGGTCAAGAGGATGAAAAAATTTATCAGTTCATCTATGAAGCCTTAATTGCTTTAGATCGGCAGGATTTGGACTTAAATGCCTGGGTCGGTTTAGCCTTAAAAGTGGGAGAAATGAACCTCCGGGCGATGGAATTATTAGACGCCGGACATACCGGACATTATGGACATCCAACCCCGACAACGGTTCCCTTAAATCATCGTCAAGGTAAGGCGATTTTAGTCTCGGGACATGATATTAAACAGTTAGAAGCCCTGTTACAACAAACCTTAGATACGGGGATTACGGTTTATACTCATGGGGAATTATTACCCGCCCATGGATATCCGATTTTAAAACAAAAATATCCCCATTTGTTCGGACATTTTGGCACAGCATGGCAGAATCAAACCAAAGATTTTGCTAAGTTTCCCGGGGCAATTGTGGTGACAACAAATTGTTTAATGCCGCCCCATGAAACCTATGATAAAAAATTGTTTACTCTTGGGCCAGTGGGCTATCCAGGGTTAGGCTATTTACCCTCCGATGCTGATGGGATTCCTGATTTTACTCCAGTGATTCAAGAAGCGCTAGAACTCCCCGGCTTTTTGGATGATGAAACCCCCCGGGAAGTGAAAACCGGATTTGCCCATAATGCGGTTTTAAGTGTAGCTGATCACGTCGTTGAAGCGGTTAAAGCTGGCAAAATTCGTCACTTCTTTTTAGTTGGCGGTTGTGATGGGGCCAAACCTGGACGGAGTTACTATACAGAATTTGTGGAAAAAGTTCCCCAAGATTGTGTTGTCCTCACCTTAGCTTGTGGAAAATTCCGCTTTTTTGATAAAGAATTAGGTGAGATTGGTAACATTCCTCGATTGATGGATGTGGGACAATGTAATGATGCTTATTCTGCCATCCAAATTGCTTTAGGATTAGCCAAAGCTTTTGATATTGGTGTGAATGAATTACCCCTGTCCATGATTTTGTCATGGTATGAACAAAAAGCCGTGGCGGTGTTATTAACCCTGTTATATTTAGGGATTCAAGACATTCGCTTAGGCCCCACTTTACCTGCTTTTATTTCTCCGAATGTGTTCCAATTACTATCGGACACCTATCATCTGAAAGCAATTTCAACCCCCGATGAAGATTTAGCCGCTTGTTTAGCTTAAATATTGGGTGGGCGTTTGCCCACCTTTACCCCAAAAAAATCCGTAGAAAATATTAGAAAAAACTGCTACAATGAAACCAGATACATCTTAAAGTTAAAGGATTAAATTTGATATTTAAACCTGAGAGGAGATAAAGAATTATGTCCGTAAAAACCCTAGTTATTGATGGAATTGATGTTGCCGTTGAAGAAGGAACATCCGTACTCAAAGCCGCCGAAGAAGCCGGGGTAAAAATTCCTAAACTCTGTCATTTAGACGGGGTTTCCGATGTGGGAGCTTGTCGGTTATGCCTAGTAGAAATTAAAGGAATTAATCGTTTATTACCGGCTTGTGTTACCGAAGTTGCAGAAGGTATGGAAGTCTGTACCCAAACCCCCCAACTGCAAGAATATCGACGCATGACCGTTGAGTTATTATTCGCAGAAGGAAATCATGTTTGCGCCGTTTGTGTTGCCAATGGTAACTGTGAATTACAGGACGTTGCGATTGAAGTGGGCATGGATCATAGCCGTTTTCCCTATCGCTTTCCTGAGCGAGAAGTAGACATTTCTCATAGTAAATTCGGCATCGATCATAACCGTTGTATTATGTGCACTCGGTGTGTCAGAGTTTGTGCTGAAATTGAAGGAGCCCACGTCTGGGATGTCGGATATCGGGGAGCCGCAGCTAAAATTATTAGTGGTTTAAATCAACCCTGGGGGGATGTAGATGCTTGTACCTCCTGTGGTAAGTGTGTGGATGCTTGTCCCACGGGTTCAATCTTTAAAAAAGGCACCACTACGGCAGAAATGCAACGGGATAGTGAAAAACTAGAATTCTTAGCAGATGCAAGAGGGAAACATCAATGGACAAGATAAAATTTGCTACGGTTTGGTTGGCGGGATGTTCCGGTTGCCATATGTCGTTTTTAGACTTAGATGAATGGCTATTTGATCTCGCGGAAAAAGTCGATGTTGTCTTTAGTCCGGTGGGTTGTGACATCAAAGAATATCCTGA
The DNA here is from genome assembly GCF_900009265.2 of Planktothrix paucivesiculata PCC 9631. Lineage (GTDB taxonomy): Bacteria > Cyanobacteriota > Cyanobacteriia > Cyanobacteriales > Microcoleaceae > Planktothrix > Planktothrix paucivesiculata. Next base: position 19,436 of record NZ_LR735026.1, on the reverse strand, counting down.
AAATGTGGATGTTTGTTTAGTGGAAGGAGCCGTGGCTAACGAAGAAAATTTAGAGTTATTGTATCAAGTTAGAAAACGGACTAAACTCTTAATTTCCTTTGGAGATTGTGCGGTAACAGCTAACGTTCCTGCCATGAGAAATATGTTAGGTAGTACGGAACCTGTCTTAAAACGCTGTTATTTGGAACTCAGTGATATCGGGGCTCAATTACCGAATGAACCGGGTATTGTGCCTGAACTCTTAGAGCGAGTGCGTCCGATTCATGAATTAGTTGATATTGACATCTTTTTACCCGGATGTCCTCCATCTTCCGATAGAATTAAAGCCGCGATCGCTCCTTTATTAGAAGGGAAAAAACCCGTGATGGAAGGACGGGAAATGATCAAATTTGGTTAACCGTTGTTGCGCTTAAGCGCACCCGAGGATTCAAATTCCAACCCTTAATTTCCATCCTCAAATCTAAAAAGATGCGCTGAAGCGCAACAACGGGATAGAAAAGTTCAAGCTAAATAACAAACTACAGAGGTTAAAAATATGTCTAAAACCGTTATTATTGATCCCGTGACTCGGATCGAAGGTCATGCTAAAATATCTGTCTATTTAGATGATGCGGGAGAAGTCGAAAATGCCCGGTTTCACGTCGTAGAATTTCGCGGTTTTGAAAAATTCTGCGAAGGACGACCGATGTTTGAAATGGCTGGAATTACCGCCCGAATTTGCGGAATTTGCCCCGTGAGTCACCTCCTAGCTTCAGCCAAAACTGGCGATAAAATCCTCGCAGTACAAGTCCCTCCAGCCGGGGAAAAACTGCGCCGGATGATGAATTTAGCCCAATTAACTCAATCCCATGCGTTAAGTTTTTTCCACCTCAGTAGTCCTGATTTTCTATTAGGTTGGGATAGTGATCCAGCTAAACGAAATGTCTTTGGTTTGATGGCCGCTGATCCCGATTTAGCCCGGGCAGGAATTCGCTTGCGTCAGTTCGGACAAACGATCATTGAAATATTAGGCGCGAAAAAAATTCATGCGGCTTGGGCGGTGCCCGGTGGCGTGCGTTCTCCCCTTTCCGATGAAGGGCGAGAATGGATTATTGACCGCTTACCTGAAGCTCGACAAACCACGGAATTAGCTATTAGTATCTTTAAACGTTTATTAGATACGGAATTAAAAACCGAAATCGATGTTTTTGGCAAATTCCCCTCATTATTTATGGGATTAGTTGCCCCCGATGGTACTTGGGAACACTACGGCGGACACCTAAGATTTATTGATAGTAATGGAGAAATTGTCGCTGATGGTTTAAGCGAAGATAACTATCAAGACTTCCTCGGAGAAGCCGTTGAAAATTGGTCTTATCTCAAGTTTCCCTATTACAAACCCCTGGGATATCCCGATGGAATTTATCGGGTGGGGCCCTTAGCAAGATTGAATGTTTGTGACTGTATTGGTACGGAAGATGCCGACCGAGAATTAATTGAATTTCGTCATCGGGCGGGGGGACGAGTCGCCACTTCTTCCTTCTTCTATCATTATGCTCGTTTAGTAGAAATTCTGGCTTGTATTGAAGCCATTGAACAGTTAGTTGATGACCCGGATATCATCTCAAAACGGGTGCGTTCAGAAGCAGGTATTAACTGTTTAGAAGGGGTGGGCGTTAGTGAAGCTCCTCGCGGCACTTTATTCCATCATTATCAAGTCGATGATAACGGATTAATTAAGAAAGTTAACTTAATTATTGCCACCGGACAAAACAATTTAGCCATGAATAAAACCGTGACTCAAATTGCCCAACATTATATTCATGGAAATGATATTCCCGAGGGAATGTTAAACCGAGTGGAAGCCGGAATTCGGGCTTATGATCCTTGTTTAAGTTGTTCCACCCACGCCGTCGGTCAAATGCCTTTACACATCCAATTAATTCAAAAGGACGGAACAATTATTCAAGAAAAATACCGCCATTAATCCCACCGTTGTTGCGCCGTTGTTGCGCTTCAGCGCAATCTTAAGATCTCAAGCCCAACAACATTTTTCAATCCCGTTGTTGCGCTTCAGCGCAATCTTAAGGGCTAAAGCCCAACAACGGATTTATGATATTAGGAGGCAAAATAATGCCAAAGGAAAACTTATATTTATGTATGGGTTCCGCTTGTCATCAGCTTGGAGTGTATGAAGTGTTACCGAAATTGCAAGCCTTGATGAGTGAATATAATATTGATCACAAAGTTGAGCTAAAAGGCTCATTTTGTTTAGAAACTTGTAGTTCAGGAATTGTAATGAAATTTAAGGACTTACATTTTATTAATATTAGTCCTCAAAATATTGAAGATAGATTTTTGCAAGAAATTCTTCCCGCCATTAAAGATCAGAATTGAGATAAAAACTATGTTAGAAACAACTCAGAATCATCTCTGGCAACTTTTATGGGAATATGATCCTAACGGTTTAATTGCCGTAGATTCAGACTTGATGATTAAAGTTGTTAATCCGGCTTTTTGTAAACTGTTCAATGTTGAAGCGAGTCAAATTATTGGTCAACCCGTAACCGAAATTTTAGGAACAGTAGATCATTTTAAAACTGTTTGGGAAACTAATCAGGTAATTCGGGGACGGGAAACGGAATATCCTAAATATCATTTGTATATTCGAGAGTTTATCTTTCCCATTAAAGAAGAAAATATTATTGGCTGTATTATGAGCGATATTACCGCCGAAATGGAACGCAAAAAAGAAACGGATATAATCAAGGCAGAAACCGTTAAAAAAGTGAATGAAGTGGTTGATAATCAAATGAAAGTCGCTCAAGAAATTGCCGGGTTATTAGGAGAAACCACCGCCGAAACTAAAATTAGTTTACTCAAAATTATTGAAATGGTGAATCAGTAGACCATTAGAAATCGGGTTTCTATCTATTCCCTATATTTTAATAAAATTAATATGAATCAAGATAACTTTTTTGATATTTGTCACCTGAGTCTAAATAAAAAAGGCGAAGAACTTTGTGGTGACCAAGTTAAATTTACCAAAACCGGAACTAAAAGCACCATTGTTTTATCCGATGGTTTAGGAAGTGGGGTAAAAGCGAGTATTTTAGCCACCTTGACCACGGAAATTTTAATCACCATGTTAAATGCGGATGTTCCTTTAGAGGAAGTGATTAAAACCGTGATTGGAACCTTACCCATCTGTCAGGTGAGAAAAATTGCGTATGCAACCTTTACGATTATTTCTATTAATCATTTAACCAATGAATTTAAAGTGATTAATTTTGATAATCCTCCCATTCTTTATTTTAAAAAAGGTCGCATTGTTAAATTAGAAACCAAAATTGATCAGATTTTAGGAAAAAAAATTCAATATTCAGAAGGAACATTAGAACGGGGGGATTTTCTCGGGGCGATTAGTGATGGTATCCTTTATGCTGGGTTAGGGGATACGATGAATTTTGGCTGGGGTTGGGATAATATTGCGAAATACATGGAGAGAATTTTTATTAGTCAAGCGACTAATTCTCGAACAATTATTGAGCAAGTAATGTCTGAAACCCGTTCTTTATATCGGGAAAAAATTGGAGATGATGCAACTTTTGTGGGGGTTTATGTTAGAAAACCTAACCCAGTCATGATTTTTACTGGCCCGCCTTTAGATATTACTCAGGATGAATTGTATGCCGATAGATTATTAAATTTCCCCGGTAGAAAAGTAATTTGTGGCGGAACAACAGGAAATTTAGTGGCTAATTATATGGGAGAAACTATTGACATGGATATTGCAACCATGCGAAAAGATTTACCGCCCATTGGTAAATTAAAAGAAGTGGATTTAGTCACAGAAGGAATTTTAACGATTTCTAAAGCTACGGAAATCTTGAGAAAATGTAAGGGGGATATTGCCCGGTTAGCTTCTGATAATAATGGCGCGGTTTTATTGGCGCGGGAAATTATCGAAGGTGATTCTATTTATTTTTTAGTGGGTCAACAAATTAATGAGTTTTATCAAAACCCTTTATTACCTAAAAATATTTCAATTCGTCGCAATTTAATAGAAGATTTAGTTCAGTTACTTCGTAGTCAACAAAAGGAAGTTCTGATAGAATATTGTTAATTATAAATATATAAAATGATATGATTTTAATTGTCGGATATGGCAATCCAATTCGAGGAGATGATGGTGTTGGTCAAGCGGTAATAACAGAAGTTGAACAGTGGAATTTCACAAATGTGCGATCACTTTCTCTCCATCAACTCACCCCCGAAGTTGCCGCAGAAATGGCTGAAGTTGATACGGTTATTTTTGTGGATGCGGCTTTAGAAGGAGATACGGTTAATATTATTTCCTTGGAAGCTTTACCCTCAAATTTATTTAATTGGGGACATTCTTTAAATCCGCGATCGCTTTTATCTTTAACCCAATTTCTCTACCAGAAACAACCCCAAGCCTGGTTAATTGCGATCCCAGGAGAAAATTTTGAACTCTGTGAAACCCTATCTCAAAAAGCACTAAATGGCATTCAAGAGGCTTTAAAAATTATTAAAAATATTGTTAATAAAACCCCAAATCAATTATAATTAATCGTAATGAGTCCTTTAGGACTAAAAAGAAACCCCTTTAGGGGTTACTACGGTAGTTAGTCCTTTAGGACTCAATCAAACCCCTAAAGGAGTTACTACAAATTATGCACGAAGTTAGTATTATGGAACAGACCCTAGAGATTGCCTTAAACCATGCTAAACAACAAGGGGCAACTCAAATTCATTGGATTAAAATGAAAGTAGGGGAATTATCAGGAGTTATCCCAGAGGCGTTAGAATTTGCCTTTGATGTGGTGGCGAAAGGAACAATAGCAGAAACCGCTATTTTTGAAATAGATTCGATTCCCGTTCGCTGTTATTGTCATCATTGTCAGGTGGAATTTCAACCGGATGATTATGTTTATGAATGTCCCCACTGTCATGAATATAGCCTTGATATTCTTCAGGGAAAAGAGTTAGAATTAACATCTTTAGAGGTTTCTTAATTATGTGTACAAATTGCGGTTGTGCTGTTACCCCTGGAACAATTGAAATCCATAGTCATGATGATCATGACCATCCTCACACCCATGACCATGACCATGACCATGACCATCATGCTCATACCCATCAAACCTTAACTATTCATGAAGCAATTCTATCTAAAAATGAACGATTAGCCGAACGAAATCGGGGCTTTTTTTGGGGGAAAGGACTCTTTGTTTTAAATGTTTTATCCTCTCCCGGTTCGGGAAAAACTGCCTTTATTGAACGCACCTTAACTGATGTTAATTCCTATCTTCCTGGGGCGGTAATTGTGGGAGATTTAGCCACGGATAATGATGCTCAAAGACTCAGACGGTCGGGGGCGCAAGTGGTTCAAATTACCACCGGAAATGTTTGCCATTTGGAAGCGGATATGGTCGCTAAAGCTATTTTTGAAATCAACTTAGATCAGGTAAAATTATTAATTATTGAAAATGTCGGAAATTTAGTCTGTCCGGCGGCTTATGATTTAGGAGAAAATCAACGGGTGGCGTTACTTTCTGTCACCGAAGGAGAAGACAAACCCTTAAAATATCCAACATTATTTAAAACGGCTGATGTGGTAATTATTAATAAAATTGATATTGCGGAAGTCGTGGGTTTTGACCGAGAATTAGCCTTAAATAACATTAAAAAAATTGTTCCCCAAGCTCGAATTTTTGAGGTTTCTGCTAAAACTGGGGTGGGAATGAAGGAATGGTATCAATTTTTAGAACAACAGATTTCAGGAAGCGATTGCACACTTATAGTAAAATAGAAAAAATGATTTGTTTTCTTTAATCTAGCCCTAATAAGGAGCGCTAAAGCGCAACAACGACTCTTGGAAAATTTTATCTAAAATGGATTGGATTTATTTGATTTTAGCGGGGTTATTTGAATTAGGATTTTCTAGTTTTCTGAAACTCTCAGAAGGACTGACAAAACTCCCGGCAATTTTGGCATTTATTGGTTTTGGGGCGTTAAGTTTTGGGTTCTTAAGCAAGGCTATGGAAACCATTCCCATCGGTACTGCTTACGCTGTTTGGACAGGAATTGGAGCATTAGGAACGATAATGGTGGGAATTATCTTTTTCAAAGATCCTGTTAGTTTTGGGCGGTTATTTTTCGTGGCTTTATTAGTAGTTTCCTTAATCGGTTTAAAAGCGACTTCCTCCTGATTTAACTAATATTATTCTTCCTTATCAATATACATCTTTCCATTCGGCATTGTTGCCCCTTTTAACTGTACATCCCGCAGATTTGCTCCCTCTAAATCCGCACCTTTTAAGTTAGCACCGCGTAAATTTGCCCCTTGTAAATAGGCATTTTTGAGGTTAGCTTTACTTAAATTTGCTCCGCGTAAATCTGCCGCGGCTAAATTGGCTTCCTGTAAATTAGCCCGTTCTAAATAAGCTCCTAATAAATTAGCCCGTTCTAATTTAGCTCCTTTTAAATTGGCTTTTTGTAAATCCGTATCTTCTAAACTGGCTCCTTCTAATACCGCATCAATTAATTGAACTTGATTCAAGTTAGCTTTATTCAGTTTAGCATAACCTAACTTAGCTTTTTCTAAATTAGCTTTTTCTAAATTGGCCGATTCTAATTTGGCTAACCATAACACGGCTTCAGATAAATTAGCATTGGTTAAATCAGCCCCATTTAGAATCGCATTTCCTAAATTAGCTTTGGTTAAATTGGCTTCAATTAAAATGGCATTTTGTAAATTAGCTTTTTCTAAATTAGTGTTTTCTAAATTAGCCCCATTCAAATTAGCACTCTCTAATTGAGCTTGTTTAAGATTAGCAGTTGATAAATTAGCAGTTAATAAATTAGCTGATTTTAAATTAGCCGATTCTAAATTAGATTGACGTAAATCAGTTTGTCTAAGGATAGCATTATTCAGTTGGGCATTTTTTAAGTTAGCTTGCCATAAATTAGCCTGCTGTAAATCAGCATTACTCAGGTTTGCTCCTGTTAAATTAGCATATCCTAAATTAGCGCTTGCTAGTTGACTATTTCGTAAATCAGCCCCGGCTAAAGTCGCACCGCGTAAATCAGCTAACTCTAAATTTGCATCATTCAAATCGGCATTGTCTAAGTTAGCTTTCCACAAATAGGCTTCTCTTAAATTGGCTTTTTTCAAATTAGCTTTACTCAAATTACATTCAGGGCATTTCTTTATTTTTAACAGAGTTTCTTGAGGGTTTGGGGGTTGTTTTTTTGCCGATGATGTTGTTAAATTAGAAGTTTCTGTCTTCAAGCGTTGACTGAGGCGACTATTTTCGACCCAAATCCAAATGGTGATTAATGTACTCAAAACCGCTACAACTGCCAAAACGATATTAATAACAGTTTTCCCCGGTTTAGAGGAAGATTTTGATTCTGTTGCTAAATCCGGTGATTTTAACCCTGGTAAGGCTTTTTGCTGGTCAAAGCGTTCTTTGGAGTTTGGTTCTAGCATTTTTTCTAATGATTCTACCCTTTCGGGTTTGAGAGATGACAATCATGTCTTAACTTTCATACCATAATTTTTTACCGATGAGGAGGGGGTCAATCTACAAACCCGGATAAATTTTTATATCTTTCAGATTTTTAGCTCAACCAATCTCCTAAAAAACATCGTTTCTGTAAGGATAATTTAATATTACCCCTACAGGTTATTTTTAAAAGACAAAACCTTCTGTTACTGTGATAAAACTATCTCGAATTTGAGCCGGAGTTACATCACTAACACTCCCAATTAAAATATTTCCTTCATTGGTTTTGAGATAAATAGTAGTCGAGATTCCCTCTGCTTGAGGATTAGTAACAGCAATTAAATCAGAAGCTTGTTGTTCAGGGAAAAAGGGTTTAAGATTTTCAGGAATAACTAAACGGGGATTGGGGAATTCTTTATCGGGAATATAGATACTTTCTTCTAAAAGAATATCATCTTCGGTATATCCTCCGGTTAAACCAATTTTATCAATCTTAGGTTCAAAACGATTAATACCCAGAAGAAATGCGGTAGTTTCTCGGTCAATTCCTAAAACAAAATCGGGTTGTAAAATAAATAAATCCTCTCCTGCTCCTCCAATTAATCCACTCACACCAATTCCGGCAATTAATGTATCATTTCCATCTCCTCCGGTTAAATATTGTACGGTAGTAATCTGATCACGAATTATATCAATTGTTCCTCCATTACCACCGAGTAAAATATCATTTCCCGTCCCTCCTGAAATCAAATCTTTTCCTTTATTTCCGACTAACGTATCATTGCCATCATTTCCCACTAAATAATCGTCTCCCTGTCCACCAAGTAATAAATCATTCCCCCCAAATCCAATTAATATATCACCCCCAGAATTGCCATTAACTTCTTCAGAATCATTCGACCCTTGTAGAGTATCATTCCCCTCTAATAACGCCACTCCTAATGGATAATTCGTTAACTGTCCAGAGGATAGTAAAATAGAGTCAGGTTGATTCGTTGCGACTAAACGTTGTTGTCCTGATGGGTCGGAAATGAGAACCATAATTTCACCCTAAATGAATAGAATTTGTGTCATCGGTTGCCAATATAGCTATAATAAAATTGTTCTGAGTCTGATCTATGTCACACGATTCTTCTGATCTCAATTCTTTACAATATCGCCTACATCTGACCCTTCAAGGAACTATTCAAGGCGTTGGGTTTCGTCCGTTTATTTATCGCCTCGCAACGGAGTTAAACTTAACCGGATGGGTCAATAATTCGGTTCAGGGTGTTTTGATTGAAGTCGAAGGTTTTCGAGACGTTTTAGAACAATTTCAATACCGCATTTTAAAGGAAAAACCGCCTCAATCTGAAATTGAAACCTTAGACGCTGTTTGGTTACCAACGGTAGGTTATTCTCAATTTGAAATCCATGCTTCTGAACCTACAAATCACAAAAAAAAATCTGCTATTGTTTTACCCGATTTATCCACCTGTTCGGACTGTTTACAAGACATTTTAGATCCTGAAAATCGCCGTTATCAATACCCTTTTACTAATTGTACCAACTGTGGGCCGCGTTATTCGATTATTCGGGATTTACCCTATGATCGAAATCATACCACAATGGCAATATTTACAATGTGTTTCGATTGTCAAAATGAATATAATTATCCTTTAAATCGTCGATTTCACGCCCAACCTAATGCTTGTCCTGTTTGTGGGCCACAATTAGAATTATGGGATAAAAACGGTAAGGTTATTGCTAGTTTAAATCAAGCTCTCAAACAAGCTGCGGATATTATTAGTTCGGGGCAAATTTTAGCGTTAAAAGGATTAGGTGGATTTCATTTAATTGTTGATGCAAGGAATGAAACCGCCGTGCAAAATTTACGTCAACGCAAACGCCGCCCCGCTAAACCTTTGGCGGTAATGTATCCTAATTTAGAACAGGTAAAACAGGATTGTTGGGTTTCGGAATTGGAAGAAAAATTATTATCTTCTGCTGCTGCTCCGATTGTTTTGTTACGTCGGATTTATGATCAATTAAAGTCTGTTGCGCCAAACAATCCCTATTTAGGGGTGATGTTACCCTATACACCCATCCATCATTTATTATTGGCAGAATTGAACTTTCCTATCGTTGCCACCAGTGGAAATTTTGCTAGTGAACCCATTTGTATTGATGAAGCGGAAGTCGTGACTCGTCTAAATACTATCGCGGATTTCTTCTTAGTTCATAACCGCCCAATTGTTCGACCGATTGATGATTCAATTGTGAGAATTATTGCTAATCAAGAAATGGTGTTGCGTCGGGCGAGGGGTTACGCTCCGTTACCGATTTCTCTCCCTAACCCTATAGGCGCAAACAGATCCGCATTATATCAAACTAACTTTAGTTTAGCACAATCTTCGGATTTGTCAATAGAAACCCCCCTAAAAATTTTAGCCGTGGGAGGGCATTTAAAGAGTACAATTGCAATCGCATTTAATCAAAAAGCCTTCTTAAGTCAACATATTGGGGAATTAGAAAACCCCCTAGCTTTAGCCGCATTTCAAGAAGTGATTAATAGTCTAAGTAATATCTATGATTTTCAACCGAATATTATTGTTTGTGACGCTCACCCCGACTATTATTCCACCCAATTTGCAGAAAATTTATCTCAACAAAATCAATATCCAATAGTCCGAGTTCAACATCATCTCGCCCATGTTTTTGCTGTCATTGCTGAACATAATTTACAACCTCCCCTACTAGGAATTGCTTGGGATGGAACTGGATATGGACTCGATGGTACGATCTGGGGTGGAGAGTTTTTTCAAGTTACAGAAACCCAAATTCAACGGATTGCTTCTTTTCGCCCTTTTCCCCTTCCTGGGGGAGATAAAGCAGTATTTGAACCTCGACGAATTGCTTTAGGATTATTATATGAATTATTGGGAAATGATCTATTTAATTCTGGGATAAATTTAGAGTTTATGGAATCTTTCAAACCTCAAGAATTAAAAATTATGCAAACGATGTTAAACCGCCAGTTAAATACTCCTTTAACTTCCAGTGTGGGACGGTTATTTGATGGAGTGGCGAGTTTATTAGGAATATGTCAAACAGTGAGTTTTGAAGGGGAAGCGGCTATGGCGTTAGAATTTGCCATTGATGATTTAGAAACCGATGAATATTATCAGTTTGAATGGTTTGATTCCCCCCTTCGGCAAGCTCAGGACATAGCATTAAAAAGGGGGGAGAATATGGATAATATGATTTATAATTGTAGGTATACTTTGAATTGGGAACTAATAATTAAAGGGATATTAGAGGATATAATTAACCAAAAACCGATTAATTTAATTTCAGCTAAATTTCATAATAGTTTAGTGGAAGCAGTGGTACAAATTGGGAAGAAATTAGGCGAAAAAACCATAACTTTAAGTGGGGGATGTTTTCAGAATAAATATTTAATTGAACGCACAATATCCCGGCTTTGTCAAGAAGAATTTCAGGTTTATTGGTCACAAAAAAATCCTCCTAATGATGGAGGACTAGCCCTAGGACAAGCTGCATTTTTAATTAATCATCAACGATTTGCGCCCAGTCAGGGAAAGATGGGGGAAAGTAGTTGATTTCATAATTAGAATTTTCCCATTCTTGTACCCAGAGGGGAATTTTTCCCGGTTCAGGAGTGCGCGCAAATTGTCTTTCCTTCACCTCAATAATCCGAAAAATTTGCTTCAGGGTGTCTCCTTTATCCAAAGCATCACAGAGCAGATCATCGAGTTCGGGATCGACCCGTTTAACCCGGGTTTTTTCATCTTCAACCCACAATAGTTTTAAAGATTCTAAATTGCGGGGACTTAACTTACTTTTGAAATAGACTCGCTTGAGGGTTGCAACCGGGTCTAAACTGCGTTCAACTCGACGAATTTGTTGTAAACGAAGGTAATGCCATTCCGCTAATCTTAAGCGTTCTTCAGCACTAATTAACTGTTTGCTCGTGGCGTGTCTCAACCCATATTTCGCTTGAGAACAGCCTAAATTCGCTAACAGATGAATTAATTCTCGTTCTTTGGGTGTTGCCTGTCGCCGAACGATCGTATTGGTTGCTGCCCGTTGCCTTTTGGTTTCCGTTTCCATTTGTCTACCAGCCCATTACAAGGGATAAAATTTCAACTCAACTCAGGTAGTTAGATGACTTTTGATGTGTAAGAAGCCCCATTTTCCGTAAATCACGGGCTACAAGCATCCCCAGACTCACGGATGGGGTTGTAGACAAACGGTATGGACTTGATGACATTCAAACTCAATGGGGTGAGGGTGTCAAGTCAAATAGGAATCTATCGCAGCCCACACCCTTTTGATTCGAGAGAGAATTTTAGTTAACACGCCGAACGATCAATCTACACAGCAGCTTAACCCAAAATCTGAAACTGTTCTTGAATTTGTTATAAATCTAAGTCGTTTTCACAGAAAAGTGGGTGATTGCAAAAGACCTCTTGAAATCTTTGAAATCTGCCTGCCATAATCAACATAGACTCGCATATCTCGATTGATCAATAACTCAAACGTGACTTGTCCGTAGTGTCCATGTTTGTCCAACTAACCCATCAGGGGTTCACACGAAAGCCATCAGGGGAGTTGATCAGTTAGGGAATCTTGCCATCAGGTGCATCTTTTATTTTCCTCAATAGACTACTACTATTTTTAATCATAGCCTATCGGGTTAATCCCTTTTTCACCCTAGTTGATACTTTGTAAAAGTTGATATTTAGGGTAAGGAGATTATTGACCCGAATTTTTATTGGTTTCATGAAATAATAAATTCCAAGGTTTAGGATGCACTTATGCGGCTACAGGCTTTGGATGTATTTCGGGGAATTGCGATCGCCAGTATGATATTAGTCAATAATCCGGGTAGCTGGAATTATGTCTATCCTTGGCTGGCTCATGCCCAATGGAATGGTTGTACTCCGACGGATTTGGTATTTCCGTTTTTCCTATTTATTGTCGGGGTAGCCATGGCTTTTTCTTTGTATAAATATACCGAAGAATATCGAGCACCGGAAACCATTCTTCCTAAATCGATTTATCTACAAATTGCTCGGCGGTCTGGGATATTATTTTTATTAGGATTACTCCTGAATGGCTTCCCCAGTTATAACCTCGCCGAAATTAGAATTATGGGGGTTTTACAACGGATTGGAATAGCTTATTTTTTAGCAGCGATCGCCATTTTTAACCTCTCCAGAAAAGGATTATGGCTACTTGGTGGGGGGATTTTATTAGGATATTATCTCCTCATGCAATTCGTTTGGGTTCCGGGTTATGGAATCGGAGACCTCAGCCCGGAAGGAAATTTTGCCGCCTATATTGATCGCCTAATTTTAGGTCAATCCCATTTGTGGAAAGGGGGATTTTATGATCCCGAAGGACTTTTTAGTACCTTCCCCGCCGTTGTTACGGTTTTAGGTGGATATTTAACCGGAAATTGGATCAGAAAACAACCGATTAGAAGCGATACCAGTGCGAGTTTAGTCGTATTTGGAATTAGTTGTTTTGTGATTGGTTATTTATGGGGAGAATTATTTCCCCTGAATAAATCCCTGTGGACAAGTTCCTTTGTGATTGTAACGGCGGGTTGGTCATTACTACTTCTGGCATTTTGTTATGAAACCATCGAAGTCCGAGGATGGACAAAATGGGGATTTCCCTTTAAAGTTATGGGATTAAACGCCCTAACAATATTTGTGGCTTCTGGTTTTGTGGCGAGAATTCTGAATTTAATTAAAATCGGCGATTCCCCCCAAGCCCCCAGTGCTAAAACTTGGTTGTATGAAACCCTATTCCAGTCGGTGTTTGGGGCGATGAATGGATCTCTAGTATTTGCGATCGCTACCCTGCTATTTTGGTGGCTGGTATCCTATTTGATGTATCGCCAAGAATGGTTTGTGAAAGTTTGAAACCCGAAATCGCTACAATGGCAGAGAATGACCATTAGCAGCAGAGTGTTATGATCCCAACCGTTATTGAACAATCGGGTCGTGGCGAAAGAGCCTTTGATATCTATTCTCGGCTATTACGCGATCGCATTATCTTTCTCGGACAACAGGTAACAGCCGATTTAGCCAACTTAATTGTGGCCCAGATGCTGTTCCTTGATGCTGAAGACCCAGAAAAAGATATTTACCTCTACATCAACTCCCCAGGAGGTTCGGTGTCGGCGGGTTTAGGGATTTTTGACACCATGAACCACATCCGCCCCGACGTTTCCACCATTTGTCTGGGGTTGGCGGCTAGTATGGGGGCGTTTCTGTTGAGTGCGGGGGCCAAGGGTAAACGGATGAGTCTTCCCCATTCTCGGATTATGATCCACCAACCGTTAGGGGGAGCCCAAGGACAGGCGACGGATATTGAGATTCAGGCCAGGGAAATTTTGTATCTGAAAAAACGCCTGAATCAACATTTAGCCGACCACACGGGTCAACCCCTATCCCGCATTGAAGACGACACAGAACGGGATTTCTTTATGTCGGCGGAAGAATCCATGCAGTACGGTTTAATTGATCAAGTGATTAACCGTCGTCCCTCGGTGTCTAATCCGGTTGCGAGTTAGTTGATTTTGAAGTTGTCCTCCCATCTGGGAGGAGCTTTGAACTATTTAAAACATTGATTTAAACTCGCGAAAATGGAGAATTATGGGAATAACTAACGAACCCAAATGAACTAAAAACCAACACTAAAACATAACTTAATATAACTTTAATTATACAGAACTAAGGCTTTTTATCAAGCCATGGTATTACTAATATTCTATTCCCCATTATATACAATATAACGATTTCTGCCCTCGGCTTTAGCTTGATAGAGAGCTTGGTCGGTCGCCTCAATCAAAACTTGAAAAGGAGAGTCCACCGAAGGAATCAAACTCGCAATTCCTATGCTAACAGTCAGGTTTGAACTAATTAAGGAGGTTTGATGGGGAATTTCCAGAGATTCTAGGTTTTGAATAATCATATCAGCGACTTGAATGGCTTGCTTAACCGAGGTTTGAGGTAAAATAATGGCAAATTCTTCTCCCCCATAGCGAGCGACTAAATCCCCAGGACGACACACGGTTTCACAGAGGACTTGAGCCACTTTAATTAAGGATTCATCCCCGGCTAAATGACCATAGGTATCGTTATAGTTCTTAAAGTAATCAACATCACAAAGAATTAATCCTAAAGGTTGCTGTTCTTGGGCAGCACGCTTCCATTCTTGCAAAAAATATTCATCAAATCGACGTCGATTTGCCACCTGAGTCAGTCCATCTATCATCACTAACCTTTGTAAATGTTGATTAGCAATTTGTAATTGTTCATAGAGTTGTGACTGTTTAATTGCCACTTGCAATTGTTCAACTAAGGTACAAGCTAATTCGACTTCTGTATCTTGCCAAATCCAAGTTTGGTGATGACGATATAAACTTAAACTTCCCCAAATTGAGGAACCTATCCATAACGGTACAATCAATAAAGAACCAGGATTATTATCAGCTAAATCTTGATTTACAGGACGACTTAGCTCCTGTTGAAAATCGGAAATCCGAATCACTTTTTGCTGTTTAAGTTGGGTCAAAATCAAATTATTTTTATCAAAAATTTCCCTGGAAATTGTATCAGGAATATCGGGACTTTCCGGCGTACTTGCTACAACCAACCAATCGTTTTCGTCCGGTAAATATTGGGCAATAGAAACCCGATCTACTCCTAATAATTGACAAATTTCAAAGGTTGCAGTGGAGAAAATAGTGGTTAGCTCTAGGGACTGACTAATGGCTTGAATAACTCGTCTTAATCCTCTTTCCCATCGGGCTTGAGCTTGAGTTTGTTCATACAATTGGCTTTGATGGATAGCAATAGAAACTTGGGCTGCAATTTGTTCAAGTAAGTCTAATTCCCAATAGGCCCAAGATCGAGGAGAAGCACAATGATGAACCATTAAAAATCCCCAAAGCATTTCGCCTTTAATAATTGGAACTCCCAATAAAGCTCTAACTTGATACCGTTCAAACCACTCTAAATGTTCTGATTTAAACTTAGCAGCATAAATATCAGAAATATTATGAAGACATCCTTGACTAAAGGGAATAATACATTGTCCTTGAGTTAAATAGGTAGTAGGAATTTGCTCGCCCAACGGCGATATATATTCTACACCCACAGATTGTACAATGACTTTAGCACTTTGATTGGGTTCCAATCGATAAATTAAAACCCGATCAGTTTGTAATAACTTACGAATTTCTATGACCGTCGTATTTAATATTTCTTCTAAGTTTAATGACTGACGAATCCGTTGGGTAATTTCCGTAATTACTCGTTCCCGTTTCAGGAGTTGGCGCAGGGTTTCTTCAATTTGTTTTCGTTCAGTAATATCTAAAATAGTTCCAAATAGTTTAATAATTTTGCCTTGTTGATTACTAACTCCTTGGCATTTTATTAAAATATAATGTAGGGAGCAATCGGGGTGAAAAATCCGAACTTCCTGATTAAATTGTTCGCCATTATCCATGGCTTTTTCCATCCGATGACGAATTATTTCTCTGTCATCAGGATGGGTAAAAACTTGCAGTAATTCCTCATAACTGGGAATCTGTTGATCGGAACTTAATCCATGAATGGCAAAGGCTTCCTCTGACCAGTGAATTTGTTGATTAATCAAATCATAAGACCAACTCCCTAAATGAGCTAATTTTTGAGCTTCTGCCAGGGCTAAATTTGTTTCTTGTAAGGAGCTTTCTACTTGTTTGCGATCGCTAATATCTCGAATTACCACCACCACAGAATTTTCCGACAAAGGCGAAATATTAGCAGAAAACCAAATATTTTTCCCTTCAATTTCTAAAGAATATTCTAGGGGAATTGTTGTTTGGGTTTTCAGGGCAGTTTGAATCATTTGCAAGATATAATCAGCCAGGGCTTCAGGAAAAACTTCATCCAGGGTTTTACCTAAAACTTGATCTATGGGTTTATACAAAAGTTGAGGTTGATTTGTAATCACATTTAGATAACGTCCTTGATCATCTAAAGTTAATACTAAATCCGACATAGCTGCAAAAACAGACCGCAGTTCTGCTTCCGATAATAAACGAGATTTCATACTTGTCTGAAACAGTTTTTTCATCCAAACCATAATCATTAATTTAATCTTCTGTAACTACTTTTTTAGGGATTGTGACTAAAGACACTCTTAAAACTTCTATTGTGGCTTAAATTTATCAAATTGTCATACTATATTATAGATCTTTAGGGATTCATGTTCTGTTATTTATGTTATATTAATTAGCATTTAGTCTACAAGAAATAAACCATGAAACTCCCCGATTCTAGTCGTTTTCAATTTACAGAAGACTTGAATATTTGCCGAATTTTAAACGGAATGTGGCAAGTCTCCGGTGCCCATGGTCGGATTAACCCCACCCTTGCCATCGAAAGTATGTTTAAATACCTAGACGCTGGATATACCACTTGGGATCTAGCAGATCATTATGGCCCGGCCGAGGATTTTATTGGGGAATTTAGGAAACAATTGCTCGCTACTTGTGGACAGGAGGCTTTATCCGGGGTTCAAGCCTTTACAAAATGGGTTCCGCGCCCGGGTAAAATGACAAAAACTCTGGTGGAAAAAAATATTGATATTTCCCGTCAACGCATGGGAGTCGATTGTCTGGATTTACTGCAATTTCATTGGTGGGATTATCGGGATCAAAATTATTTAGAGGCTTTAAATTATCTAGCGCAACTGCAAACCGAGGGTAAAATTAAACATTTAGCATTAACTAATTTTGATACGGAACACTTAAAAATCATTGTGGAAAATGGAATTAAAATTGTATCTAATCAAGTCCAGTTTTCTTTAGTTGATCGCCGTCCTTTAGCTAAAATGACCGGATTTTGTCAAGATCATAATATTAAATTACTTCCCTATGGTGTGGTTTGTGGCGGTTTTTTATCGGAAAAATATCTAGGAAAACCTGAACCCAAAACCTTTAGTTTAGAAACCGTCAGCTTGAAAAAATATAAAAATATGATTGATGCTTGGGGGGGATGGAATTTATTTCAAACTCTCTTAAAAACTTTAAATGCGATCGCCCAAAAACATCAAGTAACCATTCCTAATATTGCGATTCGTTATATCCTAGAACAACCTACCGTTGCTGGAACCATGGTGGGGACAAGATTAGGGATTTCTGACCATAGCTCAAATAACGCTAAAGTCTTTGAATTTAGCCTCGACCCCGAAGATTATCAAAGCATTAATGCCGTGCTTTCCCAATCCCAAGATCTGATGCAAATAATCGGCGATTGTGGTGACGAATATCGATAAATCGATCCCCATAACTCCCTAAAAAAAGGGGGGATAATCTTAAAAATTAACGATTTTGTAACTCCTTCACCGCATTAACTAAGCGTTTCAGATAAGGTTTAATTATCGTTTGTTGTTCTGTTTTTAGGGCGTTAACCTGTTCAGAAAGCTGATCAATTTGTGTTTGTATCCCTTGTGAATCTGTCACCGACTGACTAACAAATCCCTCTAAAACTTTTGTTAAAGATTCCTGATCATTCCCTTCCAAATGCAAGGGTTCAGTCTCCCGGGATGTCTTTAATTCATCAATGGTTTCTTGCATTAACTTAAAGCGCACATTCATGACTTCCCAATCATCTTGTCGCAGGGCATTTTTTTCTAACCCTTGAGTCACCCGTTGTAACTCCGTCAACACATCCGTAATCGGATCAAGTTCATTGGACTCGGAGGGTAGCAGTTGAATTTGTTGATGTAGCGATTCCACCACCGTCCGAACATCCGTAATCGCCGCATCCATAGTTTGACGCATATCCTGTTCAAACCGTTGGCGATTCACCACGTTTAAGATCAAGGCTAAGGTTAGGGGAGTTCCCGCAAATATAATCGGCTGATACCATGCAGCAACGAGGGTTCCCACTGCTGTCCCCGCAATAGAAGCATACTCGGCCAACTTCCACCCATTAACCGAGTTGGGTGACGGTTTTAATGAATCTTCGCTATTCTGCATGGTTGTGGCTGAATAAATACAATCCTAGAGTTATGCTAACTCAAATTCCAGAATAATCATTAAACTGGTTCAAAAATTCCTACGGCAAACCTTACCCAAAAATAGAGCTGGGCTTCACAAAAATTTAGCCTACCGGAGTCGGAAATTGACACCTATCCCTTTACAATCAGGGGAAAAGTATTTTTTAGATCAATGACTACTCCCACTGAAATTCCTCTGCTTAATTCCTTAGACTATATCCCCTATCTCGATGAACATGGCAAAATCCCTGAATCCCTCCAAGGTCAAATCGGGGTTTATGCTATTTTTAATCAAGATAAAATTTTACAATATGTAGGCTATTCCCGAGATATATATTTGAGTTTAAAACAGCATTTTATTCGTAAAAATCAAGGCTGCTACTGGTTAAAATTACAAACCATTGAACGTCCCAGTCGAACTATTTTAGAAGGGATTCAACAGGCTTGGATTACTGAAAATGGTTCAATTCCTCCCGGCAATGGGGAAGATGAACCCCTTTGGAATCATCCAATTCAAGTTAAACCCTTAATGACTCCAGAAGAACAAAATCAGTATAAAAAAAACGATGATATCGGTCAAGAAAAACTATTAAAACAAGTCGCCCGTCGTGTAGAAGAACAGATTTTATCCGAACTCAAAGCCAGAGGATTACAAGAAGAAATTCGCTTTAATCCCAAATTAAAAACCAGTGGATTATTAGATTTAAAATAATCGGTTAATTCAGTCATCAGTCATCAGTCATCAGTTAAAGAGTTGACAGATCAAACTTATATTTTTCCCATTACCCTGTTACTGAGCGAAGTCGAAGTATTACCCATTACCCATTACCCATTACCCATTACCCATTACCC
>NZ_LR735100.1 GCF_900009265.2 Planktothrix paucivesiculata PCC 9631 | reverse complement strand
CTCTGTGTGCCAAGGTTTCCACCGTCAGCCCTTTCTATCTTGACCACTTTCTCTTTTTTCGAGAATTTCTGTTCGTTTCCGAACTCCTGAACACCAGAACTTTTCCGGGTTTATTATTCCCGGTTCTGGTTTCATTCTTGATCCCTTTTGATTCTTCTATGCAGTTTTCAAGGTTCTGGCTGGAACTTTTCCCAGCATTTACTCTTTCTTCTCGGAAAGCTGTAGTGCTGATTGGTTCTAGGAATATTTTCAGTGGAGGTAAGCGGACTCGAACCGCTGACATCTGCCTTGCAAAGGCAGCGCTCTACCAACTGAGCTATACCCCCACATTTTTTAGGTGGGCCATCCTGGACTTGAACCAGGGACCTCACCCTTATCAGGGGTGCGCTCTAACCACCTGAGCTAATAGCCCTTTTTCCGAACTTGAGATACGTTTGAAAGTCTCTTTTTTCCTAGCACGACCTGGGATGACTTTTGAGGGTGCTGTATTTTTGGATTGGGCACTCGACTCAAAAGTAGGTCTCCCTAAAA
>NZ_LR735029.1:147068-180149 GCF_900009265.2 Planktothrix paucivesiculata PCC 9631 | reverse complement strand
AGGACTTACGCAAATTTGGGGATGTAACCCTAGATGTAGGGGTAATTCATGAATTACCCCTACTATTGATAGCGTCCTTGCGTAAGTCCTGTTAAAGTAGGATTGAATTTTTTGTCAATTCTCAATCACGAAAATACCTTGACGATTAGAGTTTTGATCAAGTATTCTAGGAAAGTAGTTTAACCTTACCCTTTGTTTTAGAACGACTCATTAAAAATTCAAATTCTTAATTATCGTCAGGAAATCAAGCATCTTTAGTTAAATTCAAAATCAAATATTAAAGGGTAAAATTATTAAACTATTCTTTAGAAAACCATTATTTCCAGAGGAAATTTATGCAAACATTAATTGAAGAAAATATTGTCGAGAAGTTTCAAGAGCAGGGATACGTAATAATTAGAGACTTCTTTTCCACAGAAGAAATGAATGATTTAATTGAAGAAATTTCTTCAACTAAACCTCGACATGGATCAAGTTGCTTAACCAAAGGGACAATGACTTTCTATAGCGAAGTTTTTTTTAACAATCAGAAAATTCAAAACTTCATTTCCCAGCAAAAAATAGTCGATTTCTTAAAACAATTTATTGGCCCTGATTTTTGGGTACGCTGGGATCAAGCCGTAGCCAAAAGACCGGGTTCGGGGATATTTCCCTGGCATCAGGATAACGGCTACAGCAGACTCAAGGATGAATACTATCAACTGTGGATTTCCCTAACCGATGGAACTCCTGAAAACGGGGGTCTTTGGTTAGTACCCGGTAGTCATAAAGAATTCCTTCCCCATAAAGAAGTGGAAAACCATGTTACTTACGACGGGACACCCGATAACCCCATATCGATTCAGACAAAAGCTGGGGATATTGTGCTGTTTTCATCCTTGATGCTTCACAAGACTACACCCAATATTACCCAAGGAACTCGCTGGGCCTATGTGATTGAGTATATGTCTCTGAATCATCTTGATCCAACGGTTGATGCTCCCTACTTTGTCGTTGCCCGCGATGGCAAATCTCACCCAGAGTTTGTTCAATCTTACCCGGGTCAATTTAATTTGATCAACCAAATAAAATACCTAGATGTCCGACTCAAGCAGCTAAAATACTTCCTGTTTGAACGTCATCAGAAAAATTAACCCTTTTATCAAGTTAGAGACAAAACAAATAGAGAAAAGTCGATTCACTTTCTTGAGGAGAAGCAAAATCATGGAATATCGAATCCTGGGTCGAACAGGTTTGAAGGTTTCTGCCATCGGAATTGGGACTTGGCAGTTAAGTGGCCCTGTGACGATTGACGGTAAACCCGATGGCTTTCCCGACCCGGGACGAGACAAGGTGATCGATTTGATCCAAGCCTGCGGAGATTTAGGTATCAATTTAATCGATACGGCAGAAATATACGGAGATGGGGAAGGACAGCGCCGCATCGGTGAAGCAATTCAGGGGAAAAGAGACCAATGGCTCCTCAGTAGCAAGTTTGGACTCCGTAGGGGGCAAAATGGGGAAAGAATCCAAAATCCCCAACCCGACACTATCCGGGTCAGTCTGGAAAACAGCTTAAAACGACTACAAACCGATTATATCGATATTTACCTCTACCATTCTCCCCCCGATCCGGCCTGGATTGCTCAGGGAAGGGAGGTATTAGAAACCTTAAAACAGGAAGGAAAAATTCGGTTTTATGGGATTTCCACCGATGACCCGCAGGTATTAAGCCAGCTAATTCAGCAGAATTCGGTGGATGTGGTTATGTTTTCTCGCTCGCTTGTCACCTATCCTTCTGAGTTGCTCAGTCTTGTGCAAAAACACAACTTGGGGGTGATGATTAAAGGGGCTTTAGACGCAGGAAGGTTATCGGGAGAATTTTTCCACCAAAACCCTCAGTTTTCCGATCAAGACATTCGCAAGTATATTTTTTACTACGGATTAAAGCCTCAAAAATATGCGGTTTATCAACAGTTTCTCAATGAAAGTATGTCAATGCCTGCTTTTGCTCTACGCTATCTACTAGACTTTGATACAACCCACACAATTATTTTAGGGGGCAGATTTATTGAGCGCTATCGAGAAGCCTTAAAAGTCTTTAATCTGGCTCCACTCGATAGCAAAACTCATGAGGCTTTAGAACAAATTAGACAGAAAATTTTTACCAAATCTTTGCCCGAAAAAATCCGAGACCGGATCAAAACAATCTTTAAACTTTGGTAATTATTATAAGCCAATCGTTTCTAAGAGTACCCGTTGTTGCTCTAACATTTCAGTTAAACTTTGATCATCGGGATGATCCCAACCTAAGAGATGTAATAAACCGTGAGTCGCTAACCATCCTAGCTCAATTTTTAGGGAATGTCCTTGTTGTTGGGCTTGATGGTAAGCAGTTTCCACCGAAATTACAATATCACCAAGATACAGAGATTCCGAGGAAAATTCTTCTGGAGGTTGGGGACAATTGACCTCTAATGTAGCAAAGGCTAACACATCAGTTGGTTTATTTTGCGAACGATACTGAGTATTTAACATTTCTATCTCCGTATTATCCGTAAGACGTAAGCTTAACTCATAACCGGATGCCAATGGCAGATAGGACTCTAAATAATTTAACCAACTTTGGAACCAATATTCCCATTCTGTGATAGTTAAGGGACAGTCGATTTCCAGGCCAGAAGACTCTATGGAATCATTGGGAATGATATTATTTTCTAACTGTTCTAACTGTTTCCAAAAACAGTCCTGTATACTCACTTCAACCTGTACAGTCATTAATAAAAAATCTAATAGGAATTTAAAGAAATTAACGAGTTAAATAGGCCATCCCCACTAGAAATCCAACTAAACCTGCGGTGGTTAAGGCGAAGTGAAATAGCGATTTTCCGCCCTTACGAACCATATTCCGCATGGCTAATTTAACATAGCTGGGTTGGGGTTCCTTGGGTTTGTCCTGGGGTTCTAGGTCGGGGGTGGATGGGGAAGAGGGAGTATTCATTTAGGGCTGGGGATAGGAAATATAGACCGACTGAATAGATCATAACAAAAATGTTACATTTTATGAAGCGATCGCCCAGTCAAGTCTATATTCCCCAATCTGCCACAGAGGTTTATTTCTGGGATGGGACTAACTCCGTGTTAAATTCATTGAAGGAACGACGTCGCAATTCCACGGATTGATCACGAGGCAATAAATCAAAGACTTTGCGAAACACATCATCAACGGTTTCAAAGGGAACCTGTCCATTTTTATCTAAAACCACTTTCCCCGACTGGTTAATTAATACGGTTTGGGGAACATAGCCTTTGTAATAATAACCGGGTTCCCGGGGGGAATTTTTGTCATCGGGTAGCAAGGTATCCACATTCACGGGAATAAAGTCCGCAGCCCTTCCGTAAAAACGCTGAAGTTCGGATATGGTAGTGACAAATTTTTTACAATCTTTACTATCATCTAAAAAGAAGAATAATAATGAGGGTCTACCCTGGTTCATTGATTCTGTTAATGTGACTCTAGGGGGAACCAAGGAACCATTCCCAGCATACAGAGCAAAAATATTACCATCAAACCGATCATCATCCAGACCCGCTAATGCCGAAGGAGTGATCGTAAAAAAGAATACACAAATGATCACAAAGGTCATCAATAGGGTTTTGAAACCCCTAAAACCGTGAAAGCACTGTTGCAGGATATTGAACTGGGGAGAATTCCATCGAGTTAAACGCATACTAGGTCGAAAGCCATTGAGATTCTAAACAGAATCTATTGTCACATTTTTGGGTCTATTTTACCCAAGCGATCGCTTTTATTCCTTTTTGAATTTTAGGTTATAACAGCGATCGGCTAATTCCAGAAGCTCTGTATATTTCCAACTTCCTCGATCATTTAATTGCTTTGCCAAGCCTAACGGAATCGCATCTAATCCCAAATAAGCACCACTAATTGCCCCGGCCATAGCTGCGGTTGTATCGACATCTCCACCAATAATAATCGCTGTACAAATCGTTTCCCAATAATCATTAGGTGTTCTCAAAAAAGAGTATAAACTCCACAACACACTACCCACAACAAAGGGTGAAATCCCATCCCATTCACTGCGATAGTCTGGATTTAATCCCGCCCTTGAAATTAACTCAAATGCGGGTGCAGATGGCAATTCAATCCACTGATTTAACCTCAAAATTTCCGTCGCAAATTCGGGAGAAACTTCTTGAACCCATTGGCTGATTTGAGCAATAAAATGCTCTGGAGAAAACGATTTATTTTGTAATACAAAGGCAACCGCCCCGGCGATCGCAATTGACCCACCGGAACAACGAGGATCTTGATGGGTGATCAGCCCTTGCTGGTGAGCCACCTGAATCAGTTGTTGGGGATGATCGTAAAACATCAACCCAACGGGGGCCGCCCGCATGGCACTGCCATTTCCGGCCGATGGAGGTGGAGTTCCCGCCTCTTGCCAAGGGACACCTAGGGCCAACCGTTCCACCGCAGTTTCCGTGGTTCGGCCCCTCCCGACGATCCGGTTTTCGGTAAACAGGGCAACAATCCGACGAGCATAGTCATCGGGACAAAATCTCCCCAATTCAACATAACTAGAAAGTAGTTCTCGTGCCATTTGGGAATCATCGGTATATTGACCAAAGGGAAAGGGAAAACGATCGCGATCTCTAGGTTGCTTGTTTCTCAGTTCATATTGAACATAATTGTTA
This sequence comes from Planktothrix paucivesiculata PCC 9631, assembly GCF_900009265.2. Classification (GTDB taxonomy): domain Bacteria; phylum Cyanobacteriota; class Cyanobacteriia; order Cyanobacteriales; family Microcoleaceae; genus Planktothrix; species Planktothrix paucivesiculata. The sequence continues at coordinate 175,454 of NZ_LR735029.1, read as the reverse complement.
CAAACAAAAGCCGGATAACCTTCTACTCGGCATCCGGTGGCATCTCCCAAACACTGACCAATTAAGCAACCTCGATATTGTTGTGGACTCGGTTGAGGGTTCATCATGTTTAGGGGTAATTTTATATTCAAACATTAAAGACGTTGAGCGTTATTTTAAAACCGATTAATTTGCTGATCAATCCTCGAAAAAAAAAGTTCAGAACCCGATTTAAAAACATTAACATCTCAACCGCCAACACCTCAACCGTCAACCCTCGACACCTGGTAATGTTAAAAACTATTACAACATGGTTCAGAATGTGTACTCCATGCCTGAAAATACAAGCGATAGGTAGTGACGGTAATGGGCAAATTAATGTCCAAAGCTGGTCGCCCCATAACTGTAGCCCGAAAGGCAGCAGTCTGGGAATCCACAGCCGAAAAGCCAGTGGAGAATATCAAACTTGTGGACTGTACCTAAAAAAGCTGAAACATCTTTGAGGGTACAAACCCGCAGGAAGTGAAGCAATGAAAATCTTAAACCCATGGATTTGATTGCGGATCAAAAACCAGATACACTCTATGTCATCACCTGATCCAGAATGTGTCTGAACCAGCACTGAACGCTCATCGGTAACGATGAGGCTCTCCAACTCAGTTAATGGGTTTTCGGGAGAGCGTCAATCAGGAAAACGTTAGCTAAACGCTTTTGTAGAAAATGAGTATCGTCACAAAATCCATTGTTAATGCCGACGCCGAAGCGCGTTACCTCAGCCCTGGTGAGTTAGACCGGATCAAAGCCTTTGTTACCTCTGGTGAGCGTCGTCTGCGCATCGCCGAAACCGTGAGCGGTGCCCGTGAACGCATCATCAAAGAAGCTGGAAACCAACTGTTCCAGAAACGCCCTGATGTGGTTTCTCCTGCTGGTAACGCCTATGGCCCGGAAATGACCGCTACCTGCTTACGCGACCTTGACTACTACCTGCGTCTGGTCACCTATGGAGTCGTTGCGGGCGATATTACCCCCATCGAAGAAATTGGGATCGTTGGCGCTCGGGAAATGTACAAATCTCTGGGTACTCCCGTTGAAGCCGTTGCCGAAGGAATTCGTGCGCTGAAGAGTGTTGCCACAGGTCTGTTATCTGGTGAAGATGCAGCCGAAGCCGCAGCTTACTTCGACTATGTGATCGGTGCGCTCTCATAAGTCCGATCGCTTTATCACATTTTTTAAACGATTCCTAGATTCAGCGACTACAAGGAAATAGAACAATCATGCAAGACGCCATTACTTCCGTAATTAATTCTGCTGACGTTCAGGGTAAGTACCTGGATGCCAACTCCCTGCAAAAGTTAAAAGCCTACTTCGCCACTGGCGAACTGCGGGTTCGTGCTGCTTCCACCATTAGTGCTAACGCAGCCAGCATCGTCAAAGAAGCAGTAGCCAAATCCCTGCTGTACTCTGACGTAACTCGTCCCGGTGGAAATATGTACACCACCCGTCGCTATGCCGCTTGCATCCGCGACTTAGACTACTACCTGCGTTATGCTACCTATGCAATGTTAGCTGGCGATCCTTCCATTCTCGATGAGCGCGTTCTCAACGGTTTGAAAGAAACCTACAACTCCCTGGGTGTACCCATCGGTTCTACCGTGCAAGCCATCCAAGCCATCAAAGAAGTTACCGCTAGTTTAGTCGGTGCTGATGCTGGCAAAGAAATGGGTATTTACTTTGACTATATCTCCTCTGGCTTAAGCTAAAACCGAGGTTAGATTTTTGAGGGTGATCACTGCGTTTGATTCCCTATCCGAAATCTCAACGATCTTCAAGGCCAGGGAAGTCTGGAGTGAATGCTAGACCGCCAAAGGCTTGTCTGTTTTCCTGATAAGTTTTAGCGAGCTAGGATTGACTCCCGACTCCCGGCCTTTGAGCATTTTAAAATTGATGTAAAACTTGTTAAATTTGCTTAGGAGAGACGAACCTCATGCGGATGTTTAAAGTCACAGCTTGTGTTCCAAGTCAAAGCCGGATTCGTACCCAACGGGAATTACAAAATACCTACTTTACTAAGTTAGTTCCCTATGACAGTTGGTTTAAAGAACAACAACGGATCATGAAAATGGGCGGTAAAATTGTTAAAGTGGAACTGGCAACGGGCAAGCCCGGAACTAACGCCGGATTGCTGTAGAAGACAGGAGGCTGGGGACAGAAGGTAGAAAGAACACCGGAAAAAAGAAAAAAGATTGATTCTTGATTCTTAATTCTCGATTCTTAATTCTTCCTGCCTCCTGCCTCCTGCCTCCTTCTGTTTTGATGCCATCCAATTCCGCTATCTGTAATGTAAAAAGAGGACTCCCGTTCAACCTGAAAGGTTAACGGCGAGATGAATTTTTGCCAATAAAAAACATGGCGATCGCCATACCTTATTCTTCAGAAGATTTGTGGTTTTACACATAGTCGTTTAAGTTGTAGTTAAGATAAACACTTAATAGTAACAAAACAATATCAGCTTGATATTGAGTCAATTTTTATGATAATTAGTTGACAGGATTAATTAGTAAGTTTATAATGAATACAAAAATGCCACAAAAAAATCAATGAAAGCCAGTGATTAATCTTACTTATCAGTTCAGGTTAGATTTAAACAGACGGCAAGAGTTAGAGATAGAGCATATCTTAGATGTCTGTCGGTCTGTTTATAACTATGCTTTGGTTGAACGTAAGCACTGGTTACGCAGTAGGAAATCACCTGTTAATAGTTGTTCAATTGTGTCAGAATACATTATCCCATCGGAGCAACCTTACCCCAATTACAATGTACAAGCCAAAAATTTAACTATAGCCAAACAAAATAATCAGGATTTAAAGTCAGTCAATGCTCAAGTGTTACAACAAACGTTGAAAACATTAGATAAAGCCTTTACTGAAATGAAATCTCAAGGTCGTGGTTTTCCTCGATATAAAAAGAAAATGCGTAGTTTTGTTTTTCCAGCTATGTTAAAAAATTGTTTAGCAACAGGCAAGATAAAACTACCCCAATTAGGCTGGTTGAAGATTAGACAGTCAAGGGAATATCCCACGGGTTTTGTGCCCAAGCAAGCTCGGATTGTAAAAAAAGCGAGTGGATATTATTTACTAATTGTGTTTCAGTCAGAAGAGGTATGTCCTGATATACCAATAGGGAAAAATAGTTTAGGACTAGATGCGGGTATTGAATCATTTGTGGCAACAAGTACAGGCGAATTAATCAAAGCACCGAAGTTTTTGTTAAAGGCACAAAGTAAGCTGAAATCGCTACAAAGACGCTTAAAACATAAAACTAAGGGGTCAAACAATGGGTTAAAATTGCAAAACAAAATAGGAAGATTACATGAAAAAGTCTCTAATACAAGGAAAGATTGGCATTTTAAACTAGCTCATAATCTGTGTGACTTAGCAGAAAATATATTCATAGAGGACATCAATTACACATCTTGGAGTCGTGGGATTGTCAGGAAGCCATCTTTAGACTCAGGGATAGGTGGATTTATGAATCAGGTGTTACCTTATGTCTGCTGGAAAAGAGATAGATTTTATTTGAAAGTAGATAAAAATGGTACATCTCAAGAGTGTCCTCATTGTGGAAAACATACTGGCAAAAAGCAATTAAGTGAAAGAGTGCATAATTGTCAGTATTGTGGTCATACAGAACCAAGAGACATAGCTAGTGCTAAAGTAATTAGAAATAGAGGCTTAATTGCGGTAGGGCATACCGTGAGCGAAAATGCTTGTGAAGTACCCTTAATCGGGTCAGACGTACTGGCGGGGTTTGAACAGTTAACACTGTTTGAGCTAGTTAAGTGTCATTAAGCAAGAATCTCCCGTTACAGCCGAAGGCTTAACGGTGAGAGTGTCAACATATTGGAGAGACGAAAAACCACCTAATATAGAGGCGGGAAATGGCAAGTTGGGAGTTTCTACTACAAAAAGAAGGGGATAACAGTTGGCTAACCTTAGAATCCCCCGATGTTGAGATTTTAGAAGGGCGCTACCGGATGGTAGCCCGATCTGGATATACAAACACTTCAATTGATGTTCGGATTATCTATCAAGATTTTGATGCGGTTCCCCCCGTCCAACAGGTTCAAAATCGGACACTAACCACTAATGCTGAAGGTTTGATGGTGGTGATGCCTTATACGTCCCTCAAACCCGGGAATTGGCAGTTTTCCTGCGCTCCTCAACTGACATCTGGGTTATTAGCAACCGTGGGCAAAAAAACGATACAATTGCGGGTTCTCCCCTCGGAAGCAGAAGAATTTGATCAATTTTTTGAGGATACCGAACCCCCAACGGCTAATATTATCCCCACAGAATCTCAAGTTGTTGAACCCCCAACGGAACAGTTTTCTAACGTTGTAGCGTTCCCGACCTCTGGCCGACCTATCGTTCCAGAACCAACCCAGCCACCGCTTTCGGTTGTGGAGACTCCCGAAGCATCTCCCCAAACCCTGGATGCGGTAGAAACTTTACTGAATGCTCTGCACATCGTCCTAGAACAAGATTCCTTTGTGGGCCGTTTGGGAGAAGCCTTAATCCTGTCGGGACAGGTGGAACTGCCAACGGCTACCCTGTCTTCTACTGCCCCTGTTCTGACAGAGGGACAATTGCAATTTCGCCTACGCGACCCCCAAACCGCAGAACCCTTATTTGATGTCACTCAAACCCTTACCTTCTGTGACTTCCCCCTATTTTTTTCCGGTGTGGTTTATATTCCCTTTGAATGTAAAACCCGCTTAATTTTAGGGGAAGTAATTTTTTCCCATCAGGGGGTTGGGGTGACGACCCAATCTTTTAACGTTGTTACCCAAGTAGAACATCTTTTAGAAGCGATCGATCAAGGTTTTAGTCCCGAATTGGATCAAGAAGACTTCCCCGACCTTTCGGCTTTAGATCTAGGAGTTCTGGAATTGCCCGACTGGACTGATAACAAGAATAGGGCTGAAGCGTTCACCCCGGAAACCCCTACAGTGCTTCCGCCCAAACTCAATCCTCTAGCTGCTGAATCCCGACCTGCTGCTTCCCTAGATTTGCCGATATTTGGCCAAAGCCCCCCAGTTCAAGAGGTTGAGCTACCCCCAAAACCTGCTCCTGGGATTGTGTCCTCCCAGGGGGAATCAACATCTACGGATCTTTCAACTTCTGTTTCACCGGTATTAATCGGGGATTCGTTAGAATCGATCTCGGGGACAGATGGGATTGGGCCACTTGACCCCATCGCTAAACCGAAACCCGATCCAGAGGTTCAAGAAGCCTTTCAAGCCTTAGACTTGAATAATCGCTTTTGGTCACGGCTGAATGCTTTAGCGGGGGATCGGTCGTGGTCAGAGTGGGTAAAACGGGCGAATGTTAATCCCCTACCGGAAATTCCATTTAATGCTGCAAGTAATATTGTTAAACGTTCTGAACCCAATTCATCGGATACAGCACCTTTGCCATACCCAGAAGTGATCAATGCCCAGGAAGAATTAGAAGAAATTGTAGTTGATGATGAACCTTTAGAATCCCCCGGGGCATTTTTCCCTCGACGTAAAAATAGTAAGGGAATTAAACCGGAAACCCCGCCCACAAATCAACCGGTTTCCTATGTTTTACCCGAAGATCAATCGGTTCCAGACCCTCAACTTGAGGTATTATCACCAGAAATTATTGCCGGACGTTTAGTTAAACTCAGGGTGAGACTTCCCGATGGTTTACCCCGAATTTATGTCAAGGTTTGGCTGTTTGATCGGCAAACCCGTACCGTGGTTGATGGCCCCCGTTGGTTAACGGAATTTTCACCGAATGGGTTTGATCAAATTGAAACAACCCTTGATTTAGAAATTCCTTACAGTAGTTTGGAAGTCCTATTTGAAGCGATCGCGGTGGAAATGCAAACCCAACGAGAAAGCAACAAAATCACGATTGCAGGTTCGGTTAATCCCCCTCCAGGGCCTTCTTTACCCATTCATTAATCAGGGTAGAGACGCGCCAATAGCCTACGGCATCGCTGCGCTCGGGCACGTCTCTACGAGGGGTATTTAAAGAACCCCAGCGTTTCCTAATGCTAAAATTACCCCAGCCCCTAAAATATGTCCAAAACTAGCAGTGGCTAATAATTCAGGAATTCCAAACCCGGTAAACATCCGGGGTAAACCGGGCAAACTCGGCCCTTTGCCGCGATTTTCTTTGGAAATGGCATAGAAACCGATGAAAATTGCCAATAGGTTAGAGACAATCATCACAATGGCTACACTCGGAGACCAAGTAACGGTGGCGGGAACATTATTTTGTATTGACATCAGTAAGGAAGTGTAAATCAAGTTTTTATTCTCCTGAACAATTGACGATTTTCTTAATTTCAATCATTGATTATAAAAATCTGATGTTAAAAACTCCTAATTTGTTGAAAAAGTTAATATAAGAGGGAATAGGGAATAGGCAGAATGCACCCGATTGATTTGAGCATAAGTTGATGTCCTAATTCTTAGGGGCGGTTGCTATAATTATTGTAAAATCCTGATCAGAATTGTCTAGTTAGATCAGGCCGTCAACTCAACTTCAAAAGCATCAATGCGAATTAAAATTTGTGGCATTACTCAACCGGATCAAGGTTATGCGATCACCCAACTGGGAGCGACAATGTTAGGATTTATTTGTGTTCGTGCTTCCCCGCGTTACGTCACATCGGAGCAAATTTCCAGGATTTTAGAGATTTTACCGAACTCGATTCAAACCATTGGTGTATTTGCAAATGTGAGTGTGGAGGAAATTTATCAAACGGTCACGGAAACGGGATTAACCGGTGTACAACTTCATGGGGATGAATCTCCTGATTTTTGCGATCGCCTGCGTCAAATTCTTCCTAATATAGAACTTATAAAAGCCCTACGGATTAAATCTCCAGCCACCTTAATTCAAGCCCAAAACTATTTTAATCATATCGATAGCCTATTATTAGATGCTTATCATCCGCAACAGTTGGGAGGGACGGGTCAAAGATTGGACTGGCAAATTTTGAAGCCGTTTTCTCCCCCCTGTTCCTGGTTTTTAGCCGGAGGATTAACCCCGGATAATATTGGGGAAGCATTGCAACAGTTAAAACCCGATGGTATTGATCTTTCCAGTAGCCTTGAACGTTCTCCGGGGGATAAAGATTTGGCAAAAGTTAACCAATTATTTCAAACAATTTCGGCTTTTTTCTCGGAATTGAAAACCCATTAATCAATCTTGCTTTTGATCTCCCGCACCATCTTTTCCTAACTCCTCGGACACTTCTGGGGATTCCTTCTGCAAATTTTCTATCAGAGCTTTTATCGAACTCCGAGGAATATAGGGCCAGCCTCCTTTCGATTCAATCTCTCGTAATAAATGATAGAGTTTTTGACGATTATCCGGTAAAGATTGCTGAAATAAACTCTCTCGAACATTCTGATGTAACTGTTCTAAAATTCTGAGTATCGCCAAAATCTCCAGGGTATTTCCTTCGGCGGTCTGGGCTAAGGTTAAAACCTTTTCTGCTAAAAATTCAAGCTGATTTGAGCAAGCTTGTGAATCAAATTTAGTGGGATTGTCCATAATTCAAATCCATCAATACCGAACACTCCCGCAGAGAGCGCGATCGGTAAATTAACTTAAGTAGTTTAACTGATCGTTGAAGAATTTGTACGTCGGAAAAAGACTCACGAGAAATCAACCCGGAGTTGGCAAGCCCGGCGGCTTGAGCTTCAAGGAGTAAAAACGACTCACCGCAGTTTGAACTGCCCTCAGAAATGATAAAATATGGGCAGCAAGTAAGAATAACCATCTACGCGAAGAAGTGTTTTTTAAGGAGTAACCCCTGACTTGCCTCGCCCCTACAAAGTTGTAGCCGCAGAGCAAGCAAGTAACGGAAAAACGCGGAGCGTACCAAATTGGCATGGTGATGGACTCGGAAAGCCAAAAAATGGTACAAATAAGCGCAATAGCAGCATCTTTTTGATAGTTGTTTTGAGTGTCCAGGGGGATATTTGACTATCCCTTTTAAGCAAGTCTTAAAGAATCTGCCTCTCTTTACAGGGCGGAGTGTCAAATATCAATTTTGCATATTTGAGGTTGACAATGAGATATCGCGCTTTGGTTGCTGCACTATTAGCAATCTGTTTAACTGTACTTACAGCCTGTTCTGATGGCCCAGAAGCTAAAGATCCCAAGCTACTGACCTATGATGACATTAGAAATACAGGATTAGCTGTAAACTGTCCAACTTTGCCCGAAACCGCCCGGGGTTCTATTCCGATTGATGGTGGTAAGTCCTACAGTATCAGTGGTTTGTGTCTGCAACCTACCAGCTATTTTGTCAAGGAAGAATCCACCAATAAACGCAAAGAAGCTGAATTTGTTCCGGGTCGTCTATTAACCCGATTCACCTATAGCTTAGATCAAATTACTGGCAACCTGCTGGTGGGTTCCGATGGGACACTCACCTTTAAAGAAAAAGATGGCATGGATTTCCAACCGATTACGGTTTTATTACCCGGTGGTGAAGAAGTTCCCTTCTTATTCACGGTTAAAGGGTTAGTGGCCAGTTCCCAGCCCGGATTATCCAGTATTAACACTTCTACCGATTTACGGGGAGATTTTAACGTTCCTTCCTATCGAGGCGCCAACTTCTTAGATCCTAAAGCCCGTGGGGTGAATGCTGGCTATGACAACGCCGTTGCTTTACCTGCCACCGCCGACGGAGCCGATTTAAGCACTGCTAATGTCAAGTTAGCCGATACCAAGGTTAAAGCGGGTCAGATTTCTTTACAGGTTTCTAAAATTGACGGCGAAACTGGAGAAGTGGCTGGAATTTTTGAAAGTGAACAGCCTTCTGATGATGATTTGGGTGCAAAGGAATCCTTGGATGTGAAAGTTCGGGGTGTCTTCTATGGTCGGATTGAAGCGGCTTCCTAAGCTAATCTATCCTTGAATTGAGTTCTGATTTGATCCAGGAAGAATGGGGGATCAACAGTTGCCTGTCTCCGGTTTGTGGACTTAATCACTGACTGATGATGGGTAAGGGTTCGGCCCTCAGCCTTCCTGAATTAACACAAAGATTTTTTGCCAAGTTGAATATATATAATTCCCAATTTCAGGAAATATTAATCAAATTTCTCTAAAGATCTTGCGTTAACCCCGCAAGTCAGGCTACAATAATATGTTATTAGCCCTAATAGTGTATATAAATTTACCGAAAGCTAGGCTTCTAGCCCCTAGCCTAAAAGTCCTCGTTTAGTGCTTAAGCGCGACCTCACATTGACTATTAAATATAGGTTCAGAGTCCCCCTTCTGTTGGGGCAAACCCTCTAACCTCCCATGCCATTAGAGCCGAGTGTGGTCAAGATTGATACTGAACTTATTAGCCAGCCCTACCAACGCAGGATCTTGTCATGCCTACTCAAGTTGTCAATTACCCTAGAGGAGAAAGTTTAGAACTGTTGCACCAATATCAACAGTCTGCTTCTAAGGATATCCGCAACCGGATTGTTCAGTTAAATATTGGATTGGTGCGTAAGGAGGTGCACCATTGGGTAAACCAGTGTACGGAGAGTTATGAAGATTTACTTCAAGTCGGTTGTATTGGCTTAATTCGTGCAATTGAGCGATTTGACCTGTCCAAAGGTCATGCCTTTAGTTCCTTTGCGATTCCCTATATTCGGGGAGAAATTCAACACTATTTAAGGGACAAAAGCCCGTCTGTGCGGGTTCCCCGTCAATGGTTGACCCTACAACGGCAATCGGTGAAGGTCATCCAACAACTTCAGTTAGAACTCAAGCGCCCGCCCACGGATGGGGAAGTGGCGGAGGTGTTAGGAATTTCTGTGAATGAGTGGAATGAGGTGAAGCTCGCTAATAGCAACCGTTCTGTGCTGAGTTTGGATGCTCCGATTCAAGATGGGGAAGATGGGGCGACCTGTTTGGGGGAAATGGTTCCCGATGGTCGTTATCGGAGTTTTCAGTTGGCGCAAGAGGATCAAATTCGTGTCCAGCAGGCTTTAGCTAAATTGGAAGATGGAACCCGTAAGGTTTTGGAGTTTGTGTTTTTGTATGATTTAACCCAGAAGGAAACGGCGGAACGTTTGGGAATTAGTTCGGTGACGGTTTCTCGGCGGGTGAAAAAAGGGTTGAGTTCTTTACAAAAAATGATGTCTGGTGGTGATTAGTTGGGTCGTCGGTCAATGGGAAAAAACCACAAAGGCACAAAGACACAAAGAAACAGGGAAGAATATTCAACTGATTTTCTCTGGGCGTGTAGATCCCCCCTAGCCCCCCTTAAAAATCAGGGGGTTTTCATTTTCCCAAATGCGATCGCTATCTTCAAAAAAAATTATCAATTTTTCCGATCAAATTCTCTCTAATTTTCATCAGATAAGTGGGAAATATTAAGAATGAACAATTTTCATATTTATTAACAGCAAAAGATAGCCATTGTCTTGATTAATAAGACTTTATGACTATTTATTATTAAATATTTTGAATGTTTTTTTAGAAAAATAGTTTTAAAAACTTAATTAATTCAGGCGATCGCTAAAATCTTTTCCCAATTATTTCCCAACCATGACTGTCCCTCTTTTATTGAGCTAAAACCCAAACTTCTGTATATATTCAAAATTAATGTTACTAATAACGAGAATTTTCCGGCTACGTCTATGCCTTTTATTCTTGATTTATCTTCATTAAAATTCACATCTTTGACCCAATGTACTTGATTTTCAATTAACCAATGTGCTTTAATTTTTTCTGCAAATGTTTTCGCACTTAATTTCTGACTACTAATATAATATAAAGTCTCATTATATTCTTGATCACCCCGAAAACCCGTTCTTTCTACCTGAATAAAACTTTGAAGATGAGGATAATTTTTATGGTTGACATTTTGGCTATCAAATACTGATACTTTTCTGCTAATATTTCGCCCATGACTGACATCTTTTTCTTCATATACCGTTAAAGGTTTTTCGATTTCTGCTAAAATCTTGATCCGATTGTGCAATTTAATTTGATTCCCTTTTACCGTAATTAAATAATTATTTTTGCTCTCAATTATTGCCTGAGTTGTTTCCTTACTACAATGGAGAGCATCGAGGGTAAATACTTTATTTAATAACCCGCATTTTTCTATCATAGACAGAACTTTAGCGTTTTCAGAACTTTGTTTACTTTCAAAACTTTCCGATTTAATTACTAACTTTGTTTCTTGACTAAACCAAGATACCATAATTAACATATTTTGTTTCTGATTTTCATAGTTAGTCAGGGTGTTTTTTAAAGATTTTCCATCGATCGCAATCCAATCAACGCCTTCTTGTTGCCAATAATATTCCTGGACTATTGACTGAAAAACCAACTGAATTTCTATTGAATTTATTCCGAGCATTACTCGTCTTATGGTACTATAAGACGGCAATTTTTTAGTGTTAGTTTCTAATAATTTAATTAGCTTATTTTCTTCATTTTTTCTAAAATTATCTATTTGCTTATAAGTAACATTGCCAGTTAGCAGTGCTAAAACAATGATAGTCAACACTACCCATAATTCATGTCTTTTACCACGATTTTTCCGAAAATCCTTGACTAACTTCAGTTGTTCGATTATACTGTTTAACATAGTTTTTTAAAATCAAATAAAAGTGATCTTTCTTTGATTTTACCAAAAAAAGATCACTTTTATTTTCTTTTTTACCCCCGACAATGAAAACACCCTGCTTAAAAATGGGGGAACTGGATTTATAAGTCGCCCTTTTTAGCGGGTTAACTGGATTCATAAATCCTTAAAAACGGGGAAAGTGTACTTCATAAGTCCCCCTTTTTAATGGGGATTTAGGGGGATCTGGTCTGGGATGAAAACAATAAGATTATTGCTTAAGTTGATTACAAAGGTACTAAGGTAGGAAGAAAAGAATGTGAGGTATGAGTGCGGGTTAATATCGTGTTTTTTAATGACAATAGCGATCATCATTGGGTTTGGTGTTTTCTTTTCCGATGCGGGTCACACCGAGAACGGTGGAAATAATCACGCAGCGTTTAGTTTTGCCGAGGTCGGGATGGTACAAGCCAATACGTCCGAGGGCTTGTAAACTGGTTTGGGTACATTCGTCGTTGGGGGAGTAGACGGGACAACCTTTGTGGTTGAACAGGGCGCGGTACATTGTGCCTGTGGTGGTGACTTTGTTAGTGGTGGGGTTAACTTTACGCAGGCTGGTTTCGAGTTTTCCCTTGGGGTTGGGTTGTTTATCATCGATGATAATACCGGGTGTTAGGGTTTGCCAATTGCCAGCAGAGAGTTGAACTGGGGGGATACTAGCGGGATGGAGGGCAAACTGAATACTTTTGGGAGTTTCTTGGATGCTGATTTGCCATGCTGTTTTATCCCGTTTGGCATTGCTTTGAGCCATTCGGAATGCCCATTGTAGTTGTTCTGTGGAGGTCTTTAGGCGGTAGCGGTTAATGAAGCCTAACCAACTGGGGACAACTATGGCACTGAGAATACCAATTATCAGTATAACGATTAGGAGTTCAATGAGGGTAAATCCGCTATAGGATAGGGAGCGATCGCAGGTCTTTTTAGGGTTGATCATGAAAGCACACCTGATTTTAACTAGGATGGTTATGTTTTTTAAACGAACCTAACTACCAGTTTGCTAAAAATCAGAGGCTTTGACTATGGGAAAATTACGGATTTTTTAAAATTATTTTGAACGTTGAAATTTTAATCAATTAGGGACATTACGGAGTTAAGGACTGTAAGTACAAAAACAATCCACAAACAAAATTTCTCTTAAATATAAATTGATACATCCACTTTTCATTGATTAGGAGGACATCCTTCTTGGTTAACTCCCTGTGCTGCTCTAATTGAACCTAGCACCGTTTCCACTCTTACACATTTTCTGGTATTGTCACCAAGTTTTTGATGACTAAACGTTAATTTTTGAGGAATTTTTGTAGGAACATCATCGAGGGAGCTTTGTGTGCATTCTTCGGTAGATTTGCCAACAGCACAGCCATTATAGTTAAATATCAGAGTATAAACTCCAGCATTTTCAGATAAGTTAGTACGAGTGCCATCTATCCCTATTTGAGAGTCAAAACTATGCCAAGCTGAAACAGAGGATCTATCACTTTCACTAGCAACTGATAGATCAGTAGGTTTTATTGTTGCTTGATGAATTGCCCACTGAACTTTCTGTGTCACTGGTTCTGCCCTAACACTGACTTGCCATGCTTCTCGTTTTGCTTTGGCATTGCTTTGAGCAGTACGCATAGCTCTATATACTTCATCTTGTGCACTCCCAAGGCGTTGATTGTTAATAAACCCTAACCAACTAGGAGCCGCAATTGCACTTAATATGCCGATCATTAACACAACAACCATTAACTCAAGTAATGAAAAGCCAGCAGAATTTTCATTCCTCTTAAGTGAAGGTTTGAATTTTTTAGCTCTCAGCAGAAACAATATATTTTTCATGATTTTTACCAAGGTTTAATTACAGAAATGCTTAAACTTTTATGCTTTAATTTTTTTAACGCTGAGATTTTTTTCTCTCTAATTACCTACTGTACTAATTCCCTTGACTAAGATACTAGAAGAGGGAAAATAAGCACTTCCAGAAGAGTATTTTGCATTTTCTTGAAATCGGCGTAAAGCGTTTCCTCTAATCGTAATTTGAGCGATGTTATTTGTTGAATCTACACAGGCAGAAAAGCTGCTATAGGTGGCTGCTGGAGGATCAACAGTAAAACGAGCAGTTGTACTATTATTTAATGCCGTAGGACATTGAGCCGCAATCAAAGCAGGAGCACCATTAGCAATAGTCGTTCGATCTATAAAATTGATTAATACATTTTGTGGATTATTTATATTCCCATTAGCTGTTATTGTATTAGGATTTCTCAAGTCAACACTCGTAGGAAAACCAGCATCTGGCGGTGGATATTGTACAGTTGCAATTGTTCGACCTCCTCCATTTAATTGAAAGCGAGTAATTCGAGCCGGACACTTGTTATTATCGGTATTATTTGGACACCAAATTGGATCAGCATCAGTGCGTAAATAATAAGCCACTAAAGACAAAATAAATGTATCATCACATTTTTCTGGATTAGTAACACAATTAGCTCCTCCGATGGGTATAATATTTCTAGCGACTTGCCTTTTCCAAAATACTAAAATCGGAATCTGAGTGGTACTCGCAGCCGGAATTAATTGATTAGTAGCAATAGCTTGAATTCCAGCTTGATCATAAATATAGAGTGCTTCACTCAAATCTTCTGTAATAAACTCTAGTGCAGATTGAATTTCTTTGTCAGTAACTGCTTTTGCTTCTTCTCTTTGGTCATCGTTTAGAGTATTAATAACAAAAGCCATTAAGGGTGTAATAATGATAAAAGCAATTACCGTGCCAACAAGTAACTCAATCATGCTCATTCCTAGAGAGCTTTGATTAATTTGAGTCGGTGGTTTTGGGTGATAGAACCTTTTCCAAAAGGGAGAGAAATTTTTTTTCATGGGGTCTCCTAAATTTTAAGACTTATGAACGATAGAGTTAGAAATAAGGCTAGTTCAGCAGGAATTAATAACCGTTATTTTTTCCAATGTTAATCAGCCTTAAATATGGCTATTGAAATCAATCCTTAAAATTGCTAAATCTATCCGTTTGAGAAGGAATATCACTAGACATGGTTACTAGGGGTGCATTTCGATTTCCTAGTGCATTTGTAACATTAGTAGAAGGTGTGGTTGTCTGTAAATTGTTACCAATGCCTGGAGTAAATGAGTTAGCTCGGTACACTCGAATTCCTAATTTATAACCATTATTAGGCTGGTCAGGATTCCCGCCTGAACGGACAGGCTGAACAATCATATCGGATAAACTATTATTGGTACATCCGGGCTGATTAGCAGGTAAATTGTCAAAATCAACGCAGTATAAACCTGCGGGTGCTGTGCAGTAAGCATTGGTGTTTGGACAATTTAAGTCAACAGCAGCAGGAGCGACAAAGCCTGTAACTGTTGCTGGTGGTGCTGCGATGCTAGTGATGCCATCAACTAACTCTGTGTTAATTGTTGAATCTTCATTATAAGGATTAGCTCGAATGGCATTCATATAGGTTTTGGCGGCTTGGGTTGCCAACTCAACCCGCCTCGCTTGTACGCGAGTCCCTGCCGAAAATGCAATCACAGGGCCAACCATTGTAATTAAAGCAGAAACCACTAGGATAGCCATTAATCCTTCCAGGATCGTGTAGCCGCTTTCTGAAGATTGTCTGAAATTGAGTTTGGGGAATTTGTGCTTGTTCATGGGTTGATCTCCTTGAGTTGCTTATTCATAGTCATTACAATCAGGACGCCCTTTACTGACCACATTATTGCCATCAGCACCATCGCTATCTTTTGCACAGAGCAGAGCTTTTAACCAAGGATCATCACGACCGACTTCCCGGTAATACTCGTCTGGGATAGCATCACCATTTTCATCAGTTTCCAGAACTGTGAAATTTTGAGTAAAGTAATCAGGAGCCAGTTGGTATAGCAGACCGACATCAAACCCCCAGTTCCGTGTTGGTGGGACAAAGTAGCCAATCCGTCCACCAGCATTACTGATGTTGTACAAGGTATTGTTTCCGAATAGATGCACACCAGTAGTATCCCTTAAACTCAAGTAGGGTGCTGAGGCATATTCGCTGCGACCTTTTTGCAGAAATGAACCCGCAATATTGGTTGCGATCGCATCATTCCAACTTTCGATGAAACGAGGTAGGTTTTGCATCCCCCCATTCAGTTCACCCGGACGCGCCGGAACATCGCTCGTTGTTAAGACCAGGTTAGCTTCTGTGGGACTACTGCGGGGTATCCATCGAGTCCCTTGGGCTTGTTGGTTTCCTAGGGTGGCAATTGCAGTATTACCCGCCGGAGTTGAGTTTGTGGCATTGAATTGTAAAATAGGCACTAACAAAGGTTGTCGAACTGAGTTAGAAGCAACAAAGTTAGTATCTACTTGATTAGCTTTAGCCGTGGTGGGATCAGAGTAATACCCAGGATTGAAATACCACAGAGGGTAGTCAGAACCCCAACTTTTAGCATTAGCATTTTTAGTTTGGAACCAGAGAGTATTATTTTGGGTGGTTCTGGGTTTAGAAGCTACATTAGCAAAGGTGGCTTCTACAATATTTGGAGTTGCATCAATTCCCAGTGCAACAGGTGGGTTGGTTGCTGAAATTGAGCTACCTCCTGCACCTTCCAGCCCAAATGGTGCAGTATTAGAACGTCGGAAAGCAATACGACGAGGTAGACGTTGCAGCGCTGCGAAAGTAGGAGGTTGGCCTGTTGTTCCTGCACCATTAATAGTGTTATCGAATGCCTGACCTATTTTAGTAGATGCTTTAACAGCAGGAGGATTAGGAGGAGTAGCACCTGTACTACTGAGTAATACCCAATCAGCAGGCCCACAAGCAGAAACAGGTAATTTCCGACAAACTTCCATCAAGTATTCCGAGAAGTTCCCCCGTCTTTGAACTGGAGTGACGAAGTTATTAAAGTAGGAACTGTTAATATTGTTAAGGTTGTTAGTAGTAGTAGTAGGCGTAGCTCGGTAGTAGGCATCATCTGGAGTGGTATTGGCACCGGGAACCCCAGTTTTAATTTCGTTGGCGGTAAAAGCCAAAGTTCCACTGCTTAAACCATTGGTAGCAAAGTTGTTATAGGGGTCAAAGCCATTGAGCATTCTCGCGGCTTTTGCAGAGACTTGGGTTTCATTGGTGATCGTATCGCCTGTATCACCATCACCATTTAAATCAAATCCAAAAGCAGTTTCAGTAATACTAGGAGAAATTGCATCAATCATATCAGGATCACTATTAAAGTTAAACCCAACAATGGCATTACCTGCATTATTTCTCAGGTCAAAGTCCCCTTCATTACGGAAGCCAAAGCGGAAGTTATCGGACAATAGAGTAATGGCATCCGCGAGAACCGTTGCAGGTCGCCAATTATCACCTGTACCACAAGCAAAGTTAGCAGGACGGGTTGGATCGCCTTGACGACAGGCAAAGTTAGGATTGAGGTTATTTCGTGAATAGAATTGATTAATATTCCAACTGAATGTGCCTGTAAACTCAGCTTGAGTGTGTCTATTGAAATTTCCTTGAATATAAACTGGCACATTAGAGGCTAGAATTAAGCCTTTTTCTTTGAGAATATCCTCTACAGTAGTGGCAGCCTGATTGTTATTTCGACCTAAGCTATTGCCATTAATCAGCATAATCCCATTGGGACGGCGAGTGGGATCTAGCAGAAAATCAGCCGGACTCAATTCAGCGCTGGTATTTTCATTAATGCCATTGTTAGTATCGTTGGGTAAACGATTGCTCCGATCAGGAAGGGCATCTTCTCGACTCGCATAGATAATGCCACTATTAGGGAGCAAATATTCTGGTGATGGGCCTGTAATGCCTCCAGCTAGAGTAATGGTTTGGTTTCTCAACACATTTAAGTCGATTTGAGTCACCCGAATTTCTAAAGGTTGGCGTTCCTCTAAGGGCAAATCATAAAGTCCTGATAGTTGTGCTGGCCCACTTAAAGGACTGCTGAGGCTAAAAGTTTCATCAACACTGGTCGTCAGATCATCCCGATCTAATGCTTTAACTTCTCTTGGATTTAACAGAGTAACTTCTTTAATGGCATTATTGGGAATAATCGTTTGAGGAGTCGCTCCGTTGAGGATACTCAAAGCGCAAAGTGTGGTATCAAGAGCGGATTGATCTGCCAAAGTTAATGTCTGACTGGCGGCTAATTTTGTTAAGGCATCTCTCAATGGTTTATTCGCAAACCGTCCATCGGGAAAGACCATATTAGCTTGATTTGCTAAATCTGTGGGGGCTGTAAATTTCCAACCGTTTTGAAGAGTTGCACTGGTGGGTCTGTTATCTGGGAAAGGATAAACAATTCCATTATTGGATAAGCCACCTGTAGCTCCCCCAGGTAAGCTGGTCATATTCTTTGCCGTTGTCTTATCCGAAGGATCGTAATAACTACTGACACAGGCAATGGGTTCTTGAGTCAAATCTGGCGGATCAGTGGAAGGATTAAAGGCATCTTGGGCATAGTGATATACTGCCGTTGCCCGCATCCGTAAGTCTCCCTTAAGATATTTGGGAGTATAGGGATCAATTGT
The DNA here is from genome assembly GCF_900009265.2 of Planktothrix paucivesiculata PCC 9631. Lineage (GTDB taxonomy): Bacteria > Cyanobacteriota > Cyanobacteriia > Cyanobacteriales > Microcoleaceae > Planktothrix > Planktothrix paucivesiculata. Next base: position 157,260 of record NZ_LR735029.1, on the reverse strand, counting down.
GGGAGTTGCAGTAGCGGATGAACCAGAGACAGCAGGGTTACTACTATCCCAGTTATTATTAACATTATCAAAAGGTATTTGAACACCAACTACCCGAGACATCGGCATCGTGTCCGGCCAAACTATGTCAAATGCTTCTGCTGTAGCTGTCGTTGCCGGATCATCATATTTACTTTCATCGATTGTTGGTGTACTCGGATCATTCCATTTTGGGGGAGGTAAAAATGAATTATCTCGCTCATAAACACCTGCTCCTGTAATAACCCGTAATCCTCCAAAATTACTGAATTCTGAGAAAGGCTCTCTAGCGGCTAGTTTTTCCCAAAAACCATCTCGACTTCTATCTCCAGCAGAAGGATATTTAGACAGCCGACTGACACGAGTACGTTCAGTAGCATCTGTCCATTGATCGTTAGCAATTGTAGCTGTTGCTGTTACCCATTTATTTGTACTATCGAGAGCTAAAGCGGGTAAGTTATTTCCTTCTACAACGCGATCGCCAATCACAGTTTCAACGCCACTGGCTTGTTGTGTTTCCGGTTTTGTTGCCGACAATCTGCTTGGAGTAACGGTGACCATAGCCGTCGAAATCAACGTCCATGTATCAGGCGGACGTAGGGTATCTCCGCTACCTTGTAGAGGGTTAGTTCCGCTAGGAGGAAGTCCATAGGGACTTAGTGCCGCAGTAGTATTACTGACGCTACTGACCTCGGCAAAAGTAACTTTCCGCAGGCGATCTTTAAAATAACTTTGTAATTCTTCTCGACGAATTTTTGATTTAACTAAACTGGAATCGTCAGCCATGCGACGGCTAACGGCTTCTTTAACTGAAGTTGGATCACTTGTCCCAGTAGCGTCCTGCTCTTGCCATCGGACTAAGGCTTCTAGGCGACTCCGATAAGCAAAATCATTAAAAGCTCCAGCATAAGCACCATTTGATATAGATTGCTCGGTGCTATCTATAGTTCTTACAGTTGGAGGAGCGGTTCCATTGAATAAATGTATATTAACAGAGCGAATGTTAGCAGCTAGATTATTCCCTAGCATTCCATTAATGACATTTCCCCCTACAACAATCTTGCTTTTTTCCTGCTGATAAAAACAAGAATTAATTGAGCTTATTTGATAAATATTTAATCCACTTCCAAAGTGGGAAACGATTAAATTTCCTTGAGTATATAAGTTTCCATTTAAGTTAAAAGCAGGCCCAGGTGTGATATCTAAATCATTTTCATAAACAACACCTGTTAAATATTTTTGTTTCCAGTCTTGTTGATATTCTAAAGCGGTAAAGCTTGGTTCTCCTTTATACTCTAAAAATTCCTGAGCATTAAACTGAGGCGCTCCATTCGAATCCTTGACGTTAGCTACAAAGTTATCAATATCTGTTTGAGTAGCGGGTACAGTTGTTGTATAGACAAAAATACTTTTCTTCAGTTTCCCCTCCATAGGAGACCAACCTGAAGCTGTTACTAAAGAAGCATTCTGACCACTGGCAAATTCACATTCAGGACGAGTTGCACTCTTGAACGGAGGCATAGGTAATGTTCTAGCTTCTAAAGGAATTCTTTTAGTGCCTTCAGGGGAGCGAAAGAAAAGACCATACAAAACAAAGCTATCAAATTGACCATCATTATTAGTATCAACGGGAAATCGCCAAGCTGTTTTAACCCGTTCATTATCCCGAAAGTTATCATCATCTTCACCCAGACGCCCATCATTGGCTGGTGCTGAACCATTCGGTTGAATTCCATTATTGTCAGAGTCAAACTCAACTCTGAGAACTTCTTCATCCTTAAATCGATAGGCTGTAAAATTCCCTGATGTTAATGTTTGATAAAAGTTGGGTTCATCTAAAACTTTTCCTTCTAACTCTTTAAACATTTGCTCAATTTTCGCTCTCCCCCTATCAACAGCAGGAGTTGCAGCATTTAAAGCCTCTTGACTGACTCTGACCATACGGGCATCTTGCGATCGCTCTAAAGCTCGAAATGAAATCGCAATAGTTAGCAATACCACCACCAACAATACCATCGTCACCGTTGGTAAAACAAACCCCGCCCGACCATAGCGGTCTTGACGGTTAATGAGCATCAAACTCCGTAGGAGCGATCTCGTCAAGTTTCGAGTCATCCGTTGGCACAAAATACGGATTCGTCGGAACAGAGAGAGAATGAAGTTATGAGACTTGATCTGCTTACGCTGTGACATAGACGCCTACCTAACCATTATTTCCAGGTGGTGATGCTAACTCTTAAGGTAACTCAAGGATTACAGCCTAAAATTAGGACAATAAAAAGCTAACCCCATTGTTAATTTTGAGTACAACTGCTAATTTATTAAGATTTATGAAAGATAGGAAAGATCCATATCTTTAGTTTTAGCACTTTGCTCTTGAACCTTTTCCCTAATACTCCGAGGATTTCAGTTTTTTTAAAATTGAGCCAGAATGTAACAGTAGGCTGCTGACACGTTCTCAGGGAAATTTAGCCCTACTATCTATGTTAAACGGTTACTTGGGGGAGTTGTGTGATTAACCCTTTATGCTTTTGTGATCTGACGCACCTTAGCTGAATCCCTAAGAGTATAGAGGATGTTCTATAACTAGAATGCCCCCCATAGGGACAAAAGTGATCAGGGCATCGTAAAAGAAGTCTAGTTAAGCTTGAGCTTACTTAAACTCGTAGACTATAGCCAAATCGATTAACCCTTTTTTCAAATTTGACTTGAATATAGTCGGTATACAAAGCTTTAAACAAATTCTGTCTATCTTTCCACCAGTTGAAATAACGGTCATTAACTCCCACACAAATATTCAGATTTGAAATAACTGACTCAACCCCAATAAACGTATAAATTTGATTCAGAATCAGTTGAGGATTTTCAATTAAATCTTCATATTTTAAAACCAATAAACGTTTTAAATACGGTCGATCCCGTTCAAATTGTTCATAACAAACTAACCAATGTTTTATTAATGAATAGAGTTGAGTATGACTCCATTTTTTAGTTGCATAAGCAACAGGAATGGGATGGCGTAAAATAATAATAAAGAAAGAATTAGGAAATAAAGCTTGTAAAAAACGAGTTTTTAAAAGATTTGGGGGTGATTTTTCTAATAAGATTGGTCGTTGTAAATCCCAGTAATGACTCCATTCTTGAAACATCTTTTGAGCATTTTCTGAAGAAGCTAAATCAGAGGTTTCATTCAAAAAAGAACCTGAATTAAAGCCAAAGCGACCAGGGCCACCATAAACCATTGCTGGGGGATAAACAGACTGTAAAAATTGCCCTTCATCTTCGCTCACCCCTGTATCTTTAAAGCCACTAATTTTAGGATGTTCTCTTAAGCAGTTAGCCAGCAGCGTTGTTCCGCTCCGATGTAAACCCCCTATAAAAACATATTGATGATGATTCATATAATCAAAGAAAGTATATTTGTAAAAAATTGTGAAGCTCTACCAAAAAGTTGTAAGGACACAACTTTGTGTGTCCCTACATCAATAAGCATCATGAGTTGCCTACAGTTAGAATTTATTCAAATCAAGTCCGGCTTTTTTTGCCATGGCTTGTAAGCCTTTGAGTTCAATGGTTTTAATGGCTTTTGTAGAAAGTTTTAATCTCACAAAACGATTGCCTTGGGGCCACCAAATCCGTTTCCATTGTAAATTCGCTTCCTGCAATTTGTGGGTGCGACGGTGGGAGTGGGACACGGCCATACCGTTATTGGCTCTCTTTCCCGTTAACTGACAAATCCGAGACATGGTTAACTCCAGCTTACTGTATTAAAAGTCCAAACCTCCATTATACATGAATGGCTTCACTATTTTGATCAGGACTTACATTAGCCTTATTCGTGTTGATTTTGATTCCGTCGGAAGTTCTGTTCAACAAATCGGATGCTGACCCGGTTTAACTGCGTGAATATTTTCACTCCCTGAATGGGGCCATCCTCGGCGATCGCCCGCTTCGGCCGGTTGTCCCCAACCCAATTGTAATAATATTTCTAAAAAACTCGATTTCTCCCACTTCCAAATACAAGCCCATTCCGTCCGTTGCACAATTCCATCTACTTCCTGAACACAAATCTGGCGATAATCTTTTCCCCCATTTAAACTTAAATATAAATCCATCCCCACCGTCACATCATGCCAAAACTCTAACACCTCAATTCTTGATTGTTTCAAGGGTTCAAAATCCCCGGGTAAAGCGATTAATTGTTCATCAATAATTGGAAATTTGAGGCTTTTTTCCTGAACCTTAATTTCTCGCCAAACAATTCCCGAGACTTGATAGTCTTGTTGATACTGATGGATTGTCGCTTTAAAATTCTGATAGGCGGTAAACTTTTGAATGCCCTCGGGTTTTAAAAAACAATCAACCACTGGATTACCGACGGCCGGAGTTGCCCTTAAATTCAAACGCTCTCCTTTCAGGCACGCTTGGCGCTCCTGTTTTAAGATTTGGATCAGTTCCTCTGTACTGTAGATTTTTGACATCAGAAACGTCCTAAATTGCCAATATTTATAGGATAGGTCTGCAATTGAGAACATGGTAGTGCATCCCGATTAGGGATGTCAAGGAACTGATCGGCAAGTTCAACCTCTTAAAGACTGATTATTGAATAGAATTGAGTTTAGATTTTAGTAACTTCAATTGATCGGAACTCAGCTTAACTTTAACATCAATTAACTGTTGATGATCCCGTAATAAAATCATGCCATTGCCTACGGCTAAATCGGGATCGGTTAATTCAATCATTTGATAAGGAGGTTGATAGCCTTCAACTCGAATTACTACTTGCTGTTGAGATTGGGGAAAAATATACAGTCGTTTTTGTTGAGAATCCAGTTCTAACTTATGGGGAGTAATATTCAGTTCTTGGGGATATTCCGGTTTAAAATAATAGAGTGTAATCCCCCGAATTTCTGGATTTTTGATCTTAAAGGTTTCATCAAAACGTTGAGGTTGCCAATCTAAATTGCTTAAATTCCCGTCCGTAGGAATCAAACGTTGTTGCCACTGTATTGACCGATCCTGTAGGGATGCCCACCACTGACGAATCAGATCGAGATGGGTTGTATTATCGGGGTGATCGCTACCAGACTGCCAAAGGGTAATCATGATTTTTTTATCCTATTTTTTTGTGAGTTCCCAACATCAATTCCCGCAAATCTCTGATTTTCTCCCTAATATTCTCTGTACCCGACCTGATCCAAACGATGTTGTTTTTCTAAAACAGATTGTTTAAGATTTTCTCGATAGTCTTGAACTTTTTGTAAGAGTTCAGGATCATGACTGGCTAGGATTTGTACCGCTAATAAACCCGCATTTTTAGCATTCCCGATCGCCACGGTGGCTACGGGAATTCCCCCGGGCATTTGTACAATAGAATAAAGAGAATCCACGCCCTGTAATGTCCGTGTGATCACCGGAACCCCAATCACCGGCAGAGGAGTTAAAGCAGCAACCATCCCGGGTAAATGGGCCGCACCTCCGGCTCCGGCAATAATCACTTTTAATCCTCTTAAATGGGCGGTTTTAGCGTATTCAAACATCCGTTCTGGGGTACGGTGGGCGGAAACAATGGCCACCTCATGGGGGATGTTGAATTCTTCGCAAATGGCGATCGCCTCGGCCATCGTCGGTAAATCCGAATCACTGCCCATGATCATTCCGATCACGGGAGTAGAGTTAATTGATAATGGTGTAGAGTTCAAAGCCAACGGTTCCTCATGAGCACAACATTACAGCCAGACGCTGTTAACCTCGATATTATCAATGTCCGTCTCCCAGAATCCCAAAATTTGCAACAGGTTTGCATCCGCCAGGGTAAAATCCATAGGGTACAACCGATGGTAGAGGAGTTGTCCTCCCCGTCTACTGATATCCTAGATTTGCAAGGAGATTGGCTATCCTTGGGGGGTATCGATTTACAAATTAATGGGGCATTGGGATTAGCGTTTCCCGATTTAGAACCCCAAGATCTGCCGAAATTGACCCAAATTTGTCAGTATTTATGGGAGCAGGGCATTGATGGGTTTATGCCCACGATTGTAACTACTTCCATCGATAAAATTCAGCGATCGCTCGCCACAATAACCGAATTTATCCAAACCGTTTCCCCCGATCAACCCACCGCTAAAATCCTGGGGGTGCATCTGGAAGGGCCGTTTCTCAATCCCAGTAAACGGGGCGCCCATCCTGAAGAATATTTATTACCCCTAACCTGGGAGCAGGTCAAACGGGTTCTGGGAGACTATGCAAACCTAGTCAAAATCATCACCCTAGCCCCGGAATTAGACCCCACAGACACGATAATTCCCTATTTGAAAAATTTGGGCATAATTGTGAGTTTGGGGCATTCCCAAGCCACAGCACCCCAGGCAGAACGGGCTTTTACCCTGGGGGCAACGATGGTGACTCATGCCTTTAATGCCATGCCCGGTCTACACCATCGAGAACCGGGTTTATTGGGGGCAGCCTTGGTTAACAATCGGGTTCAATCGGGCTTGATTGCCGATGGAGAGCACATTTCTCCTCTGATGGTTAATTTATTATTACGGATGTCGGGAATGAACCAACCCAGGGAAGCCACAGGTTTAATTCCCGTGTTTTTGGTGAGTGATGCCTTAGCTCCTTTAGGGCTACCCGATGGGGTTTATCCTTGGGATGAACGACAAATTGAGGTGAAAGCGGGAACAGCCCGTTTAGTCGATGGCACATTAGCGGGAACTACCTTACCCCTATTAACGGGGGTAAAAAATTTAGTCGGGTGGAATTGCTGTGATGTAGGAGAGGCGATCGCCTTGGCCACCATTGCTCCTCGCCAAGCCCTGGGTGAGTTTTCCCTAATCGGTGCATCAGCCGGCCAACTGTTACGATGGAAATTTGATTCCACCTCGGAAAAGATGAATATGAATTGGCAGCGACTATTCGGGGGGCTTAATCCTCCTCAACTCACCGAAAATCAAATAAAATGAAGTCGAATTGAGAAGTCTAACTGTTAACTTTTATATACAAATATGGGTGAAGCAAAACGCCGAAAAGACAACATGGGAGAACGTTATGGCCAAGACGAAAAAATTGCGCCTTGGTTTCCCGTTACTAAAAATCAAAGTCAAAAATTCGTAGAAGTCACGACTAAAGCCAGTTGGTTGGGGATTGCTTTACTGGTTGTCGCCTGGATTACGATTCGATTTATCGGCCCCGGATTGGGCTGGTGGCAAATTGATTAATATTCAGGGAAAGGGGAGAGAAGTAACGGAAACAACCGATTAAAGATTGAATCAGTCGGGTTTAAACTTATTGGAAATATTAGATTTTTTAACAGGTTTAGACCCGATTTTCCCGGTAATCCGTGATTCTTTCAGGATTTTAAGTGGGTTAGGGTGGTAAATTCAGAAAAATTTAAACGGTGATTGTTTTCTTAGATACCTTATGAATTGAGGGTTTTGGTTAACCTACAAAACATTCTCAAGTTATAGCAGTGGGGAGGTGATCTTTTCAATTTAGGCTTGTCAGACTAAGATTAATATTTCAGCACCATAAGTTTAGGATTATGTTACATTTTGTAAATAATCTTAGATTTGGTGATAGGAGGAGAATTATGTTTCTCAGAATTGCAGAACAACACCGCAAATTTGTACAGGACTTGGTGATGAACCTCCAAGCTCTGGCGACGGTGCTAGAAAGACAGGGGTATCTGGCTTCGTGCTATACCTGCGGTGGTCAGATGAATAGTGCCTCCTTCATGGTGAGTTTAGGCGAAAGTCATTTGATTCGTTTTCTGGTATCGGACTATGGGATTACCTGGACAGAAATGCGTGATGATCGCGAACTCATGAAACTTGAAGGAGCCGAAGCCATTCAACAGTTACAGGAGTTAGCGAATCTAGTGATTTATAGAAGTGCACCGTCCCCGGGTCTGGTAGCTCCCAAACTTCCCCAGCGTGCGTAGACAATGCGACCCGTATCGCCTTTCTACAGATCTAATGAGGTTGATGGAGTTAACTCCTGTTGGTGGTCATCTAAAATCACTAAACAACTGTTTAGCCTGGCTCCCTTCCCTTGAGGAAATTCAGCAATTGCTGGTTAGCATTATAGTGGAGTTTATGGTGACATTAGAATCTGATTGGACACATCTGTTTGTGGAAACGAATAATATTCGTTTACATACGGTTACCCAAGGTGAGGGTGAACTGGTTGTTTTGCTACATGGATTCCCTGAATTTTGGTACGCTTGGCGCTATCAAATCCCCGCTTTAGCTCGTTATTTCAAGGTCGTTGTACCGGATTTGCGCGGTTACAACGATTCAGATAAACCCGAAAGTGGCTATGATTTAGATACCCTAGTAGCTGATATTCAAGGTTTAATTCAACGTTTGGGCTATGCTAAAGCTCATATTGTTGGGCATGATTGGGGGGGATTAATTGCCTGGCATTTTGCCCAGAAATTTCCCGAATCTCTGAATCGTTTGGCGATTCTAAACGCTCCTCCCCCTTATCGTTTTGTGCAAGAATTAGTTAGTAATTTAGACCAAGTTCGCCGCAGTTGGTTTATTTTTGCTTTTCAAGTTCCAGGAATTCCTGAGTGGTTAATTCAACAAAATTTAAAAGAATTTGTCACTACTGCTTTGCGAGAACACGCGATTCGTAAGGGCGCTTTTAGTGCGGAAGAAACTCAAATTTATGAAGCAGCTTTACAAAAACCCGGGGTATTACACGCGGCGATGAGTTATTATCGTCATTTATTTTGGCCGCCCATTTGGGTGTTAAATTGGGTGCGAGCTCCTCAACAAGTCCTCTCTCCTACCTTGGTTTTATGGGGAAAGGAAGATTCATTTTTAAGTCATCATCTCACGGAAGGTTTAGATCGATTAATTGCCGCCCCGTTTAAACTAAAATTAATTCCCGATTGTGGTCATTGGATGCAGCAGGAAGTTCCCCAAACCGTGAATCGAGAATTATTGAATTTTTTAAGACGTTAAGGAGTCGGTTAAAAGAAATCTTCTGACGTGATTAAGTCTGCTTTTATTCCTTCTAAAATAGCTATAACCTGGGTTTCAAATTGGATTAAGGTATTTTCTCCATCTTGGGTGATGCTCAGGTTTTCAAAAGGGATAAAATTATCTAAGTTATCATTCAGACTCACCAGAATTTTATCTTGATTATCTTGAAAATCAATAATTTTATCTTGACCTGAATTAACCACAATAATAAGGAGGTCATTTCCAGTTCCTCCTGCTAAAATATCATCCCCTTGATCACCCCATAAAGTATCATTACCAGCACCACCGATCAGGCTATCATTATTTTGTCCCCCATAAAGAATATCATCTCCTGAACCTCCATTTAAGGTGTCATTTCCCTCGTTTCCCAACAGAATATCATCGCCTCCTTCACCACAAAGTAAATCGGCTTCTTCCCCCACATTTGCTTCGGTTTGTGCTCCTAAACTTCCATAAAGTGTGTCTTCCCCTTCACCGCCACAAAGGGTATCGTTTCCTTGATCACCTAATAGTAAATCATCACCCCCATTCCCATCAACTAAATCATCATTTTTCCCCCCATACAAGTTATCATTTCCCCCCTGTCCTGAGAGAGAATCCTGATCTTGATTTCCTAAAATTAAATCATTTCCTTCATTCCCAAATAATAAGTCTAGTCCATCTTTATCGGGATTAGATGGATTATTAATTCCACCGAATAAAGTATCATTTCCATCCTCTCTTAGTACGGTATCATTGTCCTCATCTCCCCAAATAATATCATTCCCTTGATTCCCCAAAATTAGATCATCTTCTTTCCCTCCATATATCGTGTCTTCTCCTAATTCACCTATCAATAAATCTGAGCTTTTATTCCCCAATAAAATATCATTTTGTCTTCCTCCAATTAGGGTATCTTTTCCCTCTAAACCGATTAAAGTATCAGTCCCGCCAAAGATTTGTAAAAAGTCATTTCCCTCAGTCCCGAATAATAATTCATCCTGTTCATTCCCTAAAATTCCATCGATAGGTTGAGTTAAATTAACATTAGGAGAATCAGGAAAAGAGGGACAGAGACAGTCTGGGTCTTCAGGTTCGGGTGTGGGTTCGGGCGTAGGCGTGGGCGTTGGTTCGGGTTCGGGCGTTGGTGTTGGCGTGGGTTCGGGCGTTGGTGTTGGCGTGGGTTCGGGTGTTGGTGTTGG
>NZ_LR735029.1:132743-146732 GCF_900009265.2 Planktothrix paucivesiculata PCC 9631 | reverse complement strand
GTGTGGGCGTGGGGTCGGGCGTTGGTGGTGGGGTGGGTTCGGGTGTTGGTGTTGGTGTGGGCGTTGGTGTGGGCGTTGGTTCGGGTGTTGGCGTTGGTGTGGGTTCGGGTGTTGTTGTGGGCGTTGGTGCTGGTGTGGGTTCGGGCGTTGGTGTGGGCGTTGGTTCGGGCGTTGGTGTGGGTTCGGGTGTTGGTGTAGGAGTTGGTGTGGGTTCGTCTTGATCGATAATTTCAACAATTGCTGTATTTTGGGTATTAATTAGGGTTCCAATACTTCCATTTACCAATGTTAATGTCAGAGTTTCATTATCTTCGGGTAAAATATCATCATTAATCGGAATTGTGACGGTTTTAAAGGTTTCTCCCGATGCAAAATTAACTAAAATTGAAGTATTATTAAAGTCTATCCCCGTATCAAAAACTGTCCCTCCGGTTGCTGTTCCATCGATTAATTGAATCTCTATACTAGAGGAACTTGCTATATTGCCTGTCCGATTAATTGTAATCGCATTTCCGACAAGACTACTATCTTCATTCAGTTGATAATTAGCTTGAGAAAAAGCAACAGTAGTTAAAGGAGTAACTTTTTCTCCTCCCGAAAATTCGGAAGTATTATTATTCGGGTCGGTTGCTGTTGCAGTAATAAATTGATTCTCTGTTAGATTTGATAAAAAAGTTTGCTCAAAACCAATATTTCCACTTCCATCAGTGGTTAAATTCGCAAATCCCAGCAATTGTTCACCTTCTCCAAAGGTTGTTGGATCTAAGGTATTATTAACAAAAAACTCAACACGAAATGGGGTATTGGGGGTGCTGTTTAAGGTTCCCAAAATTATTGTATTGGTTCCGTCGGAAGTCGCGGAAGTAATAACCGGAAAATTTTGCAGATTATTACTTCCGGTATCTGTATCTCCTGGATCATTTTCGGTTGTTCCTGGGTTATTAATTGCAGGTGAAGCTAAATCAATTCCTAACTCACCATTGGAGAAAATAGAATTCAATAAAATAGAATTACCTGCACTTCCATTTCCAACAAATACTCCATCCCCACCATTAAATGCAATCGTGTTTCCTTCTTCTATATTCGTTCCGCCAATACGAGTATTGATACCGCCCAAAGCAATATCTATTCCTCGATTTGTATTTCCTAAAGGACTCACCCCATCAATTTGAGTCCCAATAAAATTCCCAATAATTTGATAGTTGGGCGCGTCCAAAGAAATCCCATTCTCCCCATTTCCAGAAATCAAATTTCGTTCCGTTGGAGTTGTCCCGCCAATAATACTATTGGCTGGAAAAGCATCGGTATCAATTCCATTTCTGTTGTTAGGAATTGCCAGAGTACCATTAAAATTTGTACCGATAAAGTTGCCTAAAATTCGAGTTCCAGAGGAACCCAAACCGAGATCAATTCCATTGCCATTATTTCCAGAAATTATGTTGCCCGATCCGGCTACTGTTCCGCCTATAATGTTATTCGGTGCTGCTAATATACTGATCCCATCAGCAGTATTTCCTAGATTTATAGTCCCGTCAATATTGGTTCCAATATAGTTTCCTAAAACTTGGTTATTTGTGGCATTAAATTGAAGATTAACACCTGAACTATTATTACCTGAAATAATATTTCGTTCATTGAAATTCGTTCCGCCAATTTGATTATTTGTTGCAGATTGGGCAATAATAATTCCGGTTTCACCATTTCCTAAAGTTGCACCGCCATCAATATCCGTGCCAACCAGATTTCCGGTGACAATATTATTGTTAGCATTATTACCGCCAATTAAGATCCCATCACTAATATTTCCAGAAACCAAATTATCTTGAATTATATTATCAGAACTCTCAATTCTAATCCCTCCTAATCCTCCATTTCCTAAAGCAACTTTACCATTAATATCCGTTCCAATTAAATTTCCAATAATTTGATTTTCTGTCCCTTCTCGAATAAAAATACCACTGGAACGATTACCCGAAATTAAATTAGCTGTACCTGCCGAAGTCCCTCCAATAATGGTATTAGAAGCATTAGAAGCAATTAAAATTCCTTGAGAGATATTAGGAATAGCAATTGTTCCCGTAATATCTGTACCAATATAATTCCCTAAAATTTGATTTCCAATGGCATCAATTCCAGAAATATTAATCCCATCAAATCCATTCCCAGAGATAATATTCCGTTGATTATTTGTGGTTCCACCTATAATATTGTTAGGTGCATTTTGAATAATAATACCCCCATTGGAATTTCTTAAACTTGCTGTTCCTGTAATATCTGTACCGATTAAGTTCCCGATAATTTGATTATTAGTAGCCGTATTTCCTGAAATCTGAATCCCCGTTGCAGAAGTATTATCATTTCCTGAAATTAGATTATCTTGAATAATATTATTAGCAGAATCAAGAATAATGATTCCTGAACCGTTTCTCAGGGGATTAACTGTTCCGGTAATATCGGTTCCCAGATAGTTACTTACAATGCGATTTCCCTTACTATTATTAATTAATATTGCTGCATTACTAAATCCAGCCCGATTAATCACTAAACCTTGAATAGTGCTGTTTTCTCCCCCTGTAATTTCTATAATTCCGTTATCTAATCCGCCAACTTTTGTCCCATCAATTTCAAGAATAGGGGTTTCTATAAATCCGGGTTGACTTTTTCCATCAATCAAAATTGAATCGGTAATTACTGGAAGTTTTGATAACAGTTGAATGGTAAAGGAGTTGTTATCAGAATTAAAACCTAAATCCGTTGTGGGAATATTAAATTCAATTCGATCTGCTCCGGGGGTTAAATTAGCTATATTAATCGCTTCTCGCAGTGTTGTAACATCATTGGCTAAATTGCCATCATCAATGTCATTTGTGTTGTTAACAATGAATGTGGCTAAAACAGCAGGATAATTTTTAAGAGATTCTCCGTCAAAGGGTAAATTAACGCTAGGATTACCAATTGTAAATTCAAAATCCCAATTTCCCCCTAATATTTTATTCCCGGTTAAACTCGTGGAAGCCGCTATTTTCGCGCCCGTAATTTTATGTAATTTTTTAATAAAGTTATGACCTTTTTCCCCTTGAGCCAGATGACAACCATAGATAATCAGAGAATCAACGGCAGAAAAACTTTGTTTTAAGAGTTGGTTATATTTGTCTAAATTTTCTAAATCAAGTTGAGTGTTCCCCAACTTCAAACAACCGGAAGCACCATGGCTGATAATATGAACTTCCTGAATTTCTTGTCTTTGTTGTAGATAATCTGCAATTTGTTTAACACTATCTTGAGTGGGATTTAGGAGAACAACTTCTACGGATCTAATAACATTTTTAACTAAGTCTTGAAAAGAGTTAATTGTTGGATCAATAAAAGTGCAGATGTTCATGGATTGTTTTTCCTTAAACGACTTTTTTTAGTTTACTCCATATTTTTTGATATGGCTTTTCTGAAACCATTACCCCCCCATTTTTCTGGTGATTAACCTTTATCCGCCCGTCGCCAAAAGTTCACGGTTCAACTATTACGGGGGTTCCGATTTTTACCTTCTGAAATAGAGCCAAAACATCTTGATTAAACATCCGAATACAACCGTGCGACGCAGCTTGTCCAACGGTTTCAGTATTCGGGGTTCCATGGAAGCCAATATAGTTTTTTCCATCTGTCCAAAAGCCAATCCAACGCTCACCTAGGGGATTATCTGGCCCTGGAGGAATAATTTCTCCGGTAAACGGATGTTCCCAGGCGGGCTGGGAAATCATCTCAATTACTTGATATTCACCGACAGGAGTTTCCCAACCTTCTCGACCCACGGCGATGGGGTAACTGGTTTTTAGTTGTTGATTTTGATAGAGATAAACCCGACGTTGATTTAATTTAATTACCACCCTCAAATTAGCTTCAATAGGTTCACTTAATTGGTGGTTTGGCTGGGGAAATGGATTAGAATTTCCAAATTTGGGAGTATTAGGGGTTAATAATTTAATCGGGGATGGAGCCAGGGGAATAGGGTTTTGGGACTGAACAGATAGGGCTGGGGTCTGTTTTGTCACTCCCGCCACCAGTACAGTTGTTCCGAAAATAACTGTTGTCAAGTGTTTTAGAAAACTTTTTTCTCTAACCATGGCACTGTTTTTGTTTCTGTTGACGGATTGATTCACTATTATTGTTTCCCGTGCTCTTCTTAATCTTTCTGCCCAAAGTTTAATAATTATATAATTTTTGGGGATTTTGAAGATTTTGGTTTAAGATCACGGGAAGATCAGCTTGTTTGTCACATCATCTTACAACTATGTCTAAAAATCAAACCATTACCCCTCTCAACATAGTTGGCGTCATTAGTGCCGGGTTACGGATTTATCGAGATCATTTTAAAGATTATTTCACTATCGCTCTGCAAGCCTATTGTTGGTCAATTATTCCCATTTATGGCTGGGCTAAATGTTTAGCCCTTTCTGGATTAATTGGCCGTTTAGCCTATTATGAAACCTTAGAACGACCCGAAGCTATTTCAGAAGCTCGTCCCCGAGTCGAGCGAAGAATGTGGAGTTTTCTGGGACAAGGACTTCTGATTGCCTTAATTTTAATAGGTGGAATTTTAGGATTAATTTTAGTCTGGGTAATTTCCTTTGGTCTCGTGGCAGGTATTTTAGGAGAAGATAACGCGATTATATACTTAATAGGTTTTGCGTTTTTTATTGCTATTGTATTTGCTTATATTGGGCTGGTTTCTCGACTTTTTATTGTGGCTTTACCCTTAGCCGTTGAAGATTATATGACCGCAACAGCAGCAATTCGTCTCAGTTGGAAATTAACCAGAGGATCGGTATTGCGGATTCAAGCAGTTCTGTTTATAGGATTTTTGATTACTCTCCCTTGTTTGATTTTGGTTTTATCTATTATGATTTTTTTGCAACTGTATTTAGCATTTATAGTTACTCATGATTACTCCAATTATCATCTGATTGTGAATTTATTTTCCACAGCGATCAATATTATTATCGGGGCTTTATTTCTTCCATTTTGGCAATCAATTGCTGGAGTTATTTATTATGATCTTAATGTCAGACAGGAAGGAATCAGCTTGAAAACTGACCCGATGGATAGCATTGCCTATGAGTATGGGGATGACCTGTAGGGCTTGAAGTTGCGATGGCGTACCACCGCCTGTCGGCATCGCCAGTTTCCGCCTCCAGGAGTGTAGCCACATCACAGAAGTTCTATGGATGATTTCCGCAAAAACTGTTAAACTTAGCTGATATCGATAACTATTACTAATGCCCTTGTCTTGATTCCTCAACGGTTGTAGATATGGAATTGCCGTCGGGGTGCCTTTTTAACTTTTGCTAATTCATACTGACTTCGCTCTAAACCCAAGAATATTGCACTAAGACACTAAATTAAATTATAAAAAATGTTAGCTAAATCTGAAGCAACTGGGACAGTTCCGTTGGAAACGCAGCAAATTTTTGCATTAATTGACAGTATTTTACCGCTAGAAGTTTGCTTGCATTATCAAATTTTGCCTCTGTGTCTCAAAGAGAATCATTTATATTTGGGTGTTGTTGATTCCGAAGATCAATCCGCCTTAGAATATGTGCAGAAGATCGTATCTTATATGAATTGCTCCATCATCACTCAGGTGATTTCCTCGGAGGAGCAACGTTCTATCTTATCAGCCTATCTCTATCACACCCAACAGGCTAAAGCTAGTGAATCCTTGGACGTAGATCTTGAAAATACCCCGGAATTTTCTCAACTAAAACAGCCCTCAAAAGCTCATGTTTTGGACTCTGAAATCTATCCTCAGGTAGTAGATCAGAAGGTTAGAGGAGTAGAAACTAACCCTTCTTTAACGTCACTTTCCTCCACGATTCTGACTACAAGAATTGAAAACTTTTTACCTGAATCTGTAGAATCAACACCCCCAAGTTCTTTAAATCCCCTATCGGTTTTAGAGGTAAAAACGACTTATTTAGAAAGTCCGGTGGAAGTTCTGGCTATGTTGTCCCCCCATGAGTTATTACAAGAACTGTTAGGAAGGGTTTTAATGGGGGGGATTGGACGGCTTTATTTTGAACGTCAAGAGGCTAATTTAGGCCGGATTTTGTGGAGTAGGGACGGCGTTTTGCAATCCGTTGTCACCGGGTTAGATGATCAGCAATTTCAAGGAGTTATTAACGAATTGAAACTGTTAGTAGAACTACCGTTAGTGCCGGTAGATAAACCGCGACAGGTGGAAATGGAAAGGCTTTATCAGAATACCCACTTATTACTGCGTTTAAGAATTAATCCAGCACCCTTGGGAGAAGAAGCTAATTTACAGGTTTTACGGGGGGCTGCTTTAAAGTTTTATCAAAAACAACAGTTATCTAAGTTAAGTTTAGATGCCTTACGACTAACAGAGCAACTTCACAATAAACTCAGTGAACTGAATACTCGCCTGGCAATAACGCCCCTATCTTCTGAGAATTTGGTATTACTGAATCAACTCTTAAAAACCATGGTTCAAGAATCAGATGCTTTAATTCAAAAAAATCAGGAGAGGGAATAGGGAATTACAAATTACGAATTACGAATTACGAATTACGAATGGGAATATTGTGACCATTATTGCCACAATATTCCTTTTGGGTACAATTATTTAAAAATCAAACCCAGTAACCCTTTAGTGTAGATATAACTAAAACCAACTTGAATCCCAAAATCCGTTTCTTCTCGAATATATCCGACACTGGCACGCCCAGTAATTAAGAAACTATAGGAAATAGGAATATCAATGCCCACGGTCGCTGAAGGGCCAAAACTAAGATCACTATTAAATAAATCTTTGTAGATAATTCCGGCTCCGACAAAGGGAGAAAAACGCACCGCATTGGTTTCACTTCTAACGGGAAATTCTGCGGTCAAATGCGTTAGACTCGCACTATCACTTCCAATCAAAATTCCACTGGAATGTAAGGAAAAATTTTCTGAAAATCCGGTTTTTGAGAGAGTCATTACACCTCCTCCCCCTAAACCCGATCCATCTCCGGCAATCCCAATATTACCCCCAATTCCAACATAATTAAAGTTATTACTTAAACGACGGCCATTGGCATCGGCAGCTTTACGCGGATCTTCGGGTTCTTCTTCTTCATTTTGTTGTTGGACAACGGGTAAGGATTGTTCTGAATTTTGAGCAACACTCCACTCCACTCGATCCATCCAACGATTACTTAAATCGGCTGCTTCGGTTGAAGGAAAAGTATTTTTAGCCTCCGATAAAGTTTGGGGTTGCTGTTGAATAATTTCGGCTAATGGCTCTATTTCTGGAGGTTGAACAGATAACTGCTCTGGGTTGAAATCCGATGTTTCTAAGGTGGTTTGAGAAGCTATTTCTAGGGAGGAATTAAGCTCTGAAGTTTGAGCAAAAATCTGCTCTGGGTTAAAATCCGGTGTTTCTGAGAAGGTTTGAGAGGCAATTCCTACTGAAGATGCCACAATATTTTCTAAGGAGGATTCCGAGGAAAGTTCCTGAGCGAGAAGTTCACCCCCATTCAGGGTTAAGGCGATCGCAGTCCCTAAAAAAACAGTTTTGTACAGATTAGACATTTGCAAGTTCACTCCTCAAATTTTCGTCGAGACTTCACCCAAGTCATTATATATCGTTTACTCAGGTAATTAGGATATCAACAACACCATCAAAATAGATATCAAAAAAAGGCGTTTACCACAAACGCCTTGATCAAGTTTCCAATTTTTGAGACTAATTTAACCGACGACGGCCAGTTCTTTCGGCCAACGACCCACAGCTTTACCGATCACAGAGAGTTCTTGCATTAAGCGGTCAAACCGTTCTGGAGTCAGGGATTGGGGGCCATCGGATAGGGCTTTAGCCGGGTTGGGATGGACTTCAATCATCAGGGAATCTGTCCCGGCGGCAATCGCAGCCATCGCCATTGAGGGAACATATTCCGCCACACCGACGCCATGACTGGGATCGATCATAATCGGCAGGTGGGTGAGCGATCGCAATACAGGTAAGACGGATAAATCCAAGGTATTACGGGCATACTGACGATCAAAGGTGCGAATTCCCCGTTCACACAAAATCACGTTAGGGTTACCACCCGCTAGGATATATTCCGCCGCCATTAACCATTCTTCGATGGTGGCAGCCATTCCCCGTTTGAGTAATACGGGTTTATTTTGCGCTCCCACTTTTTTCAATAGGGAAAAGTTCTGCATATTGCGAGCGCCAATTTGAATAATATCGGCAACTTCCCCTAATTTTTCCAGGTCTTCGGCATCCATTAACTCGGTAATAATGCCCAGTCCCGTTGCATCCCGAGCCGCAGCCAATAGCCCCAAGGCACTTTCCCCATGTCCTTGGAACGCATAGGGAGACGTCCGAGGTTTGAAGGCTCCCCCCCGCAGGAATTGAGCCCCGGCGGCTTTAACTCGTTTTGCCGTTTCCACAATCATCTCCTCGTTTTCCACCGAGCAAGGCCCAGCCACAACGACTAGGGGATGATGTTCACTAAAGGTGACATTTCCGGCGGGAGTGGACACAGTGACTTCACTGGCTTCCCCCTGACGATAGGCGCGACTCACCCGTTTATAGGGTTTTTCCACCCGTAATACGTCCTCAATAAAAGGACTGATTTCCCGCAGTTGCAAGGGGTCAATTTCAGCCGTTTCACCGACTAACCCAATCACAACTTTGTGTTTACCGACAATTTTCTCCGGTGATAAACCCCAACTGGTTTTGAGATCTTCACTTAAACGTTCAATTTCGGCTTCCGGTGTGCCGACTTTCATTACTATAATCATTTATCCTTTTTTGATCGATCGATCAAATTTAAAAAGCTGAAATTGTCTAAGAAAATACAGCCCGATTTAAAGCTAATTTAACGTATAACAATTCAGTTTTGGACACCAACTTTTGAATTCTTAATTTTTCTGCTTTTTTTGCTTTGCAGCTTTCCATCCGTCCTGCATTCGCCCTAAATTCAGTTTGAATTCCTGCCAACCCAAAATACTACCCGGCGCTTCCTCATCCCAGGATGCGGATAGCACCCCATAGCTTAACCCCAGGACACTTAACCCAAAACATCCCATACTCAAAATTACAATAGCCGTATTGGGAAGCACAAGTAAATCTTGAGTAATGATGAAGTAACTGCCGATGAAGCTTCCCAAACCCAGGAGCAAAGGAATTCCAGCTAAAACCACCATCCGAGAGAGCATCCGTTGACTAACTTTCTCTGGAATTGCTGTTTCTTCCCGGGTGTAGGTGCGTTTAGTCTCCTTCTGAGTTTTGGGTTCAGGCTTAGGAGACTTAGGAGTTGCCTTAACTTTCTGAGTGGGTTTTTTGGGTTTAGGGTCTGAAATCGCCTTTTCTGGGGGATTAGAAGTCGCTTTATCGGTTTTTTTGCGATTTTTCTTGGGTTCAAAGGCGGGCCGTGCGGTCGGACGTTCAGAGGACATAGGTTCAGAGAATGGGTCTGGAAATGCAGGAGGAAAGCTTGACGTCGGAAATCAAGATAGAGGGATTCAGAACATTTCTGAAAAACCTTAGCCCCGAATTCCTAAACGAGCGATTAACGCTTGGTAACGGGCTTTATCTTGCCGTTGCAAAAAGCTTAATAGGCGTTTGCGACGACTAATAATTTGTAAAAGTCCACGGCGAGAAGCGTGATCTTTTTTATTGATTTTTAAGTGTTCGCTGAGTTTGCTAATCCGTTCCGTCAGCATAGCCACTTGCACCTCGCAGGAACCGGTGTCGGTTTCATGGGTTTGGTGCTCGGACATGATTTCTTGTTTACGCTGCTGTGTGAGAGCCATAGTTGTTGAATCTCAAGATGATCCGTAAATTTCCACAATCACTTAGGATACCACACTTTTGTTTTGATTGTTGATTGTTGGCTGTTCCCTTATAATTAAATCAATCTAGCTCAGGGGTGAGAACGTGGGAATTCTCGATTTAGTTAGTCAACGGAATCTACGTCTGTTAACCACCTTTGGGGCGATTCTGGTTGGGGGTGTTGCTTGTCCCCTGATTCCCGCTTTACAAGGAATTGGCCTGCTGCAATGCGTTAGTGCCATTGGTACAGGACTTGCTGGGAACATATTTGCAGGTGATCTTGGGGCCATTGCTGAAAGTTTGGGACAAGAGGATATTCTTTCTAACAACGACCTCGCCAAAGCCGTCGGATTAGCGGTTGGGTTATTATTAGAATCCATCGCTACCTCAGAACAATATCGCAGTTTCCAGAAACCTTTAAAAAAATTGGCGAAAGCCACGCCGAAAAAGTGGCTGGAATTGGCAGAAGCCAACCGCAACGGCGAAATTAATATTATTGATCCGATTCAAGAGGAAGAATTAGTTAACCTTTTTTCTCAAACCCATACTGACTTTTTTAACCAACAACCCTTAACTCCCGCAGCCTGGGAAAGTCTATTAAAAGATTGGTTATGTCCTGAAGTCGGGATCACCTTATCACCGGATGTCATCACCGGAGTTGCCCAAATCTTAGCCGAGAAATTCCCCAAAGCCTTACGCGAAGTTTTAAAACGGGATGCTGAACAGGGGGGGAAAGCCTTTGGGGGGTTAATGTTATCCCTATTGGGGGAAATTTTAGCCACTTTGCGAGATCAGCCCCAACAGACGGCTAATTTTGAACCGATTCAAGCGGGTTTAGCAGAGATTGAAAAGTTACAGAACGATCATACAGAACAGTTTAAACAGTTGGGAACTGAGATGGAATCGGGGTTTGATGCCGTCTTACAACAGTTGGGAATAACTCAGGCACAAATTCAAGAATTGCGGGGTTGGTTATCAGAGGAATTACAAACTTTACAAGAAACGATGACCGCCGGATTCGCGCAAGTTGGTCAACAGAATCAACAGTTAAAACAAACCGTAGAACAGGGATTTGAGAGGGTTATCGGCTTCTTTGAGCGAGACCAATCGAAAATTCAAGCGATTTCCTTTAGTCTAAATACCACACCCCCGGCGGTGAACTATTGGCAAGGGCGAGAAGCGGATTTAGCGATTGTTAACGGTTGGTTAGACGACGAAAATAATAAATTGGGTGTAATTGTGGCGATCGCAGGGATGGGAAAATCAACCCTGGCGGCCAAAGTCTTTAACGACAGAACCGATTTTGTTGATAAATTGTGGCTAGATTTAGGGCAACGTCCCCTTTTCTCCCTTGTCGCCCAGGGGATTTTAACTCAGTTGGGAAAACTGTCTCCAGACCAGTTAAAAGAAATTGAAGAAACTCGTTTAACCGAGGTTTTAATCCACTGTCTGCAACAGCAACGGTTTTTAGTGGTATTAGATAATCTGGAATCCGTGCTCCAGGATGAAGGTTATCAGAATTTCTTGCAACACTGGCTAGGGAAATGTCATCAGACAGAAATTCTGGTCACGACCCAAGTTGTGCCGAATTTAGTCCAGGATAAACCCACAGAATTAGCCCTAGAGGGACTTTCAGCAACGGAAGGAAGACAATTACTTCAAAATTTAGATATTGGAGGGACAGATGCGGAATTGGAGGCTTTTGTGGCCGAGGTGAATGGCCATCCTCTGACCTTGCGACTGGTGGCGGGGTTACTGAATGGGGAAATCGGCCCAGGGGCGACTATTGGGGATTTAGCTACGTTAGGAATAGCCGATATTGGGGAGTTGATGGGGCGGTTACAGGGATTTCACCGTCAGGAGGCGGTGCAGTTGGTGGCGGTGTTGGATGCCAGTTTTAACCGTTTGTCGGAGAAGTTACAAAAGGTGTTGTTGTCCTTGGTGGTGTTGCGTTGGGGGTTTGATGCGGTGACGGCGACGGCTATTTCTGGGGAAACGGTGACGGAGAAGGAATTGCGAGAGTTAGGGAAACGGGGATTTTTGGCGTCGAAAACCAGGGGAGTTTATACGTTTTTGCCCTTGATTTTGGAGTATCTCAAGTATCGGGTGGGGGATTTAAGGGGAGCGCATCAGAAGGCAATTCAATTCTATCTGAGTCGGTTTAAATCCCGTGACCAGTGGCGGACGGTGGAGGATGTGCGGGAATATTTAGAGGTGTTTTATCATTGCTGCGAGTTGGGAGAATATGAAACGGCATTTGATGTGATTCGGGATGGGGATGATGTTGATAACTTCCTTGACTTATGGGGTAATAACCAACTCCTTGCCGAACTCTATCAGGAATTGATCGAACATCTTATCGATAAGCAAGACCGGCGATATACGGCTTCTTTAACTTCGTTAGGCATTGCTTACAATTCCCTAGGACGCTACGAAGAAGCGATATCCTATCACCAGCAATCTCTGGAAATCAAACAAGAGATTGGGGATAGAGGGGGAGAAGCTGTTTCTTTATACAATTTAGGCAATACTTGCTATTCCCTAGGACGCGGCGAAGAAGCGATATCCTATAACCAGCAATCTCTGGAAATTGACCGAGAGATGGGGAATAGAGGAGGGGTAGCTTATTCTTTATACGGTTTAGGCAATGCTTACAATTCCCTAGGACACTACGAAGAAGCGATATCCTATTACCAGCAATCTCTGGATATTCGACGAGAGATTGGGAATAGAGGGGGGGAAGCTGATTCTTTAAACAATTTAGGCAATGCTTACAATTCCCTAGGACGCTACGAAGAAGCGATATCCTATTACCAGCAATCTCTGGATATTCGACGAGAGATTGGGAATAGAGGGGGGGAAGCTAATTCTTTAAACAATTTAGGCAATGCCTACAAAAACCTAGGACGCTACGAAGAAGCGATATCCTATTACCAGCAATCTCTGGATATTCGACGAGAGATTGGGAATAGAGGGGGGGAAGCTAATTCTTTACTCAATTTAGGCAATGCTTACAATTCCCTAGGACGCTACGAAGAAGCGATATCCTATTACCAGCAATCTCTGGATATTCGACGAGAGATGGGGAATAGACGGGGGGTAGCTTATTCTTTATACGGTTTAGGCTCTGCTTACAATTCCCTAGGACGCTACGAAGAAGCCATATCCTATTACCAACAATCTCTGGAAATTCAACGAGAGATTGGGAATAGAGGGGGGGAAGCTGATTCTTTAAACAATTTAGGCAATACTTACGATTCCCTAGGACGCTACGAAGAAGCGATATCCTATCACCAGCAATCTCTGGATATTCAACGAGAGATTGGGGATAGATTGAGGGTAGCTATTTCTTTAAACAATTTAGGCACTGCTTACAATTCCCTAGGACGCTACGAAGAAGCGATATCCTATTACCAGCAATCTCTGGATATTCGACGAGAGATTGGGAATAGAGGGGGGGAAGCTAATTCTTTACTCAATTTAGGCAATGCTTACAATTCCCTAGGACACTACGAAGAAGCGATATCCTATTACCAGCAATCTCTGGATATTCGACGAGAGATTGGGAATAGAGGGGGGGAAGCTGATTCTTTAAACAATTTAGGCAATGCTTACAATTCCCTAGGACGCTACGAAGAAGCCATATCCTATCACCAGCAATCTCTGGAAATTTACCGAGAGATTGAGAATAGACTGTGGGTAGCTAATTTTTTATACGGTTTAGGCATTGCTTACAATTCCCTAGGACGCTACGAAGAAGCCATATCCTATTACCAACAATCTCTGGAAATTCAACGAGAGATTGGGAATAGAGGGGGGGAAGCTGATTCTTTAAACAATTTAGGCAATACTTACGATTCCCTAGGACGCTACGAAGAAGCGATATCCTATCACCAGCAATCTCTGGATATTCAACGAGAGATTGGGGATAGATTGAGGGTAGCTATTTCTTTAAACAATTTAGGCACTGCTTACAATTCCCTAGGACGCTACGAAGAAGCGATATCCTATTACCAGCAATCTCTGGATATTCGACGAGAGATTGGGAATAGAGGGGGGGAAGCTAATTCTTTACTCAATTTAGGCAATGCTTACAATTCCCTAGGACACTACGAAGAAGCGATATCCTATTACCAGCAATCTCTGGA
>NZ_LR735029.1:130023-132122 GCF_900009265.2 Planktothrix paucivesiculata PCC 9631 | reverse complement strand
GGTTTAGGTAATGCTTACAATTCCCTAGGACGCTACGAAGAAGCGATATCCTATTACCAGCAATCTCTGGAAATTTACCGAGAGATTGGGGATAGAGGGGGGGAAGCTATTTCTTTAATCGGTTTAGGTAATGCTTACAATTCCCTAGGACGCTACGAAGAAGCGATATCCTATTACCAGCAATCTCTGGAAATTTACCGAGAGATTGAGAATAGACAGGGGGTAGCTGCTTCTTTACTTGGTTTAGGCATTGCTTACAATTCCCTAGGACGCTACGAAGAAGCGATATCCTATTACCAGCAATCTCTGGAAATTTACCGAGAGATTGGGGATAGAGGGGGGGAAGCTATTTCTTTAATCGGTTTAGGTAATGCTTACAATTCCCTAGGACGCTACGAAGAAGCGATATCCTATTACCAGCAATCTCTGGAAATTTACCGAGAGATTGAGAATAGACAGGGGGTAGCTGCTTCTTTATTCTATTTAGGCGTTACTTACAATTCCCTAGGACGCTACGAAGATGCTATATCCTATCATCAGCAATCTCTGGAAATTTGCCGAGAGATTGGGGATAGAGGGGGGGAAGCTATTTCTTTAATCGGTTTAGGCAATGCTTACAATTCCCTAGGACGCTACGAAGATGCTATATCCTATCATCAGCAATCTCTGGAAATTTGCCGAGAGATTGGGAATAGAGGGGGGGAAGCTGCTTCTTTAAATGGTTTAGGAGAAGTCTATGATGCTTTAGAAAACTATCAACAAGCTCTTTCTTTGTATCAAGAGGCTTTGACTATTGCAACAGAAATCAAAAGTCCTCAATCCCAAGCTGAAATCTGGTTTAACTTTGGTAAAACCCTAACTAAACTTAACCGCATTCCCGACGCCATAGGTGCGTACCGTAATGCTCGCCAATTCTATCAACAAATGCAACTCGATCACAAAATCCAAGAATGCGATCGCGCCCTTGAGCAACTTGAAATCCCACCCATTCCGCCATCCCCGACCCGGTGGCAAAAAATTCGTCGCTGGTTTAGTCAAATCAAGCAATTTTTCCGCCAGTTATTCTCCTAGTCCTAACCCCATATTTCGGTTAACATCAACCCCCAAATTTAATCTATGTTTTAAGGAAAATAAAATGGACTCACCGACTCAACGAAACATGATCATAACTTACACAAAAGTTAATCAAAAACAACAAAAAAACGACTTCACCTATTGGCAAAAACAACCCTATTTAGAACGCCTTGCAGCCCTAGAACAAATTCGTCAAGACTATCATCAATGGAAATATCATGCTGAACCAAGACTTCAAAGAATTTATAGAATTATTAAACAACAATAACGTGCGATATCTAGTGATTGGAGGTTATGCCGTTGCTATTCATGGTCATCCTCGTTATACTAAAGACATTGATATCTGGATTGAAATGAAACCAGATAATGCAGAAAATTTGGTAAAAGCCTTAGATGAATTTGGCTTTGGTACATTAAACTTAAAACCAGAAGACTTTCTTGAAGCCGATCAAATTATTCAATTAGGCTACCCACCAAGCCGGATTGATTTATTAACAACTCCCGACGGTGTTGATTTCCAAACCTGCTATCAAACACGCATTGAAATTACAGTTAATGATGTAATTGTAAAATTCATAGATTTGGAAAATCTCAGAAAAAACAAACTCGCATCAGGAAGAAATCAAGACCTTGCAGACCTCGAAAATTTACAAGATTAATGAAACAACAATATCCTCTATTTTCCCAAGTCGCCCTAACAGAAGATTTACCCAAATATCACCTCAAACAAGGAGATATTGCCACCATTGTTGAGTATTATCCAATGGATAATCAAGAAGATGGGTATAGTTTAGAAGGGTTTGATGTCCCGCATATTACCATTGAAGTTGCCGCCTCACAAATTATTCCCGTTAGTCAGTATTCTAGGGAAGAAGCGATTTTAGACAAGTTACGTCAGCTATCCCAAACCAGACAGCGACAACTTGAAGAATACACAGGTCAATTTATTGCCGATTTATCTTTACAAAATAATGAAGTGATCAACTGTATATTTATGGAAGAAAACCGATTTTTACATCGTCAAG
>NZ_LR735029.1:16458-127541 GCF_900009265.2 Planktothrix paucivesiculata PCC 9631 | reverse complement strand
ATTGCTTCTGCTAGTGGTGACAACACCATCAAATTGTGGAAACGAGATGGGACTCTGATTACAACTTTATCGGGTCATAGTGATTGGGTATCAGCCGTCAGTTTTAGTCCCGATGGGGAGATCATTGCTTCTGTGGGTGGTGGCAAANAATAGAGGGGGGGAAGCTGATTCTTTAAACAATTTAGGCAATGCTTACAATTCCCTAGGACGCTACGAAGAAGCCATATCCTATTACCAGCAATCTCTGGAAATTTACCGCGAGATTGAGAATAGACTGTGGGTAGCTAATTTTTTATACGGTTTAGGCATTGCTTACAATTCCCTAGGACGCTACGAAGAAGCCATATCCTATTACCAACAATCTCTGGAAATTCAACGAGAGATTGGGAATAGAGGGGGGGAAGCTGATTCTTTAAACAATTTAGGCAATACTTACAATTCCCTAGGACGCTACGAAGAAGCGATATCCTATTACCAGCAATCTCTGGAAATTTACCGAGAGATTGGGGATAGAGGGGGGGAAGCTATTTCTTTAATCGGTTTAGGTAATGCTTACAATTCCCTAGGACGCTACGAAGAAGCGATATCCTATTACCAGCAATCTCTGGAAATTTACCGAGAGATTGAGAATAGACAGGGGGTAGCTGCTTCTTTATTCTATTTAGGCGTTGCTTACAATTCCCTAGGACGCTACGAAGATGCTATATCCTATCATCAGCAATCTCTGGAAATTTGCCGAGAGATTGGGAATAGAGGGGGGGAAGCTGCTTCTTTAAATGGTTTAGGAGAAGTCTATGATGCTTTAGAAAACTATCAACAAGCTCTTTCTTTGTATCAAGAGGCTTTGACTATTGCAACAGAAATCAAAAGTCCTCAATCCCAAGCTGAAATCTGGTTTAACTTTGGTAAAACCCTAACTAAACTTAACCGCATTCCCGACGCCATAGGTGCGTACCGTAATGCTCGCCAATTCTATCAACAAATGCAACTCGATCACAAAATCCAAGAATGCGATCGCGCCCTTGAGCAACTTGAAATCCCACCCATTCCGCCATCCCCGACCCGGTGGCAAAAAATTCGTCGCTGGTTTAGTCAAATCAAGCAATTTTTCCGCCAGTTATTCTCCTAGTCCTAACCCCATATTTCGGTTAACATCAACCCCCAAATTTAATCTATGTTTTAAGGAAAATAAAATGGACTCACCGACTCAACGAAACATGATCATAACTTACACAAAAGTTAATCAAAAACAACAAAAAAACGACTTCACCTATTGGCAAAAACAACCCTATTTAGAACGCCTTGCAGCCCTAGAACAAATTCGTCAAGACTATCATCAATGGAAATATCATGCTGAACCAAGACTTCAAAGAATTTATAGAATTATTAAACAACAATAACGTGCGATATCTAGTGATTGGAGGTTATGCCGTTGCTATTCATGGTCATCCTCGTTATACTAAAGACATTGATATCTGGATTGAAATGAAACCAGATAATGCAGAAAATTTGGTAAAAGCCTTAGATGAATTTGGCTTTGGTACATTAAACTTAAAACCAGAAGACTTTCTTGAAGCCGATCAAATTATTCAATTAGGCTACCCACCAAGCCGGATTGATTTATTAACAACTCCCGACGGTGTTGATTTCCAAACCTGCTATCAAACACGCATTGAAATTACAGTTAATGATGTAATTGTAAAATTCA
Source organism: Planktothrix paucivesiculata PCC 9631 (assembly GCF_900009265.2). Classification (GTDB taxonomy): domain Bacteria; phylum Cyanobacteriota; class Cyanobacteriia; order Cyanobacteriales; family Microcoleaceae; genus Planktothrix; species Planktothrix paucivesiculata. Next base: position 125,833 of record NZ_LR735029.1, on the reverse strand, counting down.
TAGATTTGGAAAATCTCAGAAAAAACAAACTCGCATCAGGAAGAAATCAAGACCTTGCAGACCTCGAAAATTTACAAGATTAATGAAACAACAATATCCTCTATTTTCCCAAGTCGCCCTAACAGAAGATTTACCCAAATATCACCTCAAACAAGGAGATATTGCCACCATTGTTGAGTATTATCCAATGGATAATCAAGAAGATGGGTATAGTTTAGAAGGGTTTGATGTCCCGCATATTACCATTGAAGTTGCCGCCTCACAAATTATTCCCGTTAGTCAGTATTCTAGGGAAGAAGCGATTTTAGACAAGTTACGTCAGCTATCCCAAACCAGACAGCGACAACTTGAAGAATACACAGGTCAATTTATTGCCGATTTATCTTTACAAAATAATGAAGTGATCAACTGTATATTTATGGAAGAAAACCGATTTTTACATCGTCAAGGCCCTTTATTAAGAAATATTCGGAAAGAAGGTATTTTACTTTAGATTTTATCACACCATGACTAACGATCAACTTGAATTACTCTTAAAAGCACAACAAAGTTTAAATGCGGTAGTTGCGCTTAAGCGCAAAAATAAGGGCTAAAGCCCAACTACTAACTGATCACCGGAATTGCTATACTGTTGGGTGCTGGGGTGCATTAGGTAAGCGATTGATGGGAAGTTTGACAAATTTTCGGCTACTAGCCATTTGCTTATTTCGCAAATCATCAAATATAGCCTTGAGGTCATAGTTAAATGATTTTGCGTACTCCTCTCTATAATTATGGATTTCTTCTAAAATTGGATCTTTATACATTGTTATTCTCCCAGAGGATCAAGGTTAAGAAATTCGTAAGGGGTACAGATAAATGGTAGGGTATATCCTAGATTACAGCTAATTTCAGATAACTTTCTTTGGATCTGAGAATTTGCCATGTGCTTGCAGTTCCATGTTAACAGATAATTCAACCCGTAAACCGTAGCTAGGGCAATATGCAGAGCATCATTAGAGGCTTTTTGGGGTAGGTTACTCTGCTGTAGAAATTCCTGTGCGAGATCTGTAGCTTCTTCTGTCAACTCCAGAAATGTCAAAGATTGTAGTAGGATTAAGCGTTGAGTCGCGATGATTGAGTCTCCTCTTTGGGCTTCATCTTCAACCAGTTCTGAAGTATAAAGTACCAGTGAGTTACAATACTCGTCCCACCAGTCTTGAGTAATCTTCATATTGGCTGCCACAATTAAATTATCTGTAGGGCGGGCAGTCAGGTAGCCAATAATACTGGTCTCAATGTAAACAGTTTGAATCATTCTCAAAGATTGTGGATAATTAAGTTCATCATGCCACACAAAAGAGATGTGTCAACCGTCACAATGATCAAAACACCTAAGTCAGTCTTCTAGGGAAGAAGCGATTTTAGACAAGTTACGTCAGCTATCCCAAACCAGACAGCGACAACTTGAAGATTACCTGGAATTTCTATTACATCAAGAAAAAAATGAACCCCAAAATCTAACAGATTATACAAAAACTCAAATCTGAAATATTATTGATTTATTTTTCACCCTTGAAAATTTCTTTTATATTCTATGTCGTATTCCATTTATCAGGTCGGTGGGAGTTTACCCGTTGATGCTCCTACCTATATTAAACGTCAAGCGGATGAAGACCTCTATCAAGCCTTAAAAGCTGGAGAGTTTTGTTATGTGTTGAACTCCCGACAAATGGGAAAATCTTCTTTACGAGTCCGCACCATGCAACGGTTACAAGATGCGGGAGTTTTATGTGTTTCTATTGATTTAACAGCTATTGGGACGGCGGATATTACCCCAGAAGAATGGTATGCGGGAATTATTGATAGTATTGTTAGTAGTTTAGATTTATATGATGATTTTGATTTAGATGAATGGTGGACTCAGAATCAAAATTTATCGAATGTAAGACGCTGGTATAAATTTATTGACAATATATTATTACCCTCCACGCCGCAAAATATTGTTATTTTTATTGATGAAATTGATAGTGTTCTAAGTTTAAAATTTTCCGTTGATGATTTTTTTGCCTTAATTCGTTCCTGTTATAATCAACGGGTAGATGAACCCGAATATAACCGTTTAACCTTTGCGTTATTAGGCGTCGCCACCCCTTCCGATTTAATCAAAGATAAAACCAGAACACCCTTTAATATTGGTTGCGCCATTCCCTTACAAGGATTTCAATTATTAGAAACCTTACCTTTAGCATCGGGTTTAGCCATAAAAAGCCAAAATCCCGAAAAAGTAATAGCAGAAATCTTAAATTGGACGGGAGGACAACCGTTTTTAACCCAAAAAGTTTGTAATTTAGTTTTAAATAAAATTACTAATATTGCGGAAGAAAATGAACACCAAGCTATTGATAATTTAGTTAAAGATTATATCATAAAAGATTGGGAAAGTCAAGATGAACCGGAACATTTAAGAACCATTCGCGATCGCCTTTTGGTTAAGGAAAAACGAGCGAGTCGGTTATTAGGAATTTATCAACAAATTTTACATCAGGGAGAACTAGAAACCAATGGCAGTCAAGAACAAACCGAATTACAATTATCAGGATTAATTGTGAAACGGGGGGCAAAACTCAAGGTTTCTAATTTAATTTATCAAGAAGTTTTTAATCTTGATTGGTTAACTCAAGAATTAACAAAATTGCGTCCTTATTCAGAAGCGTTTATTGCTTGGAAAAAATCAGCATATCAAGATGAGTCCCGGTTATTACGGGGACAAGCATTAATTGATGCCTTAGTTTGGGAACAGGATAAAAATTTATCTACTGAAGATTATCGCTTTTTAGAAGCAAGTCAGAAATTAGAACAAAAAGCGACTCAATTAGAATTAGAAGCCGAAAAACAAGCCAATGAAATTTTAGCGGAAGCTAAAAAAAACGCTGATTTATCCCTAGTGGAAGCCAATCAAGAATTAACTCAAATTAAAAAACAAACTGAAAAGCTAATTCGCCGAGGACGGAGATTCACCATAATTACAGCCATTATCGCCGGAATCATCATCTTATCTTCTTTGATTTTTGTTAAAAATAAGCTAACAATTTTAGACTTAGCAAATGTTCGCTTAACGAATGCTTCAGCCAAAGAAAAATTTTTAGCAGGTCAACACCTTGAGTCATTGATAGAAAGTTTGAAAGCCACACAACAATTAAAACAATTAAATCAATCAATTTGGAATAAGGACAAGACTAAAGCACAAGTTTTTAGTACCCTTCAGCAAGCTATTTACACAATTAAAAACTATCAAATTCTCTCTGATCCTAGTGGTTCGGTATCAGCCGTTAGTTTTAGTCCCGATGGAGAAATCATTGCTTCTGCTAGTGGTGACAACACCGTAAAATTGTGGAAACGAGATGGGACTCTGATTACAACTTTATCGGGTCATAGTGATTGGGTATCAGCCGTCAGTTTTAGTCCCGATGGGGAAATCATTGCTTCTGTGGGTGGTGACAAAACCGTAAAATTGTGGAAACAAGATGGGACTCTGATTACAACTTTATCGGGTCATAGTGATGGGGTATTAGCAGTTAGTTTTAGTCCCGATGGAGAAATCATTGCTTCTGCTAGTGCCGATAAAACTGTAAAATTGTGGAAACGAGATGGCACTCTCCTCAACACTTTATCGGGTCATCGTGATGTGGTATATGAAGTTAGTTTTAGTCCCGATGGGGAAATCATTGCTTCTGCTAGTGGTGACAAAACCGTAAAATTGTGGAAACGAGATGGCACTCTCCTCAACACTTTATCGGGTCATAGTGATGGGGTATCAGGCGTCAATTTTGGTCTCCATATTAGTCTCGATGGGCAAACGATTGCTTCTGCTAGTGGTGACAACACCATCAAATTGTGGAAACGAGATGGGACTCTGATTACAACTTTATCGGGTCATAGTGAGGGAGTATATGCAGTCAGTTTTAGTCCCGATGGGGAAATCATTGCTTCTGCTAGTGGTGACAACACCATCAAATTGTGGAAACGAGATGGGACTCTGATTACAACTTTATCGGGTCATAGTGATGGGGTATCAGCCGTCAGTTTTAGTCCCGATGGGCAAACGATTGCTTCTGCTAGTGCTGACAAAACCGTAAAATTATGGAAACGAGATGGCACTCTGATTAATACTTTACGGGGTCATAGTGCTTGGGTATTAGGAGTTAGCTTTAGTCCCGATGGGGAATTCATTGCTTCTGCTAGTCATGACAAAACTGTGAAATTGTGGAAACGAGATGGGACTCTGATTAATACTTTATCGGGTCATAGTGATGGGGTATATGAAGTTAGTTTTAGTCCCGATGGGCAAACGATTGCTTCTGTGGGTAGTGACAAAACCGTAAAATTATGGAAACGAGATGGCACTCTGATTAATACTTTATCGGGTTGGGTATCAGCAGTTAGTTTTAGTCCCGATGGAGAAATCATTGCTTCTGCTAGTGCTGACAACACCGTAAAATTGCGGAAACTTGATGGGACTCTGATTAAAACTTTATTGGATCATAGTGATAGGGTATATGATGTCAGTTTTAGTCCCGATGGAGAAATCATTGCTTCTGCTAGTGCTGACAACACCGTAAAATTGTGGAAACGAGATGGCACTCTGATTAAAACTTTATTGGGTCATAGTGATGGGGTATCAGCCGTCAGTTTTAGTCCCGATGGCAACATTCTTGCTTCTGCTGGTGGAGATAATAAGATCATTTTATGGGATTTAACGATAGATATAGATGAATTAGCTGCTTTGGGTTGTCATTGGTTAAAAGATTATTTTATTACACATCCAGAAGTCAAACAAGAATTATCTATCTGTCAGGATCAAGCGGTATTGAAAGCGACTCCCTTACTTTTATTTAAGCAAGCCCAGGAGGCAGCAAGAATTGGTAATGTTCATCAGTCTTTAGCTTTATTTGAAGAAGCGAAAAAACTGGATTCTAGTCTGCAATTTAATCGCCAAAAAGGTGTTTATCAACCAGCAGCATTATACTGGGTTAATCAAGCTAAAATTTATGTAGCTGAGGGAGATTCTAAATTTTCCAAATTTCTCTTTAATAAAGCTCTAAAAATTAATCCTAATCTCAAGATAAATATAGAAGCACAAATTACTCTTGCAGAAGCAATTGATCATCTTAATAAAAAGAATATTAAAGCAGCAATTAAGTATTATAATCAAGCAATTTATCTGGATAAAACTCTAGATATTTCTGTGAAACAATGGGATAGTTTATGTTGGAATGGTAGTCTGAATGGATCTGCAAAAGATGTTCTCTATGCCTGTGAAAACGCTGTTAAACTTTCTCCTAACAATGGAAATATTCGAGATGGTCGAGGATTAGCCAGGGCTTTAACAGGTGATTTTAAAGGGGCAATTGAGGATTTTAAATATTTTGTTGAATGGACTAATGATGATGAAATGAAGGCACAAAGACAAGGCTGGATTAAGGAATTAAAAGCGGGTAAAAATCCGTTTACTCCAGAGGTATTAGAGAAATTGAAGTAGTCATTAGTTCATGATTAATAATAGATATAGTCAATTTTAATTAGTTATATAAATGCTTTGATATAGGAATCCCAAAGGAGTTATAGAAATTTCCAAGCTAGTGAGGTAAACATTATGCGACGGTATAAATTAATCATTCTAATCAAGCTATAGATGAAGATTAGGATTAAACCAATCTCCATCATTAATAAATTTTTTAGCCTGCCAATAAACCTTATCTAAACGTAAAATTTCCCAGTGTTTATTAGCAGGTTCAAAGCCGATTTCGATATAAAAATCACCTGAATCAAACTGATTAGAGAACCATTGTCTGTCCCGATTATAACCCTTTAAAACAAAACTAACAATCAATCTTAAAAATAGTTCTGATTCATCTAAAATATAAATTTTATCAACAATTAATCTGAGATTAGATTCGGGGGGAAAGTAAATAAAGAAATTTTTGTAAAAATCAATTAGTGTTGATTTGGAGATAGATCCACATAAACTTCCACTAAAATTTTTAGAAATCAATGAATTCAGGAGGTTAATATCTTGGTTCGCATAAGCTTTTTGAAATTTTTGTATACCCATTTCTATGTGATTCGGTAAAGTTGTGGGATTAAAACTAATATCTTTTAAGAGTTTAGAGTTATTAATAATTTGAATGATTTCTGGACTTGATAAATTTTTAAACAAATCGATTTGAGAGATTTTAAAAACATTTTTATAGATTGTAGATAAAAATTCTTTTTTCGTAATGATTCCTAAATTTTCTAGCCATGATAAATTAAATATTTCTAAATATATGTAATTACAGATTGCGACTTTTTCCTTAGATTTAATCACAATTCCGGTTAATCGTAATTCCAAATATTCCTTGGTTTCTTTGCAAAGGGTTGATTCAGAGGTTAAAATTTGAGAATATAATTCTAATAGTTCTTCAGAACGCTCACTTTCCCATAATAAACGATCGCGGATTGTTCTTAAATGTTCCGGTTCGTCCTGAACTTCCCAATTTTCTATGATACGCGATCGCACTAACTTCTCAACCCATTTTTTCTCCTCTCCTTCAGGAATAATTTCCTCACTTAACCGCACTAACTGACAAACTTTTTGGGTTAAAAAGGGTTGTCCCCCTGTCCAGTTTAAAACTTCCTGTAACACAATTTCTGGGTTAGCAGATTTTTGAATAAATCCTAACGCTAAGGGTTTCGCTTCTTGAAATTGAAAACCTGTTAATTCAATCGCTTGACCAATATTAAAGGGGGTGCTGTGATATTGACTATTAATTAAATCATTAGGAGTGGCTACCCCTAATAAAGCAAAAGTTAAACGGTTAAAATCCGGTTGTTCTGCCCGTTTATTATAACAGGCTCGAATGGAGGCAAAAAAATCATCTACATTGAAATTTAGCCTTAAAATACTATCAATTTCATCAATAAAAATCACAATTTTTTGATCAATAGCAGATAGTAAAATCGATTCAATAAACTTATTCCATCGTCTGACATTGGAAAGGCGTTGATTTTTAGTCCACCATTCATCTAAATCAAAATCATCATATAGATTTAAACTACTGACAATACTATCAATTAACCCGGCATACCATTCTTCAGCCGTAATATCAGATGTACCAATAGCCGTTAAATCAATCGCAGCACAAACAATATTTTCTGCTTGTAAGCGTTGCATCGTTTGCACTCGTAAACTGGATTTTCCCATTTGTCGGGAGTTCAAAACATAACAAAATTCTCCCGCTTTTAACCCCTGATAAAATTGTTCATCTGCTTGTCTATAAATATAAGTGGGGGAATTAACGGGTAAACTTCCCCCCACTTGATAGGAAAAATTCGGAGATGCTTCAGCCATGATTTTGGGTTAAAATTAAGGGATAACTCGATATAAAGGCATCGGAGATTCAATACCTTTAAGTTTACGTTCTCCTAAATAAGTGATTTGCAAGGATAAATGATTTTTAACCACATCATAGACCGTTTGAGAAATACAAAGTTCTCCTGGCATGGCTTGAGATTGTAACCTGGAAGCAATATTAACTCCTGTTCCTAACACATCTCCACCGCTTAAAAATACATCCCCAACATGAATCCCAATCCGATGTTTTAAACGGGTTTCTGGACTAATTTCGGCGGCGGCTAAAGCTCGTTGAATTTCTAGCCCACAACGCACCGCTTCTACCGCAGAACTAAAATAGAGTAATAATCCATCCCCCATACTTTTAAGTTCTTGTCCGTTGTGTTGACGAATTAAGTCTCGCATCCGAGTAAAATCCCGTTTTAAACACTCTAACATCTGTTTTTGATTGCGTTCCATCTGGGGTGTTGAATCCACAACATCTGTGAACATAATCGCGGCTAATGTCGTTTCTTGAAGGGGAGTTTTTGAGGATTGTCCTAATTTTTCTTTAAAATAAATGCGATAGAGATTACATAACGGTGAAACGTCATTTCCTTGAAATTTAACTAATCCCATACTCCTCAGTTTAAAGGCTTCAGCCGAAGGAATAGAAACGGGATAATCACTATTAATTACTTGTCTTAAAATATGATTTAATTCTTCATTCTTTTCTAAATTGGATAAATGACGCCGTAAATGATCATAGTAACATCCGGCTTCTGTGGGGGCAGTTTGGAGAAATTCTTCTAAGGTAATTTTATCTTTAGCGATTTGATAGAGTGCCACTCTGACTAAATAGGGATGTCCGCCAATCATATCTAATAAAGCGGTGAATTGAGCCTCGGAAAATTCCAATCCATGACGGTTAATTAAATCTTGAATTTGTTCCGGGGTGAGTTCGGGAAGTTCCACGGGTAATCCCACATTAAAGGGAGATTGATTAATATTCAGGGGAATATAAACTTCTTTAGAATGGGAAATAACTAAGCGAATATTCTGCCAAGTCGGTTCATTTTTGCTGCGTTCATGCCAAGCTCTTAATAGTCCAAAAAAATCAACGGCAATTTCAGGGTGTTGAAAGATTAAATCGACTTCATCTAATCCTAAAACTAACGGAGAATTGAGTTGAGCCAGTAAATATCGTTGTAAATATTTGGTACATTTATTTTTACTGCCAATTACCCCTTTCCAATATTCTTCGAGTTGGTCATCAAAGCCTAATTCTTCGGCAATACTGGCACAAAACCATTGTAAAAATTGATCCAAATTACTAAAAAATTCATAGTCTGCTAACTGAAAGTTCAAACAAGCTGTGTGATATCCTTGTTGAGTTCCATAGTGGAGAATTCGGTGCATGAGGGAGCTTTTTCCCATTTGTCGAGGTGCTTTAATCCGAATTAAGGCTGTAGGTCGTATTAAAGCCTGATAACAGTCGGTTTCAATCGGAGGACGTTCAATATATAAAGGAGAGTTTAGGGGTACTTGACCCTCGGGTTCTTCAATTTGTATGGGGCGGATAGGTGGGTTCATAATGGAAACTTGGGGTGTTTATCGTTTCTGTTATAGCTTGAACGGAATAGCTGTTGACTCAATTACAGATAAAATTAGCACTACTATTTAAACCAAAACATTTTATCAGATCTTTACAAAAAAAACTAAAATCTTTAAACTAACCCCTGTTAATTTCCCTACTCCACAGACTACATTACATCTATAGGTTATCGGTATTGATACCGTGATCAGTTTTGATTTAAAATTCAATAAAAGGATTTGACATGAATACTGCACCCAAAGCAAGTATGAAATTATTCATCATTGCTACTCCAGTTATTGCTTTATTAAGTAGTGTTTCTCCTGGTCTTGCGGGTACATTCGCTAAGGCTGAAACTGAAACCTTGATTTATAATTTTAGTCAAGTTCCTACCAGCATTTCCACGTTTACAGATACTCAAACCCTAGCATTAGCTTGGAAAGGAACTGTACTGGCTGAAGCAAATGCTAGTGCCTATTTTAATGTTAATTTCTGTTTGGAACCTGACTATTGTTTTCCCTTGGCTAACAATGGTTCCCAGGCGATAACTCTAGGAGAAGGTAAAGAATATTTGGGTTTAGCTCAAAGTCAAGCAGCAGCTATTGGTTATCAATTTGAGATTGCTGAAAATCAAGAATTTTCTTTTGATTTTATCTCGATTTTAAATTTAGAAACCCAAAAAACACAGCAACAAGAATCGACTCAAGCCGCGAATTATATCGCTTTCTATTTGTTTGAAGATTCTACCAATAATTTGTTAGATTTCTTTAGTCTAAATAGCTCGTTAAATTCTGCTAACGACTATGATTTATTCATCCAAAAAAGTCCGGGTTTTCAATTATCGCCCTCAGCAATAACAAACGTTGAAGAAAATCAAGCATCTGTCAATATTTTGTTATCGGGATTATATTCTCGTCACTTTACTAAAGGTCAAAACCTAACGTTAATTACCTATCAAAAGAGTGCCACAATTGTCCAAGCACCTGAACCATCAACCTCCGTCTGGTTATTAATTGTCGGTGCATTAGGAGCAGCATTAGGCTTGAAAAAAAGATCCAGTTTATCTGATTAATTCTGTCAAGTAATCAGTTTCAGGGTGCATTTTATTGGGTTGTAATAACTTAAATTAAAGTTTTAAGTGTTATATAGCCGATAATTTAATTCACTAGCTAACCAGTCTTTAAATAGTTTCTGAAGAATCTCTTGATAACGTTGAGGGGTCAATTCAGCTTGAATAAACTCCTCAACTAAGATTAGATGATAACCTTGGTCAGTTTTGACAGGACTTAATATTTCTCCTGGGTTTGAACCAAATACAATTGCTGCAAAATCCGCTTTTAATCCCCAACGATAAAGTTTACCTTCATAGCCGCATTGTTCACGACGTCGGGGGTCAATATCATATAAATGGGCGGCGTGATAAAAACTGATTTCTTCTTCTTCTATTTGATAAAATAATTCCCTAGCCAAGCGCTCGTAGGGAACAATAATTTGATATAATGAAACTTGCTCAAAACTCAAGCGATTTTGAACAAAGTATTTTTCGACATCTTTAGCAAATAAAGATTCTGCTAATTTTTCGGCTAAAAGACGTTCTCGAATTCCCGCTTCCCAGTCATCGGAAGTGATCATTTGGTCAGCTAACCAAGCTAAAGTATCCGCCGCTTTTTCTAAGCGTTTTTCATAACGTTGTTGGTTAGCTTGGTTTTGAATTTCCTCATCGGTTACAATAATACCTCTTTCCTCAGCAACTTGATTGATAACTTTTTGAGACAAAATTTTCTGATAGACTTCCTTGAATTCCAGGTTTTGTTTCAGGAAGCCAATAATTTCCTCATCATCAAGTGAACCCTTGGAAAGTTGCGCCATGATCATTTTTATTCAACCCCAGCTTTCTTAGCTTAATATTAGCAGGTTGTTAGAAATTATGGTGAAATCGGTTGGCGTTAATGTCGTTTGTCCATGTGCAGAAACTGTACCTAAGACAACTCCAAGAACTTCAGATTGACTATTACTAGCAAGTTTAATTACAGTAGCATCAAGACTTCCATCAGCATTAGAATCAAAGGTTTCTAATATTAACGGTTGTCCGATTAAGTTTTCTGACAATCCAATCTTATCACCTTCAGCAGCATTAAAGTTGGTAATTATATCTGCTAAATTGGGGTCGGTGTTGGGGAAATTGGGATTTGTGTTTAAGATAAATACATCCGCATTAATCATAGGAGTCGGTGGTGGTGGGTTGTGATTTTCCGGTTCTATGATTACTGTTGCCTCCGTCGTTGGTAATATATCCGTACCACTAATAGCTGTTGCTGTCGCTTGACTAGAAGTAGCACCAGGAATAAACACAGACTCACTACTGTTTTGGACTTCTCCGGTTGGGGAAATTGTTGTAGCTTGACTGGCTCCTCCCGCACCCATGTCATTGACAATAGCAGTGGAACTAGAACTGGAACTACTCTCCTGAAAATTGGCATCGGGGGAGTTAATTGTGGTAGTCGGAGATACTGTATTTATAAGCTCATCTAGGATGACGAGAATATCGTTGGAATTGTTGGTAATGTTGTTCATTGCTGTTACGGAAAATTAAGTAATGTAGTAGCAAGATCATTGTCAAAGTCGGTAACTTTAATAACTTTTTCAAGACAAGCTATAAAATTAAAGTTTAACTAAATTATTTTGATAAATGTTGCCAAAATGGCAACATTAGCTTAATGAATTATTTTATGCTTCATTCTAATAAGTTGGTATTAAAATCATGTCTAACTATAAAGTCGTATTTAAACGGATAGTCTCACCCGATGGTAAAGTTATTGCAGAGGCTAAAAGCGTAGTTTCAACATCAGATGATCAAGAAAATAAAATTAGTCAAAGTATTTTTGTCAATATTTCATCTGTTCATGGTTACAGAAGTGAGGCTAAATCGAGTTCTAGTTCTTCTTCAACCTCTAGTGGGACTTAAACAAAAATAAGGAGCTAAATAGGTGATAATGATTATATAGCAAGCACATAACATTCAAGAATATTCAAGAATAACGAATGAAAGAGACAACCCCGGCAGCAATGCCCCCTTGCTTCGATAGATGGTGTGGTCGATTTGACGATATTTTCAGCCATCAAGCGCAAAAACGGGAATTTAGGAACTATTTAGGGGGATTATTGGGAGAAAGTGAGCGAAAAAACCTGTCGCAAATGGCGAATAACGCCGTAGGAGTAACTTACCACCGATTACACCACTTTTTAACCGAAGCTCCTTGGTCAGCAATGAAACTAAATCAGCGTCGGCTGGAGGTGATGAATCAGTGTAAGCAAACCCAGATTAGTCGGGGATTTGCTCTAATTATTGATGATTCAGGACATCGAAAAAGCGGAAATTTTACCGATGGAGTCGGACGACAATACATCGGAGAAATCGGAAAAACCGACAATGGAATTGTAGCAGTAACGAGCCATCTATACGATGGCAAAAAAAGCTTACCATTAGATATAGAATTATATCAAAAAGCCGAGTCATTACCCTTAGGAAAAGCCGACCCCGAATTTAAAAAGAAACCAGAAATAGCATTAGAATTAATAGAGAGGAGCTTAGACAGAGGATATCGACCGGGAATTGTGCTAACAGATGCCGGGTATGGAAATAACACAAGTTTTTTACAAGAGTTAGAGAAAAAAGGATTAAAATATATAGGGGGAGTCGCCAAGAATCGAAAGGTAATCCTCAAAAAAGGGGAAGATGAAACCGAGGAAACTCGATTAGATAATTTAGCTAAATCGTTGCCCCAAGGAGCTTTTAGTGAAATTCAACTCCAACTGGAAAAACCCAAAACTGTGTGGGTAGCAACAAAAGAAATTGAATTATCAAAGTATGCAGGGAAGAAAGTAATAGCCATCGTCATGAATGCTGCTACTTTCGACCAAGCCAGTGATATTGATTATTTAATGACTAATGTTGAAGCTTCAAAAGCTACAGGAGAGTGGATAGTAACGACCTATTCACAAAGAAATTGGATAGAAGTTTTTTACAGGGAAGCAAAGGGCTGGTTAGGGCTAAAAGAATATCAAGTCCGAGATAAAAGAAGTCTAATCAGACATTGGATTTTGGTATTTTGTGCCTATACTTTTATTCTCTGGCATAGTTTAACTGGAGGGTTAAGACGTCGATGGGCGAACAAACCCTTAAACACATTTGTTGATGCCCTTGAAGCCTTTCGCACAGCGATTTCTTTTCGATTTGTGGAGTGGCTCCAGGATAATAGGGATGTATTTGCAGCCTATAAAGCTAGTTTAGGCTTTGTTTGGTCTTAATTTTTGTTTAAGTCCCACTAGCTATCCCAATTAATTTGTGATTAACAATTTTAAAATAAAAAAGTCCCTATTTCCGACAAAATAGGAACTTTTCTGTGTTGAATATTTTTACTTAATCAAAAAGTGAATCTTGAGGGATAAAACCACTTCACCAGAAGTTAACCCACTTGGCTAAAAACATTGACCGATGTATATGTAGTTCCACCAACAGAAATCGCAGCAGCAACTCCAGCAGCAACAGCGACAGCATAACCAGCAGATATCAAGTAGCCACTATTTAACTGCTCAATATTGAAGAAGGCATTGTGACGGGAACTTACATTTTTACTGACAGATGTAGAAACACGAGGCGAAGAAACACTTCCTTTTATTGCCTGTGCATTAGTACCTGTATTTTCACAAAAACTTAAATCACTAATGGTCATCTGAGTCATAATTTTCTCCACAAGAATAGCAAAGCACTGAAAGCCGTCAACGATTAAATTGAACTAGCTTTCAGCGATGGTATTGCAACTAGCTATACATCCAAACTAAATTTGTAATTTGATTAGAAAGCAGTCGAAGAAGCAGAAGAATTAGAGCTAGCCGAAGTACCCCAACGACTCACGTATGCATCTGTATAAGTAGAGGTATAAGTTGCAGCAAAATTACTACCACTGGCATAGGCACTGCTATAAGCATCAGCAAAAGCCGATCCACTGCCACGACGACGAGCACCTTCGATATTGGATGCTTCGGTAACGACTTCTAAATGGTTTAAATCTTGAATAAACATGGTTTTCTTCCTAAATAATCGTTTATTTGGGTATCAACTTTGTTTGTTGATGTTTCTAATATAATCTTTCCTTTGTGGGTTATGTTGCCATTTTGGCATATTTGTTGAATTTTTTTCTGGAGTTTAAATCAATAGATGAAAAAGAATTAATTTTGAAAAAATGATCATAAATAAGGCTCTGAAAATCAGAAATGACTTTCAGAGGAGTTCGTTTTATTCAATCTTTAGTATTTAAAGTTGTATAAGTGGTATTGTAATTACGTTTCAGGATAATTGTTGTCATTTTGGCAGTTTTTTTATATTTTCCAAAAAAAAACCTGCTTGAATACAGGTTGTTATAAAAGATGAAAAGAGGGGGAAAAGCGGATTTTTTAAAAAAAGTGAAAAACAGACTCAAAAAAATGATTTTAAACTTAGGCGAACAAAAGGTTAAAGTTGGATCGGTCGTTTAGTTCAGTTTCCAAGGACTGGGAAAGTTTTCGACAACTTCTAAATGCCGAAATCCTCCCGAAACCCCCCGACTCAATTCAGGAATAGGTTCTAAATAAGTTAAGTCCCGAACTTTGCCAGCACCAGAAGGTGTAACTTCAGCGTAAAGACTTGATTTAACAGATGTTGTATGACTTTGAGACTGAGAATTAGAATTATGATCCTTAGTTAGTCGGTTATAGGTGCGATAGGGAATATAATGGAGTGGGTTATATCCAGCAAAACGCAAAATTAAAACACAAGCCCAAGAATATTTCCCCGATAAAATCGCATCTAGGATTTGTTCAAACTGTTCTTCACTCATCGCCTTAGCGACTTTCGAGTTATTGTAGGAATATTGAGCAGACATTTCTTGTACTCCTAATTGGTAAATAGTGTTCTACAAATCGATGCCATTTTTCTGCAATTGCAGAATAGGATTAAGTAGAATATCCATAATCCGACGACGACGAATAATAATATCCGCACTAGCCGTTTGTCCAGATTTTAACTGAATTTTCTGATCCCGTTGCAAAACGTAGTCTTTTTTTAACAAAATTTCTAATTTGTAAACTGGCCCAACTCCTTGATCAACTTTTGTATCGGGTGAAATTGAGCGAACTGTTCCTTCAAATACCCCATAATTTTGATAGGGATAAGCATCAAATTTGACTTTAACCGACATTCCGGTTTTCACAAATCCAGCTTTCTCATTCGGGAGACTAGCTGTTAAAATTAGGGGTGCATTTTTGGGCGTAATTTCAGCAATGGTTTGTCCGGGTTGAATCACTTCTCCCACATTAAACACATTCAAGGCAGAAATAACTCCATCAATAGGAGAATGGAGATATCTGTCTTGAAGTTTAGCCTCAGCCCTTGTAATTAAATTTTGTGTTTCTGTAATTTTAGCTTTGAATTGAGTTACTTCTAACTCAGTTTGTTGAATTTTTTGCTGGGTTCCTACTTGAATTGTTTTGGCTTCCGCTTGTTTCTGTGCTAATTCCGCATTTAATCGTTCAATTTCAACTTGATATTGTTTTAATTCTCCTTGAGATTGGGTGATTAATCGTTGGCGATCCCGAAAACCTTGTTCCGCTTGAAAAATAAGTTCTTGGGTACTATTTTTTTCTGATAATTGCGCTTGAACAATGCCTCTTTGTTGATCCCGCAAATTTTGTTCGGCTTGAAATAATATATCTTTAGAAATAGCACCACTTTCTAACAGAGGTTGGAGCCTTTCTAGTCTTTCTTTAGCTGCTAATTCTCCCTCCTGCAATTTGGCAATTAGGGTTTGAGTTTCTGCCTTCAATGGTTGTAAAGATTCCACTCGTTTTTGAGTTGCTGACGCTTCAAAATTGAGTTGACTTAGTAATCGCTGATTCGAGGTAATTTGGCTTTTAACTCGTTCAATACTAGCCTGTTGAGATTGAAGTTGAGCCGTGGCGATCGCGGCTTGGGTTTGGGCTTCTAAATCAATCCGTTCAATTAACCCTTGTTTTTGAATCAGTTCGGCTTTAAAGGCGGTGAGTTGTTGTTGTAATCCCGCTAATTCTTGGGTGGCAATTTGTCGATCTAGTTCGGCTAAAACCTGACCTTTTTTAACAGTTTGCCCTTCTTTAATCGGAATTCGAGAAACTTTTCCCAACTCAACGGGATGGATTTTGTAAACTTCTCCTTGGGGAGCTAGTTTCCCTCTAGCTTGACCGACTTCATCAACGGTTCCAAAATATCCCCAAGCACCAAAGGCGATACAAAAAATAAATCCTCCCAACATTAATTGCAGAGGAAAAGACGCAGGAGGTTGATCCAGCAAAGATTGTAAGGCATTTGACCAGTCTGGTTTCGCCGAGGGAATATTGGGGAGAGGGGGAGATTTTTTGGGGACTGTTTGGGGGGGAGCCAGGGGAGGAAAGGGAACAGAACCGGCAATACCGCCATAAATCTGATCGGTTTGTTCTATGTGTTCCAGACTAAATTGCAGATCCTCTAAGTATTCCTCCTGCACCGTTACAGACAATTGGGAGTCTGAATTATCAGTGTTTTTACTCAGAGGGGAGAACAGTTTATACGGTTTCATAGGGTTATGTAAAAACTGGCCAACAAAGGTTGGTGTTTTAATTGTTTTTTTTAAATGAAATTAAGTCAAATCCACTGTTAACAAAAAGTAACGACCGCTTAAAAGGGGTTGAGACTAACAAACGCATACAAGCACCCTATAACCAGTCCCTAGGGTTTAAGTGATCCTACGTCTAAGCCAGTGTTCTTGTTTCTATCAAAATCCTCTGTGTTTATACTAGGATAACTTCTGATTCAAAACTGCCAAATTGGCAGATTTGTTTGAAAAGTTTTGTTAAGAGAGGAGATCGGAGAAGATGAACGTAGGGTTTGGGACTGTTTTATTTTTGATCAAAAATCAGATCCCCCTAAAGGACTTTCAAGCGCGGTTTGCGCTTATTCAAGGGGTTAGGGGGGATCGAGGAGCTTACAGAAAGTCAAGGAATTGTAATGCAATTAAGGCTATAAAGCCAGTTGTTGCTGGGCTAAATGATAATAGAGTCCTTGAATTGCCATGAGGTGTTCATGGTTGCCTTGTTCAACTAAAATGCCTTTGTCTATAACTAAAATACAATCGGCACTTCTCACGGTTGAGAGACGATGGGCAATAATAATCGTAGTGCGATCGCGTTGCATTTGTTCTAAATTGCGTTGAAAACGGCTTTCACTTTCGGTATCTAAAGAACTGGTTGCCTCATCTAAAATTAGAATTCGAGGACTTCCTAATAAGGCTCTGGCGATCGCTACTCGTTGCCGTTGTCCTCCCGATAAACTTGATCCCCGTTCTCCAACTTTGGTATAATATCCTAAGGGTAAACCCTGAATAAATCCATGAACTTCTGCTAATTTTGCCGCCTCAATAACTTGATCTAAAGTATATTCATCCCGATACAGAGTAATATTTTCTAAAAGTGTTCCTGAAAATAAATAACAATCCTGGGGAACAACGCCCATTTGTATACGCAAAGAAGGGGGAGAAACATGACGAATATCATGTCCATCTACATAAATATTTCCGGTTGTAGGATGGTACAAACCTTGAATTAATTTAACTAGGGTGCTTTTTCCTGAACCACTGCGCCCAACAATCGCAATAGTTTGACCCGGAGGAAATTTAAAAGAAAGATTTTGCAGAATATTTGTTTCCGCATCTTCTTGATAACGAAAAGTCACATTATCAAAATGAATTTCTCCTTGGATTCTGGGTAATACAATTAACGGTTTTTGCGGGGTTTCTTCCGGTTCTTGCTCAAAGACATCATTTAACCGTTCCACTGAAATTAATACTTCTTGCAATTCATCCCATAATCCTACTAAGGCAAGAATCGGACTAATTACATAACCCTGCATCATATTAAAGGCAACAAACTGACCAATAGTTAATTGATCTTGAATGACTAAAGTTGCACCAAACCAAAGTAAAGCCGTACTCCCAATAGAATTAATTAACCCACTCACAAATCCTAAATTAATTCCTAATTTCTGGGCTTTAAACTGAACATTGATCTGTTGGGTTAATTTTTCTTCCCAACGCCAGCGTAATTCCGGTTCCGCCGATACCGCTTTCACCGTATTAATTCCATTCAAAATTTCCACTAAGGTTGAATTTTGATCCGCGGCTGCATTAAATACTTGACGGGAAATATGCCGTAACATTGGCGTTGCTGCTAAGGTTAGAATGATAATTAAAGGCACAATTCCTAAAATTAATACTGTTAGTTTCCAGTTGTAATAAAGCATCAAACCCAAATACACAAACCCTGTTAAAACATTCAAAACCGACAACAAAATTTGACTAACTAGAAAACGTTGAATTTTCTGATTTTCTTGAACTCGGGTAATGATATCCCCGACGCGGCGGGACTCAAAGAACTTTAAAGGAAGTTTTAGGGCGTGGTTAATAAACCCACCAATCAGGGTTAAATCCAAACGATTTGATAAGTAACTCAATAGATATTCTCGAATTGAAGATAACCCCAAACTCCACACGCCAAATAATAACAACCCCAAGGCAAATACATTCAAACTGGTGAGACTTTTATTCACCACAACCCGATCTAAAATAATCTGGGTTAATAAGGGAGTAACAATCCCAAATATCTGAATTAATAGGGATAACAAAACAATTTGTAATCCCAAAAACCGATGGGGCCAAATTACCCCAGCAAACCGACCAAGAGAGCGTTTCTGCTCTTGGAGTTCATGGAATTGATCGGTGGGTTCCAAAAGTAAAGCATAGCCTGTCCATCCGGTTAAAAACGCCTGACGAGAGAGGGTTTTTCTGCCCTCACCCGGATCAGCAATCACCACTTGATGGCGTCGGACTTTATAGACCACAATATAATGATCCCCTTGCCAATGGGCAATCCAAGGGTTTTTTTCGGTTTCTAAACGATTCAAACTTGCCCGGACTGGTCGCGCTTGATAACCTAAACGTTCTGAGGTGAGAGTGAGATTTTTTAAGGAGACTCCTGATCGCCCTACATCCGAAATATTACGGAGGTTATTAATGCTTAAATATTTTCCCCAATACTGACTAATCATCGCCAAACAAGCGATCCCACAGTCGGAGGAGCTTTGCTGTTCTATAAAAGGATACCCTTGCCAAAATCCTCGCCAGACTCGTTGACGTTTGGGTTTGGGGAAGCTGAGGGTTTGGGGCGTTGGCGGAGCGATCACTGGATAGGGTTTCACCGTAGCGGGTTGAAGATAAAAGGTTTTTTCCTGTTTGCGTATCAGAGATTTCCCACCTTGTACGGATGTTGTCTGTAAGGTTTCTGCGGGAAGTTGATACACGACTAACTCCGTGGCGGCGATCCATTCTGGGGGGATGGGATCGGGTTCTCCCCAACTTTCGCCCACCTGGGGAACGTGATCGGCGCCTGCAATTTGTCCTTGGTACAGCCAAAATCGGCTGTCTTTGGTTGGAAGTGCCGAGATCAGGGGAGTTCCAGCCTTGATGTGGTGTTGGGTGCAGTGGGATAAAAGTTCTTGTAGTCGGTGACAGGTGAACCGTCGCCAGTCCGTTTGGGTTTTGAAGAATAATAACCGTTGTCGGTTTTCGATGGTGGTTTGTAGATAGGTTTGTAGCTGAGGAATTTGTTTGATCTGGGTTTGAATTTTAGCCAGGGGAATTGAAGCGAGGATGACCTCACTAGCCGCGATCGCTTCATAGGATAAATCCTGATCTCCGCCAAAGGTTTCACCGGGTTCAACGACAGCAACCGAAACCTGTCGATTTAACTGTTTGTCCCAAGTCAGGAGTCGGACTCGACCCTCAACGACTAAATAAACCGATTCCAGGCTAGGTGCGGTGTGAACGGTTTTTTCGTCGGAAATTGATAAATTCTCAATCGGATCTCCCATGGAAAAGGCTTGCAGATGCCAATGTTGACACCAAGTTGCTGGGTTAATGGTCTTGACGGGGATTTGTGTTAGGAAATCTTCTAAGCTGGAAATTAATAAGGATTGAGACATTTCCTGCTGAGAATTAAACGCCCGATTCGTTAAGGTCAAATTAGGGTTGATCATGATTCGAGGGAAAGTAAATATTATGGGTGAGCCATCATCAAGCAACCCCTGAAATCGTGTATTAAAGATCTATAGCCAGGGTCTCAAACCTTCTTAGGCAGAGATCAAGGAAACTCCGGCACACAAGAGTCAACTCAAATTGAGCAAAAACTGTGGTCTGACAACGGGATTACTTTTCAGATGAGTAGAGGATTCTGATAGTTAAGCAAGTTGCCGATTTTCGTTGGATTTATTTAGATTATCCTATACTTTAATCAGGGATGTCCTTTAACTTCGGGAAATCCTGATCATCTTTATAGAATCTTTAACTGAATCTTTATATTGATAGTTGAAAATTTGGGGCTTGTAAGATTGATCAGAAGCTAGGTTGAGGGACTTTTTTGACAAAAGTTAATATAAAGAAGACTGACGCAACTGCCATAACAATTGCTGAACTTTATGAAGTTTTTTAAATAAATGTTCGTTAAAACTAAAATATGCGATCGCAGGGGTTCGGTCTTCCAGCCTAACCCCTACAGTTTTGTTTATAAAGGTTTCTCGGTAGATCCTAAAAACCCCAGAGGCTTACAAGTCAATAAATGGTTCGGGTTCGTCAATGATGCTAGTATCAGGAGGAGTTTCAACGGGTGAAGTTTCCACAACCTTAGTATCGGGAGGAATTTCAACGGGTGGAATTTCCACAACGTTAGTATCAGGAGGGGTTTCAACGGGTGGCGTTTCAACGGTTTCGGTGGAAATATTGTTATCCTTTGGCGCTTCAACAGGTGGAGTTGAAATATTATTATTCTTGGGTTCTTCAACAGGTTTAATTAACGCACTATTCGCCCGGACAAAACAATTTGCAGGTGTACCATCAAGTTTTTTCTTAACAAAAATCCAAGGTAAAAATTGCTCGTCTCTGGTGAAAACAAAGCCACTATAACTGACTTGTGCTCGAAAAATCTCCTCGGGTTTCAATGTGGTAGCTACTGGCCAGTTACCAATAGTAGGAAATCCAGGGTTATCGGGATTCCAAATTTCTTCAATACTGGCATTTCCCATCCGACAATTCAATCCTTTGGGATCGGGATCAACAACTTGCCAATACAGATGGGAAGATAGACTCACATAGTTACCTTGAGCATTGGGTTCAGGGAGGGACTGAGCCGCCCAAGTCGGTGTGATTCCCAGGAGGAAAACCAACCCTAAACTCAAAATCACTATCCTATAAATCGCTTTAAATCGGTTTAGCATCATAGTCCTCATTGAATTAGGATTTTTTCAGATGTAAGGAATTTATCCTTTATTTGACTTGGGAGCAACCCCCGTCCGGTGTAATAGGGCAGTTCTTTGATTCTAACACTTCCGCAGAATTTCCTTAAATCCGATCAAATTCTACAACTGAAACCGAAAAATAATTTTTCTATTCCCTGAATCACAATCATCACAATCATTTGTTTTGTCCTCTGATAAACTATATTTTACAGGACTTACGCACCCAACCAAAGAAACCGGGTTTTTTTACAAAAATACTGCGTTGTGACCCACATATTTTCTAAAAAACCCGGTTTCTCGGGCCCCATGCGTAAGTCCTATTTTAATTAAACGGTTTCTAGTTTTCGAGCAATTTCACCAAACAATTTCAACATCAGTTAAATTATTATTGAGGGAGCTTGATATCAATGGTAAATAATCAATTTCCACCGGATTTTATCTGGGGAGCAGCCACCGCATCCTATCAGATTGAAGGGGCGGTTGGGGAGGGGGGCCGTCTACCGAGTGTCTGGGATACCTTCAGTGCCACACCGGGAAGGGTTTTAAATGGAGACACAGGGGAAAATGCTTGTGACCATTATCATCTTTATGAAACCGATATTCAACTGATGCTTGAATTAGGGATTAAACATTATCGATTTAGTATCGCTTGGCCGCGAATTATTCCTAATGGCAGAGGGGCGGTCAATCAAGCCGGAATTGATTTTTATAAACGCTTAGTTGATAGTTTATTAAACCATGGAATTACCCCCCATGCCACCCTATTTCATTGGGATAGTCCCCAGGCTTTAGAGGATTTATATGGGTCGTGGCGCAGTCGAGAAATGGCTCAGGATTTTGCCGATTATGTGGCGGTTGTAGTCAGTCAATTGGGCGATCAAATTACCCATTGGATGACAATTAATGAAATTCCCTGTTTTACCCATTTAGGCTATCAGGTGAATACTGTGCCACCCCATGCACCTGGAACCATTGTTTCCCGTCCCAAAGAAGTTTGGCAAACCTCCCATCATGCCCTATTAGCCCATGGATTAGGAGTACAAGCAATTCGAGCTAATTCTCCCGTTCCTTGTACTATTTCTCTAGTCGATAATTGTGCGGTAACGGTTCCAATTGCGGAAACTCCAGAACATATTTTGGCCGCCAAAAAAGCCTTTCATTTGTGTGGTCAAAATGGAGGTATTACAGTTCCCGCCTTAACTGGTTCCTATAGTCCGGCTTTATTAGAATTATTAGGCAATGAAGCCCCGGATATATTACCCGGAGATTTAGAGATTATTCATCAACCTTTAGACCAATTAGGATTAAATATTTATTCTGCCACCTATGTCCGGGCTTCAGATAATCAAATGGGGTTTGAATTTCTAGGACTTCCCAAAGGATATCCTCGGATGAATATGCCTTGGTTAAATATCGTGCCGGAATGTATTTATTGGGGAATTCGTCATATTAGTGAAACCTTAAATCGAGCCGATTTACCGATTTTAATTACAGAAAGTGGCTGTGCGGCTGAAGATGAATTAAACCAAAAGGTCGAGGTAATTGATACCGATCGGATTATGTATTTACGTCAGCATTTTAACTCAGCCCATCGGGCGATTGCTGAAGGTTATCCCTTAAAAGGATATTTTGTTTGGAGCTTAATGGATAACTTTGAATGGGCTTGGGGTTATCAACGCCGTTTTGGGTTAATTTATGTCGATTATCCCACACAAAAACGGATTCCTAAAGCTAGTTTTCAATGGTATGCTGAATGTATTCGGCAAAATCGGGTCGTTTAACCTCATTTTTAAGCCTATTAGGACTTACGCAGAAACCGGGTTTCTGAACCAGAAATCCAGATTTCATCCGCAAAATCAGGGCCAGAAACCCGGTTTCTTTGGTCTTGTGCGTAAGTCCTGTTGCCGTTAATGCAATTTTGGGTGGGTGATAGATGAATTCTGCTGTTTTAACGCTCTGAACAATAGAATTTCTCATAAAAGCTAGATGTGAACTACCCACACTTCTCTACGAGTAAGTGTGGGCTTCCAGTTTCAATGGGGATAGCATCTGAAGAAACAGAAGTTTCATCAGACGACTTACACCCCCTCAACATGGCAGTGTCGCTAGTTCCTAACGACAAAACTTGTACTGAGCGTAGTCGAAGTATCCGCAAGGCTTCATTTTTGATAAGTAGGTGGTCATAAATAAAGTCAATAATAGAAAAAGATTGTTTAGGATAATTCTTGAGAGTTACTCAGGGAATTAAATCGCAAGCGATCGCAGGTACAATCATTTCTTTCGTTTCTATCTTCAATGGCTTGAATCACAGCTTGGCTCAAATCATATTCATCTTCAAACATTCTTCCCGCCAGTTCATGAGTTTTTAATTGATGCCATTCTGGTTCGATTTCATTCAATTCAGGGCTATAAGCAGACAGGAAGAAAAATTCTAATTTTTTGTCTTGCCACTCCCTTTCTTTTTCTTGTATTTTTTGACTTTTATGGACACTGTAGTTATCTTGAATCAGTACGGTAATTTGTCGAGTATTTTGAAAATGCTTTTCAGCTTTTTCCGCTTGCCAATCTATAAATTTTATGTAATTCTCACTTGTAATTCCTGACAAACTTAAACCGTACTCAAAACTTTTTCCTTTTTCTAATACTCCAATTACATTCAATCTTTTTCCTCGCTTTTTCGTCTGGTTTATTTGTTTCTGCTTCCCCTTTTTTACATAGGTGTAACTCACAGGACTCCATAAACAAAAACCTGCCTCATCTAAATATTTTAATCTGACCAAACCCTCTTCTTCATAACGCTTTAACGTCTCCAAATCTCTTTTCTTGCTCGCTGTTTTTTCGGGATTCTGTTTTTTCTTTAAACTGGCTTTTGTTCTTTTCCAGCGCCAGTCTTTTTTTTTTAAGATTTTTCTAATTCTTTCTGCGCTTAGTGCGATCGCTCTCTCTCGCAGAAGTTTTTCCGACAGTTGACGGCTATTATAAGTTCTTTCATCTGACTCTATACAAGTTTCTAAATATTCTATATCTTCTTCTTTCCACCTCCGTTTTCTTCCCGAACGAGGAGCATCAAATAATCCTTCTTTTTCTTGATTTATCCATCGAGTTATTGTTTTTCTTACCATGGCTTCTGAACACCTTAAAGTCTGGGCTATTTTTGAGACCATCCATCCTCCATCACTAAACATTAATATATCTATTCTCTGCCTTGTTCTTTTCGGAACTTTCTCTTGCTGATACAGAGTTAGTAGCTCTTGTTTTTCTTCTTCTGTTAGTTGAATTCTTAACCTCAGTGGCATGACTATTCCTCTGATATTTCTTCATTTCTTATTTTAACTCTATTTATGACCACCTACTTATTTGAGCATTGTACAGAACATTCCCCAACCACAATCACTAATCGCTCTGGCTAATTTATGGTTTCTTACCATATTCTTAACTGCTAGATTTTCTACAGCAATCACTTGGTTTTCGTTCACTATCTTGCGGGATAGTTTGTGGAGAAAATCTTCCCGGCAACGAGAGATTTTAGCGTGGACTTTGGCAACTTTTAATCGTGCTTTTTGTCTACTATTACTTCCCTTTTGTTTGTGGGATAATTTCTGTTGTTTTCGTTTTAAGTTGCGTTGATGTTTAGCAAAATGTTTGGGGTTGCTATACTTGTCCCCATCGCTAGTAATCGCAAAATGAGTTAACCCTAAATCAATCCCAATTGCTTTTCCATTGGTTGATAGGTTGGGTGTTTCCTTGCCGTCATCAACTAAGATAGAAGCATAATATTTCCCATCAGGATTTTTTGAGACAGTAACGGTTTTAATTACGCCTTGAAATTCCCGATGGCGCAAACAATAAACTAACCCTACTTTACCAGGTAGTTTTAGATAATCCCCTTTAAACTTAACGTTTTGGGGATAACTGATTGATTGTCTACCATGTTTGGATTTGAACCGAGGTAATCTCGCCCGTTTCTCAAAGAAGTTTTTGTAAGACGTAGATAAGTTGAGTGCGACAACTTGTAGGCATTGAGAATAGGTATCTGTCAGCCAAGGATATTCCTTTTTTAGTTGAGGTAACAATCCTTGAATCACTTTTCTGGATAATCCTTTCCCTGTTGTTTTATAGGTTTCTTGGCACAAGTTCAGGGCATAATTCCAATACCAACGGCAACAACCAAAGCTTTTGGCTAAGGCGATTTGCTGTTCAGTATTTGGATAGATTCGGAATTTGTATGCCTGAAACATTGTCGCTTTCAAAACTCTTGGATGTACTTTAACATATTATTGTTAATTTTGTCGGGATTGACAAACGCAAAATTAACTTGGGGGAGTCCATGTAACCCACACTGATTTGGTGGTTATTTTTTTGTTTTGTGAAATTCAGTGTGGGACTTATCGCTCCCCCAAACCCCCTCGTCAGTTAAACAATTAATCAAATTCGGAAATTTTTAATATTTTTTTAAGGAATCAAATTTTGTTAAATAACGTTGAGCCAAGAGACTCCAACTTCTATTCCTCAAGTATGATAAAACCACAATCTTTGCCAAAACCAGAGTGGCATCATCTCCATTCAAACCCAAAAATAAAATTGGGTAGAGACTGATTAGGATCAGGGGTTACTTTGTGATGATGATCACATCATTAACTTGATTAAATCACAAAATTAACCGGATATCTGTCACTTAGTTGTCCTAGATTTCCACTAGAATTAAAACTGTAGAATCTAATTCTACTTTAATCTAACTTTTCTATGCCCCATTTGTAGGAACCTCAAAATGATTTCACCCAAACAAGCACAATTGATTCAATTTTTACGCTGGGAGTTAGCGATCCCCGCATCCTCAATTGCAACGGCTCTACGCCATCCAGAACAAGATTCTGGTCAGTTACCCATGATCCTATGGCAGTATGGATTAGTTACACTTGAACAACTTGATCGAATTTTTGATTGGTTAGAACGGTTTGGGAGCATGATGGAAGCAAAACCTGTAATGTATTCCTATCAGGATTCTTCCCCATCTTCCGTTGATGAAACCCTTGATATCTCGATTTCCCTGGCGGCGTAATTTTCTGCGGGTTAAACCATTTTGAGAAAATGTCTTAAATCCAATTTTTAAAGTTTTGTCTATGTTCAGATGTTTAATCAAAAGATTTCAACGATCACAATCCCAATTTAATTATCAGAAGTCAGCTTTCACCAAAGGCTGGCTTTAATTTTATTTAAGCGTTATAAATCCTAAAAAAAGAAGGCTTTCAAGGTTCAGCAATACCCACACCGAATGAGATCTTCTCTACAAAAAACAAAATTCTGATCCTGAGAATATCTGAGCCCGAGTGCTAATACGACCGGTTTCTGTTACAATCTCTGCGACGGTATAGAAAGGTGCAAGATAGACAGCAAAAATAAACATCGGTTGCATCAACAGGCGTGATGATGAACTTTGAACAGGTACTGGCAATTACCGATACATTGGTTTTCAAAAAAACCGGAAAACACTTGACTGACGCACAGACCGCAGTTCTTCAAGGGACTTGGTACTGTCAGAAATATCATGAAATTGCTTTAGAATATCGCTGCACTCCCGAATATCTCAAGCAGGACGTGGGGCCAAAATTATGGAAATTATTATCGGATGAGTTAGGGGAAAGAGTCGGGAAAAAGAATTTTCGCAGCGTAATTGAACGTCTTCCGGCCCCCAATTCCTCCCCCAATGCCCCTCCCGACCCGACTCCGACCCCCGCCCCCCCCAAGTCCTTGAACGCCTCCGAGGTGGACTGGGGAGAAGCGCCGGATGTCTCTCAGTTTTATGGCCGTCTTCAAGAACTTGCTCAACTGGAACAGTGGATTTTAGGCGAAGATTGTCGAGTAATTGCGATCTTAGGAATGGGGGGAATGGGCAAAACTTCGTTATCGGTGAAATTAACTCAAAAAATCCATTCTGATTTTGAATTTGTGATTTGGCGATCGCTCAGAAATTCACCGCCCTTAACCGAAATTTTAAGCGATTTAATTCAATTTCTATCCCCTAAAACCGAAGGTCGTTTATCTGCCGAAGCCGGCCGTCAAATTTCCCAATTAATCGAACTTTTAAGAACCTCTCGCTGCTTAATTATTTTAGATAATATAGAATCAATTTTACAAGAAGGAAATCGGGTCGGATGCTATTATCCGGGGTATGAAAATTATGGAGATCTATTTAAGCGTCTGGGAGAAACCCAACACCAAAGTTGTCTACTCATGACCAGTCGAGAAAAACCCCGGGAAATTGCCGCCTTAGAAGGTCAAACCTTGAAAGTTCGTTGTTTACCTTTACCCGGACTAGATACGGAAAATTGTCAAGAAATTATTCAAGCTAAAGGTGTCTATAGTTCCTCAGAACAATGGCAAGAATTAATTAAACGTTATGCGGGAAATCCCTTGGCTGTAAAAATTGTTACGACAACAATTTATGATTTATTTGCCGGGAATGTGGGGGAATTTTTAGAACAAATTCAACACGGAACCGCAATATTTGGGGATATTCGGGATTTATTAGAACAACAATTAGGAAGAATTTCCGAACTAGAATTAGAAACCATGTACTGGTTAGCGATTAATCGAGAACCCTGTACAATGGTTGATTTAAGGAAAGATTTATTATCAATTATTTCCCCCGTAGAACTGATCGAAGCCTTAGAATCATTGAGTCGGCGATCGCTAATTGAAAAAAGTAGTGGGAGCTTCACCCAACAACCCGTAGTCATGGAATATATTATTGAACGGTTGATTGAAAAAATCCTTCAAGACATAGAAGCCGAAACCCTAAATATTTTAAATCAATATCCCCTAATTAAATCCCAGGCTAAGGATTATATTCGAGAAAGTCAAACCCGTTTAATTCTGCAACCGATTGTTCAAAAACTCCTCAACCGTTATCGAATTTCTGGAGAACTTCAGCAAAAATTTCAAACCCTAGTTGAACGGTTAAAACAACAACCTCATTCCTCCGGTTATGGCGGCGGGAATATCCTGAATCTTTGCCACCATTTAGATCTCGATTTAGCGGCCTATGACTTTTCTCACCTCACCCTCTGGCAAGCCTATTTACAAGATGCTAACTTACAAAATGTTGATTTTTCCGGTTCCGATTTATCCCGATCTGTTTTTGCGAAAACCCTGGGAAATTCCCTCACCGTCGCCCTGGGAAATAACGGAATTTTAGCCACCGGAGACGCGGAAGGCAAAATTATTTTATGGACAGTCGAAGAAGGTCAACAATTATTAGTCTGTCAAGGCCAAACCGGAAGCGTCAAGTCCCTGAGTTTCAATTCTGATGGTACTTTACTGGCTAGTGGGAGTGATGATCAAACCGTGCGACTGTGGAAAGTCTCCACCGGAGAATGCTTAAACCGTTGGTCAGACCATCAAGGAACGGTAAATTGCGTGGGTTTTAGTCCCCAAGGCGATTTATTAGCTAGTGGTAGCGATGACCAAAGGATTCGGGTCTGGGATATTGATTCGGGACAATGTGTGCATCAGTTTATCGGTCATACTGACCGTTTATCCACCCTCATCTGGAGTCCCAATGGTCAACAGATCGCCAGCACCAGTGAGGATCAGACGGTCAAACTCTGGGATATCCAAACCGCCACCTGTTTACACACTTTCTATGGAAATGACGCTTGGAACTGGGCACTTACCTTCGTCCCTTCGGGCTCAACTCCGGGCAAAATTCATTTGATCGCCAGCAGTACCCAGGAAAAAACAGTTCGTCTATGGGATGTTAATACTGGTCACAGTTTCCATACGTTTGAGGGTCATCAGGACTCGGTTTGGATCGTGGTTTTTAGTCCCGATGGCGAACAATTGGCGAGTAGCAGCGATGACCAAACCGTGAAACTCTGGAATATCCGAACGGGAATGTGTTTAAAGACTTTAACCGGAATAGAAAGTCAGGTCTGTTCCTTAGCTTTTAGTCCCGATAGCCAAACCCTGGCCACCGGAAGTATGGATCGGATGGTGCAGTTATGGGATGTGCAAACCGGACAACGGTTGCGAACCTTACGGGGTCATCGTCATCAGGTATGGTCGTTTGTTCTGAGTCCCGATGGTCGGCGTTTGGTGAGTGGGAGTGACGATAATCAGGTGCGACTCTGGGATGTGGGGACGGGTCGCTGTCTCAAACAGTTACCCGGTCATCAGGACTGGGTATGGTCAGTGGCTTTTAATCCCGATGGTGGGTTAATCGCCAGTGGCAGTTATGACCGCACGGTCAAAGTTTGGGATGCACAGACGGGGGAATGTCTAAAAACCTTACATGGTCATAGCGATCGGATTCAAGCTGTGACGTTTAGTTCCGAGGGTATGCTACTCGCCAGTGCTAGTGATGACCAAACGGTGAAGGTTTGGGATGTGCAGACTGGAGAACTGTTACAAACCTTAGAAGGTCATCAGCGTTGGGTGGGTTCGGTAGCTTTTAGCCCCCGAGATCGGATTTTAGCTAGTGGGAGTAATGACCATCAGATCCGAGTTTGGAATCTGGAAACCGGTGAATGTTTGGCGGTTCTCGAAGGTCATAGTGATCGGGTTCATATTCTGGGGTTTACGGACAAGGGTTCTATTTTAGTGAGTGGGAGTTATGACCGTTCGGTAAAATCTTGGAATGTTCAAACCGGTGAATGTCTGCAAACCTGGCGGGGTGAACTCGAACGAGTCCAAGGAATTTTATTTCATCTCCAGGGAAAGGTTTGGGTGAGTGGCAGCTACGATCATAATGTTAAATTGTGGGATATGGCCACCGGGGAATGTGTGAAAAACCTAGAGGGTCATGATTACCCCGTTTGGTCGGTTCATAGCGATCGCCAAGGGTATTTTTTAGCGAGTGGAAGTCATGATCAAGGGATTAAGGTGTGGGATTTACACACCAATGAATGTTTAAAAACCCTACGCGCTGATAAGCCCTATAATGGCTTAAATATTACGGGTGTGACCGGAATCACAACGGCACAAAAAGTTACACTTAAAGCCCTGGGAGCTATTGATCTTAACCGGGATCAAGGTTCATAAGAAATAGCTTTACCGAATCTTTACAATTTATGCTTGATTTTTGCTAAATCTTGATAGAAGTTGTAATGATTTATCAATAGAATATATGTATTCATACAGAAGCCACACTCTACCTCAAGTTTTCAGTCATCCTTGGTTGATTCTTATTGAAATTTCTGCTGTTATTACACAGAAAGTGGGTTAAAGATAGCTGGATGTTGTGCTCGCCCTGATTCGGATATAACCATAGTCGGAGACAGATCGGAGGGAAAATCGCAATCTGACTAACTCTACTATCACCGACGGGTAGGAAAACGGACTCAAGGAGGTTAAACTAATGTGGGTTGTTAGTGTGGGGTTTTAATCGTTTTCTCGTTGTTTTTGATCCATCCCTAGAAAAAGAGGGGTTATACCGTGAATAGTTCGGGGTTCAGCCAGTATTACCATTCGTCAGATGAGCAAGTCATTTATGCTCATCTACAATACTGTGTTGATATTGAAAGCCCTCGAAAACTGATTCAGCGTTTCTTTAATCTGTTTATCCAAGGGGGGGAATACCCCGATTTAGCTGTTAATTTAGCCGTCGGTCGGATTGTTGATTCCGATTTAGCCAATATAGAATTTCACTATGTTCTTAACCGCAGTTGCTATATTTTAATTAACCGATGGCGCAAACAACCACGGGATCAGTGGGCGATTCCTGACCTGATTCATAGTTTTGAGCAAACACCCTCGGGTTTACCCTCCTGTTGGACGGCGAAACGCCTGCGTTCGTTAGTTAAACAATTTACTCAAACCGAACAATATAAAGCTCTCCGGCGTTTGAGTAAGGTTTTTGAAGAAAAAATTCAAGCCGCAGAAAATAAAAAGAGTGATAATGTCGAGGGTTTAATTAGTCGTTATCCCTATTTATATGATCATTGTTTTTTAACCGATGATAGTCCCGACGAACAGCGTCAGGAAATTCGAGAGATGCGGATGCAAGCTCAAGAAACTTTTGAACAGGATTTATCTCAATATCTCACCTTTAAAAATGCTCCTCGGGAACAACGGTTGATCTTACCAACTGTGGAAAACCCCACCCTATTAACCGACAAAAAATTGAATTTTGCCGTCAAACATTTTACGGGCAGAATTGACGGTTATCACACCTATGGTGATTTAGCCAAAATTTTTGTAAACCAAAGCCAAAATACGCGCACTTATCGCACGTTTAAAGAAGAATTTTATGAATATTTAACGGATGCAGTTGATACTAAATACGCAAAAAACCATTTTAATAACCGTCTGTATCGGGAACTCCAAGGAACTCTTTCACACAACGATAGTCAAAAAGTGAATGAGACTTTAATGGCGGGAACCTGTCGCAAGTTATTAAATTTCCTAGTCGTAGAAAGTCCCCAACAACCCCATCACTTTGTGTTTTTAGATTTAAGTAGTAACTTGGGTGTGACTCGTTCGATTGGGTTACTGTTAAAAATTGTTTTAATTTGTCGCAAGGTTAAATCAGATCTGGAAAAACGATTTTCGATTCTATTTAACCATTATGCCACTTTTCCCCGAGATAAAGTATTCTGGCTAGTTGAATCTTTAGAAAATCTCAATATTGCTTTTGGTCTTAACTGGGGAAAGTTAAAAGTATAGCGAGGAATAGGGAATAGGTAATAGGTAATAGGTAATAGGTAATAGGTAATAGGGAACAGGGAATAGTCACCTGATTAAGTATTTTTAGCAAACATTAAAGGATGGAATATAACTATCCCCAATTCGTAATTCGTAATTCGTAATTCGTAATTCCCTAATGACTTGGTTTTTCCTCGACCCGACTCAACATTGCTTCTTGGATATGGTCGTCATGTAGACGATCTTGAACCAATAACTCTCGCGCTTGTTCGTGGGTTTGTTCCATCGCTTGTTCTTCTTCGGCGACTCGGTTGAGCATATTTTCTTGTAGGTGTTCTTGGTGTTGGCGATCTTCTACCAAGAGTTCCCGAGCTTTATCTTGTAGATTCATATTTATGGACTCCTATAATTGGCCTATCTAAAATTCTTACATATTTTTAGTAAAATGTATCCTAAGTAACAGAAATTTTTATAAACTTAGCATTTCTCAGTATTTGAGTTCGGGGTTTCTCCCTGGTTATAACTGGCGATCGCCATCTCGTCAGAATTCAGACAAATTTTATTTTGTCTATTGAGAATAATTTGCATTTGAGCTATCCTAGTCAATAGAGGTTCACCGATCAAAGTCTAGGCCTTGATCCGTGGGCTGGTTTGTCCCCGTGATTAAAAATAGAGTTCAATCATGTCAACCCATTCATTAAATACGGAATTCAATCTGACTGGAACGATCCAAAATGTTGGGATTAAAGATGGAAAACCTAAAGTTATTACCCTGATGACTTCTTTGGGATTATTATTGATTGAAATTTCCAAACAAGCCAGAATCACCGGAATTTCTGATTTAGCACCGGGTTATCAAGTCAAGGTTACAGGTCGGAAAAAACAAGATTTTAAAACCGGAAAAATTAAGTTAAAAGCGACGCGGGTGCTTTCCAATTCAGAACCCCTATCCACTCTAACCCGATCATCTTCAATCAAGGAAAAGACTGATCAAGATGATCAAATCTCCTCAGATTTTATTAGTTCTGAACCTGCACAACTATCTCCGGTTAGACCAGCAAAAATCCTAATTTGTCAAAAATCCGATTGTCGTAAACGGGGAAGCGATCAGGTTTGTGCGTTATTAAAACAAGAGTTAATCCAACGGGGACTAGAAGATCGGGTAACTATTCAAAAAACAGGATGTCTGAAAAAATGTAAGTCTGGCCCTAATATTGTAATGTTACCGGATAAGACCCATTATAATAAAGTTGAAATCCACAAAATTCCAGGATTAGTTGAGCAACATTTTTAAAATAATTCAGGAAAGGGGAGATCACAGAAATCAGGCAGGATTTACAGAAAAAACAAAAAGAAAATCAAACATTTACCTGAAAGAAATAGGGTTTGGTGTTTTAACTTATGATTTTTTCAGAAACCTTCTTTAATATACAATTGTAGGAATTTAGAAGCGTTCTTGAACCAAATATCGTAGGCCGGATGCTAATTGGTTGACAAAATTCACCTCTTATGCTCTAGCTGAATGATCAACTTTAGACAGAAAATTAAGAATTGGGTTGCTTGCGTGTCCCAAGTGGTGAGATGATTGTGATGCGGTCTAAGGGTAATTCCAGAGCGACTTATGGCATAGAATCTATATCTATACAATCCGCGCTCACGCACTCACTAAAGTCTACAGATAACATAATTATGGTTTTTGCAGCCCAATCACTTGAAGAACTTTGCATTAATTCGATTCGCTTCCTAGCTATTGATGCGGTAGAAAAAGCTAAATCCGGCCACCCAGGACTCCCCATGGGTGCCGCGCCCATGGCCTTTGTGTTGTGGGATCGGTTTATGCGGTTCAATCCCAAAAATCCTAAATGGTATAACCGCGATCGCTTCGTACTGTCGGCGGGTCATGGCTGTATGTTGCAGTATGCCCTACTTTATTTAACGGGATATGATAGCGTCAGTTTAGATGATATTAAACAATTCCGTCAGTGGGGTTCTGTGACTCCTGGTCACCCGGAGAACTTTGAAACCTTGGGTGTGGAAGTCACAACTGGCCCCTTGGGTCAAGGGATTGCCAATGGCGTTGGGTTAGCCATGGCCGAAGCTCACATGGCGGCGACCTTCAATAAACCGGATTCTACACTGGTAGACCACTATACTTATGTCATCCTGGGTGATGGTTGCAACATGGAAGGGGTTTCTGGTGAAGCCTGTTCCTTAGCTGGACACCTGGGACTGGGTAAATTAATTGCCCTTTATGACGATAACCATATTTCCATTGATGGAAATACCGAGATTTCCTTTACCGAAGATGTGAGCAAACGGTTTGAAGCCTATGGCTGGCACGTTCTGCACGTTGAAAATGGGAATACCGACTTAGATGGTATCGCCGACGCCATTGCTAAAGCCAAGGCTGTCACCGATAAACCCACTTTCATTAAAGTCACCACCATCATTGGTTACGGTTCTCCTAATAAACAAAATACTGCTGGAGTTCACGGGGCTGCCTTGGGTACGGATGAAGTCGCCGCGACTCGGAAAAACCTGGGTTGGAACTATGAACCCTTTGAAGTTCCTGAAGATGCCTTAGCCCATACCCGCAAAGCCGTTGAACGTGGGGCTAATCTGGAAACCGAATGGAATAAAACTTGGGAAGATTATAAAGCCAAATATCCCCAAGAAGCCGCGGAATTTGAACGCCGCACCAGTGGAATACTCCCCGAAGGTTGGGAAAAATCCCTACCGACATTCACTCCCGCAGAAAAAGGTAAAGCCACTCGCCAATATTCTGAAGGCTGTTTGAATGCCCTAGCTCCGG
This sequence comes from Planktothrix paucivesiculata PCC 9631, assembly GCF_900009265.2. Lineage (GTDB taxonomy): Bacteria > Cyanobacteriota > Cyanobacteriia > Cyanobacteriales > Microcoleaceae > Planktothrix > Planktothrix paucivesiculata. Next base: position 91,041 of record NZ_LR735029.1, on the reverse strand, counting down.
CTATTCCCGAATTAATTGGGGGTTCGGCGGACTTAACCCACTCCAACTTAACGGAGATTAAGGGTTTTGGTAATTTCCAAAAAGGACAATATCAAAATCGTAACCTGCGTTTCGGTGTTCGGGAACACGGAATGGGGGCAATTTGTAATGGGATTGGCTTGCATGGTTCGGGATTAATTCCCTATTGTGCAACCTTCTTAGTCTTTGCTGACTATATGCGGGCGGCGATTCGTTTATCGGCGTTATCAGAAGTCGGTGTGATTTATGTGATGACCCACGACTCCATCGCCCTTGGGGAAGATGGCCCCACTCACCAACCTGTGGAAACCATTGCCTCCTTGCGGGTGATTCCTAACTTGTTGGTAATGCGTCCGGCCGATGGTAACGAAACCTCTGGTGCATATAAAATCGCCGTGGAAAATCGTCATCGCCCCACATTGATAGCTTTAACTCGTCAAGCATTACCGAATTTGAACGGTAGTTCGATTGATGTGGTCAGCAAAGGGGCTTATGTTCTGTCCGATAGTGACGGGACTCCTGATTTAATTCTGATCGGAACTGGAAGCGAAGTGTCTCTGTGTGTGGAAGCGGCCGAAAAATTAACCCAAGCCGGAACAAAAGTTCGGGTGGTTTCTATGCCCTGTTGGGAACTGTTTGAAGAACAAGATGCTGCTTACAAAGAATCTGTGTTACCGAAAGCAGTTACCAAACGTCTGGCTGTGGAAGCGGGTTGCAGTTTCGGTTGGGAACGTTACACGGGTAGCGAAGGCGACATCATCGGTATTGATACCTTTGGTGCTTCAGCCCCAGGTGGTGTGTTGATGGAGAAATTCGGCTACACCGTTGATAATGTTTTGGCTAAAGCGAAAGCGTTATTAGGTTAAATCGGAATTTAATTTGATTAAAAAGGTGGGCTAGACCTGCCTTTTTAATTTTGTGAGGTGGAAATAAATTAGGAATTATGAATTACGAATTAGGAATTACGAGTTAAGAATTAACAATTACAGTTATACTTTTGGGATGAACTTACGGCAATTTTTCCCTTTTTCAGCATCTTCTGTGACCCATTGGTCAAGGTCAGCCCGATGGTTACGGGGGATTACCTTTCTCTGGTTATTCATTGGCTTAATTGTGATGTTTTCTGCCTCCTATCCCATCGCCTACGCCGAACAGGGAGATGGATTATATTATTTTAAACGTCAATTAATTTGGACAGCCGTAGGTTTAGTCGGGTTTAGTTTTATTGTTCAATCTTCCCTGAAATTTTGGTTAAAAATTGCCCAATGGGGGGTTTTAATTGTTCTGGGATTATTGTTTCTGACTTTAGTTCCCGGGTTAGGAACTACTATTAATGGGGCTACTCGTTGGATTTCTATTGGGCCGATTCCGATTCAACCTTCGGAGTTAATGAAGCCATTTTTAGTCTTACAAAGTGCGCGTTTTTTTGGCAATTGGTATCGTTTAAATTGGCAAATTCGGTTGATTTGGTTGGGAATTTTTGGGATCGTTTTATTATCGATTCTTGCCCAACCGAATCTCAGTACCACCGCCCTGTGTGGGATGACTATTTGGTTAGTAGCTTTAGCGGCGGGACTGCCTTTTTCCTATTTAGGAGGAACGGCTTTAGGGGGGGTATTTTTAGCTATTTTAAGTGTTACTATTAAAGAATATCAAAGACGACGAATTTTATCTTTTTTAGATCCTTGGGTTGATCCGATGGGAGACGGATATCAGTTAGTTCAAAGTCTTTTGGCGGTGGGTTCCGGTGGATTGTGGGGTACGGGATTAGGATTGTCTCACCAAAAATTATATTATTTACCGATTCAATATAGTGATTTTATTTTCTCGGTTTATGCGGAAGAATTTGGCTTTATTGGGGGAATATTATTTTTATTATTGTTAGCAACTTATGGAACTTTAGCCCTACAGGTGGCGATGAAAGCTCGACAAATTGAACATCAATTAATTGCGATTGGGGTGATGGTGGTGATGGTGGGACAATCTTTATTAAATATTGGGGTAGCAACGGGTGTTTTACCCACAACGGGTTTACCTTTACCCCTATTTAGTTATGGGGGAAGTTCTATGATTGCTAGTTTAGCTTTAGCGGGGTTACTGATTCGGGTTGCTAGGGAAGAAAACCAAGCCCAGGTGATTTCTTTAGCTGATCATCGGTCAACCCCAAACCCAAGTCGCTGAATTTGGCGATCGCCAATCCCTTAAACAATTATATCTATTTCAGTTAAGAACAGGTCATAGAATCCAGGCAACAATTTAGGGATGCGGGCGAATAAAATTGAATTGGAATTGTGATCATAAATTCGGTTCCTTTTCCCAATTCAGATTGAAATGATAGCATTCCTTCGTGATAATCTTCAAGAATTTCACGGCTAATAAATAGTCCGAGTCCCGTACCTTTTCCGATGGCTTTTGTTGTAAAAAACTGTTCAAATAGCCGCATTTTTACATCCCCATCCATTCCTAACCCATTATCGGTAATTTTTACCCTAACTCTATCGGGTTGGATCAGTTCTGTTTCAATATGAATTATAGGAGTTTCCTGACCATTTTGCCATTTTGCTGTCGCTTCTTCCAAAGCATCAATTGCATTACCTAAAAGATTCATAAATACCTGATTAATTTTACCCCCATAACATTCAACTAAAGGCAAATTTCCATAGTCCTTTTGAATCATAATTTCCGGGCGATTAGATTTTGCCTTTAACCGACTTTTTAAAATTAATAATGTACTTTCTAACCCTTCATGTAAATTAATCGGTTTTACGGTTAATTCATCTTTCCTCGAAAAATTTCTCAGGGATCGGGCAATTTCAAAAATCCGATCCGCAGATATTTTTACGGAGTTGAAAACTTCCGGTAAATCCTCAATCACAAAATCCAAACTTACTCCTTGCATATAACTTGTAATCTCGGAAATGGGTTGAGGACATTGTTTTTGATACAGTCGCAGGACATAAATTAAATCTTGAATATAGTTATCAATACAATTAATATTTCCATAAATACAGTTAACAGGATTATTAATTTCATGGGCTAAACTGGCAATCAGTTGACCTAAAGAAGCCATTTTTTCCTGATGGAACATCTGCGCTTGGGTTTCTTTGAGTTGTTTTAAAGTATGAGAGAGTTGTTGGGCTTGAGCATAGGCGATCGCAGTAGTTTCACAGCTTTTTTTATACAAGAAAATTTGCTGATTTTCTAGTTCTAATTGTTCTGCCTCGCTTTCAAGCTGATATTGACTGACTACAGCATCTAAAGCATCTAATAATTGACCCGAAGCCGATTTTAAAATTAAATTCAGATCCAAATTATCCAGTCCCAAATTCTGATCTGGTGTATTTAACAAAGATTTAGCGGCAGTAATATAATCGCGAACCTGTTGATCCAGATTATGGGGAGGTAGATAATATATTTTATGAATGTCTGAGGATAGAGTAGATTTTAAACTGTGATTAAACTGACCGGAAATTAACATTTGATGAGATTCCTCAAAACTGTGGAGATTCTCTTGTAAAATCCTGATAATCTGCTCTCTTTCCCCTAAATTTTTATGATTAACTAACCTCAAACAAAATAAAGCAATTCGTTGAGATAACATTCGTTGACGACCACTGAGATTAATGATTGCTGCACTAATATTTTGAACTGCATGAATTTCATCGAGATTAAAATAATCATCAAGTTTAATCATGGCTAACCCTTCCTCACTTGCTAATAATTGATTATGTCCTTGAATTAACTCAACAAAGACTAATCTTGATTCCCTATATCTCAATTGTCTAAACTTATTGCCCTATTGTTTGTATCGATTATTACACTGCTCTAGGGGGAATTTCTCTCCCATAAAATTAAAATAGGGTTTAGAACAATAGCTAGAGGAGTTGTTAACGCCACTATTACTATTCCAAACCCTATTAAAAGTCAAATAGGGCTTACGTAAAGAAACCGGGTTTCTAGGGAAAATATGAAGGTTTTTCACTAGATATCTAACAAGAAACCCGGTTTCTGACCTCGCGTGCGTAAGTCCTGTTAAATTGCTTTTAGCTCGAGGTTACGGTTTTTTGATTTCCCGGGCAAGATTCCGATACATATCCATGCTGCTGTCAGCCCGACGGCGTTCACTCTTGCTAGATGGTTCCTCCGTCACCGAATTAGAAGCCGTTGAAGAACTCTGTGGCTTTGCTTTGGTGGATTTAGGGGCCTCAACTTCAACGGGGAAAGTCTTTTTCACCGCCGGCATATTCTTGAATCGATCCACATCCCCCAGACCTTGGGCCGTATTACCCTCCAGATAGAAACCACTGCCCGTTTCTTCAGGGGGTTTAGAATCTCCTTTTTTGCCAAACAAGCCGAATAATGCCATCTTGACCCTCCCGCTAATTTCAGTTGCGGATAATTTTAAGTTTTATAACATTTTATCAGAAATTGCCTTTAATCTTTATTTGTTGTTGCTGCTAAAGCCCAAGAATTTAGCGGGCTAAAGCCCAACAACGAATTAAGGGCAATTATGGGACTGAAGCAGAGCTAAAACTTTCTTAACACCTTCGGGAAAAATCACCACCAGACTACCCGGAGTTGCTTCACCTAGAGCAGTTTCAATCGCTTTTACTTCTTCGAGAATAATCTCATAATCAAAATCAGGATTTTCCTGTTTAACCCCAATTTCAATATATTTAGCCACATCTCCCCGGGGACAGCCGCGATTATCCTCGTCTTCCTTAATAATAATCCGCTCGAACATTTGGGCAGCCAATCGTCCTAATTCGATAAAGTCTTCTGGGCGACGGTCTCCCGGGGCACAGACCACCCCAATCCGTTTACCATCGGGCCAGTTGCGAACAAACTCCAGAATCGCTTGAAAACTAGCACGGTTATGGGCATAATCGAGTAGAACATGGAAGGACTGATAGGGAATTAAATTCATCCGTCCGGGGGTTTGTTCCACCGACATCTGAAATGTCCGTAACCCCTGACTAATCTCCTCAATGCTGACTCCCTGGACATAGGCGGCTAAACTGGCGGCGAGGGCATTGGCTATCATAAATGGTGCTAACCCCCGTAAGGTGAGGGGAACATTAGTCATCTGTTCCACCCGAATCATTTGATCTGCTTTTAAAAAGGATAAATAACCGGATTCATAAATCGCAGCCACTCCTCCTTGAGCAATGTGTTGACTCACAATGGGGTTATCGGGGTTCATGGAAAAATAAGCCACTTTCGCCTTTACCTGTGATGCCATGGCAACCACTAAAGGATCATCGGCATTTAACACCGCATACTCACTCGCCACCCTGGCCACAACGCTTTTTACCTCTGCCATCTCCTCGACGGTGTTAATATCCTGTAACCCCATATGGTCTTCGGAAACATTCAAGACCACGCCCACATCACAGCGAGCAAACCCCAATCCAGACCGGAGAATCCCTCCCCGGGCGGCTTCTAATACGGCCAGTTCCACGGTCGGATCATTTAAAATTAAGGCGGCACTTTGAGGCCCGGTATTATCTCCGGCTTCTGCTAAAAAGTCTCCGATATAAGTCCCGTCGGTGGTAGTAAAACCTACAACTTTTTTGGTTTCTTTAAGAATATGGGCAATTAAACGGGTGGTAGTAGTTTTACCATTAGTTCCGGTAATGGCGGTAATCGGAATCTGACTGGAGGTTCCGGGGGGATAGAGCATATCCACAATCGGAACTGCCACGTTCCTGGGTGTGCCTTCATTGGGTTGAATGTGCATCCGTAACCCGGGAGCGGCGTTAACTTCCACAATCACCCCGTCCACTTCTCGCAGGGGGCGACTAATATCGGGGGCGGTAATATCAATTCCAGCAATATCTAAGCCAATAATTTGGGCGGCGCGTTCGGCAATCCAAATATTTTCTGGGTGAATTTCATCGGTTTTATCAATGGCAATCCCCCCCGTACTTAAATTAGCAGTGGCTTTGAGGTAACAAATTTCTCCTTTTTTGGGAACACTTTCTAAGCGATAGCCCTGTTGTTTTAAAATATCAATACTGTTGCGATCAATTTCAATCCGAGTTAACATATTTTCGTGGCCACTACCTCGACGGGGATCAAGGTTGGTTTCTTCGACTAATTCCACTAAATTTGAACGACCATCTCCGATAACATGGGCTGGAATTCGTTGGGCAACCGCCACTAATTTTCCTTGAACTACTAATACCCGATAGTCATTTCCTTTATAGAATCTTTCAACAATTATACTCCCAATTTTTGATTCATTTTTAGCCATTGCATAGGCTTTTTCTGCCTCATGCCAAGTTTGAATATCTAGGGTAATTCCCCGACCATGATTCCCGTCTAGGGGTTTTAAAACAATCGGAAATCCCCCAATATCATCAATAGCATTTTCTAAATCATCTAAACTATCAATAACGGTTCCCTTGGGCACGGGTAAACGGGCTGCATCCAGGAGGGTTTTTGTACCTTCTTTATCTCCAGCAAATTCAATGCCTAAAATACTGGTTCCATCGGTTTGGGAGGCTTGAATTCGTCGTTGTTGTTTGCCATAACCCAGTTGAATAACATGGCGGGCGGGTAATTCTTTCCAGGGAATTCCACGGGCTTCGGCTTCTTGAACAATGGCTTCCGTTGTCGGGCCAAGTTGAGCGGCTAAGAAAATTTCTTGTAAGTCTTCTAAATCCTGTCTTAGTTCGGTTTCCCGATAAAATCCATGATCAATTAAACGATGGCATAATCTTACTGCCGCCCTAGCTGCATAGCGTCCCGCTTCCGGGATTTTATATTCAAAGATAACTCTCTGGACTCCGGGTTGGGAACTCCCCCGGGTACAGCCAAATTCCACGGGCATTCCGGCTAATCTTTGCAATTCTAGGACAAGTTGTAGAATCACATCCGTGATCAAGATTCCAGTTTTTAGATTTGTCAGGAAATCTTGATATTTTGGTTGGGTTAAATGGGGGAAAATCTCACAAAGTCCATCGGAGAAATCCACAATTTCATGGGTGTAGCGATTATCCTTTTCTAAATCGAGATGAATAATAATCAGATTGTGAACATCAATACTCCAAAAATTAGGCCCTGATAGGGTTTGAGTTTTTATAATTTTCATTGGTATTCCCTCCTAAGCTGATGAATACGGTCATTTCGGCCAGTCAACATCGTGATGGATTATCCCACAATTTCAGACAATATAAACACCAAGATTCCTGAAGTTGGGTAAATTGTCAAAAATTTAAGGAAAATATTAGATTCTGTTAAAACTTGATCATCAGCCTCGGAAGTCCCTTTAGCAATAATTCACTGATTTATGATTATTTAAACGCTGATGTTGGTTTTTATTTGGACAAAATTACCTGCAATATCTGAAGCATATAGGAGTAATTTTTTCTGGCTATTTTAAGAATTAATAGAAATATAATTACCTTGATCAATAAACCGTTTGATCCAAGATTGAATAGCCGGAAATGAAGTTAATTTAAAACCTCCTTCTTCGGCAACATGGGTATAAGCAAATAAACTGATATCGGCAATAGTATAGCGATCGCCTACAAAAAAACGATGAGTTTCTAAATGGTTTTCCATAACTTGTAAGGCTGCATAACCTGGTTGACGTTTTTGTTCTAATGCTTGTTGATAGTCCTGAGCTTTTCCTAAAATTTTGATCCAATAGCGGGAGGTGGCAATATAAGGTTCATGACTATATTGTTCAAAAAACATCCATTGCAGCACTTGAGTTTGTTCAAAGCGATGATCTGGAAAAAACTGTGTTCCTTGACTTAAATAAAATAAAATAGCATTTGATTCTGCTAAAAATTGTCCGGTTTCTAATTCTAAAACGGGAACTCGTCCGTTATAATTTTTCCTCAAAAATTCAGGTGTGCGACTTTCTCCTTTGACAATATCAATTTCAATACGTTCAAAGGGAAGATGCAGTTGAGTTAACAGCAAACGAACTTTATAGCAATTTCCAGAGGTGGAATACTCATACAACCTGAACATAGAATTTATACTCCTTTTAAAGTCACAATTGATTAACTTAAATATACCATTAAACCATTAAGACTCAGATATCTCTATCTCAAAGATGTTGACAAATTCAAAATTACATGGTAAGCATAGTTGATTTTGCAGCTATTCTAAAATTTAATCAAATTTGTGGGCGATCAAGATCAGATTCCGCTCTACAAATGATATAAAAATATCAATAAAATAGCTGTATCATCAATAAATCGAGGTTAACGATTTACGGACACAAGGAGCGATCAATGGCTCAAAAAACGATGAATAAAACCCAATTGGAATTCTCAGAAGTTCCGATCGCCAAAGCACCGATATCGGTAGAAGCCTATGCCGATGAACTGATGGACGACATTTTTTCCGATGTGGATCGGGTGATCCAGGGACAATCTCGGCTCCCGAAAGAAGCGGTAAAACCGGAATTTGTCTCCCTAAAATCGATTAAAGTCCCTCAAATTATTCTACCTCCGATGCCACGGGAGGAGGCAGAAGACCCCGACAAATTACGGGATGCGAGTGTGAAAAAGTCCGCTCCCTCCTTGGATCGGATTCTATTAATTGCGGCGTTTTCCTCATTATTTATTACTCTATTATTATGGTTGGCTACCCGAGGGGGTTTGGGCCGTTTATTTGCCCCCGAACCCGTGGCCGTAGCCCCCGAACCCGTCTTAGATGCTAAGACAAAAGCGGATATTCAATTTTCCAATTATATTCAGCGATCGCTCACCAATATTGAACAACGGAATCAACAAACCGGGCTAGGGTTGCCCCTGTTGCCTCCTCCCGTTGCCAATGCCACCTTACCGACCTTGCCCGTTCCGGCAACTCCCACCGTGGCTCCCGTGGCTCCGGCGGTGGATACCAATAACCTCGTCGCCGCGATTAACCGAGTGGCTGGGGCGATCCAGGATGCCTCTAATCAAACGGCCTCTCTATCTCAACAGGTGATGAACAGCTTGGCCAAGGGACAACAAACCCCGCCCCCGGCTCCGGTTACGGTTCCTGGTGGCAGGGGTTCGGGTTCTGCCCCCGCAGCAGCCCCTAAAGCCACGGCTTCAGCCCCCGCCACCGCCCCCAAACCAGCCACACCCACCCAAGTCACTCCCTCAACCCCTCAAGTTCGGCAGGAAGTCCCAGCAGCAACTATTCCCTTACCTCCCCCACCGGCGGTGACGGAAACCCCCACAGAACAGCCGACAGCAGTTAATCCAGCACCCGTAACCGCCCATACCTTAGTGGGTATTTTGGAATTGGGCGATCGTTCCGCGGCTCTGTTTGAAATTAATGGAGTCGCTCGTCGGATTTATGTGGGTGAAACCATTGGTGCCAGTGGTTGGTCACTGGTGGAAGTTGTTAACCAAGAAGCGGTTATTCGTCGGAATGGCGAGGTTAAAACAATCTTTGTGGGACAACAATTCTAAATTGGTGAATCCCTGTGGAGAGACGCGCTATGGAGAGAGACGCGCCGTGGCACGTCTCTACTGTCCCTTTAATTTTTATTTTTAATTATGGGTTTATTTGAAGATTTTAGTCATTTTTTTGAGACTCGTTTAGATGAATTTCTCAAGGATAATCCCCATTTAGAATTACAAGCGTTAGAAGAACAATTGCGGGAACAAGAGGAGGATACCCTCCGGTTAATTGCTAAGTTGAACCAAGAGGAAAAAAAGCTACAAACTGAAATTTTAGCCGTGGCTCAAGATGTCCAAAAATGGCATAAATGGGTGCAAAAAGCACAAGCCGCTAATCGTTTAGATTTGGCAGAGGCGGCTCAAGAACGAGAGGCGGGATTTTTGCGTCAAGGAAATCAACTTTGGGGACAAATGCAAGGGGTGAAAGAGCGGATTCAAAAATCTAAAGAGGTCTATTATCAAGTACAACAACGTCACAAAGAAGTTAAAGTTAAAGCCGCAGAAGTAGAAGCGAACCGCGCGAAATCAAAAGCCCAACAAAACCCTCAAAATTCCAGGGAAACCCAAGGTTGGAATCAGAGTAAATCCTATGGTAGTTCTAATGCTTTTAATGATTCCTTAGAAGGGAAATTTAAACAATGGGAAATGGACGAAGAATTAGAACAGTTGAAACGGAATATGGGACGTTAGAGTTTTATTCCTCTGATTGTTCAAGATTTACTTGTTCATAGAGATCGGTTAAATTGATAGGAAAATCTAGGGTGCTTAATGTTAGAATAGAATCCGCCGACTCATAAAAATTAACTTGCCATTTTCCCGTTTCTGTTTTGACAAATTGTTCAACGGAATATTGATATTGATCGATTAAAATATATTCTTGAAATTCGGAAATAGAACGATAATACTTGAATTTATCCCCGCGATCATAACTTCCCGTTGATTGAGATAGAATTTCTACAATAACTAAGGGATTTAAAACCGTATCCGTGCGATTTTCGTGAAAAATAACATCCCCTTTAATCACCATTAAATCGGGATAGGTATATAACCGATAATCAGGCATCCATAGACGGACATCCCCAATAAATAATCTATATTTTTGACCTCTTAATCCTAATTTGAGTTGAAAGTAAGCGTTTCCAGCAATTTGATTATGATTCGTCGTACCTCCCGTCATAGGAATAATGTCTCCGTCTCGATATTCATGTTTAAATTCTGCGGTTTCTTCGAGTTTGAAATACTCCTCTGGAGAATAGAGGAGAGGTTTCACTTGCATAACCATATTATTCTCCTACCTAGATCACATCCTTTTATTATATAGCCTATTGTGGCAAAATTTGAATCTCAACATTAATCTTTTCTTGCCATTCTCGAATATAAACTAACAACCCATACATAAACACAATTACCCCGATCATTTCCATAATTTCTTCTACCATAGCTACTAATGAATAAATCAGAGTTTGTTGATGGTAATAAAACGCCACAACACTCCCGACCATTTCCATCAATAATGCTCCACCAATATATAAAGAGGCGGCTAAAATAAAATGATAACGGGTTTTTCGGGGCAGATGTAACCAAAACTTCCAATATTTACGCAGGAAAAAAACTACTAAAATTATTCCTGGAATTACCCACATTGAACGTAAAAAAGGAGGTAAATTTAACCCTTTAGCAATATCAGGAATAATTAAAATTTCATGAATTGTAGCTACTTCATCAATAGCAAATAACCAAAAAATAATCGATAACCATTTCCATTGTTGAAAATAACGATATTTTACCGAAGCATGATCATCAGGAGCATTTAAGGAGTTTTGTTGTTCGATTTCCGCTTGTTTTGCTGAGGCGATCGCCCCTAATAACCAAGCACAAAAAGCCAACATAAACGCACTAAACCAAGTCGGTAAATTCATCTCTCGATCAACATTAAACATTGATGTCCAATCTTTTCGATAGTTAAATCCAAATCTACCAATTTGTACGAGAATACTCGTAAAGGTAAAAAATCCTACTCCCATTGTTAGGCGTTTAGCTAATTTTAAGGGAGACAAGGTTAGAGATAACTGCACGTTGAACTCATCCTATTTTAATTAAACTCAAATTATAACCCAACTATCGACAATAATATCGTCGATATCGATATCCATTAAACTTAGGTTGAGGACGGGGATCTTGTTGACACCGGAATTGGCTAAAATCCGTATTATCTTTTAAATTCACCGTCCATAAATCAAAAGGAGGTTTAATTTGAGTTAAAGCAGTTGCTAAAGCTGGAGAAGGATAATCGGTTTTTTTAACCAACATAAATTCAGGTAAATTTTTGGCTTTTTGACGCTTAAATTCTAATCCTAATCCCATTAAAGCTCGAGTTTCTGCGTGGGTTATTTTAGTCGTAGCAATGATCGCAGGTGTTTTAGCTTGATTAATCATATAACTCGCTAAACGATCCGCTTGTTGGGATTTTTGAAACCCATAGTTTCCCCCAACTGTTAACGCACCCAAACATCCCATAATTAAGGTGACAATTACAATTTTTTTTCCGTTAGCTTGTAAAATAGGAGGAAGTGAAACCCAAGAATTATTAAAAGTTTCAGGTTTTTTCCAAATAACTCCTAATGCAGAGCCTAAAATTAAAATAAATACAGGAAAGTAAACAAATTGATATCTAGCCGCCAGGGATACGTCCTTTTGTAATCCATAAATTATAATCAAAAACAGTGTAAAAATACTAATTAAAATACCGCCAAAAATTTTAGTTTCAAGTTGAGTTTCAGAGGATTGAAGATTTAACCTAATGCCTTGAATTATCCCCGGACTTATCCAAACTAAAACCGTCAATAAAATTAATCCTGAAATTGCTGTTATAATTAGAGGAGTTCCTTCAACGGGTAATAAGAATATCTGGGTAATTAACCAGGCGAATAAACGAAATAAAGGCTCTATAAATCCTAATCCCTCAAATTCGGTTGCAATCCATTCTGTTAGTTGATCATTAGGGAGAGCTTTTAAAATTGGAATCCAAACTAATCCAGTGATTAATGTTCCGAATATTACCGCATAAATCCTTAACCAAGATCTGCTAAAAAGTCCTAATTTATTTCGCCAATCCTTTAACCAAAATCCGGCTACAACCAACCCTTCCGCCCCTAATAATACAATAAAAAAATAGTGACTAGCGATTCCTAATCCATTGACAATAATCCAACCCATGACTTGAATAATAGATAAAGGTTTTTCTCCTTGTAAACTTCTAATTGCCTTGACTAAATAGCCTAAAGATGCGATAATAAAAAGTATAGTTATAGTATAGTGTCGTGCTTCTTGTGATAGATAAATTCCGTAGGGACAAATAGCGATTAATGCGGCGGTAATTTGGGCAAAAGTTAAAGACCCAAAGGCAAAATAACTTAAACTAAAGATAGCCGGAATTGATAAAACCCCTAAAATAGAACTGAGAGCGCGCGCCACCGTTAAAGAAACTAATTCTCCATCTGTTGAAAATAAATTCATCCAGAAATGATTCAGCAAAAAATATAACGGTGGATGATTACTTTCAGTAAATAAATGATAAATAACATCCGAGGGTTGACTAGCGGTTTCCAAGCGCAAAGGAGATAATAAAATATCCGCCGAAATGATTTGATCTAAAGGAATAGTTTTCAGACCGTGACCCAAACTAAAGACTAAAGTAGAAATTTCAATACTCGATGCTGACTTATTTCCTAAACCCATAAATCTCAATAAAATTCCCAGTCCCACCCAAAACAACAGTAAACCCGGATGAAACCATCGGTGATTAACAATTTTAAGCACTTAAAACAATCCTCACAAAAACTAAACCCCTATTATAAATAGGACTTACGCAAAATAACCATATCTAGTAGGGGCGAACGGCCGTTCGCCCCTACAGATGGTGTATAATCGGGTATTCTGCGTAAGTCCTAATAAAAATAAATAACCCCCTAAAACCGTCTTTCTAACTTCAAACATTGACCCGGAGTTAACTTTCTAATTTCATCCGTTAAATCTAACCAAGGTTGTAACTGTCCCCGTTGAAACGTGCGACTTAGGGGAATATCCATAGAGGTTTGATCACAACCCATTCCCACGGAAATCACCCCGCGCCAAGAATCAGCATATAATTCATCAATAATCTGCCATTGATTTTTTTCCCAACGAAATCGCCGGGTAAATCTAAAGGGTGAATCTTGTTTTCCTCTAACAATTTCAGCAGCATTTAACCTCTGAATTTGCTTGGAGAAAAACTTACCTAATAATAACATTAAAACTCGCATAAAAACCAATTTTAACGAAGATAATTGATTCGATTTAACCCAACTTAATCCGCCTTCAATTAAAATTTCATCCTGTTCGACATGAATTGTATAATCACTCATTAAATGGGCTACAGCATTTTTAATTTGACGACCCTGACGAACTTGTAGGGAAAAATGAGTATCTGATAAAATCAGTTTATTTTCTCTAAATAACTTAAAAACTCCCCCTTTATTTAAAGCCACATATAATTCCACATAGGGACGACGTTTAATTAAAATTTCTGCTTCCTTTAACCAAATACTCGCCACATCTCGCGGCACAGGTTGGGGTCTTCCCGGGACAAAATCTCGCCAAGCTAGTAAATAATTCCAAACCTGATTTCCCAGGGAATAATCATCGCCATAACAAGCGGATAAACCATTTTTAATTCCCAGTAAAAATCGGTCATTAATTCTCAACGCATCGGGTAGCCATTCCCCCACTAATTCAAACCCATAGGGAAAAAATTGATAGGTATTCAAACTTCCATATTCCCCGCCATACGACCCATCAGGATGAATAAAATACGTCACTAATTCTACCGCTTTTATTAAAGATTCTTTCAACCGTAAATCCGATCTCAAATCATCTAATTGAGCTAAAAAAGAAATCGTTAAGCTATGATAACCCGGATCAAAAGTATCACTTTCTTTAAACCATCCCTCTTGACTTTGTAAAGACAATAACTTTTCTAAACGAGAGGCTTTAATTCGATGCCATTTAGAGGTTTGTAACATTTGACCCAAACGTTCTAAACACAAAAGAATTAGAGCTTCCTGACTGGCACTCTGACTGAATTTACCATGGGCTAAACCCTGGGCTTGACGTTCAAAACCTTGTAAGGCTTCATAATTCATTAACCCCAATAAATGATAACTTTCTATACTAGCAAATAAGGAAAAAGCCGTTGCCCTAGCAGAATGTTCTAAGGGTAAATTTTCATCACAAAAACTATTAATATGAATGCTATCAATGTTATAAATAATCCCCGCCTCTACCCAATTTTTAATTGCAGGTTGTTGATAATAGGGATTATCAGAAATAGGTAGATCATAAACTAAAGCCAAAGGTAATACCAATTCTTGCATTCTGCCATTGGCAAAATCTTTAGTTTTATAATGCCAAAAATTCCGATCAAAACAACCATAGGTTGGACTATGGGGATTTCGATCTAATAACGTTAAAATTTTAGGAATTTGAGTTAACGCTTCACGGGCAAATAAATCTTTACTCACGGTTAATAGTTGCTATTAGTTGCACCAAACAAATCACCGCTATTGTACCAAAAAAGGTGCGATCGCTATTTAATTTCCTGGTTTACTGGGTCTTCCAGGGTTACTCCTGGCAACTTCTTGATATTCTTGATGTCTTTGGAGTTAAATATTAAGCTTATTAGAAATAATAAATTTTCCAGAGTATAATTAATTTAGTCATCTCGCTTGAGGTTTTCTCGTTATGAGTTATTGCCTTAATCCTCAATGTCCAAATCCAACAGATCCAGCAAACGAGAATCATCACACTTGTCGTCAATGTGGCTCTAATCTTTTGCTGCAAGGACGTTATCGTGTGACTAAACAACTGGGAGGCGGAGATTTTATCAAAACATTTGAAATTGATGATCAAGGGAAAGTTAAGGTTCTAAAAGTTTTATTAAAAAACAATCGTAAAGGAGTCGCTTTGTTGAAACAACAAGCAGAAGTTTTGAGTCAAATTAATCATCCCGGAATTCCTAAAGTTGATTCTGATGGATATTTTACCCATTTTCCCAAGGGGAGCGAAGAAGTGTTCCACTGTTTAGTAATAGAGAAAATTGAAGGGCTAAATTTACAAGACTGGATGAAGGAGCGGAAAAAAGAACCCATCAGTCAAGAACTCGCTTTGGAATGGCTAAAACAACTGACTAAGATCCTAGAGCAAGTTCATAATTTGCAATACTTCCATCGGGATATTAAGCCTCAAAATATTATCAGGAAACCCAATGGACAATTAGTATTAATTGATTTTGGAGCTATACAGGAAGAACTTTCAGAGAGAGACGCCTTTATTAAGATGCAAAGGGTAACAGGGTTTGTTTCCCCTGGATGTTCTCTAACTCTAAAATGGGCGGGGAAACCTTTCCCTCAATCTGATTTTTTTGCCCTGGGACGAACCTTTGTTTATTTATTAACGGGAAAACCTCCCACTGCTTATCCAGAAAATCCTCGCACTGGAAAATTATTATGGGGAAAAGGCGCGCCCAATCTTTCTTATGAATTGGCTGCCTTCATTGATTATTTAATGGCTTCTTTTCTGGCAAATCGCCCTCAAAATACTCAAGAAATCTTGCAATGTTTAGCAGAAGTGGATTTAAAACGAACTGAGAAAAAAAAACAAACTGAGAAAAAAAATAATATTAATTTTATGAATGTTGAAATTAATTTCCAGAATCAACCTTCAGAGTTTAATAGGGGAATACTGAGTAAAATCAGGAAATTTTTAGGTCTATAGTCTAATTTTCCTACAAAAACAACTCAAAAACCCGATTCAGGAAAAATCCCTATTTTTAAATCATGTCTCTGGGACTCAACTTAAAAATAACTATTGTTGATTCTTCCTGACTATTTAACTATCGTTTTAGCAGACTAAACTGAATAATCTCAATTATTTGCATCCCCAGCCATTCTTTTACTTTTATAGCGGAATGACTGAGTTGCTAATTTAAGCCGCTTGTCGTTCTTCGTGATCAAAACCGTGTAGAATAGGTTCCGGGCCGAACTTAGAAGTCACTCTGAGCAAACGGGGAATTTCAAAACTATTATAAACGCGAAACTCGCTTTGAATAGTAGCTTCTGCGGTTCTAACGGCTTGATTTAAAACCAACGAACCATCAGGGTCAGAAACAGAACGATGGAAGGTTCCGGGGGGAATCCTCAAAATGTGACGGTTGGCATCTAATCTAACAATATGATAGGGATCTTTCCAAGCAAAATTAACTAAATAAAAAGTACGTCCCCCACTCACCGCTAACAAATTATCTTCTTGATGGGGATGAAGATAAAATTGCCAATATCCAGTTTCGGTGTTATTCGGACTAATGGCTGGCCCCTCATGGAATACTAAATCACGGGCGTTTGAATTGGCAATAGTAATATCAAAAAAACGGACACTGGGGGTATCACGGAATTTATGAAAGGGGATTAATTCAAACATACAGATTTTGTTTAGAGGATTCGTTTTTTTGTGGGTTATCCCTAGCTTAGTCACACTTGTTCAAACAATCAAAACCCATTGAGCATAATTTCCATGCGGAAACCGAATAGATGGCGCGAGAAGGAGAGGGGGAATTTTTAAGGTAAAATGTAGTGAGTCCTAAAGGACTCTCTCAGAAAGCCCTGAAGGGCTTACTACGGTTTGGAATTGGAGGCAGTCCGACGGTTTATACTCGTCCCTTAGCTCGACTCATTGAGCAATTACAGCATTTACCCGGTGTGGGGCCAAAAACCGCCCAACGCCTAGCGCTTCATATTATTAAGCGTCCCGATGAAGATGTGCAAGCCTTAGCTCAGGCGTTATTGGATGCGAAACAGCAAGTCGGTTTTTGTCAGGTTTGTTTTCATCTCTCGGCTGAACCCGTTTGTGATATTTGTCGCAACCCCCAACGCGACCCCGATACAATTTGTGTGGTCTCCGACTCCCGGGATGTCATCGCTTTAGAAAAAACCCGGGAATATAAGGGCAAATATCATGTTTTGGGCGGTGTCATTTCCCCGATGGATGGGGTTGGGCCAGAACAATTAACCATTCAACCCCTAGTGCGTCGGGTGAGTCAACAACACATTAAAGAAGTGATTATTGCTATTAGTCCCAGTATTGAGGGGGAAACTACAACATTATATATAGGTCAACTATTAAGACCTTTTACCAGAGTCACTAGAATTGCCTTTGGTTTACCGATGGGCGGCGAGTTAGAATATGCCGATGAAATCACCTTAGCCCGGGCCTTAGAAGGGCGGCGAGAGTTAGATTAAAGAATACCCAGCCGCCCAGAAATCGGGTTTCTGTCTTATCTCAAAAATTATGAAGTCAGTCGCAAAAATCCCACTTCCAGAGTTTCTCTCTCAACCTAATATTGAGGCTTCTCCCGCATGGGAATTAATTAATGGCCAAGCGATTCAAAAACCAATGCCAACGCTGTTTCACTCAAGGTTACAACGCAATCTCGTTAATTATATTAATCAGCATACCGATCAGTTTGAGGCGGTGCAAGAGTTACGCTGTCTGGTGCCTCCCTACTCACCTGTACCCGATGTTGCTATTATTAATTGCGATCGCCTTGCCGATGAAGACGGGCCATTTAACGGAGCGCCAGATTGGTTAATTGAAATTCGCTCACCGGATCAAAATACTTTAGACTTACAGAAGAAGATTCTCCACTGTCTCAGTAACGGAACACAATTAGCTTGGTTAATTGATATCTCGCGTCAACCATGGCGATGACTCGGCGACAATAAATTTTGTAGGGTCTGGGGATGAACTATACATCGGATAACTCTGGTATTCCCCAAACTTTAATCGTTCCATTTCCGTGTCCGCTAATAATTTTTGTGCCATCAGGCGTAACTGCAAGGGAATAAACAGATTTAGAACAATTCTTAATAGAACTAAGTAATGTTCCTGTTTCTAAATTCCAGACTTCAATAACTAATTGATATTTGGATTGAGAATAATAGTGATCACCACCCCCTAAAACCAATGTTTTACCATCAGGTGTAATCGCTAGAGTGCCAACCCAAGGTAAAGAACTTTCAATAGTAAGTAATGGTTTGGATGTTTTTTCTTTCAAATTCCAAACATTAATATTTTTACCATCAGTGCTGATTAGTCGATCTGCATTAGGAGTAATAGTTAAATGATAATTATTAGTGCTTGCAATTCCTATTATAGAAAGCAACTTCCCATTTTTCAAGTCATATTCTTTAATAATTTTATTGGCGGTAATTATTTTTTGTGCATCAGGAGTAATAGCAATAGATTTGTGAGCAAAAAAGTTTCGATTAAATTCTAGTTTTTTCATTAAAACACTTGTTTCTAAATCAAAAAAATTAATAACATCTACTCCAACACTAATTAGCTGAATGTCATCAGGAGTTATTGCTATTAAATGATAACCATTATCATGATCACACTCAATCTCAATAGAGTTTAAAAATTCTTTCCTATTCAAATGCCATACTTCTATATTGGTTTTCCAGATAGTCTCGTAAGAACCTTTATAAATTTCATAATAACTTCTTCCACTGATAATAACTTTATCCCCATGTGAGGTAATGGTAATACTACGATTATGATAATAATGATTATAATAATTATTAGATTTAGTTTCTAATAAATCGAGTAGTTGTCCGTCATTCAAATCCCAAATTTTTATAGCATTAAAATAATGAGTTTCATCATACTCATATATACTATAATTACAGCCACTAACCAGTTTTTTCCCGTCTGGTGTAATTGCAACAGGGATGAATTCATTAGTATAATAATACTTTTTATTTTTAATTTTGTTATAAGGTGCATCATCTTCCAAATAATTATTTAAAGTATGAAGACACTCCAAATACCGATAAGGATTATATTGAACCGCTAACACAAAAACATCCGCCGTTGCACTTAAGCTGCTTGTCGCTTCATTAATACACCAACGACCAATAAATCGTAAACAACGAGCTATTAATTTTAATAATTTATTAAATAACCAATTTTCTAAGGCTACATCAAAATCTATAATTGGAGATTCTTCATCTTTTATAAGTGCTAAACGTTCTTCATTAATCTGGATATCAAGCTCTTGAGCTAACAATGATGAATTGATATCTTGATTTTCATCCAGTTGCTCATCTAAACTTTCTTCTAATACTACGTCATTAGTATTTTCTTCGATAGAAGGAAGCAAATCTATATCAGATTGGTCATCATCTTCTAGTGTTTCTTCTAGGTAAGCATTTTCATCAGAATTTAAAGCGAATAAATCTTCTAAAACAGGAGTTAAAGAAATTAACCACGATAAAACTAAACTGGAAACTCCTACATCTAAAAGAAACATTCTCATATTTTTAGTATACTTTGGAGTTAACTTCGATGTAGCAGTAACTTGAAAATAACCTTGAGCATTACTGGTTACACTGAATAATCCATTTTGATCAATTTTGCATCCTGTTGTTGTCCACTCAATTTTACCAGGATCAATATTATTACCAAATTGATCCAACCCTTTAACTATAAATTGTTGTTTTCCTATGAGTTCGAGATAAACAAAACTAGGATTAATTTTTAACTTCCTTAAAACAGGAAGAAGAATCACCTGAGCGGTATCATTTACATTACCAACTTCCACCGTAATAGTAACTTCCCGTTTTTTATACCCTCCAATAAATACACCTTGATTATTAATTGTTCCACCTGCTGTACTACTCCATTTAACTCTGTCAATAGGAATATTTTGATTAACTTGATTAAATCCAGTTACAGAAAAAGTATATTCTTCATCAGGTTTTAATTCTTTTTCTTTAGGAGATATTTCTATACGTTTCAGAATAGAAGGTACATGAATACTAGCTTTAGCTGTGTATTTTCCGACAGTAACAGTAACTTCAGAATTTCCTATTTGATCTACCCCAGCCCGATAATCTGCGACCAGACCAAAACCATTAATATAACCATCTGTTGCACTCCATTTTGGATTATTAATCGGAAAATCATTATTGTATTGATCTACACCAATCACAAAGAACGTTTGCTTTTCTTCAGGTTTTAATGTAACAGATGACGGTTCAATTCGTATACCAGCAAGTATCGAAGGCTCAAGTATAGAAATAGTGACGCTTTCTTCTATACCCTGGGCTGAAGCAATTATTTGAACTGTGTCTAACTTTTGCTTATCTGCTATAAAATAGCCGGACGTTCTATCAATTATTCCAGCAAATTCTGGTTTAACTTTCCAAGTAACTTTTTCAACTTTTATATCATCTCCATATTGATCTATTCCTTTAAGTTCAAATTGAAAACTTTCTTCAAACTTAAGTTCTGATACTAATTTTATAAATTCCAATTTATAAAGTTTTGAAGATTCAATTATAGAAATATTGAGGCTTTCTTTTATGCCTTTAGCTGAAGCAATTATTTTAACTATACCTTCTTGTTCACCTGCCGTAAAATAACCATATTGATCAATTTTTCCAGCAAATTCTGGGCTAATTTCCCAGGTAATTTTTTCAAGTTTTATATCATCTCCATATTGATCTATTCCTTTAACTTCAAATTGAAAACATTCTTTAAACTTAAGTTCTGATACTGATTTTGTAAATTTTAATTTATCAAGTTTAATTACATAAATAGTTACTCTTTCTTCTTTACCACCTGCTGAAGCAATGATTTCAAATTTTCCTGCTTTTTTACCTGCTTTAAACTCACCATTTTTATCAACTGTTCCCGCATTGGGTGAACTAACTTTCCAAGAAATAGCTTGATTAAGCATTACTTGATGACGTTGATCGAATACTTTACATCTAAATTTTTGAGATTGATTAAATTGAAGTTTAGCAGATGAGGGATCTACCTCTAATTTAGTCACTTTAGGAGGCTCAATAACAGTAATAGAAACAGATACTTTAAATTTACCAACACGAGCTACTATTTCAAAATAATCTTCGATTTTTCCGGCTGTAAATAAACCATTTTCTATAGTTCCCACAGGTGACTTTGTAGAAAACTCCCAAATAATATCTTTAGGATTAAGAGAGAGTTTTGAACCATCCTGATCAAACCCTTGGATTGTAAATTGCTGCGATTCTCCACAATAAATTTTTTCTAACTTGCGTGAGTTAATAGTTAATTTGCTCAATTTTTGGTAAGAGCATCCTTTGATGGGATGCAAAACTTCTCCAGTATTAGTATCCCATAGCGTTACCCAATCTTCACTGGCAGTAACAATAATTTTGTGACCAGAACTAATTGCTAAAGCACTAATAAAATTAGAATCATCTTTTAAGAAAATTTCAAGATTTTTATCTTTTAAATTATATTTTTTGAGAATTGACTCATCACTACAGCTAATAATACATTCTTTCTGCGAGTCTTTAATCAAAGAGTTAATTCCCTGCGGATAAAATTCTTTACTGCGAACAAGAGCTAATTTTTTTAAAACATATTCATCTGGATCAGGGGATGCTTTAATTACTGCACCTGCAATAAACGCTGGAGCAGCTAACCACCAATTTCCTGTAAAAGCAGACACAGTAAATCCAATATCACAAACACTAATTAAAGCTTTTTGTACATTATCATATTGAGATGGATTAGATTTATTTTTAGGCTTCCAATATTTAACAATACCATCACGGCTACCACTAATTAAACTATTTTCATCTGGAATAAAAGTAAGTGATTGAACCCAATTTGAATGTCCTTCCAGTGTTTTAACTAATGTATGGTTGTTTAAACTCCAAATCGTTATCTTGTTATTTGCACTTCCACAGAATAAACATTTGCCTGTAGAATCAAGTTTTAAACTTAATACAATTCCTAACTCTTGTTCATTTTTAAGGGTCTTGCATAATTTTCCGGTTTGTAAATTCCAGAGTTTAATCGTTTTATCAGCACTACCACTAACAATAGTTTCATTGTCCGGGGTAATCGTAACAGCATTAACCCAACTGGTATGTTCTTTTAAAGTATGATCAAGTCGCCAAGGGCTAAGATTCCAAATCTTAATCGTTTTATCAGCACTAGCACTAACAATTTTCTTGCCATCTGAGCTAATAGCAACTGATAAAATCCAGCTATCGTGCGCTTCATAGCTATGACAGATTTCTCCTGTGTTCAAGTACCAAATCCAGAGTTTTTTCCAACTTCCCCCAATTAATAGCTTATTATCAGGGCTGACTGCTAAACAAGTTATAGTGTCAGCAGGATTGATATTTTTATTACTGGTGTTATTGGCTAAATAAGGATTATAGCCATGTAAAATCCAATAAGCAGACTGTTTAATTCTATCTGTAGCTTTTAAAGAGTAATTAATGAATAACTCTAAACCTTCTTCTCCATAGTTCAGAGCCTTTGACAAAGCTAACAATTTTTCTTGTTCAGTGCCTTGATCAAGTTGAGACTTAATTTTTTGAAGATCTTGATTCATGTTAAATCTACCTTGCACTAGGTTAAGTAGGATTGTAACTCTGTATTGGACAAGATAGCGTAACTATAACTCAGTCTCAACTTAGTCCAAATGTATCCCAACAAACAGAACAATTTTTTGTTTTCCCCAACCCCCCTAACTCCACCACAATCATGGCGTGCATTACTCCACAGAACCCCAAAACCAGTTACCTACAGCACCGGGTTCCTTTTCAGTTAGAAATTCTCTCTTAGCAGAAACAAACTCTTTTTTAGAGAGAATGCCGTCCTGGTCGATATCAAGTTTGGAGAAGACCAAAGCTGATTTTTCAGCATCTAGGTCAAACACACTGAAAAAGAGACGATGCTCTTGTTGTGAGATGTGACCATCACTGTCTAAATCAACAATGTCAAACAAAGTCTCTATTAAAGGGTCGTTGTAATCTGGATTTGAAACCGCTTCTTCTATGCCCTGACAAAATTCTTCGGGATTAACCTTACCATCTCCATCCAAATCCGCTTTAGACCAAAAATTCTCCCAAACATCAAGCCACTTAAACAACAAATCTTTGTGAATATCTGAACCAAGCTCTGCGCTACGGAGATCGGCAAATCTCTCAGCAAAGATCTCAGCATCTTCTTTGCCAATGAAGCCCGAACTATCTGCATCCAGACAGTAAAAGTGATGCAGTAACTTTTTTCTATGATATTCGCTTAACAATGCTTTTTCCTTTTGCTTAATTAACATACCTAGATTAACATATCAGTATGGAATTTTTCCACAACCTCGGCGCGGATTGCTATATTTAGCTCCTTATTTTTGTTTAAGTCCCATTAACTGGAATTGTGTAATTGTTTGTAGTGAGTCCTTTAGGACTCAGAAAGCCCTGAAGGGCTTACTACGGTTTAAAGTTCAAGAAATTTGGGATTAGATTCAATAGATTCTGGATTATTTTCTGGGTCTTATTGATTATTTTTGGGGGATGAATTAGAACCCAAATTTTCGATAACTTTGATAAAGTCTTTAGCTTTGACGCTTGGAAAATTACTCATGCTAAGATCCTTAAGGGCTTAACAATTAAATCTTCTCTAGGAATTGGCTGATCATCAGCCCTTAAACTTTCAATATATAATTCAATCGCTTCTGTAATATTATCAATGGCTTCTTCAAAAGAATCTCCTTGAGAATGACAACCTTTTAG
The DNA here is from genome assembly GCF_900009265.2 of Planktothrix paucivesiculata PCC 9631. Lineage (GTDB taxonomy): Bacteria > Cyanobacteriota > Cyanobacteriia > Cyanobacteriales > Microcoleaceae > Planktothrix > Planktothrix paucivesiculata. The sequence goes on along the minus strand of NZ_LR735029.1, from coordinate 66,938 downwards.
AATAGGGCAAAAAGCATGATAACCGACCTCGGGTTCTTTTTGCAGAATCACTGTATAATTGTAAACCTGTTTATTATTGTTATCCATAAGTTTTTAACTTGTTAGTAATCTACCTAATTTTACCTCGGCATCATTCTATTTAGTCCAAATGTATCCCAACAAACAGAACAATTTTTTGTTTTCCCCAACCCCCCTAACTCCCCCACAACTCCCCTGAACCAAGGTAAGCTGACATAATAGGTTTTTCCCTCCCTTAATGGGCCTTTGTTGCCCTCGGAGACTGTAAAGCCCTAGGTATCTACATTCATAACCTGAAATTGACTGCCATGAATACTCACACATTCCCCGAAAAACAGGGTTTATACGATCCACAATTTGAACACGACGCCTGTGGGGTCGGGTTTATTGTGCAGATGAAAGGTAAACAGTCCCACGATATTGTGGAACAGGGGTTAACTATTCTCCTCAACCTCGACCATCGCGGCGCCTGTGGTGCGGAAACCAATACGGGTGACGGGGCGGGAATTTTAATGCAACTCCCCCACAAGTTCCTGAAAAAAGTGGCCGCGGCGGAGAATATTACCCTCCCCGCACCCGGTCAGTATGGCGTCGGGATGATGTACGCTTCCCCCGATACCAACGCCAGGGAAAGCGGTCGCCGGATATTTGAGAAAATTGCGGCGGATGAAGGTCAACAGGTCTTAGGGTGGCGGGACGTACCGACGGATAACTCCTCCCTGGGAAATACCGCTAAAATGAGTGAACCCTTCATGCAGCAGGTGTTTATTCAACGGGGTTCGGGCTTAGTTGATGATTTGGCCTTTGAACGGAAACTGTATGTGATCCGTAAACGGGCCCATACTGAGATCCGGGTGACACAAGTTGACACCTATTTGTATTTGTCGAGTCTCTCCTGTCGGACAATGGTATATAAGGGGATGTTGATGCCTGTACAGGTGGGTGATTATTACCCCGAACTCCATGATCCCGATATGGAAAGTGCCTTAGCGTTGGTTCACTCGCGCTTCAGTACCAATACTTTCCCCAGTTGGGAACGTTCCCACCCCTATCGTTATATTGCCCATAACGGCGAAATTAATACCCTGCGAGGCAATATTAACTGGATGACCGCCCGCCAGTCGATGTTTGAGTCGGAATTGTTTGGGGAGGATCTGAAAAAAATTAAACCCGTAATTAATATTAACGGTAGCGATTCTACTATTTTTGATAATGCCCTAGAATTGTTAGTCTTGGCAGGGCGATCGCTTCCCCATGCGGTGATGATGATGATCCCCGAACCTTGGACGGCCCACGAGTCCATGAGTGACGAGAAAAAGGCCTTCTATGAATACCATTCCTGCTTAATGGAACCTTGGGATGGCCCGGCTTCTATTGCCTTTACCGATGGCACAATGATGGGTGCTGTCCTTGACCGGAACGGTTTACGACCCTCCCGCTATTATGTCACTAAGGATGATTTGGTGATTATGGCCTCCGAGGCCGGAGTCCTACCTATTGAACCGGAGCGGGTGGCCCATAAAGGTCGGTTACAACCCGGGCGGATGTTCCTGGTGGATATGGAACAGGGGCGGATCATTGCCGATGAGGAAATTAAAACCAAAATCGCTACGGAACAGCCCTATCGGGACTGGATCAACCAGAATATGGTGGAATTAGCCAACCTGAAAGACCCCGTAGAAACCAGCGATGGTGCGTCTACGGATGGGTTAGTTCAGCTACAAACGGCTTTCGGTTATACCTTCGAGGATCTGCGCCTATTATTAACGCCAATGGCGCGGGATGGCGTTGAGGCGGTGGGTTCGATGGGAACTGATACCCCGTTGGCGGTGTTATCCGATCGCCCGAAACTGCTTTATGATTATTTTCAACAACTGTTTGCTCAGGTAACAAACCCCCCTATTGACTCCATTCGGGAAGAAATTATCACCTCAGCCGAAACTACTATCGGGTCTGAACGCAACTTATTAAAACCCGAACCGGAAAGTTGCCACCTGATCGAACTCAAAAGCCCCATTCTGAGTAACGAAGAATTAGCTAAACTCAAATTTGTTAATGAAGACGGTTTTCAAGCCGTTACCCTGCCAATTCTATTTAACCCCAAAGATGGGGTAAAAGGGTTAGAAGCGGTCATGGAAGGGATTTTTGCCCAGGCTGACGAAGCAATTGCAGCCGGGGTGAACCTGTTAGTTTTGAGCGATCGCGGTGTTGATTCCAACAATGCCCCCATCCCGGCTTTATTAGCGGTATCCGGTTTACATCACCATCTAATTCGTCAGGGGACTCGCACCCGGGTAGGAATTATTTTAGAATCCGGTGAACCGCGAGAAGTCCATCATTATGCCCTTTTAGTCGGTTATGGCTGTGGTGCGATTAATCCCTATATGGCGTTTGAAAGTATCCACGACATGATCGAGCAAGGATTATTAGTCGGTGTGGACTATAAAACCGCCTGTAAAAACTACATCAAAGCCGCCACAAAAGGGGTGGTTAAAGTTGCTTCAAAAATCGGTATTTCCACTTTACAAAGTTATCGTGGTGCCCAAATTTTTGAAGCCATTGGTTTAAATCAATCAGTGATTGATCGATACTTTAGTTGGACAGCTACCCGGATTGAAGGCGCTGATTTAGATATTATTGCTCAAGAAGCAATTATCCGCCATACCCACGCTTTCCCCAACCAACCCGGAGATAAAACCCATACCCTAGATGTGGGTGGTGAATATCAATGGCGTAAGGAAGGAGAAGCCCATTTATTAAGCCCGGAAGCGATTCATTCTTTACAGAAAGCAGTGCGCCTGGGAGATTATGAATTGTTCAAAAAATACGCCCAGTTAGTGAATGAGCAAAACCAAAAATATTTTACCCTGCGCGGCTTATTGGAATTTAAAGATCGTCAACCGATTCTATTAGAAGAAGTCGAACCCATTGAAGCAATTATGAAGCGCTTTAAAACCGGGGCGATGAGTTATGGCTCGATTTCTAAGGAAGCCCATGAAACCTTAGCGATCGCCATGAATCGGATTGGTGGTAAGTCTAACACAGGGGAAGGCGGCGAAGACCCAGAACGTTACACCTGGACAAACGAACAAGGGGACTCGAAAAATAGCGCTATTAAGCAAGTCGCCTCCGGTCGGTTTGGGGTAACGAGTTTGTACCTTTCCCAAGCTAAGGAAATTCAAATCAAAATGGCACAGGGGGCTAAACCCGGAGAAGGGGGACAACTTCCCGGACGCAAGGTTTATCCGCCTATTGCTAAAGTCCGCCACTCAACTCCGGGGGTGGGTTTGATTTCCCCCCCTCCTCACCACGATATTTATTCCATTGAGGACTTGGCTGAATTAATCCACGACCTGAAAAACTCTAACCGGGCGGCGCGGGTCAGTGTGAAATTAGTCTCGGAAGTCGGAGTGGGAACCATTGCTGCGGGGGTAGCTAAAGCCCATGCCGATGTGGTATTAATCTCCGGTTTTGATGGTGGGACGGGGGCATCTCCCCAAACTTCGATTAAACACGCCGGACTGCCTTGGGAGTTGGGGTTGGCGGAAACCCATCAAACTCTGGTGTTGAATAATTTGCGATCGCGGATTGCCGTGGAAACCGATGGTCAGATGAAAACCGGCCGGGATGTGGTGGTGGCGGCATTGTTAGGGGCCGAGGAATTTGGCTTTTCAACTGCACCGTTAGTTACCTTGGGTTGTATTATGATGCGAGTGTGCCACCTGAATACCTGCCCTGTGGGTATTGCCACCCAAAACCCCCAACTGCGCGAAAGCTTTTCCGGTGATCCTGAGTATACCGTTAACTTCATGAAGTTCATCGCCCAGGAAGTCCGAGAAATCATGGCTCAGTTGGGTTTCCGCAGCTTAACGGAAATGGTGGGACGCACGGATATTTTGGAAGGCAAGAAAGCTGTTGACCATTGGAAAGCTAAGGGAATTGACCTCTCTAAAATCCTTTATCAACCGCAAGTTGGGGACGATATCGGCCGTTATTGTCAGATTCCCCAGGATCACGGTTTAGATAAATCGATGGATATCACCGTGTTACTGGATCTGTGTAAACCTGCTATTGAGAAAGGTGAGAAGGTTACAGCTACCTTACCGATTAAAAATATTAACCGGGCGGTGGGAACGATTTTAGGCAATGAAATCACCAAAAACCATTGGCAAGGTTTACCGGAAGATACGGTGCATCTGCATTTCCAAGGCAGTGCGGGTCAAAGTTTTGGGGCGTTTGTGCCTCAAGGGGTGACGTTAGAATTGGAAGGGGATGCTAACGATTATGTAGGCAAGGGATTAAGCGGAGGTAAAATTATTATTTATCCTCCGGCAGTTTCCACCTTTATCCCTGAAGACAACATTATTATCGGCAATGTGGCCTTATATGGCGCAACTCTTGGGGAAGTCTATATCCGGGGGTTAGCGGGTGAACGTTTTGGGGTGCGTAACTCCGGCGTGAATGCTGTTGTGGAAGGCGTGGGAGATCACGGTTGTGAATATATGACCGGAGGTAAGGTGGTTGTCCTGGGCGCCACCGGACGTAATTTTGCGGCGGGAATGAGTGGCGGTATTGCTTATATCTTTGATGAAACCGGAGATTTTGCCACCCGTTGCAATACGTCTATGGCGGATTTAGAAAAGTTGGAAGACCCGGAAGAAATTAATCAGGTTTATCAACTTATTGCTAAACACGCGGAGTATACCAAGAGTCAGAAAGCGTTGAAAATTTTGGCAAATTGGACAGAAATGATTCCAACATTTGTTAAGGTGATTCCCCGGGATTATAAGCGGGTTTTAGAAGCATTAAAAGAGGCTGAAAAATCCGGTTTAACGGGGGATGATGCGTTAACGGCGGCGTTTGAAGCGAATTCCCGTGATGTGGCGCGGGTTGGCGGAAGTTAAATGTTAGAAACCCGGTTTCTCAGATCTCTGTGGAGGTCAGAAACCGGGTTTCTCCACAAATCTCTCGGTTGGGAAGCAAAGGTTATTGCAGAAACCCGGTTTCTCGGAGTCTGGGTCACACCACCCGCCAAATCATAATCGTGCCGTCATCACTACCACTAACAAGTGTCTGCCCATCCGGGCTGATGGCGAGGGACAGAACCTCATCAGAATGCCCAGTCAGGGTGCCAAGTTCCTGCCCCGTAATCAAATCCCAAATCATAATCTCGTCATCACCACCACTCACAAGGGTCTGCCCATCCGGGCTGATGGCGACGGAATGAACCCACCAGTTCAAATCCACAGTGAGGGTACGAAGTTCTTCGCCCGTACTCAACTGCCAAATCTTAATCGTGTTGTCATTATCACCACCCATAAAACTCACAACAGTATGACTACTCGCAAGAATCTGCCCATCCGGGCTGATGGCGAGGGAATTAATCGAGCCATCCCCTTCCATGGTGCGGAGTTCCTGCCCCGTACTCAACTGCCAAATCTTAATCGTCTTGTCATCACTGCCACTGACAAGAATTTGCCCATCTGGGCTAATGGCGACGGAATTAACCGATTCAGAATGCCCAGTTAGGGTGCGAAGTTCTTCGCCCGTACTCAACTGCCAAATCTTAATTTTATTGATTGTATTGTAAACATTGCCCATCACAGCAGTATGAGACTCAGAATTGTAATTCACAACGGTCCTCACACTCACAACAGTATGACTGCTACTGACAAGAATTTGCCCATCTGGGCTAATGGCGACGGAATTAACCGATTCAGAATGCCCAGTCAGGGTGCGAAGTTCCTGCCCCGTACTCAAATCCCAAATAGTAATCGTCTTGTCATCACTACCACTGACAAGAATTTGCCCATCCGGGCTAATGGCGACGGAATTAACCGACCCAGAATGCCCAAGGGTGTAAGCAACTGAGGCATTTTCTAGCTTGCGTTTGCGCTCAATTTCTCGTTGTCGCTGACGTTCAGCTTCTCGTTGTCGCTGACGTTCAGCTTCTCGTTGTTCCTGACGTTCAGCTTCCAGTTGTTCCTGACGTTCAGCTTCCAGTTGTCGCTGATGTTCAGCTTCCAGTTGTCGCTGACGTTCAGCTTCCAGTTGTCGCTGACGTTCAGCTTCCAGTTGTCGCTGACGTTTGGCTTCCAGTTGTCGCTGACGTTTGGCTTCTTGTTGACGTTTGTATTCTGCTTCCTGGCGCTGCATCGCCACCCGAATCATTTCCTGGTGTTGACTTTCCCCAATAGCAGCCAAACACCCATTCAGCTTTTCCAAATATTCTTTATCCCACACCGTCAAAGCTGATGTAACAGCCTCTAATAACTCCAACAAACCCGGTTTTTTTTCTTCAATAGAAGAAACCCGATTTCTCAACATCAGCCAAACTTTTATCGAATACTCAATCTGTTTTCTAGCCCAAGATTGATCGGGTAAATGACTCAAACTCAGAGCTAAATCTAAATATAAATCGGGAATCAGATGAGGGCGATCACATCCTGCTAACTGATAGAGATTTTGATAGCTGGAAACAATCTCACCCACCAGCATTTGCTTAAAACTTTCACTCGGCACTTTTTCCAATAATCCCGGCAACAGTTCTGGCAATTTCGGATGCACATCAGCATGGGAAAAATGATAGCGATCAGCCATCAAACCGACTAAAATACAATGACAAATCCCTAAAAATTGCGCCAGTTCTCGAATATATTTATCTTCCCGCACATTGTATTTATAATCATGCTGACCGCTTCTGCCAAACTCACGGTCTTCTTCCTCTTCTTCTAAAATTAAAAGATTCAGTTCATCATCCCCACCCCGTCGCTTCAGATCCTCTAAACTTCTGCCTTTTTCTAACAACTTCATTCGGTACTCTCGCCACTCTTGGGCATATTTGCGGGCGATGGGATACAAAACTTCTTTCCAGGGAACCGTCAGGACTTTTTCATAATGAGGGACTTTTTCTAGTATATCCCAACCTGCTAAATAAATCCGTAGCAAATCCCCATCAACTTTAGACTCTAAAACCACAGTAGGAATTGATTTAAGGACATGATGCAAAATATCCACCGCAATCTTACCATGAGAAGATTTGCTTTCCCAATCTGCACCTTGATATCTGACAGGTCTTTCCTGACTGGTGAGGGGATAATATTTGCAAAATTCCTGCACTTGATCTGTTAAGGAAACTTCTATTTTACTAAAACCTTGGGCAGCATTGGGGAATGTTTCAAACTCTAATGCTGGAGGTGAAATAATCACTAAAAGCGGAATATTCCGATAATTTTCTTGATAGATTTTGTAAGCATCTAAAATCACTCTAGCTGGAGTTTTAAGGGGAAAAGTGTCTCGAATTGCTTTATCATCGGTGAGTTCTATCGCAGTTGACAATTGAATGCGAGATAATATTAGTTGAGTTTCCCGACGGTATTCTTCTAATCGTTGTTCATGTTGTAAGCTTCTTGCTAACTGTTCGGTTTCAAAAGATTGTCGTTTTTGCAGTCGTGAATTTTCGCAAAACTGTCGATAGTCTTCAAGTTCTCGATTAAATTTTTGTCTTACTCCTTCCAAATCGGCTTGAAATTCTTGCCCTCTGGTTTGCATAGCAAATTGAGCATCAATTTTTAACGCTTCTAAAGACGCTTGAAATGTTTGTTGACGTTCTTGTAAGGTAAATTGAGAAGCTATTCTATAACCTTCTAATTCTGCCTGAAATTCTTGGCGATTTGCTTCTAAATAAAACTGAGTTTCAATTTGATCAATTGTATTTTGTCGTTGCGCCATGGCTACCACTGTTTGCGGTGCAAAAAATCCTTGAATTGCTGTTATCATTCCTTCGGCAAAATTCCAAACCATTTTAATTCCTCCTGGGGTTTTCAGAAACCCGGTTTCTCGGTTTCCGATTTAAACTAAGATAAATTCAATATTTGCTTAACTTCATCTAAAGAAAAAGTGGGATTTTCTTGTTCTTCTTGTTGTGCTGTTCTTAAATCTTGTAAATCCTCTAAATCTTCTAACAGTTCTTGAATTTTAAGCAATTCTTCACTCTGTTGAATCTCAAGAGACATGGGCTATATCCTCCTAATTGTTCTTAATTTAGTATAGCGCGATGGGTTCCGCCCAGCCGAAGGCGATCGCATAGCTACAAACCCAAACATCATACTTTTTCTAAAAATAGCGATCGCTCTTGACCAAACTCAAAACCGGATCGGTTATACTGAGACTATGTTTTAATTTGTACCCTAAGAGCAATGTAAAATAGGCTAAATATGAGCAATACCTATACCGCAATTATTAAACAAGGTGGGAATTGGTGGATTGGGTGGATTGAAGAAATTCCAGGAGTGAATTGTCAAGAATCTTCCCGTGATCAATTATTGGAAAGCCTTAAAATTACATTGGAAGAGGCTTTAGAATTTAATCGCCAAGATGCTATTAATGCTTCCAATGGTAATTACCAAGAAGAAAAAATAGCGGCATGAAGCGTAAAGAATTTATCCGCTTGAAATTAGTGATATCCTAGCTCATAAAATCTGTAAAGATCTGGGTATAAAATTGGTCAAATAAATGATGAATTGAATGAATAATGCTATGAGAAAACCAGAAACTGTTAAAGCGTTAGAAGAACTCGGACGGGTGCAACTTTCTAAAAGTTTTTTTATGCGGGAATTTCTATACTCGGAAATTTCTCAAATAGAGGGTATTCCTAATATACCTGATGATCCAGAATTAGCGATCGCAGCCGGAAAAAACCTCTGTGAAAATGTACTAGAACCCCTGCAAGATGCTCTCGGAAAAATTAGTATTCGTTCGGCTTATCGTTCTTGCGAAGTGAATGCTAAAGGCGCAGAAAATAAAAATCAATATAATTGTGCCTCCAATGAAAGCAATTATGCGGCTCATATTTGGGATAGACGAGATAAAAATGGTTATATGGGGGCAACCGCTTGTATTATTGTCACTTCTTTTATTCCCTATTATGAACGGACTAAAGACTGGACAGCATTAGCTTGGTGGATACATGATCAGATTAAAGGTTATGCTGAGATGCAATTTTTTCCGAAATATGCAGCATTTAATATTAGATGGCATGAAGATCTAAATTATCCAAAATCTATCTCTAGTTATGTTGAAAATCCCCATACTCAATCTAAGGGATATTTAACCAATAAAAAGATGGATAATTTCACAGGTTCCCATGAAGAATTTTATCAAGATTTTATTCTGGATATTAAAAAATAACATAAACCTGTAGGGGCGGGTTCTCCCAAATCTACTTATTATTTTATCTTAAAGTATGATCAATTCTGTCAATACTATAACCGTTATTAACAGAAAAGATCCAAGCTAAAATATACCGTTAAATAACTTAATTGCTGATTAAGCAATCAAACTATTTTAAGGTTTAATCGCAATAATGGTACGATGGCGAGGGTCACTGGGAAGCGTTATTTTATAATCAAACCCCACATCCTTTAAGGTTGCTTCCACATCAAAAGTATAGTATTCATCACTCCAAGGTTCGGTACTTTTCATAAGAATAAATAACGCTGGGGGTAAATTCTGAATGACTTCTGATTTGGGGTTATTATCCACAATAGCTAAACAACCGCCTGGACGTAAAATTCTAAATGCTTCTTGAAAGATTTCTCTACTAGGTTGGTTCGGGAGTTCATGCAACAGAAATTGCAGGGTAACAACATCAAAACTATTATCGGTAAAACTGGTATTTTCCGCTAGTTCCTGTCTCCATTCGGCGATTTCTCCCTGGGTATCTCGGACTTTTGCTACTGCTAACATATAGGGTGATAAATCTAATCCCACCGTCTTAATATTATCACCATATTTCTGGACTAAATAGCGGTGTAAAGGTAGGGTAGACATTCCCACAGAACAACCGATATCTAACACATTTTCCACCCGTTCAGGACAATATTGGCCGAGGATTTCATGGAAACTAGAACGCAACCGATGTTCGGCGGTTTCCCAGGTAATTTGTTCTTTTGGCCAGACTCGCAGACCCATGGCTTTTGTGGCGGGTTCGGCTTCAAAAGCGGCTAACCAACAGAGATTTCCCTGCTCATAAGCATGAAAAGGAACTTGATAATATTCCGGGTATTTAATATTAGGATTACTGACAGTTTTTAAGAGTTCTTTTACTTCTGATGTGTCTAATTCTTGACAGGTTTTCCGCCAAGGAACTCCATTTTTTTCGGCGGTTTTAATTAAAACTTGTCTGGCTTGCAGTTTCATCAAACTATAAAGCGGTTTGGTTTGGATTAAAAAGTTAACAATTTTAGACAGAAAATCTTCTCCTGCCCAGTCTGGTTTAAGTTTGGTGTTAATCATGGTTTAAAAAGATTGGGAAACAAGGATTAATTTATCATGAAATGTTTAACTAATTTTAATCAGTGTATCCTGTCTTTTTTAACCATTGGCGAAGTTGAGTAAAAAATTGGTTTCTATCGGAGTTTTGATAAAGTTCTTGAACCGTTTTCCATCCGCTATCCGATTGACCTAGTAAATACTGTTGAGCTAAATAGGCGGCTAAAACCCCTTTTAAATCTTGTTTGAGGCGACTCCGTTTATTAACTTCTTGCAATAAAGCCGAATTATGTTCTTTGATTAATTCAGCATATTGTCGAGTCACATCTTGCCATTCTCCAAACTGATATTTAAAAATCTGTAACGGCAATTGTTCCGGGGAATAGACTTGAAATTCTTGGCTAAATCGTTGGTCATAGTGGATTAAAATAGAGTTTTCTGAGTTGTCTGTTTTGAGTTGATAGGAAGTTAAACCCCATTTTTGTTGTAAATCTCGATATTCTTTTTTAATCGGACTATAGCGATAAATCACAGAATAGTAACCCTGGAGATTATTTTCTCCCTCTACTAACAAATCTACTAAAATTTCGGGTTCTTTATCATTATCTAAATCTAGGATTTTAAAATCAATAACCCTTCCTGTTTTCACTGTTTTAATCCCAGGACTTGATAAGTTTGCCATGGAAACAACATCTTCTGAAATCAACTCTCCTCTGCGGGTAATTTTAATTTGCATCACTTGAATGGTACTATTAGAATCGGCTAATAATTCTGCTTTAATCTCTCCTAATGTTAAGGTTTTTTGCACCTTCAAATCCTTAATATCTGGAGCAGAATTAGGCCGAGATTCAATGGGAGGCTTGGCTTGTGGCTGCATGGTAGCCGCCGGGGCCGCGGGGGTGGGTTTGGCTTCTGAACTTACGGCTGGAGGATCAGAAATTGAGACTCTGGCAATATATTGAGTCGGGACTAATGCCTTAGTTTTATCTTCAGAAATCGCTTGACAAATTAACGTGGCAACCTCCGCCCGAGTCGCCGGTTTATTAGGATTTAATCGTCGAACATTGGGATAATTCACGACCAACCAATTTTCCGTTGCAGTTGCGATCGCTTGTTTTCCATATTCAGGAATATCAGCAGTATCATCAAAAAGTCTGGTTAATTGTTGTGGCGAAACTTGGCTGGATTTATACTCTAAACCATTAACAACGGCTACGAAAGCCTGTACCCTAGGAATATTTAATAAAGGATTAAAAACACTGCCTAAATATCCTGACATAAACCCTTTTTGATTCACCGATTGAATGGCATTGTGAGCCCAAAAATCCGTGGGGACATCGACAAAACTAATAGCTTTTTCACCTCGAGGAATTTTAGGAAAAGCTTGATTTAAAATTGCCGCAAATTCAGCCCGAGTAACCGGACTATCGGGGCGAAAGGTATCATCTTCATAATAACCTTTAACAATATTTTTTTGAGCCAAACTCTCAATACAGTTTTGCGCCCAATGACCTTTAATATCTGAAAAATCTCGAGAATTTTCGGCAGCAATGACATTGACCAAGGGTAAATATTTATGCGTAACAATAATGCCTAAAGCTACAATAAAAAACAACTTAAAAGAAGACCGATTAGAAATCCATTTTAGAGGTAAAAAAGCGATTGATTTTCCAGACTTAAAATAGGACACAATTTTAGATTTCATAATTTTCCTTTTTTAAATGAATTGAAAAACAGCACCTGCACTGGGTAAGGTGATATCCAAATCAGGAACACCCACTAAGACGAGATTACCCACACTAGCAACAGATGTTCCAAAATTCAAGTCAGTATCGGCATTATCCGTAACCGGACTTAAATAATTCTGCACTAAATTTCCGGTTCTTAATTCATAGCGGAATGTTCCCCCTGAATTTCCTAATCCGTAGCCCGGAGAACCAATCAAAACGTCATTTCCCATCAAAGCTAAGGCTTGACCAAATTGATTAAATTCCTCCACTTTAGGAGCATTATAACGTTGTAAAACCGCTCCCGTAATCCCATCGAATAAAAAGGCAATTCCCCCATCATTTGCCCCTTGGTCGTCTCCTGGCGCACCGATTAAAATATCTCGACCAATTCCTGTCCAGGCGACGGAATAGCCAAAATTATCTAACCCAGGATTGGGATTTCTAAAGGTTTGTAAAAGCTGTCCGGTTACACTATCAAAAATATAGGCTTCACCGGGTTTTTGTCCCTCGGTTGGGGTTAAACTAGCCGGTGAACTAATTAATACCCTATCTCCGCCTACCCCAGCAACAGACGCCCCAAAAAAATCGTTAACTTGAGGGTTGGGATTTAAAAAAGTTTGCAACAGTTGACCCGTATTGCCATCGAATAAATAGGCGATACCTACGGCGGAATCATTAGGAGCACCGACAATAATATTATTACCTAAACTAGCAACGGCATAGCCAAATAAATCAAACACCTTGGGGTTGGGATTATTAATAGTTAAATAGGGCGTTCCGGTGGCGGTACTAAAGCCATAAACTGCCCCAGAATTAGGGAATAAACTACTATCTTGAGGCGCGCCAATAATAATATTATCTCTTGAAGTTGTAGCCACGGATTGACCAAATTTTGAAGTTCCCGCCGAGGGAGAAGGGTTACTAAAGGTTAAGGTGGGTTGTTGCAAGGTGAGATCAAATAAATAGGCAATGCCTTGATTATTAGTTTGACCGGGGGCGGTGACGGCGACAAAATTACTTCCTAACCCCGATAAACGGGAACCAAATTGAGCATTAGTTTCAGGAATGGGATTAACTAAACTTGCTAATGCAGCAGGAGGAATTTCATCATCTATAATATCTAAAATTGCTTGATTAGGGGCAGTAATTTGAGCAAAATTAGTGGGATTTTCTAAGGTTAAAAGTAAGTTAGCTGAATAATTAGGGACGTTATTATTAACAATGGGAATATTAATAATTTTAGGTTCAATATCCCCGTTAGCAAAATTAACAATAATAGGCGTGGTATCAACTTGATTTCCCGTGGGAGTGAAGGGTGTGGAAACCGGGACAACAGTAACGCTAATTTCTCCATCATTTCCACTGTTTCTAACTACCGTAATCGGATTAATGGGAGTTCCATTTTCATTTACTGCAAATTGTTCAGAACTGAAGGCAATAGACCCGGGAATAATAAAATTAGGACGAGTAATTTGATCTGGTTTAATGCTTTGTAAAACCGCGACAATTTCCCCAGATTTAGCTTCTAAAATTGTACTATTCTCAGTTCTGGGATCAGGTGTAAGAGTTAAATCATCAAACCCCAAATCTCCAGTTAAAAGAATAATATCTTCCCCGGGTTCAAAGTCTACAATCAAATCCGATAATTCCAGATTATTACTTAAATTATTACTATCTAAAACAAAAATATCTTTCCCTTCTCCCCCAATTAAGCTATCATTTCCCCTATTCCCAGAAAGCCAATCATCTCCAGCATCTCCAATAATTTGATCATTCCCTTGACCCCCAATTAAAGTATCATTTTCCTCGCCTCCAGATAGCTGATCATCTCCAGCATTTCCTATTACTAAATCACTCCCCCCATCCCCTCGAACTTGATCATTTCCATTCCCTCCAAAAACCGTATCATTTCCATCTTCTCCCCCGATAAAATCATCCCCATCATTACCTTCTACCCAATCATTATCACCCCCTGCTCTGAGTTCATCATTACCCTGTCCTCCGAAGATCCAATCCTCTCCTTGACCCTCACGAACTTGATCATTTCCTGACCCAGCATAAATAGTATCATTACCTTCAACCCCCGATAATTGACTGGGATTATCGGGATCTACAAATCCCACAAATCGATCATTTCCTGCTTCTCCAAATAACAGATCATTGTCTTGATTTCCTATAATTTGATCGTCTCCAACCCCGCCAAATAGGGTATCATTTCCCCCTTCTCCGAATAATTGATCATTGTCCGAATTACCATAAATTAATTCAGAATCGGATGACCCACGAACCGTATCATCTCCTCCTAATAAAAAAGCATCTAACTGAAATACGCCCAATTCTCCTGGGAAAAATCTCACGTCTTCGGCGGTATTATCTCCGACTAAGCGAAGTAAACCCGTGGCGGAATCGGTTTCCGGTTTTAGCACCATGATCTGATTGGATAAACTAAAATTAAAATCCTAACATTATTAATTATATCATCGATTTTGCCGACTGCCAAAATTTAGAAATTGTTACAAATTCATAGCCCTGTTCTAATAATTTAGGAATAATTTCTTGGGCTGTTTTTGCCACATCTTTTCCTCCAAAGTAGCCATCATGAAGCACAATAATTGACCCATTTTTTGTTTGTTTCATCACTCGATGGGTAACAACTTTAACCCCAGGATGTACCCAATCTTCAGGGACAACACTCCACATCACCGGACGATATCCCCAGTTTGTTAATAAATCTAAAGTTCGAGGTAAAAATACGCCGTTAGGGGGACGAACATCCGAGATTAATTCCGGTTCCAGACCACAAGCATTAAAAATAGCCATTTTAGTTCTTTCTAAGCTTTGTTTTAAGGCAATTTCTGTTAAAAAAGGAAAGGAATCATGTTGATAACCATGTAACCCGATCCAATGACCTTGTTGATAGACCGCTTGAGCAATTTTAGGATATTTTTCCACCCATTGTCCTAACCAAAAAAAACTCGCTGTAACCTGAAACTGTTCTAAAACCTTGAGTAATTCTAAAGTATATTCGGGGTGGGGCCCATCATCAAAGGTTAAGCAAATTTCCGGTTGAGATAAATTTCCAGTCCACAGACAAAGGGGGAAATTTGGGGTTAAAAGCGGATGCAAATAGGGGAAAAATGAGGCAAATTCTAGTTTAAAATTGAAAGGGTTATTCATGGCAGTTAAGGTTTACAAATCTTTGTATGAATTCGAGAAAATTGAGTCAAAAAAATGTACACTATTGATTTAGTAATTCATGGGTGGCTCTCAATGAAAAAGTATGTTTGTACAACCTGTGGCTATACCTACGATCCCGAATACGGTGATTTAGATGGCGGGATTGATCCAGGTACACCCTTTGAAGATATCCCGGAAGACTGGATTTGTCCACTTTGTAGCGTTGAAAAAAAAGAATTTCAACCAGAAGAATAGAGGGTTAATTTGTCTAGTATACAGCCTTTAAAAGTCATCGTGATTGGGGGAGGGGCGGCGGGTTTTTTTGGGGCTATTTCCTGTGCAAATCACCATCCCCAGACTCAAGTAATTTTACTCGAAGCTGGACAACAAACCCTAGCTAAAGTCAGGATTTCTGGGGGGGGACGGTGTAATGTCACCCATGCTTGTTTTGAAGCGACTCAATTTGTACAGAATTACCCCCGGGGAAGTAAGGCTTTACGGGGTGCTTTTAGTCGATTTCAAGCTAAAAATACCGTTGAATGGTTTGCGAGTCACGGGGTCAAATTAAAAATAGAATCGGACGGGCGAATGTTCCCGATCACAGACGATTCTGCTACGATTGTTAACTGTTTAATTCGGGTCGCAGAACAGGCGGGAGTCAGGATTAAAACTCAAGCTGCTGTGGCTTCTATTTCCTACAATAATTCTAATTCCCATGCTTTTAAAGTTCAACTAAAATCAGGGGAAATTTTAGAAGCAGATCGGCTTTTATTAGCAACAGGAAGTAACCCCTCGGGTTATAAATTTGCTAAATCTTTAGGACATACAATTATTCAGCCCGTTCCCTCTTTATTTACCTTTAATCTTAAAGACAAACGACTAGAATATTTAGCCGGAGTTTCTGTTAATTCGGCACGGGTTAAACTCCCCCAAGCAAAATTAGAACAAACCGGGCCTTTATTAATTACCCATTGGGGATTAAGTGGGCCAGCAATTTTAAAATTATCGGCTTGGGGGGCGAGGGTTTTATATGATTGTAATTATAAATCCCCCCTGCAAATTAATTGGCTTCCCCAGGAAAATCCCGAAGAGTTAAAGGAAAAATTATTCACCTTAAAATCACAATTTCCCAATCGATTAATTTCGGCTAATTGTCCCGTTGATTTACCCCGTCGTCTGTGGAAACAATTGGTTGATTATGTTGGCATTAATGAGGAAAAACGCTGGTCAGAAATTTCTAATAAATCCCTCAATCAACTGATTCAAGAATTAACCCAAGGAAGTTATAATATTAATGGAAAGGGCGTTTTTAAGGAAGAATTTGTCACCTGCGGCGGGGTAAACTTAAAAGAAGTTGATTTTAAAACTATGGAAAGTCGTTGCTGTCCTGGGTTATATTTAGCCGGAGAAATCCTCGATATTGATGGTGTTACCGGAGGATTTAATTTTCAAAGCGCTTGGACAACCGGATGGCTGGCGGGAAAATCAGTAATCAGTGATCAATAATCAGTCATCAGTTATCAGTTATTAGACTAATAACTGGTAGAGAGACGCGCCATGGCACGTCTCTACACTGATAACTGATCTAAAGTCTTTCTAGTAATTCTTTTTTCTTGGCTTGAAATTCTTCGTCGGTTAAAATTCCTTGGGATTTTAGTTTTCCTAGCTTTTCTATGGCTTGATAGATGTCTCCCGCTTCATCTTTTTCCTTTTCTAAATCAGAAACATAGGATTTTCCCTGTTGAAAAGCACTATCATAAGCGGTTTTAAGTTGGTCTTCAACGAAATTATTTAAAGTTCCTGAGTTAGAAAAATGATTGATAGCAACTTGTCCCAGGGCATAGGTCGAAGCGCCGGAAGTCAAGGACATGGAGGCACCGCCTATAATTGTTCCAATTCCCGGAATGGCTTTAACAAAACTCGCCCCTAAACGGGCAATAGTGGTTCCCGTTAAGGCAGAAACAAAGGCTTTTCCGGTACTTTCTGAATAGTTAACTTGATACAAACGGGCTAATTGCTGTAGCATTTCTAATTGAATTGCCGTTACCGCCGCAAAATCAACCAAGGGTAAGGGAATTAAGCCCCCTCCCATTGCCCACAAAACATGAGTACGAATGATTGCGTCTGCTTGAGATCTTTGACTCATAGTTACCACCTAATTAAGTTATCACTAACCCAAGAATATTCTAACTTGATCATTCCCTTAATGGGGTGATTATCATTATTTCTGATTAAAAGGGAACAGGGAACAGGATTAATATTTCTGGCTCTTTCATGTCAGTATTGAAATTTTATAACCTCGGCGCGGATTGCTAGAGTTTTTGATATTATGATCAAATTTTGGGTTTTCCGTCGTCTGATTTGGGAATATCTGGACAAGAATTTGTTTTTTTCAACTGATAGCCTTGTTTTTCCATTGTCTCTACAAAATGAGTCGGATCTTGATGATTATTTTCCGGTAAAATTTCAGGAGGATGATTTTTTAAATCCTGTCTTTTGTGTTTGAGTTTAGATTGTTTTCCCATGATGTTAATGCTTTTATAATTAATGAAAATAATGGTATAATAATTATAACACTTTCAACTATTTTAATTTTCTATATGATGGGTTATCTCAAGGGGAACGTTGCCGATCTGCAAAAAGGAAATGGAAATCGAATTACCCTATTAATCGAGGTTAATAATATTGGGTATGAAGTGCAAATTTTACCTAAAATGAGAGGAGAATTACCAGCCGTTGGGGAATCAGTGCAGATTTTTACCCATTTACAAGTGCGCGAAGATCAAATGGTTTTATATGGTTTTTCTACCATGGCAGAACGGGATTTGTTTCGCCAATTAATTAGCGTTAGTGGTATCGGAACTCAACTGGCGATCGCCCTTTTAGATACCCTGGGACTCCAAGATCTAATTCAAGCGATTGTGGGCGGCAATACTCGAGTTTTAGCCAAAACCCCCGGTGTCGGGAGCAAAACCGCAGAACGCATCGCCCTAGAACTGAAAACCAAACTCTCGGAATGGCGACAACAAGCGGGAATGCTTTCCTCTGTCCCCTCCGGCATTTCCCCCCAAATTCAAGAGGAAGTCGAAATGACCTTACTGGCCCTGGGTTACACCGGAGCCGAAGTCATGCAAGCCTTACAAGTGATTAGTCAAGATTCTAGCCTAGCCAAACAAACCAATTCCGATGAGTGGATCAGAAGTGCGATCGCCTGGTTAAGTCAAGGAACCTGAAAACTACCCGGTAATAGTCACCGTATTTCCTACCACTTCACCATTTAACATTCGTACGGCTGCTTCCAATAATTGCTCCTCCAGATAAGGTTTAGTAAAGTAACCCCGCGCCCCCAAATTAAACGCCATTTGACGGTGACGATCCGCACCACGAGACGTCAACATGGCAATGGGTAAATTCGTTAACAGAGGATCTTTTTGCATCCGAGATAACAACTCCAACCCATCCATCCGAGGCATTTCAATATCACAGAAGACAATATCGCAGGGTAAACCCGATTTCAGTTTTTCCCAGGCTTCCTTACCATCCCGGGCTTCTTCCACACGATAACCCGATTTTTCAAATGTAATCGAGAGCAGCGATCGCACCGTAATCGAATCATCCACAATTAACACCGTCGGTTCAGACTTCTGAACCTGGGGTTGGGCCGTGGCATCTCCCATTTGCCAAATTTTGCCCGAAGCATCCCGACGAATCCGGCCCATGGCCAAATCAATCAGTTCCAGGACATCGGCGATCGCCACAATTTGACCATCCCCTAACACCGTCGCCCCCGCAATCCCAATCGGTTTCGGCACTGGCCCTTCCAAGGGTTTGATCACAATTTCCTGTTCAATCAACACCTGATCCACCTGCACCGCCAAATAACTATTAGAAGACCGCAGGACAATCACCGAAACCATGTCTTCCTCAGCACTCGAACCATAGACATTCCCCCGACCCAAATGGCGATGATAGGTCAACAGTTCCCGCAAATGACGTAAAGGTAACATCGTCCCCCGCCATTCCAAAACCTTACCCCCGTCGGACTCCGTGCGAATTTGCTCCCGAGGAACATCAATCATGTCTTCTACCCCATCCATCGGAAAGGCAATCCGCACCCGATCGCTCACACAGGCCAAGGCCCGGGAAATACTCATATTTAAGGGTAAACGAATCGTGAACGTCGTCCCTTTCCCCAGGGTAGAATCCGTGGTAATCCCGCCCCGAATATCGGTTAAACTGGTACGCACCACATCCATCCCCACCCCGCGACCGGCGAATTCATCGGCCACATCCTTGGTACTAAAGTTAGGCAAGAATAACAGATCATAAATTTCGGAGTTACTCATGCTTTCAGCGTCACTCTCCGTAATGATCCCTTTCTGAATCGCCTTATTTTTCACCCGATTGACGTCAATACCACCCCCATCATCGGAAACCGCAATAATCGTTTGGTTTCCTTGGTGAAATACCCGAATCGAAATTCTGCCCACCGCCGATTTCCCCGATGCCGTCCGCACATCGGCCGTTTCAATCCCATGAGTAATCGCATTATTAACTAAATGAATCAAAGGATCATGGAGTTTACCCAGTAACATTTTGTCAATTAGGGTATCTCGACCCTCCACAAATAACTCCGCCTGTTTCCCACACTTAATCGAAATATCCCGCACGGGACGTTTCAGGGCGTCCGCCTCACTGCCAAACGGTTCCATCCGGGAGCGATTTAACCCTTCTTGCAAGGCCGTTGTGATCCGTCGCAATTCCCGGGTTACTTGGTCGGCTTCTTCGACTAAAAATCCAATATCCGCACTAGACTCCCGTACCCGCACAATTAACTCGATAATCTCTTGGGACAGGGTATGGAAGGGCGTAAACCGATCCAGTTCCGTTGAATCTAACTCATTATTCGGATCATCATCATGAATCGAGGCACTGTCTGAAAACCAGAAGGGTTTACGGCGGTGGGACAGTAGGGAAATTTCCAAGAGCGATCGCTCATAAAAATCCTGCATCCGTTGACCCACATCTCCCAACAAAGAAACCTGATGCAGCAAATTATCCAAAAACTGTCGCATCCGTTCTTGGTCTTGTTCCAAACTGTTGCGGTTAACGACCAGTTCCCCCATCAAGTTACTCAGACCATCCAGTTGTTTCACCGGAACCTTGACAATTTGTTCAGCAATGGGTTTAGCAAATGTCCCCCTAGCAGGAGTAGTGTTTCGAGATCGAGGAGGAGCATCTTCAATTAATCGGATTAAATCATTAAATTCCGAATCCTCCTCCGACAGTTGTGATTCTGTGTTAACGGCTTTGCGGGCGGTCTGGGACTTAATATTTTTAGCAGGATCGGGTGTCAATGGTTCAGCCACGGGGGTATGGAGCAGTTCATCTAAATTCAAGAAATCCTCATCTTCAACCGTCGTTTCTGCGGCTGCTGGTTGACTGTCTACCCCTTCTAAATTGAGCAAAGCATCCAAACTAGCAAAATCATCCTCCGGCAGTTCTAGGGCAGGTTGCACCGTCGCTACAGGTTCTAATTTTGGGGATATTTGGGGGAGTTGAGGAGGACTTGGCTCATCCCTGGTCGCCTCCGTCGCTTCTTCGAGTTCCCCTTGTAAAAGTTCTTCAAACCAATCTTCTTGACCGTTTATCTGATCGTAACTACCACTGGCCATTTCCAGACCCGATTGAATTTGGGGATCAAACTGGTCAAACAGATCATCTAAATTTTCTGCATCTTCGAGTAGCTCGGCAATTTGAGCCGGGGAAGTTGAAGCAGAATTAGCCGAGGGTAAGGCCTCTTGGGGATTAATCGCTAATAACTCATCGAATAAATCCACATAACTTTCTACAGGGTCATGTTGTTTTGTTTGTTGTTGTTTTTCTACCTTCGCGGGCTGGGTGGAGTTTCCTGTTTCTGGCATAACCGATTCCCCATCGCTAAGGTGATCAAAGAAACTTCCCAGATCGTCATCGCTCCCAGAAGTCTTTGAACCTGGCTTTTGTTGGGTTTTTCCCTTCTGGGTTTGGGAGGGAGTAGAGGTTGTGGGTTGATTGTCCTCCGATTTTCCATCCCCCAACAAATCAAAATCAAAAAAGTCCCCGGACATAGAGTCTGTTTCGGTTTCCCAGGATGGCGAAGTTGACGGGGCGACTTCTTCTGGTAGCTCGTTTTCCCATTGGTCTAAACCTTCAAATAAGTCTCTGAGACTGTTATATTCTTCGGTGGTAATTTCTGGGCCGTTCTGTAAACGGGTAGGGGGTGTATTACTGGGGTTCGTGACCGAATCTGACCAATTTACATCTGATAAAGGATTCGTTTTATTTGCGGTTTTAGGAGTTTCTTGCTTACTTTTGGCGGGTTTTTTGGTTTTTTCTGCCTCATTTAACAAACCTTTAGCCACATTTTTAGAGGGTTTAGATTCTCTGGGGGGGCTTTCGCGAGATGGAGCCAAGGTCGATGAGGATTGCGATTTTTTAGATGTTTTGGGTAACAGTTTTTTAATTACTTCTGTTACAACAATTTCAGCCTCCCGATTCACTAAAACCAGTTCTTGGGCTTCTTTAATAGATTTAATCACAATCGGAGCCAGACTCCGATAAGTATTATCGGAATTAGCAATTGCTGCTTCTATGGTCTCGATAAATTTAACCCAATGGGGCAAATCAAAGAGTTCCCCCGCCCGAGCCAAACTTTGACAGGTTTCGATTAACCCTTTACGAGTTTTGGGGGTTTCTGACTGTTTGAACTGCTGCAACATTTCCCGCAGACGTTCAGGAACATCACTCCGAAATACTAAGTCCCTGGCACTACTCGGAGGTTCGTTTGCCACCGATGAGACAACGGCCGCCGGACTCCGGGGTGCGGTCGTTCCCACCGGACGGGTGGCTGCTTCAGAGGTTCGTTTTGTCCCCTGTTGTTGTACAACATTTTTAATATGATAATTTAAGGCTTCAAAAACCGGCTCGACGTCCTGTAAAATCGCACTGGCAGCTTCTTCTGTTAAACCATAGGGCCCAGATAATTGATCAATTAAGGCTTGTAATGTATCAAAAACCTGTAAAAATAATGATTCTAATTGTTGATCAATAAATTGACTCGGAAGACGGTTATCTTTGAGAATTTTAAAACTATCTTCTAAACGGTGAGCCGTCTGTTGAATACTATTGAGTCCCAACATCGCCGCCCCGCCCTTAACCGAGTGAGCCGCTCGGAACACTTCATTGAGCAATTCTGGATCTTCAATCGTAGTTTGTAGATTGAGCAATCCCTGTTCAATCGTATTGAGGTGGTCTTTCGCCTCCTCAATAAAATAGCCCATAATCCGTTGTTGCTGTTCAAGTTGCATATCATTAATTAGTTATCAGTTATCAGTAATCAGTTAATTATTAGCCATTACTTATCAAAACCTCCTCCCCTGCCTCCCCTGCTCCCCCTGCCTCCCCTGCCTCCCCTGCTCCCCTACTCCCCCTGCCCTACTCCCTAACCCTTCTCCGACGAATCAACGCGGAAGCGTTCCACCGATGTCAGCAAGTCTCGCGCCACGCCCACCAGTTTAGTTAAGGCACTAGATACCTTTTGGGCTTCGGTAGAAGTTTCTTGGGCACTATGTTCCACCGCTCGCATCACCTGGGCGACGGCGCGGGCGGTTTCGTTTTGTTCAACGGTATCCGCCGTAATCGAACGGACTAGAACGTCAATCCGGTTTGTCACCTGAATAATATCATCCAGGGCTCGTTTAGCCTGTTCGGCCAGACGAGTCCCCTCAATCACCTGTTGATGACCTTGGGACATCGCCATCATCACCGTGTTAGTCTGGCTTTGAATTTGCATGACGATTTGTTCGATATCCTTTAAGGATTTCGCCGACTTATCTGCCAACTGTCGGACTTCATCGGCAACGATCGCAAATCCCTTACCCGCCTCTCCAGCCCGGGCTGCCTCAATACTAGCGTTTAAAGCCAGTAAGTTAGTCCGGGAGGCAATTTGAGAAATCAGCCCCACAATTTTAGAAATTTCTTGGGAAGATTCCCCCAAACGCTTGACTTCTCGGCTGGTTTCTGCTACGGTTTCTCGAATTTTCAGAATCCCTGCCACGGTCATTTGTACCGCTTCCCCGCCTTTTGTAGCCAAGGCGGCCGCCGACCGAGCCACTTCTTCAGCTTCCCGAGCACTTTCAGCCACCCGTTGAATTGCATCGGTCAGTACCTGCACCGAGTTCAAGGTGGCTGCCAATTCCTCGGCCTGACGGAAAGCATCCCCGGCCACATCCTTAGCAAAGGTCGCACTATCGGTAGCTCCCTTACTCACCTGACGGGCGGCTTGTTTCACCTGTACCACAATTTCCCGCAGGTTTTGAATGGTCAAGTTAAAGGAGTCGGCCACCGCCCCTAAAACGTTCGCGGTCACTTCGGCGGTTACGGTTAAATCTCCTCGGGCTGCCCCTTCCACATCATCTAAGAGCCGAATCACCTGACGGTGTAAATCATCCCTAGCGTCTTCCTGTTCCTTAGCCTTGCGTTGCGCTTCTCGGGTAATACTTTGAATAAATTGGGCCGCATGGTTGAATTTAGAAGACATTTTCCCAAACTCATCCTCTGCAAAAACCGTAGCCCGGGCGTCTAAGTTCCCTTTACTAATGGCATCGAACTGAGCTTGTAAATCCTCTGTGGCTTTAGCAATTTGTTGGGCACTGATCCGACCCAATCCCCAGGTCGCCAGAAAACTGGTTGCTCCAGCTACCGTGGTCAGCAGCCATCCGGTGCCTCGCAGATAATCCACAACTTCAGATTTATTATTCAAGGAAGCGGTACGAGTGGCAACATTGGTAGCAGTTGCCACTAAAATCAAAGTTACCAGTCCCGTCCCCATCGCCATATATAGGGTTTTACGGTTCAAGGAAGCATTTTCTAAGAACGAGAATGCCCCTTGTTGATCCGTGGTCACTATCGTATCCATGGCATCCACCCCATCGGGGCCTAGGGTCGTTACAGCCGATGCGGCGTAAGCTGTATTGAAAATATCATCATCCTGAATGGCTGAACTATCACTATCGAGGGTGTTAGTGCTGGTGTTGCTCCCAAATTTACTATCGACGTTACTAAAATCTGAATCAACGTACAGATCCTGATCACCACTTTGGGTGATTCCAAAATCCCCAATATCATCAAATTCTTCAAAATCCTCGAGGAAATCATTGGGGGTTTCGCTTGTCCCCTTGCCATTGGGGGAACGGTCTTGGGTGTAATGGAGTCCCGCCGTCACATCAAAGGAATCTCCAAAGGTATCTTCATCCTCTAAAGGATCAAGATCAAAACTGTTGGGAATATCCGTCGAATCAAAAACCCCATCATCGGGTTCTTCATCGTCTTCCCCATCGACATAATTGGAACTGAAAGCACCATTTAGACCCGAGAGGGGGCCAGAGTCGTTGGTATCGGAAAAATAGGCATCATTAGCCGCATTATTGGTTAATAGTGTTTCTTCTTCGTTGCTTTCTTCAGTCTCTGTGAACCTATAGTTAGCCGTCATGTTAGGAATGTCCGGGGGTAAAGGAGCGGAATCATCGGCAT
This sequence comes from Planktothrix paucivesiculata PCC 9631, assembly GCF_900009265.2. Taxonomy (GTDB): domain Bacteria; phylum Cyanobacteriota; class Cyanobacteriia; order Cyanobacteriales; family Microcoleaceae; genus Planktothrix; species Planktothrix paucivesiculata. Next base: position 42,168 of record NZ_LR735029.1, on the reverse strand, counting down.
CATCAACGAAGGGTTCATCAGGAAAACTAAATGCTAAATCCAGATCGGGGTCGTCGAACTCATCTTCCTGAAACAGTGGCGTTTCTTGTGCAGGCACAAACCCATTCTGGGATGGGGGTTCATGACTAACAAACTCCTGGGCAGAATTGGCTGCATCTTCTAGCGGTGCAAAAATATCATCGAGTTCTGCTTCAAAACTTGAGGAAGTCGTAACCCCTGTATCGGCCAAAGGAGGGGACTGATCACTAGCACCGTTAAATTGTCTTTGATCTCTCGAGTAGGATTCCTGGGCGTCTGGATTGTTTAAGTCCCCAATTTCATCATCATCCAAGCTCTCGAAGTCCAGGAACTCAGTCGGTTGAGATAAATAATCTGAGGATGATCCATTCAGGGCTTCGGGGGAGTGGACTGGCTCGGGTTCATCTTCCGAGTCTGGGGTTGGGGAATCCAGCCAATTTTCCAATAAATCATCGTCGTCGGAAAATAAATCCCCACTTAACTGTTCAAGATCACTGGCACTCGATTCCTCGGTGGCAACTTTTGGAGCAGGCAGGGGTTCATCTTCTTCCAGTGTAAACGGATCGGCCTCTAATTCGGTGAAAGAATTTTCCGAGTCTAGGGGGTTTAAAATTTCTGTTCCTTCCTCGAGGTCACCCCCAGGAGCAAAGGGATTATCATGGGTAAAGCTTGGGGAGGATTGACTGCCATTGGAATGTAAAGGCTCGGATTCATCTTCTAAATACTCGAACTCTAAACCCATGGACATATCCAGATCAGAAGCCGATACATCCAAGTCAGCATCGTTTAACTCTGGGAAATCAAAGTGATCATCGGGCAAATCATTAAAATCGTTGAGATCTTCCCCCTGGTTTGACCCATTCATGCCCTGATTATCGCGGGAGTGAGTGGAATTGCCATTCACAGATCCTAAGTCTAAATCAGAATCAGGGGAGGATGTGCCATTGGTTGAACCATTGCTTTCTTCTGAGAGCCAGTCTAAATCTTGGGTGAAATCCATTTCCTCGCCATCGATGTCTTCGTCCACCAAAGCCTTAAAAATTGCTTGGGAATCGGGGTTATCATCCAAACTATCCAGGGGAGAATCATCGAAACTATTTGGAGGAGAGTCGAGTAAATATTGGTCTGTATCGGCTAAGGCTTGATGGGCTTGTTCGAGTAATTCGGAGTCATGGGTCAAGTTGATCACCGCCTCATATTGCTCACGGGCGACATCATACTGTTGCAACCCATAGCCATAGATATGACCACAGAGAAGACGGGCCGATGGATTTTCTGGATATTCTGCGAGCAGTTGATAAACCAACGCCGCTGCTTGTTCGTAATTCCCCTGACAGTATGCTTCCTCGGTCTGCTGATACTCTTGTAGGAAGTCTGTACTTGTTGCCATGAGCGATTCCCCTTTTGACTTTAACGTTTAGTGTTGCTTGTGCTTAATAGTTAAGATTTCAATGTAAGAACCCGGATTATAACGGTGTAACCAGGTCTGTAGTAGATTTTCTAATAATCCATAACTTGGGCTGGGTGAGTTGGGATTGAACGTTTCACCCTAGGGTGAAAAAACCTCGCTTTGAGGGTCTTTGGTTTCCCGATTTAGACGCTTTAGCTTAAACAGTTTTATAATCAGTTGATAGTGGGTTTCCTCAACGGTTATGGGATGAACCCGGTCTGTGAATGGTCAAGTTGCCCAACGAGCCGATCGCAGAATTGCTATTTGGTCTAAAAGTCGCAGGACGCTGTTATCCTTTCCAACTTGCCACTCTCCTTTGATAAAAGGAGCCATACTATCGCTGACTTGGGTGGGCATTTGCATTTTATCAGGGTCAAGCCATGCCATGTCATTGACTTGATCAACTGCTAATCCTAATATAATGTCTTGATCTTCAACGGCAATCACATGGATCTCGGTTCGATCCGTATTCAGGGGAGTTGAATCCCCCAAAAATTGGCCTAAATCAGCTACCCAAATCACTCGACCCCTAAGATTGAAGGTTCCCAGCAATAGGGGGGAAACGTTAGGAATGGGAGTCATGCGGTCTGGAGATTGAAATAATACCTCCCGAATCCCGATGGCCGGAAGAGCAAATTCATCCCCCGAAGGGACACAAAAGCGGAGATGCGGCTCGCCTTCGGGGGTTGCCAGTTCTTGAAATTCTGGACTGTCTGTTCCTTGCTCGGTTAAAAAATCAGAATTCCCAACCATGGTTATTTTTCACCTATCCTCTAAGTAATTGTTTGACGGTTCCGACTAATTCCTCGGGTTGAAAGGGTTTAGCTATATAAGCATCTGCCCCTTGTTTCATGCCCCAATAACGGTCAAATTCTTCGCCTTTAGAAGAACACATCACGATGGCGATATTGCGGGTTTTGGGATCGGATTTAAGGCGACGACAGAGTTCATAGCCGTTCATCCTGGGCATGACAATATCAAGCACCATTAAATCGGGGCGTTTTTTTTGCACTTCTTCGAGTGCTTCCACACCGTCGGTGGCGATACTGACCTGTAGCCCATTTTGCTTGAGCAAACTACAAATCATCTCCCGTTGAGTGACACTATCTTCGACAACCATAACTGTATTCATTTTTCTTCTCCCTTAGAAACTCCTAAATTACCTGTAGTCAGGTTGGCGGTTAGAGTCCAAGTGAAACGGGGTTTATGCTGCATTACAAATTCATCGTAGAGTGTAATAAAACCTAGGCATCTGAAAAGACGTGATTCTGTTTCGATTATACGTGAATAGTACGGGAGCTTGATAGCCCCGTTTCTTGACTCAATGGCTCAACAAGAGGATCAACCCGGCGATCTTCGGTCAAAGGGTTTCTAACTCGGTCATAAATTCATCTTCTAAATCTACATTAATCGAGGGATCTATTGTTTTACCTGGCCCAATATAGGTTTCGACTAATGTTAATAATTCAGCATCTCCAAAGGGTTTTGTTAGGTAGTTGGTGGCTCGAACCATCCGAGCTTTGAGTCGGTCAATAAATCCGTCAATTCCTGTTAACATAATGATCGGAGTTTGACGAAAAGCCGTAGAATTTCTTAACATTGCACAGATTTCATACCCATTCAATTCAGGCATGGCAATGTCACATAGAATTAAATCGGGTTTAAGCTGAAAAACTAAACTTAATGCTTTTAATGGATTTCCAATTGCTGTCGCTTCATATCCCTGTTCTCTTAAAATAATTTCAACGGTTTCTCTAATCACTAAATCATCATCAATACAGACAATTCTCGGAGTTCGACTCCGATCATTCAATGGTTCTGGCAGGTTAAAAATATTTTCAGGATGCAGGGCTAAAAGTTGTACAAGTCCCTGTTGGACAAAGGGATAAATAGCTTTTGCCACTGTGACAATATCTCGGTGCAAGTAACGGGAGATTTGACGAATTGAGGTTTGACCATCAGCCCATTGATTGAGACTTTCAAAAACTTTTGGTCGGACTGTTTTTTGTAATTTTGATCTATCCGTGATTAAGGGGCATTGGTTCGGGGAAGTAATATGGGGATGGAATTTTTTCCATTCTTGAACTTGTTTGAAAATATCGGCTAATAAGGGACTAATTTCTAGGGTCACTAATTGGGGAGCTAATCCCGATCCCATTTCAAAAATAAAAGCACCTTGATGTAAACTCAGCAGATCAAATAGAGTTTCTTGAACCATACAATGAACAATATTGCGGGCGATGTTTGGAGTAATCACCTGATTTTCCAACAACACCCATAAATATCCATATTCTGGAGCATTGACCGATGTGATCGAAGGAACTTCTAACTCGGAAAGCACGGTTTCAGCTTGATAGCGCCGTAAATAATCCCGTAACCTTTGCAGGCTGCCTTCGCTTTGGCCCGCATAGATAATTCGACCATTCCACGAAAATACTAACCAACACTGTCCTGTGAGATAACTGGGATGGCGTTCCATTTCCATCGTGCCACAGGATGAACTGTAAGCTTGTACCATGAGTTCCCCCGTCCTCTGGCCAAGCTCAATCAGTTGTAAAAGACTGCGAATATCAATTTCATTTAAAGAGCCTTGCATTTAGCAAGTTGCCTCCTGCAAATCAGTTTCAGTTTATATATAGCAGGGAACATCCCCAGCATCCAAACAGCTTTTAGCCAAAATTCCACGGCTAGTTATCTTTTCGGTTCAATTCATAGAGCCAAGATGCTCCTAGTGCTGTCATAATGCCGCTGGGCCGTCAGAAAACACAACTCACATTGAGCATACCAGTTGCAAGTAACTTATGGTCAATCAGTGCAAAAATTACGGAATATGGGCAGGGAATCTAGTCAAAAGCACCTTGAGGTGTTAACTTTTATGAACGCCCTGTAGAAATAAATTACAACTCTGACGGGGTAAACTGTTCATCCATCAGGATTTTCAAGCACAATGCAAGCAGCGATAAATCCAAACTTCGCCAATTTGTCCGTTGTTCCCCAACGTCAACCCCTGAAGGTAGTGGTTTTAGGAGATAGTCTCGTCTATGGATTTGGTGATCCTGAAGGGGGCGGTTGGGTGGAACGACTGCGACGTCAATGGATGTCACCGGATTCCGTTGGCCCGATTCTCTACAATTTGGGGGTACGGGGAAATCGGGTGGTTCAAGTTGGCGATCGCCTGGAACAAGAACTGCGCCATCGGGGAGAATTACGCAACCGTTTACCGGATATGAGTATTTTTTCTGTGGGATTAAATGATTCAGCGCGGGTACAATCCTTTCAAGGTCGCAATTACACGGAATTTAATCATTTTGAAACTACCTTAGATCATTTATTAGATCAAGCTCAAAAAATGTGTCAAGTTCTGTTTGTGGGAATGGTTCCGGTTGATGAAAGTAAAATGCCCTTTCAAGGCTGTTTATATTATACTTTAGCGGATCAATTTCGCTACAAAGATGCTACTCGTCTGGCCTGTTTAGAGCGCGATATTCCCTATTTAGATTTATTAGAAATTTGGTTGGATCGGGGCGAACATTGGTGGAAATCTCGGTTATGTTCCGATGGTTTACACCCCAATGTGGCGGGATACGAAGCATTATTACAGGATATTTCCCAGTGGGAACCCATTCAGAAATTAGCCCATTAATCCAGAAACTCCAGGGGTAACAGGACTTACGCAAGCAGGCTAGATATAGCGTGTCAAAAGTAGGCGATCGCATACCAATGATCATAGCAATCGCCCTAAAAAGTCCTAATTATTTATTTTCCCCCCAATGTTGGGGCCAGGGGGCTAGATGGCTTGAAATGTATAGTGTTTAGAATGATCAGGTTATGAAGGATTGATCGGCAGTTTTAGAGACTATTTCTCAAGCAGCAATATTTGCCCCCTAAATCCCCCAAAATTGGGGGACTTTAAGAGGTTGTCCTGTTAAAGCGATCTCGTTTGAGTTACGAGCACGATGGCAGTACCGCCGCCTGTCGGGATCGCTAACTCCTTAGTACGCTACATATAGCGTCACTGCGTAAGTCCTGAGTAAAATATTTTCCTCCAGTGTTTCCTATTCCCTTGTTACTGAGCGAAGTCGAAGTATTCCCTATTCCCTATTCCCTGTTCCCTGTTCCCTGTTCCCTGTTCCCTGTTCCCTGTTCCCTGTTCCCTGTTCCCTGTTCCCTGTTCCCTGTTCCCTATTCCCTATTCCCTGTTCCCTATTCCCTATTCCCTATTCCCTGCTATAAATTCCGAATCACCCGACAAGGATTCCCGGCTGCTAAAACCCCAGGGGGAATATTATCAACCACCACACTTCCTGCACCGATGGTGGTGTTATCGCCAATTTCTACCCCTGGACAGACAATTGCACCGCCGCCAATCCAAACATTATGACCAATTTTAATTGGTGCTGCTAATTCTTTTCCAGTTAGGCGTAATTTGGGATCAATTGGATGATAGGCGGCATAAATTTGAACGTTAGGGGCTAATAAAACATTATCCCCAATTTCAACATAATTGCAGTCCAAAATTATACAATTAAAGTTCATATAAACATTATTCCCCAGTTTAATATGACAGCCATAATCACAATAAAATGGGGGAATGATACACAGATTATTTCCGATTTTATCGAATAATTCCAAGAGAATCAGTTGACGAGTTTCTAACTCATCTTCTGTGGTACTGTTATATAGACGAGTCAGTTTAGAAGCGCGTTTACGTCCTAAAACCAACTCGGGATCGTTGCCGAGATATAATTCTCCCGCCAGCATTTTTTCCTGTTCGGTTTTGGGTCTATTATCCATACTAATCCGCATTAATCCAACGAAATACAGAAGCGATCGCCCGGTTCACAAAACTATTGGGTTTCTCCTCAATAATTTTACGTTGAGCTTGATCCCGTTCTAATTCTAATTGAGCAATTAATCGTTCTCCTTTTTGTTGACGAATTAAACCGACCAAATAATCATGGGTAAGTTGATACCGATCATCGGGGATATCTGGGAGATGTAAAATTAATCCTTCTTCTACTAGAACTGCTAATAGGGGTTCAATTTTACTAAATTCTGTATTTAACTCTTCGGCGAGTTCTTTGCTAGTTTTTAGGGGACGATGTTCTTGTTCATTGGTTAAAACATTGAGAATTTTAATCACTGTCCGTTCATTTTTAGCACTACAATCTCGAATGATTTCATCCAAAAACTGCTCTAACATTTTTTGTCTGGGATACTCTCCAAGCTGTTTATATTGTTCTAGGGTTTGAATATCATTAGATTGGATTTGGGTTCCAATCAGTTGCAATTCAATGGGTCTAATCTGATCAATATTAACTGTTAAATCCTGAATTAATTGATTCATGAGATCAGGCTCTATATTGAATTGAGCCCGGGCAATTTGATTTTGGATTAAAGTTTTTGCTTGATTTAAGGTAAAGTTTTCTAAGCCGTAAAGCACTTTTTTGGAAAGGATTTCGGCTTGAATCACATCTTCTAACTGGGTGAGACGATCGCATTCTAATAAATAATGTAAAGCATCATTTCTTAACGAGAGTAAAATTGTAATTGAATCTAAACTTAAACTTTCTTTTAAAAACTGATAAAAAGGTAATCGTTGTTCTAACTGTTTACAGACAACAAAAAATTCTTCAAATTGATCAAAAATTAAGACCGTTGGAATTTGATTTTGATCATTGCGTTTGAGTAAATTGACAACGGAATTTAAGTTCCAGGTTTTTGGGTTAGGTTCCCGTAACCAGTCGGTATAAATTCTGAGTAAAATCGGTGTAGCAACTTTAGAATTATGAGAATGTTCTTCTAACAGCTTGGGTACAATTCCTGCATTCAGTAATGAACTTTTACCCGCCCCGGACTCGCCGTGCAGAATAATCAGTTTATGTTCGGGGTCTTGAATCCGTTCAAATAAGGCTTGAACATCTGTTAAACGGTCGGAATTTTCAATTTCTAAAGCAATTGACTGTTGTGCTTCATTGGGTTTAGATTGGGCTTGTAAGGTATGAACGCCAATAAAAGCCCGTAACCCATATTGATATTCTATTTTGATTTTTTCTTCTTTTAAACGGGAGGCTTGAATATATAAATCTTGATCAAAATAAAGTTTATGTAGTGCAGTCAGAATTCTGAGATAACCCTTGGGGTCATTTTCCAGACTGGTTCTTTTTAAGGCTTCTTCTAATTGTTCAACTGTTGTTTCCCATTGTTGTAATTCTTGCTTTGATTCGGTGAGTAAATAAAGATAGGAATTATTAGAAGCTGCGGTGGTACTCATCGGGTCACTGTAGGCGGATTGACCTTGAATGGCTAAGGCTAATTCCGCTAATTGATTGGCGTGCGCCCATTTAGATTCATGTAATGCAGCTTCGGCTAAAAAGCCATAATCCTTTGCTAATTGGGTTTCTGAACCATAGGAAATATGTAGCTGAATGGCTTTCTGGGCTGCTTTTTGCAGGGCTTCCCATTCCTCTAATTGTTTTAAAACTGCACTTAATTCCCCAATGAATTTAGACATTAAATCGGGGCGATTAACTTTTTCAAAAATTTCTAAGCTTTTCTCAAAATAGTTTCTAGCCTCTTGCAAATTTTGATTGTTTTTTGAGGAATCATCGGACTGACCCAGGGTGGCAAAACATAACCCCAGATGGAATAAAACCCCACCCATTTGTTCGATAAACCGATTGGGTAGAATGGTTTCTCGGTTTGCCATAGAAAGCATTTCTAAATTGCCTTTAGCTAAAGCCGATGGCCAATATTCTAAACTGCGGCGATAATGGTAAAGAGTTGCTTCTAAGTCATTATTCTCGTAGGCTTCTCGACCTAAAATAAATTGTAATCCGGCAATTAAGGTAGGTAATAATTGCTGATAGTTATTTTGTCTAACTTGCTGAAGAATGACTTTAAATTCAGCATAGGAGTCTGCCAAAATCGTAGCATTGGTTGGGAATAGCTCCGTATTAGGATCTAAAACGTCGGTAAATACCTGCTCAACACAGCGATTGAGAAATAGAATAGATGGAGAGGAAGGATTACCGGGAACTGTTTTGGCGGGAGTGATGTCGCTCATACGATTGGCTCAGACTGGGTGTAGTCTTAGAAGTATTAATAGTGTGGCATTTTTTGGATTAAAAAACAATAGTTGGGAAAAGAATCAAGGTATCCCTGGATATTTTCAAGGATACCCGTTTAAAGGTTAAACCGTGGGGTGGGCTGAGTTAGAAATCTTGCCTGTTTATTGTAAACATTTATTATGGGCGGCTTCGAGGGTTTTTACATACTCGGAATCTTTTCCATAGAGTCCGGTTAAAATATTAACTGTTTCCTCAACTAAGATCAAAGAATTCACCGTGTTAATCCAAGACATATCTCCGGCGGGAAGAATCATGCCATAAAATTCACAGGTTAAGGGTTCCTTGGGAATTAAGGCATAATCTTGAGGTTTGATGGCGGGATTTCTGAGCACTTCTCCAATTAATAATAATCCATCACTAGCGAAGGCATTTAAACGACCTTGAACCACATCTTGGGCGGCATTTTTTCGACCGTCAACTCCTGGGTATTCTACAACTTTTGCTAAGGAATAACGACTGCTAATAAACTGTTGGGTTAGGGATGCGGGTAAAACCCCAATGGAAATGGCTTCTAAAGCTCCCGAGGGTTGAATATAAGATTGATTATCCGGTCGAACTAATAAATGAACCCCTGTGGCTAAAAACCGATCAGAATAGGCAATACCGGATTCTGGATTTCTCACAATTGTATTAGGGCCGCATTCTAAATGAACTTTTCCTTCCCTGACTAATTGTTCCCGATTTTGCAAATTTGAGGGAATTAATTGTACATCTATGGGTTTGCTAAGTTTTAGCTGATTTTGTAATCTTTCTCCCAATAAATCCATTAATTCAATACAATATCCTTCCCACTTTCCATCGGCGGAAACAAATCCTAATGGCGGTGCATCTTGTCGAACTCCTGCTTTTAAAACTCCGGTTCTTTTAATTTCTTCTAAAACTGTTCCGGCAAAACTGGGTAGGGGCAAAATCACCGATAAAATCAGACTTATGGTAATAGTAGCTAATTTGGTTTTCATGTTAAGATAATTATTACAAACGAAGTAATCGAGTCTAGCTTACCGCAAAAAGTAGGAGGCAGACCAAACTAATTTGGCTTTTGTAAAGGCGATTGAGTTGGCAAGGGACAGGGAAAACGGTAATATTTTTTAATCCCAATAGAGTAGTAACAGAATATGGATTACGATTTAGTGATTATTGGTGCGGGAGTGGGCGGACATGGCGCTGCTATCCACGCCGTCGGTTGTGGCTTAAAAACCGCAATTGTGGAAGCCGCGGACATGGGGGGAACTTGTGTTAACCGAGGCTGTATTCCCTCTAAAGCCCTATTAGCGGCGTCGGGACGAGTCAGAGAATTACATAATACCCATCACTTAAAAAATTTGGGGATTCAGTTAGGACAAGTCAGTTTTGATCGCGAACAAATTGCCAACCATGCTGATAATATTGTAACTAAACTTCGGGGTGACTTGACCAATAGTTTGAAGCGCTTAGGGGTTGATGTGATCCAAGGTTGGGGTAAAATTGCCGGGTCGAATAAAGTAACGGTGGAAACGGCAAATGGGGAAAAAACAATTACCGCTAAAGATATTATTTTAGCCCCCGGTTCTGTGCCGTTTGTTCCCCCCGGAATTACGATTGATCACAAAACAGTTTTTACCAGTGATGATGCGGTTAAATTAGAATCCCTGCCCCAATGGATTGCTATTATTGGAAGTGGCTATATCGGATTAGAATTTTCTGATATTTATACGGCTTTAGGTTGTGAAGTTACCATGATTGAAGCCTTGGATCAATTAATGCCAACTTTTGATCCTGATATTGCTAAATTAGCTCAACGGGTTTTAATTAATCCCCGGGATATTGAAACCAAAGTCGGAAAATTAGCTTTAAAAGTAACACCGGGTTCTCCGGTTATTATTGAGTTAGCCGATACTAAAACTAAAGAAGTAGAAGAAGTCCTAGAAGTGGATGCTTGTTTGGTTGCCACTGGACGGATTCCTGTGAGTAAAAATTTAGGGTTAGAATCGGTGAATGTGGAACCTATGCGGGGCGGTTTTATTCCTACAAATGATCATTTAGAGGTATTGTCTGGAGGTGAACCTGTTTCCCATTTATGGGCGATTGGAGATGCGACGGGTAAAATGATGTTAGCCCATACCGCATCCGCCCAGGGAGTCGCCGTTGTAGAGACTATTTGCGGACGTCCTCGCGCTGTAGATTATCGTAGTATTCCGGCGGCGGCTTTTACCCATCCTGAAATTAGTTATGTGGGTTTAACTGAACCTGCTGCGAAGGAATTAGGACAAACAGAAGGCTTTGAAATTGCGACAGTAAAAACCTATTTTAAGGGTAATTCTAAAGCGATCGCGGAGGGAGAAACCGAAGGAATGGCTAAAGTGATTTATCGTAAAGATACGGGGGAACTTTTAGGAGTTCATATCTTTGGTCTTCATGCTTCTGATTTAATTCAGGAAGCGGCAAATGCCATGTATCACCGTCAATCTGTCCATGATTTAGTATTCTGTGTTCATACCCATCCCACCCTTTCAGAAGTGCTTGACGAAGCCTACAAACGGGCTGTTTTTAGTGTGGGGGGTCATTAGATTTAATATTCTTAAATCCCCCCTTTTTAATCCCTTCAAGGCTGTTTAATTATTCCTTGTAAATGTATGACCCAACCCCCAAACCCATCAAGTGTAAGGTAAGGGGGAGAGGTCACACCAGTGAGGGCTGTATTTCTGATTTTAATATATCTTCTAAAATTTCAGGAGTTAATCCTTTTACAACGGCTTTTTGACCGATTTCACTCATCGTTTGTCGCAATTTATTAATAGCCATTCTTCTTTCTGAAAAAAAATGTTTTTTTGGGGTCGGTTTACAAAATTACCCTGGAATTTGATATAATCAATTTTATATTAATTTGGAAGATTAATCTATGTCTTTTTACCATCAAAACCTAGAGGCTTTTTTGAAATTGTTAGAAGAACAGCCTCAATTATTTAATAACTCACACCGTCAAGATCTAATGGAGTTAATTGAACCCTTACCCGATGATATTGAAACTTTGTCAATTGCGATCGCTAGTTGGTATGAAAACTATGATGATATTGTTGATGCTCAGTTAGAAATTCTGAATAGTGCTATTTTAATTAATAACGATTCCGAACAAACATCAACTTCAAAATTAGCATTAGCTCGTTTACCGCTAACTAATATTAGTTCTGTTCCTAAGCCCAAAATTGAGTTAAACAAGGAAACTTTAAAAAATGCCATTCAACCCTTATCGAAAACAACTCCTCCTCAATTATAATTAATGGTAAAAAAAACAATCTTTTTGGGTTTACTATTGACCATTCGACAAATGATTGAAGTTTACGCTAAACTATATCTATCCTAATTGGGTTAACCTGTTTATGTCTATTGTTGATCACGAACCCGCTAACCTTCACAGATTAGAACAACCGGAAGAATTTGATAATATTATCTTCCCACCTAGCAATTTATGGAGTGATGAACCGACTTTGGAAAGTTACTTACATTTACAACAACTGCTACTTTTATTAAAATGCCTTGATTGGTATTGGCGCGATCGCAATGATTATTTTGCCACAGGTAATCTCACAGTCTATTTTAGCCCCAATCAAAAAAAATCAGAGCATTTTAGAGGGCCAGATTTCTTTGTGGTTTTAGATACAGAAAAAAAACCTCGCCGGAGTTGGGTTGTATGGGAAGAAGGCAAATATCCTAATATTATTATTGAACTTTTATCCCCATCCACCGCAGAAATTGATAAAGGATTAAAGAAACAACTCTATCAAGATAACTTTCGCACCTTTGATTATTTTTGGTTTGATCCTGATACCTTAGAATTAGCCGGATTTCATTTAGTAGAGGGTAAATATCAACCCCTTGAACCTAATTCTCAAGGATGGTTATGGAGTCAACAATTAGAATTATTTTTAGGTCTTTATAACTCCCAATTGCGTTTTTTCACCTCAGACGGTCAACTCCTCCCCACTCCCGAAGAAGCAGCAATAGCAGCAGAAACACTATTAGCAAAATATCGCGAACAATTTGGGGAGTTACCCTAATTGGTCATAATAATTCCCAAATATAAAACGTTGTTGGGCTTTAGCCCTCCCCTGAACACCCAAGCCCCACCTCGGGCCAAGATTGGCCGAATAATTTCGATCATTTAAGATTTGTTACGAAAATTAAGCTATAATCAGGGTAAGATAAATTCCGTTCAGAACCCGCAGTTTAGGTTAACATCCCCAACCCGGATATTTGCGATTCAGTTTGGGGTGAAAACACGACTGGGGACTACCCACTCAGATTCAATCACAATATCTGTGCAATCACCCAATAAGTCTAACCAGGCCACTCTTAGTGCCTCAGCAACCAGAAAATCAGAGTTACCCTTTACTCTCCAAGATATCAAAGCGGCTATTCCCGCCCACTGTTTTGAGCCTTCAGTTTGGAAGTCTCTGAGTTATTTCTTCATTGATATTTCGATCATCGCTGGTCTGTATTTTATCGCCTATAAACTCGATTCTTGGCTGTTTTTCCCCATTTTTTGGGTGATGCAAGGAACGATGTTTTGGGCGTTATTTGTTGTGGGCCATGATTGCGGTCATGGGTCTTTCTCCAAAATCAAATGGCTAAATAATCTAATTGGCCATTTGTCCCATATTCCGATTCTAGTTCCCTATCACGGTTGGCGCATCAGCCACAGAACCCATCACGCCAATACCGGAAATATTGATACCGATGAAAGTTGGCATCCGGTAACGGAAAGTACGTTCAATAAGATGGTTTGGTATGAAAAGCTGTTGCCCTTTTATATCCCCTTAGTTGCCTATCCGGTTTATCTATTCCGAAGTTCTTCTCCCCTTCGTAAAGGCTCTCACTTTTTGCCGAGTAGCCCTATGTTTAAAGAGTCCGAAAAATGGGATATTATTACCAGTACATCTTTGATGATCGTAATGGTAAGCTTTTTAGGGTTGATCACCTATCAGTTTGGATGGGTGTTTTTCCTGAAATACTATTTCATGCCCTATTTCGTGTTTGTGATGTGGCTGGATTTAGTCACCTACTTACATCATACTGAGGCTGATATTCCCTGGTATCGGGGGGAAGATTGGTATTTCCTGAAAGGGGCTTTATCTACCATTGACCGGGATTATGGATTTATTAATCCCATTCATCATAATATCGGAACTCACGTTGCTCATCACATTTTCTTGAATATGCCCCATTATCATTTAAAAACAGCAACGGAGGCGATTAAACCCCTACTGGGTGACTATTATCGGTCTTCTAATGAACCGATTTGGAAAAGTTTTATTAAATCCTATCGGTCTTGTCATTTTGTTCCTGATAACGGTTCAAAAGTCTATTATCAATCGGCTTGGAATTCTAATAAAACCGTTGATTAGAAAACAGAAACCGGGTTTTTGCAGTAGTCTGGATAACCAGCAATAAATCACTGTTAAAAACCCGGTTTATTTTCTGGGAATTATTGAATTTTAACGGTTAATTGATAACTGGCATTTCCCCGAGTTCCCCCCACGATAATTTCATAATTTCCGGTGGCGGGCAATTTCAAACTAGACTGGGTGGCTTCGGTTTTCAAAACCTGCCCATTGGGGGCAATTACATCAAAAACAGCGTTATTTTCTAAAGCTGTAATTTTAAGATCCATTCTTTGCCCTTGGTTGGCTTTTAATAAATAGATATTGCGAGTTCCTAGTACCACCGACTGACTCAATGTTGCTGAGTTTTTTCCAGGGGCAAAACGAACTTGAGAGACTAAACAGGGTTGTTTTTTATAAACAAATCGTCCCGTATTTAAAGAGTCTGCATTTAACGTCCAAGTTTCCTTAGTTTTTTGGGTATCTGACTCAATTTTTGTGGTAATATTTAGGTTTAATTTATTACCATTTTTCATTCCTTGTAAAGTTTGAGTATAGGACGTATAATAGGATTCCTTCTCATTATGAATGGTGGCTTCAACTCGACCCGTGACTTTATTCCCATCAATATAAATCCGGGCGATGGAGTCCATATTATCATCAGCAATAGAAAAACAATAGCCTTGAATGGAAGAAGTAGGACTAGAGTTATGAGCTAATTCTGTTGAAGAATTGGGCACCACAGAAGCTACAGAATTAATCTGAGGTGCAACATTTAGAAACGTTCCTGCAATGGCCAAAAATCCTAATAATTTCATCATTATTTTTACCTTGTTTTATTGTTAATTGTTGACCGTTAATTACCCATTACCCATTACCCTGTTACTGAGCGAAGTCGAAGTATTACCCTGTTACTGAGCGAAGTCGAAGTATTACCCATTACCCATTACCCATTACCCATTACCCATTACCCATTCCCTGTTCCCTGACTACTGACATAATATTCGATCTTCGGAACTAATCTCGGAATTAGTTTTTAAATAATCCTTTATCCAATCACAAGCATAGGCGAATTCATTCAAGTTTAAAACTTGATCTAAATTCCATAACAGCACTGTTTTATCTTCACTCACGGAAGCCAGAGTTTGACTATCGGGACTAAATTTAACATTATAAACTTCACCATTATGACCATTCAAACTTTTAATTAAAGTACCATCGAGTTTCCAAAGTTTAATCGTTTTATCCTGACTGGCTGATGCTAATAATTTTTGGTCAGGACTGAAGGCGACGGCCATCACGTTGGCGGTGTGTCCCTTGAGGGTATTTTCATAAATAAAAGATTTAATCCTAGGACTCCAACGCCATAATTTTATGGTTTCGTCTCGACTGGCGGAGGCTAAAATCTGTCCATCGGGACTCAAAGCCAGTCCCCAAATCCCATCTTGATGACCGGTTAAGGTTTGTAGGAGTTGACCGTTGAATTTCCAGAGTTTAATTGTATTATCATCGGAACTTGAAGCAATCCATTCACCCTCTGGCTGAATGGCAATACTCCAAACCTGACCTCGATGACCGCTAAAGGTTTGACGAAGTTTGCCATCAATACCCCAAATTTTAACAGTTTTATCCCAACTTCCAGAAACAATTGATTGATTATCGGGAGTAAACTTTACGCCCCAAACCCCCCACATATGTCGCAATGGTGTTTTATTGGGGTGGGGGGAAAACAGTCCCTGATCAGTTTTTTTCCACAGTTTAATTGTGCCATCATCGGAGGTTGAAGCTAACCAATGACCATCGGAGCTAAATTCTACCTGATTCACTCGCCACTCATGTCCAGTTAAGGTTTGCAATAACCGCCCTTTCTTTGTCCACAGTTTAATAGTTTTATCTAGGGAAGATGAAGCAATAGTTTGACCATCGGGACTAAAGGCGATGCCCCAAACCGTATCCTGATGTCCCATAAATGGCATCACCAAAGAATATTGGGTTTTCGAGAGTTTAACGGTTTTATCCCAACTAGCAGAAGCCACGGTTTGACCATCGGGACTGAAGGCAACATCACTCACTTCGGCCTGATGTTGCCGTAATATTTTATAGGGGTTATACGAGGAAGTTGTGGGATCTTTCCGCCAGAGTTGGATTTGTTGATTGCGAATCGCTGCTGCTAATAATTTGCCCTTTCGACTAAAGGTTACACCCCATACTTCATCCTCAAAGGGGCCGAAGGTATGGATTAACTCCCCCTCCCGACTCCACAATTTAATCGTTTTATCTCGACTCGCAGAAGCTAGGGTTTGACCATCGGGACTCCAAGCCACTGACATAATTTCAGCCTGATGTCCGGTCAGGGTTTTTAATAGTGTGCCATCGGATGTCCAAATTTTAACCGTATTATCGGCACTTCCAGAGGCAAATCTCTGACCATCGGGACTAAAGACAACGGTTTTAATTTTGTTGGGATGGGCGGCGATGGTTTTTAATAGTTTCCCCTCTGTTGTCCATAATTTAATGGTTTGATCAAAACTGGAGGAAACAAGTTTATCCTCCGTCGGGCTAAAACTTACCGCTATTACCGCATCCCGATGTCCGGTTAGGGTGTTAACCAATAAATCATTGGTATTCCAGAGTTTAATAGTTTTGTCGTAACTAGCTGAGGCGAGAAGGGGTTGACGGGGACTGAAGGCAACGTTGACAATTCCATCCTGATGTCCGGTCAGGGTTTTCCAAAGTGAGCCATCGGGTTTCCAGAGTTTAATGGTTTTATCCTGACTTCCAGAGGCAATTAAATCTCCTTTGGGGCTAAATTTTACCGCATGAATAATACTGGTGTGCCCTAACAGTTGATTATATTCTTGAATCCCATAAACGGTTTTTTGTAATGTTAATTTTACATTCTGGTGAGTTTTTGTATCCACATCCGATAGAGTTTGCAATTGTCGATAGGCTTTCATGGATTGAATTAAGGCTTCAAACCTTTGATTTAAGGCAAATAAGGACTCGGCAGATTGATTGAGAGCTTTAACTTCGTTAGTTTTTGCCTGGTTTTCATTCACCCTAGCTTGATGATATTGAAACCAACTAATTCCACTTAATACTATCGCAATTACTAAGGCACTACTAACAGATATAAGTAAAAACCTTTGCAATTTTGCTGTTCGTTTTTCTTGGGTAAGTCGGGCTTCTACTTCCTGCATTCGGGCAGCTTCTAATGCTTGTTGAACTTCCCGCCGATCTAATTCTTCACTTTTAGCTAAAAATTGATAATCTAAATCACTAATACTGCGATCGCTTGACCAATTTTTGGCTTCTTTTAAAGCCTGTCCTCGTAATAATCGCGAGGTATCTTTTTGGCTAGATTCTACCCAGGCATCAAAGGCTTGAGAATAGGGCCGCAGGTTACTTAATTGTTGGTTAACCCAGTCCAAATCAAAGACTTCTTGATAAATGCGATTTTTGACTTGTAAAAACCCAGTTTTTTTGATGACCAAACCGGATAATATGAGTTCTGATTGTTCGTTACTATCATCGGTTAAAACTTCCAACTTTTTAAGAATATCTTGATAGATTCCTAGAATTCTGCCGATGTGATAGGGGTTATTTTGAATTCGGTTACGAATGGTTCTTAAATGTTCGGGTTCATCTTGAGATTCCCATTTATAAATAATCTGCGATCGCACTAAGGATTCTACCCAAAATCCCTCAGTTCCGGGGGGAATAGTTAATATTTCATGAATTGTTTCTTTCGTAGAATTAAGCACTAATTGACATAGTTTTTGTGTTAAAAAAGGTTGTCCTCCTGTCCAAGATATAATTTCTCCCATGATGGCTTTAGCATTAGTGATTTTTGCTTCTAAACCATTAATTAAAGGTTGAACTTCATTAATAGTAAACCCATCTAATTCAATGGCTTTTCCGATATTAAAAGGAGTCCGACTGCGATCGGAAATCAAAGCTGAAGGGGTAGCAACTCCAAATAAGGCAAAGCTAATGCGGTTATATTCAGGATTAATTGCCCGTTGATTATAGCAAAACCGAACCAAGGCAAAAAAATCATCAACTTTAAAATTTAAACTTAAAATACTATCGATTTCATCAACAAAAATAATTAATTTTTTATCGGGAAACTCAACTAATAAAATATCTTCTATAAAATTACTCAGACGTTGAATTACAGAAATATCTTCTTCGTCTTTCCACCAATTTTTTAGATTAAATTTACCTAAAAGATTAAATCCTCGCCATAACTCGGTGACAATTCCTTTATACCATTGTTGTTCCGTTACCATTTCGCTGCCAATGCGAGTCATATCTAAAGTCGCACATTGAAATCCTTCTTGTTGTAAACGATAACGAGTTTTAACTAATAGGGAAGATTTCCCCATTTGTCGAGAATTTAAAACATAACAAAAATGTCCCTGTTGCAACTGCTCATACAAATCAGAATCCGCCTTTCTAACCACATAAGTCGGAGCATCTTGAGCTAAACTTCCCCCAATTTGATAGGCAGAATTAATCATGTGGTTTTACAAGTGTTCGGCGAATATAATTCGCTACTACACAAACTAAGTCCACCTTCGTGGACTAATCTAAATTTAATAGGACTTACGCAGAATACCCAATTATACAGCATCTGTAGGGGCGAACGGCCGTTCGCCCCTACTAGATATGGTTGTTTTGCGTAAGTCCTGTTTAACTCACGAAGCTGGGTTTTATCTGTGTAGCTGCGATTTCCAATCGCCGGGGATAATAGGCTAATCTAAAATCTAACCCACGAAGGGATAATAGGCGAATATAATTCGCTACTACACAAACTAAGTCCACCTTCGTGGACTAATCTAAAATTTAACCCACGAAGGTGGGTTTTGTCTGTGTAGCCGCGATTTCTAATCGCCGGGGATAATAGGCTGTGTAGCCGCGATTTCCAATCGCCGGGGATAGGTTACATCATGCCCATGCCGCCCATGCCACCCATGCCGCCCATACCGCCCATACCGCCCATACCGCCCATGCCGCCCATGGCATCCATGTCAGGCATGGCGGATTTCTTCTCGGGTTTTTCCACAACTAAGGCTTCAGTTGTTAATACTAAGCCTGAAATCGAGGAAGCATTTTGTAGGGCAGAACGTACCACTTTTGCCGGGTCAATAATCCCAGAAGCAATTAAATCTTCATAGGTTCCAGTTAAGGCATTATAACCAATATTAAACTCAGTGTTGCGGACATTTTCTACAACAACAGCGCCTTCGGCTCCAGCATTACTGGCAATATAAAATAAAGGAGCTTCTAGGGCTTTGGCAATAATTCCCGCCCCAATTTTTTCCTCATCACTCAGTTGAGCTTTCAGTTCATCAACTTTTTTAGCTAGATGAATTAAAGTCGTGCCACCCCCAGGAACAATTCCTTCTTCTACGGCGGCTTTGGTTGCATTTAAGGCATCTTCAATCCGCAGTTTCCGAGATTTCATTTCTGTTTCCGTGGCGGCTCCCACTTTGATCACAGCCACTCCTCCAGCTAATTTCGCAATCCGCTCTTGGAGTTTTTCCATATCATATTCGGAGTCGGTTTCTTCGAGTTGACGGCGAATTTGATCAACCCGTTTTTTGACATCGGATTGAGTGGTGCTATCGGCAACAATAATCGTATTGTCTTTTTCAATAGTGATTTTGCTGGCCGTTCCTAACATCTCTAAGGAAACAGTATCTAAGCTTAATCCGACTTCTTCAGAAATTAATTGTCCGCCTGTGAGAACTGCAATATCTTGTAACAAGGCTTTGCGACGTTCACCAAAACTTGGGGCTTTAATTGCCGCGACATTTAACACGCCTCTGGCTTTATTCACCACCAAAGTTGCTAAGGCTTCCCCATCAATATCCTCAGCAATAATTAACAGAGGTTGACCCGAACGGGCAATTTTTTCTAAGACCGCAACTAAGTCTTGAATCGAACTAATTTTTTTATCGGTAATTAGAATTCTGGCGTTAGAAAATTCCACGACCATCCGTTCATTATCGGTAATGAAATAGGGGGAAATATAGCCCCGGTCGAGTTGCATTCCTTCGACCACATCTAATTCTGTGGTGATGGATTTTGATTCTTCAACGGTAATTACTCCGTCTTTCGTGACCTTTTCCATGGCCAGAGAAATCATTTGACCGATTTCCGGGTCATTTCCAGCCGAAATCGTGGCGACTTGAGCGATCGCATCCCCTTCCACGGGTTTAGCAATGGCTTGAATTTCTTCGACCAAAATTTGAGTAATTTTGTCCATTCCCCGTCTGAGAGCCACAGGATTAGCCCCTGCTGCGACGTTTTTTAACCCTTCACGAATCATCGCTTGGGCTAAAATGGCGGCGGTGGTTGTCCCATCTCCGGCGACTTCATTGGTTTTGGAGGCGACTTCCTGCATCAGTCGGGCGCCTGTATTTTCCAGGGGGTCGGACAGTTGAATTTCTTTAGCGACGGTAATCCCATCGTTGACGATTTCGGGGGCGCCAAATTTCTTCTCTAATAAGACATTCCGACCTTTAGGGCCAAGGGTGACTCGCACCGCATCGGCTAGGGCATTTACACCTTTTTCTAAGGCTCTACGGGATTCTTCACCAAACGAAACAATTTTAGCCATCTTACAATATCATTAATCACCAATAAGCCACTTTAGCACTCAAGGGTTTCGAGTGCTAGTTCGGAAATCCGTCATTATGGGTAGGTCGGGTTAACCCTAATTTGTCTCTACTCGCTTGCTGATGGAAAAAGGTCACTTTAAAAGATCTTAAAATGGGTTCTATAATTAATAGGGCGAGTTTTTTGGAGGTATAGTAATTTTTTGAATAGACAGGATTTCCAGGAATTAGCATTAACTCGACTTCAAGAAGCAAAAGTGCTTTTGGATAATCACCAATATTCCGGTGCTTACTATCTGAGCGGTTATGTGATTGAATGTGCTTTGAAGGCTTGTATCGCTAAAAAAACTCAGCAATATGATTTTCCTGACCTAAAAAGTGTGAGGAAAATTTACACCCATGATTTAAAAGAACTGGCAGAACTTGCTGGGTATGATATTCATGCACAATTAAAGTTAACCTATAAAACTCAATGGTCAATAATTAAAGTATGGTCAGAAGAAAGCCGTTATCAAACACATAACCAAAAAGAAGCCCACGATATTTACTTAGCAATTACCGATCCTAGTCACGGAGTTTTACAATGGCTACAGCAACATTGGTAAATCAAGAGATAGAAGAAGGCCAAAGATTAATAGATGATCTCAAGGTCAAGGGTGTATCAGTTCATTCGGCTTTGTGGCTGTATGCGACAGAACCGGAAACATGGCACTTGACACTTGCTTTACCTCTCTATGATGATCAAGGGCCTCTTAAAACTTATGAGAATATCCTATCAGTTTTTCGCGAAGTTGAACCCGAATTAAAAATTGATTGGACAGCAATTGTCGCTGTTAGTCCTAATGATGAATTAATTCAGGGTTTAAGTCAAGATCAACAACATTGGAATATCAACTTATCAGGAAGACGAATGACCAATAGCATAGTTAATCGAATCTTGATTGAAGATGCTTATATTTACCAAATTGGCGAGAATTTACAACTCGGAATTTTACCCAAATAAGGTAGAACCTATTATCCAGGGAATCCCTGGATAATAGCCAGAAAGGGGAGAGAATCTAGTTACGAGCGAACTAACAATATTGTAAAAACTGTTCGGGAAATAGAATTAATTCTCCTGATTTAAACTGTTCTAGGGGAACCCATAAGGCTTTTTTCTTGCGTTTGTTTTTGATAAATTTTAGTTCTTCGAGTTGATAGAATTTCAGATCGACAAAATCACAGCGATAGATTTGAATGAATTCGTGTTGTATATCATTGTCGTAAACAAAAATATTTTCTAAACAGCCTAAATAATTAATATTAGTTAATTCCGCTTGAATTGCCGCTCGAAATTCTCGCTTTAACGTATCAAGACTCGATTCTCCAAAATCAATACCTCCTCCTAAAGCTCGATAGAAGGTTTGTTGTTTAATGGCATCATAGTCTTGGGAAACAAAAATGCGATCGCTATTTTGAATTAATCCTAATGCTAAAACTCGAATTTTACTGGATTTAGACATAAGATAAAATTAGGGGGATATCAAGACGCGACTGAGCGCGTCCCTACGACTAATTATAATCGCCTACACTCGATTGATAAATGTCTTTTTCAATCGGCCAATCTTCATTTTCACCGCCAATAATTATTTTTTCAATGGTGACATACTCCTGACTAAGTTGACGAAAAGTATTAATTAAAACATCCAGAGCAAAAGCATCACTGGTTCCTAAATCAAACCAACACCGCGCCCAAACTCCTTCATATTCTATTTCCCCCATATTGTGCATCAGTGCCATCATACTATTATCAACCACCGCATCATCATAGGTGAGATAACTTAGGTCAATTCCCGTATCCTGAACCTGTAGATTTTCGGCATTAAATCCTCCCATTTTTCCTAATAGAAACCAAGAATCAAACACTTCCTCAATATAATCCCGTTCACTGCGAGAAGGGACAGTTTGAAATTGCAGCCAAATCCAAATATCAAAAGGATTACATTCTCTAAACAAAACTTCCATAATTAAAGGCTATAAAGTTGGTAATTGATTGGCAGTTGGCCCCCAAAGACCCTGAGTATCTTTAATTGTATCTCGCAAAGGATCACAGGGACGGCTTTGATTATCAATGCGGTTTAAATTTTTGCATTGTTCATAAAAGATTTGAGCTACTAATCGTTTAGGAAGTTGATCCGATTGACCCAAAGATTGAGTAAAATATTTTTGGGCTTCTTTTAACTGGGTTGGGGTTGTGGTTTGATTTTCTGCTTTTAATTTTTTCCCCTGGTCGGCTAATATTTGGGCTTTTAAATATAATACTTCTGGATGATTAGGAGCTTCAGATAGGGCTTTTTCAGTATAGGTTAAAGCTTGATCCTGTTGACCTAAATTTTTATAACCCACGGCAATACCACGATAGACTAAATAACGAGGTTCTGCTTGTTTTTCTAATTGATTAATTGCTTTTTTTGAGTCAGAGAAAGGAAGATTTAAGGATAACAATAAATCCATATAACCCTGAATTAAATTGAGTTCGGGATCTTCAGGATCAATTTTTTGAGCCACATCTAAGAATTTTAACACCTCTTGTAATTTATTGAGTGCTTTAGGCGCGCCCTTGAGTGTGCCTTCGCTCACCACAGTATGACCTCCTTGTAAAAATAAACCGACCGCCACATAGAGATTACCGCGCAAAGGGTCTTTTGTACTTAATAACTTGGCGGTTTCTAGGGTTTTATCGCTATAGGTTTTTAAGGAGGTAAAATCTTCATCTTGGTACGCTAAGGAAGCCAAAAGAGCATAAACTAAAGGTTCATTCGGTTCTTGAGATTGCGCTTGTTCTAAATAGTTTTTAGCTTGTTTATAATTCCCCTGGGCAAACATCGCTTTAAATCCTAATTCCGTTTGATTTCCAATGGGGCGAGGATCGTTTTTACGGAAGGGATCGGCGGCTAAACCAAGGTTAACACCTAAATTAAATGCGATTAAACCCGTACTGATTCCCAGGACAGTTTTTTTCATAATTGCAGATAATTTCTGGCTTTTAAACTGAGAATAAATTATCATCGTTTTCATCCTCTTATTAAAGTTTAAATAGAAGGTGGAACCAAAGCTAAATTTAGGTTGTCTTGGGATTGGTTCTCTATAAATATTAATTTGTTTTCTGGCTTTCGGCAAGGGTAAACTCAGATTTTTTTGAGAAAATAGGTAACAATAATCGCTCCTATTGTGCTATAATATTGGCTGAGGTAATTGGGCATTTTACTCTTGCTCTTGCTTTGTTTTTGGGCCAGATTATCATTGAATTGGTGTTTTTTTTCTGATGCTTTATATCAAAAACTTAGTTTATCATCCCGCCGCTAGTGACAAATCGATTTTAACCCAGGTTAACTTAGAATTGGCGCCGCAGCAAATGGGACTGATTATTGGGCCTAGTGGATCGGGGAAAAGTACATTGCTAGAGATTTTAGCGGGTTTGGCCACAAAAACCAAGGGAGATATTCGCTGGCGCGAGCAAGAATTAACCCCAGAACACCTACAACAACTGGTGGGTTTAGTCTTTCAATTTCCAGAACGACACTTTTGTGGGGGCACAATTTTAGAGGAGTTGCGCCTGGGTCATCCCGAAATCGATGCAGAGCAGGTTGACAAGGCCCTAGAGGAAGTCGGACTAAGCCATTTATCTTTACAGGTCGCGCCCCATTCCCTCAGTGGCGGACAGCAACGACGTCTGGCTTTGGCGGTACAATTAATTCGCCAACCCCATATTTTAATGTTAGATGAACCTACGGCTGGGTTAGACTGGTCAATGCGACAACAACTGATTAATTTATTAGGGAAATTAAAAAAACATTGGACGTTATTAGTCGTTACCCATGATGCCCGAGAATTGTTTGGTTTAGCTGACCGATGTTGGTCATTAAAACAGGGTCATTTAACCGCCCTAGATATTGAGGTCATGGCAACAGAAGAAAAACAAAAAATCGCCGCTTTTCCTCCCGTTTAATTTTTAGTCAATTGAATTATGAATGAAATTTCCTCTCCCCAATTACCTGAAATGACCGCCATTTGGCAGGAAACCTTAAATTGGCAACCTACTCCCGAACAACAGATTTTATTTCAACAATTATTTGAGTTAATTATTCAGTTTAATCAACAGCTTAACTTAACTCGTCTGACTGAACCCGAAGAATTTTGGGAAAAACATTTATGGGATTCTTTCCGAGGAATTTCCTTTTTATTATCAGAAAAAAATCTCCTTTCCCCGGGGACAAAATTTATTGATATTGGTACAGGTGGGGGTTTTCCTGGGATTCCTGTGGCTTTAATTTTTCCTGAATCTTCCGTTACCCTTTTAGATTCAACTCGGAAAAAAATTACTGCCTTAACTACTATTTTAGAAGAATTAAAGATAAATAATACCCTTCCTTGGGTGGGTCGCGCCGAGGCCCTGGGTCAACATCCTAAACATCGAGAATCCTACGATTTTGCCCTATTAAGAGCCGTTGCACCGCCCTCGGTGAGTGCTGAATATGCACTACCGTTATTAAAGGTGGGAGGGACTGCCATTCTCTATCGCGGTCATTGGACACCGGAAGAAGAACAACAGTTAATCTCGGCAGTTAAACAGTTAGGGGGAGTGCTAGAATCCGTGGATGGATTTAACACTCCCTTAACCCAAAGTATTCGCCATTGTTTATACTTAAAAAAAGTCAGACCCACAGCTAAACAATATCCCCGGGCTATCGGTGTTCCCGGTCAAAAACCATTGTAATCAAGGGAATAGGCAATAAGGAATAGGCAATAGGGAAGATATAAAATTAAGCAATGGGGAAGATATAAAATAAAATATTGAATTCCTATTACCTATTAGCCATTAGCCATCACCCATTACCAATGATAACCGAAAAAGCCCATTTCTCCTTCTGTGATTTGCGTCACAACATTAGATAAATTTCAAACTATTATTTCAGATGTACCAACATCACAGAAGATTGTGATCAAGTTCATCAAAGTTAGGGGATTAACTTCACCCGTCTTGTGAGGTTCATCCCCGATGATTGGATGGAGTAAATTAGGAGGAGTCCGCCAATGCTACCGCTCAATCTAGTCTTAAATTTAGATCAAGAGTTTACCGCTATTCAGGA
>NZ_LR735029.1:0-16273 GCF_900009265.2 Planktothrix paucivesiculata PCC 9631 | reverse complement strand
CTATTATCACATCTTCATCTTATTTATTACAAGTTTCCCTGAGCCCACAGAAAAAAACATCTCAGTCTCCCTCGAAATATATCGCGCTTATACAGGATGCGGCTCAATGTTTAGAAACCAGTTGTCATCGGATGATTACCCGAATGAATCAAGCCCATTTTGATAGTTGGGCGTTAAATCGGATTCGTTTTTATTTGGATAAAATTATCTATTTTTGCCAAACCGTTTTGGGAAATTTAGAAACGATTTCCCATTCAAACTATCACCATAAACTCATGGATGAGACTGAAAAATCTGAAATTATTAATTTAGTTGTGGGTTTAAATCAATGGTCGATGCAGATGACGGATGTGTTAAGTTCAGATTCTTTTAACAATTATGTTCAACAGTTTTGTGAGGGTTTATTTGTCAGGTTACGCTTTAATGATTTTGAGGAATATCAATCGGCATGAACATAGAAATCTCTAATTTTAATTATAAAAAATAAAGACATGGTGTTCAACCATGTCCTCGGAAAATTTCTATTAATATTTCAACTGAATCAACCACCAGCAACCGCCGGAACAATACTAACTTCATCTCCAGACTTCAGTTCGGTTTTGGTTCCTTCCAGGAAACGAATATCTTCACTATTCACATAGAAATTCAAGAATCTCCGGGGTTCACCACTATCATCACAGAGACTTTTTTTAATCCCTGGACAACTAACTTCTAAGGAATCAATTAATTCGGAAACGCTAGAACCTGCACACTCAATTGTTGCTTGATTATTAGTAAACTTTTGCAGGGGTGTGGGAATTAAAACTTTAACGGTCATAGGTTCAACAGGACAATAAATTAACAGTTGGGGTTAAGGATAAACGTTGTTCAGCTATTTTAGTACGGGCAGGTTTACTAGATTTAGGTAATTAGCAAATATCTAAAACAACCCGCACCTACACTAACACTTGTTGCCATTCCAGACGGTCTAAAGTGCGAGCGCGTTCAATTGCTCGTTCAAAACTTTCCAATTTCGGTTCGATGGTTAGGGGTTCACCGACATAACCTTGGATGGCTTCTTGAGTTTTTAAGCCATTTCCAGTAATATAAACAACGGTGGTTTCTTCAGGATCGATTTTACCCGCTTCTACCAATTTTTTCAAAACTGCAATAGTTGTTCCCCCGGCGGTTTCTGTAAAAATACCTTCGGTTTCGGCTAATAATTTCATGCCTTGAATCACTTCTTCATCATTGACGGATTCAATATTTCCGTTGGTTTTGTTGGCTAATTCCACCGCATAAACACCATCGGCGGGGTTGCCAATAGCAATGGATTTAGCAATAGTATTCGGTTTAACTGGAGTAATAAAATCCCGTCCTTCTTTAAACGCCGTAGCCACAGGAGAACAGCCTTCGGCTTGGGCTCCACTAAAACGCACGGGTTTGTCATCAACTAAACCTACTTTGACAAATTCTTGGAAGCCTTTATGAATTTTAGTGAATAGGGAACCCGAAGCAATGGGGGCCACAATATGGTCAGGTAATTTCCAGCCCAGTTGTTCGATGACTTCATAACCCAAGGTTTTTGAACCTTCGGAATAGTAGGGACGCAGGTTAATATTCACAAATCCCCAGCCGTGGGTATTAGCCACTTCTGAACAGAGGCGGTTGACTTGATCATAATTGCCTTTAACGGCCATTAAAATCGGGTTGTAGATTAAAGTTCCCAGGATTTTACCCGCTTCTAAATCTGCTGGAATGAACACGCAGCAGTCCAGACCCGCTCGGGCAGCAATGGCGGCCGTGGAGTTGGCCAAATTTCCGGTACTAGCACAGGAAACCGTGGAAAATCCTAATTCTCTGGCGCGACTTAAGGCAACGGATACCACCCGATCTTTGAAGCTCAGGGTGGGCATATTCACAGCATCGTTTTTGATATACAGATTCTTTAAACCCAGGCGACGGGCTAACCGTTCTGACTTAATCAGGGGAGTCATTCCAGTGCCGACATCAATCACATTCTCAGTAGCCACAGGCAGGAACTTCCGATAACGCCAAATGGAGTTAGGGCCAGCTTCAATCGTAGCGCGGGTGACGGTTTGGCGGAGCAGGTCATAGTTGTACTGGACTTCCAGGGGGCCAAAACAGACTTCACAAACGTGCTTGGCTTCGGGAGCGTATTCTTCCCCACACTCTTTGCACTTTAATTTGTCAAAGGTAGCGCCGGTGAGTGCTAAGTTGTTGGTTGTTGCCTGAGTCATGACCTGTCCTCCACTGTGAATCTGATACTGCGATGTTGAAATTAAGTTATCACAATCCCAAAAATGTCGTCAACAATACCCGACCTTTTTTGTCGGGATTAAAACTGGGTTGACACAGTGCTAAGTTTAGGGTTCACCGCTCCGTCTCCTGAATCCCTTGATTGATTCAGTCAGAATCCGGTGATTTATAAGCCTAGGGGTATATAGTATACAACTACTGATCAGACTCAATTTGCCTAAAATCTAAAGATATTAGCGCAAAATGCCATCTGAAAAATGTGGCTTGGGGAGTATCGGTAAAAAGCAATTATTGATATGATATCGCGTGTTATTGGTGTGGTGTGGTGTGATGAGGAGTAATTAATGCCAATTTCTGTAGATTTCAGTGGCAGGCCTTTTCACTTTATCGGGATCGGCGGGATTGGAATGTCAGCCCTAGCCTATATCCTAGCGAAGCGAAAGCTACCTATTTATGGCTCGGATATTCAACGCAGCCATATTACTCAACGCCTTCAAGATTTAGGCGCCCAAATTTTTTGCCATCAAGAGGCAAGCAATTTTGAGTATGTCAAACAATCCCAAAATCAAGGGAATCAAAAGCCAAGTTCTGCAACAGAACTAGAATTATCCGCCGTTCAAAATGGCGTGAAAACTGCCCTAGCGGGGGTAAAGGTCGAAAGTTTAAATGGTAAGGGACAGAACACCCTGGGGATGGAATTACCTCAAGTTATTTGTTCGACCGCCATTAGTGCGGAAAATTTGGAATATCAAGCCGCTCAAGAGTTAGGGTGTCCGATTTTTCATCGTTCCGATTTACTGGCCGCCTTAATTCAAGACTATCAAAGTATTGCTGTAGCTGGAACCCACGGCAAAACCACCACCAGTAGCATGATTGCCATGATGTTGCTCGGGGCAGGTCTTGATCCCACCATATTAATCGGGGGAGAGGTCAATGCTTGGGAGGGAAATGCTCGGGTGGGTCAGGGGCCCTATATGGTGGCTGAAGCCGATGAATCCGATGGCTCCCTGGTCAAAATTAAAGCCCAAATTGGTGTGATTACCAATATTGAGTTAGACCATCCCGATCACTATGAAAGCTTAGAACAGGTGATCAACACCTTCAAAGTCTTTGAGAACAACTGTAAAACCTTAGTGGGTTGTATCGATTGTGCAACGGTCAAGGAGCAAATCCAACCTGGGATCACCTACAGTTTAAATCCTGACTCCCATGCCGATTACACCGTTAAGGATGTTGAATATCGTGCCAATGGCATTTTAGCCCCCGTTTGGGAGCGAGGCCATTTCCTCGGGACGCTGGAGTTACAGTTGCTCGGGCAACATAATCTCAGTAATGCCTTAGCTGCGATCGCGGTAGGACGGGAGTTAGGGATAGAATTTTCCGTCATAGCCTCGACATTAGCAGACTTTGAAGGAGCCAAACGTCGTTTTGAGCATCGAGGGTGTTTTAATGACATCCTGTTTGTGGACGATTATGCCCATCATCCCAGTGAAATCCGCGCCACCCTCGCCGCTGCCCGCCTGCGGATGCAAGATAGTGCCTTAAACACCGAACCTCACCTTCAACGGATTGTTGCTATTTTTCAACCCCATCGCTATAGTCGAACTCATGCCTTTCTTCAAGACTTCGCTCAGTGTTTTACCGACGCCGATGTGGTGATTCTGACCGAAATTTATAGTGCCGGAGAACCGAATAGCTGGGATATTAATGGCCAGAAAGTCGCAGACTTGATTGGTCATTACCATCCTCAAGTGTTGTATCAGCCCTCGATGGATGCCGTGAAGGCAAGTTTAGCTCAACTCCTACATCCCGGTGATTTAGCCCTATTTCTTGGTGCTGGTAACCTCAATAAAATTATCCCAGAGGTGATGGCATTTTATCAAAGTTCCCAGGACAGGGTGGGGACTGAGGCAGGTTGCTTCTCCCACTTGAGGGAATAAGGCATATGCAATCGGTGATTTTATATCCAAGTTCTAAGGTATTCATTTTGATATGGTCATGACACTTTCTTATGACTCCCTCAGTCAAACAAACCGCTCTGAGCCACGCTCCATAGCCCTACCCGAAACGGACTGTTTAATTCAATCTTTAGTTCCTTTAACCACATTCACGTCCTTTCGCGTGGGAGGGCCTGCCGAGTGGTACGTCGCACCCAAGGGGGTAGAACAACTTCAAGAAACGCTCTTATGGGCCGATAACCAAGGATTACCGATCACCCTCCTGGGGGCGGGATCAAATTTATTAATTAGTGATCAGGGGTTATCTGGATTAGTGATTGCCACTCGTCACCTGCGTCACGTTGACTTTGATTCGGAAACCGGACTCCTGACGGCTGGGGCTGGAACCTCCCTGCCCCGTTTAGCTTGGAAAGCCGCTCGTTTAGGATGGCGGGGACTAGAATGGGCCGTGGGAATCCCCGGAACCATGGGGGGGGCGGTGGTGATGAATGCCGGAGCCCACAAATCCTGCACCGCAGAAATTTTAGTCCATACCCATGTCCTATCCAAGTCTGGGGAATTACAGATTTTAACCCCGGAAGATTTAGCCTATCGCTATCGCACCTCAATTTTGCAAGGTGGCGATCGATTTGTGACTCAAGCCACTTTGCAGTTAGAACCCGGTCATGACCCTCAACAGGTTCTCGCAGATACAACCGCCCATTTTAATCGACGTCGCAATAGCCAACCCTATCACCTACCCAGTTGTGGTAGCGTGTTCCGTAACCCGGGTCTAAAAACGGCGGGCTGGTTGATTGAACAAACGGGTTTAAAAGGTTACAGCATCGGTCAAGCTCAGGTGGCCGAACGCCATGCTAATTTTATTCTTAATTGTGGTGGGGCCACGGCCAGTGATATTTTTTCGTTAATTCGTCACGTTCAAGAACAAGTTGAACAGCGTTGGTCATTTTTATTAGAACCGGAAGTTAAAATTATGGGTGATTTTCCCGGGTGTTGATTTGTGACGCACAGCGGGGTAGGGACAATCTCTCGCCCCAAAACGCAGTTGATCCGCCCAAAAATGCTAGTATAGGTGACTTATATGGCGTTAACTTCACTCAATATACAAGGCGTTTTCCGCGCTAGATGAACAAACTATGACACAAGAAAAAGGATTTGGTTTTGGTCTGGGCAAAATGAAGGAACTGGCTGAGGCGTTTAAAAAAGCCCAGCAAGTTCAAGAAGGGGCGAAAAAGCTCCAAGAAGACCTGGATCAGTTAGAAATTGTAGGGGAAGCCGGAGGTGGCTTAGTTAAGGTATACCTTAGTGGAAACCAAGAACCCCGTCGGGTCGAAATTTCACCGGATGTTTTAGGCGAGGGGGCGGAAGTGCTATCCGATCTAGTTCTGGTTGCCATGCAGGAAGCTTATGGTAACTCCACTGCTACGATGCGCGAACGCATGGAGGAACTGACTGGGGGGTTAAATTTACCCGGGTTAGGTTAAACCAGAAACCATATTAGGGGGGAAGACGCAACAGAAACTGGGAAACCTCCCTTCTAACTACACCTTAAAAAACCTCAAACAAGGCAGTGCCAGCGTCCTCGCTGGCTGAGGTTTTGGGGGTTAAATATTTTTAGTTAAATTTTTCAATTATGCCCTACAAATTGTTATTTGTTTGTCTCGGTAATATTTGCCGTTCTCCGGCAGCGGAAAATATTATGAATCATTTAATTGATCAGGCAAATTTGACCGATCGCATTGTGTGTGACTCTGCGGGAACATCGAGTTACCATATTGGCAGTTCTCCCGACCGACGCATGACTCAAACGGCTAACCAAAGGGGAATTAAAATGGCGGGAAAAGCCCGTCAATTTAAGCCAGAGGATTTTGAACAATTTGATTTAATTTTAGCGATGGATCAGGAAAATTATGATAATATTATCCGTCTTGATCCGTTAGGAAAATATCGTCACCAGGTTAAATTGATGTGCGAGTTTTGTCGCCATCATTCCCTGAAAGAAGTTCCCGATCCCTACTATGGAGGGACGGAAGGATTTAATCAAGTGATTGATTTATTATTAGATTCCTGTGAGGGATTATTAGAGTCAGTTATTAAAGACCAAAAATTATAATCTTTCCATTCAGATTCCCCCGCCAACAATCGTCACAATTTCTAAAATATCTCCGGGTTGAATTTCAGTGATTCCCCAAAATTGATGATGGAGAATTTCACCATTATATTCTACAGCAATTAAACGGGGATTTAAACCTTGTTGTTTTAAAAAATCGGGAAGTTTTAATCCCGAATCACAGGTTTTTAATTCCCCATTAACTTTGAGCGTAATTGTTTCTGTCATGCTAATTTTTTCGGGATTAACTGGGTAAAACTTTGTGAGATCGGAGGTTTCTAACCCGATGTAATTGGGATAGAAAATATTGGGTAACTAAAGTAGGTTGTTCGGCATTCATAATCGAACGAACCACCGCAACTCGCTCGCAACCCGTTGCCATGACATCATCAAAATTATTCATATCAATGCCACCAATGGCAAACCAAGGAACAGTAGAATTTTTAACTGCATGACTGACATATTCTAAGCCTGCGGCAGCTTTTCCAGCCTTGGTGGGAGTTTCGTAAACCGGGCCCACACCTATATAATCTGCACCTTCTTGAATAGCTCGTTTCATGTCTTCTGGACTATGGGTGGAACGACCAATTAATCGTTGAGGGCCCAGGACTTGTCTAGCTAATTGAATCGGGATATCGTCCTGACCTAAATGGACTCCATCGGCATCAACGGCCACGGCAAGATCGACTCGATCATTAATCAGAAATAACGCATCATAGCGATGACAGAGTTGACATAATTTTTGGGCGATTTTTAATCGGGTTTCATCATTAGAATTTTTATCCCGATATTGAACTAAAGTTAATCCTCCTTGTAACGCCGCTTCGACAATAGCGAATAATTTTTCCCCCGGGGATGTGACTAAATAGAGATAGGAATTTTGTAAAACCTTATGGCGCTGATGGGCAAGTAAACGGCTTTCTAAGGTATAAACTTGATAGCGCATTTGTTTAAATGTACTGCCCATGTCGGGATGATATAATTTCCCGTATTCTTCGAGCACTCTTAAGGCTTCTTGTACCCGGCAAAAATTGGCTTGTAACAGTTGTTCAATTCCTGACCGTTGTTCCTCTTGGGGATGGGTTAATTCAGTTCCAGGATCATCGGTTGTATTACGATAGGAACGTAGGGTCATGGTATGCCAACGGGCAATTTCTTGGCGGAGATGTTTACATTCTTCTGCGAGTTCTCCGCTATTTAACCCAAACCGACACCATTCCTCAATAATTCTTAACCCCTCCCGGGTGCGGTCTAAGTTAGCATCTAAAATCCGATATAGGATCGGTTGTGCTAGGGGAGTATATTGTTGATCCATTCACGGTGCCTGTAAGGTTTAATTTTTCTGGATTTGAGGTACAATTTCCCCAATTCGATTTTCATGCTGGGCGCGTGTGAACACAGTTTAAAATTCTTAATGGCCAAAATCTTAAATTTAAGATAGAATCAGTTCTGGTTTAACGCAACTGATATTTTAAACTAATTTCAGTCCGTCAGACTTGCTTAATTTCAGATCCCCGTTCTGGTGCTTTTGGCCCATCCACAATCAATAACAAGATGCGCTCTAGCCACAACAACGGGGTGGTTAATTACTATCAGTACTCCTCCCCTGCAATGACAAGGTTATCTGATATTCCCCAACTCCGTTTATCTGTTTCCCGAACTGCGATCGCATTAACGGCTCCATTTTCATTAATGGTAATGCGATATTTTTCTCCATTTTTATTCATCAGTTTGGGATTAGGATTGTTTAATCCGATCGGCGGGTTAGCTATTCCCCCCAAAAATCAACCAACTGCACCAGCGACAACTAATCGTTCAATTCCGGTGATTTATGTGAGTCCGATCACGGGAAATGATGGGGGACAAGGGACGCAACAATCCCCGTTCAAAACGATTACCAAGGCTGTTAGTATGGCTCCCTCAAATACGGCAATTGTGTTAGCACCGGGAACCTATAGTAGCCAAACCGGGGAACAATTTCCGATTATTTTGCATAATAGTGTAACCCTTCAGGGAAATCCCAGTACCAAGGGAAAAGATATTATAATTAGTGGGGGCGGTTGGTACACCAGCAAGACTTCAGCCCAACAAAATATTACAATCTTGGGTGCGAATAGCTCCAGAATTAGTGGCGTAACGATTACGAATCCAAATCAGCGCGGTTATGGACTTTGGATTGAATCGAGTTCTTTAATTGTCTCTCAAAATACGTTTACTGGGAATAGCCATGATGGGATTTCTATTGTAGGAATTAGTGCGGCAATTATTCAAGATAATTCTTTTATTCAAAATGGGGCGAATGGGATTACTATTTATGGTAATTCTCGGCCGGAAATTAGAAATAACGAGTTTCAAAATACAGGATTTGGGATTAATATTGCTCAAAATGCCGCCCCATTTTTGATTGGAAATCGGGTTTTTGATAATAAAGATGGGATTGTGATTCAAGCCAATGCCCGACCAATTTTAAGAAATAATCAAATTGAACGCAATCAACGGGATGGAATTGTGGCGATCGCAGAAGCTTTACCGGATTTAGGTAATACCCAAGAACCTGGGGGGAACGTGATTCGGAATAATGGTCGCTATGATCTGAATAATGGCACGAAGGGACAGCAAATTCTGGCTTACGGGAATCAATTGGCATCCAACAAAATTATTGGGGCGATTCAACTTTCACCCGGTCAGACTTCTCTGGTGGGGTCTTCTCCTTTAGCCCGTCAGCTATCGCGCCCGCCCGATGCTTCCGGGGTGACGGTGGTGGGGAATAATCCTACGATCCTGACGCCGATTAATCAGACTTCTTCCCTTCCGGTCTATCTCCCAGAATCGAATACAGCAAACCCAATTCCCCTTCCCGTTCGATCTCCCGCCACCGGGATTCCGATTCCGGTTCCCCCCCCTGAATCTTCTGGTTTACCGCCGCTACCCCCTAGTCGTTCTCCCCAACCGACCCCCAGACCCCAGCGCCCCGGTGAACAGGTGGTGGGATTATTAGTGCCAATAGTTTCTGATTTGATTTTAGGGCGTCCGGCTTCGGTTCCCACTCCTCCTCGTACCCAACCCCGCCAAACCCCCCAGGCTATTACTCAACCGCCCCAAACTGTCGCCCCCAATTCCGTCGCAGCCATCGGGGTTTTATCCGTTCCTGGGCCGAATATTCCGATTGGGTCAGGAGGAGGTTTACTACCGAATGAGGTGGCGAGTGGGAACCAAGGGGGTGTGCCTCTGAGTCCGACGGCCTTGGGATTGCGGTATCGGGTGGTCGTGGAGGGCAGTAGTGACAACGACCTTCGCCGCATCCGGTCGGTTGTCCCCGAAGCCTTTAGAACGGTGATACAGGGCCGCTCTGTGGTGCAAGCGGGGGCGTTTCGAGATCAATATCGGGCAAATTCTTTATTACAACAGTTAACCCGCAGTGGGTTACGGGCCAAAATTGAGATGATGAATTAATTTAAAAGGGAGGTGTAAGACAAAAAATTAGAATTTTTCTTTCTTTCTGCTTATAGCCCTGAATTGATTTACAACAGAAACAAGAATAGCGATCACACTCTAATCAGTTATCTTAAAAATACCCACTCCTATTGTTGATAAGGAAGTTTGATGTCGCTTACAGATGCAGAAAAATTGATGCACACAACAGTGCGCCTTGAGTGTTTATTGGCATCCGGGGATGTGTCTACTGGCACAGGCTTTTTCTTTAGATTCCGAATTGATGATCAAACGCATATCCCTGTTATCGTCACCAATAAGCACGTCATCAAAGGGAGTGTTAAAGGTACTTTTGTGCTAACCAAGGTGGATACTAATGATCAACCAATCATTGGAGCTTATGAGAAAATTGAGATCGATGACTTTGAAAATAAATGGATAAAACACCCAGAAACTGACGTTGATCTGGCTATTTTTGCAATTGCTCCGCTTTTGCTTCATGCCGAGGCAAATAAGATTCGATTTTTTACCCCGTCACTTGAAGAAAGTCATATTCCATCAAAACAACAGCTAAATGATCTATCCGGCTTAGAAGACATAACGATGATTGGCTACCCCAACGGTATTTGGGATGAAAAAAACAATATGCCAATCATCAGAAAAGGTATTACAGCAACAAGCCCAAAATATAATTACAATGGGCTTCCAGTATTTGTAATTGATTGCGCTTGCTTTCCCGGTTCAAGTGGAAGTCCAGTGCTAGTCTTTAATCAGGGTGGTTATACTGATGCCCGAGGAAATACATACATGGGTGTTAGGAATGAAAAACCAATAAGGTGACTAATTGAGCAATAGTTTACGGTATATCAAGGTTTCCAGGGTTTAATTGTGCAAGTTATTTATTTTTCATTCCTTAATCGTATTATTTTGCTTGGCGCACTTTTTGCTGGCCCACAGCATATTGCAAAGGGAGAAATAAAGATAATAGATGTCCCACTCCAGCAGATTCCAATCAGCTTGTCAAACATACCGAACAACCTTGGTTTTGTTGTTAAATCGCAAAAAATATTAGATTTCAAACCTATTTTGATGCTAAATAAAGCTTTTTGGATTTGAGAATGAGTAATTAATTTTGACTAGGTACTTATTTTGTTAAAATAATTCTGTCATCTTTTAATTTTAGGAAAAAATACATAGTGACGAATATTGACTACGAGCGTATTTATAAACTAACGTTTCACAAGCAATGGTCTGAATTGCTAGAACTTGTTTATCAGTATTCTAAATCTGCATCCTCAGATGAATTAGTAATGAGAGCAGTCAAGACATTTGAAGATGAATTTTTTGAGGAGTTAGACAAAGGTATTGAAAACGATAATATTCAATCTGTTTTAGAGAATATTCTTTTACTTGACAAAGGTAGAATTTATAAATTATCTAAGGATAGATCTTGCAGAATTGTTGTTGAATTAGTGAAACTATACAGCAAACAAGGATTTGGGAAAAAAGCATACGAATATGCTAAACTTTGCCCTAAAAATGAGATATGCGCTGAGATTATAAACCTTCATCAAGAGTCATTGCCAAAAGTTTTAGAGCATTCCCAAAGCAACCAAATCAGGGTTACACAGAATAGAGATATAGCCAGTGTTAACTGCACGACAAGTCTTTTCAAGTCAAATCAAGAGATTGAGTTTTTTATGGGGGTTAGAGAGGTATTTCAGATGTTCGTTGTTTATCCGAACGTTGCACTAAGTTGCGTTATTGACTTTGAAAAAATTAAGAACGGTTTATCTCAAGAGGAGAGAAGTTTTTTCTTTAGAGGAATTATTGATTGTGTAGTATTCGATCAGCATAATAACTATAAACCGACTAAATTCTTCGAGTTAGATAGCTCTTATCATGATTCATTTGAACAACAAAAAAGGGACAATTATAAAGACAAGATTTTTGGTTTAGCAGGACAAAAACTTTATAGAATTAGAAAAATATCAGATAATCAAGGAAGGAGCGAATTTATGAAATTGATAAAAGAGATAGTATAATAGGGAACTTAAATCCGCTATCTTAAAAATACCCACTCCTAATAGTTGATCAAGATGACACTATCGATCGCAAAATGGAAACTGGACGACTATCACCGCATCGTCGAAATGGGTCTACTCGATGATCGCCCCGTTGAACTGCTACATGGAGAAATTATTCAAATGTCCCCAGAAGGAGAACCGCACGCCTATTTCAGCACTGAAGCAGGAGATTATCTGAGCCGTTTACTGGGAAATCGGGCCCTAGTTCGTCCTGCCAAACCCATTACCCTGCCCAACGACTCCGAACCCGAACCCGATATTGCTATTGTGGAACGTTTGGGGCGAGAATATCTCAACCATCATCCCTATCCTGAGAATATTTTCTGGGTGATCGAATACTCCAACTCCAGCCTAGAAAAAGACTCAACGGTTAAATACCGGATCTATGCGGAAGCGGGAATCTCGGAATATTGGTTAGTTAACCTACAGCGTCGGGAACTGATTATTTATCGTGATCCCCGGGATGGGGAATATGGATCAAAGATCACCTTAACCGAAGGTGCAGTTACACCTCTGGCCTTTCCCAATCTCCAGATTCCGGTTGAAGCCATGATTTTAGCAGATTGATTCGGGTATTATGCCCGTCGATTCCTAATTAAAATATTAAAGATGAGCAAAGATTTATCGATCATTTACCAATCGGATGTAATCTAAAATTTGCATCTGTAAATCCAGAATTCGCCAAATATGGTAGAACACAAACGCATTGGTATTTTAACCAGTGGGGGAGACTGTGCAGGTTTAAACGCAGCAATTCGGGCTGTGGTTTATCGGGCGGCAGGAATCTTGGGGTGGGAGGTCTTCGGTATTCGAGAAGCTACCCAAGGG
Organism: Planktothrix paucivesiculata PCC 9631; assembly: GCF_900009265.2. Taxonomy (GTDB): domain Bacteria; phylum Cyanobacteriota; class Cyanobacteriia; order Cyanobacteriales; family Microcoleaceae; genus Planktothrix; species Planktothrix paucivesiculata. The sequence continues at coordinate 3,599 of NZ_LR735029.1, read as the reverse complement.
TTAATGTGTCGTCCCGTGAACAGTGTTCCTCTGACTATTGATAAAGTCGATAATATTCTCACCGCCGGGGGTACAATTTTGGGAACCACCAATAAGGGTGATCCCTTTGCCTTTCCGATGCCGGATGGAAGTTTGCTCGATCGCTCTGAGGAGATTATCGAAGGCTATAATCTCTTAGGACTGAATGCTTTAATTGGTATTGGTGGCGATGGCAGTTTAGCGATTTTGCGACGCATTGCCCAACAGGGAAATATTAATTTGATTGGGATTCCTAAAACTATTGATAATGACGTGGGTAGCACGGATTTATCTATTGGGTTTAGTACGGCTGTTGATATTGCCACCGAAGCCCTAGATCGCCTGCATTTTACCGCAGCTAGTCATAGTCGCGTGATGATTTTAGAGGTGATGGGCCGAGATGCGGGACATATTGCCCTCCATGCGGGAATAGCCGGCGGTGCGGATATTATTCTGATTCCTGAACTTCCTTATAGTTTGGATAGCATTTGTCAGCATATTGCAGAACGACAAAAACAAGGGAAAAACTATTGTTTAGTCGTGGTTGCAGAGGCGGTTAAAACGGAAACGGGAGAACCTGTAACGATGATTAATCGCATGGGACAGGCTCGTTTAGGGGGCATTGGACAATATCTCGCAGATGAGATTTGCGATCGCAGTGGGGCAGAAACGCGCGTTACTGTTCTGGGTCATATTCAACGGGGGGGAACTCCTTCACCCATTGATCGAATTATTGCTTCTGCCTTTGGGGTGGCGGCGGTGGATTTGATTCTTGAGGAGAATTATGATCAGGTTGTTGTTTGGCGAGATCGTAGTGTGTCGAGTATTCCGATTTTGGATGCGATCGCCCAATATCGTGCAGTTAATGCTGATGATATTTTAGTAGAAACAGCCCAAAGTATGGGGATTTGTTTAGGGAATTAATTCTGTAGAGACGTTCCATGGAACGTCTCTACAGGGGTTATATGGCACGTCTCTACAGGGGTTATATTCTTGTTTATAATCATCTAAAATATTCATCAAATATGTCTCTTTCCTTAGAACAACAACTCAACTACTGGACTAAATACTTCCATTCCCATCCTAATGATATTCGGGGATATATTCAACGGGGAATGGTTTATTTTAAATTAGCAAAAATTGCCGAATCTATTCAAGATTTTGATCACGCCGAACAACTAGACCCTAGTATTAAACCCTATCTTTGGCAACGGGGATTATCCTATTATTATGCCGAACAATATCAACTCGGTGCAGAACAATTTGAAATCGATTTAACCGTTAATTCCCAAGATGTTGAGGAAACAGTTTGGCGTTATTTATGTATTGCCCAATTTCAAGGAGTTGAAGTCGCTAAAAATACCCTACTTCCGGTTAAAAATGATCCGCGTCCGGTTTTGAGAAGTGTTTATGATCTCTTTGCGGGAAATTGTACCCCGGAAGATTTATTAAAAATTGGGCAAAAACAAGGAAAACAAGGGAATTTTTATAGTCATCTTTACTTAGGATTATATTATGAAGCCGAACAAAATATAGAACTGGCTAAAACCTATATTAATCAAGCTGCAACTGAATATGAAATTGATGATTATATGTGGAATTTAGCAGTTGTTCATCAAAAGATAAAATTCGGTATTGAGTTTTAACACCACCCTTTGAGCGGAAATTATTTATCAATAGCTTCCCTGATTAATTATATTTTTGGGGTGGTGATGGTAGATTAAAAGGCTTGAGTTTTTAAGCTAAGGTAAAATCAGACGCACCTAATGCTACGGTGGCACCTGAGAGAACCGCGATAATTTCCCCGGTTCCAGTAATTTGTACGGTGCTTCCCCCTGCTTGGGGAACAATGGCTAATTGTGCAAAGGTTAACCCTCCTGATAAAGCCAATTGATCGGAACCTTGAATAAAATCAGTAATGGTATCAGTTCCCAAACCCGGGGCGAGAATAAAGCGATCATTGCCTCCACCTCCGGTAATCGTATCATTATCGCGGTCACCGAAAATGATATCATCGCCTTCACCGCCATTGATTTGATCGGCTTCTCGACCCGCATAAATCGTATCGTTTCCTATGCCCGCATCGAGAATATCACCCCCTTTTCCGCCATAAACCAGATCGTTCCCCTCTCCTGATTGAATACTATTGTTAAAACGGTTGCCTAGAATTTCATCTTGGCCTGCGGTTCCAATTAAGTTTTCAATTTCGGTTGTAAAGGACGTATATGTTCCAAAGGTATCTGTTTGATAGGTAGCCCCTTCCGGTGCTCCTTGGGACGGTTCTAACCTATAGTCTAATCCCTTGAGGGCGGCTTGGGTGGTAAAAGGTAGTCCAGGAGCTAACCGCAAGGTATAGACTTCATCCGCAGATAAACCGGAAAAATCGACTGTATCAATACCACCACTATCCCAAATCGTGGCAACCTGTTTAAAGTTCGTATCGTTGAAGGTATAAACATCATTGCCACTATTATTATCTTTAGCCCCATACAAAAACTGCAAGGCTAAAATATCGTATGGCATTAACGTTTGAGGTTCCGCTGCTGCTACGTCCCCTTCCGTGGCGCTACCCGGATTATAGGACATAATTGTATTTCGAGAATTGTCTTGTTCAAAGGGTAAAACAACTCGTCCTGGTGGGAGTGGAGTCGGATCTTTTTCTCCCGCATTGTAATTACCAGGGTGTTCTAAACCCAGCGCATGACCGAGTTCATGAATCAGGGTTGAATATTCAAAGCTGCCGGGGAGATTCCCAAAGTTATATTCTTCTCCTTTTTTCAAAACTACAGCCTGAAAATCATTTGGGTCGGCTAAATCTCCAAGAGCATAAGCAGCCGCATCAGGACTATTGGTTAAATCCCCCAACATAATCCGAAGATTACCTTGACCGGATAAATCTTCGACAAAGTTTATGGGTAGAACAGTTCCATAAACGGTCTGCATGATTTGACGAACTTGATTCTTTGTTCCTTCATCAACTTCTTGAATTCCTGTTTCATCAAGTGCTGTTTCGTAAGCGCTTGCTTCCGCATTGGTCACAAAACTATAGGTTAGGGTTCCCCCAGGAGTAACATTCCATTTCAACGGTTGTCCTTGATTAGTAGGATTACTACCCACAAGGGCATCAATTCTCACATCATTTGTTGGTATCATGAGAGCCTTAAAAAATTCTTTTTCCACAAGTAATTTATAATTTATCAAGAATTAGTCATAAAATATCAATTTTTTGATAAAATTTAACATGATTTTTATTCACTAAAATTTAACATGATTTTAATTGATTAGAATTTTAAGTAAACAATACTTCGGACACTTTTTAAGAGGAAACGGTAAAATGCGGGTTTCGGACGCCAAGATCGCTAACGATACAATAAAGGTTTCAGCCGTTTCTCTAAAAACTGTCCGAACTATTGAGTAAATATATTTAATCTCAGGTTATATTTCAGAGCAACACCCATACCCAGATTTCAATTAATTCCTCGTTAAACTATTGTAATTTATAACTCTATTAGGACTTACGCAGAATACCCAATTATACACCATCTGTAGGGGCGAACGGCCGTTCGCCCCTACTAGATATG
>NZ_LR735099.1 GCF_900009265.2 Planktothrix paucivesiculata PCC 9631 | reverse complement strand
CATCAACGGGATAAACGTTATTTAGAAAGACAATTAGAACTAGGGGAAGGAAAAGCTTGTTTGCAGGATATTAAATTATTATCAGCACAAGTTCATGTGTTGAAACTATTAGGAGTTGATACTTTACTTGAGCTAGATAGAGAGTTTACTTCGGAGTCTGAGGAAATTCTGGAGTTTGCAGATAAGGTGATTGGCTTCAGTCGAGATGTGGGGGATTATCTGGGGATTAGTCCCGATAGCAAAGCCTCGCCGATTCGGATTGTGCAGGATGTGTTGAGGAATAAAATCGGTCTACCCCTCAAATGTGTGCGCCAAATTAAGTTACCCGACGGCACTCGCCAACGAGTTTATGTCTTTGATTGTCCCACCTGGCGTTACTCTATCTTTGACCATTGGTT
>NZ_LR735028.1 GCF_900009265.2 Planktothrix paucivesiculata PCC 9631 | reverse complement strand
CAATTATACACCATCTGTAGGGGCGAACGGCCGTTCGCCCCTACTAGATATGGTTGTTTTGCGTAAGTCCTGTTCGTAAAAAACCCGGTTTCTTTGCTTGGGTGCGTAAGTCCTGACTATTTCTATCCCATTAAGCTATTCCTGACTGTAAATAAAATTGAAATCGCTCTTGCATTTGTTCTATTGTTAGTTTTTGTGTCCAATATTCCACTAAAGCATGACCAAACGCCCAAGCATTTTTCTCTGGAGGATTGGGATTTTCTAATAGTAACGGCCAGAGGGATAGTAAATCAAAATTGAGCGGATCAGATTCTCCTGAATTTAACAACAAAAACAAGTCATAGGCCATCTGCAATTTACCAATTACAACGGGTAATTGTTCAACGGGAATTTTTTCAGCTAGTAATAATGCTAAGGTAGGAGATCCCGTTGCTAAGGTGGAAATAAAGCTCAGAATTGGACTTTTTAATAAAGCGGCTAATCCTTGAGTGGTTGCCATTTGAAAGGTATAATGATCAATAATTTTAGCCGTTGCTAAAATCCGAGCTTCTTGATTTCTTAAAAATCGAGCTAAACGCATTTGTTTAGCGGGATTAATCGTTTCTAAAATTGCAATTGATAACAAATCTACTCCCCAAGATTGGCGCTGGGTTTGACTATCTTGGGTAACAATTGGTAAAACGCGATCGGCATATTCTCCTAACTGTTCTAATCGGTATTGTGTGGCATCTCGAATGGCTTTTTCCTTGGGACAATTTCCCCATTGCCAATCATAGGGCGGTTGCCATTCGCGAATGGGACGTAAGCGATCAACTTGGGTAACAATTATAATAATTGGTACCTCTAATTTCTGGTTTTTAATCTCTTGTAAAAAGTCTACATCCATTTGTAAAGCCGGGTCAAGGGCTGGAGTAATTAATAATAACAAATCTGCGTTACTTGCATAGTCTAAAACCTGTTCTCGTAACTCAGGACGATTCACCTGTTCATAACCGGGAGTATCCCATAAATTTAGGCTTTCTCCGGTGTCGGTTTGCCACTGATAATTTTGAATCTGATCGGTACTAGGTAAGACATCAACAACGGCTTGATTAGCTTTAAACAATGTATTAATTAAACTACTTTTTCCTGCCCCTGTGCGTCCAACCAAAAGCAAATTAACGGGTTTTTGTTCTAAGATTTCAACTGGTTCTGTTGCCGTTAAAATATCTCGTAAAGTTTGAGTTTTAGCTTGAGGAAGGGAAAGATTAGTAACAGAAAATTCACTTACGGGTAAAGTATTTCCACCGTAGAGAGCGATCGCTTGACAACACAAATTTCTGAGTGCTACTTCTCGTAAAGATTGACCCAAATTAACTAATAATTGTTGTGTGGCTTGAGTTGTAGTTTTTTGAGTCGAAACCCGCGCCAAAGCCGAGACTGGATTTAACAACCATTGCGCCCAATTCCAGACTTTTAAAAGTTTACGCGCCGAGGGTTCTAACTTCTGATAAACTTGATAGGTTTGATAGGCTTGTCCAACAGTTACTTGATTTAATGCTGGAGATAATTTTTGCATTAATTGATCTAAATCATCCACAGTTCCCCGCATTAACTGATAGGCTTGGGGAATATAAATACTCAAAAGAGGATACTTAACTTCCGGGTGATAAATATTAGCAACGGTTGTCACCACATCTTGACAACGTTTCCAAAAAATTGAACTTTCTTCCCAAATTGGAGGATCATTTTGGGCTGATTTTAAAATTTTTTGTAGGGATGTTTCAACTTGGGTAATATTAGGATTTGTAGAAGGTTCTAATCTTGATTGATCTAGGGATAATTCTAGTTCTTGATTAACTTTAGCCGTGATGCTTTCCATCTCTTTGAGCATCGGTTGAGTCCATTTAACTAATAACCAACGCCAACCCACAAAAATCAAGGTAAATACCGCCCAAATCCAATTAATTCCCCAATCATGAATCGTGACCCCCGCCGCCGTGAGCAAAAAAATCACAATCATTGCAATCGGTGTGATCAATACTATCCATTGCCATAGTTTGAGTCTAATCATCGTTGCTTCCTCAAAATTTACAGACTATTATTAAAGATAGATCATTCAATTAGAATTTAACCAATTAAAAAAGTAGGATTGTAAGTCAACAAGATCCGCTAAAATGTTAAAGTTGGCTAAAATTGAGTCGTTCCAATGGATAATTTACCCCCCAATTCTCAGGATAGTGCTTTTTGGAACCAGATTAGCACGAATGGTTTAGTACGGTTTTTATTATTTTTTGCCTCTGGATGGGCATTAATTTTAATTTTTAACTATTTTGAAAGTATCTTTTTTACTTTTATATTAGCTGCTATTTTTGCCTTTCTTCTCAACTATCCTGTGCGATATTTAGAACGCTATTTGGGTCGAGGATTCGCCCTAGGAATTGTCCTATTTGTCAGTCTATTTATAGTGGTGGCAATCGGATTAGCTTTAGGAACTATGTTCTTTAATCAGTTCCAACAACTTCTCTCCCTTGTGGTTGAAAATTTAACCTCAACCGATAATCCTTTTGATGATTTACAAGAGTTTTTTACCAATCGGAAAGTTAATATTAATCTCGCTCCCCTAGAAGCTGAATTTAATAAATCTTTAGTCGCACTCGCGAGTTTTCTTGTAGGTACTTTTTCTTCTTTACCGAATGCTTTCCTTTCATTTGTGATTATTTTTGTGATTTCCTTTTTTATGTTGATTGATGGAGAAAGACTATGGTTTTTACTCTTAAAAATAATTCCTTATAGCCATCGGAGTCAATTTTCTTTAGCTGTTCAAAGAAGTTTTCTAGGCTTCTTTCGAGGTCAACTTTTACTCTCAATTTTCTTGGGAACATCTAGTTTTATCGTTTATAGTATTTTAGGAATACCCTTTTCTTTATCCCTAGCTATTATTATTGCCTTATTTGATTTTATCCCAGGAATTGGGGCAACTTTGGGAATTTTAACCATCAGTTTAATTATTTTAATTCAAAGTGGTTGGTTTGTGATGTTGAAAGTAGTGGTTGCCAGTATAATTTTACAACAAATTCAGGATAATTTTATTGGCCCTAAAATCATGCAAAGTTCTGTTAATATTAACCCTGTGGTTTTGTTTTTTTCCTTAATGATTGGGGCAAGAATAGCCGGAATTTTAGGCGTATTTCTATCCGTTCCTATTGCTGGAGTAATTGTTAATTTATTAGATATTGAAGAAATGCAATCTAAGGAAGGAAGTAGAGATTCTCTTGAAGCTAAATCTTGACCCATAAACCGGGTTTCTTAATAGGTTCTACCTTTCCAACTTCCTCCTTTTCCTCGCCAATATCTCAAGGCTGAATCTAAAGTCATTAACGCATATAAAAATCCAATCAAGGGTAAAGTTAATCCCCAAATTGGAGAAAGCCGATAGAGTTTTAAGGTAGGATAATAGGCAATTTCCATTAATAACCCGGTTAATAAAGCTAAAAGCATAACTAACCCATTTCCATGAACAATTCCCCAAATTAAACTTAGAGGTGATATCAAATAAATTAAAACCATCCCGACTAGGGTTAACCCTAATAAAACAGTTGAAAAATTCAGTTGACTAAATGCTGTTCTAGCTACCATATCCCAAATACTCGATAAATTAGGATAGGGTCTTAAACTGTAGGTTGTTTCTGTTAACCCTAACCAAATGGGATAATAGGATTTGGAGGTAAAGGGAAAGATAAAACTTCTTAGAGAAAACCCTTGATTAAATTCTCTTTCTTCTACCCCATTACTAAGGGTGCTTGGCGGGGTATTTTTCACCGCTTGAGCTAAGGAACAATCATCAATCAAAGCTTGTTTTAATATTGCTAAACCCCCAATTCTAGTTAATGCTTCCTGACGAATTAAAATACATCCCCCCGCCGCCGCCGCCAGTTGACTTTGGGGATGATTTACCCAAGGAAAAGGATACAATTTTTGAAAGAAAAACACAAAGGCGGGAATTAATAACTTTTCCCAAAAACTCTGACACCTTAATAATACCATTAAGGAAACTAATTGTAAGTTTTCAGTTTCGGCTTTTTCAACTAATTGCTTTAAATTATTAGGAGAATGTTCAATATCAGCATCGGTAAATAAAATATATTGGGGGATATAATTTAACAGAGTCGTATATTTAACTCCCTGTTCCATCGCCCAAAGTTTCCCCGTCCATCCCGCAGGTAAAGGTTGAGAGGTAATAATATTTAATCGGTCTGTTTGGTTTAATAATTTAGCGGTTTCTTGGGCAATATTTGCGGTTTTATCATGACTATGATCATCAACTAAAATAATAGAAAATGAACCGGGATAATTTTGATTAAGAAGCGACCGCAAACTCCTAGAAATTAACTCTGCTTCATTTCTAGCTGGTACAATTATAGCAACGGATGGATAATTTAATAAAGGTTCTTGAACCTCAGAAATCCGTTGATCTGCTTGCCAAAATCGTCCTCTAAATAATAATAATATTAGCCATATTATTAGAGACAATAGCGTCAAAATTAAAACCAAGTTTCCCATTTTACAATCAATAAATACTCGTAGTTTTTAACTGTATCGGTTCCCTGGACAAATGGGAATATAATACATCCGGATCTAAGTCAGCACCACTATCCCAATAAACAGTTCCCCACTCGCTAGAAAGTTTGACTTGACTAAAGTAATCAGGATTTTTTAGAGGTTCAAATACCCCTGTAAACTGAACGAGTTTAGACACATCAATTACTCCTTCTACTCCATCTTCAAAACGAAGTTTTAGCTGGTAATTTATTAATGGATAAACTTCAACAATATCTTTAAGCATGATTTACTCCAGGGGTTCAATTTTATTCAAAATTAGATTTTGTCGGGCTAATTCCCAATTAGCAAGTAGTTCATTTTTGTATAATGCTGTCCATTCTTGAATTAATTTTAGCAATCTGGGCGAAAGATTTCCTTCTAATATTTCTCCAGTTTGAATGCTGATCAATGCCTTCTGTTGACCATAGCGAACATGAAAATGAGGGGGAGGATGATCGTTATAATACATAGTAATTACAGCCCCAAAAAATCGGCTAATTTCTGGCATAAACACCTTCTTGATAACAATATTAAATCGGCAGTTAACAGAAAATTACAAAATTAGCTTTAAAATTTATTATATAATAAATTTCCGATTAATTCAATAAAAAATATGATAGAATGTCTATAACCCATTTAAAAAATGATATCCTCAAAAACAATAAAAATGGAAAATAAAATCTCTGTAACTCAATTAAAAGATGCGATCGCAGCCAGCCAAAACTTTCTTTTATCTCAACAATATCCCGAAGGTTATTGGTGGGCTGAATTAGAATCTAATGTCACGATCATATCAGAAATTATCCTTTTACACAAGATTTGGGGAACCGATAAAACTCGCCCTTTATCTAAAGCCGAAACCTACCTACGTTCCCAACAACGAGATCATGGGGGTTGGGAATTATTCTATGGGGATGGAGGGGAACTGAGTACCACCGTTGAAGCCTATATGGCATTAAAAATATTGGGGGTATCTGAAACAGATTATGCTTTAATTAAAGCCAAACAATTCATTTTAGAACGGGGAGGAATTACCAAAACTCGGATTTTTACAAAACTACATTTAGCCTTGATTGGATGTTATGATTGGCGCGGGATTCCCTCAATTCCCCCTGGGATTATGTTGTTACCCGAAGGTTCTCCCTTTACGATTTATGAAATGTCTAGTTGGGCTAGAAGTAGTACGGTTCCTCTATTAATTGTATTTGATAAAAAACCTGTATTTCGATTCGATTCTAGTATTAATTTAGATGAATTATATGTAGAAGGACGAGAAAATGCTATCTTTGAACTGTCTAAAAATAATGATTGGACAGATATATTTATCGAGTTAGATAATATTTTTAAACTTGCCGAAAATTTTAATCTTGTTCCCTTACGAGAAGCCGGGTTACAAGCGGCAGAAAAATGGATTTTAGAACGACAAGAAGTTACTGGAGATTGGGCTGGAATTATTCCGGCTATGTTAAATTCTTTATTAGCCTTAAAATGCTTAGATTATCCGGTATTTGATCCGATTATTCAACGGGGTTTAAAAGCTATAGATAATTTTGCCATAGAAACAGAAGAAAGTTATCGGATGCAAGCCTGTATATCTCCAGTTTGGGATACAGCTTGGGTAATTCGAGCTTTAATTGAATCAGGAATTACCTCTAATCATTCTGCTATTATGCAAAGTTCAGAATGGTTAATTCGTCAACAAATTTTAGATTATGGAGATTGGACAATTAAAAATAAACGGGGAAAACCTGGGGGGTGGGCGTTTGAATTTGTGAATCGATTTTATCCTGATTTAGATGATTCTGCTGTGGTAGTTATGGCATTAAATCAAGCTAAAATTGCTGATGAATCCTTGAAAATAGCAACAATGATTAGAGGGATTGATTGGATGCTCTCAATGCAGTGTAAACCCGGAGGTTGGGCTGCTTTTGACATGGATAATGATCAGGATTGGATTAATGCGGTTCCCTATGGGGATTTAAAAGCCATGATTGATCCGAATACGGCCGATGTTACAGCGAGAGTGATTGAAATGTTAGGAGAATTAGATCCTAATTCCTCAGAATTTCAATTGAAAATTCAATCTTTAAAACCCTCAATTGAACGGGCGATTTCCTATTTGAAACAGGAACAAGAAACCGATGGGAGTTGGTTCGGGCGTTGGGGAGTTAATTATATTTATGGAACCAGTGGAGTATTATCAGCTTTAGCAGTAATTAATCCGATTTATAAAAATTGGGGTTATACTTCTCTTAACCCCTTAATAGAAAGGGGGGCAAATTGGTTAGTCAGTTGTCAAAATATTGATGGAGGTTGGGGGGAAACTTGCCAGAGTTATAATGACCCCAAATTGAAAGGAAAGGGCGTTAGTACCCCATCACAAACGGCTTGGGCGTTAATTGGGTTAATGGCAACGGAATCTGATAAACTGGAGGCAATTCCAAGGGGAATTAACTATTTAATTTCAACCCAACTAGCTGATGGTCGCTGGGATGAATCGGAATTTACGGGAACTGGATTCCCGGGTCATTTTTATATCAAATATCATTACTATCAACATTATTTTCCCTTGTTAGCGTTAGGTCGTTATCAAAAATTACAACAACTTTAACTCAATATTGCAGGGTTTTTACCCTATCCTCAATTTAATTTGTGTCAAGAGTGGATTCAGGGTTTATAATTTTTGCAATTAGGGCTAAACCTCAACAACGAATTAACTTTAATTTAACATGGGTAATCGAGAAAAAGTTATTGTTTTATTGGGTATAATCGCATCAATTACATCTTTAGTGATGGGAATAGCTAGGACGGCTACAGTGTCGGAAAAAACTAAGGTTAAACCCGATTATGAACGATTAGCCTATTTATTATCTGCCAAACAATTTACCAAAGCAGAACGACAAACCTACCGGGTGATGTTATTAGCTTTAGGCAAAAATCCTAAATATTCCGATCCCGTTGAATTAAAAAAAAGGGATATTGCCAAACTTCCTTGTGCAGATTTAAGGAAAATAGAAAAAATTTGGCATCCTTATAACCCGGGAAACATTCAGTTTAGAAATAGAGTTATGAGTTGGGAAAATAATCAAAAAGAGATCAACTCCGCTATTGTAAATCGCTTGGGTGATTGTCAACTCCAAGAATTCAAAACTGTTCAGGTCAAACCGAATTAATTTCCCCAGTTGACTTTTGTAGGACTTACGCAGAATACCCAATTATACACCATCTGTAGGGGCGAACGGCCGTTCGCCCCTACTATAGCAATCCTATTTAAGTTGTAATATTTGTTGAAATTTAATCGTTGTGGTAGGGGTAATTCATGAATTGCCCCTACCATAACCTATTTAGGATTGCTATAGATATGGTTGTTTTGCGTAAGTCCTGTTTTGATTAAGCTGAAATCAAATAGGCCTAAATCTTTAAACCCTTGTAGTCCGTTGGCCGAGACTGGGGTAAGCCGTGGCTCCTAATTCCCCCAAATCCCTCGATCCCCTTGCTGTTTGAGTCTGTGTAATGCTATAACACCCAAGAAGCCCAGAGTGTTTCCCGGGCTTTGAATGGGGTTAGAATCCTAGTTTGCTTGAAGCCGTTTGAGTTAATTGTAATGAGCGAAAACCAACAAGAACAAAGTCAAAGCCCATCTTCTAATGCCACTGCTTCAGGGAGTTCGCCCCAAGTTCCGATTCGTTCCCTGGTGAGAAAAAGTCGTGCGGAATGGCTGAAAGAACTTTGCACGAGCTTGGAAGCCGGGAATACCCCCCAACCAACGGCCGATGAAACACCGAATTCCCCCGCATTGACAGAAACGGCCGGCCAGATGGTGCTTTATCAACAGCCTCAAGCCTCATCTTCTCCTCAACCCAAAAAACGCCAACCCTTTGTTTTTCCCAAAACTATTCCCGTTAACCTGCTGCCCCTGGTCTTAGCACTATTGATTTTGGTTCCGGGGGGAATTGGGGTCTTAGCCGTGAGTCTGTTGTTCCGTTTGCCGGCTTTACCCAATTGTCCTAAAATTTTCTGGCCCGTAGCCTCGGCTTCCCTACGGTTATATTGTGCAGAGTCCGCCGCCAATAAACAAACTGTTCAAGACTTATTAGTCGCTATTGATTTAGTGAATAGTTTATCGAAAGATCATCCCCTGCGCCCGGAAATTAATCGCCAAATTGAAAACTGGTCAATGGATATTCTGAATTTGGCTGAGGAAATGTTTCAAGCCGGACAACTTTCAGAAGCCATCGCCTCGGCAGAAAAAACCCCGGAACATACTCCCGCCGCCGCCGAAGTTTCTAAACGGATTGACCAATGGAATTCTATTTGGGATAAAGCCGAAGAAACCTATCAGAAATCCGAAGAATTAATGCGCCAAGAAAAGTTAAATTTGGCGTTCAAAGAAGCAACTTTATTATTAAATTTAGGGAATAATTATTGGGGAACAACTAAATATCAAGAACTGACGGATTTGATTGCGATTACCCGCGAAGATAGCCAAAAATTAGCCAAAGCTAGGGGTTTAATTGCAGAAAACAGTTTAGACAGTTGGATAGAAGCAACTAAGTTAATTGACCAACTATCTACTGAAAGTTATTTAAAAGAAGCCGGACAAAAAGAAATTACCACCGTCGGCAATAAAATGATGAATTTGGCGGAAGAAACCCTCAAAAATGGCAACTGGCAAGAAGCAATTAATATCGCCAATAAAATTCCCGGCAGTGCGAATTTACAAGAAAATGTTAAGGATTTTACGGTCTTAGCAAAAGCTAATGTTCCAGCTTTATTAGATACGGTGGCGGGTTTAAAAGATGCGATCGTCCAAGCTCAAAAAATTGGTCAAGATCGACCGCTTTATCAAAAAGCTCAATCCTATATTCGCAATTGGCAAGGCTCCATTGCCGATGTTGCTACCCTAGAACGGGCGCGACAATTAGCCCAACCCGGCGGTGTTAGTGACCTGCGGGCGGCCATTGCCCAAGTTCAAACTATCCCAGCCTCGAACCCCCGGGGAACCGAGGCTAAAACTGAAATGGTCAGTTGGATCAGGCGGATCGAAGAAATTGAAGATAGACCGTTATTAGATACGGCGGAACAGTTGGCCAGTTTTGGCGATGCTGATTCTCTCAAACAAGCGATCGCCCAGGCCCAAAAAATTGGTAGAGGACGCACCCTCTATGAAACGGCTCAAAATCAGATTGGCCAATGGACAGATCGCAGTCAGCGATTAGAATATCAGCCTATTTTAGATCGGGCTGAACAGTTGGCAACCGAAGGCAATTATGCCGAGGCGATCGCCCAAGCCCAACAAATCAACTCTGGTATCGTATTATACAACACCGCCAAAACTAAAATTAGCCAGTGGAAAAGCCAACTCCGAGATGCCGAAAACCTTCGTAATTCCGAAACTCTAGCCTCACCGGGAACCCCGGACTCCTATGTGGCAGCGATTAGAATGGCCAATCAAGTCTCCAATTCCAGTAGATTAAGGAGTCGGGTTGAGCAACTGATTGATCAATGGGGTCAAAATCTATTGCAATTGGGTTTAGATCAGTCCACCTATGATGTCCCTGGCGCCATTGGGATCTTAAAGAAAATTCCCCCTCAAAGTGCCGCCTATTCCCAAGCTCAAGCCCAAATCCAAGATTGGCAACAATGGTTAAATCCCCCCGCCCCGCAACCGGAATATCAACCCCCCGCCGAAACCTACGAATCTCCGGTGGAACAGGCACAACCCCCCGTTGAAACCTATGATCAACCATCCCCAGAACCGCCCCCCATCCCAGAAGTATCAAATCAACCTCCGATTGAGTTGAATAAACCCCTGACCACTCCAGCAACGGGCATATAAATCAGTTATAGTGCTACGCACTAGGGAACAGGGAACAGGGAACAGGGAACAGTAAGCAGTGCAGGACTTACGCAGTTATGCTATATGTAGCGTACTAATGAGTTGGCGATGCCGACAGGCGGCGGTACTGCCATCGCGCTCGTAACTCAAACGAGATCGCTTTAACAGGACAACCTCTTAAAGTCCCCAAATTTTGGGGGATTTAGGCGGAAAATACACTATACATTTCAAGCCATCTAGCCCCCTAGCCCCCAACATTGGGGGGAAAATAAATAATTAGGACTTTTTAGGGCGATTGCTATTATCATTGGTATGCGATCGCCTACTTTTGACACGCTATATATAGCCTGCTTGCGTAAGTCCTGTACCAGTTTATTACCAATTCGTAATTCGTAATTACCTATTCCTTTATTGTTAACATTTGCAAGTTATATAAACTGGCATACAATCCATTTTGTGTCAGCAGATCATCATGACTTCCCGACTCAACCAATTGACCCCGTTTTAATACTAAAATTCGATCCACATTTCTAATGGTTGAAAGACGGTGAGCAATAATAATCGCAGTACGTTCTTTTAACAGACGTTCTAAGGCTTCTTGAATTAAAACTTCCGTTCCCACATCTAAATTAGCCGTAGCTTCATCTAAGACTAAAATTTGAGGATTCCGAATAGCGGCTCGGGCAAAGGCTAACAGTTGTTTTTGACCACTGGATAAATTAGTTCCCCGTTCTCGAAGTTCGGTATTATATCCTTGGGGTAACTGTTCAATAAAACGATTGACATTCGTACTTTTCGCCGCCTGTTCAATGTCTTCAAAACTATAGGATTCTCCCAGGGTAATATTACTTTTAACATCTCCAGCGAATAAAAAACCATCCTGTAAAATCACCCCAATATGACGTCTAAGTTCAGTTTGGCGTAACTCTCGAATATCAATCCCATCGACTAAAATTCGTCCTTGAGTCGGTTCATATAATCGACACAGGAGCCGAATAATTGTACTTTTTCCAGCCCCCGTCGGCCCAACTAAAGCCACTTTTTCCCCGGGACGAATGGTTAAATTCAGGTTTTTGATCACATAGTCATCATCTTTATAGGCAAACCAAACATTTTCAAACCGAATTTCTCCCATTTGTACCCAGTTATGATCATCAGAATCTAAGGTGGAAAGATGGGCAGTAATTTGATCAAGATCCTGAATTTCTATCGGTTCATTGAGAATATTATTAATCCGTTCAATTGCGGTTAATCCTGATTGAATAGCCGTGAATTTTTCCGCAAATTGTCGCAGTGGATCAAATAATCGTTGGGCATATAAAATAAAAGTCGATAACGTCCCAAAAGTTAATTCATTTTCTACAACTTGCTGACCGCCAAACCAGAGAACAACGCCAATGGCAATTAAGGCAATCCATTCCAAAGTTGCAGATACCGCCGAATCGTAAAAAATAGTCTCATCTACTGCTTTAATATACCGCAGATTAGTAGCCCGAAATAATTCAGAATTAAATCTTTCTCGGCGAAATAATTGTACTACCCCAATTCCTACCATATTTTCTTGAAGCTGGGAATTAAGATTAGAAAGTTCGTCTCTGGATTTATAATTGGCTTTTCGGTATTGTTGTTGAAAATAAACAATTACAGCCGTTACCGGAACCATCATCAAAACTAAAATCAATGCTAATTTCCATTGCATCATAAACATTAAAATGGCAATGACTAAAATGGAAAATAAATCATTAATAATCCCAATTGCCCCCGTAGAAAATACATCCCCCAAGGCATCAACATCACTGGTTAAACGGGTAATTAATCGTCCTACGGGAGTGCGATCGAAAAATTTCACCGCTAAAGAGGTGACATGATCAAATAAATCATTTCTGATATCCGTCGTGATTTGTTGACCAATTTTTTGTACCCAATATCCTTGAATGGCTTGCAGTAAAAATCGGACTAAAATTGTGATCAGAAGAATCATTGCTAAAATATTCAATCCATCCGATACAGACATTTCTCTGAGCCAAGGATGGGTGGTCGGTTCTTGACGAATCAGAGAAATCGCTTGTCCGACTATAATCGGTTGAACTGCACCGGAAACCGATAGGGGAATTAATAAAATTAAGCACAAAATTAATAACCGTTGATTGCGTTTCGCATACTCAGCAACCCGCAGTAGTAAGCGCCAATCTGTTTCACGGGAGTTAGGAGTATTGTTAGGAGAAATTAGGGTAGCCATTTTAATCAGTTAGCAGTTAGCAGTTATCAGTGTAAGAATTAAAAGTAATTAGTGTTCAGTTTAGAGACGCGCTCTTGGCACGTCCCCAAGAGTTAAGAGTTAAAACTTAATTTGGTACGGGCAGGTTCTTTTAGATCTTTGTTAATCACCTAAATCTGGACGAACCTGCCCCTACAACAATTAACATTTAACTGTTAATTGTTCTTCAATTTGAGTAATTAAATCTTTCAGTCCACCCGTATTCAAACGATAACTTAAGGGATGGGCAATTAAGTAGGCGGTACTTTCAAATAAAACCTCAATTTCTGTCAATCCATTTTGCTGTAATGTTTTACCCGTAGAAACTAAATCCACAATCGCTTCAGACATTCCCGTAATCGGCCCTAATTCCACAGAACCATAGAGTGGTATAATTTCTACAGGTAAATCCAAACTCTCAAAATACTCGCTGGCACAGTGGACAAATTTAGAAGCAACCCGACTATGGGGCGGTAATTCTACCGGAATTTGATAAGGACTTGATTGTTTAACCGCAACCGACATCCGGCACTTGCCAAACTTGAGATCAACCAGTGAAGCCACTTGCGGCTTTTTCTCCCGCAGGACATCATAACCGACAATGCCTAACTGGGCCTGACCATATTCCACATAAACCGGGACATCTTGCGCCCGCACTAATAACGCCTTGGCCGTTTGGGTGGGATCATGAATTTGAAGTTGTCGATTGCTGGGATCTAAAAAACCGCTAAAATCAAGTCCGACAGCTTGCAGAAGCCGAATCGTTTCTATCAATAAAGCGCCTTTAGGTAATGCTACGGTGATCATAAAGATGGGAAATGAGGGATTTAGGATTTATTAATACAGTTGGCCGAAAATTCGGTATCTGATGAAACTGCAATAATTACCTTAACTTTTATTTACCAGATTATGGGACAGTTAACTCTGGTGATTGGGAATAAAAATTATTCTTCTTGGTCGTTGCGTCCTTGGTTACTTCTGAAGCAAGCCGGAGTTAATTTTTCGGAAATTTTAATTGATTTAGGAAATCCCACCACCTATAAGCAAATCAGGCGCTATTCTCCGTCGGGAAAAGTTCCGGTCTTATTAGATGGAGATTTAACGGTTTGGGAATCCCTCGCTATTTGTGAATATGTTGCTGAAAATTTGATTCATGATTTATGGCCTCAAGAATTAGAAGCCCGAACCTATGCGCGTTGTGTCAGTTATGAAATGCACGCCGGATTTATGAATTTAAGGCAACAAATGCCGATGAATTGTCGGACTCGTTACCCCAGAGAGGGAATGAAACCGGACGTACAAACCGATATTGATCGCATTACCTCAATTTGGCGAGAATGTCGGGGAAAATATGGTTCTCACGGTGAATTTTTATTCGGAAGTTTTACCATTGTAGATGCTATGTTTGCCCCAGTTATTTCTCGATTTGTTACCTATGATGTGAAGTTGGGAGAAATTGAACAAGATTATGTTGAAACCGTTTGGGCACTTCCAGCCATGCAGGAATGGATTAATGCTGCTTATTTAGAACCGGAAATTATGCACTTTTAATCGGTTTTAGTTTAGGCTTTAATCCCTAGAAGCAGGATATTTGATCGGAGTTTAAAATCTATAGACATCTGATAGTATTTGGGTGTAAAATGGAGACAGATATTCTACTCCTGACTGGCTAGGGAAATTAATTGATGGCAAACCCATGAGCGTCCTGTGGGTTGGTGTGTAGCTTCTGTCGTAGTCCCTACTCGTTGGGAAAATAAGTTAATTGAACACGACTGAAGGGGATTTTTGTTATGACCACCGAACGTGAGTATCAAGAGTGGCGCGAGCGTCGGAATCGGAAGCGCACCCTACACTTTCCGGTAACGAGCTTGAGTTCGGCGACAATTTGGAAAGTTTTGGGATTACTTGCCATTGTGTCTTTAGTATTGGTTCTCCATCATCACTCCATCAGAGAAGATTCACTGGAGCAACCATCACCTGATTACCCATTGTTAGAGGAATTAGGGGATGGGAAACAAATTTAATTCCATTTTTTGTCAATCAATGAAAACCAGAATAGTCGCTGCTCTTTAGGTAAATTAATTCATTTAATGAGAATTTTATTAGTTGATGATGAAGTCGAATTAACAGAACCTTTGAGTCGGGTATTAACCCGGGAAGGCTATACCGTTGATATTGCAACAGATGGTCATTTAGGTTGTGATTTAGCTCGTAAAAATCAATATAATTTATTGATTTTAGATTGGATGTTGCCCCAAAAATCCGGTTTAGAAATTTGTCAGGAATTGCGATCGCATTCAGATCAAACCCCCATTCTATTTTTAACCGCAAAGGATACCCTAAATGACCGAGTTAAAGGGTTAGACGCGGGCGCAGATGACTATTTAATGAAACCCTTTGAATTACGGGAATTATTAGCCAGAGTTCGCGCCCTCCTCCGTCGTTATCAAGTCATAGAATCCTCTGTCACTAATGCTAACCGTTTACAGGTCTTAGACTTAGAATTAGACCTCGATAATCAACTCGCCTATCGAGGGGGACGAATCATTGATTTATCGGAAAAGGAAAGTCAACTTTTAGGGTATTTGATGCGCTCTCCCGGACAGTTATTAACCCATGATCAAATCCATCACCATCTCTGGGGAGAGGGTGAACAACCCAGCAGCAATGTATTAGCCGCACAAATTCGCCTGTTAAGAAGAAAAATTGAAATTAATGGAGAAACACCCCTAATTCATACGGTTTATGGAAAAGGATATCGTTTTGCGGAATAGTTGAAATTATAGGACTAGGGAACAGGGAACAGGGAACAGGGAACAGGGAATAGGGAATAGGGAATAGGGAATGAGTACAGATTTAGTAGAGACGTGCCATGGCGCGTCTTTACAACTGTAATGCGTAGCTCTATAGCGGATAATTGCTCATACAGGATACAACAAAAAACCTAGCTTCTTTTTCAAGAAACCAGGCTTTTAATCGATTAACTGAGACGGTTTAATCCCAAAATTGAGGGTCTAATTAAACGGCAACAGTTGTTTTAGTAGTAGCGCTCAATTGACCTTTAGCGTATTTAGCGGCAAACTCATCTAAAGTTTGAACTTTGATCTTATCTGCATTACCCGCAGAACCAAATTGATTATAACGATCCGCACAAACTTTCTTCATATATTTAATAGAAGGTTTCAGGAAGTGACGAGGATCAAAGTTAGAAGGATCTGAGAAAGCCGCTTCCCGGAAGGCTGCGGTAATCGCTAAACGGTTGTCAGTATCAATATTAACTTTACGGACACCGCTCTTAATTCCTTTTTGGATTTCTTCCACAGGAACACCGTAGGTTTCAGGGATCTGACCGCCGTATTTGTTGATGATTTCTAACAAATCTTCGGGAACAGAAGAAGAACCGTGCATGACCAAATGAGTATTCGGTAAACGGCGGTGAATTTCTTCAATACGGCTAATAGCCAGAATTTCTCCGGTCGGTTTCCGGGTGAATTTGTAAGCGCCGTGACTGGTTCCAATAGCGATCGCTAAAGCATCTACTTGGGTACGTTCTACGAATTCAACGGCTTGGTCAGGGTCAGTTAACAACTGTTCCATGGTCAATTTCCCTTCTGCACCGTGACCATCTTCTTTGTCACCTTGCATGGTTTCCAGGGAACCTAAACAACCCAGTTCGCCTTCAACGCTAACCCCAATGGAGTGAGCCACTTTCACCACTTCCAAGGTGACAGCCACGTTATATTCAAAGCTGGCGGGGGTTTTACCATCGGCTTCCAGGGAACCATCCATCATCACGCTAGTAAAGCCATGACGCATGGCAGAATAGCAGGTGGCGGGGGAGTTGCCGTGGTCTTGGTGCATGGCAATGGGGATGTTGGGATAGGTTTCCACCGCCGCTAAAATCAGGTGGCGCAGGAAGCTTTCACCAGCATATTGACGAGCGCCGCGAGAAGCTTGCAAGATCACAGGGCTATTAGTTTCTTGAGCAGCCTGCATAATGGCTTGGATCTGCTCCATGTTATTCACATTGTATGCAGGAAGTCCATAATCATTTTCAGCCGCATGATCTAGCAAAAGCCGCATGGGTACGAGCGCCATAAAATTGCCTCCTAAGTTGTTGTTTTGTAAATTTGTTCCGAGGTCGTCACTAATTAAAACAATATTAAGACAATTTGGTAATTTCCGGTGGATCGGATCACAAATTTGTCAAATTTGGTGAATCAGCATCGAAGTCAGCTTTTCAGGGCTTCAAAATTGTAGTAAGCCCTGAAGGGCTTCAATCCCATGGCTACAGGTAAGGAACTTCAAAATCACTCTAAGTTAAGCCCAGAAAAGCTTACAACCATTGATATTGTTGGCTCGTATCGGTTTTGAACTTTCTTATATGACATAATGTTACTTTTGTCAAGTATCACTGTTGGCTTTTGGCAATTCTGCGATCGCTCGTTATCACACCATAATATTAAGCCCTAAAGGGCTGACTCCGATTAATATAAAATATAAAAATATAAAAATATAAAAAATAAGAGGAGCAGTCAATGGCTTATTGGCTATTTCAAAGTAACCCTAAGTATTACAGAATCCTTGATGCTATCCAAGATTTAGAACAAATGCCTTGGTTAGTCAATCGATTTGCTAATCAAATGTCTGTTGGTGATGGTGTATTAATTTGGATATCAGGCCAAGATTCAGGAATTTATGCTATTGCAAAAATCCTTGAACTCCCTCAAGCGATTAATAATTTTCCTGATGAAGATTACTGGATTGATCAGGAAAGAAGAATTAAAGATAAAAATCTAACCTTTGCAATTATTCAGTTTACCAACAAATTGGTTAATAATCCGATTCTCAGAAACCAAGTTAAAGAAGACGATATTTTAAAAGAATTGATGGTAATTCGCCAACCTCAATCAACAAACTATGCAGTTACCCTCGATCAATGGGAAAGAGTAAAACAATTAATTAATGGTACTGAATCTATAATACCATCTCGTCAATCTGAAGAAGTTGATCTTGAGGGTAATGAGGAAGGAGATATTGTTGTAGAACCTCAAAGTGTATCTTTAGATAAAAGCGATCGCAGTTTATCAGAATATCATAGATGGTATAAAAGAGGAAGCTTAATTATTGCTCCTGAATGGCAACGCGAATATGTTTGGGATTTGAAAAAAGCGTCTCGATTAATTGAATCATTTTTAATTGGTTTACCTGTCCCAGTTATTTATTTAGCATCTAATGAAGAAGGAGCCCGTGAAGTTATTGATGGGTTACAAAGGTTAACATCTATTTTTAATTTTTTTGATAATGAATACGCGCTTCGAGGATTAGAAAGCTTACGGCAATTTAATGGGCATAAGTTTAATCAACTTCCTCAAAAAGATCAAAACAATTTAGAAGATTCTACCATGAGAGCCTTTGAACTGCCCAAGGATACAGACAAGAACCTAAAATTTTTAATTTTTGAACGTTTGAATACGGGTGGTATTGTTTTGAATGACATGGAAATTAGGAACTGTCTCTATCGAGGTCAATTAAATGACTTAATCCGAAAACTGGCTAAATCAGATGAATTTTTAGCTTGTGTTAATCAAAAAAATTTGGATAAACGCATGAAAGATCGAGGTTTAGTTTTACGATACTTGGCTTTCTTACAAATGAATTATAGGAATGCTCGAAAAGGAATGAAGAATTTTTTAAATGAGTTTCTACAAGCTTATCGAAATCCAGGCGCAGACAAACTTAACGAATTTAGAGAGACTTTTAAAAAATCAATGAAAGCAGCTTATACTATTTTCGGAATTCAAGCCTTTCGATTAAGAACAGAAAGAGGAAGTTGGTCAACACAGCTTAATGCTTCTATTTTTCAAGTTCTTACTGTTTCATTTGCCGATTATGATTTAGGTGCTTTAACCCGTGCTTCTGATCTAATTTATGAGGAATATTTAGATTTAATTAGTACAGATGAAAAATGGGTGGATTGTGTTAAAACTTCAACAGGAGATATTCAAAGAATTGATTACTCATTTTCAACGTGGAAACAACGATTAGCTGAAGTGATGAAGGTTACATATCCTAATGACTCGCAACGAGTATTTTCCCGCCAGTTGAAAGAAGAAATTTATCGACAAGACCCAACTTGCAAAATTTGTAATCAGCGCATTACCTTAATTAATGATGCTGCTCTCGATCATGAAAAACATTACTGGCGAGGCGGTAAGACTATTCCAGAAAATGCTCGTTTAGTGCATCGTCAATGCAATTTGCAACGAGAACATTAAAAAATCATATACTGCGAATGCTGAACATAAGTCATTATCAGTCATGTCATTCACTGTTGGTTGATGAATGGCATGACTGGTAAATGTTTTATGGGTCGCCCGGGGCTCGAACCCGGAACAAATCGGTTAAAAGCCGAGTACTCTACCATTGAGTTAGCGACCCGCGCGTTTTGTACTTTTCCCACGCACAGTTTCTAATAGTAACACAACACTTTCGGGTTGACAAGGGGTTTCTCAAAAAAATGTTGCATTCAGGTGGACGAGCATCTCACAACTGGCTCCGGGCTTGAGATACGTCAATAATTTTCCCGTATTCATCGCATTGCGAGGGGCTGTCCAAGGTTCCAAACAATAGTAATCTTTGCCCTTGAGTGTCCAATAGACCACACTAGAATAGGCGGAACTATAGCCCATAATAATTTTAGAGCGACGACTGTGATCAAGGGTCGTGGTGGCTAACCCGGTTAGGGGATTAAACAGCCCGTCTATTTCCTCCTCCAAGGGATCAAAGCGCCCCGTGAACACATGGTTTTTCTGGTTACGTTGATCTCGATACTGCATGGCTGGAATTTCAAAAGCCAACTGCTCCTTATCCAAAGTTAAAAAATAAGGATGTAACCCGGTGGAAAAGGGCATGGTCTGGGCGGGTAGACTATCCATTGTCCCGCAAAGGTTTGTATAGCGCTGGAAAATCCGTAAAGAATTACCTTTGAGGGTATAGATAAACTCCACTTCAAAATCAAAGGGATAAACCGACCGGGTTTGGGGATTACTTTGCAAGACCAAGGTAATCGAAGCCCCCTGATTTGTCCCCTGTTGGGCTACTGTCCAGGGCAAATTTCGAGCAAAACCATGTTGTTTGAGGTGATAGGGTTGACCCTGATAGGTGTAGGTATCATCGGGTAAATTCCCACAAATGGGGAATAAAATCGGAATTCCGCCGCGTACCGTTAACTCCGGGTTAGCAAACCGTTCACTATCTAAATACAGTAAATCCTGACCCCCGACTTGCCAACGGGTAATAATTCCGCCGCGTTCGGGTACAACTTCTAAGCTCGACTGGGTAGTCGGGTCAGATAGGACGTAGGTTTTATATTGTTGATGGGGTTTCAGTGCGATCGCAAACACAGTAATAATTAGGAATAAATAAACTTTGGACAGGTGAACAAATTAACCCAGGGGATCTTAGCCTAGGGCTTGATTAAACTCCCAATGTTTTAGAGGAAGATCAATCTTAGCGTGAGATCCTCTCTCTCGGTTTGAGACCGAACCCTCCGACTCCGTTGCTAGGGATTCCGGTTTAGGAATGGCAATTTGAAAGGAGATCGGGGAGGAGGAACCCTTGTAACTTTGGGTGTTAGGCATAGGGGTCTGGGGAAAAGACGGCAGGGAAATAAACGGATCTCGAATAAACGGTTGATCAATATAAGGTTCGAGATCCTCCGGGGTTTGGGTATTTTCATCCAGTTTAGGGGATAGGGAAGATTCGGTCTGTGACCTAGACCCCGACTCCTCAGAAACTGGAGACTGCATGGGTTCGGAGAATAACGTTTTCGACGGTTCCGAGGGGACTATCTCTGTTACAGTTGATGGACTTTCCGGCTCCGTTTCGGTGACCAAGGGCACAGTTGTTTCGGGGGTTGGCGTTAAGGTTCTATCAACCGTTTGAATCTGCCGTTGTGGGGTGTCTAAAACTACCCCCGAGTGCATGGGTTGATCAAAAATTTGGGAGAGTCGCCCCAGCCGCTTAATAATATCCTCACCCTTGGGAGTTGAAATCACCTGGGCTTGATATTGGGTAACTTCTACAGGTAAAAACTCCACCTTCATTTGACGATTGGCATTTAAAGCCACCCTAACAACGGCCGTATCATAGTCTTTCCGACTATTTCCCCCAAAAATAAAATTTCCCAGGGAGTAAACAATTGGCCGACCTTTATAAATTTCTGCACCCTGTAAAGTATGGGGATGATGACCAATCACCACATCGGCTCCCTGGTCAATGGTAAATCGGGCTAGGTCAATTTGCCAGTCCCCCGGATATTCCGCCAGTTCTACCCCCCAATGGTAGTTGACCACCACCCAATCCACCTGATCTCGAATGGCCTTAATATCGGCGGCGACCCGCTCATCATAACGGGGATTGGTTCCCGCTAGGCTCTCGGTGGCGGCATGAAAGTCGGCATCATAATAGCCGAAATAGGCAATCCGTTGACCTTTGACTTCAATAATGGAGGGGCGACGGGCTTCTTTAAGATCTCGACCTGCTCCCACAGCCTTAATTCCAGCTTGGTCTAAAGTGGCGATGGTTTCCAGTAGCCCGGGTTCTTCGTAGTCCATCGTATGATTATTGGCAAGATTGACAATATCAATTCCTCCTTGAGTCAATACCTGAACGGATTCTGGGTCAGCTTTGAAATTAAATTGTTTGTTGGGACGGCGCAAAGTAGAACGGGTGAGGGGATTTTCTAAATTCACCATTGCCACGTCGGCGTCGCGATATTCGGGGAGTTGGGCAAAGGGTAAGGAGTAGTTCGTCCCAATCACATTTTCAACGTGATCGGATAGGGTAACATCTCCCCCAAATACTAAGGTCACCGTGGGATCTTGGGGGTTTTTCACGTCCTGGTGTTGAACAACCGGAACCACTTCCAGGGCAGCTTGGACGGTATCAGAACGTTTAGAGGGCGGTGCGACCATCGCTACCTTGGGTTGAGGGTCAGAGAGGGGCAGTTGCTGGGCGTTGACTTCGTAGTAACTCACCCAACAGCCTAAAACAAAGGCAGAAACGGCCGAACCCATCATAAACATTAATCGCAGGGTTTT
Organism: Planktothrix paucivesiculata PCC 9631; assembly: GCF_900009265.2. GTDB lineage: Bacteria > Cyanobacteriota > Cyanobacteriia > Cyanobacteriales > Microcoleaceae > Planktothrix > Planktothrix paucivesiculata. The sequence goes on along the minus strand of NZ_LR735028.1, from coordinate 41,435 downwards.
AAACTTAATCCAGTCCGGGTTTAACCACCGTCGGTATCCCTGTCCTCGAGCCCCTCGATTAGCTGGGGTCACTAGCCGCACGGACTGTTTCCAGAGAATCTCCCCATCTCCTTGATACCGGGCTGCAATTTTTACTCCTGCTAGGTTAGGGGCGTTGAGTTTCCATAGCAGATGACAGATAAATTTAACAATGCTCTCGGCTATGGGTTCTTGCTGGAATTCGACAAGAACGGGTAAACAGCCTTTATGATCGGGGGGGGCGACCCTCGCGGATATCCCTTCGGGTCGAAGATAGGTATTAATTAAATCGTTAATTGCCCTGAAGTCCCCGGTACGGGCTAATTCAAAAATAGAAGGTTGACCTAAATATTCTGCATAAACCATGAAAATACGATCCTCTCCCTTAAAAATTTAGATGGCAGTTTAGTTGAACAATAAAAATAACCTTAACCCTTGGTCATATCAAACGGTTGATGATTGGATTCAACGGTTTTAACAGGACACTTTTTCCTAACACTATAACTTTCTGGTGAAAAGTTTAACAGGTTTATTGTCGGATGTCTGCGAAGTGCGATCGCCAAGGGTGTTCCAGAGCACGGCAGATTTATGGCCCGAGCCAACTCCCAGTGAATTTAAGCCCTATACTAGAAATGCCCTAACCGGAAAAGAAGTCAGTACAGACTAAATTTCTTAGGCTAAATCTATGTTAGGCGTTAAAATATAAGGACAATGGTTTTAACTAGACTGATCACCTGGTAATCCGGTATAATCCCAGGTGCTTAGGTATCCTGTTAAACCTTGAATACTTAGGTTGACAGGGGAAATTCAGATCAGCCAGCGAACTTCTCAGGAAAAGTAAAAAATGCTACATCGCAAGATTTATCAGCTTTGTTGTGACGGTCGGGAAGTCTCTATTTTCTTACGAGATCAGCAACGTTGGATTGAGAAAGCTCGAATTACAGACATTGAGGGAGATCTGGTCACGCTACGTTATGAGACAGATGAGGAGGATGAGGTCTGTTCGTGGGAAGAAATGATCCGTATAGACAGTATTGGGTCAATTAGTCAGAAGTTAGCCTCTGTTCCTAAGTGCTATTTTGATCTGCCGATTTCTGAAGATTGTCCCGAAGCTGAACAAATTCGTAATCCCACTTCCGAATCTAGTCCTGATTGACATCCGCCCCGCCGTGAACGGGCGGGGATTCCATCTATTTAAGCAGATCAAAAATTGATAGCTGCTGAAATGCTGGGTGGGTTGACGCTTCGCTGGCTACTGCTACCTTAGCGGTAGTCTTATGTCTGCCTCCACGTCCGTTTAAAGTCTCCGAAAGCCCTCCGGCGACAATTCGACCTGGGTTCTCCTGAACGCAGTCGAAGCCTGCCATGAGCGGGGTCGAATGGGGCTCAGTGCAGGCTAAAATATTTACTGCGGCATTAACATCACGATCGTGAGATGTACCGCAATTTAAACAAATCCACTCTCTAATATTTAGCTCTTTTTTGCCACTGTGAAAACCACAACAAGAGCAAATTTGAGAAGTAGGAATCCATCTCTCAATCACTTGAAAATCACGCCCGTACATGACTGACTTAGCCTCTAACATAGTTCTAAAACTACGCCAGCCTAAATCAGAAATAGCGCGAGATAATTTTCTGTTTTTGATCATTCCTGACACATTCAAATCTTCTAAGACTATTGTTTGATTTTCACGAATAATCTTAGTTGACAGTTCGTGCAAAAAATCATTTCTGGTATCAGAAATTTTAACGTGAAGTTTAGCTAATTTCTTTCTAGCAATCTCCCTTCTTTTACTACCCTTTTGTTTCCTTGATAAATTGCGCTGTAATTTTTTTAAACGCTTTAATTGTTTCTTTAAAGGTTTAGGTGATTTAACTTTTTCACCGTTGCTTAGTGTAGCAAAATCAGTGATGCCTAAGTCAATTCCTACACTTTGTCCATTCTTGAGTAATTGTTTAGGATTAAACTCAACCACAAAGCTGACAAAATATCTATCAGCACTATCTTTGATTAGGGTGACACTAGAAGGAATTGCGGGTAATTCTCTACTCCAGATTACGTTGATATCACCTATTTTAGCTAGGTGAATGTAATGAGAATCAGGATAGAGTTTAAACCCATTATCGGTAAATCTAGCTGATTGCTTGGATTTACGTTTCTTAAATCTAGGCGGTTTAACTTTTTTGCCTTTTCTTTGTCCTTTACAGGATTTAAAAAAGTTGGAATAAGCCTGCTCTAAATCTCTCAAAGACTGTTGCAAAGGAACAGAGGAAACTTCTGTCAACCATTCTTTTTCCTCGGTTTTCTTGAGTTCTGTAAGTCTTTTAGAGAGTTCACTGCTAGAAGGTTTTTTATTACCCGCACGGTGTTGATCTTGACAGTAAGCTAAAGCATCGTTAAAAACTACACGACAACAGCCAAACAATTGAGACATCAGCCTCTTTTGTTGGTTAGTTGGGTAGATTCTGTACCGATACCTGGCTTTCATTGTTTTTGTTGCTTACGAGCACTTCTTTAGTGTACTCTAAAATAGAATAAAAAGCCGTCGTAGAACGGCCTGCCCTGAGCCTGTCGAAGGGACGGGGTTTTAAACCCATTTTTCTGATAAGTTGGACAATTGCTGTCCAATCCAATTTCCCAAAAAATAGGGGAATCAAGCTCCGTCCTAACCTCGATAGGCTTAGTAGCGCCATAGGACGGATTTTTGTGTTGGCCTGAGATGCGGCTTTGATGGCAACAGGTCAGGGGAGCTCATACCTGATATGATCGGGATTGATAAGTTTAACAAACACACAGAAATCATGCCTAAGACTGTTGCTGAGGTGATGACCCCGAATCCAATTCTGGTTAGGCCAGAGATGCCACTCAGAGAAGCGCTACAACTGATGGTGGAAAGACATATTGGTTGTTTACCTGTGGTAAACGAATCCGGTCATTTGGTGGGTTTTATCTCGGGAACGGATTTGATGTGGCAAGAAAGCGGTGTGACTCCACCCACTTATATTACGTTCCTTGATAGTATTATTTATCTGGAAAACTTTTCCCGCTATGAACAGGAATTGCATAAGGCATTAGGTCAAACCGTCGGGGAAGTGATGACTCGGGCCCCGATTATTACCATTACTCCCCATAAATCTTTATCCGATGCCGCCCGGTTATTAAATGAAAAGCGCATTCATCGTTTACCCGTGGTGGATGATTCGGGTAAGGTGATTGGGATTCTTACCTGTGGGGATATTCTGCGGGTGATGGCAACGGCACAGGGTTAAAATCTGCTCGGATGTTGTTAATAAAAATTGGACGGGTCGGGACAGGGGGTTTCGACTCGGATATTTGCTGTGTTTTTGCAAAGTTTAATCACAGACAATATTGATCTATTCACATCAAGCAATATGATATTATCCTGATCAATTCAAAACCTTTTAGAGTCTTTAATTCAAAACCTTAATTTTTATGACAATTACCCCTGAATCTGTTCAGCAGTTGTTAAGTTCTAGTGATTTGGGTGATCGCTTAAGCGGTGTCAATCAACTCCGAAAATTACCCCCGGCGATCGCTTTTGAGTTAATTCAAGCCCCCATTAAGGATAGTAATAGTCGAGTACGATATGCGGCCGTTAGTCAGATGGCAACTTTGGGAGAGCAGAATTTAGAAACTTCTTATCAAGTCCTGCACTATCACTTATTAAATGATCCCGAAATTGACGTGCAAGCGGCGGCGGCGGATGCGTTGGGAGCTTTGAAACTTAAGGATGCCTTTGATGACCTGCAAAACCTCTATAATACTACGCCAGAATGGTTAGTTAAACTGAGTATTGTGGCGGCGGTGGGAGTCATCGAAGAACCTCGGGCTTTTGAATTATTAGAAACAGCACTTCAAGATGATAATAGTTTAATTCAAACCGTTGCTATTAGTGCTTTAGGGGAATTAGGCGACAGAAGAGCAGTTTCTTTATTAGTTCCTTTTGTAACGAATTCAGATTGGCAAATTCGTTATCGGGTTGCCCAAGCGTTGGGTCGTTTAGGGGGAAGTGAAGTTGAAATGTCATTAAAACAATTAGCAGAGGATGAAGTTGAGATTGTGGCTCAAGAAGCCAAGGTTAAAGTATAACTTTGGGAGATAGAATACCGATGAAATTATAGCAGGGAAAGCCACAACAACGCCAGAAAAAAATTCACCCGTTTGAGCATCGGTTGATGTTCTGATTGTCAGCGGCAACTGCTATAAAAACTAATCGCAGAAACTGACACTTTTTTGATCAGGAGAAATCATGACAACCGACGAAAAAATTGGCATCGCTGTGATTGGAACGGGATTTGGCAAAAAAGTTCATATTCCTGCCTTTCAAGACCATCCTAAAACCCAAGTAGTTGCAGTTTATCATCGAGATTTAGAAAAAGCCAAAGCGATCGCCTCTAGTCATAATATTCCCCATGCTTGTAATAGTATTGAGGAGATTTGTGCTTTATCTGAAGTTCAAGCAGTTGCCATTTCTACCCCGCCTTTTTTGCATTTTGATATGGCTAAAATAGCCTTGAATGCGGGTAAACATCTGTTATTAGAAAAACCCACAACCCTAACGGTGGCGGAAGCAAAATATCTCTATCACCTCGCCCAATCGAAAGGTTGTATTACCAGCTTAGATTTTGAATTTCGGTTTATTCCCGCTTGGCAACATTTATCTCAACTGTTAGCTGAAAATTATGTAGGACAGAAAAGATTAATCAAAATTGATTGGTTAGTTTCTAGTCGTGCTGATGAGACTCGTCCCTGGAATTGGTATGCTCAAAAAGACAAAGGGGGCGGGGTACTCGGGGCAATTGGTTCCCATAGTTTTGATTATATTTCCTGGTTGTTGGGTTCAATTAAACGCCTCTGCGGACAACTGAATACTTCGATTACTTGGCGTCCCGACCCTGAAGCTGGGGGAGAATTAAAACCTGTTGATGCTGATGATATTTGCACCCTAATTTTAGAACTAAATGATGGCACTCCCTGTCAAGTTTGTTTAAGTTCTGTCACCTACCAAGGACGGGGACATTGGCTAGAAATTTATGGTAGTGAAGGTACATTAATTTTAGGTAGTGATAATCAACAGGATTATGTGCATGGATTTCGATTATGGGGGAGTCAAAAGGGGCAACCTTTAAGTGAAATTTCTATCCCCCAAACCTTAGAATTTCCCCGCATTTATCCCGATGGTCGGATTGCGCCTTTGCTACGAGTGATTGACCAATGGATAACAGGAATTGAACAGGGAATAAGTTTAACACCTTCGCTGAAAGAAGGGGTTTATTCGCAACTGTTAATGGATTTAACCCAGGAATCCAATGCAACAGGAACTTGGGTAAATGTACCGGATTTTGCATCCTTTTTGGTGAGTGAATAGAAGGAATACAACCATCACCCGCCAAGGTGATTATATTTAATTGAGCGAGTTAGCGATCATTGTGGTATGATGGCTTTGTAGGTTCCATCATGCCAGTTTACTCACCGTCGATTTAGTAATCCATATCGCGTTAATCAAAAAAGGGGCAGGGTTTTGGTGTCTAAATTCAAGCGCACGCAGGCTTTAAACACCAAAACTTTATACTAAGATCTTGCTACCTTTTTGGGGTGACGATAGCTACAAAACAACAGTCAAAAATTGCTCTTAGTAGTCAATACTGTTTCTATTCTATTTCGTTTAGTTTGATTAAACGAACTCCCATCAAAATTAAAATTAGCCCAGAGAGTCATTTACTAAAACAACGCTAAAATCACCTAATAAGGTCAATAGCGTCATGAGATTCTCGCGGTTTAAGTGTCAACTATTATTAAGGTTAATACCATGGAGGTTACTATCATGAAAACCTTGCTTCCCAATGTCTTACTGTTCAAATATTTCCGTAATGGTATGACTAATTCCTATGCTATGATGGGTCTGGGTTATGTAGTTAGTATATTTTTAATTTTATTTACTTTTTTTTGTGTCGCGGCTTCTCAATCTCCTGATGTTTCTGTTAAGTCTGTTCAATCCTATCATTCTGGGTCATAAAGGTTTTTTTATCTATTCTTAAATTTCTTCTGAAGTTTTGGTTAACCCTTAACTGTGGACTTGATATTACCTATTAATGGTAAAATCAGAAAGTGTATTAATTTTAATAGGAAAAAAGATCCATGAATATTCGCATTGGCAATGGTTATGATATTCATAAATTAGTCCCCGGACGGGCATTAATTTTAGGCGGGATTAAAATTGATCATGAATTGGGACTATTAGGACATAGTGATGCGGATGTTTTAACCCATGCCATTATGGATGCCATGTTAGGGGCGTTAAGTTTAGGAGATATTGGGCATTATTTCCCCCCAACCGATGAAAAATGGGCGGGTGCTGATAGTTTAGTCTTATTAAAACAGGTAAATCAACTAATATTAGATCGAGGTTGGAAAATCGGAAATATTGATTCTGTAATTGTAGCAGAACGTCCTAAATTAAAACCCCATATTAAAGCAATGTGCTATATTCTGACTACAACATTAAACTTAGATATTTATCAAATTAGTGTCAAAGCCACCACTAACGAAAAATTAGGCCCGGTGGGTCGAGAAGAAGGCATTGCCGCCTATGCCGTGGCTTTATTAGAAAAAGTGAGTTAACATTCCTATAAATAGTTATATCGTTGGAATTTCAGTTACAACAGATGTTTTATAATGAAAAATAGCCATATATGAATTGATCCAACATGATTCTATTCAAAACCCATTGGTTCCAAAAGACTTTATTCATCCTCTTAGCCCTGGTTCTGAGCGCCTGTAGTACCGCCCAATCCCAAATTCCGTCTCGGTTGGTGGTCGCCACCCCCAGCGGCCCAGCCACCTTTAATCCGCCCTTGAGTCAATCGGCCTATACGGTTTTTGGTTATTTGTATGACCCGTTAATTCAAGACGACCCCGTGACTGGAGAATTAATGCCCAAATCAGGGTTAGCTGAAGGGTGGGAAATTTCTGATGATAAACAAAAAATTATTATTACTTTAAAAGATGGGTTGAAGTGGTCAGATGGCAAGCCATTAACCGTGGATGATATTATTTTCACCTATAACGATATTTATTTAAACGATAAAATTCCTACGAGTTTTAAAGATATTTTACGAGTAGGAAAAAGTCGCAGCTTTCCCACGGTCAAAAAATTAGATAATCGCCGGGTGGAGTTTGCCGTTTCCGAACCTTTTGCACCTTTTTTACAATATGTAGCCGGATTAAGTATTTTACCCGCCCATATTTTAAAAGACTCAATTACTGAAACCGATAGTGAGGGAAACCCCAAATTTTTAACCACCTGGGGAACCGATACCAACCCCCAAGATATTGTGGGAAATGGTCAATATCGAATCAAAAGTTATACCCCTTATCAACGGGTAATTTTAGAAAGAAATCCCTATTATTGGCGCAAAGATGACCAGGGAAATCCCCAACCCTATATTGAAGAAATTGTCTGGCAAATTATTGAAAGTACCGATACTCAATTATTAGATTTTCGTTCGGGTTCCTTAGATACTTTAACCCTGCAACCGGAAACATTTCCTCTATTAAAGCCAGAAGAAAAACGAGGGAAATATACTATCTATAATTCTGGCCCCGATATGGGAACCGTGTTTATGTCATTGAATATGAATCGGGGAAAAAATCCCCAAGGAAAACCCTTTGTTGATCCGATTAAGTCTAAATGGTTTAATAATAAAGCCTTTCGACAGGCGGTTTATTATGCCATTAATCGGGAGGCGATGAAAAATAATTTTTATTTAGGATTAGGAGAACTGCAACATTCTCCCCTGCCAGTCCAAAGCCCCTTTTATTTATCCCCAGAAGCAGGATTAAAAACCTATACACACAATCCCGAAAAAGCTAGACAAATGCTAATTGATGCGGGGTTTAAGTATAATAATCAGGGACAATTACTCGATAGTGAAGGTAATCAGGTTCGTTTTACCCTTTTAGCCAGTGCGGGGAAAAAAATTCGGGAACAAATGGCTACCCAAATTAACCAAGATCTGGGTAAAATTGGGATTCAAGTTGATTTATTATTTCTCAGTTTTAATACCCTAGTAGAACGTCTTTCTAGTTCTCGGAATTGGGATGCCTATTTAGGTGGATTTAGTGGGGGAGGAATTGAACCTCACGGGGGTTATAATATATGGTCAGTGAATGGACGGTTACACACCTTTAATCAAGGGCCGCAACCGGGAGAAACCGGGATTACTGATTGGCAAGTTTCCGATTGGGAAAAACAAATAGATGATTTATTTGTGAAGGCTTCCCAGGAATTTGATCCGAAAAAACGCAAAGAACTCTATGGAAAAGCGCAGAAAATTATTTCCGAAGAACTACCGTTATTATATATGGTTAATCCCCTTGCCTTTGAAGCTATCCGAGATCGGGTTGAAGGTGTGGAATACACACCCTTGGGGGGAGGATTTTGGAATTTGTATGAACTCAAAATTGCTGAATAATTAGTTATTGAATCCTGATGAATCCTGAAGCCTTACAACAGTTACTTGAATCCGTCGCATCCGGTGAAATTACCCCGAATGATGCCCTAGATAAAATCAAATACTTTGATTTTGAACCCGTCGGAAATTTTGCCCACATTGACCACCATCGCAAATTAAGAACCGGATTTCCTGAAGTGATTTGGGGATTGAATAAAACCCCGGAACAAATTATTAAGATTATCGAGGTCATGCGTCAGCGAAATCCGGTAGTTATGGCAACTCGAATTGAACCCCATGTTTATCAAGAATTGCAAACCCAAATCCCGGATTTAAAGTATTACGAAACCGCTAAAATTTGTGCCATTCATCCGGGGGAAATTCCCCAAGCCACTGCTCAAGGAATCATCAGCATTTTAACAGCCGGAACGGCCGATTTACCCGTGGCCGAGGAAGCCGCCGTCACTGCTACCCTATCGGGTTTTAAGGTTAAACGGTTATCGGATGTGGGAGTGGCCGGAATTCATCGGTTACTGAGTAATTGGCCGATAATTGCCGATGCGGATGTGTTAATTGTGGTGGCTGGGATGGAAGGCGCCTTACCGACGGTGGTGGGAGGGTTAGCCGATTGTCCCGTGATTGCGGTGCCCACTAGCGTTGGTTATGGGGCTAGTTTTAACGGGTTAGCCCCCCTATTAACCATGTTGAATTCCTGCGCCACGGGGGTAGGAGTGGTGAATATTGATAATGGTTTTGGGGCGGCCATTTTAGCGTGCCAAATTCTCAGATTAGGAGAAAGATTAAAACGCAGAATTGAGCCTTAAGCAAGGCTTATTGGGCACTGACTCTGTTAATATTTGGGCTTTTGGTGTTCCGGTGTTCCCCGTGTCCTATTATTTAACCTTGTAAGTGCAAAGATCGGCGCAATTTTTAAGATTAAAAATCCCAGAGTTAAGCTAAATGTTCGAGCAAACCTTTAAAAATATTGATGATGTTCTCTGGAAAGAGGCGGGGTGTACTACAGAGTTAGATTACACCGAGCAAACCTCTTGGCTGCTATTTTTGAAGTATTTGGATGACTTAGAACAGGAGAGGGCGCTAGAGGCGGAATTAGTCGGTAAACCATACCAATTTATTATTGATGAGGCGCATCGCTGGTCAGTTTGGGCAGCCCCCAAAAAAGCGGATGGTACGGTAGATCATGATCATGCGCTAATTGGCGATGATCTGATTGATTATGTTAACCGCAAGCTATTTCCATATTTACAGGGTTTCAAGCAACGGGCTACCAGTCCAGATACTATTGAATACAAGATTGGGGAAATTTTTAGCGAGATAAAAAACAAGTTTCAAAGTGGCTACAGTTTGCGAGATGCTCTGGAATATATTGATGAATTAAGGTTTAGATCCCAACAGGAAAAACACGAGTTATCCCATCTCTATGAAGCCAAAATCAAGAATATGGGAAATGCGGGGCGTAATGGGGGAGAATATTACACACCACGCCCGTTGATTCGGGCAATTATTCAAGTCGTGAAGCCGAAAATCGGTGAAAAAATTTATGATGGTGCTTGCGGTTCGGCGGGTTTCTTGTGTGAGAGTTATGATTATTTACGCCGGGGTAAGCTGACAACAAAACAGCTTGAGATACTTCAGACTAATACTTTTACTGGTAAAGAAAAGAAAAGTTTGGCGTATGTGATTGCGATTATGAATATGATTTTGCATGGCATTGATGCGCCGAATATCATTCATACTAATACTTTGACGGAAAATCTCAGTGATATTCAGGACAAGAATCGTTTTGATATAATCTTAGCAAATCCGCCCTTTGGGGGGAAGGAACGCAAGGAAGTACAGCAGAATTTTCTGATAAAAACTGGAGAAACGGCTTTTCTGTTTTTGCAGCATTTTATCAAAATTCTCAAAGTCGGCGGTAGGGCGGCAGTAGTTATTAAAAATACTTTTTTGTCAAATTCTGATAATGCTTCACGGGCTTTGCGTCAAGAGCTTTTGAGTAGTTGTAATTTACATACTATTTTAGATTGTCCTGGGGGTACTTTTATCGGGGCGGGGGTGAAAACTGTGGTGCTGTTTTTTGAGAAAGCTCCCTTCGACTCCGCTCAGGGAGCAGCTTCGGTTCCCTTCGACTTCTCTCAGGGAACGCTCTTCGACTCCGCTCAGTACAAGTTCGCTCAGGGACTGCCTTTATTTGTTCAGGGAAAATCTTTAACTGAGGGGATGGTTACCCAAAAAATTTGGTATTATCAACTCGCTCCGGGGCGAAATATGGGTAAAACCAATTCCCTGAATGATGAGGATTTGCGGGAGTTTGTAGAGTTACAAGCTACCTTTGCAGAGTCGGAAAAGTCTTGGCTGGTGGATATTGCTGATATTGATCAGCAGACGTTTGATCTGTCGGTGAAGAATCCAAATAAAGCTGAGGAATCGCTGTTACGAGAACCGCAGGAAATTTTAGATGAAATTGCTGCGTTAGACGTGGAGAGTGCAGAAATTTTGGCGGGTATTGGAGGAATACTATGAAAATGTGGTTTCGGCTTCGCTCAACCACCAAAAGATGAGGACTGAGCGAAGTCGAAGTCCGTAGTTTGTTACAGGAGGTCATAATAATGCCCTATATGTATATTCTGGAATGTGCTGATGGTTCTTTCTACACAGGGAGTACAAAAGATTTACCTCGGCGTTTATGGGAGCATCAAAATGGTTTGGGTGCAAATCATACTAAAAAGCGATTACCTGTAAAGTTAGTTTATGCAGAACATTATGATCATGTAGCTGATGCTTTTTATCGGGAAAAACAGGTTCAGGGTTGGAGTCGGGCCAAGAAGGTTTCTTTAATGAATAGTGAGTGGGATCGGCTTCATATTTTGGCGGAGTGTCAGAATGAGTCACATTATAGAAATGCTGGTTTCGGCTTCGCTCAACCAGCAAATGAAATTGAACCCGTAGAGGATTATGAGGATGATGATAATTAGGGGGATTGTATGCAGTTGACAATTGATAGTAAACAGTTGCCGATGGGCTGGGAAGTTAAAAAACTCGGTGAAGTTTGCAATATTTCAACAGGAAAGCTAAATGCCAATGCTGCTGTTGAAAATGGAAAATATCCATTCTTCACTTGTTCAAGGGAAATATTCACTATTGATCACTTTGCCTTTGATTGTGAAGCAATTTTATTGGCAGGAAATAACGCTGTAGGTGATTTCAATGTAAAGCACTACAAAGGAAAATTTAATGCGTACCAAAGAACTTATGTGATTACGATAAACCAAGAAGAGACACTTTTATATAAATATCTTTATCTTCAGGTAGAAAGTGCTTTAAAAGATTTCAAGTTAAAATCTGTTGGCGCAGGTACTAAATTTTTGAAGTTAGACATGATCAAAAACCTCAAACTTTATCTCCCACCACTTCCCGAACAAAAGCAGATTGTGGCAATTTTGGATGAGGCGTTTGAGGGGATTAATAGAGCGATCGCCAACACCGAAAAAAACCTCGCCAACTCCCGCCAAGTGTTTGAAAGCTATCTCAACGCTATCTTTACCCAGAAAGGCGACGAGTGGGAAGAAGTAGAATTAGGTTCTTTGAGCGAACGTATTACAAAAGGGTCGTCTCCTAAATGGCAAGGTATAAATTACGTAGATGAACCAGGCATCCTTTTTGTTACCAGCGAAAACGTTGGAGAAAATCAGATGCTGTTTGAAAAAACAAAATATGTTGAGGAAAATTTTAACGAAAAAGATAGTAAATCCATTCTTTCTTTTGGTGATGTATTAACTAATATTGTTGGTGCTTCTATTGGTCGAACAGCAATTTATGACCGAGAAGATTTAGCGAATATTAATCAGGCAGTATGTTTAATAAGGTGTAAGTCCGATAAACTCATAAATAAATACCTTTCTTATCTTCTTAACTCTCCATATTTTCGGCAGATTCTTCATGAAAATGAAATTAATAATGCACGAGCAAATCTAAGTCTTGGGTTTTTCAGGGGTTTACAAATACCCCTTCCTTCACTAGCCGAGCAGCAGTCTATTGTTTTTAAGATGGATGATCTTTCTTCTGAAACCCAACGTCTCGAAGCCATCTACCGCCAAAAAATCGCCACCCTCAACGAACTCAAACAATCCATCCTGCAAAAAGCCTTTGCTGGCGAACTCACGGTTCGACTTAGCTCACCGACCACCGCAGATACTTCAAAAACTGTTAAGGAGGAGATTGTAGCATGAATGAAACTGAAACCCGTGCCGAACTAATTGACCCTGCACTAAAAGCCGCAGGCTGGGGAGTTATCGAAAATAGTCGCATCCGTCGCGAAGTTATTGCCCCTGGACTCCTAATTGGCAACGGTAAACGCGCTAACCCCCAATATAGCGATTATGTCCTCATGTATCAGGGTGAAAAACTCGCCGTCATCGAAGCAAAAAAACGCGACTTACCAGATACCGAGGGTTTAGGACAAGCAAAAATATACGCCAAAAAACTGGAAACCCGATTTGCCTACTCTACAAATGGCCTCCGTATCTACCAAGTCGATATGGTCACCGGGGTAGAAGGCTACATCAACGAATATCCCACCCCTGAGCAACTGTGGTCAGCCACCTTTAGCGAAGATAACCAGTGGCGAGATAACTTTGCTGTCATCCCCTTTGAAGACAGAAGCGGTACTTATGAAGCCCGTTACTATCAACACAATGCCATCAAGCACGTTTTAGAAGCGATTTATCACGGGCAAAACCGGATTTTATTAACAATGGCAACGGGTACGGGTAAAACCTTCATTGCATTTCAACTGGCCTGGAAACTGTTTCAAAGTCGTTGGAACCTCAGCCGACAACCCACACTTCGGCAAGGCTCAGTGACCGCCCGTCGCCCGCGAATTTTGTTTCTCGCAGACCGTAATATTTTAGCCGACCAAGCCTATAACTCTTTCTCAGCTTTCCCCGATGATGCTCTGTTGCGAATAGACCCCGAAGCCATCAAAAAACGTGATCGAGTCCCCAAAAATGCCAGTATCTTTTTTACCATTTTCCAAACTTTTATGACGGGACGGGATGAAGAAGGTAATCCCACCCCTAAATTTAGTGACTATCTCCCTAACTTCTTCGACTTTATCATTATTGATGAATGTCACCGAGGCGGAGCCAGTGACGAAAGCACCTGGCGCGGTATTTTGGAATATTTCTCACCAGCCGTACAACTAGGACTAACTGCCACCCCTAAACGAGCCAACAACGTCGATACTTATGCCTATTTTGGCGAGCCAGTCTACACCTACGCCCTCACAGACGGTATCAACGATGGGTTTCTCACTCCTTTTAAAGTCAAGCAAATCGAAACAAACCTCGATGAATATATTTACAGCCCTGAAGATGAATTAATAGAAGGTGCAATAGACGAAGCCAGAACCTACACTGAAGCAGACTTCAACCGCATCATTGAAATCGAAGATCGCGAACGTTACCGCGTGCAACTGTTTATGGAAGAAATTGATCAGAATCAAAAAACCCTGGTATTCTGTGCCAACCAAGATCACGCCTTAGCCGTGCGAGATTTAATCAATCAAATGAAGATTAGCAGTAACCCTAATTACTGTGTCCGCGTTACTGCCAATGATGGGAAATTGGGAGAACAATATCTCAAGATTTTTCAAGACAACGAGAAAAATATTCCAACAATTCTCACCACTTCTCAAAAACTCTCCACTGGGGTTGATGCTCGGAATGTTCGTAATATTGTTCTAATGCGCCCGATCAATTCGATGATTGAATTTAAGCAGATTATCGGTAGAGGAACTCGCCTATTTGATGGCAAAGACTACTTCACCATTTATGATTTTGTCAACGCCTACGAACACTTCAACGATGATAAATGGGACGGCAAACCCCAAGAATGGGTAATTGTCAAAACTCGCAGAAAACCCAAGGAATTATCCACAACCAACATTGATAGAGACAAAGCTAAAGATACAAACGAAATTACAGAAGTTACCCGCCCCAAAACCATCAAAATTAAAATTAAACTTGCTGATGGTAAAGAACGCACCTTTGAGAACCGAATGTCTACCAGCTTTTGGAGTCCAGACGGTAAACCGATGAACGCCACAGAGTTTGTCGAACGTCTGTTTGGTGAAATTCCTGAATTATTCAAAAATGAAAACGAATTAAGAACAATCTGGGGTCGCCCAGATACCCGTAAAGCATTATTAGAAGGACTAGCAGAAAAGGGCTACGGGGAGGATCAATTAACAGAAATTAGTCGATTGATTGATGCCGAAAAAAGCGATTTATATGATGTGTTGGCTTATATCGCTTATGCCTTTCCACCCATGAGCCGCCGAGAGCGCGTCCTCGCTCACAAGTCCTTAATCTTCTCGCAGTATCTCGGCAAACAGCAAGAATTTATTGACTTTGTGCTGGATCAATATATCAAAGCAGGCGTGGGAGAACTTGACCGGACTAAATTACCTCAACTGTTAGAGTTAAAATATCATACTGTTCGTGATGCTGTTGAAGAACTAGGGAGCGTTGCGAATATCAGCGCAGTATTTATCGGGTTTCAGCAGTATTTGTATTCACAGGACATTGCAGCTTAATTGGGAAAATCAATACAATAAAACTATGAATCCTTATTGTTAATCGACAAAATTAATGGGCGATACAGGATTTGAACCTGTGACCCCTTCCGTGTGAAGGAAGTGCGCTACCACTGTGCTAATCGCCCGCACAATTTATTAATATAACATAGCTTTTTATAGTTTGTCAACCCCCCTAATCCTAAATCCCCAGTTTGAGATAGATTTTTTCCCCTCTTAATGACTGCCAAACAAATCGATCAGTTTTTGGACTTCAATATTAATATTATGATCTTCAGCTACCTTAGCCGCACCGTGTTTTCCCATGGCGGTCAACTCCTCAAGCGGAGTAGTGAGGGCGGTTTTCAGGGCGAGGGTTAAATCTTCTAAAGATCCGGCTGGAACTAACCAACCATTTTTCCCCGGTTCAACTAATTCGGGAATACCCGCAATATAGGTACTAATTACCGGACGAGATAGGGCGAATGCTTCCATCAAAACCACAGGCAACCCTTCAGCAAAACTGGGTAAGACAAACACCTGTGCAGCTAAAATCTGTTCTTGGACTTGGGTATTGGTAGCCCAACCCGTAATCTCAATATAATTATTTAATTCTAGGGTATTAATTAATTGTTCAATCTGATTTCTTAGGAGGCCGTCACCCACAAAGATCAGTTTACACTTCAAGCCCATGGCTACGAGTTGACTAAGGGCTTCAATTAAGATTAAATGACCTTTTTGTTCGCTTAAACGACCGACACAAACAAAACGAGGTTCCGAAGGTAAAGGCACAAAACTATGATCCAAAAACAGGGGATCAACACCACAATGGACGATATGAATTTTTGACCAATCTTGATAATCACACCAGCGCTGGATCTGACTTTTCCCAAAAGAACTAATAGCTACGACAAATTTAGCCCGTTTGATTTTTTCAGGTAGTGCGATCGCTTGGGGTTTATCAAATTCCTCTGGCCCATGGATCGTAAAACTATAGGGTGGCCCCCCTAGGGCATTACAGAGCAGAGCGACGGTTGTAGAATTAGTGCCAAAATGAACATGAAGATGTTCGACAGGGGCTTGGGATAACTGATTTAATAAAACACAGGCTTCTGCTAGATAGACAAGGTGAAGGATAATACCCCGTTCTGAACCCCAACCCAATTTTAAAGTCAGTCCTACCGCACGCCACAACTTCCGGGGATGAGTCAATAAAACTCGGAAGAAATTCCAGAGTAAACCCCCAATTCCGACATGGAGAATAAACTGAGTTTTTTGATATTCTTCTAAATCCCCTTGATCGATCAATTCCGACTCTAAAGACCGAATTGAGAAACGCCGAATCTCTACTCCTTGGGCTTCCAGGGCCTTGATTTCACGGCGAATAAAACTATGACTGACCTTGGGATATTGATTAACGAGATAAGCGACTTTCATGCTTGTGGATAGCGGGTCTAAAGCGAGTTAGGATAACAGAATATCCCGTTGGGTTCTGACCCATTCCTGTTGAGGTTTTTTAAAGAATCCCAAATACATAGGCAATTTCCAGAGAATATAAAGGGGAATACTCAATAGGGTTTTCAGAGACATGACAGAACGGCCAAAATTAGCCCAGGTGATCAGAATTGCCATTAATAACATGATTCCTTGAACGAGCAAACATTGCAAGGGGAAAAGGCTGAGATTGAAGATAGCGATTAAGACACTGGGAACTAAAGCGATCGCCCATAATATGACTAAAAAGGCTAAGGGAGGAACACAGAGGTCTAGGGCCAGGATTAGTAAATCTCGGCGCTTGAGACGAATAGAGGCGTCAAGCAGGCGGGGAACTTGAGTACATAAAGTTTTTAAGTGTCCGTGTTCCCAGCGAGTTCTTTGGGTTTTAGCCACTTGTTCTTGGGCGGGTAAAACCCCAATCACTTTAGCCTCTTGACAAAATATGGGGGAAGCTCCCATTAGAGCTAAATCAATCCCAAGCTGCATATCTTCCACGATATTAGAACTGGCTAGGGAAACTTTACTAATCATTGACCAGGGAAAGGCCATGCCCGTTCCGGTGAGAACACAGGGACACCCTAATCGAGCGATTCCTTGAGGACGAACCGAGTTTTTTACTAAAAAGGCAAAGGCAGAAATGGAATCTTTAGGAGTCGGATTAGGGGGGGTTTCCATTGAATAAGTCGATTGCACAGGTCGCCGTTTACTCATCGCTTTGTGAGCAATTTTAGAGATAGTACCCGGTTCAACGTGACAATCGGCATCAATCATGACAACAACTTCCGGGGGATTTTCAGCTAAAAACTTTAAACCATAATCCAAGGCGTAGCCCTTACCACGATGTACTAAATCATGGCGTTCTAAAACCGTTGTTCCTAATTGACGGGCAATAGCGGCCGTTTCATCGGTGCAGTTATCGGCAATGACTACAATACTTTTTCTACAATTAACTTGGGGTAAAATAGTATTTAAGGTGGCTGCGATTCCCGATGCTTCATTGTGGGCTGGAATTAAAACAGCAATCTTAGGATCAATCCCCACAAATTTCTGATTTGGGGGTGGCTTTTTAATTAATGCTGCCAGACATTCGGTAAAAAACACTGAAACCGGGATAGCCAGGGCTAGGGAAATCAGCGTTAGTCCTGCGGTAAGTATTATTGCTATAATCATGGCCAAAAATTATTTTAAAGATCTTAAAAGTCTATCGTATCTTCTCCATCCGGGAAACTTAAAGCCTAAATGGTGCATTTTTACAATAGCTTTACTAAATGTTTACAATTTTTCTGAATAAGGAGAGTTATTCTGTTTTCTCGATCTTCAAATTATGGAGAATTGTTAGTTAGAATACAAGAATCCAGGCTCCCAGAATTCCCATATACTGGCTTAACCATAGCAGATCAAGACCAGAGCCAAAAACTCTGAAAAATAATTAGAAGTAATATGATTAGGTTTAAGCCTCTCCTGTTTAGAATTAGCGTTTAATAATTATATGTTTGTTCGCTGTGTTTGCCCGCCTCTAACTTCCCTAATTTTGGTTTTAGGAGTTCCCCTGATCTCTGTGTTGCCCCTACAAGCCCAAACTCCCCGTTTAATTAATCCTGTGCCGCCTAAACAGCAACCCATTGCAGAAAATCCAGTTAGAGATTTTCCCTATCTTTTAGGAGTGGGCGATCGGATTCGGGTGGATGTTTTTGGGGTAGAACGATATGGGGGTGAACAATCGGTTCTCGCCGATGGAACCATTAGTCTGCAAGGGATTGGGCCCATACCCGTTGTGGGTTTAACCCTGGTGGAAACTCAAAAATTGATTACTCGACTCTATTCTTCTATCCTCCGACAACCGATCGTTACGGTTAATTTAACCGCACCTCGTCCTGTACAGATTGCGATCGCCGGTGAAGTCTATCGTCCGGGTTCCTATAATTTAGCCGGAGATCAACAATTTGCCCGACTGACCCAAGCGATTAAAATAGCTGGCGGTCTGACTCAAGCGGCGGATTTAAGTTTAGTGCAACTGCGACGGGCGACCACGCAACAACCGATTGTGACTTTAAATTTGGCGGAGTTATTAGATCAGGGAAACCTAATGCAAGATCCGATTCTCCGGGACGGGGATAGTATTTTTGTTCCGACAATGACGGGTTTTAACTCCGAACAAATGCGCCAAATCGCTTCTTCTAGTTTGGCTGCGCCGCCGAGTCAATCGATTCAGGTAGTGATTGTCGGGGCTGTATTTCGTCCGGGGGCATATTCTCTGAGTCAAGAAGGAGGTGCAACTGATACTAACGGTGGAAACACAGCCGTAGCAGTCACAACAAATTTACCCACTATTACCCGGGCATTACAAACGGCTGGAGGGATTACCAATGTGGCCGATATTCGTAATATTGAAGTCCAGAGGATCACCAGAACTGGGGTACAAACCACAACCATCAATCTTTGGGAATTGTTGCAGTCGGGAGATATCAACCAAGATGTCTTTTTACAGGAGGGAGATACGATCATTGTCCCCACGGCTGAGGATATCGCTGCCACTGACTTACAGAAAATTGCTTCCGCCAGCTTTTCTCCATCAACAATCACGGTGAATGTAGTTGGGGAAGTTAAAAGTCCCGGTTTGATTCAAATTCCCCCTAATCGTCCTTTAAATCAAGCTTTATTATCGGCGGGGGGGTTTGAGAACACCCGAGCTAATAAGAGGTCTGTCGAATTAATTCGCCTGAACCCCAATGGTTCGGTGACTCGAAGAACCATTGATGTCGATTTTGAATTAGGAAATGCCCAGGAGAATAATCCCGTATTACACAATAATGATGTGATTATTGTCCGTCGGTCTTTCGTAACTAGAATGGGTGATGGTGGTGCTTCATTGTTACAGCCAATTCAGAACTTCTTTACCTTTTATCGGTTATTTGAGGTTTTCATACCGAGTAAGTAAAGTTCTAAGTAAAAACCCGTAGTTATTACTTAAGGCGTTCTTGAAATTCTCACCAATTGAAGTATAATTTCCAAAAGTTTTATCCATTGATTATTCTTGATTAGATTGTCTAAGTTATTTCAAATCATTTTAAAGGTGGAGAAGAAACTCCAGTCAGGGTTGAGCACACCCACTAAGTAACTTTATATAACAAGGGTATTACATCACTATGCAGCAAGAAATAGCAGTTCTTGAAGATCAACAACCCCTAGCGGAACCCAAAACTAGCCGTCCCGGTATTCGTCCCTTACTGCGAACCTTAAAACGCAAGATATTTCTGATTATTGGGGTGACAGGGATTACCACTATTGCTGGATTACCTTTTATTAAAGCAGAGTTACCCTCGGTTTATAAAGGTAACTTTCAACTGCTAGTTGAACCGATTACCAGTGAACAAAAACTATCAGACCCTTTAACCTTTACTCGTTCTGATGGAGAAGTCAGTGACAAATTTTTTACGTTAGATTATCCGACTCAAATTCTAATTTTAACCAGTCCCGAAGTTTTAAATAATATTGCTAAACAAGTTCAAACTCGTTATCCTAAAATAACGGCGGAAACTTTGGCAGATAAATTAAAATTAGCACGGGTATCCAATGGTAAAAGCCCCCTGGATAGAACTAAAATTTTAGAAGTTAACTATAAGGGAGAAGACCAAAAAGAAATCCTATTTGTTTTAGAGAAAGCTAAAGCAAAATACTTAAAATACAGTTTGGATGAGCGGAAATCTCGGATTAGTCAAGGGGTTAAATTCATTGATGAACAACTGCCTTTATTGCAAACACGAGTTGATGAATATAGAGGTAGATTAGAAAAGATTCAACAGGAGTATGAATTATTAGAGCCAACCCAAGGCGGTCAGGCTTTATATGAACAAATTCGGACTTTACAAAATCAGAGTCAAGAAACCGAAAGGCAACTGGAAGAACAGAAAGTTTTATATCAACACCTTCAAGAACAATTATCACTGAATCCCGAGGAAGCAGTTGCCGCTTCCGCCTTAAGTGAAAGTCCATTCCGCAAACAAATATTAGATAGTTTGATGGCGGTCGAAACTCAAATTGCGATTCAATCAGCCACCTTTAATTCTAATAGTCCAGAACTTCAACAATTAAAAGAACAACAGGCTAATTTATCCCAATTATTAGAAGCAGAAAATAAAAAAGTTCTCGGAGAAAAAGCCTCACAATTAGAAAATAATTCTTCGGTAATGGCTTTTCAAACCTCAATTCGTCAAAGTTTGATTGTACAACTGGTGAATACGAATAGTCTAATGAAATCCTTAGAGGTTAGGCTACAAGGGTTAAATAAGACATTGAATACTTTAAATCAACAAGCCCAAATATTTCCCGGTGTCGTTCGTCAATATACTGAAATTCAACAACAACTTGATTTAACTAATAAACGATTGAATTTATTTTTAGACGAGCGAGAAAAATTACGCATTGAAGCGGCTCAAAATAACGTTCCTTGGGAGGTTATTTCTCAACCTAGTATTCTCTTGGATGCCAAAGGAAAACCGGTTTCTTCTGAAGCTGAGGGGCCGATGAAAAAGCTAATTATGGTGGGGGGTGCAGGTCTGGCTTTGGGTGTTTTATTATCACTTTTATTAGAACGATTCCGCAATATTTTTTATACCCGTGAGGACTTGGAAGATATTATTCAATTTCCCCTTTTAGGGGAGATTCCTCGCCATAATAATTTTGCTGTTTCTGTTGATCTCAGAAGTCCAAAATTGGCAAAATCAAACCGCCGAATGTTAGAAAAAATGGCTCAGTTTTTGGGTGCTTTTGATCAAGTTTATGCTAATGTTAGATTTTTATATGCTGATTCTTTAATTCGTTCGATTGCCATTTGTTCAGCCGAATCTAAGGATGGAAAATCAACTATTGCTTTGCATTTGGCTCAAACAATTGCGAATATGGGGCAGCGTGTTTTGTTAGTAGATGCTAATTTACGTTATCCCCAACTACATACGGTTTTAGGAGTATCTAATCAAAAGGGACTTAGTGATTTATTAATGGGAAAAAATACACCAAGTTCTGTGATTCAGCGAACACCTTTGGCAGAAACTCTATTTGTTTTAACAGCCGGAGTTCCCTACGCTAATACCTTTAAATTATTGGGTTCAGAACAAATGCAAAAAGTGATCGAAACCCTTCAAGATAGTTATGATTTAGTGATTTATGACACTCCAGAATTACATGAATATACCGATGGTATATTTTTGGCGGAACATTTGGATGGTTTAATTTTAGTCGCCACTGTTCATAAGACTCATAAAACAGTTTTTCAGGAAACTTTAGATCAACTTAATACTTATCGAATGCCTTGTATTGGCTTAATTGTTAATCATATTCAGCTTAATTCTTCTATCACTTATCCCTTTTACCTAACACCCTCTTTAGTTAACTTAGAACCACAATATGAACAGGAAACAGTAATCAGTAATCAGTAATCAGTCATGGCAGAGACGCGCCAATAGCCTACGGCATCGCTGCGCTCAGGCACGTCTCTACACTGATCACTGATTAAGTGGTGTATTCCGCGTTAATTTTTACATAGTCATAACTTAAATCGCATCCCCAGGCTTTGCCCACGCCGGAGCCGTTGCCGATTTTAACTGAAATTAATACCGTATCTTCTTTGAGATATTCTCCTGTTTTGGCTTGTTTTAAATACTCGTTAGCCAGATTCCGATCAAAAGCTAGGGGTTGACCCTGCTGCATTAAAACAAAATCCCCTAATTTGATTTCTAAATCATTCTGGTCAAAATGGACTCCCGCCCGGCCTGCGGCCGCCGCAATCCTTCCCCAGTTGGGATCATTGCCAAAAATGGCGGACTTCACCAAAGAAGAACCGACAATGGTTTTAGCCACTTTACAGGCTGAGGCTTCATCTTCCGCCCCGGAAACCTGAACCTCAATTAAACAGGTCGCTCCTTCTCCGTCTCGGGCGATCGCTTTGGCCAAATATTCACAAACGGCCGTTAACATCCCTTCTAATTTTTCGGCTTCTGGCCCCATACCCGTAATTGCGGGAGTCCGAGACGCCCCATTAGCCAAGGCGATTAAACAATCATTGGTGCTGGTATCGCCATCAACGGTAACTTGATTAAAACTCCGGTTAGCGGCACGGCTTAACATTTCTTGCCACAGGGGAGGGGAAACCACCGCATCGCAGGTGACAAAAGCTAACATAGTTGCCATATTGGGGTGAATCATCCCCGAACCTTTACAAATTCCCCCCACTCTCACAGGGCGATCGCCAAACAGGGTTTCTAAGGCAATGGTTTTCGGGACTAAATCCGTGGTCATGATCGCTTTGGCTACCGCCGCGTTACCATTTTCTGACAATTCCTCGACTAACTTGGGAATTCCTGCCTTGAGGATATCCATTTTAATCCGTTGACCAATGACTCCGGTAGAAGCCAGTAAAATCGATTCCGGTGCAATATTTAAGACTCCGGCTAAGGCTTGGGCAGAGTCTACCGCATCTGTCCAACCGGCTGATCCCGTGGCGGCATTAGCTTGTCCTGAATTACATAAAATGGCTTTGGCACTGGGTTTGGCTTGCAGTTGTTGACGGCAATAATCCACACAGGCGGCTCTAACTTGGCTGGTGGTAAATACTCCTGCTGCGATCGCATCTACATCAGAGACAATTAAGGCTAAATCCGGTAATCCTGATGCTTTCAATCCCGCCGTAATTCCCGATGCCCGATACCCTCTAGGAGCAGTCACCCCACCCTCAATCACTGTCCAATCTGTCATGATTTCCCCTTGTGTTTGCACTATGACTGACAAGGGATTATATCAAGAACCCGGGTGAGAAAACTTAAATTGATTTTCATTAATTATTTCGGCGAAAACGCTGCATAATCTTCTTTTTTATTGGGCGGGTTTCATTTGTTCAGGATTAAAATAGGGAATTGAAGCCCTAAAGGGCTTACTACGTTTTACCAAATTAAGGTTAGGTCTAATATAAATCCGGGGAGAACATTTTCCCCTGATAAGGTTGGGGGATTTTCCAGGATTTCTACTTCTTGATCTGGGCGATAAATTTCAACTCGTTTATTTTGGGGATCAATTAACCAGCCCAATTTTGCTCCATTTTCTTGATATTCTACCATTTTATTTTGTAACGGTTTTAACGTATCACTTGCTGACCGTAATTCGATCACAAAATCAGGGCATAAAGGTACAAATTTTTCCCGTTGTTTGGGGGTTAAAGTATCCCAGCGATCGCGTTTAATCCAAGACGCATCAGGAGAACGATCCGCACCATTGGGAAGTTTAAATCCGGTCGAAGAATCAAAAGCCTCACCGAGATTGGTTTTACTACTCCAAATTTCGAGTTGAGTCGCTATTTTAATACTACGTCTGCCTGTATTTCCTCCCGTTGGTGACATAATTGTTAAAACTCCTGATGCAGTCCGTTCAAATTTTAAATCTCGATTGTTTTGACATAACTGAAAAAACTGCTCCTCTGTTAAATCAATCGTTAATTGTAGAGGAGTCGATAAATTAATTGTGGCAAATTCCATCACTTTTCCTCCATTGGAATTGACTTATTAATTAAGTGATTTTGGCGGTTAAAATTATTAAAAACCCGGTTTCTATATGGGATTATTAACGGAGCAGTTTGTTTATTTACAGGGAATATCGGCTTATTATATCATTGAGCGATCGGAATATTTAACAGGACTTACGCAAATTTGGGGATATAACCCTAGATGTAGGGGTAATTCATGAATTACCCCTACTATTGATAGCAGGGTGTTTTCATTGTCGGGGGTAAAAAAGAAAATAAAAGTGATCTTTTTTTGGTAAAATCAAAGAAAGATCACTTTTATTTGATTTTAAAAAACTATGTTAAACAGTATAATCGAACAACTGAAGTTAGTCAAGGATTTTCGGAAAAATCGTGGTAAAAGACATGAATTATGGGTAGTGTTGACTATCATTGTTTTAGCACTGCTAACTGGCAATGTTACTTATAAGCAAATAGATAATTTTAGAAAAAATGAAGAAAATAAGCTAATTAAATTATTAGAAACTAACACTAAAAAATTGCCGTCTTATAGTACCATAAGACGAGTAATGCTCGGAATAAATTCAATAGAAATTCAGTTGGTTTTTCAGTCAATAGTCCAGGAATATTATTGGCAACAAGAAGGCGTTGATTGGATTGCGATCGATGGAAAATCTTTAAAAAACACCCTGACTAACTATGAAAATCAGAAACAAAATATGTTAATTATGGTATCTTGGTTTAGTCAAGAAACAAAGTTAGTAATTAAATCGGAAAGTTTTGAAAGTAAACAAAGTTCTGAAAACGCTAAAGTTCTGTCTATGATAGAAAAATGCGGGTTATTAAATAAAGTATTTACCCTCGATGCTCTCCATTGTAGTAAGGAAACAACTCAGGCAATAATTGAGAGCAAAAATAATTATTTAATTACGGTAAAAGGGAATCAAATTAAATTGCACAATCGGATCAAGATTTTAGCAGAAATCGAAAAACCTTTAACGGTATATGAAGAAAAAGATGTCAGTCATGGGCGAAATATTAGCAGAAAAGTATCAGTATTTGATAGCCAAAATGTCAACCATAAAAATTATCCTCATCTTCAAAGTTTTATTCAGGTAGAAAGAACGGGTTTTCGGGGTGATCAAGAATATAATGAGACTTTATATTATATTAGTAGTCAGAAATTAAGTGCGAAAACATTTGCAGAAAAAATTAAAGCACATTGGTTAATTGAAAATCAAGTACATTGGGTCAAAGNGGTTTTTTCAGCTTAATATTATATTCAACTCGCCTAAATCATCCCGTTGCCACGGTCATAGTTACTGACAGAATTGGCACTGGGTTTACCTTGAATCGTTGAGATATCGCCGGGTTCCGTACCCACTTCGTCAGAAACTCGATTCAACATTGATTGTTGACGGTTTTTGATCACTTGATGATGACGCATCATTAAAGCCCGAGCTTGGTTTTGAGTATCCATAATTCGTGTCTCCTGTGTTTAAAATTGAAANATTGATAATTTTTTTTGAAGATAGCGATCGCATTTGGGAAAATGAAAACCCCCTGCTATTGATAGCGGTGATGCGTAAGTCCTGTTTAAGTAACTTTCACCTCAACCATAAAAATATCCCCACTTGCTGGAGCAAAGCGGGGGCATTGATTGATTCATGGTGAATTTACAGTTATCTCAATAACAACTCAATTAACTCATGGACGAGCCACTGCGGTCATAGCTGCTCGCGCTGTCTGTCGGTTTACCTTGAATTGTTTGTTGTCCGATAATCTCCGGGTTCAATGCCGACTTCATCCGCGATTCGGTTGAGTAAGGATTGTTGACGGTTTTTGATCACTTGATGATGACGCATCATTAAAGCCCGAGCTTGATTTTGAGTATCCATAATTTGTTTCTCCTGTGTGTAAAATTGAAGGGTTTTTTCAGCTTAATATTATATTCAACTCGCCTAAATCATCCCGTTGCCACGGTCATAGTTACTGACAGAATTGGCACTGGGTTTACCTTGAATCGTTGAGATATCGCCGGGTTCCGTACCCACTTCGTCAGAAACTCGATTCAACATTGATTGTTGACGGTTTTTGATCACTTGATGATGACGCATCATTAAAGCCCGAGCTTGGTTTTGAGTATTCATAGTTTGTTTCTCCTGTGTTTAAAATTGAAAGGTTTTTGAACTAAAATTTGCTTAACTAAAATGTGAAGAAAGATTGCAATTATTAATCTTTCTAACTCATGGTGGCGTTGCTGCGGTCATAGCTGCTGGCAGAATGGGCGCTGGGTTTGCCTTGAATGGTCGAGATATCGCCAGGTTCTGCACCGACTTGATCGGAAACCCGGTTGAGTAAGGACTGTTGACGATTTTTGATGGTGTGGTGATGACGCATCATTAAAGCCCGAGCTTGATCTTGAGTACCCATAATTCGTTTCTCCTGAATGAATAGCCTAAAAAGTAAGAGGCTGTTTTTGTCTTCAATTTCTAATATACCAGAACATTCTGTAGTCTATTTTACAAAATGCCCTAAATTAACAAATCTTTACATTCTTCTTAGAATTCATAGAGTTGGACTGAGGCTAATTTGGGGGTGTAACCCCGTCAGGAGGGGCAATTTAGACAAAAAGGAGGGGGTGCGTAAACGAGGGTATCTTTAGGATGGTGATTAGGTCTGATTAAAACAAAGCCCCCAGGGAACGGCCCATATTTTCCAGTTTCATCGCTTCTACCGCCGCCGTGGGTTCATAACCACAGTGAACCATACAATCCACACATTTGGGATTACCACTGGATTTTCCGTATTGTTCCCAGTCGGTTTTTTCTAATAATTCTTGATAGCTGGAATAATACCCTTCATTCAATAAATAACAGGGTTTTTGCCATCCTAAAACACTATAACTCGGACTTCCCCAAGGCGTACAATCATAGTCTTCTTTTCCCATTAAAAAATCTAGGAATAAAGGATTATGGTTAAAATTCCATTTCTTTTTCCCCGATTGATAGGGCGATAGAATTTCACGGAATAAGGCTTGGGTTTGTTCCCGTTTTAAGAAATGTTCTTGGTCGGGAGCCCATTCATAACTATAACCCGGAGAAATCATCATCCCATCTAAATTTAAACTTTCCAGAAAATCAAGGAATTTCTGCATTGTTTCGGGCTGAGTTCCGGCAAATACCGTTGTATTAGTTGTGACTCTAAATCCTTTTGATTTTGCCATTTTAATCGCTTGAACTGCGATTTCAAAAACACCTTCTCGATCAACACAGCGATCATGATCTGCTTTTAATCCATCTAAATGCACACTAAAGGTTAGATAGGGAGAAGGTTTAAATTTATCTAAACTTTTTTCGAGTAAAATTCCGTTGGTACATAAATAAACAAATTTTTTCCGAGCGACTAAACCCTCAACAATTTGATCAATTTGGGGATGTAATAAAGGTTCACCCCCAGGAATTGAAACCACGGGCGCGCCACATTCTTCCACGGCTTTAAAACAGTCTTCAGGGCTTAAATTTTGCTTGAGAATTTCTTTGGGATGTTGAATTTTCCCACAGCCAGAACAGGCTAAATTACAGCGAAATAACGGTTCTAACATCAACACCAGGGGGAATTTTTTTCGCCCCATTAACCGTTGCATGAATAAATATTTACCAACGGTGATTGCTTGTTCAAGTTGAATGGCCATTTTTCTCCTTTTAGATTACGGATTTAGATAGATTTCACTGATTTTGCGGATTTGTAGGGGCGGGTTTATCAAGATTTCAATTCATTAAAAAATATCTGACTAAACCCGCCCTTACCTGTCAACGGTCAACTGTTAACATAAACCAATTAACGGCATCTTTCAAGGCGGTTTTAATTGCAGATTGAGGTAAACCCAATTCTTGAACCGCTTTTGAAGCATTATAATACATGGGTTGTCTGGACATTCTAACGCCATCTAAGGGAATAGAAGGTTTTTTTCCTAAATTAGCTAAAATTATTTCATCGACCCAAGCGATGCCCAAAGGAAGCCAAACTGGGAGGGTTTTTTCAGGGGCGGGTAATCCGGTTATTTGTGATAATAAATCTAAAAATTGTTTTAAGGTTAAATTTTGATGACCTAAAATATAACGTTCTCCAGTTTTGCCTTTTTCTAAGGCAAGTAAATGACCTTGAGCAACATCTCTAACATCAATAAAATTTAATCCAGTATTCACATAGGCGGGCATTTGTCGGCGAAGAAAGCGTAAAATTAAATCCCCCGTGGGTGTGGGTTTAATATCCCAAGGGCCAATGGGCGTGCTAGGATTAACAATTATAATATCCTGACCTAATTTTACTGCATTCTGGGCTTCCTGTTCTGCCCAATATTTTGATTTTTTATAATATCCTACTAAATTCTCCACCGGACTTTGATAGGTTTCATTAACAGCAATTCCGGGTTTTACGCCAATCGCAGCAACGGAACTCGTATAAACAGTTCGTTCAATTCCCGCTTGTCGGGCGGCGGCTAAAATATTACGAGTTCCGATAATATTATATTGTTCTAATAAGGGTTTATCTTTTTGCCAAAGAGAATAATGGGCGGCACAATGAAACAAAACTTGACAACCTTTTAAAGATTGAGACAAGTTAGAATCAATTAAACTTCCTTGAACAATTTCAACGTCTAAATTTTTCAGATTATCTAAGTTACTCTCAGGACGAACTAAAGCCCTGATTTCATAACCATTTTCTAATAAACATCTAACTAGATTCGCCCCAATAAACCCTGTTCCACCCGTTACAAATGCTTTCATTATATCTTAGTGTCTTTGTGTCTTTGTGGTTTATTTCCATAAACCCAGTTTCTTAAATCGGTTTTTAATCTTCAATCCTTCATCTTCTAAAAACGTATTTAAAACCGGAACAACAATTAAACTTAATAAAGTAGAAGTAATTAAACCCCCAATAATCGCAACGGCCATCGGTTGTCTTAATTCTGCCCCCGCACCTAATCCTAAAGCAATCGGTAACATTCCTAAAACCGTCGAAGCGGTGGTCATCATAATGGGTCTTAAACGGACAACTCCCGTCTCAATAATTGCTTCATTTCGACCCATGCCTTTTTGACGTAATTGGTTAATATAATCCATCAATAATAACACATTTTTATCTAATAATCCTAACAGGAAAATTAACCCAATTAAAGAGATAATCCCGAAAGCACTTTGGGTAATTAATAAAGCTAACATTGCCCCGACCAAAGATAAGGGAAGGGTTAACCCCACCACCGCCGGTTCAACCCAGCGACCAAATAATAAGAATAGTAGCCCTAACATACAAACCACCGAAAATAAAAGCGTAATTAGAAAGCTCTTTAAAACTTGACCAATTCTAGCCGAATCTCCGGTTAATTTTAAGGTGATTTCATTAGGAATTAAGGGTTGAGCAATTTCAATGACTTGATTAGTCGCATCTCCTAATAATTGACCTTGGCTTAAATTCGCCGTAATATAAGCCGCCCGTTGACCATTAAATCGTTCAATTTGGTTAATATTATTAGATGTGTTATCTTCCCCTGTTGCTCGAACATCGACAAAACCGGGTAATTTTGCTACTTTTTCTTGCAGGGTTTTGGCTGTATTGGTTAACAGATTAATGTCTTCTCCTACTAACACAATTTGCAGAGGTTTTTCATCCCCAGTTTCCACAAATTGAATATCTTCAACACTGACCGTAACGTTATCAATGGGGGGTAAATTAGCACGAATTTTATCTTGAGCTTCTAAAGTTGTTAATTGACGATTATTTTTCAGTTTGACATAAATTCTACCTCGATTCGGTTGGCCTTTAATCCCAATAATTGTTAGAGCTTTTTCCACATCGGGAGTGTTTAAAATAACCGCCTCTATTTTTGTAGCCGTTGTGCGAGTTTTTCTCAAAAAAAGTTGAATGGGATTTCTGGCTAAATCTGTTAACCAATCAAAAGCTCCTGGCTGTTGAAACATATCACTGGAGGGAGAGACGACGCCCTGTGGCTCGTTTGAGGTGGAGGAGACGCGCCCTGGCTCGTCTCTACGTTGAAGATTAGAAATTTGAGGGAGAGGATAGGAATAATTAATCACAAATTCTCCCCTATCGAGTCGGGGTAAAAATCCTTGGGGGACAAAAGGAATTAAGGCTAAACCGGCAATAAAACTGAAAATAGCAATTAGAATAACTCGTTTCCGGTGGGTGAGTGACCATTGCAAGACTCGGCGATAAGTTTCAATAATGGGGTGGGGTTTGGGAGTGTAATTTTCCGGTCTATTTTTAACGGGTTTTAACCAATATACTGCTAAAACCGGGGATAGGGTTCGAGCTACTAATAGGGATATTAAAACGGCCGAAGAAATGGTTAAGGCAAAGGGTTTAAAAAACTGTCCTAACGCATCTCCCATAAAGCCAACAGGCAGAAACACCGCCACAATGGTTAAGGTGGAAGCGGTTACGGTTAAGCCAATTTCATTAGTTCCTTTTATGGCTGCTTCTCTAGGTGTTTCTCCAGCATCAATTAATCGAGAAATATTCTCCACATCAACAATAGCATCATCAACCACAATTCCAATTACTAAAGCTAAGGCTAATAAGGTTATTGTTTCTAAGTTGAATCCAGCAATTGCCATCACAATGCAGGTTCCTAATAAAGAAGTTGGAATTGCTAAAGCAGTAATTAAAGTAGCTCTAAAATTTCTTAAAAACGGGTAAACAACGGCAATTGCTAAAATAACGGCTAAGAATAATTCATTAATTGTAGAATGGGTAGCTTTTTTGATATAATCCGCTTGGGTTTCTGCTAGAATAATCTTGACATCGGTTAAGTTTTTTTGTATAGTATTAATTGTATTTTCAACTTGATTAACCACTTCTAAGGTATTGCCATCACTGCGTTTTATTACCTGAAACGCTAAGACATTTTCCCCATTATATCTAACTAACGTGGGAGGGTCTTGAATTAAGGTTTGAGAACTCGATAAAGAGGCAATATCTTTTTTAGCTTCTCGACTTAATCCATCCCCTAATAAATTAACTTTTAAAACTCCAGGTAGGGCTTGAAGTTGAGGCAGAATTTCCGCTTTAGTAATCGTGGTTAATTCTTTTAAGGTTTGGGTTTCACTTTGAATTGCGTAGGTAATTGCTGTTGATTCATTTAAGTTTAATGGGATAATATTATAGTCGGTTTTAGTCGGAAATTGAATATTTTTTAAAACCGTTTCCACCTGATTTGTTGAGGATTCTAAGGAGGTTCCCACTAAAAAAGCTAAACTAATAATACTCCGACCTGCATAGGTAGATGAACGTAAATCATAGACGCCGGGAATTGATTTAACCTCGGTTTCAATGGGTAAAGTAACTTTTAATTCTGTCTCCGTTGCCGTGGAAATGGGGGCGGTGGTACTGACCACAACTACCGGAAAAGTCACCTCGGGAAACAGGGCATATTTGAGACTACTAAAAGCCATGATTCCTGCGACAATCACCGCAATCCAAAACCCAATGGTAATTCGAGGATATGCAATAGAAAAACGAGAAATATTCAACTTTTCTCGCAGGGAAGGCTTGAGTGAAGGCTGAATCATAGCAGATAAATAATAAGTGAAAAATTGATGATATTATTGAAATTTGATTATCAATAAACAATCTTTAGAATAAGTTTATTTGAGGAGTTTTTCAGCACATTCTATCCCGACATCCACAAACTCATCGGGAGATTCCTTCGCCTTTTGAGCTTGAGTATAAATTTTTAGAAATTGCTCAAAACTATATCGAGATTGAAATTGATTAATCGTACACTGACAAACAATTTTGGCCTGTGGTTGGGTTAAACCTTCTTGAATACTCCGTTTACTACAACTGCTAATATAGGCATTGACAATTTCTTGGGGATATTTATATTTAGGTTGGGGTTGAGTTAGATTATTTTGAGCTAAACTCAAGTCCGGATCGAGTCCCAGACCTAAGAATAACGTACAATAAAATAAACGAGCCATGACCACAGGATTGATAATATTCATAGGAGATTGATTTTAAATGATAGAGCCACCTTTGATTCCTTCAGGCACTCCCAGATGAATTGGCAACACTTACAATTGAAACATAAATTCTGCCTAAAAATTCTACTTTTGAGCGTGATTATTCTATTAATCACCTTTTCGAGTAGTGTTTGGCATCAATTCCAGAAACTTTCTGCCGCATCCCAATCCCCGGTGGATACATTTTTTGTGTTGGGGGGAAGTATTAAACGGGAAATGTATGTCACGGAACTGGCAAAACAAAATCCCCAAATTCCTATTTTAATTTCAACGGGCTCAGATGATCCTTGTATTTTAAAATTATTTCAACGGGAACAAGCTCCGACCCAAAAAGTTTGGCTGGAAAAATGTGCCCGTTCTACGTTTGATAACTTTTTTTATAGTCAACCTATTTTGAGTCAATGGCACTCTCGTCATATTAAATTAATTACCTCTCCGACCCATTTACCTCGGGCTAAATGGATGGCTCAAATTATCTTAGGTTCTCATGGAATTTGGGTCGATGTGGAAACTGTAAAAGAAACCGGAGTGCCTGCAAATCGTGAATTGTGGCTAAAAACAGGACTAGATGTAACCCGAACTATTATATGGGCTTTGGTGAGTCAGGTGATTCAACCTTCCTGTTCTAATCAGATTAAATTAGAGGAAGTCAATATTAAAAAATGGTGTCAGGAAAAATTCTCCTGTGAATATCAAAGTGGCATTGATTCTAAATCTATCTGTCAGGAATTTGAATTGCAGAAACCCTAATATAGCAGGGAACAGGGAACAGGGAACAGGGAACAGGGAACAGGGAACAGGGAGCAGGGAACAGGGAACAGGGAACAGGGAACAGGGAATAGGAAGGAAAAGATTTCTCTATCAGGACTTACGCAGTTACGCTATATGTAGCGTACTAATGAGTTGGCGCTCGCGCTCGTAACTCAAACGAGATCGCTTTAACAGGACAACCTCTTAAAGTCCCCCAATTTTGGGGGATTTAGGGGGCAAATATTGCTGCTTGAGAAATCGTCTCTAAAACTGCTGATCAATCCTTCATAACCTTATCCATTCTAAACACTATACATTTTAGGGCATCTAGCCCCCTAGCCCCCAACATTGGGGGGAAAATAAATAATACTGAGCGAAGTCGAAGTATTACCTATTCCTTATTTTTCTTCTTGTAATAATTGCCAATCTCGAATTAACTCCTTAGACCACATCCAATTTTGAGAGAGTTCATTGGGTTGAAATTGAGTTGGGGCTTCACTGAGCACTTTATTACTAAATTTAACCGCTTTACTTAACATAAATTCTTTTTCTGCACTGGGCAAAGTTTGAGCAAACTTCCACCAAACCAAAGCAATACCTGCATAAGCATTTAACTTATCGTGTTGTTTAACTTCAGATTGAATATTATTGGCTGTTCCAGGTCTAATATTCCCCGATAAAACTGGTTCATTAATCTCTAAAACTTGCATCCAAACTTGATAGGCATTTTCTAACTTTCCTTCGGTATAATAGGCAAAACCCAAGGCATTTTTATATTCAATATTATCAGGACTTTGTTGCACTGCTTTTGCCCAATGGCGTCGGACATCATCAATTTTATATTCCGTACTTCCTCGTTGAATCGATTGCCAAGCTAACCGACCATGTAGAAAATTAATTATCGGATTATTCAAATCTTGAAACTGTACCGCAGCTAAGGCGGATTTAGCTTTTTGTAAGGCGCCTCTATCTAATAATTCCGTAGTTGCTTCTTCTGCGGCTAAGAGATTTCTTTGATAAAATTGATCAACGGCAATTCCCAAAACATAATCCGTATTTGCTGTTTTTAAATCCGTTGCTTGAGGTTTATTTGAGTTAACAGTTCCTAGAGACGTGCTATGGCCTGTCTGTGATAATTTTTTCGATTGTAAAGCCATATTTTGCCACCACAAAGCCCCAAAACCCAAGGGAATTAGCAAAAATGGCAGAAACCAAAATAATCGTTTTCCCTTAAATAAATTAACGGCAGTTAAACCGGATAAAAAGTTTTTATAATCAGAGTTTGAAGACTTATTTTTAATTAGTTTTGAAGGTGAATTTAAAGGAGAAAAAAGAGGTTTTTCCGCTCCTGAATTGGATATTAATTCGGTTTTTGTCGGAGGATTTTCAACTCGTGATTGATTGAGAAAATCTCCAATAAAGTCCAGATCATCTGAATCATTATCTAAATTATCTTCACAAACCATATCATCTAATAGATCTTCGATATGATCATCATTCATGTTATCCAGTTCGGATAATGAGAGAGTTTTAGAGGTAGATTTGGGCTGGGGTTCTTGTTCTGCTGAAGCAGAAAGTAAAGGTAAAAATTCCTGTTCTTCCAGAATAGAATTATTAGCTTGAGTCGTGGTTAAATACCCATTAAATCCTCGATGTAAATATAAAATCGGTAATGCCCAATATAATTGATCGGAACCATAGGCAGAAATTAATCCTTGTCTAGCTCGACTTAAACTTAAATCAATCGGATAACCTTGATTAAGATTTCTATATAATAATCGAGTTAAGGTGAGTGCCACATCATCGGGAATCCGTTCCGCCATGGCTAATACCCCTGGAATACCACGCTTAATGGCATATTCAGCTAAATTTAACTGGGCCGGATCATCACTAACATCCGGTGTATTTCCATAGGCTCCCCGACAGGAATTTAACACCACCATTTGCACGCCATTATTAACTAATAATCCGGCCAAATCATCGCCATTTAGAGTTTCCGTTAATCCGGTTCGACGACTAACTAAATATAATTCTCCCCCGGATACCCCTAAATTACTATGTCCGGCATAATGAAAGACTTGATATTCCCCTTGTTCTAAAGCTTGGGTGAGTTGTTCTCGGTCAGGTTGTTCTAAAATTGTGAGTTGAATATCGGGGGTTGGGGGTTCCACAAAATTGCCGTTACTCCGTCTATTTTCCCGTCGCAATTCTTCTTGTAAATGCAACACTTCCCGCTTGAGTTGTAGGGTGTCTTGGTCGGTGGGTGCAGCAATCGCAATTAAAATTTTTAAGGGTTGATTGGGTTTTCTAACCTGGGTCTGGAGAGTGGAACTCATTCCCGGTTGGTAACGCGAAAATACCACATCTGTTCCCGTGGCTATGGGACGGTCGGCGGCGTGTAATACTTCCCAGGGTAAACTTGATAAGCGTTTGCCTTTTAAGCCTAAGCGTAATTGTAAGAGTTCCTGGCGATTTTGAGCGATCGCTTGGGCGCAAGTCCAACTATCGTGTAACGTTCCTTGGAATAAGCCATGATAAAGCTGTTGACCCAATTCGACTAAGCTCAACAGGGGCGGATCACTGGTAGATTGAGGGTCAATGGTTTGACTTAAACCCCGAGAACGACGAACGCTTTGGCCTTCTAAGACCCCTAACAGGGGATCATTCATCAATTGACGGGCTTGGGCTAACCATTCATCCACCGGCCATTTAACTTGTTCTTCGGCCAAAGGGACACCGGATGCGACTTTTTCGGTTCGCACCAAATATTGATTGTCTCCAACCGGGGTTACGGAAATATGGAATTCCTGAGTCATGATTTTACTTAAATTGTAAATAGCCTCGCCGATAAGGGAAAATGATCTCCTGCTTTTGAGTCTAATTACTAATCTATGACTGAAATCGGAAATATTTTGCTCCTAAGTCCAGGGTAGCGAATATTAGGCAAACTTGCTTGGGCAAACCAGAAATTTATTAGTAGTAAGCCCT
Source organism: Planktothrix paucivesiculata PCC 9631 (assembly GCF_900009265.2). Lineage (GTDB taxonomy): Bacteria > Cyanobacteriota > Cyanobacteriia > Cyanobacteriales > Microcoleaceae > Planktothrix > Planktothrix paucivesiculata. Next base: position 5,557 of record NZ_LR735028.1, on the reverse strand, counting down.
TCAGGGCTTAGTCCCCTAAACCTAAGACATAGTTATTGGTATTAGGTTTTGTTACTAATTCTGGGGAATGAAGCCCTAAAGGGCTTACTACTTAGCCTAATTATTACTCTACGGTATGACCTACGGCGGCGATCGCTTCTTTAATTGCGGTTTCCGAGGGTTTACCATTAATATTGACCATTTTTGTCTCTAAATCAATTTTAATATCAGCCTCAGCATCTAAAGATTTAATAGCTTTAGTCACCGTATTGGCACAGGCTTGACAAACAATAGAAGTAACTTTAATTTCAACAGTCATAGGTTTTGCGGGTGATTAATAATTTTAATCCTGATTAATCCGTGTTTCCACGGCCTAGAATATATAGTCTAACTGCTCAACCGCTTAAAATCCATTAAGATATAGGGAGATGTCTATTGTTCCTATTGCAGTCCTAGCCCCATACCCTAAAACCTAAGCCGGATCGGGACTACTGACAAACCGACCGGGTATCAGGTTGAGATCTAAGAAAACTCTTGCTATAACGGAGTAGATGAACATGAACGACCGATCTAAGCGCAATTCAGAATTTTTCCAAGAAGAAACTGGAGAACTTGGAAATCTATTGTGGCAATATGTCCAGTCCATGAGTCCTGATACGGTTTCTCAACTCTCTAAACCCAATTCTTCGGAAGTTTTCCAAGTCATGGAAAGGAATATTTTAGGACTATTAGGCAATTTACCCTCGGAACATTTTGGGATTACAGTAACCACCAGTCGCGAACATTTGGGACGACTCTTAGCGTCGGCAATGATTAGTGGCTATTTTCTGCGTAATGCCGAACAAAGAATGGCCTTTGAAAAATCGATCGCCGTGAGTGAAAAATCCCCTGAAGAATAGTTATTATCCTTGATGTTTGAACCTTAATCTTCAATCCCCAACTCCTATGCCTGAAATCTCCTCTCCCTTACCCCATAAAATTATTGGTGTTGGTGTGATTTGGAATCAACAAAAACAAATTTTAATTGATAAACGGCCAGCCCAGGGTTTATTAGGAGGACTGTGGGAGTTTCCGGGGGGAAAATTAGAGGCGGGAGAAACCCTAAAAGATTGTATTAAACGGGAAATTCAAGAAGAATTAGCCATTGAAATCGAAGTCGAAGATTATTTAATGACGATTGAACACGCCTATAGCCATTTTAAAGTCACTTTAAATGTTTATCACTGTCGTTATTTGGGGGGAGAACCTCAGCCTTTAGAATGTGATGAAATTCGCTGGGTGACATTAGATGAAATTGATCAATTTCCCTTTCCTAAAGCCAATGAAAAAATTATTGCCGCGTTGAGAAATAAAGACTGATCCAGCCCTGTTCCCTCCTCAACCTTAATGGTAAACGGGTAAGGTAAAGTGAAAACAACTGCCTCGGGTGGAACTAGAATCAACCCAGATATTGCCATAGTGAGCAACAATAATTTTTTTACATAAGGATAAACCAATTCCATAACCATCTTGATCTTCATCCCGGGCTAAACGAAAACGTTCTTGAAAAATGCGATCGCGATTGTCTTCGGGAATTCCTGGCCCACTATCGGCAATACTCACCTGTACCTTTTGACTGGTGCGGTGTAAGACACTCACTTCCAGGGTTCCGCCTCGGGGAGTATATTTAATTGCATTATCTAATAAATTAACAATCACTTGCCGAATCCGTTCGGGATCTGCATAAACCCACGGGGTATCATGGGGAATATCGGTTTTTAGATTCAACGATTTAGACTGAAATTGTGAGTCTAACTCCGCTAAAATTTGGTGTAGAAAAGTCGTTAATTCTAACTGATTCGGTTGAATTTGTAAGCGAATATTAGGACTATTTGATGTTTGTAAAATATCCGTAATCATCCGATCAATAATACGAATTTGAGCGCGAGCCTGTTGAATTAAACGCACCTTTAAAGCCGGAGTAATTTGATCAGAAGATAAAGTTTCTAGGGCCAGGGAAGTCGCTGTTAAAGGACTCCGCAAATCATGGGCTAGGATTTCAATAATCCGATCCTTAAACTGTAATTGTTGCTGTAAAAGTTCCCTTTCTTGTTCCAGGTGAAATATCTGATCACTGAGTTGAATTAATTCAGTGACATGGGCTACGGAATTAGCAGCATGAGCCAGGGGGGAACCGGAAGTCAGAGGAGCGGGCGGTTGTTCCTCTAACTCCAATAACTCCGTTGTTTCTCTCCAACGCAGCCACCAGTGTTCGAGTTGAGCCACTAAATCACTTCCCGCGAGCACCTGTCGAGGTTCGGGGTGGATTTTGATTAGGGTGGGTGTGGCTATCAGTTTAAAATGTTCAGCCAGATAGGGCTGTTCACCGACATCAATAATCTGAAGTTCAAATTCATCTTGAGTATTTAACTTCTCTAGGAAATCACGAATTCGCCGAATTCGCTCTTGGGAGCTAGGACGCTGATCTACAAATAAAAGGAGTTGCAAGGGGACTTCTGGGGACGGAGACTGTTTTTCGGGAAAGGCCTGCATTTCATGGGTTTTCAGCAGGTGCGGTAAACTATTTTCACCGTCTCGGAAGGAAGAAGGATAGTACATGGGCAACTGCATTTATTTATAGTGTAATTTAATATCTTCTTTAGATTTGATTTTTTTTGGCGATCAGGAAAACCGGAAAGCCAAAAGAGAATGGTAGACTATTCCGTGATTGTAATTTGATGTCCCTCACCTGTCTTGAGTGTCTGGGGGTCTTGATAGCTGTTGAAAAAATTTAGGTAGATCCCAAATGTTCCTAAGCGGGCAAAACTGGCAGAAAAATTCGTCGTTGAAATGGGTCGTAGGAGTGGCGATCGCATTTTTTATCATTTGTTTAAGCCTAACTCTACACCGTTACTTTAGTTTTTATGCCTCCTATGACCAAGGCATTTTTAATCAAGTCTTTTGGAATGGCGCCCAGGGACGTTTTTTTCAAAGTTCCCTGTCTTCTGCCCTATCCACCAATGTTGTCCATCAGGGGGAGTTTCCTAGTGTTAGTTACCATCGTTTAGGACAGCATTTCACCCCAGCTTTATTACTTTGGTTACCACTTTACGCGCTGTTTCCTTCCCCCGTTACCCTCTCGGTTTTACAAGTAACATTAATTACCGTCGCGGGACTGGTGTTATATCTCCTAGCTCGTCAGCATTTGGAACCCCCCTTAGCTGCCCTAATCACTGTCAGCTTTTATGGGGCTAATGCGGTTATTGGCCCCACCCTGAGCAATTTCCATGATATCTGTCAAATTCCATTATTTATGTTCACTGCGCTACTAGCGATGGAAAAACGCTGGTGGTGGCTATTTTGGATCTGTGCGGTTTTAATTTTAATGGTGCGAGAGGATTCGGGAATTATTTTATTTGGGGTTGGGGTTTACCTAATTTTAAGTAAACGTTATCCCCTTCAGGGTTTAATCGTTTGTTTACTGAGTTTTGGTTATATTTTAGCCCTAACTAATTTAATCATGCCCTTATTTTCGGCTGATATTTCCGAACGGTTTATGATGGAAAGGTTTGGTCAATATGCCGATGGCGATAAGGCTTCAACCTTAGAAATTCTTTGGGGAATTGTTAGTAATCCCGGCAGATTACTGATGGAAATTTTTACTCCTTTTGGGGGAACATTAAAATATTTATTAGGTCAGTGGTTGCCCTTGGCTTTTATTCCGGCGATCGCTCCAGCGTCTTGGATGATTGCGGGTTTTCCTTTATTAAAACTATTTATGGCTAAGGGAGAATCGGTATTATCAATTACGATTCGTTATGCTTTAACGGTGGTTCCCGGGTTGTTTTATGGCACAATTTTATGGTGGTCAAATCGTCAAAAACAGTTACAAGAACAGTCTGACCTGCAATTAAACCCCGAATCAGGAGAAATTTCGGGAGCAAAGGTGGCTTTACCCTCGGTCAAATTCCGTCGCTTTTGGTTATTTTGTATTGGGTTATCGTTATTCTTTAGTTTCACATCCAATCCCCATCGTAGCCTCTATTTTATTATTCCTGATTCCGTTGATCCTTGGGTTTATATTCCCGTTACCACCCAATGGTCACACATTGCCCAATTTAGACCCTTAATGGATGCCATTCCTGCCGATGCCAGTGTTGCTACCACGACTTATATTGTGCCGCATTTATCGAGTCGTCGCGAGGTATTAAGGTTTCCGTTATATCAGTTAAAAAATGATGCGGGAGAGGTTATTTCTGTTGACTATGTTCTAGCGGATTTATGGCAATTACAAAAATATGGGATTGCTTTTTCAGGCGATCGCGATGCTTTCAAAGAAATCAATCAACGAATTGAACAGTTAACTGCTAATAAAGAATACGGGATTATTGATTTTAGAGATGGGGTAATTTTAATGAAAAAAGCTGTTCCCTCTGAACCCCAAGCGGTTAAAAACTATCAATCTTTTTTAGCTTCTAAACCGAACTAAACTGATATAATTAACCACCAAAAAACCCTCTTATTTCTTAATAGTCTAAATTTGCGCGGGCATTTCGACGCCACATTTGCGGCTTAATGCGTCGTAAAGCAGAAGCACGAAATCGTTGATCCCATTCGGTTTCAGAAAGTTCTGCTAATTCGGTTAATTTGGGGGCAATATTTTCAGGATAGGGTTGAAATTCTATAACGTCTGTTTCCTGAGCAAAACGTTGATTCCAAGGGCAAACTTCTTGACAAATATCACATCCGGCGACCCAACCGTTTAAGTTTTTGCTAATATTTTCCGGTAAGGTTTCCGCGCGATTTTCAATGGTATGATAGGCAATACAACGGTTAGCATCGACTACAAATGGTTGAGTAATTGCGCCCGTGGGACAGGCTTCTAAACATCGGGTACAAGTGCCACAATGTTGAGTATGGGAAGGATCGGGAGTTAGGGTTAAATTAGTTAAAATTTCCCCTAAAAAGACCCAAGATCCGTATTTTCTGGTTATCAGATTACTATTTTTAGAAATCCATCCAATTCCTGCTTTTTGCGCCCAAACCTTATCTTGAATTGGCCCGGTGTCGGCATAATATCGGGCTTGAATTCCTGGTGCTTGTTGTTGTAACCATTCGGAAAAAGTCTTTAATTTTTTATGTAAAACCCTATGATAATCTCGTCCCCGAGCATAACGGGAAATTTTGCCCAATTCGGGATTTTCTGGTTGTTTATCGGGGGTATAATAGTTAAGTGTAACACAAATAACCGATGCAACTTCTGGCATTAATTGACGAATATTTTGGCGTTTGGGGCTATTCATCCATGCCATATCCGCCGCATATCCTTGATCTAACCAAGATTGCAGGTGTTGACGGTTTTCTTCGGTTTCACTAATGGCTGCAATACCAACTTGATGAAATCCCAAATCTAGGGCTTTTTGTTTAACTAGATTGGTGTTAATTGCTGAATTCATAGATACAAGAAGGAACCACAAAGACACGAAGACACAAAGAAAGAGAAAGGGGTTTTAATCGGGTAATTAATACAGGACTTACGCAAAACAACCATATCTAGTAGGGGCGAACGGCCGTTCGCCCCTACAGATGGTGTATAATT
>NZ_LR735098.1 GCF_900009265.2 Planktothrix paucivesiculata PCC 9631 | reverse complement strand
CCCGACGGCACTCGCCAACGAGTTTATGTCTTTGATTGTCCCACCTGGCGTTACTCTATCTTTGACCATTGGTTAGAACGAGATTGGCAACTCTCCCGTTCACAGGAGGGAACACCGCAGTCAATAATAAATAATATAGAAGCTGTTGTGAGTGATGTTCCTGAGCAGAAACCCGCCGGAGAACCATCGGAATTGCTGAAACGGTTTTGGACACAGTTCTGGAATTTGTTGACTCGTGCCGATTGGAAACC
>NZ_LR735035.1 GCF_900009265.2 Planktothrix paucivesiculata PCC 9631 | reverse complement strand
ATTTAGACTGAAGTTGCTATTTTGATTAATGGTTTGGTCGGTGATGGGAGAATTTAAAATCGGGGTGTCGTTAATATTACTAACCGTCAGTTGAAAATTGTCTTCAACCGTAGTATTACTATTATCTTTGGCGATAACTTTCAGGTTGATTATTCCCACATCTGAGTTAGCAGGTATGCCGGTAAATTCTCCGGTGTTGGGGTCGAATGTTAACCAACTGGGGAGGGGTTGACCATCGGTTAGGGTGGCGCTATAGGTTAAACTATCTCCGAGATCAATATCTTGGAAGTTATTGCTAATATTTAGACTGAAGTTGCTATTTTGATTAATGGTTTGGTCGGTGATGGGAGAATTTAAAATCGGGGTGTCGTTAA
>NZ_LR735034.1 GCF_900009265.2 Planktothrix paucivesiculata PCC 9631 | reverse complement strand
AACAGATTCTTCAAAATGGAGAGTTTGATCCTGGCTCAGGATGAACGCTGGCGGTCTGCTTAACACATGCAAGTCGAACGGAATCCTTCGGGATTTAGTGGCGGACGGGTGAGTAACACGTAAGAACCTGCCTCTAGGACGGGGACAACAGTTGGAAACGACTGCTAAACCCGGATGAGCCGAAAGGTAAAAGATTTATCGCCTAGAGAGGGGCTTGCGTCTGATTAGCTAGTTGGTAAGGTAAAGGCTTACCAAGGCGACGATCAGTAGCTGGTCTGAGAGGATGATCAGCCACACTGGGACTGAGACACGGCCCAGACTCCTACGGGAGGCAGCAGTGGGGAATTTTCCGCAATGGGCGAAAGCCTGACGGAGCAAGACCGCGTGGGGGAGGAAGGTTCTTGGATTGTCAACCCCTTTTCTCAGGGAAGAACAAAATGACGGTACCTGAGGAAAAAGCATCGGCTAACTCCGTGCCAGCAGCCGCGGTAATACGGGGGATGCAAGCGTTATCCGGAATGATTGGGCGTAAAGAGTCCGTAGGTAGTCATTCAAGTCTGCTGTTAAAGAGCGAGGCTTAACTTCGTAAAGGCAGTGGAAACTGGAAGACTAGAGTGTAGTAGGGGCAGAGGGAATTCCTGGTGTAGCGGTGAAATGCGTAGAGATCAGGAAGAACACCGGTGGCGAAGGCGCTCTGCTGGGCTATAACTGACACTGAGGGACGAAAGCTAGGGGAGCGAATGGGATTAGATACCCCAGTAGTCCTAGCGGTAAACGATGGAAACTAGGTGTGGCCTGTATCGACCCGGGCCGTGCCGAAGCTAACGCGTTAAGTTTCCCGCCTGGGGAGTACGCACGCAAGTGTGAAACTCAAAGGAATTGACGGGGGCCCGCACAAGCGGTGGAGTATGTGGTTTAATTCGATGCAACGCGAAGAACCTTACCAGGACTTGACATCTCTGGAATCCTGCTGAAAGGTGGGAGTGCCGTAAGGAACCAGAAGACAGGTGCTGCATGGCTGTCGTCAGCTCGTGTCGTGAGATGTTGGGTTAAGTCCCGCAACGAGCGCAACCCTCGTCGTTAGTTGCCATCATTAAGTTGGGAACTCTAGCGAGACTGCCGGTGACAAACCGGAGGAAGGTGAGGATGACGTCAAGTCAGCATGGCCCTTACGTCCTGGGCGACACACGTACTACAATGCGAGGGACAGAGAGCAGCCAACCCGCGAGGGAGAGCGAACCTCTTAAACCCTGGCACAGTTCAGATTGCAGGCTGCAACTCGCCTGCATGAAGGAGGAATCGCTAGTAATCGCAGGTCAGCATACTGCGGTGAATCCGTTCCCGGGCCTTGTACACACCGCCCGTCACACCATGGAAGTGAGCCACGCCCGAAGTCATTACTCTAACCCGCAAGGGGGGAGGGTGCCGAAGGCGGGGTTGATGACTGGGGTGAAGTCGTAACAAGGTAGCCGTACCGGAAGGTGTGGCTGGATCACCTCCTTTTAGGGAGACCTACTTTTGAGTCGAGTGCCCAATCCAAAAATACAGCACCCTCAAAAGTCATCCCAGGTCGT
>NZ_LR734985.1 GCF_900009265.2 Planktothrix paucivesiculata PCC 9631 | reverse complement strand
GGGTAATGGGTAATGGGTAATGGGTAATGGGTAATGGGTAATGGGTAATGGGTAATGGGTAATGGGTAATGGGTGATGGGTAATGGGTAATGGGGTGAAACACAAACAGCCTATGCTATTGAATGAGACGCCGAATTTTGCCGTAGGCGGCGTAGGATTTGCCGTCGGAAGACTCCCGCACTTCATCCACCACGTAGAGAACACCTTCCGCCCGAATATCCCGGGGAAACCGAATATTATAGTTAGGATTATAACCATCGGACACCACTCGCGCCCGGAGTTTGCTGCCTTCTTTGACACATTGAATAATCACCCCATTTCCCACGGTATCGGTTGTTTCTAGGTCAGCAAAGGATTTAGGTGCTTTAATTGCCTGTAAATTCGTTGTTTTTTGGGCTTTTGGGGTTCCGGCTTGGCGTTCTTCTCCGGGTTTCACTAACCGTTTAATTGTGCCTAAAGCCCGGTAAAAATCCCCATTCGCCGATAGTTTAATTTCTTCGACAATATAAGTCACTCCCGCTTCCCGAATATGGCGAGGAAACTGCACATTTAGTTCGGGATTATATCCTTCAGAAATAACCCGAACTCGCAATTTTCCCCCCTCTCGAATACATTCTACTAATACGCCTTGCTCAAAGGTAGAAACCGCCTCTAAACTGTCCGCATCTCCGGCATTAATTCCTCTTAAATTTAAGTCTTCTCGGTTACGGGTTCGGGTTTGATAGGATTGATCTCGCATTTCCTTACGGCTGACGGAATCAAAATTTTTGCTTTCAATCCGCTGGGCATAATATTCTAATTGTTCAATTTCTTCGGCAATTTCAAAGATTTCATCTAATAATTTTTGCTGAATATCTTGAATTGCAGATCGTAGGATTTCCGATGCTTTTTTATACTCGCCTTGATCTGCTAGGGCGATCGCTTTTTCCTTAACCTGAGCCATTCGCAATTTACTGGTTTGTTCAAAAACCGATTGATTAGGTTGAATTTGTTGCGCTTCTGTTTCTGAACCAATATTAATTGTAACCTTTAATTCCCCTAGAATTTGCTCAATACTATCATTAACAATCGTTTGATATTTATAATTTATGTGGAGTATGGGAAGTTGACCCAATATATTTTGAGGAGGAATAATCAGTTGCAGTGCTAACTGTTTGGCTTCCACTGCATAAACATCTCCGACAAAAACTTCTAAACCATTGTCAATAGAATTAGTCCGATAATTATTTAAGATTTCTCGAAGCTCAATAGAGGATTCCGGCTGTAATTTTACTGTTAAATTTTGTGCAACTACGGAGGTTAAACTTTCTAATTCAATTCTAAATACATCCGTCGCGTCATCGGGGGATTGAATAAAATAAAATCGGCCGCCGGACGCATCAGCCATGGCGATCAATAAATCTTCATTAAAATAGGTTCCAAATCCTAATGTTGTGGTAATAATTCCCTGTTCTGCTTGTTTTTGAGCCGTTTTAGTCAGGATTTGGGTATCGGTAATTCCCAGATTAGCTTGTCCATCTGTTAATAATAAAACCCGGTTTAAATGTTCTGTATTTAGATGGGATTTAACTTGCTCACAGCCTAATAACCAACCCCCGCTTAAATTCGTACAACCCCCGGCTTGAATTCGATCCAATTTTGAACAAATATCTGCTTTATCTGTAACCCGTTGGGGAGCTAAAATTACATCAGCTTGATCATCATAAATAACAATAGAAATAATATCCTGATCCGTCAAAGATTCTACTAATTTTTGAGCAGCCTTAATCGCATATCGCAGAGGTTGACCCGCCATGGAACCGGAGCGATCAATGACTAAACTTAAATTTAATGGCCGTCGAGGGCCAGGATTTTCAGTTTTTTCTCCATTGAAGTTGAGAATTAAATCAACGGAGGCTGCCGTATTAGTTGCAATTAATGAATGGGACAAAGAATAGTTAATCTGAATCATAGATCAAAATCTCAGGGGTGAGTGAAAATATAAAAATCCATCGATCGCTACAATAGCAAGTCTTGTCCGGTGGGAAATTACGGTTTCAGTGACGCTAAAAACTCGGAAATTTATCTAGTTTCAATTGTGGCGAATAAATGCTCGGGTCTGCCAAAATTTAAGATTTGCTTTTTTTTTGGGTTTTAGTTCTAAGTATTTTAACTCAAAGATTGTAACAAAACTTTATATTCTGGGATCGGGTTCTCATTCTCCTGATCCTCGTAATCTGATAAAATGGCGTTAACAGAACTGGCAAAACAGCCTCAGTCCTCTCTTGATTACCACCTAATGTTGGGATCAAAACAAAAAGATGAGAGATGTTTAAAAAACTTTAGGAGGAGAATCTATGGATTTCGATTTTCGCATTTTGATTGTTCTATTACCCCTAATTGCGGCGTTGGGTTGGGTTTTTTATAATATTGGTGCGATCGCTATCGGACAAGTTCAACGCTTTTTAAGCAAAAGTTAAATAGAACTTCTAAACAATATTCTCCCTATCCCGTTCTGATGCGGGGTAGGTTTTTTTCTAAAATGGGTTATGGGGAATTACGAATTACGAATTACGAATTACGAATTATGTCAATCACCGTTACAGTGAAGCTATTTGCAGCGTTTCAAGAAGCCTACAAAGTTCCAGAATTAATACTGGATTTTCCTCCTAAAACTCCTGTTTTGGCAATTTTGGATCGGTTGATTCAAGAACATCCAGAACTAGAACCATGGCGAAATGTAACCAGGTTTGGAATTAACCTAGAATTCGTTAATCCTGATACTGAAATACGGGATAAAGATGAAATTGTTTTAATCCCTCCGGTTAGTGGTGGTTAATTCCCTGAACTATTAAAAAGGAATTGTTAGACTCCGAAATGTTTAGCTAAATCCTCAGAACCACCAATTAATTTTCCATCAATAAAAACTTGAGGAACTGTAGTTCCTCCGGTGACTGCTTGTAAGGTTTTTGTTGTAACTTCTTTCCCTAAAACAAGTTCTTCAAAAGCAATTCCTCGGTCTTTTAGGAGGGCTTTAGCACTGGCGCAGTAGGGACAACCAACTTTTGTAAACAGCGAAACTAAAGGGGGTTTGACCGCATTAGGATTAATATATTTGAGCATAGTTTCTGCATCAGAAACTTCAAAGGGGTCGCCAGCGACTTCCGGTTCAATAAACATTTTTTCGATGATCCCATCTTTGACTAACATGGAATAACGCCATGAACGTTTCCCAAACCCTAAATCGGTTTTATCGACTAACATTCCCATCTTTTCGGTAAACTCGCCATTCCCATCGGGAATCAAAGTAAGATTATCTGCTTGTTGATCTTTTGCCCATTCATTCATCACAAAAGCATCATTTACCGAAATACAAATAATATCATCAACCCCATTTTCCTTAAATACGGGTGCTAAATCGTTATAACCCGGAACATGACTACTCGAACAGGTGGGGGTAAATGCACCGGGTAACTCAAAAACAATCACGGTTTTCTGTGAAAATAACTCATCAGTTGTTACATGAACCCATTCGTTATTTTTCCGAGTTCTAAATGTTACCTTGGGAACCCGTTGACCTTCATGATTTTCTAACATTGGTTTCACGTTTATCGTTGTTACTAATTAGCTATAATAACACTATTCATGTTTTGTTTTAAAATATTAACCCCCGTAACTGAATATTACCGTAAAATCGGAATTTGTTAAGTTTGATAACAAATTGGAAACGTATGTTATCATAATACACAGCAATCTTAGCAATCAGACTGAATCACCCACCCCAAAAAAAGTGAATTTTTGTCCCATCATGTCGCTGTGCAGGGATCGGAATTTGTCGGTTGAAGCAATCCTGAGACCCTGCCAGCATTGATATGATTTGCTTTAGCTTTGCTCAATTAAAAGCCGATCCATCTATTATAAAACCCGATATGAGTTTACAAGCACAATTTGATGAAAAACGCAACGGCGAAAAAATTCTAGTTGCCGATGATGAGTCTGCGATTCGGCGGATCTTAAAAACTCGTCTTTCGATGGTGGGCTACAATGTGGTCGTTGCCGCCGATGGTTTAGAAGCGCTGGAAATGTTTGAAAAAGAAAGTCCTGATCTTTTAGTTTTGGATGTGATGATGCCAAAATTAAATGGTTATGGGGTCTGTCAAGAACTGCGAACGAAATCCGATATTCCGATTATTATGTTGACCGCTTTAGGGGATGTGGCGGATCGAATTACGGGTTTAGAATTGGGTGCGGATGATTATTTAACTAAACCTTTTTCTCCTAAAGAATTAGAAGCTCGAATTCATGCAATTTTAAGACGGTTTAAAGATACAACTTCATCGCATAATCTGAGTCCAGAGGTGATTCAACTCGAAGCGGTGCGGATTGATACGGTTAAACGCCGCGTTTATAAGGGTGATAAAGTGGTTCCCTTAACCTATATTGAATTCAATCTTTTGGAATTATTAGTTAAACGATCTGGGAGTGCGGTTTCTCGTTCAGAAATTCTCAAGGAATTATGGGGATATACACCTCGAAGGATTGCGGATATGAGGGTTGTAGATGTTCATGTTGCGCGGTTACGAGCAAAAATCGAGGAAGATCAACGCAATCCTGAATATATTTTAACGGTGCGAGGTGTGGGTTATTCCGCCCAACGTTTACCCGGTGTGGAAGAAGCTATTGGCGCTTAATTGTTTTCAAATAAAAACTTTTCAAAATTTAAAGACAACTTTCGTTTTTCAGTCAATTTTAAATCTCGATTTATCCCCTAAAAAATAGTTATCATTATTTATAGATTAATAGGATTTAGGGTCTAAAATCGGGAACGGGAGGAGAAATATTCAGGCAAAAATTGCAAGTCTGAATGTTTCTCCTCTGTTGTTTTAATCAGATTTCTTGATAAATAAAGCCCGATAAACCGGTTCATTTCGGTCTAAAGTTGATTGTTCTCTTTCTGTGGCCAGGGGAAGGGGATTTTCTGTTAACCAGTCATTTTGGGTGCGATGAAAAGCGGGATGTTCAGAAAAGCGATCGCACATTTCCACAGCTACTTCCTCGATATCAGATTGGACAAAAACCTCTGTTCCTGCTGCTAAATAATCGGCTAAATTATTTACTAATTCCGGTTGAACAACTCGGCGTTTTTGATGACGTTTTTTAAACCAAGGGTCGGGAAATTGAATACTAACTCGTTTTAATAATCCTGTTGGTAAGGATGCTAAAATTGGTTGAATTGAAGTATTAGCATTACAAAATAAATAATGTAAATTGGTTAATCCCAGTTGATCTCGGACAATATTAGCTTCCTCAACTAAGCTTTCTCTAATTTCTAGTCCCAAATAATTCCATTGAGATTCTAATTGGGCAAATTCCCATAAAAATTGACCTCTAGCGCAGCCAATATCTAAATGAATGGGTTGGTTAGGATTAGCATAAATCCTTGACCAGTCAGGCGGAATTACCGGAATTAGATATTTTTGACTCAGGGGATTAACGTGTTGACGAACTCGGACGCGGGGCATAAATAATGACTGTAAAATGAACAATATAGGACTAGGGAACACGGAACAGGGAACAGGAAACATTACGCATTGAATGAGTTTGCTGGATTTAGAAGTATCCTAACTGTAATGCGTAGCACTATAGGATTTAGTGAAATTGGGAGTAGAGTAGTTCTTTATGAACTTTTGCCCGATCTACAAAAAACTCGATTTTTCCCTGGGAAAAGGGTTGATGATTCGCATAACAATCAATCCAGGTTTTACTGATTAAGTTAGGATCTTCTGGGAGTTGATCAATTTCCCATCCTGGTAATTCTAATTCTTCCATTAAACGGCTAACTTTAGGATCATAACTCAAGGCAAAACAGCGACATTGTTCCGTAGCTGCCATAATTAAACTATGAAATCGCATTCCAATCAAAAATTCTACTCCTCGAAAAACTCCTTTTAATTGTCGCGGATCTTCTAAGATTAGAACTTGACTGTTTTCGGGTAGGGCTTGATGTAAAGTTTGGGCGATCGCTAAATCTTGAATCGGCTGAAACGGAATTAATAAAATAAAGGTTTGGGTAGCTTTTTGAAACGAGACTAAGGCCCTGGCAATTAATGATAACCGTTGCGGGGTCAATTGGGGGTGAGGTCGCAAAGTCAGGGCGACTCGTGGCGCGGGTAAATTCCACAATCCGGCTACGGGTCGAGATTCCAAGGCCCAAACCGGGTCAGGAGCCAGGGAAAAGGGAATATTCCAGTTAGATAATAACCTCGCAGAACCCACATCCCGCACGCTTACAGCACTACAGCCGGAAAAGGTTTTTTTTGCCAGCCATCGAGAAACAGAACGGTTCAAGGGGCCAATACCCTGCGCCCAGGCAATAGTTGTGAGTCCCATCCGTTGCGCTAATCCCATCAATCCACCATAATAAAAAGGACTGATGGCGCTGGTCACATCTTGGATCAGGCTACCCCCGCCCCAAATCAAAGCATCGGCGCGGCGCAGGGCGTTGAGAACTTCCATCCCATTCATGCGATCGCAGGCTTCCACCTGATAATGGGTTTGGGTTTGGCTAGGGTTTCCCGACAAAACCACGGCTTCCACCGTCGGCGGTAACATTTGTAACAACGATGCCAACAAAGCCTCATCCCCCCCATTACCCTTTCCATAATATCCACTACAAATTACCCGTTGCATGGCCTCCCGTTTCCCCAGTTACCAATATTAATATCAGATTGTACGCTAATTAAATTAACATAAATATCAGACCAAAATATTAATGAACTTTCTGTTATCGATTGTTAAATTATGCACGCTTTATCGATTCCGACCTGGGTAATTCATATTTCGAGTGTGATTGAGTGGATTGTTGCGATTTGGTTCATCTGGATTTATGGAGAAGTGACTCAAAATCGAGCTTGGTGGGGTCTTTCCTTCGCCATGTTACCCGCTTTAGTCAGCGCCATGTGTGCCTGTACCTGGCATTATTTTGATAATCCTGCCTCCTTAGAATGGTTAGTTACCTTACAAGCAACCATGACCGTTGTAGGAAATACGACCCTATGTGTGGCGGCTTGGTGGATTTGGCGTAATGCAAATTCCGTTAAAAATTAAGGTATTTAGCTTGATTTTACACAACATTTAATTCCCTCTAACCTTTAAAAAACAATGTTTTCAAAAGATACTTTATTTGCGATTTCTCTATTTCCCTATTTAGGGTTTTTATGGTTTTTAACTCGTTCGGGACAAATGCCCCGTTTAGCGTTAATGGGATTCTATGGAACATTAGTTTTTGTAGCAGTAACAATTCCGGCGGGAATTTACGCTAAAGTTGCCTATGGGGAATCTTTAGCTAATATTGATTGGTTACATGGCGGGGCGGAAGTCTTTTTAACCTTGGCTAATATTTTACTGGTTTTAGGATTTCGCCAAGCGATCATTGAAAAACAATCGGCGCAAGAATAAAAAATGGGTTCTCCTAAAACTAACCAGGCTTTTATTTTAACCCTAAGTGCCATCTTGAGTTTATCCTTATTTGGGATTATGGTTTATCTTTTTGTTAATCCTAAAACGGGTTTAATTCCCTTAGTATTTTCAGAAATAAAACAACCCATAAACCGTTTAGATACAAATTCTCTAACTATTGGAATTTTAGGGAAATCGGAGGATTATACCCCATTAGTTGACTATTTAAAACAACAGTTTGGGGATCAAATTACCATTACTATTGATAGCAAGATTAGGGAATCTTATCAAGAGGTAAAAAACAAACTCGCCACTAAAAAATGGGATATAGCTTTTACCCTTTCCCCGATGATTTCTGTAGCCGCTAAAGATAATGGATATGTCTGGGTGGCGCGAATGTTTCCCCAGTCTCCACCCTATTATCAATCGGCATTATTTGTGCAAAAAAATAGTTCAATTCAGTCTATTAGTGATTTCAAAAATACCACCGTTATCGCTTTAGGAGATTTTAACTCTGCTTCTAGTTTTTATATGCCCACTTATGATTTATTTGGTAAATCTCTATGGGTAGACATGGGACATAGGGGGGAAGTGATTCAAGAATTAGTTAAAACCGGGAAAGCGGATGTCGGTGCGGCATCCTATGAAGCGGTTAAAAATGATCCTAATTTTAGGGTAATTCAGATTAGTAGAAATATTCCAGGGTCAGGGGTATATCTTTCTCCTAATTTGTCAGATAATGACCAAAAATTGATTACCAAAGCGTTAGTTAATGCTCCTGCAAATATCCAGAATCAAGCAAATTATGGTGAGGATAAAGAACCGGATTTTTCCTACTTTATCCAAATTAGCAAGAGAGCAGAAGAAGTATTAAAATGTGCAAATTTTAATCAAAATCCGGTTAACTTTTTCTGTTCTACGGCAAGTGCTAATATTCCAGAATCTTTGACAAGAGAATCTAATCAACTTATCGGAATTGTTAATGGTTTAAGCATAGTAGACAATCAAATAACTCGGTTAACATTACAAGCAAAGGATCAAAAGATTTATTATGTTTTCCTGAATCCCCAAATTTTGAATCAAATTCCTAATGCGGGTAGTGGGTTGAATCTACAAAATAAAACCCTAGTGATTACGGGAGTTATTCCCGATCCAAAATCTAATCAAATCGTCATTAATGACCCAAATCAAATCCAGGTTTTAAATTAAAATTATAGGAGAGGAGGTTAACCATTATTTTTAAATTATTATTAACAGGTTTATTACCTATTGTTTTATGGGTTGAAGGTTTTGATGTACCCATTCGCAGTTTTTATTTAGGAGAAATTCAACCGCTTTTAGCCCGAATTATTCCTGATTTTTCACTCCCTACTATCACTCCTAACCAACCTTCAAACATAGACCTTGACCAATGCAATGAACTCCCCTCTGGTTACGGAATTCCAGGGTTTAGACCGGGGATTGATCAAAATCAAATCTTTCAGATGTTTGGGACTCCTAGAGCTATGGAAACCGGATATTGGCCGAATACCCAAGCGGTTTTTTACCATTTAATTCCTAACCGGGTTAGTTTGGGATTTTTGTTTGATAAAACATCGCGTAAATTACGACAAACCGAGGCTGCATTTTCCCAAGAAGTTGAATTACAAACTATTCTAATTACTTTTAATAGTATGTCGGGGTGTCGTTTAAATCCTACCCTAGAATCTGGGTTAAAAAGTGTTTATAACCGCCAAGCTCAGGATTATTTTTTTACAATTGATTCACTAAAAGGTATTATTGAACGCGAACAATCTGACCGAATTTATATTGGGATTTGGGAAGCCGATTTACATTAGCTTGCTTAACCCAAAAACTAAATTATTATTAAGATTGGGATTAATTTTAATAGGTTGAGCTATTCTGATAAAATACCTCAAAACTATCGGTATCTATACCAAATCCGATGAGTTATTGTTTAAATTCCTATTGTCGGAATCCTCAAAATCCATCGGGGATAACGGTTTGTCAAACCTGTGGGACGACTTTACTCTTAAAAGAGCGTTATCGCCCTGTGGAGGAACTCGGGGGTGGGGGTATGAGTCGCACCTTTTTAGGCGTTGATTTAGATCGGTTAAATACCCCCTGTATTATTAAACAATTTTTGCCCCCATCCCATAAAATTTCTTTAGTTAAACAAGCAATTGAACACTTTAATCAAGAAGCATTACGTTTACAAGAATTGGGAATTCATACTCAAATTCCCGCTTTATATGCTTATTTTGAACAGGAACAACATCTTTATCTGATTGAAGAATGGGTAGAAGGAAAAAATCTACTCCAAGAATTGAATGAAACCGGAGCATTTAGCGAAAATAAAATTATTCAACTTTTAGAAGATATTTTACTTATTTTACAATTTATTCATCAACATCATATTATTCATAGAGATATTAAACCAGACAATATTATTAGAAGAAAAACCGATCAAAAATTGGTATTAGTAGACTTTGGGATTGCTAAATATAGTCTGAATTTAGGTCAGCCGCAAACGGGAACTTTAACGGGAACTATTGGTTATGCACCCTTGGAACAAATGCGAGGCGGAAAAGCCTATCCGGCTAGTGATTTATATAGTTTGGGCATGACCTGTATTCATTTACTCACCCAAATTTTACCTAATCAATTATTTGATCCGTTTACCGGGGAATTAATTTGGCGATCGCACCTAAAAAATATTAATAAAACCCTCAGTAAAAAATTAACCCGAATATTAGATAAATTACTCAAAGATTTAGTTAAAGAACGTTATCAAACCGTTGAAGAAGTTTTACAGGATTTAGCAGCAAAACCCCTAATTCCACCTGTGGTTAATATTCCTATCCCACCGCCCTCCCCTTTAAATATTATTATAGCCACTGAGTTACAAGCGGTTACTTCTAATTTATTTTCTCAAAATTATCTATTTTTTAAGGCTAATTCAATTCCCTTATTATCCCATAATTCCTTATTGTGGGAACATAGTTCTAGTTCGAGTGCCACTGTAAATTCGCCCTTTTTAGAGTCAAAATTCATCTCTAAAACTCAATTAAAACCCCTATTACCCGATATTTCCCTAGACTGTATTAATACTTTATCCGGTCATAAAGATACTGTTAAAGCCTTAGCTATTAGCCCCAATGGATATATTTTAGTCAGTGGAAGTCAGGATAAAACCTTAATAATTTGGAACTTAAAAACTGGACAATTATTGTATCGATTAATCGGTCATGAAGCCGCCATTACTTCCGTTGCTATTAGTCCCAATGGTCATAAATTAGTCAGTGGAAGTTTAGACCGAACTTTAATTTCTTGGAATCTGGATAAAAGAGCGATCGCAGATCGATTTTTTAGCCATTCTGGTTCTCCCTATAGTCATCGTTGTGGCGCTGTTTATAGCGTTGATTACAGTCCCGATGGAGATATGATTGCCAGTGGTAGCGAAGACAAAAGTATTAAACTTTGGAATCAAAGAAATGGCGAATTAGTTTATCGTTATTCTGAACATTTAGATGCTGTTTTATCGGTTAAATTTATTGATAATTTGGTTAATAATCCGTGTTTATCTCCATCCAAAAATAGTTATTATAATCATGGTTTATTTGTCAGTTCAAGTAAGGATGGTACAATTAAAATTTGGCAATTAAGTCGCTTAAAAAGTCTACAAACCCTAACCGGACATTCCGACCAAGTTTGTGCAATTGTTGTCAGTCCGACTCAACCTTTATTAATCAGTGGAAGTGCTGACCATACCGTCAAATTATGGAATTTAAACACCGGAGAATTAATTAAAACCCTAACCGAACATTCAGATCGGGTTTCATCCGTTGCCATTAGTCCCGATGGTCAATGGTTAGCTAGTAGTAGCGATGATGGTATAATTTATCTTTGGGATATGGGTCAACCCCAGAATTTAGGAATTTTATCCGGTCGTTTAGAAGGGTGTGCTCCGATTATTTTTAGTCCCGATCATCAACACTTGATTTGTTGTGACAAAGATGATCAAATCCTAGTTTGGCAATTTAAAATTTTTTCAGAGAATCGTCAATTTTTTTGATAGAGTAGGGAATAAGCAATACAACCGTCGAAGTGTTCCCTATTCCCTATATATTTTAAAACAATCAACTTTAAATAATCCCCATGAATCTGATTGAACTATTTATTTATCCGATTAAATCCTGTGGTAAAATCACCCTGAACCAAGAGGAAGTAACCCTAAAAGGATTAGACTGGGATCGGGAATTTATGTGGGTTGATGAATCCGGTCAGTTTGTCACCCAAAGAACTCATCCTGAATTGGTAAAAGTGCGTGTTCAACAGTTAGGAACGTTGATAGAATTATCCGTTGCAGATCAAAATATTAAATCTTTTCAATTGCAGCCTAAATTAATAGGAACTCCTAAAACCGTACAAGTTTGGAGAGACCAAACGATGGCAATTGATCAAGGAGATGATGTGGCAAATTGGCTAAAAAATGCTTTGAAACAGGATAATCAACCTAATTTAAGGTTAGTGCGTCAATCTCCTGATTTTATTCGACCTGTTGACCCTAATTATGCTGTTAATCCCGATAATCAAGTGAGTTTTGCCGACGGTTATCCCTGTTTATTAACTAATACTGCTTCCTTAACTGAATTAAACCACAAACTGACAGAAACCTATCCAACATCATCAGAAGAAATTCCCATGAATCGATTTAGACCTAATCTGGTAATTGATACTGATCAACCTTTTATTGAAGATCAATGGAAAACTATTTTAATTGGAGAGATTTATTTTGATTTAGTTAAACCCTGTAGTCGCTGTATTGTCACCACAACGAATCAAGAAAGTGGGGAACGTAACCCCCTAAAAGAACCTTTAAAAACCCTCGCCACCTTTCGACAACAACCCCGTGGGGTGATGTTTGGTGTGAATATTATTCCTCGGAATACCGGGACAATTCGGGTGGGAGATATTGTTGAAGTCATTGAAACCCATTAAAGTCTTAAAGTGAATTTTTGTTACAAGCGCGAGTCGCCATTACGGAGACTGATCACCTAGAAACCACTAATAATAAAGGATTTAACACCGAATCAAACTTGAACTTATGGAAAAAATTGAGTAAAATTTAATACTATAAAAATATTGCGTTGTGGGGTGCAGCCCAAATGACCTATAGCCTGAGAATTGCTGATTTACCCAGTGATGAGCGTCCCCGGGAACGATTAATGGCCATCGGTTCCAGAAATTTAGCCACGGCTGAATTGATTGCAATTTTACTAGGAACCGGTCAGGGTAAGGGGAAATTATCGGCGGTTGGTTTAGGACAATATCTATTAAATCAGTTGGGTCAGCATCAACGAGAGCCTTTAGGGGTATTGCGGGATATTGGGGTTCACGAATTGACGGAAATTCATGGGATTGGGCCAGCGAAAGCTACCACAATTTTAGCGGCCGTTGAGTTGGGAAAACGGGTTTTTCAGTCCAAACCCCCCGATTTAGCCATCATTGAGACACCCCAAGCCGCCGCCGATGCCCTCAGTCATGATTTGATGTGGCAACCCCAAGAACGTTTTGCCGTGTTGCTATTGGACGTAAAACACCGTCTGTTAGGCACTCAAGTGATTACAATTGGAAGTGCCACGGAAACTATTGCCCATCCCCGGGATATTTTCAAAGAAGTATTGAAAAGTGGCGCAACCCGGGTAATTGTTTCCCATAACCACCCCTCGGGGAATGTCGAACCCAGTGCAGAAGATATTAATTTAACTCGTCAACTCTTGCAAGGAGCGCAATTTTTATCCATTCCAATTTTAGATCATATTATTTTAGGAAATGGTAATTATTTAAGTTTAAGAACTACCACATCTTTATGGGAAGAATATCCCCAAGCCGAGTAAATTTTTACTACTTTTAGGATTTAACGTGCTTAATTAAAAGTTGAGCGATCGCTTGTAATTGTTGTTTATTAAAGGTTTTTAATAGAACTTTAACTACCTCTTTCGGATCAGCCGGAATCGTGATTTCTTGAGTAGCAGTTTTGGCTGCTGCTTTTGCACCCGCCAGGGACAATAAAGCCGCACTGGGGGCAATGGAACTGGCTTTTCCTGCTTGTAAAAGTTCCGCCCCTTGCTTTAACTCATTAATAATTGGGGTCGCTAAAACTTTAAAAGAATTTTTAGGATTGGCGATCGCACCATGGGCCGTTTTAACTAATGTTTGCCAAGGCTCAATTCCTACCCCAACTTTAGTTAATCGAGCGCATAAACCCGCCAATTGTTTACGAGTTTCCGGGGATTCGGCTTGTTTGAATCCCTGCAACATGGGTTTGAGAACCGTCATTACTTGATTAACGGCATTAGCCACGCCAGGTGTTGCTGTAGTTGTTGGTGTTGTCGCTTTTGGAGTTGCTACGGCTACCTTCCCACTGATTAAGTCCTTCAAATGGTTTTCTAACTTGTCATACACGGGGAGGGAAGCCTGGAGAATTTTTTCCCCTATTTCCTCGGAAAGTCCGGCCGGACTCGCCGCTCGATCAATTAAATTTTTCAACACTTCAAACCCCTTACTATAAAGGGTTTGAGTTGTAGCATCAATTTTTAAAGGCGTGTCCTTAACCAACTTAAAACAATCTTCTAGGCGTTTGGACACCTTATTAATACTGGCCAGACTGGGCATATTCTCCATCAACATCGCTGCCGCCCCCTTAATAGAGTGAGCCGCCCGATAGATAGATGCCACTTCCTCCCGGTCTGGATCGGCCATAATGGCGGGGAGCTTTGTCACCCCCGTTTTCAGGGTTTCGAGACGCTCCTCCGCTTCTTCCATGAAGATAGCAAAGATCTTTTGGTCTTGGTTTGTTGGCACAGCAGCCCTCCTAAACCCTTGAATCAGTTATCAGTAGAGACGTGCCATGGCGCGTCTGTACCATTTATCAGTGTAAGAGTTGATCAGTTATTGGTCAACTGCAAACATTGTAGAAGCTCGGAGTTAATCAACAGATTAGTATTTATTAATTACTGATCCGGGGAAGTTTCCGCAGAATTGAGAGCCGGAATTTCTGAAGGGGGAAGTTTTTCCAGATGAATTAAGGCTTCCATGACTGATTTAACAATCGGTGCAGCTACAATGCCCCCGGCACGACCCTCTAAGGGTTCATCCACCACCGCCACCACCACGTAACGGGGATGGTCAACACTCAAAATCCCGACAAAACTGGTAATTAGGGCGTTGGAAGAATAGCCTCCATCGGCCGATGCTTTTTGGGCTGTTCCAGTTTTGCCAGCAATTCGATAACCGTCTATGGCGGCTTTGGTTCCGGTTCCGCCCTCTTTGATAACGGTTTCCATCATTTTTAAAACAGCATTGGCCGTTTCCGACGAGAACACCTGTTCTGGCTCTCCCAGGGGTAATTTCCAATACAGTTGGCTTTTGCTGTTATATAACCCTTGAACCACGTGGGGAGTTACCAGTTTACCGCCATTGGCCAAAAGACAATTAAGTTGGGCTAGTTGAATCGGGGTAATGGAAAATCCTTGGCCAAAAGCCGTAGTTGCGGGTTCAATGGCGGCGGAAACAAATTGTTCTTTAGATTTTAGGGTACTGGTGGCGGCAAAGGGTAAATCAATGCCCAGGGTTGATCCTAAACCTAAACGTTTTAAGCCTTGATAAAATACCTCCGGCTCCATCCGTTGCATAATTCGCACCATGCCGACGTTACTGGAATATTTGACCACATCGGTAATATTAATTCCCCCCCTGGCGGCCCCATCAGAATTTTGAATTGGCCAGCCTCCGACCTGGATTTGTCCTTCATCATTGACCACAGTATCCGGTTGAATTACTCCCGCTTCTAAGGCTAAAGCAACGTTAATTGGTTTGAAGGTTGAACCGGGTTCGTAAAGGTCAGTTAGGGCCCAATTTTTAAACCGTTCTAAGTCAAATTTATAGTATTGATTCGGATTATAAGACGGTTCATTCGCTAGGGTGATAATGGAGCCATCGGTGGCATCCATCACGATTACAGTTCCCCGTTTGGCTTTGTATTCTTCAATGCTTTTCTGGAGGGCTTGATGGGCAACTCTTTGCAAGGAGGAGTCAATTGTTAGCCTTAATTCTAAATCATCAATCGGGATAAATCCCGTGGCGATTTGTTCAGGAACCCAAGCCCCATTTGCTGCCCGTTGAAAGGACAATGAAGGCATGGTACGTTCTAATAAATTTTCCTGACTATATTCAATTCCGGCTTGACCTTTCCCTTCAAGATTAACATGACCCACAATATCGGCGGTATTCTCTTGTTGAGGATAAAGTCGCTCACGACTTTCTAAGAGTTCTAATCCATCTAAACGTAAATTATTAATTCGATTGGCGATTTGTTCTGATATGGAATCCGCCACTTTAATCCCACTAGGAGATAAACTAAATAATTGTAAAAGTTCCCCAGAAGTTGGGGTAGTTAAATCTTTTCTTAATAATACAGGGGCTAACTTTTCAGCTATTTCACCCGGAGTTTGTTTAAACAGTTTGGGGTGAACATAAAGGGTATAAACTCGCCGATCTAAAGCTAGAATATCTCCTTGGCGATCGGTAATTGAACGTCGGGGAACAAACGGTAGAATTTTTTGTTGTTGTTGAGATGCGGCTTGTTCTTGGAGAAAGGAAGATTCTTGACCAATTTGTAAACGAAATAAATTTAGGGATAGACCAACAATTCCCCCTAATATTAATAACCAAACTAATATTAAACGCTTGCGATCAGCTAAACGGGGGACAGAGCGATTACGTTTTTTGGGATAGGTGACAAAGGGCAGATCAACCGAGCCTGTCGCTAAAGGAGAAGAACCTGAATTCCGAGCTTGGGAATTTTGACCCTTACCTCCCCGGGTGGTTCTTTTTCCCCGACGCTGACCCGGAAAAGAACGCTGTCCTTGAGAACGAGAACCCGAAGAATAGTCTGAAGAAGCCATAGAGTGACGGTACAGGGGGCAGGGGAGGCAGGGGGAGCAGGGGAGGCAGGGGGATTAGGAATGATAATTGTTTAATATCCTAAAGGTCTGTTTAATGTTGGATGGGGAGCAGGATCTAATTTGATCACAGGAGTGGGTTCTGGGGAGGGCTGGGGACGGGGTTTAGCGGGTTCAACATAAATCATATCACCTGGTTGGGGAACCACAAGACCTGTGGTGGGACTATCGGCAGCGATCGCAATTTCATTTTTTAGGAGTTCTTGAGCCGTACGCAGTTGTTGTTCCGTGGCCCGCAACTTTTCTAATCGGGGATATTCCTGTGTCCAACTCGACTCTCCATAAACCGTTAACCCATAAACTGTTAAGGTTGAACCGATAATCAAAGAAGTAATAACCGAGGAAACCTTTTGTACCGCAATTATGGAACTAAGCCATAAAGGTTGAGGTTGAGGTTTAGGGAGGGCTTTAACAACCGTTGATGTCGGTAGGGGGAACGGGGGATTAACCAAGGGTACAGCATTTGTCAAGGAGGCTTTAACCCGTTTTTTCCGAGCCTGATCAAAGGGAACAACCTTGCTTTGTACCGAAGGAAGATCAACGGGACTAGAAATTCTGCGTTGAGGAGAAGGTGTCGATTTGAACGCAACAGTCATAAAATTTACCTACCTTGACTTCAGCTTTCGGTGTGGGGGAATGGAAAGGCAATGCTTGATCTGGGGCTGGGTTCACTTGGAATCATCTCCCATAGAAAAATCCCACCCTTAATTATCAAACTAACTTAAAACTATCTAATCACGAAAAACCCCCAAAATATTGTTAAATTTCAGTTTTGTATATTAAGTCAATCCATTTTAGTTTTTTATGCTCCTATTGCAGTTTAGTACGTCCCATTATTGTCGAAAGGCCCGTTTAGCATTGGGGTATAAAGGGATTTCTTATCAAGTGGAAAATCTTACCCCGGGAATTCATACCCTGAAACTCAAACCCCTAACGGGACTGACAACGGTTCCGGTTTTATTACCCCAAATAGAAGGTCAACCCCAGGCGATCGCGGACTCGACTCAAATTTTCAAGTATTTAGAACATAATTATCCTGATCCCCCCTTATTTTTAGTTGATCCCCATCAACAAACCCAAGCCGCATTATTAGAAGATTGGTTAGATGAAAGTATTGGGACAGCCACGCGATTTGTTTATTATCAGTTTCGGTCTGGAGAGGGGAAACAAATTGATCCGTCCCTATCAAGTTTATTAGTAATTCGGGTTGTCTGTTGGCAATATCAGATTAATACTGCTGCCGTTGAACTGGCTAAAACTCGGTTAAAAACAGCTTTTGAGGTGTTGGAAGTCTGGAAAGAACGGCGCTATTTAGTGGGCGATCGCATCAGTATTGCGGATATTGCTGCCGCGGCCCTTCTGAGTCCCCTCGCCCTGATACCTGAATACCGCCAAGGTTATCCCTGGATATTCGACCGGATTACCGAAATTCACGCTCTTTGTGGCGAACCCTTACCGCCGGGATTGTAGGGAGAGGGGAGCAGGGGGAGCAGGGGAGGCAGGGGGGCAAACTATTAACTGTTCCCTGTTCCCTGTTCCCTATTCCCTATTCCCTGATAAATTAAGGGTCAAAATCAAGTAACATAATCCCAAATCTCGCTTAAAGCGTAAGAGTAGGATTTTCCCCAAAATGCGGAAGGTAGGGGGCAGGAGGTTTGCTCGTCCTAAAAAGGTCAAAATCTAGTAAATTGATAGTACCCTTCCCATCCATATTAGACCTGTTTTGTAATCGTAGAGCAGTAGAAATCCATGACGACCATCGCAACTGATCAGATTGATAAGATTGTTTGGAACCATCACCAAGATCCCTTTGAAGTGTTAGGTTCCCATCAAATTGAACACGAGGGTAAAACGGTATGGGTAGTAAGAGCGTACCTCCCTAATGCTGAGGCGGCATGGGTTCTGTTGCCCGAACAACGACAGGAATACCCCATGCAGTCCGTCCATAATCCCCATTTCTTCGAGTGCATCATTGAGACCCATGAACTCTCCAATTATCAACTGCGACTCAAGGAAGGGGAACATGAAAAGGTGGTTTATGACCCCTATGCTTTCCGTTCTGCCCAATTTACCGATGTGGATGTTCACCTATTTGCGGAAGGAAACCACCACCGGATTTATGAAAAATTAGGCGCTCACCTAATGACCGTCAATGATGTGACTGGGGTGTATTTTGCCGTTTGGGCTCCCAGTGCGCGTAACGTTTCGATTATTGGTAACTTCAATAATTGGGATGGCCGCCAACACCAAATGCGGAAGTTGGGCAATGGAGTTTGGGAAATGTTTGTCCCAGGACTCGGAGTGGGCGAACATTACAAATATGAAATTAAAAACTGGGAAGGACATATCTATGAGAAAACCGACCCCTACGGGTTTTATCAAGAAGTTCGCCCCAAAACCGCTTCTATTGTTGCCAATTTAGATACCTACCAATGGCGTGACCAAGATTGGTTAGAGGAACGACGTCATAAAGATCCCCTGAAATCACCGATTTCGGTTTATGAATGTCATTTAGGGTCTTGGAACCGCGCTCCGTTTGATCAACCCCATGTTTTACCTGATGGCACGGTAGAACCGGCTGTACAAGCCTGTGAGCTCGATCCAGGGAGTCGTTTTTTAACCTATCGGGAACTCGCGGATCAGTTAATTCCCTACGTCAAGGAATTAGGTTTTACCCATATTGAATTATTACCGATCGCCGAACATCCGTTTGATGGATCTTGGGGATATCAAGTCACCGGATATTATGCCCCGACGTCCCGGTTTGGCAGTCCTGAAGATTTCATGTATTTTGTCGATCAATGCCATTTAAACGGTATTGGGGTACTTGTGGACTGGGTTCCGGGACATTTTCCCAAAGATGGTCATGGTTTACCTTTCTTTGATGGTACTCACCTCTACGAACACGCCGACCCCCGCAAAGGCGAACACAAGGAATGGGGCACTTTAGTTTTTAACTATGGTCGCAACGAAGTCCGAAATTTCCTGGTGGCTAATGCCCTATTTTGGTATGACAAGTATCATATCGATGGAATTCGGGTGGATGCAGTCGCCTCGATGCTGTATCTAAACTATTTACGTCCCGATGGGGAATGGGTCGCCAACGAATACGGCGGTTGTGAACATATTGAAGCGGCGGATTTCCTGCGTCAAACTAATCATGTTCTGTTTAGTTACTATCCCGGCACTTTATCCATTGCCGAAGAATCAACATCCTGGCCCATGGTGTCCTGGCCGACTTACGTTGGCGGCTTAGGGTTTAACCTGAAATGGAACATGGGATGGATGCACGATATGTTGGATTATTTCAGCATGGACCCTTGGTTCCGTCAGTTCCATCAAAATAACGTTACTTTTAGTATTTGGTATCACCACAGCGAAAACTTTATGTTGGCGCTTTCCCATGATGAGGTGGTGCATTGTAAGAGCAATATTGCTAACAAAATGCCGGGGGATGATTGGCAAAAATTTGCTAATGTTCGGTGTTTGTTTACCTATATGTTTACTCACCCGGGCAAGAAAACTTTGTTCATGGGAATGGAGTTTGGTCAGCGTCAAGAGTGGAATGCTTGGGGAACTTTGGAATGGGAATTGATGCAATATCCCGCCCACCAAGGGACTAAACGGTTATTCCAAGCTTTGAATGAATTGTATCGCAGTGAACCTGCGTTATATGAACAGGATTTTGCTGAAGCCGGGTTCCAATGGATTGATTGTACGGATACTCGTCATAGTGTGGTGTCGTTTATTCGACGGGCAAAAGATCCCGAGGAATTTGTGGTGGTGGTCTGTAATTTTACGCCCCAACCCCATAGTCATTATCGCGTGGGTGTTCCTGAATTGGGATTCTATACCGAAATATTTAATAGTGATTCCGGTGAATTTGGCGGCAGTAATATGGGCAATTTAGGGGGTAAATGGACGGATGAATGGTGGTTCCATAATTATCCCCATTCCTTGGATTTATGTTTACCACCGTTGGGGGTTCTGGTGCTCAAATTAGACCGACCGAAAACAGAAGCAGCCCTGCAAGCAGCGGCGGTGGAAGTTACTCCTTTAGAGGCGTAGTCAGCTTGGAATTGAACTAATGCAAAACAGCGATCGCTATTTTAAAAAGTGGCGATCGCTTCAATTTTTTATATATGGGGAACAGGGAACAGGGAACAGGAATAAAGCATTTATAAAAGTCTGAAAAATTAATCATAAAAGCATTTTTATAAAAACAATTTCTTGAATTATAGCAATTTAAAATTAGGTTATATATCGTTATTTTAATTGAATTTCTATTATAATAGAATCAGATTGTTTAAAATCTTACAATGTCAATTCATTCAACTTCAGGACGATGGCGGTTAGGGTTAGGGTTAGCCCTGTTAACAACATTTTTATGGGGAATTTTACCCTTAGCATTAGCTATTATTTTACAAGGTTTAGACGTTTATACCGTAACTTGGTATCGATTTTTTATTGCTTTTGTCCTGTTAGGCGGGTATTTAACCACTCGTAAACAACTCCCTAATGCGGAAACAATCCGTTTAATCCCTTGGAGTCTATTAGGAATCGCCGCAATATTTTTAGCAGGTAACTATATCCTATTTTTGCAGGGTTTAGCCTTAACTTCTCCCACTAATGCTGAAGTTTTAATTCAAACATCTCCGGTTTTAATGGGGTTAGGGGCATTAGTTATTTTTAAAGAACATTATACCCGCTTGCAATGGTTAGGTTTAGGGGTATTGACTTTAGGATTTAGTTTGTTTTTTAATGAACAATTAAAAGTTCTGGTTACTGCTTCCAATGAATATTTATGGGGAAGTTTTTTACTCGGAGTTGGAGCTATATGCTGGGCAATTTATGCCTTAGCTCAAAAACAATTATTACAATCCCTTTCCTCCTCTCAAGTTATGGCATTTATTTATGGAAGCTGCACAATTTTATATTTACCCGTCGCCACGCCTACGGCAATTTTTAGCCTCACCCCATTTCAGGTATTAATTCTACTATTTTGTGGACTCAATACCTTAATTGCTTATGGTTGTTTTGCCGAATCTTTAGAACATTGGGAAGCTTCACGGGTAAGTGCGGTTTTAGCCTTAGCTCCGATTATTACTCTCATTTCCGTTGATAGTATTGCAGTCTTATTTCCCCATTTAATTGAACCGGAAAATTTAACTATTTTGGCTGTGATAGGAGCGATGATTGTCGTAGCAGGTTCGATGATGATTGCATTAGGAAAAAAAACCTAGAGTTAAGCACAAACATAACGGACTATAGCACTAGCCGCTAGGGAACACCGGAACAGATGATTAATAATAGAACTCTTGCAAAATAATTTTATGGTATTATAATAGGTTTTGCTCAATTTCATAAAATCACAGAGACTAACCATTCTTCACAAAGTTTTGCTAAAAACTCCATAAAATGGTAAAAATTAAAAGTGAATTTAGACAATAACTCTGTGATGAACACTCAATTTTATCTAAATTTGAAACCTCATGAATTTAAACGGAGATTTGGTGTCAAGATTCAAACCTTTCAAGAAATGGTTAATGCCATAGAGCAGTTCAGGTTAGCAATTAAACTTCTATCTATAACAGGACTCCCGCCAATGGCACACTCAACAAGGAAATCAACGCTCCAACTTTACAATAGCCTCAGCAAAGTGGGAACCTAAATCCAAGTAATCGTCACTCTGATAATGCCACGGATCAGAATATTTGTAATTATCCGTTGTTGTGACTAAGGCAGCATAGCCATCTTTTTGCACAAACTGAGCTTGAGCATTGCGAATTACTGCTCCATATTTCCACACTTTACCCCCATCACCCTGACCCGAATCTGAAATTCGACCAATAACAACAGGAAGATCGTCGGTACGAAACGCAGCCCGAAACAGATCAATGATCCGTTTCAAATGGCTCTCATATCGTTCTGCAATCTCTAGTGTATACGCTCCATCGCTCTCTCCCTGCATCCAAACGATTCCCACAGGAGTCAATACATCTGATTCACCATCTCCGTCAATATCTTGAACAGCCATGGCATTTTTGACAGTCGCCAGAAAGTGATCGTATTGATTCACTCCATTACCGTCGTTGTAATCGGGTTCCCAATTGCCAAACTGGCCACTTGCACCGCTATCGAGTGACGTTCCGCCTCTGGCGTATTTAATAATGGCAATATTGGAGTTAGGTTGTAATTCTAACAAACGCCGTGCAAAGCTTAATTCGACTCCGAAGCGATCAGAATAAGAATTGGTTTGACCGTTACTTTGAAAACCAACTCCATGTCCCGGTTTTAGTTCCTCCCAAATTCCCACGCCATCAATTTTCCCGCCATCAGGTGCTGAGTTTCCCTGATAGATCATGACACCTTTGACGGGTGCATTCAGTTCTTGAGGTAAATCCCGAACATAACCATAGCCTTCCATGTTGGATTGACCCCCCAGATAGTAAACTTTATACTCTTTTGCTTGGGCGGTTGTTACCAGAAGGAAGTAACTCACAATTGTTAGAAAAACTTTTGAAATATTCCCGACAATCGGCATAATATTTAATTCTGATTAATTAATAGGAAATCTTTAAACCGGGTTAGGTGAATTTTTCCCCCACCAAACCCGGTTTCTATTGCAGAATTAACCTTCTGATTTCTCGAAATCTAAAGCCGCAGAATTCATGCAATAACGTTGTCCTGTGGGTTTGGGGCCATCATCAAAAACATGACCTAAATGGGCATCACAGGCCCCACAAACAACTTCAGTCCGACGCATGAAGAAACTGAAATCATTTTCACATTTAACATTTTCTTCATTAATGGGTTGCCAAAAACTCGGCCATCCGGTTCCCGAATCAAATTTTGTTTCGGAAGTAAATAACTCCGTGCCACAACAAACGCATTTATAAATCCCTTTTTCTTTGCTATTATGATATTTTCCTGTAAATGCGCGTTCCGTGCCTTTTTTACGAGTTACACGGAATTCCTCATCACTGAGTTGTTGTTTCCATTCGGCATCAGTTTTCTTGATTTTATCTACCATAAGACCTCTACTAAAGTAAACTGTTCTGGTGTTCCCTATTCCCTGTTCCCTATTCCCTACTATTAGTTACGAGTTAGCCATTTTTGGGCATTTAAACGCTGAACCACTCCAAACACTAATAAATCAAGATTAATTTTTCGTTCATCGCCTAAAAATGGCTCAATTGTAGAGGGTTTAATTCCATTTAAAGCACAGGTAAATAACTTTAAAGAACTAATATCTTCATTGGGAAAATAGACATTAAACTGCCGTTTCCCCTGTTGCCATTTACCGACTACTTGCCAACAATCTTGACTGACTCCTAAACCTGATGGTAATTTTTCTTTAGCAAATTTGAGGTTTAAATCTTCAATTCCTTGACTATTTAATGCTTGTTGTAAGGCGGGAATATAGTCTTGTTGGATAAACTCACCGAACGGTTTATCTTCTAATGCTGGGGCTTTGGCTTTCTTCTCGGCAGGTTTTTCGCCTGGTGTTTCTGGGGTGGTGGCTTCAGCGTTGGGTTTTGTTTCTTCAGACATAGAGAATTCCTGATTTTAATTTCAACAACAATTTACCAGAATATTACAGCTATTTTAACGGATGATTGATTTTTGTGCAGGGGTGGGAAAACCCTACCCCTAATTTTTTTTGTTAAATTTCGGCGGAGGCTCGTTCAATTAAACGACGGGCTAAGGTTTGAGTTCCGGTATGGGTATAATAGTTAGTAGTCATGTCCAAAAACGCGGCAACATAATCTAACTTATCATTGGTAATATCGACAAACCCTTGCAGGTTTTTAACTACTTTTTCTGGGGTTAAATCGTGTTGAGAAACAAAATCTCCCATCCAACCCTTGACGGAACCAAAACTTTCTTGTACAAAGTTTAATTTACTTTCGGAATCTTTCCCCGGAATGACATCATTAATCCGTTTAAAGCCTTCATTTTGTTCTAATTCCTTCGGAGTTAATCCTTCAATAGTTGATAACGCCGAACTAATAAAATCTGGCCCCAAAGGAATTAAACCATCTAAACAAACTAAGGCAGTCATCCGCATTAATGATTCTCCGCCATAGTCTCCTAATGCGGCTAAAAAGTCCCCAATACTATCACCTGGGATGCCATTAATTAAACAAAATCCGACTAATTCTGTGACTAATTTTAGGGATAAATCAATGGCTTGGGCTTTATTAGCTTTGGGAGTTAATTTATTTAAGAAGCCTAAAAAGCTGATATTTTCCCCGATTTTATTGGCTAAAGCGGCGGTTCCCAAAGCGGTTCCTGCACTATCAATACTTTGATATAACCACAATGCCCGTTGATAGCCTTCATTTTTATCATTATAAAGCCATAACGCCCGTTCACTGACCTGTTGTAGATAGGCGGGGTCATCTTCTCCGGTAATGGTTTTAACCGTATTTTCAAACCCAACTAAATTATTCCATTGACCCGGAATTACAAAATCTAACCCGCGTAACACCATGACGGTAACGCCTCCGGTTGGGAGTTCATCCACTAATTGAGTGATAGATTTACTCACAGTCATCCTCCTAAAATAGTATGGTTATTGTTGCTAGAAATCCTAATATTATTTGACTCGGGATAACCCATTCAAATTGAACTTACCCAGCCATGCTTCTCGGTCATTAGCTGTAAAAGATTCGGAACGAGATTGGACTTTGACTTGATGGCGGTTTGCCACTAAAATAGCCGTAGTATTTTTACCTTGAGTGACGGCGGGATATCCACTAATAGTTTTACTACTTTGTTGATATTTTGTAGCCGCACTGGGATTATTCGCTAGGTCATTAATCGAAAGCATGGCTACATTTTGCCCTCCTTGATTCAATTTGGCTTCGGCAAAACCGGTTTTTTCCTGGGAGAAAACCACTTGATAACCGTCTTGACTTCTAGGGAAAAGCTTATTAAATTGACTGCCAGAAACAGGTTTTTGGGCAACGGTTGTTTGGCCAGAATTATTAGTAGATTGATTCCCCGACGGTGCGGAAGATGTTGCGCCGCAAGCCGATATCAATAACGACAGTGCCAGGACTAAGGCGATTAAATTCTTAGGTAATTGTTTAAAATTCATCTTTTTAGCTAAAAATTAGGTAAAAATCGGCGATTATTCCCCTATAGTTGGGGAAAATAACCCTTATTTCCCCTAGTATAAGCTTTTTAGACGAAAGGAGAAGCCAGAAGTTCTACAAGTTTGACTGCATAAAGGAGTGAAGATATTTATACCATCGGACGGCTAGAGAAATTTCAGTAAAGGGAATTTGGACAATTTTAGCAGTATCGGTGAATCTAAATTCTAACGCGATCGCTTTTCCTTTTTCTGGGGGAATATTCGGGTCAACGGCTTGATTTTCCACTAATAACCCCAAGGACTCTACCTGTTTGAGAGAAAAGGTTTCTAAATTAACTGGGCCTTTGCGGGTCGGTTTTCCCCAGGTTAAGTCTGTTTCCTTTAACCCCAAGACCGCATAAATATCATATTTAGCTTTATCAAAATTGGTCGCCCAGGCTTGATAGGCCTCCAATTTTTGGTATTCATTCCAACCCGACCAAGCTAGACCGATAAACACCGCCAGCAGGGGAAGCCATAATAAACCACGTTCCATTGTAATTTTTCCTCTGTGAAAGTTATTATTTATGATCAACTATTTTGAGAACTCTGGATAAAATAGGAATACGATTGTAGATTCAGATTCAAGAAACCGAGTTTATCACCCTAGCTTGAGAAACCCGATTTCAGCCAACCTGCTAACCTCTCATCAACCTCAACCGTTGAAAAACGATGAAAAAATTCTTCCTATTCTGCTTATTTTTAATAGGTTTAGGCTGGGCAGTTTCTAACTTCTCAGGTTTAGCCACTCAAGGCAGTTATGACAGTATTGTACTTGATTTTAAAGAATCTTTAGGGCAACCAGAAATTGCCAATCAAGTCCGGTCAATTTCGGAAAAATATCAAATTGTTCCCTATCTCAATAGTGAATTTTCTCAAGCAGATAACGTTTATGTGGTTCGCGGGGATGCTAAACTGCTCAAATCCTTGAGAAAATCTTTAGGTAAACAGACGGAGTTTATTGAACCTAATTATATCTATCGCGCTGATGAAATGCCGGGAGAAAATGCCCAAGCTGCGATTATTTATGATGTGGCTAATTCGGTTCCCAATGACCCGTTATATGGTCAACAATGGAACTTTCGCAGTATTAATTTAGAAGGGGCTTGGAGTGAAACCCAAGGAGAAGGAGTAACCGTTGCTGTTATTGATACTGGAGTTAGTCAAGTTCCCGATTTAGAACAGACTCAATTTGTGGAAGGCTATGATTTTGTCAATGATAAAATTGAGGCTATTGATGATAACGGACATGGAACCCATGTTGCTGGAACTATTGCCCAATCCACGAATAATAATTATGGTGTAGCGGGCATTGCTTATAAAGCCAAAATTATGCCCTTAAAAGTGTTAAGTTCTGGAGGCGGTGGCACAATTTCTGATATTGCTGAAGCGATTAAATTTGCTGCTGACCATAACGCCGATGTAATTAACATGAGTTTAGGCGGCGGTGGCGAAAGTAGTTTAATGCAAGAAGCCATTGATTATGCCTATGCTAAAGGAGTAGTAATTATTGGGGCGGCCGGAAATTCCGGGGATAATTGTGCTGGATATCCCGCCCGTTATCCCAAAGTTTTGGGTGTTGCCGCCTTAGACCCGGCCGGAAATAAAACCCCCTATTCTAATTTTGGCGCGGGAGTTGATATTGCTGCCCCCGGAGGATTAATTCAAGGCGACAACGAGGTCGGAGGCATCCTACAAAATACCATTGACCCATCAACGGGTGAAGGGGTATTTGCAGCCTTTCAAGGCACAAGTATGGCGACGCCGCACGTTGCTGGAGTTGCCGCATTAATTAAAGCCAGTGGAGTTACCGAACCTAATCAAGTAGTTAATATTATCAAAGAATCGGCCCGTAAAGTTTCTGAAGACCCCTTAAATCATTTTGGCGCGGGTCATTTAGATGCTACAAATGCGGTACAAATGGCCTTGAAAGGACAAATTACCTTCCGAGATTTCTTCCGTTGGTTGCGGGATAATGGCTATTTGAATCCTCGGTTTTGGGTTGATGGTGGGGCCGTAGCCTTATTACCTAAATTAGCGATGGTTTTGGGTTCCTATTTATTAGCTTGGTTTCTGAGAAATTATTTCCCGTTTCAATGGGGTTGGTCTTTGACCGGGGGATTAATTGCGGGTAGTAGTGGTTTATTTTTCCTGCGAGGTTTCTATATCTTTGATTTACCCCAATGGCCGATGCGAATGATGGGCAGTTCTCTCCCCGAATTAGGCGGCGCAATTCAAGGAAGTTCGACCTTAAATCCTCTATTTGCCAGTGTATTAATTCCGGCAATTTTAGTAATATTATTCCTGGGACATCCACAGTGGAAATGGATTGCGATTGGCGTAACTATTGGAACTGCAAGTTGTTTAGGAATTAGTGCCATAGTCTCTCCTGCGGTTTGGGGATTAGGCACAGGTTGGGGTTCTCAACTGTTTTTAGTGACCAATGCTTTGTTATGTTTTGGGTTAGCTCGTTTAGCCATTAAAACTCAGGTGAACGCAATATGAGTATCACAGTAACGGGCATCATTGAACGCAAGGGATTTGGTTTTGGCACCTGGGCATTAGTCACCGATGACAAAACCTATGAACTGCATAAACCCCCGAAAGAGTTGCAAAAATCGGGGTCAAAAGTAACCGTTCAAGGTCAAATTCGAGAGGATATTATGACCCTGGCTATGATTGGCCCTGTGTTGGAAATAACATCTTTTGAAATAGCTTAATTTTTGACAGATGAATGGGCAATACTGGACAGTAGTTGATACATCAGTTACCAGGTCAGGACTTACGCAAAACAACCATATCTAGTAGGGGCGAACGGCCGTTCGCCCCTACAGATGGTGTATAATTGG
>NZ_LR734983.1 GCF_900009265.2 Planktothrix paucivesiculata PCC 9631 | reverse complement strand
CTCATTTCCCCTTCCTTTGGGATATCTAAAACAATCAATTCAGCCCCAATAGCTCTAGCTCTACCCAACAAACTAGCAACAACTCCGGTAATATCATTCATTGAATTAATAGCAATCTGTTGAAGACTTCCTGTAAGTGCAACCTTGGGAAACTTCTTAACTTTTGGGGGCGAATCCATATCATATAAAGCCATCGTTAAGTTAGGATATCGACTACTATTTATTAATTGAATAAAATCTCCATCAGTATCACGTCCCAGACTCAACAAAAGCTCACGAGTGGCGGCTAAAACTCCCCTAGTATTTCGGAATCTACCCTCATGAAAGTTTTCCCAAAGTTGAACATCTCCCCAATGGCGCATGGGGTTACAAAACACAATATATTGACCTTCATTGAAACTTGGTGAACAGAAAACTTTGGGTTTGAAAATAAAATCATTACCATAGGGTTTCTGATATTTTTCAAGACTCGTATCTGGTGTACACATAACTGAATAAAACCTAACTCCGGCTGATTTAGCAAGGTTTTTCCACATCTCTCGAAGTCTAAATTTAACCTTCAATAAAACATAAGGATGTAGAATTAATACCCCTTTTTTATCAGCTTTAATTATCTTGAGAACCGAATCAACATAAGCTACTTCGGCATCGGGGTTATCGTCAAGATTAGCTAATTCTTGTTCAGCTTCATCTAAATCAATTCGGAGGACATCAGCTAATTTATAAATATCATCAAGGGCAGTGCTTAATTTCTGACATTTCTCATGGAGTTTACTAATTATTCCATCTTCTTCAAGGGTTTCAAAACTAAACCATTGCCACAACATCCAACCGGGTTTAGCACGGCGTTCCTCGGCTTCATGCACAACACCGATTAGAACTTTACCAGTATAATTCCCAGGTGCGGGTTTATTACCTTTAAAACAAGATAGGGGAATAACTAAATCATAACCTTTGAATCTATTATCATTCTCAAACTTATATGAATGACTTGCTGTTCCTTTTATTGTCCATTCTTTAAAGATGGCGGCTCGGATTTGAATTGTTGTCGGGTTATCTTCATTGCCAATTGTTTCCCAACTTTCTAATAGGGTTAGAAGGGATTTTGATAATTTAGCATGACAATCTCCTGTATCCCAATGGACTCCATTTACTCCATCATCTTGAGGACTACTATCTTTTGGATTCCGTCGTTCATCATCAACAACAATATATTTTATTTCTCTATAAAATAATCTATTGCATCCGGTATGCAGAATACTTCCATAAATTATTCGTTTCCAATCATCTTTGCTAGGAAAATAATCTCTACCAATTGTTCTTTTAGGAGTAAATAAAAACCTCCCATGGGTTCGACTATTTGATGCTAAATCTAAAAAGTAGGGGTCAGAAACCCCAGGAACTTTAAAAGGGTCTAATAAACTTGCGTTAGTTGATGTTTTGGGAATTTCACCAATAATAAACTTTTTGTCAGGGTATAAAGCCGCTAACATTGTATTACGGAGAACTACTGGTGGCGCGGTTGAAAAACTTTGAGTTGTACAATTCCAAACATAAAAAGTTGAAACTGTTTCTATTCGACCTTCACTGCCATCTTCTCTATATTTAGTATTCTTAAATTGTGTAGGCATAATTCTCCTTTATTAAACTTAAATTAAAATGGTTCTTCTGCAAAACGTTTTAACGAATCCCAGAGAGTTTTCTGAATAGCTCCATCAGTTATTTCTATTGGGTTATTAATATTTGTTAGGTCAAACATTAGGGCAACTTCATCATCATTATTAATATTAAACGCCCAAAGTTTATTATAAGTAGATTTAGCCTCACTCAGTAATTCTTTTGCGTATTCAATGATAAAATCCCTCGTTTGTTTTTCATTCATATCGTAAGTAACGGCGAATCCAGTATCAGGTTTACCTACTAATCTAGTTCCAAAAAGGTAAACAAGATTGCCAAATTTCACTTTCTTATCACTTAATTTAAGAGCAACCAGAATCAATCCTGCGACCAAAGCAATCCAGGGAGCATAACCCATTAGAGTTGCCCAAGCTCCACCAAATAAAGTTCCAGTAGCACTACCAATTTTAGGGACTAATTGAGGTAAAGATTGTAATAGACCAGCAGACAAATACCGACTAACTTCTGCACCTGCGGAACCAATAGCTTTACAAACAACTGATGTCACCGTATGGGTTAATACTTCTAGGATTTGTTGTGGAATACTAAACATTGATAAAAACCAATTTGCCAGTTGGTTAATTACCCCTACAACATCCGTTAGTTTGGGCGTTAATGTTGGTACTATTAATTCAATTGCCCCAAAACTCCCATAACTTGATATTGGTATTGATTGAGAACTAGAACTAATGCCCATAAATTTTTTAACAAAACTTCTGAGACGATAGAGTTGATTTTTAATAGTTGACGATGCACTGTCTCCGGCTTCTAAAATTAATCCTTCAAGTTCAGTAATTTTATCTTGAATATAATCAATGCCAAATTTAGATTCAAAACTATCTATTGTTGATTGAGCTTGAGATTGAATATTTCCAGTTACTTCAACAACTTTAGATTGAAGACTATTTATCTGAGTATTTAGTAAGGGAATATTGAGAGTTTCATTGTAGGCAGAAATTCCCATAATATAATAATAATCATCATCAGAATCTGGGATATCACGATTAATAATACTATTCGCATAAGCTAATAGATTTTGTCCCTTGTAGAGTTTTGTATTGTAGGCTTTATTAATTCCATAAATACTTTCTAGGGTTAGAAGCCCACTCATAATTCCAATATCAGGAAGGGCTAAAAGTTGTTCTGCTATTTGTTTTATTGGTTCTAATATTGGTTCAGTTAATCCTGTCAAAATATTAACAACAGGGAAATTATTAACCCCATTATTGACAAACCCATAAATTTCTTCTCCAATCTCTAAAACATCTTTTCCTAACCAATTCTTAGAGTCAGAAACCCTCACTCGATTCTTTAAAATTTGTAGGTATCTTGCTGTTAGTTTTGCCATAGTTTTATTTGTTATTTGTTATTTTGATATTTTGATATTTGCTTGTTATCCCTAAAAGTTAAGATTAGGGACAACAGAAGGGATTAGAAAGTGTCAAGGGTTACAAAGACTTCTTTAGAAAGAATCTTTGAGCTATCCGAGGGAGTGGTAACAATTACAATGTGGCTATTATTGACGGCAATATCGTAAGAGTATCCAGGTAGGGTACGGAAACCTCCTGGTAAAATTAGCGGCGCATATCCGAATTGTCCAACAGGTTCAGACATTGTTAAGACGGCAGAATAATTTTTAATAACGGAGCTACTCAAACCATGGGGGAAAGTTCTCGTGCCTCCAGCAGTATCTGAGGTTCGGCAGGCAAATAAATGTTTTTTAAGTGTGGCAAATCCACTACCAAAAAATACCTGGGTTCCTTGAGCCACCAATGCCCAGAAAGTAGGTTCAGAAACTGGGTTACGTCCCCTGCCATTCTCTTTGATGCAAACATAGGAACTTCCATTAAAAAGTACCGCATCCCTTTGAACATAAAGGGTTTCTGGGTTCCACACCCCTTTGAAGGTCATTATGTAATCTCGACCATCCCGACCATTTGCTCCCTTGCAGAACAATTCCCAACTAGGGGAAACATTAGGGAAAATGCTGGAGTCCTCAAAACCAGAATAATCTGCCTCGGTTAATCCAATTGGATAGTTAATTACTGGTGGATTAGTACAGATATAAACCGCCCATTCAACAGCGTCAAAATAACTAACTAAATCCCCGACTTGATAAGGGCCGTATTGCCAAACTCCTTTCCATCTTATTCCTTCCCCTTTTTCCCCTTTCTCTCCTTGAATACCTTGAATACCTTTAGCCGAATCATCATCAACAATAATCAGGCTGCATTTAGGAATCTCACCAGCAACCGCACCGCCTTTATAACTTCCTAAACTCAAAGGAATAAACTCGTCTCCTTCAACAAGGTTTTCTTGAATAATAGTAAATTCAAGGGTTTTTATTCCGCCCTCTCCATCAGCCCAAGTTAATAATTGAGAACTCCCAGTAGAAGTTGTTGGATTAATTGGAAGAAAATCTAATTTTCGAGTAGCACGACCCAAACTAGAAGCCGAACTATTTGTTACTTTTACGCTAACTAAT
Source organism: Planktothrix paucivesiculata PCC 9631 (assembly GCF_900009265.2). GTDB lineage: Bacteria > Cyanobacteriota > Cyanobacteriia > Cyanobacteriales > Microcoleaceae > Planktothrix > Planktothrix paucivesiculata. The sequence continues at coordinate 5,940 of NZ_LR734983.1, read as the reverse complement.
CCAACATTTCCTTCAGTTCTTTCAACAGAAACTTTAGCTCCAATATAAGTTCCATCTTCTCGGATTCTAAACTCAGTTTGAGTGAAACTTAATTTCCCCGCAGCCATAATTTTACCTGGTAATTTGATAGTATTATCGTATCATAAAGTTGATTTTTAAGACAACAAAAATGGCACTATCTTGTCAACTGGCAAATACCTACTATCCCACTAAAGACTACGGGGTTTCGAGTTGGTGGAGTTCACCGAAACTTGATGGAGTACGGGGACTCTACTTACCAACAGAACAGGCAATTTTTAGTCGAACATTGAAATCAAAATTCGTTGGGATAGACCATATCCTAGCTATTTGTAAGCAACAAGGCTATATTCTCGATGGTGAGCTTTATATTCCTGGTGAACCTTTTGATGTCATCTCTGGTATCGTTAGAGGTGGTAAAAGATATGATCTAACTAAGAAACAAAGATTGCAATTCCATATATTTGCTATCCTCTCAATTGGGACTAGGGAATGGTTAAGTACCCAAGAAATGATTGATACTATTCCTGGGGTTATCCCTTCTGATCAATCAATTATTGTCGCTACTCCCTATACTTTGATTGAAAATAATCCCACGTCTATTCAATCTCAGAATCAATTTAATAAAGATAACGGTCTATCCAATGAAGGCACAATCCTGCGGCATCCTGATAGGGCTTATTACGAGGGTAGAAGCAATGATTTATTGAAGGTCAAGAACTTTGAGAAGTCTACCTTTATTTGCACAGGTTTCTTTAAAGGTACTGGCAAGTATTCAGGAAGTTTAGGTAAAATATCTGTTCAAGCTGATATCCTTGGGGTTCCTGTAGCTGCAAGAGTCGGTACGGGTTTTTCTGATGCTGAAAGGTTAGAGATTTGGAATAATCAATCAAACTATCGGGGACGACAACTTGAAGTAATTCATCTTGGGCTTACTAAAGCTAATTCAATTCGACATCCGGTTTTTTCTAGGTTTATTTAGATTTAATTAATTTAGATTCTGAGGTAAAAGCATTAGTTAGAATTTCTAATTAATGCTTTTTTTGGCTTGGATATTAAAACTTTCGTTTACATTCTAACTATATCATAAAATTAAGAAGCTACCGCTTGAATTTAATGAAGTTTATTTATCTAAAACCATGACTGAATTAAAGACTGAATTAGAAATGTATTCAAGTTTTTGTTGCTTTGAACAAGAGGCTATTGAATCGGCGCTCAAAGAGGCTGGGATTAATTATCGAATTGAACCATTGAATATGGGAAGTGATGAACGACCCCTTGACTGTTTCAATCTCTTTACTGAACCTAATGATTTAGATTTACGTTCTATTGAGATGGAAATTGTCCTCAAGTATCGTGAACAATTTAATCTCAAAACTGACATTCTGCGTAGCTCCTGTCTATGGGAGATTCAAAAATTAGTTCAATACGGTCAAGAAATCAATAAACAGTAATTGGGATTTACCAGCTACCGCTTAAATTTAATGAAGTTTTTTTGAACTAAATCAATGATTAGAATTCCACCTAAATTCGGTTCTAAAGCTCCTAAACCTGAACCCGATAAATCCAAAGGCAGTGTTTTTGACCGACTGAATGCAAAACTTAAATGGGAACGAGAAAATATTCAACCCCATTTAAAAGATTTATTTCCTTTGTATGGTCACAACTGCATTATCTTCATGCCGACTGAGAACACTTTCTACTATACAGGTGCAGGATACGGTAATTATCTAACTGAAAGGGATGATGATTACAACAGAATTGGAGAAATCTTAGCTCAAATCTAATTCAATTAAGCGGTAATTAGAAACTTTAATGCTCTAGCTACCGCTTGAATTTAATGAAGTTTCTCTTAACTAAATCAAATGACTGAATCAAATACTGAATTAGAAATGTATTCGAGCTTTTGCTGTTTCGAGCAGGAAGCAATTGAACAAGCTCTTAAAGAATCTGGGATTAATTATCGAATCGAATACTTTAAGGGATTTAATGACCTCAATTGCTTCAACCTCTTTGCTCCCCGCAACTGCGAACTTTCTGTTAATCTTGAAGAAATTGAACTCAAAACTGTGCGGGAGTATCGGGAACAATTCAATCTTGAAAACGCAAACCTGTATCAGCTTCAAGCCGCTTTTCAAGCACTCCAATAAATAACTTGAGCGGTAGGTCGCTATCGCGATAATTCAATGAAGTTTCTTAACTAAATCAATGAATACCATAACTTTTGCAGGAATTAAAGGTAAAGTAATTAAATCAAGTCCTCATGGTAATTATCTTACAGTCGAACTTAGCGATCGCATTACCATTTGTGGAACCAAAAACAATCAATTTAATTGGTCAGAGGCTCCTGATTCTGATTCGGGATTTACCAGTTTTATTGCTTATATTGGTTCGACAACCGAAGAACAATCAATCCTCTATGACCAAATTCAATTCTATGGGGGACATATTCAGGAGTTCCGTGATTCTAAACGTAATCCCTCTTTTCCCTTTGAATTTAAAGTTAAAGAACTCTCCATTGATAGTTTGTTAAATCTCTTTAATGAACTTCAATCATAAATTCAATAACAAATAACAAACCAATAATGTTACTCAAGGGAATAACGTTATTGGTTTTGCTATTGCGTTCAATTCTGTGCAAATTAAGGATAACACAAATGAGAGATAAAGTAATCAAAATTTGTCAAGCATTAGATTGGCAAGGAGAACGAGATACCTGGGAATCACCAGACGGTAAAGAGATTCCGTTTATAAGATTCTCTAAGTTTATAATGCCAGAGAACGATGACATGAATAGTTACTACATCCAGATAACAATATGGGCTAAAAACGTTTCTCTCGAAATCAAAGAATATTGTGGGGAATGCGGCCCAGAAATAGATTCTGATGAACGATGGGCAATGAGTCGTACCTTCAGAATCGCCAAAGTTCCTTATGCAGAATTTATTGAAAGAAGTAATGAATTAATTCAACAATTGGAGAAAACATTATATGAGAAATTCACCCCATAGTTCCAAATCCAAGCACATTCAATTACAATTACCGTTATTTCCAAAACTCAAAAGGAATCAGAAAGTCAAGATTAAAGGCTTAGATTCCGATGGCGAATATCCTAATCTTATTGGGAAATTTGGGATAATATTTGCCATTGCCAATAATGGGATTTGGGTAAGATTCCCTGGTTGTTATTTGGGGCGAACCAAGAAGCGTAAAGTAAAACTAATTTTGCTTTATTCTATTTGGAGTATAGAGTATTTCAAAGTTTCTGAATAGGGTAGCTATCGCTAAAGATAGGCGTTGTTTCTTTTTCTTAATACAATGTCTATCCTTATTCAAACTAAAGCTCAAAAAACAACCTCAATTCTTGTAGATTGCTTCCGAATCCTGGCTTGGCAACATTATAAGAGTACCAATAAAGGCTTGAGAATTGAAGGTAAAGAAATCAATGGTTTAGAACTTTATGAAATCTTCAAAACCGAATGGCTCAAGCATGAAATCAACAAAATGGATTTAGCTAAAGTCCAAAAGTTCATCAAAGACATGGGTTATACCGAAGATGAACTTATGGAAATTCGTTCAGATTATTACCAACAAAAATCCAATTATCAAGCCAAAGAATCTAAATCAACTGAATCAAAAGTTAATCAACTGAAACAAAAGTATCAAGAAGCTGATTCCGAATACGAGCCCAAACCTTTCTAAACCTCTTAACTAATTAAGTCTTAGTCTCTTTGTGAGATTAAGGCTTTTTTTTATCCTCAAAGTTAGTGGTGAGATGCTAACGCAAGAATCGATGAAGTTTTTTGATAACAAACAATGACTAACTTTCAATTTCCAATTCTAAACATCAAAATAGTTTTCCCTGTTCTTCGTAAAAACCGAAAACATTTAGTTGATATGGGGAAAGAATTTCAGACTTTTGGCTATACTCCCCAAAGTTTTCGGGAGAATCTCTGGCATCAAATTCAGAACAGTCGATTAGACGAAAAGCAAACACGAGAATTTAAGTGTTTGAGAAGTATGGCAATGAATCACAAGCAGATAGCTTTATTGATTAAGGATGAGGAGCAACGGCCCTATGCAGAAATAATCATTCGAGCAGTTAGTTTTGTTCATCGTATTGAATCCCTAGCCCCATTAGGAGGTATCGACTCTCACGACAAAATGCAACCCGAAGCCTTCTACGAACTATTGAAGCAATTAGGTTTTAAGTTGAATCTCGTTAAACCCTAATCAATAAACCCTTAATTAATTAGATTCCCAATCTAGTTAATTAGGGGTTTTTCTAATTCACTTAACTTTAAATCAATGAAAATCACTGTAGCAATTTCCGGTTCACGTTCAATCACAATTCTAAATCCTGAATCCCTAACTAGAATCAACAAAATAATTGAGCTTAATTACGAGATTCTAATTGGTGATGCTCCTGGTGTTGATTTATTAGTTCAAACTTATCTTGATTCAGTGAATTACGATAATGTTCAAGTTTGGTTTGCCTTTAGTACCCTCAGAAATAATGTTGGTAATTGGGGAACCGTTAAAGTTCAAGGAAGTTATAGCCTTAGAGATAAATTAATGCACCAACAAGCTGATTTTGGTTTAGCTATTTGGGATGGTAAATCACCAGGAACTAAACGAAATATTCAACAACTTGGTAAACGTTGTCGTGTTGTCTTAATTAATTAAATCTAATTAAATCTTTAGCTGTAGTTATTTGTGAGGTAGCTACCGCTAAAGATAGGTGTTTTGTCGTTTTTTCTAACTAACATAAATATTACCATGAATGAACTCAATGGTCAATGGCTAGATTGTGGCGGAAAACCCTGTTTCTGTCCTGATAATTCACCATCTCCTTATGATTATCTTTGGGATGAAAATGTTGAAGATATTGAAAATGTTGAAGACACTAAAGAAGTTATAGAATTTCGGGAAAAATGCAAGCTGATTTCAAGATATTCAAGTCTTATCGAACCTCTTGAATTTGAAATTGAATCTGAATCAGTTTCTATAAAAGTAATTGAACCGTACAATGACGATATTAATTCAGTTGACTTCTTCACTGAACCTGACGAACCTTTCTGACTTTAACTAAATAACTAAATAACTAAAAACCTTAGAGCAATCTGGGGTTTTTTTTATTGACTTTTAAAGACTTAGGAATTTAAAGATTTAGTAGTAAGACGCTATCGCGGGGAAGTGGCAGTTGTTTTATTTGTAATTATCATGAAATCTTCTGAATCCGGCAAATCTCTGACTGAACTTTTAGTTGTTATCGTCATTATTGGTATCTTAGCTTCAATCGGTTTACCAATGTTTCTCAACTATCTCAAAACAAGTAGATTAGTCGCAACCATTCATCAAGTTAAAGCCTATACAACTCAATCTCGATACGATGCAATCTCTGATTCTGGTATCAAAACAGTTTGTATTCTTGAAGGAAAAATCACCTCAACAACAGATGGAAATTGCAACAACAAATCCATCAAGTCTTTACCTTCTGGAGTCACTTTAGATATCAATAATTCAACATTTTCTAATAAAGCTAATAGTATTTCTGGCACAGGTAATGATTTCTACAAAATATCTTTTTCTGGAAATACTAATGGCGGTCAATTAGGAAGATTAACTTTCACTACAAGAACAGAAAATGAACCCATTACCAATCGCAATACAATGTGTTTGTTTCAAACTCTAAAGAATGTTGATAATCTAGGATATGAAACCAATATTGATATCCGTAAAGGTAAAGATTGCAAGAAATAAATTGATAACCTTAGCAAATGCTAGGGTTTTTTTTATTGAAGCTCAACTAATCAGGAAGCTAACGCTAATAGGTTATGAAATTTTTAGGAGTTTAACCATGAATAAAACCAAGCTAAAATTCTCTACAGAACTCCGAAAGTTAACTACTGTTGAGAATCC
>NZ_LR734984.1 GCF_900009265.2 Planktothrix paucivesiculata PCC 9631 | reverse complement strand
ATTATACACCATCTGTAGGGGCGAACGGCCGTTCGCCCCTACTAGATATGGTTGTTTTGCGTAAGTCCTGTATAATTTAAACCAAACTTTAGTAACAACCATGAGTATGTTAGTCTCAGATGAAATTATGCAAGCCAGTGGCTTATCAGAACAGGAACTTTTATTGGAAATTGTGATGATGCTGTTCCAAAAAGACAAAATTAGCTTAGGAAAAGCGAGTGAATTCCTCGGAATACATCGAATGCAATTTCAGAAATTACTGGCTGATCGTGGTCTTTGTGTTCATTATGATGTAGCTGAATTTCAAGAAGATCTCAAAACATTGCAGGAAGTCGGTGCGTAATGATAATTGTGAGCAACACTTCGCCCATTTCAAATTTAGCAAAAGTTGGGCAAATTAACCTTTTGGAACAACTATATAAAACAGTTCTGATTCCTACTGCGGTTCATGATGAATTGCTGGATGAGAGGGCTGGATAGACTGTCGTTAAAGCAGTTAAATCAGCAATTTGGTTAAAAATACAACCTGTTCAGAATCAAGAATTAGTAAACGAACTACGAAATATTATAAATTTGGGAGAGGCTGAAGCGATCGCTCTTGCTGTTGAAGTAAATGCAAGCCGACTGCTGATCGATGAGCGTTTAGGTAGACAAGTAGCGACAAACCAAGGATTAAGAATTATTGGAGTGTTTGGTGTTCTGTTGAGTGCGAAACAGCAAGGGTTAATCACAGGAGTTAAACCTACAATGGATGATTTGATCTCTCAAGCAAATTTTCGAGTGAGTAGTAAACTCTACGCAGATGTTTTAATAGCAGCAAATGAATAGGTTTATGACTCTAAAAATGTAATCGATGTTTAGATGGAACCCTATTGATTATATCCTAATCTTAGTTCCTTTTAGTTCAAGAAACCAAATTTCTGAACGTTATTGATCGACTGAAGAACAATTTTTTTATGAAACCGGGTTTTTATTAAATCAAAGTTGAAATTATTATCAAAAAAGATTAAAATAATTTTATATAACTTAACAACATCCCTCTGGCTCAGATTTTATGGAATGCGTGATCACCCGTCGGGCGCAATTTTCCGCCAGTCATCGGTATTGGTTGCCCGAATTGAGCGCCACCGAGAACTTAAAGCGATTTGGCCCCACATCTCGCGCCCCTGGACATGGACATAACTATGTTTTGTATGTGTCCATGGTCGGAGAACTCGATGAATATGGCATGGTCTTAAACCTGTCCGACGTCAAACACACCTTGAAACGGGAAGTCACCGACCATTTAGACTTTTCCTACCTGAATGATGTTTGGCCGGAATTTCAGCAAACCCTACCCACTACGGAAGCTCTGGCCCAGGCGATTTGGCATCGGTTGGCCCCCCATCTTCCCCTCACCAATATTCAGCTATTTGAACATCCCGAACTCTGGGCCGATTATCAAGGAAACGACATGGAAGCTTATCTAACTATTAGTACCCATTTTAGCGCCGCCCATCGGCTGGCTCATCCTGACCTCAGTTTTGAGGATAATTGTGAAATTTATGGCAAATGTGCTCGTCCTAACGGTCATGGTCATAATTACCATTTAGAAGTGACGGTGAAAGGGGAAGTTGATCCTCGGACGGGGATGATTGTAGACTTAGACGGGTTACAAAGAGTTATTGATGATTATGTTGTCGAACCCTTTGATCATACGTTTTTAAATAAAGATATTCCCTACTTTTCTAAAATTGTACCAACGGCGGAAAATATTGCGGTTCATATCCGGGATTTATTGCAAAAACCGATCCAAGATTTAGACGCGCAATTGCATAAAGTTAAATTAATTGAAAGCCCGAATAATTCCTGTGAAGTGTATTGTACAAATACGGAATCTGAATCTACCCTTGCTCAAATTCAACAGCCTGTTTTAGCTCAGGTTTAAAAATTAGAAACAAAATTAGAAACCGGGTTTCTGCATTAGTCTATTACTAAAATCAATAGATCTAGTTTAGAAACCGGGTTTCTGCTGCAAAATCCTGATCAAGCGGTGTCAATTCGTAAGATAGAACAGCACTCCCCCTAAACGAGTTGACACTTATGCGGTTATCGACAGTTACCTTTTTAACCTTAGCAGCCCTTGTTGCTCAAGACTCCTGTGTTGAAGCGAGTTCCAGTCCCGAACAAAATACAAGTCCTTTACCCAATGCTTCCGAGGCGGGTCGGGCGGCTGATGCGGTCGAAATTATTGCATTAGCTCCTAGTTTAGCGGTCAGTATGCCGGAAATGATCGGCAGTCCATCTTTTAGCGATGCCGAATATTCCTCAAAAGAAGTTGTATCCTTATCAATGACTAATGTTCTGGATCAAACTTGGTTAGCAAAGTTAGTTAAAATGGGTCAGGGGAAAGCCCAAAGTGCAATTACAACTCCTGTTTCTGTTGCCCAAATTAGTCCAGATTCTGCATTAAATTATGAATTTAGTCAAACCATTACCTTACTGAATACTTTATTAATTGTCGCCACATTAATCCCCAGTGTAACAATATTATTCTTTTGGTTAGTTCGTCGCTTAATCGTTAAAGAGATTGTAGCTCAAGCTCAAAAGCAGTTGAACCGGATTGATAATTTAGAATCACAATTAACAGCATCTAAACAGCGTCATCAACAGTTAATTAAAGAATTAGAAATACAAATAAGAACTGCTCAAGAATCCATTGATTTTTTAACCCGAGAAGCCAAACTATCTAAAGCGTCTATTGAACAAGTAGAAACTCTTAAATCCCAATTTGTATTCCGGTTACAAGCCATGATTTCTGAGGTTCAAGAGATTAAAGAGCAGTCTTTAAAAGACTTACAAGAAAAAACCTTAGAAACCGCGAAAAATATCCCCCTATTACCTGATGAAAAACCAATTAATTTGAATGGTTTATCACCATCTTCTGAACCTAAAAAAATATTAATTTCAGAGGTAAATATAGTTACTAAATCCGAGTCTGATCCCGGGTTAATGATTGCTGACGATTATTTAAAAAAAGCAGAATCTTTAATCATAGAAGGTAAGTTAAATCAGGCTTTAAAATATTTAGAGAAAGCAATTGAAGCTAATGCTAATTTAGATCAAGCCTGGTATAAAAAAGCGGGTATTTTAGTTAAATTACAACGGTATAATGAAGCATTATCGGACTATGATAAATGTTTGAGTTTACAACCCCAAAAATATGAAATTTGGTACAATCGAGGCAATATTTTAGTGCGGTTACAACGCTATGCAGAAGCAATTGAATCCTATGACCAAGCGATTAAAATTAAACCCAATGATTATGAATCTTGGCATAATCGTGGGGCATTATTGAGAAAATTTAAACGGTTTGATGAAGCATTAGAGTCCTATAATAAAGCCTTAGAAATTGCTCCTGATAAATATGAAACTCTGCATAATCGAGGCAATGTTTTAGCAAAGTTAGAACGGTATGAAGAAGCGATCACATCCTACGAACAAGCGATTAAACTGAATCCCAATAAATCAGAATTATGGTTAAATCAAGCCAATGCTTTATCCGCTTTACAACGTTATCAACAAGCTTTACAATCCTTAGAAAAAGCCTTAACTTTAAATCCTAATAACTTTGAATTATTCAAAATTCAAGGTAATATTTTAGGAAAACTCAACCAAAATGCTGAAGCCTTAGAGTCCTACAAAAAAGCCATAACAATTAAACCCGATAGTTATGAAACTTGTTTTGAATGTGGAGAAATTTTAGTGAAACTACAGAAATATTCGGAAGCGATCGCCCTGTATGAACAAGCGATTAATTTAAAACCCGATTCATCAGAATCCTGGCGATCTAAAGGGGTCTGTTTAGAAAGATTAGAGCAATATCCTGAAGCCTTAGCGTCCTATGATGCGGCGCTTTCCTGTCAGTCTGATGATGCGGAAACCTGGCGTTATAGAGGGTCTTTATTGTCGAAGTTAAAACAATATCCTGAAGCCATTTCCTCCCTAGGAAAAGCGATTTCTATTCAAAAAGAATTGAGAAGTACCAAAAATCATTGGGTTGGTTAATCTGGTGTCTTTATCCCTTAACCTAAATTAAATTTAAGTAACTCAATCGAGCTTTGAATTTGGCTGGTTTTAAAAAATTTATAGGTAGGGTTTCTCGGGTCAAAATCATATTTTTTAAAATAGAAAAATGAACTTCCAGAGGGTCAACGGTTTTGGGTTTGACTGGGGAATTCCATTGAGTTAAACGACGGTTAAAACGGGATTGTAGAGTTTGACGACAAGGAGTATCACAGATCGGTTTAGATTGAGTTTCCATAGGTTTAACATAGTGGTTGTTACCTTTAATTGTGTCGAATAATTTTAAAAACTTTGTGCTAAAAATCTTGATATTCTGTGAATTTGATCGGGTAAATTGATATATTAGATCAAGGATCACAGGTGAGATCAACTAGATTTTAAAGTGATTTTGATCACAACATTTTAAATATATGACTCCCCAACCCGTAGTTAACCGACCTCAAACCACGGTAATTTTAGCGATGAGTGCGGATGGTAAAATTTCCGATGAATGGCGATCGCCCGCCCGTTTTGGTTCAGAACAAGATAAACTACATTTAGAACAACAAGTGGCACAAATGGATGGGGTTTTATTCGGTGCGGGAACATTAAACGCCTATCAAACCACTATCAAAATTAATTCTCCTAAATTATTACAACACCGAAAACACCACGGAAAATCCCCTCAACCCATACAAATTGTGGTGTCTGCTTCAGGAAAGATTAACCCCAATTTACGTTTTTTTCAACAATCTGTTCCCCATTGGTTACTAACTACAAATCAGGGTCAAGAATTATGGCATAATACCCCAGGGTTTGAAAATATAATTATTGCCGATAATCAGGATGATCAAATTAACTGGAGTATGGCTTTTGAGCAATTCCAAAAATTAGGCTTAAATAAGTTAGGAATATTAGGAGGAGGTCAACTGGTTGCTTCCCTCTTAAAACAAAACCTGATTGATCAATTTTGGTTAACCATTTGTCCCTTAATTTTAAGTGGTAAAAATTCTCCTACCCCCGCCGATGGAGAGGGCTTTTTATCCACCGTCGCCCCTCGCTTGCAATTATTGGAGGTGAAAACCCTGGGACAAGAAGTATTTTTACATTATCAAGTATTAACTGACAAATAATTCTGTCCTTTGCCATTTTTGTAAAAATTCGATTACCCTAAATAATGAATAATGCGTCGCTGATCATTTTTGAAACAACATGGTAAAACCCTTAACCTCCGCCTATTCGACCCGTTGGATTAATACGGTTGCCGAAGTCCCTCAAACGGCTTGGGATGCCCTTGCCCAACCCTTAATCACACCCTTTTTTGAATGGGATTGGTTGCATAATATTGAATCATCGGGAAGTGCCACCGGACGCACGGGTTGGTTACCCCATCATTTAACCGTATGGCGGGATCAACAGTTGGTGGGAATTGCGCCTTTATATGTAAAAGGGCATAGTCGCGGGGAATTTGTCTTTGATAATCAATGGGCGGATGTGGCCCATCAATTAGGGATTCAATATTATCCCAAACTCTTAGGAATGTCACCGTTTACCCCCGCCGAAGGTTATCGATTTTTGATCGCCCCCGGGGAAGATGAGGAAGAAATTACGGGGTTAATGGTGCATTCCATTGATCAATTTTGTATTGAAAATAAAATTTCTGGCTGCAATTTTCTCTATGTTGATCCTGAGTGGAAACCGATGTTAGAAAAATTTGGGTTTGCCTCTTGGTTACACCATAGTTATATTTGGAAAAATCAAGAATATGAAACTTTTGATGATTATTTAAAAGGGTTTAATGCTAATCAGAGACGCAATATTAAACGGGAACGAAAAGCCGTTATCCAAGCCGGATTAAACTTACAAACCTACACAGGAGATCAAATTCCAAAAGCCTTTTTTTCGGAAATGTATGAATTTTATGCCAGTACCTGTGATAAGTTTGGCTGGTGGGGAAGTAAATATTTAACCCGCAGATTTTTTGAACAATTGCATCATAATTATCGGCATCGGGTGTTATTTGTTGCGGCGTTTGATGATACCACCCAACATCAACCCATGGGAATGTCGTTTTGTTTAACCAAAGGCGATCGTTTATATGGTCGCTATTGGGGAAGTGTTCAAGATATTGATTGTTTACATTTTGATGCTTGTTATTATTCTCCCATTGAATGGGCAATTGAAAACCAAATTTCTCTGTTTGATCCGGGTGCGGGGGGACGGCATAAGAAACGTCGAGGTTTTCCAGCCACACCCAATTATAGTTTGCATCGATTTTATGATCAACGTTTAGCTCAGATTTTAAAGTCTTATATCGGACGAATTAACGAGATGGAACAACAGGAAATTGATCATGTTAATCAGGATTTGCCTTTTAATAATGATAAATCAGATTGATAAATATTGGGATTTGATAATATGAGAAAGTTTGTTAATTAACAGAAATCTCAATAAACCCGCCCCCAACCTGTAAAATAGAATCTCAAAATGGTACAGGTAATTGGAAAAAATGGTACAGGAACGCACGTTACCGACGTTTAAGGCGGATGCAAATGCTGTAACCCGTGATGAAGGGTTAATGCTGTATGAGGATATGGTGCTGGGGCGGCTATTTGAAGATAAATGTGCCGAGATGTATTATCGGGGCAAAATGTTCGGTTTTGTCCACCTGTACAACGGTCAAGAAGCTGTGGCCACGGGGATGATACGCGCGGGTCGCCGGGATGAGGATTATGTTTGTAGTACCTATCGGGATCACGTTCATGCTTTGAGTGCGGGGGTTCCACCCCGGGAGGTCATGGCGGAATTATTTGGTAAGGCTACGGGCTGTTCCAAGGGTCGGGGCGGCTCGATGCACCTATTCTCCTCTCCCCACAATTTATTAGGGGGGTTTGCCTTTGTGGCGGAAGGAATTCCGGTGGCCACAGGTGCGGCTTTTCAAACTAAATACCGTCGGGAAGCGATGAATGATCCGAATGCAGATCAAGTAACGATGTGCTTTTTTGGCGATGGGGCTTGCAATAACGGCCAATTCTATGAATGTTTGAATATGGCGGCGTTATGGAATTTGCCGATTATTTATGTGGTAGAGAATAATAAATGGGCGATCGGGATGGCCCATGACCGGGCAACCTCTGACCCGGAAATCTACAAAAAAGGCCCCGCTTTTGGAATGCCGGGTTATGAAGTGGATGGGATGGATGTTTTGGCGGTTAGGGAAGTGGCGAAAAAGGCCGTTGCTCGTGCCCGCGCTGGTGAAGGCCCAACCTTGGTAGAAGCCTTAACCTATCGTTTCCGGGGACATTCTTTGGCTGATCCCGATGAATTACGGGATAAAGAGGAGAAGGAATTTTGGTTTGCGCGTGATCCAATTAAAAAATTTGCAGCCCATTTAACGGAACACAAATTGGCAACCCCGGAGGAATTGAAAGCTATTGATCAGCAAGTTCAAGTCATTATTGATGATGCGGTAGAATTTGCCCAAACTAGCCCCGAACCCGATCCTAAAGAGTTATACCGTTATATTTATGCCGATGATTAATAAACCTTAAAACCAGCAATTAGGAAACAGGGTTTCTGAACCAAAATTAGAAACTCTGTTTCTTTCCCCATTACCCTGTTACTGAGCGAAGTCGAAGTATTACCCATTACTTAATCTCTTTCTAACCCCCTAATAAATACTGTAATTTAATATTAATTTTAGTATTTTCCCCGGCAACAACAACTGCTGTATCATTGAATTTGGGTGGCCCGGCGAGAATAGTGGGATTTTTAGAAAAACCAAATCCTTCGGTGGGAATTCCTAAGCCATTACGGTTAGCTTTATTATCACTATTCGCATCATGAAGAACGGCAATGGCATAACTACCCGGTTGTAAATCCTCAAAATTCATCACAACAGGTACTTCTGTAATCGTCACACAACCGCTTTTTATGGCATCATCTCCATTACCGGGAAAGCCTTTATTACTAGCAAATAAACTCGCACAAATTTGTCCGTTTTTATTTTTTAATCCGTCAATGGTGAGGGTGATTTTACTTTTAGTTTGAGCTTGAGCATTAAGCGCGGCCGTAACCATACTCAAACATATAAAAGCAGTTAAAAATGCTCGGGGTTTGAAGGAGGAAATCATCATGGAGAAGACGAGGATCAGGATGTTTAAATTATCCAACAATTCGATAACTTTGTAAAGTTTTTTAGCGATCGCGGCTGATTCTTAACCCATTTAGCCCTTAAATTTCATCTGACTTGAGGTTGAAATCTGGCTCCTTCCCATCCCATAAAGTCGCAATTCGATCGCCTTTTTCTGTATAAGTGAATTCAATTTGTAGATAGCTTTCCGGTTTATAGGGTAAACGATCAGCCCATTCAATCGCCACAATTCCGGGTTCTACTTCGATACCTTCCCAATATTGCTCTAAATTCAAGTCTTCAATTTCCGAGGTTTCTAATCGATATAAGTCTAAATGGTATAGTGGAATCCTACCATTTAGATATTCATTTATTAAAGTAAATGTTGGGCTTTCAATAGATTCACAGAGGTCTAAACCTTCAGCTAATCCTTGAACAAAAGTTGTTTTTCCAGCCCCTAAATTTCCTTCTAATAATAGCACACTATTGGCTGGGAGCGATCGCCCGAATTGTTGTCCCAATTCACGGGTAGCTTGGGCGTTGGGTAAATGGAATTGAGTCATATTTTCAGATTAATATTTTAGAAAAGATTAAGCCCTAAAGGGCTTACTACGTTGTAGTGAGTCCTAAAGGACTCGGTTAGTTTTTGCCAAACCATCTTAATAATACTGGGGCTAACCGATAGGGATCATGGCGTAAATATCCGGTATTTTGATCAACATCCATAATATTACTGATCACAATTCTTCGACCCAATTGTTTAACTATGTCTCGATCTAAAATAACTGGGTGAGAGTCTTCTTTCGCATATCGAATTAAGGCATTAGCCGGGGGAACTGTGCCTTGAACTAATACCGCATCAAATAATTGATAACCACAGGCTTTATCAATAGCTTTAATATGATCAGAAACGCTATAGCCATCCGTTTCGCCAGGTTGCGTCATAATATTACAAACATAAATTCGGGGAACATTTTGAGAAGCAATGGCGGCGGCTATTTCTGGAACCAATAAATTAGGAATTACACTTGTATATAAACTTCCCGGGCCAATAATAATAAAATCTGCCTCTAAAATTGCTTGTATGGCTTTTGGTAGGGCCGGAGGATTGGGAGGAATACAACCAATGGTGACAATTTTTCCCTTAGCTTCGGTAATACTAGATTCCCCATGAATTCGGCGACCATCAGCTAATTTCGCCCATAAATTCACATCGGTTAAAGTGGCGGGGAGAACTTGACCTCTAATCGCTAATACCTTAGAACTCGCGGCGATCGCTTGTTCCAAATCCCCTTCAATTTCACACATTGCAGTTAAGAATAAATTCCCGAAACTATGTCCGGTTAATCCATCTCCGGCGGTAAATCTATATTGAAATAATTCCGTTAATAATCGTTCTTCATCGGCCAAGGCTGCGATACAATTTCTAATATCTCCCGGGGGTAAAACTCCCATTTCTCGGCGTAACCGCCCGGACGATCCGCCATCATCGGCAACGGTAACAATTGCGGTAATATTAGCGCTATATTCTTTCAATCCTCGTAATAAGGTAGATAATCCCGTTCCACCCCCGATCACAACGACTTTCGGCCCCCGTAACAAACGGCGATGACTCAACAGGCGATCTACTAATTGTTCATCCCCAGCCGGATAAAAGGCTTCACTAATGGAATTGAGACTGCGAGTTTGACTCCAAAGAACGAGCACAACCCCCAAGGCGATCATCAATGGCCCCGAGATATAATTGGGAATAACCGTGGCAATCCATCCTAAGAAATTTTTCAGCAGTTGTAGGATGTTATAAATTGGGGTCATTCCCGTCCAGATAGCTAACCCCAAACTAGCGAGTAAAACCCCCGCAGCACTGACGGCCATCCAGCGTTTGATAAACAGTCCCGGGGATAACCATTTAAACCATTGGTTAATCATCCGGGGAGAATAATGTTTGGATAAACCGAGATGGAGTCTGAGTTTCATAATTCTGCGTAGGGTGTGTTTGAACGAACCAGTTGACATAGATAGTGTTTTACTTGGATATTGGGGCTTCCACAGACAATTTAGACTATAGGAGGTCGTGCTGATCGTAAAATAAGGGACGGGAGTTAATTAACGGTTTAATTTTTTCTAACTAGGTAGATCAACGTGATGATAACGATTAAATCGTTGGCTTAACAACCGAACGGGATCAAAGGTACAAGGATCAAAGGTTTAAGGAGATGATCAAAGACAGTAAAAAGGGAAAAACTCAGGGTATTGAAGTTGTGCCCGTAGATTCAAAGGATAAGTTAGTTTTATCAAAGTCCTCGGAATCTTTAGAACCTTTAATTGAATTAAAAGGAGTGAGTAAATCCTTTGGTTCCCAACTGATTTTAGATCAGGTTGATTTAACGATTTATCGAGGAGAAGCGTTAGGAATTATTGGCCCTTCAGGAACTGGAAAATCAACCATTTTGCGAATTATTGCCGGACTTTTACCCCCCGATCAAGGGGAAGTTTATGTGTTAGGAAAAAAACGCCAAGGATGGGTTGATGATATTACCGATCCGATTGGTATTGCCATGGTCTTTCAACAGGCGGCTTTATTTGATTCTTTAACGGTGACAGAAAATATCGGTTTTTTACTCTATCAACATACAAAATTACCTTCTCAAAAAATTAAAGAATTAGTGAATGAAAAATTAGAGATGGTGGGGTTGCCTAATATTGGCGATCGCTATCCCGCCGAATTATCAGGAGGAATGCGAAAACGGGTAAGTTTTGCCCGGGCAATTATGCCCAATCCCGAAAATCCTAGGGAGACTCCCGAGGTTATTTTATATGACGAACCCACCGCCGGTTTAGATCCGATTGCATCAACGGTGATTGAAGATTTAATTAGGGATTTACAACATAGTGGAAAAGGTTGTAGTACCTATAGTATTGTGACGCACCAAGATAGTACCATTCGACGCACGGCCGATCGGATTATTTTTTTGTATCAAGGTTTAGTTCAATGGCAAGGATCAATTCAGGAAGCATTTACAACCGATAGTGCGATCGTCAAACAGTTTTTTAGTGGCAGTATTGATGGGCCGATTCAAGTGGCTAAATAATATAAAAAAGTGTTAAAATTTCGGATATTCTCAAAAATCAAATGATCAAAATATGAGCAAAAAAACAGCAAAGTACGGGACTTGGAAATCTCCCATTACCGCCGATTTAATGGTAGAAGGAACCGTAGGACTGGGGGGGTTAACGTGGGATGGGGATAATATTTATTGGATAGAAGGACGGCCATCGGAAGCGGGGCGCAGCGTGATTGTTCGTCTGAGTCCTGATAATCAATTAAATGATGTTACTCCTGAATCTTTTAATGTGAGAACTCGGGTTCATGAATATGGGGGAGGTTCCTATATTGTTAATCAAGGAACGGTTTATTTTTCTAATTTTGTTGATCAATATCTGTATCAACAGAATATTCAAGGGGAAAATACTCCCTATCAAATTACGCCAAAACCTATTACCCCAGAAGGAGAATATCGTTATGCGGATGGGGTAATTGATCCTCAAAATCAACGGTTAATTTGTGTTCGAGAAGATCATACTCAAGGCGGAGAACCGGTTAATACTATTGTCAGTATTAATCTGAATAATAGTGAGGATATTCGGGTTTTAGTAGGGGGCAATGATTTTTATGCTTTTCCCCGTTTAAGCCCTGATGGTAATCAATTATCTTGGATTTCATGGAATCATCCGAATATGCCTTGGGATGGGACAGAATTATGGGTTGCTGAGGTTAATTCCCAGGGGTTATTAGGAGAAAAACAATTGATTGCGGGGGGTTTAGAAGAATCGATTTTTCAACCCCAATGGTCACCGGATGGGGTATTATATTTTGTAAGCGATCGCTCGAATTGGTGGAACTTATATCGGTATACTGGAAAGATAGAATCTTTATATCCCATGGCGACAGAATTTGGTTTACCCCTGTGGGTATTTGGAATGTCAACTTATGGGTTTAGTTCCGCAGAAAAAATTATTTGTACCTACAGTAAAAACGGTAATTCCTATCTAGCCAGTTTAGATACTCAAACTCAAAAATTACAGGATATTGATATTCCTTATACTGCAATTGATAGCTTAACCGTTTCTGGAAATCAAGTCTTATTTATCGGTAGTTCTCCCACGGAAAGCAGTGCCATTGTCAGGCTTAATTTAGAAACAGGAGAACTAGAAGTATTAAGACGTTCTAGTCAAATTGTACTGGATAAAGGCTATTTATCCGTCCCTCAACCAATAGAATTTCCTACAGAAAATGGGAAAACAGCCTACGGATTTTTCTATCCTCCTCAAAACAAAGATTATCAAGTTTCAGAGGGAGAAAAACCGCCTTTAGTTGTTAAAAGTCATGGGGGGCCAACGGCGGCAACATCTAGTAGTTTGAGCTTAAAAATTCAATATTGGACGAGTCGAGGATTTGCGGTTTTAGATGTTAATTATGGGGGAAGTACGGGTTATGGACGGGAGTACCGTCAACGGTTAAATAAAAATTGGGGAATTGTGGATGTGGATGATTGTTGTAACGGGGCAAAATATCTCGCAGAACAGGGTTTAGTGGACGGAAATCGGATGGCAATTGCGGGCGGAAGTGCGGGCGGCTATACTACTTTATGTGCTTTAACCTTTAAGGATGTATTTAAGGCGGGGGCGAGTTATTATGGAGTCAGTGATTTAGCAGCTTTAGCAACGGATACCCATAAATTTGAATCCCGTTATTTGGATGGTTTAATTGGGATTTATCCAGAAGAAAAGGCTATTTATCAACAGCGTTCTCCGATTTATCACGTTGATCAATTATCCTGTCCGGTGATATTTTTTCAGGGATCAGAGGATAAAATTGTGCCTCCCAACCAAGCAGAAATGATGGTAGAAGCCTTAAAAGCGAAAGGTGTTACGGTGGATTATGTTCTGTTTGAAGGAGAGCAACATGGCTTCAGAAAAGCAGAAAATATTAAACGTGCTATTGATGGTGAATTTGGTTTTTATGCCAAAGTCTTTGGTTTTAAACCTGCAAAATAAACCCATTTAATTGTAGGGGTTTTTAAAAAAGTTAGTTTGGGTTTAAAGACTCAACCCCTACAATATCGGCAAGAATTGCTATAATAGTCCATAAACAGATAGCATGAATAATTATGTCTGTCACACCGATTCAACCTCCGACTATTGATTTAACTGAAATTATTACCGAGGATGATACTCCTGTGGATAATTTTCTATCCGCCAAATTGCAGCGTTTATTAGTTGAATGTTTATATAGTTCTTGGCAAAGATTAGGAGAAAATTCAACGTTTTTAGCTGATGCTAATGTGGGTATTTTCTATGCACTCCGTCATCCTCCCATTGTACCGGATGTATTTTTATCTTTAGATGTTGAAGTTCCGCCAGATTTTCGAGAAAAACGAAATCGGACTTATTTTATTTGGGAGTTTGGGAAACCGCCCGATGTGGTGATTGAAATTGTTTCTAATCAAGAAGGAAATGAACTCGGAAGTAAGTTAATTAATTATGCCCGGATGCGGGTGACATATTATGTTGTGTTTGACCCGTTACAACAATTGGGCGATATTTTATTACGAGTTTACGTCTTACGGGAGGGACACTATCAAGCGTTAGAACCAACGTTAATTGAAACTCAATCAATATTTTGGTTAGAACAAGTTGGTTTGGGATTAACAATTTGGTCAGGAATATATGAAGAAAAACAGGATTTTTGGTTGCGGTGGTGTGATGATCAAGGGGTGATTATTTTAACGGGAAAAGAACGGGCTGAAAAGGAACATTTAAGAGCAGAAATTGCTGAACAATCTCGGCGAAATGCTATTCCTCGGTTACGAGAAATGGGGTTAACGAATGAACAAATTGCTGAAGCGTTAGGTTTAGAGATTGGAGAGATTTAACCCTCCTTTATCGACGTTTTCTCCAATTTATTTAGAGGATACTGAAAAATGATAATAGAAACAGCGATCTTAAAAAATGTCGAAAAATTACCTGAATCTGTTAAACAAGCAGTGCTTGACTATACGGAATTTCTTGTGAACCGATACAATGAGGAAACACCTCAAATGGAGAAACCTACCAAGCGAGGAGGACTGGGAATTTGGAAAGGTAAAATCTGGATGGCAGATGATTTTGATGAACCTTTGGAAGATTTAAAGGATTATATGTAAACATGAATATTTTATTGGATACCCATACTTTTATTTGGTACTTTCAAGATAGCGAAGAATTAAGTTATAAAGCGGCAGAAATTCTTGAAGATCCAAATAATAGTCTCTGCCTGAGCATTGCCAGCTTGTGGGAAATTTCCATTAAGATTAATCTAGGAAAACTCAGGTTGCAAAACTCTTTTTCTGAGCTAGAGGGAGTGTTACGACAACTAAAAATAGAGGTTTTGTCTATTACATTCTCTGATACAGAGTGCTATCTTAACTTGCCCCTGCATCATCGAGATCCTTTTGATCGCATTCTGGTTGCACAAGCGATAAATCATTCTCTTATTTTAATTAGTCGTGATTCGGCTTTTGATTATTACCCAATTCAGAGGATATGGAAATAAAACAGAATTGTATTATTTGTTATTAGACACGGAACGCCGTTTTCTAATTCCTTTGGTTAAAATCGCCAATAAAAATCCGACTAAAAATGATAATTCTAAAGCCGGATTTTGAGTAGTTAGCAAAAAAGATCCGACAATGGAAATAGCAGCTAAAGTGTAGATAATTTGCTTGGGTTTCATCGTTTTCAACCGTAAAGATCACAAAACTAGACAAAATGAATTATAATAAACTCTGTAGAAAGGCTGAATTAACCTTTCTCAAGAGATAGGAGACTTCTAAAATTCGATGACTACAAATTCCCAACGTTATCATATTACAACTTTCGGCTGTCAGATGAACAAAGCCGACTCGGAACGCATGGCTGGTGTTTTAGAAGAAATGGGCTTTGATTTTACCGAAGATCCCAATGATGCCAATGTGATTCTTTATAATACTTGTACGATTCGAGATAATGCCGAACAAAAGGTTTATTCCTATTTAGGAAGACAGGCAAAACGCAAACAGGAAGAACCAAATTTAACGATTATTGTCGCTGGATGTGTTGCCCAACAGGAAGGAGAAACCTTACTGCGTCGGGTTCCTGAAATAGATTTAGTCATGGGGCCACAACACGCTAACCGTTTACAAGACCTACTAGAACAGGTCTTTCAAGGCAATCAAATTGTTGCCACAGAACCCATAGAAATCATCGAAGATATTACTAAACCCCGTCGAGATAGCGAGGTGACAGCCTGGGTTAATGTGATTTATGGTTGTAATGAACGTTGTACCTATTGTGTGGTTCCCAATGTACGCGGGATTGAACAATCGCGCCGACCGGAAGCTATTCGGGAAGAAATCGAAGAATTAAGCCGTTTGGGGTATAAAGAAATCACATTATTAGGGCAAAATATTGATGCCTACGGCCGCGATTTGCCTGGTTCAAGTCCTGGAGGTCGGCATTTATATAATTTCACGGATTTATTGTATTTTATTCATGATGTTCCTGGCATCGAACGGATTAGATTTGCCACCAGTCACCCCCGTTATTTTACAGAAAGATTAATTCGGGCTTGTGCGGAATTACCGAAAATTTGTGAACATTTTCATATTCCCTTTCAGTCGGGAGATAATCAACTTTTGAAAGCCATGTCCCGGGGTTATACTCAAGAAAAATATCGCCAAATTATTCATACAATTCGGGAATATATACCCGATGCTTCTATTAGTGCTGATGCGATTGTGGGATTTCCAGGGGAAACCGAGGAACAGTTTGAAAATACGATGAAATTAGTCGATGATATTGGCTTTGATTTATTAAATACCGCCACCTATTCTCCTCGTCCAGGGACTCCCGCAGCCCTGTGGGAAAATCAACTCAGTGAGGAGGTAAAAGCCGATCGTTTACAACAATTAAATCGCTTAGTTTCTGTGAAGGCAGCCGAACGTTCCCAGCGTTATTTGGGCAGAATTGAAGAAGTGTTAGTTGAGGGAACAAATTCCAAAGACCCTTCTCAAGTAATGGGACGCACCCGGGGAAATCGGTTAACCTTTTTCTCGGGAAATTTAGCGGAATTGAAAGGTCAACAGGTGAAAGTGAAAATAACCCAGGTAAGACCCTTTAGTCTAACTGGGGAACCTGTTGAGTTGTGTATACCTGTATGACCGCTAAAAATGATTTAAGATTGGTGATTTTATCTTTGGGTTTGGGGCTGGTGTTAACGGGGATGGGCGTCCGGGCGATCGCTTGTCAAAATTCCCTCCATGCACCTTCCCCAGTCCCTCTGGATAACGGCGGATTAAGTTCCGAGTCTCCTGTTACCAAAACCCAGACAGAGGAGGGGTCTATTCCCCAACCTCGGGCGAATGGAGATTATCAGCGATCGCCCCATTCTTCCTGGCAAATAACCCAATCTAATACTCAAGGAATTGATTGTCGGATGTTAGGAAATACCAACTATTCACAATTAGAAAATCCTAGCAATAAAACCGAATTAAATATTGAAAATTGGCCTGTGGTGGGAAAACTACCCGCAGGACAGGACTTTGAAATTAATTTAGGCCCGGCGGGGTTTGGTGTGGTTTACGATACGAAAAAACAACCTTGGATTTATGTTGAAAAAACCGATCAAAAAGCCGCACCTTCCCATTGTTTTGTGCGAGCTAATCGGCAGTTTGTACAACCGATTTCTGCTGAGTAAATTATACAATTATACCATAAAAACCCGGTTTCTTTGAGAAACCGGGTTTTTATCTATTGCTAATTAATTAATTTTACAACTTTCTAATTTTTCGGCTAAAATCTCTAGGTTTTTCCACCATTTTCCTGTGCTAACTATCCAATTGCGGGTAGGTAAATGTCCAATGGGAGCGGATGTTTTATATTCGATTCCATAATCAGGATTGTGGGGATTATAGGTTAACCATCCCACCTGCTGACAAAATTTTCCATAGTCTCCTTCGACTTCTTGATAAATTTTATTTTGGATACTAAATCCAAAGCGACTATTACTATATTTTACCCAAAGATAATTAATGGTTTGTAGATCTTCACAGGGTAAATTTACTAAATCCTGGGCGTATAAATAGGTTTTTTTAGATTTTTTTAGGGCTTGACAGAGGACAACCCAGGTTTCTTGATCCGCTTGTTTCCAATGTTTTTGAGCTAAGAGGGTTTGGAGTTTAGTATAATCGACTCCCACGGCGGATTTTAAAGGATCATTTAAGGGGTGATAGCCTAAATTTTGTTTAATTCTATCTAATAAATTAGGTGTTTTAGCGGCAGCTTGGATGACTTTTGCAGATGTTTTTTTAATAGGAATAACGGGTTTAACTGCTAAATTGACAGGCGTTTCAGAAGATTGAATGGCTTTTAAGGCTTCTTCGGCGGATTTATAACGTTGATTAATAGCGGTCGCTATTAATTTATTTAAAACGGTTTCTAAGCGATCGCTAATAATTTGTTGCGGGATTAAATAACTTCGCCAATTCCATTTTTCATCATGATCATCATATAATTTTCCTGGGGAAATTCCCATAATTAAATATAAACAAGTTAGCCCTAAGCTATACAAATCACTGGCGGGATAAACTTTTCCTCTCATTTGTTCAGGAGCCATAAATTCCGGTGTTCCGATAATAGTTCCACTGTGGAGTAAAGCGGTTCCTGTTAACAGTTTGGAAATCCCAAAATCTATTAAAACAATATCATTTTTATTAAAATCCGTGCTTGTTTGAAGGTCGGAATTTTCTGCCGATAAAATAGGATAAATAGTTGATTTGATTTTAGCACTTATTTGAGCTTGTTCCTGATCTCCCATTTTAATAGTCGGAGGAACTTGGGTTAAATCGATAACAGGATCTAGGTAGTTTTCACCAGAGGCGGCCAGAGAACAACGTCGCATCAAATTAGCAGGTTTAATATCTCGATGAATAATATTTTTTTCATGAATAAATTGTAAAATAGGGAGAATTTGTTTTAAAACGTGCCAAATTTTTTTTTCTGTAAATAATCCATCTTGTTTTAATTCATCAAATAGGGTTTTTCCCTGAATATATTCTTGAACAATAAACAATTGTTGATTTTGTTCAAAATGTGCTAATAGTTGAGGAATTTGAGGATGTTTTCCCAATTGATCTAAACGCACTGCTTCCTGACGAAATAATTTAGCGGCGGTTTGATAATCCTGGGGGTTTTCATATTGCACAAAAAATTGTTTAATCACACAATAGGGATGGGACGGAATTTGTTGATCAATTGCCAAAAATGTCCGACCAAAACCGCCTCTACTTAAAGGTTTTATGGCGAGATAACGATTTTGAAGTAATAGAAATTGACCACAACCTTGACAATATTCGGCTGAGTCGAGATTTTCTGGATGAGAACATCCTACGGTCATACAATAACTCATCGCAGGTGAGGGAATATATTGTTGAGCCGATAATAACACAACTTCAGATTGTGAGTGTCGCTGCGCCCGTTGTTGCGCTTAAGCGCACTCTTACAAGAGGTCTTAGCAACAACAACCAACACTATTATAAATTAAAAACTTTCGCAATTTGACAAAATCCTTCAACTTCTAAACCTGCGGTAATATAAAGGGGTTTATGGGTTAATTGATCTTTATAGTCTAAGAGATTAGCCACTCCAATAGACTGAGGAAATAACTCAGAATTAAATAGAGTTTGATCATTAGGACTATCGCCAATGGTAAGAATTTGTTCCGGGGTTAAGTCTGACCAATAGTGCTGAATAACCTTTAATAATCCCGTGGCTTTATCTTGGTTTTTAGGTTTAATATGACCTTGAACAGTGCTATAGGTAAATCCCCAACCCAATTCTGTACAGAGTTCTGTTAATTGTTGAATTTCCGATAAACTAATATTTTGAATATCAAATGTCCAATCTGTAAACCGAAAAGGATTATCGGCCGAAGCCTGGAGATGGGGATATTGAACTTGGAGAATTTGAAACCCTTGGGCTAAATTTTGCCGATGTTGGGAGAGAGAATTTAAAGGGATTAAAAATTGCGGCTGGTCAGACTCCAAGGGATAATATAAACCGCCATTTTCAGCGATCGCACCTGTCACCGGAAGATAATGTTTTAACGCTTGTACCCATCCCGCCGACCGTCCCGTAATTAAAATTACCGGAATTTTAGCCTGTTTTAATGCAAACAAAGCCTGGAATAAATCCGGGGTAAATTTTCCGTTTTGGGTTAAAGTTCCATCGATATCCGTTGCAATTAAACGAATATTATCGAGTGCATTTGCTTGTATGGCTTCGCTCAAAGGCGTTAAGGACATGGACACAACCCCTCTATCAGTGATTCAAGTATTTTAACGATAGGGGGCCCGAAAAACGGAGAGGGTGGGATTCGAACCCACGAGGAACCGTAAAGCCCCTAACACATTTCGAGTGTGTCGCATTCGACCAACTCTGCCACCTCTCCAAGTTAGAAATGATCTAGATCTGATTCTAAACCACTTCTCGAATTATATCAAAGAAGGGAACCATCTGTTTGATCAAAATCTAAAGTTGTTTCAAAACCCTGGGTTGGCGTCCATCTCAAAGCCCCATCTCGACCCGTCCAGAAGATTTGAGTTTGCTGTTGATTTAGGGTTTCCACGGTTTTCGGATCAATAGAATTGGAAGAAGCGATCGCAATTTTAGGCCTTAATACTGATAAAAGTTCCGGGGTTAAGGATTAACCCAAATTACTAGGATTAAACCATAGAGCGTTATTAATTGAATCAGGGAAATACTGCCCACGGCAATCGAATTTCCTGGAAGTTGACTAAAATATTTGGCTATTTCAATTAAACCTAAAATCGGATAATAAAGAAATTGGGCGATCGCACTTCCCAAACTGGGCAAGAATAAGGCGGATAAAGCACTCGCTATCCCTCCTAATGTAATAATAGAAATCAGGGGAGATGCGATAATATTAACCAGAATACTATAGGGAGATAATACTTTAAAAACATATAATTGCAAAGGCAATGTCCAGATCATTGCTGATAAAGGAACAGCAATTAAAGACGCGAACAAAGGAGGCATCCAATTCAACCTTTCCATTAAGGGAGGAACCGTAACCATTAATCCCAAAGTGGCTAAAAAACTGAGTTGAAATCCAATATCAGAAATCCAATTAGGATTAACAACTAATAATAAAATAGCGACGATTAATAATACGTTTAAAGGTTTAGTTTGCCGTTGACTTAACAGAGCAATTAATACCGCCAAACCCATTAATGTTGCTCGTAATACCGAAGGAGAAATCCCAGTTAATCCTAAATAAATCAGTAAGGTTAATAATCCCAAACCAAATCTTACCCTGGGAGAAAACTTTTGAGTGATCGCTAAAATAACTCCCAATAAAAATGAGACTTGAAATCCTGAAGCTGCTAAAATATGAGCCAGTCCAACTTGAACAAAAATATCTCTAATATCGTAGGGTAAATCAACAGCTAAACGTCCTAAGACCATCGCGCTTAATAGGGAACCTTTGGGAACTCCTAATAATTGAGCTTGGGCGCGGGTAATCCGTTGGCGAATTTTCCACAGTCCCCAAGGAGGCGGTTGACTATCATCATGACTAATATAACGTCCTCGAAGTCCGGTAAATGATCCTTGTTGAGCCAGATAGTTTTGAAAATCAAATCCACCCGGGTTAGAAGGGGGTTGAGGTTTGTATAAACTTCCGGTAATGGCGATACTTTCCCCCGGATATAATCCCGTCGCTTTTAATATTGGAACAGTCACATAAACCAAACCACTGACATCTTTACTCACGGCGATCGGAGTATTATTATTCGTAATTTCATTAACTTGATGTACCTGTAACCAAAATTGTCCCCGTCCCGAACGAGTTAACCGAGGAATACTACTCACTTCTCCCCGAACCGTAATTAATAAATCTTGGCTATTTCCACTATCAATAATTAACTGAGTAATATCATTTATCGCGGGTTGAGGCGTTCTGATTTGTAAATAAAAACTGGCTAAAAAAGCAATAATTCCAGCCAATAACCACACCCAAAACGGAAACTTAGGACGAGAAATTTTAGGGATTTTATCTGCAAATTCAATCGGATCAGTTAGGGCATCTTTGCGCGTTTGTTTTTGCTGAATAAATTGTTTAATTCGAGCTTGGCGGGATTGTTTCTGTTGATAAACTTGTTTTAGGGCGGTGACTATTGCCAATATAATTCCTAAACCTAATATTGCATAATTTCCCCCAGGAATTACACCCACTAGCAAACCTAAGAGATAAGCAAAAGCTAGAATTAAAATCACCGTCTGATTCATGATGTGATGAAATAGGGAGCAGGGGAGGCAGGGGGCACTTCGACAGGCTCAGTGGCCGCAGGGGAGGCAGGGGGAGCAGGGGGAGTAAGTGGTGCGTCAGTGAATACAATACCTTAACACCTTAACACTTTCATACTTCAAAACTTCCCACACCTCAACAACCAAAAAGAATCAATTATTTTAGATAGAAAGCCCTAATTTTAAACCTAAAACGGTATGGACTAACATTAATCCTAAGATAACGGTTCCAATATAAGCATGGGTTGCCCTAAAACCCGAGTTGTCTTTGTTAAATCCGGTAAAAGCAATCAGACTATTAGTTAATAACAATCCTAATAATATTGTTCCTGTCCAGAAGTGGGGACTTTCTAAAATGGGTTGTTTTTGCATTACTAAAGATAATAAACCTCCCGTGTAGCCTAAAGCCAAAAACAAAAACATTAAAGGGGCGAGTTTTCGGTGGTCAGAACGATTTTTTAAGGCGACTTCCTTATCTGCTGCCAGACGTCCGCGCCATCCCGTCCAACCCACATAACTCCCCATCGTAAAAATAACGGTTCCCATCATCACCGGATGTCCCCAATGGGTGATGGGTTCAGGAATACCTAAACCCCGAAATAGATTAGCAATGGGTTCTAAAAGTTCAACTAAACTCATATTTTCTGTTCAAAAGCCGATTAGATTTCCATAGTTCAGTTTAGGACAATTAGGGACGGATTTGACAGTTTTGAACACCTTTTCCCATAGTCAGAAGTATTCTGGCGTTCTCTGTTGCCTGTTCCCTGTTCCCTGTTCCCTTTTGATCATTTTGAACACACTCAAATAGGATTGCTATACCTTAGCTTTTATTAACACGAATCAGTTGATAAGCACCCGCTTGATCCACAATTTGATATTGATCAGGTTTTAATCCTAGATCAATTAATTCTTGGGGATGTGCCAACATTAACAGGGTTTGAGTAGGAGATTTTTGCACCAATGGAGTTTGAATATAGGCGATCGCATCCTGGGGGTCGGGACGGTATTGAACTCGATTTTGAGTATAAAAAACTAAACTGGGTTTTTTGAAACCAATCATAATTAATTCTTCGCCTAATTTTCGCTGTTGTACGACGGTTTGGGCTAGGTATCGTAGGGGTTGCTGTCGATGTTGATCGAGTAAATTATAGGTGGGAGTTACTGCCCAAATAAAAAAACTAATAAACGCTAAAATATTAACTATAAAAATGGATGAAATTCGACCTTTCCACCAACTTAGGGTTATTCCTAATGTGGCGATCGCCCAAATTAAAGCCGATATATTTGGAATTCCAGAGGCTTGTAAATCTACTCTAAAATCTGGCATATCTGCATCATATCCAATTAAATTTTTACTAAAATAACTTCCAACAGATGCCAGAAAAACAAATAAAATATTAATCAAAATAGCAATATTTAGGGAATAAAATTTATTTTTTTTAAAGCTACTTTTAGAGATAATATTATTCCAATATAAAGATACTAATAAAACTGAGGCAGGAATCAGGGGCAAAATATAACTGGGAAGCTTAGTAACCGCTAGGGTGAAAAATATAAAAATTCCGCCAAACCAAAAAACTGCAAATAATTGGAGTTGTTTAATTCGAGTTTGATGTTGCCAATAGCGACGGTTCCAGAATTTTGTCGAAGCGATCGCCGGGGGTAAATACACAGAAAATGGCGCAAATCCGACTAAAATCACAATAAAATAGAAATACCAAGGAGCAGAATGGTGATTCACAACGCTGGTAAATCGTTGAAAATTATGATAACCAAAAAAAGAGTTAATATAGTTTTGACCATTAACTAAAATTACTAAAATATACCAAGGAATTGTAATTACTAAAAAAATTAAACTTCCCTTTAATAAACCCATTTGTTTTAAAACTTGGCGCCATTCTCCCAAATAAATTAAAAATGAACCAATAATTAAAATCGGTAAAATAATCCCAACCGGGCCTTTTGTCAAAACAGCTAAAGCAGTTAAAATATAAAAAGCTAAATACCAAATCTTAGAAGCATTCCCACCGAGAGGTAAATCTTGCCATTCCTGAACTTCTGACTTAGCATATCCCAGAAAAAAAGCTAATAACCCCGAACCCAAACACCCAGTTAATAACATATCGGAAACCCCAATTCTTGCCCAAGCCAGAATTCCCGGATTAAATGCGATTAATATAGCCCCCATCCAAGGTAAAGGATGTAAAACAATCTTTCTAAAATTGGGTTGAGCTAAAGAAGGGATAAAACCCGGTTTTTGATCTTCTTTTATGGTATAAAATTGGGTCTGTTGGACGTAATAACTTAAAGTATAAAATCCTAAACAAACGAGCATGAAACCTGCTAATGCCGAAGGAAGACGCACTCCCCATTCATTCACCCCAACTATCTGATAAGAAATTGCCATTAACCAATAAATTAATGGCGGCTTATCGAAACGGGTTTCCTCATTAAAATAGGGAGTAATCCAATCTTGGGTTACTAACATTTGACGGGAGGCTTCCGCAAACAGGGGTTCTGTTTCATCCAGTAAACTAGAAGTTCCTAAATTCCAAAAAAAAGCCACAAAACCGATTAAACCCAACCCCGCAATACAAACTAGCCAAGGGAATACAGGAGTTTTGATCAGAGGTGAAAAAAGGGTGGGAGTCTTTCGATTTGAACTTGATTTCATGGGCTAAGAACGCAGATATTAACGATTAAGATATTGACAGTTTACTTGTGATGTGTTAACTAACTAACACTGAAGTCAATATATCAATTAGTTATTATCGTACACGGAAGCAAAAATACTCACCCTATCAGGAATATTGGTGGCTGGATCAAATTAATTTCTTCATGGGGTCGGTTTGATCACCAATTCCCATTCCTGGTCTTGAGAATTCCAAGCTGGAAGGGGAGTTTCTCCCACAATATAAGGCCCCCAGTAATAGCGAGAACCATCAGGAGCAAAAACCACCAAGATATCACCGGATTTGAGGATTAAATCCTCTCGCGGAAGGGATAAAATCAAACCCTCCCCACTGCCCTCGGCGGGCGCAAAATCCCAGTGAACAGGTTCGGTGATATTCGGGGCTGAACGACTCAGTAAAGCCACACGCACCGGATGTTCAGTCAGGTTACTGACCCGAAATGACCCTTGGTGATAGTTTGTAGGTGTAGGAACCGAAGACGGGGGAAGGCTAATATTCAGGGGCGGTGGTGGCGCAACAGAGGTTTTAGGAAAAGTCGTGGATAAGGGATGAGGCACAGATAAGACCATCTGTTCGGCGGGTTTTCGCTCCGTTTGCATACAATAGCGAAATAAAAATTGCCTTAAACTAATTAGAGTTAATAAAATAGTTCCAGTAATTAGAAAGGCTGGATAAAGTTTATCTTTCATAATCTTTTGCTTTAAATTAGATCATTAATCCCACTAAAATTCACAATCCGTGCTATGCAAAATACCCGTCTCAATCGACTTTTCAATGTAATTAATGCCCAGGTGGGGCGATTGTTAATGAATCCTTGGCGACGGATTTCGCTGCTAACCATTAGTCTACTGTTTGGGATATTCCTAGCCCTGGCCATTTCTACGATAACCGGACAAAAGGCGCGCTTAGATGTGACGGTAGCTTTAGTAATATCTATCGTGGTCGAAGGAGTGAACTGGTTAGCTTATAGTAGTTCCCCCCGTTTACGACAATCTTTTTGGGTGGAAAACCTAAATGCCATCAAAATTGGTTTGAGTTATGGGTTATTTTTGTTAGCCTCAATGTTAGGTTCATGATGGAAATTGATTGAATACAATTAGAATTATCTATGCTTGAAATTCTCAAAGCTTGGAGGAATGGACAAAAACCCCATCTCACAGATTTAGAAGTTTTAGAACAATGGGAACTGTCCGATCATCAACGTTCAACGGCTTTCGGAATCACACCTGGAAATGTTAGGGTGAAAATAGAAGCCAGATCCCATCTATTCTGTCAACTTCAACAGCAAAAGATTCAGTTTCCTCTGTTATTTGAACAGTTAGAAACCCTATGGAAATTTTGGCTACCTTTAGCAACCCAACTGGCTGAACATCGTCAACGCTTGGGTCGTCCTCTGGTTCAAGGAATATTAGGAGGGCAAGGCACGGGAAAAACAACCCTCGGGAAAGTCTTAACTTATATTTTGTCTCTTTTTCACTATGACACACTTAGCTTGTCCTTAGATGATCTCTATAAAACTTATTCAGAACGTCAACAGTTACAAAAAGCTGATCCGCGTTTAATTTGGCGAGGGCCACCGGGAACCCATGATCTGGAATTGGGAATCCAGGTTTTAGATCAATTGCGTCAACCTTTGCCCGGTCAAAGCATTGCCATTCCTCGGTTTGATAAGTCCTTATGGCAGGGGGCAGGCGATCGCATTTCCCCCGAATTCGTGACCGGAATTGATATTATTTTATTTGAAGGTTGGTTTGTAGGCTGTCAACCCATTGACGACCAACTTTTTGATTTTCCCCCGGTTCCAATTATGACTTCTTCGGATCAACAATTCGCTCGGGATATGAACGAACAGTTAAATCACTATCTTCCTTTGTGGGAAAAATTAGATCGGTTACTAATTTTAAATCCTGTAGATTATCGCTTATCAAAACAGTGGCGAATCCAAGCAGAACAGGATATGATTAATACCGGAAAATCGGGAATGACTGATGCAGAAATTAGTCAATTTGTTGATTATTTTTGGAAAGCCTTACATCCCGAATTATTTATAAATTCCTTAATTAAAAACCCTGACTGTGTGGATTTAATTATAAATATTAACCCCGATCATTCTATTGGGAATATTTATCGGGGTAATCTATGATCACCTCCGAGATTATATCCCCATAAATCCGGGGACTTAGAATCCATTTCCCCCCTTCTCCAAAAGCGTATCTAGGAATAAAGAATTTATTTTCCATTACCCTGTTACTGAGCGAAGTCGAAGTATTACCCATTACCCATTACCCATTACCCATTACCCATTACCCA
>NZ_LR734981.1 GCF_900009265.2 Planktothrix paucivesiculata PCC 9631 | reverse complement strand
ATTCAAAACGGTTGATTGTCATAATTCTCAACTGTTTTAGTTAAAGAACCATCACTAGCCGTCTTTGTGTCGTGACAATGTTTGTGTAGAAGTTGAAGGTTATCGTAGGTATCTTTACCACCTAACGATTTAGGTATAATATGGTCAACTTCTACAATATCTGTACTTGTAAAATACAGACCACAGTGAGGACAAATACCTTTTTGTTTCTTAATAAGTGTTGCCACTCTTTTAGGAGTTTCTGGATATTCGCCTCGTCGTTTACTCCAGTAAATCCAGTCTCCATTAAACGGACTAGCTTCACCTTTAATCTTTGTATGCCTTACGATTGGCGTACTGCTATGGGTGAGTAATTCTAATCCATCTTCTGTACTGAAACACCAATTTCTGTCATCTACTGTTTTCCAGTATTTGTCTTTATTGATGTTCCCTTTTCCCCTCCTTCTTGCCCAAGCTCTTAACTTGTCGTAAGTTAGGCGGTCAACCTTTGAGAAGGTTTCTTTACTAACTGTTGTTGAATAATAGTTTGACCAACCTCTAATAATAGGGTTCAGCTTACTAATTAAGGCAGCTTGAGGTGCGGTTTTATGGGAGTCTATTACTTCAGCTATCTTGACAAGATGAGTCTTTATTTTGGCTTTTGAGGGTGTGATTAATGTACTAAAACCTAGTGGTATTCCATTCGGGTTGTTGGCACATCGGTAGTTACCTACTTTGTGTTGTTGTACATGGAATCCTAAGAACTCAAATCCAACATTCCCATCAATTTCATTGAGGGTGTGGGTTAGTTTTGTTTTACTTGGTTTTAATTCCAATCCCATGTCACTTAACCAGTCAGCGATTATCTCTTGACACTTTTTGACTACGTTTAAATCCTCATGGATTATTACGAAATCATCAGCGTAACGGATTAGACTAAGAGCCTGACGATTTCTCGCTTTTTTCCCTTTTAGAGTTTCGGCGTATTGCTTAACTCTTTCTTCCATACCATGTAGGGCAATATTCGCAAGTAAGGGTGAAATTACCCCTCCTTGTGGTGTACCATCATTGGTAGGAAAAAGTTCTTTTCCGTCCATGTACCCTGCCTTGAGCCATGTCTTGATTTGACGGCTTAATGTAGGGTATGTGTGTATTTTGGAGATTAATGCTTTGTGGTTTATGCGGTCGAAACATTTGGAGATATCAGCATCAAGTACATATTTGGACTTGTATCTAATATTCAAAAATATTGCTTCTCTTGCATCGTGGCATGAACGTCCTGGTCTAAAACCATAACTGTTTGGCTCAAATTTAGCCTCCCATTCTGGTTCTAACGCTAGTTTTACTAACGCTTGCAATGCGCGGTCGTTGATTGTGGGTATTCCTAATGGACGGGTTTCGGTTGTACCAGGTTTAGGTATTTCAACTCTGCGAGTTGGTTTAACTTTATTGGTTAACTTTAATCGTCCTACCAAGTTCATACGTTGCTTCGGGGTTAGGGATTTAATTCCGTCCACTCCTGCCGTATTTCGTCCTTGGTTATCTTGTGTTACCCTGCGAACCGCGATACATTTAGCACTCCAGGAATTAATCAGGGTCTTTTGAAGTTTACGAACTGCTTTAACATCGCCTCGTTCACTCGCTCGAAATATGCGCTTTTGCAACTTAAAAGTTACCTTTTCCAGTTTGCGCCAGTTAAGGTCTTTCCACTCCACCGTCAGATTGTTCTGCGTTTTAGATATATTCATTGCTACTTGTTCTATTTCTTTGGAATTACCGAGTATCTGTCTGCATATCTTTTGCCATTACAGCAAAGCATTCGCTTTTGATACCATCCCTTCCCTATATATCGTTCGTTAGCTACTTACTGGATTTCGACCTCTCCAGAGATATATAGGGGTTACTTCGTTCCGATTACACATTATTGAAGTCTTTAGCGTGATGTTATCCACCGGGTTTATTGGGCGGTGCTTATAAGTCGGAAGGAAAACCGCTTATGCCCTATCCTTGCCTTTTGGCTTGGTGTTTATCAAGTTTTTAACCTTGATTTAGCCATTACACCATTACAATTAACGATGATTCAGATACATCTTTGCTTGCGCTACGCATGGACTTCTTGCTCGATAGTTACCAGTTTTGGCTACCAGTAGTTCTACCTTTTAACCCCGCTTTAATCTGTTGGTTGCTACCCAATCAAACTAGGGGTTATGCTTTCACCTCAGCACTTGAGGGGTGGGACTTAATTCACCGAATTTCACCCACAAATGTAATCAGTTATCACCAGTCTTAATAACTGGGTTAACCGTCCCATAAGTCTTTTTCAACTTATTTTAGGTTAAACGAATCGCAC
>NZ_LR734982.1:391232-403756 GCF_900009265.2 Planktothrix paucivesiculata PCC 9631 | reverse complement strand
AACGAGAAATCCAGATTTCATCCGCAAAATCAGGGCCAGAAACCCGGTTTCTTTGGTCTTGTGCGTAAGTCCTGATGGAGTGGGTAATAGGGAATGGGTAATAGGTAATAGGGAATGGGTAAAAAATGATTGAATTTTATCAGTTCTGGCAAATGTTGGGGGATACTTATACTGGCGTAGGAATTTTGAATAATAATTAGCCTAAAACCGATGGTTTTGGCTAATTATTAAGATCAAATCCTGAATTATTGAGCAACAACTGGAGCAGGTTTCAGATCATTCAAGCGAGTTTCTAAGATCGCCTTAGCGGCTTTTCGTCCTGAAATTGTTGCTCCTTCCATACTATCAATATAATCCTGTTGCGTGTAACTTCCCGCTAAAAAGAAATTAGCAATGGGAGTTTTTTGAGCCGGACGGTAAGCGTCCATTCCGGGGGATTCTCGATACAAAGATTGAGCTAATTTAACCACACTATACCAAGTCATATTCAGTTCTCGGGAACTAGGAAATAAATTATGAACTTGTTTTAAAACGTGTTGGGCAATTTCCTGATTATTTTGTTTAATAAATGGATCACCCGGGGTTAATACTAACTGTAATAAAGATCCCTGTCCCTCTCGATAATAGTCCGCCGGACTTGATAATGCTAAATCTGAAAAACAGGAAAAATCGGCATCGGCTGTATATAATAAATTATCTATTCCCGCCGCTTCTTTAAGTTGTTGACGTTTTTGAGGATCATTTAATTCCGTCACCCAACCATCAAAGCGAAGTTGTACCGTTGCTACGGGAACCGCTTCTAATTTATAAATATTGTCAAACTCCGGCCATTTTCGCCAAGCAGGGGGAATCATTTTTTGTACCCCTGGAATATCCCCGGCAAAAACATAGGAATCGGCGATAATTGTTTCCTCGGTTTCCCCTTTGGCGATGACCATTCCCGTCACATGGGTTTTGCCTTCTATTTCTGAAAATTGTATTTCTCTAACTCGGCGGCGGGTATGAATTTTAACGCCCCGTTGTTCTAAATAATTAACAATCGGTTTATGTAAATATTCCGCCGGAGATCCTGCCAACATTCGCAACATAGATGCCTCGGTTTTGGTGGCAAAAAACAGGAAAATCGTCAACATACACCGAGCAGAAATATTCTCAGTATCGATAAATCCTAAAGCATAGGCGATCGGGTTCCACATCCGTTTTAAACTACCCTCAGACCCGCCATGACTGCGAAACCAATCGGCAAAACTCACCCGATCCAGTTCTCGGATAGTTTTCATCGCTCCTTCAAAGTCTACCAGCCCCTGGACAATGGGGCTAGTTCCCAGGGCGATCGCATTTTGTAGTTTATCAATTACGGAGAGTTGGGAGGTGGTGAAAAAGGCCTTCAACCCGTTAAAAGGTGCCCCGGTAATGAAGCGAAAGTCCAAACTTCCCGTTTTTCCCCCGGTATTAACAAAAATGTGGGTATGGTCTTTCAACCGAAGGTTGTCAATCGCCCCCACCTTCCGCATCAGATCAAATAAGTTATAGTAGCAGCCAAAAAAGACGTGCAACCCCATTTCAATGTGGTTTCCTTCCGGGTCTATCCAACTGCTGACTTTACCCCCGACAAAGGGACGGGATTCAAAAATTTCTACTTCGTGTCCGGCATCTACTAGGTCAATTGCCGTAGCCATGCCCGCTAAACCTGCTCCTGCGATCGCAACCCGCATTTGTTAGACTGCCCTTTACCTTAAGCGTTTGTTTACAGATTGTAACAAAAATTGGGAAGATTCAAAAGATTTAGGACTTAGGCAAAGAAACAAACCGGGTTTCTGACCTCGCCTGCGCTGATTCTGTAGGGTCTATTGCCGATAAAGTCTCTCAAAAATATCATACATTTCCTGAGCTAATTTTCGAGGATTCCATAACGGAGCTAAGGAATTGGGGTTTTGAGATTGAATTAAATGGGATTTAATTTGATGACGTAAATTAGCATCTAAACCTAATTTAATCCCTAATTGTGTATATTCTTCCCAAGTCCAAGCCACACCAATATCGAGATTAACAGCTTTTAAAAACGAGTAACCCATGCGAGACAAATATTGTTCCCCAGCCCGAGTAATTATGGGTAAATTAGCCGATAAAGCCTCTAAATTATGGGTTCCTCCATTATAGGGATAGGAGTCTAATAGGGCATCCGCCACATAATAAATCGCTCGATGTTCTTCTTCGGTTTTGGTTAAGCCAATAAAAATCACTCGACCTTGATCAACATTCTGTTCAACACAAACTTGGTGATAAAGTTCTCGAATTAAGTTATTATCCCCTTGACCCTTACGAAATAACACACTATTGGGAACTCCTTGAAGAATTTTAACCTGAGCTTGAATCATTTCTAGGTTAGTTTTTCGTCCGGGTGCAACACATAAATAAACCATTTGATCCGGCTGAATATTTAAACCCTTTCTCACGGCATTTCTATCTACTGGACGGCTTTTAAAAGGTTCTAAAGCGACGGAAGTATTCGGTAAACGAATTAACTTTTCTAAATAATGTTTTTCAACACCTGGGGGATGACTATATTGATCACAAAAGAAATAGTTATCCGGTGAAACATAGGGAGCGTCAAACCCTAACCAAGACACACAAACCGGGGCAGGTCTACGATATAATATCTGGACATTTGTAGGCACAGTCATGGAGTCTAAATCGACTAAAATATCTAACCGATCTTTGAGAATTTCTGCGGTTAATTCTTCCGGCGAACCAAACCCATTGGGAAAGGATTTTGGCCAGTAAAATTTTGCCGCTATGTGTTCAAATCTTTGGGTAACTTCATCCGTTGGTAACTGTCCGGTGACATAAATATAAATATGGGGGGAAATTAGGGACAATTCTTTGATTAAATTCTCACTACACCATCCCACAGAATGGCGTCGGAAGTGTTTAGAAATCAAGCCAATTCTCAGGGGTTTTGAACTCGTTTTTTCCGGTATCGAGGCATACTGGGGCGAGGAGACACCACTGAAGCGATGTTTAGAATATTGTTGGGCAATTAAGCGATATAAGTTGGCATTGGCTTCTAAATCATCCCGCAGGTGGGAAACCGTAAATAGGAGAATTTCATAGAGAATAATTACTTCTGAAATCTCTAATTTATCGGGATCTTGATAACAGATTTTTTCTAATTCTATGAGTTTTTCTAGCGCCTGTTGACAAGCGCCCGATTGACTATAGGCAAAAATATAGGCAATTGCTGATAAAACCGGAACTTTATCCCCACATTTTTGACAATATAAATCCGACATTTCCCGAGCTTTTGCTAAATTGGTGGAATGGCTAAGTAAATCACACAATTGTTGATAGGCTTCGACAAAATCGGGTTTAAGCTCAATCGCTTTTTCTAAATTAATTAGGGCTTCTGAGGGTTGATCATGTTTGCGAATATGGGCTAATCGACAATGAAGTTCCGCCCAATCCGGTTGTAAAGCTAGGGCTTGTTCAAAGTTTTGAATCGCGGCTTCTACCTTACCAATTTTAGCATAAATATTAGCAAGATTAGCATAACTATCGATAGAATCGGGTTTAAGTTTGATCGATTGTTGATAGTGATAAATTGCCTTTTCAGAATCATTTTTATGAAAGAAAATATGACCGAGATAGAGATGGGGTTGGGGTAAATCGGATTTAAGTTCAATGGCTTTTTGATAATATTGAATAGCCTCTTGTTCTTGTCCTTGTTGCGATCGTACACTTGCTAAATTAGAATAGACTTCTGCCCACTGAGGTTTTAAAGCGATCGCCCGTTGATAATTTTTAGCTGCTTCATCCCAAAGACCGCGACGGGCTAAACTATTTCCAAATTCAAAGTTAAATTCGGCTTCAACTAAATTCGGTTGTAATTCTAAGGCTTTTTGCCAAGCTGTAATAGATTCATTAACCCGACCCACGCTTTGAAAAACTTTGCCTAAATTCCAGTAAACCGCCGCCAAATTGGGATTGAGTTCTAAGGCTTTTTGATAACTCAAAATTGCCTGTTCCCACTGTTGCAGTTTAAATAACATAGTTCCCACATTTGCATGAATTTCTGCAAAATTTGGTCGCAGTTCTAAGGCTTGAAAATAAGCTCGTAATGCCGCTTCTATTTTGCCTTGAAATTGCAGAATATTACCCAAGGTTAAATAGGCAGGTAAATAATCCGGTTGTAATTTTAAGGCTTGATGACAAGCGACAAGAGCTTGTTCATAAAAGCCTTGACTCATAAGAACTTCAGCCTGTTGTTTGTATTGTTGAACTTCTAGGTTTTCACTATCTTTTTCTGGAGGATTATCTACCAAAAAGTGTTGATTCTCAGACGCAAGTAAAGCCGTTTCAATATTTGATTCTGATCGAGATTTGAATTCGGTTTGTAGTCCGGCACTTGCTAGTTCTACTCCTCCTTCATGAAATCTCTGATTCTCGCCCACTTCTTGAAATTGTAATTGCAGCAGTCGGTTTAGTTCCTGATGGGTAAAGGCTCGTTGAGGATTAAGTTGTATGGCTTTTTTATAACAATCAATTGCGGGATTAACTTGATTTGTTTTAACTAAATTTTCAGCTAATTTTAAATAAAATATTTCTTTATTTGGTTGTAATTCTATCGCTTTTTGATAACTATTAATTGCGGGCTCTATTTTCTGCTGTTTTGTCAGTAAATTTCCCACCATCCAATGAATTAACCCCTGATTAGGATCAATGTGGAGTGCTGTTTGATAACAAGAGAACGCCTCATCTAAACGTTCTTTAATAAAATAAATACTGCCCAAATTAGCATGGGCTTCTGTAAAATTAGGTTGAATTTCCAGGGCTTGGGTATAGGCCCAAATTGCTAAATCTAACCGAGATTGAACATAAAGAGCATTGCCCACCACCAAATAGGCAGAAGCTAAATCCGGTTGTAAATTCAGGGCTTGATGTAAATAGTTAATTCCGTCATCTTCCTTACCGATTAAAATATAAACTTCCGCCAGTCTTTTATAAACTTCTGCATCTTGGGAATTAATAGCTAAAGCCTGCCGAAATATATTAACCGCAGCTTCTAAATTTCCTAATTCTTTTAGTTGAATTCCTTGTTTTAATAGGGAAGAAACCGAATCTAAACTCACAATTTACTCTCCAATCACAAATCAAATGCCCACATTAATCAGTATACCAATCAGTCGGTTAGTGTTTACAACTTCTTTGTGTTCGTTGTGTCTTTATGGTTAAATTAGATTTGAGCACAATCTAACACAACCCTTTATTAAGGATAAATTAAAATGAGCCAACAAGATCCTGTAACATTAATGAAACAGTACGTGGGCAAAGCTGCCGCCGATCGAGTACAATCAGGAACGATTGTTGGACTCGGAACCGGTTCCACCACAGCCTATGCGATTCAGTATATTGGAGAACGGCTCCAAAGTGGAGAACTCAAAGATATTAAAGGCATTCCGACCTCGTTTCAAGCCACAGTATTAGCCAAACAATATGGCATCCCTTTAACCACATTAGATGAAGTAGATCGTATCGATATTGCCATTGATGGCGCCGATGAAGTTGATCCTAACAAAAACTTAATTAAAGGGGGTGGGGCTGCCCATACTCGTGAGAAAATTGTTGATAGTTTGGCAGAAGTTTTTATTGTGGTTGTCGATAATTCTAAACTGGTTGATCGACTCGGATCAACTTTTTTATTACCCGTGGAAGTAATTCCCATGGCGATGACTCCAGTAATGAAAGCTCTGGAAAAATTAGGGGGAAAACCGACCCTAAGAATGGGTGTAAAAAAAGCCGGACCCGTGGTGACAGATGAAGGAAATTTGGTGATTGATGTCAAAT
This sequence comes from Planktothrix paucivesiculata PCC 9631, assembly GCF_900009265.2. Taxonomy (GTDB): domain Bacteria; phylum Cyanobacteriota; class Cyanobacteriia; order Cyanobacteriales; family Microcoleaceae; genus Planktothrix; species Planktothrix paucivesiculata. The sequence goes on along the minus strand of NZ_LR734982.1, from coordinate 397,912 downwards.
TTGATGCTCTGGAAAATCCTGCCGAATTAGAAAAAGAAATCAACAATATTCCTGGGGTTTTAGATAATGGTTTATTTGTCGGAGTTGCTGATATCATTCTTGTAGGTGAAGTGATTGATGGACAAGCAAAAGTTCGAGAAATTTTATAACTTCAAATAATTGATAACACTCTCGTTCCCTGGTTCTACCAGGGGACACACTAGCGGAGGCTCTGCCTCCATTTGAAAGCAGGCAGAGCCTGCAAAAAGTATTGCCAGGTAGAACCTAGCAACAAGAGAATTGACTATTACTTAATTCCCTTTTTAGAATTTGTATGACTCATGAAATTTTTTATTTTTAAAACAGGAATAGCTAGTATAATTCTGATGATCATTTCCTCTTTAGCATCGGCTCAAAGTAATCCCCTAAGCCCCCAGATTTTACCCCCTGGAGTTTATTATGCTCAAGGAACAATGTACAATAATTCCCGCCGAGAGATTGCCCGCCAAAACCAGAGAATCTGCATTAAAATTGTCGATGGCCCTCCCAATCCCTATAAAGGAGTCGAATCGATTACAATTAGTAGTGTGTCGGTTCAAGGAGGAAAATTCTATATTGATGCAACAGGTAGAGAGCTAGTTTTAGAAAACCAGCAGGGTACAGCCTTCTCCGGTGATATTCGTGGGATATGGGAATATAGCAATAATTCATCAGATCGCAGAAGTCAAGCCATACAAGATCAAAAAATGGCGGAGTGTATAAAAGCTCAGGGACAATATTTACAAAAAATGGAAGGACTCTCTCTTTCAGGAATTGATTTTCCTAGCCATTAATTTACTATAATATTAACTTTTTTATGATGCAGTATAGACGATTTGGACGAACAGAATTATCGATGCCTGTATTTTCCTGTGGAGGAATGAGATATCAACATCAATGGCAAGATACTAGCTTTGATCAAATTCCTGAAACCAACCAAAAACAACTCGAAGCCTGTATTTATCGTTCCCTAGAATTGGGAATTAATCATATTGAAACCGCTAGGGGTTATGGCACTTCAGAAATGCAGTTAGGGAAAGTTTTACCTAAAATTCCCCGAGAAAGATTAATTGTACAAACTAAAGTTTCTCCTGATTCAGATCCTTTAAAGTTTAAACGGGATTTTGATCAATCTTTGGCTTATTTACAGTTAGATTATATTGATTTATTCGCTATTCATGGTATTAATAATCATGAAAATTTAGAGGATACGATCAAACCTGGGGGATGTTTAGCCGTTGCCAAACAATTACAAGCAGAGGGAAAAGTTAGATTTATCGGCTTTTCGACCCATGGCCCTACAGAGATTATTATTAAAGCCATTGAAACCAATGAATTTGATTATGTCAATTTACATTGGTATTATATTAATCAAAATAATTGGCCAGCAATTGAAGCCGCAACCCGTCACGATATGGGGGTTTTTATTATTAGTCCATCCGATAAAGGGGGTCAACTTTATAACCCACCTGAAAAGTTAGTGAATTTATGTTCTCCTCTGAGTCCGATAGTTTTTAATAATTTATTTTGTTTAAGCCATCCTCAAGTTCATACTTTAAGTATTGGAGCATCCAAACCCACGGATTTTGATGAACATTTAAAAACCATTCCTCTTTTAGATCGTTGGGATGAAATTTTACCCCCCATTCAGCAACGTTTAGAACAGGAATTAATCGATTGTTTTGGAGAAAATTGGGCAAAAACCTGGAATGTTGGTTTACCGCGTCAGGAAGAAACCCCGAATAATATTAATATTCCGGTGATTTTATGGTTAAGGAATTTAGCGATCGCCTATGATATGATTGACTATGCTAAAATGCGTTATAATTTATTAGGAAATGGCGGGGATTGGTTCCCCGGAAAAAATGCAGAAACGGTAGAAAATATTGATTTAAGTCAATGTTTAATGAATAGTCCCCACGCCGATAAAATTCCGCAACTCCTAGCAGAAACCCATCAATTATTACAAGGAGAAACACTTTTAAGATTATCAAAAAGTTAAGGAAATAAACCTCATAAATTATACCTCAAGGGTTAACTGTTTTTTGTCGGTGTTCGCTGTTCCTTGCTATATTTGACGAGAGTAGATGCTACAAAGAAAGCTAAATTAACGGGGACAGAATTTCCAATCATTTGTTCTAAATTGGTTTTTGTTCCTATAAATTTAAAAGAATCGGGGAAGGTTTGAATATAACTCCTTTCTATAGTAGATAAAGGTCTGATAGTATTTAGATCAATATCTTGCGGATCACCACTATGGAGTTTATAGTTGGGTGGAATCGGACGATTAACTCCTCTGATGGTGGGACTAGGTTCATCAATCGAAAATATCCCTCGCCGCGCGTAACTTCTGGGATGTCTATAATAATATTGAAGATTTAATCTTTCCCCCAGATAATCTCTAATTGTCATTGGTTTTTTTGATAAACTCAACTTCAATAAATCTACCAAAGCATTATTTTTACCTCCCAGTTCACCTATTAGAAAAAAACGCGATCTCGATTGGGGTGTATTACAAAAAGACGCATTTAAAACAATGGCAGATAAACCATAACCCTTTTTCAAAAACTGATCAGATATTTGGGTGAGAATAGGATTTTTAGTTATTCTTGGCACATTTTCCATAACAAACCATTGAGGCTGAATGGCACAAACAATATTAGCAAAATTGTATGTTAAATTAGCGCGATCGCCGTTTAAATCTCGCTTTCCCGCACTAGAAAAATCTTGACATGGGGGGCCACCAATGATCATCTCAGGATCAAGTTTTTGGATTATTTTGATGGCTGTAACTTCATCCGTGAGATCCTGCAAAATTGCTAAATGATCAAAATTAGCTTGATAGACCTCTAGGGATGGATTCCAGTTATCAATAGCCCCTAATATCTCAATTCCCGCTTGCTTAAACCCAAGGGATAAACCACCACAACCGCTAAATAAATCAACCGCAGTAACCATGAAAACAACTTTTTAATGATTCGAGGATATTAAAATCGTTCTCCCATTAACCGTTGTCGCATACCCTCGGCAATTTTTTGGCCAAGATATTCAGGAATCAAACTTTCATTCGGCCCCAATAAATATAAAATTAACCGGGTGCGTCCCCGCCAGACCAACAAATTAGCATTGACCACCAATAAATCCTCCTGCCAAATCGCATACATAACCTTATAAAACAATCCGGGTTGGTTATCAGCCTCAATCAATAACGCCGGGAGGTGAAACACCGGGTCAACATAAAATTCCGTGGCCACATCCTCTAACCCCGCATCCAGGTTAAATTCCACGGCCAACATTTCTTCCACCTCGAAATGTCCGGCCAAGGCTTCTCGCACCGCCCGACAAACATTGTCCGAGGTTTTATCCGTGAGTGCCTTGCCTCCCCGAGAAACCACCAACTTAATAAACACCAACATCGGCGGATAAATTTGGCCATACAAACTCAGACTATGAATCGTCAGGCCATAGGCCGCCAAAACCCCAAAAATATCGCTGAGTAAAAACGATTGATTGCGATAGGCAAAATGGAGAGCACTTTTGTTACTGTCGGGTTCAATTTCAATAACAGCCTGCTTAGTTTGGTAAACTTCATAGGCCAGTTTAAGATTTTGCAGTTGAATTTCACTACTGACAAATTGCTCATAAAACTGTGGAAACGCCCGATTGAAGCGTTTTAGGAGTTCTAAAGTGGAGGATTTTAAGCCCGGAGCCATAATTGAGGTGAAGGTACGGGAGATATACTATCTAATACGTTCATTGAAAATCTATTACCTTAACTACGCCTGCATGGGTTTTTGGAAAAACTTGTTTAGCAGTTCAGAGTCCCCCTCCTCGTCCTCCTGCCAGGTGGAGTATGAGGGGTATGAGGGTGGAGGCGAGGAGTCAGTATCCCTAAACTCTCGCCCGTCATCAAGTAATAATGGTCGCATTTTTTTTAGTACGGATCGGGACATTGATTTATATGAATTGGAAGAACTTTGCAATGCAGTCGGTTGGTCTCGGCGGCCCCTGCGTAAAGTAAAAAAAGCCATTCAGTATAGTTTCCTTGTAGTTTCTATGTGGCAAATTCGAGGGAATCAGCGACGGCTGATTGGTTTTGCTAGGGCCACATCCGATCATGCCTTTAATGCTACGCTCTGGGATGTGGTCGTTCACCCAGATTTCCAGAATAAGGGTATGGGTAAAGCCTTGATGAAATTTATCATCAAAAAACTCCGTAGCGATGATATCAGCAACATTACTCTATTTGCTGACCCTCATGTTGTGGATTTTTACCGCAATTTGGGTTTTATGTCCGATCCAGAGGGGATCAAAGGAATGTTCTGGTATCCAGATTAAGCCTGGGTTGGCGGTTGAGGTGTTGAGGTCTGGAGGTGTGAACAAACAACCGATAACCCACAACAGACAACCGACTCCTAGCTTCTTCTGAATCAATTTTGCAATTTTTAATCCAATTTGTGTAAATCTAGGGTATACTCAGAAAAGATTAAACGGGATGTAGCGCAGCTTGGTAGCGCGCCTGCTTTGGGAGCAGGATGCCGCAGGTTCGAATCCTGTCATCCCGATTCTGAATTTTAACTTGATTAGCGCCAATTCTTTTTGTCCATCCCCGGATCGGTGTGTTACGATGGGTCATGTTTTAAATTGAGTATAATTACACGACTTTAAAACTTAACGGGACATATCAACTTGGGTTAAAACTTTCTCCGGGTGACAATTTCCTCGGGTTTTGGGGACAAAAACAACTCCGTGATCGTCAGTGCAATTTATTGGTGGTCAACACTACCCGGGTTCTCTGTTTAGCTTTACTCCCACTGCATCCCCCAGGGTTCAGTGGTACACACTGCATCTGCAATCTAAAAAATATTTAATTCAAAATTTGGAAACATGATCAGATCAATTGTTCGTTTGGGCGCCGTATTGGGAGTTGTGGGCGGTACGTTTTTACTGAGTCCTGATTCGGGATTGCGTTTATTTAGCTTGCTTCCAGTGGGAACTGAGCCAGCCTATGCAATTCCAGAAAGCCAAATTCTGGAAAAACTCCGTTCCATTCCTGTGTTTACGATTACGGATACCCAAGGCGCGCCTTTAGTTGCCACCGTACCCCAGGGAGATAAAAAAGCTGCGGTGGCGGGTGTATTTATCAGTCGCACGGATGCGGTGGCTTTTATCGATCGCTTGAAAAGTCGTGACCCGAAACTGGCCTCGACAATTCAGGTGACAACGGTTTCTTTGGGCGAAGTCTACCGGATGAGCCAACAAGGTCAGGGTTCGGCGGAGGAAGTTCAGTTTGCCTACGTCCCGGTGCAAAAACAAGTGGATTTAGCCAAGACTGTTCTCCAAGAAAATGGACAAGCTGTTAGTGAGTTTAACGGTGTTCCGCTATTTATTGCCAAGGGTGGGCCGGATAATGGCTATCTGACGATTCAAAATGGAAATGAACAGGTGATCCCGATGTTCTTCTACAAAGAGGATCTACAAAGTATGTTGACTCAATTTAAAAGTCAACAGCCTGATTTAATCTCTAACGTTAAAATCGATGTGGTTAACCTGGAAGGGTTGTTAGATGCTTTGAAAAAGGATAATGACCAATTCTTAAATCGGGTTGTGTTGATTCCGCCCCGTGAAACTTTGGAGTATTTACAAAAAAATCAACCCGCCCCCGCCCCTCGTTAATTAAATCAATCCGAGGAAACTATCATGGGGGAAACGATATCGGGTTGGCAACTGGAACAGTGGATCGAACAGGCTGATGCTGAATGCGCTGCCCTGGGGATTTCCCCGAGTGAAGTCCACTGGTTTCTCCAGGAGTTAGGGGGTTTAGACCGATTAACGCTACGTTTACAAACCTTCAAACAACAACCTACGATTCCCCTAGGAGTTCCTTGGTCGGAATTGACCCAACTTTGGCAACGACGCCTAAGCTCGCGTATCCCCTTGCAATACCTGCTGGGGAGAACTTACTGGCGTCATTTTGCGTTAAAGGTGTGTCCTGGGGTTCTAATTCCCCGCCCAGAAACGGAATTAATCATTGATTTGGCCGTATCTGCTGTTGAAAATCCTGATAATAATGGGATTTGGGTGGATTTGGGCACCGGAAGCGGGGCGATCGCCCTGGGTTTAGCGGATAGTTTTCCCATGGCTAAAATTCATGGGGTAGATACCAGTTTAGAAGCCTTGGCGATCGCTAAATCTAACGCTCAAACCCATGGTCTAGCCGATCGGATTCAATTCCATCACGGGTCTTGGTGGGAACCCCTAGAATTCCTACAGGGACAACTGACGGGCATGGTCTCTAACCCCCCCTATATTCCCTCTGATATTATTCCAACGCTGCAACCCGAAGTAGCCCAACATGAGCCGACTTTAGCCCTAGATGGCGGTAACGATGGTTTGGATTCTATCCGCCATTTAGTTGAAACAGCGCCCCGTTATTTGCGCCCTGGAGGGGTTTGGATTGTGGAAATGATGGCCGGACAAGGAGAAGGGGTTGCGGGGTTGTTAGAGGCTCAAGGAAGTTATTCTAGGATTAAAATTATCCCAGACTTAGCGGGATTTGATCGTTTTGTTATAGCTTATTTGAAATAGTTGCTGGTTAACTGTTAACCGTTGACATCTACCAATAAAAAGTAAGAAATATCAATTATTTTCCCCCCTCCCCC
>NZ_LR734982.1:310076-390820 GCF_900009265.2 Planktothrix paucivesiculata PCC 9631 | reverse complement strand
TCCCCCTACCTCCCCTGCCTCCCCTGCTCCCCCTGCTCTCCTAACTATGGTTCAAGTCTCTGTTGATGCTCTAATTGATATGGCAATTTCGGGTGAGGGTGTGGTTAGTTTCCCGACGGATACTGTACCAGCTTTAGCTACCCGTCCTGATCGGGCAGAATTGATTTTTCAGACCAAACAACGCAGTCTGGATAAACCCTTGATCTTAATGGCTGCCACACCAGAAGCTTTATGGCCCTATGTGCAGGGGACGCTGGAAGAATTATCCGTTTGGCAAAAGACAGCCCAGAAATATTGGCCCGGGGGCTTAACTTTGGTATTACCCGCTTCTGACAAAGTTCCTCCAGCAATGAATCCGGCTGATCCGTCTACAATTGGGGTAAGAGTTCCCGATTCTGCGATCGCTCAATCCATTTTAGCCCGCACTGGCCCGATGGCAACCACCAGCGCCAATTTATCAGGACAACCGCCCCTATTAACGATGGCTGAAATTAATCATCAATTTCCCAAGGTTTTCACGTTATTTGCCTCAGAATTTGATCCAACAATTCCTCCATCCACCCTACCTTCAACGGTGGCAAAATGGGAAAGTAACGGTCAATGGACAATCTTACGACAGGGTAATTTAGTAATCAGTTAACAGTTAACAGTTAACAGTTATCCGTAAATAAATAATACCAATCTGTTGATAAACTTCGAGCTTACAAACCGTTATTCAACTCTTACACTAATAACTAATAAATGTTAACTAATAACTGATTCGGTGTTGACCAATAACTGATCAACTCTTACACTGATAACTGATCACTGATTACTGATAACTGAAATGGGTTGGAGCGAATTTTTATATTTCGGTTTTGGGTTAGGGTTAGGGGTCGCCCTAAATCAGCTATGGCGGGGAAAAGGAACAAAATCGCCCGACCCGGTTGGGACGGAAGACACCTCCAAAGAGGTTGATTATCAACAGCAGGTGCAAACCCTCTCTTATCAATTGAAACAAACTCAACTTGCTTATCATTCGGCGGCGGAATTGAGTTTATTTAAAGCGGGGTTTTTGGCGCGGACGTCCCATGAGTTGCGATCGCCTTTGAGTAGCATGATTGGTACATTACAACTAATTATCTCCGATCTGTGCGAAAACCCAGAGGAGGAGCGAGAATTTATCAATCTGGCCCACACATCGGCGTTAAAAATGGTGGGATTATTAGATCAAGTGATTTTTGTATCTAAAACCGAATATGGCACAGATACAATGGATATTCATGCCATTGGGTTAGCAAAAGTCATGGATGAGGTAGAAGATTTAACTTGTATGCAGGCGGCAAATCGTAGTATTAGATTAAACATTGATCCTCCTGATCAAGATATTTATGTGATGGCAGATTTACCCCGACTGCGACAAGTTTTAGTCAGTTTAGTTGATACTGCGATCGCTCAAATGAAAGAGGGAAGTGTGAATGTTTCTGCCCATCCTTCTCCCGAAACGGGATTTGTGCATATTTGGGTTGATGATCAACGTCCGGTTAGTGCGTGGAGTGAGTCTTGGGATTTATTAAAATCAACATTAGATATTGATCAACCTCCGTTTGAGCAAGGGACTTTATCCCCAGGAATGCGGCTATTAATGAATCAAACTTTATTGAGTTTAATGAAGGGTCGTTTAGAAATTTTAGCGATTCCTTCTGAGGGAGAAGATTCTAATTTTAATCGGACTCAATGTTCAATTCCTTTAGCAAAACCATAACCCACTATTTTAGACAGTTTAAGCTCTAATTAAGTTAGAATATTTGCAAACATCTAATCGTAACCTAATATGACTAAAACTCTTGATGTTACTGGCTTAACTTCTGAACAAATCGAGCAGATTTATGTAATCATAGACACATTCAGAGCTATTAATAAACAGCAAAACCGATTGACAGAAGACCAACTATCAGAATTTGATCCAACTCCGTTGTTTTTTGAAAGTGAAATCCTTCAGCCATTTAATCGAAGTCTGCTTTATGGCAACAGAATCTAAACGAATTTATCTTGATACCAACATTCTCGCTTATGTTGCTAATACCAAAGCACCTCAACACAAGACTGCATTAGAAATATTTCGACCCTGTGAAACAGAAATTCTCTGCGTTTCATCGCAAGTTTTAGCGGAATTTTATTCCTATATTACCAATCCTGCTATCTTAGCAAAACCTTTAGAGCCAAGAAAGAGAAGCGACTGAGCGTATTCAACGAATTTGTCAAATGCCTCATGTCTGCTTGCTCTCAACTCCTTTCGATCTTTTTGAAGGTTGGATGAGGTTATTGGAAGAACAACCAGTGACCAATGGAGGAATTTTTGACTTACTTCATATTGCCATTATGTTATCTCATCAAGTCACCAGTATTTACACTTTTAATGTCAAGGATTTTTCTTGGTGTTCCCAAATTAAAGTTATTGATCCTAGTCATCTTTGAACAGTCCCAATAAATACTGGAATACTTAACCGAAAATACCCTTAAAAACTCAGTAGAGACGCTGCATCCAACGCCTCTACAAACCCATTAAAATCCCATCACTTTTGCCACCGCTTCCATTTCTGGTGCAATTCCGGCTTTGAATTTATTGTTGCTGTGAGTAATCGCCGTATCTGGATCTTTTAACCCATTTCCAGTTAACACACAAACAATTTTAATCCCCTCTGGAACCTGATCTTTCACTTTCAATAATCCCGCAACGGAAGCGGCACTAGCAGGTTCACAGAAAATCCCTTCCCCAGACGCCAACAACCGATAGGCATCCAGAATTTCCGTATCGGTGACCGCGTTAAAACTACCTTGACTGGCATCTTTAGCCGCCACCGCAAAGTCCCAACTGGCCGGATTTCCAATCCGAATCGCTGTTGCTAGGGTTTCGGGGTTTTCCACCGGATGGCCAAATACTAACGGTGCGGCTCCGGCGGCTTGAAATCCCATCATTTGGGGTAAACGAGAACATTTCCCAACAGAATGATACTGACAGAATCCCATCCAATAGGCACTAATATTCCCGGCATTGCCCACGGGAATACATAACCAGTCGGGGGCATCTCCCAGGGCATCCACCACCTCAAAGGCGGCGGTTTTTTGGCCTTCTAAACGATAGGGATTGACAGAATTAACTAAAGTAATCGGGTAATGTTCGGCCATCTCCCGCACAATATTAAGGGCCTGGTCAAAATTTCCCTTAATCGCTAAGACTTCCGCCCCATATAATAACGCTTGGGCTAGTTTCCCCAACGCCACATAACCATCGGGAATCAAGACAAAGGCTTTCATCCCGGCTCGACGGGCATAGGCGGCTGCTGCTGCTGAAGTATTTCCGGTACTGGCACAGATGACGGCTTTGCTGCCTTCCTCTTTGGCTTTGGAAATCGCCATGGTCATGCCGCGGTCTTTGAAACTGCCTGTGGGGTTGAGTCCGTCATATTTCAGATAGACCTGCACCTGTTTGCCAATGATTTCGGCAATGGTTGGGGCCGGAATCAGGGGCGTGTTGCCTTCTTGTAGGGTGATAACGGGGGTAGATTCAGAAACAGGTAAATAGTTGCGGTAGGCTTCAATCAGACCGGGCCAGCACTTTAATGAGGACTGGGTTGTAGGCAAAGTCAACGTCATCTCGGTAGTATTTAATAAATGAAGAATAATCCGTTTAAGGATTGACAAATAAACAGATTCATGATAGGTGAGAATGCCCTTAACGGTTTGAATCCATAAACTTGATCGGTTGACAGGATCAGCCGTTGGGTGTATTCCTTATTTAGTTTACCTTCTCGTTTACATTCCGTGAAAAAACTAATCAATTTTGATATTTTTTTCCGTGGGAGTAAACGTTCAGGGTAAAATATAGTTAAGATTTGTTGAGCTAACATTTTTAGATGTCAAATCAACTGCTGATGCCCATTCGTTCATCCACCGTATCTGGGACTCAAACCTTAGATGCCCCTTCAAGCCGGACTTCCGGTTCTGTTATGTCTAAGCCACTGACGATTGATACGATGAAAAATCTGTACAACACCGATCAGCAAGTGAAGTTTCTGCATTTGCACGCTGAAGTTGAAACCCTGCTCTTGGAATTGCAAACCATCAAGCAACAGCGTCAAGAAACAACCTCACCCGCAAAGACTTGTTGAGTTGTTCTAAGTTCAACTCCCCCGATCATCACTAGCTGGGTTTAGTAAAAACCGCTAAACACCCTAGCTTTTGATGGACTCTGTTTAAGGGCGGTTACCATCGGAGTCGGACTTAAATGGATAAATGGAAAGTGCCTGTTTGTCCCATGCAGGTGAGATTTCTCATGTCAAATTAGGTAATTGATCAGACTACCAAAAAATTGGGAAGATAAAACCACGCAACCTTAGTATTACCCTAGCCCCCAGTGCTGAGGGATTTAAAAGTTTAAAAAATTCTATGACATTATCCTCTGTTCAACCTCAAACCCTAGAATCTTCTGCTAGTTTTCCCTCGGATTTACGTTTAAAAGACATTATCAAAAGTCTCCCTCGGGAAGTCTTTCTTAAAGATCAGAAAAAAGCTTTGCTGACTGTTGTTCTTAGTGTTCTTCTGGTTGTTGCGGGCTATTTTGCGATCGCTTACTCTCCCTGGTTTCTTTTACCCTTAGCTTGGGTTTTTACCGGAACAGCTTTAACGGGTTTTTTCGTGATTGGTCATGACTGTGGACATCGTTCTTTTTCTAACCGTCGTTGGGTGAATGATTTAGTCGGTCATCTGGCATTTCTTCCTTTAATTTATCCCTTCCATGGTTGGCGTTTAGGACATAATCACCATCATAAACATACCAATAAACTGACCGAAGATAATGCTTGGGAACCCTGGAAAATTGAAAATTATGAAGCGGCTCCTAAAATCGTACAAATTGCTTATAAATTAACCCGAGCCAGACTATGGTGGTTAGGTTCAATTTTGCATTGGGCAATTGTTAACTTTGATTGGCGCAAGTTTGAAGGAAAAGGACAGGAACAGGTTAAATTTTCTGCTTTATTAGTGATTGGATTTGTGGCGATCGCATTTCCTACAATGATTTTTACTCTCGGAATTTGGGGCTTTGTTAAATTCTGGTTAATGCCTTGGTTAGTGTACCATTTCTGGATGAGTACCTTTACTATTGTTCACCACACTGCCCCCGATATTCAGTTTCAAGAACCTGAAGATTGGAATGAAGCCTTAGCTCAATTATCGGGAACAGTTCACTGCAATTATCCCGCTTGGGTTGAGTTGTTCTGTCACGATATTAATGTTCACATTCCTCACCATATTTCTACGGCTATTCCTTCCTACAATTTACGGAAAGCCTATCAAAGTATTCAAGACAATTGGGGCGAATATCTTTATCCTGAATGTGATTTTTCCTGGTCTTTAATGACTCATATCGTAGATCAGTGTCATTTATATGATGCTGAAAATGCTTATGTTTCTTTCAAGGAATACAAGCAGTAATTAGATTTAGTAGTAAGTCCTTTAGGACTCTCTATATTTTACTCCTGAAGGACTCACTACTAACTTATTAGGAATAGAGGAAAAAGACAGTTTTGATCTTCACTTCTGATCAATGTCGAAATGAAAGCGAGGTAGAAAGTAAACTGATTGTCAGTTATTTACTCCCTGAGTTGGGCTATACTCCCGATACTTGGCATCAAGAGATTACCTTTGGTAATATTCGCTTAGATTTCCTATCTTTTGCAGTTCAAGTTATTCCATTTACCCTCAATGCAGATTCTCCTTTAAGTTTAGTTTTAGAGGCAAAACACCCTAAACAAAATTTAGATCGGCATATTCGGAAACTGAAACGCTATCTAACAAGTTTAAATGTTAAATATGGATTATTAACTAACGGCAAAGAATTAAGAATCTATGCCAGATTTACCGATGAAGTTAAATTAGTTTTTCAATGTCGAGGCAATGAAATTCAGGCGAGAATAGAAGAAATTAAAGGATTAGTAAGCCGAGATAGCTTACAATATAGACAAACCCAAGGTATTGAACCTATTTCTGATGATAATTCTGAACCTAATTCTCATCCAGAATTTGCTATTTTTTCTGAAAGTAATCAACAACATATAGAAAATATTCCTGAGTCTCAAATAACTGAAAATCAGAGTCAATTCCTTGAAATTATCCCTTGTGAAACGGAGAATCAAGCATCTATGAAAGTTATTGCTGTTTATCATAATAAAGGTGGCGTTGGCAAAACAACAACCGTTGTTAATCTCGCCGCTGCTTTAAGTAAAAAAGGTTATCGAGTTCTGATTATTGATCTTGATAGTCAAGCAAATACAACTTTTGCCACAGGATTGATTAAATTTCAATTTGAGGAAGATGATAATATCAGAGAACGGTATGTTTATCATTTAATTAAGTCAGGAGATTTTGATTTTATTCCCGATTTAGTTAGAAAATCCGATCATTTTAATCATCCTGAAATTGATGTCATTCCCTCTCATATTGAATTGTTACAACGTCAGGATGAACTCAAAAATTTTTCTGCGAGTCGATTTCGTTTAATTAACAAACTTAAGGAAGTTGAAGGGGATTATGATATTGTAATTATAGATACTCCGCCTTCTCGTGATCTCTATGCAGAAATAGCATTAATTGCGGCTAATTATTTAATTATTCCTTCTGATTTAAAACCTTTTGCTAATCAAGGTTTAACCAATGTTAAACAATCAGTCCAAGAAGTTAATGAATTTCGCTCCTCCTCTGGACAATCACCTTTAAAAATTATGGGTGTACTTCCCTCCAAAATTTCCACGAATGCCAAATATCAACAATATGTTTTACCTCGTCAAATGGTTGTTATTCCCCACAAATACGAACTACCTTTGATGGATAGTGTGATTTTTGAGCGGACTGCATTAGCTCAATGTTTAAATGAAACCATCACCGTAGGAGATTTAGAAATCCCTAATCCCCAGTCTATTTTTAAATATGAAGAAACTCATGCAAACGCAGGTCAATCGGCGGCTGAGTTTGAGTCTTTAGCAGAAGAAGTTTTAAGTAAAATGGCAATTAACTAATGATTAAATTTTATTTCGTTGACGTAAGCTCGATTCAATCTAATGTTCCTCGCTCTAATTTTTCTGAGGATCAAATTGAACAATTAGCTGACATTATTTTAGAGTCTGAAGGCGTTTTAAACGTTATTTTATTAACTCAAACAGGAATGAATAGTTACAAGGTTTTAGCCGGAGATTTAGAATATTATGCAGCAGTTAGAGCTAAAGAAAAGAATCCTAGACAGGGTGAAATGATTAATGCTGTTATTGTACAACCCTCAAATCAGGACACTTTATTAAAGCAAGCTGATTTTTTCAAAAATCGTTCATTTCCTGTTCAACAAGAAGGAGTAAAAGTCATAGATGAAACATCCTTAGAATCACGATTAGAAAAACAAATGCGCGAATTTAGGGAATTACAAATCAGAGAAAATAAAGAGATTAAGCATGAATTACAAGAGCTTAAAAATGCTCTTAATAATTTAACAGATAATATTAATAAACCGATAACTCAGTTCGTTGAAAAACCCATTTTTACGCCTCCTTCATCTAAACCTGAAAAGTCAAAATATGATGCTATGACTGTAGCTCAACTCAAAGAAATTGCGAAACAGCGAAATATAAAAGTAAAATCAAAGATTAAGAAAAGTGAACTAATTGCTATTCTACCCCAAGATTAATTTTCATAAAAAGTAGTGAGTCTTTTAGGACTGAAATATAGAGAGTCCTAAAGGACTTACTACGGGTTATTCGGGTTGATTTGGTGTAAATATCATTACCCCAGATCCTTGATTTGTTTTATAGTTAATTTGTAGTTTACCTTCAGCATTAATCTGAAAAGTTCGACTTTTTTCTAAAGCTGAGAGAAATTGATCTTCTTGCTTCATAATTTCTTCAGGACAAGCCATTTGAGTTCTCCCGGCTACACCAAATTTTAATTGCTCATCCTTGAGGGTGTAGGATGCGAAGTAACGGTTACAACTCGATGAACCACTAATTTGATCATTTTCAAATTGTAGGGTGATTTCCGTTTCATCTAGGGGCGTTTGGGTGGATTTTTCATTCCCCCAGGATATTAATTTCCAGGAGGTTCCACTGAGAGCATCAGAAGCCATAGAGGGGTTAATCATAGACAGAATGGATAGACTAGCAACGGATAGGGATAGGAGTAGGTTTTTCATGGGAGTTGTTTTATTTTTTGATTATCCAAAAGGGTAATTGTTGAGTTAATTGTAAACGAATATTGTCAATTCCGTTTTTAGCAAAAACATAGGTTTTATCTTGCCAAAGGGGAATATAAGGCACATCTTCGGCGAGGAGTTCTTGAATTTCCTGAAAGATTAATTTCCGAGCTTCTGGATTTTGTTCTTGTCGCTGTTGAGCAATTAATTGGTTCATGCGATCGCTATAATAAAAAGAGCCCTGATATTGACTAGAACCCTTGATACATCCAGTTTCAACGGAACCTTGACTACATTCTAAAAATGGTTGAATATAGTTATCAGCATCGAGAAAATCCGCATACCAATCTAACACAAAAGTTGGATAAATCCCCTGCTCTAAATATTTAAAGGCTGTGGTTGATTCTACACTATTAAGTTGCAGGTCAAGTAACCCGCCTAAATCTCTATCTGCTAAGGCTTTTAAGGTTAATCCTAAAAACCCTTTATTCGATGAATTAGAGGCATACCAAAGCTCAACAATTGCTGGATTTTCTGGGGTATATCCCGCTTGGGTTAACAGTTGTTTGGCTTTTTCAATATTCCCATCACCATATTTTAAATAAAAGGTAGGTTTATACTCACTAAAAGTTGTAGGAATTAAACTAAATAGTTTTTCTCCTTGATTTTGTAATACCCGTTCATTAATAATAGAACGATTGATTAAAGAGGCGAGGGCTTTTCTAACTTCTATGCGGTTCAAAGGTTCGGATTTAACATTAATCACCAGATAATTAATAGTATTTCCATTAGCAGAAATTATTTGCCACTTCCCAGCTTCTGCTCCTTGTTGTAAACTGGAAATTTGATCGGGATTTAAGGATAAATAAGCCAGATCAACTGCACCACTTCTAAAGGCATTAAATAAATTAGAGGAACTTGAAAATCGTTGAATATCGATGCCTCTATTGGCGGGTTTTTCCCCCCAGTATTGGTCAAAAGCATCGAGGCGAATGACATCAATTCCTAAAGAATTTAATTTATAAGGGCCTGTTCCAACAAATTCATTGGGTTTAAATTTTCCTTCTCCAATTTCATAAAATTGGGGAGAAACTGCCGTAATTCCTGAAAATGCTAGGAGGGAAGGAAAGGCAGCAAAGGGTTTTTTTAGTTTAATGGTTAATTCATAGTCTGCTGTTGCTTGAACCGTATCAATGGTATCTGCTAATAAGGAGGAAGGAGACCCGGCGTTTTGAATAAATCTTTTAATAGAAAACTCCATGGCTGCCGCATTAAAAGCGGTTTGATCATGAAACAAAACCCCCTGTCTTAAAGGAATAGTATAGGTTAATCCATCGGAACTCAGGGTGGGTAAAGCGGTGGCTAATTTTGGGATGAGTTGATTGGTTCCTAGTTCATAATCGTAGAGGCGATCGCCTAAATTATACAGGATATTTCCTGAAATTAATTCATAGGCATCGGCTGGATCAAGGGTGCGGAGTTTTAAGGTTGTTCCTATGGCAATTCGGCTATTATTTGGGGAAGATGTGATTTTGGCGTCGGGAGTACAACTAATCAAAATTAGAGAACAAACGCAGAATAAAGTAATCCATTGGGCTAAAAATTTTCGGGAGAATGGATGCAGATTTTTTAATCGATTTGATAGGGTTTTTAATTGGTTTACCATCGGTTAAAAATATTAGGGATAAGTCTCATCTTCTGATCATACCATTTTACAGCCTCATAAGCTATATGTACTATGTCGCTAACTTTTATAATATAATAACTACCTAGGTTTGCTTTTGAGTCTGAATTTTTGATACAACCCCCATAGGATTACTATATTTTTATAGTATTACTAATCAGCTTTCTGAATCCAAACTTTTATCTTTATCTTTTTCTTCTTCAACAATAACCATTCCAGGTTCAAGGGAGATATCGGCAGGAGGAATTACTAAAGTGTCACCCACTTTTAAACCAGATTTAATTTCAACTTTAATTAAATCTTTTAATCCTAGGGTGACGGGTTGTTTTTGCACTTGATTATTAGCATCTAATTTCCAAACAAAAGATGATTTTCCTTCGGATTGAATCAATTCTGTATTAATCGCAATTACGTCTTTTTCCTGTTCCAAAATAATCTCAACACTCACCTGACCCCCTGGAATTAATACCCGGGTTGGTTGATCTAATCTGACCGTAGCAGGAACGGTTGCTTGACCGGATGAACTGCTAGATTGACTACTATTAGTTTCGGATACAGCTTGTCGATTCACCCGTTCTACTCGTCCTAGAAATGGTTGGGAATCAGGGCCAATAATCGTAATTCGGGCGGCTTGATTCGGTTTAACTTGAGCCGCGTTCAGGGTCGATAACTGAAGTTGAACTAATTCTTGATTGGGATCTCCAATCGTAATTAAATCACTTTCTCGGTTAATTCCATCCCCGGGTTTAATATCAATATTTAATACCACCCCATCCAAGGGTGAAGTGACAAGATTATTCTGTAAATTTGATTCTTCTTCTTTATATACTACTTTGAGTCGCTGAAGTTCACTTAAACTTTGTTGAAGCTCGGACTGAGCTTGTTGAAGGTCAACTTCAGCCTCTAAGATACCACTGCTGGGGAGTGGGACATCTAAAAATTCATTTTGAGAGGTTTCTAATTCAAAGATATCATTTTTTAAGGTTAATTTTTCATTTCTTAAATTGGCTTTTTGAGTGCGAATAGTTGATTTTTCATCATCTAATTCTGTCTCGGCTATAAACCCCCGTTCTAAAAGCAAATTAGATTTAGTTAATTCTCTTTCTAAAGTATTGATTTCTTCTTGAATTTCAAGTAATTTTTCTTTTTGGCGTTCTATTTTTGCTTGAGCTTGTTTAATTTTTATTCTTTTATCATTTTCTTTAGATTTAACTTGCTGTTCATACTTTTCTGACTCATTTTTATAACGAATTTCGGCATTTTTTAATTTAATTTGTGCTTCCTCTACTTTCTGGCGATTTCGTTCTATTTCAAGTTCTTGCTTCTGAATCTCTAATTGTTTTTGCCGTAAGGAATTTTCCCCGGCGGTAGACCTCAACCGAATTAAATTTTGACCTTTAGTAATCGGATCGCCGACTTGAACAAAAATCTGCTCTACTGCACTCTCGGTGGGGGATTTAATGGTTCGTTGTCCCCCTAATTGAACGGTTCCTCCTTCGCTAATTTTGTTTTCAACTGTTCCTAATTCGACTTTCTGTAACCCAGCGGCAACCGCTTCTGTATCGTTTTTTTGTATTTTGTAATACAGAGCTATACCTGCTAAACTAACTCCCATAAATAGAGTCATGACCATTAGCCATTTAACTCCGCGTTGATAGGCTCTTTTTGCTTGGTAATCTAGGGTTGACACGGATTTCTCATCTCCTGCTTTAAATTGCAACCAGGGGGAATACTATTATATCCTAAAAAGCTAACTAGGTTTGTTTTAAGTGGACAATCCACTGTTAAATTTTATTATATAGCATAAAGATTTATATACTTTAAACAAATGAGCATAATAGGGGAAAAAACCTGGTTTTAGATGTGTATAATGAGATTATGTTTTAAAGCCATGCCACCAAAATAGTTAATTTTAAAAGCCACTTAATATTAACAACTTAGAGAATATAATGGAGAAATCGAGATGTGTACATCGGTCAAATCTCAGCTTACAGTTCTCGCTGTTGATGATAGCATTCCTGTGCAAAGACTGATTAAACGAATTTTAGAAAAACATTATCAGGTGATTTTCGCCAATGATACAATACAAGCCTTAGCCGCACTCCATAAGCATTCGATTGATTTAATGCTTCTGGATATCTCTATGCCAGGAATGGATGGTTTAGAACTGTGTAGAGTTTTGCGGGGATTACCTAATTTTAATCACCTCCCGATTGTGATGCTCACGTCACGAAATGGGGCTCGGGATGAGGTGGAGGGTCGCTTATCCGGGGCAACGGAATATTTAACTAAACCTTTCTCTGAAGAAGAACTGCTGCATACGATTGGAAAAATTCTGCATCAGACAGTCAGTCTAATGTCTGAATTCTAAAGGATTTGGGGAATATTCAGATTAGTTGCTATAACACTCGAGAATCGGAAAACCTCAAGAAACGATATAATTTCTTTAGGTTTTCCGATGCACCTTTAACGATGACAAGCATAATTTCACAGGGTGAGCAGAATCAAGTAGATCTGCATCAGATCGCCGATAATTTGCCAGGAGTGATTTATCAATTATTGCTGCACCTTGATGGTTCCCAAGAGTATTTATATATTAGTCCCAGTTGCCGAAGAATTTACGAGCGAGAACCCGATGAAATTCGGCATGATTCTGCTTTAATGTGGGGATGGATGAATGATTGGGATCAACAGGTTTTTACTCAATCGCTTTTAACCTGCGCTCAAAAATCAATTCCTTGGCAACGACAATGGCAATATCAAACTTCTGATGGAAAAATTAAGTATTTATCGGCGATCGCCCAAGCTTATCCTCAACCCAATGGCGATCTAATTTTTGATGGATTAATTTTAGAAATTCCACCGCCAACCCTTGATAATTGTTGTCCCTGTCATCCTAAAACCTGCGAGATTGAGCCTATTACAACCCCTCAAATTAAACAAGTTTTAACCTGGTTTGAACCATCAGATAACTCAATAGAATCGGAAAAAACGGAGGCAGTGGTAGAAGAACAAGAAGAATTTTTAAGAAATATTTATAACGGGGTAGAACAAGTTATTTTTGTGGTGGCAGTTCTGAATGAAAAGGACTTTCGATGCTTAGGTTGGAATCCCAAAGCCGAACAAGTTACGGGGAAGAAATCTACCGAAGTTTATGGAAAAAGCTTTACAGAAATTTTCGGTTTTGTGGAAGGGGAAAAAATGCTCCAACATTATCGAGATTGTGTTCAAGCAAAAACCTCAATTGAATATGAAGAAGAAATTGGCTTTCAAGAAACACAAACCTTTTCTTTAACTACCCTGAATCCCATTTTAGATAACCAAGGAAAAACCTATAGAATTATCGGGACTTCTTTGGATATTACCGCCAGAAAACAAGCAGAAATAGCGTTACAAAAGTCCCAAATCCGCTTCCAACAATTAGCAGAAAATGTCCCCGGAGTCACCTATCAATATCATCAATATAATCATCAAGTACAGGGCTGTTTTACCTATTTAAGTCCCAAATGTTTAGAATTAACTGAAATTAGACCCGAAGTTATTTTAAAAAATGCTGATTTCTTGTGGAAACTGATTCATCCTGATGATCTGAATGCCTTTGTCGATTCCATGGCCCAAGCCGTAGATAGCGGAAAACCTTGGCAACATCAATATCGTTTAATTACTCCTTCGGGTAATATTAAATGGATTCAAGCCGGAGGAAGTTTAGGAAAACAACCGGATGGATCAATTGTTTGGGATGGTTTACTCTTAGATATTAGCGATCGCAAACAAACCGAAATAGCCTGGCAAAGTTCAGAAGAACAATTGCGGGAATTAGCCGAACGAGAAAAGATGCAAAATTGCATCGGTAATTTGATTAGAAATTCCCTAGATTGGAATACAATTTTAGAAACAACCGTACAGGAAATTCGCCAATTATTAGCAATTGATCGCTGTTATTTTGTCGGATATAATTTGGGATCAAATCCCCCAGAATGGGAAATTATCAAAGAATCCAAAGCCGCCAATTTAGCCAGTATTTCCGAAATGTATCCCGGGGATGCGTTACACCCGATTAGTGAGATGGTTTTACAAGGAAAAATGATCCAAATTGATCAAGTAATTACCTGTGAGATTTCATCAGTTAGAAATTTTTTCATGGTTTTAGAATTGGAATCGGTTTTAATTTTACCCTTAAAAATTCAATCGGGTGATATTGGAGCTTTAGTATTAGCCCATTGTCAGGAGTCTCGACCTTGGAAATCCCAGGAAGTAGAACTTTTGCGCTCTGTTACCAATCAGTTAGAAATTGCTATTAATCAAGCAAAACTTTATACACAATCTCAAGAATCTGCCAGAATTGCCACGGCCAAAACTCAAGAGTTAGAACATACCGTCTCTAAATTGCAACAGGCACAGATGAAATTAGTTCATTCGGAAAAAATGTCAAGTTTAGGACAAATGGTGGCCGGAATTGCCCACGAAATTAATAACCCAGTCAGTTTTATTTTTGGCAATCTCACCTATGCGAAAGAATATCTGGATGATTTATTTTCCGTGATTAAACTCTATCAAAAACATTATCCCCATCCTCACCCAGAAATAGAAGAAAAATTAGAAGCCATCGAACTCGATTTTATTGCTGAAGATCTCCCCCAATTATTAACTTCCATGAAAACCGGAGCAGAGCGGATTAGAGATATTGTTAAATCCCTGAGAATTTTCTCCCGCTTAGATGAATCAGAACTGAAAAGTATTGATTTACATGAGAACATAGATAGTACCTTAATGTTGTTAGAAAGTCGCTTAAAAGAACAACCCCATCATCCCGCGATTCAAGTGATTAAACAATATGGAAACTTACCCCGGGTTGAATGTTATGCTGGGGAACTGAATCAAGTTTTTATGAATTTATTAGCCAATGCTATTGACGCCGTGGAACAACGGAATAAACAACGATCATTACCCGAAATTATTGCCGATCCGGGGATGATTTGGATTACGACCTCCCTAACCGATTTCCAGCAAGTACAAATTAGAGTTGCTGATAATGGAATTGGAATGTCCTCGGAAGTTTTAGCCAAAATTTTTGACCCTTTTTTCACAACAAAAGATGTCGGGTTAGGAACAGGTTTAGGAATGTCTACCAGTTATAAAATTATTGTTGAAACCCATAAAGGTCAATTATCCTGCATTTCAGAAATTGGGTTAGGGACAGAATGTGTCATTGAAATTCCCCAAAAACAGCCCCCAGCAACCCCGTAGTAAGCCCTTCATGGCTTTCTTTATTTCTCTAGTTTTTGGAATTAAGAATGAGTCCTGAAGGATTCACTACGCAATACTGAACTTTTCTATCCTTTTTTATCCTAACTGCCACTACATAGGTTTTATTGAGTCATAGAGAAGGTTTCAGAACTCCTGAACTTATCCCTATCGACAGTTTAACGGATATCGAACACACTTGAACTATGGATAGATGATATAGGGTTTCCCAAAGAGGTAAGACCATGATTAGAACTATTTTAGTTGTTGAAGATAATCTTGTTAACTGGAAAGTCTTTGAACGGATTTTAACCAGACGAGGCGGGTTAATGGCAAAACATACCGAAGATGTGGAAACCGTAATGGAAATGGCAGCCAACAAACAAGCGGATCTGATCTTAATGGATGTGTCTTTAACCAATAGTTATTATGAAGGAAAAGCCGTTGATGGGATTGAAATTACCCAAATGTTAAAAGCGAACCCCGCCACCGCCCAACTTCCAGTTATTTTAGTAACCGCCCATGCGACCACGGGCGATCGCGAAAACTTTTTAGCGCGGAGTGGAGCCGATGGTTATATTCCTAAACCCGTCGTTGATCATAAAGATTTTGTGGCACAAATTAAATCTAAATTACCCGCAGATGAATAAAAAAACCTTGATATCATAAACTTAACCTTGGTCAAAAATTATGAGTCTACCAGAGTGCATTATCCTACAACAAGAAGCTGCTAACCCCGCAACTTCCTGTGAGCGTTTGGTTCAACTTAGTCAAAGAAGTACGGAATTATCCCGACTGGTTGCTAATAATTGTAACGCACCTTCAGAGGTATTAAAAAAATTGGGAATGAGTGCGGATTTAACAACTCGTCATCTGGTCGCCACCAACCAAAATACCCCGAAAGAAACCTTAATCGAGTTACTCAATGAGTTTCCTAAACCTGTTTTGAGTAATCCTCAATTTCGGGTTTTATGTTTGAATTATCCCCAACTCCTCCATCAAATTCCGATTGCGACTCTGCGCCTCTTAGTTCAGTTTAATACAGCCCCAGAAAGTTTTCTGTACTGGGCTGAAAACCATTCTGAACCTGATATTTTAGCGGGGCTTGATTTTTCCACTAATCCTGGACTCTCCAGTTAGAAATAAGATAAGATGGCCTAGCCAGCTTCTGATGATCTTTCAAATTTTTTGTCAAAAACTCGGTCTTTAAATTATAGGGTGTATCCGTGGTGCGATCGCACCAACAAAGAGCTTTAGCAAAACTTCCTTAACAATAAACTCCACCACATTAATACTAATGGGACTTAAACAAAAATCAAGCCCAAATCAAGCCTAAACTTGCTTTGTAGGCTGCAAATACATCCCTATTATGTTGGAGCCACTCCACAAATCGAAAAGAAATCGCTGTGCGAAAGGCTTCAAGGGCATCAACAAATGTGTTTAAGGGTTTGTTCGCCCATCGACGTCTTAACCCTCCAGTTAAACTATGCCAGAGAATAAAAGTATAGGCACAAAATACCAAAATCCAATGTCTGATTAGACTTCTTTTATCTCGGACTTGATATTCTTTTAGCCCTAACCAGCCCTTTGCTTCCCTGTAAAAAACTTCTATCCAATTTCTTTGTGAATAGGTCGTTACTATCCATTCTCCTGTGGCTTTTGAAACCTCAACATTAGTCATTAAATAATCAATATCACTGGCTTGGTCGAAAGTGGCAGCATTCATGACGATGGCTATTACTTTCTTCCCGGCATACTTTGATAATTCAATTTCTTGTGTTGCTACCCACACAGTTTTGGTTTTTTCTACTGGGAGTTGAATTTCACTAAAAGCTCCTTGGGGCAACGATTTAGCTAAATTATCTAATCGAGTTTCCTCGGTTTCATCTTCCCCTTTTTTGAGGATTACCTTTCGATTCTTGGCGACTCCCCCTATATATTTTAATCCTTTTTTCTCTAACTCTTGTAAAAAACTTGTGTTATTTCCATACCCGGCATCTGTTAGCACAATTCCCGGTCGATATCCTCTGTCTAAGCTCCTCTCTATTAATTCTAATGCTATTTCTGGTTTCTTTTTAAATTCGGGGTCGGCTTTTCCTAAGGGTAATGACTCGGCTTTTTGATATAATTCTATATCTAATGGTAAGTTTTTTTTACCATCGTATAGATGGCTCGTTACTGCTACAATTCCATTGTCGGTTTTTCCGATTTCTCCGATGTATTGTCGTCCGACTCCATCGGTAAAATTTCCGCTTTTTCGATGTCCTGAATCATCAATAATTAGAGCAAATCCCCGACTAATCTGGGTTTGCTTACACTGATTCATCACCTCCAGCCGACGCTGATTTAGTTTCATTGCTGACCAAGGAGCTTCGGTTAAAAAGTGGTGTAATCGGTGGTAAGTTACTCCTACGGCGTTATTCGCCATTTGCGACAGGTTTTTTCGCTCACTTTCTCCCAATAATCCCCCTAAATAGTTCCTAAATTCCCGTTTTTGGGCTTGATGGCCGAAAATATCGTCAAATCGACCACACCATCTATCGAAGCAAGGGGGCATCGCTGCCGGGGTTGTCTCTTTCATGGGTTATTCTTTAACGTTATCTGCTTGCTCTATAATCATTATCATCTATTTCCCTCCTTATTTTTGTTTAAGTCCCACTAACAGAATTTCCTAATTGATCATAAGCCTTGTCATCATTATAATGTAGACAAAAATGGTCAGGAAAACCTTGTAAGCGAGCCGCTTCACGGGGAGTAATCCGACGAACACGATGATTATGATAAACACCCAATTTATTCGCATCACTCGCTACTAAGGTCACAGCAATAGATTCAGGATCTAAGAATTTATATACCTCAAAAGAAAAATTGCCACTCACGGGTTTATATTGGTGATTAATAATTTTAAGATATTTTTTATTGACTAATGATTGAAGAAGATCATCTAAATTAGGAGAATTAAAAAATGTAGCTATTTGATCTTTAGTTAAAAGTTTCCCATCTTGTTCATCTCCAAACTCTTTATTTCGTCTTTTCAAAATAAAAAGATTCATTAACTCAATTTCTTGGGTACTACATTCTCCTTTTAAACCCAATTCCCAAGAGTGTATGGAGTTTCCCCCGCGATAATCAATTAATCTTTTTCCATGTAGCCTTTTTAAATCACCTTTTAAATAGTTATTTAAGCGTTCAATAAAAATAGGAGAACAATCATATTTTGGATCGGGATTATCTTCTAAAATTGTTTTAACACAGGAAAATTGATTTTGGTGAAATAGAGAAAGTTGCTGCATATAAGAATGAGAATCCTGTGGCCCTGTATCAGAGATAATATTAAATTTTGGAGATTGTCCTAAGACAGCAATTATGTAAGCTCTTAATCGATTTTGAGGCAAACCAAAATTGCAGCTATTTAATAAAAATATTTGAAAACTATAGCCTCTTTTTTTGATTTCATATTCTATTGTTTGAATGGTTTTACCTTGATCATTAGTCTGAATTCCTCGTACATTCTCTAATATTAAAATTTGAGGTTTATTTGTATCTATTAATCTCATGATTTCAAAAAATAATGTTCCTCTTGTATCTCCAAAGCCTTCTTTTTTACCTGCATAAGAAAATGATTGACAGGGGAATCCCGCTAGTAAAACATCATGTTCTGGTACTTTTTCGATTGTCCTAATATCACCTAAAGCATTGTCCTTAAAGTTGGCTTGATAAACCCATCTGGAATCTTGATTAATTTCGCTACTCAGTAAACATTGAGGTTGGAATCCTAACGAGAAAGCTGCTTTTTCAAAAGCAAGTCTGATTCCCCCTATTCCAGCAAATAAATCAATGAATTTAATCGTTTTCATTCTAATGTTAGGAATTGTCTCTAATAAAGTTGGCTAATAGCTGAATTTCTTCCTTTGAGAAAGCTACAGTACAATCACTAGAACTAAGTAGGTAGTCATAATTATTCGCCCATATAAAAAAGTTCGTTGTTGGGCTTAAGCCCATACCCATGCGCCCTATCGCAACAACAAACCGTCTTCTTATTGTTACTTTATTTATGACTACCTACTTACAAATTGTACTTACTGCATTTTCTCTAATGTTAATATTACCTGCTCCATCTATAACATGACAAATAAAATGACCCGCATTATGCAATAATTTTGCTAAGTCTTTAGCTTCTCTTGCTTTTCGTTCAATTGTACTATTCGTTGTATACTGAAAACTCACCTCAATGCCAAATAATTTATTATTAGGAGTGGAAACAACAATATCAAATGTTGTACCCTCGATTTGTTTGAATGGATTGATTTTACAAGTAGGTAGCTCTTCTTTTAAAACACGGATAACAAAGTCTTCGGCTAGACTACCCAGTTTAGTTGATGTTGCTCCACTAATTTGCCGACTTACTCGAATATAATTTTGTTTCACAAAATTTTGAATTTCGTCTGACTTTCCTAATAAACTACCAATCATAAACTTTTCCGAATCAGGAAGATTAATATTTAAAGCAGTAGCTCCATATAAAATCAACATAACTACATCTTGCATTTTATCATTTAAGGGAAATCCTTTAACTAAAGATTTTCCATCTACCTTTAATGAAGAATTTGTTAAAGGAACTTTTTTAAAAATAACCTTGAATTGATAGGAATATTTTTTTGTTTTCCATATATAATCCATCCGATTATTTTTAAAATACTTAGTGATAGGTGGATACTTGTTTAAAGATTCTCCACCTAAATCACTCAAAACAATTAAATGTTTAAGAAAAAGATTTCCTGGCATATCCAGAGAAAGATCAACAAGTTTTTGCCAAGATTCAGGCTCAGAATTAGCAAGAGTTAGAATACTAATAAATTTATCTTGTGTTTTGAGTAATAGAGGAAGAATACTCGCTTCACCTGCTTTATCTAGTAGTTCTTTTGGCCAGTTTAAAACAGCTTTTTCTCGAAGTTCTACTAAACTACGTTTGTATTTGCTCACTCTAGCGTTTACCTCACTCTATTTTGAACTTATTGTTATATTCTTTTGTATGGATTTAATATATCATAAAATTTATGATAATTTAGCATCATTATTATCATTTAATTTTTAAATTTTTTATTATATAAAATAGTTTGATTTTTAAAATTAAGTCCTAAACTGTCTCATAAACTTTTGATCAATATAATCTTTCCATCGCCAAAATAAAGAATATGGCCCCAGATTAAACCTTCCTTTAGATGCGATCGCTTTTTGATCTCCTGTGCCAATTAAAATTAAAAATTCTTTTTGAGGGATAAAGGGTTTTAGGGGTTTTTCTTGTGAACTTCGTTTTAAATTCTCAAATAAAGGTTGACCTTGGCGCACAGCAAAAACTCCCGCTTTGGGTCGAGGATAATTAACCATTGTAGCGATATCTCCGGCGGCAAAAATTTGAGGATGGGAAATAGATTGTAAGTAATGATTAACGAGAATAAATCCTCTTTGATCCGTTGTGAGTCCTGTTTGTTGAATCCAGGGAGACGCGCTGGCTTGTGTTACCCAAAAAATGCGATCGCATTCTAGGGTTAACCCCGATATACAGCTAATTATTTTAACCTGATTCTGCTCAATTTGATTAACGGTTTGATTTAAGTGTACATGAATATTACGATTTTTTAGAATAGTTTCTACCTTTTGACTTAAACTAGGATGGCGTTCAGATAATAGCCGATTACCGCTATGAATTAGATGCAATTCTAACTGATTTAAAGGTTGATTAAATTGTTGATAAATTTGCGTTAGGTGGCTATGAATATTTAAAGCTAATTCTACCCCTCCGGCACCGCCACCCACAATCGCTAATCTCATTTTTTCTTGCGGATTTTGCTTAATTTCCTGAATTAATTGATCCCAGTATTGCAAAAATTGAGAAATGGGTTTAACAGGAATCGTATATTTGATCGCGCCAGGAATCGTTAAGGGTGTTGGAGTGCTACCAATATCAATAGATAGAATATCAAAGGGAATGGGAGGATTATTATTACAGATAACCTGATTTTTTTCTAAATCTAAACCTATTGCTGAATCAATATAAAGTTTAGCTTGAGCAAATTCAGCTAAGGACGGTAAATCAATATGACATTGATCAAAACTATAAAACCCGGCAATATACCCGGGTAACATTCCTGAATAGGGGGTTTT
This sequence comes from Planktothrix paucivesiculata PCC 9631, assembly GCF_900009265.2. Lineage (GTDB taxonomy): Bacteria > Cyanobacteriota > Cyanobacteriia > Cyanobacteriales > Microcoleaceae > Planktothrix > Planktothrix paucivesiculata. The sequence continues at coordinate 369,512 of NZ_LR734982.1, read as the reverse complement.
AACTACATCGGAAATTAAGGTTAATTCAACATTTGATAAGGGATTAATTCCCAATTTTTTTAAGGCGATCGCATGGCTATGTCCTCCACCAATTAAAACCAGTTTTTTCATAACAATTTAGGTGATTAAAAAAGATAGAATAGAGGCGTGAACGCCTCACTACGAAATGATAGAACCCTGAAGGGTTCACTACAAATGATTATTGTATTGTTTTTGCCAGGGAAGGAATAGCGGATAATAGGGTTTGGGTGTAGGGATGTTGGGGATTAGTAAATATGGATTCTGTTTCTCCTAATTCAACAATTTTACCGCCGTTCATTACCGCAATCCGATCGCATAAAAACCGAGCCACCCATAAATCGTGGGTAATAAACAAATAGGTTAAATTAAATTCTGCTTTTAGTTCTAACATTAAATCTAAAACTTGGGCTTGAATACTCGCATCTAACATACTTACGGGTTCATCACAAATCAATAATTGAGGACGAGTCATTAATGCTCTCGCGATCGCTACCCGTTGTTGTTGTCCCCCCGATAATTCCCCCCCATACCGTTGATAATATTCCGTAGCTGGTGTTAATCCCACCCTTTCTAACATGGCTAAAACTTGGGTTTTTGCCTCCTCTGGAGTTGCTAATTTATGAATAAAAAGCGGATCAGCAATACTTTCTCCCACTGTCATCATCGGATTCAAACAAGCATTGGGATCTTGAAATACCATCTGCATTTGACGGCGATATTTTCGGACTTGTTCGGAGGATAATTTAGTTAAATCTGTGCCCAAAAATTCTACACTTCCATGGGTCGCCCGAATGAGTTGTAAAATTGTTCGGGAGAGGGTACTTTTTCCACAACCGGATTCTCCCACTAAACCCAATATTTCCCCAGGATATAACTCTAAATTAATCCCATCCACCGCCTTAATCACCGATTTCTTTTGTTTAGAAAAAAGTTGTTGAATAAATCCGGGTTCTAGGGTATAATATTGTTGTAAATCTTTAATTGATAATAAGGGTTTAGTCGCAGATATAGTCGTTTCCCAGCCAGGATTAGCCACTTTATTTTCAATATCCTGTAAATGTAAAGCTGACTTTAACAAAGATTGAGTATAGGGATGTTGGGGATTTTGAAACACCGTTTCCGATGCTCCCATTTCCACCATTTTTCCTTGGTACATCACCGCAATTCGATCGCAATATTCCCCCACCATGGCTAAATCATGGGAAATTAATAAAATAGCCGTTCCCCGTTGTTCACAAAGTCGAGTTAATTCCTGTAAAATTTGAGCCGAAACCGTCACATCTAAACTGGTGGTGGGTTCATCGGCTACAATTAATTTCGGGTCAAGTAATAAAGCTAAAGCGATCGCAACTCTTTGACGCATTCCCCCACTAAATTCATGGGGATATTGTGACCAACGGTTAGCGGGAATTTTTACCGATTCTAATACTTCTAATGCTTTATTTTTAGCTTGGGAATTGGATAATTGAGGGCGATGGGCTTTGAGAGTTTCTAAACAATGATTACCAATGGTCATCAACGGGTCAAGGCGAGTCATGGGGTCTTGAAAAACCAGCGCCACCGCCTCCCCGCGAAACTTTTGCAACCGTTTTTCATCCATCCCAAATACCGGTTGTCCTTCAAACCGCACCTGTCCTTCAATTTCGCTGGTGGTGGGTAACAACCGCATCACCGCCCGGCCAATGGTGGATTTTCCGCAACCGGACTCCCCCACCAGTCCCAGACGTTCTCCCGGTTGTAGGGAAAAGCAGACATCATCAACCGCCCAAATTTGAGAAGATCGGGAGTGGGGATAGGCGACCCTCAGATGTTCAACATCAAACAGACTTGACATAAGGTGATAGGGGAGAGATCAGTTCTAAGTTCATTGTTCATGGTTGCGGTGGCATTGACAATAGGTTAGGGATCTGGGTTTTGGCAAATAGGATTTTTCACCCGTCTTCATCGTCAACCGCTCAACCGTCAACTTACCCCCATGATCTTGTATAGTTAATATCACCCAAGACTGTACTTATATCATCACTTTTGACCATGATACAACAGCTTAAAAGAATATTAAATCGGGGAAACTTATTACCAGGATTAGTAATTTCCTTGATTTTAACATTAATCCTAGGATTTTCAGCAACTCCTGCTTTAGCCACGGGAGTTTATCAAGTTCCTACCGTATCCTCCGGTGATCAAACCTGGGTTGTGGAGCTTGATGGTGTTCTTAGCCGCAGTACGCAAGGACGTTTAAGTAATAGTTTATCTGAGTTAGCTAAAAAAACCGGATATGAAGTTCGGTTTTTAACTATTCGCCGTTTAGATTATGGAGAAACCATTGAAACTTTTACTGAAAAAGTCTTTCAAAAATGGTTTCCGACCCCTGAAGTTGCAGCCAATCAAACCCTATTAGTTTTGGATTTACTAACTAATAATGCCGCGATCCAAACAGGAGAAAAAACCAAATCCTTATTAACCGATGAAATAGCTGAAAGTGTGGTTGAAAAAACCCTAAAATATCCCCTTCGGAAAGGAGATAAATATAATGAGGCGTTTATTGCAGCAGACGATCGCATCTCTACTGTTTTATCGGGAGAACCCGATCCCGGCCCGCCCATAGAACAAGATAATATTAGTGTGGAAAGCACCTTTAAATCGGCCGAAGAAACCGACGATACCAGTGCTACAATTATAGTAGCGGTCTTGTTAATCGTGGCAACGGTAGTTCCGATGGCAACTTATTATTATTTCCAGGCAAATCGGAGCTAAAAATCCATATTTTTAGCAATGGTTCAGATCCCTATAACCCCCTGAAAAAAGGGGGCATGGGATGTTCCCAGATCCTACTCATTTCAAATCAAATAAAATGCAATTTATTGATCAGGTTGAAGTTGAAGTCGAAGCCGGAAAAGGAGGCGATGGAGTCGTTGCTTTTCGACGGGAAAAATATGTTCCCGCCGGAGGGCCAGCCGGAGGCAATGGCGGGAAAGGAGGTTCGGTTATATTAGTTGCGGTTGAAAACCTCCAAACCCTCTTAGATTTTCGCTATAACCACAAATTTAAAGCCGATGATGGCAAGCGAGGCGGCCCGAAAAACATGACCGGGGCACATGGAGAAGATTGTTTTATTCAAGTGCCATTGGGAACAGTAGTTTATGATGCTAATACCGATGAAATATTAGGGGATTTAGTAGAAAAAAATCAACAGTTTTGTGTTGCAGCCGGAGGTAAAGGCGGTTTAGGAAATAAATTTTTTTTAAGTAACCGAAATCGCGCTCCTGAATATGCTTTACCCGGATTAGAAGGAGAAAACCGACGGTTAAGATTAGAATTAAAATTATTAGCAGAAGTCGGAATTATTGGTTTACCTAATGCTGGAAAATCCACGTTAATTTCCGCCTTATCCGCAGCCCGTCCTAAAATTGCCGATTATCCCTTTACCACCTTAATTCCTAACTTGGGAGTGGTCAGAAAACCCACGGGAGACGGGACGGTTTTTGCTGATATTCCGGGGTTAATTGAAGGCGCCCATTTAGGGGCGGGGCTAGGTCACGAATTCCTGCGACATATTGAACGAACTCGGGTTTTATTACATTTAATTGATATTACCGATAGTGACCCGATTGGCAATTATCATACTATTCAAGAGGAATTAAAAGCTTATGGGAGAGGATTAGGAGAACGTCCTCAAATTGTGGCTTTTAATAAAGTCGATGCGGTCGATACTGAAAGTTCAGAAATTCAAGCCCTCGCCTCTCAATTGCAAGAGTTAAATCCCAGCCCTATTTTTATGATTTCCGCCGTGGCTGGAATCGGTTTAGATGCTTTATTACAGGAAGTTTGGAAACAATTAGATCAACTAGCTTTAAGGGATAAAAAGGAGTTAGAAGTTGGAATCCTAATCCCCTAATCCCTATCTAGTTGATCAGAGTAAAGATATATAGCAATTCGTGATATGGGTAAAATACAGCAACCTCGGCACGGATTTCTATATATGCTCAATTTAAGTATTTGACTGATAAAACTCATAAAAAAAACATGGGAGGCCATAAACGAGAGTATATTTAGACCTGAGAGTGTCAATTTCCGATAAAATACTAAAAATAATATTCATCCTGTGTAACAGTAATTTTGAGTGTGGCTAATTCTAATCGAAAACCGATTCTCCTGGACTTTGAAAAGCCTCTAGTTGAGCTAGAAAGCCGAATTGACCAAATTCGTCAGTTAGCGAATGAAAATGGTGTGGATGTCTCCGATGAAATCCTACAACTCGAAGCCCGCGCCAGCCAACTGCGACAAGAAATTTTTAGTGGTTTATCCCCCTTACAACGGCTACAACTGGCCCGCCATCCCCGTCGGCCGAGTACCCTAGATTATGTACAAGCGATGACCGATGAATGGATGGAACTCCATGGTGATCGCCGAGGCTATGACGATCCAGCATTAGTGGGCGGTGTAGCCCGTTTGGGGGGACAACCCGTAGTTATCCTCGGTCATCAGAAAGGACGGGATACTAAAGATAATGTGGCTCGAAATTTCGGTATGGCCGCCCCTGGAGGCTATCGGAAAGCGATGCGACTGATGGAACACGCTAACCGTTTTGGGATGCCGATCATAACCTTTATTGATACTCCGGGGGCGTGGGCGGGAGTGGACGCCGAAAAATTAGGCCAAGGAGAAGCGATCGCCTATAACCTGCGAGAAATGTTTGATTTAGAGGTTCCGATTATCTGTACGGTGATTGGGGAGGGCGGTTCCGGTGGAGCATTAGGCATTGGTGTCGGTGAAAAACTGCTAATGTTAGAACATTCGGTTTATACCGTAGCTACCCCCGAAGCCTGTGCCGCCATTTTGTGGAAAGATTCAGGTCAAGCCCCCCAAGCCGCCCAAGCCTTGAAAATCACCTCCAAAGATCTTAAACAATTAGGCATTATTGATGAAGTCGTACCCGAACCCGAGGGAGGAGCCCACAGCAACCCTTTGAAAGCCGCAGAACTGCTGAAAAAAGCCTTACTTCAATCTTTAGAAGAACTTTTGGCTTTAACCTCTAGTCAGCGTCAAACCATGCGCTATCAGAAATTTAGAAATATTGGAGTATTTGCTGAAGCCAAGGTTTAAATCAACAATAATACCAGGGAATAAAAGGCAGCATTTAACGAACCCAAACATTTGAAAATATGACTAATAAAATTCCTTTAGAAGTTAAAATTAGTGGTTCGTTTTTTGCCCTGGTATTTGCTATTGTTCTTCTCGGTTTCTATGGAGTTTCCCGTCTGAATAGGCAGATTGAAACCCTGGGTTATACTGTAATTCCCAGTATTAGGGGTTTAAATAAAATCAATGAAGGACAAACCCAAATCCAATCCGCAGAACGGTTATTAATCAATCCTTTATTAACAGAACAAGAACGAGAACAAGAATTAAACCGCATTGAAAAGGCGTGGTCACAAATTAAGCAGGGATTTGAAGAATACGAAAAAACCGAACAAACCGAAGCCGAAAAAAACAGCTATGCACAGTTTTTAATTGATTGGAAGCAATGGATTCAGTCCCACGAAGATTATTTAGCGTTAGAAGCCAAATATAATCAATTAGGCATAACTAACCCTTGGAACAGTTTACTGCTTTTAAAAGATCAAAAAAACGTTGATCGCGCTGAACTCGACAAAGTAGAAGCAGCTTTAAAATTAAGGCTAGAACTAGATAAAATTGATCATGAAAATGGTAGAAGATATTACCTAGCAGAGCAATCTCTTTTACAAGTTTTAGAAATAAATAATAAATTGGGTGAATTAACTAAACAAGAAGCTATTAATGATGTTAAAACCATTGGTTTTTTGATGATAGTAGCGATTATTGTTTGTCCTACCCTGGCTTTGATATTAGGAAAAGTTTTAAGTCGAGGGATTATTACGATTCTAAATAGTATTAATCAGATCGCTAATTCTTCTAGTCAAATTGCCACCACTATCGAAGAACAAGAACGAATTACTGCTCAACAGGCGGCGGCGGTGAATGAAACTACAACGACTATTGATGAATTAGGGTCGTCTTCTCGCCAGTCGGCGGAAAAGGCAAAACTCGCGGCTAATAATGCTATTGAAGTGGCTGATATTTCTGAAGAAAATAAAAAACTGGTTCAAAAAACTTTAGTCGGAATTTCTGCCTTGCAATCTACAGTAGAACAAATTTCTAATAAGATGACGGGTTTAGATGAGCAAATGAATCAAATTAGTATAATTACTAACTTAGTTACTGATTTAGCTAATCAAACCAATATGTTAGCGTTGAATGCTTCTGTTGAAGCGGTGAGAGCCGGAGAATATGGGAAAGGATTTGCCGTCGTCGCCGGAGAAATTCGCAAATTAGCTGACCAAAGTAAAAATTCTGCGACTCAAATTAATCATTTAATTACCGAAACTCAAAAATCTCTGCAAACAACGGTTTCTGTGACCGCATCGGGCAAACAAAACGCCGTCGAGGGGATTGAATTATCGAAACAAACCGCTACGGCCCTGGAAAGGTTGTTTAATGGAATTAATCATGTCATGATGATTAATCAGGAAATTGCCTTAACTTCTCAACAACAAGCAACAGCAGTGGAACAACTCGTCACCGCCATGAACCAGATCAACCAAGGGACTCAACAAAGCGTCTTAGGAATTAGGGAAACCCGTGGTAGCGTTCAAGAAATCAACCAAGTTGCCGTTAATCTCCAAAACCTGGCGGGAAAAAAAAGTTGAGTTCCTTGAAGTTGGGAAGGATTCACCGAGAATCCTAAATCCTTAATGCCTTTGATGATATACTGACAAGAGTAACAAATCTTTACACATTTCTCAGGTTCAGCAGTTGATCGATTTGTCACATCAGTTTTAGTCCCCTTGGAGACAACTTAACAGGTACATGACTTCTCCCATGCAGAAAAGAGCCTTGATCACAGGAGCTAGTAGCGGAATTGGTCGGGCAACAGCCCTGGCCTTTGCAAAAGCCGGGATTGACGTTGCATTAGTCAGTCGCCAAAAGGATCGCTTAGAGGCCGTAGCCGCAGAAGCCCGAAATTTGGGAGTGGAGGCGAAAGCTTTTCCCCTTGACTTGGCGAAGGTTGAACAAGTCCATGCACAAATCGATACTATTGTGGCTGCTTTTGGCCCGGTGAACATCCTCGTGAACAACGCCGGGATGGGATACACCGGACACTTAATCGAAACCTCCCTAGCCGATTGGCAAAAGGTCATCGACTTAAATCTCACCAGCGTATTCCAGTGTATCAAAGGAGTTTTGCCTGGGATGCGAGATCAAGGAAGTGGAACCATTATTAATATTGTCTCCATTGCGGGTCTACAGGCTTTTCCCAATTGGGGGGCCTACTGCGTCAGCAAATTTGGTTTGATGGCTCTTTCCAAAACCCTGAATATGGAGGAACGGGCCAATGGAATTCGGGCGACAGCCCTCTGTCCTGGTTCTGTGAATACTCCTATTTGGGATAGCGAAACCGTTAACGCTGACTTTGATCGCTCTGCCATGCTGACACCGGAGATTGTAGCCGAGTCAATTCTCTATGTCGCATTATTACCAAGCGTTGCGGTTATTGAAGAATTAACCCTAATGCCCAGTGTCGGCACGTTTTGAATCGTTCTAAGTATCGATTTTAAAACCGTTCAAATCTATTGTTTCTAAACCTTTTTTCTGATGACTATTTCACCAAACACCAGTGGCGTCAAAAATGAAGACCTGACTGGGTTTTCAATTCGACCTGATCGCACCTTATCCTATAGTCAAAGCACCCTCTCCCAACCCTCGATAGAGGTGAGTGATGAAGAAATGATGGGGGCGGTTCGCACCATGCTTTTAGGGGTGGGTGAAGATCCCGAACGCGAAGGGTTACTCAAAACCCCCAAACGGGTAGCTGAAGCCATGCGCTTTCTCACCAGTGGCTATAATCAATCCCTGGAAGAATTGGTGAATGGAGCGATTTTTGACGAAGGCCATGAAGAAATGGTGCTTGTGCGCGATATTACTTTTTTCAGTATGTGCGAACACCATATGTTACCCTTCATGGGTCGGGCGCACGTTGCCTATATTCCTAATCAAAAAGTGATTGGATTAAGCAAACTGGCTCGAATTGTGGAAATGTACAGCCGTCGTTTACAAGTTCAAGAACGTCTAACTCGCCAAATAGCTGAAGCGGTTAAAACAGTCCTGGAACCCCAAGGGGTGGCCGTTGTCATGGAAGCTACCCATATGTGTATGGCAATGCGAGGGGTGCAAAAACCCGGGTCTTGGACAGTCACCAGCGCCATGGTCGGTGTATTCCAAGACGAACAGAAAACCCGTGAAGAATTCTTGAATTTGATTCGTCACCAACCCGCATTTTTCTAACGAACTAGGGATATTAATCCTGAATTAAGAATGTAGGATTGAGGATTAAGAGATATTTAACTTATGCTGGAAAAAGCCGAAAAGCTATAATTCTTAATTCTTAATTCTTAGTTCTTAGTTCCCTTTTAACGTTGAAAATTCATGATCCCTCAACCCATTAAGTTTGGAACCGATGGCTGGCGCGGTGTAATTGCTGCGGACTTTACCTTTGAACGAGTGGCTTTAGTCGCCCCCATTGCTGCTCAAATTCTCTATCAAACCTACGGAGAAAGTACCCGAAGCCGGACAATTATTGTGGGCCATGATCGGCGTTTTTTAGCGGAGGAATTTGCCCAATGTGCGGCCGAAGCCATACAAGCTGCTGGCTTTGATGTCAAACTGAGTCAAACCTATGCTCCAACTCCGGCATTTTCGTTAATCGCCCATCAACAAAAGGCTTTAGGGGCGATTGTGTTAACGGCTAGTCATAACCCAGGAAAATATTTAGGTCTAAAAGTTAAAGGGGCTTTTGGCGGTTCGGTGGGGCCAGAAATCACCCAACAAATCGAAGCCTTATTAGATCAACCCCCAATTTTTGAGACTCCCCCCGGAACCTTAGAACGGTTTGATCCTTGGCCAAGTTATTGTGAAACTCTCCGTTCTAAGGTGGACATTGGGGCGATTCAAGCAGCCGTTAATCAAGGAAAATTAACGGTTTTTGCTGACGTCATGCACGGAGCAGCCACCGGAGGATTAACTCAATTATTGGGAGATAATATTCACGAAATTAATACCGATCGTGATCCTTATTTTGGCGGGGGCGCACCGGAACCTTTACCCCGTTATATTCCTAAATTGTTTGAACAATTAGAATCCCATCGCTTTTCTAATGGGGGTTTAGCCATTGGATTTGTGTTTGATGGGGATAGCGATCGCATTGCTGCTGTTGATCAAAAGGGTAATTTTCTCAGTTCTCAGATTTTAATTCCCGTATTAATTGAACATTTATCTACTCGTCGCGGATTTACGGGAGAAATTGTTAAAACTGTAAGTGGTTCTGATTTAATTCCTCGAATTGCTCAATTATTCAATTTATCTTTGTATGAAACGGCGATCGGTTATAAATATATTGCCGATCGGATGTTAACCACTGAAGTTTTAGTCGGGGGTGAAGAATCGGGGGGAGTGGGCTATGGAACCCATATTCCTGAACGGGATGCCTTGTTATCGGCTTTATATGTCTTAGAAGCGATGGTACAGTCGGGGGAAGATCCGACCCAAACCTATCAACGATTACAGGCACAAACGGGCTTTGATTCGGCCTATGATCGGATTGATTTACCTTTGGCGGGGATGGAGGTGCGATCGCGGCTGGTAGAACAACTCCAAACTCACCCCTTACAGGAAATTGCCGGACAGCCTGTGGTTGATTGTTTAACTGTGGATGGTTATAAATACCGTCTGGCCGATAGTCGTTGGTTATTAATTCGCTTTAGTGGGACAGAACCCGTTTTACGTCTCTATTGTGAAGCTCCCAACATAGACAAGGTTAACGAAACCCTGGCCTGGGCTAAGGATTGGGCAAATCAGTTTTAATTGGATGCCCCAGGGTGCGTGTATAGTCTCTCGCACGCACCTGTTATAGCGCTAGGGAACAGGGAACAGGGAACAGGGAACAGTAAGCTGCGAAATGGTTTCAGGATTTAGGAGTGTCCTAACAGTAATGCGTAGTGCTATAGCCCTGAAGGGCTTACTACGATAATATCTAATAATTAAATAATATCTAATAATTAAAAATGACCCAAAAAATATTAATTGTGGCAACCGGGAATCCAGGTAAACTTCAGGAAATACAGGCTTATTTGGAGGATTTAGAGATTGATTTGCAACTTAAACCCAAAGATTTAGAAATAGAAGAAACCGGGAAAACCTTTCTTGAAAATGCAGCCTTAAAAGCGTCCCAAGTCGCAGTCGCCACAGGAGAATGGGCGATCGCTGATGATTCAGGATTGGCTGTAGAAGCCTTAAACGGATCACCGGGACTGTATTCAGCCCGTTACGCTCCCACCGAAGCCGAAAGAATTATCCGACTGCTGAAGGAACTCGGAGATCACCCGAACCGCCGGGCCAAATTCATCTGTGCTGTGGCGATCGCCCGTCCCGATGGTTCCATTGCCCTAGAATATCAAGGAGTTTGTCAGGGAACAATCACACAGAAACCCCTGGGAACCGGGGGTTTTGGTTACGACCCAATTTTTTACGTTCCCGAAGTTGAGATGACCTTTGCCCAAATGCCCGCCACCTTAAAACATCAAATTTCCCACCGGGGTCAGGCTTTCCAATGGATTCTACCCCAACTGCAAACATTATTTGAGAGCGCAAATTATAGACAATAAAAACTTTGAATAGGACTACTTAGCAATCGTAAATAGGTTGTAACATTTCAATACTGACATCAAACAGCCACAAGTATTATCCAGTATTATCAAGTATAACCCATTACCCATTACCCATTACCCATTACCTGTTCCCTTGTGATCAGGAATTTGGAACACAACTCCATAGGATTGCTATTTTGTAGACTTGATGAAATTTTCATCTTTTCAGATATGAACATAACCAATAATCATGAAACAAAGACAAACATCCTGGGAGTACCGGCAGATCGAGGTAGATGGCTTTTAATACCTTTGGGGATGACTATTCTACTGTGCTTAGGTAGTGTCTATTCCTGGAGTATTTTTAGAACTCCCTTGGAAAAAGAACTGGGAATTAGTGCCAGTGCCAGCCTATTGCCATTCACATTTATTTTAGTTTTTTATGCGGCTACCATGCCGATAGCCGGTTTTTATATTCCTCGGATTGGTACTCGTGTGATGACCGCAGCCGGCGGGATGATCGTCGGTTTAGGTTATATTCTTTCTAGTTTTGCTACCAATGTGACAACGCTAGTCTTCACCTACGGAGTTATTGCTGGCATTGGGGTCGGTATTGCCTATGGTGTGCCGATGGTGGTAGTATCCCAGTGGTTTCCTGATAAAAAAGGATTGGCTGTAGGGTTGACGATTATTGGCTTTGGACTTTCCCCCTTAATCACCGCTCCCCTCGCCAACCAACTAATCAATATCTACACCGTTCGACCCACCCTACGGATTCTCGGTATTGCCTTTATATTGATCATTTTAGCCATTTCCTTGACTATGAAATTGCCACCCCAGGGCTGGCATCCTCGACCAAATATGGGAAATTCCACATCGATATCAGCCTCATCTTACCCTAAGAATTTGTTGCGGAGTCGCTCATTTTATGGACTGTGGACTTGCTATGTGATCGGCACTTTAGTGGGTTTGAGTGCGATCGGTATTTCTAGTACAGTCGGAGAGGAAATTATTAATATTGACCCGACCCTGGCGGCTAGTAGTGTTTCCTTATTCGCCCTATTTAATGGGGTAAGTCGTCCATTGTTCGGTTGGTTAGTTGATCGGTTTAAGCCTCACTATATTGCTATTTTGTCCTATGTGTTAATTTTAATCGCCTGTATATTAATGGTCAACGCCGAGACAGGACAAGTGGGTAACTACCTGATTGCCTTCTGTCTATTTTGGTTTTGTCTGGGCGGTTGGTTGGCCATGGCCCCCACTATCACCCTGGGTTTTTTTAATCCAGAACAATATGCTCAAAACTATGGGATTGTCTTTACAGCTTATGGGGTTGGTGCTTTGATTGGAACCTTGGCGACGGGTCGGATTCGAGATTTATTTGGCACATACACCTATGTGTTTTACCCGATGGCATTTTTGGCGATGATTGGCATTATTGTGGCTTGTTTTCTGCTGAAAAAAGAAAGATTTTGAATAAAAGTGGGATACGACAAAGCCGTATCCCCAGTTTTGTCAAAAAAAACTTAAATAGCTTCTAAGTCTTTTTCTCCAGTCCGAATTCGGATAATTTCCTCCACTGGAGAGATAAAGATCTTGCCGTCACCGATTTCCCCTGTACGAGCGGCAGTAATGACTTTATCCAAGACCATATCAACCTGACTATCTTCGACAACGATTTCAACTTTGAGTTTTTGTAGGAACTCAACAGTGTACTCAGAACCCCGGTAACGTTCCGTTTGACCCTTCTGACGTCCAAAACCTCTGACTTCAGAAACCGTCATCCCCACAATACCTGCATTGACCAGGGCGATTTTAACCTCATCAAGCTTAAAAGGCCGAATAATTGCTTCTATCTTCTTCAAGATCCTCACTCCTCAAGTTAAGTATTTCTTGTAGTCGTCACTTAGCATTCTATCTTTTGATATCACCGCCGAGAGACAATTATTTGTAAAATATGCTACAATTTATCCCCTAAATGGAATCAGGGTTGACTCAGCCTAACATCTTGATCTCAAATTGATCCGATCTGACTAGAGAACAAGGGAAAAGCGCGGAACTCGCCCCAAATCCACCAGAGATTCTACCATACTTTGAAAAGTTAAGATGAGGGTTTAAGAATTGATAGATGGACTCCCTAGAAAATCTATCTAAATTTCCCGGAAAAATCCCAACACCCTTAACAATTTCATTGATATTGTAAAGTCTTGTTAAAAGTGGCAGTCTCTCGGGCCTGAGAGCTTGGTAACTTTTAAAATAAAAAAACTATCTACGGGCGGGTTAATCAAAATCAAATTTTAGTGTCAATACACTAATTGAAAAACCCACCCCAGTCAACTTAAACACAGTTCGAGGAATTACTGTGCAACTAAAAACTAAAATAGCTGCAAAACGGGCAACGGGTGCTTACGCACTGATGGACAGTTTGAAACGCCATGGCGTCAAACACATTTTCGGATATCCCGGTGGAGCAATTTTGCCCATTTATGATGAACTCTACCGCTTTGAAGCCACGGGGGATTTAAAACATATCCTGGTGCGTCATGAACAAGGAGCCGCCCATGCCGCCGATGGTTACGCCCGGGCAACGGGTCTAGTCGGGGTCTGTTTTGGGACTTCTGGCCCTGGAGCCACCAACTTAGTGACGGGCATTGCTACGGCCCAAATGGACTCGATTCCGATGGTGGTGATTACCGGACAGGTGCCCCGGTCGTCTATTGGGACGGATGCCTTCCAGGAAACGGATATCTATGGGATCACCCTGCCGATTGTCAAACACTCCTATGTGGTGCGTGACCCGAAAGAGATGGCTCGAATTATTGCCGAGGCGTTCCATATTGCCAGTAGTGGACGTCCTGGCCCGGTATTAGTTGATATTCCTAAAGATGTAGGTTTAGAAGAATTTGATTATATTCCCGTTAATCCTGGGGAAGTCACCTTACCCGGATATCGGCCAACGGTGAAAGGAAATAGCCGCCAAATTAATCAAGCCATTAAATTAATTCGGCAAGCCGAAAAACCATTACTCTATGTGGGAGGCGGAGCAATTGCGGCCGGAGCCCACCGGGAAATCCAAGAATTAGCCGAACTGTTTAATCTGCCCGTGACCACAACCCTGATGGGTAAGGGCGTGTTTAATGAAACCCATCCCCTATCGGTGGGAATGTTGGGAATGCACGGCACGGCCTATGCTAATTTTGCGGTGACGGAATGCGATTTGTTAATTGCCGTGGGCGCCCGTTTTGATGACCGGGTGACGGGGAAACTTGATGAATTTGCCGCCCGTGCCAAGGTGATCCATATTGATATTGATCCGGCGGAAGTTGGGAAAAATCGCGCCCCGGAAGTTCCCATTGTTGGGGATGTTAGACAGGTGTTAGTAGATTTATTGCGTCGATGTCAGGAAACGGTCGGAGCAACGGAAACCCAGCAAAAAACGGCCCAATGGTTACAACGAATTCAACGCTGGCGGGAAGATTATCCCCTGGTTGTGCCGATTTATCAGGATTCTCTGTCGCCCCAAGAGGTAATCGATACTTTGGGGAAAATGGCTCCCGATGCTTATTTCACAACGGATGTGGGACAACACCAAATGTGGGCGGCTCAATTCCTGAAAAATGGCCCGCGACGATGGATTTCCAGCGCCGGGTTAGGGACAATGGGTTATGGAATGCCGGCAGCCATGGGCGCAAAAACGGCCCTCCCCCATGAACAGGTGATCTGTGTGGCTGGGGATGCCAGTATTCAGATGAATATTCAGGAGTTAGGAACTCTGGCTGAATATGGGATTAATGTTAAAACCGTGATTATCAACAATGGTTGGCAAGGCATGGTGCGTCAGTGGCAAGAAACCTTCTATGGCGAGCGTTATTCTTCTTCTGATATGCAGGCGGGAATGCCTGACTTTGTGATGTTAGCCCAGGCCTACGGGGTCAAGGGGATGCAAGTCACCCGCCGGGAGGACTTGAAGGATGCGATCGCCGAAATGTTGGCTTTTGAGGGCCCGGTATTAATGGATGTGCAGGTGAAACGGGATGAAAACTGCTATCCGATGGTCGCTCCCGGTAAGAGCAATGCTCAAATGATTGGTTTACCCGAGCGGACAAAGTTAGAAACCATTGAGTTAGTTTATTGCAACAATTGTGGCGCAAAAAATGTGGGCAGTAATAATTTCTGTCCTGAGTGTGGCACTAAATTGTAATTTAACCGGATTTTAGGTAAGTAGCAACCCCGGATAGGGGTTGTTTTTTATTGATTTGATGGAGAAACACAAAGGCACTAAGACACGAAGAAGATTATAATTTTTGAGATGAACAGGAATTTGAGTCTATGAGTCCTAATGATGAATCGCGATCGGAACTTACCCTTGAATATTATATTAATTCAGGTCGGCAATATTATCAACAGCAAAACTGGGAAGCGGCGATTAATAATTATTTAAAAGCCTTAGAATTACAGCCGAATTTTTTCTGGACTTACTATGGGCTAGGCTATAGTTATTTTCAAGATGGTCAATGGGAAAATGCGATCGCGAATTACCTAAAAGCTATAGAATTAAAGCCGGATTTAATTGATTGTTACCAGAATTTAGGCTATGCTTATATTAAATTAGGTCAATGGCATCAAGCCTTAAACTATTATAATCAATTATTAACTTTTGAAGGGGCTATTCTCTATCCTCCCCATAACTATTTGCGAGAGATGTTAATTCAATGGCAAAGTATTAATTTCTCGGAGATCAGTCATAATTCAGATCGGAAAATTATCAAGATTTTTCAAGCTGACCCAGGGTTATATAGTATGCTTAATTGTTTATCTTCTGGGTATCAAAAACAGGTTTTTTCCCGAATTCAAGAACAGGGAATTGAGGTTACAGAAGATCAAATGGAAGCCGATATTATTATTTCTCAATATTTGGTTATTTTAGAAAGTTTTGCCCGTCAATATAAACAGCAAAAAAAATACTTGTTATATACGGAAGAACCCCGTTTTGATCTTAATTTCGAGTCTAAAGTTAATCTGGAAGGCGTGGAAATTAATATTATGAATATTTATACAGGAGATGTTTTTATTAATAATTATCATCTCTGTATTTGGCGGGGAAATCTATTTGGTCAACCCTTGCAATTCTTCACCGACGAGGATTTTGGACGACCCAAACATCGGAAAATCGCGGCTTTGATGTCAAAACATCCGATAGCTGGATTTGCAACTTTAGTCCGGGGGGGAAAAAGTATTGATTTATATAATTTGCGGAATCAAATTGCTTTAGAAGGTCATCAATTAGGGAAAATTGATATTTATGGAAAGGGTTGGGAAACCGGAATAACTGTGGAAAATTCTAGGGATGGGGACTGGACAAATCGCAAGTTTCAAATTCTCGAAGATTATCATTTTAATCTGTGTTTTGAGAATACCATCGCCCCCTATTATTGTACGGAAAAAATTTGGGATGCCATTATTGCAGGATGTTTACCAATTTATTATGGGGGAAAAGATGCAACTATTTATCAAGATTTTTCTGCCAATAGTTTTTTAGACTATTCTGATTTTTCCTGTCCTGGGGAGTTATTTCAATATATCGAAAATATGACTTTTTTAGAATATAAACAACGCTTGAATTTATGTATTGAGACGTTTAACCGTGTCGGGGTACTTCTCCGAAATCATGATTTTTATATTCCTCAACGGGCGGATAATTTAGCTGAAAAAATTAGAAGTATTGTTTTTTAAAACTCAGTCATCGTTGTTGTGCTTTAGCACTTCCTAATCGTTGTGCTTTAGCACTTCCTAATCAGAGTCCTCACCAGTCTAACAACCCGATAACGGAGGATTCTTGTAAAGAATTGAAACGTTTACTTGTGCATGGAGACAAGGGGACTGAAACAATAAAATACGGAGGCCCTAAAGAGCCTACTACATTGCATAATCTGAAAGATAAATCTGTGAAATCCGCGAAATCTATTTAATCAGCGATCGCTTTTAGATGTTGACTAATTAATTCCGCCGCCAAACTATTTCCGGCGATATTCCAGTGAGTATCATTGGGTTTATAGAGGCGAGTTATTTTAGAAGCGGCGACAAAACTCGGTAATAAATCCAAATAATCAATATTAGCCTGTTGTAAACGTTCTGTTAACATTCGGTTAGGAAGTTCAAAATCCAATAAATTCGGATCATTAGGATCAAAAGCTGTTTTTACTTGCTGTTGAAATTGTGAATTAACTTGAACTTCATCAGGAATAATCACAATTGTTAAAGGGATATTTTGAGAATCGGCAATTTCTTTAATTTTAATTAAATCCTGCATCGCATCTTCTAAAAAACCTTTAAAGATATCATCCGGGGGATTTCGTACAAACATATTACTTTTGCTAACCGTATCTTGCAGATATTTAGGACTATCAATGCTCGGTTGGTTATCGTCATATTTAAGCACCGGGTTGATGAATGTACCTTGATAATGGCTTTGAAGTTTAATTAAAGATTTAATTAGAGCAATAACATAGGAATTTTCCTCTTTTCTCAGGTGGGCGGTCATAGAATTATCTAAAAAATCATTGCCCATATAGAAGGATAAAACAATTCGGTCTGGATTTAATTTTAATCCTTCATTCACTAAAAGATATAAATAATCCTTTGGCCCCATACCGGGAATTCCCATATTAATCACTTCAGTTTTTTTACCGGATTTATTTAATTTTTTTTCTAAAAGCGTTAAATAATTATATTGATAGGGAACAACACCATAGGCGAAGGAATCTCCTATCCCTAAAATTCGGTGGGTTTCCGCAGGTTTTTCTACGGTAAATTCTAAATCTTTAAAACCTTGGGAATTTAACTTAAAATCATAGTCGGGGGCGTTGGCTTTTCCTCGAAAACGGTTATAGGAAGAATCATAAAAAACAAAACTAGGATTAATTTTATTATAAATTCTCAGGGTTATTTCGGACATGACAAACGTAATTAAAGCGATTAATGCAGTTTGTCCGAGAATTTGAGTAAAAGCTTTCAGTTTGATTTTTTGCATTTTAAATTTTATTGGAAGAAGGGGGAAAAAGTTTAAAAAATTGATTAGTTTTGGGGATTAAATTCTCAAATAATATTTCCGCAGCCAGTTGATTTCCGGCTGAATTCCAGTGAGGTTCTTGTAACAAGTATAAGGGACGTTGTTTTTGTTCAGCTTGAAACCGGGGGCGGAAATCTATATAACTAATTTGTTGGGATTGCAGATGGGGAATTAAAATATTCTGCATACAGTTTGGGTCATATTTTGATAAATTTAAGTCATGTTTTTCCTGAATTTGATTTAATAAATTAGGATTGACTTGAAACTCATCGGGATATATGGCAACAATAAACTGAGTATTTTGTTGTTTTAACAGCCGATTCATTTCGTCAATACTTTGGAGAATGTAATTGATATTACCATTCCAAACCCCTTTTTGCAAATCTTGACGTTTACAAAAGTCTAAGCGGGTCTTTTCCGTCGCTAGAAAGGTTTCTAGGGATAAAATACCGGGGGATTTTTCCGGTTCAGCCGGATTAATCACAAATTGTACTTGATAGGGTGAAATTGATTGTTTTTGAGCTTTTTGGGCTTCCTGAAATACTTTATATTTTTGTTTAATAAAGAGTAACAAACGAGATTGATTAATAATCGGATAACCGAATAATTTTAACTCCTTGCGTTTATCAATATCAATATAAATATCATTAACAATAATCCGTTTGCGGTTAGGTTTAGCATCAATAAAATCATTACCAACAAAAAAACCTAATATGACTAAATCAGGACGATATTCTAGGGCATATTTTTTTAACAGGGCTAATTGTTCCCCCGTGTGGGTTCCGGGGTATCCAGTATTAATCACTTCAACTTGAGAATTTTGATAATATTGGGCAAATTTCTGTTCTAATAAAGCGGTATAGTTTCCTTCTTTTCCCCCCGCCCAATTAAAGGAATCACTCAGAATTAAAATTCGATATTTCCCCGGTTCTTTTTGTAGGGGATAATCTCGATCATTAAACCCAAATTGATTATTTCCATTGGCGTAGGGACGAATTTTAAACCCTAAATCGGGATCATATTGATACAGTCCTTGGGATAACTGGGGTTCGAGGACAATCATTAATATTTCCACTAAAAATAATGGTACAATTGTCCAACAGAACAATAATAGCAAGATTTTAGATAGGGATTTTTTCATCATAAATAATCTAAAACTACAGCATAAAAGATTGATTTAACCACAAAGACACAAAGAAATTTTAAACACTAACCTGCTTTTGGTTATAGCGATCGCAAATTTCCAAAATTCTAGCTTAATGAAGAGAATAATTTTTTTTCAAGGTTCAATAAGCTGATTATTTTTATTCAGAGCCGGAGGCACAATTAATACTTTATCAACGCGGTTGCCATCCATATCCATCACTTCTATGCGTAAATTTTGCCATTCAAAATGGTCAGCAGCAGCCGGAATCCGCCCTAACTGAGTAATCACAAATCCCCCGACGGTGTGATAGTTTCCTTCTGATTCTTCTAATAAATTTTCTAAATCAAATAAATCAAAAAATTCTTCGACGGGCAACATTCCATCTAACAACCAAGATCCATCTTCTCGTTGCACTTTCTGGGGTTCTTCGGGATTATCCCAGGAGGGCATATCACCGACTAATTCCATGAGAATATCATTTAAAGTTACTAATCCTTGAATTACGCCATATTCATCAACAACGACAGCAAAATGGGTTTCTCCCTGTTTAAATAATTCTAAAATTTTTAAAACAGAAGTGGTTTCAGGAATAAATAACGGACGACGTAAACTTGTAGTTAAATCTAAGGGATTACCGGATAGGGATTGAGTTAATAAATCCGAGACTTTAATAAACCCTAAAACATGATCTAAATCTTCCTGACAAACTAGAATCCGAGTGTAAGCATTTTGGGCAATACTCTGACGATTTTCTTCGGCAGAATCATCAATATCAATCCAAAAAATCTCAGGGCGAGGTGTCATTAAACTTCTGACTTGGCGATCGCCCAATTCAAACACCCGTCCCACAATACTTTGTTCCGCTTCCTCCACAATTCCTGATCTAGTTCCCTGCTCAATCATAATCTTAATTTCTTCTTCGGTAACTTCCGGTTCCGTCGAGGCATGACTCCCCAAAAGCCTTAAAATTAATTCCGTAGACAGACTTAATAAATGAACAACGGGGGAACTAAAATTAGATAACCAACGCATGGGAATTGAAACGCTAGTTGCGATAGATTCAGGCGCATTCAGGGCTAACCTTTTAGGAACTAATTCCCCAATAATTAATGATAAATAGGTAATAATGATCACAACAATTGTAAAACTAATGGCATTGCTGTGGGGAACTAAAATCGGAATTTTATTCAGTTGGATGGCTAATCGGGCTGAAATTGCCGCCCCTCCAAAAGCACCTGCTAAAATGCCAATTAGGGTAATTCCCACTTGCACCGTTGAGAGTAAACTATTGGGAGAGTTGGCTAATTCCAAAGCCACTTTTGCTTTTTTATTTCCTCGATTGGCTGACTGTTGTAAGCGAACTTTGCGCGCAGAAAGAATCGCAATTTCTGACATCGCAAACACGCCATTGGCGACAATCAGCAGGAAAACGATTAAAATTTCTTGGAAGACAGATGACATTTTGGGGTCAGAATATAAAGATCAAAGACTAGAATAACTGATCCTATCAAGATCTAATTATCCTATCGGATTTTCAAAGAATTGCTTAAAATATTAAAACGACTGCATTCCCTGTCCCCTGTTCCCTGCCAATATGACATTTTCTTCTATCGTGCGTGCATTGGGGCGATCGCCCTTAACGGCTGAACTCCTAACCAAACTGAATAAATCCCAGTCCCTCTACCTCAATGGTCTGTCTCGCATTCCCAAGGGGTTAGTCGCTTCTACCTTGGCTCAGGAGTCGGGATTAAATCTGTTGGTGGTGACGGCGACCCTAGAGGAAGCGGGACGGTGGGCTGCCCAATTGGAGGCGATGGGATGGGCCACGGTTCAGTTTTACCCCACTTCCGAGGCGTCCCCCTACGAGTCGGTGACTTCTGAGGAGATGACCTGGGGACAAATGCAGGTCTTAGCGGAGTTGGCGGGACGGTTGCAGACGCCTTCGGATGTCCCGATGGCAATTGTGGCCACAGAAAGGAGCTTACAGCCCCATTTACCCCCGGTGTCGGCTTTTCAACCCTATTGTTTAAAACTATATCGGGGGATGACTTCAGCCGGAAAAACCCTCGATGAACAGTTTGCCAAGTTAGGCTATGAGCGGGTATCCTTGGTGGAAACCGAGGGCCAATGGAGTCGGCGGGGGGATATTGTGGATATTTTTCCGGTGGCCTCGGAATTACCCGTGCGTTTAGAATGGTTTGGGGATGAGTTAGAACAAATTCGAGAACTAGATCCCAGCACCCAAAGATCCTTAGATAAAATTGAAAATCTAATTCTTACCCCGACGAATTTTGATGTGATTATTCAAGGGAATTTAGCCGATGCTGAAACCTTAATTTCCCAAATTATTCCCTCCATCCCTAAACCGGAATTTCAACTCGATAATAATAACTATAAACCCCCTAAATCCTATCATTCTTTATTAGGATTAGCTTTTGAAAAACCCGCTTGTTTATTAGACTATTTAACCGATACGACTTTAATTGTGATTGATGAAATTGATCAATGTTGTGCCCATAGCGATCGCTGGTTAGAACATATTCAAGAACAATGGCAAGCCTTACCCGAAAAGCCTCCTAAAATTCATCGTCCGTTTACCGAATCTTTGCAACAAATTCAATCCTTTGATAAACTCTATTTATCAGAATTGGGGGATTATCAACCTAGTTTAGTTAATATTACTAATGTTCCTAGTTTAAACCTATCTTCCCGTCCAGTTCCCGCCACACCCCATCAATTTGCTAAACTGGCAGAGTTAATTCGATCTGAGCGACAACGATATTTTTCTATATTTATTGTTTCCGCCCAACCCAGTCGATCGGTTGCCCTATTATCAGAACATGATTGCCCCTCAAAATTCATTCCTAACCCCCGAGATTACCCCGCCATTGATAGCTTAATTAAAAATACCCCCGTTGCCTTAAAATATACCGGACTTGCCGAATTAGAAGGGTTTATTTTACCCACCTTTCGGTTAGTTTTAATTACCGACCGAGAATTTTATGGGCAGCATTCCCTCGCCACCCATGGTTATATTAGAAAACGACGGCGGGCGGCATCCAAACAGGTTGACCTGAATAAACTCCGTCCGGGGGATTTTGTGGTTCATCGTCAACATGGGGTAGGGCGATTTATTAAATTGGAAAGCCTAGTTATTAATAACGAAACTAGGGAATATTTGGTCTTACAATATGACGATGGCACGTTACGAGTTGCCGCCGATCAAGTGGGCAGTTTATCGCGATTTAGAAGTACCGGGGGTAAGGTTCCCCAACTGAATAAACTCACCGGACAGGCTTGGGAAAAAACCAAGGAAAAAGTCAAAAAAACCTTAAAGAAATTAGCCGTAGATCTATTAAAATTATACGCCCAACGCGCCCAACAAACGGGCTATGCTTTCCCCCCGGATATGCCTTGGCAACAGGAACTAGAAGACTCCTTTTCCTATCAACCAACCCCCGATCAAATTAAATCCACCCAAGACGTGAAAAGGGATATGGAAAGCGATCGGCCGATGGATCGGTTAGTTTGTGGGGATGTGGGATTTGGCAAAACAGAAGTCGCAATTCGGGCTATTTTTAAAGCCGTTACTGCTGGAAAACAGGTGGCATTATTAGCCCCGACCACAATTTTAACCCAACAACATTATCATACCTTAAAAGAACGATTTTCTCCCTATCCCATAGAAGTGGCTTTAATTAATCGTTTTCGCAGCAATTCGGAAAAACAAGAGATATTAAAACGGTTAGCAACGGGGGAAATTGATATCATTGTTGGCACTCAATCTTTACTGGGAAAAGGAGTACATTTTAAGGATTTAGGGTTATTAGTTGTCGATGAAGAACAACGTTTTGGAGTGAATCAAAAGGAAAAAATCAAGACCTTAAAAACCCATGTTGATGTCTTAACTTTAACCGCTACTCCCATTCCTCGCACCTTATATATGGCATTATCTGGTATTCGAGAAATGAGTTTAATTACTACTCCTCCGCCTTCCCGTCGCCCGATTCAAACCCATTTATCTCCTTTGAATTTAGAAATTATTAGAACGGCAATTCGTCAGGAATTAGATCGGGGGGGACAGGTGTTTTATGTTGTGCCTAGAATTGAAGGAATTGAAGAAAAATCTGCTCAAATTCGAGAGATGATTCCCGGGGTGAGATTAGCGATCGCCCACGGACAAATAGACGCCTCCGAATTAGAATCAATTATGTTAACCTTTAGTTCTGGGGAAGCGGATGTTTTAGTCTGTACAACCATTATTGAATCGGGGTTAGATATTCCTAGAGTTAACACGATTTTAGTTGAAGACTCCCATCGTTTCGGATTAGGTCAACTCTATCAATTACGGGGTCGGGTCGGACGTTCTGGAGTGCAAGCCCACGCCTGGTTATTCTATCCGACAACAGCCGACGGACGGGTTAATTTAACTGATGATGCTCGGAAAAGATTGAGAGCAATTCAAGAATTTGCTCAGTTAGGATCGGGCTATCAATTAGCCATGAGAGATTTAGAAATTAGGGGCGCAGGAGATATTTTAGGGGCCGAACAATCGGGTCAAATGGATGTGGTCGGGTTCGATCTTTATAGTGAAATGTTACAAGAAGCGATTCAAGAAGTCCGAGGTCAAGAAATTCCCCAGGTTGATGATACTCAAATTGATTTGAGTTTAACTGCCTTTATTCCTTCCGATTATATACCGGATTTAGATCAAAAAATGAGTGCCTATCGGTCAGTGGCGGCTTGTCAAAGTCGGGATGAATTATCTCGAATTGAGGAAGATTGGTGCGATCGCTATGGCCCAGTTCCCACCCCAGCGCGTCAATTAATTAGAATTATGGAACTCAAACAAATTGCTAAGAAATTAGGCTTTTCTCGTATTAAACCCGACGGGAAACAACATATTTTATTAGAAACCCCCATGGAAGAACCCGCCTGGAATTTATTAAAAGCCAATTTATCGGAAAGTTTACATACTCGGTTTGTGTATAGTAAAGGTAAAGTTACGGTGAGGGGATTAGCGGTATTGAGTGCGGATAAACAGTTAGAATCTTTAGTCAGTTGGTTAGCTCAAATGCAAACCGCTTTACCGGAAAATTCTACGGTTTAGATAATCTAAATTCCCTATTCCCTGTGCTCTGTTCCCTATTCCCTAATTACTTACAATGACAGATCAAACACCGATTGAAACCCCAACCTTTAACCCCTGGAATTATAAACCCTGGTGGTGTCAACCTTGGTCAATTCTATTAACTGGAATTACATTAATTTCCGGGAGTTGGTTGTTATTTAAAACCCTGTGGATTACAATTTTAGTCGCTATTCCTTTGTTGGCTTGGATGGGATTTTTTGTATTAATCTGGCCGAAGTTAATGGCGGAGGTTTATTCTCAGGAATATTTAAGCAATAAGGAATAAGTTATTAATGAGGTTAAAAATACAATCATCTATGAATCAAGAATATCATATAAACCATGCCCAAGAAAATTCGAGAGCTTAAAAACTTATTGGAAAAAGCAGGGTTTGTTTATCGTTCCGGAAAAGGAAGTCATACACGATGGATTCATCCTTTAATGCCCAGCGAACCAATTACCATTTCCGGAAAAGATGGTAATGATGCTAAAGTCTATCAAGAAAAAGAAGTTTACAAAAAACTAGATCTGTTAAAAAAAATTCAAGAAAAGGAGTCAGAATAATGAAATTACCTTATACAATTGTTATTCTCTGGTCTGATGAAGATAATTGTTATTTAGTTCACCTTCCTGAATTTCCAACTCAACAATTTTATACCCATGGAGAAACATACGAAGAAGCGTTAAAAAATGCTCAAGAAGTGTTAGAACTATTGATAGAAGACTATCAAGCCGAAGGAAAACCGTTACCCAGTTCTAAAACGACAAAACAAACTTTTCAGTTAGCTTAAAGAATAAGAATAATATGATAATTATCGGAATCGAAAATATGTATTTATGGGCAGAAAACGCGATCTGAGACAGGTTGATGCGATCGCTAGAGAGTTTAGAATGGGAGACGAATTAAGGATTGCTTTTGGTTTATTCCTTGAGGAAGAAAAGAAAAATGGTTATGGTGGAACTTTAAACCTTAGAGGCGATTTTACTTATGAATAACTCCGCCAGAAAGCTCAAGAATTTTTAGAGGATCTTTAAATGGCTATTCAAACATCTATTGCTAATCAGAAGCCAGATATCGAGCAAATTATTTCAGTCATTACTAAACCGATGCTCACAGAAATTTGTCATCAGGTTATATTTAGTTATGGGGATGAATTACGGCTAGATTTCGGTGAGATGTCTGCTTATACTCACCCAAAATTAGCACATCTACGCAAAGGTAGTTGGCAATTTGGCACAAGGGCAACACCTTGGGTTTTCAAGCAAGGCGATCAAATCTTAACTTATTCCTTGCCAGTAAATATAGATGCAGAAATAGATCAGATAGAAATAGATGCTGTCAAAAAAGTTTTGCAGCAATTGGAAAATAAAGAATTGATTGATTTTGTAATTGATGCTGGTAATATTAGTCTCACCCTATTTTTTGAGAGTTATTATAAACTTATTTTAGAGCCAGATTTGCAAGATAATTCTGGACTTGCCTATTGGGAATTGTTCATGCCAACTGAACAAATTTTGACGGTTGGGCCTGGATTTTTTTGGGAATGTAAATCAATTCACGAACGTTATTGATATTAAATTAAAGTGAGGATGGGGTGTTTTTCCCCAGAACAGAAACCGGGTTTCTTAATTTAATCTTGGGTAAGCCACAAAAATTGTCGCAGAAACCGGGTTTCTTATGTAGATTTTGAGGTCGGTGAGGTTGCGGGGCGATGCCCTCAGTGGATTTGGGACAGTGGTGTTTTTTAACGAGTTGCAGGTACGGCGGCGGGGTGATCGCGGTTATCGAATTTGCTGCTGTCGATGGGGAGGAGTTGGGCGAGGTTAACACTTGGGGTGTCGCTATGGCATAATTATTAAAGAACTTAATTAGCCATTAACCATGATCACTAATGTTGAAATTAACGAAGAACTGGTTAAGGAAGCCTTGCGGTTAACCCAGTTAAAAACAGAAAAAGAACTGATTGATTTTGCATTGCAAGAGTTAATTCGTACCCGAAAAAAACGTAATTTACTAGATTTAAGCGGACAAATTCAATTTTCAACTGACTACGACCACAAAACCTTGCGGTCAAACCGAAATGTTTCTGATTGATACTTCTGTTTGGATCAGTGTTTTTCGCGACAAGACAGGTGCAGTACGTCGATCGCTCGAAGCAATTATTAACAATGAAAGTATCTTTTTGAGCCGATTTACTCAGATGGAACTTTTGCAAGGTTGTCGAGACGATCGCGAGTGGACGCTATTAGAAACTTATCTTCAAGCTCAAGACTATATCGAGGCAACTGCCGATACTTGGATTGCTGCTGCCCGAATTTATTACGATTTGCAACGACAGGGATTAACGGTTAGAAGTAGTATCGACTGCTGCATTGCCCAATTAGCGATCGAATACCAACTCACTCTAGTTCATAACGATCGCGATTTTGAAACAATTCAGAGAGTGCGATCACTGCCCAACTGCCGCCCACACTGGCAAATTGGCTAACAGAAACCTTTGGTTTGGAAGCGAGTCCATTGCGAGATTTGAAACTTCGGGATGCTCAAGATAGTTTGAATCAGGTGGGGGGCGATACCCTCTGTGGATTTGGGGCGGCGGGGTTATCGCGGTGATCGAATTTGCTGCGATCAACGCAGAGGAGTTGGAGGGTTTGGTGGAGGTTGGTTTCGGTGAGTTGGGGCGTTGCTATGGCATGATTAAAAGTAGGTCAGTACCGTGAGGTTTTGTAAATGATGAGGTTTAATGATGTAGTCGAGGTAATTAAAGGTCTTTCTACGGATGAAAAGCAGGAAATTCAACTATTGTTGAACCAATACATCCGTGAAGAACGCCGTGATGAGATATATGATAACTTCAAGTTAGCGCAGGTCGAACAGCAAAAAGGGGAATTGAAGTTTTCTTCAAATATTAACGAACTAAGACAATTAATAGAGGAACATGGAGGTAGTCAAAATGTTGAGTATAGATGAAACCCAAAAACTATAGCAACCCTTAGCTAATAAATTAATCATTCCCCAGGATGAAGTAGATTATCAACGGCTTGTGGAATGGCTCGATCAACTGATTGATGAAGTTGGCGAAAACGAAGAACATCCCCTCGCCTCACTCATGGATATTCTCGGTATTTTAATCGAGCATTATGAAAATGAGCATATTCCTGAACTTCAAGACTGAAGTTAATTTTGGGTTTTCCCAAACCAGCGCCAGATAAACAATTCAACTTCTTCTAGCTCAAAGGGCTGGTTGCGAAACACATCAAACCCCGAAAAGGCATTCTTATCCGCTTCTGGTGACATTCACCCGACAAGTCTCCACCACCCGCGCCACCTGCACCCAGCCCCCAGAAACCCGGTTTCTGTCATAGTTTTCCTTTCCTACCCCCGTCTGCCAAATTGGCAACATAGTCTAGTTGAACTGGGTTTTAATGATTTTAGATAGCCAGATTTATTGACATCTACTTACTTACCCAGCGCATAGGATAGCATTCAGAGGGCTTTAACAGGCACTTATAAAGGAAGAATCTGTTTGGGAACACTTAGCAGGGATGCTTCACAAAGTTCAGCAGCACCCCTTTTGAAGCAGGAGAACATTTGCAAAATACTGTTCAGGTGATTGACAATTAGGTAATGAATTGTTAGTAGTTAAGGAGTAACAATAAGATGTTTATTTTAGCAGAAGCTACGTTTTGGGATTGGTTAAAAGAAACTCCCATACCTTTGCTTTTTGGTGTTATTTTGACACCGGCTGGCTTGGTACTAATATTAACTGGCTTTGGTATCATTAGACTAACAGAATGGATTGATATTAAACGAGGATGGGAAACTGTAGTTGTAGGAGTTATATTTTTGGCTATAGGAATTTTTTTATTAAATATCACACCTACACCTACACCTACACCTACACCTATATCCACATCTGCATCCACACTTATCCCCACAGATAGAGTTCAAATAATTGAGCCAAAAGACAACAGTTTTTTTGATAATCAACAAGGTGAAATTGATTTAAAAGTGGCATTTTTAAGGCCAAAAAAAGACGAATATTTATGGATAGTTAATAATCCAGGAGGGACAAAGGATTGGTATCCTCAATGCAACTTAGAGGATCGTGAATGCGGCACACCGATTAAAGAAGATGTTTGGTTATATAAGTATTGGATAAAAAAGGAGCTAGGCATTCATCAGATTAATATTGTTTCAGCAAATAAAAGTGCTAATTTAGCTTTTAAAAATTATCGTTCCCAAGCACTTTCAACAGGTGACTGGCCAGCAATACCTCTGCCTGATGGGGCTTATCCCTTAACCAAGGTGACAATTATTGTCGAATGAATCTGCCCTAGGAAGTAAACGAACCTATCTTAAACTCACCCGTTGAATCCTCACAATACTGGCTGATCTGAGAAGGCTATCAACCAGTATTACGATAAGAAAGACGACTAGCTATTGTTTAACCCCAATCTCTGTTAAACTTGCATTAATGGTTGGTAAATATTCTAATTCAAAAGCTCTATAGGCACGGTCATTAGTTTTTAATTGCTCGACAAAATGAGCGTATATTCTGGAAAATAAACCTGTTTGTAGTTGATCATCACGGGCAGCAGAATCATGGAAAAAGGATCTATGACCATATTTATTGCAATTAAGCATAATTTAGAGATGGTGCGTGCGCTGTGCTTACGCACCCTACTTGCGCTGAATGTAGGGGCGGGTTCGAGTTGATTTTTGTGATAATTATTAACCTGAATAAACCCGCCCTTTCCCGTGAATTTTAATCAACATTAAGCCTTTTCTAAAGGTGCCATGGTTAACCCTTCTCGACTTAATTGTTGATGATATAATTCCGCCTGTTCTTGGGGGCCAACCCATACCGTCGCTTGACCTTCATAATGGATTTGATTAGTTAATTGCCACGCGCTATCGGCTGTCATCCCGGGAATATATTTCATCAAACAATGACTAACGTGTTCAAAGGTATTAAAATCATCATTTAAGACAATGACTTTATAATTGGGATAGGTTTGATTAACAGTTTGACGAGAGCGAGTTGGTGCAACAGTAGGTGAACTTGCCATCCCTCGAATAGATGCTAAAATTCCCGTATTCATATCAATAACCCTAATTTCAAACACAATACAAATTAAACAATAATTTTTTATACTCTCAACCCAAACCTGAATAATTGAGGTTTTTGGCATTGATTTAAAATCATTATACCTTAAAATGAGTATTTTGGTTGTCAATTGGTTAGAAATGATTTTAACGACTGGTGATGATCCAGATGCAGTTGCTAATTGAGAAAATGATACATGGAGAGTAGAAAAATTATCAAGAAATTACAACAAGATGGATGGTATCAAGTCGGTGTTACTGGCAGTCATTATCCTTTTAAACATCCTGTAAAATTGGGTAAAGTTACTGTACCCCATCCGAAAAGGGATATTCCGATTCAAACCTTAAAGAGTATTGAAAAACAAGCTGGAATTAAATTAACATAAAGGAGAAAAAAATGACTTATTATATTGCTACTGTTCATAAAGATACTGACAGTGATTATGGAGTACAGTTTTATGATTTTCCGGGTTGTATTACTGCCGAAGAAACGATAGAAGCCACACAAATTATAGCTCAAGAAGCCTTAATAGGTCATATTAATTTAATGGTTGCTGATGGAGATGAAATTCCAGTTCCTAGTTCCCTAGAAACAATTTTAAGCGATAGTGATCATCAAGATGCGATCGCATTTTTAGTGATTCATATTCCCGATAAAATTTTCAATAGAATTAACACTTCGACTAACAAACAACAACAACCCTTAAAGCTTGCCAAAAGCTCCCCAAATTAAACCCGAAACCATCCCCCAAACACTGCCAATTCCAGCCGATACAATAATGGAACCCATTAATAAAGAAGTTGTACCTGTCGTTCCAGAAGTATCCAAAAAATTAGCAAAACTTGTTG
This sequence comes from Planktothrix paucivesiculata PCC 9631, assembly GCF_900009265.2. Classification (GTDB taxonomy): domain Bacteria; phylum Cyanobacteriota; class Cyanobacteriia; order Cyanobacteriales; family Microcoleaceae; genus Planktothrix; species Planktothrix paucivesiculata. The sequence goes on along the minus strand of NZ_LR734982.1, from coordinate 339,464 downwards.
CGGCTAAAACCCCCAAACCCGCCCCAGAAATTGCCCCTAAAAAATTACCCCAAATTGCCCCAATAAAAGCCCCCCTTCGTCCTGATAAATTCAGGGATAAAGGCAAACTCGGAGCACCTCCCACGGTTCCAAATATCCCTCCCGCTATAGTTCCACCAATAGTCCCCACACCTGCGGCTACAATCGCTGTCGCCATTATTCTGAGGGCTATTTCCGATGAATTTGAGGTTGAACTAATATTAGAATTCATCTGTTCAAATTGTTGCCAACCCACAGCTAAAATTCCTAAACAAACTCCCCCTAAAGTTCCTAAATATGACCCCCAAACTCCCCCCACAAATGCCCCTCGTCTTCCCCACAACCGTCCAATATGAGGTAAAGATAAAGGAGGTTTAAATAAATGCCAAACCGCACCCCAAACCATCCCCATTAGCCCTCCCCACATTAAACTTTGACCAATTAGGGGTTCCCGTTCCACGACGCCAAAAATGAATCCGGCAATCACCGCCGCCACAAAAATACCCGACCAGCCCCCCACAATTAACGCTACTACTCGGTTTAATCCCCCGGGCGGAGGGAGATAAACACTAATCAGCATTCCTATAAATGCCCCCCACATTGCCCCCACCATTAACCCGCCAATAATCGCTTCTTTCCCTTGGACAAATGCAATAATTAGGGCAATAATTGCCGATAAAACCGACGTTCCCCATAGTCCTCCTAAGAAAACTCCTTCAAATACATTCCCGAATAAAGTTTGCAGATAAAAATTAGGAGTCTGGGGAAAAACTAAGGTTTTTTTAGCCGTTTGTTGAGCAAAAATAGGACGGTTTGACGGTGTGAATAAAGGACGATTATTAACCGGAATAGGTTTATTATTTAAAACTCGTTTACGTTTGCGTTTGAGGGGTTGTAAATTTTGTTTTTGTTTAACGGCTAGACGGGAGGGAAACGGGTCACGCCCCCCTAATTTTTCCGTGCGATCGCACCAAGGACAAGAGCTTAAATGATTGCCATAACGATGTTCTGATTGTTGGTTGCAGGTAATTAAATTAGCTTCGGCTTCTTTTAATACTATTAACCAAGTTTTAGCATCGGGTCTGGCTTGGGGATTTTTGTATCCCATTTCAAAACATTGAATAAATAATTGTTGTAATTTTGGGTACAAAATTTCAAAAGGAGGAGCATAGGGCATGGGTTGATAGGGAACCTGTTTTGTCCCATAGACAAAATGACCCGCCCGCACCCGAGACTCAATAGCTGGAGGGTCGCCACTGCCCTGATAAACCCCGGAAAAGGGGTGAGTTCCCTCCATCAATAATAAAAATATTAATACCGCCAGTCCAAACCGATCCTGTTCTGGGGTACGGTTTAAGTCCCGAAAGGCTTGTCCCTGGAGTTCTGGAGGGGTAAATTCGGCTTTTCCCACCGGACAGCGATAAATTAACCCAGTATCAGGATCTCGAACTTGAAAGGAGTCCGTATCCACCAGGGTTACTAAAGCCGTATCACTAACTAAAATATTAGATTCATTGACGTCACCAATAATATATCCACTACTATGTAAATCGGCGACGGAAGCAACTAAATTACGAGCAGTACGATGGAGATATAAATAGTTAAATAAAGGCTTTTGTTCCCGACGACTTTTGGGAGTATAAAAAATATGAATAGGGGTAGCTTTATGCACCCGTGGCATTAAATAACCGACAATTTGGCGTTTAGGGTCGGCGGTATGGAGCAGGTCAACGGGCCAAGCGATCGCCGTCATGTCCGGGGAAACCATCGCCGTTGCTGGGGGATAGTTATACATGACGGTGAGTTTCTCGGCGTCTTCGTCGTTGGGTTTATGGTAGATTTTGGCAACTAAATTCGGATCTTCTAATATGGCATAGATGCGTCCTTCCCCCCCACTTCCTAGAGGAGTGTGGGTATCAAGAGTGATGGTTTGTCCGTTGAATTGGCGTTGCAGCCGCATAGCAAGTTTGGGGTTGAACCGTTGCACCTATGGAATCGTACTCCCAGCATAGCGCGTTGGGGAAGTTCGTTGTTGGGCTGAGGCCCCCTGGAAGAATGGGCTAAAGCCCAACAACTTTATCAAGTTTATTTTAAATTTAGAAAATTGTTTAAGGCGGTGACTAATTTTGGCGGCCACCGTCTAACATTTTTCACCCAATCAATATTTTTATATCGAGCATCGAGTCCTACCACCGCTACCCAATTACTTTCTGCTTCTCCGGGTTTGCCAATATCCCATAAACAGGCAGTTAAGGCGGCTCGCATATCGGCAAAATTAGGATATTTCCGCACTAGATTTTTCATGGTTTTTAGGGCTGTTTCAGTTTCTCCTAATTGATATAATGTTAGGGCATAATTCCCGCGAGCAAAGGAATAGTTTTTATCTAAATCACTAGCGGTTTTATAGTCTAAAAGGGCGGCTTCCCAGTTTTCTAATCCGGCTTCCGCATTACCTCGATTATTATAAGCAATGGCATCATCGGGGTTAATTGCTAATACCTGATTATAGTCGGCGATCGCTTTTTCCCACTCTCCTAAACCTTCATAAGCCACTCCTCGGTTTAAATAGGAATCGGGAAAAATCGGAGCTAATTCTATCGATTGATTATAGTCGGAAATCGCCTGCTCTAGTTTATTTTGACTCACCCTAACATTGCCTCGGTTACTCCACATCGCCGGATTTTCAGGATATCGATCAATAATTTCAGTCCAGTAGATTTCAGCTTGGGGAAACTGACCCTTTTGAGTGGCGGTAAACGCTTGCTCAAGCAGAGTATCCAAAGCGGAAGATAGGGATTGATTTTCCGCCAATAGGGGGGCCGCATTTCCCCAGGTGAAAATCAGAATACTGAACAATAGGGTTAGATTTTGGAGAAACCAACGCATTTTAGGTATTAACTCAAATAAGTTAAATCAATCAGAATACTTAATAGCTTAACCCATTATTCATCCAAATCAATTTTCCCTTGAACTCCTTGAATAATCCGAGATAATTCACTCTTTTCATTAACAACAATACGACTGGGAGAACCACTGATAATCCGTTCATAATCCCGGAAAGAATCCGTAATTACAGGGCCATGATCACTAATAATATATTCTCTAATGCCTTTATCGTGCCAGGAACCTCGCATTTTGAACACATTCAAAGCCCGGCACATTTCCCCGCGAATTTCCACATATTGCAGCATCAAAATCGTATCAGTAATCGTGGAAATATGGGAATCGGTAATAGAATTAGATCCCATAAATTGATCCGTTGTATTCGTGAAAAATCCTGTAATTTCCTCCTGTTTCGCATAACCAGTCACGCCAATCACAAATTGACGAAAGGCGTTATTATTCACCCCTCGGGATAAAGCCGATAAGGAATCAATCGCAATTCGATCAGGTTTAAACTCGGAAATTTCCGATTTGATAATTTGTAAATGATCCTCTAATCCAGTAGATTCAGGATAACTACATAAAATTTTGAGTAACCCTTTTCTTTCCATTTCTTCAAAATCAATTCCCCAGGAATTCGCATTTCTGAATAATTGAGATCGGGATTCTTCATAAGCAAATAACAGTGATCGTTGACCATTTCTCCAGGCATTTTCTAGGAAAATACTGACTAATAAAGTTTTACCGGTTCCCGTCGCTCCAGTCGCCAGAATAATTGAATCCTTGAAGAACCCACCCCCACACATTTTATCGAGGGTTGTATTTCCAGAAGAAACCCGAACATTAGACGAGCGTTGGGTAAGTCGCATCGCTCCCAGGGGAAAGATACTAATGCCATTATTAGTAATCGTAAAGGGATATTCCCCTTTCATGTGGGTGGTTCCCCGCAATTTCAGAATTTCCGCCGTGCGTCGTCGCCGTTCTCCTTCTAAAACGTTTCTCAAAATCACCACATTATCGGAGACAAATTCTTCCACCCCAAACCGAGCCACCGGGCCATATTCAGCCTCTCGTTCCGTGGTCATAATCGTAGTGGCTCCCACCTGTTTGAGTCGCGCCACCAGTCGAAAAATTTCCCGTCTCACCACTCCAGCACCATCATATTGTTGAAAGACGGCTGTTACTGAATCAATTGATACTCGTCTAGCTTTATATTTACGAATAGCATATTGAATCCGCTCAATTAATGCAGATAGGTCAAAATTTCCGACAATATCTTGTCCCTCTGGGTCGGGAGAAGCATCTAAGATAAATAGCTTACCTTCATCAATTAATTTTTGCAGATCCCATCCAAAACTAGAGGCGTTTTTAATAATATCCGTAGGTGATTCTTCAAAGGTAATAAAAATGCCTGGTTCATCAAAATAAATAATGCCATTGTAGAGAAAATGAACAGCAAATAGGGTTTTTCCTGTACCTGAAGTTCCGCTCACTAGAGTGGCTCTAGCAATAGGCATTCCCCCATGACTAATATCATCGAACCCTTCTATCATGGTGCGAATTTTTTGCACCCCGGTTAGTTTGCGTTCACTGCCTTTGGTGTCCTGAGAACTTTCAGTCATAAATTTTAATTTTAAAAGATGTAGCAGGTGATCGATCAACCCGCGATACTATTGCTACATTTACCATAAAATTAGGAACATTGACACTCCCCCGCCTAGCTAACCTACTGGACGAGGGATGGCTGAATATTTATTGCCTACCGGAGCTTGAGGGCTAATCTCAATCATCCATTAGTTCTTCGTAAAGAAGATCAAGCCCAATTAAGACTTTTTCGCGATCTGATAGATCGCCAATAATTTTTCGCACGGGAGGGGGTAAAATTTTGGACAGGGTAGGGGTCGCCAAAATTTTGTCTTCCTCAGCCAGTTGAGGATTTTTCAGAACATCAATCACTTTTAAGGCATAAACCCCTTGGAATTCCTGTTCTAAGATGTCTTTCAAGGTTTTTAACGCCCGGACTGAATTAGGCGTATTGCCAGCGACATAGAGCTTGAGAACATAAGTTTTTTGGAGAGGACTCATAGATTTTTATGGGTTAATTAAGGTAACATCCACTTAGTCTGCTAGGGTGAGAATCTCTACACCGGTTTCTGTGACGGCAACCGTATGTTCAAATTGGGCGGAGAGTTTTTGATCCTTGGTGATGGCCGTCCAACCATCGTCCAAAACTTTCGCTTCCCAAGTGCCTTCATTAATCATGGGTTCGATAGTAAAAACCATCCCCGGACGTAGACGTTTTCCTTTTCCCCGTTTTCCATAGTGGGGAATTTGGGGGGCAGTATGAAACACCGTATTCACCCCATGACCGACAAAATCGCGCACGACGGAAAAGCCCTGAGCTTCGGCATATTCTTGAATCGCCGCCCCAATATCCCCTACCCGTCCATCGGGTTTAACGGCTTCAATTCCTCGCCTTAAACATTCTTCTGTGACTTCGACTAATTTTTTAGCTACGGCCGAAGGTGTCCCGACAAAAAAGGTGCGGGAGACATCACCATAATAGCCGTCTAGGATGGGGGTAACATCGACATTAATAATATCCCCGTCTTTGAGAATCTGTTTAGCGTTGGGGATGCCATGGCAGATGACCTCATTCACGCTCGTACAAATTGATTTGGGGAATCCATGATAGCCTAGGGGGGCGCTGCGAGCACCACGTTCCTGTGTCCAGCGTTCGGCTTCGTCGTTCAGTTCTAGGGTACTCACCCCGGGTTTAATCATCGGTTCGAGATGATTTAACAGTTGCACCGCCAGACGTCCTGCTTGGCGCATTTTCTCTATTTCTCGGCGGGATAAAAGAACAATTGTTTCAGTGCCCATGGGTTTGTTAAAAATCTAAATATATCTCGCAAGTTATCAGCGTTTCTACTAAAGTACCATAATTAGGGCAGGTAACAGGGAATTACGAATTACGAATTACAAATTACGAATTGGTGATGGGTTTAGAAATTTTCTGTATTTGCTAAAAACAATCAAATACTAATCAATAGGGAAATAATAAATAATTTCACCGTTTGATTTTTGTTGGGATTTTCCGTTTAACTCTTGAGCTTTTTGCTCTAAAAATAATTTAGATTCGAGTCGGGATAAATGAGTATATTGAGCTAATTTATCAACACTAATTTCTCCACCTTGAACTTTAACTAAATGCCAAAAGATAGAACTAATCCGTCGAGAACGAGCTTGATTTTTTTGACGGCGTTCTTGAACCCAATCCCAGGCGACCCATGCCCCAATTCCCAGGGAAGGCAAACCGAGGATTAATCCCCCCAAAATAATACTCAGTCTCCCATCAGTCGTTGAATTAGGATTAATTAATTCCGTGGCGATCGCTAATAAACAACCCATTCCCACCGGAACTAATAAACTCGCTGTGATGATCTTCAAGAACTGCATCGTTTTTCCTCCCCACCCAGAGAGCGCGAAACACAATTAGAGCCACATTAGCGGGGGGAGACACTAATTTTGCCTCTCCCTTTTGTGTGTATCTTAATCTTAAGAGCGTATAGCTTCAATTAAACGGGAATAGTAGAAGCTAGTCCCGATCATGGTTTGTCGTTGAATCGAAAAACCATTATCACTAAAAATCTTCACAATATCTGCTTCTCGATGTTGGTAAGCGCGAGTGGTTTTACTCGGGCCGGGAAATAATTCCCCAACTTTTTTGAGTATAGTTAATGCTAAGGTTTTAGGAGCAAAACTCAAAATCACCCGGGACTCGGCGAGGGAACACAGATGAGAAATCATCTCAGGAATTTGATCTTGGGGATAATGAATCAAAACATCCAAACAAATCACCGTATGATAGCGACCTTGTAGGGTTTCTAAATCCTGGGCTGTGAAGCTCAGTTTTTGGATTAGGCTCAGGCGGTCTTTTGCCCGATGATAGGCTTCAGCAACCATTTTTTCAGAAATATCGCTCCCGTAGACTATGGCTCCGGCTTCTGCTAAGGGAATACTCAAACTACCTACACCACATCCCGCGTCACAGATGCTTAAACCCGGCAGGTTGCCATCGGCTTTTAACCACTCCAAAACTTGATCAACGGTTTGTTGATGTCCTTGACGGATATCAAGTTGCACCTTATTCACTTGACCGTCACCGTAGATGCGTCTCCACCGATCAAATCCTGTGCTATTAAAATAATCCCGAACTACGGTTTTCTCGTCTGCTACACTCATGGGTTTTTTTGCAATTAATTCCGTCCAAACCTTTATTGTAAGGCATATAGGAGTAGGGGGAGCAGGGGAGCAGGGGAGCAGGGGAGGCAGGGGAGGCAGGGGAGGTGAACTCTTGCTATTACCCATTACCCATTACCCATTACCCATTACCCATTACCAAAAGGAAGAGTGTGCCGTTTATTGAACGCGGACGTCGATGACTGTGCCGTTGAAGTTGTAGTTTTTGCCGTCGAGTTCAACGGTAGTACCCACTTTAATTTTAATATTGCCTAAGACCGGGCCTGTTTCGGTGATTTGACCTTTTCCCTCTAGGGTTAAAAGCAAATTATTATTAAATAGATTATCAGCAGTCGGGTCGGGGAGAGCTTTTAATGTGCCATCCGGTTGAGTCACGGGGATAATTCTGGGTAAAAAGTTGATTTTATTCAGAGTGACTTGACCATAGGGTTGATTCCGAATAATTAAGTTAGTTTTTTCTCCGGTTTTAAATAATTCTTTGGCATTACTGCTTTTGAGTCCTACCACCAAAACATCGATGGTCACAGGACGGGTGGTAACGCCGACTTGAGCGACCGAACCTGATGTGCCTGGATAGAAGAAAATCCCAAATAGTACCAGTAAAATTACTAAAGCCGCACCAAAATCGAGAATACTAATCCTACCAAAGAGACGACCTTGAGAATCTAAAATTTTCATAGAACAAATACACAGTAAGTTTTACGCAGGATTTAACGTTGTCGATGGACAAAAATCTGTATTAGAGGGAAAAACCCAAGGAAACAGCGACAAAGAGAATAACGTAGGATCGATGACCCTAAAAAATTTTAAATCTAAAGGCGATCAGAAGCCAAAATAGAATTAAAGATTATTGTTCGATCCCCAAAGATAACACTGATCGGGATTTTGTCTTTGGCAAACCCAAGAGTGCACACAACCTAAACCGCCAAAATCGCCTTCAAGGTTGCCAGAGTCAGAGTAAACGGCAAAATTAGGTAAGACATCCACTAAAAATACCAATATGCTGGTAATAGGAGAGGGTCTTACCCCCCAGGTACTTTAACCCTTTTGTCTGATGATTTGACCAGTTTCCCCCAAACCTAGTCCCAACCAGGATTCCACTCAGTACCCACCCCACTCAGCCTTCTATGTTTATTCCCTCAGTCCGTCAAGCAATTAACCGCCATCCCCTGACTACTACACCGGAAACCCCTGTATCCGAGGTAATTTTGTTGATGAGTCGTACCCGTTCCAGTTGCATTTTTGTGATTGAACCGGACGATATTGTTAATCAAAAGCCCATAATCGTCGGAATTTTTACAGAACAAGATATTATTCAGCTTAATTCAATTGGAGATCCCTTAAAGGGATTTCCGATTTCTCAAATTATGATTCGGTCATTTGTCACGGTAAAAGAATCAGAGGTTAATGATATTTTTACCTTGATGGGGATATTAGAAAAAAATCAGATTCAACACCTTCCTATTATTGATGATCACGGAAGATTAGTCGGAGTAATTAGTCCTAAAATTTTTCTACAACTGTCTTTAAGAAATTCAGAAGCCCAAAAAATAGCCCCAACTTTACCCCCTGTGCCGCCGGAAATTCCTACGGCCTTATCCTCGAACTCAGATTTAGTCTTTCCTGACCCTCAACCCCCGGACTCAAAACTTCTGGAATACCTATTTATTCCCGATCATTTAATTAAACTCAATCAACTTGCGCCCCTACCCGCCGCTAAGATTGTACCCGCATCGGGGGCAACAACCCTACGGGAATTAACGGAATTAATGTTTAACTATGGTGTGGATGAAATTGTAATTACGGAAACTTCTCCCCCCCATTCTAAGTTAACGGGAAATCGAATATCTAATCCCCAATCTCAATGTAAATGGGTGGGCGTGGTGACGTCTCATGACCTGATTTCTTTACAGGCATTGGGGCTGGATCTAAAAACTGTTAAAGCGATTACAATTTGTAATACTCCCCCTTTGATTTTGCGATCGCAGGTTTCCCTGAAAACCGCCCTAAACTTAATGAGAAAATATTATTATCAACTTCCGATTATTTTGGTAGATGATCATAATAATCCCGTCACCCTGATCTCTCCTGAAACCCTATTGTTACAAGTTCTGCAACCCAAATCGATGCACAATACTTTATTAAGTTGGCAGCATCAATTTCAGGAGGTTTTAAAAGCCACTCCATCTTCTTCTAAATCCTTAGCCTTAGCCCCTCACATTTTATCCTCAAATGCGCCAAGAACAGACCCTGCAAACTCTGCCCCAGAAGGGATTTATCATTGGAACTTAAAAACCAATGAAATTTTATATTCTTGCCAATGGAAAGCCATGTTAGGATATGCAGATCATGAAATTACAAATACCCTAGAAGAATGGTTAAGTCGGATTCACCCTCAAGATTTGAAACGAGTTAAAGTCACCCTGAAAGATTATTTTTCCAAGAAAAACAAGGAATATCAGATAGAATATCGCATCCGGTGTAAAGACGGTCAATATAAATCCGTAGGCAGTCGAGGTCAGGGGTTTTGGAGTGAACAAGGAGAACCTTTGCACTTAATCGGCATTCAAATTGATTTAGGATCTTATGACCCAGAAAAAACCCCATCTGGGCAGGGAAATTATCCCCTGGATGATCCGATTCAGCAGTTAAAATCCGTTGTGTTTAAAACCGATATTCAAGGAAATTTTATCTTTTTAAATTCCGCTTGGACACAGTTAACCGGATTAGCCATAGAAAATAGCTTAGGAACATCATTTTTAAATTATATTTATTCTCAAGATCGGACAAAAGCCAGCCAGTGGTTTGAATCCTTAATGTTAGGTCGTCCCAAGACTGAACAACTGGATATCCGAATGTTAGTTTTTACTCTTAAAGAGAAAGAAAGTAGCGATAAGTCTTCCCAACCTGCAACTCGTCGGATCTTAATTTCTAGTCAATTAATCTTAGATGAACACAAGCATATTTTAGGAATTTTAGGGACATTAAATGATATTTCAGAACAGTTTAAAGAGTTAAATAACCTCAGAGAACGCGAGCAACTAATTCATCAATTTTATGAAATTACCGTGAGTCATAATACGGATTTTGAAACTCGGATTAGTGCAATTTTGAGTCTGGGTTGTCATCGATTTGGTATGGATATTGGCTTACTGGGAAAAATTTTTGCTGACCGATATGAAGTGATTTCTTCCTATCTTTCCGAGGATTTTCCTTTTGGATTTGCTAAGGGGGATACCTTAGCTATTGAACAAACTTTTGAATGGGAAGCCTTAAAAACAGAGGATGTTGTTTGTTTAGAATCGATTAAACAATCACCTTGGAAAGACCATCGGGCCTATCAAACCCGACGTTTAGAAGCCTATATTGGTATCCGGGTCATGGTGGGAGGACGGGTCTATGGAACCTTGAGTTTTATGAGTCGCAATTCCCGCGGCGCGTTTCAAGAATTGGATTTAGAAATCATGCAATTAATGGCAAATTATATTGGAAATGAAATTGCTAGGGATAAATCTCAAGAGATTCTTCAACAGCAAAATCAACATTTATTATTACTCAAAGAAATTACCCATAAGGTGCGTTCTAAATTAGATACACAAGAAATTTTTCAAACTACCGCGACTCAAATTGGTAGAATTTTTGGGGTGAATCGCTGTTCTATTTATACCTATCGATCTGATCCCTATCCCCATTTATCTTGTGTGGCAGAATATCTGGAATCCGGTTATGATTCAACCTTAAATTTTGAAATTTCTGTGAGTTATAATCCCTATATTGAAAAACTCTTAGCTGAAGATCAAGCGATCGCTTCAGTAGATGTTTTTACCGAACCTTTATTAGAATCTTCTGCCCCAATGTGTCGGCGCATGGGTTTAAAATCAATGTTAGCAGTTCGGACTTCCTATCAAGAAGATGCTAATGGGATTATGATGCTGCATCAATGCGATAGAATGCGGCAATGGATACCCGAAGAAATTGAATTTTTAGAAGATGTTGCCAACCAAGTCGGATTAAGTTTAGCCCAGGCTAAACTATTAGAAGCAGAGGTTAAAAATCGTCAACAATTAGCTGAACAAAATAAAGATTTAGAAGAAGCTAGATTAGCCGCAGAAGTGGCAAGTCGGGCTAAAAGTGAATTTCTGGCTACCATGAGTCATGAAATTCGTACTCCGATGAATGCGGTGATTGGGATGACGGGGTTACTCTTAGATATGAATTTAACCCCCGAACAATTAGATTTTGTCGAAACCATTCGCACCAGTGGCGATGCTTTATTAACGATTATTAATGATATTTTAGATTTTTCTAAAATTGAATCGGGTAAATTGGATTTAGAAACTAATCCGTTTAAACTGCGAGATTGTTTGGAAGAATCCCTCGATTTACTCTCAGGAAAAGCCGCAGAAAAAGGTCTGGAAATCGCTTATTTAATTGAACCTTCAACCCCGCAAGTAATTCTGGGAGATGTGACCCGACTACGCCAAGTTTTAGTGAATTTACTCAGTAATGCGGTGAAGTTTACCGCCCGGGGAGAGGTGGTGGTTTCGGTAAAAGCTTCGGAGGTGACTGATCTCCCAATTAACCTGAATACTGCCCCAACAATAGCTCATAAAATTTATGATATTCAGTTTGCGGTTAAGGATACGGGAATTGGGATTCCTGCCGATCGGATGGATCGTTTATTTAAAGCCTTTTCTCAGGTTGATGCTTCCACTTCTCGTCAGTATGGAGGCACGGGTTTAGGATTAGCTATTAGTCAACGGTTATGTGAAATGATGGGTGGACAAATGTGGGTGGTGAGTCGCTCTCAATCCGGTTCTTATACTGATAATGAATCCTTTATTTCCACAATGACTGGCAATCCTCCCGATAATTTTGTCGAGACGTTTGAGTTAGATACGGGTTCAACTTTTTACTTTAGTATTCGAGCAGAAGCGATTGCCAAAGTTGAAGCCAATGAACTCTCGGGTTTCCTCATGGGTAAGAGATTATTAATTGTTGAAAATCATGGAATTAATCAAACGGTTTTAATTCGTCAAGCTAAATCTTGGGGGATGGTTCCTGTTTCGGTTAAAACCGGACATGAAGCCTTAAATGTGTTAAAAAATAATCCTGATTTTGATTTGATTATTTTAGGCATGAATTTGGCTGATGTTGATGGGATTAATTTAGCCAAACGGATTCGAGATTGGGAACGAAGCCGTGCGGAAATATTCCCAGAACAGAAACCGATTAATATTACATTCTTTAATTATGTGGTTAATACGGATTTGGTTAAACAGGTAGAACACAGTAATATTAATTGTGCCGGGTTTATTAGTAAACCTTTGAAACAATCACAGTTTTATAATACTTTACTTCAGGTTTTGGGTGAAGCTATAGAGGGGGCGATTAGACCATCTTCCCAATCAGCATCATCCCATTGGTTATCTATTGTTCCTACGAATGGGTTAAAAATTCTCCTGGCTGAAGATCATGTTGTTAACCAAAAAGTGGCGATTCAAATGTTACAAAGATTGGGATATCGTGCTGATATTGCCGGGAATGGATTAGAAGTTTTAGAAGCTTTAAACCGACAATATTATGATGTGATTTTGATGGATGTTCAAATGCCCTTAATGGATGGTTTAGAAACCTCCCGTCGCATTTGCGAAGAATATGCAGATCGCCCTCATAAACCTTGGATTATTGCGATGACGGCTAATGCTATGCAAGGCGATCGGGAAATGTGTTTAGCCGCTGGTATGAATGATTATATTACTAAACCTGTGCGTCGGGAAGAACTAGCTTTAGCCATCTCCCAATGTCAACCAATTGAGAATGGTAATGGTCATCAAACCTTAGAAGATTTATCGGATTTTGGCAGTAACGGCCATTCTAATTTATCTTCTGAATCTCTGGCTAATTCTAATGGTAATATTCCAGAATCTTCGGCGATTGATCCACAAGTCTTAGAAAATTTAAGGGAATATGATGATGAAGATGATCCCTTTGTCAATACATTAATTCAGGATTATTTAGCCGATACTCCCCAAAAAATTGCCCAAATTCAAACGGCGATCAAAACCCAAGATATCCAAGGGTTAAAAGAAGCCTCCCATACCCTAAAATCCAGTAGTGCTCAATTAGGCGCCCTGAGTTTTTCCGAGTTGTGCAAGGAGTTAGAATATATGGGACGGGCAGGAATGGCGGCCGAAAATGGCGCGAGTCTGGAATGTTTTATATCGGGAAAAGCTGCTACGGGGTTATCTAAAATGGAAATAGAATGGTTACGAGTCAAAGCCACTTTAGAACAGGAATTATCTAAGGAAACCGTGAATATACATAATTAAGAATTGTTGATTTTTTATTCTTAACTATTGACGTTTTTTTGTTGATTATTTAGAATAAATTATGAGGAAAAAAATTAAATTTTAAGTATGATTCCTGTAATTTTGGCTGGCGGAAAAGGTGAACGGTTTTGGCCCCTAAGTCGGAAACATCGACCCAAACAATTTTTGAGTTTAGATGGTAGTGGGATTAGTTTATTACAAGCTACCGCCGAACGGTTATTACCTTTAACCGAAAGTTGGGAGGGTTTATGGGTCGTAACTTCGGCTTTATTGGAGTCGGGAGTTCAAACTCAGTTACCCCAATTACCTCACCCGAATATTTTAGCAGAACCCGAAGGACGAGACACCGCTGCCGCCTTAACCTGGACAACTTTAGAAGTAGCAAAACGTTACGGGGAAGATGCGGTAATTGGGTTTTTTCCGGCGGATCATTGGATTGCGGAACCGGAGAAATTTCGCCAAACTTTAAAGGCGGCGGAAGTATTAGCAAAAACCCAAGATGTGATCGTTACTTTAGGGGTAAAACCAACCTATCCTTCCACCGGATATGGTTATATTGAACAGGGGGAAGAAATCGGAATTTTTGATGGATTTCCCGCCTATAAAGTGGCTCGTTTTACCGAAAAACCGAATCGAGAAACGGCAGAGAATTTTTTAGAAACCGGGCTATTTAGTTGGAATGGTGGGATTTTTGTGTTTCGGGTGGGGGTGGTTTTAGCAGAATTAAAAACCTATGTTCCTGAATTAGTTAGCGCTTTAGAAACTAAGGGAAAAGACGCCTATCCTGAGTTAAAAAAAATTAGTATTGATTATGCTTTAATGGAAAAAACCCAGAAAGCTTGTGTTTTACCCGTTGAATTTGGCTGGGACGATTTAGGAGATTGGAATGGGTTAGAACGATTATTAGGGGGAGATAAACCTAACGTAGAATTGGTTAAACACGTCGGGTTAGATACGAAGGGCACAATTTTATTTAGTTCGAGTGATGAAGATGTGGTTGTAACTTTAGGGATTGAGGATTTAGTGATTGTGCGGGATGGAAATATTACCATGATTGCTAAAAAAGATCGGATTCAAGATATTAAACAGGTGTTAAAAACCCTAGGAGATGATCCAGAATTTCAGGAACTCTTATAATTAGATAAATTTGTATTAACAATACTCTCGCTATTGTTTGTAACCGGAGGATGGGTGACAGTAAAAGTGCTTCTGATGTCACCCACCCTACAACCCTATTGTTCGGTTTTTAGATAACATTAACCCAAAAATCAGCCGTCACAATTTCACCATTGCGCTTAAATTGTCCCCAAAGTTTATACATTCCAGGCTGAGGAAAACGAGTCATAAAATGGATTTTTCCCTCTGGAGTTCCTTTGAGTGCATGAGCATGAATATAATTCGCTTCTGTGAGGACGGGAGATTGATGTAAAATCACTAAATGCCCAGATTCTCCTAAATAAGGTTGTAAATCAGCCACAGGTTGATTATTAGTAGAATCTTTGAGGTGAAACATAACAGTAACTTCATCCCCAGCTTTAATTGTTGCATCAGGAAATATCAGGTCAACGTGAGTATTAGCGAAGGTTTTTGTGCGACTCAGATTAATTTCTGGAGTCGATAGATTATTCCCAGGAACTTGTATTTTAAGAACAGAAACTTGTTCAGATTTTTCAGTTGGTTTATAATCACTGAAAAAGGTGTAATTTCCGGCTTGAGGAAAATCCGTTTTAATTTCAAACTCTCCATTTCCTTTATAAGTTGGGTGAAGGTGAGAAAAAACTTGAAAGTCATCACTGACTAGAATTAAGTGCATGAGTTCTTCTTGAAAGCGATCAAATTTTTCAATCGCCTGACCCGTTGAGTCGTGAATATTAATGGTTAAAGGAATATCAGTATTAGGAGTAATATTTGCTGGTGTTATCAGTTTAGCTTGAGCAGAAACTATCGGGTTTGTTGGGCTGGTATGACTGCTAGAATGGGCATCATCACCTTGATTAATCCCTTTAATTTTATGGTCTTCTGCGTGACTTGTAACCGCATTTGCAGTTGTTTCATTTGTTCGAGTTGAAATTGAACAACTTTGAGCGAGTAATAAAGTTGTGATCATGGCGATCGCTAGATTAAAGTGCTGCATTAGACTTTCTCCAATTTTGTGATTAAAGGGTTAACTATCTCTGTCTTTGAGAGTCTTTGAGAACCTTAAAATCATCTTAAATTCTCCAGTCTAATGGAGAGTCAAGGGGGCAATTGAAAAAATTCAATATTTTTCTATAAACTATTTTCAACATTCACAAAAAATCAATGTCTGCTCAAGGATTTTACCGTCGCCCTCTCCCACAACCGCTCATTTCCTTCTCATCTTCAGAGGGAAGGCAAATTTTCCGAGAGGCGCTAGAAATGGACGGAATGGCGGGGTATTTTCCCTTAGCCGAACAGTTTCACACCCAAGCCGAACCCGCTTTTTGTGGTTTGGGAACTTTGGTAATTGTCCTCAATGCCCTTTCCATCGATCCTGGACGGATTTGGAAGGGTATATGGCGCTGGTACGGGGAAGAATTTTTAGATTGCTGTCAACCCCTTCCTGTGGTGAAAAATAGCGGTATTACCTTCGATGAATTCGTCTGTCTAGCTCGTTGTAATGGAGCGCTCGCCACTCCATTTCGTTACGATCACAGCACCTTAGATGAGTTTCGGGAAACAGTACAACAGACGAGTGCTACCCCCCAAGGATTTCATCTGGTTGCAGCTTATAACCGACAAATTTTAGGACAAACGGGAGAAGGTCACTTTTCACCCCTGGGCGGTTATCATCCTCAGCGAGACTTAGTGCTGATAATGGATGTAGCCCGTTTCAAGTATCCGCCCCATTGGGTTCCCTTACCCCTGCTTTGGCAAGCTTTTGAGCCACTTGATGCCACTACGGGTCAGTGTCGAGGTTACATCTCACTACGGAAAAGCACTCATTTGCGGGAGACTTTTTTTTATATCGCCTTGGACTTGCAGGAGTGGAAACGGGTTGCGCCCTACTTCACAGACATCATACCTACGGCCCTAGAGGTTGCACAACCCCATTCACAGGTTGAAGTGATCAATATTATTCTTCAGCATTTACCCCCAGATTTTATCGAGATTTTGTCAACAGCAACCGATAGGATGGAAATTCCCCAGGAACTCAAAGACACTATTGAAGTTAATCCCCTGTTTAAATTAGTAGTAGAATCTTTGTCTCAAAATTCGATAGAATTATTGCGATCGCAACTTTCTGAGTTTGCACAAATCATCAGCCTGCTTCTTCTTTCTTGCCCTGAGAAACTTTACAAAAAGTTGGATGGCGAGTTACAGATATGGTTTTCTCAAATCCGACAACCGGAACAATTAGTTTCTCCACTGGATAGAGAAGTTTTGAAGTTGCGGGAACAAATGGCTGCATTGCAAGAACTGGGTGAAATTTCTTGAGAATATTAATACAACGGGGAACGAAATTATGAGTTTTCGGGGTGAAATTCAGGCAAATCATGATGCCCTTGAACAACTATTTGAAGCCGTTGTTATGGCTTTAGCGGGTGAGTCAAGTCAATTAGCGGTTTGGTTACTAGATCATGATCTTGATTTTTCAGAGATTGAACCGCAGTTTATTGGGGCATCCTCTCCGTTTTTAGAAAGTAATAGTATATTAGCAGGTTCGGGTTTATTGATTCCATTAACGGCGGAAAAAATTAAGAAAATTATACCACTTTTTACTGAAAATGGTCATCTAGGATTTGAAGTTTTACACCTGCAAATTGAATCCCAAGGAACACTTCAATTTGCAGCTTATGATCACTTTTGTCCGGTTTTCTTTGGTGATCAGATTTCAATAGAAATGCTAGAAACACTTAAGCAAAATCAAGTTATTCAAGACTATCAACGCTTTGATTCCTAGATTCTGAAGTATCAATTAAGCAACTAACCACAGGGTAGAATCTAATGAATCTGTTAAGGGTGGAACCTTCTCAATTATACCATGTTGAGCTAGTTTTTCTGACATTTTTTGCCAACGGTTGGCCGAAATATAACCGATTTGCTCTGGGTTAATTCCGTGGGTAATATAATCAGCAATTAACTGTAAAGATTTAGTTTGATACTCTAAATTATGATATTGACTATCGGGTTTTATATAGGTATTAACTACAATTTGAGCAGCTTGATTAATATTATCTAGGGCTAATTTCCATCCCGCAAAAGATGCTTTTAAAAACTGATTCACCCATTCAGAATGATTGTCTAATAACCGTTGATGGGCAAAAATGACCTGCACATAGGCATCATATCCATAATCGCTAAATTTCAAAATATTAGGCTGAATTCCAGTTTTATAGCTAAAACCAATAGGTTCATCAACACTATAACATTGAACGGCTGCTAATTCCCCACTTTGTAGCCGCTCATATTTATCTTGATAGGAAATCGGGAGAATTGTAATGTCTTGGGGCGATAAACCATTGATATTAATTACTAATTCCATAATTTTTTTAACATCTCCATGAATCCCAACTTTTTTTCCCACCAAATCATTCAGAGAATGGATATTATTTTGGGGAATTGACATTAACCCTAAAGGAGAAGTTTGAAACATAGTTGCGATCGCTTTAACCGGATATCCTTGCACTTGGGCGGCTAAAATAACATCCTGTTCCCCACAGCCTAATATTAACGGATTTTCTGCTATTTGTTCAAACACATTTTGTGAATTTACAGGTAGAATCTCAACTTTTAATCCCCGTTGTTGGTACAATCCATAATAATCTGCTAACAGTAACCCTGCAAATTGAACATTATATTTCCAGTCCAACTGCATAGTTAAATGGGGAGTTAAGGTTGGAATAATATCAAGAATGGAGGTTGCAGGATTGGCTAAAATCCCAAGTCCTAAACCCCCACAATATTTTACAAAGTCTCGACGCGAAATTAATTCTATTTTCTGTTGACCCATGGATTTAATAGTTAATTTTGGGTGCGCGACCGATGAGACCTGTCATTAATCTTAATGCTAAATATCGAAATATTTGCACCTTGGTTAATACCCCTAATCCCAGGCGGCGTAAACTGACTTTTAGAGTCCAATCTCCTGAGAAAGTTCTATCCAAGAAATCCGTTAATCCTAAAACAATTAAATTCTCCTTTTGTCGCCAACCTTCATATCGTTTTAACACCCGTTTTTGCCCAATATCCTCGCCTTTTTGATCCGCTATTTTTAACACATCTGCTAAAGCTCCCGCATCCCGAATTCCCATATTTAAACCCTGTCCCCCTACGGGATGACAACAATGGGCGGCATCTCCAACTAAGGCTAATCGGTGTTGAATATAGCGATCACTCTGCATTAATTGTACCGGATAAACATAGCGATCGCTCAATAATTCTAATTTTCCTAATAACCCTCCGGTGCGATATTCTAATAACTTT
The DNA here is from genome assembly GCF_900009265.2 of Planktothrix paucivesiculata PCC 9631. Lineage (GTDB taxonomy): Bacteria > Cyanobacteriota > Cyanobacteriia > Cyanobacteriales > Microcoleaceae > Planktothrix > Planktothrix paucivesiculata. Next base: position 320,523 of record NZ_LR734982.1, on the reverse strand, counting down.
AAAAACTCCGTTTCATCTAACTCCTTTAAAGCCTGGGCTTCCGCATGGGGAGCCGTCCAGACCACCTGACAACGATTTCCGGGCAAGGGTAAAACCCCCATGGGGCCACTCGGCCAAAACCGTTCAAAAGCTATATTTTGATGGGATTTTTCCGTTTTAATTGTCATCGCAATACAGGATTGCCAATATTTCCAACCGTGGGTTTTAATTCCGGCTTCTTCCCGTAATCGAGATTTAGAACCATCGGCTGCTACAACAATCTTACTATAAAATGTGTTAAGATTACCTTGATTTTCAATTTCAATTTCTACAAAATCGGGATGATAATCAACATTTTTTAAACTAGCCGGACATTGCCAAGAAACATTCGGACACTCAGCTAAAAATTCATACATTGCCGATAAAATGATCCCATGTTCACCCACATATCCTAATTCATCCGTCCCCAAATCTGTAGACAGAAATTCTACAACCCGAGGATAATCAGAATCACTCAAACTAATCTGATAAAAAGTCGTAATTTTTGTGATAATTTCATCCCAAACTCCAATGGATTTAAGAATGCGTCCCGTTTGTAATGTTAAAGCATAGGCTTGTTTTTTACTAATTGCAACCTCTGGCTGTTGGGATTCAATAATTGTTATTTTCAACCCCGAATCTTTCAACCCACAAGCCAAAGTTGCCCCAACAATTCCACCCCCAACAATAACGATATCATAATCGATCTGGGGTTTTGATGAATCGACGACAGAAGATTGAGTTTGTGAACGTGACTGCACCAGCATTATGTTCTATGACTATATTTATAATTTGACTAGCTCTATTCTTACACAGTTATCAGTCATCAGTGTAGAGACGTGCCATGGCGCGTCTGTACCAGTTATTAGTCGATCACCCATTACCCTGTTACTGAGCGAAGTCGAAGTATTCCCCATTCGTAATTCGTAATTCGTAATTCGTAATTGTTATATGTCACAATAGAGGGAGTAAAGCCTTAATCTGTGAGACTATGACCTTATTATTAGCTGGAGATATTGGGGGAACAAAAACAATTTTGCGCTTGGTGGATGGGACAGAAATTGTGAAAGGGAGCCAAACCCAAGAGCGATTAAAAACCCTCTATGAATCCCGTTATTTAAGTGGAGATTATCCTGATTTAGTTCCCATTGTACAACAATTTTTACAAGAAGTAAAGGAACAATTGGGTGAGCATTTGCATCCAGAAAAAGCCTGTTTTGCCATTGCCGGGCCAGTGGTTCATCAAACCGCCAAATTAACTAATTTACCTTGGCACTTAGATGCTCAATATTTAAGAGAAGAATTAGCCATTTCCCATGTGACTTTAATTAATGATTTTGAAGCGGTGGGCTATGGAGTTACAAGTTTACCCGAAAGCGATATTTTAGTATTACAAACAGGACAGCCACAGGCGGATTCTCCTATTGGAGTCATTGGGGCGGGAACTGGTTTAGGACAATGTTTTGTGACACCTTTAGTTAATAAAATCAAAGTCTATCCCTGTGAAGGAGGTCATACAGATTTTGCCCCACGTTCTGAATTAGAATTTCAGTTAATGAAGTATTTATTAGCTAAACATAGGATTGATCGAATATCCGTAGAACGGGTAGTTTCTGGGCCAGGAATTATAGGGATTTATCAATTTTTACGCGATCGCAATACAGCAAAAGAATCTCCAGAAATTAGCGAAATTGTCAAGGAGTGGGAGCATCAAATTGGGTTAGCAGAAGTAACCGTTGATCCCGCCGCCGCCATTTCTCAAGCTGCTTTAGAGAAACGAGATCATTTATCAGAACAAACCATGCAGCTTTTTATAGAATCCTATGGGGCAGAAGCGGGAAATTTGGCGTTAAAACTATTACCCTATGGCGGGTTATATATTGCCGGAGGAATTGCGCCTAAAATTTTACCTTTATTAGAAACTTTTGAATTTATGCAGGCTTTTTCTAATAAAGGACGCATGAAACCCATCTTAGCTAAAGTTCCTGTTTATGTGGTATTAAATCCCCAAGTGGGATTAATGGGGGCGGCGGTTTGTGCCGCGATTTTTTGACCCTTAGAAATAGTAGAGGTAATTCATGAATTACCCCTACTAACCCCAGATTATTTATCTTTCCAACTGGATAAGGGAGGGGTTTCAATTAATGCTTGACTTAACCGTTCATGTAAATAACCATTGGTGGCTAAAATTCGACCCGAACCGATTTTAAATGGACTGGTATCATAGGCGGTGACTTTCCCTCCCGCTTCTTCTACTAATACAATTCCTGCGGCCATATCCCAGGGAGATAACCCCCTTTCCCAATAGCCATCTAAGCGTCCACAGGCCGTGTGTGCCAAATCAATAGATGCCGCCCCACTGCGACGAACACCCTGGGTTAAATGGGTTAAATAGGCAAATTCGGCATAATTATTATCCGTCGTTTCCCGGCGATCATAAGCAAAGCCCGTGACCAGTAAGCTTTTATCTAAACTATCGGTTTTAGACACATTAATTAAACGATTATTGCAAGTTGCCCCTAACCCTTTAGCAGCTTGAAATAATTCATCATGAAAGGGATCATAAATCACTCCCACTTGAGGTACTCCATTAATTAATAACCCAATAGAAGCGGAAAAAAACGGATATTGGTGAGCAAAATTCGTAGTTCCATCTAAAGGGTCAATAGCCCAAAGATAGGGACTTTTCAAATCACCCAATTCCCCCGATTCTTCGGTTAAAATTCCATGATCAGGGACATGACGTTCCAATACGGCTAAAATCGCCGCTTCCGATGCCTTATCCGCTTCGGTGACTAAATCCCCAGACCGTCCCTTTTCTTGAACATCGGTTAAATTTCCCAAATAGTATTTTAAAACAGTGCCCCCCGCCTGAGCAGCTAGGGTAGCAACATCTAAAAAAAACTGTAATTCGTTTTTAGTCATATTATTTCGGTAATCAGTCATCAGTGGGCCAGACGTGCCATGGCGCGTCTCTAATCAGTAAACAGTAATTAGGGTTTCAGCTTAAAATATTTCTCCTCCCCCTACTCTCCTCCTCCCCTGCTCCCCCTAACCCCTCTAAGGTTGCTGATCTCGAAATTCCGTTGGCGTTAAACCCATGGGTTTCTCGGGGTTCCAAATGCCATTTCCCATGAGTCGGGCATATTCTTGAGCATAGTTAAACCGTTGACTATATTGAGTCTGGAAATTAGAACTACCGGAGTTATAAATAGGGGTCGTTTCCGCTAAAACATATCCCTCTTTAAGCAAATGTTCATTAATTAAAATTCCGTCCAGCCAGATATAACCTGAGATGCGACCATAGCGATCTTTTGCAGTTAAATCTGCTTCTAATAGGATTTTTTTACCCTCAGAAAGTTGTTTTAAATGTTGTTTAGCTCTGATTCCCCAAGGATCTTGTTTTAGGTCAGGGGCAATAATTCCAGCGAGTCGAACCTGTTGCAATACCGGAATTTTACCCGTTTTATCGAGAATTTCCAGGGTTTGACCACTAATGACCCGTTCAACTTTGGTAAAAATGCCTTTCGGAAGGTCAGGTTGAGCACAACTGGTCAGCAGAAGCAACAAACCCCATACTATCGCGCCATACCATTTTCCTCGGAACCGAAAATCCAGTGGATTAATCTTCGTCCAGGGGTAATCCGGTTTTAACTTTACCTTTACCAAAATAGCGTCCGAACTGAAGTTCATACACTTCATCCTCGTCTTGGGTTTCCACAACTAAATCGGAGCGGGGATAACTCACACATAGCAACGCATATCCCTGTTGTTGTAAGTCCGGGGAGAGTCCCATGGCTTCCGATTGGTGCAACTCCCCAGAAACCACCCGCACCGCACAACTGGTACAGGCGCCATTGCGACAGGAAAAGGGCAACTCTACCCCCTGATTTTCGGCACTTTGGAGAATATACCGATCTTCGGGAACGTTGACATAAAAACGCTCACCTGTCTGACGATAATGAATTTCTACCCGATGGGAACTGGCCATAAAAAAATTTTTTCTGAGATCGTGTTGACTTTCCGAAATTTATGATAGTATATATTTTCGTGGGTAAAAATGAAATATTCCACCTGGAGAGGTGGCCGAGCGGTTGAAGGCGCGACACTGGAAATGTCGTTTAGGGGTGACTTTAACGAGGGTTCGAATCCCTCCCTCTCCGTTTTTATTTAGAAGGTAATAGGTAATAGGTAATGAGGGCAAGACTTTGCCCTAATTTGGCTGGCTCAGTCTTTAATTTGTCCTAATCGCTGTATCTATTGCTATGCAAGCCCAGTGCGAACGTTCTAGCTCGCGCGAATAATCTAATATTCCCTCCTGGCTCAAATCCTAGAAAACAAATTCCGCAAACAGTAATTAGGGTTTCAGCTTAAAATATTTCTCCTCCCCCTACTCCCCCTGCCTCCCTTGTTCGGACATTGCGATCGCAAAATCAGCAACAACCGAACCAAATCCTGTTAATAACTTTGATACCCTATAAGTTAGCATCTTCGCGCCGAAGCCCCACGTCTGACACGGGTTCGGCAGCGTGGGATGAATTGCGGTCAGAGACTAGGATTATTTAAGTGTTAATATAATTAAAAAGGAGGTGATTAAAAGTGCTCAAGGCAATCAAGGTTAGACTGTACCCAACACCCGAACAGGAATTAGCTCTAGCTAAGTCTTATGGCTGTGCAAGGTGGTATTGGAACTTTGCCCTTAAGGCTTGTATTGAGCACTATAAAGAAACCCGGAAAAGCCTAAAACTAGCGGTTTATAAGGGAATGCTCCCTCAACTCAAGAAAGACTATCCTTGGCTACAAGAGGATTGCTACTCATCGGTTTTACAATGTGTAGCTATCAATCTAAATAAAGCCTATCAGAACTTTTTTGAGGGACGAGCTAAATTTCCCCGATTCAAATCCAAGCATCATAAACAATCTATTCAATATCCCCAGAGTGTTACCGTTGTTAATCAAACTCTAAAGGTTCCTAAGATTGGTGAAATCCCAGCAATATTTCACCGGGAAATCACAGGAACAATTAAAACAGTAACAATTTCTAAAACTCCGACTAACAAATATTTTGCTTCTATTTTGTGTGAAGTAGAAGCAACTGAGTTAAAGGAATTAGGGGATAAAATTATTGGGATTGATCTAGGATTAAAGGATTTTGCGATTGTTCACGATGGAGAAAATGTAACCAAATACGCTAATCCCAAACATTTAAAACGTCATCAGAAAAATCTAGCTCGAAAACAGAAAAAACTCTCCCGAAAAACTAAAGGCAGTAAATCGAGAGAGAAATTCAGAAAAATTATCGCTAAGGTTCATGAGAAAATAGCTAATTCCCGCCAAGATTTCTTGCATAAATTATCAAGAAAATTGGGGAACGAAAGTCAAGTTATTGTCGTTGAAAATCTCAACGTCAAGGGAATGGTTAAGAACCGGAAGCTATCAAAAGCAATATCTGATGTGGGCTGGGGAATGTTTGTTAATTTTGTGAATTATAAACTTCAACAAAGAAGCGGTAAATTGATAGAAATTGGTCGCTTCTTCCCCAGTTCCAAAACTTGTTCTTGCTGTGGTTATCTTGTAGATGAGTTATCTCTGGATATCAGAGAATGGGATTGCCCCAATTGCAATACTCATCATGACCGTGATATTAACGCTGCACTTAACATCAGGAATGAGGGAATCAGGATATTAACTGAAGGCGGAGGGAACCCCGTCTTTGCCGATGGAGGCTGTGTAAGTCCACCTGCTTGTAAAAGTAAGGGGCATCGGTCTGTGAATTCGGAAGCCTACACCGACCCTATTAGGGCAGTGTAGGTAGTTCACGGAGCATACTATCCAAAAACGAGTAGCCTAGGGATCACTGTATTGAGGAGAGGGGAAGAATGTCTGCGACTGACTATAAAGACTACTACACGACTTTAGGACTAAATAAAACCGCGACGGCGGATGATATTAAAAAAGCCTATCGGAAACTAGCCCGCAAATATCACCCGGACATGAATCCGGGGAATAAACAGGCTGAGGCGAGTTTTAAAGACGTCAACGAAGCCTATGAGGTGTTATCCGACGCCGATAAACGCCGCAAATATGATCAATTTGGTCAATATTGGAATCAAGCTGGGGCCACGGGTTGGCCCGGTGGTGCGGGTGGGGGTCAAGACGTTAGCGGATTTGATTTTAGTCAATTTAACAGTTTTGATGATTTTATTAATAGTCTTTTAGGTCGTGCCGCCACAGGTACAGGGGCTAGACCCGGAAGTAGTAGCAGTCGTAGTTATTCCTATCGAACTCAAACGGGAAACCCTTCGGGATTTGGCGGGAGTCCCTACGGTAATGATTTTGCCTCGGGATTTAACCCTCGTAACCCTCCGTCGGTCGCCGATACGGAAGCAATTATTACTCTAACTTTGACTGAAGCCTTTCATGGGGTGCAGAAACGCTATTCCACCGGGGAGGTGACGATTCCAGCCGGGGTCAAGCCAGGTAGTCGGATTCGGGTTCGAGGCCAAGGTCAACTCGACCCCTACAGTCAACAACGGGGGGATTTATACCTGAAAGTCGAAATTCAACCTCATAGCTTTTTTCAATTTGACGGGGATAATCTAGTTTGTGAAGTCCCGGTTACTCCCGATGAAATGGTTTTAGGCACATCAATTGAAATTCCGACGCCCGATGGGATGGTAACAATGAATATCCCGGCTGGAATTCGTTCAGGACAGTCGCTACGATTACGGGGCAAAGGATGGCCAAAACCCAAAGGGGGCGGTCGCACGGATCAATTAGTGAAAATCATTGTGGTGCCACCCAAAGAAATCAGTCCCAGTGAACGGGAATATTATGAAAAAATTCGTGCCAGTCGCACGTTTAATCCCCGCAATAGTTTAAAAGACATTAAGCTCTGAAGGGGAATAGGCAACAGGGAATGAATTTTTTGATTTTTATTGCCATAAATACAGAAAATGCTTACTTTTGTGTCTTGACAAAACACAGAAAATGTGTGTATTAACCCTGAAAGCCTCAAAGCCAGCAATTTTACTGATCAAACTTGTTAACTTTATAGATTTTCAAACCCTAGTAATATTGCCATAATAGGCGCACAGTAGCAGAGAGATGTGTCCTGTAGCTCCGAGATTATATAAATCCTCTTAAGTAATTCAGGGGAGCCGAATATAGACTCAATCGGGTAGCATCGCTCTTTGAAGATGTGGTAGCGGGTTCGTAAGTAGGGGTGGAAATCATACAAGGTCGGGGTGCCCGTTTTTGTGATATCTGATTCGCCCCTACACTTTTTTTTGATCTAGCAAGGAATAGGGAATCATATAGAAAGTTCCAATCTGTTGATACACTCAACAAAGTGATCAACAATTGGTTTTTTATGTCTACTTATGATGTGATTATCATTGGTGCAGGCCATAACGGGTTAGTTTGTGCGGCCTATCTTCTCAAAGCCGGATATAGTGTTTTACTATTAGAAAAACGTTCCGTTCCTGGGGGTGCCGCCACAACGGAAGAAGTCATGGCAGAAGACGCTCCAGGATTTAAGTTTAACCTCTGTGCCATTGATCATGAATTTATCCATCTTGGCCCGGTGGTGCGGGAATTAGAATTAACTAAATATGGCTTAGAGTATTTATATTGTGACCCGGTGGTGTTTTGTCCTCACCCCGATGGACGGTATTTTTTGGCCCATCGCTCCGTAGAAAAAACCTGTGCGGAAATTGCCCGATATAGTGAAAGAGATGCTCAAAAGTATCAGGAATTTGTGGAATATTGGCAACGAATAATGAGTGCAGTTAGTCCTTTATTTAATGCTCCTCCGACTGCAATTATTGAGATTGCTAAAAACTTTGATCGAGATTCTTTTCTGGATTTATTAGCCGTATTAGGAGGAACGGATAAAATCTTGGATTTTGTCAGAACTATGTTAATTAGTCCCGAGGATTTAATTAATGAATGGTTTGATACGGAAATTGTTAAAGCACCTCTGGCGAGATTAGCCTCAGAAATTGGTGCCCCTCCGTCTCAAAAAGGCATTTCTGTGGGGGCGAGTATGTTAGCCATGCGCCATGACCCGGGGATGTCTCGCCCTCGCGGTGGCACAGGAGCCTTAACTCAAGCGTTGGTCAATTTAGTTAAACATTTAGGAGGAGTGATTTTAACAGAAACTCCGGTAGAAAAAATATTAATTGATGATGGTCGTGCCGTTGGGGTTAGGGTGTCAGACCATCAAGAATATCGGGCTAAACGGGGTGTGATTTCTAATATTGATGCTCGACGTTTATTTTTACAATGTGTTGACCCGACGGATATTGATGCTGCTGATCCGAATTTGCGAGAAAGATTAGAACGGAAAATTATCAATAATAATGAAACTATTCTTAAAATTGATTGTGCTTTATCCGAACCCCCACGATTTGAGGGTTATAATCATCAAGATAGCTATTTAATAGGCTCAGTTTTAATTGCAGATTCGGTGAATCATGTGGAAAAAGCCCATAATTTATGTACTGTGGGCGAAATTCCCGATCAAGATCCGTCGGTTTATTTAGTTGTGCCCACGGTTTTAGATCCCTCCATGGCTCCTGAAGGAAAACACACCTTATGGATTGAATTTTTTGCTCCGTATCAAATAGCAGGAGCCGAAGGAACAGGGTTAAATGGAACCGGATGGACGGATGAGTTAAAATATAAAGTAGCGGATCGGGTGCTGGATAAAATTGCTGAATACGCTCCAAATATTAAGCATTCAGTTTTAGCCCGACGGGTGGAAAGTCCGGCGGAATTGGGAGAACGTTTAGGATCTTATAAAGGTAATTGCTATCATATTGATATGACCTTAGATCAAATGATTTTTTTCCGTCCCCTGCCCGAATTGGCTAATTATGCAACCCCCATTCAAGGTTTATTTTTAACGGGTGCAGGAACTCATCCAGGGGGTTCAATTTCCGGGATGCCGGGTCGCAATTGCGCTCGGGTATTTCTTCAGGCTCAAAAACCACTGAATCAAGTTTTAAAGCAGACTCAAAACACTTTCAAGTCTGTCTGGAATCGATTCAGGTAAAGCCGTATTTGAAGGATTGAGGAGATCAACAAGATGGCTAGATTAATCTTTTTGATTGTCCCAATTCCCTGCTATAACGGAAGTACAGTTACCAACTTATCACCCCAAATGTCATGAAGCCACCTGAAACCAGTGCCAATTCTATATTAATGAGTCCCCGGGAATTATTAGACCGTTATGCGGCTGGAAAACGGGGTTTTATTGGTGTGAATTTGCAAGGGGCTGATTTAAGGGGGGCTGCATTAAAAGGGATTTTACTGTGGCAAGCTAATCTCAAATCCGCGAATTTAAGTGGGGCGGATTTAAGTAATGCTCATTTATTTGCTAACTTAATTCAAACGAATTTAAGTGGGGCTGATTTATCAGGTACTAAACTAATTTATGCGGATTTAAGAAAGGCGGATTTAACCTGTGCTAAGTTATTTAAAACTAATCTAAAAGGGGCGGATTTAAGGGGGGCGGATTTAAGGGGAGCTAAGTTGATTTATACGGATCTCGATGGTGCTAATTTAAAAGGTGCTAATTTAAAAGGCGTAATTTTATTTGCTGTTAATTTGAATCAAGCGAATTTAGTGGGAACTGATTTAAGCGAAACTACCCTGATTAAAAGCGATACTAAGTTGGCTATTTTATCGGAATCTCAAGACAATCAAGATATAAATTCTTAAAGGTTTGAAACTGCATTTTAAATTATTTTTAATGTTAAGGGAACACTTCGACACTTCGACACTTCGACACTTCGACACTTCGACAAGCTCAGTGCAAAGCAGGCTCAGTGCCTCGCAGGGAACAGGTAATACTTCGACTTCGCTCACTAACAAGGGAATAGGGAATACTAGGGCTGATTCTCGGGGGTTGGGTTGGCGGTGTGGTGATTATTGACACTAAGTATACCACCATAGCACGGTCTATATCGCTGTCCATAATAGAAATATGGCGATCGCAGTTGATATAGCGCTACGCATTACAGTTAGGACACTTTTGAGTTCTGAAACCCTTTCACTGCTTACTGTTCCCTGTTCCCTGTTTCCTGTTCCCTGTTCCCTAGCGCGCAGTTAATATAATTAATCACATTGATTTTGAGGTTTAATCCTAGATCAATAAATTTTAATTTGGGTCTATTGTCTAATCGGATCTTTTGCTAAAAGTTTACTCAACTATACGGTCGAAAATTTGCCCAACTCTATAATTTAAGATGGTTAAGGTCATTCACTTTTAACCTAGCAGTAGCTATCCGATTACAAACGATTATCCGCAAAACGATCCCAAGTTCTAGTTTTCACCCTATGACTGTTCTCCCTACTAGACCTAAAATTGGTCTGGGTAGGGTCTTCCCAGAGCAAAAGCGAATTCGGTGTCAACCGAGTTTTC
>NZ_LR734982.1:279173-308983 GCF_900009265.2 Planktothrix paucivesiculata PCC 9631 | reverse complement strand
TTCTAGTTGATGTGGATAATAACCGAGCAGCCCAGGCGGCGGTTAATAATTTAGCCCGATTAGAAATTTTAGATGGCAAAACCGAGGAAGCCATTGATAAACTAGAAAACACCTTGGGACAGGTTAAGGATAAAGGAATTCGAGCCGCTTTATATAAAAATTTAGGGTGGGCTTATTTCCTAGAAAATAATCCGAAACAGGCTGAAGTTGAGTTACGTCAATCCTTAGAATTAAAAGAATCTAATGTGGTGGCTTACTATATTTTAGCTCAAGTTTTGGAAGCCCAAAACCGTCATAAACAAGCCTTAGCATTTTGGAAAACAGCTTTGGAACAGGACGAATTAGATCAAAAATCTAATGGTGTTACCTGGCGTTTACCCGAATTACTGGCTTGGCGCATGACCGCTCGCCAACGCTTACCTAAATAACTCCTGAAAGCCTCCTAAATCGAGTTCCCCGACGGGGGAAATCAATCATGGAGGCTTTGCTTCGCGTCCTAGACTAGAGGGAAAACAATCGTTCAATGGTGCGTTGATTTTCGTCGGGACGACCCACGGTAATTCGCAGCCCTCCTCCGGTGTGACGCACTAATGTTCCTTTGGTTTTTAATTGCTGCATGATCTGATTTAAGGCTTGATCGGAATTTTGTTCATCGGTGAGTCTAATATAAATAAAATTAGCATCACTTCGCCAAATTTTGAGTTTTTTATGCTCAGATAAGGCCTTAATTAAACGAGTCCGTTCGGCTAAAATTTCAGGGATAACCGTCAGTAACTCTTGACGGTTGTTTAAGGCTAATAAAGCGGCGGTTTGTGTGAAACTGGGAAGGTTATAGGGAAGCCGAACTTTTTCTAAAGCGGTGATTAATTCAGGATGGGCGATCGCATATCCAGCCCGCAGGGAAGCCAACCGAAATGCCTTAGAAAATGTGCGTAAAATCACCCAATTGGGATGATTTTTTAACTCCTCTATAACGCTGGTTTGACTAAACTCAAAATAGGCTTCATCAATAACGACTAAAATTTGTTCAGGTAAACAACGCAACCAGTCTAATTCCTTTGGCGTTAAAGCATTCGCCGTTGGGGAATTAGGATGGACAACAAACACAACTCGAATGGTAGGGTTTTCTGTCGTTTCAATAGCTGTTTGAGCTACCTTTAAATCCATTTCAAAGGTATCTTTATCCCGTTCTATACTAACAACTGGAATGCCTAACGTTTGAGCAATAATTCCATACATGGAGAAGGTGGGATTAGCCACTAAAATCGAACCTTCTCCCCCTAAACAAGTGGCAATTAAGAGCGATCGAATTAACTCATCCGACCCATTACCCACGGAAATTTGCTCAGGATTAACAAGGGCTTCAGAATTAGAAATAATCTCATTAATATAATTAGCGATCGCAATTTTTAAGGGAAAATGACTGCCATCGGGATAACGATTAGTTTCAATTTCATGTTCATACGTCCAAGCCAGCTTTTGTTTTAACTCCTCCGGTAAATCATAGGGACATTCATTCGTATCTAAACGGTCTAATATCTGAGTCTCGATCGGACTTCCAGAATTGCCTCCCGGGTGAGGAGCATAGGCCCGAATTTGGTTAAGATCGTTGCGAAGAAAAGACAGCATGGCGTTGAGGTAATTGTAATTTTTTTTAAGTTTAGATAGAATCTATTATCCCTTAATTGATGCGGAAATTGAGTCTAATAGGACTTACACAGAATACCCAATTATACACCATCTGTAGGGGCGAACGGCCGTTCGCCCCTACTAGATATGGTTGTTTTGCGTAAGTCCTGTCTAAGAAACAATATTTTTAGACCCTAATTTTTGCTGAACTATTCCTTATTCTTATTTAATAGAATAAATTTGCATCTTGTTCACCTCCATTAATCAATCATTAATACTGCCAAAGCTAATTTACAAAGAAGGAATATCTTCAACACTTAATCCAGTTGCTTGAACAACTTGCTCTAAACTAAAACCCATTCGCAATAAATTTAAAGCAACTTCTTCTTTTCCTTCTAGTTTCCCTTCCAGTTTGCCTTCTAGTTTGCCTTCCAATTTTCCTTGAAGTTTCCCTTCCAGTTTCCCTTCTTGTAGAATTTCTTGATAAATGACTGAATTTCGCATAAGATCACTCCTTAAAAGTCTTTTCACTATATCTTTATTTAAAACCAAACCCGCCAAAATTGCCGAAGCAGCAACAAGATTACTTTGAACCTGTTGATCGGTAATTCCTTCAATTACTTCAGCCACTTGACCTAATATCATGGTCGGATCATCGGTCTGACTCAGTACCGCAAAAGGTAACAATCCCGTTACATTCAAAAACTGTTCCGGCGGTTGTTCCCAAAGACGAATCACCTCAAACTGATGAAACGTATTCTCCAGGCGAAAACTATTGTCTTGGACTAAAGGAGAATTAGTTTGACCCAGATAAATCACCACCTGACGCATGACTTTGTTGGGAAAACGACGATAGACCCTCACCCGATAATCTAACATCCGAAAGGGGATTTTAGCATCGGGTTCGGTTTGAAATTCTGTGTGCAAAACCAGATCATCTGATTGCAGCAAAATCAGGGAATCAGCCCGAATGGGTTCCAAGGATAACTCTTGGGGACTCAACTCAGTTAAGGCAACGGGAGAACCCAACAACCAACTCGCCAAATCTTCAGAAAAATTTTCTGCCAGAAACTTGCAAATACTATCAAACACCCCTGATTATTCCTCGCTACTCTCAACATGAATTTACCCTTTATTATAATATTTAAAAGGCTCTCAATTACTGGGTGTTTAGCTATTTTCCCCTTTTAATAACCAAAACCCGCTAAATGTCATCCCCGAATCATCCGGTTGAACTAATAAAAAATGTAGTCCTTTTGCTAACTTTTTTCTAACTTCAAAGGTTTGACCAGCCTGCGTAACTTCCGAATCCTCAAAAGTTGCCATCACCCAACGATCAACTAAGCCAGATTCCAAGATTAATCCATCGGGAGAACCCGCCATATAATTGCAAGCAAAAGGTTGAATTTCCTCTAACCATCTGGCTAACCGCATTGATTTTTTACCCCCATTAATAATAATTCCAGGAATGGCTACAACCGAAGATAATCCCATATTTAGAGGTAAAAAATGATTGGGGATTTGTAGAATTGGGATCGGACGGTCAGCAAAAAACTCTTGTAAATTGCCCGCAGGAATACTTGCAAATTGCCAGCGATCGCCCCATAATTGATCGGGTAATGGTAAAGGTGGCAGTTGATCTAATTTCAGAGGTTCATAGGATTCCCCCGTATAATATTCTGACTGACAATATTGTTTTGACCGTTCAGTTAACCATTGTTTTAAAGTCGGCGTATTTCTATCGGGTTCCACTACAATTTCTAAGACCTTGCCCGCTTTTTCTAAGAAACTTAAAGATTGGGGACGAAATACTTTAATTTTATCAGGTTTTTGAGTTAAAGTTAAGGGCCGCAACTGTTCGCTTAACCAAGTTGAATTGGCTTGGGACTGAGGACACATGGCTATCAACTCAACCTTTCGAGTTTCGTCACAGACTAACAACTCCCAAAGGGGTTGTCCGCTTCTATCCTTGAGGGGACGACGATAAAAATCAGCTTGCCAAATTACCATACACACCAAAAATCCTAATATTCTTGTTGAAAACTATTTTCTATTTTCAATTCTAAGGTTAATATTGATCAAATGAAGATTAACAGATGTCGGATTCCATTACTCAGGTTGCAGGAATCAGATTTCTGGTTATGATTCTAGCTCCTACCGAATCTCTGCTGATGATAGGGAGATATTCTTAATTCATTGGGTTATAAAACTATGAATCCTGCTTTGACACAATATGGTGAACGGATGTCCCATTTAACGGGAGTTCGTGCCATTATGAAAGATATTATTGAAACCTTAAGATCAGGAAAGGGAAAAGAGTTTATTAATTTAAGTGCAGGAAATCCGGTAATCTTACCCGAAGTAGAACAACTTTGGCGAGATTGTACAGCACAATTACTTTCAAGTCCTGAATATGGAGAAGTGGTTTGTCGCTACGGTTCTAGTCAGGGATATCAACCTTTTATTGATGTCATTGTCGAGGATTTTAATTCCCGTTATGGATTACAATTAACCGACCGTAATGTTTTAATTACTCCCGGAAGTCAATCGATTTATTTTTATGCGACTAATGCCTTTGGGGGATATACCACCGATGGTAAACTGAAAAAAATTGTTTTGCCTTTAAGTCCTGATTATACCGGATATGGGGGAGTTAGTTTAGTTCCTGAAGCGGTTTTTTCCTATCAACCTACCTTAGATATTGATGAAGTCAATCATCATTTTAAATATCGTCCTGATTTTAGTCAATTAATTATTGATGAAACCACAGGATGTGTTATATTTTCCCGTCCGTGTAATCCCAGTGGTAATGTTTTAACAGAAGAAGAAGTTAAAAAAATTGCCAATTTAGCCGCTAACTTTAACGTTCCTGTCTTTATTGATTCTGCCTACGCGCCCCCATTCCCCGCATTGAATTTTACCGAAATGAAACCGGTTTTTGGAGATAATATTATTCACTGTATTAGTTTATCAAAAGCGGGATTGCCTGGGGAAAGATTAGGAATTGCGATCGGGAATGAAAGCACGATTCAAGTATTAGAAGCTTTTCAAACCAATATGTGTATCCATTCTCCCCGCTATGGGCAGGCAATTGCGGCCCGTGCTATTGGTTCTGGAGCGTTATCAGAAATTGCGGCGGAGGTGATTCGTCCCTATTATAAACAGAAATTCACCGTTGTTGAAACGGCATTAAACCAAGCCATGCCTAAAAATTTACCCTGGTTTTTACATCGGGGCGAAGGGGCAATTTTTGCCTGGATGTGGTTTAAAGATTTACCAATGACCGATTGGGAACTGTATCAAAAACTCAAAGAAGTTGGGGTAATTGTGGTTCCTGGTAGTTCATTTTTTCCGGGTTTACAAGGAGAATGGAGTCATAAAAACCAATGTATTCGGATTAGTTTAACGGCTACGGATGAGGAGATTACAGAAGGGATGAAACGGTTGGCAACGGTGATTGAACAGATTTATTAATGCTTTAGCTAATCGGGTTTAATTTATAGATAGGAAACATTGTTTCCCTACTGTTTTGCGGGCAATTATTGCCAAATTTCTGTTAAATCTAAGACAAATCCGGGTAAGATATTCTCACCGGATAAACTCAAAGGTTGTTGTAGGATTTCTATATCCTGATTTTGTCGATAAATACTAACGGTTTGATGTTTTCGGTCAATTAACCAACCCAAACTCACACCGTTATCTATATATTCTTGCATTTTCTCTTGCAGTGCATTCAAACTATCGGTTTTGGAGCGTAATTCTAAGACAAAATCAGGAGATAAAGGGGGAAATCCTTCTTGTTGTTCAAGGGTGAGTTGATCCCATCGTTCTTGACGTATCCAGGCAGCATCGGGGGAACGATTTGCACCATTAGGAAATAGGAATCCTGTCGAAGAATTAAAGACTTGACCGAGTTTAGTTTGACGATTCCATAACCACAATTGTCCTTCGAGATCAATATTTTTTTTTCCTGTAATTCCTCCAGTGGGGGGCATAACAATTAATTCTCCAGTAACGGTACGTTCTAACTTTAAATCTCGGTTAGCGATCGCAATTTCAACAAATTGTTCAGGAGTTACAGTTAATTGAACCGTTGAAGGAATATTAACAGGTAATGCAGAAAATGATAATCCCATAGTTTTATCCTTAAACTTAAAGTTGATATTCAAGAATCAATGATCGCTATAGTGATAACGACCTTGTAAAAACTCTATTCTATCTTCACTTACTAAGTAAACAATCCGATCTTTGTCGGTAAGACGGCGTGACCACACATTAGCATCTTGATATTTTAAGCGTTCTGGCTTTCCTGTCCCATCAAAAGGGATACGTCCAATTTCTTCAACTAATGATAATAGACGTAGGGCAAGTTTTCGATCAGTTTTAACCCAATAAGCCATATCTTCAAGAAACTGAGAATCAAAGACCAGATCTCGTTTAATTCTACCTTTAGCTGAAACGGTATTGGCTAATGATTCTTGAGGTTTTTCGCTTTCAGGCTGAGGCTTTTTCTTCTTCGCCAAGTCCGAACTCCTGACGTAATTTTTCAACAGTTTGAGGTTGATTAACTCCAGCTTTTGCACGCCCTAACGCTGCTAAAAGACGGGCTGCATTTTCATGGGATTGAAACAAATAAACGGTTTCGATCAGACTTTCAAGTTCAGCCGTTGCAATCACAGAGACACTTTCTAAACCTTCTCGATAAATTGTAATCGGTTGACGATTCAGAAGCACTTGATTGTAGATTGTCTCAAAATCTTTACAGGCTTGAGCATAATCGATTTCAGTCATAGTTTAGAAAAACCTGAATCAATATTCCTATTATAAACCCCCCTAAAATAGAAAAGGGGGGAGGAGGCAAGCAAAAGATCAAAGTCTCCCCCTGCCCCCCTGCGGCCACTGAGCCTGTCGAAGTGCCCCCTGCTCCCCCTGCTGGGGCATTTCGGGGAGAATTTAGGGGGATCTAATCTCTCCGGGCAATTAACGGAGATTTTGTCAGATGAGCAACGGTTTTGGTTTTCACCAATACATTGTCAAACATGGTGCTGTGGGTAACAGCTTCGGTGGATAAAGTAAATAACGGATTTGATAAAATACCCGCTAAAGACGTTGCTACCAAGGTTAAAACTAAACCCACTTGTAGGGGACGCATTCCGGGTAAATTCCACTGAACTGCGGGATAGTTTTTCACCACATCGGACATTTCTTGGGGTTCTTTGACCACCATCATTTTCACGACTCGAATATAATAATAAATCGAGATCACACTGGTGACTAAACCCAACAGAACTAACCCATATAAACCCGCTTGCCAACCTGCCCAAAATAGATAAATTTTGCCAAAAAATCCAGCTAGGGGAGGAATACCACCGAGGGATAATAGACAAATACTTAAACACAGGGTTAATAGGGGATCTTTTTGATACAATCCGCTATATTCACTAATTTGATCGGTTCCGGTTCTCAGGGAGAATAGAATCACACAAATGAAGCCACCCAAGTTCATAAATAGATAAATCAACAGGTAGAATACCATGCTGGAATATCCCGCCTCGGTTCCGGCAATTAACCCAATCATCACAAATCCCGCTTGGGCAATGGAAGAATAGGCTAACATCCGTTTCATGCCCGTTTGCGCCAAGGCGACCACGTTTCCTAAGATCATACTCAGGATGGCTAAGGCGGTGAATACAAACCGCCATTCGTCGGCAACGGAGGGAAAGGCGTTAATCAGTAAACGAATGGCTAGGGCAAATCCCGCAGCTTTGGAACCGACGGATAAAAATGCGACTACCGGAGTCGGTGAACCTTCATAAACGTCCGGTGTCCATTGGTGAAAGGGAACCGCAGAAATTTTAAAAGAAATTCCGGCAATTACGAAAACTAAGGCGATAATAACCCCTAGAGATTCGCCTTTAGATAGGGCTAAAATCTTGGCAATTTCAGTTAAATTGGTTTGACCGCCCGAGAGTCCATATAATAGGGATAAACCATAAAGAAATACGGCGGAACTGGCGGCTCCAATTAATAAATATTTCAACGCAGCTTCATTAGAACGGGGGTCACGTTTGGTATATCCTGTTAATAAATAAGAGGAGATACTTAAGGTTTCCAAAGCCACAAAAATGGTGACTAATTCATTCGCCCCGGAGAGAAACATCGCCCCTAAAGTTGCAGTTAATAGAATGGCGATAAATTCCGCTAAGGCAGTTCCCGTCTGTTCAATGTAGCGAATCGACATTAAAATAGTGACGGCTGAAGTGATGGCAATAATCCCCCGAAACACGATGCTCAGGTCATCGCCATTGAAACTGCCTAGGAAAGCGATGGTATTCCTACTGTCCCATTGAGTGTACAATACCCCGACGGCAATCAGTAAACCGCCGATCGCCGCATAAGGTGTCCACACAGAAGACCGACTACGCCCGACAATTAAATCACCCACCAACACAACCAAGAGGGTGATAATCACAATCCCCTCTGGCCAAATAACCCCAGCATTCAACTGGGCTGCAAGAGTCGAAAAATCCATAGTCTAACCTAAATGGATAATACCGTTTACAATCGATGGGACTTGGAGAATTCCTCTAAATTCCCAATAATTTGACCACGTTTTAACATCAGTTTAAGGATAGCAGACAGGGGCCTCTGTAGTAAGCCCTTCAGTGCTTAATCCCCTAAACCTAACACTAATAAATTTAATCTCTTGTTATTAGTGTTAGGTTTTGTTACTAATTTTGGGGAATGAAGCCCGGTCGGGCTTACTACTTTTAGGAGTGTTATTTTTTCTCTAAGTTTGTTGCCAAATTTTAATTGTGCCATCTCCATGACTACTAGCGAGAGTATGACCATCTTGGGTAATAAATGTAACTGAATAAATTGCACCGCCTTGAGGGTTTAAACTATCAATTAATTCTCCGGTGTGTAAATTCCATATATTAATGGTTTGATCAGCACTACAACTAGCTATTATATTACCGTCGGGACTAATGGCAACGGTATAAATCCAATTTTTATGATGATTTAAGGTGCGGAGGAGTTGACCTTTTTCCAGATTCCAAATAAAGATTTTACCATCATCGCTACTGGTGACAATAAATTGATTATCGGGACTAATTGCTAAGGATCTAATATAAAATCTTTGAATTAAAGTCCGGCAAATTTTCATATTTCTTAGATCCCAAATAATGACTCGTTTATCCCGGCCACCACTAACAATAAAATCCCAATTAGAAGTCATATCAACACAATCAACTTCGCCAGAATGTCTATAAAGAGTTCTCAGGTTTTCTCCGGTTGCAACTTTCCATAACTGCACGGTATAATCCCAACTACCACTAATTAAGTTTTCGCCATCGGGAGTGAATTTTAAACTGGTAATATAATGGGAATGAATTGTAATAGTTTTAATTAATTCTCCGGTTTTCAAATTCCAGAATTTTATGGTATTATCACAACTACCACTGGCAATTAAGGAATTATTAGGACTAATCGCAACGGCATAAATATAATCTCGATGTCCTGTAAAATTGTGTAATATTTCTCCAGTTTGGGGATTGAAAACCTTAACGGTTTTGTCTTTACTTCCGGTAACTAAAATTTGACCGTTGCTGCTAATAGTACAGCAAAAAATATGAGCAGAATGGGCTTTTATGGTTTGGATACAATTCCATTTTGGCAAGGAATGGAGAACTTGATTAATTTTTTGAGCATCTCTAATCATTAAATTAATATTTTGAACTGCGTTAATATTGCCTTGTTTTGAATATAAATCGGAAGCATTTAATAAATTATCAATTGCTTCGGGGTTTTTGCCTAATTGAAAATAAGCCAGACCGCGATAGCGATAGGCGTCTGCATAAGTTGGTTGCAGTTTTAGTGCTTTGGTATAGTTTTTAATGGCTGAGGTATAATCTTTCTGTTGTTCGGCACAATTTAAGCCTGATTCTAGGTAAAATTCAGGATCATTAGTTAATCCTTTTAAGAAATTTCTCAGACCATCGCCATAATATAAGTCACTAATATTCAATTTAACAATACTTTTATTCTGATGATATTCTAAACCTATTTCTTTTTGTGCTATGCGTTTCTGAATTAAACTTGCGGGTAGAAACCCGGCAATAATTGCGGAATATTCTGATTTAAACTCATCAAATTTAATAATAGTCTGAGAATCGGAATAAATTAATATAGAAATAATGGCTTGATTTTTAGTGATTTCTTCCCAACTTACCCACCATTGCGCTGAAGTTGGGAAACTATAGCGAGTTTTAACTTGAATTCCGATAGAATCATCCGTACTAATACGGAGATCAATTCGACCATCGCCACTATCGGGGATAATTTCATAGTTAATATTACTGACAAAATCCCCTAAGTATTTCTTAACTATTTCTTCTCCCAATTTTCCCATCATCGTATTCCTGAAAACGACCTGGGGGTCAGCTTTTCTATATTTTCTAACCATATCCCAAGCGTGTTGACGAATGGGGTTTAAGTCTTGACCAGAAATGGTTTTAATCTCTCCATAGATTCCCTGTCTTTGATAACAGAGTAAACTGCTTAATCCAGTTTTGAGGCGATGAATAAATTCTGCTTGTTTGTCTTTGAGATAATCATTCATGTACATGAGTCTATCAATCCCCTCTGATTTGGTGAAATCACTGGTTTTATTTTAATGGCTTGGGGTGATAAAATTATTAAAAATATAGGTGCTCCATCGTAGCGATCGCACCCGAAACTCTCCTATAGATCAAAAAGCGATCGCACCACCAACTCCCCCACACCCAAAGGGCGATCGCCAAGGAACTTCTTTAGAAGAATTACAGCAAAATTTATTAGACTTGTATCACGAATTTAGTGGCAATAATATTCCTTCTGTTAGAAAAGTTGCAGAGTTGGAGTTAGTACCTGAACATATATAATTAAGCGATCGCAAATTCAGTAAATTTACGATTTACAAACCTTCTATATTGCTTCTATATTCCTGGAGAGGGAAGATATGGTTTTTTCGGTGGAGAGATTGGAAAGGGTGGAGAAGGTGGTTTTATTTTGTTTGATTTTTCTATAATTGAGTTTAACTGAGGTAAATTTTGCTCATTAATTAAGCCAGTTATTTCTATTAATATTTTCTCCTGTAATGCAGAAGATAATTTATCAGGTAAATTTTTCCCTGTAACTTGCTCTAAAGTTATTTGATCAACTTTAAATTCTTTAGTAATAGGAGAATTTATACCATCAGGAGGCTGTAAATTAACAGTAAATTTTATGTTATTAAATTGCATTTGATTGATATTCAAATCCTCTGGTTGGTCTGAATTTTGACTCGGAGAATTTTTTCCTTTTTCAGATAATTGTTTTAGGTTAATTACTATCATAGATTCAGGTGTAGTGGCATTATTGTCAAACTGCACATCAACATTAACTGCTACATCTTCAATAACTATTTTTTCAATTTCTAAAGGTTTTTTTATTAATGATTTAGCCTGAACTTCCATATTTGTAATCCTAAAAATATAAGGACTAGCAAAACCATCTATATTATCAACCTTAATATCCTTAAATTGGACATTATTCTGGAATAAATTTACATTTGCTTTTGTACAATCTGTACCTAAACCCATACCTAAACTAAGTTTTTGTTCAATTTCCTGTTCTGCTTTTTGGTCAGCTAATTTGTCTAGTCCAAATGCTACACCACCCAAAGTAAGTATTAATATACCAGGGACAATCAAATATTTTTTAGCCATTTAACTATGCTCCCTAAAACTTGATTAAAAGTATAAAACCAATTTGAGAATCATTCATGGTTATTCACCTTTATTGTTTCAAATTTGGATTAAGCGATCGCAAATTCAGTAAATTTACGACTTTCTGGATCATGAAATGCTAAAACAATATCTTCCTTTAATTATACTAACCTAAAGCCTCCTCTAACTTACATATTAGACTATCAAAAAATATCAGAATCTTCGGGTTGAGAAACAAGATTAGATGGGGGGCGATCGCTACTCCAAGCCCACCAAACAGAACCACATTGACAGGCATAAAATTCCTGCCATTTGCGGCGGTTATTTTCACTATAAACGGGAGAACGGCGGTTAATCCAAACCTGTTGGGCTTCTAAACTATTAGCGGAACATTCAGGACAGCAAAACTCAGAAGCGTGAATCGCATCGGTTGTCCAATCTGGTGGGGTAGGTTGAAACGCATCCATTGGCAAAAATACTGAAATTAATGATGTCTACTCACCCATTATACTAGGAATTAAGGTCAGGAACTTCTACAAATTTATGACGGGAGGATAACCCCGATTTAATGATAATCTGAGATTTAGGGACTCCTAAGTGTTTGGCTAAAAATTTAATTAATTCTTGATTGGCTTTTCCTTCCACTGGGGGCGATTTCAGGTGGACGGTAAAACTTCCGTCGGTTTCTTCATGGAAAGCCTGTTGTTTAGAATTGGGTTTAACTTTAATTTTTAAGAGTGCCAAGGTTTTAAAAAATTGCGATCGCTACCATCAATATAGGATACAGCAATTTGGTATCCTATATTGATATAAGATGATTTTAAAATTAAGCTGTCAGGGGATAATCTGAACTTTCAAACGCCTTTTTTACGGCGACTAAATTGTAGGGAAAAGGGGGATTTAAGGGGCGATAATCCCGTTCATGGGGTTGACCATGCCGCAATACTGCATTCACCATTAAACAGTCTTCTGTACCCAGATTAACTGCGCTGTGAGGAACCCCTGGGGGAATTTTAACCACGGTTGGAACCCGATCACTCAAGGGAATATAACGATATTGACGATTTTGTAAAATCACCAGGACAAATTGACCCCGGACGACCAACAATTGATCGGTTTGAAAACGATGGACAAATAACTTCTCCACCGCCCCCGCTTCGACCTGTACCATCATCGTTTCGTCGCTGGTTTGGGGGGTGAAAAATTCAACCATCCCAGACCTGATCGAGTTGAGTCTGCGAACTTCAACTTGGTGGATAAGACCCATATTGATAGTCCTCACAATGCAAAATATTATGCTTTTGTCAAGTGTAAGCGGTGTTTCTGTAAAATTTTGTAATAAAATTAACGAAATTCCAGAATAGAGGCATAAATGCCTCACTACGGTAATAGAATTAACGAAATTCGAGAATGGAGGCATAAATGCCTCACTACGGTAATGAAACAGACTGAGTACAGAATGCGATCGCCCTTTTCTACAATTTCTATGAATTTTTATAAATTTTCTCTGTTGATTTCTCTGATTAGTTTAACCCTAACTTCCTGTGGGTCTTCTCCAAATTCTACCTCAACAAATCCCACTAATTCCAATCAGCAACCCGCAGAAAAAACCCTAAAATTATTATATTGGCAAGCACCAACTATTCTGAATCCCCATTTATCAACCGGGTTCAAAGATTCCGAAGCTAGTCGAATTACTTTAGAACCCTTAGCTAGTTTTAATAATCAATTAGAATTAGTCCCATTCTTAGCCGCAGAAATTCCGACCTTAGAAAATGGAGGAATTGCGAAAGATGGTAAATCCGTGACCTGGAAACTGAAAAAAAATATTAACTGGTCTGACGGTAAACCTTTTAGCGCCGATGATGTAATTTTTACACATCAATTTATTAGTAATCCCAAAGTAGGAACTACCACATCTGGGACGTATGAAATTATTAAAGATATTGAAAAAATTGATGATCACACCATAAAAATCAACTTTAAATCCGTAACCCCCGGATGGTATTCGGTGTTTGTGGGAACAGAAGGTATGATTTTACCTCGCCATATTTTTGAAGCTTATAATGGAGAAAATTCCCGACAAGCACCGGGTAATTTAAAACCTGTCGGAACCGGGCCCTATCGAGTGGTAGAATTTAAACCCGGGGATGTAGTTGTTTATGAAGCTAACCCCAATTTTAGAGAAGCTAAACAGTTAGGATTTGAACGCCTAGAACTCAAAGGGGGAGGGGATGCAGCCTCCGCAGCCAGGGCAGTTTTGCAGACGGGAGATGCGGATTATGCCTATAATCTTCAAGTAGAATCTAATGTTTTAAAACCCTTAGAAGCGGCGGGAAAAGGTAAGATTGTTTCTAATTTTGGGGCTTTAATGGAACGGATTTTGATTAATCAAACCGATCCGAATCAAACCACACCAGAGGGAGAAAGATCGAGTTTAAAATTCCCCCATACTTTCTTTAGTGATCCTAAAGTTCGTCAAGTTTTAAGTTTAGCCATTGATCGAGATATTATTGCTAATCAACTCTATGGAATTTTAGGTAAACCTACTTCTAATTTTGTAGTCAATCCTGCTCAAGTTGTTTCCCCCAATACTACCTATCAATTTAATTTAGAAAAAGCCGCCAAACTATTAGATGATGCAGGATGGAAAGATACAAATAATAATGGGATTCGAGATAAAAATGGTGTAGAAATGAATTTAGTGTTTCAAACTTCCGTTAATCCTTTACGCCAAAAAACCCAAGAAGTAATTAAACAATCCTTAGAACAATTAGGCATGAAAGTAGAACTCAAAAGTATCGATCCGAGTGTATATTTTTCCGGTGATCCTGCTAATCCCGATACGACAGAACGATTTGCGGCGGATTTACAATTATTTAGTACCGGGAATACGAATCCCGATCCCACCGCCTATTTAAAAACCTATACCTGTGATCAAATTCCCCAAAAAGCGAATAACTGGACTGGGGACAATTATTCTCGCTATTGTCAGCCAGAATATGATGCACTTTGGAAACAAGCCACCACTGAAATTAACCACGAAAAACAAAAACAAATCTGGATTAAAATGAATGATCTGTTAGTGAATAATTATATGGTGATTCCCTTAATTCATCGGGCGGAAGTAGAAGGAGTCAATAAAAATTTAACAGGCGTAGAATTAACCCCTTGGGATTTAACCGTCTGGAATATCAAAGATTGGAAAAAAACCCCATAGTAAGCCCCGTAGTAAGCCCGACCGGGCTATCTTTTATTTTATTATTATTAAACATGACCCGATACCTAATCAACCGGATTCTAACCTCCATTCCCACCCTAATAGCTATTAGTATGGTCGTGTTTTTAATCCTAGCTTTAGCCCCTGGTAATCCTATGGGAGAATTTGCTAATAATCCTTCCATTACACCCGAAGTTAGAGAAAATATTAAGCGATCACTCGGTTTAGACCAACCCATTCCCATTCGTTATTTAAAATGGATTTGGGCATTTTTACAAGGAGATCTAGGCTATTCCTTTACCAGTCGTAGCCCCGTTTTAGATTTGATTTTACAACGTTTACCCACAACCCTTTGGATTATGGGTGCAGCTTATAGTTTAGCGGTTTTAATTGCCTTTCCCTTTGGGATTATTTCAGCATTAAAACGCTATTCGGTTTTAGATCAAATTATCACAACTATTTCCTTTATTGGGTTTTCCTTACCTACTTTTTTTACCGGGTTACTATTTATTATTATTTTCAGTGTTCAACTGAAATGGCTTCCTTTTATTTATAATAGTACCTTAAAAGTAACCAGTTTACAAACATTTTGGCAACAAATCCAACAGTCAATTATGCCTATTTGTGTGTTAGGATTCTATCAAGCTGCAATTTTAATGCGGTTTATTCGTTCCTCTTTTTTAGAACAGTTGAATCAAAATTATGTTCGCACCGCTTATGCTAAAGGTTTACCAAAATTGAATGTAATTAATGGTCATATTTTAAGAAATGCCTTAATTCCAGTTGTGACCTTAATCGCGTTACAAATTCCCGGTTTATTTGCTGGATCATTAGTTACCGAACAGGTATTTAGAATTCCTGGGATTGGAGCTTTATTAATTGATTCGATTTTTCGGAGTGATACCCCGGTTATTATGGGAATTACCATGGTTTATGCTATTTTAGTGGTAATTTTTAATTTGTTTGCCGATATTTTATATGGATTATTAGATCCTAGAGTTCAATATTAATTATTAACTATGACTGTCATTAAACCTTCAGAAACAACTCCTAAAACTCGCCAACCCCGATCCCTAATTCAGACCGCTTGGCGACAATTTAAACGGGATAAAATCGCTCTTTTAGGATTAATGGTTTTAGGATTAATGATTTTAGCCGTCATGATTGGCCCTTGGATTTATGATATTTCTCCGACAGAAATTGATTTTGTTAGTTCCCTCTCGCCACCCACGGGAAAACATCCTTTTGGAACTAATGATTTAGGACAGGATCAATTAGCCCGTTTATTAATTGGGGGCCGAGTTTCTTTAACCGTTGGGGTCGCAGCCATGGCGATCGCCATTTTATTAGGAACATTAGTTGGGGCGATCGCCGGATTTTATGGCGGAATTATTGATAGTTTGCTAATGGGATTAACGGATTTATTTATTTCCCTTCCCCAATTACCTGTATTATTATTAGTAATCTACTTATTTAGAGAATCTATCAAACAAATTGTCGGGCCAGAAGTCGGTATTTTTCTATTAATTATTATAGTAGTTGGTGGGTTAAATTGGATGTCGGTGGCGCGATTAGTTCGGGGGAGTTTTCTAACCACACGAGAACAGGATTTTGTCACCGCAGCTAAAGCCATTGGTGCGTCTTCTCAGCGATTAATTTGGGTGCATATTCTTCCTAATGTTTTGAGTCCGGTAATTGTAGCAGCAACTTTAGCCGTGGGAACTGCGATTATTACAGAATCGACTTTGAGTTTTTTAGGATTAGGATTTCCCCCCGATGTTCCCACCTGGGGAAGAATGCTTTATGATGCTCAAAACTATTTAGAAACCGCCCCCTATTTAGCCTTATTTCCAGGGTTAGCGATTTTTTTAACGGTGTTGAGTATCAACGCGGTAGGGGATGGTTTAAGGGATGCTTTAGACCCCCAATCTCATTAGATAAATTATGATCTAACAACCTTCTAGGACGAGGTTTTAAACCCAATTTCATGATCAAACATCGGAAAAATAAAAATAAATGATTAACTTAAATCCCGCTCAATTATTTCGTCAATTTAGCCTAATTTTAATTAGTCTAGGGTTAATTGTAGCTTGTCATTCCATATCGACATCGGATTATAGGACTTCTAATATTCTTAAAGTAGCCACTGAACCCGCTTTTCCCCCTTTTCAATTTCAAGAAAATACGGGGGAATTAAAGGGATTTGATATCGATTTAATCAAAGCAATTGGTCAAGAAGCAGGTTTAGAAATTCGGTTTCAAATTCTACCTTTTGATCAAATTATTCCCGCCATTGAGAAGCAAACCGTCGGGGCGGCTATTAGTGCGATGACGATTACCCCTGAACGTCAAAAAATCATCTCGTTTTCCTATCCTTATTTTAAAACTGGATTAGCAATTGCTATCCAAAAAGACAATCAAGAAATCAATAATTTAGAGAGTTTAAGGAATAAAAAAATAGGAGTTAAAATTGGAACCACTGGTGCTAATGAAGCCAAAAAAGTTATCGGCGGTAAAATCAGTTATTTTAATTCCACCGCCTTAGCTTTACAGGCATTATCAAAGGGTAATGTAGATGCAGTGATTAATGATAAACCCGTTATATTATATTTAATTAATTCAGATAATCTCACTGAAATTAAAGTGATCCAACCTTTGTTAACTGAAGAATATTATGGAATTGCTACGCCCAAAAAATCAGAAAATTTAGTAAAGATTAATCAAGCTCTAGTTAAAGTGATTAAGGCCGGAGTTTATAGGAAAATTTATCAAAAATGGTTTAAAATTGAGCCCCCTGCTCTACCCAATAATTAAGTTTAAACTCAGAATTGACAGAATTAATTTTATATGTTATTAATTAAGCTATAAAACTAATGATAATTAACCATGAAAAAATATAAATTCTGGGCAGTTTTGGCGGTATTTACACCCATTGTTTTTGTAGCTCCAACAATGGCTCAATTCAATACAACAGACCCGGCTGTTTTTTTAAGACAGGAGGCTCGTTCTTGTCAAGGATGTAATTTACAAGGCGCGGATTTAAGTAATCAAAGCCGAATTAATGCTCAACTTAGACAAGCTAATTTGAGCAATGCCAACTTTAATGATGCGAACTTCCGAGGCTCGTTTTTTACCTGTGCAAACCTCTCTAATAGCACCATGAGAAATACTAATTTTTCCTTTGCTAATTTTGTTGATGCTAACCTAAGTGGGGTCGATTTAAGTGGCGCAGATTTAAGTAAAACTGACTTAAGTGGCGCAATTATTGATGAAAGAACTAATTTTTCTGGAGCCAACTTAACCGGAGCTAAACTCTGGGATGCAGCCACGATTTTTCGGCCAGGAATGGATTTAAACAGCATTCCGCGAGACTATACTATAGAAAGTCAGCGACGCAAATGTAATAACAGAAGATGATAACATCAGTTATCATTTGTAGGGGCAGGTTCATCAAGATTTAAGTGATTAACAAAGATCTAAAAGAACCGGCCTATACCAGTTATCAGTTATCAGTTTATTACCCATTCGTAATTCGTAATTCGTAATTCGTAATTACCCATTACCCTGTTACTGAGCGAAGTCGAAGTATTACCCCTTACCTTAATTTTTATATATGACATCAACAGTTTTGATTACAGGTGCTTCCCAAGGAACGGGTAAAGCAACCGCTTTATTATTTGCTAAAAAAGGCTATAATGTAATATTAGCTGCCCGGGAACCGGAACGTTTAGAAGCCCTGGCAAATGAAGTTTTATCTTTAGGCGTTTCTAGCTTGGCTATTCCCACGGATGTGACTAATATTGAACAGGTTCAATATTTAGTAAATCAATCCTTAGATTATTATGAAACTATCGATGTTTTAGTGAATAATGCCGGAATTTGTTTAACTGCATCTACTGAACATACTACCCTAGAAGATTGGCATGAATTAATGAATACAAACTTCTTTGGTTATGTGAATATGATTCATACATTGTTACCCCATTTTTTAAA
This sequence comes from Planktothrix paucivesiculata PCC 9631, assembly GCF_900009265.2. Classification (GTDB taxonomy): domain Bacteria; phylum Cyanobacteriota; class Cyanobacteriia; order Cyanobacteriales; family Microcoleaceae; genus Planktothrix; species Planktothrix paucivesiculata. The sequence goes on along the minus strand of NZ_LR734982.1, from coordinate 290,392 downwards.
ACAGAAACACGGAACAATTGTCAATGTCGGTTCCTTTGGCGGAAAAATGCCCCTTCCCCAAATGGCCGCTTATTGTGCGAGTAAATATGCGGTGACTGGACTGACGGAATCCTTGCGATTAGAACTGCAAAAAAAAGATATTCATGTCTGTGCTGTTCATCCGGGGATTATTAATAGTAATTTTCTCGAAAGAGCGCAATTTCGCGGCGAAGATGAGTTAGAAATTGAACAACTGCGTCAACGTTTGGACTCCGCTTTAGCTTCGACTTGGGTAAGTCAACCGGAAGATATTGCTCAAGCGATTTGGAATGCTGTGGAGAAAAAACAAGCAGAAGTGGTGGTAGGGCCAGCCGTATTAGCAACGGAAACCTATCGATTATTGCCAGGATTAATGCAGTTAATTTTAAACCAATAAGACCTCAATTCTACCATAATTTGATTAATTTGTGTGAATTAATATATAACGATATTTAAACATAAGGCAGCAAAATTACTCTTAGCTCCTATGGGCTGCCTTAATCTGTATATTTTTTTAAATAAACTTAAAGAATTATAGAAAAAGAGTGGCAATGAATAGTCTTCTAAGCATTTTTGACGGATGGGTAAAATGCTATACTGAAAGAGAAGATGCCTGAAGTGCCCAGGAAAATTGTCCTAACCAGCCCCAAGTCCAAACTCAGCATTTAGATAGACTTTGGCTACAAAATGGATGAGATAGGATAATAATTAGAACAAAATTTTACCCTTTGATCATTTTTTGATCAATATAACACAGGAGAATCATTATGGTAGATATCAAGGCAGAGGATAATCCTTCTGGCTCAAAAATTTTGGATGAGCAACCCATTCATATCCTAAGCCAAATTCAACCCCATGGCATTTTATTGGTTTTAGAAGAACCTCGTCTCAAAATTTTACAAGTCAGCCATAATATTGAATCGATATTGGGAATTTCTACCGAAACAATTCTCTCCCAATATTTAGAAAATTTATTAGACCCCTTCCAAATGGAACGGATTGACATAGGATTAAAACAAGATAACCTCGATTTTATCAACCCGACTAAAATTTGGATCAAAATTAAAGGCGATGATTATGTCATATTTGATGGAGTATTTCATCGCAATAGTTTAGGCTATTTAATTTTAGAGTTAGAACCCGCAACCTCCCAAGAAAATATTCCGTTTCTGAGTTTTTATCATTTAGCTAAAGTTTCAATTAATCAACTCGAATCCTCCTCAAAATTGCTAGATTTTTGTCAAATTATTGTCCAAGAAGTGCAGAAAATCACTGGATTTGATCGAGTGATGTTATATAAATTTGATCCCGAAGGACATGGGGAAGTCATTGCGGAAGAAAAACGGCAGGATATGGAACCCTATTTAGGGCTACATTACCCCGCATCAGATATTCCTAAACCCGCCAGAGAAATGTTTAGTTCTAATTGGATTCGCTTAATTCCCGATGCAGCAGCCGAACCCGTTAAACTCTTTCCTGAAATTAATCCGATTAGTCATCAACCCACGGATTTAACCTGCTCAATTCTTAGGAGTGCTTCGCCTTGTCATCGGCAATATTTGCAGAATATGGGAGTGGGTTCTTCCTTAACTATTTCCTTAATAAAAGAGGGAAAACTTTGGGGATTAATTGCTTGTCATCATCTTGCCCCTAAATATATTTCCTATGAACTCCGCAAGGCTTGTGAATTTTTAGGACGAGTAATTTTTTCTGAACTTTCAGAACGGGAAAACACAGAAGATTATGATTATCGGATTCAATTAAATCAGATTCAATCAGCTTTAATTGATGCCATGTCCCAGGAAGAAAACTTTATTGATGGCCTCACCCAACATCAACCCAATCTTTTAGATTTAACCAGTGCTCAAGGTGCTGCAATTTACTTTGGCGGTCAATTTACCCTAATCGGAAAAACTCCCCCAAAAGCCGATTTAATTTTCCTAGTAGAATGGTTACAAAAACGCAGTCAACAAGAAGTCTTTTATACGGATTCTTTAGCTAAACTATATGGCGATGCCCAAGGATTTAAAGACATAGGAAGTGGATTATTAGCTATTTCTATTTCTCATAAAAATTATGTGATTTGGTTCCGTCCTGAAGTCATTCAAACCGTGAAATGGGGAGGAAATCCTGACCAAGCTTTTGAAACCCATCACATAGAAGATCAAGTTTTTCTCTCTCCTCGCAAGTCCTTTGAACAGTGGAAAGAAACCGTGCGCTTAAAATCTTTACCCTGGAAACAGGTAGAAATTCAAGCTGCTTTAGAACTGAGAAAAACTATTATTAATATTGTCTTGAAACAAGCCGATGAATTAGCCGAATTAGCCCAGGATTTAGAACGGTCAAACTCCGATTTGAAAAAATTTGCCTATGTCGCCTCCCATGATTTACAAGAACCCTTAAATCAAGTGGTTAATTATGTTCAACTCTTAGAAATGCGTTATCATCAAGCCTTAGATGATGATGCCAAACAATTCATTGCCTACGCCGTTGAAGGAGTGAGTTTAATGCAAACCCTCATTGATGATATTTTAGCATATTCTAAAGTCGATATGCAGAGAATTGAATTTCAATTTACTGAAGTTCAAACCGCTTTAGATAAGGCTTTATCTAACCTGAGAAGACGCATTACCGAAAGTCAAGCCACCATTACCTATGACCCCATGCCTAATGTATTAGGAGATGGGACGCAATTAATGCAGTTATTCCAAAATTTGATTGCTAATGCGATTAAATTTCAGAGTAAAAAACCGCCAGAAATTCATATCGGAGTTAAACGAATTGAGGAGGCTTGGTTATTTTCAGTTCAGGATAATGGCATGGGAATTGACCTACAATTTGCGGAACGAATTTTTATTATTTTCCAACGTCTCCATACTCGCGATGAATACCCAGGAACCGGGATGGGATTAGCCATTTGTAAAAAAATTATAGAATGCCATCGTGGTAAAATTTGGGTAGCATCAAAATTAGATCAAGGGGCTACATTTTATTTTACAATTCCCGTAGGAGGACACGAAGGTGAGCACCGAAATGGAAGAAAAATCTAAAATGATATTTTTGATTGAGGATAGCAAAGCCGATATCCGTCTAATTCAAGAAGCCTTGAAAGATAGCTCCATCTTTCATGAAGTGATGAACGTTAGAAATGGGGTTGATGCTATGTCATTTCTTCGCCAAGAAGGAGAATATGAAAATGCCCCTCGCCCGGATTTAATTCTGCTGGATTTAAACTTACCTCGAAAGGATGGACGGGAGGTTTTAGCGGAAATTAAAACTGACCCGAGCTTAAAAAGAATTCCTGTTGTTATCCTCACAACTTCCCATAATCAAGAGGATATTTCCCATAGCTATGACCTTCATGTGAATTGTTATATTACGAAATCCCGAAATTTGAGCCAACTGTTTACACTTGTTAGAGGAATTGAAGAATTTTGGCTTAAAACTGTGACATTACCGTGCGATTAAAAGATCTTTTTGAGAAGGATAAACAATGAGGAAAGTTTGGCATATTCAAGGCACAGAAAAAAAAACAGAGGGTTGCTATTTATCCTCTGTGGAAGAAGAAGGTTTTTCACCCTATTCTAAACCTTCAAATGATCCCAGTCATCACAGCTTTTATGCTGCTGATTTTTCTTCATTAGAAAGGAAACAAAGCCATTTAACGATGAGGTCTGCTAGTTCAGTGAAAATCTTATTGATTGAAGATAGCCTCGCTGAAGCTATATTTTTACAGGAATTACTCAAGGATTCTCAGTTTCAACCCTTGAGTTTAGTTCATGTTAAACGCTTAGGAGAAGCTCTGAGTCAATTACAGGATCATATTTTTGATGTGGCTTTATTAGATTTAACCCTACCTGATAGTCAAGGTTTAGAATCTTTAGAACGCTTAATTGAAAATTTTCCCAGTTTACCCATTGTGGTTTTAACTAATACAAATGATGATGAATTAGCGGTTATAGCCGTGCGTCAAGGGGCGCAGGATTATTTAGTTAAAAGACAGGTAGATGGTAATATTTTAGTTCGTTCTCTCAAGTATGCAATTGAACGAAAACACAACTTAGAAAGTTTAAAAGCGATGAATCAATCCTTAGAAATGACCGTTGAAGAACGGACAAAGGAATTAATCAAAGCTCAAGAACAAAATCAACTCCGCTCGGAATTTGTTTCGATGATTTCCCATGATATTAGAAATCCCTTAAATACAATTTTAGCGTCGGCGGTATTACTTCAAGATCATGAACAAAAATTATCCCAAGAGAAAAAAATAACTTTGTTTCAACGAATTCGATCTGCTAGTAAAAATATGGCTCAATTACTCGATGAAGTCATATTAATCGGAGAAGCGGATTCGGGTCAACTCCAATATCAACCCAGTCCGATTAATTTGGAGGTGTTTTGTCGCCAATTGGTGGAAGAAATACAATTGAGTTATGGGGGGAAATCTCAAATCAATCTAAATTTTAAATTAACCCTCAGAGAAGTTAGGGTTGATCCTCATTTATTAAGAAGAATTCTGATCAATTTATTAGAAAATGCAATTAAATATTCTCCTGAATCTGAAAGTGTTCAATTTGATGTTAGGGTTCAAGATCAAACGATTGATTTCTGTATTCAAGATCAAGGGATTGGTATTCCTGCCGATTCCCTTCCCCTGATCTTTGAACCCTTCCACCGTGCCAAGAATGTGGGTTCTATCTCCGGTACAGGCTTAGGATTAGCGATTGTTAAACATTGCGTGGATACCCATGGAGGCAAGATTTGGGTCGATAGTCAAATTGGAATTGGAACGACTTTTATTGTTCGTTTACCTTTAATTAAGTTGGATGAAAATGAGTAATGGGTAATAGGTAATGGGTAATGGGTAATGGGTAATGGGTAATAGGTAATGGGGAAGATATAGAATTTTTAATATATGGGCTACAATTAAAAACTAGAGTGATTATTTTCTTGAAAAACGTTAAATTAAATGAATCTAAATTTACTGTCGTAGTAATTCATGAATTTATCCTTTCCTGTTGTTGCGCTTATAGCGCTTAATAGGGGGGCTGAAGCCCAACAACGAAATTGATTTCCTATTTCTTTAAAAAACATTAATTGAACTTGATTATGAATCTAAATTTACTTTCTCAATTATTTAAAATTTTTCCTAAAAATTTAGGTGCGATCGCTTTAAGTATTCCTTTCCTAACTATTCCGGTTCCCATTTTACCACAGTTGTCCTCTTTTCCCTTACAAATTGCGGAAAAAATAGCCCTATCCCCCGCCGAAATTAATAGTATTGCGGGAGAAATTACCGTTAGAATTGATGGGCCAAAAGGAGGATCAGGATTTATTGTGGAAAAACAAGGAAATACCTATTATGTTTTAACTAATTGGCACGTTGTTGATCGCGTTGGAGACTATGAAATTGTCACCTCCGATGGCGAACGTCACTTTGTTTATTATAGTTTAATTCAACGACTTCCTAACCTTGATTTGGCTCTAGTTCCCTTTAGTAGTACCCAACGATACCGCGTGGCAATTCCCGCCGATGCTAATAATATTCAACCGGGAAATCCTTTATATGTAGCCGGATGGCCCCGTTCTGGAAGTTCTCTAGGACAGCGACTATTTTTAAGTACCAGTGGAACCTTTAGCCAACGTCAACAACCTCGGTTTGGATATAGTTTAGTTTACACCAATTTAGTCAGAAGTGGGATGAGTGGCGGCCCAATTTTAGATGGGGAAGGAAAGGTTATTGGAGTTAATGGAATTGTCCAGTTAGGGAATGATCCCGATAAAATTGTTTCCGCCGGAATCCCCATTAATTATTTTTTTGATTGGCGAAAAACAGCCACATTGTCCTCAATAATCACTCCCCCTAATGCTCCTACTCCGATTACCAATAATCCCGATCTTAATACTTTAGATTCGCCCGCAAAACCCCCTAATACAATGGCTGCGGTCAATAATTCCTTTACTTTAGCCACGACTTTAACCGAGAAATCAGGAGAAATATTATCGATCGCTTTAGCCTTTCCCTATACTATTGTGGGGAATAGTAACGGTAATCTTTCAATTTGGAATATTACCACCAGTGGACTGACTCGAACCTTGAGCGCCCATCAAGGAGCAATTAACGGAATTAGCCTCAGTCCAGATAATAAATATTTAGTCACAGGCGGAGAAGATGGATTAATTAAAGTTTGGGATTTGGCTACGGGTTTACAATCTCAAACTTTGCCCTTACTTCAAACAATTCAAGCCCATAATAATCCGATTTTAGCAGTTAAATTAAGTCCCGATAGTCAAATAATTGCCAGTGGAAGCTGGGATAAAACTATTAAACTTTGGAATCTGAAAACAGGTCAACTTTTGAAAACTTTGATCGGACATGAACAGTTAGTTGGGGCGCTGGCATTTAGTCCCGATGGTAAAATTTTAGCTAGTGGAAGTAAGGATAGTAGTGTCAAATTATGGAATGTGGAAACTGGAGAATTAATTCGCACATTAAAAGGTCATGAATTATCGGTTTTATCCCTAGCAATTAGTCCTGATGGTGAGACTTTAGCCAGTAGCAGTGCCGATGGAAGTATTGGGTTATGTAAATTAAAAACAGGTCAACCTATTCGTCGGTTTAGTGGTCATACCGATGGGGTTTGGTCAATCGTAATTACCCAGGATGGGAAAACATTAATTAGTGGAAGTTGGGATAAAACCGTGAAACTTTGGGACTTAGCTACGGGTCAATTAAAAGGTAATTTAAGAGGTCACTCCGGTTATATAAATGCTGTTGGTATTAGTCCCGATGGTAATACCTTAGTTAGTGGGGGATGGGATGGACAAGTGAAGGTTTGGAAGCATCCCTAATTTCAACCGTTATTTGATTTCCCACCAATCAGTCTAATAAGTGTTATGATGGACAAACTTAACATCTTCTTTTGCTACTGTCATTTTATTCCCCACTTAAATTCGCCTATAGTCCTTGATGAATTTGAAGTGATGCTTCATAAACTTGTTTTTCTCTAGGGAGAAATAAATCATTGGGTCGCCACAAAATTCAGTCTAAAGGCATAGAGTTCACGGAATCTTGATTATCAAAGACTCCGATTATTAGCTGTTTTTAAAATTCAGGAGTATTATCCGATATGGGTATGATTGGTAAGTTAGTAAACCAAACTTTAGAACAGGGCTATTTAACCCTAAATGTTGAAGCAGAACTCCGAAATTTGTTACAAACAACCCGCTATAGTAAGGAGGATTTTGAGGCGTTTATTCGGTTACAAAATGCTGCAATTGATGGGTTAGTTACACAAGAATCCCGTGAACGTTTGAACAGGTTAGATACGGCAATTATTTAATCGAGCTAGGTTTTTTATCAATCAGGACTTACGCATCACCGCTATCAATAGTAGGGGTAATTCATGAATTACCCCTACATCTATATCTTATAGGACTTACGCAGAATACCCAATTATACACCATCTGTAGGGGCGAACGGCCGTTCGCCCCTACTAGATATGGTTGTTTTGCGTAAGTCCTGTCTTAAATAGATTGCCCCAGGGTTTCAGTCCCGCAAGCGGGATTATTGTTATTGAAACTTTAATTTCTTCCACTATGTTTCTATCTTCCATAAAGTTTCAGTCCCGCAAGCGGGATTATTGTTATTGAAACTTTAAAACTCCTCCGCAAGATATAAACCTCCGTTTATGGTTTCAGTCCCGCAAGCGGGATTAATGTTATTGAAACTCGGGGTGTAATTTCCCTTTTAAATTTGTTGCATTGTTTCAGTCCCGCAAGCGGGATTAATGTTATTGAAACGGTTGTACTTCCTAAAGTTTGGAATGTTAAATTAAAGTTTCAGTCCCGCAAGCGGGATTATTGTTATTGAAACTTAATGAAGATGAACTATTCAGCAAGTTAGTTGATATTGTTTCAGTCCCGCAAGCGGGATTATTGTTATTGAAACTTTTAGGATATTGGCCGGGGATGAATACTTCTGTGATGTTTCAGTCCCGCAAGCGGGATTATTGTTATTGAAACCTTTATGTGGGTTCTCGTCAATCTGAAAAAATGTGTTTCAGTCCCGCAAGCGGGATTATTGTTATTGAAACTGTTAGTCCCACTTATCAAGCCCTCTCAGTTGGTCGTTTCAGTCCCGCAAGCGGGATTATTGTTATTGAAACCCCCGATTATACAATCTGATTGATTCCCGAATGCAAGTTTCAGTCCCGCAAGCGGGATTAATGTTATTGAAACTTCCCGTATATACTTATATAAGCATTTTTACCTAGCCGATATCTTGTTTCAGTCCCGCAAGCGGGATTAATGTTATTGAAACGGAGACGGATCGAAAATCCGACTTTTTCCGCTAAACGTTGTTTCAGTCCCGCAAGCGGGATTAATGTTATTGAAACTGTTACCGCATTAACAGTAATGGGAGCCGGAACAGTGGCGTTTCAGTCCCGCAAGCGGGATTAATGTTATTGAAACTCCCTAACAATAGATTTCAAATCCTCAATATTAACTGTTTCAGTCCCGCAAGCGGGATTAATGTTATTGAAACCTCAACGCATTTTTCCCCCTCTTGAATCAATAGGGCATGTTTCAGTCCCGCAAGCGGGATTAATGTTATTGAAACTCTGCCGTTTGAAAGCCTGATGGGGCGGTTATTCTAAAGCCCATTTTCGTGAACCTCAAAAATCACCTCATTTTAGCCCTCATTATTGAGACAGATTATTAATAACTAACCAGACCCAAAAATATAAACTATTGATTTGTCAAGGTTCTAGGGTTTTTCGTGAACCCCCCCAGGTTTTAGCCCCTGCTTAGGTTCACGAAAACCATAGCCCTAATCATAAGTCCCCTTGCCCCAATAAACAAGAGGACGTTTCAATTCTTTACAATCCGTAGAGTGAATTCATGAATTTCCCCCCATCTAGGCAGTTTTCTGCATAATTAATTGTTGGAAAATCTCATATAAATTTTGAGCAAATTGTTGAGGATTCCAAAGAGCAGCTAAAGATTCAGATTGCTTAGATTGAATTAACTTTTCTTGAACTAATGTTCTCAAAACTTGATCCTGACCTAAACGCACCCCCCAGTTAATATAGTCTTTCCAAGACTCAGAAATCCCTTCTTCAATTGATAATCCTTGTAAAAAAGAATAACCCATCCGCGATAAAAATTGTTCCCCTTTGTGAGTCACCACCGGAACATTAAACCAGAGCGCTTCTAAGGTATGAGTTCCACCATTATAGGGGTACGAATCCAAGAAAACATCCGCAATAGAATACACTTGACGGTGTTCTTCTTCCCGGGGAAAACGGGGCAGGAATTTAATCCGATGTTTCCCCACCCCCAACCCATCACACACTTGACGATAGGTGGAAATTACCACTTCTTGATCCGCCAAACCTTTATAAATTAAAATACTATCGGGAACTTGTTTGAGAATTTCGACTTGAGCTTTGACTAATTCTACATTAAATTTCCGACCCGACGCCACACATAAATAAACAATTTGATCTGAACTAATTCGATGGATTTTTCGCAATTGCATCGGATTTGTTTCAACTCGCTCAAACCCAGAAACCGCCATAAAGGACTGCGGCATTTTTAATAATTGTTCCGTGTAGTATTTTTCCCTGCCTTTGGGATGGGTATATTCATCTCCTAAAAAATAAGTTTGCTCAGAAACTTGCAACGCATCAAACCCCAACCAAGAAATACAAATAGGGGCGGGTTTCTGATAAAAAATATCGGCGTGAATAGGTAAACTTAACGCATCTAAATCTAAAATAATATCAATTTGATCATTAGTAATTTCTTGAATAATTTCTTCCGGTGTGGGTAATCCATTGGGATAGTGTTTAGGAATAAAAAACTTATCCGCGATCGCTTCAAATAACGGGGTACGATCATCCGTCTGGAGGCGATCCGTACAATAAAGATAGAGCTTAACGGGTAAATTTGATAATTCCCGTAAAACATCCAAACTACACCAACCCACCGAATGGCGATTAAAATGGCTAGATAAAATTCCAATTCTTAACGGAGAATGGGGAAATGTAGCAGGAATACTATCGGAAATTGCTTGATATTTGGGTTTAAGAATTTTCTCAATATATTTTTTAGTAATACGATGATGGAGCTTAGTATTTTTATCTAAATCATCTCTTAAATAGGGCATACTAAAGAGTAAATTAGAATACAGCGATTTAATTTCTACTAAAGTCGTCCGATCTAATTTAGAATACAGTTGAGATTCTAATTTTAAAAACCGATCCTTGGCGATATGATTTAACCCCGATACCTGATAGGTGCTAATCCCATAAATTGCCGCCATAATCGCGTCAACTTCGCTACAAGATTCCACATAGCGATCCACCGCTTGACGGGCAGCCGCTAAATTACTACTATCACGATAAATGCCACACAAATGTTGATGGGCTAAGGGTAAATTAGGTTTAATTTCAATTGCTTTTTCTAATAAAGGAATAGCCTCTTTATATTTTCCCTGATGTCGTAAAACCATCCCCATTTGACCATAGGCTTCAGCAAAATCTGGCTTTAACTCCACAACTTTTTGCCAGACGGCGATCGCTTCTTCAACCTTGCCTTGGAGCGCTAATTGATTCCCCTGATTAAATAGAGCATCAGCCCCGCCCAATTGCGGATTTAAGGCTAAGGCTCGTTGCTCTGAAAGTTGGGCTTCCCCGTCCTGTCCTAAGTGTTTTAAAACCTGTGCTAAGTTCCAATGGACGGCGGCTAAATCCGGCTGTAAATTCACCGCTTGACGATAACTATTAATCGCGGATTCCAGTTGTCCCTGGCGGTAAAACATACTCCCCAAATTAACATGGGCTTGGGGTAAATTCGGGTTAATTTCTAATGCTTGTTGATAGGAGCGAATCGCCTCTTGTATTTGACCCTGGGCTTGATAAATATTCCCCATGGTCACATAGGCTAAGGGCTCATTGGGCTCCAGGGCGATCGCTTTTTGACAAGCTGCGATCGCTTCAGAATACAATTTCTGAGCATAGTAAGTTTCCGCCAATTGTGTCCATCCTTGGGGACTATCAGGCTGCATTGCAGTGGAAGGATCAGAGGATTGATTCGGATTCACGGACATTAGGACAGTTCGTTGAAGGTATCACCTAGAATTTTAAGGGTTAACGCGATCGGGGGGAAGGGGGAGAGGGGAGCAGGGGAGCAGG
>NZ_LR734982.1:167241-279163 GCF_900009265.2 Planktothrix paucivesiculata PCC 9631 | reverse complement strand
GGGCAGGGGAGGCAGGGGAGGGAAACTTTTGCTATTACCCATTCGTAATTCGTAATTCGTAATTCGTAATTACCCATTACCCATTACCCATTACCCAAATCTGCTATCCTAGACTTTGGCTTGTTAGTGTCGAGTGTGCTAAATAGCTGTGGTAAATTTCATCCCCTCTAAACCTATGAATTGGCAGCAAATGCTCCCTGGAAAACTGAAAACCAAACTCAAGCCCCGGGCGATCGCTGGAATGGTGTTATTGACCGTAGCCTTTTCAGTTGTGATTGGGAGCCAAAGTTGGGCAAGAAATAAAATTAGAAGTGATTATGAAACCAAATTATTTAATGCGGCTTTAGGATTTACCCTCTATTTTGAAGGGGGATTTAGCGACCATCCCTCGGATATTGGGGGGAGAACCTATCGCGGAATTACTCAAGCAGAATATAATGTCTATCGTTCTAATCGAGGCTTACCTGGCTTAGATGTTAGTCAAATGTCGGAGACAGAATTAATTGAAATTTATAATAGTTACTGGCAGGGAAGTGAAGCCGCAAAAATGCACCCATCCCTGGCTATTGTGATGTTTGATACTTCTGTCAACTTTGGAATTAATAACTCAATTACTTTTTTACAACAAGCATTAGGACTCCCTCAAACTGGAGTATTTGATCAAGAAACTCGGGAAGCCTTAGAACGAGGAAACAATCAATATACAGCCCTGCAAATTGTTAATGAACGAATTTTATATCGTTATAAACGGGTGCAAGAAAATCCCAGTCAAATGGCATTTTTTCACGGTTGGTTAAGTCGAGATTATAGTTTATGGGGTTATGTAGAAAAGATTAAGAACTAATCAGAGTAACTCCGATCCCAATATTGGCTCCTGCTTTCCTATTTGATCAATAGCAATTGCCTCAATAGCTTCTATATTCTCAACTGTTGCTACGGAGAAAAAAGCGGGAGTTATAATCGTTAATCCCCGAGGAACACATTCGACTTCTATCGGTGTTGTGCCAATAATTTCCCCATCTACCACCACTTTTTGAGGGGGATTGGTAGAAATTTTAATTCGTTGAGCTCTAAATCCGATCATATTATCCCGTTGAATTTCAACTTTCAGTAAACCCGCCCCCAATAAACCCATCATTCCCGCCACCGCCTGCATTTTATTCACCGGAGATGTATAGATTAAAACCTCTAATAATCCATCATCAGGAACAATTTGTCCCAAACCTTGAGCTAAAACCGAAGTAGCAGGGGCGACATTAGCAATGGTAATGGCGGCGGCTTCGACTTGATTAATTTCGCCATTGATTTCAATGGTCGTTTCAAAGTCTTTTTGTTCTTTTAATTGTTGCCATCCGGCCATAATATAAGCTAAGGGCCCCCAGCGTTTTTTCGCATCTCGATCGGCTTTATTTACTGTTTCCGCTTCAAACCCAATGCCCGCTAATAAAATCATCGGTAAACTATTACAATAAGCCATATCAACGGTACGGGTTAATCCCGCAATAATGACTTCACAAGCCCCTTGAACATTTGTTGGAATTCCTAAAGCCACCGAAAACGCATTGGCAGTTCCCCGAGGAATAATTCCCAAGGGAATATTAGTATTCATCACAGCCCCGGCTACGGCGGAAACCGTACCATCTCCCCCCGATGCAATCACTAAATCCACATTTTGTTCTAGTGCATCTTGAGCTAATTTAGTCGGATCAGTTTCTGCTGTTGTTAAGCAAACTTTCAAGTGAAAATAGGGTTCTAATAATTGCCGAATTAATAATAAATCTTGATTGGCATTCCCGACCCCAGCAACGGGATTAAAAATTAAATGGGCCGAACGAGTTCGTCGCAGTTGCACAAAAATTGCTTCGGCGGTTCCAATATTAGTGGCGATCGGAATATTATAGATATTGCAAACTCTTAATAAATTTAAAAATGGGAATTCATAAAGATGGGTTTGGGTGAATTCTACTAAATAAATAACCGCTATAATTTCTTCTCCGGCGGTGATTTTAGAAGCAATGACAATATCTCCCCCTTGTCGTAAAGGCAAAAGCGTCTCAACCTTTAACCAGGTCTGTTGAGTTAAAGCTGTTGCGATATTGTCTAAACCAACCAGATGATAATGGGCAAGAATATTCGCGTGTTGAGTTACAAAGCTGACTAAATTTTGTTGCTGAGTTTCGTCAGCTAAGATAAAAATCGTCCCTGGCATAATTCACCGATGATTATTTCAATTATTATTATAACTAATTTAACTGTTTTCACTGCTCATCTAATCCCAAATGTTTCCAAGCCGCAGGCGTCGCCACACGACCTCGATTTGTCCGTTGAATAAACCCAATTTGCATTAAATAGGGTTCATAAACTTCTTCAATAGTTTGGGTATCTTCCCCCGTAATTGCCGCCATGGTTTCTAATCCCACTGGCCCCCCATTAAATTTTTCAATGATGGCCGTTAACATATTTCGATCCGTCCAATCTAATCCTAGGGGATCAACATTAAATACTTCCAAAGCAATATTCGCCACTTCTGCATCAATTTCTCCTGTACTTTTCACCTGTACATAATCCCGAACTCGACGCAATAAACGATTAGCAATTCTAGGTGTTCCCCTAGCCCGTTGAGCAATTTCTATCGCTCCTTCTGGAGTGATCGGAGTATTTAATAACTTGGCACTTCGTTGAATAATTAAACTTAATTCGTCCACTTCATAAAAGCGTAACCGTTGAATAATGCCAAAGCGATCGCGTAGGGGAGCCGTGAGGGAACCAACCCGAGTTGTAGCGCCAACAATCGTAAAAGGTTTCAGGGGAATACTCCGAGTTTTTGCCGATCTTCCCTGACCAATGGTAATATCTAATCTACAATCCTCCATCGCCGGATATAGAATTTCTTCCGCCACTTTAGATAACCGATGAATTTCATCAATAAATAAAACTTCCCCAGGTTTTAAACTGACTAATAATCCGGCAATATCCCGAGGTTTTTCTAACGCTGGAGCCGTGGTAATTTTACAAGTTACCCCCATTTCCGAGGCTAAAATTAAGGACATGGTGGTTTTTCCTAATCCCGGCGGGCCATATAATAATAAATGATCTAAAGGTTCCTGACGGGATTTTGCCGCGGCGATCGCAATCGATAAAACCTCTTTTAAATCCTTTTGTCCCACATAATCTTCTAAACGATGGGGTCGGATTTTTTCATCCTGTTGACGATTAATTTCTTCCTGGGGTGTCGCCTCGGCTTCTAACAAATAATCCAATTCATCCGTTGGCTCACTATTCTTAGATTTTCTGGATTTTTTAGCCATCGGAGCCGCCAACCCAGACAATTCATCGGAGGGTTCGGGTTCAGGAGACTGCTTTTTTGAAGAAATAATCGCCATAATAGACTTATGCCATACCGGGGCTATGGGTTCCAACTTTAGCAGGTTTTGGGATAAATCGGGTCTGATCCTCCCTGAAATATTTAAACTTTCATACTGGGCTCAAGGAGTTGGAGTTGAAAACCAGAGCCTTTTAAACTGTTATCTGAATCCAGATCAAGATAAGATGAGATTAATCTAAATCCTCTAGTTCTTAACTTCAAACTCCAAGATCCAATCATTTTTCTGGGCTCATCCAACCTAATGACTCCTTCCTACGATATTGAAATCCTAAAAAAACGGCTGCATCAGTTGAGTGATGAACAACTCAAACAAGACTATTTGCGGGGTGTATTGACGTTTGATTTTCTCGCAGAGGTATTGGGGGAGGTTGACTCGGAAGAATTAATTCTGCAACTGGTGAGTTTGGGTTTGAAATTAAATATCATTCAAGGAATACTATTAACAAAAAATGTTAAATCTGAATTTCAAATCAAGGCTTTTTCTCTGGTACTCCAGTTAAATATTCCCCTGGCTTTAAAAATTCGTCTGTTGGGACAAACCCGTTCACCCCTATTACTCTCTTGGTTTCTCAAAGGATTACATCATAATAATGAAACCGTCAATGCTTGGTCAGCTTGGGCGATCGCTCAAATCGGTCAGGCTGCTGAATCTTCCCTATTAAAAGCTTTAAAAGATCCCCAACAAAAAGTCCGTCTCTGGGCAACTTGGGGGTTAGGAGAAATTGGAAGCGATCGGGCAATTCGAGGATTAATTCTGGCTCTGCACCATGAAGATAGCCAAGTTCGTTGGCGAGCAGCCAGTGCTTTAGGAAAAATTAAAAACCGTTTAGCCACAACAAAATTAAGAGAAATTTTAGTCTCCGATCGCGATCATTATGTCCGAGGTCGGGCTGCAACTGCCTTAGGGAATTTAGGAGGAGCCGCGGCAATTATTGGGTTAAAAAATGCCCTCGATGATCAGGAATTTTATGTTTATACTAATGCCGTTTATGGTTTAGAAACCATCGGCGATTCCTTTGCTATTAAGGTACTTTTACAAGCTCTTAATCATGGTAATTCAGATGTTAGAATCCGTGTTGTTGAGGTCTTAGGTCGAAGTGGAGGGGATTTTATTGTTAATAAGTTGCTGAATAAAATTCATGATCCCGATCCATTTGTCCGGGCAAAAGTGGTTGAAACCATTCAATCTATGAATACCCCTTTAGCTATTGGAGGGCTAAAAACCGCCTTGAATGATACGGATATTTATGTACGCTCCTGGGCAGAAACGGCTTTGGAAAAATTAGATTCTCCCTCACCAACAACCCTATTTAAAATATTATTTGATTCTGATATTACTTCTCCCCATGCTAATTTACCTAAACTCTGGATTGCTTCTAGGGCAGAAGCAGGTGAATATATTTTACAAAAATCTCGAGGAGCAAATATTCACCATTTAATTTCCATCGGTAGTCCGGGTAGTGAACTGCCTGAAGGGTTTGATCAAGTTCCGAATCGATTGCGATTAGAATTTGATGATATTGACACCCCCTGCCATGATCCTGAATATGTTTTACCCAGTCTTCAACATATTTTAAAAGCCCTTCATTTTATGAAGTCTGTGCGTGGCCATCAAGGAGATTTATTAATTCATTGTCAAGCGGGAATTAGTCGCTCAACTGCGATCGCTTTTACCCTATATGCCTATGGTTTAGGAATCGGAAAAGAAGCAGAAGCCCTCAATTATATTGTGGCGGTGCAACCCCAAGCTATACCGAATCAATGGATTGTGGAATTAGCCGATATCGCCCTAAAACGAGGAGGCAGATTAATTCAAACCCTACGCAATTATCGCCGTTCTTTTCCTAATTCTTGAGGGAATAGGGAACAGGGAACAGGGAATAGGGAATAGGGAACAGGGAACAGGAGTAATACTTCTCGTTATTTCATATCAGTCGTAATTCGTAATTCGTAATTCCCCATTCCCTGCTATATACAAAAAATCCGTGAAGACGGACACTAAGTGCATCTTCACAGAGACCTGAAAACCAGGCTGAAAACTAAGACATGGCTTGAATGATAAAGTCAAAGTAGGGGGCTGCTTCCTTCGCGTCTTCGTCATCAAGTAACGATATAGACGCTTCCTTGAGACAACGAACCGCTTCCACCATCCCAGGCATCGGAACACCCAAAGAGTTATACATATCTTTGACACCGATTAAACCAATGTCTTCAATGGGATCTTTATCACCCGAAAGAACTCCATAGGTAATTAACCGCAGATACCAGCCATAGTCCCGAAGGCATAGGGCGCGTTCGCGTGATCCAGAGGCATTACCACCGGGGGCAATAAAATCAGGACGTTTTTTCCACAGTTGGTTACTAGCACGCTCTACAATCTTCTTTTCATTATCGGCAAGGGTCGAAGCAATTCGCACGCGCTGTGCACCCGTTTTTAAAAAGTCATTGATGTTTTTGAGTTCACCAACACTAGGATAACGGAGTTCATCGTCAGCTTTGAGAATAACTTGGCTAATTACTGTCATCTAAACCTCAAGAGCTATTAAAGTTTTTCAAGATACCATTAAGTAGTTTACCGACTTGAGGGGAACAGGGGAAGTCATAACCCCGTAAACTTTCGCCCATCCTGATCAAAGTGGGGTGGAAACACCTGTGCAAAGTCGTGGAGAGCGGGCAAGGTCAAGAGTTATCTGCCCAGGTTCAGTATGAATAACCTTAACAATTCTTAATTTTTAACCCCCAACGGTTAAGCAGTCATCAGTAATCAGTTATCAGTCATCAGTTATCAGTCATCAGTTAAGAATCAGTCATCAGTTAAGAAGTAGTGGGCAGTTATTTACACTAAAATAAATCTATACTTTATTGTTTACTGTTTAGTGTGTAGGGGCAGTTTCTGGGGAGATTTTTTTTAAATAAACTAAAATCTTGATCAACTCACTGATGACTGATAACGGGTTCAAACGCGCCCATAGCGTGAAGGCAGTCTCTACACTGGTACAGACGTGCCATGGCGCGTCTCTACACTGATTACTAATAACTGAATTACTAATGTGGCAGCAAGGGCAACAAGTTGAAGTCGAAATCACAGATTTGACCGATGAAGGTAGTGGCGTCGGTCGTTACCAAGAGCGGGTTATATTTGTTCCTGATACGGTTCCTGGCGATCGGGTGCGGGTGCGGTTAGTGCGGGTAAAAAGCAAATATGCAGAAGGCAAGTTAGACCGGCTTTTAAGCCCATCAACTGATCGGATTTCCCCTCGATGTATTGTGGCGGATAAATGTGGGGGATGTCAGTGGCAACATATTGATTATGCGCTGCAACTGCAAAGCAAGCGAAATTTAGTGGTTAAAACCTTAGAAAAAATTGGAGGATTTATCGATCCTCCGGTGGATCAGGTGTTAGCAGGAGAGTCGGAATTAGGATATCGCAATAAAGTTACCTATCCCCTAGGACGGTCGGCAACGGGTCAAGTTCAGGCGGGTTACTTCCAAAAACATAGCCATCGTTTGGTTAACTTAAATCAATGTCCGGTACAGGATCAACGGCTAAATCCTTTACTGGCTAATGTGAAACAGGATATTCAAAACCGGGGATGGTCGATTTATGATGAAGCCCTACATCGGGGCAAACTTCGCCATCTATCCCTGAGAATTGGACGGCGTACCGGGGAAATGTTATTAACCTTAATTGCCACCCAAGCCAGTTTACCCGGACTGACCGAACAAGCGGAAACTTGGTTAGAACAATATCCGGGGTTACAAGGGGTTTGTTTAAATCTGAATCCCGATCAAACTAATGTGATTTTTGGTCAGGAAACACGCTGTTTAGCGGGTCATCCCTATTTAAAAGAAGAATTTGGGGGGTTAACGTTTTTTCTGGGCCCCGATACGTTTTTTCAAGTGAATACGGAAGTGGCGGAAGGGTTATTAGAAATCATGCTCCAGGAACTTAATTTACAAGGAACTGAACGCATTGTTGATGCCTATTGTGGGATTGGAACCTTTACTTTACCCCTAGCTTCCTATTTATTGAAAAAACAAAAAGGTTCAATTCAGCCCTCCGATCTTCCCCAGGTCATGGGTTTAGAAGTCCAAGAAACCGCCATAGAACAAGCTCGAAAAAATGCAATTTTTAATCAGCTTGATCAGGTAGAGTTTAAATTAGGAACGGTACAAAAGTTGTTACCCAACTTAGGATATAAACCGGATGTTGTTTTGCTTGATCCACCCCGAAAAGGATGCGATCGCACGGTCTTAGAAACCTTACTGTCACTGCAACCGCAACACTTAATTTATATTAGTTGTAGACCCGCCACCCTAGCACGAGATCTGAAGATTTTATGTGAAACTGGAGTTTATGAATTAGTGCGGGTACAACCTGCGGATTTTTTCCCACAAACGTCCCATGTTGAGTCTATGGCGTTTTTAAGACGTTTATAAACAATTCGGATCTATGTGTTCAGAAATCGGGTTTCTTCCGTCATCGTTGCGAGGTTCTACCTTGCAATGCTTTCTGGCAGGCTCCGCCTGCTATTCAACGGAGGCGGAGCCTCTAAGATAGCATTCCCTGGTAGAACCAGGGAACAAGGGGCAAACCCGTCGAAGTACCTGTCCCGACCCTCTGGCTCGTACCTGCTACGATCGGCACTGCGGCAATACCTGGGATTGCTGTACCACGAACCTCCGCGTAACACCCGGTATTGAGTATTTCCGCCCGACTCCCAAACGCTACCATCAGCAGGCGCGCCATTATAACAGGACTTACGCAAGGACGCTATATATAGCGCATTATTCAAACAGAAGGGCAATATGCGTCCGGCACGCTACGCGATGGTGATGCCGCCATCTGTCGGCATCGCGCTGATAATAAAGAGAATCAATCTGTGTTTGAACTGATGAGTAAACTAAATAAAAGAAAGTTTTAGAGAGGGATGTTTAAGCTCTTGGCTCAGGTAATCTGCTAATAAACCAGCTTTTAACTGATAGACAGTTTGAGAAACTTTCTTAGCCATACGAGTCAGAAAAACCCAAACTAATAAAGCGCAAGCAATGTGGTTTTTTTGAACACTCGCTTTACGGCATTGACAAGATTCTATCCCGGTTAATTGTTTAATTTCTCGGTGGAATTCCTCAATTTTCCATCGCAGTTTACATTCAGATATGACCTCATCTATTGAAGACTGATTTAAATCATTTGTAGCTACATATTCCGTTCTGTTGGCAGAAACAGTCACCCGAAATAGTTTGACCTTTTTATATGAGGGGAATTTATTTATTTTGATTAGCTTTCCCTGTTTTTCTTCAATTTCAGACCACATTAACTGTTCAATAGGCTGATATTTTTTTTGACCTCCTGTATCATCAACCAGCCGGTTTTTTTTGAGCGGAACATAATAAATTTTCCCTAAATTATCAATCAAAGCCATTAACTTTTGCGCTGCATATATATTGACGGCGGACAAGTTCAATTTTTGAGGAAAATCTTTTATCGAGTACCGTATCATCAAAAACCAAACAAGCTTCCGGATGGCTCTGAAGTTCTGAATGCACTTTTTCCCAAATCACTTCGGGTGTTAAGTTTTCTGAATTCAAGTAACGATTAATTGTATCATGGCTAAACTCTTGAATATGTGCAGCAAAGTTAGTTAGAGTATAGTTGATTTGGCTACTCAGGAGATATTGGCAATAGTCTAGATAATTAATGCTCATATTTTTAGGCATGAATTCTGATGCCATTTTAACATTCATTATTATCCGTTTCGAGATTTCTTTTGGGCCAGCGATCGCTAACTCCTTAGTACGCTACATATAGCGTCACTGCGTAAGTCCTGTCAATATTACTTTTTTGAATCTCTAGGTTAACGCTTTGGATATATTCTTGTAGTTCTTTTTGTCGTTGATGATTGAGTTGTGCTTGTTCGGCTTGAAATTCTCGATTTTCTTGATTTTTAATATATTGTAGTTTAATTTGTAGTAATTGAATTTGTTGTCGTTTTTCCTCCATTGCCGCATTGTTGACTACAACGATATCCGTATTTATCCTTTGGCCATATATCAGGGATTTTTGAAGCACAAATCGAGATACCAGTTCTAAACCCATATTCAACAATTTCCAATCTTCCATTTTTCCATTTCCTGTTAATAAATTTCCGCCGTTGTTGGGCTTTAGCCCATTCTTCTTGAGGACTCAAGCCTAACAACAAGTCCAGAGGGGGCTAAAAATAAAAAGCCCAACAACAAATCCAGAGAGGGCTAAAGCCCAACAACGAATCCAGAGAGGGCTAAAGCCCAACAACGAGTTCAGAGGGGTTAAATTATTCTAAGTCCGTCCCATTAGGATGAAATTCTGTAGTTTGAGGGTCAAGATCGGATATAAAAGATGAGTGCAAACCTTGATAATATTCCCCGTTTTCAAAGGAGTTAGAGAGATCAAAATGAGGATGATGGGGGTCGTAACCATTGAAATCAGGGATAGACATAATATTATGGTGGGTCTGTTCGGGAATAGGGGGTTGATGAGGATCGATTTCTAGGGATTGGATCAGATGATCAAAGATAGAGTCTAGGTTATATTGTGAGCCATTGTCGAGAGAATTATTCATTTTATCAGTTCGGTTCGGTGAATGCAGGAGAACTTAGGCGATCGCTTGTTTATTTTTTTTTGATCAAAATTTGTTAACAGGAGATCAAATTAATAATATAATTGATCCGATTCCACTGCGGTGAAATTTTAATTTCCTACCTCTGGTATTTTTTCCCAATAATGAAGTTTAGTGAACTGGTTGAAAAACTCAACGCTGGAATTACCGCCCATAGTTTGATCCATGATCCGACCCTTAATCCTGATATTCAAGGAGTGGCGGCGGTAGATACAGCAACTTCTGGAACCCTGAGTTATATTGAGGGGTTGAAATTTGCTTCTTCTGTGCAGGTTTCTGCGGCGAGTGCGTTGATTTTGCCCTTAGATGAATCGTTGCAAAATCAAGCCACAGCAGGGGGGAAGGCGTGGATTTCCGTAGCAAATCCTAGGGCTTTTTTCGCCCAGGCGATCGCTTTGTTTTATCAACCCTATCAACCCCAACCGCAAATTCATCCGACGGCGGTGATTGATCCGAGTGCAAAAATTGGAGCAGAAGTTTATATTGGCCCCCATGTGGTGATTCAAGCCGGAGTAAGTATCGGAAATCGGGTGTGTTTACATCCGAATGTGGTGATTTATCCGGGGGTAAAAATTGGCGATCGCAGCATTTTACACGCCAATTGTACAATTCATGAACGCGCCCAAATTGGTTGTGATTGTGTAATTCATAGTGGGGCTGTGATTGGGGCTGAAGGCTTTGGTTTTGTGCCGACGGATGGGGGTTGGCTAAAAATGGAACAATCGGGAATTACGGTTTTAGAAGATGGGGTAGAGGTGGGATGTAATAGTACAATTGATCGTCCGGCGGTGGGAGAAACCCGCATCGGAAAAGCCACAAAATTAGACAATTTAGTTCATATTGGTCACGGTTGTACCGTGGGTCAAAATTGTGCCTTTGCGGGTCATGTGGGATTAGCGGGGGGCGTCACCGTTGGCAATGGGGTGTTACTCGCGGGTCAAGTCGGTATTGCTAATCAAGTTAAGGTAGGGGATGGGGTAATTGTTACCGCCCAATCTGGGGTTCATAATAATATTGCACCGGGGGAGGTGGTTTCTGGTTCTCCAGCGATCGCCAATAAACTCTATTTAAAAACGGCTGCTGTTTATAGACGACTACCCGAACTTTACCGCTCTTTAAAAGCATTAGAACAAATTATTAAGAACCGTTGAGCAGAGGGAGCAGGGGAGGCAGGGGAGGCAGGGGGAGCAGGGGGAGCAGAAGCAGTGCGAACGTCCTCGCTCGCTGAATATCACCGAAAACCCATAAGCCATAATTCATTCGTAATTCGTAATTCGTAATTCGTAATTACCCATTACCCATTACCCATTACCCATTACCCATTACCCATTACCCCTTCGTAATTCGTAATTCGTAATTCGTAATTCCCCTGTGGTATTGATCTGCTTTGACGGCGGATCTTTTTTAATGGGATGGGACGGTGAGGATAGAGCATTTTTACCCGGACAGAAGACTGTCTCAAAAAATTGCTTAGGTGTGAGTCTGAAGCACTAAAAGAGAATGGCCATAGAAATTTCAAGACAAAAACAAGAGATAGGTTTAAGTACCATCGAATAAGTCAATCTTGCCCGATTCAATGATAACGGGATTTTTAAGTCCTGCTTTTTTGCCCTGGGGGAAGATGGTGATTCGGTGTAGGGAAAGATTTGTAACTGATAAAAAAAATATTTGTCAAATTGATGTATTTAAGTATATATTATTTCTTATAACTCCAAAAAGTTTAATTGGATAAAAATTACCCCATAGAGAAGTAAGGAGATTAAGAAGAACATGAATAAACCTGCACCGACTCCCTTAACCGGAAAGGCTCTGCTTCAAAAAGTAAAAGAACTGTCTCATATGCCTCGGCGTGAAACAGCAAAGCTGTGCGGTTATTACAGCACGACAAAGGACAACCAAGTGCGTGTGAATCTCACGGATTTTTATGACGCAGTGCTCAAAGCACGGGGTATTCCGCTCAGTCCCGATGGTACAAAAGATGGTCGGGGTCGGGAAGCAACTTATATGGTGAGCGTTCACAAAAATGGTCAAATTGTGATTGGTTCAACCTATACCAAAGAAATGGGACTTAAACCCGGGGATGAGTTTGATATCAAGCTCGGATACAAGCATATTCACCTGATTCAAGTCGAAAATGGTAAAGATGCTGGCGGTGACGAAGAAGAGTAAATTCTACCACCTGAGCCATTAAAATGACGTTTTCATGGCTGGTAAATGCACCAACCCCGATTAAAATTATAATTTTTTTTGGGGTGTGGATGGGTCTATGGATGCCAATTGCTGTTATCAGTGCGATCGCTCTCAATTGGCGTCCACCTCAACCCCTAAATGAAACCCAAAAGTTGGGGTTACTGGCGCCCCTTTATGGAATTGCCCCGATAGTTTTATGGAAAATTAGCCAAGTTCAGGGTCAATCCTTCTGGGATTATGGTTTAAGTTGGCGATCGCAATTTTTTAAATCCACTGCCATTGGTTTCGGTCTAGCTATTATCAGTCTGATCCTCTTGTTTGGATTTCAATTTGTTTTAGGTTGGAGTCATTGGCAACCCAAAGACTCGAAACCCACAGATGAACAGTCATCGACCTTAAATTCCGATCTGCACCCTATAAACCGGGGGATTGAGTTAGGGAAAAAAGTATCTATTTTACTGCCGATTTTGCTGATTGCTGTCTGGATTAGCAGTACGGAGGAGTTAATATTTCGAGGATTTTTACAAAAACAATTACAGCAAGATTATTCCTGGTTTGTGGCGGCGACCGTCGCCAGCTTGATTTTTGCCTTCAGCCATCTGCTTTGGGAAGTACGCAACACCTTACCCCAATTACCTGGACTGGCGTTGATGGGAATGGTTTTGAGCCTAGCTTGTTTGTGTGATCAAGGTTCTTTAGGTCTAGCCATCGGACTGCACGCGGGTTGGATTTGGGGAATTACGAGTATGGATACCCTCGGGACTGTTACCGCATCTGAGAAGGTTCCAGAATGGGTGACGGGGTTAGGAGATAAACCCTTAGCGGGTGCGTCAGGAATTGTGATGTTGCTGTTTGTGGCTGGCTTATTGGGAATTATTTATCAAAAAATGGGTTAATTATGATAACTGCAAAACCCTCCCCCTCAGAATTTACCCCGGTTTATGGCCCTGTATCTTCATGGCGATATGGGAAATCCTTGGGAATTGATCCGATTGGTGAGATTTCGACCTGTTCTTTCAATTGTGTTTATTGTCAACTGGGAGAAATTGAACTTAAAACCGAGCACCGCCGAATTTATGTTCCGACGGAGCAGATATTACAAGCATTAACAGAATTTTCCCCGTGGGATGTGGATGTGATTACTTTAAGTGGGAGTGGAGAACCAACCTTGGCGGCAAATTTAGGGGAAATTCTGATGGGAATTAAAACCCTAACTCAGCGTCCAACTTTAGTATTAACAAATGGTACAACTTTATGTGATCCGCAAGTTCGAGAACAATTAGCTTTAGCCGATCGCGTCTCTATAAAACTCGATGGAATTTCTACCGCCCAACTGCAACGAGTAAATCGACCTGTAACAGAGATTAATCTCAGCCAGTTGCTGAGTGATATTCAAGAATTTAGTCGAATTTTCCCCGGAGAATTGGGACTACAAACCATGCTTTTATCTCCTTGGTCAGAGTCAGAGCGCCAAGAATATCTCCGTTGGGTAAAAGCGATCGCACCCGCAGAAATTCAACTGAATACTCCCACCCGTCCGAAACCGTTAAAACATGAATTAGCGGGACGGGGAAATCATTCCCCACTGGAAAACCTACCCTATGAAGCCAGAAAACTAAAATCCGTTATTCCATCTGTTTTACAAGATTTTGCCCAAGAAATTCAGGAGCAAACGGGTATTCCAGTTCGCTATGCTCCGGTTTTTACTTTATAGGATTATGAATTACAAATTACCCACTTAATCATAATTCTTTTGGTAAGTAGGTGGTCATAAATAAAGTCAATAATAGAAAAAGATTGTTTAGGATAATTCTTGAGAGTTACTCAGGGAATTAAATCGCAAGCGATCGCAGGTACAATCATTTCTTTCGTTTCTATCTTCAATGGCTTGAATCACAGCTTGGCTCAAATCATATTCATCTTCAAACATTCTTCCCGCCAGTTCATGAGTTTTTAATTGATGCCATTCTGGTTCGATTTCATTCAATTCAGGGCTATAAGCAGACAGGAAGAAAAATTCTAATTTTTTGTCTTGCCACTCCCTTTCTTTTTCTTGTATTTTTTGACTTTTATGGACACTGTAGTTATCTTGAATCAGTACGGTAATTTGTCGAGTATTTTGAAAATGCTTTTCAGCTTTTTCCGCTTGCCAATCTATAAATTTTATGTAATTCTCACTTGTAATTCCTGACAAACTTAAACCGTACTCAAAACTTTTTCCTTTTTCTAATACTCCAATTACATTCAATCTTTTTCCTCGCTTTTTCGTCTGGTTTATTTGTTTCTGCTTCCCCTTTTTTACATAGGTGTAACTCACAGGACTCCATAAACAAAAACCTGCCTCATCTAAATATTTTAATCTGACCAAACCCTCTTCTTCATAACGCTTTAACGTCTCCAAATCTCTTTTCTTGCTCGCTGTTTTTTCGGGATTCTGTTTTTTCTTTAAACTGGCTTTTGTTCTTTTCCAGCGCCAGTCTTTTTTTTTTAAGATTTTTCTAATTCTTTCTGCGCTTAGTGCGATCGCTCTCTCTCGCAGAAGTTTTTCCGACAGTTGACGGCTATTATAAGTTCTTTCATCTGACTCTATACAAGTTTCTAAATATTCTATATCTTCTTCTTTCCACCTCCGTTTTCTTCCCGAACGAGGAGCATCAAATAATCCTTCTTTTTCTTGATTTATCCATCGAGTTATTGTTTTTCTTACCATGGCTTCTGAACACCTTAAAGTCTGGGCTATTTTTGAGACCATCCATCCTCCATCACTAAACATTAATATATCTATTCTCTGCCTTGTTCTTTTCGGAACTTTCTCTTGCTGATACAGAGTTAGTAGCTCTTGTTTTTCTTCTTCTGTTAGTTGAATTCTTAACCTCAGTGGCATGACTATTCCTCTGATATTTCTTCATTTCTTATTTTAACTCTATTTATGACCACCTACTTACCACGACGGGAAACGGCGAGATTGTGCGGGTATTATACCCAAACAAAAGATAACCAAAGCCGCGCCAATATGACGGAGTTTTACGATGCTTTATTGGCGGCTAAAGGGATTGCTTTAGATCCGCGAGCAAGCAAAGATGGACGCGGCAGAGAAGCCAGTTATCGAGCTTGTGTTCATAAAAATGGTTCTCTGGTGATTGGTGCGAATTATACCGAATCCATGGGATTAGAAGCGGGAGATCAGTTTGAAATTCGCTTAGGTTCAAAACATATTCATCTGATTCAAGTAGGTGCTCAATCTGAAGAAGATATCCTTGATGAAGAATAATTTCTTGAGTCTGATTTAATGGGTTAAGGTTGGCTTGTTTAATTTTAAGAACCCGCATCCACAAGCTACTGTATTTTCAAGTTTAGAAGCTAACCTTCCCGATAAAAATTTTAAAGCGATAAATAATTGGGTGGACGAAAGGAAAAAACTTGACGATCGCCAAAATATTATGTACTATAGTAAATATGTAAGGGGCATTACTGGTTTCGACAGGGCAAGGAAAGCTACCAAGTGATGCAGGCCGAGAGTGAGTCAACTCTCGTAAATCAAGACTCAAACAAAAACGTAACTGCGAACAACATCGTTCCTTTTGCTCGTAAAGCGGCTACTGTTGCTGCCTAAACACCTCTAGTAGGTTCGAGCGTCTACTGTTTGACTCCGTTAAGGACAATAGACAAACCCCCAACGGATGCTCTAACTTAGTTTCTTTGGTTGAAAAGTTAGCTAAGATTTAACCATTGCATCCCACCCTTCGGGATAATGAGGGGTTCCCGCCTTGAGGATTAGAAAGGCTAAGTCTGTGAATGAGCGAGGAGTAAATACTTGTTCTGGACATGGGTTCGATTCCCATATGCTCCATTCCCCTATACTCTTAAAACCACTTAGGAAAATTCCTGGGTGGTTTTTGGTTTTGGCTAGAAACCGACGGGGTAGTGTGTTGATAGTAACTCGCGATTTCCGAGCTATGGGAAAGGAAATGACGCACTAAAATTTCTTTTTCGGGTGTGGGGGAATGGGAATTAACCCAGTCGGGTAATTTCGTCAGAGTTACACAGATCATACAGGCAGTCAGCACCAAAAGACCATATTGGAGGATGGGTCGATTCGGGAGTCTATTCTTCAGGTTGAAAGACAGCATAGGAATTGAAAACTAAACAAAAATCTCCCTATCAGTTCATACTGCGGGAGATAAATTCAGGGTGCATCTACTTAATAATTGAACTATAACACATAAAATGATGGGTGTCACCCCCTATTGCTAAAACCCCTTATTTTTTTGATCATTCAGGCTGACAACGGCATTCTGTGGAGGTTTGCGAGGTTAAAGCTTGCTGACGCTGTTTGATTAAGGTGGCTAAATTGGGACGTCCAGTTAGGGCCAAACGCCAATCTGCCCAAATTTCATAGACTGCGTTGATGATTGAGCCAATTAAGGGCCAGCGAGTCGGTGCATAAATCCAGCCCAGTCCGATAACTTGGTAAACTCGATAGAAAACCTCTACATTTTGCAGAATTGTCCCATCGGGAAGTAAGGCGTGAATTCGTCCCATGGCGGCTTCAAAGGTAATATCCCCATGATCTTCAGGGCGATAATTAAGATCACTAATATCAACAAAAGCAATTAATTCCCGTCCGGCGTCCCGTTTCTGCAAAAAATTCACCTCTCGCAAACATAGGGGACATTCACCATCATAAAGGAGTTTAATTTTCCAAGCGGTTGATGTTATGGGGGATGGGTTAATAGTTTCTAGGTTTTGATTCATAAAAAATAATTACAATTTTTGAGTATAAGATAATAATGGCATAATTGCTGTAGGGGAAGGTTCGCAAAGATCTATAAGACTGATCCGAGATTTAATTAAACCTGCCCCCAATATTATAATTAATCTCAAGCTTTGGGAAGGGTAAGAGTGAAGGCGGTTTGACCCAATTGAAGCGAATCTAAAGTCAGATCTCCTTGATGGGCGCGGGCGATTTCCCTGGCTAAACTTAATCCTAATCCGATTCCTTCTATTTGGCGAGTTCGAGCCGGATCGCCGCGATAAAAGCGATCAAATAAACGATCTCGATCTTTAATATGAATATCTTTAGAGGCATTACTAACATTAATTATCACCTTTTTTCCTCGTTGATAGCTTTTGATTTTGATCCAACCTTCAGGAAGATTATATTTTATGGCATTACTAATTAAATTTTGGATAACCTGGGTTAATAAATCCTGATCTCCTAAAACAATTAATTCCGGATCAATTTCAGTTTTAATGGTTAAATCTGGGTCTAATAATTCTATATCTTCCATCATGTCTAATAACACAGGATATAAATTAACCCTGGTTTGATATATCCGCATTTGTCCAGCATCTGCTAAGGATAATAATAATAGTTTTCGGGTGGTTACTCCTAACCGTCTAACTTCATCAAGGAGATGACTTAATGCTTGTTGTGTAGATGATTCTGTTTCGGCTTTTTGTAACATTTGTTCTAGTTCTCCTTGAAGAATTGCTAGGGGAGTTTTAAGTTCATGGGCGGCGTCGCCACTGAAGCGAGATGCTTGTTTAAAGCTACGTTCTAAGCGTTCTAACATTTGATTAAATACTTGAATTAATTCTACAAATTCCATATCCGTTGTGCTGACAGGAACACGCTGATCTAGTCCTTGAACTGTGACTTGTTGGATACTTTTTGTTAATTCTTGAATGGGACGTAATGCACTGCCAGCTAAAGCCCAAGAACCTCCAGCAATCAGTAATAATAAAATAGGAATTGATACTAAGAAACCATTGCGAACCGAGGTCATTTCCTGATCAATAATACTCAAATTAACAGCGATCGCCACTTTTTGATGGGGAAAGGTGACTAAACCGACGCGCCACAACCCCGTAGGAGAGCGTCGGGTGATGATTTTGAGTTGAGGGGGAGGGGGAGGAAAACGGTTGTGAGGAAGACGAGGGGGGCGAGGAAGACGAGGAGAGCGAGGGGGGCGAGAAAAATCCGAATCATGGGGAAAATCGGGAGGGTGGGGAAAATCGGGAAAATTGGGAAAATTGGAAACTTGAAGGTTGAGGTCTGACCCATTTATTGATTGATATCGGGTATAACCGTCTCTATCAAGTACCCAAATTTTGATTGGGGTATCCTTAAAATCATGGGTTAATTGAGTTTCATAAATGGGTAATGAAGGTTGCTCTTGTAGATGGTCAGTTTCTAATAATTTATTTTTAAGTTCTGCGTCTAAACGGCCTAAATAAGCATGATAAATTAGACCCCAAAATACTAAACTAAAAGCGATTAAAGAAGCCCCGGTAAGGATTGCTGATAATAGAGCAATACGGACTCGAAAAGATTGGTGTTTCATGATTGTGACTCCGGTTTACAAAAGCGATAACCAACACCCCGCACACTTTCAATACAATCATTTCCACCAATACCATCAATCTTTTTTCTAATCCGTTGAATACAGACATCTACAACATTTGTATTCGGGTTGAAATCATAACCCCAAATGTGTTCTAATATTTGGGTGCGGGTTAATACTCGTCCGGGCGATCGCATCAAATATTCTAATAAGTTAAATTCCCGAGCGGTAAGTTCAATAATCTGTTGATTACAAGTCACTTCTCGAGTAATTCTATCTAATTTTAGGGGCCCATAAGCAATTATATTTTGGCGTTCACCAATATTTCTACGGACGACAGCATGGATACGAGCGATTAATTCTTCGACAAAAAAAGGTTTAGAAATATAGTCATCTGCACCTAAATTAAGTCCTTCGAGTCGGTCTTCTAATTCATTGCGGGCGGTCAGCAGAATCACAGGAATATTGCGTCCGGCTTTGCGGAGACTTTTGAGAATAGATAATCCATCTTTTCCCGGGAGCATAATATCGAGAACAATAACATCATAGTCGTTGTTCATCGCTTGTAAATACCCGTCATCGCCGTTGTCGCAATAGTTGACAACAAATCCTTGTTCTTTCAGACCCATTTGTACAAAGTTGGCGATTTTGGGTTGATCTTCAATCAACAGAACATTCATAATTTTAATGAGGATTTGATGAGAGTTTACTTAATAATAGTTTAATTAATGGTTTTATAATATTACAAATTTGTAATCTAGGGAAGTGGAAAACCGTAATGATAGCTTGGCTTAATAGACATATCAAGAATTAGGGAATTGAGCCATGCAACTGCTTGAATTTGATCCGGTTTCCTTTGCTGCTGTCTTAGGATTTTTAGCCGTTGGAGCTTATATTTTAACGTTACTTCCGACGACTTTAAGAATTGTTTTTCCAGCGACAACAAAAAGCGGGATTCCTAAATGGTTATTAAAATATCGGCGTTGGATTGGTCTTTTATCCTTTTGTTTGGCGGTCGGTCATGCTTATATTTATTTTAAACAAAGAAATTTTGATTTGTTGGATATTAAAACCTATTGGTTCTATTTTCAAGGGGTTTCAACGTTGACTATTTTTACTTTATTGGCAATTACTTCTAATCATTGGAGTATGAAAAAACTCAAGAAAAATTGGAAGAAATTACAACAGTTAACCTATTTAGCGATGTTTTTATTAACTTGGCATATTTGGGCAATTATGGCTCATCATTGGACATATTTAACTCCAATTGGAATAGTAGCAATGTTAATTATTATTGTTTTATTTCTCTATCGTCAATGGATTGTTCAGTATAGCAGGGAATAGGGAACAGGGAACAGGCAGGAAAAGAGTTCTCTGTGCACGGTTTTAGTATCAGTCTATCTCCTAACTGCCTTGACGACTGCTATATCATCAGCAGGATTTCTTTAGTCTATAATATTAATGGAGTCAGATTCGATGTTTTTTAAACCAATTAACTGGAAAATTTCAACGGTTTTATGGCTTACAACCGTAATGATTACAGGTGTTTATTTGAACCCAAAATTATCAGCGTCAAATTCAACATCATCCCAGCCAAAATCTAGTTTGTATTTACCTTCT
Organism: Planktothrix paucivesiculata PCC 9631; assembly: GCF_900009265.2. Lineage (GTDB taxonomy): Bacteria > Cyanobacteriota > Cyanobacteriia > Cyanobacteriales > Microcoleaceae > Planktothrix > Planktothrix paucivesiculata. The sequence continues at coordinate 258,962 of NZ_LR734982.1, read as the reverse complement.
ATGCAAACTTTAAGAGATGATTCAGGATGGATTTATGCGATCGCAATTACTCCCGATGGTAAAACATTAGTTAGTGGAGGATATGGCGGTTTAATGAAAATTTGGGATACCCAAACAGGTCAATTACAAAAAACCTTAAATGCTCACGTTGATGCAATTGAATCTTTAGCCATTAGTCCTGATAGCAATTTGGTTATTAGTGCCAGTTGGGATAATGAAATTAAACTCTGGAATCTGAAAACGGGTGAACTTATTCATACCCTTAAAGGTCATACCGATGATATTAAAACTATTGCTATTAGTCCCGATGGAAAATTGCTGGCTTCTGGGAGTACAGATAAAACAATTTGTCTGTGGAATTTGTCTAATGGTAAACTGATTAAAACCCTAGAAAATCAGGATTGGGTAAAATCTCTTGCTTTTAGTACCGATAGTCATACTTTAGCAGCCGGAAGCGAAAATGGCAATATTACCATTTGGTCTTTAATTGACGAGGGAAACTACATTTTAATGCAGCATTCTGGGGCGGTGCAATCCCTAGCTTTTAGTCCCGATAGTCAGATGTTAGCCAGTGGAAGTGCTGACCATACGGTGAAATTATGGCAGTTTAAAACCGGGAAAGTTTTAAGAACATTAAATCATCATTCCGCCGCCGTTTTGTCTGTTGTTTTTAATCCCAAAGGGGATATTTTAGCTAGTGGGAGTTATGATAAAACGATTAATTTATGGAATCCGAATACTGGGGAATTGTTAAAAAAATTATCCGAGCATAAAAATCCGGTTTGGTCATTAGCCTTTCATCCTACAGGTACGGTTTTAGCAAGTGGAAGCGGAGATGAAACCATTAAATTTTGGTCAATGAAAACCCGGGAAAACCCGATTTATGCCGCTTCCCAAGCTCAAATTAAAAAAGCACCTGTAATAATCACAAAACCCGAATTAATTCAAGACTTAAATCAACAACTTTATGCTATAATCGATCAACGTTGGCAATCGAATTTAATGATTAGTGATTTATTACTTTATCAAGTAACTTTAAACGAACAGGGAAAAATTATCAAGTATCAACCTTTTAACTCCGCAGCAGTTGAGGAGATGCAAAAAACTGCCCCTATTTTCCAACCAGATACTCAATCACAGTCTGAATATATGGCTCAATTTAAGGTGGTATTATCTCCCTCTGGAATGCTAGAAGTTAGTCCTTGGGAGGGGTGGAAATAGTTTCTAACTCTATAACTTTTAAGTTTTCTTTTGTTTAATGTTCCCTCAATGCAGTAAACTATAAAAATGAACCAACCCTTAAAAATCCAGCAGTCTTGAAGGAAATGCCGTGTTAGATATCAAATTAATTCGGGAAAATTCAGCCGCAGTGCAAGCGCGCCTAAATTTACGAGGCGAGTATGATTTGCAACCTATTTTAACCTTAGATGAACAACGTCGCCAACTAGAACAAGAACGAGTGGTATTACAAACCCGGAGTAACGATATTGGTAAATTAGTTGGGGATAAAATTAAGTCAGGATGTGACCCCAAAGGCGAAGAAGTTAAAGAATTAAGAGAAGAAGGTCAACAACTGAAAATAAAGTTGAGTGAATTGGAACCAAAAGAAAAAGAAATTGATGCTCAAATCACTCAATTATTATTACCTATTCCGAATTTACCCAGTGAATCAACTCCGTTGGGAAAAGATGAACGGGAAAACGTAGAAATTAGACGTTGGGGAGATGAATATATTCCTACAAATCCCAATATTTTGCATCATGCGGATATTGGGGAAAAACTGAATATATTGGAATTTAAACAGGCGGTTAAAGTTGCCCAAGCGCGATTTGTAGCTTTAAAAGGGGCGGGTGCAGCCCTAGAAAGAGCGTTAATTCAGTTTATGTTAGACCGCCATACAAATAACGGTTATTTGGAAGTTATTCCCCCCTTATTAGTGAATAGTACCTCCTTAACGGCAACGGGACAATTGCCTAAATTTGCGGAGGAAAGTTTCAAATGTGACTCCGATGATTTATGGTTAATTCCCACATCTGAAGTATCGGTAATGAATTTGTATCGAGATGAGATTTTAGAAGCGGAACAATTACCGATTTATCACTGTTCCTATACCCCTTGTTTTCGTCGTGAAGCGGGAAGTTATGGCCGGGATACTAGAGGTTTAATTCGGTTACATCAATTCAATAAAGTGGAAATGGTAAAACTGGTTCATCCTGATAGTTCAGAAGCCGAACATGAGAAATTAGTACAGGATGCTGAAGGCGTTTTACAAGCATTAAAATTACCCTATCGGGTGATAGAATTGTGTACGGGAGATTTAGGATTTTCGGCAGCAAAATGTTATGATATTGAGGTTTGGTTGCCTTCAGCCGGAACCTATCGAGAGATTTCTAGCTGTTCCAATGTTAGGGATTTTCAAGCCCGACGGGCTAATATTCGGTTTAAGGAAGCGGGGAAAAAAGGTACACAATATATTCATGCCTTAAATGGTTCCGGGTTAGCCGTGGGTCGAACCATGGCCGCGATTTTAGAAAATTATCAACAACCCGATGAAACTATCCGTATTCCTGAAGTTTTACAACCCTATTTAAGACGGGAAATCCTCTAATTCGTAGTGAGCCCTTCAGGGCTCTCTATCTCTTACCTATTCAGGGGTTACTACAAGTATTGACTAACCCCTAAAGGGGTTACTACGAGTTGGGTAAATAGGGTTGTAAAGCATCTTTGGTAACAGCAATATTACAAGCTAAAGCAATTTGTTCTTTTTCAATAATCCCAACCAATTGACGCGGGTGTTCCCGGGTGACAACGGGTAACTGGGGTAAATCCCTGGCCGCCATCCGTTCTAAGGCGACCTGAACGGGTTCATCTTCATAGGCACAGAGGATTTCTGTTGTGCAAATTTCCTTTAATATTTGCTGTCCTAATGCTAAAGAAGAATCGGGGTTTGTGGCTTGAAAAATCGAACGGCGGATATCTGTAACCGTGATTAATCCAGCTAATTGAGAGGTTTCATCTAAGATTAAAGCCGTATGACAATTCAGTTGTACCATCACCGCACCTGCCTCTAAAATCGGCATCGAACAGGGAAGGGTTAAATAGGATTGACCCATCACCTCAGAAATTCTAATGGTTTGTAAGATTTCTAATTCATTAGGTCGTTCTAAATAAACCCCCATTTGTGGTAAATTTAATCCCGAATCCGATTGATTAGATTGCACCAAATCCACAATTAAAACACTCACCCCCACCGCCGCCATTAAGGGTAGAATAATTAGATAATTTTGAGTCATTTCAAATAATAATAAAATCGCCGTTAAGGGCGCTCGCACACTCGACGCTAATACCGCCGCCATTCCCACCATGGCATAGGCAGCCGGGGGAGCAATATCAGGTAGAAAGGGGTGTAATAATCCCCCTACGGCTTGCCCATAGGTTGCTCCTAATGTTGCCCCAATAAACATCGCCGGAGCAAAAATTCCTCCCACTAATCCACTGCCCAAACTAACGGAAGTGGCAAGAATTTTTAGGACTAATAAAATCATTAATAAATCTAAGGAAAATTGCCCCTCTTGTAATAGGGCTTGAATTGTGCCATAACCCGGGCCGAGAATATGGGGAAATTGAATCGCAATAATTCCGACAAATAATCCCCCCAACATCGGATGTAAGGTGCGAGGAATTTTAGTTAAACAGAAGAAAGCCGGAACTTCTCCGCGAAAACAACGCTGAGAAAATTTAATCGCTTGGGTATAGGCTAAGGAAACAAAACTGGCTAAACAGCCTAATCCTAAATAAAGTAATAATTCCCAATTGCTACGAACCTCATAAACCGGGGGAGAAAAGGCTGGATGGTCACCAAAAACAATTCGAGCAACGACAGAAGAAACCACCGAGGATAAGAGAACTAAACCCACCCCCGAAGCCGCAAAACTTGAGCCTAAAATCACTTCCAAAGCAAAGAAAACTCCAGCAATGGGAGCATTAAATCCGGCGGCTAATCCGGCGGCGGCTCCTGCGCCTAATAATAGGCGATAGCGCTCTTTAGAAACTTGAAAATTTTGCCCTAAAATTGCTCCTAAATTTGCCCCAATTTCCACACTCGGCCCCTCGGGGCCCAAAGAAGCACCCGTACCTAAAGAAATGGCCGCGGCTAACAGTTTAATAAAGGGTCTAAATGGAGAAATAATTTGGATTCTTTGAGTATTAATTAAAGAAGAAATTCCCTCACCAAAAAATTCCTGATAACGATAGCGAATTAACCCGACAATTAGACCGCCAATCGGTGGAATTAATGCTAATGTCCACAGACCAAATGGCATAGTTAAGCCCATAAAATCTTCTAGGGTTAACCGTTGTAGAAGTTCCACTAATCCGTGAAACATCACCATGACCAATCCCGTCCCCCCGCCAATTAAAAGGGCAAAGATTAAAATTAAGACTTGCGGGGGAGGTTGTAAACGGTTTAATAAGCTGGTTAGGCGGTCAGAAACGGAGGGAAGTTCGGGTTGCTGCGGCAGAATGCCCTCATTGTTGGGCAGAGTGGTTGTCATTAGGATTAATTCACAAATAATCTTTATAAAATTTAAAACAAGTTCTAACCTTTGGAAGCATTAAAACTTCAATAACGTACTCATTCGTATAGAACAGATACTTCAAGTTTATAGATTAAATTCCCAAGACCCTACACAGAAAAAAATACACCACTGTATCCCGCCTGCTGCTGATTACCCGCCTTGGGTTTCTAATCTTTATCTTAAGTACGGCTATTTCCCGTTTTTTATTCGTTAAAACCGAATTCATTCCGGCGGCCGATTTACTATCCTTAGAATCATCAAGGCTGTAGTCGAGCCTATGTCAACATTGTATCAAATAAATGGTCAATGGAGGTAAAGATTATGCAATTAGTACGTTGGCAACCCTTTGAAGAAATTGATTCTCTACAACGAGAAATGAATCGTCTGTTTGATAGTTTAGTCCTTCCTTCGGAAAAAGCGGGTATGTCCCTGTTTCCTGCGGCTGAACTCGAAGAAACCCCGGAAGCGATTATCCTAAAACTAGAAGTTCCTGGGGTGAGTCCAGAGGAATTGGATGTCCAAGTGAGTCTTGATGGGGTGGCAATTACGGGAGAACGCAAATCAACCAACCATACGGAAGAAAAAGGAGTCAGTCGCAGTGAATTCCGTTATGGAAAATTCCGCCGAGTGATTCCCCTTCCCAATCGGATTCAAAACACCCAAGCTCAAGCTGAATATAAGGACGGGATTCTCAGCCTAACCTTACCAAAAGCGGAAGAAGAAAAAAACAAAGTGGTTAAAATAGCAATAGGTTAGGAATCAGCAATTGAATCGACCTTTCCTCAGTAAATGCTCAGGAGGAATAGTGTTAATCCCCGTCGGATTTTCGTGAAAATTCGACTATAATGGGGAAGGGGAAAAGCGGATTTATGACAATATTTCCGCTTTTCTTCTTGGGGATTTTTCTGTTAAAATTGAGGATAGTTGCTTTGAATATCAACGAATCAGAATCTCAGCCTAACGCTGAAAATGAGATAATTGAGAATGAATCTATGGAGAAGATACAGCCAAAAATCTTTACCATTAATTCCATTATTAGTTATCTTTTAGTTGCGGTTTTAAGTGTAGGCTTAACCTTAATCAGTATACAGATTTTTCCTAATTCTTTAAGAAATTCTGCCCAAGCTGAATCAATTCAAACCCAAACTCAAACCCAAGCTGAACCTCCAACAGTTACCGCCACTCCTAACCCTAATTCCTTCGGAAATTTTGTCTCGGTGGCGGTGAATCGAGTCGGGCCAGCCGTAGTTAGAATTGACACGGAACGTACCATTTCTGCTAGTATTCCTGATCCTTTTTTTGATGATCCTTTTTTCCGCCGTTTCTTTGGGGAAGGAATACCCCAAGCTCCCCAAGAATATCAACAACGGGGACAAGGTTCGGGATTTATTGTTGATAGCAGTGGGATTATTTTAACTAATTCCCACGTTATTAAAGGAGCCGATAAAGTTACCGTTATCCTCAAAGATGGTCGTCAATTTCAAGGAGAAGTTCGTGGTAGTGATGACCTCTCGGATTTAGCTGTGATTAAAATTAATGGTAATAATTTACCCGTTGCTCCTTTGGGAAATTCCAGTGAAGTTCAAGTGGGAGATTGGGCGATTGCTTTAGGAAATCCGTTAGGATTAGATAATACCGTTACCCTGGGGATTGTTAGTACCTTAAATCGTCCCAGTTCTCAAGTCGGAATTACCGATAAACGATTAGATTTTATTCAAACCGATGCCGCTATTAATCCTGGTAATTCTGGGGGGCCATTATTAAATGATCGTGGGGAGGTGATTGGGATTAATACTGCGATTCGGGCCGATGGTCAAGGAATTGGTTTTGCTATTCCTATTGATGCCGCCAAAGCCATTGAAGCCGCTTTAGTTCGAGGGGAAAAAATTGCCCATCCCTATATTGGGATTCGCATGGCAACCTTAACGGCAGATATAGCAAAACAACTGAATAATGACCCTAATTCCTTAATGTTAATTCCTGAATTTAATGGGGTATTAGTGGTACAAATTATGCCGAATAGTCCGGCGGCTAATGCGGGTTTACGTCGAGGAGATGTGATTACGGAAATTGATGGACAAGCAATTACCAGCGCCGACCAATTGCAGCGTTTGGTGGAAAAAAGCAAGATTGGTCAACCCCTAAAAATCACTATCCACCGTGGACAAAAAACCGAACAAATTTCTGTGCGTCCGGGTCAACTGGATGAAGCTGCTTTTAATTAATGATTGAGAGTTTACTCTAACAAAGAAAAATGCACTCTTGCTCAATGAAGTTGAAGGAAGGGTGCATTTGTCAGGAGAAAACTTTAAAATATTTTTTGATTAGCAAACCCGGTGTTCCTATTGTAATCAATTTATTCGGTATTGAGCAGAAAGATATCTCATCAGACAGATGTAAAAGCAAAGATTGAGATTATTACCAGAGATAGAGCAAAAAACGTATAATAATTATGTAAAATTAGCATAAGATAATTTGATATTAATTAGATTTAGTGCTACGATCAAAAAGAGTAGTGAAATCGTTCATCTCTTGGTAGTCTTTGATTCTCGCATACCAAAATAACTACTAAAAGACGGAAGTAGGGAGTTCTCCCGAAGGAACGCGCCTGTCTTCACTGCGAGTTGAAACAGGAGGCGAAAAACCATGACTTTAAGTAAAGAAACTGTGCGCGAAACTTCTTCAGAGGATATTCCAACCAGTGAAAGTTTCGATTTTGATTTGTGGGCAACAAAAGTGAGACGTCAGCTTGTGGCGGCATTAAATCACCAAGTAGCTCCCGAACTTTCTCAGAACGATGCTCAAACAACCCCATCCGAATTATAAGGGAATTGGGTTCGAGGAAAACAGTTAATCTCAATTAATTTGGTTTTATACTATTTTTCCATTCGATAATATTATTTGTAGGGGTGGCTCATCAGTCACCCTTACCTGTTTTTATTCATAAATTTAGTCAGAAACTGGGTTTCTAAGGAATACTGATTTTAGCCAAGAGATAACTATTAGAAACCCGGTTTCTGAGATTGTAAAGTTAAAAATTGTTGTACTGTTTCCCAATATTGACTCCCTCCAACCTGTCTAACATTATTATGACCAGCACCCGCAACAATTAAAAGCTGTTTGGGGTCTATGGCGGCGTTAAACAGGTCTTCACTCATAGTTTTGGGAATTAACTCATCTTCGGTTCCATGGGTTAATAACAGGGGCATTTTTAAAGTCGGAATTTTAGCTAAGGAGTCAAATTTTTGGGTTAAAATTAAATTAATTGGAAACATCCAATATCTTTTTTTATAATCAATCATTTCTCGAATATTAGTAAAAGAACTTTCAATAATTAATCCTGCAATTTCAGGATGTTTAAATGCTAAATCAATGGCGATCGCTCCTCCTAATGAATGTCCAAATATATAAATATTATTAGGATTAATTTGGCGTTGATTAACTAAATAATTCCAAGCAATTTCCACATCTTCATAGACTATTTTTTCCGAGGGAAAGCGATTTGTACTGCGTCCATAGCCCCGATATTCCACTAATAAAACCGATAAACCCATTTGATGAAATTGTTCAGCATAACCCACATTTGCCCCGATAGTATTGCGGTTTCCATGTAAATCAATAATCACTTTTTGATTAGGATTAGTTTCTGAAGGAATCCACCAACAATGTATCATTTCTATTTTTCCTGAAGGGGTAGGAATTTTTAGCTCAATATCTTGATAGGATAAACCCACATCATCGGGGGTACTAGAAATTAAACGGGAGGGGAAAAAAATAAATCGAGTTTGTCTTAAAAACATGAATAAACAAGCACACAAATAAGCGATCGCACCCACCGCTAAAACGATTAATCCTACTTTAAATAGAATTATTAAAATTAGATGTACTATCATTTTAATCCCTCCTACTTTAAATAAAGTCACCTTTTTTAATCTTTTTACCTCTTAAATCAGTTAAATCAAAAAGAGAAAAAAGGTTTTTTGCACACAACCCTATTCTTTTCGGTAGAGATCAACCAATTTCCGTTTAATTTCGCAAGAATTTTGAACAAACCATTTCAACCGCGTCCTAGGGAAATTAGGGGGAGTCAATTATTAATAATCTAACGGTAAAATAGTCCCATAATAAAAAGTTAAGTGCGATCGCGCTGATCACTACAATTAATCGCCGTAATGGGTCTTTGTTCTAATTATAATGTGAACACTTCGCCCTGCTGATATTCTTGACGAGACGCTTCAATATCAGCAATTAAGGTTTTATCTTGAAGGAGTTCGGTGGTTTCTATCCAGCTTTCTAATTCTTCCTGACTGATGAGAATAAAACTTTTATTTTCCTGAACAATAACAACTCCTCCAGGTTCCGTACTGGCTTTTTCTAAAACTTCACTGAAGTTGTTTTTAGCATATTCTCCTGTAACATGATACATGGTTTAACCTCTTTGTTAAGTTCATAAATAACCGAAACCGATATTTAACAATATTATGACATACTTCAATTCTGTTGCATAAAACCCGCTTCTTCCAAAACAATGCTTAATGTTCCCATTATTTCGCATTCTTCAAAAAAAGCTTCTAATGCTTCTTGAACAGATTGTTTTGCTTCTTGCAGGGTTTCACCAAAACTAGAAACATCTAAATCAGGACAAAGGGCTACATAAAAATTACCTTCTTGAAATATTTCTAGCCGAACTTCAATGTTTTTTAGCATAGTTTTCTGAATCACCTGCTATTATACTAAGTCAATAGGTTTAGTTTAACACTATTAATAACCCAACGGCGAAACAGTTCCACAATGATCCGCCAATGGTTATCGGTTTCTGTGATAACATCATGGCGTGAAAGGGTATCAAGGGCATTTTGTAGCGAATTTGGATCTAAATTTGTAACCGTTTTTAGGGTATTAAAATCGAGTCCGGTGGGGTGAGGTGCGATCGCTTTTATAATCTGTTGTTGACCGGGAGAACCTTCCCCCGCTTGTTGCCAAACTCCTGTAAAATAATAGCGTCCATTCTGATAGAATTCGGGTTGATTGATAATCCCATCAACATCAGCAATGGTAAACATGGGATCTCGATTATTTCCCAGTTCAAAGACTTGATCATTATACCGACGAACTAATAGAAAACCGATCAGTTGCACTAAATAAGGTTGTCCGGCGGTTAAATCATAGATATAATCAAGAGCATCGGGTTTATAATCGAGGGGGAAATCTTCACTGGGGTTAGCGAGAAGATAGCGACAGGTTGCCCGTTCTAAAAAGCTAACCCGGATGGGAATAATACTGGCAAAAAACGGGTTAAAATAGTCTTCGGTCATTTCTTCGAGGGTGTGGAGTCCGGCTAAAGCAAAGGCGATTTTAGGACTCATTTGCACCATTCCCCGCAATACGCCCATAAAGTCTTTGGGAATGCGATCGCTTTTTATTAATTCTTCGATTTGTTCAAATTCATCAAGGGCAATAATTAATCCAGTATCGCCTAATTGGGTTTCAATTTGTTTTAAATACCGTTCAAAAGTACGATAGGGAAGATTGATTAAGCTTTCATCATCGGGGGGTGGAATTTGCAGGGTATCTGAGAGGGAATCTGCGATCGCCATCAACACTTCACCCACTCCTTGAATACTATTACCAACGGTTAGTAAGTTGATGTATGCGAGTTTTACTTTTTCATCTAAACGGGTTGAAATATTCCGCAAAATTGATGTTTTCCCCATGCGTCGGTGTCCAAACAAAACCACTGATTGCAGTTGAGAGGTTGAAACCCATAATTCCTCTAATTGGTTAATAATATCCTTCCGCCCGACAAATTGTTTACCGATAACTGGATCACCAATAATATAGGGATTTATTACTTTTTTAGTTATGGAAATATTGCCAATTTCTTCTGTAATTCCTAATAAAGCAGATTGCCAATTTTGAGCAATATCAACAATTAAGCCTCGTTCTGCTTCTGGTAAAGTTTTGGATTGATCTAAAATTCCTTTAATTTCTCCTAATGCTCGATTTAATGCTAAGGAACGAGTAGAAAGAGACACACTATTTTTAATTAAATTAATATCTTCAACAACCTGATATAAAGTTTTTATAGCTGTCCAACTCTGAGGGCGTAAATAGGGTTCTGGGGGAAGAAGATCGGTTAATTTTAAATCTAGCTGAAGGGGGGTTAATTTTAAAGTTGCAAAAGTTGCAATATCATCTATAGTTTTAGCTGGCTTAAAAATTGTTAAAACTATAGCTAGAATGCACATTTCATATCCATACAGCAGGGAAGACACAACCGCAAAGGCTTCTGCCGCTTTTTGAGGTTCTTTTTCATGCAAATACCAGAAACCCGCAGCAGCAGCATGAGCAGGAGTATCTAAACGAGGTTGTGCTTCAAGTTCTGAATTTCGGCAAAATAAAAAGCCTTCAAGCAGTTGAAACTTAAATTCTTCGCCAAGAGAAGCAGAAACAAATTTAACTAAATTCCAATCAAACGGATGTTCTGCCAGTTGGGAAACTCTAAAAATTAGGTATTCTGAAGGCGTTTTAGCTAAAACTTGACTGACCGCATTGACTACAGGAATAAATTGATAACTATATCTCAATAATTCATTAGCATTTTCCAGTCCCAGGTGCCAATCTTGTTTTAACCAGTTTGTTAACCGAGACGTCAAAAAAGGTAAGGGCATCGGTGTGATTCGAGGAAACAACCAACTCCTCTTTTGTAGTGAACCCAGATTAAATAGGGAACCTATCACCCAAACTTCAGGACGCCAAATCGCCACGCCCCACGCCACGCCCCACGCCACGCCCAACCCCACGCCCAACCTCACGCCCAACCCCACGCTCAACCCCACGCCGGACGCCACGCCCAACCCCACGCCCAACCCCACGCTCAACCCCACGCCCAACCCCACGCCGGACGCCACGCCCAACCCCACGCCCCACGCCACGCCGGACGCCACGCCCCACGCCACGCCGGACGCCACCCCCACGCCCAACGCCACGCCCCACGCCACGCCCCACACCACGCCCCACGCCACGCCCAACCCTACGCCCAACGCCACGCCCAACGCCACGCCCAACCCCACGCCCAACCCCACGCCGAACGCCATGCTCCACCAATCAACTGAAAAGCCGAATTGCTCTAGGATGAAACAGATTAAAAGTGGAGTCAGAACAGTTAATAATAATCCTTGTAAAAATAATCGGAATTTGATCGGATTTTGACGCAACCAATCCCGGCGTTTTTGCCAAGTCATTTCTCCTTCTGTTTTTTCTTCCCCAAAGGCTTCCACATACCACCGTATTGCTTGAGGAAAGAAAAACACCCAATATAATAACCGGAGATAATCTAAAGGATTGAATAGGGATAAGGGACGATTTAATTTTGGGGCTAAATCTAAACAGGGAATCGGTTTTTGTGTTGAACTCATGATAATTCCTCCAAGTAACGCTTAAATAGTTGATTACATAATGCCATTAATTTTTGAGGATGACCTTCACTTTTATTAATTAACTCGCTAATTTCATTCTCCGTAAAGGTAATGGTTTTATATTCTGGTTTCAATAAAGGTAAATTCAGACGACTTTTAATAAAATTACGGATAGTTTGTTCATCCCATCGGTTTAACTTGTATTCAATACAAATTCCTGTAAAGGGAGAAGTCATCCCAATATCTTGACTATCGGGAAATAGTTGATCTAAAGAGGTGCAAGCTGCAACAATCAAGCGCAAGGGTGCATTCATTCCTTCTGCTAACCCTCGTAGTTGTCCCCGAATATTATTCGTAAAACCATCCCAGGTCATTTTTTCCAATTCATCAAGAATTAACAATAATCGATGATTTTGTAAATTTCGAGAGAGACGATAACCTTTACAAAAATCAATTCCTGCATAATCACACAAGAATTGATAAAAGTCCTCATCATCATGAATCTCTTGTAAATTCAGATAAATCGGTTCACGGGCTTGTAACAATTGGGCTTGAGCTTGTCGGCTAATTTCCATTAATAGCGAAGATTTGCCGATTTGTCTTTCTCCAATAATTGCAACGCTGCTACCACTATTGAGGGTTTCAAATATTCTTTGAATTTCCTGTGTTCTACTAAAAAATAATTTGTCATCATCTATAACTCCGTTAGAAGGTATAAAAGGGTTGTCTACCAGAGCACTTTCTATTGAACTATTATTAACTATAGGTTCAGTTTGAATTGGACTGCTGTGTTTTCTAGTTGTATATTGTTCGTCTAGCCAATCTAAAACCCTAGTGAACTTACCCTCACCTGGATTGACATCAGCAATCTGAGGACAAATTTTCTCTAATTTATCATAAATTCCTGTTTTCTGCTTTTTATAATTACTGAGTGAATTTGCTATATCACATCCATAAACTATGTCCGCAATTTGCTGATCATTTTTATTTAAGTTATTTCTTAAAAATCTAACTAAAAAAATTTCTCTTTCTTTAGTAGAAAGTTGAGCATCAACAGCAACTATTTTTAAAAAATCATCCCACAACAACCAATTCTCCATTAGTTTAGATAATTTATCAACAACTTGAGTATATCAGAGATCTAATATGAAGACTTGGGTAGAACAATTTTTCTACCCTTGCTTCATTAGTTCTACCAACGGGGCGAAATTATTGGGGACTGACAAAGTTATCAGAGATGGCTTAAGTTAATTCTATCAAGCAATCAAGATACTGACTTCAGGAGTAAAATAAAATTATGAAAAGCAAATTTTGGTCTGAAAACCCCCTTCCTTGCTATTTTGGTAAACCAACTGGACGCAATGGAATGAAGGGAATTGAGGATCAACGGGGAAATTTTCAACCTGGGGTTACTCCTATTATTGATGAAACGCGATCGCCTGCTCAAAAAGCCATATTTAGCAATTACCATAAAAAACAGACATCAGAATCAAGAGAAGTGACTAATTTAGCTTGTCAAATTGGCAAACGCGGACATAAACAAATTGAATATTATTTAAACGGTGATCCTACTCCCTGTCCGGTGATTCTTAAACGCCATTGGGAACATCTCGAACCAGTTTTAAAGGACATTCATAATATTAGATTATTAGAAAGTTATCTTTTCCACCATTATGAAGGATATGCAGGACGGGTTGACTGTGTGGGACGGTTAAATGATTATCCAGAAAGCGTGATTGAATTTAAGTTTTCTAACTCGGTTAAACCGACAGTTTACCCCGAACAAAAATTACAAGTTGCAGCTTATATTGCAGCATTAAATCGACAATATGGGCCACCTTATGGCGTTAATATTAATCACGGCATTATTATTACAGCAACTCCCTATGAAGTTGATATTACCTCCATTGATGCTCAGGAAGTGATGAAATCTTGGGATAATTGGAAAGTAAGAGTCGGTCAATTTTGGTCGCAACAACGAAATATTGCTTAGTGATATTGTTGATAATATCCCAAGATCTCGTAAGGGCGAGGTGCGCCTCGTCCCTACAGGGTTATAATTGAATCAGACAGGTTAAAATTTGAACAAGGGAATTAATAATGGTACAAATTCTTGACAAAACATTGAGTTTAGAAGACTTTCTAAATTTACCCGAAACCAAACCCGCCAGTGAATATATTAATGGTCAAATTATCCAGAAACCGATGCCACAAGGAAAACATAGTACAATCCAAGGAGAACTGGTAACAGTTATTAATGCGATCGCTAAAACTCAACGAATTGCCTGGGCATTCCCTGAGTTAAGATGTACCTTTGGCGGTCGTTCTATTGTTCCTGATGTGGTGGTTTTTGTTTGGGATAGAATTCCGCTTGATCATGATGGAGATATTGCTAATAGTTTTAATGCTCATCCTGACTGGACAATTGAAATTTTATCCCCCGAACAAAGCACAATTAAAGTTACCAGTAACATTTTACATTGTTTGAATTCAGGTTGTCAAATGGGATGGTTAATTGTTCCAGAGGAAAAATCTGTTTTTGTTTATCCTTCAGGACAACAACCGATGTTTTTAGATGAACTGGATGCTGTAATTCCCGTTCCTCAATTCATCTCTAATTCAACTCTAACATTGAGAGATATTTTCAGTTGGTTAAAAGTGAATCCGAGTTAAATAAAATCATCTTGATCTAAATATTCTCTAAAGGTTCTTTCGGTGGGTTCTAACCCAAAATCAACCGCTAATAAATCCAAACCGTCAATAATGCTAATAGGGTTATTAATTTGTAGCGATTGAAAACATTTATCTCGATAATTAGGCTTTTGTTGGAAATTTGCGATCGCCTCCTTTAACGGTTCAATCACAGGATAAGCTGCTTCTGCTTTTTCAATGGCTTGGGGAGGAATAGAAGCATTTAATCTTAATATAGCTAAATCAATTAAATCCCTTGATTCTACTGAACCATCAATCCATCGGTCAGCATTTGCTAATAACTTTTCAGCAAAACAATCAACTAAACTTAAACAAGGAACAGACGACCATTGGGGAAAATCCGGTGTTTCTAGTGCAATTCTTCCTTCCATAATAATTTCAAATTTAATTAGGGTTCCTTCTATTAACAAAGGAAATCTAATTCCATATTGATTGGCTTGTATTTCTTGAGGAAATGTGATATTATTTTGAGTAGTAAATAAAGCGTTATATTTATTTTGACCTAAAGTTTGTCTTAATAAGCGATAACCGGAACCTGTGGAACAGAGAAAATCAATATCTTTACTGAGGCGATATTCTCCATAATTTAAACAGATGAATGTTCCGCCCCCAAAATAAGCACGACAGTCTTGTAAAAAATTAGTATTGAGTTGATTGAGAACAGTAATAATTTTCTGATGAAAGTCTTGTGTAAACATTTGATTGAACAACCAAGAATTATACCGTTGAGCAAGTTGTTGAATAAATTCTGCTTCTGTTGGGTTAATTTCCCCAAAAATATCCCGATAATGCCATCCCCGTTCATACCGTTTTAGCATTTCCCAGGGCGTTAAATTATCAATTCCTGTTCTTTGCCAACATAAACCCTCTAAAAATGGTAATTGTTCAGGAATAGAACGCTGATTCATGATTAGTTTTAATTAAAAAATAGTTCAATCTGACAGCGAAACTCTGGCAAAAGCGCAGAGGTAATTTCATCAGTTATTAATAACGTTTCAGCTAAAATTAACTGATTATTTTGACGACGATAGACTTGAACTTGCTGTTGATAGCGATCAACAATCCAATATTCCTGAACTCCTTGAATAGAATAGAGTTTTAACTTGGCTTGTTTATCTCGTCTTTCGTTTTCTTTTCCTGGTGATAATACTTCAACAACTAACTCAGGAGAACCCGTTAGATGTCCAGCACTATCTAATAAAGTCGCTAATTTTTCCCGACTCACCCAAACCACATCAGGAATGACATTATCAGATTCAGTATAAATAATTCCAGGTGTCATTGCAGGTTGTCCTAAGTTTGTGCGACGTGACCAAGCATTTAATTCTGCATAGATATTACCGCAAACCCGTTGATGGTTCCAATCTGGTGCTCTAGTCACAAATAATTCTCCTGCAATAATTTCATAACGTTTCCACTCATCATTTGACAACAACTCTAAATCGGCTGTAGTCCACTTCATTGATTCTGCCAGAGTTTGATTAATCATAAAATCAGGGTAGAGTTAGATATTATTTTATCCGATTTTAATATTTATTATCACCCCCTAGAGATTAATTTATTCCCAAAACTTAACACCGCAGATCCATTAACCGCTAAAATAAATACCAGTATAGAGAGCGTTACAAACGCAATTATTGATCTGATTCTATGAGCGAAAGAACACTATTTGATCAAGTATGGGAGTTACATACCGTTGGCACTCTGCCATCAGGACAGACTCAACTTTTCATTGGTTTGCACCTGATCCATGAAGTCACCAGTCCCCAGGCGTTTGCCATGTTGCGCGATCGCCAGCTAACCGTCCTCTATCCCGAACGCACCGTCGCCACAGTGGATCATATTGTTCCGACGGAGAACCAAGCCCGTCCTTTCACGGATGTATTAGCAGAAGAAATGATGCAGTCCTTGGAAGAAAGCTGCAAAACACACAATATCCGTTTTTATAATATCGGATCGGGAAATCAAGGGATTGTTCACGTCATCGCACCCGAACAGGGGTTAACCCAACCGGGGATGACCATTGCTTGCGGCGACTCCCACACCTCCACCCATGGGGCATTTGGGGCGATCGCCTTTGGGATTGGCACATCTCAAGTCCGGGACGTGCTGGCGTCTCAAACCCTGGCATTAGGGAAACTGAAAGTCCGCCGGATCGAGGTGAATGGGGAACTGCAACCGGGGGTGTACGCCAAGGATGTGGTGCTGCATATTATTCGGACATTGGGGGTGAAAGGCGGCGTGGGCTATGCCTATGAATTCGCTGGAAGCACCATCGAGGCGATGTCCATGGAAGAACGGATGACGGTCTGTAATATGTCAATTGAAGGGGGCGCCCGATGTGGCTATGTCAACCCCGATCAGGTGACTTACGACTATTTACAAGGTCGAGATTTTGCCCCCAAGGGAGAAGACTGGGAAAAGGCTGTTACTTGGTGGAATAGTATCCGTAGTAGTACGGATGCGGTTTATGATGATATCGTCAAATTTGATGCTTCTGAGATTGCGCCCACCGTCACTTGGGGAATTACCCCCGGACAGGGAATGGCCGTTAATGAGTTGATTCCGACTTTAGAGCAGATTACCGAAGGCGATCGGGAAGTGGCCAAAGAAGCCTATCAATATATGGAATTTGCCCCCGGAACCCCCATTCAAGGGACAAAAGTGGACGTCTGTTTTATTGGCAGTTGTACCAATGGCCGCCTCAGTGACCTACGCGAAGCTGCGAAATTTGCCCAGGGTCGGAAGGTGGCTAATGGGGTGAAAGCCTTTGTGGTTCCTGGTTCGGAACGGGTGAAGGTGGCAGCCGAAGCCGAAGGACTGGATAAAATCTTTGAGGCAGCGGGGTTTGAATGGCGCGAGGCGGGCTGTTCCATGTGTTTGGCGATGAACCCCGATAAATTGCAGGGAAATCAACTGAGTGCATCGTCTTCTAACCGCAACTTTAAAGGTCGTCAGGGTTCCGCCAACGGTCGGACATTGTTAATGAGTCCGGCGATGGTGGTGGCGGCGGCGGTTAACGGTGTAGTTACGGATGTACGGGAGTTATTGTAAGCACTTCACCTCCCGGGTTAATGGGAGGGTTGGGGGTCAATTCTTAACATAAATTACGGAACTTCAACAATGAGCAAAATTCAAAGTATTTCAGGAACAGGGATTCCTTTAGTCGGCAGTGATATTGATACTGATCGGATTATTCCCGCTCGGTTTTTACGGTGTGTTACCTTTGATGGATTAGGGGAACAGGTCTTTGCTGATGATCGCCAACAAATGCAGGGAAAACACGCCTTTGATTTACCCGAATATCAAGGAGCAAATCTATTAGTAGTTAATGCTAATTTTGGTTGTGGTTCCTCCCGAGAACACGCCCCCCAAGCCATTGCTAAATGGGGAATTAAAGGGATTATTGGGGAAAGTTTTGCCGAAATATTCTTGGGAAACTGTGTCTCGATTGGTATTCCCTGTGTTAGCGCGGAACCAGAAGATATTAAAGCAGTTCAAGAGGCATTAAAAGCTAACCCTAAAGCAGCTATTAACCTGGATTTAGAATCCATGAAAGTCCACTGTGGAGAGTTCACTATTGATGTGAATATGAATGCAGGTTCTCGCCAATCTTTTATTACGGGACTGTGGGATAGTTGTGGACAGTTAATTGATAATTTTGATCAAATTCGAGCAACCGCCACACAATTACCCTATCTGAATTGGGGAAGTTAAATCGCAAAAATGGCAAGGGGGCGTTAAGCTTCCTTGTTGTTTTTATTAAAAAACTCTGTTAATATCAGACAAAAAAAGTATAAGGGTGCAATTACAATTTCAAGTTAATATAGCAATCCTATTTGATTTATATCCAAAATCTGGGTTCAAAAGGGAACAGGGAACAGGGAACAGGGAACAGAGATAATACTTCTGGCTGTTTCATATCAGTTATAAATTATTACAACCTATTTGGGATTGCTATAGAATTTAGTCTGATATTCAATACTCAAATATTGGCTACTCATAATTTATCACGAGGTAAGCACTATTCGCCATTACCCATTCGTAATTCGTAATTCGTAATTCTCTATTCACCTCAACCCCCAGGAATTGTATGCTCCAAACACCAAAATTATTGACTAATATCCTACTAGGAATAATCACTTTAGTGATGATCGTCAGTTGTAGTCAGTGGAATCAAGAACAAGTGACAACCTCCGATTCCGAGAGTCAATTTAAAGTGGCGAGTATTTTCTCCGGTTCTATAAAAGATGGGAGTTGGAGTCAGGCTAATTATGAAGGATTAAAATTAATTGAAAAGCAATATAATGCCGAAATTACCTATACTGAAAACGTGCCAGAAACTGACGGTGAAACCCTAATTCGTAACTATGCTCAACAGGGATATAATTTAGTTATAGGTCATAGTGGTGGTTATATTGCAGCAATGGAAAAGGTGGCTAAAGAGTTTCCCGACGTCAAATTTGCCTTAGTGACAAGCTATTCTGGGAATAATAAAAACTTGGGGGCGGTGGCTTTTCGTTCTGGCGAAGTGGGTTATCTGACGGGAGCATTAGCCGCCATCAAAACTAAAACCAATAAAGTGGGTTACATGGTGGGAAATGATTACCCCGTTTATCAAGAAGAAGCCGAATTATTCAGACGAGGTGCAACGGCAACCAAGCCCAATATTGAAGTCTATACTCAATTTTTACAGACTTGGACAGATGCGGAAAAAGGCAATCAAGTCGCCCTAGATTGGTTAGAAAAAAAAGTTGATGTGATCGCTATTAACGCCGATGAAGCGGGAATTGAAGCCTTAAAATTAGCCAGTGAAAAACCAGAGGTTTATGGGATTGGTTGGACGAAAGATCAATATAACCTAGTCCCCGGAAAAATTTTAACCAGTGTCCTACAGAATATTCCTGAATTAGTTTTAAAAATTGCTACTCTAGTTCAGCAAGGACGATGGGAAGGTAAACAATATAAATATGGACTACGGGAACAAATCTATGATTTTGCCCCCTTTAGAGGCACGTTAACAGCCGAAGAAGAAGCCAAATTTAATCAGATTCAACAACAAGTGGTAGCCGGAAAAATTGATATTGCCCCTTCTGGGCAGACAAAAGAGTATAATAACTCAAAATAGATCAGTTTGCTGTTATTAGAAAAATTATGAGTCAAGCGGAGAAACATCATTTTTTATCTAAGTTTGGGGGTTCTTTTTCCTTTTCCACTCCCGGGTTTTTTTCCCTCGCCAAACAACTCCGTAGAAGTTTACTCTTTGTGGGACTGATTAGTGTTTTAAGTAGTGGGGGATTATTGATTTATTTGAGTTATCAATCCCAGACAAAACAATTACAATCCTTACAAAGAGAGCGATCGCAAGTCATTGCCTATCAAATTAATAATTATTTAGATGATCTGCAACGCAAATTAAGTTTTTTAGCCCGGGTTAAAGGCTTAACTAATTTATCTCCAGATATTCAACAAAACTTGATAGAAGGATTAGCTCGCCATAATGACGCCTATCACATCATTGCTATTTTAAACCGTCAGGGAGAAGTCACCGCATCAATCGTCAACGATCAGCAAACTTTGAGAAAAAATTACAGCGATTCTCCCTTATTTATTCGATCTTTTAAACAAGAGGAAGATTATGTAGGAGCCATTGAGTTTGATCTCCAGAATAAAAAATATACAATGGTGATGTCCGTACCCATTCGAGATCAATTTGACCGGATTAATGGCGTTTTATTCGCTAAAATTAACTTGAGTTTTCTGGGTTTTATTCTATCTCAGACTAAAGTGGGTAAAACTGGATATGTTTATCTTGTGGATGAGCAAAATCGAGTCTTTACCACATCTAAAAGTAGATCTAACATCTTTAATATTCAGAATTTACAAAATCCTAAAATTATCAATTTAATTAATAAGAACTTAGATGAAAATGAATTAAAAATAAATCGTTATCTCGGGTTGAAAAATGTAGAGGTTTTGGGAGCGACATCTTTGATTCCCAGTGTCAACTGGTTTTTAATTGTTGAACTTCCGATTAAAGAAGCCTATGCTCCTATTTATCAGATGATTTTCGTCATGGGGATAGCGGTTATTTTAATTACAGGTTTCGCTACGGGTATTGGTATATTTCACAGTCGGAAAATAATTTTCCCCCTCAAACAATTAACCAATGCAGTCATAAAAATTAGTCAAGGAGATTTGAAAACCCAAGTTGATGTGCAGTGTTCTAATGAATTGGGCGTATTAGCCACGGCTTTTAATCAAATGACTATTCAAATTGATGAATTATTTACAGCCATTGAAAAAGAACGAAGTTTTATTTCCGCTATTTTAGATATTGCTGGAGCTTTAGTGGTTTTAATGGATGCAAAAGGTCGAATTGTGCGATTTAATCGCGCCTTTGAACAGACCACTCAATACAGCTTTGATGAAATTAGAAATATGTATGTTTGGGATATATTTTTAAGCCCAGAGGAAGCGACTAAAGTTAAATCAAATTTTGCCTTTTTACTGATTGATCAATTTCCCAAATATTACGAAGCCTGTTGGAATACAAAAAATGGAGATCAACGAATTATTAGTTGGTCGGATACTGTCCTCCTGAATGAAGCCAAAGAAATTGACTATATTGTTAGTGTCGGTGTGGATGTAACCGAACAACGAAATACGGAAAAAGTATTGAGAAATACTGAAAAACTTTATGCCACATTAGCTGAAGTTTCTCCCGTGGGAATTTTTCATACGGACACTGAAAGTAATTGTCTTTATGTGAATCAAAGATGGTGTGAAATTTCTGGCTTAACCGCAGCAGAAGCAATGGGAAAAGGTTGGTCGCGGGCGATTTATTCCGAAGATAGAATCCAAGTCTTTCAAAACTGGGAAATATGTTCTCAACATCAAGTTCAATTTAACTCTGAATATCGCCTACAGCGTCCTGATGGTAAAATTACTTGGGTTTATGGTCAAGCTGCTGCGGAGATAAATTCTGATGGGGAAATTATTGGTTATGTCGGTACAATTACAGATATAAATGATGGCAAAAAAGCGGAAGACGCGATGCGACAAGCTAAAGAAGAAGCCGAAATTGCCTTAGTGAATTTTCGCAAAGCCCAGACCCAATTAATTCAAGCTGAAAAAATGTCTAGTTTGGGTCAATTGGTGGCAGGAGTTGCCCATGAAATTAATAATCCGGTTAACTTTATTTATGGTAACTTAATTCATGCTCAAGAATATACGGAAACCCTATTAAGTTTAATCGACATCTATCAAACTCATTATCCCGACCCCCCGACTGAAATTATTAATTTTGCGGAGGAAGTGGAACTTGATTTTTTAATTGAAGATTTTCCAAATATTATTAATTCTATGAAAATGGGGTCGAACCGGATTAGAGAAATTGTACTTTCCCTGCGTAATTTTTCCCGCTTGGATGAAGCCGATATGAAGGCAGTTAATATCCATGAAGGAATTGATAATACGTTGTTAATTTTACAAAATCGTTTAAAAGAAAATGCTCAACATCGAGGAGTTAAAATTGTTAAAAAATATGGTACTATTCCTTTGGTAGAATGCTATGTGGGACAATTAAATCAAGTGTTTATGAATTTAATTTCTAATGCTGTTGATGCTTTACAAGATTCTGGTAGAAATTGCCCTATTATCAATCAGCAAAGTCCCGATAAAATTACTATTGAAACTGAATTGATTGATCACAAAAAGATCAGAATTAAAATATCAGATAATGGTGTAGGGATGTCAGAAACCGTTAAATCTAACTTGTTTAATCCCTTTTTTACTACTAAACCCGTTGGTAAAGGAACGGGGTTAGGGTTATCTATTAGTTATCAAATTATTGTAGAAAAACATAAGGGTTCAATTGAATGTCATTCAGAACTCGGTCAAGGAACAGAATTTATCATTGAAATTCCCTCACACCAACATTAAAGTAGTAAGCCCTTTAGGGCTGTCTGAGTCCTTTAGGACTCACTACATTAATGAAAATAATTATAGATTTCTTGGGCTAATTTAGGCCCAATTCCTGATACTTCTCCTAACTGTTCGGGGGTGGCAATTCTAATATATTCCAAGGAACGAAAATGGGCTAAGAGTAATTTTTGACGATGATGTCCTAACCCCGGAATGTCATCTAAATACGATCGCTTCATGCGTTGAGTGCGTTGATTTCGATGGAAACTAACCGCAAACCGATGGGCTTCATCCCGCAGTCTTCTTAAGAGTTGAACCCCGGGTTGTTCCCCGTCGGTTTCTAACGGGAAACTTTCCCCAGGTAGAAAAATTTCTTCCCGTTGTTTAGCTAAACTCACCACGCGAATTTCCTCTAATAAATTCAGTTTTTCTAAGACAGCAACCACCGCCGAAAGTTGACCTTTTCCCCCATCAATCATAATTAAATCCGGTTTATCAGTTGAAGTTTGATAGTCTCGACAACGGCGTTCAATAACTTCTGCTAAACTAGCAAAATCATCCGAATGTCCGGCGTGAACCGTGGGGTTTTTAATCTTATAATGACGATAGTATTGTGGGGCGGCTAAACCTTGAATAAAAACCACCCTGGAAGCCACCGCATCTGACCCTTGAATATGGGAAATATCATAACCTTCGATCCGGTGGGGAAGGTCGGGTAAATCGAGAATTGCTGCTAAATCTTCTAGGGCGGCAGTATCACGATCGCTTAACTTTTGTACCCGTTCTAATTCATATTCCGCATTCCGTTCTACCATCTGAATTAACTCAGCTTTAACCTGACGTTGGGGGGTTAAAATTGTGACTTTTTTTCCCTTGCGATCGCTCAACCAATCTGTTAAAATAGATTCATCGGGTAACTCATATTGAACTAATATTTCATTGGGAATTTCCACCGGATCAACACTTTGATAATGTTCTTCTAAAACTCGTTGCAAAATCAATCCCATTTCCGTTGATTTTAACTCCGGGGGAACTTGGGCGGTAAACCCTAAGCGTCCAACTAATTTTCCGGCGCGAATTTGAAATAACTGCACACAGGATTGTTTAGAATTAGCCGCCAAGGCGATCGCATCACGGGACACACGATCATCGGGTAAAGATACTTTTTGATCGGCATTTAAAGACTGTAATTCTTGAATTTGATCTCGAATGATACCAGCCATTTCAAAATTTAATACTTCCGATGCTTGTTCCATTTGTTCGGTTAAATGATCAATCAATTCATCCGATCTTCCTTGAAAAATCATCGCCACTTTTTGGACAATTTTTCGATATTCTTCAGGAGAAATCAACAGTTGACAAACTCCAGGACAGCGACCAATATCATAATTTAAACAGGGACGATCCTTAAATAGAGGTTTCCGACGTTGACGTAGGGGAAAAATCCGTTGAGTTAAATGTAACGTATTTCTTAATACCCGAGTATCCACATAGGGGCCATAATAACGATCTTTAATATTTCCTAAACGACGTTTACGAGTAATAAAAATTCGGGGATAATCCTCCGACCAAGTAATACACAAATAGGGATATTTTTTATCATCCTTGAGTAGAACATTGAAATGGGGTTGATGTTGTTTAACTAAATTCGCTTCTAAGGCTAAGGCTTCCGCTTCGGTATCGGTGACAATAAACTCTATTTCAGTAATTTGTTGTACCATTAAATAAATTCGTGGGGTGTGATCATGCTGTTCTCGGAAATAGGAACGCACCCGCGATCGCAGTTTTTTAGACTTACCAATATAAAGAATATTATCCTGACCATCTCGCATTAAATACACCCCCGGAACCGGAGGAATATCTCGTAACTGTTTTTCTAAACGTTCTGGATCTTTAACCAAAGGAAAAGCGGCAATTAATGACATAGTTTAATTGAGACTTGAATGTAAAAAATTAAATTGCTATAATCCTATTATAACAAGACTAAGGTTCAGGTGTTAATGATGGTTCAAGCTCCTCCTTTAATCACAATACCGACGGATACCTGGGTAAAAGCAACCTGGGAAGAATTTTTAGCCTTAACCGAGAATCCTCAATATGCTGAGGGTAAATTTTATTATGATCAAGGATATGTGAGGATAGAAATGGCACCACTAGGTTCAGCACACAGTCAGGATAATTCAATTATTTCTACCGTGATTGTTATTTATGCTGCTTTAAAAAATATTCGGATTAAAGAGTTAACAAATCCATCCTTTAGAAAAACCGGAATGCGAGAAAGTCAACCTGATATGGGATTTTATATTGGGGATAACTTCCAATTTCCCCCTCGCAATAATTCCCCGATTAATTTAGATGAATTTACCTCCCCTAACTTAATTGTTGAAATAGCTGCATCCTCTTTTGTTGATGATATTGGTCGAAAAAGATTACTCTATGAAAAATTAGGGATTCAAGAATATTGGGTGGTGAATGTTGAAGATAATACAATTTTAGCCTTTGCGGTTGAAAACCAAGGAAGTCGATTAATCGAAGAATCCCAAGTTTTGCCCGGATTAAAAATAGCCCTAGTTAGTGAAGCATTAAAACGTTCCCAAACCGAAGATGATGGAGCTCTTACACGCTGGTTAATGGGGACTATTCATTCTTAATGGAGGATTAAATCGGGAAAAAAGTTTTATCCTATTTACGCAGACGCGAAATTGTTGAGCAAGTATGCCAATTAAGTGCTAAATTTCAACGGGAAGCATCGGAAAACCTCAGTAGCTAGGTGATGTTGTACGCCATGGCTAATTCCGGGGAAATTAAGGCTGGTGAGCATTTTACCGCCGCCAATTTTAGTATCACTGCCAAGATTGAAACGAATTCAGCCCGGAGACACCGCAGTGCTTCAAGTGTGCTATATTTACCGATTGAACAATTAACACAAACTGTGTGATTCAGCTTTAATCAAAGTTTACCAAAACTATTCCATAATGTGGATGCCTTAAGTGGCGTTAAATGCTATGAGAATGTGGTTGCCCCTGGAGTCAAGGTTCAAGACTTTAATTTTAGTCGTGTTACCGATAGTCTTTAGGGTTCAAACTTGCAAAGGATTTTACCCTAAATTGACAATTTAAGCGAAATCCAAGAATAATTTTATAATAATTTTATAATATTTTAATCATTGTTAAATTATTATAATTAAAAGTAGATATTTATTGTGTTATGTTAACCTCTTAGAAATCAGTTTAAAGAAAATTAACCTTTTTTGTAATTTAGATTACTAAAACTAGGAGACTTGTTAAGTTAAAGTATGCTAATAACGTGCGGTAAAAGCTGAACACTGGCTCTATTTTAGTAAAAATCATGAAAAAAAGGCTGTAAGTCTTTATCAGTCAATTGTTTGAGGGTTTCAAAAACAGAACCTGTATCTGTTATACCCCACTTATACAATTTCGGTTAATGCTTCCATGGGTTAGGGGTGTAGCTTCGATATTAGTATTGATTCAATGACCCAATAAACCTTTTAGGAGTTATCCCGAAAGGCTGAATTATATATATAGCATAAAGGAGAAATCCAGATATGAGTCAGCACCTTTTCCAAAAAGATTCATTTAACTACACCCCCATGTTTGATCCAGTATGGGAAGATTTAAACCAAAATGCTATTTTAGACAGAATACTAGCGGATTATGAACGCTTAATCGCCGAACGGAATTATTTAGATAAAGAACTAGGAAAAGCCCATCAAGAAATTCATCAACTGAAAACATCACTGGCAAGTTCTACCTTGGTTTCCCTTCATTTAGAGAATCAAAAAGTCAATCCCATTCAAGAACAATATGATCAAATGACCAAGGTTTTAGAACAAGCAGAAGCTAAAACCATCAGTTTAATTCAAGCGATTCCTGATTTAATGTTCTGCATTAGTAATGAAGGCGTAGTGGTCGATTATTATCCCGATAAGCAAAATCTTCATCGGCTCGATATCGAGGATATAATTGGCAAAAAAATTGAAGATGTGTTTCCCAAGGATTTGGCTGATTGGACAAGATATTATCTGGAAAAAACCCTAGAAACCGGTCAAATTCAAGTGGGTGAATATGTGGTAAGAGGTGATAAAGACTGGCATCATTATGAAGCGCGTTATGTGAAAAGTGGCAGCCATGAAATTTTAGCCATTGTCCGGGATATTACCCAACGAAAACAGGTCGAAGCTAATTTAAGAGTTTCAGAAATTCAAGAGCGGGAAAGAGCATTACAACTGGAAAAAACCCTACAAGATTTACGACAAACCCAAGCCCAACTAATCCAAGCCGAAAAAATGTCTAGTTTGGGGCAAATGATGACCGAAATTGCCCATGAAATTAAAAACCCGATTAGTTCCATTCACGGAAATCTGACCTACGTTAATCAGGATATTCAGACGCTTATGGAGCTAGTCAAACTCTATCAGCAGTATTACCCGGAACCCGCTTCAGAAATCCGAGATTTTATTCAAGCATCGGACGTTAATACCATTATTAATGAATTACCCCAGAGTTTAGAATTTATGCGCTTAGGCGCGAATCGTTTATATGATTTAGCCCTATCTTTACGGAACTTTTCTCGCCTAGATCAACAGGAAATGGTATTAGCCGATATTCATGGGGGTTTAGATGGAACCCTAAAAATTCTGCATAATCAACTAAAATCCAAGGGAAATCATGCAGAAATTCAAGTGATTAAAGACTATGGAGAAATTCCCTTAGTCCAATGCTATCCCAACCAACTGAATCAGGTATTTATGAACATTCTATCGAATGCGATTGATGCCTTAGAACAGCAACCTATTCCTCGACAAATTACCATTAAAACCGAATCCTGCAAAATGCACCCCGGGTCAATTATAGAAGATGCAATTTGCATTTCTATTTCCGATAATGGCCCGGGAATTCCTAAGTCGGTGCAAGACCAAGTTTTTAATGCGTTTTTCACCACTAAACCCCTAGGCAAAGGCACGGGTTTAGGTTTATCCATTTCTCAGCAAATTGTGGTGGAAAAACATAATGGTCGATTAAAGTGTACTTCTGAAGACGGAAAAGGGACAACCTTTGAGATTCTCCTATCCGTGCAACCGGGTATTTCTTAGTTCTGTCGATCATTGATTGAATTTTTATCACAAGTGTTAAAAGGAGAGTTGCATACCGATACAATTGGGGCAAGCATTCCATCGTCAATGTCTCATGAATATTCGTATTGTTTCAACTCAACCCTTTAACGACCAAAAACCGGGAACATCCGGCCTACGCAAGTCCGTTCCGGCTTTTCAAAAGCCCCATTACCTAGAAAATTTCGTTCAGGCGATTTTTGATACCCAAGAGGGGTATGAAGGGGGAACCCTGATTTTAGGGGGAGATGGTCGCTACTATAACCGTCAAGCCATTCAGATTATCTTAAAAATGGCCGCCGCCAACGGCGTTGGAAAGGTTCTCGTCGGATGTGGGGGCATTGTTTCCACTCCCGCCGCCTCCTGTATGATTCGTGAAAATCAAGCCTTTGGGGGGATTATTCTCTCTGCCAGCCATAACCCCGGAGGGCCAGACGGAGATTTTGGGATTAAGTTCAATGGCAGTAATGGCGGGCCAGCCGTCGAAAAAATCACCGAAGCGATTTATGCCCGTACCCTGGTCATGGATACCTACAAAACCATGGAGGCGGCCGATATTAATTTGGATCAACCCGGCAGTTTTAAACTGGGAACCATGGCCGTTGAGGTGATTGATTCTGTCCAACCCTACAGGTCATTGATGGAATCCCTATTCGATTTTGACTTAATTCAAAAATTGTTAACTTCGGGCAACTTTCGGATGTGTGTGGACTCCATGCACGCGGTAACTGGCCCCTATGCCCGCGCCATTTTTGAAAACCGCTTAGGGGCCGCACCCGGAACCGTGGTTAATGGCATTCCCCTAGAGGATTTTGGCGGCGGTCATCCCGATCCTAATTTAGTCTATGCCCATGATTTAGTGGAAATTATGTTCGGAGAAAATGCCCCGGACTTTGGGGCGGCGTCCGATGGGGATGGCGATCGCAATATGATTTTAGGCAAGAATTTTTTTGTCACCCCCAGTGATAGTTTAGCCATCATCACCGCCAATGCCCATTTAGTGCCCGGATATAAAGACGGTTTAGCCGGAGTTGCCCGTTCCATGCCCACATCCCAAGCCCCCGATCGGGTGGCGGCAAAATTAGGTATAGACTGTTATGAAACCCCCACGGGATGGAAGTTTTTCGGCAATTTATTAGATGCAGGAAAAGCCACCCTCTGCGGGGAAGAAAGTTTTGGAACCGGATCAAATCATGTTCGGGAAAAAGATGGTTTGTGGGCAGTATTATTCTGGTTAAATATTTTAGCCGTGCGTCAAGAATCCGTGGAAGATATTGTTCGCAATCATTGGCAAACCTACGGACGCAATTATTATTCTCGCCATGACTATGACGAGATTGAAACCGAAAAAGCCAATCAATTAGTCGATAAGTTACAGACAATTTTACCGAACCTGAAGGGGAAACAATACGGTTCCTATCAAGTCGAATATAGTGATAATTTTAGCTATACCGATCCGGTGGATAATAGTGTTAGTAATAATCAGGGGATTCGGATTGGGTTTACCGATGGTTCTCGAATTGTCTTTCGGTTATCGGGAACCGGAACTAAAGGGGCAACCTTACGGGTGTATTTAGAAAGTTACGAACCCGACCCCACTAAACACAATTTAGATCCGCAAGAGGCGCTAGGAGAATTAATTACTATTGCCGATGAAATTGCCCAAATCAAAACCATAACCGGACGTCAACAACCCACGGTTATCACCTAATATTGGGTAAAATTAATCCCAAGTCGTAAGGTGGGCTTTGCCCACCAATGTTACTATATGTAATCGGAAAACTATCCTTTAATCAAGTATAATTGGCTTAATTCGCCAGGTTAAATATAAATTTAATTATCCCTGGTGCTGCTAACAGTCCCAATATTGCTGAAATAAGATTTATTATATCCATACCTAACGCCTTTTACACTCAATTGACATCTCTAGTTAAAATGTTTTATCTTAAGCTAAACCCTACTCAGGAATGAAAAACCAATAAGGTGACTAATTGAGCAATAGTTTACAGTAGATCAAGGTTTCCACGTTGTAATTGTGCAAGTTATTTATTTTTCATTCCTCAGTTTAGCCCAGGTAGAGGAATCACCTTAAACCCTTTCTTCCTGTAATTTCTCCTGCACCCACAAATTTAAAAGATTTGACGCAGACATCCCTTTCTGTTCCGCGACAGCACTGATTTTTTCAGATAAACTTTGATCAATACCGTAATATGTCACCGGAGATTTAGGGCTAAGATTAATTGTAAATTTAACCGGATAAGTTTGCTCCCAATAATCGGCCGTATCATGCTCATCCCAAAACTCTCCTATATCTTCATAGGAGGTAGCATTTGAGATAGAACTTCTAGCCATTTCGGTATTTTCTTCGTTCGGCATTGGTCATGTCCCTCGCTGATAATATTAAGGCATTATTATCTTCTTTATAGATGAAGAAAACAATTAAGTAGCGTCCCGTCTGTGTTTGACCATAAGCGGCATAAACGTTTTCATTTTGACGGTTTCCTTTTTCAATAAATCGTATAAGTGGAAACCGCATAAAAACTTCTCTTACCTCCTGTGTCTGAACGTTGTGCTTGCGCTCAATTTTCTCAACAATACTATCCAAGAAGATTAAATCAAATATTTCCAACTAAATTTTATCTCCTTTTTGAGCGATCGCTACCTCCAAGCACCTACCCAGGTAATAGAGTCAGCCTTTGCCTATTATAACTCAGTCAGCATAATCGCTTCCACCTTCGTGCCCCCATTCTTTACTCAGAGTCTAAAGCCTGACGCAACGCCTCAATATCCGCCCCACAAATAGCGTGAAGATGCCGAGTAATCTTCTGAATATCCCAATCCCACCATCGGATATTTAATAAGTCTTCAATCATAGAATCTTCAAACCGTTTGCGAATTTGTTGGGCCGGATTTCCCCCCACAATTGTATAGGGAGGAACATCCCGGGTCACAACTGATTGAGCCCCAATAATTGCCCCATCTCCAATATTAATACCCGGCATAATTGTAGCCCCATATCCGATCCAAACATCATTACCAATTACCGTATTTCCTTTAAACGGCCAAGAATCGGGCATGGCAGATTCCCAACCGTTTCCAAATACGGGAAAAGGATAATTAGTTAACCAATCCGTGCGATGATTCCCGCCATTCATGATAAATTTAACATCGGAAGCGATCGCACAAAATTTACCCATAATTAATTGATCTCCGATAAAGTCAAAATGGTATAAAACATTCTTTTCAAAGTTTTCTGGGTTCTCAAAATCATCATAATAAGTATAATCCCCGACAATAATATTCGGATTTTTAATAATGGTTTTCAGATAGACTAATCGAGTTTGTTCGGGGATGGGATAACGGGTTTGGGGAGAGGGGCCGTAATTCATGATCTTTTAAGGAAATAGTGTTAGCATTTGGATCATGACTCAATCCTATCATTTCTGTTCAAATTAATCAATTACCTTCACTATGACCTCAACTAAATCTACAACGTCTCTGCCTTTGCCCCCGGGTAAATCGGGTTTTCCGATGATGGGTGAAACCATTAGTTTTTTGCGAGATCCTGATTTTGCTGATAAACGACAAAAACAATATGGATCAATCTTTAAAACCCATCTTTTTGGTCGTCCCACTGTAATTATGATGGGATCGGAAGCTAATCGGTTTTTATTTGCAAATGAGAATAAATATTTTATTGTGGCTTGGCCGCCAAGTACCCGAATATTATTAGGACAGGGATCATTATCAATGCAATTGGGAGATATTCATAAGTCTCGCCGTAAGATTTTATCCCAAGCCTTTCAACCCAGAGCTTTAGCCGGATATGCTGCGACTATGGAAGATTTCACCCATCGTTATTTGCATAAATGGGAACAAATATCAACCTTAATTTGGTATCCTGAATTACGGAAATATACCTTTGATATTGCCTGTAAATTATTAATTGGAAAACAGCAAGCTACCGATACCCATTTAGAAGAAATCTTTGAAGATTGGTGTGATGGACTATTTACTATTCCCCTGCGTTTACCCGGAACAAAATTTAATCGAGCTTGTAAATCCCATCAGTTATTATTAACAGAAATAGAAACCCTAATTCGTGAACGCCAACAACAACCCCAGTCTGGGGAAGATACCTTGGGATTATTATTACAAGCCCAGGATGAAGACGGAAACAAACTCGGAATTGAAGAACTCAAGGATCAGATTTTAACCCTATTATTTGCCGGACATGAAACCTTAACTTCGGCGATCGCATCCTTCTGTTTACAGGTCGGTCAGCGTCCTGATATTATAGCAAAAATTAGAGCCGAACAGCAACAATTTGATCCCTCTCAACCCATCACTTTTGAAGATTTAAAATCCATGACCTATTTAGAACAGGTGATGAAAGAAGTATTGCGGTTTGTGCCTCCGGTTGGCGGTGGGTTTCGAGAAGTAATTCAAGATTGTGAATATAACGGTTATTCTATCCCCAAAGGCTGGTCTATTTTATATCAAATTGCCAAAACCCATCAGGATGAAACGGTTTATTTTCAACCGCAAGAATTTGATCCTGAGCGGTTTAGTGAAGCCCGCAATGAAGATAAACCAAAACCCTTTAGTTGGGTTCCCTTTGGGGGCGGAATGCGCGAATGTATTGGCAAAGAATTTGCTAAATTAGAGATCAAATTATTTGCCGCTTTATTAGTCAGAAATTATGATTGGCAACTATTACCCAATCAATCCTTAGACTTAATTACCATTCCCACTCCCCGTCCCCGGGATGGTTTAAAAGTACAGTTGCGACGTTTAAACAATTAAGCAGGTATCCTTGATCCCTCCTAACTATATCTGTAGGATTAATTCATCAATTACCCCTACAGGTATAGCAATGCGCGAAGCGCGAGACGGAGGTTGTAATAATTTATAAAGGATATGAAACAGCCAGAAGTATTATCTGGTGTTCCCTATTCCCTATTGCCTATTCCCTGATGAGATTCTATTCCTAATGGTATATCTTTTGTATTAATTGATAAAAACGCAATCAATTTATAAAAAGGCTACTACAATAAAAGTATGAAATTTATTAACAGAGTTGTTAAGACCGCTCAAATTAGTAAATATCAAATTTAAAAACCGTAACTAGGAGCCGATATGAGCTTAAAAAATAGAGAGAAAGCCACCGCTAAAAATATTGCCGGTAAGGTTCAAGAAACCGTAGGTAACGTGACGGGAGATCCTAAAGATCAGGCAGAAGGCAAGGAAAAACAAGCTGAGGCAAAAGTGATTCACACCGTTGAAGATGTGAAAGATGAAGTCAAAGCTAAACTGGACTAAAAGGCTATGTGGGCATTGGATTCTACCATTTTTGACCCGTAAGATCGGTTTCAAATAATGGTAAAAACGATAACAACTTAACACCTAAAATAGTGTGTAGTTTGCGTTTATCGAATTTTCCCAGAGAGTCCTGATAATTTGCCCCAGTTTAAAATAAATATTTTTTGGTAGATCTACCAATGAATAAAAAACTCAGTTAGTTGCGAGCCATCAAAAATATTTTGGATATTAACATGATTTTGTTTAGCAAAGTTCGTAAATTCCTGCTGTCTATCGGCATGGTTTTATTCCTCTCAACTGCCCTTGTCTTTAGTTTGGCATCGGAATCAAGTTGGGCTGCAAGTTCATCAACCCAAGGCATGAATTCACCGCAGACTCAAATTGCTATCATGGATCAAGCGAAAGAGATGATCAGTAATGTTAAGGATAAGGCCCAAGAAGCGATCGCTAACATCACAGATGACCAGAAAACCGATGTTGTTCAAAACGATCAGCAATTTGATGCGAATACCCAACAAGGGATTCTTGATAGTATTAAAAACCCTGACTACAACCCGGGTGGAAAAACCCAGGAAGCAGCAAAGCAAGACCGTCAAGCCATTAAAGGTGTAGAAGCTGATGTTCGTGATCTATTTAAGCCCGAACCACCGACCAAATAACGTCATTGAATTTTATCTCAATAAAAGGAGAAAATATGTCTAATATCATCTGGAGTGCCGTTGGTGTACTACTCATCCTCTGGTTATTAGGATTCTCAGTTAATGTTGGAGGCGGCTTAATCCATATTCTTTTGGTTTTGGCACTGATTGCTATTGTCTATAACCTACTGACTGGCCGGCGTGTTGTTTAATCATCTAACCGACTTTTGACCTACCCCCCTGACTACAAAGTTGGGGGATTTTTATTCGTGGTTGAAGTTAATCGGAACCGGATGGGAAATTCCATAACCCTGAGCATAATCAACTCCAATCTCTCGTAACTTTTGTAAGATGGTTTCGTCCTCCACAAACTCAGCTACCGTTTCCAGATTCATGGCGTGGGCAATACGATTAAAACCTTCAACGATCGCTTGAGAAATTAAATTATCATTAATATTCTTAACAAAAGTACCATCAATTTTTAGATAATCCACGGGTAAATTGATCAGATAAGCAAAGGAACTTAACCCACTACCAAAATCATCTAGGGCAAAGCGACAGCCAATCTCTTTGAGTTCCCCCATAAAATATCGGGCTTGGTCGAAGTTAGCGATCGCGGCGGTTTCAGTAATTTCAAAACAAATGGTTTGGGGGGGAATTTGGTAGCGAGGAAATTGTTCAATTAAAAACTCCAAAAACCCATTGTTACAAATACTAGCACCAGAAAGATTAATCGCATATAAACTTTGCTGGATAAAGTTTTGCTGAGATATTTTTTTATAATTCGAGAAAAAAGTTTCAACCACCCAGCAATCGATATCAGTGATCAATCCATAACGCTCGGCCGCAGGAATAAAGGTACTGGGAGGGATTAATTCGCCATTTTCATCCAACATTCTCAGTAAAACCTCATAATGTTCTACTAAGGATTTAGAAGTAATAGAAACAATCTTTTGATAATATAGACAAAAACGATGGGTTTCCAGCGCTCGGCTGATTTTGGCAATCAACTGCCTCTGCGTCCGTTGTTTAATCAGTTCCCCATCATCCTGGTGATAAATATGAATACAGTTGCGCCCTTTAGCTTTGGCTGCATAACAAGCGGCATCCGCCGCCCCCAAAATCTCCATCAAATCTGGATTGGTTTTATTAATAGCAACCACCCCAATACTAACCCCAACAATAAAGGTTTTGCTCTCCCAAATAAACCGAAACTGACGCACTTTGTCTTTCAAAATTTCCGCAATCTGAGCGGCTTGAGAAAGGGGACATTGAGTCAGCAAAAGACCAAATTCATCACCCCCCAAGCGAGCTAACCGATCATTTGCCCGAACTGCCTGTTGTAAAAGTGTCGTAATTTGACGCAGGAGTTCATCGCCGGCAATATGACCCACGGTATCGTTCACCACTTTAAACTGATCTAAATCTAAATAACAGAGAACGTGATGGTGATTACTGTGTTGAACAGAGGCGATCGCCTCCATGAGATACTGCTCAAATCTTCGACGGTTGATGAGGCCCGTCAAGGCATCGTGACTAGCTTCCCAAGAGAGTTGACGGGTGAGATAGCGCGATTCGGTCACATCATGAAAGACAATGATCGCGCCGATAATTTCACCTTGACGATCGCGAATCGGGGCTGCTGAGTCCTCAATCGCATACTCTGTCCCATCCCGAGCTATCAAAACTGTATGGTTCGCTAAACCTACGATTTTCCCTTCTAATAGTGCTTTGGTGATCGGATTGTCTGCGGGTTTTCTCGTAACTTCATTAATAATTATAAAAACCTCAGACAGAGGTAGTCCTTCGGCTTCCTGTGCTTTCCAGCCCGTGAGTTTTTCAGCAACGGGATTAAAATACCTAATATTCTCCTGGGCATCGGTGGTAATCACCGCATCACCAATGGATTGTAAAGTCACCTGAGCCAATTCTTTTTCGGCAAAGAGGACTTCTTTAAGCTGTTGATGTTCTTCTATCTCTTGAATCAAGCGTAAATTCTGTTGTTGCAAGCTTTTTTGAAGCCTTCGGATGGTCAGATGAATGGCGACACGAGCTAATACTTCTTGAACTTGAAATGGCTTAGAAATATAATCCACTCCCCCGGCAGCCAGACCTTGAACTTTATTCGAGGTTTCATTCAGGGCACTCAAAAAAATCACGGGAATATCTGCGGTGCGTCCATCGGATTTTAATTTTCTACATACTTCATAGCCATCGAGATCGGGCAGTTTAATATCAAGTAAGATTAAATCAGTCGATGGAGAGTGGGCGGCTCTGATTGCCATGGCCCCCGTCGTGGCACTGCGAACCTTATAGCCTTCTTCACTCAAGGTATCCCTCAGCAGACGGAGGTTATCGGGTAAATCGTCAACGATTAAAATATCGCCTTGATGGTTGGTAACTAAATCGGTAATCATATTATATCTTTAATTTTATAAAAGTAAGTATAATATAACAATATTTTACTGAATAGGGAAAAAATTCTAATGGGTTTTTCTATATGACTATAGCAATCTTATTTGATGGGTGTTAAAGATTTGTGACTAAGTAAGTATTGATAATTACCTTCTACATAGAAATAAATTCTTTGTTTGGCGATCGCCTTCTATTTTTTGAGCCCAAGCGCAACAACAAGGGGATTGCTATATACTATTTATTAGTAATGATTAAGGGATCAGCAAAATGTCAACCAAAACTTTCGATATTGCTAACTTATCTGATAATTTAACCGATTTGCTATCAGATATTCAAAATCATAACGAGATCGCTTTAACAGGACAACCTCTTAAAGTCCCCCAATTTTGGGGGATTTAGGGGGCAAATATTGCTGCTTGAGAAATAGTCTCTAAAACTGCTGATCAATCCTTCATAACCTTAGCATCCTAAACAGGATACATTTCAAGCCATCTAGCCCCCTAGCCCCCAACATTGGGGGGAAAATAAATAATTAGGACTTTTTAGGGCGATCGCCTACTTTTGACACGCTATATATAGCGTGCTTGCGTAAGTCCTGTACTGCTAAAAAGCGGAGGGTTGCAGGTTTTTGGCAGGGTCAAGTTGAAATTGCTGATGATTTTGATCAAACTCCTGAAGAAGTAATTGCAGCTTTTTATGGGGATAAGTAATGGGGTTTTTATTAGATACTCATATTTTATTTTCTGGGGATTTCAGATAGTTATAATTTCCTAAATATCAAATAAATCTGTTATGAAAAATCGGATTTCTCAAATCGCCGGGCTAGTGGTTATTTCCATCGCGGTAACTGTACTCCTCGGTTGGCAATTTAACCTCTCTCTGCTCAAAAGTGGTTTTCCCGGAATCACCTCAACCATGAAAGTGAATACAGCGATTTGCTTTCTGTCTGCTGGAGTCTGTTTAATATTGTTGTCGCGCCCACGACCCACCCAACTGCATTATCGCGTCTCTCAAGGGTTGGCGGGGGCAATTATGGTCATCGGTTTACTAACACTAAGTGAGTATTTATTTGGTTGGGATTTGAAGATTGATCAATTACTATTTCCAGATATTGTATCCCCCAAAACCCATTATCCCGGACGCATGAGAATCAATACGGCGTTCAATTTTGTCCTGATGGGAGCAGCCCTATTCCTACTCGGGCGAAACCGTCCCCGGAATATTAAGTTGGCTCAGATTTGTAGTAGTGTTGTGGCTTTAATTTGTTTGTTAGCATTATTTGAACACCTATTCCATGTCGATGTTTTGGAACGATTGCTTATCCTCACAACAAGTCAAGCAATCAACACAATCGTGAACTTTTTCCTCCTCCATATCGGAATTTTGTGGCTCCGACCGCAGGAGGGATTCATGCAGATCTTAACCAGTCCCCTAGTCGGTGGGGTCATCCTTCGGCGGTTACTCCCTTGGGCGATTGTCTTTCCCATAGCCCTCAACTGGTTAACATTTCAAGGACAAAAATTAGGCTGGTATAACGCTGAATTTGGCTATAGTTTACGGTCAATCATTATAGTTTCTACCTTATCAATTCTTGTGTGGGTGACGGCTGGATTTTTGAACCAAATTGATCACCAGCGTGAACAAGCTGAGGTAGAACTAAAAAAAATCAACCAAACCTTAGAAAGTCTTGTAGCCGAACGCACAGAATCCTTAGAAAAATCCCAGGCTCGTTTTGCCGGAATTTTAGAAATTGCCAATGATGCGATTATTTCAGTGGATAGCACTCAACAGATTACCCTGTTTAATCAAGGAGCGGAAAAGATTTTTGGCTACAAACTCGAGGAAGTTTTAGGGCAGCCTTTGAGTTTATTACTCCCAGAACAGTTTAGAAATGCCCATGGTCGGCATATCCAAAAATTTGCCCAGTCTTTGGGAAAAGCCAGAAAAATGGGAGAACGAGGTGAAATTTGGGGTCTTCGTCGAGATGGGACACAGTTTTTGGCTGAAGCCTCAATTTCTCGGTTAGAAATCGGAGACGAAACAGTATTTACGGTTATTTTGCGGGATATTAGCGATCGCAAACACATTGAGACGGCTTTACGCAATAGTGAAGAACAATTTCGCCATGCCTTTCAAGATGCCTCCATCGGGATGGCGATCATTTCCCTTGATGGGCATTGGCTGAAAGTCAATCCTGCTCTGTGTAAGATTATTGGTTACTCTCCAGAGGAGTTGTTAACATTAACTTTTCAAGATATTACCCATCCTGACGATTTAGATATCGATCTCAGTTATGCCCGACAGCTATTAGCAGGAACAATTTCAACTTACCAATTAGAAAAACGTTATTTTCATAAGCAAGGACATATTGTTTGGATTCTGCTGAATGGATCGATAATACAAGATGAGCAGGGAAAGCCACTACATTTTATTGCTCAAATCCAAGATATTACAGCCCGAAAAGAAGCTCAAAAGACCCTAGAACTGCAAAGTATTATTATGAATAATATGGCAGGCGGAGTCGCTTTAATCAAATCCTCCGACTTGATAATTGTCTACACTAATCCTAAATTTGATGCCATGTTGGGCTATGCAGAGGGCGAACTTGTCGGTCAACCCGTGGGTGTGATCAATTATGTTGATAGCCAGGTGACACCCGATGCCAGCGTTGAAGATATCGCCACCCAACTTGATCGGGACGGGGAAGCCAAATATGAGGTTTACAACAAGAAAAAAGATGGTACGCTGTTTTGGTGTAGAGTCCATACCTCTCGGTTTGAACATCCTGAATACGGCACGGTTTATGTTGCGGTTCAGCACGACATCACAGAGCTAAAACTGGCGGAGAAAGCCTTACAAACCACCACTAATCGCCTTAACTTTCTTCTCAACTATAGCCCCGTAGTTATTTTTAGCAGTAAACCTGATGGCGACTATGGGGCAACATTTATCAGCGAAAATGTTAAGGATATATTGGGCTATGAAACTAGGGAATTTTTGGAAGATTCTGAATTTTGGATGAATCATTTGCATCCCGATGATGTAGATCCAGTTCTTAATGGACTGACCCATCTATTCGCCGATGGTTTTTATTTTCAAGAATTTCGTCTTCTGCACCAAGATGGGAATTATCGTTGGGTACTCGAACAAGTCAAACTGATTCGAGATCACGCCGGGAGACCTGTGGAAATTTTGGGATATTTAATTGATATTAGCGATCGCAAACAATCGGAGTTAGAACTTCAGCAGGCAAAAGAATCAGCAGAAGCCGCCAACCAAGCTAAGAGTATCTTTCTGGCTAATATGAGTCACGAACTCCGCACCCCCCTCAACTCTATTTTAGGATTCACACAATTAATGAGCTATGAAAGCGCTTTGACTCCTTCCGTCCAAGAACGTTTACAAATTGTCAATCGGAGTGGTAAACATTTGTTAGATTTGATTAACGATATTTTAGATTTATCCAAAATTGAAAGCGGACGGATGACGCTTAATCTTTCTGACTTTGACTTAATCAATTTACTCACTTCCATTGAAGAAATGTTTCAAGTTAAAGTCCAATCTAAAGAATTAAATTTAATTTTTGAGCGAGATCCCAATCTTCCCCAATTTGTGCATACCGATGAGAAAAAACTCTATCAAGTCTTAGTCAATCTCCTCGGTAATGCGATTAAGTTTACTCACCAAGGAAGTATCACCCTCCGAGTAAAAACAGAACAACGGGAAGCAAACTGCTGTCATCTCTATTTTGAGGTAGAGGATACGGGAGTGGGAATTGCACCAACGGAAATTGAGAGTTTATTTCAAGTTTTTGTACAAGCCGAAGCCGGAAATAATTTGAGTCAAGGTACGGGTCTGGGTTTAGCCATCAGTCAAAAACTGATCCAAATTATGGGCAGTAAAATTCAGGTTAAAAGCACTGTGAATCAGGGGAGCACTTTTTCTTTTGGGATTAATGTACAGTTACCTCAAGTACAACCTTTGCCTGGGGAATCAATTCATCAAAGAGTCATTAGTTTAGCTCCTGGACAACCCACTTACCGCATTCTTGTAGTTGAAGATTTAGCAGAAAATCGCCGTTTATTAATTGATATTCTGAGTTCAGTTGGTTTTGAGGTCGCAGAAGCAACCCAGGGTATGGAAGCCCTTTCGCTCTGGGAAAGTTGGTTACCTCACCTGATTTTTATGGATATCCGAATGCCCGTCATGGATGGCTACAGAGCAACTCAATATATTAGAGAACACCGGCAAAACCCCGAACCTATTATTATTGCTTTAACCGCTAGTGTTTTTGAAGAAGATCGAGAGAAAGTGATCATGACGGGCTGTAATGATTTTATCAGCAAGCCCTTTCAGGAAAAGGAAATTTTTGATAAAATAGCTCGATATTTGGGAGTGCAATATATTTATGAAGCCGTAGAACAAAGCCCCAAAAAATTATTAGTTGAAACCCTTTGTGTAGAAGATTTATCCATGATGTCTCCTGAGTGGTTAGAAGAAATGTATCAAGCTGCTTACTATCTCGATACCGAAGTAATGAACGAATTAATCAGACAAATTCCCGAATCTAAAGCCCGTCTATCCCGAGTGCTAACGGATATTATCAATAACTTTAATTCCGATCGAATTATGGAATTAATTCGACCTTTATTAAGACATTAGGATGGCTATATATTGGGTAAAAAAAGACGATAGGATTCACTATCTAACAAAATTCTAAAACCCAGCCACATCAATACAAAGGGGAAAATTTTGCTGGCATAACGGCTAAGTACAACGGCGATACCCGGTTGACGAGTCAGATTATAGGAGAGAAATAGCCAACAGCAAACCACTATATATAAAATCGGGATCATCACCGCTAAATTTTGAATACTGCTACTCGCAAATAAAGGAATATAGATCCCCAGATTATTACCGCCATTGGATATAGTGACGGCCGAAACACTGTAGGTTTGGCGATCGCGAATGACGTCCCAGAGCGATCGCTTTCGAGAATCAAATCCTCGATATTTAGAGTTTATTTTTAGGTTGGCTGACCGATCTTTGGCGGAATCATCTTTATTCAAGTTAATCAAATTATTCAGACCAATGAGTATCGGTAGAATCCCCAATAATCCGATCCAAGCTGAGTCAATTACCAGCCCCACAAAGAAACCAATCAAACTGACACTTAATAACACGGTAAACCCGATCAGTTCACCCACCACAATATGTGGAGGACGAAACGTTCGATTAACTTCACTAAAAAAGCCCGTTAGATAAATATTGTCGTCAAAGGTTGTCGCTAAAGCCACAGCTAGGCCAACTTTAATTGTGGTCATTAACCAATCCATCAGCATCCCTCTTTCAACATTTATATGGTCACCAAAACTAGAGAGCGATCGCTCAAAGTTAGCAATCAAGCCCACAACATCAATCCATTAGCAGATTTGTGTAAGTTATAATAATATATAAATAGCCATTAAAAGGCTAAAATTTGGGTTGTATTTTATTATATAACCTGCGATTTATTGAAACAATAAATTATTTTTATCGAAATGACTTAAACAATTTATTTTTCAGCTTCTTGTCTTTTGACGAAAGCCTGATCATTCGAGCAAAATCAATCGTTTCATTCATTTTTTACCGGATTGGGTCAATTAATGGTTTAATTCTAATCTGCTATTTTCCATTCTTTTCTTCCTGTCCATAAAACATATTTATCAAAGAGGTTATTATGATTAGCTATTCCCTTAATCTTTGGTCTAAACTTACGAGTCCCAATATTTTTCGATCCCTTCCGGTCATCCTGCCCCGAGGGGTAATTTCCCGGTTTGTGGTGAAATTTGGTCTCGGTGTTGCCTCCAGTTTGGTTTTGAGTCTGGCTTTTAATAGTCATTTGATGGCCACACCCGAATCTAGTCCGGTACTCTCGGCCCCCATCAGTCAGGTGAGTCCGGTCAATCCCGCTAATCCCGTCAATCCTCCCAAAAACTCAACTATTAGGTTATTAGAAACCGTGGGATTATTTGTCGGGGGAATCGTATTTTGTATTGTTTTGGATCGTTGGTTTTCTGACCGCTCGGCTCATGCGGGTAGCACACCCCTAGCCCAACAAGCGCGACGACTCAAACAACTCAAAATCGGTTATCCAGAGGGAATGACCAATTTTGAGGTTCTTCGCAGTCAAGCCTTACTGGAAGAACGTTTGCGACCCTTTGGGCTAATTGTGACCTGGACAAGCTTTTTATCCGCATCGGCTCTGATTGAAGCGCTGAGTAACGGGACAATTGATTTTTGCGGCGGCGGGGGTACGGCCAGTATTTTCTCCCAGGCGGCGGATCATGTTTTTGTGCGGGTGGCGAAGGAAAAATATACCGCCCCCAAAGGTCAAGCCATTCTAGTCCCCGAGGATTCGCCAATTCAGACCCTGGCTGACCTCAAGGGTAAAAAAATTGCCTTTGATAAAGGCTCCAGTGCCCACTACATCCTGATACGAGCATTGCGGAAAGTGGGACTGGATTTTAGCGATATTGACCCCATTTATCTCACCCAGCCCCAGGCGTTGCCCCTATTCCGACAGGGTGAAGTAGATGCTTGGGTGGTTTGGGTTCCCTATACACCGACTC
Organism: Planktothrix paucivesiculata PCC 9631; assembly: GCF_900009265.2. Lineage (GTDB taxonomy): Bacteria > Cyanobacteriota > Cyanobacteriia > Cyanobacteriales > Microcoleaceae > Planktothrix > Planktothrix paucivesiculata. The sequence goes on along the minus strand of NZ_LR734982.1, from coordinate 216,212 downwards.
AAGCCCGAAGTTCCTACCCAGGACGCTCCATTGCCGACCTAGAGAGCATCTTTGGGGATAGGGCTTCTTTGGAGGTTCCCACCTATTACTATGCGGTTCCAGAGCTAGTCCGAGACTATCCTGACCTCCTAAAAGTGATTTTAGAGGAGGTTAACGAAGCAGGAGCCTGGGCTAAAAAACAGGAATTAGAAGCGGCTCAACGATTGCTAGATCAACACGAAATTGACCCATTTATCCTAGAAACTTTACAGAAACGCAGTGCCGAACGGGCGATTATCCCGATTGATGAACAATCCCTCGACGCCCTACAGCATCAGGCTAATTTGTTTCGGGATCTCGATCTAATTCCCGAGCGGGTAAATGTGAAGGATGGAACCTATAGTTTGCAGACTAAGCAAAATTGGACTTATTAATCCGACGTTGTTGGGCTTTAGCCCTTTCTAAGAGCGCTGAAGCGCAACAACAAACTTAAATTGGGGTAGCTGATAAATTCAAAAGATAATGGGTATTTCCGTCCATGGGGGAGACTCGCAGAAAGTAGGTTCCACTGGGTAATTTATCTAATTTAATCGATTCTGGGGTTAGACCTAAATTAGTGGAACTAGCAACAATTTCATTACTTTGAACCGCTCGATTATTATTCAGGTCATAAATCAAATCCAGGTCTAAATTAGCTTTCATTTGATTCATGATTATACTAACCTGACTATTAAAATTAGGAATAATAAACTCATAAATATCAATGGGGTTAGCGGCATCTATTAAGCCTACAATGGTTCTTTGTCCTAATAATATATCTATATTAATGGTTTGGGTCAGGTCATCTTGAAAAGCCGGAGCAATTCCTAATCTTTGTTCCTTTAATCCTTGCCTCCAAAAATGCTCAAAAAATGTCTGATATTGCCCGGATTGAATATCAGATAATACATCGGGATATCGAGTTTGATAAAAGTTAGTATCAAAATCAATACTGGGATTACGTCCTTCATATTGTCCCTGGAGAAAAAAATGTTCAAACGGGTTTATTTGTCCTTGTAAAAAACCTGATTTAATATCAGGATATCTTTCTAAATAATAGATAGGATCAAATAACGGATTAGGAGAACGGGGTTCAAATTGACCAAAATCAATAAAATGTTTAACAGCCGTAATAAATTCTCCCTCAATTTGGATTGACAATTCCAGATCTCCCTGTTGATAATATTGACTATCAAATAAAGGATTAGGTTCATAACCCAAAAATTGACCCTCCTCGACAAAATGATCAAAAGCGTTCCGAAATTCTTGCCTTTCAATCGTTGGAGCTACATCAGGATATGTGCTCAGATAGAATTGTTCATCAAATAGCGTTTCCAAAGTTAACATCAGCTTAAAATCTCCCTATTATTGACTTAATTATACAAAATCTACCGATTCATTACCCATTACCCATTACCCATTACCCATTACCCATTACCCATTACCTAATTATCTAATAATTCCAATTAAATTGGCAATGGTAAATAGTAATTCATAGGGTTCTACGGGTTTGGCTAAATGGGCGTGAAATCCGGCGGAGAATGCGGCTTGACGATCTTCATCTTTGGCATAGGCTGTAAGTGCTAAAGCAGGTATTTGTCCTCCTTCTTCCGGGGGTAATAGACGAATTTGACGCATTAGTGAATAACCGTCTTGCTCTGACAGTCCAATATCACTAACTAAAATATGAAATGGAGATGTGGTACTATTGGCGTTGAAGATATTAATGGCTTGTTCTGCACTCCCAACGGTCACCACCTCTGACCCACAATTCTCTAAAATATGAGCGACTAAATCCCGAGCATCCAGTTCATCATCAACGACTAAAATTTTAACCCCTTTGAGTTTTAAACAACTTTCAAACATCAAATCCTGATCACTAAAACCTCCTTGAAGATTCTGATAATCCTTTGACATTTTGGGTGTCATTAGGGGTAATTTTACGGTAAATACTGTCCCGTGTCCTAACCCGGGACTATTGACGGTTACGGTTCCTCCATGGATTTCAACTAAATGGCGAACAATGGTTAATCCTAATCCTAATCCGCCCTGTTTCCTAGTAATTGAACCATCGGCTTGACGAAATCTTTCAAACACAAAGGGTAAAAACTCCTTGCTAATCCCTTGTCCGTTATCAATAACTTGAATTTCTGCATAATCTATGGCTTCAGAATTGCTATCAGTTCCCAAGGAATTTTGATCCTGACACTTATAAATTCTCACCTGAATTTCTCCCCCTTCTGAACTGAATTTTATCGCATTGGTTAATAGATTCCATATCACTTGTTGCAAACGGTTGCTATCCCCTAAAACCATCCCAATATTAGGCTCGCAGGAAATATTAATTTTAATATCTTTCGCCTCAGTTATGGAGCGTACCGTTTCAATTGCAGATTCAATCACCGGCATTAAAGCAGTGGGATTAGGGTTATAATTTAGTTTTCCACTAATAATTCGAGAGACATCTAATAAATCTTCTATCAGTTGGGATAAAGCTCGGCTATTCCGATTAATTGTTTCTGTCGCCCGATTAAATGTTTCTTTGTCTAAATCTCGGGATATTAACAGTTGTGTCCATCCTAAAATAGCATTCAAAGGAGTCCGCAATTCATGGGAAAGTGTGGCTAAAAATTCATCTTTGAGGCGGTTAACTTCTGTTAACTCCTCCGCCCGGGTACGCAGTTGAGCTTCTAATTGTTTACGAGTGGTAATATCGCGCAGGGCTGTTACTTGAACTTGACGTCCTTTATAAATTTGATCACGCCCGATGATTTCTACATCAAAGATTGTACCATCTTTTCTTAATCCCATTGCTTCCAATGGAGCTTCTAAGTTGTTTCTGATATTTTGTATAATTAAATCCTGACTCTCGGGGGTGACAAAATCCAGCAAAGAAGATCCCATCATTTCCCCTAAAGGGTAATCAAACATAATAGACGCTCCTTGGTTAGCCTCAAGAATTATGCCATTTTCATGAATAATAATGCCATCAAAGGTGGTTTCAATTAAGGTTCTAAACCGAGCTTCACTCTCTTGTAATTCTTCCTCGGCGTGTTTGCGTTCTGTGATATCTTCGTAGATAAATACGGCTTCGCGAATTTCACCCATTTCATCCCGCACCGGATAAATATAAGCCTCAACCCAGCGTTGAGCATACCCATAACTCGACAGTCCTGGGAAGCTTTGATGAGGATCATATAAAATCGGAGGAATAGCCACGGCTTCCCCTGCTAAACCCTTTTGTATATAGGGAATTACCCCCTTTTCAATCAGTTGTTGATCAGCTAAAAGATTGTAGTCTTTAATCGTTTCTGCTTTAATTCCCCATAGCTCCTCCCAGGCTCGATTCACTCGCTGAACTGAACCATCTAATGATAGGATTGAAATACTCAGGGGAGATTGTTCAACCATTGTCCGGTATTGTACTTCTGAGCGACGCAATAGGGTTTCGGCTCGATGACTTTCTGTGCGATCAATGGCGACACCCCCAACTAATGGCTCTCCCTGATCAACCCAAATTGGAAATTGATAGATGAGAAATTCTCCGATTTGGCTGCCACGTCGAGGCAGAGATTCAATCACTTCTAAAACCAAGTTTTGCGAAGCCACGATCGAAGTATGAGTCAAGAATTTAGAGGCTATATCTGGAGGAAAAATATCAAATATAGTTGTTTCTGAAGCGTCTTGGGAAACTGGAAAGGTTTGGGTATAACTTCTACTGAAATATAACATTCGACCTTGGCGATCGCAAATCCAAGCGACGGCCGGGTTATAGTCCATAAAAGCCTGAAATCGGGCTTCACTATCTTGCAAAGCTTTTTCTGATTTTCGCAGTTCCGTGGCGGTTTTTTCCGCAATATGTCGGGCTTTAATTTGCGATCGCATTAATCCAAATAAGATAATACCAACACAACTTCCTACTAAGGCAATATAGGGAGCAATCAGACGTTGGGAATTAAAATCAAGTTCAGGACGGGAAGTATAAACAATCGTCCAAGTTTGTCCGGCAATCGAGAGCATTTTTCGGCGCTCAAATTGGGGCTTAAAACCTAATAGACGATCGGGATTAGAAGTATACAATAGAGAAGATGGAGTAATCGCTAAACCATCATAAATTTCAAAATCGATAAAAGATTCTCGGTGATTTCCGAACAGCCCTTTCATCAAGTCACCCATCCGAAACGGACTATAGATAAATCCCAGCAATTTCTCCCTGCGTTCTGTGACCGTTGGGGGAGTAGAATTACCTCGATAAATGGGAAAATAGATCAGAAAACCCGCTTGTTGTTCGCCATCGATTTCTTGTCGGAGTTTAACCTTCCCCGATGCCGCGGCCACCCCTGCATCCCGGGCGTGTTCCATGGCGCGGTGACGCGCGGGTTCGGTAAACATATCAAAACCAATGGCGGCTTGATTGCGTTTATCTAGGGGTTCTAGGTAGATAATGGCATGATATTCCGGTCGAGGATAATCAGGATTGATCGCCAAGTTAGGAATACCTTCAGCTTTCATCTGGGCAATTAATTGATCTTTTTCCGAGGGTCGAACCCGAATCGTAAACCCTATTCCCTGAATCCCAGGATATTCGCCCCGCAGTTGTAACTGTTCCATATAGGCGCGGAATTTTTCTCGATCCACGGTATCATGACTGGCAAATAAACCGCTTCCGGCGCGGAGCAAGGCAATATAGGTTTTAACCCGATCTCGAATCAGGTTTTCCGTCTGTTGGGCGGAGGCATTAAATTGCAACTTATCCTGACTACGGGCTGTTGATTCTACATAATAGGTGGCGATCGCCGTTAGCACCAAAGTACCCAACAGAACCAAATAGGGGACAATCTGCCGATTCGGAGATAGGAATTTATACAGCCATTTGCGCTTCATAGAGCTATCATGGAAAGTCTGGGGATTAGAACTGCGGGTGAACAGTTAATGTCCTGGTTTTTTGGGGTTATTACTACTCATGGTTTTTTGCACATCATATCACGGAAAATTGGATTGGAAAGTTACCAGAAAGCAATTCTGCTCAGATTTACGCTTGTATTGTAATATGGAATTTAGTGATCGCTGCTTGTAGTAGCACTTTAGTGGGGCAAGGCTGACAATTCTCATTGTAAGCAGCAAATATAACAGTTCTAAAGATTATGGTAAAATCTTAAAGATTAACTGTTTTACCCAAAACAGAAAAACATAAAAACATCTTGAATTAAACCAACAACATGAAAGCTACAGAAACAACTCTTAGGAATCTATTAGAAGGTACTAAACAATTCCAAATTCCCCTTTTTCAAAGACCCTACTCTTGGACTACAGAAAACTGGGAAAATCTTTGGGAAGATCTGATGAAACTTTATACTAATGAAGTAGAAGGTTCATATTTTGTGGGGGCTATTGTTACTCAGGCAATACTTGGAACAGCAGATGGTATATCTCCTTTTCTAGTTATTGATGGGCAACAACGCTTAATTACTCTCACTGTTTTATTAGCTGCTATTCGTCAGTATTTGTTAAAAGATAAAACTCCAACAATTAAGGATAAAAATCAAAAACTTGCTGGAGAGTTGTATGATAAAATTTTAACCAATCAATATAAAGAAGGTGAAGATTTTTACAAGGTATTACCAACTCAAGGAGATCAGGAAACTTATCAAAGCATTGTCACAGCCACAAAAGAGAAAGAAATGAAAAAAGAAGGCATGATATACCAATGTTATAATTTTTTCAAAGAGAAACTTAAAAAACCCCATCAAGAAGAAGGAGGTTTGGCACTAGATTTAGCAAAATTCAAGACTGTTATTTTAGAACGTTTAATTCTAGTTAATATTACTTCCGATGAGCAAGATAATCCGTATCTGATTTTTGAAAGCTTAAATTATAAGGGAGAAGAACTAACTCAAGCTGACTTAGTGCGTAACTATATTTTCATGAAATTGCCCCGTCAGAAACGAGAAGAAATATATCAGGATAAATGGTTGCATCTTGAAAATCAATTCAAGGCTAATGTACCTCCAAAAGAATATGCGCGTGAATTAACAACTGCATTTTGGTTTTATTTGCGTAAAGATGGAGAAGCAGTAAATGAGAAAGAAGTTTATAAAGTCATCAAAAATCGTTTTGATAATGCGCCTAATGAAATTGAATCTAAGTTAGAAGAAATTATACAATTTATTAAATACTATCAGCGATTAAAATTTTATCATAGAGAATCAGAAGGTAAGCTACGTTATAGGTTCGAGCGGTTAATGCGTTTGGACTTCACAACTTGCCATATTTTCCTGCTTAACGTTTATGACGAGTTTGATAAGGATAAACTTTCTCTTGAACAGTTTGAAACTATTTTGGGTTACTTAGAGTCTTATTTTGTGCGTCGTTGGTTTGCTGATGTTTCTACAAAAAGCTTGGGTAAGGTATTCAATAATTTATACAAAGAAGTTCAAGCAGCAAACTCCGATGACTTGGTAAAGGGACTACAGACAGTTCTGTGCGGATATGAAAAAGAGAAAATTTGGCCCTCAGATGAGGATTTTCGTAAAAAAATTATTACTAAGTCTTTGTATAGTTCAAAGAATTCTGATCGAATTAAATTAATTCTGGAAAGTTTAAATTTTACGCTTAGTAAAGAAAAAGTAGATCCTGACAATCTAACGATTGAACATATTATGCCTCAAACATTAACCCCTCAATGGGAAAAGATGCTAGGTAACAATTCTAGCCAAGTAAAAAAAGAATTATTACATACTTTGGGAAATCTTACGCTAACAGGATACAATTCTGAACTTGGAAACAAACCCTTTGATGAAAAGAAAACGAAATATCGGGACTCTAATGTTTCCCTTAATAAATATTTTGAAGAGATAGTAGCTTGGAACGCTGATGAAATTAAAGCTCGTGCTGACAAATTAGCTGATATAGCAATTAAAGTTTGGCCTCGATAGGTTTATATTCTCCTTGCCAACTTTCCCTAATATTCCCATGAAAATTGCAATCACTTATCTAATTAAGTTAAAGCAGAGAAGAGCGATCGCTATTTTAAAAATGGCGATCGCTTTTCTGACTGGTTCATGTGTTGGAATGCGATCGCCGATCATACAATTTACTAAGATGCTATAATTAACTTAGATTAATCAATAAGAGCACTATGACAACCAAAGAAGTAATTCTACAGGAATTAGAACAAATTCCTGCTTCTCAACTGGATGAGGTCTTAGAGTTCATTCGCTCTCTTAAGGAAACCGTTAAACCGACAGAAAAACCTTATAAACCCATTTGGGAAGTAGCAGATGATATTATTAAAGATATTCCAGAAGAAGTTTTAAGTCAATTGCCAAAAGACGGGAGGGAAAGGCACTAATACAACTTTACCTTTAATCATAAAACGGCTTTCCATCAGTAATGGTGTAAATATCTTCTTCAGGGTTTTTTAGAAAGTCAAAGGCGGGATTGTTGGCAACTGCATGAAGCCATTCTTGAGTATTAGGTTCACTATAATTCTGTAAATCTTCTCGATCTTTCCCCATTCCCACGCAAGGATCATCTTTAATAGAAATAGAAGACTGTTGAATTAATAGTTGCTGATTTGCTAATTGTTTTTCTAGGTTTTGTCTTTCTTCAGGTGTTAATGAAGAAATGATTTGAACTAAAGAATCGATGAGTTTATGGTTCATATTCTTTCAACTCCTCAATAATCTTATTTTAATTATAGCGCGATCGCCCTTTAACTTAAAAAGAGCGATCGCCTTATCTTCTTCCCTCCTCTTGATAAGCAGGGGGTTTTCATTTTCCCAAATGCGATCGCTATCTTCAAAAAAAATTATCAATTTTTCCGATCAAATTCTCTCTAATTTTCATCAGATAAGTGGGAAATATTAAGAATGAACAATTTTCATATTTATTAACAGCAAAAGATAGCCATTGTCTTGATTAATAAGACTTTATGACTATTTATTATTAAATATTTTGAATGTTTTTTTAGAAAAATAGTTTTAAAAACTTAATTAATTCAGGCGATCGCTAAAATCTTTTCCCAATTATTTCCCAACCATGACTGTCCCTCTTTTATTGAGCTAAAACCCAAACTTCTGTATATATTCAAAATTAATGTTACTAATAACGAGAATTTTCCGGCTACGTCTATGCCTTTTATTCTTGATTTATCTTCATTAAAATTCACATCTTTGACCCAATGTACTTGATTTTCAATTAACCAATGTGCTTTAATTTTTTCTGCAAATGTTTTCGCACTTAATTTCTGACTACTAATATAATATAAAGTCTCATTATATTCTTGATCACCCCGAAAACCCGTTCTTTCTACCTGAATAAAACTTTGAAGATGAGGATAATTTTTATGGTTGACATTTTGGCTATCAAATACTGATACTTTTCTGCTAATATTTCGCCCATGACTGACATCTTTTTCTTCATATACCGTTAAAGGTTTTTCGATTTCTGCTAAAATCTTGATCCGATTGTGCAATTTAATTTGATTCCCTTTTACCGTAATTAAATAATTATTTTTGCTCTCAATTATTGCCTGAGTTGTTTCCTTACTACAATGGAGAGCATCGAGGGTAAATACTTTATTTAATAACCCGCATTTTTCTATCATAGACAGAACTTTAGCGTTTTCAGAACTTTGTTTACTTTCAAAACTTTCCGATTTAATTACTAACTTTGTTTCTTGACTAAACCAAGATACCATAATTAACATATTTTGTTTCTGATTTTCATAGTTAGTCAGGGTGTTTTTTAAAGATTTTCCATCGATCGCAATCCAATCAACGCCTTCTTGTTGCCAATAATATTCCTGGACTATTGACTGAAAAACCAACTGAATTTCTATTGAATTTATTCCGAGCATTACTCGTCTTATGGTACTATAAGACGGCAATTTTTTAGTGTTAGTTTCTAATAATTTAATTAGCTTATTTTCTTCATTTTTTCTAAAATTATCTATTTGCTTATAAGTAACATTGCCAGTTAGCAGTGCTAAAACAATGATAGTCAACACTACCCATAATTCATGTCTTTTACCACGATTTTTCCGAAAATCCTTGACTAACTTCAGTTGTTCGATTATACTGTTTAACATAGTTTTTTAAAATCAAATAAAAGTGATCTTTCTTTGATTTTACCAAAAAAAGATCACTTTTATTTTCTTTTTTACCCCCGACAATGAAAACACCCTGGCTTGATAAGGGGAGGGTTAGGGTGGGGTTATTCCATCCCTTCAATTGGTGCAAAACCCTGACGTTGAATATTTTCAGTAATGTGACGGGGTTCTAAGAATTGTAATAGATAATCTGGGCCCCCCGCCTTAGAACCGACACCGGAAAGTTTGAAACCACCGAAGGGTTGACGGGAAACAATAGCCCCCGTAATGCCTCGGTTAATATACAAATTTCCCACTTCAAATTCCGCTTTAGCCTTGCTAATATGGGAGGGAGTTCGGGAATATAAACCCCCGGTTAAAGCAAAATTAGTCCCATTGGCAATATCTAAAGCCTCCTCAAAATTTTGCGCTTTAATTACCGATAAAACAGGCCCAAAAATTTCCTCTTGGGCGATTTTTGCCGTCGGTAAAACATTAATAAAAACCGTAGGCCCGACAAAATAACCGGTTTCCGGTGCAGCCACTTGGATCGCTAATTCTGCTTCTTGTTTGCCAATCTCAATATACTCCTGAATCTTCTGTTGAGCATTGGCATCAATCACTGGCCCGACTTGCGTACTCAGTAACGCCGCATCCCCCACATTTAAAGACCTTACTGCCTCCGTTAAACGGTTAACAAACGCCTGATAAACGGGTTCCAAGACCACCACCCGGGAACAGGCCGAACATTTTTGACCCGTATACCCAAAGGCAGAATAGACCACCCCCGCCACCGCTTGGTCAAGGTCGGCACTTTCATCAACAATAACGGCATTTTTGCCCCCCATTTCGGCAACCACCCGCTTCAGGTGTTTCTGTCCAGGTTTCAGCAGTGCCGCTTCAGCATAAATCCGGCACCCCACCTCCTGGGAACCCGTGAAGGTAATCATGTGAACATCCGGGTGTTGTACCATGTAGGAACCCACCGTTGAGCCTTTTCCTGGCACAAATTGGAACACACCCGGTGGCACACCTGCATCAACTAATACTTCCGTAATTTTAGCACCGATCACCGATGACACTTCCGCAGGCTTGAGTAACGTGCAGTTACCCGTTACCAAAGATGCTACCGTCATGCCCACAGGTATCGCCAGGGGGAAATTCCAGGGGGAAATAATCAGAGAAATGCCGCGGGGTTGATAGTTATAACGGTTGGTTTCTCCGGCGGTGTCATACTGGTAGCCCTGATCTAACCGTTCCATTTCATCGGCATAATAGCGACAAAAATCAATCGCTTCCGATACCTCTGCATCGCACTGATGCAAGGGTTTTCCCACTTCATAGACCATCCAAGCACTAAACTCCGCTCGCCGTTGTTCAAACAGGTCGGCGGCTTTGCGTAGCACACCTGCCCGTTCCCGCACGGGGGTATGCCGCCAGGCAGGGAACGCAGCTTTGGCGGCTTGAATGGCGGTTTCCGCTTGGTCAATGGTAATTAACCCGACTTTCCCAACAATTTCCGAGGGGTTGGAGGGGTTTACCGAGTCCACCATTTGGGCGGTATTCACATATTGACCATTAATTAACGGGTTATAGTTTTGTCCCAATTGGTTATAGACAATTTCTAAGGCCCGCACCCCTTTATCCCGTAAAGCAGCATTAGAAAAATTGGTATCGGCTGAATTAGGAAATACGGGTTTCCAAGTCTCAAAAATATTACTATTCTGGTTATCTTTTGGGGGAGATAATAACTCCTCAACTGGGCGATTCTCGGAACTTTGGCGCACAAAAGAACTATTAGCCGTATTCTCTAATAACCGTCGAATTAAATAGGACATTCCAGGTAGTAAATCCCCATAGGGGCAATACATTCTCACCCGATATCCTTTCTGAACTAAAGCTTTAGCCAGTTGGTCACCCATACCATATAAAACCTGCATTTCAAAGGCACGACTAGGCACATTTAAGGTTTCGGCGATCGCGATCGCTCTAGCCTGAGAACGGACATTATGGCTACCAATAGCTGAATAAATATATTGATGATTTTCTAACATCAATTTAGTCAATCGTTCAAAATTAGCATCCGTCGCCGCCTTATCATTATAGACAGGTTGGGGCCAGTCATTCTGCATAGATTTAATCGTTTCCTGATCCCAATAGGCCCCTTTTACCAGTCGAACACTCACCGGATATCCCCGCAATTTCACCCATTCAATAATCCCTTCTAAATCCTTTTGAGATTCTCGTAAATAGGCTTGTACTGTCATCCCAATATCTGTCCGGTTGCGGAATTCTGATTCCATCAACAGATTTTTTAAAATACTGAAGGTTAAATCTTTATAGGCGTATTGTTCCATATCAAAATGCACCGCTGCCCCCAATTCCTGCGCCCGACGTAATAAAATACGGATGCGTTCACCGACTTTTTCTTCACTTCCTTGAGCATCTAAAGGATCAAATTGGGAATAAAATGCGGTTAATTTAACCGAAACTTGAACTTTAGGAATCGGGTTACCATCGGCTTGATCAATTTGGGGAATATTCTGCCATTTTTTAGCAGCCTCACTGAGTTTTTCCATCAATTCTAAATAATTATTTAGATAAGACTGCGCCTCAGTTTCCGTAATAACAGCTTCCCCTAATAAATCAACAGTAAACGCCATTTTATCTTTGCGTAACTGTTCTAAAGTTTTAATCACTTTAGGAATATTTTCCCCAGCAATATATTTTTGAGCTAGGGTTTCTACCGCCGGAGCTACGGTAGTCGCCGCCAGTTGTCCGGGTACGGAGTCGGGGTTGGCAAAGTTGAGTAATTTTTTCAACATATCGGGAAGTTCGACTTCTGCTGTTGTCAAATATTCCTGAAGGTGGGCGGCAATTTCGGATTTACTCCGTAATGCGGGTAAACAGTCAATAAAATGAAATAATTGTACCCGTAAACCTGGGTTTGCCATTGTCCAGTCGAGGAGCTTATCATCTAAGCGCATTTGGTCTTGTAACTGTCCGAACAATGAGCGTTTTTTTTCTTGGGTCGCCACCAGTAATTGTTTAGCAATTTCTAGGGTTTTGGGTTCGTAGGTGTCAGGGTATTGTGCAACCACGGTTGAATGTCTCCAGTTAAGATACAGCATGACGAATGAGGGGAAATGTCAGGAAGTTCTGACAATTATTTCCCCTCATTTGTGTTTAGGTTCATTTCTTCTATTGTACGTCTAAAGGGGTGACTGGATTAAAAGGTGTTAAAGTTGAGGTTTTATTAACAGTATTTCTTCTTAGATTATTACCCTCGTTGCCCTCGTTCCCAGGTTCCACCTAGGAATGCAAATAGGAGGCTCTGCCTCCGGTTCAAACAGCAGGCGGAGCCTGCAAAATAGCATTGCTAGGTGGAACCTAGCAACGAGGAGAATTCAAGGACTGATTAATAATACATAAAACCGTTTATTTCTCTTAATCCAATAGGCGATCGCTTCTGAAAAAATATCGTTTAATATTTGCCAATCATTGGGATGATCCTGGGAAAAATTTTGCCATTGATCATAAACTAGCAAATAAGATGAAGCATCACACCAACTGAGATCGGTAATACAATCTTGCCAAGCATCCCAATTATAGCCAAAATATTCCGGTAAATTGACTACGGTGCTGGCGGTGTTTAGAAAATCAGCTTTATTGTTAATTGAAGTTCCGTCAAAATAAAATAAATGACAGTCATATTCTTGACAGAGTTGAGATAAGTCCTCGGGCGAAATATCTAAGGGAAACTGATAAATCTTGGGCTGACTTTTGCCCTGGATCAGATCTAATATTTGATTCATTGTCTTAAAACCCTAAAAAAACTTTGATAGTGGTCACTGGTGTAATAAATTTCCCCCTGACTCCCGACGACAAAACGCCTTGCCCCCCGATGTCCTATCCCGGGAGTGGGTATGGTATATTCTCGATAATAGCCATTGGATTGATTGGGTAATAATCTTTCTCGATTAAAGAAAGTTGATCCATCTTTTTCCGGGTAGGGAAAAGGCCCGCCCTGATCAATTAATTTTAAAGTATTTCGGGCTTCCGGTGGCAGTTGACTCAAATTAACCGTCGGAACTTGAGCAACGATCAGGGTTTCCGTTGCAGAAACGGGAGAAAGGTGAAAATGAGAGGTAATCGTAACGGTAAAACAGACTAAACAAGTCAGGAAAAAGATCAATCCTTTTCTCAAAAAAGACATAATTTTTGACTCAATACGTCCTAAATATTACTAAAATAATATCATGATTTTGGCAATTTATAGCATTGATTTCAGCTAGTCTCCCTGATACAATCACCCTCAATATGTTACAAAAATCTTCAACTTGGCGATTATGGATGGTATTGATAGGCTTTTGGAGTTTTCAGGCTTGTCAGTTTGGGGTTCAACCGCCTAAACCTGATCCGGTCTTTGATTTAACCTCCAATGCCAATATAAACTATCAACCCCTGAAACAGTTGTTAACTGAAAATCGCTGGAAAGAAGCCGATCAAGAAACCTTTCAGATTTTACTTAAATTGAGTAACCGACAAGCAGAAGGTTGGTTGGGAAAAAAGGATGTGGAAGGTTTAGCCTGTGAGGATTTGCAAACCATTAATCGCTTGTGGAATTATTACAGTGACGGTCGTTTTGGGTTTAGCCAACAGGAAAAAATTTGGACATCTCTCGGGGGGATAATCGGTGAGTATACCCCCGAGATAGCTGAGAAATTTGGCGATCGCGTCCGTTGGCGTAAAGGCGGCCAGTGGCTAAAATATGAACAACTGAATTTTTCGCCCCGCGCCCCCCAAGGACATTTACCCGCCACCACGGGTAACGGCGTGAGTGGGGGAGTGTGGAATGGGGTGGCTTCCATCACCCATCGGGTTAAATACTGTGGGGTGATTGATGCGTTAGCGACGGGTGAATGGATTAAAGCGGACATGAAAACCCTGGAACTCTTTGAAGCCTATCGAATTCCGATGGAAAATCGCCCTCATATTCCGGCACCCTTGGTAATTTCTGAGATTCCCTGTTCAGAACTCCAGGGGGTTGATCGGCTTTGGGTAAAATACTCCGGTGGGCGGTTTGGTTTGAGTGTTCAGGGCAAGATTCTCAAAGCCACGGGCCATTCTTCGGAGAAACTCGAAGACCGTTACAAAACCTTTGAACAGGCGGTGGGCTGGCCCCTTGCGCCTCGGGATATGAGCTATGAAAAAGGCGATCCTAAAACCATTCCAGTGGGACATTTTCCCTATCGTTTAGGTCACAGTTATGATACCTTTGGTTCAGGTTTTAACCGGACTTGGCGATTATCTATTAACCCCGATTGTGGGTTTTAGATCAGAGGGAATACTTCGGCTTCGCTCAGTAACAAGGGAACAGGGAATAGAAATTATAGCGCTACGCATTACAGTTAGGACACTTTTGAGTTCTGAAACCCTTTCACTGCTTACTGTTCCCTGTTCCCTGTTCCCTAGCGCTATAGTTAGAATTTTTAGCCAGCGAGGACGCTGGCACTGCTCTTAAACCCACATTCCGCAGATGGGGGCTAAATTTTCCACTAATTCTAAAAAATTGAAAACCCTTACAGTTCTTCGTTGAACTTCCGAGGCTTTACTATCAGATTTTATAGCTAATTTACCGCTATTTAACTAAACATAAATAATTGCTATTTTTTCATAGAAATAGAATCCTCTTTTTTTAACATATTTGTATTTTATAACCAAGTTCGTTCCAGCCAAGAGTTCTCATCTTGACTCATAACTTAGATTTGTTTACAACTATTTTCCCCTTTCTCTCAATCTTTATCCCCCGGAAATCATTAAATAGTATTCACAGCAAGATTTCCCTAAATGCTGCAATATTTCTTGACGCTCTTGGGTTAAGTTACTCACTTGTTTCTCTCCATTTATCCTGACTAAATGCACTGCTTGGAACATTTGAAATATCCACCGCATCGTCGGTTTATTCGTTAATTTTTTGACCTGATTTCTCACCCCTTCTTGGGCTGTTTCTAGTTGTTTTCTCAATTTTCTTTGGGCTAGGTTATACACTAACAAACACAATCCCATTATCATCGCTATTACTTCTACTCTCTCTGGTTTTTTCACGAATACACTCGCTGTAAAAAACAATGGATCTTTTAAAAATCTAAATCCTCTCTCGTTACTTTGCTGCGCTTTATATTCGGCTAATATCTTCTCATTACTCACCTCTTTCTTGTCTAATATATTTGTCGCTAATATAAATCTTCCTGCTTTGATTTTTTCCGCTTCTATCACTGATTCCCTAGGTTCTATTTCCCCTGTAACTTGATAAACTATTGTCTTTTCTTTATTCCCTTTTTCGGTTTTACCCGGGCTTTTATTACTGGCTTTTTCTGTGCATTTTATTTCTTTTATTTCGTGATATTTCCACGATTCTGATAATATTTTTATCCCTATCTCTGCATCTGCTATGCAGGCATACTCTTGTTTCGATAGCTTACGCAGCGATGCTTTGGCGTTTTCTAACTGTTTTTCTACTTGCTCTGATATTTTTTTGATAGCCGATTGCTTCCGGGCTTCACTTTCTACCACTAGCCATCTTTGTTTTATATTCGCGTACTCACTTGATTTCGTTGCTATTCTATATCCTATTATTTGGCTTTCTTCCCATTCTTCCTCTTCTATCTCCACTATCTTATTTTGTGCTTCTTTTATACTTAATGGTACTCTTGTTATCCATTTCATTCCTGCCATTGCTCCTATATTCTCTGCTGTGTATAAGGCACTGTCTGCTACACATATTCCTTCAAATGTCCATTGCTTTTTAAATTCTTTTAGCCTTTCTACAAATACGCTTTTATCATCGGCGTTTCCGTCATCTATTTTTAGATACAATGGCACATCTCCGTCTGCGCTTACCACCATATCTATTATAAATTGTTTCAGATCTGGTCTTTTATCTCTTGAGTATCCATGCACTATTTTTATCGCTTTCATTTCTTCTTCTATTTCCTGATTTTCTTCTTCTTTACTTTTGTATTCTCCCTCTACTGATATCGAACTGCTATCTAGGTGTACGCTCTCCCTTTCTACTTGGAATTTTTGGGCTGCTTTTAGGGCTATTGCTGTGAATAATTTTGTTGTTCCCACTTGATAATATTTATCTAATGCTCTCCCTATTCGGTCATCATTTAGTTGCTCTGCTGTTACTCCTTCTCCTATTAAATGTTCTGTTGCCTTCCCTATAAAAAAGTTATCGAATAGGTACAATGGCGCGCTCAAAAATCCTAATCCATTCAAAATCATTGCTTTCATTACCTGTCCTGGGCTTACGGCTTCTTTTGCTCTTAATCCGACTTTTTTATTGACTTCTTCTACTAATTCCATCTCATCTATTACGCCTGCCACTATTCCTAAATGGTCTAAATTCACGATTTCTATCGCTTCTAGGGGGTTTTTCATATTTTTATTTGTTCAGCTATTTTCATTATCATTCTACATTAAAAATAGCCCAAATGATTGCCATGTAATGATTTGGGCTTTTATTTATTACAATTTAATTGGCAATTCAATTGGCTTAAATATCTGCGGAATGTGGGCTTAAATCTTGGGAATACAGTTAATATCCCAGGTAGAAATTAGGGTTAATTCGGAGGAACAATCGGGTCATCCTCCCCCGGTTTAATAACTTTAGCCAGAATAATTGATGAAGGAGAAGAATCAGCTATTTTAACAATAGAACTACCCGCGAAGTTTGTGATTATTCCAGAATATTCAGGCAGTAAAACACTCCCATTGACAACAGAAGATAACAAAAAAGTTAACATAAGTTAAGAGTCTCCATTGAAGTTGCAAAAACACAAAAAATGTGCAGGACAAATGCTTCTGTTACTTTTGTCAGCTATGCCTAAACAGTACGCAGCAGAAATTAATTAAAAATCCAGTAGTATTATTCCTAAAAATTTTCCGTTGGCAACACGGAAGACAAGATTAGAAATTCAGTTAAAGATGTGTGGTTGTTGGGTAGCAGGTCGAAAAGGTCAGAATTAACTCATGGATCACCTTGAGTTCAATCAGTCTATTATCAGTGTATGTTGAATTGAACCCTTCTACAAATGTTGATCTCCTGGGACTATCCCCCAACCGCAGAACTATTACAATACTTGGCCGGGGGACGACTGGCCGTTCGGTTCCATCGGGCCGTAAGATTATGGGTTCTATTGCATCGCTTATATGGCATAGAGTCCCGTTGGATTAGCCATTTACCCCAACCTTTTACCTATCCTGACCTGCGAAACCGCTTGTTTTCGGAAAAACACCCCAAAAGCGATCGCCTCAACGCTCGGGATATTCTCGCGGGGTGTACTGATGATGGCTGTATTTGTCATGATTCGGTGATAAATTTACTCCAGGATCACTTTTCTCCTGAAACCTGGGGGGAATGGCAACAACAGTTAAAAACCCTGACCGGATGGTCAGATACAGAACTCCACCAACAGTTACAGGGTCATCCCTTCGCCACCGTCCATCGGAGTCTCCGCGATGATCTGAAATTCTTGATAAATCTGGGATGGTTGGAAAAGGGAGCAGGGGGAGCAGGGGGCACTTCGACAGGCTCAGTGGCCGCAGGAGGAGCAGGGAGAGTGTGCTCGCTTGCTAGATATAAACCATCAACTATTAGTTGCTAAGTAGGTGGTCATAAATAAAGTCAATAATAGAAAAAGATTGTTTAGGATAATTCTTGAGAGTTACTCAGGGAATTAAATCGCAAGCGATCGCAGGTACAATCATTTCTTTCGTTTCTATCTTCAATGGCTTGAATCACAGCTTGGCTCAAATCATATTCATCTTCAAACATTCTTCCCGCCAGTTCATGAGTTTTTAATTGATGCCATTCTGGTTCGATTTCATTCAATTCAGGGCTATAAGCAGACAGGAAGAAAAATTCTAATTTTTTGTCTTGCCACTCCCTTTCTTTTTCTTGTATTTTTTGACTTTTATGGACACTGTAGTTATCTTGAATCAGTACGGTAATTTGTCGAGTATTTTGAAAATGCTTTTCAGCTTTTTCCGCTTGCCAATCTATAAATTTTATGTAATTCTCACTTGTAATTCCTGACAAACTTAAACCGTACTCAAAACTTTTTCCTTTTTCTAATACTCCAATTACATTCAATCTTTTTCCTCGCTTTTTCGTCTGGTTTATTTGTTTCTGCTTCCCCTTTTTTACATAGGTGTAACTCACAGGACTCCATAAACAAAAACCTGCCTCATCTAAATATTTTAATCTGACCAAACCCTCTTCTTCATAACGCTTTAACGTCTCCAAATCTCTTTTCTTGCTCGCTGTTTTTTCGGGATTCTGTTTTTTCTTTAAACTGGCTTTTGTTCTTTTCCAGCGCCAGTCTTTTTTTTTTAAGATTTTTCTAATTCTTTCTGCGCTTAGTGCGATCGCTCTCTCTCGCAGAAGTTTTTCCGACAGTTGACGGCTATTATAAGTTCTTTCATCTGACTCTATACAAGTTTCTAAATATTCTATATCTTCTTCTTTCCACCTCCGTTTTCTTCCCGAACGAGGAGCATCAAATAATCCTTCTTTTTCTTGATTTATCCATCGAGTTATTGTTTTTCTTACCATGGCTTCTGAACACCTTAAAGTCTGGGCTATTTTTGAGACCATCCATCCTCCATCACTAAACATTAATATATCTATTCTCTGCCTTGTTCTTTTCGGAACTTTCTCTTGCTGATACAGAGTTAGTAGCTCTTGTTTTTCTTCTTCTGTTAGTTGAATTCTTAACCTCAGTGGCATGACTATTCCTCTGATATTTCTTCATTTCTTATTTTAACTCTATTTATGACCACCTACTTACTATGGGGGAAATTCTCCAAAGTTGCCTATTCCCTCAATAACTAATACGCTGAATTTTTCGGGACTATCTAAAACCCAACTTTGGGGACTATTACGGGTATTAGAATCCGTGGCTTTTGTGCAGCCTAATTTAGAAGTTGTGGTACAATCTTTATGGGAAGCATTAGTAGAAGATGGGGTTAAACCGATTCACCGGAAAGAACCCGAACCCCAACAACGAATTTTTATTCATTTTGATTATATTTTATCCGATGAAAACCAGGATCAAGTTGACAGTTATCAAGAACAAATTGAACTGTTATGGCGCAATCCTATTGGTGGAGTAATTAATTTTAAAACTTGGATACCCGCCCACGACAAAAAAGTGGAGGTGACGGTTTATCCGGTGTGTTTGCATTATGTTCGCCGAGCAAAATATCTCAGTGCTTTTGGGTTTGACCCGGAAGGAAAGTTGGGCTGGCATAATTATCGGTTGGATAGAATAGCTTCAAAATATCTTAGGGTTTTGTCTTGGGGCGATCGCCATATTCCCCCAGAACTTAACAACCTCTGGTTAACAGAAAATCTGCCTACTTCTGATGAAATACAAACAGAATTAGATGCGGCTTGGGGGTTTAATTTCTATTTACCCAGTCAATTATTAATTATGCGATTTAACCCGACTTTCGACCGTTGGTATGTGGATAATACGGATAGACACCCCACTTTTAAGCCGATTTCCTATACAGATTTACCTAAATTAATTCGCCGTCATATTCCGAATTTAGAGGAACAAAAGGCGGTATTAGAGATTATTCGCCAACGTTCTCCCCAGGATTGCTATTATCAAGGATGGATACGGGTGGGGGATATTAATGTGTTAATGCGGTTACGAGAATGGCGAGGAAATGGTGAAGTGATTGCTCCTTTTTCCATTCGTCAACGGTTACATCAAGAGGCGTTAGATGAGTTATCAAATTATTAGAATATGGGATATTTTAGAAAAAATTGCTATAGTGGTTTCAGAGTTTAAATTCTCTAGGGAGGTGTTTCCATCGCTATTATAATCTCCGATGAAATTATCCAAGCCTCTCAACTGACCCCAAAGGAGTTTTGTCAAGAAATTGCACTCTATTTATTTGAGACGGGTCACTTAACAGTAGGTTATGCCAGTCAACTAGCGGATATGCCTACTGATGTTTTTCGTCAACTTCTGAAGCAGCGCCATATTCCTCTTTATTCCTATGATGTGGAAGATTTTGAACTGGATTTGAAAAACTTGCAGGAGTTGGGGCGATTGTGATTATATAACTATTTGGTCATTCAACGAATTTACAGGGTTTCCGTCCCCTTGCGGGGAAAAGATAGAAAACTACTCTCAAGCTACACCTCAGACTTTGACGGCATCACAATCGACACTATCAAGTTTCCGTCCCCTTGCGGGGAAAAGATAGAAAACTACCATAATCACTTCAGACCGTAAGCATGAGCAAATAATTGACATCATCAAGTTTCCGTCCCCTTGCGGGGAAAAGGTAGAAACTAACCCTACCCTTATGGAAACCTTACGCTATTTAGTTTTCAAAGTGCGTTTGCGCGAGAGCACGGATACAGGGCTGGTATAAAAACTAAAATAGGTTGTTTTTAACTGCCCGAACCTGTAAATTTCTCGATATTCAAGACCATAACCGAAATTCCCTAACGAGTCAACCCCCAAATCCATAAAAATCTCAAAAAATCTTCATCCCTGACGTCGTAACGCTTTCTAGCTTCTTGCGACAACAAAGGAGAACAACCCACAAAACATTACAATCCCATAAAACCCAATAAAATAGAACGCTTTGCCCGATTTGTCATAGCCACAAATTCCAAAACCAGGGAGGTTATTGAAACGTTTAAAGCCCAAAATCGAGGCGGGTTAACGGAGCGTTTTTATCCATATCATGCCCAGGGTATCCTACAATTGCGACGTCACAAATCGTTAATTATTGTGGATGTTGGCGGCATGGTGCAACCGCAGAAGTATCCTATATTAGAGGCTTGTAGCCACTATTTGATTATTAGTTCTAAACTAGAAGCGGTCAACCCATGGCATGAATTCTGTGGTCAAAGAGGAAATTTAACTCCTGTGGCGGTGATTTCTAGTGTGTTAACTAATACGGAGGAGGTGCATCAAATTCAACCCTATATTGAGATCACCAGTGGCGCTTGGGTAATGGGTCAAGCTCCTGCTATTCCAGAAGTTTTGTTAAATAAAGTTAAAGCCTTAATTCACAATTAATCAGAAGGATATCAGATGAATAATCCGGGTGATAATTTATCATTAAAAGCTGCACTAGGAGTGATGCAGCAAGCTGTTCTCGAATTACTGAAATGGTCTAATTTTAGTTTAAATAGTGAGTTTAAAACAGATTTAAAGAATGAGGCAATTAATAATGCTAAAAAACTATTTTCTTGGACAGAAACTAGCGAAATTAAACCCCTACGCCTATTATTTGATGCAGTAAAACTGGATCATGAACAAGATAATATGTATTACGCCCAACCCCAAGTTATTAAAAATCAAGATCCAATTATTCCTTATCCAGTCAATCAAGAACCCACAAAAGATGAGTTACAGACTCTAAAAAATCAAATTAATCAAGAAATACAAGACCTTAATTTAACTCAATCTGACTGGAATAACTTATCATTATTAACCCTAATTGTTGAGAAATACGGATCATTTATCAGTTTTGTTTATTCTGATGTCGCCCTAATTGATCTGGCGCGTTCAACGGCGGCGGTCGCTGCGGCGTTAGTAGAAGATTATGAAGCTCAAAACCTCTATTTAATCGCGGGTGATTTATCAGGGATTCAAAATTTTATATATACAATTTCTTCCGATGGGGCGTTAAAATCTCTACGGGCTAGAAGTTTTTATTTAGAATTAGTCACAGAAGAAATTGTTCAACAACTGTTAATTAAATTAGATTTACCTAAAACTAGCGTAATTTATGCGGGAGGCGGAAATCTCTATATTCTGTCATCGGGAGATGAAGAAAAAGCTAAAAAGGCTGTTCAGGAAATAGGCGATCGCTTAAATAAATGGCTCAGAAAAAATTTTCAAGGGAAGGTATTTTTGGCTTTAGATTATGTTGAGTTACCAACAGCAAATGTAAGTCAAAAATCTCTCTCGGAAGCGTGGGAAAAAGTTCCTCAAAAGTTAGGAAAACTCAAACATCGGAAATTTGAAACAGAAATTAGTGACTTTCTAGCCATAAAACCCAGTTATGAACCCTGTAGAGTTTGTCATCGAGATGATACAGAAAATTTAGAACCCCTTTCTGATCCAGATTCGGTTTTAGCTTGTCCAACTTGTCGAAAAATGTTTGCTTTGGGAGAAGAATTACTCAAAGTTAATCTGATTATTCGCTCTCCAGAAAAAGAATTAACGGGATCACACCATCCTCCGATTGATTTTGACTGGGAGGAAACCCCAATTTACTATCATGTTTTTCGTCAGTGGAAACAGATTACCACTCAACAATCTGATACGGTATTATTAGTTAATGATTGGGATTTAGAACACTACCGTTTTCGATGCTTTAAAAATCCATCTCCTCTGTTTTTAGGACAATATGCTCAAAAAAGTTACGAAGAACAAAATCAAACAATTCGTGCTAATGAATTAGCGGATATTGCTGAAGGAATTAAACGAGTGGGTTATCTGCGAATGGATGTTGATAAACTCGGTCAAATTTTCGCCAAAGGGTTAGGAGAACATCAAAATTTACCCAGACTAGCGGGGTTATCTCGACAAATGACCTACTTTTTTAAAGTATATCTGAATAGTTTGGCGGAAAATCGAGAGGATAATTTATTTAAACCTTTGGGAAATTCAGTTAAGTCTTTAAGTCAAAGCGATCGCAAAAATTTAGTATTCATTTATGCGGGAGGAGATGATCTATTTATTAGTGGTGCTTGGAATGAAGTTGTAGAATTTAGTTTTGATGTTTATCAATCCTTTCGCCACTATACAGGTCAACATCCAGATATTACTATTTCCGGTGGAATTAGTTTAGCGGGGGCAAAATTTCCCCTCTATCAAGCCGCTTCAGGATCAGGAAGTGCTGAAGAAAAAGCCAAAGGAAATGGACGGGATAGTTTAGGGTTATTTAATACAGCATTAAAGTGGGAAGAATGGTTAGGTAAAGAAAATATAAAAGTTTCACAATTACAAACAATTGATGCTACAATAAAAAAATATTTGCAAACGGTTTCTCTCCCTGATCTGTTTGGAGTTCTCCCCTTTGTGCAAAAACTTCAAACCCTAGAATTAGAAGTGAATACCTCCAGAAATTTTGTCCGTAACTTATTAACAACGGCTCAACTCCAAGAGCAGAAAATTAAAGAATTCCAAGAAAAAACTAAAGCAAAAGGAGATGAAGATTCCCTGAATGATATTCGATACTATTTGCACTTACCCAAAATCGCCTATACTTTAGCAAGATTGCCGGATAAGGTTCGCAATAATGAAGGATTTAGACCTGTAATGACTTCATTAAAAAATCCTTATAATGCTCCTTATTTTCGAGCGATAGCTACTTGGATTGAATACTTAAATCGTTAATCAAATTCTTAGGATTTATGATATGATGACAATAACAACTCCCCCAAAACTTTCATTTGAAAACTATCTAAATTATGATGATGGGACAGATAACCGTTATGAGTTAGAAGACGGAGAATTAATTCTAATGAATCCCCCAACATTTGATCATGCGTTGATTATCCGCTTCTTAACAAATGCCTTGGAAGCAGAAATTAATCGAGTTAATTTGCCTTGGATAACGTTGCATAGTATAGGAGTCAGAACATCTATTAATCGCTCTCGCATCCCAGATATTTCTGTTATAAATAGAGAGCAAATCACCCACCGGGATATATCGGCTATTGTCGAATCAGCAATTATAGCAGTAGAAATTGTTAGTCCCGAATCCAAAATCAGGGACTACCGCTATAAAAGATCAGAATATAGCGTTGTCGGGATTCCTGAATATTGGATTGTTGATCCAAATGAACAAAAAATCACCATTTTGCAGTTAGTAGAGGGACTGTATGAGGAACAAACTTATCAAGGAAATCAGAGAATTATTTCTCTGACCTTCCCCGAACTCAATTTAACCCCGGAACAGATTTTTAACCTATAATTTGAGTTAACTATGCCCATTGATAAAGACATTGAAAATCACATCAAATCTCTGAAATTTCTCAAAGACTATTCAATTAGAGATTTAGTCAAACACGCTCAAGAATTCGGCCCTTATCTAAAGGAGCAGAGATTGGAAACGAACCAAGTTCGCAAATTTTTAGATGCCATTAATCGACTGAAAGTTAAAATTACTCAAAATGCTGATCAAAGTGATCAAAATAGTGAGGAAAATAACAAAAAAGTGTTGAGCAAAGAAGAAAGTAACAAAAAAGTTTTCAGTAAAATTGAGCCGGAAATTGTCTTGTTAAAACCCAAACTTGCCTATGCTGCCGCCCGACAACAAGCCGCTAAACCGCTTAGTAGTATCATGTCTATTGCTATTGACAAAGTACATAGTTTAGAAGACTTTGAACGACTTGTTCAATTCATTGAATCAACCATTGCCTACCATAAAGCTGAAGGAGGAAGATAAATCATGACTGTAATTGATAGACCCCAAAAAAACTTACTCGGAAAAATTATTATTACCAGTACCTTGGTCGTTGAAACCGGATTACATATTGGCGGTGGCGGTGAAAATTTAGATATTGGGGGATTAGATAAACCCGTCATTCGTGACCCCATGACCCAGCGCCCCTATCTCCCCGGTTCTTCAATTAAAGGAAAACTGCGGGCGATATTAGAACGGTGGTTAAAAAAACCCTTAAATCGTTCAGGTGGAAGCGGAACCTATCGTTATGAAAGCGATGATTTAGAAGACGGATATACAGAGATTTCCCCAGGTAAATTTGTTCGCTATCAAGGGGCGAGAACCTGTGAATTAAGTCGAGTATTTGGGTCAACAGGAGGATCAAGCTGTTATCTCAAAGCTGATATTATTAGGTCAGAAGGATTAGATGATAAAGGCAATCCTCAAACCATTAATGGTGAAAACCATATCAAAACAAAAGGACGAAATCAACCAGCACGATTAATTGTTAGAGACTGTCATTTAACAGAAGAATCGGCTAAACAACTAGAAAAAATTGACACGGGTTTGTATATGACCGAGTGGAAATTTGAAAATGGAATAGATCGAGTTACGGCGGCGGCAAATCCTCGTCAATTAGAACGAGTTCCCGCAGGTTCTAAGTTCAAATTTGAAATAGTATATACCGTTGAAGATGAAACTCAAGCCGCAGAAGATTTAGAGAATTTAGCGATCGCCCTTGCTATTTTAGAAGACGATGCACTCGGCGGTCATGGTTCCAGAGGTTACGGAAAAATCCGCTTTGAAAACTTCAAGATTGAGTATCGGGATATTGAACGTTATCGACAAATTGCCAGTGGCGGTGGAAAATTCCTACCCGTAGCGATTAAAGATATCGGAGAATTATTAAGTCGTTTTAGTGATATTAAAGCCCTGTTATCTGAAAAAAAATCATAAATTATGAGTAATTGGAAATTAATCAGACTCAATTTCGGACAAACGCCTGCCCATTTTGGTGAAGTGGGAATCGGACTAGAAGAAAGCCGAGAACGAGTCCGATCCGATACTTTATTTAGTGCTTTAATCAGTAGCTATGCTCGTTTGTTTGGCAAAGAAAACGTAGAAAAACTATTAAGCAACTTTCAACAATCACCTTGTTTTCGTCTTAGTTCTACCTTTATCTATCGTTATCAGAAAGAAAAGTATATCTACTATCTTCCTAAACCTTTAGCTTTCCCCAAAGAATATCCCAGAGGAAAGGATGATTTAGAGTTTACCAAAACCTATAAAAAACTCTCCTATTTGCCCTTAGAAGTTTGGCAACGATGGTATCAAGGGGAAGGATTTACAGACAGCGATCGCCTAGAACTCATTAGACATCTCCGAAATAAAAATGGGGAGGGATACTTGATGGTAAAATTAGATTTTACCCCAAGGAGAGATGACTAAATTAAGAGGCTATCTGGACAAGAATCCCCAGCAAACAAAAAGGCTATTGTCGATGAACAAATCTTACTAACTCTAATTTATCTGCATCAGATGCCCACATTTCAAATGTTAGGGTTACAGTTTGAAGTGAGTGAATCAACAGCGAATGATATTTTCCATAACTGGATAAAAATCTTCAGAGAATTACTGCCAGCCAGTTTAGTTGAGCAAGTAAAAAAAAACGAGAGTGATTGGGAGTGGGTAGAAGAAATTCTGCTGGAATTTGAGTTAATAGTAGATAGCTATGAACAGCCCATGCAAAGACCAATAGACAACGAAGAGCAGAAAAAATATTACTCAGGAAAGAAAAAAACACATACGTTTAAAAATCAAGTCATTGTCATGCCGAGCGGGAAAGAAATAGTGGATGTAGCTGTGGGTTATACCGGAGCAACAAGCGATCTGAAATTGTGGAGAGAAAGAAGGGAGGAATTGGGGAATCATCAAAAATACAGGGGGGATAAAGCTTATGTAGGGGAAACAGCAATTAATACACCACATAAGAAACCGAGGAATCAAGAAATATCCCTTGAACATCGAGAAGAAAATCGGTTAAAAGCCAAACAAAGGATTGTAGTCGAACATTTAATAAGACTGATAAAAATTTATCGAGTTGCTTCCGAAAGATTTCGGTTAAAGAGCCAAAATTATGAAGCAGTAATCTTGACAGTATGTGGACTAATAAGATGGCGAATAGGAGCGATTGTATTATCATCTAAGAATTGCCCAGAATACTTTTGAAAAATGATTGAATATCAGAAATAAAATTCATTAATTATTATTAATGTAACTGAAAAAGCCTATGAATCCGTTACTTTAGGAGAACCCGGCACAGGAGTGCTAGAGGCTCAAAAAGTAGCGATAGAGGGCATTTGAGGATTTTCGGAGATGTCTAATAAAGAAAGTGAGAAGATGTTTATAGAGAATTAGACTAATCAGAATCTTCCCAGTTTCTGCGGTTATTATATTCCCAAAAAACACTTTCAACAACAGACATATTATTACGAGTGCGTGTAGGCGAGAACCATCTAAACTTAGTGGCGTTGAGCGATGACTTTTGAAGTTATAAAGTTTTACCCTTTCTAGCATTTGATTATGAACATTTTTGTATACAGTTTGATGATGGATTTTATCAGTTAGTTCAAATAATTGCAACCTACCATTAAATATGATAAAATCAAAATAATATTGTAAGGTGTGTAAGATTAGCCCACGCATTAACTCAAAAGTTTTAATCATCTATCAACAACAGGAGGGTTATGGTTGGAATAGAAGCAAGGAAAAAAACCGATATTATTTACCCTGATAGCGATGGAAAACCTATGTCAGATAATACCAAACAATTTCGCTGGATTACGGTGATTTATCATAATTTAGAATGGTTATTTGCCAATGATCCTAATGTGTTTGTGGCGGGTGATTTACTTTGGTATGCTGTTGAAGGGAATAATAAAATTCGTCAAGCACCCGATGTGATGGTGGTATTTGGTGTTCCTAAAGGCGATCGCGGATCTTATATGCAGTGGAAAGAAAATCACATTTCTCCCCAAGTCGTCTTTGAAATTCTTTCCCCGGGAAATACCTTAACGGAAATGAATAAAAAGCAGGTTTTTTATCACCGTTATGGTGTGGAAGAATACTATATTTATGATCCCGATAAAAATGATTTAACAGGTTGGTTACGCGGTGAAGATGGTTTAGAAGTAATTGAAACCATGGAAAATTGGGTGAGTCCCCGTTTGGGAATTCGTTTTAATTGTTCTGGGGAAGAATTACAACTGTATCGTCCCGACGGTCAACCTTTTGTTAGTTATTTAGATATTTCTCAACAACTCAATACCGCGTTACAGGAGGTTGAACAAACCCAGCAGCGTTTACAAGCAGTTGAACAACAAGCAGAACAGGAACGTCAACGAGCAGAACAAGAGCGCCAACGGGCTGAAAGGTTAGCAGAACAGTTGCGATCGCTCGGAATCAACCCAGAATAAAAATAGGAAATATATTGTTTAAATACAAAGACAGCCGATCATTTTTTCCCTGTCCGATTATCTTGAAAAGATGTACCAATCCCCTGTAAAATCCCTTTCCCAACTAAACCTAATCCTCGACCGACAACATTAGTTAAAACATAAATAATCGCACTTCCGACAAAGGAAATCGCGGCCCGCAGAGGAGGAGCAACCGCATCGCGAGTTTCTAATATTAATGTCACCGTTAATGGAATTCCTGATAGTTTTTCTAACTCATCTCGGCGGGGGGAATAAATCACTTGTTTTTGAATTCCTCTTTCTCCTAAAACTAATAGCAAATAGGAACTTTCAAAAATAGCCTTGGGTTCGGCGACATATTGATCAAGACGGTATCGCCAGGATAAACTATTTCTAAATCTCTCAATTTCACGGGTTGATAATAAACGTCGATCATAAAATTTAAGTTTTATTTCTTCATAATCTGAAAAATAATTGAGTAAAGGTTGAATAATCGCATTGGCAACTTGAATTAACAAATTTTGTAATAACGCTTCTGCACGTTCCATGGCGTCTAAACCTCCCGCCGGACACGATAAATTATCAATAGTTAAGGGTCTACAAAATAATAAATGCTCAAATAAATCCTTAACCAGAGGAATTTTATTTAAAATATTGTTTTGAATCAAATCAGCATCTTTTAATATAATTGTCACAATTTCGATATTTTGATTATTCTTAGTCACAGTATAATATTTTCCAAAAAAATCCATAGTTGCTGATTGCCAAAAGTCTGTAATCAAACTCGGCACTTTTTCAGCTAGTTGTTCATATTGCAGGTCAGATAAGATTAATTCATCTAATAATATTTCTAATTCTTTTAACAAGATATACAACAATTCTCGTTTTTTAGATAAGCGTAAAATATCAATTTCCAAAGGCATTCCGGTTAAATTAATTAATCCTGATTGCAATTTTATTACTGTTTTATCAAATAA
Organism: Planktothrix paucivesiculata PCC 9631; assembly: GCF_900009265.2. Classification (GTDB taxonomy): domain Bacteria; phylum Cyanobacteriota; class Cyanobacteriia; order Cyanobacteriales; family Microcoleaceae; genus Planktothrix; species Planktothrix paucivesiculata. The sequence continues at coordinate 187,152 of NZ_LR734982.1, read as the reverse complement.
AACTGATTTTAAATTATTAGCTACAATTCCTGAACTTTTATGATTAGCAGGGTCAGAATTGATCACTAAGGCACTACTTTGATAGTTTTTCAGAGGTTCATAATTATCCGCATTAAAGTTATCACTAGAAACCTGGGCAGATGCCTCAAGACTGGGTGCGGTTTGATCCGATGAAAGTTGACTTACAATCCAACGGGCTGTTAGGAGTTCGCGCCGCTTTCCCGTTAGAATTAACTTATTAATAATAGTGATAGTATCCTGTTGATTAAATTCTTCTATATTCTGTTTAATTTCTTGGTTAACTTCACTGATCGCTTGTTCAATTTGTCTCAGTCCTGGTTGAACTAAAAACCCTTGAATTTTACCCAATAATGATCCAGTTTTTCGAGATACTATTCCCATAACTGGTTCTCGATTTAATGCAGCTAAAGATTCTAACCAATAGCGTTCTCCCGCGACTAATTGATTAATAATAATTACTAATTCTCTAACTGGAATCCCCTTATTGCAATAACCATCTACCCCAATTTTTTGGGCTAATAGTAATAAATTTGGTTGTTTAACCGTTGTTAATAATAGGATCGGAATTTTAGGATATTTAGTTTTTAACTGTTGGCAAAAATCCAAAATAGGATGATTTTTAACCGCCGGATTTTCCTTAATTTTTAACCCTAATTCCAAAATAATTAAATCAACAGGATTCTGCTCCTCTGAATTAATCTCAGTTTCTAAAACCCTGAATGCACCTTCTAAATTCTCAACCTCTGCAACCACTTCCAAATCGGAAAACGGCTCTAATGCACTCAGTAACCCCATGCGAAAAATAGGGTCATCATCAATGATCAAAAGTCGCACAGCAGATGAGGTCATAAAACACTAAATATCACGTTTCGGGTGGTGTTCCACTAAATCCACCAAAGTATCAATAATTCGATCCCGTTCCATCGGGACAATTTCCTTGCCTTGCAAAATCTCTTGCATTAAGACATAATGGGCCAGGGTTCCAATGATCACCCGTGCCATCGCTTCGGGATCACGAATAGCAATATAGCACTGAGTTGTTAGGTATTCTGTTAAAACTTCAATTCCCGGTTTTCCCAAATGATGCACAAAGGTTTTAGCTAACTCGGGAAATCGCCCCGACTCCCCAATCACCAGACGCACAAAAGCTAAATGTTGCTGATCATCCAAGGAATGATCTAAAATTGTGTTAGCTATTTGTCGCACCACCACCGCCGGTTCAGCTTCCATCAATTCGGCGTTGTGGGACTCCACCATAATTTGATATTTTTTTTGGGCTAACCGCCGGACTAGGGCAATAAATAACCCCTCTTTGTCCCCAAAATGGTTATAAACCGTCGCCTTCGACACTCCCGCCGATGCAGCAACCCGATCCATACTGGTTCCCGCATACCCATGGACTAAAAATTCTTGCAGCGCCCCTTCAAAAATTTGTTCTGCTTTCTCGCAAATACTATCCAAAGGGGAGATTTCGGTCTGTTCTACTGCGTTCATAAAAAATACAGGGGAGATTTGTAAATGAGTGTGTTTTGAAACCACCAGAGGAAAATCGACTCAGGCCCATATATTCAATAGAAATTCCTCCTCTAATTCCCTACATTCTAACAATTTTAGCCGATAATCTCCCCTTGGCAATAATGGGAAGGTTTTTTCTGGAATTTATGGCTGGGTTGATGTAGCAATCTTGAGTATGTAGAGATGTGCCACGGCGCGTCTGGGATAACGGTTATTAGTGTAAAAGTTAATCGTTAAATGTTAATTTGTTATTATACAAAAAATAAAATTATGAGCAATTTTTTTGGACAACTTCGACAAAAACTGAGCAAACCTGTACTATTTGGTTTATATGGTGCTATGGGTTGTTTAGGTGCTGCCACATTATTGGGTGAACCGCTATTACAATTAACAAAAATTTCCCCCAAAGTCGATCAATCTCCCTTAGCAATTGTGCTATTAATTGATACTTCTGGCAGTATGAATGAAGACGGCAAACTCCGAGAAGTCAAAACCGCGGCTCAAGCCTTTGTCCAACGGCAGGATTTATCGGAAAATCGTTTAGCTGTATTTGGCTTTGGGAGTAACGTTCAAGCTGCTGCTAGTTTAACTGATAATAAACCTACTTTAGAAGAAGCGATCGCCCAAATTGCCGACGGGGGTGGGACAAATATGGATCAGGCCCTCCTCGCTGCGACTCAAGAACTCCAGTCAACCTCACAACGGCGCAATATTCTTTTATTTACCGATGGACAACCCGGATATGCCGGGGCTAACCTGAATCGGGAAAAGGCAAAAACCTTAGATGCTATGAAAATAGCCGCCTCCGAGAATATTAACTTAGTAGCCGTTGCTACAGGAGATGCCGATACCAATTTTCTCGCTCAACTAACGGGCGACCCTGACCGGGTTTTTTATGTGAACTCCGGTGACTTCGATCAAGCCTTCCGACAAGCCGAAAAAGCCATATATGGCAGTCAATTGGTGGAATCTGGCCCCACGGGAAATTATGGGGTTATTTACTCCCTTCTACGCATGGGCGGATGGACAGCCCTTTTAGCCATTGGCACATCCCTAGCCTTAATTGCCGGCCAAAACTATTACCTCCGTCGTCGTCTCCTGACTCCCCAACAGGTGGGTATAGGTGTTGTCGGGGGTTTAATGGCGGGACTGGTGGCCGGAGGCGTGGGTCAACTATTGTTTATTCCCGTTGCTGGTATTCCGATTCTGGCCATTGGTGGCAGAATTATCGGTTGGGCAATTTTAGGCTCGGTGGTCGGTGGGGGAATGTCTTTCTTTGTTCCGAACTTGCAATGGGGGCGGGCGGTGCAGGGTGGGACAATAGGTGGAACAGCCGGAGCTATTGGATTTCTGATTATTTCTGCCCTATCGGGTGATTTAGTTGGCCGATTAATTGGGGCGGCAATTATTGGATTTTTTATCGGTTTAATGATTGCTTTAATTGAACAATTCAGTCGTGAATCTTGGTTAATTGTTTATTGGACACCGAACGAACAAACTAAGATCAATTTAGGAGCAGAACCGATTTTATTAGGCAGTTCAGAAAATAACCATATTTACCTGAGAAAAAGTCAAGGCTATCCCCCCATTACTGCCAAAATCTACACCGAAGGAGAAAAAATTATTATGGAATTTGACGAGGAAATGAAGGAAAGAGGGATGAAAATTCTCAAACAAGAACTCCATGATGGGGAGCAACGAAAGTTAGGAGATGTCACCCTAGAAGTTAGAACTACTAACAGCAATATTACTAAACAATTAGCAGATTCGTGAACTCTCACACCCCGTTGTTGGGCTTTAGCCCCTCTTGGAGCGCTGAAGCGCAACAACGGGATTATTATGATATACTAAACTAAACAGTTTAGTCTGAAGATTGGGCGGGAGGAAAAATTATGGTACGCCAAACAACAGTCGGTAAACTTTCATCCCCGAAATTACCCCATGCGGGGATTTTGGTTGCTGCAACTACCCTGGCTATAAGTGGTTTAACGGCCTATACCTTCTGGCGGTATCGTCCCACTCCCGCCGAACCCGTAGCCTTGCCCGAAACCCTTGTCCCGGAGGTAAAAACCGTTACGGCGTTAGGTTGGTTAGAACCCCAGGGAGAAATTATTAAACTATCCGCCCCCCAGTCCAACCAAGGGAGTCGGGTCGATCAACTTTTGGTGAAAGAGGGAGACTTGGTAGAGGGGGGACAAGCGATCGCTATTTTGGATAGTCGAGATCGGCTACAAGCGGCCCTAGAACAAGCTAAAACCGAAGTAGAAGTCGCCCAAGCCCGTTTAGAGCAAGTTCAAGCCGGGGCGAAACAGGGGGATATTCAAGCCCAAAAAGCCCGATTTCAGGGCAACCAAGCGGAGTTAGAGGGGCAAATTATCACCCAAAAGGCCACCATTGCCACCCTAGAAGCCCAACTGCGGGGAGAACGCAGCGCCCAAAAAGCTACCCTAGACCGCATTCAAGCGGAACTGAACAACGCCGAAACTAACTGTCAACGCTACGACAATTTATATCAGGATGGGGCCGTATCCGCCCAAGATCGCGATAGTCAATGTTTGCAGGCCGAAACCAGTCGCAAACGCCTACAGGAAGCCCAAGCCAACCTCAACGAAACTATTAGCAGCCGCGCTGAACAAATTCGAGAAGCCCAAGCTAACCTTAGCCGCACCATCGCCACCGTAGACCTACAAATTGCTGAGGCGGAAGCTACTTTAACGGCGGTGAGCGAAGTTCGTCCCGTCGATGTCCAGTTAGCTAAAAGTGAGTTAGCCAAGGCTGAATCCTCTGTTAAACAAGCCGAAGCTAATTTAGAACAGGCCTATGTGCGATCACCTGTAGAGACTAGCCATGGCGCGTCTTTCCGAGTAATTGAGGTGAATACCCACGCCGGAGAACTAATTTCTTCAGAAGGTATTATCGAATTGGGACAAACGGAACAAATGTATGCCGTTGCTGAAGTTTATGATAGCGATATTCCCAAAATACATTCGGGACAAACTGCAACTATTACTGCTGATGCGTTACCTGAACCCTTAAAAGGTACAGTTGAAGAAGTTGGATTAAGAGTCAAAAAACAAAGTGCTTTAGATATTGATCCGACCACAAATATTGATGCTAGAGTTATCGAAGTTAGAGTTAAACTAGATGAAACTTCTAGCAAAAAAGCCGAGAGTTTAACTAATTTACAGGTTAAAGTTAAAATTCAAAATTGAGGCGTTAAAGATTAATTATCCAGCCTTGCGAATGTTGGGAGGTTTATAGTAAACTCAAAGTGTTTTATTAGCCCAGTACAATAATATGAAAAAGTTCCACCCCTTACTAACGGTTGTGATGACTTCAATGGCGATCACAAGCGGGATGCCAGCAAATGCCCAAAACCCAGTTCGGAGTTTACAGGATTTAGATCCCTACCCGAATCAGGTCTTAACTTCTTCTTATAGTACCTCTAACTATGATGCAACTGGGACGGTTAAATGTTCGGCAAATCAGGCAATTTTTGATAAAGAATGTGAATTTGGTGTATTGCGGGGTGATTCGGGATCGGCTTCTGTGAGCGTCAACAAAGCAACCAATAAACGTCAGGAACGGATTTTGAATTTTGACAAGAATGGCGTTACTACTCCCCAAGACGGTAAGTTAACCTGGGAGAAAATAGAAGGAAATTGGTGGATCGGAATTGATAATCGGGAGTTCTATCTAATTCCTGAAATCGTTATTTTTGGAGATTAATTAGTTATTAATTATCAGTTATCAGTTATTAGTCAACTCTCAACATCCTAAATTATGATTGGATTTATACAAAGATTAATAAATAGAACACCGTTGGGATGGTTGCAATTAAGTCATGATAAAGCCCGGATGTTAGTGGCATTATCAGGAATTGCCTTTGCTGATGTTTTAATTTTTATGCAATTAGGATTTCAAACAGCATTATATGATAGTAATACCAGATTGCATAATCATTTAGATGCGGATATTTTTATTATTAGTCCCCAAGCCAGAAATTTAGTTAATTTATCAACCTTACCCCGGCGGCGTTTATATCAAGCAATGGATGTTCCGGGGGTGAAATCCGCCGAACCTTTATATGTTAATTTTTCTGACTGGAAAAACCCCAAAACTGGGAAAAAAACAGCCATTTTAGTCATCGGATTTGATCCGCGTCAGTCCGTTTTTAATTTACCCGAAGTTCAACAAAATTTAGACGTGATTAAACTCCCTGACCAGGTTTTATTTGATCGTTCTTCGAGAGGAGATTATCAAGAAGTTATTGCTAAAGTTGATCAGGGTAAAATTGTTAGTACGGAATTAGAAAAACGCACGCTCAAAATTGCAGGATTATTTAAAGTTGGGGCTTCCTTTGCGGCGGATGGAACATTAATAACTAGCGATCGCAATTTTTTACGATTATTTCCCCGAAGAAAACCAGGGGGAATTAGTGCTGGACTGGTTAAAGTTGAACCGGGTTATGATGTCCAAAAAGTCGCAACAGACCTACAAAATTATTTACCCAAAGATGTAAAAGTTTTAACTAATGAACAATTTTTAGCCTTTGAAAAGGATTATTGGTCGAAAAATACAGCTATTGGATTTGTGTTTAGTTTAGGGACAGCCATGGGGTTTGTTGTTGGGGTGATTATTGTTTATCAAGTTCTGGCGACAGATGTTGCTGACCATACACCAGAATATGCTACTTTCAAAGCCATGGGATTTAGAAATGCTTATTTATTAGGGATTGTTTTTGAAGAAGCAATTATTTTAGCAATATTAGGTTTTATCCCTGGTGCTACGATTTCTGTAGGCTTATATCGGTTAACCCGACAAGCCACAAATTTACCGTTATATATGACCTTATTTCGAGCAATTCAAGTGTTAGTATTAACGATTATTATGTGTATGTTATCTGGTGCGATCGCCACTCGTAAATTACAAGCCGCCGATCCTGCCGATATCTTTTGATTCTTACTTATAAGTGTCTGGTTGCGAATGAGGAGTAAAAAAACGGGGTTGATATTTATTTGAGTTCAAAAAATTGTTCAAATCCTTTATTTTTTAAGCCTAGTTTTAATTTTTTATCTCCAGTCCATAATAATCCATTCAATTGCAGTGTTAATGCTACATGAGGGGTATCACTCACATCAACACCTTGGCATAGTTCGTAAGCTATTCTACGATATTCTAAAGTAATTAAATCTTCTTTATAGAGATGAAGGTGTTTTAGCAAAATATAATAGATTTGAATAATTTCTTCTTCGGTTAAATGACTAAGTTGAATAATTTTTTCCTTGCGCTTAAATAGTTCTACAAATACAAGTTCGCAAACAAAAAACGCATACTCTGAAGTTAGCAATAATTCACTGAAACGAGAATTTTCCCTAAGCAATGCAGAAAACAATATATTGGTATCAACAATAATCGGCTTTTGAGTTAACATAATTAACTAACCCAAGACTTGGACGTTAAGGTATCCCAAACTTCTTGATTAACTTCTTGACTCAGGTTAGTTATTTGTTCTGCTGTCAGTTGACTACGATTACGAATTGATTCTAACTCAAGATATTCTAAAAATTGAGTTAATAACTCCAAATTTACCATCTCTCGATTAAATTTAATAATAATATCTTGATTTTCCAGACTAATACTGTATAGACTTTGATTTGACATCAGTTTGATTCCAGCTAGACTTGATAATATCTATTATAGATTATAAAGTCAGCTATGGAAAAGTTATCGGAAAAACCTGGTTTCTGGAGGAATTTCCGATCTACCCCGACTATATTTAACAGCTAAACGTTCTTCAAAATTAAAATAGGGGAGTTGATGTTCACTAAATCTAAACTGTTTTTCTAAGGTTAATCCTAGCTTTTCCATAACTCGAATTGAACCTTGATTAGCTACTAATGCCCAAGCAATAACTCGTTTTACTCCCCATTCTAAAAACCCTTTATCTACTAAAATCTGACAGGCTTCCGTTGCGTATCCTTTTCCCCAACTGTTATAAATCAACCGATATCCTAACGCAATTTCATTGGGTTGTACCAGATTTAACGCCCTGGCAAAAGGGTGATCAATGGCGGGGAAAAAATGTACCCAACCGATTAACTCTCCGGTGGCTTTTTCAACAATAGCCCATACCCCAAAATATGAATATCTGCTATAATATTCCATAAATCTCGGTAATGTTTCAGTCTGAATAAATTCTTTAGGTGTGCAATGTCCACCATTAATATACTTCATCACCCTAGGATCGTTATCTAAATCCCACAAAAAATCAGTATCCAGTTCAGTAAACTGCCGTAAAATTAACCGTTTCGTTTCTAAAAAAATATCCATTTTTAGGTTAACTCCATGCAAACTCAAACTCAAGATATCCAAGATTCCACAAAAACCAATACAGCCATCGCAATTCAAAATTTAGACCATTATTTTGGTCATGGTCAATTACAAAAACAGGTGTTATTTGATATTAACTTAGAAATTACCATTGGTGAAATTGTGATTATGACTGGCCCATCGGGTTCGGGAAAAACCACATTATTAACCTTAATTGGGGCGTTACGTTCTGTGCAGTCGGGAAGTTTAAATATATTAGGAAGAGAATTCCTAGGTGCGCGTTCAGGAGAGTTAGTTAAAGCCAGACGAAATACAGGTTATATTTTCCAAGCTCATAATTTACACAAAAGTTTAACAGCCTTACAAAATGTGCAAATGGGGTTAGAAGTTCAGGATAAATTTTCTCGTTCAGAAATACAACAAAAAGCAACTGCTATGTTAGATAAAGTCGGGTTAACAGATCGATTAAATTATTATCCTGATAATCTGTCTGGAGGACAAAAACAACGAGTTGCGATCGCCCGGGCCTTAGTCAGTCATCCCCCCATTGTTTTAGCCGATGAACCCACCGCCGCCCTGGATAGTCACTCGGGGAGAGATGTGGTTAACTTAATGCAAACCTTAGCCAAAGAACAGGGTTGTACGATCTTAATTGTTACCCATGATAACCGAATTTTAGATGTTGCCGATCGGATCATTCACATGGAAGATGGCGCATTAGTGACTAATTCCGAACTGATACCCAACCATAAATAGTGACTCAGGGTGTTAAAACATGAGATCCTAGAAAGAGTCAACAATAGTAAATTGAGTTAAAATTTCATGGCTAATCAAGCAACAGTTGTGATTACGGGAGCGTCTTCGGGCGTTGGTTTGCAAGCCGCTAGAGCCTTAGCCGAAAAGGGTTGGTATGTGGTGATGGCCTGTCGGGATTTAGTCAAGGCGGAACAGGCGGCTCAATCCCTGGGAATGTCTAAGGATAGCTATACAGTTCTTCCCATCGACCTAGGCTCCTTAGCCAGTGTAAAACAGTTTGTGGCTAATTTCCGGTCTCTGGGTCGCTCGTTAGATGCCTTGGTCTGCAATGCGGCGATTTATATGCCTTTAATTAAGGAGCCCCTATGGAGTCCAGAGGGCTATGAGTTAACGGTGGCGACCAATCATTTAAGCCATTTCTACCTCTGCAATGTGATGTTAGAGGATATGAAGCGCTCCTCCTATCCCGATCGCAGAATGGTGATTTTAGGGACTGTCACCCACAACCCCGATGAGTTAGGAGGTAAAATTCCTCCCCGTCCAGATTTAGGCAATCTCGAAGGATTTGAACAAGGGTTTAAAGATCCGATTACGATGATTAATGGTAAAGAATTTGAACCAGTTAAAGCCTATAAAGATAGTAAGGTTTGTAATGTTTTAACGATGCGAGAATTACATCGCCGTTACCATGATTCGACGGGGATTACTTTTACTTCTCTCTATCCGGGTTGTGTGGCAACAACGGCTTTATTCCGCAATCATTATCCCCTATTCCAAAAGATTTTTCCCCTATTTCAAAAATATATTACTGGGGGATTTGTTACTGAGGAGTTATCGGGCGATCGCGTTGCTATGGTGGTAGCCGATCCTGAATATAAACAGTCGGGAATGTATTGGAGTTGGGGAAATCGTCAGAAGAAAAATCGCCAGTCTTTTGTGCAGAAGGTGTCTCCCCAAGCCAGCGATGATGAAAAAGGGAAAAAAATGTGGGATTTAAGTGCTAGGTTGGTGGGATTAGCTTACTAATCAAATCAGGGAGTAGGGACAATACTTTTGGCTTTTTCAATAAGTTATTGTACAAATCCCCTACTTTTAAGTGTGGGGATTTCCCTGCTCCGGTATTCCGTATAATTATATTAATCATCTATCTTCTAACGGTTATCAATCTATTCAGTTTTTTACAGTAGAACAAACCTTAACTCTGGGTGCTTTTCCTGAATTTAATTTGAGTGTAAATCAACTGTTTTAATTGCGGTTAAGGAACTGGAACAAAATCATAACCCAATTCTGCACGATTTCCCGGTTCAATGGTGACTAATTGTAAGGGTTGATTGCGATCGCCCGAGGGTAAAAACCGAATCACCCCCGTTGCTCCTTGGGGCGTAAAATCCGGGGCGGAAAGTGCTTGTTGAACCCCGGTTCGGGTCGAATTTTTACTAATAGCAGCAACCAAGGCTTTTGTAGCATCATAGGAGGTGGCGGTGCGCCAATTCACAGTTGCTCCCCAGAGTTGATTTGCTGTTTGAGCAAAAGCCGAATTAGGATTAGCTAAAATATGCCAAGGAATGGCAATTACCATCCCCACAGCATCGCTTCCCACCTTCAAGGTTTCCGGTCGATATAGACTATCTCCGCCCAGTAAAGGTAACTGTCTCCGATTAATTCTCACCACTTGTAACGCCTGTTCAATAGTAGAAGAATCGGGGGTTAAAACAATTACTTCGGCTCCCTGTTGGCGAGCTTGTTCTAAAGATTGAACTGGGTTAAAATCGGGTTTTGCAATATCAAAAACGCTGACTACTTCCCCCCCGTCTCCACTTAAAGCCGTGGTAAATTCGGTTTGTAGGGATGTGCTATATTGGTTAGCACTATTAAAGAATATAACCGCTTTTTTTAGGTTTAAAGTATTTAGTAAATATCGAGATAAGCTACTTCCAGCAAAGCGATCGCTCGGAACTGTTCTAAAAATAAAGTTTCCCGCATTAAAAATATTTGTTGATGTACTTGTAGGGGAAATTAAAACTAATTGTCCGGCTTCATAAATCGGTGCGGCGGCTTGGGTGGTATCACTGCCAAAATGACCAATTACCCCTAAAACTTCTGAATTAGCGACTAACTTTTGAGCCACTTCTTTAGCCACTTCAGGACTATTATCATCATTGACAATCATCACATTTAATGATTTTCCGGCAATTCCTCCCCCTTGGTTAACTTCCATTTGAGCTTGAGCAACTCCTCTTAAAATCTCCTGGGCGGTATTAACGGAAGTTCCAATTGGAATAGATACTGCTATAGTATAAAAGGGCTGATTATTTTGTAGAATCTGAGCATTATTTCGATAAACTAAGGCTTCAGGATCGTTTTTATTTTGTTGTAATGCTGCATTAAATTGTTGAACCGCATTCTGATATTGACGGGAAGCTAAAGCCTCAACTCCTGACTGTTTGAGAGCTAAATCTCGTGAAGCAATTAAAACTTTTTCCCCTTGACTCATGCGAGTTTCTATCGACCCAACCGCAATATTAGATGAGGACGTTGGGGGTAAAGTTGCAGAGGGGTTATTTGAATTTAATAGGGGTTTAGGAGAAAATCCGAAAAATAAAAAATAACCCGCCCCTAATAAGCCCCCCGTAATCAGGAGTGCTAAAAATAAGATTAGAGATTCATTTTTTTGTGACATCGGATTATCAATTGATGCTTAACTTCTATTGTAACATTTTTTTCTGGGATCAACCTTTAGGTTAACAGATAGAAACATACCCAGCGCGGAAAACTTAACGGATTCTAATAAATCCCAGCTTTTCAATTAAATCCTGACCTTGAGAGGTTAATAAAAGTTGAGTGTAGGCGTCTCCAGCTTGTTGTTCAGTTTGATTATTTTGCTTAACAATAATAAATAAACGTCGGGTGAGAGGATAGGCTCCATTTTTAAACACAACAGGATCAATTTGATTCCTTTGTTGAGGGCAATTTTCAGGGGGAATTAAGGGGTTTTTATAGGGTTGAATTAAAGCTCCAGAGGTTAAACCTATGGCTATGGGTTTAATCGTACATTGGGCGACCACTTCTGGGGCGGAAGCATAATAGATTCCCCCAGGATTATTAGCGATCGCTCTTAGGGCTTCTGTGGTGGTAGGAATAAATTTTATCGTCTCTGCAAAACTTTCTCCTCCTAATACATTCGTAATAAAAAATTCTGTTGTTCCTCCAGCTTCTTTAGTCCGAGAATAGGCAACAATGGGAACATTTTCGCCTCCGAGTTGACTCCAATTAGTGATTTTACCTGTATAAATTTGTTTTAATTCATTAATGGTTAATCCTTGAATATTTAAGTTGGGATTAACTGCAACTACAATCCCATCAATAGCAATAGGAACTTCGATTAAATTTAAGCCCCTTTGTCTGGCTTGTTGATATTCTGATTCCTCTAAGGATCGGGAAGATTCAGCGAAAGTAATTTGATTATCAATTAACATTTTAATCCCACTTCCTGAACCTGGGGATTGACTAGGATTTTGAAAATATCGTAATTGAAATTGAGGCAAAACATTTTGAATTTCTGGATTAATTCCTTGACGAATAGGTGCAAAAGTGGTACTCCCGCCATAGGTAAAGACTCCATTCGGAACATTAGGAACTTCAGCAAAGGTTTTAAAATTATTCGTTGGGGTTTGAGGGACAGAGGTGGGTGGAATTGGGGCGGGTTTAGGTGGAATTGAACTAGAGGGAGAGGGATTAGAATTTAAGACTGTGGGCAATTTCATATTGCGAGTAAACCACCAAATTCCACCACCAATTAATCCTCCGGTAATCAGCAAGGCTAGGATTAAAGTTGTAGTGTCATTTTTTTGAGCCATAACTTTTAAGGGTTTTTCATGTTCAGGAAAATTTTAGCATTTTTGTAGGATTGTCGGGGCAAATATTGATATAATATTACTTAAGGAATAGAATAAAAGAAACAAACCATCTCGAATCATTCCTTGAATAATTGCTTAGTTTATAAAATTCGTTTAAGTAGGAGATAAATTAAGCGGAATAAAGTAGTTACAGCTACGCTAAATACAGCCACAATTAAAGGTACTATAGTTAACATTATATAAAAGTCTAAATTTAATAAGATAAAGTATAAAACTCCTATAGAAATTAAGGGGATAATGATAAAATCTAATCCAGCTTCGATCCGACGATGATACAGGGAAAATATTAATCCCGTGACCGTGACTAAACCGATAATTAATAAAACAATAAGGTTAAAATTAAATACTTTAAATATAGCAAATCCTAAGCTGGCGAAAACCCCAACTTCAAACCCCACAAAGGCGGCATTGGATAACAATTCCAAGGTAGAAAAAGAACGAGTTGTTGTTAAAGGTTGAACGGGAGTTACAGGAGGAGAAATAGCAGGAGAAGGAATTGGAGGAGGTTGGGGAATAGATGGAATTTGGGGAGTGTTTAAGGCGGTTAAAACTTGAGTAGCTGAACCAAAGCGATCGCTGGGAGTAGATAATAACATTTTATCTAAAATATTAGCTAATTCATCGGAAACCCTAACAAATTGTTTCCAGTTCCATTGATTACTATAACTATCAAATAAATCTTGAGGATCTTTTGCTGTTAATAATACAATACAAGTCACCGCCAACGCATATAAATCCGTGGAAGGAAACACGGTATGACCTCGCATTTGTTCAGGAGGTGCAAACCCTAAAGAATAAATTCCGGTCGATGTTCCTGCGGGACTTTGGGTTACTTGTTTAACCGCCCCAAAATCTAATAAATGTAAAACACCTTGGCGATCACGCATAATATTAGAGGGTTTAATATCGCGGTGAATCACATCATGATCATGAACAAATTCTAAAATTTTCAGCACTTCCTGGAGAACTTCCCTAACTTCTACTTCTGAAAATTCTCCTTTTGAATTTAGTTCAGCTTCTAAATTCTGCCCATTAATATACTCTTGAACAATATAAAAAAAACATTCTGGTTTTGAGGTTTGCCATCCAGGAGCTTCTAAGGGAAAATAGGCAAATAAATCAGGAATTTGGAGATGTTTATTGCCTAATTGTTCCAAAACATGAGCTTCTCTTTCAAATAAAACCTGGGCCGTTGCTAATTGTTGAGCGTTTAAATCCGATGAGGGTTTAAATTGTTTAACCACACAGGATTTCAGAGCCGGAGAACGCCGATCTTTGGCTAAATAGGCCGTACCAAATCCCCCTTGTCCTAATAATAGTTCGGGGAGATAACGACCATCTAAAATTAAAGGCATTCCGCAGGTGGTACAGAATTTTTGCTGTACGGTTTTGAGGGTCATTTGATCATCTAAATCGGTAAAATTATTGCGATCAGCCCCCACACAGCCCGGACGAGTACAGTAAATTTTCATAGTGTTACTGCTGATAAAAAATTAAAAACGGAGGTTGTAACATTTTAATACTGATATGAAACAGTCAGAAGTATTATCCGGTGTTCCCTGTTCCGGTGTTCCCTATTCCCCGTTCCCTTTTGATCAAGACAACTCAAATAAGATTGCTATAGGTCTTGAGTTTCTTCAAAATCCGTAGGAGAAATAAACGTCTCAATATTAATCGGTTTTTTAGATGTAGTTGAGGAAAAATTATGGGTGTTTAATGTCCAGTTTTGGGCTGTAAACAAGGGTAAGATATCTCGACTAAACGCCTCAGATGCCTTGGACTGATAGCGATGATGGTTAACAATAACCGAAAGCATTCTTTTAACTACCACATCTTCAATTAATATGCGGTGCAAAACCTTCATTTCTAATTCTTTTTCAATGGCTGAAATCGAAACAAAAGCAGCACCTAATCCAGCTTGTACGGTATTTTTAATTGCTTCAATAGAATTTAACTCCATTTCGACTTTTAGACAGCGTGGATCGATCTCTGCTCGGGTTAAAACTTGATCAATGACTTTGCGAATAGTAGACTGAGAATCTAAGGCCACAAATTCCAATTGATATAAGTCTTCTTTTTGAATTTTGTCTAATTTGGCAAAGGGATGGGAAGGGGGAATAATTAAGGCTAATTCATCTTCAATATAGGGTTGAATTGTTAAAGCATCTTGTAATTCCGGTGGTACTTCCCCCCCAACAATTGCTAAATCAATTTGTCCATTTGCCACACTCCAAGCCGTGCGTCGAGTCGAATGAACGTGCAGTTGTACCGCCACATCGGGATATTTTTCGCGAAATAAACCAATCATCCGGGGGAGTAAATAGGTTCCCGTGGTTTGGGATGCCCCGACAATTAAGGTTCCCCCTTGTAGATTTTGTAAATCCTCAATAGCGCGGCAGGTTTCCTGACATAAACTTAGGATTTTTTCGCCATAATTTAATAAAAGATGTCCTGCTTCTGTTAATTTAGCTCTACGTCCTCCCCGGTCAAATAAAGGAACACTTAACTGTCGTTCTAAATTTTGGACTTGTAAACTAATAGCGGGCTGGGAAACATATAAACTATCCGCCGCCCGTTTAAAACTTCCCTCAGCCGCGATCGCTTTGAGAATGCGTAATTGATCTAAGGTAAAAGGAACATCTGTCATTGTGAGAGTGGGTAAATAGTTGAGCAAAAATAGAATCAAAAATCAGATTATTTTAGCTAATTTTAATCCAAAAGGTTGAAAAAATTATGATAAAATTAATCTGATAAAGGTAAAGCCGTGTATTCCGTTGGGTATTGGATATCAATGCTATGTTTGTTAAAATCGGGACTAGCAAATTTGGGTAAAATTTCATTAGTAAATGCCTCGGCGGCTTTGGATCGATAGCGATTCGGATTATAAATCACCGATAACGTCCGTTTGACAATCACCTGATCAATTTTAACCCTTTTGATTACCCCCATCTGCAACTCTTTTTCAATGGCAGATGTGGAAACAAAGGCAACTCCTAACCCGGACTGAACTGCATTTTTAATCGCTTCAATCGAACTGAGTTCCATTTCTAATTGCAGGTTGTTCGTATCAATTTCACACCGGGTTAAAACCTGATCAATAACTTTCCGAATCGTTGATTGAGCATCCAAACTAATAAATTTTAACGAGTATAAATCCTCTTTTAAAATCGTTTCTCGCTGGGCAAATTCATGGGAAGTAGGAACAATTAACGCCAGTTCATCCTCCGCATAGGGAACAATTTCTAAAGCGGACATCAATTCAGGGGCAATTTCTCCCCCGACAATGGCTAAGTCAATTTGTCCATTTACCACGCTCCAAGCGGTGCGCCGGGTGGAATGAACGTGCAACTGGACTGAAACATCGGGGTATTTTTCTCGAAATAAGCCAATCATCCGGGGTAACATATAGGTTCCGGTGGTTTGAGAGGCCCCAATAATTAAAGTTCCCCCCCGCAGATTTTGTAAATCTTCGATGGCCCGACAGGTTTCTTGACATAGGGACAAAATCTTTTCCCCATAACTCAGGAGTAGATGACCAGCTTCGGTCAGTTGGGCGCGACGTCCTCCCCGGTCAAACAGTGGCACGTTTAACTGTCGCTCGAGGTTTTGCACCTGGAGACTAACGGCAGGTTGGGAGACATAAAGACTATCAGCAGCGCGTTTAAAGCTACCCTCAGCCGCGATCGCTTTGAGGATGCGTAACTGATCTAAAGTGAATGGAAGGTCAGACATATTCCTCAACCTCGGTAAAATAAGGAAGCGTGATGACTTTTTAGGATGGGGGATCAAGTTCTTTCAGCATACTGCAACGATGAAGGGTAATTGAAATTAACTTTATTATTAATGGAGAAAAGGTCAAAATGTCTGAGTATTGGCTAACGTCTAGCCATTTTGTGATGTTGGGGTTAATTTTGGGATTTGCGATCGCCCATAGTGGTTTAGCAGCCCTGCGACCCTGGGGAGAATCAAAAATTGGGGCGCGGGCTTATCGAGTTTTATTTGCTTTAGTGAGTATCCCCTTTGCCACGGTTCTAATTATCTACTTTTTTAATCATCGTTACGATGGATTACAACTTTGGATGGTACAGGATAGAGTTGTGGTTAAACCGATAGTTTGGATCTTATCAGCAATTTCATTTATTTTTCTCTATCCAGCCACCTTTAATTTATTAGAAATTGCCGCCATTCAAAAGCCGGAAGTCCATCTCTATGAAACTGGAATTATCCGTATTACCAGACATCCACAAATGGTGGGTCAAGTAATTTGGTGTGTGGGTCATAGCCTGTGGTTAGGGACAAGTTTCACCCTGTTAACTTCCCTGGGGCTGATCTTGCATCACTTATTTGCCGTGTGGCATGGTGATCGGCGTTTGTTGGCCCGTTATGGCAAATCCTTTGAAACCGTGAGATCTCGTACCTCTGTGATTCCATTTTTAGCGATCGCCCAAGGTCGCCAAACCCTTGAATTAAAAGAGTTTTTCCGATGGTCTTATTTAGGAGTCGGTATTTTTATCCTGTTACTCTGGCAAATTCATCCCTTATTAATGCGTGCAACAGGTAACGTAGACTGGTAGCATGATCCCAAGGATATAAAAACAGTGATTAATAAAATTTGAGAGATGATGCTATTGTCGATCAATGAGCAGATGTTTACTCAAGAAGTTCTGGAATCTTCTTCTCCGGTTTTAGTACATTTTTGGGCGCCTTGGTGTGGAATTTGTAAGCTGATTATGCCTCAACTGAGTCAATTCCAGCAGGACTGGCGAGGCACAATCAAGCTAGTGACCGTAAATGCCGATCAAAGTTTAAAGTTAGCGAGTACCTACCGCCTCCAAACTTTACCGACATTGATGATTTTTGATCAAGGTCAGGTTGTCTATCGACTCGAACATTTCCAAGGTCGAGAAGATTTACGTCGCCGTCTTGATGGCTTCATGACAAATTATCTAAACAATCATCAGTTATCAGTCATCACTAATCAGTTATCAGTGTAGAGACGTGCCACGGCGCGTCTGGATCAGTTATCAGTTATCAGTGAGCCAGACCTGCCACAGCGTTGTTTAGGCATTTTATCCCAAAAGTGAAAAACCAGGGACAGCCGAAGCCAAAAAACCGATTTACAAGTTTTGGCTTTGCGAAGATTTCAGGAATTTTTACCCATAAGGTTCATACTCTGTGTCAAAATTATCAACAGTTTTGGCAAGTTCATTAAGAACTATAAAGTTGACATAGTTATGGAACCTCTCTATCAATACGCCTGGTTAATTCCTGTGTTGCCCCTATTAGGTGCAACCCTGGTTGGGGTCGGGCTAATTTCTTTCAACACCGCCACTAACAATTTGAGACAAGTTTGTTCAACCTTCCTGGTCTCAACTTTAGGGGCATCAATGGTCTTATCTTTTGCCCTGCTTTGGAGTCAACTCAACGGTCATGCTCCCTACACCTATATTATTGACTGGGCAGCGGCCGGAGACTTTAGACTAACGATGGGTTATACCATTGACCATCTGGCAACTGTGATGCTGGCTATTGTGGCTACCGTTGCCTTCCTGGTCATGATCTACACCGATGGTTATATGGCCCATGACCCCGGATATGTACGCTTTTATGCCTATCTGAGTTTATTTAGTTCTTCAATGTTAGGGCTGGTAATTTGCCCAAACTTGATTCAGGTTTATATTTTCTGGGAACTGGTGGGGATGTGTTCCTACCTGTTAATTGGGTTCTGGTACGACCGCAAACCCGCCGCCGATGCCTGTCAAAAAGCCTTTGTTACCAACCGAGTTGGGGACTTTGGTTTACTCTTAGGAATATTAGGTATCTATTGGGCCACCAATACCTTTGATTTTGAATTAATGGGGGAACGCCTCGAACAAGCGGTAGAAACGGGTTCCCTCAGTGTCGTTTTAGCAACCCTTTTAGGGGTGTTAGTATTCTTGGGCCCCGTTGCTAAGTCGGCCCAATTCCCCCTGCACGTTTGGCTTCCCGACGCCATGGAAGGCCCGACCCCGATTTCTGCCTTAATTCACGCTGCCACGATGGTCGCCGCCGGGGTGTTTTTGGTCGCCCGGATGTACCCCGTATTTGAAGGGTTGCCGGTCGTGATGAATATTATTGCCTTTACCGGATGCTTTACTGCATTCTTGGGGGCCACTATCGCCCTAACCCAAAATGACATTAAAAAAGGGTTAGCCTATTCGACTATTTCCCAATTGGGTTACATGGTGATGGCCATGGGTGTCGGGGCTTACAGTGCCGGACTATTCCACCTAATGACCCACGCCTATTTTAAAGCCATGTTATTCCTGTGTTCGGGTTCGGTAATTCACGGGATGGAGTCTGTTGTTGGCCATGAACCCGTTCTAGCTCAAGATATGCGTCTGATGGGCGGGTTACGCAAATATATGCCCGTTACCTCCGCCTGTTTTCTGGTGGGGACTTTAGCGATTTGCGGTATTCCTCCCTTTGCGGGTTTTTGGTCAAAGGATGAAATTCTCAGTAATGCCTTTGCCGCCAACCCCGTCTTATGGTTAGTCGGTTGGTTAACGGCTGGAATGACTGCCTTTTATATGTTCCGAATGTATTTCATGACCTTTGAAGGTAAATTCCGAGGGAATGACACCACCATTCAACAAAATCTGTTAACGGAAGCAAATGGCCCTCAATTTGCCTTTGGCCCTGGGGCGATGAATCCCGACGAGTTAGCCCACGGCGACGATCATGGCCATAGCCACGATCCCCATGAGTCCCCGATTTCCATGATTCTACCGTTAATGGTATTAGCGGTTCCTTCTGTCTTTATTGGGTTGGTAGGAACTCCGTTTAATAATATTTTTGAAGTGTTTATCCACGCCCCCGGCGAAAGTTTGAAACAGGTTCAGGAACATTTGGCGGAATTTGAATTAACGGAATTTTTGATTATGGCTGGAAGTTCCGTTGGTATTGCTTTAATTGGAATTAGTATTGCCTATTTGATGTATTTAGCTGGCAAAATTAATCCCGCCGCGATCGCTGCAAAATATCCAGCCCTGTACAATTTTTCCAAAAACAAATGGTATCTGGATGATATTAACGAGGTGCTATTTGTTCGGGGTAGTCGTCGATTAGCACGACAAGTTATGGAAGTTGATTATCGCGTTGTAGATGGGGCAGTTAACCTCACCGGGTTAGTCACCTTAGTCACCGGAGAAGGCTTAAAATACCTCGAAAATGGTCGCGCCCAATTCTATGCCCTGATTGTATTTGTAGCCGTTCTTGGCTTCGTTGTCTTCTCAGGAATTACTGGGTAATAGGGAATTACGAATTACGAATTACGAATTACGAATTACGAATTACGAATAGGTAATGGGTAATAGGTAATGGGTAATGG
>NZ_LR734982.1:40683-166781 GCF_900009265.2 Planktothrix paucivesiculata PCC 9631 | reverse complement strand
CCCCTGCTCCCCCTGCTCCCCCTGCCCTCCTTCCTCCTCCCCCTGCTATAGCTTAATAATTCCTTCATTTAGTGCTTGATTTATGGAACATTTTCCTTGGCTAACAATTACCATCTTATTTCCACTTATCGCCGCCTTACTGATTCCAATTATTCCCGATAAAGATGGAAAAACGGTGAGATGGTACGCTTTAATTGTGGGACTGATCAATTTTGCTATTCTCATTTATGGCTTTAATACGGGATACGATTTCCAGACCCCAGGGTTACAACTCGTAGAAAAATATACTTGGGTTCCCCAAATTGATTTGAATTGGTCAGTGGGCGCCGATGGGTTATCCATGCCCCTAATTATTTTGACCGGATTTATCACCACTTTAGCGACTTTAGCCGCTTGGCCGGTCACCCTCAAACCGAAATTATTCTATTTTCTGATGTTATTAATGTACGGCGGACAGATTGCTGTCTTTGCGGTACAGGATATGTTGCTGTTCTTTTTAGTTTGGGAATTAGAATTAGTTCCGGTTTACCTAATTCTATCGATTTGGGGCGGCAAGAAACGCCTCTATGCTGCTACAAAATTTATTCTTTATACAGCAGGAGGTTCGCTATTTATTTTGGTGGGTTCCCTGGCCATGGCATTCTTTGGGGATACGGTCACTTTTGATATGCAAGCGATCGCCGCCAAACATTATCCCCTGAATTTACAACTGTTATTATATGGTGGGTTCCTAATAGCTTACGGGGTGAAATTACCCATTTTTCCCCTCCATACTTGGCTTCCCGATGCCCATGGAGAAGCCACCGCCCCCGCCCATATGTTACTAGCAGGCATTCTGTTAAAAATGGGAGGATATGCGTTACTAAGAATGAACGTCGGAATGTTGCCCGATGCCCATGCGGTATTTGCGCCGATTTTAGTAATTTTGGGGGTGGTTAATATTGTCTATGCCGCTTTCACTTCCTTTGCCCAAAGAAACCTCAAGCGAAAAATTGCCTATTCGTCAATTTCCCACATGGGGTTTGTGTTAATTGGGATGGCATCCTTCACCGATATTGGCATGAGTGGGGCGATGTTACAAATGGTTTCCCACGGGTTAATTGGGGCAAGTTTATTCTTTTTAGTCGGCTGTACCTACGACCGCACCCATACTTTAATGTTGGACGAAATGGGTGGTGTTGGTATCAAGATGAAAAAGGTCTTCGCCATGTGGACAGCTTGCAGTATGGCATCCTTAGCATTGCCGGGGATGAGTGGATTTGTAGCCGAGTTAATGGTGTTTATTGGGTTTGCCACTAGCGATGCCTATAACCCAACTTTTAAAGTCATTGTGATTTTATTAGCCGCCATTGGAGTGGTTTTAACTCCAATTTATCTGCTGTCGATGTTGCGTGAAATTCTCTACGGCCCCGAGAATAAAGAGTTAGTTAAAAACGAAAAACTGGTAGATGCCGAACCCCGGGAAGTGTTCATCATTGCCTGTTTATTGGTGCCGATTATTGGGATTGGATTATATCCCAAAATATTAACTCAAGTCTATGATTCGACGACCACACAGTTAACGGCATTAATTCGTAATTCTGTTCCGACTTTAGCGCAAAAAACGCCAGAAGTTAAACCGAGTAAATGGAAATTCCTCTCAGTGACCGCGCCTAAAATTGGCAATTAGTTAATTATCAAATATTGATTTCATAAACCTGATTTCTTGAAGAAATCGGGTTTATTTTTATTGGTAATCATTTACGCTACTGTAAGTTGAGTCAGTAATGTTTCTGTTGTCCACGTTGGACAACCACAACCTAAAAAATCACAATCTTGCGTCCAAATTGGCACATTCATCACTAATGCTAAAGCAACCGTTGACCAATCGTTGGGATCTCTAGGAATACGATTTCTGGCTTCTGTTTCCAGGTGAATATAAACTGATTTTTCAATAATATTAATTTTAGTATTAATCACATTTTGTGCCGATTCTAATAATGCTTGACCGATGATTTCAGATGCACTTTTTCGATGAATAATAGCATTAATTCGTTTTCTCAATTCATAAGAAGTTTCTGATAAAACAGATTCGGTCACATATAAAATTATAGAAGGATTTTGAATTAACTCCTTCCCCCTGTGCCTCAACAACTCTGAAATTAAAATATTAGCATCAACAACTAAGTGCATCATTTTAAGGGTTGACTTAAATCTAAAGCTTCAGCTAATTCTTCCCGTGTTATATCTGTTTCCTCTAAAAATTGCTTAACCGCTTGGTCAAATTCATCTAGCGCTTGTACAGCTTGCTGTTCAGATGGTTTTTTAAGAGTTACGTTAAGTTTTAAGTTTTTTTCGGTTTTTTGATAGGGATTTAAAAGATTAACTGTTTCAGTGGTTTTTCCTTCTTTAATCGCATTTTCAATAGCAATATCTTCTATGACTTCCACGATTAAATTAGAAATCATTTTTTGATCCTCTTGAATCAGTTCTCGAATCGCCTGTTTTAGAGCATCTTTAAGTTTATTGTCATCTAAGGTAATGGGAATCATAGTTAAGGGGAGGGATGGAGTTAGTATAATTATAAGCGATACTTAAACAATTAATCTAATTTGAGGCTAAAATCATGTCTGAGAATTCATCTATAATTAGTATATCTACTGAAATTATGGGGGGGGGAACTCCAGTATTTATAGGTACAAGAGTTCCCATACAAACGCTATTTGACTATTTAGAGGCAGGAGAGTCTATTGATAATTTTTTAGAGGGATTTCCAAACGTAACCATCTTTCTTGCTGTTGATATCGGGTAAAACCACCATTAGAAAAATAGATATAAACAGGCTTTTTAGTATCACAATGTACAAAGTTATATACCCAACTAGCTCCTGTCCACCATCTTTTATCAACTTCATAGATGATTCTTACACTATTGGGACTATAAACACCAACTTTTTGACCTTTGCAGAATTTCGGCTTGTCCATTATTCTACCTCCTTCAATCTCAATAAAAATAATAAAATAGGATCAGGGTTAGTTTTATTATAACCGATCGCTCCTCATCTAACAAAAAAAGTTAAACTATACAAGACATGAGTGTTTAGAGGTGATTTTTTTATGAATCCTCAGTTATCTCAAAGAGAGTCAAGTGATTTAACTCTTTATGAACAAGATTATTATTTATGGATTCAGAAAACTATAGAACAATTACATCATAACCAATTTCAAGAGATTGATCTTCAAAATTTAATTGCCGAGTTAGAAAGTATGGGAAGGAGTGAAAAACGCTCTGTTCAAAGTAATTTAACAGTTTTGTTAATGCACTTACTTAAATATAAATATCAACCGAATAAACGATCTCAAAGTTGGAGGAGTAAAATTGTTGAGCATCGACGAAGTTTATTAATTTTGTTTAAAGATAGCCCCAGTTTAAAGGCATACAGTCAAGAAATTTTTGCAGAATGTTATCAAGATGCGCGTCGGGATGCAGCAACAGAAACTCAATTAAAAGTTAATGTTTTTCCTGATGAATGTCCGTTTAATTTAGAAGTGGTTTTGAGGGTTGATTATTTGGCGGATGAAGAATAAGCGATCGCACGCAATCCTGATCAACCTGTGCTGTATTATATATTTATTTTAAAAATTTGATTTCAATTTCTTGAGGAGATAAAGGTTTGGAAAATAAATAACCCTGACCCAATTCACAACCCATTGCTCGTAACCATTGCATTTGTTGGGCTGTTTCAATCCCTTCAGCCACAATAACTAAATCCAGGTGATGACCTAAATCAATGATGCTACTAACAACTTGATAATTACGGTTTTTTTCCTGCATCTGACTGACAAAGGAATAATCAATTTTCAAATTATCTATAGGAAAACGATGAAGATAATTAAGAGAGGAATATCCCGTACCAAAATCATCAATACTAATCTGAATATTTCGAGACTTAATTTTCGTCAATAAATCTATGGTTTTATTGATATCTTCAATGAGCATACTTTCTGTAATTTCTAACGTGATTGTATTCCCTTCTAAACCTGTTTCTCTTAAAATAGTATCAATTTCTTCGATTAAATTAACTTTGCGAAAATCCTGAGCAGAAAGGTTAATACTCATCTTCAGAGGTTGACAACTGGGAAATTTTTTGTTCCAGGTTGCGAGTTGTTGACAGGCTGTAGATAACATCCAACTATCAATCGCTACAATTAAGTTAGTTTCTTCGGCTAAAGGAATAAATTCTGCGGGAGAAATAAATCCGCGAGTGGGATGTTGCCAACGGACTAAGGCCTCAAATCCTATTAGGCGATGATTGAAAATATCAATGATTGGTTGATAATACACTAAAAATTGCTGTTTCTTGATGGCTCCACGAAGATCGTTTTCTAAATGTAGTCTATTAATAGCGATCGCGTGCATTTCTCGATCAAAAATTTCATATCTTGCCTTCCCTTTCTTTTTAGCCCGATACATGGCGATATCGGCATCTCGGAGCAAATCCTCGGCTCGAATATAGTCTTTTGTCCCAAACACAATCCCAATACTTGTACTTATATGAATTTCCCTTTCTTCGACGATTAATGGGCAAGCTAATGCTTGAAAAATATTCTCAATCGCTCTAATTGCTTCTTGAATATCTTTAATTTCATCTAATAATATTACAAACTCATCACCACCCATTCTAGTCACAAGATCGGTGGAGCGCAAAATTGACTGAAACTTATGGGCGACAGCAATTAATAACTGATCTCCTACTAAATGCCCTAGACTATCATTAATCACTTTGAATCGGTCGAGATCGAGAAATAAAAGGGCAAAGTGATAGCCTTCAAAATTGTGAATTCGGTTAATCCCTAATTTCAACCTTTCCATCAAGAGATTACGATTAGGTAAACCCGTTAGGGTATCGTGTAGGGCTTCATATTTGAAACGCTCTCGGACTAAAATTCTCTCCGTGATATCCCTAGAAGTTGTTTGAATTTGAACGACCTTACCCGCCTCATTTAAAATTGGTTTTGTTAAAGTTTCTAACCAAATATAGTTTCCTGATTTCTGACTAATGCGATAGGTTATAGAAATATTGTTTTTACCTAAAATTGCAGCGCGAAATTCTTCGGAAATGCGATCTCGGTCATCAGGATGGAATAGAATATACGGGTCTTTTCCAATTAATTCGTCATAACCATAACCTAGCAAAGATTCACAGGAAGGACTCAGGTAGAGATAACGACGATCCCGATCATGAAGACACACTAAATCACTAATATTTTCCGCTAATAAACGATAGCGTTGTTCGCTTTCTCGCAGGGATTGTTCAGCGCGTAATGCTATAATTCCAAAACTCAGACTATCTGTAAGTTGTGTTAATAGTTCGACTTCTTTGGGATTAAAAGCATAGGCTTCGGCGGAGTAAATATTCAAAGTCCCAAATACTTCGCCATTATTAAACATAGGAAGCACTAAGGAGGATTGATAGCCGCGCTGTTGGGCCGCTTCACGCCAGGGGGCAAAATTGGGGTCATTGAGCATATTTTGGCAGGCCACCGGATGTCCAGAACGAATTACTTGTCCCGTGGGGCCCCTACCTCTCTCGGTATCCGCCCAGGTAATATTTAGGGTTTCTAAATAATCGGCTTCATAGCCAGCCCAAGCCATCGCTTTGACGCTTTTAACCTGATCATGGCAAACGTAAGCCACCCAAGCCATCCGATAGGCTGCTTCTTGGGTAATTAACTCGCAAAGGGTTTGCAGGAGGGTTATTTCATCGGTAGCGCGAATCACGGCTTGAGTACAAGCACTTAATACCGCCAGCGCTCGGTTAACTACCTGAAAATCTAGCTTTTGTTGTTGCAATTCTGCTTCTGTTTGTTTAACAAAACTGCTCTGATCATCAACACGGAAAACTCTATTTTTTGCTAAAAACCGAGAATTATGAGGTGTTAGCATAGTTATCAGTTATCAGTTAATTGTCTATTGTCTGCTATAAAATCAAATAGCTGATGGGCTAAGTTTAACTTGCTACAAGCCCCAATTTCTAACTTCTGTCCCTGACGACTTAATAATATCCCTTGATTGGTTTCACTGCCAAATCCAGCATCAGGTAAATCGATAGGATTAGCAACAATAACATCTAAATTTTTTCGATGTAATTTATCTTCCGCCGGACTAACAATTTCTCCGGTTTGGGCGGCAAATCCGACTAATTTTTGATGGGGTTGTTTAATTTTTCCCAATTCTGCGACAATATCAATAATAGGTTCTAATGGCAGTTCCGTGGGTAAAAGAGCCTTGGGTAATTTATCCTGACTATAAACAGCCGGTTTCACATCCCCCACGGCCGCCGCCATCACCGTTATATCCGCTTGGGGAAATCCTGTCAGCATCTGCCGATACATTTCCTCCCCACTGGTGACGGAGACTAACTCCACTTCGGGTAAATTTGCGACTAATTCCGTATTCATCGGGCCATGGACAAAGGTGACTGAGGCGCCTCGATGAATCGCCGCCTGTACTAAAGCCAGTCCCATTTTACCAGTTGACGGGTTGCCAATAAACCGCACCGGATCAAGATGTTCCCGGGTTCCGCCCGCACTAATTAATATCTGTTTTCCAATTAAATCTCGTTTACCTTTGGTATTTAATAAAGAATTAATATGAGCTAATATTTGTTTTGGTTCAGCCATTCTTCCAGCCCCTTGCTTAGAGGAATTGCCTGGGCTTGTGGCGGGCAGATCACAGGCAAGAATTCCATCGCTGGGGGCAATCCCATGAAACCGAGGATCTAAAAATAGGGTTTGCCAATTACGTTGTACCGAAATTTGTTTCCACATTTCCCGATTCATGGCTGGAGCGAGTAACACCGGACAACTAGAGGCTAAAACCGTATTGGTGAGTAAATTATCGGAAAATCCCGAGGCTAATTTAGCTAAGGTATTTGCTGTTAGGGGTGCAATCAAAAAAACATCCGCCCATTCCCCTAACTGAATATGTAGCGGACGGCCGTGAGTTGGTTGCCAGAATTCTTGATCCGTATAGGCCCGATGACGGGAGAGAGTCGCAAAGGTTAAAGGAGTAATAAATTCTTGGGCTGATTCGGTCAAGATCACGCGCACATCAGCCCCAGCTTTTGCTAAAGTTGAAACAATTTCACAGACTTTATAAGCTGCAATGCCCCCACTAATTCCAACTAAAATATGCTTGTTCAAGGTGGAAGGCAAAATCATTTCTGTTCGTTAATCGAGTTGTCACCTGAAGACGATAAAGGGTTAGGCTTCATCATAGGCTTCAAGGTCGAGCAGGTAAACATAGGGTTCCACTAGCTCAGGACGTTGAAATGCGATCGCGCGTAACAAATGCCAATCATTGAGTCCTTCAAAGGCATTATCATAATCATCTCGTTCCAGACGCGCAGCCAGTTGCGCCACATCATCGGCCGTTAGATTTGCCATATTCGGTGAGGATAGAGTCAAGGTTGCCATGAGTTAAACCTCCCGTGAATTGCATTTGCTGTGATTATGACTGGCGGAGTTTCCATTAATGGATAACTCCATCTCTATACTAAGGCTATTAGGTTGATTGTGGTATCGAATCTATTACAAAACTTCTTATTAAGCCTAAAACCTCGGGTCGAATTTCATGACCCATATTAAATTCTTGGTACTGAACTTTTGCCCCCAACTGTTCAAAGGCATTCCTGGCTTGCCCGGCGGCTTCTATTGGCACAATCGGATCTTGTTTTCCATGAACAATTAATACCGGGGGTAAATCATGGTCTAAAGGTTCGGGGGAAAAATGCAAATAACCACTTAAAATAATTAAACCCGCTAAGGGGAAATAACGTCCCATATCCAACACCATCGCCCCCCCTTGGGAAAATCCCCCTAAAATAGTTCGGGACAGGGGAACTCCGGTACTCGCTTCTAAGGATTCTAACCATTCCTTAACCTGCTGTTGGGTTTCGGCTAATCCTTCATATTCGGGGGTTTCTAAGGCGTACCACGCCCGTCCCATCGGGGCTTGAGGATGGGGAAAGGGGGCCTGGGGAAAGATAAATTGATAGTCGCTCAAACGCAACATCGGAGCCAGGGAGGTGAGATCCTCTGCATTTGCTCCCCAACCGTGCATCAGCACAATTAAGCCTTGAGGGGGTTTGCCAGTTTCAGGGGGAATGGAGATAAACTTTAAAGCCATGATTGTGGTGGATTTTTAATATTCATGGTTTATAAAATAACATGGGAGATTGAAAACTCAGTCTAAGATAAAATTCGATAAAGAATGGTTAAAACCACCTTCAATCATTTCAATCCCTTGAAATCCTCATTTTTGCGGAAGTGCTATTAGGTGTTTGTCAAGGTATGTCGCTGATTATTTAATATTATCAAAAATATTATGTTAATGTGAGTTCGATGGAGTGCGATCGCTCAATACATCGGCTGTGTTGATAGCATACCGTTGACCCAACGGATGGCTGAGTTAGAACGACAAGTGAGGCAACTGAAAGACTTGGTTAAAAAATAGCTTGATTCTGGGGAAAAATGAGCGATCAGCAACGGTCACAAGATTCAGAGAAAAATCTGCCTGCATCAGGAGAAGTAGAAGCAACCAAGGCGCGTAAAATTGTTCAAGGCTTTACCCAAACCCTCCTTCAGTTAATGCCGATCGGAGGAAGTGGATTTGCATTTGTTTCCTTTCTTCTCCAAAGAGAATGGCTACAAGCGTTGTTGATGTTTCCCGTAATGGTCGTAACAGGCGTTTGGGCTGCTTATACTGAAAGTTTTTTGACGCGCTTGCGAGAAGTTTATCAAGAACGGGGCAGGAAAGATGTTGATTCCCTGATGGGTTGGTTGGAGAGTGCGGATCAGACGATTCAGTGGCAACTGGCGGGGACAGAGGATAAGTATTTGCGCTGTCAGGGAAGTGCTTGCTGTGAATATCGCACCGAAGGCTACAGTCGCGGGTCATTTGTTCCTCTACTATCTGATGTTTTTGTCCCATTAGAACTCAGTGGTGATTTTCTCAGAGTAATCAGTGGAGAAGAACTGCCGATGCCGGCTGGTTTTCGTCGAGAAGATTCAGAACTAATACAGGGAAGCGCACCAAATGAACTGACAATTTGGGACTTATTAGCGAAAGTTAAGCAATATCCCGTTTACAGTCGTATGGCAATCTTGGCTTGGGGTGGCTACGGAAAAACGACGCTACTCAAGCATATTACCTCTACCTATGCTGAACGTCGCCATCGCCAATACAAAGCACCTGAATTTTTGCCTGTCCTGTTACCCCTCCGCAAATGGCAAAAAGTGATCGCCACTGAACAGAACCTAGATTTACCCAGTCTGATTGAAAAGCATCACATTCCTAGTTTGCCAGAAGGGACTAACCTAAAATTACCGCCCCAGTGGGCAAAAAAACAGCTAAAAGACGGGAAAATGCTGGTTATGTTTGATGGATTTGATGAAGTCAAACCCGAATGGCGTAGACCTGTCAGTACATGGCTTGACAAGCAAATGACGGATTATCAAAAAGCGGTGTTTATCCTGACCTCACGCCCCGCAGGTTATAAAGATTATATTGCAGCAAACCCACCAAGTTGCAAGCTTTTTGTTAAACCCTTCAATGCTAACCAAAGAGAACGATTCGTCCGACAATGGTATTTCGCTCAAGAACGCTGTGCTAGGCCTGGGAGCAAGATACCAGAAGTTAAGCGGATAGCTGACAACAATGCTGCTAATCTCCTAGAACAGCTTCACCAACGCCCCGAACTAGAGATTTTAGCTAAAAACCCTCTGCTATTGAACATTATGGCAAACCTGCACCGTAGTTATGCGGGTCAACAACTGCCACAACAACGCAGCGAATTATATCAAGATATCTTCACCCTACAACTTAAAGACCGACCCCGATATAGAGGCATTGATATGTTAGTGCCTTTCCCAGAAAGTCAACAGGTGCTGCAAAAACTGGCATTGGCTTTGGTCGTGCAGAACCAGCCCAATGTTGAACGGCAGGCGTTAGAAACTCAGATTTCTACTCACCTCCAAAGCCTAGATTTTCCAAATGTAGCCCCTTCGGATTTTTTGAATCAAATCGTAGATGTGAGCGAATTGATTGTCAAGCATGATGAGAATTACGAATTTGCTCATTTGAGTTTTCAAGGTTATTTAGCAGCAGCAGAAATCAAAACAAAAAAACAAGAAGAATTATTGCTAAACCATTGGCAAAATTCCTGGTGGAAGGAAACAATTTTACTGTATTGCGCTCAAGTTAATCCGACTAATTTAATTCGTAAATTATTAAAAATCGGGAATCAAGAAGCGGTTAAACTAGCCGATGAATGCCTCAAAGAATCACTCATAAAAGTTGATTTAACAATTGAAACAACATTACAAAAGCAAAGATATCAGCAGTTAGAAAACTATCTGAAAAATAAACAGTGGAAAGAAGCCGATCAAGAAACCTATCGTATGATGCTTCAAACGGTGCGTAAGGAAGAAGGGCAATGGCTTGACCCAGAAGACCTAGAAAATTTACCCTGTGAAGATTTACGCACCATTAACCAACTTTGGCTGGATTATAGTAACGGTAAGTTTGGTTTTAGTGTTCAGAAGGAAATTTACCAGAGTCTGGGAGGCACAAGAAAGTATAATCAGGGGTTGTGGTTTAAGTTTGGCGATCGCGTCGGTTGGCGCGTAAAAGGGAAGTGGTTGTACTACGAAGACCTAACTTATGATCGAGAAGCAGCCCCTGTGGGCCACTTCCCGTTGTTGGTGGCGTTCGTCGGATCGGAGGAGTCGGTGGGCGGCGGTGGGCGGTGGCGTCTGTCTCTTCTCTCGCGCAAAGACTTGTAACCTTTAGGAGATAAGAACTTCAGGCTTTTTGTCAAGCTTATTTTTTAGTCTTTTTTTACACAAACATCGGCTTTTTCCGAACTCAATACCTGGCACAGAAAATGGCAAGGGTTTCCAGTGATAAACTAGCAGCCAAGTTAACCAATTGCTTTGTTAAACGTTCAAGAGTCATTAAAAAATTGCATTGTCACTTTCGGGTCATACCAGTTAGCTAACACAAACTTTTCAGCAACATCTCGAATTTCATCTTAATCAGGACTTACGCAGAAACCCGGTTTCTTGAGCCTCATGTGTAAGTCCTGATTAAGCGTAAACTAATTAAGGATACAAACCCCGATCTTTTAAGGCTTGAGCCACTCGACCAACGCCTAAAGTATAGGCTGCTAATCGCATGGAAACCCCCCGTTTTTTGGCTCGCTCACTCACCCGAGAATAGGCTTGTACCATCAGGTGTTCCATCTCATGATTCACCCGTTCTTCATCCCAGAAGACAAAGGATTGACCTTGTACCCATTCCCAATAACTGACGACCACGCCGCCCGCATTAGCGAGAATATCAGGTAAAACCATAATTCCCCGAGCTTCTAACATTTGATCCGCCAATAACGTAATCGGGGCATTCGCTGCTTCGGCGATCATTTTAGCCTTAATTTGATGGGCATTTTCTTCGGTAATTTGATCTTCCATAGCTGCCGGAATTAACACATCACAAGCTAATGTTAATAATTCGGCATTGCTAATCGGTTCAGTATCAGGAAATCCTGTAATATCATGATTGTTTTGGGCTGCGTAGGCTTGCAGGGCAGGAATATCTAGGCCATTTTCTGAATAGATCCCACCATGGACATTAGAAACCGCTAAGACCGTTGCCCCGGCTTCATAAAACAATTGCGCCGCCGCCGCGCCGACTTTTCCAAAACCCTGAATCACAATCGCTGCACCTTCGAGGGATTTGCCCTGTTCGGCTAAGGCTTCGCGCACGGTAATCATCACACCCCGTCCGGTTGCCATTTCCCGTCCTTTTGACCCACCAATAGATAGGGGTTTTCCAGTTACCACCCCCAACACGGCCCGTCCCATGTTCATCGAATAGGTATCCATAATCCAAGCCATTTCTCGAGCGGAAGTTCCCACATCGGGCGCGGGAATATCGGTTTCTGGCCCAATATCTTTAATCAGTTCACTCGCGTAGCGACGGGTGATCCGTTCTAACTCATTAATACTATATTGGTGGGGGTCAAAGCCAATGCCACCTTTAGCACCCCCGTAGGGAATTCCCAATAAAGCGCATTTCCAAGTCATTAACATCGCTAGGGCGGAGAGTTCCCCCAAGTTCACCGAAGGATGATAGCGTAAACCGCCTTTATAGGGGCCAAGTACATCGCAATGTTGCACACGATGTCCGGCTAATACCTCAACTTTACCGTTATCGAGTTTGACGGGAATTGAGACGGTGACAACTTTGCGGGGTTGTTGTAACACCACCAGCACATTGTCATCGAGATCTAACTCAACCGCCGCTTGTCCCAAATAGCTACAGGTGCGATCGTAGGGACAAATATAGGCTGGAGTCGGTGCGGGATTAATTCTGACAGGAGAGGATACCATTTGCAGACCTCCTATTGAGATCAGATAGTTGAATTTGTCTTCATATCTGTAGCCTAACCTGTGATCCCGAAGAAAAGATTAAATTTGTAATAATTGTTACAGAATTTTACGTTTATGAGTGATTGGGGCGTTGTCTATTGTCCATTACTGATACAGACGCGCCATGGCACGTCTCTACACTGATGACTGTTAACTCATAACTGATCAGTGATCACTATTAACTGATCACTGATAACTGTTAACTGATCACTGATAAGGGTTGCACCCAGGAAACCCATTGATCTCGTCCTTGTTTTTTGGCACTATAGAGGGCTTGATCGGATTCGGTGATGAGGTCTTGGGGAATTTGATCCGCTCGGGGAATTTGACTGGAAATTCCCTGACTGACTGTAACGATGGATTTTCCCGTCGGAAGATTGACATGGGAAATCGTTAAGTTTCTGACCACCGCCTGAATGTTGTCAGCCACACGATAGGCTTGATCCGGACTGGTATTGGGTAAAATCACCGCAAATTCTTCTCCGCCATACCGAGCTAAAAGATCCGTTGAGCGTAGGATCTTTTGCACGGATCGGGCAATATTAATTAAACATTGATCTCCGGCGGGATGTCCATAAAAATCGTTATAAAGTTTAAAATAATCGACATCAAATAAAATCAGAGATAAATATTGATGATTGTTTCTAGCTATTGTCCAAGTCTTGTGCAAAAAGGCATCAAAATAACGACGATTAGCAATACCCGTTAACCCATCTCTGCGAGCCAGGTTTTCTAATTTTAAATTGGCGGTTTTCAGTTCTTTAAGGGTTAGGTTTAATTGTTCGGCTTGGGAACGAGTTTGAACTAATAAATCCGAGTGTCTCAGGGCAATACTGAATTGAGCCGCTAACTGCTTGACAAATTGGAGTTCGGTTTGTGTCCATTGACGGGGGCGATCGCATTGATGAATACAGAGTAATCCCCAGAGTATTTCACCCTTCATTAAAGGCGAAACAATATGGGCTTGAATCTGAAATTTTTCTAAAATTTTAAGATGACAATCTTTCAACCCAGATTCATAAATATTGTTTAAAACTTGCATTCGGCCCTGTTGATAATCAAGGGCATATTTTTCTCCAAAACATCGATCATTAACCGGAATAATTAAAGCAGAATCATAAATTGGTAAAACGCTCTCTGAAACAAATTGACCGGAACAATAGTTGGTTTCTGGATCAAAACGAAAGATTCCTACGCGATCGGCATTAAGGGCTTTAAGAACTTCTCTGGCTGTGGTTTTGAATAGAATATCTAAATCTAAAGATTCCCGAATTGCTGCAATTACAGTTAATAAAATCTGCTGTTGTTCGCTGGTTTCTTGTAAATCCTTGGCTTTTTGTTCCGATTGAGCTAATAATTCGGCCTGCTGTACAGCAAACCCTAACTGTGTGGCAACTTGAGCTAAAAATTCTACCTCTGAATTTTGCCATTGCCGAGGTTTTGAATGTTGATAAGCCGCTAAAACTCCCCAAAGTTTTTGTTTCGTAAAAATAGGAGCCGTTGCATAGGCTTGGATACCAAACTGTTGTAAAACATCGAGATGACATTGGGATAATTCAGTC
The DNA here is from genome assembly GCF_900009265.2 of Planktothrix paucivesiculata PCC 9631. GTDB lineage: Bacteria > Cyanobacteriota > Cyanobacteriia > Cyanobacteriales > Microcoleaceae > Planktothrix > Planktothrix paucivesiculata. Next base: position 152,746 of record NZ_LR734982.1, on the reverse strand, counting down.
TTCAGCACATCAGAAACAACCAAAGTTTGATTGTCTCGATACCGCCCTCCTTGATTTTGTTGAAGATAAGTATCAATCCAAACGGTATTTTTTCCTAAACTTTCCTGATCGATCCAACCAGCTTCAGCAAATTCAAAATCACTGACAAATTCTCCGCCCCAATCTTCATAAAAACGATAAACGGCAATCCGTTCCACTCCTAAAAGTTTACAGGTTTCTTTAGTTGTCGTGCGAAAAATATAATCAATGTCTAAAGAGGCTCGAATTTTGCTAATCACACGATAAAGAGCATTCTGCTGTTGCTTCATCTGCTCAATCTTGATCGTTTCTGCTAGGAGGTTAGCTTCTAACTCATTCAGACTCGGTAATCCCAATAACCGACAACTCCAATTGAGCAGGGGACGCATAATGGTCGCCAAGCCAAATAAATTTTTTTGATACAACATTAGCAAAGCATTCTTGTCAAGAATTGCGATTATTTTGAGTATTCAATATCCCTCAGAATTCTACATCAGATTTGATGATCCTGAAACCCGCACCCTGTCCGGGATTTCTCTAATCATCTAATCTCAACAATCGCGTAAAAAAGACGTTCGATGTTAGTTCTGAAATCCATTTCAGCGCGGGTTATCGACAGGAACTGGAAAACTCTGTTATAGCGCTACGCACTAGGGAACACCGGAACAGTTTGCTTTCGTAATTCGTAATTCGTAATTCGTAATTCCCTAAACCCCCAATTCTAAGGGACAAACACAGTGGCTATCCTTTAACCAGCGTTCTCCCACCTGTTTTAAAGCGATTAAAATGGGTTGAAGTTCCCGCCCCTTATCGGTTAGACAATATTCTACCCGTGGAGGAATTTCAGCATAAACCGTGCGGAGAATTAACCCATGTTTTTCTAACTCCCGCAACCGGACGGTGAGGGTTTTGGTGCTAATTCCGGGTAAGGATTCTAATAATTCATGGGTGCGTTGATGTCCCCGAAATAACTCCCGCAGGATGGAGATTGACCATTTAGTTCCGATTAACTCCAGGATGAACTCAATGGGACAAATGGCGTCCAGACATTGGTTGCTTTCCCAGATCTCCGTGGTTTTGTAACATTCCTTAACTTTCATTCGCGCCTCCTAAAAAAACTTAATGTTTCTTAAACTATCTCTCAGAAGCCGATAGGTCGCCATTCTTTCCTTTAAGTAACTAAGACTATTCTACCAAGAGGGATGTCGATTTCCCACAGACGAAATAAGATAAAAGTAGGAACAATTAAACGCCAGGAATTGAGTCAGCCACCCCCTGCTCTCCAACTATAACAAAATAAAACTCGACGTTTAAATATTGGGGATCAAGGGTTTTCATATTTTAGAGGAAACGTTAACTCTGTCGAAAGACAGAAAAAACTAACCTTTTCCCTCAACAGACTTATTTTGCAACAAAAGTACACACACCCTATCTAACAATTAGATAGTCCGTTGCGTTTGGAGAGATTTAAACCATGTTAAAAACTTTACCGTTTAAACCCGTATCTCAACAGAAAGAACAAGCCTTAATTCTCTGGTTTGATCAAGTGGGAATTAAAGATATTGGTTTGGTAGGAGGAAAAAATGCTTCCTTGGGGGAAATGATTCAACAATTACAGCCCAAAGGCATTAATGTTCCTCAAGGATTTGCAATTACAGCTTACGCCTATTGGTATTTTATTACTTATGCTAATTTAGAACAACAACTCAGACAATTATTTGCTAAGTTGGATGTCGAAGATCTGAAAAATCTGCGTAATTGTGGTCAACAGGCGCGATCGCTAATTTTAAATACTTTATTTCCCCCAAAATTAGAAACGGAAATCCTATCAGCTTATCAAAAACTTGGCGATCGCTACGGTCAAAATACCGATGTCGCCGTGCGTTCCTCCGCCACCGCCGAAGACTTACCCGATGCGAGTTTTGCCGGACAACAAGAAACCTACTTAAATATTAAAGGGGGTAAAGCTTTATTAAATGCAACTCGTCAATGTTTTGCCTCTATTTTTACCGATCGCGCCATCTCCTATCGGGCTTTAAAAGGATTTGATCATCTGAATATTGCCCTATCTGTTGGCATTCAAAAAATGGTACGTTCTGACTTAGCTACATCGGGGGTAATGTTCTCCATTGATACGGAAACTGGATTTAAAAATGCCGCTTTAATTACGGCAGCTTACGGGTTAGGAGAAAATGTGGTTCAAGGGACAGTTAATCCCGATGAATATTTAGTTTTTAAACCCACCTTACGGGAAGGATTCAAACCCATTTTAGAGAAACGCTTAGGCACAAAAGCGATTAAAATGGTCTATGAAATGGGACAAACTACCAAAAATATTAATGTTCCGATTTCTGAACAGAAAAAATACGCCCTCTCAGACGATGAAATTCTCAAATTAGCACAATGGACAGTGATGATTGAGGATCACTATTCCCAAGTCCGACAATGTTATTCGCCGATGGATATTGAGTGGGCAAAGGATGGCTTAACCGGAGAACTATTTATTGTTCAAGCTCGCCCGGAAACCGTACAATCTCAAAAAACAGGTCGGGTATTAGAGAATTATAAATTGCAAGGTAAAGGTCGAGTATTGCTTACTGGTCGGGCAGTTGGGGACAAAATTGGACAGGGAAAAGCCTGTATCATGACTAATGTTAAAAACATGGATCAGTTCCAACCCGGAGATGTCTTAGTTACCCATCGCACTGACCCCGACTGGGAACCGATTATGAAAAAAGCCAGTGCCATTATTACTAACTCTGGGGGCAGAACTTGTCACGCGGCGATTATTGCCCGGGAGTTAGGAATCCCGGCAATTGTCGGATCAATTAATGCCACAGAAATCCTAAATACTGGTGATAAAATTACGGTTTCCTGTGCAGAAGGAGAAGAAGGAAAAGTCTATCAAGGGTTAGTTCCTTTTGTGGTGGAAGAAACGGTATTAGACCATCTTCCTAAAACCCGGACTAAAATTATGATGAATGTGGGAAACCCAGAAGAAGCGTTTAAATTGTCGGCGATTCCAAATGATGGGGTCGGGTTAGCTCGGTTAGAATTTATTATTGCCAATCATATCAAAACTCACCCATTAGCGTTAATTCATTTTGATCAATTAGAGGATCAAAGTGTTAAACAAGAAATCGCCCAATTAACCGAACAATATGACCATAAACCGGATTTCTTTGTCGATAAACTTGCCCAGGGAATTAGTATGATTGCGGCGGCTTTTTATCCGAATCCTGTGGTGGTAAGGATGAGTGATTTCAAAAGTAATGAATATGCGAATTTATTGGGGGGTCGGCAATTTGAACCTACCGAAGAAAATCCAATGATTGGTTGGCGGGGGGCTTCCCGATATTATGACCCGAAATATCAAGAGGCTTTTGCCTTAGAATGTGAAGCCTTAAAACGGGTCAGGAATGAAATGGGACTGGCAAATGTGATCCCGATGATTCCTTTTTGTCGAACCCCGGAAGAAGGGAAAAAAGTCTTAGCAGAAATGGCAAAACATGGGTTAGTTCGCGGTCAACAGGGGTTACAAGTCTATGTGATGTGTGAATTACCCAGTAATATTTTGATGGCTGATGAGTTTTGTCAGGTGTTTGATGGATTCTCAATTGGATCGAATGATTTAACCCAATTAACGTTAGGATTAGATCGAGATTCTGCTTTGGTTGCCCATATTTTTGATGAACGGAATGAAGCGGTGAAACGGATGATTGAAATGGCGATCGCAACGGTTAAAGAATATAATCGTAAAATCGGAATTTGTGGTCAAGCTCCCAGTGATTATCCTGAATTTGCTCGTTTCTTAGTGGAATTAGGAATAGATTCCATCAGTTTAAATCCTGATTCGGTGTTGAGGACAACTTTGGATATTGCTCAGATGGAAGCATCGCTTTAATTAAATATAGTGTAAGTCAATCTCTGCTTTAGCATCCGCTAGAGCAGTTTTTTTTCGGGTATGTCAGCAAAGCGCACGCATCAAAATAATTTATAGCTAATTTAACCACAAAGACACAAAGAAGTTGTAAACACTAACTTTGATCTTTGGAGTTGTTTTAAGTTAAATTGTAGATGGAGTTAATTGTTAGTTTTTGATTGAAATTAAATGTTTATCTATGCCAACTCAACCCCCTCGTTGTGTGTTAATTTGTCAACATCAGTCTTGTCAACTCCAAGGGTCTAGTAAAGTTCTGGAGACTTTCCAAAATTGTAATATTGAGGGCGTTACCATAGAAGCGAGTGGTTGTCTGGGTCAATGTAATACTGGCCCGACGGTGCGGGTAATTCCTGATGAAATTTGGTATTATCGGGTTAAACCCGAAGATGTTTCTCTGATCGTTGAACAACACCTAAAAGAAGGCGAACCTGTCCAAGATAGACTTAACCCTCGGATTCATCCCCGATATGAATATTATTAAACCGTTGTTGCGATTCATCGCATCTTAAGGATTTAATTCATGGGCAAAGAGTTGATTACATCCCCCTAAAAAAGAGGGATTGATAAGCCATAATTAGGCGATTAAACCTGTTCCAAAACCCAAGAATGAATAATATTATTAACCTGTTCGGGAACTTCATCATGGGGGCAATGACCCGCCCTTAGAAAGTATTCTTTTAATTGGGGATAATATTGATGAAACTTGCCACTTCGTTCTCGACATTTCATCCAGGGATCTCCTTCTCCCCAAATTAATAATAGAGGAGCGGTTAATTGATTTAATAATACATCGACTTTTTCTCCTTGGGGACTTTTGAATACTGAGGCAAACACCTGGGCTGCACCGGAATCACAGGAGGGACGATAAATTTCTTCGACTAATTGATCCGTAACTGCATCGGGATTAACATAGACTTTCAGGAGGGTTTTCCGAATAATTGAACGGCGTTTTGTCCATTGGAAAATCAGAAAACTCACCCAATCTTGACGGAAAAGCGATCGCGTAGTTTGAGAAATAGCCTTTTGCCAAAAGGCAGGTTCTGGACGGGGTTCTGTCTCTGTAAATGGCCCAGCACTATTGAGTAAAATGATACCTTTTGCCGTCGATGGACATTGGGCAGCAACACATAAACACCCATACCCCCCTAAAGAATTTCCCGCTAAAATCACGGGTTGACCAATCACCTCGGTAATGAAGTCATGGAGTTGATCTCGCCACAGTTGACCGCTATATTCGACTTTGGGTTTTGCAGACCGACCAAACCCTAATAAATCAATCGCCCAGACCTCAAAATCCGATTGTAACCCTTGTATATTTTTCCGCCAGTGATCCGTTGATGCTCCAAACCCATGCACCAGCAGCAACGGCGGACGCTGGGGATGACGTTCACCGGCGCGGACATAGTAAATCGACTGATCCCGCCACTGCCAATATTGTCCTGGGAGCACTTCTGGAGTCAGAGTTGGGGGAGTTATCATGTCGTTTTATCAAAAAATATTAAGTTACATTAATAATATTAACAAAAGGATTATAAGAATCAAAGCTAATTTGTTCTTTTGTATCAATAGCTACTAACTTTCACCGATTAGCATAAATCAAAAAGGTTGATTTTGTCATCGTGATCAACAGTCAAATCTAAGTCTTCTCTTGGCTTGTTTTCTGCAAAATTCCTTGATTTCTCGAAGGTTGAGATTGTTTATATTTCATTTATAATACAAAAAAATACACTATTTTTCCAAATTAATTGTGTTTTTTCCTATTCTTTTGGTAATCTAATGAATGAACGGGTACTCACGCTCACCCACCCAAGTTAAGTTCCAGAGTAGGAGAGAATTTATAACTATACAGGGTGTGAGGTTTATCCACCACGTTGCCAGGGAGTTTTCCGTGTGATTGCTTTAACATCGCGTCCGGTTAAACGAAACTGGGTCACCATTAGCTTTGCTTCCACGTTGTATCTCTGTCCAGTTTTGGACTTGCTTCTCTCTGAAATTCCAGACCGGTTGCAAGCCGAAATTCGCCTGGGACTACAAGAGGCCCTTGTCAATGCTGCCAAGCATGGCAATAAGCTAGACCCGAGTAAAACAGTAGTCGTCCGTTTTTGTTTAATTCAAGATTATTGTTGGTGGATTATATCAGATCAGGGCGGCGGTTTTAAACCTCCTTGTCAATGTCGATTGCGGGAGGAGGAAGACTGCGAACAAACCCATGATTCTGATTTACCCCATGATGAACATGAATGCGGACGAGGTTTGTACATTCTCTATCAACTTTTTGATCGTGTGCAATGGAATCGAACCGGAACAGAACTGACGTTATGTAAGAAAGTGGCAAGCGCTTATAAACGACAGGATTGGTAAGGGTTTTAATCCGTTAAAATTCGTCAAAACGACTTATTTTGATAGGGAGTTGAGTGATTATTAGTTAAGATTTTATCTCTGATTATTTCCTAACCTGCTGGATTTCAACTCCCAATTTTAAGGTTAGTTTGTGATAGGATGGTTACGACTTATTTTTTTTAGTTGTGCCATGGGTAGGACAAGGAGGAGCAGAAATCAATCGTTCTAACCAACCTACTGCTTGATTTAACCGAGGAATTACTTCCTTGGGCTGATTCTTAAGCAAAAACACTAAAGCCGCCGCCAAATGTTCCCCAGCGCGAGCATTGCGGTCAGACTTGAGGCGATGCCAGTCTCGTTCAGGAATGGCTAACCGTTCCGACAGGGCTTGGGCGAGTTCCAATGTGCTATACTCGCTGAGACTAGCCGTGCGTGGACTGATATTATGGTTAGAAAGGTCGGTAGTTGTGGAATTGGAGTTAGTCATAAATTATAGTTTTAATTGCGGGGTGAATTCTGTCTTTTACTATTATGGCAAGTCAACCATCGTCTCAACCCCCATCAACGAATAATTCTGATCAGGATGGGACTCAAGCTATTGAACAGGGGTTAATCGAGGTTGAACAATCTTTGATTAATCTTAAACAACGATTGACGCAAATTCAACAGGATGAACAACGTCAAATCGAATTAAAAAACCGGATTGATGAAGTGATTCCTCAAATTCGTGAAACGAAATCGCAACAGTTAAAAGAGGAATTAGAACAGTTAAAAACGCAGTTAGAAACTATAGAATTTAATTTAGAAAGTCGTTTGGTGACTTGGGGAAGTTTTAAGGAACCTTTTTGGCAAGCGGTTCGTTTTGGAGGGTTAGGAATTGTCATCGGTTGGGTTTTAAAATCTTGTTCGGGGGGATAGAAATAAAATGATATCAGAAATTCGGGAACAACTCCAACCTTGGCGAGATGTCGATAAACCCTTAACCGCCTAGAATTTTGGCTATTTTGGAAAAAATGAGTGAGAGAGAGTATCAATCCCCTTCAACATAGGGAATTGTAAAATGGAACTGACTTCCTTGATTTTTACCCTGGGAATCTGCCCAGATTTTCCCGCCCCAACCGTTAACAATTTGTTTGCCGATCGCTAATCCTAAGCCCGTTCCACCGACACTTCGACGCAAGGAACCTTCTTCTTGATAAAACCGCTCAAATACCGCGTCTAAACGATTGGGTTCAATGCCCCGTCCGGTATCGGAGATCGTCACTTCTATCATTTGATCTCCATTACATTTGGCGTTAATTGTAACTTTACCATCAGAATCGGTAAATTTACAGGCATTATCTAATAGTTTAGAGAGTAATTCTACTAACCATTCGCCATCGGCTTGAACTAAAGGTAAATTCGAGGGAACTTCTGTTTCAATCCCGGGAACTTGATTTTGATTATGATGGGTACGAATTCCACTAATCGCTAAATCAATACATTCTTTGAGTCTTAAAGATTCGGGGTTCCAATCAACTCGACCACTTTCTAAATGGGACAATTTTAAAAAATCTTGGACTAATTTTCTTAACCTTTCTGCATCTTCTAAGGCCGTATCTAACATGACTTTTCGCATTTCCAAGGGCATATCTGGTTCTTGATTCAAACTTTCTAAACAAATTAAAATGGTGGATAAGGGAGTTCTAAGTTCATGGCCGGTAATCGCAATTAAATTACTACGAGTGCGTTCTAATGCTTCTAATTGTTGGTTTAGATCTTCTAAGTTGGCATAGGTTTCCGCTTGAATAATCGCAGCACCAAGTTGAGTAGAGATCGCATCTACCATTAATAAATCATCTTCTTGCCAAACCACATTATTACAATCACATTGGTGTAATTCTACCATACCCAAGAGTTGACCTTGGTATAAAATAGGAATCATTAACCAGCCTTTAATTTGCCATTTTTGGGTTATTTTTTTTAGGGATTCCTTAGATTTTACAGGATCATTATTCCAGGTATTAATCCATTCTATTTCAATGTTATCGGTGGTATTAATATAAATTGGTTCTTGACGTTTAACGACTTCTTGAAACAAAGGATTTTCTCGCAAAATCCAAGTTTTTCCCATCACAGAAATCACATTATTATATAAATATTCATTAGAAACTTTAACAGAATTATCCGTGGCTTTGCAGCGATAAATCAGACAACGACAGGCACCCATAGCTTCCCCTAACTCATGGGTTGCGACTTTAATCACCTCTTGAGGATTGAGAGATTGGCGAATAGTGGATGTAATAGAATTAACTAAACGTTCTTTTCGTTCCTTAGCAGCCAAAGACCGATAAACTCGTAAAAGTTTATGTTGACCCGCTTGTAAATAGGTGACTAAACGATAAGCAAAGGGATCATTCACGGAAGAATAATCGCTAGAACTCGAATTAGATTTTGTTCGGTTTGAAGATTTTTTGGGTTTTTTAGTTGCGGAACGAATATTATAAGAAAGAAAGGCTTGTGTCACTTTTTCTGCTAATTCAGGACGGTAATATAAAATTCTTTCTAGGAGTAATTCTGCAACTTTAATACAAACTTGGCGATCAGATGTCCAAATTCCTTCAAAGGGACGAGCCTGATCCATTAATAACTGTTCGGGTATATCAGACTTCTGAACTAAATCTTCTCGTTCAACACAAACTAAACAGGTTGAATAATATTGTCCTAAAACCAATAAATTCCATTCTTGACTCAGTTGCTCCTGCGGGGCAAATGCTACTGTTTCGTGAATATCAGAGGAGTTTTGAAACTCTGTTTCTTCGGCTGCCATCACATAAACCTGGGGTGTGATCGCGGCAATTTTTCGGTAACGGTGAGCTTCTTGACGATAAAATCTTTCCTGTTGAAAGGTAGCAATTACTAGAGGTTGTTCAGTTGCGGCTAAAACCTGATCCTCCATCGCATGAGATAGGGCAGTTAAAGAGGATTTAAAATAAATTTGGGGCTTTAAATTGGGCAAGAAATGCACCAATTCCTTTAGTACCGACGTGGAGATACTCATTTTATATTAAATCGATAGCTTCAACTGGATTTTTAACTTGAGGTATATTTATGTTGATTTTAGCCTATAAAAGATGAATATGAATATTTTACCGCAAATCATAGAAACTAGAAAAATAGCAAGTCTGAATCAAAATTTTTATTAAAAAATAACCAATAAAAATCCCCCACTCGAAAGCAGGGGATATTTTTAATTACCTATCAAACGAGGATTGAATTAATAGTTACATCAACCAAACTTACTCGCAGTCGAGGCAATTAGGAACGCTGCATAGGTGAGGATATAGCCAACGGTAAAGTGAGCTAAACCAACCACACGAGCTTGAACGATAGATAGAGCCACAGGTTTGTCTTTCCAACGAACTAAGTTCGCCAAAGGAGTCCGCTCATGGGCCCAGACAATCGTTTCGATTAACTCTTGCCAGTAACCCCGCCAAGAGATCAGGAACATAAATCCAGTGGCCCAAACTAGGTGTCCGAATAGGAACATCCAAGCCCAAACCGACAGGTTATTGGTTCCATAAGGGTTGTAACCGTTAATTAACTGAGCGGAATTCAGCCACAGATAGTCACGGAACCAGCCCATCAAATAGGTGGAGGATTCGTTGAACTGAGCAACGTTTCCTTGCCAGACGCCCAGGTGCTTCCAGTGCCAGTAGAAGGTTGTCCAACCAATGGTATTCAGCATCCAGAACATCGACAGGTAGAAAGAGTCCCAAGCGGAGATGTCGCAAGTACCACCACGGCCAGGGCCATCACAAGGGAAGGCATAACCGAAGTCTTTCTTGTCGGGCATCAGCTTAGAGCCACGGGCATCCAACGCACCTTTGACCAAAATCAAGGTGGTGGTGTGCAGACCTAGAGCGATGGCATGGTGAACTAAGAAGTCTCCAGGGCCAATGCTCAGGAATAGGGAGTTGCTACCAGAGTTGATAGCATCTAACCAACCGGGCAACCAGACGTTACCAGCGTTAGGCCAAGCAGTGGTGGCGATGCTGTCAGCGTTGGACAATAAAACATCCATGCCATACAGCACTTTACCCGAAGCCGCTTGAACAAATTGGGCAAAAACCGGTTCAATCAGAATTTGCTTTTCAGGAGTTCCAAAGGCAACCACCACATCGTTATGGACATATAAGCCCAGAGTGTGGAAACCGAGGAACAGAGACACCCAGCTTAAGTGAGAGATGAGGGCCTCTTTGTGCTGTAACATCCGATCCAAGACGTTGCCTTTGTTCTGTTCGGAATCATAGTCGCGCACCAGGAAGATTGCCCCGTGAGCGAAAGCCCCGACCATTAAGAACCCAGCAATATATTGGTGGTGGGTATACAGCGCCGCCATCGTGGTGTAATCCTTAGCGATGAAGGCGTAGGGAGGCAGCGCGTACATATGTTGCGCTACCAGGGAGGTGATCACACCCAGCGCAGCCAGAGCAAATGCTAACTGGAAGTGCAGGGAGTTATTCATGGTGTCGTACAACCCTTGATGAGGCAGGTTGAACGGCCCTTCATTTTTGATCCCGAACAGAGGATCTTTGGAATTCATCATTTCTTTGATGCTATGACCAATTCCAAAGTTTGTCCGGTACATATGGCCCGCAATGATGAACAACACTGCGATCGCCAAATGGTGGTGAGCCATATCCGTCAACCAGAGAGACTCAGTTTGAGGATGGAAACCACCTAAGAAGGTCAGAATAGCGGTTCCAGAACCCGTAGAGGTTCCAAAAATGTGACCAGCGGTATCTGGGCTTTGTGCGTACACACCCCAGTTACCCGTGAAGAAGGGAGCCAGACCTGCCGGGTGGGGCAGAGTGCTGAGGAAATTATCCCAACCCACGTGTTGTCCGCGAGATTCAGGAATGGCAACGTGAACCAAGTGACCAGTCCAAGCCAGGGAACTAACCCCGAACAGACCTGCCAAGTGGTGGTTCAAACGAGATTCAGCATTCTTGAACCAAGACAGACTGGGACGATACTTCGGTTGTAGGTGTAACCAACCTGCGAACAGGAAGGTAGCAGCCAAAAGCAACAGGAAGATAGACCCTTGATACAGGTCAGCATTTGAGCGCATTCCGATGGTATACCACCAGTGGTATACCCCAGAATAAGCGATGTTCACTGGGTTAGAAGCACCCGCTTGGGTGAAAGCTTCTACCGCAGGTTGGCCAAATTGGGGATCCCAAATGGCGTGAGCAATGGGGCGAATATTTAAAGGATCTTTAACCCATTGTTCAAAATTACCTTGCCAAGCGACGTGGAACAGGTTGCCTGAAGTCCAGAGGAAAATGATAGCGAGGTGACCGAAGTGGGAAGCAAAGATCTTTTGGTAAAGATTTTCCTCTGTTATACCATCATGGGTCTCGAAATCATGGGCTGTGGCAATCCCGTACCAAATCCGACGTGTTGTCGGGTCTTGGGCCAAGTCCTGGCTAAATTTTGGGAATTTAGTTGCCATAAGTCCTAACTAAATCGTGTTCTTTGTTATTCCGCTTCAGGGGGAAGGAGAAAGCTGATTCAGCCTTTCCCAGCCCCTGAGCAGAGAGTTTTCATCCTACTGAAATAATTCGGGCTAGGAAGAATGCCCAAGTTGTAGCAATGCCTCCTAAGAGGTAGTGAGCTACACCAACCGCACGACCTTGAGTAATACTCAGAGCGCGAGGTTGAATTGCTGGGGCTAATTTCAGCTTATTATGCGCCCAAACAATGGACTCAATCAGTTCTTGCCAGTAACCGCGGCCACTGAACAGGAACATTAAGCTGAACGCCCAAACGAAGTGGGCACCCAAGAACAACAGACCGTAGGCGGAGAGGGCTGATCCGTAGGAACTGATTACCTGAGCAGCTTGCGCCCACAGGAAATCACGCAGCCATCCGTTAATGGTAATGGCACTCTGGGCAAAGTTGCCACTGGTGATGTGAGAAACGGTGCCGTCTGAACCAACGGTTCCCCAGACATCGGATTGCATCTTCCAGCTAAAGTGGAAAATTACGATGGAGAGGGAGTTGTACATCCAGAACAGACCCAGGAAAACGTGATCCCAGCCAGAGACTTGGCAAGTACCACCCCGACCTGGCCCATCGCAAGGGAATCGGAAACCCAATTCACTCTTGTCGGGAACCAAGCGAGAGCTACGGGCGTATAAAACGCCTTTCAGCAGAATTAAAACTGTGACGTGAATCGTGAAGGCATGGATATGGTGAACCATGAAGTCCGCCGTACCTAACACAATCGGCATCATTGCTACTTTGCCACCGACGGCTACGACACCGCCGCCAAATACAGGGCTAACACTAGCTAAGGCGTGGGGAGCAGTGCTACCCGGGGCCAGAGCGTGAATGTTTTGCACCCATTGGGCAAACACGGGTTGGAGTTGAATCCCTGTATCCGAGAACATATCTTGGGGACGTCCAAACGCACGCATGGTGTCGTTATGAACATATAACCCAAAGCTATGGAATCCCAAGAAGATACAGACCCAGTTCAGGTGGGAGATAATTGCATCGCGGTGACGAAGCACCCGATCTAGCAAGTTGTTGACATTGTTGGCCGGAACGTAATCACGCACCATGAAAATGGAAGCGTGAGCTCCTGCACCCACAATCAGGAAGCCACCAATCCACACATGGTGTGTGAACAGAGACAACTGGGTGGGATAATCCGTCGCAATGTAAGGATAGGGAGGCATTGAGTACATGTGGTGAGCCACAATGATGCTCAAAGAACCCATCAATGCGAGGTTAATCGCCAACTGAGCGTGCCAAGAGGTGGTCAGGATTTCATAGAGTCCTTTATGGCCTTCTCCGGTGAAGGGGCCTTTATGGGCTTCTAAGATTTCCTTCATGCTGTGACCAATGCCCCAGTTTGTCCGGTACATATGGCCAGCAATGATGAACAGGACTGCCAGTGCCAGGTGATGGTGTGCAGTATCGGATAACCACAGACCGCCTGTTTGGGGGTTTAATCCACCTTTGAAAGTTAAGAAGTCCGAATAGACTCCCCAATTCAAGGTAAAGAATGGTGTTAAACCTTCTTTAAAACTGGGATACAGTTCTGCCATCAGGTTGGGATTGAGGATGAATTCATGGGGTAAAGGAATATCCTTCGCCGCCACTCCCGCATCCAGCAGTTTGTTCACGGGTAAGGACACATGAATTTGGTGACCCGCCCAAGACAAACAGCCTAGACCCAACAAGCCAGCTAAGTGGTGGTTCATCATCGACTCCACATTCTGGAACCATTCCAGTTTGGGAGCGCGTTTGTGATAGTGGAACCAACCAGCAAACAGCATCAAACCTGCCATTACCAGCGCACCAATGGCGGTGCAATAAAGCTGGTATGTGTTGGTGAAACCAGAAGCTCGCCACAGTTGGAATAATCCAGAGGTAATCTGAATCCCGTGGAAGCCACCACCAACATCACCGTTTAAAATTTCTTGGCCGAAAATTGGCCATACAACTTGAGCGCTAGGCTTAATCCCCGTAGGGTTAGCCAACCAAGCTTCGTAGTTCGAAAATTTAGCGCCGTGGAAGTAGGCACCACTTAACCAGATAAAAATCACGGCTAAATGACCAAAATGGGCGCTAAAAATTTTACGCGAAATATCTTCTAAATCGCTGGTATGACTATCGAAGTCGTGAGCGTCGGCGTGTAGGTTCCAAATCCAAGTGGTTGTATTTGGCCCTTTGGCGAGGTCACGGCGAAAGTGTCCTGGTTTAGACCATCTTTCGAAAGATGTAGGAACCGGATTTTTATCAACCGTAACCTTTACTTTTGCCTCACGCTCTGGAGGACTGATTGTCATTTAGACTCTCCTCGACCTGTGACAAAAAATAAGTAACGTTGCAGATTTTGACAGAAGTTATACCCCTTTTTCAAAATCCTTAACAAAAGTTAGTGTTTCGTTAACTTGTTTCATAGATAAATTTCTATGAGACTAATTATTCAGGTTTATACCTGCACTAAAACCAACCTTTGTTCGGGGGCAACAGAACACCCCTGTGTTTGCCTTAAGGCTTTTAAAATTTTATTTCGACAACTAACCCGCACCTAAACCCTTGCATAGCAGTGGCTTTCCGTTTGGGGTAGCTGTTGTCTTTAAATGATATATCATCTTTTTGAATCCGGGGGGAACTACTTGTTAACAATAATTAAAATTCCCCGTGATTCTTTACAAAATCATCATTTTAGTTTTCACAAGCATTTCAAAAAGTCAAATTTTTCCCCACAAATGTTACAAAACTTAAAATATATCCCCATAACCTAGAAGATACAAAACCTTGTCCGTTTAAACCTGGGATCAAAACCAACTCCGGGGACTTTACTTTACTTTTTTTCTTTCCCAATTCCGCGCTAGGATTGGTCTGAACTCCTCAAGTGACACCCTACCGAACCCAGGGAAGTTAAATACCCCCCGAAAACCGATAGATTAAGGTTGGGCTTATGATTTTCAATAAAAAACCTATGGATAAAACTAGATTGGGCTTCCTTCAAAAAAATCAGGTGCTAAACCCCATACTTCAGGGATGGACAAGAGCAAAAACCCAACTCACAACCCTGTTAGCACTCTTAATCATTATCAGTCTGACTGGATGTGGAAATTCCGCATCAGAAGTTCCGCCTCTAACTTCTCCCCCCCTGGGGATCTCTAAAGCCGTCCAACCGATTTCTCAGGTTTCTCCCCCCAAACTGATCCAAAAACTTCGTCCATCCCTTGACGTTTACCAGCCTCAAGTAACTATCCTCAATCCTCAACCCGATCAACTACTAGAAGACGATAGGATTAACTTGCAACTCCAAGTTCAGGGTTTTCCCCTATTCCAAGATCCTAAATATGGTTTAGGGCCCCATTTACAAGTGATCTTGGATAATCAACCCAATATTGACGTTTACGATCTTACCACTCCCATTACTTTCGAGAATTTAGACCCCGGAACCCATACTTTAAGGGTTTTTGCTGCCTATCCTTGGGATGAAAGCTACAAAAATGAAGGATCTTTTGCCCAAACCACCTTTCATATTTTCACAAAAACCCCTGATCATCACCCCGATCAAAATCTACCCTTACTAACTTATAACCGTCCCCAGGGAGTATACGGTGCGGAACCGATATTACTAGACTTTCACCTAAATAATGCCCCTTTACATATTGTTGCCCAAGATAATCCAGCAGATGAAATTGTTGATTGGCAAATTCGGATTACTGTTAATGGCGAAAGCTTCACCACCGATAAATGGCAACCTTTATACCTTAAAGGGCTAAAACCGGGTAAAAACTGGGTACAAATTGAATATCTGAATGAACAGGGAAATCCCGTTGATAATGTTTTTAATAAAACCGGCCGGGTGATTACCTATAATCCTAATTTAAAAAATACCCTGTCTCAACTTACTCAAGAAAAACTATCTTTTGCAGATCTCAAAGGAATCCTTAATCCTAATTTTGCCACTCAAGACTTGATTGAAACACCTGAACCGGAAGAACTTCCCACGACCGAACCGGAACTTATTTCGACTCCCGTAGATGAACCTACGACTGAGCCCGTTGACCAAACCGCGCCCGAAGTAGAAACAACCCTAGAACCTGAAGCGACTCCATCGGAACCCGCAGAATTGACTGTGGAACCTGAAGCGACTCCATCGGAACCCGCAGAATTGACTGTGGAACCTGAAGCGACTCCATCGGAACCCGTAGAATTAACGGTGGAACCTGAACCTATTGTAGAAGCAGAACAACCTGAACCTGTAGGATCTGAAATCCCACCCCAAGAAACAAGACCGGATGTTCCTCCTGAACCCCTAGCTAAACAATTGGGTGGATTTTTGAGTCGTTTCCGTCTTCAGTTATTCAGTCCAGTTCAAGTCACATCTAATTCTCCGACACCCTTACCTGAAATTGCTGATCAAGTTCCATTTCCAGAACCTATCATCGAACCCCAAGACTCAGAAAATATTAATCCAGTTCCAGAACTTCTTTTAGAAGAAGAAAATTCTATTTCTGAAATAGAAGATTCCACACCGGAATTAACTATTAAAACTCAAACCATCACAGAAGAAACCCAAACCGTTAATATCGATTAAACTATAGCAATCCTCTTTGATTTACGGTAGGAACAATTCATGAATTACCCCCTAACGTAGAGTTTGAGTCCTATAATTTATTACAACTGATTGAGGATTGCTATATAGGGTTTGTTCATCAGTGGGCGATCGCTATTCATAAACAGAGACTACTGCTAATTCTATGTTTAAAAAACTGTTTATCGGTCATGGTTATTTATCGGATTGCGCTGAAGCGCAACAACGGCGCAACAACGGCGCAATAACCGGGTTTATTACCAAAGATCGCACCTCTCAACCTTTGACTATTGTGCAAGCGAATATGGGGGTATTTGTATTAGCTTCAACAAATTTGTTGGGAGATGCGATCGCTTTCCCTCTAGCAGTTAATATTTATCAACGGGTCTTAATTTTATTTTCTACCCATTCTATCACCTGTTTTCCTAAATAAACTTCATCCAATAAATCAATTTCTCTAATCCCGGTGGGACTGGTAACATTAACTTCAGTTAAATATCCTCCAATGATATCAATTCCTACAAAATATAAGCCATCAGCGATTAATTGAGATGCTAATTTCTGACAAATTTCCCGTTCTCGATCTGTAATTTCGGTTTTAGCAACCCGTCCACCTACAGCCATATTTCCTCTAAATTCTTGACCCGTAGGAATCCGATTAATAGCTCCAATCGGTTCACCATTTAACAGAATAATCCGTTTATCTCCCTCTTTTGCTTCGGGTAAAAAAGTCTGAATCATGACCGGATATAAACCCTGTTTGGTACTAATTTCAATTAAAGAATTGAAATTGCGATCGCTACCTTGTAAAAACAAAATACCCTCTCCCGCTTTTCCACCCAAGGGTTTTAAAACCGCCGCTCCTTGACGTTCAACAAACTCCCTAATTACCCGTTTATCACCACTAACAATAGTTGTAGGAATACAATCTTTAAATTGCAGCGCGTACATTTTTTCATTTGCTTTTCTTAACCCATGGGGAGAATTAACAACCAAAGTTTTTTCGGGGTTAATATAGTCTAAAAGATAGGTAGCATAGAGATAGGGAATTGTCACCGGAGGATCGGTTCGCATGAATACCGCATCCATATTTTCTAGGGGTTGGAGTATCGATTGACCCACCGAAAACCAGGGTTCATCAACTTTCCAACGATCCTGATCTCTGATAATCGGAGTCAGAGAAACCGGGGTTAAAAGCGCCCAGGTTTGACCTTCAACCACATTTAATTGGTGAGCTTGTGTGATCCAAACTTCATGTCCTAAAAGTTGCGTAGCTTCCATTAAAGCAACGCTGGTATCATGACTGGGATTTAATGTTTTAACCGGGTCAATAATGAAAGCAAATTTCATCTTTATTTACAATTAATAGTTAACAAATCAAACAACGAATGATCGATAAATCCCGGCATTAAAAACCAACTCAGAGTAAATCAAGAGTGTTTTGTTTTGCCAGGATTGATATTAGAATTAACCCAGTAAAGGATCAAGTTTTCCCTGACGATCTAAAGCATGAATATCATCACACCCCCCAATATACTGATCATTAATAAAGATTTGGGGAACCGAACGACTACCATTAGCCCGTTGTGCCATTTGATCTCGCGCCCCTTCATCCCCATCAATGGTATATTCAGTGAAGTCTACACCTTTTTTTTTCAGTAATGCTTTAGCTCGGATACAAAAGGGACAGGTACTCCAAGTGTAAATTTCAACGTTTGCTGCCATAGAAGGTTCTGGAAATTGAATGGTTTTTCTTTATGTTAATATGAAATCAAAAATTGATCTATTTGATTCTGAATCCTCAGACCAAACCCACCCAGACTATCCTGATTTAAGTAAAGCAAAATGTCAACTTCTTTTTCTGTAATTGCACCTCAACCTCGGATTTCTGTTCCCACTTCTGATCCATTCAATCCTGGTTATATTGTACAACCAGGGACAAATTTAGATGGTGTTGTTAAGATTCAAGATATTAATGGCGGCAGTTGTACCGGATCATTATTAATAACGGGGAATCATATTTTAACCGTTGCCCATTGTGTTACGGATAAATCAGGAAATCCAGAATATTTTTCTCCTTCAGAATATACGATTTATTTTGATTTACCCTCGGGTCAAATTGCTATTCCTGTCTCTCAAATTTATATTCATCCCGATTGGAATGCTGACTTTAATTATAACAATGATATTGCTATTTTAGAGTTGGCTCAACCTGCACCGCCCACTGCCAATCGTTATGAGATTTATACGGGGTTTGATGAGGTGGGTCAAGTGATGCAAAAAGTCGGTTATGGTGTTCCGGCAACGGGTAATTTAGGACAAAATAGTTATCCTGATGCTGTTGCAACCAAACGGACAGGAAAAAATCGTTATGATGCTCTGGGTGATTTATTTAATGGCGCTCCGTATTATTATAATCATCAACCTGGAAAACAATTAATTTATGATTTTGATAATGGTTTGCCCCAAAATGATGCTTTTGGAAAAGAATTTGGTATTTATGATTTAGGATTGGGATTAGAAGAAGTCAATATTAGCCCGGGAGATTCGGGAGGGCCAGCTTTTATTGATGGCAAAATTGCGGGTCTAACTTCCACGGGTTTTACCCCGGCAGCACAGGGTATTGATGTTACCAGTAGCTTAGATGAGAGCTTTGGAGAATATGCTTCTGATACCCGAGTTTCAGTTTATGCAGATTGGATTAATCAAATTATTAATACCTCTGTTTATAGCGGAAATGATAATATTATTGGCACAATTAATGACAATTTTCTCTATGGATATCAAGGAGATGATACTATTAAGAGTTTAGAGGGAAATGATAATATATTTGGCGGGAAAAATTCCGATGATCTTTATGGAGATGAAGGGAATGATAATTTATATGGAAATTTAGGATTTGATATAATTTGGGGTGGATTAGGTAATGATTTATTAGCAGGAGGTCAAGATTTTGATTACCTCTACGGAGAAGCCGGAAATGATACGTTAACTGGAGATTTAGGGAGTGACTATTTAACTGGAGGAATAGGATCTGATCTGTTTATTCTTTCCTTAGCAACCTCTAATTTAGATCAAAATTTAGCGGATATTATTGAAGATTTTGAACCCGGTATTGATAAAATTGGCTTAACAGAAGGTTTAACAGAAGGGAATTTAACCTTAGAGTTATCAACAGGTTCTTTTTCTCAAACAGTCATTCGTGTCACGGGTTCAAATCAAGTTTTAGGCATAGTTTATAATCTTCTTCCTGAACAACTTCAAGGTTCTTTTATTTCGGTTTAACTTTTCCTAGAAACCGGGTTTCTGCTTAGAGATTACGATCTCAAACTAGATATTGATAGAAACCCGGTTTCTATTCCGATATTTTCTGCTGAGAGATTAAGATCTCAAACTAGATATTGATAGAAACCCGGTTTCTATTCGGATATTTTAGGGATTAGAAATTGCATAGTGGACTAAAGCCGCCATGCGTTGTCTTAGGGTTTCTAATCCTAATCCTTTAGAAGCGGAAATATAAACCGCTTGGGGATATTTTTCTTGCGCTAATCGTAAATTTTCTCCATCAGTTTGATCGATTTTATTAAACGCTAATAATGCTGGGCCAGGAGTAACAGGCATTTGCCTTAAAATCTGCATCACTGACTCAATTTGACTTTCCCAAGCCGAATGGGATAAATCCACCAAATGAATCAAGGCATCGGCATCCGTCACCTCCTCTAAAGTAGCTCTAAACGCATCCACTAAAGGAGGTGGGAGTTCATGAATAAATCCTACCGTATCGGTGACAACCACCGTCAAAGGCTCCTCCGTTATCGTATCAGAAATCTCTAAACGGCGAGTCGTGGGGTCAAGGGTAGCAAACAGTTGGTCAGCCGTATAGACTTCCGACTGGGTTAAAACATTTAATAGCGTTGACTTTCCGGCGTTGGTATAGCCAACTAAGGCTAAGGTAGGAACCTCTTGAGCTTGACGATTTTGGCGCAGACGAGAACGATGGGCTTGGAGTTGATTCACTTCCTGCTGGAGCCGGGAGATACGGCGTTGAATGGCCCGTCGTTCCGTTTCCAACTTCGTTTCTCCTGGCCCCCGGGTTCCAATTCCGCCCCCTAACCGAGACATGGCACGACCTCGACCCGTTAACCGGGGTAAACTGTATTCGAGTTGGGCCAGTTCCACCTGTAATTTTCCCGCCCCCGACTGGGCGCGTTGAGCAAAAATATCGAGGATAAGTTCGGTTCGGTCTACAATCCTGACCCCGATTTGGGTTTCCAGGTTCCGAACTTGGGCCGGAGATAGGTCACGGTCAAATACAATTAAATTAGCTCCGATGGTTTGGGCAACCAAGGCAATTTCCTGGACTTTACCCTCTCCGACAACGGTTTGGGGGTGAGGATGCGATCGCTTTTGGCGTAAAGTTTGTAACACCTGGCCCCCGGCGGTATCAACTAAACGCACCAATTCCGTTAACCCATCTTCAAACCGTTGGGGGGATATCTTCTCTGTTTTCACCCCCACTAACAGCACTTTATCCTGACTAGAATCAACTTCCCGGGCAACAAATTCCCGTTCAAATTCCGTTTCTAGTTCGTTAACTAAATCGAGAAAATCCTGTTGCGATAGGGCATCCAGACTCATGGGCAACGACAAATAATAGGGAATAGCCGAAAAGCCATTATCAATTTGTTGATGATTTCCCGTGTCCATATCCGGGACAAGGTGAGCCAGATAGGTGTCTTTGATATAGCCCGTTTCACCCCCGCCCCGTCGCTGAAAACCACTTCCAGTTAGGGTGAGAACCACCAGGATGTCCAAACGTTGAATCGCCATGGCGGTCAAAGCAGCTTCTTTAGGGGGTTCCGGGCTAGTTTGGGTGGTAATACAGCGAATTCCACTCAGGCGTCCATTCCCATAGCGGGGCAGTTCTAAGGGGGGAATTTGAGTTTGGCGAGGAGTTCCCACTCCCACCCGGATTACCTGTCCCCTGCGGTTAATATAGGCGCACAGAGGCTGATCAATTTCTGTGCTGATGGCCGCTAGTCGCTGGGCAAATTCTACGGTTGTAATCAAATCGCCGGGTAATCGTTGATGATACAGGCTTTGCAACCGTTTAAGCTGACTGGCTTTTAGACCTTGCAGTTGACCATAAATCGTTTCGATAGGCACGTTTTACCAGTTTCCTGGCCCTCCATAAACAATAGGGGTTGATTTGAAATTATGATAGCCTGAATTTTGATCGGAGTGTGGGCTGTTCAGACCCGACTGGGAACTTAATATTTTCTTGAGGATTATTAAATGTCGAATCTGATAAAATTATTTGATGTTTAGGGCTAAATTGATTAAATTTGTGATTAATCTTTAATCAAATGACAGGCTACAGAATGGTTTAAACCCATAGCTTTTAATGGCGGTTCTTCCAGCCAACATTGTTCCATAACAGAGGGACAACGGCTACAAAATCGACATCCTGTTGGCGGGTTTAAGGCACTGGGAATTTCTCCAGTTAATAAAATTCGTTGTCGTTTTGCTTCTAATTCTGGGTCAGGAATAGGAACCGCAGATAATAGGGCTTGGGTATAGGGATGCAGAGGATTTTCATACAAAGAAATTCTATCTGCAAGTTCAACAATTTTACCCAAATACATCACTGCAACTCGGTCAGAAATATGACGAACTACACTTAAATCATGGGCGATAAAAAGATAGGTTAACCCTAAATTTTGCTGTAGGTTTTGCATTAAATTAATCACTTGGGCTTGAATGGAAACATCCAAGGAGGCAATCGGTTCATCACAAACAATAAAATCAGGATTCATCGCTAAGGCTCTCGCAATCCCAATCCTTTGTTGTTGTCCCCCCGAAAATTCATGGGGATAACGATTAATTGCATCGGAATTTAATCCCACTAATCCCAATAATTCTTTGACTCGATTTTGCGCTATTTTATTAGTAGCTAATTGATGAATAATTAAAGGCTCACTAATGATTTTACCCACGGTCATTCGAGGATTTAAGGAAGAATAGGGATCTTGAAAAATCATTTGCATCCGACGACGAAAGGGATGTAATTCTTTCTCGTTTAAACGGGTTAAATCGATATTTTCAAAGTAAATTGTTCCCCCTGTGGGACGAGCAAGCTGTAAAATCATTCGTCCCGTTGTACTTTTTCCACAACCCGACTCCCCCACTAAACTTAAGGTTTCTCCCCGTTGAATATTAAAGGTAATTCCATCAACGGCTTTAATCGCTGCTACTTGACGTTGTAGCAAAATTCCTTCCATGACTGGAAAGTATTTTTGTAAGTTTTCCACCCGAATTAGGGGAGTATTTTTTTGAGAAATGGATTGTTTTTGTGATGAGGATAGAAGCATATTTTTATTCCAAAAAATATTATTAAATAAACATAGTCAATGATCAGATTAACTAAAATCTTGATTTTGCTATCAATTTAACCACTTTTGTTCATATAAACGTTCCCAGGCTTTACACAAATGGTGAGGTTTAAATATTTGACGTTTGCGTTCACTCCATTCTTGTACTCTCCTAATCGCCTGTTCACAATCTATTGCGGCTTGGGTATCTTCTATTGTTACCCAGTGAACCGTTGCTAACATTTCTAACCCGTAGGGAGTTTCAAATCCTTCAATTAAACACTGCACTCGTTCAAGGCGATTATTAGCATTAGGATGTTGTTCTAAGAATTCTTGTGCTACGGCTTGACCTTCTGGTAAAACATACATCTCGGAGTTTTTACTTCTATCACCATAACCTTGGATAAAATGACCATCTAATACTTGTAAAACATGGTTTAAGTTATCTGCATAAGGGCCAAATTTATGCTTTTCATAACGCAATTTTAAATCTTCACCTGCTACCTGTAGAAAATAAGCTAGTTTCTGAATTTCTAATTTTGTTAAGCGATATCCCGGAATTCCATATAATTCCAACAGACGAATAAACAAAGCACGAGAACGGGTCATTTTAGGTGTTTCTGTTGTCACCTGAATTTGATCAGCTTTTGGCGCGCCTATCGGTTCAAAAATTAGAACTTGTATCTCTGGTAATTCTGCAAATGCCTCTAAAATAAGTGGTTTAACGTCTATCCAATTTAATCCTCCATTCCCACAGCCCAATGGAGGAATAGCAACAGATTGAATTTTAAGTTGTTTAATTTCTTCTATTAATGCTTTTAATCCTACTTCGATGTATTCTAGTTTGGATTTTTCACGCCAATGCAATTTAGTTGGAAAATTGATGATGTATTTAGGATTAAATAGATTTCCAGTTGCAAAGGTAAACAGTTTACCCGGTTGAACTTGCTTGACATTACAAGCTCTTTTGTATTGAAGAAAGTTTTCGGGAAAACCTTGTTTAAATTGCAAGGCAATTCCTTTGCCCATGACACCAACACAATTTACGGTGTTAACTAGGGCTTCAGTATTGGCTGTCAAAAGGTTTCCTTGCTCAAACTTAATCATTTCTTTAATTGCTGTGTTTGTTCAATAATTTTTTGATTAATATACATTAATAATACCATTGAGGATACACCCAAACAGGAGTTTTTTGTTCAAAGTTTTGTAAAATTTTCTGAACCTGACTTTGCATACTAAAGTTGATTACACCAATTTCTTTAATCAAACCCCAAGGACAGAATTGATAAATTAAAAACTCAGCTTGTCTACGACATTTGCGATTAGGATCATCATCCGTATCATGCCAATACGTTAACTCCATCACGTCCCAATCAATCATTCTTAAATCATTAAGATCAGTATAAAAATCCGAATATTCCATGATAGCATGACCATCAGTAAATACAAAGGGAATTTCTGACTCTATAATTTCATCGACTTCTACAACTAGATGAATAATCGAATTTTGTCCATCTTTATAGCTTTGAACATTTCCTCTATTAATCGTATAAAGCATGGGAGAACGAGGAGCAAAATAGAAAGGAACATAATCATGTAATGTGCCATAACTTCCGCAAGGAACATTTTGTCTATTTCTTCTATCTTGTATGCTATCGTGAGAAATATTAATATATTTTATAGAGTTTTTAAATTGTTGATTCTTGGACATTAATCCCCGACTCTCTAAAATAGAAGGAAGATTGTTAAAGTCGGTAATATGATAAATTAGGATGGACATTTTTAGAGTAGGAATAAAGTTATTATTAAGTTGGTTTCACCCAACAAGCGACTTGATGCTCGGTTTCAATCAATTCCAACATAGGATTTTCTTGAAAACAATATTCAATCGCAAATCGACATCGCGGAGCAAAGGGACATCCTGGGGGATAATCAATTAAATTAGGAGGAGTTCCTTCAATAGCTTTTAAGGGTTCTTGACGAATTTGATCCAGTCGAGGTAAACTTTCTAATAGTCCAATTGTATAGGGATGACGAGGGTTTTTATAGAGTTGATGAACCGTGGCTTGTTCCACAATTTGCCCCGCATACATCACTATAATTC
Organism: Planktothrix paucivesiculata PCC 9631; assembly: GCF_900009265.2. GTDB lineage: Bacteria > Cyanobacteriota > Cyanobacteriia > Cyanobacteriales > Microcoleaceae > Planktothrix > Planktothrix paucivesiculata. Next base: position 127,853 of record NZ_LR734982.1, on the reverse strand, counting down.
TATCAGCTAATCCTGCTAATAATGCTAAGTCATGGGTAATCCAAATTACGGACATTCCCTGTGTATTTTTGAGTTGTTTAACTAATTCTACAACTTGAGCTTGTACCGTTACATCTAAGGCGGTTGTAGGTTCATCTGCGATTAATAATTTAGGTTGACATCCTAAACCCATGGCAATCATTACCCGTTGACGCATTCCCCCTGAAAATTCATGGGGATAACTTTTTAAGCGTTTTTCTGGGCTAGAAATTCCCACCTGTTTCAACAGTTGAATAGCTCGGTTTTTAGCTTGTTCTGATGTTAATTTAAGATGAATTTGTAGAGCTTCAGTAAGTTGTTTTTCAATAGTTAAAACCGGGTTTAGGGAAGTCATCGGGTCTTGAAAAATCATGGAAATTTCATGACCCCTAAGTTGTTGTAATTGTTGAGGATTGAATTGAATTAAATTTTTACCTTCAAATAATATTTCACCTTGGGTAATTTTCCCTGGCGGTGATGGAATTAACCCTAAAATCGATAGGACGCTAATACTTTTTCCTGACCCCGACTCCCCGACAATTCCTAGGGTTTCCCCGGGATAAACTTGATAGGAAATTTCATTCACTGCATGAATTACCCCATCAAGGGTAAAGAACTTAACGGCTAGATTTTTAACCTCTAATAAGGGAATCATTAGGAATTACGAATTGGGTAATAAACTGATAACTGGTACGGGCGAGTTATTTTAGATTTTTGTTAATCACCTAAATCTTGATGAACCCGCCCCTACAACTGATGATTGATTATTTAACTACTCGTAAACGTTGCGTGAGTAAGGTTACTCCTCCTTGACGCATTAAAATTACAGAAATCCAATTATTTCCGACGGTATTAGACGCTTGACCCACCTTAAAAATACCGCCAGAGGGTAAAAATTCTAATTGTAAAAGACCCGAATCATTATAGGCTTCTAAGGTGATAGGTTGTGTAATGGCGGTTCCAATTAAAATATCATTATCTAAAGGTTCTTGGACAATGGCATCAATATTAAATTCTTGACCCGCTTTAACTTGTTCGGGAATATTAAAAACTACCGTTGGCGGTTTTTTCCCTAATGTGAGTTGATTTTTTTCTGCTATAATTTCCTGTTTAATAATTTTTTCCCCTTGAATTTGTTGCTCCGATGTGATGGTGGAGGTTAAGGCAAACTCACGATTATCAATTTTTTTAGTTCCCGTAATTTCCGTAATCGTTGTTGTGGTTAAAATATCACCATTTTGTTGCCAAGATTGTAATTCTGTGCGATAATTAAGCTGAGAATATCTATTCCAAAAATCTTTAAGAACTTGTCTCAAACTTTGATAGTCTAAACCGTCGGAATTAGTAAAATCTGAGCCATAAAATCCCATGACCTTTTCCACATCTCGACGATTAGCGGCGGCATCAATTTGATTTAAAAGATTAGTCACATTGGCGGGGGCTGTTTCTGGGGTTTCGGCATTCGCCCGTGGGGAAATTCCCGTACCCATTCCCCAAAGTATCGTTCCTAGAACTACGGAAAATAACGGCTTTGCCCATGAATAGCGCGTCTGTACACCATACCTGTTCTGAAAAGATTGCCGTTGAGTGATGGGAAAATTTGTCATCTGAATTTCAAGATTAAGAATAGCGATTTCGTGTAAGTTTTATGGTAGCTTAAAAAGCTGTAACACAAATTTGAACGGATTCTAGGGGAGAACACTTGAGTCAGACACCCATTCGCTTACTCATTGCCGCCAGTGGGACAGGTGGACATTTATTTCCGGCGATCGCCACCGCCGAAAACCTGTCGGATTTTGAGATAGAATGGTTAGGTGTGCCCGATCGCCTCGAACGAGAATTAGTCCCATCCCAATATCCCCTCCATACCATATCTGTTGAAGGTTTCCAGAAACCCTTGGGTTTAGGAACCTTGAAGATTTTAGTCAAATTCGCCCGTTCCCTGGTGCAAGTTCGCCATCTCCTGAAAAAAGGTAAATTTCGCGGAGTGTTCACCACCGGAGGCTATATTGCAGCCCCTGCGATTATTGCGGCTCGTTCCCTGGGTCTGCCCGTAATTCTCCATGAGTCCAACGCTTTACCGGGAAAAGTAACGCGCAATTTTGGCCCCTGGTGTGATGCTGTGGGTTTGGGGTTTGAAGCGGCCGTTCCCTCCCTTCCCCGTACTCGTACCGTTGTTGTCGGAACTCCCGTGCGTTCCAACTTTCTCCAGACCTCTGCCCCCTTATCTTTTTTCCTCCCCGATGATGTTCCAGTTATTGTGGTGGTGGGGGGAAGTCAGGGGGCGGTGAGTGTGAATAAGTTAGTCCGAGAGGCAGCCCCTAGTTGGTTTGCAGCCGGGGCGTGGGTCGTCCATTTAACGGGAAATAATGATCCCGATGTCCAGGTGTTAAACCATCCTCAATATATTAAAATGCCTTTTTATAACGATATGGCAGCCCTGTTTCAACGGGCGACTTTAGCCGTGAGTCGGGCAGGGGCAGGAACCTTAACGGAATTAGCCATTACCCACACTCCATCAATTTTAATTCCCTATCCCTTTGCTGCCGAAGACCATCAAACCTATAACGCTAAAGTTTTTACCGGGGCGGGTGCGGCGTGGATGTTTCAACAAAAGGACTTGACCGCAGACTTATTAGCGAGTAAAGTTTTGTATCTGTTACAATCACCCGAACAGTTACAACAAATGGCCCAAGCCACCGCCTCCGTCGCCATTCCCAACAGTGCCCAACAGTTAGGGGATTTAATCCGAAAGATTGTGGTTTAGAGGGGCCTGTATCAATAACAACGGTTTTTCTCAGTGATTTCCGTCACACGGGGATCAAAATAATATCACATACAACTGGGATTTCACGCATACCCCGATGGCCGATAATAATAGATGATGTAGAAGATAAAGTTTTTTGAGGGTGTGGGTATGAAATTCGCAACAGTAGCCACCACAGTAGTCATGATGATCTTGGGTTTAACTGTTCCCGCTCAAGCCGAGAACCCCGCCCATCTCAAGCAGCTATTGGAAACCAAAAACTGCCCTGGATGTGATCTCAGTGGCGCTCAGTTACCAGGTGTGAATCTTCAGGGTGCTAATCTTCGGGATGCCAACTTGAAAGGAGTTAATTTACAGGGCGCTAATCTAAATGAAGTGAATTTTAATCGGGCTGTATTGACCGAGGCGAATTTAGAAAGTGCCAATCTCGTTGCAGCTAAATTACATGGGGCTAATTTAGAGAAATCTAATTTAAGCCATTCTAACTTGAGTTTAGCGGGTTTAGTGATTGCTAATTTGAATAATGCTAATTTGAGTCATGCTAATTTGATTGGAGCAAATTTAGAAAGTGCAGATTTAACGGGTGCTAACCTGAGAAATGCTCAACAATCTGTTGCTAATTTAGGTCAAGTGAAACTACAAGAAGGCAGTTTATACGGATTTGATGTCAGTGGTGTTAATTTACGCGATGCCGATTTAACCAATGCCAATCTCACGGGTGCAAATTTAACCGCTTCCGATTTAGCCGGAGCGACGTTAGAAAATACAACCATGGTTAATGCTAATTTAATGGATATTCGTCGCTAAGAACAAAATTCTATCTTCCCACGCCGTCGTTAACTTGAGTTGAGGACGGTATTTTTTATGTTTATCTTTTTAGGGAGGTTTCTCCTAAATATTTGCTACCCACAAACAAATGATCAAAACCTGCCCTATCCCCACTTGATTTTAAAATTTAGGCTCCGTTTTGTCCGTCTTAACTATTTAAAAACTTATAAGTTTCCACTCCCCCATAGGTGAGTAAAGCTCCTACTGCTATAACTCCCGCAATTGGTACAGTAACTGGAGCAGCTACTATAGATGTAACAGTTGTCGTAATACCAAAAAAACCTGCCAAACCGCCAGCAGATACTACAGATGTAACAGCTGTAGGTACTGTAGCAACAACAATCGAACTGCCTAACCCAGCAGATCCCGCAGCCGTAGTGATTGTTGAACCTACTAACGCAGATACCGCCGCATTAGCGATTGTTTTACCGAACGCACATCCGGCAGCATTAGCCATTTCTTTAATTACCTCATTTCCCATTGAAAACCTCCTTGTCTGACTAAAAAAAATACTACTACTCATCATTATACTCAGTATCAACATGAACTGAGTATAGTTAATTACATAATTTTTACTGATTATTCGTGATTCTTATATAAGAATTTATTAAAAAACTGAGATTTACGGGAGTATGTGATCGTGGAAAATGGACAGGTTTATCAAAGTTATCTGTAAGTATCATAATTTACTACAGAACCCGCCGCTACGAGTAAAAACTTTTGTTGGACAGTTGGGTTAGAGTACCGTCGTTAACTTTAGCAGGGCTTACGCAGCTACCCATAGCATGGCGTAGCCCTGTTTCGGAATAGATGTTAATATAATCTGTAAAATTAATTCAATTGATTATTTACAGATATTTATGAAAGCTACTCCCCCATCTTCCCCATTTAGTTCTGAAGATAAATTCTATAATTGGCAGGGATATCAATGTTCCTATGAATATTATCCGCCTGTTAATCCCAATAATCAGGATATTTCATTACTATTAATTCATCCGATTGGAGTCGGATTATCGGGAAATTTTTGGTATCGATTCTGTCAAGAATCACGGCAACAAGGGTTAAATTATACCATTTATAATCCTGATTTAATCGGTTGTGGAAAGTCTGAAATTCCGAAAGTTGCTTATTATCCCCAGGATTGGGCAGAACAATTGCATTATTTTTTGGAAAATGTTATTCAAAAACCTGTTATTATTGTAGTACAAGGCGCTTTGTTACCCGTTGCGATCGCCCTCACCCAACTCCAAAACCAATCTAATTCTAACTTAATTCAAGGATTAATATTATCCGGCCCCCCAGCTTGGCGAGTCATGAGCGAACCTGGTTCAGAAAAACAACAAAAACTTGCCTGGAATCTATTCTTTGATTCTCCCATTGGCAATTTATTCTGGCTCTATGCTCGTCGTCGTCAATTTATCCAATCCTTTTCCATTCGTCAACTGTTTGCTCAAGCCGAAGATGTCGATAAAAATTGGTTAGACCTATTAGAAACAGGAGCTAAAAATGCTCAAACTCGTTATGCCGTTTATTCATTTTTAGCTGGATTTTGGCGACAAAACTATACGGATATTATGGCAGAAATTTCTATTCCCACCCTAGCAGTTTTTGGCACAACTGCATCTAGTATTAGTCGCAGTGGATTTTCAGAAACTCCCGAACAACGCTGTCAACTTTATGAAAAAGGCTGGAAAAATTGCCAATCTGCTATGATTCCAGGGCGCAACGTTTTACCCTATGAATCGACCTCAGAATTCGTTAAAATTGTCGCTAAATTTATTAACCAAATCTCCTAGGGTGTTTAAGCATAGTGTACGCCCTAACAACAACTTAATTATAACTTACGCATTGAGACCGAGAAACCGAGTTTTTTAGATAATATGTGGGTCACAACGAAATATTTTCGGAAAAAACCCCGGTTTCTTTGGTTGGGTGCGTAAGTCCTGTTAATTATGAACGATGGGATTGAGCTATTTTTAAACTCAAGAAAATAACCGGAATCATCCCGACTAAAACAATCGCTAATGCGGGGGTGGCGGCTTCAGCCAATCGTTCATCTGAGGCTAAATTATAGACCCGAACTGCTAAGGTATCAAAATTGAAGGGACGAATCACTAAAGTTGCTGATAACTCCTTCATGACATCGACAAATGTTAACATTCCGGCTGTTAATAACCCACTCCACATAATCGGAGTATGTACCTTAATTAAAGTACCCGTCGCTCCATATCCTAAGCTACGCGCAGCTTCATCTAAATTAGGTTTGATTTTACTTAAACTCGATTCTACTGTCCCAAAAGAAACCGCTAAAAATCGGACTAAATAGGCATAAATTAAAGCGATAATTGTGCCACTCAATAACAACCCCGTAGAAATACCAAAGGTAGACCGCATCACCCCATCAATTGCATTATCTAATCGACCAATCGGAATTAAAATCCCTACCGCAATTACCGAACCAGGAATGGCATATCCCATAGCAGCAATACGGGTAGATAATCGCATCAGAGAATTAGAATTTAATCGGACACCATAGGCCATAATTAAGGCGATGAGAACCGCTAATAGTCCGCTAATCGTTGCTAAAGTTAAACTGTGTAAGGCATAACTCCAAAACTCAGTATTGAAAAAGGTTTCTAAATTTTCTAAGGTCATTTTTAATAAAATAATACTAGGAACCAGAAACCCTAAAATAATCGGAAATAAACAGATAGAAAAGGCTAATCCCGCCCTAAATCCGGTGAGTTTAAACGGGTTTAATGATTGAAAGCGATTTCCGGTTTGATAATATTGGGCTTGATGACGTGACCAAAGTTCTAGTAGAATTAATCCTAAGATAAATAACATTAAAACTGCGGCTAATTGGGAAGCAGCAACCCGTTCTCCCATGCCAAACCAAGTTCGATAAATTCCGGTTGTAAAGGTATCAACCCCGAAATATTGAACGGTTCCAAAATCGTTTAAGGTTTCCATTAATGCTAGGGATAATCCCGCAATAATAGAGGGACGGGCTAGGGGTAAAGCTACGGTAAAAAAGCTTTTCCAAGGGTTACAACCGAGGGAACGACTGGCTTCTAAGGTACAAGTGGATTGTTCTAAAAAAGCAACTCTAGTTAATAAATAAACGTAGGGATATAAAGTTAAAGATAATAAAAAAATTGCCCCCCAAATAGAACGAATATCAGGAAACCAATATTCATCCATACTGCTCCATCCAAAGATATTTCGGAGTAGGGTTTGCACCGGGCCATAAAATTCTAACCATTCGGTGTACACATAGGCAAGAATATAACTAGGGGCCGCTAGGGGAATTAACAACCCCCATTCAAACATACGGCTCCCCGGAAACCGACACATGGTGACTAACCAAGCACTACTCACGCCCAACAGCAAGACGATGCTGCCAACGCCAAAGATTAGCAATAAGGAATTAAGGATATAGCCGGGGAGAACCGTTGAGCTTAAATGGTTCCAGACTTCAGCCGAATTGGTGAAAATACTGCTTAATACAAATAATACGGGAGTAGCGATCAACACTGCGATCGCCACCACAAAAATAGTCCAAACGTCCAGCTTCAAACTACGCAAAGCTTTGAGGCTGGACTTAACGGAGAATAGGGACACAAATAAGCACTCCTAAAATTTAATCAAGTCTTAGTGAGAATATATCCTAAAAAGGGGGTATAATTAGAATGAAGTTTCAGCAATATTAGTTTCAACAGTACCGTTGAACCCTAAGATCAAATTAATGCCTGTAAAGATGACTCAATCTGTAATTCTGCATTTAGAGGACGTCGGTAAACAGTTTCCTCACAACCAGACCCCAGCCGTTCAAGCCGTTAACCTAGACTTACATGAAGGGGATATTTTAGGCCTATTAGGCCCTTCTGGGTGTGGGAAAACTACCTTATTGCGAATGATTGCCGGATTTGAACAGCCGGACACCGGAACCATTACCCTAGCGGGGCGGGAAGTGGCGGGCTTGGACTATTGGATACCGCCAGAACAACGGGATGTGGGAATGGTGTTTCAGGATTATGCCCTATTTCCCCATTTAACCGTTGCCAAAAATATTGCCTTTGGCTTAAAAAATACTAAGAAAAAATCTAGTTTAGGGATTAACAGACGGGTAGCAGAAGTTTTAGAATTAGTCGGATTATCGGGTTATGAAAAACGCTATCCCCATGAACTTTCGGGAGGACAACAACAACGGGTCGCCCTAGCCCGCGCCTTAGCTCCCCATCCGGCTTTAGTCTTATTAGATGAACCTTTAAGTAATTTAGATGTGCAGGTGCGGTTAAGATTGCGGCAGGAATTACGGGATATTTTAAAAGTAGCAGGAACCACCGCAATTTTTGTCACCCATGACCAAGAAGAAGCCCTAGCAATTTCCGATTGGGTAGCGGTAATGCAAAACGGACGCTTAGAACAGTTTGGCACGCCTGAAGCAATTTATCGCCAACCCGCCTCTCGGTTCGTGGCAGAATTTGTCACCCAAGCTAATTTTATTCCCGCCAAACGTCGGGGAGATTTTTGGGAAACAGAAGTGGGTTGTTTTGCGATTAACCCATATCTTGTGGATGCTGTTACCCCCGATTGGGAGGAATTAGACCGGGTGGAATTAATGGTACGGCAAGAGGATTTTATTCTTAAACCCGATGATAACGCCCCGGTTGTGATTCGCGATCGCCAATTTCTCGGACGGGAAAATCACTATAGTTTACAGGTTCCATCCGGTCGGGAACTCATCGCCCGAACCAGTGCTACAACCGCTTTACCCGTGGGAATGCGAGTTAATGTTTCTGTCCTGGAAAATGCCTTGCGGGTGTTTCCCAGTCGTAAAAATTAGGGGTGAGTTAACATTTGACGGTGCGGTGTTTGGAGTGAGCGATCGCACCTTCAACTAACATTATCAAGGCAAAATATATAACCCAAATTCACCCTAAATTTAGTAAAACCCGTTGTTGCGCTTGAGCGCAATCAGAAGACTATAATAAAAACAATATTGAGGACTTAATAAATGACTTGGAATCCAGGAAAAGAGTTAAATAATGGTAAGTATATAATTGAAAAGCAGATCGGGCGAGGAGGCTTTGCTGTAACCTACAAAGCACTACACCTAAAATTAAACGATTCGGTTGTTATTAAAACCCCAAATGATGACTTAATTAAAGATGTAAATTATAGTAAGTATACAGTTGCATTTATTAAAGAAGCTCAAATCTTAAAAAAATTACCTCAAAATCTTAATATTGTTCAAGTAACAGATTTATTTGATGAAGAAGATGAAGAGTTTTCTATTCCCTGTATTGTCATGGACTTAGTTTGTGGTGAAAGTTTGAAGGATATAGTTAAGAGTCAAAAGAATCTTTCTGAAGAAGTTGCTTTAAAATATATCTTAAAAATAGGTGAAGCGTTAGATATTCTTCATCAAAATGGATTTGTTCATCGAGATGTTCATCCTGGTAATATTATCATTAGTGATAAGGATAAACCCATATTAATTGATTTGGGACTAGCAATAGAAATTTCACCTCAGAGCTTAGACTTGAATAATTATGGCCATCCTCAGTTTATTGCTCCTGAACAAAAGCAAGGAAATTGTCAACCGACCATCGATATATATGCTTTAGCTGCAACTTTATATTATCTCGTTACAGGTAAATATGCACAAGAAAGCCCTGAAAAAAGAGAGTTAATTAAAAAAATAAAAGTACCAAAAAGCTTAAACCGTGTAATTAGTAATGCTGTTAGTAAAGCTATTTTGAAAGGCTTAGAATTGAACTCTAGTGATCGTCCCCAATCTATGCAGGAATGGCTAAAAATGCTAGGAAGCGATCAGACTTTTTCTGTTATTGAAACTAGATCTAAGCCGATTGAATTACTTTCGGTCTGTGGAATTGATTATCGAAACTTAGAACGGTTCTTAAAAACTAAAAATTGGTATGCCGCTGATTGGGAAACAACAGAAATCATGTGTAAAATTATGGGAGAAAATAATAAAGGTAAACTCCAAGTTACTGATGTTATCAGCTTTCCCTCACAAGACCTCAAAACCATTAATCAACTTTGGTCATCTTATAGTGATAATAAATTTGGTTTTACTACACAAAAGAGAATTTATCGAGAGTTAGGAGGTACTTCTACTTATGATGAACAAGTCTGGAAAGAATTTTGTCAGCGTGTAGGGGAGTGGAAATTAAACTATGGCTGGTTTTCTTTCTCTTTCAATAAAATTAATGAAAGTCCCGATGCTCCTTTAGGACATTTACCAATTTTGATGTATTTACCTGAATTATGGTTTTTAGAAAGTCCATCCAGAGTTATACCAGTTTATAGGAAATTAGCGCTCAGTATGCTTAATCAAAGTTTTATGGGATATGGCTATTTTTGGGCAACGTTACTGTCTCGCGATGATTTATAGCAGTGTGCGATGGGCTACACCCCGCAAAACACTATATTCAAGCAACACAGAAACCGGGTTTCTAAAAAAATCTTGATTCTATCCCAAAGTTGTTGTCAGAAACCCGGTTTCTTGAGGTGTGGATAAATTCTAAAAAAAATAAGGTGAGTTATAACTTGCGTAAACCCACCTGAAAATCAATATTGAATTAAAAATTAACCCTTCAAAGCTTCTGCACCGCCAACCACTTCCAGAAGTTCCTGGGTAATGGAAGCTTGACGAGCTTTGTTGTAGGATAAGGTCAGGGATTTAATTAAATCTCCAGCATTTTCACTCGCATTACTCATCGCCGTCATCCGGGCGGCTAACTCACTGGCAATCGATTCTTGCCAAGCGCGTAATAATTGGTTGGTTAAAAACAAAGGTAATAACGCATCCAAAATCTGAGCCGGATCTTGTTCAAAAATCATATCTCTGGGTAAATCCGTGAGAGTATTTTTGACTTTCTCCCGTGTTACTTCAAATTGACCATTTTTAGTTGTCAAACGGAAGATTTCATCATCCGTTGGCTCTAACCCTTGAGGAGTAAGAGGTAACAGGGTTTGAATTACCGGACGAGAAGCAATTAACGAAACAAATTTCGTATAAATTAACTCAATCCGATCCAATTCCCCGGATAAAAATAAAGCCAAAAGATTGTCCGCAGAATCCCTGACTCTTTCTAAGGCGGGATTTTTTTCAGGATTTTCTACCGTTGCGCGGATAGGAGTATCCCGTCTTTGAAAATATTGAATCGCTTTGCGTCCCACTAACAAATAGCTGCATTCAATCCCTTCGGCTTGCAACTCTTGGGCGCGAGTTTCAGCCCGTTTAATCACGCTACTATTATAAGTGCCGCACAAGCCCCGATTACCAGCAATCACTAATAATCCGACTTTTTTAACTTCCCGTTGTTTGAGCAAAGGTAAATCTGCTTCTTCAAATTTCAAACGGGATTGTAACCCATAAAGAATTCCGGCTAATCGATCAGCAAAAGGGCGGGAGGCCAAGACTTGTTCCTGGGCACGACGCACTTTAGCCGAAGCAACTAGACGCATCGCTTCTGTGATTTTCTTAGTGTTTTTAACCGAATCAATGCGATCGCGGATCGCTTTTAAATTTGACATATTTTTGTCAGTTATAGCAAGGAATTTCGGATCTGGGAACAGGTTTCAGCAGTCAAGGTTTGCCACATCAGTCTTTGTCAAACATTTTTGGGCGCGACTGCTGTATCACCCAACAGTTAAAGAGTCAACAGTGAACAGGATCTTAACTTTTCACTGATCACCCTTAACTCTTTCACTGATAAATGATAACTGTTAACTAATTAAGGAGAAACTAAGAAGGTTTGTTTAAATTCGTTGATCCCTTCTTTCAGCAGACCTTCGGCTTCATCATCAAGGACTTTTTTGCCTTGAACGATTTCCACATATTTGGGTTTGCTATTTTTCAGATATTCCCGCAGTCCAATGGCAAAAGTAACGATTTTTTCAACGGGGATCTCATCGAGATAACCATTAATTCCCGCGTAAATCACCGCCACCTGTTCAAACAATTGCAGGGGAGAATTTTGGGACTGTTTTAACAGTTCTTGCAGACGTTTGCCCCGTTCCAATTGGTTACGAGTTGCTTGGTCTAAATCGGAGGCGAACTGAGAAAATGCAGCTAATTCAGCATACTGAGCCAACTCCAATTTCACTTTCCCGGCCACTTTCTTCATGGCTTTGGTTTGGGCTGCTGAACCCACCCGGGACACAGAAATCCCCGCATTCACCGCCGGACGTAAACCGGAGTTAAACAAGTCAGAGGAGAGAAAGATCTGACCGTCGGTAATCGAAATCACGTTAGTCGGAATATAGGCCGAAACGTCACCGGCTTGAGTTTCAATAATCGGTAACGCCGTCATACTGCCGCCACCGAGTTCGTCGTTCAGTTTCGCAGCCCGCTCTAATAAACGAGAGTGGAGATAGAACACATCCCCGGGATAGGCTTCCCGTCCGGGAGGACGACGGAGTAACAGGGACATTTGACGGTAGGCTTGGGCCTGTTTTGATAAGTCATCATAGATGACCAGGGTGTGTTTGCCTTTGTACATGAAATACTCGGCGATACTTGCCCCAGTATAGGGAGCCAGGTATTGCAGGGTCGCGGATTCACTAGCACTAGCCGCCACAACGACCGTATATTCCATCGCCCCTTTTTCTTCTAGGGTTGCAACGACTTGAGACACCGTAGAGGCTTTTTGACCAATGGCAACGTAGACGCAGATCACGTCTTCGCCCTGTTGGTTAATGATCGTGTCAATGGCGATGGAGGTTTTCCCAGTTTGACGGTCACCAATGATTAATTCCCGTTGACCCCGACCAATGGGGATCATGGAGTCAATGGCGGTGATCCCGGTTTGCATGGGTTCGCAAACAGAACGACGCTCGATAATCCCAGGAGCAGGAGATTCTAATAAGCGGTTTTCCGAGCTTTTAATATCGCCTTTGCCATCAATGGGACGGGCTAAGGCATCAACCACCCGGCCTAACATGGCGTCGCCCACGGGGATTTGAGCAATTCTTCCGGTGGCGGTGACGGCGGAACCCTCTTGGATCTCCCGACCTTCACCCATTAACACCGCACCGACGTTATCTTCTTCTAGGTTGAGGGCAATTCCGATAGTGCCATCCGCAAATTCTAATAGTTCGCCGGACATGGCTTTATCTAAACCATAAATCCGGGCAATTCCGTCACCGACTTGTAGAACAGTTCCGACGTTGGTTTCTTTAACGTCTTGGTCGTACTGTTCAATTTGTTGTTGAATAATACTGCTAATTTCGTCAGGTCTGATCGCTACCATTGTTGTTGTCAGTAGTTAGAGGTTATAAGTTAAAAAAAGATCCCCGACATGATCATGACGGGTCACTAGATTTTATTGGGCTAATTTGATTCCAATTCGGCGCAGTTGTCCACGCAGACTGGCATCTACCACGCGAGATCCAACTTTGATAATCACACCGCCTAAGAGTTCAGGCTCGATGGTTGTGGAAATTTCCACGGCTCGAGCATTAGTCATGGCTTTGACTTTTGCCGTCAAGGTATCGTATTGAGCCTCGGTTAACGGATGGGCGGAAGTGACTTCAGCCAATACCGTTTGATTCAGTTTCCGCAGTAAGGCTAAATACTGTTGACCAATTCCCTCTAGGAATAAAATCCGGCCCCGATCTACTAAGAGCATTAAGAAATTCCGCAAGGCGGGATTCATTTCATCTCCAGTGATGCGTTGCAGAATCGCTTTTTTATCCTGGGGTTTTACCACCGGACTTCCTAAAAAGGTTTTTAATTCTGCGGAACTGTTGAGTAATTCGAGTAATGAACGAATATCATTCCCGAATTCTTCGGTTAAATTTTTAGATTGAGCCACGGACATTAACGCCGAGGCGTAGGGCTCAATAATTTGTCCTGCGATCGCGCTCATCTTCAACCTCCCAGCAGCATTAGACTCTGATCAATCAATCGCTCCTGAATTCGGTCATCAAGCCGCTCTTTGATTTGGGCTTCTGCCCGTTCAATGGCTTGACTCGCAATCACAGAACGCAGTTGAGCGATCACCCGTTCCCGTTCTGAATCTAACTCTTGGCTGGCAGTTGCCCTCATCCGTTCCACATCTTCAGTGGCTTTGGTCAGAATCAAGTCAGCAACGGTTTTAGCCCGGGCTTCGGCTTCGGCTAAAATTCGTTGGGCGTCGGTTTGGGCTTCACTGAGTTTCTGCTGTTGTTTGGCAAGAGAAGCCTGGGCTTGTTCCTGACGCTGTTCCGCTTCTTTAATGGCTTCTTCAATGGCGGAGCGTCTTTCACTTAGGATTTTTCCTAAAAAACCTCGGCCAAAGTAAACCAGTACACCAATCAGAATAGCTAGGTTAATTAGGTTCGTCTCTAAAATATTGGTATTGAGACCGAATCCAGCTTCAGAGCTAGCTTCTGTGGCTAGTAATAAAACAGTCTCCATGATGTTCTTCTCATAAATGCGCGGCTGAAGATCTAACCTCTGATTTAGAAGGTCAGACTTGAGCCTGGGCTATCTTCAAATCGGAATTTTCTGGGAATCTAACAAGCGAATGGGCTTTGCTGCTTCACAAGCTAGGGCATCCAAGATTATTTAACTAACTCAGCCCCTAATAATTTTTCTAAAATTTGGCGACTGAGCGGTTCAACTTGTTGCTCTAATGCTTGTAGGGCTTGTTGTTTTTCCTGCTCGATTTCTTGAGCCGCTTTTTCTCTGACTTTTTGCGATTCTTGTTGGGCTTCTGCTACTTTCTCAGAGGCATTTTTCTGAGCTTGAGCTTGGGCGTTTACAATGGTCGCTTGAGCTTTTTTGCGAGTTTCTGCTAACTCTAATTCATACTGATGGGCTAATTTTTCCGCCTTAGCCAGACGTTCTTTGGCGTTGGACTCGCGCTCGCGGATATAATCTGAGCGTTCATCAATTGCCTTTCCTAAAGGTTTATAAAAAACCTGGTTTAAAATTGCTGCAAGGATTAAGAACTGGACTGCCATTAAAGGCAGGGTTGCATCCAGATCAAAAAGTCCTCCTTCTTTGGCAGCCTCTTCAACCGCAAATAGAATTGTCCCGTGCATTATTGTCCCTTGAAGAGTTGCATTAAAGATGGATTTTAGACTTAAATTTCAGAACCCTGAAACCTAAAACCTAAAATCCATGTTTTGGATTACTGTTTAGGCGAAGGGGTTAGCAAACAGTAAGACCAGAGAAACGACTAAACCATAAATGGTCAGGGCTTCCATGAAGGCTAAACTTAACAGTAAAGTTCCGCGAATTTTACCTTCAGCTTCGGGTTGACGAGCAATCCCTTCTACAGCTTGACCTGCCGCATTTCCTTGACCAATTCCAGGGCCGATCGCGCCTAAACCAACGGCTAAAGCAGCAGCAATAACGGAAGCAGCGGCAACTAATGGATCCATGATAATTTTCTTCCTTCTAAATACAAAAGAGTTAACAAACAATCGGTTAGACAAATGTGAAATCAATCCTGATCAGCATTGCTTAAACTGGGAGTTTTGAAGAAAATACTTTTCTTCTTTGTCCCGTTACAAATGCCAGATTTTTTAGATGGATTGGAGTCCCCAAAACGCTATTTTACCAATAAAGGGGATCAAGTTTAACCCCAGGGAACATTTTGGAAAAATTCAGAGCTAAGAAAATAAATCTTAAAGTCTTTATTTCTTTCCCTAGTCGTGATGATCTCCGCCATGTCCTTCTAGGGCTTCACCAATATAGTTCGCCGCTAGGGTCGCAAAAATCAGGGCTTGAATGGCGCTCAAGAATAAACCCAAAACCATTAAAGGTAGGGGAATAAACAGAGGTACCAAGAACACTAATACCGCAACCACCAATTCATCCGCTAAAACGTTACCAAACAAACGGAAACTCAGGGAGAGGGGTTTGGTAAAATCTTCAATCACTCGGAATGGAGCGAGGAAGGGAACGGGTTTGGCGTAGTCAGCAAAATAACCTAATAGGCCTTTTTTGCTAATTCCGGCGTAGAAATACGCTAAAGACGTTAACAGCGCTAAGGCGACGGTGGTATTGATGTCGCTAGTCGGGGCGGCTAATTCTCCAGAAGGGAGTTCGATCAACTTCCAGGGAAGTAAAGCACCTGACCAGTTGGACGTGAAGATGAATAAGAACAGTGTTCCGACAAAGGGAACCCAAGCACGATATTCTTTTTCCCCGATTTGGTCTTTGGCCAGATTGCGAATGAATTCTAGGACGTACTCCATAAAATTCTGCATTCCACTGGGAATTCGCTGTACCTTGCTACTAGCAAGCACCGAGGCGATAATCAGCAAGCCGATCACAAACCAGGAGGTCAGGAAAATCTGACCATGGAGTTTGAAACCGCCGATTTCCCAATATAACTGCCGGCCAACTTCTAAATTGGCGAGGGGAAGATGATTAAAGTTGTTTAAGATAGTCAGCATTTCCATCTTGAGTAGGCTTCCTCTACAGATTGAGGACTGGAGGATTCCAAAAACCGCGTGACCTACTTCGGCTCAGGGGTGAACGTTGTCTTGATGACATAGAGGATGAGAGCCAATTTATAGGTGAGAAACCCTAAAAAAATCGGTAGAATCTTTAGCTGTTCCCATTGAGTGGCTACAATGATTAAAAGCGCGAAGACACCGAGCCGATTCTGGCTAAGTTTTCCTTTTTCTCGACCGATTTTCTCTACATCTTTGCCTAGCATCCGCAAGTAGACTACACTCACCATCGCCCCTAGCAAATAGTTCAGGGCAATTTCCAAAGGATAGAAACAGCAAACCACAGCAAAAATGACCCCGGCACTGGCGATCGCGATCAGTAACACCTCTTGCTGCAACTGATAATACTCTCGCATGGAAGGGTCGGGTTCTATAGTCAGTTTAGACCCGGATTCTACTGTTTCCTCTGGGTTTGTCATAGGTACTTGGACAGGTTCACCAATTTTTAGTTCAGTCACAACTGCTTGCTCCGAAATCCGAAACCGACAGTTCTAACTTTCCCCAAGTTCACGCACACAGCGCATAACACGCTCTGCAAGCCACTATGAATAATATCATGTTGTGGCAACAGCACTTCAAAGAAAATTAATTTCGCTCACCAATTGTAGTAAGCCCTTCAGGGCTTTCTTAACCATCAACTAACAACACCCCTAATTCTCCAATGCTGCTTTAATATTCTGTTTGAGGGTTGATACGACGTCCTCAATAGCGATTTCTTGGGCATTGTGGGTGGCTCGTTCTACCAGTTCCACTTTACCCGATTTGATTGAACGTCCCGTGACAATCCGATAGGGAATCCCAATCAAATCAGCGTCTTTGAATTTTACCCCGGCCCGTTCATTGCGATCATCGAGGAGGGTTTCAATTCCGGCTTGATTTAACTCCGTATAGAGTTTTTCGGCAATTTCTACCTGTTGAGCATCGCTAATATTAGGAATGGCAATGATGACTTGATAGGGTGCGATCGCCACGGGCCAAATAATCCCATCCTTATCATAGGATTGTTCCACGGCCGATTGCGCTAACCGAGATACCCCCACGCCATAACATCCCATGACTAAGGGCAATTCTTCCCCCTGTTCATTGCTAAAGGTTGCTCCCATCGCCTGAGAATATTTAATCCCCAGTTGGAAAATATGACCCACTTCAATGCCCCTAGCACTCTGTAAAATTTGTTCAGGGTCATGAACTGCGCGATCGCCTTTTTGAGCTTTTCTGAGATCAACAATAGTTTTAGGTAAGGTAAATTCTTTGCCCCAATTTGCCCCAACAACGTGATATCCTGATTCATCCGCCCCGGTGACAAAATTCTTTAATTCAACGGCGGTTTGATCCACCAGTCTTAAAAACTTAGACTCAAGTTGTTCTCGATGGGTAATATAAACATCTTCTAATTTAGGAGAAATATAGCCTAAAGGCAAAGGTTTTGTTCTCCATTTTTCTTGAGCTTCTTCATCAGGAACCGTTAAAGATAATATAGTTTTTGCCTTAAATTCATGGGCTAATTTTGTTAATTCATTTTGAAATTTAACTTCATTAACCTCCTGATCACCTCGAATACTAATTAAAACTAAAACCGTTGTTCCATTATCATAAACAACTTGATACAGAACATTTTTAACAATTTGTGTCGGGGAACAATTCAAGAATTTAGCTAAGGTGGCAATGGTGTTCGTATTCGGAGTTTCTAACTTTTGATATTCGGTAAAGCTAGAAGGTTCCGCATCAACCGGATGGGATGTGGCTTTTTCCGTATTAGCAGCATATTTGCCATCTTCAGTATAGAGAACTTCATCTTCTCCCGCTTCTGCTAAGACCATAAACTCTTGAGAACCACTGCCCCCAATCGCTCCAGAATCAGCTTCTACCGCTCGATATTGTAACCCACAACGGCTTAACATATTTCGATAGGCTTGATCCATATCTCGATAGGTTTTCTTCAAACTTTCTTCATCGCTATGGAAAGAATAACCGTCTTTCATAATAAATTCCCGACCCCGCATTAAGCCAAACCGAGGACGAATTTCATCTCTAAATTTAGTCTGAATTTGATATAAATGAATCGGCAATTGTTGATGGGAACGGATCATATCTTTAGCAATAGTTGTAATCACTTCCTCATGGGTTGGGCCTAATGCTAATTCCCGCTTCCGGCGGTCAGTTAGGGAAAACATAATTCCCTCAGCTTTGGTATAAGTATCCCAGCGTCCCGACTCGCGCCAAAGTTCGGCGGGTTGGACTTGGGGAAGTAGACATTCTTGGGCTCCCGTGGCGTTCATTTCTTCTCGGACAATTTGAGAGACTTTTTGCAAAACTCGCCACATCAGGGGAAGATAAGCATAAATTCCACTCCCAATGCGGCGAATATATCCCGCCCGGACTAATAGTTTATGACTGGGAATTTCCGCTTCTTTGGGATCTTCGCGCAGGGTGACAAATAGCATTTGAGAGAGTCGCATTTTTATACTTCCTAAAATTAAAGACTAATTTATTATTATCGCAGATTAATGTCCGGTTATAAATGCAGATTTTGATTAACCTCCCAATACATTTTGTTTTGGAGTCAACTGATCATCAGATAGATAAATATTTCTTGAATGCTGATCAGAACTTTCTTAGTGATTCCAAACCCCATCCCAATTTTGATCGGGAAGTTGATTACTTTCATAAAAGCTACAGCGTTCAATCTGTAGTTTTGCAGCTTTATTTTCAGGATCAACTTTCAATACTTTTAAAAATTCCTGTTTAGCAGTTTTAAAGCATTTTTTAGCCTGAGTAGTCGTTAGGTTTTTCTGGGCAGGTTTAAGATAATATTCTCGTCCCTTATGATAATATTCAATAATTTTTTGCTTCTGTTCTGGGAGAGGACGGGCATACTGACCCACCCGCATTCCAACTAATTCATAAATATGGATTGGTTTACTATTTTTCCAAGGTCGAATTAAATCCAATTCTCGAACTATGATTCTATCTATATAGGGTTTACAAGTGCTTTCACTCATAAGAATAGCTGTCCCATAGCGTTTATTTAAAGATTCTAAATAAGACGCTAAATTGACCCCACTGCCTATAAAAGTTAAGTCCATCCGTTTCGTTGAACCTATTTTTCCACACATCACTTCATCTGAATTTAAACCGATGCCAAATTCGATCGGTGTCAATTCTCGATTGATTCGATTTTGGTTAAATTGAACTAAGTGCTCGCGCATTTCAACCACCGATTGTATTGCCATCCAACCATGATCTTTTAAGGGAGGAAAAGCCCCGAAAACAGCCATCATTGCATCCCCAATATATTTATCAACGATTCCTTTATAGCGGAGGACACTCGTTGCCATTTCTTCAAAATGTTCATTCAGTAAACTAATAACATCAGGAGGTGATAATTCTTGGGTTAAGCGGGTATAGTCCCGAATATCTGAGAACATAATTGTAACATTTTTATATGTTCCTTCAAGTTCAGTATTTTCACTGGAAATAAATTCTTCAGCAACCGTAGGTGTCATATATTGATATAAAAAGTTTTTAATAGATTTTATTTCCGTAATAGTTTCAATCATAATTGAAGCACCCGTTACTTTTTGGGAATTATTAGTGTCTAAAATTGAGTTAATAAAAAGATTGATATTATAAGAAGAACCTGAAGCGATAGAAACTAAAGTTTGATCAGGATAATATTGCTCATAATCCATTGATTTTTGAGGAGCGAGTGCTATATTTAACCAGTGAGAAAAATCTCCTTCTACAATCTGAATCAAATCTCGCAACAATAATCCTTGCAATTTTTGGTTTTCTGTGATTCCTAATAGTTCTTTCCCTAATTTATTAAAAGTTAAAATTTTCCCATCTTGATCTGTAGAGATAACAGCATTGTTTAAAGATTGTAAAATATTTTGTTTTTGCCGATCTTTACTCTTGATTTTTTGAAATAATTTTGCATTTTCAAGAACAATTCCCGCTTGAATATTAAACGCTCGCATGAATTCTAAATCATTGGTGTTAAAACTGACTTTCCATTGTTCCGGGGCTTCTGGCCAATTGGTCGGATCATACGGAGGATATTCTCCTTGTTTTTTCTTATTAATTAACTGAGTTACACCAATCAGTTGATTATCGGCATTATAAATGGGTGTGCATAACATACTGCACGTCCGATATTTAGTTTTTTGATCCGTGTGTTTAGAGGTTTCGGAACGCGGAGCATTGTAAAGATCAAATGGAATTAATACAGGTTCGCCACTTTGCGCAACAATTCCAGCAAACCCGGCGTGTTGAGGAATCCGAATTTCTACGAGTTTTCCATTGATGGGAATTTTCGTCCAGAGTTCTGCTTTTTCTTCATCTAATAACCAGAGGGTACTCCGATCAACATTGATTAATTCTTTGGCTTGATCCATAATATTCTTTATCGTTTCGTCTAAGTCTAAACTGCTCTTATTTAAGACATCTATCGCCTTCCTTAATGCAGCAGCAGTCTGTTGTTTTATCATTGTGGCATATAACGAACAAGAGCATTCTAAAACCGGACAAACCGAAGGAAGAAATTTTTCAAAGGTTGTTTCATCCTGCGAGCTAAACCCCCCAAAATCTATTTTTTCTTCTAAGGGAAGTAAGGGATCAACATTTGCTTTTAATTTGTTGATTAATTGTACCACTCCTAGCAATTGATTTTCACGATTTAATATAGGCATGACCAGCATGGTATAAGTCCGATATCCGTTTTTCTGATCCATTTTCTGGGCAGCAGCAGAACGCGGATCAGCGTAAAAATCGTAAGGAATATTAACAACAGATCGGGTTGTAGCGACTTCTCCGGCGATTCCGGCTGTTGAAGGAATCCGCAGTTCTAGGGGTTTTCCTTCGGCTCCTCCGGCTACCATTGACCAGAGTTCATGTTTTTCTTCATTGAATAGCCATATTGTGGTGCGATGTGCATTGAGTAATTCCCCAATTTTGATCGTAATTGATCGCAGCATTTCATTGAGAATTTCCTCAAACCCTTGAGCATCGAGGAGATTATTCAGCATCGATAGGGTTTGATTAACAGTTTTGGGTTTATCCTCAACTTCTTTAACGACTTGAACAAAATTATCTTTGGCTACAGGTGCTAAAAAAGAGGAGAAATTGCCACCCTGTTGCGGCATAACAACTAAACCCCCCCCTTTGTCTGATGAAGAACCTGTGGATTTTTCAACAGCAGCTACATCAAGAATTTGTGCTGAAACAACGGCTGATTCTCCAGATATAGAATTGGTTGGGGGTGCAGATTTTCGACCACCCCCAGATACAGAATTAGTTGGTGATTTGGATATTAGACTACCCTCATTTTTTCTTATATTTTCAATGTTTTTCAATTGAGAAAATTGATTAGAGACACCTAAAATCCCAACTAATTTGGAGAGAATTTCGTCGTGATTACTTGAAGTTTTTGCTTTGAGTTTATCTTCTTGATTAATTAAGCTAAAAGCTTCTTCAATGGCTCTATTTTCTAATTCTTGACTCGCAGTTAAAAATTGATAATCTTGTAACATTAAAGTTTTACCGACAGCCCACTTTTGAGCTTCTCGTAATTCTTGAGAACGCAGTAAGTAAGCGTCATTTTTGCATTGAGACGCAATCCAAGCTGCTATTTTTTCAGAATAGGGACGTAAATCGGCTAAAACATTGGTAATCCAATTTTGATTAAAAACTTCAGCATAAATGCGATTATAAACTTGAATTTTTCCTAACCGTTTAACCACTAAACCACTCAGTTGTAATTCCGTTCGTTCTGGACTGTCTTCTGCAACAATTTCGCCGTATTGTACAATTTGTTGATATAATCCCAACAGTCTTGCTGTTCGTTCTCTCACTCTTAACATCCGATCTCGAATGGTTCGTAAATGTTCGGGTTCATCTTGGGATTCCCAATTTTCAATCAAGTGTTTTCTCACTAATTGTTCAACCCTAATACTTTCCTGTCCTTCAAGAATAGGTTCTGCTAAAGTTTGAATTAAGGAACAGACTTTTTGGGTTAAAAAGGGTTGTCCCCCTGTCCAGTTTAATACGGCTTGTAACGTTGCTAAAGGATTGATAGATTTTGTCGTTAATCCCATGGCTAAGGGTTGAGCTTCTTGTAGATTAAATCCCGTTAATTCAATGGCGCGACCAATATTAAAGGGGGTACGGGTTTTGTCTTGAATTAAATCGGAGGGACTCGCAACGCCTAAAATAGTGAAGGTTAATCGTTTATATTGAGGTTTATCAACCCGAAGATTGTAACAAGCTCGAATTAAGGCAAAAAAGTCTTCTATATTAAAGTCTAAACTGCGAATACTATCACTTTCATCTACGAAAATAACAATTTTTTGCTGAATTTCTTTCAATAAAATATCATCGATAAACTTACTTAAACGCTGAATATAAGATAATAGGCTGTTTTGCTTCCACCAAGTATTGAGATCAAAATTTTTATATAAATCAAAATATCCCACTAAACTATCAATTAACCCCGCATACCATTGTTCTGCGGTGATATCACAAGTCCCAATTAAAGTAATATCAATAGCAGCACAAGCTACACCTTCTGCTTCTAATCGTTGCATAGTTTGGACTCGCAGAGAGGATTTTCCCATTTGTCGGGAGTTCAAAACATAACAAAATTCTCCCGCTTTTAAGGCTTGATATAATTCTTCATCCGCTTGTCGTTTCACATAAGTGGGTGCATCGGGGGGGAGACTACCCCCAACTTGATAAAAATCGGTTAATCTCGGAGCATCAAACATCAGTTATTCCTTCAAAATGATTAAACAGATGAGTAAATCGTTAAGGATTAATTTGATACAAATCCACAGGTTCGGGAAATCCTTTTAGCGGTTTTAATCCTATATATTCTGCCTGTAAAGGTATATGATTTTTCACCACTTCATAGACTGTTTTAGAAATACAAATACCATTCATTCCCGCTTGACCTTGCAGGCGTGCTGCCATATTAACTCCTTCGCCTAACACATCATCCCCACTAAAAAACACATCTCCCAAATGAATCCCAATTCGATGATAAAGTACCTGATTAGAGGGTAAATAAGTAGCAGAACGCACTAAGTTTTTCTGAATTTCTTGAGCGCAAGAAACGGCTTGAACAGCACTGTTAAAATACATTAATAATCCATCTCCCATCGATTTTAACACTTGACCTTCATAGCGATTACAAATGTCTCGCATCCATTGAAAATCACGAGTTAGTGATTCTAACATCTGGGTTTGATTGGCAACCATCAGTTGCGTTGAATTGACAACATCTGTAAAGACAATAGCAGCTAAGATCCGATGAGATGGTGGTTGGTCGCGTGCTAATACTCCGGTAACACTTAAATGATCAGGTAAATGTTCTCGAAAATAGTCTCGATACAGATTGCATAAGGGTTCAACTAAATTACCATGAATTTTTACTAATCCCATACTGCGTAATTTAAACGCTTCTGAGGAACCAATACGGATCGGTTGTTCACAGTTAACAACTTGTTTAAAAGCTGTTAATAAAGACTCATCACTTTCAAGATTCAGTAAATGACGGCGTAAATGTTCATAATATGGCCCTTCTTCAGTGGGTGCTAATGCGATTAATTGTTCTAAATTTAATCGTTCCCGTGCAATTTCATACAAAGCTACTCGAATTAAATAAGGATTTCCTCCCAAGATTACCATCAGTTGTTGAACTTCAGCTTCTTGCCAATTTAACTGATGTCGTTGGATTAAATCTTGTACTTGAAGTTCATTCAGTTCAGGTAATTCAATCGGTAGACCCACATTAAAGGGAGATTGATTGATATGAAGGGGAATATAAACTTCTTTAGAATGGGCGATCGCTAACCGTAGTTTTTTCCAAGCGGGCATATTTTTTCCCTGTTCATGCCAAGTTCGCAGTAGGGCAAAAAAGTCTGTGGCAATTTCAGGATATTGAAAAATCTGATCAACTTCATCTAGTCCTACAACTACGGCATGGGAAATTTCTGCAAGTAAATATCTTTGAAGATAATTTGTACTTTTGCTTTTACTTCCTAAATAATCATCTTTCCAGTAATCCCCCAGTTTATTTTCAAGATTCAGTTGATCACTCAAACTGGCACAAAACCACTGTAAAAATTGATCTAAACTGCTTAAAAATTTGCTGTCAGCCGATTGAAAATTGAGATAGGCAGTTTGGTATCCTTGTTGATTACCATAGTTAAGAATTCGAGATAGTAAAGAGCTTTTACCCATTTGTCGAGGGGCTTTGACTCGAATTAAAGCCCCGGATTTAGTAATGGTTTGATAACAGTCTGATTCAATGGGAAAGCGTTCAATATAAAATGCGGAGTCCAGGGGAACCTGACCCAGTGGTTCTTCCAGATTCAGGGATGGGTTTGGGGTACTTTGGGGTCGTGGATGAAGTTCGCTCACATTGCCCTCAAGTCGCTACAATACTGATGTTAGTATTTTACCAGAAAGTTAACTCATCACGTATTAAACTACGGAAATACTTTAGATAAATCTAAGGTTAAATCAGGAAAATAAGGTAAGGTTACAGACTGGCTGGGTAAATAAATCAGTTTACGAAGATAACCAAACTCTCCTTGTGATTTTTGATAGGGTTCGCTATAACATTCTAAACAAAAATCGACTAAATTAAAGATCCAATAATCGGTAATATTATTCTCAGCATAAACTGATAGTTTTGTAGTTTGATCATAGTCTAAAGATGAATCAGAAATTTCAATCAAGAGTAGAATATCTTCTGTATGGGGATGACTGCTCAAATAGTCATCTTCTTTATTTTTAAGAATCACAACATCTGGTTCAGGTTCACTATAGTTAGATAAAATAATAGGATCTTGACCCTGTAAAGTTGCACCCTTACCAATTATGTCAGATAATTCTCTAGTTAACCGTCTGTTGACAGTTGCGTGAAGCATTCCTTTTGCTGCCATTTCAATGATTTCTCCGCGAATCAGTTCAACTCTATCATTTTCTTGGAAAAAGCCTAATTCAGTTAGGCGA
The DNA here is from genome assembly GCF_900009265.2 of Planktothrix paucivesiculata PCC 9631. Lineage (GTDB taxonomy): Bacteria > Cyanobacteriota > Cyanobacteriia > Cyanobacteriales > Microcoleaceae > Planktothrix > Planktothrix paucivesiculata. The sequence goes on along the minus strand of NZ_LR734982.1, from coordinate 102,736 downwards.
TGATAGTCTTCGATGGTAAATTTTTTAACAGTTGCGATCGCCATAATTTTAAATAAAAATAGGATTGATGTTCATTATAATGCAGGGCGAGCGTCCTCGTTCGCTAGATAGGTTTTCCAGAAACCCCTACAATCAAATATTATAACCTCGGCACGGATTATTATATCTATTCAATAGATAATAATTAGTGAGCGAGGACGCATAATTAGCGAGCGGGGACGCCCGCACTACTGAGAGATTTTAACAATATTAATTAAAATACTTCTGTCCCTTCAAACTGTTTAATATTTTGCAGTTTGGCGGACTCTCCACAGGTGCGAGGAGTGGGTAACATTTTACCAGGGTTGGCTAAACCTTTCGGGTTAAAAACTGTTCTTACCCATTGCATCATTTCCAAATCAACTTCGTTAAACATTTGGGGCATATAACATTTTTTATCTGCACCAATACCATGTTCTCCCGATAAACTACCACCCACTTCCACACATATTTTCAGAATTTCGCCACCAATTTCTTCAACGGTTTCTAATGCACCTGGAACGGAATTATCATATAAAATTAAAGGATGTAAATTGCCATCCCCCGCATGAAAGACATTAGCAATACGATAGCCATATTTTTCTCCCAGTGCTTCAACTTCTTTTAAAACATAAGCCATTTTTGTCCGAGGAATTACGCCATCTTGAACATAATAATCAGGACTGACATGACCTGCTGCTGCGAAAGCTGCTTTCCGTCCTTTCCAAATTTTTAACCGATCTTCTGCATTACTAGCAGTGGTAATATTTCTCGCCCCATTGTTGATACAAATTTCACTAACCCGTTGTTTATTGGTATCAACTTCTACCTGTAAACCATCTAATTCAACTAATAGAATTGCCCCCGCATCCCGAGGATATAAACCAATTTTTACCACATCTTCAACGGCATTAATACTGAGGTTATCCATAATTTCCATACCCCCAGGAATAATCCCGGAACTAATAATATCAGAAACCGCAGATCCAGCCGATTCTAAATTGGTAAAATCTGCTAATAAAACACAAATTGATTCCGGTGATTTTAGAATCCTTAAAGTGATTTCAGTAGCCATGCCTAACGTCCCTTCTGAACCTACAAATAACCCGGTTAAATCATATCCCGGCATTTCGGGAATATCGCCACCAATATCAACAATATCACCATCAGGAGTGACAATTTTTAGTCCGAGAATATGGTTAGTTGTCACCCCATATTTTAAACAATGAACGCCGCCAGAATTTTCGGCAACATTTCCCCCAATAGAACAAATAATTTGACTAGAAGGGTCAGGAGCATAATAAAAACCTGCCCCACTAACTGCTTGTGTGACCCAATTATTAATTACTCCTGGTTGGACAACAACGCGCTGATTTTCTAGGTCAATATTTAGAATTTTTCGCATTAAAGCGGTGACAATTAAAACACAATCTTCTACGGGTAAAGCACCCCCAGAAAGTCCAGTTCCTGCCCCTCTAGCGACCCAAGGAATCAAATTGCGATCGCAAATTTTAACAACTTCTGCTACTTCTTCAGTGGTTTTGGGAAGCACCACTAAAGCGGGACGTTGACGATAGCTAGTCAGTCCATCACATTCATAAACCAGTAATTCTTCTCGACGTTGAATCACGCCTTTTTTCCCAACAATAACCTCAAATTGTGGAATTAAGGGTTGCCAGTTTCGGGTTGCTTTTGATTGGGTAGCGACCATAGGAATAACCATCAGGAGGATTAGGGATTGTTTATATTATATCGTTTTTGAGGAATATTTTTATCATTGATTTTAGGCATTCATTTTAATTGGTTCTAATTCTCTCCGTACCTCTTGGCATCGACCCCAGAATATTTTGGAGGTCATTAGCGACAAATTCTAAATCAAATTTTTCTAAGATTTTTTGAATCTTTGCAATGGGTTGAGGATATTCCTTTTGATATAAATAAATTAAATTCCACAAGTCTTGAATATATTATTGTGTAGGCTCTAAATCATAATTTTTTGCCAGTATGGAAGACAAAAATAGTTTTTATATAGAATAATTAAATCAAGGATATAATAGATCTATAGGATTTTTATTCAAACTGTAATTCCTAAAATAAGAGTGCATATTAAAGAGTGTATACTAGAAAAAAGCGATTATGGAGCCGTTTTAAATGTCAACCCTACTAGAAAGAATCACAATCAAATTAGAAATTTTAACTAAAGCCAAATATCATAAATAGCAAGACGAAGTTAATTTCTTTGGTAAACAATAGTTAGAACATCACTTTTTTTGATTTCAATAGCTTTTTCATAGGAAGGATCTAGGGTTTTTTTGCTATCTATGAATCGCTTTAGTTTTTCATGTAACATTTTAGAATTATTTTTTGAAAATTTATTATTTTTATTTTTTACAATTTTTCCAATATTAAAACAGGGAGAAATATAGTAATATTCAGAAGTTTGAGCTATTAAGCAAACTGATTTTAGTTTTGATCTCTCTTCATCTTTCAACTCCAGAAGAGCTTTATCTTTCAACTTCAGAGGAGCTTGATCTTTCAACGTCTGTTTATAAATATTAAAATTATCATTTCCCTCTTTAGATAAAAGCAATTCTATTCTTGTTGGCTGCCCACCTCCTAAATTAGCTGGAATTAGAGGGTAAATATGATTAGAATATTTTTGAATATCAAATAGAGAAAATATTGTGATTATTGCAATTAACCAGTATCTCAGCTGTACAAATAAAACATTTTTTGAATCAGTGTTTACTTTCTTTGACATCAATAAATATAATGAATACCCTATAATTAATAAAGATAAATACCAGCTTACAAAAATATATTTTAATGAAGAATAATAATCATCTATGTAATCTTTGAGTGTATTTTTAATTTGTGTATGAGTGAATAAATTAAATATATTTACATCAATTGTTTTGTTCCAAGCCGATAATGATAAATATAAAAACACATGAGCTACCAAAATGCCTATTACTATTCTTATTATAGTAAATATAATTCGTTTAGACAATAAAATGTTTGATTTTTCAACTTTAACTACTTTAAATAATGAAATATTAGGTTTTTTAAATATAATTATTTCTAATAATGATAAGAAGCCAAAAAGTAATGTAAATCCTATAAATATATATTTAGGTTCTGCTATAAGATCAACCGCAAAAACTATTATAACAAATAATAAAATCAAAAAAGAGGCTAAAGTAGAAGTGGATTGAGCTATTTTTTCCTTAAGTTTTTCTTCTTCGTCTTCATTAATTTTTCTGATGATGAAAGGTAGCCAAACTATAGCTACATTAATTATAAAAAATAACCCGACACTAATATATTTAGTTTGTAGCAAATCTATTTCAGTTATGCCATAATTCAATAAATGGCTACGAGTAATAATGAAACCAAAAAAGTAAAGTATTCCAGAAATCTTCAGTATGTTACTAAAATAATCTGAAAAAAGTTTTATTACTGTATCAAAAAAGCTAGAGGGTTGATCTTTCGCATTCATAGCTTAATTCCTTCTTTATGAGTATTAATTAACAAGGGAAGTCTTTCGGTATTAAATTGAGACCCACTAATATAAACGCAACTATTTTGGACTATCAGGAAAGTGAGCCTATATTAATCTACGATTACACCTCAAAAACATTAAATCAGCCCACTCCCCAAATTTGGCAATGGGCTGAGAGATTAACTCTTAAAATTAACCATCCTAAATCGCAACCGCCACGACCGCATCTGACGCTTCAGGACTATCTTTTTCCGAAGGAGGAACAACTTGCCAGAACTTGGGTAAATACTCCGACCAGTTCGCCAGAATAGTTTTAGCCTTCTCGCTGACCGTGTGTTCCGCGTGTTGTGTGATTAACTCTTTTAACTGCTGTTCACCCATCGGCGTACTCACCCGTTGAATCTTGACAATTTCCGGGTTTACCATTTCCGGGAAATCCCCATCTTCATCCAGGAAATAACCTAAACCTCCGGTCTGTCCGGCGCCCACATTCCGCCCCACCTTACCGAGAACCACAACCACACCCCCGGTCATATATTCACAACAGTGGTCGCCAGCGCCCTCAATAACGGCTTTACCCAAGGAATTCCTTACCGCGAAACGTTCTCCGGCTTTTCCGTAGGCGTATAACGTTCCTCCCGTCGCCCCATATAAACAGGTATTCCCGATAATTACATTCTCCGAGGGGTTATAAGTAACAGCCGCCGGGGGTTTAATAATAATCTCTCCCCCGTGCATCCCCTTCCCGACATAATCATTCGCTTCCCCCGTCAGGGTTAATTTGATTCCGGGTAGGTTGAAGGCGCCAAAACTCTGACCCGCCGCCCCGGTAAAGTTAAGGTTAATTTGTCCAGCAAAGCCACTATTTCCATAGAGAGAGGCGATTTTTCCGGCGATGCGTGTCCCCACCGTCCGGTCAGTATTCACGATCCGCAGGGTTTTCGTTACCGTCCCCTGGTTTTGAATAGCGGTGGCAATTTCCGCATCTTCTAATAAGACATCATCCAAGACCGGGCCGTTACTATGGATGGGTTCATGGTTTAACCAACTGCGATCGCTCGTTACAGGCGCTTGGGTAAATACATCTAAATTTATATGTTGGGTCTTAGCCACATTCACCCCTTCCCGACGTTTCAGCAGGTCAGACCGTCCCACTAAATCCACTAATTTCCGATAGCCCAACCTCGCCAGAATATGCCGCACTTCTTCAGCTACAAAATAGAAGAAGTTCACAACATGGCCCGGAGTTCCTGGGAACTTTTCTCGCAGACGTTCCTGTTGGGATGTCACCCCCACGGGACAATTATTGGTATGGCAAATACGAGCCATAATACAGCCCTCAGCGATCATGGCAATGGTTCCAAAGCCGAATTCCTCAGCCCCCATTAAGGCTCCCATCACCACATCCCAGCCACTTTTGAAGCCACCATCCACCCGTAACCGTACCCGATCGCGGAGTTTATTGCCCATCAACACCCGATGAACTTCCGTTAACCCCAATTCCCAAGGACTTCCGGCGTGTTTAATGGAGGTGAGGGGAGATGCTCCCGTCCCCCCGTCATGGCCGGAAATTTGGATATAGTCGGCGTTAGCTTTAGCAACCCCGGCGGCAATAGTTCCAATTCCCACTTCTGCGACTAATTTCACCGAAACCGTGGCCTTGGGGTTGATTTGGTGCAGGTCAAAGATTAATTGGGCTAGGTCTTCAATGGAATAAATATCATGGTGGGGAGGGGGGGAAATTAGGGTGACACCGGGTTTAGACCGCCGCAACATGGCAATATATTCGCTAACTTTCTTGCCGGGGAGTTGGCCTCCTTCTCCGGGTTTGGCCCCTTGAGCCACTTTAATCTCGATCGACTGGGCATTCATCAAGTATTCGGGGGTGACGCCAAACCGTCCCGAGGCCACCTGTTTAATGGCCGAACTGGCACTATCTCCGTTTTGGAGTCCTTTTAAATGGGGACGTCCGGCCGAAATCCCACTGGCATCAACATCGTTAAAAATCTTGTAGCGGGCGGGATCTTCCCCTCCTTCCCCGGAGTTGGATTTTCCGCCTAAACGGTTCATGGCGATCGCTAAAACTTCATGGGCTTCGGGAGAGAGAGCCCCCAGGGACATCCCCCCGGTACAGAAGCGTTTGACAATTTCCTCGACGGGTTCGACTTCTTCTAAGGGGATAGAATTGCGATCGCTGTTAAAGTCTAATAAATCCCGTAAGGCTGTGGCTGGGCGGTTTTCCACAAATTGACGATAGAGTTCGTAAAGGTCAAACCGTTGTTGTGTTTGTTGTTGTGCTTTAGCACCATCTTCAGGATGAGACGCGCCGTGGAACGTCTCTACTACGGGGCCAGAACGAACAGCCTGGTGGAGCAATTTAGTCATTTCGGGGTTATTTAAGTGATATTCTCCCCGTTTCATGGCATTGACAAACCCGAAGTTTTCTAACTTTTTCGCCTCTAGGGGAAATGCTTTAGCATGGAATTGATAGACTTCTTGGCTTAACTCAGAAATACTTAAACCCCCAACGCGAGACACCGTACCCCGGAAACCCATTTCCAGTAAATCTTCTCCAATCCCAATGGCTTCAAAGATTTGTGCCCCACGATAGGAAGATAACAGAGAAATTCCCATCTTTGATAAAATCTTGAGTAACCCATCTTCGACGGCTTTTTGATAGTTTTTCTGGGCATCTTCCATGGTCATCGGGGGGATTTTACCCTTCGACAGATTGTTCTGAATCAGGGGACTAGACCACCAATGGCGCACGGTTTCTAAGGCCATGTAGGGACAAATCGCCGATGCCCCGTAACCGACTAAACAGGCAAAATGATGGGTACTCCAACATTGGGCCGTTTCCACCACCAGGGAGGCTTGTAAGCGTTTGCCAATTTTAATTAAATAGTGGTGAACCGCTCCCACGGCCAACAACGGCGGAATATAGGTCTGTTCGGCCGTTAATCCGCGATCAGACAGAATAATAATTTCCTTACCCTGATCCACCGCTTCCGCGGCTTTTTCGCAGAGTTGGGTGAGGGCGATCGCGCAACCATTGGGCCCTCCTTCCAAACCATAGAGGGTAGACAGGGTGATCCCGGGAAAATCCGACTGGCGCAGCGCCTCCAACTCCGCCTCATTCAGTAGAGGAGAGTTGATTTTATACAGTCGGGCGTCTTCGGGTTTCAGGTCTAACAAATTCCCCCGTTTCCCTAACTGCATCGAGAGAGACATAACAATCCGTTCTCGCAATGGATCAATAGGTGGGTTTGTTACCTGAGCAAAGCGTTGTTTAAAATAGTTGTATAACAACTGAGGTTTGTCTGAAAGCACCGCCAGGGGCGTATCATCCCCCATACAAAACGTTGCTTCCTTGGCCGTACTCGCCATATCCGAAATTTGAATATCCACATCCTCCGCCCCGTAACCAAAGGCGGTTTGCTGTTGCAGGAGGGTGTGCGGTGCTAATTGTTTTTCACTAATAAAGGGTTGGGGTTCCCCCTCGGTGCGATACTGTTCTAACCAGGAGCCATAGGGGTGTTCATGGGCGACCCGTTGTTTGATCTGCCAATTTTTTAGGACTTCATGGGTACTCAAGTCCACCGCAATCATTTGTCCTGGCCCTAAACGGCCTTTTTCCTGAATTTGGTCGTCGGGAATATCCACCACCCCGGCTTCGGAGGAAACCATGATCACGCCATCTTTGGTGATACAGTAACGGGCGGGACGCAGGCCATTGCGATCCAAACAGGCCCCAATTTGTTTCCCATCACTAAAGACTAATAAAGCTGGGCCGTCCCAAGGTTCTTGGATGCCGCTGTAATATTCGTAAAAATCCGTAATTTCCGGTAGGTCTTTGAGGTTAGGCTGGTTTTGATAGGCTTCGGGCACCATAATCATCAGCGCTTCTAAGGGACAGCGCCCGCTTCTCACCAGTAACTCTAGGCAATTATCTAAGTTAGCTGAGTCGCTATTAGTAGCATCCACAAAGGGAATTAGGGTTTTTAAGCGATCGCCCCAAACCGGATGAGCTAAGATATTTTCCCGCGCCCGCATCCAGTTAATATTGCCCAACAGCGTATTAATTTCCCCATTATGCCCCAACAGTCGCATCGGTTGAGCCAAAGGCCAGCGCGGCATGGTATTGGTACTGAAGCGACGATGATAAACCGCGAAATTACTCTTATAGTCGGGGTTAATTAAATCTAAATAAAATTCTCCCAGGATCGCCGATCGCACCATGCCCTTATAGACAATAGTACGGCAGGAAAAAGAACAAATATAAATATCCTCGCCCCAGACTAACCCATCCTGTTTCAAGGCTACCCCAGAAGATCGACGGGCTAAAAACAGTTGTCGGTCAAGATCATCCCCGGTATTTCCCTTAGCCGAATAAACCATAACCTGTTCGATGCGGGGTTGGTTTTCCCGCGCCTGTAACCCCAGGACTTCCGGTTTAACCGGGACTTCTCGCCAACCCACAACGACTAATTCTTCTTGTTTGAGGTCAGTTTCAATAATTTCACGGGCTTTAATGGCCAAATCAAGATCCTGGGGTAAAAATACCATCCCCACCCCATACTTGCATTCTGGCTCTTTTAAAATATCAATATTTCGTTCAGCAAACCAAGGGGCCAACAATTCCCAAGGAATAGCGGTCATGATCCCAGCCCCATCCCCAGAGTCCTGATCGGCGCTACAGCCCCCCCGATGTTCTAAGCAGGTTAAGGCGGGTAGGGCTTTTTGAAGAATAGAATGGCTCGCACCCCCCGATGGGTTGGCAATAAATCCCACCCCGCAGGCGTCTCTTTCTTCCACTAACCACGGTTGACCGGGGTAGGGGTAGCCCATATTTCCTGCTGTGCACTCTTGTTGATGGTTTGGTTGGGGGTTGTGATTAACTCTGGTGTTATCCATGTCTTGATTCTATTGAGTGAGGATGCTTGAAGCGGTTGAATTGTAACCAAAATTGACGTCGGGTGCAAAAACCCTAGTCTGACTAGCATACCCTGAATAGGGCCAGATTAGGGATAAAATCCGAATATTGACCAATCAGACTGTTCAGGGTTGACGGTTGCCTATTAACGATTAACTGACCAGGGCTAATTATTTGGGGTGTTTTTCGTTTTTGATTAATATTGTTGAGTTTTGTTGCACATCGAATAAGGAATGGCGATATGTTTGATTTTAATTTAATTCACAAACCGAAAAAGATTATTTTATTGTTAAGTATCTTTGGGTTAAGTATTTTACCTATTTCTGCTCTTGCCGAATCCAAAACAAATCCAACTCGACAACAGGGAAACCAGATTGAAATTAATGGCAATTTAATTAATATTCCTTGGCATATTGATGAATCTAATAGTCAATCAAAAATTGCTGTTAAAATTAGTGATATCGGATTAATGCAAAATCTGGGTATTAATCTCCTTGATAGCAATAATAGTTCCCAACAACCGATTCAATGGTTTTCTTCTCAATCTACATTGTCGGCGCAATATATTAATCCCTATCGCTATTTAGATTTATCGAATTTTGCCGCATCTTCCCAATGGCAAATCAAACCGGAGGGAAGCAAATTAAAAATTACTATTCCTCCTTCTACGATTCAATCTTTGCGGATTGAACCTTTATCTGTAGCCAATAATTTACCTCAAAATGATTCTACATTTTCTCCTGAAAAAATTATTATTGAACTCGATAAACCCACAATTTGGCAACAGCCTAACCCAGAAATTAAAAAGCGATCGCCTTCTATTGCGCCTCAACCTTCTCCACCCCTAACAGATGACCCCACTACCCGAAATCAGAATAATTCCCCTCAACCTGTTACTCCGATTTTACAAGATTGGAATTTAATTTTAGAGGCTAAGATTACCCCTAAACTTTTATCCGATAGTCCAGAATTTTTTAAGCCGAGTATTCTGACCAAAAGCCCCAATTTAATTCCACCCAATCCTAATTCTACTCATCTACAATTACACTCTCAAAATAATCAAACTCAGGTTAAATTTAGTCTGCCGACCGGTTGGCGTCCGGTGGTCACTACCTTAAACTCTCCCTATCGTTTAGTGATTGAGATTAAACCGGATTTTCTCACCCCTAAAAATATTTTATGGAAACCCGGAATTAGATGGAGACAAGACTATATTGAAATTCCTAAAACTGAAGCATCTTTAGGATCGTTACTCAATCAAATTTTAAAACCTTCTCAACCCTCGGTTGATCAATTTCCGGTATATTGGTTAGAAATTAATATTAATCAACCCGAAATTAACTTAACTCCCATTTTAAGTAATCCTGATGCTCGTCAAGGCACTTCAACCTTATTAAATATCGCCCAGCAAGCAAAAGTTCCCGTAGCTATTAATGGAGGTTTTTTTAATCGAAATAATCAACTACCCCTAGGAGCAATTCGCTTTAATAATAATTGGTTATCGAGTCCAATTTTAAATCGAGGAGTCATAGCTTGGGGAAAGGATAAACCTATTTTGATGAATCGTTTAATCTTAAAAGAAACCCTAACTACGGCATCGGGGCAAACTTTCCCTTTACAATACTTAAATAGTGCTTATGTTGAAGCTGGAATTTCTCGCTATAATTCCGACTGGGGAAAATCCTATACTCCGATTAACCAGCAAGAACATATTATAGTAGTTGAAAATAACCAAATTACCCGTTATATTGAACCGAATAAACCAGAATCATCTGTTGTTAATATCCCAACTCAGGGTTATTTATTAGTTGTTCGAGGTAATCCCGAATTATTAAAATTATTACCCGTAGGAACTCGTTTACAATTACAAAGCCAAACCGAACCCAATGAATATCAAAACTATCCCAATATTTTAGGAGCCGGGCCGTTATTAATTCAGAATCGTCGGATTGTTTTAGATGCTGCTCAAGAACGATTCAATCCAGCCTTTCAACAACAAAAAGCCATTCGGAGTGCGATCGCTATTACTAATAATAATACCTTACTCCTGGTGGCTGTCCATAACCGTCCTAATGGTTCAGGCCCAAGTCTAGCAGAACTGGCTCAAATATTGCAAAAATTAGGAGCAGTAACCGCCCTCAATTTAGACGGAGGAAGTTCCACCAGTCTCTATTTAGGAGGATATTATTTAGACCGTCCTTTCCCAACCGTCGCCCCTGTTCATAATGGTTTAGGAATTGCGATCGCAGATCATTAGGGTTAAATCAGATTATGATGGATCATAGCAAGCCAGGTGTATTTACGAAGGTAGTTGTGGGGGGTGTTCTGGAGAACGCACAAGAGCCATCCAAAGGTTTATGAATACCACCCCGGATTTTAATATCAATTCAACTTAGGTAAAATCTTTGATAAGGAAATAGGATTATGGTAGCAGTCAAGGAAAGTGTGGCAAGTTCTAAAGCTTCCACCGAGAATACACCCAGTGTCAGTAATACTCCCATGGAACTCAGACCGTGGGGTTCATTTACAACCTTGGAAGAAGGGCCTGGATATAAAATTAAACGTATTGAAGTCAAACCCGGTCATCGGTTAAGTTTACAAATGCACCACCATCGGAGTGAACACTGGATTGTGGTAGCCGGAACCGCTAAAGTGGTTTGTGGAGAGAACGAAGAAATTTTATTCTCTAACCAGTCCACCTATGTTCCTCAATGTACCTCCCACCGTTTGGAAAATCCCGGTGTGATTCCTCTGATTTTAATTGAAGTTCAGAACGGGGAATATTTGGGAGAGGATGATATTATCCGATTCCAAGATGACTATGCTCGTACCCCCGCTTAAAGCGCACCAAAAACCCATATTTCCGGTAATCTAAAAATAGATTAACGTTTCTGTGAGTAGGTGTTTCATGATTTCTCTGAGTCCAGCAGCCACTCGTGAGGTGCTCCGCCTCCAGTCCAAGCAAAATAATCCTCATCTATCCTTTCGTCTTGGGGTGCAAAAGGGAGGCTGCTGTGACTGGTCTTATACAATGGGATTTGATGAAACCCAGCAGTCGAGCGATATAGTTTATCAGTCTGATCAGATTAAAATTGTGATTGAGCCTGAAAATTTAAAGTACCTAGAAAATCTAACAATTGACTATTCCGAAGATTTAATGGGAGGCGGGTTTCGCTTCCTAAACCCCAACACCACCCAAAGCTGTAGCTGTGGCTATTCCTTTGTCGCCAAATCTGAATAATCTATTCTGATTTAGCACTCGCCCCCAACCGTTACAACCCATACTCGTTTCCCCACCCCATATAGTCCATTACGAATTACGAATTACGAATTACCCATTCCCTGCCTCCCCTGCCTCTCCTGCTCCCCCCATTACCCATTAGACATCTCCGAAATAAAAATGGGGAGGGATACTTGATGGTAAAATTAGATTTTACCCCAAGGAGAGATGACTAAATTAAGAGGCTATCTGGACAAGAATCCCCAGCAAACAAAAAGGCTATTGTCGATGAACAAATCTTACTAACTCTAATTTATCTGCATCAGATGCCCACATTTCAAATGTTAGGGTTACAGTTTGAAGTGAGTGAATCAACAGCGAATGATATTTTCCATAACTGGATAAAAATCTTCAGAGAATTACTGCCAGCCAGTTTAGTTGAGCAAGTAAAAAAAAACGAGAGTGATTGGGAGTGGGTAGAAGAAATTCTGCTGGAATTTGAGTTAATAGTAGATAGCTATGAACAGCCCATGCAAAGACCAATAGACAACGAAGAGCAGAAAAAATATTACTCAGGAAAGAAAAAAACACATACGTTTAAAAATCAAGTCATTGTCATGCCGAGCGGGAAAGAAATAGTGGATGTAGCTGTGGGTTATACCGGAGCAACAAGCGATCTGAAATTGTGGAGAGAAAGAAGGGAGGAATTGGGGAATCATCAAAAATACAGGGGGGATAAAGCTTATGTAGGGGAAACAGCAATTAATACACCACATAAGAAACCGAGGAATCAAGAAATATCCCTTGAACATCGAGAAGAAAATCGGTTAAAAGCCAAACAAAGGATTGTAGTCGAACATTTAATAAGACTGATAAAAATTTATCGAGTTGCTTCCGAAAGATTTCGGTTAAAGAGCCAAAATTATGAAGCAGTAATCTTGACAGTATGTGGACTAATAAGATGGCGAATAGGAGCGATTGTATTATCATCTAAGAATTGCCCAGAATACTTTTGAAAAATGATTGAATATCAGAAATAAAATTCATTAATTATTATTAATGTAACTGAAAAAGCCTATGAATCCGTTACTTTAGGAGAACCCGGCACAGGAGTGCTAGAGGCTCAAAAAGTAGCGATAGAGGGCATTTGAGGATTTTCGGAGATGTCTAGTACCCATTACCCATTACCCACTCCCCATTCCCCATTCCCCATTCCCTGTTCCCTGTTCCCTGTTCCCTGTTCCCTGTTCCCTCCTACAAAATAGAATTTGCAAAAACTGCTGATCTAGGTTATTATGATCTTTTGGGTGTCAACATCTGACCATACTTTTGAAAGAAAGTCCCGTCCCCAGGTAGGGGAGGGATATTTCAGTGGAGATACCTCAAAACTTCAAATTGCCTAATTATTTCAGTATGTCGTAACTCATGCCCACTATCCAGCAACTAATTCGTTCTGCACGGGAACAGACTCAGAAGAAAACAAAATCGCCCGCCCTAAAGAGTTGCCCTCAAAGGCGGGGAGTCTGTACAAGGGTTTATACAACCACCCCTAAAAAACCTAATTCCGCGCTGCGTAAGGTGGCAAGGGTGCGGCTAACCTCTGGCTATGAAGTGACAGCATATATTCCGGGTATTGGTCACAACTTGCAAGAACACTCCGTAGTAATGATTCGAGGCGGTCGGGTGAAAGATTTGCCTGGAGTTCGATATCACATTATTCGCGGAACATTAGATACGGCGGGAGTCAAAGATCGTCGTCAAGGACGCTCGAAGTATGGTGCCAAGCGTCCTAAGTAGGAGCTTTGAGTCAGGGCTAAGTTAAAAGTTGTGGCGGTGTTGTTGGATCAAGATTAACAACATTAGGCCCATGGTGACTTGTCCCCATCGCTGAAAATCTTAAATTATCTATTGTGTTAAGGAAGATACAATATGTCTCGTCGCAGAGTTGTGCAGAAGCGTCCGATCCCTGTAGATCCGGTCTATAACAGTCGCTTAATTAGTATGATGGTACGTCGCATCATGAAGCACGGAAAGAAATCCATTGCCTACCGGATCATTTATCAGGCACTAAAAACCATCGAAGAAAGAACGGGTGCAGAGCCTCTTGAGGTCTTTGAAAAAGCCGTTCGGAATGCGACTCCCTTAGTGGAAGTCAAAGCGCGACGGGTGGGTGGTGCAACCTATCAGGTTCCCATGGAAGTTCGCTCAGAACGAGGAACAGCCTTAGCCCTCCGTTGGTTAATTCAATATGCTAGGGCCAGAACCGGACGTTCTATGTCTGTGCGATTGGCCAATGAACTGATGGATGCCGCTAACGAAACTGGAAGTGCAGTTCGTAAACGGGAAGAAACTCACCGGATGGCAGAAGCTAATAAAGCCTTTGCCCATTATCGGTACTAAAAAAATGGATAGCAGTGATATCCGTAAACGTATAAAATCTTAATAAAGGTTTAAAAAAGGAGGTAGCTGTGGCACGTACCGTCCCGCTTGAGAGAGTACGGAACATTGGTATTGCAGCCCACATTGACGCGGGCAAAACAACCACAACCGAGCGGATTTTATTCTACTCTGGCATGGTTCATAAAATGGGCGAAGTCCATGAAGGAACAGCAGTAACCGACTGGATGGCTCAAGAGCGGGAGCGTGGAATTACCATCACGGCTGCCGCTATTACCACCAGTTGGAAAGATCATAAGATCAATATCATTGATACTCCGGGTCACGTTGACTTCACCATTGAAGTCGAACGTTCGATGCGGGTGTTAGACGGTGTGATTGCTGTCTTTTGTTCAGTCGGTGGTGTACAACCCCAATCTGAAACGGTTTGGAGACAAGCAGAACGCTATAAAGTTCCTCGGATCGTCTTTGTGAACAAGATGGATCGCACGGGTGCTAACTTTTTCAAAGTTTATGAGCAAATCCGCGATCGCTTAAGAGCCAATGCCGTTCCGATCCAGATCCCTATTGGTAGTGAAAACGACTTCCAGGGATTAGTGGATTTGGTAGAGATGAAAGCTTATCTCTACAACGACGACGATAAGGGAACGGATTTTGAGGTCACGGATCAAATTCCCGAAGCTGTGAAACAGATAGCCGAGGAATATCGGGTGAAATTAGTGGAGTCGGTTTCAGAAACCGATGATCACCTGATGGAGAAGTACCTAGAAGGTGAAGAACTGACGAACGAAGAAATTCGGACTCAGTTACGCAAAGGGACAATTGCTGGAAAGATTGTTCCGCTTCTGTGTGGTTCTGCTTTCAAGAACAAAGGGGTACAACAACTGTTAGATGCGGTGGTTGACTATCTCCCGGCTCCATCGGAAGTTCCTCCGATCCAAGGAACCTTATCAAATGGTGACGTTGACGTCCGTTATGCCGATGACGAAGCGCCTTTATCGGCCTTAGCGTTCAAGATCATGGCTGATCCTTACGGACGCTTGACCTTCGTTCGAGTCTATTCCGGGGTTCTGCAAAAGGGCAGTTATGTCCTGAACTCCACAAAAGATAAGAAAGAGCGAATTTCTCGCTTGATCGTTCTTAAAGCTGATGATCGGATCGAAGTGGATGAACTGCGGGCTGGAGACTTAGGGGCAGCCCTGGGCTTGAAAGATACCCTCACCGGTGATACCCTCTGTGATGACGCGAAACCCATTATTTTGGAATCTCTGTTCATCCCTGAACCTGTGATTTCTGTGGCGGTGGAACCCAAAACGAAACAGGATATGGAAAAACTCTCCAAAGCTCTCCAATCTTTGTCAGAGGAAGATCCTACCTTCCGGGTTTCGGTTGATTCTGAGACCAATCAAACCGTGATTGCTGGGATGGGTGAACTTCACTTAGAAATTCTGGTTGACCGGATGTTGCGCGAGTTCAAAGTTGAAGCTAACGTGGGCGCGCCCCAGGTGGCTTATCGGGAAACTATCCGCGAATCGGTTAGAGCCGAAGGTAAGTTCATCCGTCAAAGCGGTGGTAAAGGTCAATACGGTCACGTTGTGATTACTCTCGAACCGGGTGAAGCGGGTAGCGGGTTTGAATTTGTTTCTAAAATCGTTGGCGGAACTGTACCCAAAGAGTACATCAACCCGGCGGAACAAGGGATGAAAGAAGCCTGCGAAACCGGAGTGGTTGCGGGTTATCCTCTGATTGATTTGAAAGCCACTCTGGTGGATGGCTCTTTCCACGACGTAGACTCCTCAGAAATGGCCTTCAAGATCGCTGGTTCTATGGCGTTGAAGGCAGCGGCTAATAAGGCTAAACCTGTCTTGTTAGAGCCCATGATGAAGGTTGAGGTGGAAGTACCTGAAGACTTTATTGGTAACGTGATTGGAGACCTCAACTCACGCCGAGGCCAAATCGAGGGTCAAGGAACAGAACAAGGCATTGCCAAAGTTACGGCTAAGGTTCCCTTAGCACAGATGTTTGGTTATGCCACCGACATCCGTTCCAAAACCCAAGGTCGGGGGATTTTCACCATGGAGTTTAGCCACTATGAGGAAGTTCCTCGTAGCGTTGCTGAAGCCATTGTTGCCAAAAATAAAGGCAACTAAATGGGCACTAGGGGTTTGGTTGGGTTAATGGTTAATAGCCAACAACCCATAACTAGCCCCTCCCTACCCTTATTTTTCTTGAAAACTTTCAATTCTTAACTGAAAATGGCACGCGCAAAATTTGAACGGAACAAACCCCACGTTAATATCGGTACCATCGGTCACGTTGACCACGGTAAAACCACTTTAACGGCTGCAATTACCATGACTTTGGCTGCTCTGGGTCAAGCCACAGCCAAAAAATATGATGAAATTGATGCGGCTCCCGAAGAAAAAGCCCGGGGGATCACAATCAATACGGCTCACGTTGAATACGAAACCAAAGAGCGCCACTATGCCCACGTTGACTGTCCGGGTCACGCTGACTATGTGAAAAACATGATCACCGGTGCTGCTCAGATGGACGGTGCAATTTTGGTGGTATCGGCCGCGGATGGCCCCATGCCCCAAACCCGCGAACATATCCTGTTGGCCAAACAGGTCGGGGTTCCCAATATTGTTGTCTTCCTGAACAAAGAAGACATGGTTGATGATGCTGAACTGTTGGAACTGGTAGAACTGGAAGTCCGGGAACTGTTGACCTCCTACGGTTTCGAGGGTGATGATATCCCGATCGTTGCTGGATCTGCTAAAGAAGCTTTAGATTTCATGGTGGCTAACCCCAAAACCGCCGTCGGCGTCAATAAATGGGTAGATAAAATTTACGCGCTGATGGAAAAAGTGGATGCCTATATCCCCACTCCTGAGCGTGATATTGATAAGCCTTTCCTGATGGCCGTTGAAGATGTCTTCTCCATTACTGGACGGGGTACAGTGGCAACCGGTCGGATTGAACGGGGTAAAGTCAAGGTTGGCGATAACGTTGAACTGGTTGGAATTAGAGCGACTCGTGCCACTACTGTCACGGGGATAGAAATGTTTAAAAAGAGTCTGGATGAAGGGATGGCCGGAGACAACGCTGGTCTTCTGTTACGCGGTATCCAAAAGGCTGATATTGAACGCGGTATGGTGATTGCCAAACCCGGTTCGATTACCCCCCATACCCAGTTTGAATCTGAAGTCTATATTTTGAAAGACACAGAAGGTGGACGTAAAACCCCTTTCTTCCCTGGCTACCGTCCTCAGTTCTATGTCCGAACAACCGATGTTACCGGAACCATTAAAGCCTTTACCTCCGATGAAGGAGCCGATGCCGAAATGGTTATGCCCGGAGACCGGATTAAAATGACGGTGGAACTGATCAACCCTATTGCCATTGAACAAGGGATGCGCTTTGCTATCCGTGAAGGCGGCCGTACCGTAGGTGCTGGCGTTGTGTCCAAAATTCTGAAATAAGCTTTGTTTGTGAATTAAAGCTGCAAAGTTGAGGATAAGGTTGCAGAAAATAGGAAGGGTTTGATCCTGTTTCTGCACCTTCTATCTGTCAAGATGATGTGACTGCTCAAGCCGATAATCCTGAACCTAGAAAACTGAACACCCCATGGCAACTATTCAACAACAAAAAATTCGGATTCGTCTCAAAGCCTTTGATCGTCGTTTACTTGATACCTCTTGCGAGAAGATTGTAGATACGGCGAATCGTACTAGCGCCACTGCGGTTGGGCCGATTCCTTTACCCACAAAACGCCGGATTTACTGCTTATTGCGTTCTCCCCACGTTGATAAAGATTCCCGGGAACACTTCGAGACTCGTACCCATCGTCGCATTATTGATATTTATCAGCCTTCTTCTAAAACCATTGATGCTCTGATGAAATTGGACTTACCCGCCGGGGTAGATATTGAAGTGAAACTTTAATTTTCCGCTTCGACTATTCTCAACCTACTCAACCTGACCGTTTAATCGGTGGTTTTGAGTAGGTTTTTTGATATTTAGAAATTGACCCGAGATCTGCTACGTTGTTAGTAGCTCTTACTTAACGGACAATGGCGTCATTTTCCTCAATTGCTGTTCGAGAACTGCCTCTGTTTCCTCTACCGGAAGTGGTTTTATTTCCGGGTAGACCCCTACCCCTGCATATTTTTGAATTTCGTTATCGGATTATGATCAATACTATCCTGAATACGGATCGCCGTTTTGGGGTATTAATGTTTGATCCGAATCAAGGTCAAGTTGCTTCCGTGGGTTGCTGTGCGGAAATTGTCCAACACCAACGTTTACCCGATGATCGAATTAAAATGCTGACTTTGGGACAGCAACGGTTTCGGGTATTAGAAGCGGTTCGGGAAAAGCCTTATCTGGTGGGTTTGGTGGAATGGATCGAAGATGAACCCACCCAACAGGATTTAAGACCCATGGCAACGGAAGTGGAACGTTTGTTGCGTGATGTGGTGCATCTGTCGGGGAAGTTGATGGAACAAAATATTGAACTTCCCGATGATATTCCCAGTTTACCGACGGAACTTTCCTACTGGGTCGCCAGTAATCTCTATGGCGTCGCTTCCGAACAACAAACGCTGTTAGAAATGCAAAATACTGTCACTCGTTTGGAACGAGAAGTGGAGATTTTAACTTCAACCCGCAGCCATTTAGCCGCCCGGACAGCGTTAAAAGATGCTTTAGATTAGATAGAGGGGGTAATTCATGAATTACCCCTACTCTCTATAGAGGTGATGCGTAATTTCTATTACTATTAGCTCAGAAATTGAACCGATTAACGACTCTGTGGTAAAGATAGGGGCTGTTGAGGAAAAGATTTTTCATGATTAGAATGTCCGTTTTTTTCAACAGTAGACCCGAGTTGATTATCTTCAGAAACTAGAGGATCAGAAGATAAAAATAACTCCCGAATCAGTCTAGCCGCGGCTCGTTGGGCTAATTCCCCCGCTACTTTTTGACTCAGGTGTTGAACTTCGGGTTTAACCATTAAACCCGGAACTCGCTGCACTAATAGCATCGGATCAAAACCTTTCGTGTCTTGGAGAATACCCACAATTCTTTGAATTTGTTCTAAGTTATTTTGATTGGGGGTAGGTTGAGGGGTGATTGTAGGAGTTGGGGGGGCTTTTAATCCCATCCATTCCGCTACTTTAGATTGGGCCGTGGTCAACGCATTCCGAGAGGCTAGATCAATACCTTTAACTAACTCATTCCCTAACTGTTCTCGAATTAATTCCCCGCGTTCTGAAAATAAAAAGTCTAGGGTTTGATCCAAGACTTGGTTAATATCATAATCCTCGCTACTTTGGGCATTTTTAAGTAAATTTTCTAAACGATTCCATCGGAATGATCCATCTTTAAATAATAGATCTTTTAAAGAAGTTCTTAACTCAACAGAAGGATCAGTCAAAAGTCGTTTCGCCACATAGGGATAGGCTTTACTTAACACTTTAAAATTGGGATCAACATTAATAGCAATCCCTTCTAAGGTAACTAAAGATCGAATAATTAGGGCATAATAGGCCGGAACTTGGAAGGGATACTCATACATTAATTCCGAGAGTTGATCCGTAATACTCTTAAAATTAAGTTCGGCAACACTCGCCCCCAAGGCATTACTAAAAACTTCTGCTAAAGCCGGAATAATGGGGGTTAAATCGGTTTCAGGTGTTAAAAATTCCAACTTCACATAATCTTTTGCTAACCCTTCAAAATCCCGATTAACTAAATGCACAACAGCCTCTAATAACCCATAGCGTTGATAGGGTTTAACCTCACTCATCATCCCAAAATCAAGATAGACTAATTTTCCTTCAGGACTAGCTAATAAATTACCCGGATGGGGATCGGCATGGAAAAACCCATGTTCTAATAATTGTCTTAACGAACATTGTACCCCCACTTCAATTAAGTAACGAGCATCAATTCCTTGGGCGGTAACTTCTTCTAAATTGGTTAATTTAGTTCCGTTAATCCACTCCATTGTTAATACCCGTCGCCCGGTATAACCCCAATAAATTCTAGGCACATAAATATCGGGAATATTGCCGTAAAGTTGTCTAAATCGTTCGGCATTTCTGCCTTCATGGTTGTAGTCCATTTCTTCATAAATTCTTTCCCCAAATTCATCCATGATGGCGACTAAATCACTGCGGATAAATTTAAACCTTTTCTTTGCCCACTGGGCTAGGGTTCGTAAAATATAAATATCCAGGGCAATACTTTCGGATAAACCCGGACGTTGGACTTTGACCGCGACGGTTTCTCCGGTTTTTAATTTGCCTTTATAAACTTGTCCCAGGGAAGCCGCAGCTAGGGGATCGGCACTTAATTCTGCATAGATATTATCGGGGTGATCGCCTAATTCTTCTTGAATAAATTGATAGGCAATTTCATTGGAGAAGGGAGGAAGTTGATCTTGTAATTTGGTTAATTCGTCTAAATATAAAGTAGGCATGACGTCGGGCCGGGTAGATAAGGCCTGTCCGACTTTAATAAAGGCTGGGCCAAGTTCGGTTAAGGTCTTTCGCAGTTGAATTGCCCGTTTTTTCTCGGCTTTAAGTTTTTTTCCCCGTTTGCCATCGAACCATAATCCCAAAGCGAAGGAGCCTAATTTCCAAATAATGCTGAATAGGCGTCTCCAGACCTGGAACACTCGGGAACGGTAATAGTCGGCAATGGCCACGGGATCGTAGCGTACCGTCGGTTGCTCCGATTCCTTGTGGATGCTTTTCTCTGGCAGAGGGTGATGTTCGTCCATGGACTTTGAGGAAACATCAATGGTGGCAGGGGAAAATGATCCGTTCGGTTCGAGTTGGGTAATAGTCATGGGGGTGAATCTAAATCAAGCCGGGGCTGAGTTTTGAATTTATATGAACTATTGTAACAACATTCCTATCAGTCATCAGTTGTAGGGACGGGTTCTTTGAGATCTTTGTTAATCACTTAAATCTTGATAAACCAGCCCGTACCAGTTATCAGTTAAAGAGATTCGGGAAGTAGAATATCTCAATCCAGATTTTCTGTTTCTGGGTTGGGTTCAAGTCGCTGGCAAATATTCAATAAATAGAGACGGGTACTTACGGGAAGACGGGGTAGGGGGGCTTCCAGGTTTGGCCAAGTGGGTAAATCAAAACAAGGACAGCAAGCGGGGGGCATTCCGACAACTTTCACAGGAATCAGGAGGGAACACCGCCCACAGGATTTGATTTCCCATTGGGAGGAGAGAAGGTTTTCAATGGTTTGCTCAGTTCCCTCTAAATAGCATTCTCCCGACTCAGAGGAGAGGATTTCAGTCCAGCATTCCTCAAACTGTCGGCTATACCTTTCTCCTTGAACTACCGGTTGCGGTAGGCGGGAGTCTGCGCCGTTGCGAATGAATACTTTTTTGCCTAACTGAAACCAGTGGGCTAAATATTGTTTAACTTGATCTTGGGAAGCCATGATTTTAATTTTTTGAGATTTTAACAGCTAAATTTAAAGGCTAGGGATCGGAACTTTAAGTTAAAATTAAATGGAATCAACTATTTGTATATTTCCTGAGTTAAATTGTATCGGTCAGACTCCCATGAAACTTAGGCTTAAATCTATATTAATTCTAAAGTTTTATTGAAAATAAAATTGATACTTGGCAATCATTATCTAGGAAATTAGCTCCGTTTAATATTGATGAGATAGCTATATTGAAATTAAGTAAATTTGGATCGACTACCCCATTATATCATGGAATCATGAATAGGGATCAAAATATTAATCAAAAAATATAACAATTTTTATTAACGTTTATTAAGATTTGCAAAAACAGATTTTTATGTTTTAAATATTCATTCATTTTAAAAAAATTATATTCATGATCGTTTTTTGATCACAAAAACCAAGAATTAATTATTTTTAATTATCAATAATTGATTCTCAATAAAATTTCCTATAAATTTATTTTGTGCAGGGCTTTTGAACCCGAAATCTTAAAAGTTGTTAATAAATTAGAGATTTAGTACCCTTCCCCGATACACTCAATAAGCAGATCAGTCCAGAAGTCCCAAGCTATTATGTCTAGTACAACCTCGCAAGCTTCAAATTCCGAGCCAACAACCCCGATAACCCGCCATCAAATTGTGATTGTCGGGGGAGGAGCCGGAGGAATTACCGTCGCCGCCCAACTGATGCGGAAAAATTCCAACCTCGATATTGCCATTATTGAACCCTCGGAGCAACATTACTATCAACCCGCTTGGACATTAGTGGGGGGAGGAGCTTATAACATTCAAGATACAATTAAGGATGAAAAAGACTGTATTCCCCCGGGTGTCAAGTGGATTAAAGCTTATGCGGATAAATTTGAACCCGAAAATAATTTAGTCATTACCAAAGACGGTCAACGGATTAATTATCAATACTTAGTAGTTTGTCCGGGGATTCAAATTGATTGGCATTTAATCGAAGGATTAAAAGATGCCATTGGTAAAAATGGTGTCACCAGTAATTATTCCCTGGAATATGCCCCCTATACTTGGGAATTGTTAAAAAATTTCAAAGGCGGAAATGCAATTTTTACCTTTCCATCCACACCGATTAAATGTGGCGGAGCACCCCAAAAAATTATGTATTTAGCCGATGATACCTTCCGCAATAATGGGGTGCGGGAAAAAAGTCAGGTGATGTATTGTACGGCGGTCGCTAAAATGTTCCCGATTCCCGGCTATTGTGAAGCCTTAGAAAAAGTAGTGCAACGCCGGAATATTCAGGCAAATTATAAACATAATCTCAAAGCAATTAGACCGGAAACAAAGGAAGCAATTTTTGCGGTGACAACGGATAACGGTGTGGAAGAAGTCAGTATTAAGTATGATTTTATTCATGTCACACCGCCCATGAGTTCCCCTGATTTTATTAAGAATAGTCCCTTAGCGGTGCAACCTGGGGGATGGGTGGATGTGAATAAAACCACGTTACAACATAATGTTTATCCGAATGTTTTTGCATTAGGAGATGCGTCTTCTTTACCTACTTCTAAAACGGCGGCGGCAATTCGCAAACAAGCGCCTGCTTTAGTGGAAAATCTCTATAGTTTAATTCATGCTCAAAAGCTAACGGGAAGTTATGATGGTTATACCTGTTGTCCGTTAATTACGGGTTATGGAAAAACGATTATGGCCGAGTTTACCTACGAGAATAAACCGGATTCTAGTTTTCCTTTTGATCCTACCGAAGAACGTTATAGTATGTGGTTAGCCAAGCGTTATGTTTTACCTTGGTTATATTGGAATCGGATGTTAAAAGGCGCGCCCTTTGAAGCGGAGAGTTTGAAGAAGTTAACCGGGAAATAATCGTTGAGGAGCCGGGTTTTTCTGGAAAATCCGGTTTCTGTGTTTAGAAAATTGCGATCAAACAAATCAACAGAATTTTTTTAAAATTTTTTCCAGACTAAGTAGGTGGGCGAGAATATCCCCCTATTCCGGTATGACTGAATGCTATTTACAGCAACGATTTTCCTGCTCTACATAGTCAGGTTTAATTACGCTTACCTCTTATAAGTACACAATAATCATATCAGGGAATTCACACTATAGTTTGTAGCTTCTCGACTCTTTTCCCCGTACTATCAATTCCTGTGGAGAAACACAAAAAAGTAGAAAAATTACAAAGAGCACTTGGAGAAATTATTAGAGGTCGCCGTCAAAATGTAGACATTTCCCAAGAAGAACTGGCCGAGCGGTGTGGCTTGCATCGTAATTATATAAGCGAAATTGAACGAGGTCTTAAATCAGCTTCTCTCAAGACTATCGCCTTAATTGCTTTCTCTTTAGAGTGTCCTCCTCATGTTCTGATTCAAGAGGCAGAGGAATTATTAAAAAATGATGATTCTGACCGCCTATCTCAATAAAGTAGCAGGTTAAAATATGGCTGGTAAGTTTCTTACACCTAAAAGACGAGCAACAAGGCAAAGAAGTGGCTTTCAGGTATCAGGAAGTAAAACAGGGAGTACCTGTCTCATAGATAAAAGTTATCTAATTGAACCTGATGATGGCAATATTGTTATTACTGCTAATAATCAAAAACTGACTGTAGTAGAACTTTTTTATCAAAACATAGGTGTTTTAGGTGCAGGAATTTATTTATATCCATCAGAATCATGTCAGGTTACATTAGAACTTTCTTGGGAAGAAGATGGACAAAAAAAAGATAAACAGAGCATTCTTAAACTAGATTCAGGGTATTGGCAGGGATTAGGTTTAATAGAGGAATTAAAAGTTCCAGATAAATACAAAATTATTAGTGATACTAAATTTACTTGTTCTATTTCTACCTCTGCCTTAGTTAGTGTTTATGGGCTATTGATGGGAGTATTAGATAATGAATACTTGACTACACATGATGTATACCAGATTTTTAAGGAAAAAACTAATATTTATATTCCTGAAATTTTATATTTAGATCCTACAGAAGATTGTCTGGAGTTCACCCTGGAGGAAGGAAATCATCGTGGAGATGGTCAGCCCATAGTTTGTAAATCATGTAATCGCTGTGATCGCTTTTTACCAATTAATATAAAACAAGAACATGAACGTAAAACAATTGGTTATAGTAACCATTGTATCAAGAATGCTCCATGTAAACATAATTCATTTTCAAGATATGAAATACTGTCAGATAATTTAAACCCTATATTGAAAGATTATATTGTCAGGAATAATCAAGATAGTGTAGATGAAATTAAGTCTTATTATGGTCATCAATTAGAGTGTAGGGTCTGTAAAAAATTTTTTGTTAATACCCCCCTGAATCCATTGCGTAACAGTACGCAGCATAGAGAAGATTCATTACGCAGAAGGGCTTTAGAAGTTTTAGTCGCTGAACTTTTAGGTAAAAACTGGATTTACCATGAACATCGTATCAATGTCAAGACTGAGTTTGATGTCCACATTTGGGAAAAGTTTGATAAACAGTGTTTTAAGTGTGGGTGCGAACTATCCAAACCTAATGAAATGGATTTAGATCACACCCTGCCTCTGGCCTATTTGTGGCCTCTTGACAACACAGCGACTTGTTTATGCCCTAGTTGCAATAGCTCCAAAAGTGACAGATTTCCAATAGATTTTTATACCAATGAACAATTAGAATTGCTATCCCAGAAAACTGGTATATCCTTAGAGAATCTTCAAAGTAAACCTATCAATCAAGATGCAGTTAGGGCACTTTTTGAGCGCGTAGATTGGTTTTTTGATAATTTCCTCGATGACTCTGAATATCAAAAATATAGAGACGACAAGAAAGCTGCTGATTTAATAGTGAAATCACTTCATAATGTTCTGAAATCCTCTAGGTATGAAGAAGATTTAGTTGAACTATATAAAAAAAAGACTGGACGATCACCCAGTACAATTTCACTTAGTTAATATTTAATGATTTTTTTCTAAAAATAAATATTGGTGAGATTGTGTAGCACCTTGGTCACGGATTCCGAATTTTTCACGCCCAAGGATATCTTCGTCAAATGAATATATCAGTTTAAAATGTTCCCCAGAGCGTTTTATCAGTTCCTCTGCCATATTACACGATGCTGTCCGACCAACGTGCATAATTAATCGCCCACTGGGTTTTAACCATTTGGCAGCACTATCAAAAAATTCAACATAAACATCCATTGACTTGCGTTGTTGATATTCTAAGAATTGCTCTTGACGAGATTTAAAATCACTAGGCTCCCAACCCGCAAACCATAACCGCATCCAATTAGCAATAGAAAATCGTGTTGATGCTGCAAAAGGAGGTGATGTAATCACTACATCAACAGTATTTTGATATAAATAATCTAGTTGGGAAAAGGGAACTTGTGTCGCCATTCCACATTGAAGATTTTTCGGTACTTCTAGTTGGAGCATCCTCTCGACCTTAGCTTTTAAACGAGGTTCCAAAGGACGATAATCTAAATTACCAGAAGGTTTGAAAGGAGTCACTGGATGGGAACGTCTCGAGAGAGCATAGGGACGATTCCCATGAAGAATATGGAGTAGAGAGGAGTATACCAAAGATTGCCCCCAGGAACTACAGGGGTAAAGTTGAACATAATTGCGTGCTGCTAATATTTCTTTGAGTGTTTCTTCGTGAAAATATTCAGGTAATTTACCATTAAAACCAAAATGGGCATAAGTAGATAAATTTTGTTTATTCTTATAAATGTCTACATATTTCAATAAATCATTAAGAACAATATAGGCTTCATCATTTGTACCTCTTTCTACTTTAGCTTTGGTTAAAATATACCCTAGTTCTTGTAAATCATTACCCAAAGGATAACGACCCTGCAATAAAGATTCTAAAGGAATAGTTCCACAACCTGACATGGGGTCTAATACAGAATCTCCTGGTGATGTAAATTCCTTAATTAAGAAATGAGCAATCGCAGGCTTTAATTTACCCTGATATGAACACAGTGAATGTAATGTATGTCCCCAATTTCGGCTACTGTAAGGTTTTGTCAAATGGGGAAGTGAATGGGCAAATTTCTGGGCTAAATTTTTATATTCATCATTGTTAAGCTGATTGATATTCTGATCATTAGACGGGTTCAACTTCACACAAACACGATTTGGATTAGTTTTTTCTAAAATCAGTAAGACTTGTTTTAAATCCGTTCCGTCTTTTGACTTTCGACTTCTGACAAATCGTTCTTCATGACAGTAAAATCCTTGCTGTGATGCAATCAATTTCAAGAATTGATCGGTAGCTATGTGAATTCCTGCAAAGCGTGAGTCGCCAATATCAATAACTGCCATGCCCCCGGGACGCAATAGATTATAAATTTTTTGAATCCATAAACATGAGTCTGAAAAATAACGTCTAACTAATTCAGGTATTCTTGGATCATAAGTTACTTTTTCTAAAATATATGCGACTTCTTCCACTTCAGGAATAATAATAGGTTGCCGTCCACGCTTAGAAATATTATTAATTCCTGCTGCTAATGCTTGAATTCGGAAAAAATCCAAATCCTTTTTGCTTTGGATAAAATTAGTCAACCACAATTCTAGTTTTGTATTTCGGAAATAGTTAGTACCATTTAGATAAGGGGGTGAAGTTAATACTAGGTCAATTTCATTATCCGTCGAACAATCAATTAAAGCAGATTCCCCTAAACAAATAACATCTATAAAATCGGGATAATTTTGAATTAAATCTGAATAAATTTCCTGTTTTTTTTGATTAAATATATTGAATACTGAAAAATCTTCAGGTAGTTGTTCATTAATTTTACGGTAGCGTAAATCAGAAGCGCGTTTCATCTCGCTACAAGAGACAGCGATTGATCCTAAAGCTAAATTTGCAAAATCTTTACATCTTAAACATGGAAACTCACATTCTGCTATGGCTTGTTTTAAAGCTATAATTTCCACCAATCTTGATGCTTTGAAATAGATGCTATTTCCAAATGCTTGTTCAATGATGTTTTGAGCATAATCTAAACTGGGAAGATGATTCCGCGCATAATCCTCTATTCTATCCATATATTCAAGAAAAATATTAGCCCTACTTCTCATGGTTTTTAAGCCATTTGTTTTGCATTCAATGACTAAGCGCATAAAAGGATTAACTTCTGAGTAGAAAGCAGAAAGTCCTAGTGAAGCTGCAACATTAACTGTAGTCCCTGTTCCCGCAAAGGGATCATATACCCGATTACCAATACAAAAATTATCAATAATGCTTTTGGCAAATTCTGAAGAAAAACCTTCGATATAAGGATACCAACGGTGGACTATTTCTTTGTGATTAGGAATAAATGTTCCATGTTTACCGAGTTTTCTTTGATTTTCAAATAAAGAAAGTTGAACACCAAAAATCGAGTTATTATTTTGAGTTTTTTTGGACATAATACATAAAATTATTTTATATTCAACTTATGTTCTATGGGGTTGAAATTGAGACACTAAGGGGCAAGAGCACGAACTCTTAGATCTTCACTATATCCGATTGCCATAAAATCTACTACTTCTTTTTCTTGGGTTTATCCTATTCTATCTTGTAACTAGACCAGCGCGAAGCACTATAAATAAACAATACTATGTAAAGAAAGATTACTGGGCGGGTGACAGAAAAGACTAGGATATAGATCCAATCTGGGTCGCAGCACATATACCCAGTCGATAAGTTGCCTTTTTTTCACAGGCGCTTAAGGGCTATGTCCTTGATTGTATCAACTTTTTAACGGCGTTGTCACCCCGTCAGCAAAATGATTCCTATGGAAAGTCGCCGACGCAACAGACAAAGATTCCTGAACTTAAAAAGTTTAAAAATTGAGACTCTATGGTTGCCTCTGATAGAAATAATTTTAAAGGAAAAGTTTAAACCTGAGTATCCCTTAAAAATTGCTATAGACCTTACGCAGTAGTGCGACATCTCTACTCTAAGATTAAGTTGTAATCAATGGATTAAACCTAGCAACGACAGATATTATAAATATTTTTGAATCACTTCTGCTGTTTTTTCTCCAGTTTTTTCCCAACTAAATTGTTTAACTTGTGTTAATCCTAATTGTCTTAAATGCGATCGCATTTCTGTACTATTAGCTAAGGTTTCCATGGCTTCTGTAATTTCTTCTACTTGATAAGGATTAACATATAATGCCGCCTTTCCCCCCACTTCCGGTAAGGAAGATAGGTTAGAAGTAATCACGGGAGTTCCGCAAGCCATGGCTTCTAAAACCGGGAAACCAAACCCCTCCCAAAGACTGGGAAAAACAACAGCAATGGCTTGATTAATTATTGTGGTTAATTCATTGGTAGGAACATAATTTAAAAACTTTACTTTTTGAGTTAATTCTAACTCTTGAACTTGCCTTTTCAGTTCCGGGGTATAAGTTTCATCCGTTGGGCCAGCTAACCATAATTCATAGTCTGATGGTTTTTTTAACCCGGCAAAAGCATTAATTAATCGGGACACATTTTTATGAGCATCATGACGACCAATATAGAGAAAATAATTGCGGGTTGGTAAGTCTAAAAATTGAAATCGTTGCGGGTTGTAGGCGAGGGGAATGGGTGTAATTTTCTGTTCTGGAATGTTAAAAAATTCGATTAAATCTTGAGCCGTTGCGATGGAATTACAGACAATATGTTCGGCTTGAGATAATACCAAGGGAATATAATATTTAAAATAAGCTGTTAACCGAGAACCTCGCCTCGGAAATCTTAATGGAATCAAATCATGAGCCATTACAATTGACCGACATCCTGAATATAAAGGGGCTTCTGTAACTGGAGAAAATATCAAATTTCCCTTTAATTGCTGATAAATTTTAGGGAGTTTAAACTGTGTCCAAATTAACCTCCTGAGATGTCCCTTTGTTCCTTGGTCGGGGGTCATATTATTGGGAACGGAATAACAAGAATAATCGGGTTTTTCTTGAGAGGTTAATAAGGTAGGTTGCAGAGGTTTTAAAGCGGGTAAAATATGACTAGCATAAATAGATATTCCCGTGGGTTCAGGAATTAAAAATGATAAATTAATCAAGAGTGAATTACTCATAAAAAATCTATAATTGAAAATATTACTAAATCTATAATAGCTTATTTTTGATATTATCAACAATAAAATTTATAACCCCTTTGAGTTTATACCAAGATTTTTGAGGAGTAATTAAGATGGTAATTAAACCTACAAAACTAATTCTAAATAACCAGTAGAGCAGAACAGCTTTACGGGTATGTTTATGAAGACTGAGGAGGTAACTGTAAATACTGTATTGAAGTTTAAGGTTAGGGTTTCTTTGGGTAATGGATGAAGTTTGATGAAATACTTGAATTTGTGCAGTAATCCCAATTTGATGTCCTTGGTTTCGATACCTTAAACAGAAATCAAAATCTTCATAATAGAGAAAATAGTTAGAATCAAATTGAGGACATTCTCTAAAGTTTTTTAAATTAATTAATAGACTGCATCCCGATACCCAATCTGTTAACTGGTAAGGTTGATTTTGTAAGGTTTCTGATAGTTGATTACAGACCTTAATTATGCCTGTTTTGGGGTTAAATTGTCCTTCTGTAAACTCTAATTCTCCTTTAGAATTGTAAATAACTGTTCCTAAAATAGATAATTCTGGGTAATTTTTAAATAATTCAATTCCTGGGGATAGGGCATTTTTAGATAAATACGCATCGGGATTAATTAACCACACAATAGCTTGAGAATCTTGTTGATAAACCCAAGTTAAGCCCAGATTACAAGCTCGACCAAATCCAATATTTTCAGGTGCGTCAAATACTACAACATACGGAGATTTTAGACGATAAATAGAGAGATCGTCGGGAGAATTGTTAATGATAATTATTTGATAATTTATCCCCTGTGGAGACGCGCCGTGGCACGTCTCTACGAGAGAATTAATTAACCTTTGAATTAATTCGGTGGAGTAATAATTAACCGTTATCCAGTAAATCACGCTAATTCAACTTGACTATCATCTCCAATCATAAACCGTAGGGCTTTAGGTCTTTGAGGTGCGGTACTTAAACTGGCTCGACGACCAATAACTGTATCTACAATGCGTTGATTAATCCCAATAATTTTAGCCTCACTCAAGAGTACACTATGCTCGATTTCTGCATCAATTAAAGTGACTTTATTGTCAATACTACTATAGGGGCCAACAAAGCAATTTTCTAAATGGCAATTTTCCCCAATAATCACCGGCCCCCGCACACTACAGTTGATTAATTTTGTACCTTTACCAATTTTAACCCGTCCTAAGATTTGACTTTTTTCGTCTATTTCTACGGCTACATCGTAGGTAATACAGGAATCTAAAATAATCTGATTGGCGCTTAGTAAATCATCTTTTTTTCCTGTATCTAACCACCACCCTTCTAAGGTACAAGCTTCTACACTTTTGCGATCATCAATCAGTTGTTGAATAGCATCGGTAATTTCTAGTTCTCCTCTGGGAGAAGGTTGAATTTTAGCGATCGCCTCATGAATGGTTTTATCAAAAAAATAAACCCCAACTAAAGCTAAATTTGATGGCGGAACTTTAGGCTTTTCAATTAACTTTAAAACCCGTCCTTGATCATCAACAACGGCTACCCCAAAGGCACTGGGATTACTGACTGTTCTGAGTAGAATTAAAGCATCGAGTTGTTGCTGTTTAAACCGTTCAGAAAACTGACTCAGTTGACTTTCAATTAAGTTATCTCCCAAATACATAATAAAAGGAGAGTCCCCTAAAAAGGGTTGAGCCACTTTCACCGCATGGGCGAGTCCGGCGGGTTGATCTTGTAAAATATAGGTGATTTTTGCCCCAAAGCGATCGCCATTCCCCGTTAAATTTTTAACTTCTTCTCCAGTTTCTGGACTAATAATAATCCCAATTTCTGTAATTCCAGCCGCCACAATTCCTTCAATTCCATACCATAAAATCGGTTTATTGGCGACGGGAACTAATTGTTTTGCACCCGTATAGGTCAAGGGGCGTAATCTTGTTCCTTTTCCACCGGAAAGAATCAGTGCTTTCATAATTAATCGTTAGGGGTTAATAGACAATTCATCAGTTTAGAATTTCTGAAAACATCCTGTAGAGACATTCCATGGAACATCTCTACGGTTTTAATTCCTGTAACATTTTCCGCAGTCCTTGCCGCCATTGAGGGGTATGATTTCCCAGAAGATTTGCTAATTTTTTCCCACTTAAAACTGAATAGGCGGGACGAGTTGCTGGCGTTGGATATTCGGCGGTGGTAATAGGAATAACGCGCTCAATTTTAAGAGGAAAACCTAATAGTTTGGCTTCTTCAAAAATGGCGATCGCAAAATCATACCAACTGGTCACACCACTATTAGTACAGTGATAAATTCCGTAGGTTTCGGGATTCAAAAGAGGCATTAATTGCACAATAGATTGGGCTAAATCTCCCGTCCAAGTCGGACTTCCCACCTGATCACTGACCACCCGAATTTCTTCCCGGTCTTTGCCCAACCGTAACATGGTTTTGACAAAATTTCCGGTTCCACCTACACCATAAACCCAGGCTGTTCGCAGAATTGCAAATTTAGCTTGGGTTGCTTGAATTGCCATTTCTCCGGCTAATTTTGATTCTCCATAAACACCTAAAGGGTGAGTCGGATCGGTTTCAATATAGGGATGGCTTTGGGTTCCATCAAAGACATAATCCGTGGAAATGTGAATCAATGTTGCATCTAATTGCTGACAGCTTTTAGCTAAAATACCGGGTGCAATTCCATTGATTTTTAGGGCTAATTCCGGTTCACTTTCCGCCTTATCTACTGCGGTATAAGCGGCGGCATTAATCACCCATTCCGGTTGTATTTTCTCAATTAACCTTGCAATTTCTTGAGTTTGAGATAAATCAAGGGTATCTCGTCCGACACTCACTAATGACCCCATGGAAGTGAGGAAAGGCTGCAATTCTTGACCGAGTTGACCATCTTTTCCGATCAATAAAATGGGTTTCATGAGAAAAATTCCGCCGTTTTCAAAGGTTGACCTGCTTGATCTTTT
Organism: Planktothrix paucivesiculata PCC 9631; assembly: GCF_900009265.2. Classification (GTDB taxonomy): domain Bacteria; phylum Cyanobacteriota; class Cyanobacteriia; order Cyanobacteriales; family Microcoleaceae; genus Planktothrix; species Planktothrix paucivesiculata. The sequence continues at coordinate 70,128 of NZ_LR734982.1, read as the reverse complement.
GCCGACAAAATCGGTGTAATTCCCTCTAAGGGCCAATCAATGCCAACGTCAGGATCATTCCAAAGCAAAGATCGCTCATAGTTGGGTGCATAATAGTCGGTGGTTTTATATAATACTTCAGCAATTTCTGAAGTTACTAAAAAGCCATGGGCAAATCCCGGTGGAACCCAAAATTGTCGCTTATTTTCTGCACTGAGAATGCAACCAACCCACTCTCCAAAAGTTGGAGAACTTTTTCTCATATCTACGGCAACATCAAAAATTTCCCCGGCAACAACACGCAATAATTTACCTTGAGTTTGTTGTATTTGATAATGTAAACCTCTCAAAACACCTTTAACAGAACGAGAATGATTGTCTTGTACAAACTCCGAGGTAATTCCTGTTTTTTCGGTAAAATTTTTCTGGTTAAAACTTTCAAAGAAAAAGCCTCTTTCATCCCCAAAAACTTTGGGTTCGATGATAAAAACATCTGGAATTTTTGTAGGAGTAATAGTCATGTTTAGGTAGAATTGTGATCAGCGACTAAATATTGTACCAAATTCTTGCTACTTGATCAAAACGGAATTAAAGGTTAGTTTTTTTCAAGCATAATCTTGACTGCTCCGCGCAAGGGTATAAACTCATTCCCATCAGGATTATAGACCCAGGCTTTAATCGTTATGTTTCCCCTCCCTTGATGCAATTGTACAGCAGGAATTGTAACTTCCCATCGCGCATAATCATATAGTGGAGAATCCAAAACTTGAGCAATATCTGGACTATTCAAACCCACATTAGCTTGGGCAAAAAAAGAGCGTTGATTTCCCTGGGAAAAAAAGACGAGTTGCGGCTGATTTTGTTGCTCGGGAAAAATTGCCCATCCTTTTAAGGTGAAGGAATCTTGGGGTTTGAGTTTTAAAGGTTGCTCACGGGATAAGGGAAAATCAATATAACCATAAAGTTGTTCTGATTCTGTTTTGAATGTGATATTATTTGCCCAATTTCTGAGATTAACGGTCTGAAGTTGTTTAACTCCATCTTGAATCCACCAAGTGGTTTTACTTAATCTTAATAAGCAGCGTTCAGGATCGGTTTTAAAGAATTTTGAGTTTTCTAAATAGTTAATTAGTTCTAAACAGGTTTCTCCCCGTTGTTTATTAATGATATCCGTTTGGGCTTGAGCGATCGCTATTTCTGATTTTACCGCAATTAAACAAACTAAAATTCCTCCGATAAAACTATAAATGAGTTTGGGATAATAATTTTTAAAATAAAAATTACCTTCTGAAATAATAATAAACCAAAGTTGAATAACAGCAATAATTAATAGTAAAGAATGGCTGGTATATCGAGATGTATAAATAGCATAATTTGCCCCATAACTATAACGACCTAATGTTATTAAAAGTGAACATAGGATAGAAAATATTCCAATCGAAAACCAAGGAGAGCATAATTTTATTAAATATTTTTTGTTTTTTCGATTAATCAGACAGTAACTTCCTAAAATAATAAAATTAAAGACAATAATTATTCCGATCCAAATACTAAAATTTTGAGAATTTGTTAGGGGTACAGCAATCACATTAAAAAAGAATTGAATCAGAGTCAATAACTTTTCTAGGAGCGAAAGATTAATCGTTTTGGGTTCTTGAGTGTATCCAATGGAGTAAATTAAACTGGAAAGTAAAAATAAAGTTATCCAAAAAGTCAGGTATTTTTTTCGTTGATTCCCTGATTCTGAAATCACTATAACCCCAGGTATTAAAGCCAACCAACTCATTAAACCTTGGGCAGATGAAAAACTGGCAATCAAACAAAGAATCGCAGCAAATAACAACTTTTTTTTAGGCTTAATTTTATTATTATTTAAAATAAAACAACTGAGAATTACACAAAAATTGATTAAAAATATAGCAATTTGAAATCCCCAAAGCCAATTTTCCGATTGAGCTAAAGAGAAAAAGATTAAAGCCGTTAATAAATTGGTAAAATGAAAGAAATAGTTTTGATTTTTTGAGGAATTAGCAGAAATTTTATATAACAATACAAAGGTTAATATTGCCAATCCCAAACTAAAAAAAAGCTCTAATTTAATATTCCAACTTGAAAAAAATCCTAAAACAATAAAAATCAAGCGAGGAAATAGGATGCGATGGTTGTTATGGAGTTCAAATAAGTCTTTAAATTGTAATGTTCCCGTGGCTGTTTTTTCAAATAAAGCAGGTATAACCCACTGATCATAAAAGGGAACATTCACCCCAAAACAAATAATAAATCCAGTTACTCCCAAAATAGGGATTAAATACATTAGCCATAAAATAACAGCAGGAAAAGTGACAGAAGAGGAGGATTTTTGAGCCATTAACTATCAATTCAATAACAGGTAGAGACGCGCCATGGCGCGTCTCTACTGATTAAAACTACTTCAAGTTGGTGATACTGTTGATCCGACCGGTAAAGCGGTTTAAGAAGATATCTAACACCGAGCGTTTACCGACATTAATCTTAGTATTTACGGACATCCCCGACTGCAAACCAATCTTAATATTTTTATCTTCGTCTAAGATAAAGCTTTGTTTATCCAATTTCACTTTTCCTTTAAACGAAAAATACTGACGGCCTTTTTCCTGGTCGGGTTTAATTGCATCTTGACTCAGCCATTTTAACTGTCCAGAAACCATCCCAAATTGATCGTTGGGAAAAGCATCAATGGTGACTTCCACGGGAATACAATCCGGATCAGTAATCCCAATTTCTGCTCGAGCTTCTGGAGAATCTGGACAAATACAATCTTTTTCTGCTTTACATTCAATCACTTCTCCAGCGACGGTTTTTCCATCATAGGGCTGTAAGAATTTGCGTTTAACTCTCAAAGCATTTAAAACTAAAGCCAAATCTGTATTTTTAATAAAAATTGTGCCTTCGAGTCCTTTATCATCGGCTAAAATTTGCATCAATTTTTCTGTTTGTTGAGCTTCATAATAAGCCTCATTACAACGCTTCATTTTCGGATCACCGGATTTTAATACTTGCTCATTCACATAATTGCAAATTTCATCCTTATTCATATCGACTTCAGAATCCTGTTTGGTTGAGGGTTGTAAATCATAAATCACCCCCGCCACTGGTGAACGTAAAACTTGAGTATCACGCTGTTCTTCAACTTTTTCTAGTTGAGCCGTAACATCGCCTAATCGTTTCTCATTTTCCAGTTTATATCGACTCAGTTGAGAGTCAATACTAGCAATCTGTTTTTTGTTTTCTTCAACGCGAAAATACAGTTCTTTCGCCCAAGCATCTTTCGTATTTTGCAATTCTTTTTGGGTTCGTTCAATAGAAGCTAAAACTTTTTGTTTTTCATCTTCTAATCGTTTAATTTCAGCTTGCTGTTTTTCCACATCACCTTTACGCGCGTTAATTTCACTTTGACGGGTTGTGATTTGATCCTGTTGTCGTAAAAATTCATTTTGGCTTCTTAAAATCTCTTGTTCCTGACGTTTTTTATTCAGGTCAGACATGGCTCCTTCATCAACTAAGGGAGCAATTTGATCCAAAATTGATTGGTTTAGATCTAAACCTTCTTGAGACTTATCCAGTTGATCCCGGGCTGAGTTCAATTGTTCTTCAGAATAGCGAATTTGATTAGTGGCATAGTTCACCTGTTCTCGGGTTGCCCGAATTGAATTTTCTGTTTGTTCGAGTTGTTTATTAAATTCAACAATTCGCCCTTCCACCGCCGACACACGGGATTGATATTCCGCTCGGTAATTAGTAACTAAACCCGCCTGAGCAGAACTATAGTTAACCGTTCGACCTTGATTATTATAAAGTTCATTAATCAAAGAACTCAAAACTTCATTTTCTTGGATTCGGGTATCTCGATCTTTAACCATGGTTTCCCATTCCGGGGGTAAAGTTCCTCGACCATTCCCCTGAATAATATTCTTATAGAATTCGTTTTCTTGATTAAGAGTCCCTTGCAATTTAGCTAAAGATTTAATATCCGCACTAGGGTTTGTTTGACTAAAGGTTAAAAGCGGTTGGTTTTTCTGAACGCGATCGCCATTTTCAACGTGCAGTCTAACCACGGCTCCGGTTATTGGGGCTTGAATTTCCCTAGCACCCTCTTTATATTCGAGTTCACCCACGGCGGGAACTGTTTGTTCAACCTGAGAAAAATAAGCCCAAACCACGCCTGATGTGGTGATTAACATAATCAACCAGAGAAACAGATGAGACCACATCGCAGGTTTCTCAAGAATAACCGGTTGATCAATAAGTGATACAGATTTCATAAATATTAATGGGTAAACAGCAACTAGAAACAGGGTTTCTAACAGAAAGATAAATTGATCAGAAATCGGGTTTCTCTATAAATCTTGTGTTTGTTACCGATAATCTTGATCACAAACCCGATTTCTCAGGGTTTTTAATTAAGTAGGAGCGTCCTGTTGTTGATACAGGCAGTAATAACGTCCTTTCAGGGCAACTAACTCATCATGATTTCCCTGCTCAACTACAGACCCTTGATCCATCATAATAATTACATCGGCGTTTTTGACGGCACTCAGACGGTGAGTAATAAAAAAGACCGTGCGATCGTGAAAGACATCCATTAAGTGATTGATGACAGCCCGTTCCGATTGATAGTCTAGGGCGCTGGTGGCTTCATCCAAAATTAACAGTTTAGGATTTTGTAATACCGTGCGGGCAATAGCAACCCGTTGTCGTTGTCCCCCCGATAAAGCCGATCCCCTTTCTCCAACCTGGGTATTGTAACCATTGGGAAGACCCATAATAAAATCATGGGCAGCAGCAATTTTAGCAGCTCGAATAATTTCGTCGCTACTGGCTTCGGGGTTACTCAAACCGATGTTATCCTGAACCGTTCCGTTAAATAGGAGGGTATCCTGCAACACCACCCCCAATTGACGGCGGACAGAATAGAGTTCCACTTTATTAATATCGTAGCCATCAATTAAAATTCGTCCCGATAGGGGAGCATATAGACGCTGCAATAACTTCATCAGGGTACTTTTACCCGATCCACTCAACCCCACAATTGCCACGAATGACCCAGAGGGAAAATCTAAATTGATGTTAGCCAGTTGCAGTGGCCCCGTGGGATTAAATCGGAAAGACACCTCCTCAAAGGTAACTGATCCATTAATTTCAGGTAATGGAATATTATTGCGATCGGCTTCATCGGCTTCAGGAAGGGTATCAATAATATCCCGCAACCGTTCCACCGAAATCGATACCTCTTGGATCTGTTGATAAACACTAATAAACCGTAATAACGAGCCTGTGACGTTTCCAGAGATAATCCGAAAGGCAATTAATCCCCCGATGGTCAACTGCTGTTCAATCACGAGATAGGCTCCCACCCATAACAGGGCAATCCCCCCAATTTTATTCAGGAAGTCACTCATGGTTCCCGCAGCCGTTTGGGTGAGGGTGGTTTGTAAACTCGCACTCATGAAACGGGCATACATTCCTTGCCACCGCCAACGGGCTGTTAGTTCAATAGTTTGGGATTTAATCGTTTGAATTCCACTAATAACTTCCACAATATAGGCCATGGACGCCCCCGCCAAAGCCGCCCGTTTGCGGATTAACCGCATAATCACCGGCGAGAAGACAAAAATAATTCCAGCAAATAGGGGTAGGGGAGCTAAAGCCACCAGGGTCAGAGTTGGACTCAGGGCGAACATCACGGCGATGTAGACCACCGAGAACACCGCATCCAAAACCACCGTTAAGGCTGTCCCTGTTAGGAAGTTACGGATATTTCCCAACTCGTTAAAACGACTCATCAAGTCCCCGACCTGGCGGCTATCAAAGTAGCCCAAGGGCAGCCGCAACATATGGTCGATGATTTCCGCCGTCAGTTTGATATCAACGCGGTTGGAGCTATCCACAAATAGATAGGTTCGTAATGCCGTCAATAACCCTTCAAACAGCGCAAACCCTAAAAGTAGAATCCCCAGGATATTCAGAGCGTCTAAGTTCTGTTGTCCGATCACCGCATCGATGATCACCATACTGACTAAGGGGTTAACTAAACCGAACACTTGGATGAAAAACGAAGACAGCAACACCTCCACAAATGTTGCTCGATGCTCCATCAAGGCGGGTAAAAACCACCAGAAGCTAAATTGTTCTTTTTGGTCAACTCGGGGCGCTTGTAACAGGAGTACCTGTCCCTCCTCACCCCAAATTTCCGCAAACTGCCCCGGACGCATCCGGGCTAAACCCTTTTCCGGGGATGCCAGGATGATTTCCCGTTCGGTAATGCTATACAGAATGGCAAAACTATCTTTCCAGACCACCATGGCTGGGGCTTTGAGGCGACCAATGGCTTTAGATGGCACCTGGACTAACTGACCATTGATTCCCAACATTTGGGTCACGGCCCCGCAAGCCTGCAAACTAATATTGCCGACCGTTGCTAACTGATTATCTAAAACTCGACGAACAACATCTTTTTTAAAGCTAATTCCGAAGAACTTGGCAATCATATTAAAGCAGGCTAGAGGCGCGTCAATCTTGCCTCTACCCCGAACTACGGGAAACTTCAGAGCCGATTTCGGCACATTGGTTTCCGGGGTCGGGGGTACTTCCGGGGCTGAAGTTACCGCCGATAGGTCTATTCTGCGATTACCGTTGCCATTATTCGAGTCTTGAACACTTACCTCTGCATCGGAGGTTTCTACCGAGGTTTCGACTTCATAAACAGGCTCTCGCAGCCCTACTAACCGCACCCCACCGGGCCCTTCCACCTTATAGGATGGACTACTTTCTTCTAATAAAAACCGGCTACCTGGGGCAAAACCCCCCAAAGTTCCACTACTAACTAACCAAATCCGATTGGGATCAAGCAGGTTAGTCAATTCCTTGGTTTTCTTGTTACCCGCCGCCAAGTTCAGCACAACGGCATCCTGCCTGAGATCAACCACTAAATTCTTGATATTGTTAACCGGAACAGCCTGAGCCTGTAGATGTTGGCTTAATAGGTCAAAAACTTCGCTCAACCCGGCTTGATCTCGGAAGGCTTCTCCAAAAGCCTGTTCTTTTACCACCCATTGCAGAAAATCCGCCGCTGCCAACGTAATACAAATCGTATCGGTTGAAGCGATCGCGGTTTCACAAGGGACTCCCCGAATTAACCCTGCCCAACCGACAATTTCCCGGGCTCCGAGCAAGCCCAAACTAACATGGCGTTGCGCCCTGGGATCAAAACCCAGCAATCGAGCCTGTCCTTGATAAATAATCGTGATTTGAGTCGGTAATTTATCCCGCTCAAAGATCGGTTGTCCGGTACGGTAGCCCAGGAGTTGGCATTTGGGCAACAGGTTCTGAAGTGCCTTTTCCGAAAGCCGATCAAAGGGGCTGGTTTCGGCCAGGAAAGTCTGAATTTGGGATTGAGAAACGGCGGATGTTGTCATGACACAGAAGACACTGAAGTGCGAACAGGTTGTAGGGAGCCGACTTGAGCCATTTGCTCTCGTAGCCAAGTTTCAAACATTTCTTCGATCATACGGCGACGCATAGATTCATCTAACTGGGCGGGAAGAAATTTTTCTAACCGAATAATCACGAACCATTCTGCTAAGGGGCGCGGTGCCCACAGTTGACCGGGTTGACTCACCGATAAAAGTTTACTAATTGCTGGGTGAGGTTGGGATACCGGAACTGGCCCCAGGATTCCACCTGAACGGGATTCTGGCCCTTCGGAATGATCCTTGGCAACTTCAGCAAAAGAATTTTCCCCCTCCGCAATTCTAAAATAGAGTTCTTGGGCTAAACCAGGATTTTTAGTCCGAATTAAAGAATATACAACTTGATCTAAACCACCTTTACGAGTCAAAAAATAATTCTCGACTCGACCACTCCAAGTTTCTTGTTTAAATTTTTCAACTTTCACGGGGCGTTCTGCCATTTCCACAAGTTGTTCTGGGGTCATATCATAGGCGGCTAACCAAGCGGCTTTTGCTTCCGGGGAAGTGAGTTGGTGTTGACTTTCAAATCGTTCGACGGCCGCGGCTTGTTCCGCTTCTGTACAAGTGATCTTAGCGATCGCTTGCTCCAAAATCACTTCTCGCAAAAATAATGGCATTAACTGATAACGCTTGAGCAGCGATGGTAAATCCTCTGCTGTAATAATCGTTTCTCCGACTTTGAACAATCCTGTCATTGAACTCTCCAACCGACTTTCACTACCCCGTTCAAATTTACCCTTGGTAGTCGCAAATTGACTACCCTATCAAATCCACTTGTCCAAATAATAGCAGACCGTCTACCCCTTACCTGAAATTGTTGATCTCTAAATTACCTCAACTTTTGCGAAACTGCTCAAAAAAATTCCTGTATTGACTGACGCAGATCAATGGTTTCAGGTTCCAGTGTTCCGGTCTTCTGGCGTTTGCTTGCTGAAATCATGGCTTTTTTACAACTGATTGAGACTGGCTACAGACTCAGAACCCTGTCCTTTTTTAACTAAAAAGTTAAGGATTTTGTTTCTATAATCATAAATCCCCTGAAGCTCAATTTCACTGACACTATCATAATTTAGCTGAGAATATTTCAGATAACATTGGGATACATATACCCACAGATCACAGGAAGATGAATTTATATTCAAGTTTTGAGTAATATAACCTAATAAATTTTCTTGAAACCGAATATATTTTAATTGATCTTCTTGGATACCAAAAAAATCAACTTTTGCAAAAAGCCAAGTAATAAATTCAGGGAAAAAATATCTGGGGACAATCGCATTTTTGTATACAAAATCAAGTTCATAAGCTCTTTTATATAACATAATTCCCATCAAATCAGGAATTAAATCACAGGAATACAAACCTTGAGAAAGTCGTTTTTGTATGGATTCAATCCATGATTTCTCAATTTCACTTCCTTCTTGATTAACAATATTACTGGTTAATAACATTTGATAAATCGGACGAATTTCCTGGGAGTATTGAGTTTCTAAATCCCTAGAATTTAAAGTTAACCAATATTGAACTAGGGTTTGGCGAACTAATTGCAAACTCGACCTAACTCTATGATCATGATGTATTTGATATTGGTTTAGTAAATTAGTGATTAATTTTAGATAGAATTGCCAATTAAATAGGGCTTTTTGTAAAACTATCTGTTTGAAAGAGGGATGTAAAAAATCATAGCTAGAATCTTGGATTATTTTTAAATAAAGTCTTTCATAATCCTTATGATTTTCTTGTTTAACAATATTAACTTGAGTTTGTTGTCTTTTATGAATCAGGAGAGAAGATAAGGTTTGATTCACAAAAGCAATTTTATAATGACCCATAATTCTAAACCACATATCAACATCTAAAAGTTGTTGAAGTGTAGCATCAAATTCTCCTAATTCTTCAAAAACTCGTTTAGAAATTAATACCGTTGTCGGTTCTCCAATTTTATTTAATCCTCCAATTAAACAGTTAGGATCAGACAAAAGATCTTCACCTGATTGTATGGATTTTAAATCAGACCATTTTTGATGTAAGTTAATCGCCCCATTATAAGCAGATTGACACTTTAAATCAGATTTTGAATCAGGGTCAATCAAGACTTGACGGGGCGAAAAAACTAACCCTATTTCTGGATCTTGTTCTGCTAAAGTGACCATTTCTTCAATACAATTAGATTCCAACCAATCATCCTGAAAAATAAATTTTATGTATTTACCTTGAGCTTGTTGAATACAAAAATTAAGGTTTTTTACCAATCCATAGTTAGAATGAGTTATAATCCGATAGGGAATAGAACAATTATCTTGAAAAGATTCGGCAATTTTTACAGTTCTATCGGTTGACCCATCATCAGAAATAATAATTTCTAAGTTAGAATAGGTTTGATCTAAAGCACTTTTAATCGCTTTTGATAAAAAATTTTCTCCATTATAAGTCGGAATTAATATACTTACTAGCGGTTGAGATTTAGTTTCACTAGGTAGATCTAGTTTTTCTTGTAAAATTATATTATGATTTTGTACTGCTTCCAGTTGCTTTTGAGTTTGATCAAGATCTTGCTTCAATTTCCGATTACTAATTATTTGGAAAATATCATGATTTCCAGTAAGATGAATCAGATCGGTATATTTAAAGGAATATTTTTTTTCAATATATTCAGCCGATTCTGGATTATTCATCAACTGATATAAGGTAGAAATTCCAAAATATTGATGACTAGGACGATGAATATTTAAAGCTTGTTTTGCAATTAAAAATTTAAGATCATCAGGTGTAATGGGAGTTTTGATAAGTTGCTGTTGAGGAAAAATAGTATAAAAATTTTGGCTAACCTCTGGACAAAGATAATGCTCAAGCACTTGAGACATTTCCCAAGTATGTCGAATCATATTTTCCGCCGTTACACCACTAATATTGTGATCATGAAATCGAAATAAAACCAAAGGTTCGGGTAAAATATGAATTTCTGATTTCAGACATAAACGTATCCAAAAATCTAAATCATGAATTTGACGTAATCGTGGATCATATAACCCTACTTGATTATAGCATTTTTTCTTAATTAAAACACTGGTATTACATAAAGAATTATCAGAGTAAAAAAAAGAATTTAACCATTGAAAACGATTTTTATTTTTTTGAGCAAATAACTGTTGAAAGGAGGATTCTTTACCGGGGTGAAAATTACCATCTTTATCAATAATAATAGTATGGGTAAAAACCGCATCAAATTCGGGGTTTTTATCTAAAAAATTAACTTGCTTTTCAAGTTTATCCGGTAAAAAAATATTGTCAGAATCTAAAATAGTAATTAGTTCTCCCTTCGCCTGATGAATACAATGATTTGCTGCTATACTCACTCCTTGATTATGACTAAAAGAAAAATAGCGAATTCGAGGATCTTGTTTTTCTTGAATTATTTGCAATGTTTGATCCGTAGAACCATCATTAGTGATCACAATTTCAAAATCTTGATAGGTTTGATTTAAAACACTATCAATTGCTTCTGAAATGTAGGTATCTTGATTATAAGTGGGAATAATAACGCTGACTCTAGCCATAAAGTTTAAGGTGAAAATCGTCTGAAAAATTTTTAATTTAAAAATCAACTTGCCAGGGTGACCTAAAACCTGTTATTTATAACATAGCTCTAATTTTACTTAAGGTTATGAATAGAGATAGTACAGATCAGGTCAGTGATGATCATTTTAATCAGAAACCCTCGGAATTATTGAATTTTTTACCTCCTAATGCTCAAGTCCTGATAGATGTCGGTTGTCTAAACCGAAGTACAAGTTATTATTATAAACGAATTAATCCTCAAAGTTTTTATTGGGGAATTTTAATTGATTCTGAGTTAAGTTCAGAAATAACTCAGGATTTAGATCAGATTACTCTGAGTTCAATTGATCAATTAGAAACAATTCGGTTAGAACTAGAAGAAAAAACCGTAGATTGTTTAATTTATGAGCGGATTTTACCCCAAACTAGAAATCCGCTCAAGGTTCTACAATATCACATCCGATGGTTAAAAGATCAAGGTCAGGTTTTAGCTTATATTCCTAATAGTCAGTATTGGCAAAATATTATTAATTTATTACAAGGAAAATCAGAAAATGAGGTTGCAGAAAATACTGATTATCAAGGATTTACTTTAGAAAAGATTCAAAAACTATTTTGGGAAGCGGGATTATATATTTATGAAATTCAAACTCGCGGAAAAAAAGATGATCAGTTTCAAAATTTTCTGGAATTAGTAGAACCTCTTAGGAATACTTTGGGTTTAGATCCCAATCGTTTTGCGACTCAAACCGCCGCCGAATTTTATATTGTCCGTGCAATTAAATCATTACAACCTCCCCGTCGTTTGTTGATTCAAACGGCAATTATGGCTCCTACAGGGTGCGATCGCCTCCGGGTATTGGAACCCGATCAATTGAGTGCAACAATACCGGGAACGCGCACGCTTTCAGCCTCTAAATCAATTCCAAATGGTTCTATTTTACCGGAAGAAGAAAAAGTTTTTATTTGGCAAAGGACAATTCTATCCTATGATCATCACTTAGAAATATTAAGAAATTTGTTAAAACAGGATTATCTAATTATTGCTGAAATTGACGATAATCCGTTAAGAAGGAGGGAGTATGCAGACAATCGTTATCTCAGCTATCGTGGATGTCATGGTGTGCAAACTTCAACAGACCCTTTAAAGAAATTTTTACAACAATTTAATCCTCATGTTGCTATCTTTAAAAATCATTTATTGATTTTACCTCCCCCTCGAATTTATGCCAATCCAAAAGTTACTTTATTTTTTGGTGCATTAAATCGGGAACAGGATTGGCAACCTATTATGGAAACCTTAAACAGGGTTTTAATTCGTCATCAAAGTTTAGTTAAGGTTAAGGTCATTCATGATCGACGTTTTTTTGAGAATTTGGCAATATCTGATAAAGAATTTGAACCCTTTTGCAGTTATGATAGATATCATCAGATTCTGCAAACCTGTGATATTGGTTTGTTACCGTTAACCCCCACACCCGTTAATTTGATGAAATCGGATTTAAAGTTTTTAGAATGTGCGGGTCATGGGGTTGCGGTTTTAGCTAGTCCAACGGTCTATGAACAATCGGTAATTCATGAAGAAACAGGTTTAATTTATCGAAATATTCAACAGTTTGAAATGTATTTGAATGAATTAATTATTAATAACACTCTGAGGCAAAAAATTGCTAATAATGCCTATCTTTGGGTAAAAAGTAATCGTTTACTATGCCAACATTATCAACAGCGACGAGAATGGTATTTAAAAATGCGAGATAATTTACCCAGTTTAAATCAAGAATTGCGTCAACGAGTTCCAGAATTATGATCACGGATTGCACGAATTATATTGCCATTGCCTTTAATTTCTTCTAATTTGTGCTACAGAATATTAAACAATTAATGTTAAAAGGTTCAGTTATAAATTATGCGTATTTTATTTACGATTCCTCACTTTTTTAACCCGGATGGAGATGGGAAGCACGCCTCTTTAGGTAAAGATCCACGCCCTAGAATTAGTGCTCTAATCTTTGCTTTAACTGCTTTGCGGGAACTGTATAGTCAGTCCCAGTGCATGATTGATATTGCTCAATGTCAGACAATTCCTGTGAATCAGGAACACAATTATCAAGTTGATATTGTGATTTGCACCACTCAAGATTATCATTTACTGGCACAAATTCCCTTGCCTTCATGGTTTTGTAAACATTATCCTACCCAGGTAGAACCGATGTTATTGGGATTTCAATGTCATCAAGTTTTGCGAGAATATTTGGGTCAATATGATTATTATTGTTATTTAGAAGATGATTTGATTTTGCGTGATCCTTGGTTATTTACGAAGTTAAATTGGTTTAATCGTCACGCCGGAAATAGTTGTCTATTGCAACCCAACCGTTATGAAGTTTCTCCCCATAGCAAAGCAATTAAAGCCTATATTGATGGAGATCTTTTACCCCATATCACAGCTAATTTTCAAAATATTCAAGATCAACCCCAATTTATTGGGAAAGTGATGGAACAGGCGGTTTCATTTAAACGCCCTTTAAATCCCCATTCCGGTTGTTTCTTTTTGAATGCTGAACAGATGGAATATTGGGCAAAGCAACCTTATTTTTTAGATCGAGATTGTGGTTTTATTGGGCCATTAGAAAGTGCCGCAACTTTAGGAATTATGAAAACATTTAAAATTTATAAACCTACGGCTTCCCATGCTAATTTTTTAGAAATTCAGCATTTTGGTTCGGGTTTTATTAATTTGATTGGGCGACAAGTTAAGTATGGGAGGGAACAGGGAACAGGGAACAGGGAACAGGAAGAAACGGATTTCAATGTATAGGTCATTAGTCTTTGTTTCTTAGTGCGTAGTGCTATAGAAAAAAAGACCGAGAAATGATTTCCCGGTCTTTTTGTTATATTTGAACCTATTGAAATCCCAAAAAAGGAGAAATATTTCTCCTCCTGGTGTTAACTCAACCTAGAGAACGATCACAATATCAGTTCGGGTTAGAGTTGGAATTGTATTGTCGGGTCGTGCCATGAATGCAACGATATCGGCTGGGTTAGAGCCACCACCATCGGAGTCATACCATAAGACTCCACTAGCTTTCTCGTACACTAATACAGGGCCAACAGTCGTTGGTGCTTGAGTATTTGCACCACCGCCATTGTAACTGTTCTTATCGAGAACAATAAATTGCTCGAAGGAAATTTCAGTAGTTGGGACGCCTGGACGCAATTCAAAGGCAAAGCCCCCAGGCCCACGGGAGAAGAATAGTTTATCTTCACCTGGGTTGAAGTCAGTAATGATGTCAGCAACAGTACCGCTAAGATCGGATTTGAACTGATACAGGAAGACATCAGAACCTTCACCGCCGACTAATGTATCTCGTTCAGTACCACCTTGCAGGGTATCGTTACCCGCTTCACCGAACAGGACATCACTGCCTGAACCGCCAAACAGATAGTCATTACCACCACCCGCAACTAGGGTGTCATCTCCGAAACCAACGGCTAGTCCGGCAGGAGTCGCCACACTACCCCCTTGCAGGAAGTCAGTGCCACTACCTGTAACGATGCTGTCGTTGCCATCACTACCGGAAATGGTGTTGTTGCCGAGGGTATCGAATAAGACAAAGCTGACTCCGGTAGCTCCAGCAGCCAAACCACCCACGAAGGAAATCTTGTCGTTCCCTTCGACGGAACCTTCACCCAAGAGGCTATCGTTGGTTGTGGTAAAGACAATCGTGTCATCACCAAGACCACCATTATAAAGGTTAGCAACTGACCCGAAAGCACCGTGGAGATAGTCGTTACCAGCACCACCGGATAGGGTAACAGTAGGTACTCTATCGGTTACTCCGGGAAGTTGTAATGTCCAGTCTCCTCCATAGAGGGTATCATTTCCATCCCCGCCCTCTAAGAGAGAGAATTTTCCACTGAGGCTGTCATTCCCAGCATCACCATAGAGGTAATCGGTGCTGAAGGCAGCGAGTAAGGTATCATTACCACCACCACCATACAGGGTGTTTTCACCTGTAAAGCCGGGTTGAGTGGTGCTACCTTGAATGGTTAGAACATTGGGATTGGCTGTGACGATCAAGTCATTGCCTTCACCACCATACAGGGCGTCTTGAAGCGCAAAGCCTCGAATTGTATCGTTGCCATCTCCACCCTCAAAGTAGTTCTGGCCTTCTCCAAAGCGACCTACACCACCGTAGAGAGAATCATCACCGGCTCCACCCAGTAGGGTCGTTTGGCTTACGCCAACAGTAGCCAAACTCGTTGAGAATTGTTGGGTTGAGAGAGGGTTTTGGATTCTTACGGTGTCATTCCCACTACCACCATCTAGGAAGTTCAGACTACCTACACCAGTGATGGAGTCGTTATCGTCACCCCCAAGCAGGGTATCTCCATTGTTAATCCCAACAATACTATCTCTGCCTTTATCCCCAGAGACATAGTTGTTCCCTTGGTTCAGGCCACCGACGGCTCCACTCACCGCAACTCCCGTGAGGTTACTTTGACCGTTGGTACCCACAAATCCTAGGAGGTCATCCGATGCACCTCCATAGAGGAAATCTCCACCCTGAATACCGCCAAGCAGGGTATCTTCTTCCTTGTTGCCAAAGAGGTAGTTATTAGCAGACTGACCTATAAGAAAATCTCGGTCTACCCCGCCATATAAGCTGGCGGTTAAATCTGCCGAGAGGGTGTCCCGACCTTGATTACCGAGCAGAAGGGTGCGAAGCTGTTGAGACCGAATGGAATCATTGCCTGCGTTACCGATAATTGTGTCGCCGGGGCCTCGCGATTGCAGAATGTCATTATCAGTGCCACCGTCGATCAGACTTCCACCCAGGGTAGAAGAAAAGATCGTGTCATTTCCTCCTTCACCCAGAATAGTGTCGGGTTTAGGGGCGAAGCCCACATCCTGATCGTAAAATTGTGGCCCTACGCCTAAAGCTGTTACCATTTGATTTCACTCCTCTGCAATAATGTCATTAGCTCTGTTGGGATGACAGACACTGCTTAAAACACCATAACTTGTTCGGCAGTAGTTTAACCTGTTTATCTCCAGCAAGTCTAGTCCTTTGTGATCATTCTTGTCTACTTGATAGATATGGCGGTTTCGATGGCTGGATTTTATTATCAATTATTTATTGAAAATTTTCATCCTTAATTTGTCTTGGAGCCATCACTCTTAACTCATAAAAGGCACTTTATCTTAACTTGCTTACCTCCGTCAGACGGGTTTATAGACAACAATGTTCCTCATTAACCCGACCTTATCTTCTAATCAGAATATCTTCTCTATAGACGAACGGAACTCCGATCAAGTTCCCGTTCTATCGCAAAACCATCCCCGACTCAACCCGGCCAACGGTGGCGGGCAGAGAACGATTAGCGACTTGGGTAATCAGTTGCAGATGTTTTGATAGAAGTTTGCTCAGATCATAACGTTCTAACGCCGTTTCCCGCGCTTTAACTCGCAACTGAGCCATCCGATCAGGATGATCCAAGACTTCATCGACTCGATCCGCAATCTGTTTAGGAGAGAAAAAATCCACCAGTAAGCCGTTTACCCCATCTTGAATCACTTCCCGCACGGGAGCGGTATCGGAACCCAGGACTAAACAACCGGTTGACATGGATTCAATCATTGACCAGGATAGAACAAAAGGCCGGGTTAAATAAATATGAACATCTGAAGCCTGAATCACTTGCAGATATTGGCCGTAGGCCAGGGGCCCAACGAAATGAATGCGCGAAAGATCCAAGGGGACTTTCTTGAGCATATAGTCCTTATAGCTCATGCCGTTGGGTAAAGGTTTACCATAACAAACTCGTTCCGATCCCACAACTACAACATGGCATTTGGGTCTACGTTCCTGAATATAGGCCACGGCTTCTATGAATTCAGGAAAGCCCCGATAGGGTTCCATTCCCCGCCCCACATAAGTTACCAGTTCCTCTACACCGGATAAATCCAAGTTGGGTAAAACTAATTTAGCCCCGGGATTCGGTTTAAAATAGCTGGTATCTACTCCGTCGTGTAGGACAGAAATTTTTTCTCGGAGTTCCGGGGGAAATTGGGATTGTTGCCAATGGGTGGGTGAAAGTCCCCAATCACAGGAATATAAATCAATTAAAATTGGGGTATTTTTCACCCGAATTCGGGCTTTATCATCGATGCTTAGGGGATCGGCCGGATCGAAGTCAGCATCGGAACCTTCGGCATGATAGAACCACTCGAAATAACATAATAATGGGATATTAGGAAAGGCTTCTTTGACAAATAAAGTGGGCCCCCAGCCGGAATGACCGCAAATTACATCGGGGACAAAACCTTTGGCTTTGAGTTGTTCGGCCATTCTAAAGACCGCTTGTCCCTGTAATACTGCACTTTCTAAACCCCTAACATATTGATGGGTGTCTGCACTCGCTTCTCGACTGGGACTAAACAGGGCTTTTTCAACTCCGGGAATACTCCACTCGGGACGTTCGTTTTTTGTGCCAAATACAATTTGATTATTGGGATCTGCACCTAATGTGCTAATAATATGGCGATATTGGGCTGGAAAGTTAGGGTGTAAAAATAATGCTTTCATGGGAAAACGAAGGGAACAGGGAATAGGGAACAGGGAACAGGGAATGTTACCTCTTAAACTGATAACTGGTAACTGATAACTCTTAAACTGATGACTGATGACTGATCACTGATAACTGATGACTGATGACTGATCACTGATAACTGATAACTTCGGGTGCTTCACAAATCCAAACACAGTCTCTAGGTACAGATTCATTATCTTTTCGGATAATTTTATAGTTAAGATGGGTTAAAAATTTTTCCATAATGGTATCAGTCATCAAGGAAAAAGCCGTTCCATGTCGGTTTCCTAATAGGTTTTTATCCCAATCCTGTAAGAATTTTTGCCAGCCCAATTCACTTAATAGATTGGTATGATGAAAAATACAGAGGCGATCGCCTTTTAATAAAGCGGGGATTCTAGTTAAATAGTTGAAAATATCTCGAGGTTCAATATGTACTAAGGTGTCATAACAAAAACAAACATCTAAAGATTGGGGCGCAATTTCATCTAAGGTTAAACCATCTAATTTAACATATCTAACCCGTTCATCTCCCAAACGTTTGTTGGTGGCATTTAGGAGTTCTTTGGAAATATCGGCACAGACCAAGCGATCACAATATTTCAGCAGCAAAGCGGCCGTTTTTCCTCCGCCCACACCAATTTCTAAAACCTGATGGTGGTTCTGAATATAAGGAGCAATAAATTGGTTCTCAATTAGGGCTTCATATTCTGCCAAGGAAGTCGCCGCACCCGCAGCAAACCCAATCCATTCATCTCCTCTATAAACTTCGTCAGATCTGACACTTTGCCAATTTTTAGCATAATCATCCCAGGCGGATTCATAATCAACTTTTTTCATGATTTTAACCGAATTTAAGATAGATTGAGAACGGGTATTTTCCGAAAAATTTAGTAATTCAGGAGTGGATTGAGAAGGATGATCAGGGATTCCCCAACTCCAATCTTGACCTAAAAATTGCGTCAAATTTTGATTGTAAGGCTGAAAATAGGTTTCTAACTGCTGACGAATAATGGGGTTAACATTGGGATAATTATTGGCATTATATTGATCATAACTCAATAATTGATAATCGGGTAGTCCTAAAAAATTAAAAACTTTATTTACTACTTTTTCGGAATCCCAATATAAATCTTCACTCTTGAGAATCAAGAATTGTTCTCGGGGGAAGAACTGCATCCATCTTTGCAGTTGATCGATATAAATTCCCCTAGAAAGGTAGGAATAATGTTGATGGTTAAAACTAAAATAAGTGGGATCTGCACCTATTTTTTCTGATTCTCCTTCTAGCCGTTCAGGTTCTTGGGCGATCGCATCTTCTAAAGATAGAGATTCATGCCCCAGTTTTACCTCCCAATAATAATGGGAAATCGCCCGATCTACGGGATTTCTCAATAATACAATAAACCGAGTATCAGGAAAAGATTCATACACTCGTTGTGGCACTAAGGGATGAAATAAATAATAGGGAGAACCTTCTCCTGTAATCAAGTGCTTTCCGTCAGCTTCCGGGGAAAATTGGGATTGATACCATTCTAAACCTTGCTGATAATTGAGAGTGAAAAAATGAATTTCCTTTTGGGTTGCGGCTACAATTTGAGGGTGTTGACATAGATACTGATAGAGGGAATTAGTTCCTCCCTTTTGTACCCCAAGAATGATAAACTGGGGCGCGGTGATCGGTTTTGAATCGATTGTCCTTGCTAGTTGAATCAACGGTGATAGGCCTCCAGATTGAGAGTTGAATCATCAACGGTTATGATTTTCTATCGGTTCAATTTTCCGCCCGCGCAAATCAAAATCACTGCGCCGGGAGAAACTGAACACAATGGAATAAATTTTCAACTCAATTTAGGATTATACTCTAAAGGGTTAACTATTTCGGTTATCAATTGACTGAAAATCGAATGTAAATTAAGAATTAACTGCTGAGGACATTGGAATTATGACACTCACGGCTGATGCTGAAACACTTTCTCCAATTTATACATTTCGCCGTTTTTTTGCTAACCGATATTTACAGGGAAATGGCATTGAAGTCGGGGCATTAAATCATCCTCTGGAAGTTCCTACATCCGCTCAGGTTAAATATGTGGATCGGATGAGCGTTCCTGATTTAAAAAAACATTATCCTAATTTAGCAGATGTTGATTTAGTTCCTGTCGATATTATCGATAATGGTGAATTTCTCGGGACAATTGAGAATGAAACCCAGGATTTTGTGATTGCAAATCATTTTATTGAACATTGCCAAAACCCGATCCTAACGATTGAAAATTTATTACGGGTGATTAAAAAAGACGGAATTTTATATTTAGCGGTTCCTGAAAAACGAACTTGTTTTGATCGCGATCGCCCAGTCACTTCTATTGAACATTTATTAAAGGATTATCAACAGGGCGCCGAATGGTCTCGACAAAATCATTATGAAGAATGGATCGAATTAGTAGAAAAAGAAACAGATGAAACTAAAGCAAAATGGATGGTTAAAGAATTAATGAGACGGGATTTTAGTATCCATTTTCATGTCTGGACATCTGCGGATTTTGTGGATTTTCTCCTGACCTTAAAACACCAACTCTGCTTCCCTTTGATTTTAGAAAAGATTTTTGATAATGGCAATGAACTGATCACTATTATCAGAAAAGTATAGTAGGGAACAGGGAACAGGGAATGGGTAATGGGTAATGGGTAATTGGTAATTGGTAATTGGTAATTGGTAATAACTGGTGACTGGTACGGGCGGGTTCTTTTAGATGTTTGTTAATGACCTCAATCTTGATGAACCCGCCCCTACAAATGATCACTGATTTAAAAGCGTTTGGGACGCAATACACACAAACAGAAATCCGATTCTAACCCTCCGGGAATTTCCATTAATATTTGTTCAAATTCCAACAACAGTTTAATTAAGGTTTCGCCTTTGGGATCACCGGGTAAAAACTGATTATGATCTAATAAAGGATACAGAGGATGAAGAATTGCGCCCCCAAACGGATTAAAAAGTTCGATATCAAAATAATACTCAATAAAGGGTAAAATCAGTTGAGAACGAACCGCTTCTGAGGGGTCAGTGGCAAAAACTTGATGGATGCTGGGGTTAATAAATTTATTTTCCATAATCCCAGAACGAATTAATTTATGGAAACATTGGTATAGGCGATTAATCAGTTCTACCTGGCGTTTATTGTAAATGCAATAATTAGCCCCAACATATTCATTAATAATAAAATAGCCCTGGGGATGTAACGCCTTATGAACCATTTCTAAAAATCGTTCCAGTTCCCGAACATGATGCAGAGAACCTGAACAAAATGCCACATCATATTTAACCTCTGGATTTAGGTTAAAGGTATTAAAATCTTCCTGATAAAAATTAACCTTAACTCCAGCTTTTTCCGCGTCTTTTCTGGCAATTTCTAAGGAAGATTCCGAAAAATCAAAGGCATCAATATGGTGAGCAAATCCCAATTCTGCCATCAAAATTTCATGGTTTCCAATACCACATCCCAAGGAAATCAGATGATTAAAGTTTTGACCTGCAAAATAATCTTGAATTAACCACCGCAACCAATATTTTTTAGTTTGACCTCCAGACATTCGTTGATGGATAGTATCCGCAATAATTGGATTAGAAACCCATTGACTGGCGGCGGCGTTAGGATTGGTTTCCCAATAATTCTTGGCTTGAGGTTCGGCAATTTCCGGCTCGGGATGATTGATTTCGACGGCGGAAATCGTAACCGCAGAAGGGGCGGTAATCTGAATCTCTAAGGGTTGGGATTGAGGATTAGAGAAGTTATTAGAGGCGGGATAGGGATTAATAAAATAGGCTTCTTGGAAGATTTCTAAATAACTTTGAGTCATTTCTTCAAAGGTATTGAGAGACTCCAAAACATACTGGGAATTTTGAGCAAATTCCTGTCTTAAATCCGGGTTTTCTAGCAATGATGTTAGACATTTTGCTAATTCTTCGGCTTGGTGGGGCGTGTAAAATAAACCATTAATTTCAGGACGCACCTGTTCAGGAATTCCAAATACCGGAGTAGTGATAATCGGTAGGTTATATCCCATGGCTTCCATAATTACTCTAGGATAACTTTCAATCCGAGAAGTACAGACGAAAATATCCGCAGCTAGGAAATATTGGGCGGTTTCTGGGGTTTCTGGAACTAGGGTTAATCGCTGTTTTAAAGCATCGGGAAGTTGGGCTTTTAGTTGAGCTAATTCGGTGCTATAAATACTGGGGCGATCGCCAACAATAAAACAACGAATTTTGTGATGATATTCCGTTGATAATAGGGGTAACGCTTCGAGTAAATCCTTTTGTCCTTTGCGTTCACAAACCGTTCCTAGTAACAGAATCACAATTTCATCTTCTGCTATTGATAAGGCGGTTCTGGCTTCAATTCGAGTTAGCTGTTCTGATGTTTTTAGTAACCTTTGAATATCTAAACCATTATGAATCACTGTAAAGTTATGATGACTATTTAAAGAGTGATAAAGATGGCGGGTTGCATCGGCAACAAAAATCACCCGATAGGGAAACTGAAAACACTCTAAAGCCCGGGCGGCAATTTCCGATCCCAATCCATTAAAATAGGTTTGCCAAGCCTGACTTTCATGGATATTCCACACACAAGGAATTGATTTTTGTTTAGCACAATCGACTATAAAAAAGGTTTCTAAAGTGTTAGCATAAACCAGATCAAATTGTTCTATTTGCAGTTCATTGGCTAAGTTTTCCAGGGCAGTATTATAGGCTTCTTGTTGATAAACATTAGCCAGGGGATGTTCCCTGACAATTACCCTAATTCCTTGCTGTTCATAGGCATAGCGTAACGGCCCATCATCAACACAGAAAATTGTTGGTTCTAGTTTGCCTTCTGCGGCTAACTTAACAGCAATTTCAAATTGATGCAGTGGCGCGCCCGTATATTCTAAGGCATTACTGCACATTAAAACTTTAGGAATGGGGGCAAAATTAACCGTTGATTTCAATTGATAGCGTCGAGGTTGAATTTGAAACCATTCATTATCTAAGGATAAATGAGGGTTATAAAAAGGATCAATTTTATTAGCATATTGGCGACGGAATTTTGCCACTTCTTTCGGGTCATCTTTATAGCCCCGACTGGTTCCTTCTCGGTGAATTAATTCCGCTTCGGGGCAATAAACCGATTGATAACCCTGTTCAAATAATCGATATCCATAATCCACATCATTGTAAGCAACGGCAAAATCAACTGAATTAAATCCCCCTAAATCTAAAAACAATTGTCGGGGTGTTAATAAACAAGCCGCCGTCACCGCCGAATAATTTCTTACGACTTTAGAATAGGCTAAATAACCGAAATCTTGACGATGGGTTAACTTAAAGGCATGACCCGCTAAACCATGATGGAGTCCATGCAGTATTCCAGCGTGTTGAATCCGGTCATCGGGATAAATTAACCGCGCCCCCACAGCCCCTACGCCTCGGATGCGAGCATAACCTATCATCTGAGTTAACCAATGGGAATTGATCACTTCTGTGTCATTATTCAGGAATAATACATAATCTGTATTCACCTGTTCCACCGCCCGATTATTAATCGCAGCAAAGTTGAATTTTCCTTGATTAGCTATTTTTAAAACGGATATTTTTTCTGTGTCGCCGATTTTCTTAAAATACTCTAGGGTTTTGGGGTCATCGCTTTCGTTATCAATAATTACAACCTGATAATTTTGATAGGTTGTTTTTTGAATTGATTCTACACAAGCCTGGAGTAATTTAAGTTGATTTTTAGTCGGAATAATAATCGTTACCGACGGCCCTTGGTCGGGGAATTGATGATAAAAAATTCCTAGATTCAGTTCACTGGCCCAATTCGGCTGATAAACTTTTCCTGAACTTTGAAGACGGGTTAAGGCTTCTTGAATTGCGTGTTTTCCAGCATCAAAACTTGCGGGTTTTGCCGCTCCAGAAACGGCCGTTGAACCGGGAGCGGTGCGCCAGTGATATAAAACTAAAGGAAGATGACCAATCTGGCGAGAAATTTCCGTTGCTCGTAGGGCAAAATCATAATCCTGTGACCCTTCAAATCCAATTCTAAATCCGCCTAATTTCTCAAAAATTCCTCGTCTAACTACTAATAAATGCCCCATATACATATAGGAAAGTAAGAGTTGGGGCGACCAATCGGGCTTAAATTGGGGCGCAAATCGTTTGCCTTCGGGGTCAATTTTATCGTCGTCGGAATAGAGAAAATCAGTTTCGGGATATTGAATTAAATATAATGCCATTTCCCCTAAAGCATCGGGGGTTAATTCGTCATCATTATCTAAAAAGGCAATAAATTCTCCGGTTGCTTGACTCGCTGCACTATTGGTAGCCGCGCTAATATTGCCATTTTCGGGGCGGAAATAGACTTTAATTCGAGCATCTTTGGCGGCATATTGATTTAATAATTCTATGACTTGGCTATCGCTACTACAATCATCCGCAATACAGAGTTCCCAATTATCATAAACTTGATTAACAACACTTTGAATCGCTTTTTCTAAAAATTCAATCGGGGGGTTATAAACGGGCATAACCACGGAAATTTTAGGCAATATTTCTGGCGAATAAACTGTTAATCGAGTTCTTAAAGATTCTAAACTGCGTTCCGTCCATTGATTGGCGGCTAACCAAGCCTGATAGGGTTCAATTGGTTGCAATAATTCAAAGCCTTGCGGGGGTAAAAAATCTCCCTGGGGAACGGTTGTTTGCCGATACATTAGGCTCATTTGCCGCAGAATTGCGGGAATTTCCCAAGGCATTGGTAAAAGACGCCCTAAACGTTGTTTTCGTTCTGCTATTCGTTTTTGAATAGCTGCTGTATAGCGGGAAACTTGTTTGACTTTGGCAGTGCTTTTTTCTAATAATCCATAACGATAAATTTGGAGAGTTTGAGGACAGTTATAAATCAGAATTTCGCCATTTTCTAAATGCGCTTCTAAACGAATTTCCCAAGTTCCTGGGGGTAAATCAATTAATGCTTCAAATCCACTTTCGGCGCTTCCTATCCACTTAGGAAAAACCTGCCCTACATCCACACGACGTAACCCATAGGCGCAAATAACCCATTGATTGCCATAGATTAATTTTAATTGTGTAATTCGCTGACTGGGATGGCAACACCACCCGGCAAATAGGATTTGTCCCTGTCGTTGTTCCCACTGTGAGGGCACATCAAAGGACGCTCTCAAACTAGAAACCGTTAAGGGATAACGGGCAAATACCGTCCATTTTCCGTTACTATCTTGGGCTTCTAATTCTACTAAGGAATTGCCTTGGGGAACGCGAATTTGAAGATAGAATCCTGATGATTTTGCTTGGGAATAGGCCGAATGAATCTCCGCCACATCTTGACGTTCAATGCCATATTCTCCGGTAAAAATATCCGTTCCTATTCTGGCTCTTACCGCTTTTAGTTCTTGATTTCCCGTATAAAAACACCAACCGGAAATATTCAAAAATTTTTCAGTAAAGCCAATTAATTCCCAATTCAGGGGAAAATCCAGGGAGTAAATAAATCGACGGCGGAATTGTTTTAACCGTCGTTTAGCCCCTAGCCATTTGCTTCGCAGTTTCCAAAATTTAGAAGACCGCATGGCGATAATTTCCTGTTGGGCTTTACCCAATTCATCTTCTAACCTGAATATTTTATTTAAGGCTTGTTCAAATTGAGATTCTGCTCCGAATAATTTGAGTTGTGTGCGACCTAATTCGTCTTCTAAGGTTAAAAGTTTAGTCAGTCCATCTTGATATTGAACGCTAACAACTTGTAGTTTAAATTCCGTTTTTTCTAGGGCGGTTTCTGATTCCAAACATCGAGCTAATATTTCTTGATATTTGGCATCTAAGGCTCTATATTTAGTCTCGATATCCTGATATTGGGCATTTATATTTTGATAGTTCCCTTGGGTTTGACCTAATTCTATTTCTGTGGTAACAAGTTTATCTACCGCTTGTTCAAATTGGGTTTTAAACCCTTCTAATTCTCCTTGAGTTTTGCCTAATTCTTCTTCGGTAGAGATTAACTTAGTTAGGGCTTCCTCGGCTTTAACTTCTACACCACTGAGTTTTAATTGAGTTTCACCTAGGAGATTTTCGGTTTTAATTAAACGTTCAACGGCATCTTGAAAGCGTTCTTGCCATTCTTGAATATCCGTTTGTAAAATATCTCTATCTTTGAGTAAAATATCTAAATCTTTTGCTAGAACAGACTGATTTTTTTCTAGTTTTCTGAGTTTCGCCCAATCTTCAAAAACCCAATCGGTGGATAAAGGTTGATTTAAACTCTCTAATTCTGATGCCGTTAAATTGCTATTTAAGGGGTAAGCTGTGGCTTCTAAAGTTTGATAGAGTTCAATGGCTTCAGGGAAATAGGCTTTAATAAACAGGGGTTTGGGAGTGGCTAAAATCCGATTAACTAATAGAGATGGTTCAAATTGATTGGGAAATTCATCCTGTAAATCAAGATTAAATTTATGATTAATTTGTTTAATAAAATCAGCCGTTTGATTACCAATCGTATAAACATTTGCTAACAAACAATTGTCAGGATATTGATGATAAAAGTCTAAAACTTTGCGGTTATAATTGCTCCACATTTGGATAGCAATTTCGGGATGGTCTAGTAAGGTAGCATCCGTCGCCCGACGATACAAAGAGTCAATAACTTCCCAGGGAGAACGATAGACAAAAATAAACTTAGCCTGGGGTAATAATTGATGCCAAAATTCTAAAAATAAAGTAGTTCTAGGATCTTTCCATCCCCAAGCTGAAGACGAATCTTGATTAATTTCAATTAGTTTTTTAGCGGTTTCTATCTCCTGTTCCGTGAGGGAAATTTCCCCTGAGAATAAACACCCCAGTTCATCAATATTATGGCTCTTAAAAATAGATTTGTGAAACTCTACAAAATCAACATTTTCAAAATGACCTTTAATATTGCCATAGTCTGCACCGACTAACTGTTTACCAATATTAACCCCTAGATTTTGCAGCAGGGAAGCGGTTAAGGAGGTTCCCGAGCGGTGCATTCCGGCAATGATAATAATGGGAGAGGGGGTATTCGTTGTATCCATCATGTTCTTAGGGTTTTATTTCAGCTTGAATCAACAACAATATTTAAAGACATTCTAGTTCAGATGCCTTCTGAACTAAACCGGACTTGATTTTTAAACTGGGTTCAATTAACAAGTCCACCACCCCGGTACTACAAGAATCTTCATAGGGTTGAACTCGGAACATCCCGACATCAATACAGCGATCTAAATAGGTAAATTCACCCTCTACAATACCAGAAACTCCCGCATTCAGGAAATAAACATCCGGTGATAATTGACATTCAAACTTAAATTTGATCGTCATTGTTGTTCCGGGTTCAATCTGTTTGATTGATTGAGAAGTGGCTAAAAAGGAAGCTCCAGCTAGTTCAAATCCACTTACGGTTTTAATTAACATTCCAAAACGAACATGGGAGGCTAGTTTATCAAATTTCACAGAATAGGTGTAAATATAACTATTTCGAGCTACTAAATGATTAACCATTTCCCCCCCTAAAGTGGTAATATGGGGTTCTAAAATTTCGGCGCCCCGGGAAGGATATTTAATCGGATGATCAGGAATTAATTTAGGATCAAAATAATCTTTATAATGTCCATTGTTTGATTTAAAAGTAGGTAAAACCGATGGAGATGCAGGATTTTCTGGATGAAAATTATTTGGTTTGGACGCTTCTAAAGGCTGTTCGGAAGGCTGGGAAGATTTATGGTTTAAATGTTGAATTTCCTCTCGAATCATGATCATTTGATCGGCATCAGCATAGATCATTTTTTGATATTTGGAAATGATCATTTTTGGAGTATGTTCGAGTAATAATTCTCCCCGATCCATTAACACCGCCGAGTCACAAAGTTGAATAATTGAAGGAGCGGAATGGGAAACAAATAAAATTGTACCCCCCCGATCTTTAATTTCATGAATTCGACTAAAACACTTGCGTTGAAAGGCCTCATCCCCGACGGATAGGGCTTCATCCACAATTAAAATATCAGGATCAACACTGGTGGCTACCGCAAACCCTAAACGCACATACATCCCACTGGAATAGGTTTTAACAGGTTGATCAATAAAATCTCCAATATCCGCAAAAGCCGCAATATCATCAAATTTGGCTTCAATTTCCTGGGTTTTTAATCCCAACAATTGACCATTAAAAAATACATTTTGTCGCCCGGTAAATTCAGGATTAAATCCACTCCCCAGTTCTAATAGGGCGGAAACTCGGCCATTAACTTCCACATTTCCTTGGGTGGGGGTTAAAGTTCCGACAATAATTTGTAATAGGGTGCTTTTTCCCGAACCATTACGACCCACAACCCCTAGGGTTTGGCCTTTCCAAACTTGTAAATTAACATCTTGCAATGCCCAAAAATTATGAGCCAGACTTTTTCCCGGCACAAAAATCTCCTTCAATCGATCTACCGGATGGCGATAACGTTTGAAGCATTTAGAGACATGATTAACGGATATAGCTATTTCGGTCATTCGATGTTGATTTCGGTGGTTTATCAGTGATCAGTTGGTGTGTGGGTTGTGTGAGGAACTGTCACCGTCATAAAACGTCAGCAAAGGCTGGACGCAACCGCCTATAAACCCATAGGCCTGCATAAAACAGAACTAGGGCAACAATTGAGGACAGGGCTAATTCTCCCCAATGTCTCATTTCCCCGACTAAAATTAAGTCTCGATAGGATTCTGAAATTCCGGTAATCGGATTGCACCAAACAATCCAAAATTGCCAGGATTCAGGAACTTTAGCCACGGGATATAAAATCGGCGTTACATAAAACCAAAGGTTCAAAATTACGCCTAAACTCTGGGGAATATCCCGCAAGAATACGGTTAGTCCGGCCGTTAAATAGCCTAACCCAGCTGTTAATAAAAGTTGGGGTATCCAGACTAAGGGTAGTAACCAAATGGTGGGGTGCATAACTTGAGTGGACAGGGCAACCAACCCAATCAGGGCGACTAAACCAAAGGTGCTTTCAATAAAGGCTGAGAAAATCGGCACCAGGGGCAGGAGTCCCAGGGGAAAAACCACCTTTTTGACTAAGTTCGTCTGTCCGACGACGGAACTGGCGGCTTGAATTAATCCATTTGTGAAGGCAAACCAAGGAATTAAACCCGCAAATAGCCACAGGCCAAAGGCTAATTCGTTATCGGGAAAACCTTCAAGATCGAGTTTGACCTTGAGAACAATGGAAAAAACATAGGTATAAATCAGCAATTGGGACAACTGATTCAACAGTGGCCAGAGGTTGCCGAGAATAGAACCTTTGTATCGTGCCTCTAAATCCCTTCTAACTAACGTACTGAGCAGATTGAATTTGAGAGAGAGTTGGCTATCGCCAAGTAACCAGCGACTCCCACGCCCCGAATACCGCACAATACCTTTTATTGACCTCAGCAATTTTTTCGTCCTCGTTCACTACACACACCATGATTTAAAACTCACCACCGGATACGGAAGAGCCAGTAGACCTCAATTAGAGGCAACAGGATCATCGGATATCCCGGTTAGTGGATTTTTACTCCCAGATCTTGATCTTAGTCAATCAGTGTGCCACATAAAGTGTCCAGAAAGCTAGTCCCATCCCTCACTTTCGCCAGGGAACAGGGAATAGGTAATGGGTAATGGGTAATGGGTAATGGGTAATGGGTAATGGGTAATTACGAATTAAGAATGGGTAATAGCAAAAGTTTACC
>NZ_LR734982.1:0-40322 GCF_900009265.2 Planktothrix paucivesiculata PCC 9631 | reverse complement strand
CCCCTGCCTCCCCTGCCTCCCCTGCCTCCCCTGCCCCCCTACTCCCCCTGATCCTACTCCATGCTCCCTAATTAATGAGCAGAACCGTTACCATGATAATCATTGCTATCATAGAAGCCGTTTTTGGTTCCGAAGAACAGACAGCCCAAGGTAAATAACACCGTTAATACAGTCAGTGCCAATTTAATATCCATTTTTGGTAATCAACTCCACTCAATACGCTTTTGATTGTAGACCCTTCTGAGTTAACAGATGTATAGCAATCTATAACGGGTTTGTCCGATTTTATCCTAGGGTCTGTTTTGATAAATAATTTTGGTTTATCGGTTAGAATAAAATCAATTACTTTTCGGTCGCTTAATTTAATATTATGGCAAAAAAAAATCTAATTTTTAAAGTTAGTTTAGCGATATTGAGTTTGGTATTTATTTTAGATCTGACTGCCAAATTTTTCGCTGAGTTAATTTGGTTTAAAGAAGTCAATTATTTATCGGTTTTTCAAGCAAGATTAGGGATGGAAATTGGGTTAGCCGTATTGGGATTATCGATTACCGTAGCTTGGTTAATCGGAAATTTAGTCATTGCCCGACGGCATCAATATTCTTATGAACATTTACAAAATAAATCTCCCGATCATCTTTTTGATTTATCTCATCAGAATTTACCTAGATTTTCCTTGGGATTACCTTCGCTTTTAGTGATGGTCATGGGTTTATCTCTGTTGCTAGGTTTAATTATAATTCATTATAGCCAGATTTTTATCAGTTATTGGCATTGGGATGCAAGTCAACCTCTATTTTCTAATCTACCTGCCCAGTTTGAACCTCAAATTGTTGAGCAATGGATTAACAATTTTAAAGCCTACAGTTGGAAAATACCTATTTTAGTAATTTTAGTAATTTCTATTCTCTGGAATCCTTTCATTGTTTTTAGTTTTATTGCTTTAACCTTTGGTTTTGGATTTAGCTTGTTGTTGTCGAGTCATTGGTCAAATTTCTTACAATATTTTCATCCTACTTTATTTAACCAAACCGAACCCTTATTAAATCGAGATATTAGCTTTTATATTTTTAGTCTCCCCATTGCTCACCTTTTGGAATTTTGGTTGATTGGATTATTTTCAGTTGGTTTTATTACTTGTAGTTTAATGTATTTGCTCTCTGGAAATAGTCTCAGTCAAGGGCGATTTCCGAGTTTTTCCCAACCCCAACAACGTCATCTGCACGGACTGGCAGGGCTTTTGATGTTTAGTTGTGCCATGCGGTATTGGTTAGCCCGTTATGAACTTTTATACTCCACCCAGGGGGTTGTATTTGGCGCAAATTTTACCGATGTCAATATACTAAAGCCCGGTTATTTATTATTATCTATTATCGCTATATTACTTTCTTTTTTCCTGATCTGGCAAGCAATTTTTTCAGTCAAAAAAGTTAGACCCTATATTGATATTCTCCTAAGAAAAATAGGCGCGCTATATCTAATTAAAAAACGAAATTCAGGCCGAGATAAATTATTCGCAGATAGCTATTCCCTCAGAGCAATATTTACTTGGTATTTAGGGCTGAGTATTCTAGTGGTAAGTATTATCCCCCATTTGGTTCAACAGTTGATTGTTCAACCCAACGAATTAGAGCGAGAATTACCTTATATTAAACACAGTATTCAATATACTCGCCAAGGATTTAATTTAGATAAAATTAACGTTGAAACTTTTGATCCCAATGCCAAATTAAGTTATACCGATATTAAAAACAATAATTTAACGATTGATAATATTCGTCTTTGGGATAAACGACCGTTATTACAAACTAATCGTCAATTACAACAAATTCGTCTTTATTATGAATTTTCCGACGCCGATTATGATCGCTATTCTATTTTACCCGATAAATTTTTAGGAAAGTATAATACGGGTTTACAAAAACAACAGGTACTCATTTCCCCTCGGGAATTAAACTATGAATTAGTCCCGGAAAAAGCCAAGACTTGGGTTAATGAACATTTAGTTTATACCCATGGTTATGGTTTTACCCTCTCTCCCGTGAATCGCGTGGCTGAGGGCGGTCTGCCTGAATTTTTTGTTAAAAATATTGGCGCTGATCCCCAATTAGATCCCGATACAACCTTAGAAGTTTCTCCTCGAATTAAAAATATAATTCCGATTGGTAAACCGCGACTTTATTACGGTTTATTAACTAATACTCAAATCATGACTTCTACTCAAGTCAAAGAACTAGATTTTCCCCTGGGAAATGAGAATGTTTATAATATCTATGATGGCGAAGGCGGAATTGTGATTGGAACCGGATGGAAACGGTTTTTATTTGCCTACTATTTAAAAAACTGGCAAATGTTATTTACGGATAACTTCACCCCCGAAACTAAATTACTATTTCGCCGGAATATCTTAGAAAGAGTCAAAGCGATCGCACCTTTTCTACATTATGATAGTAACCCCTATCTTGTGGTTGCTGACTCTAATTCTACATCGGTTGATTATAATCATTTATATTGGATGATTGATGCTTATACCACCAGTAATCTTTACCCCTATTCCGATCCCGAAGGAGCGCCATTTAACTATATTAGAAATTCGGTTAAGGTGATTGTTGATGCTTATAACGGTACGGTTAAATTCTATTCATTAGAGGAAGATCAAGATCCCATTATCTCTACACTAAAACAGGTTTTTCCCGATTTGTTTAATTCTATTGAAGAAATGCCGATTACCCTGCGTCAACATATTCGCTACCCGGTTGATTTATTTAGCGTTCAATCTCAACATTTACTCACCTATCACATGAGTGATCCGATTGTTTTTTATAATCGGGAAGATCTCTGGCGGGTTCCGGTAGAAATTTATGCTAGTCAACAACAACCGATGGAACCCTATTATTTAATCATGCGATTACCGACGGAAAAAACTGAAGAATTCATGCTTATGCTTCCGTTTACTCCGTCTAGTCGGAATAACTTAGTCGCCTGGTTAGCCGCTCGCTCTGATCTCGAACATTATGGCAGTTTAGTATTATATCGTTTCCCCAAACAACGCCTAATTTTTGGGCCGGAACAGGTAGAAGCGTTAATTAACCAACAACCTGAAATTTCCGAGCAAATTTCCCTCTGGAGTCGCCAAGGTTCCCGGGTAATTCAAGGCAATTTATTAGTGATTCCCATTGAACAATCCCTACTTTATGTGGAACCTTTATATTTAGAAGCAGAGGAAAATAGTTTACCCACCTTAGTTAGAGTAATTGTTGCTAGTGAAAACCGAGTTGTGATGCGACCAACTTTAGAAGAAGCATTAAGAGATGTCTTTCAAGTTGCACCCATTCAACCTGCTGTTCCCCTAGCTTTACCGATTCCAGAAGCCAGTTAAATATAAATGAACCATTTCCCCTGTTGCCTGTTGCCTGTTGCCTGTTCCCTGCTATAACATTAATCCTGAAGAAATTTAACCAATTCTTCCAGTTTTGACCAAGCCGCACCACTTTGTAAAATCTCTTGAGCTAAATGAATTCCTTGCTGATGGTCGCCCATGGGTACAACACCCGCAACCTGTAAGGCTAAAGACCCATTCAGGGCTACCACATCTTTTTGTGCTTGTGTGCCTTTTCCCTGTAATAAATTTTTCAGAATCTCCGAATTTTCCTGCACCTCTCCCCCTCTGAGGGCGGTTAGGGGGGCGGGAGTTAATCCTAAGTCCTGGGGGCTGAGGGTGGCTGTTTTAACCTTCCCTTGGGATAAAATCGCTAAGTCGGTGATATCTCCTAAGCCCGCTTCATCAAGTTTTTCCCGTCCATGTAAAACGATCGCCACTTCTGTCCCAAGTTGGTTTAGGGCTTGGGCAATGATGGGCAGCATTGTTGGGTCAAAAACCCCAATGATTTGTCCAGTAGGATATAGGGGATTGACCAGGGGCCCTAATAGATTAAAGACGGTTCGGACTTTCAGGGTTTGACGCAGGGGGGCCACGGCTTTGAGGGCGGGATGCCAACCGGGGGCGAATAAAAAGGTGATTCCGACCGTTGATAACGCCTGTTTGACTTTTTCGCTGGGGGCTTTGAGGTTGACGCCCAGGGCTTCTAAGACGTCCGCAGAGCCAACTTTACTCGATGCGGAACGATTTCCATGTTTTGCCACCGGAACCCCCGCCGCCGCGGCGACAAAGGCAACGGTAGTGGAAATATTGAAGGTGGAAGCTCCATCGCCCCCGGTGCCGCAGGTATCAATTACACGGTAGTTGGAAATGATGCCGGAATTGGTTGTTGTGGCGGTATCCGAGGAACCAAAGGATTGTAAAACCGCGGCCATTCCGGTTAATTCCGTGGCGGAGACGCCTTTGGCTTGTATCGCTGCCAAAATCGCCCCGGAAAGGACGGGGGGAACTGTTTCTAGGAGCCATCCCTGCATTAATTGTGAGGCTTGGGTTACAGAAAGGGATTGGCGGTCTAACAGTTGTTGTAATAATTGCGGCCAAAGATTGGGATTAATTTCGGGGGGAGCGGGATTTGTCATGAAAAGTGGAGCTTACATTAACCACTGTTCAGTTTACCTTATTTTTTGAGTCAATAAATCTTTATTTATTATCCGTTAACTATTTCCTACTTCCTGTTTCTGATGACAACTACTACTAATACAATAGCGATCGCGTCCCTGTTGTTTAGCATCGTATAATGCCTGATCAGCTAATTGAATTAAGTAATTGGGCTGAACTTCTAAACTGGGGATAACCGAACCAATCCCCAAACTGACGGTCACAATTTCCTTAACATGGGAGTATTCATGGGGAATTTTTAAACGGTAAATCGCCTGCTGAATTCGTTCTGCAACCTGAATTCCTGTGGCTAAATCCTTCGCTGATAAAAGGACAATAAATTCCTCTCCCCCATAACGGGCCACGAGGTCAATGGGGCGGCGCAAATCCTGCTGGCGAGTACATTGATAGACGGCTTGAGAGATCTGGACGAGACAATCATCCCCCGCCAGATGACCATAATGGTCGTTATAGGATTTGAACCCGTCGAGATCAAACATAATCAAGGTCAAGGGTCGTTGTTGTTGGGCTAAAACCTCCCATTCCCTTTGCAGACGGCCATCAAAACAGCGACGATTGGCGATTTGAGTTAAACTATCGACATTAGCGAGTTCTTTTAATTTTTGATTGGCTTCTTGCAGGGCTAATTCAATTTTTTTGCGGGCGGTAATATCGCGAATGGTAATGGCAAAACCATCCCCTAACCTGACGGCGACAAAATGATACCAGTAGGAGTCCCCAACGGGATAGTAAATATCCTGTTCTAAGGATTCCCCAGTTTCAACAATTTTAACAAAACGATAAAACAGTTCCGGTTGAATCCGATTTAGGAGTCTTCTGAGGATAATTTTACCGATCATATCTTCCCGAGTGCGGTCAAAAACCTTCGCTAAGATCGGGTTAACTACTAAACACCTAAAATCCTTAATTTCTCCGGTTTCGGGTTCGCGCAGGGCTTCTAAGGCGGCAATACCATCCAGGGAACTATTTAATATACTTGATAACAGTGCCCGGGATTGGTATAACACTTCCTCCGCGTCTCGGCGTTTAATAATTTCCTGTTCCAGAAGTCTTTTTTGTCGTTGAATAGTTAACTGACTTTCCAAACGCGCCACAACTTCTTCGACTTGAAAGGGTTTAGTAATATAGTCAATCCCCCCAGACTGAAATGCCTTAACTTTATCAAAAACGTCGTTTAAAGCACTAATAAAAATAATCGGAATATGGGATAAATTCTCATCAGCCTTCAGAGCTTGACACACCTGATAACCGTCCATTTCTGGCATCTTAATGTCTAAAAAAATAACATCAGGTTGCTTAACTTTAACGGTTTTGAGTGCCATTCTACCACTGGTGACACTGCGAACTGTATAGCCAAGTTTAATTAACAAATCACTTAGTAATTGTAAATTCTCTGGCAGATCATCAACCAGAAGAATATTCCCTTTGTTCTCTGCGACTAAATCAGGATTCATGACTAATGAGCGTTTCAACTAAGTTAATAATCTGTTCAAATTCAAATTTACGTACAAGTTGTGTAAGGGATTGTATCAAATGAGTTTCTATATCAGGAATTTGTGTGATTAACTGCATAACTAGACCCGTATTTGCTTCAAGAGTAGCTTGATATAGCTCAATTATCCACTCTTTAGGCATACAGGTTAATTGTTGAGATGTCAAGCTACTATCTACAGTAACATCCGACACAGAGGGCTTTGTTTCTGAATAAATATATCTTACACCTAAATGTTTGGTGAGTGTCTCAAAAATATTATGCTCGGTAAAGGGTTTTCTAATAAAATCATCACATCCAGAGGATAGCACAATAGCTTTTTCCTCCTCTAAAACACTAGCAGTTAGAGCAATTACAGCCGTAGCATTGCCTTTTGTTGTGGATTTAATATATTTAGTGGCTTCATAGCCATCCATCACGGGCATTCGCATATCCATAAAAATTAAATGGGGTTCCCATTGGTTCCAAATTGCGATCGCTTCTAGTCCATTTCTGGCTTCTTTTACCTCAAATTCTAGGGGTTCTAAAAGTTTTATTAATAATTTTCGATTCACTTCTTTGTCATCAACTGTTAGCAATTTATAGGTCGGTTGACCCTTGACTAAACCCAATACAATCCGTTTGGCTGCCGTTGGCTTATCCTGGGAATTTTGACCCCGTTGGGCTTGAATTTGGAATCTAAAGGTTGTCCCGTGATGCAATTGGCTTTCGACTTGAATTTGTCCCCCCATTAATTGGACAAATTTCCGACTAATGGCTAATCCTAAACCCGTCCCTTCTTGGGATTCCCTTCCTGCTTGGGCTTGAGTAAATACCTGAAAGAGTTTTGGCAATTCTTGGGGAGAAATTCCCACCCCCGTGTCCCGAACTTCAAACTCCAATAGGGCGCTATCGGTGTCTTGGGTTTCTCGTTGAAGCACCGTTAAAGTCACCCCACCCTCGGGGGTAAATTTAATCGCATTACTAAGTAAATTAATTAAAACTTGACGCAGCTTAATCTGATCGGTATAAATATATTGGGTAACTGACGAATCTCGCTTAAATATCAAATTCAATCCCGCATTCGCTGCTCTCAGGTGCAACATATCTTCTAAATCATCTAACAATTGATATAAATTAAAATCCGTGGGATTTAAGGTGATTTTTCCCGCTTCTATTTTCGATAAATCCAGAATATTATTAATTAAGGTTAAGAGATACTCCCCACTCCGATAGATAATTCCGGCATTTTCTAAATTTTCCGGGGGAAGATTGGGCGTCCTGAGTAGGATTTGAGAAAAGCCTAAAATCGCATTCAAAGGCGATCGCAATTCATGGCTCATATTAGCAATAAAGGTACTTTTGGCTTGATTGGCAACTTCAGCTTTTTCCTTGGCTTTTTCCAGTTGTAACGTTCGTTCTTTGACTGTATCTTCTAAATTACCCAGAGTTAATTCTAATTTATTAGTTGCTTTTTGCTTTTCATCAATTATGGCGGATAGAATCAGAGAAGTGACCGCAAAAACCCCAATAAATAATTGAACTAAAAATAGAGATTGATTCGGTGAGGCTTTGACAAAAGGGCCTAATCCTAGGGAAGTGGCAATAATACTCACGCAGGAAACAATGGCTACCATCACAATCGAAAACTTTTTACCTAAAGTAAATACAGTTAAAATCAGTAAGAGCAAGAAAATATATTCAACAGAAATATTTTTGATAAAAGTTATCCATAAAATTAAAATTGTACCGATGATCACAAAGCCGATTATTGATAATTTGATTTTCGAGGGCAGTTTCTTTGATCCCGGGACAGGACGAATAGTATGAATTAAAAATAGGGGAGTAAAAATTACATGACCCAAGGCACTAGATGCCCACATTGTAAAGAAAGAACTCCAGTAAGTTTCGGCTGAATATAACCCGATATAAACAGCAGTATTAACGATCAGAATCGGGGACAATATGGGAACCAAAAAGCAGGATAAAATAAAAAAAGTAATTACTCCATTAATACTATTAAATAAATTTTTAATATTAGTATATTTTTTAAGTAGTAATGTAATAAATAAAGGTTGTAAATAATTGGCTAAAATACAAGCGACATTAATCAAAATCAAATTCGTAAATGAATTTATGGAACTATGGTTATCAATTAATCCTACTATTGAACCAAAAGCAATTGCTGGAAATACTTTTGAACCGAATAACATGACAGCAGCTAAAACCATACCTGCGGGCAACCAAATCGCAG
Source organism: Planktothrix paucivesiculata PCC 9631 (assembly GCF_900009265.2). GTDB lineage: Bacteria > Cyanobacteriota > Cyanobacteriia > Cyanobacteriales > Microcoleaceae > Planktothrix > Planktothrix paucivesiculata. The sequence goes on along the minus strand of NZ_LR734982.1, from coordinate 32,039 downwards.
AAGAACCATGGACAGATGTAACATTGATGCTAAATCTTACTCCCAGAAGGTAAGCAATTCCCAAACAAATATTAATCACAATCAGCTTGAATAATTGTGATTTTTGATAACGAAAAACTTCCTGATTAAATAATTTCATATTTTTTTAAGATTTAATAAACCCAGGGTTAATCATGATTGATTAACGCTTCAGTTAAATCAACGATCTGCTCAAATTGAAATAAACGCACCGCCTTGGCCAGAAATTGTCTTAAATTAATCTCTGAATCGGGAATATCTATCATTAGTTCCAGAACTCGGTTAGAATCGGCTTCTAAAGCGGCTCTGTAAAGTTGGTTAATCCATTCTGGAGTCATGGTCTTTAAATCATGATCAGTTATCTCTTTGTCTGAATGATGATCTGAACTAAAGGGGGTTTTTGTATAGATATATTCTACACCTAAATGTTTAGCCAGAGCCTCAAAAATGACCGATTCATTAAAAGGTTTTCTAATAAAATCATCACAGCCGGCTGAAAGCACAATGGCTTTTTCTTCTTCTAAAACACTAGCAGTTAGAGCAATTACAGCCGTAGCATTACCTTTTGTAGTTGATTTAATATATTTTGTGGCTTCATAGCCATCCATCACGGGCATTCGCATATCCATAAAGATTAAATGGGGTTCCCATTCTTCCCATATTGCGATCGCTTCTTTTCCATTTCGGGCTATTTTCATTTCCCATCCCAAGGGTTCTAAAAGTTTAATTAATAATAGACAATTAATTTCTTTATCATCAACAGTTAGAATTTTATAAGTCGCTTGACCCGGAGCCAAACCCAATACTTTTTGCCGGGTTTTTATGGATTCATCGTTGATATTCTCACCCGGTTTGGCTTGAATTTGAAACGAGAAGGTTGTGCCTTTTCCTAATTCACTTTTAACAGTAATATCTCCCCCCATCAGTTGCACAAATTTCCGACTAATAGCTAATCCTAAACCCGTGCCTTCTTGGGCTTCTTTCCCCGCTTGGGTTTGGGTGAAGGCTTCAAAAAGTTTAGGTAATTCTGCCTCAGAAATTCCTACACCCGTATCGCGGATTTTAAAATTTAAGCTAATAACGTCTGTTGAGTCTTCTTCTTCCTGAAAAACCGTTAAGGTAATACCCCCTTCTTGGGTAAATTTAATCGCATTACTGAGTAAATTAATTAAAACTTGACGCAATTTAACTTCATCGGTACAAATATAACGAGGGACATTTTCACTCCGTTGAAAGATTAATTTTAATCCGGCATTACTAGCTCGTAAATCTAGCATATCTTCTAAATCATCTAATAACCGATACAGGTCAAAATTAGTTAGATTTAATGTGGTTTTTCCCGCTTCAATTTTAGATAAATCTAAAACATTATTAATTAAGGTTAATAGATAATCACCACTGCGATAAATAATTCCGGCATTTTCCGATTGTTTCGAGGGGAGATCGGGGCTTCTTAACATGACTTGAGAAAAGCCTAAAATGGCATTTAAGGGCGATCGCAATTCGTGACTCATATTAGCAATAAAGTTACTTTTGGCTTGATTAGCAACTTCGGCTTTTTCCTTGGCAATAACTAACTCTGCTGTGCGTTCGTCTACCCGATGTTCTAAGGTTTCAAAAGATGTTTGTAACTGAAGTGCCATGTTGTTAAACGATTTTGCCAGTTGACCTATTTCGTCTTTTGAGTTGGTTTTGGCGCGAATATTTAAGTTACCTGCGGTAAAATGGGAAACTATATTGGTAAGGTTAATTATTGGCTTTGTTAGTAGTTGCCCAATGGCAAAAGCGATGATTGTCACTACTCCCGCGATCAATACCAATAGAAATATTGCATCACGCATTTGCTTTTCTACGGGTGCTAGGGCAACAGCAAGGGGCCGGGCGAACAACACAGACCAAGGTTTATATTTTAAACGAGTGATCGCAATCAAATTAACCTGATTATCTGTTGCTGCCAAAGATGCAATTAAATATGACTGTTTATGATCCAATGCTTGCTGAAGTTTTGGCTCATTAGTTGCCAATTCCTTAACAGGAGAATTAGATAAACGCCCTTCTTGTTGCAGTTGAGTTAAAACATCGGCAGGCAAAGGCACGATAGATTTAAAAAGCAGTTCTGGTGCAGTGCTATGTGCCAGATAAATATTATCTTCATCTAACAGAATAGCAAAAGATTTTGCCCCAGCCCGTTCAGTTTGTCGAGTTACTAATTGTTGAACAACAGTAGCATTGTATGAAACACGCAATACACCCAATATATCTCCCTTGGCATTGCGAACTGGACTGCTAAAATAGAGCGTTACCAGGTCAGGAATTGTCGGCGATCGCTTCATGTTAGAAACAAAAGATAACCCAGTTTGCCGGGGTTTTTTAAAGTAATCTTGATCCGATTCATCTTTGCCAATATCTGATGTATATGTATCCAATACATTTTTTCCGTTTAAGTCGAGCAAAGAATATGAGATAACATTGATCATATCTTTGCGACTGAGACGGATTAATGTTTCTGTCGCCAATTGCATTTCGGGGCTGTCAACTCGCTGTTTTGGAGTTAGGCTGAGGTAACGGGCAAAACCGGGTAAAATCGCCTCTACGCGCACGGCATCGAGATTTGCATCAATAAAGGCATCTATTCTGTTAGAGGTTTCGTTAGCCGCCGTCGAGAGGGCTTGTTTGGCGTTATCAGTTAGTGCTTTTTCAGTTGTCTGTTTGTCGAGAAATGCCAATAGCAGCAACGGACTCAAAGAAACAATCAGAAAGGAGGCGATCAACTTTGTACGGATACCGCCCAAAAGGGAATGCTGCATGGCTTTACATTAGGGAGGGTTTAAGAAAGAAGAATTGAACAAACTTTTTAGCTTAGGAATGCGCGTTACGTTTCCAGAGCGAATAAAAAAGTCTGCATAGATCTTGGCAGTTTTGTAAATGGAATTAGGGTTGCTAGATTGAAATAATTTTTGATTTTCACTTAAATCAGTTAGGTTGACTCCCTCCAAATAGATTGTATTAAGAGGAATTTTTAACGCTTTACTAATGATAGCATTTCCTTCCTGAACATTTGCTTTCCAGTAGGCAGAGCCTTCTAGCCATCCTCGTACAAATGCCCGAACATCTTCGGGGCGATCGCGGATTATCTCACTGCGAAAGATAATCATATCTAATATCAAGCCAGGAGTTTGTTTGCTGGTAAATAAAATATTCCCCCCTAATTTAATGGCTTCAGAAAGATGGGGTTCCCAAGTGTGTCCGGCTTGAATAGCATTATTTTTCAGGTGTTGAGGAATTTCTGAAGCCTCTACTTTAACCAAGTTCACATCATCGCTGGTTAAGTTGGCAGTTTTCAACATTTCAGTCACGAAAATTTCGCTAAAACCGCCTAGATTTGCACCCAATTTTTTACCTTTTAAGTCAGCGACGGTTTTAATTTGCGATTGGGCGACTACCACATCTGCTCCTGTTGATTCATTTATAACCACGACACCTTGTATATCTGGATTTGTGGCACTCAAGTTGATAAAACTTCCCAAGGTCAATACCATGCCATCATACTTACCCGCACTGAAATTTGCCATTTCCAATTGGATGTATTGTTTATAAATTAGTTCCACATCTACCCCTTGGGCTTTGAAAAATCCTTTTTCTTGAGCAATGATGCCTGAATGCTCCCCAACAAAAGATGTAAATACCACTTTCAAGGGAGGGTGTTTTACTTTAATTGGTACTGAAGCATGACAAGCAAATAACAAACAGACGGTAATCAGAGAAATACTAATGTATCTAAGGAGTTTAAGCATAGTATAAGCGATATTTTTTAATCATTGCCGATCAAAGGTTCTGCTAAATTAATTATCTGTTCAAATTGAAATTTACGCACTGCCTTGGTTAGAAATTCGATTAAATAAATCTCTGTTTCGGGAATTTCTGCAATTAATTCTATCACAGCTTGACTATTGGCTTCAATTGAGGCTTGATAGAGTTGATTCATCCACTCCTGAGACATGACTGTTAAATCCTCAGAAATTAACTCCTTCTCTGAGTTTATATCTACAATAGGCTGGATTTCTGCATAGATATATTTAACCCCTAAATGTTTAGCCAAAACCTCAAAAATCTGATCTTCTGTAAAAGGTTTTCTCATAAAATCATCACACCCCGCCGATAATACAATAGCCTTTTCTTCTTCTAATACACTAGCAGTTACAGCAATTAGAGCCGTAGCATTGCCTTTGGTAGTTGATTTAATCTGTTTTGTCGCTTCATAACCATCCATCACGGGCATTCGCATATCCATAAAGATTAAATGGGGTTCCCATTCATCCCATATTGCGATCGCTTCTGCTCCATTACTAGCTGTTTTTAACTCAAATGCCAAGGGTTCTAAAAGTTTAATTAATAATAGACAATTAATTTCTTTATCATCAACAGTTAGAATTTTATAAGTCGCTTGACCAGGAGCTAAACCTAATACTCTTTTTCTGGTTTTAAGCGGTTCATCGTTAATATTTTTACCGGGTTTAGCTTGAATTTGAAATGAAAAGGTTGTGCCCTGACCGAGTTGACTTTTTACTGTAATATCTCCGCCCATCAGTTGCACAAATTTCCGACTAATGGCTAATCCTAAACCCGTGCCTTCTTGCGATTCTTTCCCCGCTTGGGTTTGGGTAAAAGCTTCAAAAAGTTTAGGTAATTCTGCCTGAGAAATTCCCACTCCGGTGTCGCGGACTTGGAAATTGATGGTGACAACATCCGTTGAGTTTTCTTCTTCCTGAAAAACCGTTAAGGTAATTCCTCCTTCTGGAGTAAATTTAATCGCATTACTGAGTAAATTAATTAAGACTTGACGCAATTTAACTTCATCGGCGTAGATATAGCGAAGAATAGTTTCACTCCGTTGAAAGATCAATTTTAATCCAGCATTACTAGCTCGTAAATTGAGCATATCTTCTAAATCATCTAATAATTGATATAAGTCAAAATTAGCGGGATTTAGGGTGGTTTTTCCGGCTTCTATTTTGGATAAATCCAGAACATTATTAATTAATGTCAGTAAGTATTCTCCACTGCGATAAATAATACCTATATTTTCATATTGATCGGATGGGAGATTATGAGAACGTAACATTAATTGAGAAAAACCCAGAATGGCATTCAAAGGCGATCGCAATTCATGACTCATATTAGCAATAAAGGTACTTTTAGCTTGATTGGCAACTTCGGCTTTTTCCTTAGCTGTTTCTAGCTGCAATGTTCGCTCTTTGATAGTATTTTCTAAATTAGCTAGGGTTAATTCTAGTTTATTAGTCGCCTGTTGTTTTTCATCAATAATGGCCGATAAGATTAAAGAAGCGACCGAAAAAACCCCAATAAATGATTGTAATAGTAATAATGATTGGTTAATTGATGATTTGACAAAAGGGCCAAATTCTAAAGTTGTAGCAATAATAGCCAGAGAAGAAACGATTGCCACCATCAAAATCGAAAACTTTTTACCGAGGGTAAAAACCGTTAAAATTAGCAGAAGTAATAGAATATATTCAACGGAATAATTTTTTACAAAAGTCACCCAAAAAATTATACTTGTTGCAATGATAACGAACAATAGAATAAATAATTTAACCCGGGGCTTAATCTTGTCTTTCCCCGAAACAGAAGGAATTTTATTAATTAAAAATACCGGAGTAAAAATTAAATGGGTCAACCCACTCGCTATCCAAATTGTTAATAAAGGAACCCAGTAATTTTCTGCTGGATAAAACCCCGTATAAACACCAGTGATAATGATAATAACTGCGGAAATTATGGGAGAGAAAAAACCAGTTATTATAAATACAATAATTCCATTAATACTAATAAATAATGTTTGAATATTGCTATATTTTTTAATAACAAATGTAGCGCAGAAGGGTTGTAAATAATTTCCTAAAATACAACCCATATTCAGAATAAAAATATCTAGTAAAGATCCAGTCGAATTAAAGACATTAATCAGTCCCATCACTGAACCAAAAACGATAGCCGGAAATATTTTTGAGCCGAATAAAAGAAATGCAGCTAAAGTCATTCCCGAAGGCAACCAAATGGCAGATATTCCATGCAGTGATGCGATACTTAGACTAATTTTTGTACCGATAGCATAGGCAATTCCCAAGGAAATATTCAAAATAATAATTCTTGATATTTCGGGGTTTAAATCACGAAAAACCCTCTGATTGAATAAGTTCATATTTTAAGTAACTATAAACTAGAAAAATTGGAACCCGTAATTTCTGGATGGCGATCGCTAATTCTGATATTATATTTTAATCCGAAATTCCCCGAAAAAAAGAAACCGAGTTTCTTTCGATTAACCCGGTTTCTGAATATTTTTTTTATTTGCCGTCCTACTCTCCTAATTTCAATTTGATTGAGCATCTTTGGAAATTCGTAAAAAAGAAATGTTTGTATGCCAAATCTTATAGGGATGATGGTTTCACCTAAATTAATTCTTCGCCGAGTAGCTAGTCATCAGATTTTTGTAGTTGGGGATATAATTTCCCAACAGGTTACCGAGTCCTTCGATATCATTTCGCCAATCGCGATGCAGTTCGCAAGCAACAGCAAACCAATTAACTAATTGCACACCTGCACTAGACATTCGATCCCAAGCCGCATGGCGACAAGATTCATTGAAAGTACCAGAAGCATCGGTTACGGCAAAAACTTCATATCCTGCTTCCAATGCTGATAGAGCGCAAAATGCCACACAGACATCAGTGACAATTCCTGCAATAATCAATTGCTTCTTTCCTGTTGCCGCTACTGCCTTCACGAAGTCCTCATTGTCCCAAGCATTGATTTGTCCTGGACGAGCAATGTAGGGAGCATCGGGAAACATCCCCTTCAGTTCAGGAATGAGAGGGCCATTAGGGCCATTTTCAAAGCTAGTAGTCAGGATCGTTGGCAATTCAAAGAACTTAACTGTACTGGCAAGAGCTAACACATTGTTTTTGAATTCACTGGGGCCATAGTCATTGACAAGAGAGAAGAGTCCAGTTTGATGATCGACCAGAAGCGCTGCCGCATTGTCTTTGTCGAGACGGTTGTACTTAGCCATGTTTAGATACTTCCTTAATTTTATTGATGAATAATGAAGTGATCTGAAGTGCAGGCTCCGCCTGCTGTTGAATCAAACGGAGCCAGAGCCTCCCTGTTCGCATTCCCATCTCGAACCTGGAAGATGGAACGAGAGGAAAGTCGCCGGGTTTCTAAACCGTTTCTTACCCTAAGAAGCCACTCTTGCAGCACTACGAGGACGACGGCGACCCGTGAGTTTTGTAGCAGGTTCTTCGTCGGGAATTTGAACTAATAAAACCAACAAAGGATTACTGGCAACTTCACGGCGCAGGACACGCTGAATTGAACGTTCAACCTGAACTTTTAACCCTTCCCAATCAACTTCTTTTGTTTCTGAGTCAAAAGTGCGGGAAAATTCTGCCCAACGTTCACTTAAAACTGTTTCGATAGTTTGAGTTAATTGTTCTTGTAAAACAGCCTGATTAACACTATTAACCACCCCTTTCAAATGAAGCTCAGGGCGTGCTAATAACTTACCATCGGTTCCCACCGCCACCGCCATAGTTACCACCCCTTCTTCGGCTAACTGACGGCGTTCCTTCATGGTTTCATCTTTAACCACTCCAGAGCGAGAGGAGTCTACAGGTTCAATACCCGCTTGCACTTTACCCGCAATGCGGATAGATTCCTTGGTTAATTCCACCACAAACCCATTATCAATTAACACCATATTTTCGGCGGGAATCCCCATACTTTGGGCCGTCTTTTGGTGTTGAACTAACATCCGGTGTTCTCCATGGACAGGAACAAAGAATTTCGGACGGGTTAAAGCTAACATTAACTTCTGATCTTCTTGACATCCGTGACCGGAAACGTGAATCCCTTTTTCCCGTCCATAAATCACATTAGCTCCCTGCATCATCAATTTATCAATGGTGTTCACCACTGCAATTGTATTCCCAGGAATCGGGTTAGCTGAAAAGACAACGGTATCCCCTTGCTTAATATTAATTTGACGATGGGCTCCTTCAGCAATGCGGGTTAAGGCCGATAACGGTTCCCCTTGAGATCCGGTGGTTAAAATCAGTAATTTATCATTAGGAATCCCACTAATCGCATTCAGGGGTACAAATAACCGATCCTCACATTTGATATATCCTAATGTCCGAGCGTGGGCAATCACATTTAACATGGAGCGCCCGACGACTGAGACTAACCTTCCCTGTTTTTGGGCAATATCTAAAATAATATTTAGACGGTGAACCGAAGAAGCAAAAGTTGTGACTAAAATCCGACCCTGAGCTTGGGAAAAAACTCGCTCCAAGTTAGGATAAACGGAACTTTCCGACGGGGTAAATCCTGGAGTTTCAGCGTTTGTAGAGTCACTTAATAAACAGTGAACCCCTTTTTCTCCGTATTCAGCTAACCGTTGGAAATCAAAAAATTCTCCATCCACCGGAGTATGATCAATTTTAAAATCTCCCGTATGAATCACCACGCCCACGGGGGTAGTAATGGCTACGGTAAAACTATCAGCAATTGAGTGGGTATTGCGAATATATTCTACTAGAAAATATTTCCCAATTCTGACCATTTCCCGGGGACGAACTGAGCGCAATTCCGTGCGATCTGCCACTCCGGCTTCTTCTAATTTTCCTTGTAATAAGGCCATCGCTAACCGAGGGCCATAAATTACCGGAATATCAAATTGTTTCAGGTGAAAAGCAATACCGCCAATATGATCTTCATGACCATGGGTAACAATCATCCCCTTAATTTTTTCTCGGTTTTCCCGTAGATAGGTGACATCGGGTAAAACAATATTAACCCCGTGCATTCCATCGGTGGGGAAGGCTAAACCCGCATCTAAAATAATAATTTCATCTTCGTACTCAAAGATGCAAGTATTTTTTCCGATTTCATGTAATCCCCCTAAAGGAATAATCTTCAGGGAACCGGAACTATATACCGGATTTGAAGTGGGGGTAGCCATAGTAGAGCTTCTTTTTCTAATCACCGGAGTGTTTGTGTTTTTAATCATGCTGATCCTTTTTTGTTAGGGGTTAATGAATGAAATAATCAAGGCGTTATTCAAGATTTGAGAGAATTTACAGAATCATCCTAATCATTTTGAAAATTCTGTCAATCCGGGTGGATATTTAGTTTTCACAAAGCCTAGAAAAGTTTGCCGAGTTCTACTTAACTAGATCTAATTGACTCAGCACGTCCTTCAATGCGTTTGTCACTTCAACCGTTGGTTCACATAAAGGCAAACGGGTCGATCCCACATTCCAGCCTTGCAAGTTCAATGCCACCTTTAAGGGAATGGGGTTTGTGGTAACAAACAAGGCTTTAAACAACCCCAATAACCGGATATGGATATCGGTTGCCACTTGTACTTGACCCGCTTCAAAGGCTTGAATCATCTGTTGGAGTTGCGTTCCCACCAGATGACTAGCGACACTGACCACCCCGGAACTGCCAACGGCTAACATGGGCAAGGTCAGAGAATCATCTCCAGAGTAGATCGAAAATTCCGAGGGTGTCAACCGTCGAACTTGGCTGACTTGATCTAAATTGCCACTGGCTTCCTTAATCGCCACAATATTCTCAATCTCCGCCAAACGCGCTACCGTTTCTGGAAGGAGATTTTGTCCTGTGCGTCCAGGTATATTGTAAAGCATAATTGGCAAATCGGGACAGGCCTGGGCGATCGCTTGGAAATGCCGATACAAACCTTCCTGGGGAGGTTTATTGTAATAGGGGACAACCTGTAATGTGCCATCTAATCCTAGTTTAGTGGCTTTTTGAGTGGCACTGATCGCCTCTTGGGTGCAATTCGATCCCGTTCCGGCGATTACCTTAGCTGTTCCCGACACCGCCTTCTGCACAACTTGAAATAACTCGTATTCCTCATCCCAAGTCAAGGTCGGAGATTCTCCCGTAGTTCCGCACACAACTACGGCATCGCTGCCGGTGTTCACTAAATGGGTGGCTAACTTTTCCGCCACTGCATAATTCACACTACCGTCTTCGTGAAACGGCGTTACCATGGCCGTTATAACTCGTCCAAAACTTACCATTTCTCTTTAATATCAGTTATCGGTGTTTCCTGCGTTTTTCGATCAGGTTTTGGGTTTTGATTGACGGTCAAAACCTCAACGCCTCAAACCTAAAAGCTGTTTTTCCACTAACAATTCAGCAATTTGCACCGCGTTTAAGGCTGCACCCTTACGAATTTGATCGCCACAGAGCCATAATTCCAATCCACAGGGATGGGACAAATCCTGACGAATCCGACCGACTAACACCGGATCACGTCCACTGGCATCAATGGGCATGGGGAAATAGTTGGCTTTTGAATCATCCACCAGTTCCACACCCGGGGCGGTGCTGAGGATATCCCGTGCTTTTTCCACACTCAAAGGTTGGTCGAATTCTAAGTTAATCGCTTCCGAATGGGCGCGCAACACGGGAACCCGCACACAAGTTGGTGAAATCCTCAGATCATTGACCCCAAAAATTTTGCGGGTTTCATGGATCATTTTCATTTCTTCTTCACAATAACCGAATTCATTAATGGGTGTGTTGTGAGGAAAAAGATTAAAAGCCAAGGGATAGGGAAAAATATCCGTTTTGGGTGTTTCCCCTTGCAAAATAGCTAAGGCCTGTTGCTTCATTTCCTCCATTGCCATGGCTCCAGCCCCACTCGCCGATTGATAGGTGGCAACGACGATTCGCCGAATCGGTTGTACCTGATATAACGGCCAAACCGCCACCGTCATTAAAATCGTGGTGCAGTTGGGGTTAGCAATAATCCCTTGATGGTGGTTAAGGGCCTGGGGGTTGACTTCCGGGACAACTAACGGCACATCGGGGTTCATGCGGAAGGCACTGGAGTTATCGATCATCACCGCCCCGGCCGCGACTATTTTTGATGCCCAAACCTTAGAGGTTGATCCTCCGGCCGATGCCAACACGATATCAACCTGATCGAAGCTGGTTTCTGAGACCGCTTCCACGGCTAAAGTTTCCCCCCTAAAGGTTAACGAGGTTCCCGCCGAACGCGGAGAAGCCAATAACTTTAATTCCCCCACTGGAAAATTACGACTTTCCAGGAGTTCGATTAACTCCGCCCCGACCGCACCCGTCGCCCCTAGAATGGCAACTCGATAAGAATTTGACAAAATTGTAACCTCCGTAATCAAAAAATACCAATTTTAATAAATGTAAATTTTTATAGCCCGCAGAACCTTTGGGTTAATGATTATTAATCGTTGGGTGGAGGCTTAATCCGCCTTAGCCGTTATAGTTGGGCCGTTCTGATCCTGACCAAAATCGAACACAATCTAAGAAACAGTCACACAAGGGCGCATAATCAGTTACGATCATTATTTGATTACACAAACCGACATTAGCAATTTTACCTTGCTAATCCGGTGATTATGTTTCCCCCGCGAGTTAAATGTGTTGGGGGTGTTGAATTCAGAATATCACGATTTTTTATGAAAGTAACCCAGGAAAAACTTCCCGCAAGTCAAATTGGATTAGACATTGAGATTACCCCTGAAATGTCTACAAACGCATACGAGCAAGTTGTTCGGAAAATGAGCCGTTCGGTGAATATTCCTGGGTTCCGCAAGGGCAAAGTGCCTCGCCACATTTTGATTCAGCGCTTGGGTCAGGAACGAATTAAGGCTGCTGCGTTGGATGATTTAATGAACCAGTATTTACCCAAAGCTGTCGAACAGGAGAAGATTCCGGCCATTGGCAACTTTGAGCCCCAAGGCGATATTGATCAACTGATTCAGCAATTTGAACCCGGACAAACTCTGACGATTAAAGTGGTTGTAGATGTGGAACCCGAGGTGAAACTCGGTGAATATAAGGGCTTAACTGTCCAAGCCGAAGAAGTGAAGTTTGACCCCGAACAGGTCGAACAGGTCTTAAAACAGGAACAGGAAAAAAGATCCACCTTAATTCCCGTGGAAGGCCGACCCGCCCAAGCCGGGGATGTGGCGTTTGTGGATTTTAAAGGCCATTTTACCCCAGAATCAGAAACCGACGAACTTGAAGAAATTCCCGGCGCTAAAGGCGATAATTTTCAAGTGGAATTGGAGGAAGGACGGTTTATTCCGGGTTTTGTCGAGGGTATTTTTGGCATGAATCCCGGAGAAACCAAAACCTTAAACCTCAAGTTTCCTGATGAATATGGGGATAAAGATGTGGCGGGAAAGGATGCTACCTTTACCATTACTTTAAATGAAATTAAGGCGAAAGAACTGCCTGAGTTAGATGATGAATTTGCTGAAGAAGTCAGCGAGTTTGCAACTTTAGCCGAACTGCGGGAATCTTTGGAAAAACGTTTCCAAGGAGAAAAAGACGACGAAACCAAATCTAATAAACGTAAAGCGTTGGTTGCGGCTTTAGCAGAAACCATTGAAGTCGATTTACCTGAAACTTTAATTCGTCAGGAAGTTGACCGACTGATTACTGAACAGGTGATGCAGTTGAGCAAGATGGGGTTAGATGTTAAACGGTTATTCACGGGGGAAATGGTGCCTCGTCTGCGAGAACAAGCCCGTCCAGAGGCCATTGACGCTTTGAAGCGGTCTTTAGCTTTGAAGGAAGTCGCCAAACTAGAATCTTTGACCGTCACCGATGAAGAAATTAAAGCCGAAGAAATCAAAGTTCTTTCAGAACTTAAGGGTCAAGATGTTGATCCTCAACGGTTACGCGCTTTTGTGACAGAAGATTTAGTTCAGCAAAAAACCTTCACCTGGCTGGAAGAAAACTCAACTATTGAGTTAGTTCCCGAAGGGACTTTAACCCCTGAAGAAGACGATGAAGACTATGAAGACGATGAAGATGATGAGGAAATTGATAGTACCGAAGAAGAATAAATAATCTGCGGGACGACTATTCAGTTATCAGTTAACAGTTAACAGTTATCAGTTAAGAAGTTTACAGTTAATTTATTAACTCTTCAACTGATAACTCTTTAACTGGTACGAGCGGGTTATTTTAGATATGAGTTAATCACCTCAATCTCGATGAACCCGTCCCTAGAACTGATAACTGATGACTGATGACTGATAACTGATGACTGATCCCTACCTCCGTAGTAGTTGTTTGATGGTACTCAAAAGTTCTTCAGGACGGAAAGGCTTGGAAATATAGGCATCAGCCCCCTGTTTCATTCCCCAGTAGCGATCAAATTCCTCACTTTTACTAGAACACATCACCACAGGAAGATTCTGGGTTTTGGGGTTTTTTCTAATATGGCGACACAGATCATAGCCATTCATATTGGGCATGACAATATCTAATACGACTAAATCCAGTTGTGTAACCTGTTCAATTTTTTCTAAGGCTTGAACTCCATCTTCGGCTGAGATCACGTCGATCCCACTGTCTCGCAACATCTTAGCAATTATCTCTCGGAGAGCGTTGCTATCATCGACAATCATCACGGTAGTCATTTTTAATTTTGCCTATTAAAAGCTAGAATATATGGATTTTGGGGCTTGTTTTTACGTTGGTTGATCATATTCTAGCGGATTTGACCAACCAAAATATCCACAACGGACAAACTGAGTTCTTGGGGGGTCGGTTCCATCGGCGGTGAGAATAGAAATTGACAGGACTTACGCACAAGACCAAAGAAACCCGGTTTCTGGCCCTGATTTTGCGGATGAAATCTGGATTTGTCGTTCAGAAACCCGGTTTGGTGCGTAAGTCCTAATTGAGCCAGTAGGTGCAACAATGGTAGATTGTTGTTTTTGAGTGCGGAGTTTTGCCCCATGGCACGTTTAGCTTTATTAAGTGTATCGGATAAACGAGGACTGATTGAGTTTGCTAAAAGTCTCGTGGAAGAATTGGGTTTTGATTTAATTAGTAGTGGGGGGACGGCCACGGCTTTAAAAGCTGCGGGACTTGCTGTTACCAAAGTCTCTGATTATACGGGATTTCCCGAAATTTTAGGCGGACGAGTTAAAACCCTCCATCCTCGCATTCATGGGGGAATTTTAGCCCGTCGAGATGTTTCTCAAGATTTAAGTGAGTTAGAAACCCATAATATTCGTGCTATTGATTTAGTTGTGGTTAATCTTTATCCCTTTGAACAAACTATTGCTAAACCGGATGTTTCTTTAGCAGACGCGATCGAAAATATTGATATCGGCGGCCCAACTTTATTACGCGCATCGGCTAAAAATTATGCCCATTTAACTGTATTATGTAATCCCGAACAATATGGATCTTATTTAGAAGAATTCAAGCAAAAAAATGGAGAAATTTCTTTAGAATTTAGGCAACATTGTTCCTTAAAAGCCTTTCAACATACGGGAGCTTATGATCGGGCGATCGCAGCCTATTTAGAACAACAAGAACTGCGAGAAGAATCTCCCCTACCCCAAAGTTTTGTCCTAGCAGGAACTCAAATTCAATCCTTAAGATATGGGGAAAATCCCCATCAGCCCGCAGCTTGGTATCAAAGTGGAACTCAACCCACCGGCTGGGCATCGGGTCAGATTTTACAAGGTAAACCCTTAAGTTATAATAATTTAGTGGATTTAGAAGCCGCTAGACGGATTATTTGTGAGTTTCCCGATCAACCCGCCGCCGCCATTTTAAAACATACTAATCCCTGCGGTGTTGCTGTTGCTAATAGCCTATGTACAGCTTATGAAAAAGCCTTTAGTGCCGATTCAACCTCGGCTTTTGGGGGTATTGTAGCATTAAATCAAACTATTGATCAAGAGACAGCAACGGCATTAAGCAAAACCTTTTTAGAGTGTATTGTTGCCCCGGATTGTGATCCAGAAGCGGCTCAGATTTTGAAGAGAAAATCTAACCTGCGGGTGTTACTTTTACCAGATTTAACTAAAGGTTCAAGGGAAACAATTAAACTAATTGCGGGGGGTTTTTTAGTTCAAACCGCCGATGATATTGTAGAGCAATCTACGGACTGGAAAGTGGTGACAGAAAAACAACCCACCCCGGAAGAATTAGAGGAATTAATGTTTGCTTGGAAAGTGGTTAAGCACGTTAAATCTAATGCCATTGTTATTACCAAAAATCAGACGACATTAGGCGTTGGGGCCGGACAAATGAATCGGGTGGGGTCAGTGGAAATTGCCCTGAAACAAGCCGGAGATAACGCTAAAGGCGGTGTTTTAGGAAGTGATGCCTTTTTTCCCTTTGATGATTCGGTTCGCACGGCGGCGGGGGCAGGGATTTCTGCGATTGTGCAACCCGGCGGAAGTATGCGAGATCAAGATTCAATTAAGGCAGCTAATGAGTTAGGATTAGTTATGGTCTTCACGGGTATTCGTCATTTTCTGCATTAATTAACAATGAATATTCCGATATATAAAACTATCGGAATATTTTGAATAAATAGTTCAAGATCAGATTACCATTACAAAGATGAAAAATAAACGGTTAAATTCAAGCCTAATCAAAACAATAATTTTAGGAATAATTATTGTATTACCATCAAAAGTACAAGCTCAAAATGATCTACCCACTCCTAGCGAATTGCGGGGTAAACCCAATGAAGCGCAACAACAAAAATTAGATGAGCAACAATCTCGACAAGCCATAGTTCGTCAGGGAATTCAACTATATCAAGATCGAAATTATGTCGCCTCTGAAGCCATTTTTCGTCAGTTGGTAGAAAATCAACCCAAGGAAGCTAAATATCATTTTTATTTAGGAAATTCTTTATTTTATCAACGAAAAATTGAAGAAGCAACTCAAGCCTATCAAGAAGCTATTAGTTTGAATCCTAAATACGCCCTAGCTTATAATAGTCTAGGATTTTTACACGCTAGTCAAGGACAATGGGATCAAGCAATCGGCCAATATCAAAAAGCACTAGAAATTAATCCTGACTATGCGGAAGCCTTAAAAAATTTAGGGGAATCATTATGGAAAAAAGGCAATACCGCCGAAGCCACTAATGCTTGGAAAAAAGCCTTGGAATTATATACACAACAGGGGAATAATAAAGCCGTCTTACAACTACAACAAATGTTAAGTCAAACCTCACAATAATACACAATCATATTAATTGCAGGGGTGAGTTTCGTGGAAATTTGTAATTCTCCACAGATAACCTTTATAAACTCGCTTTATAAACCCACCTGACTAAATTTTTGATATCATTTGATACAAATGAATAATCAGTATGACTATGGTACAAGAATTTTAAGAATGCTACGTGCTCGATCCCTAATCTCAATACGTCGCTCCTTTGGTATAGCAAAATAATTTGTTGTTCGTCGCGGATATAGGTGACTTTCAATAAATCCATCTTTAGAAAGTCCAAAATCGTTATGGGCAACGCGATTAGGTATAAGCACAACATAGTCACTTGAGAAGAAGAACTCATACAATTCTTCTTTGGTATACCCCAGATCATCATCCAATTGAGGTCCACTTTCAAACATTATTGTTGGACGATTCTCATTCAATATTTTTGTACTTCCACGAAGTACACCCAATTCCGCCCCTTCAACGTCAATCTTAATGACATCGATATCATTAGATAAGACTATCTCATCTAGTCTTTTGATCGGCACTTTTATTTCGTATGTTTCCAATTCGTTGAGGCTGACTGGCCTTCTGAGTGAGCTATATCCTGACTGTTTTAAGTGTACGAAAAATGAAACCTCTCCTCTGGATTCGCCAACTGCGCAATCGTGAAGCTCAATAAACGGAAACTTTCGCCGTAATTTGACAATTTTCTCCGGAATTGCCTCGATAGCTACAATTTTTATCGTAGAGTCGGTGTTAGCAACTTCAGAAATAACAGAGCCAATATGGGCTCCCACATCAACGAATGTCTTATGAGATTGACAAATTGTCGTCACAAGTTTCGTTGCCATTTGATCATTTGCAACTGTACCGACTCTCTCCGGATATGAGAACGCCATGTTAAAAATATCGAACTTGTCGCGAAGGGATAATGCAAGTCCGCCAATCAGACCACCCAATAACTGTTGCTTCATCTGGACTATATGACTCCATCGTAGAAAGTGAATCGATTATAGCAATTCCCAAACTATAGCAATCCTAATTTGAGTTGTGTTCAAAATTCCCGATCAAAAGGGAACAGGGAACACTTCGACAAGCTCAGTGCAAAGCAGGGAATAGGGAACAGGCAACACTGGATAATACTTCTGACTGTTTCATGTCAGTATTGAAATATTACAACCTATTTAGGATTGCTATAGTGAGGTACGATCAGAAAATGATAACTAACTAATCCAGAAAAAAAGATGAAAGCCCATTCTGTTGACCTCAGACCAAAAATTATAGATATTTATACTGACAATCATCTATCTCAACGTCAGATGGCTCAACATGATATTCAAGATGGCATAAAATTACCGAAATTCCCTTGTAGGAGCGAGTATCGCCCCTACCATTTTTGTAACCTGTTAATATTCTCTCTGGCTTTCTATTCCCTATTGAAATAATAAACTTTCAACCTGTTCTGAAGTCGGTACCACCACACAATTGACAACATTTGTAATGACACAAACAACCGGGGATAAATCCGTGCCTTGGAGAAGACTTCCCCTGAGTGTAGTTTGAGATAATTTAGCGCGATCAATGTTAGTATCAGCTAGAATCGTAGCAGTTAAATTGGCATTTTCTAAAACTGCACGATCCAGATTAGCTCTGCGTAAATCCGCACCCAATAAATTAGCTCCGGTGAGGTTTGCTGCTTCTAAATCAGTTTCAAATAAAAATGCCTGACGCAAATCAGCATTTTCTAAATTTGCCTGATTCATATAGGATTGGCTAAAATTTGTACCGACTAAACTGGCATCTCTTAAATCCGCTTTGATTAAATTTGCCTGAGCTAAATCCGCTTGGGAAAGATCCGCTTCTCTAAAATCCACTCGCTCTAATATAGTATTCCTTAAATTAGCATCAAATAAGTTAGCAGATGCTAAATTAGCTTGAGTTAAATCTGCATTATATAAATTTGCTTGATTTAGATTAGCACTGCGAAGATCAACTCCTCTTAAATCTGCTCCTTGCAGTTGAGCTTTAAATAAATTAGCCCCCCGCAGATCAAACTGTTGTAGATTTGCCCCTCTTAAATCACATTCGGGACAACGATTTGTAGTTCTTAATTGTTGCAAATCCGATTCATTTTCCGCTTGAGCTACGGTTGCCAATCCCAATGTAGATAGAATAACAGACAATGCTAAGGTTTTAAAATTCATCATCCTCACTCCATTTTTTAGTATTTCTGCTCAATCGTTTCTAACCTGGGGGTTAGCAATGGATTGAGCGTTTGCCCAAATTCTATCACAGACAGCAGAAGTGACAAGAGTTTTTTAACTGAATGATTGCCATTTTAGAAAATAGGAGTAAAATTAAGCTGTAATTAACTTAACTTTTTTTCAGGGGAAATTATGGACAACGGAACTTATGAGTTTAATGAATCTCAGAATCAACTGATTTTGGATTTGTCTAAAAAAATGATGTTTGTGAGTTACTTTCTGATTGCCAGTGGGGTATTAGGGGCAATTACTGGACTTATTATGGTGTTAAAGGGAGGATTTGGCGGACTGGTACAGGGAGTTATTTTATTAATCACTGGAATTTGGACAATTAATGCTGCAAAAGCGTTTCAATTAATTGTTGATACCCAAGGAAATGATATTGAAAATTTGATGGGTGCTCTGGGACAATTGCGGAAACTTTATACTCTGCAATATTGGCTATTCTTGATTGCTGTAATCTTTATGGCAATTGGTTTAATTGCCGCTATTATATTGGGTATTGCAGCCGGTGGAAGTTAATCTAGTTTCATCAATTTGAAACAACTTTAATCCTTACCCCTTTAAGTTATCTTTTCTGATATAACGAATCACTGAGCCAAATTTTCTATTGATATTTTTGCAAAAAATTAGGATGATTCTGCTATAATAAAAGTTAACAAAAAGGGGGTATGATTGATGATTTACCATCCGTTAGTGGTTAAGAAATAGACGATTTACCCTAATGAAATTAGCCTATCAATATCGATCCAGTTTTCCACGTATAGAAGCCTTAGATGCTTTGCGAGGGATAGCGGTTTTAGCGATGGTTTTATCCGGTGTAATTCCTTTTAATGGAACTTTACCGCCTTGGATGTATCACGCCCAATTTCCACCTCCTAACCATCAATTTAATCCTAAAGTATCTGGACTAACTTGGGTAGATTTAGTCTTTCCTATTTTTCTATTTTCTTTAGGAATAGCGATTCCTTTAGCCTTATCTCGACGGTTATCTCAAGGATGGAAAACTGTTGATATCATTATAGGAATTTTAAAACGGGGATTTTTATTAGCAACTTTTGCGATTGTTTTACAACATTTTAGACCAACAGTTATTAGTCCTGAACCTAATTCCGAAAAATGGCAACTCGCCTTAATTGGATTTACGATATTATTTTTAATGTTTGTACAATTACCTAAGTTTATTCCTAAATGGTTGAATTTGGGTTTAAATTTAATGGGTTGGGGGGCTGCGATCGCAATTTTAACTCATATTAAATACCCCCATGATCTCAAATTTCCTCAATTTTCTCTCTATCGTAGTGATATTATTTTATTAGTCTTAACTAATATTATTGTTTTTACTTCTTTGATTTGGCTATTCACTCGAAATTATCCCCAATTTAGGATCGGGTTACTGGGAGTTTTATTAGGTTTAATTCTCTCGAAATCCGCCGGAGGATGGATAACAGATATTCTATCAATATCCCCGATTCCTTGGTTATATAAATTTGAATATTTAAAATATTTATTTATTGCGATCCCCGGAACTTTTGTAGGAGAAGAAATCATTAATTATCAACAAGTTGAGGATCAAGATATCCCCAAAAATTGGAACCAATTTCGCTTAATTGGAATTGTGGTTGTCATGGGATTAATTATTTTAAATTTACTCATTGGTTTACAATCTCGCTTACTCCCCCAAACCACAGGAATTAGTTTAATTTTATTGCTTTTTAGTTATCGCTTACTCAGGGAACCTAACCATCCCCTAGAAATGTTATTATATCAGATGTATCAATGGGGAATGTATGGGTTAATTTTAGGATTAGCTTTTGAACCCTATCAAGGAGGAATAAAAAAAGATCCCGCCACGATGAGTTATTTTTTTATTACCACGGCGATCGCTATTTTTCTGTTAATTATCTTAACAATTTTGATTGACGGTTTCCGGCAAAAACCCTGGTTTCAGTTATTCATTGATACGGGTAAAAATCCGATGATTGGTTATGTCGCCTTTGCTAATTTATTATGGCCGATTTTAGAACTAAAAGGTTGGACTACTAAAATTGAAGCCCTAACTAATACTCCAACCCTGGGATTTTTGCGCGGATTATCTTACACTTTAATTATAGCTTTATTTGTAAGTTTGTGTACAAGATTAAAATTATTTTGGAAAACTTAATATGAGTTCTTTAATTATTCCTTCTGAATTAATAGTAGTAACTGGCCCAGCCCGTTCAGGGAAAAGTGAATGGGCGGAAACCTTAGCCAAACAGTCTGAAAAACAAGTGATTTATATTGCAACTTCTCAACGAGATCCAATGGATCAAGAATGGCAAATTAGGATTCAAAAACATCAAGAACGTCGCCCCATTTCCTGGGAAATTTTAGAAGTTCCGATAGACCTAACTGCAACCTTAGAAAAAATATCGGGTCAAAATACTTGTATTTTAGTCGATTCCTTGGGAACTTGGTTAGCTAATTTGCTGGAACAAGATGAAGTTACCTGGGAAAATACGCAGTATCAATTATTACAAATATTAGATAAACTTCCAGGAATGATCATCTTAGTAGCCGAAGAAACTGGATGGGGAGTGGTTCCCGCATATCCCATGGGTAGAACCTTCCGCGATCGTTTAGGGGCGTTAGTGCGTCATTTAGGGGCGATAGCGGACTCCGTTTATCTGGTGACAGGGGGTTATGTTTTGAATTTGACCCAATTGGGTTCACCCTTGGAGTCAAAATAACCGCTTTGCTGATACCCTATTCCTAAGCTAAACTTTGTCTCTACCACGGTTAACTTCAATCTTATGCCTAAATGGTTTATCTTGCACTGGCGTTTTCTGGGTATATTAATGGTTTTAGGAACAATATTAGTCCCTTTTTTGTTGACGATTTATATTAAAACTGTTACGAATAATCGCCGATTTACGCAACCGGAAACCGTCCCGAATAAACCCGTGGCGATTGTGTTTGGGGCAGGAGTTTGGGCGGACGGAACCCCCACACCTATGTTAGCAGATCGGGTAGAAGGGGCAGTGGAATTATATCGTTTGGGGCGAGTTCATAAAATATTAATGACGGGGGATAATGGTACTCCCGAATATAATGAAGTGGTGGCAATGCAGCAATATGCAGAACGTTTGGGAGTTCCGAATAAAGATATTAGATTAGATTATGCTGGATTTAGTACCTATGAAAGTTGTTATCGGGCTAAAGCTATTTTTGGCATAGAAAGGGCGGTTTTAATTACTCAAAAATATCATCTTCCCCGGGCGGTTTATACCTGCAACCAATTGGGTGTAGAATCCGTGGGCTTAGGAACACCAGACTGGGGAAAATTTCGGGATGATTCCATGAGATTCTATACCCAACGGGAAGTTTTAGCCGTAATTAAAGCTATCTTAGAACTGCATATTGTTCGCCCCAAACCGACCTTTTTAGGGCCGTTTGAAGGAATGTCATAAATCAGGGAACAGGGAACAGGGAACAGGGAACAGGGAACAGGGGGAGGCAGGGGGAGCAGGGGGAGCAGGGGGAGCGTCCCCGCTCGCTGACTAACAGACTAACAGAAATCAATAATCAACACTCAACACCTAAAAAGAATTAAATCTATGGGTTTATATTTGGATTCGGCAATTATTTCGGAAGCACAAATGGTGAAAGATTGGGGATGGGTGAAGGGAATTACAACTAATCCTACTTTATTAGCTAAAAGTGAATTATCTCCTGAAGAAACTTTGAGACAGTTAAAACAATTAATTTCGGGGGAAATCTATTATCAGTTAATAGCATCGGATTTTCAAGGAATGGTAAGAGAAGGAAAAAAAGCCTTTGAATTACTAGGAGAACAAACGGTTTTAAAAATTCCAGCGACCTCCGTGGGATTTCAAACCGTTGCCTATTTATCTCCAGAAATACCCTGTTCTGTGACTGCTATTTATAGTGCTGCTCAAGCCGCCGTGGCGATGGAAGCGGGGGCAAAATATGCGATCGCCTATGTAAATCGGGCAACTCGATTATTAGGAGATGGCATTGGATTAGTCAAACAGATGAACCAGATATTAGCAGGAAGCCCTACCAAAATTCTGGCCGCGAGTATTAAATCCCCCCAGGAAGCCGCAGAAACCCTACAAGCCGGGGCTTATCATTTAACCTTACCCTTAGAAATTTTAACTGCTATGACAACCCATGAATTATCAGAACAAACCGTTATAGAGTTTAATCAAAAGGGTCGGGGAATTGATGTGAGTTAATCGGGAAACGCAAAAGCCCGATCGCTTGTCAGCCCTAACCCCCCTTGGAGGAAATCCCCATCCGCCTTAGAATTATAGAGGGGATCTTTCCCCGATTTTAATGATTGTCTAAGCTTGGAGAACGATTCGTGGATTTATCAAAGATTGCGCCCCAACCCAAACCGGGTTTAATTAACGTTTTGATTGAGATTCCAGCCGGAAGCAAAAACAAATACGAATACGATAAAGAGTTACAAGCCTTTGCTCTCGATCGAGTTTTGTTTGCCTCCGTCCAATATCCCTTTGATTATGGCTTCATTCCTAATACCCTCGGGGATGACGGAGATCCCCTAGATGGTTTAGTGATTATGGATCAACCCACCTTTCCCGGATGTGTGATCGCAGCCCGACCCGTTGGGTTTTTAGAGATGGTCGATGGTGGCGATCGCGATGAAAAGATTCTTTGTGTTCCCGCAGCCGATCCCCGCTACGCCCATGTCAAATCCCTGAAAGATATCGCGCCCCATCGTTTAGAGGAAATTGCTGAATTTTTCCGAACCTACAAAAACCTAGAACGGAAAGTTACTGAAATTCTGGGTTGGCAGGATGTGGATCAAGTTGCTCCCCTGGTAGAAAAAGGGATTAAAGCAGCCGGTAATCACTAATTAGTTATCAGTTATCAGTTATCAGTTATCAGTGGAAGAAATAAAATCTCGATTTTATTGATTAATAGTAACTGTAAACTTTCCTCTGAAGTGATGACTGGTACACCCAGTGCGATCGTGAAGTTTCTACACTGATTACTGATAATAGCAAATGCTCCGAACACTACTATCCGCTAAGATTCATAACTGTACTCTGACCTCCGCCAATGTTAACTATGTAGGAAGTATAACTATTGATCAATCCCTGCTTGATGCTGTCGGAATCTTCGTTCATGAACAGGTGCACGTCGTGAATGTTGCCAACGGGGAAAGGTTTATCACCTATGTCATTCCCGGTGCAGCCGACTCTGGGGCGATCGAATTGAATGGCGCAGCGGCCCGTTTAGGTGTTGTCGGCGATCGCCTAATTGTGATGTCCTACGCACAATTTACACCCGAAGAAGCAATTACTCATGAACCTAGAGTAGTTTTCGTGGATCAAAATAATCGAATTGCGGAAATTCGAGGCTAAAATGATTTTAGCTAAAACCGCAATTATTCCCATATCTTTTTAATTGCCGGCTAAGTCAACCTTCTACGTCCAAGGCTAAAATAAACGATGCCAGTTTCTGATCCGCGAGCCCAGAACCCACATTCCTCTGATCAAGTAACCCCCATGGACAAGAACTCTGCAACTGATTTTTCCGTGCGATTCTGGGGGGTGCGCGGTAGTATACCCACACCTGGAGCTCAAACGGTTGAATACGGAGGGAACACCTCCTGTGTGGAAATGCGCTTGGGTGAAAAACGCTTAATTTTTGATGCAGGTACAGGCTTAAGAGTCCTGGGAATGGATCTGCTCAAACAAATGCCCGTGGAAGCCTATATGTTTTTTTCCCATACCCATTGGGATCATATTCAAGGGTTTCCGTTTTTTGTTCCTGCTTTTATTCCAATTAATCGCTTTCATATTTATGGGGCGATCGCACCGGATGGAAGTACCATCAAAGACCGTTTGTGTGATCAGATGGTGCACCCCAATTTTCCCGTCCCCATCCATGTCATGCAGTCGGATATGAAGTTTTATGACCTCTTTCCGGGGGATACATTAACTTTAGATGATATCAAAATCGAAACAGCCCCCCTGAATCATCCAAATGGCGCCGTGGGCTATCGAGTCACTTGGCAGGGAAAAACGGCGGTTTATTGTACCGATACCGAACATTTTCCCGATCACTTCGATAAAAATGTTTTACATCTGGCCAGGGACGCGGATGTATTTATTTACGATGCCACCTACACCAACGAAGAATATCACAATCACCAATTACCTAGAATTGGTTGGGGACATTCCACCTGGGAAGTGGGGGTGGAATTGGCAAAAAAAGCCGGGGTAAAACAGGTGGTGATGTACCAACACGATCCCTCCCATACCGATGAAATTCTTGATCGGATAGAAGCCCAAGTTCAGGCTGTTTTTCCCAAGGGTGTTGTGGCTAGGGAAGGCATGATCTTAAACCTAGATTAACTGCCAATTCTCCAAAGACGGTGCTAATCTGAGCTAGGATTTCAGTGATGTTGCCAGATTATTTGTCTTGGTTATGGGTTTTTTAAGTCAAAACAGAATTAAAAATCAAAAGGGACGCTCTGCTTCCTGGGTATTAATTGCAGTAGTCGGGATCTGGAGTATCGGGATTGCCTTGGGGATGGCCCAAACCCTGAATGCTGTTTCCCCCAATAGAAGCCAGGTTTCCGAAATGAGTCAAATCGCCAGTGTGGACAACATCCAACCTGGAACAGCACTCGGACATGAACTTTATCTTAACACCTGTTCCACCTGTCATATTGCTATCCCACCCCAGGTATTTCCCACCCAAACTTGGCAGCAAGTGATTCAAGATCCCCAACATTATGGTGCAACACTACAACCCTTGGAAGGGCCATCATTGTTGTTAATGTGGAAATATCTCCAAACCTATTCCCGTCCCATTGCCCTCAAAGATGAGACTGTTCCCTATCGTTTTAATCGTTCCCGTTATTTTAAAGCCCTTCATCCCCGGGTTGATATCCCTCAACCTCTGACGGTAAATAGTTGTGTGAGTTGTCATCCGGGTGCATCGCAATTCAACTTTCGCAGCTTAACTTCAGAGTGGCAAAATTCTCCCTAATTAGTTATTAATATAATCTCAAGTTCTTTAATATGATCTTCTCTTTCTCTCCCCGATTTCGTCAGTTTAAGCAATCCCAGGGAATTTCCCTGCGTTGGGTACTGGTAGTGCCTTTTTTATTGGAAATTTCTATTGCGGTGGGTTTGACCGGTTGGTTAGCTTTCAGTCATGGAGAAAAAGCGATTAAGGAACTTGCACAAGAAATTGAAAATGAAGTTAGTTCTCGAGTCGAACAACACTTAAATAGTTATCTTGCCACCCCCCATCAAATCAATAAAATTAATGCCGATGCTGTTGAATTAGGCTTATTAGATCTGAAAAATTTTTCTGAAGTTGGGCATTATTTTTGGAAACAACTTCAATCCTTTGATGTGGGTTATGTTTATTATGTATTACCCACGGGAGAATATGCCGGAGCCGGATATTTTTTGGATTTGAATAAAGCCGGCATTGATGAACTTTCTCCCCAAACCCAATGGAAATCTAATACCTATGCAACAGATGCCCAGGGAAATCGGACTAAATTAGTCGGTTCTTATGATAATTACAATCCCCGCAATGAAGCTGCTTATACCGATGCAGTTCGGGAAAAAAAACCAATTTGGAGTCAGATTTATCAATGGGATAATTTTCCCGATATTATCTCTATTTCCGCTAGTTATCCCCTATATAATACCAGGAAAGATTTAACTGCTGTCTTGGTAACAAATTTACGCCTATCCCAAATTAGTGAGTTTTTAAAAAAGCTAAAAACCAGCAACTCTGGGCAAATATTTATTTTAGAACGGAACGGACTTTTGGTGGCAAGTTCTTCCTCAAAACTGCCTTATAAAATGGTGGAGGGTGTGGCGCAACGGTTGAATGCTGCTGATAGTCAAGAGCCAGTAATTCGAGAAACCTTTAAAGCCTTAACTCAAAAATTCGGTCAAGTTAGCTCAATTACCCAAGATAAATCTCTACAAATTTCCATTAACAATCAGGATCAATTTGTACAAATTACCCCTTGGAAAGATCCGTGGGGTTTAGATTGGTTAATTGTAGTGGTAATTCCCGAAGCGGATTTTATGGGACAAATTAATGCTAATACTCAAAAAACCATTCTTATTTGTATTATTGCCCTAATCATAGCCATGTTATTCGGACTATTAACTTCCCGTTGGATTACCGAAAAAATTATGCGCTTGAGTATCGCTTCCCGGGAAATTGCCAATGGAAATCTCAGACAAAAAATTCGGATTAAGGGAATTAAAGAAATTATAATTTTAGGAAATTCTTTTAATCAAATGGCTCAACAATTACAAGAATCATTTACGATTTTAGCCACCGCCAATGAAACCTTAGAACAACGAGTTAAAGAACGTACCTCCCAACTACAAACCGCCGCCTTAGAAGCTGAATCTGCTAACCAAGCTAAAAGTGACTTTTTAGCTAATATGAGCCATGAACTTCGTACCCCCTTAAATGGGATTTTAGGCTATGCTCAAATTCTACAAAGGGAACCAACTCTAACTCCTAAACATCTGCAAGGACTCCATATTATTTATGAATGTGGTTCTCATTTATTAACCCTAATTAATGATATTTTAGATTTTTCTAAAATCGAAGCCCGGAAACTAGAACTTTATCCCATTGACTTTAATTTAGAACATTGTTTATGGGGAATTAAAGAAATTTGTCGTCTAAAAGCCGAACAAAAAGAATTAGAATTTAATTATCAAGAATTAACGGCTTTGCCCCAAGTCATTCATGCCGATGAAAAACGGTTGCGTCAAGTTTTATTAAATCTATTGGGCAATGCCATTAAGTTCACTGATACCGGGTCGGTTTCTTTTCAAGTGCAAGTTTTATCCGAATCAATAGAAGCTGATTCCGTTAAAATGTATACCTTAAGATTTCTAGTTGAGGATACGGGAATTGGGATTAATCCCGAACAAATTCAAAAAATATTTTTACCCTTTGAACAGGTGGGAGAACACGCCCGCAAAGCTGAAGGTACGGGATTAGGATTAGCCATTAGTCATCAAATCATAGAGATGATGGAAGGCAAAATTAATGTTGATAGTATACCCGGAATTGGTAGTAAATTCTGGTTTGATATCAATTTACCCGCAGCCCAAGATCAAGTGATTAAAAAAACTGAATCCTCACAACAAATTATCGGTTATCAAGGAGAAAAACGCACAATTTTAATTGTCGATGATCGCTGGGAAAATAGATCTGTTATTGTTAATTTATTAGAACCCCTGGGCTTTGAAGTCATCGAAGCTACTCAAGGACAGGAAGGGTTAGAAAAAGTGCGACAATGGTATCCTGATATAATTATCACAGATTTAACGATGCCTATTTTGGGTGGCTTGGACATGACTAAACAATTAAGAAATGATCCTGAATTTTGTGATCTGGTGATTATTGCTTCTTCTGCTTCTGTATTTAGTGCGGATCGAGAAGAATGTTTTAAGGCAGGTTGTAATGGATTTCTAGCTAAACCTATACAAGAAGCAGTTTTATTAAATCAACTACAAGAATGGTTGGAATTAACTTGGATTTATCAAGATTCAGAAAGAATAATAGACCATTCAAAAACACCTATATCCCTTAATTCCTTAATTATTCCTCCGTCCAAAGAACTGATCAGCTTGTATAATTTTGCCAAGGGAGGTTATATTTTAGATATTCAAAATGAAGCAAATCGGATTAAACAGTTAGATACTCAATATACTGATTTTGCCGATTATATAATTCAATTAGCTGAAACTTTTGAAGACGAACAAATTATCCGCTTTATTCACCCTTATATTAATAATCAATAATCCATGAAAAATACTTATTCCTATTCTATTTTAATCGTAGATGATAATTTGACTAATATTAAATTATTATTGGATGTTTTAAATCAGTCAGGATTTAGAGTATCTATTGCAAAAAGTGGGGAAAATGCTTTACTTAAACTTCAAGAAACCTTACCGGATTTAATCTTATTAGATGTGATGATGCCGGGAATTGATGGCTTTGAAACCTGTCGTCAATTAAAAGAAAATCCTAAAACAAAAGATATTCCCGTGATTTTTATGACGGCTTTGAGTGAGTTAGTTAATAAAGTCAAAGGGTTACAAGTGGGAGGGGTAGATTATATTACTAAACCCATTGAACCGGAAGAAGTATTAGCCAGAATTAATGTTCATTTACAATTAAGAAAAATGCAGCTTCAGTTAATTCAAACTGAAAAAATGTCTTCTTTAGGTCAATTAGTCGGGGGTGTGGCCCATGAAATCAATAATCCAATTAATTTTATTTATGGCAATATCTTTTACGCTCAACAATATGTTAGAGATTTACTCAAAACCATTCAACTTTATGAACAGTATCTTCCCCCTGATATCCCTGAAATTGAACAATGGTCTGAAGAAATTGATTTACAGTTTTTAAAAAATGATCTCCCACAACTCTTATCCTCCATGGAAGTGGGTGCAAATCGGATTCGAGATTTAGTCCGATCTCTACGGGTTTTTTCTCGACTGGATGAATCACAATTAAAAACAGTAGATCTCAAAGAAGGAATTGAAAGTACATTAATGCTATTAAGTCATCGGCTAAAATCTACTTCCCATCGTCCTGAAATTCAAGTGATTCAAGACTATGATCGATTATCGACTATTGAATGCTATGCTAGTGAAATTAATCAGGTTTTTATTCACTTATTTAATAATGCTATTGATGCCATTGATAGTAAAATCACGATGTTAGAAAATAAACCAAATCATCAAGAAGATTTTAAACCTAAAATCACAATTAAAATCGAATCAATCACTGATAAATGCCAATTAATGATCAATATTAGTGATAATGGGATTGGGATGTCGTCGGAAGTTATCCGTCGCAGTTTTGATCAATTTTTTACCACAAAACCTGTGGGACAAGGCACGGGTTTAGGATTAGCAATTACCTATGCTATTGTTGTTGATAAACATGGGGGAACCTTAACCTGTAGCTCTGAGGTGGGAGAGGGAAGTGATTTTACCATTACCTTGCCTTTTTATCAGGAAATCAGTTACAGCAAGGAACAGTTAACAGGAAACAAACAACAGGCTGCGCCGTGAGCGTTAGCCGAACGGGAAAAAGATCTGATCATCTAGGTTTGCTTAATCATTCTGTGTTCTAAACTTCTATTTCCTATATATTATGTATTATTCAACCATCTGAAGTTTAAACCCTTCAAAGGTAGTTAAAAACCCTTCTCCTTGAGGAGATGCACACATTAAACCCGCTTGAACTGTTGGATTATAAGTTAAATATCCTAAACGTAACAGTTGATAATCTTGACCATTCAAAGAATATTTAATTTCTACCGTTTCTGCTCGTCGCTCTAATTTTAACCATAAGGAAACCGGGGGAGAAGACAGAGGAATAACCGACCAATCTGAATAGTTTCTCGTAATCACCGCACTAATATTCTGGACTGCTTCTACAAATTCAATTCCGCATTTTAACCAAACCGTTTCACTTTCCCTGACCATTAACCCCGCTTGATCATAAAGGGTTTGATAGTCTCCCGTAATTTTAATATCCAGATTAAAATTTCCCGATATTTCTTGATAATAAAAATGTCCATTATCTCGAATAAAATCATAATGGGTGATTCGCCAAAAATCGGTTTTTCCTAGGGATTGAACAATAATTTTGTCCTCTGTTTCTTGCCAAAATTTAGGCTGATTGTACCAAATTTTATTCGTCGATAGCGCTTCAGACATTATTAAACTCCTTATACCAGTTTTCTTTAATGCTGCAACTTAATTATACTGATGATAGTCTGCAACCGTCGATTTTGCAAGTATTAACATCAGGATTACTGCTTTTTTCAGTCCGACTGCATTAACCTTTGAAAACACTCCTTTAGGACATTCCAATTAATCGAATTATACTTGGTTTGTCCGTCTTTTCTAATATTAATTAATCCCGCTTCTGCTAAAATTTTAGAATGGTGACAAAACAAAGCTAAACTAATTCCCGCCCGGGATGCCACTTTAGATCCACTCATTTCCTTTTGTTGTGCTAAGATCTCAATCATTCGTAATCTGGTGGGATCGCCTAAAGCTGCAAAGATTTTAGCTCGTTTTTCCGTATCACTAATGGTTACGGTTAAAGGTGAATAGGTATCGAGACTTTCGCAGGAGTCGGACATAATGGGGTTAAAGTGGGGCTATATTTCCATCGGTATCAACCACTTGACACGGATGCTGTATTATCACCATTCTACCTCCTGTGAGCCCAAACTTAAATAGTTAAGCAACCGCTTGACTTTTTCAGAGGAATGTTTTACCTTGATAATTAAACAGTTGTTTAACTACTAAACTAAATCTTTGGAGAAAAGACATTATGAACACTCAATTTAACCTATTCTCCCCCTTCCAATTGGGTCGCTACACCTTGCCCAACCGCGTTGTGATGGCTCCACTCACCCGAAACCGGGCCGGAGTTGGAAACGTCCCCGTACCCCTGAACGCCGAATATTATGGACAACGGGCCTCGGCGGGATTAATTATTTCTGAAGCTACCCAAATTTCTCCCCAAGGCGTAGGCTACCCAGGCACACCAGGAATTCATTCTGCCGAACAGACCGAAGGCTGGAAACTGGTTACTAAAGCAGTTCACCAACAGGGAGGCCGAATTTTCCTGCAATTATGGCACGTTGGCCGGATTTCCCATCCCCTGCTACAACCCAATGGAGCCTTGCCCGTCGCCCCCTCAGCCATCGCCCCGGAAGGAACAGCCAGCACCCTGGAGGGGGAAAAACCCTTCGTCACCCCCCGGGCGTTAGCAACCGAGGAAATTCCTGGGATTGTAGAAGACTATCGCAAAGCGGCGGAAAATGCCTTATCTGCGGGATTTGATGGGGTAGAAATTCATAGTGCCAATGGCTATTTATTGGATCAGTTTCTCCAAGATGGTACAAACAAACGCAGCGATCGCTATGGTGGCACACTGGAAAATAGAACTCGATTTTTATTAGAAGTAACGAGAGCGGTGGTGGGTGTTTGGGGAAGCGATCGCGTCGGGGTGAGACTCTCTCCAGGGGGTACATTTAATGGAATCTCCGACTCTAATCCCGTAGCAACCTTTAGTTATGTAGCTAATGCTTTAAATCAATTTAATCTAGCCTATTTGCATATTGTTGAACCGCGATCGAATGCTGATGCTCTGAATAATTGGGATAAAATGGATCAAACAGAAATTCGCTTGGCAGAATTAAACGCGGGATTTTTCCGTAACTATTTTAAGGGTGCAATTATTTCCGCCGGATCGCATGATCGAGAGAGCGGAAACCAAGCGATCGCTGTTGGAAATGCCGATCTAATTGCCTATGGACGGTTATTTATTTCTAATCCAGATTTACCTAAACGTTTTGAGATCAATGCCCCATTAAATCCCTATGATCGGTCTTTATTTTATGGGGGGACAGAAAAAGGTTATACGGATTATCCTACTTTAGAAAAACTGCAATCCGTTGTCGTTAATTCATAATATAGCTGTCGCGCTTGGCAGTTAGGACTCATACTGATCTCTATTCCCTATTCCCTATTCCCTATTCCCTATTCCCTATTCCCTATTCCCTATTCCCTGTTCCCTGTTCCCTGT
>NZ_LR735094.1 GCF_900009265.2 Planktothrix paucivesiculata PCC 9631 | reverse complement strand
GAAGGAGTAACAGAAATGCTGGAATATAATGTCCAACTTTATAGTTTGTTTAAGTTGTTAGAGAATCCGCGAGTTATCTATGTCGAAGATGAGGGGACTGACCCTGACCCCTATACGGGATTATTCATTACCGGACTGAGTTCCGATGGTGAAACTGTTTATGCTCAGGCTCTATTAACTCAAACCTAATCTTTCAAGTTCTCCCTCTAAGTTTTGGCAGTTTGGCACTAAAAAAAGACTACTAAAAAAGACTATGGATCAGCGAATCCGTAGTCTTCTTTTTATGGGATTAATCAAGCATTAA
>NZ_LR735093.1 GCF_900009265.2 Planktothrix paucivesiculata PCC 9631 | reverse complement strand
CCAGAAATTTCTAATTATACCCCCCTCCAAAAACAACCGGATTCCACAATTAATCCCACAAATATTGTTACACCAGAAGTTTCTAATTATAACCCTCTCCAAAAACAATCAGATTCCACAATTAATCCCCCAGACAGTAGTGATTCCACAAATATTGCTACACCAGAAATTCCTAATTATACCCCTCTCCAAAAACAATCGGATTCCACAATTAATCCCCCAGACAGTAGTGATTCCACAGATATTATTACACCGAAAATTTCTAATTATACCCCTCTCCAAAAACAATCAGATTCCACAATTAATCCCACGGAAAGTAGTGATTCCACGGATATTGCTATTGCTACACCGGAAATTTCCAATTA
>NZ_LR735092.1 GCF_900009265.2 Planktothrix paucivesiculata PCC 9631 | reverse complement strand
ATGTCCGGTGTGGGACAAATTATGTCCGGCGCGGGTATCGGTCAAATCATGTCCGGTGTCGGGATGTCCGGTGCGGGTCTAGGTTACACCACTTCCGGTATTGGTTATACCACTTCGGGTGTCGGAATGTCCGGTGCAGGATTAGGTTATACCCAATCTGGTATTGGCTATACTCAATCGGGTGTGGGTTATACGGAGTCTGGTGCGGGATTAGGTTACACCCAATCTGGTATTGGCTATACTCA
>NZ_LR735091.1 GCF_900009265.2 Planktothrix paucivesiculata PCC 9631 | reverse complement strand
ATCCCACAAATATTGTTACACCGGAAATTCCTAATTATTCTCCCCTCCAAAAACAATCAGATTCCACAATTAATCCCACGGAAAGTAGTGATTCTACAGATATTGTTAACCCAGAAATTTCTAATTATTCCCCTCTCAAAAAACAATCGGATTCCACAATTAATTCTACAGACAGTAGTGATTCCACGGATATTGTTACACCAGAAATTTCTAATTATACCCCCCTCCAAAAACAACCGGATTCCACAATTAATCCCCCAGACAGTAGTGATTCCACAGATATTGCTACACCAGAA
>NZ_LR735095.1 GCF_900009265.2 Planktothrix paucivesiculata PCC 9631 | reverse complement strand
TTTATAGATTGGCAAGCGGAAAAAGCTGAAAAGCATTTTCAAAATACTCGACAAATTACCGTACTGATTCAAGACAACTATAGCGTCCATAAAAGTCAAAAAATACAAGAAAAAGAAAGGGAGTGGCAAGACAAAAAATTAGAATTTTTTTTCCTGTCTGCTTATAGCCCTGAATTAAATGAAATCGAACCAGAATGGCATCAATTAAAAACTCATGAACTGGCGGGAAGAATGTTTGAAGATGAATATGA
>NZ_LR735108.1 GCF_900009265.2 Planktothrix paucivesiculata PCC 9631 | reverse complement strand
TTCAACCTAGATACTTGCTCCGCCAGGGTTTCCCCAAGTAGAGTAGAGGTTTCTAGTCCATTAGCGTTACTTCGGGATTGCCCATCCCTAGCTTGTTGACCAAGATTTAGAATATTAATTGCAGCATTTGTATCTCTATGCAACTCACATCCACAATTACAAATATGGGTGCGGGTTGATAAAGATTTTTTCACAATTACCCCACAATTACTGCATTTTTGAGAAGTGTAATGCGGCGCAACCGGAATGGCTAATTTATCAAATTTAGCTGCAAAATATTCTATCCATTTCCGAAACAAATACCAACTAACGTCACTAATTGACTTAGCTAAACAATGGTTTTTAACTAAATTTCTAACACTTAAATCTTCATAGACGACTACATCGTTAGATGTGCATACGTTACGCGCAATTCTCTT
>NZ_LR735042.1 GCF_900009265.2 Planktothrix paucivesiculata PCC 9631 | reverse complement strand
ATTCAAAACGGTTGATTGTCATAATTCTCAACTGTTTTAGTTAAAGAACCATCACTAGCCGTCTTTGTGTCGTGACAATGTTTGTGTAGAAGTTGAAGGTTATCGTAGGTATCTTTACCACCTAACGATTTAGGTATAATATGGTCAACTTCTACAATATCTGTACTTGTAAAATACAGACCACAGTGAGGACAAATACCTTTTTGTTTCTTAATAAGTGTTGCCACTCTTTTAGGAGTTTCTGGATATTCGCCTCGTCGTTTACTCCAGTAAATCCAGTCTCCATTAAACGGACTAGCTTCACCTTTAATCTTTGTATGCCTTACGATTGGCGTACTGCTATGGGTGAGTAATTCTAATCCATCTTCTGTACTGAAACACCAATTTCTGTCATCTACTGTTTTCCAGTATTTGTCTTTATTGATGTTCCCTTTTCCCCTCCTTCTTGCCCAAGCTCTTAACTTGTCGTAAGTTAGGCGGTCAACCTTTGAGAAGGTTTCTTTACTAACTGTTGTTGAATAATAGTTTGACCAACCTCTAATAATAGGGTTCAGCTTACTAATTAAGGCAGCTTGAGGTGCGGTTTTATGGGAGTCTATTACTTCAGCTATCTTGACAAGATGAGTCTTTATTTTGGCTTTTGAGGGTGTGATTAATGTACTAAAACCTAGTGGTATTCCATTCGGGTTGTTGGCACATCGGTAGTTACCTACTTTGTGTTGTTGTACATGGAATCCTAAGAACTCAAATCCAACATTCCCATCAATTTCATTGAGGGTGTGGGTTAGTTTTGTTTTACTTGGTTTTAATTCCAATCCCATGTCACTTAACCAGTCAGCGATTATCTCTTGACACTTTTTGACTACGTTTAAATCCTCATGGATTATTACGAAATCATCAGCGTAACGGATTAGACTAAGAGCCTGACGATTTCTCGCTTTTTTCCCTTTTAGAGTTTCGGCGTATTGCTTAACTCTTTCTTCCATACCATGTAGGGCAATATTCGCAAGTAAGGGTGAAATTACCCCTCCTTGTGGTGTACCATCATTGGTAGGAAAAAGTTCTTTTCCGTCCATGTACCCTGCCTTGAGCCATGTCTTGATTTGACGGCTTAATGTAGGGTATGTGTGTATTTTGGAGATTAATGCTTTGTGGTTTATGCGGTCGAAACATTTGGAGATATCAGCATCAAGTACATATTTGGACTTGTATCTAATATTCAAAAATATTGCTTCTCTTGCATCGTG
Source organism: Planktothrix paucivesiculata PCC 9631 (assembly GCF_900009265.2). Classification (GTDB taxonomy): domain Bacteria; phylum Cyanobacteriota; class Cyanobacteriia; order Cyanobacteriales; family Microcoleaceae; genus Planktothrix; species Planktothrix paucivesiculata. Next base: position 1,082 of record NZ_LR735042.1, on the reverse strand, counting down.
GCATGAACGTCCTGGTCTAAAACCATAACTGTTTGGCTCAAATTTAGCCTCCCATTCTGGTTCTAACGCTAGTTTTACTAACGCTTGCAATGCGCGGTCGTTGATTGTGGGTATTCCTAATGGACGGGTTTCGGTTGTACCAGGTTTAGGTATTTCAACTCTGCGAGTTGGTTTAACTTTATTGGTTAACTTTAATCGTCCTACCAAGTTCATACGTTGCTTCGGGGTTAGGGATTTAATTCCGTCCACTCCTGCCGTATTTCGTCCTTGGTTATCTTGTGTTACCCTGCGAACCGCGATACATTTAGCACTCCAGGAATTAATCAGGGTCTTTTGAAGTTTACGAACTGCTTTAACATCGCCTCGTTCACTCGCTCGAAATATGCGCTTTTGCAACTTAAAAGTTACCTTTTCCAGTTTGCGCCAGTTAAGGTCTTTCCACTCCACCGTCAGATTGTTCTGCGTTTTAGATATATTCATTGCTACTTGTTCTATTTCTTTGGAATTACCGAGTATCTGTCTGCATATCTTTTGCCATTACAGCAAAGCATTCGCTTTTGATACCATCCCTTCCCTATATATCGTTCGTTAGCTACTTACTGGATTTCGACCTCTCCAGAGATATATAGGGGTTACTTCGTTCCGATTACACATTATTGAAGTCTTTAGCGTGATGTTATCCACCGGGTTTATTGGGCGGTGCTTATAAGTCGGAAGGAAAACCGCTTATGCCCTATCCTTGCCTTTTGGCTTGGTGTTTATCAAGTTTTTAACCTTGATTTAGCCATTACACCATTACAATTAACGATGATTCAGATACATCTTTGCTTGCGCTACGCATGGACTTCTTGCTCGATAGTTACCAGTTTTGGCTACCAGTAGTTCTACCTTTTAACCCCGCTTTAATCTGTTGGTTGCTACCCAATCAAACTAGGGGTTATGCTTTCACCTCAGCACTTGAGGGGTGGGACTTAATTCACCGAATTTCACCCACAAATGTAATCAGTTATCACCAGTCTTAATAACTGGGTTAACCGTCCCATAAGTCTTTTTCAACTTATTTTAGGTTAAACGAATCGCAC
>NZ_LR735107.1 GCF_900009265.2 Planktothrix paucivesiculata PCC 9631 | reverse complement strand
AACTCTAAGTTGAATTGATTATTAGGACGTAAGCGGTTTAAGTGAACTTTAAAGATTTGTTCCCGTTCTGATTGTGTTGGCAAAGATAGCCAGAACAATTCATCAAGTCTTCCTTTACGGATTAATTCAGCAGGTAAAAGCTCAACATTATTGGCAGTAGCAACAACAAATACGGGAGCGGTTTTTTCAGCTAACCAAGTTAATAATGTGGCAAATACTCGCTTACTGGTTCCTGAATCACCATCGGATTGATTGTTACTAAAACTTTTCTCAATTTCATCTATGAACAAAACAACTGGACTTATAGCTTCAGCTAATTTAATTACCTGCCTGACCCTTGATTCACTTTCACCAACAATCCCACCAAATAACCTTCCAACATCTAATCTCAATAAAGGTAATTTCCACTCAGCAGCAATGGTTTTAGCACTCAAACTTTTCCCTGTACCTTGAATACCTGCAAGTAGCACACCTTTGGGACTAGGCAACCCATAAGCCCGTGCAGCATCGGTAAATGAATGCGATCGCAATTTAACCCAAGCCTTTAAATTTTCCAAACCCCCAACTGACTCAAGCCCAGTCTGTACAGGTATAAATTCAAGAATCCCAGTTTCCCGAATAGTTTGGCGTTTCTCCTCGATGACTACCCCGATGGCACTTTCATCAACTTTCCCAGACCTGGCTAGGCATTTAGCTAATACCCGGGCTATCCGACACCGAGTTAACCCCTGACAGGCTTTAAGAAGTTGTTCAAGACTTTCACCTGATAGTTTTAACTTTTTGCCTACCAGATTATTTACCAATAAAGAAATTTCCTCAATGCTTGGTAAATCAAAATCTACAATTGTTGTTTCTTCGCGGAGTTCAGTTGGTAAACGTAATTGGTCAGACAAGATAACTAAACAGCGACGGTCACGACTCATTTCCCGTGCTAGATTCTTGATTTCCCGAACTAAAGGTAATTGACCAGGATTTATCTGATTATTAGAACCAGGCGCAATTAAACAACCTAAATCCTTGAGAACAAATATTGTGGGTTGGTCTTTAGGAGATTTAGCTATTCGAGTTAAAGCCCCCATGGGTTGACCTTTATCAGCATTATTATCATTCCAACCCCGTGCAAAATCCCAAAAATAAATCTGTGATTTTCTAGCTTTTGCTACATTCAAAAGTTCTTCTTCTGCTGGTTCTTCTTCGGCAGACACCACATAAATTAAAGGAAACCTCGCCGCCAACATTAACTCTAATTCTCCCATTCGTCCCCCCATTTATCCTTAATTGCTTGCATTCTTTCTTTAGCCCAATTCATCGCAGCTTGATTGTTTTTGATTTGTTCCTCTGGAGTTTGTCCTAAATGCTTTAAAAGTAGGTTTTTATTGGAGGTTTGAGCTTGAGATTTTATTAGAGCCTTTAGTTCTTCAACTTCTTGCTCTAATTCTCTAATCCTTTCCTGAATATCTTGATTTTCTTGCATATCAGCATTCTGTTATTTGTTATCCTGTTATTCCCATAACAAATTCTGTTATCCCTGTTATTTGTTATTCTGTTATTCCCAAAACACTTTCTGCTATGGGAATAACGTTATTGATTATTTAGCAACTTTTTTCTTACCCGAATTAATAGAAGTAACCGAAGCAGGAATTGGGGGAATGATAGTTTGTTTGAGTTGAGTTCTCAAG
>NZ_LR735041.1 GCF_900009265.2 Planktothrix paucivesiculata PCC 9631 | reverse complement strand
GTAACGTGATAATGTTCTCCCTTGGTTTCTTCCGGTTTACGAATAGCATTCCGTCTACAATCGAATTCTGGGGCCGATTCAATATAAAACGGCGACTTATGGGAATACCAATGTCTACTCATTTTCAACCCCATTTTCGTTGATCAAAATATCTTGTTCCTCTGCTTCTACATTAAATTCCACACGACTTTGTAAAACGATTTCTTCAATAACAGATGCACCTTTACCCCGTTCTAAAACCCTATCAAAATGACTGATCAGTTCGGGAATATTAATCACTTCTTCTACAGATTCCATATATTTTTTAACAATGGCTTTAATATTATATTTTTCCGTCGCTTTTTCTCTGATTTTGTTTAAGATTGTTTCAACGGTATGTTCTGTTTTCACAACAAAAGTAATTGGATATCTCTGAACCTTATCAATATCGAGAAAATATTTACCTGCATCAAGAGTTTCTGTGACTTGAAAAAATCTTCCCAGGGGTTTCATTACAAAGTCTATACCCCCATCGTTTGCGTTGGTTCGACCCGTTTTATATAAAACTAAATATTCCACATTTAGTTCATCGGGTGACCAACCCCAATATATTTGTTGGTCTGCATAATATTCCTTCAAAATGGCGTAGCTGACAATTTCAAAAACTCTTGCATCTATATTAGGTTTCAGTAAATCTTTAATAAATTTAACCGCTTGTGAAGGATCTTGTTTCTGAATATCGATCATCTGTTGACAATAGATCATAAAGTTATTGAATGCTTGACCACGCGCTGCTATATAAGCATCAATAATATCTTTAATCGCTTCAGCAATATTTATTTGAGAATTATCAATAGAACATTTTAAGAGATTTTCATTAATCCAATATTTATTGGTTTTAGAATCTCTGATTATAGGTACATAAGATGATGTGGGAAAGTATTTTTTAAATTCTTCATTTAGTCTACTATTGAGGGCATGATTTTGGAGTTTACTTCCAAATGGAAGTTCTCGTTGTCTCTGAAGAAGTCTTGTAAATTTTGCTCCTTCATAATCACTATAATTGCCATTAATATGAAACTTATTATTTAGATAGTCTTCGACCAAGACATATATAGCATAATGATTTGCAAATCCTGCTCGTGACTTGGAACCACGATTAGCAGCTTTTGTCTTAATATTTAGATATTGTAATAACTCGCTAGAATCCAAGATTTTACTTCCCTGTTCAGGAAAATATATATTTAAAATTTCAGTAATCTTATCGGTAAATTCATGCTGTACTGTCGGCATTAAAAAGCTCCTGTTGAATGAAATCAAAATTTTGAGTGTTTTTATTTCTTCTAGTCTGTTTTTTCTGTGGAGGTAATAGCTTCTCCCCTTTATATTCTTGCCATCCCAGAACTCGCCTCAGACCAATTTTAAGATACTCCTCTTGAGATTCTATACTAATAGAATTTCTTCCTAATCGTTTGGCTACCGCACCTGATGTAAATGTACCTCCAAATGGATCAAGTACAATACCACCCTCCTGACTACTAGCAAGAATTATCCTCTCTAGTAATGCTTCAGGCTTTTGGGAAGGATGGTTTTCGTATTCTTTCATAAGATATCTAACACGAGGAAAATACCAGACATTTCCGGGTATTTTTTCCGAATTATAGGGACTAGGAACCGATTTTCTATAATCAATTAACTTTCTTTGTGCGCCTGTTTTTGCTTCTACTTTAATATTATTTGAGTTAAATACATAATTACTCTTATTTTTAACGCAATAAAGTAGGGGTTCATACATTGATCCAAAGTATTTTTTGGCTTGAACTCCTGAACTATCATAATGCCATATAATGCGACTCAGAATTACTATTTTATTTCTTAAATAAAGATCAAAATATGGCATCGCTTGGGTACTTGCCATCACATATAAAGTTCCATTGGGCTTTAATATCCGAATACACTCATCCAGTAATTTATAAGCCCATACTGCATATTCCTCATCAGACTCCCATTTGTCGTGGAAATTTGAGAATTGTTTCCCGATATTGTAGGGAGGATCGATAAAAATTAGATCTACAGATTCAGATGTTATTTCACTTGACAAAATAGGTAAAGAATCACCGTGAAATATAATATGTCCCTGGTCTTCATATCGTTCAAACATTACCATTGTTTAGGAAAGTAATTTATAAACCCATAAAGTGTTTCCAGCTATTAGCGATCGCCCTAATCTAAACTTATTAAATATCACCTTAGATTAGGAATTATTATAACCTTTTTTTCACTATTTAACAACAAGTAGAACTCACAGGAGCGCAACAG
>NZ_LR735106.1 GCF_900009265.2 Planktothrix paucivesiculata PCC 9631 | reverse complement strand
TTTGAAGCCATCCCGATTGATGAGCAATGGATTTATTTGGAAACCCCACAGGAACGAAAGCAGCGACAGCGACAAGAACTACGAGAAATAGGGTATTGGACATCTCGAAAATACGGGTAGGAAACGGCTCTCGTGAGCCCGTCGAACGGCTGAAACTTAGTACAGATAAGAAGTTCAAGTTTATTTATTGAGAATAAAATGCCTAAATTGTCAATTGTTCCCGATAGCCCG
>NZ_LR735044.1 GCF_900009265.2 Planktothrix paucivesiculata PCC 9631 | reverse complement strand
TTAACCTCAAATCCTAAAGGGGAAAGTAATTTTGTTAATAATTGGCAATTAATCGCTTTATCATCTACCGTCAAAATTTTGTAAGTCGGTTGATCGGGTGCTAGTGCTAATACCCATTGGGAATTAATTTGTTCAATTTTAGTTAATTCTTGACCTAATTGTACCACAATCGAAAATTGAAAAGTTGTACCTTTCCCTAATTCACTCTCTACCGTAATATCTCCTCCCATTAACTGCACAAATTGACGACTAATCGCTAATCCTAATCCCGTTCCTTCTTGGGATTCTCGTCCTGATTCGGTTTGGGAAAATGCCTCGAATAATTTAGTTAATTCTGCTTGAGAAATTCCTTTACCTGTGTCGCTAATTTGAAAATTTAAAGTCTGATTTTGGTTCTCTTTATTTTCCTGGCTATTAACCCTTAAAATCACTTCACCTTGAGATGT
>NZ_LR735043.1 GCF_900009265.2 Planktothrix paucivesiculata PCC 9631 | reverse complement strand
TTCTTCTAATATTTATAATGACCTGTTTATTTGGGCTCACGATGGTGCACCATCCCCACAATTGGAGCTTATACCAGATTTGGTGAGTCAAGGTTCCACTGTTAACTTAACTGTTCAAGATGAGTTTCTAGCTTGGAATAATAACTCAGGAATATCAGGTAGTCTCGATTCACCCTATCTTTATAGTCTTAACGGTCAAGCCGATACAGAAGGGCCTGTTAATTATGACATCTTTGCCGCTTTCAATCGAGTGATTGACGGTAATTATCGATATGGATCTGGTGTTGGTGAGGCTAAAATTCGACTCCGGGATTTGGATAGCTCTCTAGGCATTGGGGTGTATCAGTCATCTGTAGGCGGTGACAATGGCAATGACACCCTTAATATTTCTGGTACTAACTTTGGGATTAAAGATGCCCTAATATCTGGTGGCAATGGAGATGACACTTTCACTGTTGGGACAGGTCAAGGTACTGTAGACGGTGGAAGGGGTAAAGATAACTTGATTATCGATTATTTCCAACTCGATCCCAGCACACAAAAACCGACCAATGTGATAGTTAGTACCAATTCAGGCGGAGATGTCTTGATTAGTGGAACAACCGACAATCTTGGCAATCACTTTGATACTTTTGGACAATCTAATGCCTGGACTCAGACAATCAAAGGGGTTGAACTATTTGCGGTAAATGGTACTACCTATAACGCATCTCAGTTTATTAGCAAATTTGGATAAAGTGGCTGTCATTAGAAAGGCGATCA
>NZ_LR735112.1 GCF_900009265.2 Planktothrix paucivesiculata PCC 9631 | reverse complement strand
CCTCTTAAAGTCCCCCAATTTTGGGGGATTTAGGGGGCAAATATTGCTGCTTGAGAAATAGTCTCTAAAACTGCCGATCAATCCTTCATAACCTGATCATTCTAAACACTATACATTTCAAGCCATCTAGCCCCCTGGCCCCAACATTGGGGGGAAAATAAATAATTAGGACTTTTTAGGGCGATTGCTATGATCATTGGTATGCGATCGCC
>NZ_LR735038.1 GCF_900009265.2 Planktothrix paucivesiculata PCC 9631 | reverse complement strand
CGACCCCTTGACTGTTTCAATCTCTTTACTGAACCTAATGATTTAGATTTACGTTCTATTGAGATGGAAATTGTCCTCAAGTATCGTGAACAATTTAATCTCAAAACTGACATTCTGCGTAGCTCCTGTCTATGGGAGATTCAAAAATTAGTTCAATACGGTCAAGAAATCAATAAACAGTAATTGGGATTTACCAGCTACCGCTTAAATTTAATGAAGTTTTTTTGAACTAAATCAATGATTAGAATTCCACCTAAATTCGGTTCTAAAGCTCCTAAACCTGAACCCGATAAATCCAAAGGCAGTGTTTTTGACCGACTGAATGCAAAACTTAAATGGGAACGAGAAAATATTCAACCCCATTTAAAAGATTTATTTCCTTTGTATGGTCACAACTGCATTATCTTCATGCCGACTGAGAACACTTTCTACTATACAGGTGCAGGATACGGTAATTATCTAACTGAAAGGGATGATGATTACAACAGAATTGGAGAAATCTTAGCTCAAATCTAATTCAATTAAGCGGTAATTAGAAACTTTAATGCTCTAGCTACCGCTTGAATTTAATGAAGTTTCTCTTAACTAAATCAAATGACTGAATCAAATACTGAATTAGAAATGTATTCGAGCTTTTGCTGTTTCGAGCAGGAAGCAATTGAACAAGCTCTTAAAGAATCTGGGATTAATTATCGAATCGAATACTTTAAGGGATTTAATGACCTCAATTGCTTCAACCTCTTTGCTCCCCGCAACTGCGAACTTTCTGTTAATCTTGAAGAAATTGAACTCAAAACTGTGCGGGAGTATCGGGAACAATTCAATCTTGAAAACGCAAACCTGTATCAGCTTCAAGCCGCTTTTCAAGCACTCCAATAAATAACTTGAGCGGTAGGTCGCTATCGCGATAATTCAATGAAGTTTCTTAACTAAATCAATGAATACCATAACTTTTGCAGGAATTAAAGGTAAAGTAATTAAATCAAGTCCTCATGGTAATTATCTTACAGTCGAACTTAGCGATCGCATTACCATTTGTGGAACCAAAAACAATCAATTTAATTGGTCAGAGGCTCCTGATTCTGATTCGGGATTTACCAGTTTTATTGCTTATATTGGTTCGACAACCGAAGAACAATCAATCCTCTATGACCAAATTCAATTCTATGGGGGACATATTCAGGAGTTCCGTGATTCTAAACGTAATCCCTCTTTTCCCTTTGAATTTAAAGTTAAAGAACTCTCCATTGATAGTTTGTTAAATCTCTTTAATGAACTTCAATCATAAATTCAATAACAAATAACAAACCAATAATGTTACTCAAGGGAATAACGTTATTGGTTTTGCTATTGCGTTCAATTCTGTGCAAATTAAGGATAACACAAATGAGAGATAAAGTAATCAAAATTTGTCAAGCATTAGATTGGCAAGGAGAACGAGATACCTGGGAATCACCAGACGGTAAAGAGATTCCGTTTATAAGATTCTCTAAGTTTATAATGCCAGAGAACGATGACATGAATAGTTACTACATCCAGATAACAATATGGGCTAAAAACGTTTCTCTCGAAATCAAAGAATATTGTGGGGAATGCGGCCCAGAAATAGATTCTGATGAACGATGGGCAATGAGTCGTACCTTCAGAATCGCCAAAGTTCCTTATGCAGAATTTATTGAAAGAAGTAATGAATTAATTCAACAATTGGAGAAAACATTATATGAGAAATTCACCCCATAGTTCCAAATCCAAGCACATTCAATTACAATTACCGTTATTTCCAAAACTCAAAAGGAATCAGAAAGTCAAGATTAAAGGCTTAGATTCCGATGGCGAATATCCTAATCTTATTGGGAAATTTGGGATAATATTTGCCATTGCCAATAATGGGATTTGGGTAAGATTCCCTGGTTGTTATTTGGGGCGAACCAAGAAGCGTAAAGTAAAACTAATTTTGCTTTATTCTATTTGGAGTATAGAGTATTTCAAAGTTTCTGAATAGGGTAGCTATCGCTAAAGATAGGCGTTGTTTCTTTTTCTTAATACAATGTCTATCCTTATTCAAACTAAAGCTCAAAAAACAACCTCAATTCTTGTAGATTGCTTCCGAATCCTGGCTTGGCAACATTATAAGAGTACCAATAAAGGCTTGAGAATTGAAGGTAAAGAAATCAATGGTTTAGAACTTTATGAAATCTTCAAAACCGAATGGCTCAAGCATGAAATCAACAAAATGGATTTAGCTAAAGTCCAAAAGTTCATCAAAGACATGGGTTATACCGAAGATGAACTTATGGAAATTCGTTCAGATTATTACCAACAAAAATCCAATTATCAAGCCAAAGAATCTAAATCAACTGAATCAAAAGTTAATCAACTGAAACAAAAGTATCAAGAAGCTGATTCCGAATACGAGCCCAAACCTTTCTAAACCTCTTAACTAATTAAGTCTTAGTCTCTTTGTGAGATTAAGGCTTTTTTTTATCCTCAAAGTTAGTGGTGAGATGCTAACGCAAGAATCGATGAAGTTTTTTGATAACAAACAATGACTAACTTTCAATTTCCAATTCTAAACATCAAAATAGTTTTCCCTGTTCTTCGTAAAAACCGAAAACATTTAGTTGATATGGGGAAAGAATTTCAGACTTTTGGCTATACTCCCCAAAGTTTTCGGGAGAATCTCTGGCATCAAATTCAGAACAGTCGATTAGACGAAAAGCAAACACGAGAATTTAAGTGTTTGAGAAGTATGGCAATGAATCACAAGCAGATAGCTTTATTGATTAAGGATGAGGAGCAACGGCCCTATGCAGAAATAATCATTCGAGCAGTTAGTTTTGTTCATCGTATTGAATCCCTAGCCCCATTAGGAGGTATCGACTCTCACGACAAAATGCAACCCGAAGCCTTCTACGAACTATTGAAGCAATTAGGTTTTAAGTTGAATCTCGTTAAACCCTAATCAATAAACCCTTAATTAATTAGATTC
>NZ_LR735111.1 GCF_900009265.2 Planktothrix paucivesiculata PCC 9631 | reverse complement strand
TTAATATCCTGCAAACAAGCTTTTCCTTCCCCTAGTTCTAATTGTCTTTCTAAATAACGTTTATCCCGTTGATGAACCAGTTCAGGATGCAGTAAATAATAATGTAACCGCAGCTTAGGATAATCCCCCGCCATATCCCTCAACACCAATTCCGGCGAAACTTCTACCCCATAACGATAAGAAATTTCATAATGGCGCTCTTGGGCTAAATCCTCTTTAGTTTTCTGGCGCTTGGTTTTCATTTCTTCGTATTTTTCCCGACAAAGTAAGGATTGAATAGCAATAAACACAGCATAATTGTATTGATTAATATTCCGAGTTTTCGTAGCTTTCTCTAAGTGATTTTTGGCAGTTTGTTCTAAATGATGGAGTTTTTGAACCGTTCCTTTTAATTGTTCAGTGAACTCGGGAA
>NZ_LR735037.1 GCF_900009265.2 Planktothrix paucivesiculata PCC 9631 | reverse complement strand
ATACTCAAAACCAAGCTCGGGCTTTAATGATGCGTCATCATCAAGTGATCAAAAACCGTCAACAATCAATGTTGAATCGAGTTTCTGACGAAGTGGGTACGGAACCCGGCGATATCTCAACGATTCAAGGTAAACCCAGTGCCAATTCTGTCAGTAACTATGACCGTGGCAACGGGATGATTTAGGCGAGTTGAATATAATATTAAGCTGAAAAAACC
>NZ_LR735110.1 GCF_900009265.2 Planktothrix paucivesiculata PCC 9631 | reverse complement strand
AGTTATTATATTATTAGGTTCAAGTTGTAAGGACTGCTCAAAAATTTCACAAGCTTTTTGATTATTTCCAGATTTTGCTAATGCTCTACCATAGTTATTTAAAGTTATTATATTATCAGGATTCATCATAGTTTATTTTATAAATTTTAGGTTCATCTATTTTCAAAAATTTACATTTAGCATTGCTTTTAAATCATTGCTAAACGTCCATTGATCAGGGAAATCGCACTGCGGATAAATCTTGCTAAGTAGGTGGTCATAAATAAAGTCAATAATAGAAAAAGATTGTTTAGGATAATTCTTGAGAGTTACTCAGGGA
>NZ_LR735040.1 GCF_900009265.2 Planktothrix paucivesiculata PCC 9631 | reverse complement strand
AGTCAAAAAATCTTTATCTACTAGAACACATATTTGCCAATGTGGATTTGTACTAGATAGAGACTGGAATGCAGCAATTAATATTCTGAATTTAGCCTTGGGTACGGTAGGTCATACCGGAACCTGGATTTTTAATCCGAACGCTTCGGGAGACTTAGCCTCTACTGTTTTAGGTGTAAACCTATTGCAGCAAGCCGAGTCATTGAACGAAGAATCCTCGTCGCTTTAGCGCGAGGAGTGTCAA
>NZ_LR735109.1 GCF_900009265.2 Planktothrix paucivesiculata PCC 9631 | reverse complement strand
GAGGAAACTCGATTAGATAATTTAGCTAAATCGTTGCCCCAAGGAGCTTTTAGTGAAATTCAACTCCCAGTAGAAAAAACCAAAACTGTGTGGGTAGCAACACAAGAAATTGAATTATCAAAGTATGCCGGGAAGAAAGTAATAGCCATCGTCATGAATGCTGCCACTTTCGACCAAGCCAGTGATATTGATTATTTAATGACTAATGTTGAGGTTTCAAAAGCCACAGGAGAATGGATAGTAACGACCTATTCACAAAGAAATTGGATAGAAGTTTTTTACAGGGAAGC
>NZ_LR735039.1 GCF_900009265.2 Planktothrix paucivesiculata PCC 9631 | reverse complement strand
GAGGCTACATTAAAATTGTGTCCATCTGAATACAAAATCGTAACATCGGAGTTCTTGTCAGCAATAGTTTCTTGACGTAAAATATCACTTTTTTTATCTCCATTAAAATCACCAATTATTAGGTTAGTACCGCCCTGAAAACTAGATACACAAGCCGCTTGCCATTTAGAGAGCGTAATAGGAGAGTTGAAACCATTTCCCTTAGAATAATTTCCACATCTCTGACACCATCAGCAGACTTTTCTTGACGTAAGATATCGTCTTTCCCATCGCCATTAAAATCACCAGCTAGGAGTTTAGTTCCTCCTTGAAAACCTGCATACATCGCCGATTGGTCAGGAAGTTGATTTGAGGCTACATTAAAATTGTGTCCATCTGAATACAAAATCGTAACATCGGAGTTCTTGTCAGCAATAGTTTCTTG
>NZ_LR735045.1 GCF_900009265.2 Planktothrix paucivesiculata PCC 9631 | reverse complement strand
GAGCCTCAAAATTTTCAGGATCTTATCGAGTCGTTATCGAAATCGTCGTCGCCGTTATGGTCTTCGTTGTAATTTGTTGTCAGCCATTTATAATTATGAGTTGACACTCTTAGTCTGAAAGTGAAAGTTGGGCATTATAGCATAGATTTTTTTTGCAAGAGGTCTATTCTCTGGCATAGTTTAACCGGAGGATTAAGGCGTCGATGGGCTAACAAACCTTTAAACACATTTGTTGATGCCCTTGAAGCCTTTCGCACAGCGATTTCCTTTCGATTTGTGGAGTGGCTCCAACA
>NZ_LR735105.1 GCF_900009265.2 Planktothrix paucivesiculata PCC 9631 | reverse complement strand
CAGTAATCTTAGGGGAATTTGTCGAGTTTTTGGGGTTTTATCGGCGCGATCGCTAGTCATCATTAAGTAATCAGTAATATTCTTTATAAAAATTATCACTTGTCGATTGTCAATTGTCCATTGTTAAAGGTTCGATTAAATCAATAATTTGCTCAAATTGAAATTGACGCACCAGTTTAGTCAAACTTTTAGGGAAAGCAGCTTCGGTTTCGGGAATTTCTGAGATTAATCTCACGATTTGCTGCTCATCTGCTTCGAGAACTGCTTGATATAATCTGAGCAGCCATGCTTGGGGCATGATTTGAAATTGTTCTGTAGTTAGTTGGGGTAATTCATGAATTGTTTCTCCTATTTTACTATTCCCATCTGTCATATTTTCATAAATATATTTGACTCCTAAATGCTTTGTTAAGATTTCAAAAATTGTAGATTCTTTAAAGGGTTTTCTCATAAAATCATCACATCCTGCTGATAAAGTAATCGCTTTTTCTTCTTCTAAAACACTGGCAGTTAAAGCAATAATCGCGGTAGCATTACCTTGAGTAGTTGACTTAATATATTTAGTAGCTTCATAACCATCCATTACAGGCATTCTCATATCCATAAATATTAAATGAGGTTGCCATTCTTGCCAAATATTAATAGCTTCCTGTCCATTACTGGCTTGTTTAACCTCAAATCCTAAAGGGGAAAGTAATTTTGTTAATAATTGGCAATTAATCGCTTTATCATCTACCGTCAA
>NZ_LR735104.1 GCF_900009265.2 Planktothrix paucivesiculata PCC 9631 | reverse complement strand
AGAAGCCTGTCCAAACCAAACGGGAAATGCCCATCAAGACTACAAACAAAAGCTACAACCGAATTTTACTCTCATTAATTACTTTAGCATAACCTATGAAACAAGCGTTTATTTGGTTCTGCACGGCCTGGGGTTAGGTTGTAAATCTAACTGTTACCAAGCCCTTTAGTTGAACGGTTTCGCCATCTTTAAGGGAGTTGAACCCGTTCAACATTACCATACTATTTGAGTTCCTTCCCATGGTTAGAACCCAAAAGCTCAGGTATGGCAACCTAAGCCCTCCTATGGATATCAAATCGAGGAAATCCTCGGAGTCCATACCCATCGAAGGAGTCAAAAAGCTACTTAGTAGCGACCACCGCCGCCACGATTACCACCGCCGCCGCGATTACCACCGCCGCCGCCACCACCATAGGAGGAGCGACCGCCGCCACTGCCACCGGTATTTTCACGGGGTTTGGCTTTATTAACTTTCATGTTCCGACCCATCCATTCGGCTCCATCAAGCTCGTCAATAGCTTTATCTTCTTCTGTTTCAGCGTCCATTTCCACAAAAGCAAAGCCCCGCACTTTACCAGTTTCGCGATCTTTAGGAAGTTGAACCCGCTTTACGTTACCGTATTCCGCAAAAACACTGCTTAGATCTTCTTCGGTGACATCATAAGAAAGATTGCCGACATAAATAGACATAGGGTATCTCCAAAATCAAAATATTGCGGAGGTTAGAATTTCGGAGAGAAGCCTGTCCAAACCAAACGGGAAATGCCCATCAAGACTACAAACAAAAGCTACAACCGAATTTTACTCTCA
>NZ_LR735103.1 GCF_900009265.2 Planktothrix paucivesiculata PCC 9631 | reverse complement strand
GTATAAGCTCCAATTGTGGGGATGGTGCACCATCGTGAGCCCAAATAAACAGGTCATTATAAATATTAGAAGAACCTATAACTCCTCCAATATTCAGTTCTGCATCATTGCTCTGAGTAGCCCCATCTCCACCAAAGCCGTTGTTCGTGCTTGAATCTCCAATATTGACCGTGATCCCAGTGGGTACTCCATCATATTGCACCTCAAATTCAGCAACATCATAGGGATTACTGGATGCTGGCCCAAGGTTGATCTTGAGA
>NZ_LR735036.1 GCF_900009265.2 Planktothrix paucivesiculata PCC 9631 | reverse complement strand
AGCCCTAACCAGCCCTTTGCTTCCCTGTAAAAAACTTCTATCCAATTTCTTTGTGAATAGGTCGTTACTATCCACTCTCCTGTAGCTTTTGAAGCTTCAACATTAGTCATTAAATAATCAATATCACTGGCTTGGTCGAAAGTAGCAGCATTCATGACGATGGCTATTACTTTCTTCCCTGCATACTTTGATAATTCAATTTCTTTTGTTGCTACCCACACAGTTTTGGGTTTTTCCAGTTGGAGTTGAATTTCACTAAAAGCTCCTTGGGGCAACGATTTAGCTAAATTATCTAATCGAGTTTCCTCGGTTTCA
>NZ_LR735102.1 GCF_900009265.2 Planktothrix paucivesiculata PCC 9631 | reverse complement strand
AATCAACTTTAATGAAAACAGGAAAGTTTCGGATTCCGGGAAAGAAAGCATTAATTCAAGATTCTGGCTACCCCGAAATCGTAGTGATGGATGTCACGGAAACGGCTATTGAAAGACCGAAAAAAAAACAGAAAAAATATTACTCAGGAAAGAAAAAACATCACACGCTCAAAATTCAGTTAGTAATTGAGCCAGAAACTAAACAGATTATTT
>NZ_LR735119.1 GCF_900009265.2 Planktothrix paucivesiculata PCC 9631 | reverse complement strand
TCTCTCGTCGAATATCCAGAGATTGCTGGTAATAGGATATCGCTTCTTCGTAGCGTCCTAGGGAATTGTAAGCAGTGCCTAAATTGTTTAAAGAAATAGCTACCCTCAATCTATCCCCAATCTCTCGTTGAATATCCAGAGATTGCTGGTGATAGGATATCGCTTCTTCGTAGCGTCCTAGGGAATCGTAAGTATTGCCTAAATTGTTTAAAGAATCAGCTTCCCCCCCTCTATTCCCAATCTCTCGTTGAATTTCCAGAGATTGTTGGTAATAGGATATGGCTTCTTCGTAGCGTCCTAGGGAAT
>NZ_LR735053.1 GCF_900009265.2 Planktothrix paucivesiculata PCC 9631 | reverse complement strand
CCACACTTCTCTACGAGTAAGTGTGGGCTTCTAGCATCAACGGGGATAGCATCAGAAGAAACAGAAGTTTGTTCCGGTGACTGACATCCCCTCAGACTAGCAGTATCGCTGGTTCCCAACGATAAAACTTGTACTGAGCATAGTCGAAGTATCCGCAAGGCTTCATTTTTGATATTGATCGACGCATTAATATCACGGTCATGGGTAGTTTGACAATGTTCGCAAGTCCAACTTCTAATATCAAGTGGTAAACTACCGACTTGATTTAGACAGACGTTACAAGTTTTAGAAGAAGGGAAAAACCGATCAATTTCGATATAGGTTTTCCCTTCTTTTTCGGCTTTGTACTTGAGCATTGTACCAAACATTCCCCAACCACAATCGCTAATTGACTTGGCTAGTTTATGGTTTTTAACCATATTTTTAACTCCTAGATTTTCTACAGCAATCACTTGGTTTTCGTCAACTATCTTGCGGGATAGCTTGTGTAGAAAATCTTCTCGGCCACGAGCAATCTTAGCGTGGACTTTGGCAACTTTTAATCTTGCTTTTTGTCTACTATTACTTCCACTTCGACTACGCTCAGTGCAAGCCTTTTGTTTACGAGATAATTTTTGTTGTTTTCGCTTTAAATTGCGTTGATGTTTAGCAAAGTGTTTGGGGTTACTATATTTATCTCCATCGCTGGTGATTGCCAAGTGTGTTAATCCTAAGTCAATGCCAATTGCTTTTCCATTGGTTGATGAATTAGGTATTTCCTTACCGTCATCAACTAACACCGATGCGTGGTATTTCCCATCACGATTCTTTGAGATAGTAACGGTTTTGATTAGCCCTTTAAATTCTCGGTGGCGACGACAATAAATTAACCCCACTTTACCGGGTAATTTCAGGTAATCCCCTTCAAATTTAACACTTTGGGGATAACTGATTGATTGTCTGCCATGCTTGGATTTGAATTGAGGTAATCTTGCCCGTTTCTCAAAGAAGTTTTTGTAAGCGGTAGACAAATTGAGAGCGACAA
>NZ_LR735118.1 GCF_900009265.2 Planktothrix paucivesiculata PCC 9631 | reverse complement strand
TCTAAGTGTGATGCTCTGTGATCCATAAAAGCCTCCTTAATTGTCTAATATTTGCTGGTTACATCTCTATTTTCCCACGCTTACTGATTAGATCATATGCCCAATAGTCGTCTGTTTTGTCGCGATCGCCTGCCCAGTAGTCGTCTGTTTTATCGCGATCGCTTGCCCAGTAGTCGTCTGTTTTATCGCGATCGCCTGCTCAATAGTCGTCTGTTTTATCGCGATCGCACTCCATCGAACTCACGTTAA
>NZ_LR735052.1 GCF_900009265.2 Planktothrix paucivesiculata PCC 9631 | reverse complement strand
AATAACGCCGTAGGGGTAACTTACCACCGATTACACCACTTTTTAACCGAAGCTCCTTGGTCAGCAATGAAACTGAATCAGCGTCGGCTGGAGGTAATGAATCAGTGTAGGCAAACCCAGATTAGTCGGGGATTTGCTCTAATTATTGATGATTCAGGACATCGAAAAAGCGGGAACTTTACCGAGGGAGTGGGACGGCAATACATCGGAGAAATCGGAAAAACCGACAATGGAAT
>NZ_LR735117.1 GCF_900009265.2 Planktothrix paucivesiculata PCC 9631 | reverse complement strand
CTCTGTGTGCCAAGGTTTCCACCGTCAGCCCTTTCTATCTTGACCACTTTCTCTTTTTTCGAGAATTTCTGTTCTTGTTTGGTTAGTTCTCTCCACCTAGGGTTAGTTTCCTTTCCTTCGGCTGGGAGTTCTAACTACGAACTACTGCCAGTTTTTGTTTCTCTGCAATTTTCAAGGTTCTGTCTGGACTTGCTAGTCCAGCATTCTGGCTTCTTTTTTATTTACAGAAGCTAGGTGCTGAATTGTCCTAGGTTTTGAACCGGACTTCGGAGTTTGAAAGCTGTTGTTGTGTTTTTCATTCTTCTCGTAACGACCTGGGATGACTTTTGAGGGTGCTGTATTTTTGGATTGGGCACTCGACTCAAAAGTAGGTCTCCCTAAAA
>NZ_LR735055.1 GCF_900009265.2 Planktothrix paucivesiculata PCC 9631 | reverse complement strand
AGGCGCATGACAAAATCGCGGCTGAATGATTGTCCTCCTAGTCTTTCTGCGATTTCCCACAAGGAGTGGCTGATATAACTGCGGATGGGATTGTGATGGTTTTCTTCTCCTCTAAAGCCGGGTATCAGGTCTTCTGGTTGGTAGGGGAAACTGGCAGCCCAGGTTTGTAAGGTGGTAATGATGGCTTCTGTACTGTCTGGAATGGGCGCGTTATAGGTAAGACGGAGAGCTTCTAACCATTGTTGTATGGGGGCTAGGGCGATGGCGGCCCGCGCTCCCCATCCGGTGAGAATTTGTTTGAGTAGCAGACGGCTGCCAACTAGGGTATTACCGACGATTAGCTTGGATTCGATCAATTCTAGTTTGGCTTCTGGGCCGGCGTCGATAAATTCGTTGAACAGGTTTGATGTCATTGCCGCATCTCCTTGAATACCAGTATTTTTTGTACTGATGTTCTAGCCTTACTTTTAAAGAGTTTAAAGTATTAACCCTTGAAATGGTTAAGTTATATGAGTGACTTGAAACGTTATTGGATTGTTATCCATTATGAAACCGAGTTGACGGCAGAAACGGAGTGGGATGCTTGCCATAATATTCGTCTGGGCAATAGGATTGTTGAAGAGGCGAGTATTGCTGCCCAAGAGATTTCTTTCAATGCCGATATCAAAGCGTTGATTACTCAAACGAGGCTTACTGTTCGTAAAGAAGCGACTCTGGCTATTATTCTTAATCAACTCTACCATAAATTACAAGATTTTTCTTGGCTCGCAGATGGGCTACCGCCAGAGATACAATCCCAGGTGGAGGCTCTATCGGTTGAACAACTTGAAGACTTAAGTAGGGGTAAAGACAAGATACGCGCAAAATTTATCACGATGTAAAGTTGTGTAACAAAATTACTCAGAAGCCTAAATTTAACTTTTCATCTAGTGCTTGTGGAATCGTATCGAGATCAATCCGATAATCGCCAAAACGCTTGATATGACTGGTTAAATAAGGCGTAGAAATAGCGAAGCTGACACCAAGTGCGTGCGACATGAAGTTATCTACTTTGTCATTGGAAGGATAATATTGCCGTTTCGGCAGGTTTATGCTTCCAATTGACTCCGGCAATTATATGCTTCCAATAGGATGAGGGATGCTAGAACATATCGCACGAATATACGACTAACAACTAATGCCTTTTCTATGAAAAAATAGCAATTATTTATGTTTACTTAAAAACCGGTAAACACGCTATAAAATCTGATAGTAAAGCCTCGGAAGTTCAACGAAGAACTGTAAGGGTTTTCAATTTTTTAGAATTAGT
>NZ_LR735116.1 GCF_900009265.2 Planktothrix paucivesiculata PCC 9631 | reverse complement strand
TTTATCCAGTTATGGAAAATATCATTCGCTGTTGATTCACTCACTTCAAACTGTAACCCTAACATTTGAAATGTCGGCATCTGATGCAGATAAATTAGAGTTAGTAAGATTTGTTCCTCCACAGACAATTTCTGGTGACGACCCCCGCCTGCTTTAATCAACCTGATCTTAGCTTTTTCCTGTTCCTGCCGTCTTTCTTGCTCTAATAACTCCGCGGCTTGAATAAGTTTTATTAGCTGTTCGTATTCCATCCCTAATAGCCTTTTTGCTTGCTGGGGATTCTTGTCCAGATAGTCTCTTAATTTACTCATCTCTC
>NZ_LR735054.1 GCF_900009265.2 Planktothrix paucivesiculata PCC 9631 | reverse complement strand
CCTTTTTCTAATACTCCAATTACATTCAATCTTTTTCCTCGCTTTTTCGTCTGGTTTATTTGTTTCTGCTTCCCCTTTTTTACATAGGTGTAACTCACAGGACTCCATAAACAAAAACCTGCCTCATCTAAATATTTTAATCTGACCAAACCCTCTTCTTCATAACGCTTTAACGTCTCCAAATCTCTTTTCTTGCTCGCTGTTTTTTCGGGATTCTGTTTTTTCTTTAAACTGGCTTTTGTTCTTTTCCAGCGCCAGTCTTTTTTTTT
>NZ_LR735123.1 GCF_900009265.2 Planktothrix paucivesiculata PCC 9631 | reverse complement strand
ACAACATTCCCAAAACCGAATCCACATCAACAATTAACCCCACAGATATTATTAACCCAGAAATTTCTAATTATACCCCTCTCCAAAAACAACCGGATTCCACAATTAATCCCACGGAAAGTAGTGATTCCATGGATATTGCTACACCAGAAATTCCTACTTATACCCCTCTCCAAAAACAACCGGATTCCACAATTAATCCCACAAATATTGTTACACC
>NZ_LR735049.1 GCF_900009265.2 Planktothrix paucivesiculata PCC 9631 | reverse complement strand
TCAGAAACCTATAAAATAAGGACAGCAGATATTGTGATTTGCAGTCCTTGAAATGTTTAAACATTCAGATGTCCAGATGATTATAACAGTAGCATCTTTCAAAGGGGGAGTAGGGAAGTCTACCACTGCCCTGCATTTAGCAGTTTATCTACAAACCAAAGCCGACACTCTCCTAGTGGATGGAGATTTAAACCGCAGTGCTTTGGACTGGGCTAGTCGGGGGACATTGCCTGTGAAAGTTGTGGATGAGAAACAAGGGGTCAAGTTTGCAAGGCAATTTGAGCATATTGTGATTGATACACCAGCCCGACCCAATCCCGAAGACTTAAAAACGATTGCGGAAGGATGTGATTTATTGGTGCTCCCCACTTCTCCCGACGCTTTAGCAATCCGAGCCACATTACAAATGGTCGATGCTCTGCATAGTCTTCAGAGTAATTATAAAATCCTTTTGACTGTAATTCCCCCCAAACCTAATCGCAGTGGCTCCGAAGCCCGACTCGCTATTCAAAAAGCCGGACTCCCAATTTTTCAAGGGGGGATTAGACGATTGGCAGTGTTTCAAAAAGCCGCCTTAGAAGGTATTTCTGTTGGCCAGGTGAATGATCCCTACTCCAAAGCCGCATGGCAATGTTATCAACAAGTTGGACTGGAGATATTACCATGAGCCGTTTTGATAATTTGTTTAATGTCGCCAAAGGCAAAGATGCCACAACACCCCCAGACGATTTATCCGGTGTGGACAAACTCAGCAAAAGCAAAGACCCCAACTATGTCCGAACCACTATTTACCTTCCACGCGAACTGCACCGGAAGCTGAAAACCCAAGCCACAATAGACGGTGAGGAAATGAGTCAAATCATTGAACAACTCGTTGATAATTGGTTGTCTGAACATTCAGATATTTAAACATTTGAATGTCTGAACATTTAAACATTTAAGCTCAATAGGGTGGCATTCTGATTTCTTGCTGTAATCCAGTCAGAACAGGTATTAAACTCGTAGGGCTAATATGAAATGGTGTTAGATTCACTTAGCTTTTCCCTGAGACTTTCCCTATAGTTTAGTATTTTCTTCGGGTGCAAATAGATAGTAATTGAATCAATATTCTGAAATATTTAGGGTACAATTAAGCTCATAATCCCGTCAGGAGTAGGGTTAGAGTGTCAAGAGGTTTCAAATATTTTTAGCAGTTGACCAATTTGGTAAATGCAATTACAATCAAATTAACAAATTACTCATTGATAGATGCTAGACACCTCTTATATTGAAAGAACGACGGGATTTAGTGAAGCTACCATTCAATCAGTCCTTGAATCTTTTATCAAATTTGTCCAATTAGAACTACGGGCAGGCAACGAAGTCAAAATCGTTGATTTTGGAGTCTTTTACCCTAAAGAACTGGGGGAACGACAAGCTCGCAATCCTAGAACCGGAGAACAAATTATCGCTAAAGCTAGGACTAAACCTAGAGTCCGGTTCTTCGACTCCTTCGAGAAAGCTATTCAGAATCCCAAATCTGTTACCTTAACTCTCCCGACTTCCCCGATTCCCCCGATTCCCCCGACTATTCCAACTGCTTTACCGCCACCAGTACCAGTAGCAGTATCAAGGATTTGGCACATTGTTAAGGATGGGGCTGCTCTCCCAATTCCTGAATCCCAATTGAGGGGGAAAGGCAAAGGTAAAATCACTCCCGATACCCTAATCTGGACTGAAGGACAAGACGGTTGGAAATCTGCCTCTGAAGTTCTACCCCAACTTTTTGCTTAATGCTTGATTAATCCCATAAAAAGAAGACTACGGATTCGCTGATCCATAGTCTTTTTTAGTAGTCTTTTTT
>NZ_LR735122.1 GCF_900009265.2 Planktothrix paucivesiculata PCC 9631 | reverse complement strand
AGGGTTTGGGAATTATTAATAATTGCTTTAGTTAAATTATTGCTAATATTTTGATAGAAATCATTGGGATTGGGATAATTCGTCAGAAACTCTTTAATAAAGTTGGTAACGGGGATAATATTAGGGAAATTTTCTAAACCGTTAACCTGATCAATACTGAGTACAACATCGCTAACTGTTCCGCCTTGAACGGGTATACCCAGATTTTTTATTTCGACCCGCACAACTTGGTCAGAACTGCTTGTCGGACTGCTGATTGATGTACTAAAAAAGGGATCAGATAAAACTGAACCGGGGCTACGTCGCAGTTCCACTGAGACGGAATCCACTGCTCCTGCTAATCCCAATGCTTGGGCATTATTGATAATTGTGTTAGTTAAATTATTGCTGATATTTTGATAGAAATCGTTAGGATTTGGATAATTTGTGAGAAAATCTTTAGCAAAGTTAGCCAGGGGAATAATATCGGGGAAGGTTCCTAAATTATCAACATGATTAATATTAATCGTTGCATCTGCGACCGTTCCCCCCTGAACAGGTATTAACAGATCTTGGAATTGAAGTTTCACAAGCTGATCGGAATTTCCCGTGGCAGTTTGAGTAGATTGACTAACAAAAGCATAGGGTAAAACACCAACGGGTTCACGGAGAAGTTCGACGGATAGAGCGTCAAATGTTCCAGCAATTCCTAGGGTTTGGGAATTATTAATAATTGCTTTAGTTAAATTATTGCTAATATTTTGATAGAAATCATTGGGATTGGG
>NZ_LR735048.1 GCF_900009265.2 Planktothrix paucivesiculata PCC 9631 | reverse complement strand
AAAAATCTCTCTCGCTCCGGTTCTGAGAGAGTATTAAAAAAGTCTTTATAAGTCTTAAGAGTATGAGGAAAATCCGACCCGCTCTGGGTAAGGGTTTCAGGCGTTGAATCGGACAACTTTGTCTTATTGCGGACAACTTTGTCCTGGCTCGGACAACTTTGTCCAGACTCGGACAACTTTGTCTTATTGCGGACAACTTTGTCCTGCTGTGGACAACTTTGTCCAGACTTGACGGTAGCCAGATTACGGCTTTTCATATCTACGATTTTGAATTCCCAAAGCTCCATTTCTTCGAGCTTGTGCATTGAGCGTCTGACCTGTCTTTCCGATAGTCCGACAGTCGCTGCGATTTGTTCTGGGTTTGGTGTTTCTTTTAAGCGATCGCCATAAGGGTCAAGCATCTGAAGGTAGCTCCACACACACCAATCGGCGCTGGTTAATTTAGCTCTGATGGCTTT
>NZ_LR735121.1 GCF_900009265.2 Planktothrix paucivesiculata PCC 9631 | reverse complement strand
ATTCAATTGTTTTAAGGGTTCTTCATAGCTAATTTCAAAAGTATTGGGATTGAAAATAATCAAAGGTAGTTTAGTTTTTCGTGCCATTGAAATAGTTAGAAAAGTTCCCCCAGTTGTTCGTCCATCCCAGACGGCTAAACCTAGACTGGAATTATTAACAAGATATTGGTCACGAGCTTGCATAACGCCTGGTTGATATTGGGGATATAAAACCTTGACTTCAGAAGCTTTACTCAAGATTTGGTGATAATCCTCCCGCTGTCTGAGAGACCATTTTGAATCCTGGTCAGGACAGGGTAAGATCGCTTTCCAGGTTAGATTCCGTTCAGCCCAAATAATAGCGGCGATAGCATCAGTTCCTAATGCCATTCCAGTTAGAAAAGTTGTGATTCCTCGGTTAATAGCAAGATCAGTTAATTGATTAACCCCTTGATGAAGGTTGGGGTAATAGAAGGGATAATTAAATAGTCGATGTCCAGTAATAAATGCAGTATTCATTAGGTTATTCATTAAGAAACAGCAACGAAGTTAAGCGGTAGCAAATAGTTATTAATTATGTTATAATGATTGAATACAAGGAGGTCTATTCGGGACTGGTAATCATTGAATAGTCATTAAAAAAAACCCTAACTAGATTAAATCTAACTAGAGTTTTATTGAAGCTAAATTAAACTTTGATAACCTTTAGATTCATTTAATTTCCAAAACACAAGACTAAATCTTTCTGGGGTAATAATTTCCTTAATGCTGTGAAGAACCTTACAATTAAACTCGGTAATGTCACCATCCTGAAGAAGATAATCTTTTTGTTCAGGTTCACCATAAGTAAAGATTGCTTCACCGAGATTAACACTAATTGCTTTAGGATTTGCATAGGTATGATCACGATGGGGGGAAATTCTGCCATCACTGATTTTGCCATCAGCTAGAGAACCTCCAAAAGTTAATAAACCAATATCACAACCCGGATAAACTCGTTGACTAAAGTTATAGATTCTGTCATCAAAATAACCTTTGCTGAGTTGTCCGTTTCTGAAATCAACCTCATGGAAAAGCC
>NZ_LR735051.1 GCF_900009265.2 Planktothrix paucivesiculata PCC 9631 | reverse complement strand
GGACATCTGAATGTTTAAACATTTCAAGGACTGCAAATCACAATATCTGCTGTCCTTATTTTATAGGTTTCTGACCGTTTAAATGCTTAGATGTTTAAATGTTTAGATGCAGAGATGTTTAAATGTTTAATCAATTCCCAAAAACGGGATAGGCATTTTGGTCTGCAAACGGCATCGCTACGCTAACACCATTGACACTCTCAGGTCTGAAGACACTGAGTTTTCAAGCTCCCAGACT
>NZ_LR735120.1 GCF_900009265.2 Planktothrix paucivesiculata PCC 9631 | reverse complement strand
GGCTTTTCCATGAGGTTGATTTCAGAAACGGACAACTCAGCAAAGGTTATTTTGATGACAGAATCTATAACTTTGGTCAACGAGTTTATCCGGGTTGTGATATTGGTTTATTAACTTTTGGAGGTTCTCTAACTGATGGCAAAATCAGTGATGGCAGAATTGATCTTCATCGTGATCATACCTATGCAAATCCTAAAGCAATTAGTGTTAATTTAGGCGAAGCAATCTTTACTTACGGTGAACCGGAACAACAAGATTATTTACTTCGAGATGGCGACATTACCGAGTTTAATTGCAAAGTTCTCCACAGCATAAAGAAAATCCTAACCCCAGAGAGATTTAGTTTAGTCTTCTGGAAATTAAATGAATCCAAAGGCTACAAAAGTTTAATTTAACTTCAATAAAACTCTAATTAGATTTAATCTAGTTAGGGTTTTTTTTATTGCTACCGCTTCAATTTATTGCTCTTGATTATCTAATTAATAATGAACACTGCGTTTATTACCGGACATCGTTGCATTATTCGACCCAAAGCTGAACTCGGAGTTAATCAATTAACCGATATTGCTATTGAACGAGGATTCACAACTTTTCTATCAGGAATGGCTGTGGGAGTTGACCAAGCAGCGGCACAAATTTGGAGCGAACGAGGATTAAGTTGGAAAGCTATTTATCCTTGTCCTGAACGGGAATACACCAGTTATTTAGGTCACAGTGGCTATCGTCAATATAAGGAAGAACTCTTAGCTACTGCGATTGAAGTCAAAATCCTTTACCCAGAATATCAACCAGGCGTTATGCAAGCTCGTGACCAATATCTTGTTAACAATTCACAACTCGGTTTAGCGGTCTGGGACGGGCGAACAACTGGGGGAACTTTTCTAACTATTTCAATGGCACGAAAAGCTAAACTACCTTTGATTATTTTCAATCCCAATACTTTTGAAATTAGCTATGAAGAACCCTTAAAACAATTGAAT
>NZ_LR735050.1 GCF_900009265.2 Planktothrix paucivesiculata PCC 9631 | reverse complement strand
AGGTAACAATCCTTGAATTGCTTTTCTGAATAATCCTTTTCCCGTTTGCTTATAGGTTTCTTGACACAAATTTAGGGCATAATTCCAATACCAACGGCAACAACCAAAACTTTTGGCTAAGGTAATCTGCTGTTCAGTCGTTGGATAGATTCGGAACTTATACCCTTGAAACATTGTTACTTTCAAAACTCTTTGATATACTCTAACATATTATTGTTAATTTTGTCGGGATTGACCGACCAAAATTAACTTGGGGGAGTCCATGTAACCCACACTGATTTGGTGGTTGTTTTTTTGTTTTGTGAAATTCAGTGTGGGACTTATCGCTCCCCCAAACCCCCTCGTCAGTTAAA
>NZ_LR735115.1 GCF_900009265.2 Planktothrix paucivesiculata PCC 9631 | reverse complement strand
CATCAACGGGATAAACGTTATTTAGAAAGACAATTAGAACTAGGGGAAGGAAAAGCTTGTTTGCAGGATATTAAGTTATTGTCGGCACAAGTTCATGTGTTGAAACTATTAGGAGTTGATAGTTTACTGGAGCTAGATAGGGAGTTTACTTCGGAGTCGGAGGAAATTCTGGAGTTTGCGGATAAGGTCGTTGGCTTCAGTCGAGATGTGGGGGATTATCTGGGGATTAGTCCCGATAGTAAAGCCTCTCCGATGCGGATTGTGCAGGATGTCCTCCGCAATAAAATCGGTCTACCTCTCAAATGTGTGCGCCAAATTAAACTCCCCGACGGCACTCGCCAACGAGTTTATGTCTTTGATTGTCCCACCTGGCGTTACTCTATCTTTGACCATTGGTT
>NZ_LR735114.1 GCF_900009265.2 Planktothrix paucivesiculata PCC 9631 | reverse complement strand
GGAGAATGTTCAGGATTAGTTTAGGGCCTCATCTGTCCCCAACAAACCCTCAATAGTCCTGAAAATATCCTCCAAGGTAGGGAGCGTTTGCAATTCCTCCGCCACCCATTGCAATGCCTGGGGAATCTTCAATAGCTTCCTGAGTCGGGGTTTCCAATCGGCACGAGTCAACAAATTCCAGAACTGTGTCCAAAACCGTTTCAGCAATTCCGATGGTTCTCC
>NZ_LR735047.1 GCF_900009265.2 Planktothrix paucivesiculata PCC 9631 | reverse complement strand
AAAGCAATAAATACATGAATACTTTACAAAACTTTACGTCGTGCTAAATTTTGCGCGTATCTTGTCTTTACCCCGAGTCCACCAGGGACAAAGTACATTAATGGGGAATTGGTGTTGATTCGGGATGGGGAAAGTTAATAATAAATGCACCCAGGCAAAAAATGAAGGTTAGCTAGTAATTTAGAAAGGCTTTAGAGTTTGAATTTGACGAGCAATTTTCCATTCCCCCGCCTCTTTTTGCATTAACCACACTTCTCGACATTTGGACTGTTTAGAAGGACTGCCATCTT
>NZ_LR735113.1 GCF_900009265.2 Planktothrix paucivesiculata PCC 9631 | reverse complement strand
GGAGAATGTTCAGGATTAGTTTAGGGCCTCATCTGTCCCCAACAAACCCTCAATAGTCCTGAAAATATCCTCCAGAATAGGCTGAGTTTGCAGTTCCTCCGCCACCCATTGCAATGCCTGGGGAATCTTTAACAACTTCCTGAGTCGAGGTTTCCAATCGGCACGAGTCAACAAATTCCAGAACTGTGTCCAAAACCGTTTCAGCAATTCCGATGGTTCTCC
>NZ_LR735046.1 GCF_900009265.2 Planktothrix paucivesiculata PCC 9631 | reverse complement strand
CTGACTTCTTCTATCTTTTCTAACACTTCTCTTCCCCACCCCATCAACACTTTTTTGATTTCTTCTTGTGTTCTTTTTTCGAGAATGGCAATTAATTCCGACTTCTCTAAATCTATTAAAACTGCACAATAATTTCCTTTTCCTTTAATCAATGCTATTTCATCAATTCCTAGCCTTTTTAAATGGGTGGGTTTAAAATTCGCCAATTCTGATGATGCGTCTTTTAACATCCTTTCTATTTCTTCTGTTGTGACTAACCCTTTTTTTGCCACACTGTTTATATCCTTTTCTAAAACTTCTTGTAGGATTCTATCAGCCAATCTTTTTGTATAAGTCCTTCTTTTTCCGACAAAATCTAAATCCTCACTAAATGGCTTTTTACATTTCTTACATTTGAACTGTCGTCTATTTATTTCCAAAAATACTGGAGATTCTCCCCAAGGTAAATCTTTAATTAGATATCGATGATTTTGATGTAATTTATGGCTTTTTTCCCCACAACGAGGACAGATACTTTCCTGATGGATTGTCTCTATCTCTAAAATTATTCCAATCCCTTTATGTTGATGGCGTGTTCCCACTTTTACTCCTTCTAGCCCCAGAAGTTCTGTGAGCATTTTAATTTCCCTGTTTGAAGCCATTGTTACCCCTTTACCCTGAATTTACTCTTTTTCTGATTTTAGTTAACACCACATATCGCTTAACTGTCAACCGGAAAAAGATTTTCAGCCATCGCCAGATATATTTTTTGTCTTTATTGATTTTATTAACTATGATTTTAGCATACTAGATACTGAAGAACCAA
>NZ_LR735130.1 GCF_900009265.2 Planktothrix paucivesiculata PCC 9631 | reverse complement strand
GCGCTTTATTAGTTTGGGTTTTTCTGACTCGTATGGCTAAGAAAGTTTCTCAAACTGTCTATCAGTTAAAAGCTAGTTTGTTAGCAGATTACCTGAGCCAAGAGCTTAAACATCCCTCTCTCAAGCTTTCTTTTATTTAGTTTACTTATCAATTCAAACACAGATTAATTCTCTTTTTATAAGCGCGCTCGCGTAGCGTGCCGGACGCATATCGCCCTTCTGTCTGAATCAAGCGATCGCCTGATCCTGAATGCGCTATATATAGCGTCCTTGCGTAAGTCCTG
>NZ_LR735064.1 GCF_900009265.2 Planktothrix paucivesiculata PCC 9631 | reverse complement strand
CTTTATATTCCTGGTGAACCTTTTGATGTCATCTCTGGTATCGTTAGAGGTGGTAAAAGATATGATCTAACTAAAAAACAAAGATTACAATTCCATATATTTGCTATCCTTTCAATTGGGACTAGGGAATGGCTGAATACTCAAGAAATGATTGATACTATTCCTGGGGTTATCCCTTCTGATCAATCAATTATTGTCGCTACTCCCTATAATTTGATTGAAAATAATCCCACGTCTATTCAAGCTCAGAATCAATTCAATAAAGATAATGGTCTATCAAACGAAGGTACAATCTTACGGCATCCTGATAGGGCTTATTACGAGGGTAGAAGTAATGATTTATTGAAAGTCAAGAACTTTGAGAAAAACATATTTATTTGTACGGGTTTCTTTAAAGGTACTGGCAAATACTCTCAAAGCCTTGGTAAAATATCTGTTCAATCTAATATCCTTGGCGTTCCTATAGCTGCAAGAGTCGGTACGGGTTTTTCTGATGCTGAAAGGTTAGAGATTTGGAATAATCAATCAAACTATCGG
>NZ_LR735129.1 GCF_900009265.2 Planktothrix paucivesiculata PCC 9631 | reverse complement strand
GAACAGAAATTCTCGAAAAAAGAGAAAGTGGTCAAGATAGAAAGGGCTGACGGTGGAAACCTTGGCACACAGAGGCGAAGAAGGACGTGGCGACCGACGATAAACTCCGGGGAGCTGGAAGCGAGCGACGAGCCGGAGGTGTCCGAATGGGGCAACCCAAAAACAGCCCACTGAATCAAATAGGTGGGCATGAGCGAACCGGGCGAACTGAAACATCTTAGTAGCCCGAGGAAAAGAAAGCAAAAGCGATTTCCCGAGTAGTGGTGAGCGAAAGGGAAACAGCCTAAACCAGTCGGTTTACCGATTGGGGTAGTGGGACAGCGACACTGGACTTAGAGAGTTAGACAAAGCAGATGAAACCTGCACCAGAGAAGGTGAAAGTCCTGTAGTCGAAAACTCAAAGAGCCTAGCTGAATCCCGAGTAGCACGGAGCCCGTGAAAGTCCGTGTGAATCCGCCTCGACCACGAGGTAAGGCTAAATACTCCTGTGTGACCGATAGAGAAACAGTACCGTGAGGGAAAGGTGAAAAGAACCCCGGAAGGGGAGTGAAATAGAACCTGAAACCGTCAGCTTACAAGCAGTGGGAGTCCGATTTAACGGATGACCGCGTGCCTGTTGAAGCATGAGCCGGCGAGTTAAAGGCAATGGCAGGTTAAGACAGAAAATGTCGCAGCCCAAGCGAAAGCGAGTCTGAAGAGGGCGAAGTCGTCATTGTTTTTAGACCCGAACCCGGGTGATCTAACCATGTCCAGGATGAAGCTTGGGTAAAACCAATTGAAGGTCCGAACCGACCGATGTTGAAAAATCGGCGGATGAGGTGTGGTTAGGGGTGAAATGCCAATCGAACCCGGAGCTAGCTGGTTCTCCCCGAAATGTGTTGAGGCACAGCGGTTGCGGAAAAATCTGGGGGGTAAAGCACTGTTTCGGTGCGGGCTGCGAGAGCGGTACCAAATCGAGACAAACTCTGAATACCCAGAGGAAGAGCAACCAGTCAGACGGTGGGGGATAAGCTCCATCGTCAAGAGGGAAACAGCCCAGACCACCAGCTAAGGTCCCCAAATCACCACTAAGTGAGAAAGGAGGTGGGAATGCCGTGACAACCAGGAGGTTTGCCTAGAAGCAGCCAACCTTAAAAGAGTGCGTAATAGCTCACTGGTCAAGCGTTCCTGCGCCGAAAATGAACGGGGCTAAGTGGTGTACCGAAGCTGTGGAATATGATTTATTGTATTGGTAGGGGAGCGTTCTGGCGTAGGGAGAAGCACTAGCGGAAGCAGGTGTGGACGAACCAGAAGTGAGAATGTCGGCTTGAGTAGCGAAAATGTAGGTGAGAATCCTACACCCCGAAACCCTAAGGGTTCCTCCGCACGGCTCGTCCGCGGAGGGTGAGTCAGGGCCTAAGGCGAGGCTGAAGAGCGTAGTCGATGGACAACGGGCGAATAGTCCCGTACCGTGGGTAAATTGGTCAGGGGAACGGAGAAGGTGTGTGCTAGCCGGATGATGGTTACCGGTGCAACCGTACGAGGTGTTGAGGTCTGGCGAAAACAGACTGAGCTAAGGCGGGAGTCCGACCCTTTACGAAGGGGAAGTAGAGAGCATCAAGCTTCCAAGAAAAGCCCTAAAACCGTTAATTTACCAACGCCTGTACCCGAAACCGACACAGGTAGGGAGGTTGAGAAAACTCAGGGGCGCGAGATAACTCTCTCTAAGGAACTCGGCAAAATGGCTCCGTAACTTCGGGAGAAGGAGTGCTTACGCAAGTAAGCCGCAGTGAAGAGGCCCAGGCGACTGTTTACCAAAAACACAGGTCTCCGCCAACTCGTAAGAGGAAGTATGGGGGCTGACGCCTGCCCAGTGCCGGAAGGTTAAGGAAGTCGGTCAGGCGCAAGCTAAAGCTGATGACTGAAGCCCCGGTGAACGGCGGCCGTAACTATAACGGTCCTAAGGTAGCGAAATTCCTTGTCGGGTAAGTTCCGACCCGCACGAAAGGCGTAACGATCTGGGCACTGTCTCGGAGAGAGACTCGGCGAAATAGAATTGTCTGTGAAGATACGGACTACCTGCACCTGGACAGAAAGACCCTATGAAGCTTTACTGTATCCTGGAATTGGGTTCGGGCTTTGCTTGCGCAGTATAGGTGGGAGGCTTTGAAGTCATCCTTGTGGGGATGATGGAGCCATCGGTGAGATACCACTCTAGTAGAGCTAGAATTCTAACTCTAACCCGTGAATCCGGGTTGAAGACAGTTTCAGGGGGGCAGTTTGACTGGGGCGGTCGCCTCCTAAAAGGTAACGGAGGCGCGCAAAGGTTCCCTCAGAATGGTTGGAAATCATTCGCAGAGTGTAAAGGCATAAGGGAGCTTGACTGTGAGACCTACAAGTCGAACAGGGTGGAAACACGGCCTTAGTGATCCGACGGTACTGTGTGGAAAGGCCGTCGCTCAACGGATAAAAGTTACTCTAGGGATAACAGGCTGATCTCCCCCAAGAGTTCACATCGACGGGGAGGTTTGGCACCTCGATGTCGGCTCATCGCAACCTGGGGCGGAAGTACGTCCCAAGGGTTGGGCTGTTCGCCCATTAAAGCGGTACGTGAGCTGGGTTCAGAACGTCGTGAGACAGTTCGGTCCATATCCGGTGCAGGCGCAAGAGCATTGAGAGGAGCCTTCCCTAGTACGAGAGGACCGGGAAGGACGCACCGCTGGTGTACCTGTTATCGTGCCAACGGTAAACGCAGGGTAGCTATGTGCGGAGTGGATAACCGCTGAAAGCATCTAAGTGGGAAGCCCACCTCAAGATGATTGCTCTCACCACTTTTTGTGGGTAAGGTCACGGGCAGAACACCCGTTTATAGGTGTTAGGTCGAAGTCCAGCGATGGATGTAGCCGAGACACACTAACAGACCGAGGGCTTGACCTCATTTTTATTTACTACTCCAGTTTCTCTGCAATCTTCAGTGTTTCTGAACTGCATTTCATCTCTCTACACTGAGCA
>NZ_LR735063.1 GCF_900009265.2 Planktothrix paucivesiculata PCC 9631 | reverse complement strand
TTCCCGTCGGGGCTGAAGGCGACACCCCAGACATTACTCTCATGGCCTTTGAGGGTGTGAACCAGAGTGCCATCCAGTTTCCACAGTTTCACCGTGTTGTCAGCACTGGCAGAAGCGATGAATTTCCCGTCAGGGCTGAAAGCCACACCGATGACAGAACTTTCATGGCCTTTGAGGGTGCGAACCAGAGTGCCATCAAGTTTCCACAGTTTCACCGTCTTGTCCCTACTCCCAGAAGCGATGAATTTCCCGTCGGGGCTGAAGGCGACACCCCAGACATTACTCTCATGGCCTTTGAGGGTGTGAACCAGAGTGCCATC
>NZ_LR735128.1 GCF_900009265.2 Planktothrix paucivesiculata PCC 9631 | reverse complement strand
GAAAGTAGTGATTCCACGGATATTGCTATTGCTACACCGGAAATTTCCAATTATTCCCCCCTCCAAAAACAATCAGATTCCACAATTAATCCCACAAATATTGTTACACCGGAAATTCCTAATTATACCCCCCTCCAAAAACAACCGGATTCCGCAATTAATCCCCCAGACAGTAGTGATTCCACAGATATTATTACACCAGAAATTCCTAATTATAACCCTCTCCAAAAACAATCAGATTCTACCGTTGACAACATTCCCAAAACCGAATCCACATCAACA
>NZ_LR735127.1 GCF_900009265.2 Planktothrix paucivesiculata PCC 9631 | reverse complement strand
TTAACCTCAAATCCTAAAGGGGAAAGTAATTTTGTTAATAATTGGCAATTAATCGCTTTATCATCTACCGTCAAGATTTTGTAAGTCGCTTGTTCGGGTGCTAGTGCTAACACCCGTTGGGAATTAATTTGTTCAATTTTAGTTAATTCTTTACCTAATTGTACTGGAATCGAAAATTGAAAAGTTGTCCCTTTTCCTAATTCACTCTCTACCGTAATATCTCCCCCCATTAACTGCACAAATTGACGACTAATTACTAATCCTAATCCTGTTCCTTCTTGGG
>NZ_LR735065.1 GCF_900009265.2 Planktothrix paucivesiculata PCC 9631 | reverse complement strand
GTTGCATCGGTGATAGCAGTGCCGATACTGATACCGTCTTGCAGGATGTCAACGGTACTATTGGCTTCGGCTGTACCCGTAATAGTTGGGGTGGTGTCGTTGGTACTGCCACTGCTGGTAATTGTCGGCGTCGTCGGTACGGTGGTGTCTACGGTGAGGTTAACTGCCGTGGAAGCACTAGAAACGTTACCCGTGGCATCGGTAGCTGTAGCGGTGAAAGCATAAGT
>NZ_LR735134.1 GCF_900009265.2 Planktothrix paucivesiculata PCC 9631 | reverse complement strand
GTGATTTTTGGCAGTTTGTTCTAAATGATGGAGTTTTTGAACCGTTCCTTTTAATTGTTCAGTGAACTCGGGAACTTGAGCTAAAGGGTCTAAAACTTCACCTAATAAACGCTCACATTCTAAAGCGGTTTTCTCAACTTCTGAGACTTCAATTAAATGCCCTTCCGCTTGTAATTCTCTAACTAAAGTATTTCTAAATTTCCATTGACCTGCATTCACTCGGGCAGCAAATTTAGCCCAAGTCTGAGTATGTTTGGGAGTCAGTTGCTCATCAAAATCTATTGATAACTCTAAATCAATTTCTTGCAGAATTTTAAGATTGCGTTTAAAAACCTTATTTTGAGTTGCT
>NZ_LR735060.1 GCF_900009265.2 Planktothrix paucivesiculata PCC 9631 | reverse complement strand
TGCAATATATTAAACGAAACTTAGGACATATAGACCAAATAATCGCCAATAGAGGGAGGCTGGATGAATTGAATGACAGACAATATAAGAGTTTATTAGTGGTATCAGAAGTTTATCGTCAACAGCAATGGATGTATGATCATAACAAACAAAGTATTTCCGACAGAATCGTAAGTTTAAGCCAACCCCATATTCGTCCAATTGTCCGAGGAAAAGCCGGAACGTCAGTAGAATTTGGAGCCAAATTGTCTGCTAGTTGT
>NZ_LR735133.1 GCF_900009265.2 Planktothrix paucivesiculata PCC 9631 | reverse complement strand
AGTTCAGGATGCAGTAAATAATAATGTAACCGCAGCTTAGGATAATCCCCCGCCATATCCCTCAACACCAATTCTGGCGAGACTTCAACCCCATAACGATAAGAAATCTCATAATGACGCTCCTGGGCTAAATCCTCTTTGGTTTTCTGGCGCTTGGTTTTCATTTCTTCATATTTTTCCCGACAAAGTAAGGATTGAATAGCAATAAACAAAGCATAATTGTATTGATTAATATTCCGAGTTTGCGTG
>NZ_LR735059.1 GCF_900009265.2 Planktothrix paucivesiculata PCC 9631 | reverse complement strand
AACTTTAGCTCCAATATAAGTTCCATCTTCTCGGATTCTAAACTCAGTTTGAGTGAAACTTAATTTCCCCGCAGCCATAATTTTACCTGGTAATTTGATAGTATTATCGTATCATAAAGTTGATTTTTAGGACAACAAAAATGGCACTATCTTGTCAACTGGCAAATACCTACTATCCCACCAAAAACTATGGGGTTTCGAGTTGGTGGAGTTCACCGAAACT
>NZ_LR735132.1 GCF_900009265.2 Planktothrix paucivesiculata PCC 9631 | reverse complement strand
TGGTAAAGCATTAGCAGAATCTGGAAATAATCAAAAAGCTTGTGAAATTTTTGAGCGGTCTTTACAAATTAAACTTAATAATATAATAACTTTAACTAGTTATGGTAAAGTATTAGCAGAATCTGGAAATAATCAAAAAGCTTGTGAAATTTTTGAGCAGTCTTTACAACTTGAACCTAATAATATAATAACTTTAACTAGTTATGGTAAAGTATTAGCAGAATCTGGAAATAATCA
>NZ_LR735062.1 GCF_900009265.2 Planktothrix paucivesiculata PCC 9631 | reverse complement strand
AGTCTGGGAGCTTGAAAACTCAGTGTCTTCAGACCTGAGAGTGTCAATGGTGTTAGCGTAGCGATGCCGTTTGCCGACCAAAATGCCTATCCCGTTTTGGGAACTGATTAAACATTTAAACATCTTTACATCTAAACATTTAAACATCTAAGCATTTAAAGGCTCAGAAACCTATAAAATAAGGACAGCAGATATTGTGATTTGCAGTCCTTGAAATGTTTAAACATTCAGATGTCC
>NZ_LR735131.1 GCF_900009265.2 Planktothrix paucivesiculata PCC 9631 | reverse complement strand
TAGGGTAGCCACCGAGATACCTGCAAAATGGGACACGTTGTAAAGTTTTGTAACGTTAATGTTTAAAATCCACGATTTTACGTTGTTTCAACACTGGATTCCGCGTGTCCTCTTTTGTAAAACATCCCCTAAAAAGGTCATAAATGGGCAAGTTTGAAAGACTGAATAGTGTTAACAGTGGATTTAAGTATCCAAAAACTAGAATGTTTCAGTACCATTTTTGGGCAAGTTTTTAAATCATTAAAAGACATTTTGCAATATTTGTTTACAAAGTGTCCCATTTTGCACGTATCTCGGCGACTACCCA
>NZ_LR735061.1 GCF_900009265.2 Planktothrix paucivesiculata PCC 9631 | reverse complement strand
AAAGTAACGGATTCATAGGCTTTTTCAGTTACATTAATAATAATTAATGAATTTTATTTCTGATATTCAATCATTTTTCAAAAGTATTCTGGGCAATTCTTAGATGATAATACAATCGCTCCTATTCGCCATCTTATTAGTCCACATACTGTCAAGATTACTGCTTCATAATTTTGGCTCTTTAACCGAAATCTTTCGGAAGCAACTCGATAAATTTTTATCAGTCTTATTAAATGTTCGACTACAATCCTTTGTTTGGCTTTTAACCGATTTTCTTCTCGATGTTCAAG
>NZ_LR735126.1 GCF_900009265.2 Planktothrix paucivesiculata PCC 9631 | reverse complement strand
GTTGAAGCCAGCCAAGTTAGGGATACCAGTGATAACACCGTTGTTAGTAGTGAATTAGATACATTCGGTATTACCGTTGAATCTCCCCCCGTCGATACCACCGCCCCCACCGCCACCGCCACGGCCAACGATAGTACCCGAACATTAGGAACTAATAATAGTTACACCTTCACCGTCACCTATAGTGATGATAAAGGAGTCAAGGTTTCCAGTCTTGATAGTCAAG
>NZ_LR735056.1 GCF_900009265.2 Planktothrix paucivesiculata PCC 9631 | reverse complement strand
GATGGCTAGTTATGCCCTATATTCCTTTAATACTAACATTAGGCGATCGCTCTGTGGAAGTGATGGCTCTGTTGGATACAGGGGCGAGTGTTAATGTTTTGCCCTATGAAATTGGTCTGCAATTAGGGGGTATCTGGGAGGAGCAAAATGTGACGATTCCGATGAGTGGAAATTTAGCAAGTAATGAAGCGCGGGGCTTGGTGGTTTCTGGTTCAGTTGCGTCTTTCGCGCCTGTGCTATTGGCGTTTGCTTGGACTCAATTAAATGATGTACCAGTGATTCTTGGACACATGAATTTTTTTGCGGAGTTTAATGTTTGCTTTTATGGTCACGATTTGGCTTTTGAGATTTGTCCAAGAGAGTAGCAATCAACTTAATTGACACGAGCCGCAAGGTTGCCAGTAAAACCTTTTCGGTGTAAAGGTTTGAGCCACTTGTTAATTTTTCTATCAAGAAACCACTGGATCAATCAACAACCGCTCATCCAAAATCAAATTTGAGTAGAATCTGTGAATCAACCTTAGTTCACGCAGCATTAGTTACGGATTTGTAGTAAGGTAGTGCTTGCTGAGGGAATAGTTCACTAAGGAGCAATTCAATGTCTTATGCAGATAAAGA
>NZ_LR735125.1 GCF_900009265.2 Planktothrix paucivesiculata PCC 9631 | reverse complement strand
TTACTCAGGAAAGAAAAAACATCACACGCTCAAAATTCAGTTAGTAATTGAGCCAGAAACTAAACAGATTATTTGTACAGATTTTGGAGAAGGACATTGCCACGATTTCAGCTTATTCAAAAAAAGCAAAATTCATTTTCACCCCCAAACTGATAGTTTACAAGATAGTGGCTATCAAGGGATTAAGGATTATCACTTGAATAGCTAT
>NZ_LR735058.1 GCF_900009265.2 Planktothrix paucivesiculata PCC 9631 | reverse complement strand
CTTATCTGACCTTCTGACTTCATTAGCTAGTTAATCATTCGTTTCCTTTTCTGTTACTTTTTCAGCAAGCCCTAGTTAAGTAGGTGGGCGAGAAAATCGACAAGTATGTAACGAAAAATTAACTTGGTTGTGGCTCCGAGTGAAATTTCATCCGTTGTGTACTGTAGTTTCCTCTTTCTGCCCTAGCTTGAATACCATTAATTACCGCATAAGCCAGGTCTAATTCATCCTCAAATGTTTGTCCTGATAGTTCATCTTTTTTGAGATGTTGCCACTCTAATTCAATTTGGCTTTCCCCCCGCGACCCGGTTGTTCCCATAACCCTTCAGATCCTGTCCTTTTCCCATTTGTGCAACACTTCTCTGACAGTCTGTGCCGTCCAATTGAAATAAGTTGCTATTTTTTCGACGTACCAACCTTGTGAGTTTAAGCGAATCACTTCGGCTCGGTCTTTAACTTTTTGTGGCACATCTGCTGTTCTGAGCTTGAACAGGGTTTTGTCTTGCTCACCAGTCAGAAATACCCTTAAACGAGCACCCATATTTTCATCACCTCGGTAGATTTCTTCTCCCTCTTTATTTATCTTTACATACTTTTGTTTCTTCCTGCCTACCTACTTAACATTGCCCAGTTTGAGTCAAACTAGGCAATGTTTGAAAGCAATAAATACATGAATACTTTACAAAACTTTACGTCGTGCTAAATTTTGCGCGTATCTTGTCTTTACCCC
>NZ_LR735124.1 GCF_900009265.2 Planktothrix paucivesiculata PCC 9631 | reverse complement strand
ATTCAATTCATCCAGCCTCCCTCTATTGGCGATTATTTGGTCTATATGTCCTAAGTTTCGTTTAATATATTGCAGTTGTTTTTTAATTGCATTTCGTCTTTTTTTCCGCGCAGGTCGGCGTTGTTTGGCTACTTCTAGGTAATCTTTTCTGGCCGTTTTTCGATAAGTTCTGGGTTTCTTCTCTGATTTATCCTGACGACTCTTATGCAAAATATCAAGGATTTTTTCCGTTTGTTCTCTGGCTTTATTTAAGATTTTTAAGTCCGTCGGATACGTGATATCAGCAGGCGCACAAGTGGCATCAGCTATTAATTTTCCTCGGTTTTTTCCCTGACTTCCTTCTTCAACTTCTGATGGATTTTCGGGGGCTGGCTCGGGACTTGCCTCTCGCATTCTCTTGACCATTACCCGATTGACTTTATTCACTAAATTTACATTGATTCTCGTCCGAAAGTGCACTAACATTGAGGCATCAAATGGAGCCTCGTTCCTGTATTCTGACAACCCGATAAAATACTGCAAGTAGGGATTTTCTTTGATTTGTTCTACTGTCTCTCTATCACTTATCCCTAATTTTTCTTT
>NZ_LR735057.1 GCF_900009265.2 Planktothrix paucivesiculata PCC 9631 | reverse complement strand
CCCACCGCCGACTTAGCCCTAAGTACAGACTATTATGTAGAAATTGCCCCAACCGCCATTCAAGACAAAGCCGGAAATCCCTATACTGGTATCAGTGGCAATACAACCTGGAACTTCAAAACCGTTGATGCTCCACCTGCCATTCCCCCCGTCAACCTTTTCCTATCCCAAACCACAGGCAGCGAAGCCGGGACAACCAGTATTACCGTCACCGCCACCGCAGCAGCAGCCGTTATTGGCGACCAAACCCTAGACCTGGTGTTAAGTGGAGATGCCAGTCTAGCCGATTTCATCGCACCAGTCCCCAACAAAATCACCATTCCCAACGGTAGCAGCAGTGGACAAGTCACCTTCACCATTGTTCATGACCACCTCGACGAAATCGACGAAACCGCGACTCTGACCATTAGTAACCCCAGCGCTGGAATCGTATTAGGGCCAGACATTACAGACAGTTTCACCATCATCGACAACGACAGCGCCGGATTTCAAATTCAACCCATCAGTGGCAATACCAGCGAAGCCGGAGGTCAAGCCAACTTTGACCTGCGCCTCCTGAGTCAACCCAGCGCCGATGTCAGCCTCAGTTTCAGTAGTAGCAACACCGCCGAAGGTACCGTCGCCCCCACCACCGTCACCTTTACCCCCGCTAACTGGAACAGTTATCAAACCATCACCGCCACCGGGGTAGACGATTTAGCTGCCGACGGAGATCAGTCCTACAAAATTCTCAGTACCCCCGTCATCAGTGCCGATAGCACCTACAACAACTATAAACTCGCCGATGTCGATGTCATCAACACCGATAACGACATCCCTGGAGTCACAATTACCCAATCGGGAGGCAGTACCAATCTCACAGAAGCCGGAAAAACAGATACTTATGAAATACAATTAAATACTCAACCCCTGGGGAATGTCGAAGTTACTCTTACCTCCGATGCCC
Organism: Planktothrix paucivesiculata PCC 9631; assembly: GCF_900009265.2. Lineage (GTDB taxonomy): Bacteria > Cyanobacteriota > Cyanobacteriia > Cyanobacteriales > Microcoleaceae > Planktothrix > Planktothrix paucivesiculata. The sequence goes on along the minus strand of NZ_LR735057.1, from coordinate 565 downwards.
AAGCCGAAATCAGCTTAGACGGCGTTAACTTTGCCCCATCTCAAATCGTCAACTTCACCCCCACCACGGGCATCACTCCCCAAACTATTACGGTCAGGGCGATTGATGATGGTGTTGCTGAACATAATCACAGCAGTAGTATTACCCACGCGATTACTAAAAGCACAGCCCCTAACTATCCCACCACCCGACCCATTGGTGCGGTGAATGCCCAAATTGTTGATAATGATATTACCTACAATGTGATTGGCAGCAGCACCCAGATTGCAGAAGGGAATACAGGTAGCCAAGTCGTCAGTTTCACCATTAGCCGGGACGGGGAGACTCAACAGGCCAGTAGCGTTGATTTCAGTTTAGGAGGCACCGCCAGCGTTGGTACAGATTACAATAACGTTCTGGTCAGTGGTAGTGGAGTCAGTGCTACGGGCAGTAAGATTAATTTTGCTCCCAATGCCACCACTGCCACGATTGCGGTCGAAATCCTGGGTGATACTGTTGTTGAAGCTAACGAAACCCTAGAACTTAGTCTGAGTAACGGTAATACCGCCGGGACAACTACAATTAC
>NZ_LR735141.1 GCF_900009265.2 Planktothrix paucivesiculata PCC 9631 | reverse complement strand
TTTATAGATTGGCAAGCGGAAAAAGCTGAAAAGCATTTTCAAAATACTCGACAAATTACCGTACTGATTCAAGATAACTACAGTGTCCATAAAAGTCAAAAAATACAAGAAAAAGAAAGGGAGTGGCAAGACAAAAAATTAGAATTTTTCTTCCTGTCTGCTTATAGCCCTGAATTGAATGAAATCGAACCAGAATGGCATCAATTAAAAACTCATGAACTGGCGGGAAGAATGTTTGAAGATGAATATGA
>NZ_LR735075.1 GCF_900009265.2 Planktothrix paucivesiculata PCC 9631 | reverse complement strand
ACGAGAGCGCGCCGAACCTAGAAAAAAGAATACGTTTGAAAGTCGAATTTACAAACTCCTAGTCAAAAAACTAAACGAGGAGTCAACTGTAAAGTTGATGACTCAAAAAATAACATGACTAATTAAATTAGTCAAGAGAAGAGCTAACAGATTCTTCAAAATGGAGAGTTTGATCCTGGCTCAGGATGAACGCTGGCGGTCTGCTTAACACATGCAAGT
>NZ_LR734987.1:8891-11460 GCF_900009265.2 Planktothrix paucivesiculata PCC 9631 | reverse complement strand
CATTGAATCATCAACAATTATTTCCGCCCGTACCATGCCGTCCAATATCGGTTTTAAGGTTGCTGGCAAATTATCTGCTGGGTCAATTTGTCTTTTTAAGTACCAATAGACCTCTAACCAAACTTTACTATGAAATTGAGTTTTTCCCAAACAAATTGCCTCACAATCTTCTGTCCAAGCCTTCTTGTCTGCTGCTGATTTATACGGATTACTTCTGGCTGATGCTATTATTTTATTCAAACTTGGTGGCAATGGAAAGATTAGTTTTTCTATCATAATTCTCTACAACCCTAAATCAATAATCGAACAAACTACTAAAGAAAAGACGGGATTATTATTTTCAAAATAATGTGGGTAAAGCTGCATGAAGTTCTCGATAAAATCCTCAAGTAAATCATCATAACCAGAACTAAAAGTTAACTTCCCACTTTCTTCAAAACAATCTGTTGAAACTGCACCAATAGTTATTAAGATTAGGTTCTGTGAAAACCGACTAGATTTAGAGTTTGGATTCTTTTTTATATGCTGGATTAATGCTGCAATATAGACTAAATCCTCGTTGTTAAGTAATCGAATATCTAAGAAATTCATAAGCTATCCTCCTGATATTATTCTATTACAATTATTAATACAAGTCAATCTTTTTTAGAACTACTTTTGGTCAGTTTTCAAACAGTTTTATAAGGTTTTATTGGAACAAATTCATGTAAATTTAGGTAAATTCTTATAAGGATATTGATAATTGTTAATTGTTAATTGTTAATATAAGGATTGTGCCTCACCAAAATAGAAGTAAGCCAGTGTCGCAGCTTTTTTCAATGTGTCCAGGTTGACGAAGATTGCAACACTAGAACCTTGGCTAACTTGTTCGACAACGTGGATTAGGAAACTAAACCGTGCAATCTTACCGGGCATTTTTTTCCATTGTGCCTCTAGTGCCTCAGTCCGGGCTTGATTTCGATTTATTTCACAGTCATTGTTTAACAACGCAAAATATTTTTCAGCTTCCGATGTAAACCTTAACTTTAACTTTGGAAGATTGGATATTTTTTCGTAAAACCCGGTTAACAATGGAGTGATATCGAGTTTACCCTGTGGGTTATCTGGAATAATAAATGGTGATTTAGGCTGGTTAATAAAGTTGACCCGGCTCCACTGACCATTATCATCAGTTCCATTGTTATATGCAGCCGCCACTTGGGGTTGAATCCCTCCCAAAATTGACACTAAACATTCATCGTAATCCCCTTTTAAAAGCTCAATTTTTCCGTGTCCATCATAGTAAGAAAGCAAGTTTTCAGTTAACCCACTGTTATAGGATTTTGAATTATTTTTATAACTTCTTGCTAACTCATCAGAGATAACAATAATTCCCCATCCTTTCTTACCATGTCGATTCAATAAGCTTCGGAACCCGGCTTGTGAAGCGTTGTTGATATAATAACGCCGCATCACAGGTTTTTCAGGCATCGGAAGGCTTTTATCGTCTTCCCAGTCATCTAATTCAGCTTGGTATTTTTGCATTTCTTTGGCTAAATCATCAGAGGCTTTTCTTTGTAATTCCCGTAATGGTTGGGTTGCAATCTTGTTAATTAAAAGTGATTTTTTCTGGCTTGGGACGGCACAGATAGCGGTGTATATCCCCTGTGTCTGGTCAAACTCTGTAGAATCCAAAGCGTCAATTTTTGAGCCAACTGTTACCAGCGAACTAACAACAGTATAGAAGGCACTCAATGACAGTTCAGGACGAAAACATAACCGATTAGCAAACTCACAAATTTTTATTAGGTTTCCAGGTAAATAATCTCCAATATTGATTTTTGCTGTCCAAACATTGATGCTATTTTCCCAGTCTTTCATGTTCACCTTACTTGATTTTAATTAATTAAATTATCACCCATTACAATTAGGTTGTTCGTTTAAAAATCTCTCACAAAAATCATGGGTTTTCTTTGGGGAATTGTTGGTATTTTTCTATATTATTTTGAATCAAATTAACCCCATAGAATTTAATTCCTAAATCAATAAGAAAAGTTGAAGAAATTATCAGGAAACTTATAATTAAAATCCAAGTCCTGATTCCGCCTGGAGTTCCGGTAATGATTTTGCCAAAAGTCCTAAGTCCCGATAAATCAGATTCTAAATCTTCCCATTGCTTTTCATCTTTTCGTTGAGCTAATTCCAGTTCCCGAACCCTAGGAAGAACTGCGCGGTCTGAAATATAGAGGTTTTTCTCAACTTCTTTAAGTCTAATTCCTGCCTCACGAATTTCTACCTCAAGCCTAACAAGTTTCTCAATTTGAGATTGAGATAATTCTTTGATTCCCGTTCCCGAAAATAAAGGTTCGTTTACTAATTTTTCTATTAGTTTTTCTAACCCATTGTTGTTTCTCCTAATTTCCGAATGTTGCAAAACTTCTGGAATAGCTTTAATTAAAGCCAAGTTGCGTTCTTCTGAGATTCTCAGGGATTCTTGAAGTTGTTTCGACTCGGTGATATCAATTCCAAATATTGCTATTCCTAATTCGTATTTTCTAGCTGATATTAAAAAGAACTTCTTTGGAGTCCT
>NZ_LR734987.1:0-2141 GCF_900009265.2 Planktothrix paucivesiculata PCC 9631 | reverse complement strand
ATGCAAGCATTAACAATACAAGAACCTTGGGCTAGTCTTTTAGTCACAGGAAAGAAACGGTACGAAACTCGTGATTGGCAACGGAATTATCGGGGATTACTGGCAATTCACGCAGGAAAACAATCGGTTCATCCTTTTGATTATCCTTTGGGATTAAGTGAAATTCTTGATGAATTAGGAATTACTCAGGATGACCTTAGTAAAAATAAGCAGAAGATTATCGCCATTGCCACCTTGAAAGATATTCATTTAATGACCGATAAATTAATTAATGAACAATCAGAAATTGAACGATTAACTGGGTTTTGGCAACCTGGACGTTATGCCTGGGAACTCACTGATATTAAGCCTCTTTCTGAACCAATTGTGGCACGGGGTCTACCTGGTTTATGGGGGGTTTCTGATGAAATTTATGCTGAAATTCAACAACAATTAGTAAACTAAACATGAATAAACAAATTTTCAATTTATCTCAAAACCTGCTAGAAATAGTTGGGCTACCGCCCAGAGGTTGTGAGTGTAAAAAGTGTGAATCTGGGATGATTTTTGAGTGCTACCGTTGCCACAAACTTGTTCCTTGGTGTCATGGAGCCACTGATGATTACCTAGATTGGTGTAATGCCTGTGTCAGTGACTATACAAGAATTGAGGGATTTCCTGAAGACTAAAAGTTAATTAATCCCTTAATTAAAATTAAGTAATTAGGGGATTACACTAAATCACTAAATAAGGAGAATAATGAACATTTCTACTGTCGTAAACAATAAGAGAACGGAGTACAATGATTTGCATAAAAGAAGTTATACTTTTCTTACCCCATCTGGAGAGAAAATCTCGGAAGGAAAGACAAAACGATTGCTGGCTTATGCAATTAAACGCATGAATGAATCGGGTTTTCCTTGTTTTGAAAATGTTGAAATCTCTACAAACGAATATGATTTTACCTATAGTGTTGCCTTTCAAAATGAGAAGGGTGGCAAGATAGCTATTGATGGGATTTTCCTCAATAGAGGTGGTCATCCTTTTATCGATCACGGTTTTTCTATTGAAGCATAGAATCTGGGGAAATTTAATAGCAATTAAAAACTAATCCCTTAATCAAATCCAGTAATTAATTAGGGGAGCTACCGCTTTTTGATTCTGATGTTTCATCTAAAATCAAATGTTAACAGCAGAACAACTAAAAACGGAATTAAGTCAATTCAGTGGAACTGAAAACTATTACAAGCATTCTCACGGATTTAATTATACAGATGGAATTAACTTTCTAGCTGAAAATGCTGAATGCTATTGGTTATTAGATGCTATCGGTTCCTATCAGCATAAACTTCGATTAAATTCAAGACTTCGAGATTTTCAACTTTGGCTTTTAGTTGTTGGGAATAATCACGAATTCATTAAGCCTAAGAAACCTAAGAAAGCAGTTTTAACTTGTTGGGAAGATACACCAGTCTTAGGTGTTAAACCAGCAGTTAGTCAACAAATTCCATTTACTGATTTCCCCATGAGTGAAATTAAGCTTTACTTTGAAAACAAAGTTTTGCTACTGCCAGATGAACGTTAAATAGTTTTATCCCTTAATCAAATCCAGTAATTAATTAGGGGATAATATCTGTAATCAGGAAAAACTAATGCAATATTACAAAGTTGAATTTACCATCAATCCCGATGGCACAATCACTGAAAAAGTTCTGAATGGCTCTGGTAATAGTTGTACTGAACTTACTAAAGATTTAGACCTTGGTACAATTAAATCTCAAAAACTTTTACCTGAATATCATCAACAAATTAATCAAGAAATCAATCAAGAGGATAATTTATGGCAAGGATTCTAATAATTTTGTTGATTCTAACTCTTTTTCTAATTACGATGCTGCTTCTCAAACATCAATTCTATCTGAATCAAGCTGATAAGTATTTATCGAAGTCTTTAATGAATCATTAACTTAGGAGTAAAATAATGTCGCATCTAACAACTATCAAAACCTCAATCAAAGACCGCTTTATCCTTAAACAAGTTCTCAACAAATTAATTGAATCTCAACTTGATATTCTAACAGGAGCAACTCTCGAAACCAATAGCGTTATTGAAGATTATTATGGCAATAGCATAATAGCAGACTTTGTTATTCGACGACCCC
>NZ_LR735140.1 GCF_900009265.2 Planktothrix paucivesiculata PCC 9631 | reverse complement strand
TTAATGCTTGATTAATCCCATAAAAAGAAGACTACGGATTCGCTGATCCATAGTCTTTTTTAGTAGTCTTTTTTAGTGCCAAACTGCCAAAACTTAGAGGGAGAACTTGAAAGATTAGGTTTGAGTTAACAAAGCCTGGGCATAAATTGTTTCGCCATCAGAACTCAGTCCGGTAATGAATAATCCAGTATAGGGGTCAGGGTCAGTCCCCTCATCTTCAACATAAATCACTCGCGGATTCTCTAACAACTTAAACAAACTATAAAGTTGGACATTATATTCCAGCATTTCTGTTACTCCTTC
>NZ_LR735074.1 GCF_900009265.2 Planktothrix paucivesiculata PCC 9631 | reverse complement strand
CTCCATCATATTGCACCTCAAATTCAGCAACATCATAGGGATTACTGGATGCTGGCCCAAGGTTGATCTTGAGAACTGTTTCAAGCCATCCATCATGATTAAAGTCTTCAGGGGGAGTGACAAAAGATAGGAATGGAGATGGAGGCAGAGAAGAAACATTATTTCTGAGATCAATTGTGTAGACAATATCGTCAGAACTGCTTCCAATACCAGAAATCTTGATAATATCATTCCCGTTATTGCCATTAAGAGTTGAGTTGTAAGCCCCATAACCAACTCCAGAGGCACCAGCTTTACCCATCAGCGTAATAGTATCAATGCCATTACCCGCATCAATCTGAGCGTTAAACGCACCATAGGCTGTAGCACTCTCCGCATTCCCTGTCACTTGGCCAGAAAAGGTATCAGCTTTATTGGTGCCTAATAGAGTTCCTTGAAACGGTGATCCTGTAAATGTAGCCATAATTGTTCCTCCATCTAATGGTTTAGACGCTTGTAACGCGGCAACCGCCAGAAGTCCAGGGGAAAGAAATATTAATAACTCAATGGACAGTCGCTCTACTGTTGCAACTACCTCGAATGAATTTTCTTTAATTAAACCGAAAAATTTTGAAGTATTTATGAAGAAACTCTACATTTTTTCAGGGGTATTGGAGGAGAGATTGAGGGATAAGGCGTTTGTGTAGCAATCGTACAGAAACTTACGCTAACGGATAGAAATTGGGAGTGCCGCAGGTTTTGATGTTGTTGCTCGTAGGGATAATGTTTATTGCTTGGAGTTATGTTGTGGATCACGGGCTTGAATTTCCGATATAAACTTAACCGTATTTTCTCCATCCCCGGTTTCATAAGGAGAGACAATAAATTCTTTTGTCCACAAGTTAAAAGCTCCATAATAAGTCTGTCTATTGCGCTGATTCTCAACTTGAATAACTTCTCGATTTTCTCGGTCTCCCCACAAGTAACTACAGATATCATCTCCTTATTTTATAATAACTTTCTGGGGACTTAAATACCACATCATACTCTTCGATTAGATGCCTTTCTAACTCGGAGATGTTTCGTCTTTCTAAGGGAATTAGCCACTGTTCAATTTCTTCCAGTTGTGAGGGTGTTAAATAGCTTTTTGAACCTTGACATCCTAACTTTAATCCCGGAATTCCTTTTTCTAAGTATTTTTTCTGACTCTTGGCAATAAAACTGATTGAAACTCCTAATCTCTGTTGAATTTCTTCATAGCTTTTCTGTATTAATCTCAATCTCACGGCTTCACCTCTTTTCCATTCCCTGACATTTTTGATATTAGAGATATACTCTTCTAATTCTTTTAATTTTTCTTGTAATTCTTGATTTTCTGGCATATCTAACATTTTTATTTCCCCCTTTTTTTCTTGAACTTTTATTTTACCCTTTAATTGTTGATTTGTATAACTGATTTAGACTTGCTATATTGCCCCCATGACTGCCAATTTTGCTGTTAGTATATTCAATACTTCAGACATTTTTAGAAACTCTTAAGCTGTTGTGCATTTAAACTGCATATTTTAGAGGCTGAAACCCCTTACTGGCTTGGATAGCCTCGAAAATT
>NZ_LR734986.1 GCF_900009265.2 Planktothrix paucivesiculata PCC 9631 | reverse complement strand
AAGTGGGTAATGGGTAATGGGTAATGGGTAATGGGTAATGGGTAATGGGTAATGGGTAATGGGTAATGGGTAATTACAAATTACGAATTACGAATGGGTAATGGGTTTTGGGTTTTGGGGATTTATTCGTCAATTAATTAACTCTTAACACTGATAACTGATGACTGATGACTGATAACTGATAACTGATTTATGGTTGAACTTCTATGGGATTAGTAGAATCAGTTGCGGGTTCAGTTATTTCAGGTGGCTGGAGAAGTAAACGTTGTTTTTCACGAAATTGAGCCGCTGCATCTTGAATATTTTGGCGTTGTTGATTGCCTACCGCTTCATAATCAATATTAAATCCCCCTAACCGGGAATTATGAATAATATCTAACATCGTTTTCCCACTATTTTCACCACTGAGGGGGTCGGGGTTATCAGAACGTTGAAACTCTTGTAAAGGGTTGACGGAAGTGGATTGGGCGAAACTGGCAGAAGTTAATCCCAAAACTCCAATTACGGCGGTCACGGCAGTTAATGAGAAAACCCCCAAAGCCGATTTTAAGGCTTTAAATTCCATGATTACAACCTCACGATTTCAAAAATAACTATAAAAACTTAGATTCATACATTGTAGCTATTTTTCTGAAAATTAGAAAAAGATATTCCCCCCTAAGATTGTTTAATCTTCCAAAAGTTGGGGGGACTAATAGGCAGAAAAATTTTGTACACCGATGGGTCGGTTTAAGCAAAACGACGCTTTAATAAGGGCTGAATCGAAAGTAAAGCCACGGTAGCAAACCCGATTAATACTAATAACGCACCGCCAAAAGTAACCGTAGCAAAGGGGGCTTCCATGACCACGCTATTAAAGGCCCAATCTTGATTTAAGTATAGATAACGAATGGGTTCAATCGCATAACTTAGGGGATTCAGACAAACCACCACCTGTAACCAATGGGGCATAAAAGATAAAGGAGCCAGGGCGGTACTGGCAAATAAAAGGGGTAAATTCGTTACAAAAATTACCGCAATTAATTCAATATGACCGGGTAAGGCAAACGCTAATCCCAGACTTAACCCCGTTACCCCCAAAACCAAGAGAAACACAATTAGGGTAATGATACTTAATCCGGCAATTCCGGGTAATCCCGCGCCTAAAATGGCTCCGGCGGCAATAATAACCGAGGTTTGAATTAAACTCAACGTAACGATATAAATTGCCGAAGCTAAAACAATCGAAAATCGAGAGACTAAAGGGGCAACTAATAACCGATTTAGAAAGCCAAATTCTCGGTCAAACATAATCGGTAATCCCGCATTCAAAGCCCCGGCAAAGGCAGTAAAAACAATGACTCCCGCCCCTAAAAATTGAGCATAATTAAGAGTTCCGCCAAATAATCCTTTAGGGGCATTTTGAAATAAAGCTCCAAATAAAACCAACCACATTAACGGTTGAATAATCCCCGCAATTAAGGTGGAAGGACGGCGTTGTAATTGAATAAATAACCGACGGGTTAAGGCAATAGTTTCTTGCAGAAATTCCCCCACTAAATTCGGTTGCTGATCAACCGTTTGATTCGGGGTTAAAATTTTAACAGATGTTGTTGAACTACTCATGATTATTAAGGTTTTGGCAATTAACGATGTCGATCAGAGCTTGTTTGATTAGATTGTACAAAAAATTACCGAAATCTTACTAAGAGCGCATACTTTTCTTTTTCTCAGCTTTCAAATCTCGATTACTAGAAGCCGCTATTTCAGCATCTAGTAAGGTTCGACCCGTGGCGGCTAAATAAACATCATCTAAACTGGGGCGAGATTGGGCAATCCCAAAGGTGGGTAAACCTGCATCTTTTAACGCCTGTTGAATTGTAAATAAAGCATCACTTTGAGTTTGAACTACTAAATTTAAAGAATTGCCTTGAGCCGGATTAATAATAATCTCCTGTACAAAAGGTAAGGGTTGTAATAAAGATTTAGCTTTTTCGGCTTCTGCAACTGGGGAAAATTCTCTAATTCTGAGGGTAATGCGATCGCCTCCGAGTTGATCTTTCAAAGCCGAAGGAGTACCCAAGGCAATCACTAATCCTTGATCAATAATTGCTACCCGGTCAGCTAAAGCATCCACTTCTTCTAAATAGTGGCTTGTAATTAAAATTGTTGTGCCATTTTCCCGTAATTGACGGAGAAAATTCCAGACCACCACCCGAGTTTCAATATCTAAACCAACAGTAGGTTCATCTAATACTAATAAATCCGGTTGATGGAGTAAACCCGAAGCTAAATCTAAGCGCTTACGAATCCCCCCGGAATAGGTTCCGGTTTTTTGATCTAACCAATCTTGTAATCCTAATAAATCCGTAACTTGATGAATGCGTTCGGCAATATTAGCGCGAGGGATATGATAGAGAGCCGCTTGTAATTGTAATAACTCTCGCCCGGTTAAGACCTTATCTAAAGCGACCTCCTGGGCCACATAACCGAGGCGTTGACGAACAAGACGGGGTTGATCGACCACAGAAATACCAGAAACCTCCAAACGCCCAGCATCGGGGGTAATTAAGGTACACAAAGCCCGTAGGGTTGTGGTTTTTCCGGCTCCATTTGGCCCAAGTAAACCAAAGATTTCCCCAGGTTGGACATCAAAAGAGACATCTTTAACGGCGCACGCGCTGCCATAGGATTTTTTTAGATTTTGAATCAGAACAGCAGGAATCATAGTCAACGCTTAAATAATCAATTAGCTTAACACTTCTCAACAATTTCCTACTATGGCTTTTCTGTGGTTTTTCCCGCCTTAGCTGCTGATTATTGAGGCTGTGACCAGGCTTTATGGGAGAGGAGGGCTTCGATGACCCTAACGCCTCGTAATTGATTAGAGAGGGGAAGATGACCTTTCGGGGCGGTTAAGTCCCAGGTAAATCCTTGGGGGTAGCGTGTCCAATTGCGACCTTCACGCCAGCCAATTTTAGGCCATAATTTATCCCAATTTTTATTAACACCCAACCAAAGTTCTCGCTGGACAGAATAGCCAAATTTACCCTCGGAATGGATACGCCAAAGGGTGTCAATCGTTTTTAAATCCGCAATGGGGAAGCGTTCAATTTCGGAAAAATACAGCCATTTTCGTTGTACCGCAGAACTTCCGGCTAATTCACAAAGTTTTTGGACGCTTAACTTATCCGCTTCTAAAAAGTCTTGTTGGGCGAGTAAGGTTTGTAGGGGGATATAATCTATTCCGGTATCGGATTTTAAGGGAACAATTCCCGTCGGAAAATGGGTTTTCAAAAAAGTACCAACTTTTTCATCGGTGGGATGAGCCTGATATAAAATTTGATAAACCTTACCGCTAATTAAACTAGGGGGATTAGATTGTTGTTTTAATAAAAATTCCATTAACACCTGCCAAACCGTTTCCCCACCTTGGGTTAATGTTTCTAATAGTTGGAATTGAGCCTTTTCCGAGGCACCAAAAAGCCCAGAGCGCAATTCATCGGCACTCATGGCAGGGTTTTGTTGGGGGGAAGTGGTCAGGTCAGTCATAGGGGGCGTGGCATTGGGTAATTGAGAATCGGTATGGAATTCTTAACCTTGACTATTGTACAAGTACCCGGCAATAGTTAACCGTTGAGAATCCGTTGAATCAGGGCGCTGGTGGAGGAGGGGACTTCGATATGAATGAAGGCAACTTGACCCCCGTATGCTTGCACAATCGGGGCTTCTGGTAAGGTTTCTAGGGTGTAATCACCGCCTTTGACATAAATATCGGGCTTCAGGGTTTGGATCAGATGATCGGCGGTGGTTTGGGAAAAAATAACTACCCCATCAATGGGCTTGAGACTGGCTAGGACTTCAGCCCGTTGTGCTTCTGGGACGATGGGGCGCTGGGGATGTCCAGGTTTTTGCGGTTTAATCGTTTGGACGGATAAATCGCTATTTAATCCGACAACGAGTGATCGCCCTAATGCTTTAGCCGCTTGTAAATAGCGAACATGACCCGCATGAATTAAATCAAAACAGCCATTGGTAAAAACCAGGGGACGCCATCGTTGAGGATTCAAGGTGATGTCTTCTTGTAATTCGGTTAAGGTGTAAAGATAAGCAGTCATTCCAGTTGATGGGGGAGGGGGAATTTACTCAAGTCAGTCTATCCAGAGGTCTGAACCGATTAGAATTGTAACGTTTGTTGATCTTTGTCTCGAACATTTCCGAGCCAGCCCTACAAACTTAGGGTTAGGGAAAATATCAACAAGCGCAAATCGAGATCATAACTTAGTTTACGGATCATTCAATGAAAGCTACTTCTAGCCGTCAATTTTCTACCGCAACCTCTCTCATTCTGAAACTGGTTGGAGTTATTTTAATTTTTTCGTCCCTAGTGGATTTTCTGGTACTTTTGATTCCACCCAATTTTCTCAATCGAGGGTGGCAAATTAGTATTGCCAGTGATTTAGTAGATCGAGGTATTGTCCCGATGGTGGGCATGGCCTTAGTTTTTATCGCTTTTTGGATGGATGCTGCCACCGAAGGCAATATCAAGCCGGCTAAACCCTTTGCGAGTTTAAGATTTTGGGTGTCATTGCTGGCGAGTTTATTCGGGTTATTGTATCTTTTACTATTTCCTTTGCATCTAAATAATACCCGTTTAGCTAGAGCCGAAGCCCTCGCAGAAATTAATCAACAAGCGACTCAAGCTCAAACCCAACTGGAAAACCAAATCGGGAGTACGCAATTTCAGCAGCAAATTCAGCAACGAAAAACTCAGCTTAAAGATCAATTTGCGGGGTTATCACAAAATCCTGAAGCCCTGAATCAAGCCCTTGCTAACCCCAATCTTCCGCCGGAAGTTAGACAAATCTTAGAACAGTCTAAATCTAATCCCAAGGCGGTTGAGGACTTTTTGAATCAACAGGCGGATAATTTACCCACACAATTGTTAGGTCAAATTCGCGATCGCAAACAAGAACTAGAAACCCAAGCCAAAACTCAATCCTTAAAATCGAGTTTGAGAACAGGAATTAGTAGTTTATTGTTAGCCATTGGTTATATTACTTTGGGTTGGACAGGACTCAAAGGTTTGGGAATTTTACGCGGTGGAAATCGGCGCAAAACACCAACAGCTTAACAGTTATCAGTCATCAGTTATCAGTTATTAGTGTAAGAGTCATCAGTTATCAGTGGCAGAAATAAAATCAAGATTTTATTAATCCTATTCCCTATTCCCTATTCCCTATTCCCTGTTCCCTGTTCCCTATTATCATTTTTCATGTTTTCAATTTATATTCTCACCGCCAACGAAGAAATTGATATTGCGGATTGTATTAAGTCGGCATCGTTATCAGATGACGTGATTGTGGTGGATTCCTTTAGTCAAGATCGCACCATTGAAATTGCCCAACAGTATCCGGTTCGGGTGTTACAACATGGTTTTGAAAGTCATGGAAAACAGCGCACCTGGATGTTAAGGGAAATTCCGACTAAACACGATTGGGTCTACATTTTAGAAGCCGATGAACGGATGACTCCCGAGTTATTTGCAGAATGTTTAGAGGCGATTCAAAGTCAGGAATATATTGGATATTATGTCGCTGAACGGGTGATATTTTTAGGGAATTGGATTCGACGTAGTACCCAATATCCCCGGTATCAAATGCGTTTGTTTCGCAAGGATAAAGTCTGGTTTACCGATTATGGTCATACGGAACGGGAAGTTTGTGATGGCCCGACCGGATTTATTCGAGAAACCTATCCCCATTACACCTGTAGTAAAGGGTTATCCCGTTGGATTGACAAACACAATCGTTACTCAACGGATGAAGCAGTAGAAACCCTGCGACAGTTACAGACGGGAACCGTGAATTGGAAGGATTTATTATTAGGAAGTTCGGAAGTTGAACGACGACGAGCCTTAAAAGATTTATCCTTACGTTTACCGTTTAGACCTTTGATTCGGTTTGTTTATATGTACTTTTTTTTAGGGGGAATTTTAGATGGTCGTTCGGGATTTTCTTGGTGTGTTTTACAGGCATTTTATGAATATTTGATCCTGCTGAAAGTTTGGGAGGTTAAAAATTCTCCTCAACTGTATAATCTGGTTTTAGAGACTTCAGAAAAATCCGAGTCCCAGAAAGTTATCTCCAATCTGGGAACATCAGACTCTTAGTTTTTTATTTCATGCTTCAGGGTGCTTTTATTTCAGGAACTTACTAGAGCTTTCATTTCGGATTCTCCAGCTTTTTTCAATAATCGAGTCAGTTGGATATTGCACAGAATAGTGATTAAAACTTGACCCATAAAACTGCTCAGAATTGTGGAAAATGGGGCGGAAGAAATTGAGATATATGGGATGACAGATACCACAAAAACGGCATAATATTCAGGTTTAGACGAAAACACCACAGTTATAAATAATAGGGGAATAATCATCACGCCTAATACCGCGCCCGTTGCCCATAAAGTTCGTTTTGGGGTTTTCATCATTGCCATTAATTGAGCAATACTGGCACAAAGCAGCATAAAACTACAATGTAAAGCAACCGCTAACAACATTTGGCCTTTGTCCGAAGCGGGAACCACAACAAAAATTGTGACTATCCAAATTGTAGAAGCAATCAAAAGATTAATCAAAATTGCCACAATTGCCGGACTTTTTTCACCCCAAATTAAATCTTTTGCTAAATTCGTCCACCAATGTTTTTTTCGTTCCATGCGATACCGTACCCAATCCTGTAGGGTTTGGCGTTGTGGGGATAGGGCTGAGATTAAAGCCAAAATCAGGAAAATATTACCAATGAAAATAGTCCCATAATAACCATTTTTTAGTTCAAATTTAGAGAGAGAAAACCCTAGATTCATCAGCGTAAAGTTCAGGGTTAATAGATAACTCTGTTGTTTACTTAAACTCGGAAGATTAGGATGCTGATAGTTCCGTTTTAAGGCTTGCCAAATCCAATAGGTTAAAAACCCATAATTGAGTAAGGCTAATGCTAGGAGGGAAATTCCATTGGCTCCTACATTCAATCCAAACCATTTTAATTTAATAATATTGTCATGACCAAGAAGATAAAAATAATCAGAGTCATGATTTCCTGTCTCATCAATTAGATAGCGAATCAGACACAGGGGAGAAAATAGATTCAGCCAATCCCAACCTTCGGAGATAATGGGTTTACTATTAGCTGTAGATAGAAAAATTAAGGTTATTCCACTCCCAATCCAAGATTGTAAGCCATGTAACCAGGTGCTAGTTGTCACTCCTACTAACAATGCTAAACTATAGAAAAATGCACAACTGGCTGCGGTTAAACCGTAGAAACTACAAATTTCTAGCAGGGAAATATGAGCAGAAATTCCCGCCCATAAATGAAAAGGCATTGCCAGGAAAATTCCGAGATATAATAAACTAGGTACGCCCAATAATTTGCCGATTAAAATACTTTGAGAAGATTGGGGACTTAATCGAATAAAGTTGAGGGTTCCTCGCCGTTCTTCGGTAGCTAAATCATTAATTAGCATATAGGTTCCCAGCACAATTAAGCCGAAAATGGCGATCAAACTAATCCAAATAAAAATGTTTGCCCAGTAGTCCATAAACCAACGGTTAAAATCAATTAAATCCTGGGGACAGACCGCATTTCTGATTTTGTCAAGTTCTCGAAGTTGTTGTTCTAAATCGGGATATTTACCCGGATTACCCTGAGCATTAATTTTGTCATAAATTTGCCAATATTTTGTTTGAGATGTATTAAAAAATTGGTTTTGAGAGGGGCAATATTTATGACCTAAGTTAATATCTTTTGTCGATGGAAATTTATCCAAGGTACTTAAAAATATAATCAGTTGGGTGAGGATAGAAAGTCCGATCACCACCAAAATATTGCGAATTTGAAATCGACCTTTTAATTCTCTAACCAGTTGGGGATTCCACCCATTAAATTTAGGTAAAGACAGACGGTTCATAACTCTTATTCCTGCATAAAGTTGAACGGTTTATGGCTTTTAAGAGACTTGTTTGTGTCCGAGTTTTAAGAAAATAGATTCTAAGTTTTCTTGAACTCGATTAAATTCACTTAAGGGAACTTCCGCAGAAATGAGCGATCGCAATAGGGTTGCGGCATCTTTCTCTGTTCCTGAAAATTGAACTTTTACCTGTTGTTTTCCGGGCAAAACTTCCCAACTCTCCACCGCCGGATGATTTTTTAATTCCCCGATCAGTATATCCATTTTACCCAAGGTCGAAATAAAAAGATGCTGCAAACTCAAACGTTTATACAAGTCTTGTATTGATGCACTTTCGACCAGATACCCCAATTCCATAATCCCAATATAACTACAAAAATCCTCCAAGTCACTTAATACATGGGAAGAAATCACAATGGTCATTCCCGCTTCATGTAAACTTTTAATAATCTCTCGAAATTGCATCCGGGCAATCGGATCTAAACCAGATACTGGTTCATCAAGAAAGAGTAATAAAGGTTCATGAATAATAGTGCGTCCTAAACTCAATCGTTGTTTCATCCCCCGGGAAAGGGTGGAAATTAAACGATCGCGTTTTTGGCTTAACTGCACGATTTCCAAAACCTCATAGATTCGTTGAGTCCGTCGAGGTTCACGCAGATAATATAACCGACCAAAGTAATCTAAATAATCCCAAACCGTCAAATCATCATAGAGGGGAAAATCATCGGGTAAATACCCTAAACGTTGTTTGATTTTGGGGTTAGTATGATCCCGGGATACGACTTCTCCATTGATATAAATTTCCCCTTTTGTGGGTTCTTCTATGGTGGCTAACATCCGCAATAATGTAGTTTTTCCGGCTCCATTTGGCCCGATTAATCCATAGACTTCTCCCATGGGAATTTGTAAATCTAAATCATTAACCGCCAGATGGCGCTCAAATCGTTTTGTTAGTCCCCGGGTTTGAATTGCAAGTTCTTTCGCCATAGCAATATCAGAAGAATTGAGTTTGAAGTTTTAACTTAGATTCCCTCTACAACCTACGTTAACCGATTTACGGAATGTAGAGACGAGCCACGGCGCGTCTCTCTCTAATCTACATTTTTACGCAAGAAAAGGCTATATTTTGTCAAGAGATTGCTTATTGAACCTGAGCACCATGGGAGCGGGGATCACTGCTGCTAGGGTTATCAATATTTAGGGGAGAATTAAATGCAGAAACTTGACCACTGGCTTGAGTATAGGGAAGGGGATTTTCTGCAATTAATGCCTCTAAATTGGCTTCTAAAATCGGGCGAGGAATTTCACCGATAGTTTGGGCAATTGTTTCGGCTTTTTGATTCAAATAAACGAAATGAGGAATGCCATCAACTCGATATTTCAAAAGTTCGGGTAGCCATTTACTATTATCGACATTTAACATGACAAAATTGAGTTGTTCAGAATATTTATGTTTGATTTCGCTTAATTCCGGCGCCATGGTTTGGCAACTGGTACACCAATTTGCATAAAATTCCATGAGGGTCGGTTTACCATTATTTAAGGCAGTATCCAGGGGAATTGATTCTTCTACGAGTTGAGGGAGGGAAGTGGAAGTGGCTTCGCTACGAATTCCTAAGAAAACCGAGAGACTCAGAATGATCGCCGCGATGATAATTAACAAGTTTCTGATTCGTTTGGCTAAATCAGAAGGTTCAGTTGAGGGGGTTGAATGTATGGGGTTTTTGTTCATGTTGATATTGTCAAAGATGATCATTATTATTGATGATTTTAGTTTAACAAAATTTTTAACAAAATTGATTAACGTTCTTCTGAAAAATGTTGTAAAATAGAGAGGTGAATCCTATTTATCACAAATTTTAAGGGATAATCCAGGAATATGATTAGATAAGACAGGAATAAAATTTAGGATTAAGCCCATGAAAAAACGAGTGACTTTGACTTTTCCCAAACGTTCTATTCAGATGCCAATTACCTATCGATTGGCTAAGGATTTTAATGTAGCTGCTAATATTATTCGCGCCCAAGTTGCTCCGAATCAAGTCGGAAAATTAGTGGTAGAATTATCGGGAGATATTGATGAACTAGAAGCGGCTATTGAGTGGATGCAAACTCAAAATATTGGAGTTTCTCTAATCGGACGAGAAATTTTAATTGATGAACAAAGTTGTGTTGATTGTGGACTCTGTACTGGAGTTTGTCCGACGGAAGCGTTAACATTAAATCCAGAAACCTTTTATTTGACATTTACTCGCTCACGATGTATTGTGTGTGAACAATGTATTCCTACCTGTCCCCTTCAGGCAATTTCTACTAATCTTTAAAGGGGTAATTCAACCTAAAAATTTATTATTTTATTCTGCTATTATAATGAAATTAGAACATCAATTGACACTAATTACTTGGTTCTCCTTTGGATTACTTTTAGTTACTTGTCTGAATTTTGGTTGGTTTTTATTTGAATCGAGTTGGTATTCTTTAGTTTCTGGTCTATTCCTAGGGTTAATTTGGTTAATTGATTTATTCTTTACCCTGCCATTAAATCAACTAAATACATTTGTTTTAAATAAAAGTAGAACGGACTGGGGAACATTTTTAATGATTGTGTTCCTGTCAATTTTAAGTGTGTTTATGCTGATCTGGATTAAGGTTTCTATTAATATTTTATTGATGGTTTCAGCCACTGCTTTAGCTCGATTAGAGTTGCAAACTGCCCGGTTTAAAGATGGACAGTCTTTTATTATTTTATCGATATTATCTACCCTGGGTTTAATCTTAGGCTGGGGATTAAATCATTATTTTTCCTTTGGACATTTAGAATCACAATTTTGTTTACCCTTTCATTTAGGATGTATTCCTATTCCTTATCATGGAAAAATTCCACTCCCTGAAAATTAAATATCAGGAATTATCAATTACGAATTACGAATTACGAATTACGAATGGGTAATGGGTAATGGGTAATGGGTAATGGGTAATGGGTAATACTTCGACTTCGCTCAGTAACAGGGTAAT
>NZ_LR735139.1 GCF_900009265.2 Planktothrix paucivesiculata PCC 9631 | reverse complement strand
TTCTGTCGGTAAATAAAGGCGAAATGACTCAATTCTTCCCGCTTTAAACTCTTGGGTAATTTCTAGTAACGCTTGCAAGTAAGCAATCTTAATCGCCTTTTGTAAGTCGTGATTAATGGGCTTTTCCCGATTTTTAAGCCTCTTTAAGAGAACTTTGACATCAAGGGGAGCCGTGACGATGTTGATCATCACGGGCAACAGAATCATGGAAAAAGGATCGATAACCATAATGCCAGAGGTATTGA
>NZ_LR734989.1 GCF_900009265.2 Planktothrix paucivesiculata PCC 9631 | reverse complement strand
ATCCCAAGGGTTCTAAAAGTTTAATTAATAATAGACAATTAATTTCTTTATCATCAACAGTTAGAATTTTATAAGTCGCTTGACCCGGAGCTAAACCTAAAACTTGGGGATGGTCTTTTGTACTCTTGCTAACAATTTCTTGACCTAATTTAGTCTGAATATAAAATTGAAACGTTGTGCCTTTTCCTAATTCACTTTCCACAGAAATATCTCCGCCCATTAATTGGATAAATTTCCGACTAATGGCTAATCCTAAACCCGTGCCTTCTTGCGATTCTTTCCCCGCTTGGGTTTGGGTGAAAGCTTCAAAAAGTTTAGGTAATTCTTCAGAGGCTATTCCTACTCCAGTATCACGAATATAAAAATTAAGATTAAAAATCTCGCTTGTTTCTTGATCTCCCTGAAAGACAGAGAGTATAATTTGACCATCTAAGGTAAATTTAATCGCATTACTGAGTAAATTGATGATTACCTGACGCAGTTTAACTTCATCGGTATAGATATAACGAGGAACATTTTCATCCCGATCAAATATGAGTGTCAAACCCGCAGATGCCGCCCGTAGATGCAGCATATTTTCTAAATCATTAAGTACGGAATAAAGATCAAAATATCGAGGATTTAAGGTGGTTTTTCCAGCCTCGATTTTCGATAAATCCAGAACATTATTAATTAGAGTTAGTAAATATTCTCCACTCCGATAAATAATGCCTGCATTTTCGTGGTGTTCCTGGGGTAAGTTGGTAGCGCGTAGCATTAATTGGGAAAACCCTAAAATAGCATTGAGGGGCGATCGCAATTCATGACTCATATTAGCAATAAACGTACTTTTGGCTTGATTGGCAACTTCGGCTTTTTCCTTGGCAATTACTAGCTCTACCGTGCGTTCTTTCACCCGATTTTCTAAGGTTTCAAAAGAGGTTTGTAACTGACTCGCCATCTGATTAAAAGAATGTGCTAGGGTTTCTAGTTCAGAAACTCCTTTGATTTCTACGACCTGACTAAGTTTACCATCAGCGATCGCCCTACTTGCCTGACTCAATCGCTGAATAGGTGCAGCAATTAAATTCGAGGTAATGATTCCTAAAATCGTGGCAATTATTAAAGTTAATAGACACAAAAAAAATGTTATTTTGGTATTAAAATTAATAGTTTCCATAAAATCAGATTCGGGAATTACTGTCACCAATAACCAATCGAGTCCATATTGATCTTGATAAGATAAAAGTTTAGCAAATAGGATATTTCCCTGAACCACAACCCGGAACTGTAGGGTGTTAGGAAGCCGATTAAAATTCCCATATTCTTGCTTGAGGTGAGCAGCGATCGCCCTTGTCCAAGCATCTTTACTTTCAATGGCAGGTAAGCGACTTGGGATTCCTTTCTGATCCTTCACACCCAGAGTTTCTAGGGTTGAAGTTGCAACTAAATCACCGCCATGATCAATGATAAATGTTTGTCCTGAAGACGAAAATTTTAGATTATTTAAAAATGTACTAATTCCATCTAAAGTTATGCCACTGTTAAAAACTCCTTGAAGTTTTCCCTGAGCATCATAAACTGGAACTATGGCACTAAGCCCCAAGAGTAAGGGTACTTTATAAACATAAATCTGCGACCAAGTTTGTCCTCTAGCTACTTTGCCATTCCTATACCAATCGGTTTTTCTTGTATCTACTAATACCTGAAATTTCAATAATTTTTTACTTTTACCTTGAGAATTCAATAGATAGAATTTACGGTTTTCAATGTCTGGAAGTCTATTTTCTTGGAAAAATATTGTCCCTTTTTGAAGATTTTCCCCGGTTAGCTGACGTGATACAGCCAAAAATTCAGGACTGAGAATGCGTTGATAGGAGATCATTTCTCCTTGAGGATTGGCAAACATATTCAATGTGAGATGGGGAGATAAATTGATCTGTTGCCAAAAATACTGACGCAGGGATTCAAAGTCATTCAGGTTAATGACACCCTGTTGGAAAGCCTGATAATTAACTGCTACGGTTTGCTGTTGAATTTGCAGGGAGTGATCGAGGTGATCTTTAATTCGATTTCCCGCCTGATTCATTAACTGATCTGCCATAGTTTCTACCGCTTTTTGTCCACTGCGATAGGAAAGATAACCCACCAGTCCCACAGCGCCCACAATTTGCAGCACAAAGGGGACAATTAACACTAATCTTAGGGGAATTTGTCTATTTTTTTTTGCTGTAGTGGATCGAGAGTTAATCACGATCAATCCAAAGCTCCGCTAAGTCAATAATCTGCTCAAATTGAAATTTATGCACCAGCTTTTTAAGCCGTCGTCTTAAATAAGTTTCTGTTTGGGGAATTTCTGCAATTAATTCTATCACAGCTTGACTATCGGCTTCAATTGACGCTTGATAGAGTTGATTCACCCATTCTTTAGACATAACTTTAAGATTATCGCTAGTTAACTCATTTTCTCTGTTTACATCTGATATAATTTTTGTTGTCGCGTAAACATACTGAACTCCTAAATGTTGAGCCAAAACCTCGAAAATCTGATCTTCTGTGAAGGGTTTTCTCATAAAATCATCACACCCCGCCGACAGGACAATGGCTTTTTCTTCTTCTAATACACTAGCAGTTAGAGCAATTATAGCCGTGGCATTGCCTTTTGTGGTTGATTTAATCTGTTTTGTCGCTTCATAGCCATCCATCACGGGCATCCGCATATCCATAAAGATTAAATGGGGTTCCCATTCATCCCAAATCGCGATCGCTTCTGCTCCATTACTAGCTGTTTTTAACTCAAATCCCAAGGGTTCTAAAAGTTTAATTAATAATAGACAATTAATTTCTTTATCATCAACAGTTAGAATTTTATAA
>NZ_LR735138.1 GCF_900009265.2 Planktothrix paucivesiculata PCC 9631 | reverse complement strand
CCCTCTTTTGTCAGTCTCCGAGTATAATGAATAGAAGAATCAAAAGATCAAACTCTACAAAGTAGGTGTGGCAATGGATGTAGAAATACAAATCCTGAAGCATTTGGCAAGAGAGGCTCAGCCAACAGTTGCCATCATAGATGAATATTGTGCCGAGTATAAAGACTTATTTCAAGAAGTCAGAAACTATGAATGCTTCAAATATTTACACTTAGGAATAATTTCACCGATCAAA
>NZ_LR734988.1 GCF_900009265.2 Planktothrix paucivesiculata PCC 9631 | reverse complement strand
GAACAGAAATTCTCGAAAAAAGAGAAAGTGGTCAAGATAGAAAGGGCTGACGGTGGAAACCTTGGCACACAGAGGCGAAGAAGGACGTGGCGACCGACGATAAACTCCGGGGAGCTGGAAGCGAGCGACGAGCCGGAGGTGTCCGAATGGGGCAACCCAAAAACAGCCCACTGAATCAAATAGGTGGGCATGAGCGAACCGGGCGAACTGAAACATCTTAGTAGCCCGAGGAAAAGAAAGCAAAAGCGATTTCCCGAGTAGTGGTGAGCGAAAGGGAAACAGCCTAAACCAGTCGGTTTACCGATTGGGGTAGTGGGACAGCGACACTGGACTTAGAGAGTTAGACAAAGCAGATGAAACCTGCACCAGAGAAGGTGAAAGTCCTGTAGTCGAAAACTCAAAGAGCCTAGCTGAATCCCGAGTAGCACGGAGCCCGTGAAAGTCCGTGTGAATCCGCCTCGACCACGAGGTAAGGCTAAATACTCCTGTGTGACCGATAGAGAAACAGTACCGTGAGGGAAAGGTGAAAAGAACCCCGGAAGGGGAGTGAAATAGAACCTGAAACCGTCAGCTTACAAGCAGTGGGAGTCCGATTTAACGGATGACCGCGTGCCTGTTGAAGCATGAGCCGGCGAGTTAAAGGCAATGGCAGGTTAAGACAGAAAATGTCGCAGCCCAAGCGAAAGCGAGTCTGAAGAGGGCGAAGTCGTCATTGTTTTTAGACCCGAACCCGGGTGATCTAACCATGTCCAGGATGAAGCTTGGGTAAAACCAATTGAAGGTCCGAACCGACCGATGTTGAAAAATCGGCGGATGAGGTGTGGTTAGGGGTGAAATGCCAATCGAACCCGGAGCTAGCTGGTTCTCCCCGAAATGTGTTGAGGCACAGCGGTTGCGGAAAAATCTGGGGGGTAAAGCACTGTTTCGGTGCGGGCTGCGAGAGCGGTACCAAATCGAGACAAACTCTGAATACCCAGAGGAAGAGCAACCAGTCAGACGGTGGGGGATAAGCTCCATCGTCAAGAGGGAAACAGCCCAGACCACCAGCTAAGGTCCCCAAATCACCACTAAGTGAGAAAGGAGGTGGGAATGCCGTGACAACCAGGAGGTTTGCCTAGAAGCAGCCAACCTTAAAAGAGTGCGTAATAGCTCACTGGTCAAGCGTTCCTGCGCCGAAAATGAACGGGGCTAAGTGGTGTACCGAAGCTGTGGAATATGATTTATTGTATTGGTAGGGGAGCGTTCTGGCGTAGGGAGAAGCACTAGCGGAAGCAGGTGTGGACGAACCAGAAGTGAGAATGTCGGCTTGAGTAGCGAAAATGTAGGTGAGAATCCTACACCCCGAAACCCTAAGGGTTCCTCCGCACGGCTCGTCCGCGGAGGGTGAGTCAGGGCCTAAGGCGAGGCTGAAGAGCGTAGTCGATGGACAACGGGCGAATAGTCCCGTACCGTGGGTAAATTGGTCAGGGGAACGGAGAAGGTGTGTGCTAGCCGGATGATGGTTACCGGTGCAACCGTACGAGGTGTTGAGGTCTGGCGAAAACAGACTGAGCTAAGGCGGGAGTCCGACCCTTTACGAAGGGGAAGTAGAGAGCATCAAGCTTCCAAGAAAAGCCCTAAAACCGTTAATTTACCAACGCCTGTACCCGAAACCGACACAGGTAGGGAGGTTGAGAAAACTCAGGGGCGCGAGATAACTCTCTCTAAGGAACTCGGCAAAATGGCTCCGTAACTTCGGGAGAAGGAGTGCTTACGCAAGTAAGCCGCAGTGAAGAGGCCCAGGCGACTGTTTACCAAAAACACAGGTCTCCGCCAACTCGTAAGAGGAAGTATGGGGGCTGACGCCTGCCCAGTGCCGGAAGGTTAAGGAAGTCGGTCAGGCGCAAGCTAAAGCTGATGACTGAAGCCCCGGTGAACGGCGGCCGTAACTATAACGGTCCTAAGGTAGCGAAATTCCTTGTCGGGTAAGTTCCGACCCGCACGAAAGGCGTAACGATCTGGGCACTGTCTCGGAGAGAGACTCGGCGAAATAGAATTGTCTGTGAAGATACGGACTACCTGCACCTGGACAGAAAGACCCTATGAAGCTTTACTGTATCCTGGAATTGGGTTCGGGCTTTGCTTGCGCAGTATAGGTGGGAGGCTTTGAAGTCATCCTTGTGGGGATGATGGAGCCATCGGTGAGATACCACTCTAGTAGAGCTAGAATTCTAACTCTAACCCGTGAATCCGGGTTGAAGACAGTTTCAGGGGGGCAGTTTGACTGGGGCGGTCGCCTCCTAAAAGGTAACGGAGGCGCGCAAAGGTTCCCTCAGAATGGTTGGAAATCATTCGCAGAGTGTAAAGGCATAAGGGAGCTTGACTGTGAGACCTACAAGTCGAACAGGGTGGAAACACGGCCTTAGTGATCCGACGGTACTGTGTGGAAAGGCCGTCGCTCAACGGATAAAAGTTACTCTAGGGATAACAGGCTGATCTCCCCCAAGAGTTCACATCGACGGGGAGGTTTGGCACCTCGATGTCGGCTCATCGCAACCTGGGGCGGAAGTACGTCCCAAGGGTTGGGCTGTTCGCCCATTAAAGCGGTACGTGAGCTGGGTTCAGAACGTCGTGAGACAGTTCGGTCCATATCCGGTGCAGGCGCAAGAGCATTGAGAGGAGCCTTCCCTAGTACGAGAGGACCGGGAAGGACGCACCGCTGGTGTACCTGTTATCGTGCCAACGGTAAACGCAGGGTAGCTATGTGCGGAGTGGATAACCGCTGAAAGCATCTAAGTGGGAAGCCCACCTCAAGATGATTGCTCTCACCACTTTTTGTGGGTAAGGTCACGGGCAGAACACCCGTTTATAGGTGTTAGGTCGAAGTCCAGCGATGGATGTAGCCGAGACACACTAACAGACCGAGGGCTTGACCTCATTTTTATTTACTACTCCAGTTTCTCTGCAATCTTCAGTGTTTCTGAACTGCATTTCATCTCTCTACACTGAGCA
>NZ_LR735145.1 GCF_900009265.2 Planktothrix paucivesiculata PCC 9631 | reverse complement strand
GCATCGGCTGTAGCCGTACCGATACTGGTGCCATCTTGCAGGATCTCAACGGTACTATTGGCTTCGGCTGTACCGGTCAACGTCGGAGTGGTGCTGTTGGTAGTGCCACTGCTAGTAATCGTCGGCACAGTTGGTGCTGTGGCATCGACGGTGAGACTCACGGGTGTCGAAGCACTCGAAACGTTCCCGGCATCATCGGTAG
>NZ_LR735071.1 GCF_900009265.2 Planktothrix paucivesiculata PCC 9631 | reverse complement strand
GATTTGTAGTAAGGTAGTGCTTGCTGAGGGAATAGTTCACTAAGGAGCAATTCAATGTCTTATGCAGATAAAGATGATATCAGACGGGTCTTTGAAGAAGTCTATGCAGCAAATGTTAGGTCACGCGACCTACAGGGTTATGCAGAGATGTACACCGAAGCTGCGCTGTGGATGATGCCTAATATTCCTGATCGGTGTGGGGTACCTGACATTGTTGAAGGATTTGCTGAGTACATTTCTAATCAAGAAATCGATCCAATCTTGACCGCCGAAGAAATTGAAGTTATGGGCGATTTTGGTTATGTTCTTGGGATTAGCCTCTCTACGATTTACCCTAAAGATGGCAGTCCTTCTAAACAGTCCAAATGTCGAGAAGTGTGGTTAATGCAAAAAGAGGCGGGGGAATGGAAA
>NZ_LR735144.1 GCF_900009265.2 Planktothrix paucivesiculata PCC 9631 | reverse complement strand
CGAGGTAACGTTAAAACTTTTTCCAAATATTCCAGATACAGCAGTTGTCGAGGCGTAAATTCTACACGCTGTTGCAACACATCCAGCAACGCGATTTCCAGTTCATCTAAGTCCAAACTTCGGAGTCGTAATACCTTTGAAGCAACTTGTAAAAATTCCTCTGTTGGCTCATCAATTTCTACTAAATCTCGACTGTAAAATTGCAGCATTTCACTCCCCAAGTTCAGCACAATTAACCCAGAAGTTCCTGTGCCTTCCACCCTTCCCCAATACCCATTCCAGCGATTGTCCGAGGGAGCAAAGGTTAGGTTCGGGTCAATGTTGACAACGGCAAAGTCCCCCGATACAAATAAGCGGGGGTCATCAAGACTGGCTTCTTCGGCCAGCAGTAGAGCAGCTTCTTTGGGAGTCCGAGCTTGACCTGTAGCAATTAAATCTAAGATTTGTTTTTGTTGTTTTCGAGGCAGTTTCAGTAAGGAATAAGCCGCTTGAATACTAACGGTGTTGAGAATTGAACGCCAAGCATCAGCCCATTCTTCGTTTCCGGCTTTGATTTCCCAATCAATCTGAGCCACGACTTTAGCCGCTTTAGTATAAGTGACACCCGAACCCAAACCCACCTTAGCAGCAACTAAATCACGGGTGGTTCCCTTCCTACCTTCTGAAAATATATCCATAAGGTTGTCGGGTTCATCAATTTTAAGTCCGGCTTCTTGCCGTTGTTTGGCGCGCGCCGATTCAATTTCTTTCCAAGAGTTGGCTTCTCGAACTTTTTGTTCCCGGGTTTTGGGTCGGGCGAGATTTTCACTCAGGAGGGCTTCGAGTTCACAGAGTCGGTTGGGAAAGGCTCGAATTTCAACGGGAATGGCGCTCCACTTTAATTGTAGGGCAGCTTGCCAGCGTCGATGACCACTAACAATAATCTGTTTTGGGGTGATGAGAATGGGGTTAATCCAATTGGACAATTGAATTTGTTCGACCAATTCCTCGATGTTCATCCGACCATAGATTTTCAGGTAGCGGGGATGGGGTTTGAGGAGTTTGGGGTCTACGGTTGTTAGAGTGGAGTGGGCATCGGGTAGAGAGGACAAGTGGGATAGTTTGTTGACAGTTTAATTATTTGGGATTAAGTATACTCGCCATTTTAAGCGATCGCTTCACTGAACGAAATGAATCAAACCGAACATAGTGGAAAATTTTCCACTATGTT
>NZ_LR735070.1 GCF_900009265.2 Planktothrix paucivesiculata PCC 9631 | reverse complement strand
TAATGGGTAATGGGTAATGGGTAATGGGTAATGGGTAATGGGTAATTACGAATTACGAATTACGAATTACGAATGGGTTTTGGGTAATGGGTAATAGAAAGAGTTTACTCCCCCTGCTCCCTCTGCTCCCCCTGCCTCCCCTGCCTCCCCTGCCTCCCGGTGTTCCCTGTTCCCTAAGGAATGAAAAATAAATAACTTGCACAATTACAACCTGGAAACCTTGATCTACTGTAAACTATTGCTCAAT
>NZ_LR735143.1 GCF_900009265.2 Planktothrix paucivesiculata PCC 9631 | reverse complement strand
TTTCCCGGAATCCGAAACTTTCCTGTTTTCATTAAAGTTGATTCAATATTAGCAACAATTCGGCAAATAGTTGATTCTGATACTCCCCAATTTGTCCCAATATGAAAATATGTTCTGTATTCTCGCCAATACTCCAAGGCTACTAAAACTTGCTCTTGGAGAGTCAGGCGGGTGTGACGTCCTCTCCTATCTTTAGGATGTTCTAACCTGAACTGCTCTATGGCATTAACCATTGCTTGAAAGGTTTGAATCTTGACACCAAATCTCCGTTTAAATTCAGGAGGTTTCAAATTTAGATAAAATTGAGTGTTCATCGCCGAGTTATTGTCTTAATTCACTTTCAATTTTTACCATTTTATGGAGTTTTTAGCAAAAGTTTGTGAAGAATGGTTAGTCTCTGGGATTTTATGAAATTGAGCAAAACTCACCATAATACCATAAAATTATTTTGCAAGAGTTCTAATA
>NZ_LR735073.1 GCF_900009265.2 Planktothrix paucivesiculata PCC 9631 | reverse complement strand
AAGCCTATGAATCCGTTACTTTAGGAGAACCCGGCACAGGAGTGCTAGAGGCTCAAAAAGTAGCGATAGAGGGCATTTGAGGATTTTCGGAGATGTCTATTGTATTTGGCAAGGGAATGGCCAAAAGCTGTAAAATTACAAAATTGTAATCCAAACAGCATTATTCTTGTAATTTTCATAACCGTTAATATTACACAAGGTAAGTTGTTAGTTAGAGCTAACCCAAACTTTTAAAGTAGCAATCCCTGGATTTAGGGGTGTTGTTCGAGTAGTTGAAATTTAAAAAGTAACTAGCAACTCAACTCAAAAACTTAATTAAGGGAGATTTTACTATGGCTATCGACACAGAATCAACACTTCTCAAAAATCCCCAAAATTCCCTAATTCCGGGAAATGTTCCCAATAATCAAGGGAATAACAAACCAGCTAATAATCCGCCATTGCCTCCCAATCAAGGCAATAATAAACCATCTAATAATCCGTTATTACCTCCCAATCAAGGCAATAATAAACCATCTAATAATCCGTTATTACCTCCCAATCAAGGAACTAACGAACCCGCGAATAATCCGCCATTGCCTCCCAATCAAGGAACTAACGAACAACCTAATAATCCGCCATTACCTCCGAATCAAGATGATATTTTGACGGGAACTACTGGAAATGATTATTTAACAGGTTATCGAGGAAATGATGTCCTTGTGGGAAATTCTGGGGACGATATTCTGTTAGGAGGACGGGGAATTGACTCCTTGACTGGCGACGATGGTAATGATTTATTAGATGGTGGGGGTGGGAAAGATATTCTCACTGGTGGCGCTGGTGTTGATACCTTTGTATTGACAGGTAAATTTAGCTATCCTAATGCTAATTTTGCAGATGTTATTATGGATTTTCAGCCTGGAACTGATCGCATTTTGCTCAAGGGTGTCGAGGATATTTCTAATCTAAATATCGTTCAAGGTACTGGTATTTATGCTAATGATACTATCGTCAATATTGGGAATACCGGACAAGTTTTAGCTGTCTTTAAAGGAGTGGTATCTACAAACATTAATTCTTCCGATTTTACTCTGGGTTAACTATTTTTAACTCTTGATGTTCAGACCTCTGGCAACACTAACTAAAACCATCATTATTCTGTTTATTATAATGATGGTTTGAATAACAGGACTTACGCAAAACAACCATATCTAGTAGGGGCGAACGGCCGTTCGCCCCTACAGATGGTGTATAATT
>NZ_LR735142.1 GCF_900009265.2 Planktothrix paucivesiculata PCC 9631 | reverse complement strand
GTTCCGCTCAAAAAAAACCGGCTGGTTGATGATACAGGAGGTCAAAAAAAATATCAGCCTATTGAACAGTTAATTTGGTCTGAAATTGAAGAAAAACAGGGAAAGCTAATCAAAATAAATAAATTCCCTAGAGATAAAAAAGTTAAACTATTTCGGGTAACTGTTTCTGCCAACAGAACGGAATATGTAGCTACAAATGATTTAAATCAGTCTTCAATAGATGAAGTCATCTC
>NZ_LR735072.1 GCF_900009265.2 Planktothrix paucivesiculata PCC 9631 | reverse complement strand
TTTTCAACCGCGCCACCAGTAGTTCTCCGTAATACAATGTTAGCGGCTTTATACCCTGACAAAAAGTTTATTATTGGTGAAATTCCCAAAACATCAACTAACGCAAGTTTATTAGACCCTTTTAAAGTTCCTGGGGTTTCTGACCCCTACTTTTTAGATTTAGCATCAAATAGTCGAACCCATGGGAGGTTTTTATTTACTCCTAAAAGAACAATTGGTAGAGATTATTTTCCTAGCAAAGATGATTGGAAACGAATAATTTATGGAAGTATTCTGCATACCGGATGCAATAGATTATTTTATAGAGAAATAAAATATATTGTTGTTGATGATGAACGACGGAATCCAAAAGATAGTAGTCCTCAAGATGATGGAGTAAATGGAGTCCATTGGGATACAGGAGATTGTCATGCTAAATTATCAAAATCCCTTCTAACCCTATTAGAAAGTTGGGAAACAATTGGCAATGAAGATAACCCGACAACAATTCAAATCCGAGCCGCCATCTTTAAAGAATGGACAATAAAAGGAACAGCAAGTCATTCATATAAGTTTGAGAATGATAATAGATTCAAAGGTTATGATTTAGTTATTCCCCTATCTTGTTTTAAAGGTAATAAACCCGCACCTGGGAATTATACTGGTAAAGTTCTAATCGGTGTTGTGCATGAAGCCGAGGAACGCCGTGCTAAACCCGGTTGGATGTTGTGGCAATGGTTTAGTTTTGAAACCCTTGAAGAAGATGGAATAATTAGTAAACTCCATGAGAAATGTCAGAAATTAAGCACTGCCCTTGATGATATTTATAAATTAGCTGATGT
>NZ_LR734995.1 GCF_900009265.2 Planktothrix paucivesiculata PCC 9631 | reverse complement strand
ATTCAAAACGGTTGATTGTCATAATTCTCAACTGTTTTAGTTAAAGAACCATCACTAGCCGTCTTTGTGTCGTGGCAATGTTTGTGTAAAAGTTGAAGGTTATCATAGGTGTCTTTTCCGCTCTTTGAACTTCGGTAGTTGCCTACTTTGTGTTGTTGGATATGGAACCCTAGAAAATCAAACCCAGTATTCCCTTCAATTTCCTTGAAAGTGTGGGTTAATTTAGTTTTGCTTGGTTTTAATCCCAAACCCATGTTACCTAACCAATCAGCTATTATTTCTTGACATTTTTTGACTACGTTTAAATCCTCGTGCATTATTACGAAGTCATCAGCATAACGGATTAGATTAAGAGATCTGCGGTTATTCCGTTTATTCCCTTTCAGAGTTTCTGCATATTGCTTTACTCTTTCCTCCATACCATGTAAGGCAATATTCGCAAGTAGAGGTGAAATAACTCCCCCTTGTGGTGTACCTTCATTTGTATGGAAAAGTTCTTTTCCCTCCATATATCCTGCTTTGAGCCATGATTTTATTAAACGGCTTAATGTAGGATATGTGTGTAATTTGTCAATTAGTGCTTTATGGTTTATGCGGTCAAAACATTTAGCAATATCAGCGTCCAGCACATATTTTTCTTTTTTGCTGATACTGTTAAATATTGCTTCAATCGCATCGTGACATGAGCGTCCTGGTCTGAACCCATAACTGTTTGGCTCAAATTTAGCCTCCCATTCTGGTTCTAATGTTAGTTTGACTAATGCTTGTAATGCACGGTCATTTATTGTGGGTATTCCTAATGGTCTAGTTTCCGTTGAACCGGGTTTGGGAATTTGCACTCTACGAGTTGGCTTTCCCTTGTTGGTTAACTTTAACTTGCCTACCAATTTCATTCGTTGTTTAGGATTCAGTGTTTTGATTCCGTCCACTCCGGCTGTATTTTTACCTTGGTTATCTTGTGTTACCCTTCTGACTGCAATACATTTAGCACTCCAGGAATTAATCAGGGTTTTCTGAAGTTTGCGAACTGCTTTAACATCGCCTCGTTCACTCGCTTGAAATATTCGTTTTTGCAACTTGAAAGTGACCCGTTCTAACTTGCGCCAGTTAAGGTCTTTCCATTCCACCGTCTGAGTTTTAATCAGCGTTTTAGACATATTCATTGCTACTTACTTAATTTCTTTGAAGTTATCGAGTGTTTGTCAGCATATCTTTACCATTACAGTAAAGCATTCGCTTTTAACACCATCCCCCTCTTACATAAAGTTCGTTAGCTGCTTACTGGATTATTCGACCTTTCCAGAGTTATGTAAGAGTTACTTCGTTCCGATTACACATTATTAAAGTCTTTAGCGTGATGCTCTCCACCGGGTTTATTGGGCGGTGCTTATAAGTCGATTCCCGAATCGCTTATGCCCTATCCTTGCCTTTTGGCTTGGTGTTATTCAGTTTTAACCCTGAATAAGCCATTACACCATTATACTTAACGATGGTTCGGACACATCTTTGCTTACGCTACGCATGGACTTCTTGCTTGGTAGTTACCAGTTTTGGCTACCAGTAGTTCTTACCTTTTAACCCCGCTTTAATCTGTTGGTTGCTACCCATACAAACTAGGGGTTATGCTTTCACCTCAGCACTTGAGGGATGGGACTTAATTCACAGAATTTCACCCATAAATGTAATCAGTTGTCACCAGTCTTATCAACTGAGCTAACCGTCCTATAAGCTTTTCAGCTTATTTTAAGTTAAACGAATCGCACCAGAAATTAATATTCGCTACTCTCCATTAAAGTCCCAACTCTCCAAGTGGTATTAACATCTTCAGGACTGTTGGCGCCAATTTCTTCCCCTTGAAGCCAAGCGGATTTCTCAAAATAATCAATTTTGAAAAAGTAGCGATCGCCGTCTAATTCTAAAGTCACAAAATCTCGTTCTCCGTAAGGGTCATTATCCGGTGAAAACGAGTTAAATTCCTTCAGCAATTGTAGAAGTTGTTGTTGCTGTTCAGGAGGCAGAAGCCCAACACTATGGGACAAATGAATAGCTCCGACTTGTGAATTTTGAGAGCGTAATTGATCATTAAGACGAGCAATTTGTTCAGCTTTTGTTAAGGTGTCAGTCATATTTTTTTAAACAATCTTCACCCTCAATCGGCGCGTTAGCGCGGAAGTTAGGTGAGATGAAGAGCTTCCCAACCCACAATAATCCCAGAAAATGAACTGCGATGGCGTAGCCACCGCCTGTCGGCATCGCTTAAACCCACCTATTCCAAAAAAAGGAAAAGAGGCAGACGGAAGGGACATGGTGGAAAATTTTCCACCATGTTCACCTCTGATCAGATAATGCGGCTAATTTTGGACATCGGCAATTAAATTGACTCAAGGCGTTGAATAATAGAAAAATCTAATTAATCTGTTAGAGTCGATAGGAGCGTTACCACTCCTACCTCTCCTTCAGAACCGTGCGTGAGACTTTCACCTCACACGGCTCCTTGATAACTCCATCCTTGTTACGGATACGATTCAAAACGGGTTATTTTCATAATTCTCAATTATTGGTAATTGCTTACTATTAGTTGAAAAACCATCATGAGCCGTCTTTGTGTCGTGACAATGTTTGTGTAGAAGTTGTAAATTATCATAGATGTCTTTTCCACCTAATGATGTTGGTTTAATATGGTCAACTTCTACAGTGTCTGTACTTGTGAAATACAAACCACAGTGAGGACAAATACCCTTTTGTTTTTTGATTAATTTGGAAACTCTGCTAGGAGTTTCAGGATATTCGCCTCGTCGTTTACTCCAGTAAGTCCAGTCTCCATTAAACGGACTAGCCTCTCCCTTGACCTTTGTATGCCTTACGATTGGCGTACTGGCGTGTTTGAGTAATTCCATTCCGTTTTCTGTACTGAAGCACCAATTTCTGTCGCCTACTGTTCTCCAGTATTTGTCTTTATTAATGCTCCCTTTTCCCCTTGTTCTTGCCCATGTTCTCAACTTGTTATAGGTTAGTTCATCTACTTTTGAAAAGGTTTCTTTACTAACCACTGTTGAATAATAGTTTGACCAGCCCCTAATAATTGGATTCAGCTTGCTAATTAGGGCAGCTTGTGGGGCTGTCTTATGGGTATCTATTACTTCAGCTATCTTGACAAGATGAGTTTTGATTTTGGCTTTTGAGGGTGTGATTAATGTGCTAAAACCTAGCGGTGTTCCATTCGTGTTGTTCGCACATCGGTAGTTACCTACTTTGTGTTGTTGTACATGGAATCCTAAGAACTCAAACCCAACATTTCCATCAATTTCATTGAGGGTGTGGGTTAATTTTGTTTTACTTGGTTTTAATTCCAATCCCATGTCACTTAACCATCCTGCTATTATCTCTTGACACTTTTTGACAACGTTTAAATCCTCATGGATTATTACGAAATCGTCAGCGTAACGGATTAGACTAAGGGCTTTTCGGTTATCCCGCTTACTCCCTTTTAGAGTTTCTGCATATTGCATGACTCTTTCTTCCATACCATGTAGGGCAATATTCGCAAGTAAGGGTGAAATAATCCCGCCTTGTGGTGTACCATCATTAGTAGGCGTAGAAATAGCGAAGCTGACACCAAGTGCAAAGTAGCCAGTTAAACTCCTTCTGTCATTGGAAGGATAATATTGCCGTTTCGGCAAGTTTATGCTTCCAATTGACTCCGGCAAATATATGCTTCC
>NZ_LR734994.1:4858-10181 GCF_900009265.2 Planktothrix paucivesiculata PCC 9631 | reverse complement strand
TTGATTCCCGTTCCCGAAAATAAAGGTTCGTTTACTAATTTTTCTATTAGTTTTTCTAACCCATTGTTGTTTCTCCTAATTTCCGAATGTTGCAAAACTTCTGGAATAGCTTTAATTAAAGCCAAGTTGCGTTCTTCTGAGATTCTCAGGGATTCTTGAAGTTGTTTCGACTCGGTGATATCAATTCCAAATATTGCTATTCCTAATTCGTATTTTCTAGCTGATATTAAAAAGAACTTCTTTGGAGTCCTGCATTCAATTTCCCAATTACCAGAGTCTAAATCTGATTGAATGAATAAACCCATTACCTCTCTTAGATTATCGCCATTGTTTAGCCAGCCCAGGGGTTGGTTGCAAAAATCCTCTATGGTTTTATCAAAATATCCAGCCATTTGTTCATTGACCGAGATATAGGTTAAATTGTATGAAATATAACTAGCTAAACCAGGACAAGTAGATAAAAAGATTGAGATTAAATCGCATTCAGTTTCGCACCCTTCGCCAAGCTCAGAGCATCGAGTTTCGGATTCTGGTATATTTTTTTTCATGGTTATTATTTACTTTCTACCTACTGTTTTATCTAAAAAAATGATTGCTAACTTTATATCAATTATGCTAACAAATTTGTATTATAATGTCAATAATCTTATGTTATAGTTATTTTAAGATAGAATTAGGTTAGGATTTTAACCATGCAGCATTATTCTTATCGAATTGTTGTTTGTACACTTTGTCTAATTGCAATGATTTCACTATCTGGGGGAATCTATTTATCAATAATTGATAAACCAATCCCAGAGAGTTTAATTGCGCTTGGGGGGAATGCTATTGGAGCTTTAGCAGGATTATTAGCCCCTAGTCCTATCCGACATAATTCTGATTAATAAAGATTAAAATTAACTATTATTTTTTACTGCTAAATCTAATTGGGCTTGAGCATTTTCTTTGCGAATTTCAATCTCACGGGAATCGTTATCGGTGCGGTTAGAGCCTTGGGATAAGGAATCAATTTTGTCCTTAATTTGGAGCCATTTTTGATGAGAGGTTTCAGCCCAAGATTGAACTTCCCAGTCATGGATTTGTTGACAAACTTCGGGGGGAATCCGATCATCTAATCCGAGATTTCGATAGCCCGATGCCGCACCGCACCCATTTCGATTACAAAGCGGGTCAGGGTCATTTGGATTTAAGCCATCAATGACTAATTCAGAACGGGTGATAAAGCCGGAATCATGGCAACAGAAGCAGTTCCACCGGGGTTTCCAGATTTCCTTTTCTTCGGGGGAAGTAGCGCGGGGGTTTAATGCTGGGAGTTTTTCAAAGACTGGGGCTGTTGGGGCTTGCATTGGTCGATTTAGAAATGGACATTTCCAGATTGGCGAGTTCAGTTGGGGAGAGGGTCGTTAATCGTCGTTGCCGTTCTACCTTTGTCCCGTTCTTTTTCGCGTCTAATTGGGCTTTTAGCTTCTCCTTAAATGAATGCCTTGATTCCTCTGTGTGCGCCCCCAAGGGTTCAGATGTCGCTTGATAGGTTTGCGTTAAAGCACTTTCTTGTGCGGGTGCGGCGGGAATATGAACGCGACTCAAAATCACCCATTCCCAAAAGTCCGAACGTTCAAAGGAATCGGGTTCAATGGCCAGGAATAGTTTTCGGACATCTTCTATAAATGGGGTTTGAGATTTGGCGATCGCAATTTCCTGTACCCAAGCCTCAAACTGCGGGTGCTGTTCCCAGTAGATTTTTTCCTTAGCCAACTGACTTCTGAGAGCCTCGGCTTCTTGGAGTTCACGATTGCGGACTTCATGGGGGGATTTTTTAAATTGAGAGTAGTAATCTTCAAACCGGGGATTTCCTGTGGAATCGGAACTTGCTAACCAATCGGGAATAGAAGCAATTGGCTTGGTAAATCCCTCCGTCTTCTTCTGAACAAAATTTAAAAATCTCTCTCGCTCCGGTTCTGAGAGAGTATTAAAAAAGTCTTTATAAGTCTTAAGAGTATGAGGAAAATCCGACCCGCTCTGGGTAAGGGTTTCAGGCGTTGAATCGGACAACTTTGTCTTATTGCGGACAACTTTGTCCTGGCTCGGACAACTTTGTCCAGACTCGGACAACTTTGTCTTATTGCGGACAACTTTGTCCTGCTGTGGACAACTTTGTCCAGACTTGACGGTAGCCAGATTACGGCTTTTCATATCTACGATTTTGAATTCCCAAAGCTCCATTTCTTCGAGCTTGTGCATTGAGCGTCTGACCTGTCTTTCCGATAGTCCGACAGTCGCTGCGATTTGTTCTGGGTTTGGTGTTTCTTTTAAGCGATCGCCATAAGGGTCAAGCATCTGAAGGTAGCTCCACACACACCAATCGGCGCTGGTTAATTTAGCTCTGATGGCTTTGATTGCTGCCCAATTCGGAGTCTGGTAGTAGAGCGATGGTTCCACATCTAACATCGGGCTATCGGGAACAATTGACAATTTAGGCATTTTATTCTCAATAAATAAACTTGAACTTCTTATCTGTACTAGATTTCAGCGTTTCCTACCCGTATTTTCGAGATGTCCAATACCCTATTTCTCGTAGTTCCTGTCGCTGTCGCTGCTTTCGTTCCTGTGGGGTTTCCAAATAAATCCATTGCTCATCAATCGGGATGGCTTCAAATTCGGCTTGAGTCATTTGTGGGTACAATTCTGGCGGTGTCCATGCTTTAATTTGTGCGGGTTCTGAGGATTGAGGTTGAGCGGTTCCCGACATCCATTGCACAACCCATTGAGTAACCTGAACTGCAAACTCTGGACTCAACCACATGGCCAGGTGGACTGCGACTTGAGGATGTACCCAAGTTCCAGATACGGACAAGTTCGCTTTATTTCCACCCTGAAACACTTGAATTAACGCCATTGCCGGATTTCCGGTTAACGGGTTTCGGGCGATAATCTCTATTCCTAGATTCTCGGAGAGGGCCGCAAGATATTCCTTGGTGGTTTCATTTTCAAAGTAGTGACTCCACTTTTTCCCCGCCGCCTTACAGAGAGCAGTGGCGTTGAAATATCCGTCCCCCCGCCGTTGCCCGATGGGACTGTCGTTGGCTGAATGAAAAACTAAAGTTGAGGTCATAATTTATCCTTTGGTAGATTTGGACTTAGATTTGGTGAACTTCAACAAAATTGTTTTAGCTTGAGCCTCGGTCAAATCATTGGGATCTAATTTGAGGGATTTACCTTTTTCGAGGTGGTCGTATTCGCAGTATTGGCGGACTAATTCGTGGCGGTGGCATACCCACCCACAGGATTTACAAAGGGAACTATCTAAGCCGGGGATTGAGTATTTGACTCCGCAGGAACACTTAAATAAATCTTCTGAATTAATCCAATCAAATAAACAATTAGAGTTTTGGGAGTTTTGAGCTAACATTTATTTATCTGTCTAGCTTTTCTTTGAGGTTTAAATAAAGCTCTACTGCTTCCTCAACGACATAACTAATTGGTCTTTTTAAAAGGGTTGCCTTTTCACGAAGTCGAGAATCAAGGGCCTCATCAATCGTTAATGTTCTTTGGATACGATTCGGTGATGTCTTTTTCATATACTTTATTTTGCTAATATCTACCAGATTGGTATTTATTTTTTTAGTATAGCTTCTTATTTACCTGTTTGGTAATTGAGTCTACCAGAAGTTTTGCATTTACAAAGAGGGGAAAATGGACAGAGAAGAAAAAGCAAGATTTGCCGAAATCGTTATAAGTCTAAGGTCAGGCAGGAATGTCAGGAGTTTTGCCAAGATTGTGGGAGTTTCGCATCCAACGATTCTTAAGTGGGAACGGGGCGAGGGCGAACCCCGAAGGGAAAATTTAGAGCGGATTGCCGAACTTAGGGGCGAAACCCTAGATACCCTTTTGGCTTTCCTTTCTGGTCAGCAATCAAGCCCTCAAGAAAGGGTTTTTTTAGCCATCCAAGGAGCTTCCAAGGAACAATTAGCTGGTTTCCTTGAGGCAATTGGTCATCGTCTCAAAAATCTTTAAGAATGCAATAAATCTTTATATTTACCAGATTGGTAAGTAAAGTGATTATCTGTTATGGTAAGTACATCAACCAAAATGGTAGGTGTAGAAGTCAATGGCAAAATTACCAACAACATTCACAAGCCTTGATTTAACTGGGTTTCAAATTGTTGAGAAAACCAATTACAGGGAAGTAACCGGGTCAATGGTAGAAACAACCTGTGCGGTTCTACAAAAGAATCGGGTAGGGATTGTGGTACGGTCGGTTCAGGCGGGTCTTAAATCTATCTATGGGATTGGGGGAAGTGCTGATACGGTTTGCGCTTTATTAAAGGAATGGAGAGCCGAGAATTTATCAAGTCTCAAACAAGGTAAGAACGATAAGGATTTAGTTAGTGCAATCCTTGAAGCCTCTGATGATGGATTACTTGAAGAAGCTGATATTCCCGAAGAATATTTAACTGTGGCTCGTCAAATGGCGATCGCATCTTACCGACTGGCTTTCCAAAAAGCTGATACTTGTATTAGTGGTGAACGTCTCAAACAATTAGCTAGTGAGAACGACCTTTTAACATCTCAACTCAAGGAATTTCCTCAACTCAAACTTGAATTAGATTTCTATAAGTCCGAGTATGAGCGCCAACGGGCTGAGTTGAAAGAAGCCTACATGAACCTAAACCGTCAACAGTTAGCTGACAGTGATAATTTCCGACAACAATTAGATTCTCTCTATCAGGAACGTAATGATTTAACGGTTAAACTTTCTGAAGCTGAGAAACGTTTACTTGAAGTTTCTGACCTTGAAACCAAAGAACGAGAACGTCAAGGTGAAATTTCTCGTCTCAATGGTCAATTAGAAGCACGGGAACGAGAAATTTCCTCGCTTCATAGTCAAACCCAATCCTTGCAATCTCAAATTGGGGAGAAGGAAGTTCTGGAATCTCAAATGGAACAATTGCGATCGCAACTCAAAGAAGCCAATGAGACAATTATTAATTTACAATCTCAACAAAAATCTACGGTTGCCCTAGAAGTTGATTCCCTTGAATCTGAGCAAATAGAAGAACTTAAATTTGAACTTGAGGAGAAGATCGCCGCCCTCAATAAAGCTGAACTCCAGTTAGTAGAACAGGATGCGGAAATCAATAACTTGAGAACTCAACTCAAACAAACTATCATTCCCCCAATTCCTGCTTCGGTTACTTCTATTAATTCGGGTAAGAAAAAAGTTGCTAAATAATCAATAACGTTATTCCCATAGCAGAAAGTGTTTTGGGAATAACAGAATAACAAATAACAGGGATAACAGAATTTGTTATGGGAATAACAG
>NZ_LR734994.1:0-937 GCF_900009265.2 Planktothrix paucivesiculata PCC 9631 | reverse complement strand
CATCTAACAACTATCAAAACCTCAATCAAAGACCGCTTTATCCTTAAACAAGTTCTCAACAAATTAATTGAATCTCAACTTGATATTCTAACAGGAGCAACTCTCGAAACCAATAGCGTTATTGAAGATTATTATGGCAATAGCATAATAGCAGACTTTGTTATTCGACGACCCCGCCATAATTATGATTTAGGATTTAAGCTCAATTCTCAAGGGGAATATGAATTTATTTCAGATAATGATGCTTGGGGTAAAACAAAGTTTATGGAGGCTTTATTACCAATGTACGCAAGGGAAAACACAATTTATCAGCTACTAGCCCAGGGATTTGAAATTGAATCCCAAACCGAGAATGATGGGACTATTAAGATTGTGGCGGGTAAATGGGGCTAGAACCAATAATATTAAGGAAAGTAGAATTAAAAGTCTTCAGGATTCTGAGGGCTTTTTTTATTTCCTAATTGCTTTGTGAGATTTTAACATTGTCAAAAAAAAGATATTGTAGTACGATAGAAGTACAGTTGTTATTTTGAATTAAAATGGTTTCACAAATCACAGCAAAACTAGCAGTTTCCACTCTAAAAAATACGGTCAAAGACTTCAACTATTGGGGCGAGTCCGAATCAGATAGTCCCCTGGCAATCAAGCGAACCAAATCAGTTTTAGATGATAAAAAAGTTCTAAGTTTGGATGCTACAGCCCGGAAAAAAGCTGTTGGGGTAACGGGATATAAACCTCCTGAGCGAACCGTCCGAGTGATGGATTTGACCGAAACTTTTTCTCCATTAATTGTTGAAAGTTTGACCGGAGTACAGGGTGTTGCTGAAGCTATTGCAGCCGGAAGTATTCCCTTGGAGAATCTGGAAGGAGTAACAGAAATGCTGGAATATAATGTCCAACTTTATAGTTTGTTTAAGTTGTTAGAGAATCCGCGAGT
>NZ_LR735137.1 GCF_900009265.2 Planktothrix paucivesiculata PCC 9631 | reverse complement strand
TGTCGCTGTCGCTGCTTTCGTTCCTGTGGGGTTTCCAAATAAATCCATTGCTCATCAATCGGGATGGCTTCAAATTCGGCTTGAGTCATTTGTGGGTACAACTCCGGCGGTGTCCATGCTTTAATTTGTGCGGGTTCTGAGGATTGAGGTTGAGCGGTTCCCGACATCCATTGCACAACCCATTGAGTAACCTGAACTGCAAACTCTGGACTCAACCACATGGCCAGGTGGACTGCGACTTGAGGATGTACCCAAGTTCCAGATACGGACAAGTTCGCTTTATTTCCACCCTGAAACACTTGAATTAACGCCATTGCCGGATTTCCGGTTAACGGGTTTCGGGCGATAATCTCTATTCCTAGATTCTCGGAGAGGGCCGCAAGATATTCCTTGGT
>NZ_LR734991.1:29348-58415 GCF_900009265.2 Planktothrix paucivesiculata PCC 9631 | reverse complement strand
ATTCGTAATTCGTAATTCGTAATTCGTAATTCGTAATTACCCATTACCCATTACCCATTACCCATTACCCATTCCCTATTCCCTATTCCCCAGCACTATAACTCCTGAATCAAAACAAAAGGTTGCACAATTAAGGCTTGAAATCGTTTTTTCGGCTGATCATTCCATTCTAAAATTTGCTCTGGCGAGGGTTTATGAATTAATGCTTCACTAATCCAATGTTGGACTGAAACTGAGTTATCCTGAGCGATCGCTTCCCCTACAGTTAATAAATCCAATTGAGATTCCACAATAATTACAATCTCCCGTTCCAGGTGGGGCGTCAACCAATCCCATTCCGCTTCATCAAGGTTTTCTGTGAGTTGGGATCTTAAAGATTCAGTTTCCATAAAAAATTGAGATGTAAAATTCATGACTGATTAAAACTTAACGCCCGAGATCATGCAGAGCATTAATTTCATCGGCACAACGTTGGGTTAATTCCAATAATTCGTCCCGGTTGGTAGAATCGGGAGGGGGAATTAAATGACCCACTCGTACCGTAACGGGAACGGGCCGAGGCAGATAGGAACCCCGATTCACAATGGCATTTGTTCCCCATAAACATACAGGTAATAACGGAACTTTCGCCTTGGCTGCGATTAAGGCTGCCCCCAATTTCGGCTCCGTAATTCGACCATCGGGGGTGCGAGTTCCCTGGAGAAAAACCCCCGTGGCCCAACCATTTTCTAATTGTTGTAACGCCGCCCGGATGGCACTGCGATCGGCCGAACCCCGTTTGACTGGATAAGCTCCATACAGGGAAATCGCCTGTTTCAAGATGGGAACTTCAAATAATTCCTCTTTTGCCATATAGGAAACCGGGCGTCCCATGCAATTCGCCAGGAGGACAGGATCAAAATCACTCGCATGGTTACTGACTACCACCATGGGCCCGGCCAAGGGAACCCGATTCGCATCATAAATCCGACCTTGAAAGTACAGGTGCAACATCGGGCTAACCACCGACCACTTGAACAAGTGATACAGAATCAAACTAGAAAGGGGTTCCCGGCTTCTCACAAAAGGTGCAAGTTCTTGATTCACGCGCTTGGTTGAATAGTTCTGGTTAAACAGTCTGGGTTTAGGGGTTACTTTTTCTGGCCTTGGGATGCCTTGACCGTAGCCAAAACTTCTTCGATTTTAGAGAGTTCCACCGCACCCGAGAAGGTTTCACCATTCATCACAAAAAATGGTGTTCCCGAAATCCCCAAACTTTCCCCTAATTGGATATCCTTCTGAATGGCCGCTTTCGCTTCTGGGCTTTGGCGATCGCGATTGAATTTTTCTAAGTCCAGATTTAACTGTTTGGCGATCGCGGAATATAACTCCTCTCCCAATTGATTCTGTTGTGTAAATAAAGCGCTTTGGTATTCCCAGAATTTGCCCTGTTGTTGAGCCGCCCAGGACGCTTGGGCCGCGGGTAGAGCTTCTGGGTGAATCTGAGTCAGGGGAAAATGCTTATAAACCAGAGTCACCTGATCTTGGCGAGTCTTCATAAACTGTTGAATAGTGTCGTGGGCGCGGGCGCAGAAGGGACACTGAAAGTCAGAAAACTCCACCAAAACAATATTTTTAGCCTCTGAGCCCCTAAAGGGCGAGTTCCCGATCACCGCTTGAGGATTGGTTTTGATTTGATCTAAAAAAGTTTGTCGCGCCTGTTTTAGTTGGCCGTCCTGTTGCTGTTGATAGGCTTGGACGGACTCTAAAATCACTTCTGGATGCTGTCGAATCACTTGCAGGATTTGCTGTTCCAGTTTAGGACTGACTTTAACGGTTTGATCGGACTGGGCGGATTTTGAACAACTCATCAACGTCACACCGACGATCAAAACTATTGTGATCCATAACCTTGACTGACGATAAAGTTGTTGTCTTGTCTTAGAGATGTTCATAATCCTTTGTTCCCATCGATTTTTTCTTGATCGTAACAGTTAACCGTCAACTCCTTTCCTAATCGTTTGAGATATAACCTAAATCCGCTAATTTTTTTAAGACTTTAGCAACACTTTCGGATAAATCTTCGTGATCGGTATTACATTCAACATCTGGATTTGTTGGGGCTTCGTAGGGATCATCAATACCTGTAAAGCCTTTAATTTCCCCTGCTCTAGCACGTTTATATAATCCTTTAACATCTCGACCTTCACAAACCGTTAAGGGCGCGTTCACATAAACTTCTACAAAATCCCCAATTTTCTCCCGCACTTCTTGCCGAATTTCTCGATAGGGAGAGATAGCAGAAACCAGGACAATTACCCCATTTCGGGTTAAAAGATGGGCAACAAATCCAATGCGGCGGATATTTTCATCCCGATCCGCTTTACTAAATCCTAAACCTTTGGTGAGATTTTCCCGAACAATATCCCCATCTAAAATCTCTAGGTTACATCCCTTTTCTCGGAATACTTGAGCAACCGCTTGGCTAATGGTGGTTTTTCCCGCACCACTCAAACCCGTAAACCATACTGTTACACCTCGATGCTGCATTCAGGTTTTTTCTCCCGTTATTATTCGTTTATATCTCCAATAGATTATGGTAAGTCGAGATTGCAGCGCCAGTCAACTAAAATCTTAATTCCCGGTGGGGTAGACTTGACATTTAAACCTTAATTTGTATTCCCTTCTGGGGTATGGGTTGCATCAAAATTAGAGAAAACTATCAAATTTGACAGAATTTCTTCGACTAATGTAGTTTAAAAAGTTATAGGTCTAAAATCTGATAATTTGTTGTTGCGCTTAAGCGCATCTACCCAGAGCCAAAACATCAACCCAACATGATTTTGAAAAAACCCTTCAAATATCTACTATTTTTATTTCTGACAACCTTAGTAATTGGGGGGATTATTACTAGCCATCATCTTCCCATTTCTGCCCAGGAAAAACCATCGGGGACAACCAAAATCCTAATCATGGCAACTTCGCCAGATTATCCCCCCTATCAATTTAAAGATACGGCTACCAGTGGCGATAAAATTGTAGGTTTTGATGTAGATATTGCCGAATATATTACTCAGCAATTAGGCTACGAGCTAAAAATTAATGGCATAGATTTTAATGGTTTAATTCCGGCTTTAACCGCTAAACGGGCGGATTTTGTCATGGCGGGAATGACCCCTACTCCTGAGCGAAAAAAAAATGTAGCTTTTTCAGATATCTATTTTGAAGCTAAAAATACTATTGTTAGTCTCAATACCCAAAATTATACCGATCCCGAACAATTAAAAGGCAAAAAAGTCGGAGTACAACTCGGTTCAATTCAGCAGGAAGCTGTTAAAAATTGGTCGGGGGTAACGGCTATTCCTTTAAATAAAACCAGTGATATTATTCAGGAATTAAAATCAAAACGGCTGGATGCGGGGGTTTTAGAAAATACTATTGTTAGGGGCTATATCGCAGCGAATCCCGGATTAGTATATCACGAAGTTCCCAATACCGAAGCAGCAGGATCGGCGATCGCCTTTCCCAAAGGATCACCCTTAGTCGAACCCTTTAATCAGGTGATTCAACAGATGCAAGCCAGTGGTAAAATTGAGGAACTGGCTAAGAAATGGTTTGATCGTCCAGTTACCATAGAAACCTCCGAAGTCTCCCATGGAAGCGGATTAAAACTTGATTTTAATAAAATTGCTCCCAATATTCCCTATATCTTAGCCGGGATTTTTATTACCTTACAATTTAGTTTAGTTTCGGCTTTCTTCGGGTTTATTTGGGGAACAATTCTCGCCCTGTTTAAAATTTCCACACTTAAACCCCTGAATATTTTTTCCCAAGCCTATACATCCATTTTTAGAGGCACACCCTTACTGGTACAATTAACCTTAATTTATTTTGCCACGCCCCAACTCACCGGATATGATATTACCGCCTTTCAAGCGGGGATATTAGCCTTTTCTTTAAATTCTGGAGCCTATATTTCCGAAACCATTCGGGCGGGAATTCAAGCCGTGGATAAAGGGCAAAAAGAAGCCTGTGAAGCCTTGGGGATTCAATATCAACTGATGATGGTCGATATTATTTTACCCCAAGCCCTCAGAAACATTCTTCCCGCCTTAGTCAATGAAAGTATTAACCTGTTGAAAGATTCAACCTTAGTATCCGTTATTGGCGTAGAAGATATGTTGCGTAGGGCGCAAATTGTCGGGGCAGAAAAGTATATTTACTTTGAACCCTTGATTTTTGTCGCTATTATTTATTATATCATGATTATTACCTTAACTTGGGGGGCTAATGGACTTGAACGCAAACTCAAAAGTAACAGTTGATCCGGCGGTTAAAGTTGACCGTTTATATAAATCATTTGGCGACTTGAAAGTATTAAAAGGGATTACAACCGAGATTCAAAAAGGGCAAGTTGTATCTATTATTGG
The DNA here is from genome assembly GCF_900009265.2 of Planktothrix paucivesiculata PCC 9631. Lineage (GTDB taxonomy): Bacteria > Cyanobacteriota > Cyanobacteriia > Cyanobacteriales > Microcoleaceae > Planktothrix > Planktothrix paucivesiculata. The sequence continues at coordinate 54,006 of NZ_LR734991.1, read as the reverse complement.
GCCTTCAGGCTGTGGGAAATCTACTTTTTTACGCTGTCTTAATCTTCTGGAAATTCCGACATCCGGGCGTATTTTCATTGATGGGATGGAAATTACTGACCCGAAAGCCGAAATTTATAAAATTCGCCAGTCCGTGGGAATGGTCTTTCAAAACTTTAATTTATTTCCCCATTTAAGTGTCTTAAAAAATGTGATTTATGCTCCGATAAAAGTTAAGAAAATCTCCGAATCTGCCGCGAAAGATTTAGGGATGGAGTTATTACAAAAAGTGGGCTTGGCAGAGAAAGCAGACGTCTATCCTTCCCGACTTTCAGGAGGACAAAAACAACGGGTAGCGATCGCTCGAACCATGGCCATGGAACCCGATATTTTATTAATGGATGAACCCACCTCCGCCCTTGATCCAGAAATGGTTAAAGAAGTTTTAGAGGTGATGAAATCCTTAGCAAAAACCGGAATTACCATGGCAATTGTCACCCATGAAATGGGATTTGCGCGGGAAGTTTCTAACCGGATTTTATTCCTAGATAGTGGCTTACTGGCTGAAGATTCTCCCCCAGAACAGTTTTTTAAAAATCCTGAATCTGAACGGGCAAAACAGTTTTTAGAAAAAATGCTATAGCAATTAATCTTAGTGTTGACAACTTCTTTGTGTCTTCGTGTCTTTGTGGTTTTAGGCTTGACCTTTGTAAAAATAGCCACAAAAACTACTATATAATTTCAATATCAGCATTTCTTGACCAAAACTGACAAAAATTGTGTAATATTAAATAGTGTTACATTAATTCCTGTCTTCGGTGCATTCTGATTCCTCATCCAACTGAGTTGTCTCAGTTTAAATGATAATCTGTATCACGGGTGACAGAATTTTTCTATCCATCAAGTAGATACTATTGTTAAAGAGGTACAGAACTATGGCAAATTCAACCCTTGAGAATAACGCCGCTTCCGCTTCAAATCAGTGGGGTGAAGATTCTCAAATCTGGCAAAGTTTGAAAGTAGCGATCGCATCTAGTTCCGGTTTTCAACGCTGGGAATTAGAACGGGATATGAACCTAATTGAACCCACCACTAATTTAGATCAATTAGTGAGTCTGTACCTACGGGAAACTTTGGAAACCTTAGCTTATTAAAATGTCGGCGTGAGTTTTTTAATTCATAACAATTCCCCGAGAGCGAGTTTCTAAAGATATTTTTAGAAACCCGCTTTCTTTAGTATTTACACCAGAAAACTTTTACCAATAATTTCAGAGAAACCAAAGGTGGTAGCGGGATTACCAGCAATGCTGATCAACTCGAAATTCTTGACGAACATATCTATACCTTGATAACTGACAGTATAGAAGCCATCGGCATTAGGGAAGCCTGAGACTGAATAGCTTCCCTGGCCCAAGAATATCTCATCTTTGTTGCCATTGCCTCCATCAAAGCGTCCGCTTCCAAAGCCTTTGAGTTCGTCGTTACCATTTCCGAGAATGATCATGCCATTACCGACATCGGGATTATTACGAAAACCACCGGTGAGAGCATCGACCGTATCCTTACCCGCACCAGTATCAATTGTGCCGTTGTTCTCAATGCCCCGGAAGCTACCCGCACCGGTGATGATATCCTCACCATTGCCAGTATTGATAGTGCCGTCGTTGACAAGGCCCCAAGCACCACCACTACCGGTGATGGTGTCACTACCATTGCCCATATCGATGATCTGGCTATTGAACAGAGCAGTCCAGTTATTCGATATAGTGGCTTCACCGGTGATCAGGTCATCACCACTACCCATCGTAATAGTAGCTTTGTGGTTGGAGAAACCAATCTCCCCTTTGCCCTTGATAATATCGCTACCATTACCCGTATCAATGATGCCCTCGTTGTTGAAGATGCCGTAGGTCTTGCCAGTGCCCGCGACAATATCGTCACCATTAGCCGTATTGATAGTACCCCTGAAATTGGAGATGCCAATGAGATAACCAACATTGCTTTCGGTATGGCCAGTGATGGTGTCGTCACCATTATCTGTATTGATGGTGCCTTTGTTGTCGATGCCGTTCTCAGTAGTGCTAGTGCTAGTGCCAGTAATTTTGTCATCACCGGCAAGGGTATTGGCGATGCCAGTATTGATGATTTTCGCGGTTCCCGATGGAGGAACTATGTCAGCCCTATCAGTGAACTTTAAGGTGGAAAGATCTATAGTACCCATGGTGTAAACCCTCAATTATTTTTGGGGTTTAAAAATTGGTGTTTTCATGCTTAAACCACGTTCCTAAACTAGCAAAATAAATTGAAGAAAATTTGAAGTTTAGCCTTTATTTTTAATTAATCACATATACTGGCATTGAGTTGAATTGGAAAATGCGATCGCCTGAAAAGCAAAATTATGGTTAAATAGGGAATAGCTGAAAGATTCAATTTTTGACTATGACCTATTCCCTGGAACTTCCCCCCCTGAATGCCGATACAATTTGGGCAATTATCAATCAAGATATTGATGATGCAACTGTTAATCAATTGGTTTGGTATTATCTAGGATATCGGTATAATCCTGAAACCGATCAATGGGATGGGACAAATGCCGAGCCCCATTGGAAAACCGAATATCCGGCACCTCCTGATTTTATCGAAAGTCGTCCCGCAACGGTAAAATTAACTCGTTCTATTCCCGCAGAGAATAAACAATTGCTCAAGGAAGAATTGGGTTTTAAGGGGTATAAAATCGGAGAATTTAACCCTCGGGATACTCGACGGGCAACCATGGCTAGTTGGTTATTATCCCACATGAAAGAACTGAAATTAATATGAAACTCTTAAAATTATTGGGTTTATCTGTTTTTTTGACTGGAATCAGTTTAGTTTTAAGTCCGGTTTCCTCGGCTGACACAAGAATCAAAATTGTCGGAAACTGTGGAACAGAATCCTGTAAAACCCTCTGGAAAAAACTACAGTCTAATTTTCCTGAAAAAACCCAAGATTATCAAAAAAAATGTTCATCTCCTCAAAGATTAGGATTATTCGTTTATACTCCTGAGAATCAAAATAAAATTGTTTATTTGACCTGTTGGGAAGCTAAAATAGATAGAGGAGAAAGGGTTGGACGAGAATTGGGGATTCTTCCTTTTCCGGGTTATGAACAAGAATTTGGCGTAAAAATAGCCAGTGATGACCCCAAAATTCAGGCTGTTTTAAAACAAAATACTCAACAGGTCGAACGCATGAGTTTTAACTGTGCAACCCATGGAGGTGATATTAATATTTTGGTGTCTGACGATGGTAAAGAAACGGTCACATTACAATGTTATTTTGAAGCCTGGATTATCTTATTTGACTCCAATCGGGACGGTGTTTCAGATGGTCAATATGGTCGCGGTACAGGCATTGATTTTACAGAAAAATTAAAGCAATAGGGAACAGGGAACAGGGAATAGGGAATAGGGAATAGGGAATAGGTAATGGGTAATTCGTAATTCGTAATTCGTAATTCGTAATTCGTAATTCGTAATTCGTAATTCGTAATTCGTAATTCATAATTACCCTAAAGGTTCATCACGACGGTCAACAGCACGAAGGCGGCTTAATCGCTCCGTTGCCCATTTTGCCATTTCTTGAACTTCAGGGTCGGGATCATCCATGGCTCGTTGTAGAATTTGACTCATTTGGGTGGCTAAATCATAAATTCGGGTTAAATCTCGAATGGCATTTTTTCTGACTTCTGCATTTTCATCTTGAAGGGACAAACTTAATGCTCGGTTTAGGGGTTTTAAGGTGCGAGTTCCTATTTCTGAAAGGGCGGCTAAAACTAAACTGCGTTGATTTGAGTCGGAATTAATTAATAATTCTAATAATGCTTGAATTGCCCGAGAATCTCCGGCTTGAGCCAGTTCCCAAATGGCATTATTCCTAATATTGGGGTTAGTCTGTTTTAAATCATTAATCCACTGTTCCTGGGGATCGAGTTTAGAAGCATGGGCAGCGTCTGTTATTAATGAGGAACTCGCCGGGTGTGGTGACGGTGGGGTATCGGTTTTAGAAATTTGTAATGCCGCCTGTTGATGACTATTCTGTTCTGAGAACTGGATCACGGTGGGAGCCGTTTGGGGGGGTTCCTTGACCGATGGGGCAGGGCTGGGGTCAGATTTGGGGAGGGTTGGCGCCTGAATATCAATAACTTTGCCTTCTTCGGGATCGGAGGGACTGATGAGCCGAATTAAGATTAAAATAGCCCCGACCGTGATAATTAAAGCCCCTACCCCGAGAATTAATGCTTTTGAGGGGAGACGGAAACCTGATTTTTTGGCGGGTGGGGGTGTTTTTGCGTCTGGGGTCGGGGGTTTTTCGGGGTTAGTTTGGGCGAGTTGCCAGGATAAATCGGAACCCCCTAAAGGTAGAGTGGTGAAGCGATCACTTGTGTTTGTCAGGGCTTGGGTTTTGTTGTCAACCGCAGCCAGAGTCCTACTACTGAAGTAGGATGTTCCACCCCAGGAGGCAATATAGACCAATAGAAATAGGGTCAGGCGATAAAAAGGAGCCATAAGACTCAATAAATTTGTAATTGGCTAGGGTGGATATTCAGGGAATCAATCGTTTTGTTAGTTTAACCTGTAGTTGCAAGAAACCTGATAAAAATGATCGGAGATGGCCAATTACCAGAACGCAAATTTATTGCCACCGAACCTCTATTTTTAGCGGGAGAACAGGCGGAATCTCAAGTCTGGACTGGCATTTGTCAAAGCTTTATCCAACGAGATTGTATTGCCTATTGGCGCTATCCGATCTTCTCGAAACTGGGACGGTTTCGCAAGGAACCTGATATTTTAATCGTAGATGCAGAATGGGGATTAATTATTATTGAGGTGAAATCAATCACGATTGAACAAATTCTCGGGATTAGAGGTCATCTTTGGGAACTACAAGAATTTTATACCACCGAATTGAACCCTTATCAACAGGCCGAATATCAATTATATGCTTTATTAGAATATTGCCATTTAGAAAAAATTCTTCGTCAACAGGTTGCGGGTCGTGTATTAGTCGCCTTACCCCGGATTCCTGCATCTCAATGGCAGTATCGAGGATTTGATCTGCTCCCGAGTTGTCCGCCGATTTTATTTCAAGACGATTTAACTATAGGGTTAGGGGAAACTGGGGAAAAGTTGGGTTTAATCGAACGGATAAAAACAGCACCGTTGGTAGCAAAAGGGGGGATAATGTCCCCGGAACAATGGCAGGTGTTAAAGGCGGTAATTAGTGGGACGCCGTTATTAAGGACGCCGACTCGCCGATTTTTTTTGAGTCCAAAGGATTATTTGGAACCCTCTTTAACCCGCAGTGCGGTATTAGAAACGGTCAGACAACGTATTTCTGAATTGGATTTACAACAGGAACAAATTGCTAAGGTAATTCCCCCAGGGCCACAACGAATTCGCGGAGTTGCAGGTTCAGGAAAAACCGTTTTATTATGTCAAAAAGCGGTACAAATGCACCTAAAATATCCAGAATGGGATATTGCCTTAGTATTTTTTAGTCGCAGTTTATATGAACCGATTTTACAACAGGTCGATCAATATTTAAGGCGATTTAGTTGTAATCAAATCAGCTATAATCCTGAAAATTCTAAATTAAAAGTTCTCCACGCTTGGGGAGCTAAGGATCAACAGGGTTTTTATCGAACTATTTGTCAAGCCGCGGGGGTTTGGAGCCAAAGTTTACAACAAACGACTCGTTTAAAAGCTAATGAATCTTTCGCAGAAGCCTGTTTACATTTATTAAAATCCGCAACTATTCCCACTATTTTTGATGCGGTTTTAATTGATGAAGGTCAAGATTTTATGGTGGATGATGACCTGAAATTTGAGGGAAAACAACCTTTTTATTGGATGGCCTATCAAGCCTTACGTCCGGTGGAAGTTGCCAAGGGTAATAGTGCTGAAATTCCGCAAAAACGATTAATTTGGGCCTATGATGAAATCCAAAGTTTAGAGAGTTTAAAGATTCCGACGGCGAGTGAGTTATTTGGCGATGAATTGGGACAATTAGTTACAGGGGAATATGGTAATGGAATTCAAAAAACCGAGATTATGTCTCGATCTTATCGAGTCCCCGGAGAAATTTTAACGGCGGCTCATGGTCTGGGTTTAGGATTATTACGTTCCCAGGGATTATTAACTGGAAGTGTTTGGAAAGAAGACTGGGAAATGATAGGCTATGAAGTAATTTTGTCTACTTTAAAAACAAAGGGAAAATCTCTTTTTAATGCTTCTATTAAAACCGGAGAAACGATTACTTTAAAACGTTCGGCAGAAAATTCACTTAATCCCATGGCTCGGTTATGGAAAAAACCTTTGATTGAATTTGAAGCCTATCATTCCCGTTCGGCAGAATTAATTGATTTATGCGATCGCCTAATTTATAACTTAAAAATTGATGGGTTGCGTCCGAGTCGAGAAATTTTAATAATTGTTTTAGGAGTCGGTGGGGAAGCGATACAATTGCAAACTTATATTGCTAACTTTTTAATTCAGCAAGGCATTGATATTTTTATTCCTGGAACAGCAGATTGTAATATTCTAAAACCTAGTTATGCCCATGGGAATCAATTTTGGTGTGAAGGTGCGGTGACGATTTCTCGGATTTATCGAGCTAAGGGACAGGAAGCAGATATGGTTTATATTGTCGGTTTAGAGCAAATTGCGATCGCAGAAAATAATCTTAATTTTCGTAATCAATTATTTGTCGCCATGACTCGTTCTCGAGGTTGGTTACGATTAACTGGTTTAGGTTCCTATCCGCTTTATGAAGAAATTTCACAGGTGATCAAAAGTGGAAATACTTTGACATTTCCCCTAATATTTTCACCTCAACGAGATATTAGTATTAGCACCAGGGGGGAACTGATGCGAAGATATAAAAATGGCGATCGCAATTTTCAAGGCGTCAACCTATCGGGTCTGGATTTAACCGGAGTCAATTTAAGTTATGCTAATTTAATTGGAGCTAATCTCCAAAATGCCAATCTCACCCAAGCCAACTTAAAACAAGCTAAATTAGTCGTAGCGAATTTAAGTCAAACCGAAATGACCGGTGCTAACTTACAGCGAGTCAAGTTAGTCAGTGCCAATTTACAACAGACCCGATTGAATGCTTGTGATCTCAGACGAGCAGACCTGAGCTATGCCGATCTCAGTCAAGCACAATTAATCGGTGCTAACTTAAAAGATGCTAATTTAAGTGGGGCTAATCTGGCTCGGGCTGACCTTTCCCGTGCCAATCTCCAGGGAACTGTTCTCCCTTGCACAGAAGCGAGTTTGAATGGGGAGGTATTACCCGAGGGTCGGATATGAACATCATGAACACCCAGCCGGTGAATAACCCTCGCCGATCCACTATGATTAAAAGAGTTTGGGATATCATATCCGTTATTCGTTGATTCCCAATTGCTTCGTAACTTGCCTTTCCTAACCGATAACAATTGAACTGGTGACTGTTGACTAACCCACACCCCCTTTCCGGTTTCGATAAGCGAGAATGCCGTTATGATCACTTTACCTGGCTATCAGATTCTTAACCCTATTTATAACGGATCGAGAACACTCGTTTATCGTGGAATTCGGTTGTCCGACCAGTATCCTGTGGTGATTAAATTATTACGCAGTGAATACCCAACAGTAGCATCCTTGATCGAATTTAGGAATCAATATCGGATTACTAAAAACCTAAATATAGAGGGAATTGTTCCGATTATTGATTTAGAAACCTATGCTAATGGGTTTGCCTTGATTATGGAAGATCAAGGTTATATTTCACTGGCAGATTATTGGGTGAGTCGAGAATTTACCTTGGGTGAATTATTGAGAATTGCCACGGAAATTACCAGAATTTTAGAACAGTTATATCAACATCGAATTATTCACAAAGATGTCAAGCTGCAAAATATTTTAGTGCATCCCCAAACCCTAAAAATTCAACTAATCGATTTTAGTATTTCCACCCAACTTGACCGCCAAAATCAGGAAAATTTCAATCCCCGAGGATTAGAAGGAACCTTAGCTTATATGTCCCCTGAACAAACGGGAAGAACCCATCGAGGCATTGATTATCGCACGGATTTATATTCTTTAGGTGTTACCCTTTATCAATTATTCACGCGCAAACTTCCCTTCCAATCTTCCGAACCTTTAGAGTTAATTCATGCCCATTTAGCGCTCTCCCCCTTGCCTCTAGTTGAAATTAGACCATCTTTACCATTAATATTAAATAATATCGTTTTAAAATTGATGGCTAAAAATCCAGAGGAACGGTATCAAACCCCATCAGGATTATTACATGATTTAGAATTTTGTTTAGCACAGTGGGAAACAAGGGGGGATATTCCGCTATTTCCTCTAGCAACCATGGACTTAAATGATCGTTTTATTATTCCTAATAAGTTTTATGGACGGGAATCAGAACTAGCTCGTTTAAGTTCAATTTTTCCAGAGATTAAATCCAAAATTATTGTAATTACAGGTCAATCGGGCATCGGGAAATCCTCCCTGGTTCAAGAGTTTTATCAAAAAACTATCCAAAATCAAGGTTATTTTATATCCGGTAAATTTGATCAATTGAGAAATAATACCCCCTTTGGGGGATGGGTACAAGGAATTAAACAATTAATTCAACAAATCTTAACAGAAACTCCAGCAAAAGTTGAAGATTGGAAAACCAAACTGATAGAAGCATTAGGAGAAAAAACCCAGGTTCTCGTTGATGTGATTCCCGAACTTAAATCTTTATTAAACCAGCCCGTTTTAACTTCTGAATTAGAAGCAAATCTTGATCAAAATCAGTTTAATCGTTTAATCCTAAACTTAATTCAACTTTTTGCTCAACCAGCCCATCCCTTAATTATTTTTTTGGATGATTTACAATGGGCAGATCTCGAATCTTTAAGATTAATTCAGGTGTTAATGAGTCCTGAAAATTTATCTCAAGCCCTAGTCTTAATTCTAGCCTATCGGGATCAAGAAATCGGAGAAACCCATCCTTTAACAGAAACTCTACAAACCTTAAACAATTTAGGAACTCCGATTGAACAGATTGTTTTAAATCCCTTAGAAGAATCTGCGATTAATCAAATGATAGCAGAAACATTAGTTTGTTCTTTAGAATTAGCTCAACCCCTAACCAAATTAGTTAACCAACAAACCCAAGGAAATCCTTTTTTTGTACGTCAATTTCTCCAGTCCTTATATACAGAAGAACTAATTTGGTTTCATCCGCCTCAATCTTCCCTGGGCGATCAGAATTTAGTTGGGGGTTGGCAATGTGATTTAACCGATATTAAGACTCGTTTTGTTAACCCTAATATTTTAGATTTAATTGTTTATCAATTACAGCAATTACCCGAAACCACCCAGGAAGTTTTAAAATTTGCCGCCTGTTTGGGTCACCAATTTAATGCTTTTGATTTAGCAACGGTCACAGAAACCGCCTATATAGAAACCTTACAAGCCTTAGAAGTTGCGGCTCAGGCTCAATTGATTGTGGTTGTTAAAGAAATTTATCCCTTTTATTCCCTGGAAAGGGAGGTAAGATTGGGTTCAAAATTTGATCCCGATGAAACTTTGCCCCTATTACAATCGGGAGTTGATCAATATAAATTTATTCATGATCGAATTCAACAAGCTGCCTATCTTTTAATTCCCAATTCTCAACGACAAGCGACCCATTTAAAAACAGGCAAGTTATTATTAAATCAAATTAAAAAACAGTTTAATCAACCTATAGAAACAATTTTAACTGAACTTTCACCGGAACTGTTATTAAATATTATTAATCAGTTAAATTTAGGTGTGGGTTTAATCAAATCTGAACCCGAACGTCATCAATTAGCCCTATTTAATTTAATGGCTGGACGAAAGGCAAAAATAGCCACTGCCTATCCAACGGCGATTGGACATTTAGCGATTGGAATGGGATTATTGACCGCCAAAAGTTGGGAAACGGACTATCCATTAACCTTAGAATTGTATACAGAAGCCACAGAAGTGGCGGCCCTGAGTCAAGATTTTGAATCTCTGAATGATTGGGGTAAAATTATATTAGAACAGGCTAAAACCCTATCAGATAAAGTTAGAATTTATGAGTTATTGATTCAAGGATACAGAATTCAAAATCAAGATCAAAATGCTGTGAATCTGGCTTTAGATGTTTGTCAACAACTGGGTGTTAGTTTAGGGAATGATTCCGGTTTAGAAAATTGGCAGGAATTAAAGCAAAAATTTATAACTTATTTAGGGGGAAGAAACCCGTTAGAATTATTAGATTTACCCAAATTATCCGATCCTAATTTAGTCGCTTTATTTGCTATTTTAACCGCCGCTTTTCCTTCAGCTTACGTTATACTCCCTGAACAATTTCCTTTGTGGGTGGTCACATTAGTGAATTTATCCGGTCAGGAAGGAAATACCGCTTTATCCAGTTTAGTCTATGCAGCTTTCGGATTTATTCTGTGTACTCAAGGAGATATTGAATTAGGGAATCAAATGGGAGAACTGGCTTTAGAATTGTCCTGCAAATTAGGAAATAATGAATTAAAAATTAATGTTAAAAAACTTGTTTATACCCTAATTAAACCCTATAAATATTCCTTAAAACATCTGTTATCACCCCTGAAACTTTACTCATTTCAAGCTCAAGAAATAGGAAATAGTGAGCAAGGTTATTGTCTGGCGCGATCGTATCTGGAAATAGCGAATATTGTTGGCAAAGATATATCGGAACTCGACTCCGAAGTTGAGCAATTTTTACATCTGTTTCGAGAGTTAAAATCTCCATCAGAACTTGTGGTCATGACCCACTATGATCAAACCTTAAAAATTTTAAATAGCCAATTAGATCTAAAAACCCAACTTGATGTTTCCAGGTATTTTGAAAACCCGACCCCAAAAATTAGTGAAATTGGGCATTCTTCCCAGGAAATTTCATTTCAATTGGCTTTAAACTGGATGATTTTAACCTATAAATTAGGAGAATTTCAACAGGCGCGAGAATGGTGTCAACAAGCGGAATTATATTTAGATGGACAAACTTATTTTGTTTTCTTGCCGATTTTTTACTGTTATCAATCTTTAATTAATCTCGCTTTCTATTCTGAATATTCGGCGGAGCAACAGTCCCAGATTTTAGAAAAAATTGCCTTAAATCTTAAAAAACTAAAAATCTATTCAACTTTGACCCCGGTGAATTTTTCCCATTATTTTTATTTAGTAGAATCCGAATATAACCGAATTCAAGGGAATTATGTTAAAGTGATGGAAGCCTTTGAACAAGCGATTGATTGGGCTAAAACCCATCAATTTATTCAGGAAGAAGCCCTCGGTTATGAATTAGCGGCTCAATTTTATTTGGATTGGGGAAAAGAAAAAATTGCTCGAGTATACTTAATCGATGCCTATTATGGTTATGCCCATTGGGGTGCTTTTGCTAAAGTTAAGGATTTAGAACATCGTTATCCTCAACTTTTAGATTCAATTTTGGAACAAATTATTGTCCCTAAAACCGGAGTTACAATTAGTACAAATACCGAAGAAACGATTATATCAAGTAGTAATGGAGGTTCGGCGGCTCTTGATTTAGCGACGGTAACAAAAGCGTCTCAAGCCCTATCTCAAGAAATTGATTTAGAGCAGCTTTTGAGACGATTAATTCAAGTCGTGATTCAAAATGCCGGAGCGGAAAAATGTTGTATTATTTTGTCAAAATCGGGAAAATTAGTGATTGAAGCGATCGCCCGTTTAAACTCTTTAAATGGAGAATCGATTGAAATTCATTCTCTACTAAAATCCCTACCCGTAGAGGAGAGTGAAAACCTGCCTCTTTTAATTCTGAATACGGTGATTCAAACCCAAGAATTTGTGATTTTAGCCGATGCTCGTCAAGAAGCGCGATATCGTCATGACCCCTATTTAGAACACCATCAATCTAAATCTATTTTAATGACTCCGATTCAAAATAGAGGGAAATTGATTGGGATTCTGTATCTTGAAAATAACTTAACAACCGCAGTGTTTACCCCCGAAAGATTAGAAGTTCTGAAAATCCTATTTTCTCAGGCTGCAATTTCCATTGATAATGCTAAACTCTATTCTCAAGTTAAAAATAATGAACGACAGATGACACAATTTTTAGAAGGGATTCCCGTGGGTGTTGCTGTTTTAGATCCGACGGGAAAGCCCTATTATACCAATCAAAAAGCTCAGGAATTACTCAAAACAAAAGTTATTCCCGGGGTGGTCTGTGATGCCCTATCTAATATTTACCAAGCCTATCTTAACGGGTTTCAAAACCATCTATCCTATGCCCCGATTCCCGATTATCATTTCTCTAATTCGACCCCAGACACCACCTTTATTTTAGAAGTAAATCAAGGGGATGAAACCATTTTGATTGAAAATTGGGTGACACCAACCTATGACGAACAGGGGGATTTAGCCTATGCAATTCTTGCTTTTCAAGATATTACCAAACGTCAGCAAACCGAACGAGCTTTAAGACAAGCTGAAGAAAAATATCGCAGTATTTTTGAAAATGCCAGTGAAGGCTTATTTCAAACCACACCCACAGGACGTTATATTAGTGCAAATCCTGCCCTAGCCAGAATTTTAGGTTATGATTCTCCCTGGGATTTAATGTCGATGATTACCAATGTTCAAGAAGAAATTTATGTTGATTGTGAACGCCGGGAAGATTTTAAACGATTAATTGATCAGCAGGGAGAAGTCTCAGGATTTGAATTCAAAGCCTACCGTAAAGATGGCAGTATTATCTGGATTTCTGAAAATGCCCGGGCTGTATTTAACGAACAGAATCAATTGCTGTATTATGAAGGTTTTGTAGTTGATATTACTGAACGAAAACAAGCCGAAGAAGAACGAATTCAATTTATGCAAAGACTCTCAGAATTAAATCTTCATTTAGATCAAGCCCTAGATTCTGAATTTGAATTAACTGACGCAGCAGCGCGATTTGTTCCCCATGAATTTCTTTCTTTTTTAGGCTATGAAAGTATTGTAGAAGTGCAGTTGGGGGCGGCTGTTCAAAAAGAAATGTCGATTTTATTTGCTGATATTCGGGATTTTACTAGCCTGTCTGAAGATATGACTCCCGAAGATAATTTTAAATTTATTAATGCTTTTTTAAGTCGCATGGAGCCTGCAATTGTCGATAATTATGGGTTTATTGATAAATATATTGGGGACGAAATTATGGCTTTATTTGGTGGATCTGCCGATGATGCTGTGCGGGCTGGAGTTGAAATGATTACCCGACTAAATGACTATAATGAAACCCGCCAACGCCCCGAGCGTCCCCCGATTAAAATTGGCATTGGAATTAATACTGGCGGATTAATGTTAGGAATTGTGGGGGGTAAAAATCGCCTGGATAGTACGGTAATTAGTGATTCGGTGAATGTGGCATCTCGAATTGAAAATTTAACTAAAAATTATGGGGTTTCTTTATTAATTACCCACTGGACTTTTATGGCTTTAGAAGACGCCAATCAATACGCGATTAGAATTATTGATCGGGTAAAAGTCAAAGGAAAATCCGATGCTGTTACTGTCTATGAGGTGTTTGATGCGGATTTACCGGGGATTAAAGCGGGGAAATTAATCACAAAAACTACCTTTGAGTATGGATTAATGCAGTATTATTTAGAACGTTACTCAGAGGCGGCGAAATTATTCCAAGAATGTCTGGATCGCAATCCCCAGGATCAAGTGGCTCAAATTTATTTAGAACGATGTTTATCGAAAATGAGTAATGGGTAATTACGAATTACGAATTACGAATTACGAATTACGAATTACGAATTACGAATTACGAATTACTAATGGGTTATGAGTTATGGGTAAGATATACAATTTTTAATAAACAAGCTAAAATCGAAAACTAGAATAATAATTAATCTTATTCTAAAAACAGAAAATAGATTACCACTACTCATTACCCATTACCCATTACCCATTACCTAATTATGAGCGATCTGTATATTTCTTGGACAGAATACCATCAGAAAATTGAAACCTTAGCGCAAAAAGTTTATGACTCCCAATGGCAATTTAATCAAATTGTCTGTTTAGCACGGGGAGGGTTGCGAGTGGGGGATATTTTATCTCGGATTTTTGATCAACCCCTGGCAATTTTATCCACGTCATCCTATTCTGGATTTGGGGGTAAAGTTCGAGGAGGAATTAAACTCGCTGAACACCTAACGATGACAACAGACACATTAGGAAGTCAGGTTTTATTAGTAGATGATTTAGTGGATTCTGGGGTTAGTTTACAAGAGTCTATCGGTTGGTTAAAATCCCGTTATCCTGAAATTCAAGAGATGAAAACCGCCGTTTTGTGGTACAAAAGTTGCTCGGCGATCGCCCCTGATTATTATATCGATTATCTAGCGGATAATCCTTGGATTCATCAACCCTTTGAATGTTATGAAAACTTTAATTTAGCCAAGTCAGAATAGCCCGGTTGAAAAATATATTGATGCCATCCCTAAAAATCTACTACCCACTACCCTGTTACTGAGCGAAGTCGAAGTATTACCCATCAACCATTCGTAATTCGTAATTCGTAATTCGTAATTCCCCATTCCCCATTCCCCGATAGATTGCAAAATCTTAATTTTACCCCGGGAAAGTATTTGATTTTTTTACCAATTGGGGCGTGCAATTGCCAAATCCTGTGTTATTCTAAAAGGCGTAAACACTGAACGAATTAAACCGTTTAGGGAATCAAGGAGGTGATGCCCATGATTGAAGGTAGTAAACCCATGGGTCACTTGATTGGAAAATGCCGGCTGTGCGCCGGGGCTGTCCTCTAGTGCCAAGTCTGTGTTCTGTTAGGACACTTGTTGACCTAGATAACCGGACTTATTAGAGTGATCTTCCGGCAGTCAGGTTCCGATTCAAGAGACCCGCTAGACCGCTCTCGCCCGATCTGGAATGGCAAAGGCTAAAACCAGGGCTGGGTGAGGGCGGATAGTATTTTTTTTATAATCAATTTATTTTTATCCCCAATAATCCCATGGTTGCACTACTCAATTCTAGCGAAATTAAAGAACTTTCTAGTCAAGTTCCCGACTGGAAAGTGGAAGGAAAGCATTTAAAAATAGTCAAAACCTTTAAAGATTTTATTGAAGCAATTGCATTTGTGAATAAACTTGTTGAACCTTCGGAAACGGCTGGACATCACCCCGATATAGAAATTTCCTATAATAAGGTGACCATTAGCTTAACCAGTCATGATGCTGGGGGTTTAACAGCAAAAGATTTTGCCCTAGCGCAAGAAATTTCAGCACTGGTTTAATTCAAAGAATACTGCTGATTGTTTATGATAGAATACTTTATGATCCTTTGCTATTTCCCCATTTGAATTCGCAGCTTTAGCTGTGTGGAAAAGAGATGATTTTTAGTAACCCCAAGTTCTTGCCTGAATTTGATGAACAAGCGGAACTGATTGAGAAACTTCTCGATATTGGTACAGCCTTATCTGGAACTGAAGATTTAAGCTCCCTGCTCAATTTAATTTTAACCAAAAGTCGTGAAATTACCTCCAGTGATGCGGGAAGCGTATATCTTCTCGATCACAGTGATAACACCTCAAAATTACTGTTTAAAATCGCTCAGAATGCGTCTTTACCCAACTTATCTTTTAAAGAATTTGCTATCCCTTTAACTCCTCGGAGTTTAGCCGGATATGTGGCTTTAAATGCGGTTTCTTTAAATATTCCCGATGCTTACGATTTACCCATACATGAACCCTATCAACTGGATCGGAGTTTTGATGAAAATATTAGTTATCGTACCCGTTCAGTTTTAGTAGTTCCGATGCAAAACCGCAAAGGGGAAGTGATCGGGGTCTTACAATTAATTAATCGTAAGGTTAACCATGATGTCAAGATTACGCCAGAAAATGCGGTAGAAGTTACACAATCCTATTCTAAATGGGAGGAGCGAATTTTGCGATCGCTGGCTTCCCAAGCAGCTATTTCTATTGAAAGAAACCATTTACAAGACAGTATTGAACATTTATTTGAGGGGTTTGTTAAAGCATCGGTAGAAGTGATTGAAGCCCGAGATCCTTGCACCTGTGGTCACTCAGAAAGAGTTGCAGAATTAGCCGTTCGTTTGAGTCAAGAAGTGAATCAAACTAACTTTGGTTCCCTCTCTAATATTACGTTTAGTGAGCGTCAACTGCAAGAATTACGCTATGCAGCTTTATTACATGATTTTGGAAAAGTGGGGGTTCCCGAAGCTATTTTAACCAAACCGAAAAAACTCTATCCTTCTCAATTAGAGGTCATCCGTCATCGATTTGCCCTAGCTCAACGCACCTTAGAAGCAGAATCGATTCAGACAAAATATGAACATTTGCTGCAACATTCTGCCCAAAAGCTGCCCCAGGAAGAAGAATGTGTATTTTGTAAATCTCTGCAAGACTCGGATACAAATTTATCACAATCTGTTAATAAATTAAGCAAATATTGGACGATTTTATTAGAAGCCAATGAACCAAAAGTATTAGCGGAAATTCCCTTAAATCAACTGCGAGAAGTTGCCCAAATAACCTACCGCGATTTAGATGGAGAAATGAAACCTTTATTAACTCCAGAAGAAATCGATCAACTATTGGTTCATCAAGGGACTTTAACCCCAGAAGAACGAGAAAGTATTGAATCCCATGTTAGTTATACCTACGCATTTTTAAAACAAATTCCCTGGACAAATGACTTAAAAAATGTTCCCATGATTGCCTATCGACACCATGAAAAACTGAATGGAACTGGGTATCCACTCGGGTTAACAGCCCTGGATATTCCTATTCAAGCCCAAATTATTACGATCGCCGATATTTATGATGCTTTAACGGCTGGCGATCGCCCTTATAAAAGCGGATTACCCACCGTTACCGCTTTAAAAATTCTACAACAAGAGGCCTCTAAAAATACCATTAATGCCGATTGTTTAGAACTATTTAAACAACGCAAAGTTTATGAAGTATTAGGACATAGTATTGATGTGGTGATGGAATTAGCCTAGAATTTTATCGTTGAATACTGCGAGGATCAAGGGCATCCCTTAACCCATCTCCTAATAAATTAAAGGCTAAAACCGTTAAAATAATTAAAATGGCGGGCGGCCAAATCAACCAAGGTTGTAAGACTAAAATTGAGGCATTGGTGGCAGAAGAAAGTAAATTTCCCCAGGAGGGATCGGGGGGTTGGATTCCTAATCCAATGAAACTTAAAACCGATTCTGAAATAATAAAACTAGGAATTGATAAGGTAGCCGAAATAATCAAATAAGTAGCGGTTTGGGGTAAAACATGACGAGTAATAATATACAACGGACTGGCTCCAATTGCCCTTGATGCTTGCACAAATTGTTGTTCCTTAATTGATAAAACTTGCCCTCGAATCACCCGCGCTAAACCTGCCCAACCAATAAAAGAAATAATCACCACAATCAATAAAAAACGCTGGGTACTGCTAATTTTTGGAGGTAAAATAGCTGCTAATGCCACCAATAAATACAACCCTGGAATCGTCATTAAAACTTCAACAATTCGCATAATAAAACTATCTAACCATCCCCCAAAATAGCCAGAAATTCCCCCAAAAATCATTCCTAACGGGAAAGAAATCATAATTCCTACTAATCCAATACTCAGACTAACTCGCCCCCCATGAACTAGGCGACTAAACTGATCTCTAGCCTGTTCATCTGTGCCGAGTAAGTTGATTTTCCCAGGCCCCACCGTCCCGAATAAATGACGATTAAAAGGAATGATTCCTAGCAGTTTATAGGGTTCTCCAGGCACAAATAATCGCACAGGACTTGGCTGACTTCGATCAACATTAATGGCTCGTTTTCCGGTTTCAATATCAACGGGGCCTTGGGTTGTAGGATAAACATGGGGGCCAATCCATTGCCCCTGTTGATCATACCAATAAATTTGGGTCGGGGGTAATAAAGAAGCATTCAGTTGAGATTGATATGGGCTATAGGGAGCAACAAAATTCGCCGCAATTACCACCAAATAAAATAACAGTAAAATTCCGGCTCCCAATTGAGCTAAAGGATTCTTTTTTAGTCGTTGCCACCATTTCATAGTTCAGATTTTTTCACTCTCAAAATACTAAAATTGATCTTTATTTTTGGAAATATTTTCCTCTATTCCCCTGTTACTGAGCGAAGTCGAAGTATTCCCCATTCGTAATTCATAATTCCCCTCTTATACCTCATCTTGTGAATTTAAAGGATTATAAAAAAATGAACCCGTTTGAGGGGGTAAAGTCGGATCAAAAACAACTTCCACAATACTTTTAATCACCCCTGCCATGGGAATTGCTAGAATAAATCCTAGTAGTCCTCCGAGTTTTCCACCTAATAATAAAGCGCTGAAAATCACAACGGGGCTTAATCCCGTTAAATCTCCCATAATTCGAGGAGCAACAATATTGTCTTTCACTTGTTGAATGGCAACCGCAACTGCTAACACTTGTAAAGCCATCCACCAATCAATAAAAGCCACAATAACGGTGACACTCCCAATGCCTAATGTCGCCCCCACAAAGGGAATAATTTCCAGTAATCCAATGACAACCGCAAATAATAGGAAATAGGGCACTTTAAGCATAAAAAAGGCAATGGTTAAAGTCGATGCCATAAACACCCCTTGCAAGGTTTGTCCCAGGACAAATTTTTTCAAATTTCGTTTAAGAGAAATCGTGATTACTTCTCTAATTTGTGGGGAGAGGATGGTGATTAAAATTTTCCATAATCGTTCCCCATCTAATAACATATAAAAGGCAATTACTAAGATAAAAATCAAGTCAAAAAACCAATTAAATGTTCCGAGAACTATACCCAAACTCCCGGCAAAAATGGGTTCAATGGTTCCTTGAATCTTGGACAAGAGTTGTTGCTGTAAAATTCCTACATCAAAGGGTAAATTGCGGTCAACACTCCAGACTTGAAATTCTGCTAACTGTTGTCGTCCCGATTCAATTAATTCGGGTAAGCGAGTAACGAATTGTCGTCCCTGATTGAAGACGGGAGGGACAATAGTTAACCCAATAATTACAAAGGCTAAAATAGCCACTAAATAGACTAAAGCTGCCGCTAGACCCCGAGGAATAAAGCGCTCTAATTTAGCTACGGCATAGTTTAGTAAAAAAGCAATTAATCCAGAGGTAACTAATAAACTAATTAATTCTCCAACATAGCCTAATAACTGAAAACTTAACCAACCCACTACTAAAATAAGTAAACAAGTGAGTAACCGATTTTGTAAGGGCGAAAAAATAGAATTGCTCATGGGAAAAATCGAAACCTGAAAACCTACAGTAGTTTACCCTATTTTGGCATATAACGGGGAATAGGGAATAGGTAATTAACTATTAACTGTTAACTGATGACTGATGACTGATGACTGATGACTGATGAGGGTTGATACACCCCCAAATATTACAAGCGATTTATAATTGCCTCATTCTTGATACAATTACTTTACTTATAAACTCAAATCCATAATTATTCACCCGTGCAGGGGGCAGAAAACTTAACCGATGAATTTAATTAAGAGTCTAACTCCAATTCTGGCAAAATTAAAGGATTTTTTAATCGAAGTTAGCCGATTTTGTCAATCCCGAGGAGTTGTTTTTGCAATCAGTATGGGGGTACTTAGTCGCAGTCTTATTTTATTAGCATTTTTTATAACTGCCCAATTGCATCAGGTTTCCTCTGAAGCAGAAACATTAAAAATTGTATGGGGTTGGCAAATATTTTCGGCTTGGGATAGCCCCTTATATCAAGGTATTGCTACCTCTGGATATGAATTAATTAATCAGACCGAACCTGGTGGAAATGTGGCATTTTTCCCCCTATTTCCTTTATTGATTCGTGGGTTAATGAATTTAGGTTTAACCTTTGAAGTGGCAGGAACTTTAATTAATAACTTTGCTTTTTTTGGGGCTTTAATTTTACTCTATAAATGGGTTGAAACCACTAATAGTTCTCAAGTTGCCCGTTGGGTGACGGCTGTTTTAGCTTGGTGTCCTCTCTCTGTTTTTGGCAGTGTAATTTATACTGAAGGTTTGTTTTTATTTTTGAGTACCGCTGCCCTACGAGCATTTGATTTAAAAAAATATCCCCAAGTAATTTTATGGGGAAGTTTAGCCACGGCTACCCGCATTACTGGACTGGCTTTAATTCCGGCTTTTATAATAACATCCTGGCAACAACGAAAGCCTAAAGTTGCCTATTTATCCGGTTTATTAAGTGGTTGTGGTTTATTATTTTATAGTCTCTATTGTTGGATAAAATTTAATAATCCCATTGCTTTTATTACCGTCCAACATACCCAATGGCAACGCCAAACAGGATTTGATAGTCAGGGATGGTTAAAAATGATCATGCAAATTTTGATCGGTTCTCAGAATTGGAAACAAGGCACAATAGTAGACCCTTGGCATCCACTTTTAGTGATCATAATTGCTATAATAGGATATTGTATTTGGCGGTATCGACATCAATTAGGAAGGGCAAAACTTGATTATAGTTTATTTATATTAATGATCATTTTATGGCTAATTGCGGGTGATCCTTTCCTGAATACAACGATTATTTTAGGGAGTGGTTATTTACTCTGGTATTTACGTCATCAAGTGAGTTTAGTCGCGGTTAATTATGGCTTTTTTGCCTTGGGTTTATTATTGGCTTCTGGGGGAACTATTTCTTTAAGTCGTTTAGTTTACGGAATTGTTTCCACCAGTCTCGCCCTGGGAGTGATGTTATCCCATCATCGCCGTTGGGGTTATCTAACCTTGGGATTTTTTGCCCTGTTACTGATTAGTTTTTCAGTCCGCTTTGCCCAACATCTTTGGGTGAGTTGAGGGTTAATCAAATACAAAAATAATGATATAATTAAGGTTAAAGTTTCTGAAAAGGAGAAATGATCATGAAAATCAACAGTCAGAATAAAACTCATTTTTTTGTCCCCTTATTAGTCGCTTCCACCGTATTAACCTTAACCCCCACCATCGGTTTTATTCCCCCAACACTCGCACAAAGAGCTTTAGATTTTGCCACCCAGGGCTGTCGCGGTGTACCCCAGGAAGCCTATTTTATGACACAGAATTATCATATTAATATTTGTCGTGGACAAGGGGGGTTATTGATGGTAGTCAGCTTTAGAAATGAACAACTTTTTGATCGATTTCCGGTTCAAGCGCAGGGAAATAGTTATGTAGGAACGTCTCAAAAAGCCTCCTATCAAGTTAACTCGACTACCTTTATCATTCAACCCCATAATAATCCCAGACCGATTACAGAAAGGGTATTAAGAATGCAAGGAAATCCCGTCAATCAAACACCCCAAGAGTCAAAAGTTACCGGAACAGTTACTTACCGTCAACGGATTGCTTTACCGCCCAATGCAACAGTTATTGTTAGATTACAAGATGTGAGTCGTTTTAATAACGCGCCTCGAACGATTACTCAACAAACAAATCCTTTACGCGGTCAACAGGTTCCTGTTCCCTTTTCTTTAATTTATAATCCCAATGATATTCAACCGAATGGGATTTATATTATTCGGGCTGAAATTTATATTGATGGGCGATTAACTTGGGCTAATATGAATCAAGATCGAGTGATTACTCAGGGTAATCCTAATACTATAGAAATTATTGTTCAACCTGTAAATTAGAATATAATGGGATAAAAGTCAAAAAATATGATCTTTTTTTCTGACAACAAAATCAAAATTAATCCCGTATTAATGGGAGTTGTTATTAGTAGTTTGATTTTGTTTGCTTGTAGTAGTTTACGGCATTTTTTCTTTCAATCTAACGCCTATGATTTAGGAATTTTTGATAATGGCATTTACTTAATTAGTCAGGGACAAGAACCCTTTGTTTACTTTCGAGGGTTACATATTTTAGGGGATCATGCTGCCTATATTTTGTATATTATTGCCCTATTTTATAAAATTTACCCCGATATTCATTGGTTATTTGCTATTCAAGCAATTTGCCTTTCCCTCGGTGCATTACCCACTTATCAACTATCTTTACAAGCGGGATTAAAAGAAACCCAAGCTCAAACCCTAGGATTTGTCTATCTATTATATCCTTTAATTTTTAATGTTAATTTATTTGATTTTCACCCCGAAGTTATTGCCTTACCAGCAATTTTATATGCTGTTTTAGCCGCTAGAAATAATCATATTTTAGGCTTTATTATCTCAGTTTTTATTATTTTAGGCTGTAAAGAAGTTTTATCTTTAGTATTAATAGCCATGGGGATTTGGTTATGGATATTTGAGAAAAAACGCCGTTGTGCTGCGATCGCAATTATTTCAGGACTTGGCTGGTTTTTCCTCTCTACAGAATGGATTATCCCCCACTTTTCCCAAGCGCCCCCCATCGCCGTTGGAGTCTATAGTTTCCTGGGAAATTCTCTATTTGAAATCACCTTAAATATTATATTAAAACCTGGATTAGTATTAAGTAAAATCTTGACCTTAGCTAATTTAGAGTATTTATTTTTACTCTTAATTCCCTTAATTTGGGGACTCTCTTGGCGACATTTAACTCCTTTAATGGGGGCGGCACCAATTTTATTTTTAAATCTGTTAGCCGAAAATCCCCAAATGAAGAACTTAACCCAACAATATTCCTTAACTATTTTCCCATTTCTTTTATTAGCTATTATTGCCAATTTATCCACAGGGGGAGGATGGATAAAACAAAAAAAATGGATAATTTTATGGTCTTTAATTTGCTTTTTCGCCTTAGCTAAATATGGTTATTTCGCCTCCCGATATCTCCAAACCCTCGATAATTGGCAAGCTACACGGGAAGCCCTAACCTATATTAAAACCCAAAATCCGGTGTTAACAACGGATAAAATTGCCCCCCACCTCACCCACCGTCCTATCCTCCAATTAGCGATCCAAGGACGAGAACAGACCGATTTAGAACCCTTTCAATATGTTTTATTAAACCAACGTCACCCCGGATGGCCGAGTTCTCCCGAATTAGTGAGCGAATTAGTAAATCGATTAAAAAATCATCCTGATTTTCAATTAAAATATCATCAGGATGATGTTTGGTTATTTGAACAAGATTCTGTTTTAAAATAATCTTTCGTTGTTGGGATAAAGCCCGGAAAGATGGGGCTAAAGCCCAACAACAAGCCCAACAACTTTTAATTATTTAGACTGAGCTTGAGTTCCCTGTTTAGTTTTGGAAATTTCAGCACCGAGAATTTCCAACCCCTTCACATATTGAGGATCACTCGTTGTCCCCACTTTAGTCCGATCTTTTCTTAATTCATCCCGTTGTTTTTCGGTCAGTTCAACTTTAACATCCGGTTGAATTCCTTCATGGTTAATATCTCGACCACTGGGGGTAAAATACTTAGCAATAGTTACGGCTAAACCTGAACCTTTTCCCACGCCTCTAACCGACTGAACTAACCCCTTTCCAAAGGTTTTTGTTCCTACTAAAACTGCCCGTTTATTATCCTGTAATGCACCAGATAAAATTTCGCTGGCACTGGCTGATCCACCATCGACTAAAATTACTAAAGGTTTAGTGGTTAAAGCCCGATTATTTGCCTTTTGACGGTCGGTTTCACCCTGACGATCAACCGTAGAAACAATATCTCCTTGATTCAGCCACATCCGCGCAATTTCAATACTAGAATAGAGTAAACCCCCCGGATTTGAGCGTAAATCTAGGATATAACCGGAGACATTTTGTTTTTCTAAATCATTAATCGCTTCTCGCATTTCTTCTGAAGCATTGGCGCTAAAAGTATTTAGGCGAATATAACCAATATCTCCCCTAGAACTAGGATTTTTAGAAGCACGAACCGGATGGATTTCAATGCGATCGCGAGTAATATTAAAATCCAAAGGTTTATCGCCCCGAAGAACTTTAATATTAACCTTCGTACCCACTGGCCCGCGAATTAAACTCACCGCTGCATTAATATCCATGCCCTCGGTACTACGGCCATCAATTTCGGTAATAATATCCTGGGATTGAACTCCAGCACTAAAAGCGGGAGAATCCTCAATTGGTGAAATCACCACTAACTTTTTCGTGTCTTCATCCTGGGTTAATTGAATCCCTACCCCCGTCAACTCCCCGGAGGTGTCAATTTGCATATTTTTGAATTCTTCGGGGTTCATGAAGCGAGTATAGGGGTCATCTAGCTTCTTCAACATTTCCCGAATGGCTTTGTAAGCCTGTTCGTCGTCGGTATAGTTCCGGTTTAAATATTCGGTGCGAGTAGCCGACCAGTCCACCTGATTAAATGTGCCATCCACATAACTTTTGTGGATCACCTGCCAGACTTCATCAATCAACTCCTTTGGGCTTTCCCGAAAAGAAGCCTGACTCGAAAGATGAATCCCCGCCCCCGCAACAGTTACAGCCGTTAACATTACTGCCGTTGCCCCAAGAACCAGCCCACTTCTTGAAATCACCATCGGTTTGCTGAACTAGAAAATAGAAATTTTAATATCAATACGCCCAATTTAGCACAGGTTTCAGCTTTCGGGTTTTCAGAAGCCCTCACGAATCAAAACTCCCCCTACCTCC
>NZ_LR734991.1:0-29276 GCF_900009265.2 Planktothrix paucivesiculata PCC 9631 | reverse complement strand
CCCCTGCTCCCCCTGCTCCCCCTGCTCCCCCTGCCTCCCCTACTCCCCCTGCGGCCACTGAGCCTGTCGAAGTGCCCCCTACTCCCATCTACGGATCAACCCAACGGCCATCGGCTTTAATCAGATTAATTAATTCTTCAACTCCTTGGTTTTCTGGGACTTTTTTAATCTCATCTCGACCCCGATATAGGGAAATAAAACCCGGTTGTTTACCGACATAACCATAGTCAGCATCGGCCATTTCTCCAGGGCCATTCACAATACATCCCATCACCGCAATATCTAAACCCGTTAAATGTTTCGTGGCTTCACGAACTTTATGTAATACTTCTTCTAAATTAAATAAAGTTCGACCGCAGGAAGGACAGGCGACATATTCCACCATGGTTTTCCGCAGTCCCAGCGCTTGCAGAATACTATAACAAACGGGGATTTCTTTTTCTGGGGCTTCGGTTAAAGAAACCCGAATTGTATCACCAATTCCTGCTGCTAATAAAGTTCCGATTCCGGCCGTTGATTTAATTCGGCCATATTCTCCATCTCCGGCTTCTGTCACCCCTAAATGTAAGGGATAATTCATGCCTAATTCATCCATCCGTTTCACCATCAAACGGTTAGCAGCCACCATCACCGGAACCCGGGAAGCTTTCAGAGAAATAACAATATTTTGAAAATCCAAAGACTCACAAATTTTAATAAATTCTAAGGCTGATTCCACCATGCCTTCCGGGGTATCACCATAAGTAAATAACATTCTTTCTGCTAAAGAACCATGATTGACCCCAATCCGCATCGCCTTACCTTGATCGCGCAAAGATACAACTAAAGGTTCCAAAGTTTGTCTAATTTTATCGCCAATTTCAGCAAATTCAGTTGGGGTGTATTCCGTGCGATCGCTTTTGGGTTTTTCAAACACATATAACCCTGGATTAATTCGGACTTTATCCACATATTTTGCCACTTCCAAGGCAATTTTCATGCCATTATGATGAACGTCCGCCACCAGGGGAACAGGTTGATAGGTTTCGGCTAATTTCTGTTTAATTTTGCCTACGGCGGTAGCATGGCCCACGCTTGGAACTGTCACCCGGACAATTTCACAGCCAATTTCATGCAGACGACGTACGGCCGCCGTTGCCCCCTCAATGTCCATTGTATCCTCATTAATCATCGATTGGACAACCACGGGATGACCGCCCCCAATCGTAATAGTTCCCACCTGGACGGGGCGGGTTTGGCGACGGTGAATCATTGTATCCACAGAGGTTTGACTAGATGCGGGTTGGGTTGGGACAGGTAAAGTTTGCATGGTTAATAATAGATTTTTGTCAATATACCGATCGGAATTTTGTCTCCTATTAATTAATAGATTGCCACAAAAGGGGAATTTCTGAAATTAACCGTCTGGGTTTGACCAGGGGTGGATGTCCTAATTGTCGGGAGCGACTTCTATACGAACTTCACCAAAACTAAATACCCGATAATCAGTGGACTTGGGCGATCGGTTAAAATTCCGAATCTCCTCGTGATCTCTATCGCGGATATTTCCCTCAGTTGTCTGTCTCTCCTGTAACCCTCGAAATTAGAACCAAAACCCTAAAAATTAAATTATTAAACTCAAGAACAAGAGTAAAATAAGTATTGGTAAGTTTTCTCTACTTAGCCTTTAAAGCGAATTCCGTTTTTGTCACAATTTAGAACAGAATTTATAAAATTTCATGAGTTTTACCATGCTGGATGAAATGATTAATCTTCAAAATTCAATTATTCCTCCTTGTGCGATCGTGACACCGGATACACCTCTGTTGGAAGCATTGATATTGATGAATCAAACCAATGCAAAACAATGCTTAATTCCTGAATCACCCCATCTGGCAGAAAACTTAACCAGCTATTCCCAGCCGCCCGGATGTCTATTGGTGATGGAAGATGAAGAATTAGTGGGCATTTTAACTGAAAGAGATACGGTAAAACTAGCCGTTCAAGCTGAAAATTTATCTGAAATAACTGTTAAACAGATTATGACAAAACCCGTAATTACCTTAAACCGTGAAGAATTTACGGATGTATTTGTGGTTCATAATATGATGCGTCGTTTTCAAATTCGCCACTTACCAATTCTGAATGAACAGAAACAAGTTTTAGGTTTAGTGACTTTAAGTAGTTTGCGACAAGTTTTAAATCATCACCACTTTTTGAGGTTTCGCCAAGTTTCTGAAGTGATGACTCGTCAGGTCATGACCGTTTATCCCTTGACCCCTATTCGTGAGATTGCCAAAATTTTAGCCCAATATAATATTAGTTGTATTGTGGTGACAGTTGAGCAAGAAGGGCGATCCTACCCAGTGGGAATTGTCACCGAACGAGATATTTTACAACTGCAAGCCTTGGAACTCAATTTACAAAATCTCACCGCCGAAACAGTGATGAGTTATCCTATATTTTCGATTAAATCTACAGAATCTCTATCGACAGCACAGCAAATTTTACAAACAAATAAAATCCGCCGATTAGTAGTTATCAATGAACAGGGAGAATTACAAGGAATTATCACCGAGAGTAATTTAGTTCAGGTGTTAGATCCTTTGGAAATATATGGGATTTTAGAAATATTAGAACGAAAAGTCAATCAATTAGAAGAATCTCGGATTTTATTACTAAAGAAAAAAGATTTTGAACTCGCTAAAGCCATAGAAAATCAGGAGTTTAGTCTTTACTATCAACCTCAAATTGATTTAAAAAGTGGGGAAATTGTGGGTGCAGAAGCCTTAATTCGGTGGATATCTCCTGAAAACGGGAATATTTCACCCACTGAATTTATCCCCATCGCTGAAAATACAGGTTTGATTGTACCTTTAGGGAAATGGGTATTAAAAACGGCTTGTACCCAAGCGATCGCTTGGAAACAGGTGGGACTTCCTCCTCTGGAAATTGCGGTTAATATTTCGGCTCAACAGCTTGAAGATGAGAATTTCGTATCCGATGTGATCTCAACATTAACAGAAACAGGTTTAGAACCTCAGCGATTAAAATTAGAATTAACCGAAAGTGTCCTAGTTCGTAATATTCATTTAACCTTGGAAAAATTTAAAGAGTTACAGGAATTGGGAATCGAAATTGCGATTGATGACTTTGGCACGGGTTATGCTTCTTTAAGTTATATTCAAAACTTTTTATTCGATATTTTAAAAATTGATCGCTGTTTTATTAAGGATATTATGCAAAATAATAAAAATTCAGCGATTGTTTCTGCGATTATTCGACTAGCCCGTC
Source organism: Planktothrix paucivesiculata PCC 9631 (assembly GCF_900009265.2). Taxonomy (GTDB): domain Bacteria; phylum Cyanobacteriota; class Cyanobacteriia; order Cyanobacteriales; family Microcoleaceae; genus Planktothrix; species Planktothrix paucivesiculata. Next base: position 26,003 of record NZ_LR734991.1, on the reverse strand, counting down.
AACTGAATTTCAAAGTCATTGCTGAAGGGGTAGAAACGGAGTTAGAACGAGAGTTTTTAACTCAACAAGGTTGTGATTTTATTCAAGGGTATTTGATCAGTCCTCCTCTACCCTTTGACCAATTCTGTGATTTTTATTTCCGCTATTCTGAGAAAATCAAGAAGAATTAAACCTCTCCAGTTTCTCCTAAATATCGGGTTAAATAGGGAGAAAAAACTTCATAAATCAGGGTTAAGGGTTTGCCATGATGCCAAAATAAATAATGGCGTCCCCAAAACGGCCCGGATTCTCCAAAGGCTAATTCTAAGGCTTTGCTATCTCCATAATAAATTCCCTGCACATCCCGATAGAGTTCTGTTCGCAACCGTGCTAAACTCGCCCAGATGGGTAAAGACCGATTTTGTAAATATTCGTCAACGTGACTGGCTTCCCACCAAGAGGTGGCGTAGGCTAACCGTTGTCCTGATGCGGTTTTTAACCACACTTGACGGCGAACCCGGGGGCCGGGAACCGCTAAAATCTGGTCTGGAGCACTATCCGTACTCAAACCAACGGCTGACATATCAATCACATCAACCTCTGTGGGTTCCCCGGTTAACAATTGTAGATGTCGAGTGGGGGAACCATCTCCTAACATTAAAATTTGCCATGGGGGAGAGAGTTGACTATGGGGTAGTCCTTGTTTGACAATGGCTTCATCCCCTTGCCATCGACACTTAAGACGATGCCAAGCAGTGGGTTGAGTAACGGGTTCGAGTTTTCTAATACTAGCAGTCAAGGCTCTTTACAAAACTTAATGTATATTTATTGTTCATGATAGCGCAACAATGATCATCTGTCGGGTTTCAGGTTTTAGGGATTAGTTTATGAATGACAGTTTAAAAGAGGTGACAATTTATACCGATGGAGCCTGTAGTGGCAATCCCGGGCCAGGAGGATATGGCGTGGTCTTAATGTCTGGCCCCCACCGTAAGGAATTGTCGGGGGGATATCAACTCACCACAAATAATCGTATGGAATTAATCGCGGCAATTATAGGATTAGAAGCCTTAAAGTTTCCCTGTGCGGTTAATTTATATACGGATTCTCGCTATATAGTGGATGCGATGAATAAAGGATGGGCGAAGAAATGGCAGAAAAATAATTGGAAACGTAGTCAAAAAGAATCGGCTAAAAATCCTGATTTATGGGAAAGATTACTCGCTATATCTGAACAACATCAAGTACAATTTCTTTGGGTTAAAGGTCATTCGGGAGATGAGGAAAATGAATGTTGCGATCGCTTGGCTGTAAAGGCTTATAAACAACCGGATTTACTGCCCGATTTGGGTTATTCTCAAGAGAATTAATCCCCTAAATTTAGATTGAATTAGACCAAGATACAATGACATTATATCCAGATTTGATATAATTATATGGGTTAGTCCTGTAAAGGCGAATCAATGAATATGGCGATCGCAACTGTAACTGAAACGGAAACCTTTTCCCTAGAAGACTTTATGGCAAATCCTCCCGATCATCAAGAGTGGGTGGATGGACAATTGGTGGAGAAAACTGGAATGACCATTAAACATAGTCGGATTCAATGTCGGTTAGGTCGTTATTGGGGGAATTATGCGATTGAATCTGGACAAGGGGGAGATGCTTATACAGAACTTCCCTGTCGTACCTTAAAACAGGGGCGACGTCCTGATGTTTCCTATCTCACACCCGAATTATTAACAGAATTTGGCGAGTTTCCCACCTTACCCCAAAGTCCCCCACTCCTCGCTGAAATTGCGTCTCCGAGTGATGCGGCGGAGGATTTATTTGCTAAAGCTAGTGAATATTTAGAGTCCGGTTGTCGGGAAGTGTGGTTAGTTTTTCCTGAGAATCATCGCGTTTTAATTATTACTGAAAATCAAACCTTGGCATTTAAAGCTGGCGATATTGTCAGTACACAAATTGTTTTATTAGGATTTAGTCTTGAGATTAATCAATTATTCGGTTAAACCCATAGAATTTTTGAACAGTAGACTGGGACTGATTAAAGTCCCCCAATTTTGGGGGATTTAGGGGGCAAATATTGCTGCTTGAGAAATAGTCTCTAAAACTGCTGATAAATACTTCATAACCTGATCATTCTAAACACTATACATTTCAAGCCATCTAGCCCCCTAGCCCCCAACATTGGGGGGAAAATAAATAATCAGGACTTTTTAGGGAGATTGCTATGATCATTGGTATGCGATCGCCTACTTTTGACACCCTATATATAGCCTGCTTGCGTAAGTCCTGTGTGAGTAAATCCTTCACGGAATTTGATTTTTCTAACTTAAATATAAATCAACAAATCTTTGAGGATTACAAAAGCAGATATTTACGATGTAGATAAATTAATTAACTTTATCCAAAGATTTGATGATGATCTAGGGTATATTGAAGATTACCACTATTGAAAATATTAACCCTGAGAATTTCGTTTGTCCAAATTTACCTATTTTTTTAATTAAAATGCACAGAATTGCAGCCACACCCGGCGGATGGAACCCCGATACAGACGGAGTTATTTTTATTGAACAAACCCCCGCACCGATTATTTTTCTAACGGCGGCGGATACGGATATTCAAACCCTAGCCACGGTAGTTTCTAAACTTCCGACGGATTTTCCCCCGTTGCGAGTCACTAATTTATTACAATTACAACAACAATTAACCATTGATACCTATGCAGAAACTGTTTTAGAAAAAGCTCAAGTAATTATTTTAAGACTGTTAGGAGGACGTTCCTATTGGTCGTATGGTTTGGAAGTTTTACAAGACATTTTTGCTAAAACTAAAACTCAATTAATTATTCTTCCGGGGGAAGATCGTCCCGACCCAGACCTAATCAGTCATTCCACCGTATCGTTATCAATTGTTGATCAGGTTTGGCGCTATTTAACGGAAGCCGGAGTTGATAATTTTGCCAATGCTCTGTTATTAATTGGTAATCATATTTTTAATAAAAATTATCCGATTATTCCTCCGGTCACTATTCCAAAAGTTGGTTATTATCCCTGGAATCAAACCGTACAACCCGATGATTATATTGGGACTGTTGGGATTATATTTTATCGCGCCCATTACCTATCGGGTAATTTAGATCCGATAGATGCCCTCTGTCAAGCATTAGTGAAATTAAACTTAAAACCCGTTCCTATTTTTGTTTCTTCTTTGCGAGATCCCGATCTACAAACGGAAATTTTAACCTATTTTAATTCCGGTATTCAATTATTAATGAATACCACCAGTTTTTCGATTTCTTCAACTTCAGAAGATGAAAGTCAACCGCCTTTATTTTCCTTAGATATTCCGGTTTTACAAGTAATTTTAAGTGGGGGAAGTTTAGAACAATGGGAAACGAATTGGATGGGACTTTCCCCTCGGGATATTGCCATGAATGTCGCCTTACCTGAAGTTGATGGACGGATTATTAGTCGGGTGGTTTCTTTTAAAGCGGTGGAAAATTGGCATCCTACCTTAGAAACTAATGTTGTGCGATATGTGGCAGTACAAAATCGGATTAATTTTGTCGCGGAGTTAGCCAAAAATTGGATTGATTTAGGACAAAAAACCGTATCAAAACGACGAATTGCGATTATTTTAGCCAACTATCCCTGTCGAGATGGACGCTTAGGAAATGGGGTGGGTTTGGATACGCCCGCCAGTTGTATTGAAGTTCTAAAAGCCTTAGAAGAAGCGGGATATTTTCTGGAAAATTCGCCTGCAACCGGAGAAGAATTAATTGATCAATTAACAACAGGAATCACCAACGACCCGGAAGGTTGGGAGTTAAGAAATATTGATCAAAGTTTATCTTTTGAAGACTATCAAGACTATTTTTCTAGCTTACCGCCCTCTATTCAAACCGCTATTAACAACCGATGGGAACATCATTTTAAAGAGGAACAAAAGACCGCTAAAGGCTTTGCTATTTCAGGTATTCAACGGGGTAATATTTTTATCGGAATCCAACCTTCTCGGGGCTATGATCTCGATCCAAGTTTAAATTATCATGCCCCGGATTTAGAACCCACACCGGATTATTTGGCGTTTTATTATTGGTTGCGATCGCAATTTCAAGCCGATGCTATTATTCATTTAGGAAAACATGGGAATTTGGAATGGTTGCCGGGTAAAAGTGTGGGACTATCGGAAAATTGTTATCCTGAAATTGCCTTAGGGGCATTACCCAATTTTTATCCCTTTATTGTTAATGATCCAGGCGAAGGAACCCAAGCCAAACGCCGTTCCCAAGCCGTGATTTTAGACCATTTAACCCCCCCTTTAACCCGTTCGGAACTCTATGGATCATTACAACAATTAGAAGGGTTAATGGATGAATATTATCAAGCCCAAAGTTTAGATCCTTCTCGGTTATCGTTGATTTCAGAAAGAATTATTCAGCTAATTCAACAGGAAAATTTAGAGGCAGAATTGGGTTTACCGAAACTGAATAAACAGGCGGTTTTACAGGATCAAAATTCTATTTTTACTGAACTAGATCGCTATTTGTGTGAGTTGAAAGAGGCACAAATTCGGGATGGATTACATATTTTTGGTCAATGTCCCCAGGGTGAACAATTAAGGGATTTAATCATTTCCATTGCCCGTCATCCTGATACTAAACGCTTGGGTTTAAGTCGGGCGATCGCCCAGGATTGGCAATTAGAATTTGATCCCTTAACCTCAGATTATGGGGAAATGATTAATCAAACTATTAATAATCAATTCTGTCGAACTGTTGGGGATGGAGTTGCCGTGATTGAAAACTATGCTATTGAGTTAATTGAAGCATTACCCGCCATCCCCGATCAACAAATATTAATTCAACGGGAATTAAGCTGGATTCAGAATAAATTATTACCCAATTTATTGAGAACCTCCGAAGAAATTACTAATTTATTAAAAGGTTTAGAAGGTCGATTTATTCCCAGTGGTGCATCGGGCGCGCCAACAAGAGGAAAACCCAATGTTTTACCGACCGGACGTAATTTTTATTCCGTTGATATTCGGGCTATTCCCACAGAAACCGCCTGGAGAGTTGGGGAATTAGCCGCATCGGTATTAATTGAACGTTATACCCAAGAAAATGGCGAATATCCCCGCACTTTGGGGTTATCAGTTTGGGGAACTTCAACGATGCGAACCGGGGGAGATGATATCGCGGAAGCCTTAGCATTATTGGGAGTAAAACCCGTTTGGGATTATCCTTCGCGGCGAGTAGTTGATTTTGAAATATTACCAGTTTCGATTTTAGGCCGTCCCCGGGTGGATGTGACACTAAGGATTTCAGGGTTTTTTAGGGATGCTTTTCCCAATTTAATTGATCTATTTGATCAGGCGGTAATTGCTGTTTCTGATTTAGATGAAACTGAGGATCAAAATCCTTTAGCTGCCCAAGTTCAAAAAGAAACTCAATTTTGGATGCAAGAAGGGTTAACAATTGAACAGGCAAATTTGCGATCGCGCTTGAGAATTTTCGGGTCTAAACCTGGGGCTTATGGGGCGGGTTTACAAGGATTAATTGAATCCCAAAACTGGCAAAATGATCAAGATTTAGCAACAGCTTATATTAACTGGAGTAGTTACGCTTATACCAGTACAAATTCCGGCTATCAACAGGGAATTTCCGCATCAGAAGCCTTTCAAAATCGGTTAGAAAAGATGCAAATTGTTCTACAAAATCAAGATAACCGAGAACATGATTTATTAGATTCCGATGACTATTATCAATTTCAAGGAGGAATGACCGTTGCGGTAAGAACCTTGACGGGGAAAAATCCTGAGATTTATTTCGGAGATAATGCTATTCCTGAAAACCCCAAAGTTAAACTTTTAAAAGAAGAAATTGCTAAAGTCTATCGTTCCCGGGTTATTAACCCCAAATGGATTGCTGGAATTATGCGACATGGCTATAAAGGAGCTTTTGAACTATCAGCAACCGTTGATTTTTTATTCGCCTATGATGTTACCGCCCATTGTGTAGAAGATTTTATGTATGAAGGGGTAGCAAATGCTTATGTTTTTGATCAGAAAGTGCAACAATTTATTCAAGAAAAAAATCCTTGGGCGTTAAGGGATATGGCGGAACGATTATTAGAAGCCCATCAACGCCAATTCTGGCAAACGGCGAGTCAAAATATGATCGAACAGTTAAGGGCAATTGTTCATGAAGCCGAGGGAATTATCGAAGGGAAGGTTTAACCCGATAGTTTTGATTTATAATCGGACAAGAGAAATCCCGATTAACCAAAATCATCTAATTCCAGCTAACAATTGCTATGAGTCTATTGTCTATATTAAGTTTATTCATGAGATCAACCCGTAGAAATAGTGGGGTGATGGCGATAGTTCCTCTAATGATATTAATGGTTGGGTGTTCATTTAAAGAATCCTCTCAACCTTCTGTTGGTTCCCAAACGGCGATCGCCGCTGCTGTCACCCCTAATTCTCAACCGTTGAATCAAAATAAAATAGTAGGAAAAAATGAAAATTTACTCTCTCAAAATCCTGCTAAATCTCAAGTTTGTATCGAAGAAAATCCCTTTGATGAATCGGTTAAATTTGCCCTAAAAGCCTCTAATTTAGCCCAAACCGCTCAATCTCAATCCGATTGGGATGAAGTCGCCCGCCTATGGTTACAGGCAGTAGCGTGGATGCAAGCCGTTCCTGCTAACAGTCCTAAACGAACTTTTGCTGAAAAGAAAGTGGTTGAATATATGAGAAATTTAACCTATTCTCAACAGCAAGCCGCGCGTTCGGGTTCGGTTTCCCAGTTTCCTAGTTTTGATAGTGAACCTTTAGATCAACAATTAAAATTATATTTATCTTATTTGAGTACCGTGGGCAAACCGGATATTTTAATTGTCGGAAGTTCCCGGGCTTTACAAGGAGTTGACCCGGCACAAATGCAGCAGGTTTTAGCCCAAAGAGGATATCGAGATTTGAGAATTTTTAACTTTGGGGTAAATGGGGCAACGGCGCAGGTTGTAGACTATATTTTGAGAAAAGTTTTAACGCCTGATCAGCTACCAAAATTGATTATTTGGGCCGATGGTGTGAGGGCTTTTAATAGTGGGAGAAGCGATCGCACCTATCAAGCTATTATTGCTTCCCAAGCACATCAAAAAATAGCGGCGGGGATTCGTCCACAGTTGGCAAAATCCGAACCCAATCCTCAGAAAAAATGTTATAATCTGCCCTATCCTTGCAAAAACAAAGGTAATTCTAAATTTCAGTTTCAAACGTCTAATTTTATCAATCCAGACAATTTTGATTATATTCCTTTAGTTAATAATCCTAAAAAGATTGAGTCTACTAACTTAGTCTATGATCCTTCTGAATTCAATTCCAGGGCAACTCTAGTTTCCTTAAATTCCATTGAAGCTAACGGTTTTTTACCCCTATCCGATCGCTTCAACCCCAATACTTATTATCGACAAAAACCCTATGTTTCGGGAACCTATGATGGGGATTATCGCGGATTTAACTTAGGAGGAGAACAAGCTAGAGCCTTTGATTCCGTGGTGGCATTTGCGAGTTCTAATAATATTCAATTAGTCGTTGTCAATTTACCAATCACAGATGATTACTTAGATTCAGTTCGTTGGTCTTCGGAAGTTGAATTTAATCAACAAATGAAACAGTTAGCTCAAGAATATGGCTTTATTTTTATCAACTTATCAGAAAAAGCCTTAAGGCAATATCAATATTTTGTTGATCCGAGCCATTTAAACCGCTATGGGGCTAGTTTAGTGGCGCGAGAAATTGCGGCTAACCCCACCATTCCTTGGCCACGGGTTAGATAAGATTAACAGGGTTTATTATATTAAAAACCCCTGTTTTTCCCGGGAATTATTGAGAGGGTAAATCACCAAAGCGATCGCGGTATTGTTGCAATAAGGTTTCCATTTCTGCTAGTCTTTGTTGAGCATTGTCAGCCCGTTGGCGTTCCTGTTCAGCCCGTTGGCGTTCTTGTTCTAATTGTTCGCTAACTTCCTGATAGGATAAAAACGGGATACCATCGGGACGATAAATTTCCAATTCTTCCCCCGATAACTCATAGCGAATGCCTAAACGGGGACTCACCCAACCGTTAATTTCTTCAATCACATCTAAACCCATTTCCCGACGTAACCACCCTTTAAATTGATTTCTGTCTGGGTCATAGATGTAATATTCTTCTACTCCATAACGGTCATAAAATAATAGCTTTTTTTCCATATCCGTTTGGGAATTACAAGGAGAAAGAATTTCAAAGACAACTTGGGGAGAAACTCCATTTTCTTGCCATTGTTTATAGGATGGGCGATCGCCTTTTGGTCTACCCAAAGCAATCATCACATCCGGCGCTTGTACAATAGTATTGCGTCCTTCCACGGGATACCAAAACAAATCTCCGGCGACAAATACATTCGGATCATCGGCATAAAGTTGATCTAAATTCTGTTTAATAATAACAATCCAACGGAATTGTTTTGTATTATCAGCTATTGGTTTACCGTCACTTTCTGGGTAAATAATATCAGAAGATGGCAGAGATTGTAGTTGAACCATAACTTTATTTTAGCTCTATCAATCTATTGTAATCAATTTATCTAATTTTGGCGACAGATCAGGGATAATAATAACAAGACATCAGAAATAATGGGATAGTATCATGGAAATTAAACAGGTAATTATTGCCCATAAAGCTAGAGATCCGTTAAGCAAACGCTGGGCGGAACAATATGCTCAACATTTAGAAAAGCGCGGATGTCATGTCTTAATGGGGCCCAGTGGGGCTAAAGATAACCCCTATCCGGTTTTTCTGGCTTCTCGTAGTGTTTCCATTGATTTAGCCATTGTATTAGGAGGAGATGGCACAGCTTTAGCCGCCGCCCGACATTTAGCCCCGGAAGGAATTCCTATTTTAGCGGCAAATGTGGGGGGACATTTAGGCTTTTTAACTGAATCTTTTGAAGATGTTGAAAATACTGAATTGGTGGTTGATCGACTATTTGAAGATCGTTATGCGGTGCAAAGTCGGGTGATGTTACAAGCGGCGGTTTATGAAGGCAATCGCACGAATTTAGAACCCGTGAGCGATCGCTTTTTAGCCCTAAATGAAATGTGTATTAAACCCGCTTCCGCCTATCGAATGCCCACATCATTTTTAGAGATGGAAGTGGATGGAGAAGTGGTTGATCAATATCAAGGAGATGGTTTAATTGTCGGAACTCCAAGCGGTTCTACTTGTTACAATACCTCCGCCGGAGGGCCGATTTTACACCCAGGAATGGCGGCAATTACTGTTACTCCAATTTGTCCTTTGAGTTTATCCAGTCGTCCGATTGTTTTACCTGGGGGTTCTGTTGTTAGTGTTTGGCCTTTGGCTGACACCGAACATGATACTAAACTTTGGATGGATGGGGTTTTAGCAACGTCAGTTTGGCCTGGTCAACGGGTGGATGTTTCTATGGCAAATTGTGAGGCAAAATTTATTATTCTGCGGGAAAATTATTCGTTTTATCAAACATTAAGAGAAAAATTACAATGGGCTGGGGCAAGAATTAGGCATATTAATAATCATCGGAATTAAATTAAATAGGAAACTCTCATATAAGATTAACTCCGAATCCGAAATCCTCAAGCTCACCTTTGTAGATAGGTGTATAAAACATCTACAAAGGTTGAATTGAAGCCAATGGAAACCCGACTGCAACAACTAATCCAAGAATTAGAAGACTTGGTACAAGAAGAAACTGAAGGTTCAAATAATCCTTGGATCACTCGATCTAGGTTAGATCAATTATTTCATCAAAAATATGGATCTACCCTGGAAAATCTGTTGCATACTCATGGCTATTATGACCTAAAAGTGTTGCTGAGAAAAACCAATATTTTTGCTATTTATGAAACACCAATTCCTCACAAATTTTATATTGCTTTACTCCGAAAAACCGTTCCTGGCTATCGCCAATCTTCGAGTAGCAATCAATCAATATTTTATACAGTAAAACGTCCTTGGAAAGTTGAGAGAAGTACGATCAAAGATTTGCAGAATCAAGGATATTCTGAAAAATGTGCTAAAGTTTCCCTAAAAATTCAGAGTTCAAAGCCAATCTCTAAAAAGTTTAATTCCACTAATAAAAAAATTCAATCTCAGGATGATTTTAAATTTTCCTTGGTAGAAATAGTTAAATATTTACTGTCAAATAGTCCAGAGAATTATGTCAAAATTGATGAACTAAACAAAATATTCTACAGCAATTATGGTCAGTATCTCAGAGAAGTTAGGCGTAATATTTTTCCCGATATTAAATTGATAGATATATTGCAAACTATTCCAGAACTCAAATTAGAAAAAATCGAGGATACCTGGCAGATTACTCTTAATATTAGCTAAGTTATCATGATTTATACAGTAGTGTGAGCGTCCTGACTCGCTGTAAACTCATTTCATAACCAGCCTTGGGGGTGCATCAGTTCAAATACTATAGTCCTACACCTACTCAGTCCCAATCGGGATCACTCTCCAAAGCACAGGCTTATCTTTTAACCATTCAACAAATCCAAATACAACAGGTTGAAATTTATAATTTTTCTGTTTTGCTAATTCCTTAATCCATTCATTACTAGGAGGATATCGGTATAAAAAAACATCACTAAAGCGATTAAATTCTTCTACTACTGGTAGTTGAACTTCAAATATGCTAGAAGATTGAATTGGACAGGTAGCACAGGAAGGTTGAAGGAGAATTTGTACAGTTGGTTGAAGTGAATAGCTTAAAGATAAAAGATGACCTACTCTTTCATCGCTAATCAAAAGAGGATGAGTTGTCTGATTAACAATTTTAGCAACAGCTATATTTTCTCCATTAATGCCAAAAGTTTTATTATACCAAACTGTTGCTTGAGAGCTAACAGCGCAGGACAAGATACTTCCCGAAACTAGGATAACTAAAAGTAATTGCCAAAATTTCTGATGCCAAAATTTTAACGAAGGACTAGCTAAATTTCTTCCTAGCAAGTAAGTAATAGCAAGTTGAACTCCCAATAATCCAGGAATCATATATCGTAATGTTATCGACCGCCTTCCTCCTAAAATCCAGTCGGGTATCATTAAAGGCATTGTGCTAACAGTAGTCAGAAGGATAATCATTAACCAAACTGACATGGGCGTTTGACGACAGAGGTAATAAAAAGCATATAAGACCAACACTAACAATACTCGATGCACATAAAAATCCCAGGGTTCTTGATTAACATCAAAAAAGAGCCGACCAAGATGCTGAATCCAGATATCCCTGAGTTCTGAGTTTTTAATACTGTAAAGAAATGACCACTCCAGACCTTTTTCAGCTTGAGACTGATTAATAATTAGAATCCAAATATAAGGGAGAATAAATATAGCACTTACCAATAATGATATAATGTAGTTTCTGAGGATTTTTATATGACTAAAACCATAAACAAGAATAATATATAAACCCTGAGCAATCATCGTTAGTACACTCAGAAGAAAGGTATAAAAATTGATAACCACAGTAAAGGTATAAATACCCCAACTCATCCCCGTATTAACTCGTATTGCTCGCAATAAAGCTGCGTTTGAAAGTAAAGTTGTGACAATCCATAGGCTGTATTGTCTTGATTCCTGGGCATAAATGACGTGAAATGGCGAAACGGCAATTAATCCTATCATTAAATAGGTAGGTAACTTTGAAGAAAAAACCCCGGTTTCAATAAATATCTCTTGACACAGCCAATAAGCGCTGGGAAATGCCAGCAAGCTCAGTAATGCAGGTAACAACCTCGATAATGTTGGTGAACTACCAATTATATGAAACCAAATATTTGCCAAAATGTAGTATAATGGCGGATGCTGCGGGTCTTCCTTAACTAAACTTTTGACAGTATCAATAATGCTTCTGGTTCCATCAGGGTGCTGATAGTGCTGGAGTTCAGTTACACTCACCACTGACTTTTGGGAAAAGTGCTGAACAACTTCTTGTTCAGTATAACCAGAAGCTCGTAGAGATGTTATGGCTTCATCGTACCAGTACACTTTATGGTCAAGATTAGTAAAGCGAAAAAATATGCCCAATATCAGTACAATCAGGAGGAAAAAACGCATAACAAAACTCCTATTTTATTATTATTTATCGCAAATATAAATAAATTAGCATAGCATCTGTCATTTCTTTTTTCTGGGAAAATTTATTAACTGTAGTTTACTCCTGATCGGTAAAATCTCTGACTGCTCATCTTTTTCCGCCAGAAAAACTTATCAACCCAGGGGTGAAATAAGCAGTAATGTGGGGCGTTGGCGGAGTCGTGCGTCCTCGCCCGCTTAAAGTCAACCGTCAACAGTCAACTTTTGCAGCAGATTGTCCACTTAACGCTATAATCTCTGGATTATTTCTTTTTTCTTTATAATCACAGACAGGCTCGACTGCGCCTAGTGAGGAGACACCGATGAACATACTTGGAATTTCAGCCTACTACCATGACAGCGCCGCGGCGCTCGTCTGTGATGGTAAGATTGTGGCCGCGGCCCAGGAAGAACGGTTTACGCGCAAAAAGCACGACCCGGCATTTCCCGCCAACGCCATTCGCTACTGTCTTCAGGAAGCCAATATCACCTTTTTTGAAATTGATCAGGTTGTTTTTTATGATAAACCCCTGGTTAAATTTGAGCGACTCCTCGAAACCTACATCAGCTATGTGCCACGAGGATTTCGTTCTTTTATGAAGGCCATGCCCGTTTGGTTAAAAGAAAAACTTTACCTCAAAACCGTATTAAAAAGAGAATTAGCCACCATAGCCGGGGCTAAAAAAGCCAAACTTCCCCCATTATTATTTACCGAACATCATCAATCCCACGCGGCTTCTGCTTTCTTTCCCAGTCCTTTTCAAAAAGCGGCGGTGATGTGTTTAGATGGCGTGGGAGAATGGGCGACAACCTCCGTCTGGCTAGGAGATGGTAATAGTTTAACCCCGGTTTGGGAAATAGATTTTCCCCATTCTTTGGGTTTACTTTATTCGGCTTTTACCTATTATACCGGGTTTAAAGTTAACTCCGGGGAATATAAATTAATGGGATTAGCTCCTTACGGAGAACCCATTTATGTTGATAAAATCCTCACCCATTTAATTGATTTAAAAGACGATGGTACATTCCGATTAAATCTGGAATATTTTAATTATGCCGTCGGTCTGACCATGACCAATACCAAGTTTGATCAACTATTTGGTGGCCCCCCTCGCAAACCCGAAACCCCGATTAGCCAACGGGAAATGGACATTGCCGCCTCGATTCAAGTTGTCACCGAAGAAGTGGTGCTGCGTCTAACCCGCAGTGTGCAGAAGGAATTAAACGTCGATTACCTCTGTTTGGCTGGAGGTGTGGCCCTCAATTGCGTGGCTAACGGCCGGATTCTACGGGAAGGGCCGTTTAAAGATATTTGGATTCAACCTGCGGCTGGAGATGCGGGAGGGGCGTTGGGGGCTGCCCTAGCGGTTTGGTATCAATATCATGAACAACCGCGCAACGTAGAAACCGATCTTGCCTTTGATATTTCGGCGGAAAAACTGTTAGAAACCAGTGCCGGATCAAAACCTGCTGTTGTAGCGTTAAAAACCCATCAAAAACGCTTGGATTATATGCAAGGTTCCTATCTGGGGCCGAAATTTAGTGATGCTGAAATTCAGGAGTATTTAGATACGGTTGGAGCGAAATATTTACGTTTAGATGATGTGGAATTAATGCCCCGTTTAGCGGAAATTTTAGAACAAGGAAACGTGATCGGATGGTTCCAAGGACGGATGGAATTTGGGCCGCGGGCGTTAGGAGGACGTTCAATTATTGGTGATCCGCGCAATCAGAAAATGCAGTCGGTGATGAACCTAAAAATCAAATACCGCGAGTCTTTCCGACCCTTTGCCCCATCGGTGAGGGCGGAACGAGTTTCTGATTATTTTGAATTAGATCGCCCCAGTCCCTATATGTTAATTGTGGCTCCGGTTCAAGAGAGTTTAAGAATTCCTATGACTCCAGAACAGGAACAACTTTTTGGGATTGAAAAACTTAATGTTCCCCGTTCAGAACTTCCCTCGATTACCCACGTTGATTATTCCGCCCGGGTACAAACCATTCACAAAGAAAGTAACCCCCGTTATTATGATTTAATCCATCATTTTGAAAAACAAACGGGCTGTCCTGTGATTGTTAATACCTCTTTTAACGTGCGGGGGGAACCGATTGTTGGCAGTCCAGAAGATGCCTATCGTTGTTTTATGCGAACTGAAATGGATTATCTGGTTTTGGAGAATTTCTTATTAGCTAAAACGGAACAAACCCCCTGGGAAAAAGATGATGCTTGGCAAAAAGAATTTGAATTAGATTAACATTCCCCTCGTCCCTCTCGTTTCTAGGTTCTACCTAGAAATGCTTTATTGGTGGCTCTGCCACCCTCTATAAAGAAGGCGTGAACGCCTTACTACGAATCATATAGAAGGCGTGAACGCCTCACTACGGTTAAACTCAATTAAGATTATGACTGATCACGATATTCCCCAACTTGACGCCAAAGGATTACGCGAATTCGGAATAACCACCGGAGCCATTATTATGGGCTTATTTGGTGTGGTTTTGCCTTTGTTATTCAGACATTGGCCACCTCCAAGCTGGCCTTGGATCTTAGGAACTGTCTTGATCCTGTGGGCCTTAATTTCTCCCAAAACCTTAAACCCGGTGTATCGCTTCTGGATGAAATTCGGGCTATTCATGGGGGCAATTAACAGCAAGATTATTCTAGGTGTCGTCTTTTACGTTATGATGGCTCCGATGGGATTCATTAAACGCCTATTCGGTTCCGATGCGATGCGGCGTGAATTGAATCCCAATCTCTCAACCTATCGGGTTGCGAGTCAAGTTAGACCCAAAGAAAGTATGGAGCGACCGTTCTAGTGTTTGAAGCAACATTAGATTTTTTGAAAGATATTTGGGCGTTCATGAGAGAACGCAAAAAGTATTGGTTATTGCCTCTAATTATTACACTCGTTTTATTAGGGGCTTTGATTGTTCTGAGTCAAGGTTCGGCGATCGCACCGTTTATTTATACCTTATTCTAAACGATGGGGCAGTTGAAAATATGGGCAGCAAATCTAGGACTGGCTTTAAGTAGTTTAGTCCTGGGTTTTGCTGTTGGAGAAATCGGTTTAAGGTTAGCGAATATTCAGGGATTAAAAAATCTTCCTGAACCCGGTCATGCGGTTTTTTCTCCCTCCTTTTTTACCCAATCCGATCCCGATCGCGGTTGGTCAAATCTACCGGGGGCTAGGGGATGGTGGCGCTATGAGGGAGAATCTTATGTTGCTATTAATAGGGATGGATTGAGGGATAAGGAATATGCGATCGCTAAACCTAAAAACACTTTTAGAATTGCGGTTTTAGGGGATTCTTTTACCTTAGCTTCCCAGGTTGCAGGGGAGAGTAACTACACTTCAGTCTTAGAAAAAACCTTGGGTAACTGTTCTAAATTTAAAGGTAAAAACATTGAAGTTCTCAACTTTGGTGTCGATGGCTATGGAACCGCCCAAGAATTAATCACCCTGCGGGAAAAAGTAGGAAAATATAATCCTGATTTAGTGATTCTTTCCTTTTTTGTCAGCAATGATGTGATTGATAATTCTCGCAAATTAGATAATAACTATTACCGTCCATTTTTTGTCTATAAAAATAGTCAATTAGAACCGGATTTTTCGTTCCGTGATTTACCCATGGGGTATAGTAATCGCTATTTGATTACAACCGTTGATCATTTTCCAGATTGGTTAGTCAATAACTCTCGGATTTTACAAGTTGCCAAAAAAGCCGAATTAGAATATCGCAAAAATAATTTGGTCAACCACTCTAATCAATTAAGTGTTAGCACCTTTCGGGAACCTAAAAATACCAATTGGAAGGAAGCATGGCAAATTACCGAAGATTTGCTTACCCTAACACAGCAAGAAGTCAAAAACAAAGACTCGGATTTTTTATTAGTCATTATTGCCGATCCGATGCAAGTTCATAAGGATGAACCCACAAGAACATTCTTTCAACTCTCTAATAAAATTGATGATTTATATTATCCCAATCAACGATTAAAAGATATCGGGAAACGGCATAACTTCCCGGTGTTAGATTTGGCTCCTGGTTTTCAATCCTATGCAACAAAAAATCAAACCTGTTTACATGGATTTGAAAAAAATGGTACACTTTGTGGTGGACATTGGAATCTGGACGGACATCGTTTAGCCGCAGAATTAATCACGGATAAATTGTGTGAAAATAAACAATAATTATGAAGATTTGGAAGTCGTTAATTTTAAATACGAGCTTAGTTTTTGGGAGTTTAGTTCTAGCCATTATTCTCGGTGAAGTGGCATTAAGAATCGCAGGAATTGAACATCAACCGCCCCTGCCTTCGGATTCTGAATCCCTGGCTTATACGGTCAAAGATCCCTATCGCGGTTGGTCGCCGCGACCCAATATCCAAACAGTTTGGGCGGGGGAAGGAGAAGTTTCAGAAGTGAAAATGAATAGTTTGGGAATGCGCGATCGCGAACGAACTTTAGAAAGACCAGTTAATAGTTATCGCATTGCTGTACTAGGGGATTCTTTTATGGAAGCCTTGCAAGTTCCCCTAGAAAAAACGGCATTAGCAGTGATGGAAACTCAATTAAAAACCTGCCCTATTTTAAAGGGAAAAACCGTTGAAGTTTTAAATTTTGCAGTTCAGGGTTATGGGACAGCGCAACAATTAATGACCTGGCGACATCACGCCCAAAAATTTTCTCCCGATTTAGTGATTTTAGGGTTCTATCCTGGGAATGATATTAGAAATAATCATCGGGCTTTGGAACATGATCATTTACGTCCCTATTTTGTCGAAGAAAATGGTCAGCTTGTGGAAGATTTATCCTTTAGAAAATTAAACCCTAACGGTCTTGAACGGGATCAATATACATTCTCAAAGCTAGATGAATTACCCTATCCATTAATGACAAATTCTCGAATATTACAATTAATTAGACAAGCTGAAATTGAGTCTAAACGTCGTCAGTTGCAAAAAGACTATCAGGAAACAGATATTAATTTTTATAAAGACCCTCCCGATCAAAATTGGCAACAAGCTTGGAAAATTACAGAACAATTAATTACATTACTTCAAGATGAAGTTAAAGCCAAAGGCAAGGATTTTATGGTAATTATGGTAAGTGATTCCTTTCAAGTTCTACCCGACCCCAAAAAACGTCAAGAATTTATGGAAAAACATCAAATTCAAGACTTATTGTACCCTAATAAGCGAATTGAAGCATTAGGAAAAAAGCAGGGGTTCGCCGTTTTACAGTTAGCAGAACCCTTACGAAAGGAAGCAGAAAAAACGGGAATTTGTTTACATGGATTTGAAAATGCGGAAGTCTGTGGCGGACATTGGAACGTTGACGGAAACCGTATCGCCGGGGAATTAATGGCGAGTCAAGTTTGTCAACAACTGATGAGTCAAACGCCAAAATTACCAAAGTAGAATTAAAATATAATTGCTCTTGTAGTTATTATATAATAGGCTGCTTTAATTTCCTGAGCAAATTAGAAAAATAAATCCCTATTACCCTGTTACTGAGCGAAGTCGAAGTATTACCTATTCCCTTTTGATTAATAACTATGAAAAATTTTAAATTCTTACACCAAGCTAAAGCAGGTCTAAAAATAGGGTTAATTAACTTAGTTGTTTTATTCATTCTTTTGGAAATTGGCTCCTTAATTTTTTATTATTCTAAGCAGAAACAATTCTACTACACCCGCGAACGTACGGAGGACTTACAAAACTTAGGGATTAATTTAGAAGGGGTGAGAGTCGGGGAATCTGTGGTAGAAAGATTACACCCTTATTTTGGTTATGTGCAGAAACCTGGCCCGGATTTTAGACCGGGATTTAAGTATAATAATTATGGGTTTATTTCTCCTTATGATTACCCTTTCACAAAAACCAATAATAATCAAGTAATTATTGGAATTTTAGGCGGTTCTGTTGCCTCCAACTATTCAATTTATGAAGTCCAAAATAAGATTTTAGAGAAAAAACTCCAACAACTTCCTCAATTTCAAGGCAAAGAATTAATTATTTTATCCTTAGCTATTGGTGGATATAAACAACCGCAACAGTTAATTACTTTAAATTATTTGCTTGCTATGGGGCAACAATTTGACATGGTAATTAATATTGATGGCTTTAATGAAGTTGCCCTTGCTAATATTAATAACGAAAATGGATTAGATTTTGTCATGCCCAGTTCATCCCATGTTCAAGCATTAACTGGTTTAGCTAATAATAGTCTATCCACTCCAGCAATAAAAGCCCTATTAAATATCAAAGATAATAAACCCAAAATCAAAGATGCTTTAGAAACCTTAAAAAATTGTTCCTTAGCTTCTTGTAATGCCATCATGTCTTTATATGTTCAGGAATTAGTGAAAAACTATCGCCGAGATGTGGCTCGTTTTGAACGCTATCGCCATCAACAGACCGAGGATGATAATACCGCAGAAAGTGTGATTTATTTTTATATGCAAGATCCTATTTTAACTGATACTGAACTATTTCCAAAAATTGCTGACCATTGGGCTAAAACTTCAATTCTAATTAATCAAACTCTAAAAGCAAATAATATTCCCTATTTTCATATTTTACAACCAAATCAATATTATCCCACCCGGCGAGTATTTAGTGAAGCGGAAAAACAGGTCGCCTTTAGTCCCGATAGTCCCTATCAAGATGCAGTGAAAAAAGGATATCCCCTTTTATTAAAAGAAGTGGAAAAACTCAAAGCGAATCAAGTTAATTTTTTTGATGGCATATCTATTCTCGATGATACGAAAGAACAGGCTTATATTGATAACTGTTGTCATTATAATAAATTAGGAGAAAATATTTTATCAAATTTTGTTGCAGATTCAATTGTAAATACAGTAAAAAATAAACCCAGTCCCTAATATTTTTTTAATCAGATTGAATTCGATCTAACGCGGCTAATTCGGCGCGGCGTTGCTTCAATTCAAACTCTAACTGTTGAATTTCTTGCATTAATTGTTGACGTCTTTTTTCCCCAGAGTCTTGTTGTCGAATAAAATAGGCATCAATTTCGGGCCATAATTGCACCCCCCAATCTTTACTGGCGGTTTTTAACTCATTTAATACTTCTACACTTCCATCGGGTTCTAAGATAAATAAAGTATATAATCGTTCTGTAACACTCTGTTTTTGTTTCTTTTTTTCACAAAATAAATATAATCCGGGTTGTTGTGTTGATAATTGATCACATTGATTGACAAAACCTCCTAAAATAGAATAGCCATCGGTACGACTTTTATCTAAACCATCAACTGATTTACACCAATTTCCAGTTTTGATTAAAAACCGAGTTTGCCAAAATCCAGGCGCATGAAAAAATGCTTCTCTGAGATTAACTAAAATTGCTTGAGTCATATAAGGAATTACGAATTACGAATTACGAATTACGAATGGGGAATAGGGGGAATAGGGGGAATAGGGGGAATTAGTTGTTAAAGTCTCCTTTAATTACGGGGATCTTATTAAAATTGTGCATAGTTTGTTGATAAAAATTTTCTAATGCTGGGATGCAACTTTTATCCTCATAGAGTTTCCATTGATTTTGTTTGATTTTTTCTCTAATTGCTAATCTCCATTCTAAATCTAATCCTAACCTTACTGCTATTTTAATATAATTTTCTCGATTTTGAGCAATAGTTTCTGTTATTCCTAATCGGTTTAATATCCCCGCAGACTGGCGACTTCTCATCCATTCTCCCTCACAAGTAACCAGGGGAAGATCACAGGATAAACTATCTAAAGTGGTTAAAAACCCAGTAAATTGCAGGGTATCTAAGCCAATATCAGCTAAGTTATTAAGTTGTAAATAATCTATTTTATCTAAACGGGGTAAAATAATACAATATTCTTGAAAATCTAAATGATGTTCTGCAAAAGATCGGTTTAACCGTTGTTTAAACTTTTCGGTAATTGCAGCATTCCAATGGGCTATAAACACAAATTGAGCGGATTTAACCTGTTGAGCGATCGCAATTAATATTAAATCAAAATCTGGCAAATACTTAAATAAAGATTGACAGGATAAATATAAAATAGCATCCTCTTTTAAGCCAAAATCTAAACGGGTTTTTTGCTGTTCTAATAACGGAGGTTTAGCATAATTAATTCCCAAATTTGGTAAACAAAATAACGTTTCTGAATAATGGTTTTTAGCCCCAGGAGGTTCTAATAATTCCGCAGAAATAAAATAATCAATCGTCGGTAAACCCGTTGTAATTGGATGTCCCCAAGCCGCACATTGAATCGGCGCGACTCGTAACCCGGCTATTTGCGTGAGTTGGGGAGACATCCCAATATCTAAAAATACTAGAATATGAATTTGATCAGTTAAAATTTGCTCAATAATCGGCTCTAAATTGCCATAAATATGATAAAATTGATCAGCATAAAGCTGAAATAAATTTGTAATTTTATCGGTTTCTTTTCCGGTATAATAACAATAGATTTCAAATTGATCGCGATCGCAATCTCTCAACCATCCTAGAAAGACTAACCCCACCGTATGCCAGGTTAAATGAGAGGAAATATAACCAACTTTGATTTTTTGATTAGCAGTTAAAGGGGGTAATAATAAAGGTTTTGTCCATTGGGGATAATTGGCTTCCATAATCCGATGAACAAATCCCCCATATTGTTTTTGTAGCTCTAAATCATCACATCCCTGATATTGTAAATAAAAATGAGTTCCCCTAGAAATAGCGGTTAACGCCTGTTGTTTAACTTCTGAATTGTCTAAATCTGTTTGTTCAATTAATTTAACTAATTCTTCAGTACAATGTTGTCTATACTTAAAAACTTCGGGAGAATTATCATATAAAATCGGTAACAAAAAATGTTTAGCAAATTTGACAGAAATATGATTAGGAAACCTATCAATAGACTGTTCAGCTATTTGCCATGCTATTTTAATTTCTCCCAAATTTTGCCAAGCTGAAATTAAAGCTAAATATAATTCTATTTCATCAGGAAACCGTTGCAAAGCCTGTTTATAAATAGCAACCGCCTCTAACCATCGATCTAAATTTTGATAACAGTTGCCTAACCTTAAATAAATCTCAACTGTTGCTAAGGGAGTCGGTAAAATATTATCATAAAACTGAATAGCTGTTTCATACTGAGCTTGAAATTCCGCCGCCAAGCCGCAATAGAAATCCGCCCTTTCCGAATTTTGATTAACCCTAAATGCTAATCCCATTTGATATAATAAGTCAGAATGATTGGGGTTAAGATTCAAGCCTGTTTCATAAATTGCGATCGCATCTTCTACCCGATTTTGTCCTAAAAAAAGATTCCCTAATTTTAAATATCCCATAGCATTATGGGGTTGGCGATCTATTCCTTGCTGATAATAGAATTTTGCGGTTTGAAATTCTCCTAATTCTGTCAACAAATCCCCTAATTTCCAATAGCTATTTATCCCGTCTGGATCTAACTCAATAGACCGTTCATAAGCTGAAATTGCTTCGGTAATATTCCCTAGTTTTTCCCAAACTAAACCTAAACTATGATATTGATTTGCCTGAGTTCCATCTGACACTAAGCAACGTTCTAAAACTTCCAATGCTTGATCATATTGTTCATAGTAAAAATACGCCCTTGCTAAACCTTGCAACGCCTGAATATTATTCTGATCTAATTCTAAAATTCGTTGATATTTTGCCTGTACAGATTCAAAATATCCCGCCTGTTCCAAGGCTAATGCGTCGGCATATAACCCTTTAATATTAATACTAAGTCGAGAATCATTCATATTCTGAAAACTATCAGTAGGGTACGTCAAAAAAGTATACGCACCCTGTTCTAATCTTAATGGCGACTGCTATGTTAAGAACCCATACGCCGGGGCTGATTCCCCAGAGGCCCAGGAATTGTTCCAGGGCGATTTCCTAGGGGTCGATTTCCTAGGGGTCGATTTCCCAGGGGTCGATTTCCGGGTTGATTTCCTTGAGGACTGACCCCAGGCTGATTTGGCTGTTGAACTAACAATTGATTAGCGGTGAGTTGATCCAGCTTCATCGCCGCCGTTTGACGAATTTGGCGATCGCTATTTTGTAGCGCTTGGGTAACACCCGTAACCCCCGACGCCTGAATATTCCCCAAAGCAAACGCCGCCCTAGCCCGCACCCCCGCATCCGGGTCATTCAACGCCTCTTTCAAGGCGGGAACGGCCACCGAACCCATACGTTTAAGGGCGATCGCCGCCGCCAGTCGGACTTCCTCATCCGTATCTTGTAACGCCCGAATTAACGGAGGGATGGTATCTGGAGCCTCGGAACCCATGACTCCCAAGCCTAAAGCGGCCCCCTGACGAACGGCGGTATCAGGATGATTTAATCCGGCCGTCAACTCCTGAATCGCCTGCTGTAAGGCTTCTGGCGAGGTTGTGGTAATTTGTTTGAGGGCCACAGCCCCATCCATCCGCACCGCCGACACCGGATCTTTTAAGGTGGCCAGCAACGCCGGAACCGCATCCACCGCATCCTGGGCCATCGCCCCCAAAGCAAAAGCAGCCCCCCGACGAATGCCTTCGTGGTCATCGGTCAAGGCTTCGACTAAAATCGGAATTGCTGGAGAACCCAAGGTTTTTAAGGTTTTGATCGCTTCTAAACGGTTTTGTCGGTTGGTATCGGTTAATTTTTGTAACTGATCAATCACCGCCGTGGTGGTCATCGCTTGGGTTTGAGTTTTTCCGGCAAACAAGAGCACCATCGATAAACATAATAATGCTAGTTTGGCGGAATAAAACCCATGCAATTTGGTGTTGCTTTCCATAAAAAGTTCCCGGATTTTGTTTATAAATTAAAGTCGAAGGCGTTACTAAAAACGAAATCCAAATCGAAGGTTAATTGAGCGGGTAAAAATCCATCATTAATCACCGCACCCAAAATTCTTCCGTCCAATAATTCCACAATAATATCATTTAAGCCATCGCCATTCAGGTCATTTTCTTGGGGTAACAAATCAAACCGATCTCGAAATAATGAATTCGGATCAATTTGAGTGCCCACGGGAACCACAATTTTGTCTCCATTAAACGAACTGGTACCCGGTTCAAATTGTCGAATTTCATCCACATCCCGAACGGTAAAACTCGCTTCTCCCGTGTCAAAAATAAAGCTATCATTTCCGAAACCACCGATTAATGTATCAATCCCGGCATCCCCATCTACAATATCATTTCCCAGATCACCAAACAGGAGATCGTTCTCTTCATCACCATAGAGGGTATCATTACCTTGACCGCCATAAATTGCATCGGTATTAAACCCTCCTTCGAGGACATCATCTCCGAAATTTCCGAAGATTAAATCACTATTAACTGCGGCAAAAATTCGATCATTATCTTGTCCACCAAAGACGGTATCAGATCCATTAGATGCCACTAGGGTATCATTTCCTTGATTACCATTAATTAGTAAATTATCATTCAGGTTAGAAGTCTGTAAATTATCATTTCCTGATAATAATAGTATACCATCTCTAGGGACAGAAATTTGTCCAGTAAATAGGGCGATATTATCATCTTGGGGACTTCCTAAAAGGGCAGATACACCAGGAATTGTGCTGGGAGTGAGAAAATTAGTCATTGTCAAAACCTTCCTAAATTATTTATGAACAAACCTTACAGGGTTTTGGTTAGGTTCGCAAACCCCATGGGATAGAATTATAGATCAATCCTGCTTGCTGACGAAATTCCGAGGGAAATAGCTGATAGTCGGGATGGGAATAGATTTTATCATAAAAATTCCGATCATTTGCTTGTCCCTGCTGCATATTTTGACAGGTTTTTTGTTGAGTATGGAGTCTAAAATAAGATAGAGTTTCTTCGACAAAACCGACTTTAAATTGTGCCAATATTCTCCACCATAAATCTAAATCGACTAATTGATTTAATTGCGGGTCAAAACCTGCTATAGTTTCAAATATTGATTTTCTTAATAATACGGTGCTAGGTTCCCCAATTTTATTAATCGGATGTTGCCATAAATTCGGATCGTTTAAAAGGTCTTTTCCCCATTGAATAGTTTTTAAATCAGACCAACTTTGATGTAAATTAGCAAATTGTTGATAAACTGCGATTAATTCTAGGTTAAGATCTTCCTGCTCAAGAAAAAACATTTCTCTAGGGGAAAAAACCAATCCAATATCGGGATCGGTTTCGGCTAAATTAACCATTTTTTCGATACAATTAGGCATTAAAATATCATCTTGATAAACAAATTTAATATATTTACCTTGAGATTGATTTATACAAAAATTGCTATTTTCCGCCAATCCTAAAGTTTGATGAGTTAAAATATTAATTGGAATAGAAGTTTGGGTTTGAAAAGATTGGGCGATCGCTATAGTATGATCAGAGGAATGATCATCAGAAATAATTAATTCTATTGCCGAATAGGTTTGAGATAAAATACTAGATATCGCTTCAGCAATAAATTTTTCTCCATTATAACTCGGAATACAAACACTAACTAAAGGGAATTGTTGAATTTCTGGATTAAAACTAGGATTAAATTTAACCTCACATATTTTTTCAGAAATTTGATTAATAATTAAATTATTTTGACTATTTATAAATCCCAAAAATCCGGTTTCTTGAAGAAAGCAGGTTTTTAATATAATTTCTGTTTCCCAAATTGACTTTCTGAAAATAGATCCAATTTTTACCCCTTCTCGATCATCTTCAAAATTTGTTAATTCTTGAATCTGATTAACTCCATCAACCTCTAAATTATTATCTAAAATATTAATAGCTTCTGCCAAACCTTTCGGATACAAGATAACCGGATATTGTACCCAAATAATATAATTACCCTGTGCTTGTGCAATAGCTTGATGAAAAATATCCTGATTATTAAAAGGAGGTTCAAAATATAAAACTTGATGTTCTTGCAAGTTTAAATAATTGATAATATCAGCTAATTCAAAATCAAACAAATTGCGATTTACTAAAACAATAAATTCATAACTAATCTCTAAATTATACTCTAAACTCCTAATCATATCCAATAAAAAATCTCCCTGTTGCCAGCAGGGAATAATTATAGATAATTTTATCTTTTCTATTTTCAAACTATTTGGCATGATCCTTAAACCATTTCTGAAATTGACACCGAGGGTTAATTTCCAGCCAGCGAGGACACTGGCACTACAAAACATCCATTGCCGCCCGGGTTACTATTGCCTATTAATAGCAAATATTCAGGGATTTCAAAACCCTCACACTTGATCGAATTCAACAGGACTTACGCAGTTACGCTATATCAGGACTTACCTGAAGGGGGGACGAAATCAGCTACAAGACAGACTCTATAAGCTTCATAGCTCTTAGACCTTGTTGATAATACTTACATTTATTGCGATTTAATTTCATTAGTTTCGTGACTAAATCCATACAAACATCCTTGAAATTGACCCAAGTTTGACCATATAAGCCGATATAAAAACTACTATGTCTCCGTTCTATTCGACCATATTCTTTGATCCGACTCCAATTCGTTCTATCAATTGCTACATAACATAAATTATTTCTTCCTTGGTAAAATATATTGATAACCATTCTTTGATAATGGGTAACCAAATTTTTTCAATTTTTAAATTGGGTAATGAGAGAAATCTTTGTATTCTTTTTCTTCTACTCCCAAATTTAATTGGCAAAGGTATCCCATTCGCTAGCCTTTCTAAATTCACATTTTTGATTGACTGTCTTGTTTTCAGCCTTGTTTGTCGCCCCGTCAGATAAATTAGGAATGAAAAACCAATAAGGTGACTAATTGAGCAATAGTTTACAGTAGATCAAGGTTTCCAGGTTGTAAT
>NZ_LR735136.1 GCF_900009265.2 Planktothrix paucivesiculata PCC 9631 | reverse complement strand
CGGGCTATCGGGAACAATTGACAATTTAGGCATTTTATTCTCAATAAATAAACTTGAACTTCTTATCTGTACTAGATTTCAGCGTTTCCTACCCGTATTTTCGAGATGTCCAATACCCTATTTCTCGTAGTTCCTGTCGCTGTCGCTGCTTTCGTTCCTGTGGGGTTTCCAAATAAATCCATTGCTCATCAATCGGGATGGCTTCAAA
>NZ_LR734990.1 GCF_900009265.2 Planktothrix paucivesiculata PCC 9631 | reverse complement strand
ATCTTCCTATTTTAACATTGATTATTGTCTGTTTTTAAATTGTTCAGTTGGGTTCCATACCCGCCGAGTGTGAAAACGCGATTTTCCATACACGGCTACGCTACGCTATGCGTAGCTGCGTAAGTCCTGTGTAATCTAAAAGCGATCGCAACTTAAATTCCCCTTCGTGTCTTTGTGGTTCAAAAATCCCCCCAAAAACAGGAGGGATTTCTAATTACAAATTAAGGCAAATCCGTCTGTCCCATCAAATATAAATCACATTCCCGGGCAGCCCCACGGCCCTCATTAAACGCCCAAACCACAAGGCTTTGGCCCCGACGACAATCCCCCGCCGCAAATACCCCCGGAATACTGGTAGCATACTTGCCGTGTTCAGCATTAACATTACTGCGGGCATCCCGTTCTAAACCCAAACTGTCTAATAACGGTTGTTCCGGCCCCAGAAATCCCATCGCCAGTAACACTAATTGGGTGGGAGTCACCTTTTCCGTGCCGGGAATATGCTTAGGAATAAATTGCCCCTGCTCATTTTTCGCCCATGCCACTTCAACGGTATGAATGGCTTTAACATAGCCATTTTCATCCCCTTCAAACTTAGTTGCAGTGGTTAGATAAACCCGAGGATCGGAGCCAAATTTTGCCGCGGCTTCCTCCTGGCCATAATCCATTTTATAAACCTTCGGCCACTCCGGCCAAGGATTATTAGCAGCCCGTTCCGAAGGAGGTTGGGGCAGAATTTCCAACTGGACAACCGTATTGCAACCGTGACGAATAGACGTCCCTACGCAGTCCGTCCCCGTATCCCCACCCCCAATAATCACCA
The DNA here is from genome assembly GCF_900009265.2 of Planktothrix paucivesiculata PCC 9631. Taxonomy (GTDB): domain Bacteria; phylum Cyanobacteriota; class Cyanobacteriia; order Cyanobacteriales; family Microcoleaceae; genus Planktothrix; species Planktothrix paucivesiculata. Next base: position 11,205 of record NZ_LR734990.1, on the reverse strand, counting down.
CATCTTTACCTTGAGCGGAGATGAAATCACTGCCGGGTTGCTTATTTAAAACCGCCTGGGTATTAGCAGTGAGGAACTCCATGGCAAAATGAATCCCCTTGAGGTCGCGCCCTTCAATCGGCAGATCCCGTGGTTTAGTGGCTCCAGTACATAAAAGTACCGCATCAAACTCTTTTAACAAATTTTCGGCGGGAAAGTCCTTACCTACTTCCGTATTGCAAATAAACTTAACGCCCTCGTCTTCCAAGACCTTCAGACGCCGCAAAACCACCTGTTCCTTATCCAACTTCATGTTCGGGATACCGTACATTAACAGGCCCCCTGGACGATCAGCCCGTTCAAAAACCGTCACCCAATGACCCGCTTTATTCAGTTGGGCCGCCGCCGATAATCCCGCCGGGCCAGAACCAATCACCGCGACTTTCTTTCCAGTGCGTTTAGATGGGGGTTCTGGGGTGATCCAGCCTTCCTCCCAACCCTTATCAATAATCGAACATTCAATATTTTTAATCGTCACCGGAGGGTTATGAATGCCCAAAACACAGGAACCCTCGCAAGGTGCCGGGCAAACCCGACCCGTAAATTCGGGGAAATTGTTGGTTTTGTGCAGACGGTCTAGGGCCTCTTTCCACAGTCCCCGATAGATTAAATCATTCCATTCGGGGATCAGGTTATTGATGGGACAACCACTGGCCATGCCACTAATAATTGTTCCCGTATGGCAAAAGGGCGTGCCGCAGTCCATACACCGGGCGGCTTGGGTGCGAAGTTTGTCATCTTCCATGGGCAGATGAAACTCATCCCAGTTATGAACCCGGTCAAGGGGGGCGAGTTCAGACGGTAACTCCCGCAGATATTCTAAGAAGCCGGTCGGTTTTCCCATAGTTGTTTCCGTTAAACTTTTGAGTATTGGTGGTTAGTCATCTTAATCGATATTCACGGTCAAGATTGTTCAATATATTAATATAGCTGTTGCTGAACAACTCAGATTCCTAGTTTTCCCGATTAGCTCAGTGTTTGGTTCGTCAACCGTCAACAATTGATGACAATAGTTTTTAGAGTTTAATTCCCCTGGCGGCAATTTACCTTATTGAATTGTAGAGTATTTTTAGGGTTAATTGCCATATTTTTAAATATTGATTAACAATATATAATCTTTTTTATTCTAACAGCCAAGCGAATAACTCGCCAACTGTTAGTTTAATATCCGTGGCAAATGGGGGAACAGATATTAGTGATTCTGGTTGTTCAAAGACTTCTGTTTGTTGTTGAGCATGATAAACAAAGATAGATTGTTCTTCAGGATCAATTAACCAAGCCATTTGAGTTTGATGATTTAGACAATAGAGAATTTTTTTAATCACTTTTGTTGGACTTTGATCCGGCGATAAAATTTCAATCATCCAGTCCGGTGCTATTAAAAAAATATTGGCAATTGCACCATTATGATCACGAGGAATTCTATCCCAAGTAAAAACAGAAACATCAGGAACAATTGAACGTTCTTCAAAGGTACACCGCAGTTCAGGAAATGCCCGGGCAATTTTGGCAGGTTTTAAAATAGCGTTAATGGCGGTAACAAGTTCACCTTGAATTGTACTATGTTTTCCTTGTGGCATAGGTTTCTGGATAATTTGACCTTCAATATATTCGCTGGCAGGTTTGGTTTCAGGTTGTTTCAGAAACTCTGCTACAGTGATGATTTTATATGGGGTTTGTACCATGGATTTAGTACCTTGATTTTTGTATATTTAATCATTGATTTGAGAGATAATCACAGTATAGCTGATCAGAATATAATTTTACCAAGGACTACCAATTAAAGTAAAACCTGCCCAATAAAAAGGATGAGATAAATCAACATTTCCACGGGAAGCAATTTCTGGAGGTAGGGGAATTTTAGCCGTATTAGTTCCGGTTTCATTGATTAAATAACCCTGTTCTAAACGAACTTTTCCCTGTAACATTCCCAGTTGAGCTTGTCGTAGAGCTTCTGCTTTAATTGGACTGGTTGATAGGGCTTGATAAAACGTATTCATTAACCCTAAAGTACCCGCATCACTAACATACCATAAACTCGCTAAAGCTGATTTAACCCCAGCTTGAATCGCTAACCCCGCAAACCCTAATTCTGCTTTTTCATCGCCCACGGCTGTTGTACAAGCGCTCAAAACTAATAATTCTACGGGAGGCTGATTTAACTTCAGATTTCTAAGTTGATTTAACCGTAATTTTTGATCCCAAAATTGAATATAAGATTGGTCAGACCCAGAAGTCTGAAATTCTCCATGGGTAGCTAAATGCACAATTGAAAATTGATTTTGACTGCGTTGAGAGATGAGATTATTAACGGTAAAATCTTCATTTAAAAATGATTTTCCTTTCCAAGTATTTTGGTTAATAATTAATTCTAACTCCATCGGGACTGCGGGGAGAGAGGGTTGATTAGAGTCGGTAAAAATAGAGGCTCCCATCGCTAATACCCTGGATTTATTAATATTAACATAGCGAGTATCTGTTAAACTTAAACTCGGAATGAGTCCTAAACTATAGCGTTCTAACAAAAATTGTTTTCCGTCATATAAGGCGGCTAAGGGTAAGGTTCTTAATCCCGTATCCATCGAAAAAACTAAGGTATTAATTCCCTCGGCTTCTAATTGGCTTACTAGGGGTTCAATTAACCATTCATATAATTGTTTACCATTTTCTTTATAGCGAGTATCCTCTAAATTTTCAGGGGAACGGATTTGATTAGAAAAAGTTCTGGCGGTTTTTAATACTGTTTCTCGAGGAACAGGAATACTTTTAAATACAGGTTGTCCGTTGGGTAAAATCAACCTTAATTCTAATTGATTGGATTGACTCGATACATAGATAATAGAGGTTTTATATCCGGTTAATTTATAAATTTCATTTAATGTTTTACGAATCCCTTGATTAGTTATTGGGGTATTTTTTGAATCTGAACCTAAATAGTTAGAAAATTCAATTCCTCGAAACGTATCAATTTGAGCTAAGGAAGAAAGGATAGAACTTGACCCTATTTGATCCGTGGGAATGGTGGGAGTATTTAAAGGAATTATAGGGTTTTCTAAGGATTCTAAAGGTTCCTGAGAATTTGATGAAATATCGGAGGTATTCTCCAGTACAGAATCGGAGGTTGCCTCGGTTAAAACGGGTGTTGTACTATCCGCTTGAGAGGGTATGGGGGAGGTAGGAGTTTCTGGATTAGTCCCTTGTAATTCAGAATTAATTTGATTAACAATAGCTTGGGTTTCTCCTGTTGATTGATTAGGATTAGATGTGGAATTAGTTGCAGGTAAAATACTAACTAAATTGCCATCAGTAATCGCTCCAGCCGTCCCATTTAACAGTGGATTTCCGATGGTAAAAGGAATATTACTACATTCAGCCGTGCTACAATAATCGCCCCCTTGTTGTAGGGCAATTAAACCGCTTTTTTCTCCTCCTACGGTGGAAATACTGGCATTGACTTGATTTCGACTATTAAAAACTCCTGTTGCTCTAAATAACCCACGGGTTGAAATTCCAATATCACCGCCTTGGCTTCCCGCTTCCGCCCGCAGAAAAATAACATCAATATCTTGGCTGGAATTTAAAGAAATATTTCCACTTTTTCCTTCCGTAGCACTCGCGTTAATTCGTCCAGTATTAATACGATTACCTGCAAACAGAAAAATATTTCCTCCTTCTCTAATTCCGACTGAATTTAAGTTTCCTGATTGTATGCTGCCCGTCGAGCTATTAAGATTAATTCCTCGAGAGGCTTTAATATCCCCGGTGATAATATTTCCAGATGCAAACAATTCAATCGCTACCTGATCACCCTCCGTGGATGAATTAAAAATCTGACCATTAACTCTAATGCCTCCATTACGACTGTTTAAATTAATATCTTGATTATTTAATAAAACCCCACTATTTTGATTTATATTATCCTGATTTACAAAACGAATTTCTCCAGTTTCAATATTACCTAATGCCGATAAATTAATATTTTCAGGTTTTTGATTTTCCGATAATAATTGTAACGATCCTGTGCGAATTTCTCCTTGAGAACTGGTAATTTGAATACTTCCTCCTCGCGTACTGATATCCCCAATTAAAATATTTGATCCGGCGCTCAAGGCAACTGACCCATTATCAACTCCCGTAATCCCACCTGTTCCAATAATCGATTGTGCTTGTAAATTAATCGGATCATAAACGGTAAAATCTCCGCCTAAAGTGAGGGTATTCGTACTATCTCCACGGCCAATTCTAATTTGACTAAATCCATTGCTTAAGGCTTCTAAATCTCCACTACTCACATCAAAACTAGAGGCATTTTCTGTCCCCCCTAAAGTCATAGCTTGGGTGCTGCGACTGGGTTGTAAAATTACAACTCCCGAACTTTGAACAGAATTTAGTCCTCCTAATAAATTAACTTCTGTTCCGGTTAAATGAATCGTAGCAGAGGCGGAATTTCCTGTTGATATCTGTTGAGTAGAAACCGTCCCAGATTCACTGGTCAGCGAAATATTTTGACCATTAGTAATTAAGTTCCCCACGGTAATATTTTCTAATGCCGATAGTTTAAAACTAGCATTATCTAAACCCGTTAAACTATAAAATTGTTCTCGAAAGGCTGTTCCACTGGCAATCATTCCCCGAGGAGATTGGATAATAATCGGATCTTTGAAAGCAATATCTCCAGCAAGAAAAATAGTTCCATTGCCTTGATTTCCACCGATAATAATTTCTTGAAATCCATTTTCTAAACGGTTTAAATCACCAGAGGTTAAATTTAAGGTGAGTTCTGAATTATGGTCTTGACCTGCGACTTCAATATCTTGAGCCGCCGTTGCGGGTTGTAATCTAATTTGACCTTGACCTTGAATTGAGTTTTCTTCCCCCGTCAAATTAATTTCATCACTGGTAATTTCAATATTTCCCGTACCAGTTTCTACAGTATCAAATGTTCCGGTTCTGAGTCCTTTGGTTTCCACTTCTAATTCGGCATTGAGGATAATATTTCCTCCGGTTTCTCCTCCTCTAGTATCGATTAAACTTGTGCTTAAAGTCCTGGGGGTATTAATTAATATATTTCCCCCTGAACCTTCACTAGAAGTTGCATCAATAGCATAAGAATTTCCCTCTAAAATAATATCCCCTTGGGAACTACTGAGGGTAATATCTCCCGCTTTAGAACTGCCAGAAGTATTAATACTATTAGTTTGAATCCGGTTTAATGCGTTCAGATTGAGATTACCACCAGTGCCATTTGCGATCGCACGGGTGGAGAGAGTATTAGTAATAATATCTCGATCACTTTTAAGGGTTATGTTCCCGCCTCGGGTACTCGCAGAAGTCGATAGGTTTTCAGTCCGAATTGCTCCATTATTAGTTGTGGTTAGGTCTAAATTTCCTCCTTGGGTAATAATATCTCCGGTAATTAAATTCACCCCAGTAATTACAATTGACCCACCGGAAGTCTGGAGAGTATTTCCTGAATTCATAGTAAAATTACCACTCCCAGATTGATCCGCATCGGCAGTAAAAGTTAGGGTTCCAGTGGCGGTAGGAAAGTTTAATTTATTGTCAGTTAGATTGCCAATATTAATACTATTTTCTGCTTGTATAACTACATTTGCTGTAGGAGCAAAATTTTCTAAGGTTTGATCGGATAGGGTGATATTAGCTGAGTTTTGCTCGGGATTTCCAATATTGATTTCTGGAGCATTAATCAACAAAGTTCCCGGGGTTAAATTTGTGGTTTTTAGATTAATATTTCCAGCTATATTGAGATCATTCTGGCTAGTAATTGTAGCAAATCCTCCCAATCTTTGAGTGCTGTTAGAATTAGAAAATCCTTGAGCGCTAATATTACCCAAAAATTGAGTTAAATCATTGGCTCCAATCACTATTTTTCCGCCGTTTCCATCGGTTAAGCCATCGGCTAGAATAATCGATTGTTCATTAATAACGGTACGGGAAGCCGTGGGAAAAAGACCATTTTCTTGATCATCACTTCCAATTCTAACTGTGCCTCCCCCATTAGCCGCAGAAACATCAACTTTTGCATTAAATAACTGAATATCATTGCCAATAATATTAACTTGAGGAGGATTAGGGGACGATGAATTAAAATTGGTATTTCTGGTATCCAAAAAACCGGAAACTAAAGCCACTCCCCCTTGAGACGGAAATCGAGTATTAGAAGCGCTTAATTCTACCGTCCCATCGGATAAAACATTAACAACAGAGGCTTGATTTTGTTCTGAGCTTCCGGTTAATAATTTGGGTAAATCTAGGGGATTAATTACGGATTTATCATTACCATAATTGGGTGTAATGGTTTCAATTTCTAGGTTAAGTAAATATCCGGTTTGACTAATTCTAACTAAATTATTTCCTTCAATAGCTGCAATTGTAATTTGTCCGGCGGGGGCATTCAGGGTTCCAGTATTAATCACATTTCCCCCCACTAAAGTTAAGGTTTGTCCCTGGGAAACCGTAAGTTCTCCATAATTAACAATATTACCGGGGTTAGATGTGGAGAACAGAAAACTATTGGTTTCTCCTGAAAGGCTATTATAATCATTAGACCCTAAGCTATTAAATAAACCGGAATTAAATCCTATACCTGTAGCGGTTGTGGCGGTAAACGAACCCGGAACATCTAAACGCGCTTCCGGCCCAAAAATAATTCCAGAGGGGTTTAAAATAAATAGGTTAGAGTTGCCCCCAGTCACTTTAATTAAACCTTCAATTAAGGAAGGCTGTCCACCCACGACACGGCTTAAAATATTTTGAATCGAATTATTAGAAACAAAATTGGCAATTTGACCGGGTGGAACATTAAATTGAGTAAAACTATGAAATAAATTTCTCCCATCTCCTGACTGTTGACCGCCCGTAATATCCACACGATTATTAACGGAATTGGTCAGGGTATTTGTAGTATTAGGTTCGGGAACAATGGATTGGGCAAAAACTCGGTTTATGGGAAGATTAATTTTAAGAGTATAACTCAAAAAATCCGAGAACCCATTCATCCCCACCGTCCAAAATCCAGTTAAAGGCAGGGAGATGAAAACTAACTTAACAAAACGTCCAGGCTGCATAAGGGTTTATGCCTTTAATAAACAATTACCGAAAGGGAATCTACTATTTATTTTTCACAGAAGCCACCCAGATAGACTATTACTATTAGAAATAGTATTATAGATTTAAAAACATGATTATGCGTTTAATTGGTCTTACAGGCGGAATAGGAACCGGGAAAACCACCGTATCCAATTATCTGGCGACGACTTACCAAATTCCCATTTGGGATGCGGATTTATATGCGCGAGAGGCGGTGAAACCCGGTTCATCCGTTCTCCAACAAATTGTTGACCGCTATGGGAGGGATATTCTACTTTATGATGGTAACTTAAATCGCCAGAAATTAGCCAGTCTGATTTTCTCGAACTCATCAGAGCGAACCTGGCTAGAGCAAAGGATTCATCCCTTTGTGCGTGATTGTTTTGTTCACAATATTCAACAATTAAAGGCGGGAAAAATTCCGACTCCTGATGGCAACCCATCCCCCTACGCCGATGGGGTTTTAGCGATTCCATTACTCTTTGAAGCGGAAATGACGGATTTAGTGACGGAGATTTGGGTTGTTTATTGTTCTATTGAACAGCAGTATCTGAGGTTGATAGAACGAGAAAAAATTGATTCGGGTCGAAATTTAACCCAGGAAGAAGCTGAAGCTAAAATCAATAGTCAAATGTCTTTAGAAGCAAAATGTCAACGGGCGGATATAATTTTATACAATTCTTCAACTCCTTCAGAACTTTTTAAACAAGTGGATGCAGCTATTCAGAGATAAAATATCACCTGAAACCTAAAAAAATTGAGTTTTTCTTAAAAATAGGATAAAATAGAGCAAAGTCAGAGAGGAAAAATTATGATTACCTCTGTACAGTTTATCGATGGATTAGACGAGGAAATTAGCGGGATTAGTCTGCGGAAACGCAAAGACTCCGAAACAAAAATTGTTGTCTTGCTATTTGAGCGCCTTCAAGCGATAGAAAGATTAAGAGCCTATCGGAAACAAATCACGAATTTATGGTTACGCGATGAGGAGGGAGAAATCAAAGTTACCCCCAGCAATGTCAGGTTCTTCTATGCAGAAAATGAAGATCTTTCTAAAATTGAATGTTACTTTGAAGTGTACTCGGAAGATATTTTTGAACGAGTCATGAGGTTTTTAAATCGTTATGCCGATGAGAATGGATTCCAATTCCAGTCTACCTAAAAAAATAGATGATCTCAAAACTTAGGCATAATCCTATCTGTAGGCGTAATTCATGAATTACCCCTACAGATAATTTAAAATGGAAAATTATGACAGCCTAGAACACGCCATAGCAAGTCCTAAATCCTATTTTTCTAATTGTTTTAACGCTTGAAACGTAACAAAGAAAAAGCCCAATGAACCCAGGGCGGTAATCAATTGAGCAATTAATTTAGCATTTGTGATTGCAATTTCATCCATGGTTTACTCTCCAATCAAACTCAACTTAGGATTAACTATATCTCAGTGTAACCCAGTTTGAATGCGTGATTCTCCCCATCCCCTAATTTTAATCATGGGGACTTCCTGGTTTCCTGTTGACGTGTTGAGAAATAATACAAACCAAGCTTCTAATCCCCCCAAAGATGTTAAAACTTAGGAAAAAGCTCAAGGAGAAAGCTAAAAATGCAATTTCAAAGTGCAATACAAGAAGCCTGTTATAACAAAGTTGCCACCTGGATGCGAGAGTTATATGGCAAATTTCCTTGTGCTAGAGAAGATGTCCCCGGATTAGCAATGGTCATGGGTTCAGCCTTAGTTGAGGTCTTTGTGTTTCCTTGGGAAAAAGATGATGCCATCATTAATGCTCGGTCTTATGTGGTCACAGATGTAGAACTTTCTCCTGATTTATTACATTTTCTCCTCCGAGAAAATTATATTATGAGATTTGGAGCCTTTGGTATTGATGAACAAGGAGATATTATTTTTGAGCATACGATTGTCGGTTCCACCTGCGATAAATTAGAATTAGAAGCCTCCGTGAATGCCGTGTTAGAAATTGCCGATGATTATGACGACAAAATTGTAGAACGTTGGGGAGGAAGACGGGCTTTAGATCGGATCTCAAGTTAAAAATAATTAACGGTTTTATGGGCGGTTTTAATTATATTTTTCAGTTATAATTAACTTAAATAAATCCGCCCGTAACCCTATTTTTTAATCAGGTTTTAAAATGAGTAATTTATTCGATGGGTTTGATCAATTATTTGAACTGGCAAAAACTTTAGATGAAAAAATAAAAAGTGGGGAAATTAAAACCGACGTACAAATCGGTTCTCGCACCAGTATTCCTAGGACGGGGAATATACCCAGAAATAATACCGAATTCCGTTCTGTTATTATTACTCCCCCCTCGGCTGACACCCCCTCGGAAAACCCTGATTTTTCCCCTCCAAATTCTTATTCCCCATGCAATATTTCAGAAGTGGGAGGGTTAGGAGATGTGATACAACAATTACGGGAATTAGTAGAATTACCTTTAAAACGTCCTGAATTGTTAGCAAAATTAGGCCTAGAACCCCCTCGCGGGGTGTTATTTGTGGGGCCACCAGGAACGGGCAAAACCTTAACCGCCAGGGCTTTTGCTGAAGAATTAGGAGTTAGTTATATTGCCATTGTTGGCCCGGAAGTGATGGGCAAATATTATGGGGAAGCCGAGGCCAAATTAAGACAAATTTTTGAGAAAGCCGCGAAATCAGCCCCTTGTATTATTTTTATTGATGAAATTGATAGTTTAGCCCCCCATCGCTCCCAAGTCGAAGGGGAAGTAGAAAAACGGTTAGTCGCTCAATTATTAGGATTAATGGATGGTTTTGCCAAAACCCCAGGCGTGATTGTTTTAGCCTCAACAAATCGCCCCGATGCGATTGATCCCGCCCTACGACGTCCGGGGAGATTTGATCAAGAAATTCGCTTTCGAGTTCCTGATAGAAATGGGCGCTTAGAAATTCTTACCATTCTAACAAAATCCATGCCCTTACAAACCGTTAATTTAGCAGAAATTGCCGATTTGTCCGTGGGATTTGTCGGGGCCGATTTAAAAGCTACTTGTCAAGCCGCCGCCTATACTGCTTTACGTCGTCAGGTTCCCGCTTTAGAAGCACCCGTTCCCGATCAACTCTATATTAATCAACAGGATTTTATCACCGCTTTAACGGAAATTAAGCCTTCGGTTTTGCGATCGGTAGAAGTGGAAAACCCTAATATTTCATGGGAACAAATTGGCGGTTTAGAAAGCATTAAACAAACCTTACAGGATTCTGTAGAAGGTCAGTTACTTTACCCGGAATTGTATCAACAAACCGGAGCCAAAGCCCCCCGGGGAATTTTACTTTGGGGGCCACCCGGGACGGGTAAAACTTTATTAGCAAAAGCGATCGCATCTCAATCTCGGGCTAATTTTATTGCAGTGAATGGGCCGGAATTATTAACCCGTTGGGTCGGTGCCGCCGAAGCTGCCGTGCGGGAATTATTTGCTAAAGCTAGACAAGCCTCGCCTTGTGTTATTTTTATTGATGAAATTGATAGTTTAGCTCCGATCCGGGGGGCTTACATGGGAGATTCCGGGGTAAGCGATCGCGTGGTTGGACAATTATTAACCGAATTAGACGGGTTACAAAATAGTTCTGAAGTCTTATTAATTGGAGCTACAAACCGCCCCGAAGCCATCGATCCCGCCCTATTAAGAGCCGGACGATTAGACCTACAATTAAAAGTCGATTTACCCGATGTTAATAGTCGTTTAGCGATCCTGCAAGTTCATAATAAAAACCGTCCTTTAGTTGATATTAATTTAACCGATTGGGCGACAAAAACAGAAGGTTGGAATGGAGCAGATTTAGCGTTATTCAGTAATCAAGCCGCCTTAGAAGCCATTCGTCGCTATCGTCGGGAAGGGTTAACAGATCCGAAAGAAATTTCAATTACCCCTGAAGATTTCCGATTAGGATATGAAGGATTACTCTTACATCGAACTCAATCCAAATCTTGATTTAAAAGTATCAGGACTTACGCAAATTTGGGGATGTAACCCTAGATGTAGGGGTAATTCATGAATTACCCCTACTATTGATAGC
>NZ_LR734993.1 GCF_900009265.2 Planktothrix paucivesiculata PCC 9631 | reverse complement strand
CCTAAACCTGTCCCCGCATATTGACGATTTAAAGCACTATCAATTTGCACAAAGGGTTGAAACAGTTTAGCGAGATTTTCAGGAGTGATACCAATGCCCGTATCGGTGACGGCAAAGCCTATAGATGAGGAATTTTCAATAGTAACATCAAATGTGATTTTTCCCCCGGCTGGGGTGAATTTAATAGCATTATCGAGTAGATTAATTAAAACTTGTCGGAGGCGCCGTTCATCTACGATAATTTCTGGAAGATTCGGGGGAATTTTTGTCTGAATTGTAATTCTTTTTTGTAGGGATTGCTGTTTGATAAAAAGCAAACTTGATTCGCATAAATGCTTAATGGATGTAGGGGCGCATTCTATTTCAAATTTTCCTGATTCAATTTTAGCGATATCGAGGATATCATTAATTAATGATAGTAAATGAGTGCCACTGGTGGCAATAGTTTCTATTGCCTTTTGTTGTTTATCGTTGATTCCGCCAAATATTTCCTCTTGGAGAGCTTCGGACATCCCTAAAATAGCATTTAGGGGAGTACGCAATTCATGGCTCATATTAGCAAGAAACTCATTTTTGAGACGAGTTGCATGGGCAAGTTGTTGATTAGATATTTCCAATTGTTGGTTACTTTCGGTTAATTTTGCCTCGGCTTTCTGTTTTTCTGTTAATTCTTTATTGATCTGCTTAAACAGATCTGTTTGTTGAATTGCGATCGATAATTGATTGGCAATTTGTTGGACATAATCAATTTCTAATTCTTGCCATTTTCGAGGTTCATAACATTGATGAATGCAAAATAAACCCCAGAATTTTCCATTGATAACTAAGGGAATTAACAAATTAGCTTGAATTTTAAATTGTTCTAAAAAACGACAATAACAGTCACTTTTTTTGACTTGATAAATATCATCAATTAGAATTTGATTCTGGGGATCGGGAAATTTATCTTGTTGTTTAAAACAATTTTCTTCGATTTTAATATTCAGAATTGAATTAACTCCTGTTTTCACGGATTCAGACACAAATTCCCCCTGAGTATCGTCAGATTCAGGATCAAATTTAAAAATACAAACCCGATCCACATCAAGAAATTCCCGAGTCTCCTCTGTCGCCGTATTAAAAATAGTTTCTAAGTCTAAAGATTGACGAATTCGTTGGGTAATTTCCCTGAGTAATCCTTCTCTTTCTGCTTGATATTGTAAGGCATTAGCATTTTCTTGAATTTTAACTGCCATCCGATCAAAGGCAACAGAGATTTGCATCAGTTCATCTGAACCTGTTAATTTAGTTCTGATATCTAACTTACCTTCGGCTAAACTATTACTAGCAGAAACTAACCGATAAACTCGTTTGGTGAAAGTCAAATAGAAGAAAAACCACAAACCCAGACAGAATATTGTTAACACGCCATTAAAAATTAGTGACCGCCTTAAAGCTGCATTAAAAGCTTCTTTTTGAACACTGGTTAGATCATATTCAAGCAAGAGAATGCCCACCCGAGAAGGTTTAATTTCATTAGGTAAAATTTGTAAAACTAAGGGATAAATTGCAATCAGCTTTTTTTGATCTTGAGAAATTAGGATCTTTCCTGCCATTTTTTCTTTGACAGAGGCGAAATAAGACCGATAATCAGAATTTATTGTTTGAGTTATAGAAGTTCCTTTAAGTTCATAACGACTTGACAAACGAATGATATTTTGATCATCTATTTTTACCACTAGAGAGAGATTCGGATCGCTGCCAGCATGACTAATAATTATGGTTTTTATATCGTCAGGATTGCCACCCTCTATAATATTTTGACGTTCCAGATAATCTAATACTCTGACTGTTTGTCCAGCATAAATTTTCAGATAATTTTTAGCATTTGTTATTTGGGCATGGGAGGTTTCAATAATTTCTTGACGAAACGATATCAGCCCGAAAAAACCACCACAAGTAATTAAAATTATAGGGATTGAAAATCTTATCGGTAGGGGAAAACGTTGGAACATAAATTTTATGGAGTTGATAAGTTAGCGTTCTTAATAAACTGATCATCTAGGATTGTATTTATATCAATATCTTTGGGTAATAATTTTTTTTCTAGCATAATTCTGATCAGTTTTTTACTCCCCTCGACAAAGGCGGGATCATTTTGATTGAATAATTTTTGATTTTCTTCTAAGTTGAGTTGATCTATACCTTTAAAGGCATTCAAAATTGTGTCTGGTGTTACTTGTGTTCGTTTGGCGATGCGAGTTGCTGCTTCTTGAGGGTTTTCTTCTAAATATTTTAAGGCTCGAAATCGGCTATTAACTAATGATTGAATACTTTCAGGAGAATTAGCGATCGCGTCGGTACTCACCGCCAAAACATCTACAATTTCTCCCGGAATCTGACTACTATCAAACAATACTTTAGCCCCGGCTTCTAATATTTTAGCCACGGGAGGCCCAAAGGTAACAACGGCATCTATTTTTCTCTGTTTATACGCCTGTTCATGTTCTAATGGCTCTATAGAAACAATCTGAATATCTTTAACAGACATCCCATTTTTTTCCAGTGCCCGAGCTATAAAAAAAGATCCCAAAGCAGTTGGTTCTAGTCCGACTCGCTTTCCTTTTAAGGCTTTAATATTAGTAATCTCGGGTTGTCCTAAAATTACATCTGCACCATTAGAAACATCCATAATCGCAATAATTCTAAGATTTTCTTGGGTGGCGGCGATAGATAAGGCTTGATCAATTGATAATCCCGCCCCTTCAATTTCATTATTGCGATAGGCTCTAACTTCTTCTGTTCCTGAAGGATAATCTACCAATTTGATCGGCTGGTTGTCATAATAACCCAGATCCTCAGCTAAATATAAGGTTTCATATCCGGGCCAGAGATTTATCCCAATCCGTAATGGACTGGAGGATTGAGGGGTACAATTGACCAGGGCGATCGCTAAAATTCCGGTCATGAAACTGAAGATTAAGTATTTTAGATATTTTCGCCATTGTGGCTTTGTTGCTCTTTTCATTTAGTTTTTCTCCTGGGCTAATATTTCTTGAATTGTACTTGTGAGTTGACTGAGTTTAACAGGTTTAGCCAGATAATAATTTGCACCCGCTTCTAAGCATTTTCTTTTATCGCTGGTCATTGCTAGGGCTGTGAGGGCAATAATAGGTATATTAGCTAGTGTGCGATCGCTGTCCTCACGAATCCGTTGAATTGCTTCTAAACCATCCATAACAGGCATCTGAATATCCATTAAAATTAAATCTGGCTTGTATAATTTGGCCTGATCAATTGCCTCTTGACCATTTTCCGCTAAGATGATTTGGTATCCTTTTGCCTTCAGATAACGAGAGATAGTAATAATATTAGCTTCATGATCTTCTGCTAACAGAATTAGAGGACATTTTTCTAAGACTTTGGTTGTAGAATTTGGGTCTAAATTGACTGCGGTTTCCTGGGAAGATTGAGGAGCTTGTAATAGTAAATCTTGACAAGGAAGACGGAAGGCAAAACAACTACCGAGATCAATTTTACTCTCAACTTTTACCTCCCCACCGTGCATTTCCACAATTCGTTTAACCAGGGTAAGTCCTAAACCTGTCCCCGCATATTGACGATTTAAAGCACTATCAATTTGCACAAAGGGTTGAAACAGTTTAGCGAG
>NZ_LR734992.1 GCF_900009265.2 Planktothrix paucivesiculata PCC 9631 | reverse complement strand
CTGTCATTGGAAGGATAATATTGCCGTTTCGGCAAGTTTATGCTTCCAATTGACTCCGGCAAATATATGCTTCCAATTGGATGGGAGATACCAGAAAATATTTCACCAATCAGAATTCACTCATAACCAAGAGAACGTTGTACTTGGCGCAAAACATCCTGAGCATAGCGATTGAGCATTACACCAGGCTTTTGGAGAAGTTCTGCCACTCTACATCGAGTCGGCTTATATCCTTGTGAGTGAATCTGTAAAGCAATAGTCTGAATTTCTTGAAAGATGCGATTTCTTTCTTCCAAACCACAGGCTTTAACATAATCTTTGTAACGCCTAGCAATTTGGCGCGACAGAGAAGGGAAATAAGTGTATAAATAGCTGTTATTTTTGTAGCCAAGCCGTCGGACAACTTCTAGTAGAGACGGCGGTGGAAATTCTTCTAATGCTGCTTCTAAAACAGGTTGAATTCTTTGTTGACGCTCCAGTTTTCGATAAGCAGCATGATTGAGTTGAATTTGAGAGCAGAGGTTGGGAAAATGATATTGCAGAACTAAAGAACGATAGTTAAGACGGCGTGCAACATCCTGCAAGGATGGTGGTGGGGACTCCTGAAGTACCTGTTGAAGGACTAACTGAATAACTTGTAATTTTTCTAAATCTAATCTTCTTAAATGTTTTCTCGTTTGAGAAGCTGGAGAGGGTAAAATTACAGATTGGTTCAAGCCATCATCAGCTAAGAATTCTTCAGTTAAAAAATCCACCAGAGAGATTTGTAACCGCTCTGTGAATTGTAATAGTTTATCAAGTTGCGGTAGAGTTGCGCCCTGATACCAACAACTCAATGTTGCCACATGAATTCCTACAAAGCGAGACAAAGCAGTAACATTACCTCCATAAACTTGATGAATATAACGAGAAAATATTTGCTGAAGTTTATAGCCTTCAATAGGTAAGTCATGACCAGATGCTAACGTAATTAATTCGCCAACATTGTTGAGTATATAACTGAAGTGATTGTCAAAGGTTTCTCCTTCCCTTAAGCCAGCAACAGCTTTTTTGCTAGAGCGTTTTCCTAACCAATGACCACATTTATTACAATATCCAGGTCGCGAGTTTCTACAAAGAACTAACTGCTGCTGATGACAATAAGGACACTTAGAGAGTAGAGGATGATGGTGGGAGGGACAAAACTCAATAATTTTAATTGACCACAGCAGGGGTTCATAGATAGTTTGTTCAGTATTTAGCCATTCTTGATAACAAATAGGACACCAAGCACGAATGGGACGGAGTAAGCTTCTTTTAGAAACAATTTCTGCTAATGGGAGTAAGGTAAGAAAACGCAAATCCTTCTGTGAGGTGAGAGCTTCTAAAGCCATTACTAGATGCGTCGCCGTCAACCCCATACCATTAATTGCAGTTCTATCTCTGTCAATCCCACATACTTTACTAATACTCTCAAATTGAGCGAATGATAGCCCTTTTTCTCTCCTAATTAGGGGAGCAATTTCAGTGAGAAGCACTTGAGAGACATTAACACAGTGTTCTTGAGCAAGTCGAATTAAGTAACTCGTTAAGCTTTCTGTATATGGAGTGCCAACTCCAATCGGTTCTAGATGATAAAAACGACTTCTAGGAGGAATTGTAGGTTTTTGCACATCCCAAGATGGATAGAGAGTAAGTTGAAATTGTTCCATATTACTTAACTCCTACAAGGGTGTCGCTTGGGTTTGGGTTGACCGACTGGTTTGGGTCTTTTTCTGTTTAAATTGTTGCCCGAATGGAAGGAGGGAAATAGCTGCGAATTCAAGCTACTTTTTCCGGGTGTTACTGACAACCCTAATTCAGCACGTAGTTGTTCGACTTCGGCTTCAATTTGAGCATGATTGTACTCACCCTCCTTAATTTTCTTAAGTATATTCCGGCATTGAGCCACTCCTAAAGCTCGTCGCTCTAAATGTTTTTTTCCTACAGTAACAGCACCTTCTGCTATCGCATCTGCCAGGGCATTTCTCAACCAATTCTTAAGAATACCCACACAGCCTAAACTCCTCTCATAACAATAGTCCCAATTTGATACTAAATCGGGTGCTTCTGGTAATGGCAGATGTAATTGAAAACCCCAAACCACACTTTGGAATATTTCTCTATCTTCTTTAACATCAGCATGATATCGAGGAAAATGTACATAAACACTACGTCGGCTCAACTGGTCGCCGACATCGTGCAGAGTGAGTAATTCGTAAGTCCCAACTAACCCATGAACTACCTCTGTACGGTTAGCTAATGACTTAATTGCTTCTGGTAAATCTGTGAGTTTTCGTCCACTGGCAAGCATCAGTAGATGGTGCGCTTCATCAATAAAAAAGATTTTCGGTTTTCGGTGTTTTAAAGCTTGTTCTAATGCCCAAGCTAAATCCGTTTCAATCACTTTAGATTCAATGATAACTTGACCATTCTGATTTCGATAAATTCCTCTTGTCCCATAGTCTATTTTCTGGTCAATCAAGGGTTCGTTGAGAGCAAATAAACAACGTTTAATATGGTCTTTGGAGTTAAACAGCCCTGATTTTTGGATGACGGCTTCAACACTAGCAACTGGTATGCAACCGGGGTTAGTTTCTAGTTCTTCTAACGTTGACTCAATCAACCATTTTTCAATCAACAATCGCAAAGTTGTTTTTCCAACTCCAGTCGGCCCATAAATAAAAATCACCCGCGATTCTCCCGACTGATTAACTAACAATTTGAGTAAATTGACGGCTTCGTCTAAGCGGGGATGTGCCATTGTGTAGTTGTCAAAATAAGCCAATCTCTCTTCTGGAGATTGGGTCAGTAGAGATGGAGGAAATTGTTGAGGATAAGACATGATTAATAAGAGTCAAAAAGTTGCAGTTCCTGGGGATTAATCGAGAGACTGTTGGCACTGGGTTGGAAGGTTGAAGAACTCTCTTGAGTTGCCGGACAGATTGTTTCTGATTCTGGCAATTGGCTATCAATTTTATTGGCCACAATTCCATAATCAATGACTCGAAAAACTTCCATCATCTGAGCATCCATCAGTCGTTGTGAGAGGAGAACTTCTTCCGCCTCTGCACTGGTTAAAAATTCCGCTAACTTTTTGGCTCTAACTAAGAATTGCTTTTGATGATTTTGTTGTCGTTTTTGTAACTCGGCGGTGGCTAACCAAATCTCTTTTTCTGAGCGTCCTTTCAGGATGGAATAATATTCGCTAATACACTTAACCCATTGACCTCGGACATAGGCATAGGCAGTACCCGCATCAAATGGGTCGTATCTGATATTGACATAAGTGTGATGAATTTCTGGGTCTTTAAAGGTATTAGACCAGTAGCGAATACCTCGAATTTGTATTCCTTGGCTGGGGTGAACTTTGACTTGTCCTTTGGGTGTACTTGGTAAGGTTAATAGTTTCCAGTTTTCGTCATTACAAATTTGCCGATGGGAACGATTGCCGTATTCTGCTAACCCCGTTGTCAAAGCTGACTGAGGGGAAACTCCCAAAGCTGGATGTGGGGTGGTATCGTACTCTGAGTAAGCCCATTGGCATAAATACTGGTACAAACTACCTAAAGTCCACACTGCCAAATTTTTGGGATTGACTGATTTTGTGACTAACCTAACGTTTTTTGTGATTTGGGTATTCCCTGTCAGATTGTAGAGGAACTGGGTATTGGCAGTGCCAAATAATCGTTCACAAACTCCACTAAATCGTGATGCTGCTGGCGGTCGATGTTTGAGCGTGCATTCAAACCAAGCTAATAAGCTTTCAAAGTAGATACTGTGAAACTCTTTGCCGTTGTCGGTGATGATAATTTGCGGTAGGCGAGAATGCCGCATGACGCAAATTCGCAGTACCATCATACAACTGCGATAGGAAGGTGGGTCAAAAGTCATATAAACGGCTAGAATTCTCCGGCTGTAGGCATCGACGAGAAAGGTTGCCCAAGGTCTACCCAGTACCAGTCCGGTTTTTGAACACCGTAGCTCTATATCTAGCTGGGTATGGTCGATATGACCAATCTCGAAGGGGCGGTCTCCATGTCGGGGAGTGGTCAGTTCTAATTCCCAGTAAAAAGGTTGCTGTGGGTAAGCGGCTCTTTGTCCTTGCCGCTTCAGGGTTTGAGTGTAGCCTGAATGTCGTTTGATTTCTTGAATGAATGTCTTGTAGCTAGGAATTTGATTCTCTGGAATTCCGGCAGTTGAGCAGGCGTGGACAAAAGCTCCATAAACTTCTGATTTTCGTTTTTGTTTATGGGTTTCGTAATCTTGAGTAATAAACTTGGTCATCAATTCTAAAATCTGTTGGGGCAGTTTGCGGTAGCGGTTGCCCTTGGCATGAGAGGTTGTTAGCAATCCGATGTAGCCATAGCCGTACTTTTGCTGCGCGATACGATATTTAGCCTGCCAGTCTCGCAAGGTGCGTTCTGGTATGATTAGCTTGGAGGAGGGTTGACCGGAAAAATGGGCTTGGAGTATCCGGTAGCGCCGATTGGCTTTTTCTAAATCAGCCGGGCTGGCTTTCTTGAGTAAATCTGTGATTTGTTCGCTCAAAGGGCTGGAGTTAGTAGTAGTTAAAGCTGTGATTTTTCCTAACTGAAGAAGGCGGTTAAACTCTGCGTTTCCCAATTCAACTAATTCCCCTAACTGATTACGCAAAGTAATTTCTGTTTCACCACTTTGAACTATGGAATAGCTTCTGCCATCCCAACAAATTGGTGTAGAGGGTACTAGGTCTACTATGGGTAGACTAATAGTATCCATTGAAGATGACGACTTCAGTGATTGATAGGTTTGTGCTGTGGTACGGTCTGGAAAAACTTTACAGTTTTGGGGTTCGACTAGAGGGGCTGCACTGAGGTCTACATAGATTTGTTCGGTGGCAATTAGGGAATAAATTTCATCGGGTTTTATTCCCCAATTTTGATGCAATAACTGATTGAGTGCAATTCCTGGTTGGCTATTGATTATGCTAAGTAGCAGTTGAGTTGTTGCTGTTTCTATCGGAGGATATTCACTTCGGTAATAGTCTTCTAAAAAGATGATGTTGCGTTGTAACACCCAATTTATTTGAGCATCTGACCAGACACAAAATTCCATTCCCACTTGGGCTGCGTATTCTGTAGCCAAGGGCATTTCCCACTGACCATTTTCTCCAGAACTGTAAAGCTTTGGTTGTTTTTCTACTTTCTTTTTCAGTTCTTTTTCTGTTTTACACTCTATCCATCCAGCACTGGTTCTTCTGAGTACAAAAAAGTCGGGAGTGTAGAAAAAGCAGATGTTTCGACCAGTTGGTGACTGATATTGCAGCTTGATTGATGGTGGTTGGTCGTAAAATTCTAAAATATTCCAATCGTGTTCTAGTTGGTAGATTAATGCTAACTCTAGCTTGTGGGATTCAAACTGAATGCTTCTACCCATTTTCTGACTGGGATAAAATCCAGAAATATTCTTTCTACCTCCACCTACACGGCGTGCTGGTTCACTGCTGCGGATGATTTCTATTGTCTTTTTTTGCAGTGCCGATAGGTTGTTCCGATTACACCAGTTATCGAACTCTTCTTTTGTGAGCATACTGGCATCTCCAGCTTGGGTTTTAGATGCGACTCACAACTAATGCCTTGTTTTTTCTTGGGTAGTGAGGTAAAGCTTTTACCTCCAAGTCTCCTTGGCACTGGCTTGAGTGCTTGACTTAATCTTACTTCTTCATCTTTTGAAAAAATCTTAAATTTTTGGCAGCTTTATGGTTCCATTTTTAGTTAACGGCAATCTTATGCTTCCAACTGTTGCAGATGTCGGGTGACTACTTAACGTCAGAATGAATGTTACAGCTACAGTCACGGCAATATTATCCTTCCAGTTCCGGCAATATTATCCTTCCAATGACAACTGCGGTGTAAGGGTTACGGCGATTAGTCGTAATATTTGTTGACAACGTGTCCCCTTTTGCACGTATCTCGGTGGCTACCTAAAACCTATGCGGTGTAAGGGGTTTGCGGTTTATCTTGCACAATTTTGCCCGTATCTCGGCATGGGGGGAATTTGGCGATCGCCCTTAGCGTAAGTTTCTGTACTATTGCTACCAAAACCCTGGGAATAACGGAATTGAGAGGGTAGCAGGAAACTGTTCTAGGGAAATTGGTGTAGAGCGAACGTGACACCAACCGCAAAGTAGCAATTTAAAGCCCTTCTGCATAAGGGTTTGAGCGATTGGTTGATTTTTCTATCAAGAAGCCACAAATGGCAGAATTTGCAGGGCAGTATAAAGCTGTTCTAGGGGAAACGTTGTGAAGAAGTGTAACAGCTTGAATGAATCTTCAATTATAAACTGGCTCATTAAACTGTGAAGGTATAGACTTAAAATTAGTTTATATTCAGGGTTTCCAGGTGAAAGCTATATTCAGCAGTCCAGGTTATCTAAAGAATCTTACTTATAAGTTTCGTAAAATCAAAGTGCGGTGGCTGTCAATCATCCTTTAGAATGATATTGGAGAACAACTAAAAAAGTTAAGGAGCAGCAGCATCAAAAAAACTTTAAAAGAAACGTATGAAGATTTTGTTTGTTGTTAAAGTAATTGATGACATAGAAAATAAATCGTCAATAAATAAAAATTTAAAAGGAAAATAAGATGGCAATTAATTCTAGTTTTAACAAACCAATACCGACACCAGAACCGGAACCTCCTTTTGAAGAACCTGATCTAAAAAGTTTAGATGATTTTATTACATATTGCTCTATTTTTGATCCAACAGTTTCAACCCAATCAGGAAGAGTGATAGATTATTATCATTTATTGTATAATGATCAAATATATCGAGATACTATAATCATAAATTTATTTAATAAATTTGCTGAGATCGGCTGTGTAATTCAACGCATAGAAGATGGTGTATTATTTATTTGTGATGCTCCTTTTTATTCCGAAAAGCCAAAAGAGTATTCACTTAAAATTGTTGAAGATAAACTTTCTAAACAACCCAAAGTAAATACATCGTGGGAAAATTTAAGAAGATCACAAGTCCATGTTGTCAAAACTTATGCTTATTTTCAAGGTTCAGTTAATCATCAAATGATTCGACGTTGGCTTATTTTAAAAGCCCCTACACAGAAGAATGTTAAATATTCAAAATTTCCCAGAGATATGATGGGTTATGGCAATACTTTACCAGAAGCTGATTTAGAATTTCAAAAAGCACGATTACAAACATTTACTAGCTCACCAAAAACCATAAATTATTTTATTGACGATAAAATTCCTTTAACACAGCAGCAAATGTTTAATGTTTGCAAAAAAACTGACCCTCTTGTTGACCCTAATACTGTTACATTTTCTTACTATGGATTTTCAGAGATTGAGTCATCTTATTTTAAAATGTCATGTCAATCAAAAACTTATAAATTTACCCTTGATGTTCGTAGAGGAAATGCCAGATGGGAAGTTGTAAGAATTTTTAAAGTTAAAGATAATGACTATCCCGTTAATCTCGAATTCTTAGGTAAAGGACAAACATTGGAAGAAGCTCTTGATATGTGTGAATCAAGATATCAAAAATGTATCAATAACCCTAAACAATTAGACATGATGATTTCTTCCAAACAACATGAGGAAATGCAGAAAGCTCTAATGATGGATGAGCGAGAAGGTGAAGCGTTTTTTAATGATTTGATTGCCGAGTATGGGGAAGATATTCTTCCTGATCGTGATTGAGTAACGACAATATGGCGGAATTTCTTATGAATCGTTGCAATACCCTGTGTAAACCGATGCTAATTTTTTTGATGTTGGAAAGACAGAGGAGTAAAACCAGATTTATCAAGAATAATTTCCCAACTATTTCACTCTTTATAGTTTGATTAAGAATCATTAATAATCTTGCTCTCTAGTAAAAATTTTGCTTTTTTAGACATCACTGATCTAAACTAGAAATAGAAAATAGTTTAAAAAACATAAAATCAGACCTATGACAGGATCAACACTTAGATCAATTTTTGATTCAGCTTAACTTACACTCCAAGTCAAACTCTTAAGGCAACTCATTAAAAACTTACTCAAATTGGTATTATGGCAGGTTACAAAACTTTACCCGGAACCATCGTAAATACGATTAAAAGCCTTTTGAAGGAACGATATAAACAAGGCTTTCCAATTATTAAAGAAATTATTCAAAATGCTAACGATGGGGGTGCAACCACCTTAGATTTCGGTATCGTTCAAGGATTAGATCAATCTGTTAGCCATCCCTTACTTAAAGTTCCTGCGTTATTTTTCCTCAATGATGGGACATTTACTCCATTAGATCAAGAAGCGATCGCTTGTTTTGGGATTGATGCTAATGCGAAAGATCGAGGAAAAATAGGAAAATTTGGTTTGGGTCAAAAGAGTATTTTTCACTTTTGTGAAGCCTTCTTTTATATTGCTCGTTCTAACCTAATTCCAAATGGATGTGGAGAGTTTATTAATCCTTGGGCTACTCCCGATGGTAAAGATTCTAAACGACCTGAATGGATAGAACTTTCCCAAGAAGATCAGCAAGCTTTAGAAAACTATTTATTGAGCCATAATTTAGTTAGTTCACATAACCCTCAATATTTTTTATTGTGGGTTCCACTTCGGAAAAGAATGGAAGATGAGCGTTGTATTTTAGCTAACTACTACAATGATGCAAACTCAGTTCAAGCAAACCTTCCCCCAGATATGGAAGTGCGAATAGGTCAACTCTTACCTCTCCTAAAGCATCTTAAAACCATCAGATTTTTTATACAGAATAATTCTAGACATCTTGAACAGCAATTTTCTGTGTCATTGGATGATAATTTATTATCGCGCTGTATCTATCCTAATAATCAAATTGAAAATATTGATCCTAAAGAAAATAACTTACAAGGAAAAGTTAGTTTAAGTTCAGAGAATACAAAAATTAGTTTTGCAGGTATAGAACGAGTTTTACCCGCCCAGGATTTTACATTATTACTTCGTCAAAATCATAATAATATTTCTCAGGATTTCTGGGCTGATTTACAGGGATCTCCGTTTTGGAGTAAGAGATCTTCAATTAATGAAAATGGAGACAATGAAATTGTTCCTGATAAATCAATTCCCCATTGTGCGGTTGTTTTTACTCAGCAACCTTTAGGAAATAAACTAAAAGCAAAATTAACTCTACAGTGGTCTGTTTTTCTTCCCTTAGCGAGTGAAGATAATCATTTGCAACAAGAAGAAGCAGAACAAGAAGCTCATGAGGAAATTGACTGTAATGGGGATAAAAATTACACAATGTTTCTTCATGGTTACTTCTTTCTCGATTCCGGTAGGAAATATATAGAAGGACTTCAAAAAATTCGCACGAGTTCATTTATTCCAAAAACGCCTGATAATGAGGATGAAATGATTGCTCAGTGGAATTATTTACTAGCAACTAGAGGAACTTTAAAACTGGTTTTACCTGCTTTAAAAGATTTTGCTGAAAAACATCAATTGTCGGAGCTAGATATCTCTAATCTTTGCAGCGCAATTTCTAAATCAAGATGGTTTAACAGTCAAGTCTATAGACAAAGCATTTGTGCTGAATATCAGTGGGTATTTCGTACTCAGCCATCAAATAACGGTTGGGAACTGATTTCAATAAATGAAAGTTTGCGATCGCTTCCTGATATTCCTCCTGAGTGGGAAGTCTTTCCTAAACTTCAGGAACTCGCGCAGGAACATTGTTTTATTATTCAAAATAAGCCTAATCTTTTATCACTCAATAGCAATGGAAAATGGAATCAGCAAGAAATCTGCTCTGTTATTGATTCTCTTAACCCTGAGTTAGTTTTTTCAAATTCTAACTATCTTCGCTACTTAACCCAATTATTGCACCAACAGGAAAATCTAATTCAACAACCGGAAGTACAGACAAGTCTAATCAATTTTCTTCGCCATGTGTTTAGCAAAATTAACTTATCAAATTTACAAGAGGAATCTCTGCAACCTTTAGTGAAGCAACTGGTTTCAAAAATTAGTCCCCATAAACGGTTTAAAATTGCAAGATTTGAAGCCGATGCTGATGCTTTAAATACTATTTTTAAGCATCTGTATCAACAACAACTCCATCTATTGTTAGTTTATGAACCCTTTGAAGTTTCGCCGACAAGCCAAGGTGTTTTAACTTTAGATGAATTAATTTCTCTTCTCACGAATCTCAGCAATTTCCTCAAAGCAAAACCCTCCAGCTACAAATTAACTTGCGAAATTATTTCTCAACTTCTTAGTTCAAGTCAAGAAATTGAACCTGCTCTTAATCAACTGCAAGATTTGTCCCTATTTATTGGTTATAATCATCGCTTAGAAAAACAAGCTTTCTATAAATATAAATTATTAAAAATAATACATCAAAGTAAGGGTTTATTTAAAGGCAAATGGAACACAACAATTTCTACGGCATTAAAAGAAGCTCTGCCTAATAGCAATTTAATCTTTATTGATAATAGGCTGGCTTCGATGCTCAGTAGAACCTCATCGCTAAGACATATACCTGAATGCAACGCGAGGAGTTGTTTAGAACTTCTAGCAACACAACCCGATTTAGCTCATCCTAATCAACGGACTAATCTTTTAGAGGAATTGATTCATCATGTCTAGACAACAATTACGATATTTTTTACATGGTCAAAAAGATCAATATGAAAATGTGCAAACCTCTTTGTATGTCACCTCACAAGACAGTACAGTCTGGCAAAAAGTAGGACAACAAGTTCTTCATCAAAAAGGTGAAGCTTGGCGCTTACTTGATTCTGTATTGGTAGAACATATTCCGTCTGCAAAGCGTCAACAATTGGGAATTGAAGCCTTACAATCTGAGCAAGTTGTGAAGTTAATTCAGGAATTAGGCGCAGATTGTGTTAATGGAAATCAGCTAGAACCTTCAGAACGATATGAACTTTTGCGTTATATTAGTCAATTTCCCAGTTATCAAGATTTATGGCGTTCATTGCGATTACATGAAACGACAAATGGAAAACTAGAGTGTATTGAGTTAGGTCGAGTTTTCCTCGAAAATCCTGATTTTTCACTAGATAGTCGGTTGCAGCAAAGAATTACCTTAATTCGTGAAAATCAGGAAATTCAACAAAATTGGATTCCTCGATGGACTCCTCGTGAGGCGATTATTATAATGCTTAGTCTTCCTAATCCTCATGAATACTGCCACCTAATTCTCAACGCACTGAATAAGATATCATCTCCAGATAAAGCCGAATTGAAGAAAAACTTACAGAACATTAGTTGGCTACCTAATCAATCTAATAACCAAGGAATTAGTCCTATTAATATATTGAGAGTGCCTAATAATGTAGCCAAACATCAAGAAAAATTAGCAAAATTAGACCAAACCAAATATCCTGAAAATATTCAGTCAGAGTCATGGCGACAAAGTAAAGGATATTCTTATATGCGGGAACTATTTACATCTTGGAAGGCTGAAACGGTAATTAAAAATATTTTAAGTTTTTCTCCAAAATCTCCTCAATATTGGCAGGAGTTCTGTATCGTTATTTTAGATGCAATTCAAGATTTTGAAGAAATTCCAAATGATTTAAAAACATTGCTGGAAAAAGAAAGTTGGATATCCGCAGAAGAGGAAACAATCAGACCTACACAAATCCTCGAAATTATTCCGAATAGACTCAAAAAATACTTATCAAACTTGGTCAATTTAAGCAATGGAGAATACACACAATTTTCTCGACTTCCTGAAAACCTTAAAAACCATGAAAGCTTTAAATTATTAAGGAATTTTTTCTCAAAATGGAACGAAAATGATATTATTGAATTTATCCTCAATCAGCCAGACCCTCATCAACACTGTGAGATCATTCTTGATACTTTGAGTAACCTATTAGATTCCCAAAATCTACACAAACTCAGTTCCAAGAATCTAAATCAACTTAAAACAAAAGCTTGGTTAGTTACTCAAGAAGGAAATGCAGTTTTTTCTAAAAAGATTTTGCATTATCCAGCGTTAGAAGAAGATATTGAGGCATTGCTGCTGTCTGTTTCTTCTGACTATATTCCATCATCTCAGCTATCTAAATTAATTTGCGATCGCAGTAATTGTTGGTCTTGGTTAACGGAGGAATTATTGATCACTCAAGATGCTGCGTTAGAACAAATTGGAGAACTTTTAAACAATGCACCGGAGTACGAACTGGGGAATTTCACAGTAGAGTTTCCCCTGGATGAGTGTTTAGAAATATTTAATCAAGTTGATGTTAGTTTTATTCCGGCTTGGAGCTTTGCTCAAAAACTTGATAAAAACCAATTTAAGAAATATCTATTACCGAATTTGTTAGGAAAAATAGAGTCAGAAAAATTAGTCAAAATTTTGGAAGTTTTATCCCATCACGATCCTGAACCAGAAGAAAGTAAAATAAAAGTTTTTAATGATTATTTAAGTTTAGCTGTTAAAAATGGAATACTGGCACCACAAATTTTAGCAAAAATTAAACTGCTCAATCAAAGACAGAAATGGCAGAATTCTGATCAATTAACTTGGGGTAAAAGAGATAATATTAATCGCTCTTTTTTGCTAGATCGGCAACAAGAGCAACTGCTTAAACCCTATTTAAACACACTCAAAGATAACCCAGAAAAAACATTATTAACAACTGAAGGCTTAAAAGCAGTTAGCAATGTTAATCTTTTAAGAGAATACTTTGAACCTTGGCAGCAATATTGTCCATCAGAATTGATGGGTGCTTTCATAAGTTTATTTATCGGCAACGATATAGATGTAAAAAATCTAGTTCAGCTTTATTTAGGGAAACGAAATGTAGATACAGTTCGTCAAAGATTGCTAGAAAACCGATCAATACCTCTGCGGAATTTCCAGATTTCTGTAGGACAAACCAGCGAGCGTACCAGAGTAGTCCCCTCTATATTAGGAACAACTTTCAAAGCCAACTTAGCTCAATTTGATCGTCCTCCCCATCTGTTTGTCAATTCACTGACACCTGATACAACCGAAATCGAATTACTTCCATTAGAGACTAAAAATTTTAGTCATTTAGATTTATCTTTGATTTTAAAACAATCTACAAAAGTTCTTCTTGATGAGGTTTATCAAATCAAAAATTCATCCCTAGATGAAACTTGGAGAGATTTACGTGAATCTGATCAACTCGATATTCAAGTGGCAAAAACCTTTTTGTTAGAAGGCGCTCCCTATGTAATGAGAATGTTAGGAATACATGAACGCAGTCCTGTTATTAAAGATATTTTAAGCCAATGGGATGACTTACGACATCAGAAAGCTGAATTAAAACAGCAAAAAAAATCCGCAGAAAATATTGAGCAGAAAATCGAACAATTAGTGTTTGAATTGTCGAATTTATTAGAAAACAAATCTCCTGAAACAGAACCCATTCGAGATGATTTATTGCAAGCTGTCAGAGCAAAAATTAGTCAACATGGATACCGCCACCAAAGCATTCCCTTTGAATTATTTCAAAATGCTGATGATGCCATTATTGAGTGGATGCAAATGTCCGAGGCACAACAACCAGAAACCACCAGAAAAGAGTTTGTTATAGTTGCTGAAAAAAATCAGCTTTTATTTATCCATGCGGGTAGACCCATCGGTTGTTTCCAACATCCAAATTATCCTGAAAAACAATATCGGGAGCGAGGATTTGATCGAGATTTAGAAAAGATGCTTACCTTCAATATTTCTGATAAAGGGGAAGGTGTAACAGGTAAATTTGGATTAGGGTTTAAGAGTGTTTATCTAGTGTGTAAGCAACCCAGTGTTTTGAGTAAAAATTTGGGTTTTACGGTTGAGGGAGGATTAATTCCATCACGACTCGCTCCCACAAAAGCAAAAGACTTGAGAGAAAAATTGAAAAACTATATTCAACCCCCTGATGCTACTATTATTGAACTAGAGCTTGAGGAAAACTATTCGACACAAGATGTGATCGAACCTTTCCTAGAACTTGTTAATATTTTGCTTGTATTTTCGAGGGGAATTAAACAGTTTAAGTTCACTAAGAAAGATCATCCAATCGTAAAGATGGGTTGGGAACCTAAAATTATTTCTGGTGTTCCTGGGGTTGAAATTGGAAAGTCTCCTATCACCATCGAAAAAAATAAAGAGTGTGTGTTTTTATGTCTAAAGACTCAAGGAGATGCAGCAGCCACACTGTTGTTAGGTTTCACGGAGGAAAACGGTTGTCTGAGTCGAGGACTTCCTGACAGTGTGCCGACGTTCTGGGTAACAGCGCCAACGCGGGAGAACCTTTTCCTGGGTTTTGCCATCAATGCTAACTTTGAAATTACAACAGGACGAGAAAGTTTAGTGAAATCTTCAGTCCGTAACTGTGAGTTGGCTGATCGCATCGGTATCGCCTTGGGGGAAGTTCTCTGTCGCTTATTGCGTGCAAGTCAGGAAAACTGGCAAGCCGTTGCAGATACTTTGGGGCTTAAAACCGTTGATCTGTATGAGTTCTGGAACTTTCTCTGGCAAGAGTTAGCCCTTGATTGGCAGAAGCGAGACCCCAGTGAGGGACGTGACATTATCCGTCGCATCTTGGCAGGGGATCACGGTATGGGGTATCTGATTACTAATGGCAAAGCTTTACCCAGTGAGTTGTCTGGGAACTTTCGTCAATTGCTTTTAGTGAATGAGATTCGCTATCAGGTAACAGGTCAACTTTTAGAACCTGAGTGTTTCCTAAAAGTAGCGAATTGGTCACATTTTCAATATACTTATCAGGATAAACTGATTGCCAAAAGTCAATGGCAAAATGTAAAACAACTTCTGGGAGATAGGTTTGATTCTCAACGTTATCCCGTCAGTGATTTGCACTTAATTGATGCGTTAAAAACACAAATTAGAGCTAATTCGCCCCGTGTTTCACCCTCAGAATCAAAGCAAATTGGTACACTGATCACGAAAGATTTTTTAAAGAATTTAAAAACACTTACAGAACAGAATCAACTGCAATTTTTCTTACAAGAAGTTGAGTTTATGTCGAAAGCAGGGACTTATTTACCTTGTCAACAGTTACTTTGCGATCGCTCTAATTCTTCTGAAGAAATGTTATTAGTAGGGTTTGCGCCAGACAAACGAATCTTGCATTTTGATTATCAAGATTCTGGGTTAAATTTCTTCTGGGCTTGTCGTTTGCAAAGAGAAACTATTTCTATTGAAGAACTTACAGAATGGGCATTACAGGCAGAGACTCCAGAAAAACGTCAAGCTGTCCATAATTATCTCTTTTCTGGAGAAAAGCGGGATAAATTAGCAACAAACATCTACGAAAACCGTGCAGGTTCATGGATAGTTAATGATTCTAGTATCCTGGATACTCTTGAGTTAATGCTACTCATTGCAATTAAGCGAGGAGAAACTATTTTAGAAGAACCCGAAGAATTTATAGAGTACAACGATCCTAACTTTGAATTCCAAAGCAATTGTACACAAAATGATTTTTCGTTATCGCGATCGCCCCATGAACTAGAAGATTTTGCACAAATATTGATAACTGGACTCGCTTCCCAACAGTCAATTTGGAAAGGATATATCTATCATTTTACTCATATCGAGAATGCTGTTTCTATTATTAAAAGCGAAAGCTTACTGGCTAGAAATCAATGTACAAACTTTAAAAACTCCGCAGGTGAAAATTTAATTGGTCGCACAGTAGAGAATGTTAAAGACTTTGCACGCTTTTATTTTCGACCCCAAACACCGACTCAGTGGCACAATGAAACTCTCGGTAAACGTCAGGGGAATATTTATGCGCTTTGTCCTGTTCCTGTCTTTTTTCGCTTAAATTTAAAGAGTGTTTTAAAATCTCATGGGAGTCAATGTGCCGTGAGTAATGGAAACCTTGCTTCTAGTAGTTCACATTATGGAAATAGCTCAAGTTTTGTGGAACAGTATTTTGACTGTGATCATGTTTACTCTACAATACAACAGGTGGGTAAAGACACTTTTATGAGAGCGGCTCAACAAGAATTTATTGTTCATCAATGTTTAGAGCTTGATCAGTTAAGTTTAGAAGATATCACGATTATTTGCCGAACTGAGCAAGATAAGGCAACTTTATTACATTTAATCGGTAAAGACTCAAAATATGCTAGTCAAATTTTTTATGAGCCGGAAGTTACCCAGTTTAAGAGCTTGTTCTACCATAATAATCCTTCTGTCAGAATTCACCAGGATGAGTCATTTATTACGGTTGATATTGAGAATTATGCTAACAGTAACACGTTTCAAGGAGAATTAAAACTTCGTTTTGTTCCAAATTCACCTTTATCACGACAAATTTTATCAGATTTTAGTGATATCTCAAAAATTTCTTTAGGAGAATCAATTGAAATTATTTCTTCCCGTTGTATTAAATTAGAATGGAAACCTAATACTTACATGAGCGTCTATTTTCAAGAAAATAATCGAGATTGGCTAATTTACACAAATGAGCATTGAAATTATCAAAGGTAACTTATTTACATCACAGTGTCAAACTTTAGTCAACACAGTTAACTGTGTAGGAGTCATGGGAGCGGGTATTGCTTTAGAATTTCGCTTGCGATACCCAGAAATGTACACTCGTTATGTTGAACTTTGCGAGAAACAACTTTTTGAGATCGGTAAGCTTTGGTTATATAAATCTCAACAGCACTGGATTCTCAATTTTCCTACTAAAAAACATTGGAAAAATCCCTCAGAGATTGAGTTTCTTAAATTGGGATTACAAAAATTTGTCAATATTTATGAAGAGAAAAAAATAACCTCTATTGCTTTCCCCGTTTTAGGAGCTAACAATGGAGGAATACCTCAAGAAAAATCCTTAGAAATTATGGAGGAATATTTAATCCAATGCAACCTACCTATCCAAATCTACATTTATGATCCTCACTCAACCGATGATATTTTTCCTGATTTAAAATCAAAATTTTTATCATTATCACCACAAAAAATTGCAAAAATTACAGGATTAAAGAATCCCTATTTAGAACGAATTAAACAGGCAATGCAGGATCAAACCATTAATAACTTGTCTCAGTTATTGGCTGTAAAAGGAATAGGAATCAACACCGTTGAAAAATTATTGATAATTTTAAATCAAGAAGATATTTCTTAATCGAAATTATTAATAATTTGATTACTACTTTAATATTTGATGCCAATTCGTCATTTCTTGACACAATAATATCTCTGGGTTAATTGTTTCTAAATGAGAAAGGGAATTACGAATTGCCTTGAGATGTCTAACTAAATGCCGAACATCAGGTTTAACGCGCTTACAAGGTTCAGTAATTTGATACTCAATATGACCAATTTCTAAATCCTTAACATCTTCAATCACCTCCCCAAATTGAGTTCTAAATGGCACTTTTAAAACTCCATCTAAAAGTTTAAGAAGATCATGCCGTCTTTGTTCAACAAAGGGTAATAACTCTGCGACTTCACCACTCCAAATCCGACGTTCTATTTCTGTTTTATCTAAAACCCCATCCACCAAAACAGCCGAATGAATTTTTTCTTCAAATTCCATCGGATTTGTCATTCCTTTACACCAGTTTTCTGAGAAATTAGAACTTAAATCAAACCAGTGACGTTCCTTCGCGATTTCTTCAAGAACTGAAAAAGGTTTAAGAATATTGTCAATCTTTTCATCGGCTAAACGTTCGCTAACTTCATAATCCCAAAGCCCAAGATTAGTAATCACTGAGATAGCTACACGCTTTTGTAAATCGAGCATTCTTTTCCCTTGAAAAAGTCCAGACGTAAATAACATCATATCCATCCGATCCACAATACCCTTCCAAATCTGATGGGATAAACTCACATCTTCTTCAGGAGGATCGAGGGCAAGTTCTCCAACTAACGAAACACAAAATAAGGTGCGATAGAGCTTAGGGATATTTCGACAGGGTTGGTCATAGTCTGAAAGAAATTTTTTCCAAGCTGGCCAGAGATCAGGAGTTAAACCATCCAACCCAATAATTTTTCCCGAAAAATTCTCATGCTCTGCTAATGTTCTAGCATTGCGAATTTCATTGGGGTTAATTTCTCCAACAAAATGCTCAAAAAGGAAATGAACAGGATCAAGGGCATTTTCCTCCCTGACAGAGATATTATGCCAATCCCAACCATCACCTAATCCAGACTGAATTGCATTTGATAAACCATCTGGTAAGTGTTCAGGTAAACAAAGAATTACATTTTTTCCATCTCTGAGGTCTTGAACAACTCGCTCAATAAATAAGTTCGGATTGGGAAGCTGCCACCAAAAACAAGTCATCTGTTTTATCCTCCAATTGATGTCAGAATCCGGCGAACCAGTGGATCAACACTCCAGTCATCATGACCAACAGCATTGATGAGTCGAAGTAACTCCGCCCATTTCAAGGTTTGGTTTACTGTTTCAGGCGATATCCCTTCCACAACGCTAATCAAATCCTCACTAGAAACTTTTTCCAGTGTTGCCAAGGTGTGTAATATTTGTCTTTGCTCAAGATAACCTTGATCAAGTCCCATTAGCCCAGCTAGGTTGCTTAAGACATCGGAATGGGTGAGAGACTCTGCTAGTTTCTGGAGGTGAGGTTCCCAGTGGCGATCTAATTTAGCTTGTTGATAAAAGCGCTGAAGCAGCACTGACCAATTTCCCGTAATTTCAGTAATCTTTTCTCGGTTTTCCTTGCTTAATGCTAAATCGCAATCTTCTAACCATTGTTGCAACGCAGCATCATGCCAAGGATTCAGGCTGATGGGAATGATTCCCTGAGATTCTAGGGACATTAAAGAATTAGTGCTAACTAAATCCCATAGTTTTTGTGGATTAGCAACAAAAACAACTCGGACAAATGATTTTTTAGAGGTTAATTTCTGAACTTTTTCCTGAGATCTCTCGACCCATTTTAAATCCCAAGCACAAGTTGATGAAACAAAGACAATTGTTGTTCCATCAATACTGCGTTCTCGCTTGTCAAGGTTGCCTAACTGTTGAGTGAAAATGCTAATTTCAGAAACTTCGTTTATGGGAATGAAAAATTCCTGACCAACGGCTGAAAGCAAGCTATCTTTCAATTCATGTAAACCGGCGGCAGGACAACCAACAATGATAGAAACTCCATGTTCTCGTTTGCGTAATACGGATTCTTGTTGAACCGTTAAAGGACTAGGGCGAGATAAGTCATTTCGCAATACGGGTCGAAAAATTGCAGCATCATATTCTAAAGAAGGTTCACGGCTTCTAAGGAGTTGTTCTTCAATTTCTGATTCAGTTCCTAACAGCAAAACAACGTTAGGACTTCTCAGTGCAAACTGTCCTTTACTCGTTTCTCGTAAAATCCCTAACCCCACCATTTCTTCAAGGAGAGCGCGAAATTCATCCGTAGATTTCCCTTGAAATCCTTCCGACCACCAAGACAAAACGACATTTTGAATCCAAGATACAGAAAATCCATTGACCATCCCTTCTTGACTGGTTAAAGATTCATAGGCGATGGAATAGGCAATTACTTCATACCGTTGATCAAGTTGGAGCGTCCAGAGAAAGCGATCGCGAATGGCTTTACGAAGATTTTGGCTTTGATAAGCTTCATCAACTTGATAGTCTGAAATTTCATAAGGAGGAATTTTATTACGTTCATATATCCTTAAATGATTTTTATTAACCTCTCTCAACAATTCCTGACAATAGAGTTGAGTTAAACTCGGATAATAATTGGTTTGGGAGAGAATTCGGGTGACTAAATCATCGGATAATTCATAACCTATACTGGCTAAAGGTCGTTTGATCAGTGCTCTGGCTTCCCGCCATTCTCCATTTTCTAAAAGAGGGCCAATACAAAGGGGTTCTCCATAATGAGCGAGGGGATGATTTTCTAAGCGAGTGGTACGTTGAACGTTATGCAATCCCGCAAATACAACCTTAAACCGTCGTTCTGTTTGATCCATTAAACCTTTGAAACGGCTGGTTTGATTAAAGTGATTTTGCCCATCAGATTCTAAAAATTTGTCAGTTTCATCCAGTAACAAAAGAATGCGACGGCTTTTATCTTCTTCTAACCAAGTTTGGAGATTTCCTAACAGTGCTTTTGCACCTATATTCGTTGTAATATTACGGGGAATAATCCCTAATTTTTTAAACTCCTCAGCTAGTAAGCTCCAAATATCTTCAATGGATTTATGAATGCCAATTCCATCTGC
Source organism: Planktothrix paucivesiculata PCC 9631 (assembly GCF_900009265.2). Taxonomy (GTDB): domain Bacteria; phylum Cyanobacteriota; class Cyanobacteriia; order Cyanobacteriales; family Microcoleaceae; genus Planktothrix; species Planktothrix paucivesiculata. Next base: position 205,476 of record NZ_LR734992.1, on the reverse strand, counting down.
TTTTAAATCGAGAAATAGGGCAATTCTTTGCTCCTGTGAGGCATGAAAGTCCCGTTCTACAGAACGTAATAACGCTGTTTTTCCTAACTGTCGTCCTCCATAAATAAAGCAAGATCCCATCTGATTAATAATAGAATCTCGCTCTTGTTTCCGTCCATAGAAAATTTCAGGAGGAACTAACCCCGCCGTTGTGGCATAAGGTTCTACAAAGGTAAACGGTAAAGCACAATTAAATAAGGTTTGCAGTCGTGGTTCTTCTGCACCACAAAGATACAGCATCAAGATATCATCAATGAGTACAAAAGTGCTACGACGTTCTCGGCATAAGCGAGCTAAGTCTCTGCGTCGGGGTTCTGTCAACCGTCCAAAAAAGAAGACAAAAGCTGGAGCACCGTGAGAGGTTTCTCCGACTGCATTCCGAATGTCTTCGGCTGTGGGTCTGTCCCAAACGCAAAGAATCCGATATTGTCCATGAGCGGCTGAACCATAACCCGCAACCGGACATAGTTCTTTATTGCGTATGGTTTCTGTCTTGACTTTTAGCCAAGTCCGCCCCCCAATTTGTTCTACTTTAATGTTTAATGGGTTAAAGCCTAAGTTGACTAAAATAGTTCGTGCTTCTTCTTGAGAAATTTGCTGAGATTTACCTCCTTTTTTGACGGAAAACCAAGCTGTTAGCATTTCAGCGGCTCTGTTTGTAGCAGAACCAGAGGGTCGTCTTAAATTGATTCCACAAACATTTTCTCGTTTTTGTACTTTTTGAATAACAAATGGAGGATTATTGACTTCCATAAAATTGTCAATTTCAGTCACTTTAATTGGGAAAAAGTCACTAAAATCATTAAATTCTACTTCGATATTAGGAATTTCATCCCCTCGGCTTACCATGTCAATATATTCATTTGCTGTTAATACATTGCCTTGATCTAACAGTTCTTGAATACGGACATAGCTGGGTTGTTCAGAAGTTAAAGGGAGTGGATTTAATCTTTGTCTAACTTGTTCAATGACAGCTTGTTTTTTATTAGCGATTGCAGTTTTAATACAGTCTAGTTTATTGTGTTTTAAATCAAAGCGAAGTGTGGTTTCAACTTCTTTTTCGATATGGGCAATTTGGGCTACATAATCAAAGCGATCGCCTTCTTTTAGAATTCCCAAAGCCACAGCTTGTTCAATTTGATTTCGGGTTTTTTTGATATCTCGCTCTAAACTATCTCGACATTCTCGAATGCTATTTTCTCGAATCCGTTCTAGTTCTTCAATATTAATCAAAAGTTCAGGATTAACACGAATATACTCAATGATTCTATCGGTCGCTTCATGATTCCTTAAATCACTTTGCTCCAGGAAATTTTCTCGCCAATCAAAATTATTTTTAATGATTAAATCTGCAATTCCTTTGACTAGATCAGTTCGACTACTAATTTCTGGTTGCCAATCAGCATTTAAACATAGGGTAGGAGTTCTTAGCAGATCTCCATAAAAAAGATATTTAGGGTTAGGTTCTGTTGCTACTAATGAAGTGTCAGGGTTAAATAAATTACGAATATCTAGTACGGCAGATTGACAGCAATAAATTCCGGCTTGAATCAACTCTGATGAGTTTTTATTCTCAAAAATTTGAATTTCTTCCAAAACGGGATCATGTAAATCGGAAATCTCTTGCTTAATTTGCTCTGCTAGTTTGGCTTGTCTTTGAGTAAAGTCATTCCTTTGGTCTAAACGCAATTCTTGTAAATCAATCCAACGGCGACCAAAGTCAACTGCTTGATTGACATATCTATAAATTTTAGGGATATCATCCTGATCAATTTCTCGTTTTTTGTTAACCCCCAATTGTCTTTTTGTTAATTCTATTTGATTTTTTAACTCACAAGATGTATAAAAAATTGAAATTCGATCTTTGACCTCTTGAACGTGATTTAAGGTTGTTGATCTTAAAAGTAAAGAAGAATCTTTTTCTTTGATCTGAGATAATAACTGCTCAACCAGTCCACCTAAGTCTAACCATCTTTTCCAAATTCTTCGACCCTGTGTTGATCTCATGAGGAATCCTGGTGCTTCTGAACACCACCCATCAATCTCTTGATTAAGAACAGTAATTTTATCATTCCATTGTTCCTGACTGATAACGGTTTTAATCGCCTTAACGTCTAAAGCTAGGCGTTGAGAACCATATTTAGCAATGATTTGGCAGTATTCATAGAGTTGATTTAGTCCTTCTCCTAGCCGCAATGATAAAAGAATTTGTGAAGCATCCGTATTGGGAGCAAGCAAAGCGGGACGAAGGGCTGAAGCTGCTAAAAGTAAACTAATCGCTTGATTCCACTCCCCCTCTTTAGTAAACATACTCTCGCTAAAATTAGCAAAATCATCTATCAAAATATTTGCAATTTCTCCAGTTCCTAGGTCGTAACGAACATGAATTCCTAAAATAACGGCTCGAATCACCCAAGAAGGAAGTCGAGGCTGAATCTGGGGAAATTCGGTTTCTATCCCCCAAGCTAGATTAAAAGCCAAACTCAGTTTTTTCTCACCAATAAGTTTCCAGATTAAATATTGAATTGCTGTTTCTTGGTCTTCATTATTGGTGTTTGATAGCGATAATGCTATGTCCTGAGTATTGGTTTTAGATTGATCAAAGACATTAGGTAAAACAGCTATTTTAGTTTGATTTGACGAGTCTTTATCATTGATTTTATTATTTAGATCATAGGTTTTCGGAACAATTTTCAATTTTTCTAACTCAATAGGTTCAGGCTCTGAAATGTCCGGTTCAATTGGATTGTTATTTTCTTTTAATTCTGGTATTTTTACAAGTGGAGATGTTGACTCTGATTCTAAAAACAGTCTCCCTGTTAACGCGGCTAGTGCAATCGGCATTCCACAAGACTGAACGACAGATGCCTGCAAATTTGCCAACCGTTGATAATCTGGAGACTCTCGTTCTAAAATCAGTGTGAGCAGTTGCGCGAGATGATGTTCACCGGATATTAATGCTTTTGCTTCTGCATTTAAGTTGTCTTCTGGGCTATTTAAGATTAAATTACGCAATTGGGCAGCTTGTGTTAGACATTGTTGTAAGGGAAGAAAATCCGCACTATCCTTAGAATTAATTTTTAAAATTTTGTCCAAAATATCTAAAGCTTGTTGCCAGGTATCAATAACTTCTTCTACTTCTGCTTTATGAATCGCTTTTAATAGGGCTTCTAGCTCATGAATAGAAATAATTTTTTCAGGCTCGGTAGTAGATACTTCTAAAGATTGCGCTAACTCGACGGCTTGACGGCGAATATCTTCAAAGTCTTGTCGTTTATTAACAATGTGTTCAGCCAGATCTAATGAGGGAGGAATCAAAGACTGTTCTAAGTTTTGAGTCGCTTCAGATAAATTTTGACTAAGCTGTAAAAAGCTATTTGTTAAAGATTCTAAGCGACTTTGTAACTCAACAGATTTAGGTTGCATATCTTTAATTGATAAAATCTTAAAAAAAACGATTGCAGATTTCTAACCCCATCGACTCCATTGAATGACTTGTGACACATTTGGGGGATAAACTCAATAGTCAATTGGGGAGACTGACAACTTTATCCCTGAGCAACCATCAATGCAAACAAGTTCAACCTAGAGTAGCGAAAAACCTTCTAAGTTCCATAAAATTGTTCAATACTCCCGCAGCAGCATAGATTGTTGCTCCAGTGGATGAGATCAATTGTAGAAGATGTGGGTATACTTTTGAGAATACAGATAAATCTGGCTTGAGGAAAGAGTAATTATACGGATTAGATTAAGTTTATTTTCTAGCGCAATACAACCTTAAACTTGAGGAAATTACAGAGAATAATCGTTAATATTTTACGATTCTCATTAGTAATCATACATACTACATACTATAACTCTCATGATTTCGTTATTGGACAGTCTGCACTGGGGCGATCGCTTTATTCCTAAAACAAGCAACCATTTTAAATAATCTTGATTACGGAAATACCACCCTATCCACCCTATAGAAAAAATAAACTTAATACTTTACTGGAAAAAAATCGCGCAGGCGAACTAAGATCTGAAGACAAACAACGATGGGAACAGTATGAATATTTAGAACGTTTAGTCCGTCTGGCTAAAGCAAAAGCCTACCTCAAATTGAAACAATCCCACGCCTAAATAATGAGTAAAAGCCATATTCCTTCTAGTTTACGGCGTTTAGGCAGATGCTCAACTCAATGCTGCCTGTGATTTTTAAATCATTGCCATCGGCTTGTTTAGCGGTTCTTTGTTGGAGCGACTCAGGTAGTTTTAGGAATAGTGAACTTACCAGTATATGTCTGGAAGGAATCTTCATTTGCGCTTTTCCTAGGGTTTAGCTTAAAGTTAACTATTCCTTCTAAGTGCCCCTCTTTTAAACGTAAAGCTCCACTCAACTCTAAACGTGCATGAAGGGGATTGCCATTCAAAATTATCTTCTCACCAAGGAAAGTCCATAGAATGTCGTACCCATTCTGATCTAAAAATTCGAGTAATGCCTCACGGTTTATAAGACATGCCATCGGGCCAACTTCTCTCACAGAAGGGTCAAAAGCAATTAAGCGTCCTGCCTGCTCGAAGAAGCCTTCAACACCATTCCACCGAAGTTTCATTTGATCGGCTAAAAGTTGGGCTGGTAGATAAATGTTGTAAGATTCATCAACCGAACAATCGAAACCAAAGCTTTCCTGTATGTACCGATCTGTTGTGACTAAAACTTTTTTAGGAATCTTATTATTGTCTCCATCAGTCCAACCATCATGACTGAAGTATGAAGTGTTGTAATATTCAAAGGCGGGTGACCAAAAGAACTCGCCCAAAAATACTTGGGAAAGTCCATGAGATTCTGGCATCCAGCGTCCCATAAAGTTTTGCTGCACAGCCCAGTCATATATACAATCAATATCTTCTTTCTGAACAAGGTAGCTCTTGAGCATATACCAGATCTGTCGCTTTGGCAGACTATCTTCACCCATTTGAACGGGTTCATCCCATGAACTATGATTTTCCAGAGCCAGCCAGCGAGAACCGTCCTTGGGGTTAACAAGATCGATGATTGGCTCAATAGCAGGTAGATCATCTTTGTCTTGGAGCCATTCAACATCACTGGAGTGCTGATTCCATGAATCATAGGGAACAGCAAACCACCAAGGTTTGTTGTGCTTATCGGAGTCGCCTTGTTTAGTACTCTTTAGGAGACAAGACGGATCGATATTCCGTTCGTAGCCTTGCCAGGTACCAACAAATCCATCCTTGTCAGTTGGATTCCATTCATCCTTCCTAAACTTAAAATTATCCGATACTCTTGCTAAAAATTCATGATAGGCAAGCCATTGATATTTTTTGCCCATTCTTTCAGGTTTATTTGCTGCTCGACCGTGAAGATCTAGTCTACTATCAAACCAGCCGAAACGCTCTACAGTCCATCCGAGATCGAAAACTCGCCAGAAAATCCAACGTTGAGCAATGCTTAAATCAAAGCGGTACTCATCCTCATCTGAAGCTTCGGAATAAGACCGAACAGATTCTTCAAAAATTTCTGTCTTATTTTTACCTAGAGCCTTACGAAGGGATTGCTCTGTTTCAGCCATTACTTCTTCTAGCTCTTCTTCAGTATATTCATATCCAAATTCTTTGATTCGTTCTTCAACACTCAATTGACGGTAATAGTCAACGTTATTTATCACAGTGCGATAGCGGTTCCAGGCTCTTTCCTGTTTCACTGTTAGAGACTCTAGAAAACTTTCATATATTTCTTTCTGGGTTGGTGGTTCATCCAACCGTCGAGATGACCAAGAGAAACTTGAAGAATTTGTTCCAATTACATATCGAGCAAAGTCGCCCCCACCGAGTACTGAGCGTTGGATGGTAAAGACACTACGCCATTGATTCAGGAATGGGCTGTCTCCGTAGTTATGCTCCTTAAGTACTTTCTCTGCCTGATCTGTGTGTATCTTTAGTTCATTATCTGAGGGAATGTGGGAAAGCCATTCACTTTTGTAGGGAGGTCTAATACGAGCAACATCAATCTGTAATGAGATGTTGTGGCTCAAAGCTAGTTCAATCACACCACGAGCATAATCCCTTAGCAGAATATGAGGAATCGGTTTGCCATTCTCAAATACCCAACTGTATACATCCTGAGCAAGTTCTGCGATCGCAACGTCATCTATACTCCGCATTGCACATCCGTAGGCAACAGCATAGAGTCGCTCCAAAATGTACCAGTCGTCAACATCTCGAAATTGTGATATAACCTGTCTGAGAATGTGAATGCGAGGAGTAAGCAGGGAAACGAGGGCTTTCGTCGCACGGTCTCGTAAGAATCGATTGGAGGTTGTGAGAAACCAAGCAAGCGTGATCGCGCATAACCGAATTGCCTCATCCTCAATATGACTTTTATCTTCTGCTATCCATGCCCAGTCCACTAGACGATCAACTGCCTCATGTTGTCCGTACTGAAAGTGCAGAAAAGTAGACCACCATGCGTCTCTATCAGGCATAGAATCCCTTTTAAGACGCTGATGCAGAAAGTCTGCATTGTATGGATGATTTGAATTGGAGGCTACGGTCAAAAAAGCATCTAGGAGCAGGTCGCGGGAATCTTTATGTTGAATAATGTGTGAATTAATATACTGGTTTGTTGCCTCTGTGATTGAATTAGGATCGCGCCAAATCAAGCTCTGAATAAATGAATCGCGCACAGCAGAATAGTTAGCACAGTGGGGTGCAACCTCAATAAGCTCTTTTCTAATCCGTTCTGGTACCTGAATCGAAAATGCTTCCACAAGTCCACGATTACAGTATGTCCAGTCGTCCTTGAGCAATTCCCCCAATTGATTGTTTGGAAGGAAGGTTGCTGATGGATTTTCAGAATCCAGGTATTTGTCGAGTAGATATTTAACAATAAGGTGATCGGAGAACCGTTCATATGAAAATCGAATCGTATGTACTGGCTCATCATCTTGCCAAAAGCAGTTCTCAGCGATAATTCCCTCAACTACAAGATGTCTGAACATAGTGTTGTGATAACCGCCTTCTCGTGGAAGAAATTTATTAACAATCACTTGTGCTTCTTGGTTGAGTAGCCATTGTTTGTTGTTCTCCGCCATTACTTCTGCGAGCTTTTGTACGGCTTTCTGAACAATCCTAGATTTTTCGTCAAAGTCTAAATATTCTTCACTAGCGAGTTTGGCATTGACTGATTCGATAAGGAAGTTGAAAACCGCAGAAATTCCATAAAAGCCAGGTGGCACTTCTGTCCAGCGATAATTTTGCAAACCACGGCAAAACAGTTTTAGGAAGAGAGGATTCTGAAACTCTGGATTGAGTAACGGGACGCTAGGGCTCTTAATGCCATAGTGGTCAAAGAAAATTCGTGTTGCTTGATATTCATGTTGAGCAAAGCCATGATGGGTCTTTCGTATTAAGCGATCAACTCCAAGATGTTGAGGAATAACAACATTTTCATAGGGAGTGCGAACACTAAAAGCAATTCCTAGATGAGGAAATTTGTCTAGAAGGGTCAACATTCCTGCGAGATGTTTCTTCCACAGCTTTTTTCCCTCACCCTCATTTAGAGCATCAATAAAAATTAACGCTTTTGACTGTCTTGTCTGAGCCGCAGTTTCTAATGCACCCAGAAATTCTTCTGCTGTACAAGATAGCCTTAAAAGTCTGGTAACTTGTAGCCAAGGTTCATCACTACCATTGAAATGCTCACCTAGCAGTAAGACTGTAGGTAAGCCCTCTCGAATTCTATTTTGAGCAATATCACACAGTAGATGAGTTTTGCCTTGACCAGCAATTCCCCGCAAAAGTAAGGCTGGTATATTAGCAAGCTGAACCTCATTACTTTGAGCTGCATCTTCGAGTGAAGTTAGCTCCTCTGCCAAGCTATAGAGTTTGTGAGTTTGTATACTATATCTACTTGAAGACAACCAGTTATTTTCTGTCTGTTGTTGGGAGCTAGTTTGTTTTTTCGCTTTCTCTTCAAGTTGTCCCAACACCCGAATGTATTCATAGACTTTTTCGCGAGCTTCAGAAGCTAAATTCGAGATCCTTTTAAAGTCTATAGGGTCTGTTTCCAGAGTATCGATAACATTTAAGATTGCTAGGAGTTGGTCAACTTTCTCTCTAAGCAACTCAAAAACTGCTATGGCAGATAATTCCTTTTCGCTAGAGATTCCGCTAGAATAGGATTTCTTGATTTTCCCTTGCAGAATCTTGAATTGATTAAAAAATTCTGTTGTTCTTCCCAACCCATCAAAAAGTTGTGCGACAGGCAATTCAACATTCAGTTCCGGTGTATATCTTTCTCCAGCATTGCCTATTGCTTCATCCAAACGGGATTCAAACCAGTTTTGACTAAATAGTTCAGCTTTGAACCAGAATAGATACCGACCTCGATGCTCCTCACGAGTTAGTCTTTCAAAAATTTCATGCTCTCCCCAGTAAAGGAAACTAACTGTTCTACCTCTTGCCTGCGCCCAACTCTCCCATTTGCGAACGCGCTCGTTCCACTTGTCCATAAGGCTCTCTTTTTTGTCATTTCGAGAATCTGGTCGATCAAGTGGCAAACAAACGGTGTAGGAGGTTAAGTTAGGGTGCTTATCTAATGCTGTTTCGACTGAATCATCTAGTTGTTTCCATTGGCTCTTGTCAACCGTAGAGAAGAACTTAGCTTGCCAAGCCCACTCTTCTTCTGAGTTAGGCGAGCGCCAAAAGCATTCTACTCCAGCATCAGGAGTGCCCTTACGAATAAATATAGAATCAGGAGATGGTGGTTTTTCATAGGAAGCAAGTTGACAACAGAGTTCCTCAAAGGCTGAGTGTTGTGAACCATTCCAAGAGCGAAGATTTTGCCAGTTAATGCTCGACATATCTATACCCGTATACCTATGCAAAAAAATGTTGCTACTACTGGGGCTTGTAACTATACAAATAATCTAGATCAATCGCATCTAAATGGGAGAGCGAAAAATTTTGGGGGAGATGAGGTAGATAATGCGGTAGGATGACCAGATGCTTGATTCTTCTTTCGGTGTCATCTACCAACTGAAAATAGTATTGCTAGGCATCTGTCAATGTACCCATAAGATTGCCGGGACTGGAAGGATAAAGCTGCTGGGACTGTAACTGTAACATTCATTCTGACGTTAGGTTGTCACCCGACATCTGCAACAGTTGGAATCATTTAACCCATATTCCCCAGATGGGCATCGATTTTTCTACTAATTTTAAAAATAGCCCAAATCATTACATGGCAATCATTTGGGCATTTATTTATTACACTTTATTTGGAAATTCAAGTGGCTTAAATATCTGCGGAATGTGGGTTTTACCGCAATTTGGCTCCATTCCCTCTAGCTCAGGTTTTTGACGGGGTTGTCACCCCGTGAGGATCAATCCTTTTACCCCCTGCTGTTCTTGAGAGCCAAATCGCGGTCATTGAGCGACAATAGTAGAGTAATTAATTTTGTTCTTAAAGATTAGTGGTGTCAGATCCAAGATACGACTGGAAAAGATTCTGGTATCCAAAGGGAGGGACTTGCAAACTTGATTTTGCTGGTTATTTAGATGATCCGGAATCAAGTTATGCACACATTACTAATCCTGAAGTCGTTCCATTTGAAGCCATTAGTAGAACTCCGTGCCTGATTTTACTAGGCGAACCGGGAGGCGGCAAGTCTCTTGCACTGGAGCAAGCATTTGAAGATGCTAAAAGGCAAGGAAAGCCTGCCCTTAAGTTTGAACTTAGAGGTTTTGACTCAAGCTCTGAACTAAGGAATGAGATTTTCGGCAACTCAGTATTCCAAGACTGGTTGAATAGTACATATCATTTGGATTTATTTCTTGACAGCTTGGATGAGGGGCTTTTGTCACTCAGTGTTTTGTCAGATACTTTAAGTCGTAAGCTTAAAAATTTTCCGTGTGAGCGTCTTAAGCTTCGACTCACCTGTAGAACGGCTGACTGGCGAGGCACTTTAGAAGAAAATTTGAGACAAATATGGGGTAAAGATGATGTAGGGGTCTATGAATTAGCTCCTTTGCGACGAGTAGATGTAGAGGAGGCAGCGGGCAAAAATCATTTAGCCCCAATAGCTTTTTTAGAAGAGATCCGAGCTAGAGAAGCTGTTCCATTAGCTATCCAACCGATTACGCTGAAGTTTCTGTTGAAGATTTACCAGGAAGATAAACAGTTTCCTTCCACTAGAAAAGAACTTTACTACAAAGGCTGTTGGAATTTTTGTAACGAAAATAATCCATATCGTCGTGAAGTAGAGGAAAAAGGTAAGTTAGATATTGATAAACGTATGATGATTGCTGGCAGAATAGCAGCAGTCATAATCTTTGCAAATCGGGTTGCCATTTGGACAGGTTCAGGTGAAGCCCCCTCCAAGAATTACATCGCCATTCAGGAGTTATGTGGTTTAGAGACTCTTGATGAACGTGAGTTTTCGGTAACTGAAACTGCTATTGAGGAGGTACTGAAAATTACAAGCTTATTCTCCTCCTATGGGGATGGGCACAATAGCTTTTGTTTTGCTCATCAAACTTATGCAGAATTCTTGGCTGCTCGGTATCTAGCACAGCATTCAATGACCTTAGCTCAAACAATGAGCTTATTAAAGCATCCTGCTGATCCTGACAGGAAACTGGTTCCGCAACTGCATGAAGTTGCAGCATGGCTGGCTAGTCTAGTGCCTGATGTGTTTAGGGAAATTGTTGAAAGTGAGCCCGATGTTATGTTGCATAGTGACATAGCAATGGCTGATCAAGATAGCTGCGTAGCTTTAGTAGAATCTTTGCTCAGACTGCATGATGAAGAAAAACTGCTATATGAGCCTCGATCGTGGTTGTATCAAAGGTTGAAGGATAAGAATTTAGTTGATCAAGTTCAACCTTATATTACTGACACCACTAAAAGTGTAGATGCCCGATATGTAGCAATTGACATTGTAAAAACCTGCCAACTGAAATCATTTCAGCATGATTTGGTTAATATTGCTCTAGATCCGTCACAACCTTATTTGGTTCGAGTCAATGCTGCTCATACAGTCAGTGAGCTTGGGGATACCGAAATCAAAGCAAAATTGAAATCATTAGCTCTGGGTGAAGCAGGAGACGATCCAAACAATGAACTTAAGGGATATGGGCTTCAAGCAACCTATCCATCTCACATAACAGCAAAAGAAGTTTTCGATGTTCTCACACAGCCTGATGGCGATTATTTTGGTGGTACATATCAAAATTTTGTGGCTAGAGATTTCGCTGCACATCTTCAGGTTGCAGATTTACCTTTAGCCCTAGCATGGGTTGAGGCACAGCAACCTAGACGTGAATTAAGCTACCCGTTCAGTGACCTATCCGATGCAATTATGTTTCTGGCATGGGAGCATCTTGAATCACCTGGTATATTAGGCTCCTTTGCAAAGATAGTTTTCACAAAATGGAATAACTATCGAGAGAGAATGACTTACCAGAATAGATCATTGTTTAAAGACTCACTACTCAGTGATGATTACAAACGTCGTCTTTTAATAGCAACCCTTGTTCCCATGTTTTCATTATCTGAGAGGACACCCGTTTGGCTACTCGGACTTAAGTTACAAGTAGACCTTCATAAGGATTTTACGTGGATGATCGAATGCCTTCAATCCTCTGAAGATGAGCGAATTCAGCGAACCTGGGTACAGTTGATTGGGAGAGTCCTTATTACAAACCCGGAACACTTTCCAGAACGGGTAAAAACAGTTCTTAGCATTATTACTAAAAACACTATTTTACGTAAAGCGTTTGAAGTATGGATAGAGCCTATAGCTTTAGACTCATCAGAGGCAAAAATTGAGAGAAAGGTTGATCTTGAAGTATTAAACCAACTAGAGCAAGAAGAAAATCTTCAATCAGGAGTATCTCCTGCGGTAACAATTATTCAACTTTTGGAGAAGTTTGAATCTGAGGATCTATCTGCTTGGTGGCAACTCAATAGGGAAATGACTCTTACAACAGAAAATCAATCCTACGAACATATTCTTAAAAACCCAGATCTAATCTCTTTTCCAGGTTGGAAAGAGGCAACTACTTCTACCAGAGTACGTATTACTGAAGCAGCAGAGAAGTTTGTGTTGAATTGGGAACCAAGAGAGGATGAATTATCTTTATATGAGCATGAAATCTCTGGGTATAAAGCATTAAGACTTCTTTTAATAGAAGTTCCTAATCGCGTTATGAATATTCCTAGCCATGTATGGAAGCGGTGGGCTGTAACTATTCTCTCATGCTATTCAATATCAACTAGCAGCCAAAATTCTGAAATTCATCACGGGTTAATGAAATTTGCGTATCAACACGCTTCAGATAGAATGATTTCTGCTCTTTTAGCTCTTATAAATAACGAAAATGCAGAGTATTTTAGTACCAACTTTGTGAGCGCATTTAAAGAGTGTTGGAATCGGAACTTAACTAATGCTTTACTAAACAAACTAGAGGATAAAAATTTAAAGCCTAGATGCATGGGACATTTATTGGAAGAACTGCTTCTTCAAAAGAGTAGCGTAGCTATAAACTTTACAAGAGCGCTTATCCCCTCGCCGCCACCTTCCAGTGAAAAGGATCGCTTTAAGGCTATTCAAGCAGCAAGTTTGCTAATGACTCACACCAAGGAGGCAGGTTGGTCTGTTGTCTGGCCAGCTATTCAGCAAGATTCTCAATTTGGAGAGGAAGTAATCGAGTTTTTGTCTAATTATCTACATAGATCAAGGGATTTTGATTGGCAGCTTGATGAAGCTGAAATAGCACAACTCTTCATTTGGCTGGTTACACAATCTTACAAAATAGAAGAGGGAGTACAAAATGACAATAGTGATGAGAAGACTAATAGTAAAAACAATGTAAACAAAATCATAGAAGATAATGCTCTTGAATGGAAGAACTTTATCCTGCATCACCTTAAGGAGCGTGGTACTAATCAGTCCTGTAAGGCATTGCAGACAATAGCTGATGGGTTGCCAGAAATGGCTGAAAAACTCAGGCATACTTTGCTTGAAGCTCAACTTATAACTCGTCGTCGTACTTGGTCAGCACCAACGCCTCAAGAAGTTCTTAAAGTCACGAGCAATCGAAATTTACGTCTTGTTAATGGAGCAGATCAACTGCTTGATGTTGTCATTGAATCTTTGAATAGACTAAACCAGAAGCTTCAAGGCGAAACACCTTCTGCAATTCTTCTCTGGGATCAGGTTGTTTCTCGCCCTAAAGATGAACAGGCATTGTCTGATTACGTAAAGATTCATTTAGAGGGAGATCTTAGAGCAAGGGGAATTATTGCAAAACGTGAGGTTGAAATTCGGCGACGGCAAGGAGGTAAAGATGTTGCTGCGCCCGGTGAACGTTTGGATCTTCAAGTAGATGCTTTTATTCGAGCTCCAAGTGGAGAAATTGATGACTGTGTAAGCATCATTATTGAAGTTAAGGGATGCTGGAATCTAGGGTTAGACACTGCAATGCAAACTCAACTTGTAGATCGCTATCTCAAAGATAACCGTTGTCAGCACGGTCTTTACCTTATTGGCTGGTTTAATTGTCTACAGTGGGACAGCAAAGATTCCAGAAAGCCTCCAAAGTTGAGTATTGAGGAGGCAAGACAGAAGTTTGAAGCGCAAGCTGCTGAGTTATCGAAGCAAGGTGTCAAAGTTAAAGCTGTAGTTCTAAACACAGCACTTCGGTAAATTTATGAGGGCAAAGTAGCAAGTAAACGTTCCTCTGTGTAAGGGTTATAGCGATTGGCTATAAAATGGGTTAAAAAAACTTCAAAAATGAACCTATAGGCTATTGTCGTTGGATCGTAAGGGTTCCAGCGTGGGGTTGTAAAGAAATAAGGATTTTCCTAAACCCCTAGAATATCAAGGGTTAAGGGGTGGGGATGTCGAGAAATAAGTTAATTATGGGATACGCGAACAAGACACCAGAAATACACGAGGAAGCTGCGATCGCTATCTCAACGAATTACCCCAATGCACGGCGGGGCTTTAATTCTTACCAAATTTGAAAGGAGCAACCTTGTGTGCCCAGAAGTCTTGGGCTTAACGGCACTTTTCGCACAGTTGCTACTCAAACACCAAGTCCCGATAAGTTTATTAGCGAAGGTAGGGACACGGTATCATTAACATTTGCAATTCTTTCCGTTATCTCTGATATAAATAACGTAATATTAACTACATCTTCATAGTGAATTAGTATGATTTATTTTCAAGCTTTTTAAGATCGGTATAAAAACTTCTACTAGATAACTGTTAATATTCTTGGTGCCTATAAGTTGTGAACAAGTAGAACGTAAATCTTTCCAAAGCATGGTTTCTTTGTAGTGTTCAAGATCCGCAGGAATATAATCAAGGAGAGTTTGAGAGCAGACTACGATCAATCGCTTTTGAGCGCGTGAGAAGGCAACATTAGAGCGGTTTAAGTCGAGAATGAATTCGACGTTTTTACCAATAACTACTGAATCGCTGGCAGTTGCGGAAACAATGATATTATGACACTCGCCACCCTGAAGTTTTTCTACTGTATCCACAACTCTAATTAAATGGTTATAAGCTGCTAAAGAAGTTTTAAGTTGTGTACGTTGGGCGCGATGAGGGGTGACAATGGCAATAGATTTTTCTGACAAACCTTCAGCTTGAGCGATTATTTGTTCGATAATTTGAACTTCAGTGAGATTGCTACGTCGAGAATTTGACTCAGAATGAACTACTAAAAAAAGCCCTTGCTCGCTATTCCAAATTGTTTGCCAAGGATTCTGGGTAAGTTGAGCGAACAAATTAGTTTGAGGTGCAGGAACTCCTTGAAGTTCAATTTTATCTAGTCGATATACTCCAGCAATTAAATGTCTAATGATAAATGGTAAGCGGAAAGTATGATTTAACGCTGAACCCAAAATGGCACTATCTGTTATTGGAGTTAGCGAGTTATTTTTGAGGTTTTGTACAGCTTCATAAGCACTAACATAGGGCTGATATAACACAACAGGTGGACGGTCTTCTTTTTCCCAATCGTGTGCGACAATCGGAGCAAGCTGTCGATGATCGCCTGCTAACATGATTTCCCCATTAACTGATACTAAAGTAGCTAATGATAAGAAATGGGGAAAAGCCATCATGCTTGCTTCGTCAACTATAAGTGTATGAACTTGAAACTGATTACCCATACTTTCAGCGAGTTTTAACATTCCTGTCACCGTTCCGCCAATAACCATTACTCCTTCTGAACGTAATTGATTAACTTCATTAGCACATTGATGAGTGTTAAATAATCTAATACTTGTATTATTAAACTTTTCTCCTTCTTCCTCTTTAGCATCAACACGGCTAAGAATAATAGGCGGAACAGCTAATCCACATCTATCTGTGTACTCTCTTAATGTTGATAAATGCTTATTAATGCGGAGAAGTAGAGTATCTACAGCAGTATGAGTAGAAGCAGCTACTAGAACTATATCTCCAATATTTCTGCGAGCTATAATCCGTAAAAATGTTGCGATTGCTGTTGTATCAGTTTTTCCTGTTCCTGGTGGCCCCTGTAAAAGTTGAATGCGAGTATGCAATCCTTTGATAATTGCCTCTATTTGATTGGAATGAAGTGGCTCATCGCTCCCATTCCCTCGTTTTAGCCGTAAACTTTCTAAGTAGTTTTGATAAATATTGAGTTCGTCTGCTGGCGGAATAACTTGCTCAGGAATTCGCGGGTTTGTTGGATCAAACCATTGATAAAGGTGATGATTTTGATTGGTATTTAGTTTAGTATCGACTCGGTGTGCTACAAAATCGGAAGGACTTTCATCTAGGGTAGCAAATTCAAAAACAAGCCCTGTATCCTTACGACCACTGCCTGGAAGTTGATATCGGTTTTGCTTGGAATGTATAACTTTGAGCTTAATTAATCCACTACCCCAGTCAATTCTTTCTACTGCACAAGTAAAACCTACCCCGCTAGTAAGCTGTTTTATAGTTTGTCCTTTATGAGGATTATCAAAGCAGGGAGTAACTCTAACAAAAGAACCTTCTTCAATCGTACAGTTAGCTTTAATAACTTCTGGATTAATTTCATAATTATCCAAATAAATCGTTGCTGTTAAGCACCTATTCCAAAATGAACTTGATTGTATCTGCACATTGCGAACTGGTAGTGTACGACCTCTTGAAACGCGATAAAGGGGAGGTACAAGATGAGCAGAAATCCAATCGTTGAGGTTAACGTAGTGATCTAAACGAAGAAAATCAATAGCGGCTTGTGCAATATTGTTAACATTCAAATCGAAATTGCTTAAATCAGCAATCCTAAAAGATGGTTTTTCTATCTCAGGGTTTAACAACCAATCAGGAAATCTTTCTTCTATCCAACGTATAGCGTGAGTACGAGCGCAAAGATACTCTTTTAAATAATCAGGTTTTTGAGCATTATTGTAATCTTCAATTGCAGTTTTCAATTTGGAATTAGGTTCAAGATTATCTTTGCTAGGAAGCGTTCCCCAATAACCACGCCAATAAGCAGCACTTAGCGAGTTAAAAAAGCGCAGTCTAATTTCAAATTTTTGTTTTTCAGAGTTGTCCTCTGGGTTAGCGATCCACTGACCTTGGTTATTAATATGTAAATTGTACTTAACAAAATCAAAAATATCTCGGAAAAAAGCTTCTTTGCGATCAAGATAAACTGGAGTACCTTGTACTATTCGCAACCAATGATATTTATGTCCATACCAGTTAAGTGAAGTAACTACAGCTAAATCTCTACCTGTCCATCCCAGCGCATAGCATCGATCTACTTCACTATCTAAACAAGTATAAATGAGTTGTTCGTTGTCTAAATCTCGGCGCAGTCCCATTAATTGCTGTAAACAACTCAAAACTTCACTGCCAACACGAGAGCAACCTTCAATCAATTGAGTCATCTCTTGTTTAGACCAAACATAAAAATGAATAGGAGCAGTTTCAGTCCCAGCAACTGAGGCGATCGCCTTAACTAGTTCGGTAAAAAATTCTTGAATTAAGTTTTTTTCCGACTGGGTATCTTCTTGGTAATTCCCTGTCCAAGCGGTTTGCTGAAACCTAATAATATCTTTGCCTCGCAGAGCCCGTTCTTGATACTTATTTTTCTGCCCTTCTATATTTACTAGTTCTTGAACAACAGCAGCTGGTTGCCTTTTTCCGTTCTTTCCTTCAAACTTAGTATCAAGCACCGCTTGGCTATTAGTTACATGAGCGCACAGAGCAACAATACGGTTTTCAGCGTAATCATATTCAACAGATAAGAAAACCCGGAGTAGAGAAATACCATCAATAATGTGACAGGGAAGTAGGGTTTGCTGCAAATGTGCTGAATATTTAGTTAGTTCTTTGACTTCGTAATCATTAATATAGCTATCGCCACCAGGAAGTGTACGGCGACGCGCTCCTGCTTTAATTTTTAGTAACTCAAGGTTTTCGGTGAAGCTAATGTCTCGTCTAATATAGACTGCTTCTGTACCACTAAGATCGAGATCTGCTAAACCATCAATATTATTGATGCCAGCAGCTTTTAAAGCTCGGATGGTAGACGGATCGATGCCTAGTAATTCTAAGCGTCGCTGGCGGGCACTTTCTGCTAGACAGTGAACGCTGAGGGTGCAATCGCTACACTTGGCATCAAGCTGATAATCTAACTCATCTAAATCTCGATCAATAATCTTGTTCAATCTGCCATTAGAATCGAGAAGGTGCGTTAAGTCTGCTTCTAAGGTTTGAAAATCAAGAGGTTCGAGGGCAAGAATATCTTGTATTTGATTTGTAAGTTCGTCAATTCTTACTACAACTGCCTCAATTTGCTCAACTTGAAGTAATTGTCCGCCAACTTTTACTGGATTTAGCTGCACCAACTGACGCACTAATATCCAATACAGTGCCAGTTGAGCGCGGTGATAGGTACGGTCTTTACGACTGGCTTTTCCTTCAACCAATCGCAACGTTGGTTGATTGCCATCCCATAGTAAGACAACAAAATCAATTTGACCGCTGATATGAAACGTGCCTAAGATTCCATTAACAGCAATTTCTCTTCCATAAGCTTTTTTACCGCAAGAAAGGTCGGCTAATCGAGCCACAAAATCATTCCAGGCTGTGGCATGAATCTGAGAACTTGAATCTTCATGAGTTAGTGGTACCAGACCACTTTGCATTAGAGACTGTTCCCACTCTAGTTCCTTGGTTCGACCTACAGCTTCTAATACTGGATCTAAAGAAGTCTCAAAAATTAATTCAAAAACAGGTAATTTTTTAGCTTCTTTGTAATTATTTAACTTGAGTTTAAAGCGGCGATCGCAGGAGTGGTAACGGATATATTCTCCAACATCAGTGGCTCGTATAGAGGGCAATTCAGTAGAGGTTGGAGTTGAATTATTAGTAAAAAATGCAGTTAAAAAGTTACTAGATTGACCGTAATAACTCACTACAACTTCCTGTTTTGCTCTAGTTGCTGCTACATGAAGAAGAAAACGTTCTGAATTGATTACTGTATTGCGTGCTGCATTATCAGAAGCACTGCCTAAAGCTGACTTAAGAGGTAAAACATCTTTATTTACTCCTGCCAAAATAACATAGTTAAATTGCAGTCCTTTAACTCGGTGCATTGTGGCAATACGAACCCCAGGGTGAGATAAATTATCTGGTTCACTACGTCGAATTTCGCGAGTTTTTATCCCCAATTGGTTTAATGCTGAACTATACTGTTTAACCAAATGATTCGTCCTGACTACGATGCAGTTGTTGGATAACGCAGTTCCGCCGTTTTCAATTCCTCGCAGATAATTGCTAATAAAATTAATCTCTTCATCAAAACTAGGGAATCCATGTATGCTTGGTTCAGAGCCGTGCAAAAGCGAGCGATAACCCTTCAAATCATCTTGACCGCCATCTAGGTCATCAACAGAAACACCTGTTAAGATTGCAGTTGCCCATTTCCGGGTTTCGTCAGTTGTCCGGTAATTAATTCTGAGCTTATGAGAGCGTCCGCGAATATCAATACCACAACGACTTAAAACTACCTTACGGCCATAAATGCGTTGGTGAGGATCGCCCACAATAAAAATATCGTTACTACCATTATTTGAGGTAACTATTGCTTGAATTAAGCAAAAAGCTGCCTCACTCATATCTTGAGCTTCATCTACAATAACTGCTTTAAAGGGTAAACTTTCCCCCTCTTTACTTTGTAATAAACTACAAACATCGCGCATTGCATCTTCGCTTTCTTTCCAACCTTTTTGTTGAAGTAAAGAGCGATATTCTTCAAATACAGGCCAAATTGCAGCTCGCTGAACCCGGTTGAGCTTCGTGCCACGTCCAGTTCTAGGTATGGTTAAGTATTGTTTGAGGCTGGTTACTTTATTCGCCTGAATTACCTCGCGCCACTCATCTTTATAAAAAGAAAGTGGTAGTGATGGAGATTCAGGTTTGCACTGATAAACATTCTCCCAAAGTTCTGCCAATTGGTCATCATAGACAATTTTGGCTGTAATGCCTTCGCTCTTCAAAAATGTTGCTACCCAAGCGTCAATATTTTCAACTTTAATCCGACGCATGGTTTCGGCAGAACAGATTTTACGCAAGTTAGCTTCAATATCAACTGCTAAATTACGAGTAAAAGTGGTAAATAAAATCCGATCGCTTGGATTAGTAAATCGATGTTCTGCCAACCACTTAGCGCGGTGCATGGCGACAACTGTTTTTCCTGTACCAGCGCCCCCAAGAACTCGAACCGGGCCTTTCCAATCTCGTTCTACCAAGCGTCGCTGGCTGGGATGAAGAAAAACGCGCCATTTTTCTAAAGGAGCAGCCAATATTTCTAACAGGTCTGCATCATCTGTAATCACATGGAAGCGCCGTTTGCTATCATCTTTCTCCAAAGCTGCATCAAGGTTATTGGGATCGACATTCTGTTTGTGCTTCTTGTCTTGAAGGTCAAGTACTTCCTCGATTGAATATCCAGCACCCAGCATTATTACAGCATCAGCAGCTTCTTCTGGAAGTTGGGGAATGAGTCGATCAATATCTTCATCAGTTACAACTGCTCTTACTGCACCCAGTAAGTAGGTGGTCATAAATAGAGTTAAAATAAGAAATGAATAAATATCAGAGGAATAGTCATGCCACTCAGGTTAAGAATTCAACTAACAGAAGAAGAAAAACAAGAGCTACTAACTCTGTATCAGCAAGAGAAAGTTCCGAAAAGAACAAGGCAGAGAATAGATATATTAATGTTTAGTGATGGAGGATGGATGGTCTCAAAAATAGCCCAGACTTTAAGGTGTTCAGAAGCCATGGTAAGAAAAACAATAACTCGATGGATAAATCAAGAAAAAGAAGGATTATTTGATGCTCCTCGTTCGGGAAGAAAACGGAGGTGGAAAGAAGAAGATATAGAATATTTAGAAACTTGTATAGAGTCAGATGAAAGAACTTATAATAGCCGTCAACTGTCGGAAAAACTTCTGCGAGAGAGAGCGATCGCACTAAGCGCAGAAAGAATTAGAAAAATCTTAAAAAAAAAAGACTGGCGCTGGAAAAGAACAAAAGCCAGTTTAAAGAAAAAACAGAATCCCGAAAAAACAGCGAGCAAGAAAAGAGATTTGGAGACGTTAAAGCGTTATGAAGAAGAGGGTTTGGTCAGATTAAAATATTTAGATGAGGCAGGTTTTTGTTTATGGAGTCCTGTGAGTTACACCTATGTAAAAAAGGGGAAGCAGAAACAAATAAACCAGACGAAAAAGCGAGGAAAAAGATTGAATGTAATTGGAGTATTAGAAAAAGGGAAAAGTTTTGAGTACGGTTTAAGTTTATCAGGAATTACAAGTGAGAATTACATAAAATTTATAGATTGGCAAGCGGAAAAAGCTGAAAAGCATTTTCAAAATACTCGACAAATTACCGTACTGATTCAAGACAACTATAGCGTCCATAAAAGTCAAAAAATACAAGAAAAAGAAAGGGAGTGGCAAGACAAAAAATTAGAATTTTTTTTCCTGTCTGCTTATAGCCCTGAATTAAATGAAATCGAACCAGAATGGCATCAATTAAAAACTCATGAACTGGCGGGAAGAATGTTTGAAGATGAATATGATTTGAGCCAAGCTGTGATTCAAGCCATTGAAGATAGAAACGAAAGAAATGATTGTACCTGCGATCGCTTGCGATTTAATTCCCTGAGTAACTCTCAAGAATTATCCTAAACAATTTTTTCTATTGTTGACTTTATTTATGACCACCTACTTAACTCTTCAGGCATTCCCAGACGCAGCAAATAAGAGTCTAAAATATGATTAAACCGACCGGGAGTTTCAGGAGCCTTGCGACTGATAAGCTCAGATTCAATTACTTTGACTTGTTCTACGTCAATAATTTGTAATGCGCCAGACTCTGGATTAATTTTACAAACTCGGCGTTTAGCCCAATCATAAGCATCATCGTGTTTATCAACCCAGAGGAGCGTATAAGTATTACCTTGCTCTGGTTTGAGTATGATAGCTCGATAAGCAAGGTCTATTCTAACTGATTTTAATTTGGAATCTTTAGCATTTTCAATCGATTCATAATTAATACCTGAACTGGTTGGCTCTTTTTTAAATTTTTCTAGAAAAGCCGTCGTTTTACTTTGAATTTGTTTAGGCAATTTACTAAAAGCGTCTAGGAAATCGGCAGAAATTGCTAGTTTTAGTTGATGGTTGAGCATAAACTTTTACCTTTAATTAGATTTGAGACAATTTTGGCGGAATACTTCAGGTTCTTTAATGATTTGAGAAACCGATGTTACTTTCCATCCAGCAAAGTTGAATAGCTCAGATTCTTCTAAAATGAGAGCGCATTTGTAGGTTGGCCATGCTAGTTCGGCTTCAGCAATAACTACTTCCATATCATTCATTATTTCGTAACCAACCTCTGGTAAAGGCCAATCATGAATTTTCATGTGTTGTAGTAAAGCAATTGTCTGTTCATCAAAAACTAATTCTTCTAATTGTTGCCAAGCTGGTGCATTACTTGAAAGTACTTCTGGAGGTTGAACTTGACACTTTTTAGGATAATTTAACTTAGCATTTAAACCAGAACTGTTTCCCTTTGCTGTTACTACATAGCTATGGTCGAGGAACTGTAACAAATTAAAATAGCGTAAAACTCCAACCCAAGCTGTTTGCAACTCTTTGTCTGATTCAGTACCTTTATCATTTAACCAAACAACAACAAAAGATCCGGTACTATCTCTAACTGCATGGCGCTTTACATCTACTGAAACATATATTTTAACTAAAGACTCTTCTCGGCTTTCTGGCCATTCAACTATACCTAATGGTCGCTCTGATGCTGTAGCTTGGCAAGCATCTATAACTGACGCATTAGTGATATCTAATACCTGTTTTTGCCAAGAATGCCGCGTTGATTGTGTCTTAAAACTGCTAATGTCGATTTGAGCCGACGTTCTCATAAGTGCTAAATTTGTCCATAAATTTAGTTCCGGGTTGGTCAAGAAGTGAACTAACCAAGTAAAACTATTTTTATCAACCTTAAAACGTAAGCGATCGCACTTATATTTCTCATAAAAAGTTTTTTCTTTCTCTCGAAATG
Organism: Planktothrix paucivesiculata PCC 9631; assembly: GCF_900009265.2. Lineage (GTDB taxonomy): Bacteria > Cyanobacteriota > Cyanobacteriia > Cyanobacteriales > Microcoleaceae > Planktothrix > Planktothrix paucivesiculata. The sequence goes on along the minus strand of NZ_LR734992.1, from coordinate 182,809 downwards.
GAGAATTAACTCCAATTTCTAAAAGGTCGGTATAAAATGAGCCTAAATTAGAAAACTGCGATTCAACATCAGCCCAACTTAATGACCAAACATGATATTTTTTACTTTTAGCAATTGCCATTCTTTGAAGAAAATCTTCAGCAATACGATTAGCGTGGTATTGCCAGCCATCGGTAAATATGGCGATCGGCAATACATTTGCAGAAGTTTTAGCTGGATAAAAAACAAAATCAGCACGGCTAGGAACATCTATGCCTTGATTACTGCCCAATTCTACTTGAGGCTCGATATTCCAATCTTGATTTCCAATTCTAATAAAGTAACCAGCTTTGCCGTTGATAATCTCTTTACGAACAATCGTTGGGTTATCTTCATAGCGATAACGATGTAATGCTTCAATAAATCGTTGTTCTAGAACGCTATCGAATAAAGTATTAAGTTTAACTTCAGAAAGCCCTTGATTATTCTTGGTTAACTTATCTTTGCGGCTGAGAATTGTATTGAGTAAGTGAATTGCTGTTCTTAGGCTGATTTGGTCTTGGTCAAAGCTATTACGATAACCATACAAGCATTTGTAACAGCCATCATCACAGTCACAAGAACGTAGAATAATTAAAGCTTCTTGAAGAACTGAGAATAGATTATCTGGATTCCTTACTAATTGATGTAAATATCCTGTTCCACCAGGAACAGTATCATATAGAAATAAGAAGGGTTTACGTAGTAGTCTAGGACTAGGACTATTCTCTTGAGGTTCTTGGTTAACTAGGGTTCTTAGATGATCTACTTTACCCTTGAAATACTGTTTTAATCCTAACTGTAATGCCGCAATAAAGGAATGCAATTTTGTATTGGAACTTAGAGTATCTACAGGTAACAAAATCCGAATAGCTTCTGATTCAAATTGTCGGAATAAATAAAGAATGTCAGTAAAATCGCTTTCGTCAGCGTCTGGACGGCGCGAACAAGTTAGCGTGTGTTGTTGTTTACTTTGACTGCTTTGGACTTTACCACAGTGGCGACAAATCCGAAATCCTGGACGTGGACGAGAGATGCCTGCTACCTCAAAGTTTTCCGAGTGAGAATTGCTTTCTCCAAAATTAACTTCGCGGAAAGTTACTTTTGAAAGAAACTCGAATCCAAAAGGAAATTCATCATCATTGATAACATAGGAATCTTCACGCACTTCTGGTTCAAAATCTACCAGCATTTGCTGTGTAAAAAAGGCTGGTTGCCGTTCGTCTTTGTCGTCACCAATGCGGCTGTCTCTGGCATTAGTGGTTGCCATAACTTGGCGTAAGCGTACCATTTTTCGCTTGCGTCCTCCATCTGACCACATTTTGTCCCCACAGCGCGGACAAGTAGGTTGTTTTGCCGCTTCTAGAATGGCAGAGACACCATAAGCACAATTTCGGCATAGTCGCCATTCTTCTATTTTGGAAAGGTTGAGGTCAATTTGGTCGATTTTGACACGATTTCCTTCTGCATAAAAAACACCAGAGGGCGCAAGTTCCCGAAGCGCCATTACGCTTGGTCGTTCGTATTCAAAAGAAAAGGTTTCATACTTTCCAGTTTGGCTATCCCCTTTAATATTTGTCTCCCTCCAGATAATTGATTTGAGAATGACACCAGGTTCGGGGAAGGCATAATTGGGAAGTAGCCCTTCATCGGTGAAAAAGTTTAGGGTATTTTTATTATTGATGCTTTTAACTAATTCAATTAATCCATTACGTTCTCGTTCTAGTTCTTCGATTTCCTCTTTATAGTTTTGGCTGCGGGCAGCTTGTTTTTTATCTTTAATGCGTCTTCTTAGCGTTTCAATTTGGTTTTTTAAACGTTTTCGTTCTTCAACTACTTCTTCTAGGCGATTGACAATATGCCAGCGTAATCCTCCTTCATCATGCTCACCTTTTTCAATAAAACTTTTTAATTGTTCTTGACTAAGAGCAGAAATTTTATTTTCAAACAATTCAATAAAATCTTGCAATAGTTGTGATTGTTGGTTTTCTATAAATTGGAGCCAATTGTAAGGAAAATGGGATAGGTCACGTTGTTGAACGTTGTCTAGCACTTTACCAAATTGCTCAGGGAATTCTTCTAATGTAATTCCTTTCTCTACCCATCGATCTAAACAATAAGCTGTTAATTGGCGTTGTAAAATCGCGGAAGCATTGAGGTAAAACCCAGGTGTATTCACACCTCCAGCAATCATCATTATGGGATCAGCCCAGAAATATAAATCGTGGGGATTGCCATTAGCGATCGCAGTAATAAACGCATTCCCGTCAGTACGACCTGCACGACCTACGCGCTGTTGATAGTTGGCTTGAGCAGGAGGAACCGAACATAATAAAACAGAGGAAAGTGTATTGATATCAATCCCCATTTCTAGGGTCGAGGTAGCAGAGATAAGATTAGGATCGTAGCGATGTTTCCCTGAAATAAAGCGATTTTCTAACTCTTCTCGAACATCCCTTTCTAACAAACCTGTATGTTCCTTAGCAAAAATTCGCCACACTTTTCCTTGTGAATAAAGATGACGATAAAAGTCAATATTGGAACGTTCAGATTGTTGATAATGTCCTCCGCATTCAGGTCTAAGGCAAGGCATTTGCTGCCATAATTCTAATTCTTGCGAAGTACAGGTAATGGTATGTCCGCATTGCTCACACGCCAGAGAGTAAGCTTGGTTATGTAATTCTAATGCCGTTTGTTCTATGCCCCAAACTTTTGTATCACTTGAAGTATATCGAATCCCAAAAAGTTTATGATTAACGAGATTGCTGAGGACAAAGTGATATAAATTCTCTGCTTGTGCAATAACTAATGGAGTGTAGCTAGAGAAAAGTTTGAATGCCCAGTTCTCGCACCAAGTTGCTTTACCAGAAGGTTTAATTAAGGTTTCAAACCGAGGAAAGAATCCTCCATTTTGCACAAAATAAACAGGAGTTAGCGAACTTGGGCCAAATCCAGGCATGAATAATCGTTGCTGTAACCGAAAGGGTTTCCCTCCGCTACTAATATAGTTTTCAGCAACAGCATGAAGAATACCGCCTCGTTGTCGCAGATGGTGAATTAAGCCTAAGAGAAAACGGTGTAATGTAGTTTTGTCTAAGTTTTCCAGACCACCAATTTCATTACGAAGTTGTTCTTGTAATTGATTAAGCGCTGGTTCTAATAGTTCAGAATTAAGAGAAATGGCACAGGTTGCTGTACGTTCTAGCGAACCACCTAAGTTAGTTCGTAAACCTACTTCTGCTACAACTTCCCAATCTAATCTTTGATCGATTAATTCTACTAAGCTAGATTTAGCTTTTCCAGTTTTCTGAAGTTCTTCCCATTCTCGCAGCCACTCTAAGTCAGAGGGCATAAAAGTAGCAACATAATCGGCATCTGTGGAAAATTGCGATCGCCAATATTTATTAAACTCAGTGCGAATATCTGCTAAATTCCATCCTGATGCTTCATTGTCAAGGTACTGACGAAGTGCGGTTCTTAGAGTTGTACGGAAGGTACGCGATTCAAAAAATCCGGCGCGGTGTGCTGCATCTTGAACCGAGTCGGAAAAGGTAATTAATTTGCGATCGTCGTTATAACTTGATGCAAATAACGTTCCAATCGCTGCACTTGCTAGACTGGCAGCACGGGAACCAAGGATTGCCAAGCCTTCTTTACTCCCACAGAAAGGACAATCATGGTTAGACTCACGACGATCGTTGCCACCTTTTGTTTTGACAGTACGAACAATTTCTTCGGGTTCAACTACGGAAATTAGTTCTTCATTACCACATCTAAAGCAGCTAGAAGCGTCACTACGATTCAGGCTCAAACATTCAGTACAAAGCAGCCAAGACATCCAACCTTTTGATGAGCCTCGATCGCGCGTCGGAAAAATGTAGGTAATTAAAGGATCGCTAGAGAAAAAGGCTCTATAAAAGTCGCGCAGGTCACAACCAATTTTGCGATCGCTACTTTGCTTTCTCAACCCACCCCAACCTGTACTTCCGCAATCTCGGCAATACATAACTGGAAGGGTACGCTCTTTTTCTTCTGAAACTTGGTCATCAGCAAAAACTAATTCAGGTTTTTCACCTACTGTTGCTACCATGCGCCGCAGTTCTCGCAGCCAAAATTGCAAGCGAATATTTACCCAAGGTGGAAGGGGACGATCGCTTTTACCGGGACGACGAGCGATCGCGCACAGGGCTATTAAGCTATCAAATAGAGCAGATTGATAAACGGGGTCATTGCTATCTGGCAGGCGCATTTTTCGACTTAATTTCTGCCAGAGGTCAGTGAGGGAAATTGGCCCAGAATCCAGCACCTTTAGCAGGTTGTGGACAATTGGTAACGATTTTAGGCGATCGCCTAATTGAATCCGCCAGTCAGTGCTGTCAAACGAGTCAGTAAGCGGTTGCTCAAACCATAGTTGATATTGGGCGCGAATATAGTCATCTCTATCTTGGTAATGACCCGCTTTGAGGATTTGTAACCGATCTGGTTCGGGGATGGGGAGGGGGTCAATATAAGCATCAGAAAGGAATTCTATTGCAGAAAGGCGGTCTTCTTCTACCAGCGCATTTTCATTGAACGGTTCATCAAAAACGGTTTCAGCATATTCCAACATTTCTTTTTTTGTACCGCTACCGCCCAATGTGGCTGAAGTGCCAACGCAAGCTAAATGCTTTTCGGGGATTCGCAATCGGGCTTTCAGGCGACGAATTAAGCAAGCTAAATCAGTTCCTTGTGCGCCGTCGAAAGTATGGATTTCATCAACAACTAAGTAACGCAGTGTTTTTGGCTCATTTCCTGCCCAGAGAGATTGGTCGCCCGGACGAATCAGCAGGTAATCGAGCATTTTGTAGTTGGTGAGCAAAATGTCGGGGGGACACTGACGCAGTATGTCTTTATCAGTAATGATGTGGTCTTCCCCCATCATGGCTTTTGGTTCTCGCTCCAATTCTCCTACAAATAGTCCAGCAGTAATTTTTCCTTTGAGGTTGGGGTTATTCCAGATCGCGTTGGCTAACCGCTTGGCTTGGTCGGTAGCGAGAGCATTCATCGGATAGATGAGCAATGCTTTGATGCCAGATTCGCCGTAATATTGGTGGCAGTGGTCGAGGATGGGCAGCAAGAAACACTCGGTTTTTCCTGAACCCGTTCCAGTTGCCACTAAGGTTGATTGATAATAGGGAGATTTCAGACGGGCAAAGGCTTGTTCTTGGTGGCGGTGGGGAGGAAACGCCATCGGTACATTTGGGAAATAATCTGCACCTGCTGTACCAGGGCGGAAAGGTAGGCTGATGGAAAGGTAAGGGCCTTTGAAAACTGCCTCTGGCGTTGCTAAAAAGCGTTCCATTAGCCCTTCAAATCTGGGCGAGGCGGGGCGGAATTCAGTTTTGAGAAAATCTTCAACGCTGGCGCGGACTTCTGAAGCAACAACTGATGGAATCATGGTTTAACCTCCTGTTTGGCAAAGCGTTTTTCAAAAGATTCCCAGGCAATGCGATAGTCTTCTTCTCTGTCGCAACGTTCAAAAGGTGCTTGATAGACAATGGTGCGTTGAATCGGGCCACCTGGCATGGTGTCATCGATGATGGTGCGTTCTACCGTGCCAGACTTCATATCTTTGATGTCTTCCCATCCCAGTTCGCCTTTTTTACCTTTGCGGGGGAAGCCAACACCAACAAGTCCTTTCCTGATGGTAAATACGATGCGTCCGTTCATGTCGTAGTAAGTTTCTTTTTCGTGCTGGCGCATAACGAAGAATTGTACGCGGTAAATTGTGATAAGTTCGTCGAGAGTGAGTTCCAGTGCCATTGCTGCAAGTACGTCAATTTCTACTAGGGCTTGGCGGCGTTCGTAGTCGGTGCGAAGAGCAATATTGCGTTGCCAGTGGGGGATTAATTTGTTGAAAAATTCAGGATTTAAGGGTTTTCTGTATTCGTTTGTTGTATTAAATTCTATCGAAGTCCAACCATCTTGATTAAACTCTAATTTATAGCTTGTTTCCCATAATTCGGCGTAATGATTAGTTAAACAAGTAAGGGTTAAACAGCGAATAATTAAAGCATCATCGAATTTTGTGCCATAAATAATTGGAAAATCATCTAATGTTTGATGTAAATTTGTTTTTCCTGTTGACTTTACTAAAAAATCATAAACAATAGAAAAAGTCAAACTGCTTAATATTAAAAAATGTGAGTGTAATTTATTTGAAAATACATAGCTTCTAACTGCATTAGTATGAGCAGATTTTTTAGGAATAATTGTTCCAATCAAGGTTCTTTCATTGGCAGGTGGTAACATTCCTCTAAAAACTAAACGATAATAATCTGTAACTTTATTTTGTTTATTTTCTTCATCTTCAAACCAAGAAACTGTAGGTATACGATTAGCATATTCACTCTCATCACAAGCAGGAATATAATTAGTACGTGGTAGATAATTATCAGGAATAACTGTTAAATCTACAACATCATAGTGAGCTTTTTCTGTACAAATTGCTCTTGGTGTTTTATAAAAAGGTCTACCAACAAAAAAATGAGGACCCGATAAAATCCATTGTTGAGGTAGTTCAGTAAAACAAGTATGACGTTTAATAGTACCTTCTTCTTTTGCATTAGTTTCATTCCAAAATTGTGTGGAAAAATATTCTTTCTCTAAATCAATTAAACTCTGTTTTTGCTGTCCAAATTTATTTAAAACCGTTAACAATTGTTGTGAATGAATAGTAGGTAGTTTTGCGTGTAATGCTGGAGTATCTTTTTCATCATAAAGAGTTGCAAAAAGTTTTAAACTATCTTGATTAACTTGAATAATTCGCTTTTGATGTCCTTCTATGTTCCATTGGTTTACATCATTTTTTATTCCACCTACTTTTCCTTTATTATATTCAAAACATTGATCAATTGTTTTAGGTGTGAATAAATTAGCAATATTAATAAAATTAACTTCTTCCTGTTTTCTACCAAAAATATTAATACTATATTTAGCTCGATGGTAAATATCAAATAAAATTAAGGCGTTTTGAAACTGAAAATGATATTTTAACCGAGGATAAATTTCTTTTCTAAGTAAACCACCATGAGGTTCATCATAAATACCTTCAGGATTTACAAAACTTTGTATTGCTAAATTTTTAGAAAATTGCCAAGATTGAGGAATAAAACATTTATATAAATTTGCTTTTTGTCCTTTTAATAGTGGATAATTTTGATAAGCATTCAAAAAATTTTGAGAGCCGCCGAAACCTTCATATATGTTAAAGTAATCAGATTTTAATTTAGGATATTTTGCAAAAACATTTTCTCTTAATTGACTTTGTTCAGTAGCTAAAAACTTGCGTAATTCAAACAAGGGTTCAGCATCACCTAGAACATTACCTTCTTCCCACTCAACTTTTATCCAAGGTGGATTCCCCAAAAATAGATCAAACCCCCCATTGTCAGCAAAAATATCTGCAAATTCTAACTCCCAATGAAAAAAGTGCTTTTCTTGAGCAATCTTCGCAACCAATCCCAATTTAGGAAAACGTTCTACTAATTTTGCTACATTAACAAATCCATAATCTTTTACAAAGTTTTTTACTTCATTTTCAGGTGCAGTATCAGGAAATAAAGGTAATTCCGGTTCTGGTTCAAATGCCATTTCCATTTCACCCAAAATCACCGCTAACTCCATATAATACTCATACCGAGAAGGCAATAAATCAGCCTTTTCAATCGGCCAAAACCACAGCGCACACCAATAGTCCATCACAAACTTTAACCGTCGATAAGCACTGGAATTCCCCACACCTTCCGATAGCTTTTCCTGCACTACAATTTTGTCCTTCATTTCCAAACTGCTATTTTGGTGCGTATCCGCTTTCTGACCGAAAATGCTTAACGGGTCAGTTGTGCGTTCTCGGATCTCCCGCAGTTCTTTTGTATGACGCTGCCAAAGTTCATCAATACGCTGAGACAACACTACTAAACGGTCAACCTCAAAATCCTCATACAGTCCTTTACAAAACTCCTTGCGCCAATTGTTAATCGTTTCAATTTCCTTCGGTGCCAGCGACTTAATCACCTTATTCGTATAATTTACCATTCCTGGGTCAGGCAACAGGAAGTGAAACACCACACTAGATGGTAATTGGTCGCCCACCATCACCCTTTGTGGTTCATGGTCAAACCAGTAAGGTTGTTTCTTCCGACGAGGAATAAGCGTAGTGCTATAGACCTGACGACGCGCCCCAATTAACGAGTTACCGCAGTGCAACTGCATCCCAAACCAAGGCACAAATGCCCTCCCGTCCTCTGGTTTATAAATACAGTTCAACCACAAAGATACCTCTGCTAACTCCACTGCTACAGGGTTGAGGTCAATTCCAAAAACATTGCGGTCAGCGAGGTACATTTTCACCTTCTGCTTTTCCTGCAAATATTCATCATGGGGAATACGTTGACCTAACTCTTCTTGTTTCAACTCCAGATATTTTTCTGCCAATTGGTTCACTGCTTCATTCAAAAATGCCGCACTTCCCATCGCAGGTTCGCAAATTTTTAGCTTCAGAATATCGTCTGCTGTTCTATCCTTCAGTAATTCCTTGAGAGAATACTTTACCAAACAGCGAGTTAGTGATTCTGGCGTATAGTAAGAAGCAGAATTTTGTCTATCTCGTCCCGCTAACCGATAGATAAAACTTCCTTTAGGATACATTTTCGGCGTACCATCAGGATTAAAAACCTGTTCCGCCATCGTGTAATTTTCTAAATCTTCTAATTTAACAAAGTAAGCAACATCCAACTCGTCATAACTATTTTTCCCCTGCTTCGGTATATCTTCTTCCTCTAAATCTTCTTCCCCGTCTTCATCATCAACCATTGCTTTTTTAGTAGTTTTAGCTGCCCGTTGTACTTCATATAAATCTTCTTCAGCAAAAAAGCCTCGGAAACAGAGTAACGATTCATATACTGCTCCCAACTGGTTAATTCCCAATTGAGCATAAGAAATCCGTCCCCTCCGCTTACTTTTCCCTTCCCGCGATGCGGTGCCAATTCAAAAATGTTATGTAAATCCTCTTCTACAAACTGAATAGTTCCTATATTACTAGGTGTATATCCTTCCGAAATTAAGCTAAACAGTTTTTTCAAACAAATATGAATAAAATAACCTTCACTATCCTCTTCTGTTCGCAGTTCTGTTTGTTCCAAATCTCGCAGCCACTCTAAACTATAACCTTCTCGATAAACATCCGCTTTCATTGGAGCATAACCTAACTCAGGACGTGCTTCTATATAAAATAGGAACAGTAAGCGGTACATATACCGCAAACATTCTAGAGATAACTGTCCCCCATCTAAACGAGATTTAAATACGCCCTCTCTGAGCTTATTTCGTATATACCAAACCGCCTCATTACCTAATAATTCAATAGCTTTTCTCAACGCATATTTGAGATCCTTAGATACTCCAAAAGCGTGCTTATGAGAATTTTCATCCAATTTATCTAAAAGGGTAGTTCCTTCTGTTGGACAAGTATGTTCTCGATGTAATAATGTTGCCGTTGCCAGTAAAGTATCCGATTCCTTACGCGATAAAATCTCCTCTAAATTAAACCGCAATAATCGAGACGCATTCCATTTAAAACGGTCAATTAAAATAACTTGATGAAGATTAGCCAACAACACCCACCGAGGCGGTTCATCTTGAGCAAAAATATAATCCGAAATAATATCTTCTAAAGAACTAGACAATAATTCAGCATCAGGTTGTTCCACAAATTGGTCTTTTTGTAATGCTAAATCTAAAATATCAATTGCCTCATTTCCTTCAGGTAAAGCTTCCAGAATCCAGAGTAAAGGTGCGCCATTACTCTTTTTAATTTCACATAATATAGGCAAAACCTGACCTTGATCTAGAGTACGCTCAGTAGGTTGAATAGGATATCCTAAAACAGCTAAAAATTGAGTCAACCATTGCTGTTGAATAGTCAGGCGTTCTGTAATATCTCGTTCTTTACTAAACTGACTGCGTAGGCGAAAATAATCTTTTGACAATTTTCCCAACTCTTCAGGTGGAGATTTCCCATCAACTTCAGCCGCCGCTTCTTTCCATCGTTGGGCAACATTCTTAATATCATCATTAAGTATTGCATCTAAATAATGATTAGAATAAAACTCATTTTCATTAGTAATTCCTGTTAATCTACTCATACTTTATGCCCCTGTAAAACAGCAATAATCTTGATATAAGGTACGGGTTCTGTGGTCATACTATCTTCCACCCATGACCAGTAATCTTTAAATATTTTATCAATACGTCGTTCTTCCTTCGATTTTCGTTCCTCTACTAATGGTGTACCATCACTAAACCTTAATACCAGTTGTTCATGATGTTGATTTTTGAGCTTTTCTAGGCGATTTAATTGTTCTTGCAATTCAACATCAATTCGTTTTTCAAATACCCTCCGTTCTTCCAACATTTTCTCTGTTGCTTGGTATACCGCTAACTCTCGTAAATTAAGTAGAGCTTCATCAATAGCTACCTTTCGATTAGGAATAGGCTCTTTACCCAATTCAGTCCGCTGTAAAGTTTCTTCAAATTCTTCAATATGTTTAAACTTTTGATTTTGAAAAATTACACTTACCCATTTATTTATCAAAGGTTGTCCGCGACGGTTAGGAATAATACCCCACATCACGAAAACTACCTCTCTCGATTGTAATTGATTTAATGCGATCGCAGGAGCTTGATGTCGTCCAAAAGCTGTGATTCCTCGATCGTTCAACCAACTAACCACCGGATGCAGTTCCCATAAATATTGTAAAGAAGACCAACTTTCCTCTGACTTACGTGCTTGTTCTAACTCTCGCATCACAACTTTTGGGTCTGCACCAAGGCGTAAGGGAGCATCTGGTGCAGGTTGAATTTCTCTAGGCAATCGCTCAAAACGTCGCCGCAATTCATGGGGCATTGTTAACTCAATTAATGATTCTTCTTTAACATGAGAAAATTGCAATGTATTTTCTTGGCTAACAGCTTCCAAAGCAGCTAATGTATAAGCAAAATCATCAGAGAATAAGCTAGGCATTCGGCACATAGCATCTTTCGCCTGCGGTTCTTTACTTACCTCTGGTTCTTCTTCAAACAAAGCAAAAAAATCAAACTCATCTTCATTATTAGATGTTGGCTGCAAACGCTCATCAAAACTTTCTGCGGTTTCCCCCTGTTCGATCGCTTCTATTGCTTTAGCAGTGACTTGCACTTCCTCATCAACATCAAACACCCCCATAAATACTGAAGGGTCGCCAATATTTTTTATAGCTTGTTCATCTTTATTAATCAAAACTCGAATAATGCGTTCTGCTTCATCCACATGAGGGTTAATTGAGCGAGTTAGTAAATAGCGAATCTGTGGTTGTCGTTCCTGCCCGTAACGGTCAATTCTACCATTCCGTTGTTGCAAAGCCATCAGCGACCAAGGAATATCAAAATGAATCAGACGATGAGACAGGAAATGCAAATTAATTCCTTCTGATGCTACATCAGTCGCAATTAACAAGCGAATCGGAGAACTTTCGTTACCAAATTGTTCGATAATTTCCATCAATTCAACATCTGGCATTCCCCCATCTAAAGTAGCGATCGCATTATCTTTAAGTTTCAAATCTTGTTTCAAATTTTCTTTAAGAAAACGCATTGTTTCCAGCCGCTCAGTGAAAATAACCATGCGGTCTTTTGGGTCATCTCCTCGCCAATTAAAACCACCATTCTCTGATTTACTAATTAATTTGAGCAATTGTTGATATTTAGAAAATGTGCTTGGGCTGATTTCTTCTAAAGCAGCTTCTAAATCTCTTAATTCAGCTAAATCAATGCTAAATCGCCCATCTTCTGCTTTTTCTACTCGCTTAATCCGGTTGCGAACAGTTTCCAAACAAGCCATTGGGCTTGATAACATAGCTTTCAGCAGAGTGGTTTTGAATAATTTCCCAGCCGATGTTTTGGCATCAATTTCAGACAGCGTTAAATTATCAAGAACTTCAAACGCTTTCTCTTCTTCAACTGAAGCATGACTCTCCACTGGTAAAATCAGCCGTTCTGGAAAATGTTTCGCTAGTTGTTCGATAACATCCTTTTTAAATCGGCGGACATATAAATCTCGAATATCTTCCTTCGTATAGTTTGACTCGTTTGCGATCGCTGTTGGGTCAAGCATATTCATCAAGCTAGCAAAGCTCTCAGGACGACCATCGTGGGGCGTTGCTGACAACATAATCAGCGCATCAGAACGAGTGGCGAGACGATCGGCTAACTTGGAACGTAATGAAGCCGTGCTACCGTGTCCCCGTTTGGCAACATTATGTGCCTCATCAATAACAATCACATCCCAGTAAGCTTGTTCGATGTAAGTCCGGTACTCGCGGTCTTGCTTGAGAGTATCAACTGAAATAATTGCCTTATCGTAATAGTGGAAAGGATTGTGGTTAGTCGGAATTCGAGAACGAATGCGCTGAATCCCCACCGAATCAAGACGGACTAGCGGAATAGTAAAGCGCATCCAAAGCTCTTTCTGAAACTGAGTCAACATACTCTTAGTAGTCACCACTAGAATCCGCTTCGCCCGTCCCCGGCGCATTAACTCAGCAATCAAAATGCCAGCCTCCAAGGTTTTTCCCAAACCAACGGCATCAGCAATTAACAAGCGCTGTCGCGGCATAGATAATGCCTTGAGAGTGGGATCTAGCTGGAAAGGCAATACATCCATCGCCGCCCGATGACCAATGTAGAGCTTGCTATCTGTCGGAGCAGTTTGCCGTAAGTGGGCTTCAATAAAAAGGAGCGATCGCTGATAACCAGAAGACTCATCCGGCACCAAGGTTGTATTCTTAGGGTCTAAAACCTGTAAATCTTCCTCTAACTCGTCAATAAACCGAGCCGCACGACCTTTGATAAAGTCACTAACACCCACAACTTCAATTACAGTTGCTCCATTCGGTGTTCGCGTGGTTGCTTGTACCAACCACTCTGCATCCCTTACAACAATTCTTGCTCCGGGAGCAAGTGTTCCTTTATCAGCCATTGCTCGTTGTTTTACTTTTATAATTTAGATTACCCTGAAACAGCTAGCCGATCGCTAATCCTTCCCTAAATTTTTAGTTTAGGAATTCAGTTTCTGGTATAATTACTCAGCACTTATAACCCTCTTTTATAACTACAGGGAAAATAAAAACTAGGCAGCCCCAAAACTGGGAACAGAAAAAGGTGTGATTAAAGAAGGGAAAGTATCCATTAGACATCTCCGAAAATCCCCAAATGCTCTCTATCGCTACTTTTTGAACCTCTAGCACTCCTGTGCCGGGTTCTCCCAAAGTAACGGATTCATAGGCTTTTTCAGTTACATTAATAATAATTAATGAATTTTATTTCTGATATTCAATCATTTTTCAAAAGTATTCTGGGCAATTCTTAGATGATAATACAATCGCTCCTATTCGCCATCTTATTAGTCCACATACTGTCAAGATTACTGCTTCATAATTTTGGCTCTTTAACCGAAATCTTTCGGAAGCAACTCGATAAATTTTTATCAGTCTTATTAAATGTTCGACTACAATCCTTTGTTTGGCTTTTAACCGATTTTCTTCTCGATGTTCAAGCGATATTTCTTGATTCCCCGGTTTCTTATATGGTGTATTAATTGCTGTTTCCCCTACATAAGCTTTATCCCCTCTGTATTTTTGATTATTCCCCAATTCCTCCCTTCTTTCTCTCCACAATTTTAGATCGCTTGTTGCTCCGGTATAACCCACAGCTACATCCACTATTTCTTTCCCGTTTGGCATGACAATGACTTGATTTTTAAAGGTATGTGTTTTTTTCTTTCCTGAGTAATATTTTTTTTGCTCTTCATTGTCTGTTGGTCTTTGCATGGGCTGTTCATAGCTATCTACTACTAACTCAAATTCCAGCAGAATTTTTTCTACCCACTCCCAATCACTCTCGTTTTTTTTTATTTGCTCAACTAAACTGGCTGGCAGTAATTCTCTCAAGATTTTTATCTTGTTATGGAAAATATCATTCGCTGTTGATTCACTCACTTCAAACTGTAACCCTAACATTTGAAATGTCGGCATCTGATGCAGATAAATTAGAGTTAGTAAGATTTGTTCCTCCACAGACAATTTCTGGTGACGACCCCCGCCTGCTTTAATCAACCTGATCTTAGCTTTTTCCTGTTCCTGCCGTCTTTCTTGCTCTAATAACTCCGCGGCTTGAATAAGTTTTATTAGCTGTTCGTATTCCATCCCTAATAGCCTTTTTGCTTGCTGGGGATTCTTGTCCAGATAGTCTCTTAATTTACTCATCTCTCCTTGGGGTAAAATTTAATTTTACCATCAAGTATCCCTCCCCATTTCTATTTTGGAGATGTCTATTAGCAGTCCTAGGTGTAACAGAGAGGGATTACTCCTTCTTCTATTAAATGCTCTGTTGCCTTCCCGATGAAAAAATTCTCGAATAAGTACAGCGACGCGCTCAAAAACCATAATCCATTCAAAATCATCGCTTTCATTACCTGTCCTGGGCTTACAGCTTCTTTTGTCCTTAATCCCACTTTTTTATTCACTTCTTCTACTAATTCCATCTCATCTATTACGCCTGCTACTATTCCTAAATGGTCTAAATTTACGATTTCTATTGCTTCTTGGGGTTTTTCGTCTTTTTATTGGTTCAGCTACTCCAATTATTATTTTAAATTAAAAATAGCCTAAATCATTACATGGCAATCATTTGGGCTATTTTATATTTCAATTTATTTGGAAATTCAATTGACTTAAATATCTGCGGAATGTGGGTTATTAATGTCACTACCAAGGTAAAAAGCTCGGATCGCTGCTTCAGGCATCACATTCTCTCTCGTTGTCAGCGTGCTCGCGTTTTTGTATGAGTAGTAGGTGCTTATTGCCTCCCCACCTACTACACACCTTCCAACCGCAGAAAATGAACTCGCCCTGAGCGCTCACCAGCAACGATTGTCACCCCATCCGGCGCAACGGCACAGGCTAGTAATGGACCATCGCAGCATAAACTAGCAATTACCTTACCACTTTTCAAATCCCAGACTTTGATAGTGTGGTCAGTGGAAGCTGAAACTACACGTTGACCATCGGAAGTTATAGCCACAGCGAGTACCGCATTGGTATGTCCACTGAGAGTCCGTAATTGTTTGCCTGTAGTCAAATCCCAAACTCTGAGAGTTTTATCATCTGAACCTGACACGACGTGTTGACCATCAGGAGTTATAGCGACGGTCAATACCGAGTTAGTATGCCCATTAAAAGTCAGCAGTTGTTCTCCTGTTTGTAAATTCCAAACTTTGAGAGTTTTATCCTGTGATGCTGAAACTGCCTGTTGACCATTAGGAGTTATAGCCACAGCTCGTACTGGGCTAAGATGCCCTATGAGAGTCCGCCCTTGCTTTCCTGTTTGTAAATCCCAGACTTTGAGAGTTTTATCCTGTGATGCTGAGACTACCTGTTGCCCATCGAGAGTAACAGCAACTGCCATTACCCAGTCAGTATGACCTTTGAAAGTCCGCAGTTGTTTTCCAGTGCGTAAATCCCAGAGTTTAAGAGTATTATCCTTTGAAGCTGAAATTGTGTATTTTCCATTATTACTGATGGCGACTGCCTGTACCCAGTGAGTATGTCCCTTGAGAATCCGCTGTAGTTTTCCGGTCTGTAAATTCCAGACTTTGAGCTTCTTATCCTTTGAAGCTGAAACTGCATGTTGACCATTAGGGGTGATAGCAACAGCTCGTACCCATTTAGTGTGTCCAGTGAAATTATTGAGTGCTTCTTCAGAATATAATCCCCAGAGTTTAAGAGTATTATCCTGTGAAGCTGAAACTACCTGTTGACCGTTGGGAGTAAGAGCAACGGCATGGACAAAGTTACTATGTCCAGTAAAAGTATTGATCACTTCTCCAGACTGTAAATCCCAGAGTTTAAGAGTGTAATCCTCTGAAGCTGAAACTGCCTGTTGACTGTTGGGAGTGATGGCTACTGCCTGAACTGATTTGGTATGACCTGTGAGAGTACGCAGCTCTTTTCCTGAGTGCAAATCCCAGAGTTTAAGAGTGCAATCCCATGAAGCAGAAACTATCTGTTGACCATCGGGAGTAATGGCGATGGAATTTACCGACCAACTATGCCCTGACAAACTCTTCACTTCCGACCCCGACCGCAAATCCCAGACTTTGAGAGTATGATCCTTTGAAGCAGAAACTACTTGTTGTCCATCAGGAGTAACAGCAACCGCTTTTACCGACCAAATGTGTCCCGATAGCGTTTTCAGTTCCACCCCCGACTGCAAATCCCAAACTTTCAGGGTGTAATCTTCTGAAGCTGAAACTGCCTTTCTTCCATTAGGGGTGATGGCAACTGCCCGTACTGTTTTGGTGTGTCCTATGAGAGTTCTTAGCTCATTACCAGTCTCTAAATCCCAAACTTTAAGGGTGTAATCTTCTGAAGCTGAAACTGCCTGTTTTCCATTGGGAGTGATGGCAACTGCCCGTACTGTTTTGGTGTGTCCTGTGAGAGTTCTCAGATCCCTACCAGTCTCCAAATCCCAGACTTTGAGGGTGCTATCACTAGAAGCGGAAACTACCTGTTTGCCATTAGGAGTGATGGCGACTGCCCATACCCAGCCAAAATGACCTCTGAGAGTACGCAGCAAAGCGCCTCCAGGTAATATCAGGCTAGAAGTTAATGGGCTAAGCCAAGGTACACCCTTCAACTGATTTGCCTGTTCTAGAATTGCCTGAATTTCTGGCACTTCAAAAGGCAGCAAACGCCCCAACAATTGTCCTGCGAGTTGTGTTTTGTCCTGATTTAGAATGTGTGCTGACAACCGAAGTGCCCCTTGAATCAATCTCAGAGTGTCCGTTTTCTCCCCATTGAGCAAGACATCAGCATTGAAAGCCAAATCATAATCTTCAATAAGCGCCTGTACCCCCAAAGCAAAAACCTTAGTCTCGATAAAATCAAAATCAGTCAGCCATTGGTGCAATTGCTCGAAACGACCAGCCTCAACCATGTGATACGGTAAGTGCTTCAAGGCATAGTCTCTATCTTCAGGCACCAGGCTATCTAACTGTTTCCCGATCTCTTTGGTTTCCACACCCCCGCTAAACTTATCAACAATTCGAGCTTTAATTTTCTTCAGAAAAGTCATCGCCGTATGCCTGAACAATATCTTTGCAATATAGAAAATCACAGAAGCTTTGGTGATAAACGCTATAGCGACTTTCGCCATCAACCTGCACTTCGCGCAAAAACTGCTTCCACTCGTTAAGTACCTGCTGCACCGTCACAGCCTTCTCACCAGATAACTCAGCAAGCATCCGGCGTGACACTGGTTCGCGGAGTTCAGCTAGGAAATACACGATCGCAACCTTGTGCATTGGCAGGGGTTCAGTCATCATCCCCATGTGCCGCCAGTGGTCTTCATAGTAAGCCTGCAACCCTTGGGGCAAACTCTCAATACTAAGATCTTTGTACTTGCCGTTCTTGATATCCGGCAGTACATATTTGAGATACATGAAATTGTTCTCGCTCTTGTTAGCAAGCTGGGTGATAAACTCCTCTAGCGTCAGCCCTTTCTCATCAATCCACGCCGTAAGCCGAGATGATTTATTGACCTCGCCTCGAATGTAAGTCTGGATGTCTTGTAAACTTTGCTCTTGATGTTGCATCAAGTCGAATCGATGCGGTGGCGTGTTAACAGTTAAGGGTAGAGTGCCAGGTCGCTGCGTCATCACGAAGTAGACACCCTTGTCCAACCTAGTAGGCAGGTAGAGGAGATTTGCACCAGTGTGGTCAGTCCATTCTACCTCATCCAGTGCGTCAATTGCAATTACCAACCGATCGCCTGTTTTAAGTTTGGCACTAACTTCACCCAGCAGTTGAGCGAAAAATTGACCGTCTCGCGTGGCGTCGGATGGTAGCGAGGAGTAGGGCAAATTGTAGCGGGAGATCAGTTGGGTGCAGACATTCTTGAGGAATCGTTCAACGCTGGTGATGCCTTGGTAACGAACATTGAAATGAGCCACACACCCAGTCTGCTGAACGTACTTGGCGAGAATTGCACTTTTGCCGATACCGGGTTCGCCTTCAATGATAAAGTAGCCGTTGGGCTGGCTGGTCAGAAACTTCTCTATTGCCTCAAACACAAATTCACGCCCGACAAACCCCTCAATCTTCTCCTCAATAAGCTTCTGCTGTTCCTTGTCTTCAGCCTGACTCTTCCCTTGCAGTAACGGTACCACTTCCTGAATCAGCGCTTCCACCTTTTTTGCCGCCTCCTCAGTAGAGATAGCAGTAAGCAGCAAGCGAATACTGTCCAGCGCTCGGTAAGTATAGTTAGCATCAAATATTTTCAGATCTTTCCAGCTTCTCAGTTTTGGATGCGCCCACTTCCGGCGAACCTTTGCTAACTCAAACACTAAGCTGATATCGTCACCACTCAGGGCTGGCTGCTCAAACGCCTCTTGCCGTTGGTTGATAATTACCTGAATCAGCGCTTGGGAATCCTCCAGGTTGATGCGATCGCTCTCAATGTGAAAATCTTTATCCGCCAGACATTCCTTAGCAACCTCTTCCCAGTCATCGCCATGAAACTTTTCCATCTGACTCTCGACAAAGGGCTGGAGTCCTTGGGCAAGAAAAATCAGTCCTCTGCCAACCTGCTCGTGATTCTTTAGCAGAATCTCCTCTTGTGTCTTATCAACTCGTTGTGTCTTATCAACTCGCTTCGGAGCGCTCTTAGTCATTGTTCTGCTCTCCCTAATCCCACAGTGAGCTATTAGATTCCATTTTCCCATAATCAGTCATGCTTTGCGTCAGGTGAGCGATCACTACATCGACCTGGCAGACATTGACGGTAAAATCACGGTGTTTACTTATCTAAGTGTGGTGTATTGCTGAAGGTTAACTGGAAACCCTATTAAAATCGTTGCTCATCCGGTTTTAAGCTGTAGTCGATGTTTGAAAGCCTTTCCCAGTCCACTGTCTTACCGCTGCCAAACCATAAGACTGATAAACAATGGCTAAGTAGGGAGGCTAAATTAAACGTAAAATAGACGCAGCTCAAAAGCTTGCTAGACCTAGATCACATCTTGTGTTTATTTATGCCCACCTACTTATTGTCGTGCGCGAATTATTCGCCACTGCTCAATATAGCATCTTGATTGCCAGCTATGCCATTGATCGAGGTAAAAAAGCACAGAAATTATTTCAAATTCTCGCCGAGCGAATGGATGCCCACCCTCATTTGCAGGTCAAACTATTTTTGAATGTACAACGACCTTATAAAAGTCGTATTTCTGACACAGATTTACTGAAGGAATTTGCTCAGGAGTTTCGGAATAATATTTGGCCGGGGCTACGGTTGCCAGAGGTTTTTTATGATCCGCGATCGGTTTTTCCAACCCGTGAATCGAGAGCCTGTCTCCATGCCAAGTGTGTTGTTGTGGATGAAGAACGTTTGTTTATTACTTCTGCTAATTTTACAGAAGCGGCACACGAACGCAATATTGAAGCAGGAGTTCTTCTCGTTGATCGAGTGGCTGCAAAAGCGATGCAAAAACAATTTGAGAGGTTAGTTGAAAAGGGTTTCTTTCAAAAAATTACTATATAGAGAATGTAAAAACTGGAGATTCATAAATCAATAATTTACACATAATTTTTTATAAATAATTAATCTTGTAACCCCTTATTTATTAACAACTAAATTACACAAAACCGTAATTTTTTTAGAATCAATTTTTAATAAATTTGCACAAGTGATAATTTCACTATCAGTAGGCATTTCTTCCTCAATCAGTTTATTGATCAGTAGAGTAATCGGTTGAAGACGAACCTCATCAACTTCACTATCGCTTTGATACGGTTTAACTCCAGGGCGCGTCTCAATTAATCCCCTAGTTACTAAGGCTTCATCAACCAAGAGCCTAATTTGGGCACCTTTAGAACGACGGCCTTCATCAGCCATCTGTTCTATTAGCTCATAGATATCATCAACTTCAACCGTAATTCGTTTTTTTTGTGCTGCCACAGCATTGTTTAGACAATCTCCAGCTATTCAGTGTAACTCTGTGTGTCTTTTTTCCCAAGTTTCACAATAATCACATTATTCACATATATCTCTAAATGTGATATTATGCTAATATAAGCAGAAAACAACCAGCCGTCTTCAGCTTCTTCGTAACTGGGAAGGCAAAAATAAAAAGCCCTCCGACACTCGGAGAGCCCTTTCAAATAAAAAATCATCTTTAATTTATCATGACTACCCTATCAATTGCTACTCTGGGCTTTGAACCTCGATTCCACTACGGGGAAATCCCCGAAGCCCTGCAAAACGAAGCCGAATCCCTCGTTTCCAACATCCGGTTGTGTTTACGAAAATTCAATACTCAAGCCCTAGACCTCGCCCGTCGCATCAGCCATCTACGAGAACAATTCACCGCCAAACAATTTCGAGCATGGCTGAGTCACTACTTCCCCGATGCCGAAGAGCAAATCCGTAACTGGCTGAAAATCGTAGAACTGGCCGATCGTTTGCCCGAACTTGTAGACAATATGATGGGCTGGGCTACCAGTGCGATCGCCCTTCTTGCCCGTGGCAACGATGAACTAGTTAAAACTGTTCTAACCTCCGGTCAAAAACTCACCCTGAAAGCGATTGAAACTTTACTCAAGCCTCAAAAAACCCCAGACACCCCCCAACCTTCTCAACTTCCCAAGAATGACCTAAAAATACCCCAACAGCCTTCTGAAACCGCCCTTCGTCTAGCTCGCCTCACCCTGCATAAAGTCCAACTTGAACAAGAACTCTCTGAAGCTGTCACAGGGGATGCCGAAGCCCAATTAATCCATAACATCAAACAAACCGAACAAGAAATCAAACATCTGTGCGCTCACCTTGACCCCCAAGCCATTGTTATCCCGCCACAACCTCAAAGCACTCCCACAGACGACCTTGAAGCTGCATTAGCCACCGAACGTCAAAAAAACGCTGAATTGATGCAAAAACTTGAACACCTAGAGCAAAAACTTTCCCAAACCTATTTGCAACAACTCGAACAATTGCAAACCCAACTTCTGCAAAAAGACGAACTCATTGCTCAACTGCAACAACCCACTTCCTCCCCCGACCACGAACCCACCGTATTCAAACCCAAGTTCGTCCCAGTTCCCTTAAGTGAATTAAAAGTGGGCGATCGCATCCGAGTTTATTCCCCAGAACACAAAGGCGTTGTTGATGACTTCATCCTCGAATTAGACACCTACAACCGCCCCAAAACCAAATGGCTTGGCGTACTTGACCAAAACGATGTTAAA
This sequence comes from Planktothrix paucivesiculata PCC 9631, assembly GCF_900009265.2. Taxonomy (GTDB): domain Bacteria; phylum Cyanobacteriota; class Cyanobacteriia; order Cyanobacteriales; family Microcoleaceae; genus Planktothrix; species Planktothrix paucivesiculata. The sequence continues at coordinate 161,417 of NZ_LR734992.1, read as the reverse complement.
GCCGGATGGACGTTCGAGCGCATGAGTGGTGTTGAACAAGCTCAAAGCCAACTCAGTCTTCTCAAAAGCGAAAATCAACATCTCAAACAACAACTTGCTCAACAACAACAGCACTTAGAAACGTTACTCAGTGAGCCGGGTCACGTCCGACTTAAACAAACTTCCACAACCGAGCAATTAGAAGCCCAACTTGAAGAACTCCTGCAATGGCGCGAAAGCCTTAATCAACAAATCCAGCCCCACCTGCAACCAGGTGTTCAAGTGCGAGTCAACTTTGACCCCAAAAACATCTTCACCGGGATGCAAGGAACCATCCACAAAGCATATCAACAGCGTCCCGGTTATTGGTGGGTCAGCATCATCCATCCTGTTAGCGGACAAACCTACCAAGAACTGTTTGAACCTTGCCAACTCCAACCTCTGGTTTAAGAGTGCGGAGTTGGGGGATTGTTAGTGAGTACCTGTATATTTAAGGCTAAAGAACAAGAAAAAAGAAAGAGTTAAAACTTATTAAATCGGCTATGTGATTGATTGAAAAATTTAATATCTTTTCAAAATCTGGACTTTTTAAATTCTTTTTTTGCTGGATTTTATTTTAATTTCCCCTAAATTTAACTTTTATCTTTTCAGCCTTAAATAATATCTTTCTCACCTCTAATTCCTCAGTTCTAAGTAGGTAGGATCTATAAAACGCCACTATGTAAACGATTGTAAACCGCTCTAACGCTCTCTAATGGCCGATCGAGGTTCTTTACATATTGTTAGCTTAATCCCGCCTACCTACTTAACTCAATCATCGACCGTCTACTTCTTGCCCTCCGCACTCTTTATAAAAACTATGCAGCCCCAATACTTTCCTAACAAGTCCCCATCAATTAAAACTGAAAAATTACGGCAAATTCGCACAATTCGTCAGTTGTTATCCGTTCCTCTCCACCCCACAGAATATTGTGCGCGTTGGGTTCCAATTCTCCACAATATTCAACCTCAAGAATGGGGGTACACAGCCGCTTGTGTTCGAGAACTCTGTCAAATTACCGGACGCAAAGAACGAATGATTTACAGATGGGTTGAAACGGATTTTAAATCTTGCCCAGAAAGTGTTCAATTAATGCTTAGACAACAAGACTTACTCCTACAAATTATTTATCACGGCAGGATTGTTCAGACTGTTACACAACCTAAACCTGAATAACTAGGTTAACTCCAATTCCATTGATTTTCAACCTCAACGCTCTGTCTCCTTAAAGCTAAGGAGATTTTTTTATGCCAATCTCTAACTCAATCTCTTTAGGACGCCTTCAAGATTAATAGCCACAGAGAAGCTTAATCTGAAATTATAAACTTGTTTAGGCGATCGCTTGCTCCTTCCCCCCATCTCCAACAATTGTTTAAAATTCCCCAACTCCTCTTAAACCTTCCTAAATTCCTCCCCCTATTTCTAATCTGCTGACTCAGCACTCAGCACTCAGCAAAACCCCCAATTAACAAACAGCCTTTCACCTCCAAGAACAACTTCTTGCTGACTCAGCAAATCTCGCCTCAATTGAATTAGAAAAATACCGTATTCATGACAGCAATAAATTGACAGTTATCGGCTTTCTTTAATAGGATGTTCACCAAGACCAATGGAAATTAGTTTGAACGGGGTTCTTTCTGACCTTAAATTCAATTTCTAAGATTTGAGAAATTAGAATTGACTCAGATTCACCCCTAAACAAACTTAAATCAGTCGAATGAGTGAAACTATCGAAATCTGTTTAGAAATCAAAGAAGCTCAAATTATTGACCCCAGAGTTGTCTTTGTTAACAACAGAGCCTATTACCCCGAACAAGTCATTTATGAGTCGAGCCTGTGGAATGTTAATCGTCCCCAATTCCGTAAAGTGTATCGCCTCTTAAAAGCGGTCATGCCTCAACTCAATGAAGGGGAATACGGAACCTTAATTTCAGAAGAAGGCAAAAAAATTCTCGATGCGTTTCGGATTATGTCCCTAACCCTGGGAGAGAAAAAAGCCCTTGATGAAGTCAGGTGGGGTCGATTTAATCCTGATGAATGGCTCGCTTATAGCCCCAATTTATTAGACCGAGTTCGCAATTTATCTAAACGTCAAAATCGAGGTTAAATATGACAAACACAACTAATGGAACTTCAACGGATTACAGCCAATATGGCATTGATTTAGAACAGTTAGGTCAATCGGTGACCTCCAAAGGACAAGCCGTGGGGAGTAATGTAATTTGTTATATCCTCAGTGAGTTGTGCCAAAAGTTTCGGATGAATTTGGAATTAGTTAATTCTGAACAATTGACCATTTGGCTGAATCAAATTATTGCAATTCGTGATAGTCGCAGTGAAGGACGGAAACAACTCCGAATTGAAGAAGCCATTGGATTGTGGATTGAAGAATTACAAAGTCAAGTGAATGCCAATACTACAACTCATTCTGTGTATGATTCTTCTGGTGCGGGGTTGTATGAACGTTGGGAGCAGAAAACCTCCCAAATTGCTCAAACGGTGGCTCCCAAAATTCAAGAAATGCTTGATGACAAGATTCTTTTAGAGGTTTTTGGGTTTGGGTCTACTGATAAGGGCAATGCCAAACTTGAGGATACGGTGTCAAAGTTTGTAGCGGCTTTCAATACCGCCGCCCAACAAGGCAAACAAGAGCGCCGTAACTTAGAATCTCCCACACAGCAAGCTCAATTGGGAGGGCAAGTGCTCAACTGCTTTCGGGCGCTTAAAAGCGCATCTTGACGCGAGTGAACATACCGATGCAATTCAAACGTTGTTGGAGGAACTGTTAAGCCTCCAACACACCCAGCTTTCTCAGCAACAAGATTTGCTGGGTATAGTAGCTGAACTCAAAAATACCCTTTCTTCCTTGTCTACTTCTACTCCATCTCAGGATATGAAACACCTCAAAAACCTCCTCAATCAACTACAACATTATTGGTCTCAGCCGACTTCTGTATATCCTGTCAGTATGACCTCGGCGTTGATGTTTGGGTTGTCTTAATGAATGAATACACTCGAAAACGGCAACAACGCGGACAACAGCAAGTTCGACAACTTTCGATAGCCGTTACTTTGATAACAACGTTGATGATTTTGGTTTTTCATGATTACAAAGTGGCGATTTCAACTTCCTTAAAATTGTTGATTAACCCCATTCGCTTTATAGTTTCAACCCAATGGCTGTTGATTATTGCTGTTAGTGTCATGTCAGCCAGTATCGGTTACATCCTGGGGCGACGACAGATTCAAGTTCAAACAAATCGAGTCCAGATTGAGCTAATTTGTACTCGGGTTTGGATTCAATTTTTGAGGAGAGATCCCAATGGGAATTTTTAATCGAATTTTAGAGGCTTGGAGCCGAATAAGAAGTGGAAACAACTCGGGTTATGGCTCTCATCAAATTGATAAATCCCAGGTACTTCAACCAACAGATACCACTGTTTTCTCGCCCACTAATCCAGGTAATTTTGCTTCGATTCGTTCGGTTCCTGTTTTAGATTCACCTCGCTATTTTTCTAAAGAGGAGAAAGTGGTTCTCAAACAAGTAGCGAAACAGAGAAAAGAATCTGCCAAACATACTCAAGAATCTTATCAAGCCCTTAAGCAAATTGATGATGCGGATACAACGGTTCATTTAGCTCATTATGCTTATAAAGGTCAACTTGCAGGTAATGAAGTTAAAAAATTAGGGGCTAATTCCAATTATGCTCAGAAATTACATAGACTTCGACCTCAATATGCTCAAATGTCTCTCAATATTGATCAAGCTAACAAACAAGCCGTTAACAAAATTGCTCAGTATCGTCAGCAAATCCAAAAATCCTGGGAGAATGAATAAGAGCGATGAATTGGAAACGAGCTTCACTTCCTTGCCAACTTTTAATCGGAGCTAATTTATTCCTGATGGGTATTAGCTTAACATTAATATTAGCGATCGCCAGTGAATTAAATACAGCAGGGTTAGCGATCGCTGTTTTTTTTTAATTGCATTTATCCTAGCTCAAATAGTCGGTTGGGTTGGAGATGATGCTTGGGTTAAGATACTGAAAATCGAACTAATGGAACTTTATGGAATTCTTATCTTTACGGGTTTATCTACTGTGATAGGGATTTTGCTCTGGCTGTTGAGTCGGTGGGTTCAAAACTAATTAAAAAAGGAAAGTCGTTTTTAAGTTTAATCTTGGGTTAGGATTTATGTTATTATGTTCCAACCTCGACAACTGAATTACCGCAGTCGCTTAATTAATCAAACGCTGGAATCCGCTTATAAAATTAGTGGTTTATATTTATTTTTGGGGAGTTTACTATTATTGATTCCTCCGTTTGTTTTACCGAGAAATACCACGGCTTTAAAAGTGCTGCAATTAGCGTTAACGGGCAGTGGTATTGTTTTGTCTGGGGTAAGTTTATCCCATGCCATTCGGATTAGTAAATTAGAACCCTTGGTACGGGCTGAGGAGCAACAGGAAGAGGAGGATTATCAACATCAATTGGCGGTGACTCGCTATTACCAAGAAACTCAACGGGAACGGGTGATGGAAGCGATGCTTGAACAGTCTTCTTATCCAACTGAATCTTTACAACCTGCGGCTTCTAACACTGTTACCTTACCCCCAAATAATCATCCTTTAGCACCTATAGGACAAGCTTTAATTGAAGCGTTACTGCATTACAATTTGCCTTGTGATTGGGTGGAGGGACATCGAGGGCCAACTACTCAACGGTTGGTACTCAAACCGGTGGTGAATGCTCAAGTGAAGGTGAAGGTGGTTGACCTGAAAAATCGAGAACGGGATCTTCAAATTGCTTTGGGTTTATCGCAACCGCCTTTAATTCATGCTTTGACGCAAGGGGTGGCGTTCGACCTGAATTTGAGTGAACAAGAACGACAGTTTTGCCCTCTGGAAAACTACATTTCTTATCAATTTTTACCCGATGAAGAACCTGTGCGGATGGCAATGGGGGTAAATTTATATGGGCAATTGGTAGAAATTGAATTAGCCAACCCGAATACTTGTCATGTTTTGGGGGGAGGGGCAACGGGTTCGGGGAAGTCGGAAGCACAGAAGGCGATGTTAGCCAGTTTGATTTTACGCTATCCTCCTGAACGGGTTCAGGTGTGTTTAATTGATGTTAAACGAGTCACGTTTGCTAAACAGGAATTTGATGCTTTGCCTTGGTTATGGCATCCGGTTTGTCGGGATACGGATAGTGCGTTGAATTTGTTGGAGAATTTAGATGCCGAGCAACAGAAACGATATGAACGGTTTGAGCAGGTGGGGGCGAATGATTTGGAGGATTATAACCCGAAGGTGGAGCCAAAGTTGCGGTTGCCGCGGGTTGTTTGTTTTATTGATGAAATTCAGTATTTGACGAAGGATAAAGAGGTAAAGGGGCAGTTTGAAGCTTTAGTGGAGGGGCTGGGTGCTTTAGCGAGGGCGGCGGGGATTCATTTGGTGTTGTTTACTCAGTACCCGAAGGCGGATGTGGTAAGTACGAAGATTAAGGTGAATATGGGGGTACGGTTGGGGTTGAGGTTGCAAAGTGCAAAGGCGGGAGCGGTGATTTTGGATGTGGAGGAATGGGGAAAGCTTTGTACGGGGTTATTAGGTAAGGGGGATTTGATTTTTTCGGATGGGGGGACAATGTTGCGTTTGCAAAGTTTGTATGTGCGCTCGATTCAGGAGTTGTTACCGTCTCAATTGAGAGGTGCAGTTTCTCCTTCTCTAAAGCCTGACAATCATAAACCCTTATCTTCAAATTCTCAAGCTGAAAATAGAGTTAGTTTTCCTCAAGCCCATTTTAAATCTCCTGCTTATTTTATCAATTGGTTGAAGCACACGCTGTATCCAGATTCGTCCGATTATACGGTTTATCAATTTTCAGATTCTATTGAAATTCAAGAGATTCTTCCCCAATTAGAACATCTGGATTCGGGTTTAATACCCAATGATTCAGGAATTTTTATTTTACATGATGCGGATTTGTTGGAGATTTTTGAATTTCATACTCGGCAGACTTTACCAACTGTGATTCCGAAAGGAGTTTGTGTTTCTCTATTTCGGTGTGCTGAGAATGAAATTGAGGTGTTTCTTCAACAGTTTGAGCAACAAATTTGGGGAAACTCAACTGAAAGTTTGCCTTCGGTCAGAGATGGGGAGTTGTCCAAAGGGTTGAGTGAGTTGACTCGTAAGGATTGGGCAATTTATAATTATGCAGTCAGGATATGTTTGAAGAATCAAGCAACTTCAATGGCAGATCGGGATTTTTTATCGGGACGGGTGGCGAGTAATTTAACGGATTTGTATGACAGTTGGCAGCGATTGGAAGCCAATGGATTAGGATTAATTGATGGCAAGAGTTTTATTCCTAATTTACCTTCGCCACCGAGGAAATAGTTTTTGCGCTTTATTTTTTTTTATTATTAACAAAATCTGTGAGAAAAGATAACGGATTACTCATCTCGGCAGCGAAGCCCAGAATGGCGCGGTCTCGATGCTCATAGAGTAATTCTCCTTGACTATTAAATAAGAAAGTGGCTCCTCGTTGGGTTAGATAAGCTGAATCGGGAACGTAACTTTTCCAGTGACTTAGCACTTCTCCCATATTTCGCAGTCGCAACGTGGCTAACTCAAAGGGACGCTGAAAACCACGACCTCCTGCTAGTTTGAATAATGAACCTTTGAGTGGGGGTAAAGGAGGAGCTTGAACAATTTCTTCATCCCCAATTAATTGAGGGGCTTTTTTATCACCCCGATAGCCCCGGAATACTTCCGCTAGAGTCCCTGGGCTACCAATTCCAGCACACATCAGCATTAAGTTGAGATAAGCGTTGACACCCGGCGATAAACCGGGGAGTTTGAGGGATAGACCTGGATAAAGATTCAGGGTTTGATGCAGGTCGGCGGTGGGGTCAACAAATAAACAATCTGGGGGAAATCCTGTATAGTCACAGAATCGCTGTCCTGAAGTGCGATCGCCAATTCCTACGGCCCGGATTGCGATTCCTTGCGCTTGAAGCTGTTTAGCCTCTCTTTTTAACCACCAAGCATACTCCAAGCTATCGAAATCTCCCAATTGGGGCCAGATTAGCACGAGTTGTCTGGGTGAGGATTCGCAACCGCTCAATAGAGAGGTTACGACTCCATCACTGACCCGTTGGCGTTGAGTTTGACTTAAGAGCGTATATGTCATTTCTGAGCAAATGTACACTTTAGAGGGGTTCTATAGATTAATTAGATTTTTCTATTATTCAATGCCTTTAGTCAATTTAATTGCAGATGTCCAAAATTAGCCGCATTATCCGATGAGAGGTCAACATGGTGGAAAATTTTCCACCATGTCCCTTCCGTTTGCCTTTTTTCCTTTTTTTGGAATAGGTGGGTTTAAGCGATGCCGACAGGCGGCGGCTACGCCATCGCAGTTCATTTTCTGGGATTATTGTGGGTTGGGAAGCTCTTCATCTCACCTAACTTCCGCGCTAACGCGCCGATTGAGGGTGAAGATTGTTTAAAAAAATATGACTGACACCTTAACAAAAGCTGAACAAATTGCTCGTCTTAATGATCAATTACGCTCTCAAAATTCACAAGTTGGGGCTATTCATTTGTCCCATAGTGTTGGGCTTCTACCTCCCCAACAGCAACAACAACTTCTCCAATTGCTGAAAGAATTTAACTCGTTTTCACCCGATAATAACCCTTACGGAGAACGAGATTTTGTGACTTTAGAATTAGATGGCGATCGCTACTTTTTCAAAATTGATTATTTTGAGAAATCCGCTTGGCTTAAAGGGGAAGAAATTGGCGCTAACAGTCCTGAAGATGTTAATACCACTTGGAGAGTTGGAACTTTAATGGAGAGCAACGAATACTAATTTCTGCAACAAACTGTGCTTAGAAAGCGGAAAGTTTTTGAAATGGAAAATTTTCCATTTCATCCCCATAACGGGGACTGAGAGGGACAAGTTGAGAGAAAATTTATGCCTGTCCCTCGCACAAGTCCGTTTTATGGAACCGTTGATGAAGCTTTAATCCACTGCGCTTACCATCAAGTTAAAAACTTCCTCCAAGCTGGGCCAGAACATTCTGAAAAATATGATGCCTTAGCTTATTTAGAACTTGCTTCAACCTTAGCGACGGCTCGAAAACATTTAGTGAATTCGATTTTTTGGCAAAAAGCCAGCTACGAAACTCGCCTTCAGATTTCTCTGCAATTAGATTGCCTAAGCGAACAAATTAAGAAGAATATTGAACAATTTGGAATCCACTGGAACCAGTATATTGAAACCTTAGATTACCAACCTGTAGACATCATTGAACTGCCAGATTATATCGAGCCGAATAATACTGAACAAGTGCAACGCTATCAATCTATTACATTAGGGGAGTTGAGCCACTCAATGTATAATCTTCAAGAATTGACCAAGACTTTCAGCCATCAGATTCTCTCCCGAACTATACAACAAAGCAAACCCACCCCAACCTATCAACAAAAGAATTTGTTTGAGTAATCCTAGCCAAACAATTCTTGAGGAGGAATCGCAAATTTTGAAACATCTACACCCGCCACCGGACGGGCATAAGTTGCTTGATTACGAATTGCTAAAATCTGTTCTTCATCTCGAATCAAAGCTGGTGTAAATTGATCACGTTGCTGTCGTAAATCTTCTAAAGTGATCTTTAATTGTTCCGGTTGTTTCCCTTGCTGATAGTTGCGATAGTAAATTTCCTCGGCACATTTTTTAACGGCATTGCCAATTTCAGCAGGGGTGCAAAGCCGATAATCCCGTAACAAAATTCGCCATTCCTCATCTGTCCAAGGAGATTGAGAAGAATTGCGAAACTCTAGGAAATACTTTTGCAAATGTAGGTTAAAAATGTCATACATTGCCCCTTCATGGGGTAAATCAACGAAGAAAATATCATCAAAGCGACGAATTAATTCTGGGGGTAACATCCCCAATCGATTAACCGTTGCTACCATGTAAATCGGCTGTTGTACTTCCTGCATCCAAGTCAATAGTTTCCCCGATAAGCGCCTTGAAACTCCACCATCCGTATTAGAATTCCAACCTGCAAACCCTTTATCAAAATCATCCCAGTACAAAATTGTTGGGCTTAAAGCTTGAGCCAATTCTAACAACTCGCGCAGTGCCAAATCTGGCTTTAGGGAACCAATAATTGCGCCCCAATCAGCAGCTAATAAAGGCACTCCCATCTTCTTGGCGGCTAACTTGGCACTCAAACTTTTTCCAGTGCCAGGTGGCCCCCAAAGAATCATTCCTTTGGGAAATCTAAGCCCATATTTCTCGGCTTCTGGATTGAGTAAAGAAGCAACTTTTGAGAGAAACTCGTCTAGCAATTCTAACCCTCCGGCTTGCACAACATCCGGTTCAGAAATTAACTCTAACCCTCGCCCTTGCAATTTGTTAACTTTGTAGTTGAGTACCCAATCAGCTAGGTCTTCAAAACTGTTAGTAAATGCTAGACTCTGTTGTAAAATTAACTCAATTTCTCCTTGTGCCAATCCTAGACAAGCTCGCACTAAACTTTCTTGAATAGCAGTATCTTTTTTTCCCAGCATCGAGAAAGTGTCATGGCAAAATGAAGCAACTTTTTGTTGCACCCAAATTCGATCCGCAATAGGAGCTTTCAGCACTGGAATTAAAGGTTGTAAATTAGCAGGTAAATTGATATTATTTTCCAATAAAACCCAGAACTGACGATGCTTATTTTCTGATAAGTGATAGTAAGCATTAACCAGTTGAAATTCACGCTGTTTATCCGTCAGATCTGCTCCTGATAACTCTAAAATTCCCTCAATAATAAAAATTCCTTCGGTTTGATTTTCTAATAAATCTAAAAGCGGATCGGAGTTGGCTTGTAAATTAGTATTCTCTAAGCGGCACCCGCCTTTATCTTGACAACTAACTTGCTGAAAACATCGGTAGCCACAATTCCAAAATAAAACAGGCAGTTGTAGATTTTGACCCCATTCATAGAAGTGAGTTAAAATCCTGACTCGATCCGTTGTACAGTATTCTAATCCCACTATCTTGATTCCTCGGTTTGCCAAGAAAAGCCAATTTTGAAAAGGATAGATCATAAAATATTAGGAAGTATTAAGCAGACTATTTCCTATTGAGCTTTCTTAATCGGTATTTCCCATCCCTCTCTTGCTCTATATAACTGATTTAGCTTTTATTCCTTAAGTTAGATGAATATTTTAACTCCATCATTTAATGATAAAATCAAAAAGAATTTTAATTAATTTTAAATTAACCATTAATAATAAATTGGGAAATTTGAAAGCGCCTAGCGGCGCAGATTGCCACGAAGTAATTAAATTAAATTGAACTTCATGGTAACTACAACGAATAAAAATAACTCTCGCACATCTAATGGCGCGGGAACTTTCAATGGAAAAACCAACGGTGTGACTCCTAAATCAAAAAGCACCGGATTACCTGTTCCTAGCAATGGGAATGGAATCCGTCGTTCGGCTGTTTCAGTTGAAGAACAAGCTAACGCACTGCTTGAGCGAGTCAGAACGACCATTGTTAAAAAGTTTGGCGTGAAGCTGCAACTTCGCGAAAAACGTCTTCAAACAAAAATCGGTCATGCCATTAAAGAAAAGATCGGTTTGGATATTGCTGCTCAATTGAAAAAACGTGGCAAAACCATGAACTGGCAACGTTGGAATAATGAAGTGTTCCCTACTTTGTTCGGACAACCGGATGCCCTGCGTCATGATATCGAAACTTTAGCTTTGGTTATGGCAAAACTGTACGATGTTTTCGAGTTAGATCCTCAAGAAGCCATTAAAAGCCTCGTTAAATTCAATCAAGAATCCCTTGCCAAACGCAATAGTTATCTTCAGCAAGAGCAATCTAACAATGATGATGATATTGATGATTTGGAAGATGATGATGATGAGGAACCAGAAGATTTGGAAGACGAAGAAGACGATGACTTTGAGGAAGAAGACGAAGATGATGAAGACGAAGATGATGAAGATGAAGATGATGAAGATGAGGAGGAGGAGGAAGATTTAGAATAACTAATTTTCTGCTCTGATTTGATTCATGAAGCGTACCTATCATTTCATATCCATTTGACTATTACTCTACCTTAAGGTAGGGTAATTTTTTTTAATGATAAATTTTAAATTAATTTTCAACAAATCGAAAATAGCGATCGCTATCATACAAAAAACTTTAATTTTAAAATTGAACATAAGAAGACAGCGATCGCTGCTTTGGGTGTGAACATTATTTGAATAGGAAGATCAAAATGATTGTAACTTCTAAAAATCGTAAGTTCCATTCCGCTAAAACCACAAAGTCTCAAAAAGCTTATACCAAAGCTTTAGACCAGTGCATTAGCTATAACGAAAAACTACGTTTGATGGTGCTAGAAGTTTTAAGAGAAGAATCTGGCCGTGAGCTTGCGAGTGCTGCCCGTTTTAATAACCACGATTTTGACTGGGAAACCCACAATGCTCAATTTCGTGAAGACTATGGCACAACTTCCTTAAAAGAACTGATGCAGGCTGCACAAGCTCTTTATGGCCTGAATGATGTTGATGCCATTCGAGAACGTCGAGCCAAACATCGGGGCATCCGCAACGAACGGATAGCTCGCCAAAACAAGGTCATTGCCCAAAATGCGTTAACACTGGATGACGGGATCGATGATCATGAAATTGAGATGGATTAAGCTCACACACCTACAACAATCTTTGATGGCTCCTTAATCACGCTAACTGCCTACTTCCCCACCATAGGGGAAGCTTTTTTTGCCCACCCACCCACCACCACTAAGGACATAGTGGATAATCCCGACAGGCATTGATGGAAAATTTTCCATTGGCTTTGTTACTTCTGTAGTACAAAAAAATACATTTGAGATTGAGTGGCTTTCTGTTGCGATACACAGTTCAAAAATCTACTTGAAACAGCGAGGAAAAAGTAGGGAACAAATGCACTATTTTCCCTTGGATTTCCTTTTGTAGCCCGTTGTAGTGCGGCTAATTAGGTATCATTTTTGACATTTTTCTGGCTAATCTAAACAAACAAGAGGAAATTTATGCACTGTTTTCCCTTCTGTTTTTCCCACAGTGGAACAGCAAGCCATGTCAAAATTCGGTACATCAATTTTAGTAAGTAAAACTACTCATTTTAGTAGGTTAGGATTTTGTTGTTCTGAGATTATGGGTTGCAATTGGATCGCCGCGAAAATAGTACGAACCTTCACTAACGACTTTAAGAAAAGACAACTTTAATCCAACATCCTGAAATAGCTGTTAGAGGACAAGTGTTCGCCTCATGGTTGCATTCTTCAGTTGATTCATTGACTGAATTCATAGCGATCGCTCGCTAATCCTTCCCATCGAGTTCTTTTCTGACCTGTTGCTCACCACAATTTGCCAAGACGTTCATCAAGACGCTACCGCGTTGTTTTATTTAGATCGCTATTTGAGATCAATTCCCTGCTGTTTAACCCAAAACCAACCGAACCAACCGACCTAGCTTCCTAAGCTGTTTTCCGGTTGGTTCTTTATTAACTAAGGAACTAACTTTCATGACGGCACAACTTAACACTGCCATCGAAACTAAAATTGCCCGTAGTTACACTGATGGCAACGGGCTCAAAATTGATGTGATTGAGATAGTTTATGCGGATGGGTTGGTTGAGCGACACCTTGGCTGGACTGAAGAAGACCTCGACAGCCAAACTGTTTTCTACATCCAAACTTCTAACGGTACCGTTCTCAAATCTACCTTAAAAACAACGGAAAATGATCAATTAATACTGGTTTATCGTGAGCTTTGGATGAAACGACATAGCCAAGAAACCACCCAAACTATTAATCCTGAAGAACAAGACGAAATCGAACTTATACGAGCAGCGGAACTCGCTAAATCTGACTTCGGGTTTGATTGCTAATTGGAGATACTGAGAACGATGAATCGCATTAACAAATTTAATTGTTCTCAGGTGGCAATGATTCAGCATCTGAGAACAGCTAAAACTCTTGATGCAAGATTGCTTTCACTCGACTTAAACCGAATCATTAAGCCAGAAGACATTATGATTGGTGCTGCTTTTTACAATGGCTTAGTGGCTTGGTTATTGCGAGATGGAGAGCAAGTTTGCATGGCTCAAAGCCAACTTGCACAATACCTTGAGGATTTAGCCGAACTTTAAAACACTTACGGGGGGAAACCAACCCCCCAACACTTCCAAATATCTATTTTGGCATGGCAAGATCCAAACAGTCGCTCTTGGTTTCCCATTGGTCGCTTAACTTTTGACCAAAGATATGGGTTTCAAGCCTCGCCTTTCTAGGGCGACTTTAATTGTGTTATGATAATTGCCGTAGGGTTTGTCTACGTCAAATGCTCGTTTTAGAGTTCAAGGCAAAAGGAAAAACAACTCAATATGCTGCGATAGATGATGCAATTCGCACAGCCCAATTTGTTCGCAACAAGTGCATTCGCTTCTGGATGGACAATCGAGGCGTAGGGCAGAAAGAACTGTATCGTCATAACACCGTATTGAGGGCTGAGTTTCCCTTTGTGAAAGCCTTAAATTCTCACGCTTGCCAAGTAGCGGTTGAAAGAGCTTATACCTCAATCGCTCGGTTCTATAGCAATTGCAAAAAGTCGGTTCCGGGCAAGAAAGGCTATCCACAGTTCAAGAAAAACTGTCGCTCAGTTGAGTATAAAGTGAGCGGATGGAAACTTTCCGAAACCCGCAAACAGATTACTTTCACCGACAGCAAGGGCATAGGTAAGTTAAAACTCAAAGGAACCTGGGATTTAAACTTCTACCAAATAGACCAGATCAAACGGGTGAGGATAGTTCGACGTGCAGATGGCTACTACGTTCAGTTTTTAGTTAATGCTGATCGGAAAGTAGAATCTAAACCTACAGGTAAAACGATAGGTTTAGATGTAGGACTGAAAGAGTTCTACACCGACAGCAATGGGCAGACTGAACCGAATCCGAGATTTTATCGAATCGGTGAGAAGCGTCTGAAATTTCGACAAAGACGGGTTTCACGCAAAAGCAAAGGCTCGGCTAACCGAAAGAAAGCCGTTAATCGACTTGGGCGAGTCCACCTGAAAATAAGTAGGCAACGTGAAGAACACGCCAAGAGACTGGCGCGTTGCGTGATTCAATCTAACGATTTGATCGCCTATGAAGACTTGAGGATTAAAAATTTAGTCAAAAATCATTGTCTGGCTAAGTCGATTAATGATGCGGGTTGGTATCTATTCAGGAAATGGTTAGAGTATTTTGGGATTAAATTCGGCAAGATCACTGTTTCAGTTAATCCGGCTTATACGTCTCAAGAATGCTCTAATTGTGGCGCCATCGTCAAAAAATCTCTATCGACAAGAACCCACCGTTGTCAGTGTGGATTTGAGGTAGATAGAGACTGGAACGCGGCTATCAACATCCTGAATTTAGCCTTGGGTACTACGGGTCACGTAGGAACCTGGATCTTAGATCCGAACGCTTCGGGAGATTCGACCTCTACTCAGGCTGGAGTCATCCTGTCTGAGCAAGTTGGGTCTGTGAACGAAGAATCCTCATGTCTTTAGACCGAGGAGTGTCAACCAATTACTTTATTAGCTCGTAGTGGTGGACAGAGGAAAACAGATACACTGACTGTTTTTCCTTGTCCCGTACCCGATGAAGAAGGGCGTTATCATCTTCACTTTTTCCCTGATGGAATGCAACATTTACCACCATCTTCAATTGAACGAATTAACTGCTTTGTTCCAGACGAGAAGTTATGGTTAGCCCATGAATTCCAAAATATTTATGATCAGATGGCTTTGACCCTCAACACAGAAGATCACCATATTGTCGGTTATTGTCCCCGATATTTGAATCCTGAAATTTTTGAACTCATTCGCAGGACTGCTTACGACGTGAATGTACAAGTAGAACGGATTAATCAACCTCCTACACCACGCCAGTTTCGATTGTTGTGCCATCTAACGGCAAAAGCGGATGATGGTTTTTCCCTTTTTTCCAGTAAAGTATATCAACCTCTCTAGGAAAAGTTAGTAGGATATTTGAAGAATTCAAGCCATTTTTACTGGCAAAAAATCTTAAAGGATTGTTAGGTTTACAGGTTGCGACTAAGATATTGTTTTCAACACATCCCAATTTCTTGTGACGATTGAGTTTCTATGTTCCCCTGTACCTCTAGGGTTAAGGATTCATGCGATCGCCAAAACTCAAAGTTCTATCTCCCTTGATTTATAAGCAAGTTGGGATTCAACAGTATTCAAATCATCTGCCATTTGAAGCCAAAATTCAACATCTTCAGATCGAATTCCTTGAGCTAGAACTAAATGCTCCCCATACACTCTCAGCAGTTCTCCTCTGCCAGATGCTCTCACAGAAGATACAGAAACCCCTTCAACATCTGTGACCATTAGCTGGTAAACCTCTGCAACGGAAATAATAGTAGAATCATCCGTTTCTTCTACCCCTTCATCTCCTAAGTTCAGTTTGTATTCAAATACCTTTTGGGCTATGGGTAAAATCAATTCAGCTTGTTTAACTTGTTCACGCTCTAAAGTGAACATTAACGGTTCAATAGTTGAGTTGAAATTATTCTGTAAAACTTGAACTTCACTCAATAGTTCTGGCACTTCCTGAGTAAGTTTTGTCTTTAACTTTTCTGCATCTAAATTAGATAAAGGATTTTGAACTTCACCCTCTAAATTGATCTTGAATACTAAGTGATGATCTACTTGAGAAACCACTCGAATTGATTCTCCTTCCTGCCACAATATTGTCCAATCTTCCATAAACTCTAACCGTTCTAATCCCTTGAATTGATGATGCTCTTTTAATAAAAGCTCCACCAATAATCTTTCCATTTCTAATCGTTGCTCTGCTGATCTGCCAACTTCAATCAAACCTTCTCCCTCTTTTGAATCTTTGGGATCATCCTCTAATCTAACTTGCTCGGAGTCTTCAGGACAGTCTGAGTCATTTATTCCCGACTCAATTAGTGTTTCGGAGTTAGTTTCTGGAGAAATTGGACTTACTCCTCCTGGCTGATAAACAGGTAGGAGAGAACTAAATCTTCTTTGTTTTCGAGGTTGAGTTAAAGACATATCTTGAAGGGTAGGACGAGCTACTTGGCGATCGCTTTGGGAAGATAACTCGATAAAATGGGCGGCATTTGTCTTAAGCAAACTAATCTGAGCATAAGCATATTTTTCTTTAGACAACGATATAGAAAAATCTAAAGCGGCTAGACAACCGTGATAGAAATCTTGAGTTTCAGTAGCAGGAACACAAGCTAATATATTTTCATCAAGTTCAGTAGATAGCCCTTGTTGTTGCAGTTGAGCAATAGACGCTGAAGATAATCGATGAATTGCCGTTGAAGGGTGTGGCTGTTGGCTGGGAGTATGATCTAGGTTGATAAAAGTTGCAATTCTAGCCTCTAAGTCTTTTAGAGTTTCTATCCCCTGCTCTTGATCGATCAGTTTAACACCCCAATCTAACCCAACCAGTAATCCTTGATAAAAATCTTGAGTTTCTCCAGCCAAATTAGAATCCGTTGCAATTTTTTCAAAAAAGGCTAGTCCAATTTGTTGAAGTTGGTAGATCGATTTTGAAGAAAATCGCTGCATCTGCCTTGTCAGCATAAATCTTATATTTCTCGATAATTGGCTCACCCTTCAACCTATCACGACAGCAATCTTTTCTAGTCCATCTTCAGGACTAAAGCTACCCGAGTTGAATTCAGAAATAGGGCAGATGGAATAATTGATTCTTTTCCCCTAGCTTAAAAGGAAAGAGCTATAGTGCTACGCATTACAGTTAGGACACTCCCAAATCCTAAAACCCTTTCGCAGCTTACTGTTCCCTGTTCCCTAGCGCGTAGCAGTACAACCCAAATCTCGCCTTTAGAATTTTCTGAATGGCTATAAATCTAAAAATTTCGATTCGCTTCAACATCTTCTCCCAGGATATGAGATATTATTAACAGTCACGGAGAATTTATTATATTTTTCCAGCAAAATATTCTGAAATATTCATCTTAAATCGATATGTGTATAATCCCAACTGTAGCTCTAAATTCCTTTTTAAATCGCAACATGAGCGTGCTAGTGGAGAATAGCCGATGACCCAGACAAAAGTGATTTCGCTGTTCAACCAAGCTGGCGGTGTGGGCAAAACAACAATTACGCTCAACTTAGGCTACCACCTGGCTCAACGAGGGAATAAAATTTTGCTCATCGATCTCGATCCGCAAGCGTCTTTAACCTTATTTATGGGCTTTGACCCTCAGAGCTTGGAAAAAACCGTATTTGATGCCATTGTGAATGAAGAACCCCTCTTCATCCACAAAGAAGTTCATCGCATGGATCTAGCTCCCACCAACATTAACCTGAGTGTGGCAGAAATCCAATTGGTGAATATGGACTTTCGAGAAGTTCGTCTGAAAGATGCGCTAGAACCTATTCGAGAGAACTATGATTTTATTTTGATTGACTGTCCGCCCAGCTTAGGATTATTAAGCTACATTAGCCTTGTTGCTGCCACCCATGTTTTAGTCCCCATTGAAACTCATTACAAAGCGTTTGAAGGAACCAACTTGCTCTTGCAAACCGTCGCCAGAGTCCGAAAAAAAGGAAACCGCTCTTTGCAGATTGCTGGATTTGTTCCCTCTCGCTATGCTGCCACCAACTCCCAGGATAAACGCACTTTAAACGCAATTCAGGAACAATTTTCCCCCGTGGGAACGGTCTATGAGCCGATTCCTCGCTTAACCGCTTTTGTTGATGCTTCTGAACAGCAGGTTCCCCTAGCTGTCTATGACGCTAGAAATGGAGCGGTAAAAATCTTAGATCGTTTAGCTGCCAAGATGGAGAAACTCAATGTCCAATAAAAGTAATCAGCCGTACAAAGGAAAAGCCAATTTAACAGTCTTGTTTGGTGATGACGAGACTGAGAGTTTACCTAACAGTTCAGTACCCTTTGATGCGATTCAGCTTCCGCCTACTCAACCTCGTCGCTATTTTGATTCTCAAGCGATGCAGTGTTTAGTTGAGTCTGTCAAAATTGATGGGATTCTTCAACCGCTATTAGTTCGCCCTTTACCCAATGGAAAGTATGAGTTAGTAGCGGGAGAAAGACGCTTAAGAGCGGCGAAAGAAGTGGGGTTGAAAGAAGTTCCTATTATCATCAGAGAACTGACAGAACAACAAGCTTTACAAATTGCTTTAGTTGAAAACCTGCAACGGGAAGATCTGAATCCAATTGAAGAAACAGAAGGGATTTTAGGGCTACTCGCTAATCGACTAGATTGTTCTGTACCAGAAGCTGAACGCCTTCTGTATCGAATGCAAAATCAAATGCTTCGAGATAATGATAACGTTATCATTCAACCTGAATCTGAAGTTGTCGTCCAAGTTTTTCAAGACTTAGGTAAGATGTCTTGGGAATCTTTTATTAGTAATCGGCTGCCTCTACTGAAGCTCCCTGAAGAAGTTTTAGGAAGTTTACGAGAAGGCAAAATTGAATATACTAAAGCTCGTGCGATCGCTAAAGTCAAAGATGAACAGGCACGAGTTACCTTACTAGAAACGGCAATTACAGAGAATTGGTCTCTGACTCAAATCAAAGCTCAAATTTCAACCTTAAAATCTGAATCTCAATCCGAAAAAAGCGAAGATTCTCTTCAAACCCGAATTAAAGTCGCACTCACCCAAGTCAATAAGTCAAAAGCTTGGAGCGATCCGAAAAAACAAAAGCGTCTCCAAAAACTTTTAGTAGACTTAGAATCCTTGTTGTCTAGCTAGGGAAAGAAATTGAAATCCACAACTGTCCTTAGATATAAACTGAGGCAAATTTAATATTTTTTAAAAAATGCTCCAGAATGAATGGGGCATTATTTATTTTTATGGTTTCTATTTAAAAAGCGGAAACAAAAGATAGGAACGAAACCAGATTATGGGTTCCTAGATGAACGGCTTTTTTTTAAAGTATCCGCTTTTTTAATAAATCAGCTTTAAGGTAGAACTTTCTTAATCTATGCCATTGCTAATTTAGGAATTAGATAGAAAAAAGCAACTTCGATATCAAGGAATCGACAAATTATGGTGTCAATTAAGATCCTCAAACCCAAGCTGCTTTCAGAGACGACTTCTTCCCAGGCTGCCATTGACCATTTCACTCGATTTCAGAAAAAGCTAAAAAGTTTAATTGACCTCTGGAGGCACTACCAGCCCAAGGATGCCCTTTCTACTTTAAGAAAACAAGATTTAGAGTGGCTCATTTCAATGGTAGAACACTATCGACTTCGTATTCATGCTTCATCTTACTCCCTGGAGTTTTGGCAAGGCTATCGACAGGGGAAAAAGAGTAGACGAACCATTCCGGCTTCTCACACTCCCTCCTTAGCCCCAATCTTAGAAAAAGCCCTAAAACCTAGTCAAAGCGATCGAATCTATGCACTTGGGGTGCGACTGGGATGGTGCTATGACCGATTAAAAAACTACTTACTGCGGATTACGAAAGAGCAAAAACTGAAGGCAGCGAAACAATTAAAAAATTCTCAACCGATTTTATCTGTCATTCAAGAAATTCAGGCAATGGACAATACAGACTCCCTGGTGAGTTTGGGAAGGTTGCCAGAAAGGAGATTGAATTCATGAAAGATAGACCCAGCCAAATTTTTGCAGCCGATCCGGAAACGGACACCTTATTGATTTTGGAAACGATTTTAACCGAGGAAGGATATTGTGTTAGCACCAGTTCAAATGGAAAAGAAGCGATCGCCGCTATCAACACCCACCCTCCCGATTTAATTCTATGGGATGTGATGATGCCAGATGCAGATGGTTATGAAGTCACTTACAAAATTCGTTCTACCCCTCAATTGCCCTTCATTCCCATTGTCCTTCTCGCATCAGATCCCTCCATTCCTTCTACGAATGGATTAGAATTGGGAGCCGATGATTTTCTCTGGAAACCCATTCAAGTTAACGAATTACTTGCCCGTGTCCGCAACCTGCTCTGTCTCAAGCATAGCCTAGATTCAATGCGAGAGATGGCTTTAGCCCGTGAAGATTTTGTTTCTCGCCTAACCCATGATTTGCGTAACCCTCTGATTGCTGCCCAACAAATGCTGACTTTACTAGGGCAAGGAAAATTTGGCACCTTACCCCCCACAGTAAAAGAGGCTCTTCATACCATCGCTCTTAGCAATGACAACCTAATTACCCTCGTCAATACCCTCCTAGAAGTGCATCGGTTTGAAGCGGGTTGCAAACCAATGGCTATCACAACTTTTGATCTTTACAAACTCATTAAGGAAGTCGTTAAAGAGCAAGAGGCGTTGGCACTCAGCAAAAACTTAAGCTTAATTTTTGAAATCCAACAAGGGTCATTCCGTATTCAAGGCGATCGCTTAGAACTACGCCGAGTTCTGACGAATTTAGTGAGTAATGCGATTAAGTTCACACAGCGCGGTCAAGTCAAGATCACTGTTGAGTACAATGCTCAAAGCGTTTCCATTCAGGTCGAAGATACAGGCCCTGGAATCACAGAATCAGAGCAAAATGCAATCTTTGAACGCTTTCGCACTGGAAATCAAAAAGGAGCCGGGAGTGGTTTGGGGTTACATCTGTCCCAACGTATTGCGCAAGCCCATTCGGGTCGTTTAGAAGTGACGTCACAACTGGGGGTTGGAAGTATTTTTACTTTGTGTCTCCCTCAGAACAAAAATTGCTAACCTTGAAGTTTCGCTTTCAAAATGTGCTTTTAATCTCAAGTTATTGTTAATGGAGAAAATTATGAATCGCGTGAGTATTGTGTTAATTGAAGATCATCACTTAACTCGGGTTGGAATTAAAGCAGCGTTGGAAGATTGTGAAGAAATCAGGTTTATCGCGGAAGCCAGCAATGGATTACAAGGAATCACAATATTGGAGAAAACGCTACCCGATGTTGCCATTATTGATTTAGGATTACCGGGATTAGTCGATGGGATTGAATTAACTAAACGGTTTAAGGAGTATGTGCAAACCTGTCAGCTTGATTCCTCTATCAGCCAACCTAAAGTTTTAATTTTAACCTCGCAAGCTCAAGAAGAATCCATTTTAGCCGCGTTTGCAGCCGGAGCAGATTCTTACTGTATGAAAGACCTGAAATTTGAAAAACTGTTAGAAGCAATACTGGAAACTCACCGAGGCGCGAACTGGATTGACCCGTCTATAGCACGGATTGTTTTAGCTCGACTTAATAATCCGTTTAAAGCAGTTGTTGGTTCAAGTGTTATTCCGACCGTATCGATTCATGGGTTAAAACCAGAGGATAACGAGTTATTACAATTTAATCCGCTAACTCGGCGAGAAAATGAAATTATTGAACTGATTGTCGAAGGGTATGGCAATGAAGAAATTGCCGAGCAATTATTTATATCAATGGGGACTGTGAAAACTCATGTTCGTAATATTCTCAATAAGTTAGCTTGTGATGATCGCACTCAAGCGGCTGTGCGCGCATTAAGAGCAGGTTTGGTTAGCTAGGATTGTAACAATATTTGTGTCCAGTTTCTGGTTCCATTTTTGGGATTGTAGCCGAACTAGCTCCCACTCTGTTTCTTCTTTAATGATGGAACCAGAACAAGTCAACGGCCGTTACTGCATTTAGCCGCCAATCGACAAGCGGAAGTGGAAAGTGCGATCGCTCAAATTCAGAACCTTTTTACCAAAGGATATCAACCCCAAAATTTTACTCCTATTATAAAGAAATACAAAGAAATACAACAATTACCTTAATAAAATCTTAAGAATCTTCAAATTTCAACTCAATAGAAGTTCAATAAAAACTGAATTAGTTATAATCTTACTTAAGCGATATGAGAAAGAATGTAGTTTTACAGATTTTGGGCAACAACGATGTGAGGGTGGATTCAAAGGAAGGAACCGAGCAACTCGGTCGCTGTTACACCTTAGAAGAGGTTCGATACATGGCGGAGGGCAATGACGAAGACTTAGGAAACGACTTAGATCGGATTGATTTTCCTTTAATTAGAAGCCTGTGGGAAAGTCGAGAACCTGATACTCTACTTCATTTTGTCATTCTTTTAACGAATCAGCAAGCTTGGATTGAACATCATCATATTTCTGGACAAGAATTGAGTGATTTAATTACTTCTGATGGATATTGGTGGCGAAATCTTTTACAATCTTGGTGTCAAAAACAGGGAATTTCCCATGATTTAATGATTTTAGATATTGATCCAAATTTAGATAATGGGGTTGCTAATTGGGATCAAATGGCAAAGTTTGTTGAAGAACAATTAAATCCTAAATTTGCCTTTAATTCCAAGGGTATTGTTTTCGAGAATACCTCGGATAGTGTCAAGATTAATGCTCAGAAATTAATCATACAACATAGTAGTGGAACACCTGCTTTAAGTAGTGCTTTATATTTATGGGGACTTGAACAGCAGTTAGCCAAAAATCCGATTGAATTTGTCTATATGTCTCGCCAAGATTCTCAACCCTATTTTCATACGGGAACTCATTGGCAATGGCGGTTAAAAGTACCCCAAATTGAACAGTTATTAGAAATTCAAGACTTTTCTGGGGTAAAAACTTTAATCCAAGATCATCCTGATAATAACTTAAAAATCAAACTCGATCAATTAGATCGGGCTGTTTCTTTTAACTTATCGGCAAAACGCCAAAAGCTATCGGCTGAAGATGATATTTTAGAACGGATTTCAATTGCGTTGTGGAGTGAAAAAGCCTTTCGAGAACGGGGTCAGTGGATGCAGTGGTATTTGAGAATAGCCGGGGCTTTTGAATTAGCGATCGCTTGTTTAATCGAATATAAAGGCGGAAATGCTTATCACTGGGAAAGAGATCATAAAACTCAAAAACCGATTCTAAAATATCAAGAAAAGAATCAAAATTCACCTATAGAATTCCGACTTGAGATTACGCCAAGGGTTAAGGACTTACTCACTCAAGGAAATGCTTCAATTGACAATAAATATTTGAAGCGAACCGTTAACTATTTTACCTCTAAAATCAATGATCCTGCTTGGGAAAGTTTTCAAGAGTTTTACTGTTCTAACTGGATTACCCTACAAAATCATACTCGAAAGAGTTTTCTTGAAATCAGAAATGAACTGTATCACAGCTTATTAGGGGATTTAATTGATCAAGTTTTAGATGAAAAAACCAAACAATTAAAAGGAGTAAATCACGCCGACCATCCGGCTCAAATTGCGATTAATTGGTTGAACTATATTGTCAAATTAGCCAATCTCACAACCCCTATTAATAGCAAAATCAAAGGATTTGAACAACTCGTTAATGATGTTAAACGGAGTCTCTAATGGAATTACAAGACTGGCTGAAACAACAACAACAATATTATGCAGCTTTGCCCTCCGATCAACCCACCTTAGCAACCCATCCTAGCTGCGGTACTTGGCAAACTTCAGAATATTTAAAAAATCAATTTTGGTGGGGTGGTGGGGCTTCTGTGGAAGCCTGCGAACAAATTCAACAACACAGTGATGCCACCCTAACTCAGATCGGCGTTTTGACCTTTGGCCCCGTGCAAAGCTTCCTCGCCGGAGGTCAACGCCTGCGGGACTGGGCCGTGGCTTCTTGGTTATGTCATTATCTGTGCGGGGTCGTTATTCACCACTGGGAGAAACAGGGGGGAAAGGTTTTAGTCCCCTTGCATCAGTCCTCCCCCTTGCTGAAATGGTTAAACGGCGAAACCCTTACCGATGAAAGCTTCTGGCAAGCCGAACTCCCTAATATTATTACTGGCTTATTTCCCGACGAGCCCCAATGGTGGGAAAACTGCCAAGACATTTTTTATAACGAATGGCAAAGGTTTTTAACCGCCTTAGAAACCGCTTCGATCCGTCATAACTCCCGGTTAAACGGTTTAGGATGGCAAGTTATTCAAGCAGATAACCTTAGTTTTTGGTCAGTTTATGGCGAGTCTACTGCCCTGCGGCGGGATCACATTGTTGAAGATATGGAACAGTTGTATCAGGCTGTTGAGGCTCAAAAATTAGGCCGACAATGGCAGGGGAACTGGTGGGGAGGACGCACGAGCCCTAGTTCGGGGAGTTTATCGATCTGGCATCCGGGTTTACAACCTGTGGAAGCGGGGGGAACTTGGGGACTACCGGATCAGGTATTAACCCAATGGTGGGAAGGGATAGCCGAAAAAAGCTCCTTAGCGGGGTTATTTTCAGAAAGCGATCGCTTGAATAGCCTGGAAATGGTCAAACGCTTGGCTTCCGTCCCTGAAATTATCGTTCCCACCTTAACAACATTATGGGGACAAGAACCACCCCGTTGTCCTTGGGATCGGTTTCCTGATCGCACGGCGGCGGCCGCGGCTTGGGTGGCTGATGTTGTGGATGCGGAGCAGTGGAATACTGAAGTTGAGGCTCTGAGTGAATATTATCAGTCTGGATCAGTTTTTAACTCTTGGGGTATTCCCCAAATGGATCGCCAGTCTCCCCCCTATGCTCATCCGAGAGTTTTAGAACGTCGCAATATTGATGCTGACGAGGTGGAAGGTTGGGAAAATGATCTTCCCAAGGGTTGGGAAAGTCCGGTGGAATGGACAGTAGGATGGCGCGGCGATGGGGATAATATGGGCAAATGGCTGTCGGGTAAACAATATGAGACGCTGAAATTACCCTGGTCTAACTGGCATCCCAACCCCTCAACTATTGAACAATATCAACTCGGCTTTTCACCGCCTAACCTTCCCGATGTGTTCCGTCAGATGGAACTCCCCCATACTTTAGATCTATCGGTATTGTTTGGATATTGGAACCGAGTGTTATACGACCTGACGCAAAACCACCATAACGCACGGGTGATTTTTGCCGGGGGGGATGACTTCTTATTATTAGGGCCAATAACCGATGCGATCGCCCTAACCTCCCAACTTCATCACCTTTGGGCCGGACAAGCGACGCCCCTAACTCAACCCCTTGATCCGTCTGTGGCGGGTTGGGTGTCTTATCAAAATCAAATTTATCCTATCCCTGGCCCGAATATGACCTTTAGTTTAGGGGTGGTTATTGCCCAACGGCGTATCCCTCAGTCTTTATGGCATCGGGGGTTAAATGAAGCCTACAAACAGGCCAAGCATCTCGGCAAGGATCGGGTTTGTGTGCGGGTTTTGTTTAATAGTGGTCAAAGTTTGGACTGGGTTTGTCCTTGGGTGTTGTGGCATTTGTTAATGGCCGTTGAACCCGTTGGGGAGGACAAAACCGATCTTAATTGTTGGGAAAAGTTGTTGTTCTATTTGGAGAGTACCCGCCTGGAAGAATATTCTCCCTCAACGGTTCGTTCCCTCATTGATACCCTGTGGGCGAGTGTGAATTTACCCCTGAGTTGGCAACAGATCGACCTTCTCACCACCGGAAAAACGAGAGCGCTTCAAACAGAGTTAGGAAGTTGGCAATGGTGGAAAAGCTGGATCGCCCTCCGGGGTTTCTTGGCCCGTCAACAGCGAGAACGAAATAACTGGCTTTCTCGTGTTCTGACCTAACCCCCCAACCCCCTTCCCTACGAGGGCAGGGGGAGCAGTTTAGACCTTTTAAACATTTAACACTAAGAATTCTTCCCCCCTCTCCATGCAGGGGGTTTTCATTTTCCCAAATGCGATCGCTATCTTCAAAAAAAATTATCAATTTTTCCGATCAAATTCTCTCTAATTTTCATCAGATAAGTGGGAAATATTAAGAATGAACAATTTTCATATTTATTAACAGCAAAAGATAGCCATTGTCTTGATTAATAAGACTTTATGACTATTTATTATTAAATATTTTGAATGTTTTTTTAGAAAAATAGTTTTAAAAACTTAATTAATTCAGGCGATCGCTAAAATCTTTTCCCAATTATTTCCCAACCATGACTGTCCCTCTTTTATTGAGCTAAAACCCAAACTTCTGTATATATTCAAAATTAATGTTACTAATAACGAGAATTTTCCGGCTACGTCTATGCCTTTTATTCTTGATTTATCTTCATTAAAATTCACATCTTTGACCCAATGTACTTGATTTTCAATTAACCAATGTGCTTTAATTTTTTCTGCAAATGTTTTCGCACTTAATTTCTGACTACTAATATAATATAAAGTCTCATTATATTCTTGATCACCCCGAAAACCCGTTCTTTCTACCTGAATAAAACTTTGAAGATGAGGATAATTTTTATGGTTGACATTTTGGCTATCAAATACTGATACTTTTCTGCTAATATTTCGCCCATGACTGACATCTTTTTCTTCATATACCGTTAAAGGTTTTTCGATTTCTGCTAAAATCTTGATCCGATTGTGCAATTTAATTTGATTCCCTTTTACCGTAATTAAATAATTATTTTTGCTCTCAATTATTGCCTGAGTTGTTTCCTTACTACAATGGAGAGCATCGAGGGTAAATACTTTATTTAATAACCCGCATTTTTCTATCATAGACAGAACTTTAGCGTTTTCAGAACTTTGTTTACTTTCAAAACTTTCCGATTTAATTACTAACTTTGTTTCTTGACTAAACCAAGATACCATAATTAACATATTTTGTTTCTGATTTTCATAGTTAGTCAGGGTGTTTTTTAAAGATTTTCCATCGATCGCAATCCAATCAACGCCTTCTTGTTGCCAATAATATTCCTGGACTATTGACTGAAAAACCAACTGAATTTCTATTGAATTTATTCCGAGCATTACTCGTCTTATGGTACTATAAGACGGCAATTTTTTAGTGTTAGTTTCTAATAATTTAATTAGCTTATTTTCTTCATTTTTTCTAAAATTATCTATTTGCTTATAAGTAACATTGCCAGTTAGCAGTGCTAAAACAATGATAGTCAACACTACCCATAATTCATGTCTTTTACCACGATTTTTCCGAAAATCCTTGACTAACTTCAGTTGTTCGATTATACTGTTTAACATAGTTTTTTAAAATCAAATAAAAGTGATCTTTCTTTGATTTTACCAAAAAAAGATCACTTTTATTTTCTTTTTTACCCCCGACAATGAAAACACCCTGCTCTCCATGCGGTCGAGGGGCTGGGGGAGAGGTCATTCCCAGCTATTCCCTATTCCCTTTTTAAAGGAGATGAAACGATGACCGGATGGTACAAAATTATTCCCAGTGGCCCGATCACCATCGGCAATTTAACACCCGTCGGACAAAATAGCGGTCAAGTCGGTTGTCGCTGGCCCCCGAATGGGCATCAGTTGGCGGCTTGTTTAAATTTACCCAGTCAGAGTCAACTCTGGGGGCCGTTTTGGGAATATAACCCTAATCTCTATGTTCCCTTACCCTTGCCCGTTTATAGCCTCGATCTCAATATCACTGCCGGGAACTTACCCCGAAACCTGTATCGAATGCAGTGGACAAATACCGAGCAATGGCAGGTGCAACCGGAACACCAAGGCAAGGAAATAGAAGTCATCGGAGGCAAATATTTAATTCCGGGTAACACTTTACAGCAATTTTGGCAAGAGCAAAAGTGGATTTTTAAGTCGGGTACAGCCCCCGATAACACGCTTCAGCCTTTACCTTGGCAGTCCCTTACCCTCAGCCATAACCGTCGCCAAGACTTTCAAGTGGTGGAGGAGGGTGGATTTTTTGCGGAACAAACGACCTTAATGGCCCCCGGATGGTCAATTTTAGTCAAAATTATCGGCGACTATCAACCCCCCGACTGGGGAATATTGGGGGCGGGAACCCCCGTTAATATTAGCCCTGTTCAGGAAAAGAACACTTGGCAATGGTTAACGGCCTCCTGTCCCCAACCCCAAGGGGGAATTTTACTCACGGCCGCTTTATGGCAACAGCCCGGACGGAAGATTTCTGTCCCCAAACCCCCAGGGGTCAAGGCTTACGCGGCGGAAATGGGGGTTCCTTGGCAGTCGTGGAAGAAGGTACGCGATCGCAAAGACCCTAACCGTCGGGTTTCGGTATTGACGCCGGGGGAATGGATGACGCCTGCGGGGGCGGTGTATTTATGGGAGGGAACGCCTCCGCTATTGGAGTCCGGGCCATATCCTGATGCCTTTCATCGGGATGCCTTGGGTTATGGACATTTATGGTTATTTTAAGGAGGGCATCATGAGTACAGAATGGTTAATTTGTCAAGAACCTGTGCATATTGGCGGCGCGGATAGTAGCAGCCGAGGGAATAATAACCCCATTTTTCGGTTGAGCGATCGCACTCCGGCTATTCCGGGGAGTTCCCTGCGAGGTGCATTGCGCGAACACGCGGAACACACCCACGGCAATTTTGTTAATCATTGGTTTGGGGGTCAGGATAACGCTATTTCCCCAGGGGCGATCGCATTAGGGTGGGGCTGGCCCGTTTGGTGGCCCGTTCATGTCTTGGGTTATGGCAACTGGTGGGTGAGTTGTTTACAGTGGTTAAACCGTTTTCAACAATTATCTCAACAGTCGCCCTTGAATTTAGATCGGACAAAGGTTTTTATCACGGATAAAACATTACAAAATCAAACGGTTTATCTGCGGTGGTTGAAGTTAGAAAAGGTACAATATCGCAACCCGAATGAAGGGCAAAAATTGCCTGTTCCCAGTTCTATTCCGAGCGATCGCTTAATTATTGTTCCTGACACCAGTATTAATTTATTAGTTGATATGGGGTTAGTCCGTCAACCCCGTGTTAGTTTGCATGATGAACCGGACGAAAAGGGCAATTTAGTTAAAAATTTGTTTGGGGTGGAAGGGTTTCCTCCGGGGGCAGTTTTTTTAACATCTTGGACTACACGGGGTCAGGTTAAAAATGTCGAGGAATGGGAAAAGTTTCTCCACGATGAACATTATTTAGGCGGGTTATGGAGTGTGGGTTTTGGTCGAATTTTAATTGAAAAGATTTAAGGAGTAAATATCATGACGGTGACATCCTATGAGTTAGATCGAGAGGTGTTTAAACTGCTGAATGCAAAAGCAGATTCTTTTGATGACTGGCAAAATAAAGCTAGTGGAATTAGTGACTATGTGGCAAGTTGGGGCGTTGAAAGGTTTTGGGCGATGTCTCGTTCTCCGATTTTATTAGGTGGCAAAGTGTCCAAGAACCCAGAAGTTGAGAAGAATGAACCCAGTTATTTTGCCTGGGGTGTGGCGCGAGTGGTGTTGTGTAATATTGTCGGATCTCATCTGAATATTAAGGCGGATATGACAACGGAACAATTTCAAGAACGGTTCAGAAGTTTGAATTTTAATCAGCAGGTTTTATTAACGGATTTGTTAATAGAAATTTCTGATACGATTCAATTCTGGACAATGCGAATTAAGGACGTGAAAGACTCTAAATTGCCTGTTTAATTTGGGTTTAATTAAAATTAATTAAGAGGCAAAAATGATAAAAATTTGCCTCTTTTTTTTGGCTTCCATTAGCAAAAATTTTATTCAATTTCTTCCTAATGGAAGTCGCTACTCATAATTGGGATGAGAAAAAACAAGAGCAAATGCTCAAATTGTTTCAACACCTTTTCTTCCTAATGGAAGTCGCTACGTTCTCAAGCGGTATCATTATCTAAATAACGATTTTGAAATGTTTCAACACCTTTTCTTCCTAACAGAAGTCGCTACTCACGAAGGGTTTTATGATCCTGATATCTCAAAATACTTTGAGTTTCAACACCTTTTCTTCCTAACAGAAGTCGCTACATTGATTGATATTGGTAAAAACTGTAGTCGATTAGCTACGGTGTTTCAACACCTTTTCTTCCTAACAGAAGTCGCTACTGTGGTAAACAAACGAGTTGACGAAAACGAAGATTTAGATTATGTTTCAACACCTTTTCTTCCTAACAGAAGTCGCTACTCGCTACCTTTAATCAGAACCGTCCTGATAAAGTAGAATCATTCAGTTTCAACACCTTTTCTTCCTAACAGAAGTCGCTACAGCATCAGGAACGATTTATGGATTTTTTGGATTTTGCCTTTTGTTTCAACACCTTTTCTTCCTAATGGAAGTCGCTACATAGTGAGTTTGCTTGGGCAATCGCCCATATTCTAAAAGTAGAGTTTCAACACCTTTTCTTCCTAATGGAAGTCGCTACTGGTACAACCACTATCCTTGGAACCATCGGATTAAAACAAGGGTTTCAACACCTTTTCTTCCTAATGGAAGTCGCTACACCCTAAAGCTATTACCGTCAAAGGGGTACAGGATGTTATGTTTCAACACCTTTTCTTCCTAATGGAAGTCGCTACAAGATTCGGAATGCTTCACATATTCCCTGCTTGAACCAGTTTCAACACCTTTTCTTCCTAACAGAAGTCGCTACTAAGAAAATAAATGCCTAATTATTTAGCTAATAGAGCATTTGTGTTTCAACACCTTTTCTTCCTAACAGAAGTCGCTACTTAATTCAATTGAATGAAAGCACTTCTCATATGCTCACATTTGGTTTCAACACCTTTTCTTCCTAACAGAAGTCGCTACACTGAGTTATATCAACCAGTGTTTAATAGTCGTGTTGGGTTTCAACACCTTTTCTTCCTAACAGAAGTCGCTACACTGAAACCCAAAACAACACAAACCCGACCCGTTACAATCCCGTTTCAACACCTTTTCTTCCTAACAGAAGTCGCTACCCTGGTGGTTCAATCTGCAACGTGCATAACGGTCGGTTAGGGTTTCAACACCTTTTCTTCCTAACAGAAGTCGCTACATATCTGATGCTTCGATCCTGCAAAAGCGGATTATTCAGTTTCAACACCTTTTCTTCCTAACAGAAGTCGCTACTAGAGCTATGTTCTATGCACTTGCTCCTATACTTCATTGTTTCAACACCTTTTCTTCCTAACAGAAGTCGCTACCAATTGACCATGCCTCTGTGGATGTGATTATCAAACAAGATGGTAAGGAGTTTCAACACCTTTTCTTCCTAACAGAAGTCGCTACGAGGTAAGACATGGGAATGTACAAAAGATGATACAGGGTCATGTTTCAACACCTTTTCTTCCTAACAGAAGTCGCTACAAAGCATTAGCTGAAGGCGCTGGCTTTGATCATCGTTGTTTCAACACCTTTTCTTCCTAACAGAAGTCGCTACCCCTCTATTGTACAACCCCGACGCAGCAATCTATCCAGACGCCGTTTGCGAGGCTCAGAAAAATCATCCCCTCAAACCCCAATTTCCCCAACATCCAAACCGCCACAACCCTTACCCAGAGCAGCAGCGAGGCTCTCAACAGCAGAATCGACATTACAGCCATTTTCCCTCAGCCTCGCAAAACTCAACTATAAATTTTTCTAAACTCCAACTCAGGTAAACTTTTCTCCACATTCGGATCAAAAACCGTCACCAAACAAAAACCCGAATGTTCCCGCACCGCATACCCCGAAGGTCGGCGCTCAGAACTCCCACACCAAACCGGACGGTTAGCCGCCTGAGTGCTACACACCCCATGCACCAAGTCTTCCCAGGCGTCCGCTTCCCCCCGCCAAATACTGCAAATGCGTCCCGGTTGCGGGGTTTTAGTCGGTGGGAAACCCCAAACTTTCCCCAGTTGACGCACCTGCTGATCAATACTGTGGCTAAGTTGCTTTAAATAGGAAGCCGGATCACTCGTAAACCCAGAGTCAGACGCCAACTGCGTCACCGTAAATTCACTCCCCCGAAACCCACCAAAACGGTCTAAACGATGGGGAGGACGTCGCCAACCGGGGCCAAGTCCCCCTAAACGACTCGCTAAATTTAATAAATCCCCCACTAATTGATGATATTCGGAGTTACAATCAACATTAATAATCCAAGTTTCATGGGCAGTTTTAGCCGGAATATTCGCATAACCATCTCCCCCTGAATTTTTTTGAACTCGATACAGATAACTCGTTAACCGCAATTTAGCTAAAGTTCCCAACCCTCCAAACAATTTTTCGGTTAAAAGTTCAGCCTGTTTCCGTGGTAAAAAATCTAAAGCAAAGCGGATAAAATAACCCCTTAAAGTCGCTCGTAAAACTTGCGGGCTCCAGCGATATTGTCCGGTTTGTTCTCTATTGTGCGGTCGCACACAAGGTTTCATTCCGGTTAAATGCAATTCCCATTTTCCCGTCGGAACACTAGCCGCCAACCGTCCAAAACCCGAAGCCGTCCCCCGTCCTATTCCTCGTTGTTCTAACATTTCCTTGAGGCGAGTTTCTAACCAAGTTTTTTCCGCAGGTTTAGGGGGATTTTTTAATAAAACTTGTAAGCGAAAGCGATCGGGTTGAGGATGGGGAGGTTTAGGAGAAACTTGCCATTGTAAACTCAAGTCCTTACTAGGCTGATCAAAAATTTGCCATTGCTGTTGAGCATACAGAGGAAAGGCTTTTAAATCCTTTAATAAAATACTTTCAAACCGGATTTTCCGAGGTTGCCAACCTTTTAAATCGGCTTCTAAAAGTGTTAACCAAAATTGTTGTTCTTCCGTTGGAATTTCTGACCAAATGGTTCTAATATATTTTAACATAGAACCCCGTACACTAGAACCCGGAATATAGGGAACGCCGCCAATTTGTGCGGGTAAAATTCCTCCTTCTGGAAAACTCCCCCCACCGACTTGAATGGGACTCAGAATCTGTAACTTATCTAATTTTACCGTAAAATTTTTACCCGCCTCTGGGTAAATTGTTCCATTCCAGGCGTCTCGGACTTCCGGTATATCAACTTGATTTGTTTCCGGTATCCATCCTTTTTCTTTTCCCTCTTTAAGCTCGTACCATTTAGGTAATTCCGTCGGTAATGATGGGGACATATTTTTACCTCATATAATTCTAATTTTCATGTCTTAGAGATTCAGTGTCAAGACTATTTATCCCTAATAGAAGTCGGTACATTTGTGTTGACACAAATAGGTTGTCCAAAGATTACACTATTTCAACACTTTTTCTTCCTAATAGAAGTCGATACCTTAAATAATCTTATCGCAGAATATGGATTTGATCCGTTAATTGTCAATCCTTAAACCTACGTTTTTCTATTGGCTCCACCCAAATCGTACAAAACCCCGAAGTAGCTGGTCTACCCGCAACTTCCAAAGTCACCCCCAAGCGCTCAACATCTTTTTTACACTCTAAATCAGTCAAACTATCCGAATTCCACCTCATCAAATTCCGAGCAAACTTCCCCTCACCGCTAGTCGCCCACCGCAAAGCCTCCGCCTGTTCCTGAGTCAGATGAACCGCTTCCCCCGGCGCAAACCCCCCTTGTGACCAAAGCACACCCATCCATCCCATCAAAGCACCGACACCCAACGTCGTCAATAAGATACCCGCCGCCACTATCAACGAACGGGCAGAAGTCGCTACTTTTGTTAATTCCGTCTGACGTACCAGAGAATTCACCGCCTCAGCAATTTGCCCTTCTTGCTTCTCAACGGCTACTCGTTCATAAGTTGCCAGTGTCTTATTAATCCGCCCTACCCAACGGTCAAATGCTAACTCAAAATCCTCTGGTTTCGGGCTTTCTTGAATCAATACTTCCAATCGCCCCGTTGCTAATAAAATCAAAAATATCGGGTCAGTTGGCTCAATTTTCCCCTTAAAAGCCAATTCCAAAACCTTACGCCGATATTCCTCGGATTGACCTTCCAGAGCAATATCCAGTAACGATTTAGTATCAACAGCACCATAACTCACGGTAACATCCCCGTCGTTTCAAACGCCTCGTAAGCTGATAACATAAACGACTTAATTCGTTGCCGTCCCAATACCCCAAATTCTTGACTATTCCGAGCTAATTCAAACGTAATTCCCCTCGCATCAATGGCATTTCTTTCTCGTGAATAAAACTTAGGGAAATCAATGACTTTAACATCATATTTTTTAATCACATTTTGGACTTCTTCCATTTCTTCTACAGAACTCCAATCGTCCTCTAACCCAAAATTACGAACTAAAACATGAGCTATCTTTTTGTCAAAATGTTGTACTGATTTCAAAAATAACTGCACACTATCGTAACCTCCTGTACAAACAAACCACTTACAAAATGTAATTTGGGATTGTTTGCCTAACTCAATTAAGTTATTTTTTTCAATCCAACTCGTCACCACCGGATAAACCTGAGCCGGTAAATTGACAATAATGCTATTGTCAAAAGCCCACTCAAAAATTTTGTCCGCTTCATAAAATTTCTTCTCATCTTCACTAAATAAAGCTTCCCGACAAACACTTTCGTAAATTCGAGAGACATCGGGGTTAGATCTGTCCGCATCTACGGCTAAAAAAGGATATTTCTTATCCATAAAATACTGGATTAAAACCCTTGCAAATAAACTCTTACCTACACCGCCTTTTTCTCCATCAATCAAATGAATTTTAGTAGGGTATTTCTCAACAGTCTCCAATCCATTTTCGCCTAAATGACTTGGGGATTTTATTGTTACTGTCATTGATACTTCTCCTGATGTTTCAGCTTGTTCAGTTGTAGGGTCTATCTGTTCTAATTGAGCTTTGGTTCTTCTACTCCGACCTGCCATTTTGCTACTCCATTACTTGATTTTATAGAAATAAAAATGGGTTTTACTTCTAATCAACTCCTTACTTTTTTAGCTTCTAATCATGAAAAACCTGAATCATTAAACTCATCGCCTCCTACTAATTCTAATAAATTATCAGTTGTCAATTCATTAGAGTGAATCAAACCAGAATCCCAAGTCGCTTTTATTCCATCTTCTCGGTAAAGATGTGGCAAATTGGAAGAATAATCAATACCCGCTTGGTCACACAAAAACAAAGCGTGCTTCTCCAAGGCATACACGGCTTTTCTAAACATTCGTTCCAACACAACTGAATTAATTTCCCCTGTTCGTTGATAAGCTAATGGTAGCCAGTAAGCTCGCAATGACTGGAGAATCATTTCTCTGATGGGCAAAATTTCATTCTGTTTAAGGTAAGTGAGTAACACGCCATCAGTTGTATTTTTTAAAGGTTGATATCGCCAAACGAAATCTATCTTTTCTTGTTTAGCCATGAGCCTTAACCTCCTGCTTTTGGGAACCTTCTGACAAAGACTCAAGGGATTTATAGGACTTAGAATTGAACTGTTTCTTCAAAACCGTTTTAAAGTAGACAAACATTCCATAAACATCACTGAGGCGATCGCCCAGTCCTTTTTTATCCAAAACAACTGGAATAGAAATATCCGCATTCCAAATAATCGGGAGACGATCGTAGTATTCGTTTAACTCTTTTTTGAAATAAGCGGCCGTTCCTCCACAAAACACCAACTCATCACAATCCGGGGGTAAATTTTCATCTAACCAACTGGTTAAACTTCGGACATATTCGGGACGAGCTTCCTTGATAGCTAGGAGCATTTGCTGCACTTCCTCCGCCCGCCCTTCCCGAGACGTGCTGCGGGCTAATCGCATTAAAGGTGCCGCCTTAAATTCACTCCCTGCGGTAACAATTGCTGGGGTTAATCGCTCCGCAGTTTGTCCCGATGTTTTAACCAAGACTTTCTCGACCATCCGAATAAAGCCCAAATCACTCATTTTTCCAGGGGCCACATCTCCCCGTTGAGCAACTAGCAGACTCGCGTTGCGGTAGCCCAGCATAGCGATCGCACAAACCCGTTCTTTAATTCCAGAACCCGCTTTCTTGTTGTGCATTAAATAAATGCCACCTCCTTCGGGTTTGCAATTAAACACCAATAACTCCACACTCATGCGACCCGTCGGAGTTTGATAATCTGCTAATGCTTCGCGCAGTACCCGCTCAAACCGACTTCGATCTTCATATTCTCCAGGGGGTAACAACGCGGCGATCGCCACTGTAAAATTCCCAGGTAGTTTTTGTTTTTCCTTAATCACCCACAAAGCCGCCAAAGTTTTATGTAAAGCCCGCTCATACTTGAGTTCCGATAGCCCCGCATTCGCATGAAACCTTTGTTTAGCCAAATAGCCAACGGCTCTGTAATCATTCCTGAAAGCAACCCAAGCGGTGTTTTGAGGATCGGCTGACCCTAACTGGTCTCTGGTATAACCCAAAATTGACTCTCGTGGAACAGATACTACTTCCGGTTCCATGCACAGAAGCCGAACTTGTCGGTCTTTTCCCGCAAAGATAATCTTGGTGAGCGACCCTCCATAATCAAATGCCACTGTAATATCAGGCTCTGTGAGATTTGTAGAGGTTTTAGTCATATCAAAAGTTTTCCCCACAAGTAGATTGACAGGACATTACAGCATCCTTACTACTTGTTATCCCTTTTGCGCCCTCTCCCTCCCTCAACCAATTGTCCGAATCTCTAAAGCCGCAAAATAGAACTTATGGCGTAGAATTTTCCCAAACGTTGGACTGCTGCGGGATCAAGCGTCTATACAAACCGCAAAAGCACCAAGAAGTAGAAACCGGAATTGTTTGTAGCAATCGCAAGAATACCTTAATTGTAGGAATGGAAAATTTTCCATTGAGATTAAAGCTGGCTACGAAGTCCTTCAAAGCAAGCTTCTATCTCATCCCAAGTTGGATAATTTCCATAGCAAAGCCTACTGCATTGCTGTTCATATTCTCTCTTGAGAGTTTGGCGCAGGCTTCCCGTTGGGAATAGAGCCAAGCTGTTTGAAAATTTCATCGCTTCGGGTGGCTTGTAATCTGGAAAGTATTCTCGACTAATACAATCACAGTCTTCTTTAAGCTGGCTGTATTCCTCGTTTTCAAGTAGTTTCTGCACTTCAGGCTGCTTGGCTAAACAAAACAGGTCATAGTAATGTCTAGCATATGCCCCAATTAATTGCCCCTGTTCCTGACTCTTGATGACCTTTGAGTGGATCGTAAATAACTTCTCGACAAAGGTGCGCCGAAAATCCAGCAATAGCATGGGAAAAGGTGATTCATCTTCTGTATCTAGACTTTGCCCGATGTGGTTTAGAAACTCAGCTATATATGAGGAGAGCAGGACAGTTTGAGTGGGGTAAGTGCCACTGCGGGTTCCCATTTCTAGGAAAATGCGATTGGCGATTGCCTCAATGCCCGAGAATTGTTGAGTATAGATAAAATAACTATTGCGATAAACCCCCCGCTTTCTTCTTCCCAACGTTGGTTCGACTGTCAAACCTAGATGATCTTCCACAGCAGCTTCTATCGCCTCCAGTTCTCGATCAACCCTATTGGCACCTAGAGGAGGAACAAAAGCTTGTCGGTTCAAAAACAAGTCGATATCTTCTGAAAACCGCTCAATTAATTTCCATCCCTTCAAAAGGCTGGTTCCGCCTTTGAAAATCACTTGACTTGGCCATCGAGTTGCTACAATTCTTAGAGCTTCAGTAACATAATAATCTTTCTCAATAAATTGCTCGGTTAGCCCTAGGTGAGCAAAATGTCCTCTAGCTGCTATCACAGCATCATGAAAATCAGGGTGTTCAAATAGTTTCACGGTTTGCTTGCCACTCCTTGGCATAGCGCAGGTTGCTTAACTTCCCAAAATTAAATCGAGAAACTGGATTTAAGCTATTTCGCAGTTTTTCGAGTTCTTGTGGACTTTTCCTTAGTTCTTGACCAATTGCTCCGAGCATGGCTCGAACTCGCGGAGGCTCTGCATCTGCTACGGATACTAATCGTTCAAAGCGATCGCCATCTCGAAAATAATCCAGTAACCGTCGCTTCGTTTCTGCTGGGGACAACTCGCTCAAATTCCCCCTATATCTTAAGAAATCAAGCAGCGCAGCATCAGTGGCTTCCAAGTTATTCCACGTTTGAGGTCGGCGAGTATAAAGTCGGACACGAGAGCCAATCAGGGTGCGAGGGACACTATTGGCAGAAGTCGCAAACTCACCTTGGATTGAATTTTGAGTTGTAAATCCCAGTAAATTAGCAGCACTTAATCCCGCCGGATGCAAATTCTGTTTAGTTAGTAGCTTTTGGATTTCATGTTGAGAAGGACGACTACGACCGAATCGAGTCGGGCGAGAACGGTAATAAAGCCCTTTGCTGACTCGTTCCAAAACTCCATCTGCTACCAGTCTACAGAGAGCTTTGCTAACTGCTGCTGATGGCAGATTAGAGAAATCCGAGTGTCGCCAATAGCTTTCTCCTCCTTCTTCAATTTGTCTACGAATTAACGCTGCGGTATTAACTCGGCTCCTTTTCATTCTCTAAACCTGGATACGCACTAATTCCATTATTCAACCTTTTCAATAGTTGTCAAGTTTTTTTACAAGAAAACTTGACACAAATGAGAATTTTCCTGCAAATATGGGATTTCCAGACTTCACAGATTTGTTGAGCCAGCTATTAAGTTGCAACCGAAAAAAATAAATCAACCGATTGGCTGATTTACGAGTTAGCAAAGGATGACCGTAAGATAGAGCGTTTTCCTTCTTAAAAACCAATAAGCTAAACATGACTAACTTTAGCCACCTGAAACCAAAAATCATAAATCAACAATTAAAAAGCCAGTGGCAATAGGAATAAATAAGCTCTTAAGTAGTTTCCTTGAGCTACTAAAATTTATCCATTACATATATTATTTTAACAAATGATTGGCAAACAAATCATCGGTAAAAACTTCACCAAACTGCTCAATTACCTCTTTTCTAAAGAAGGTGCTTCTTTGATTGGAAGCAATATGATGGGAAAAACACCACAAGAATTAGCTGTGGAGTTTCGCTCTTTTCTCCATTTGAACAATCGAGTGCAAAAACCGGTTTATCATGCAGCTTTAAGTGTTCCCAAGAGTGAAGCTTTATCCGATGCTCAATGGCTTGATATTGGTTTAGATTATCTCAAAGGAATGGGATTTGATCAAAATCAATTTGCAATTATTCGCCATACAGATTGTGATCATGATCATATTCATATTGCGGCGAGTCGGATTAAATTAAATATTAAAGGCAATTGTGTCTCTGATAGTTGGAACTATCGACGCAGTGAGAAATTAATTGAACAATTAGAAGAAAAATATGGGTTAACACCCACTGTCCGCAGTTGGGAAAAAGAACGTCGTTCTCCCACCACAGGCGAATGTAGACAATTAGCTAGAACTGGAGAAACTAGCACTAGAGAGCAACTACAAACCGTTCTTGATCAAGCTACAATTGACCAACCTGAAATGATGGTTTTAGTTGATCGGCTGACCCAGCAAGGAATTAGTGTTAGAATTAAACCGACACCCCGCCAAGAATTAGGGATTAGTTATAAGTTGGGTGATGTTGCTTTTAGTGGCACTCATTTAGGGAAATCTTACACCTTCAAAGGACTTCAAAAATATCGAGGAGTTAGATATTATTCTAACTTAAACTCAGAAGAAATTGAAGAAATCTTTAGTGGTTTAGATAATAGCCAAAATTCTCAATTTGTTGAGTTAAATAATACATCTTTTAATGATTTATTTAACCCACAAACTAACCCAGATAATTTAGCCTTATCAAATTGGACTGATGAGAATCTAGTCAATCAACCTGTAGAGGATCTCGATAATAGCAACTTTAACTTAATACAATCAGACTCTATTGATGATCCTTCAATTCAACTTACTGAAACAATTCAACCTACTGAAACTTTAGAAAATCATCAGCAGAATTTAACATCACCTTGGCAACTTTTACGAGAAAGATTGATAGAAAATAGCAGTTTACCGTCTGAATTGATAGATTTGTTACACGACAAGGGATGGATTAATGCAGATGAACACAACCGTGCTGTATTTACCCTCCGCACATTGGCTGGAGAGGACAGGGGAACTTGTACTTTAGAGTCTAATGGAAAATTTTCCATTAATCCTGATCTGAAAATGCCGTTGGCTAAGACTGAGGATGACGAAACAGGCATTTTCTGGATAGCCACTCAACATAATATTGAACGAGCTATTATTACCAGTGATCCGATAGAAACCTTGTCTGCGATCGCTTTAGATCCTGATTTTAATATTAGACCGACCTTGTACTTAAGCATTGATGATCCATCTTCATTACCAATAGATTTTTTAAGGGATATTCCCACTATAATCGTTGGTTTAAAAGGGGATGAATTCGGCGAGCAAGTCTCTCAACAAATTATTGAGATTCTCCCGCAAGCTCAACGAATTAATCCAGGTATGGGAGGCTGGAATCAGCTTTTAATCAATTCAGAATCAGAAATAAACAATTCATTACCTGAAACTGATCAAACTCGAAATTTAGTACAGCAAGAATTAGAACAATGGACTCAGGGTATTAACTTAAACTAATAAGCAATAAACTATTTTTATTGTTTAAATAATTTTTGTCTACCCGAGACTCAGCTTAAATAAGACTATCTCTGATAATCAATCGTTAAAAATATTCTTTTAGACAGAGTACATTAACAACATCTTTTTATCTAAAAAATATTGTCTGAAAACATAAAAAATAGCAATAGTTCTCATTGATGGCAGAAATTGTGTCCGCTTTCAAAGATTTATAGTATATTGGAAAAAAGAATTAACTATTCGTCAAAACTTATGGCCAGTTCTACTAGGGTTTCATCTGAACTCAATGTCATTCTTGACCTATTCAAGATGCCAACCGGAAAGTCTAACTCACAACGGTTCGGTGGCTGTATGGTCAATCGGCTGGGTCGATTCTGCAATCAAAACAAAACCGTGTAACTGCTCGAACAGCTACACGGTCATTTTTAACTATTTCAGAAAAAAGCCCAACCTAAAACCTAATCTCTAACAAGCTGTATTAGTTTCGACGCTTCTCCAGCAAGTTAACCGAAGGCAAAGGTGTGGGACGTTCATCACCCTTGAAGGGTGCATTAAAAAACCTTAACTATGATTCTATACCCTAACCCCCCTAAACCGCAACAAAACTCTACAAAAAAAAATTATCCCTATCTAATTCATCAACGGGATAAAGCATTCGCCTCCCTCAACACGACAACCGGAGGTGAAGGCTAATGGCTAAAGCTTACTACGTCAATCGCCTCAATCCCTGTCCCGTCTGTGGAAAAGATCACGGATGTCAGATTTTGTCCGATGTCGCTGTCCTCTGTTTGCGAACCGATAAAAATAATGTCCCATCTGGCTGGGTTTGGAAAAAGGAACTCACAGGAGGTATGGGTTCCCTGGTCGTCGCTGTCACGTCCCAAACCGAACAAGAGCGCCAACAACAACGAGAACAATGGCAACGACAACGAGAAGAACGAAAAAAACAGCAGAGGAAGCGCCAAGCAACCGCTTTAACCGATGAACAACGAGACAAAGAAGCTCGAAAACTCCTCAAACAACTGGGATTAAGTACCCGTCACCGTCAATCTTTACTCAATCGAGGATTAACAGATGCAGATATTGAAGCAATTGGCTTTAAATCTGTCACTGGCTATCAACATTTAATGATTCCTGTTAATCCTAATTTTCCAGGTATCAGTATCGATGGACTAACCTTACAAATTAAAAATGATGGATTTCTCATTCCTTTATTCAGTTTTAAGGGATTAATTATTGGGTTTCAACTCGCATCTGATAATCGAGAAGATGGCAAATATAAACACCTTGTCCGGCCTCATTTAAAAAATGGAGAACTGCCGTTACAGTTCTATCAAACCAGTTCCAGAAACTTAGACCTTATTGAGGGAACGTTAAAACCCTTAATCGCTTCACGGCGACATCACTTAACCGTAGTCGGTGCGGGGGGAGTGAATTGGCATCATTCTCCTGAACAATTCCAAGCGATTCTTGAAGAAATTCAACCGGAAAGAATCGTCTTAAATTCTGATGCCGGTTCTCTCCTCAATCCCCAAGTTTTGAGGCAATATCGAGAACTTAATCAGTTTATCAAACGATTAGGATATACCCTTGAAATTAGAGATTGGGGTCAAGGAAAGCAACTTAAATCTCAAGGGTTAGATATCGATGAAATTGATATTCAAACCTTTAATCAAGCTACCCTGATTTCCTTTGAAACTTGGGCAGGAATTCCCGAAGCGGGAGATTCTCATTCTTTAACTCTTTCTCAAACAGAATGGTTTGAACAGTTCAAGCTTCCACAACTCCAAGAGGAATTAACCCAAACCTTAAAACAGTTTTATAGCCACCATCTCCGTAAGGGTAAAAAACTTGATCAAACAACAGAATTTGCAGCTAGTTCAATCCCAAAAACGACCTCAATTCCAACTCTCCAATCAACGGCAATTGTTCTTTGGAAACCTCCGCTTCTAACTTCCATGCCTTATATTCCAGGACAACTCCCAATAGTTGAGGAATGGCAACAATTAGGACATCCTCAATTTATCATTCAACAAGGAGAACGATTAACTTTTTATCAAGAAGCGTATGAAAGAGGATATAAATATCTTAAAGATTCAACTCCTGCTGGACATGGTAAATCTCATGATGCTGGATTAATTAACTTAGAAACCTTTGGAATTGATCCAGATCAAACTGAGAATAAAACTCGTATTTTCTACTTATCTCCTGACCATCGAAACCCCACCAATGCTACCATTGAAGGCAACTATATTGACCTCGAATCGCGCCATAATGGTTTAGTTTATGATTTCAGTCGGCGTACTCCGTTGGGCAAGCCTTACATCATTCGAGCTACAAGTTTAGATCAAAAAAATGGAACCATTACTATCCCTTCTAATTGTCCTGAAAATGACACCTTTTTAACGGTTTCTGAACTTGGATTACCTGTTTTTGGAGGGAAAGACTCACCCATTTGTCAATCTTGCCCACTACTGAGTCAGGGCTGTCCTTTTCTACTCAATCGTAGGGAGACTTTAAGCTATGAACCTTTAATTAGAGCCGATATTAATTCGATTCCGACTCCTTCAAAAGATGACATTTTAATTGTTGAAGAATCCGATAAAAATATTAAAAATGCTCATCAAATCACTATTAAAGTTGATGAGATTATCAAAACAGCATCTAAATTGCAACTTCGAGATGATGAACGCATTTTCAAGGCATTACGTCCCCTTTTAATGGCAGTTTATCAAGCGTTAGAAGAAGTTGATCAAGAAAAATATAAATGGGGTATTTATCATCATCAAGTAATGGAATTAATGCCATCTATTGATGAGTTAAACCAAAAAATCTGGGAACTTTATGCTGATGATTGGTTGAAAGCAGATAATGTTTGGGGTACTCCTATCTGGGATTATGAAATGATTAATGGTGAAGTTACTGCGATTAAAATTAGTGGAACCAATTGGATCGCCCCTTCCCTCAAGGATTTGAAAAAAGAATGTTATAAGATTTTTGAGAATTATGAAAAATACCTTAATTCTCTTGACACCCCTCAACAAAAACAAGCTGCAATTAAAGCAAATATTATTCCATCTTGGCTACCTATTTTAATCGATTGCGTAACGGGAAATAAAAGAATTAATTTGAGAATTAATAATGGTAAATTAATGATAACTAAATTGGCTAAACGCCATCGTAATATTATTAAAAATGCAGGGTTTTCGATTGCGTTAGATGCAACTCAATCTAAAGAAGATTACGCCTTCAGTTTAGGGATTAATCCGAATGAAATTTTAGAAGTAAGAGAGGTTCAACGTTGCACACCTAACTTGCATATTCATCTAATTAAAGGCTTAGGAAATTGTGGAAAGCAGCGACGAGACACCCAACAGCAACGGATTAGAATTGGCATTGAAGCGATCGCAAAAATTCACAAAGAACAAGGTCACAATA
Source organism: Planktothrix paucivesiculata PCC 9631 (assembly GCF_900009265.2). Lineage (GTDB taxonomy): Bacteria > Cyanobacteriota > Cyanobacteriia > Cyanobacteriales > Microcoleaceae > Planktothrix > Planktothrix paucivesiculata. The sequence goes on along the minus strand of NZ_LR734992.1, from coordinate 117,716 downwards.
TCGGATTAATTGACCATAAATCCGCCATCGATCATTATCAAGACTTAACAGATGATTTGAAATTGGGGTACTGGCATCGGGATACCAGGGGTTCAAACCAATTCCTCAATACTCAAAGCCTGATTAGTATTGGTAGACCTGTCCCTAATTTAGGGGGAATTGGGGCTGAATATCAGATTTTAGGGGGATGGGTTAACTGTCCTGAAAAATTAATCGGGCAATATGGCCAATGGGTCAACCGCAAAATCACCTCAGAACTCATTCAAGACGTTAGCCGACTTCGCGCCCACCTCCGTCCCAATGAACAACTTCACAGTTACTTAGTTGCAGACTTCGATCAGCATACCATCAGTCAAATCCGGTTAGCCTTCCCCGGCGCAACCGTCACCGTTGAGAAGATTGATGATTATGCCCCTGAAGCGGCTTCTAAAGGCGCTCAAACCGAAAGGGGAATTATTGAAGCACTCTGGCATTCCATTCAAAGCGGCACTGTCGCCACTATCGACGAAATCGCGTCCCTACTCGGAATTACTAAAAGTGGGATCACCAATAACCTTAAAGACCGATTGGGTATAGGGTTCAGGCTCCTGAAAAAAAGTTTACTTTTGTTATTAGAAAGTATTAATAGCAAAAGTCAACTTTCTGATTTGCCCGATGATGCCCGATGGATTGCTGAAACTTATCTCCCCCTCGTTGTCCAATCTCTCGAAAGTGGAGAAATTACACCATCGGATTTGGTTGTTGAAGTCGTCACTTGGGCGCAAAGTTATGGCCGAAGGACATTCAGGCGTATTTTAGCGATGGCTTCTGTCCCAACCCTTTGTAAGTTATTGGGTGCTGTGATGTGTCTGTTGCCCAATTCCATCAAAACTGAAATTCAAAACTATCTTTACAGTCACTCCTTTATAGAAACCCGCCTGAGCGAAGCCATACCGTAAGGCTATTGGCGCATCTGTATTCAGTTACTAAAGACTATTAACTGTTGGTAAACAATAAGTTTTGACCTAGGCAGCAAACGCTGCATAAGATTAAGAATTTGCCGATTCAAGTGATTGATTTTTCAACTAATACAAGGTTTTAATATGAGTGAATCAGAACGGAAAAGCTGTATTAAGTTTTTACACACTATCGGGTTTAATCTGGGTTCTAAAATTTGGATTCGAGCTTCATGGAATTATCCAGATATTCCCGCACCCTATCGTTGGAAAACTTATCTACGAGGAAACAAAAAATTTTATTGCCAATATATTTTCTGTGGTGAGATCACTAATTTTGGATTTGCTTTAACTCGATGCTGTTATGGGGGACGAGATCAAAAAGGAAATACAATCTGGCAACCCACAACTAAAATTTATGAAGATGGATTCAAACTAGCACAAAATTTGTCTAAAATTGGAGCTACGGTTTGTTTTTATCCGAATCAACCAACGGTTGGGATTAGCAATGCTCATGTCATTAACTGTCACTCCATCTTTTATGAAATTGATAATTTATCAATTTTTTATCAACAAGAAGCCATTGAAAATCTTAAGCAAAGAACGGGTTTAACTCCATCAGCAGTTGTCTACACAGGCGGAAAATCACTCCATGTTTATTTTAGAGCGAGTGAACCATTAACTCCGAAACAATGGTTACTGTTAAACCGCAAATTAACGATTATTCAAGGTTCAGATCCGGCAATCTGTAACTTAGCACGGGCAATGAGATTACCTGGATTATATCGTTGTAAAATGGTTAATGGAACGTTAAGTTCTCCGGTTCCTATTACACTTGAGCAATGTCTGGGTAATCAATACAGCCCCAAATTAATCAATAAATTGCTAAATTCTACCGGTTTATTCCCTTACGGTTTAGAAGAACCACGATGGCAAAAATGGGTTCAATTCTTCCACAAACAGCAAGCAGGAGATCCGGTAAATCCAGAGGAGGTGCTTAAGAATAAAATTGAGAATAAATCAGTTATTGATTCTAGGGTTAATAGATGCAAATACACCCGAATAAAAGATTCTTATAAAAGCATAAGTAAAACTCCAAAACTTCTAAAATTAGGCACTCAATTATCAATTCCTCTCTTGATCTGTTTAACTCAAGATAATCGAACTCTGATCACCCAAGGCGGTTATCTAGGAAATCGTAATAGTGGGGGTTATAAATTAGCTAGAAACTTGCTGGGAACTGCTAGTTTATTAGATGAACAAGGAATAAATTATTTCCCGACTCCTTACAAATTGTTTAAGCAGTATAGCAATCGTTGTAATCCTTCGGTTGATGATGACGAACGAGAGAGAATTTGGAAAAGTGCCTGTTCTAAACCCGCTTATCCTAGCCGTGATTATTATTCGATTCTAGGCAGTATTAGACAATGGTTAGCCTGATGAAAAAGAGCAAGATTGGTTTTAGTTCCTTCGCTGCTAACGCAGCTACAGAAGTGCTTTTAACACCAATTCTTAAAGTCCATGAATCTGCATTTACCTGTTCATCATTTATCAGGATTAAGCAAAATTAATAGCCGCCTGATCAAAAAACTGGGTATTAACACCATTTTTGACTTATTGTTTCACTTTCCCCGTGATTATATCAAGTACAAACGAGTCAAAATATCAGAGTTAACAATTGGTGATTCTGTTACCGTTGTTGGTAAAATTAAGAAACACGAAATCATCAGTCCGCCCAAAAATCCTCGCTTAACCATTCAGACCCTTATCGTTAGGGATAAAACGGGTAATATTGCCTGTAAACGTTTTTTTAACCATCCCTATTATCAATCTCAGCAGTGGAGAAACGAGCAAAACTCAATCTATATTCATCAAAGTATTATTGCTGTATCAGGAGTTGTTAAACCGGATTGTTATTACGGCAAAGTTTTAACTTCTCCTGAAATCCGATTAATTGACCTTGATGAAGCCAGAGATACGAAAAACTCAATTATCCCGATTTATCCATTAACAAAAGGGGTCAGTCATGAAATTATTCAAGATGCGGTATCCTCAGCTTTAGAAGCTGTCCAACAACTCATTGACCCTCTACCTCAATATCTCCGACAGAAACCGGGTTTAATGGAATTGCAAGAAGCGATCGCTTTCATTCACCAACCTCCCAATGAACCTCAACTCGAAGCGGCCCGTCGTCGCCTAACATTTGATGAGTTTTTCTATCTCCAACTTTCCTTCCTTCTGCGCCGCCATCGATGGTTCGTAAATTCGGCTGTAACTGAGATTACTCCTACTGGCCCACTACTCAAACAGTTTTACTCCCTACTTCCCTTTCCCCTCACCAAAGCTCAACGTCGGGTTATCAATGAGATTCTCAACGATATGACTTCCAAAACCCCGATGAACCGATTGGTACAAGGGGATGTGGGTTCAGGAAAAACCGTTGTTGCGGTTGCTGCGATTCTAGTTGCGATTCAGTCCGGCTATCAAACCGCATTGATGGCTCCTACAGAAGTGCTTGCTGAACAACACTATAGGAAAATTGTCACGTGGTTTGAACCCTTGGGTGTTTCTGTGCAATTGCTGACAGGTTCTGCTAAAGTCGCCAAGCGTAGAGAAATCCATGCTCAACTGGAGACAGGCGAACTTTCTTTATTAGTGGGAACTCACGCCTTGCTGCAAGAGAAAGTGAACTTCAACAAACTCGGTTTGGTTGTTATTGATGAACAACATCGATTTGGAGTGCAGCAGCGACAAGATTTACTGAACAAGGGAAATAAACCTCACGTCCTGACCCTGAGTGCCACTCCGATTCCCCGTACTTTAGCACTGACGTTGCACGGCGATTTGGATGTTAGCCAGATTGACGAATTACCTCCTGGGCGACAGAAAATCCAAACCAAAGTGATTAACCAAGGTACTCCAGCTTATAATTTCATCCGTCATCAGGTACTTCAAGGTCGCCAAGCCTACGTCATTCTGCCTCTAGTGGAAGAATCAGACAAACTAGATTTAAGAGCGGCTGTTGCAGAATATCAGCGATTATCAACCCAAATTTTCCCTGAATTTAGGGTGGGATTGCTGCACGGTCGCATGGCATCAGCCGAGAAAGATGAAGCTCTCAGGGCCTTTAGTGACAACACAACCCAAATTTTGGTTTCTACTACGGTTGTGGAAGTTGGGGTAGATGTTCCCAATGCTACCGTTATCTTAATCGACCATGCCGAGCGCTTTGGTTTAGCTCAACTGCATCAGTTAAGAGGTCGTGTGGGTCGAGGTTCCCATGGTTCCTATTGCTTCTTGCTGAATACCAGCCAAACCGCACAAGCCAAAGCGCGGCTTCAAGTCTTAGAAAAATCCACTGATGGGTTCTTCATCTCAGAGATGGATTTGCGACTGCGGGGGCCAGGTGTTGTGATGGGCTATCGCCAGTCGGGAATTTCGGAATTTGCACTAGCTAATATACTGGATGATGAGGATTTGCTAAATTTAGCTCGTGAAATGGCAGTAGCGATCGTCAAAAGTAACCCAAATTTAGACCAACATCTTTTGATGGTTGCAGAACTCAAACGACGGGGACTGGCAATTTGGGATTGTACCCTTAATTAATCAGTTAACAGCTATCAGTTTCAATTATTCGCGTATTGAACTGATAACTGATAACTGATAATTTTATAGAGGAGTTTTATAATGACTTATACCCTAGAAACACTTTTAACGTTTGAAACCTTCCTGGCTCAATATGGTGATAATCCCCGCTATGAACTTGCTGACGGAGAATTAGTTGAAATGGAACCAACCGGCCCCCACGAAACCGTCAGTGGTAAACTTGCTACTCAAATCGGTATTGCTATTACAACAGAAAAACTTCCTTGGTTTATTCCCCGAACTTGTTTAATTCGTCCTTTTACTGATGTCGCAACCGCCCGTCGTCCTGATATTGTTGTTTTAGATGAAACAGCACTTTCTAGTGAACCATTATGGGAAAGAGAACCTGTTATTACGCTAGGGCGCTCTATTAAATTAGTTGTGGAAGTTGTGAGTACAAACTGGGAAACAGATTATGCCCGAAAAGTTGAAGAATATGCTCTTTTTGGAATTTCTGAATATTGGATTGTAGATTATCGGGGTTTAGGTGGCGTCGCTTTTATTGGTAAACCCAAACAACCAACTGTTACGGTTTGTCAACTGATTGATGAAGATTACACCCAGCAACAATTTCGTCTAGGTGAACCGATTATTTCTCCTCTGTTCAAAAGTTTGCAACTTCGCCTAGATGATGTTCTTCCTCGTTTTAACTAGAGGAAATTCTATCTACATAGAAAATTATTCTTTAAATAAGACTGACGAAACTTTGTCTTCGCCATATAAACAGCTTCCTTAACTTTCCATTGTTTTTGGGGAACTAATTCTTTAACATTTTGTAGTTTAATTAAACCTCTATAATCACCTGTAATTTGAAAAATAACTTGAGCGATCGCTTTACAACACCCCTCTGGACATTTAACAACCTGATACTCGGAAAACCGAATTACAACCCAATTTCGTTCTAAAAAAAATCGATTGCGTTGCTGATCTTTATTTTGATCCACGCAATGATGAGGCTTTCCTGTTTTTCCATCATAAGGTTCGTCAATTTCAATATCTATTGCTAAACCTGTTGCTTGATGAATTAGAATAAAATCAGCCGTGTAACAGAAAGAGGTATTAGGTATAGGAAACTCAACACCCATACAGAAGTCATAAACACCAGAGAAATAACGACATAAGTAAATAAAAAATTGTTTTTCACTGACTCCTTGCTGTACTCCTGTATTCCCTTGATTAGATGGATGCTGAACAATCTTACTCAATAAAAATAAAAGCTCCTTAGAACGCTCTTCTAACAAATTATTATATTGCTGTATTTCCTGAGTTTGGCACTGCAAATGGTGTAATGAATTACTTTCGGATTTAGATCGCTGTTGTTGAGTTTTAGTAAGTTTAGGCTGATAGTGCTTGCACCATTTAAAATTAATAAACCACACATAAAAACAAGCTGTTACTGCACTCACTGACGCACATATCAGCGATAACCAAAAAGCTAGAATACTCATGCCAAATAGTTGATTAACTAACACGACTATTACAACACTCACGACCCAAATTACAATGATCCAATATAAATAAAAATTAGAATAAATATGCTGTTTTTTGGGAGTTAATTGCGGTTCAAAAGATAATCCTACCACTGAATTAGGGCTGCTATTCAATACTGGTATTGGGTTATTAATGCAGAAATAACGAATTGAATCAGGAATCACAATAACGGGATAAAAACCTCTGGGTGAATTCATAATATTAAGAATTGCTAAATTTAATAAAAGTTATAGGCTTTATAGTTTAATCAATTCCTACCCTATAACCTATTAGCGCATAACTTGATCATCCTTGAGAATTAAATAGAACTCGACTTCCTGTTGATTTTAATAAATGATTAATGGGCTAACGCCCAAGCCCAGAGGTGAAAATAACATTTTCTGAGTTATTAATTATGTTTACCAATCCAACCCATAGTACCGAAAGAACAACCCCTGATCCTTTGAAATCTACACGAGAAAAACTAGCCCGAAAAATTAAAACCGCATTGAAAACAACAAGCCCAGAAGAAACACTTCAAATCTGGATGTTAATCAAACAGCAAGAACTTAAGAGAACAACTCCTGGGTTATCTCAACAGCAAATAGAAAGCGTTCTGCAATCTTTAATTTTAGAGTTAGGCTATGATGTCATTGCTATGCCAACTCTACCATTGGCTGCCTCCCTAACATCAGAAGATACAAGAAACTCCAATCCCTTAGAATTAGATGAAGAACAGGAGGATAATCAAACGGATTTCGATAACTCTGATCTTGAGGATGATGAAGATAGTTACTCAGAAGTTTATAGAGAAAAAACTTCCTCTCGGAAACAACGAGTTCCTGCTTTGAAAAAAGTTGAGTCCTTAAGGGCTTCTAACCGAAATGGAAAACACTCCTAACAACCCCAAAATCGATGATGTTCCAAATTATCCTGGTGTTGTAATCACTAATTTCTGTGATGATTCATTCGCTTTGGAACCTTTTTTAGAAAGTTGTGAAGCTGATAATGAACTCACACCAGGAACCTTAGCGATTTTTGTCCAAATTGAAACGTTTGATGAGTATTTTCATTGTTGTGGAAAGTGGTAATTTATGTACTTAGCTAAAAATTTGTTAGCCCGATATTCAATCCAATCGGTTGAACTCTGGACTCAATTGGAAATGGCTGAAACTCCTGAACAAGAGGAGGCGATTGTTAAAGCAATTTGGGACAATCAAACAGACCAAGAAACGACTGTTGATAGTCACGCTGAATTAGCTGATCAATTAGATGCTGAAATTTGTGCAATTAAAGCTCGTTTAAAACATTTAGTTACACTGCATAATCAGGCAATTGAACGACTAGAACGGTGGCGTAGTAACCTTGATAAAACCTTACTTTATATTCACCAAATCGGGGTTATTTCTACTAATGTTGTTGGGCGATCGCGTCACATCCAACTAAAAGAAAATCCCCCAAGTTGCGAAGTTTTAATCGATCCTTCTGACTTACCCAGCGAGTATCGCACAGAAAAGCTTGTTGTTGCGCCCAACAAACGTAAAATCATTGAAGACTGGAAACAAGGTATTCCTGTTGATGGCACTCGTATTGAACGGAAACTTAGAGTAGAATACGCCCTAGTTCCGTCTAATCTAACTGGTACAATTGAAGTTATTTCTAATCGTAGCAGTTCCTCAACTACTCAGAATTTTGATTCAATGTCAATACCCAAAACCAAGCGAAAAGGAAAGACATTTTCTAAAAAAAATACTGAGAAGTCTAATCAGGGAATAAAAGCATAATAGTTTGATTTAAACTATCCCAAGGTTACAAATTATTGTGCTTTATTGATAGCAGATAGCTTTTGTAATAATAGAGCTATCTGTTATTTTTTATTTTCCATTTTTTCTGTAAAGAAGGGCTAACGCCCATCAACATGATGATAATTAATTCATATACCAAAAATGAAATGGTTAACCCCACAACGTGCCGTTGCTTCTGCTGATTTATCACTAACGAATGAGGAGATAATTGAATATACTCTTCAATCAGAAGAGCAAGAAACAATAGAAGAAAGATTTCAAAAAGTTGGCTTGCTATTTGATCGCGATCGCTGGCAAGCTAACAAACCTTATTTAGCTCTACTTTCTCCAGCCAATATCCAAAAAAAAGTAGCCAAACAACCCTCTAATTCTGCTACTGATTCAAATTTAATTAATGATGAAACTTTGGCAGAGGAAGATGAAGAAAACACTGTAACTGAACCAGAAGAACTTAATAATGCACAATCTCAGCAACAGGAAGAACCTTACAATTTTGAACAATGTACCATCGAACTACATCTAACATTTAAACCTGATAATGGTCATCCAGACGGGCGGATTGTGATTATTTCAGCTAGTAGTCACGGCGACTTCCCCATAGGTGAAAAAATTAGAGCCTCAGCCTTGGGAGCATTACCTCCTCCTGTTCAAACATTATTCAAGGAACTTGTTGCTGATTTTCCAAATCGCCAAGCACGACGACAAATGGCTAATATTCGCAACCACAAGAAACCAACTTCTAATCCCAATCAACCACCTACAAATGAAGCCAGTCAAACGGTTAAATCAGAAACTTCTACCCAACCCAAAACTACTGGAAATCAACTGAGTTTATTTTAAAATTGAACCCCTTACCTAACTTTAGGAGAACCCCATGAATTCAAAAAAGAAAGTGCTAGTTTTCTTTGAAGGACAACAGCATCCTGTTGATGAAGACATAGCCAATGATGATCAGGAACTTCGTAAATTGTTAACAACTTACTACCCTGATTGCGCTAACGCAGACATTATTAGAAAACCGGGAGAACTGATTACAATTGCTAAACGGAATGGTTCTAAAGGATGAAAATAACCATGAAAATCAGCCCCCTAGAATTTCTGATTAATGCTCCAGAGGAAGTAAATCCAGCCCTTTCTATGTGTCGAAAGCTCCAACGATTAGAGCTTGCTGGAGAACTCGATAGTACCACCATGAAACAAATGGTAAAAACAATTGAACTAGCAATTTCCCAAGCAACAGACGATATAAAAGCAGTTGAACAAACGAAAGAACGGCTGTTTAATAGTCCCTCTGTTGCTACGGCTATTCCAATAGGGTTTTAATATGCCTATAATTTGGAATGCTAAATTGGCTCTGCAATTGTTACACCAATGCCAACCCATCATCGATATTGAATCAGCAATTGACTATTTATGGTCTAAACTGAACACCTATCAGCTTCTAAATCTTTACCAAGAATTGTTTCCTATTGAATGGGAAAAAAGCCAATCTGAAATTTACTCTGAAAATAACGGTCATAGTCCCAAAGAGTTGGAGTTTATTTCACTGGTGAACGAACATTTATTTCCAATTGATGACCTAATTATCGAGACTGCTTATGAAGAACGTCTGTATCAAATTCCGGTCTCTCCTAAAGGAATAGATTGGCAAGATGAAGAAGAAGGAATTGAAGCCTTGCGAACAGGGTGGCAACTCCTTTTTCCCCTCTCAAAGTCAGGTCGATGGTGGTTGGAAACTGTTGAAGGTACTCAAGGAGAAGCTTGGTATAAATGCACGTTTGGATATAGCTTAAAAGACATTACTCATCCTGGAAGAATTAACCTTAACCTTCTCAAGAAATTAGCTTTTCGGGCAACATCTCCTATTAATGCTTTCCCCACTGCATTAGCACTCCTTGACTTAGAAACCGATAATATTTGGTTAGATAAGATTGTTTGTTCTGAAAGTTATTGGAGTCGTAATATTGAATTAAGACCTTGGAAGCTTGAAGAAGTTAAATTTCTCACTCATCAATGGAATCAAGCGACTCAACTCCTCAATCAAGCTTACGAATTAATTGAATGGATTGAAGCTGACCCAAACACTAATTTTTCACACCTTTTAGCATTATGGAATCTGACATTGGATCTGAAATAATTCAGGAAATTCTGGCAGTTTCCCCTCGGAAATTGTCTGCGATTCAAGCTGAACTTCTTTTTCTGGAGGGTGAGACTTACATTTTCCATTATCAATCCGAAAATGGTTCTAAGTACAAATGTTTGTCTCCAGCAACGCTGAGAACTGCTTTTGCAAATACACCGATTGATTCGGGTTGGATGAACCCAGAATTAGGAATAGTACGTTGGGGAACAGGTAGTAGTGGAGAATGGACAATTAAATTCATTCCCCCACAAAAACATGAAATTAATGTATTGGAATCAAAGTTCTTAATTCCTTTACCTGCATTGGTGTTTTTAGGAATGAAATCGGATTACTGGATTTGGGCAATTAAAGGCTCAAATTTTAACCCAGATGCAGAAGCTTTTCATGTTCCGTTACCCAACGTTTATTCACAGTCTTATCAATCCTGCGGGCGCATCTGTTGGGGAGATCATAAACCGCCTATCGCTTCGCCGAATACCATTACAAGTGCTTGGGAATTATTCATCTCAAGTTCCTTCAATGAGCATTTGAGCAATGGTAAATCTAAGGCGAAACCTAATGATGTTTGTCAGCAACTTGAAAAAGCCGTTAACCGTTCATCTTACCCCGTCAAAGATTTAATCAGTACCCACCAAACCATTACAAAATTAGTCTCAACAATAATTAATGATTGAATTACCGAGTTTTATTACGGATGTTACAGTGAAAAAAAAGAGGGATCAATTTGTAATTTTTACTCGAATTATATTGCAGCACCGTTGTTTAATAACCCGATGCAATTGTAAATTAAAATAGGAGATTTAGCTAATGTTTAATTATGATTATTTGGAAGCTTCGCCACTAATCATCAGACAAGCTGATTCGATTGATTTTTGGTTAATTGGAGCCGGAGGAACGGGTTCTTGGCTATCGTACCATATTGCCCGACTGGCGCGGAGTTTGGGCAAGTCGGGGAAGAAGGTGCAATTGGCGATCGCAGATCCCGATATAGTTGAAGAAGCCAACATCAGCAGGCAGGCTTTCTGTGACAAGGAAATCGGACTACCCAAGGCGCAGGCTCTAGTATTACGATACTCTATAGCTTGGGGAGTGGACGCGACGGCTTTCGTGCAGGAATTTGATCCTAAACTGATCCGAAGAGCTTACGACAAGCTGACCATCCTGGTAGGGTGTGTGGACACGGCTGCCGGGAGATCGGCTATTAACCAGGCCCTTGAGTTAAACCAATACTACAGCCGCTCTGAAATCCCCCGTGTGTGGTATTTGGATTGCGGAAATTATGCCGCAGCCGGACAAATCTTGCTGGGCAGTAGTTTGGAAACTGACCCGGAGTTTTATAATTTTGGGGGACTCGGATGTGCGAGGTTGCCATCTCCGATGCTTCAGGCTCCTGACCTTTTGAAACCAAAACCAGAGGAGTTGACAAATAACCTATCTTGTGATGAGATGGCAATGCTAAACTTGCAGAGCGAGAGTGTAAATGTCCGGGTGGCGGCTGAGGCGGCGGATTATCTGTACCGGATGGCTGCGGGAAATCTCAAGCGGTTTGCGACTTATTTTGATTTGGAGAGTGGGACGGGGCGATCGCTTTATATTACTCAGCAGTCAGTATGGACGGTGTTGAAATCTATCGCCAGTGAAATAACACCATGCTAACCTGATATTAAGCTTCAAAAAAATGTAGCTTTAACAATTGAATTTACTATGAGTTTAACGACTGGCTTGCTAAACCGAATTACCCAAACACCTGGTCAGTGTGGTGGTCGTCCTTGTATTCGAGGGATGCGAATTCGAGTCACCGATATTTTAGAAATGTTGGCTGAAAATGTTAGCGTTACTGAAATTTTAGAAGACTTTCCTGATTTGGAATTAGCAGATATTCAAGCTTGTTTGATCTTTGCTCCGCGACGCACTGATTTCCCTAGACTGACAGCATGAAGATTTGGGTTGATGGGGGGAAAGCCTTTTAACGGTGCATCTAGGGATTTGTCCGTTAGCCATTTGAGGGTGAGGGGTGTACTTTCTGTGGATTTGGAGCATATATTCAAAGGATTAATAAGGACTATGGCAAGCATTACGATTCAAGTTGATGAAGATATTAAGATGGCGTTTGAAGGGGCTACTTCTGAGACTCACAAACAGTTAAGCCACATTGTTCAATTGTTTTTGAGAGGAAATTTACAAAATAAAAGTTTAACTGAAGTTATGGCAGAAATTTCTGATAAGGTACAACAGCGAGGCTTAACGCCAGAAATTTTACAAGAAATTTTGGCGGATGATAATGACGAATAGATTTGTCGTAGATACGAATGTTTTAATCAGTGCTTTACTGTTTAAAAATTCAATCCCATTTCGGGCGATTGAATTGGCAGAAAAGCAAGGAATAATTTTATATTCTGAAGCGACTTTAAATGAATTAGAGCAAGTTTTGAATCGTAAAAAGTTTAACAAGTATCTTTCTTTAGAATACAGATAAGTATTTTTGCTTAAATTTATCAGCGCCTCCGAGTTAGTCTCTATTACAGAAACAATTGCCCTTTGTCGAGATGAAAAAGATAATAAGTTTTTAGAGTTGGCTGTTAGTGGTAATGCCAATATAATTGTTACGGGAGATTTAGATTTATTGGTATTAAATCCTTTTCAAGCAGTAGAAATTGTTACTCCCGATATGTTTATTGATAGATTTAGTTAATTGTAAGTTGATTTAGCGGTAGTTGGGTGGGTTGAGTTTATAGGTTATATTTCTAAAACAGTCCGTTGCAGCCAATTCATAATATTTTGAATCAGGTGCGGGTCTTGGGGTGAGAAGGTGGGAATGGTGGGATGGGGTGAGTCGGTGATAACGCCAATTGTAGCATCAAAGCGAGTGAGAGAATCGAGAAAAGTTTGGCTAAAACCTTGGGGTTTTGCTTCTTCGTAGAAAATGAGGATGGGGTGTTTATCCCAGTCTAGGAGTTGCCAGTAGATTTTGAGTTCGGTGAGGGTGCGCGGTGTGCCTTCTGTGGATTTTGGACAGTGGTGTTTTTTGACGAGTTGCAGGTAGATGTCGGCAGCGGGGTTATCGCGGTTATTGAATTTGCTACCGTCGATGCAGAGGAGTTGCAGGGTTTGGTGGAGGTTGGTTTCGGTGAGTTAGGGTGTTGCTATGGCATGATTAAAAGTAGCTCAGTACCGTGAGGGTTGGTCAATGATGACGTTCTTACTTATGATACCAAGATTTATAAAAATCAGAATAAATCATACTTTGAGAGCAATTCCAAAGTAGTGAGCGACAGGCATCATAGTTTGAACTATCTTTTTGTTCTGTCTCAGATAAATGGACACTTAATTGATAAATAATTTCATACCATTGTTGTTCTTCAAATTTTACTAAAGGTAATTTGTTTAAAATAGTAATTGAAAGGTATGAATTTGATTTAATTACTTTAAGTATATCTTTGACAGTAATTTCATCATAATATTTAATTCTTAGCAAATTTAGCAAATTATTTTTAAAATTGGGATCGTTGTCATTATTTCTCAACAAATGTATTAAAGTTTGTCTAGCAAGTAAATTTTCTGGCTCAATTAAGCCAAGAATTTCTGCTGCTTTCGAGCGTACCCATTCTTGACCATTTCTGTTGATTATTTCAACTAAAACATCAGTAAAAAGTGGATTGTATTTGTCAACTTGCCATAAACACCATACGGCTTCACAAATTTCTTCTTCCCTAAGCAAGTCAGACGAAAAAACGTTAATAAATTCTACTAAAGCATCAATAAAAGTTTGCTTATGTACACTATTTATATTTCTTGAAATATCCCAAGTTATGTTAAACCAGAAATTATCGAATGCTGACGAAAAAGCTTGAAGTACAAAATTGCTACTAATAAGTTCAGATTTTCCAAGTAAACACAAGTACCAAACACCTTCTATAGATGCTGTACTTCCATTACGAGGATCAGACAAAGAAACTAAGTAATCGACAAGCTCATCATTAATAACGGTAGGCAAATATTTACTAATTCTAATTAGGCTAAATACAGCATCCCTACGTATATAAATAGTATCGCCACTCTGGGCAAACCAGACTAACATATCAAACATATCATTAGCGAGTTGATTACGAGGTGCTAATTCTCCTAAAATCTCAGCGAAATGAATAAGATTAAAGCTAGATGTAGGAAATTTGTGACAAATATAATTAATTTCAGAAATGAAATTATCATAAACACGATCTGAATAGTAGAGTCGTTTTTCAGTAACGAATTTAATAATTGTTTTCATTAACCAATCAATGGCTTTAGTACGATCTGTTTCTAGTAGTGTCGCCTTAGCGACCCCTGCCAACAAATCACTCGTACTCCAATCAAAAACTGTGCTTATAATTTCTTGTGTTAATGCACAATCACGATACTCAGATATTCCAGCAGCAGCTAAAAAATAAGCTCTATATTTATAAAATTCTCCACATCCATCATCAAAATTCACCAACTTCTCAATAAACCCTTCCTTCTCCTCATCCGCAACATCCCCACGCCCTAACCACAACAAAATCACCTGCTTCCACTGCGGTTCAAAAATCCGATATTCCTTCCCCTCAACCGGAAAATTAACATGATTACGAGGTAAAAAATAATCCCAATCATCCACCGCCAACGCTGCAAAATACTCCTGAAACGTCGCATGATAAAACACGCAAATCGCCTCTGGAAACCGTTCCACCCGATTCAACCACCCCAATTTCATCACCGCCTGAAAAATCCGCCGACTTCCCAAAACCTTTAACACCCAACTTTCCCGCAACCGTAACCGCAAAAGCTCATCTTTCTGTTCCATCGCCGCCAACGCCAATCGCGCCAAGGCTGTATCAATTGCCTCCCGTTGGTCTAAAATCTCCTTATCCTCTTTCCAGTCATACACCCAATCCACAAACTGCCCGTATAACCCCGCCTGCGTTTCCGGTAAACCGCCCCCCGTCTGCCAAATTTGACACAACATCCACAACCGCAACGGATTTTGAATCAACTCCTTGAGACGGGAATTTTCCGACTCTGCTAACGCCGCCTCTAAACTCTCCCCCGTCGCTGCATCCCGCATCCCCGCAAACCAACGGCGAATATAGTCCGTCACCTGTTCCGGGTTAAACTCCAAATTGCGAAACACATCAAACCCCGAAAAAGCATTCTTATCCGCTTCCCAGACATTCACCCGACAAGTCACCACCACCCGCGCCCCTTGCACCCATCCCCCCAACAGTGCGGAAACATGGCGCGTTTCTACCCTCGATGTCATTTCATCCAACCCATCTAACAATAACCAAATCCGTTCTTTCTGTTGGGTGAGTTCCTCAATAGTGAGGCTTTTACCTGTTTGTTTGAGCCAGATATCTTCAATATATTGGGTAATTGTTGGTTGGGTTAAATCTGCCAAAGATATCCAAATTGGCAACCCCAAATCTTGCTCTAAAATCCAATCGGCAATTTTCTGTAACCGCGTGGTTTTACCCGAACCTGGTTCGCCAATAATGGCAATTTTTCGCCCTTGACTAATTTCGCTTTTCCCTTGTCGCAATACATCCTCAAAAAAGCATTCTTCCGCAATGGGAATAAGTTTTTCTTCTTCCTTTTCTTCTGGCTGATTTCTTGAGGGAAGTTTAGGCGGTTTGCGTTCAACAATCGCTAAAGGAACATAAATCTCATCCAGTTGCGGTGTCACCCCGTTGGCGTTGGTAAAGGGGTTGGTGGTGAGTTGTTTTTGTTGCGCCAGGTTTTGACGACAGATTTCTTGCCAGTCTTCTAACGTCAATGATTTGGGGTTGAGAATATCAATAATTTTTTGCACATTTTGGTCAGTGCGATTAACAACTGAGAGCATATCTGTCATCGTCAAAGCAACTTGCTCTTGTCCAATCCCAATCTCTGTTAAACTGGCATTAATTGCTGGTAAATATTCTAATTCAAAAGCTCTATAGGCACGGTCATTAATTTTTAATTGCTCGACAAAATGAGCGTATATTCTGGAAAATAAATTAGTCTGTATTTGATTTTTGTAATCTGGTGGTATATCAGCAATTCCTTGTAATGCTTGGCTGATTAGTCGGGTTTCTAATTCTTTGAGGCGATCGCCAATCGGTTTACCATGAGACAATAAGAGTTGCTCAATTTCTGCTGTATCTTGCAAAGGAGATGATATCTCTGTCTCGTTTTTGGCATTTTCTACCTGTTTTAACTCGGTTTTCCAGTATTCAATTTTTTGATCTAATTCTGTCGGTAAATAAAGGCGAAATGACTCAATTCTTCCCGCTTTAAACTCTTGGGTAATTTCTAGTAACGCTTGCAAGTAAGCAATCTTAATCGCCTTTTGTAAGTCGTGATTAATGGGCTTTTCCCGATTTTTAAGCCTCTTTAAGAGAACTTTGACATCAAGGGGAGCCGTGACGATGTTGATCATCACGGGCAACAGAATCATGGAAAAAGGATCGATAACCATAATGCCAGAGGTATTGATAGCCATGAAACATTTTAGCATTAAATTGTTACTTAAGGTTAATTTAATATGCGATCGCGCCATCTACCACTTTTGTATTTTCCAGGTTTTACTGTGCATCGGGATGGTTACTATTAACTTTGTTATATTGTGTTTAGATGCGTTGGCGAAAAGAAAGTCATCTTGAACCCAAAACTAAGAACAATATTCGCTATTAGCCAAACATAGAATCTTAAAAGGCGGCTACCACCGCCCACCGAACCCAGTAAAATACCGAACTTTACCGCTTTTTTCCTTACCTTATTGGTAATAAAGGCTATTTCCAGGTTCAAATCTACTTAGACTAATTCCACTAATCTAATCTCCGTTACTTTAAACGAAACCCGACTAACGATGGGGTAGCCGCCTGCCAAGGCATCGCATCAACCTTTAGTCCCATTTCAACCCCCTCAAAAACACTACCAACGGTCAACACCTGACCCAGTTTAAACCTGTTAACGCTTAAATAGTTCCCGCCATACCTTTCCAACAATTCCAACTCTAACCCTTCAACGATTAGGAGAAATCAACTCATGGTCACTACAACTGTTACCGAAGAAGGACTCAAAATTCCTGTCTTTGATGCTGCTTATACTGATGCCAAAGGGCGCAATGTAGGACAGTTTTATAATAACCCAGAAATCCTGCGACACTCAATTCTGCAAGCAATGTTTGAACCAGAGGAACTGCAATCCTTAATGATTGTCAAACTTGACAAATCCAATCCAGATCCTCGCCAACTCCGCGCCAGCATCCATGATCCAGAAGATAGCATCAAACGACGCATGATCTTTCAATCTGGAAACAGTTATTACTTCGGTGATGAAACCCTAGCTAAAAAGATAGGAGACTTATTCATAACCGAAAAAGATACCGCCTGTCGTTATGGTTCTCTTTTAGTCAGCACTTGTATGTCCGGTGTGTCAGAATGTGATACAAATTTACGAGTAAAAATTGTTGATTTCACCGACCCCCAATATGCACAATATCGAACTGGAGATTGTCACGGTGTTATCAGTTCTGAATTACTGAAAAGCATCGGAGGGGAGAAAAATCGAGCCAGTCAATTTCGTTTTGCTTGGCTACGGAGTTGGAATGCAGAAAATTCGGAATCCACGCCTCAAGTGAGCTTTTTAGCAAAAGGAACCCTCCGTCCTGATGATCATTTACTTCACTCATTAGCTGATTCTGAAGGCAATCAACCCCAACTTATTTTAGATCGTTCCAGTATTAAAGGCATCAACAAAAAACAACTCAAAGACCTGATTCCTTGTGGTGATTATGAGTTACCAAAAGCCATCCTGGGTAATCGCAAAAACAGTCAAATTGGCATCACTCAAACAAGCTGGCAATCTACTGGAGTTTGGTTCGATGAAGAAGCTCAAAGACAAGACTTAGTACCCGCCGCTAAAGCCGAATCTCAACGACTCTCAGCCTTGCAACGTGATCCGATGAAATTGCGCCAAGCGATGATTGAAGATCATGACCGACGGGAAACTTTTCTAGCTCGTTTGAACGAAAGAAAAATTCAAGAACAACAGGATAAACTTCCCAGAAATTGTGATGATGAAATGACCGTTGATCATGAAGATAATTCTGAAGAGCAAAAACGGGAAAGACAAGATATTCAGATGCTAAAAGCCGATAAATTAGGATTGATGATCGGAAGCCCTGAATTTACGAATATGGCTCAACGCTGGTTAGCTTCTAAATGGCGAAATCTAGCAACTAGAGGCGCTTTAGCGATGACTTCAGCCATGGCTTTACCTTGTGAAGATTTACCCAGAGGTATTGTTTGTGCCAACCATCTCGAACAAGGAGATTGTATTCAAGGACGATTTCCTATTCTCAATAAAGATGGTTTGAGACAATACCAAAATATCCATGCCAAAAACCTAGAAAATGTTCCTGAAGAAATTCGCACGGTTATGGCAAAAATTAAAGGGGTAATTTGGTTTCATCCTAAAGATTTAGAAAGATTCCACCAAGGGGATTTTGATGGAGATGAACCCTTTGGAATTGAATCTATAAAAATTCCCCATATTGCTCAACAAATCTTACCTGCACAAGAGGGATTATTTGACTTTGGGGAAGTGATTCAAGCTGAGAAAGTTCCTTATACCCAAGCTCGATATCGAGAAGATGACTCCGAAGTTTTAGAAGGTAAAGCCAAAGCAGGCGATCGCAAATTCACCACCCTAGAACAAATTGGTGTAGCCAGTTCTCAAAATGAAGTCGGACTTGTAGCTTTAGCCATTGGTAAAGTTGCGGCTGCACTTCCGAACTCTGGAGAAGATGAAAAGCTATTTCTTAAACAGCAAAAGCGATTTATCTCGGCTTTGAGTATTATGGAACAATACGAAGTTGATTACCAGAAAAATTCCTTACGGGGTAAAGATGCCAAAGAAGTCAAAGCGAAAACAGGTTTAAACCCCGATACTTTACTAGAAAAAGTTGATGAATGGTGCGAAAAACACAAAAGCTGCACTTACTTTTTCCAGTATAAAGGAGATGACCGACTTTATAAACAATTTCCCCTGCCCGCCGATTTTCCTAATGCTGTTTATGTTTTAGCTAAGGAAGCGGTGAACCCCTATTGGGAACAAACGCGACTGGTTTGCCGAAACCGAGATGAATTTCAACATATTCTTCCCCCAATTCCCGCTTATCTTATTGTATCAAAAGAACATCGCAAACAGTTAGATGCAGCAAAGATTGAATACGAAAAAGAAGGCAGTCAATTGCACATTCCTTACCCCTACAAAGATACTTTAATTAACAACAAAATTGAGTATCGTCCTAGCCCAGAAAATGACCTTAATTGGGAAGAAAACGAATTGCAGTGGGCAAAAGATTTAGTGCAACGCTTTCAAGAAGACAAAACGATTATCTACGAACGAACAGGCAATGATATCAAAATGCGAAAGGAGGAAATCGGCAAACTTTATGACAGTTATCGAGTCGAAATTGATGAAATTTGGGATACCCCTGAACGGAAAACCAGAGCCGCTCATGCCCTGTTCCAAGCCACCCACACTTGTGATAACCTCAGCAAACACCGGACAGTCGGTCAAAAGGTAGCCGAGGAACTAGAAATTACTTTTTCCCTCCAGGAAGACTATGAGTTACTCCACGAAGCTTTGCCACGAGATGTCTACGTCCTACAAGTTCCTTTCAAGAAAGTGAAAACTCAAGACGGCCGTAGTATTGACCTTCCTAACCAATGGAAAGATTCACTGGATAGAAAAGGCATTGAATATGAAGCCAGTGCTCATCACGAATTACCCTTAGTTGAATTTGCCTTTAAAGATTTACCCCAGAGCATGGCGGCGAAACTTGATGCTAAATACGGAGATAACTCTAATCACCATATCGATCCTGACGCTTTGAAGGTGACAAATTACTCAGGTAATGAAACCCGATTGCTCATTGTACCTCCGGTCGATTGTCGCTGGATTGAGTCTCACGATAAAGCGGGTCGAGGCGCACTGGTCTATAAACTATTTATGGATGAAATTTGCCATGCGTTGTCCAACTATCAGGTTAACCAAATCGAAGTTGTTAATGTCAAACATCCTGATAACGACTACTCCCAGGAAGATTTCTGCAAGTCTAAATGGAAAGACCGGACTGTGACTCTGCAAGTGGGAACCCTGGACTTACCTCCTACTCACGAGAAATATTACCGATTTCAAGGCACTCCTATTATTCAACTTGACGGGAAAAAATTGGGAACCTTCTCCCCCGATAGTCCAAAGTTGCCCCCTGGAACCACGTTTGAAGCAACGATAACGCTGAATCAAACTGGCAGATCCCTTACCAACAACGACAAGCGCAACTTCCTCCAGATCGCACCCAGCACTTCAAGTTTGGGGACAACCAATGGACAGCTTACGTGCAACCCAACGGGGATTGCTTTGTCAGAAACGAGTCTAAGCGCACCGTGTTTAAAGCCAACGTTCACACCGGAGAGGTTCAAATTCCCTTGACAGAAAAAGCCGCAACTCGTTTCCAAGAAATGATTATGGCGCGAGAGAAAGCGTTGTCCCAACCTCAAACAACTGTCATGTCTACGTCAGAATCAAAACCGAAAGAATTAGAACTGGTTTAGTCGAGAGGGTTGCAGATTTTAAGACGATGCCGCAAGGCGGCGGCTACGCCATCGCACAGGAGTCAATGGAAAATTTTCCATTGGCTCTTGTTACATTTGTAGTATTAAAGCTACAATTTGACTCTTTCTTTCCACACAAGCCCAAAAAACCGCTTGAAACAGGAAGGAAAAAGTAGGAAATAACTGCACTATTTTTCCTCTTATTTCCTTCTGTATTACGTTGTATTATTCAAAATTTGGTATCTTATATAACATTTTGCCGTCTAATCCAAATCACAAAGAGGGAGTTTATGCACTGTTTTCCCTTCTATTTTTCCCGCAGTGGAACAGCAAGCCATGTCAAAATTCCGTACACCAATTTAGTAAGTAAAATTACTCATTTTAGTAGGTTAGGATTTTGATTGTTGATTAATTTCTAAAGTGCTTTAACCCTTTGATTGTTTTGTCCTTGTTGCGATGCCCACAGGCCGTGGCTACGCGATCGCGGAGTCGTTGTTGATTAGCATTGCGATGTCAAGGCGCAGGCGGCTACGCGATCGCATAGACAGACACACATCACCTATCGGTATCGCACCTAGCCAACCTGTGATTAAAGTAGTTATCCACCCACAAAAGCATTAAATATCAGTCTTCAGCCGTCAGGGGGAAGCAGTAGCATCAATTAATCCTCTTAGTGTCTCAACCCAATGGATGATAGCTTTCCTAGTAATAACTTCCAATTTATCTAACTTGTGACTGAATCAAATATAAACCCAAAGAAACAACCTTATTTCAAGCACTATTACCGACAATTAATAACTATTAGAGCCAACAAAAATAATTAGCTGAAATGGAGATTAATAAATGGCTACAAAATCAGCAACTAAGCCTAAAAAGTTTTCCCCACCTAAACGGGATTGGTCTGTTCTAACCGCTACAGATCCCAAGCACGTTAAAAGGCTAGAGCATATTCAAGAAACTTTAGATGCTGCCATTGATGCTATTCAAGAAGAAGGCGGTGTTGAAGATTGGGAGGATTTCAAAAACTTTGTTGAGTCCTTCAATAAACGTCCTGATCGACTCAATGAATCAGGAAATCAAAAAGCCAGTATTAGTGTAGATTTAATCACTGAAGGAAAAAATGATGAAGTTTCTGGCTTTGTTTTCTACCTAACTAAAGATCCCAGTCAAAGAACCAGTGGGGTCTATTTAGTTAAAAATCTCAAACAGGCTGGAGTTGATACGAAAGAAAATAACAATTTCTACACGCCTTCTCATGTCAGCGATTTAATCGATTTAGAAGCTAATGATGAATTAGAAGATGATGACCTTTCAGAAGATTTTGATGATGATTTAACAGATTTAGAAGAAGATGAAGAACTCTCAAAACCCAAGAAAGCTACATCAAAATCAGCTTCTTCTCACCGAAATCGTCAAGAACCACAAAACCTAGAGGAAGATGATTTTGATGAACTACTATCAGAGGATAACGATACTCCTTTGAACACGGGAGCTTTAGGTAAAATCGCTAAGAATCGCACTTCCCAAAAGTCGATGAAAACTCCTGAAACTCAGCAACAAACACCTCAACAGTCAGAAGAACCATATCCACTGCTTGAGTCTTTGGAAGCGTTTCTCAAAGAAAGCCAACACCAAGGTTCAATCATTAATGCTAAATCCAGTGAAATTGATGGGCTAACCGTCACAGGTTTAACCCTTCAAGCGACTTCTTTAATGGGATTATTAGCAGTTAACAGCATCCAAGAACTTATTGATGGAATTACTCAAGCGAAAGAAAACAATCAAGCTAAAAAACTTGAGGAAATTCTGGAGCAAATTCAAACTTTAAATGAACGAACGGAGGAAATTAGCATTCGCGCTCGACAAACTGACGTAATAGCTGATTTAGAAACCTTAGCAGAACGAACTGAAAATCTTTCTGAACGAACTCAAAAGATTAAACCCAATAAAACTTTCCTAAACCAACCAATTAGCTCTAAAGAAGAGAAACAGCAAGTCACCTCCGAGCAAAAAGATCCCATCTTAATTGATGATACTGAAATTAAAGCTGTTGATATTGGAGAGAAAATTGATAAACTCGGAAACCAAATTGATCCGAATTATAAAAGGTCTCCTCCACTCGAAATTAATAAAAATGTCAGCCTTAATCAACAACTTGACCAAATTCAAGATTATTTAGGGAAGTTGTCAGAAAGGTTAGATCGGTTAGAACAAATTGTTGAGGAACTAGAGCAAACCATAAAACCTCAAGTTTCCACTCAATCCCATAGGGAACTTAACTCAACTCTGCCTGTTTCTAACCCTCTAAATTCTTCTGTTCCTTCTCCTTCGGAATCATTGATTGATGACGAACCTGAAGATCTCCTAAGCAAAATTGTGACTCAAAAAAAAGTACAACAGCAACGTGAAGCCGTCGCCGATTGCTTAGTTAATTATGCCATGGCGACGGGACAATCTCCCCCATCTGGAATTCCTTTTGATGGAGGTGGCACACTGTATGTTACTCCTGATCATCACAAAATTCAAGTTTTAGTCACAGGTAGTGATGGACAGGATATCTTCTCAGGGACAAAAGAAGGCGATCGCTGGAAATTTGGGGCCAATCAAGACAAATTAACCCCAGAGGAACGGGAAGCCATCTTTAAATTGCCTCAGACAGAAGCGGAATACGACAAACTGGCAACCGCCCAAGCCCTCGTTGAAACCTTCCAATCTGCCTTTCCCAAGCGATTTAAAGGAGAAACTGAACCCGTATTTTCTTGGAGAGAACCCCGTGAAAGTCAGAATACACCTGGGACTATCAAATACGAGTTTGAAATCCTTGATCTACCTAATGGGTCAAAACAATTAATTGGAACTGACCCACGCCAGAATGATGCTGCTGTATTTGACGCAATTTTAGTATCAGGAAAACCACCCGAAATTCGAGAGTGTCGTATTCCTATTGCTGAAATGGAGCAATTACTCGACTCCTCAGAACAGCCCAGCAAAACTCAATCTTCCTCACAAACTCCTCCAGAACGCAACCGCTCATTCCATGCTCCAAAACCCAAAAATGTGTCTTTGAATGACGACGAATTAGAAGTTTAAATTATCGAACGCAGGAGAAAAACTATGTACAAGAACTCTTTTTACTCCAAATCCTCATCTTCAACCGCTCAATCCATTTTTCATCGCTCTGCAAATCCCTTGAACAAATTAATACGAAAATTCAACCTTAATAAAGCTGACTTACTTTGCATTGCAATTTGTCTGATGGTCACGGTTTATTTAACTTTAGTTCAACCTTTATTCATCAGTGTTTTTAGTTGTGCTGCCTTAATTTTCTTTGGACTGCAAAAAATCCTGCAAACTATCCCCATTCTCGAAAAAGGGTTAGGCAGTAAAATTCGATTTTGGCATTTAGCGGTTGCTGTTATTACAGTGACAACTTTACTTAATAACTTCCAAACCCCAGCCCAAGCTATTTTCTTAAGCGGTCTTGAACAATTTATGACGAATTTAGCAACAGAAGCAGGAGCCGCTGGAGGGGGAACTGCCATTGATGCGACCACGATCGCATTAATTTTTAATGCCATTAGAGGTGTATTCCTTCTCCTGGTTGCCTCTGCCGCATTGTTTGCTTATAACCAAGCCCAACAAGGTAATGATTGGCGTCCGATTGTTACTCAAATTGCTTTAGCCTTCGGGATTGTCATTGCCATTGATGTTATCACTTTTCTATTCGTGGGTAATGGAACAGGCACACCTGCGGCATTTAATCCTAGTTTAGAACTTGGCACAATCTTCACGATTTTACAGTAATTATCAGGAGCCATCTATGACAATACGAGATCCAGAAAAAGACTTTATCCGAGTGAACAAAATCCTGGGAAAACAACCGAGTATTGGGTTTATTCCTGCCAATCAAATTATCCCTTGGTTCTTTCTAACCATTATTTCTTATCTGCTAACAATGGGATTTTTCAGCTTGGGTCTTGGTTGGTTTTTCACCGTCTCACTTTGGTTCATTGTTAGCTGGTGGCTCCTGACTGGAAATCAACCCCATTTGTTTACCGATCAATTCCGAAAACCGCCTGGGGATGAATGGTGCAACGGTGATAGCTTTTATATCTCTCCCTTGCCATCAAGGCATTCTTCCAGAATTGGCAAAAAAGGCAATCATTCACCCCTAAAAATTAAACTAAAACCAAAAATTGTCCCTAATCAATTTGGAGGAAATAGCAGATTTATGCCCTTTCAAAATGAAACTGATATCTGTTGTTTAGTTGAAATCAATAAAGATGGTAGACAAGCATCAGCAATACTGCTTAATCAAGGGTCTAACTATCAACTGGTTTTTGCATTTCGGACTCAAGGATTCCATGACTTACTCTTAAATAGTGAAGTCTCAGGATTTGCAGCATCCCTGGAAGAAGGCATGAGAGAACTGCCTCGGGGCGAAAAAATCACGTTTTGTACAGGTTGTTATAGCGATGACACCCCCAGATGCCAAGAATTAGAACAATTAGCCAATACCACTGACCTTAAAGCAGTGTCTGTACTCACCCGAAATGAGCAACGCCGAATTCAACAATTAACTTATCAAGGAACCCGACAAAATTGGGAACAAATTGCATTTTGTACTTGGACAATTAATGGAGATACACCAACTTCTACAGACTTCCTCGGTAAAGCAATTAATGGTGTTAAATCTTTAGTTGATCAACTGTTAGGAACCTTAACAGGTAACACCAGAATCTACAAAGAACAGTTTTATACTAAGCTGTTGCTCAGTGCCTTTGAAGAAGGATTTCTGCGGTGGGAAATTCTCTTAAATACTAAGATTGGATTAGACATTAATCCTTTGAATACAGTTGAAGTTTGGCAATGGCTTTGGAACCGATTGAACCCAGGTCAAGCTCCTTCTATTCCCCAAGTGATTCGTTTAGAAGAAACTGCAACTGGATATCATCTCAACGAAATTAAAACTACAGAAAAACACATTTGTACAGTTTTAATTGAAGGAATACAAGGTCGTTCTTCTTGTCCTGAGCATCGTCGCAGTAACAACCGTGTTTATTTAACAGGTAAGGGTAAAGAATGTGGTGTATTGACCATGTACGATTCCCCGATGGGTTGGACAAACACAAGGCAACAATTAAAATGGATGTGGCAAATCATGTCTTCAACCTCTGTCCATGATACAGAAGCTTGGGTGGAAATTAGTGTTGGGAATCCTTTGTTAATTCAAGATAACTTAGCTCGGCAAGCAAAAGGTGCAAAAACTGCGAGTATTAGAGCCGTAACGAAAGGACAGGGACGAGATATTGGTGCTGAAATTAAGCAAGAGGAGTCTTTTGATGCCCAACATCGGCTTTATAAAGGGGCGATTCCTTTAAATACAGCCGTTGCCTTTTTAGTATACAGAAATACGGCTGAAGAATTAAACCAAGCTTGCAACGCTCTTTCTAATAGTTTTGGAACTGCTAAAGTGATTCGTGAACGTAATATTGCTTGGGAAATTTGGTTGCAATGCCTTCCCATTACGTTTAAATGGTTGCTTCACAGTGGCTCATGGTTAAGCGAAAGACGTTTAACATTAGATACTGAAACGATAGCCGGAATTCTACCGTTAACGGTTCCCCGTGACATTGATCAAAAAGGAGTTGAATTATTAACTGAACGGGGCGGAAAACCGATTTTTATTGATTTGTTTTACAATCAAATTAGTCGGGCTTTAATTATGGGAGAATCGGGTTCTGGAAAAAGCGTTTTAGGATGGCGATTTGCCACAGAAGCTTTAGCGAATAATATTCCTGTTGTGGGGATGGATATTAGCAGTGGTGGCAACAGCACTTTCAAAACTGCTATTGAACTTTTAGGGAATCAAGGCGCTTATTATGATATCAGCGAAGGGTCAAGTAATTTATTAGAACCTCCTGATTTAAGAAAATTTCCTAAAGCTGAACGAGAACGGCGGATGGAATCTTGGAAAGAATTTATTCGTAAAGCATTAGTGGCGATCGCAATGGGAAAAATCCATAATCCCCACTTAGCACAACGAGTTGATTCTATTCTCTTACGAATGCTTGATTTCTACCTCAAAGATCCAGAAATTGTAGCTCGTTACAATCAAGCATTTGAAAACGGTTGGCAATCTTCTCAATGGCAACAAATGCCAACTTTCCAAGATTTATTGAGATTTTGTAGCAAAGAAAGACTTAATCTCAAATCCTTTGAAGATCTTGACAAATTGGCAATTAATCAAATCCTAAGTCAAGGTAATGCGTTATTAACATCCCGCTTAGGAAAAGCCATTGGTAGGCCTAGTACCTTTTCCCCAGAACCTGCGGTTAAGTTCTTCGCCCTATCGGGTTTATCAAATGAACAAGATGCTTATTTGATGGCGATTAATGCCCATACTGCCTGTATTCGGAATGCGCTTTCTCATCCAAAAAGTTTATTTTTAGGGGATGAATTGAGCGTGTTGTTAAAGAAAGATGGATTTGCATCTGTTGTAGGCGAACTTTGTGCAACGGGGCGAAAAGATGGCATAGCCGTTGTGCTATTAAGCCAAGATTTTGATGCAATTTGTGAGTGTTCAGCAGGTGCTCAAATTATGCAAAATATGGTCTACAAAATTACTGGAAGAATCACGAATACAGGCGTTGTCGCGGCTCAAAAGTATCTTGGTTATGACCCCCGACTCATCAGCCCAAATGCAACAGAAGCCTTCTTACCCAGAGTTTCTGATCTCTATTCCTGTTGGTTAGTTGAAAAAGGAGGTCGGTTTTGGCGAACTCGATTTTATCCGGCGGAGATGATGCTGGCTTCTGTTGCTAATAACTTACAGGAAAAAGAAGCTCGCGATCGCCTTTTCGCTCAGTACCCATCCACTCTCAAAGGGCGACTCCAAGCTTTAAAACAATTCACTCAAGACTATGTTGCAGCCCTCAAAGATGGAAAAGGTTTTGACTCCATCGGACGGAGTGACTCTGAAAAAGCTTCATCTACACCGGACACTACCCCTTCCAAAACACTTGTCACCTATCCATAGGTAATGTTTATGAAATCTCAAATTCTATTGATTACAAAACCAGTAGCCGTAAAAACTGCAATTGTGTTGGGACTGAGTTTAAGTTTAATAAGCTCAAACCAACCCACCTTGGCTCAAACGACTCCTCCTGTTGCAACACCCACCCAAACTTCTGTAGTTCAAACGTCATCAACTTCGGGTGATTTCTTCGCACCTATTGAAAACGTGATTAAGGAAGTTGATCAGTTTATTGGTGATGTGCGTGGCTTTGTACAAAACGACTTATTCGGCACACTAAATGAACTGCTTTCTTCGTCCTTGGGAGCGATTAAAATTCCCGATTTAAGTCAAATTAGTCGCGAAATTTTAAACGCGCCAACCTCCCGCTATGAAGGAACACAACTTTCAGATCAATTAGAGAACAAATTAGGCTCATCCGATAGCCAAGGTTCTACTGCAATTATGTCTGAACTTGATAGACAAGCTCAACGCAATACTGCGACAGGAATTGCAGATGGCTCCACCTTGAGTGAAGAGGCTCAAGCTCAAAGTCGCTCAGTTTTACAAGCCACAGAGCAAGATACAACCCAGAATGTTCAACTCGCTGAACAATCCCAAAGCCTTGATGTGAGCCAACATATTTTGCAAAACCTCTCTCAGCAAACAGCACTCAACGCTCATGTTAATGCTCGAGTTTTGCAAGAAGCTCAACAAGCTCGTACAGATCGGGCAATTAACAACATCTTACTATCCCAAGCGGCTCAGGAAATATCTGCTATCAATACGAGCGATCGCCGAGGCAGCATTACATCCGGCAATCAAGCAAGCTCCCAAGCGGGAATGCTCATGTTGCCAGGAGGGGGTTATCTAGGACAAACAACCCACGACAGCACGAATTAGATAGAGTGCAATAAGAGTGCGGAGTACAGGGTGCGGGGTGCGGTGTGGAGAGTGCGGTGTGCGTCAAGAGTGGGTTGTTTGCTGTCTAATTTTCGCTCTTCACCTGAGTCAACGAAAGGTCTTAAACCCTTATTCCACCGTTGGCGACGATGCTCCGCCCAGCCGAAGGCGATCGCAAACTGTCTGAAGTGTTGTTACTTGAATTGTTCTTATTAAACCCATACTCCGCACCCCACACTTTTATTGCACACAGCACCCCGCACTCTTATTGCACTCCGTACTCCGCACCCAGCACCCCGCACTCTCTCTTCTTGCACTCCGCACTCCGTACTCCGCACTTCGCACTTTCTTATCCGGTCAAACCCATGATGCAACTTTTAGGACAAATAACATCTCCCACCAGTGGTGGGGAAGGAGCAGCATTAGATATTGTTCGTGAATCGATCAATTTAGCTAGGGCCACTTCCGAATCCTGGGACAAAGTTTGGATTGGGACAATTGACCCTATTGCTTCAGGATTGTGGGTCGGTTTAGTATCGTTGGGAATTACCTTAGCCGCCATCAGTATTTTGTTCCTCACCCTTACCAGTGGCAAGGATATTATCGAAAAACAATCTTGGTCAGAACTTGCCTCATTGTTTGTTTGGCCCCTGGTCATCATGCTCTTTCTGGGCGCTAATGGTCGATTACTAGCCAATACCGTCATCGTTAGCCGCAGCTTTGCTTATCAACAAGTGCAAAGCGTTTTGGAAGCCCAATTGGGAGAACTCACTTTTAGAGATGCAATTACTAACGTTACCCTCAGTAGTATTGGTAAACAGCAGCTTGAAAATCTCTATAGTGAATGTCGAAATCAAGTCGGGGAAGAACTCGTAACCTGTTGGAATTCTAAACGCGAAGCGGCTCAAAAAATTGTTGATGAAGCTGAAAGACAAGCGGCTGGTTCTATTCCTTTACAAGCATTGCGAACCTTTGGACAAATGCTTTGGAATCGTACCTTATTCGGTGCTGCTGAAGATGCCGTTACTTTCGTCACTGACCCGGGTTCCGTGTTTCGCGAAAAAGCCATACCCATTCTTCGTTTTATTCTGTACAGCATTCAATGGGCTTTTGTTAACGTTCTTGAAGCTGCTTTACTGCTGACTGGTTTGTTTGCACCGATCGCAATGGGGTTGTCTCTCCTGCCGCTGCAAGGTCGTCCGATTTGGGCCTGGACAACAGGTTTTCTCAGCTTATTTGGTGTCCAGCTTGGTTACAACATTATCGTTGGACTGGCTGCCGTTGTTCTGGTGAACTCAGGAGCAGAACTGGCCAGTGATGTTGCTTTCCTCTTCTTCATCAGTATTTTTGCCCCTGCATTAGCTCTTCTCATCGCCGGAGGAGGGGGAATTGCTTTATACAACGGCATTGCGGGTCATGCTAAACAACTGGTCGATTTATTCAGCAATGCTCTTGGAGCCACAACTAATCTGATTATTTACAAAGGATTCAGATAATATGAAGCTTCAAAAATTAACACACCCTGCGCTACTTCCCGAAGCTAAAAATTGGCTTGCTTTGTGTTTTGTGATTTTAACATCTATCAATTTTGTCACTCTAATTCTGCATTTGTTTATTGCCTCCCGCATGAATTCATTGGCTAGTTTAAGAACAACCCAAGTTCAACTAATCAATGGTCAAACTTATTATGTTTCTGAACGAGATCAACGGTTCCGCTATCCATCAGTTATTCAAAATTTCATCAAGACTTGGGCTGAGTTAACCTTTAATTGGGATAGTAAACTTCCGGGTACGAATGAAACTGACTCAGGGATCAAAGTCAATTCAAAACGAGTTCCAACCAGTACCTACTTTGCTTCTTTATTAATGGAACCTGAATTTGGCAAGGCTTCTCTTGATAAAATTGCTGATTTGGTTCCGAGTACCGTTTTTTCGGGTCAAGTCCGCTCAACAATTATTATTTCGTTTCTTTCTGAACCCAGAGAAATTCGCCCTGGAGAATGGGAAATTGATATGATTGCCACTCGGTTAATTGTTGATCGGAGTTTAGGAAAAGATGAAAGAATTCCGTTCAATCGAACCTTTAGAATTAAAGCCGTTGAGATTCAAACGGCGACATTAGGAGACCAAGCGTCCGCATTTGAGCAAAAAGTTTATGAAATCCGCTCTGCGGGGTTAGAAATTAATAAGATTACTGAATTCAATCCCCAATAAAGTGAGGTCAAAATCATGAGTAATAATGGTTTTCAACATCAACCTGATTTTAACTCTGAATCTGATACGATTGAAGAAGGATTAACCACTTCTAATTTGAAGCAGCAAAATTCCTCTAAAACATCAATCTCTAGCTTTTCAGGAACAATGGATGAACTTAGCCCTGATGAAGAAAGACTATTAGCGGGCTATGATCAAGATGCTTTAGAATTGTTAGCTTCTGAATACAGAATTAAACAGGATGATGAACAAGTAGAAAGTCGAGAACTTTCTCAAAAACCATCCGTTCGGATGTTTTCTGTTTTGACTGCTACAGGTTTTATTTTAGGCGTTTTTGGCTTTTTATGGTTTGTCTTTTTTGCTCCTAAACCCGTTGCTCAACAACCGAAAACCTCAAAACCCGAAGTGACAACATTTTCCCCTAAAGATGAATCAGGCGAATTAAAAAGTCAACTCGCTTTTCAAGATCAGCAACGAACCCTAAACGCTCAATCTCCAACACCTAAAAAACCGCCTACTTCAAATGCAGCGCCACCTTCTAAACCCAAACCTACACCCGCATCTAATTCTGCAACCCCCCAACCTGTAAGACCTGTCCAAGCGACACCACCACCTAGACCCAGAACAGTACAAGTTGTTCCTCCCCCTGTACCGCCTGTACCTGCCCCTCGTCCTGCACCAACCGTAGCGTCTCGACCTTCAAATCCCCCATTAGAAGAAGTTGACCCCTATCAACGCTGGGCGGAGTTAGCGTCTTTAGGACAAAGCCAAGCCGATGTTACAGACTATCCAGCTATCGCTCGCAATTCTATTACACCTCCACCTTTTGGGATGACAACGGCCGTAGCAGCGCCAACATCTATTCCTCAAACTGAACAATTTATGCAGATCAGTTCACCCACTATCCCTTCTCCCAAACAGTCTGAACAACATCAAGAAATCAAAACGGTTGTTATTGGTAATCCTAGCCCAGAACGTTTAACTTCTACTTCAAGGGTTGATGAAATGAGTGCGGGAGAAATCGGTATTCTTAACCGCACAATAGTTGACGAGAACGGAACTGAATATACTTCTTCTAAACAGATTGCAATTGGTTCATCTGTTAAGGGAAAAGTGATTGTACCGATGATTTGGGATGAAACCAACCAAAGCCCAACGGCGGGAAGATTTGCAGTGGAATTAACAGAGGATTTGTTAGCTACTGATGGGGCGATCGCTTTACCCACAGGAACTATTTTAATTACCGAAGTTGATAATGTTACGCCTGGTAATCGCTTGGTTTCTCAAAGTGCTGTCGCAATTGTTTATCCCGATTCTACAGGCAATATTCAGCAGATGCCTATCCCTGAAGAAAGTTTACTGATTCGAGGTTCCAATAACAAACCGTTGATTGCTCAAGGATTATTTGATCGGCGTTCTACAATTGCTAAAACCGATATTTTAGTCGGTGTATTAAGTAGTTTAGGACGGGTTGGACAAATTATTAATCAACCCACTCAACGCACATTAAGTCAACACAGTGGGCTATTGGGAAGTAGCAGTGTGGAAACTCTTACCGGACGCGCTCAACCTAATATTTTAGCCGCCGCTTTGGAAGGTTTCTTTACACCTACGGCTCAACGTTTACGCGAACGCTCAGATCAAACTTTAGAAGAACTGATGAAGCGAGGTAATGTAGCAATTGTGCCGGAAGGGACGGAAGTTTCAATTTTCGTTAATGCTTTTATTACGGTCAATTAATCACTGAATTTAATTCGAGGTTATTGCATCATGAAAAAACTTCTTCAAAAGATGGGTCTAATTGTACTTTCTCCTGTTCTCTCAACAATTCTGATCACCAGTTTATCTTCCCAAAGTTCTGCTCAAAATCCAGCTTTACAACCGATGAGTCGGGATACGGCAACTCGTACAACCACCAATCTCCCAGTCTGGCCAGGTCGCTTTAGCGTGATTGACTTTAGCCAAACCGATGAAATTGTTACTTATATTCGATTAGCTGACCCTTCTAAAGCAGTTTTTAATACTGATATAGAATTAAAAACTAATCAAGCTCGGATGGTATTAGTTCAACCCATTCAACCCTTAAATTTTCCAGGGGCAACCACCACTTCTATTACTAATCTTGTCATTAAAACTCGCTCTAGTCAAGGTATTGAACGCCTCTATTTGTTTAATATTATTCCCCATTCAGGACAGCCAATTAGTAATGGAATTGCGATGACTACGAGTACACTAGGGCAGGAATCAACAGTGTTTGTAGATCGTCATCGTGTTGCTACACTTCAAGATATTGAACAAGGTTTAAAGATTGCTATTCAAAAAGGTTATACCCCTGCCACAGATCCGGTTGTTTTCAAAGTTCGAGAGTTTCTAACGTTGGTTAGAAATGGCATGGGAATTCCTGAAGCATCAGCCAAAACTCAACTGTCAATGCCGATTCTTATTTCCTTGGGAAAACTGGGGCTTGAGAAGCTATAAATTTGATAGAGCTACAATTACTGATTGTAACAAATGGGTAAATTCTTCTTATTCTCTCTAAACAAACCAGTTTTCTATGGTCAGTCCTTCAAAGTCCGCAAAGTCTGAAACATTACGAGTCACCAGAATCAAATGATTGACTTTAGCGATCGCTGCGATCTGCCCATCCGGGTATGACGGCATTCGACCCAAAGCAGTCAGTCTAGCCCGTTCCACCGCAAACCATCCGGCGGCAGCATGACAGTACGGCAAGATGATCATTTTTTCTTGGATCACCTGGGTTAAGTAATCAGATAAATTCTTTTTTCGCCGAGACTCCGGCAATCGATATAACCCATAAAGAAGTTCATGCCATGTCACCGATGCGATCGCCGATTCTTCAAGATTCTGTCGAAAATGTTCCAGAAAAATATCATTAGGCTGTAGTTTGATACTTTCGGAAATGATGTTAGTATCCAGGAGAAATTTCACGCTCATCACCAGCAAGGTTTTTCGGGAGTCGGGGTGCAGTCCCGAACATCAGCAAAGATTTCATCACTATCCAAATCAATTCCTTCTGAAACGATTTTGGAGCGAAAGCCATCGAAAGCCTCTAAAACACCCTCAGATTTAGCCGAAATAATTTTAGCAATCGGTTGGTCTGCTTGAAAAATCACAAAACTTTCTCCAGCTTTAGCCCGTTGAAGATAGTTGATCAAATCTTGAGTAATTTCTTCTAGGGTAATTTTATTCATGGGTTAATCTCCCGACAGAATTGTACGACTGGTCTAGTCTAGTTATATCTTAAATCAAAGCCAAATAGCCGCTTCGGACTGCCTCAATTGAATGAATGGTGATCGCAAAATGCCCCAACCAAAGAATTGGCATAACTCATTGGGAATTGCGATAGAGTATTTCACAGCTAACGCTGAACCCAATTAGTAGTCAACAAAAACCTAACCGTTATGACACAAAATTGGGTTCAACCATCTTTTCAACTCACCTCTCAACAAGATCAAGCTTTAAAACAAATTGAGCAATTTCTCAACAGTCCTCAACAAATCTTTGGATTATTTGGATATGCAGGCACAGGAAAATCAACGATTATTAATTTAATTGCTCAACAGCTTGTCAATACAGGAAAACGAGTTGCATTTACCGCTCCTACCAATAAAGCTGTGGGAGTTTTGCAACGCATGGCAACTGAGAAAAAAGTTAGAGGAGTAGATTTTATGACCATTCATCAACTCTTAGGATTAGCTCCTGTTAAACAAGGACAACATAAAATCCTCAAACAAGTTTTACCTTCATTACTGCATTTATACGATACAATTTTTCTGGATGAATGCAGTATGGTGACAACCGAATTGTGGAATATTATTCAACACCGAATCCAGAATACTTTACTTATTGGTAAAAATCGCCAACTCATCGTTATGGGAGATCCCGCTCAATTATCCCCAGTTAACGAGGATAACCATGAACGAAGATCACCATCTTTTAACGTAGAAAATAAAGTTGTTTTAACCGAAGTTGTTCGCCAAGGAAAAGATAGTCCTCTCCTAGAATTTGTAACCGCTTGTCGAACTGCTGTTAAAAGCAAAACCGTTTTCCAACCCTTCTCCAAATTTGACTTAGAGCGCAAAAATGGAGCCTTTATGGTTCGAGAAGAAAGGTTTCTCAAATACGCACTGAAGAAATTCTCTGCAACCTTTCCTTCAGATCCAGATTGCTTCCGAATTCTTTGTTACACTAATAAACGAGTTGCTTACTGGAACCATAAAATTCGAGCCAAACTCTACGGAAAAAATGCACCTAGATTTGTGGTGGGAGAAAGACTCATTAGTAAAGCTCCTGTGATTGCTCCTGACAAAAAAACCGTTATTCTTTCTACCTCAACAGAAGTAGAAGTGATGGAAGTGGTAGAAGATCGCTATTCGGGTTATAAAGCCTGGAAACTGAAGGTTAAAATCGAGAATAATGGGAGTTTTTATGCTTCCGAAGATTTGCGTCAAATCTATCTTCTTCATGAAGATGATGCTCAAAATTTTCACAAAGATAATATCAAATTATTACGAAACGCTAAAACTAATCCTAGCCTTTGGAAATCTTGGTATAATCATTGTGAAATCTTTGCGGATCTGCGAAATTGTTGGGCTTTAACTGTCCATAACGCTCAAGGCTCTACTTTCCGAGAAGTTGGAATTGATAGCAATGACATCTCCAAAAAAGTTGCTACTAAGTTTTTGTATTTAGCTCAACATCTTCCTAAGCAAAAACTTGAATTTATGAGGGACTATCGCAACAGTGTCTTAGCGTGTAACCAACTTTATTATGTCAGTTGTAGCCGAGCTAAAAATCGAGTTTTCATTATTCACTAATTAGAAGTCAACTACCCAATAGTTTGCAACCAACCAAGCACCCAGTCCTGAACCAATCCAACCCAATAAAGCCATTGCAATCAATGCCATGATTGCTTGACCTAACCCTCCCAACGATCCCGCTTCAGATGGGCCTGTTTGACGCTCATGAAGCTCGAAGTTGTAGTTGCACAAATACATCGCAGCGATCGCCATCAGCACAAATCCAACGATGCCACCGACCGGAATCAACAGTAGCCTCCAAGTCAACCCAAATCGCGCAAAAGCACCCCAGAGAATCAAAAGGCTTGGACTCAGCAATATTATCAAACCCACCATCCAAGGCAATAAAACTCCAATAAAAGCGAGGATAGAGTCAGCCCCGACCGTAACCACCCACTTCCAGGGTCGATGCACAACTGGTGCTGTGTCAATCTTTGAGTTAGACGATCTCAAGATTGTTTCTAGTGTTTCGGGGCTAGAATCAAACTTACCAAACCAGCCTCCGGTGTCCCCTCCAGCCCATCCTTCAACGCCAAACGTCTTACGACATAACGCTTTGAATTCGGGTATCGCACTGATGTCTTGATTTAAGTAGCCTTCGGGGTGAAAAATTCTGCCGATATATCTACCCTTAAGCCGAATTTGTCCCACCACATAAATTCCTCCCCCGACTGAATACACAGCCTTGGCCGGATCTCGCGAATAAAACGCCACATATCCACCGTCTGCACCCTTGTACTGATTGACGGTCGGTAAAATTCGCGGCTCAACTCCCTGCCCCTCACCCCTTGAAGTGCCAAATATACCCTGATTATCCATAAAGATGGGGAAATCTTCTGGTAGCCAGTAGGGAATGAGATCCGATTGCGATGGTTTTTCTGGGATTAAGCTAGGAATCATCGCATCAGGCTGCGGTAGGGGATTGGCGGTTTGTGAAGGTACTTTGGAGCGTGTCCCCATTTCTACAAACTGACTCCCACTCATGAACAAACTCCCATCTTCTTGTACAAGAAGGGTTTCAGTGAAGGGATCAGTTATCCAAGCCAGCAAAACCGAGCGACCATCGGGTAAGATGGTGTACTGACCTCGGCGATCTGTGCTTAACAATCGATAAGAGCCATCGACTTCAAATAAATAACAGTATTTGTCCCTGTGCAGCCAGATTGAGCGGATCAGTTTCTCCCGCAGACTGTTTTCTGGCTCTGTTATGAATGAAGGTGAGGAATTGCTAGGCATAGACGACTTGCGCTTTTTTCTTCTCAAATCTAGCTCAAACTCAATGAACTATATTCTAAAATGTTTCTGAATCAATAACGTTTCCTCCTCCTGCAATGGTCTATTAAATTTAACTCTAACCCAGATAACTAATGCCACAAATTCCCACCTCGGCAGTTACACTTGGATACCGTTCTCAGTCAGAAGACACTAGCATTGATGCAGATGTGCTGATGTTTCAACTACTTCGACAACTGACACCCCAACAGAAAACCCAAAGATTTCGACACTTCAATCAAGCTACTCGCAAACTAACGATAATAGCCATTAAAAATCATTATCCTAATGCTTCTTCATCCAAGATTTATCAAGAATTCATCAGAAGGCATTTAGGTTCAGAATGGCTAACCGTTTTAAAATTAAAAATAACAGAATTTGAAGAAAAATTTATGATTGAAGATCCTTTAGAAATCGCTAGTCGAATGGCAATCCTATTTGAGACTTTAAATATTCCCTATTTAGTGGGTGGGTCTGTAGCCAGTTCCCTGTTAGGAGAAAGTCGTTCAACTCAAGATATAGATTTAGTCATCAGCATTTCGCTGTCAAAAGCACAGCAACTCATTCAAGCAATGGAACGGGAGTTTTATATTAGTGAATCGGCGGTTATCGAAGCAGTGACTGAAAAACGCTCTTTTAATGTTATTCATTTAACCTCATTGGAAAAAATAGATATTTTTGTGATTGGAGATGATGCTTTTTCTCGTTCTAAAATGAATCGTCGCCAACTTTATAAAATTGATGAATCTGAAAAAGGTATTTATATTTATTCAGCCGAAGATATAATTCTACAAAAGTTATATTGGTATTTACTGTCTGCTACAGAATCTCAAAAACAGTGGAGAGATGTCTTGGGAGTTTTAAAAGTGCAAGGAGAACGTCTGGACTTCAACTATCTTAATCAATGGGCAGAAATTCTCCAAGTCCAATCTCTTTTAGAGTTAGCTTTACAACAAGCAGGGTTATAAAAAATAATAATAATGCCTCAGTTTGTAAGCAGCTATCGCTGCTAGGTTTTGATCTATATATTAATGGGAAAAATGCCAACTAAAACCCGACGTTCGGCAACTCAAAGCCGAATTAAAAAGACCAAATCCTCTGACCTTCAAACTGTTCCTTCTAAAACCTCCAAAATTTTAACAGAAGAAAAAAGCCAAGTTGTTAACACCTCTAAAACTTCCCCATCTTCCTCAACTTCAGATGCTACTCTGCAACTGCTTTGCACACAAAATGATTTAGCGACTCACCTCGAACTGGTTAGCCATGCTGTTCCTGC
The DNA here is from genome assembly GCF_900009265.2 of Planktothrix paucivesiculata PCC 9631. Classification (GTDB taxonomy): domain Bacteria; phylum Cyanobacteriota; class Cyanobacteriia; order Cyanobacteriales; family Microcoleaceae; genus Planktothrix; species Planktothrix paucivesiculata. Next base: position 79,599 of record NZ_LR734992.1, on the reverse strand, counting down.
TAAACCAACCCATCCCATATTAGGTAATGTTCTGTTAGCAGCTTGCTCTAAAACTCAGCGTGTTTACTTAAGCGTATTTAATCTGAGTTTAGCCATTCAAACTTCCTTTGAAGCTAAGGTTAACACTCCAGGAGAAACGACAATTCCCGCCGAACTACTAAGTGAAATTGTTCGCAAATTTTCTTCGGGTGATCTCCAATTAAGTAACTCAATCTCCTTGAACGCTGAAAATAACCAGGATCACCCTTTAAATACAACTAAACCCGAACAAAATCCGATTTTAACTTTAGTTTCCGCCAGTGGACGCTACCAAGTTCGAGGGTTATCAAGTGATGAATTCCCCTCAATTCCTGAAGTCAATTCTTGCCAAAATCTGGCTATTGCTGCGGAAGCTCTAAAAAGTGGTATTAAAGGAGCATTATTTGCAACAGCGACCGATGAAACGAAGCAGATCTTAACTGGAGTGCATCTAAAAATTAACTCTAATACCTTAGAATTAGCTGCAACGGACGGTCATCGGTTAGCGGTGGTGGAAACCTCCATCCAAGGGTTCAAGAAAAAGAAAGAAGCCGAGAATACAGAACCTTTGCAATTTACCCTTCCCGCTAAATCTCTATTAGAACTAGAGCGGATTTTAGCGAGTCGGACTTCTGCTGAATCTGTACAACTCTCTTATAATCTGACCACGGGTTATGTAGAATTTTCTTGGGGCGTGCAGCGACTAATCACTCGTTGTTTAAAAGGGGAATATCCCGCCTACCAAGAGCTATTAAACCACGACTTCAAACATCAAGTTTACCTGGAAAAGTTGCCTTTTGTAAAAGCACTGGAACGGCTCTCAGTCTTGGCGGATAAAAAGGAAAAAATTATCAATATTGACTTTAGCCCTGAAAACCAGCAAGTTTCCTTATCCTTATTAAGGGAGTTTGGAAATGGAAGAGAAGAAATGATGGCAATTATCAACTTTAGTCATTCTTTGTCTATTTCTTTCAATATTAAGTATTTGTTGGAAGGGATTAAAGCGATCGCTAGTTCTGAAATTTTAATTCACCTCATTGATAGTGCTCATCCGGCTATCTTAAAACCCTTTGGTAATCGAGAACAACCCCATCTTTTAATCGATAGCCAATACTTGTTAATGCCTGTTGTCAAATCTTAACTTTTCTTGTCATTATGTACACTCCATTTCCTCAGAAATATCGTCCCCGTACTCTATCCCAATTAACCGGACAGGAGTACATTCAAAGAACTCTTTCTAACGCCATTCAAGCGAACAAAATTGCTCCTGCTTATTTGTTTACAGGAGAACGAGGGACTGGAAAAACTTCAACAGCCCGAATTTTAGCGAAGTCCTTAAATTGCACCGCTACCGACCAACCCACTGTTACTCCTTGCGGTCAATGTCAGTCCTGTCGTTCTATCGAAAAAGGAGGCAGTTTAGATGTCATGGAAATTGATGCAGCTTCCCATAACGGGGTTGAAGACGCTCGCAATTTGACTGAACGAGTCCACTTTGCTCCCGCTATCGGTCGTTACCGAATTTTTGTCTTAGACGAAGTTCATTGTCTCAGTTCCCAAGCTTTTAACACCCTTCTCAAGTGTCTTGAAGAACCACCCGCTCATGTTGTCTTCATTCTCTGCACAACAGAAGCACATAAAGTGCTACCTACTATTGTCAGCCGATGTCAAGTGTTTCGGTTTCAGCCGCTTTCTGTTGCTGCTATAGTTCAGCATTTAACCATGATTGCTGAAAAAGAAGCTATTTCTATTACCTCATCGGGTAAAATTGCGATCGCTCGCGCCTGTGGGGGTGGACTGCGAGACGCCTTGCAATTACTGGGTCAGTTAAGCTTGTTGGGAGAAGAAATTACCCATTCTCAAGTTCTAGCGCTATCGGGTCGTGTTTCAGAGTCCGACTTGGTAACAATACTGCACTCCATTAACACCGGAGACACCCTGAAGCTGCTACAACTGTCTCGTGAACTCCTCGATAGTGGAAAAACACCCCTGACTCTGCTAACCTCCTTGCTGAGTTGTTATCGAGACTTGCTGCTAGTCGCCAACGTCCCTGACTGTTCATCCTTACTCACCAGTGGGGTTTCTTATCCTAAACTCAAGGCGATCGCAAAAACTTGGAGTCAATCTTCAATTTATCAAGGTTTTGAACAATTAAGCACTTCAGAATGGCAGCTTAATAAAAGTGTGCAACCGAGTTTATGGCTAGAAGTTTGTTTACTGGGATTAATTCCTAAATCTCCTAAAAATAAACCCCGTAATCATCAAACTCATAAGCGAAATTCAACCTCTGTTTCCTCCTCAAAACCTATTGATCTAAAAAACACTATTTGGGAAACCGTGCTGTCAAAAGCATCTGAAAAGAACCGAGTTTTCCTCTCAGTTGCTTTCCTTGCGGAACTAACCGAGCAGAAAGCCACTTTAGCTGTACCTTCCCCATATCTTAACAAATTTAACCGCAATATTCGGAAGGTACAAAAACTATTTTTGGCAGCAACAGGAATTAACTATCAAGTCTTAATTCAGGAGGGAAATCAATGATTAGCTTGTTAGTCGGCGATGATCGGTATGCAATTTCCAAAAAACTCTTGACTTTCAAAAAAAGCCTTAACCCCGCTTGGCTTAGTTTCAACTATCATCGCTTTCATGCTTCTGCTGTAGATGAAGCCATTTATTGCGCTTTAACTCCGGCTTTTGGTTCGGTTAAAGCTAAATTAGTAATTGTGGAGGACTGCAACTTTAAACAGTTTGATGAATCGGTGATGGACATTTTTCAATTGCTCCCAAAAGTTCCCCAATCAACTGATTTGATTTTTGTAGCTTCCAGCATTGACAAACGATTAAAAGTCTCAAAATTTCTACTCTCCCAAAGTCAACTGTTTGAATTCAATTTGATTGCGCCTTGGCGAATTGATCTCATAGCCCAATATATCCGTACCCAAAGCCTTCGCATCGGTTTATCATTGGATCAAAATAGTAGAGAATATTTAGCTGATGCTATTGGCAATGATTCAGCCCGAATTGAATCTGAACTGCAACTTCTAGCTCTCTACAGTAACGGTGCAAAGCTGAGTTTAAAACAAGTGCGTTCTCTGATCCCTTCTACCACCCAAAATAGCCTCCAATTAGCTAAAGCAATTCGAGAAAATAATGCCCAAAAAGCGGTTAATTTACTCCACGAACTATTGACAAAAGAAACGTTTCCTGTTGCGATTTGCGCTACTCTCATTACCCAATTTAGAACTTGGCTGTGGGTTAAAGCAATAATTGTTAAGGGGGTTAAATCTGATTCTGAAATTGCCAATATTTGCCAAATTGCTAATTTTAAACGAGTCTATTTTCTTAAACAAGAGGTACAAACGATTCCTTTGCAATCTTTAGTAAAAGCTGTATCTTTGTTACTGGATTTAGAAATAGCTTTAAAACAGGGAAAACGAAACTTACTGCTGTCTTCTATTCTGGCAATTACCCAACTTTTTGCAAGCCAACCTGTTAAAACAGCAGCTAAATCGTTTGAATGATTAATAGTCCCTTTACCAATCTCAGGATTTTGTTAGCTAAGAACTAACAAAACTCTGGGATTATTTTTTTATTAATATCAAATTTAATAGAACTTGAAAGTTGATTGATAAAACATCAACTGGAAACGGATTGAGCAAAATTATGCTCTGGGGGATAGTGCTTGATCAAGATTCTCTCCACCTCATTACTGATTTTGCGGTCATCTTTTTGTGCCGCTTGTTTGATTCGTTCCAGCAAATCTTCATCTAAAGATAAGGTAATTCGTTTTCTTGCCATTGCATCCTCCTTGCGAATCGTTAGAGTCGATAGGAGCGTTACCACTCCTACCTCTCCTTCAGAACCGTGCATGAAACTTTCGCCTCACACGGCTCCTTGATATTTCCACTTTTGTTATTGGTACGATTCAAAACGGATTGATGTCGTAATTCTCAACTTGTTCTAAGGGATTAACCTTGTTTTTAGTTAAGGAGCCATCTTGAGCCGTTTTTGTGTCGTGACAATGTTTGTGTAGAAGTTGTAAATTATCATAGGTGTCTTTTCCACCTAATGATTTTGGTTTAATATGGTCAACTTCTACAATGTCTGTACTTGTGAAATACAAACCACAGTGAGGACAAATACCCTTTTGTTTTTTGATTAATTTGGAAACTCTGTTAGGAGTCTCAGGATATTCACCTCTACGTTTGCTCCAGTAAATCCAGTCTCCATTAAACGGACTATCTTCACCCTTAATCTTTGTATGCCTGACGATTGGCGTACTGCTATGGGTAAGTAGTTTTAATCCATCTTCTGTACTGAAACACCAATTTCTGTCATCTACTGTTCTCCAGTATTTGTCTTTGTTGATGTTCCCTTTTCCCCTCGTTCTTGCCCAGGCTCTTAGCTTATCATAGGTTAGATGGTCAACCTTTGAGAAGGTTTCTTTGCTAACCACTGTTGAGTAATAGTTTGACCATCCCCTAATAATTGGATTCAGCTTACTAATTAAAGCAGCTTGCGGGGCGTTCTTATGGGTATCTATTACTCCGGCTATTTTTGCGAGATGAGTCTTGATTTTGGCTTTTGAGGGTGTAATTAATGTTTTAAAACCCAGTATTTTTCCATGGGGATTCTTGGCACTTAAGTAGTTACCTACTTTGTGTTGTTGTATATGAAATCCTAGGAACTCAAACCCAACATTTCCATCAATTTCATTGAAGGTATGGGTTAATTTTGTCTTACTTGGTTTTAATTCCAATCCCATGTCACTTAACCATTTAACGATTATCTCTTGACATTTCTTGACAACTTTTAAATCCTCATGGATTATTACAAAGTCGTCAGAGTAACGGATTAAACTAAGAGATTGACGGTTAGCCAATTTTTTCCCTTTTAGAGTTTCTGCATATTGCATGACTCTTTCTTCCATACCATGTAGGGCAATATTTGCAAGTAAGGGTGAAATTACCCCGCCTTGTGGTGTACCCTCATTAGTAGGAAAAAGTTCTTTTCCGTCCATATATCCTGCTTTGAGCCATCTTTTGAGTAGGCGGTTTAATGTAGGGTATGTGTTTATTTTGGAGATTAACGCTTTGTGGTTTATGCGGTCGAAGCATTTAGTAATATCAGCATCTAGCACGTATTTGGCTTTTTGCTTGATATTGGCAAATATTGCTCCGATTGCATCGTGGCAGGAACGTCCTGGTCTGAAACCATAACTGTTTGGCTCAAATTTAGCCTCCCATTCTGGTTCTAACGCTAGTTTTACTAACGCTTGTAATGCGCGGTCGTTAATTGTGGGTATCCCTAATGGACGGGTTTCGGTTGTACCAGGTTTGGGAATGTTAACTCTGCGAGTTGGTTTTACCTTATTGGTTAACTTTAATCGTCCTACAAGGTTCATACGTTGTTTAGGATTCAGTGTTTTGATTCCGTCCACTCCGGCTGTATTTTTACCTTGGTTATCTTGTGTTACCCGACGAACCGCAATACATTTAGCACTCCAGGAATTAATCAGGGTCTTTTGAAGTTTACGAACTGCTTTAACATCGCCTCGTTCACTCGCTCGAAATATGCGCTTTTGCAACTTGAACGTCAATCTTTCAGCTTTACGCCAATTGATTTCGTTCCATTCCACCGTCTGATTTTTATTCAGCGTTTTAGACATATATATTGCTACTTGTTCTATTTCTTTGGAATTACCGAGCGTCTGTCAGCATATCCCTTGCATTACCAAGGGCATTCGCTTTTGACACCATCCCTTCCCCATATATCGTTCGTTAGCTACTTACTGGATTTCGACCTCTCCAGAAATATATGGGGATTACTTCGTTCCGATTACACATTTGTTTGAAGTCTTTAGCGTGATGCTATCCACCGGGTTTATTGGGAAGTGCTTATAAGTCGGACAGAAAACCGCTTATGCCCTATCCTTGCCTTTTGGCTTGGTGCTAATCAGTCTTTTACCGTATTTTTCAACGGGTTATCTTGATTTAGCCATTACACCATTTATAGTAACGATGGTTCGGACACATCTTTGCTTGCGCTACACATGGACTTCTTGCTCAATAGTTACCAGATTTGGCTTCTAGTAGTTCTACCTTTTAACCCCGCTTTAGCCTAATGGTTGCTACCCATTCAAACTAGGGGTTATGCTTTCACCTCAGCACTTGAGGGATGAGACTTGTCAGAACTTCTAACTCACTCATAAATGTAATCAGTTATCTCCAGTCTTTATAACTGGGTTAACCGTCCCATAAGCTTTTCAGCTTATTTTAGGTTAAACGAATCGCACCTCTGTTACTATATTGCACTTTCTGAGGCATTTTCGCGACATTTCCTGTACAGACGCGCCATGGCTCTACCCGTAACGCTCACCCTAATATTGCCTAAAAGTATGATCTTTATGAAACGTATGATGATTATGCTATCTTAAGGAGATACTGGCAGCAAGCTCAATCCCCAGATAAACGTCAGGGCGATATCATGAATACAAGCCAAACGCAATCGCTGAAAAGCTTTGATGTGATTGAGTACGTTCCGCTTAATCACCTCAAACCCCATCCTCGCAATGAGGCGATTTACGGTCGCAACGAGAATCTGACGGACTTGATGGAGGCGATCGCCCTCAAAGGTTATGTTCGTCCTCTACTAATCAAAACCGATGGGACAATTATTAGCGGTCATCGGCGTTGGCGAACCTTGCTTGCATTGGGGTGGGAAAAAGCTCCGGTTCAAGTCTGTCACTTTGAAAGCGAGGACGAGGAACTATTTGTCTTGATTGCAGAAAACCGTCAGCGACAACAGACAACGGTGCAGAAAATTCGAGAAGGCATGATTGTAGAACCCCTCGCCCGCAAACTCAGAAATTGTTACGCTTTTCAAACTACGCCACGCACTTCCGACTCAGAAATTACAGTTTCATCCCAGAACCCTCAACACCCTTCAATGGAAAATTTTCCATTGGCGAGGTTTAATCTGAATTTGAATGGAAAACAAATGCAATTGACTGAGAATATTGTGGCAGCGATTGTTGGGTTAGGTTGTGGTCGGACTTACCGAAAAGGGCGTGTAGCGATTCAAGCGGCGGATCTCCTCCATATAGATGAACCTAAACTGGCAGAGGTTTGGCTGGAGATGATGAATCAGCAAAGTATTGATGCGGGGTATCAGTTGGCGAAGATACCAGAGGAGAAACGGAAAATGATTCTTGATGCGATCGCCACAGGTGCAGCAAAAACGCCCAAACAAGCTAAAATTTTGCTCAAAGCGCAGACAATTTTTAACCCCATTGATATGAAGGCAGAACCCGATTCACAATCTCCAACTTCCGCAGAAAATCAATCCCTAACAGACGAACCAGATGATATTAAAACAACTCAACAAGAATTTACTCCCGCCATTGGAACTTGGGTGATCATTAAAATTCCTTTAGTACCCAAAGAGAGAATTCCTCAACGGAAATGGAATGGATTTTGGGGTCGAATTACGGCCGTAGGAATCACCGTCAAGGTTGATATGGGAAGCGAGATTTTATCGCTACTTTTATCCGATGTTGAAGTGATTGAAAATCCCCAGCCAGATTTTTGCCAAGTTGCAGAGCGAATTCTCAGATTGCAACGCTTTGATACTGTCCATGAGTTTGGAAAAATGATCTTAAACCGAATGCAAAAACGGTTATCCTGGGATGCAGCCACTTTAACTTATCTTGATGCGGTCGAACAAATTGAACTAGCGCATCGAGCTATTGAACAAGCGTTTTAGATATAGAATAAGCTAAGTTATGCAATAATATACTATCCCTATTGTTCTATCATTTTTTCTTTCATTTTTTCTTTCATCCACCCTACAATATCTGTAATTAAATTCGATTGTCTCGGTGAAAAAGTTTACAAATACCCAAATCCCCTAACCCCTTCCCTCGCAACGGAGAGGGAGTTGGGGAGGAGATTCTACTAAACTAATTCTTCTATAATAAACTATTCGATAGTTTGCTTAACCAAACCATAAGACTCAGCAGTATAGAGGTTAGAGTATTTATCCAACTCTACTGCAACACAAATCGCAAGTAGTCCTGAAACCAAATCAGCTGACGAATCTTCCATGTGAAACTGTACTAGAACTTGTTTTACAGACCATTGGAAAATAAAAGGCACTAGGCACTTACCATAAGGGTTTACAAAAATAAGTTCTCGACATTTCTCATCCAGCCAAGCTAAGAGTGATTCAGTGTCCAAGCCAATCTGCTCTGCAATCTCCTCAGCAGCAGCTACTATGTCTCCCTGAAAACTTTCAACCACATCGATAGCAGACAGTGCCTCTGAATATTCCTCTATAATTTCAGAAGAATCTTCAAATTTAGAGCGAATCTCAGCAATCTCTATTTTCGACAACGACTTTGCGTTCATTGAGCAAATCCCTTAGTTGTTAATCAGTAACTATTTATACTAGCTTATCAATTTTGGTAAAAACTGTCACTGCCATGATTAGATAACATCTGCCAGGCTTCATGGAAGGCTGGGTAAAGTACCCCCCCAGTCGCAAAAAATTGTGATCGCCTAATCCCTGAACGGGTGATAATTTCGTCTCTTTTTTCCTCGGAAAATATTTAATCTTAGAAAAAAGGCGCGCGATTAGTGGAAGGTACTTTTAGACCTCTAACCCCAAATTTAGTGGTGGAGAAAGAAACGAGCCTTGTGGGAAGTTAAGCTAGGAGTGCGATTAAGTTATACGATGGCAAATCCTGTATGTTTTATCAGTCAACTTGCTCTTAACTAATCCCGAACTCCAATGGAAAATTTTCCATTGGTGAAGGATCACTCTTCTCGTTTCCCAATCCCTCCAGTAGAAAAAACTCGTTTGGAACGTCCTGTCTGATGAGCGATCGCATCTAAAGGATCTGAACCATACTTACTGGTCGTCCTCGATGCGTCTGGCGATTGCGGGGGAACATTTCCCCCAGGATCAGGTAACGGTAACATCCGTTCAGCCTCCTCAATACGCTCGTATAATGCGGCGGTAAGTCCCTCCAGATTAGTCAGTTTAACCCGACTTTCCAAACGGGGTCTAACTTGTTCATCCCACAGCGCCTCACTTTCATCTTTGCGCTTCAAATCCGCTTTAGGAATGGGGATTGTCAGTGCGTAAGGAATCGACCCTTCGCCACCGGAACTGTAACCGGGATTGGTAATCACACATCGTCCTTGGGGAAATCGCAAAATTTCGTCAATGGAAAATAAAGGCATTTTTTGCAGAGATTCGTTCCAACTAATCGAGCGATTACTGGCAGATTGACCGCCAAAAGAGCGACTGGTAGACTTACTTTTGATCAAAATTTCTTGATCACCATAACGCTCTGAATATTTTTTTGCCGTGTCCGTATTTCCAGGGTTAAATAGAATGTGGGTGCTGCACGCAGAAGCGATCGCGGCTCCCATTTTCTCCCCATACCCTTCATAAAGTTGTTCCAAACTTTGAATTCCTAACAGAAAACAAGCTCCATTAGAACGATATTCATTAATCCATTGTGGCATCCGTTCTAATCGAATCGATGGAAATTCATCTAATGAAATAATCAACGGATCTTTTCGAGGACGACTTAAATTAGAAACCACCAACAAGTGAATAGCCGCCGCCAACAAAGGCCCAACAACAGAGCGTCGCTCATCATCAAGTTTAAAAACTATCATTTGACGACCTTCAAACCGAGTCGGAATATCCGATTTCCCCAAAAAAGCTCGCAGTAAATCAGCTTGAATAAAATTACTAAACGTTCCGGCTGCGGTTGTTAGAATTCCTGAGATGGTTTTTTCAGCATCTTTTGCACTCAAAAATTGATTAAAACTCGTGGCTACCCACTCATCAATTTGCCGAGATTGAATCGCATAATCAAGCCGTTTTACTAAATTCGGCAACCTCAAAATTGCATACAACATTGCCATATCAGGATACTTTGACCCTTTCACTAATTGCAGTAAAGCTTTAGCTAATAAATCTCCAGCTTTTGAGAAAAATTCATCACTTTTTCCTTGATTAGAACTTGCATTTCGATTAATAACTTGACCAATTTCTCCCGCCATTACCGAATCTTGAGGAGATTTCATAAAATCGAGGGGATTAATTACACCAGAATAAGCTTCCCCAGGTGCAAACACCCAAACTTTATAACCGTAACGAGCAGCTAAAGGAGCATGAAGTTTAAGTTGATCTCCTTTTTTATCGTAAAGAAGAATAGGAAATCCTTGCACCATTGCACTTTCAATTGCTCGATCAATCGTTGAAAATGTTTTACCAGATCCCGGCGCTCCAATCACTAAAATTGAGCGTTCTGCATGGGGTAACCAAACCGTTGGACTGGCGCCTAAAGCCGTTTGAAAAGTTGCTACAAAACCTCTTAATTTTAATCCCCGCCACCAATAGCGAGGACTCCCACACCACAACGTTACTTTATTATGTTTATTCTCTTTAATTTGTTGAAGTGCTAACCGAGTTGCACCTACTTTTTCCAGGGTTCCACATTGTTTTCCGGTGGTAATTTTTCCTCGACTCCCGCCTATAAATCGAGAGGCTACCAGTAGAACAATAAACATCCCTAGGGTTAAATATCCTTCTGGGTTATTATACTCTTGAAACAATCCTTTAAAATCTAATGAAAATAAAGGAAGGGGTTGTTCTGTTTTTTGAGAAGTCTGAGCCAAAATCGGATTAAAATTATTCATATTACAACTCCAATAAATTATCCTTAATTTACTGAATTAAAAGCAATTCACTATTCAAACCCAAGACAGATTAAATTAAAATTAGAATTACACCTCAAGAATGAATTAAAATAATTGCTTGATAACTCCCAACTGTTAACTGTTAACTGATAACTGTTAAGGGGAGGCTACCGCCTTGTAAGGGCGGAAAATTTATCTCTGTTTTTAAATGGTTAAGACGAATGGTAAAGTCAGAGCTAAAAGCTCTACGAATCTAAAAAGGGCTGAAGATCAAACTTCTTTACAGCCCGAAAACCTGAATTTTGAAATTGACTCAGAACTTTTAGAATCCCGTTACAATTTTGTTAGACGACCCATTCTTCCCTATGGGATTGTTGTTAATGAACAAGTTGCGGGTATTTTGATTCCCGAAGATCAATTAGAAAAAGCGAATTGGTTAGTTTTCCCAACCGATGAGGAAATGACAACCATTAGTTTAACAGAAGATGTAACGGGTTTATTACTGTCTAAATGTCGCTTTTGTGTATTAGCATTTATTCCTGAATACATTCGTTATAAAAACGATATTCCTGATTTGGGAGGTAGTGTTGTTGGCTTGTATGAAGAATACAAAAGTCAACTGAATAAAAAGATAATGGATGTTGTTAGTGAACACGCGCTCATTTTTTTAGATGAAATGAACCGTCCTTTACACAATACTCCGATTGTGGTTAGGTTTAAGAATGTTGCATTGTGGAGTTTTAAGGCGGTTCGAGAAGAATTTTATCGCTTACTGGAGAAAGCATTTTCTGACTACTTACAAATTCCTTTTAGTAGCAAAAACGATAAATGGCGCAGTTTGGGTATTCTTGATGTGCAATTCAAAGGTGTCAAGGAAGGTGAAGGTTCTAATAAAAGCTACTGCTGTAAAACCGTTAGCTATATTAAACCGACGGTTAACAATTTTCCTTCGCTCTATCTAGGAAAAACTCAGCAGAAAAAGTCAATTTGGGGTCTGCATGATACCATTTTAGGGTTTACAGAAACACCTGCAATACCTGGAACATCTGAACCTCAAATTCAAGTTCTTCCTCCTTCTTTCTCTGAGGAAGAAGATGGGAAAAAAGCAATCGCTTCCTCTAAACCTCCTCGTAAAATTATTGCATCTGTTGTTGAAGATGATGATGAGTTTGATGAAGATTTAGATTTAGATGAATTTGATCAAGATCTGGATGAATAAAGATCTCTCCAATTATTTCCTATAAAATTCCCTTTTTCCATTAGGATGAGGGGATTTTTTTCTTTACTTTTGTTTATCAGTAGATTCAATCACAGAAGTTTGTACAATTTGGTATTGATGATTATTAAAACACCATTTACTCTGTCGCATACTCTTTCCAATCGATTGCTGTATTTGTAAGCAAGGTAAATCAGAGGAGAGGGAAGGATCACTCACGATTTTAAATAATGGAGTTTGGGGAGGTAAGTTAGGGTTTAGATAGGTTGTCAATACAGGAACAGGGGTAGTATTTTTAGAAATTAGATAACCTACATATAAACACTTGGCTTTTCCACATAGTCCTTGATGATTGAAGTTAAAAACAGTTAATTGACCTGCTTTTCCTTTAATGGTAAAAGCGTTTACACTGGATAAAACTTCTTGAGGATTGAGTTGAGAATTTTCAGTAATCACTCTTTTGACTAAATCAACTGGAACAAGTTCAGTGGCTTTTAACCAAGATACTGATGTCGGGTTTGAACTACAACCGCTTGTTCCTAATAGCATTGATAAGAACAGAAATAACGCCACTCCAAACCGAAACCATCTTCCTACCCATAAAAAAGAACGAGGCGGTTTAGGTTCTATGTTTTGAGGTTTATACACAGGTATTAAAGCTCGATTAGGTAATACAAAAACTTTTGGGCTTAATCGAGCATTAATCGAATGATTAGAAACAATAATTTTGGGTTTCTGTCTGTTTCTTAGTAACATTTATTTAGCCTCCTTAACGGGTTAATCACTGGCTATTCAAGCTGGTATTGGTACTAATAACGGTTCCACCATTAACTTGATAACGTCCTAAAACATCAAGACCATAACTTTTTAAGGTCAACCGACCAAAAGCATCTGTGGCTTGACCATCAACCTGAGAAGAATCGCCGCCAAAGTGTTTTTGAGCGACTCGTTCAATTAAGCGTTCACCCTCAAACAATTGCCCTGTTGTTGGGTCAATTTCTGCAACGGTGGCGTTAAGTTTATCAATGAGACTTTGGACAAATACCGCCTCTTGATCCGCCGGGGGAAAATATTGAAATAGTTCTGTTTCTGTGGGTTGATATCCCTTAGCAAGTTGGGCTAAAAATGTTTCTCCTCCAGGTTTTGAGGCAATCATACCGCTTGCATATTCGTTGTAACTCATTAATTGATATTTGCCTAAAGCCCTACCACAATTGCGATTGTTATCTGCACAAACATAAGGGCCAATGGCTAAGTCTAAATTGCTGCTTTCTAAACTCGCGATCGCTTCAGACAACACTTCAATATTAACGCCTTGCACCTGTCCATAAGTTAACTTTGATTGAGTCTGACGAGAACGTGGAGAAAGCAAACTTTTTGGGGACATAACAGAAGATTCTGTTGAAACATCTGCTTGTGTTGGTATCGAGGAAAATCCAAGCGGCGAGGGTTCTAACACTCCAACAAAAATGGGAGAATTAACTCGATAGGTGAAGAAGGGAACGGGCCCAATAAAATACGGAGAGCAACCACAGGGAGAACAGAACCGAAAGAATAAAGCTGTTGATACGGTGTCGGTTTGTTCGTCAGGTTCCATCACAACAACTTTAAAAGCACTACCAAAAGGTAATCTACCTGTGGGTTCCTTACCTCCGTTGATTCCCTGAAGACAACCCCAACCGCCCTCAACTTCTTGGTATTTCCCACTCATCCATTGTTTCCCTTCCAAGGAACCCCGCGCACTGCGACCGATATTTTCTAAATCATCCAGTTCGATGTAAGCGCATTGACTCCCCTGACAATTAACAGAAAACCCTTCAACATCAGAACCCGAAATTGTGTTAGTTCGTCGTCCTTCTGCGGGGCCATAAATGGTATCAATTCGCATCACTAAATCACCGAATTCAGTCACAGAATTAGGAAAATCAGATAGGGGTAAGGTGTTCAGTCCTGGTACATCTTGAATTTGAGTAGTTTGCCATCCTGACAATGCACCGAGTTGTGTACTTTCTAAGTTAGGAAGAGAAGACATTGAATAGGAGGACAAATCAATTTGTCCGAGTTTTAATTCTCCAAGCTGGGGGTTGCTACTGAGCACCTGAGTTAAGGTTTGATTCCTCCAATTAAGATTAGCAGCTTGGGTGGTGAGTAGGTCTGCTACTGGCGCAATCTCTTCAACTTTGAATTGAGCTAAAAGGGGAATTGCTTCAATCAGTTGGTTTAAAGTTTGTTGACCTATTAGGGGGAAAGCACTTAAAGCAACCTGCTCTAAATTTAGTCCCGTTTGCTGTGCAATAAAACCCACTGATAAAAGTTCTGGTTTTAATGCTGGGCTAATATCTCCTAATGTTAGAAATTGATCGGGTGTTTGTCCTGTTGTCCAGGTTCGATTAAGTTCAGTTTCTTGTCCTTTAGGTTGATTAGAACCGGATTGACTAATAGGGGGCATTTGGGAAAAAGAAATTTGTGTCCAATCAGGGACAAGGGCATGAGTGAAAGTGGGGTTTCCTTGTTGATTAACACTAGGGATTTCTAAAATTCGAGTAGGCAGTTCGGTTGCATCAATATTGGTTTGGGTCGCGGTTAATTGGGATTGATGGAAACCCGTTGACAGGAATAACGTTAAACTGAAAGTCGCCAGCCCAAATTGCCCCGATTTTAATAATAATCTTCTGCTCATTGATAGATCGGATTATTTTGATTTGATTAGTCACTCTTGATAGTGTTTTGCCTTACAATTCCAGGTCATTTGCCTCAAAATTGGAATACCCCAAAGGATTTTTTATCCCATTATTAAATTGAGGGTTAGGATGGGATGCCGTTTCTGTCCAAGGGGTATCTGCTAAGTTCAAATCTCCCTCAAAAACGTTTTCTTGATAGCCATCTGCAAACCTATCGGGTACACCATAAGGCTTTGATTGCTGATTATTGTCATAGCCATTATTGCTATAACCAGATTCATTGGGATCGATATTGTTGGAGTTGTTCATAACAGGAATCTATAGGGTGAATGAAATTTATACCTTACTTTAACGACCCATATTGATTAGATCTTTCAGCCGATAGGAGTAATTAAAATCCCGCCTATCGGCGGATTCACAACGTAAAACCCTATTAGGAGTTGACTTGTGAACTATTCCCATCTCGTTTTAGTTGTAGATAAAGAAGTTAATCGCTGGCGACAACGGATATTTTGTCAGATTCATCAGTGTCGCAAAGAAACAACAAAATTTAAGTTATTACGAAATTGGCAGAAAAATATTGAATAATGGAAAATACATCTTTTGTGGAGACAATTCTATATCAGAAAGTTAAAGAAACTCCGCCTTATTCTTGGTTCCCGTCTTCTCCTCAACTGATTAAAATAATGCTGGAAGAAGCACAGATTACCCCAGGATTATATGGTTTAGAACCGACGGCAGGAGATGGAGTTTTGGCTGAAGCAATGGTTCAATCGGGTGCAATTGTAGATGTGATTGAAATTGACCTTCTATTGCGCCAGATTCTTTTTCAAAAAGGATTTAATTTAGTCGGGAGTGATTTCTTAACATCTCAACCTCAACGCCAATACAACCGGATTTTAATGAATCCTCCCTTTTCTACTTATAAAGTTCGGGGAATTGATTTAGATATGATTCAACGCGCTTATCATCTGTTTTTGGCATCTTCTGGTCGGTTGGTTAGCGTTGTCAGTAATTCAATGAATATCAAAAACGATGAGCGCTCGCAAACTTTCCGAGGATTTCTTAAACAAACGAAAGCCAACGTAATCAAACTCCCTTTAGAAATTTTTTGGGGTACTCTTCGTCCGGTTACAGTTGAAACGTATCTCATTGTAATTGATAAAGCTTCTGAAATCTAATTTTTTACCCTTTTCTTATCCACCACCTGCTTATGAACTATAACTTTATTACTAATGATGATCAGCTTAAAAAGGCTTTATTTCCTTTAATGAAAGCTCCTGTTCTGGCTATTGATACTGAAACAACAGGACTAGATCCATTCATAGATCGGATTTGCCTGATTCAAATTGCTGTTCCTCAACACCCGATTCTAATTATTGATTTAACTGCTATGGGAACGAGGGGGTGTCAACTTTTAAAAAAACTCCTCAATAGCCGTGCGCTGAAAATTTTCCAAAATGCTAAGTTTGATTGGAAAATGCTAGAAATGGCAAATCTTCGTCCATCAGGGCCTTTTTTTGATGTGATGTTAGCCAGTCAAGTATTACGTTCAGGACTCAAGAAAGATCATGATCTTCAATCTTTAGCTTGGGAATTTTTAAAGGTTAAACTTGATAAAAGTTTACAGTTTAGTAATTTTGGGGGTAAACTTTCAACGGCTCAGTTAGAATATGCAGCATTAGATGCGGCTGTATTACTGAAACTAAAAACTCGACTGCATTCTAAACTTCAAAATGCAGGATTATTAGAAACGGCTCAAATCGAGTTTGATGCGTTGCCCGCCGTTGCCCAAATGGAACTGAATGGAATGCGACTTGATGCAATAGCATGGCAGCAGGTAGGTTCTGAGTTAAAAGCTCAAGAACAGAGGGTATTAACTCAATTAATCAATGCGGGTTTAAAGCCAGCCCCTAGCCCCCAATTATCTCTATTTCCAGAATTAACAGAAACGCTTAATCCTCGTTCTACTTCCCAAGTTTTACAAGCTCTCCGTGCGCTTAATATTCCGGTTCAATCAACCCGTAAAAATGAATTAATTCCTAAAGCTCGTGAATATCCCATTCTACAATTTCTCCTCCACTATCGAAAGTTAGCATCTTTATGTTCTAACTTTGTAGAAGCTTTGCCTAAACATATTCATCCCAAAACAGGGAGAATTCACCCCAGTTATCGACAGTGTGGAGCGCGTTCAGGTCGCTTTAGTTGTCAACAACCTAATCTACAAAATATTCCCAGAAATTGTACTGCTCAAGGAATGCGAACCTGCTTTATTTGCGAACCAGGCTATCAAATTATTAAAGCAGATTATAGCCAAATTGAACTCAGAATTGTTGCTGAAATATCGAGCGATCGCCGGATGTTAAATGCTTATTCTAAAGGGGAGGATTTACACGCTTTAACGGCATCTTTAATTACAGGGAAATTGTTAGAACAGATTACGCCTGAAGATCGGCAAATTGCTAAATCTGTAAATTTTGGCTTAATTTATGGAATGGGGGCAGCTAAATTGCAAGCTTATGCTGAGGAAAAATATGATGTTTTGTTGACGTTGGAGGAAGCTAAACTTTTTAGAAAAAGGTTTTTTACGGCTTATCAAGGCGTTAAGAATTGGCATGAACAAGTGAGGAAAACGGTTTATGCTCAGGGACAAAGAGAGATTCGCACAATTGGCGGACGTCGAAGACGATGGGCCTCTAAACCCCGTCTGTGTGAGTTGCTCAATCATCCGATTCAGGGTACTTCAGCCGATTTGTTGAAAGTAGCGATCGCTCGTTTGTTTGAGGTTTTACCGGATACAGAAGCTAAGTTGATTGGTGTAGTCCATGATGAAATTCTCTTAGAATGTCCCCAACAAACCCTTAAAAAAACAACTCTTCTTCTTAAAAAAGTGATGATTGAGGCAGGGCAACAATATTTGCAGCAAGTTCCGATTGAAGTGGACGTGAAAACTGCCTTGAGTTGGGGTTAAGCATAGTAAAGATCTAAATTGGAAAAGGAACATGGTGGAAAATTTTCCACTATGTTTCCCACCCACAAAAATAGTCCCTCAATCATATTTTTCCGCAGGTTCCGGTTTCGTTAATTCCGTAGAGCATCAGTTGGCTTTTAGGACAGTAAATCTTCACTCTCCCGACTAAACGCTCCCAATTTGAATCTAGCAAATAATAACCGCTTTCAGGCTCAATGGCAACACACCAATTATAATGGGTTTCAAGCAAACGATTCCGAATTTTTTCAAAGTGTTTATAGCATCGTTGATCCAATTCTTTTTTTTCAGATTCCCTTCTGTTGATTTCTTCAGGTGTAAAGGAATCGAAATCAAAAATCCGAGACATAGCACGAGCAGTACGTTTGGCAACTAGAGGAGCCATATCGGTAACGAGTAAGATGTTGGGACAGGGACAGTTCTATTATAATTGTTATCTACCAATGAAACTCGTGTTCATTAAATCTCTTAAAAAATTATTAAGGAAATTTGGAACGAATGAAATTTTCAGACTTATCACAACAAACCCTAGAAAAAATAAACACTTTGCGCTGGGATAGAATTATTGAAAAGCATGAAGGCCCTGAAAGTTGGGAATCGGTTTTGCGCTGGCAGACCGTTGAAATTCTTGAAATTGAGGGTCGTTCAGTTCTTCTGCCTATAGATCAATCTCAGCATTACAATCTAACAATTTTAAGAACGATTTGGAGTGCAAATGGGAATTCGGTTACGCTCTTTCTAAAAGATACTACCTATTATGATGATTTTATGTCAGGATATTTAGCAATTTGTGATCAACTTAAAGAAGACAATTTATTTGTTGCTATCGTCTATCATGAATGGTTTATTATCGATAATAAAGAAGTGTTAGCCGGAGATTAACTCTCAATTACTTCGTTAACTATTGATTGTAATTCTGACTGATAACTCCTAGCTCCAGATTTAATCTTATGGCTCAAATTCTTCCTAAATTTACAATCAAACCGGGCTATCAACCTCAATCTCAAGATACAACACCAGAAGTTGATTTATTAGGATTCTGGCTATTAAAACAACGAACACCCGAACAGCGACTGTTGATGGGAAGCTCGATCAGGTGCAACAGTTTTTCTCGCCTCACCTGAAGATCTAATCCTTAATAAATTGTCTGGGCGAAAGTTTAACTCTTCCGAAAAACAATGGCGAGATGTATTGGGTATATTAAAAGTACAAGGAGACTCTTTAGATACAGTTTACCTCAATAACCAGGCTAAATCTCTGGATTTAGTTGAGGATTTAAACCGAGCTTTAATTGAAGCCGGACTTGAAGAAATAAGCGCCAAAACTTCAGTGTTCAATTCAGAATTAGGATAATTTTAAGTTAAGGGATAACTGCCCTGGGGAAATATTTCCTCGACTGCGACGATGACAAGCCAGATGGCAACTTGTACACAACGGAACCAAATTTTCTAAACGATTATCAGCCGGGTTATGATTCCAGTGATGGACTTGCAGTGTATAAGCTCGGCGACGTAATTTGATAGCATCTGATAAAGGTTCTCCAGGTTTTATACAGAATAAACCACATTTTTGACATTGCCAATTCGCTGCTTCTTTAACCGACCATGCTAGTTCCTTCCAATTTTCAGGATAACGCTCTGAAGCCATGAATAGATTGATTTGCTGAAAACCGAGTTTAATTTTAACACTGAATTGTCTAGCTTGCCAATGGGTCACCAACTGTAGTGTCAGTCAGCATTGACTGAAAAATGCTCTTCTCATCTTATTGATTGAGCAGACCACAATCAAAGGATTCCTATCAAACCGATTATGATCAAGATATCGATTTTAAACAATCCCCATCAATCATGCTGGACGTTAATCAAATACAATCCATCGCTCAATCTTATTCCCCTCAAGAACTCTTTGCCGCTTTGGTTTGGCAGCGTCGTTTTAATCAATTTGATGGTCAACAAGTGATTCATGACCTCTGCGTTCATCAAGGGTTATGGGCTAGTTTTCTATTTACCAAACCGATTTTTGCTCCCGATGAAGACGGTTTAAGCTTTGGCGGGTTGGTAGATACACTGCTGGCAATGGCTAATTATCGCCCTATGCCTGAAACCAGTATCATTCATTTTATTCCCTATCCAGCTGATACCCTTTATTTGCTCACCCAAAACCAAGACGTAACTGTATCAAAACTTTTGGACTTGGGTAAAAAATGGCAAGCCGATGTTGTAGAAGTTTGTGATGCTTCTGATCAACAATTAGAATGGCGGCTGAAAAAAGCACTCTGGAGTCCCGATTTTCCCAGTCGAACAGATGCCGTGATTATTTCCTATTGGTGGGATTAAAAGTTAACTTATTTATTTCAATACCCTGGACAGTTTTTGAGTAAAAGCCTAGAACCCTTATTCTACCGTTAGCGATGGGCTCCGCCCAGCCGAAGGCTATCGCCAACTGTCCGAAGTGCTGCTGTATAAGGAACCGGGACAAATTTAAACAACATAGTGGAAAATTTTCCACTATGTTCGGTTTGATTCATTTCGTTCAGTGAAGCGATCGCTTAAAATGGCGAGTATACTTAATCCCAAATCATTAAACTGTCAACGAACTATCCCACTTGTCCTCTCTACCCGATGCCCACTCCACTGTAACAACCGTAGACCCCAAAACCCTCAAACCCCATCCCCGCTACCTGAAAATCTATGGTCGGATGAACATCGAGGAATTGGTCGAACAAATTCAATTGTCCAATTGGATTAACCCCATTCTCATCACCCCAAAACAGATTATTGTTAGTGGTCATCGACGCTGGCAAGCTGCCCTACAATTAAAGTGGAGCGCCATTCCCGTTGAAATTCGAGCCTTTCCCAACCGACTCTGTGAACTCGAAGCCCTCCTGAGTGAAAATCTCGCCCGACCCAAAACCCGGGAACAAAAAGTTCGAGAAGCCAACTCTTGGAAAGAAATTGAATCGGCGCGCGCCAAACAACGGCAAGAAGCCGGACTTAAAATTGATGAACCCGACAACCTTATGGATATATTTTCAGAAGGTAGGAAGGGAACCACCCGTGATTTAGTTGCTGCTAAGGTGGGTTTGGGTTCGGGTGTCACTTATACTAAAGCGGCTAAAGTCGTGGCTCAGATTGATTGGGAAATCAAAGCCGGAAACGAAGAATGGGCTGATGCTTGGCGTTCAATTCTCAACACCGTTAGTATTCAAGCGGCTTATTCCTTACTGAAACTGCCTCGAAAACAACAAAAACAAATCTTAGATTTAATTGCTACAGGTCAAGCTCGGACTCCCAAAGAAGCTGCTCTACTGCTGGCCGAAGAAGCCAGTCTTGATGACCCCCGCTTATTTGTATCGGGGGACTTTGCCGTTGTCAACATTGACCCGAACCTAACCTTTGCTCCCTCGGACAATCGCTGGAATGGGTATTGGGGAAGGGTGGAAGGCACAGGAACTTCTGGGTTAATTGTGCTGAACTTGGGGAGTGAAATGCTGCAATTTTACAGTCGAGATTTAGTAGAAATTGATGAGCCAACAGAGGAATTTTTACAAGTTGCTTCAAAGGTATTACGACTCCGAAGTTTGGACTTAGATGAACTGGAAATCGCGTTGCTGGATGTGTTGCAACAGCGTGTAGAATTTACGCCTCGACAACTGCTGTATCTGGAATATTTGGAAAAAGTTTTAACGTTACCTCGGCTTTCCGTGTCTTAATTTCTCAACCCGTGTGAAAACAGCCTTCCCCAGAAGATGAAAGCTGTGTTGCTTGCGTAATAATAATTAGGGAGAGTTAGGTTAAGATAATACCCATTCTCTGACGCTTAGTTTTTCATCTACAAAGAGTGCGATGTTCTAGGATATTTTCTCGTGAACTTGCTTGCTGTGAAGTTATATTCAAGACATCGGGTTTTGGTAGAGAATATCAATGCACCAAGTTAACTTGAAAGAAGCTGAAACAAAACTAGCAGAATTGATTGAAGAAGCAGCAAGCGGAGAAGAAGTTGTAATCACACGCAGTGATGGGGCAGCTTTCCTAATTGTGCCGCTTGTTGGAGTGGGAGCTATCCCCAAATTCGGCAGTGCTAAGGGTAAGGTGATTATGTCGGATGATTTTGATGAGCCATTGGCAGATTTTGAGGAATACGCTCCATGAAAATCTTGCTTGACACTCATACGTTTTTATGGTTCATAGACGGTAGCCTTAATCTGAGTAATACAGCCAAAAAGTTGATCGAACAGCCAAGCAATCAAAGATTTTTGAGTATTGCCAGCTTATGGGAGATGTCTATCAAGATTAGTATCGGTAAACTACAACTGGGCATGACTATGACTGAGTTGGTCAAGCATCAGGTCTACGGTAATGCCATTGAGTTGCTGGAAATAAGACCAGAACATTTGGATGAGTTAGGCAAGCTACCTTTTCACCACAAAGACCCATTTGATCGCTTAATAATTTCTCAAAGTTTGGGAGAGAACATTTCTATAGTGACTAGAGATACCGTATTTGCAAGTTATCCTGTGCAATTAGTTTGGTAAAATGCTCTGACAATCAGCATTTTGGGTTATTCATACAGCAGATAAAAAGATTTTGCAAAGACGGTTATTACTATGTTTATTTGGATTAGGAACGAATACGGGTTTGAAACCCACATTCCGCAGATGANTTTTGGCGATTATCGGATTGATCTCGATACGATTCCACAAGCACTAGATGAAAAGTTAAATTTAGGCTTCTGAGTAATTTTGTTACACAACTTTACATCGTGATAAATTTTGCGCGTATCTTGTCTTTACCCCTACTTAAGTCTTCAAGTTGTTCAACCGATAGAGCCTCCACCTGGGATTGTATCTCTGGCGGTAGCCCATCTGCGAGCCAAGAAAAATCTTGTAATTTATGGTAGAGTTGATTAAGAATAATAGCCAGAGTCGCTTCTTTACGAACAGTAAGCCTCGTTTGAGTAATCAACGCTTTGATATCGGCATTGAAAGAAATCTCTTGGGCAGCAATACTCGCCTCTTCAACAATCCTATTGCCCAGACGAATATTATGGCAAGCATCCCACTCCGTTTCTGCCGTCAACTCGGTTTCATAATGGATAACAATCCAATAACGTTTCAAGTCACTCATATAACTTAACCATTTCAAGGGTTAATACTTTAAACTCTTTAAAAGTAAGGCTAGAACATCAGTACAAAAAATACTGGTATTCAAGGAGATGCGGCAATGACATCAAACCTGTTCAACGAATTTATCGACGCCGGCCCAGAAGCCAAACTAGAATTGATCGAATCCAAGCTAATCGTCGGTAATACCCTAGTTGGCAGCCGTCTGCTACTCAAACAAATTCTCACCGGATGGGGAGCGCGGGCCGCCATAGCCCTAGCCCCCATACAACAATGGCTAGAAGCTCTCCATCTTACCTATAACGCGCCCATTCCAGACAGTACAGAAGCCATCACCACCACCTTACAAACCTGGGCAGCCAGTTTCCACTACCAACCCGAAGACCTGCTACCCGGCTTTAGAGGAGAAGAAAACCATCACAATCCCATCCGCAGTTATATCAGCCACTCCTTGTGGGAAATCGCAGAAAGACTAGGAGGACAATCATTCAGCCGCGATTTTGTCATGCGCCTAGGCAACAATGGCTTCACCCCAGACATCCTATTATTTTTAGGGCCACCGCGCAACACACTCAGAGAATACTACCTGGAAGGGCCAGCCGAAATTGTCATCGAAGTGCTGCGACCCGGACATGAATACGCAGACCGCATCATCAAACGAGACTATTACGCAGCAGGTGGAGTGCCAGAGTACGTTATTCTCAATCCGGCCCAAAAGGAAATCGAATTTTGGCGCTTATTCAACGGAAAATACGAGCGAATGGCTCCTGACCCATCAGGATGCTACCGACCGCAAAGCGTACCTGGGTTAGTTTTTGCCCCCAACAATTTGTGGAGAGAAGATGAAGACTGGTATAGCTGGCCCCAAGACCCTCCCATTGTTTATATTGAAGACACACAGCCAGAAGGTCGAAGACTGCGAGCGGTAGAGAATGGTTTAGGCTGGGGATGTTTACCATTTAATCCCCAATTGCAGTTAGAGCCAGTACCGATTTCTTTTGAACAATACATTGCTTGGTCTCCAGAAGCCAAGTTTGAGTTCTGGGATGGGAAACCTCAAATTGGCGGTAAAGAAGGCATTCGCAATTTGATAGGGATGTTATTGATGACATGCGGTTTAGCAGATGCTTTAAAGGTCTTGCCACCCGTTGAGTGGGTAACCGCGTTATTAGAAACAGAAACTCTAAGCTGGCAAGATGCCCAACGAAAAGCAGTTTGGTGGGATTTGGCTCGTCAAGCAGCTACCCTATTGCGTTCTAAATATGGCATAACTCGCTTGGGAGTCATTGGAGATTTGGTCAAACCTGAACCCTTAAATTTTTGGTCTGAAATTACGCTGGTTGTTTGGGATTTACCCGGGAGGAAAGATTACGAGATTTACCAGGATTTGTCTAATTTGAGCAAGGAACCTGAGATTAACTTTATTGAGGCAGATAGCAAGTATGCTACGCTGGCTCAACAGCAGGCGATTTCTCAATCCGTGGTTGAGATTTAGTTCCCGTCGATTTCTGGTGTAAGTGTTTGACCAGGAAATTGGGATAAAATCAAACCTAAATCCTATTTTTGTATTCCTCTACTTTATCTCAATCGCACTCCGCACTCTTGATAGCCGCTATGAACACCCTCCCGTCTAATTCTGCTGTTGAAATTGTTCCAGCTTCTGTTGTTGGGACATTAGCTGAACGTAATGTGATGGAGGATTTATTAGCTACCAAGCGTTCTGAGAATACCCGGAAGGCTTATAATCGCGATTTGAAGGATTTCTTTTGGACAATTGCTCATCAAGAACCCACCGCCGAGTTAGTGATTGAGTTTTTACAGTTATCCAAGGAACAAGCTTTAAGTTTGGTATTAGGTTATAAGCAACAATTGTTATCTAAAAAGTTATCAGAAGCAACAATAAATCGACGTTTAGCTGCGATTAAAGCGTTGGTTACATTCGCTTATCGGATTGGACAATGTGCTTGGACACTAGCCGAATTAAAGGGAGAGAAGGTTAAGACTTATCGGGATACCACAGGAATTCCCCCGGTGGCGTTTAAGAGGATGTTGCAAATTCCCAATCGTCGCATACTGAAGGGCAAACGAGATTATGCGTTATTAAGGTTGTTATGGGATAATGTCCTACGGCGGGAGGAGTTGTGCCAAGCCAATCTTGAGGATTTGGATTTGGAGGGGAAGACACTGAAGATTTTGGGGAAGGGGAAGGGAACTCAGAAGGAAACGGTAACGTTATCAAAGCCGACGGTGGAAGCTCTACAAGATTGGTTGGTAGCTAGACGAGAATTAAAACGGTCTAAACCTTTGTTTATTGCCTTGGATAGAGCGAGTTATGGACATCGGCTGACGGGGACGGGGGTTTATAAGATTGTTAGTCAAATTGCTAGGGAAGCGGGGATTAATAAACCGTTATCGCCTCATCGGATTCGTCATTCGGGGATAACGGCGGCATTGGAAGCAACGAATGGGGATGTGCGAAAGGTGCAGAAGTTGAGCCGCCATTCAGATTTGAATACGTTGATGATTTATGACGATAATCGTAAAAATCAACAGGGGGAAGTCACGGATTTGTTGGCGGATTTGGTGTAATTGATTATTTAATAATTTGGCCATTTTAGCTTAATCAGTTGTTCAGCGTTTGTTTATGAATCTGCCATAAAAGCGAATGTCTGCATCTATCCCTCTTCTGTCACTCTCCGAAAAATCTTGCATTTTTGAGTCCTAGAGCGTAGACACAGTAAGTGATCACGCTATTTTTTCCGAGTAGCAGTTCCTGAGAGTGCGAAATTGGCTAAAATGCGATCGCCCTATCCCAGATAGTTGACTATAACGTGGCTTTGGAAATTACTAATCATAGGAAAAACCGGAGAGTGACAGAAGAGGGATATAGGTCTGCCTAATGGCTTTTTATATGCAGGAAGCCCCAATATTGTCAGCAGTTTGTGGACAGTAGATGACAAATCAACAGCATTTTTGATGATTCGGTTTTATCAAAATTTGCATCAGGGTTTATCGGTAGCCCTTTCACTGAATCAAGCTCAAATTTGGCTGCGGAATATAACAAAACTAGAATTAGAGAGATGGATTGAGGAAGATCGGCTATTGCTCGATCGGACGCAGAAAATAAATCTCAAGCCCCAGGTGAAGCTAATGCCAGATGAAGCTAAACCTTTTAAATCGCCGTTTTATTGGGCAGCGTTTTGCGCCATAGGTTAGTTATGAACTCTAAAATTCCCTCTAATCCCGAAGTTTATCTCGACTTTCTCCAGTTGATTCTCAAAACTGTAGGACAAAGCGATCGCAATCCCCAGCTCGTCTACTCTCTGTTGCAAGCTAATCTGGATAAACTGGATGAGTTTCTAGCACACATCTTGCAAGCTTGGGCTTTGTCAACCTTGCCTCAAGCAGAGCCAGAGATTGCCAGAGCTATTACTGAAGTAATCGTCAGCTTTTGTATCTTGCTTAGGCAGTTTCCGCTAGGTGACAAAGCCAGCCATCTAGAAATTATTATTACCGGACACGAAATTGCGAGTAATGTCTTTACCCGCAGGGAATTTCCTCGCGATTGGGGAATTGCTCAAAACAATCTGGGTAACGCCTACCTTTACCGCATTAGCGGCGATCGCGCTGAAAATTTAGAGATGGCGCTCGCTTACTTTCGTAGGGCGTTGCAAGTCCGCACTCCAGAGGCTTTTCCTACAAGTTGGGCAATTACTCAAAACAATTTAGGCGAAGCTTACCGCAATCGTATTCTAGGCGACCCCGCAGAAAACCTGGAAGTGGCGATCGCGGCTTTCCAATCTGCGTTGCAAGTCTTTACTTTAGAGGAATTTCCCCTGGATTGGGCAACCGCTCAAAATAATTTGGGAAATGCCTATCGCAACCGCATCTTAGGCAACCTGGAAGAAAACCTTGATCGAGCAATACAATGCTTCCAGCACGCCTTACAGGTTTTTACCCTAGAAACCGGGCCTCAAGATTGGGCGATGGTTCAAAATAATCTGGGAAATGCTTACCTCTACGGCGTTCGCGAACATCACACCCAAGACTTATCAAAAGCAATTCATTGCTACGAACGAGCTTTAACTGTGTACACCGAAGAGGACTTTCCTTTGGGTTGGGCGCTTGCCTATAACAATCTAGGCATTGCCTATCTCTGTAACTCCGAAGGGAATTTAACTGAGAACCTAGAGCAAGCCATCCATTGTTTTCAACAAGCACTGCGAGTTCGCACTCTAGAAGCATCTCCCAAAGACTGGGCCATGACTCAAAATAATCTGGGGGCGGCTTATCGAGATTTGGGTAAGGTTGATGAGGCAATTCACTGTTTTGGGCAAGTTCTAGAAGTTTATCAGCCTGGTGATTTTCCGGTTGATTGTTTGACAGCGGGGCGTAATTTGGGCAATTTAGCGTTTAGGGCGAACCGATGGCAGGAAGCGATCGCAGGTTATAGTGCTGCTATTGAGGCTGTAGAACAAAGCCGCAGTTGGGCGAATAGCGACAAGCGCAGGCAGGAAATTTTGTCGGCGGCGATCGATGTCTATGCCAAGATGGTGCAAGCGTGCATCAATACCGACCAAAGCGATCGGGCTTTGGAATATGTCGAACGCAGCAAAGCCCGCAATTTAGTTGAACTTCTAGCTGCACGCGAGCTTTATCCTAGAGGTAACGTTCCGCAAACAGTCATCGAGGAATTGGAGTGGCTGCGCCGAGAGATTGTTACGGAACAACGCCGGATTGAAATGCGATCAGGAGTCGGTGAGATAGCCAATCTGGAGACGTTACCCGCTCTAGCTGCGTTTCAGGAGTCTCGCACCTACCTGAACCAACTCCAACAACAACTGGACGAATTGATTCGGCAGGACATCCAACCCTACGACTCCACCTTCAGCCTGACTCAAAGAGTTGAACCTGTCACCTTTCAGCAAGTACGAGATTTGCTCCCCAATTCCCAAACGGCAATAATTGAGTGGTATATTGCTGAGGAAACATTTTTTGCTTTTATTGTTGCGCCGCACAGTCAAACTCCCTTCGTCTGGCAGTCATCCTCCCAAGACTATCAAGCACTAATGGGGTGGATTAGCATCTATCTTACGACATACTACGATAACAAGCAGCAGTGGCAAAGCACTCTAATTGAGCAACTTCAGCAACTTGCTACCATCCTGCACCTGGACTATCTCCTCTCTGTTATCCCCTCAGGCTGTTCTCAACTGATTCTCATTCCCCACCGATTTTTGCACCTGTTTCCGCTTCATGCCTTGCCTTTGGGTAAGGGGCGATCGCAACTGCCAGGGACGCAACTTTCTGATACTCTCTGCTTGCTAGATAAGTTTCCCGGCGGCGTGCGCTATGCTCCCAGTTGTCAGCTATTGCAGTTAACTCAAAGCTGGAACCGCACCAACTTCAGCCATCTGTTTGGGGTGCAAAACCCAACTTTGGATTTGACATACAGCGATATCGAGATGGCAATTGTCCGACAGGTTTTTCATCCCCACGCGGAGATTTTGGTGAAAGCAGAGGCGCGCAAAGAGGCGATCGGCAACCAGCGTTTGCAAGCTGCTCATTGCGTCCACTTTGCCTGTCACGGCATTTTCGATCTAGAATCTCCTCTACGCTCTGCCCTGGTGCTGGCGGGTGTCGATCTGAAGGTTCTTGAGTTGGAACGTTGTCTGACGCTGGGGGAAATTTTTGGACTAAATCTGAGTCAGTGCCGTTTGGTCGCGCTTTCGGCTTGCGAGACAGGTTTGACCGATCCGACTTCCCTCAGCGATGAGTACATTGGTTTACCCAGCGGGTTTCTGTATGCAGGAAGTCCCAGCGTCGTCAGTTCGCTGTGGACGATTAGCGATATATCTACGGCATTCTTGGTAGCCAAGTTTTACCAGAATTTGCAACAGGGGTCATCTGTGGCAGTAGCACTCAATCAGGCTCAACGCTGGTTGCGAGATGCTACTGGCGATGAGTTACAACAGTGGATGGAGGAACAACAGTTGCCCTTGGCTCCAACGCTGAAGATTTCGCTGTCACGACGGTTCCGGCAGAATCGACAGCCGTTTCAGTCTCCTTTTTATTGGGCAGCATTTTGTGCTGTAGGTCAATGATTATGGATGAACAACGCCAAGAAGCCTATCTAAAACTAATCCCAAAACTTATAAATTGTTCGGGTGAGAAGAGGACAGAGATTTTAAAAGAAAATCTAGATTTAGTCGATCCTGGATTAATAGAAACAATAAAGCAAGTTGCCGAAGTATTGACAAATAAAGAGGACAAATATACAGCCAATATTTTGCTGAATTTAGCAAACCAACTAACAAAGGTAGTAGGCTCTCCATCATCAATCCTTACCCTTTCTTCACAAGTCACCAACCCTTACTCTCAACAAATAGAATTTGTCCTAGAAGCATTGGCGATAACCAACGAGAGTAACGTTAATTCGCAATTACTTTATCGGTTTTTTACAGCTAATTTAGACCAGTTAAATGAGCAATTAATCGATATATTGCCACGGATTATGACGGATATATTAGAGAATATTGATAATATTAATGAAAGAATATATTTAGCAAGAGATTTGGGGAATTTCAGTACCTTGATTCGGGAATTCCCTGTGGGCAATATAGCTTTAAATTTAGAAATTGCTATTATTGGTTATACAATTGCTTTCACTGTTTTTTCCTACGAAAAATTTCCAGATTTGTGGGCAACGTTACAAAATAATCTTGGCAATGCTTATCTGAATCGCATTAGAGATAAAACAGCAAATAACATAGAACAAGCTATCAAGTGTTACTACCAAGCTTTGCACGTACACACTTATGAAATCTTCCCAAACGAATGGGCAATGACTCAAACTAATCTCGGTAACGCATACTTGAAGCGTATTCAAGGTAAAAAGGCAAAAAATATAGAACAAGCATTACATTACTATCATCAAGCTTTAGCTGTTTACAAAGTAGAAAGTTTTCCGCAAGAATGGGCAGGTATTCATAATCATCTTGGTATTGCTTATAGCGAGCGGATATTGGGAGATAAAGCAGATAATTTAGAAAAAGCTATCAATCACTATTGCCAAGCCTTATTAATTTACAACTGTAAAGATTTCCCTCAAGAATGGGCTATGACCAAAAACAATCTTGGTATTGCTTATTTTGACCGTATTTTGCATAATCAGGCAGAAAATTTAGAAAAAGCTATCGATTGTCATCATAAAGCTTTAGCAGTTTATACGCGCGAAGCTTTTCCGCAGAAGTGGGCAAGCGTAAAAAACCATCTTGGCAATAGTTATAGTAAGCGAATATTGGGAAACAGAACAGATAATTTAGAACAAGCTATTAACCACTACCACCAGACATTATCTTTACACAAATACCAAAAAATTTCCGACGAGCAATGGGCGATGATTCACAATAATCTTGGGCTACTATATTTTTATAGTAGTTATAATGCAGAAAGATTAAAACGATCTATTAGCCACTATTATCAAGCGTTAAAAGTATACAAGATCGACACTTTTCCTGAAAAATGGGCAAGAATTCAAAATCATTTGGGTATCGCTTATAAAGCTTTCAGCAAAGTTCAATATAATTCGGCTCGGTTATCTTTTATCAATAAATCTATTAAATGCTGTCAGAAAGCTTTACAGATATACACTTCTAATGCTTTTCCTCAAGACTATATTGGAACCGAATTAAACTTGGGCTTGATTTATCAAGAAGCTAATCAATTGCAATTAGCTCATGGTAGCTTTAAGTTAGCCATTAATGCCGTAGAATCCCTA
The DNA here is from genome assembly GCF_900009265.2 of Planktothrix paucivesiculata PCC 9631. Classification (GTDB taxonomy): domain Bacteria; phylum Cyanobacteriota; class Cyanobacteriia; order Cyanobacteriales; family Microcoleaceae; genus Planktothrix; species Planktothrix paucivesiculata. Next base: position 49,078 of record NZ_LR734992.1, on the reverse strand, counting down.
CGAGGTGAGATACTTTCTGGTGATGAAGCCAGAAGGAAGCTAGCTGAACAGTGGAATGAACTTTATCGTAGGATAGCACTAGTTTGTCTCCAGTTAGATAAGTCTGTTGAAGCTATTGAATATGCCGAGCGCAGCAAAACTCGCAACCTGGTGGAACTTATCCTCACCCGCGATCGCCACACTATTTTCCCAGCAGAAGTAGTCGCTCAACTAGATCGACTTCGAGATGAAATTGCCAGTGGTCAATACGAACTTCAAAATGCCACAGCAGAAGATCCAACTGCATTAGCCCAACATCTCCAACAGCTTCGACAGCAGCGCAACGAATTACAAGATCGATATCTGCCCATCGGTTCTGGGTTTCAGTTTGAGCAATTTCGATCGACTTTGAGCGATCGCACTGCAATTGTTGAGTTTTACATTACAACCGATAAGCTACTCGTTTTCATTATTACCAAGCAAACCCAACAACCAATTGTTTTATCACCAGATTTGATAGACCTGAACAAATTAGCAAATTGGGCAAACAGCTATCTGAAAGCCTATAGTAACAAAAAATCTCACTGGCAGCGTCGTTTAACTACCCGCCTACATCTGTTGGCAAAAATTCTGCACATTGATGAAATTCTTCAACGAATTCCAACAGAATGCGACAAATTAATTCTAATTCCCCATCGCTACTTACATTTGCTGCCACTTCATGCTTTACCACTGGCGGGAGGCTCCAGTCTTTTTGATAAATTTCTTGGAGGAGTCAGCTATGCTCCTAGCTGCCAACTGCTGCAACTCGCTCAAAACCGACAACGCCCCGACTTTACTCGTCTATTTGCCGTTCAGAATCCCACAGGCGACCTCTCTTATACCGATATTGAAGTTGAAACCATTCAACGCTATTTCAACACCAGCAATCTTCTCAAACAAAACATAGCAACTAAAGAAGCTATTGATGATGCTTCTCTTACTGCTGTCCATTGCGCCCACTTTAGTTGTCACGGCTACTTTAACGGAAGCGAACCTCGTAAATCTGCCCTTATTCTAGCTAATGCCGAGCTAAATTCGGCACCGACACAACCCGATACAGAAAACTATCTCAGTTTGGAAAATGGTGGCGTACTTGACCTCAACAAGTGTCTGACTTTAGATAGCGTTTTTACCTTGAATCTAGAACAATGTCGCCTCGTCACTCTATCTGCTTGTGAAACTGGATTAATTGATTTTCGGAATACCAGCGATGAATATATTGGCTTGCCCAGTGGTTTCCTTTATGCAGGTGCTTCTAGTGTTGTTAGTTCCCTCTGGACAGTGAATGACTTATCCACTGCCTTTTTGATGATTCGATTTTATCAGAATCTACAAAAGGGTTTGGCTGTGGGTTTGGCGCTCAATCAAGCTCAACTCTGGTTAAAGAATTTGACTAAGGGGGATTTGGAAAAATGGATTGAAGAAAATCAGTTACAATTGAAACCAGCGGTTAGGATAGGTCTGCGTCGTCGTCTTTATAAGTTAGAGGATGATGCGAAACCATTTCAGGAAACTTTTCACTGGGCAGGATTTAACACTATTGGTCAGTGATTATGGATGAACAACGCCAAAATGCTTATATCACGTTAATCCATCTGCTGCTAAGTTGCTCTAATAGCGATGAGGAGCTAGAGCTTTTAAAAATTAATACAGATTTACTTGATACAGGCTTAATAGAAGTCATGGAACAGACGGCAGCAATCATGGTAGCAGAAGGCAAGTTGGAAGGTGCTAATTATTTGAAAACTGTTGCTGCTAAACTCGCTGCTTCCCTTGCTAGTTTGTCTTCGTCAGTGCTTCCTAAAGATGAACAACGTCTAAATGCTTATATGAATTTGATTAATTTAGTGTTGAGATGCCCTACTGGTGAAGAACAGAAGATTTTGAATTCACACTCAGACTTAATTGATTCAGGCTTAGTAGAAATGATCCTACAGGTCGCTATGATAATGGGAAAACAGGGCAACCAAAGAGCGGCTCAGTTTTTAAAAAGTACAGCCGTTAAAGTCGAACAACGTATCAAGGCATATCTTAAGCTTATAGAGTTACTTTTAAATTGTCCTCAAGGTCAAGAATTAACACTTCTGAACAATAACTCACATTTGCTAGACGCTGGATGGGTACAGATGTTAGAAAAAGTGGGTACACAACTAGCGAAACAGGGAGATCGGAATGCTGCTGAATTTTTGATTCACGTTGCCCGTCAGCGACGATTTACTTTAGGCATATCTTCAAATATTACGCATAATATCACAGATTCTGAATACCGCTTTTTCTTGTTGCACCTTTTACAAATAACCCAAGATACAAGGGGAAATCGACAAGCAGTGTACGAATTACTTTCTGCAAACCTAGATAAACTAGACTCTAATTTAGCTAGAGTTTTACGCGGTTTGGTAACAGCAAAACTGTCTGAAGCGAAACCAGATGAAGCACGAAGCATAGCAGCAGTCACTGCTGAGTTCAGCACCCTAATTGCACAGTTTCCGCTAGGTATCCCAGCCTATAATGTGGAAATTGCTGTTACAGGATTAGAGATTTCTGCAACGGTTTTTACTCGCACAGATTGTCCAGATGAGTGGGCAGTCACTCAAATGAATTTGGGTAATGCATATCTTTATCGGCTTACAGACGATAAGGCTGACAATCTGGAGCGAGCAATTGTAGCTTATAAAGCCGCAATAGAAGTTTATACTTTAAAAGCATTTCCTGAACAATGGGCTACCATTAAAAACAATTTAGGAAACGCTTATTGCCAACGAATTTACGGCAATAAAGCCGAAAATATTGACAAGGCGATTGCAGCTTATGAAGAAGCAATAAAGTTCTACGATATTGAAAGATTTCCCGAACGTTCAGCAGGTATTCACCTAAATTTAGGTAATGCTTATCAGTACCGAATTAAAGGTAATCAAGAAGAAAACTTTGATAAGGCAATCGTAGCCTACCAAGCTGCCTTACAGGTTTACACGCTCCAAGCATTTCCTGAACAATGGGCTACAATCCATAATAATTTAGGTAATATCTATTGCAAGTGTATTCGTGGCAATCGCGCAGATAACCTAGATAAGGCAATAACAGCTTATGAAGTTGCAATGCAAGTCCGCACCCGCAAAGCGTTTCCAGAAAAGTGGGCAGATACCCAAAATAATCTTGGACTTGCCCACTTCTACAAGGGACAAATTGACAAGGCAAGTCAATGTTACTTATTAGTCCTGAAGGTTCTTACACCCACAGCTTTTCCCGATCAGTGCCTCCAGGCTGCACGCAATTTAGGTAGCATCGCCTTCGCAAGTGGGCGGTGGCCAGAGGCCAAAGAAGGATATCGCGTTGCTATTGAAGCAGTAGAACAGAAACGCATTTGGGCAAGTACCGATCTAGGGCGTCAAGTTATTCTTTCAGAAACCATTAGTCTTTACCGCAATATGGTGCAAGCCTGCATCAATAATAACCAGCCAGACACAGCCATTGAATACGTTGAGCGCAGCAAAGCCCGAAATCTGGTTGAACTTCTCGTCAATCGTGATATCTACCCTAAAGGCAATATTCCTGAAACTGTAGTCAACGAACTGAAGCGATTGCGTCGAGAAGTTGTAGCAGAGCAACGTCGCCTAGATATAACCGAGCAGAACCGTTCAGGCGGCATAATTTCTGGTACTGGTGAACCGATGCTGGATTCAGCAGCTTTGCTCAAAAACCGCGATCGCTTAAATCAATTGCTTCAACAACTAGATAATTTGATTACCACCGAAATCGATCCTATAGACCCCAACTTTAGAGCTACACAACAAGTTAAACCCATCTCCTCTAACGAGATTCAAAACCTTGTAGATGATCGTACTACTATTGTTGAGTGGTATATCACCGATGAGAACTTCCACACTTTCATCATCACTCACCAATCTCAGCATCCCAAAGTCTGGTCATCTTCTACTGAGGAACGACAAGCTTTCTGGGATTGGCAAGATGAATATTTGCAAGATTATCAGCAAAACCGAGAGCAATGGATTGAGAAACTTTTAGAACGCCTTTACCGCCTCTCGGAAATCCTACATATTGATGACATTATTAATAATCTCCCAAGTAACTGCAACCAAATCATTTTAATTCCCCATCGCTTTTTGCACCTGATTCCCCTCCATGCTTTACCTTTATCTAAAGGGGGCTGCCTTTTAGACCGCTTCCCCAGAGGTGTGCGTTATGCCCCCTCCTGTCAGCTACTGCAACTCACTCAAAACCAAGAGCGGACTAATTTCGATCGCCTCTTGGCTATTCAAAATCCCACTCAAGATTTAGGCTATACGAGTGTTGAAGTCGGAATTATTCAGCATTACTTCTCTCGGGCTGATATTTTTGTTGAGGATGCTGCCAAAAAAGCCGCCCTTGTAGAAGTAAAGATTAAAGATAATGATACGAGAGAGGTAGTCCAAAACTCCCAACTCAGTTTAGCAAACTGCATTCATTTTTCCTGTCATGGCGAGTTTAATTTTGAATCTCCTCTAGACTCAGCGCTGTTATTAGCAGAAGGGGAACGTCTTACTCTTGGAGAAATTTTTGACCTTGACCTTTCCCAATGTCGTCTGGTTACTCTTTCTGCCTGCGAAACAGGTCTAACTAATTACAAAATTCTCAGCGATGAATACGTTGGAATTCCCAGTAGCTTTCTCTATGCAGGAAGTCCCAGTGTTGTCAGCAGTTTATGGACAGTTCAAAATGTATCAACAGCTTTTTTAATGATTAAATTTTATCAAAATATTTCGGCGTGTAAGAAGGTAGCGATCGCCCTCAATCAGGCTCAAGTCTGGCTGCGAAACCTTACCAAAAAGGAATTAAAAGAATGGCTCTCAGAAAATAAAATCTCTCTAGATGCAACTCTCAACATGAGTTTGCGTCGCAGATTACATAAAATGCCAGATAACGAGCAACCCTTTAAATCGCCCTTTCACTGGGCAGCCTTCTGCGCGATAGGACAGTAATTTATAGAGGAATAAATGCCTGACACTATGAACCAGCTATCGCCGTCAAATTCTGTTGACTCTGAAGCCGATAAACTTTTTAATCAAGGAATTCAGCACTTTCAGGTAGGTCAATTTCAAGATGCCTCACACTGCTGGCAACAAGCTTTGACACTTTATCGACAACTCGGAAATCATCAAGGAGAAGCTCAATGTCTAGGAAATCTAGGTAACAGTTTCTACTTACAGGGAAATTATGAGCAAGCTATTGAATACCACGAGCAAGACATGACTCTTGCACGGGAAATAGGAGATCGCGAAGGAGAAGCCTACTCTCTAAACAATTTGGGTAGAGCTTACGAATCCCAATGGAAATACCAGCAGGCTATTGAATATTACGAACAATCCCTACTCGCTGCACGAGAAATAGGCAATTGGCAAGTAGAAGCGACTGTACTGAATAATTTAGGCAACACTTACAATTTTCAAGGAAAATACCAAGAAGCTATTGAAAGTCACAGACAGTTCCTAGTAATTGCACGGAAGGTAAATGATTCCCGTTGGGAAATCACTGCCCTGAACAGTTTAGGAACCGCTTATGATTCTTTAGGAAAGTACCAGCAGGCTATTGAAATGTATGATGAGTCACTGGTCATTGCAAGAAATATAGATGATCGCCTTGGGCAAGCCTACTCTCTACATAATCTAGCCAGTGCTTACTTTTCTCAGGGTAAGTACCAACAAGCCATCGAAAAGTATGAAGAATCATTAGTGATTAAACGAGGAAGAGGCGATCGCGGTGGGGAAGCGCGTACTCTGGGCAGCCTGGGTTTGGTTTACCACTGTGTGGGAAAATACCAGCAGGCAATTGATTACCACGACGAGAACCTAACTATTTCACGAGCAGTTGGCGATCGCCTTGGGGAAGCCAGCGCACTCGGAAATCTGGGCTTAACTTATCGTTCCCTGGGGCAGTATGGGCGAGCAATTAGAAATTATGAACAGCAATTGTTGATTGCACGAGAAATAGGCGATCGCCTTGGTGAAGTAACTTCCCTGGGAAATATGAGTTCGACTTATCAAGCCCAAAGCCAATATCAGGAGGCTATTACTAAGCTTGGTGAGGCGCTCACCATTGCACGACAGATAGGCTATCGTTCGGGGGAAGGTGCTTGTCTAGACAATCTGGGAAACATATACTACAGCCAAGGTCAACACCAACAGGCTATTGAGAACCACGAACAATCCCTCGCTATTACTAGGGAGATCGGAGATCGCCGTGCAGAAGCTAGTTGTCTGGGTCATCTAGGCTTAAATTACTACGCTTTAACGCAATACCAGCAAGCTATTCAAAATTACGAACAGCAATTGGTCATCGCACGAGAAATAGGCGATCGCTTTGGAGAGGGTGCATCTCTAAATAATTTAGGAGCAGTTTTTTGGGAATCTGGTCAGCTAACTGAAGCCGAGACAAACCTACGCAAGACAATAGAAATTTGGGAATCTATACGGACAAACTTAGGTAACAATGACACCCATAAAGTATCAATTTTTGATACACAGACAGCCGCTTACCGCCTACTGCAAAACGTTCTAGTGGCACAAAATAAACCCTTAGCTGCTTTGGAAATCGCCGAGCGCGGTCGTGCACGGGCATTTGTAGAATTACTGGAGAAACGTCTCTCCACAAAAGGGCAGCAAATGACTTTTACAGCGCCTCCCCCATCCATTACCCAAATTCAACGAATTGCCCAATCGCACAATGCAACTGTGGTTGAATATTCGCTGGTTTTCGAGCAAGAGATCTATATTTGGGTAATCCGTCCCAGTGGCGAAATTATATTTTGTTCAGTTGACCTTAAACTGCTAGGACAACAACCAGACGGCTCTTCCACTATTGCATTTGGCTCAGCTTTGTTCAACCTAGTTCTCCAAGCCCGTAAATTTCTCGGCATCGAAGACAACCTGCGCGATGGTATAACAGGTAGCAGTTTTAAAGCTATTTCTTCCGCCAGCAATATCTCTGAGCCTTTACGACAGTTACATCAATACTTAATTGAGCCGATTGCTCGCCTCCTGCCTACTCAACCCAATGAGTCTATAATTTTTATTCCCCAAGAAGCTCTATTTTTGGTTCCTTTTCCAGCGCTGCAAGATGCCACGGGCAAATACTTAGTCGAACAACATAGGATTTTAACGGCTCCATCTATCCAAGTTTTAGACTCGATTTGTCAACAGGGAAAAGCCCAATCTGCTGAAAATTACTTCGATGCTCTTGTAGTCGGTAATCCGACTATGCCAACAATTCACTTAACTGAACCACCAGTAAAATTGTTAGAGCTACCTTGGTCGGAAACTGAAGCAAAAGCGATCGCTCCCCTCCTGCAAACCCAACCCATCACGGGTGCAGCCGCCACAAAAGTTAAAATTCTAGAGCAGATGCAAAAGGCACGGCTGATTCATCTGGCTACTCACGGGCTATTAGATGATATCCGGCAGCTAGGCGTACCGGGGGCGATTGCCCTTGCTCCCAGCGATGGAGACAATGGCTTCCTCACGGCTGGCGAAATTTATAATATGAAGCTAAATGCTGAACTGGTTGTGTTGAGCGCCTGTAGTACCGGACAGGGTAAAATTACGGGGGATGGGGTGATTGGGCTGTCCCGCTGTCTGATTGCGGCAGGAGTCAAGAGTGTAATTGTGTCTCTGTGGTCAGTAGGCGACTTGTCTACAGCCTTCTTAATGGTGAAGTTCTACCAAATTTTCCAACAAGGAGTAGCCGCTAGCATTGCTCTCAACGAGGCTCAACGTTGGCTACTGGGAGTTACAAAAATGGAACTGGAAGACTGGATAGAAGCTAATCGCAGTTTCTTGAATCCTACTTTGAGAATGGGCTTGCGCCGCCGGTTGCATCAACTGGATGATAACTCCAAACCCTTTCAACATCCCCGTCATTGGGCAGCATTTAGCGCTATTGGTCAGTGATGAAGAAAGCTGGATAATAGATATTAGGCAGTCTAACCTATCCAAACATGAACGAAATACCCCAGAATTGGGGGCTGCGTAGCCCCAGTCTCACCCTCTACGCCTTCCATCTACGAAACAGCATCAACCAGGGACTAGAGCCGACTGTACCAGAAGCACCTCGGTTATGGGAACAGTTGGTAGATTTGGGAAATAAGCTTGACAGTCGAGAACTGCAAAATCTACCACAACAACTGATTAGCTATCAAAATAACCACTATTTTCCCGAAGCGGAAGATAACCAAGAAAGTGAATATTGTACTTTACTACTCAATAGAAAAAAAAGTTTAGATTTTCAAATAATTGCTCAACCAGATGGCTTACAATTTCAGGGATTACTCTGCCCATACCGATTGCATGATAGTTATGCGATCGATTTAACCCTGTCTTCTCAAGAAACATTTTTTCTGCCTCAATTATTGAACTTTAATCCACAATACCTATTACTGCCATCACATATTCAAGCTTCTCTGGGACAAACACTATTACTGTTTGGGCAACCAATTGAATTACAGGAAAACTACCAAGGTTTGGCAGATGATTGTGTTCTTCAATTAGTTCCAGAAACAGATAAACCTGAGCTAATAAACACGGGCTACTTGTTAGGAAATCCGATTTTTGAGTATGAAAGTCAACATAAAAACCCAAGTAAGCAACTCCATATTCTAGTTTGGTTTAAATGCCAAAGTATGAATTCAAACGATATGGATAAGGCATCTGAGTTATTGCTTTATCTTTTGTGGTGTCGCCATAAAATTCAGTATGTCTATCATGAATCTCGTTTCTGTGATCGCCAGCTAAAACAATCTTACAATCGCATAGAACAGCATGGGAATAACTTCGGTCAAATTTCCCAATCACCAGATCGGCAAAGGCACCTTCGGCAATTGTTGACAGAGTTACAGGGGATAGATATTGAGTATTTTGGCTACCTGGGAGAACTAGATGCCCACAAACATACCATCGCTATTAACGAACAGAATTACAGGATGAAACTGGACAAGCTAGGGGCATTACCAGACACTGACTTAACTTTGTGGGAAGCGTTTTTGGAGGATGTTCGCAATAAATTGCAATCTCAAATTCAAGCAGATCAGCTTTTACTTAATTTAGGATATAAGCGCCTGCAACATCTTAAAGCTACAGTAGAGGAAAGCCTTGCTAATGATGTTGTAAGCAAAGATATGCCAGGGATTCCAGCTCAACTCCATAATCAATTGTCTAAAGCTCTGTCAATGTGCAGCCAATTTGAAAGTAATGAGGAACTACGAAGCTTCTTTAGTTATGACCTGCTTTCTCCTTGGGCTAATAGTTTGCCCCAAGCTAATAGTACGGCTCAACGGGTAACACAGGTAATTAGTTTTTTAATGGATAAGTATCGTAGCGATACCAATGAGAATGTACTGACTATTTTAGTACGGCTGCTAAGTAATACAATTGATCCATTAGATAGTCGGCATCAAACTTTATCTGAACTAGCAGACGAGCTAGCAGATAAACTTAGTATTATTCGTAGCAGAAGTGGAGCTAATCCAGACTTAGCAGGTAGAAGTCCTCGAACTCCAATAACAATTAACCCCCGCGTTCCTAATCCAAAAGTAAATACAACTAATAATAGCTTTAGTTGGTTACACTTAACCGACTTTCATCAAGGTATGAGAGACCAGGATTGGCTTTGGCCTGGTGTCAAAGAAATATTTTTTGAAGATTTAAGGAGACTCCACGATAAAAGTGGGCCGTGGGACTTGGTTGTATTTACTGGTGACTTAACTCAGCGTGGCAGTGCTGAAGAATTTCAAAAAATCGAGCAACTTTTGACACAACTATGGAATTATTTTGCTCAATTGGGTTCCTCTCCTAAGCTACTGGCAGTACCAGGAAATCATGATTTAGTCAGACCTAACATAAAAGATCCTGCGGTAAAATTACTCCGGCGGTGGTTAGAGGAAGCGGATGTACAAGAAGATTTTTGGCATAATGCAGAATCGCCCTATCGCCAAGTTGTGACAAAAGCCTTTGAAAACTACATAGCATGGTGGGAACGGCAACCCTTTAAGCCAGAAAACTTAAAAGATGGTATTGTACCAGGGGATTTTTCAGCCACTCTTGAAAAGAATGGTGCCAAGCTGGGAATTTTAGGTTTGAATACAAGCTTTCTTCAGCTTACTGGTGAAAACTATGAGGGCAAGCTGGCTATCCATCCCCGGCAATTTCACCAGGTTTGTGACGGCGATAGCCCAACTTGGGCAAGGCAGCATCACGCCTGCCTGTTACTGACGCATCATCCACCAAGTTGGTTAACCCCTGATGCCCAAACGCACTTGAATGGAGAAATTACCGCTCGCGGTCGTTTTGCTGTTCACCTATGCGGTCATCTACATGAAGCTAATTCTAGAGAGATTGTTCAAGGCGGTACTGAAGCTAGACGAATTTGGCAAGGGCGATCGCTCTGTGGGTTAGAATACTATGAAACGAAAACAGGACAACGCCTCAATCGTCTGCATGGCTACACGGCTGGTAAAATTGAACTTAGTGAAAACAAGGGTAAGTTAATGTTTTGGCCTCGTGAAGCACGCCTGCAAGGGGGACAAAGAAAAATTGTCCCAGATTATTCGTTTGACTTGGATGATAACCAGCACACTTTATCGAGAGATTTTGAATTGTTTCAACGGTATGAATGAATTATCCTGTTATTTGCAAGAAGTCTTTAGTAGGGAGACTGAGCAAGAGTTTCCACAGTGGGGACGAAATTATCAAGATGGTGTCCAGGCATATCAGCGATTACTGGGCTGTTACAAGCTGTGGGAGATTGATTGTGAAAGCGCCACCATCTGAACTATATCAATTATGCAGAGAACTTCTTTTGGAGTGTGAACAGTTTGAAAGCTGTGAAAGTCTGCGTTCGCTTTGCGTTATTGATAGCCTTTCTTTTATAAGATTGCAACTAAAAGATGCTAAGAGTCCAAGAAATTTATTTGACTTCAACTTTAAGGTTTTGTTTTGCTCAGAGCATCGATTATATGGTTGGATATTTCCAATTTTTTTGAAACAATTAAGAGATCGCCAGCATCCAGATGATATGCTCTGGACTCAGCTTGATGACTTATGCACCAAGGTTGAAGCATGGAAGAACCAGCCTCAAGCTTGTCAGCAACAAGTACCTCAATCTGAACATAAACTTTTTAAATCGCTTCTCCGTATTGACTTTGACGAGCAGGAAGAAGCCGTGATGGAAGTATTAGATTCGCCAAGTTACAACAAAACAGCAGCTTTCCTGGTTCATGGTGAAGAAAAATTCGGGCAAGAGACTTTGGTTACCCGACTATCTCAATTATCTAAGTTACGAAATGGGCGACGAATAAAAATTAAAGTTGGTGGCATGGAGGACATATCCAACTTATGGAATGAAGTTGGCAAACACTTACTGGATAAGAACCAGACTAATTGGCTGCCAGAAACTAAAATAATAGATCAAATTTTTGAGCTTTTGCAAACTCAACATTTAATTTTTATCTTTTCAGATGCCCACCGTACTTATATAAGCTTTTTACCAGAGTTAATTCAGGAATTTTGGCAACCATTGGTACAAAAAAACAATCAGCGAGAAACATATTTAGCCATGTTTTTGGTAGATAATAAAGGATATATATGCAAATCAGGACTTTCTTTAGCTTGGCAAGTTAATCACCCAGATTTACCTAGAATTCCTCTTTCTTTACCTCCTGCTAGTCGATTTCCAGTAAGGAAGCTTAATGAATGGGTGGGCATGGCAGTAGCAGCAGAGGTAGTACCTGAAAATTTATGTGTTGAGACATTACTGGCAGAGTCTCAAGGAGGCGTTCCCGATTTGGTTTATCAAAGAATTTGTTACTACTGTGGTTTTAGCTGGGAAGGAGGATTAGCAAAATGGTTGATTCAGTGATACCTCGGATCTATACGGGTGAAAAGAAACCCTCCGCAGAGGAGCGCGAACTTTATGGACTTGAACCTTATATCCCTTCACTAGAATTGGTTGAAGCAGTTAATCTCACCATTTTTTTAAAGAAACGTCCTTTATTGCTCAAGGGGGAACCTGGTAGCGGTAAAACTCGCTTGGCTCGTGCTGTGGCTTATGAGCTAGGCTTGCCTTACGAGTCTTGGTATATTCAGTCTACAACCAAGGCGAAGGATGGTTGTTACACTTACGATGCGATCGCTCGCCTCCACGATGCCCAATTAGCACGTCTTGACGAACAGAAACTCTCGAAAGTTGATAATCTTTGGAATTATATCAAACTGGGGCCATTAGGTCGTGCTTTTGAAAATTCTCAACGTACTGTGATTCTAATTGATGAAATTGATAAGGCTGACCTTGATTTTCCTAACGACTTACTCCAGGTACTAGATGAAAAACGGTTTACGATACCGGAGATAAAAGTTAAGGAAAAAGAAGCAGAGAAAGAATACGAAATTAAGACGAAAGAACCACCGATTATATTCATCACCAGTAATGACGAAAAAGATTTACCAGATGCTTTCTTACGCCGTTGCCTATTTCATTATATAGAATTTCCAAAATATGCTGAATTAGTTAACATTATTAATGAGCATTTTCCAAATACAGCTTCACCAGTTGTTGTGGCTGCAACAAAGAAATTTCAGGAGCTAAGAGATGAGATGGATAATAGCAGAGGCAGAACGGGTAAAAACGTAAGTACCAGTGAACTAATTGATTGGTTTACTATACTGCGACAATATCCAGAAGACGAATTATTAGCAAAACTTCAAGGCGAACTTCCTTTTGCTGAAACTCTATTAAAAGATCGTTGGATAAATTATAGAGAATACCTGCGTGCCCCACAGCAGGAGAAAAAATGAATCCCATCGAAGAAATACCTTTGCTGAGAATTTTACTGCGTCTTTTTTACAGTTTGCGACAGTATGGTTTTTCATTGGGACTTCCAGACTATATGTTGGCGTTAGAGGCATTGCAAGGTGGATTTGGCATAGGCAATCGCGCCTCTTTAGAAAGACTATGTTGTACTCTGTGGACAAAATCTAAAGAAGAAGCTCGCCAGCTACATCGACTTCTAGATCAAATAATAACCAATGAATCTCTCTCTACTAAATTACCCCAACCTATCCAAGATATATCTCCTCCACTTTCAACTGGAACTTCAGCAAAGGAATCTGACAAAACTATTCAGTCTTCTTCATCACCACCTATTGTTAAAACATCGGAGCAACTTAAAGGGCAAACTTCATTAAAAGGGTCGGAAAAACCTATATCCGAGCCAACTCCAACGGCTGATATCCCTATAGAAAGAGATGAACCAGAGCAGGTTATTCAAGCTATCCGGTATCATAGGCCCAATAGTTTAGATATGATTTATTACGGCCAAGATTCAGCCGCTCAATATCTGCCAGTAACTCCTCGGCAGATTAAGCAAAGTTGGCGTTTTTTCCGTCGTCCAGTGCGCCAAGGTACATTACAGAAATTGAATGTGGAGGCTACCGTAGCAAAAATTAGTCAGCAGGGCATCTTAATTGAACCAGTGTTAATGCCGCGCTATGTAAACCGAGTAAAACTTGTCCTACTGGTTGACCAAGGTGGCTCAATGGTGCCTTTCCATCATTTATCCCGCCAATTAATAGATAAAGCTCTACGGGGTGGAAACCTTATCCAAACAAATGTTTACTATTTTTATAATTATCCTGAAAAATATTTTTATACCGATCAAACTCGCATCAAAGCCCAACTAACTACTGATGTTTTGAAATCGGTTGATGAAAGAGCAGGGGTACTGATTGTCAGCGATGCGGGAGCAGCTAGGGGTAACTATAACCCAGAGCGAGTTGAGTACACGCAGAAGTTTATCGAACAACTTCAGCAGTCAGTGCGTTATTATGCTTGGCTCAATCCCATGCCAAATGATAGCTGGCAGTACACTACTGCTGGCGAAATTGCTCGTTTTGTGCCAATGTTTGAGATGAGTCGTCAGGGACTCAATGCAGCTATTAATACTCTGCGCGGTCGCTATGTTTACTGGGAGCGTCCCTATCAGTGGATGTTGTAACAATCCTTATGAATGGAAGTAAAGCAACACATTCGGAAATAGCTATTGAGCGAGTCGTAGGATTTGCCCAACAATTCGATCGCGCACACCTCGACTTAGCTTGCCATGCAGCATTTCCACAGACACTTACTCCAGACTTGCTTTACCAAATTTGGCTTCGCTTTATACCCCAAGCTCCTTGGACAGCAGTTGCTCGCATACTTTTGTCTCGCTTGTGCCGCGAGGTAGGCTATGAGCTTTACGAGATGGATATGGCTGTCCGAAATCTATTATTGGAAGAACTAAAGGAAGATAAGTGCTTTGGGAAACCACGCTTAAAGGAACTAGCTGATTTCTACACCAAGTATGTAAAACAGCAGCTTGATAGTAACGATTCCAAAGTAGGAGAATTAGCCCAAGCTGAGTATTGGATATCCCTTGCTTGTACTCAGCCCTATCAGCTTAATCGCAAATTAGCACAGGCTATTGAAGAAAGATTAAAGCAGAAAAACTGGAAAGACTTGTTTCGGTTAGGGCTATTGATAGAAAGTTTTCCAAACGCTTTGGTAGAATTTGAACCACCACTGATCACCTATGCGCGTGGGATGATATCTTTTACAATAGGCGATTTAGAAGGCGCAACAGAACAATTCAGTAAGCTACCCAGGCAGGAACGTCAGGTTGAAATTGCTGGAGTAACTTTGTCAATCCCTGATGAAGTTAATCTAATTTCAGTTGACTTATCTTTTATAGAAGAATTGCTACAGTTCGTTTCTGATAATTATGATAATCCTCAATTAATTTATTCATTATTAAGCCGGAATTTAGGAAAATTAAATGAAGATTTAATTTGGTCGCTAAAACGATGGTCAACTGATATACTATTAAATATAGAACCAGAAAGATTATATGAAATTGCAACAGACGTAATTAATTTTAGTAGTTTATTAGAAGAATTTCCGTTAGGTAATAGAGCAAGTAACTTAGAAATTGCTATTACTGGATATCAAATTACTTGTGAAGTTTTTAGGCAAGAACAGTTTCCCGAACAATGGGGAATTATCCAAAACTATCTAGGTGTTGCTTACATTCATAGAATCCAGGGAGACAGAGCAGAAAATTTAGAATCTGCCATACATTATTTGCAGGCGGCGTTGGAACTCTACTCTCACTCCATCTTTGCCTTCCCAGAACAATTGGCACTCACTCAAAATAATCTTGGTACTGCTTACGCTCAACGTATTCGAGGCGAAAAGGCAGAAAACTTAGAATTTGCTATCCGCTGTTTTAATGATGTTTTGCAAGTACGCACTCGCGAAGCTTTTCCAGAACAATGGGCTATGACTCAGAAAAATTTGGGAATGGTTTATAGCGATCGCATTCGAGGAGAAAAAGCTCAAAATGTAGAAATGGCTATACACTGTTTCCAAACAGCTTTGGAAGTAAATACTTTACAAAATTATCCTCAAGAGTGGGCAGACATTCAAAATAATCTTGCAGTAGCTTATGCTGAAAGACTTAGAAGCGATCTAGCAGAAAATTTAGAGCTAGCTATTCGTTGTTTCCAGAATGCTTTACAGATTTATACTCGCGAAACCTTCCCCTACAATTGGGCTATGACCCAAAACAATTTAGCATTAGCTTACAGGAAACGCATTAGAGGTAAAGAAACAGAAAATTTAGAACGCGCAATTAATTGCTGCCAGAATGCTTTATCAGTATGGAGTCGCGAAGCTTTTCCAATGGATTGGGCGAATACCCAACTCAATTTGGGGAATGCCTACCGCGATTGCATTCGAGGAAATAGGTCAGAAAACTTGGAACAAGCTATTAGTTGTTTTCAGGAGGCTTTAACAGTTTACACTCGCGAATCTTTTCCTCAACAGTGGGCAGAAACTCAGAAAGATCTGGGTATTGTTTACCGCGAGCGCATTCGAGGAGAAAAAGCAGAAAATTTAGAACAGGCTATTAGTTGTTTTGAGCGTGCTTTAACAGTTTACACTCGCGAATCTTTTCCTCAGCAGTGGGCAGAAACTCAAAAGGATTTGGGTATTGTCTACCGTGATCGCATTCGAGGAGTTAGGACAGAAAACTTAGAACAGGCTATTAGTTGTTTTCAGGTTGCTTTACAAGTTTACACTCGCGAATCTTTTCCTCATAATTATTTAGAATGTCTATTTAATCTGGGTTCGGCATACCAAGAGGCGCAAGATTTTCCGAATGCTTACAATGCTTTTGTTGACAGTATTGATACAGTAGAATCTTTGCACAGAGGAAAAATATTGTTTAACTCAGAAATCGAAAAAGGCAAAGAAAACCTTGCGAAACAATGGACTAAGCTCTACCAAAATATGATTGAAGTATGTCTAGCTTTGGGTTATCCTGACCGAGCGCTTGAGTACGTTGAGCGTAGTAAAGCACGTAGCTTGGCAGAACTCCTTGCAACCATTGACATCTACCCAAAAGGCAATATTCCAGACTCTACCATTAACGAATTGAAACGTCTACGACGAGAAATAGCACTGGAGCAGAAAAGATTTAAAATTTCAGGAAGCAATTGGTTTATTGATGACGATTCTATTTTTAATGATGAGAATCTATTATCTGACTCTCAGCCAATCCAACCAACTCAGAATCGGCTAAGTCAATTGCAAAAACAGCTAGACGAGTTAATTAAGCATGATATTTTGCCTCTCGATCCAGCCTTTAATTTAACCCAAAGTGTTCAATCGATTTCTTTTAACGAAATTCAATCACTTTTAGATGAGGACACTGCCATAATAGAATGGTATATTGTAGAAGAAAAATTATATATATTTATTGTCACCAGGCAATCTGCTTACCCGTCTGTTCTGCAATTTCCACATCAATCAGCGTTGATTGAATGGGCTAATCAGTATTTAGAGGATTACACACAAAACCAACCATTTTGGCGCAAGAAACTATCAGTACAGCTCCAAACACTTACTCAGCTACTGCATATAGATCAAATTCTCAATTATATACCTGAAGCCTGCCAACAATTAATTTTAATTCCCCATCGTTTTTTGCACTGGTTACCTCTTCATGCTCTTCCATTGGTCGGCGGTTTATATTTTTTAGATCGTTTTTATGGTGGAGTAAGTTATGTACCTAGTTGCCAATTTTTAAAAATACTCCAAAATAGACAACGGCCAAACTTCCGCAATTTACTAGCTATTCAAAACCCTACTGACGGCCTAACATATACTGATATTGAAGTAGAAACGATTAAGAAGTATTTTCCCCCAACTAAGGTCTTTAGCAAAGAAAGTGTTGAAAACTCAGCAATTAAAGAGCAAATACTACATTTTACAGGTCATGGTTTCCATTTTACTGGCCGAAGCAGCTTTAATATTGATTCACCTCTAGAGTCCCCACTGTTATTATCTTCCCATGAAACTTTGACTGTACAAGAGATTCTTAATCTTAACTTGAGCCAATGTCGCTTAGTCACCCTTTCTGCTTGTGAAACAGGCTTAACGGACTTCAAAGAGTTTAGTAACGAGTTGATTGGCTTTCCTAGTGCTTTTTTAGTTGCAGGTAGTAAAAGTGTAGTTGGTAGCCTTTGGGCTCCTAGTGATTTGTCAACAGCTCTTTTGATGATCAAGTTTTATCAAAACCTACAAGCAGGTTCTATAATACCTATAGCCCTTAATCAAGCCCAACTCTGGCTTCGAGAAATCACAAAAAGAGAAATAGATCAATCAATAAAAAAGAATCTTTGGTATCTAAATCCAACACTTAAAATCAGCTTGCGTCGTCGTCTTCATAAAATGGCGAATGATGACCAGCCTTTTAAAGAACCTTTTCACTGGGCTGCATTTTGTGCTATTGGCGTATAGGAGGAAAAATGTCATTATCTGATTACGAAGAAAATATCATAACTTTTGTTTATTTAGTACAAACTCAACCCGAACTATTTACAGCAGAAGACCGTGCAGATTTAAAAGATTTACTTTCAACCCTCCCAGATGATGTTGAAGAAATCTCTAATGCAATAGCCCTCTGGTGTGAAGAACATCCGCTAATTCTAGATGCTATCCTTAATATACCGATTGATGATTTAGATAGCCTTCGAGCCGCCGATGGTCGTGCTACCTCCCTCACAGGAAAAGAAAGCAAAGAGATGCTCGAAAACTCGGTTACTCAGAGCAGTCAATCCAAGCAACGCCCATCTTCTTCATCCAAAACAAAAAATGAATGACAAACTTTCAAACGGAGATAAGCCTTCCATGCACTCTGGCCAAATAACAAACGTCACCCGACAAGATGGCGCTGGAGGTCGTATTACTCCAGTCACAAGGCAAGAAACTAAGCAGATAATTGAAAATTCAATTACTCAAAGTAGTCCGTATAAAGGATCAGAGTCTTCTTCATCCCAACTAAAAAATCAATGACATAAAATCTTTAAAAAGACTGCCTAAACTCGGATTGTATTTATCTATTGTCTCAATGTAAATGTATGATATCAGCTAGTTTTATCAAAAAGTGATCACCAAACTCCAAAAATGAGGAGTGACTGTTATTTCATTGCCTAAATGTTATGACGTTTGTCTTCGCATTCGCCGTCTTCGTCGAGGCAAATAAGTTATTTGATTAGGCTTCCTATCTAGAACTTCCAGAGCAACGCGAGCTTCTACCAGATTTAGAGAAAGTAATTTTTCAAATATAGATAATCCCCTTTCTCGATAGATGTCTTGACGATGCAATGTTAAAACTATATTTGTTAAACTTGCAGTTCCTAAAGGTAGAAAGGAACTCGCATTATTGAGATTTGAACTACCAGCATTGAGTATTGCTTGGCAGACCTCCGATACAAGACCAGGTTCCCGACCTGTCTCTGGTTCAAGTAACTCAATAAGATCGTAAGCTGCCTTAAGCAATACAGGCGGGTTCTCACAGGCAGCTTGGACAACTTTTCGCATTTCTAAGTTGAGTTTAAAATTATTTTGGTTCCAACAAAAAACATTAGCTACAGTATCTTGAATACAGGAGGAAGAGGATGATGCTAACATACATAGGATTGTTGTTGCTATTTTCCGACACTTTTTTTGTTCCCATAAATAACTAGCAGCCTGTGCTAAACCATAAAGAATAATTTCATCGCCTTGCTTAGTTAAATGGCTTTCTATTTGTTCCCTTGACCAGGTATCTTGATATTGGCAGTAGTAAATTAGGAGTAATTCTCCGTAAGCTTGACAACAAAAGCTAGAACCATCATCTAGCAGTTTCTCTATCCATCCCTGAATCTTTTCCTTTGGTTCAAACCATCCAATAGCGCAAGAAATACTATGCAATGCAAACTCATAACGCAATACTGCCGGATAAGTTTGGATAATTGCATCAAAAAGCTGTGTGGCTCGTTGTCGATCACCATTAAGTAACGGGGGCATATAGTTTAATATTAAAACCCAAATACTAGGGTGCCGCTCTCGCTGCAATTGTTCCTCAATAATGCGCGTCCAGTTCTCTAGATCGGGCGGTTGCTGATTAAGATAACCAGCAGCGATCGCGGGTAAAATAGAACCTCGTCCTTGTGGTAGGAAAAAGGTGCCACCTGAACCCCAAAAAATAGGTTCCTTTTGCTGTTCAGTTTTGTTTCTTGTCTCTTGTTCTTCCGTTGACAAAGTTGGTTCTACTTCTTCAACCAACCAATTTTCCAAACGGGAAAGGATCATACTGGGAAGACCATCGCGACGAGCGCGTTTTTCAAGAGCAGATGCAGCGCTAGAACGAAAATTTCTTGATGTAAACCCTCGACTTTCGAGAGCTTCAATGATACAAATTAACTCAGCAGTCGAAACATCAGTCTCAGCTAACCCTTCTATAGCTGCGCCTGCATAAGTTTCATGTTCGCCTGGTTGGAGGTACTGAACTAAGTTAGCAACGCGCTCAGGTACTCTTTTAGCCAGTTGACCAAACTCGCGAGACAATTGCACAGCACCTCCGGCACGGGAAAAGTCTTCAAACGATTGCCGTCTGGGGTTGTCCCATGCCATTTTATCTGGCAGTAAGTCAAACAATCGCAATATATCTTCATCTGAAGCACGAGCCATTTCGTCCAAAGTTATACGCGCTCCGATGAAACCACCGTACATACGGCTTGCATAATCATCAGTTTCAGGCAATGCCCGTTCTTCTTCATCTCTCAGTCGCTTAGTTTTTGAACTCAAATACTCAACCGGAAAGGCACGCAAAAGGCGTAGTCGGTCTTGGCGCTGCCATTTTAAAAATTGAAATTTTTCCTTCGCTGATAATTGTGGAGGTAGATGGTTATAGTATTTGAAAGCTATTATTACTTCCTCAATGCGAGTTCGTTCTAATGGGTCTAAGTAAGGAAAAACTGACGCTATTAGCCGTTTTGTTTCTCTGTAGTGGTCTTCGTGATCTCCCAAACTCAAGCGTCTTGGGTCGCCAATCAAATATTCTAACACCTGCTGTGGTTCCTCTTTAGCTATATGTTCCAATCCGCGAGCTAGCAAGCGATGGACAATTTGCAAATCGGAACCCAAATTTTTGCTTAGAAAATCCAAAAAATCATGAATATTTTGCTTGGCTAACTCTGAAATACCAATTAATAACGATCTCACAACAGCCCCTGATGGAAATTCTCCTTGAAAACTTTTATTTGTAGCACTATCGTCACGATAACCTACAGAAAGCGAATTTTTTTGATATGCAATTCGATTTATGGCATCCAGAAACCAGGGCCAGACAGAATCTAAAAAAGCTTTTGGTGTGGCTTCAGCAAAACTTTCTAACTTGTAAAAATCTTCTTTGCGTTCTATTAGATCTTCAACTTCCTTCAAGGGACGATGAAGGTAACCATGAATTGCTCGTTGCTCTTCAGTAGCATTTGATGGTAACTCTGGTAATGGTTCGTTTGCTTTTGTTAAAGCCTGCTCTAACTGCCAATCTAAATAAGCACGCCAAAGTCTAGGGGCAAGTTCCGGGGTGTTTTCTGCTATTCGCTCCACCAGTTCAGATATATCCCATTGAGAAGTTGGCGAACGTCTCACTATCTGGCTGGCTAAACTTACTGACCGCTCAGTCCATTGTTGAAGATTCAGCAGCACTCTAAAACTTAGAGTATCGTAGGTGCGATCGCTCAACCAACACTCTTCTAAAAGTTCTAAAACGTCTTCAGGAGCAAATAGCATAGCTGTACTGAGCAAGGATACGCAATAAACCGCTTGTTCGGGCGATTTATCCAACCACTGTCCAAAATCTGGGCGATCGCGCAAGCGAGAAAACCAACCAGGACTGCCAGTAACATTAGCTAATAGCCGTTGTCCCTCAGTTTCCAAATTTAAAAGTGGTAAGAAAAGTTGCGCTTCTGTGTCATCAGGATCTTTTTGTGATCCTACAAATTCCAGCAATAGGGTACTGATATGAAGTCGTAATTCTGACCGTAGTAATTTTTGTAATTGTCGATGATATTCTTTACGAGCCGTTTCCCTCAAGTAATTTAGGCTACTAAGAAGAACGGGTCGCACGAAAAGACCATCTTGCCGTTCCAGAACGTAGTCTGCTAAAGGGACAGAACCACGAGCGAAGGCACGAGCCTGTGTATAGTCGTAGTAAGTTTGATGTCGGAATCCAATCGTCAGACCGTTAGGACTTCGGGTCAGAATTTCTGCTTGTTCTAAAGCTCGACACGCTGATGAGTGAGTGTCTTCTGCGATCGCAGTTGGTAGCCAGAACTCTTCTTCATTACTGATGCGCTCGGCGAGTAACTCAAGCAACTCGCGGCGGTCTGATGGGCTATCTGGATCGACAACCCGTTGACTCCACAACTGATTGAGCAATGCTTGCAACGAATTAAATTCTTCTTCTGGCGCAGCCACTTCAAGAAAAAGCTTTAAATGAAGGGGCGTTTGCAACAATTCCCGCAACGGTTGCCCCATGCTATTAGGATTATGCTTCCCTTCAACTAAAATAGGTGCAATCTGCTCCCACTTTGGCAGTTGTAAATCCATTTTTTCTGCTTTAATGCAAGACAGCCGCACGTCATGACGAAATTCAAATTCACGCGAAGTAGCTATAATATGCACACCTGACGTTCCAGAAAGAGATTGGATTAGGTTTAACAAAATATTCAGTCGTTCAGATTTGCGATCCAATAGCTCAGAAACCGCATCAAGCTGGTCTATTAACAGTACAACGGGTTCCTTTTTAGCTAAGATTCTGATAGCGTCATGCGGGTTTATAGTCAGGTAAGGTCTGCACAAATCTTCCAGTGTATTCACTCCTCGTCCCAACTGGTCAGCCTTAATCGCCCATAAAGGGGCTTGGCGATCGGCGAGGTGATGTCCCAGAGTTGCCAGTAATGCAGATTTTCCCGTACCTGGACTTCCTAGAATTAGAGTTGTAGAGCTTTTTTCTTCTTGTATTCGATCCAGTAATTGCTGAAACTCAGGACGCTCAATCTGCCGATCATTTCCCAGAGTTATTGGCCAGTTTAGCAATCCCTGGGATGCTGCAATCAATTCTTGCTTTAATCTCTCAAAGTTGCTTTCTTCTGGTAAACTTGCTGAAGTTGTCAAAACTGCTTGCACAGATTCACAAAGTTCTGCCAGTTCTCCATGCCGTGCGTCCTTCGGGTCATAACGAGTGCGCAATTGTGCCAAAAAAATTGGTAAAACAGAACCCCCGTCACTCAAATGATTTTCAAGCAGATATTTTAGACAGAGATCTACCCGCCCCTTCCGACTATCCGCTGATTTTAATCCAGATTGGAAAGGGAAAAGTTCGGGAGTGATAAAAACTCCTTGAAGTGACTCATCGTTATCAAATTCTTGACATTTCAACAGGACTTGACGGCATTGACACACAATCTCGTTTGGTAGACTACTCATCATCGCTCTGCCGACAAATCACGCTCTATACTCGACGGCTTAAACAAATTTAACATATTCAGCCTGCTTATACTGCCGATAGAAATTCTTGCACAAAGGTTACGATTAGCACTTTATGGCTTATTTTACAAGATTTTCAAAGATTTTGCTAAGTGCCAAAGGTCACTGAGGAAACACTAGGTATATAATTGATTGGGGTTGTTTTTAGATCTTAACCAAAAAAGGATGCAAAAATTAAGTTTGGGATTCACAATAGGCAGTCCGGCACTAGCAAAATCATACATAAACATCAACTGAAGTAGTTCTGCACGGCATAATGATTGTTTCGTGAATTGCTTTAGCCAGTTCTATCTATCTCCATATATTTCTAATAAGACACTTTTTGATTTGTCACTGCAACTAGGCTTGTAAAAGAACAACATGGCTGGTATTCCTTCAGAACTGCATCATCAATTGCGTAAAGCACTGTTAGATTGCGAACAATTTGAGAGCCATAACAAACTCCGGTCAGTTTTTGCTTCTGAGCCACTCAAACCCTGGCTGAAAAATTTGCCCGAGGCTGATAGTCTTACCAGCAGGGTAGATGCTGTAATTGCCTTTTTAAGAGACAAGCATCGTGGCGATACCCAACAAAATGTGCTTGTCTTATTGGTTCGTCAGTTAAGCGAACTGATAGATGAAAATGATGAACGTCACCAGCACTTGGCAGATTTAGCTGAACAATTGGAAAATGCTCTGGGAAAAAAACTAACTACAAATAGTCATATACAAAAAGCTAATCCAGAAACTAATATTCGGGGTAACGCACAGATAAGAAATACCGAAATAGAAGAGCGTCGTCCTATTAAGAATCGTTGGGCATTTTTGGTAGGTGTCAACCGCTATAACGATCCATCAGTTCAACCCTTGAATTTCTGCGTAGAAGATGTGGTGGCATTAGACGAGAAACTCAAAGCACTTGGGTATACAGTTATTTGTTTACACGATCGTCTAGATTTGAGTAACGCCCGCTTCCCCACCCGCAACAATGTAGAGGCTGAATTAATTCAGCTTTGCAGCATCGTAGATCCAGATGACCTATTATTGGTACATTTTTCTTGTCACGGCAAGCTTTTGACCGATAAACAACCTGTGCTAATCATCAGGGATACTCGTTTACCAACTTTAGCAAAAACAGGCTTGCCGTTAGCAGAAGTAAAACAACAGATGTGTTCTAGTAAAGCAAGACGGCTGGTGCTGACGCTGGATGCTTGCCACATGGGAGTCGAAACCGAACGAGGAATAGACGATCCGCAGTTCATTCATAATGTTTATGAGTTAGCTGAGGGGTTTGCCCTAATTGCAGCTAGCACAGCCCAACAGAAAGCTCGAGAATCGCTCGATCGAAAATCAGGAGTTTTCACTTACTACTTGCTAGAAGGACTCAGTGGTAAAGCTGACCGAGGTAAAAAGGAATTTGTGACTGTGGACGATCTCAAGACTTACGTGCTGGATAGTTTGCGTCGTTGGAGCGTGGAAAACGGTGGGATAATCCAAGAGCCAACGGCTCAAACAGAAGGACTCGGAGACATAAT
Organism: Planktothrix paucivesiculata PCC 9631; assembly: GCF_900009265.2. GTDB lineage: Bacteria > Cyanobacteriota > Cyanobacteriia > Cyanobacteriales > Microcoleaceae > Planktothrix > Planktothrix paucivesiculata. The sequence goes on along the minus strand of NZ_LR734992.1, from coordinate 24,590 downwards.
TCTAGCGGATTATCGTAATAGTTCTAACTAGGTCAAGGTAGCATTAGAAACTCCAAAAAACCAGAATTAGGAAAGTTAGTATGAAGCGCGGTCAAAAAACTATGATGGGGCTGTTGAGCCTAACCCTCGGTTTAGTATTGGTAGCCCCCCCTGCCAAAGCCGAACCAGCAGTTACCATAACACCATCCAGCGTTACAGTGGTGGGAACTCAATGTCCGGTCTTTTTTAACTGTCCCCCTGTTAAACGCCACCTTCTCGTACAGACTAACCAAGCGATCGCAAACTTAAAAATACTCAGCCTCGACTTGAATCGAGCTGATGGAGCTACAGTGCTGCCAGCTACAGCCATACGTCCAATTTTAACTGCCACCTCAGTTCAACTCAATCAACCACTGACTGTCCCAGTCCAGTTCGACTTAAGTGTTGCCCATAGCGGTGAATTTAGTGGTGTTTTGCTGGCTATTTATCCAGATGGACAATTGACTGTTCCAGTTATAGTGCGAGTTAAAGACCATTGGCTTTGGCCACTGCTAATCTTGTTGTTAGGTGTTGGAGTAGGAATTGGAGTTTCAGCCTACCGCACCGAGGGCAGAAATCGTGATGAAATTGTGGTGCAAGTTGGTCGCATCCGCACCCAGATAAAGGCTGACCCTGAATTAGCAAAATCTTTCCAGGTGAAAATTGATGGGTATCTAATCGAGGTAGAAACAGCTTTAACAAACAAGCGCTGGGAGCAGGCACAGCAAGCAGTAGCGCAAGCCCAAACGATTTGGGATAAATGGCGTAAAGGTCGAGAAGACTGGCTAGCACTAATCAAGTCTCTCGCTTCGTTAGGTAATAGCTTAGAGAATCTGAATAATCCTGATGCACCTTATGTGCAGACAGTGCGTATCCAATTAGAGAATATTGAGCGACAAGTAGCTGACAAAGAAAGTCCCCAACAGTTAAGTGAGGATTTAATTAATTTGCGGCAACAGCTTGTCCGATACCTGCAAGGTCAAGCTAAAGTCAACCAATTTGACACCCTTAGAAATGAGTTGACTGAGTTAGCCCAAGAAGAGGATAAATCATTAAGACGTATATCTAAAAGCTTACAGCAGGAATTAGATAGCCTCTCTCCAACCGATCCAGAGGCTTTCAAAACATGGCAGCAGAAAGTAGAAGATGAGATCGATAGAATAGACCAAACGATTAAGCAACAGGCAGGAAACGAGAGAGCTAGAGGTCAGTTACTTATCACTGCTAGAGACTTCGATGACACATCACCTTCTAAGTTTCCCGATCAAGTGCCTGATGCTCGCCCTTTACAACTTAATCCTGTACAAGCTGCCCGCAATTTAATTGTGTTTAATTGGATTGGTTACGCGATCGCCGTAGCACTCTTGGCAGGCGTAGGATTTAGGCAACTATACGTTCAGCAACCAACATTTGGCGCTTATGGTTGGAGTGACTATTTTGCCTTGCTAGCCTGGGGTTTTGGGGCAGAGGCTACTCGCGATGCTGTTACAAAAGTTGTGCGTGATTGGAAACTACCAGGATTGAATTAATTCTCAACCTGAAACTGTAAACAGAGCTATCAGTCCCTCATCCACTGGGATAGAGTGAATAAGTTGCCTCATCGCCCAACGCATCGAACTTTGGATAATAGCAGCCACCTCAACAGCATAATCTTCTTGTGCGATCGCATCCACCTCATCTTTATCAACATTTCTTATCACCCCCATATTCCAGAGTAGTATTAATACTCTTGATTTTAAGGTAAATTAACATACTTTTGGCTAAATTAGTCCANATAGGCTTGGCTGTAGCTAAGGCGGCTGATCTGGAGGGTTTTGGGGTGCTGGGCGACAAATAAGGCGGTGGCCTGGGGAGGGCGAGTCCCCTGAATATAGCGTTCTAAGGCTTGGGCTGCATCGGCACTGTAGAAGCACCAGCGTCGTTTATTGCCTTTACCGATGACTTGGAATTTGCGGTCGGAGGAGTTGATTTGGTCGAGATCTAAGGCGAGGACTTCACTAACTCTGGCCCCACTGCGGTGTAGTAAACGGACTAATGCCATGAGTCGCCAGTTGGAGAGGTGGCGGATGGCTTGATATAGGGCGTTGAGTTGATGGGGTTTAAGGTAGCGGATCGTGCTGTCTTCGTGGTGTTCTCCTTGCTGGGCATCGGGTTTTCTGGGTTTGAGGCGGGCGATGGGGTTGAGGGGGATATAGCCTTCATCTACGGCAAAGTTCATGAGGGCGATGAGGATGCGTTGATGGCGGCGATGGGTGGTGTAACTCAGGTGGGTTAAGGAGTCGAGGTAGTCGCGCACTTGTTGGCGATCTAGCGTTTTAATGTCCGAGAAGCCATACTGTTGTAGGAAGGGAATCAGGGTGAGTTCATAAGACTTTCGGGTAGCGGGGGAAAGTTCAGGACGCTGTAAAAATTGGGTAGCAATTGTAGCAATTGTGGTTGTCATAAAACAGGAATTATGCTGAAATAAGAAGAGGTTAATCACTACTGTTTTTAGCATATTTTAATGCACACTTTAACATCGGAATTTCTGCCCCAACCCGAGGAAACCCTGGGGGAATACGTGCGACGACTGCGAGGACTGAAGCGTCTGAGTCAAGAGCAGTTGGCGCAAGGGTGTGGGTTGCATCTGCAAAGTATTGGCAAGATTGAGAGAGGGTTAACGACTCGTTTGAGCCAAAAGGCGAAACGGGGTCTGGCTCAGGTGTTGGGGGTTCCGGTTGCGTATTTGGAGGCGGCGGTGCGGGGGACGGGGGTGGAGGTGTCTCAGGCGCTGAAACTGTGTCTGTGCTGTTGGACACCGGGGACGGTGCCGGAGTTGGGGTGGCTTGACCCCAGGGCCAAGTTTTGTTTTTTGTGTGGGGGGGTTTTGTGCGATCGCTGTCCTGGCTGTTCTCACCCCATTACCTCTGAGCAATATCGGTTTTGTCCGATGTGTGGTCAGTCTTATCGGGATGGAAAGCACAAAGCTTGAGTAAGGGTTGGTGATTCGCGGTTGTTGAGGTTAGGGAGTTAATTCAAAAAAATCCCCTCAAAAACAGACCGAGACACCCGAAAATTAATGTCCCTGAGTTTTTGATATAATTCATTTTTATCCGCAATATTAATCTTACCCGTTTGGGTTAACTTTTTGATAATTCCTAAAGTTCCTTTAACATTTAATCCTAAATTAATCGCTTGTTTTCGAGCCGCTAAGTCATCTAATATGATATAATCCGCTTGCAGTTCTGTTGCTAAAGAGATCGCTTCCGACTCCCCTTGTCCTAAACTTTGATTAATGCGGTTTAATAAAGACAGTAAAGTTGTACGTCTCACCTGAAGTTTTCCCGTTTCAATTAACGGATTAATCACTGAAATAATCAAATCATCCTTCGCTTGAATTTCTTCAATAACAGCCGTCGGGACATAAAATTCATCCTCCGTTTCCAGAAATAATTCTAAAAACTCTAATTTACCGAGAAAAATTAACGGGGATGAGTTAATCACAATTTTCACAACGTTTACCAGTCCTTTTCCCGTTGAATATCTTCATCCTCTAAATAGGAAAATTCGATTCCTAATAAATCTAAAATTTGCAATAATCCCGCTTCATCTAAATTCATCACTTCCGCAGCTTTCCTCAAACTTATCACTCTAACGGTTAACGCACCCAAAACAAATAAAAATCGTTCTTTCTGTTCCACGTCCGTAAAAACAGGTAAAGAAACTGCGATATTTTGTAAAGCTATTGTAGAAGTCATCATTTACTCCTAAAATTGAACAAATTTATAATTCTCCAAACCGTTCTCGATACAACGCTAACTGTTCTTCTGGCGTTAAATAGCGAACGCCTTGTTGATTATACCAAGATAAAACCTCTAATGGCTCAAGAAGCTCACAAACCGATGTTTCATCTTAAACCCGCAGATGGAGGGATTGGTGCTCATCTTCAAGCTGTACAAAGTGCTTACCGAGACTTTAATCAACTAGCTCAAAAAATTGCTGTATTAGTACAAACTCCAATAAACTATTTAACCTAAGAAAATATGCTAAAATTGAAAAAATTATCAACAGTTTAAATGATGAATTTAAGAAACTTATTACAATAAAAACGAGAAGAAATTCTCAACCTGGCTACTCAATTCTGATTTAATATAATTTAAAATGGTTTTAAACTTAACGTTAAGTCAAATTCAAACCCCCAAACCGATTCAATATTCTTCTAATAATGAACATTATGTTTTGACAAGGAGGTTTTCTGCTAAAGAAGAAAAGAAGCGAGTTGTTGCTGTTGTTTATGATGCTAATTCCCTGAATTACCAATGGGTGGGTTTTGAAAACCATCTCAACTATTTTCATCACCAGGGCAAAGGATTACCCCTTTCTTTAGCAAGAGGACTAACGGCTTACTTAAATTCAACTTTAGTCGATTCATTCTTTCGCTTATTTAATGGGAATACTCAAGTTAATGCAACTGACTTGCGAAATCTCAAATATCCCACCTTAAAACAACTCTTAGAATTGGGAGAAAAAATCGGCAATTCATTTCCATCTCAGCAAACTATTGATGAACTGATTCAGCAAGATATTTTAAAAAATCAATCATGAGTTATCGTTATAATTGATAAAATTATGGCTTGACGAAGTTTGAAGTTAATCCCACCAAGCATACAATTTTTGAGAATTTATTTCAATTTCATCACAACCCCAAACGAATTGCACAAATTCACCCGCGAAATCTAAGTCTTTTACGCCAACAACTGTTATTGCATCAATTACTAAATCTGGTGTTGGTTCATCAGGAAATGCTATGCCATCAAAAGTTGGTGTGACTCCTTGTTTTTGACATCGTTGCCCAAATTCAATATATGAACTCACAGATGGAGCCGCATTAAATTTTGCAGAGGGTGTGGTGTATCCCTCTTCAAGAATCTGTTGTAATGTCTCTAAGGACAAGCCCTGAAATTTAATGGCATTGGGAGTATACTCAGTAATTGTTGTACCCAGTATTTCCTCTATTCGTTGAACCATAAAGCTACCCAAAAGTTAAGGCTAAGTTAGGTTTTGTTGAGTGCTAAACCTATTTTATTGTAATTCAAGTCCACTATAATTAATAAGGACTAACTCAAGTCTCTCTATCAAAACTGTTTGAGCAACAATGGCACAAATTACCATTGAAGTTCCCGACGCTCTCTCCACCCAACTGCTGCAACTAGGAGACCAACTCCCTGAACTGTTGCATCAATGTTTAAGGACTCTAGGCACTTCTAGGAAGTCTTCATATTGCAAAACTCCATGACGGGATTCATGGGCGATCGCTGTTGGAGTTGCGTAGCCGTCCCAGGCGGCGGCTACTAATCGCCTACGAACAAGCTAACGGTGCTACAGTAAACGAGTGGGTGAGTGCTTGTAACTTGCGCGATCGCTATTGGCTTGATATCGACTTATGGATGATTCGCAATTAGAGAGTTTATTACAAGATTTAGAATCCGATCGCGTAGAACGAAAAGCTTCCCTCTCATCGGATCGTAGTGCGCTGCGTCAGGCTATTTGTGCTTTTGCCAATGATTTACCCAACCACCAAAAACCAGGGATATTATTTATTGGTGTGAACGATGATGGAACTTGTGCCCATATCAGCGTTACTGACGAACTGTTGCGAACGCTCTCTGATATGCGCTCGGATGGCAATATCCTCCCTTTTCCCAGCATAACCGTGCAAAAGCGAACTTTAGCAGGTTGTGAGTTAGCTGTTGTGATTGTAGAACCGTCAGATGCTCCCCCCGTTCGCTTCAACGGACGAGTTTGGGTGCGAGTAGGGCCACGTCGCGCCACTGCTACCCCTGAAGAAGAACGCCGCCTATCAGAAAAACGTCGTTCTAGAGACTTACCTTTTGATATTCAATCTTTACCTTCGGCTACATTAGATGATCTAAATTTAAGCTTATTTCAGCAAGAATATTTACCTGCTAGCTTGCCTCTAGATATCTTAGAACAAAATCAAAGAACTGTTGAACAACAATTAGCATCAGTTCGGTTTACAACCCGTATCCAAACTCCTATTTTTCCAACTAACTTAGGCGCTTTAGTAATCGGTAAAGAGTCCAGACAATTCGTTCCTGGTGCTTATATTCAATTTTTACGAATTGAAGGGACTGAGTTAACCGACCCAATTAAAGACCAAAAAGAAATTTCTGGGCCGATTTCTATGATGCTGAGATTATTAGATGAAACCTTGTTAGCACATATTTCAATTGCTTCAAATCTTACGGCTCAACCTGTAGAAATAAAACAAGCTGATTATCCTTTAGTCGCTTTGCAACAGTTAGCTAGAAATGCTGTTTTACATCGGACTTATGAAGGAACTTACGCACCCGTGCGAATGACTTGGTTTAGCGATCGCATCGAAATTCAAAATCCTGGTGGCCCCTTCGGACAAGTTAACCGCGATAACTTTGGTCAACCGGGAATCACTGATTATCGTAATCCCAACCTAGCAGAAGCAATGAAAAATTTAGGCTATGTCCAGAGATTTGGTATCGGGATCTCACTAGCTCGAAAAGAACTACAAAAAAACGGCAATCCACTCCCAGAATTTGTGATTGGAGATGCTCATATATTAGTGATTATCAGGAGGCATCCATGACTGTTCCCATAATTACTTTTTTTAATAATAAAGGCGGGGTTGGAAAAACTTCGTTAGTTTACCATTTAGCCTGGATGTATTGTGATTTAGGACTGCGGGTTGTAGCAGCAGATTTAGACCCCCAAGCTAATCTTACCGCCGCATTTCTAGATGAAAACCGATTAGAAGAAATTTGGGAAGAAAGCCAACAACCCAACACTATATTTCGTTGTGTGCAACCTTTAATTAGAGGAATTGGCGATATTGCAACTCCACAATTAGAGCTAATAGAAGAAAATTTAGCTTTACTGGTGGGAGATTTATTACTCTCTGGATTTGAAGATGATCTTTCCGCAGAATGGTCAGGATGTATGGATAGAAAAGAACGTTCTTTTCGAGTCATTTCTGCTTTTTGGCGATTGCTACAAGCTGCTGCTCAAACCCATCAAGCTGATATTATTTTGGCAGACCTGGGCCCAAATTTAGGAGCGATTAACCGGGCTGCTTTAATTGCATCTGATTATGTAGTTGTTCCTCTATCCCCTGATTTATTCTCACTGCAAGGATTGAAAAATCTCGGCCCAACTCTTAGACGCTGGCGAGAAGAATGGAACGAACGATTAGCAAAGAATCCTGTCTCTGATTTAAGACTTCCAACTGGTCAAATGCAACCGCTTGGGTATATTGTCCTGCAACATTCAGTAAGGCTAGACCGTCCAGTTAAAGCTTATCAACGATGGATGGCTCGAATTCCTAATGTTTATCGGGAAGCCGTATTAATTGAAGAAGAAAATAGTAAGCTATTGCTATCAGAAGATCCCTACTGTTTAGCCTTACTAAAACACTATCAAAGTCTCATGCCTCTGGCTCAAGAAGCTCACAAACCGATGTTTCATCTTAAACCAGCAGATGGAGCGATCGGTGCTCATATTCAAGCTGTACAAAGTGCTTACCGAGACTTTAATCAACTAGCTCAAAAAATTGCTGCATTAGTACAAACTCCAATAGCACTGCCGAGGTTGTAATCATTTACAACTGACATGAAACAGCCAGAAGTATTATCCCTGTTCCCAGTTAAGGTGCAACCGCCCCTTCCGGCTCAAGTTAAATAGCAGTTAGAAAGAAATAAGCCTAAAAACAATACTCGATTAGCTTGTCAAGGAGTTGTATAATTTAGGGCATCAATAATCTGTTAGGAGAGTGTCAAATTCGAGGGCTTTTAAATTGATAAATAAATTGCGTAAACCTTTATGCCTTATCGTAAATTTACACTGAGTAAAGCGGTAGATGATTTTCAACTCACCATCGTTGAAGGCGATCGCTTTCTCCCTGAGATTTCCCCAGTTAATCCAACTGCTTTACTCAAAGATACGTTGAAAGAATCGTTACCTTGGGCGATCGCAGTCAGTAGTGAAAAAGCTCGTTCTGAAGCGATTATCAATCCTGTTTTGTTAGAAGTTAAACGTCAGCTTAATGGACAGATTAGTATTTTTTCCGGTGAAGAATTCAACGTGCAGCCAGAGGTTGATTTAACAGGTTATGTCGATTTTCTGATTAGTCGCTCTCCAGAGCAGTTGTTTATTAAAGCCCCGGCGGTGGTTTTGGTGGAAGCGAAGAAAGAAGATTTGAAACCAGGACTAGGACAATGTTTAGCCGAGATGGTGGCTGCCCAACGCTTCAATCAACAGAAGCAACAACCGATTTCAACGATTTACGGAACAGTGACGAGCGGTACAGTTTGGCGGTTTCTCAAACTGGAAGGGCAAACTGTGACGATTGATTTGACTGATTATCCGCTCCCTCCGGTTGAGCAAATTTTGGGTTTTCTGGTTTGGATGGTGCAGAATGGCTGAGAATTGGGATTTGGTATACTAGGTTGGAACTACATCTCTAGTTCAGAGCGAGGAGAGGAGAAAATTGCGGTGGAAGTTAAAAGTTTTTTGGCGCTTTACATCGGCAATTTCTGAGTTTCATACAGCGTTGGGTACATCATTAATATCACCTCATAAGAATCAAGAGATATCGCCAATAAGTTACAATATTCTGATCAGGTAATTTGCGAATTACAAGTATCACTCGCAAAATATCAAAGCCAGAAGCGGGGGCTTATGCAAGACCTCCTCACTGGCAAAGTCCGAGTTACTCCCTTACTACAAACTGGAGGAGATAGCCACCTATGACTCCAGCCTTACCACCCCAGGAAACCCTAACCATTGAGTTCAAAAGCGACAGAAACAAACTTGCTGATCGGGACTTGATCGAGGCAATTACCTGTAGCAAACTGCAAACATAAACGCTTCAAACTGCAAACAAGTCAATTTTCAAACCACATTAACTGCAAATAAGGGGGGTCTCCAAACCACAATAGTTGCAAATGAAACCACAATAGTTGCAAACAAACCACAATCACTGCAAATAAAACCACAATCACTGCAAATAAGCTGTAACTCTTGCAGTGGTTGGATTACAACATTTATCACCTCAAGAGTGTCCAATTTATACGAACTTTTATATTGGACATATATGTACGCTTTTCGTGGTTTAATTTGGACTAATACCGTTCAATTAAATCTATAAAGCGGTTTTTACCGACTCTTGTAGGGATATGGCTATTTATGCTTATCTGAGGGTCTCCAGCGACAAACAAGACTTACACAACCAACGACACGGCATTTTAGAATATGCCAACATCCATGGTTTGAGTCCCATCGAGTTTATAGAGGACACAATTTCTGGGCGGGAGAAATGGTTAGAGCGAGGTGTAGGACAACTACTGAATCAAACAGCACAAGAATCCGATGTCGTCATTTTTTCAGAAGTGAGTCGGATGGCACGCTCCACCTTACAAGTCTTAGAAATGCTGGAGTGCTGTGTGCGTCGAGGAATCAACGTCCATATCGCCAAACAAGGTATGGTACTGGATGACTCCATGCAAAGTCGAATTACAGCAACGGTTTTAGGCTTGGCAGCAGAAATCGAACGGGAATTGATTGTACTGAGAACAACCGAAGCCCTAGCCAAGCGTAAAGCCGAGGGAAAAACGTTGGGACGACCTAAAGGACGACAATCTGCACATTTAAAACTGGACACAAGGGAAGCAGAAATTCGTAGCTATCTAGCCAAAGGGATTAGCAAACGCTCAATTGCCAAACTGGTCGATTGTTCACCTTCGACTCTCTACGATTGGTTGTCACGTAAACATCTCCACCCACGCCCCGATAAATTAGTGGAGAAATCATAGGATGCCCAAGAAACAAATACCAATTGATGCCATCGTAGACCTACGTCGCCGCTTAGACCAACTACCACCGCGCAGTCCATCCCGTCGGGTATTAGTCCAAGAAATAGCGCAACTGTATGGCATTTCCGAAGATACGGTGTATCGAACACTGCGAGAAGGCAATGGAATTCGCCCAGTACGTCGCGCTGATTGTGATGTCCCGCGTGTAATTCCAAAAGCAACTCTGGAGCGATATTGCGAAATCATTGCTGCCATTAAAATACGCACATCTAACCGTAAAGGTCGCCATTTATCTACCGTGCAAGCAATTCGCTTATTGGAAGAAGATGGCATCAACACACCAGATGGTCATGTCACCGTGCCAGTAGGTTTGCTCAAACCAACCACCGTCAATCGTTATCTCAACAAATGGGGCTACGACCGCAATACCCTGCTGCGACAACCACCTGCTGTTCGCTTCCAGGCAGAACAGAGCAATCAATGTTGGCATTTTGACCTGAGTCCATCCGACCTCAAGCACGTAAAAACACCAGCCTTTATAGAACCGGGGCGGGGGCATCCCTTGTTAATGCTTTATAGTGTCGTGGATGACCGAAGTGGTGTGGCATACCAAGAATACCACGCTGTTTACGGCGAGGATGTGGAAGCAGCACTGCGGTTTATGTTTGCCGCCATGTCACCTAAAAAAGAGACAGACTTTCCCTTTCAAGGCATTCCCCAAATGCTGTACATGGACAATGGCCCCATTGCTAAGAGCTTGGTGTTTCAAAAAGTTATGGGTTATTTGGGAATTGAAGTACGTACCCATTTACCGAATGGCAAGGATGGACGACGGGTAACGGCTCGTTCTAAAGGCAAGGTGGAACGACCGTTTCGCACTGTGAAAGAAATGCACGAAACTCTCTACCACCTGCATGAACCGGAGACCGAAGCTGAGGCGAATGCTTGGTTGATGAAGTTTTTGCTCCATTACAATAGCCGACCCCATCGCAGCGAACCTCATTCCCGGATAGAGGACTGGGTGAGCAATTTACCTGAGTTAGGCATCCGTCAAATGTGTAATTGGGAGCGTTTTTGTACATTCGCACGTTCACCCGAATGTCGCAAAGTCGGCATCGATGCTCGCGTTACGGTTGAGGGTGTGGCTTATGAGGTGGAGCCTGATTTGGCTGGAGAAACTGTAGTTCTGTGGTGGGGCTTGTTCGATAACGAACTGTATGTAGAACATGGTGAACGTCGCTATGGGCCGTTTCTACCCGTAGATGGCCCAATCCCCCTACATCGCTACCGTAGTTTCAAGAAAACACGAACGCAGAAACGGGCGGAGCGGATTGAATCTTTAGCTAAACAGTTGTCTTTACCAAACTCTGTCATTAGTAAAGGCAACCAGAATGATTTCGAGAATAATACAACCCAATTGAAAGTGCAGCCTTTTGTTGAGCCTAACCCATTTCAAGAACTGACATTTAGCACGGTGATTGCAGCCAAATTAGCGATTGCTGATTATTTGGCACGTCCATTAGCCAAACTTACCCCTGAACAGATGGCTTATATTGATGCGGTTCTTCTCACTACTCTCAATAAGCAGGAGGTAATGAAACAAATTCGAGATTTCTTTAACCCCATTACAGGTACGAGCCATGTTGAGTGATGTCATGACTTATTTTGGTCTTAAACGTACCTTAGATCATGTGGGATATTTTGAGACTCAGGAGCAGACAAATCTATTCAAAGAACTGAAACCCCAAATTAGGCAAGGTCGTTTGATTGCGATAACAGGTGTTGTTGGCTGTGGTAAAACAACAACTTTACAACGACTGCAATTGGAATTGTCCTCCGAAAAAGACATCATTATTTCTCGTTGCCTTGCCCTTGACAAAGATAAGGTCAACGTCGGGGTTTTGATGAGTGCTTTGTTTTTGGATTTAAGCATAGAAAAGGATGCTAAACCACCGACTCACCCAGAACTTAGAGAACGAAAATTGTTGGCTTTAATTCAAAAACGCCGTAAACCTATAGTGCTTTTTGTCGATGAAGCTCATGATATTCATCATAGTACGTTAGTCAAAATTAAGCGTTTAATTGAATTGGTACGTCAAAGCGGTTGCACTTTATCTGTAGTGCTACTGGGTCATCCCAAGTTGAAAAACGATCTGCGCCGACCCTCTTTGGAAGAGATTGGTGCTCGAACCAATATTTTTAGTTTAGAAGGGATTAGAGGACATCAGGTTGAGTATATAAAGTGGCTGTTGAGCGAGTGTATTTATGATGATTATCTGCCTGAAGATTTGATTACCGATGAAGCTATTGCATTTTTAGCAGAACGATTGACGACTCCATTGCAAATCGAACATTATTTGCAGAGGGCTTTTGAAGACGCTTATCAAGCAGCAACAAAACCTGTCACCCCTGATCTGGCTGAAGCTGTCTTGAACGTAGGACTTAACGATTTAGAACCCCGCTTAATACGGCATGGTTACACTTCTAAAGTTTTAGCTGAGTTATTAAATATACGAGTAAGTGAAGTCAATTCTTTTATACACGCTCAGTTGCCTCCAGGTCGAACCCAAGATTTGAGAGACCAGATGTTAAAAATGGGGATTCCCTTGTATGCGTCAGAGGGAAGTTAAATTAATCTGAGAAAGACTGCATATAGAGTTTTTCTATTCTTTGTGTTCAGTTTATATCTAAATAAATAAACATATATGTCCAGTGCAAAACTTCTTGTAAATTGGACAGTTTTGACGCTATAAATTCTCTATCCCAATCACCGTAAGGGTTACGAATTATTTGCAAATAATGTGGTTTCATTTGCAAATAATTTGGTTTGTTTACAGATAATGTGGTTTCATTTGCAAATAATTTGGTTTTGAGCCCCCCTTATTTGCAGATAATGTGGTTTCAAAATTGCCTTGTTTGCAGTTTGAAGCGTTTATGTTTGCAGTTCGCTACAATTACCTGCCTAGCCAACACCGACGGCGGCGAACTGTGGTTAGGCGTTGAAGATGATGGCACTCCCACCGGGTTACATCCCGACCATCAAATGGTTGAAGGAGTTATCGGACTGGTCGCAGCACGAACCTCCCCCGCTCTCACCTTACAAGTTGATCGCCTCACCATTCAGGGTGTCCAGGTGGCTCGGATTTTAGTCCCCCAAGCCAAGGGTGAGGTAGCCACCAGCAACGGGGTGTATGTGCGTCGTCGTTTGCGTCCTGACGGGACTCCCGAATGTGTTCCCATGTTGCCCCATGAGCGCACCAGCCGCGCCACGACCTTCGGACTCCTTGATGCCTCTGCCCAACCCGTTTTAGGCAGTACCCTGCAAGATTTTGATCCCATCGAACGCGATCGCCTGCGCCAAGCCATTCAAATCTATGGGGGCGATGCCGCAAGGCGGCGGCTACGCCATCGCATCCTGCTCGACCTGGATGACGAAGCCCTGGATGGTGCTTTGGGCTTAACCGCTCGACAGCCCGATGGGAGTCGCATCCCCACCCTAACCGGACTATTACTGATCGGACGGGAGCCTACCCTGCGGGAGCTTGTCCCCACCCATGAATTCGCCTTTCAGGTCTTAGCCCAGGAAGCCGTGCGGTTTAACGAATTTCGGCGCTTCCCCCTCCTCAAAGCCCTAGACTGGCTCCAAACAAACTTTCGCCCCTATAACCCAGAAGAAGAGCTACAAATTGGACTGTTTCGGGTGCCTGTACCTAAAGTTGATCTGGGCGCTTTTCGGGAGGCGATCGCCAACGCCCTCGTTCATCGGGATTACCATCAACGGGGAGCCATCCACGTTCGCCTGGAAGACGAAGCCCTAGTGATCAGTAACCCCGGCGGTTTAGTTGATGGTGTCACCCTTGCCAACCTCCTGACAACTGAACCCCGTCCCCGCAATCCCCGCCTTGCCGATGTTATGAAACGAGTGGGGATTGTAGAGCGATCTGGTCGTGGTATTGATAACATCTATCGCGGGTTACTTCGGTACGGCCGCACTGCTCCAGACTACAGCCGCACCGATGCCAATAACGTCGTTCTCAGCCTCTCCACTGCCGAAGCGGATCTTGAATTTCTCCGGTTAGTCGTTGAAGAGGAAAACAAGCAAACCAGACCCTTACCCATTGATAGCCTAATAGCCCTTTCAGCGTTACGAGAGAGCAAGCGGCTGAGTGCTGATGAATTAGCAACCCGAATCCAGCGAGACACTCATCAAGCTCGAAAAACCCTTGAAATTTTGAATGAAGCTGGGCTAGTTCAAGCGCATGGGATAACGCGCAGCCGTACCTATACCCTTGCTCCCAATCTTTACCAAGCAGCAGGCAACAAAGCAGAGTATACCCGACAAGTTGGTTTTTCAGATCTGCAAAACGAGCAACTGGTGATGAACTATGTAAAACAGTATGGTCAAATTAAACGAGCAGATGTAATGCAGCTTTGTCGATTAACTAAAGATCCAGCAGCCCGCCTTCTGCAAAAACTCTACAACGATGGGCGACTCGTTCGGCAAGGTAAAAGCCGAGCAACTTTTTATGTCTTAGCATCACCCGATACATGAAGTTATGAGCGGTTATGAGCGATTATGAGCGGTTATGAGCGGTTAATCAGACAGTATTTCTAAAATTGAACAAGGAGTAGACCATCCCATTGAAGCCACAGCTTTGACTAAATCTTTAGCATACTAGATACTGAAGAACCAAAGTTTTTTAGCTAATACATCAGCGATTTCCGAGTTTCATACAGCGCTGGGGCAGTATATTAATTATCGGGCTGCATTGCGGCAGATTTAGTTTTTGGGCGTACCCAAACAAGATATTGTGTTAGGTTTTTATCCTCCTTTCATGCGGGAAATGAGCGACTATGCTGTGGGCTAAAAGCAGAAGGATTAAAAAGCCGATCGCTTGTATTGTTTACCAAAGTCGCTCTTTCAGGGTAATGGTTGAATTTTTATTTTTAAGCTAAATCAAATTCTTATTTTTAGTTTTGACTCGTTTGTAAAACTCTTCCATAACTTGAATAAAAGAATGCTCTTTTTTCCAAAAAGCCGGAAAATCTCCTTGTTTTTTAATTAAAATTGCAGGTAAACTCACAGAAGAAGATTCTTCAACAACTTGAGGAAGTCGATGGTTTCCTAACCAAAACTCCCGCGCACTCATTTTCTCTGACACCCCTTCTGTTTCAACAGTTGTATAGAAAGATGTTGAAGGTTGTACAGAAACTTCCTGGGTTGTCAATTCTTGAGATAAAATCTGCCCTAACGGAGATTGAGATAACTCAGCTTTGAGGACATCTTTAGATAAACCCCTCAATTGAAAAAGCAAAAAAGGATCATCATCTAATTGGGATGCTACTAAATAATAAACCCCCGCAATATGTTTACAAGGATTTGACCAATCTGGACAAGAACAAGTTGTTTTAAAGTCTTTTTCGCTTTGGGGAAGTAAATGTAAACCTAAATCCGAAAACACATCCTCAATATTATTGGGAACTTCATTCATTAATAATTTAGACACAAAACTTGCTTTTGAAGACAAAACTTTAATCGCTTTCGACCAATCACTAGAACTAATCGGTGTAATTTCAATATTAATCTTATATCGGGGTTCTTTATAAACTCCAAAGTAGGGATTAATTGAACCTTTAACCGTTGCCGTAATGCGATTTTGATCAATACTCGACTTAAGAATCTTACCATTCCTTGCATAAGAACGTCCTCGACCCAAACGTGCAGGGTCGCTAAACGCTTCTAATGCTTCAATAAATTGTTTTCCCCACCAAGTCCGACTAAATTGAGCCATAATAGATCATACTCCTTTTAAACACGACAAAATTAACTACTCTAATAAAGCAACCTTATTCAATTGAATAAGCTGTTTAAACGCTTCATTATCCAATTCCGTTAACCAAGATTCATCACTACCAATGACCTGAGAAGAAAGTTTTTTCTTATCTTCTATCATCAAGTCAATTTTTTCTTCCAAAGTTCCCAAAGCCACAAATTTATGAACAAATACATTTTTAGTTTGACCAATCCGAAAAGCTCGATCCGTTGCTTGATCTTCCACCGCCGGATTCCACCAGCGATCAAAGTGAAATACATGATTTGCTTTGGTTAAAGTAATTCCCACACCTCCAGCTTTCAAAGACAGAATAAATACAGAAGGTTCGGTCTCAGGATTTTGAAATTCAGTAATCATTTGTTCCCGTTTTGTGCGATTTGTACCCCCATGAATATAATAGGTGTTATAATGATAATGATGTTTAAAATGCCGTTCTAAACCATCACAAACGTCTTTAAATTGGCTAAAGACTAATAAACTTTCGCCTTCGGAAATAGCTTCTTCTGCCATCTCTGCTAATCGTTGTAATTTCTGCGATCGCGCCGCCGAAAATTCACTTCCATCCTGTAAAAACTGCGCCGGATGATTACAAATTTGTTTTAACTTCATCAGCGTCGATAAAATTAATCCTCTTCGCTTAATCCCTTCAACCTCATTAATTTTTTCAGCCACATCCTTCACTAACGCCTCATACAGAGAGGCTTGCTCTTTTGTTAAATTACAATAAACTTTTTGCTCAACTTTATCGGGTAAATCATTAATAATTAACGGATCGGTCTTAACTCGTCTCAAAATTAACGGCTCTACCAGTTTCTTCAAAGTTGCAGATTTCATCCGGTCATTATCCTTTTGAATAGGAATTTCAAAGGACTTGCGAAATTGAGCTTCTTTCCCCAAATATCCCGGATTCAGGAAATTAAATATTGACCATAAATCCAGGAGACGATTTTCAACGGGAGTTCCGGTTAAAGCTAATCGATATTGAGCCGAAAGTTTTAAAATCGCACGAGTTTGAGCGGTTTTGGGATTTTTGATATTTTGAGCTTCATCAACAACAATTCGTCGCCATTCAAGATGATTGAATAGTTTTTCATCTTGACGAACTAAGGTAAAAGAGGTAATCACAACATCACAGTTAAGACAAGTCGATTTAAAGGCTTCTATATCTTGAATTCGACCGCTACCATGATGTATAATAGTTTGCAAATGAGGGGCAAACTTTTCAATCTCTTTTTGCCAATTCCCAATCACTGAAGTCGGTGCAATTAATAACGTGGGTAAAATAGAATCTGTTCTTTCTTTTTCTTGAACTAATCGAGCAATAACCTGAACGGATTTTCCCAAACCCATATCATCCGCTAAACAGCCATTTAACCCTAAGTTTTCTAAATATTGTAACCAGGATACTCCCCGCTTTTGATAATCCCTTAACGTTCCTTGTAATTGGGGAATATCACCCACCATTGTAAGTTGACTTTTATCCTGCAATTTTCCCATCAAATCGGATATCACTGAGTCATGTTCGATTTCTAATTCATCCTCTAAGGAAGCCGACATTTTCACGAAATCTAATAGCTTGATTTCCGGTTGTTCTTCTGTGTGTTTTTGCCAAAATTCCAACATTTGCTGCATTTTCTGTTGGTCTAATTCCATCCACTGACCGCGAAATTGAATCAGATGTGTTTTAGCATTAACGAGTTGTTCCCATTCTTTTGGCGTAACAACTTCACCACCAATGGATAGGGAATATTGATATTGAATTAACGTATCTAAATAAAAAAATCCTTTGCTAACCGATGCTTGTTCTGAAGAACGAGAGGACGTTTTTAAACGAATTTTAGCGCGATGACGACCTTGGGGTGTCCACCAAGCGGGAATGATGACTTTATATCCTGAATCTTCCAGTATCCAGGCACTTTCTTTGAGAAATTCAAAGGCTTCAATCAGATTTAATTCTAATCCAACGGGTTGATCTGTTTCTAATCCCTGCCAAAGTTTAGGATACATTCTGGCGGCATATCCTAAATTAAGTAATAGGTATTTCTCAAAATCTTTTCCTACATAATTATGCAGTTCTTTTTTCTTTTTTTGAGTTTGTTGCCAATAATCTTTTAATAATAGCTTAAAGGAGGGATCTTGTTTCGAGGAAACTGAAAAATGAATTAGCCAATTATCCTGTTCCTGAGTGGCTTCTTGGAGTTGAAAGCACAGGTCAAAGGAGGCTGCGGTTTGGCTGTGGATGAGTTTTTCTTTCCAAACTAACCATTGTTTATATTCTTCCAAATCTGCTGAACTGGTTCTGGGATTCTGGGGATTTGGATGAATACAATAATGCACTAATGTATCAGCAATTTGTTGATTAAACTTAGCCGTTAAGGGAGTTTGGGTGACAATTTGATGCAGTAAGCATTCAGAAAAGTGACGCAGTAAGGTTTCTGGGTTATAAAATTTAATCGGATTTTGAGCAACGAGAGAACCCGATACACAGGCTAAAGGCATCGCGTTGACAGATTGAGTGATTAAAGATTGATATTGTTCTGATATGATTTCCCAGCCGGAATAAATTTCAAATAACGGAGTTTGAGTTGCACGTTTGCCTTCGGTTTTAGTAGAAGCAAGCTGACGATATTTAAGAGCGGGTATATATTGATCTTTGTAAAGAATTTGTTTAAATAATTGGGTATAGTGATACCAAAAGAAGATGTCAGAACCGAGGCTCATTTCTGAGGGTTTTTGTTGAGCGAAGAAGTGAATCTCTTTAAGAAGTTTTATAATCGTGTTGAGGGAATTAAATGTATTCCGACTAGATGCTAATTGATAAGTTGTAATTTCCCATGTAGCAAATTCTTCAAATTCTAAGTTTAGGTCAGTTTCTAAGTATTTTGCTAATTCCGGTGAAGGAAGCGGTTGCTGATTAAGGGTTGGGAGGGCAAAATATTTAATAGAAATCCGATTCGAGATTAAACGCGAATAAGCTTCAGAAATCCCGATTTCATTTTGCAGAAACGCTTCTAAACTCGATGCTGTTAGATGTTGGGGATGAAGTGGGTTCGGGTTTCGTTTTGTTTTGCGGGTCGAAGTTTCAACCCAAAGGTAAAATGCACCTTGTTCGATGAAATCACCTGTTGTTTCAGGAATCCAGGTTCCGTGCAGGATTTTCATGGCGGGATGTTATTTTTATTTGTTTATATTTTATATCGGCTTCTAACAATCATACTCGATCTGTTTGTCAATTGGTTGTATAATTTAGGGTATCGATAAATTAATCACGATTGTCAATTAAAGTTTTAGGTACCTGTAAACCCAAGGTAATTGTTCTAGCTGCCATAAAGGAAGATAACCCAAACCATAACATCTGATTATTACGGAACTGCCAAGCCGCAATAACCCAAGGCGCAAATCCAAATATTGCTGACAGCAGCATTGAGGTTCGCAAGATTCGACCTTTTGTTAACCCTAAAAAATATCCATCTAAAATATAAGCGATTGAACCAAATCCCAACACAGGGATTAACCAAACGACATCCGCGCGAATTCCTTCAATCACATCCGAGTGATTCGTTAACAGTCGAAAAATAGAATTGGGAAATACTATAAATACCGTTGCAAAAGTTAAGCCTAAACCCAAACTAACACCACAAGACATTCGCAAAAGATTGGCTTGTTTCTGTTTATCATTTTGACCTTGAAAAATCCCAGCAAAACTTTCAGTCGCAAATGCTAATCCATCAATAAAGTGTGCAGCTAAACTGACAACCTTTAACAATAATGTATTCGTTGCTAACACCAAAGTTCCTAAACCTGCACTTAAATTAGTAAAGACCGCAAAGGTAGAAATTAAAGCTAAGGTTCGCACCAAGATATCTTTGTTTAGCTTGAAATTGGCTAACATGGCATCCCGTTCAAAAATGCGAAAACCAGCCCGTGATACTTTGCTAAACCATCCCTCACTCCTGACTAAAATGATTCCAACTAACAACATTAAATATTGACTCGCCGCCGTTGCAGCACCCGCCCCGGCACTTTCCCATCCCCACTGCATCATGAATAAGTAGTCTAGGGCGACGTTTCCCCCGTTAGCAACAGCCGACAGCAGCCAAACTTTACCCCCTTGTTCACGACCGAGAAACCAACCCATCAAAACGAAATTAAGTAGAGTAGCAGGTGCGCCCCAAATCAGGGCATTATAATAAGCTCGACCTGACGCTTTTACTTCGGGTGTGGCATTTAATAAAGCAAATCCCAACTCTCGCAACGGATGCTGCAAAATGATGATGATTAACCCTAAGCTTAATGCGAGTACCCCATTGCGTAAGCCCGCCAGTAGGACAGCATCGGGGTCAGAACGTCCCACAGCTTGGGCTGTTGTGCCTGTTGTCCCCATGCGGAGGAACCCAAATGTCCAGTAAATATAGCTAAATAAGACAGTAGCGAGCGCCACCCCTGCTAAATGACGAATTTCTGCTAAGTGTCCTAAAAATGCAATGTCCACTAAACCGGACAGGGGAACCATCAGATTAGATAAAATATTGACAACGGATAGTTGGAAGAAGCGATGCTTGAAATCGGGTTCATTAAGATTAGATGTTGGCTGAATTGACATAAAAAACTTGTTTTAATTTTTCTGTTTAAAATATTAGAGGAAAACTTGATTTACTCATGTTCTCTCAAAACCTTTTGTAAGGATAACATTAAATTTTATGACGGGATATTTTGAAAAGGTTTATGAAGAAGTTTACAAAGGCTATTTAATTGAAGTTTATAAGCACTCCAGTTTTGCACCGGGAGGAGTGGGTTCGACTCACTTCACTGTCCGAGTTAATGGTAAGTATTTGCCGGGAAGTTTTGATGGATACTATTATAATCATTTTCAGCAGTTGCAGAAGAAAAATCCTCCGCCAAATCCTTCGGAATCATTGGCACTGATGGAGGCAAAAAAGTATTGCGATGCTGCTGTTGAAGCCTTAGAGCAACGCGGAAATGAACGAATTTCTTTGAATTTAGCCGATTTATTCTCTCATGTAAGTAAGTGGTCATAATTAAAGTTAAAATACTAAATGCTGTAAGTCTTTCAGGATAAGGGTTTTAGCTTTAGGTTTGTTGACGTTATTTATGTCCACCTACTTATTTAGGAAAATATGTCACTGAATTGGGATTAAGTTCCTTTAAACACAAGTGCTTTCGTTGGTGTATATAATTAAAAAGGGCGATGCCGACAGGCGGCGGCTACGCCATCGCTTGATGATTTTGATCAATTTCTAATCGAATTGTGTTGGGATCTCAATAGGGGAAACTAACAAGAAACGAAGCGTCTGAACTAGAAATGAATTGATTAGTTTGTTGATAGGGAGTTGACCCGCTGTTGATCCAGAATAAACGGCAACAGTTTAGCAATATTTCTGGCATCATCAATGCCTCGGTGATGGGTTCCTTCCAGTGGAATTCCTGCCAGTTGCAGAGCTTGTGCCATGCCGTATCGCTTCGGTAAACCTTGAGTGCGACTGAATAACTGTTTAAGGTTGATGTGAGGATAAGCAATAGGCAAGGGTACGTTGTGAAATTCTCTATGTGGCAAACCTTGTATTCGTGGAATGCGAATTACAGTTTATGATGTATTGTCCTACTTGGCTTCAGGCATGACTTATGAGGAAATCTTGGATGATTTTCCCTATCTAACTCAAGATGATATTCTGGCTTGCTTGAGTTATGCCCCTGATCGAGATTGAAGAGATTTTGCGATCGCACAACGAAGAGAGCCTCCAATTCAACGAGAACCGCTCTATAGGAATATTAACATATACTAGCTGATGGCGCTCGCTGCCACTTCATACGCTTTCGACCCGACCTATCGCTCATTACGATCACCTCTTTGGTATGAGCAACTTGCTATTTGTCATACTGAAAGCTATGAATTCTTCACCTAAGATTCTAAATTCTCAGATTTGTCAAAATGCTCAATTAAATCAGAAATAACTTCTGGTTCTGTAATCCTATAACCAAGTTCTCTCTCTGCACTTTTTCCGCTTGATGCGAGAACATTATGACTACCTATCACTGCAAATTGATTATGATTATCACAAATAAAAAACTTTTCATGTGTTCCGAGAAGCTTAAGTTTAAATCTTTCAGAATATTCTTGCTCTAACAATTCTAAATCGGGTAAAGCACCATACTTCCATTCCTGAGAGGCTTGAGAAACTGAAACTAAAAAATCTTTGCGGCTGATATGAACAGAACGTCTTTTGCCAAGATCATTAAGATATCCCCATCCTATATAAACGCGAGCGTTAGTCTTTTGAAGAACTTCTCTAATTTTTCTTAGTAACAATTTATCACAGCCATACTTAGTGATCCAGGGACTAACAATAATTAGCCGATTTGTAACTCTCTCTAGAGCTTCTAGCAGAACTGCTCGACTGCCTGAGCGATTAATAACTAACTGTGTCTTATAATCTTTAATCCAAGATTTAATAGTTTTACTGATCTGAGATTTAAGTTCTTCATGTAATTTACTATCTAAATTTTCCTGCCAGTATTCATAAGTTTTAATCAACTCCTTCTCTAGGATATATATTTCATTTAATTCTGATTCGGTAAAGAATTCGCATAAAATTGAAGGTAAATAATCATCAACATCTCGAATCTGGATCAAATCCTTTTGAGAAAAGCTGTAATAGGGCTCAACCTCAGTGCATTGAAGCAGCAAAAGAGCATTTTTCTGCCAAATAATGTTTTCCCTGATATTGTTGCCATGCTTTAAATCATATACTCGCCATCCTGAAAGGAGATTACTGCCAACATACCAGCGAGTTCTATGCTTACTACAGCAGAACCAATAATGTCTCCCTATATTCGCATATCCATTTGTTAAATGGCAGATAGGGCAAGAGCCAAAATGGTCATCAAAATATCTTTCTGATTCAAGATTCATATTAGTAATAGACAATACCCAGTACAAAGGGTATGGACATTGCCTATTCTAACTTCAGTTGGCTTTATGGTTTGGAAAGTTGCTTCCGAATCAATCGAATTTCCTTTTTGCTACATTGCTGTTTTCTAGCCGCATACATTCTCCGATTGTTCATCCATCTGGCATCAGCACAACGGATTGTACCATCCAGAACATCCATGACCCATGCTGTGGGTGGTGCGGGGACTTCCTCAAAGGTAATTAGATACCAAATTCCGTTAAGTTGGTGATACTCATGATCCTGATCTAGAGCCACCACATCTCTCCGTGATGGATTCCATCTTTTTTGAGGTTGCCTTGCAGACGCACACAGAATTCCTGTCTCTGGATGCACATAAAATTGGTCTGTGTAATAGGTATCTAAGCGATGAGGAAAACGCCGATCCGTTCTTTTACTGTAAGGGATGTTATCAATCAATTCAACGTATCGTTCAACATAGTCCCATAGATGAGTCAGAACGTGCTGTCCTGCCATAGTTTTAGGATCTAATTGCTGGCACAATTTACTGTAAACATCATTCCAGGGTTGCCCAACGTGCGATCGCAAAAATCGACGCAAAGGGCCGAGATGATCAGAGAGATACTTCGATTTATTTCTGGGTTTGATCAGGTAAGGACTCAGTAATCCATCCTCAGTTGCTTCTTCGGTGAGTTTGTGTAATTGTTTCTTAAAACCTTTCAGCTTTTTTAAACTAATTCGCATCCCACCACGAGGACGTTCAATCACAATTTCGCTTAAACGATATTCGCTCATATAGCAGGGAATAGGGAACAGGGAACAGTAAGCTGTGAAAGGGTTTCAGGATTCGGAATCGAAGCGATGTCTACCTATTGCATCACAGGGGCAATTATTACTCAACCAATGGTTGAACATGGGTCGCCAGAGATTTGAACTCTGACCCGTCTGCTTAAAAGGCAGCTACTCTAACCGTTAAGCTAACGACCCGAATCATCTAAGTTATGAGGATTGACTCAGAAACCTCCCAACTGCCCCGCCAGGATTTGAACCTGGAATCTTCGCTTTCAAAGAGCGAGATGTTGCCAGTTACACCACAGGGCATTGGATGCAGGAGTTGGGGTCAAACCAATTTCGCTCTGACTCTGAGTCAGAACGACGTCCATGCCGGACAACCTCCATTTTTTGCTGCTCATACTTGAGCAAATTTGGCAGTGCCGACGGGAGTTGAACCCGCAAACACAGGATTGAAAGACCTGTGGCTTTACCGATTTGCCTACGGCACCAAACCTTGAGGTTTCTACAGTGTGCAAGTTTAAGAAGCTGTTTTCAGCCTCCAGACTTAAAGGAGGCTGTAGGATTTGAACCCACGCTCTCTCGCGTGACAGGCGAGTGCTTTGAGCCAGACTAAGCTACACCCCCAAAGGTGGCATTTACTAAGTTTTCAAGGTGCTGGCTGCTGATGTCAGCAGGAGTTAGAGGAAGCAGCGTCGCTCCAGAGCATAGATTTGCTGAAGCTGACGGAGTGCTTGCTGGTACCGAGTTGAAAATGGATTTTTCTGACCAGGTAAGTTGTCTCGAAGCAACGCAGAAGGCTGCTCTGAACGCTTCGAGGAAAGACCTATTTGTTTAAGAGAACGAGCAGTCATTGGATTCGCTCCTCTGTGTCTCATCTCATACTACAATCATAAAACATTATACTACAAACTGTCAAGAGCGTACTACAAATTTTTTTGAAAAGGGATAGAACCCTTAGTAAGCCTGAGTTGTGGGAAACTAGACTGACACTGAAACGATGAATTGGAGCCAAGCCCAAAGGAGGCATTGATCAGCGTCGATGTTGGGTCAGAAGTAGCGAGCGTGTCATGAAGTGCAAAGTAGCAAGTTAAACTACTGCTGTCATTGGAAGGATAATATTGCCGTTTCGGCAAGTTTATGCTTCCAATTGACTCCGGCAAATATATGCTTCC
>NZ_LR735067.1 GCF_900009265.2 Planktothrix paucivesiculata PCC 9631 | reverse complement strand
AAAGCAATAAATACATGAATACTTTACAAAACTTTACGTCGTGCTAAATTTTGCGCGTATCTTGTCTTTACCCCATATGGAACAATCCGATATTGATGATTTTATGAATGATCACTGGTCAACTAACAGTAGATTCAATCCTGTTTGATAACTGATATATAGTATTCAATCCCTCATAGTTATTATTAAGCAAATCTTCTGGTAATTAAACCCAAATAGGGTAGCCACCGAGATACCTGCAAAATGGGACACGTTGTAAAGTTTTGTAACGTTAATGTTTAAAATCCACG
>NZ_LR735066.1 GCF_900009265.2 Planktothrix paucivesiculata PCC 9631 | reverse complement strand
AATTTAGCCGTAACTTCTTTAACTAATCTATCATCTTCAGTGTCTCTTTTATAAGCTAAAGCCGCACCCATTTCAGTTCGGTAGGTATCCCGTTCACGAGTTGCGATCGCATCTTGAAGTTCATCACTAATAACATTAGAAAATAATGTAAATCTATAATCCCTTGGACTCGTATCTTCGACAAGATTAGGATATCGCCAATAACTATTAACTAAACTAACTATTCGAGTAACAGTATCAGTTAAATTGTTATTCACCAAACAAGGACGAGTAAAATAACAATCATCAGATTTTAAGTCTGCCAACCATTGAATATCAGCACCAGATTTATCAAGAAACTCCTTAACAACTTTTAGACCATATTGATTATTAGGATAAGCTGATTTTAAACTATCAACGGCTATTTGAAGTTCCTGGGAAAGAAAATCAATTATCCTCATTTCCCCTTCCTTTGGGATATCTAAAACAATCAATTCAGCCCCAATAGCTCTAGCTCTACCCAACAAACT
>NZ_LR735069.1 GCF_900009265.2 Planktothrix paucivesiculata PCC 9631 | reverse complement strand
AATTTAGCCGTAACTTCTTTAACTAATCTATCATCTTCAGTGTCTCTTTTATAAGCTAAAGCCGCACCCATTTCGGCTCTATAAGCGTCACGTTCCCGTAGTGCGATCGCATCTTGAAGTTCATCACTAATGACATTAGAAAATAATGTGAATCTATAATCTTTTGGGGTTGTATCTTCGACAAGATTAGGATATCGCCAATAACTATTAACTAAACTTACTATTCGAGTAACAGTATCAGTTAAATTGTTATTCACAAGACAAGGACGGTTAAGGTAACAATCATCAGATTTTAAATCCTTGAGCCATTGAATATCAGCACCAGATTTATCTAGGAAATCCTTAACAACTTTTAGACCATCTTGATTATTAGGATAAGCGGATTTTAAACTATCAACGGCTATTTGAAGTTCTTGGGATAGAAAATCAATAATTCTCATTTCCCCTTCCTTTGGGATATCTAAAACAATCAATTCAGCCCCAATAGCTCTAGCTCTACCCAACAAACT
>NZ_LR735135.1 GCF_900009265.2 Planktothrix paucivesiculata PCC 9631 | reverse complement strand
GCGCTTTATTAGTTTGGGTTTTTCTGACTCGTATGGCTAAGAAAGTTTCTCAAACTGTCTATCAGTTAAAAGCTGGTTTATTAGCAGATTACCTGAGCCAAGAGCTTAAACATCCCTCTCTAAAACTTTCTTTTATTTAGTTTACTCATCAGTTCAAACACAGATTGATTCTCTTTATTATCAGCGCGATGCCGACAGATGGCGGCATCACCATCGCGTAGCGTGCCGGACGCATATTGCCCTTCTGTTTGAATAATGCGCTATATATAGCGTCCTTGCGTAAG
>NZ_LR735068.1 GCF_900009265.2 Planktothrix paucivesiculata PCC 9631 | reverse complement strand
ACAGCCGAAGCCAATAGTACCGTTGATATCCTGCAAGACGGTATCAGTATCGGCACTGCTATCACCGATGCAACTGGTAACTGGACATTTCCCATCACTACGGCTCTGGCAGACAACACTTATGCCTTTACCGCCACAGCTACCGATGCAGCAGGTAACATTTCTCCAACTTCCACGGCAGTTAACCTCACCATAGATGCCACCGTACCGACAGCACCGACAATTA